>CAWAIG010000001.1:0-12231 GCA_963782135.1 uncultured Acidobacteriota bacterium
CCTTGATCGATCCTGCCTGCGTGACAGAAAGCCTCATCCCTGAAGGGCGAGCTACAGTTTGCTGCAATTTACGGTGTCGGTACGGAGTTGAGGTATGCGAGCAGGCGTTGCTGACGCGCTTCGTCCTTTGTCTGCTGGAGTATGGAAAAGAGGATGGGTTCAAGAAAGCGGGAATATTTGGCAAGCGTAGCATTGTCGCCGGTGGCGAAGGCGGTTTCGACGGCTTTTTGAGTCGTGGGCGTGACGAGTTCGAGACGGCCGACGAAGACGCGCGTGATGCCGGCGGGAGCAGGGTTGATGTGAAGGGGTAGAACGGAGTCGACGAAAGGGCGTGGAACGATATAGATGAGGCGGGAGCCTTCCTCGAACCAGGAGTTTTTCCAGGTTTCGAGCATGGCGCGGGCTTCGTCGGGGAAGAGCCCCTCTGAGATGAGCATGCCTTCGAGGGTGGAATACAGCGAGTCGAGCGAGCCGTCGAGGGACGGTGGCGCCAGCGCAGCTTCATCTTGAAGGGCGCCGAGGACACGGTAGCCGACTTGTTCGCCGCGGCGTTCGAAGAGGATGACGTTGGGAATTTCATCTGACATGCCCTCTTCGGCCGGGACGTCGGCGGATGAAGCCGAAGGGAAAAACGCTGGAAGCGGATTTCTCAGGGGCTGAAGCCGAGTCCGCGCCGAGAATGAATGTCGAACCTGAAGGTCCGACCCCCTGAAAGAGCCGAATACGGATGAAAAGTTTCGCAGACTGACGGTGCCGTCCGAGGAGAGAGTGGCGTTGAGCGGGGGAGGGAAGGCGGCAACGCCGCGATAGAAGAGGAATTTTTCGTGCTGTGGGCCAGCGGAGGTTAAAAGTTCAATCGGAGCGGAGGAGGTTTGGCGCGCGGCGTAGTAGTGATTGTGGGAATTGTCCATCGGGAAGTCGGCTGCTGCATGCGGATCGATGTGCACAGAGTTCCAGGAGATTGCGCCGGGATTTTTCATGTTGTAGAGAGCGAAATCTTTGGAGGTGAGGCCGCTGTTGGCGGAATTGGCGTGAGGATACCACTCGGTGATGAGGCCTTTGCGGAAGGAGACGTCAACGGAGACGGTGGTTTCCTGCGGGGAATAAAAATAGAGGACGGGAGTTTCCATGCGGACGGTGCCGCAGAGTCCGCCTTTGAAGGCGACTTCGCGAAAATGTTCGACGAAGTCCGGGAGGTCGGTGGAACCGCTGAGAGGGCGCCAGTCCATGGCGCGCCCGTAGGGGCCCTCGATGGAGGTGAAGGTGCCCCACTCGTGGACGATGAGGTCGTTTTGCGCGATTTGTTTCGCGTTCGCATGGCGCAGCGAGAACGTGAGCGCGAAGAGAATTGCTGCCACAGAGAGGCTGGCCCAGCCAAAATGAGAAAGGAGCCGCACAGAGGCGGCTCCTTTTGTTGCGTGTGTCATTGCTTGGCAACCTTCACGCTGGCATTGCGGGTGATCATTTGCGTCATGGTTTCGGACTCGGGACTCATGAAGTGAGTGGAGAGGTTTCGTGCGAGGAGTGCGTCTGATTTCGTGCCAAGGAGGGCTTTCTGTGCGTGGGCGTTGTGTTCGCCGGCGGGGCCGTCGAGGGTGATGAGGGCGGCAGCAAATTCCATTTGCGGGTCGTTGCCGCGAAGCTGGATGGCTTTGTCCACGAGTGCCTTGGCGTTGAGGGATTGCGCGGGATTCGCGAAATCTTTATAGATCCAGTGAAGTTGCGCGAGCGTGGCGGTGAAATAGCCGAGGTCGAAGGATGCGAGCGAAGCAGCCGTGGCGTTTTTCGTGAGCTCGTCGGTGCGGGCGATCATTTTGACAAGGAGCTGTTTGAGAGCTTGCGGATTCTTCTGGCCGTAGAGAGCGGCGCGGCGGAGGGTTTCCATATGAACAATGACGGTGGGGTCGGTGTCGAGGATGGAGAGCGTGTCGGACACGAGATTGTTGGTGTCGTAGGATTCGTTGCCGGTGAGGTTCCAGTTGTGGCCGATCCAGGGGAGAGATTGGGCGTTGCCGATGTCATAGGTGTGGCAGACGAGCGGCGGACCTGCGAAGGCGGAAGCGGCGAAGAGTGAGAGGGTGAAGAGAAGTGCGGCGGTGAATTTTGTCAACGAGAGTTTCACGTGTTGGCTCCTTTGGGGATGAGGTGCGCGATCAATGGAGGAGACGCGGGCGGAGTGCGCGGTGTTAACAAGCAGGAGGAAGAAGAAAAGAGAAAATAGAAATTGGAAAATCGAGAGTGCCGCACCTAAGGCGCTACGGTTGCGAGACGGCGCGCTCTGCGGCAATGGACACTCACGGGGACGGGGACTTCTTTAAAAGCATTTCTTTCTTCAGTTGTGGCGGTGCGGGGGTTCGGCGGGGGCTGGAGGATTGTTCCCAATAGCGCCAGATGGAGATGTCGCCGAGGTCGAGGGCATTCCAATAGAGATCGAGCATGTGCGGATCAAGGGCGAGGATGCCGACGCGAGTGACGCCTGCGGGAGGAGGAACGAGCGCCGCGAATCGCGCGTAGACTTCAGCGCGCTCGGGGCCGGTGGTGCGCGAAAGGAGATGCCAGAGAGTGAGGCCGTCTTTTGCGCGCGCCTGCGAAAGAATTGTGGCGAGGGGGATGGAATCGGCGTAGGTCGAGGGTTCTTCCTGATCAAAAGTATGAAGAGCTTCGCGGAACGATTCCGTGGCGTCTTCGAAATAAGGAATACCGGGGCCGACTTTTGGGCGAGTGGAACACATCGCGCCGGCGGGAATGAAAGAGTCGCGACCGTTAAGATGGAAACCGGCCCAACCGAGCGTGGTGCGAATGGTGCCGGAACCATCCGGCGCGACGTGGAGAGTGTAGGCGCAGCCAAGATCGACGGCGATGGCGGAGGGTGTGTCCACGACGAATTCGCCGGGAGGCGCCCAGATGGCGGCGTGGATGGTGCCGACGTCGAGTTGAAGGTGCTTGTGGTTTGGGCCGGATTGCAACAGGCGAACGCGGGAATTGGGATCGATCTGAATTTGGCCAAGATCGTTTTCGGACAGAGAAGCGCTCGAGGAAGAATTGGTGGTCAGCGTTTGACCGACGTAGAGTTTGGCGGCGGATTGGCTGGCGGAAATGGACTCCGAACCGATTTGCGGCGCGCCTTCGACGTCGGCGACATCCCAACTGGGGCCGGTCGGGGGCGGATTCATGTGCCTGGCGGGAACAAAGAAGGGAACGATAGCCGCGAGAAGAATGACGGCAGCTGTAGCGAGCCGGGGCAGCCAGGGAAATTGCACGAGCAAGCCGCGAGATTTGGTTGATGCGAGTACAGTTTCCGCGGGAAGAGCGAGCGGCCGTTCGGTGTGGCGAAATTCGGCGAGGAGCGACTCGAAGCGCTGGATTTCGGGATCGCGCGTCCCGGAGCCGTCCCACAAGTAGTCGTCATGCATGGGCATGTCTTTTTCCGGTTCGTTTGGGTGTGTGGTCATAGCTCACCCCCGGTGAGCGGTGCGGCCTTGCGGCCAAGAACTTCGCGGAGTTGCTGCATGCCGCGATGAAGATTTACGCGCACGGACCCATGGGTGAGGCCGGTGCGTTCGGCGATTTCGGGGCCGGTCATGCCTTCGACGAGACGAAGGATGAGAGTTTCGCGATAGCTTTCAGGGAGAGATAGGATGGCGTCGAGAGCGGCGTGAGCTTCGGCGCTCGAATGAGAAGTGGGATTGCCAGGAGGCGGCGGGTCGATTTCCTCAGCGAAGGATTCTTCGGAGAATTCGTCATGCGGTCTGCCGCGGCGGTGAAAATCGGAGGCGCGGTTGCGAGCGATGGACGCGAGCCAGCCGGGGAATTTGGACACTTCGCGAAGAGAGGCGAGGCGGGGGAGGGCCTGGAGGAAAACATCCTGGACGAGGTCGTCGACGTCGGAGTAAGGGACGCGGGAGAGAAGGATGCCGTGGACCATGCGGGAGTAACGCGAATAGAGAAGGCCGAAGGCGGTGCGGTCGCCTTGCTGCGCGGCGCGGACCAGGGCGTCGTCAGGGCTGGAGTTCATGGCAAGCCTGCCGGGAAATGGGGTGCGCATTTCAAGTTGTGTAGCCACGGCGGCGATGGTGCATGCCTCTCTGGGTAGACGCGCGAGAGGGCGCAATGTTAACAATAGCGCGATTTGTGATTCGTGTGAGGAATGCAATTCCTCGGGGCCAAAGTCTGTTCTTATGCAGCGTTTACGGCACGACTGAAGTCGTGCCCTCCCGGTTGCAAAGGGGGCTTCTGCAGCTCAGGCCTTCGGGGCCTGAGGGTTTTTCTTGCCTTTGGATGCACCTCGGCTTCGTGATGGAAACCCTCACCCCCTGAAGGGGAAGCTACAGGCTACCAGGGAAATTGGGGCGGACTGATAAAGTAGAGAGATGGCGAATGGGATGCGAGCGTTTGAGCCGCACCGGTGGCTGAGGAGCGCCCACGCGCAGACGATTGCGGCGGGGTTTGTGCTGCGGAAATTCAGGTTGCAGGCGGGCGAGGAGCGGCTGTTTCGGGTCGATCCGTGGACGCAGTTGAAGGGCGTGTGCCACTGGCAACCGGGGAAGCGCAAAGATTCGCCGGTACTTGTGATCCTGCACGGTCTGGAAGGCTCGTGCGACTCAAATTATGCGCGAGGGATTGCAGATAAGGCGTGGGCGAGAGGATTCCATGCAGTGCGGATGAATCAGAGAAATTGCGGCGGGACGGAGCGGCTGACGCCGACCTTATATAACAGCGGATTGAGCGGCGATTATCTCGCGGTGTTGACCGAACTGATCGAAGAAGGATTTGAAAAGGTTTTTTTCGCCGGATATTCCATGGGCGGAAATTTGGTGACGAAGATGGCCGGAGAGTTGGGGGCATCGGCGCCCAAGCAGTTGCGGGGCGTGGCGGTGGTGTGCCCGGCGCTGGATTTGTCGCGCTGCGCGGACGCGCTCGAGCAGAGACAAAACTATTTATACCAATGGCATTTCGTGCGGGGGTTAATGCGGCGATATGAGACAAAGTGTGGATTGTTTCCAGAGAGATACAAGAGAAACGGATTCGGGCCGGTACGGACGGTGCGCGAGTTTGACGATGCGATTACCGCGCCGTGTTTTGGATATAAGGATGCGGAGGAGTACTACGAAGGAGCGGGCGCGAAGAAGGTGGTTGGAAATGTCGCGGTGCCGTTGTTGTTGATGACGGCGCAGGATGATCCGTTCGTGCCGTATGTATCGTTTTTGGCGGCGCGGGTGGAGACGAATCCGTGCGTGCGGTTTGTGGCGCCGGAACACGGGGGACATTGCGGATTTGTGTCCAGGTTTGCGGGCGCGGAACGATTTTGGGCGGAGGAGAGGATTGTGGAGTTTGTAGAGGAGGAAGCGAGGAAAGAAGCAGTGAAAGAGTAGAAGAGTGGCAGAGTGAAACAGTAAGAGCGCGATGCACGTTGCGTCGTTCGTAGTTTTGTTGATTGCAGGCCTGTAGCTCAGGGTTCCAGGCCTCAACGGTTTTTCTTGCCTTGATCGATCCTGCTTGCGGGGTAGGGACCCTCACAGCTGAAGGGGTGAGCTACAGGGGCGGAAGTTTTGGTGTGCGGATTAGCCAAAGGGTTTTTCGAGGGAGACTTGGAGGCCGGGAGTGAGGAGCTGTGCGGGGCCGTCGGGGGCGATGGCCATTAAGTCCTCGCAACGGATGCCGAATTCGCCGGGGATGTAGATGCCGGGTTCGTTCGAGAAGGTCATGCCAGGTTCGAGGACGGTTTTGCTGCCGCGCACTAGATAAGGATGCTCGTGGCCATCGAGGCCGATGCCGTGGCCCAGACGATGGGTGAAGAATTTGTAGTCGGGACCGAAACCGGCGGCGGCGATCACTCCGCGGGCGGCGTCATCGACGGAGCCGGAAAGTTTGCCGGCGCGTGCGGCGGCCAGCGCGGCGTCCTGCGCCTTTCGGACGGCATCGTAAGCGCGCAGCATTTTTTCCGTGGGCTTACCGAGGATGCCAGTGCGCGTGACGTCGGACCAATAGCCTTCGACCAGGCAGCCATCATCGATTAGAACCACGTCGCCTTCCTTTAGCTTTTGCGGTTCGCGCGTTCCGTGCGGGAGAGCAGCGGCAGGGCCGAGAAGAACCAACACATAACCACGCAGACCCATTTTCGCGTAGCCGGCGGTAACCATGCGGCTAATGTCTTCTTCGGTCATTCCTTCGTTTAAATCTTGGAAAACCAGGCGGTAGACGTCGCAGGTGGCTTCACAGGCGAGGCGCATGAGTTCGAGTTCGTGCGCGGATTTGCGCGCGCGGCAAGCGATGGTGACGGGATCTGCGGAAACGCAATCGAGCGAGGGAGAGGCGGAGCGCAAGTGATCGTAAAACGTGAAGGGGAGAGCTTCTTCGATGCCGACGCGGCCGGTGCGTACTCCGCGCTCTGCGAGGAATTTGGCGATGAGTTCGGCGGGGCTTTGGTCTTCCTGCCAGACGCGAACTTCGATCGGATAGCGCATGAGTTCGCGCATACGGCTTTGTTCGAAGGCGGGAGAAATAAGAAGAGGCTGGCCGCTGCGCGGGATGACGAGGGCGAGGAGGCGTTCGCTGAGACCCCAGCGAATGCCCGTGAAGTAGTAGAGCGAAGTGCCGGGACCGAGAAGGACGGCGTCGAATTTTGGATTGAGCTGGGACATCAGTTCCTGGGCGTGAAGAAGGCGCGCGTGGAATTCGTCGGGAGTGATGGGATGGATGCGGTCGCCGAGCGGTTTCAGCATGGAGAAGGAGGATGGTAGTTGGGATTGGGCTTGTTCTCTTGAAGTGAGAGCGAGCGCGGAGAGGGCAGCGGACGATTGCAGAAAACGGCGACGATTTTGCGACCTCATGGGCTAAGAGGATGCCAAGAAAGAAGCAAAGAAGCAAAGAAGAGAAAATTCGCAATCAAACCTGTAGCTCAGGACTTCGAGGCCTGAGGGTTTTTTCTTGCTGTGATCGATCCCGCCTGCGTGATAGAAACCCTCACCCCTGAAGCGGTTGAGCTATAGCTTTGGATGGGAGACGGGCGAGCTATTACTCGGGATTTGTAGGTTGCTGTTGATCTGGTGCTGAGGATCGAGCCTGATCTGAGTTGGCCGGCGGTGTGGGGGCGGACTTCTTGGGCGGAAGATAAGTTACCGGGACGGGCGCGTGGAGGGTGAAGTCGAGGCGGGTTTCGGAGGGTATCTTGACTTGTTGGCCTTTGGTAGCGGCTTGGACGGCTGTGCCGCCGCCCGCGCCTACGCCGGCACCGATGGCCGCGCCCTTTCCGCCGCCGGCAAGACCGCCGATCAGGGCGCCGAGGGCGGCGCCTCCTCCGATTACTGCCGCAGAGCGCTTGCCGCGAGAGCTGCCCTGCTGTTGAACGTCACTTGTTTGCAGCGCGTAAGTCTTTCCTTGATAGGTGACGCTATCGAGAGACACCGTGAGTTCGCTGCGTCCCTTGAAGCTGCCGGCGGAGCTGGCATCAACGAGTTTGAGCTTCACGTTGAGACCACGGGGGAGGACGACGCGGTCGTTCACCACGACTGGAGCATCGAGCGAGGCGCGAAAAGTCTGACCGGTGGAGCTGCTGGCAGAGTCAATCGCGTCGATGGTGCGAATGGTGACGATGGAGCCTTCCGGAATCACGACAGTAATGGGTTGCGGCGGAGGTGGAGGTGGAGCGGCGGGAGCTGCGGGAGCAGCAGGCGGCTCTGGCGGATTGTCGGCGGCAGAGGTGTTTTCATCGGACGCCGGAGTGACTGGCGCAGGCTCGGCTTTCGGCGCAGCGGGCTTTTTCTTGCGTGCTGGCTTTGGAGGAGGAGGTGTTGGCGGAGGAGTCGGTGTTACTTCCGCGACTGGGGGCGCCGGATTGGTCATGGCGGTGCAATCAATGACTTCCCGGACTCCATTCGTTTTGGAGGCGATGTTTTCGGCGGCAAGGCGGGAGGCTTGGTCGGAAACGCTGCCGGTAAGGGCGACAATGCCTTCTTTGACCGCGACATCCACCGAGCTGGACTTCAATAACGGCTCCGAGAACATTTTCGCCTTGATCTCGGTAGCGATCGCGTCGTCGTTCGGCTTATTGCTGCAGGCAATGGCGAACAGCGTGGCAAGCTGGAAAATGACAAGCAATGACCTGCGGCGGTGCATGAACCCTCCCTCACTCTCGACCCATTGGTGGGACGCGCTACGGGATCCGAAGGGTTGCGCCATGGCGTCTTGGCAAACTAGCGCGGGGAAAGACGGAAACGCAAGTTGGGACGGGATGGCGTGAGCGAGGAAGGAGTGTGCCAAGACGATGCGATAAGGGGATTGGACGGCCGAATGGCGGGACGGAATGCATATGAAAATTGGTAGGTACTGGTGCTATCTACATAAATTTATATGCATTATTCGGGTGGGAGTCTTTAGTTGGATGCAACCTATTGTAAATATGGGAGATAAAACTGGTTGTGTTTGGTCGACTAATTGCGAATACGACACCGAGTGTTTTTCTCCCTGTGGTGGGGGTTTCACACGAAAAATCAGTAGTTGGAAGCCAGACGAAAGGTTTGGCGGGCCTGTTGGCTTGTATTCGAAGTGGGCACCACTTGCGAGAGTGGTGGCGTTATACCTTCAAGGAGGTTTGAATGAAGCTGTTTAGAATGGGAGTTGTGGTGGCTTTCCTTCTAACGTTGGTCTTTGCGAGTTACGCCGCTGGACAATCGTTGCTAACGGGTAGCATCAGCGGCCGGATTACCGATCCGGCCGGGGCAGTGGTCCCGAACGCGGCAGTGGGTTTGAAGAGTCTTGATACCGGTGAGACGCAGACGACGAATACGAATAATGAAGGCACCTATCGGTTCAATCTGTTGAAGCCGGGGCGCTATGAGGTGTCCACTGGTGTTTCCGGTTTCGCGAAAACAATTCAAGCCACGACGGTCAGTGTGGGACAGACCTCGCAGCTCGACATCGTGCTGGAAATTTCGAAGTCCGCCGAGACCGTTGAGGTCTCGGCTGCGGCGCCGCTGGTCAGCACGGAGCCTGGCGTGGCCACGTCATACACACCGGAGGAAGTGGCCCTTTTGCCATCGCCGGGCGGAGACATCACGACCTTGGCCTTTACGGCACCTGGGGTAGTCGTGTCGCAGGGAAGCGGCTATGGAAACTTCACGGTGAACGGCCTTTCTGGCACGGCGAACCTGTACACCGTCAACGGCGAAAATGACATGGACCCGTACTTCAATATCAACAACTCAGGCGCGGCGAACCTGACGTTGGGCGCCAACGAAGTGCAGGAATTGACCGTGGTAACGAATCCCTATTCGGGGCAGTACGGACAGTTGAGTGGCGCGCAAATCAGCTATGTAACCAAATCCGGCACCAACTCCTTCCACGGCAATGCCCAGTGGTGGTGGAATGGTCGGGAATTGAATTCGAACGACTTTTTCACGAATGCAGCAGGTCAGCCGAGGCCCTTCTCGAACGCAAACCAATGGGCAGCTTCGATTGGTGGGCCAGTAATTAAGGATCACACGTGGTTCTTCGTAGATACAGAAGGTCTGAGGTTCGTCGTTCCGAACGTGTACACGGAAACGATTCCAACGCCGGCATTTGCCTCTGCCATCCTTGGCAACGTTGGAGCGCTCAATCCAAACGAACTTCCTGCTTATCAGGATATGTTTAATCTCTATGCGAAAGCGTCGGCTGGAAAAACCTTGACACCAGTGCCGTTAACCGCTGGTGATGAATGCTCCACAGTGGTGCTGACAGGTTGGACCTCCGGTTCGACGTGCGGCAACACGTTTGTGTCGACCCCGACTGGGTTTGCCAAGGAATGGATTCTGGCAGGGCGAATCGACCAGAAACTTAGCTCGAAGGACGACCTGTTCTTTCGCTTCAAGCTAGACCACGGAGTTCAGCCGACGGTGGCGGATCCGCTCAGCACGGCGTTCTTCGCCAATTCCAACCAACCGGCATGGGACTACCAAGTTAACTTACGGCACGTTTTCAATGGAAACATGACGAATGCTTTTACGGCCACCGTGAGCCATTACGTTGCTCAATTCGCTCAAGACGTGTCCGCCTGGCAGGCGGTGTTTCCCTACGGCGCTGTCAGCTCCAACTTTGCCGACGGTTTCTCGGGCGTGAATGACACGTTTGGAGGCGCGAGCAATTTCCCACAAGGCCGCAACATCACGCAGTATCAGTTTATTGATGACTTTTCGTGGACGCGTGGAAGACATGCGCTTAAGTTTGGATTAAATTTCCGCCGGTATGACGTGAGCGATCATAACTTCAGTTTCATCTATCCACTGACTACGTTCAATGATTTAACGTCGAAGACTCTCGGCGGTGGCGCCGGGATGACCGGCATGCAGGCCTACGCGGACGGCGTAGCACAGACCTTCACGCAACAGTACAGCCCCTCCACCGACGTGCCCATTGGCATTTGGGGATTGGGCTTCTACCTGGAAGATCAGTGGAAGGTAACATCGAACTTTACGCTGATGGGAGCCTTACGGTTCGAGCATAACGCAAATCCCGTATGCCAGACGAACTGCCTTTCGAACTACAAAACGGGATTCCCGGACTTGGCTAGCGTCACATCGACGTCGCCAGCCGATGTGCCGTACAGCAGTGACCTCAATACCAACTTGCATAGCGCGTATCCGAGTGTTGACGCCATTAACGTGTCTCCGCGCTTGTCGTCAGTTGGGCGCCTGGAAGGAGCGAGCACTTCCCGTTCTTTTCCGGGGGCAACAAGACGATCATCAGCGGCGGCGTTGGAATTTTCTTCGACAACCCGCCAGCCCAGCTAGTAGATAGTCTTACGCACAATCCGCCGCATGCTAATTTGTTCAACATCGCGCCTCTTGACAGCCTCGCGCCTCCGAACGGGCCGGGCACGATAGGCATTCTGCCGTTTGACAGTTCGAACCCCGCTAGCGGTCCGAACGCGTTCAAGGCGGCTTCCGCGGCGTTTAATGTCAACGACAGCTACAATCAGCTCTTAGCGATCCGGAATCCGATTATCGGCTTTACTCCCCCGCTGAGCGTTACGGCATCGAAGGCACCGTCCATTCGCCTCAAGTGCAGGAGTGGAAAATGAAGGTGGATCAGGAAGAACCAAGGCCGTTGCGGTTTCGTTCGCTTATAATGGAAATCACTCGATTAACGGCCTCTCATCGAATGGCTGGTGGAATGCGGTCGCTACAAACGGTGTCTTCGCGGCCGTCCCTGGGCTCAATCCCAACCCAGCTCCAAACTATGCGAGTGTAACAACGCTGCAGAGCGGTGCCGTGGCCAACTACAACGGAGTGACTGCGTCCGTCCGGTGAATATTACAGCCGGATCATGGCACACGTGAACTACACCGACTCCCATACGCTGGACGAAATTTCCAATGGCGGGCTTGTCCCCATCGAAACGCTTTTATGGCCGGGGATTCAAACGCAGATTCATCTCTGGCAGCCTGCGCGCCGACAACTATGGAAATGCCGATTACGATGTGCGGAACCTATTCAACGCTGACTACGTGGTGTCGCCTCCACGCACTTTGAGAACAAGTTTGTGAAGGCCGCGCTCGGTGGATGGCAGTGGTCCGGAAAGGCATTGTCCGCTCAGGTCTTCCTTACAGCGTTCAAGATGGGCTGACCAGCGGCGACCTGTCGCAGGGCGGTTACGCTATGGCTGACATTATTGGGCCAGGCGCTGGGCTCTCCTGCGGCGCCGGATCCGCGTACACAAAGCGACGTTAAGCCCTGCTGAATATCAATTTATTTATGAAACACGAAACAGTCTGGATGGCGGGATCGAAATCAAAACGCGTAACCAGTTGCGTGGACCGGACGAACATCGACTTCGAAAACACTCAGGCTTCACAAGACGTTCTCAATCAAGGAACGCATGAACTTCGGTTTGGGCGCGACGGCGTTCAACGTATTCAACCACCCGAACTTCAACCTGCCCGTTGGCTACCTTGGGAGTCCGCTATTTGGCGAAACCTTTAGCATGCAGGGCGTCCCCTCGAGCCCATACGGCAACTTCCTTAATTTCGACTCTTCGGTGCGCGTCGTGCAGTTGTCGCTGAAGTTGACCTTCTAAACCATTCCTCGCAGACGCGGGAAAAGGGGCGGCGCAGTGTGCCGCCCCTTTTTTTTAGGACAGTCGTAGCGCCGTGGCTTTAGCCCGGCAGTTCGGAGAGTCACCCAAGATGCCGGCATAAAGGCACGGCGCTACAGAGGCGAGAATCCATGTTGGCCTTAAGGCGCGGCGGTACGAAGA
>CAWAIG010000002.1:0-728167 GCA_963782135.1 uncultured Acidobacteriota bacterium
TGCTTCGAAGGCGCATCAAGGAACGATTGACTACCGTTTGCAAGCTCGCGGGCAACGGTACGGTTCTCCACAAGTTGCCCTGCTTACGGTGGATGAAAAGGCGGTGGAGGCCATCGGCCGATGGCCATGGCCACGTGAGGTGTTCGCCAAATTGGTTGACCGGGCCTTTCAATATGGTGCCAAAGTTCTCGCTTTCGACGTCGTGTTTTGGAGCCTTCGAACAATGTCGCATTGGAAATCTATAACAAGCTACAGGCACAGCACCTGTCGGCGGACATGGAAAAGACTTTGCAGGCGGAGGTCCAACGCCTCTACAGTGATCAGGCGCTGGCTGCCGTTTACGGTAAATACGCTGATAGGATCGTGGCTGGGAGCGAATTCAATACGGAAGAGGAACGGCCGACGGACCCCGATATCTTGATTTCTGTTACGATCTTGCCTTTAAGAAAACTCCGGCAGCTGCCGTGTGGGCCCACGATGAGATTCTACTAAATCCCACGGATCCTTATCAAGCGGCGCCACCACATGCCTTGCAGGAAATATTCAGCACGATTCTACAAGCGCACGAAGAGGCGGTCCGCTCGGTTGCCAAGCCCAACATGAACAGGAAGGAACAAGTTGAGCTGGAAATGCGTGTCCGCTCCGAGCTAAAGGACACTTGCACGGCGATCCTCGACGACAAGGACAATCGCGAAACCATCGAATCGCTTTGGGCCAGCCAGATCCGGCCCAATGAAAATCCGGCCGAATTCAAATTCAATACTTATCAAGAGTGGGTAGAGGATTTTGAGAAGCATCGAATCCCCAACTCCGTCGTTGTCGCCGAAGACTGGAACATGGATGTCCCCATCATCGCCCAAAAAACTAAACATACGGCATTTTTTAATACGAGTCAGGACATTCACGGAACTATTCGGTCCAAGCGGCTATCGCGCGCGATGGAAAAACCTATTTTCCGTCATTGAGCCTAAAGGCATATTCACTCGCTACAAATCAAAATCCAGCCATCAAGATCGATATCAATCCTGCCACGGGCCGAAGGGAAGTCGTCGATTTTGAAATGCTTGATAACGACACGGGCAACCCGCTTTTTAGGGTCCCGACGACGGGCAAGGATCTTTGATGATCAATTACGCTGGTGCACAAAAGATGTTTCCTTATCTGAGTTTTGCCGAACTCATGACCGACTCCGATGAGGCTGAGATCGAAATGCAGGAGATCAATCCGGACAACGGCCATTGGGAGATAGCTCATGAAAAAATCAAAAAGTCAGAATGGATCAAAGACAAGATTTTTGTGGTCGGCGCGACCGCCATGGGCATCTTCGACCTTCGGGTAACACCATTTGATAAGAATTACCCCGGAGCGGAAACCCACGCCAGTGTGATCAGTGATTTGCTCACACGCAATTTTATGCGGCCGTGGGAAGAAGAGCGACAGGCAAGATGCCGCTTCTCTTGCTCGTCATAGGCCTCGTCCTGAGTTTGACGTTGGACAGTTGGGAGCCCTCGGCGGCCTTGCGCTGACTTCTGTCTTTATGGGAGCGTTTTGGTTTCTTGATGGACACTATTTGTTTAATCACGGGATTGTCGTCACGGTCATGTGGCCCCTTTTCATGATCTTTGGAGTTTTTGTGACAATGACGTTCTATCGTTATTTCACCGAAGAACGCGGCAAGAAAGAGTTGCGCCAGACCTTCAGAACACGTTTTCCAGCCATCGTCGAGGAGATTCTTTCCGACCCTAAGAACATCGAGCTCGGAGGAAGAAAGCAAATACTCACCGTCTTTTTTTCCGATGTCCGGGGATTCACCACCATCTCTGAAAAACTCGATCCGCGCGCGCTGTCGGACCTGCTGAACAGCTATCTGACCCCAATGACCGAATTGGTTTTCAAGAACCGGGACACGTCGACAAATACATGGGTGACGCCGTAATGGCGTTTTTCGGCGCTCCCATTCCATATTCCATCATGCCAAACACGCGTGCCGTTGCGCCCTCCAAAGCGTCGAGAAGCTCTTTGAGCTACAAAAGGGTTACGAGAAGAAAGGTCTGCCGACAATCGACATCGGGATCGGGCTCAACACCGGCGAGGTGAGCGTCGGAAACATGGGCTCGCAAACGGTGCGCAGTTACACGGTGATGGGAGATGCCGTCGATCTTGCGTCCCGTCTGGAAGGCATCAACAAACAGTATGGGACGCGCATCATTATGAGCGAATTCACTCAGGCCCAAGTGAAGGACGACTTTGTCTGCCGCGAGGTGGATTGGGTCCGCGTGAAAGGGAAAGCGCTGCCCGTAAAAATCTACGAGTTGATTTCGGAGGCCAAGGCGGCGGAGAAACTTCAAGAAGTCCTAAAGTGGTTCCAAGAAGGATACGTCAAATATCACGAAAAATCCTGGAACTCGGCTCTCGAAGCGTTCACGAAAACGTTGAATCTTCAGCCCAATGATGAGGTGTCAAAGGTTTATCTGGCTCGATGCAGGAGTACATTGTGGAACCTCCGCCCACAACTGGGACGGGGTCTTTGTGATGAAGACGAAATGATTTTTCAGCTCTTGTTTTTTGCATCGTTGATTTCGGGTCAGTCATCGGCGGATGGAATTTTAATAAAGAACGCCGATTCCATGTACAGCGATCAGGTCAAGAAAGTCATTAAACTCGAAGGCCGTGTTCAAATCGGTTTTAAGCAACAAAGTCTGAGTTGCGATTCCGCCACGATCAATACCGGCGAACAGTGGATCGAGGCCGAGGGCCACGTCATCCTTGAAACCTTGAAGGTTCACATCGAAGGCACAAAGGTGAGGTTCAATTATAAAACGAACACCGGGATGATCTATGACGGTTTCGTTCAATCCGGCCAGGTCATTTTTCAGGGCGATACCATCGAAAAGACCGGGTACGGACACCTACGTCGCGCAGAACGCCGAGTACACGGCGTGCGAAACCTGTCCTCCAGGTTGGGCGTTTTCCGGAAAGACCATCGAAGCCGAGATCGGCGGCTATGCCTACATCAAGCGGCCCATCTTCAAGGTCGGCGGAATCCGATTTTTATTTTTCCGGCGATGACGGTGCCCCTGAAGAGCACAAGGCAGAGCGGCTTTCTTGTGCCCTCGATGGACAATTCCAATACGGGTGGTATTGCCGTTGCCGAGAGCTATTTTTGGGCCATCGATCGAAGTCATGATCTGACATTGACGGCAATCAATTATGAAAAACGGGGCATCAAGGGTCACGAAGACTACCGCTATGTGCTTTCGGATACCAGTAAAGGGCAAATGCATCGGCGTACATCAACGACCGAGCGTTGAAGAATGAAGGCACGGTTTCAACGAACGTGGACCGCTGGTTTGTTCACTATCAGCATTACTTCGATATGCCGGATGATTTTCGTGTCGCGGATGGACCTCAAGCCGGAGAGCGATCTTCGCTACACGCGTGATTTTTCCCGAAGAGTTATTGGGCAACGGCGACCCGTCTCTTCAAAATAGAGTTTCGGTCACGAAAAATTGGGAAGAGACCAGCTTGAGCGCAGAGGGTGAGATGAACAAGAATCTTTTGAAATATTATCCGCTCTCCGATAATGACGATGCCGTCCACAAGATCCCGGAAATTCGCTTCTCGGGAAGGGAGCGCCGGATCGGCAATTCAGGTCCCCTGGTCAGGTGGGACGTCGACTACGTTAACTTCGCGCGGGACAGTTACTCCTACGACAACCTCTTTCCCGATCCAAACTCCGCGCATGATATCGGCAACGTCGTTCCCCTCCAGGGCCCGTTGGACCCGGCCACGCAGAGAATCGTTCGCACTGGCGTATTCAATCCGGCGACGGACAAGCTGCGCACCGGCCAGCGAATGGATATTTCGCCCACCGTTTCATACCCTTTCCAACTTTGGCGTTTGTTCGACGTTCTGCCAAGCGTCACCTATCGTGAAACGGACTATCAATTCAACATTCCGGTCGGCGCTGAGACGGCTGGGTATGGGTCCACCGCGGCCCGACGGTATGTTCAGACGGATATTGCCGCAAAAACGGAATTCTCCTCAGTCTACGGCGACAACAAGGTGGAAAAGGGAACGACGTGGAAGCACTCGTTCCAACCAGAACTTTCCTATTCAGATATTCCCTGGATTCGAAATCCAAATCATCCATTTTTTGGGAATTACACCGGCCTGCCCTATTATCGCCAATGGTATCCTATGAGTGACGCCGACGTGGTTGGACAAAATGGTTTGCAATTTGACTATGACGATCGTGTGTACCAGCACAGCCTCCACTCTTGCTCTCAGCAACTATCTGGTGCGCAAGCGTTGGTCCAATGGCGAGCCTGGATATGAACGCATTGGGACTCCTCCGCGTGTCACAGTCGTACGATTTCGCCCAGCAGAGCGCCGGCAGCTTGCAACCCTGGTCGCCTATCGACGCCTTGTTGCAGGTAAAAATGGATAACTTCGAAACGTACACCGAAGTTTTGGACAACACATACGCCGGCGTCGCGAATGTATCATCCAGTCTTAAAGGCAAGCTCAACGAAAAGAATTATTTTCTTTGACGTATTCTCTATCTTGGTTGTTCGATAACAATAATGCCGTTGTTCCCAATTCCAAAACAGAAAACTACGGTATTGGATTGGGATTTACTTCGCGATATGTGGACGTTGCTGGCATCGTAAACTACTCACTACGGCGCAACCACAGCCCTATCCCCAAGGGGGATTCTCATCATGGGTGATTCAATCCTACGACATCGTCACGATCTGCGTCCACCCGGCAACTGCTGGCACTTGCGTTTCAACGGCCACCAAGGGCTCGGTGGTGAGTCTCGTTCCGAATCAACTTCGCCTTCGATTTTTCCGGTGGCCAAAGCGAGTACGCACACAGCACCAACTCGACGCAAATCTAGCCGCGTTTCTCGAGATAGTACGACCACGGCCCGTCGATAACATTCAACTGATGTTGATCAAGCTCAAAGACTCGAGTTGTGATCGTCGCAAAAAATGGCGATCATGACTCACGATCATACAGTACCCTCAAAGTTCAAAATGGCGTCAAGCAGGATCTCTCGCGATTGAATATCCAGATGATTGGTCGGCTCATCAAGAACCAAAAAATTCAGGGGCCGCGCCAGCAACGTCGCCAAAACGACGCGGCTCTTTTCGCCGCCGGAAAGAATCTTGATCTTCTTCTCCGCGTCTGAGCCGGAAAATTTGAACGCCCCCAGAAGGTTTCGAATGTAACCCAAAGTCGCTTGTGGGAACCGCGCCTGCATCTCATCGAGTACCGTACTATCAGGATCCAACAAGTCGAGCGAATTCTGACTGAAATATCCCATTTCGATGGATGGGCCTATCACAAAACTTCCCTCCGTCGCCTCCGTCTGCCCCGTAATGACTTTCATCAACGTCGATTTACCCGCGCCTTGACACCGACCACAGCGATGCGGTCGAGCCGTTTCACCAGGCCGATGCTCCGGAAAAGACCTTCTTCAGTCGGCCGTCGGGAAGCCGCCATGTCTCCCCTAAGTCGACCACCTTAATACTTCATCGCCGCCTCGAGGCGCTATTGGCCAGGCAAACTGAATGGTCTTTTCCTCTTCGGGTATTTCGATGATATCGATCTTTTCCAGTTTCTTGACTCGTGACTGCACCTGCGCGGCATGGCTCGCGCGGGCCGCGAAGCGCGCGATGAACTCCTTTTCTTTGGCGAGCATGTCGTCCTGACGTTTCGCGGAAGCGAACAGCTGCTCCTTGCGGACGTCCTTCTCGCGCTCATAATAATCATAGTTGCCCGAGAAGACCGTGATCTTTTGGTGCGCGACTTCGATGATCTTTGCCACCAAACGATTAATGAAGTCACGATCGTGACTGGTCATCACCATTGCTCCTCGAAAGTTAAGGAGCCAGTTTCAAGCCAGACGATCGACTCCATATCCAGATGGTTGGTCGGCTCATCCATCAGCAGCACATCGGGGTTCAACATCAACACTTGGGCCAGCGCAATCCGCATCTTCCAACCACCGCTGAAGCTCTCCCGTGGGCCGGAGATAATCGGCGGGGCCAATTCCCAATCCGGTGAGAATCTCAGCGGCGCTCGATTCCAGTTCATAGCCGCCCAATCTCTCAAACTCGGCCTGACTCTCGCCATATTCCGCCAAGACTTTTTCCATCTCCATCTCGTCGAGCGGATGGCTCAATTTATCCTCAAGCTCCTTCATCCGTTTTTGAATGCGTGGCACATCCTCATTAGCGGCCATCACCTCCTGCAGCGCCGTTCTCCCGCGCATGTCCTCAATAGTTTGCGAAAAGTACGCCTGCGCAGGCGATCCGGCTTGCCGATAGTGCCTTCATCGACGCCTTCTTCGCCCATCAGAATTCGAAAGATAGTGGTCTTTCCGGCGCCATTGGGACCAACAAGCCCGATCTTGTCTCTCCAGAATTGATTTGAAAAGAGGCATTCTTATACAACAACTTGGGACCAAAATGTTTGGTGATGTTGGAAACGTGAATCATGGGATGGGAAAACCTATAGACCTAGCGATAATAATAAGCAAGCGCGCAAAGCCCCATCCCGATTCCCAGTCCGCCAAAGGCCCGGAAACGACGAGCGTGTACACCATCAACGCTATTCCGACAAAAACCCATGCATAGTTGACGCGCTTTCGACCCTCTTTTAAGAGATATAATCCAATCACCCCGAAAATGAATCCGGACATGATTCCTGAAAATGAAAAATCCAGACTCACTCCGACCTAAAATTGCGTGATCGTCCAACGCGCTTGCATGCCATCCACTCCCTGGGGGCTGTAGACGGGCGCGACGTCCCAGCGGTGATCACGAATCCACGCCGGAAGTGGCTGCTCCTCTTCCGGCGCATCCAAACCGGGAACAATGTAGACCACATAGAAGCCAAGCAAAATACCGGCATAGAGGCCAAACGATGCGCCACGTGCAACCCGGTTGAGATTTTGACCCGGGTTGTTTGTAAATGCCAGGTTTGCGGCACCGACCAATGTCCCAGCCAGCACACCATAGGTACAACTCATTAAAAATTCCCGCCCCGGGTTGTCCGCTCCCGCTCGGTTCGAAAACGTAAGCAGAATCATCGCGGTGAAAAGGGCGACAAGGCGATTCATGGTTTAATTTTGACAGATCAGTCGTTCTGTCAATACGGCCGCGCCAATGGACTTTGGTCGTGGTTCTTGCGTATGATTGCACGATGGAGAGTTTGGAATTCGCGACCCATCCGCCCGGTTACCCGGCGTTCGTCATCGACGATCGACCTGGTTTTGAAAGGCTGTCTGGATTCAAATGCGATACCGAGCGTCTGAAAGATCACGTTCAAAAAGTCTGTCACAAACTCCCGAAGGTTGCTCCCGGTGACAAATATGGTGGTTGGTCGGTCTGGTCCTCCAATGGTCACTACAATGACGGTTGGGAGTACGGACACACGTGCTACACCGAGAGAGATGGAAAGCAGGTCTATGACGCGGGAAAGGCGCGGCGGATCGGTCTTCGCCATGTTTCCGAATATCGAATCCCGACCGAGATTTGCCATGGTTATTTGGCCAGACCATGGTTCGACTGCAGGAACTTGGGTTGGTTTTGCGACGAGTACGCATCATCGTGATGGAGGCCGGTGGCGGCACTTGCTGGCATTACGATGGAACGGAAGACGTGTACGCCGTGAGATTGCACATCCCCATCATCACGAACAACCAATGCTTCTTCGCCACCAGGAACGAATCTTACCATCTGCCTGCCGACGGATCGGCTTATGTTTTACGCGTGAATGTCGAACATTGCGCCCATAACTTTGGATCGGAAGACCGCTATCACTTGGTCATGAATATGTGGGATGTGAACGGCGTCACGAGGTTCAATCGGTACACGCCAATATCAAAGGCCTAGAGAAAAGCGCCCGAACTGAGGACGCTTTTCGAGGGTCAAGCTCATAAAGGGATTCGAACAATTTCACCGGAGGCCCGCACCACCAACGCGATGATTGCTACCGGCTCGCGCTGTGCAACAACCAGAGCCGCGTTTTCGAGCCTTCTCCGCTGCCTTGACGACACTATGTTTCGGTGAAGAGCACCCTCCGATTTGACTTCAACAATATGAAGCAATCCTCTCGGATCTCGAGCCAAAAAATCGATTTCGATGTGGGCGATTCGAACCCGGTGCCTCTCAATAGACCAGCCCGCCTTTAACAACCATGTCTTCGCTGAATTCTCCGAGTTGCGGCCCGTCTTCAAGTGTGACGCCGCTGAAGCTGCGCCGGTGTTCACGGCAGGCGCCAACTTCTTCGAGCATCGCGCGATGGTGAGCAGTTGCATAGCCTTTGTGAATATCGAATCCATAATCCGGAAATTCCTTCGCCAACTTCCGCATCAATCTGTCGCGCGTGACCTTGGCGATGATCGATGCGGCCGACACCGGTTTGCACCGAAGATCGCCTTTGACCAACGCCGTTTGCATGAAACCGGCCGGCACTTTGGGAACTTTCAGGTGTCCATCGACGATGAGATGGCCGGTGGCCCTTCCCAAAGCCTCCAAGGCCCTTCGCATGCTCAAAAAAGTCGCCTGCAGGATGTTGATCTCGTCAATTTCCTGAGCCGTTGCAAAGCCAATTCCAACGCTGTGAAGGCTCATTATCTTTTCGAAGATGACTTCGCGCCGAGATTCGGACAAGAGTTTGGAATCCGTCAGAAGATCCAAATCTAACTCGGATTCGAGGATGATTGCGGCCGAAACAACCGGACCCGCCAAACACCCTCGCCCCGCTTCATCAATGCCGATAACCGGCGCCGGCCCAAGGACGCGCCAATCAAATGGTTCATAAATGAAGCTGCTTTTGAGACTATTTGGTCTTTTCTTTTTCGACTTTTTCGGACTTGGCGGCAGGCGCCTTGTCCGCTTCTGCTTTTTCTTCCGTTGCCGTTTGGACTTCATCCGCTGCACCGACCGATTCCCCCTCGTCGCCTCCTAAATATAGTTCTGAATTCAAGCGAGCGGAACGGCCTTTCAGACCACGCAGGTAAAATAAGCGACCGCGTCGAACTTTTCCTTTTGAGATAAGCTCAATTCGATCAATGACAGGAGAAGCAATCGGAAAAGTCCTTTCAACACCAACACCGGCCGAGATCTTTCGGACGGTAAAGGTACGATTGATTCCCGACCCTTGCATTTTTATGACGACACCCCGATAGAGCTGCACGCGCTCCTTCTCGCCCTCTTTCACGCGAACGTAGACGCCGATCGTATCGCCGGTCGAAAACTCGGGAAGACTCTTTTTTGCGCTAAATTTTTGAAACGTGACACGACGAACCAAGTCCGTTTCATGCCCCTGGAAAGTCGATTTTTTCACTTTTCGCCTGGCGCCCCGGGCCTTCGCTGAAGCTGCCGATTTTTTTGGAACTCCCGATTTTTTAGGTTCAGCTGGTTTTTGCGGCCCCGCTGGTTTTTGCGGCCCCGCTGGTTTTTGCGGCTCCGCCGACTTTTTTGGCCCCGCCGGTCGCTGATCTTTCCCCTTTGACTCCGACATATGCTCTCCGAAAATGCAAAGAATTCAATAGAACGTACTGAGCTATCATGTGCCCAGAAGGCGGTCAAGGCAGATGCTGACGGCCGATCGAACACTGAGATGCCTATAATCATCAGCGGACGCTCCACGCATCGGCTCTAACAGGCCATCGCACAGCTCAAATACCGACTCAGAAAGGCCAAATCCCGTCCCAAACACCAGTAAGATGGGTTGGGTTGAGCTTGAGTCCCAGATCTCCTGACGCAGCTCCTTGAAGGAAATTCGCCGCTTTCCCCGATCCCGCGCGGAGGTGGAAATCACCATCGGCCGGTCGGGGAACGTGCCAATCACATCTTCCAGCGTTTCCTTGAGCTCCACCATTCCAAGCGCTGTTTTTCGTTTTGGATTGTACTTGGATCCGACGCCGACACGCCAATGATCGAGTACGCGGGCCACGAAGCTCAGCTGTTCCTGCATACGGTTGACGATGAAATACTTCTCCACACCGTAGGTGCGACTGGCACGCGCGATATCGTGAATATCGAAATTCGTGACGTTCGTGCAGACGATTTGGCCTGTTCGATCCAGCACCGGCCAATGAATCAAAGCCACATGGATCGGCCGTCTCATCCACGAACCCCGTTGGCGAGGTCCTCGAGCTGCTTTAGCGCCAAGCTCAAAGACCGAAGTTCGTTTTCATTGAGTCGCCGAAGCCGATCGACCGCAAGCAGGCATTCACGATTCACGCCTTCTTTCTTGGCGAGATCCGGACGCAAGAGGCAGGTGCGAACCAGGGAAACGTCCCGCTCAAATCGTTCAATTTCGGCGTGATTGCCTGATAGCAGCGGCGAGGGAACTGGCATGCCCTGAACGTCGCGCGGACGAGTGAACACGGGCGCCTCCAGCAAACCCTTGCAAAACGACTCTCGTTCGGCGGATGTTTCATTGCCGAGTACACCCGGAACAAGCCTTGCCACCGATTCCATTACGGCTAGCGCCGCCACCTCTCCGCCGTTCAAAACATAATCGCCCAATGAAATTTCTTCGTCAGCAAACGCCTCGACCAATCGGTGGTCAAACCCGGCGTATCGGCCACAGACCAACACGACGTGGGAATGATGCGCATTCCACTGTACCGCCTGCTTGTGATCCCAGGTTTTTCCCTGCGGCGACAAGAAAGCCACGTGCGCGTCCGTCAAACCCGCCAGCGCGCCAGCGATCGGTTCAAATTTCATCACCATCCCGTCGGATCCACCGAAGGCCTTGTCATCGACGTTTCGGTGCGGACCGATGGCATGATCTCGCGGGTTGATCGTATCGACCTGAATGAGATTCTTTTTGACGGCGGCGCCTATCAATCCCGTTTGCCGCCATGGCGTTATAAGTTCCGGAAAAAGCGTCAAGACCGTGAACTTCACTAGTCCTCCTGCAGCCCCTCCGGAAGCTCCATGAATACGACGCGGTTGTCAAAATCAATCTGCTTCAAAAATGGGCGCACGAAGGGGATGAGAATTTCTTTCCCTTCTGCCTGCACGACCAAGAGATCCTGGGGTCCATTGGTTGAAAATGCGGTTATCTCGCCAAGCGAGCGCTCGCGATCCAATACCTTGAAGCCAAGAATCTGATGCAAATAAAATCCGTCCCCGGGCTCGGCTTTCAAATACTCTTGCGGGATGTGGCAAGGCGCACCTTTGCAGGCTTCGGCTTGCGTCCGATCGTTAATTTCCCTGGGCTTGATGATGAGCCCAATTTTGTGTGGTTTTGCCCGTTCGACGTTGAACTCGCGAAGTTCAGATTCAATTTCTAGATAAAAAACTTTGAGATGATTCAGCCAATCGGCCTGCTTTGCGAACAGCTGGACATAGATCTCGCCCTTGAGACCATGGGCATCCTTCACCCAGCCGACCCGATAAGTATTTTCCTTACTCAACAATTTCCAAAACGCTGCGCTTGTGAAGTTTGGTGCTTGCAGCGTTCAGGATGGTGCGCATCGACCGGGCCGTTCGCCCTTGTTTGCCGATCACCTTTCCGAGATCTTCTTTGGCCACTTTCAATTCGACGACCGTCGTCTGTTCCCCGATGACTTCGTTCACTTCCACGTCTTCCGGTTTATCGACGAGAGATTTCGCCATGAATTCGACAAGGTCTTTGAGATTGGATGGATCCATTTTCACCTCACATTTGCCCGCACAGATCGAGTTTTCACATCCAGTAAAAAATTATAGCAAAATTTCTCACAGCCGGGAATGTTTAGCCCGCCGCCTGGGCTTTTTTGATCAGACTTTTGACTCGGTCGGTGGGTTGAGCACCCTTGGCTATCCACCCTTGAATCTTGGGGATATCGCAAACGAGCTCTTTCTCATCGCCGTGTGGAAAGGGATTGTAATGCCCAACCACTTCGATGAACTTACCACCCAGCCAACGTCGATGGTCCGCCACGGTAATTCTGTATTTTGGTTTATGTTTTGTTCCGATCCTCGCCAGACGAATAACAACCATTGAGCAAAATCTCCCAAAGCTTTAAGGGTTCTTAATCATTTCTTGTCAATACTCTTGGCAATTCAAGAATTTAACCAAAGAATTTAACCCATACGTGTATCTGGAGGCATTCAGGTTCCCTTTCCAAATTCATTGCGTGTCGCAATCAAGTTGTTTCAAGTGAGCAAATGGTCGAGCAGAACTCTTACCGGCGGCTAGCTGTATTACGATACGAGCATTCGCGGACCACGTATGGTGCTGCAAGACAGTGTCTCTTGCCCGAACACCGAGTTGCGTCCGGAGCGCTGGGTCTTCGATGACGCGCACGAGAGCCTTTTGCAAGGCCCCAAAATCCCCGCGAGGAAACAAGATGCCCGTCATATCATCATCGATCACGTCACGCATCGGGCCGAGATCAGGGACTACGCAAGGCTTGCCCATGGCCATGAACTCAAACAGGGCGATCGGAGAGCCGAACGCGTTCGAATTGGGGAGCACGCAAATGTCCATCGCATCGATGTAAGCGGGGACGTCACCGCGAGGAACCGGCCCGGAAAAAATGACGGCTCTTTCCATCCCCAATCGAAAAGCAGTACGTTTCAGGTTCTCCATCTCAGGGCCATCACCCACGAGTAATACCTTTACTTTTGGATGCTGGATGCGAATGCTCTTCACTGCCTCGATCAAAACATCCAGTCGATCCCAGAAATAAAACAATCCCACATGGCCGATGACGATTGAACCCTCAAGACCCAGGCGTGTGCGAACCGACTGTCCAGCTTTCGGGGCCTGGAAACGATTCGGATCAATTGCATTGGGCATGACGTGTACGCGTTCACCTCTAGCACCGCGTTGCTGAGCTTCGTCGGCGAGAACACGGGACACGCAGAGAATGTGATCGGCACGCCAGAACGCCCAAGCGTCGACGCTCTGCGCGAGGCGCTCCATGATTAACCCGCGGACCCTGGTGAATCCTGCGAGTTCGTTAACCTCGATAAAAATGGCCGCTTTAGCCATTTTCCCCCCAGCACACCCATGAACATGAAGTACGCGTGTCGCTCATAAAGGACAGCGTCCGGTCGGCGCAACAATGCTGGTAACAACCGAAACGGGAGAAATAGGTTGTAAAGAAGCTCGAAAATCTCAAAAACGAACTGCGGGCACTCACAACTTATGTATTTCCAGATGCGTTGAAGGCCGCGAGCATGATCCGCTTTCCGTAGGAATGGCATCATTCCAGCGGATTTCAGTGGATCGACGCCTGGAGGGGACACGATCGTCACTTCGTGACCCTCGACTCTCAGCGCCTCCACCAGGCTGCGAATGTGCATGGCCTGGGAACTGCGGCCCATGGTGCGATGGTGATAAATGAATTGCACAGTTCAGAGCCTCGGAGCACGAACTAAGACACGGCGAGTTTGGCGCGCTACCCAAAGACGCTCAACGATCAGCTGCAGGTCAGAATAAACAACGGACTTGCTCGTTAGAGGTTTCGCGGGGGCACTCTTTTATGCTTAGCACTACGCTGGATTGCGAGAGACGCAACGCTCGTACAGGCTCATGTAATCGTCGAGCATACGCTCCGGTCTAAAATATCGCTGGTAACAGTTACTCGCTAGTTGGCCGATCTTGGGCAGGTCTTGCTGCCGGGCGATTGTCGGACAATCCCGCCGCCATACCCTGAGGGTCTGACGAGCGCACGAGTGTGACCGCGCCCGACAACCGGGCGATTTCGCCCATGCCCCCGACGTCGGTGACCACCGCAGGCAACCCAACCGACATTGCTTCCAACAGGGATACCGGCAATCCCTCGGTTACAGAGGAGCTGACAAACAAATCAGCCGCCAGGAGGAACGGCGAAACATCTGCCTGTTCCCCGAAAAAAGTGACAGTGTCGTTCAGCCCGAGTTCATTGGCGAGGCTACGCAGCGTGAGCTGAAGTGGCCCATCGCCGACTATCCATAACTGGACGCCAGGGTGGTACGCGCGCGTGAGCGCAACCGCCTGCAATAAAGTGGCATGGTCCTTCAGAGGCACCAGACGGCCAACATAAAGTAAGGTAAAGCCTTTCTTGGGCTGCGGGACAGCTCGGATATCGGCTGGCAAAGCACCGTTATAAATGTGGATGATCCTGTCGCGGGCGGCGAATGGGGCCGCCAGCAAATTGGTCCGCGTGCCCTCGCAGACCGCGACGATCCAATCACACCAGCGCGAGGCGAGTGCAAATTTCAACTCACGGCGTATCTGGTAAGGAGGCTTGACCAAACCATGCCTGGTTACTATGACCGTCTTCACACCGGCGAGACGGGCAGGAAGAGCGGCGATGATGGCCGCTGTAGCATTGTGGCAATGCACCACGTCCGGTCGAGAGCGCCAAACGACCTGTACAAGCCGCGCACGAGCTGAAGGAACGAAGAAGGATGGTGGAGAATAACCTCAAAACCTTCGGCCTGCAGTTCTTCGCCAAGCACGCCGAGCCGGTAAAGGCAGTGGACTGAGGCCGTGTGGCCCCGGTCGCGTTGCAATCTGCACAGCGTGGCGGTTATTTTTCGGCTCCGCCCATTTCCATGCTGTCGCCCACGTGAGCAATGTTCAGCCGCGAGGTTCGCTCAGCCTGGGCACTAGCTATAGGTGTGGAAGTCACTCCTTCCGTGATGCTACCCATTGGGATGCAGCCTCATTGGATTCATCGTGTGACTTCTACAACCGTTGGCTGCGGAACCAGGAAATCGACCAAGCGTTTGAACGAGGAGCCGACTGGCGTGGGCAGCAATGCAGAGAGTTGCAGCAGGCGCCGGCGATCATCCTTCTGCAACACTGCAAACATCCGGCTCGTGACCAGGAAGACGATCGCGCCTGCAGGTACGGCGGCGCTCAATTTCACGAGGGGGTCGAACGGCATCGCCACAATGCCGAGTACAACGATCGCCATCGCAAGAGTTGCGGCAGCAAGCCTTAGTAGGACGGACATATCGATTCGGACGGGATAGCGAACCAGCACGCGGCCCCAGATAGTGAGTGCAGCGAAGGTTTGAGCGACCCCATTTGCCCAGGCTGCGCCGAGGGCGCCATGACTCGGAATTAAAGCGACGTCGAGGAGCACGTTGATTCCCGCGGCTACACAACCCCACCTTAGTACAAAACCCAGGTCTTCCGCGGAGTACAAAAGAGTCTGGGCGGGAGTCAATATCGCCCTTGGAATGCTGAGAAGCGCCACAACGATGAAAACTGGTATTGCCGGGAGGTATTGCGGCCCATACATCACTCGCACAAAGGGGCCACCGATACAAGCGAGCCCGATCAGAATCGGGAGCGCTCCCAGAAGGACATAGGTGGACGCCTTCGAGGTCATCCTAAAAAGGCGATCTTTATCGCGGCCGTATTCGGCCATCTGCGTTGCCGAGAGCGCATTGGCGAAAGTCTGGGGCATGCGCATAAGCCGGTCAGCAACACTGAAGCAAACCGAGAAAAAAGCCAATTGACGAATATCGGGCTGCAGCAGTTTCAGGAAAATGATGTCTGATCGGTCCCAAATCACGATTTGCAAGATCATGAGACCGGCGCTGAGGCCGGAGAAGGAAAACATTCGCTTGCGAATTTCTCGCGGCAGTGGGACCTGGGGCACCGATTTCATTGACTTAATCACCGGAATGGTCTTTACCGCCAGCTCCGCGGTGCGATAGAGCAAAACGCCTGCGGCGATGCCGACCAAGTTCCATCCGAGGAGGAGACTTGCTGCTACCGCGAACACATACACGATCGCACCAACGAAAGCCCCACGCGTGTTGAGAGAAGCGTCCTCGGCGGCCGAATTCGCCTGCGAGGGCACGAACGTAATCATGTTGGGAACCATGCTCAAAACCAGCAGAATGGAACAGACACGATATGTGGGGTTAACGAGAGTGAAAACTGCGATCATGCCGACGGCCGTTAACACGCACGCAACCACGGTCTGAGCCCAGAGGTTGTAGAAGAATACAGCGCGCGCGAGTTCCTTTTTCCCGCCACCCAGGAATTCGCCCATGTACTTAAACGTTGTGAGCGGGATTCCCAGCGAACCTACCGAGCAAGTGATGGAGGTCAGCCAAAATATCAGATTGAAGTAGCCAAGCCGCGTCGGCCCGATGACTCGCGCAATGACGACCGTCGTCAGCAGCGTGCAAACGAGAGTAATCACCACTTCCAAACCCATGAAAATGAAATTGCGCCCCACAACCTTGGCACTACTAGGCGTGAGTGTTGGCGCGGGATTGCTCAGCGTCGTCAAACCAGTCTCCGGATTAAATAAAGTCGTCCAAATTTCTTCGAGCTCTTAAGGCGAAAGGACCGGCTTAGAGTGTCCATGCGATAACATTTCGGGTGGCCTTCTGTCCGTCCTTGATGATCGGAGAAGATGTCAACGGAGACTCTTCGGTCTCGGCAATGCGAAAGTTAAATGGTCTCAGGGACTGAAGAAATCTTAGACACTCCACTGGATCGCGCTTGGTGCGCATGGCCACTCGGTGGTTAGCTTCTACGGTTATCACGCAGTTCCTAGCTAAAGCGATAGTCTCAGCAGCACCCTTGAGCACCTCAAGTTCACCGCCCTCCACGTCAATTTTTATGGCCACGTCACCACCTCGTACACCAAGACTATCGATAGTTACCACCTCCAGCGGGCCTTCGCCGGGAACAAGGAATCGGGCGTGATCTGAGTTGTCATAAGCTGGAACTTCCAGCCGGCCGGCGCCCTTGAAGCAACTTACTGCCTTGGTGATTGCTTTCGATCGAGTTTGAAGTTGAGATAAATTACGCTTCAGGAAGACTGTTACGTCGGGGTTGGGCTCGAAGGCAATCACTCGCGTGACGCGTGAGGTTTGTGAGCACACGAGCGCTGAGAACGTCCCAATGTCTGCCCCACAGTCGAATAAGACCACATCAACCAGGGGTTCAAGCAAGCGGCAAAACGAATGAATCAGTTGGCTTTCATATTCTTCAATGTCTCGCTGGTCCCAGCAGGTGTCGTCTCGGAACAGCGGCACACTAAAACTCACGCCACGACCTAATTGATATTGCGCGACCACATTGAGCATCCCCAATCGCCCGAAGATCTTCACCAGCCGGTTGCCGCCGCGGATACCCCAACGGGTCATCGTTTTGGCCAATTTTAGGAGTAGCGGAGCGTCCGTAACAGTTCTGGGGATCGGAGATGTACGAGTGGCTCCTGGCCATGTCGTTTCTAGCGTCTCAACACTGTGACGCGAGCTGATTGACGCCTGCGGATATGGAGAAGTTTTCATCGGGAGTGTAATCGAGAGAATTGCTAACTTTTCGCGCGCCAGAAGCCTAATGTTGCACGAGCTTGGAAATAGTGACGGCCTCGCGATTCGGACCTTGCGCGGCTTCGATGACGCGCGGCAGTGCTTTTAATGCTGGCTCGTTAATGCCATGGTACAGAATGATGTCTCCACAGGCGAAGCTGGTTCGATCTAACTGCGCTTCCACATCTCCCGCACCAGCGCTGTAATCCTTTAGATCGACGTTCCACATCACCACCTGCTGGCCGGCCGCCCAGGCGGGGATGAGGCTGCGGAGTGACAATTTGCCGTGAGGAGGGCGAAAGAGCTTGCACTCTTCTCCCAAGATACTGTCCAAGACCCATCGGGTCATCCCTATCTCTCGAATGGCGCCGGACCAGGAAAGCCTGTGGAAGTACGGATGGCTATAAGAATGGCTCCCGACTTCGTGTCCTTCTTTCTTCATCCGCAGGACGATTTCCGGATACTGCTCGGCCGCTCCCCCCACTACAAAAAAAGTAGCCTTCACCGCGTGGTCTCGAAAGATGTCTAGCATTCGAGGTGTATGCACCGGATCCGGTCCATCATCGACCGTGATGGCAATCTGCGGCCGGTCCCGACTCCCATGCTCAACGAGCCGCCTGTTGGGAACGGCGCCGAATAGCGCTTTCTTAATCAGCGCGCGCCCTTTCGGCGGGTGCCCGTTTACGGTGGGCAAAGCGTTTTCTCGCCACAAATACGTATCGCTATAGTGGTTTGCGATATTTACCTCGGGGGCCAAACCAGTATCCGACTTTCTTTTTGGCTGCTCAGATAGGCGCTGCAACGCATCTTGTAACCCATGCACATCGCCACGTCGGATGAACTCGACGGTGGGCCGATTTCGGAGAGCTTCCGGAATCCGGACAGCCGTCGTAACAATTGGAATGCGTGAAGACATGGCGCGGAGCACGGAGAGCGGGACTCCATCCTGGAGCGAAACCAGTACATCGCATTCCAGAAGCAAGTCAGGCGTGGTCAATTCATCTGGCATCCACTGAACGTCCGAACTTAATTCCCGAGTCGCTACTCTACAGGCGAGTTGTCGCGGATCGTTTGCGCCAAAGATAACCAGCTTGGCAGGTCGGCCAGTCTTGCGCAGACTCGAAAATGCCGCGAGCAGGTGATCGAAGCTGCCCATTGGAGTTTGGGCCGAGCGCTGCACCTACCACGAATTCTTGTGAGCCACCTCGCAGCTCTCCGGTTGGGGCCTCAGCCGGGTTCGTCGTCATGGCCGTCAAAACCGCGTTTTTCACTCTGGCAGTGTCCAACTCGATCCGGAACGCGGCAAACGATCGTTGCAATCCTTCGACTGTGGGCACCAACTGCTTCCACCCTATGGAACGCAGCTTGGAATTGTCGAAACGATTTCCGCCCCACAGGCTTGCGGCTTTATAGGGTGTGAAGATCGCCGGCAATTGGCCCTTCGAATGGCTGTTGTACTTGGCGGCCATGGAGGAAAGTAACCGAACTCCAAAGTAGGGTATGGAGACGGATCGAATTTTCGTGACATTCCTCTTGAAGGCTCGCAGGTATTGGCGGCAAGTCGGCAGGTCATCGTCATGGACATTGTAGATTTGACCCGCGGCACGCTGATGGGTACCCGCAACAACCACAGCTTCCGCGCAATTGTCGACGTAACTTAACGGGAGCACATTGCTTCCACCAAAGTGCAATAGCCATTTGCCAACCGTCAATCCAACGCGGTTCGAAAAATGACCGCCATCAGGACCATAGATTACGCCCGGCCGCAAAACCACTAGTTCGAAACCATTACGCTGCTGGTATTCCCAGAACAGCTGTTCCTGACGAAGTTTCGAGTAGGAATAATGATCGCGCCGCTCAGGGTGAGGTTCGAGTACCGTCTCTTCGTTCACCCGTGCTCCTCGAGCGAGGCCAGCCACTCCGTAGACGCCGAATGAACTCACCAGAACGATGCGCATCGGCTTGCGATCGGCGACGGCATCCAAGAGATTTCGAGACGCTACAACGGAATTGAGGAAAAGATCCGCGGCAGTTCCCTTCTTTCCGGCAACGAGATGGAAAATTAGTTGCACGCCGTCCACCGCTCGCGCGGCGTCCTCTCGGTACCTCAAGTCCCCAACACAATGATCTAGCCGAATTTCTGGATGCCGGTCCAGTAGGGCGTTTAGCTTTGGAGTATCTGTCCGCCGGCGCACGTTGCAACGGATATCCTTGTATCCGTGAGCAAGTAGAGCGCTCGAGCAGAGCCGTTCCCAGAAAACCGGCAGCGCCCGTAACGAGTATCTTCATGCCACTCGCACCGGGTAAACCTGTGCGGAGATTTCATCCATGATTTGCGATACGCGCAATATTTCCGTGTACGGGATTGGCACAGGAGTGTCGTGCAGGATGCTTTCGTAAAACTGCGACATTAGCCGGTTCATTCCTGCAAAAAACTGAAAGCGTGATCCGGCAAACTCACGGGCATTTTTCGTCCCTTGCCGCAGAGACTGCCAACCGGACTTAAAGGGCGGCAACAAACGCCCCAACGCGCTGGGAACGTTCTGTTTTTCTTCAACCGACATGGTGCGCAGTGCGAAATCGATGTGGGCTGTATTTCTAGTGCCATGCACCCGCATAAAATGTCCTACTGGCCGCGCGTGTGAGGAGAAAGTGATGTAAGCAGACATGCCGCCCGCAAGAATCATCACGCGCAACTCGTCAAGAACGTCATCCGTGCGGTCATCCTTCATATGCCGCCGGCGGTAGGCACGGGCGATGATTTCCAGCGGTTCGTCGGGAAGGTATGGCGTAATTTTGTTGATGGCGTGATCGATAATGTTTTGAAACAACTTGCCTGGCAATTGGTGGACCCAATGACGATCGTCGGAGAGCAACGCCTGGCCAAATCCGCCGGCCAAGTCGTAGCCATAGTAACTTTCGATGTGTATTGGGTCGCCCAACTTCCCTTTTGCGACGAATTCCTTCAGAGCCAGGGCGGGTGATTCGAAGTTGTACCAGTAGTTGATGGCCATCTTTCGGCGGGTTTGTTGCATGCACGCGATCAGACGCTTCCCGTCTGTGGCGTTCAAGGCAAGCGGCTTCTCAAGAAAAACATGGCAACCGGCCTCGGCCGCCTTCTGTGCCAACGCCAAATGAGAGTTTGGTGGCGTGGCAACATGAATTACGTCGAGCCGATGCTCGGAGAGCATGCGACCAAAATCCGCGTACCGGTGTGGCACTGAGTAGCGAACTGCTAGCTGCTCGGCAAGGATGGGCTCAAGGTCGCAAACCGCCAGCACACGCGCACAGCCAAGCTTTTGAATTTCCTCGATGTGATGGTCAGCGATTTTCCCGCAGCCGACAATGCCGATATTTAGCATCAATTTCTTTCGATACCTGCGGCGACCCGATCAATCTGGCCAGTTTGCGTCGCGACTACAGGGTCGAGGCCTCGCCCGATAGCCTCAATCGCTAGATACATCTGCCACGCGGAAACAAAATGAACGGCGCACCTTCGCTGATCCGCTTCCTCCACCAACAGGTTGAATGCCGACTCAAGCACGTCTCGCAACAAGGCGGAGGAGTTCCTCTCTTGGGCTCCATGCGTAAATAATTTGATAAAGCTATCGGTTCCAATCCTGGGAGCTAACTCCACCCACCGCCTTACCCGATATGGTGTCGCCACGTTTCCCTGGCGAAGTTCGCCTGTTTCGAGCCGGGGAAGCCAACGGTCTCTCCAGCGCATGCCGATAGGCCCGGGAATCATAAGGAGGTCACCCTCTACGCGACCGCCACGTGTAACGCGGGCCCCACGGTCATACGATTTCGGCCGATCGGGAGCGCCGTTGCAGTAATAAATCGTATTCACCAGGCGAGCTTGCGTCGGAGAATCACCGGACGGCATTGTGAAATCGGCATAACAACCAAGGTCTCGCAGCACTCGGATTTCGTCGTTGAGGCCACACCAGCGGCCATCCGGCCGCGAATTGTCCAAGGCCCAGTTACCGTGGATAAAGCCGAACGCCAGCTTTCCGTTACGATTACGCAGCAAACCGTGCTCTTTGTGCAATGTTTCGCAAAAATTGCTTATGCGGTTGATAAAGTTCACGCGCCCTTCGCCGTCATGATGAAGATGGACCTCCACGTCTGCTATCCCATCGCGAACCATCTCCGCAAGTGGTTCCATTAGCGTCGGATGATATTCCTCTTCCGGAAAAAAAAACGTATATCGAGGCGCGTTGCTTAGAGAATCCCGTTTACATCTCCTCGCAATCCTCGGCCATGCCGCTCGCCATAGAGCGACGCGCGACTGCGCGATGCTTAAATCAGCATGCCGCCATTTGGGTTCGTAATGGTCCGCTATGGTCACCCATATACGTTCAAGTGGCGGCGCGGCCCGTTGTGTAATCTGCCGCAGCCGCTGCTTGATGTAGGAGGGGCCCCAAATTTGCGAATTGTGAATTAATTGCACAAGCGCACGGTTAGCTTTATGTGCATCGAATCACCGGCTCAACACAGGCGTAGCTTTAGCCGGTAGGTGTGATTTCTCTGACCGTTGTTGCACTACCATCTCACAAACACGAAGCAGTTCGTCGGCAGCTTCGTCCCAACCTCTGCGAAATTGTTCCGAGATGAAAGGTTCATCCCAATGTCGGTCCATCGCCTTTTCAATTGCACCGGCAAGTGCCCGCGAGTCTCTGGGAGCAATTAGAATGCCCGACTCTTCATTGACCAGTTCGAGGATCCCCCCGACTTTTGTCGCTATCACGGGGCGTCCGCAGCTTAGGGCTTCGATGACGACGTTCGGATATCCCTCGTTATAGCTTGGCAAAGCGAGCACGTTGGCAGCGGCGAGCCACTTGGCCACCTCTTGCGAAGAACGGGCGCCATTCAGAATGATTCGATCTTCCCGTCCAAGATGTTTTGCTTTTGTTCGCAATCGTTCGCCACCCGGCCCATCCCCTACAAATGCTAGTCGGAGATTTGGACGGCGGCCCGCAAGCGACGCAAAGGCCTCGAGCAATTCCTCGATGCCTTTCGCGGTATCCAATCGTCCTACGAACAACACGAGTTCGGCCTTATCTCCTATGCCTAGCTGCGCGCGCGCCGCGCTGCGGTCCCCCAAATGAAACACGCTCGGGTTGCAGCCATTCCGGATCGTCCTGACCTTGGAGGCAGGGACACCCATCTGGATGGCTCGTTGGCGAAGGTGCTCGCTCTTGGTTACCACGAATGTTGCCCGCTTCATCGCAAGTCTCGTCAACCATCTGGAAACCGGATCGACAAAGCGGTTCAAGTCTGAGCCAATAGAGCCGATGACCGATGGAATGCCAAGCTTGCGAGCCACCGCGACGGTGGCGTAGCCTTCGGGATATAGCCAGAAATTGCAAGCCACGTCCGGCATGGACTCACGGAAATATGGCTCAAGATATCGCGCACAAACCAAACCGTTGATGCACCTCGTCAGGCCAGGTAAAGCTGGATACTCAAAGTACCGCGTATTCACGCCAGGTGGAGAATAGGACAAATCAGGATGACGATGATCGTAGGTCGGTTGGAACCATTTCGGATAACGCGGGAAAGGACAAATAACATTAACATCGGCGACGTTTTGAGAGTGCAAGGACAATCTCGTATTCTGAGTGTCCGCGGTACGGTTGGGCCGGGATGGGAAAAATCGGCGTAACTAGTGTCACCTTCAATCTCATCGCGTCACGCCCCGGGTTCGCAGTTGATCATGCAAGTGCAGGTTAAGCATTGTCGCGTTCCAATCCGCGCCCTCTTGACCGTCCGTCCCATAGGAAGCAGGTGCCCCAGAAGTCCAAATCTTCCAGAGTGGTCCCCGCGTGAATAGGAACTTGTAAAAGCCCACCACTACGGCCGCATTCAACATGCAGAAGGCGCTCGCCGGGGCGGCTATACGCGTCAGGATCGGAATGCTGCGTGCGCCTCCTAGAGCGGCCAACAGGTAGAAGACAATCTGTGATGCGAGCGCCCCTGTGTAGAGAAGCGAATGGTTTGCCAGCAATGCGCTGCTTGCGAGCAGTATCACCAGAAGGATTGGCACCAGCAGGCGCATCAGCTTGTGCGAGATCAACTCAAACCGTAACCGGTTCTGGCGCGATAGCAACCACGGCGCGAGCTGTATCAATTGGAAGTTGCCCGCTAGCGTTCGGACCTTGCGATGGAACTCTCCGCGCAAACTCTTGGGCCAAATATCATAGACTCGCGCTCGTAAGTCCAAAACCGACCGATAGCCCTGGCGAATCACACTGAGAGGCTGGAGCATATCGTCTAGGATAGTTCCTTCAGGAAGCGCGCTCGCCAGTTTGCGGCGTATCGCATAGAATCCGCCGTATACTCCTAGCGGCGAATCGACTTTTGCCTCGCAATTGCGGATCCACTGCTCGTATTTCCAGTAGAGACCTCCAACGGCCTTGGCGCCCGGGTCATGGCCGTCATTGCGCAGCACTAACTCGCCGGTAACACATCCCACTCGAGGATCTTCAAAGTTGCTGATCAATAGTTGCAGTGCGTTGTTTTCAATCCAAGGGCGAATGTCGAGGAATAACAGGATTTCTCCGGTCGCGCTCTGCATCCCCATGTTCAGAGCCGCTGCCTTGCCGGAATGTTCGGAGCATCGGAAGCATTTGACATGCGGGTCCTGCAATTCCTGGAGAATATCGTCCGTACCATCCGTCGAGCCGTCGGACACGATCTTGATTTCCATTCGATCTTGCGGATAGTCCAACGACAGCAAGTGAGCGACTTTCTGCCGTAACAATGCCGCGCCGTTATGGACCGCAAGGATGATGCTCACCGTGGGAAGTATCGATCCTTGCCGTTGCGGGCGTGGTTTCAGGCGGCTGCGCAGATACATCCAGAGCGGATATCCCGCATACGTATAGAACATGAGCCATGCGGAAAACCAGAATACAAATAATTGAAGGTGGATACCCCCCATCTCATCCTCCTTGCGTTGGGAGCGCGCTGTTGCGGCAGAACAGTGATCGAGTGGGCTGGGGGCTACTTGACCCTGCTTGTCAGTGGGCTTATTGGAATAACCTGCGGGTGGAACAACGTCGCGCTGGTCGCCGCTGGTGTGTCATATCCAGATGTGATCTTCAGTGTCGAAGGCGAACGAGACCGTAAATCAAAAAGACGATCAATACCTCGGCAGTGATGGTCGAGAATATCCAGCGGCCGCGATCGGCCCATTTGCGATCGCCGTGTTGAAGCGCGATCGTCGCGGTCGCAAGTCCCAGAACCAGGTACATCGTTGTTGTGTAGCTGCGCGATAAGAACCAGGCGCTTGCCATAAACGAAACCAGCGCCAGACGCATCGCCAAAATCCAGTGCTTAGGTATCCTTGGCGAATCCACAAGTTCATTGTGCGTTTCGAACTCCGGAGCCGTGGCGCTTTTCATGGCGGGCAGTGCTTCAGACGCATGCGCGTATTTCAAAGTGAAGATTCGAGCCGAAGGCGGGTTGGGTAGCGCGAATGCACCGATGTTTGCGATCGAGCACGTTTCGAAAAGGCGCAGTAATCCGTAGAATCTTCTTGGCTGTCTTTTCTTTTGCACTCCAATGATGCGGTTCAGACCTATCGTCGTTGTGACGAGTAACGCCATCCACAACGTGCTTCCCACTAGTCCAAGCTCAGCAAGACAAAGGACGAAAGAATTGTGTGCCGTGATCTCATACAAATCCGTGAAACCGTTGAATCCAATTCCGAATATCGGAGCGCTCTTGAACATCTCCAAGCCGTTGGCCCAGGCTTCGAGCCGGTCGGCTCCGTCGGCTGCGGAAATTCCGCGGCCACCTGTGAAATCAAGAGCTAACATGCCAAGGATGAACGTCGCGGCCAGGGCGGTTGACGCGGTTGTTCCGATTTTTTTTCGGCCCGCCATGAGCGCGACAGCAGCCAACGCGATCAAACCACCGCGCGAATGTGTCAGATAGGTGGTCCAGAGCAGCAAAGCGGCCGGCACAAGCACCACAAAGAAATTGGCGACCGCATGTCCTCGCCGCCAGGCGATAAACGCGAGCGGAAGCGCGATTAAGAGAATCTGCGCGAGATCATTCGGGTCGCTCAAGAAGCCAGCGCCGCGTATCCGTGTCAGTTGCCCTATCACATCGTCCTGCGGAGAGGAGATATTGGTCACTAGAACGAACATCTCGCCTTGATAACCTGCGTAATACCCGCAGAGCGCCTCCACAGTAACAGCGAGGCAAGACCCGACTGCTGCCAGTGTCACAATCTTTAACCTTCGAATCGTTGTTACGTTTACTAGGATAAAGAAAAAGACAGCGGCGCTCGGCAGGAACATGCGCCAACTTTCCACAACTCCCCCGAGCCATCCGTGAGCAACCTCCGAAACTGCAATGGCTACAATTAGGCCGACCAGCAGATATGTCTGTACTGACCTTTTCCAATAACTGTATGTCGCCATGCTGGACAAGGAAGCCACAGCGGTAATTCCGGCCAGGTACGTCATGGCATGATAACTTGCCCACTCCTTTCCGAATTGCTCGGGCGAGATAATCGTAACGACGATGTAAATGATGGTGAGTGCGAATCCCATGATTACGTGGCGAAATCCATTGACATGATTAGACTCGTCATACCGATCGCGAGTCCTTTGAAAACGTCTGGAGAAATCGGGAATGACTCTTGCAGTAACTGACCTGCCTGCGTCACTTGGCCCCGCGGCTCAGCAGAACAGTCTTGATCGTGTTCAAGACGATCAGTAGATCCAACCCCACGGACCTGTTTTTGATGTAATAGAGGTCATAGCGGAGTTTTTCCTTGGCGTCTTCGACCGAACTTCCATACTTATAGAGAATTTGGGCCCAGCCGGTAATCCCTGGACGAACGGAGTGCCGCAGGTGGTAGTAAGGAATCTTCTCATTCAGCGCCGCAACAAACTCGGGCCTTTCTGGACGCGGGCCGACCAGACTCATGTCGCCTTTAAACACGTTCAACAACTGCGGAATCTCATCGATGCGCGTCTTGCGAAGAAATCTACCCACCCGCGTGACTCGAGGATCGTCGTCCTCCGCCCAGATTGGCCCGCTGTCCGCTTCGGCGTCGGAGCGCATCGTCCGGAATTTGTAGCAGCGAAAGACGCGGTCATCTCGTCCCACGCGATTTTGCCAGTACAAAACTGGACCCGGCGAGCTAAGCTTGATGGCCAGAATAATGAACGGAATCAGCGGCAGGCTCAGTAGCAAGCCAAAAATCGAAATCACTACCGACGCGAACCTCTTGTAAATCAGGAAGAGGCGTGAAGCATAAGAGCCTGGTGAGAAAAGCAGCCAGCTCAATCGGATGGATTCAATGGGAACTTTTCCTGTGATCGACTCGTAGACATCATTCCCATCTTGAACTTGCACGCCACGATTCTTCAGCGAAAGTAACAAGTCCACCGGTAACTTTCCTCGGCGTTCCTCCATCGCTACAACAATGCGGTCGACACCGCGAACGGGACGGCCGGCTGCTAGGTTCTCCCAGAAACTGGTCTGCGAGGGAATGACCGGCATCTCGCCGATCTCGTGATTGCCAGAATGGTTTTCGATTGCGGGCAGCTGCGCGCGACCAGCAACTCGAATTCCCAGCTCGGGCCGCATTTCGATTTCGCGCTGTAGAGATTGCGCCAGCGAGCCATCACCTAGGATGACCACCCGCTCCGCAAGTTGATGAGCACCATTGAGAACCGAAAACAATCTTCGCCAGAGAAGCAGCAACAAACCCACAAACAGGAAGCCGAGGTGAAATATTCCCCGGCCCAATTTCACCGGTGGGAACAGGTAGTAGAGAAGACCCAGAACGATGTAAGCAACGCCTAGCACCTGGATGAGGCGAACAAGCGCCTCGCGCCGATTGCTTACAATCGCTGAATTATAGAGATCGAAATAGTACATGCACGTGAGGAAGGCCACCGAGACAAGTAGAATTTTCAGAGAGCCGTACTGATACGTGAGCATAAATCTGGCTTCGCCGGCCCCTAGCCGCGCTAGAGCCGATGCCACAAGCGCAAGAGTGATCAGACATGCTTCTGAAATTCCCAGCAAAAGCGTTCGTTTGGGAACGTAGGCATGCAAGAGACGGATCAAGGATTACTCCAGGTCATTCGGGACGAGCGGGAAAAGAGGCTTCTGTGACGACCTACCGGGAATGATTTATTTGCGCCCTCCCTTGCGCCGCCGCCGGACAATAGCTCCGCCGATCAGCAGTGCTGCCCCGAATAACAGCGCCGTTGCCGGCTCCGGAACTGGGGCTGGCCCCTGATCAATGGGAGTCGGCGGCGGATTGAAAGCCTGGAGTGGATCCTGTTTCGGGCAGCCCCAACTCAATAGAGCCGCGGCCAAAGAAAGGCCAAGAATCCATTTCCTTGGACGGATCCCCAGTCTTCGTCTCGCTGCGGTCCAAGCGAAAAGTGAGTGTAAGAGCCTGTCTATGTTTCTCATGGGCGTACCATCCTTGTACCTTTTTGCAATGACTTAGAATCGAGGCTGAACTTTGCTATCCGCTAGACCTCGTTGCGTGGTCGAGCGTTGCCTAACCTGGAGAAAATTTTCTTCCTAACGAGTGTTCGGGAGGAAATGTCCTTTGACAGGAACATTTGGCCGGGCAGCCTGTTAATTCGGCAGGAATTCATCGACCTGTGGATAGACGCTGTGCGCGAACTCCACTGCCCGTGCTTGCGCGCTCGCCTCTCCGTCATTTGCTGTTGTCCAGATGCGAATCATTGCTCCGTCGGTTGGTCTGCTCTTCAACCCATCGGAAATCAGCAAAAATTTAGCCAAGTATTCGCTCGCAACGATCCGTCCATGCGATTGATACCAATAGAGGACCATATTCCGCCTCGTCCCTTGCACCACCAGATATCCGTTCACAAAAACAGGAACACCGTCCAGTGAACCGATCTGGACGCGGCTGGAATGGATGGGCTCCCACCCGGAGCCCGGAAGGCAATTTTTGGGTGAGTGAATTCTATCGCCAGAACGTTGGTCTTTGTAATACCCGATATAAAGTTCAATCGGAGGCTTGCTCCCGAGATACACCCGGTTGATATAGTCATCCGCACCGATTGCGTGAACAACCTGCGTTTCGAACGGACGATCCTCACTATGGGATAAGCCGATATCAGACGGGAATTCACGCAAGGGCCAATGCGGCGCAGCAGCAGCCTTCGGTTTGAAACTATGCGTCGCAAAGATTCCTCCCACCAGAACCATCGCGACCACGGAGACTCGGAGATACCTCATGGATAGACCCCTGACGGACTCTGCCGCGCCAGGTGCAGGCTAAGGAGTTTATGGACAAGCAGGATCAATACAAAAGCCAGCGCGAAAAACCCAAGGCCCAGAGCCACGTGCACCACACCGGAATCCACACCCGGTCCGAAAAAGTAACTCAGAGCACCCGTCGCGACTAGACGCAGGCCGTTGGCCGCGATCGCAATGGGAACGCTCACGACCGCCAACACGCTCCGCTTCCACGTACTCGGCTCTGCAAAATATCCGTAGGCGACCACCGCAGCCAGCAAGGAAAGTAGCGAGCGGATCCCGCTGCATGCTTCGACCACATTGAGCGTGCAGTTCGGCAGAACGAGCAGATTCCCTTGTCGCACAATATGAATACCGAGAGCGACAAGACCGCTCGCCCCCAATCGCGATGCCAGCAACTGGAGAGGGAGCGTCAGTTGGTAATAGACAATTGCCGGCAAAGGAACCATAAAAAGCAGATAGCCAATGGGAAATGCAATCGACCTGAGCACCTGACGGCCAGCTAGAAACACCACTATTCCTAAGACCAATACCACCAAGGACAGCCGCGCAAGGAACAGCTCCGCACCGAGCGTTCCCAGGATCCGCATTCCAATGGCGAACAGCATGATTCCTAAACCAATATTACTGGGGCGGAAGGGCTGCGCCCGCCAGCGATCGCGCTCGTTCCAAAGAATATAGCCCGCGAGTACGGGAACGAAGAATCCGTGACCATAATTCGGATCGCTCCACCATTGTTTCGCCAGTGATCCGAGGACTGGCGCATACAGGATCACCACCAATATTGATAGCGCCAGCGCAGCAAACCATGTGCCGGTCTGCGACCCTTCCTCGGATAAATGGCTCGCCCAAGTTGCGTTGCCAAGTTTAGGCGACACTCTCTCGAGACTCCTGACAGACGGCGCATACTCATCGGCGAAAGGCGACAAGAGGTCTCTCATACTTATCCATATGAGGTAGTTAAGAAGCGGCAGTATTGAATACGTGCTCTTTCTCGATTTCATGTGACGTTCCAAAGCGATTCCGAAGGAAATCTATTTCCGCAGACCGGGGACGGGTGTCTGCGCGGTTTATTTCGGCTGTTTATAATGCGGCCCTGCAGAGGCATCGCGTGAAACTTGGATTTATCGGCCAAAGAGGGATTCTTTTGAAGGCTTCGAGGCTATCGCGCTTTCTTCAATCCCTGGTCTCCGTTCTTTCGGGCGCCATAATATTGCCCGTCGTAATCTATTTGATCGAAGTCAGACGCCTCATTCACTACCACGCCGATCAGCTTCGGGTGATCGAGGGACTGCAATCCCTTCTTCAAAGCCTTGAGCGGCGCGACGCCCTCGCGAACCACTAGCAGCGTGCCGTCCACCAGTTTCGACCAGAGGTTTGCATCGATCACCGGCAGCATAGGTGTGGAATCAACGACGATCCAGTCAAATTGCTCCTTCAGCTGTGTGAACGCTTCCGCGAGCTGTCCCGAACGCAGGATTTCCGAAGGCCGGTCGCAGGTCTTTCCCGCAGGAAGAAACCATAATGCCGTGCCAGTGATTCGGACCATGTAGTGCTCGAGCTCCTGGCTTTGGCCCGTCCACCAATCGCTCAGCCCTTGCAACTCTTTCAGTCCGAACATCGATGCCAGCGTCGGTCTGTGTAAGTCTCCTTCAATCAGAAGCGTCTTGGATCCAGAATACTTGGCCAGCGTCACCGCTAGATTCGCGGCCACAAATGACTTGCCCTCATTGATCACGCTGCTTGTCACTTGTAGAGATCTCAGCTCGTGTTGCCTGCGCATGTCGTCTAACCGGACGGCAAGTGCTCGAAATTTCTCTGCGCCAAGACTGTTGGGGTCGTTCCATGCGACTAGTCGCGATGTCGGTGGAGGTTGCACCATCATCGACCGAGTCTTATCGTTGTCGGTCAACTTTTTGATCTCCACCGTTCCTCGTGGACCGGCCACGGCCACTTCCGGCATCGCACTGCCCTGCACTCCATCCATTGCCGAAGACTCAGGTAACACGAGTTCAGCGGTAACCATGTCCAGCGGGACCGTGTCCTGTTGGTTCGGTCGAATGGATGCTCTACTGAATCCTTCAAATAACTGGCTCATTGTTTTCCATTCCTGATTCTGAGTTGCCTTTCCGGCAAGAAACGCTCCAGCTCATGCCGCAGAGCAATTCGCTAGGGCGTCCACAGGGAAAGGTATCGCATCAAGGCCGTGACGCTTTATCACTACCACCGCTCAACCGTTGTAGTACGTATAGAGATTTCCTGTGAAAATTAATAAGGCTACTACCGCCATTACCCCAGATTCCATATACCGTGCGACAACACGCGAATGATCTTCTTTGGGCGTGCTTAGGCGAGGGATACCCACCAGCATCCGCGTTGGAAGAATTCCTTCCAGATCCTTCTCTTGCCGGAAGCGCACGTCGGTCAATTCAAGAAACGTGGCAAGACCCAACCCGAGGACAGTTCCCAGTGCCAGGCCAACAAGACTGATCAGGAAACGATTCGGTGCTGAAGGCTTGTCCGGCAACTTTGGCGGATCGACGATATGAAACTGTTGACCCTGCTGCTGCTGTCCAAGGCTCGTGGCGAGCTGCGATTGCGTTTGCTTCTGGAGAAGCGAATTGTAATTGAATTTTGCTTCATCGTATCCGCGGGAAACCACCGTCAGCTCTTGCTCTGTTTCCGGCGTCAGATTCAAGCGAGCCTGGTACACCATGGTTTGTGCCTCAAGATCCTTGGCGTGCTGCTGCTCGTTCTGGATTTCCAATTGGTTGGCCTTAAGCTGGCTCTGAAGCTGCATGACTGCGGTGGGCGAGCCGCGCTGCACTCCTTCTTCCGCGGAGAAGTCAATTGCGCTTGTTGGCTTCCCGGTTTGATGATTGGATGCGATGTCCGCTTCGTTCTGCTTCCTCAATGTCTCGGTCTTGGCGATCTCGTCTTTCAGCGCCACGATGTCTGGATGATCGTCAGTATAGCGAGTGCGCAGGTTCTGGATTTGAAGGCGCAAATTTTGAAGCACCTTGTCCAGTGCCTGCGTAGAGATCACGGCCGAGTCTCCGCCCAGACTCGCTTGTGCCGATTGATATTGCTGCAGCAGTGATTCCAGATAGATCTTCTGTTGCTTCGACGTGTCTAATGCGTGTTGAGTGCTCGCCAACTGTGCCTGCAGGCCAGCCAGGATTTGCACGTTGCTTTGCAACTGGCCCGGCAGGTTTCCGGCGTGCTTTGCTTTAAACGCCGAGACTTCCGCTTCCTGTTCTTCCATTTTGATACGGGCGTCCGCCAGTTCGCTGTCAAAAAAAGCCGTCGTTTTCTCGGAAAGTTGTCGCTGAGCCCTCACATTCTCGTTGATGAACAAAGACGTCAGCTCGGTATTCACCTGCTGCGCGATCTCGGGTGTATCCGCCGAATAATGAATTTTAAAGGTGAAGAACTCTCCCCGATATCCTGGCGCCCCCACGAGCTCGATCTTTATGTCGCCTCTCATCTGCTCGACTGGATCCTTGGGCTTGAAAAAACCGCTCATCCGGGGAGGCGAATCATAGAGTTTAAAGCGGCTAATGATTGCCTGCAGGCTGGCATAGCTCAAAACCTGTTGCGTCGTGCTCTGCAAACGATTCTGGAGATTCACATTGACGTTCTCCATCACATATAGATCTGAGACTTTCTGTTGTTCCGCTGAGATTAGCGCATCAGAGGTGTAGGTGGTCGGCAAGGACCAGCTTCCCCCCCAGATCACCATCCAGCACAGAAACAGTGGAAGCAATATCCACCAGCGTCGTCGCACTATGATGGCGAAATACTCTTCCCATCCGCGCGGAACCCGTTCCTCTAGTCTGTCTGACATTGCTTGCCTCTCCGTGGACTTTTTCTTTTTGGCCTATAAGACAACGCGTGCCATCTCAATCGGATCAAGGTTTTGGTTCCACGACCCCGGATGACGGAAGTTCAAAGGGTCGCGCATTTTTTCACGTCGGTGTTTTCCGCGTGATGGCCGTGGTTCTGGCTACGGCTAGCGAAATACGATCGGCCGAAGTCCGAAATTAAATCCTGCAGAAAACTCGTGGCTAATGAAGTTGCCTCCGCAATTTGGAGTCGCGCAGGCGGCGCCGCTCATGGCCTGCAGCCGCGCACCATAGCTCACAAAAAAGTTCGTTGTGGGTCGTATCTGACGATTGAATCGCATGGCGGCATACCAGGAGTTGTAATGTTCCGTACTCGGGCTTATGGTAGTTGGTATTAGGCTCGTATTTGTTGCGTAACCCAACGAGGCCGAGACTCGCCATCTCGGGCTCAGTGTTCGCTCAACTGTCGCTTCTACTTGCCCCGTCTGCGCCCCTACCAGCACTCCGCTTCCCCCCGTCACGAGGTGTGCGTAACTGAGCATGAGCGTCGTGCGGTCCCACTTATAATTTAATGCGCTATCAAGAGCCCAAGAAACGTTGCGTGTGGATCCTGTGAAGATGCCCTGGAGCATTACCACGCTCGGGCCTGCGGCAACTTGGAAGCTCAGCCTTCCGGTCACATACCGCGCATACCCAAACTTCAGCACGTGATCCTCGATCGTTTGGGGAAATTGCGTAAACCGGAAGTCATCGAACCGGTAGATCACTGCGATCGTGCTCACCGGATTGAGCGAGTAGTTGTATCCCGTTTGAAATAATGCGTCGGCGCTGTCGATATAATGCACACCCAAAAAATTTAGCGTCCCGTAGGCCCCGGAGGCGGTCCACGAAGCCCGTGGGCTGACCTTGTATTCGATTTGCGAGACGAACGTATTACTCAATCTCGGCACCATGATCGTTGGAATTGTCTGGTTGGGACCCAGTATCCCATTCAGAAAACCACCAGGACCAAACGGAGAATCGCCGTTGAGGAATTGCAGACCTCCGATGCCTCCAAATCCAAATGGTGATTCCGAAAGAAAGCTGGCATCATCGCCCAGCAGCAGGGACCAGCGTTGCCATTTGTAACTGTATGAGAACTCCAGGTCTTGAATCGCCGAGTTCAAATACGACGAGAACATGCCGCCGCCCGTGTAGTGGACAAGCAGTTCCGAGCGGTTTGTCACGTGGTTCAAATCCAGGTTACCAAGCAGATAGTTGAAATCGGTCGGCCGGCTAATCCCTGCTCCCGAAGTACTCGTAGCCATCTGCGACATTGCGCTGAAGCTTGGCACAAGGAAGTTGCGGGCGCCCACAGTTGGGCCCAGTGTTGGTGCCTGCACGCCACTTAGCGGCTGATCGTTGCCCCCTGCTTGGACTTGTTCGCCAGTCCCCAGCGGAGAGTTCAGAGCCAATACGCTCGTGCTCCCGGCCGGCAGAGGTGCCAAGTACGGTGCGAGAGGTTGTTCTCGAGGATCGTTCTTGGCTGGGTCCGTCGCCTGGGCCTGGACTACGGACGCACAGAGAAACATCGCGAAAAACACCAAAACCCGAATGCGAATCAGTTTTGCCATGTTTCCTACGGAACGACAATCGTATCGCCGGCTTTCAGTTGTATATTTTGTTCGGTCTTCCGCCCGCTGATCACTTCCTTGTAGTTGACGGCAAAGATTTTGTCCGCGCCATTTTCTTTGCGCATCACGTAGATCTTCTTCAAGTTGGCGTATGGCGTGAATCCTCCCGCAATCGAGAGTGCCTGCATTACCGTCATGTCGGGCACCAGCGGATACGCTCCTCCACGAGTCACCTGGCCCAGAATGTAAACCCGCAGGCTGCTCATCTGCGCAACGATCACCGTAACTTGTGGATGGACGATTGTCGCGCGTAACTTCTCTACGATTTCAGAACCAAGCTGCGTGGGAGTTAAACCCGCCGCCTGCAAGTCGTTTAGCAATGGCAGGGAAATCTTGCCATCTCTGCGCACGGGCACTGTTCGGGAGATTTCTGGCTCTTTCCACACGTCGATGGTGAGAACGTCCTCGGGCGCGATGGCGTAGTTAGGATCTTCGGTCGCTGCTTTTGCGGGCTGCGGAGTGATGTCTCCCGCAGTCAAGACCCTGGCGCTCTCGGTCTTAATATCTTTTCGTGCCTGGCCTTGCGCTTGCACGGGGATCGAAAACAACGCTAGAAGTACTGCTGTTGTTACATAAAACCATTTTCTCATGGCATCCTCGCTGGCTAGTCTCGCCTTGACTCGGAGTCTTGCGTCCCAATCAACTTCAGTTCTTTGGGCCTTGCCGGGCAGCTCATTCGTTAAGCTAAAGCGATAGCGTTAGCATCGCGTGTGTGCACCGAACCAGTTCCCAACCCGGCGCCGGAATTATTTGTGCGCGGGGCGTTCACTTCCTCAACCTGGAATGCTGAAACTTCGATGGCCGCTGCTGTCCCCAATATCTCCACGGAGAGCACCAGGCGAGAGACATTCTTCTTCCGCACCAAAATCCCTTCTATCCCTGCCAGGGGGCCGCACTTGACCCTCACCCAGTTTCCGCATTTTAGGTAAGGATGCGTTTCAACGCGCGCACCGCTTTGAACAACTCGCCGAATCGCTTCGATTTCGCTCTCAGGAATTGCGGCTGGCTGGCCTGCGCTGGACACCACGCCATATATTCCTGGCGTTGTAAGAATCTGTAGTCGCCGCTCAACTCCCCCTTTCAAGAACACGTAACACGGAAACAGGGGCAACGTCAGTGCTTTGGTGCGGTCTTTCCAATTATGGGTGGCTGCATAAAGCGGAAGGAACGTGTTAAATCCCTTGTTGGTCAAAACTTGATGCACCATTTTCTCGTGCTGATGGCGGGTGTAGAGCGCATACCAGGAAGAATCCCAAAGACCACTCCCAGCCGTAGCAATTGACTCAGAAAGCATAGAGCTCCGCCCTGTGACTTACAGCCTAGCATCCTGTAAGCCTTTAATTACATTCGACTTACGGTCGGTCTTGGCCGCAACACCGCTGCCTGGCCTGAAACCTTCCGCAATTCTCTTGGCACATTCTCGCTGCCAAATTCTTTCAGAGATCGGTCCCCGAATTTATTTCGAACGATCTCTTCAATATTGAACTGCAAACCCGCCCGTCAGCATTCCCCGCTCAGCCGGGCATTGCTCGACCCGAAGCACTTCGCCCTCCACCTCTACCGGGAGGCGTCCGATCTCATCGGGGATTCCTTCTAGATCAATTTTGAGTACGACGCTCGCACCAGTTGGCGGGCAGCTTGGCGCAAAAATAAAGGCGCCATGCTCACTTACGTCGCGGCTGCGGCCTTCTCCCTGCCGGGCCTCGCCGTTCCCATTCGTCCACCAGAATGTGACTGCCGTTTGCAGCAGGAACCGGAGGGTTTTTCTCGCTGGCCGCCCAAGATTCAACAAGCACCCCCACCAATCTCTCAAGCTGCACATTAGCGATGAACGCGAGAACCAACAAGGGAAGGAAAGTCATTACCCATTGCTTGCGGCGTCTTGAGACGCTATCCAACTAGCGGGTACAAAAGTACCTGTTCACTTTTGTACTTCGAAGCGTCCGGCATGGCTCACGATCCAATCACAGGCAAATGCTTCCTTGTCAGCTAATTCACATAACAATACTCATGCTCGCCGAGAATTAAGTCGTTGACTAGTTTCGCTTTTCGATTCGGGGGGCGGTGCCCTACACAATTGCAGACATCAGGCTACTCTACGGCCGCTGACACATTTTGAGCATCGATCGAAATTCCGCGCCAGTGATGGTTCAGAATCTGTGGGACGAATAATTGAGGTTCGCTCAGAAGGCAGGACGGCTCAGGCGCGCTTCGAGGTAACAGCTAGATTTGCGCCTGTATGCGATTCATCCGTGGGAGGCATCGAATTCTGCTGATCATTGCCTTCTCGCCGGTCGATAGCGTAAAGAGCCAACTCAAGCCGATTCGAAGTTCCTACTTTGTTGAAGATCCTGAACAAATAGTTTCTCACGGTGTGCTCGCTGAGCTTCAGCTCCTGGGAAATGTCTCGATTGGTCATGCCTTCTGCTACCAGGTGGACGACTCCTTCTTCTCTCTTTGTGAGCAATGCCGTCCCTCTCACAGCAATTGACCTGGCTGACGGAGCCGGGGCCAAAGCTTCGATCACGAAGTGTAATTCCTTGCTGCTCGCCCACACTTGCCCTTTGTGTACCGCGTGAATGCACTTACACAGCAACTCAGACGATTGATCTCGAGAGAATATGCCGCTGGCTCCAGCCCGGAATGCTTCGACCACCATCGCGGGCTTGTTCGAATCAAGTATGATGATGACGCTCGCCTTGCAGCGCGAAGCCAGGATCTCTCGCGTCACGTGGAAACCTGCCAGGTCTTCGTTTTCCAGCCGAGCGCCAATCACTGCAACGTCGGCCTCGTTCTCTTCAAGTCCTTCGCGAATTCCCACCGCGTCAGTCGCATAGCCAACAACCCTGGTTTTATAGCGGCCGCGTCGCACCGCCGCCGCTATTAATTGGCAGCTCAGTTGGCTGCCGTCGGCGATAAACACCTTCACCGTGCCTGCGCGTCCTGCGGATTTCGACAATTCTTTGCCCCTTTGGCCTATTCACATGAAATCGAAGGCCCCATCAGTTCTACTCTGTCGAAAGACTCAAACCCGCCACCCCGCACCAACCATCTCTGAATCACCACTTTTGGCAGGTCCTACAATTCGCATTCCTTACCGACCATGCCATATCTTCGAACGTATTTGACTCTGCTCAGTGTGCAGTACCACATTCTTGGTACTTTTGAAGGCGCGCGCTGTTCTCTTTTGTACAATGGTCTCTGCTGTTCTGTTTTGCACATTCGTACGCGGCTTTTGAGCGGAGGAGTGAACATGTCCGGATCGCCTTTCGATCAGAATCGAAAACCAAAGAAACTCGCGAACGATGGAAGTGTCGAACTACTCCAATCGGGTTTACTGAGGAAGCTTGCTCTTCTGGACCTTCATCTGGAAGAGCGGAAAAAGAGCAAGTCAGGACAAAAAAACATCAACGAAGGCCTTGCCTGCTGCCGCAAAGATGGAGAATCCTTGGGATTCTTCACATATCTCTTGAAGAGCGGAGTTCCTCTATTCTTGAGATCTTCGCGTTTTCGGCTCCAAATGCCTGCGCGTATCTGCTGTTGGCAGAAGCTATCGCTCTTAATGCTGCCTTTTGCGGTCTCGCGGATTTCGCAACCCCTGTAGGGTCAAAGAGAAAGCTGGTAGGGGCGGTGGGGATCGAACCCACGACCTTCGGCTTAAAAGGCCGCTGCTCTACCACTGAGCTACGCCCCTATGGCGTGAATTTCTTATTGTAGCATGAGCGCTTGCTGCGCCAAGCGCGTCTGCCAGGCTGAAAATTCCGGCCATCGAGCGCGTGCTTGATCTCTGGAACTTTTGCGTGCTTGTTGCACCAAGCCCATCCGCTACGCCAATAAATTTCTGCCTTCGCGCGTGCACTGCTTTCGCGTGTCAAGCTAACCAAACTTACTTATCCGGCTGAGCCTCGAATGCCCATCCCTTACTTCACACAATTGGCCGGGGGCCCGGCATTCAAGAGAGCGCGGGGCTGGGGCGGGGACGCTTGCGTTTCCACTCGTAGTCTTTGCGCAGGCGCGACTGGTGCTTCTTCAGCTGCGCTTCCAATTCGCTGAAGGCTTGCTTGCAACTGGCTCGCACGTTTTCACCGGTTCCTGTGGCGTGAAGGGTCCCGGTTGGCAGCGACAGATTCAGCGAGAATAAACTTTCCGCGCCGCGCGGGTTTTTTGAGAATACGCCGTGCAACAGGACCAGGTCCGGTTCATAGCTTTTCAAAATGCGGTTGAGTTTACTGGCATAAAGATCGACTTCTTTTTCCGCTGGTTTGTGCGGCTCGACATGCTTGTAGCTGATGGAAAGTTTCATGAATGCACCTGTAGGAGTTCTTGCAGAAGAGGCGGGCGACGCGGGGTTGCTCTTTGCACCGCATCATGTTCAAAGCATACCAGCGTACGCCGCGCGCGGCAATCGCGCGCCGAAAAAATGCAAAGCGGCCAAAAACCTGAGCTTGCGTTGACAGCTGCGCTTCCTCCACTCTACTCTCGCGTCGGTGCTGTCGTAGCACAGACGCTCTTCCTGTTGCGGTTTCGAGCTTGTTTCCAGAACTGCGCACAGCCAAGAGTGGCTGTGCCACGAAGATCGATGACCTGGTAAGAAAGGGCACAGCCCTTCGAGACTCAGGGTAAACAAGCTGTGACCCTACAAGGGCAAGCCAAGTATGCCACGTCGGATAAAAGCTAGATCGAACAGCGTGATTCGCGTTGGACCGGCCGGTTGGTCTTATCCGGACTGGGCCGGCTATGTGTACCCTTCGCGGCGACGGAAAGGATTTCACGAGGCGACGTACCTCGCGGAATTCTTTGACACCATCGAGATCAATACGTCGTTCTATAATCCCATCCGGCCGGACCATGCGGCGCAATGGATCGAGCGAGTCGCGGCAAATCCGCGGTTCGTCTTTACTGCAAAACTTTGGCAGCGATTCACGCACGACAATGTTCCTACAAACGCGGGGGGCGCAGTGGGCTCGGCCATCGCCGCGGCAACAGCTCAAGACGAACGCGCGGTTCGCGAGGGATTCGACGTGTTGCGGGCGGCAGGAAAACTGAGCGCGGTGCTGCTGCAATTCCCTTTTTCGTTCCATCGAACACGGGAGACTGTTGCTCATCTGACAGCGCTTTTGAAGCGCTTCGCTGATTATCCACTGGTCGTCGAAGTGCGGCACGCATCGTGGCAGACGCCAGAAACGTTTGCGTTGCTCGCGGAATGTAACGCCGGATTCTGCAATATCGATCAGCCCGTCATCGGGAAGTCGCTCGAGCCCTCCGCGGAAACGACTTCCCCGATTGGCTACGTGCGACTGCATGGGCGGCGCTACGACACCTGGTTCAGCGATGATGCCGCGATCCCTTCTCACGAGCGATACAACTATCTTTACTCCACGGAGGAGCTTGCACCGTGGGCGAAACGTGTTCAGAAAGTGGCGGAGCGATCGCGCGAGGTCTTTGTCATCACCAACAACCACTATCAAGGGAAAGGTGTGGTCAACGCGTTGCAGTTGATCAGTATTTTGAAAGGCTCGAAAGTGAAAGTGCCTGAGCCGCTGCGGGAGAGGTTCCCTGAGTTGGAGTGGATTGCGGACGCGCCGCCAGCGGAGCCGAGTTTGTTTCCGCTGGGGAAAAGCGAGTGACTGGTGACTCGAGACTGGTGACTGGTGGCTGGGAAAGGGTCGAGAGTCGAATGACCACGGGCGGAATTGGATAGCGCCGCGAGCCGCGCGGGGTAAACTCCGACGCTGAGTTCTTAGAGGCGCGCGGAGAAATGGCGACAGGCGAACGGGCCCCCACCCCGGGGTATCCAGAGAACCGTGAAGTAAACGTATGAAAGGAATGGGGTTGCGGGCGCTGCTGTGCGCGCACAGCAGCGGCGAGTGGCTGTTGACGAGTTGCAAAACTTTGGAGTAAAGAGAGGGGCACCCCCCTCCCGGTTTTTTGTAAGTGTTGATTCTGAGGGAGATGAAGTGGAGTGGAATCAACAGTTGTAGAAGTGTTGATTTTGGATGGGTTAGGAGAAGACGGCTTTTGCAAAGTAGTAACGGGGGTGGGACGGAAGGTGTACGGGAAATTTGAAGGACCGCGCGGCGGAGGGCCATGACTTGTGGGGCGCAAACGGGGTCCGCGACCCAGGAAACAAGCATAGTATAGCACATTGTTACTATTTGTCAAGGATAAACTGTAAGCCGTTTGTTTGGTGGGATTTGCGGAGAGTATGAGAGCAGGGACATTTGCCGATCGAGGAAAAAGCATGACCCGCACCCTGAAAACCGCAGGGATGCCGCAGCCGGCAGTCGAGGACAGACGGAGAACCCACCTTTCCTGAACCAAACCCGAAAGGGTGGGGCACCTCGACAAAAAGAGACAGAGTCAAAATCTTTGCTGCGAGTTAAGGAGGTACCACCCGCCTGGAGAGAGCGAGGAGTGGCCCAGGGTTTGCAAGAAGCAAAACCGCAAACGGCAGGCCACGCGGAAAGAATAAAAAGCAAAATCGTCTTGGCGCGCCAAGTGGCTGCCACCCGCCCGACTACTACAATATCTTGGAAGGCGTCCTGTCTGTTTCCGATATGCCCGGCGTCCCCGATTTCTTCAAACGGTCATCGGGAGGCGGTGCGGTTAAGGCTGAACTCGGAGAGCCATTCTTCGAGAGTTGCTAGCTGGTTTGCTGCTGTACTTGTGAAAGCGATGCCCATTCCCAAGTTGGGGAAGACAAATACTACTCGACCGAGCCCAGTGAACTGAGTGCTTCCGCGAAAAATTGTGACTTGAATCTCCGTACCTTCCGGTGAGGGATTTAGCATGTCGAGAAAGCAGCCGCCGATACTCAGATCGCCGGTCTTAACCTTGAACTTTGAACCGGATTCGATTTCGATCACTTCCGCGTCCGCAATGAACTGATACCGTGGGGCGCGGCGACGCTCTGATCCCATAGCTACCGCCTACTCGCTGGCAATTCATCGAGCGGCGCAAATTGTATGCGATTGCGGCCAAGCCGTTTGGCCGAATAGAGGGCTGCGTCCGCATGCGAAATGAGCTGACTGAGGTCCGGGGCATGCTTTCCGTTAAAGCCGGCCGCACCGAAACTCGCCGTTACCGTTAGGCTGTTGCCGTCGAAGCTGAACTTCGTTGCCTCAAGCTCTGCGCGAATACGTTCGATTACGAGCTCAACGTTCTCGCCAGTCGTATGTGAAAGCGTAAAAAGAAACTCTTCACCGCCAACACGACCGCAAATGTCGCTCTTACGGGAGTTAGTTCTTAGAATTTCGGCGACTCTCTTCAGCACGGTATCGCCCGCCTCGTGTCCGTAAGTATCGTTAACCTTTTTGAAGTGATCTAAATCGGTCATGACAAGCCAAAATGCAAAGCCATAGCGAGCCGCCCCACTGAGTTGCCGGGTTGCCCAGTCTTCAATCGCTCGACGGTTGGGCAGGTTTGTAAGCGAGTCGGTCAGTGCTAGCTGTTCCAGGAGGCGATTCTTTGCTTCAATCTGGCGATGGAGTTCTACAACTCTCCGGCCCACTCCCGCGCGAGCTAACAACTCTTCGCGGTTAAACGGTTTTGTCAAGTAGTCATCGGCTCCAGCCGCCAAACCCTTGACAACTTCGCTCTTCTCCGTCATGCCGGTCAAAATAATGATGTAGGTGTAGGATTCTTGAAAGTGCTGGCGAATGCTCTCGCATAGCTCAATGCCGGAAAAATCGGGCATCATCCAATCGGTGATCACCAGGGAGGGCCGGTGTTTGGCGAAAATATCCATTGCTTCCGGACCGCTTTTGGCGAACAGAACCGCATAATGTTTCTCTGAGAGCGTTTGCTCGACAAGTTTCCGATACACAGCGGAGTCGTCCGCCACCAACACCTTAAATTCGTCTCCCAAGCGCGCATCCATTCTGATTTAGGACTTCCTCTGTTACGTCCCGCATGTATTGCGGCGAGGCAGCCTTCACTTTGTGGTTGGGCCCGTCACGAGTTATTTTCGATTCTCCGTTTCTTTGGTCCCCTGGAAGAGCGTGAAGCACGGCTCATGTGTTGGGCCAGCGCCTTGATTTGAGCGTGCTGCTTGAATGCGAAGAACATGGCGGCGAGTCCCAGAGCAAAGAGGGTCCCGCCGAGTAGAATGTACTCTTCATCGTATGGCCCAGAATGGCGGACGGAATCGATCAAGACATGTCCGCCCAACGGGCAGAGGAGAATTGATATTGCGATCCAGAGGTATCTGTCTGCCCTCATGTGGCTTCCTGAGTTACGACCCAATCGACCGGCGGAAAGCTGATAGGCCAGAAGTGTGGGTTGCGCTCGTCAAACTCGAAGGCGGTCGGGAAACACCCTTCGGACGGCTCATCGACTCGAACGACTCGGCAGCCAGCTTCGTTCCCAGATTGAGGGTTTACAAGCGTGAGTCTCTGGCCCGAGCTCATCTGGAACGGGGCATCCAAGAGACCGCCGTGGGCATTTACAACCTGGGTCAACGCCTTAGCCCGCACTCGATTGCCTCCAGGCATTTCGAGCGTAATGAGCACGGCGACTTGGAGCAGAACCCTCTGGCTGCGGCGGCGATTCTGGGGATCAGCGTCATTCATTGGCTGAGCCTCCCGTCTTTGTGGAGCGCAATGATTTCTCGATCCGTTAGAATGGACCCATGTACGACGTAGATGCAGTTCTGCTCAGAAGTTACGAAGGGGCCTTGAAAGGGAATATGCAACTTCTTCAGCGTCCGACGGGCAGCATCAGCCATCCAGCGGGCAGAGGTCTGGCCAGGCATGTATCACCCCACCTAGGTAATTCACCTTAATCGTAATACTTATGTCTGTGAATAAACGCTGTGGTCGATAAACAGTTAATAGTTATTGATATATAACCGATAATCTCCAATGTATTTCGTTTTGAGCGGCTACAAGTCTGGACTGTTTTTCGCAATTCGGGCGGCTGGCCCGGACTTTGAGAAATTTGGAATTGGGGACAGACGGAAACTCTCCGCTTTCCCTGAGCAGGAACACGGCGAGTCAAACCTCATACAATGTGTTAGAAAACGTCCAGTCTGTCATTGGTTTCCGCAGGGATGCGGTAGCCTGCAGAAGAGGACAGAGGAAGAAACCACCCTTTCTTAAACCAAACGCGAAAGGGTCGGGCACTGCGACAACAAAAGACAAAGTCAAAACCGTTTCACCGAGTTAAGGATGTCCTACCCGCTGCCCCCTGAAGCTCTGCGCCAGGCGCCGTGGGAAAGCGAACGGGCTATTCGAGGAATTTCTTTTCGGCGGGCTTTTGCTCGAGCTTGATCTGGCGGATTTTTCCGTGGGCAGTTTCGTAGGATTCCAAAGTTTTCTGAAGTGATTCGGAGAGTTGAAGGGCGTGCTCGGGAGCCATGACGACCAGGAGTTGCTCGACGGATGCAAATTTTCCGGGAGTGACCTCGTGAACAAAAGAGAAATAGAGCTGGACATCGACCTGAGTGTTTTCGACGACCGTGTTGTTGACGTAGACGACGGGTCTTGAGGGATTGGCTGTTCTTTCGACCTTGCGAGTGTCCGGCGTGGTGCGCAGAGCCGTAAGTTGAGCGTTTGCCATGGTCACTCTATAGTGAGGGAGTTACTCTCGACTGGCTGTATCTTTTTGTACGTTCCGCAAAATTATCGAGGCCCGTCGTGGTCACACTATGGCGTTGGGTAGTCCCAAACATCGGGCGGCAGCTTATCCTTGAGCGCTGCATACATGGCGTCGCGAAACAGTTTCAAAGCCGGATACGGCCGGAGGGCAATGGTGCGCTCCACAATCAGACCCTGCTCGTTGTCCACGATGATCTCCAAGCTCTCGAACTTGTGGCCATCCATCGTCCCCACCCAGCGCAAGAAGGTGGTGCGCTCATCGAGCTTAAACTCGGCTGTATAGGTGCCGGAACCACGCGTAGCGCTCGACTGAGCGAAAATCGCCGCGATGACTTCACGCCCCTGGATCGGCCGTACCAGGATCGGGCTGTTGAATACGATGTTTTCGGCAAGCAACTCGCTCACCTGGGCGGCAGTAGGCTTACCGGATTCCCGTAGTTTGCGTAAAGGATGCATGGTGATTCCTCCTATGCTGTGTTATTTGCAGTTGAAATCGAGCAAAGGGTTATCCTCGCGGCCCGTCGACTCGGCATCTTTAGGAACCAGCCCTCGACCGCAGTTCGCTGGGGACGGCTGCGCCTGGGCCGAGGCGGCTGGGATGAGCAGTAATGTGTTTGCGTAAGACGTCTGGCCAATAGCCGCCGGCAGAGGGCCGCCGCTGCGCAAAAGGACGGCCGCTGAAACCAGCGCAGGAAGAAAAAACTTTGTAACAGGCATAGATTCCCGACGGAGGCCGCTGGAATTCTTATTTTTTGTTGGCGGCCCGTGTCGAGAGGATACCATTGCTGCCGTTTACCGGGTGTAGACTGTGGACCTATGAAGACTCTCTTCAGCGTAACGTTCTTGGCGTTTTTGATTGGAATGGCTTTGCTGTGTTGTTTTGCGCCGTGGACGACGACGCCGGCAGGGAGCGCTGCGGCGCATGATTCCTTGGGTTATGCGGCGATTTGGTCGCATCAGTATGCGGCAAACCCCGGAGCAAGGGTGGACCCGGGAGCGTTTGCGATGCTGGCTGGCGTGGTGTTGTTTTTCGCGATCGTGATTGGAGCTTCAGCGTACTTTTTCCGTGGGAAGCGAGGTACGGAGAGGGAGGATGTCTGAGAGGGGGAATTCGAAGAAGACACGCTTTTCAGAAAACGAGAGAGGAGCACGCCCGTCAGGACGGCGCGCGATGCGTTTTCCTGGATTCACTCGAGGAGTTTGACTAGCGTGGCGAGTTTTTTGGGGGCAGCGAGGACGTAGCTGGTCAGGAGAAGATCGCGGACTTCGGACCAATCGATAATGGCGAGGTCGAGGCGGAGGGCGACCCAGCCGCGTGGGCCGATGTAGGCGGGGAGATAGTAGCGCCTGGGCTGCGCCTTAGCGAGGGCGACGTTTTCCCCGTGGAGGACTTTGCAAGTGACGGCGACGATGCCGTCGTCGTGGTGGTCGTTGAGAAAATAGGCGAAGGTTCTTTTGCGGACGGTGAAGGCGGCGTGGGAGTTGCAGATATCACGCTGGGCTTCGGGAAGAGCGAGCGCGAGCGCGGTGAGACGGTCGAGGACCCGATTGATGTTCGGGGAGTTGCGCATGGTTCAAACTTCTTCGTAGTCGCCGGGGCGTAGCGTCCAGATCTGGTAGTTGCGGCCTAAGAGACCAGCGGGGTCGACGCCGTAGCGATAGTCGCGAATGTGGACGACCCACGCGCCGGGATGGGAGCAGCTTGGCGCGACTGAGTCCACGTCAAAAATCATCCACGAGCCTCCCCGAGGAACGCGTGCTGCGCCCCACTGGGTGAGTTGGACCATTTCTGGCTTGGGCTGGAAATGGGCGGGCATGTTGCGGACATTCTAGGAGCGAAATCCGTGAGGCGTCAATTCAGAGTGTCTTGGGCGGTACTCTCCGAGGAGGGCGCAGGCTGAATTCGTGGTGAAGAGTCGAAGAAAAAACCAAAAGAGCCGGGCTGAAGCCCGGCACCTACAGAACAAGGGAAAGAGGATTGGCTACTGTTTGGTGGCCTGGCAGCTCGTGAAATTGACTTTGACTTTGAAGGGAGAGGAAGCGTAGGAGCCGGAGAGAAAAATTTCCTGCGGGAATTGAAGGCCGTTGATTTCCTGGTAGTCGATGGTGACATCGAGATCGGTGGCATCGGCAGCAGTTGCGCCGCGATAGACGGCTTGATAGCTGGAGAGAAGCAGCCCCTTGGGACTCTTTTTGAACTGAGGTTTTATGGTGGAGTCGAATTCAGCAGTCTTGACTCTCATGGCGCTGATAGCGTAGTCCTGGCCCATCGTGGTGGTGACGTCGGCGGCGCCTTCTTTATAGGAGATGCGGTAGCCGGGGCCGATGGATTCGAGTTGGAAATCCGCGGCAGGTTCGGGGAGTGCCGGGGAAATCGTATAGGCGGACCAGGTTTGGAAAAAACCGGAGGCCATTTGTTCCATGCCGCTGTAGATCTGCTTTAAGCCACTGGCGACTTGCTCATTCTCGGCTGCGATTTCATTGTGAGTGACTTTGGCGATGCCATCAAGACCGAGGGAAAAGCCAAAATGGACGGCTTGGAGTTTTTGGATGACGGCATCGATTGCGGCGGGGTCGGCCTTGCGTTGCTCTTCGAGAAGGAAGGCCCAGTTGGGGGTCATAGTGCATTGAAATTCGGTGAGGCCTTCGGCCTTGAGGCTGTAATAAGATTGGCGAGCCTTTTTGAGGAGTTCGGTTTTGTCGGCTTGTTGCGCTTGAGAGACTGTGGGAAGCGCGAGAGCCAGCGCGGAGGCGGCGAGGAGCAGAAGAATGCGTCGCTTCGCGGAGGGTGGTTTTGGCATGTTCGGCTCCAGTCTGTGAGGCGCTAGATTTTTGTGATGCTGAAATGAGCGTGTTCTGTGACCGAGCGCGAGTTCGAAAACTGGCCTGGAAGCGGCTCGTTGGTTCGAATGCAAAGATAACACGGCGGAAGAGAGATGTTTGGAAAGGGATGAGCGGCCGTGTCCGAGGTGCAAAGGCGCAGGTGGCGCGGCGCGGTAGGGATGGAGTAGTGGGCTGGGGCTGGAACTTTTTGGGGTGGGAAACGTAGTATTGGACAGAGGCAGATTCGAAGGGGGTAGAAGCATGTACTGCGATGGCTGCGGGAGACCTTTCAGCTCCGGGACTCGATATTGCAGCGCGTGCGGGAAGCAATTGATGGCGGGGACGGCGGTGCCGACAGTATCGACGGCAGCGGTTCCTCGCGCTGAGGGGGATGGACGCGTCAGACGGAACATCGGTATTGTGGCTGGATTTTGGCTGGCCAATGGAATTTTGCGTTTGATGGGAGTGGCATGGTGGATGATTTTTCGAAGGCTGATTTTTGATGGCGGCTGGCCATTCGGGAATTGGGACCCGGGGTTTCGCTCGTTGTTGTGGGGCGGGATGTTTTCAACGGGCATTCTGCTGGCTGTCTTTGGAGTGATTCATCTGGTGCTGGCGTGGGGATTGTATGAGCGTCAGCCCTGGGCGCGAGTTTTGGGGATCGTGGTGGCATGCCTGGCGATGATACGGATTCCGTTTGGGACGGCGCTGGGAATTTATACGTTGTGGGTGCTTTTGCCCGAGAGTTCGCGGCGGGAGTATGACGAGATGGCGGGAGTGCAAGGGCAGGTAAGCGTGGCGCGATAGTTCGGCCCGCCGTGAGTGGCGAAGGAGAATACAAAATTCTTACAGTGCGTGAGAGAAAAGTTTGCGTTAAGTAGCTGTTCCAACCGGGAAAAGAGCCGGGCTAAAGCCCGGCACCTACAAAGGCAGCGATTCCTTGCCGAGAATTACATACCTCCCCAGAAGATGGCGTTGAAGAGGAGTTGGAAGGTGCCTTCGGTTTGGGCGCGGTGTTGGACGCGGAAACCGAACATTACAATTTTGCCTTTGCCGCGGGTGAAGGCGACGGCAGCGGCTTTGCGTTGGAGGCGTTCGGCGCCGTGGGCGTAGCCGGAGACGAGAATGTCTTTGGCGTCGTCGGGATACCAGGCGATAACGGAGCGCTGGATGTCGGGAGTGGGGAGCGACGTTTGGAAGGCGATGGGCGAGTCGACGAAGGCCGCGATTTCGTGGGGCATCCCGGCGCCGACCGGATGATTCGTGTCAACGTAGACGCGTAAGAGAGAGCCGGGAACGTTGAAGTCAGAGGTGATTGTGGCGGCTCGGCCGGCTGCGCCAGGCGGACTGGCAAGCGCGTTGCGAACGGGGAGATTGAACTCCTCGCCGATGAGAACGTCGCTCGAATTGGCAAGCGTGATGAGGGTGCCGCCTTTGTCGACGAATTCGCGGAGGGCCTTGAGTCCTTCCTTGCCGATGCCGCCGGTATATTCGGGCGGAAATTCCTCGAAGAAGCCGAAACGATTTTCTTTGCCATCGACGATGGCTTCGCGAGAAGTGTCTGGGAGGATGATGGCGTCGAAGGAATTGTTGAGATTGCCTGCGCGCATTTCCTTGTTTTCGATGCTTTTGTACTTGAAGCCGTACTGGTCGAGGAGGAAGCGGGTCCAGCCTTCGTCGAGTGAGGTGACGTACGGTTTGTAGAGGCCGAGGCGGACGGGCTTAAGCTGCGTGGCGCCTTGGGGAAGATCAGGTCGAGGAATGAGTTGGAGGTGGAATTTTTCGGCGTTGGCAGCGAGTTGGGCGTGGGAAGCGAAGATGAATTCGGGAGCCTCGTTGGGCTTTTGAGACTGCGAGCGGAAGACTTGGCCGCCGGAAGCTTGCATGGCGTTTGCGAGCGCGAAGATGTTGTTTTCGTGAGCCGCAATGGAAAAGTATTTGCCGTTCGGGTTGGAGAGGCCGCCATCGGGCCACTGCGCGTCTTTGAGGATGCGCGAGGAGTTCAGCTGATCGGGACGGATAGCGAGGCGCTCGGCTTTTACGCCCATCATGAGGGGAAGCGACCAAGCGGCGACATCGTAAGGCTCGAGAATGCCGCTGTTGGGCGCGGGGCGAACTTCGGGATAACGCTGGACGCCCATCATTTCGTCAACGAAGCGGCCGTAGGGCTGAGCGGTAGGAACGAGAATGATTTTTGCGTCGGAGTTGATGCGGACCTCAACGCCGTGTTCGATAAGAAGAGCGACGAGGCGAGCGGCGGTGACGGGATCGCGCTGGTCTTCGATGGGAATGCGCCAGCAGACTTGTGGGTCGGCGGACTGGACGGCCTGCGTAGCCATGGTGGCGACGCCGCGGAGAAGCTCCTGGCGGAATTTGCTGACGGTTTCGAGAGCGGCGCTGGAGACCAGGAGTTCGTAATCCATGATGTCGCGCAGACGCCAAGAACCACCGGGCCAGGGATTGGGGAAATTGATTTGCTGTTCGTAGGTGATGAGACCTTTGGTGCCGCCTTGAAGTTCGTCAGGAGTGACGTCGATGGGCGAAGCGATGCGAGCGGAGGCAACTTCGGTGAGAACGCCGTACATGTTTTTCCACCAGCCGGTATTGCGCGTGCCGCCGGGCCAGTAAGCGTCAAACGAATATCCAAAAATCACGCCGGACTTCCCTGCTTCTTCGAGGCGCCAGCCCATGTCCGCGCCCATGAGATTGTTGCCGCGATGGACGAGCGGATTGACGAGTTTTGCGACGGGATCGGCGTTGGGCGGGATGTAAATGCGCGGGCCGGTGTAGCCCATCTGATGTTCGTCGAGCCAGAATTGCGGAAACCAATCGTGGTAGACCATGCGGTTTACGTTTTTGGTTTCGATTTGCGTGAGCATGAACCAGTCGCGATTGTCATCGTGGCCGACATAGTGGTGATAGAGATACGGCATCGGGCCGCCCTCGTATTTGGTGCCGAGATACTTTCTGTACCACTCGGTGACCATGGTTTCGCCGTCGGGATTGAGAGAGGGGACGAGGAGGACGATGGAGTCGTTGAGGCGGCGGAGGATTTCGGGATCCTGCGAGGTCGCGAGATCGTAGGCCCATTCCATGGCCATTTGGCTGGAGCCGATTTCCGTGGAGTGAATATTGCAGGTGAGGAGGAGGATGGTTTTGCCGTCGCGGGCGAGGGAGTCGATTTGCTGTGAGCTGAGGCCGCGAGGGTCGGCAAGCTTGTGAGCGATGTCTTTGTATTTTGCCTTGTTGGCGAGGTTTTCCGGCGTGGAGATGACAGCCATGAACATGTCTTCGCCGAGAGTGGTCTTGCCGAGGTTTTCGATTTCGACGCGAGGCGAGGCGGCGGCGAGCGCTTTGAAGTAAGAAGTAATCTGACGATAGTCGGCGAGCTTGCGGTCGGCGCCAACTTCGAAGCCGAGAAATTCGCTGGGCGTGGGCACGTGGCCCGACGCCTTTGATTGCTGTTGCGTGCTGGCGATTGGCGCAAGAATCGAAACGATCGCAAAAACGAGAAGAACTCGAAAACTCCGCATGATCCGCTCCTTGGGCAGACGAAAAGCGTAACAGTATGCACTTGAGTCCGGGATTTTGCGAGACGAGGATGGCGGCGTTAGCACCTAAGTCTGTGTCGTACCAACTAAGTTGAGTTAATCGGGCGACCAGCAAGGCGGCAGCAGAGCTGCCGCACTCCGTCCCCCCTCCCCCTTTTCTTGTAAGTGTTCATTCTAAAGCGTTTAACATTTTCTGTAAGTTCATTAGAATCAACACTTGTGGACCTTTCTTGGAAGTGCGGATTCTAATGGGTTTGCGGACGGACAAAACACGGTAAAACACGGCAAAACGCGGTGATCGTGCAGATGCTGAAAACAAAGGGGTTGCTAAATTCGGCGCCTAGAAAGCAAAAAACGCCAGCGGATATGCTGGCGTTGCAAAGCAAAAGACGAATCATTACCCAAGAGGGAGTATATCACAGTGCTATTTTTTGTCAAGCAAAAACTGTCAGCTAACTATTCCGGCGGCGCGAAGAGGCGTTTGGTAAATGGCGGAAGCCCGAGGCTGGATCGAGGAGCCACGCCGCGTGCACTGCTTTTGAGTAGGACAAAATAGCGCGGTGAACGGAAGCGGCGAAGCCAACTTCGCATCGATTGGGCGAGAAAAATAAAACGGGCGGGGAAGATGCCGATGGTCCCCGCCCGTTTCCATTTCATTTGCACGCGGGTTCAGAAGGTCAAATGCAATGCCATCTGAATCAAGCGCGGGCTGCCGAGTGTGCTCTGGATGAATCCAGCTCCGAAGGGTGCCGTGCCATCGCCAAATGCTTTTGTTGATGGCGGTACGGCCGGAATCGTGCCCTGCCATTGGCATCCGTTGGGTATGCTGGTTTGCAAGTTAGGACCGAAGCAGGGATTCAAGCTGATGTTGTTGCTCGGCGCGTCGAAGCTGGGATGGTTAAAGAGGTTAAAGAACTGCGCGTCATAGCGAAGCGTGAATCGCTCGTTCAGCTTAAAGAGCTTGAAGACGCTGAAGTCGAAGCGCGTTTGAAATGGGCCGCGGAATGCGTTGCGGCCGGCGCTGGAAAATCCCGTCTCCGAGAAGTCACAAGCAGTGCCGCCGTGGGTGGTCGGGCCGCAAGGTGGCACTCCATTCGTACCTGGCGCGTTGACATTGATGCCGAACGCGCCGGCATTGAGCACCGGTTTGCCAGGGTCAACACCGGTCGTGCCCTGGAGCGAAGTGCTCTTGGGAGACCCGTTGAGTAACGGATTGGTGATGAAGTCGTCGCCCGCGCCAAAATACTGACTGGCAACGGTTCCGGAAAAGTCGTACACGCTGTAAGGCAGTCCGCTCTCGGCGATCGTGACCCCATTGACGCCCCAGCCGTTGACGATGTGCTTGAGGAATCCTTTGGACTTGGTGATATCGGGAATCTGGTACGTGTAATTGATAGTGAAAACGTGGGTGCGGTCGAACCCGGAACTCGCATAGGCACTTCTCGGATTGAGAGGATTGTTGCCATTGAAGAAGAGTCCCTCGGAAAGTCCGCTGCCGTCATCCAGTGTATGGGACCACGTGTACGCCGCGTTCAACATGAGACCGCGGCTCATCCGCTTCTTCACGCTAAGTTGGAGCGCGTGATAGTTCGAGATTCCCTCGGCTTCCCAGAAATCCGAATTGGGGTTGTAGCCTATGAAAGGCACTCGAAGGGCGGTATTGCCGTCCGCGCCTGAAAACTCCGCGATGGTTGTCGCCACTTGTTCAGTCTGAAGGATGCCGGGATTTTTATTCGCATCGAGAATGTTATCGGTGGCTTGATATCCATAGGAGTAAATCTGTCCATTAATGGGGTTCGTCGGTGTGGCGATGCCCGGCTGGTTGAACGGGATGGGGAGAAGTTCGTGTTGTCCGTGGTTGCCAACGTAGCCGACGTCGATGAGCAAGGAATTGATGGGCTGCCATTGAACATCAAGGGTCCAGTTCTCCGAATAGGGCAGGGTGTTTCTGGGATCGTAACCTCCAAAAAGAAACGCGAAAAGCGGGTCTCCGGTAGGTGTGCACGTCGGGGTGACAGGCTCTGCGCAGCCACTTAATGCTGACTGATTGTGAACGAGCCGCTGCACTCCGGAGAGATTGGTGGGAGGCGCGGGCGGGGCCGAAGTGCCAAACGGATTGTTGCTGAGGCAATGAACACCGTTACAAGAGGCGTTGAACGGCACTGTGAATGGTTGTTCGGTGGTGACACCGAATGGCCCGCTGATGCCGATTCCCGCGCTAGCGGAAAGTTCTGTAAAGAATTCGCCGCGGTCCGCGTACAAACCGTAACCGGCGCGAACGACCAGGTTCTTGACGAAGTGAGGAGACCAGGCGACGCCGATCCGTGGCTCGAAAATCCACTGCCGCCCGGTGAGGGTGGAATCGCTGCTGGTGCAGATGACCGACTTGGTTGCGCAGAACTGCTTGTTGTTGCCGGCGATAACGAGTCCGATGTTGTTGATGGTGTCGGTGCCGAGATCGTAGGAATAGTTCTTTGCGTAGAAGTTGGTGAGAAGGCCATTTTTCTCGTAAAGAGGGCCGTCCCAGTCCCAACGGAGACCGGCGGTTATCGTCAAATTGGATTTGAGTTTGAAATTATCCTGGACGAAGAGACCGGTCTGCTTGGCGCGAAAGTATCGGTTGGTTTCACCATTCAATAGTTGCCCGCCGCCGTTTCTGCCGCCCATATTTCCGGTCAAGAAGTTTGCAAAGTTCCGGAAAGTGAAGGAGGCTACTTGGTTTTCGCGGTTAAGTACGTTCAGTTGGCCGTAGTCGCCGTTGAATCCAAAAGAGACAGTATGGCGGCCTACACTCCAGTTGTAGTTCGTGCCCACTTGAAAGTGATTCTGGAAGACGCCGGCATTGGCAAAGTTGTTGGCGGGACCGATGCGCAGCCCGTTGAAGTCTCCCGAACCGGCGTTGCTAATGCTGAAGCCGGGAAAGAACTTACTGCCGAGCAGATTGATGTTCACACCAGCGGGGGTCAGTTGTTGGGTCGTGCTGGCGTTGGCGAGCTGACGGATGAAGCCGATTCGCTGCTCCCAAGTGGTATTGGAGGTCAAGCTAATCGTGTTGTCGAGCGAAAAGACTTGGCTGCCTGCGTGAAGCGTCTGGGGAAACCCAAGTACTTGGCTGACAGCGAATGGACTCGTAGAGGGATCATTCTGAAAATAGTATTTGGCGGCCAAACGGTCCTTGGTGCTGAACATGTAGTCCACGTTCCCGTTGACCTGGTCTGCGCTAAAGGTGCTGGGAGGCCCGTTCACGATGGCGTTGCCCCCGAGAGTGTTGATCTGGTTCGGATCCGTGACGGTTGCCGAGGGCACCAGCAATTTGCCATTGGGCAATTTCGCCTGAAGGATGGCCAAGGAGACGTTGTCGATATTGCCCACGGGGACGCCTGCCAGCGCCGCGAGTGTCGCTGGGGTGCGATCGTCGGTGAGACCTGTCGGCACGTTCACGAATTGCGTAGATCCATTGCTCGCGTCTGACACTCTCTGGCCTTGGTAAGAACCGAAGAAAAACAGTTTGTTTTTCTTGATGGGCCCGCCGAGCGTCCCGCCAAACGTGTTGCGGTGAAGGGGTGCGCGCGGAAGCGATGCCGCGTTGAAGAAGAACTGGTTGGCATCCCACCCCGACGTCTGGTGGTATTCATAAACGTTGCCGTGAAGATCGTTGGTACCAGATTTCGTCGCAACAGCAACATGGGCGCCACTATTCGCGCCCTGCGAAACGTCGTACATGGAGGTGTTGACGTGGATTTCCTCGATGGTTTCCGGAGGAGGCGCGGGCAGCCCCTGGCCGATAGCGTCGAAGACTGAAGTGTTCGTTTGAATCTGCCCACCAGCGAGGAACTGCTCGTTGGTATTTAGCACGAAGCGGCTCTCGCCGATCGCGCTGGCAGACAAGCCGTTAAACAAATTGTTCGCTTCGACGGCGTTGAAAGAAAAGCTGTTGCTGGTATCGCGCTGACCGTTGGAAAAGATGTCTTGATTTCCCAGCCCGGCGTTCGTGCCAGCGCCTGCCAGCAGGTCCGCATTGACGCCGGGGGCCAAGAGCGCCAGTTGCGTGAAGCTGCCGGTTCCGAGGGGGATATTCTCGATAAGTTCGCTGCCTAGAGTATAGCCATTGGTGGTGTCCGTCTGGTTCAGCAGGGGAGTGCCTTCGACAGTGACCGTCGCAGATACGGCTCCAGGCTGCAAGACCGCGTTTACAGTTGTCGTACGATTACCCTGCACGAGGATTTGCGAATGGACCTCGGTCTTGAATCCATCCCGAGAGAAAGTGACGCTATAAGTGCCGATGGGAAGATCGGCAATATTGAATGATCCGTCCGACTTGGTAGTGGCGGTTTGTTCCAAGCCCGTGGCCAGGTTGAGAATCTTCACGACTCCGTTCTGGACCACCGCGCCGGAGCTATCCGTGACCGTGCCATTGATGGAACCGAGAGTTTGCTGCGCTTGCGACGACGTGACAAGCAGGCAAAGAAGACCCAAACACGCGAGCACTAGCCGAGACACTTTTATCATCTGAATACACCCCTTCCGCTGGATTGGACCCGCCCCATAGCCAGGGATGTATCACATCTTCGACACACAAATCGAGTGCCGGCCTGTGGATATCCTGAACTGCCCCCGGACAATTGGTAGAGTATGTCGAGCAAATGAATGCAAGTAAAACCGAAGGTTACAATGCTGTGAATTCGAGCCTTAACTTTTTAAGTTACTCGCGGCGGGCTAAGGAGAGCGGCGTTACTTTTTGAAAAGATCCTCGAAGGCTTGGCGAGCGTCGTTGGTGCGAGGCGGAGGGGTACTGGCGGCGGCCGCTACTTGTGCGGGTTGGGCGTAGGAAGTGGGGGCGGTGTCCTTTTCGATGGTCATGCGGAACTCGTAGAATTTGCAGTCGTTCTTCGTGTCCTTGGGAGTGATGCGTTCGGGGATTGGCTGCGTGCACTCGAATTGGGCGCCAGAATCGAAGAAGCGGCATTGCTTGCAACTGTGAAGCTCGAACTGGCACTTGGGACATTTGCCATTGGGGTCGAAACCGGCGGTGAGGACGGCACCACAGTTGGAACATCGGCCGCGGGTGACGGTGCCTACCATGCGCGGGGTGCGCGGGCCGAACTGATCGGCGCGCGGACCGCCTTGTGGCGGTTTGCGGTCGTGACCCTTTTCCCGTTTTTCGCCTTTTTCCGTGTCGCGGTAGCCGCGATGACCGTACTTTCGATCCACAAACGCCTCCGTCCGGACGCAATGCCGGACTTTGACTGCAATTGCTTAAACTTCCGCGCTGGAGCGCACGCACAACTTGTGATGAATCCGACCGGATTGTTACACTCGGTCCACAGCGCAATCGTTACCCAGAGGATCAAAACAGGATTGGCTACGTCCAAGCAGGAGATGGGACCTCTATGTTTTTAGCCCTCTGGGAGTTCGATGTCAAGCCAGGATGTGAGGAAAGGTTTGAAAGCGTATATGGGCCGTCTGGCGATTGGGCCCAGCTATTCCGACGCGACCTTACCTACCAGCGAAGTCTCCTCCTGCGCGATCCATTCCGTGACCATACCTATTTGACGTGCGATTTCTGGGAATCCCGAGACGCTTACGAATTATTCCGGCAAAACAATTTGGACGCTTACCTTGCGCTCGACAGAATTTGCGAGGAGTTCACACTCGTGGAGCGCAAAATCGGTGAGTTCGAGCAGCTTGCCAAGGATCCGTGAAACGCGGCGTTGACTCTTTGCCTTTTTTCCGCCGAGTGCTTCCCCCGTTGACGGCAAGCGCGGTTTTAGCTTTTGGCCCACAGACCAGCCAGACCATCGGGCTTCAGGTCGGGCTGAAGAAACTGTTGCGGCGTTCCTGCCAATCGCAAAACCGCTTCCGCGGCAAGGTAGCCGCTGCGAACGGCGCCTTCCATGGTGGCGGGCCAGCCTGTTGCGGTCCAATCACCGGCGAGGAACAGACCACCGATGCTCGTCTCTTGTATTGGACGCCAACGGTCGACGCCGGGTTGCGGGGAAAATGTGGCTGTAGCCTCCTTGATGACGGTGGCTTTGAGGAGGTTCGCTTCGCGAGCGGCTGGAAGCGCGTGACGGACTTCTTTAAGGCAGAGATCGATGATTTCCTGCCGCGGCTTTTGGAGCAGGTCATACGAGGCGCTGATGACAAGTTGGAGGTACTGGCCCTTGTCGGGAGCGGGACCTGCGCCGTTCGCGCCAGCGTAGAGAGCCGTTTTGTTGAAGATCCATTGCGTGGTGGTATCCAGCAGGGTGATGAAAGGCTCGGTCATGACCTGGCGGTCAAACCAGAGATGTACGCCGGTGATGGGAGCGTCGATTATCTTGTCGAGATTGCCGAGCGCGGTGTCGGTGCGTTTGACGCTTTCGGGAAGAAGTTCGGAGAGCGTGAGATGGGGTAAAGCCAGGACGTACGCGTCGGCGGATTCTTCGCGCTCGCTGTCGAAAAGGACGGCGGTTAGTTTGCCGTTTTCAATGCGCAAACCCCGGAGCGGAGAACGAAAGACTACTTCCCCGCCCTTTTGTACGATAGCGGCGCGGCAGCCTTCATAGAGATCGCCGAGAGCGACAGCGGGAACACCCATGCGGTAGCCGGTCTTGTTGGAGAGCACGGCTTTCCAGAAAACGTCGATGCCGTATCGGGCGTCGATGCGGTCGAGTTCTTCGGAAAGAGCGCTGACAAGGACTACGCGCCAGAAGCGGCTGATGGCCGCGGGAGTTTGTTTGCGGCGGCGGAGCCATTCGAGCATGGAGATGCCGCCGGGTTCGTCGACATCGCGAGGATGGCCGCCGCTTTGCAGGATGGAATAGAAGGCGCGGGCGATGGCGAGCTTGTCTTTCAGGCCCAGCGGAGAAAAAGTCAAGAATGAGCCGGTCATGTGAAACGGCGCGGGGAGAATGCCGGCGTGCATTTCGCCGCGGCGGCCCTGGGGGTCGAGCAAGAGGAGGCGGTCAAAAAACTTTATTTTGTCGGCGGAGCCAACGCGGCGATAAAAGTCTTCGAGGTTGGTGCAGCAGCCAAAGGTGACGTGCTGGCAATTGTCGACGTGCTCGCCATCGGGCAAGACGTAGGAAGCCGCGCGTCCGCCAAGAAACGGCCGCTGCTCAAAGAGACGAACGCGCCAGCCTGCTTCAGCTAGCGCGACGCTGGCTGCCAGTCCCGCCAGCCCGCCGCCGATCACGATCACGCTTTTCAAGGATATTCTCTTCCGAGAGGCGGCCGAAGCGCGCCTTTGCGATGAACAGCATTTTTTCAGCTTTCGAGAGACGCACGCGTTCGCCGAATACGGCGAAATCGAGAGACTCGATGCGGGCTAGGAGGGCGCTGTACGTGTGCACCAAGAGCCACAGGGCGCCGCGGCTTTCCGGGTCGATTAGACCGAAAAGTGCGGAACCCTCTTCGTAGCATTGCCACGCACGGTCCGCTTCAAAACGAAGGAGTTCGCGGACGCCGAGAGTTGCTTCGCTCTTACCTAAATCTTGCGGAGAGACGCCGTAGCGCGCGAGGTCTTCTTCGGGGAGATATACGCGGCCGAGAGCGAAGTCGTCGTGAACGTCGCGGATGATGTTGGTTAGCTGAAAGGCTAAGCCGAGTTTTTCGGCGAGATCGAGAGCGCGTGGATCTTGAAAGCCGAAGACGTGGGTGCAAGTTAGGCCGACGGTTCCGGCGACGCGATAACAGTATTCGCGGAGGCGATCAAAGGTTGGATAGCTGCGGAGAGTCAAATCCATTTCGGCGCCGCTGATTAGATCGTGGAGGTAACGCGCGGGCATTTTGTAACGCTGCATGGTGTCGACAAGGGCGGGCAAGACTTCGGCCTCACCATACAGCGGCTCCGAAGGTAGCGGCTTTGCGGCCGTACCATCAAAAACTTGTGAGTGGCCCGTGACAGCTTCATCAAAGGCCGCGCGCCATTTTGCGAGACCGCGCTGCTTGCCCGCGAGATCGTTTCCTTCGTCGGCGACGTCATCCACCAGCCGCATAAAAGCATAAAGCGCCGCAAGACCGTCGCGCTTCGGCTTTGGCAGCAGATAGAAGGCGTAGTAGAAATTGCTGTGGGCGGCGCGGGCGATGCGGTGGCACTCGGCGTATGAATCGGAGACTGATCTGCTCGGCAGGGGCACAGAGTGCTGTGCCCCTACAAGGGTGAAACCGCCGCTCTCGGATTCGGGGCGCACGGGCTTTGCGACTAGATGCGCTAAGAGTGAACGACCTAAGAGACGGACCTGCTTGGCTTTGCTTATGGCCGGGCGCTGGTGGAGCGTGTCGTAGCCCATGGATTCTATGGCATCCAGAACGGCTACGCCGCCGCGGCTGAACATTTCGAGGTCGACGCTCAGGCGACCGTTGACCATTTTTGCAAGCGGAGCGCCTTGCGCGAAGAGTATGCGAGTGCGAGCAATCAAGTCTTTCATCAGGCTGACGTAACGCTGGTCGAAGCGCCGTTCAACGATGTCCGTTTCACTCAGGCCGTGGGCCGCGGCAATCTCTAGCGGAACATAGATGCGCCCTTTCTCGAGATCGCGGCTGACGTCCTGCCAGAAATTTGCGAGCTGGAGAGCGGTGCACGTTGCATCGGACATGACCTGGCGCTCTTCGTCACGATAGCCGCAAAGATAAAGGACCAGTCGTCCAACAGGATTCGCGGAATAAACGCAATAGCCAATCATGGAATCCCAGGTGGGATAGCTCTTGACGTTTTGGTCCTGGCGAAACGCTCTCAGCAGATCGGCGAAGGGCTGCTTGGGAATATTCTTTGCGATTACCGTTTCGCGCAGCGCTACGAAGACAGGATGGGAGGGGTGGCCATTGTAACAATCGTCGAGCTCGCGCTCCCACCAATCGAGGAGTTCCAAGGCGCGTTCTTTTTGAGGGATTTCGTCGCCAAGATCATCGGCCCAGCGGCAATAGGCGTAGACATTGTAGAAATGCTGGTGCAAATCTTTAGGGAGCAACCACGAGACTACGTTGAAATTCTCATAGTGATGCGTGGCGAGCCAGCGCGTGTACTCCTGCGCCGCCGCCACGGAGCAGTTGTTTGCCGGCGCATGTTCGGCAATTTCAAGTTCACCTGGAAGCAGCATAGAAAAACAGATTCCTCGCTTCGCTCGGAATGACAAAGACCGCGGGGCCAAGGCAAGTGGACGCTACTGAATCGATGCTGAACATCCCGCCAGCCCCGAAAGCGGCAGCATGGCTGCCGCACTCCAAAGTCATGGCCGCACGGCCAGCTTGATTTCGCCGCTGCGGCTCTTCATACGCTCGAAGGCCTGGGGCAGGTCGGTCAAACGAATTTCTTCCGTCACGAAGTCGTGGCCGAGAATGTCGCCACGGCGGATGGCTTCGAGGGCTTCGCGGATAAATCGTGGAGTGTGATGAAACGGCGAAATCAGTTTAATTTCGGAATAGTGAATGGCGGCGGGATCGATGGAAACACTGGTTCCCGAGGGCAGACCGCTGAAGAAATTCACTACGCCGCCGCGGCGAACCATAGCCAGAGCCTGTTGCCAAGTCGCAGGGTTCCCAGCGGCTTCGACAACGGAATCCGGTCCGCGGTGGTCGTCGGTCAAATTTTTCACTGCGGCGACAACATCCGTTGTCTCTGCGACGTTGATTGTGGCAATGGCGCCCAGCCTGCGGGCAACATCCAGAGGCGCGGAGCGGCGCGCCAGCGCAATCACGCGCACACCTCGCCGCGAAAGCATGCGCACAAAAGTCAGGCCGATAGGACCGCAACCAATCACGGCAGCGGTATCGCCGTTGCGAACCTCCATCTCATGGATGCCGCGCAGCACACAGGCCAGCGGCTCGACGAGAGCGGCGCTTCCGTCGTCGACGGAGTGCGGCACTTCGAGCATGTTTTCCATCGCGATGCGGCCGGGAATGCGCATATATTCGGCGTAGGCGCCGTTGTTGAAGAGCAAGTCTTCGCAAAGATTTTCCTGGCCGCGGCGGCAATGATAGCAGCGCAAGCACGGCGCGGAGTTTGCAGCGACGACGCGCATGCCGATACGCCAGCGCGCATCCACACGCTTGCCAACAGCGGCGATATCCCCCACGACTTCGTGTCCAAAGACGGCGGGAGGCTGGATCATTTTGGCGTGATAGCCGCGCTTCCAGACTTTCAGGTCGGTGCCGTCCGTCAACGCCAGACGAACCCTAAGGAGCACTTCGTCGGCAGCAAGGTGCGGCACATCGATCATCTCGATGCGCAGATCTTCGCTGCCATACAAAACTGCTGCCGTCATCTTCGAAGGGACGGCGACTCTCGCGACGGCGAACTTCACTTCTTCACCAACTTCCGGTTTCTTGGTCGTGGTTGTCTTCATGCGTGCGTGATCAGAATCTTCAGTGATTCGGCCGTCGGCCTGGCCGCGAGTTCCAAGGCTTCCTGGATTCTATCCAGGGAGAAGCGGTGCGTGACAATCTCCATTACCGGCAGTTTCTTTCCCAGCACCAGATCCGCGGCTGATTCTTGGATGTCCACCGCCGCGCTATAGCTGCCCAGGATTTCCTTTTCGTCGATACCTACAGCCGCGGCAGGAAACTCGATCTTCGTGACTGGATCGTTCGCCGCGAAGAGCAAAACTCGCCCACCGGGACGGGCCGTTTCCAGAGCATCCGTCACCACTGACGGATGCGCAACTGCAACGAGTACCGCGTCCGCACCCCTGCCGTCCGTACGGGCGCGAACTTCTTCTACCAGCTTACCACTGCTTGGGTCAAACGACTCCAGAGCGCCCAGAGTAAGACTCTTTTCCCGACGTTGTGGAATGGGATCGCTTGTATACAACTTGGCGCCTTCGAGTTTGCTGACCATCAGCAACTGCAGGCCGATGGGGCCGCAGCCCAAAATCAGGACGGTATCGCCTGCGGTGATGCGTGCCTTTTGGACCGCCTTCACGATGGTATTGATGGGCTCGATGAAGGTGGCTTCTTCAAAACTGACGTTGTCTGGGAGCGCAACGATGCCGCGTTCGGCAACCCAGGGCATGGCTTTCACGTACTGAGCAAACCCGCCGCCATTGGGCGTGAACCCGGCGGTCAGCCCGGTCGTCTTGTACTGCTTGCATTGGGAAAAGAGGCGCTTCTCGCAATAAAAGCATCGGCCGCAAGGCGTGTGATGAAAACTCATCACGCGATCGCCTGGCATCCACTTGGTTACTCCGCGGCCGATCGCGACGACCGTGCCGGCAAGTTCGTGGCCGAGGATTTGCGGCGGCTCGACGTAACGCTGGAAGATTTTCTTGATGTCCGTGCCGCAGATGCCGCAAGCGGCGACCTTGATCAGCACTTCGCCATCGCCGACTTCAGGGACGGGGACTTCCTCGACGCGGACCTGGCCTTTGTCGCGATAGACACCGGCGCGCATGGTTTTTGGGATAGGCCCAACCGAGTTCAGAGTCTCTGATGCCGCGATGCTGCTCATGTCGCCGAGACCTCTTCAATTTTCGGAGGGGCGACTCTCGTCCAGTTTTGCGAAATTGCAGAAATGTAGCGATCCAGAAAGTCAGCCAACGATTTGCCAGCGGCGCGGCTCTGCCTGCCAAACTGAAGAAGCAGTGGAATGCGGTATGGACTGAGGGCAACTTCTTTCAGGAGCCCTCCCATTTTCAAATGGCCGTGAGAATCGAGGATGCGCGCAAAATCTACAGGCAAGTCTTCATCCGCGGCATCGCTGATGGCTCGAACGGCCACGCACGGCACGTGATGTCGGATGGCGGCCGCAAGGACATGAGTTGACTCCATCTCGACGACACTTCCCTTCCGGCTCAGCTCTTCCTTCTCTTCGCTAGTGGCAACAATTTTCTCGGAGGTGAGGGAAACATTCACAGGCTTTGCGCCAGAGGTAACGGCAAGATCAAAGAGAGCGGCGTCACTGGCGGCGAGGCAAGTTTGATCCAGCGTTTCTGTAGTTCGCGCCACAACTACATCCCTAGGGCTCAAGGCGGCATCGAGCGAACCGGCGAGTCCCGAGGAAATACAGATATCGTGAACTTCGATGGGGATCGACAGCATGGCTCTAGCTGCAAGCTCGCCGCCTATGCCCGTCAGCACTACGGTCACTTCGTCGGGGCCGATGTTGGCTTTGAAGAGATCGAATTCGCGGCGTGTCTCCCAATTTTCAAATTCATAAGGGACAAAAGGATGACGAGAGGACCACTGCGAGAACTCGGCTTTGATAGCGAAGGTGACTAGGATGCGCATAATTCTGTAAGTCTTCTGATGCCGGGCCGAGTCGCTGGGCTACAACCGTCACTATGGGCGACGATAGGGGCAAGCCCCGCCGCTATAGCTACTGCCAAGCGACCAGGCGGGATCAACCCCATAATCTTTGGCCTAAGCTGCGGCGCGCAACATTTTCTTGGCGCGGCGGGGCTTCACGTAGCCGTTTGCTTCGTACCAGCGTACCGCGCGTTCCAAGGCTGCTGCTACCGAGCCTGGCTTAAAACCCAGTTCGCGCCGCGCCCGCGTGCAGTCCACGAACATCATGTGCCGCGCGATCTTCACGCCCTCGACGGGAATCTGCGGCTCTTTTCCAATGAGACGCGAGAACGCCGTGTTCATGTAGGCTACACCCAAAGCCAGGGCGTGAGGAATTTTCAGCGTGGGAGCCGACAGACCCGTTATTTCCGCAAGCGTGTCCAACATTGCTTTGAGCGTCAGATTCTCGGCGCCGAGAAGATAGCGCTCGCCCACTTTGCCTTTTTCTGCAACGAGCAAATGACCTGCGGCGCATTCTTCCGCGCCGACAAAATTCAGTCCCGTCTCAACGTATCCAGGCATCTTGCCATTCAAAAAGTCGAGAATGATTTTTCCCGTCGGCGTCGGTTTCCAATCCCCGGCTCCCACCGGGGTGGTGGGCATGGCTACAATGAGTGGCAGTCCTTGCTTTGCCGCGTTGAGCGCATCGCGCTCGGCCATCCATTTCGAGCGCTTGTAATGGCCGACCATTTCTTCGAGCCTGGCTTCGGTGGCTTCCGTGGGAAGCTCCGGCCGGTCGACGGCAATCGTTGCCACGGTGCTGGTATAAATGAATTTTTCGACACCCGCACGTTTCGCCGCATCGAGCAAATTCTTCGTGCCACCGACATTGGAGTCGTAAATCTCGCGCGATTTTTTAGCCCAGAGGCGATAATCGGCTGCCACGTGAAACACGCGCTTCACGCCGGCAAGTGCGCGCTCGAGAGAGGCTGGGTCACGCAAATCGCCGGTTACGTATTCGAGAGAAAGGTCGGCAACGGCGCGGTTGGTACTCGAGGGACGCATCAACACGCGGACCGAATCTCCGCTAGCGACCAGTTGCCGTGCAACATGGCTGCCCAGAAAGCCAGACGCTCCTGTGACCAGAGTGGTCATCCGGCTTCGGCGCCTTCTTCAAAACTGCCCGGCTGCGATTCTGAAATACGCTGCCGATCGATCTGGCTAGATTCAGGCGCGACCGCGTGCAGTGCGACAGATTCGATCAAGTCCGAAAGCAGAGCCCAGCGCCGGCTCAACAAACGACGGCGTAATTCCTTGACCGTCTTATCAAGCTCGGGCGAGAGCACGGCACGAGTAATCAAGAAACCGTCTACGTCTAGCTTGGCGATTTTCGCGTGGAGGTCCTCGAGTTGATCGGCCGCAGAGCCGGGCCGCATTACAAGATGCGCGCAACTGAAAAAACCCGCAAGCCTTGCCATGCGAATGGCTTCGATTCCGGCGCGGAAGGCGCTATCGCGGCCACTGCTCTGGTCGAGCCGCGGCTCGAAGCCATCGAAGCGTACAGTAAAATAAAAACGGGAAGACGGCTGAAACTCATGAAGGCGGCGCTTCAACGACGCTCCGGAAGTTTCCAGAAAGACGCTGCGTCCCGAGGCCGCCAGCGCGTTGCTGAAGCGCGCGACTTCGGGAAAATCCAAGGGCTCAGCACCGGCAATCCAAAGAATGGGCGACCGGTATCGCGGAACGAGGTCGCCGGACTGCGAAGCAATATCATCTGCCGTGTGAGTGGCCGCGGAAGAGGACGCAGAAGCGGTCTGGAAATCGGTGTTGGGCGAAAGCTGAAGAATTGGCGGAAAACCGTTTTTGTCGCGGATTGCGCGGGCCGCCAGAGCAAAAGTGAGATCCGCGGTGAGCCGCAGAGAAAACGTCATCGCAGGCTCTAGAACCCGCTCCGCAGCCGGAATTCGGCTGGCTGGAATTTCATGGCGCAATATTCGTGCGGACCTTGCACCTGAGTACGGAAACGCGCAAGCGCGTACAGAGGGAAAGAGTTGCGGTAGAGGTGATATTTCAAGTAAAACACGCCGGGGAATCCCGTGCCGGTAAAATCGGATTCGCTCCACGAGCCATCTAGATTTTGCTGATGAACGAGGTAGGCAACCGACCTCTGAACCGCGGGATCGGTGGGCGAAGCACCCGCCAGCAGCCCAATCAAACCCCATGCCGTTTGCGAAGCGGTGCTGTTTCCCTTGCCCTTGGTGGTTGGATCGGTATAGCTCCACAAGGATTCGCCAAAGCTTCCATCTTCTTTCTGAACCGCGCGCAGCCAGCTCACGGCGCGCTGGCAGAATTCTTTTGCCGTCAGCGAAACCGTTTCGAGCGCACGCAATGCACCGCTGGTGCCGTAAACGTAGTTCACGCCCCATCGGCCGAACCAAGAGCCATCTTCGCATTGGTCCTTGAGCAAGAACTTCACGGCACGCTGAATGGAGGGATGTTCCGCGGGCCAGCCGAATCGGCCCAGGCATTCGACAACGCGAGCCGTCACATCGGCAGTCGAAGGATCGATCATCGCGTTGTGATCGGCAAAGGGAATGTTGCACAAAAGCTGGCGATCGTTGTCGCGGTCGAAAGCGCCCCAGCCACCGTCCTTATTTTGCATGCTCAGGAGCCACTGGAGTCCGAGCCGGATCGCCGTTTCCATCCGCTGCGTATCGGGATGCTTCACGCGCTGCAACGCCATGAGGACGAACGCCGTGTCGTCCACATCAGGGAAAAAATCGTTGCGAAACTCGAACGCCCAGCCTCCAGGTTCGGCATCTTTATTTTTGAACTGCCAGTCGCCCGGGCCGAGCACTTGCTTGGAGAGCATCCAATCCGCGGCTTTTACGAGCGCAGGATGATCCGCGGGCAGACCTGCCTCTTCCAAAGAGACCATCGCAATGCAGGTGTCCCACACCGGAGAGACGCACGGCTGCATGCGGATGGTGTCACCTTCTTCAATCTCGAAGCGCGAGAACTCGCGAATCTCGCGAGCGGTGAGCGGATCGTCCGGGCCGTGTCCTAGCGCCATCAAAGCAAAAATCGAATTCATCATGGCGGGATAAATGGCGGCGAGGCCTTCGCTGCGCTCCATGTGAGCGAGCATCCAGGCTTTCGCCTCGCGCAGAGCGCGGTTGCGCAGCGGCTTCCAGGGAAGTTTTTCGTAGAGTTTCAGGGCCCGATCGATGGCTAGGAAAACGTTGCGCCACGAAATGAGCTGCTTGCTCCAGTCAAACGCAGCAGCTCTATGCGAGATATCTTTGAACAATTCGTCGACACGCGCCCGTTCCGGCAAACGCCAATCCGGCCGCAACGCGGAAAGAATCGCCATGGGGATGACGATGCCGCGCGTCCATGACGACATTTCGTAAATGTTGAGATAGAACCATGTCGGCAAGAGCAGCAGTTCCGGCGGAATCGAGGGAACAAGCTCCCAGCCAACGGCGCCAATCAGCGCGAGATAAAAACGCACGTAAGAATTCGTGTATTCGAGGCCGCCCAGACGGTGCACGGTTTCGCGCGCCTGCACCATGTGCGGTGCATCAGTATCATCGCCAACGAGCTTCAGCGCGAAATAAGCCTTGCAAGTTGCGTTGAGGTCGGAGGGCCCGCCCGGGAAGATATTCCAGCCGCCATCCGGCAATTGGCGCCGCCGAACATAATTGGCGAGCTTGGCGATTCGCCCCGGATCGGCCTTGCCGAGCACATACAAGTAATAAATGTAATCGGATTCGAGAGTAGTATCGGCTTCGAGTTCGCCAAGCCAATAACCCTCTTCGGCTTGCAAGGAAAGGAGATGATTTGCGCCGTTCTCGATGGCTTGTTCGAGAGAACCGGACAAATCCTTCTCTTGCCAGATTGGTGGAATTAGAGGTGCAGGCCTATCCAGTCCGATGCGTGTACCTGTAGCCAAATTGCATACCCCCATGACAAAGTCTACCGAAAGGGAGGTGGATTAAAACTATTCTTCTGGCCCGAAATCCACCTAACTGCCGTATTCCTAGTCACTTCCCAAGACTTCTGGCACGAGCGCCAGACCCAACTAGTAGCGAGTAACACGAGTACCAGTAAATTATCGCCGTCTTGCGGCAATGGGTCAACTTCTAAGATGCGAAAGCGTTACAAAATCGTTGTCAGAGGGTGATACTTGGCGGGGATTGTAACGCCCGTTCGACGAGCACATGCAGCGGCTCAGGAAGGGGTTCTCCTTCGCGCTGGGAGACGGAGGGCTTGGTGCGCAGCAAATTCGCGGGGAGTTTTATCCAGGATGGGGCGGCAGGGCCGTCCATCGAGCTGCGGAGAACAAGTGCATCAGCGCGGTCGAGAGCGACGCGCGCAGAGTCCTTGAAATCCTCGCGAGCGGGATCGATCACAGCGAAATAGAGAGTTGGTTTTAAGAATTGCAGCAGCGAGTTGGTTTCGAGAATCAGCGGCGGCGAATCTTGGCTAGCTTCAGAGACCGTTTGCGTAAGAGCATCTCGCATTAGCGGCAAGCCTTCGGCGAGAAAACCTTGTTTCGTCCTCAGCCAAAATGAGCGCTGCGCGCCTGCCGCAAGAAATCGCGCGCTGTCCGTCCCTGACTGCGACAGCGTCTCCCATTCAATGGCACAAATGTGCTCGTCGGGAGCGCAGTCGCAGTCGGTCCCGTTTTGCGCGCAGACGCCGTGGCCATATTGCGTGATTTTTCCCGCGATCCAATTGGCTTTTGGGAACGCGCTGATGATGTCGCACACCAGTTGCGTCTTGCCGATGCTGCGCGTGTGCCCGCCAACCACAATCAAGCGCCAGCGTGGAGTTGCACTCACGTCACTTTCCTTTTGGTTTGGCCTTCCAGTTTGGCTTCCAACTCTTTGATGCGCGCCGCCAGTTCCGGGAGACGCGATTGCCATGCGAACTGTTCTTTGAACTTGTCGAGGGGCCGGGCGGGCGTTCCCCAAACGGTTTGTCCGCTGCGGATCGTTTTGCCTCCGAGAACGCCGGACTGACCGCCAATGACCGCGCCATCCTCCAGATAGCACTGCTCTCCAAATCCTGCTTGTCCGCCTACGACCACATGCTTGCCGAAGTCGCAGGATCCGGAAAGACCGGCCTGCGCGGCCATTACTGTGTGCGCGCCGATCTGGCAGTTGTGGCCAATGTGCACAAGGTTATCCAGTTTAACGCCTTCGGCGATGCGTGTGTCATCCAGCGAACCGCGGTCGATGGTCGTGTTCGCACCGATTTCCACGTCGTCGGCGATTTCCACGATACCCGCCTGCGGAAACTTCCAGTAGCGTCCCTCGCCCTGTGCATAGCCGAAGCCGTCCGCGCCGATCACCGCGCCGGAATGAATCTCCACTCGATGCCCGATTCGAACGCCTGCATACAAAGTGACGCGCGGATGTATGCGGCAGTGATCACCAATCCAGGAACCCGCGCCGATCACGCTGTGCGCGCCGATTTGGGTGCCTTCGCCGATGTGAGCGTCTTCGCCAATCACGGCAAACGGACCGATTCCCGCGTTTTGGCTGATTTTCGCTAGGGGAGCCACGATCGCCGTCGGGTGAATCCCTGTGGCAATAGGGGCTTTCTCAAGAATCAGAGCCGCCGCTTTCGCAAAGGCCACCTTGGGATGCAAACTTCGCAGGACAGTCTTCCCGGGCAGGGCAACACTTTCCGCAGCAATCACGCACAGAGCAGCCGACGCCATAGCGCGGTCCACATGCTTGGCTTTCTCCACATAAATGAGATCGTGCGGCCCGGCTCGCTCGGGCGCCGCCACTCCCCTCAGTTCGACAGCGCCGTCTCCCTCGAGCCTCGCGCTAACCGCTTCCGCTACCGCCCTTGCCGTTTGTATCATCGAAGACCTCTCTCAGAAATCATACAGCGCCGGCTCGCCTGTGGGCCTCGTGTTCCATCGCTTGTGAACCCAAACCCATTGGTCGGGATGCTTGCGAATAATCTCTTCGATTACTTTGGCAAATCGCTGGGTATTCTCAAAGACGTCGCGTTCGGTGTCTCCGGTGCGAACCAACTCCACCGGAGGCTCAAATCGCAGACGATATTTCTGAATGGTCCCGTCCCAGTAAGCATAACCAGGGACCACGGCCGCGCTGGTGTGCAGCGCCACTCGCGCGATTCCCGTGGTGGTGCACGCGGATTTTCCGAAAAAATCAACAAACACGCCCTCTTCCGGCATGGTGTTTTGATCCGCAAGAATGCCGATGGTCCCCGAATCTTTCAGAATTTTCAGCATGGCGCGCGCGGATTCATTCTTGAAGATGGGCTTGTTGCCCGAGGAGCAGCGGTATTGGTTGACGAGCGCGTCGAGGCGCTTGTTGTCCAGAGGGCGCGCCATGTAATGCAGCGGATAGCCGTAGAGTGCATGCGCGAAGGAGGAGAGTTCCCAGGCGCCGATGTGTCCGGTCAAGTACAAGACGCCATTTCCACTCCGTTGCCCTTCCAGGAAATTCTCCTGGCCGTCAAGGATCACGAACTCTTCGATGTTTTCCCTAGTGAGCCGCGGGAAGCGCGCGAATTCAACCGCCATCCAGCCAAGATTGCGGACCATTCTGCGTGTCACTTCTTTGCGTTGCGCTTCAGTCCAAGAAGGAAAAGCAAGCTGAAGATTAAACGCCGCCGTCTTCTGCAACCGTGGCTGCAACGAAAACAGCAGGCTCGTCACCGTGGCCGCAAAGCCGCGCGCGACACGTCTGGGCAAAGCGCTAAGCATCTTCAAGATCAACCAGACAGCGGCGAATTCGAGCCATTCCTTCATTCGGTTTCAATGCGGCCGCAGCGTGGCCGACGCGCGACAGTATGCAAGAGGTAGCCGCCTCGATGATAGAGTTTCAATGCTAGACTTTCCCTTCCGTGACCGAATCGCTCACCATTCACCCAGAAAAAGCGTGGGCCAAATCCGCAGCCCGCATCGGCTGGGCCATTCTTATTCTCGCAACACTCTACGTTTGCTACTTCAGCCATCTCGGCGCCATCGGTTTTGTCGGCCCCGACGAACCGCGTTATGCATGGATTGCGCGCGACATGGCCGAGACAGGCGATTGGGTTACGCCGCGGCTCTACGGGAAGCCCTGGTTTGAAAAACCGCCGCTTTTCTATTGGGGCGCCGCTCTTTCTTTCAAACTTTTTGGCGTAAGTGAAGCCTCGGCCCGATTACCGAGCGCGATTTCCGCGCTGCTGGCGACGCTTGCGCTAGCTTGGCTGGCGTTGCGTCTCTATGGAGCGGAAACTGCGCGCTGGCTGTTACTGCTCCTCCCTACAACCGCAGGCATGATTGGATTCTCCCACGCCGCCGCCACCGACATGCCGTTCAGCGGGATGCTCACCATTGCGATGGTCTGCGCCGCCGTCGTGCTCGGTCTCACTCGCGACGAACACACTCCCATCCTTCCTCGAACGCCGTGGGTCGCCCTCATCTTATTCGGTTTTTTTCTCGCCCTCGCAGTGCTCGCCAAAGGGCCTGCTGCCATCATTCTTTGCGGCGGCGCGTTTTTTTTCTGGGCGCTGTTCACAAAACGCTGGCGCGATGCCTTCCGCCTTTTTCATCCCGTACCCATCGCTGCTTTCTGCCTCACCGCGCTTCCGTGGTACTTCCTCTGCGCCCGCCGCAATCCAGATTTTTTCCGCGTCTTCATCATCGAGCATAATTTCAAGCGATACCTCACCCCGGAATTCCAGCACATCCAGCCGTTCTGGTATTACGGCGCAGTGCTATTGGTTGCACTTCTCCCCTGGACGGCCCTAGCGGTGTGGTCAGTGGCAGTTGGGTCGGTGCAATTCTGGCGTTTAAAGCACCTCTCGCCCAATTCACTCTTCTTTCTAACGTGGGCCCTTTTCTGCCTCATCTTTTTCACCATTTCCAGGTCAAAATTGCCTGGCTATATTCTGCCCGCGATCCCCGCAATGGCCGTGCTGATGACGCACTCCCGATTCGCACCGGCAAGGGGAAAAACAAGGTCTCTCGCCATATCGTTTTTTGTCTCATCGCTATTCTTCGCTTGTTGCTTCGCAATTGTCGTATATCTGGCTCCCCATGTGTCACAGGCCAATGTGAATTTTGGTGTTGCCACAGGCATCATTCTCGGGGCGTTAAGCGTCGCAAACCTGTTTTTGGGGGCGGGTGCCTCGTTATCGCCAAACGGCGCGTTCGGCCACAGTTTGGCTGCTTGCTGTGTCTTGCCCATTCTTTTCACCGTCGCGAACAATGACAAGCTCTTGCCTTCATTTTTCTATGGGGATCCCTCGGGCCGGACACTCGCGGAAGAACTTCAGCGCCACGCAATTCCCATCGCGGAGCTCAACGTCTCCAAAAACATGAACCGTGGCCTGCGTTATAGCTTGGATTTCTATCTTCACCAGGAGATCCCCGAGTGGGATAGCGAGCATCCGCACCCAGGCTATCTATTGATACGAAGCAGGCGTCCTTCTTCGCTGTATGGGTCGGCCTTCACGTTCGAGGAAGTCTCATTCGATTCGGAAAGAACCGGCTATTTCCTCTACAGAATCCAGAGACGCTCACTTGCTGGGAACACCGGTAGCGGGAAGCCTCAATAAGAAGAAGCTGACCACGCGATTCTCATAGTCGCGCTTGTCGTTATCATCCATCGCCACAAAGTTGCCGTGCGGAATCATCACCTGATCGCGCGGCTCCGGCGCCTTCGTAAACATCTGCCGCGTAATATCAGCCAGCTCGGGATCGTCGGAAGCCTCGATGAAGAGTTTTGGCACGCCCGCCAACGTATTCAGCTTTTTCGAAAGCGGCGCATCCTCGCGATACTTGTAATTCAGCCACGTAAAGCTGAATTCCGCCGAGCGCACCATGAGAGGAAAGCCGCCGAGCCCGGTTCGTTCCACGCCGATCTTGACCATCTGCTCGGGCAAGTCATACACCGAATCCAGTATGATCGCGCGGATGCGATGATCGTTTTCGGCTTCGCGCAAGGCGGCATAAGCTCCCAGGTTATAGCCCCACAAGCCAAGTCGTCCGGGATCCACGTCGTTGCGCGCGGCCACGGTGTCAGCAGCTGAGCGCACTTCGTCGGCTTCGCGATATCCAAACGTGGTCATCCCGTCATTTCCGCCGTGCGCGGCGAAGTCAAAAACAAATACGTTGTATTGATGATCCTGCAACGCCGAAACCAGCGTCAGCAGATCCCCGCGGCTCGATCCGTAGCCATGGCAAAGAATAATCGTCGGCGCGCCGCGCAATCCCGGGAAAAACCAGCCGTGCCGCGTGCCCAATCCCGAAACTGAAAAATCCACAAGGTCCGGCTTGCCCGGAAAGCTTTCCATGTCAATTTCGCTGCTGGTACGCTGCGGCTTGACGATCCGATAAACGAGGAATCCCGCGATCGCGGCGGTCGCAAGCACGGCAAAAAAAAGCAGCGCGAGAACGGCCGTGAATAGTTTTGCATACCACTTGGTTGGATAGCGTAGTTCGTAGAAGATCGACATTCGTAGTTTGCGCCATGGCGCGGCCAGTGCCGCCGATTTTCACTCCTCACCAAGCAACCACGCTAGGCGCGATGTTAGCACACCTTTTCTGAAGCACTTCTGTAAGCCTATTCTCATTGTGTCGCAATTATATCGTCGCCGCGCCCTGCTTGGTTGTGCGGACGCAGATTCGGCTATCATAGAGCGTACGCGGCAGGGGCCGCGCAGCAGCCCTCTTCAAATGAATATTGTCGACTTGCGCCAGACGACGGTCCGCCAACTTGAGCCGCTCCTTGAAGAGGAAGCGCGCCACTGGCGCGATGAACTCCATTGGGACTACCGCAGCGCCCTGGAATTGATCAAGCGCTTCCTGGACGCTCACGCCCTCGCAGGCTGCGTCGCGTTCGAAAACGGCAACGCCGCAGGCTATTCCTTTTACGTCCTTGAAGAACAGAAAGGCCTCATCGGCGGACTCTACGTATCCGCAAAATTTTCGCAAGCTACTATCGGACAGAGGCTCCTCGACGAAATGCTCTTCTCCATGCGCGCCATTCCGCAACTTTCGCGTATCGAAGCGCAGCTCATGCCCTTCAGCGGGCCAGTCGAAGTGCCGTTGAGCGAGCAGGGCTTTCGCCTCTACTCACGCCAATTCATGCTCCAGGACTTGACGAAGCTCCCCGAAGCCAAGCCCGGAGTTTCCGCCGGCATGCGCCTTGACCGCTGGAATGACCGCTACTTCGAACCCTGCGCCAAGCTGATTTATCTGGCGTACGCGAATCACATCGACGGCGAAATCAACGATCAATACCGCAGCCGCTCGGGCGCGCTTAAGTTCTTAAAAAACATCATTCTGCTCCCCGGTTGCGGCCACTTCGTCCCACCAGCATCGTTTGTCCTGCGTCAGCCAGGCAGCGACGATCTCATCGCCGCCGTTCTCACCAGCGAAGTCTCGCCCGGCGTCGGTCACACCACGCAAATCTGTGTGCTCCCCGGCTATCAGGGCCACGGCCTCGGCCGCATGCTCATGCAGACCTCGGGCGAAACGCTGCGCGGCATGAAATTCAAGGAATTAACGTTGACGGTGACTTCAGAGAATTACGGCGCCGTGCAGCTTTACGAAAAGCTGGGGTTCACGAAGATTCGAACATTTACCGCCGGCGTCTGGCCGCGCTAGTAGCGCGCTCACTTCTTGGTGCGGTCTTTCAATAAATTCTTCAGCTCCGACATGAACTCCTGCACATCTTTGAAGTCCATATAGACCGAAGCGAAACGCACGTAAGCCACCTTATCCAGCTTTTTCAACCGGTGCATGATCATTTCGCCGATTTCCGTCGTGGTCAGCTCGCGCTCCGTCGCTTCATGGACCACGGCTTCGATTTCATCGACGATGGCTTCGAGTTTCGGCGTAGCGACAGGCCGCTTCTCGCAAGCCTTCAGCAATCCCTGCAAAATCTTCTGGCGTTCGAATCGCTCGCGCCGTCCGTCCTTCTTGATGACCATGTACGGGATTTCGTCGATGCGCTCATAGGTCGTAAACCGCCGGCTACACTTCAGACACTCGCGCCGCCGCCGAATCGTGTCTCCCGCGCGTCCCTCCCGCGAGTCAATCACCTTATCGTCCAGATGCGCGCAGAATGGGCACTTCACTCAGGCATCTCCGTCTGGATTCCTTTGCAGGAATTAGGAACCTTCACTTTCCAACTCCTCTTTTTCATGCTGCGCTATCTCCCGCAACTTTCCAGGCGAAAACCCCTCGCGGAGCAGCAGCGGCACGCCCGCAAGACTACACGCGGCAAAGGAAATCAGCCAGAGGACAATTGCCGCGGCCGCTGCGGGCTCTTTTTCTACTCCCAAGACGGTTGTGTACGCGAGAAACGTCGCCACTTGCGCTCCTCCACCCACTCCCGGCAATTGCACCGCCGAGCCCGCCAGCGTGAACGCCAGCACCAACATCGCATCGCCGAGACTGATCGTGCCGAGCGTCCCGCCAAACGCATGCGACACCCAAAGATAGACCAGAAGCACCAAAAACCAATGTGCGGCAGAATAAAACACCGCCGCTGCAAGTTCCCCGACAGAACGAATCGTTTGCACGCCACGCGCAAATCCGAGCAAAATCCGCGCCACGAGCGCGCGCCAGCCATGCAAGGCAAGCCAGCCTTGAAGACGCCGCTCCAGCAGCGCCGTACCATGCAGTCGCAGGTACACTAAAAACGCGATTGCCCCCAGGACACCAGCTGAGAAAACAGTGCCGGTCGTCTTGGCGGCGGCTTCGAGCGTGCTCGCCGGCTGCCCAACGCGGACGTGAGATTTGAAGAGCAGCAACCCAATCGCCGCTATCACCGCCATGCTCGCCAGGTCGAAGATCCGCTCCAAAACGTAGATCCCAAACATGTCCGCGACGGGGAGCCGCTCCTTGCGCGCCAACAGTACTGGCCTCACCGGTTCGCCCGCGCGCCCTAGCAAGAAAACCGCGGAAAATCCGGCCAGCGTCATCGCGTAGATCTGCCAGAAACGGGACGGTCCCAGATTCCCCTGGAAAACCTTCCAGCGCAATGCGCGAAGCGCGTAACAAACATAAATGGCAACAATGGAAAGAACCAGAAGGTAAGGATTCGCCCCACGAACAGCGTGGAGCAGCTTCTCCCCGCTGAAATCCTGCAGGTGAATGAATCCGCGCGAAAAATAGATGATTAGACCGAGAACAACAAGTCCGAGCAGACCTATAAGCAGCTTCCTCGACGATGAACGCATAAACTTGTCAGACTAACGGTCGCAATCACGTGCGTCAAGGCGCTGCGCCCTCGGGTAGTGGGTCAGTTTCCGATTCCCCACTTACCAGGAGTGAAGTACGAATGAGAGATACACATGAGCGGCGATTGCGTTAGGATTGCGTGATTCCAGGCGAATGGGATGCGACGATGGCTTTAGACGCAGCCAAATTGTTGTTCAGGCGGTTTTCTCCGTTGGAGGAGCGTCTGCTGGCTGCTATTCGCAAGCTATTGCCCCCCGCCGCTCGCCCCATGTACGACGCGCAAGTTCTTGGTGTCACCCGCGTGCAGCGACACCCTCGGTGGACGGAAATCATTTTCTACCGCATTAGAAAAAGGACGGTGGATTGGAGCGATGTTCCAAGCTTTCCCTGCTCTGACGAGTTTCGCCTTGCAGAGGTACGTTTTTCTGCTCGCGGGAAAAACTATAGGGCGACGTTGATGTGTGTGCGCGGCCACATCGCCATTCTCACTGTCGCTCCGAGTCCCAAGCAAGTCGCCTTTGAGCCCTGGGATGGCGAAGCAAGCGTCCAGATTCTGAACGACCCTCTCTCTCCGGCCGCCCTCCATCGGCACAGAAACAGCGTTCTGCCAGCTTGGCGTGAGTTTCTGCTTGAGCACCCTGACAAGACGAGCGAAGGTTGGATTCTCTACGACGAGGTCACAGCGTATCGTGTTCCCTCAGACGATGGCGAATGGTTGGTGGTCGCTGTGCGCAACGGGGATGAGTACATCCTACAAGAGCTAGAAGCAGAAGGTGAGACAGTCGGAAAGCTCCTTTATTTGAGCAATCACGATGGAGAGCCGGAACCAATTGACGGAGATTTAGCGGAAATTGTGAAACGCACCAAGCCAAAGACGGTCAAGCATCATCGGGATGCCTGGTAAACGCGGTAACCGTACATGTGGATTTTCAAGTTGCCGGTAACGCCTGCGAGTAAACTTCGCGCAAGTGTTGTGCCGACCCATTGAAACCACCCGACTCACCAGGAGTTACCAAACTGGTTGATGCGGATAACTTCCCCGAAGGAGCTTCTTGCGGACTCCTCCGCTGACTTCAACTTTGCGTATTCTCGACTGTCAAAACTAATTCCCCTTCTTCGCCGGCCCCGGATCGTCCGGCCCAACGAAGTTAACCAGAAATGGCGCGATCCCATTCACCTGCACGACGCAATCACCCTTGCACTGCGCATAGTGCCTCATTTGCGAAGGCGCAGAAACGAAGCCGCCCGTGGGGATTTCTTTCATGGCAGCATCATCCCACTTTGCGCCCATTCCCACCAGAAACGCGCCTTTGATCACCGTTACATTTTCTGTTGCCGGATGCCAGTGGGGCGCAATCTTTGTACCGTCCGTGCCGGAAAGCCGGACCGTGTACGTACGGCCGGGAGTCATCGGGTCGCCCTGCAGAATCGCAATCTTCAACGTTCCACCCATCTCCACCGACGGCGTCCCCGCCAGCGCTGCCGCGGGAATATCCATCCATTGCTCGGAGCCAGGCATCACCGGCCCGCTCGTTGCTCCCCCGCTCTTTTTCGCGGGCGGCGTCTGAGCCCAACCCGCAACCGCGAGTAAGACGCACCCACCCAGCACACCAAGTCGTTGCTTCGTCATGGATCAGTCCCTCCTGAATTGAAGTTCTTAACCGACGTTTTGTTTTGCAACCCCTGGGCCGTCGTTCTGGTTGGCGCAGGTTACCACATTGTGTGGAATAGAGGGAGTTCGTCGCTCAAAGAATCGCCTAGTGGCTGATAAACGCGATAATCGTACGAGTGAAGTATTACTTCACATCTACGGTGACGCGACTACTCGGGCCTTGGGTCTCAGGTTGCACCTTTGCCTCTTAGAACACCAACAAGGGCTGTTCCCAGGTGCTGTCGCTCTGCATCCCGAGCCAACCCGGCCTCTGCCAGACTTGTCCCTTTCCCGCAATACCTGCCCAAAATTTCCCTTGCTTTATTTTCATTTTCTGCTACACTGTTTCGTGTAAGAATTTGCGTTTGGCGAGCGCGGCAAACCCTTTGCCGCCTTTTCTATTTTTGGGCGTCGTGCCCAGTCTTTCAGCTAAGCCTTTTAGAATGAATGCATCTTGAAACTCCGCGTTTTGCCGTGTTTTACCGGGTTTTCTGGCCTCGCAAACCCTTTAGAATGAACACTTCCAGGAAGTGCTCACAAGTGTTCATTCTAAACGACTTACGGAATATGTTAAGTCCTTTGGAATCTGCACTTACGAAAAAAGAGGGAGGGGGGGCCAGCCTGAAAAAACAAACTAAGGCTGCAGCTCGCTTTGCTGTCGGTCTGGCGTTGCGCCAACGGCTTCCCTGGGAGCGAAATGCCGCGGATCGCGCAGCAACGTCAGCGCCGTGCGCCCGTAGCCGTTCTCCACGTTGCTCTGGTGGGCCTGATACTCCACCGCTAGAGCTCGCCGCAGCTCCGGCAACGCGTGGTACGGCACCGACGGATAGAGATGATGTTCGAGGTGGTAGTTCACATTCGACCAGAGAAACTCGATCACCGGATGCGTTACTATAGACCGCGCGTTGGTCCACTGGCTCCCTTCCGTGACGTCGTGATGCTCGGTCACGCTGCGCAAAACAGAAGCCACGTACAAGCCCGTTACCATCGGCGCAATTACGAACAGCAGGTAACGCCGCCACCCGAGAATAAAAGCAATTGTTGCGTGGAGAAAAGCAGCGCCGGCTAGCTCCAGGACAATTCTTGTCCGCACTTGAACCGGCATTTTCTTTTGCAAACCATAACTGTTCACACCGATCTGCGCGAATACAGGAATGAAGAAGTATGCCCAACCAGGCACGCCGCAAACGACTCGGTTGAAATACTGGTATTCCGGGTCCTCCGGCGTATGCGCGCGATGATGATGATCCAGATGGAATCGCCGGTGCGCCTCCGCCGAAATTCCCGCGAGCGCCAGCGTGAACCAGGTAAAGAAATCGTTGACGCGCCGATTCCGGGAAATCAGGTCGTGCGTACCCTCATGCCCCTGCACCAGCAAGTCGTGGAACGGTCCGAACCCGATCGCAAAAATGCTTATGGCCGTCCACCACCACCGGTGAAAATAAATCGCCAATCCCGCGGCGCCAATCCACAGGATCAGGTCCAAGACAATTCTCGGAATCGAGCGATAGGATTCCGCGCTCAGAGTCTGCGCCAGCGTTTCGACTTGTAGATCAACCGCCACGGTATCGTTTGCTCGGATGCGGTCCTGCGGAGCCTTCCTTGAGATTACTGCCCTTTGCCGCGCGTTCGCACAAGAAACTCCAGAAATAGCGCCCCAAAAAGCAAGTCCACCAGGGACGGGCAGACGAGGAGGATCGGAATCTCTCCGGCCATCGCATGCCCAAAGAACACAAGAAACACAAGCGGCTTCCCGATCACGCCAAGCTTCACCAAATCGCGGTTCCGCGAAAGGTCCCGGCTCACCCAGTAATACCCCAAACCAAACACGAACAGACAGCACGCCAATAATTGCAAAGTTATCTTGTCCGGAGGCCCTGGAAATCCAGCCTCTTGTCGAAATTTCACATCGCTCAACAGAAACAGCACTGCGCTGGCAGCAAGAATGTTCCATACCGCCGCCATGAGGAACATCCCTCGGTAATAGCGCGTACGCGCGACGACGAATGCGTTGGACGATTCACTCGCCATCACTTGCTCCGAGAAAGCGAAGAACGCGAGCGCCCACATCTTCCGCGCGATTCAACGCCATCCAATGACCGGCACCTGATATTTCTTCGAGCTTAGCGCCAGGAACCAGCGCCGCTAGGCTCCGCGCGTGCGCAACCGGAAAATGTTTATCGCGCTCCGCCCACAAAAATAGCGCAGGCGTCTTAATGCTCGGATAGAGCTGCTTCAAGCGCGGCAATGTACCTTGATACCCAGCGCACATCCGAACCACAAATTTCCGCACCTCGGGGCGCTGGAAGCTTTCCCAAAGATCGCTGCGCAACTCGGCACTGAGCTTGTATCCACGCGGCAAGAAAGTCCGAATCGCCCGAAAAAACACTGCTCGCGGCATCCGCTCCAGCAAGATGCGGTTCCAACCAAATTTTCGCAGCAGCGCAATTTCCCAGGAAGTCTTCTCATCCCAAATCACCAAGGAGTTCATCACCACGAGATGACTGATTCGCTCAGGATGCTCCGCGGCAAACGCCAGCGCGGGCTGGCCGCCCATGTCATGCCCGATGATCGTGGCTTTCCGGATATCCCAAGCGTCCAGCAAAGTGCGCAGCCGCCGCGCAAAATCAAACGGCGTCGCTCCGCCAGCCCACGCTTCGCTGTATCCCATCCCCGGCCAATCAAACGCAATCACTTCACACTTCGTGGCGAGCCGCGGGGCAAGCTCCGACCAAACCTGCAAATTGTCCGGATAACCGTGAAGCAGAATTACCGGCGGCCCGCCTCCAAGACGCGCCACGCGCAACTTGCGTCCACTGTGCATCTCCGTAGTCGTGGCCAGCATCAGGCGAAGTCCTCTTGAACGCAAGCCGCCGCAAGCACTCCCGAAATCGCGCAAAAGCTGACCCACTGCCCCGGATGCGTCGCGCTCCCCGCCAAATAAAGTCCGCGAACATCAGGACTACGATGCGCAAGTCTTCCCTCTCGCATGAATTTTGCCGTCATTACCGGATTCATGCTGTCGCGCGCAAGCGAATATTCCGAGCCCCACTCTGTCGGTGTGCGCCGCGCGAGCACGCGATACTCGCTGATTCCTTCTCGCCACCATTTTTCTTCCAACAATTTCTCCAGATACTCGGCCTGTCCCTGCGCTCCGATCCGCTGTGCCTTGGCGTGATCCATCGGCCCCAGCAGCCGCGCCGGATACCATTCGCCCTGTTTGTCCTCCAGATTCACCACGCCCGGCCGAATCAAGAGCCGGCAGCGCTCATCTCCTCCCGGAAGCAGAAACCGCAAGTATGGTGCGTCCATCTTTCCCTTCACCGCGAGGTACGCGCACACTCCCGGCGATTGCAGCGGAAGCTTTTCGCAGCGCTTCCGGCTCAAGCTCTCTTCGTGATCCAGCAGTTCAACGTAGGTCGCGATCCCGCAGTCGGACACCACTGCGTCAGCAGGAAATTTTTCGCCCTCGGTGGATTCCACTCCCTTCACTCGCCCGTTATCTGTGCAAATCTTTTTCGCTTTCGTGCGGTATCGAAATTCCACTCCAGCCTCCACAGCGGCCTCCGCCAAAACCGCCGGAATACTTCGAATCCCCTCCCTCGGATAAAAACACCCAACGGAATGCACCAACGCCGGAACAAACGCCAAGGGACTCGGCGCTTCTTCCGGCCGCTGCCCCGCAACATGAGTCCATATGGAAAGCGCATCAATGACCGGCTGCGGCAACCGCGAGCCGCGCAGGACCGATTGCAGCGACTGCAAAAGAAATCCTGCGTGGCGCCACCGTCCACCGCCAAGCATCGACATCGGTCCGGGAGCAGAGCCATAGAGGAGAGGCCGCAGCGACGCTTCGATCGCTCCGGTTTTGCGAACAAAGCGCAGATAGAGCTCTCCGCTCCCGGGCCACGTTTGGTCCAGCTCCCGTGCAGTCGCAGCATCGTTCGAATAAATGTTGACCGTGGGACGGCCCGGCGAGGCCACGCTGTAAACATGATCGATTGCGCGCAGTTCGATATGCTCACTAAGTTTCAGCCCGACAGATGCAAACGCCCATTCCAATCCTGGCCGGTCCAGCAAAATGTACGGCCCCGCATCGAACGAGAATCCTTCATATTCATTTCCGGAAGCCAAGCCGCCAGCCTCGCCGCGCGCCTCCAAAACCTGGACGCTAAAACCTTCCCGCGCAAGTCGCAGCGCAGCCGTCAACCCGCCCATCCCTGCGCCGATAACGACAATGTTCTTTTTCACCGGGATGCAGCCTCGGCAGGCTGCTGCTTATTCGTTCGTGGAAAATGCAAGCCGAGAAGTCTGCGAAGTGCCGCGCGCAAAACGCGCTGAAAAAACGAAACACGTTGGAGAGGAGGAAAGGCCTGTTCATCCATCTCCGGAACAAACAACGAGCCACGCCCGCTCCCGAAGACGTAAACCGGATATGCCACAAAGCTCAGTATCGTCGAGAATTCTGTTTCGTAAGGCCCGCGCCACCCGCGCAATTTCTCGTTCGTGCCGACAACTTCAATGCGCTCCCGCGGATCGCAAAACCAATGACAAGCGGCGCGCAAAATATTTGTCTGTTCCGGCTCACGCACGCCCATGTGCCGCGCCGCCGTCAAATCCACAGACAGCGCATCTTCGCCCGCATACACTCTCCGAGGAGAAGGTGGCCGCGGACAACCCATCACGCCGACAAGTCCTTCGGAAGCCTGGTCATAGGCGTCCAGCAGCGCAAAATCCGGCGGAAACCCATCCAGCAACATCATCAACGCGGTCTCGCGGTGCGCCTGCCGCTCCACAAAAAGAAACTCGTCGCATCGTCCGCCCATCCACTCCAGATTGCCAATCGTCAGATACGCCATCTCAATCGGATGGCTCCGCATCTTCCCAAACGAAATCCGGAAATCCGCCTCTTTCCAGCTTCGCGAAATCGTGTTCTGCGCCATCCCGCGAAAATAGGCGTGCGCCACCTGGTCGTTCGAAGCGTCAATCACCGGCAATCCGCACTCGCCCATCCCAAAATAAGCAGCCACCTCCCCAACGCTCCGGTGCTCAAAAAACTGGTCGTAGATATTTGCAGACTCGACGATGACGGCATTCCCACAAACCCGCTCTCGCAGAAAGTCGGCAAGCTCCCGCAGCAGTTCCGCATCCGTGATGATCGACCGGTCTTTCCTCGCATATCCCAACATGAACGACGGCTTGATAACGATCCGCAGTTCCTCAGGCCCTTTTCCCAAAGCCACTGCCCGCTGCCGCAGTTTCGCCTCGAGCCCGCTCTCTTCCAACAAGCGGCGAAACACGCCGCATTTTTCCTCCGCGGTTTTTCCCTCCAAAGCAAATACGCGCCCGCCGCTCCCTACCTTGCTGTTCACAACGGTTTGCTTCCGAAGAGTCCGCGGCAAAAAATATTCGCCAACATCCTCAATCTTTCGAGTCAGCGACTCTTCCGTTTCCCCATCAACAAGTTGGTCCTTTTCATTGAGCGCATTAGCAAGAATCTCGAAAATGCGCGCATGCCGATCCTCATCATCCCGCACCTTCACAAAATCCTGCGCCAGCTCTCTGCCCAGCTCCGGCGCTTCCAGCGCCAACGCAATCATTCGCTCGTAGCACAAGCTCGCCGTCTTCTCCGCATCAATGTTGAAGACACAGAACTCCCGGAACGGTCCGTAGTTCAGATACTTTCGGACGTCCTCCGGAACCTTTCCCGTCAGCGCCCCTAACCACGTAACAAAAGTCGCTCCAGCGCGAGAAACCGGAGCTTTCGACCACGGCACATGCTGCCGCACCGAACCCGCCCATCCTCCCACCAAGCCGCCCAACTGCTGCGCGAACGCCTTCATCCGCAGTATCGGTCCGCCGTATTTGAGCAGCGCGCCTCGAATGTAAATCGAGTGCATCTCCTCGTCGCGCCAGGCCCAAATCAAAGCGTGCCGCATCAAATGGCGCACTGCCGGCGGAATCGGCATCGCCGACAGCCGTTGCGTCATTAGCTCTTCGCGGTAGCCGACGCTCACAAGTTCTTCTCGCTCGAGCGCCATAAGGCACAACCCGATCAGTTCATCGCGCGGGCGGCCAGCGAACTTCGCCTCCCACGCTTTTAGTTCCTCCGCGAATTGTTCGAAAACAGCACCCAAGGACGGAACCTCTTACCACTCATATAGACACGAGTCTGCCTCCCAAACAAGTCGCTGTCTAGGCACAGGAAGCTATGAATCATCCAGAATTTTCAGAGATTTCGACGACTTAGGAGAGCTGCTGATTAACCGCGCCAACATTCCACATGTATTCCCTAGCTACCACGATTCCTTACCTACGACTCGTCCACAATCGGTTTCGGGATGCCTGTTCCCGGTGTGATACCGAGAACCATCTCCTCGAGAGTCGGATTTCGCCTCGTCTTTCGAATTCTGATTTTCCCGGGTTCCTCAGCATCCACTTCCAGATCGTCTCCGATTCTCAGGTTCGCCGCTAAAGCAACCGCCTTCGGAATTCGCACCGCCAAACTGCTTCCCCATTTCGCGAGTCGGGTTTTCATCACGCCCCCTTATATCAACAAAGTATGCCGACGCTTAGGCTCTGTAGACGCGTTCTAAGTCAAATCCGGGAGGATTACTAGACGGGTCGAAAGTGATCTTGAAGTGCTCGAAAAAACCGCTCCGCCCCAGCAAGCCGGCGAGCGGCAATTGATTGGTAAATCCTGCCCGAATCTTGAACATATTCCCCAACACGTGCAGAGCGATCGTGTGGCGGTATATCGTTGTCGGAGTTCCCGAAACACCCATCGTTTCGTCTGGCTCGCCCTTCTCGATGTTTAAGCCAATGCCCTCTCCGATGCTGGAATGGAATAGGCAGAGAGATGCGCCAGAATCAATTACTGCCTCGAAGTTTCTGCACGGCGGAGAGTGTCTTGCTGGGTTGGAGATTTGAACCGACACAGACGCTAGCCAGTCATCCATGCCCTTATATCTCGGGTAATTTTTGTAGGCAAACCGCACGCCGCATTATACGGCAAACGGCAGCCAGGACTTTGGCGTCTTGAGGATGACCGAATCCTTATCACCAGCGTCGTCGAGGAGTTTTGCCACTTCCCCGTAAGTCGCGCCGCTCGCGGTAATGCGAGTTTCGTCCTCGCTCAGAGCCACCCAAGAGTCAAGAGGGGCGGCTCGCAAGGCTTCGCTGCGAGCGGTGTTTGCGGTAGCAGCCATGGCGTAATCTCCGACTCCTATTAGATGCGAGAGGCTATCGGGTAGGCATAGCCTAGTCAAGTTGCATCCTCATGGTCACACTGGCCTCCGTACCCGTCAATAGCCTCATCGTTTACGCACCGCCCTTGTGTGCGACCCGACTCCCCGAGTAAGATGCCCCCACTCGCGGTCGGTCGCCCCGGGCCAGAACAACAGGGAACTTTTCGAGAGCAGTTTGCGTTCCATAGTTGCAGGCCGAAGTTGGCCCCCTGCAACCTTTGGGGCAAACTGGTCACCGTAGCGGGTTTCGAGGCTGATGAACGTTGGAGCAGGATGCCCAACTGGTCCAGCAATGCCTCCAGGGCGACGGTTCGGCCTGGGAGGAACTTGTGCGCCGTCATACGCGCCGCATCTTCAACATTTGCTACAGGTTTACTGGCAATGGCACAGAGGCCGAAGACCTGTCGCAAGATGTTTTCTTCCGGGTGTATAAGACTCTTGGCAGCTACCGTTCCGCCCATGGCGGTTTTGCAACTTGGATGACTAGCGTGACGCGCAACCTCTTAATCGACCATTATCGGCGCACCAAGCGCGACCGCATCACGGACTCGCTCGAAGACTCCATGCCCGTGGTCGAAAACAAGGAGTCCGCAGGACGCCGCCCCGATCAACAGTTGTTGCTCGGCGAACTCAGTGCTCAGGTCCAGGCGGCGCTCACCAAGCTTTCGCCGGAACTGCGCGAAGCCGTCATCCTGCGCGATTTGCAACAACTCGAATACAATGAAATCAGGCAGGTTTTGGACGTACCGGAAGGCACTGTGAAATCGAGAATCAACCGCGGACGAATCGAACTCGCGCGCATCCTCCAACAGATGGGAGTGCGCCCGTCATGATGATTCGTTCATCTAAATGGGAGTTGGTGCGGTACCCAGCGCGGAGCATCTCATGACCTGGACTTGCGAACATATCGAAGCACACCTTAGCGACTATCTCGACGGGCTACTTAGCCCCGACGAGCGCCACGCGTTTGACGTGCACGCGAACTCCTGCGAAAACTGTGCGCAAATGGTCGCCAGCGTCTCGCAAATGGTGGGCGGCCTGCACACGATGCAGCAAATTGAAACGCCGCCGCGCCTAGTCTATGCGATTCTCAATCGGACACTAGGCCCCCGCGCCGCCAAAAAAGGCTGGCTGTTTTCTTTTGGTTGGCTGCGCGGCCTGGCTTCGCCTCGCTTCGCCTACTACAGCGTCTCTGTCGCCGCGACGATGCTGATTCTTCTCACGGCGGCTGGCTTTTCGTGGCGCAAGCCAAAGCTCGCGGATCTTTCTCCCGTCAACCTTTACCACAGCGCGGACCGTCAGGCGCACCTCGTCTATGCCCGCAGCACTAAGTTTGTCAGCGATCTCCGCGTGGTCTACGAAATCCAGTCTCGCTTGAATAAAGACAATGAATTGCCCACGACACCGGAGAGCACCGTACCGCAACCCGCTCCGGGTAAGGCACCGGGCAGCACCGACGGCACTCGCCCTGCGACTCCCCGCCAGCAAAACCGCGCCAACGGCCTCGGCCGGGAGCTTGAAATTCTTGCCACGGAAGTTCCCGTCGTCAGCGGTCAATTTTGCGGCCGGTTACTCGGAAGGAGAATTCCATGAAGTGTGCCGTCCATTCTGAAGTGGACGCGACCGGCTACTGCCGCAATTGTGGCAAGCCCATGTGCCCGGAGTGTGTACGGTCCGTGCGCGACGTTCTCTATTGCGAGGACTGCTTGGCCACCATTCTCGGCCATGCTGCGCCCACCACAGCTCAGCCGCAGCCGGTTCCTGACGGAGTTCCATTGCAGCCGCAAATCACGGCCTTGCCTCCCGCCACTTCCACCGGGATCGGACCAAATCCGGTTCTCGCTTTCTTCCTCGGATTTCTGCCCGGCCTAGGCGCTTTCTATAACGAGCAGTACGGCAAAGGCATGATTCACCTTGCCATTTTCCTTGTGCTTTTCATCGCCGGCGTCAACGGCGCAATGAGCGGCGGCGCCGAAGCCGCTCTCTGGATCGTCATTTCCGCTCTCTGGATCTATATGCCCATCGATGCGTTGCGCACCGCGCAAGCCAAGCGCGCCGGCCAGACTTTGTCCGACCCGCTCGACAATCTCACCAAGCAACGCCCCATCGGTCCAATCATTTTGATTGGCGCTGGCCTGTTGCTCTTGCTCAACAATTTCGATTGGTTCCCTTGGTACCGCGTCTCGCAGTTCTGGCCTTTGATACTAATCGCCGTCGGCATTCTTATGTTTCGCAACCGGGTGAACCGCCAGCCCTAGGAGTCTCCTCCGGGAGGTTAGAAAAATGAGCGATCGAATTCGTTGCAACTGTCAGCGTTGCACTACCCGCGGCCTCATGGGCCCGGTCATCGTCGTCACTATCGGCGTGCTATTCCTCCTGGCAGAAATGCGCGGCGGCTTCTTCGACTTTGGCAACACCTGGCCTGTGATCCTCATCGTCATCGGTCTGATTAGCCTCGCTTCCACTTTCGCTTCCAGCGAAGGTCATGGGTCGGCGGCACCACCAGTCCTGCCTGCGATTCCGCCTACGCAAAGCGTGCCGCCCGCCCCAACGAGTCAGGCGCCCACCTCTTACCCGGGACAAGGACAATAATCGAATATGGCCAGGAGCCGGCAGCGCACCAGAGGAATCTTTCCAGGCATCCTTCTCATCACCGTCGGCTGTATTCTTCTACTCCACAACTACCGTGGCATGGAGCTCGGCGATGTTCTCAGGCGTTGGTGGCCCCTGGCGCTTATCTTCCTCGGCCTAATTAAGCTCTATGACCGGACCGTCGCCGGCCGTTCCGACGACCCCGGCTCCGGTCGCATCACTGGCGGCGAAATCCTCCTCGTCGTGGGCATGCTCGCGCTCTTGAGCGCTGTTGCCGTGGGCGATATCATCAAGAACGGCATGGACCACGGCCATATCCGCATGCCTGTCCCCGGTGATGCCTATCCTTTCGACCTGGACGTCGTACCGAAAACCGTGCCTGCAAACGCGCGCATCGCCATTCGCGGCGGCCGAGGCGACATTTCCGTCCGCGCCGCGGACGTCCCCGAAATCCGCGTCGCCGGCAAGAAAAACGTGCACGCCTGGAGCGAAGATGACGCTTCACGCCGCGCCGGCCCAGTCTCCGTTGAAATTGTTCAAAATGGCGACGGCTATGAAATCCATCCCACGGGCATGAACGCAGGCGACAGCCGCGTCACCATCGACATGGACATCCAAGTCCCGATGAAAGCCTCCGTCACGGTCCGAAACGAAAAAGGGGACATCACCGTCTCTGATATGGCCACACCCGTTTCCGTCACCAGCACCAGCGGCGACGTCGAAGTCCGCGACACCGCCAGCGACGTCACCATCGAAATGCACAAGGGCGATGTGAAAGTCACCGACACCAAAGGTGACATAAAGATTTCCGGAAAAGGCGGCCAGGTCGACGTCGCTTCAGCCACCGGCAGCTTCACTCTCAACGGTGAATTCTACGGCCCCATCCGCGCCGACAAAGTTGCCAAAGGTCTGCGCTTCATCTCGCAACGCACCGATCTAACACTCACCTCCCTCACCGGCCACATGGAAGCCAGCTCCGGCAATCTCGAAATCGTCGATGCCCCGGGAGACATCACCCTGCGCACGAATCGCTATTCCGTAACCATCGAAAATGCCACCGGCAAAGTAAAAGTCGACAACCGCGACGGCGACGTCGAACTCCGCTTCTCTTCCCCGCCCAAAGCCGACATCGAAGTCACCAACACCAACGCCAGCATCTCGCTCACGCTGCCCGAGTCCGCGAGCTTCAACATCGTCTCGGACTGCCACTCCTGCGATATCGAATCAGAATTTTCTGCGGAGACTCTCAAGAAAACCAGTGTGGAATCCGGCGATTCCCGTCTCGAAGGAAAATACGGCACCACTCGCGGCCCCAAAATCACGCTAAAAACCAGCTACGGCGCCATTTCCATCCACAAAACCAGCTAACGCGCGAAATTCGAAATACGAAACTCGAAACACGACCGCCCATCTCAGCCTCTTCCCCAATTTCGCTTTTCGTATTTCGGATTTCGTTTTTTCCTATCGTTCCGCGAGCCTATTCAAATCCTCAAAAAACGCCGGATACGACACCCCCGCGCAATCCGAATCGCGAATCACGGTCGCACCTTCCGCACCCAACCCCGCCACGGCAAACGCCATCGCGATCCGATGATCCCCATGCGGATCGATCTCCGCCCCACGCAGTTTCCCGGCCCTCCGCCCCTCCACCTTCAATCCATCAGGCCGTTCCTCGACGGTCGCCCCCATCCTCCGCAAATTCTCGGCGAGCGCAGCGATGCGATCACTCTCTTTCACTCGCAGTTCCCCAGCGTTTCGAATCTCAATCCCCTCTTCCGTATAAGGCCCCAGCGCCGCGAGCATCGGCAACTCATCAATCACTAACGGAATCACGTCGCCCTCAATTACTCCGCCTTTCAGCGAAGCCCCCTTCACCGCCAAGTCCCCAATAATCTCTCCATGCGAACTCGTCAGCGAAAGCATCTGAATCGATGCCCCCATCCCCGCAAACAAATCCAGAATCGCCGTCCGTGTAGGATTCAGCCCCACATTGTGAATCGCGATATTCGAATCCGGCAGCAACGACGCCGCCGCAATGAAAAATACCGCGGAAGAAATATCGCCCGGCACATCCAAAGATTTCCCCACCAGCTTCCCCGCCCCATTCCCGCCGAATAGCCCGTGAATCTTGGTTGTTCGCCCATGCCGCTCGACAGCCGCGCCGAATTCTTCCAGCGCCAACTCCGTGTGATCCCGCGTCCGTGCCGGCTCCGTAACGCTAGTCACTCCCTCCGCAAACATCCCAGCAAGCAATACCGCGGACTTCACCTGCGCGCTAGCCATCGGCATCTGATAATCGATCGCGTGCAATCGAGCTCCCTTTATCTCCAGCGGCGCAAAATTATCGTCCTTCGCGCGAATATCCGCTCCCATCTCTCGCAGCGGCCCCACAACTCTCCTCATCGGCCGCTTCTGCAAAGATCCATCACCTGTAAGTTTGGAAGAAAATTCCTGCCCCGCCAAAATTCCCGTGAGCAGCCGTATCGTCGTCCCCGAATTTCCCGCATCCAGCGCCCGCCAACTGCTCTTCAACCCTCGCGGCCCGCGCCCCGTAACCCTCACCACGTCTTTCTCGACTTTCACCTCCGCGCCCAGCGCGCTCATGCATGCCAACGTACTATGACAATCCGCCGCCGCCGAAAAATTCCGCAGCTCGCTGGTCCCCTCCGCCAAACCCGCCAGCATCGCATAGCGATGCGAAATTGATTTGTCTCCCGGCGGCTGCACGCCACCCGCTAAATGTTTTGCAGGTTGCACCGTTTGTTTTTTCACGCCACGATTTTAGCACGCCCTGCAGCCAACCCTCGGAACGCCGATGCCCTTACTCAAATCAAATCACCGCTCCTCACCTGATCGCGCAGCGCCTCTCTCCGCTGCACCAGTCAGTCTCCGTTCCTTTACCTCCTTTACTTCCCCTACTTCATTTACCTCCTTCTCCTGTCCTTCCGAACAGTTTTTCCCGAAGCACCACACAACGCCTTGCCTGATATTTCCATCCAACTCTCTGCGTATTATTAAGTGAGGAGAATCGGAATGTCAGCGCGCAGAACGTTGCTTCATCTCGCCGCAAAAGCAGGCATCCTTTTGGGCGCCGTGTTTGTCGTCACGGTTTTGCTGGTCGCCATGCCCGGCCACCACGCCCCGGTCACGCAAGCCCCCACCGCGCAGGAATCCGTCACGCCGCAATCCAAAGCCATGCCCGGCATGGATATGAGCGATGAAAGATCCAACGAAAAAACCGCCGTGCAGGACATGACGCCCGGCCACAGCGACGCTCACGCCCATCACATGTACATGACCGCCATGCGCGAGCAAACCCCCGCCGACGTCCAGCGCGCCAACGAAATCGTCACGCAACTCCGCGCCGGCATCGAGAGATACAAGGACTACCACGTTGCTCTCGACGACGGCTTCAAAATCTTTCTGCCCAATATTCCGCAACCCGAATATCACTTCACCAGCTATCGCAACGGCTTCCTCGAATCCCTAACTTTCGATCCCGCGCGTCCCACTTCTCTCCTCTACAAGAAAACCGCCACCGGCTACGAACTCGTTGGCGCCATGTACACCATGCCCAAGCGCGCCACCGAAGACCAGCTCAACGCTCGCGTCCCTCTCAGCGTCGCGATGTGGCACCTGCACACCAATCTCTGCATGCCCCCGCGCGATCAAGCCCGCAGCGCCGACTGGACCAAGTTCGGCCTCCACGGCTCCATCATCACCGAAGACGCCTGCTCCGAAGCCGGCGGGCGCTTCCACCCCATCATCTTCGGCTGGATGGTCCACGTCTACCCCTACGAACAGGGCCTCGACAATATCTTCGCCATGCACCACCACATGGACTAGAAGATTCCGAGCGAGCCTTGGCTGTCAATGCCCGGAAGAAAGAAAGCAAAACAGAACAAAAAAGAAAAACTCTTTTAAATGAAAAGATAGAAGTGTGCTCAAAATGAGTGTGACAGGGCCGGCATTGTTAGAGATGTCCGCAGCGTTTATCACGCATGGGGATTGAAATGTCCTCGATTGGCTGATCGGCTCTTCGGAACTCGTGCCTGAGATACGTCGCGTTACCAGACATCTGCCGCACCAGGGCTTCGAATGTCCGATTTCGGCAGCTTGTCAAAACCTGTCGCTACACGCTAATCCTTAGAGAGAAGCCGGAACCGCGCACCGTCGATATCCGAATAATCCTGAAATACGCGTGTATTCATGACGTCATAGAGGTCTTGTTGCTGAGGAAGAGGAACTCTTACCACAAACGTATTGTTCGGCAACTCCTTGCGTATCGAGGAGAAGAGCTTTTCACGTGCGTCATAGGTAGCCTGATTCTTATATTCTGTGAGCAAAACGATCTCCCTGTCGCTCTCCCGGCTGCCCTCTTCTGCGATGCGGTGATAGCTCAGGACGGCACCCTGACGCTTGGCTTCTTTGCGTACGCGCATCCAGTTGTCGTCCAAATAGCCTAGCGTAATGCCGAACATACCGGGTTTTACTCTCATGGATTCCATCGTCCACACTGGTTTTTCACTGTCCGAGGGGCTTTGCGCCACTCCGACGGTCACAATGAGAAGAGAGACAAGGAGAAGGCTTGAGAATATCCGTCTGTCCATGGAAACACCTCCATTTCTACTGAGACGCACAATAGCAGTGGTGATGGCAACAGCCAAGTGACTTTTGCCTGGCCCGCAACTCCAGGTCGCGTTACCGGACATCTGGAATCGCTGACCAGCAGTTGTCCGGCTACGGCGTCAATCAGGCGCTAGTTTGCGGCATACTGTCGAGCGAAAGTTTCAGACCATTCCCACATCGTATCAATGCGGCTTGAATGTCTTCCCGGTCTCAAGCAGCGTTTTCAGGCGGGAAAGAATACGTGGCCATCCATCGGCGCACGCAGCGTAAGTAGGATCATCCTCGGTCCACTCGTCATGCGTCACCGTTACTTTTGTGGCTTCGGTCTCGGGCACCAGCTCGATAGTTGCGCGTGACGCTTTATCATTTTGGCCCATTGCGAAGGTGTACTGAAAGACTTTTGGCGGCTCAAACCGCAGGACCTTCCCTCGGACGTAGGTCATGGACTTGCCATCAGGTCCCGCGCCCACCCATGCGAGCAAGCCACCAGGCTTAAAGTCCGCTTGGAGCTCAGCGCCCGAGAAGATGATGCGGTTCGACTCCCGCGACGCAAAGCCTTCCCACACCTTCTCTGGCGTGGCAGCAATGTAAAAGATATATTTCAGTGGTGCTTGATGGGCCATGATTGCTCCTGATTCTCCTGCGCTATCCTATAACCACAGGCAAGAATCCAACAAGGCCGCAGTGCTATCAGTTCTGCTCGATTGCTCGCATTACCTGAAATTTTGGAACCCCTTGTCCGGTTACGGCAGCGGGAGCAATCTGCCAATCCAGAGGCATGGCTTCCGGTTTGCCCATCATCATCTGACCAGGACCCGAACTGCGAGTCCCGGTCCCGAGTGTAAACGCTTGATTTCGGAAATGGAGATACACCAGCTTCAAAAATTCAGACCTTTCAGTGGGACACGCCGTTCCCACTTCGGAGATAATCCTCAAACGACGAATCGCCGTAATCGGACACCGAGGCGCCATTGGCAAAAGTAATCGTCGGGATGACTATCTCGCTTGACGGCTTTGTAGCCGACCAAAATGGCAACGCGGGTCGCCTCTATCCCGACTTGCGGGGCTCCGGGACACCGCTTACATGAAGGACGCTATCGAGCAGACTGGTGCCGTCCTCATGGGCAGAAAAACCTTCGAGTTCCGCGTCAAGCAGTAGTCGGCCTTCTGGGCTGACTAAATTCCCGAAGCCGAAAGGCGAGCGACGATGAGAACGGACTTGCTGCGATTCAACGGCGCTGTCGAGCGGGATCCCGCCATCGATGCGTGGATGAAACAACATGCAGGCGAATTGGGAGCCATCGCGCATCGGTGGTTTGAGGTGATGCGAAAGTGCGGGGACGAGGTCAGGGAGCTTTTGCATGACGGCTGTCCGGTTGCATGTTTGGGAGACGTGCCCTTCGGCTACGTGAATATATTCACCTCGCACGTAAACGTGGGCTTCTTCCAGGGCGCAGCCCTGCCCGACCCGGCTCGCCTGCTGCAAGGCACCGGCAAGTTCATGCGCCACGTGAAGCTGAGGCCGGGAACGCCCACAAACGACGCAGCCCTAAGCACGCTAATCGATGCGGCGTACTCGGACATAAAAGCGCGCGTCGAAAACGGCTAGCTACCTAATGTGTTGTTGTCTATCGTTCCGATCAAGGCTTCGGCCGCAGCCTTGAACGGCTTGAGGCCCCGTCGCTCGGCCATGCGTTGGAAGCGGCCGGCAAAGAAGCCTTTTCTGTGGTTTGCCGACTCTCAGCGTAGCCGCGTGTGTCCATCGCAGGTCTTGAAGCGTGGAAATCAAATTCCTATCGATCCAGACTAGGTATCGGGTATCGGGGAGCCGGTTACACAGAGAAACGCGTTTGGATGCCAACGCGGATTTGAATCGTCCTACTAGCAACGATATGTCGGGATCTGGCCAGCAACGAAACGGTCACTGCTAGCGCGTTTATCGATACTAATCCGACCGACGAACGATAACTTGCGGGTTGCCCGTGATCCGCCAAATATGGGACCCAGTCGCAATCCTTCGCGTGCGGTATTTATTGACCAACTCGGGCCACAATTCCTCATCCGCGCCGATTTTCACTCCTTGCGGCGATCGCGATCGACGAACTTTGTGATCACGAAGCGCCGTGGTGCTGAGTCGGTAAGACCTTCTCGAGCGTTCGAAGGGTGATTTGCCTGTAGCCACCCTCAACGCGGACCACCATTTGATTTTTGTCCCCAACCGGCATTTTGAGCTCCATCGGCTCGGACTTCTCTACGATAGTTCCCGAGGCGCGGACACGCGCGTTCAGGAGAGCCTTGAGTTGCTGATTGCCATCGGCGGGAAAGTATAGCGTGCCGTCGTCGGCTGCAATCGCGAGCGGAACGCCCCGGGCAAGACAGGCCACGCCGCAATCTTTATGAGATGCGTTCGTAGCCGCGGAAGCATGCACCATGTAACAAGCGGCGTCGACCACTTTGCCGGTGACCGTGACGATTTCCGAATCACCGGCTGCGCCGCCCTTTGTGGCCTCGGCGGTCTTCGGGAGAGCCGCACTACTCTGATGGAAGACAGCATTGGCGAAGCGAGCTTGTGAAAACTCCATGCTCGGCCCAAAGGCCGCCGCGGCTAGAGCCTCGCGGGCTTCATCGCTCCGCGTTTTCGAGATGTTGGGACAAGGCGGGTGCTCGAGGGCGCCGGCGTATGTCAGGCAGATGTTGTCCTCAAACACATTCGTGCCTGGTGTCGACATGTCTTGAATATCCGCGCCGATAGGGGCGCCGTAGTCCGTCGAGGTTTGCGCCGACGGGTTGCCGGAGATGATGTTCCTGCGAATGGTGTTGCCAGTGTCCCCATTGGGGTCAATGTAAACGCCATTAACGTTGCCGCCGATCTTGTTTTCCTCAATTAAGTTGCTGATGCTGCCAAAAACCAATCCAACTCCGAAATTGTTGCTGTTCATTGAGGCGGGAGTATCTTTGGAGGTAGCCAACCCGTTCCCATAATAAGTGTTCAACCGAACTCGGTTGTTGCTGCTGCTGGCGATTCAAGTTCCCCCGCAAGGGTTACCCTCGGAGCCCTTCGAGTTTCGTACCGATAGGTTTCTTTCGATACTGCTATTGGTGACGCCGGCTAGGAGTATGCCGCTGAAGCAGTTGTCCGAAGCAGTGACCCCCTCGACCTTCATGTCATTCCCCGATGCCAGCAAAATGCCAAAGCCGCCGAAGCTTTGAATGGCCCCGGGACCAAGGATCGCTACGTCGTTCACGCTGATCACATCGATGCCGTCGTTCCCCGATGTGTCCGGGGTGCAGCCAGCGATGGTTCCAATAATCTTGAAGCCGTTTAGATTCAGTTTGATATTGGACGCGCCAATGACGATACAAGGTCCACCCTCGACCGTGCAGGTGACGTCACCTACGAGTTTACTGTCGTCGTAGATGGTCCACGTGGCCGTAACGGTCCCCTTAATTTCAGTGGCGAATGTGCGTTCCGCAGAAAACAAGAGAGCACAGCCGGCTAAAGTACAAAGGGCGATTCGAATCCAAAGGAACTTATTCATAGAGCCTCCCGAGCAAGTACCGCAAACACACCAGAGGGCAATTCTTTCAGGAGCGCTTAACTGACAACTCCGACCTGGCGAACGGTGGGCGAAAAAGTACGCAACGCACGTTGCCACGCGGGAACCTGCTCCCAATTGAGTAGGACGGTAGAAGGGCCGCCCCGGCCCGGCAAGAGACAAATGCCGCCAAAGGTGAAATGACCGCATTTGACCTCACGTGATAATAGGAGACAGGGCTTGTCAGCTTTACCTCCGTGGGACTAAAATCTTCGGTATTCACCTCTTGTCGGTACAGTCCTATGGCAAACCAAACGGAGGATTTACGCGGCCACCAGCCTGGGCCTTTCTCCGCTAGTTGTCTAAACTCTTGGAAAGAAATTGCTGCCTATCTGAAGTGCAGCGAGCGCACAGCTCGGCGTTGGGAAGAGGAAGGCCTGCCCGTTCATCGGCACCCGCATAAGAAAAAGGCCGGCATCTTCGCCTATAGAGCCGAAATTGACGCCTGGTGGCTCGGGCATGAACACCTGAAACAGAAAGACGAGCCTTCCGGGCCCCCTGTGCAATCCGTTACGGAGCCACTGGTTTCTACCTCGTGGAGTAGATGGTTCTGGCCATTGATGGCCTTGGGGTTTGCCGTTCTCGCGATAATCGTCATTGGGGTTACCTCCGGGGGATGGCGCAAACACGTCACGGATGGAGCTCCTTCAGGACACATTCAATCCGTCGCAGTTCTTCCGCTAGAAAACCTCTCACATGACCCCGAACAGGAATACTTCGCGGACGGAATGACGGACGCGCTGATCACCGACTTGGCGAAAATTCATGCCCTGCGCGTGATTTCAAGAACTTCGGTGATGCCGTACAAAGGCAGGAACGAATCCGCGGCGCAAATCGCCCGGGAGCTGAACGTGGACGCCATCGTGGAAGGGACGGTGTTGCGTTCCGGCGATCACGTAAGAATAACCGCCCAATTGATTGAAGTCCCCAGCGACCGGCACCTGTGGGCCGAGACTTACGAGCGCGACCTGCGCGACATTTTGGCTCTACAAGACGAAGTGGCTAAAGCCATCGCCAGCAAAGTACGAGTCACCCTCACGCCGCAAGAGCAGGCTCGGCTGTCCAGCGCACGGCAGGTCAATCCTGCAGCCAACGAGGCCTATCTCCGTGGCCTGTACGAGCTTCACGGAACGACGGCGGAGCCCACGGAGGCACAAAAAGCGCAATCCCTCGAAAAAGCTATTGGATATTTCAACCAAGCTCGCTCTGACGACCCGAACGACGCACTTGCCTATTCCGGATTGGCAGACGCCTACACCGTTTTGAGCACGGCCTATAGGGCTCCACTCGAAGTGATGCCCAAAGCCAAGGCTGCCGCTCTCAAAGCCATTGAACTCGATGACACGCTCGGGGAGGCGCATGCGTCTCTCGGCTATGTCGCGCTTATCTTCGACTGGGACTGGGCTGGCGCGGACCGCGAGTTCCATAGGGCGCTTGAACTCAATCCCAGCTCACCGAAGGCGCACGCCGGCTACGCAGAATACCTCCTCTTTGTGGCCCAGCGAACCGATGAAGGGCTCCAGGAATTGCATCAAGCGTATGCCCTTGACCCGCTATTGCCCTCGTCACACGGCGACCTCGCATGGCTCTTGTTCCTCTCCAGACGCTACCCGGAATCCATCGAAGCCGCGCAAAGGGTGGGGCACGACGATCATGTCCTCGCCCTGTCGTATGCGGAGCTTGGCCAGCGGGAAGCCGCTCTGGCCGCAGCTGATCGCGCCGTGAAAGCCACTACGAGCCCGGTAATCCTGTCGCAAGTCGCGGCGGCCTACGCTCTTGCCGGAAGAAAGGATAAAGCTCGAGCAATGATGAGTGGAATCGAGGGGCAAGCGCGAGAGCGCTACGTTTGCGGATTCAACGTGGCTTGCGTGTATTCGGTGGTAGGAGACAAGGATCAGGCCTTTGCGTGGCTGGAGAAAGCTCATCGCGACCGTTCGGATTGACTGCCCTCTGCCGGGGTGGATCCCCGGCTCGACCCGCTGCGCGGCGATCCACGTTTCGCGGATTTCTTAAGCCGTATGGGCCTGTCGAATGAAGCCCAACGATTGCACTCGGTTGAGGTTGTCCTACAGAAGCAATCACTTATCGCAAAAGGCTTTCGATAGAAGGGGTCATACTGATGTTCGATTTCAGTTGCCTCGCGAAGATCGCTCCCGGATTGTCGGCAAACCGGAAGTTATCCAGGTCGGGCCGATCAGTAACTATAAGTCGGCTTGTGTTTGCCAGTCGATCGCTCACGAGAAGCGCGTATACCGGGAGCAATCTGCCAACCTGGAGGCATTACTTCCGGTTTCCCCGTCACTCGGGCTGCATCCCACCCTGCGACTAATGACCCTGCACGTCGGCCCGTCAGGTTGGACGGACTCCCTACTCCTCGGCGAGAGCCTCCATCGGGGATATCCGTGAGGCGCGTTGAGATGGCAGCAGGCAGGCGACTAGAGAGACCAACCCCATCACCCCCATAGTACCTGCGAGGATCGCCAGGTTAAGAGGCGGTACATGGAAAAGCACGGCCTGCATGGCCTGACCTGCCAGCCATGATCCGATGATGCCTAATATCGTTCCGCCCGTGAGTAGGCGCAAGGAGAGATATAAGAACTGGCTACGGATCTGGCCCGGCTGCGCGCCGAGGGCCATGCGCAGGCCGATTTCGCGGCGACGTTGTGCCACGGCGTAACTCAGGACGCCATAGGTTCCAATGGCGGTGAGCAAAAGAGCTATACCGGAGAAGAGGCCAGCCAGCAGCGCCGGCGAACGACGCGCGACAAGGCTATCGGCAATACGGGTTTCCATCGACCGCAGGTCATTGACCGGTATGTCCGCGTCGATTTGCCGAACTACCTTTTGCAGCGTCAGCCCGAGCGATTCCGGTGGAAGGCTTGTGCGGACGGCGACGAAGACGCTGTCACCGATACGGAAGACATAAGGATAATAAATCGCGCCCTGGGCTTCTTCTTCGGTCAGCCCCGCTTGTTTCGCCCCGCCAACAACGCCAACGACAGTGAAAGCTTCGGCATCCTTTCCCGCTTCGGAGCCGTCCCACAATCGTTGGCCAATCGCGCTGGCATGCGGCCAGTAGTATCGCGCGAAGTCTTCATCCACAACGCAGACTCGTTGGGAGCGACGCGAATCGTCGGCGGTGAGGAATCGTCCTGCCCGCAGGGAGAAGCCCATAGCGCGAAAATAGTCACCCGCGACGCCGTAAGAGTAGTGCCCTCGAGTTGATTCGCCTGGGCGGAGAACGTGACCCATTACGGTGGCGGCGCTTTTGCCGCTGATGCCACTGAAGGGGACATTGTTGACCACGCCCGCGGACAACACTCCCGGTAGGTGGCCGGTTTTGTCCAGCAAGGTTTCCACAAATGCCAGGCGGGCTGCGCTCGGGTAGGTTGCCCACGGAAGCAAGATATGCCCCGTGAGGATGTGGTCGGACTGGAAGCCCGGAGAAACGGCCATCGCACGCTGAAGACTGAGGCCGAGCAGACCGGCTCCGGCCAACAGCATGAATGCCAGGGCAATCTGAGAGACGATGAAGCCATGGCGCAGGATTTGAGCGGAGCGGCCGCTCGTTCCACCCCGGCTTTCCGATTGAAGCGCATTACCGAGATGCCGTCGAAGATTGAACCAAGCGATGGGCAGTGCGAACAAGATGCCCATGATGATGGCTGCAAGCAGAGCGATCAATGCCAATCGCGCATCGAAGGCGATGCGACCTCCCAAGAGCAGGCGATCCGCACCCAACACGCGCAGGAGGTGGATTCCGCCGGCGCCGACGGCGAGTCCGAGTAGTCCTCCAACTAATGTGAGCAAGGTGGTCTCGACTACCACTTCGCTCACGACGTATCCCCGACTCGCGCCTAGCGCCTGGCGAACGGCTAATTCTTTAACTCGACCGCTGGCACGGACGAGAAGCAGGTTCACAAGGTTGACTGCGCCGATTAAGAGAAGGGCCATCGCGCCTGCTTGCAACAGCAGTAGAGTGGGACGGATTGCTGCGACGTGGTCCGCATGCAGTGGTACCACCAGGGAACGGAAGCCCGCATCGGCAATCATCTTGGCCTGGGGGTTGTCGACTTCCAATGCCGTGTTCTGTGCGTCGAGCTCAGACTGGGCTTGCGCGAGAGTGGCGCCCGGCTGGAGGCGAGCAATCATTTGGATAACATTTCCGCCGGAATGCCGGTCGCGGGGCGTGCGCTCTTCAGGGCGCGATGCCAGGGGGAGAAACACCTGGGCGTCGGAAGAGAGAAAGCGGAAGGCAGGAGGTAGGACGCCAATCACGGTTCTGGGAACACCGTTTACACGAATCAGCCTTCCGATCACATTGGGATCGGCGTTGTATCGTTGCCGCCAAGATGTGTCGGAAAGAATGGCAACATGATCCGTTTCAGAAGTGGTTTCTTCTTCTGTGAAAGTGCGTCCGATCGCAGGGCCGAGCTCAAGAGTGGAGAAAAAATCCGGAGATACGCGCATGGTTTGCTCGCGTTCCGTTGAGCCGGGCTCACCGATAATCTCGGTGCCATAGTGATAGATCGAGAGCGAGGTGAAGGCGGAAAGATGGCCACGTCGTTCGTAGTAGTTGGTCAGCGAAGAGCCGTCGCGGTCGACGCCAGCTTTCGGATAAGTATTGAATATCATCATGAGCCGGTCGGGCTCGGGAAATGGCAGCGGACGGAGCAAGACTGAGTCGATCACGGCAAAAATGGTCAGATTGGCGCCGAGACAAACGGCGAGGGTCAAAAGAGCAGTAGCCGTGAATCCGGGCGTCTTTCGCAGCAATCGGGCGGCATAGCTTAATTCTCGACGAAACTCATCAAACAAATGCAGGCCAAATGCCTCGCGGCAATCGCCTTTGATGTTGGTAACGTTGCCAAGCTCTCCGCGTGCGAGGCGGGCCGCTTTTTCTGGAGTCACGCCGGAGCGCACGAGCTCGTCGGTGTATTGCTCGATGTGAAAGCGCAGCTCCTCGGACATACCGTCTTCGAAATCACGCCGCCGAGTGAGCACACGAAACAGAGAACGCAAGCGCTTGAACATTGTCACACCTCCTCCGACGTCGTATTCAAGGCCGCGGCAATCGCAGTCGCCAGCCGGTTCCAGCCGGCCGTTTCGTCACGCAGCCGGCGACGGCCCGCGGCGGTCAAGGTGTAATACTTCGCCCGTCGGTTGTTCTCGCTCTGACCCCATTCGGCGGCGATGAGATCGTGATGTTCCAATCGGTAGAGGGCCGGATATAAGGATCCTTGTGGAATCTCAAGCGCATCCCCTGAGATCTGCCGGATGCGCACCAACACCCCGTATCCATGCAGGGGTTTCAAGGACACCGCTTTAAGAATCAGCATGTCCAGTGTGCCCGGGAGTAGTTCCGCGGTTTTGCCCACAGTGTAGTGGCCTCCTAGTCTAACTAGGAGTCTAACGGGTGCTCTCCTAGTTTGACAAGGGGAAAGTACGGCGCCTGGCGAATGGCATTATCGGAAGGCCACCGCAAACAGAGCGCTCATGCCCTGGTGGTTGGATGGTCGGCAAACAGAAAGTAAACAAGGCGGTCAGCGACTGGCGCCGGGAAGTCGGCTTCTCGACCATAACTTCCGGGTTGCTCGTGACCCGGGCCTTTCGTCGAGCGTACTGCCAATCGGCCCTGTTCCTCCTGGCTCCTATTACAGAGTGAAACCGCGCCGAGCACACCAGCACGGTTTCAACTCCCCAGTTGCCTTCTTCAAGACGAACAGCTCATGGACGAGCTTCGTAGACAACGTTAAACGGTGTTTCCGCGGCTCTGCGGAAACGGCTGAAGCCGGCCGCTGTGACTACCTCCCGAATGCGTTTTTCGCCTGACTGCGCACCCAAGCACAGCGCCACTTCCTGTGAACGCGAACAAGGAGTGCACAACAAAGTTGAGAAAGAGTAGTACACGCGGCCGACCGGATTCAGATTGTCTTTTAGCTCATCGTGGGCAAACGGTTCGACGATCATCCATGTGCCGTCCTTGCTCAGTGAATTGCGCACATGGGTTGCGGCGCCGACCGGATCGCCCATATCGTGCAGACAATCGAAGACGGTAACCAAGTCGTAGTCCTTGCCTGGAAATGCTTTGGCCTTCGCCACGCCAAAGTTGAGGCGAACCTCGAGACCTTCTTTAGCAGCGGTAGCACGGGCGCCCTCGATGGATTTGTCGTGATAGTCGAAGCCAAAGAATTGCGATTTTGGAAAGGCTTTAGCCATCAGCACGGTGGACGCACCCTTGCCGCACCCCACATCGGCAACGCGCGCGCCGGCCTCGAGCTTAGCCTGGACGCCGTGCAGGGAGGGAATCCAAGAACTTATAAGGTTAGCTGCATAACTCGGCCGGAAGAATTTCTCGCAGCCATGAAACACATCTTCGTCGTGCTCATGCCAGCCCATGCCTGCGCCGGTGCGGAAGGACTCGGTAATCCTGGGAACCGCGGCCAGAGAACCGAGGGCCAATTGGAAGGCGCCAGGAAGATAAGCGGGACTGTCTTCGTTCGCCAGCGTAAATGCCTGCTCTTCGCTCAGACTGAACTTGCGCGTCTGTTCGTTATAGGTGACGTAACCGCCGGCAGCTTGGGAGCCCAGCCATTCGCGCACATAACGCTCATCTGTTCTGGTTTTAGCGGCCAGTTCGGCGGAAGTCAGCGGACCATCGGCGAGAGCCTTGTACAACCCCAGCTTTTCGCCAATCACCACCATGCCAGAGTGGACTGCCGCGCCTAGATCTCCAACGAATTGCCCTACGAACACATTCAGTTTGTCCATATCGAGCGCCATTCAAATTCTCCTTTGTAAATGCGATTCCTTTGACTCTTCCTTCAGTGCTACTTTATTGCGGACTTCTCACGATGCTGCTCGCTTGGGTTAAGCCCAGGAAGCGATCGCGCCGCTTCCTGAGCTGGTTAGCCCTCACCTGAGCTGCACAAGTACCGACTACTTAGTCTTGCTGGGGTCGTCTTCAGGATTGATGTAGTTGAACTGAAGTGGAGATTGCCCGTGGACCTGCACAATGGTTTCTCCGCAGGCCATGGCGTAGTGGTGCATGTCGGGGTCGAGAAAGGCAAAGCTTCCGGCGATGAACGCCTTCATTTTGTTGGCATCAAACTCGTCGCCCATGCCAACTTTGAACGTTCCAGAAATGATCGTGACGTTTTCTCTGTTCGGGTGAAAATGCGGCGCGATGCGGAATCCATCAGGCATCTTCAGGCGAATCGTGAAATCGCCGGTGGAGGCGGTTGGGTCCCCCTCGAGCACGGCAAACTGTGCGCCGGGACGCACAACGGGTGGTGCCGGGCCCCAGGGAATGGTATCCGGGGTGAACGCATTTTTTTCGTGCGAATGATCGTTCGCGGCACTGGTGAAAGCCAGCCCCGCCAACGAGAACATGCCAGCCATTGCAAGTGCAAAGGACAAGTATCGTTTCATGATTGAGCCTCCGTTGCTCAGTATCGAACTGCGCGAATCATGTCGTGCGCTGAAGACTATTCCAATGAAGAGCGGATACCCTTTGCCTATCTTTTCTATATCGTCGCAAATTACTGATTCTTAGGGGATAATGTCCTTCAAGAGCTGTATGCGACGTACGACACCCGCAATCAGTGAGATCGAACTGGACCTCGGGCGCTACGAGCTTCGCCGCCAGGGACGGCGAGTCAAACTCGAAAAGAAGCCCATGGAGCTGCTGATTTTCCTGGTGAGCCGCCGCGAACAACTGGTTTCGCGCCAGGAGATCGTCGCCAAATTGTGGGGCTCGGATCTGTTCATCGATACCGAGCCAAACCTCAACAACATCGTGCGAAAAATCCGCACCGCGCTGGGTGACGACTCCGCTAAACCGCGCTTTCTGGAAACCGTCGTGGGCAAGGGCTACAGATTTGTTGGGCCAGTGCGTGTTATAGATCCGCGCTATCCGCAATTCGACTTTGGGTCGGCTGGTGTGCGTGCCGTCAGCCCGGAGAAAATGGGCGCGTGGAGCGAGCGCTCTTCGTTGGCCGTCTTGCCGCTGGTGCTTCTCGGCAAGGCCACGGATGACCATGGCGTGTGCCTGGGATTTGCCGACGCGCTGGTCGCGCGCCTCGGGAATTTGCCGGGTATTGATGTTTTGCCCACTTCAGCGGTGCTCAATGTGTCGGCCAAGGGCACGCCCGGGGAGACCGCCGCCCGTCTTGGCGTGCGCTTTGTCGTCCACGGCGGTATTCAAATGTCAAAAGGGCAATGGCGCCTCTCCTTGGAAATGTATGACACCCATTTGCAAAGTGCATGCTTCACGAGGAAACGCGATCTCGACCTCAGCCGGCAGTCCGAACTTGAGGACAAGATTGCGAAGCAAATTGCGGCGGCGCTGAACCGGCCCCTGGGCCCAGCGATGGTTCAACGCTCGCCCCGCTATAGCAAGGACCCTATGGCTTATGCGGAGTTCATGCGGGGTTACAAGCTCAGCTCCTCTGGCAATCCAGCGATGCTGGACGAAGCTGCTCGGCACCTGAGCAATGCGGTTGCCAGAGATCCCGCATTTTCCCTGGCTCATGCCGCGCTTTCCGTGGTCTGCGCGACTCGCCACTTTGAACTTGATCCCACGAGCGAGTGGTGGGAGAAGGCCGAGTTTCATTGCTGCCGCGCGCTGGATCTGGATCCGGATTTGCCCGAGGGGCACGTCGCCCGCGCGTTTCTCTTTTGGGGGCCGTCCAGGAACTTCCAGCACCTGGAAGCGATTGACGAACTCAAGCGAGCCTTGGCTCTGCAGAACAATCAGCCCCAGGCGTACAACCGTCTGGGCACGATCCTGGCTCACATCGGGCTACTCGAGCACGCCCGTGAAATGTACGAGCGGGCACGGCCATTTCATCCCAGAAAAGCTGTTAGTCACAGCATCGTGCAAGTGTACGTTTGGAACCAGGAATACGACTTGGCACGCGAGGAGATCGAAGCTTGGCGCGCCGAGACTCCAGAGAACAAGTATCCTGTCTACTTTGCTGTTCAACTAGCCTTGCTGATGGGAGATTTGCCAGAAGCAAAAACCCTGCTGGATGAGGCGCTCCAGCTCTTGCCGGAAGAACCACTCATCGTCACTTTGCAAGGCGTCTACTACGCATCGACCGGACTAGCGGGAAAGGCTCTGGACTGCCTGACGGCGGCCTGTGCGAGCCCAAAATCCTTTGGGCATGCTCACCACAGCTACTATCAAATCGCTTGCATACTTGCAATGTTGGAGCGGCGTCAAGCTGCGTTTGAGTGGTTGGAGCGAAGTGTCTCCAATGGCTTCGCATGCTGGCCGTTTTTCCTCAAGGACCCTCACCTCAAAAACCTGCGCGAGCTACCAGAGTTTGCGGTTCTGGTGAGCTCGTTGCAAGCCAAGTATCCCGACCATCTCGGATTGCTTTAGCGGGACGCACCCTCGCGTGCTCCATCGACAAAATAGAAAGGACGCGCGCGGCCCTTCCCCGATTCTCACCCGAACTGAGTAGCCGCACCGCACATAGAAGTGCCGTACGACTTTCCACATTCCGGGCGGATCGTCGGCAGCCCTCACCTAATCGCGTTACGTCAGAGCTGCCGGTGATACGCCCGCAATGGGCAGGAAGAGCAACCGGGTTCCCCACTTCCCACAACCGGACTCTTCGGAGGTCAGGCATTTTCACTTCTCCGGTTACCGCAGCTTCAATCTGGCATGTGCCGCTTGTGAGCCGACCGCAGGTTCACCTGGCAAGAATTACCTGATACACTTTGGGCCATCAGGCCACCTTTCCTTGGAGGTTCTCCTATGCCAAGGACCAATTGTCAAAACTGCGGAGGAGGGTTGCCGTCCGGCGCGGTGGAGTGCCCGCATTGCCACAGCGCTGTGGAGTTGGACCCCGTCCCACCAACAAAGTCAGGCGCACCATTTGGGCAAGAATCTACTTTGCAAGATACGCCAGCACCGCTGCCCGCAGGATGGATCCGAACGGTGGATTCGTGGGCAGGTTACTCTGTCGGGCACCCACCTCAGTGGAAGGCGAAGTGGCGGAGCGGCCTCATCACCATCAGCAAGGATGCCACGGGAACAACGCAAGCCTTTGTTTGGCCGATTCAGCTGCAAAAGCCGTTGCACGCGGAGGAGTTGGCGCAGCGATACTTCGAGCGAGCCAGACTAGAGAATCCCGATTTTGACGCGTGGCTTCTTGCGCCGCTCGAAGCATTTCCGTTGCAGGCGTTCATGCGCACGCGAAGCAAGGTGTCTGGAAAGACAGTTGAGGGCTATGTTTCGATCGCCGTGAGCGGGAACCACGCATTGATCCGCGGTTTCCACGGCGTACCTGAGAGGCCAGGCTCGGGATGCGCAAAGCACGACACGGATGTTCTGATGACCATCACCGGCACATTTCGACTCGAGCTTGCCGTGCCGCGCCGAAGGTTTCAAGAACCCAAAGAATGTTCGTTTGATGCAATGCTACCCGACGGATGGGAGGGCTCGGGCCGAACGCGGCGGATGAATTTGAACGGGTTGGTGACGTGCGAGTATTCAGCAAGAAAGGATAAAGATGGACTAACGAAAGTGGTGGTGCCCGGAAAGATTTGGCAATATGCCGACGGCGCGCTAGTGGGAATGATGTTGCTGGGCGCGATGGGCACACGAAAATTTTCGGCGGCCCGGGAAATCGGGCCTGAGCTAATCACCAGAGAGTTCAAGAAGCAAACGCAACTTCGCGTGGCGGGGGCGACGGAGGCGCCGGAGTATTTTGCGAGGCTATACGGAGAACTTGCCAGCATCGGGCTTGACCCCCGAACGGCAGAGATTTCGACGGCTTGCGTGTCCAGCCAGCACGTGGAAAACGGCGTGCGGGTGCAACAAAAATCCATTCTTGGGACAGCGCGCGCCGGCGGAATGGGGAAGTGGATGAGCGATTTTTCCGGGCAGTGGGTTGCTCTTCTGCTGGCGCACTATCAGGCGCCAGTGTCTGAATTCGAACGCTGCGAGCCCGTGCTAGATGGAGTCGCGCAATCATTCCAGATCAATAGGGGATGGATTCAACAAGAACGTCTGGCAGCCCTGCAGATGGCGATGTTCCTTGGCCAAATGCTGCAGCAACAGAACCACATGATGCAGCAGACGAGTGGCGGGAGCGATCAATGCGATCAACTAAGGCACGCACGTGAGCAACTTACTCACACGCTGCACGGCACCACCGACACGATTCTGGCCACAGGGCAGCACCACGATGCGGTTATGAATCACGTCTTTCAGGGCATCCACAACTCCACGATGGGAGTAATGGACGTCGTGGATCCGTTGTACGGAACTGTTCATAGCGTTTCGAATGAGCGTCCTGAGCATTGGATGTCATACTCCGGCACGATCCTGGACACTATGTCGAGTCTGCCACCCGGGTCGCAGTATCGCCATATGGAACCACTTGCGTAGAAAGACCAGCTTCCGGGACGACCCAGCAAATGCCCGCGGCCCGCGTTTCGTAGCACATCTTCTGAAAAGGAGGACAAGAAATGGCTTCGCTGACAATTGTGAGAGATTCAGGATTCACCGACAGGCGGAGAAATTACCAGGTCCTGCTCGATGGCAATAAAGCAGGTCAAATAGGTCACGCAGAGACGAAACGGTTTCCCGTTTCTCAAGGTCGCCACAAGCTGCGTCTCAAAATCGATTGGTGCGGGTCGCGTGAGGTCGAATTTGACGCCAAAGAAACAGAAGAACTGATCTTTCGGGTCACAAATTTACAGAATTTGATCGGTGTTCTCGGGTGTGTATTTCTTTCTCCAAGCTCGTACCTAAAGCTCCGGCAAATATCCACAATCGCTAAATGACGACTGGGTGTTGTCATTTCGGATGGCAAGCAACCGAGTCAACCGTGCCACTTGCTTTGATCATCGTCTGCCCTCCGGATGAGCGAGTTTGCGTCCGCAGACTGCATTTGTGAAAGGGCCCCACCCGGAAGGTTAGTGCAGGAAAGAACGCTCAGGGGAGGCCGGAAGTCAACATCGGGGGTGTCGTGTCCAGCGTTCGCAAGCTCTGCGCTACGGAGAGTTGCGCGGAATCACTTTAGATGATCTCGGCCGCACTCTCTGCGAATGCGATACTCACGGAGCGGGTGTCCTTTGAGCAGATTCATCTGGAACGCGACCGATTCCGCCGAACGAAACTTTCCGACTGTTCCGCCGCCTCTTTTACCAGGAAGCCCATCTTGGGATGAGAAGCCTCCAAATCAATCGACAGCCCGTAACCTCGCAGAACTTCGGATGTAGTAGGCCCGATGGAGGCTTTTACGACTTTTCCGAAGCTGGCTTTGAGGCCGTCCTTCTTCCCCGTTTGTTCGGCAATTTCGAACAAATGAGTGACCTGGACTCCGGTCGTAAAAAGTGCCACGTCGACTCGGCCTGCGATGATGGATTCCACTGCCGCTCGCAACGGGGCCGTGTCCTCCGGAAAATCCCATTGGTAAACTGGCACGCGCATAACTTGGGCTCCTCGCTCTCGCAGCCCCTGGAGAAGCTCCGGGTTCGAAACGCCGTATTCTTGCACGGCAACCTGTTTGTCCCGCAAATCCAGTTTGTGGTCATCAATCGCTTGCAGCACCTCGCGCCATGTATTCGGTTCAGGCGCGGTTAGCGCGATCGGCACTTTCCATTCGCGCAGGACAGCTACAGGTTTCGGCCCGCGCGCGATAACAGAAACTTTTCTCAACGCCTCGAAAAACTTCTCCTTTGGATGCACGCTCTCCAGCACTTGCGAAAGCGCACGCGCTCCAACTCCCGTCAGAAAGACCACCACATCGAGTTTTCCACTCAATAAGGCTTCAGCGAACCTTAAAGCTTCTGGATTCGAAGAGAGCGGCACTTCGCGCATCGCCGGCGCATGAAGCGGCTTCCCGCCATACGTTTCAATCAGACGGCTCATTTCCTGGCCGCGTCGGCTCTCCAGCGTCAGGACGGTTAGTCCTTGAAAATTCGTCACAGCCATTCCCGCGGGCACCCTTCCTTACCATACCCTTACCCCGGCGCAAATGGGAGTGCTGTGCGTTCGTTTCGACCAACGGATGAGCCGGTGGCGGGTTATTTTCAACTCACGCTGGCCGGAGATGCGAAGGAGTTTGAAGACCGCCACGAGGCGAGTCCCGCTGTCGCCGCGGCTGTGAAAAAGGGATCGCTTGCAGGAGCTTGTTGCTCGTATTCGTTTTCTGCGCGAGACGATTGGATGACCTCTGCGATCACATCCGCAAACGACTCATCGCACGGCACCGTTGCGAGAATCTCCTTGCCTGCAATCGCGTGAGCCCCCGTGCGGCCGCCCACGTAAACCGCCACTGCATCTACGAGCTTTCCGTCAATTCTCGTCTTAAACCCGCGAAGACCGACGTCGGCGGCTTCGTGATTGCCGCAGCCCGCCGGGCACCCGGACCAATGAATCGTCAGAGGATTGACGCCTGCACCCATCTTTTCGTGCAGAGTTTGGGACAGCGCGAGCGCGCGGTTCTTCGTCTCGATCAGGGCAAGGTTGCAGTAATCAGTGCCGATGCACGCAACGAGGCCGCGCATAAAAGGCGAGGGACGAGGTGAGAATTGCTTCAGCAACGGTTCATTCAATAGCTTCGACATGCAGCCGGCAGGAACATAGGGAATAACCGCATTCTGTCCCGTTGTCAGCCGAATCTCGCCGTTGCCATACACGTCGGCAAGACGCGCGAGTTCCCCAATCTGCTCCGGATTGACCCTGCCCGTTGGAATGCAAAGACCCACGGCGGCCAGCCCAGCCTGTTTTTGCGAATTCATCCCGATGTGGTCGGCGTGATGAGAACCACGCATATCTCTTCCTTGCAAGGCGAGTTCATAACCCATGCGCGCGGTAAGTTCCTCCCGCAATCGGGGGATTCCCCATTCTTCAATCAGGAAAGCGAACCGGCACTTGGAGCGGGCTTCGCGCGGGCCGTGATCGCGGAAAATCTTGATCAGTTCCACGACAGCCGCTGCTGCCTGGTAGATCTCGACAAAAACATTCAGGCGTGAAGCGATCGTAAATCCTCCGGAGCCCATCTTCCCGCCTACAAGCACGTTAAACCCTAGCCGCTCCCCTTTCTTCGCCGGAACTAACGCGATGTCCTGCGACTCACTGTGCGTGCAGTTGTCCAAACAACCGGTGACAGTGATGTTGAGCTTGCGCGGCAAGTTCGTGAACTCCGGATTGCCTTCGCTCCCAACGATGATGCGATCCAGATCGCGCACAACGGGCGAAGCGTCAAACAGCTCATGCGGCGTCAAGCCAGCTAGTGCGCATCCATTGATGTTTCGCACATTGTCTATGCCCGTCTGGAGCGAGCGAAGGTCCACGCCGCGTAGCTTCTCCCAGATCGCCGGAATGCTATCGAGCGTGAATCCCCGCAGCTCAATTTGCTGCCTCGTCGTGATGTCCAGAACGCCATTGCCGAGGCGCCGGGAGAGCTCCGCGATCGTGCGCAGTTGATCGCTCCTCACAAATCCATTGGGCATGCGGACGCGCATCATGAACTTGCCCGGCGTCGGCCTGCGGTAGAAAACACCAACCCACTTCAACAGCTCCTTTTCCGCCGCCGTGAGGGACTCTGGACCTCGCTCGATAATTTCCGGCAGGTGCTCGAGGATGCGCAGGCCGTCTCCATCCATGGTTGCCTTATATCCCTCGACGGCGTTGGGAGCAGGAGTGATCTGTCTAGCTTCCATACGATCCTCTTTCGAGAACAATTCCAGAGCTTCTTAGTTGGCCGCGGCCGTTTCCCCTTCCGCCGCGCCGACCGTTTCGTCCGTGCGCAAAGCAATGAGGATGGCCGCGTTTTTCTTAGGCATGTTTGTGACATAGAGCGCGAGTCCGGTGAGCAACACGCCGGAGACCAAATTGCCCAATGTGACTGGAATCTGGTTCCAGACCCACCACTGCTTGAGGGAAATAGGGGCGCCGAACAGAATTCCCGTGGGGATCAAGAACATGTTCACGATCGAATGTTCATACCCGTGCGCAAAAAACGTCATGATCGGCAGCCACATCGCTACGACTTTGCCAATCGTGGAACGCGAAGCCATGGCCAGCACTGCTCCCAGCGTCACCATCCAGTTGCATAAGACTCCTTTGATGAAGGCCGTTTCCCATCCGCGCAACCCGATGGCCATGTACGCGATGGTCTTTTTCTGCGCCGCCGCTTTGATCAGTTCGCCCACGGTGCCGCTTCCGCTCGTGCCGCAGTTCGTCACCGCCAAATAGAACAGCAAGCCGTAAAACAGGCTACCCGCCAAGTTCCCCAGATAGACCCAGCCCAGGTTTCGCAACATTCCGAAGAAGGAGACTTCGCCTGCCGCCCATCCCATGGGCAGTAATGCAAAATTTCCAGTAGCCAGCTCAAGCCCAAGCAACACCAAAATTACAAACCCGACCGGAAAAAGAATTGCTCCTACAATGGGAGCCACGTTTTGTGCGAGCACAATGAATACAAGCGACGTGGCATACGCGAGCAGTCCACCCGCAAGGAAACTTCGAATCAGAAGATCGCGAATCGAAAGAGAAACTTTCCTGGCTGCCGTTTTCGTAACATCGTTCAGAAGGTCTGTGGGCTGAACGTAGTCCAAACATCACCTCCGCCCGCTAAGTCGCTGGAGGTAGCTCCAGAACGTGGCGTCAATAGTGTCAGCATCTTGAGTCTCGGGCACGCTCGCGGCAAACGTATCTTTTTCATCGGCCGCATTGAAAATTGTGAGGCGAGGCGGAATGTCTTGACGCGGATGGTCTAGTTAGTCGGCCTTGCCCGCAGGTAGATAACTCGCGTCTCCCGGACAAATACCCGTCACGGACCTCAAACGACGTTGTGGGAACGGAAAGACGGGGTTCTAGGTGGATTGTCGGCAAGCCGGAAGTAATGGAGCAAATCGGCTCTTCTTGAGATTACTACCGGCTTGCCCGTCATCCGTACCCAGCTGTTCGCCGCGGACCTGAAGGTAAGGCCGGTTACGAAGCCTGTGCCGCATAACTGGTAAAATACCCTCAATGCCCAAGAAAGGAATCTCCGGCGGTGCTGTACACAACGTGCCGCCGGATTTACGGAGAGCCCTTACTTCCGACTCAGCGGCGCGAGCAGCATGGGAAGACATTACGCCGCTCGCGCGCAACGAATGGATCTGCTGGGTTATTTCCGTCAAGAAACCGGAAACCAGAAAGCAGCACATCGAGAGAACGCGCACGGAGCTGAAAGAAGGAATGCGTCGGCCCTGCTGCTGGCCCGGTTGCCCTCATCGTTGAAATAAGTGGGCCGTCGGCCATCCGGAAGCTATCGCTAGAAAGAAGGAGCCGGCCGAGTAGGTCTGTGAGATAGGCACATAGGTCTTAAATCCGAGCAACTGGCAAAGCATCAAGCGTAGCGGGCCGGCACGCTGTAATAGGTGAATGCCAGCGAGAAGCAGGCAAGCGAAGCGGCCAATCGCGCATTTGGGAAAACCTTCTTAGGAAGAAGAGTCGGATGCCTGGCGTTTCCACTCCCGCGCCCGTGGCCGCAGGGCGATGTGGGAAACTGAGTTTTTATTCCGCACGGAGGGCGTCCACCGGATCGACTTTGGTGGCACGCATCGCTGGGATGTAGCTGGCAATGACGGCGGCGGCGGCCAGAGCAAGAGCCACCGCAGCATACGTCAACGGGTCGATGGGCTTGACGCCGAACAGTAACGAACCCATAAACCGCATCAGGCCGAGCGCCGCTACCGAACCGACGGCAATGCCGATGGCGGCGAGCCGCGCGCCTTCCGCGATGAACATGCGCCGCACCGTGGAATGCTGGGCGCCAATCGCAACGCGGATGCCGATTTCGCGGGTGCGCTGCGCAACAGAGTAAGAAATCACGCCGTACAATCCGGCAACGCCCAGTGCGAAGGCCATGGCGCCCGCAATTCCCAACAAGACCAAAGCGAAAGAAGTCCGCGCCAGCGATTTGTCGTAAAGATCCTCCAAGGTTTGCGGATTGGCGAGCGGCAATTCCTTGCTTACGGACCAGACAGCCTGGCTGACTTCCTGCATGAGTGCGCTGGAGCCGGCGCGCGTCGTGCGCACCACGTAAGAAACGTCGGGAGTGGCGTAGAGTGGCTCGGGACCGAAATGATCCATCAGCAGCGGCCAATAGATACTTTTGGGGGCGGGTTGATCCACCCCATCCGCCCGCTCATCGCCGACGACACCAATGACCTCAACCCAAGGGGAAATGCTCATGCGTCGGACGTGCTTGCCCAAGGCCGCTTGTGGCGAGCCCCATAGCTCGCGTGCAAGATTCTCCGAAAGCATGGCGACGCGATGCTGATCGTATAAATCCTCCCAAGTGAAGTCGCGGCCGGCTACTAAGGAATTCCCCATGGTGGCCAACAGGCCCGGTGAGACGAACTTGTAGACGCGACCGGTGGCCTTCAAGTCGGCTCGGTTTTCGACATCGATGGGATCGAGCCAGTGCCCGCTAGCCATCGGCACATCGGTCGTCAGCGCGACGCTGGACACGCCGGGGACGGCAGCGATTTTGTCGGCGATACTCTGCTCCATGCGGGTGACAGCAACCGGAGCGGCCGAGACGCTGCGCGGAATGGAAATGTCGAAGGTCTGCAGTTCTTCCGGGTGTACGAAGCCGGGATTTACGTGGCGCATCGCCTGGAAGGTGCGAATCATCAGGCCCGAACTGATCAGCAGTACCAAAGCAAGGGCGACTTGCACGACAACCAGCGTGTTGCGCGCACGATGCCGCTGGCGGCTCTCGCTGGCGCCGCGGCCGGCGGTACGCAACGCCGCCGCCACACCGCCGCCGGCATAACGAATGGCGGGAATTAGCCCAAATAGCAAGCCTGCAAAAACAGAAATGCCGAGCGTGAAAAGAACAGACACCGCATCCATGGAAATCTGCTCGAGGCGCGGAAGATTGGCGGGATGAAGGAACTGGAGCAGGCGCAGAGCGGCGAGCGCCAAGCCTGCGCCAATCGCGCCCCCGGCGACACCGAGCACCAGGCTTTCCAGCAGCAATTCGCGCGCAATTTGCCACCAGCCGGCGCCGAGTGCCGAGCGAATGGCGAGTTCCTGTTGGCGGCCTTGCGTGCGCACAAGCATAAGATTGGCGACATTGGCGCAGGCGATCAGCAGCACCAGTCCGATGGTGCCCATGAGCACCCAGAGCACGCCGCCGACGTCTCCCAGCAGGCTCGCCTTCAGCGGCGTGATTGCGGGCGTGATTCCCTCTTGCTCGATATCCGCGAGGGATAGTCCCGGAAATGGAGGAAAGCTGCGAAGGGCGATGGGAATCAGCCGCGCGCAATCGGCGCTTGCTTGGGCAAGCGACACGCCGGGCTTGAGCCGCGCGATTCCGGAATACATAAAATTGCCCAGGATGGTCTTGTTGCGGTCTAACTGCAATGGCAAGACCACGGCAGCCTTGGAGTCCATGAACCAGAAATTCCGAGGCAGCACGCCGATGACCTGGCGCGGGCGGCCATCGATGATGATGTTGCGGCCGATCACGGAGGCGTCAGCCCCGAACTTGTCGCGCCACACACCGTACGCCAGCATCGCGGTGAGCGGCGCGCCGGGCGCGGCGTCGGCAGCGGAAAAGAGCCGGCCGAACAATGGCTGCACGCCGACCATGGGCAGGACTTCGGAGGTCAGCTCGAGGCTGCGCACGTGTTCCGGTTCGGCGAGGCCGGTGAGGTTATTGGAATTCTCCCTCCACAGCCCCACGGATTGGAACGAGCGTGATTGATCGGCATACGTGAAGTAAAGGAACGCCGCGGAGCGGCCATGGAGACCGATGCCGGGCACGTCGTGACCCAGGTCAACCAGTTGTGCGGAATCGGGAAACGGAAGAGGCTTCAGCAGCACGTTCTCGATTACCGCGAAGAGGGCGCTGTTGGCGCCGATGCCGATGGCCAGAGTGGCGATAGCGATGGCGGTGAATGCTGGGAAGCTGCCGAGCCTGCGGAGGATGTGTTTGAGTGTGGTCATATTTTGGTAAGTTCTCCTCGTAACCAGGAAGACGTCGAACAAGCTCACTCAGTTCCATCCTTAACGCACATACCGGCGTCTGAGGGGTTTCAATTGCTGTTTGACAGTCCTATTGTCTCTCGCACTCCGAACGAAATCTGGATGGATGTCGGCTAACCGGAAGCTATGCAGCTTCGACGGCTGGATTAGTCCTGTGAACTCGGCTTCTCTCCAGCGATTGATCGGTCACTACTAGCGCATTTCTCAGTACCAATCCGGGAGGCATTACTTCCGGGTTCCCGTAATCCGCCCGGAATCGGCCCGTTAGACGCACTCGGTTAGAACAGCAAAGGCACCAGCGCCCACGTGTGACGGCGGTAAGCATTATAGTCAGCGCCAAAAGCCTGGGCCAGGATCTGATCTTCCAGGCGCGTTTTTCGTAGATAAGCGACCATCAATATCGCCAATCCGAGCAGCGCATGAAACTGGCCCGAAGCTATCGCCGTTCCGAGGAACATGCCCAGCATCGCGGTATAGATGGGATGCCGCAGTAACCGATACGGCCCCGTACGGACCAATTCGTGATCCACGGCAATCCTGACTTCTGCGCTCCAGTTGCGTCCCAGATGCCGCCGCGCCCAGACCGCCAGTAGAAGAAATCCTGCCTGGATGATCGCGCCAAAGGCAACGAGCAAAGGAAGCTGGGCAGGCAGAAACCAGCCGTTCAGCCCTGGCGCGGGAACTATGAGCAGCAGGAGGGCTGCACCGAGCATGAATTGATGGAAATAAGTCGACACCCAGGATTCGGAGCTCTTGGTTGGCGCGGAGCTTAGTCCCGCGATACCCCAGTAGAGTCCAAATATCATCCAAAGTACGAGAGCGGGGATTAATCTCTTCTGTAACGACGGCGGGTGCCATCCAAGGTTATTCAACCCGAACCGCAAGATGCCGCCAATGACAACCACCAACACCAGTTGCTTGATGAGTTTCGTCTTCGCCAAGATGTCTGGCACGCTCCTTTTTTGGCTTTTGTGGCGGCCTTCTGTTTGTCATTTCCTAGACGTGCTGTCATGCACTTTTATTCCAGTTTGAGCTCTATTTTGTCTGTTCTTGGCACCGGTGACCCAGCCGTTCGAAACGGCTATCTGCGAAGTCTCGGTCCGCAGCGAATCCGTTCTGGACGAGCGGTCGGCCAACCGGAAGCTATCCGGCTTCGACGGCTGGATTAGTCCTGTGAAGTCGGCTTCTCTCCAGCGATTGATCGGTCACTACTAGGGCGTTTGTCGGTACCAATCCGACGGACGACGAATAAGTTCCGGATTGCTCGTCACTCGGGAAGAATGCCTGCGCTACAAAATGGCCAGATGCTGCCCCTTATGGCGGCGCTCAATTCGCACGCCTTGGGGGTGGCCCGGGCTTGCCCAGCGCCTTGGCGGCTTCGGCCCAGAGTTCTCTGGTGGGGGGATCGCTTCTTCCCAATTTGCGGGCTAGATCCGCGCCGCGAGCAAAATTGCGTTCTGCATCGGTGCGAGCCCCGCGGCTCTGATACAGCATCGCGAGAAAGAAGAAGTCTGTGGGTTCCGATCCTTTGCTGAATTCCACTGATTTATTCAATGTGGTGAGCGCTTCGTCCCACAGCTTATTGCGAATCAGCGCCAGACCCAACGTGTTGTACTCTGCGCCAGCGTTCTCACCTGCGAGCTTCACCGACTTACGCGCAAGTTCCAGGGCTTCCTCAGGGCGGCGCAACCGCTGGTCCGGCACCGTCAAGAGAAACCAGGCAAAGTCGTTGAGCGATTGCGGATTGTCCGGCTGAGCTTCACAAGACTTGCGATAGGCTGATTCAGCCTTTAAGTAATCTCGAGAAGCGTTGTAATCAGCGGCCAGCGAATACAGTGATTGAAAGGTGCGGGGATTCTGCGGGCCCAAGACCCGCGCGCGTATCTCCGCGGTTTTCGCATCGAGCGCGGCTGCCTGCTCGTATTTGTGGGCTTTGAAGTAATCGGCCGCAAGGGCGGCCATGGACCAGAGCGTATCGGGATTTTCGGGACCGAGGAGCTTGCGGCGGATTTCGAGAAGCTGGATATCCATGGCCTCGGATTCCGCAACGTGCCCCTGAAGGCGGATATCATTGGCCAAATTGTACATCGAGCGCAGGGTGTTTGGGTGCTCCGGCCCCAGGACACGGCGCTGGATCTCCAGGACCTGCCTGTCGAGCGCTTCGGCTTCGGCAAATCTCTTCTCGGCACGGTAGTCGAACCCGAGATTCACCATGGCGTCCAGAGTGTCGGGATGTTCGGCGCCAAGGACGCGGCGGCGACTGTCGATCAACTGTTTATTCAACAGTTCCGACTGTGAGAATTTACCGTCGGCTGCGTAAGCCGCTGCCAGATTGTTCATGGTGTTGAGGGTGTCTGGATGATCCGGGCCGTGCACGCGCCGGCGAATTTCCAGAACCTGGCTATTGAGCGTCTGCGACTGGGCATATTTGCCCTGTTCGAAGTACATGATCGCCAGAAAGTACATGGAATCCACGGTTTCGATGGCTTCCGGTCCGTTGACGCGACGGCTGATCTCCACCGCTTGAGTGCCGAGAGCTTCGCCTTCGGAGTACTTGCCTGTCTCATCGCAAATCGAGGTGACACGGTTCATGGATTCCAAGGTGAGCACGTGCTCGGGGCCGAGGGCCCGACGGCTGAGTTCTAAAGTTCGCTTGGCAAGCGCTTCCGCGTCGGCGAATTTGCCCTGCAATTCCTCAGTGCCGGCGAGCTCCAACATGGTTAGAATCGTCTTCTGGGTTTCTGGCCCCCAAACTTTTTTGCCGAGTTCCAGAGCCCGCTCGAGTTGCTTGCGACCCTCGGCGTACAGTCCCAAGTCCGTGTATGCCTTTCCGATGGTCTCGCGGATCGCTGCTTCAATTTCCGGTTGGCGATCGAATCTACCGCCGATATTCTGCGCGGCGCGGTCGAGGGCGGTGCGCACTTTCATATCTGGGTCGGGTTTGGCCTGGGAGTAGGCGCTGGCCTGGGCCAGCAGATCTTTTTGAAGAAAGTCGTTGACTGCTTGCGCTATTTGCGACTGCTGCTGCGCTTTGCGCTCGGCTTTGCGCGCCTGCACGGCTTCCCGCGCGCTGACGACCACCCCCAACACTAGCACTACAAAGATCACTACCACCGCAGTAACCAGGGCTTTATGGCGTCTCGCGAATTTGCGCAATTGATAGCTGGTCGTTGCCGGCTTCGCTGTGATCGGCTGGTCTTCCAAATACCGCCGAATGTCGCCCGCTAAATCGGCAGCCGAGTGGTAGCGGCGGGCTTTATCCTTCTCGAGGGCCTTAGCGACAATCGTCTCGATGTCCCCGCGATAGAATCGGCTAATGGTACTGAGAGGGGTGGGATCGACCTCCTGGATGGCGCGCATCGCTTCGTGCATTTTCCGGGACAACGCGTAGGGCATTTTGCCTGCCAGCAATTCGTAAAGAATCACGCCAAGAGAGTAGACGTCGCTGCGCACGTCGAGGGCCATGGGGTCGCCAAGCGCTTGCTCGGGACTCATGTACGCCAGCGTACCAAGCAGTTGCCCAAGTTCCGTTTGCCTGGTGGCCTGGGCATCCGAATCCGTGGCACGCGCCAGCCCGAAGTCCAGTATCTTCGGCTGGCCTGTTTCATCCACCAGAATGTTGCCGGGCTTCAAGTCACGATGGATGATGCCGCGCTGATGCGCGTGCTGCACGGCATCGCAGATTTTAATCATCAACGCCAAGCGCAGGCGGGGGGTGATTTTATGCTCGTCGGCGTAGTGCGTAAGCGGCTTGCCATGAATGAACTCCATGGCGAAGAACGGCTGTGGTCCGAAGCCAGTATCGGCGCTACCAGCTTCGTAAACTTGCGCGATTCCCGGATGGTGCAGTCGGCCGAGCGTCTGAGATTCCTGGTGGAATCTCTGCAACAAAGTTGGGCTGGCCCAGGCCGCCTTGATCACTTTCAGCGCGACACTCCGTCGAGGGTGGTCCTGCTCCGCCTCATAGACGGTACCCATGCCACCTTCTCCCAGCAGGCGGATAATGCGATAGCGGCCTATACTTTCGGGCAGGGAGCGCACGCGAGGCCGATTGGGAGCACCCTCCTCAGCGGAAAGCGTGGGCTTGTTGTCTTCTGAATCTTCAGGACGACGTGCGCCGGCCAGATCCTCGGGCAAGGGATTAGGCCTCCTGACATCGGATTGTGCAAAGTATATTTACGTCTTGGATGGTTGTCTAGCCAAAAGGAACACGTCCACTGACACGAACGCGGTATCAATTGAGAATTGGACGGACCTGCGCGCCCTGGGAACAACTCGTACGCCCTATTGCCCTTCGACTAGTTCAGGACGCCAAGAAAAGCACGCCGGGTGTCGCAGCCTTCGGTTTTAAGGCTGCGGGTTTTGATTCAGCTGAATGGCACCCGCACTCTGCTTCTATCTTCTCGCGCCTACTCCGCCGTCTTCAATTTCAACTTGCTCTTATTCTCTTCCAAAAACGCCCGCAATTCCGCCGAGACATCCAGCAACCGCACCCACTGCTCGTAATAAAGCGTCACCGGGAATCGTCCCAGTCCATAGACGCTCACTCCGCCTTTCTCCCCCACTCGAAATTCCAGACTTCCCTTCTTCCTCGTCCCGCCTGCTTTTCCAGTTCCGCGATCCGCGCCAGCAATTCTTCTTTGCTCGGTTCTGCCATTTTCTTCGCTCCCTTTTGGTCCTCGAGGGACACTCCAGTCTCTGGACATCCCGTCGCATCCTATCAGTTTTGTCTCTTCCAAGTCTTGGCCAGGCCTTGCGCCTCAGCGCTTCTCGCTCCTTCCAACCCTGGTGCCCTTCCTCTCGTCCCGCTTCCGACAAAGCATCGTTGCCTCCCCCGCCCCCACGGTGTACGATACGGCCCTATAAGCTGGTCTCTCGACTCTGTGCGACTGCCGGTCTTCGGTTCCGAAGAGGTTTAGGTCACAAATGAAACGGTTAGCGTCTTTCGCTCACAAATTCCTTGGGTGTGAGGAGCACTTTCTTATGTCACGACTTTTTCGTTTTGTCTGTGTTTCATTCTTAGTAGTGGCCCCCTGCGCAGCCCAGCAGCCGGCCACGCCAGCGGCAGCGCCAGGTACACCGGGCGCCGCAGCCCCGGCGCCGCAAGGTCCCAAGCGGCTCGTCGCCGTCATGAACTTTGACTACGGCACCGTACGAACGGTCGTTGCCTCCATCTTCGGCACCGACCAGGACGTCGGCAAAGGCATCACCGACCTCATGGTTCAAAAACTCGTCCAAGACGGCAAGTACAGAGTCATCGAGCGCGCTGCTCTCGACAAAATCATTGCCGAACAAAACTTCAACAACAGCGACCGCGCCGATCCCAGCAGCGCCTCCAAAATCGGACGCATCCTCGGCGTTGACACCATCATCCTCGGCTCCATCACCAAATTCGGCCGCGACGACAAGCAGGTTGGCGGCGTTGGCGGCGGCCGCGGTGGCTGGACCAGCGTTATCGCCGGCGCAGGCAAAAAAGAATCCAAAGCCGTGGTCGCCATCACGGCCCGCCTGGTGAACACCACCACCGGTGAAATTCTCGCCTCCGTCACCGGCAACGGCGAATCCTCACGCTCCGGAATGTTTCTCGGAGGTGGCGGCGGTAACTACGCCGGAGGTGGCGGCGGGGCCTTCGACATGAGCAGCAGCAACTTCGCCCAAACCATTCTCGGTGAAGCCGTAAACAAAGCGGTCGCCGATTGCGCCACGCAACTCGACAACGCCGCTGGAACTCTGCCCACCATCCATGCAACTTATTCCGGCCTGGTAGCCGACGTCAGCGGAACCACCCTCATCATCAACATTGGCAATAAGGTCGGCGTGCGCGTCGGCGACACGATTCAGATCAGCCGCCCCGTGCGAACCGTCAAGGACCCGACAACTGGCAAGGTTCTGAAAACGGTAACCAGCCAGCTCGGCAGCGCGACGGTAACCGACGTTGACGCGGACTCCGCCACCGCCACTTATACCGGCGCGACTCCGCCCAAAGTTGGCGACGTCGCCGCCAGCTCGGGCGGCAGCACTCCGTAAAACGAAACACCGCCGCGATCGCGGCACATGCATGCCCAGATTTAGTATTCTCGGTGCTCGATTCGCATAGGCGAGGCAGCCTCCTAAACTTCCTCGCCTATTTTTTTATTGGAAGGGAGCCACACCATGAGCCAGGACTACTCCGTCGGACAGAAGCTCGGCGACTATGAAATCCTCGGCATTCTCGGCGCCGGAGGCATGGGTAAAGTCTACAAAGTCCGCAACACCATCTCCGACCGCGTCGAGGCTATGAAAATCCTCCTACCCGACCTGGCTGGACAAAAAGATCTCGCCGACCGCTTCCTTCGCGAAATCAAAGTCCTCGCCAGCCTCAATCATCCGAACATTGCCGCGCTGCGCACCGCTCTCACGCTCGACAATCAACTCGTCATGATCATGGAGTTCGTGGACGGCGTCACTCTTTCCTCTCGCCTCCATCAAGGGGCGATCCCACCGGCGCTGGCGATCAAATATATCGATCAGGTTCTCGATGCTCTCAGCTACGCGCACAAACAAAACATCATCCACCGCGACATCAAGCCCGCCAACATGATGCTCACCCCCGATGGCACCGTGAAGCTCATGGACTTCGGCATCGCCCGCTCCGCCAGCGATCGCAGCCTCACCATGACCGGCACCACTTTAGGTTCTCTGAATTACATGCCGCCCGAACAAGTGAAAGGCGACCCCGCCGACAATCGCTCCGATCTCTACTCCCTGGGCGTTTCTCTCTACGAAATGGTCACTGGCCAACTCCCCTTCCAGGCCGAAAGTAACTACGCCATGATGGCCGCGCATCTCCAGGAAGTCCCCAAGCCTCCCATCGTGCTTCGCCCCGGCATCCCGCAGCCGCTCAATCAAATCATCGTCATGGCTCTCGCCAAAGATCCTGGCCAGCGCTTTCAATCCGCCGACGCTTTCCGCGGCGCTCTCAAGTCTGTCCCCGTGCAAGGTGTCGCCACTCAGCCCGGAGCCGATCCGCGCGCTTTCGTTCCTTCGGCAAATGCCGGCAGCGCCACCGCGCTCTTCCAGGATTCGCCCGCTTCGCAATCTCCTACCACGCTTATGGAGACTCCTGCCTATCAAAAGACCGACCGAATTGGAGCGGCTACGCCATCCAGGCCCCAGACCGGACCGCTTCCCCCAACTCGAGAAGCAACGCCTGCGCCACCGCCTGCCGTCGTTGGCAGCGGCAGTCATCGTGGCCTCTACATCGCACTTGGCGCGTTCATCGTTGTGGTTGTCCTTTTCGCTGCTGGCCTCTATCTACCTAGGCAAATAAAGACCCTGGCTGGCGCTGGCAAGCCCGCCGACTCCACCAAGCAACCGCAATCAACCTCTTCTTCAAGCGGGCCTTCCTTGACCCTTCCGCCTTCGACGAGTGTCGACCCCTCACTTCCTAGCCCCGCGCCGGCTAGTCCCACGGATCCTAATGCGCCGAGCGCTGGCGGCTCGACAGGTTCGACGGGCGGTTCGTCTGGCGGGCAGTCTCCGCAGACCGGCCAGTCCTCGCCCGACGGCGCGAGCGGGTCTTCCGCTGGCGACGCGACCGGTAATACGACCGCAACCACTGGGTCAGGCGGTACGCCAGCGCAGCCTGCGCGGAAGCCTGGCACCAGCAAGCCCAAAAAAGACGCCCAAGCTGACGAAGCGGCTGCCCAAGCCAAAGCCGAAGAAGCCGCGCTGGCGAAGGAAAACGAACAGCGCTACGACGACATTGACAGCCGCTCCGCGGCCGTCTCGCAGTCCTTGGACACGCTCCAGAAACAGCAAGCCGCCGCTGGCTACGGCCTTCGCGGCGACATCGTCTCCGCGCAGCAGCGCATGAAAACCGATCTCTCCAAAGCGCAGTCCGCCATGCAAAAACAAGACACCAAAAACGCGAAAAAGTATCTGGACATGGCGGAAGCCGAACTCTCCACGATCGAAAAATTCCTCGGCAAATAAGCGAAGTGCGAAAATCGAAACGCGAAGCTCGGCCTGGGGGGTATCCCCCACCCCCGGTGGTTTTCTGTAAGAGTGGCAAGCAAAGGACTTATGCTTGACGCGGCGTCAAGTTTGGCAGATACGGAATTTAAAGCGGCTTTGTTCTCAGTCAGTTGCAAATGGCTCGTACCCCACGATTTCGCTCGAGGCAAGAGAGTGGCGCTTCGTGACTCAGGGTAAGCAGGGGAAGGACTTACAAGAAGCGGGCTAATCGTCGAGCCCTGTGTAGTAACGAGTTGCAAAACTTTGGGGCCGGGAGAGGGGTACCCCCCTCCCGGTTTTTTGTAAGTGTTGATTCTGGAAGAGATGAAGTGGAGTGGAATCAACAGTTGTAGAAGTGTTGATTCTGGATGGGTTAGGAGAGGAGGGTTTTTATAAAATGGTAACGTGGGTGGGACTGAAGATTTCGGGGGAATTTTAGGGACCGCGCGGCGGAGGCGCATGACTTGCGGGGCGCACACGGGGTCCGCGTCCGAATCGACAAGAAGAGTATAGCACATTGTTACTATTTGTCAAGGATAAACTGTAAGTTGTTCGTTTGATGCGAATTGTGGGTCACGGAGAGTGAGTAGGGAGTAGTCAGTAGTGAGTAGAACGGCGAGTAGGAAGAGGATTGCCCCACCGTTTCAGGAAACAAAACCGCAAACGGCAGGCCACTCTAGACTTAAGAAACTGCCCCCCACCATACTTCCAAGTGGTAGACAACTATGTTCGACAGCCTATCCCCGGAGGAGAGCAAGCCAATCGACGTGGTTAGTTCGGGCTGGCTATGGGCGGCCCGGTGCTCTGCCTTGATATGCACGATCGCCTTGGGCGTAGGATTTGTAGCTGAGGCTGCGGCTCATGGCCCAGAGGTAGCCCTATTCTCTTTTGGTCCCTGGGGGTCGCTCAGTCTTGCACTGCTCTATCTTTTGTTCCGCAGGGGGAAGAATTCACTGGGATTTGCGCTTGGTCTGGGCGCGGCGACGGCTTTCATTGCCCTGCTCGCAGTCGCCCGTGGTGAGTTGTCGCGCGCTAGTGAGGTGCTGCGTCACGTTTTTTTCATACTAGGAATGCTTATTCTGGTTCTGCCACCGTTTGTTATTACGATGGGTCAATCCACACTCGGGGCGTTGCTCGGTTGGCTCTTCAATATCTCTTCGGCGATGCTTGGGTTAAGCAGTATTGTCGCATTCCAGAAGATGGCGCACGAAGCAAAGGGGATGGGGAAACTGCGATTGGCCTTTGGCGCCGGAATATGTTGCCCATTTGTCGTTTTGCTGATATTCACGCTGCTTGGCTTTCTCTTTTTCAGCTTCCATATCTGAACTTTCCTTGCCCGCGGCCAGGCTCCTGACCCACTTGGCCTCTGATCACTACCTTCTTCCAGGCACGGCTCCAAGCACGTTTGCAGACCTCGACATAGCGGCATTGGAAGCTGAAGGTGGTGTAGACTTGCGAGACTTTACTCAGGGGAATTTCATCTCAGGAGATAAAAAAATATGGCTCGACGCAGGTTCCTGGCTCAACTCGCGGGTTTGCCTTTTCTCTCGTTAGGCGCGAAGGCGCAAGAATCAAAAAAGCCTCTCAAGATCATGATGAAAAGCGCGTGGGGACCCGATGACCCAACCAGAGCCGCTTTTCCTTTCGCGCACGGACTCGCCCTCGCAGAAGCAGGCCACGAAGTGCAAATTTTCCTCCTCGCCGAAGCTACGTCTCTGATGCGAAAGTCCATGGTGAACGCGATCCTGCCGGTTGGCTGGCCGCCGCTGAGCGAAACACTCGAGAAGGTGGTGGCAAAACACATTCCCATCTTTTCTTGAGGGGCCTGCTCCCGCGCCCGTGGGGTTGCGGAAACGGACCTAAATCAATGGGGAGCGAAATTTGGCAACCCTGCGATTTTTGTCTCGCTGGTGGAGTGGGCAGACAGGATTATTGTGGAGTGAAATTCGACCGGGGTACTCGGCAAAATTCAAAGGGTGCGCCACTCGAAGCAAAGTCTGCCCCACCCGCCAAAATGCCTTTGACTGAAACCCAATTCCAGAGTCCGTCCAATCTCTACGAAGCAGCCCTTTTTCTCTCGTACCGGAGTTCGCTCTGCTCGTAGGTAAACTTGGCTTTACAGTTGGGACACTCGCACTTGACCCCTTGTGGCGGGAGCTTTGGGTTCATGGGGAATAAATACTCGACCAGCGTGTCACCTCCCACGGAATAGGTGAAGGTATAGCCGCAATTTCTACATTTTAAGGTCCACCTAACCATCGGCGTACGCTCTCTGTGGAGCAATGAGAACAGGTGCCTGTGTCCAGGCAAGCACCTGCTCTCGGTGGGTGTTTCAGAGGTTATTTCTGAGTCAGGGTAACGGTGGACCGCGTACCCGGCAATCAGGTTCTCACTGTAAAAAGCAATCAGGTCTTCACTGTAGAACAATTCGTCATGCCTGTATGCATGATGAAAAGCGCGGCGTCTCTATTTGAAGGTTCACTCCCCCAAATACCATTGAGTTGTCCGTTTTGCACTTTCAGCAAGTCGGCACCCACCCGCCAGATTCGGGATCGGATCGCCCGGGCCACCCGTCCGGCTACCCCCCGGGGTAAGGAGCTGCCACCCGCCCAGCCCGGAAAGAGACAAAGTCAAAATCGTAGGAAGGAGCTAAGACTGCCCCACCCGCCCGCCGTCTACGTCGGATTCAAATCGTCGAGTCAGCTAGCTGTGACGTTGCGAAACGAGCGGCTTGTAAGCATGTCCATGACTAAGAGGCCGAGTAAGACAAGGAGCGTGGCCTGTCTGCCCGGCATAATCACAGGACGAAACCAACCAATATAGCTGACGAGGCAGAGGATGTATGCGCAGTTGATAAGAACCCATTTCTCCCGCATTAGACTCGTCATCACCTCGTTCTCACGCCGATTCTTATCCACTGCAATTTCGATGAGATGCACGACCACCCACGAGGTGGAGATCAGTATGCTAGCTGCCATTAGCTCGCTGGCATGAGATGTGGCAGGAAGAAGATAGGCGGCAAGGGCCCAGAATACCCAGGAAAGAATTCCGAGCACAAAACCGATATATCGGAAAATGTTTTTATCGCGGTAGAGCTCAGCAAAATGCCTGTGATCGTCCAACGTGGTCTTGATTCTAAAGACGATGACAAATAGCGCGAGGTAGGCGATTTCTCGATGATCGAGAAGATAGGTTAGGGGACTGTCTTGCACATCCGTTAGACGCTTAGCCAGGCCCGCGACGACGGCGCTGAGTATTAAGAACGTCGCGGCTCCGTTCGCAGCCTGAAATAGATTCATTCGGTTGCTCCTCTGATGCTCAGGTGAAGGCCCATCGCCATGATTGTACGAAATCGCATAAAAAAAACTAAAGAGCTAGAGACGGACAGGAGGTCGGGTGGCTCCTTCGATTCTTCCAGAGTGTCTGCTTGACGAAGAGGCGCGTGGAGAAGATAGCACTTTCGCAATTCACCGTGGGGCGAAGAGACGAAGGTGCCCCGATTCAATTCCTACTTACCGTCTGGGCTACCCGTCAGGCGGGGTTAGGCCACTTTGCGGGCGGATTTTTCGAGGAGTTCGTGGATAAAGGTTTGGTAGGGTTTGGATTGCTTGGCGGCCATACGGCGGAGCTGGCGGAGAAGTTTTGGGGCAATGCGAATGGCGATGAGCTGCTTGGCGTTGCCGGTGGCGGGGCGGCCGACTCTGCGAGCGCGGCGAAGTTTGGCGGCGGTGGATTCGGGGATGTCCGATAGATCTAGCTTGCTATCCGGTGCAGGCCGCCTGGCGTTCTTTGCGCGTCGCCTGGCGTGCGGTGCTGATGCGAATGAGTTCCTGGCCATGTTTTAGCCTCCGCTGCGTGTACACCACGATGAGAATTCTGCCCGCGAGCGACGAGCCGAGGGGGCGGCCACTCCTGGAACCCGAGGAGCAGAGAGATTTCTCTCTTCGCAGGCCGACACGTTTGCAGGAGCAAACGTGAAAGAAGAAGCGTCGGCCTGCTCCGTTCGAAATGACGGTTCATGGGCTGGCCTAGTGCTCGGGATGCCAGCAACGCAAAGAGCTAGGCACTGCCCGACTAGAGAAGGGGCTTCAAAGCTGCTTCCAGTGCGTCGGTATATTCAAACCCTATAATTTTCTTGCGGAGTATTCCGTGGCGGTCATAAAGCAGTGTTGTCGGCAAACCTTCGATGCCGCCAAATTTCTGTTTTAGATCGTCCGAGGCGACTGCCAACGGATAACGCACGCCTATTTTCCTTGCGAATTGAACGGGATTCTCGGTATCGGCCATGGTATCGAATTTGAACCCGATGACGGCAAATCCCCGTGAACCATAAAGGTCGACGAGCTTCTGATAGCCGGGCATCTCTTTTTTGCATGGCTGACACCATGTGGCCCAAAAATCAATGAGGACTACCTTACCGCGAAGGTCAACGGACGAGATGTCGCGGCCGCGGAGATCCTTCATGGAGAATTCGGGGAGGTGTGAACCAATTTCGCCCGCCCCGATGACAGGCTGAACAGGCTGAAGGGAACTCGCCGGCTGCTGATTGCATCCGGCGAGGCCAGCCCCAGCAAGACACAGAAAAAAAAGGCATTGTTTTATCATCTATTCCTTCTTTTGCACTTCGAGAACCAGCAGCCTCAGGGGCGCCGAAGCGGCTGCTTTCTTTTTGCCAGCGGGCTTGCGGTATAACTCACCGCGAAGGGTGACGACCGTGGGTGAGCCGGCAAGAGATTCCACCGTCTTGAGCAAATCATTTGGTGCGATCGCAAAGGACTGACTCGTCGAAACCTGCAAGGCCAGGTTGCCATCGGCGTCCTTCACGATTTTCCCGCGTGCGGTGACGTCCATCTCCGCAACGGTCACACCGCTGTCGTAAACCGCTTTGAGAAGCTGAGCCGGATCGATCTGGCCGTCTCCCTTGGGCGTAACATCGACCTTTCCGTCGATCAGGCTAACATCTACTGATTGAACGCCAGACTGGCGTCCGAGGTGTTGTTTCACCCCGTAGGCTCAAAAGTTTCAGGTCATGCCTTCGACGCGCATTTCGATGTGCTTGATCTGTGCCTGCGCTGCCGACAGGAACACAGAACCAAGCAGGAACAACAAAGCGAGTTTTCTTGTGTTCATCGTTTCTCCTTTCATTTGAAGTGCAACCGAAACTGCTGGGTGATTCCGAAACTGATGTGGCGGCGGACTGGCATGAACGTAGCCCCCGCCGAATGCGCAACGTCCCAATCCATGCCCAGCCAAACGTGGGTTCCGGGACGCACGCCCACGTAGGTCGTCAGTCCGGCGAGCAACTGGTCGCCACCGCTGCCGTTTTGGGTCACGGCGGCAATGTGGTCGTCCTGAGAGTGCAGCCAAGTTACGACCGGCCCGATGAACCATTCGCGGGAGCCGCTCTTTGATTCGTAAGGCCGATAAGACAGCCAGAAGCGTGATTCGAGGCTGCTACCGAGGCGCGTCTTTTGCGTTCCTTGCGAGCGCAGCAGGGAATGGAAATCCTCGTCGGCGACTAGACGCTTGACATTGAAAAGCCCGGTGTAGGTCCAATTCGCCGCGACGAAGAAATCGCTGGAGCCTGAACCGGGCTGCAAGCTCGCGGGCAGACGACTTCCAATAGTATCGAGCAAGTCTGTCTTGCCTGTTGGAAGCTTGGGCCCAAGCGTAACGGATGCTTGGGTGGTTCCCCGCGGGGAATCCCGCCGGTAGAATCGGTATTTCACGAGCACCATTGCATCGCCCACGCTGGTTCCTCTACCCGCGATTCCGCCATTACCGGCCGCGTCGAAGTGGTTCGTTACCAGTGGCACCAGCACGGTCAAATCAAAATCGCGATAGAAGCCCCAGGTGAAGTTGAAATCACCTTCGTGTGAAAAGGTGGGGCGGGCCGTCAGGGGAATATTCCCCGACGCGATGGCGATTGGACCACGTGTTGTGAAAATAGAGTTGTAGGAGATTAGTCCCCCGCCCGGGAACAGTGGAGGCGCTGTCTCCGGCGCTGGGCCTTGCGCCCTTGCCGTCGAAGCAAGAAGCGGAAGAAGGACCAAACCGAGCGCCCAAACGCACGCACGAGCGCTTACCTTTCGAAATCTCATTCTTTTTCCTTCCAGTAGAAAGTAGTGCGCGGAGGCACGCCTACGCGCGAAGCCGCAAGCCGACTGGAAAGGTGATTAAACGCGAAGAGGCGAAGAGAGTGCTGCTTGGGGAATTGGAGGCGCGTGGCAATGCGCCGCAGGGACGCCCGCTGCAGAATCCAAATCTTGCGATGGACTAAACGCGGGCACCGCTGCCACCAAAACTGGCGACAACGCTAGATTATGCGCCGAGGCCGGCTGTACGAAAGGCGCATGCGTTGACGGCATTGTCGTGCAGCATTCCTGGCTGTGCTCTTGGCCATGCGACGAGCAAGGCATGCTATTGCAGCATTGCATAGCCTCGTCGGGCGTCGTCATGGCTCCGCAATCGATTGCGTATACGGCAATCGCGAGGGCAACGGCAACGAACAGAATTGGCCTGGAAAGACGCATCCGAACCAAACTATGCGGGTAAAGCGTGGAAGTCAAGGCGACGGCGGAGGTGTGCGCTTTCCCCTTGCTTACCGAGGGGAGGTGATGTATGCTGCTCTCGGTAACCGAGGAGAACGCATGAGCGCACCTCACTTGGAGAACGAATGAGCAAACCGTCGGATTTGGTGCAGGGGACGCTGGATTTGCTGCTGCTGAAAATTCTGGCGCTGGAGCCGATGAATGGGTACGCGATCAGCTTGCGGCTGAAGCAGGTTTCGGGAGACGTGCTGCAGGTGAGCGATGGGTCGCTCTACCCTGCCCTGCACAAGCTGGAACAAGAAGGCTGGATCACGGCGGAGTGGAAGCCGACCGAGAATAACCGGCGCGCCAAATTTTATTCGCTGACGCGGCTGGGCCGAGGGCAGCTTGAACGCGAATCGGCCAACTGGAGCCGGCTCTCCGCAGCGATTTCCAATATCGTGAGACTCAAAGAGGTTTGAACGAAGCGAGTCTAAGCAAGGAGGGATTCCTTCATGCGCCCCAGACATTGGTTCTACACTCTCCCGCTTCGCCTGCGCTCGCTGTTCAAGCGCAATCAAGTCGAGCAAGACTTAAGCGAAGAGTTGCAATTTCACCTCGAACAGAAAACGCGGCAGTACATAGCTGCAGGACTGAGCGCCGAGGAAGCCCGTCGCAAAGCCGCGCGCGAATTTGGTGGCATTGAGCAATCCAAAGAAAATTGCCGGGACACGCGGCGCGTGAACTACATCCAGGACTTGCTGCAAGACTTGGGCTTTGGGATTCGCATACTTCGCAATAGCCCGGCGTTTGCTCTCGTCGCCATAGTTACGCTGGCACTGGGCATCGGCGCGAACACGGCGATCTTCAGCGTGATTCATGGCGTACTGCTGCGGCCACTTCCCTTCCCCAAGCAAGACCAATTAATGATGCTTTGGGAGAAGAACAACGACGGCACGCGCTCGAATACGTCCTGGGCCACGTTCATGGACTGGAGCAGATTGAACCACTCGTTCCAGGGAATCGCGGCCGTCAGCTTTTGGACTCCAACGATTGTAGGCGCGCACGATGCGGAGACTCTGGAAGGTTTCCGGGTGTCGTCGGCCTTTTTTGAGTTGATGGGCGTGAAGTTCCAGCGCGGCCGAAACTTTCTGCCGTCCGAAGACGTGCGAGGAAACAATTTTGTCGTGATATTGAGTTACGGCTTCTGGCAGCAAAGGTTTGGCGGTGATCCCGGGATTGTTGGCAAAACTGTGCAACTGGGAAGTCGCGCGTATACGGTTGCCGGCGTCCTGGCTGCCAATTTTCCTTCCGTGCTTTCTTTCGATCCGCGGAAGCCGGCGGAGATCTACACTCCGCTGGCCTACGACGCGACGCTGCCGTATGCGTGCCGCGATTGCCATCACCTGCGCGCCGTCGCGCGCTTGAGGGACGGCGTGTCCGTAGCCCAGGCGGGCGCGGAGATGAACCAGATTTCCAACGCACTTTATCGCGAGTATCCGACGGCCTACTCCGCCCCGGGCGTGCTGCTGACACCGATGAAGGATTACCTTGTCGGAGATGTGCGCCCGGTGCTGTGGGCCCTGCTCGGTTCTGTCGGGTTTGTGCTGCTGATCGCCTGCGTAAACGTGGCGAACCTTCTGCTGGCGTGGGCTGTGCGGCGGCAACGCGAAGTCGCGCTTCGTGCGGCGCTTGGGGCCCGGCGCACGCGCATGGTCCGGCAATTCTTGACGGAAAGTTTGCTCTTGTCCTTTCTCGGCGGCGGCTTCGGGCTGTTGCTGGCGTGGGGCGGAGTTGGTTTGCTGCAACAAATCCGGCTCGCAAATTTGCCGAGACTTCAAGAGATCCATATTGACGTTTGGACATTCGCTTTCACATTCGGAATCTCCCTGATCACCGGACTCGCCTTTGGGCTCCTGCCCGCCTTCCGCGCCTCCAAACTCGATCTCAACGAAGCTCTAAAGGAATCCGGCAAAAGCACCAGCGGAACAGAACGCCACCGGCTGCGCAGCGCACTGGTTTTCGCAGATGTGGCGCTGGCCCTGCTGCTGCTCACCGGCGCCGGCCTCATGATGAAAAGTTTCGTGCGATTGCTCGAAGTGAATCCCGGGTTCGATCCATCCCACACGCTGACGCTTACAATTTCACTCTGGGGTCCCAAGGCCGCGGACGCGCCGGCAGTCGCGTTTTTTCAGCAAGTCTTGCAGCGCGTTGAGGCGCTTCCGGGCGTCGAATCCGCCGGCATCGTCAGCCAGCTCCCTCTCGGCGGCAACATGGATATGTACGGTGTGCACGTCGAAGGCAAGTCGTTGCCAAATCCCGAAGAGGATCCTAGCGCTGACCGCTATTCGATTACTCCGGGTTATCTGCGCGCGATGCGGATTCCTTTATTGCGCGGACGAGAATTCGACGCACGAGACGTGGCCACGTCACCGATGGTCGCGCTGGTCAACGAATCCATGGCTCGCCAGTTTTGGCCCGGCGAAGATCCCATCGGCAAACGCTTCCGGATGGGAGACACGAAAGGTCCGTGGAAAACAGTGGTCGGTGTCGTCGGCGATGTGTTGCACAAGGGTCTCGACGCGCCGCACACCATACAGGTCTATGTGCCAAACACGCAATTCACGGACTCCATGGTGATTCTTGCGGTGCGCACTTCCAAAGAACCGGCGTCGATGGCTGCCGCGGTGCGCTCGGAAATCGCAGCGCTCGACCCGCAAGTGCCGGTCTCGGAAGTTGCGACGATGGAGGAAGTCGTCGCGACCTCCGTTGCCAATCAACGCTTCGGCGCGCTGCTCTTTCTGCTTTTCGGGGGCATCGCGCTGGTGCTCACCGCGGTCGGGATTTACGGCGTTATATCGTACGGTGTCGCTCAGCGCATCCACGAAATCGGCATCCGCCTCGCGCTCGGCGCAGGAAGACGTGACGTTCTAACATTGATCGTAAGCGAAGCGATGAGGCCAGCGCTGCTGGGAGCGGCGCTCGGGCTCATCGCCGCGTTCGGATTGACGCGCCTACTGACACGGCTGCTGTACAACGTCGAGCCTACCGATCCAGGCGTTTTCGCTGCCGTTCTTCTTTTGTTGATTGGTGTCGCGCTGCTCGCGTCTTACATCCCCGCGCGGCGCGCTACTCGCGTGGATCCGATGGTTGCTTTGAGGTACGAGTAGACGGCACTGAATCGACTAGCAGCATGAAGGAGGCTCCGTGAACATCATTCGCCGGCTAAGCACTCTCCCTCTCCGCCTGCGTTCCTTCTTTCGCTGCGGCCAGGTCGAGCAGGATCTGAACGAAGAACTCCGCTATCACATCGAACAAAAAATCCAGGAACTCGTCGCGAAAGGACTGTCTCCCAAAGAGGCGCGGTACGCTGCGAATCGCGAATTCGGCGGCGTCGAGCTATCCAAAGAGAATTGCCGCGACACGCGGCGTGTGGGCTACATCCAGGACTTGCTCCAAGACTTGGGCTTCGGGATTCGCATGCTTCGCAAATCTCCCGGCTTCACCGCAGTCGCTGTTCTCACGCTCGCCCTCGGTATCGGCGCGAACACGGCGATCTTCACGCTCACCTACGCCGTCATCCTGAAGAGTCTCCCGGTGCCGAACCCGCAGCAGTTGGTGCGCTACACATTTCGCAGCGGCGATCAAGACCTCGGCCTGTCCGGACCTGTTTTCGATGCGCTCCGCGAGCGAGAAAGCGTTGACCAAGACGTGCTCGCCTGGAGCTCGAACGATCTACCGCTCGAGGAGAACGGGGCCACCGCCAACATTCATGGCGCGCTTATGTCCGGCAATGGCTTCCGCGTTCTCGAAGTGCAGCCGGCGTTCGGCCGCACGTTCAGCGATGACGACGACGTTCCCGGCGGCGGCCCAAATGGCTATCAGGCACTGTTGGGATACAGCTTCTGGAAGGAACACTTTGGGGCGAGCCGCGACGTGCTCGGACGCTCACTGACCATTCACGGAAAAAAAGCAAGCATCATCGGCGTGCTTCCCGAAGGATTCGACGGCGTTCTTGCAGGAGGACATGCCGACATCGTCCTGCCACTGGCGTTCGAAGAGGTGGTGAATGCGCCCCAGCCGATGCGGCACCACGGTGGCAGTTTCTGGCTCACTCTTATCGGAAGGCTGAAGCCGGGCGAAACGCTTCGCAGCGCCGCCGCGAATCTTGAAGCAACCGAAGCGGCGATCCGAGCCGACGCCGATCCCAAGCGGATGTACCTCAGCGGCTTCTTCGCGAACTTTCGCCTGGGCGTGGAGAGCGGGCGCGGCGGGCGCTCGTTCTTGCGCGTCGCATACAGCCGGCCGCTGATCGCCCTGGAGATTCTCGTTGGTTTGTTGCTGCTGCTGTGCTGCGCGAACACCGCGCTGCTGGTGCTCGCTCGCGTCAGCGGCCGGTTCCGCGAATTCGCGATACGCAGCGCGCTGGGTGCTCCTCGGCAGAGGCTCTTTCGCCAAGTGCTTAGCGAAGTGGGAATGCTGGCCTTCTTCGGACTCGCGGGAGGTGTAGCGCTCGGATGGGCTGCCGCGAGGTCGCTCGTGTCGATGCTGGCCGCGATCGGCCAGCCACCGCCGTTGGATGTCGGGCCGCAATTCGCGGTTCTCGCGTTTACCGCCGCGGTCAGTGTTTTCTCCGCGTTGGCCGCGGGCGTATGGCCAGCCGTGCGTGCGAGTCGCGTGTTTCCAATGCAGGGGATAAAACAAGGCCAGGCGGCGTCCTTCTCGAAGGGCGTCGGAGGATGGATCGTACCCGCGCAAGTTGCGGCCAGCGTGACGCTCCTGGCCGCTGCCTCGCTGCTCGGCGGCTCGTTCGTACATTTGCTGGCGGAGGAGGCGGGCTTCCGCACGCAAGGCGTGGTTTTTGGAGACGTCGATCTCAGCGCTGCGAAGCCCACGCCCACAGCCTCGACGCGCGACGCGCAGAATATGGTCGACGGCCTCGCCCGCCTGCCGGGAGTCGCATTCGCCGCCGCGATGTCAACGCCTCCGATCTCGGATTGGTTTAGCGCGGGTCACTATTTCTCGCTCGACAAGAAGGGGACCGTTCGCACGGACATGACGCTTTGGCCGGAAGTGGTCACGTCGGAGTATTTCGCCGCCATAGGAACACCTATTTTGGAGGGGCGGGCGTTCACTCTCGCCGATAGGAGCGGTGAACAGGTCTGTGTCCTTAGCGCTTCGGCTGCGAGATATTTCTTCCCGAACGAGAAACCTGTCGGACGATTTGTTTTCGCGGGAGGCGGCGATCAGAGCGAGGACGGCAAGATGAAACGCGACGCCGACAACACCTTTCGGGTGATCGGCGTGGCCGCCGACGCGCGATTTCGCTCCTTGCGTGAACAGGCTCCGCGAATGATTTATCAGCTTGCACGCAAAGACGAAATCGGCGGCGAGTTCTTTATTGTTGCGCGCGGCGCAAATGCAAGCGCCTTGGCCAGTGGCATTCGCGAGGCGGCTCACCAAGTCGCGCCCGCGGCCGGAGCGCCCACTGTGTTTACGTTTGACCAGCTGATCTCGACGCACCTGCGGCGCGAACGGATGCTGATGGCGCTTTCGGCGTGGTTCGCGGGAATTGCTTTGCTCCTTACCGTGATGGGTCTTTACGGCCTGCTGGCGCGCAGCGTCGTGGTGCGTACAAAAGAGATTGGACTGCGGCTCGCGCTCGGCGCGCGTCCCCGCGATGCTCTGACGCTCGTGATTCGGCACGGGCTGCGGCTGGTCACGCTTGGTGCATTGGTGGGCCTCGTGGCTGCCGTGGCTGTCTCTCGCTTTCTAGGTGCTTTGCTCTTTGGCGTCAGCGCGACGAATCCGGCAATCTTCGCTGGTGTAGTCGTCGCGCTCTTTGCCGTCGCGCTCGGCGCGAGTTGTGTCCCAGCATGGCGGGCCGCCCGCATTGACCCGATGCAAGCCCTGCGCGACGAGTAGATCATCGTCCTACGACACACAATCTAACGCCGAAAAAAGTGACATATAGCTCTTGAAAATAAGGGGTTCACGAGTTCTCGCTGAGGAATTAGGCTCGCGTCACCGCTCATCCATCATTTTGCCAACAGACTCTTCCAACGCTCCCACGCATCCGCACGAGCTTTTTTATTTGCGTCGTTGGCATCGGGGGCTTCGCCAGCGCGCATGAAACCGTGTCCCGCGCCATCGTAGGTCACCGGTTCAAACGTTTTGCCAGCGGCTTTCATGTTTGTGATTGCGTCAGGAATCATCGCGCCGATTCGCGCGTCATTCCCTGCAAAGAAGCCGTAGACGGGCGCCTTGATGCGCGCCATTGCATCCTTATCCGGCGGCGGCCCATAGAAAACAAAAGCAGCGGCCAGGTCGCCGCGATTCGTCGCGAATCGGAAAGTCTGTCCCCCGCCCCAGCAGAATCCGCCGACGAACAGCTTGCCGTTCGATGCGGGAATTTTGTTTGCGTAGTCCGCCGCGGCGTTGAGGTCGGCCGTCACCTGATCCGGATTTAGCTTGCTGACAGCTTCCATCACCTTGTCCGTCGCGATCGATGAAGTCCGCCCGCCGTCCGGGCCCATTCCCGACAGCAGGTCCGGCGCAACGGCAATGTAGCCGGCCGCGGCGACCTGGTCGGCCAAATCCTCGACCCAATCCGTCAATCCAAAAATCTCGTGGATGATCAAAACTACGGGCCGCTTGTCTTTGGACTCCGGGTAAACGACAAACGTCTCGACCGACCGCCCATCGTGCTTCACCGTCACCCACTCGCTGTGCCGAGGCGACTTCGCCAGCTTTTCCTTCGCCCAGTCTTGCGCGGAAACCGTCCGCGCGAGTCCCAAAATCATCAAGGCTAATAATACGCGCTTCATTCCTTCCCCCCTTGCTCCTAGTTCGCAACGCTTCGTTCTTGATGCGATTTCTTCTTATGCTTCCAAGCCGAGCCGCCCGCATCATATCTGCTCGGCCATGGAGGCATCAATCCCCGTGTGTCCACAGACTGAGCAGCCCTTTCAGACACAGCCAAATCCCGCATCTCGCTGTGGTAAGTAGAAGGGTTGCGTCAGTGTTGTTCCATTTAATGATTGTTCGCCGCAGCTCCAGCTCGGACTTATCCACGTTTGGCAATCTTCAAATTTCTGTTGCACATGCGGCTCGTTTCCAAGAGACTGTGCCCCTGTTTCTTTCCCTACGGAGGCGACATGACCCGGCTTCGCGCATTCTTTTTTCTTTTGGCGCTGTGCATCATGTTTCCCGCGCACGCACTTCCTCCGCAAACACCGGCTCCAGCGAAAACCGCGGCGCCTGTGCCGGCCGCCGAAACGAAGCAAACTCCGGCGACTTCGCTGTCTGTCGCGCACCCGCTTGAAAAAGCCGACCTCGAAGCTTTCTTCGATGGGCTCGTGCCGCTTCAGATGGAGCGCAGTGACGTTGCCGGGGCGACCGTGCTGGTGATGAAAGACGGAAAAGAACTGCTGAAAAAAGGGTACGGCTATGCGGACATCACAAAAAAGTCGTCTGTCGATCCGGACACGACGATGTTCCGTCTAGCCTCTATCTCGAAACTGTTCACCTGGGTTTCCGTCATGCAGCTCGCCGAGCAAGGAAAGCTGGACATCGACGCTGATGTGAACAAATATCTCGATTTTGAGATTAAAGCGGCTTTCGACAAGCCCATAACACTCCGCAACTTGATGACACACACCGGCGGATTCGAAGAAGTGGTTCACGACATCATTTACGTCGACCCTAAGAGGTCCACTTCGCTTCGCGACTTCATGATCGCGAATCAGCCGCGGCGCATGTATCCTCCCGGCGAAATCCCCGCCTATTCGAATTACGGCGTGGGCCTCGCCGGTTACATCGTTCAGCGCGTCAGTCTGGAGCCGTTCGAACAATACGTCTCCGAGCACATCTTCCTGCCACTCGGCATGAAGCACTCCAGCTTCAACGAACCCATGACCGCCGAGCTTGCTCCCTATGTTTCCGACGGCTACCGCGCCACCACAGAAAAACCCGCCATCGGTTTTGAAGTCTTCAATCCTGCTCCTGCTGGCGGCGTTTCTTCCGCAGCGGGCGACATGGAGAAATTCGCGCTGGCTCTCCTAAATGGCGGCGAACTCGACGGCCGCCGCATCCTGAAGACTGAAACGCGCGACGCCATGTGGACGCGCCAATTCGGCACTTCCGATTCCCTTCCGCCACAGTGCATGGGCTTCTACCAAACCTGGCGCAACAACCTTCACTTCATTGGTCACGACGGCGACCTCGTCGCTTTCCACAGCATGTTCCTGTTGGAGCCTACGCAAAAACTCGTCCTCTTTGTTTCTTACAATTCCGCGGGCTCCGCATCGAAAAATCGCCCCGAACTTCTCGACGGTTTTGCGGACCGCTATTTTCCGGCTTACACACCTGCGGCATTCCAATCCATTCCCGCAGATCAGCTCAAAGACATCTCCGGCAACTTCCAGGCCACGCGCCGCGCTGACAGCACCAAGCTGGCGATTGGAAACCCCGCCGGACAATCCGTTTTCAGCGTGGACAAAGAGGGCGTGTTAACTATCGACACGTCCAAAGACCTGCGTGGCCACACGCGTAAATGGAAGCCCATCGGCAAAGATCTCTGGCAAGTCGAAGACGACCAGGCTCGCCTCTTCGCCATCCGAGACTCCTCAGGCAAAATCGTCCGGCTGGCGATCAACTTCCCGGGCGTGCAACTCCAGCGTGCTCCCTGGTACGAGAACAAGACTTTTGTTGGAATTCTCGCGGTGGTGAGCCTTTTGATCCTTATTCCAGTTGTTGTAGCGAGTCTAATCCGGCTGGGCCGAAAACTTTTCTTCCGCAATCGTCCGCCGCTCAAGCCTCAACCTGGCACTCTGTTGATCACTATCGGCCCTCGCCTGGCCGCGTTCACGTGGATTATTGTCGCTATTTGGCTGGCGGCTCTGGCCACAAATCTGCAGAATTCAACGTTGCCTGCGTTTCCGGTAATTCAACGCTATTTCTCGCTGATTACGTGGTTCTCGGTGCTGGCAGCTCTCTTGAGCATCTTTGCGGTGGTAGCCGGGCTGCGCATCTGGAGGCGCGCCGACGTGCGCATCATCTCTCGCGTGAAATTCTCGCTGGTTGCAGCGGCTTGCGTATTTTTGACCTGGTATTCCATTCACTGGAATCTGATCGGGCCGATTCATCGATTCTAATCCAGACGGACGGGCACGGCGTGCCGTGCCGCCACGGGTCAAATCTCCCAGCTTTTGCGTCGCTCAGGCTTCACAAATTTCTGCGCCGCCTCGGAGCTTGCCTTCATTGCTCCTCGGTCCCAATGCAGGCGCTCGCCTGTCATTGTCGCGACATTGCCGAGCAGCAGCGTTTCTGTCACCATGCCGGTAAATTCAAAATTTGCACCTGGCTTTGTTTTGTCGCCCTTACATGCGTTCAGCCATTCGCGCTCATTGCCAGGCGAACGCGGAAGCGTTTTCGGCGGCTGCTTGTAGCTATCCATTTTGCTTTGCGGAATGAGCTTGGGATTCGATCCGCTGAATCCGCACAGGATTTTCCCGCGGTCTCCCACAAATAGGAGCCCCTCCCCTTCTTCATCTTCGTGGGTGAGCGTGCGGTCTTCTTCGAGCTCATCTGGCCGCGGCGGCTTCAGGCCGCCGTCGTACCAATTGAATTTCACTGGCGGCATATTGCCTCGTGCTCCGAAGCTGTAGCGGACAATCGAGGCAAGTGGATACGTCTCACCGTAACGGTCGCTCGAGCTTGCCTCGACGCTCTCCGGAGCTTCCAGCTTTAACACGCGGAAAATCGTGTCGTAACTATAGGAACCCATGTCGCCGAGGGCGCCGCACCCGAAATCTGCAAAGCCGCGCCACACAAACGGCAAGTAGGCCTCGTTGTAAGGCCGGGCTTCTGCAGGACCAAGCCACAAGTCCCAATCCAAGCCTTCCGGCACAGACTGCGTCTCCTTCGGCCGCTCGATCCCCTGCGGCCAGAACGGGCGATTGGACCAATTGTGAACTTCGCGCACCGGGCCGATCGCTCCATCCCAAATCCATTCGCACAGAAGCCGGGTCGCTTCGGAGGCCTGATTGCCCACGGCAATTTGGGTGGCCACTCCCGTCTCGCGAGCGACTTCCGCCATGCGACGGGCCTCATAAATCGTGTGCGTGAGCGGCTTCTGGCAAAAAACATGTTTGCCCTTTTTCATTGCCGCGAGGGAAACTGCGGCGTGCAAATTGTCGGTTGTGCAAACCACGACGGCGTCCACGTCCTTTTGTTTCTCCAGCAATTCCCGAAAATCGGTGTACGCCGCACACCCGTTGTAATTTCCCGACCTTTGCTGCGATCCGTAATATCCGTTCACAATCTTTTGACACGGCTCGCGCCCTGCCACTCCGCTCGTTACGCGCAGCGTATGCGACAACTGAATCGGCTGGTCGGGGCTCAACCAATCCCATCCGCTGTCAGTACCGAGCAGCTTGCGTACGGAATTGCAAAATTCGTGTGTGTCCCACTGTGGATAATTGGCGCCGCTTTTATTCGCATCGCACACCGCGACGCCCTGCACGTCCGGTTCCTTCAAAAAGTGCAGCATCACGCGCAATCCCTGGGCGCCCACGCCAATGAACGCAATATTGACCTTGTCGCTAGGCGGAATGAAACCCGCCCGGCCAAGAACATGCCGCGGCACGATTGAAAACCCCGCTGCGGCGGCCGCCGTCTTTCCCAAAAATTCGCGCCGCGAAACTCCGCTCGTTGATGACTCATTCAATCGTTTCAAATCACTCATTTCGTCACCTCGCCGCCGTGATTCTACCGATTCTGCCGCGAAACGTCGATGCTTCCCTTTCGTGCATTCGTCAATCCTTAGTGGGACGCCTTGGCCTGCGTCTCGAGGAAGGCCAGCACATCGCTGCCCCAGACATCGGTGGCCGAAGAACAAAATCCCCAGTGTCCGTCCTGATGGGTGCTGCCGAAGGCAGGATAAATCTTAGATTGAAAATCCTTCTTCTTTTTGTTTGCTTCCTTGCTCAAAGCCCGGCTGGGAGCCAGGCTGTAATCGTTCTCTGCCTGGAGCAAAAAGACGGGCGCCTTGGCAAGATCTACTGCACGAATCAAGCGGTCTTGAAGCTGAGCGTTTTGCTCCCACGACATTGCCCCGGGAGCAAAGGGAACCAGCGCCATCACTCCGAGGTCGCGTTCACCAGCAAGCAGAGTCTGGATGCCGCCGAAAGAGCACCCCGAAATGGCGATGCGGGCGGAGTCAACAAAGGGCTGAGACCTGAGATAATTCAGTCCAGCAATGACATCGTCCACCTCAGCTTGCTGAAGCTCGACCATGCGCCGTGCTCGATCGCCCGGTAGTGCCTGGGCGACCAAATCCTGAATGTACTCGCCGGGCGAGCGGCCTTGCCCGCGACGGTGCGGTACAAAGAAGACGTAGGAATGCATAGTGTAGAACTTGGCTAAGGCCGGCTGAGAGCCCGGCAATTTTTCGCTGCCATGATTCCACAGGATTGCCGGAAAAGGGCCGGCGCCTTCAGGCTTCCAGAGAAACCCGTGCAAATCTCGTCCATCGCTTGGAAAAACGACTTCCTCAGGCTTGGATTGGGCCACAGCTATGCCCAGAGCCAACGCCAAGAGTAATGGTCCACAGAGCAATCTCCAGGCGAACGAGACGAGAGACGAAAAGAGAGCAGTTCTTGCCCCAGATATCGTTGATAAGGGGCGGCCAGCTTCTCGTTGTTCTCGCGGATTATGGACGGGCGAACTCGTGGGAATTGGCCTCATTTTGTATGCCTCACGAAGCGCAAAGCATAGCCTAGGTAAGCCGCAAATGACATTCGAGATGACACGGATGCGGACCGAACCCGGCGGAGGCAGTCCGCCGCAAGGCAGTCCTAGAACGCCTAGCCGCTCTGTCCTACGCCCGGCCTTCCGCCGGTCCAATTGCTTCCCCGTACCTCGCCGCGTATGATTGGCAATTCATGCTCCCGGCTCGGCCTAATCTGTCTACGACTCGGCACTTGTCCCGCTTCCTTATACTGTCGGCCATGGCGTTTGCCAGCGTACCTGCCATCGCACCCTCCTTCTTCCTAGCGCGAGGCCAGGCTCCGACCTCGACCGAAATCCTCCCGCTCAGCGAAGTCCGCCCGGGAATGCAGGGCTACGCCTACACGATCTTCGCCGGCGACCAAGTCGAGAAATTCGACCTCGAAGTCATCGGCATCATGCCTAATTTTCTTGGACCACGCCAAACCATCATTCTCGTCCAGCTCAAGGGTCCAAAAGTCGAGCACACCGGCGTGGTTGCCGGGATGAGCGGCAGCCCCGTTTATTTCGAAGGCAAACTTGCCGGGGCGCTTTCGCTAAAGCTAGGCGTCTTTACCAAAGAGCCTATCGGGGGGGTTACACCGATCGAAGATATCATCCATCCCCAGCCGCAGATGTCGTCCGAGAATCTCCAGGTACAAGCTCAATCCGCTGTCGGGGGCACTCAGCAAGTCTCTTTACCCCAGGATGCGGCTTCGCGCACGGGCTTGCCCACTGGCTCCGCCTTGGAGCCGATCGAAACTCCTCTCGTTTTCTCCGGCTATCAACCGGAAGCCCTGCGGCAATTCGCCAGCCAGCTCCAGAGTTATGGATTCGTGGCCGCGCAGGGCGGTACGGCTGCTCCGAAATCCGATGACGCGCACCTTCTCCCAGGCGATATGGCAGGCATGGTTCTGGTGCAAGGCGACACTTCTATCAGCTCCGCCTGCACCGTCACGGCGATCCGCGCCAATCAGGTTTATCTATGCGGCCATCCCTTTCTTAGCCTTGGCGACGTCCAATTCCCCATGGCCCGTACCGAAGTCGTCACAACACTCTCTTCCGAACTGGCATCCACCAAAATCATCAACGTTGGCGGTGCCATTGGCACTATCACGGGCGACCATCTCACAGCCGTAACCGGCAAACTGGGCGCTCCGCCTGCGATGATTCCGGTCGACCTGACTCTCGTAGTCGGCGGGAACGTGAAGAAGCTGCACTTCGAGATGGTGAATCATCCGAAGCTCACTCCTTTACTCATGGGACTCACGGTTTTCAATGGTTTGACCCAGAACTCTCTTTATGGCGAAGGCACCACGCTGCATCTTTCTGGGGAAGTCGTCGTCCACGGCCATGCCCCAGTTCAAATCGAAAACACTTTTGCCCCTGGCGACTTCTTCTCGCCCGACGGCCTGCCCATCGCCTTGAATATTCAAAGCGTGTTCAACCGGCTCTTCACCAACACCCGCGAGATTCCCGTGTTCGATCGCATCGCGCTCCGCGTCGAGAGCGTCCCAGGGCGCCAATCCTTCAGCATTGAAAGCGCCTGGCTGGAAAAAGGCGAAGCCGCCCCCGGCGAAACTTTGCGCGTGCGCGTTTTGCTTCGCCCCTATCGCGGGCCCGCACGCGTGGAAGAAACTACTGTCCGCGTGCCCGATCAAGCTACGCGCGGGACCACGCTCCGCGTGCTGGTTACCGACGGCGACATGCTCAACCGCGCCTCACGAGGCTTTTCATTTGCCGGTGCGGGCGGCAGCAACGCAGGCCTGGATCAGCTCATTGCTCTTCTCAACCGCGAGCGGCGCAACGACCGACTGTACGTGGGCCTTTTCGCGCCCACGCCTACGATCCTCTGGGACGACAAAGAACTCCCCAACATCCCACTCTCGCAAATTAATGTCATCGACGGCCGCCCTGCCCCCGGTACCGTGCAAATCCTTCGCGAATCTCTGGCGAGCGAATCTTCCATTCCGCTCGGCGGCCCTGTAACTGGGGTGATCTCCTTGAATCTTCAAATCCGGTGACCATGCAAATGCCAAGTCGCAAGCGCACCAGTCATTCCTTCACTCGCCACGCGTCCGTGGCCACTCGGCACTTTCGCGCGCCAGCCCAAATCGTCTCTCTATCTTTTCTTCTGATTCTACTCACATCTTCTTTCTCCGCTCTTCGCGCCGAGCACACCCGGCGGTGGCTGCAAACCACTTACGAAGAATTTCTCAAAGGCACGGCCCACGGCGTCGCCGTTCGGAGCGATGGCCGCCTGGAACTCGCACCCAAATTCACGCTTCTCGCGGATGCTGACGCCTCCTATCTCTGGTCTCTTCGAGTGGACGCCAAGGGCGCACTCTACGCGGCAGGCGGGTCTCCCGCGAAGGTTTTTCGTTTCGATGGCGGAGGAAAACCGACGACTGTTTTTGAATCGGCCGATCTCGTCGCGCAATCGATCGCGTTCGATTCCAAGGGGACTCTCTACGTGGCGACTTCCCCTGACGGCAAGGTTTATCGAGTTTCCTCCTCCGGCGAGAAATCCGTTTTCTTCGAGCCCAAATCAAAATACATCTGGGACATCGCTTTCAATAGCGAGGGCGTTCTCTTCGTTGCCACCGGCGACAAAGGCCAGATCTTCGCGGTAACGCCTGATGGCAAGAGCCAACTCTGGTACGCCAGCGACGAGGCCCACATCCGCGTTATCACGTTTGACCGCCAGGAACAGCTGATCGCTGGAACCGAACCCAACGGCCGAGTCCTCCGCATCTCCCGCCGCAGGAATAACACGCCACTCGTGGACAGAAACACTAGCGTCGCGGAAGGCTTCGTCCTTCACGAAACCTCCAAGCGCGAAGTCACTTCCCTTGTCGTCGCTCCCGACGGCTCCATCTATGTTGCCGCCATCGGCGAAAAACAACGAACCATCTCCACACCGTCCACGACCATTGTCACGTCGCCGCAAGGAACCACCACTTTTACCAGCAGCCCTGGTGGCGTCGCCGGCGCGGTTTCTGGACCGATCCAGCAGACTCCCTTTGTCGCGCTTCCTCCCATGCTATCGAGCAGCATCTATCGGCTTTCTGCGGAAGGCGCGCCCGATGAGCTATGGACTTCGCGCGACGATGTCGTCTATTCCCTTGGCTTCGCGTCCGACGGCCGCGTTCTTGCCGGTACGGGGAACAACGGTGCTCTACTCACCATCGACGGTCACGGCGTTTTCGCGCAATTGGCCAAGGCAGGCTCCGCGCAAATCACGGGAATTGCGCGCAACGCCGCCGGCAAGGTCTTTCTGTGTACCGCAAATCCCGGAAAAGTCTTCTCCGTCGGGCCAGAATATGAACCGGAAGGCACGTTCGAATCGCGCTCTTTCGACGCGCAACTTTTTTCGCAGTGGGGACGCCTCGATTGGTGGGGCCCCCCGCCTGCGCCCGCGACTGCTGGATCCTCTGGCGAACCGCGTCTCGAATTCTTCGTTCGCTCCGGTAACACCGAAGATCCCGGCAAAGAGTGGTCTCGCTGGTTCGGTCCCTATTCGAAACCCGGCAGTTCCGTGGAAGCGCCGAGTGCGAGGTTTTTCCAATGGAAAGCCGTGATTCACGATGGCCGCCCGGGCGACGGTATCCATTGGGTGAGCCTCGCCTACCTCCCGCGCAACGTGGCTCCAGTAATCGACGCAATCGTTCTGCAAGACCCCGGCGTGCGCGCACAGAGCACCACAATCATTTCGTCTGGGCAGCCGCCGAGCGTCGCCCTGAGAATGCCGCCGACACCAAACACTCCCAACGTTTTCATCGCGCAAACTACGACACCTGCGAAATTCGAACAACCGCCACAAGGAATTCGCGAAAAAAGTTATCAATCCGTTTTGTGGAGCGCCCACGACGATAACGACGACGACCTGCATTATTCCGTCTATTTTCGCGGCGAAAACGAACACGAGTGGAAATTGTTGAAGGACAAGCTCGACCAGAAATTTTATTCCTGGGACACGACCACGCTCCCTGACGGCGCCTACTATCTCAAAATCGTCGCCACGGACGCGCCTTCGAATCCCCCCGCCGTCGCCTTGAAGACCGAACGTGAAAGCGAGCGCTTCGAAGTCGACAACACTCCTCCGATGATTTCAAACTTGTCAGCGGCCCTCGAAACTCCGGGCGGGCCGGAAGCAAGGACCCTAGGTATAAAAGTGAAATTCACAGCCTCGGACACGACCAGCAACATCGAGCGAGCCGAGTACAGCCTTGACGGAGGCGATTGGGTTCTCATTTCTCCGGAAGGCGCGGTCAGTGACGCTCCGACGCTGCATTATGAGTTTTTCGTTTACAATTTGAATTCCTTCGCTGTCAATCTTCCGCGAACACTGAGTTTTTCTCCTGGCGAGCACACCGTCGCTGTCCGCGCTTACGATCGCTTCGAAAACGTCGGCAGCGCGAAGACCACGATCAACGTTACCGCAACCAAACCCTGAACCACAGATTTTAGGAAGGATTCTGATTCGACATTGACCGAACTTTGGAAGCTCCACTAAGCTTACCGCCTGCCAGGAATTCCAGGTACTTCTCGGGAGGGCGCATGATTTCAGGGGCTCACTTAGTCCTCTACACCAAAGACACCGAAGCCGATCGCGCCTTTTTTCGCGACGCTCTCGGCCTCAAGTCCGTCGATGCCGGCCAAGGTTGGCTCATCTTCGCGCTCCCGCCCAGCGAGGCCGCATTCCATCCTTCTGAAAAGAATGGCCCGCACGAACTCTATTTTCTCTGCGACAACTTGAAATCTGAAATGGCAGCGTTCGCGAAGAAGGGCGTGGCCTGCTCCGCAGTTCACGAAGAAAGATGGGGATCCATCACGCGCATGCAATTGCCCGGTGGCGGCGAGATCGGCCTTTATCAGCCGAAGCATCCGACTGCACTTGCTCTTGGCTCCAAGACAAAGCAACCGAAAAAGAAGCCTGGGAAAAAATAGCGAGACACAGATAAGCGCGAAACAAGGTTGCAGATGGCCAACGAAGAAGAGGCCAGTTGTAGAGGTCGGCCAAATTCCCTGAGTGTTTGGCCTGCCGAGTCCGCAGGGATGTACTTTGGAACTCTTACGAGGTCCAACGCTCGGGCGCGGGGGCCGAGCTGAATCTCACGATTTCCGCGCCAAACCCGATTCGCCCGTCGCCGTACGCCTCGTTCCTGACGTGGACGACGCGGGCGGTGCAATTCATCTCCTCGGTTTGGCTCCCGGTCACTTCTCCGGGGACGCGCAGGGTCACTTCGATGGGCATGCCGACCTGGAGCGGCGCCGACGAGGCGAAATAAAACCCGCCTCGTGAGATATTTAGGGCTTCCGTGAAGTGATCGCTCTTATCCGCTGCCACCCCTGTCGACCGGAATCGCAGGGGGGTGCGAAGATTGTGGCGTGTAAGTTGTCTGCGTTCAGCAGCTTGCATAGTGTCCTCCTCTGGGCAAGGGAGGTGATAACGCGGCCCCGGCGCGGTTTGAGAAGGGGTAACTCAGCGTAGCAGACCTGGTTGGAGGGTCAAGCATCAATCCTTGGTACTAGGGGTACTCCGATACCTTCGCTAGAACATGGCCGGACCGTCTCTGGAAGCCGTTCATTCTCAGGCTCCTGGATGGCGACAAGCACACGGGGAATTTGCTCAGGCAATATCGCTCCTCAAAAAGGCTTGAAATCCCTCGGTAGATGCAGGGAATTGCACCCCTCCCATCGGCTTGGGGCATCAAAGGGCATCTGTGCTTGCAAAGGGGAATTCATGATCTTCGGTCTGACGCCTTTCACTTTCTTTCACGTCCTATTGAGTGTGATCGGCATCTTTACGGGGTTCATCGCGGTTTTCGGGATGATTGCCGGGAAACGCTTCGACGGCTGGACCGCGCTGTTTTTGGTGACCACGGCGCTGACCAGTATCACGGGGTTTTTCTTTCCGTTCCACAAAGTGACACCCGGAATCATTCTGGGCATCTTCTCGCTAGTTGTGCTGGCGGTTGCGGTCCCTGCGCGCTACCTCAAGCATCTTGAGGGTGCGTGGCGCAAAGTCTATGCGGTGACGGCCTCGATTGCCCTCTATTTCAATGTCTTCGTCTTGGTGGCGCAGCTCTTCATGAAAGTGCCAGCCTTGCACGCCATGGCGCCCAATGGCAGCGAGTCGCCGTTCTTGATCAGCCAGGCTGTCGTAATGGCCGTGTTCATCGTGCTTACAATCGCGGCCGCGATCAAGTTCCGTCCGGAACCGCTCCACGCGTAAGAATCGATCGCATTGAGCGGGACATCCTGCAAAGCCGTAGGGCGTATCGCTACGGTTTTACAGTCAGCTTGTCCAGCAGCAGATACTGCTCGCGTTGTTGATCGGCCGTAGCGTGCGGCTCAGTCACGAGGTGCATCACCACATAGGCGTCCTTTGCGCCGTACTGCGGCCACTTTGGCAGCCCGCCGCCATTGGGATCGCCCGTCTTTGCAAAGTTAGTCCAGTATGAAACCATCTGCTCGGACAGGTCGTAGTCCGCTTTTTTCCACGGAAGCTTTTTCGAGTCGAGCATTCCAAACACAAATTCGATTTCGGCGGAGTGATACGCAAGAGGAGTTGCCCCTTGCGCCGCTACGCCATCCGCCAGCGGCGGTGCCTGGTCGAACTCATACCGGTAGACGGCCGCATCGCCCGTCTTCGTCTGCATTTCGATCCACTTCCACGTGCCATAGCCGATGAAATTCGCCGTGGCCAGCAGGCCGGCTGAGCTCTTGATTTGCTCGTCCGTTTCTCCGGGAAAAAGCTTTGGCACGTCTGGTGCTTTTTCCCCAAAGAGTTGCCCGACTTTCTTGGCATAGTTCTCTTTCGTCGGGGCGTCGCTTCCGAAAAACATGCGATTGTTCCCCTCGTCGCGGTTCCATCCTGCGAGCAGCGCGACGTGCGTCTGGTTGCCCTTTGCATAAATCTCGGCCGGACTTTCTGGAAAAAAGTAACCGTCGATATTCGGGCCGAAGCGGAATGCGTTTTTATCCTTCGTCGCCGCGTCGAGCATCTGCTGAGAAGTCATCGCGCGCAGTTTTTCCAAAGTGTCAGCTCCAATCGACGCGGCGAACTTGACGCCTTCCTGCTCGCTATCCGACAACGGTTTCGCGGTCAGCGTCCTTCCAAAAAAAGCGCCGCTCTCGCCGATCGCGCGATGGATTAAACCTTTAGAAATCGGCGAAGCCATCAGCGCGCTGACCGAGAACGACCCTGCCGACTCTCCGAAGATAGTGACGTTCTCTGGATCGCCGCCAAACGCCGCAATGTTTTTGCGCACCCATTGAAGCGCGGCCGCTTGATCCTGCAAACCGTAATTTCCCGAGGCGTGATGCGGCGATTCCTTGGTCAGTTCCGGGTGCGAGAAAAACCCAAAAATTCCCAGCCGGTAATTCATGCTCACAACCACTACGCCTTTGTGGGCTAGATGCTCGCCATCTTGACGCGGCTCGGAGGTGGCGCCGGCCTGGAAGCCGCCGCCGTAAATCCATACCATCACGGGAAGTTTTCCATCCGGCGAGATTTTCGGCGTCCACACATTCAGGTACAAGCAATCCTCGCTCGGCGCTGCGTCGCGGAACACCATGTCACCGAAGACATTTCCCTGCATGCAGCGCGCCCCGAATTCCGTTGTCTTGCGCACACCTTGCCAGCTTGGCACCGGCTGCGGCTCTTTCCAGCGCAATGCACCAACCGGCGGTGCGGCGTAAGGAATGCCTTTGAAGATTTGCACCTTACCATCCGAGCTCGACGAACCCTCAATAGGGCCGGCGTCCGTGCGCACTTGTGCCGCGGCCGCAACGCTCATTGCTGCGAGCAACAGCACAGAAATGGATGCTCGCGCTGCGTACTCCATATTCTTCGCATGAATACACATCAGCACTCTCCTCAGTTCCCGGCTTTTCCGCCCATTGAAAACCGCGAAGATAGTACCTCTCAAGTGGCACGCGGAACAGTTCTCTTTCTACTCTAATTTATTTGAGCGGTAATCGCACGCATCGTCGGACGCAACACGGCACGCGACACCTTACGAAAGGCTGCGCAAAGGCGCGACTTTCTTTCGCGGCCACATTGGACTGTTTGGGCCGCCGCAAATCTTTGTGTGCGAATCCGAAACAACCTTTCACTGTGTAATAATCTTTAACGCACCGTCTGCAATCTAGACGGGAAGTATTCACAACAACGGCTGGAAGAGCCCATGAGCACCGCGCCACAAGTCGAATCAGCGAGTTTTCAGCCACCCACCTGGGATGCGATCCGAGAAGCACATGCGCGCATCGCTTCGCGCATCCACCGCACACCTGTTCTCACATCCCATTCGCTCGATGCGATTGCCGGGGCGCAATTTTTCTTCAAATGCGACAACTTTCAAAAAACAGGTTCTTTCAAAATTCGCGGCGCGGCAAACGCGATTCTATCGCTCACGGACGCGGAAGCCGCGCATGGCATCGTGACGCCATCGAGCGGAAACCACGGAGCGGCTGTCGCCTGCGCGGCGGCGTGGCGTGGCGTGCCTGCATATATCGTCATGCCGAAAAATGCGCCGGCGGTGAAGTGCCGCGCGGTCGAGAGCTACGGCGGACGCATTACCTTTTCCGAACCGACGATCACTTCCCGGCAAGAAACCTCCGCGCGCGTTCAAGCCGAAACGGGCGCCATTCTGATTCATCCTTACGACAACGACCGCATTATCACCGGCCAGGCTACAGCGGCTAAGGAATTGCTCGAGGAAGTCCCGGACATCGATGCCGTGTTTACGCCGGTCAGCGGCGGCGGTCTTTTGAGCGGCACTTGCCTCAGCGCAAGAGCCATGCGCGCGGATATTCGCATTATTGGCTGCGAGCCTGCGCGCGCAGATGACGCTTACCGTTCGCTGGCCAGCGGCACGCTGCAATCGCTCGATTCGAGCGATACCATCGCTGACGGGCTGCGCGCTTCGCTCGCCCCCCGGACGTTTGCGATCTTGCGGCGGCATCTTGACCGCATCCTGCTGGTGAGCGAGGAAGAGATCATCGGTGCGATGCGACTTGTGTGGGAGCGCATGAAAATCATCATCGAGCCTAGCAGCGCCGTGGCCATTGCTCCTCTCCTTCGTCCCGGTGTTGTCTCCGACCTTCATCTCCCAACGCGGCCCGACGGCGGTCCGGCGAAACTGGGGGTGATCTTCTCCGGCGGAAACGTCGACCTCTCCACCCTCCCATTCTGAGCTGAACGCGCGAGCGGTTCGTCTGATTAGAAATTGGGAAAACTATTTTTGGCGGTTTATGCCAGTTCTTGGCGGAAAAGAAAGGTTCGATTGGGTTCTCACTTCACCGGGACTGTTGAATGCATGGTCGTTCGATGTGCGGTTTAGTGCGTTTATCAGGCACGGGAATTACTCCCGCGTGCGGTTACTCGGCAGCATTCAATTGGTAACGCAAAAATTAGGCTTGAAAACTATTGCTCGCGGAGCGGCGCTGCCGGGTCGGGGCGCAATCCGAACTGCCAGAGACCAAATCCTATTCGTAACGCAGCGCGACCAGCGGGTCGACTTTCGTGGCTCGGCGCGCCGGAATGAAACAAGCCAGCAGCGCCGCACCAACAAGCAGCAGCGTCACAGCGCTAAACGTCAGCGGATCGGTGGCGGTCACGCCAAAGAGCAGCGACTCGACAGCGCGCGTGAGAGCCAGCGAGCCAGCGATCCCAATCGCCACACCAATAAAGATCGTCCGCAAACCCTGGCCCAAGATCATCCTCAGAACGTCGCCAGAGCCTGCGCCGAGTGCGATACGCACGCCAATTTCGCGGGTGCGGCGGCTCACGGAATAGGCCATCACGCCAAACACTCCTGCCGTTGCGAGCAGCAGCGCAGTGATTCCGAAGAATCCGATGAGAATGACGTTAAACCTCCGCGAGCCCAACGAAGCGGAATAGACTTGCGAAAACGTTCGGAACCTCGTGGGAATCTCCGGGTCGAGGTCCTGCAGGATTCCTCGCGCTGCCGATGTGACAGATGCGGTGTCGGCATCACTCAGCATCGCTAAGGTAATCGCCGGGCGCGGGCGCTGGAACAAATTCACGTAAACGGTAGGACGCGGTGGCGCATCGAGGCCGTAGTCGTGAATGTCGCCAACGATCCCGACAATCGTCAGCAAACGCAAGTCCCCATCCATATTTCCAAACTCGATCGTGTGGCCGATGGGGTCCTGCTTTGGCCACCGGTCTCGTGCAAGCGATTCGCTGATGACGGCAACGTGCGGAGAATCGGGGCCGTCGTGCTCGTCGAAGATTCGGCCTCGAACCAGCGGAATTCCGAGCACCTGGAAGTATCCATCTGTGGCCACACCGAAGTCCGCATAGCCAAGGCGTTCTTTCTGCTGCAACAGCGCTGCAAAACCAGCATCGGTCTTTGGGATCTCATTCTGCGTCATGAGGAAAAACATGCCGTCGGGAAGGCCGCCTTCCATGGGCAGGTTGCTAATCGCGCCAACCTTGCGGACGCCGGGGATTTGTTTGAGGCGGTCAATCAGGTTCGAATAGAAAATCCCCTGACTTGCTTTTGCTTTGGGATCTTCCAGCCACGGAAGCGAGACGTCCATGGTGACAATTCTGTCCACGCGGAAACCGGGATTCACTTCGAGCACTTTGAGCAGGCTGCGCCCAAGAAGCCCCGCTCCCACGACGAGAACTAAGGTGATGGCGATTTGCGCGGCAACGAGTATCCGGCCAACGCTCTGGCTGCCTTGCGAACCTGCTTGTCCCCGGCCGCCTTCCTCAAGGCCTTTGCGAAGGTCGCCGGACGTTGCGCGTATAGCGGTGAACGCGCCGAGGCCGGCGGCGACCGCGGTGGAAAGAAGGAGCGCGAAGAGAAGAACTGGAATATTGACGGAGACGCTGTCCAGCAGCGGCAGATTTACCGGCGCCAGCGCAAGTAATCCCGCCACGCCGGCGAGCGCTCCGAGAACGCCGAGGCCACCGCCGACCAGCGATAGCAGGAAGGCTTCGGTAAGGAATTGGCGGATCAGCCGTCCGCGCGCCGCACCGAGCGCGCTGCGAATGGCAAGCTCGCGCTCTCTCACCGACGCTTGCGCCAGAAGCAAATTCGCTACGTTCGCACACGCTACCAGCAGAAGAAAGCCTACCGCACCAAGCAGGATCAGCAGCGCCGGGCGAGCCTCGCCGGTGATCGAGTCCTGCAGCGGAAGGACAATTCCATCCTTGAGTAGATATTCGCCTTGCTCGCTCGAGGTTTCGTGAATGCGGCGGGCTATAGCGCTGATATCTCCATTCGCTTGCCGGACGGTCACACCATCGCGCAGACGGCCCACAGCAAGGTAGTTATGTGAGGTCCTGCTTTGGTTTTCGCCGTCCAAATCCGCCGGCAGCCACAGATCCACGTCTGATGGGAAACCAAATCCAGCCGGGAGCACGCCGATAACGGAGTAGAGCGCGCCAGCAATCTTTAGGTGCAACTGCGAGAGATCCTGCGCCGACCCGAGGTGTTGTCTCCAGTATCCATAACTGGCAAGAACAGTGGGGCTGGCCCCTTTTTTTGCGTCGCTGGCGGTGAAATCCCTCCCGAGGATCGGCTGAACTCCGAAGACCTTGAGAAATTCGGGAGAGACGGCCGCGACCGTTGTGCGCGTCGGCTGCGAAGTACCCGAAACGGACACAACGTCGTCATTGTATTTTGCAATGGCTTGAAAGCTGCGGTTTTGATCGCGAAAGTCGTCGAAGTTCGGGTCCGCAAGATGTGACCGATGGCCCTTTGAACTCAATTCGAAGATGGCCATGATCCGGTTCGAATCTGTGTACGGCAGCGGGCGCAGCAATACGCCATACACAACGCTGAAGATGGCCGTGGTCGCGCCGATGGCCAGCGCGAGCGTAAAGACCATGACTGCCGTGCTGCCGGGGTTCTTGCGGAGTTGGCGGAAACTGTAGCGGCAATCAGAGATCACGGAGTGAAGCCAGTTGCCAAGTCCTTGTTCGCGAATCTGTTCTTTCACTTGTTCTATACCTCCGAGATCGATCCGGGCGGCGCGTTCCGCTTCCTTCGGCGACATGCCCGCACGAATGTTTTCTTCGATCAAGAGTCCGAGGTGGGAGTGAACCTCCTGGTCGAGGTCAACATCCACACGCCGGGACAAAAAAAGATTTCGCAGGAGACTTCGGACTTTCACAACGAGCGGCATGGCGAATACCTCGCTACGGCGTTTCGAGGGCCTGAGCAATCGCCCAAGAAATGCGCCCCCACCGCTTGGTTTCGACTTCGAGTTGCTTCCGTCCAGGCTTGGTCAAGCGGTAGTATTTCGCGCGGCGGTTGTTTTCGGAATCTCCCCAAAAGGACGAGATCCAACCCTCTTCTTCCATTCTGTGCAGCGCGGGAAAAAGAGAGCCTGGCTTAACGACAAAAGTGCCGCTTGTGATCTGCTGGATTCTGCGTGAGATTCCCAAGCCGTGCATCTCCCCGGCGATTAGAGATTTCAAGATCAGCAGGTCCAAAGTTCCCTGCAAAAGGCTGGTCTGTTCAGCGCCCAATGTATCCCTCCTATCGGCTGTCTATAGGGATGGTACCGATCTACGTATAGAGCGTCAATAGGAAAGACGCAGCCCAGCGGGTTTTGTTTCGCGGAAACTCGGTGGCTCGGGGGGAAATTGTGTTTTAGTTTGTCAATCTCAGCGTATTCGCTTCGAAATCAGAATTGATCCGCCGGGCTTTCCTCTGCGCGACGGTGCAGTCTTCTGGCCAACCGTCCGGTTCTCGAGGTGGTCAGGCTGACGGATGTCTCAGAATATCTGCCAATGCATGCAACCGTGTTGCGTCCGCCGGACTTTTCGCCGTCGCGGCGCTCTTTTCCAACGGCGGCGCCATGCTCTTCAGCTTCGCCAGTTTGCCCTTGCTCATGCGCGAGCTCTCCGCGCTTTGGATGGCCTTCTGGAGAGCAGCGATTTGGTCTGTCGGCAGGGCTTGCGAGCGGGACAACTGGTCCAGGTACGCCTTGGCTACGACCAGCTTTGCGGGCCACTCGATCTTTTGCTGATTCTGCACATTCAGCTCAGCCACAGTGACCGTCTTCGCCGCGTCGATCTCGTTCTGCGTCAGAAATTTCGTCGGCGTCAGTTCAAAGACGTCCAGGCCGCGCGCAATCTCCGACCCGTAAATGTAGCCGTTGTACCAATACGCAGACCAGTCGCCGCCCAGCACCAGAATGTTCGGATCAATCGGCCCGCGGTCGAAGTAGGCTATCTCGAAGGGTTGCGCCGGGTCGGTGAAGTCCACGACGGAGACGCCGCCTTGATACCAGGCCTGCACTTCTATGTCGCGGCCAGGGATCGGAATCAGCGAGCCGTTATGCGCCACGCAGTTCTCAGAGTCACCCTGCGCAGCCGGCAGCTTGTAATAGTTCGCAAAACTCAGCTTGTTGTCCTGCAAACGGAAGATCGCATCCGCGCCCCATTTGTTCGGGTCGTTCGCACGGCAGCGCGCGCCCAGACCGCCGCCCCACTCGTCGGTAAATACGACTTTGCTGCCATCGTTTGAAAACGAAGCCGAATGCCAGTAGGAGTAGTTGGGATCGTTCACCGCATCCAGGCGCTTCGGATGCACCGGGTCCTTGATGTCGAGCACAATTCCGTTTCCGGAGCACGCGCCGGCCGCCAACCCAATCGCCGAGTACACCGTGATGTCGTGACATTGGTTCGTGTCCGCAGGCTTCTCGATGCCCTTCTTGCCGTGCGTCCCGCCGTTGTTCAAGCCGTTCAGCGCGCCCGTTCGCGGGTCGATAAATACCCGAGGGCTGGATACCACCTGCGAGTCCTGCGGCGCAGCCACTGGAACCTTTATCACGTCGATTCGAAACAACGCCGTATTCGGGTCCTTGTCCGGCGTCTCACCCGAGCATCCAGCCAGTTCCTCCGGCTGGCGCACAAAGGACGTTCCCGACACGTAGATATAAACGTTGTTCTTGTCGTTCGGATCTGTCACGAGAGTATGCGTATGCGATCCACGGCATGTCTGCACCGCAGCAACCTGCTTTGGATTCTTAATGTCGGAAATGTCGAAGATCCTCACGCCGCGGAAACGTTCCTTTTGCGCTGCCGGCAAGCGGCGCTTTTTTTCTTTCTCCTGCTCCGGAGTCGGCGGAAGCTCCGGCGGAAACCCCTGCATCCCGCAATCCAGCCGTCCATTCGGCATCTCCACCGACATGAACAGAAGATTTTTATACACCGACACATCGCCCTGCCCGCCAGGGCAAACCAACGAAGTCAGCAACGTGGCGTTCGCGGGATGGGCAATGTCAAAGATATTCACTCCATAAAAATTTCCCTGGAACAGGTGGTTGCCCTGGAACGCCAAGTCCGAGTTCGAGAAAGCGAGCTGCGCAATCACCAACTGAAGGGGCTTGGGGATTTTCGAGGTGTTACCAATCCCGAGCTGGCCAAAAACTTTCTGCACCTTCGGATCATCGGGATCAGAAGAGCCCAGTTGAAACGCGTCGGGCTTCTTCAACAGCAGAAGGTGCTTGATGCCTACCGACGCTTCGCCCGCATCATACAAACCCGGCTTCAGCTTGGCACGCGGATCGTTCGCATCCGAGCCCGTCATCCCAGGCGGCAGCGCCGGCGCCGGTTGCGGAGCAAACGGATTCTCTTCCTCTTCCCCCTCCCCTTCCGCGGGTTTCTGCTCCGGAGACGTGGTTGCCGGCTTCTGGGCTTGTGGCAGTGGCGGAGTTGCAGACGCAGGCGCTTGCGCCTGCATCCGGCCTGCACCGAACCACAATAAAATCGCGGCCCATAATAAACGCAGGGCAAGACTGGAAACTCGCTTCATCGTTTCTCCTTTAAGGCTTTTTCTCCAACATAGTCTGCATAATCCTGATCTCGGCCCGTTGCCCGCTGTCCACATCTGTCGCGAAGTTGAACAACTCGGCGTCCTGCCCCGCGCCCGCGGTGTCGAACAAATCCTTCACCATGGTCAGCGCACCGCCGTGGTGCTGAATCATTCCTGTTAGGAATAAGCGGTCGAATTCGGCGCCCTTCGCTTTCCGCAGCGCTTCCATCTGCTCCGGCGTTAGCATACCGGGCATCAGGGCCATCGCGCGGCCCGACCGGTCCATGTCTGGCATCCCCGGCATTGCCATGTGAAGTGCTTCTCCCCGAGCCGCCAGCCACCTCTTCATAAACTTGATTTCGTCCGATTGCGAACTACTAATGCGCGCCCCGAGCAACCGCAACTCCTTGTTCTCCGTATGCGAGGCAATCAGCGCCGTCATCTCCACCGCTTGCGCATGATGCATGATCATGCCCTGCATGAACTCCCCATCCGCCTGCGATCGTGGCGGCAGCGTTCCCTTCGTCGAGGCCGGCAACGTCTTGCTCGGCTGACCCGGCGCACCCGGCTGCACCACAACAGGCTTCGCCGGTTCCGTCTGCTCCGCGCGTGCACCACTACAAAGAAAACCTCCAAACGCACTAGCCGCAAGCAGCAGGTCGCGCAGCGTCTTTCGCCGATATCGTTCGATCCGCGTTGCTCGTGGAGTCAGTGTCAATCCGAAGCTCTGATGTCAATACGACGTAGAAACCAGCCGGACGGAGCAGGCGTCACTTCCGCCTCCGTGATTTCCCCGAGTCTGCGCATTCCCGTCAAACGCGACATGCGGCCAAGACGTCACGCCGAGGCCGCAGCATAGACCAAAAGTGCGGGCGATAGCAACGCAGCAGTGAGCCTCGACAACGCGCAGGACCGCTCGGTTTCGGGGGTGCCCCACACGTCGGTTTTACGTGTGGGGCTTTTGACTTTGCTTTTGATTTTGTCGCTTTGTTTTCTTTTGGTTTTCCCTCTCGCGAGTTCTCATGAGTTTTCAATCCGGTCGGGTGGCTCGGGGCGGGTGGCTCGGCCATAATGTGGGTAAGCAGATCGGGGGTGCCCCACACGTCGGTTTTACGTGTGGGGCTTTTGACTTTGCTTTTGATTTTGTCGCTTTGTTTTCTTTTGGGTCTCTCTCTCGCGAGTTCTCATGAGTTTTCAATCCGGGCGGGTGGCTCGGCCATAATGTGGGTAAGCAGATCGGAGGTGCCCCACACGTCGGTTTTACGTGTGGGGCTTTTGACTTTGCTTTTGATTTTGTCGCTTTGTTTTCTTTTGGGTCTCTCTCTCGCGAGTTCTCATGAGTTTTCAATCCGGGTGGGTGGCTCGGCCATAATGTGGGTAAGCAGATCGGAGGTGGCGGGTGGCTCGGCCATAATGTGGGTAAGCAGATCGGAGGTGCCCCACACGTCGGTTTTACGTGTGGGGCTTTTGACTTTGCTTTTGATTTTGTCGCTTTGTTTTCTTTTGGGTCTCTCTCTCGCGAGTTCTCATGAGTTTTCAATCCGGGTGGGTGGCTCGGCCATAATGTGGGTAAGCAGATCGGAGGTGGCGGGTGGCTCGGCCATAATGTGGGTAAGCAAATCGGGGTGCCCCACACGTCGGTTTTACGTGTGGGTCTTTTGACTTTGCTTTTGATTTTGATTTTGTCGCTTTGTTTTCTTTTGGTTCTCTCTCTTACGAGTTCTCATGAGTTTTCAATCCGGGCGGGTGGCTCGGCCATAATGTGGGTAAGCAGATCGCGGGTGCCCCACACGTCGGTTTTACGTGTGGGGCTTTTGACTTTGCTCTTGGTTTTGTAAGCTTGTTTTCTTTTGGTTTTCCCTCTCACGAGTTCTCATGAGTTTTCAATCCGCAAAATCAATCGGCACCAATCCTCCGCCTCCTTTTTCATAAGACAAGAAACTGCTCCACACCCACTCACCCGGTTTTCCGACTAGTCCCCGTTTCACCGGATTGGCGTGCATGTACTCGAGTTTCTCTCGAATCTTCTTAGCGCTATACACATTAAAATCGTAGAACCGAGGCTGCCAGAATCGCGGCAATTCTGCGCCACCCTCTTTAAATGCCAGCCGCATTTGTCCCGTCGGCGCGCGGCGTCTCTGCTTTCTCAAATCCCGCGAAACGCGCTGCTTCAGAACTTTCAGCACCAGCGACGGCGTGCACTTCGGTTCCTCGCTGATCAGCAAATGGACATGTTCCGGCATCACGACATATCCAATCAGGAGAAAATGATAGCGCTCGCGAATAGCCGCCAGCGCCCTGACGAATGCGGTCCGAACCCGCGCTGCTCCCAGGAGCGGCAACCGGCGGTAGCAACTGAAAGTCAAAAAATGGAGATGGCCCTGTCCGTAGTAGCGCTTGAGTCCTTTCGGCATCCAGCCACTCCAAAACCCCCACACGTAACCCCGACGTGTGGGGCACCCCAGGCATCCTAACGCTGCGTTCACCTACAGACATGGTATATTCGCCGTGATGATCTCCGTCCACATGAAAAACAAAGCTCCAAGAGGCGCCCGGGCCACCCGCCCGACTAATTATACGTGCAGGTCAGGCACGTGATGCATAAGACCTACGAACTCGTCTGCCGGTTGCCAGCCCAGGAAGCCTTCGAACGAATTGAAGGCCTTCTATCGAAAGAGGGCGTCAAGTACAGAGCTGCCGGTCTCTCCATCGCTTCCACACGAACTCCAATTGTTGTGCTTGGGATCCAGCCGAAGCTATACACTCACAGCAACTGGGTCGGCGTAAACCCGTTCGTCTATGTCAGTAGTGTGGATGTGCGATTCAAACCAGGCGATGACGGGGTCACAAAAGTTACCGTTCGCGTCAACCGACTTCGGGCATTTCTATTGGCTGCTTTGGGGATCGCGGTCGGCTTCCTGGCAGCCGGTGCCATGCCGGAGCCGGCAGGGTTATTATTCTTTGTCGGATTCGCCTGTGCTACGTGGTTCGGCATAGTGTCCTTCCTTGGCGGCTACCTGATAAAGAAGGAGATTGCCAGTCGTCTCAGCGACCGCCCGTAGTAGGGCCACAAAGAACAGATCGCAAAATCGCAGCAGCGGCGGATTCTTTGGAAATCGGGGACAGACGGGACGTTTTCTGGCTTTTGACTTTTCCACATGTTTCCACAGTCGTATCAAATAAGTTAGCCCCGCCCAACCCCTTCAAATCCTTCCACTTCCGCCAGCGCCATTCGAGTGCCAACTCAGTAATCAAGAAAACTATTGACAATCGGTAACAACTCGTGCTATGATCCCCTATGTTTCGCACTCGCCGACCCCTCTCGCGCCCCGCCCTTCCCACCAAATCCGTCCCCCTTCCTTCTTCCGACCTCTGCGCACGGAGTTTACCGCGACTCGGCCGGACCGTTGGAGTTCACCCCGAGCGGCTCGGAGCGTTTGGCCCTCTTCCTTCGACTTTCAACTCTAAACTTTCGACCTTCAACAACCCTTCGCTAAGTCCTTTCCCTGTCACTCTTGCAAGCTCTCTGCAACTAACAGAAAACACAGCCACTTTAAGTCCTGTGCCTGCCACTCTTACGAGCCGCGTCAAGCATAAGTCCTTTGTTTGCCACTCTTACAAAAAAACACCGGCGGTGGGGGTGTCCTGCGCGGCCGCCGAGGAAGCAAAATTGGTTCTGAAGAATCGGCTCGAGGTGGTTGAAAGCAAACATCGATTCCACAGCGAATTGGGAAGGATAAAAGAGTTGCTGAGCTCTCCTAGTGCCAGGTTAGTTCCTTATCCGGAGCTCTTGCCTGTTCGAGGTGTCGGAGACACTCGAACTCCTGACCAGGCAGCCTTATCAGCAAGAAAACTGCGACGAGGCCATCCAGTCCAGATTGCAACTCCATCTTGCTTTAGCTTCAGGTTCGCTTCATCGGGAAATCCGTATACCCAAAATGCGGCTTGTTGTGACGACGGATAATCGAGCAGTCCGAGCGCATGCTGGGTCTCTGCCAGGCATCCCAACTCATGGCAAAAGTCCGAACACAGTAAGCTGCCCTTGCCCACCGACGTAAACCTTTCCGTTTGCCACTGTTGGGACAGAGAACTTCACCGCCGTGCCCGCAGCCCCTGCGCCGCTCGCCGGACTCGTATACAAAAGCGATGCCACGTTGGTCGCGTCAAACGCGTAAAGCACCGCTGGCCCTGTGGGACTATAGCCGCCAACGTCCAGAGCCCAGATAATTCCCCCGGACGTCGCGTCGGCCGAAATAGAAGGAGTGGCGCCGGGGTAGGCGAACAAGTGCGTGGAAATTGCGTTTGCCGTCCCCGAAAGCGCTCCCTGCGAAATCGCGTATTGCCGCAGCGAGTCGCCCACCATCCCTACGTACACGTTTCCGTTCCAATAGACCGTCTTTCCAAACACACCCGCCCCGAATACGGTTGTGTTTAGCGATTGAATGACGATCTCTTGCACATCGTTGTCCGCGCTGCTGCTGAACTGCCCGAGGTTTGTTTGATCCAGCAGATACAACACGCCGGTCTTGCCCGTTGCAATCGCCAGATGTGGATGGGATGTCGATCCAGCGGAATCCGGCAGAATCGTCACCCCTCCCGATCCCAGGTCGACATCGTTTGCCCGCAGAGTGTCCTGGTAGGACGGTGTAAAAAAGTCCCCGACGGTTCCAGCCGCAGTTAGTCTTACGACCGAGTCCCCGTAGTTGATCGTGCCGTCAAAACTACCGTTGCCAGTTTCGACCCACACGCTCCCGTTGGCATCCGCGGCCGGACCAGATCCGCTGCCCCATATTCCGCCCATCGTGCTCGCGCTCAGATCGGTGGAAGCCCATACAACAATCTGCGCCAGAGAAGTCTTGTCGTATCCCATAACCCAGCCGTGATAATTGTTCTGATCCCCGTGGGAACCGAATGCTAGATAGACAACACCGTTGTTCAGCAGCAGCGCGGGTCGTTGCAATTGACTCAAAGGAGTGAATCCATTCGCGGAAATCGTGACTGGCCCGCCCAGCTTTTCCACTCCCGTGGTCAAATCCAGCGCATGCAGCCGGTGCACATAGACCGGTCCCGGCTCCTTGGTCTTTGAACAAACATAAATCGTATTCGTCGTGGGATCGATCACCGGCGTGGACGTGATTCCTATCTCCGGGACAAGATCTCCGGTCTCTCCGGTGTCCGCAGCAGGCACGGTCGTTGCGCCGGCCACAGCCCCGTGCGCCACATCCAGCATCGAGGCCTTCCAGAGTTGTTGGCACGGACTCGCGTCCGCATCGAACGCGTACACAAGATCGCTCTCGGTCGCCACAAACACCACGTTGTGGACGGTGCCGTCCGCCATCGCAAGATTCGCCACATAAAGCGGTTGCGCGTAAACGTGGCCCGGAACCGTTCCGCCCTCCGTCACTGAGCACGAAAACACATTTCCGAAAGTCGTCGAGCTCAGTGATGCAGGGGAGAGCGCGTACTCGTTCAGGTTCTGGCCTGTGCGTTGCGGATCGTTTTGTGACGTGAAAACGCCCGCCAAATCGGTCACGGCAACTGTCGCCGACGCAGAAACATTCCCGTTTGCCACGCTCGTGGCACTCACGGTGTGCACACCCGTCTGCGTCCCGGGAGTATATGTCCCGCTCGCGGTGATCGTCCCTGTTGTACTATTCCCGCCGATGTTTCCGTCGACGCTCCATGTCACTCCCTGGTTTTGCGGATCCCCGGTGACCACCGCGGAAAAGTTTTTCGGCTGCGTGAGCGTGACCGCCGCGCGCCGCGGACTGACGCTCACCGAGATCACTCCCGGTGCGGGTGTCACGGTGATGGTGGCCGACGCCGACTTCGTGTGGTCCGAAGCCGAAGTCGCGAGAAGCACAACCGTCGCCGGAGCCGGAACGGCCGCTGGCGCCGTGTACGTGACCGCCGTGGACGCCACACCGCTCAACGTCCCGCAGGCCGCGCCCGCGCATCCCGCTCCAGAGAGCGACCAAGTCACCCCTGCGTTCAACGAATCATTCTGCACGCTTGCCGTGAAACCCTGCCCCGATTCGATCTGTACTGACGCGGTCTGCGGTGCGAGGCTCACGCTGATCGGCGGTGGCTGAAGGGCGCCCGCGGCTGCGGCCTTGAACGCCACCATCTGCATGATCCACGGCGCGCTTGTGCCGAGCGCTGCGCTCGCGTTGTAACTCCCCGTCGCGGTCACCGTCTTGTCCTCCACGATGTCGCCGTCGGGCGTCGTGATCATCCGTTTCGTAAAACCGGTACCCGCTCCCGTGGTCGAACTCACCACGATGTTCGCCCCCAGGATCAAATCATTGGTATTCGTCGTGGTGGCCGATGCCGACGTGCTTGTTTTGCTGTTTCCCGTTGCCGACGCCGCCACATCCACCGGGTTTACGTAGTCCAATCCAGAATATTCGAGGATTCGAATGTCCGCTGACGTCGCCGCGCCATTGAAGCTCACAGTAAAGACATTCGCGTTCGCTGCCGCCCCCGCGACGTTTTTCGCATAGTAGATCGCTTGTTGAAGCGTGCCCGCAACTTGCGTGGGCCCGGCCACCAGCGTGTATGCATTCCCTTGCGAGTCCGCCACTGAGTTGATCGTGGCTACCGTGTCGTTCCATCCGACGACCGCAACATTCAAGTCGCCGGCCACCTGCGCTGCGGCATAGGGGACACTCACGATAGATTGGTTGGTCTGTGGCGTGGCGAAGTTGCCCTGCACATAAGCGATGGTCTTGAACTGCGGCACAGATTGCGTAGTGCCACTCGCGGTATTGGAATACCCGCTCAGATTTCCGGCGGCGTCGGTCGCCCGCACTCGATAACTGTAGGAAGTCGAAGCCGTCAAACCCGAGTCGCTGAAAGTGGTCGTCGCCGGCGTCGCAATCTGCGCAAAGCTTGTGCAGCCTGTCCCCGTGCAACGTTCCACCAAGTAATTTGTCACGCCCACATTGTCCGTCGAGGCTGTCCAGTTCAGATTAATTTGGCTTGCGCTGATGACACTCGCGGCCAGATTGCTCGGCGTGCTTGGCGGAGTCGTGTCCGGTGGAGCGGGCGTCGCGGCCGTCGCAACGTTCGAATAGCCGCTGAAATTCCCTGCTGCGTCTGTGGCCCGCACTCGATAACTGTAAGATGTCGAAGCCGTCAAACCCGAATCGCTGAAAGTGGTCGCCGCCGGCGTCGCAATCTGAGCAAAAGTTGTACAACCTGCCCCGGCGCATCGCTCCAACAAATAACCCGTCACGCCCACATTGTCCGTGGAGGCTGTCCAACTCAAATTAATCTGGCTTGTGCTGGTGACAGTCGCCGCCAGATTGCTCGGCGCGCTTGGCGGAGTCGTATCCGGCGGGGCGGGCGTCGCGGCTGTCGCAACGTTCGAGTATCCGCTGAGATTCCCCGCTGCATCGGTAGCCCGCACTCGATAACTGTAGGAAGTCGAAGCTGTTAAACCCGTATTGTTGTAGGTGGCTGCCGTGGATGTCGCAATCTGCGCAAAGGTTGTACAACCTGCCCCCGCGCATCGCTCCAGCAAATAACCCGTCACCCCAACATTGTCCGTGGAGGCCGTCCAGCTCAAATTAATTTGGCTTGCGCTGGTGACAGTCGCCGCCAGATTGCTTGGTGCGCTTGGCGGAGTCGTGTCCGGCGGGGCGGGCGTCGCGGCTGTCGCAACGTTTGAATACGCGCTGAGATTCCCTGCCGCATCAGTCGCCCGCACTCGATAGCTGTACGAAGTCGAAGCCGTCAAACCCGAATCGCTGAAGGTGGTCGCCGCCGGCGTCGCGATCTGCGCAAAGGTTGTACAACCTGCCCCCGCGCATCGCTCCAGCAAATAACCCGTCACCCCAACATTGTCCGTGGAGGCCGTCCAGCTCAAATTAATTTGGCTTGCGCTGGTGACACTCGCCGCCAGATTGCTCGGCGCGCTTGGCGGAGTCGTGTCCGGCGGAGCGGGTGTTACGACTGTCGCGACATTTGAATACCCGCTGAGATTCCCCGCCGCATCAGTCGCCCGCACTCGATAGCTGTACGAAGTCGAAGCCGTCAAACCCGAATCGCTGAAAGTGGTCGTCGCCGGCGTCGCAATCTGCGCAAAGCTTGTGCAGCCTGTCCCCGTGCAACGTTCCACCAAGTAATTTGTCACGCCCACATTGTCCGTGGAGGCTGTCCAGCTCAGATTAATCGCGGTCGCGCTGCCCGCGGTTCCCGCAAGATTCGTTGGCGCCGTCGGTGGCTGCGTGTCTCCCGATTGCGCGATCGGCGTGTTCATGTCTGTCTGGACTTCCGTGGCCGCCAACGCGCGGTTGTAGATGCGTACCTCGTCAATCGTTCCCTTGAAGTATTGCCCGAACGCCGCGTCGCCCCCAATCTGCAAAGGTAGCGTCGAGCTGGTCAGCGAGTCCCTCATCGCGCGGCTCGCCACCTGCACGCCGTTCACATACAGCAGCAGCGTCGTTCCATCATAGGTCGCCGCCAGATGCGTCCAGGTACTGGCCTTCAGGGTGCTCGGACCGGCCAGAAACTCGTCTCCGTTTGCAACAAACGTCGCTCCCACCGCCGGCGGATGATTCGTTACGCCCGAGCCCGCCTCGAGAAAATAGATGTCGTTTTCCTTGTAAATCACGTCCTGCCAGAATGTGGGAACGCTGCTGGCGGAGACCCAGGCCTCCAGCGTCATTCCGCTGGTCAAGTGCAGTGACACCGAATCATTGACGTTGACCCGCGAAGACCTCCCATTGAACACAAGCGCGCTTCCGTACTTTCCCGCCGTCGTCCACGTCGCGCCGGATATCGTTCCGTTGTTTCCGTTTCCCGAAGCATCGTTGACCGTCGTCCCCGACCCTTCGTTAAAACTGTATGCAGCGACCAGTCCTGAGCTTGCCGCCTGTACTCCTGCCGGAAGAGACCGGCAGACCAAGATGGCCGCAAACGCAGCGGCCGCCAGACAAAGCGCCAGCAGAGAATTTAGTTTCCATGGTTTGGAGGGCAGGGATGAGTTACCGCCTGCGAGCACGCCACAGCCTCCTCAATCAAGAATTCCACGGGACATTGGACTTCACTCTTCGAACTCTTCTCGACCGGGGGCTGGGGCCCCTGCCGGAACTTGCTCTCTCAAATTGCCTACACGTCTACTCAGAAAGTGCTTCTTTTTCAGTTTCCTGGAAAGGGGTCAACAGCCGCTTCCGAAACTGGATGCGCTTTAGGCCCTGCCCGGCGTGGCAGACCCCAATCTCGCAGTGTATAGACAGAGTCGCGAAAACATTCGAACCGCAGCTGGTTCGCATGCGCTGACTCTATCGGCATTCGGAAACCGCCATTTGCTTGATGATAGTAGCACCGCCGAAAAATTTGTCCACTTGAAACCCTCCAAACGGAAATTCGCCGCCCGCTCGAAGAAATCACACAAACTCCGGCAGAAAGATGAACGTCAGGTGTCGGGATCATGAAACCGTCGATTCTCCCCGACCCACAGGTTTCCACCAAGGTACTCTTACGGCCCTTCGCATCATGTCGCTGGCACGCCATCCGGGCACCTCGAAGCTCAAACAATTTCCCAAACTGGAGCGAGCACATGCTAACTCCTGTGTTTTCGCGTAACCGGACATCTGGCTAGCTGGTTCCAAGGAGGATCTTCCCATTGTGCAGGCTTCGCGTTATGCGGATGAGTGGACTGCTTCTCAGGTGGCCGTTACTCAAGCAGCACTTTCCCGCCATTTAGAATGCGTTGTTCTGGAAATAGGGGGATGAGCAGCCTATCCTGAATCTTTCCTGACAAAGGGGACAGCGACGGATGGGATACGCGCAAATGCTCCAGCGAAGGTGGTGTCATTTCAGGAAGTCGGCGGCTGCCGTCGCCTTGATTTTTCTCGTGGCTTCGCCTTGCTTTGCCCAGAATAAGCCGGCAGGGCAACCAGCCCAAACGCCTTGGAACAAGGACTTGAACAAGTACCCCGGCTTGCTGGATGAGTTTGGCCGGCTGGTCGAAAAGCTTCAGAAAAACATCAAGCGTCCGCCGGCGCGCGGGGAAAGCCGTCTGTTGCCCCTGCTGCCACCATCTACCATGTCCTACGCCTCTATTGCCAACTATGGCGAAGTCGCACACCAAGCGTTGATGATTTTTCGGGAGGAGCTGCAGGAGAGCGCGGTGCTACGTGATTGGTGGACGCACGGCGAATTGGCCACTGCGGGGCCCAAGCTGGAGGATTCACTGGAGAAGATATCTCAACTCCACCAATACCTAGGAGAAGAAATTGTCGTGTCGGGCACAATGGAAGGAAGCGAGCCCAGCGTGCTGGCCGTTGCTGAGGTTCGCAAGCCAGGGCTGAAGAAAATCCTGCAGGAGTTCTTGAACCAACCCGCCGGCAATTCCGCGCCGGATATCCTCGTGTTAGATCCGCGAGAACTCGCCACCGCGGATAACGGAAGTCCCTTACATAAGCTGGTGGTGTTGGTGCGGCCTGATTTCCTCGTAGCAGCGTCCGATCTTGCTACACTGCGAGCTTTTAATGCACGGCTGGACCGAGGCATCCGGGACTTTGTCTCTACTTCGTTTGGGCAGCGGGTGGCAAAGGAGTATGAGGGGGGAGTGACGCTTTTAGCGGCCGCCGATCTCCAAAGAATCCTTAAGCAAGTCCCACCTGACGCAAAACAGAATGCGAATTTCCAGCGCAGCGGATTTGCCGACGTGAAGTACTTGGTTTGGGAGCACAAGGATGTTGCCGGCCAAACCGTCAGCCAAACTGAGTTGAGCTTCACCGGCTCGCGGCACGGTGCTGCATCCTGGCTGGCGAAGACCGGCCCGCTGAGCAGCCTGGATTTTGTCTCTCCCAAAACAATAGCCGCAATCACTGTAGTACTCGCGAACCCTCCGCAGATGTTTGATGATCTGAAGGAGATGGAGAGTACCTCCAGTTCGAACCCCTTCGCGACGCTGGCGTCCTTCGAAAAGGTATTGAAACTCAGTCTCAGGGACGATCTGCTCAGCTACCTGGGCGGAGAGATCACACTGGAATTGGACAGCGTCACTCCACCTCAGCCCGTTTGGAAGGCAATCCTCAAGGTCAAGGATGCCGGTCGTTTGCAGCAGACTTTGCGTACGCTGCTCGCAGCGGGGAATCTCGAGGTGCAGCAGTCGGAGGAGGCGGGGGTCACTTACTACAACGTTCGAATCCCTTCTGAGAAGAACCCCATCAATATCGGTTACGCCTTTGTGGATGGCCATCTAATTATAGGTTCCAGCCACGAAACGGTTGCCGAGGCCGTTCGCCTGCATCGATCCGAGGAATCCTTGGCGAAGGCCCAGAAGTTCCTGGCGTCGCTGCCACCGGGCCACACCCTCGAGGCCTCCGCATTGTTCTACCAGGACCCGTCCGCAGTGGCAGCGCTGAGCATGCGGCAGATAGCACCAGAGCTGGCGGAATCACTCGCGCGGTTTTCAAAGGAAGTTTCACCCGCAGTCGTCTGCGTTTATGGTGAGGAAACCGCAATTCATGAAGTGAGCAGAGGCGGTGCTTTTGACGTCGGGGGAGCTTTGGTCGTGGCGGCCATCGCGATCCCCAACCTGCTGCGTTCCAGAGTCGCCGCCAATGAGGCGTCTGCGGTCGGCACGATACGCACGATGAACACCGCCGAGATTACCTATGCCGCGATGTATCCCGATAGGGGCTATGCGCCCGAGCTGGCGACACTCGGGGCAGATCCCCGCAACTCGAAGGCCGAATCGCCGGACCACGCCGGTCTCCTCGACAACTCTATCGGGAATGAAAGCTGTACCGCTAACGCATGGTGTACGAAGTCTGGATACCGTTTCCGCCTCACCACTGTCTGCAAGAAACAGCCGTGTGGGGAATATGTGGCCATTGGCACGCCGGTCGACGGCAACACGGGATCAAGAAGCTTCTGTTCGACCTCCGATGCGATAGTTCGCTCCACAACGGGATCTCCTTTAATCTCGCCGCTTAGCGTGTCGGAATGCAAGGCGTGGACACCGCTGCAGTAAAGATCCGCACAGGCTATTCCATTGGTTGCTTTTGTTGACTGCGGCAGGGCACTTCTGCCGCGTAGTTAGCCACTCCCAAATTATCCCCGCTTCCGATTCGCTGCGGTGCTGCGCTAAGAAACTCCATTCGGAAATACAGGACTAACCAATTCGGATGGTCGCAAGCCCTCGCCTGCGCACGCTCCATTCAGGCCATTGGGACGAAGCATCCCAAAAAGATTTCGCGCCATCCAAAGGTTTAAGTGCGAAGGCCGAAGGCAGGGTTCGGCAGGCCCCGGGTCGAGGAGAGGATCATGAATTTCCACCCAGCAATTTTGAAGAGGTGCGCCGTGGTGTCTCGTGGTGCGTGCGCAGCAGTGTTGGCGCTTTCTCTGAGCGGGCTGGCTCTGGCTCAGCAACAGCAGCAGGAACAGCCGCCGCCAACTCAAGAACAAGCTCAACAACCACCCCAGCAGCAAGGGCAAAAACAGGCACAGTCGGCGGACCGGCCGCAACAAAGTCAGGACCAACCTCAGCAACAATCTCAGCAACAATCTCAGCAACCTGGGCAACAGGCTGACAGGCCACCGCAAAGCACTCAACAACCGCAGACACAGGAGCAGCAAGCGCCGCCGGCGCCTCCTCAGCAAGATACTGCCAAGCCGCAGGACAGCAATCGGCCGCCACTGTCACAAGACCGTGTGCCGCAGAACGCCGGACAGTACGGGCAGCAAAACCCGCAGTCTTCAAATGGTCCTAATGAAGAATACGCGCCTCCGCCCGCTCTCCTAACTATTCCGGCGGGAACCGTCCTTATCATGCGTATCAACGAGCCGCTTTCGAGCGACCGCAACCAGATTGGCGACCAGTTCACCGGCACGCTGGAGCAACCAATCGTTGTGAACGGCTGGGTGGTGGCGCGGCGCGGCCAGACGGTGATCGGCCAGGTGAAATCGGTGAAGAAGGCGGGACGCGTGAAGGGCGTGTCGGAGCTGGGTGTTGAGCTGACGGACCTCACGCTGGTGGATGGACAGCAAGCCCCGATTCTGACCGAGCTTTGGAAGGCCTCGGGAGGCACGTCGCATGGCGCGGATGCCGCCACGATAGCCGGTGGCACGGGTCTGGGAGCGGCGATTGGCGCAGCGGCCGATTGGGGCCGGGGCGCGGCAATTGGAGCAGGCGCCGGGGCTGTGTTGGGAATCGGAGCCGTTCTCTTGACGCGAGGGCGTCCCACCATTCTCGAGCCGGAGTGGCAGTTGACGTTTCGGCTCGTCGATCCTGTAAAAGTGGACACGACGCATAGCCAGCAGGCTTTCTTGCCCGTCTCGCAGGAGGATTTTGAGGGCGGACGAGGCAACCGCCCGAGATTGCGGGCGGGTAGTTATTACGGCTATGGACCCGGTCCGTGCGGCTACTACTACCCGTGCTACTACGGGCCCGGCTATGTTGGGATCTACCCTTCCTTTGGCTGGTGGTGGGGTGGCGGTTACTACGGCCGGGGGTGGTACGGCGGGCGAGGATTTCGGCGGTTCTGATCCGACGTTATGGGGCACAAAGGGCTGGAGTTGCGGGGGTTCCGAGGTGACGTGGCGCCCGCTTTTCTTCCGTGTTAGGGATCCTGGGGTAGGAAGGAAGAAAAGCATGGAAAGAGTTTGCACAGAGAGCGCGCAGGCCGCAGAGAACAGAGAACATAGAGGGCTTAAGTGCGGGGAGTGGGGCAAGCGGCGTGAGTGAAGATTCTTGTTTTGGGAGCGAAACAAAATGATCGCCGGTGGGTTGTTAGTTCGTTAGGGGCTGGGTGCCAAAAAGTTGGACGCCAATCAGTTGGACGAAAGATAAGGGAACTTCGCAAGCCAAATTGCGCAGTAAAGGAATAAAGGACAAGCAGTTACGGTCAAGTTGTTGGGCAGTGGAGTCCATCGTGCATCCAGGATGGGCGGGGTAGCCGGCAAGATGGTTTTGGGGTTAGCGCCACAAATGCAGAGAGAGCGGCAAGTCGTTGAAATTACCGTATAGCGTTTGTGGTAACCTCTTGTCCAGTTTCTTGGGAGAGATCGCTTTCGGGCCGAGCCCTGCCAAAGCAGCCATATTATAAGGGAGTTATTCTCTTACACATAAGGTTGCGCCCTCAGGACCGATGACGATTCCTGGAATTACACACCAAATCTGCAGCGTGGGCGGACCATGAAAAAAGCTAACACTATCATTCTCAAGTATTCCCTGCTGTCGTTTGCCATCCTTTTTGCGTTCCCTGGCTTGCGCGTGTCGGCGCAGACGAACCCGGACAGCGCGTCGGCCGCGCAGTCCGTGACGGTTCCCGCTCGAATCACCGAGGCGATTGACGAGACGCAGATGGTGACGCTAAAAGGCAACGTGCATCCGCTCGCGCGGCCGGAGTTTGATCAGGGAGCGGTGAGCGACTCCATGCCCATGAATCGGATGCTGCTGGTGCTCAAACGGAGCATGGACCAAGAATCCGCGCTCACGCAATTATTGGTGGACCAGCACAACACGAATTCCCCTAACTTTCACAAATGGCTTACACCGGAGCAGTTCGCCACGCAGTTTGGGCCAGCGGACGCGGACATTCAGACCATCACTTCGTGGTTGCAGTCCCATGGCTTCCAAATCGCGAAAGTCTCCAAGGGGAAACTTGCGATTGAGTTTTCCGGGACTGCGGCGCAGGTGAAGCAAGCCTTCCACACGGAGATCCACAAGTACGTCCTAAATGGCGAGGCGCACCTGGCTAACGCGAGCGATCCGCAAATCCCCGCGGCGTTGACTGCCGTCGTGCGTGGACTCGCACCCTTGAATAATTTCAGGGCCACACCGCATCATCGAGTCGTCGGTGAGTTCACGAAAACGGTGGGCAATAGCGAGGTTAAGCCGGTCAATCCGGAATTCACGATATCTGGTCCAGCCTACGGCCTGGGTCCGACAGACTTCGCAACAATTTACAACGTGCTGCCTCTGTGGAACGCAGCAACACCCATTGATGGAACAGGCCAAAGTATCGCAGTTATTGGGGTATCAAATATCAATCTTAAAGATGTGCAGGATTTCCGAACGCTGTTCGGCCTGCCGACGGGCGGGGCCGCAACCCCCGTCGTTGTGATCGATGGAGCCGACCCCGGAATCCTTAATGATGGCTCGGAAACCGAGGCACTCCTCGACGTCGAGTGGTCCGGGGCGGTCGCCAAAGGTGCGCAGATACATTTTGTCATTGCAGCGGATACGGACATCGCTACCGGCCTCATTCTTGCAATCTTGCATGTCATAGACAACAACACAGACCCGATCTTGAGCCTGAGCTTTGGCGACTGCGAATTGAATGAAGGGTCAAACAACACAGGGTTTTGGCAGCCTGTGTGGGAGCAGGCCGCAGCACAGGGGATCACTGTAACGGTTTCAACGGGGGACAACGGTTCAGCGGGCTGTGAAAACTCGAACTTGGCTGCGCCGAATCCCGCAACCTCGGGACTTCAGGTAAGCGGCTTCGCGTCCACCCCTTTCAATGTCGCGGTCGGCGGGACCGACTTTAATGACGCCGGCCAGCAAACGACCTATTTCAATGCGACCAACAGCCCGACTACGCTGGCTTCTGCAAAAGGGTACATTCCAGAGAGCACATGGAATCAGTCCTGCACAAACGCGAGTTTTAACGCGATCACCGGGCTGACGACGCCAGAAGCTAATTGCAACAGCACGAATGCGCAAGCCGCAGCCGCTGTGGTGACAGTGGGCGGCAGCGGCGGGGCGAGCGCCGTCTATACAAAGCCCGCGTATCAGTCGTTCATCAGCGCCGCGAATGGCATGCCCGCCGATGGGGCGCGGGATCTTCCCGATGTGTCCCTCTTTGCTAGCGCTGGGTTCAATAAGAGTTTCTATGTGGTGTGCGAGGCGGATGCTGTCTCGTCTCCCTCCTGTGCAGGTACCACATTCAATTTTCTTGCCGTTGGTGGAACGTCAGCATCGACGCCCAGCTTTGCTGGGATCCTGGCGTTGGTGAACCAGAAACACGGACGGCAGGGAAACGCAAATTTTGTGCTGTACAAGTTGGCGCAGATGCAATATGCGGCAGGAACGGTGTGCACTTCTGTGGCGACACCGCTTCCGGCCGCAGCTTGCACCTTTAACGACGTCACCACCGGCACGATTGCGATGCCTTGCACCAAAGGCAGCTTGAACTGCAACACGACCGTCGGAACGGATACCATTGGTGTGCTGTCTGGGTTCAACGCGACTGCAGGTTATGATTTAGCGACAGGGCTGGGCTCTGTAAATGCCCAAAACCTGGTCAATAATTGGACCACCGGAGTCAACGCTTTCACACCGAGTAGTGTGACCCTGACCTTGAGCCCGACAACGATCACCGCAGGCGCGACAGTGACTGTGAACGTTACGGTCACACCATCGACCGCAACGGGGGACGTCGCACTGGTTTCGAACGCGGCGACGGGAGATGGAGTTACCGGGTTTACCCTCGCCAGCGGCAAGGTGGTGAATGGCACGACAGATCAGCTTACGGGGGGAACCTACCAGGTTACGGCTCGTTACGGTGGGGATGGAACATTCGCCCCAAGCGTATCCACTCCCATTACCGTGAACGTGGCGAAGGAAGCCAGCACAACGGTAGCATCCGTGGAGGTTTCGGTTGGAGGAGGGAATTTCGCCACATTTACCAGTGGAGCGGCGCCCGTAACATTGTTCTTGGCGGCCAACATCAACCCGACCGGCGACCTCCTGCCGACGGGCACGGTAAGCTTTGTGGATACGTTTAATGGAACGCCAACGACGGTGGCTAGCGGTGTAGTCGTAAACCAGGCATTCGAAGCGTTCACGCTCCCGGGGATTTCCTCTTTTGCTCCAGGAACTCATTCCATCGTCGCAAATTATAGTGGCGATGCTACCTTCAATGCGAGCAGTTCTGCTGCGGTGACCTTCACGATCACCGGCACGGCGTCGCCGACGATCACGACGATTTCGCCGACTAGCGCGACGGCGGGAGGGGCTGCATTTACCTTAACGATCACCGGAACAAACTTTGTGGCCGGTGCGACGGTGAATTTCGGCACTAACGCTGCGCTAACTCCATCCTCTATCACCGCAACACAGATCCAAGTGACGGTCCCGGCTGGCGACATTGCAACGGCTGGCACAGATGCCGTAACGGTGACCAGTGGAGGTGCGACTTCGAACGGCGTCAACTTCACGGTGAATGCTGCCGCTGGAGGATCCTTTAAGATATCTTATAGTCCCCAGCCATTGGTACTTAGCTCAGCCACGGGCGCGGCTGCGCCACTCACAGTCACAGTGACGCCTTCCGGCGGTTTCACCGGCATGGTGACGTTGACGGCGACAGCCGCTTCGTTGCCGCCAGGGGTCACTTGCCCGAATTCTCCGCTGAGTATCAACATAACGGCCGCCAACCCCGTCGCTATGCCATTGAATTGCATGGTGACAGCTACCTCGACATCCTTGACGGCCTCAAACGCTCGCGACGACGGAATGTTCGAGGCAAAGGCAATTCCTCCAACAAACTCGATTCCTCCCACGACCGGCGGCAAGGGCTGGTGGGCTCTCAGCGCGGAAACGGGCTTCGCAGCCATGTTCCTTATGTTCCTGCCCGGCGGACGCAAAAAATATCGCGCGGCGCTTGGGCTGGGCCTCGTTTGCTTGCTCAGCTTTACGCTTGGTTGCAACGGCAGCTACGGCGGTGGCGGCGGACCAGTCGCTACCACGACACAAATGACCGTGACCAACCCCAGCGACAAAGTCCAGTCCAACACAGCGTTTACCTTCAGCGTAACGGTTACCGGCGGCACGCCTGGCGGAATGGCTCAACTCTTCGACGGCGGCGTTGCGATTTCCACCGCAGGGGCATCGGCGACGGTGTCCGGCGGCAAGGCGACGCTCACTGGGCCAACAAGCCTGGCGGTGGGAACGCATGCCATCAGCGTCCACTACCTTGGGGATTCCGGAACGAAGGCATCACAGAGCGGTACGCTCAACTTGACGGTGTCCGGCTCGTCGACCATCGCGGTCACAACGAGTCCCGCAGCCACGCCGGTTGCGGCTCCTATCAACATCACGGTCCAGTAGTAAGCCTGGATCAAAACGAGTAACGAGCGGCCCCGGTGAAAATCGGGGCCGCTTTTTTTTGCGTTGAAATGCCCTGGCATGCAAAAAGCAAATTCAGGAATTTTTTATAGAGTTCGCGGAGGACACGAAGAGCACGCAGAAAAGGAACCCCGCCATGCCGGGCGGAGCTTTGAAGGATGGGAAGACTTCAGTTAACGGCCGGCGGAAAGAAGATGCCCCAAAAATTGGGCGAGGGTGAAGTGAACTCCACGGGAACCAGCGACCCTTCGTGACTCATTTGCGGGGGACGCACCACGCGGGCTTCGACCTTGTTCTGGGCCTTGGGATTCTCGATGGTGACTGTAGTTCCCTCGGAGAGCCCTTCTGGAAGAATCAACATGGCTCCGCTGGCGCTGACAGTATGGGTGTTGCCTTCGAGCGTGTTCGCTTTGCCTGCAACCTGAACCACAACGCGAATCCTGAGCAGGACTCGCTGGGCGCGGCGGCGCTCTTCGGCCGTAGGCGGACGCGTGGAGACAACCCTGGTAGGGGCGGAGGCCGGTTTGACGTTCGGTTGAGGTTTCACAGCTCAAGCCCCCAAAAATCCATCTCCGGCGCGACGAGTTCGACGCCGTACTCCCAGCCATCCGGGCGCGGGACGCCGCGCCAGACCACTATGGCTGCGTTACTGATATCCGTGGCAAGATTTGTAAGTGCCAGGCGGTGTTCGAGTTGCAGCTCCTGCTCCAGGACCACCATACACCCATACGGATTAACGACGCGCGTGTGCGCTTCCACAGTGAAGCGCTTGCCGGCGTCGCCATCCCACTCGAGGCGGACGGGGACGCGCGAGTTCATGCGGTGGCCGCGGCGCCTGTCGCTGTAGCGCCCGTCCACAACCTTCGAATTACGCGTCTTTACGGACATTCTTGCCTCTGCAAGCCATGCTAAAGTTGAGGGGAAAAACGGTCAATGGTACGGAAGAGTTGAGGCACTCGAAGGGATAGCTGTACGGAAGGACAGGTCAGCACGTCGGGACAGGCGGGATTTGAGAAGCTTAATCGTAAATGCGGATGACCTGGGGTGGACGGAAGGCGTCAACCGAGGCATTGCCGAGGCGCACCGTAACGGCATTGTGACCAGCGCTTCCCTGCTGGCCAATGGGGCGGCGTTTGCCTCGGGCGTCGAGTTGGCGCAGACGACGCCGGGGCTGGGAATTGGCGTTCATCTAAATCTGAGCGATGGCGAGCCGATCGCGCAACGGGAATTGGTGACTACTCTGCTGAACGACCGCGGCGAACTGGAGGGCAGGCCGGAGAGTTTGCTGCTAAGGCTGGCGCGGCGCTGCGTGTTGTTGGAGGAAGTCGAGCGCGAATGGGATGCCCAAATTCAGAAGGTGCGCGATTTTGGTGTCGAGCCGACGCATCTCGACGGGCATAAACATGTGCAGATGCTGCCGGGTTTGTTTGAGATTGCCTTGCGGCTGGCCAAGAGGCACGGGATCGCAGCCATACGGATTTCCCATGAAGAATCGAGCTTGCGCGCGGCGCTTTCGGCGGGCGCCAGGCAAAAAGGCACCGTGGTCATGAAGCAGGGAGTGCAGGCGCGTGGTTTGAAGCTGCTTGCGCCGGACGCGCGCGAACAGGCGGAACGGGCTGGAATTGGCGCGGCGGACTATTTTTGCGGAATTGCCCAGACCGGCGAATTAACACGCGAAGGCGTTTTGCGGCTGGTGGAGATTTTGCCGGAGGGCACGACCGAGTTGATGTGCCATCCCGGATACGTGGACGCAGAGCTTGCAAAATCGGCGACTCGGCTGCAAGCTTCTCGGCAGGCCGAAGTAGAAATACTTACGGACACGGGGATACGAAATCTTGTCGCATCGCAGGGGATTCGGCTGATAGACTATGGATTCGCAGCCCAGGAAGCTTGAGGAAAGCCCGAATTGAAAGCATGAAGAACGATCCGCCCATCCGTTACTCGATTGTCGTTCCGTTTTACAACGAACAGGAGAATATTCCACCACTCTACGTGAAGCTCACCGAAGTGATGGATGCGATTGGCGAACGCTATGAACTGGTGTTTGTGGACGACGGAAGCAAAGACAAGACGTTCAAAGTACTCTCCGATATCTATGAACACGATCCCCGGGTAAATGTGGTGCAGCTGCGGAGAAATTTTGGCCAGGCGCCGGCCTTGAAAGCGGGCTTTGATTTTGCGCGCGGGGAAATCATTATTTCGATGGACGGGGATTTGCAGCACGATCCGGAGGAGATTCCGCGGTTCCTCGAAAAAATCGAAGAGGGCTACGACCTGGTGAGCGGATGGCGCATCTCGCGGACCGATCACTGGCTGACGAGACAACTGCCGAGCCGCATCGCCAACCGCATGATGGCGAAGCTGTCGGGCGTGGATTTACACGATTTTGGAACTACCTTTAAGGCCTACCGGCGCGAAGTCTTGTCGGAGATTCATTTGTACGGTGAGCTGCACCGGTTTATTCCGGCGCTGGCGAGCTGGGCGGGAGCTTCCGTGGCGGAAGTCCCTATTTCGAACATTGCACGCAAGAATGGCGCGTCAAATTACGGGATATCGCGGACCGTTCGCGTGCTGCTGGACCTGCTGAGCGTAAAATTTCTCCTGGATTATTCGACGAAGCCTCTGCAATTTTTCGGTTTGATGGGTTTGGCTTGCTTGACCGGAGGAGCGGGCATCGGATTGTGGGTGTTCCTCCGCAAAGCTCTGCTGGATGAAGGGCTGCTGGCGAACCACGGGCCATTGATGCTCTTGGGGATGGCGCTGGTGATGGGCGGCATTCAATTCATTGCGACCGGGTTGATCGGTGAAATGCTGGCGCGGACCTACTACGAGTCGCAAAACAAGCCGGTATACAGCGTGCGCGAATTTCGCAGCCGCCGGGAAGCCTTGGCTGGGCGCGACGAGCCGCCTCGAACGGCAGGAGCCGGGGGCTGGTAGTCCGGCAAGAAATGCGTACTTGTTTGCGATCTCTTGCGGTGTTTTCCAACGTGATTTCTAGAAAAGCTGATTGGCCTTACTTCCCTTCCGGGTTTTCGGCGAGCTTTTGCTACCCCTTGTTTATCCAGGCGACATGCGACTAGAAGCTCTGCATTATCTTGCTTGCCCGAATTGTGCGGGGGAACTGACGCTCCGCGGTGAAGGCGTCCGCGAAGAAAAAGAGCACATCATGGAGGGCGCGCTGGAGTGCACGGCGTGCAAAGTGCAGTTTTCCATTCGTAACGGCGTGCCGATTCTGATGCCAGCGAATTTGGAGAATTTGAAACTCGAGACAGCGTCGCGGTTTGCAGAGGAATGGACGCGCTGGAGCGATTTGCGCGGTTACTACGAACAGGAGTTCTTCGACTGGATTGCGCCGGTGACGGGCGATGATTTCAAGGGGCAGACGGTGTTCGAAGGAGGCTGTGGCAAGGGACGGCACACGGCAATCGTCGCATCGCATGGAGCCAAGGCAATTGTGTCGCTGGATTTGGGGGAAAGCGCGTTTGTGGCGTTTGCGCACACGCGCGAACTGCCGAATGCGCACGTGGTGATTGGGGATTTGCTGCATCCCCCCGTGCGCCCAATTTTTGATATGGCATTTTCCGTGGGAGTTTTGCACCACTTGCCGGATCCGGCGGCAGGGTTTGCGAGTTTGGCTTCGCGCGTGCGAAACGGCGGGCGCGTGTTTTTTTGGGTGTACGGGTATGAGGGGAATGAGTGGATTCCGCGGTTCATCAATCCTATTCGAACGGCCGTGACATCAAAATTGCCCGCTGGGTTGTTGCGCGTGTTGTGCCTCGTGCCGTCGGTGTTTTTGTGGGCGGTGATCAAACTGTTTTATCGGCCACGGGCGGATGGGAAAGGGCCGAAGCATTTGCCCTACGGAGATTATTTCGCGGCGATGCACGACTATCCGTTCGATGAAGTCCATGCCAACGTATTCGATCAGTTGGTCACGCCCGTGGCGTACTACTTGAAGGAAGAGGAAGTGCGTCCGTGGCTTGCTTCGGGATTCAAGGATATGTTGCTTCGCTCGCAGCGGGGATATAGCTGGACAGGGTTGGCCAGCGTGGATCGGCACTGAAGTTTTTGCTTACGAGACATTGCCAAGTATTGCGCCGACCCCTGGAGAACTTCTGCTTGAAGTGCGGGCCGCGCTCGGGGAGGTGTGCGTGAATCGAGAACAGTTTTACGCGATTATGAGTGGCGATGGGACGCTGGACTACGAGGTGTACCTCAGCACGAAATCGCTGCTGTCTTGCCAACTCGATTACGACAAGCTGTGCAACCCGGACGAAATGCAATTTCAAATCGTCCACCAGGTCGAAGAACTGTGGATGAAGTTGATGGCTTACACGCTGCTGGACATCGACAAGTATCTCCAGCAAGAGAATACGAATCGCGTGATTACGCTATTTCGGCGCGTGCATACCGCGCAGAAACTGATGATTCAGCAGTTGGCGCTGCTCGAGACGATGTCGCCGAAAGAGTATCAGGAGATTCGGAAGAAATTGGGAAATGGAAGCGGGCAGGAATCGCCTGGATTCCGAGTGCTGCTGAAGATGTATCAGCCGGTCTGGAATTCGTTCAAAGAAAATTATCTGGACAAGCACGGGCTGACGATCGAGAAGATTTACGATTCGGAGTACAACCATGGGGATGCATACATGGTGGCGGAGGAGCTGGCGGAGTTTGACGAATTGTTTCAGAAATTCCGGTACGAACACATGCAGCTCATTTACCGCACGATTGGATTTGGGTCGAAGTCGCTCAAGGGTCGGCCGGTGGAGATTCTCGAGGATGGAATGAAGCATAAGTTTTTCCCGGAGCTTTGGGAGATTCGCGGGCAGATGACGGATCGTTGGGGCGCGGAGTATGGGGTGAAGAGGGATTCGCTGGGTGGGCATTGAAGAGAGGGGGTTGACAGTTGAAAGTTGAAAGTTTCAAAGCCCACAGCTAACAGCCTACAGTTCGTGATCCGTGTTCGGTGACCAGTGATTGGTGGGCCGCGAATGACAGGGAGATCGCTCGTTGTCCACACCCCTCCGGCTGGACACGCATTGTTGGGAGAGTAGAGGGTTTCCGCGCTAAACCCGCAAGACAAGTTTCCTGCCCGAAAATTTGGTTAGCCATACCCCCTAGGGTTTTACGTAAGTGTTCATTCTGAAGACACTTAAAGTCATTTATTTTCATATACTTTTGCAAGTGTTCATTCTAAAGGTACTTAGAGTTTGCACCAAAATTGTGCAAATGTAGGGTGTTCCGGCAGATGGCGAATAGAAAGCCAATCTCAATAGCAGGCCCAAAAAGCAAAAACGCCAGCAGAGGATGCTGGCGCTACAGGATCGGGCGTAATATTACCCAAGGTGTATGGTACGCGAGGAATAACTTTTTGTCAAGCAAAAAGCGAGAAGAAATTTTGGCCTGCGTATCAAAGGTAGTGAAGTGGAACGTACGAGTTAGAGGTGAAAGGCTATCGGGGCGGGGCGAGTTGGCGGTAGCGGCTGCGGAAGAAGAGCAACGGCTCACCAGGAAACAGATCGGCGCTTTGCACTTCACCCAGGAAAATCGTGTGGTCGCCGGCGATGTAGGAGGCGACGACTCTGCAGACGATTTGGGCAAGGGTGTCTTCGAGGAGCGGGATGCCGGCTTGGGTCCAGCGATAGCGAATGCCTAGCTTCGCTTCCGCTTCAGGAGTTTGGTCGGCTTGAGCGAAGTATACGGATACAGCCTGCTGGTGCTCCTTCAAAACGTTCACGCCAAAAAAGCGGCCCTGCTTGAGAAGTGGCAGCAAATGGCTACGCTGGTCCACGCAAACGAGAGTCAGAAACGGGTCGAGGGAGACGGAAGTGAAGGAATTGGCGGTCATGCCATAGGCTTGAGCCGGGGTTTGAACCGAGCTCTGGTCCGAGCCTTGGCCGGAAGCACGCGCGGCAGTGATGACGGTGACGCCTGTAGCGAATTGCCCGAGCGCGTGGCGAAAGTCGGTTGCAGTAAGTGGAGTGGCTGTCATGTCCGAAGTTTTTGAAGATACCACACTGCGCGGCGCGTTGCGAAAAGGGCGTGCGACCGCGTAGCCGGGTCATATTCGGGCTAGACGTTGACCTGGGTCGCCGCAATTCCTGGCGGTGGCTCGACCCCGTCAGATTTAGGCTCAACTATCCAGAGCACCGCGTCGGACCGTCCGGCCAGGTCTCATCGCAGTTTTGCTATACGCCCACGTTGTGTCCAATCAAATATCCAGCCCCGTCCGTCAGTACAGTTTCTCTGCGAAAACTGCTCCCTTATGATCTAAATACGTGAATTCTTAAGTAGGAGCGCATCCGTGCTTTCCAAAAGGCTGATTCCATTGATTCTAGTGTTTATCGTTTGTTTGGTGGGGATTTCTTGCGGAAGAAAAACTCCGTTCGCCTACCTGAGCAGCAGCGCGCTGCTTGATATCGCACGCGCCTACAACCCAAACAGCCACCCTGACCGGGTTTTGGCGGCGGCGCGGTCGCCCGAACCGCCAAAAGTCTCTCCGGATAAGCTCCAAACCGATCTGGAGTACCAGAGTCCGATCAAACAGTATTTCAGCCAAGGAAATTACGACCAGCTCGAAAAAACCATAAAGGAAGCGCGCGAAGGAAAAGGCCGAGTCGTTGGCGGCTCCTGGAAAGTTTTGGAGTTCTATTTTGCAGTTTACCAGACATTTCTCGGACCGAACGCGGACGAATCCGACTGGAAAATGACTTTCGATTCGCTGAACAAATGGATTGCGGCAAAGCCGGAATCGGCCGCGGCGCGCATTAGTCTCGCGGAGGCGTATACGGGCTATGCGTGGAAGGCCAGGGGCGGCGGATATGCCAACACCGTGACCGACAAGGGCTGGGAACTTTTCAGAGAACGCTTTGGGATGGCCAGCGCCACGCTAGCGGACGCTGCGCGCCTGAAGGAAAAATGCCCTTATTGGTACGAAGTGATGCAAACGGTGGCACTCGCCCAGGGGTGGGACAAGTCGCAGAGTCGTGAACTCATGGAGCAAGCCGTAGCGTTTGAACCTGATTACTATCATTTTTACCGCGAGCACGCGAACTCTTTGCAGACAAAATGGAACGGAGACAAGGGTGAGCTGGAGTCCTTCGCCGAAGAAGTCTCCAATCGAGTTGGCGGCGAAAAAGGCGACATACTCTATTTTGAAATTACCAGTCTTAAGGCATGTCAATGCGATGCGGAGAAAGACGCCATGCAGAATATGTCCTGGCCGCGAATCAAACTCGGTTATGCCGCGATGGAACAGATGTATGGAGTTTCTAGCTTGAAAAGGAATCGGTTTGCCAGCATGGCCGTCAAGGCAGGAGACAAAGAGGCGGCAAAAACCGAGTTCGCCGTGATAGGTACGGAATGGAACAAGGAAGTGTGGAAGAACAATTCGGAGTTCGAGAACGCGAAGAGCTGGGCCATGAGCCAGTAATTTTATTTATCCTATTGGCCGGAACGAAAAGACAAGTGTGATGCTTCTGTATTGTCCTTGAGCGCGGTGGGAGCGCGGACCCGCGGTGTTTTATCTGTGTTCTACACTCTGGATTCCCTCAACAACTCCGTCCCAGAATTCACGATAGATAAGCTAGAGGGCGAGGAGGGCGCGCGCGAGTTTGCGCTTGTCGGAGCGGGTGCGCATGACGGTGGGGAGGATGGCGACTTTCATGCCGAGGGCGCGGATGGCGTGTTCTTGGGACGCGTCGCGGCGGTCGATCACAAATGTGCCGGTGAAATCGGCGTAGAGCTTGGCGACGGCGGAGGCGGAGGAGCCGCAGCCGAGTTGGATGAGCATTTTGTCGCTCGGTCCCTTGAGCGATTTGCCACCCACAATGGGACAGACGGCGATGACGCTTTCTTTGCGGGCACGCAATTGTTCGCGGACGCGAGGCACGGCGAGGATTGGGCCGATGCTGATGAGCGGATTGCTGGGGCAAATGATGACGCGGCCGGCGTCGCAGATGGCTTCGAGAACGCCAGGAGCGGCGTGAGAGTGTTTTACGCCGGCGAAATGGATGCCGCGGACTCCGGGCTCGGTGCGGTGCTTGATGAGATATTCCTGAAAATGCATGTTGCCGTCGCGCGTCTCGATGATGGTGGGAATGGGATGGTCGGACATGGGCAGGATGCGCGCTTTCACGCCGAGGGCGTGACGGATGGAATCGGCGACTTGCGTGAGAGTTTTGCCATGGGCAAGCATCTCGGTGCGGTGAATGTGGGTAGCGAGATCACGATCGCCGAGATTGAACCAAGTTTCGCGGCCATAAGCGCCGAGCCTCTTGAGGAAATGAAAAGTTTCACCGCGCATGCCCCAGCCTTTGGTGGGATCAACCACACCGGCCAGCGTATAGGTGACGATATCGAGGTCGGGAGAGATTTTCAGACCGTGCATGACGATGTCGTCGCCGGTGTTGACGATGACGGTGAGGTCGTGCGGATCCATGGCATGGTAGAGCCCGAGCAGAAGTTTCGATGCCCCGATACCGCCGGCGAGAGCAGTGACCGTAATTTTTTTTGCGGCACACATGGAGATGTTAAGGATGCCCGCCAGCACAAGAATCCCGCAAGTGAAAAACTCCGGTGAGGCGCAGAAGACTAAACGTCAATTTGGTGACTGGTGACTAGTGCAACCCAGTTGAGTGTGGAGCTCATGACAGCATCCGCGCGAAAGTGGGTTAGCGGAAAAGATCTTCTATGGCGGGGCGAATGATGCGAGCGGCAGGATCTTGCACGAAGCGATATCGATAGCCGCGAATGACAACGACGGGAGTGCCCGCGGACTTGCCCATGAGCAGTCCGGCAGCGGCGGCGAGTTCATCAGCAACAGCGAGAACCGTGGCGCGGAGAAGTTTGCCATGGCGGTCGCGCGTGCCGCGCAGATCGGCGAGCGCGGGAACGCCCGCCGCGCCGATGGCCACATTGATGAGACCCAGGCGCCAGGGGCGGCCAAACGTGTCACTGATAATGACCGCCAAACGCTTGCCAGTTTTCTTTCTCAATTCGGCAGCAAGACGACGGGCGGAACGATCGGGATTTTTCGGGAGTAGCGTGACGAAATCGCGGCCTCGAACGTTTGAATGGTCCACGCCCGCGTTGGCACAAACGAGTCCGTGATGCGTTTCTACGATGAGAACGCGATCGGAGCGCACGATGCGCCGGGATTCGTGAAGAACCACCTGAATAAAACGCGGATCTCCCGAAAGTTTTTTCGCCAATCCAAAAGCCTGTGCCGAAGGCTTCACACTGGACAGGCGGACAACTCGCCCTTCCGATTTCGAAATGATCTTTTGAGCGACAACCAGGATGTCGCCGTCCTCGAGCGTGAGTCCAGCGCGGCCAGCCGCCAGAGTAATCCGTTTAGCCAGCTCATGCCCCTCGCGAATCTCCGGGAGGCAAGGAATGACGGTCAGCGAAATAGGCGATGAAGCGAAAGCCGCTCGCTTGCGCTGCGAAAGACGTGAGGATTGGCTGGCCATGCTCGCCAGAAGGAATCTTACGCGAGATGGCTGGAAGATTTCACACTGAAGCTGAGATTAAGCGGCGAATACCAAGCCACGCGAATCAAGCGGGCGGGACGCCTGCCGCATAGGAGGCGCCCCGCCCGGAATCGCAACCCGGGAAGTAAGCCTACTTGTCCTTCTTAGGAGGCTTATCTTCCTTTGCAGGTTTTGCAGGGGGTTTTGGAGGAGCCTTTTTCTCCGACTCTTGTTGCTGCCTGAGTCTAGCAGCCTCGGCCTCATGCTTTTTCTCAAGTTCCTCAAGCTGCTGTTGGTGCTGCTGATTGAGCTTCTGTTGCGCTGCATCGTCAGCAGCCTTCTTTGCTAAAGCGGCGCGATCCTTTTGTTGTTGCTGCTCGACTTTTTGGCGCTCCAGATCCTGTTGCGCTCGCATTTCCTGGACTTGCTGTTGGTGCTTTTGATCGAGCTGCGGATTCGCGTTCGCCGGGTTAGCAGGCTTGGTGTTGTTGGGAGTATTTGGGGTATTGGTGGTATTGGCCGGTGTATTGGGCCGTGAGGCAGGCGGCCGATCGTTGAAGGTCTTCCCGTTCGTGTTCGTGAGGGGTGGATTGCCGCTGTTCGTGTTGTTAACGGGTTGATTGCTGCCCTTGTTGACGGCGTTATTCGGGGTCACCGGCCGATTGGCGTTGGGCTGCACACCTTTGGCCTGAGTGGCTACTGGCTTCGCGGGCGGAGCAATCTTGACTGCCGCGCGAGTTTGCGCCGGCTCGGGCTGAATCTGGTGCATTTGAGAAATCGCCAGCGGCTTTCCTCCATTGGCCTGAATCGCCTGCTGTTGTTTTGCAAACGACGGAGGTGGTGGAGGAGGAGCCGTCTTAGCAACCACGGCTCGGGCTTGGACAACCGCGGGAGGATGCACAGTCGCGCTAGCGCCAGAGCCGAGAACTGCCTGCTTCGAAGGCGCGACCGCCGGCGTGGTGGCGACGACTTGAGCTGTGGCCACTTCCCTTGCATCGACCTTTACCGCGTTTTTGGACACCGATTGAGCGGAAGTAAAAGCCTGCGGTGTGGTGGCGCTCACGGCTCCTGGAACGCGTTGATTCACGTAGGTAACGTTATTCACCGTGGTTTTGTTGATCACCGTGGTGTTGTAATAGTTGTTTACGACGGTGGTGTTCACCGTGGTGTTCGTCACGTTGACGTTGTTCACGTAGTTGCGGCTGACGTGATACGACGGCACGTACACTTCTCGCGGTCCCAGCGGGAACCAGCCGACACTGACGCCGGCAGCAAAGCCACCGCCGACTCCCACACCCACAGCGAAGTGCGGTCCGCCAACCCACGCAACGAGCGCAGGCGCGTAGACTGGCCGAACGTAAACGACGCCGACGACAACAGGTCGCGGGGGCGCAGGGACCCAGCCCCAAACGCCGCCAACCACCACCCAGCGTCCGTAGTGGAAGGGAGCGAAACCCCAAGGCGCGTCGTCAACCCAGGTGTAACCCCAAGGTGCGATGTAGGCCCAGTGGCCATAGTGGTAGGGCGCCCACCCAACGACGGCAACGTGGGGGAACCAGATCGTGCCGTACTCCGGCGTGGGACGCCAGCCGCCGTATTCGTCGAGGTCTTCGTACCCGATGACGTCGTTCGAGACGTAGCGAGCGGAGACGGAATTATCGATGCGGCGATCGCGCTCGGAGCACCACCCGTCAAAATCATCGCTCGAGTTATCCCAGCTTTCGATGTCGGCGTCGACTTGGTCGGTGCCATTGAAAGTGCCGACTTCCTCGGGGTGAATCGTATAAGCGGAACCACCGCCGGTGACTTCGCCCTGTCCATCGCGGACAACGACCACGGTGGCGTCACCCGCTTCGTTGACGTTGACTTTGTAGCTGCCGGTACGGAGGAGGGTGAACGCCAGATTGGGGGTGTCCACTTCAAAAGTTTCGTCATCGCCGAGGCGCCGAACGCGAATGTTCAGCGTGCCTTCGGTCAATTGAATTTGCGTCATATTGTCGGTGAGGTTCAAAAAAGTGAAGCCGGTAGTGCTTCCGAGGCGGATCGAAGCGGAGCCAAGATGCAGCTCAGAATAAGAATCGGTGTCGTTCCAGAGCTTGTCCCCAGTTGTCAGAGGGCGATTGATCACCGCTGAAACCCAGTCATCGGTTCCAGCGGGTTCGAAGGAAACATTTCCCCGTACATAACCCAAACGCGCCACGCGGCCAGGCGGATCGTCATCGTCGGCTGCGGCGCGTTGCGGGATGAAGCAAGCCATGGCCAGCGCGAGACTGAGCAGGCTCACCAGGTGAAGGGTGTGTCTTTTCATTTGCGATTTCCTCTCTCCTGAAATGCCGGGGCCGCTACTGGCCCCGTCTTGCGTGGTATTCCTTTTTTCAACACCGGCTCGATTGACTCTTGGTCTCAAAAGAGGCGGCCCCATTGCGTAATTCAAACGATAGCACCTTCTGGCGAAAACCCCGGATTGCCGCCAACCGCTTTGTCGAACTTAGAAATGCCCCGGCTGGTGCTATCCATTAAACACGCGAACAAAAAGAGAGTTGTGGGCTGTCTTTTCGATCGGCAAAGCAGGCAAACAAAGAAAAAGGCCCGCCTGATCAGGAAAGGGCGGGCCTTAATGAAATACGTGTAATTTACCGGTGTCCGTGACCACCGCCGCCACCGCTATGGGAAGCGCCGCCACCACCACCGTGCGGAGCTGTACCTCCGCTAGGATGAGAGCTGCCACCGCCACCATAGCTGCGGCTAGGAGCCGAGTAAGTGCGCGTGGGCGCGGAATAGGAACGGCTAGGCGGGGGCGCGGAGTACGAACGAGATTGCTGCGGCGCATACCCGCGATAGTTGGACGGTGCATTTCCTTGCGGTGGTGTGTAAGAACGGCCGCCACCCGCGTTGCCCGAGGCGCCGGAACCAGCCCACGGCGGGCGATTATTTGGACGCGTGGACGTATTGGGATTGTTGGAAGGGCTGTTGGTCGAACTCCCGAAACCCCTCGGAGCCTGACCGCGATCGGTTGCGTTGCCCTGTGCATTCCAAACCCGCGAATTGTTTCCGCCCGCGGTTTGAGGACGATTCTGCGAGAGTTGGTTCTGGCGCGCGTTCGCATTTCCCGAGCTGGTTCCTGGATGCCCCGGCGTTAGACCGTTTGTATTCATCGTGTGGACCGGAATGTGCGAAGCTCCAGTACCAGGCGTGGTGCGCGCCATGACGGAGCGATTCTCGACTGAAGAAGGCGGTCGTGAAACAGTTCCTCTCGCGTTTGCAGCGCCGAACGCACTCTGCTTGGATGGAGAAAAACGCATGTTATTTGTAACTTGTGCGCCGCGAAGGGAAGCTTCGTTGATATGAGCAGCGCCGCGATTCACAGCTTGACCACCGGTGAAGCCGCTTCGCGAAGTAGCCGTCACCGCGTGAGTGTTATGCGCGTAGGCGTAGTTGAAATTGTTGGTCGTTGCGGATGACGTTGACGTTGCGGATAGATGTGTTGCGAACGTTGATTCGATTCCAGTATCCGTAGCCGCCGTGGTACCAGGGATGGAACGGCTCACCAAAGCCCAGCGGGAACCAGCCGACTCCGACTCCGCAAATCCGAAACCTCCACCGAGGAACCCGACGAACGCCGGACCATAGATGCATGCGCCAAAGCGCGGGACCAGGGTACCAGCCCCACCTGCCACCGATGTAGCCCCAGCGTCCATAGTGAAAGGGAGCAAAGCCCCAAGGCGCATAGTCCACCCAAGTCCAGCCCCAGGGGCCGACATAGCTCCAATAGCCATTGCTGTAAGGAGCCCAATCGGGTGAGACTTCCGACGGGTACCAAACGGGACCGTTGTCGCCGTCCTGGCTCCAGGTGCCATTATTGTCGAGGTCTTGGGTGCCCGGCATGTCCTGAGGAACGTAACGTTGCGAGACGGAATTCTGTTCGCCGAGGTCGCGATCATTTGCCCATTTATCGAGCCCATCCTGAGGCGGCGCCTGTGGCGCAATCGTGGACTGGACATCATCGGTGCCGTTGAAAATGCCGCGTTGGCCGGGCTGCAGATCGTACGTCTTTCCGCTGGCTGTCACTTGTCCTGCGCCACGAATAACGGTAATGCCGGTGTTATCGCCATTCTCATTCACGTCAATGCGGAACGCACCTGCTTGAGTGATCGTGAATACGACGTTGGGCGTATCCACTTCGTATGTGTCGCCTTCGCGAATTTCCTTAACGCGGAAATTAATGGAGCCCTCAGCGAGGCGCATCTGCGTAATGGTCTGGTCGAGATTCAGGAAAGAGAGCGCGGTCATGCTGCCCAGATGAATCGAGACCACGCCGGTCTGCAATTCGGCGCGGGAATCTTTGTCCGTCCAAATTTTGTCGCCGACCGTCATGGGACGGTTGCGGGCCGCGCCGCCCCAGTCGCCCGCGCCTCCGGGCTGAAGAGAAACCGATCCATCTAAATAGCTGATACGGGCAACACGAGTCGGCGGATCGTTGGCGTCATTTGCGGCAGGTTGATCAGCTGAATCGGCTTGATTGGGTTGACTCTCTTGATCAGGTGGAGGCGCTTGATCAGATTGACCCGCGCGAGCATTCGGCACTGAAAAACAGAGAAGACCGATGAGAGAGAACAGCAGGCTAAGCTTGAGCTTGCCTGAAAAAGTGGTCTTCAACATGGTTAATCACCTTGTCCCTGGCCCGGAGTTTGAATTCCGGCAGATGGGAGCCTACCTATATATAACTCCCAATGGGTAGAACCCCAAAGTGGAAAAGAAGTTGCTCGCGGCGGAGGAGCGAACACCGATGCGGAAGGAGGTGCGGGAGTTTAGTGTCCAAAGGTCCAGCAAGAGGTTTGTTATCTGCACCTTAGGTCAGGCCCGCTTTCAGAAATGGCTAGTGGGGAGTGCCGTTCCCGCCGATCTGATAGCCGACGCCTCGGATAGTCCGGATTAAGGGCCGGTCATAGCCAGAATCCACTTTGCGGCGAAGGTAATTAATGTAGACGTCCACCACATTGGTCATTGTGTCGAAACTAATCTTCCATACTTGCTCGACGATTGCCGTGCGTGTGACCGCCTGGCCCTCATGACGCATGAGGAACTCAAGGAGAGCAAACTCCTTGGGGCTTAGATCGATCGCGTGGCCTCCCCGCTGGACTGCGTGGGCGACCCGATCGATCTCCAAATCGCCGACCTTGAGCACCGCGCGTCCGGGGCGGCTTCCTCGGCGGAGCACAGCGCGAATGCGCGCCGCAAGCTCCGCGAACGCAAAGGGCTTCGCCAGCGAATCGTCAGCTCCGGCATCGAGCAGACGGACGCGCTCTTCCGCCAGGTTGGCGCTCGAGACCATGAGAACGGGCAAGTCCGGTTTCTTCGCGCGAATGTTGCGAAGAACGTCCAAGCCGCCCTCGACGGGCAAATTGAGATCCAGAATCACGAGGTCGTACGGCTGGTCAGAAGCCAAACGCTGGGCTTCTCCGCCATCCGCGACCATGTGGACGGAAAACTTTTCCTGCTGCAACCGCTGGTGGAGAAATTCCGCCAGCGGTGCGTCATCTTCAGCGACAAGAATGCGCATCGGCACACACCGAACATTAAATTTGGAAGGGGTGAGCCTATACTGTGCGCGATGGGGCGATGTGTCAACGAACTATCAAGAGGTGATAGCGCAAAGGGTATCCCCTTGCGGGGTCTCACAAAGAAATCGATTAGCACGAAGAGAGTCTCCGCTTTGCGACCATTGGATATTACTTGATATTGCAACATTGCGAATCGCTCTCTGCAGTCTTCTGAACCACCAGCCACTCTATTTGACATCGGCACAAATTGGAGTATCTTCAGAAAAAGTATTGGCAAAACGGAGGAATTCCATGAATCGCTCGCGAATTGCTGGGTCTTTGTCTCTTCTATCATTTGCTTTTGTGCTCTCCGGCTGTGCTAAATCGTCCAATCAGCCGGCTACCTCGGATACCGCATCGCCTCCTTCCTCGAGTTCAGCGTCCGCCCAGAAAGAAGCCGCGTCCAGGCCAAGGCCTATTGTAGTTCCTGCGGATACATCCATCTCTGTCGTTTTGGATGAACCACTGGGATCGAAGACCAGCACAACGGGACAAACATTTAGGGCAACTGTACAACTCCCCGTGGAATTAGACGGCAAAGTGGCCATCCCCAAGGGTGCGCGCGTTACCGGTATCGTGAAAGACGCCAAGGCTGCTGGCCGATTCAAAGGTGGTGCAGTTCTCTCCCTGGAACTGACATCTGTCACTCTAAACGATAAGGATTATGAGATACAAACTTCCGCGCAGACCATAACGTCCAAAGGTAAAGGTAAGCGCACCGCTGCCATGGTTGGCGGTGGTGCCGGCGGAGGGGCCGCGATTGGAGCTGTTGCTGGCGGCGGTAAGGGTGCGGCTATAGGCGCGTTGATCGGCGCAGCGGCCGGCACCGGTGGCGCCGGTCTCTCTGGGAATCGCGACATCACGCTGCCTGCAGAGACAGCACTCTCCTTCAAACTTCTTCAACCCTTGGAAATTAGGGGCAGGTAACCGCGCCCTAGTTGGACACGGTGTGATTCTTAAAGCCTGAAGCGCATCATTGCGGCTTTGCGGGGTCGAGGATTTTCGTCGCCTGCCACGCCACAGCCTGCCACCGGCCATTGCGGCGAAGGAAGGTGCCAGTGTTCCGGTAATGAGCTATCTCCGTTTTTCCGTCTCCGTGCTCTGTACGGCCCTCCAGCCGGAACGCCACAATCACGGTGTCACCGTATTCGTGAACCGTAATATCTTCGGCTGAATAAGTGCTCTTCCCTTCCGACGCTGGCGCCGGTTTCCCGAGACTCGCCATGATGTCAGCCTTCGTAATGACCACGCCAGACGCTCTCGTATAAATCACGTCGTGAGAAAAAAACTTTTCAAATATCGCGCGGTCGCCGCTTCCGGCACCCGCAATGAACTCACGCAAGAGCGCCGTGACTTCCTGCGTCGCGCCCGTTTGTGCTCGAACCGCCATCGCGCCCACCGAATACAGCGCCGCGACTATCAGAACTACTCTCACGAATTTCATTGGGTCGCTCCATCCGCTACGGTTCTCATCTCGATTTTCGCCCTGTGGATTCTTCCTGTTAGGATAGAACAATTCAGGAGCGCTAAAGAATCTAAATGGAAGCTGCCTATATTTGTGACGCCATTCGAACGCCCATCGGGCGGTATGCCGGAACGCTCGCAGCTGTTCGTACGGACGATCTGGCAGCCGTTCCCATCAAAGCCCTTATCGAACGAAATGGCAGTGTTGATTGGAATGCCCTGGATGACGTCGTGTACGGTTGTGCGAATCAGGCTGGTGAAGACAACCGCAACGTTGGCCGGATGGCGTTGCTGCTTGCAGGACTCCCGAAAGAGGTTCCCGGAGCCACGGTAAATCGCCTTTGCGGCTCCAGCATGGACGCAGTAGCCACTGCCGCCCGTGCGATCAAGAGCGGCGAAGCCGAACTAATCATTGCAGGCGGTGTTGAGAGCATGTCCCGCGCTCCTTTCGTCATGGGCAAGGCGGACGCGCCCTTTTCCCGGGCGACGAAAATCGAAGACACGACCATGGGCTGGCGCTTCATCAACCCATTGATGAAAGCAAAATACGGTGTCGATTCGATGCCCGAGACCGCCGAGATTGTTGCCGAGGAGTTTCACGTATCGCGCGAAGATCAGGATGCGTTCGCGCTGAGAAGCCAGCAACGGGCTGCCGCCGCGATGCGGAGCGGCTTACTCGCCCAGGAAATCGCGGCGGTCGTAATTCCTCAAAAAAAGGGCGACCCCATTCTGTTCAGCGCCGATGAACACCCGCGCGCCGACACGACTCTTTCTGCGCTGGCGAAGTTGCCTGGAGTTGTAAAGCCCGGCGGAACGGTGACGGCAGGAAATGCATCCGGGATAAACGACGGCGCGTGCGCTCTTCTTCTGGCTTCGGAGCCGGCCGCCAAGCGCCATGGTTTAACGCCGAAAGCGCAAATTCTCGCTGCTGCTGCAGCGGGCGTCGCGCCACGCATCATGGGTATGGGACCTGCCCCCGCATCGCGCAAGGTTCTTGCGAAAACGAACCTGACCATCGGCCAAATGGATGTCATCGAGCTGAACGAAGCCTTCGCCTCACAAGCCCTGGCGGTCCTCCGCGAACTCAGCGTGGCCGACGATGCAGGCCACGTCAATCCTAACGGTGGCGCGATCGCTCTCGGCCACCCCCTTGGCGCGAGCGGCGCGCGTCTGATCACCACGGCGATGTACCACTTGCTTCGATCGGGCGGAAAATATGCGCTTTGCACCATGTGCATTGGTGTTGGCCAAGGCATCGCCATCATCCTCGAACGCGTTTAGCGGACGGGCTCGGCGGTTAAACGAATGTGTACGGAATAGTCCGCCCCGACCGTTTATTCCTCTTGCAAGCCACCGAGGAAACCGTTTTCTTTCCGTGTCCGGAGTGATTACACTCAGCGCATGAACTTGCTCGACCCCTTGTTTCGCTCGCAAGCTGTCGAAAAGGTTTTCTCCAATCGCGCAACCCTGCAAGGGATGCTCGATTTCGAGGCGGCACTCGCACGAGCCGAGACGCGTGGCGGCTTCATTCCGGCTTCCGCGGCTCCAGCCATTGAAGCGAAATGCCGTGCCGAACTGTATGACATGACGGTGCTAGCCCGCGCCGCGGCGAAGGCAGGCAACCTCGCCATCCCTCTGGTGAAACAGCTCACCGTACTCGTCGCCCAAAAGGACAAAGACGCGGCTCGCTATGTACATTGGGGCGCAACCAGCCAGGACGCCATCGACACGGGCCGCGTGCTGCAGTTGCGCCAGGCGCTCGCTCTGATCTCGGCGGAACTCGATTTGTTAGCCGTCGTCCTTGGCGAATTGGTGCACAAAAATCGAACGACGCTCGTCGCGGCCCGCACGTGGATGCAGCAGGCGCTTCCCACGACTTTCGGCCTGAAAGTGGCTGGTTGGCTCGACGCGATCGACCGCCATCGGGCGCGTTTGTCGGAAACGCAGGAGCGTTGCCTCGTTCTTCAATTTGGAGGCGCCGTTGGCACGATGGCGGCTCTGGGTGCGCGCGGCCTGGACGTCGCCGCCAATCTCGCCAAGGAACTTCAGCTTCCCCTGCCGGAACTGCCGTGGCACAGCCATCGCGACCGCATGGCGGAAATCGCCACGACCCTCGGCCTTTTCACGGGTACTCTTGGTAAAATCGCGCGCGATATCTCTCTCCACACGCAAACGGAAGTTGGCGAAGTTTTTGAGCCCTCGGCGGAGGGGCGAGGCGGCTCCTCTACCCTGCCCCACAAGCGCAATCCCGTCACCTGCGCTGTCGTTTTGTCCGCAGCCACGCGTGTGCCTCCACTTGTGAGCACCCTGCTCGCCTGTCTCGTTCAAGAGCAGGAGCGCGGTCTTGGCAGCTGGCACGCCGAGTGGGAGACATTGCCCGACATCGTCCGACTAACCGCAGGCGCTTTGCATCACCTGACTAGCACAGTTTCCGAGTTGGAGATCGATGCCGAGCGCATGCGACAGAATCTCGATGTCACGCACGGCTTGATTTTCGCCGAGGCAGTCACCATGTCCCTGGCGGAAAAAATGCCGCGGTCCGACGCGCACGAACTTGTCCAGCAGGCCTGCAAACGCGCCCAGAATAACCGCCGTGACCTCCGCGCGGTCCTTGCACAAGATGCCATCGTCAAGTCGAATCTCTCGGAAGCGGAACTTGACCGTCTTTTCACGCCGGCCAAGTATGTGGGCGTGGCCGATCAGTTGATCGACCGCGTGCTTGCGTCGAGTACTGCGCGGCGCGAACAGAAACAAAACCGAAAAAAGTGAGCTACATGCCCTTCGCTCAATTAAAGGATGCTCGCATCCACTATGAGTTCATCGGTCCAGCCAACGGACCCGTGCTCGTACTCTCCAATTCCCTCGGCACGAATTTCACCATGTGGGACCCGCAGATGCCCGCGCTCCAGAAGCAATTCCGCGTGTTGCGGTATGACACGCGCGGCCACGGCCAATCCTCCGTAACGCCAGGCCCATATACCATAGAGCAGCTGGCGCGCGACATTCTCGCCCTTCTTGACGAGTTGCATCTCGAACGTGTTCATTTTTGCGGACTATCCATGGGAGGCCAAACTGGAATGTGGCTAGCTCTGAATGCTCCCACTCGGCTCCACAAACTGATTCTCTGCAACACCGCCGCAAAAATTGGCACCCCCGAAATCTGGAGCCCGCGGATCGAAGCGGTGCGCAAAGGCGGTATGAAATCCATCTCCACCGCGGTAATGGAGCGCTGGTTTTCCGCAAGCTACCGCGAGAGTTCGCCTGAGGCCGTCGCCTCGACTAAACGGATGCTGGAAGGTACAAATCCCGAGGGCTACATTGCAAATTGCGCCGCCGTGCGCGATTTCGACGTTCGTGAATCTATCGCCGCGATTCGGGTCCCATCTCTGGTGATTGCCGGAACCCACGACGTGGCAACCACGCCCTCCGACGGCCGCTACCTCGCAGACCGCATTCCGGGCGCGCATTACATCGAGCTTAATACTGCACACCTTTCCAATATTGAAGACCGCGAACGATTCAGTGCCGAAGTCACCTCCTTCCTACTTCTCCGTTAAGCCAAAGTGTTTGATGAACCAGACAGGTTTCCGCCAAGGGCCGCGACATATATTCCGGCGTCACAATCATTGCTAAATTTCTTCTAACCTTTGCGTTTTTCGTACGTCCAAAGGAGCAAAGTTTACACCCGCACGTATCAGCATTGGGGCGTTTGAGTATTGGTGTGGCCGGAAACCGTGAGCTGCCTGGGAGGGAGCAAGGTTCCCGGTCGAAATGAAACGGATTCGATGTAAAAGGGGATCCCAATCATGGGTGCCTTTGGCAGAAGCTACGCGCAGGACCGAACTTCCGAGGCCGTCCCGACTGAAATCATCGGCGCTACTGAAAATCTTCGTCTGAGCTTGATCTCGGATCGACCCGGGATCGTGGAATTCCTCGGTTCACCGCGGGTTGTCGTTTCCCTCCACGTCGGACCATCCGTTGATGTCGACTGCCGGCGTGATGGTCAGAGGCACCGCGGCACGACCATTCACGGCGACTTGGAAATTATTCCCCCAAATCTCGGCGGCGTCTGGGAACTCAAATCACGAGACACGGCCTTGGTAATCGGTCTCAAACTTCAGGTTCTCGAACGCATCGTGGAAGACTCCGGCGGAGATCCACGCAAACTGCAAGTGATGAATCGTTTTCAAGCACGTGATCCGCAAATCGAGCACATCGGCTGGGCCCTGAAAGCAGAGATGGAGAACGGGTATCCATCCGGCCGCCCTTATATGGACGCTCTGGCAACCGGCTTGGCGGCGAGACTCGTGCGGAATCACAGTTCGTTAGCGCGGACCTCTCGCGCCGTGAAAGCCGCCATGCCCGGCCGCAAGTTGAAAGCGGTATTGGGCTTCATCGAAGACAATCTCGGGCGCGATCTTGGACTCAACGAGATCGCGGATGTTGCTGGCTTGAGTGTTTCACATTTCAAAACGCAGTTTCGTAAATCGCTGGGTATGCCGCCGCACCAGTATTTGATTCGCCGCCGCGTGGAACGCGCGGCCGTGCAATTGCGCAGGGGTAATATGCCCATTGGCCAAATCGCCTTGGAGAATGGCTTTTGCCACCAGAGTCACCTTGCTTTGCACACGCGTCGCGTCTTAGGGCTCACGCCTCACGAACTCAGAGACGCTTGATAATGATTCCCGCGAGCCGAACACGGAATGCTTGCGGATGCTGACTGGAGGGGCTTTTTAGCACGTCAATGCTCAAGAATCGAATGGGGCCGCTCGGACATATTCGTGCAAACTTGTCCGCAGCCGTCCGATTTTGAGCGACGCCGGTTTTTTCGAGGGTCATGATTGTATCCGAGTGCGCAATCGCACTTTGCTGGGGAACGAATTGTTTGCTCTACGGGAAATCTAAGATGTTCCTCCACTCGGGACGACTATGAACGACCTCTCTATGGCTAAATTTGGTGCAGATGGACTGAAAGATTCGCCTGAGGAGACCGAAGAAACGCCCCTCTGGCCCGCTGTTCACGCGGTGACGGCCGAAAGAAGCGCAGAAGTGGCGGAATTCCGTCCGCGATCGGAGACGCCGCCGATGAAGCCGATTAAAATTGCCATCAAAACCAAAGGTAAAATTCTCCTTATCAATCCAGGAGACATTCTGGCGGTCGAAGCAGAAGGAAACTACGTGTTGTTGCGGCGTCCTACGGACTCCTACCTGTTGCGTGAGTCGATATCGACGATGGCCGAGAAACTTCAGCCTTATGGCTTCATTCGCATCCACCGCTCTGTCTTGGTCAATGCATCCTCTGTGGAGGAGATCCACCCTGGAACAACGGGGGAATATGTGCTGCGCATCGTGGGTGGTAGAGAGTATATGGTCTCCAGAACGTATAAGAATAATTTGAAGTCGCTTGCTCACTCCTGGATTGGCACGGATTCCTTTGCGGATGACTGATTCACCGGTGAATTCTGAAGAGAAATCCGCACTCGTCCTCGAAAATCTGTACCTCAGAAGTAAATCTCGTCAGACTGGCACTGGTTTTGCCTAACTTCGTATCTGAGGCCGGATCACGAGGCATCCCTATTTAGCAGTTTTAGAATGGATTTAGCTGATACAGAACGGTTTTAGATGACCTAGCCTAATGAATTTCTTCGTTGCTCTATTCTCGCCTCATTATTCTCCGCAATCTGGAATAAAAAGGGCTTCCAGCCGAATTGGGCCGTCTGAACTTCTCGCGCATACGAACCGCCGAATAAGTGGTGCGAGCACCGGCATATCCGCGTCGAAGCGATATTGCTAATCTTCACGAATTCATATTCAGCTTCTTTTACTTTCCTCGAAGTTGTTGAAAACAAGTCAAGAACGAAAAACTTCCGATTGGTATAGCACTTGCACCCTACCCGGCAGAATTCGCGAGGCGCGAGTGCCGCTCAATTTCCAATTTCAGGACTTTATTTTTATTCGCTTTAGATGTGCCTAACTGGAGGATGCTAAATGTCTAGTAAACGATCGCTATTCGTGATCGCTGTTTTGCTCGGTATGTTTGCTCTACTTCCCTCCGCTCTCTTTTCGCAGAGCGCGTCCACGGGCACCGTCGCAGGAACCGTCACGGACCCCTCTGGAGCTGCCATCGCAGCTGCAACAGTTACCATTACCGACAAAGGAACGAATACTCCACGGGCGGCTTCAACTAATGAGAATGGCAGATACATCTTCGTCGACGTCCCTGCCGGCACTTACGACATCAGCGTAAGCAAACAGGGATTCCGCATTTCCAGGCTCAACGGCCAAACAGTGAACGTCGGAACAGCCCTCACTCTCAACGTGACTCTCGAAATTGGTTCCGTAGCAGAAAGCGTCGAGGTCACCGCCTCAAACGCCGAACTTCAGACTCTGAATGCCACGGTCGGCAATACCATCTCCGGAACAGCATTGGAATCGCTCCCCAGCATTAGCCGCGACGCGTCCACGTTCTTCACCCTTCAGCCAGGCGTTTCTCCCGATGGTAGCGTCGCTGGCGCCGCCATGGATCAAAACTCCTTCCAGCTCGATGGCGGGCAGAACACCAACGACATGGACGGCAGCATGAACATTTACACGCCCAGCTTTGCCGGAGATGTGACAGGCGGATTGATCTCCAAGGAAGTCACGGGAAACCCTGGCGGCGGCCCCACCGGCGTGATGCCTACTCCCATTGACAGTATTGAAGAATTCAAAGTTAGCACTACCAACCAAACTGCGGACTTCAACAGTTCGGCTGGCTCCCAAGTGTCCATGGTTACCAAGCGTGGCACCAACGCTTGGCACGGCACGGGCTATGAGTATTATCTGGACAACAACTGGTCGGCGAACACGTTCGACAATAATTCTGCAACTCCGCGAATCCCGGTTCCTAGCTTTCACTACAGCCGGTACGGCGGCGCTGTCGGCGGGCCAATTATTCCCAAGGAGATTCTCGGCGGCAAGACCTACTTCTTCGCCAACTTTGAAGGCTTCAGTTGGCCCAATTCGGAAACAATCAGCAGAGCCGTTCCAACTGCTTCCATGCGTTTGGGGTTGCTTGATTTCGGCGGAACCTTTTACAACTTGAACCCTACGGCTGTGACTTTCAACGGAGTCACCTATCCTGGAACGAATCTAGATCCTCGCGGCATCGGAATCAATTCTCTCGTGCAGCAAATGTGGTCCACGATGCCCTTACCGAATACTACTGGCTGCAACGGCCTTTCACTCTGCGACAATTCGGCCGCAGGCGGCAATATCGGTGCATTTACGGGCAACATGTCCCTTCCGCAGTCCAGCAACTTCGGCGTCGCTCGCCTGGATCACGACTTCAGCGCGAAGTGGCATTTCATGAGCAGTTACCGCTATTACAAGCTCATCCGCACGACGGATAGCCAGTACACCATCGCGAACGGCGCTCCCCAGTCCTTGTCCGCTCGTCCTCAGGTTCCGTGGTTCTTCGCCGCCGGTCTGACTACGAATATTTCATCTAATACGACCAACGACTTTCACTACAGTTACCTTCGAAATTTCTGGCAGTGGGGCTCGGCGGGCGACACCCCTCAGATCGCCCATTTGGGAGGAGCTCTTGAACCCCTGGGCGAACAATCATCTGCCGCAGGTTTTGCCCTCACTCCCTATAACGTAAACACGCAGAACACTCGCACGCGTTTCTGGGACGGCCAGGACAACATGGTTCGCGATGACGTGAGCGTGCTTCACGGCAACCATCTTTTCCAGTTTGGTGGCACTTATCAGCGCAACTGGAACTTTCATGAGCGCAGCGACAACGGAGGCGGCATCAATTTCCAGCCTGTGTATCAGCTCGGAACCTCTGTAGGTGCTGGTATCACTGTGCCCTTCCCCGCTACTCTCAGCGCGGCGGACCAAATAAATTACGGTAACGATTACGTCGCGGCGCTGGGTATAGTATCCATTGCGCAAACCGCGTTTACGCGATCTGGACCGCAACTGAACTTGAACGCCCCGCTCACGCCGGCTCAGGATAAGAGCACAATTCCGTACTACAACGTCTATTTCAGCGATTCTTGGCGTATGAAGCCATCCATCACCCTCACCTACGGTTTGGGTTGGACTCTTGAAATGCCCCCCGTCGAAGCACAGGGACGCCAAGTGGAACTAGTGGACCAAGCGGGCCAACAAATCGACACGGAAGCGTACCTGAAGTCTCGTGAAACTGCGGCCTTGCAGGGCCAGGTGTACAACCCGGAACTCGGCTTTGCTCTCGTGGGGAACACCGGTGGCGGGCAGAAGTATCCTTACAACCCATTCTATGGAGCGTTCAGTCCGCGCGTTGCGTTAGCTTGGAACCCCAATTATAACGAGGGCCTCCTCGGCCGCGTATTCGGGCAAGGCAAAACCGTCGTTCGCGGCGGTTACAGTCGCATCTTTGGACGCCTCAACGGCGTGGATCTCGTCCTTGTGCCCCTGCTTGGCACTGGGCTCATCCAGCCCGTGCAATGCATCGGCGCACAAAGTCCCACCGTAGGCATTGCCAACACGTCTTGTGCCGGACCTACTGCCGCCTCGCCCTCCAACGCCTTCCGCATCGGCACCGATGGATTAACAGCGCCCATACCAGCTCCCAGCGCAACGCTGCCCCAGCCGGACTTTCCGGGCATCAACGCGATTGCCGCAGGCGCTGGTCAAGCTTTGGACAGGAATTTCCGGCCTGATGAATCGGACCAGTTCGACCTAACCATCCAGCGCCAGTTGAACGCCAAGACCATGATCGAAGTGGGTTACATCGGTCGCCGTATAACCCACGAATATCAGCCCATTAACATCAACGCCGTGCCTTTCATGATGACCCTCGGCGGTCAGTCTTTCGCCAAGGCCTACGCCGGCGTCGAAACGGCACTCGAGTGCACCACATCGGTCTCCGCTTGCGGTGCCAACGTCCCGGCTGCGAAACTCTCCAACGGCAACGCAAATCCGGCCTACACCGCCTTTTTCAATGCCCTTCCAACGCAATCGTTCTTTGAAACGGCGCTCGCCGGCACTGGCTTCTGTAACGGATCTTATGCCGGTGTTACGTTCACAAGTTGCACCGCCGCCGCCGCGCTTACTGAGGCGAGCAACTTCGAGCAGCAGAACGTCTGGAACTTGTGGAGCGATCTGGACAACGGTAAGTTTAATTTCCCGCGCTCTATGCTTAACACTCCCATCGCCGGCTCCGCCTTCGGTGCCAACGGACAATTGACCTCCGGTGTCGGCGAAAACGCCAGCGTCGGCTACGGAAACTACAACGCCGGGTTCGTCACTCTCAAAATGTCGGATTGGCACGGTCTGACCCTGCAGCAGAACTTCACCTATAGCAAGGCTCTCGGCACGGTCTCCGTCGTCCAAGCTACCAGCGGCTTTACCACCGTGGACCCCTACAACGTCGGCGCCGGCTACGGCCTCCAGCCGTTTGATCGCAAATTCGTATACAACCTCTTCACCGTTTACGAACCGCCCTTCTTTAAGGGTCAGCATGGTTGGCAGGGTCGGCTCCTCGGCGGCTGGTCGTTCGCACCAATTTTCACGGCCGCTAGCGGACTGCCCCTTGAGCTCAACACCACCAACGGCGACGCCCAGGCTTTCGGTGAAGCCGATGGCGTCAATTTCGGCGCTGACGAGAACGCAGTTCTTACTTGCGCTAACAACTTCGGTAGCTCGCGCCACAACAATGTGACAGGATCGGGCGGCATCGGCACTGCGGGCAACGTGAATCTGTTCGCCAATCCGCAGGCCGTTTGGAACTGCATGCGCAATCCGATTCTGGGCTTGGACGGCGGCGCCGGCGGCGGTGGCGTGCTTCGCGGCATGCCCTTCTGGAACGTAGATTTCCAGGTGAAGAAGAACATTCACATCAACGAGCGCTTCAGCCTCGAAGTCCAATCCATCTTCACCAACGTTTTCAACCATGACCAGCTTGCTGACCCGGTCCTCAACCTTCAGCAGCCGTCAAATTTTGGCGTGCTGAGCTCCCAGGTTAATACCCCGCGATCTATCGAACTTGGCATCCGCTTCAGGTTCTAATCTCTTCTGGCCGTGTGTTCAATCTCGCCGCAAAGAAAAAGGGGAAGGCCAATTGGCCTTCCCCTTTTTCTTTTTTATAACTAGGCTCAGCGCCGTTTCAGCTCTCCTCATTCCTGTGCCGAAGCCGCTGTCTCATTCACGCCCAAAATAATATTCCTCTACGGCAGATCTTTGCTCAACCGCTCGACCGCCGCCTTTGATTCCGTTACCGGCGGATTGTTCAAATATTTCCCAAAAAACACCAAGTACCTCTGCCATCGATCCTGTATGTGTCTCGGCTCCACGAACCCGTGATTCTCCCGCGGGTAAGTCACATACTCGACCGGGACATGCCTCTCGTAAAGAGCGCGATAAAACTCCTCTGCCTGTGCAATCGGGACACGCGTGTCGGCCTGCCCGTGCAAGATCATCGTCGGCGTCTTCACGTTGCCGATATACTTCATCGGTGAATGGTCCCAATATTCCTGATAGTTGTCCCACGGCGCCTTCGAATTAAAAAACACCGTCAGATACCGGTGAATGTCGGTCTGCGAATACATGGAATAAAGATCTGGCAGGCCAGCCCCCGGTGAAATGGCCTTGAACCGCTCGGTCTGCGTATCAATCCACATTGTCATGTAGCCGCCGTACGACCAACCAAATGCGCCGAGCCTGTCCGGATCGGCCCAGCCTTTATCCACCATAGCTTGCACGCCGCTCATGTCGTCCTTGAAGTCCCCGATTCCCCAGTCGTTCTGATTCGCCGCCTCAAACTTCTCTCCACGTCCCGTCGACCCGCGAAAATTCGGCTGAAGCACCATATAGCCGTTCGCCGCCATAATCTGTTCTGTAGGACTAAATGAAAGCAGCGAAGCTCCCGTAGGCCCTCCATGGGGATTCAAGAGGAACGGAACCTTGTGTGTCCCATCAAAGTCCACCGGTTTGGTCACGATCCCGTCGATCTCCATGCCATCTTTGCTGCTCTTCCATCGAACCACTTCGCTCGATCCCAACGCGTACTCCGAGAGCCACGCATTCTTGTTCGTGATGCGCTCCAACGACCCAAAACTCAGGTCGCTGCGAAACACCTCGTCCGGATGCGTCGCATCGCCCGTCGTCCCTACCGCCGTCCGCCCGTCTTCGCTAATCTCGGCGAGCGCCGCCGCACGCGTCTCATCCGTCAACGGCCGCACTGTCCCCGTCGCCACGTCCACCGTGAACACGCGATTCGCCTCGTGGTCATCCGTGCTGAAATAAATCTGTCCTCCATCCTTCGACCAGTGCGGCTCTCCCGCATACAAGTCGAACGACCCTGTCAATTTCTTTGCTCCTCCGCCATTCGCGCTCACTACAAACAGATTTGCCTTGTAGATGTGCGGCCCCGCCGTGCTCAGAAATGCAATCCATTTTCCGTCGGCAGACCATCTCGCCGTACCCGTGGCGTCCGCCGTCTCCGCCACTTTCCTTTTCGATCCGCTGGCCAGATCCATCAGCCAGGCCGTTCGAAGATCTCCATCATCCTGCCGCGGTGTCGGATTCGTCGTAAACGTCACCTTTGTTCCATCCGGTGACCACCTCGAATCGCTGACCGTGGAATTGTCCTTCGTCAGTTGCTTCTCTTCACTCGTCGCAATACTCCAAGTCCAAAGTTGTCCCATCTTAAAATCATGATCGACCACAACCGCATCATCCTTCTGCTTTGTGCGCTTTTCTTCTTCGTCGCTCAATGGGACTGTCGCTGTGAGCAACAACGTCTTCCCGTCGGGCGAAAACTGAAACCCTCGCACGCCGGATTTGTGCTTCGTCACCTGCCACGGTTCCCCGCCATCCGTGTACATGAACCACACCTGAGGCTTCGCATCTTTTTCATCCCCCGCGTCCATCGTGAAAGCCAGCAGTTTTCCATCCGGCGACCATTCCACGTTCGAAACGCTCTTCTCTCCCCGCGTGAATTGCCGCGCCGCTATCGCTGGCCCGCTCGCGGGCACCACCCAAAGCTGCGTCACATTTTTCCACGTCGTATCCTTTTCCTTGTCCATTACATTCTCAGCCACCAAATAAGCCACCCGCGCACCGTCAGGCGAAATACGGGGCGAGCTCACGCGCGCCACACGCAAGGCTTCCGCCGTGCCAAATAGTTTCTTGCCGTCCTTGCTCCGTACAGACGCGGCCTCCTGATTGGAAGAGCTTTGCTGGGGTCCAGCCATCAGCGGCGCCGCAAAAATCGCCGCAATCAGAATTCCACAAACCAATTTCATCATCGTAATCTCCTCACCGGAAATCCATCTCGCCGCTGAAACAGCCGTTTCATCTCTCTGCAACGCCGCGAAGTATATTGGCAAGCTCCTGCCCACGCAAGGCATACGCGCGGCGGCACAAATCCGAGGTAATAGGAGTCACTGCACGCAAGAACTCCGCCAACCCGGAAAAATCTACACACTTTGCGTTTCACATTTCTTTGTTCGCAGCGCTCATGGACGACTCTATGCTCTTGAAATTTCAGAGTGTTACGAAATTTAGTGTCTTTCTGGCCGCAAAGTTGCCTTCCTATGCGCGGGACCTACAAAACTCTCAGAGAATCCGCCCGCTCGAGAAGCTGGAAGTTCGCGCAAGGAGGCGCAAAAAATGAGTTACGCAAAAAGCCGGGTATTAATCACTGCAGGCTTGCTCGCGTTCGGGTCGCTCCTGTTTGCAAAGGATCCCAGCCATGCGAAAGACGAACAAGATCGTCTTCAGAATTCGGGAAAGGTCATGCAGGAAATCCTGAACGTTCCTGACGATATTCCTCAAGACCTCATCGATAAAGCTCGCTGCGTCGTCGTCATGCCATCGGTGTTAAAGGCTGCCTTCGTCGTCGGCGGCAGTTACGGACGAGGCACGATGGTGTGCCGCACAGGCAAGGACTTCTCTGGCCCGTGGGGTGCTCCCGCTATGTACGCGCTCGAAGGCGCGAGCGTGGGCTTTCAGATCGGTGGCGAAGCCACTGACTTTGTCTTTCTCCTCATGAACGACCGCGCAGCCAACAGCCTGTTGCACAGCAAGGTGAAACTCGGAGCCGATGCCTCCGCTGCCGCTGGCCCGAAGGGACGTTCAGCTGAAGCCGACTCGGATGCCTACATGCGCGCGGAAATTTTAAGCTACTCCCGGGCACGAGGTATATTTGCCGGCGTTTCCCTTGAAGGCTCGACGCTGCGCCCGGATAAAGAAGCCAATCGCAAACTCTACGGAAGCGACGCCAACGCCGCCAGAATCATCCGAGAGCCCGACAGCTCCGCTCCGTCTGCGGCGCATGACCTGATTGCCACACTGCAAACTTCCTCTCCACGACTGAAGCGCTAACTCGACTCACCGCGAGGAGACCGGAAAATCCCGGTCTCCTCCACATACCCACGCAGACTCGATGTTGCTCGCTTTCCCAGTGGACTCCGATCCTGGCCCAGTTCTATTTGTTTCGCAGCGGCACTGCCAATTCTGGCCCGAACCACGGAACAGCTCGTGAACAATTCTCATCGGGGGGAAAATGACAATTCCGCGCACAACCGCACATGGAGAATCCACTGATCACTGGCGCCTTTCGGAATGCGATCAGCCATGCACAGCGGCAATCTCGGAGAAAGAAGACATCGCGCTGGCTCAACAGGGAGACCCTCTCGCATTTGAGCGCATTTACTGCCTTCATAGCGCGCGTGTTTACGCGCTCTGCTTGCGCATGGTTGGAAATACCGCCGAAGCCGAGGATCTCACTCAGGAAGCATTTCTCATGGTCTTGCGCAAGATTCGCACATTTCGCGGCGAATCCGCTTTCTCCACCTGGCTGCACCGCATAGCGGTCAATCTTGTCCTCATGCGTCTGCGCAAAAAAACTTCACTGGAAACTGCCCTTGGGCAAAGCAGCGAGCAGGACATCAATCGCTCCCATCCTCTCGACGAGCTTGCCGCTGCCGACCTCTTCTTAACTAGCTCGCTCGATCGCCTACATCTCGAGCGCGCACTGAAACAGTTGCATCCATTCCAACGGCTGGTCGTCGTACTGCATGACATCCAAGGCTACAAGCACACGGAAATTGCAAAAATGCTGGACTGGTCGATCGGAAACTCGAAGTCGCGCCTTCACCGTGCCCGTGCGCGCTTGCGCAAGTTATTGCAGGAGAGTCTGCGCTTCGATTGCATTACGCCATCTCGAACCGGTCAAGCCGTGTTCGTTGCGTGACAAACCTCTCGGCTGAGGCTCAACCAAAACGGCCCACCCAAGACAGCGTCGCACAGCAGGCGCTCGCGCTTACTCTTGCCGCAGAGCGATAACGGGGTCCACGCGGCTCGCCCGCCGAGCCGGCAGAAAACTCGCGAGCAGCGCCGCAGCGATCAAAACGGGAATCGTCAGGACGAAAGTCGAGGGCGCAGATGGTTGCATACCTTCGACCAATTGGTGCAAAACTCTCCCGGACGCCATAGCGGCCGCCGTGCCAATCGCAACGCCAGCGAGAATCATTCCGAGGCTCTGTCGGAGCACCATCCACATAACACCGCTCGGGCTAGCGCCTAACGCAATGCGTATGCCGATTTCCGGCACGCGCTGCCCCGTCAAATACGCCAGCACTCCGTAGATGCCAATGCACGCGAGCACTAAAGCTAAGCCAGCGAAGACGCCAAATAACATCAGGAGGAAACGCTGGAGGGCGAGTGAATCGCTCGCCAGTTGCTCCATGGTGTGAACCTCATAAAGAACTTGGTCGCCCGCAGCCCCGCGCAATTCCCTACGCAGCGATTCAACTTCGCTCAATGGTGCGATCTCTGTCCGCACGGCGATGGACATCAGCTCCGACCAGCGCCGCAAGTATTTGTCCGGGAGCTGGGCAAACGGATAGTAAAACTGCGCGCGGATCTGCGCCTGATCGTCGCCAGCCAGCCCCCAATGCCGTACATGGCCGACGACTCCCACCACCACAAACGGACCGTAACCCATGTCCGGCATCCACAAACGCTTTCCGAGCGCGTTTTGTGCGCCCCCAAACGCCTGCTGCGCCAGCACCTCATCGATCGCAACAACAGGTTCACCACCCGTGCGATCTTGCTCACTAAAAACTCGTCCCTGCCGCAACGGAATACCCATCACATTGAAATACTCCGGCGACACGCTCGTCGCCAACGTGAGAGGTCGCTCCTTCTCTGGCGGCACGTCCGCCGTTGGCCAGTAACCTAAGGTGTTGTTCCCCTCGCGCATGGGAAAGGTATCCACTATCGCGACGGACTGAACTCCGGGTACGCGCCGCGCGCGCTCCAATACGTCCTGCCATGCCGCGCGTATCCTGCCAGTATCTGCGAGCACTCCAGGCGAAAGCGACATGCGACTCACCAGCACGTTTCGGATATTCACGCCCGGATCTAACGACGTCAAATGCAAAAGCGTTCGTCCCAGCATTCCCGCAGCCACCAACAGCACAACGGCTACCGCGAGCTCCGATATCACAAAAGTGCTGTGCAATCGTCGTGAGTTTCCGACAACACTCCGTCCACCCGCGCGCAGCACTTGTTCCAACTCGCGCGCAGGAGCCCGAAGTGCCGGCGCCAATCCAAAAAGAATGCCACTCGCCAACGAAACGCCCAGCGCAAACAGCAGAACACGCCAATCGAGCTGCACTTCCTCCGCCCTCGGCAAAGTCCCCGGCCAGAACGCCACAAACGGCTGAAAGCCGAGCGCGGCGAGACCGACGCCAAGCGCACCTCCAAAAAGCCCGAGCAAGGCGCTCTCAGTAAGACACTGACGCACTAACCGTCCGCGGCCTGCCCCCAGCGCTGCTCGGATCGCCAACTCGCGCTCACGCGAAACCGCCCGCGCCAGCAACAAACTCGCCACGTTCGTGCACGCAACCAGCAGGACCAGTCCCACCGCGCCCAAAAGCAGCCATAGCGTCGAACCTACATCTCCCACCTGCGGCCGAAGTTGCTCCGCTTTAAAGCTGCGATCCGCGTTCGTGTCTTTATACTGCTCAGCCAAATTCTGCCCGATCAGAGTCAGCTCTTCCTGCGCTTGTGCCAGCGTTGCGCCGGGCTTGAGTCGTGCCACAACTCCAACCGGATGTGGCCCGCGGTTTTGCAGGAATTTTGCAGAGTCTTGCCCCAGCGGCGTCAACAGATCTGGCTCGGAGTCGCGCAGCCGAAAGCCGGCGGGCGTGATTCCGACAACCGTGTAGAGTTTTCCGTCGAGAGTAACCGAAGCACCGAGGGCTTCCGGCCCTCCCGAGTAATGCCGCTTCCAAAACGTGTTGCCGAGTATTGCCACTGGCGCCGCGCCAAGACGATCGTCTTCAGGCAGAAAAACGCGTCCTTGCGCAAGATTAACTCCCAGTACCGAAAACAGATTCGAAGATATCTCCTGAAAGTCGACATGCTCGGGGTCACCCAACCCGCTAACCGTACCATCGTTGAAAATAGAGCCTGCCAAAGTCAGCGAGTGACTCTCTCGTTTGCAATCGAGGAAGTCAGGATAGGCAACATTCTGTTCGCCATAGAGCTTGGCATTCCAAGTCTCTGTGTGCCCGTGGACCGCTACAAGCTTGTCGGGCTGGGGATATGGCAGTGGCCTCAACAAAACTCCATTCACCACGGTGAACATTACAGTGGAAGCGCCCACGCCAAGCGCCAGCGTCAAAATAGCTATAGCGGCAAAGCCGGGACGCTGTCGCAGCATCCGCAGGGCGTACCGCAAGTCCTGCCAAAAATCTTCCAACCACCGCGTCCCCCGCGCATCCCGACACTCCTCCTTCACCTGCTCCGGCCCGCCGAGCGCCATCCGCGCGCGCCGCTGCGCTTCCGGGAAGCTAACCCCGCTCGCAATCAATTCGTTGGCATGTTGCTCCAGATGAAAGCGCATCTCCTTCTCCAGCTGCTCTTCCATCTTGTTGCGCCGCAATAACCGCTGCCACCAGTTCATTCCGCACCTCCTTCCGAAAGTTTCATGATGAGAGCGACAGCTTCCGTCAATCGTTCCCAACTCGCGGCTTCCGTTTCAAGTTGTGCGCGGCCTTTGGCCGTCAAGCGATAAAACTTCGCCTCGCGCCCCGTTTCCGTTACCTTCCAGTCCGCCGCCAGCAGTCCCCGGTTTTCCAATCGGTGCAGCGCGGGATAAAGCGACCCCTGCGGCACCTGCACCACATGGCGCGAAACCTGTTCTAGCCTCTGTGCGATCGCGTATCCATGCACCGGCCCAAGCGCCACAACTTTGAGTATTAATAGGTCCAGCGTGCCTTGCGGCAGATCCGACTTGGCCTGCATCCCCATACCTCCGGCTTCTACATACATATTCATAGACGTGTAGAAGGCCAAGGTGTTTCACTATCCCCACAAGGTATTTCCTCCCACCTTCCAACTACCCCTGCCCCTCATCCATCGCGCATGCGCAAAGCACCCCTGGGTGCCAGCGCGAGACGTGGATAGCCGTTCCTCTCCCAAATTTCCGATACATGAAATGTGATTTTTTGGTGAGCACTCTACGCCCTGGGTTGGTATCGTGAGCCCATGACGGCGGCGCCTATGTGTCTCTCAGAGCGAGGCCTCTTCTCCGGCTACACCGCAGGCCCTTTTTATGACGAGATGTTCGCCTCGCAGGGCTGCGCCCGTTCCCACTATGCCCGCCTCTTTGGAAAACTTGGCGTCATGGCTCCCACCCAATTCGAAGACCGCCGAAAACACGCCGATCTCAGCTTCCTACTCCAAGGCATCACCTTCACCGTCTATAGCGACGGCCGCGGCACCGAACGCCTGTTCCCCTTCGACCTGATTCCCCGCATCCTTCCGCAATCCGAATGGTGTCGCATCGAGTCCGGCCTGAGCCAGCGCGTCGTTGCCTTGAATCTTTTCTTGCAAGATGTCTACGGCAAGCAGCTCATCATCAAAGACCGCAAAATCCCCGCCTCGCTCGTCTATTCCTGCCGCCACTTCCGTCGCGAAATGATTGGCCTCGAAGTCCCTCATGGCATCTACACCCACGTCTGCGGCATCGATCTCGTTCGCGACTCCGCCACCGGTGAATTCCTTGTCCTCGAAGACAATGTCCGCACTCCAAGCGGCATCTCCTACGTCCTCGAAAACCGCCTCGTCATGACGCGCACATTCCCGGAAGCTTTTCAAGAGCACGAAGTGCTCCCGGTGAATCACTACCCCGCAGAACTTTCGCGCATCTTGCGCACGCTTTCGCCACGCACGGACCCCGACGCCCAGATCGTTCTACTCACTCCCGGTATCCACAACAGCGCCTATTTCGAACACAGCTTCCTTGCCCAGCAAATGGGTATCGAACTCGTTGAAGGCCGCGATCTGATCGTCGACGGGGTCGTCGTCTACATGAAAACGATCTATGGCCTCAAACGCGTCGACGTCATCTATCGCCGCGTCGATGACGATTTCCTCGATCCGCTCTGCTTCCGTTCCGATTCGATGCTCGGCGTGCCCGGCCTCATGGGCGCCTACCGCGCTGGCAACGTCGCCCTCGCCAATACTCCCGGCAACGGCGTCGCCGATGACAAAGCTATCTACGCTCACGTTCCAACCATGATTCGCTATTACCTAGACCAAGATCCGATCTTACGAAGCGTGGATACGTATCTCTGTGATCGCTCCGAGCATCTCTCCCACGTGCTCTGCAATCTTCCCAACCTGGTAGTGAAAAGCGTGGGTGAATCGGGTGGCTACGGCATGCTCATGGGGCCCAGCGCTGCTCGCGCGGAGATCGAAGCTTTCCGCGAAAAAATCCTCGCCGATCCGCGCAACTTCATCGCGCAACCGATCGTTCCTCTCTCGGTGGTTCCTTCTTACGACGCCTCTTCGCAATGTATGGCGGGACGCCACGTCGATCTCCGCCCCTACTGCCTCTACGACGGCCAAAAAGTCACCATCGTCCCCGGCGGCCTTACGCGCGTGGCGCTACAACCGGGCTCTCTGGTCGTCAACTCCTCCCAAGGCGGCGGCAGCAAAGACACCTGGATCCTCCGGGGAGAGTGCTGACATGCTTTCCCGCATCGCCGATTCTCTTTTCTGGCTAGCTCGCTATATCGGACGCGCCGAAGACACCGCGCGCATCCTCGACGTCACCTTCTACACGCTGCTTGAGCAGATTCAGCAACCCCACGGCGTCCGCTGGGATCCCATTCTCTCCATGGCCGGCGAAGAAACTCTTTTCCGCCAACTCTATACAGAACCAACGGCACACAACGTCTTCGAATTTCTAGCCTTCAATCCCAACAATCCAAGCTCCATCATGCAGTGCATCACCAAAGCCCGCGAAAACGCCCGCACCATCCGCGACCGCATCTCCCGCGAAATGTGGGAAGACCTCAACGGCCTCTATTTCACTCTCGGCCGCTTCGATCCTCAAGAAGAGACTGCCGCAGGCCCTCACCGTTTCTGCGGCCGCGTGATTTTCGGAAGCCACCGCTTTCACGGCGTCAGCGACGCCACTCTCCCTCACGACGAGGGCTGGGAATTCCTCCGCGTTGGCTGGGCCCTCGAGCGCGCCGAAATGACCGCCCGTCTTATCGACGTGCAGTACCGCAATCTCCTCGCGCTAACTTCCACCGGCGTCACTGCCGACAACCACCAATGGATGGCCGTCCTAAAATCCGTCGGCGCCTACGAGGCCTATCACCGCCAGTATCACTCGCCAATCGAGCCTGCACGCGTAGCCGAAATGCTCATCCTCAATTCCCAGCATCCCCGTTCCATCCGCTATTGCGTAACGGAGATGCAGGCTGGCCTGCGTGCGATCAGCAATACCGCCCCGGGCTCCTACGCCAACGAAGCCGAGCGCCTCACCGGCAAAGTTCTCGAACGCCTCCGCTACAGCCGCATCGACGAAATTCTCGACGATGGCCTTCACGCCTACCTCACCGGCCTCATCCACCAGTTCAACACCATCGGCGAAGTCATCGCTCGCACATACTTCTACTACGCGGCGGTCGCATGAACCGCTTCCACCTTCTCCACGCCACGGAATTCATCTACGACGGCCTCGTCTACGAAAGCTACAACGAGGTCCGCCTCCGCCCCATCCACGACGATCGTCAAAGCTGCCTTTCCTTCCGTCTCATCACCAATCCCGCTTCCCGCGGCTCTTCCTACAAGGACGGCTACGGAAACTGGATCCACGTCACCAGCATCCTGCCTCATCATCGCCGCCTGAGAATCGAAGCCGAATCCGTAGTCCTGGTCCACGAAGCACCCGCTGCCGAACCAGGCAGCATGCCGCTAACCGAACTCGACCTCATCCGCCCCGATCTTTACGAAGAACATTTCGATTGGCTTGCTCCCAGCGCTTACGTGCCTTACCTCCCGGAGCTGGCAGAAATTTCCAAAGCTGCGGAAGCCGCTTGCGACGGCACGGTGGCCGGTTTCGCGCAAACCGCCTCCGATTTCATCCACGAAAACTTTGTCTATATGAAAGGCGCCACGCACGTGAATTCGTCGGTCCGCGATTCGCTCGCCTTACGCGCGGGCGTGTGCCAGGATTTCGCTCACCTATTGTTGGGTGTCGTCCGCATGCGCGGCTTGCCAGCCCGCTATGTCTCCGGCTATCTCGTCAGCGGCAGTGCCGGCCCCGGCGCCAAACAGGAAGAAGTCATCGGCGGCCAAGCATCGCACGCCTGGGCGGAAGTTTTCTTGCCCGGCAGCAGCTGGATCGGATTCGATCCCACGCTAGGCAAGCCCATCGAACTGCGTCACATCCGCGTAGCCTATGGCCGCGACTACGGCGACGTGCCTCCGGTCCGCGGCGTATACAAGGGTCGGGCAGGCCAAAGCCTCTCCGTCGACGTCCGCTTCCGCCCCGCTCTGGACGAAACCGGCCACGAACAATTCGCAGAGCCCAAATCCGATCCTGACGCCTCCCCAGACTCCATCCCTGAGCGCCCCCAGCAACACAGCCAGCAATAGCCGCGCTCGCCCGGACTAAACGCGATGGCCTGAATAATCCCGTTCGTGCAAGTGCGTCAAAGTTAAGCCAAAATATCCTTCACGGGCGCCATGAGTTTATTCTGTCTAGTCCACGGTTCAACCCAGAACGCTTCTTGCTGGGACCTGCTCATTGCCCATCTCGAACAGCGCACTCATGAAGTGGTTCGAATGAATTTGCCTACCAACGAGCCAGAAGCCAGCGCCACACGTTATGCTGACGTCATCGCCGCAGCAATCCCAGCAGATCGTGACGACGTGGTCGTTGTGGCGCACTCGGCCAGCGGTCTCTTTCTCCCGCTAGTCTCCGAGAGGCGGCGCGTGCGACGGCTCGTCTTTTTGGCTGCAGTAATTCCTCAGATCGGCAAAAGCCTGCGCGATCAGGCCAACGACGATAGGGGTATGTTCAATCCCGAATGGCTCGGCAACGATCCTACGAAAGACGATCAACTAGCTCTAGAGTTCCTTTTCCACGACTGCTCCCAAGAGCGGAGCAAGTGGGCCCTCAGCACAATGAGCCTTATGTTTGCGCGCCAAGCCATTTTGGAAATCTGTCCCCTAAGCGCCTGGCCGGCAGTTGCGTCCTCGTACATCGTATGCACCGAGGATCGCACTATCCAACCGCAATGGTCTCGACGCGCCGCACGTGACCGCCTAGGCGTTACCGCGATCGAACTCCCGGGTGGCCACTGCCCTTACGTTTCGCGCCCTGCCGAGCTTGCCGACGCACTCGCCGCGCTCGCGTAGCTTAGGGCGTTAGCGACGACAGCTTCTCACCAGCTATTTACTTCCCCACCACCAGAATCGTAAACGAGTCCGGCACCATCGTCCCTCGTCCAGGCCGCTCACCCGGCGCCGGCGGAGGAGGTGGAGTAAATTCAGCTGCAATCAGCAAAATGTGCCCCGTCTTCCCATCTAACGTCAAAGTCTTCGCGCTCTGCATCGTCTGCACCGTCTGTTCCACCACGAAATTTGTAGGACTATTTTCCTTAATCACCGTCAACGTCCCATCCCTCTGCGAACTAAACGCTTCCATCGTCTCTGGGTTAAAGGTCGCCCCATCCACCCCATTCCCGATCGGCAAGGTCGTAATAATTTTTCCGTCAACCGAACTCAATATCGCCATAACCGCCGGCTCATGGCACGCCGCAAACAGCACATGATTCTTCACATCAAACGCCAGCCCGCCCGGCCCGCCACACTTCCCCGCCAAATCATAGTGCGCCGTCACCGTCATCGTTTTCGCGTCGACCACGGCAATGTTGTCCTTGTCCTCGATATCAACATATATGCGACCCTTGCCGTCGGTGACCGCTTGCTCCGGTGCTCCCCCCAAATCAATCGTCCCAGCAATCGACCCATCCGCCGCGTTAATCACCGTGGCGTTCGGCGCCCGGTGACTGAACACGTACACTCTCGCATTAAACGGATCAAACAAAATCCCGTCCGGCCCGCCGTCCACATCAATCGACTTGATCGTCGCCAGCGTCTTCGTATCCCACATCACAACCGGCTTGCTGCTCCCAAATCCATGCCCCGACTTCGGGTCCACCGCCGCCCCACGCGCATTCGCATTCGCAATTGTTCCAACCGATGCCAGCGTATCCAAATCGAACACCGCGATCCGTGCTCCAGTCTGACCCGTTCTCGGTATATACAATCTGCGTCCCGCATCGTCAGCATAGACATAATCAAAGCCGCCGTCCCCACCCACTTTCGCCGTCTTCAAAACCTTGTATGGCCCCGCCGTAGCCGCCTGCTGTGCCCGCCCGCTCGACGCCATCATCAAAACCGCCATGCCAACCCAGATCGCCAACGCCACGCAATGTCTTCGCATAAAACTCTCCTCTCATACTTTTGAAATTCCCTCTTGTTCAGCTGGTTGCGCGGCAGTATACACCGACTCTATCTTCTACACATTAAGCCGAACTTGTCCCGGCCCAATTAGCGCGCAGCGCACCGCCGTCAGAATCGTTTGGCGAGCATCCCGGAAACAGTGCCCCAAAGAAAAATCGCTTGGCCAATCGAAGCGTGGCTCCTTTTTGCGCGGGAGATCATCCAACAAGCGGTGGTGCGAGTCTCGGCACACTTTAGTCGCACTGAAACCGCCGCAAACCCTTTTCATTCAGGGGCTTCCGCGTACTTTCCGACAGATATGGCGTGCACCCATCCCACCCAGAAGTCTTCCTCGCTCTCTTGCATTTTTTTTGCTCCTTGGATTGTGAGCGTTTTACATCTTGATGTGAATTAGCCACTTCCGCACTCTTTTCGAGAACTGCCGGGCGTCACACCTTCCATCCAAGATTCCCGCTTCATCTCCACGACAGATTACGGCTCACGGACCGCGAGACCTTCGTTCGTTCAAGGAGAACTTAAAGGATCAAACGTCAACAGGGATGAAAACGGATCAGTTGACCGTCGAATGGAAAGCCGCGCCATCGAGGAGGTATTGCAAACTCTGCAGGACTTGAGGAAAGTCCGCGGCAAGCGTGGTGACTGTCAAAACACCGACCGACGACCCGCTTCGCGCATAAATTCGCCGGTAAATGAGTTCCCGGCCATCCTTGGTCGAGTGGCGTACATCCACCGCCATGCTTTCATCGGCCCCGCCCACTCGCGGCGGCATCGTCGGCTCGATCTTCGGATCGCGAAGGTACGCGCGCAACGTGCAGATTTGCGACTCCACAAACTGCTGCAGCGTAATTCCGCCAAGCGGCTCTTCCGTGGCCGCCACGCTGCTCGGAAAATCCTCGCAGCCCGATTGCTGAAGTCCAAATCCTTCTTGGACAAGCCATTCGGCAGGAGCAGCAGGAAACGACCAGCCCATCACCGAGAACGCCGCACTGCGCGCGCTCCCCGCCCCGCGCGCCGCAGGCCGCTCGGCAAACTTCTCCGCAATATATGGCGCAACGCCCGGCGGCGGCTCACTCCCCTGCTTCGGTTTCGCACGCTGACCGGCAGGATCCTCAGAGGCGCGTGGCGGTTGCGCTCCAGCGAGCGGCGGACTTGGGATGGCGTGAAACCTTGGTGGTTCTTCGACGCGTGGCAGTGCGCCCTTGCCCGGCGTCTCGCGCCCGGGCAGCTCAGCGGCATCTCGCGTGTGACGCGAACTGGCAGCTTCGTCCAAGTCCGCAGTCTGCATGAGGGGCGACGGAGGCACAGGCTCGGCGAAGGGACTGACTGGCGGATGCAGAGGTTCCGGAGCGGCTCTCATGGGAGCAGGCCTCGGTTCTTCTACTTTCTGCGAGGCCGGAGGAACCGGTTGAGGAAGTGGCTCTGCAACAGGAGGCCGCTGCGGCGAAACAGAAGGCGGCGCAACTGGGGGTGTTGAGGCTGCAGGGGGAGCAGCTTCCTGGGGCGGCAAGAAGGAAGCAAGTTTCGCGTCGGAAACGATTTTCACTTTGAAAATTGTTTGGCCGCCCTTAATTTCGTCCCCGTTGGCGAGCATCGCATCCTGAATGCGCGCGCCATTCAGAAACGTGCCGTTGCTGCTCTTGCGGTCCTGGACGCGGCAGCCTTGCGGCCCGCACTCGACAGCAAAGTGCACGCCGGACATAAACGTGTCGTGCGGCAAAGCTAACTGCGCGCGCCCCGCCGCCCGCCCGACGGTGATCGCATCGCCCGTCTTCAAGCCGATGACCTTCCCCGCCATCGGCCCCGCATTGATCTCCAGTATTACGCCCAAAGCTCGCTGCTCCCCGGTAGTGTTATAAGTGAATGCGCAGCCTATAGTCTAACAACACCGCGACCAGGAGTTGTGTGGGCTGCCACACGAATGTTTTGCGCACGGGGCCTTTATCTGGTGCCCCAAGTTGGAGACAGGGACCCGGCGACTACGCGTCTCGCACATCTCCGGGCGAGAGGGCGGCCGAGGGGAGAGCTAAACGACGTTCGGCTTGGCGCAAATTAGGATAGACTATACCCGAAATTCGGATTGTTCGGACGGGCCGCGACGCAGAGAAAGAGGTCTTTCTTCTGATGCAAGCGCCCTTTCGGGGAGACAAAGCGATGCCGGCAACAGAGCGCCCGGAACCAAAGGCGCTGATTGAAAAGCTTGCCGCCGAACAGCAGCGATAGAAGCCATGTTGACCATTCGCCAGCAACAAATCGAGAATTTCCGGCAGTGTCACCTTAAGAAGTTCGAAGACGAGATGGTTGGTCATTTAAGGTCTCAGTTCGAACGACACCCACTTGTTGGAGACGAAGCGAAACTTCGAAATGCAATTCGCGAAGGAATTGCGTCTGCAGGCGGGTATGGAATTGTGTCCGAGTTCGATGTAGGCCGTTTCTTGGAGTTCACTTTGGAGTACGGAGTCGGCTTTCATTCATCGGACTGGGCCGCTCATATCCTCAACGACGTTACGCTGTCCGGTTCAGCAAAGATGAATCGCCTGGATGACTACACTGTGTTCGTCCTGAGATCGTAACGCCATGGGAATGCGTGCAGCGCGGCCGCTAAATTCTAACGCCGTCCGGAAGGCGGATGACGATCTCTACTCCGCGCACGAGCAGGACGATCGTCCAAACGCACTTTTCGATTCTGACGGCAACCGCCTACCCCTCGGTGATCGCGACCCGAATCAGGCAGGTCTCCGTCACAAATGGATGCAGTCGTACGCCGACCATGGAGGACGTGTTGATAAAACCAGCCCCGCGCCCATGAAGCCAGTAGGAAAGGCGGTAGCAGAATGCCCGGCGAAGGGGCATCTGATCGTGATAGCAACCGACTACGATGATCAGCCGATCCTCAACGCCACTGTGAATGTGGATGGGTTGGGCGTCAAAACGACTGACGAAAAGGGTACCGCCGACTACGGCGAAGTTGCCCCAAAAAGCTATAACGTCACCGCCAGAAAGGACAACTATCGACCCGCGCCTGGCGAGCCTGTCGGCCCCGCTAAGGCCTCTGGGTCTGTTCCCGCCGGTGAAACTACCACCATACCGTTGAAGCTTACAACCTGCATCACTCACCGGCTCATTAAACCATTCCTAATCGCCAAGGCGGTGGACCCGAAACTTATAGCAATTACCACTGTTCCTCTAAGTGACAAATATATTAGATATGGCGGCCCTCTGGTTTTCGGCGAGGATATCAATCATGAACTTGACGAAACGAAGCCATTGCCGACCGGACATTCGGTGGGCTCAACCGAAATCGAGTTGCAAGAAAAAATGGTGGCGTCATTGGGGATATTTGCCAATCAAGATAAGGATGACAAAGCATATCGGCTGTTTGAAGAGTTTTTGAATAAAAACAGCTCTGTAAAATTTTTTGAGGACGAGGCACTAAACAAGGCAATTGAAAATCATGAGAACTTTATTGACTTTGCCGACCGTACGCTGGCCAAACCCGGGACAGCGGGAGTTGACCCGGCGAAACCAAGGATTCATCAAGCTCTGGCCGAAGCGGAGTGGGATATCAATCAAGTTGAATTGATCGGTGATTTAGGCGTTCCCGCTTGGAACAAGCTAGCGGATAAGGCCAATGGCTTGTTTGTTATGATAAACGGAGAACAGTACGTTTATGTTATCGTGGATGCTTATGAGTACGATTCTTGCAAGCAGCAATATGACGTCACACTAATCTTTGCCCTTTATGATGTTTTTGGATTAGACGATGAGGACTTAAGGAGATTCGGTGTTGATGGTACTGACACAAAGGCGCGTTTTTCTGCTCACTTCTCCACTATCCCGGAGGAGGGTATTACCGCGTGGTGGCAGCTTCAACATCAATTTGACTACACCCCCCTAGTAACCCGAGTAGTGATAACGAAAAAGTATACGGGCGTGCCGACGGCTCCGCTGGCACCGGTTCCGGCTTCGGCCCCGGCTCCTCCGCAGCCAACTCCAACGCCGGCCCCCTGACAACCCTAAATATCGGTTTCAACGCAAAACGGTGACTGGCTCGCGATGATAAGCGCTCCCTGCGTGGATATTCCCTTACAACGTTTCTATGATTCACGTCCCGACGGGCTACCTCCACAACTTATGCGGGAGCAAGTTGGAACTCCTTTTTGGAAGGGCCCTTGGGGGTGCGCGTGAAGTGGAGGGCGGTGGCCGGATCCTCGGATTCGATTAGAAAGTATTTTACGGGGCCGAAGAATTGAGCAGTTTCTTCAGGGAGGCAGGTGGGAAGAAAGAGGCGGAGGACGCGCGGGTCGTAGTAGCGGAAGTAGACTTGAGAGCCGTCGGGGAGTTTGACGGTGAGGAAATGGCGGAAGTGGGTGCGCAGATCTTTGAGAGGCGAGTCGCAGGTGAGGAAGACGCCCCAGCTTTTGGACCAGGCTTGCTTGACGAGGGTGTCGAGGAGACGAGATTTTTGCGGGACGCGGATAAGATAAGGGGCAAAGTGAGCGAGTTGGGCGCCCTGTGCGCCTTCGTAGAGCGACTGATATTCTTCTTTCGATTCGAGAATAACTTTCAGGACGCTGGGTTCGCGGGAGGCGTCGAGCAAGGCGTAGAGGGGTTGGAAGTCCTTGGCTAGCAGGTCCTGAAGACGTGGTTGACGTGGAGCAGGAGGAGGAAGATCGGGAGTTGGCTGCGGCGCAGCTGGCTGAAACTCGATTTTGGGAGCGCGAGCGGGGAAAGAAGGCAGGCCGCCGTACAAGCGGGGAGTTGGTGCGGGCGAGGCAAGGGTTTGTTGAAGCTTGGGTGCTTGGCTGGGCTCTGGTCTGGATGCTGGCAGCGGGGTTGATTTCGGAGATTCTGCAGGAAGCGCTTCGTCGGGGAGCATGCGAACGACAAAGACGGTGTTGCCGGCGCGGATTTCGTCGCCGTTGGCGACAGCGGCTTCTTTCACGCGTGCGCCGTTGAGAAAAGTGCCGTTGCTGCTTTGCAAGTCGAGGATGCGGCAGCCTTTTTCGCCGTAGTCGATGGCGAAGTGGAGACTGGACATGAGTCTGTCGTCGGGAAAAGAATGGTCGGCTTTGGGGTTGCGGCCGATGCGGAGAGTCTGGCCGGGGGTTATGGGAATCTTTTTCCCCGTCGCATGCCCTGATTGCAGTTCCAAGATTACTCGCATAGTTGAAATCGTCCGCGGCGCTCTCGACTACGAGCGGCAATTGTACTCTTCGCCGAGTTTCGAAAGAAGACTTGCATCATCGGTCTTTGTTAAATGCTTTCTCGCCGCTCTCGGCGTCGGCTCATTGGCTGCGCTGACGCTCCACAGGTCGCCGCGCGATTGCATTTCAAGATCAGACCCTGTCGGCGCAACTATGGACGCAATACAGGTGAGGAGTACGAGACACGTCCCGGCACCCCACGTAGCAGGGGCTCTGCGGCGTCATGGCCGGTTTCGACGAGATATGCGTCCCCACCTTCTTCTGGAGAGTTCCCGGGAAAGCGGTTCACGAATGTCGCCCAGCGGCCATCGCGGGAAAACTGGAGATCAGACAGCCGTGTGTAAGGTGCTAACCATCGTTTGGCGGGACCAGGGCCCAGGGGTGCGAGGAAAAGAACTATCGAGTCGCCGCTGTCTTCGATACCTCTGGTGAGCACCACCTTGTCTTCACCAGGCACGTAAGCCTCGACGAAAATTACCTCGCCTTGGGGAGCGGGAGGACGCAATGGTTCGAATCCACCAGAGGAAAATGGGAAGTTCAGTTTGCCGAGACCTCCGGGGTTGCGTATTACGACTAGCTGACTGGAGCCACGCCAACCCAGCAAACGGTTAATCCCCCCGATGGGTGCTCCTAGCATCTGCCCAGTGGATCGGTTCACGCGAAGCAGGTCATAGTTTCCGGTTTGGGGCGGCAAGTGGCAGAGCACAAGAACTGAATCGCTGTCCGTCGACCACAACATGCCCATGAATTCGCACCCTTTCGGAACCGGCGTTCGCGGCGATTTGCCGGGAGAAGTGAGATCCTGCGCGGGCAGTAACAGCAGGCCGGCTTTTGTCAGCACCGCCAGGGTCCGTCCGTCAGGGCTAAAGGAATAAGGTGAGCCGTCGTATGGGGATACGTCTCGAGCCACGATCGTGTCTTTATCCTGGTCTACTCTGCGGAGATGCAAATCGTCTCCATCGCTATACAGTACGCTGGTCCCACCAGGCGAAAAAACTGGCCAGCGCAGTTCAGGAAGGAAAGGCTGGAGGGGACGCAACTGGTGATTCGGAATGTTAAGCAGCACGAGGCGGGAGAGATGTTCCCTGTGCTCAATCATCACAGCTTGTATAGGACTCAGGACGGGGTCCCCGGAACGTGGGGCGTCGGCTGGTCGCTGCTCATTGGAAGTGGGCGGCTTGGAGGCCGTGTTCGATTTCGAGGCCGGAGTGGAGTGATTGCACCCTGCAGGCGACAAAGCCATCACGACAATATAAATCGAGAGGGTCGCGCGGCAATAGTGCGGACTCACCATAGTGGGGGTAAGTGGTTTCTAAAAATGATCGGGTCCATGTCTTCATTTCGCTTGTCCAGCAACCAATCGATAACAGCGTTTACGATTTCGCGAGCGAGTTCATTAACCTTTTCGTCGCTCACCATCCGTTCATATTGGAAATGTCCCGGATTAGAACGGTCGTCGGAATCCATAAACTCTGATTCCAAGTATGCATATTGCGCCAATTTGCTGTTGACGGGGGCATTAGGGTCGGGCGGGCTGGGATTCACCATATACAGCTCACTGTACTCCCGGCGCACGCCTTCGTCGTTAACTCCCTGGTCGAAGAAATCAATATATTTCAGAAAGACTTTGCCGATGCGGACTTGGTCCGCCGGCACCGCCCCCTGGTAGGCGACAAGGGCGAATCCGCCGATCTGATTACCACTGGCATTCTGATGCAGGGTTAGGTACAGATTACACGCGGTCTCGTTGATGTATGCCACTCGCTGGTAGGGGTGCCAACCCTTGATGCCACGGTTCAGCCACGCCTGAGGCGACTGGGGATCAAGGGAATGCAGGATTTGGTCAACCATGTAGTTGAACGCACCTGCGCTAATCATGGCGTTCCTTGCGGCGGTAATAAAGCCGGCGCCACCGCCAATTTCAGACTCGAGCGACCAACAGGCCGTGCGTTCCGCCAAGACACGGAGCATAGTGTCGTCCACTCTAAACCAGTCGGTTTGATTAACTGTGAGACGGACGTGATCGTTGACGACTACGGGCGGATCGTTGGGGTCGGCAGGAACGCGCTCTAGTGTATACAGATAATCTTGCGCATTGGTGTCCCAGCGCATCGAGCCAGCCTGCACACGCTGAAGCGGCACAGGTGGCGGGTGCACATGCGGAGGGTGTACATGTGGCGGGTGCACAGGTGGAGGGAGATTGATCCGGTTTTCAATAGTCCGAAGGGCCTGCCCGTTAATGTCCACGAGGCGTTGACGGTCAGCGACTGCGACCGGCTGTGGAGTGTAATTGCGCTGAACGAGAGTAGGCTGCTCGTGGACAGTCAGAAGCAGGTCGGAGAGCAGCTTAAGAGGACGGCTGTCATGGCGGAATCGAATTCTGCGGTTCGGAAGGTCGAATACGTAACGGGGGTTGGGATTGCCCATTCCGGGCAGATCGACCGAACCTTCCTCGGGAGCGTGCTGCGAGCGTATTGCCGCTGCGGTCGGTTCTATTAAGGCAAACCCAGCCGTTCGAGTCCAATAGATATGATTGGCCGGCATCTTGTATCCGACTAAGAGGTTGCGGATGCTCTCGGCCACTCGGTGAGCAACAAACCACTCCTGGCTTCGGCGCTGGTCGTAGTTATAGACGATGGCGTGACCCGGGTCGAGCAGGATCGAGTACGCTGACAAGTCCACGTTAGCTGTCTTCATAAGACGCATGTCTGGGGCTTGAATGGGGGACAGATTGTGCTTGATGTCGGCTTCGCGGAAGCGGCACATATGACCGCGTTCGACGTAGCCATTCAGTTCAGAATTGAAAAGAATCGGCCATTCCACGGGGAGGCCAACAACATTGCGCCGGCTATGTGAAACGAACCCGTCGTCATCGGAGAGCAGAAAGGTACGACGGTTGATCTCTGTGAACGCACTTTTCTCACGTAATACCTTGGTCTTGACGAGCGCCATCTTTACGGGCTGTGCGGGATCGCATTGTTCGACAACCTTCATCTGGAACCAGCAGTATTCCTTGAGGGCGGTAGGTTTAGCTCCATGAAGCTGCCCGACGGGGCAGGCCACAAAGAAGATAAACAGATTGTCAACTCGATCCTTGATGGCTTTGTATTTCATCGCTTTCAGGGGCAGATCAATTTCCATGGCCTTGTACGGGTGACCCTTGTCCCTTCGCGTAACTTCGAGCTTGAGCTTGCCTTCGAAGAAGTCCTTGTCGCGCGGGATGTATACGGCGAAGCAGATGCGACAGTGCCGCTTATCGTCCATGACCAGCCACATCTTTTCGTGGGTGGGTTTGCCCATTAGGAGGGTGTAAAATTCCTGAGCCAGCGAGTCTTTGTCATTCGGGGGATTGTCCTCCGTGGGTTTATCCTTCCCCGTTTTCGGGTCTTTACGTTTCTTCCTTAAGTAAATCGGGTCGACGCATTTCTTGAGTTCGTCCTTCGAGAACTCGATCAGGATGTCGAAGACTCCAAACTGAGGTGGCAAGACCATCGTGTTGAAGTCGGTCGCGGTGGAGGTTTTTGGAGCCACGTAGGCCTCGTCCGCTGCGGTGACGAGGTCGAGCGTGTCGGGATTGAGGGGCCAGAACTGCTGGACGGCCTTTTCGATAAGCACCGAGTAGTTCCCAACCGGCGTGAAATCGTCAGCCATAGTACTCCTTCACACCTGAGCCTTAAGATCCGTGCTGTTGGAGCAACGCGTCGCGAGTCTGCTTGTCAGCCTTGCCGTCGGGGTCGCTTCGACTGAGGACAGACTCCTGAAAGGCTTTAAGAGCCTGAGTTGTATTTGGACCAAGAATACCGTCGACATCTCCGCAATAAAAGCCGAGATTGTTAAGACGAGCCTGTATGCCCGCTACGATCGCGGCGTCCTCGCTCTCGTTGTGCACCGGATCGAGATGACCGATCTTTAGGTCCCAGCGCAGATCGATTTTGTCGAGGCTCAGCTCCCCGGTGTCTATTCCGATTGGAATCTTTTGCTCTAGTGAACCAGACCGATCGGTGGATCCCTTGAGCGTCAGCCAGGCCAAAGTAAGCGTATAAGGTTGGTTGGCGAGTGCTGCGCCGTCGGAATCCTTCAACACGATTTTTAGCCAAGCCTTGGGGACATTCAACTTGAAGCTAGTCCTTTTTTCCGTGGGGCAAGACTCTTCTTTCATCTCTTTGTTTGGGATGAAAAGTTCGTCGCCGGGGAAAAGAACATTTGGATTGGGTCGCTTTTTCTTGAGTTGGGCATTTTGAGGATGATCGTAGATGGTGTGCCAGTCGGAGAAGCCGTAATCCTTCGCAATGCTGGCAAGGTATTCGCCTTGCTCGACGGTGTGAATTTCACTCACAGAAACGATCTCCTCGGAAACTTAGGCGCGCTTCCAATCTTTGGCGTCGCGATCTGGGAAAGTCACCTTGCAGGTGCCGGGATCGATGCCTTCGATGCGGGCTTGGCCACGGCCGTCGAGGGTTCCCTCGACTATGGAGCCGTCGGGGAGTTGGACGCGATAGGCTTCGAAAGCGACTGGAAGACCATCGTCATCGATTAGCTCGATCTCGACCCAAGATGTTTTGGTGGGCGAGACGACTACGGTCTGGTTGGGTTCCTGGGCGGCAGGACCTGCCGCACTGGATAAGGACTCTCAACCGGGGCAGGGGTGAATGAAAGGGACGCCGGATTGGGCGGCTTCTGCAAGCGACTGGCCAGCCGTTGAAGTGCCCGGACTGCCAGAGGACGAAGAGGGGCCGGTGGTGCCGCTGCCGCTCATAGCTTGGGCCAACAATACGAGTGGCGGGACCGGAGGGACGACCGTGGGCGAGCCCATGCCGACTTCGCCGATCATCACCGTAGGCTCGCCCATAATGATTGGATTTACGGGGCCGAGGGCGAGGCCGGGGATTTCCATGACGATGTCGCCCATGCGACAGGCCATCATGAAATTGATGAGGACGGTGGGACTGCCGAGCATGACCATGCCGACGCCGTCGGCGCCGGAGATGCTGACGGCGGGGCAAGCGTGCTGGTCAATCATGGCGCGCCAGGCAGGGAGACCGCCGATGAGAACGTTGAGACTTCCGGGGCCCGGCATGAGAGGCATGCCGTGGGTTGTGGGATCAAGGATGCGAGCAGCTGGAGGCATCGTTAGTTCTCTCGACTACTGGTTGAGCTTTCCACCTTTCGTGCCATCGTCGGCGGTGTCGGGGTCTTTGGGATCCTCGGGAGAGTCTGGGCTGGCAGGCGAGTCGGGGCTGGCGCTTTGCGCGCTGCCCGGGGCGCCACCGCTGTTGATCAAGACCATGGTGCCCTGAATCGAAACTCCGGCGGGACCGATATCGATGAAGCCGCCGGGGCCGACCAGGGAAAGCTGCATGCCGGCTTGGATGACGACGTTCATGCCACCGGTAATATAAACAGCCTGGCTTGCGGAGAGAACGTCGTTCATGCCGATCTGAGTATTGCGGCTCTGGCCGATGGTGATGGACTCGTTGCTGCCGACGTTTTCCTTGCGGTTCTGGCCGATGGTGATGGACTCGTTGTTGGTAACTTGCTCCTTGCGATCGCCACCGATGGAAATGGACTGATCGGAGTCTACTTTCTCCATTTGTTTTGCTTCGATGTGGATCGACGTGTCGCCAGTGATCTTTTCGATGAATTTGCCTTTCACCTGAGACTGTTTGTCGCCGTCGACTTCTTCGAATTGACTGGACTTGACGATCATATGGCGATTAGCGCCGACGAACTCGCGCGACTCTTTTTCGACGCGCCAATCCATGTCCTTTTCGGCGTTCATGAAGATTTGCTCGTCGTCCTTTTTGTCCTCGAAGCGCAGCTCATTGAAGTTGCTGGAGCCGCCGCCTTTTGTGCTCCGGGTCAAGAAAGTCGTGCGCGTCTGATTGTCCGCGAGCTTATAAGGAGGCATTTGTTCGTCGTTGTACACGCGACCAGTGATCAGCGGGCGGTCGGGATCACCTTCAAGGAAGTCGACGACTACTTCCTGACCGATGCGAGGAATGTTTATGGCGCCCCAATTCTTTCCTGCCCATGGTTGCGATACACGCACCCAGCAGGAACTTTTTTCGTCTTTCTTGCCTTCGCGGTCCCAGAAGAACTGGACTTTTACGCGGCCGTATTTGTCAGTCCAAATCTCTTCGCCGGACTTGCCAGTAACCACCGCGGTCTGGGGGCCTTGTACAAAAGGCCTTGGCGTATGACGCTGCGGGCGATAGGCCACTGAATACGGAATGCATTTGAAGTGATTGGAATAGTACTCGCCAGAATCCCCGCCAGAACCCATATAACTGTTGCCAACAGTGGCTGAATGCTGGACTTCCGTAAGCAGATAAGTTGCGTTTTGATCCGAGCGGGAATGGCCGGAGAGGTCAAAACGGTAGCCGGAGGCAAAGGTGCGGCAACTCCCGGAGCCGACGCCAATCAAGTGGATGGTCTCTTCTTCTTGCATGCGAATCTGGGTGCGAGATTCTCCTTCGGCTTTTTTGGTGTACTCGCCGGGATAATCGAAGACCTCATACTTGTCGTTGCCGCCGACTTTGAAAATCGTGTCCTCGTTGGCCATCAGGCTGGTGCTGGGGGTCTCAAAGTTGTAGTCCGTCATGGCATATTTTCCTGGACGCAGTTCCTGTTCGAGATTCCAGGAACCGACGAAATCTTCGTCTTTCAAGTAGACGCCGCCGGTGAAATCCACACGCGCCTTGGACTGGATGGGGCAAGGCTTGTGTACGCTGGGCTTATTGCCCATGACAAGTGTGTGCTTGTTTTGTTCGTGCTCGAAGAAATAGTAGATGCCGTACTGCTCCATGAGGCGCGAGACAAAATTAAAATCCGTCTCGCGGTACTGCACGCAATATTCGCGCTGCTCGAAATTGCCTTGCAGAGAGTTGCGGAAATCGCCGAAACCGCGGTCCTTGAAGACCTTGGTGACGATGTCCGGGATAGTCATGTTTTGAAAGATGCGGCAATCGGCCCTTCTGGTGAGAAACCAGACCCAGGGGACGATTTCAGCATGGTAGTGCGTGAATCGTTCGTCCATTCCAGTTTGTGCGAAGCGGCTGACGTGGCCGTTGAAATAGCGTTTGCTGCCATCGGCGAGAGTAAGGGAGATGCAAACTTGCTGGCCAATAATTTTAGTGAAATCAATGGAAGCGTTTTCGGAGAGAAACTCGGCGGAGATTCGGAAAAGCCTGGAGATGCCTTCTTGCGCGGCAAAACCATGGAGCAGGAGCGCATCCTTCCCCAAGGGGGTATCAATAGCAATGATTCTTTTGTCTTGCGTGTAGGCCATTTTCGCTAGAAACCCACTCTCCTAAACAGTCGCCAAACCGAGGCTGCCCGGCCAAGCGTTATTGATATCGCATTGTGGACCAAGAAGAAATCGCTGAAAAGGATAATCGCTGTAGTCCTCCCATCAAGCGTAAGTGAAGGCGCCGTTTTCGCCGACAGAAACGTGAATCGAAGACGGCTTTTGGCGTTCAGCCATGCGGCCGAGAAGATAGCGCGAAACATCCGGGAGCATGGTATTGGTGAGGATGTTGTCGACGTTGCGGGCGCCGGACTCGACTTCGGTGCAGCGTTTGGCGACTTCGGCGACAACCGCGGGATCGTAGGTCAGCTCGATTTTGTGGTTGTCGCGGATGCGGCGCTGGATTTTGGCTAGCTTCAGGGTGACGATTTGCTTCATGGCTTCATCGCGCAGGGGGAAATAGGGGACGGTGACAAGACGCCCCATGAAGGCGGGCTTGAAGATTTTGTTGAGTTCGGGCTTTAAGGCTTTGGCCAAGCCATCGGCGCTGGGAGTGGTTTCGGGATCGGCGGTTAGCTTCATTAGGAGATCGGTGCAGGCGTTGGACGTGAGAATAATGATGGTGTTTTTGAAATCAATCTCGCGGCCTTCGCCGTCTTCCATGTTGCCCTTGTCGAAGACCTGGTAGAAAAGTTCGAGAACATCGGGATGAGCCTTCTCGCATTCGTCGAGCAAGGACGACGGAGTAAGGCCGGCGGCGCACCGCTTCGGTCAAGACACCACCTTCGCCGTAGCCGACATAGCCTGGAGGCGCGCCTTTGAGGCTGGAGACGGTGTGGGCTTCCTGGAATTCGGACATGTTGATGGTGATGAGATTGCGCTCGCCGCCGTAGAGAAAATCGGCGAGGGCGAGGGCAGTTTCGGTTTTGCCGACGCCGCTGGGCCCGACCAGCATGAAGACGCCGACGGGTTTGACGGGGTCGTCCATGCCGGCGCGGTTGGTGGAGATGCGCTGGGCGATGGCTTCGAGGGCGTGGTTCTGGCCGATGACGCGAGCGGACATTAGATCTTTCAGATTGAGCACGGTATTGATTTCATCTTGCTGCATTTTTCCGACGGGGATGCCGGTCCAGGCGGAGATGACTTCGCCGACGATCTGCGTATCGACGCAGACGCGCATAAGAGGCGAATCCCCCTGGAGAGCATCGAGCTCGGCGTTCAGTCTTTCGAGCTCGGCGCGAAGCGCGGTTGCATCGGTCGCGGGTTTTGCAGCGGTGCCGGCAGCTGCGGACATGGACGCAGGCGGAGTGGCTGGCGAAACGGCGGCCTCGAGTTGGGTGCGGATGTCGCGGATGCGAGAAACGAGCGACAGCTCCTTATCGCGCCGTTCCTCGAGAGTTTTGAGGCGAGCGGCGACATCTGTTTTCTGCTTGGCGATATTGGCGAGCCTTTCGGAATGATCGACGCCGACGGCAGATTCGCGTTCGAGCACGCGCTGCTGGACGTCGAGGTCGTCCACTTGGCGCATGGCGTCTTCGATGGCAGGCGGAGTTGCGTTTTGGCCGAGCGAGAGGCGCGCGCAGGCAGTGTCCATGACGCTGACGGCTTTGTCGGGAAGCTGGCGGCCTGCGAGATAGCGATGCGAAAACTTCGTGGCGGAGCGGACCGCTTCATCAAGAATCCTCACGTTGTGATGTTTCTCGAGTGAGCTGACGATGCCGCGAAGCATGACCATGCATTGTTCTTCAGTGGGCTCTTCGACTTTGACGACTTGGAAGCGGCGGGCGAGGGCCGCGTCTTTTTCAAAGAATTTTTTGTATTCGGACCAGGTGGTCGCGGCGATGGTGCGCAGTTCACCCCGGGCCAAGGCGGGTTTGAGCAAGTTAGCAGCATCGCCTTGCCCTGCCGCGCCGCCTGCGCCGATCATGGTGTGAGCTTCGTCGATAAAGAGAATGATGGGAGACGGAGAGGATTTGACTTCTTCGATCAGTCCTTTGAGCCGATTTTCGAATTCGCCCTTGACTCCGGCACCGGCTTGCAGAAGCGCAAGATCGAGCGAGCGGATGGTGACGTTTTTGAGAGGAGGCGGAACGTCGCCGGCTGCGACGCGCAGCGCGAAACCTTCGACGACGGCGGTTTTGCCCACGCCTGCTTCGCCAGTGAGGATAGGATTGTTTTGGCGGCGGCGCGTGAGAATGTCGATGATTTGGCGGATCTCGTGATCGCGGCCGAGGACGGCGTCGATTTTTCCGGCTTTGGCGTTGGCGGTCAGATCGATGGTGAACTGATTAAGATTTTGCTGTTTCCCGGCCGCGGGAATGCCAGCAGCACCTTGAGGGAGACCTTCGATGCCGATGGGAACGGCTTGCGCGGTTTCCTGGTCTTCGGGCGAACCGGCAACGATGTTCCAGAAATCCTTGTGTAGACCTTCGGCACTGATTTTTTGAAATTCGCGTGTGACTTCACGCATGAGGCGCGAAAGATCGCCGGAGCTGGCGATCGCGAGAATGCAGAAGCCAGTGCGGACTTGCGCGGAGCCGAAGTCGATGGAGCCGATCGTCCATGCTTCGGAGAGCATGTCCGTGAGCGTAGGGCTGAAAGCAGGTGTGCGAGCATTGCCGGATTTTAATTTGTCGAGGCTACGAGTGAGATCACCCGTAAGGCGGGATTTGTCGACGCCAAACTGCTTGAGGATGCGAGGGAGATCACTATCGGTGACGTCGAGGAGTTTAAGAAGGAAATGTTCGACCTCGATGTCATAGTGAGTGCGGGCCAAACAGAAACCCGCAGCAGCCTCGAGAGCGTTGCGAGTGGTATCGTTGAGTTTTCCGATCAGACCTTTAAGGTTTGCCGTCATGACGACCTCGTTTCGCTAAACGTTGAAAATGGTTTCTTCCGGATGACGTTCCATCGGCTTTGATTTCATCCAAGTGACCCAGCCAAGCTGCGGTGCGCCATCGCCTTCGCCGCCGAGCTGGCAGCGCGGAACTTCCTCGCGTTCGAGAATGAGCTGAACGTCGAAATCGATCTCCTCGTTGGTCCAAAAACGCAAGAGGGAGCGAAGCGGCTCGTAGGCGGAGCCGTTGGGCAGAAAATCGAGATAGCTTTTCAGATCGAGTGGGCCAATGCGGATGCGCGCGCGGGCCTGCTGGTTCCATATTTCGTCGCCGACCACCGCGCCCAATCCCAATTGTTCGGAGGGAGTGGAGCGCTCGCCGATGCAACACTCGGTGGTCTCGTCCAGTCGGAACCAGCCGCCGACCAGCTGGATCACTTGGACGGGAACTTCGAAGTAATCGTTGAGGAGCAGCTCGAGAGCGTGCGCGGAATGGGGACGCTGGCCGATAATGCCGGCAAAGAAGAGGAAAGCGTCATCGGGGACGGCGAGGCGTTCCTGCAAACCGAGGGTGCCAAGACCGATCAGATCGAGCAGATGGTGGGAGAAACGATCGCGCTCTCCACGTTCGTAGGAAACAGCGAAACGGTATTTTTCCCAAGCCTGGTAAAAGAACGAGATCATGCGGTGATGAAAGAGGTCGAGAAAATCGCGGAGCGTCCTGTCGCCGGAGCGCAAGCGAGCAAGAATCAGAGTGGTATAGAAGTGGGGCAGGGGACCCTGTGGGCCTGTGACGCCCATGAAGTTCACGGCGAGAGAAGGCGGCTTTCCCTCCGGCCAATCGATGGACTGAATTTCGCTGGCGGGGAAAGAGAGAGAAGGATGAGTGCCAAGGCGCGCTACTTCATCGGATGGGTTGGTGAAACGTCCCAGAGGCTTGCGATCGGGCGCCATGCGCTCGAGCAAGCGAATCGCCTGGAAGAACTCGAAGCGATAAGGCTCGCTGCGGAGCAACTCTTCGACTTCCGAGAAGTCTACAGGAGAATCACTTCCCCCGCCCGGGGTGGCCATTGGCGCAGAACCTCCTTTCTCTGCTGGGTGCGGACAGCAAGCTGGCTAAAGCTATTCAGCGAAGCATAGTGACCCAGAAAATATTCGAGAACGCTCGCAAACAGAAAAACCCCGCCGCCGACAAACTGTTCTTCGTCGAATTCCATTTCGACGCGGTGACCGCGCACAAAGCCGATGCCGTTTTCCGAGATGACGCGGGCGAAGTGGCGCGTGCTGGATAGGTGCATGAGTCCCGCGACTTGCCGTTCGTTGTAGCCGGATTCTCCGAACGTATAAAGACGGAGAATCTCCTGCAGGGATTCCTTGCCTTCCTCGACGATAGAGAGATAGTTCAAAGAAAGATGAGAGATGAGACGCCAGAGCATGCCCTTGCCGGTGGGCGGGCGGACGGAAGAAGAGGGCTTGCGTAGGGCCACGATGCGCTTTATCGAGGTAATGCCTTCGAGTTCAAAATCACCGCGTTCGTTTCCCATGGGGAGACGGTGCGGCAAATCGCGGTTCGAACAAGTGCAGTGGATAGTTGCAGTATCGGTTTCGGGGTGGAGCGGGCGGCCGCTTAGATCCAAGAAGGAGAGGTAGACATCGGTGCCTTCGTCATCGCGGCGCGTGGAAGCCTGGCGGCGGGAATGCCAGAAGCCTTTGGGACGTTCGCGATGGCGCGAGGTGGTATGCCGGAAGCGATAAAAAGGTTCGAATTTCAAGACTTCGTGAGTCCGTGGATCGGGGGAGATGACTTCTTCGATGGAGAAGATTTCCATGGCACGGCGGCGACGCACATCGGGAGTGATGAGGTATTCGGTGTGAGTCTGATCGAGGCGAATGGGCTCGGCGGTATGCGGGAAAAGATTGATCGCAGGCGAGCAACCCAAGCGGAGAGTTTCTTCGGATACGTTCAGCTCAAGAGTTTGTTGGCGTTCGCTGCGTTCGAAGCGGGAAATCAGAAAGACAATCTCGATACGAGGACCGAAGCCCGAGGTGCGAAGCTGTTCGAGACCCTTCAAATCCACAAAGAAGAATTTCTCTGGAAAATGAAAGTACTCCTGCAAAAGGCGGTAGCCGGAAAACGAGCGGCGGGGATATGGAAGGAGAGCTTCAGGGTCGGCGAAGCCGGCGGGTTGCAGATGCGTGCCGGGGAACGAAATAGCGTTTTTCCGAGTATTTGGCGCGCGATCGCGGAGCAAGACTTGCGTGCAGTTGTTGCAGAGTAATTCGTAGAGAGTGTGGATGAGGCTGCTCTCGCCATTGAGATAAAAGCGGAGGGAACTCAATTCTAATTTGTCGAAGGCGACGTCGGGAAAACATTCGATCTCGAGTCGCAGTGCGGCGACGGCGTCCTGGGATTTGACAGCGGGACGCAGGCGATCTGGGGTGACCCACTGAGCTGCAGCGATTTTTAAAGGCCAGAGAGTGGTGTTGTAACAAGTGTTAAATTTGCAGGGATACCCGTCGACCGGCTGAGAGTAGAGCATCGAGCCTCGCGGAACGGGGAGGCCGGTGCTGAGTTTTCCCTGTTCCGGGTCCAGATGAAATTGCACGATGGTAGAAGAAGGAATGGGGCGGATGTAATGCGGATAGAGGACGCTGAGCAAGGCTTCCGTTATTTCGGGAAACTCGTCGTCTATTTTGAGGTGGACGCGCGCGGCCAAAAAAGCAAAGGCCTCGATGAGGCGTTCGACATGGGGGTCTTCGCAACGGTTCGGATCGAGAAGCAGGCGCGAGGCGACTTTCGGATATTTCTCGGAGAACTCCGCGCCCATCTGGCGGAGATAGGTTAATTCGCGCTCGTAGTATTCGAGAAGCTCGTCACGCACGGTCTTCTCCCGAAATGGAAACTTCGAGACTAGTCAGCTCGATGGAGGCGTCGTAGACGACGTGTTCGGGAAGCGGATCGATGCGGAGCATGCCATCGATCACAAATCGCAAGACGCGGGACTGGCCGGCAACGGGGACCAGGGAGACTTTCACGCCATCGAGCCTGGCTTCAAATGTTTTCACTGCCGTCTCAATCGACTGAAGTAATTTGGTTTGCTCGTAGAGAAAATTGGCGGGCATGGAAGTGATATCGGGGAGCCCGTAATAATAGACGGAGCGTAGAATTTCGATTGATCCCTCCGGGATATAATCCGGAGTGCGGCGGGTATTGAGGAGACTCTCCAGGTCGCGCCGGACGGCTGTTTTGAGACGAGCAAGGGACGTGCTCCGCGTCGTGGGCGCTTCGGTCTTGATCTTGGGCTCGTCGTCGAGGAGCCGGTCCAAGAGCGGCAGTCTCAACGGGGCATTGGAATCGGGCATCGGTTACCTCAGAGCCAGCGCTTGGCCGGGATCAAGCCGGCAAAGCTTCTGATAAATCTTTTCCTTCTCGGCGTCGTCACGACCCAGCTTTTCAGCACAGCGATAAAGCAGCGCGAGAGGTTGGGCAACGATGGCCGCTTCTTCCCACTCCTCAAGCTTGCGTCGTTCGATCTCCTCCGCGAGCTCAACGAGGATAGGGTAGGCGATGGCTTCGTGCTTGGTGGCAAGAAAAATGTTGGCGAGTTGGATATGTTTCTGGAAGCGACCGCGGCCTGTGCGCTCGTTGTTCATTTCGCGCGTTAATATGCCGATAGCTTCCTGCACTCTTCCGGCGCGCGCGGCCTTCATGGCGAGTTCGATGACGTCGGGAGTTTTTTCCCCGTTCGAGCTTCCCGATGGCGAACCCGGAGACATTGCTGCAGGGACAAATTCTGGTTCGCTGGGAGCAAGGGCAGCCGGCGGTGGCAGGACGCTCTCCTTGAGCCAAGTTTGCGTTTCCGCATTGGCGGCCGGAGTGTCGTCCATGAGCGAAGCGTTGAGCAGATCAGGATAATCGGTGAGCAAGGCTTTCAATTCCGAGCGGATGCCGGCCGCAACTGGTTCGTAATCCGAACCGAGCGATTCGCACGCGCGAACAACATAGCGCTGCAAATCGAGCCATCCGCGGCCACACGGCAAGCTCATGGCTTGTTCCGAGTTCTCCAAAACACCAGCCCAATCCCCCTCAATGGACATTTTCTTGATGAGAGTGCGTTTTTCTGTTGGCGGGGCATCCAGAAGCGTTGGGTTAAGCGTAGCGCCTGCGGCGCGGAGTTCTCCCCAGCGCATCGCGCGGAGCAATAAGTAAGAGACCGGATTCATTGGACTCTCGTGACGCAAAAATTGAGCCACGACAGCGAGGCGCTGTATGGCGTCGTCGCGATCCGCGGGCTCCGCGGTAACGGATTTTTTCTTGGCGGCGGTCGCGCCTGAAGAAGTCCCAGCGGTAGATTCGTCGGCTACTTCATCGGCAGTCGCTTCGGCTGTCTCCTCCGCCACTTCTTCAGGAGGTTTGTGGTACTGCTTTACAAAATCCTGTAGCTCTTCTAGAGCGGTGCGCAGATTGGTGAAGCTCGGCGCTTCGCGGCCGAACTTTTCGTCGCTCAAGGTTTCCAGCGACTGAACCGATTCCAGAGCAGCGACAAGGTTGGCCGCAAGCTTTTCGTAGTATGCATCGCCAGTAGCGCGAACAGCCTCATCAAATTCTTCGGCGGTACATTTTTTCTCTGCGATGGCCGCGGCTCGCGCAGCAGCCTTCTCTTCACTGACAGCATCCGCTTCGTAGCCGACGCGGCGGGATTCCTGATATTTGAAACAATCGAGCTTGCTCTTGGTGAGAGGAAGCCGCCGCACAGCAACATCCATCTTGGAACCGACCCACCCAAGAGGCCCGGCGCGAAACTCCAAATCGCCATCGTCGATTTCCGGGTAAACAGTGTCCCAGAACGTTTCCATTAGGCCACGGAGAAGGTCGAGACCCTCGCGAAGCCCGGCAACGTGATCACGGAACAGGATTGCTTCTGTCAACCACGCGGCCAATTGCAAATCCTTGCTTTTCGTGGAAAGGGCTTCTGTGGTGAGCTTGATCACGAGGGGAAAATCGGCCTTCTTGACTTCGTGAGACCACTCTCCCTGCGGAAGCACATCATCTTCACGGCGCGCTTCGCGAATCTTGTCGTAGACAGGATCGTAGCGCAAACTCTTTCCGCTGGGATTGTCCCCTGGGATGGGGTTGAGGAGACCTTCGGGAAGGGGCATGGCCGTTAAGAGGCCGTCTGGGCGATCGCTACATGGACGTTGCGCAGCTCCAGAATCGGCCATTCCTCGTCATCGGCGAGCAAAACCTTTTGGCCCACGGGGACAGCTTCCCCGTCGTCAGTTTCTTCCCATACGGTCGCCCGGCCAAGGCGAACAGCGGGGTCAGTATGTTGCCCGGCAAATGGAGTAAGGACGGGAAGCAGCACTTCACCCAGCTCGCGGTCTTCGTACTTGTCCGAAGTGCGAACTTTTGCTGGTAACCACAAGAGGTCGCGCAAACGTTTGGGGGGAGCAATATCGATGGAAGTGAGAAGCCCAAAAGGGATCCACATATAACTGCCGGCGGCGAAAACCTCCAGGTTCGAGCCGATGCGCGGATCGCCGTCAGTCAAGGTGTGAAAGCGCTTGCCATTGATGCTTATGGACAAGGGGCCCAGGCTCGCAGCGTCCTTCGGCATGGGATATTGCTTTTTGGCGAAAAGGTCGTGGCGAGTCCGCTCGGCGTGAAGAGCGGCGTGATATAGAAGAGCACCCATTTCGGCGTTGCGGCCTTCACTGCCTAGAATATCGAGCTGTTTTTCAGCGCGTGCGAAATCACCGGAAAAACAGAGCAGTTCGAAGAGAAACGTCCGGCGTTTAGCGTCAGTAGGATTGTCGCGCACTTCCGCGTTCAAAGCCTGAATGGCGTCGTTGAGGCGGCCCGCTTGAAACAATTGTTGGACTGACATGGCATCCTTGGCTCAGAAACTGTCCCAGAAAAATTGGGCAAGACACGAGCGACGCTGGCTCCGGCCAGGCTGACTGTCCACGCAGACAGCCCGGCCAGAAGCCGCGCACTTGGTACATTAAGACTTAACGTTCTTCTGCAGATTCCAACCAGCCTCGGTCTGGCCGGCTGGATTGCCTTTGTTGTCTTGGGCCGTGTAAGTAACGTCGATCTGGGCGAAGTTGAGACTAAACTTATCTAGGGGTAAGGCATCCTTAAATTGCGTGCCGCTGACACTGCCCTCGAAGTTAGAGGCGGTCTCCTGAGAGGAGATCAGCACGTCGGTAAGCTTGATTTTGAGGTATTCCACGGGGTTCGTACCCCCGGCCTTCCGGCACGTCAGTAAGACATGGTCGAAGTGCTGCCCGCTCGCACATGCGAGCATAAGCTTAGGCGAGGCTTTGTCCACGTACTTTGTGAACTCAATATCGGAGAACTGAGCCTTGCCCGCTCCCGCACCTCTGCCGCCGACAGCTGAAGCGCCTGGCTGTCTGGAACCGTATGACCAGGATAGGATATTTAGTTCGTTCTTGTGTTTGTCGTCCGAGCTTTCTCCCTCGATCCCGTCCACCTTCAAGAAATAATCGGAATGCGTTCCCGCGTAGATTTTTGATTCAGCAGCAGTAAATGCCATTCTCATTTCCTCCTATTTATGGGTTCATGGAAATCGCTTAGAAATCCGTAGTGCACCGAATTTCGGTTTCTATATTTCAAACCGGGACGGCTAATCCCATACAAGCAGCCGAGACCTCCGAGAATCGATCACTTCGCCGGCTGAGGTAGGTCCGCGACCAAACGAAGCGAAACGGTTAGTTCATCCAGTTGGAAGTGCGGACGCAGAAAGGCGATCGCACGGTAGGCCCCAGGCTTGCCTGGTATCTCACTGACCTCGATCTTCGCTTCCCGAAGCGGGAACTTCGCTTTGACCGTGGCGCTTGCCTGGTCGTCGTTAGTAACATATTGCATGATCCACTGGGTGAGAAAGGCTTCGCACTGCCCGCGACTCATGAATCCGCCAATTTTGTCGCGCATAATGGACTTCATATAGTGAGCAAATCTGGAGACGGCTAGGATGTATGGCAGCTGGGCGGACAGGCGGGCATTGGCATTGGCCGCAGCCTTATCAAACTTCTTTGGCTTGTTGGCGGACTGCACACTGAAGAACGCCGCATAGTCCGCGCCCTTGCAGTGCACGAGAGGAATGAGGCCTTGGTCGGCAAGTTCTTTTTCGCGGCGGTCGGTAATCGCCACTTCCGTCGGACATTTCAAGGCTACGTCGCCTTCGTCCGTGCGGAAAGTATGGGTCGGAAGCCCCTCGACGAGGCCTCCGCCTTCCACGCCACGGATCGAGGCGCACCAACCGTATTGAGCAAACGCGGTGGTGAGGCGGGCGCCGAGGGCGTAGGCGGCATTGCCCCAAAGGTACTTGGAATGATCGGTCCCATCCACGCCTTCCTCATAGTTGAACTCGTCGATGGGTTTGGTATCTTTTCCATAGGGAAGGCGCATGAGAACGCGAGGCATGGTCAAGCCGACATAGCGGGAGTCCTCGCTGGCGCGAAACGACTTCCACTTGGCATATTCGGTGCTGTCGAAAATCTTCCCAATGTCGCGCGGCTCACCCAATTGCGAGAAGCTGTCAAGATTCAGTAACTCGGGTGCGGCGGCCGTCAGGAAAGGGGCATGCGCCCCCGCGGCCACTTGGGAAACCTTTTCCAGCAACTCGATGTCTTCGGGATGCTTGCTGAATTCGTAGTCACCGATGAGCGCGCCGAATGGCTCGCCACCGAAAATGCCGAATTCATCTTCGTAGACTTTCTTGAACATCACGCTCTGATCGAATTCCGGGGCGCGTTGCAGGTCGCGGAGCAGCTCTTTCTTGCTGACATTCAGAACGCGGATCTTGAGCATCGAACTGGTTTCGCTCTGATCCATCATGTACCTGATGCCGCGCCAGCTTGCTTCCAGCTTTTGAAACGCCGGATGGTGAAGGATTTCGTTCAATTGAAGAGAAATCAGATGGTCGATCTGAGCGACACGGGAATTGATGGTGGCGTCGGCGTCGCGCGAAAGCTTCATCTCGCCTTCGAGTACTTGCGCGACAAACTCCTTGACCATGTCACGACCGCGTTCCCGCGCGGACTGCTCTTTTCCAAACCGCCCTTGCTCTACGATCTGATCCAGCAGGCTCGATTCCGTCGTCTTAGCTTCCGCCGATTGCGAGGCCGCCTTCTCCGGCTTACTCATCGGAGCCTCCCTTGGGCTTGTCCTTGTCGATTTCTTTCTTAATCTGATCGGCCTTTTGCGTGTTGCCAACGGCTTCCATCAACAGGTCGTCCAGCTTATCGTTGCCCTGGAGCGCGCCGCGGAGATCGCCCAACTTTTGCCGAAGTTCGAGAAGCTCGCGCAAGGGCTTCACGTTTTTGGCGACATTGCCTGGGTCGAAGTCGTCGAGACTCTTAAAGTCAATATCGACTTTGAGCTTTCCGGCGTCCGCTTCGTCACTGAGCTTGTTGTCAACTTCCAGAGAGAGATGCGGCTTGAAACTCTCAAGCACGCCATCAAAGTTGTCTGGAGTAATCTCGACGAAGCGGCGGTCTTTGAGCTTCGGGAGGGCCTCCGTGGGCTGGCCGCTAAGGTCGGCAAAGACTCCCATGACAAAAGGTAGCTCTTTGACTTCAATAGCGTCTCCAACCTCTACATCGTATGTGACATGCACTCGAGGCGGGCGTACTCGCTCGAGCTTCTTATGGACGCTTTCTTTTGGCATGTTTTCCCCTTAAGTCTCCCTCACATTGCGGGTAGTGTGTTGAGAGCGAAAAGCGTTTCGCCAAGGCAGGACACCTGAATTACATGGGCAGGGTTTATCACGATTCCCACTGCCCGTCAATTAGTTCCAAAGTCCTAGAACTAGCTTGCAGTCGCCCTTCCGGGCACCGCAAGTGCAGAACCACGACCCACTTGCGAGTCACTTTGGGCATACGTGACCGAGGCCTTCGCGGAAGACTCCCTTCTCTGGGGAATCGTGGAGTGTAACGGCCGCCAACTCGGAAGACGGCGAGAAGGAGCTTTTCCATCCGGGCATTATCCCGGCGGCAAATACGCCTCGCTCGTGGTATTGACTTGGCTGACTGTCCCAATCGTGGGTGCAGCATGGTCATCTGCCCGCCTATCCGTTCCCACCGTCCACGGTCGCTGTCCAAGGCTTCAACATGGTGCACACTATCGCGCCTTCCATTGGGGATAACAATGCACTGGCGGTGAACTGTGGAGAGCTTACAGGTGAACAAGTAACTGCATGAAAAGACAAGGATTAGGGTCAACGAGGCGTATCACAATGATCGCGAGATATGGATGACGCGCTTTGGCTGACAAGTTTGGCCCAGATTCACCTGGAATCTCTTTTGACTTTGACGCACCGCACCTGCTAGCTTTAGCCGCAAGCCATGCGCCAGCTTCAACCTGTCATCTGGTCAAAAGGCACCTTTCTCACGCCGCAACACCTGCAGACACGCGACCGTTATGTTGAGAGCTGCCTGCAATTTCGTCTGGAAGGGCTGAATTTCCGTCCTTGGGGATTCCTCGATTTGAAGATCAATCAGGAGGCACTTACAGAGGGCAATTTTGCTCTCACCCGCGCCTCCGGGCTTTTTGCGGATGGGCTTCCCTTCGAAATCCCCGAATCCGACGCCGCCCCGCCGCCCAAGCCGCTCGGGCTTTTTTTCGAGGCCGAGCAGAACTCGCTGGACATTTACTTGGCGATTCCTGAGTACCGGCCGCATGGGCTAAACGTATCCATCGCGCAGAAAAACGCGGACGTCAGGTATCTCTCCGAAATCGTGAATTTGAAGGACGAAAACTCCGGCTTGACGGAAAAGCCGGTACAAATGGCAAGAAAAAATCTGCGATTTCTGGTGGAAGGCGAGTCTCGAGAAGGCTGCAATTCGCTGCAAATCGCGCGGATTTTGCGAACTTCCGCCGGCACTTTCCGGCTTGACCCGCAGTATATTCCTCCCTTGCTGGATATTGCGGCAAACGACTACTTGATGGGAATCGCACGGCGTCTGGTGGAGATTCTCGCGGCGAAGAGCAGCATTCTTGCTGGTGGCCGGAGGCAGCGCAGCGCCGGACTCGCGGATTTTTCGGCGGCGGACATCGCAAGCTTTTGGCTGCTCTATACGGTGAACGGCCACTTCCCTGCCCTCCGCCACATTCATGATGTGCGGCACGGGCATCCGGACGTTCTCTTTCGATTGTTCACCTCGCTGGCGGGAGCGCTTAGCACCTTTTCGCTGAAGATCCAGCCGAGAGACCTGCCGCTTTACGACCACGAAAACCTCGGCGCATGCTTCACGGACTTGGATGAAAAGCTGCGAGAACTTTTGGAAACGGTTGTCCCCAGCAATTTCGTTGCGCTGCCTCTGAAACTGGTGAAGTCTTCCATCTATTCCACAAGTATCGAGGACGATCGATACCTTGTAGGAACGAAATTCTATCTGGCTGTCAGCTCGACTATGAATCAAGGGGACCTAATCAAGAAGGCGCCGCAATTAATTAAGGTTTGCTCGGCCGCGCAAATCGAGCAGCTCGTGCGGCAGGCGCTTCCGGGCATGCAGCTCACCCATGCGGTGAGGCCGCCGGCATCGATTCCCGTGAAACTCAATTATCAATACTTCAGCTTGAATCAGTCCGGAGTGGCGTGGGAAACGGTGACGAAGGGCCGCAGCTTGGCGGCTTTCGTTCCCAGCGACATTCCGGAGCCGCAACTGGAACTTCTCATCCTGCTGCCACAGGCAATCTAAGCTCTTCCGTTTGAAGAAATCCCCCGCTGATAAAGGTGGCGAGCAGGCGGCAAAACTCCTCCGCAGGTGTATCGGGGACAATCCAGCCGTTTTGTTTCGCCATTGCGAATAAGTCGGCCACTGATGTCTTGCCGTCGCAACGTGGCAAGAGAAGCGCCATCCAGGGCTGCACTTTGCAGTCCATGGCAAAGGGTTTCTCTAACGAGAGAGTGAAATTCTCCGCGGAGATTTCGCCGTCCCGCAGGATGTGGCGCACGACAATCTCGGTTCCGGGAGTTGCCAGAAGTTTGGCCTGGAGGAGCCGAGGGATAGCCCCTTCCCTTTGCAATTCCGCCTCCCAGCTCATGGTCCATTCCAGCACTGCGGCAGGTGTGCCGCCGCTAATCGTCCGCCGGACTGTGAACGCCGGCCTATGTTCGGCGCGCCGTTGTACGATAACAATACCAATCACGAGCTCGCGCACGTCGTTCTTTGCGAAGAGCCTTTCCCATTGCGCGAATTGTTCCCTGCCGCCATTCTTGCTGACGGTTTCTTCCAGGGCAAATTGACGCGGTTCCAGGTTTTGGATGGCAAAAACAGCCACGTCAAACTCCCGATGCCGCTCTCCGAGCCACTCCCGAATGCGGTTTTCGAAGCTGTGGCCAGGCCGTTCCGTCCCCAACGTTCGACAGTACAGGCGCCCGCCCGGTTTCAATCTGGCAGGTAGATCGCTAATGATTCTTTTCGTGATTTCCTCGCCAACCTCGCCGCCACCGTAGAAAATCTCCGCAGGTTTGAGGACAGGCACGTAGGGTGGATGCGCGGCAATACGATCGAACGTGCGGCCCTCCACCGGTTGATAGAGATCGCCTAGAGCAAAGGTCACGTTGTGGATGTTATTGAGCGAAGCGTTGAACTTTGCAAAGTATATTGAGCGCTCGGCAATATCGGTGGCCCAGATATTCTTGGCGGAACACGATGCAAGCAATGCTGCCGGAGCTGTGCCTGCGCAGAGTTCGAGGAAGTCTTCGCAGGGCGCGAAGGAAGTAAAGTCGATAAACTGCTTGGCCGACTTCGTCAGTGCCGGATAGACGATGTCGGGAAACTTTTCGCGCGGGGAGTGATTGGGATTGTTCCAGCGATCCGAAACAAGGAACAGATGTCGAATCGGATAAAGGGCAACAGTGGCAAGGCATCCGCTTGCCTCGGCGGGGTTGCGCAGAACGAGGCCTGCCTGGCTGAGAGCATCCCAAACCGCAGGCGGGAAAAGAGACAAAGCCTCGGCGAATGGCAGAGATTCTCCGAGGAGGAAAAGATAGATGAGTGCATCAAGGCCATCGCGCACTTTGGATCTGAGGAGCGGAGTGCCGGAAAGTTCGACGAGGTCCAATTCCTTTGCGGGCGGGATATCGAGCCTCTTGCGGATGGCATCCGCGGAAAAGTCCGACTGCAAGAAATACTCGCGGAGCGTGGCAAACTGTTCCGAGGTGACCATCTGTAGGGGCGGCATGCGCAACTCTCGCGGACAGCGCGGGCATAATACCAAATACCAACATCAGCGGGGTGAATGTCTTGACATCCTTCTACGCAAACGCCATAGTTAGGCACGTTTCGACCGTTTAGCGGCTTTTCTGGCTCTTTCTCACGGCTAGAGCATCGATCAGGGGTCGCGTCCGACGCCTCCATCAAGCCTGGAAAAGCCGGGCAGGCCGTGCGGTGATGCGAGAGTTGCTACACTGCGTCACAGGAGAGCTGGTTCGCGCTGGGTGGGACGCAGCATGCCGGCGCCGAGCCTGGCATGATCAACTGAACAATGAAGCATCTTTCCAAGGTGGTGTGGCACGAGGGGATGTACCTGGGCCCCCATCACTTCCAGGTTCAATCCCAATCCTTCGAAGACCTCGTTCATTTCTCGACGTCGAGCCTGTGGTTTGCCCCTTACGGCGTGATCAGCTGCAAACTCGATCCAGACGCGCTGCAAAATGGAATGCTTTCTCTGGTGCATGCGCGGGGCCTGTTCCCAGACGGCCTTGCATTTCAAATGCCTGACGCTGATGCGCTGCCTCCTGTTTTGAACATCAACGATCTTTTCTCTTCCACGCGCGAATCTCTTATCGTGCTGCTGGCTGTGCCAGCGCGGCGGCCTGAGGGACCGAACTGTGCGCTCGATTCCGAGCCGTCGCAAATAGATTTGCGCTTCAAGGCAGAGATGCTCACTCTGCCCGATGAGAATACCGGACGAGACGAAAAGCAGATTCAGATTGGCCGCAAGAACATTCGATTTGTTGTCGAGAGCCAGGATAATCAGGAACTCGTCACGCTGCCTGTCGCCCGAGTTCTCCGCGATGGATCGGGCCGCTTCATCTTCGATCCGAGTTTTATTCCTCCGTGTTTGCAAATAAGCGCGAGCGAGCGGCTCTTGGTCATCGCGCGAACTCTGGTGGATATCCTGGACGTCAAGAGTGCCTCACTTTCGCGCGTACGGCGAGCCACGGCGCAGGGCCGTGCTGGTTACTCTTCCGAGGAAATCGCGAGTTTCTGGTTCGTGCATACCGTTAACGAGAGCCTTTCCGTTTTGCGGCACCTCAGCGTGTCCGAGCGTGGCCATCCCGAACAGCTTTACCTGGAGATGTCGCGGCTCGCCGGGGCTTTATGCACGTTCGGGCTGGATTCGCATCCTGAATCGTTGCCGGCCTACAATCACGACGACCTGGAGAACTGTTTCGGCCCGCTGAATCAGCATATTCGCGCGCATCTCGAACTGGTTGTCCCATCGAATTGCGTGCAGATCCCTCTAGTTTTGGCGGGGCGTAACTTTCGAAATGGAGATGTTCTGGATCAGCGCTGCCTCGATCGCGCGCGATGGATTCTCGCGGTTCGCGCTGCTACGGGCGAGGCGGAAATTATCGCCAAGACCCCGCGGCTCGTGAAAGTTTGCTCGAAAGACTTGTTGCCAGAGCTCGTAAAAACGGCTTTGCCTGGTCTGGGACTAGTCCACTTGCCGATTCCCCCTTCCGCGATTGCCCCAAAAGTGGAGTTTCAGTATTTCGGGCTGAGCCGCACTGGCAGTTGCTGGGAACACATCGTGCAAACGCGAAAAGTCGGCATCTATGTCCCCGATGACTTGCCCGGTGCGGAAATCGAGCTTCTTGTAGTTTTGGAGTCCTAGGAGGGTCCGGTGGGAGCGACGATGTTCGGAGCCACGAGCATGCAGCCCCGCGAAGTGTCCGCCAAGCGGCGCACGGAAAACCTCGCCTATATCTACCAGCAGATTTTGACGGTCATCGTGCGTGTGCGGCAAAACCGCCAGGCCGTTTCCGACGCGAACGCCTTCCGCGCAAACATCCAGGCCGGTTTGCGCTCCGCGGAAAAAGACGCGGTGAAGAAGGCCTATGCTCCCGACGACATTCGCAACGCCACGCTTGCCGCAGTAGCCTTTCTGGACGAGTCCATCCTGAATTCCAGCAATCCAGTCTTCAGTTCATGGCACAGCATGCCTTTACAGGAAGAAATGTTCGGCCATCACGTTGCCGGAGAAACCTTTTTCGAGAATCTTGAAAAGCTGCTGTCTCGGCAAGATTCGTACGATGTAGCGGACGTACTCGAAGTCTATGCGCTGTGTCTTTTGATGGGCTACAAAGGGCGGTATGGCATGTCTGGTCCAGAGGCGACCCGGCCTATCATCGATTCCGCGCTGGAAAAAATCCGTAGAATCCGTGGACCTCTGGTTGGGCTCTCGCCTGCCTGGGCCGTTCCAGAGGGCGGGGCAGTCACCGCGAAGCGCGATCCTTGGGTCAGTCGTCTGGCATTTGGAGCGCTGGGCTTCGTGATTCTAGGAATTCTGTTTTTTGTGATTTTCAAGATGCGATTGCTCTCAGGGATTTCGGATATTCACTCAATAGCACCTTAAACCACCCGCGGGGAGTGGAGATGCGATTTCAATGGCAACATCTTGCAGCCGGAGCGGCTGCCATCGTCGTATTGATGCTGACATGGTTCGGCCCGCAAATTTTTCATGTTGCCGGCACAAACGCTGTCGTCCTGCGCGGCGGCATCCTGTTGCTAGGCGTCATTGCGGTCATTGGTTTACTTCTGTGGGCCCGCTCCTCGATGCCTGCGCTGCCCCCTTCTGAAGAGAGCCCCTCACCGCAGGCTGGCGCGTCTGGCGGTGCGGCATCCCAAGATGTGGACATACTCATTCGGGAGGCCGCCGGCAAAGTCGCGGCGGCTCGCCTGGCCGCGGGAGCCAAGCTGTCCTCGCTCCCGGCGGTTTTTCTGCTTGGCGAAACTGGCGGCGGCAAGACGAGCGCAATGGATCAGAGCGGCTTGGATGCAGAGCTGCTCGCAGGCCAGGTCTACCAGGAAAGCAGCATCGTGCCGACGCGTGTCGCGAATATTTGGTTCGCCCGCAAAACGGTCTTTGTGGAAGCTGGGGGTCCGCTCCTCGACGACTCCGGCTCCTGGGTCCGCCTAGTAAAACATTTCCTCCCCGGCCAATTCCGCTCCATTTTTGGCGGCGGAAATCTCGCTCCCCGTGCCGCCCTGGTCTGCGTGGATTGCGAGAAACTGGTCCGCGAGGCTGCCCTAGACAAAATTGTGGCGCAGGCGCGCAAACTTCGCTCACGCCTCGAAGAGCTCTCTTATCACATGGGCGTGAGCCTCCCTGTCTACGTGCTTTTCAACCGGTCCGACCGGATCCCCTACTTTGAAGAGTTTGCCGGCACTTTCAGCAACGAAGAAACTTCGCAGGTTTTCGGATCTACTTTGCCGCTCGCAGGTTCCACAAGCTCGGGCGTCTATGCCGAACAGGAAACCAAACGCCTCACTGCCGCTTTCCAAGCCATATTTTTCACCTTGGCGGAATGCCGCCCCGGTCTTTTGAATCGCGAGCGCAACAGCGACCGGCAGGCCGGCGTCTACGAATTTCCCCGTGAATTTGGAAAGCTCAGTAAACCGCTCGTCCAGTTTCTCGTAGACCTCTGCAGGCCTGGCCATCTCCGCACAGGACCCTTTCTCCGCGGCTTTTATTTCGTAGGACAGCGGATCATAACCGTCTCCGCCAGCCCGCAAACGATGATCGGCGCACGGTCTGCAATGCAGCGCGCCCCGGGCGGCTTCAACCCGGATGCGACCAGTTTGATCAACGCGCAGGATCCTTCCGCCAAAACCTCCTGGGCCACTGGCACATCGCTGGAAGGAGCAGGTGAGTCCCGCAGATCGGTTCAGCGCGTTTTCCTGAGTCACGTTTTCAGCCACGTCCTGCTGCAGGATCGCGCTGCCCTCGGAGCGAGCGGCAAAAGTACTCGCGGTGACTTGGGACGCCGCATCCTGTTCGCTTCCATCGCCTGCCTTGCCCTGGTTTGGATCATCTTTACGGCAGTATCATTCGTTGGGAATGCGCGTCTCGTCTCGAGCATTCGCAGCGCCGGCCAGGATCTTTCTTCAGTACAAAATCTCGGCTCGCAGCCACCCTCGGTCGATTCTTTGCAGCGACTCGATGTTCTCCGGCAGACCCTTCTCCAGCTGCGCGGCTACGACCAGAACGGCACGCCCTCACGCCTTCGCTGGGGTTTATATACCGGCGATTCCGTCTTCGATGATGCGCGCGCGATCTATTTTCGTGCCTTCGATAAGGTTTTATTTCAGCATGCCAAGCTGAATCTCATGACCGATTTGCGAAACTACCGCGGAGATCCACAGCCCAATGCCGATCCGGGGCCGCCGTACGCCGCGCTAAAGGCCTACCTTCTGACGACTTCCGAATTTCAGCGAAATCGAGAGCAAGGTCCGTTTCTGCAGGACTTCCTGATGGCCGCATGGAAGAGAGACTTGGGCGATCTGGATCAGAATCGCACCGATCTCGCCGCTCAACAATTTGCCTTCTATAGCTCGGAACTTAGCCTCGACAATCCCTACTCGAAAGTAAATGAAAGCGGCCTCGTGGACCAGGTCCGCGGGTACCTGAACAGGTTCTCCGGGCTGCAGCGTCTCTACAACAGCATGCTCACGGATGCCCGGCAAAAATCCAAAGCCTATCGCTTCGCGGCGGCGCATCCCGAAAGTCTGGAGGTCATGCGCGCCAGGAATGACGTCGACCCCGCCTTCACGTCGGATGGCTGGAAAATAATGGATCAATCCATCCAGAACCCCAGACGGGTGCAAGGCGAAACCTGGGTTCTCGGATCTGCAACAAGCGCGAATCCGGCCGCGGGAGACATAAGCCAGCAGCTGCGCGCCATGTACGAAAAAGATTTTATCGCGCAGTGGCGCACGTTTTTGAGTGGAGCCTCAGTGTCGACGTACAACGGCGACGCCGACGCTGCGAACAAACTAAGAAAACTTTCCGCAAATTCCTCGCCACTCCTGGCTCTCTTCTGCGACACCTCGGACAACACGAATGTATCCTCCAGTGGCATCAAACAAGCTTTCCTGGCGCCTCAACAAGTGGTTTCACCTGGCTGTGGCGCGCAGAGGAAATACGATCAAGCCTCGAATGATCCTTACATGAAGGGATTGTTTGACCTGCAAGCTTGCGTCCAGGATGTCGCGGATGCTCCGCCCGATCAAAAGGACGCCAAGAAAACACCTTGCTTGCAAACGGCCACACAAGCTTTGCGCAACGCTGGCCAGATCGAACAAGGACTCCCTAACGACACCGAGGGCCATGTCGACCAGCTCGTCGCAACGCTCCTCGATGCGCCAATCAAATACTTGCAGAAACTGTGGGCCACAACTACGGTTTCAGGCGAAGGACTATGCAAGCCGCTAAAGGATCTACAGACCGCTTATCCCTTTAACGCACGCAGTACTCGCGAAATCACGCTCCCGGAGTTCAACGACTTTTTCCAACCGGGCAAGGGCAAACTCTCCCAGTTCATCTCCGCACAAAAGAACAACCTCAGTCCACAAGGCAACAGCTTTGTCCGCGCGCTAGGAAGCACTACACCCGTCGGCCCCAACTTCCTGCGTACTTTGAATGAGCTTTACGCGATTCAACTGGCGGTCTATCCCAACAATGCAACGGACCCGCACTTCGAGTATTCCGTAACGGCCCGCCTGCCTGACGCCGGTGGTTTTAAGAGCGAGAAGCTGGCGTTCGATGGGCAAGAATGGACCATCACGGGAAGCGGCGGCACTCGCAAGTTCATCTGGCCAGGTACGACGCTGCAGGGAGCCACTCTAAGCTTGAACAGTGGCAGTGACTTGGAAGTTGCGCGCTATCCGGGCCTCTGGGCGGTCGCACATTTCCTCTCTGCCCCTACCTATAAGTGGCAGCCAGCCACGAATGGCTACACCATTCAGGGTCCGCTAATCGGTCCAACCGGCCAGCCGATGATGAGCAACGGAAAAATCATCGAAGTACGGTTCGACGTGGACTTTAAGGGCGTACCTTTGTTCCAAGCGGGCTTCCTGTCGGGCTACAGCTGCCCTGCGATGAGCAAGTGACCTGGCCCTCAACTAAGCTATTTGAAGGCGAATCTACGATTCCCCCAGCGTTTCCTGTGGCTTGACAGCGGGCATTTGAGGCAGTATACGACTCTGCAACGAGACTGCGGAGGAGTGATGAAAAAGCTCGTCTATCTGGCCTTAGTCGTCGTGTCCGCAGGTCTCCCCGGATGCCTCAAAACAACGGCTACTTCCGGCAGCATCGGCATAAACCCGGACAACGTGACAGTTGCTGCGGGCACGCATCAGTCGTTTTCCGCGATCTTGACGGGCGGCTTAGCCAACTCAAGTGTGAAATGGACCTTGGTTGGAGCGGCTTGCGCCAGTGCCGCTTGTGGTTCCATCGATCAGAGTGGCAACTACTCCGCCCCAATGACGGTTCCCTCGCAGCCCGCCATTCAAGTAATTGCCACCACGACCAGCCAGCCCATCAAATCCGCGTTTGCCAACGTCATCATCGCGCCGCCAGTGTCGATCACTTTCACGTCGCAGCCCGCCACCTTGAGCGTCGCCGCAGGCCAGCAACTCTTCCCTTTTCAAGTCAGCATCATCAACACCAGCAACACGAACGTTAATTGGTCCGTCACCGGCGCCGGTTGTACTGGAGTCGCTTGTGGCACCATCATCCCCATCAGCCCCGTTGCTCAAGCAACGCCCATCACTTACACTGCGCCGTCCACACTACCCAATCCTCCCGTGGTCACGGTCACAGCTACTTCTGCTGCGGACCCCACCAAATCCGTTCCGCTGAATGTCAATCTCACACTGGCCGTCCAAATCACACCGAATGCCCCGTCCGTTTTCCTTCTGGGCTTCCAACCGTTTGCGGCTAACGTAGTCGGACAGGGAGCAAACCCCGTGACGGCAAGCTGGTCTCTGAGCCAAGGCGGCGTTCGGTGCGCTCCGGCATGCGGGATAATCGACGGGAACGGAAACTATCTCGGGCCCTTTTTCCCGATTAATCCCAACACCGTAACCGTAACGGCCGCCGTAACGGCTGGACCCTTCTCGGGGACAGGATCTACGACGCTGACGATATCAGGCGCCGCTCCAACACCTCTCTTTGGCACGTATGCCCTCCAGTATCGCGACTACCCGCTTCATTCCGGTAATCCCCGCGTCGAAGCTGGCTCCCTCTTTATCGACGCAAGCGGAAATATCAAAGGCGTCGAGGATGACAACGATGGAGTGACCCCTGTTAAGCAACGCGCCATCACCGGCCTCGCGCAGTTTGATACGGGCAGCACATCCACCGGTACGATGACTCTCTCTGACGGGCTCGTTACAACACTCCGGTTTGCGCTGGTTCCAGAATCGAGCCTCTCGTCTTCGCGAACCGTCTATTTATCAGGCTTAAATGTCACTACGGCAGGCGGCGGCCGGCTGGACCTTCAGGACACTTCGCAGTTCTCTGCTTCCACTCTAACAGGGGGCTACGCTTTGATGATGCGTGGCGGAACCAACAGTTCTCTTTCCATCTCAACATTTGCATCGGCGGTAGGCCGCTTCGACCTCGGTGGAGGCACCATCTCCAATGGTGAACTCGGCCGCGGATTCGACGACACGAATTTCGGCGATTGCAACACTCACAAGACCATCGTCTCGCCTCCAACGCCGCTCAACTATCCCTTTTTCGGCGGCAGTTACGCGAGCTCGGGCGTTGACTCTACGACTGGAAACACCACGTTTGCTATGACCGCCGTCCAAATGGGCGGTCAGAATGGTGGTACTCCTGTCTCAAATCTAACTCTCACCTTTTCCTCGTACATCATCTCCGCAACAAAAATGATCCTTATCGAGACGGATGCGGGCGGTACTTCCGGGGGCTATGCATTCCTGGGCACGGCCGAGAAACAGACGCCGAGTCACACTTTCGCGAATTCGGACTTTACCGGCACCTATTCCACCCTGTTTCAGTCCAACAACGGGCTTGGCGCTGGAAATGTCCTCACTTTCCCGGTCTCAAGTGATGGCCTGGGGAATCTCACGGGCGTGGAATACACGGGAGACCTGGACGGCAATTTGCAATATGGCATCAACTCCACCGGTTACTATTCGGTGGTTAGCCCCAATGGTCTGGCGCTGGCAACTGTCTGCACCGGAATCAACATCACTCGGATTCCCATGTATTTCATCTCCGCACAGAGGGCTTTCGCCTGGAATGAAGACGCCACAAATCTTACTGTCAACCCGACCGTATCCTTGGCCAGCGACTTGGTCGGCACACTGGATCTTCAGGTCAACGGACCTTTCGGCGGCCAAGGCGAAACCGGATTTTCAGCAACTCCTTACGCGTTCGGATTTGAAGGCGTCGCGGGTAATTTCAGCACTTCACACAGCACGATCGATGGAATTGCCGAAACCGGCATCGTTGTATTCAATACGGGCGCGCCCAAATGCGTCATCATTTCGCCTCCGCTGAATAGTTGCACCGTTGGAACAAATGGCGTCCTCGAACAGACCGGCACCGCCACCTTCAAGCTGGATCTTGCTGACGGGGCTGGAACACTACGGAATCAAACTCTAAACGCGGTTTTCACCTTCAACGACGCTGCCAATGGCGTGAATTCCGATGGTGTGGGTTTCGGCTCGTTGAAGTTTTCATCCGCGGCTATCCCTGTACCGGACCATTTTCTCATGATCTCGCCACAGAAGATTCTTCTGCTGTACTGCGGCACAGCCGCGGGATCGCCCCCGGCGTGCAAAAATACGGACTCCAACATAGCGGGCGTGATCGAACAACACTAGGCCCCGTTGAGCCGATTTTTTTCCTTGAGCAACGAAGCGCTTTGCCGGCTTCGCTGCTTCTCAGTGCGAGTAGGTGATTCCCGCCAGCGGGACGTACTTGGACCGCAATCCGGCGTCGTTTAGTTTAAACACCACGTTCCCCGTCAACAGTAAGTGGCCGAAAAGCCGAAGCCTCAAGCCGGCGGCTACGTTTGCCGTGGCATAGGATGCCTTGTACTCCTGAAAAATTGGATCGGTCGCTCCAGTCGCATTGAACTGGCCGCACGAGGAAACCGGAGCCGCAAGGGAACATGCCGGAAGTTCCTGGAACGTACCCGCTTTGATCCGTGGCGCGTTTATGATTTCCTGCCCCAGGTAATCGGCCGCCACGGAAAGCCGTTTGAATATTCCCACTTCCGCGCCGGCGCTGTAAAAGAATTGTCCTGGTAGATTGTCCTTCGTCGCCGCTGCGGTCCCATTCGCCTGCGACGGTGTGATATTTCCTGCGAGAAAGGAAGCGCTATTCCATTCGTACCCTGCGTTTACGTGCGCCGCCACTCTCTTCACTCCGAACGAAAGAGCGCCAAACGGTCTTACGCCGTATGCCCCCGACCCCAGATAATTCAACGCGTCGCCCGTTGGGAAACGTACGTCGGCGCCGGCCGCAAACCCCGCCCTCTCCCCTTTCCATATCTCATACTTCGCCCGCACCGTCACATCGCCAATTCCCGTCGCGCCATTAGCATTGAAAAAAGTACGGTTGAAGCAGGGATTGGGGCTGCAGCCCTGTCCGGTCGTTCCGCTTTGAAACTGGTACAAATCATCGGAACCGTTGTTCTTGATCGTCGCCACCGAGGTCGTCGCTAGTCGAACATTTATCGTAGGCACAGCCACGGAAACGTCAAACCGGTCCGTGATTCCGAAACTCACGAAGGCGGTGTATTGATTCACCCGCAAATCGATGCTGTTGTTCGTAGTGATCACGTCGCGGATGAAAGCGCAGGCATTGGTATTGTTTCCTCCCGCCGAACACCCCTGCGTATCCTGTTGCGTGAATACCGCCGGCAGGTTGCTCAGTTTCGCGCCGTCGAGCGTCTGAAACTCGAAATTTTGGTAGCTGAATCCCAACAAGAATTTGTGCCTGCCGAGCGTGCCTGCGCGTTCGCTGAGTATGGGCCCGAAGTTGTATTCCTCAGGAATGAGAATCCCCAGGGACTTGTTGAAAGAAAAAGAAATGCCGGATGCGGGAGAGACGAGAGGCAGTTCGCCCAATTGCGTGCCGATGGAGGAATTCAGCGCGCCCAGGTTGCTCAAAAAGCTGTTTCCAAACTGGCCTTGATGCTGATTCTCAGGAGCCAGCGCGCCGTCGTTAGTTAGTCCGTTCACACCATAAACGTTCGCAACCGTGCAGGCCACCTTTGAGCTGGCCGTAGTGCTGCACAGGTTTTGGGCACCGGTATTTGAAGCAAAAAGTGGAATGAGGGCTAGGGCAATCCAAAAAACTCGACCAACCATGGACCTTCCTCCTGGGCGGCGTCTCCTAATGGATGTTATGGGATGAATTGCACTGCCCTCGCCCTCCGAGGGATGACGTGCCCAGGAAAGATTCATCCTGGACCGCATGCAAAGGGGAGTCTATCCGCGATGCTCAAATTGTCAAGCAGCTTCGCCCGCCCAGAAATTTTCCCCGCTGCGGCTAACCGGAAGCCGATGCGCTGTCGACAGCGGCTATGCCGAAATCTTTTCCTTGGAATACGCGAGGCGAGAAAGTGTCAATTGGAGGCGACGATCATCCAACGTCCGTCGATGCGTTGCAGGGAATAGGTTTGAGTAATCGGGGTCGGTTTAATGCCTTGGCCCTCATTCAAAACCGTACACGATACAATGACCGTTTCTCCCGATAGTTGCGGCGCCGCGCACGACTGGACAATCATTCGATATCCCCTGGTGCGGCCCAGCGCTTCCAGGGAGAGTTTGTAGGTCTTCTCGTCTGCGGGACTCAACCGTCGCACACTCCTGATCTTGTCAAGATTTTTCTCGGTCATCGCCAAAGCAAAAGAATCCACCACCGAACGGATAGCTGTGGCATCCACCATCGTGGTCCCGCTGTTAGCCCCATTCGAACTCGTTCTGGAACTGTCTATTTCCTTCAGTGTGCGATCAATTCGAGTGACGATTTCATTCGCCTCGGCAGCGTGCCGCCCGCCCTGGTTCGCGATTGGAATGAAATACTTGCTCGACTCCTTCAAAACAGTTTCATTCTTATCAAGCACAGCTCGACTAGCCGCGCCCCTTCGAGCGATAAACTCCTGATCTTCCTGACGTCCGCCCTCGATCTGACGCCTGAGATCGTTGTATTCCGTCGCTGTCGGTGGCACGCCATTCAGTTTCGATTCCGCATCGTCCCACCGGCCTTGGCTGATGAGGCTGCGCACTTCGCCCAAGACTGGCCCGTATTCAGGCTGATTCTTCACAGGGTTCGGATTGGTATTGGGTGGCGGCTGGATCACACCAAGCTGATCCATCTCGTTCTTTGCGGATGCCGCAAGCTCCGGGTCGCCATTCGGAGCCTTCATGACGCGTGCAAACAGCTCCCTCGCCTGCTGCTTGGCTCCTACCCGTTCCAGTTGCACAGCCTGCTCAAGATTCTTTTTTTGCTCTTGGCGGTCCCGAATCACTGCAAGGAGCCGCAGGGACTGGGCACTGGTGTCTTTCGATACTCCGCTTGCATGAGCTGCCTGTTCCAAATCCTGCATCGCGGCGCTGTAGTCTTTCTTGTCAAACGCTTGCTTCCCTTCGTCAAACAGGGCCTGCCACAGCGGCTTTGCAACCGTTGTTCCAGCTCCTTTGTTGGCGATATCGTATTCGTGGCGCGCTTCGTCCCTCTTCCACAAGTTAATCTGCAGCACTTCGTTAAATTTCTCGGCCGCCTCCGGATACTTCTTTTCTTCATACAACAGCTTCATTCCTTGGGCGTACAGCTGCTCCACAGTCACGTGTTTTTGGGCGATGTCATTCATTTGCTTGACCGCTTCTTCACGCAGCAATCCCGGACGGCTCGCAAGTTTTGCCCAGTCGGCCAGCGATTCGTCCATCTTGTGAGTGTCCCAGAGTTGTTTCGCTTCGGCTTCCAGCGCCACATCTTCCGCGGAAGGCCTCTCGGGTGCCTTGGGGATTAGACGAATGACCGCGTAAACGCCCACAGACAGCACCAGCCCGAGCGCCACCAGCACCGCGGGCTTTCGCAATGGCCCTCTAGCAATAGGTGACTTTCGAGTTTCTGGAATCCTTTCCTCAACCCGGAGATGCGTTTCAATGACTGGAGCTGGCTGCGCCGCGGGCAGCGGCGTCATCACTGGGACAGAGGGCTTTGGCCTCAAAGGGGTTCCGGCCATGCTGGTCGTCGACTCATGGACCGCAGCTGCAATCGCAGGCGGCACATTTGCGGAAGGTAAATTCTGAGGCAGTCCACGGGAATCCCGCTCCGTAGAAGGTCTCTCTACGCCAGAGGAAGGACGCGGCCCCTTCGACTCTGCTTTGGATTGTTTTTGCGCTTCCTTCCGTTTCTTTTCTTCCTCTTTGTAGCTTTCCTCCCTTTTCCGTTCCTCTTCCTTCTTCCTCTCTTGCTGCAGTTTCCGGAGGCTTTCTTCTTTTTCGGCGATCTCCGCAAGCAGCAATTTCAATTGGGTGTCGCTCGACTCGAAAACCCGGTTGGCGGCCGCTCTATCGAGCACTTGTTTTGCTGCGGCAAAGTCTTGCTTCTCCAAAAGTGCCCGCACGGCCTTCAATTGCTGGCTTCGCTCCTCTCGCTTTCGCTTTCGTTGCTCGGCTTCCACTTGGGCGGCCTGGAGCAACTGCGTCAGGTCCGTGTCGGGCCCGTAGGCGGCCAGCGTCTGCTGCGCCATATCTATGGCATCGGTTAGCTCCTGCCGCTTAATCTTGCTTCGAATCTCCTGAATTCGCTGTTGCACTTCCCGCTGGACTTTTTCTTTGTCTTGCTGCTCCTTCCACTTTTCCTCGGCTTCGCCCGCCAGATTTCGGAATTGGTCTTGCTTGGGAAATTCCTGAGCAGCCCGCCGTGCCAATTCCACGGCTTCTCGGAAGCGCTGAGCCCCGAGCAGCCCTCGTACCTGATTCTCGCGCTCCTCTGCGTTTTTCTTTTGTTCCTGCTGCGCGACCTCGCCCTTCGCGTAACTCACGAGATCGTTGATCTCGTACTCTTGCGGAAACTCCTTCAGCAAGCCCTCGCCTTTTGCCACCGCTTCCCGGAGCTTTCCCGCACCCACCAGGCTTCGCAAGCTCCTCAATTCCTCTTCCAGCCGTTGCTTCCTCTTTTCTTCTTGCTCCTCCTGCGTAAGCAGCGTGTGCAGATTCCTTACAGTCGAATCCTGTGGTTGTTCTTTGGCCAGCACATCCAGCGCCTTGCGAGCTTCCGCCAGCTTTCGCTGCCCCAGCAGCCTGCGTATCTCGGAGACGTGCCCCTGCTTTTTCTGTTCTGCTTGATCCGCCTTCGCCGTTTCATGCAGATTCCTCAGTTCGGGTTCATTCGGAAAAAGTCTTAGACCTTCGGCGGTGACCGCCAGGCATTCGTCATATTTCAAATCCGTCCACAAACTTCGCGCGCGGTGCAGCAGTTCACTGAGTTGCTTGCGCCTCTCCCTCCTGGCTTGTTCCTCTACAATTTGGCGCTTCAGTTCGATCGCTTGCGGATGGCTGGCGTCTAAATCGATAGCCTGCTGCAATGCTGACTCGGCCTCCAGAAGCGCCCCTTCGGCCAACCGCTGCTTAGTGAGCCGCAGCTTCTGCTCCAATTGCTGCGCGCGGGCTGCGGCGGCTTCTACTTCCGCCATCAGCTTTTTGGCTAACTCGTGGCGCGAGTCCAGCCCCAGTGCCGCTTCCGCTTCGGCTTGAGCCTCGCGGAGTTGGCCCAAATGCAAAAAGCTTTTACCCCGGCTCAGATGTTCTTGAACTTTTGGTTGAATCTCCGACCGTCGTATCTCCGCGGTTATTTTTTCCAGCAGGCTCTTCGCCTGGGCGTTGGAATTGTCGATCTGACGGGCCCGCCGCAGCGTATCGAATGCCGTTGGAAGATCGCCCAGATCGTAGAACTCGCGTGCCCGCTCCGCCAGCGTAGCCGCCGCGCTCACGCGCAACCGGTTCCATACCGGCTCCAAATCCAGCAGCACGTCCTCCATGCCCTGATAGCGGTCGGCTGACTGCTTTCGCAGCATCCTCTGGATGATGGATTCAATCTCCGAAGCGCAATCGGGAACGATCGAGGAAACCGGCGGAAACTCGTCCTCCATGATCGAGCGAATGATGTCGTAGCCATCTCCGGTGAACGGCCTTTGGTAGCAAATCAGCTCATAAAGCGTGACGCCCACCGCCCAGATGTCCGTGCGTTCATCGGCTTTCTTCTTCCGGAAAAGCTCCGGCGCCATGTACGCCGGAGTCCCGATCATCATGTTGGTGTGCGTTCGCGAGAAGTCCACCAGCCGTGCGATTCCGAAATCCACCACCTTCACCACGCCCTCGGAGCTCACCATGATATTGCCAGGCTTGATGTCCCGGTGAACCACGCGGTTTTTGTGCGCGTATTCCAGCGCCTGACAGATCCGCACCACGTACCCTACTTTGAGGGCGAGCGGGAGTTCCGTCTGGCGCACGATTGTTTTTTCGAGGCTGTCGCCATCCAGATATTCCATGGCGATGAAGGGAGTGTCTTTTTCCTGCCCCAGCTCAAACACCGTCACGATGTTGGGATGTTGAAGTTTTCCTGCGGATTGCGCCTCCTGATAGAAGCGCTCTAACAGATCGGGGCGATCCACAAGACTGCTGTTGATGGTTTTGAGCGCAACTAACCGGCCGATGAAGGGATCGCGAGCCTTATACACGACGCCCATTGCGCCGTGCCCAAGCTCCGCAAGAATTTCGTATTTGCCCAGCTTCTGCAATGGAGGCGACCCTGCGCCGTTAATCCTAGCAAATCTTACCCGAGCAGAGGAGATTACCGCTGAAAGGTAATCGTGAGCGGAAAACGGACCGACACTGGTTTTCCTTGCGATCTGGGTGCGGTCGCCTTCCAGTGCTTCGAACCGTCTTTTACCTTCTTGAAAAAGTCCTTATCGGGATTTCCATCCTTGTCGATCTTCACGTTTCCGCTTGGGTCCACGGTAACGAGGACCGTAAGGGAATAAGGCAGCCTTCCCGGCTGGTTTGCATTGTCAGGGAGCTCCACCATGGGGACACCAACCCACTGCAGCGGAGAATTCGCATCCAGTTGCGCGCAGTCGACGGTCCCACCAATCGACGGGATCTGCGCCACGGGCCGCCCAGGGCCGCAAGGAATGGGCGGCAGCGGAACTTTTCCCGAATTCTGCGTCGCCTGTTGAATCGCCGTGGGAATCGTCGTTTTCACATACAGTGCCGCATTCTCCCGGTAAATCCCGTTCCCGGCGGCAATTTTTTGAAATTCCTGCATCACGCCGTGGGCCAGCAGCTCGATGTCCTTTTTCTGTTTCGCTTGCTCAAAATGTAGAACGGCAGCATCGAAAGCCGCTTTATCGCCGTTCTTCTCAGCCGCTTTGTTGTAGGCATCAGCGAGGCGCTTGTCCAAGTCGTGCTCCGCCGGGACTAGAACAGGATCCTCTTCGCGCCCCTCAAATCCGTGCAGCTCATCTTGCACATGCTGGATGGCCGCGGTGTCGCTTTTACTTTCGGCCGCCTGCGCGTTGTTTCGAATCGTGTCGAACTCGCGCTGCTCGGCCGCGCGTATTTCCTTCAGCAGCTTGTCGTGCGTCTTGTTCCATTGCTGGGCGTTGTCCAACTGGCCTTTGGCTGCGCGGAATGAGCCTGCGCGAATGGCGTCTTCAACGGCGTTCATGGTCTGCAGCGCCTTCTCTACCGTCGGCAATTGCTTCTTTGCCTCGCCGCTCTGAGCTCCCTTCCGGTTGATGAGCTCTTGGAACTGATCGCGCGCCTCCGCCCAGTTTTCCTCTTTCACAGCTTGCAGTGCGCTGTCATAGGTCTTCTGGTCGGTCCCTGTCTGGCGTATTTTGTTGAGGTAATTATCTGCTTGCGGCTTCAGAGTCGAACCCGCGATGTTCAGATCCAGCATCGTGCGAAACTCTTTGCGCGCTTGCTCATAGTCCTTCGCCAGAAAGAACTTCACTCCCTGATCGAAATGATCCTGTTCCTGCTTGTGAACGTCGGTTGCGGCTAAACTCGCTTTCGCCGCTTCCAATTCCCGCGCGGCGTCCTCGGAATGCCACAAGTTCATTTGAATCACATCTTGGAACGCCTGCTGCGCACCCGCATATTCTTTCTTGTCCTTGAGCAGAGTCTCGCCGTCGTCAAACCGCTTTTGTTCATCGGCACGCTTTTGTTCAATCTGGCTAACCTGCTGGCTGGCCTCGTTCTGCAGTGGTCCCTTGGTCTTTGCCAGTCCCTGCCAAACCTGTTCGGCCTGATCGAATTGGCGGTTCTGCCAGAGCTCTTCGGCTTGCTGTTTCAGTTTCAAGTCCCTCGCCGTGGGTGAGCCGCCACTCGTCTTATGCGGCCAGAGCATCAGCGCCAGAATCAGCACGACAACCACGCCGATCCCGGCAAGCACCGGCGGACGTCGCAAGATGGGCATCACCTGCGCAAGAAAATCGGGGCCTTGCTTAGCTGGAGAAACCGGCTGCGCCGTCGCTGCCGCCACGGTTCCACTCTTTCGCGGCTCCGGGGATACTACCCTCGTTGAGCCCGACGGCCGAACTGCGGGGGCGGCAATCACCGTCCCATCTGGAACTTCTGTTTTCCTCGCAGCCGCGTCTCTTCCTTCGGAGTCCCGACGTCGGGGAACAACACCATCTTTCCGCGGCGCCGGCATGTCAGCCGGACCGATAACTTTCGTGGCAGAAAACCCGGCTGCAGGGGTGTCCTGCGCAGACTCGCTGACCTGCATCGTGTCGCCCGCCGGACGCGTCGGCTTGGCTGGGGCGGGCTGGTCTTTTTTCCCAGGACTGGAAGGCTTCGGCCCAGTTGTCTTCGGCGGATAGATCTGTGTTCCTCCCGCTTGCGCCCCGCTCGCAAGCGATGAAATTTTTCCGCGGAGTTCCTGCATCCGCGGATCGGAAGCCTGAAATATCTGCGTGGCCATCACTTCGTTGAACAATTGCGTTGCCCCGGCGTGATCGCCTTTGTTCACCAGCGTTTGCGCCGCAGTAACCTTCCGTTCTACCTCTTCCTTCTTTTTCCGTTTTTCCTCTGCCCCTTGAAGCAACTGCGTCACATTGGGATCGGGGCCCATCGTCTCCATCGTCTGCTGGGCAAGATCGATGGCGTCCGTGATCTTGTCCTGATTGATCTTGCTGTTGATTTCGCGGACTCGCCGCTGCATTTCGTTGCGAGCCCTTTCGCGGTCGTCTTGCTCTCTCTTTAGCGCCTCGGCTTCCGCCGCCAGCTTGCGGAATGCATCCTGTTTTGGAAATTCCTCGACCGCCTTACGCGCTGTATCCAACGCCTCGCTGTACCGCTCGCACATCAAGAATCCCTGAATCTGCTTTTCGCGCTCCTCTTCTTTCCTTTTCTGCTCCTGCTGCGCTACTTCTCCCCGCGCATAGTTCACCAATTCCTTTAATTCATACTCTTGCGGATATTCCAGCAAGAGCGGCTCGCCCTTCGCCACCACTTGCTTGTACTTCCCTGCACCAAGCAAGCCACGCAGTGCCGTTATCTCTGAATCCAGCCGCTTTTGCCTGTTCTGCTCCTGCTCTTCTTGCAATGCCAGGTTTTGCAGATTCTTTACCGCCGTGTCCTGCGGGTGATCCTTCACCAAAAGATCCAGTATTCTTCGCGCCTCGACAAAATTCTGCTGCCCAAGCAAGCGGCGGACTTCCGCCATCTGGCGCTGTTTCTGCTGTTCCGCCTGGTCTGTCCTCGCCGATTCCTGAAGTTTCTTTAGTTCCGGGTCATTCGGAAATTCCTGCGAAGCCGCCGCAAGGACAGTCAGACACTCTTCATAGCTCAGTTCCGTCCACAGCGTTCGCGCGCGATGCAAAATTTCGCCCAGCTTCTTCCGTTTCTCCCGGCGGACACGCTCTTCTTCGATTTGCTTCTTTAGCTCCTGCGCCTGCTGGTTGGCATCGTCGAGTTCCAGCGCTTGCCCTAGGGCGGCCGCTGCTTCGGTCAGCGCTCCTTCCGCCAAACGCTGTTTGGTCAACTTCAGTTTTTGTTCTAGCTGCTGCGCTTTCGCGACCGCCGCTTCCACTTCCGCGAGCAGCTTGTGCGCTGGCTCATGTTTCGAATCGAGTCCCAGCGCCGCTTGCGCTTCCGCTTTGGCCTCCCGGAGCTGCCCCGCTTTCAAGAATCCGGAGGCTCGGCTTATGTGCTCTTCCAACCGCGGCTGGATCTCTGTCCGCCGAAGCTCGACCGAAACCTTCTCCAACATGCTCTTTGCCTGAGAGTTCCCAACGTCGATGTGTAGAGCCTTGCGGAGCAGTGCCTGCGCGCGCTGCAGGTCTTTCGCCTGCACCAACTGTTGGCAGTCAGTCAGCAATCCCGATACGGTAGCCTGCTGAGCCGCTTTCCAGATCGGCTCGATCGCGTGGAGCACATCTTCCATCGACTGATAGCGATCCTCGCTCTTCTTCTCCAGCATTTTGTCGACGATCGGCGCCAGCTCTTCGGTGCACTCGGGCGAAAGACCCTGAAGGTCTTCCGGCTTCTCGTAAATGATGTGGAACATCAACTCCGCTTCGCTGTCACCCGTGAACGGCCTCTTAAACGCCAGCAGCTCATACAGCGACACACCCACAGCCCAAATATCGGACCGCGCATCCGCCCGCTCGCCCTTGTACAACTGCGGCGACATATACGCCCGCGAACCTATCATCATGTTCGGCTGCGTCATGGACATGTCCGTCAGCCGCGCAATCCCGAAGTCCACCACCTTCACCACGCCTTCTTTGGTGACCATGATGTTCGCCGGCTTTACGTCGCGATGCACCACGTTGTGCTGGTGCGCATACGCCAGCGCGTCGCACACGCGCACGATGTATCCAAGCTTGACGGACAGAGGCAGCACCGGGTGCTGCTCGATAATCCGGTCCAGGCTCTCCCCCTCCAAATACTCCATGGCGATAAATGGTGTATTTTTCTCGTGCCCCAGTTCGTAGATTGTGACGATGTTGGGATGCTGTAGGGCGCCTGCGGAACGCGCTTCCTGATAAAACCGGTCCAGCAGATTCGTCTGTGCGGTGGGGCCGCCCGTGATGGTTTTCAGAGCAACTAAACGGTCTATCAGCGGGTCACGGGCTTTGTAGACCGCGCCCATGGCTCCGCGCCCGATCTCCGAGATAATTTCGTATTTGCCTAAATACTGCACACACAATCCCCTATCGGCAGGATGGTAACAAAATTAGGGCCAAACCGCCCCCTCCGAGTGAAACCGACGTGCCCGTCCAGAAGATAGTGACCGGCGACTCCCATCTGCTTCCACCAGACCGCTTCCTCCCTCCGCAAACTATTGAAAACACTGAGAAAAGTTCCCGCCTGGCAAAGACAGGTTGATCTGTGACACACAGGAATAAGGCCCATCAGGAAATCGCTAGGCAGGTTGAGGGGAGTTTTTGACCCCTTGGAAGCCAGTGGTCTTCCCTGACAACGCCCCATTGGTTCCGAATTTGTCACTGCTTTTTCACACTGGGCTGGGCGCGGCATACCTGGTTATCTGCAACATTCTACTAAGCTTCAAGAAAAATGAGTCAGTTCGCTGTTCTGCGCTTGGCCATAAGTAAACTAGCAAATAAGCCCAAAAGGGACCCCAAAACCAGACCGGATTTGGCCCGCCGCTTCGCGCCTCTTGAAGCCGTTCGTGCTTATATTCACCGCCATTCGCCCTGTCAACAATAATCCCTCTTCACCCACCAAACTTCTCGCGATGTATTTCAACATCTCCATCTTTTCCATCTTTCTATTTCGCCGCCAAGTTCCTATATAATCCGCGCGCGGAACCACGCGCCTTTCAACGCATAGCAATTGGCCCGAAATTCTCGATCACCTGGTGCGCGCACAGACGGAACGGCCGACTCCGCAGGAGCAAAGATGGCGAAGCAACCCTTCATTGCCGTCGTCGGTAGCGCCAACGTGGACTTGACCACGTTCAATGATGTATTTCCGCGACCAGGCGAGACTATCTTTGGCAATAAATTCGATCTGGGCTTTGGCGGCAAAGGCGCGAACCAGGCCGTTGCCGCTCGCTCTTGTGGCGCTTCCGTCGCCATGATCGCCAAAGTCGGCAGCGATCTCTTCGGTCCAGCCACAATCAAGAACTTTCAATCCAAAGGCATCGACGCTACCTACGTTCGAATCGCCGACGGTGTTTCCAGCGGTGTCGCCCCAATTTTTGTCGAGCCCAGCGGCCAGAATCGCATCATCGTCGTAAAAGGCGCGAACGACACTCTCTCGCCCGAAGACGTGGACGCCGCCGCCCCGCTTCTGTGCAAAGCCGACACCATCGTCATGCAGTTCGAGATTCCCCTCAACACCGTCTATCACACCGTTCGATTCGCCCAATCCCGAGGCATCCGCTGCATTGTGAATCCCGCTCCAGCTCAACCAGTCGATCTCAAACAATTAAGCGCCGCCGACTATTTCATTCCAAACGAAACGGAAGCGGAACTCATCACCGGCATGCCCGTCCATTCCCTCGAGGACACCACAAAATGCGCTAACTATATGTTGCGCCACGGGATTAAACGCGTCGTCATGACCCTTGGAGAGCGCGGCTCCCTACTAGCAGGCCCCGAAGGCACGGAACTGATTCCAGCCTTCAAAGTCGCGGCCATCGACACAACCGGCGCTGGCGACGCCTTCATCGGCAGCTTCGCCGTCTTTCTCGCTGAAGGCATGCAAGAAAAGGAAGCGCTGTCCCGGGCAAATCTTTACGCAGCCCTTTCCACAACCAAAGTTGGAACGCAGAAATCCTTCGTGAATCGCGCTGATTTCGAAAAGGAATGGCAAATTCACGGCGCCCACCTGTAAACCGCCCCAGTCAAAGTGATAAGATTTGTCTTGGAGTCAACGCATCCTCCCCATGCTCCGAAGAGATTCGAACATGTCCATCATTAACAGCGGACCTGGCAGCGCCCGCCAAATTGTCAATCGCAACCTCGAAGCACCTCTTTCTCCCGTCGACACGGCTCTCGCTCACCTCCGCGGCCGCGCCCTGCAATCCAATCGCGGCGTGCCCCTGAATCTCGATTGGGTCGAAGACGTTCGCGTCAACACCAGCGCCGTCGAGCGTCGCGCCCAATCCCTCGTCACTCGCCGCACTGTAAAAAGAGATTGGCAAGCCGCCTGGCTTCTCCGCGCCATCTCCTGCATGGACTTAACCACGCTCTCCGGCGACGACACCGACGAACGCGTCCGTCGTCTCTGCGCCAAAGCCCGCCAACCCCTCCAACACGAACTCGTCGCAAAGCTCGCCATCGAATCGCTCGACATCAAAGTCGCCGCCGTCTGCGTCTACCACGTCTTCGTCGAAACCGCCCGCCGCGCCCTCGAAGGCAGCGGCATCCGCGTCGCCGCCGTCTCCACCGGCTTCCCCGCCGGCCTATCTCCCCTCTCCGAGCGCGTCGACGAAATCCGCCGCTCCGTCGAAGCCGGCGCCGATGAAATTGATGTCGTCATCACGCGTGCCCACGTCTTCGCCGCAAAATGGCAGGCTCTCTACGACGAAGTCGCCGCCTTCAAACACGCCTGCGGCCCCGCCCACATGAAAGTCATCCTCGGCACCGGCGATCTCCTCACCCTCCGCAACGTAGCCCGCGCCAGCGTGGTCGCCATGATGGCCGGCGCCGACTTCATCAAAACCTCCACCGGCAAAGAACCGGTCAACGCAACCCTTCCCGTAGGTCTCGTCATGACCCGCGCCATCCGCGAATACGCCCACCAAACCGGCTTCGCCGTTGGCTTCAAGCCCGCCGGCGGCATCCGCACCGCCAAACAATCCCTGGAATGGCTCTCACTAATGAAAGACGAACTAGGCCCCTCATGGCTAAAATCCGATCTCTTTCGTTTCGGCGCCAGCGGCATGCTAGCGGACATCGAGCGACAAATCGAACACCATACCACCGGCCGCTATTCGGCGGATTACCGTCATCCCCTTGCGTAATGGCAAAATGGCGCAAGCGTCGCAAGCTTTGAGAGAGTTGGCGAAAGAATCGAGAAGAGTGGAATGAGCATCGTAGAAAAATTCGTCACCATGGACTACGGCCCCGCCCCCGAAGATCCCCGCGAAGCCGTAGCCTGGCTCGACAAACACCACCGCCGCTTCGCCCACTTCATCAATGGCGCGTTTCAAGCCCCAATCGAAGCAAAGTATTTCGACACCACCGATCCTTCCACAACCGAAAAACTCGCCGACGTAGCACAGGGCTCCGCTGCGGACGTAGATGCTGCCGTAAGATCCGCACGCGCGGCCCTACCCGCCTGGCAATCGCTCAGCCCGCACGCCCGCGCGAGATATCTCTACGCGCTAGCCCGCCAAATCCAAAAACACTCCCGCCGCCTAGCCGTCCTCGAAACTCTCGATAACGGCAAACCCATCCGCGAAAGCCGCGACATCGACATCCCGCTCGTCGCCCGCCACTTCTACTATCATGCCGGCTGGGCCCAACTCCTCAACCAAGAATTCCCCGGCCACGAAGCCTGCGGCGTAGTCGGCCAAATCATCCCCTGGAATTTCCCTCTTCTAATGCTGGCCTGGAAAATTGCCCCCGCCCTGGCGACCGGCAACACCGTCGTCCTAAAGCCCGCCGAATTTACTCCACTCACCGCCCTAGCCTTCGCCGAAATCTGCCAAGAAATCGATCTCCCCCCCGGCGTAGTCAACATCGTCACCGGCGACGGCCATACCGGCGAAGCCCTGGTCGCCCACCCCGACGTCGACAAAATCGCCTTCACCGGCTCCACCGAAGTCGGCCGCGCCATCCGCAAAGCCACCGCCCCCACTCACAAAAAACTCTCTCTCGAACTCGGCGGCAAATCCCCCTTCATCATTTTCGAAGACGCCGACCTCGACTCCGCCGTCGAAGGCCTGGTCGACGGCATCTGGTTCAACCAAGGCCAAGTCTGCTGCGCCGGCTCCCGCCTCCTCATGCAAGAGAGCATCGCCGAGCCGCTCATCGCCAAAATCTGCGACCGCATGAACACTCTCCGCGTCGGCCCCCCGCTCGACAAATCCATCGACATCGGCGCCATCATCGCCCGCGTCCAACTCGACCGCATCCAGCGCCTCGTCGACCAAGGCGTCGCCGAAGGTGCCACCTGCTGGCAGCCAAGCATCCCCATGCCCTCCCGCGGCCTCTATTTCCCGCCCACTCTTCTCAGCAACGTCCATCCCACCAGCATCGTCGCTCAACAAGAAATCTTCGGCCCCGTTCTCGCCGCCATGACTTTCCGCACTCCCACCGAAGCCGTCGAGCTTGCCAACAACACCGTCTACGGTCTAGCCGCCTGCGTTTGGAGCGAAAGCATCAACGTCTCCCTTCACATCGCTTCCCAACTCAAAGCAGGCGTTGTCTGGGTCAACTGCACCAATCTTTTCGACGCCAGCTGCGGCTTCGGCGGCTATCGCGAAAGCGGCTTCGGCCGCGAAGGTGGCCGCGAAGGCCTCCTCGAATATCTCGAGCCAACTTGGTTCAAACAGGCCCCGCAACTCCACGCACGCCCGCTAGCGATCGATCAACCCCCACAACAATTAACCGAAGCCGCTGCCGATTCCGCAGCCCATCCACCAATCGATCGCACCGTAAAACTCTTCATCGCCGGCAAACAAGCCCGCCCTGACTCCGGCTACAGCATCCCCGTCCGCGCCGCCGACGGCCGCCTCCTCGGCGAAGCCCCTCTCGGCAATCGCAAAGACATTCGCAACGCCGTCGAAGCCGCCCGCAAAGCCACCGCTTGGCCCAAGGCCACCGCCCACACTCGCGCCCAAGTCCTCTACTACCTCGCCGAAAACCTAAGCCAACGCCGCGATGAAATCGCCACCCGTCTCTCTGATGTAGTTGGTAAGGAACAAGCCGAATCCGAAGTAAGCCTCAGCATCGAACGCATCTTCACCTACGCCGCCTGGGCCGACAAATACGAAGGCGCCATCCACAATCCGCCCTTCCGCAACGTCACCCTGGCCATGCAAGAACCCATCGGCACCATCGGCGTCCTCTGCCCCCAGGAAGCCCCGCTCTTAGGTTTCATCTCGACGGTCATGCCAGCCATCGGAGTAGGCAACACGGTGATCGCCGTCCCCAGCGAAATCTATCCGCTAATCACCTCCGACCTCTACCAACTCTTCGAATCCAGCGATCTGCCCCCAGGCGCGGTAAACATCGTCACCGGCCGCCCGACAGAACTCCTCAAGACTCTAGCCGAACACGACGACGTAGACGCCCTCTGGGTCTTCGCCGACGCCGCGACTTGCGCCACCGCAAAAGCTCTCTCCATCGGCAACCTCAAACAAGTTTTCACCAACGAAGGCCGCCACCTCGACTGGTTCAACCCCGCCCCTTCCTCCGACCGCTTCTTCCTCCAACACGCCACCCAAATCAAAAACATCTGGGTCCCCTACGGCGAATAAGTCTTCACGGTCGCACTGCCCCGCGCGACAAGTCGCCGCGGTTTGCACGAGGATCCAGTTAAGCCTAGACTAGGGAAACACCTCGAAAGGGAGAGTCAGCACATGATGTACGCCACCAGTCCCAACGACCCGCCTAGAATTAAGATCGTTAGCTCCGCCCATCCCTCGGCGCCAAATTTCTATCGTGACAGCTGGCAGGTGTTCGTTGGTCACGCGGTTCCCCCCGGTAAAGATTCAGAGTGGCCACCAACTGAAGAATATCTTCACGGCGGTTGGAAGCTGAGATTCACAGATCATGAGCTTCGAGAAGCGTCCTAATCCGGCGCTCCAAATCTAGGTTCCCTTCTGTGAATGACCGACTCCGCTAACTAAATTTAACTTCCTTTCGGAAACCCTCGAATACGACTATTGTTGCGTGCGGAGGCGGACCACATGGGGAAACGTGAAGTTCTGAAATCTGGGTTCTTCTTGCTCGTACTCCTTATCCCGGCAATTGGCTCTACGCAAGAACAGCAGCTCAAACCTAGCCCTCTGCAAAACGGAAACGACCTTCTTCGCATCTGTCAGTCCGCCGACATTTTCGATCGCGGGGTCTGCGGTGGATTCGTCACCGCAGCTGGCCAAGTGGTCCAAATTGCAGGAAAAGGCTGCTTTGCCGACGGAGTCACGCTAGAGCAGAGCCGGGACGTGGTCGTGAAATATCTGAAGGATCACCCTGAAGCACGCCACGAGGCCGCTGTCAGTTTGGCTTCAAGAGCTTTGACCCACGCATTCCCTTGCAGCGCTAGACCCAAAGAGTAAGATCACCGCAGAGAGGCCGGGCGGGTGGCGCACCCTTGGCATTTGGTTTTCCAAGGGTGCGGGTTTAGAAAACCCAACCTCATCCGCTTCCGGCGTACCATGCTAAACTGTCCCTAGAGTTTATCCACATGAAGACGAAGCACAAATTTACCGTGGTCATTGAGCAAGACGAAGACGGCTACTACGTCGCCACGGTCCCCGCCTTGCGCGGTTGCCACACGCAGGCCAAAACTCTCGACACATTGATGAAGCGTGTACGCGAAGTGGTCCAGCTCTGCCTCCAAGAAAACGGTGGCAACAGCGCTCCCCTCGAACTCATCGGCATCCAACAAATTTCCGTATGACGCGGCTTCCCCGCGTCAGGGGGAAAGAAGTCGTTCGAGCACTCGAACGGGCCGGCTTCTCGCTGGAACGGACCCGCGGCAGTCACGTTTTCCTCAAGCATCCAGACGGCAGAGTGACAAGCGTTCCCGTGCACTCGCGGGAGACACTCGGACCGGGCCTGTTACGCACCATTCTGCGAGACGTCGAAATGTCCGCGGATGAACTGATCGTGCTGCTATGACCTCCCCTCTAAAGCGACCCAAGAAGAACAAAAACTCCATGAAGAAAACACGCTCTAGAAAAAAGCCAATCTCTGCCGACGCCATAGCCCGCATGGCCGACAACGGCAAATCCATCTCCCGCTTCTTCACCAACTCCGGTAAATTCACGAAACCCGCCCGGCGCGTCAACGCGTCTAGTGCAGGCATAGACAAACTAAAATTTCTAAACCTTCTGCTGGCAGAATTCCCTCAGCTTCGAGATGAGTGCGAGGGAAATGAGGGCCTTCACCATCTTCAAATGATGGAATTTGCCCTTTTCACTGCACGAGAATGCAAACTCGGCAATTTCGAAACCGTTGCGAAATGTTTGCGGTTCGCCCACAGACTGCTTCAATGTGGAGACTCGGAAATCAACAACGCCGTCTACGTCTCCTATCTAGAAATCCTTCCGCTCAAAGGCGACGTTCACGACCGGATCAGAATGGCGATGACCTCTGATTTGCGCCAAGCGTGGGACGATATCCTCGATTACTTATCCAAGGTCTCCAAACAATAAGCGCTGGCCGGCGATGCGCCAGTGGCATTTGCTTCTTCAAGGTTGCGAGTTTAAATCCCACTTCAAGCTAATATGGACCAATGACGAAAGGCCTCCTACTCCTCGCCCTCCTCCTTCTCGCCCTTCCAGCAACCGCCCAGGTCAAAGTCGACGTGCTCACCCCACGCCAGCAGCACCTGGAAGGCGAGCCAATCACCGTGATTGTTCGAGTCACAAACGTCGGCCCCGACCCCGTTGGCTATGACGGCTGCGACGGCCGCGTCGATCTCTTGGTTGTCAGCCAGCAAAAAATCACGCCCCCAAATCTCTGGGGCTGCTTCAGTGGCAGCGGCGGTTCGGTATTCGGTTGCGGAATCGATCACCCACCGATGCTCTCGCCGGGAAAAACCACCGACTTCCTTTACCTGCTACGCGACTATCGGCTGACGCCTGGAGAATATGTTCTCCAGGCGTCGGGCAAGGCGGGAGTGCGTTGGCGCTTTACGGGCGACTATGTTCGTCCTGGCCCCGCTCCCGTGCGAACCTCGAAATTCCATGACGGAGAACCGGTCCCCGGCGAGTTTTTCGATCAGAAGCTGAGACTGAGCATACGGCAGGCGGATCCGGAAGAACTCAAAACAGTTTTTATTCCGTATGTTCGTGATGCCGCTTCATCGGACCCTCAGGTAAGCTATCCAGCGCGAGATGCGATCAGTGAAGCGGCTCCGCCATTCCTGGAAAAAACCATCTTCGAATTTGCGTCCAGCCCGAACACTGTGTCCTTCGCCGTGAAGGGACTCAGCAGAATTGACACAAACGAAAGCCGTTCGGATCTTGTGAATCTCTTCAACCGCAGTACCGTTCCCATAACTCAGGAGTATATCGTCCAGGCATTAGCGGAAATGAGCAGCTCGGATCAAATGGATTTTTTCACTGGTCTGCTTCGACCCTCGGACTCCGAGCCTGATGACAAAATTCTGCAATGGGCCATTCTCGCAATCGGCCGCCAAGGTGGTGACCGCGGCGTAGATTTCCTCGCTTCGTATCAAAACGCCAACGGCACAAAGCTAAGTCCATGGGTGAGGTCGGTCCTCGCAACGGCGTTATCCAACTCCAAATCGGAACGAGCCGTTCCAATCTTGATCGAGATGTACGCCGATCCAGACGGTCTGGTCCGGAACAACGTTTGCGGCTCACTAATGAGCCTCACCCACCGCACCTGGTGCGACGGTTCCGGGCAAACGGCTGAGTTGCAATCGACTTGGCGAGACTGGTGGCGAAAACACGGCCCATCCACAAAAATTTACGGACCTCAGGAATGCATTGCGCCCAGCGAATCTTCCCCTCTGAATTCCAGTCAGCCCGCAAGAGTTCCCGCTTCATAACAAATGATCTCTCTACGTTGACTACCAATTTCGACGCCGGTGCCACACCCTTGGCATTTCGTTTTTCAAGCGTGCGCGTTTAGATTCAACTTCATGGGCGGGTCTTGCGCGAACCGGTAACTATTCGAAAATCACTGTTTTATTTCCGTACAACAAGATGCGGTTCTCGATATGCCAGCGCACCGCCCGCGACAGCACCACCTTCTCCAGGTCCCGCTCCTTCTGCACCAGGTCCTCGATCGTGTCACGATGCGATATGCGCGTAACGCCTTGCTCGATGATGGGCCCGTCATCAAGCACCTCCGTAACGTAGTGCGCCGTGGCCCCGATGATTTTCACCCCACGATCGAAAGCCTGCTGGTGTGGCTTCGCCCCAACAAACGCGGGCAAAAACGAATGATGGATATTGATGATCTGCTGCGGAAACTGCGCGATGAAATCCTTGGAAAGCACCTGCATATACCGAGCTAGAACGACAAGCTCGATATTATTCTCGCGAAGCAACTCGATCTGCCGCTTCTCAGCCTCCTGCTTGTTCTCCTTAGTCACCAGAATGAGTTGATACGGAATGTCGTGAAAGTCTGCATGCCGTTTCGCGTCCGGATGATTGCTGATCATCAAAGGAATTTCGCACGCCAGTTCGCCGATCCGCTGCCGGTAAAGCAGGTCGACGAGACAATGATCGTATTTCGAAACAAAAATGGCAACGCGAGGACGATAATTCGACCTCGTAATGCGCCACCGAATTGAGAACTCCTCGGCAATGGGCGCAAACCGTTGCGGAAAATCTTTCAGATCGAACTCGAACCCCTCCAGATCCCATTCGACGCGCGCTAAATAGAACCGTTCTTGCCCCGCCTGGTGTTGCTCGAAATGCAGGATGTCCCCGCCATTCCAGTAAATAAAATCCGCAATCGCTGCGTCCAGCCCCTTGCGATCCGGGCACTGCAATAAAAGAATCGCGCTGTTCTTCAAATGGAATCCCCCGCGAAGCCGGCCATCTTACCCCAGTTTCAAAACCGCAAGCTGCTTTCGACTCGACCTAACCTCTGACCGTTGGTCCTGCGCGCTTCCGTGCTATAATAGTTCCAGGTAGTATTGCGAAGAGTTTCTTGCGGCAGCCGTTCTGCCGCCTTTTTTATTTTGGGGCACAGTAGCACAGCCACTCCTGGCTGTGCTCTTTTCCACTGTGTTTCGCAAGGGACAAAGAGTGCAGCCGACAAATGTAGCGCAGGGCGGCGCCCTGCGGTTTTTTCCGTCGCCAGATGAGGCCGTCTTCCTGTCAATCGGGCCGCCAATATGCCTCGAAATTGCGGAGCCCAAGCATGGCTTGTGTCTGCGCACAAGTCCTTTAGAATCCGCACTTACGAAAACGCGCCTGTAACTCCCATAGAATCCGCACTTCCAAAACACAGGACTTAAAGTCCTTTAGAATCCGCACTTACGAGAAAACGGGAGGGGGGAGGGGTAGGCCGTGGGTGGCACAGACTTCAATCTTTGGGGCGCTAAGTTTAACCGACGTTGACCCGCGAGAAACTCACCGCCCGGAACTGGAGGAAGACTGCGTCGCAGGCGCAACCGCCGGAGCCGCATCCTTAATCAAGATCGGCCACCGCGGAAACGCAAAGTTCCCCGCGACATCATCAATCACGTTCACCTGGCAAACATAGAGCCCCGGCTTCAGCGATTGCAGGGGTAAATCAATCTGAAACACGACCGCTTTCCGGTCCGGAGCCGTAACTTCCGTAGCAGCCACCTGCTTCGACTCGTAAACTTTTACGTTGCCCTGCAAGAATTCAATGCTGGTCAAAACGTGAATCGACTCTTTGGAGTGCGGCAGCTCTGCTGCCGCTTTTGCCGCGTCGCCGCCCGCCGAAGCAGCAAGCGCAGCCGCCGCAACGGCCACTTTGCCCCTTGCCGCGTCATAAATCTCATACTGCAAGTACAAATGCTGGTCCCGCGTAAACACATGCGTCACATTCGGCACGAGCTGCGTCTGGTCCTGAATCAACGGATTCACAGTTTTTTTCTTCGGCGCGTTCGTAACCGGCGCCCGCAAACTGCTCAGCACCACCGAACTCATCCTCAGCGGCGCCTTGCGCAAATCCGGCACTTGCACGTCCGTCTCAAACGAGCCCATGCGCCCCGTCTGATTCTCGCGCACGATAAATTTCAAATGATAACTTCCCGGTGCGAGCACAAATCCGGTGTTGTACTGAACATTCTTTCGCCGCACTTGCTGCGTGCTGTCCACCGCCAGCTTCACCGTGTCGCGAAGCTGCCCCACAGGCAGCCGACCTTTGCCGCCGATCCGCACCTCTCCAATAATGTCGATCGTCGCGTTGTCTTTGTCCTTCTCCTGTACAAACGGAATCTGCGAACCGGGAACAACCAGCGAAACCGCCAAATAGTAATGTGATTCATCCTGGCGGAAATACGCCGCGCCCGCGTAGAGCGGCACATCCGTCTGCGGCAATTCCGCCGCGAGTTCATCCTCGAGCTGCGCCTCACGATCCGCGCGATTCAAATGCAGGTAGTCTCGCCCAGCGTAATATCCCGGACGGAACTCCAGCTTCACATCCGCCCGGTTTACCGCCACCTTCAGCCGGCGGTAGTGTCCATCCTTCAACGGATTTGTGCTCGTGAATCCGAGCACGTAGTATGCGGAGCTGTCCTTCTGTACCTGCGTAAACACGCCGCTGAAATCATTCGTATCGAAGAAGGCTTTGCCGCCCGTGTCCGCCGCCAGCGTCGAAAGCGTCTCTTGCGAAGCGGCGTTGCCGCTGAGGTCGCCCGAAACCGCTGCCCCGTTATACGCCGACTGCCCGTGCAGGCTGGCGTTTTGCGCTTCCCCTCCCGGCGGAAAAGCCTGCAATCCGCGAATATCCACGGGATATATCGAAACGTTGTTTTTCACCGCCGCCGCCGTTGCGGCCCGCAACGCGGACTGGTTGTCCGTCCCGGTCTGGCTGATCCCATTGCTGAAATAAATCAGCGATTTCTTCTGCTCGATTTTTCCCAGCGCCTGCATGGTCGACTGCAGCGCCAGCAGCTTCCAGTCAGCGCTAAACGTGTTGTAGTCCGTGTCATCGGGCGTGTACGCGCCGCCGCTTTCCGCCGTCCCCTCCGCGCTCCCCGTATCGCCCATGGCAAAACCCTCGCCGGAACCGGAGGAGTACGAACTCAAAACAGAAAGTATTTTCGGCTTGTCGTCCGTAAAATCGAGATCAACGCGCATATTCGTCGACAGCGAAACCAGCGCGACAATGTCCGCGGGCTGCATCTGCGCATTGATGTATTTCTTTGCCGCATCCACGCAGCGGTCAATCTGATCTGGCTCCATCGCCGAAAAATCGAAATACAAAACGATCACTCGCCGGTCGCGCGCATTCATCACTGGCGCGTCGCTCTTTTTCAAGACACCGGCCGGTCCAGCCGCTGCCGCTTCCCCCGTAATCGTTTTTTCAGCGGCTCCCGCCGTCTCCAGCTGATCCACATTTTCAAAATCAAACGTCGAGATGTTTTGCTTCTTTCCGTCCTCAAACAGCGTGAAATCCTCTTTTTTCAAATCGCGGACGAGATTTCCCTTCTTATCGCGCACGACGACGTTCGCCAGCACCAATTCTGATGTAACTCGAATCGAAGTCGGCGGCTGCACCTGACTCTGAGAATCTGCAGGCGGCTGTGGCTGAGACTGCTGCGCGAAGGAAGGAGCAACGCCTTGCAACAAAAGACCAGCAACAGCGACGGCCGCAAGCTTTCTATGTGCAACGAACATGGCCTTCTCCCTCAAAACCGGAACCGTGCCTGCACCGTCACACGCCTCATGTTTCCGACGCCAGTCACTTCACCAAACGTGCTGGAGTTTACGCTCGTGCCCAGCGAAGTGAAATAGACCATATTGAAAACGTTGTTCGCCGTAATCCGCAGATCGAGCGACCGGTATTCCTTGATCTGAATCGTTTTGTTCAATGACATATCCATACTCACTTGCCCGGGCCCTTCAAGAATGTTCCGCCCCGCGTCGCCAAATTGCGAATCGCCGGGATTTACGCAAGGCGGCGTCAGGTTGCTCGGCGTCGGTGTTTGTGGCTGGCAAAATGCGGCCGTGTTGAACCACTCCTTCGTTGTCGGGGCGCTGATGCGTATCGATTCGCCGGGAACAAGATTCGCACGCAAGGACCCGCTGACGCCGCGCTGAATATCCAGCGCTCCTCCTAGAACTCGCACTGTGAAAGGCAGACCACTCGCGACCGTAAAATCTCCGCTGTACTGCCAGCCCGCGAGAATGTGCGACACAAATCCCTTCTGCAGAAATCTCCGGTTCTCGCCGAACGGCAGATCGTAGATCCAGTTTCCTGTGAATTTATGGCGCTGATCGAAACTCGAGAGCCCTCGATCCGCGGCAATATCGAAGGGATTCTGCGCCACGACGACGCCCCCGCCGCCAATCGAAGAAGCATCATCGATCGATTTCGAGTAAATATAGGTTGCGCCCAGCCCGATCCCATTTGCCAGCCGCTTCCGAAGCCGAATCGACCCCGCGTGAAAAACGGAGTTCCCTGCGGAGGATTCGTACGTGAACGCCTGCAAGCCCGGAATCAACAGAGCGCGCTCGGTGTCGAGCCTTGTCCCTTTGGAACCGTTGTAGTCCAGGTTCAACACAATGCCGCCGCGCAATTCGCGCTGTATATCCACGTTCCAGACTTGCACATATCCGAGCCGGTAGTTTGGATCGACCGCGAAATTATTGGTGATCGAGCCGGGCGCGAGACTCGGAAAAGCATTTGCGAGATGGAGAAAATCAGCCGTCGCCGCTGTGTTCGTGGCTGTCTCCGCAAACGGTGGCTGAAATGCGAAATTCTGAATCACCGCTCCGTACTGCGCGAGATTGTAGTTAATCCCATAGCCGGCCCGCACCACCGTCAGCTTCAATGGCTTCCACGCGAGCCCCAATCGGGGAGAAAAATTGTTACGATCCGCCTTGATCAGCGACGCGGGAAAAACGCCGTTGTATGGGCCGACCTGCCCTGGCAAAACAGGGACTGCCGCCGTGAAGCCCGGCGCAACATCCAGATTGGCAACCTGGTTTTTTGCTTCCGTATAAGGACCGTTGTATTCGTACCGCAAACCGAGGTTGAGCGTCAGGCTTGCGCGGATCCTCCAGTCATCCTGCGCAAAAAAATCATAGGAGTTCGCGCGAAAATTATAAGTGTTGGTTCCGAATTGAACGCTGCTTTGCTGCGGCAAGCCAAGGAGAAAGTCCGCAAGATCGCTACCCGAACCTTGCTGTTGCACGCCGCCGACGTATTGCGCAGTCGCAAAGCCCGTAAATGTGAACGTGCCCTCGGCGTTTCTTGCGGCGTGGAAGCTCTGCAAAATCCGTCGGTAGTCGCCACCGAAGCGCCAGTTGTGTTTGCCGCGGGTCCAGATAACGGAGTCGGAGATGGTGTAGGTCTGGTCGAGTTCGCGGCGCGGCATGGGATCGCTCAAGCCGGAAAAAGAGGTGAAGTTGATTCCCGGGATGCCCCAATCAAAAGGATTCGTCGAGACGCCGCCAATTTGCGCCAGGGCCGCGACGTCCGTCACCATGGAATACAAATTAGTGGTTGAGACATGGTTGTGATTGTAGATGAAGCGCAGGTTGTTCACCGCGCGTCCTTTGCCATAGACCCAGCCCGCGTTTGCGTTCAAGCCTTGCGTGCCCGTGCCACCGTCAAGCGAAGGAAACGCACCGACGATGCTGCTCGTCGTCTTCGTCCAGCTCAAGCCTAGATTGAGGTTGTTCTGGGATCTTCGCCCGCCGCCACCGCGGCCTCCGCCGCCGGGCGGACGGTTTCCCTGGGCAGGCACTGGGCCAAAATTGTGGACCAACCGCAAGCTTACGGAGTCCGAGTCGCTCTCCGCGGAAGTCACTTCATGATAGTTCTGCGTGGTTCCCGGCAGATTGGGCAGAGGAATGTAATTTAGAAGAGTTCGCGCTTGCGGCGTAATTAGAGTCGGGTCAATCACATTCAATTGTCCGTTGAAAGCGAACTGTTGCCCCGTTGCCGGATTATAGATGGGCGTTGCCAACGCAGAGAAATCACCGCCGCGCTCTGCCAATGTCGGCACCGTCGATAGCGCGTCCGAAGGAGTGTTGCCACGTCTCCCGCTCCAGCCCGCGAAAAAAAATGTCTTGTTGCCGCCGTGGAAAATTTTCGGAACGTTCAGCGGGCCGCCGACATACGCGCCAAAGTGGAGCTGGTTGTAATCTGCCCGGGGCAGCGGAGTCCCGCTCAACGAAAATGGCCGCGCATCCAGCGCAGACGTATCATCATAAAAATACATGTTGCCATGCGGCTGATTCACGTTGAAGCCGCGCCCCAGCCGACCGAACGCGATCGGCCCGCCACCGCCCGGTCCGCCGCCAAAAGTTCCACCGCCAGGGCCTCCGAATCCTCCATTCTGCTGGGCGCGGTCGCGAAATTCTTGAATGCGGTCCTGAAGTTCACCTTCGTTGCCGGCGCCGAAATCTTGCGTGCGCCCTTGCACCCCGCTGATGCTCACCGATTCCGTTGGCGCGTCGGCCCCAGCGCCGTTGAGCGGCAAGCCAGATAAATCATTCGCACTCGGGTTCTGTCCGGCGCCTGCGGCAAGACCAGAATCCCCCGCAGTAGGAGCCGCCTCCGCGGAATCTATCGAGAGACTTTGGAAACCGCGCCCGGCCGATGCAGCAGCGCTGCGTTGCTCCGTCTGCTCCTGCTGACGCGACGCAAGAATCAATTCAAGGTCCGCTTTTCCGGAAGGATTTTCTGGATTTAGAACCACTTCCTGTGTCTGTGGCGCGAACCCCATGAACTCAGCGCGCAATACGTATCGGCCACGCGGCAGCCCGGTCAAAACAAAACTCCCATCGGAATTTGTTGCGGCAGTATATTTCTTTCCTGTCAAAGTATTGGCAGCAGTCAGCGTGACGCCTGGCAGCAGAGTCTTTCCGCTATGAACGGTCCCTGTGATTTGATAGGTCGGTGCAGGCGCAGCCGGCGGACTTTCTTGCGCGCACAAACTTCGAACTCCGAGAGCCATCAACCACAAGAAAACTCCGGTCCAAACAGACGATTTCAATGTGGCGGCTCCGGCGGTTTCTGTGGCTGATTATTCTCATTAGGCGGGTTCGAGGCTGGCGGCCCGCTTGCCATACCCATGTCCTGCATGCGCTTCCATTGCTCCGGTCCAATCACCATCACGGATTTCGGCTGGAATACATTGTTCGCCATTCCGCCGCGCACCATGATGTGATCTCCCGGCTGAATGTCCGCCATCGTAATGCTGTCGCGGCCCTTCCGTAACGAAGTTTCTTCGTTCAACTCGACAATTTGTGTGATGTTGTCTGGCCGGAGGATCGTCAGCTTGGGTGCGTCAACCGTCTTCACTTCGCCGAAAACATAATCCTGGCCGAGTACGCCAGCTGGTCGTCCACCGCCAGACCCGCTACCGGAGCCTCCTCCTCCTGGACCGCCACGTCCACCTCCCGCGCCAGCGCCTGCGTCACTGCCAAAACCGCCGTTAGACCGCGTTCCAATTATTTCCGCGGTCCAGGTGTGATCCGGATTTTCCGCGCCACGCACGAACACAATATCACCTACTTTAAGATCGCTAAGGTTCGCGTCCTGCCCTTCTTTCCGGAACTGCGTGCTTCCGCTGATTTTGACAGTTACCATGTCTCCGCTCGGCTGCGTAATCTCGACGGACTGGTCGTGTACTGCTGTTAGTTTCCCGAAGAGTCCGGGCCGCCGTTCGCCGCCGCGCCCCGGCGTTTGCACGGGGCTGGCGCCGCGCGCCGCGTCCGGATTCTGGGCTGGAGGAGTTTCCTGCGGTGAGTGCGCGGCCACCTGGAGCACCGTAGCGAGCAAACAAAACAGTAAGCCAATCAACAATCCTAAGATCGATTTCATAATGGACCTGCCTCTTCCCTCGCCTCAAGCAAATGTACGCCGCGCTACCAGGAAAAGCCTTCTCTTTCGCGTCCGCGTATGGAAACTTAGACGGCTGTTGTGCTCGTCAGCGGTTCCTTCCTTATCCATGCGCACAACGGACTCTCTAAATTCCGTTCGTTCGCGAACTTAGTTCCCGCCGGAGAGACGAATGTGGAAAGGAGAGTTTCCCATCGAGTCATAAACAGGTTGTAAATGAAACCGGCCAGGAGCAAAGGTTCCCCTGGCCGGTTCGAATGCGCAGATTCCGCCAGCGAGAGCGGAGATTATTTGGTTTTATAGGTGAACGTGATTTTCGTCTCTTCGTCCAACACGAGCGGGCGCACAAAGCTGTAGGAGCTACCTGCTCGGGGGACGTCTACCCGGACTGGGAGCACGCCCGACACGCGTCGTTGTAGGTCGAGGACGTTCGAAGAAGCTGAGTTCGAGACTTGGGCTTTGTCCTTCTTCAAGTCGCGTTCAATTCGTCGCGACTCTTTGTCGTCAACGGTACCCGCCTGCACCTCAACGGTTTGCGCGATCGTCCCGATCTGCAACGCGACGTTATAAGACGTTGGATAGTTCGCGTTGTAATTGATGTTGCGTACCGTGGTGCTGAAGCCTTGGGAACCCACAACGATCTTCACTCTCCCTGAAGGTAAGCTTGACACAATCCACCGGCCGGAAGAATCCGTCCGCGCAGCTCGCACGGCTCCAGTGTCCAAATGCGTGACCGTCACTTGCGCGTTGGGAAGTGCTGCTCCGGACGGATCCACGATGTAACCACCGAGCTGCCCTGGCAAGAGTTGCAGAGGCGCAATTTGGTCGACCGCTCCACCGGACGCACCATCGGCGTAAAAATCCACGCTGGCTGTACCTGCGACTCCTTGATATGACGCTGGCAAGAGGTTCGCGGCCAAAGCGTCGCCGCCAAAATCCTTTACCTTGTACTGCTCCGGGAGAAACAGCTCCCATTGCAGCACGGTGATGGGAACATCCATTTTCGGCAGGGAAATTTCCGAGCCGCCCTTTTTCGCGAACGGTAGACCGGAGTGCATGAACACGAAGGACACTTCGTAAGAATCGACCGGACGGAATCCGGCGCGCAACAACGGCACGCGCTGGCCATCCGCGCCTTCGACGGGCTTGACCTTTTCTCCGGCAACTTCCGCGGAAACGATGCTCGCGCCCGCCGGCAACGCCACTTTCAAAAATGGCTGAACTTGATTTTTCACTGTCAGCTTCACTTCTGTCAGCGATCTGCCTTCCGTGGTCACGAGTGTCGTCACAACAGCGCGTTCGGCAATCGCCGCGAGCACGCTGCTGTCTGGGAATCGCGTCCATTCGAGGGCGAGGCTCGGACTTTCTGCCGGCTGGCGGTGATAGCGGAATGCGGCTTGAAGAGGAGACCGCGCTAGCGAGCGGAGATAGGGATTGGTTTCCTTGATGTCCATGCGCTTCAGGCTGCCGCTTTCTGTCGCGGTGAGTTCCATGGTGCCGACGCCTTCGACAAGCACTTCACCGGTTTCGCGTTGCGAATTTTTCACGCTGAGGAAAGGCACGTCGGCTTTCGTCACGCCAATCGCCTTTTCCATGGAGATCAGGAACTGGTGAGTGCGTTGCGCAGGTGCGTTGACCTTTAGCGTCAAAACGCCCGCTTGTACGTCACTCGAATCCACGGACGCGCCCGACGTTCCCGTCACTTCATAGCCGGCGGGAACTTCCACTTCGAATTGAGCCGGTTCTCCCTGTATCACGTTGATGTCAGCGAGGACGGCGAGACGAATGTCCGCTTCGCCAACGGAAACGAGAGTTTTAACGTTGGAAAGAAAACGCACTTCACGCGGTACGACTGGCGCAACCACTTCTCCCGTCGCCCACCAGATGTTCGCGGGCTGTCCGGGGACGAGTGTGGCCTCGATGGTGGTGGTGCCATTCGCGGACGCGCGGCTCGTGATCAGTCCTGGGCTTAACTTCACGTTGGTGTGGTCGCCGGGAACTTCGAGCATCAGGCGGACGCTGCCTGCCGAAGGTACCGGCAAATTGAAGGATGCGCGGCCTGTTTCGATGTTCAAGGGCAAGCCTGCATCGAGGACTACAGAGAATTCGGCGGGACCGGCGAGAATCGCCGTTTGCGTGCCGCCTTCTTGTTCGAGCGGCAGGCTTCTCCCTTCCTGGCGGGCATCGAGAATGGTCATTCCCGAAGTGAGCGCAACCTTCGTTTCGCCTTTGTTGAAGGTTTCGCCTTGCAATTGAACCGTGCCCATCACTGTTTCGTTGGCAATGCGCAGCTTCAAGTCTCCGCGCTTGATGGTGTAAGGAAGCGGAGCGGATTCGACTCTTCGCGGCGATTTATTCGCTAATTCGAGCAGGCGGTTGTACTCCTCGAGGGGCAGCGTCACGTTGCCGGGCGGCGGAACGGGAGGAGCGACCTTGTCTTGCGCAGATGCGGGGATGCTCATTAGAAATGCAACTGCCAGTGCGGATTTCTTCATCGCCCACCTGCCTTTTTCTCGCGTTGATAATTCAGATCGGTGCTGGGAGCTTGGTTTTCGCCAGTGAGTTCGGAAACCAGATAGAGAGAGGGCCCGAGGCCTGCGAAGGAGACTTTGATGGGAAGAATGCCGGCGGCTTTGCCACCTTGCAAAGTGAGGCGGAAATTGTCGACCAGGGACCGTTTGGCAGCCTGATCGGCATCCATCACGGACCTCCCTTCGACCGAGAGTGCAGAAATCGGTGACGGAAGGGGAGCAGCTGGCGTAGGAGCGCGAGAACTTATCGACGCTACGACGCCACCAGACGGAGGAGGATTCAACACTGCAGAAGTCGGGTCCGCGTATGGTTCTGTGCGGAATGAACCGGTTTCTGGAGTCACCTTGAAAAGCGGAGGATGGAAGACGAGCAATCCTGTTCGCGATACCGGCAAGTCCAGAGCCGGCAGCGGGAGCTTGAATTGTCCTTTGTCATTCCACACTGTGCCGCGGCTGATATAAACGACTTCTACCGCGAATTCGGGTGAATCTTCGCCGGCGTGTGCTTTTCTCGAGCGGTAGCAACACGCTGCCGTCGGGCGATTGTCCGGGACGGACGGGCTTCCCGGCCAACGAGGCGCTCCAAAGAGTTGCGCCTGTCGGCAGAGTGACTTTCAGGAAGTTGCGCTGGTTGTTGCGCACGGCGTAGCGCGCTTGAACGAGGAGCTTTCCTTCGTTGGTGATGAGTACGTTGTATCGAGCTTCGGCAACGTTGGCCATCAATACGGCTTGTGGCGTGTATCGCGCGACATTTACTGTGAGCGATCTGGTTGTCTTTGCGTCGCCTGATCGAAACCGGAACGCTGAGAGCGAAGTGGATTGGCGACTCGAGACGATTTCGCCTAGGTCCGTTGCGTCGGCGTTTTCGAGCCCTTCGGTTTTGAACTTATTGATTTCTCCGGCACCGAGAACTTCCACAGCCACTCCTCCTGTATCGCGTTCGGTGTTCAGGAGGCGGAGGAGTGGAATTTCGATCTGGCCGTCGCGCAGGCTGCGCGTTTCTCCGCTAATAATAAACTTGGCGTTTTGCTCGATGGGTTCGAGGAACGTCACAGCTAGCCGCCCGTCTTTCATTTCCCAATCCGCTACGGTGGCGCCCGCAACCTGGTTGATCGTCACTTTGTCCGGGAGCGCAATGCGAACTTCTCGTGCGGCGCCTTGCGTCACTTCGACGTTGACCTCGGCAACGATTGTGGTGGTGTCTTCGCCGAGCCCGGTCAATTCGGTCAGCGACCCGCGCAGACGCAAGGCTTGCGTGCTGCGGTGATCCTCCGTTTTTCTTTTCCAGGTAAATGTCAGCGGCTCGTTGCCACGCGCGTAGGCAAGCCATTTGCTTTCCGCGCCCGGTTCTGATTTTTCAGCTAAGAGTCCGCCGGTAAGCCTGATATCCACGCCCTGCCTGGGCAGACGAACCGAGGCGCGCGTGACTCCAGAGGCCGTCGAAGGCAGGGAGATGCTCTCTTCGCCGGCCGTCAATGCAACGGGCAGAGCAATATCAAGCTGCAGCACGGCGCGTCCGGGCCGCGAGAGGAGAGCGCAGAGTTGGTTCGAACCTTTTCCAGCCGCGCCGGGCACGAGCGAAACAAGCTTGCCGTCAAGTCTTGCTTCGCGGACCAGAAGTCCCACGGGAATCGGTACACGGACCCAGCCATCTTTCAGAACATCGACCGTGAGACTCGCGCGACCGGCGGCAAGGTCGCCGTCGATGCGCAAGTCGTAATCGACGCGCGTCAGCGTCGCGTCCACCGGCGGGGCTTCCGGTTCGCGCTCGGGCGGGTAGGCCTTTGCGTGCAGCGTTCGATAATCACTGATGGTAATCACGACCCATCCGGGCGCGTGCGAGGCGTTCGCGCTCTGCGCGGAAGACCTGTGCGCGCAAAATAGAAGAACGGCCAATGCACACGCGAAGGAGCGCCAGGATTTGCGATTTTCGTGCGGGAGAGAAACGACTGCTTTTGAGCTGGTCATTTTCGACACCTCTAGCTTCCAGGAATTGCCTCGGCTCTTGCTTATTTCAACCCGGGGAATGAAGGACCGTCTTAAGAGTAATCGCCGCTGTTCTCGACGAACAGCGTTCTCACTCTCGTTTGTTACCTCATTAGAGTTAGCATTCTGGACACCGGGTTGCTTGCGGTGACGCTGTTAGAACGAATTTCTCTTTGCGGCTTGCAAGATTTCTATACCTGCCCCAATCCAGACATCCTCATTCCGTGGCACGAACTGCCTTTCGCTTCTTGCTGCCAGTTATCGTGTCCCGCGCTATAATTCCGCCGTCGTCACAGACCGTTTCGCTCTGCTTTCTGCAGCGGCGTAATCCGTCGGGCGGCGCGCAGGTCTAAGGTAAGGAGGCGCCATGAACACATTGGAAGCTCTTGAGCCCAGGACCATCAGAACTATCGGGCGGCGCTCGTTTCTGCGTGTGAGCGCGATCGCGGGAGGCGGCTTGATGCTCGCTGCCTACATCGATCCAGTCGAAAAGGCTCTCGCGCAAGCGCCCCAAGGTCCGCCACCCGCCGTGCTCACCCCCAACGCTTTCCTTCGGATTTCTCCGGAAGGCATCGTGACCATTACCGCCAAGAATCCTGAAATTGGTCAGGGCATTCGGACCATGCTGCCGATGCTGATCGCGGAAGAACTGGACGCGGATTGGAAGGATGTGCGGATCGAGCAGGGAGACGTCAATTTCGCGAAATACGGGTCGCAAGTTGCCGGTGGAAGCACGGCAACGCCAACCAACTGGCTGCCGATGCGGCAGGTCGGAGCAGCGGGACGGCAGATGCTAGTCGCTGCGGCTGCGCAGGCTTGGTCTGTGCCAGAAACCGAATGCACGACCAACTCGGGGCGCGTGTTGCATGCGGCGACGAACCGCTCGGTTGGCTACGGCGAACTCGCTGCCAAAGCTGCGCAACTGACTCCGCCCGATTTGGCGAGCGTGAAACTGAAAGACCCAAAGGATTTCAAGATCATCGGCAGGTCTATTCCGAGCGTGGACAATGAGGCCATCGTTCGAGGAAAACCTCTTTACGGGATCGATTTCAGACTTCCGGGGATGCTGTGGGGCGTGTTCGCGAAGTGCCCGGTTTTCGCTGGCAGAGTTGTCAGCGCAAACCTCGATGTCATCAAGGCCGTTCCCGGAGTGCGGCAGGCTTTCATCGTGGAAGGCGGCTCGGATTTGACGGGTTTGCTCTGTGGAGTCGCTATCGTTGCGGATAACTGGTGGACCGCGAAGACGGCGCGCGAAAAATTGGATGTGAAATGGGACGAAGGGCCGACCGCGCAACAGAGTAGCGAAGGCTTCGCGAGCAAGGCCTTGGAACTTTCTACACAGAAACCTGCGCGCTCGCTGCGCACCGATGGCGACGCCGAGGGCAATTTGCAATCCGCGGCGGCAGTTGTGGAAGGCGCTTACTTCTACCCGTTCCTGGCTCACGCGCCGCTCGAGCCACAGAATTGCACCGCACGGTTTGTCGATGGGAAGCTGGAAATGTGGGTTCCCAGCCAGACGCCGCAGCGCGGATTAACGCAAGTCGCGAAAACTCTCGGCCTTGCGGAAAGCGACGTGACCATTCACTTGCCGCGCATGGGCGGCGGGTTTGGCAGACGTTTGACGAACGACTACATGATCGAAGGCGCGTGGATTGCGAAACAACTTGGCGGGACACCGGTCAAACTGCTTTGGTCGCGCGAAGACGATATGCATCACGATTTCTATCGCCCGGCAGGATTTCATTTTTTGAAAGGCGGCGTTGATTCCTCGGGTAAGCTCGTCGCGTGGCGTAATCATTTCGTGAGTTTTGGCGAGGGCGAACGCTTCGCGCCTAGCGCTCAGATCTCGCCCGACGAATTCCCCGCCCGCTTCATTTCGAATTTCGCTACGCATACTTCCGTCATGCCACTTGGCGTGCCTACCGGCGCGATGCGCGCTCCCGGGAGCAACGGCATCGCATTTGTGATGCAATCGTTTATCGATGAACTCGCGCATGCCGCGGGCGCCGATCCCGTGAAGTTCCGGTTGGCTTTGCTTAACACGCCTGCGCTCGACGGCGCGCCAGCACCCGCTGGCGGTCAGCTGGCTCCGCCAGCGTTTCTGTTTAATGCGCAGCGCATGCGCGGCGTGCTTGAACTCGTCACAGAAAAATCCAGTTGGGGCTCGCGCACTTTGCCGAAAGACACCGGCATGGGTGTGGCGTTCCACTTCAGCCACCGCGGCTACTTCGCCGAAGTCGCGGAAGTCCGGGTCACGCCTGACAAACGGATAAGGGTAAACAAAGTATGGGTCGCGGGCGACATCGGAAGCCAGATCATCAATCCCACAAGTGCGCTCAACGAGGTGCAAGGCTCGGTGATTGAAGGGCTCAGCCATTTGATGGGCTACGAAATCACCATCGAGCGCGGCCGCGCCATGCAAAACAATTTCCATGAATATCCGCCGCTGCGCATGAATCAGGTGCCGCCGGAAATTGAAGTTCATTTTCTGAAGACCGAGAATCCGCCCACAGGGCTCGGCGAGCCAGCGCTTCCACCAATTCTTCCGGCCGTATGCAACGCCATCTTCACCGTTACTGGGAAACGCATCCGCTCTCTGCCGCTTGCGAAGCAAGGTTACAAGTGGGCTTAATCGTCCGGCTCTGGTGAAGCGCTAACACTCGCTTCAGATTTTTGCACCGCGGCAAGCTCCGAAAAGTTGCGCGAATGGCATCGCCGTGCAAAAATCCCATCATGCAAATCGCAAAAATCTGGCTCGATTTTAGAATTTTGCCACTGATCCTTGTGTGCGCCGCCACGGCAAGCGCGCAAACTGCGCGCCCCGACTCCGAGAAACAGCTAGCACACGATATCTACAAACAATTCATCGAAATTCAGTCCGGCTTCACGACCGGCGCGACCACTCCGGTTGTCGAGGTAGCCATCGCGCGCTTGAAAGCCGCGGGATTCCCAGACTCCGACATTTTCGTTGGCGGCGCAATTCCCAAAAAAGGCAATCTCGTCGTGCGTTATCACGGCACGGGCGCCCGCAAACCAATTCTGCTGCTCGCACACATCGATGTCGTCGAAGCGAAACGCGAAGATTGGAGCGCGGACCCGTTTCAATTTCTTGAGAAGGATGGCTTCTTTTACGGCCGAGGCACAGGTGACGACAAAGCTCAAGCCGCGGTGTGGATCGCGAACCTCATCCAGTACAGAAAAGAGGGATTTAAGCCTGACCGCGACATCATCGTCGCGCTCACCGCCGACGAAGAAGGTGGTGGTCCTTATAACGGCGTGGATTGGCTCCTCAAAAATCACCGCGAACTGATTGAAGCGGAGATGGCTCTCAATGAAGGTGGCTGGGGCGAGGAATCGAAAGGCAAGAGAATTTCGAACGATCTACAAGTCAGCGAAAAATACGTTCTGAATTTCCGGTTCGAGGTGCGTAACAAGGGCGGTCACAGCTCGATGCCTGTGCACGACAATGCCATCTATCATTTGGCCGGAGCTTTGTCGCGGCTCGGCGAGTTCGGCTTTCCGCTGAAAACCAACGAAGTCACGGCCGCCTACTTCCAACAGATGGCAAAGATTGAAACTGGCCCCCTCAAGGACGATCTCGCAAAGGTCTCTTCCGGTTCGCAAGAGGCGATGGAGAGAGTCGCTGCCGCGTCTCCCGCGTGGAATTCGACGCTGCGCACCACTTGCGTCGCGACCATGCTAGAAGGGGGGCATGCAATTAACGCGTTGCCGCAGCTCGCCGCCGCTACCGTGAATTGCCGAGTCCTTCCGGAAGACTCGCCCGAGTATGTGCTCAGCGCGCTGCAGAAAGTCGTGGCGGATGACCAGGTCATCGTTAAGCAGCTGAGCGAATTCACTAAAGCTGCCGCTTCCCCGATGCGCCCCGATCTGCTCAAGGCCGTCGGCGACATCACCGCCAGCATGTGGCCCGGCGTCTCAACGGTGCCGATCATGGTCATGGGCGCCACGGATGGACGTTATCTTCGCGCCGCGGGGATCCCTTGCTATGGCATCCAGGGATTCTTCTTCGACCGCGACGACATCCGCTTTCACGGCCGCGATGAACGGCTCGGCGTTGAGTCATTCTACGAAGGTCAAGCCTTCCTCTACGAATTGGTTAAACGGCTGTCGACTTCAGCCAAATAAGAACCAAACCAACAAAGTTCCTCACAAGAAATCAATCACGCATTCTGCCGCAATTGCGCAATCAAGTTGCGTACGCTGCGCGCCAAATCGGCGACCTCACCGCGCCCTTCAATCTCCAACTCGATCGCGCTATCCCCTTGCGCGGCGTGATCGACTGCTTCGCGCAAACTGATCAGCGGTTTCACCACCTGCCGCGGCAAAACAAAACTCACCCACACGCTGAATAGCAGAGTGATCGCAGATACGATGCTCAGTGCCCATTCCGCTTGATGAAGCAGGCGTCGAGCTGCCCGATGGTCGTTTTCCACTCCCTTCCAGTTTTCTGTCTCTAGCTCACTCAGGAAGCCTAAGACTTCCTGACTCGAAGTCTGCAAATCCGCGGTGACGGGAGCCAACGCAGGGTTCCCTGCCTGAACGGTCTCGGAGATCTGCGTATCAAATGAGCCGACGCGGTTCCGCAGCTCCTCAATCAGTTGCGCGCGCTTCTTAAGCCTTGCCCCGCGCAGCAAATCGTTCAAGTCGTTCTCATAGGCCCGTACCACGGCCTGGATGCGGTCCGCATCTGCTTGCCCAGGCTGCGCCATCGCCAATGCCGCGGCGTCAACTCTTTGTTCGTAAATGGCGAGCGCCTCGAGCGCCTTTTGTGTTTCTCCCATGTCTTGTGGCTCAAGTTCTTGAATCTGACTCAAAATCTGCTTGGTTCTCCCCAGCGCCTCGCGGTTCGCAGCTAGATAGCTCGGGTCATGCAGCAATAAATAATTTCGTTCGGCGCGCCGCGCTTCCAGAATCTCAATGGAAGCTTTCTGTGCCAGAGTAGCCGCCGGGGCATCCACGTTCACGATTCGGTCCACAATCCAGCCCATTTCGAACAAGTAGTAGACCGCGAGTAAAATGACCGGGACCAAGATGAAGCGCGCGATGGCCAGGCTGTACGCCACTCTCTTCCGCAGAGAATTTCCTGGCGCAAGGATCTTGAACTTCTTCCGGATTCCGAATCTCATAAGCCAGCTCCCACCAAAGAGTCTCCTCTCCGGTCGCCCGATTGTATGTCAGCAACGCATGGGCCGGGCGCACGTTTTGCATACGCGTCAGTCCGTCGCCATGACTTCCGGGCCAACTTATCAGCGCTGTTCTGCGCCAAGAAGAGCAGTGAAATTCCGGCGAACATCACCGCATCAATGGTTGGCGATCAGGGAAACCCTTTGAGAGCCACACGCGGGTCACCCTACTCTGCGACATGTGATTTTTCGTGCGTTTGCTTGGCAACACCGAAAATCGCACGACTAGCTTCGGACGGTTTGGATGAGCGAATCGATGGCGTCTACGCTATCGACCATTGCCTGGTCAAAGCCAATTTCAGAAAAATTTACGCCGAATTTTTCCTCAAGGAAGACAACTATCTCGACAGCATCCACGGAGGCGAGCCGTCCGCTGAGAAGCAGCGAGGCATCGTCCGAAAAGGGCTGTTTGTCGCCTTTTTGGAGGAGCAATTCTCTTAGATACTTGCGAATCTCTTCCCGGTGGTCCATGTGTTTTCCTCAAATGTTCAGATTAAAAAGGTGCGCGAAGAATCGAAGATGTTCCGTGACTGGATAGGTCCGCTCCGTGTAATCGAAAACGTGGAGCAGACAATAAAAAAGAACCACGCAGAGTACGGGCACGACGTGGCCGCGGAAAAACCCAGAAGGGGCCGGGCCGCGCTTTCGCATCTGCGAAATAGTGATGGCCGCGGCCAGTACGAAGCAATAAACAAGGTAGACGTGATACGCCGCCAGCGCGCGCCACAGGCCAAGCTCGGCAATGTACTTCAAATCCCGGATGAAGTGGTAAAAAGCATTTCCAAACCCGGCGGCGGCAAACGTGGCAACGGCGATGCGCAATTTTTTTCGCTTCTTGAAGAAATTCAAAAACACTGGATAGAAAAAAACGTCGACCAGCAATTCCTTAAAATAAAAGTAGTAGCGATTCCAGAATTCCGCGATCGTGCGCGAAGACAGCGGCCGGTAGGTGTTGCGCAGCGCGTTGAACCCCGCCATGCGGCAGCAAGCGATGAAACGGTGGCCCCAAATCGAAATCGTCATGATTTCTTCAAAGAATTCCGACAGCAAGCTGGCCCAGCAGACATACCAGGGATCGGCGGTGTGATGCACGCTGCGAAAGAACTCGGCACGGAAGGTGGGAAGCGCGAGGTAATTGTGAACGATATCCATGTAATACCTGGCGAACAGCGAGATGAGAAGCGACCAAGCCAGGAGTTTCAACCCTTTCAGCTGAGTGACGGCGAGCTGCTGGCTGTCCTGTGCCTCGATGCGGCGCAGATAGGTTGCACCTTTCGGAAAAGGGGTGACCGTCGAGCCCCAGAATGGCCTGTAGGTGCCGAGCTGAAGGCTGAAGCCGTCGGGCTCCTTGGCGCAGAGATCCATCAAGGAATACGCGATGAACCACAGATAGAGACCGAAGATACGGGTGATATCCCAGACCGTCAGATAGATGGGCGTGGTGTTGGGAAAATTCGCCGCAAAGATGATTAACAGCGAATAGCCAACGAGGAGAAGGAAAACCGGATGGCGTCCGATGAACGTACGCGGCAAAGCGAGGACTAGCCAGAAAAACATGGCCCCAAGCACGATGACAAAGACGATGAGTGCCGATGTGTAAAACGGGTGGAGCATATCTTTCCACGGCACTACGAAAGTGAAAATAACCGTGGCGGCGGTGACGAGGAGTCTCCGCCGAAGCGGCACGAACGTGATCAAAGCGAGACACAGGCTCAAAGGCAGCCAATCTTCAGTAGCAAAACGCAAACCGAGAGTGAAGAGCGCCAAGAGAAGAAGTTTTCCGGCAAAGGTCTGCGCGAACTTCAGGATGACCGGATAGGTTTCAATGCGCGGAATGATGCGGAAATTGACGAGCCGCTGAGTCCACGGCACAGGTGGAATGGCTGCCGCCGCTTCCAGCGAGCCGCTCACAGCTTCCCTCCCGACAAAAGTTCTGCAAGCTCTTTGCGGTTGACCTTGCCGTTGGAGTTCAGCGGAATGGATTCGATGTGATGGACCGTAGACGGCACCATGTAACTCGGGAGGCGCTTTTTGATTTGCGTTTTCAATGCGGGATCGTCGGCGCCGATACGCCCGCAAACAAAGGCCACGATGCCGCTGGCGGAGCCGTGCTCGACGGGCCAGGCGATGACGGCGACAGAATCGGTCTCGTACACTTCGCGCAGGTGAGCTTCGATTTCTTCAAGCTCCACACGGAGACCGAGGACCTTCACTTGGTTGTCGATTCGCCCGAGGTGATGAAAGACGCCGGACGTATCGCGGTAGGCGAGATCGCCAGTGCGATACCATCGCCGGCCAGCTAGATTTGGAAAGCACTTGCTAGTGAGCTCCGCGTCGCCGAAATATCCCGAGCTGAGTTGCGGTCCGGAAAGAAGCAGTTCGCCGTTCTGGCCGTCGGGGACGAATTTCAGCGACGCATCGACGATGGCTGCTTCCATGCCAGGGAAAGGAGTGCCGATGGCGACGACACCGCGCGCGGGAGTTGCGTTTTCTGGGCCGTGGAAACGCTGGCCAATGCAAACGACCGTGGCTTCCGTAGGGCCAAAAAGATTGTCGACCACGCTGTTCGGCGCCGCGGCTTTCCACATCGATGCGGAAGCGACGGGAAGTGGTTCTCCGGCGAAAAAAGAGTAACGAAGGCTGGTCATGGAATTCGGGGCGAGCAGTTTCATGCGTTGCATGCTGGCCGCGATGGAAGGAACGGTGAAGACGATCGTGGGGCGGTGCCGTTGGATGAACGACGACGGAGCTATCAGTTGGGTCGCGGGAACTACGAGAAGTGCCGCACCATATTTCCAGGTGACGAAGAGATCGAAGACGGAAATGTCGAACGTAATTTCTGTGATGCCGGCCATGCGGTCCGTCGGCTGAATGGCATATTGTGACTGCATCGCTTCGACAAAATGAGCGACCGCACTCGCTGGGAGCATGACTCCCTTGGGGATGCCTGTGGTCCCGGAAGTAAAGATGATGTAGGCGGTGTGGCCCGGCGAGACTTCGACAGGCTTGTCCGAAGGATTGAACTGTGGCAGGGCATCGCGGCCTGAAATTGAGATTTTGGTGCCGTCCTGGAGGTGGCGCTCCGATGAGGTGGGATTCCCGGGAGCAAGGATGTTTCGCGGACCGCGGCTGAGGACTCGGTCGGTCAGCAGCGCCATTCCACTCGAATCGACGATGAGGGCGTCGAGCGCGATGCGTTCAAAATGCTGCAGCAGACGCTCCTCGGGATATTTCGGACTGAGAGGAATGTAGGTGCCGCCAGCCCAACACGTGCCGAGGACGCCAAGATAAGTTTCCGGAGTTCGCGAAGCGAGGATGCCGACACGGGGGGCGTTCGAACGACAATAAGTGCGCAGCCAGCCGGCGATGGGCTGGACCAGCTCTCGCATGCCCGAATAACTGAAGTGGGCATCGCCCACAGAAAGGGCGAGGCTCTCCGGGTGAGCGAGAGCGCTTTCGTAAAAGGGATTGGCAAGGTTGTAGTGCACGAGTGTTCTTCGCAGCTCAATAAAAAAGGATACCAGTGGAGATTGCGCAGGCAGGTTGAGAGGCGAAAGCGTTGTGCTGGAAAGGGTAACGGAAAGCGGGACTGACAGGTCCGGAATGGCCTGAATAGGACTGCGCCTCAAGAAACAGCGACGTGGAACTGGACAAAGACGGAAGTTCATTGTTGAATGCGGTGAAGCCGCTGCGAAGCAGAGAAAGAGAGTTTTCCCATGGCCGAGCCGGATGTGGACCTGAGTAAGAAGTACGATGCGGTGATTATCGGATCGGGCGCGGCTGGAGGAATGGCGGCGCATGTTTTGACGAGCCACGGGTTGCAGGTTCTGCTGCCTCGAGGCAGGAAAGAAACTGAATATCGAACAAGAATTGCGTTCGATGGAGTGGCCTTACGACAACGCGCACAGGGGAGGTCTTCCACCTGGATCGCATTCGCTGAATCACAATGAATACACAATTCGACGGCCGCCCTATGGGCCAGGTTTTGAGAAATCAAAAAATCTTTACAGCTATATCGGCAGCACCGACTACACGAAAAACATCGTGGTTAACGAGCGGGAGAATCCTTACACCGGCACGAATTACGCTTGGGTTCGCGCGCGATGTTTAGGCGGCAAAACAAATATCTGGGGACGACTTGCGCTGCGGCTCTCGGATTACGATTTTAAGGCCAAGGATCGCGACGGATACGGCGAGAACTGGCCGATCAGCTACAGCGACATTGCTCCTTACTACGACAAGGTGGATTTGTATCTCGGGATCACGGGAGTAAAAGAAAATCTGCCGCATCTGCCCGACAGCATTTTTCAGCGTCCGACGAAATTGAATTGCGCGGAAGTGACGCTCAAGCAAGGCATCCAGAAGATGGGGCGCGTTCTGACGCAGTATCGCGCTGGGGTGACAAGCGACGGGCTGAAGCACAACAAATATCGCAGCCGATGCTACGGGCGTGGCGCGTGCGAACGAAAAGGCGGCTGCGATATTCACGCCGCGTTCGATTCGCCGACCGGGCTGATCTATCCAGCGATGGATACGGGCAACCTCACACTGCGAACGAATTCGACTGCGCGAGAAATCACCGTTGATCCGCAGACTGGCAAAGCCTCGGGCGTGCACTTCACCGATTCGCAGACGATGAAAGACTATACGGTGCACGGTAAGGTTGTTATCGTTGCGGCGTCGACCTTGGAATCGGCGCGGCTTCTTTTACTTTCGAAATCGCGCCTCTATCCGAATGGACTGGCCAACTCGAGCGGACACGTCGGCCACAATTTTTGCGAACACATCATGGGACCATACGTTGCCGGGCAGGCTACGGACCTCGTCGGGAAACCGCCGACGCTTGACGATGGCCGGCCTGGCGGTTTTTATCTGACGCGTTTCCGCAATTTGGCCGAGAAGCAGCCGAACTTCATCCGCGGTTATGGATTTGAGGGCGGCAGTGGAAGCGGGATGTTTCCGCCGGGAACGGACAGTCCCGGGTTTGGAGCTTCGTTCAAGGAAGAGATACGGAAGAACCAGGGTTCGTATATCGCGATGGGGGCGTTTGGAGAAGTGTTGTCGCGCTACGAAAACTTTGTCGACCTCGATCCCGTGGTGAAAGACAAGTGGGGGATACCTGCCCTGCGTTTTCACTACAAGTTTGGGGATAACGAGCACCGCATGGCTGCGGACATGAAGGAGACGGCGCAGGAGATGTTTGAGGCCGCGGGGTTGAAGATTGTTTTTGTCAGCGACCGGGTGCTGACGGAAGGTTGGTCGATTCACGAATTGGGAACGGCACGCATGGGAAATGATCCGAAAACGTCGGTCCTGAATCAATTTCAGCAGTCGCATGACGTGAAGAATTTGTTTGTGGTCGACGGCAGCGCGTTTGTGAGCGCCAGTTGTCAGAATCCGACGTGGACGATCATGGCGCTGTGCTGGCGCTCGTGCGACTACCTAGCGGATCAATTGGCCAAGAACGAATTGTGAAAGCGCGTGGCTCAGGCAATAGGTTGAGTTGGAAATGCGAGGAGGGAAAATGTCCGCGAATAACCCCATCGATTTGAAGCAGGATCGGCGGCAGTGGCTGAAGAATTCGGCAACGGTTCTGGGCGCGGCGGTTTTGCCGTTAACTGGGGCAACAACCGAAGCCTTACAGGCAGCGCCACAGAGTGAGCAAGCGCCACCAGCAAACGCGCAGCACCCAGGGGCCATGGAAACGAAATCGGGCACGCGTTTCTTCACGCCAGCGCAGCACACGCTCGTCGAAGAGTTGTCTGAGACGATCATTCCCGCAGATAGCCACTCCGGCGGTGCGAAAGCGGCAAGGGTCGCTGATTTTATCGAGCAAACTATCCGTGAGAGCACGGACGACCAACAGAAAACGACATGGCGCGAGGGGCTGCGGCTGATCGAGCTGATGAGCCAGCACTACAATGGAAAATCGTTCGTCGAATCGAGCACGGAAGAAAAGGTCGCAGTCATCAAAGTACTTTCGGACAACGAGCATCTGACCGAGATTCCGGAAGTGCAGTTGTTCCGCGAGCTAAAGCATTTGACGGTGCGCGGCTACTACACCAGCAAGATCGGGATTCACGACGAGTTGGAATACAAAGGCAACCGCATCCTGATGGAGTATGTCGGGTGCGGCGATCCCACGCCGCCGACTACATAAACACCAAGACATCGTTACTGCTCGCATTCGGTGCGGGCACTTGGGCGTTGGAGTCTGCCAGACCGTGTCCACGAAGGGATACAGAGGCAGACCCGCGAGGATCGCGACGGAGCCGAGGGCTGTTTGCCTCGGACTTGCAGGATTCGCAGGAATCGCGCGTAGCTTATTTTTGCGGCGTCTGTGCTTCGATTTTATCGATCACGATAGCTTTGGAGCCGCCTCGTTGATAGACCTTGCCGGTCGCGATGACCTTGTCGGCCGCAAATGGAAGAAGTCTGGGGTTTTGTCCGCTGGAAGGGGTGGTGCCGGCGATGGGCCAGTAGATCGTGCCGTCTTCGGCGAGGATCACGAGCTGCGAGCCTGCGTTTGCGCAGGAGGTCGCACATTGTTTGCTGATGGGCTTGCTCAGATCTTTCGTAAAGGCGCAGGCGGAATCGAGTACGTACCCTTTCACGGTAACGGTGGGCGCATCCGCCGCGGCCATGTAAGCTGCCGCTACGAGCAAAAGGCACGGGATGGCCGCTTTGGCGCAGATTCCTACGAATTTCATTTGTGTTGCCTCCGAGCGTGAACTTGCAAAATCAGAGTCGGTACTGATTAGCGGAGGGAAAAGCCTCAGAGAGCCTCCGCTGCTCCAAACGGATGGAAGCCTACACTAGTGCAGAAGAATTGCTCTAATGGTTTTGTACTATCGCCTACCCGGACTTGCCTTTTGCTGGGAGCGGTGAGCCTCCCAAACGGCGATGCTATGGCGAGAAAGGATCGCTTACTGCAAGGGCTTTTGTGAAGCTTGCAGTTCCTGAGCGCGGGCCACGAGCTTTTTGAGTTTGCCCTCGATGGAGGCATCTCCAATGTGCTCGTCCTGTAGGACGCCATCGGCGTCAATCGTGAAGGTGTGAGGAATGGCTTTCACCCCGAATAGGTTCGCGATGGATCCAGTGAACCCGCCGTCACGGTAGTGAAGCCAAATCATATTGTTTTTGGAGATGTACTCTTTCCACTTCTGTTCATCGCTATCGAGGCTGACGCTAAGCACAACCAGAGGCTGGCCCTGAAATTTTTTCGCGATTTCGCGCATGTGCGGCATAGCTTCGCGGCAAGGCCCGCACCAGGTGGCCCAGAAGTCAATCAAAACAACTCTTCCAGCCAGATCGTCCATGGAGATGTGCTGGCCATCGAGCGTGTCAATGGCAAATGGCGGGGCCATTCTGGCGCGTGCGAGTTCGGGCTCGCTGATGTAGCGAAGGGCGCGCTGCCGCTGTGGATCGCCAACGGGCTTCATCTGCACATACTTCGCAAACTGGGCTTTAGCGGCATCGTCCTGCTTGAGGTGGGCGAGGGCTTTGCCATCGAAAATAATCGCATCCGGGAAATTCGCGGCGGAGGCGATGGCTTTGTTGAATTCTTCATGGGCGCGACTGAAGAGCTCCTCTTTACGCCTGTCGAGGCCTTCGTTGTATAGGACAAAGCCAACCTCAAAATGCGCACGGGCGATGGCTTTGTCACCTAGGGCTTCGGCAGCCATTTCTTCGGCGGCGGTTTGGGCGGTTTTCCATTCATGGAGTTCCAAGCCGTACTGGATCATTTTCTTTTGGCAAGCGAGACAGTGGCCTTCGTCTTGTTTGTCGGCTTTCTTGAAACTGTCCAGAGCAAAGTCAATCCTGTGTTTGCGAACATCCTCGAGGGCTTCTTTGTAAGACTTCTGTGCTTTTTCGCTTTTGGGGCCTTCTGGCTGGTCCTGGGCAAACAGCGGAGTGCCGGCGAGAGAAAGTAGCAACAGGATTCTGCTGAAGCGCATGGGCAACCCCCTGGGTCGGAGAGTCGGTGCAGGGAGGTTATCACGAGTGGCGAGGTTCCGCGAGAGGTCTGGCGGAGTGGAACAAGCCAGCCGTTTGGACGTATCTTTAATATCTATCGTCAAAAGAAGAAAAAAGGGGTGGCGGTTGGGTGCAGGAGTGTCCGGTCGTGGGACAGGGATTCCCATATTCGGGCAAGGGGTGAGATTAGTGCTCGCCGGGTGTGCCGTAAGCTATTGACAAGGCGAGGCTTTAGGCGAATTCTGTTGGGCAAGGGATTTGCGCCTAAGAAAGGCGATAACTACTATGGACATCCAAAGACCATCAAACGCAAGAGCCAAGAAAATCCGGCGGATTGCCTACGGTACCGTCGCACTCATGTTGCTGGGCGGCGTGACTTATGCGCTGTCGAAGCTGAAGCCTGCCGCGCCGTCGGTGGATGCCGGGACGGTCTGGTCGGACACCGTGAAGCGCGGGCCCATGCTGCGCGAAGTGCGCGGCCTGGGGACGCTGGTGCCCGAAGACATCCGGTGGGTGGCGGCGCAGACAGATGCCCACGTGGAGAGATGGGTTTTGCGGCCACCGGCCATAGTGAAGCCGGATTCCGTCATTATGGAATTGAGCGACCCGACCGTGCAAAAGGATGCGCTCGACGCGGAATACCAGCTTAAGGGAGCGGAAGCGGACTACCAGAACATGAGGGTACAGGTTAACAGCGATTTGATGAGCCAGAAGGCCACCGAAGCATCCGTCCGAAGCGATTACGAGCAGGCGAAAATCAACCACGACGTGAAAGCAAAGTTGGTAAAAGAGGGCTTGGAACCTGAATTGAACGAGAGACTGACCCGAGTACAGGAAGAGCAACTTAAGATTCGCGTGGAGCTTGAGGGCGAGCGAACAAAAATCGCTACGGATTCCGGAATCGCGAAGCTTGCGGCGCAGCAGGCCAAGGTCGATCAGATGAAGGCACTCTACCAATTGAAGGAGAGCCAGGTGCAAGCGCTTCATGTGCGCGCAGGCATCGACGGAGTGCTCCAGCTTCTGCCGGTAGATGTCGGGCAGCACGTGACACCGGGAATGAACCTGGCGCGCGTGGCGGATCCGAAGAAACTCAGAGCGGAAGTGAAGATTGCCGAGACCCAAGCGAAGGATGTGGTGCCTGGACAAAAGGCGTCGATCGACACGCGCAACGGAATCGTGAACGGGCACGTCTCGCGCGTCGACCCCTCGGTGATAAACGGCACCGTTACAGTAGACGTGACGATTGATGATCCACTTCCGCCGGGCGCGAGGCCGGATCTGAGCGTGGACGGCACCATCACTCTCGAAAACTTGAAGGATGTTCTATTTGTCGGCAGGCCGGTGCACGGGCAGTCCGACAGCACGATTGGACTCTTCAAGCTGACAGAAGACAGCTCGGAGGCCGTGCGCGTGAACGTGAAGCTGGGACGGAGTTCCGTCAACACGATCGAAATCCTAGACGGATTGAAAGTGGGAGACAAAGTGATTTTGTCAGACATGTCGGCCTGGGACGCTTTCGACCGCATCCGGCTGAAGTAACGGCGTGTTGGCTGGTGGCTGGGCCGCGAGCCCGCAACAGAATTCTTGATTTGATTTCTCTCATTCCGTGGATGGAATTTCTGGCTTTCTTGCGGAGGCCCAGTGCAGACTCTCTGGCAAGACATTCGCTATGGGTTGCGAATGCTGGCGAAGAATCCGGGCTTTACCGCAGTCGCCGTTGCCACTCTTGCCCTCGGCATCGGCGCGAACACCGCGATATTCAGTCTTGTGAATGCGGTGATGCTGCAATCGATTCCGGTTCGCGATCCCCAACAATTAGTCGTACTGCGCTGGTCGGCGCACGGACCTCCTCAAAACGCGGGTTCGAGCAGCTATGGCGATTGCCAGTGGTCGAAGTGGACCGACAAGGTTTCCGGCAGTTGCTCCTTCTCCTATCCGATGTTCAAGGCAATCCGCGAACATGCCGAAGCGTTTTCTAGTGTTGGAGCGTTTGCCGGACCTGCACAACTGGACCTGACTGGCAACGGAACGGCAAGCATGACGCGCGCAGAAATTGTCTCGGGCGATTACTTCCAGACGCTCGGAGTTCAGGCTGCTGCGGGGCGAACGATTGAACCCAGCGACGAGCGGCCCGGCGCGGAGGCCGTGGCCGTTCTGAGCTTCGCGTATTGGCAAGGCGCGTTTGGTGGCTCCCAAAGCACAATCGGAAAAACCATCAAGCTTAACAACCTGCCGTTTACGATCGTTGGCGTAGCGGACCCTGGCTTCACGCGACTAACACCCGGACACACGCAGGATATGTGGCTGCCGCTTTCACAATTCGCTCCTCTACGCCCCCATTGGGGACGGGGGACGGATGATGAAAAGAACTGGTGGTTGACGATCGTAGGCCGTCTGAAACCAGGAATACCTCTGGGGCAAGCTGAGTCTGGCGTGAGTCTGCTGTTCCACAATGAGATTATTCAGGAAAAGCAGCTCAAGGCGGAAGACGACCCGCAAGTTACGTTAACGTCGGCACAGAAGGGGCTTTCCGGGATTCGCGGAGAGCTGGAGCAGCCGCTTTTCATTTTGATGGTGGCGGTCGGGATAGTTCTATTGATTTCGTGCGCGAACGTGGCGGGCCTGATGTTGTCACGAGCGACGGCAAGGCAAAAAGAGATAGCCGTGCGGCTGGCGCTGGGAGCGGGGCGAGGACGCGTAGTCCGGCAGCTTTTGACGGAGAGCGTGCTGCTCTCCTTTGCTGGAGCAGGGCTCGGCGTTGTGCTGGCGTACTGGGGCGCCAATGCGCTGGCAGTCTTTGCCTCCGCGAACCGGTATTCAAATTTTCACATCAATGCAGACCCGGACGTTAGGGTGCTCGTGTTTACGGTTGCCGTGGCCGCGCTAACAGGGATTCTGTTTGGACTTGCGCCGGCGTTTCGAGGGACGCGCGTCAACGTGGCGCCGACTCTCAAAGAGAATTCGGGAAGTATGTCCGGCACAAGCTTTGGCGGAAACCGTCGATTTGGACTGGGCAGTGGGCTTGTCGTTGCGCAGGTGGCTCTTTCAGTGATTGTGCTGGCCGGCGCCGGGCTGGTAGTCCGTTCACTGGCAAATTTGAAAGCGATTGATCCGGGGTTTGACACGCGGAACGTGCTCCAGTTTGGAGTGAATCCAACTCTCACTGGCTATTACAAAAGCGAGCAAGTTGAACCTCTCTATCGCGAGCTGCAGAGCAGGCTCAGCAGTCTGCCCGGAGTCATTTCGGTGAGCTATTCGTCGGATACGCTGCTCGATGGGGGCTTGTGGACGGAGGACGTGAAGATCGAAGGGCGAATCGATAAGTCCACGGTCGAGACGCAAATGCTGGCGGTTGGGCCGGACTTTTTCTCGACGATGAGAATCCCAATGATGACCGGGCGGACGCTGTCACATGAGGATGCGGAGTCGAAGCGTGAGGTTGCGGTCGTGAACCGGGCGTTTGTTAAGAAATTCTTGGAGAATCGCTCGCCATTGGGATTGCATTTTGGCGGCGACGACCCAGGGAATGCGCAGTACGAAATCGTTGGAGTGGTGGGAGACACAAAGTATGTCGGACTGCGCGACGAGATCGCACCCACTGCGTACATTCCGCTTAAAAAGGACGATGCGCACTTCGCACTGCGAACGGCCACGAATCCTCAAGCGCTGCTCCCTGCGGTGCGCAAAGTCGTAAGCGATCTGGACAATAATCTGCCCCTGTTCGACGTTCGGACACAGACGGAAAGAATAGAACGGTTATTGTTTAACGAAAGGCTGCTGGCGCGCCTGGCGAGCCTTTTTGGATTGCTTGCGCTTGTGCTCGCGTGCATCGGGCTGTACGGCTTGTTGTCTTATGAGGTAGCGCGGCGAACGCGCGAAATTGGAATCCGTGCTGCGTTGGGGGCGCAGAACCGGGACGTCCTGCGTCTCGTGGGGAAACAAGGACTTCTGCTGATTGCTCTCGGAATCGTTTTCGGAATTCTTGCGGCGATGGGCGTTACGCGTTCGTTGGGAAGCCTTCTTTACGGAGTCCAGCCGAGCGATCCGATTACATTTTTCGCGGTGTGCGCGCTGTTGACGATCGTTGGGCTAGCGGCGTGTTACATCCCGGCGCGGCGAGCGACGCGTGTCGATCCGATGGTGGCGTTGCGCTATGAGTAGGAGGAGCTAATGCAAATCCTATTGCAAGACATCCGGTACGGATTGCGAATGCTGGGGAGAAATCCGGGGTTCACGGCGGTTGCCGTGCTGGCGATTGCCTTGGGCATCGGCGTCAACGCGGGAATTTTTTCTGTGCTGAACGGTGCAGCGCTGCGGATGCTGCCGGTACCGAGCGCGGAGCAGATTGTCAGCGTGGATCAAATTTTCCACGGAAAAATCAAACGGAATGTGCATGGTGAACCGACGCTTTTCTCGTATTCCGAATATCAGGAATACCGCGCGAACAATCACGTGTTTTCTGGATTGATCGCCTACGATCCATTCTTAAGCGCAACGCTTGCGGGCGGAAGAGCGCGGCAACTCTCTGGACAGTTGACCTCTTGCAACTACTTCGATGCTTTGAATGAGCATCCATCGCCGGGCAGAGGATTTGTAGAAGCGGATTGCGCAGTGGCCGGAGCGGGAGCTGTGGTGGTGTTGAGTGACCAGCTTTGGCAGGGTGCCTTTGGTGCGGACTCCACGTTGATCGGTAAACGAGTTGTGCTGAATCGCACCGCCTTCACCGTGATCGGGATTGCCCCGCCGGGATTTGGTGGGACTGAGCCGATACCGAGCTCGTTCTGGGTGCCCATCACGATGCAGCCAGCGCTCGAACCCGACTCCGACTTGCTTGGGGATGCCAACGTGAGTTGGCTGGCGCTGCTGGGGCGCGTTAAGCCAGGAGTCTCGATCTCGAAAGTGCGCGCCGACTTGAGCGTCATCGCCAGCAATATCGATGAGCGGCACGCGGGACGGAAAACGTCGCTAGCGATTCGAACGGCGACGTTTCTCGGCAGGCCGGAAGAACACAATCTCGCTCTCGGAGCCGCCGCGGTGATCTTGGTCGGATTTGGATTGGTGCTGCTGATTGCCTGCGCCAACGTGGCGAACCTGATGCTCGCCCGCGCGACGGCGCGCCAGAGGGAAATGGCGATTAGACTGTCGGTTGGGGCGGGCCGCTGGAGATTGATCCGGCAACTGTTGACGGAGAGCTTGATGTTGTCGCTGATGGGAGGCGTGGCCGGGTCGCTTCTAGCGTTTTGGTCCTTCGAGGCGCTCTCGAATTTTGTGATATCGCATTTGCCGCATGGGACTCCGGAGCTTGCATTGAACTTAACCCCAGACCTGCGGGTATTGGGATATGCACTACTGCTAACGGTCATCACGGGAGTGGCGACGGGGCTTGCGCCTGCGCTGCAAGCATCGCGAGCCGATGTGAATACCGGCTTGAAAGAGGGAGAAACGGGGCTTGGTAGCCACGGCAGCGGGTGGTTGCGGCACTCGCTAGTTGCCGTACAAGTGGCTGTTTGCATGATTCTTTTGATCGCGGCGGGGTTGCTGCTCCGCGGGCTTTATTTTACGCAGACGGTCGATCCGGGATTTACGATGAGCAACATTGCGGTAGCAAGCATGGACCTGCGAACACAGGGATTTAAGGAAGAACCGGCCGCGGCGTTCGAGAGGCGCTTGAAAGAAAAAGTTGCTGGACTGCCGGGCGTGGATGGCATTGCCGAGGCAAGACAGACACCCCTTAGCGACAATCATTGGGTGACGAATTTCTCAGTTCCTGGGCAGCCCGCAGAGTACGAAGTCGAAGACAATGCAGTTTCGCAGGGATACTTTTCGATGATTGGGATTCCCATTGTTCGCGGGAGGGACTTCACGGAGCAGGAAGTTCGCACCGGAGCCAATGTGGCCATCGTTTCGGAGACGACGGCGCGGAAGTTTTGGCCCGGCGAGGACCCCATCGGAAAAATATTGCGCCAGGGAGGCACGGCCGATCTGCAAATCGTGGGTGTGGTCAGGGATGCGCAGGTGTCGCACCTTGGCGAAACTGCAAAACTGTACGTTTATCTCCCCGCCGGACCGAAAGAACAATCGCGGCTTCAACTCATGATTCATGGTGGCGGCGGCTTTGGAGCCGTTGCAGCCGGCATTCGCGGCGCGGCGGCGGATGTCGATCCAGACGTCCTGGTGGATGTGACGAAGTTTGAAGACAACCTGGAGAATTGGCGAGTGCCGGCAAGGATTGTAGCCGGACTGTCAGGCTCTCTAGGCGCGTTGGCGCTGCTGCTGGCTGGAGTGGGGGTGTATGGTGTTGTCTCCTACGCGGTGAGCCGGCGAACTCGCGAGATTGGCATACGTATGACGCTGGGAGCTGATGGCCAAGACGTGATGGGTATGATGCTGCGCCAAAGTATGCGGCCCGTCCTGATCGGCGGCGCGATTGGGATAGTTGGCTGCGCGGGAGTTTCGTGGGTGCTGTCGAGCATGCTCTTCGGAATCAGCGCGCGTGATCCGATCGCGTTTCTATTCGTGCCCGCGTTCTTGCTGGGAATCGCGTTGCTGGCGAGTTACGTTCCGGCGCGGCGAGCGACGAAAATAAATCCAGTAGTAGCTCTACGGTATGAATAGCGACTACCGGTGCAGGCAAATACGGACCGGAAAACACCTATGTTGACGATGTGGCAAGACATTCGCTACGCACTGAGGATGCTCTCGAAGAGCGCCGGCTTTACAGTCGTGGTTATCCTAACGCTGGCGCTGGGGATTGGAGCAAACACGGCAATCTTCAGCGTGGTGAACGCGGTGCTGCTGCAACCTCTTCCCTTCCATCAACCGGATCGGCTCGTGGCCGTCTTGCATGTAAACCTGCAAACCGGAGAAACAGGCCGGGCGCTCAGTTATCCGGACTTCGCCGACTTGCGCGCTCAGAGCAAATCGCTGGAAGCCGCCGCGGCTTACGATAATGGATCCGTAACAATGACAGGAATGGGAGATCCCGTTCGCCTTGCAATGGGAATTTTCTCGGCGGATATGTTCAATGTGCTGCGTGAGCCCCCGGTTCTGGGCCGTGAATTCACCGCGGCGGAAGACAAACCTGGAACGCATGTGGTGGTGCTGAGCTACCACTTGTGGAAGACCCAATTCCGCGGCGATCCGAAAGTGACTGACAAGCAAATCATTCTGGACGGAAAACCATACGCGGTAGCGGGTGTCATGCCGGCGGACTTTCAGTTTCCCCTGGACTCGCCACCCATGGACCTCTGGAGCACAATCGCGGTCGAGGGAGCAGAAAGCCAGGCGGAGCGCGGTTCGCATTTCCTCGGTGTTATTGGAAGGCTGAGCAGCACAGCCACGCTCGCGGCCGCGAACGCAGAGACGGCCGAGATCAGTGCTCGTCTCGAAAAGCAGTATCAGGACACGAATGGCCACTGGGGAATGGCTTTGCAGCCCGAAATGCAAACGCTGGTAGGAGACGTGCGTCCCGCGCTCCTCATGGTTCTAGGCGCCGTGGGATTCCTGCTGCTCATTGCGTGCGCCAATGCCGCGAACCTTTTGCTGGCTCGCGCGGCAGGGCGACAGCGTGAAATGGCCATTCGCGCTTCCCTGGGCGCGGGTCGTGTTCGTATTCTCAAACAACTGCTAACCGAGAGCGTGCTCCTGTCTCTCGCCGCCGGAGTATTGGGTTTGCTGCTGGCGGTGTGGGGGTCGGCTGCCCTCACAAATCTGCCTTCGTTGGGAATTCCGCGGCTGGCCTCTGCCGCCATTGACTTTCGAGCACTGGGCTTCACGCTTGGGGTTTCCTTGCTCACTGGCGTTCTGTTTGGGCTCGCGCCGGCGCTCCAAGCTTCGCGGTTTAATCTGTTTGGTTCGCTGAAAGAGGGCGGACGGACAGCAACCGATGGCGCAGGGCGTTCAAGTGTTCGCAATTCTCTAGTGATCTCGCAAGTATCCCTGGCCGTGGTGCTGGTGGTGGGAGCCAGCCTCATGATTGAAAGTATGTTCCATCTCCTGCATCAGTCTCCAGGGTTTGATCCGCAGGGACTGTTGGCGTTCAACCTCGACCTGCCGGACTCGCGTTATGGAAAGCCCGAGCAGTCGGCTGATTTTTTCAAGGAACTCCTGGGCCGGATTCGGAGCTTGCCTGACGTCAAAAACGCTACGGGCGTGATGCCTCTTCCCCTCTCTGGGGACGCGTTGCGAACTTCCTTCGAAATAGCGGGAAGGCCGATGGCCAAGAGCGACATGCCGCGCACGCATATTCGTGCGGTGGGTTTCGATTACTTCCAGGCCATGCGCATGCCCTTGCTTGCGGGGCGCGAATTCACAACTCACGATGACCGCAATGCACCCCACGTGGTCATCATCAATCAGACCCTCGCCAACAGGTTCTTTCCCAATGAGAACCCGGTCGGCAAACACATAAAGCCCGGGATGTCGGGTGGCAAAGCTGACGTGATGTGTGAGATTGTCGGTGTCGTCGGAGACGTGAAGCACCGAAATCTTTGGCAGGCTCCTGACCCCGAGTCTTATGTTCCATACGACCAGAATCCCGTTGGACAGATGTACCTCGTGGTGCGGTCCGAAAGGGACCCGTTGCTGTTGATTTCCGCGATTCGTGACCAAGTGCGCGCGCTCGATGCGGAGCTGCCCATTTATCACGCACAACGAATGGAAGAATATGTCGCGGCGTCCGTTGCGCAGCGGCGATTTACGAGCTTGCTGTGCTCGATTTTCGCCGGCGTGGGACTGCTTCTGGCGGTCGTAGGACTCTTCGGCGTGATGTCTTACAGCGTCGCGCAGCGCACCCATGAGATTGGAGTACGAGTGGCAGTGGGCGCGGCCAAGACGGACATTTTGCAAATGATCCTCCGGGAAGGCATGCGAATCACCATTGTTGGGATTGGGATTGGCTTGGCTGGCACGCTGGCGGTATCGAGCGTTCTTAAGAGCCAGCTCTTTGGCGTCAGCGCGAGCGATCCCCTCACGTTTCTCGGCGTGGTCGCCGCGCTGGCTCTCGTGGCACTCGCGGCTTGTTACATTCCGGCGCGAAGAGCCACGCGAGTGGACCCCATGGTGGCCTTGAGGTATGAGTGACTTCGGGATTTTGAGGCTGGCAAGTTCGATTAGAAAGAGGCTTCGCAAATGATAGCTGTCTTCCCGGAGACTGGGGACAATCGGATTGGGCATCCGTTGGCGGAGAACACTCTAGCGAATGTGACAAGCCGTGTTGGGCGGCGCCTGCGGAATTCGATAAAAGGCGTTCTTTGGGGATTATTGGGGGAACCATTGGGCAAGGCGTTGCGTATTCCCTGTTACGAAGGATTGAGTCCAGTGCGCCTGACATATAGCGGCTTTGTACGTCAAATACGTGGGGTGTTGGGGGTTGCCATGCCTCAAATTCCATCAACGGTCGGGAGAAGGCTGCTTCCGAGGCTATCAATTGGGTACCAGTACTTGTTTGGCAGGACAATCGGCGTGTCCATTAGCGGGTCCGGAACTCAGCTTCGGGAGAAGGCAGGCGTGAGAGTGGGAGCGTAATGCAGAACCTGTGGAAAGACATTGCCTTCGGGTTGCGCATGCTTGGAAAGAGCCCGGGCTTCACGGCGATTGCCGTGATTACATTGGCTTTGGGCATCGGCGCGAATACGGCAATCTTTTCTCTGATGAGCCAGGTTTTATTGCAACGCCTGCCGGTCAAGAATCCCGACGAGTTGGTCATTCTACGATCGCCCGGGCCACAGACAGGTCATGTTTCTAGCGACGGTGATGAAACCGAGTCTTTCTCCTATCCGATGTACAAGGGGTTACGCGACAATAACTCCGTGTTCTCGGGAATCCTTGCGCGCTTCACTTTTTCCGCGAGCGTTGCGAGCCGGGGGCAAACCGATCGCGCCACAGGTGAGCTGGTTTCCGGGAATTACTTCGATGTGCTGGGCGTGCAACCTACGGTCGGGCGCGTCTTTAGTCCTGACGACGACCGTGTTCCGGGAGCGCAGCCCGTGGTCGTGCTGAGCTACCCGTATTGGACTCGCCACTTCGGGAGCGATCCGAGCGTCCTGAACAAGGTTCTTCTGATCAATAACGTCGAAATGACCGTCGTGGGCGTTTCGCAGGCGGGATTCTTTGGCGTGCAGGTGGGCCAAACCCCGGACATGTTCGTGCCGATGATGATGACCCCGCAGATGACACTGAACCGCTCCACGCTCGACGGCTGGAACGATTATTGGATGAAAGTGCTGGCTCGGCGCAAACCGGGGATTTCGGAGAAACAGGCGGAAGCGGGCATCAATGCCGTGTACCGGCCGCTTCTTGAAGAGCAACTTCCGCAAATCAAATCAGCTTGGAACGAAGACAAGCGCCAGAAATTCTTGAACAAGAAGATTCTCCTGTCATCCGGGGCTCATGGACGCACGATCGTACAGCGAGACTCCGGAAGCCAGATCATCACACTCTTCGTGATGGTGGCGCTTGTACTGTTGATTGCGTGCACCAATGTGGCGAATTTGCTGCTTGCTCGAGGCGCGTCGCGGCAGCGCGAGTTTGCGATTCGAACGGCGATGGGCGCAAGCCGCGGCAGAATGATTCGTCAACTGCTGGCGGAAAGCCTCTTGTGCGCCTTCGGCGGTGGTGCACTGGGCATTTTACTGGGCACATGGCTGATGAGAATCCTCACTCCCATCGTGGTCGCGAACGCAGGGATCCATGGCTTGACGGAAAGGCTCGATTCCAGCGTTTTGACGTTTGCGATCGGAGCGACACTCCTCTCTGGAATTTTCTTCGGTTTGCTTCCCGCCTGGCGCGTCACGCGCTTGGGAGTCTCCGATGTCATCAAGGACCAAGGATCTACCTCTTCCGCAAGCGTGTCTCATGTGGGCTTCCGAAAAGTGTTGGTCGCCGGGCAAGTTGCTTTCACAATGCTTCTACTTGCCGGTGCCGGGCTGTTTATGCGTTCGCTGTGGAACCTGCGAAATCAGGATTTGGGGCTGAGGACCGACAACGTGATCACTTTCTCCATTGAGCCGACCCTGAATGGCTACGACACGCCGCGGTCGATTGCACTATTCGATCAAATGCGCGCCAGGATTGCGGCTCTGCCGGGTGTCAGGTCCGTCGGCACGGGAGATGTGCCAACGCTTACGGGAGACGACGAAGGGAGCAACATCACGGTCGAGGGCGGTCCGCAGCTCGCCGAGGAACTGCAAGATGTGGATCACGACGCTGTGAGTCCAGGCTACTTTTCCACTTTGGGAATTCCATTGCTGTCTGGCCGTGAATTTACTGAGGCGGATGGCGCAACAGCTCCCAAAGTCGCCATTGCGAGCGAAGCGATGGTCAAGCGGTTTTTCCCGGGGCGGAATCCGCTCGGCGCGCACTTTGCGTTTGGCGGCGGCAAAGTGAAGCCGGACATCGAGATCGTGGGAGTCGTAAAGGACGTCAAGCAAGAGCACGTGAGCAGCGCGATCCAACCTTATGTGTATATTCCTTACGCGCAAAGGCCCAAGCTTACGGGAATGACGTTTTATGTCCGGTCGACACAAGATCCGTTGTTGCTGGGGTCCTCGCTCCAAGGCGAAGTCCGGCGGATGGACGCAAACCTTCCTGTTTATGATTTGAAGACGATGGAACGCGTGGTGGAAGAGGATTTGTTCTCCGCGCGAATGGTCGCAGTCCTTTCCGCAGGCTTTGCCGGTCTCGCGGCGCTTCTGGCAGCGCTGGGGATTTACGGCGTGCTCGCGTATGTAGTTGTTCAGCGTACGCGTGAAATCGGAATACGGATGGCACTGGGCGCGGTAGCCGGCCAAGTGCGTTTGTTGATCATCAAAGAAGTCGGATCCATGGTGCTGCTCGGAGTTGGAGTGGGCCTTCCGCTCGCGTATGGTCTAGCGCGGTTTAGCGAATCGCTGTTGTATGGCGTGCACGCGGGCGATCCTGTGGTCTACGCTATGGGTCTGGCATTGATCGGACTTATTGCGCTTGCGGCATGCTTTCTTCCAGCGAGGCGTGCAACACGCGTCGATCCTCTGGTGGCGCTGCGGTATCAGTAGGTGAAACGGCTTTGGCAGGAGACAACGCAGTCAGGGCAAGGCAAAAAAGTTTGCAGGATGAGTTCCAAGTCTAAAACCGGTTAAGGAGACGAAATGGCAGACACAAGCACCCTCATCAAAATGGAAGGCGTAAAGAAAGTCTTCTACACGGACGAAGTGGAGACGCACGCCCTTTCTGAAATCCACCTGGAGATCAAGAAAGGGCAGTACATCTCCATCGCCGGGCCCTCGGGCTGCGGCAAGTCGACGCTGCTCTCGATTCTGGGGTTGCTCGACTCGCCGACCGACGGGACCTACATGCTCAACGGCCAGCCTGTCGGGAAGCTCACGATCAGCGAGCGCACCCGTATTCGCAATCGCGAAATCGGATTCATCTTTCAGGCGTTTAACCTGATCGGCGATCTCACGGTGTACGAGAACGTGGAGTTGCCGTTGACGTACCGCGGCACGAGCGCGGCGGAGCGCAAGCAGAAAGTGCAGAACGCCCTAGAACGCGTCGGCATGGCGCATCGGCTGCGGCACTATCCTTCGCAACTCTCGGGCGGTCAGCAACAGCGCGTAGCCGTGGCCCGCGCGTTGGTCGGCGACCCTCTTATCCTGATGGCTGACGAGCCGACCGGAAACTTGGACTCGAAGAACGGCGAAGCCGTCATGGAACTGCTGCGCGATTTGCACCGCAACGGCGCGACCGTTTGCATGGTGACGCACGACCAGCGCTACGCAAACTTCGCCGAGCGCACGATTCATTTGTTTGACGGCCGCATCGTCGAAGAAACGAAGGAAGCCGGCGTGACCGCATAAGGGCGTCCGGCGAAAGAGGGCGCTTTATGGGAACGATCGGGCAGGACATCCGCTACGGTGTGCGGATGCTCGTCAAACACCGTCTTACTTCATTGGTGTGCGTGTTGGCGCTGGCGCTCGGCATCGGCGCGAACACGGCGATGTTCAGCTTGGCCGAAGCGTTCTTGCTACATCCCGTTCCCTTCGAAAACGCAAACCGCCTCGTGGCGTTGGTGGATTCCCACACCGACGGCAACGGCATTAGTTTCGGCCAGGACCAGATTCCCGTTGCGCCTGCCACTTACTTCGAGTGGAAAAAGGAAGCGCACTCATTCGATGAAATTACAGCCTACGCGTGGAATGAGCTTAACCTGACGGGCAACCCCTCGCCCCAGAAAGTTCAAGCCTTTCAGGTGTCAGCGAATTTCTTCGAGACAGTCGGTGTTCAACCGCAAATCGGCCGTATGTTCCTCTCCGAAGAGGAGGAGCCGGGTAAGGATCAGGAAATCATTTTGGGCCACGCTCTATGGGAGCAGCGTTACGCGTCGGATCCGCACGTCATCGGCAAGAATATCAAAGTAAACGGCAAGAGCTTCACAATCGTCGGTGTGATGTCCAAGGGATTTGATTTCCCGAAACCAGCGGAGGCATGGATCCCGCTCTCGTTCGACGTGAAAGAAAGGTTGCGGCGCGATAACCGTTGGCTGTTTGTTCTTGGAAGGCTCAAACCGGGCGTTCCGTTCGCGCAGGGCTCCGCAGAAATGCAATCGATCGCGCAGCGCCAGGCTGAGGCGTATCCGGACACCAACAAAGGCTTTCGGCTGTATCCGCGGCCTGTCCAGGAATATGTTACCGGCGACCTGACGCGGCAGTACACCTTTTTACTGTTAGGAGCGGTCGGGTTCGTCTTGCTCATCGCCTGCGCGGATGTGGCCAACGTACAATTTGCGCGGGTAACGGGCCGACAGAAAGAATTAGCCGTGCGGACCGCGATGGGAGCGAGCCGGATCCGCATCGTCCGCCAATTGCTGACCGAGAGCATACTGCTTTCCCTGGCCGGTGCCGCGGTTGGCCTGCTTTTCGCGGAGTGGGGTATTTATCTAATATTGAGATATATGCCTCCGGAGGTTGCGAGATTCATCGCAGGCTGGAACACCATACGCCTCGATACTTATGCATTTTTATTTACGCTGGGAATTGCTGTCGCCTGCGGGATAATTTCCGGGATTGCGCCTTCCTGGTTGCATTCGCAGACGCAAATCAGTGAGACCCTGAAAGAGAGTGGCCGCGGAGCAAGCACAGGGCCCTCGCGCCATCGTTTGCGGAGCGTTCTTGTTGTGGCGGAGATTGCGCTCGCCCTCGTTCTCTTAGTGGGAGCGGGGCTTCTCGTGAAGGGCTTTCGCGCGCTTATCGTCGTGCACGAGAACTACCATCCCGAATCGGTCCTGACGCTATCCTTGAGCTTGCCCGAGGATCAGTACCGGCAAAAGCCCGGGCGTGCGGCGTTCCACGAACAAGTCCTGCAGCGGCTCGCTGCTCTTCCGCACATCCAATCCGCTGCGCTCGCCACCTACGTGCCTTATGCAAACGGGGGAGGCACGGGCGTGGGGCCGTTCACCATCGAAGGACGCGCGCCCCAGGAGCGAGGCGAGGCCATCAGCTCGATAGTTGAAACGGTCAGCCCGAATTATTTTCGTTTGATGAATATCGGCCTGCGAGATGGCCGTGAGTTGAAGGAATCGGATGCCGAAGCCACTCTGCCCGTGGCGGATATAAGCCGGCTCGTCGCGACGCGCTATTTCCCCGGAGAAAATCCGATCGGAAAAAAAATCAAGATTGGCAAAGCCGATTCAGCTGACGCCTGGATGACAATTGTCGGAATCGTCGACGATATCCATTACACCTGGATCGACAAGCAAGAATTGCCGACGATTTATCGAAGTTACCGCCAGGCTCCGCCGTTTTACGCTTCCTTAATCTTACGAACCGAGGGCAATCCCCTCACGTTCGTTCCGGCCGTAAGAAGCGAGGTCGCCGCAGTGGATCCAGATCTGCCGCTCTTCGACGTCTTGCCCTTCGACAAAGTGATCACCAACTCGATTGTGGGAATCGCCTACGTCGCCGCTATGATGGCTATACTTGGCTTGATCGCCCTGGTTCTCGCCTCGGTCGGCATCTACGGAGTGATGTCCTACTCCGTCGGCGAGCGCACGCATGAAATCGGCGTGCGCATGGCTATGGGCGCAACCTCAAAAGACGTTCAGAGACTCATCCTTAGAAACGGAATGTTCCTGACCATCGTCGGCATGGCTATCGGTCTGCCGCTGGCTTTGGGGCTCGCCTATGCGCTTTCCAGCTTGCTTTTCGGTGTAAAGGTCGCCGATCCATTTGCCTTTATCGGACTGCCCCTGCTTCTGGCTGCGGTTGCGACGCTGGCCTGCTATCTCCCCGCGCGGCGCGCCGTGCGCCTGGACCCGCTCGACGCACTGCGCTACGAATGAAGAGTCGCCCGCTGCTGGAAGTCTCGGTGGCGGGGGTTTGGTGTGTGCGCCAGGCCGCGAGGCTTGGTTGATCCTCCGTAGCACGGTTCCTTGCGGATTTAAGTGTGATAGTCTCGAAACAGAATGAGGATTGGGGCGTTATCTTATTAACGCCCAAGGAGCTAGAGTGGAACCTCTGATTCAGTTGCGAAACTTGGAAAAGGTTTACGAAGCGGGCGGCAGCAAGTTCTATGTCTTGCGCCGCGTGTCGCTGGAAATTCAACCGGGCGAGTTTGTCACCTTTATGGGTCCTTCGGGAGCTGGGAAGTCCACCCTGCTGAGTATCATTGGGATGCTGGACGGGTCCTGGACGGGTGAGTACTACTTCAATGGCGAGCCTGTTCACAGGCTCAATGTGAAAAAGCGCAACGAGCTGCACAAAGCCAACATCGGCTTCGTTTTTCAGAGCTACCACCTGATCGACAACTTGACGGTGTTTGAAAACCTGGAAATCCCCCTCTCTTATAAGAATGTCCCCCACAAAGAGCGCGTCAGCCTCGTTTGCGACATTCTTGACCGCTTCAACATTGTCGGCAAAAAAGATCTGTTCCCAAACCAGCTTTCCGGCGGACAGCAGCAACTCGTCGGAGTCGCGCGAGCTGTGATTCAAAGCCCCAAGCTGATCCTGGCCGACGAGCCCACCGGCAATCTGCATTCCGCGCAAGGTGAAGAAATCATGGAACTTTTCCGCAAGCTGAACGAAGCCGGCACCAGCATCATTCAGGTGACGCACTCGGAGCGGAACGCCGCCTACAGCCATCGGGTCATACAGCTCAAGGACGGCTGGGTAGTCAGCGAAACCAGCAATGCCGCGCGCGTCGGCTGAGAGGAGGCCAGAGTCAGCCTCGCGTTTATTATCGGACTTTGCTTCACGTAGGGGCTAGAACGTATTACGCAAGCTAAGCTATTGATTTCATTATGTCAAAGTCGGGTCAAGCGACAGTTGCTATTTGTCAATGTATTTAACCGGTGGGTTAAATACGGCCCGATTTTTGGTTGAGATTATCTTCCAACACGCATGAAAAACCCTACGATCCATCCCTATCGCGTCCTGGTGGCCGACGATCAGGCGGACATCCGCGACGCCTTGCGCCTTTTGCTAAAGCGAGAGAACTACGAGACACAATCCGCGGCGTCCCCCGCCGAGGCGCTTGCGGCCATTGAATCGCGCGAGTTTGACGCGGTGCTCATGGACCTAAACTACGCTAGGGACACGACTTCCGGCCAGGAGGGGCTTGATTTGCTGAGCCGCATCCAGGCCGCGGATTCGACGCTGCCTGTGGTCGTGATGACCGCGTGGAGCAGCGTGGAAGTCGCCGTGGAGGCCATGCGCCGAGGCGGGCGCGATTTCATTCAAAAGCCGTGGGACAATGCACGGCTGCTGACCATCTTGCGCACGCAGATCGACCTACGCAACGCGTTGCGGCAAGCGTCGCGCCTGGAGGCCGAGAATCGCCTGCTCCGCGCCGAATCGCGCCCCACGCTTATCGCGGAAGCGGCTGTGATGCAGCCGGTCCTTGACCTGATCGCGCGCGTGGGCCCTTCCGATGCCAGCGTGCTAATCACCGGTGAGCATGGCACGGGAAAGGAAGTTGTAGCGCAGACTTTGCATGCGCTTTCGCAGCGTGCTGGAAAACCAATGGTAACGGTGAATGCGGGCGGCCTCTCCGAAGGCCTGTTCGAGAGCGAACTCTTCGGCCATGTGAAAGGCGCTTTCACTGACGCGCGCAACGATCGCGTCGGGCGTTTTGAGCTTGCCGAGGGCAGCACCCTTTTTCTGGACGAGATCGCCAACGTGCCCATGAATTTGCAGGCAAAGCTCCTGCGGGTGCTCGAAACTGGCGAACTCGAACGCGTCGGTTCCTCTTCGACACGGCGCGTAAACGTACGCGTCTTGGCGGCCACAAATGCTGATGTGACTTCCGAAGCTGCCTCCGGACGCTTCCGCCAGGACCTGCTTTTTCGCCTCAATACCATTGAAATCCATCTTCCGCCGCTGCGTGAACGCCGCGAGGACATCCCCTTGCTGGCGCACCATTTCCTCCGTGGTTACGCGCAGCGCTATCGCAAAAGCATTTCGGGGTTCGATCCTGGCGCGACGCAGCTTCTCCTTGACCATCCCTGGCCGGGGAATGTGCGCGAGCTTGATCATGCGGTCGAGCGTGGAGTTCTGCTCGCGCAAGGGCAACTTGTCCGTTCCGCCGACCTCGGTCTGCGCACAGGCGCTACGGGCGGCACTGTGCGGCTCGAGGAAATGAGCCTCGACGAAGTCGAGCGCCACCTCATCCAGCGCACGCTATCCCGCCACGACGGAAACGTCAGCCAGGCGGCCAAGGCGCTGGGACTAAGCCGCAGCGCGATGTATCGCCGGCTTCAAAAACACGGCTTGGAATGAGACGCCTCTCGTACGAACGTCGCATTCAGCTTCTGGCGCTGGCGGCAGGATTGCCCGGGTCATTGATTGCCCTGATTCTCCTCTGGAACGGCTCTTATTCGTCGCGGACCGCTTGGACACTGACTTTTTTCATCGTGAGCTTGTGGCTGGGCTTCGCGATTTCTTTGCGGCACCGTGTTGTCTTTTCCCTGCAAACACTCTCGAATCTCCTCTCCGCGATGCGCGAAGAGGATTTTTCTTTTCGCGCCCGCGATGCGCGCTCTGATGACGCGCTCGGCGAAGTCATGATGGAAGTCAACTCCCTGAGCGAGACGCTTCGTTCGCAGCGACTGGGAGCAATGGAAGCCACCGGGCTGCTTCGTACCGTGGCGGAAGAAATCGACGTGGCGATTTTTACCTTCGATAACCACAGGCAGTTGCGCCTCGTCAATCGTGCAGGCGAGCGTCTTCTCTCAAGGCCCAGCGAAAGGCTTCTTGGATTTACCGCTGCCGAGCTTGGCCTTGAAGCGTGCCTTGAAGGCGAACCGGTCCGCACAATGGAACTCAGTTTTCCCGGCGGGGCGGGCCGATGGGGCGTGCGCCGTGGCTCTTTCCGTCAAGGTGGATTGCCGCATGATCTGATTGTGCTCAGTGATCTAAGCCGCGCGTTGCGCGACGAAGAGCGGCAGGCCTGGCAAAGGCTCATTCGCGTTTTGGGCCATGAACTCAACAACTCTCTGGCGCCCATCCAATCCGTGGCACAAAGCTTGGAAAGCGGGCTGGCGGGGACAGCAAACGTGCCAGAACTGCAGACCGGCGCGGCGTCCTCTATTTTAGAAGACATGCGCCACGGCTTGGGAATCATCCGCTCGCGTACGGAAGCGCTGGGCCGATTCATGGCTGCTTACGCCAAGCTCGCGCGGCTTCCGCAGCCTACGCTTGCCCCTGTCAATGTGACAGAGTGGATCACGCGCGTCGCCAAGCTCGAAGCGAGCGCCAAAGTGCAACTAGAAAAAGGTCCGCCATTGGTTATTTCGGCGGACGCGGACCAACTTGAACAGCTCTTGATCAACTTGGTTCACAACGCCTCTGACGCGGCACACGAAACCGGAGGCGGAGTCAAGGTAACTTGGTCTCGATACAGCACTTATCTGGAAGTTTCGGTACTCGATGAAGGCCCGGGAATCTCCAACACCGCTAACCTCTTTGTACCCTTCTTCACCACGAAACAGGGCGGTTCCGGCATCGGTCTGGTCCTCAGCCGCCAGATTGCAGAGGCGCACGGCGGCACTTTAACTTTGCAAAACCGCCGCGACGGTCGAGGCTGCGAAGCCAAATTGCGCCTTCCCATTTAGAAAGCTTCCTCACATCTGCGATCACTGTTCTCGAGTTTCTATCTTGTCCGCTTAAAAAACCAATCTGGAATGTCTTCCGGACCAGAATGGAACATTTCGCAAATGTTTCGCTGCGGACTTCAGCGATGCGCTTCAGGAAGCTTGTAAAATGTTTATACAACATGATTTAGCTAGTGACCTGCAATCTCGCTTCCCTCAGGGAGTGGCCAGTCCTGTGCCTTGTGCCAATGTGCAGTCCGTTTTTTGGAGAAGGCATCGGAATGACAAAACGAAATCTCTCCTGCTGGACGGCTTCGGTCTGCTGCGTCGTCCTCGTATGCTGTGCGAAATGTGCTGGGCAATCGCCCCCGCAGCAGAATCAGCAAATGCCGCAGCAAGCGGCGAGACTTGCACAACCGAAGGAAAATACCATCGCGGGAAACAAGGATGCCTCCGCTATTGGGCAACCAGAGGCAGTTCCGGAGAATGCTTTGGGGCTGTCGCTGATCAAAAATTTAGCGCGCGATCAGAAAGCCATCTGGACTAGTCCGGCGCACATCCGGCTTGGCGATGCAACGTGGCTGGTGCCGTTTGCAGGGCTCACCGCAGGGTTTTTGGTTACTGATCGCGACGCGAGCCTACATTTGTCGAACTCGCCCGCAACTTTGCGGCATTACACAAGTTTTTCAAACTACGGCCTGGCAGGAATGGCCGGTGCCGGGGCTGGTCTCTATCTCTTGGGAAAAGCTACGCATGACGAACACAAGCGAGAGACTGGCCTCCTGAGTGGCGAGGCTGCCCTGGATGGCTTGTTTGTCTCAACGACATTGCAGTACGCGCTGGGCCGAGAGAGGCCCAACACCGACTCCTTTCACGGCAAATTCTGGCAAGGGGGAACTTCGTTTCCCTCGGACCATGCAACCGCGGCTTGGGCTATCGCGAGCGTCATAAGCCACGAATATCCGGGACCATTGACCAAAATTCTTGCATACGGGGCCGCTGGCGCGATTACTTATGCGCGCGTTCGCGGCGAGAAACACTTCCCTGCCGACGTGTTCGTTGGCAGCGGGATCGGCTGGCTTACAGGCTGGCAGGTTTATCGCGCTCATCACAACTCCGAGCTGGGCGGTGGAATCGCGGAGAATCTCTCCGATACGCCGCTTGTGGAAACGGATCGCACTCCCGCGCAGATGGGTTCACCCTACGTGGCGCTCGATAGCTGGATCTATCCCTTATTTGATCGTTTGATCGCTACGGGCGCGATCAACGACGCCATTCTGGGCATGCGTCCATGGACGAGGCTTGAATGCGCCAGGATGGTTTCCGAGGCTGGCGATCGACTGCAAGATGCGAATCCCGAGTCGATGTCAGTGCAGCTGTACGATTCGCTCCGGCAAGAGTTCGTCCCCGAGCTTACGCTGCTGGCTGGGGGCAGCAATCGCACGCTCCATCTCGAGTCCGTTTACGTCCGCGTTACCGATATTTCCGGGCCGCCGCTGACGGACGGCTATCATTTCGGCCAAACGCTTTACAACGACTTTGGCCGCCCTTTTCAGCGAGGGCTCAATAGCGCTGCTGGGTTTTCTGGATGGGCGACCTCGGGACGCTGGGTCGTCTACGCGCGGGGCGAATACCAACACGCGCCGTCTGGCCCTCAGAATTCACCAGCTGTCCAGAACGCGATCAATGCCATCGACGCCAATCCAGAGCTGGCTGCCAGCCCGCAACCCGAGCGCAATCAGGCGAGGCTCCTCGACGCTTACGTCGGGCTAAATCTGGCGAACTGGCAACTCTCCTACGGACAAGAGAGCCAGTGGTGGGGACCTGGAGAAAGCGGCCCTTTGCTCTTTTCCGATAACGCCTCGCCAGTTCGAATGTTTCATATCGATCGCGTCTCACCGTTCCGCTTGCCATGGATTGGGCGATTCCTTGGTCCCATGCGATGGGACGCGTTTTTCGGCCGGCTTCAAGGGAATCTGCTTTCGCCAGCGCCTTTTTTTCATGGCGAGAAAATCAGCTTCAAGCCGACGCCCAATCTTGAGTTTGGCTTCACACGCACAGTCGAAGTCGGCGGCGAGGGACGGCCGTTCACGCTGGACCGGCTCTTTCTGACGTATTTCAGCGCGACGAGCTACCTGGTTAAGCCAGCTCTCAAAGATCCTGGAAAGCGTGACGGTGGTTTTGATTTCAGCTACCGTCTTCCCTTGCTGCGAAAATGGCTGACCATTTATAACGATTCCATCTCTGCCGATGATCCTTCCCCTCTTGCGGCCCCGCGCCGCGCGGGATTTAGCCCAGGCCTCTACCTCACGCAATTCCCCGGAATCTCCAGGCTCGATTTCCGCGTCGAAGCACCGTTGAGCAACACTGTGGGCACAAACGTTCCGGGCCGCTACATCTACTGGGACAACTATTACCACGATCTCTACACCAACCGGCATTTCTTGATGGGCAATTGGGTCGGGCGCGACGGATCTGGGATTCAGGCCTGGAGCCGCTATTGGCTCTCACCGAAGAATTCCATCCAGTTTGGTTACAGACATCTCAAAGTGGACAACAAGCTTATTCCGAATGGCGGCACCATCAATGATGCTTCCGTGCGCGCAGACTATTGGATAAGACCAACAACAGGCATTTCTGGCTTCGTGCAATACGAACAGTGGCGATTTCCGCTGCTGGCGGCAGGCCTGCAAAAAAACATGACGGCTTCGCTGCAAATCACGTATTGGCCCGAAACCCACAAGCACTAACGAACGGGCTGCGCGCGAGCGGCGCATGAGCGAAACAGACTTATGCGCGTCGGTTGCAAAACATACGCTGGGGAGACAGTTTGGCTTGCTCGGCGCGCCGCGTGTTAGAGTGATCTAGCTGAATCAGGATCTCGGCGCATTGCATCCCAAACAATAATCCTTAGCTTTTCCGCGAGGCAGATTTTCCAGGAGCGCCCTTTGGCGCCAGGAATCGATAGCCGACCCACGGCTCCGTCAAAATGTATTTTGGGCGCGCCGGGTCATTCTCAATTTTCTTGCGCAACTGATTGATCACCACCCGCAAGTTTTCCGTTTCTTCCCCATATTCAGGCCCCCACACAGCCTGCAGCAGCCTGCGATGCGACAGCGGTTTACCCAGATTGCCTACCAAGTGCTTCAAAACATCGAACTCTTTCGGAGTGAGATGCACGTCACGGCCGCGCACGACCACTTGGCGGTTTTCGAAATCAATCGTGAGATCTTTCGCAATAAATGTTGGAACCGCATCGCCAGGTGCGAACCGCCGAAGCGCAGCGCGGATTCGAGCGAGCAGCTCCTCGATTCCAAAAGGTTTGACCACGTAATCATCGGCCCCGGCATCAAGGGCGATGACTTTGTCGCGCTCCGCGTTGCGGACGGTTAACATGATGATCGGCGCGTCGCATATTTCTCTAATCTCGCGAGCCGCCTCAACGCCGCCGATTCCCGGCATATTGACGTCGAGCAGAATCAGGTCGGGTCGCTCCTTGCGCACCGCTTCGACCGCTTCTTCGCCCGTCGTCGCCTCTCTAATGACGTAGCCGTGAGTGGAAAGCGTGGTGCGCATGACGCGCCTGATCTGCGGCTCATCATCCACCACGAGAATGGCGGCAGAATTCATCGCGCTTCCCCGGTGCTGCGATCCACGGGCAACATGAACGAGAACACCGAGCCGTGCCCGAGCTGGCTCGTCACAGAGATCGTTCCCTTGTGCGCGGTGATGATTGCTTTTGCGATCGGCAAACCCATGCCCGTCCCGCGCACCAGGTAACGTTGATCCTTGCCGCGATAAAACTTGTCGAAGATCATGCCTTGTTCGAAATCATCGATTCCAGGCCCTCGATCCGCCACGCTGGTTGTGACGCAGTCTCCTGTCAGCTCCGCGGAAATAGTGATCGGCGCTTCTTTTGGTGAATAAATGTTGGCGTTGTCGATCAAATGCACCAGCGCATCTTTGATGCGGTTCAAATCGGCGCGCACTGGAGGGAGATTTGGACTGAGCTTTACCTCGACGCTCCGGCCCGCCAGCGCCGTGTCGCACTGCGCCAGCGCGGCATCAATGATGTCGCCAATTTGCGTCTGCTCGAGATCCAATTCAAATTCGCCAGCCTCGAGCCGCGACATCTCCGCCGCCTCTTCGACAAGGCGATTCAACCGGTCGCACTCCTCATTGATAATCGTCAGCAACTCACGCGTTTGCCCGCCAACGGAAGTTTCCCCTGCGAGCAGGCTCGTCGTCGCGGCCTTGATCGATGTCAGCGGCGTGCGAAAATCATGCGCGATCGAATCCAGCAGCGCAGACTTGAGCCGCTCGCCCTGCCGCTCTGCTTCCGTCTCACCGAGCTTTTCGACGGCCCGTGCCCTCTCGATAGCAATAGCCACGAGACTGCCCACTGCGTCCAGCGTCTGCCGCGAAAGCAGCGAGCCCGAGATACCCAGGCTCCCGATGGGGCGAACACCCATCCGCACAGGGATGAAGTACAGCCCTTCTTGCGATTCGAATATGGCTTCATCCCTAAGGAAAACGGACTTCATTTTCTCTTCATCCAGGTGCGCGGCGCCGAATCCCGACCGGTAGAATTTGTCTTTTTGCGGAAGAAAAAGCTCGGCGGCTCCTCCTTCGAAGCTTTCCACGATGTAATTGGGTATTGCGTTCATGAGCTGGATGACATTTCCTTCCGCAAGGAGCTTTTGACTGAACTTATAGAGCCGCTCGATTTCACGCCGGCGTTGGTGTGCCTCATCGGCCTCTTTGCGTATCCGCGACGAAAGCTGGCTTCCCATGATGGAAGTGACGAGAAAAGCGACCAGCGCCACCCAATTTTTGGGATCGGCAATTGTGAACGATCCGATAGGCGGAATAAAAAAATAATTAATCGCCAGAACTGCCAAGACCGACATAAAGACAGATACGGCCATTCCCCACACGGTCGAAACTGCTAGAATAGCCAGCAAAAGGGCAAGCGCGATCGTTGTCTGATTGACGTCGCGCACATGGCGAAAGAAAACAGTGATCCCAGCGACGGTGGCCACCGACACGGCAAATCCGAAGGCGCGGCCAGCGAGCAATCTCTGCATCTTGCTATTCTATCGTATGCATTAGCTGAAACGGAGAACGGAACGTCTTGCCCAAGAAGCCCGAGGACTGGCTCGAAGTCGCCTCGCCGCCACAGAAAGCGCGCGGGATATTTAAGTTATTTCTGGGTTACGCTCCGGGCGTCGGCAAGACCTACAGCATGCTGAGCGAAGCGCTCCGCCGCAGGAGCCGCGGAGAAGACGTGGTCATTGGCGTCGTCGAAACACACGGCCGCAAAGGAATTGAAGAGCTGGCCTCGCAAATCGAAGCCGTTCCGCGTAAAAAAATCGAATACAAGGGAACCGTGTTCGAGGAAATGGATGTGGATGCTATCCTTGCGCGCAAGCCCGAGGTTGTCCTTGTGGATGAGCTGGCCCACACCAACATTCCCGGCAGCAAACACCGCAAACGCTACGAAGATATTCAGGATCTTCTCGCTGCAAGAATTGACGTGGTCTCCACTCTAAACATTCAGCACATTGAGAGCATTGCGCCGGTGGTGCGCTCGATTACAGGAATTACCGTGCGCGAAACGGTCCCAGATTGGGTGCCCTTGACATCCGCGGAAACCGTCATGGTCGATCTCACTCCCGAAGCCCTGCACAACCGTATGAAGCGCGGTGACGTTTACAGCACGGAAAAAGTGGAACGCTCCCTCAAAAACTTTTTTCGCCGCGGTAATTTGATCGCCCTTCGCGAACTCGCTCTGCGCCAGGTTGCCGAACAGGTTGACCGCAGCCTTGAAACCTACATGGAAGATGAGGATATCCGCAAAAACTGGGGCGTCCGAGAACGAATGGCCATCTGCGTTTCTGGGAACCCCGCTGGACAATATTTGGTGGCTCGCGGCGCCCGCATGGCCCGGCGCATGGATGCAGAGCTATATGTCGTTCATGTCGATCGAGAGCTGGGCCTCAAAGAGCACAACGCTACCGCACTTGCCGCAAATCTGCGTTTTGCCGAGAGTCTCGGTGCGAAAGTGGTGCGTCTTAAAGGGCGAAGCGTCGCAGATAGTGTGGCGGAGTTTGTGCGTTCGAAACATATTACGCAGGTGATCTTCGGCCGCGCTCCCATTCACGATTGGCGCAAGTACTTCTATCTGTCCGCCGTGCACAGATTCCTCCGGGAATCTCCGCCGGTGGACGTTCACATAGTCACGCAGGAAGCGGAAGAGTAGAGCGATCTCTACGGCGCGACTGCCCGTTGCAGAGTGCCGCTGAGTTCCAGTTCAATCTCCACAGAGGGATCCGCTTTCAGTAGAAATGTGTTCGGGCTCTTAAGCCCCCATTGGATATACGGTACGCTGAATTGTGCCGAACCCTTCCAGTGGTTTTCCTTCAGTTCCGCCTGAACGGGCACAGTCAGTACATGTTCAGAACCGCACAGGACGAAAGTCCCATGCACCTGCACGAGAGATGACCCTTGCGCTAAAACCTTCCCATCGATCCGGTTTGGACGAAAGATCACCTCGGCGTAGCGCCCACTCTCGAGAATCTCGCGGTGCATTTTCTTGTCGCGTCCCTCATTGCCGCTCTCTCCGCTCGTGGCGTCCGCGACGAATTCACCGCTCGCGTTTCCGCTGGCTGGATCGAACTTCACAGCCCCTCGCTTTAGAGAAAAAGTCCCGTGCACCGTATGGAGAGTGCTGCCCAGTGTCCAGTGCAAGTTGCTCCGCGCGGGATCGAGATTCAGGGTCACTTCTCCAGAATTCGTCTGGGCGGAGGGCCGCGGCGATTGTGGCCAGGCGCCCTCCGCCACCAAAACCAACAACACGAAAATCCCGGCCCGCCAAGCGACAGTGCGCCGGCAGTGACCTCGCTTCATTTGTGTCTCCATCGGAATCATGCGGTCAGAAATCGCCATCCAAATACTGCTCCGGCCGTAGCAAGTTGCAGCGGCCGCGTTTCTCCCACGTGATACGCCAGCATTCGCTCAAATAGCTTCGGGGCCGCTTCAAGAGCGCGCATGGAACGCTTCCGAAGGTTGTTCCGCCGGTCGAGCATCAGCAGGAGGTTCCCCATGAGCTTTGGCCTCCGGAACAAACGCCGATGCGCCTCCTGATAGCGTCCCAAATCGCCCACCGCAAGCGCATCCGCAAGCGCCTTCGCCTGCATAAAACTAAGTGAGAGCCCTTCCCCCGTGATTGCATCCACGCTGCCAGATGCATCTCCGATTAGGGCTACATTTCTCCGGTACACGCGTTCCAGCTCGAACATGCTTGTAACCGCTCCGCGTTCGGAGCTCGCCTTTGCTGCGCCCCGGAGCCGGCTGGCCAGTTTTGGGAATTTCTCCAGTGTTTCCTCAAAACGCGAGTCCGCTTTGGTCGAAATCAGTACAACACAAATCTCTCTTGAGCCGACTGCCGTGACGTAAGCCTGTGCCCTTTCTGCCCAATGAATCTCCACGAACTCCGTCCAAGGCTCCAGGTGATAGTGCACTCGAAACGCAAACCTGCTTCTCTGTGGCGCGGAACTCTCCAAGCCGCTCCAGCGCCGCACGCGCGAACGGCTCCCATCCGCACCTATGACCCATTGCGCCAGTATTTTATTCTCCCCGGCCACGACTCCCTGTTCAGAAATTTCCATCACCGGCGTCTTCCACATCAAGCGGACTCCGCAATCACGCGCTCGCTCCGTCATTTTGTGGTGCAATATTTCTCGACGCACGCCGATGCCACGCCCGACAGGAAAACAAGCGGTTACTGATGAACGATTATCCTCAAATCGAATGCCGCGAAGCTCATATCCATCCGATTCGCGCAGCTCTACTCCGAGATCTCCGAGAGCCTTCCGCGCGTCCGATAAGAGCCCTTCTCCGCAAGCTTTTGTAATTGGCGGTTTCGCGCCATCCGCCACGGTCACTCGAAAACCCTTCTGGCGTGCTGCAATCGCGGCGGCAAGCCCGGCGGGGCCTCCACCAACAACGAACACATCCGTATCACACCCCATGCATCCCCCATTGCTGCAAAAGTTAGCTTTCCTGCAAAGATCGGAAGGGTGAAAGACTTTGGGCATTTCAATGGAACCCGGCGACCAGGGCAGCCTCCAATCGGTCAAACTGCAAAGGCCCGACCGGACTACCGTGTGCAGTCACTCCGCAAGGGACATGGCCGCCAAGGTTGCATTGAATCCGATCATAATTATAGCGGTGCTTAGACCATGCACCTGTGCATTAGTGAACAGCCGGAATGGGCGGACGAAAACGAACGCCCGAAGGCCATGTCCCTGGCGGCCATTTGCGCTCCGGTCCTAAGATTGGCCCGCGTTCAAGCATGCAAACCGCGAGGCTTCGATTTTAGATGCTCAACGTGTGCTGAAAGTGTGTCTCGGAACTTCAAAATCCGTTCGGTTTGCGCGCCCCCCAACGAAATTCCTTGCATAAGCCATTCTTATTCCTATGAATAAAAGTATTAACTTGACTGATTGACTTCCCGGCCCACATCCTGTTATCTTCATGGCGGCTGCTATGCATACTGTCGCCATTGCGAACGACCGGCTTGCCTCCTCGGCATTTGGTGGGAGCTTCGCGTTTCGCGTCGTCGTGCGAATTACCCCTGTCATCGTACGGGGAGTAACATATAGATGATGGCCGCCTAGAACAGCACCACTAGAAAGTTTCGGGGCCATCATCAGAACCAAGATGATGGCCCCAATTTTTTGGGATGGGAAACCCAGGTGAACATCCCAGAAAGCCCGCGGAGGAGAACGCCACTGTGACAGGATCTTTGCTCAAACCTCGTAGCAGCGCGCTGATCGACGGCCCTCATCGTGCCGGCGCACGTTCTATGTTGCGCGCATGCGGCCTTGGTGACGACGATTTCACCAAACCCCTCATCGGTGTTGCGAATACTTGGATCGAGATCGGCCCCTGCAACTACCACCTCCGTGAGCTCGCCGTGCACGTGAAGGACGGCATTCGGGCTGCGGGTGGCACTCCTCTTGAGTTCAACACTGTTTCCATCTCCGATGGCATCACCATGGGCACGGAGGGCATGCGCGCTTCGTTGATCAGCCGCGAAGTCATCACGGACTCGATCGAACTCGTCACGCGCGGCAACCTCTTTGACGCGCTTATCGTTTTAGTCGGATGCGACAAGACAATCCCCGCAGGAATCATGGCCTTGGCGCGTCTCAATATTCCTGGCCTCGTGCTCTATGGCGGCTCGATTGCACCGGGAACATTTGAAGGCCATCCTGTCACGATCCAGGACGTATACGAAGCTATCGGCAGCCATTCACATGGAGACATGTCCGACGCGCGGCTCAAGGAGCTGGAAGAAACCGCATGTCCCGGAGCGGGCGCCTGCGGTGGACAGTTCACCGCCAACACCATGGCGCTCGTCTGCGAATTCCTCGGCATTGCACCCATGGGACTTTCCAGCGTTCCAGCCACGGATGCGGGCAAAGCTCACGCAGGCCATCGAGCCGGCGAACTCGTCATGGATCTTTTGCGCGGCAACGTCACGCCATCCAAAATCATCACCAAGGCCGCCATCGAAAACGCCATCGCGGGGGTTGCTGCAACGGGTGGCTCGACGAACTCGGTCTTGCATTTGCTCGCGATTGCCAGCGAAGCGCACATCCCCCTGAGTATTGACGACTTCGACCGTATCAGCGCGCGAGTTCCTATTATTGCCGACCTCAAACCTGGCGGCCGTTTCGTGGCCACCGATCTTTATGCCGCCGGAGGCACAGCGCTTGTCGCCAAACGCCTGCTCGACGCGAAATTCCTTCGCGGCGATGCCATCACCGTCACGGGCCGCACGCTTGCCGAAGAAGCAGCCGCCGCAAAAGAAACTCCTAATCAAGAAGTCGTGCGAAAAATCAATGCGCCTCTCAAACCGACCGGAGGCCTCGTCATCTTAAAAGGCAATCTCGCGCCTGACGGTTGCGTTATTAAAGTGGCTGGTCACAATTACCAGCACTTCCGCGGCCCCGCGCGAGTTTTCGATAACGAAGAACTTGCTTTCGCTGCGATCGAGAAAAATCAGATTCGCGCAGGCGATGTGGTCGTGATCCGCTACGAGGGCCCGAAAGGCGGCCCTGGCATGCGCGAAATGCTGGCCGTCACGGCGGCTCTGGTCGGAGCAGGCCTGAGCGATTCCGTCGCTCTGCTCACAGATGGTCGCTTCTCCGGCGCCACGCGCGGGTTTATGGTCGGCCACGTCGCCCCCGAAGCAGCGACCGGTGGCCCCATCGCGGCTATCGCTGACGGCGACATCGTTGTCTTCGACATATCGAACCGCAAGCTGGACGTTGAATTGACCGACGCCGAAATTCAAAAGCGCCTCGCCTCGTGGAAGCCTCGGGCTCCGCGTTTCACCAGCGGCGTGATGGCCAAATACGCTTTGCTTGTTTCATCAGCCGCGATCGGCGCGGTCACCCTCGTGCCCGCTTCTTTTGCATCACCGACTCAGCCTCAAACAATTGCGCCGAGCCCCGAACACGCGCAATTGGGAAGGACCCTATGAAGCTCACAGGCGCGGAAATCCTCTGCGAATCGCTCACTAAGTTGGGCGTGAATCATATTTTCGGATATCCCGGCGGCGCGATACTCCCCGTCTACGACGCTTTGGGCAAATCCAAGCTCCATCACATTCTCGTGCGCCACGAGCAGGGCGCTACGCACATGGCCGACGGTTATGCGCGCGCCACTGGCGGCGTAGGCGTGGCCATGGCCACTTCGGGCCCAGGCGCAACAAACATGGTCACCGGCATTGCCACCGCCATGCTCGATTCTTCTCCCGTCGTCTGCATCACCGGCCAGGTCAGCAGCAAGCTGCTGGGCTCCGACGCGTTTCAGGAAATCGACATCACCGGCATCACCATGCCTATCACCAAGCACAACGTGGTCGTCTCTCGTGCCGATGACATCGCGCGTACCATTCGCGAGGCTTTCATCATCGCAAATACCGGCCGTCCCGGCCCGGTCCTCGTCGACATCACCAAGGACGCCCAGCAAGCCTCGTGCGAATTCGATTGGGATGCTGCCGCTCCAAAACTTCCTCAGAAGCGCGTGCGCAATGATCACAACCAGGAAGAATTCGATCGCGCCATCGAACTGCTTAACACCGCCAAACGCCCGATCATTCTCGCCGGCCGCGGCATCATGCTTTCTGGCGCGATGCGCGCCTTCGAGCAATTCGTTCGCACCTGCAACATTCCCGTCGCGATGACGCTGCTCGGCATCGGTTGCTTCCCTGCCTCCGATCCGATGAATCTCGGCATGATGGGGATGCACGGCGAAGCTTGGGTCAATCACGCCATTCAAGAATCCGACCTGCTCATCGCCGTCGGCATGCGCTTCGATGATCGCGTCACCGGCGACCTGCGCACCTACGCGAAGGGCGCGCGCAAAATTCATATCGAAATCGACCGCGCCGAAATCAACAAGAACGTAAAAGTAGACGCCGCTCTTATCGGCGACGCTCGCGAAACTCTTGAAAAGCTCATCCCGCATATCGTGAATCCCGACCGCGCTCCCTGGCTCGCTCACATCAAGGACCTCAAGGGCGATTCAGCAGTGCGCGACATCCAAAGCCTTCCCGACAACGGCCATCTCTATGCCGCTCATGTCATCAATGACCTTTGGAAAGAAACACGCGGCGAAGCTATCGTCGTCACCGACGTTGGCCAGCACCAAATGTGGGAAGCGCAGTATTACCACCACAATCAGCCGCGTACGCTCATCACTTCGGGTGGCTTGGGCACGATGGGCTTTGCGTTGCCTGCCGCTATCGGCGCAAAATTCGCCAAGCCCGGCTCCGAAGTCTGGGTCGTGGTCGGCGACGGCGGATTCCAAATGACGATGTGCGAGCTTGCCACCATCGTCCAGGAAAAAATCAACATCAAGATCGCCATCATCAACAACGGCTATCTCGGCATGGTTCGCCAGTGGCAGGAATTCTTCTACGACAAACGTTATGTCGCCACGCCGCTCGTCGCTCCCGATTTTGCCGCGCTGGCAAACGCCTTCGGCATCCGCGGCGAGCGCATCACTCAGCGCGGCGATGTGCTGCCCACGATTCGCTCCGCGCGCGAATCCAACGAAACCGTGCTCATCGACTTCCGCGTCGAGCAGGAAGATTCCGTCTACCCGATGGTCCCCGCCGGCGCATCGCTCCACGAAATGATTCGCCGCCCCAACAACCCGCTCGTCGAAACGGCATCGGAGCCATAGGGCCTTGAGCAAAACCATGAGCAAAGAGGACAGCACATGCAAACACTAGTCGCGTACGTCGAAAACAAACCTGGCGTGCTCAACCGCGTCTCCTCGCTCGCCCGCCGCCTCGCCATCAACATCGATTCCCTGACCGTCGGTCCGACGGACAATCCGCAGATCGCCCGCATGACCATCGTCGCTCACACCGACGAAAAAGGCGGCCACCGTCTCGAAGCCAGCCTCGAAAAACTCGTCGACGTCCTCCTCGCTGAAAATATCTCCGAGCGCTCCTTACTCGAGCGGGACTTGGCCCTCATCAAAGTTCTCGCCGACCAACAGTCCCGTCCCCATCTGATGGAACTCATTAAGGTTTTTCGCGCACGCGTCGTAGACGTCGCCCCCGAATCGCTCATCATCGAGGTATCCGGAACCGTCGACAAAATCGACGGCCTCCTCGAAGTCCTCCGACCCTTCGGCGTTCTGGAAATGGCGCGCAGCGGCCGTATTAGCATGACCCGCGGAGGCGACCTGCTCCGTCCGCCAGGCGCTCCAACAGCATCTGTCGAGCCGGCCAATGTTACGTAAAGTGGGACAGCCATTCTTGCCTGTCTCTTGCACTTCAGCCGTACCTAAACACCGAGCAGAATTTTTTGCAGTAAAAGTTTTGTAAAAAAAATGAAATCCCTGGCCGCGAAGCGGCCCAAGAGGACACAATGGCAAATCTCTACTACGACGATTCCGCGGATCTAGCGCTTATCCAATCCAAAAAAGTCGCCATCATCGGCTACGGCTCGCAAGGCCACGCGCATTCTCTAAATCTCCGGGACAGCGGCGTAAGCGTCCGCGTCGGTCTCCCCGAAGGCAGCGCTTCGCGCGCCAAAGCCGAAAAAGAAGGACTCACCGTAAACACGCCCGCCCAAGCCGCAGAGTGGGCCGACGTCATCATGATTCTCGCGCCCGACACCAAGCAGCCCAAGCTCTATCGCGAGCAAATCGAGCCGCATCTCCACAAAGGCAAAACGCTCATGTTCGCTCACGGCTTCAACATCCGTTTCGGCACCATCAAGCCTCCCGCAAGCGTTGACGTCTCCATGATCGCTCCCAAAGCCCCCGGCCATCGCGTCCGCGAAGTTTTCACCGAAGGCGGCGGCACGCCCGCTCTGATCGCCGTCGAACAAGACGCCAGCGGCAACGCCAAAACTCTCGCTCTCTCATACGGCAAAGGCCTCGGCTGCACGCGCGCCGGCGTCCTCGAAACTACATTCACTGAGGAAACAGAAACCGATCTCTTCGGCGAACAAGCCGTCCTCTGCGGTGGCGTAAGCGAATTAATCAAAGCCGGTTTCGACACGCTAGTCGCCGCCGGTTATCAACCCGAGGTCGCCTATTTTGAATGCATGCACGAGCTCAAGTTAATCGTAGATCTCATCTACCGCGGCGGCCTCAGCTACATGCGCTATTCCGTCAGCGACACAGCTGAACAGGGCGATTACAGCGCAGGCCCTCGCATCATCACGCAAAAAACTCGCGAAGAAATGCGCCAAATCCTCGCGGAAATCCGCGACGGCAGCTTTGCAAAAAAATGGGTCGCAGAAAATGAAGCGGGCTGCCCCAACTTCCTTGCCACTCGCAAGCGCGAGCAAAGCCATCCCGTCGAACAACTCGGCCCCAAACTTCGCGCCATGATGCCTTTCCTTCAGCCGGTCATCGCTCCGGGCCTCGAAGAAAAGGCCGCCGCCACAAAAAAATAAAGCAATCGCGGCAGAAAAAGTTTGTTTGATGGGCTTGCACTAGTCACTATTCACGATTCGCTAGTCACTTTGCGCCTCCTCTCAGCACAGTTGACATACTTGAAGTTTTGGGCAATTCTCTGGCGCCATGAAACGATCACAGGTTCCATCACAAGCGTCGGCTCCTTCTCTCGCGGAGCGCATCGAACTCCTCAGCGCCAAGCGCCAGGAAATTATCCGGCCCATTCTCGAGCATCCCCGCGACTATGTTCTCTTAAGTGTCCGTGCCATGGCCAAGCGCCTTAAGACCGATCCCGCCACGGTTGTGCGCATCGTCCGCGGCCTCGGTTTCGCCAGCTATCGCGACTTCCAGCGCCACCTGCATGACCTCTCCATCGCCTTCGCCACATCTCTCGACACCATGCAATCCGCTGGCCGCGTAACCAGCATGCCTGCCTACGTTCGCGAAGCCCTCGAGCAAGATCTAAAAAATCTGCACGGCCTCAAGAATAGCCTCGATGCCCCGCGATTGGTCTCCCTGGCCAAACGAGTCTACGACGCGCGCCGCATCGTCCTCCTTGCCGGCGATCTCGCCGCATTTCTTGCCGATTACTTGGAGTATCAAATCACGCTGCTCGGCTTGCCGGTTTTCACTGCCACGTCCGCGGGCCGCATCGCCCACCTCGTCCGCACCGTAAGCAATCGCGATCTCGTCCTCGCCATCAGCTTCCGCCGCGGCCTTCGTCAAACCGTGGAAGGCGTGCACTTGGCCAAAGCGCGTAGCGCGTATTGCGTCGGCATCACCGACACCTACGTTTCCCCTCTTGCACGCGAATGCGATGAAGTTTTCCTCGCCAGTGTTGAATCCACTTCCTTCGGCGCCTCCTACGCCGCTCCCGTCGCGCTCGTCAACGCCATCCTCGCCGCCTGCGGGCAATACCGTCGCCCGCAGACGCTGGCCATCCTCAAGGAAATAGCCGAAGAGCAGCGCAAGGGCTTCCGCTGGTATACGGTCTAGTCGATATCGGGCGTTGTGAAACAAATGTTTCTCCTCGGCGTCGCAATAGTAGTGCTTAAAACGCTCAACCGAAACGTGCCGTCGTCTAACTCTTTCCGGCAGCGCTGCAGCTGCGTCAATTCGGCAACATTTGTATCTCGCGCGGATTGCCATTATCGGCTATCATGTCTCGCGCCTTCGAGCGGATAGCTTGAGCGGCCAATGAACATACAAATGCCACACAGCAGACCAGTCAGAGCGATGAATGCCTCAGCAAAACCGCGGCTCGCGTTTCCCTTCCAACTTTTGCCTCTGCTCCTTGCCGCGCTTTTGCTCTGGGCGCCCGGCATCCTCGCCGGTCAGTCCTCCGCCTCGCTCATTCCCGGACCAAAGCCCGCTGATATCCCGCAAGCGTGGAAGCCTTGGATCGGTGACTACGGACATTTTATTCCACACACCACCACCACTTTGGGCGTATACGCACTTAGCGAAAAAGATGGCGTGATCTGGATTCTGCAGCGCGAAGGCAAGGCAGGGGCACCTACATACAAGCCGATAGAGAAATTCGCCCTAAACCAGCCGCCTCCGACTGACGCTGCACACGGCACGAGATTGCATTTGAGTCCAACGGAAGGTGTGGCTCCCGATCATCGAGTACTTGTGATGGGCGACGTTGGAAGCGGGAAAATCACTCCCGACTTCAACGCTCCCCAGCAAGTTCTGATAACGCCAGTTCGTCCTGTCGCCGAGCTGCGCGCGGATGCCCTCGCCGCTTCCCCGCCGCATGAAGAGGGCAACTTTCGTAAGCCCGAACTCGTCGAACTCACCAAGTTCGACCCTGCCATTCATCTCGATATCCGCTACGCCACAACAAACGATTTTCTGGGCACTCCGGTTTACACGCAGGCCCGCGCCTTCCTGCAGCATCCGGCTGCCGAGGCTCTTGTCCGCGCGCTCCACAAACTCCAGCCTCTCGGTTACGGCTTGCTCATCCACGACGCGTACCGCCCCTGGTACGTCACCAAGATTTTCTGGGACGCGACTCCTCCCGAAGGCAAGATTTTCGTCGCCGATCCATCGCAAGGCTCGCGGCACAATCGCGGCTGCGCTGTCGATCTTACGCTCTATGATCTCGTCACAGGCAAACCCATCGAAATGCCCGGCACGTACGACGAAATGTCTCCGCGCTCCTTCCCCGATTATCCCGGCGGCACTTCGTTGCAGCGCTGGCACCGCGACCTGCTGCGCCGCGCGATGGAATCCGAGGGCTTCACGGTCTACGAGCACGAGTGGTGGCATTTCGATTACAAAGATTGGCGCGAATACCCGATTTTGAACATCAAGTTTGAAGATTTGCATTCCGGCCAAGGACTCGCCAGCGCCCAATAGCGCGCAAGTCCCGCCCATTTTTTTCTGGAGGATTCTATCTTGCGAACCAGCCGTCGCTCTTTCCATCTCTCATTCGTGTGTTACTCCGCCGCGCTTTGTCTCGCAGTCTTACTCGTCGCCGTGCCGAGCTCGCTACGAGCCCAATCGGCCGCCTCTCTCGCCGAGCGCATTCAAAAAGTAATGGACCGCCCCGAATTCGCCCGCGCGAATTTCGGCATCGAGTTCTACGACATCGCCAGCGGGAAAGTCGTCTACTCTCTCAACGCCAACAAACTCTTCGTCCCGGCCTCCACCACCAAAACGCTCACCGAAGGCGCCGTCCTCGCCAAACTCGGCGCCGACTACCGTTTCCACACCGTCATCTACCGCACCGGGCCCATCGACAAAAAAGGAACTCTGAAGGGCGACCTAATTCTCGTTGCCAGCGGCGATCCCAATCTCTCGAATCGCATTCAGCCGGACGGGACGCTCGCCTTCGTCGATGAAGATCACGCTTACGGCGGCCCCGCCGTCGCAGGCGATCCCCTCGCCGTCATCAAAGAGCTCGCCAAAGCCGTGGCCGCCAAGGGCATTCACAAAATCGAGGGCCGCGTCCTTGTCGACGCCAGCCTTTTCCCCGACGGCGGCAAAGAAGGCGGCACTGGCGTCGTTATCTCGAGCATCGTCGTCAACGACAACGTCGTCGACCTCATCGCCACGCCCGGCGCAAAAGTCGGTGATCCTGTTACTCTCGACGTCTCGCCAAAGACCAGCTATGTGAATTTCGTTGATCGCCTCACAACATCCGCCGCCGGCGCATCGCCTTCCATCCCGGATCCCACGCCAGTCACAAATCCTGACGGCACCATCACCGTGACGCTGACAGGTTCTCTTCCTCTAGGCGCCCATCCCATCACGGCGCCTTACGCCGTCCCTTCTCCCACAAAATTTGCGGAAACCGTCCTCAGCGAATCTCTCACTGCCACAGGAGTCGAAATCAAAGCTCCGAAAGGCTCCGCTTCCCCCGACTTCAAATCTCTTGCTCATCTCTATACACCCGACAATCAAGTCGCCGAGCATGTTTCTCTTCCGCTCGCCGAAGAAGTCAAAGTCACGCTCAAAGTCAGCCAAAATCTCCACGCCAGCATGGGGCCGTCACTACTCGGAACGCTCATCGCGAAAGACATGCACGATCCCGTCCACGCGGGCTTCAAAATCGAACGCGGATTCTTGCAGGACGCCAAACTCGACCTCTCCGGCATCTCGCAAGGCGACGGCGAAGGCGGCGACTGGGCCGACCTCTTCAGCCCAGACTTTATCGCGCACTACATGGCCTATTGGAGCACTCGACCCGACTTTGCTGTTTTCTTCAAAGCGCTGCCTATTCTCGGCAAAGACGGCACGCTCGCTAAAATTCAAGTCAACAATCCCGGCGCCGGCCATGTCTTCGCAAAGACGGGAACCTTCGGCTCCGAAGACAAACTCAACGGTAAAATGATGCTCAACGGCAAGGGCCTCGCCGGCTTCGTCATCACCGCCAGCGGACAGAAGCTCGCTTTCGCGGCCTACGTGAATCACGTGACGCTGCCGCCCGATCCCGACGCCGCACAATCCATCGGCGGACAAGCCCTCGGCGAAATCGCGGCAGCCGCGTACGATGCCCCTCTCGATGTTCCCGTAACCTCTGCAAGCGCCTCCGCCAGCTACGACATCATCATCCGCAACGGCCACATCATCGACGGCACGGGCAACCCCTGGTACGCCGCCGACGTCGCCATCCAAGGCGACCGCATCGCGGCCATCGGCAACCTGAGCAACGCCACCGCCAAACGCGAAATCGATGCCAAAGGTCAAATCGTCTCCCCCGGTTTCATCGACATGCTCGGCCAATCCGAATCCGCTCTGCTCCTCGACAATCGCTCCCTCAGCAAACTCTCCCAAGGCATAACGTCCGAAATCACCGGCGAAGGCGGCTCCATCGCCCCGCAAAACGAAAAAACTCTCGCCCCGCTAAAACCTTTCCTGGATCAATTCAAATTTACCGTCGACTGGACCACGCTTGACGGTTATTTCCGCCGCCTCGAAAAGCAAGGCACGCCCATCAACATCGGCACCTACGTCGGCTCCGCGCAAGTCCGCGAAGCCGTCATCGGCGATGACGATCGCGCTCCCACTCCCGCCGAACTTACAGAAATGGAATCCCTCGTCGAACAAGCCATGAAAGACGGCGCCCTCGGTGTCTCCAGCGCCCTCATTTATCCGCCGAACATCTACGCTAAGACTGACGAACTTATCGCCCTGGCCAAGGTTGCTTCAAAATACGGCGGCCTCTACGCCACCCACATGCGTAGCGAAGGCGCCTCCGAAATGCAAGCTTTGGCTGAAGCTATCCGCATCGGCCGCGAAGCCAATCTCCCCGTAGAAGTCTTTCATCTCAAAGTCAGCGGCAAAGCACGATGGGGTAATATGAAAAACGTAGTCGCAGCCATCCAAGCCGCCCGTGACTCTGGCCTCGATATCGCCGCGAGCATGTATCCCTATCCGGCCGGCGGCACGGCGCTCGCCTCCGCTCTTCCGCCCTGGGCCGCCGACGGTGGCGTGCAAAAACTCCTCGCTCGCCTAAAAGATCCAGCCGTGCGCGCCCGCATAAAAAAAGAATTGGCCGGAGATCATCCCGATTGGGAAAATCTCTACTATGATTGCGGCGGCGCTTCCGGCGTTCTCCTCGCTTCCATTGAAAAGCCCGAACTAAAACAATTCGAAGGCAAGACCGTCGAAGACGTCTCCAAAGTTTGGAAAAAATCTCCTGAAGACACGCTCATGGATTTCGTAATTGCCGACTCTGCACAAACTGGCGCCCTCTACTTCATGGCCAGCGAAGAAGACATCCGGACCGGCCTAGAACAGCGTTGGACCAGCATCGGCCTCGACGCCAACGAAATGTCCCTGGACGGTCCCATCTTCCAGCCCCACACCCATCCCCGCGCTTTCGGATCCATGCCGCGCTTCCTGGGACACTACGTTCGCGACGAACACCTGATGCCGCTCGAAACCGCCATCCGAAAAATCACGTCGTTCCCCGCGCAACGCGAACACCTCGAAAATCGCGGCATCCTAAAACCCGGCTATTTCGCCGACGTAACGATCTTCGACGCGGCGACCATCATCGATAAAGCCACCTTCATCAGCCCTGCCCAGATCTCCGAAGGCATCGCCTACACCATCGTCAACGGTCAAATCGAATACGACCACGGCAAACTAACCGGCGCCACCGCAGGCAAAGTCCTCCGCGGCCGCGGCTGGCGCCCCGAAGCGCACTAGCATTCGAAGGAACGATCGGCTAAACATGGAAAAGGCTTATTGTGGGGTCTCTGGCTGGGCATATGCAGCATGGAAGCCCGACTTCTATCCCGCAAAACTCAGCTCCGCCAAGTTTCTAGGCTTTTACGCAAGCCGCCTGAACTCCGTAGAAGTGAACTATACGTTTCGAGGCTTCCCTACCGAAAAATTGCTCGGCAACTGGATCGCCGCAACTCCTCCCGATTTCCAATTCGCCGTGAAAGCGCATCAAAGCATCACGCACATCAAACGTCTCAAAAACGTGGGCGACCCAACCGCAAATTTCATCGCCACTCTTAAGCCGCTTCAGGACGCAGGCAAGCTCGGTCCCATCCTCTTTCAACTACCGCCCAATCTGAAATGCGATTTGAAGCTCTTGCAAGACTTCCTCGCAACGCTGCCGCATCGCACGCGATGCACCATCGAGTTTCGGCATCCATCTTGGTTTGTCGAAGATGTGTTCGCCGCTCTTACCAAGCGAGGTGTTGCGCTTTGCCTGGCCGAAACCGAGGACTTGGTCACACCAGAAAAGCGAACCGCTGATTTTTGTTATTTGCGTTTGCGGAAGGAAGGATATTCAACGAACGATCACAAAGCCATCGCCCGCAGAGTGCGAAGCTTGGCTCAGCACGGCGAAGTCTTTGCTTACTACATGCACTTTGATTCGCCAGAATGCCCACTACAAGCAGAAGAATTGCTACACGCCACTAAATCAGCTTAGCGAGGTCTTCCCCATCTCCGCCACTCGCCGCTCATACGTCATCTCGGCCCACCCATGCTTCCCGTAATACCGCAAAACAATCTTATGTCCCGGCACAATCTTGGCCCGCGCCTTCGTCAAAGAATCCGAGAGCGTCACCCACTCCCCATCGACCAAATAACTGCCTTCCCAACCGCGCAGCTCGAACCGCCCGTCATTTTTCAGAATCAATGGAGCCGCAGTGCAAGCCTTCACCTTCCCCTGCACTTTCGCCTGCGTGCAAGCGTAGCTGCCGCTCACATCCACACTCTGCGCCTTGGCGGAAGGATTTAATACGAAACACAAAGCTGAGAACGCAACGTACCGCAAGAAGCTCTGTGCCACCCGATCGAGACCCATGGGCTCTCCGTAGCCAGGAGGCGTAGCTGCGGGGCACCGTCCCTGGCCATTGGTACAGGTGCAACTCACCAGCCAACCCTGTACCTCGCAATCCATTCATAAAAAACGACTTAGCAAATTTCCGGACCTGTACTTCGCCGCCCGCTAGGAAGATTCCTTCCCCTTTTTCGCACTCTAAGGGTATTGTTTTGCAACGACAAAGCTCGATTCCAGGACCTGTGTTCCTTCAAAATTAGCTACTCAAATGGTAACTCTGCGGCCGCCTGACCGTCCTTCCGCGGGTCCGACGCGCCATAGTTCACGCCCGTCGCGAAATCGCGCAACACGGCCTGCCCGCCTCCCACTCGGCTAGAAAACGTCCCCAGCACCTTAATCTGGTGCCCCCTCGCCGTCAACTCGTCTCGCACTTTTCCGTTGAACCGATTCTCCATCTCCACGTCGCAACCCGTAAACGTGTATTTCGTGAATCGCGGCGCCTCCATCGCCGCCTGAATGTTCATTTTGAAATCGGCAATGTTTGCGATGAACTGCGCATGCGCTTGCGCCTGATTCCACCCGCCCATAATCCCAAACGCCATTCGCGTATCACCCTTCTGCGCAAACCCCGGAATAATCGTGTGTCTCGGCCGCTTGTGTCCGGCCAAGGCATTTGGCGATGAAGGATCGAGCGTGAACAACCCTCCGCGATTGTGCAGCACGAATCCCGCGCCCGCTGGCACGATCCCCGACCCAAACGCCGCGTAATTGCTCTGAATCAACGACACCATATTTCCATCGCGATCCACCACGCTGAGATACGTCGTATCGCTCCCACCCGCGATCTCTCCCGCCGCGACATCGCACGCCGCATGATCCGGATCGATCAACTTCGCCCGCTCCGCCGCCCAAGGCTTCGAAAGCAGCGTCGCCACCGGAATTTTCTGTCCTCGCGGATCGGCCAAATATCTCGCCACATCCGCGTACGCCAATTTCTTGGCCTCAATCATCGTGTGCAGCGCCTTTGTCGAGCCGAATCCCGAATCTTTTTCGCCCAACGGAAATTTCTCCATGATATTGAGCATCTCGAGCACACCGATTCCCTGCCCGTTCGGGGGCATCTCGTAGACCGTCCAATCGCGATACGTGGTCGAAATCGGATCGACCCACTCGCTCGAATACTGCGCCAAATCCTGTTCCGTCATCGTGCCGTTGTGCCGCTTCATCGCGTCCAAAACTTTCTTAGAAATCTCTCCTTTGTAAAACGCGTCTCTCCCACGCTCCGCAATCTGCCCGAGGGACGCCGCCAGGTCCGGGTTCCTAAACACTTCGCCAACCTTCGGCGGACGATCGCCCGGCAAATAAAGACTCGCCGCCGCATCATCCGTTCGCAGCAAATCCACTTCCGCAGTCCAATACGCGGCATCCATCTCCGGCACCGGAAACCCGTCCTGCGCCGTTCGAATCGCCGCGGCCAAATCCTCTTTCAATTTCTTCCGGCCAAACTTGTCCGCCAATTTCTGCCACCCATCTACCACACCAGGTACGGTTATCGAATGCACGCCCGTCTGCGGCATGCTCTTCAATCCCTGCTTCTGCAAAAACTCGATCGTCAGACCCTTCGGCGCCCACCCGCTAGCATTCAATCCATAAAGTTTGTTCGCCTTCGCGTCATACACGATCACAAACAAATCCCCGCCGATCCCATTCATCATCGGCTCAACCACTCCCATCATCGCGTTCATGGCAATCGCCGCGTCCACCGCATTCCCGCCGCTCTCCAAAATTCGCACGCCCGCCTGCGACGCCAGCGGCGACTCCGAAGCCACAATCCCGTTCCGAGAAATCACCATCGACCGCGCCTGCCCGCGGTCCTGCGCCTCTGCCTCCACGCTCATCAGCACCAATCCTCCCGCCAAAAGAAGAATTGCAGATCCTCGCCACCGCACAAAATTTCGCATACTCCCCCTCAACGCCTGCGAACAATGCCCCGCATCTTACATCCCCTGTCAAACCAAAGTCTCCAACTACTCGCGAACGCCGCGAATCCTTTGTAGGGGCACAGCACTGCTGTGCCCGTCTTTGCCCAGGCGTATTGATTCAATCCGTTTCTCTCCGCATCTCAGTTCTCAGCCAAAATAGAAAACCTCCTCGGGCTTGGCGGCTCGAAGAGGTTTTCTGCTTTTGTGTAACTTCCTGGTTTTAGAAGTGATGCCCTCTATCGTCGTCATCACTCTTGGGCGCAAACGCCACTCCGCGGAACACTTCCCCGGCTCGTGCAGAACGGATCGTCTCGAACCTTCCCAGCCAACTGCCCGCGCTCGGCAGCGTCGTCGCCGAGATCAGGTCCGTGACCTTCACCAGCTTGTTGGGATCCGCTCCGTTATCGCCATTGCCGCTCACCGTTGACGTGACGGCCCAAATCGTCGCTGTGCCATCGCGATTTACGCGTCCAGTGATGTTTCGGCACCCACCCGTCGCCGGATTAATCGAAGCTGGGTAGTGGTCCACGCTATATTGCACACCGATGTTCAGCCCATTTTGCAGCACGTAGACCATGGTCCAGACGCCATTCTGCAGCACCCATTTCTGCAAGCCGGCGGTCGCCTGCGACTGCGCGTCCGCAACGTTGCTGCCGTTTGCCGCCGGCGCCACGAATGTTCCATCGCCCTCATCGCACACATACAGCGTGTTCGCATTGGCAAAAAACATTCCAAATGGAAAATTCGTGCCGGTGCTTGCTTCCGTATTCGGGAAGCCCGGCAGAATCGTCAGCGGCACCTTCGCGAGATCCGCCGCGCTGCCTGTTGGCAACGTGCCTTGCGTCCCCTCTTGGAACACCGAGTTGATTCCGTTGCCTCCGCTGCCTTTGCTGACGTACACCGTGTTATCAAAAATCGTTATGCCGCGGAAATTTGTGTCCTTTCCCTGCTTGTCGCCGGGCAGGAACTCCAACCTGCCAATCATGCCGATGTTCGGGGGCAGAGGCGGTGTTGTGCTTGGAATGCGAAGCTCCGCGCCCGTCGCGTTGATCAGTTCAAATCCCGGCACCGTAAGTGCCAGCGGCTTCTTCGGGATATTCCCGCTGTTGTCGTTGCCCACCATGTAGTAGATCCCATTGCTACCCTTGATCGCGGCGCGCCCGTTGTCGCCGCTGTACGCATTTCCATCGGTGATGCTGAGCTCACCATGCGCATCCACTTCCGCCACCGCTCGATAGTAAGCTGTAGGGATATTCGGCGAATTCTGCAAATTAGAGAAAACTGCATTCGTCGGATCGCATATCCCCGGGGTATTGGAAGCCGAAACGTCAATCAGATTTGGCGCCGTCGGAGAAACCGTATCCCCGCCGCATCCCACCCCGCCGTGATAACCCATGAATGTCAGTGACTTGCCGTCCGCGGAGCGGTTCAGGGCCAGCTCCGACTTCGAGCTGAAACTCGTCACGATCCTGTCGCTTGGGATTGGCAATGTGCCCAGCACCCAGCCATCCTCGGTAATGTTTTCCAGAAAAATCGGTGAAGTGATTCCAAAGCTGCCATCGCTGCCGGAGTTATTCCAAACGTTGTGCGCGTCCTGATCGTTCGGAAATTCCCCGTTATCGCTGGCGAACCCGCACGGAACCGCCACGCCCAGCGTCCCTCCCGCGAGTAATGGCACTTGCACTGTCAATCCGGTTGCACCCCCCATGCATCCCGGCGGCAAAGCCTCGCCCGCAATCACCGTCGAAGCCGTTCCCACGTACACGGTCTTGCTCAACACCAAACTATCCTCTGCAAATCGAAAATGCCGCGAATGATGATCATCATCGTCCGCAGCGATCTTGCTGACAAAAATGCCTCCCGCCACTCCAAACGCTGTTGCCACTGCCAAAACCGCTAAAGCACGCCGTTTTTTCACAAGTGTAGTCCTCCAAGGCGCCCGCATGTTCCCACGCTCACTCGCCTGAGGGTTTGCCGCTATGTTAAGAATCCATGAACCCTCGTTTGCAAGTACTGATACCCGTAGCAACCCGGTCCAGCAACCGTCCGTCCGCCGCCCGCCTGCATCTCCTACTTGGTCCCTGAGCCGTCGAACAGCCGCCAAGTCCGATCGCTCCCAGGCGCCGTCGCCGCGAACTAATCAGCCACAGTTTATCCAAACGTCTGCCACCCACCGGCTCTAGAGGACTTACCCGATGGACTCTTAGGGGTTTTACGGTATGGACAAGGACACTCCTGACCCTGAACATGTCAACAAAAGGAGAGTCAGGCGTGAGATCGATCCAAAGATCGGAGCTATTGGTGGACGTGTCATCCCTGCCTTCCCTGGAGAAGGGTAAAGCGTCGATTTCGTGCCCCGGCTGTCAGAGCGATCTGACCCGTAGATCAAGAACCCGAGGAATTGTTGAGTCCCTACTGGTCTTCCTACGGATTCGGCCGTATCGATGCGATGAATGTGACTGTCGTTTTTTTCGCTGGTGTGTTCAACACAAATCTCAGGCAACCCGGTCGCCAAGGACAATGAATGCCTAAACTTATCAACTACTCAGACTCCAACAGGCGTCCAATAGCGGCCACTCGCCGCACGATGATACAGGTTGAAGGGTCGCGTTTTCAGGGCAGCGGCTGCTCCGAATGTGCATGGGTGTTCAATCCGTCGGGGCCACCCATCGGCGACTCGCTCGCGGACATGCTGGAGAAGTACGAGCGCCTGCGCGATAAGGAATTTGCCGATCATGTTTGCGCTGAACACCCTCGATCGAAGAATGCAAATGTCTGAATTATCCGGCTACGCTACTTCGCACGACTCGCATCGGTGACCGCCGCCTGACCCTTTCGCCGAGTAATTCGACTCCCATGGGAGGTGGTACAGAGGCGCGAGGACGAACCTGGGCAGGTAGGCTAGGCTCTTCGATTTAATCGGCCTGGGCTGGGACGTCCTCTACGAAGACCACTACCAAAACGAGCCCTGACCGTCCAACTCCGTCAACACGGACACTCCAAAGTGCCAGAAGCTACCGTTTTGGTGCGGACTTTTCAGAAACTTTGGCCTTCATCAGACTCGAAATGTACAGCGTGACCGCTCGGCGGTCCTCGTCGGTCCGGTCTTTCAGGCGACCGCCGACAGCCCGCGCGATGGCGCTGCGGTCGAGCCCTCGCTCGTTCAAGGGCGGCCCGCTGCTGAGGGGTTTATCGCCGCTCTCGTTATGGCACTTAGCGCACTTCTCGACGAAAATTTCTTTTCCTTTGGCGAGCAGGCGTACGCGCTCCTCGTCGGAAATCGGCGCAGCGGCAGGCTCCTGCTTCGCGCTTCGCTCGTGTGCGCCGATGCCTCCAGCCAATCCAAGCAACGCGATTGCGATAAAAGCTGCTGCCGTCTTTTTCTCGCGCATGTGTGCTCTCCTTACCCCGCTTAGACGCGTCTCTCGTCAGTTGTTCTCATTCTCGTATGCGCCCACTCCGCCCGCGCACTGGCGGGGAAAGTAGTGCCCGCTTCGCCGATTCCCTGATAGAGCAGAACTGTGTGGACGCCGACGTTTCTCTCATCACGCGCGACCGTGACTTCCGAGCCTTCGCCCAAACCGCCAGCCTCCATCTCATCGTCGCCCCCTGAACCCAATTAGAAAGAAGAAGAATGCTGGGCAACCGTTGATATGTTAATGGCAACACGGTACGGTATAACGCGCGTGCTCGCTAGGCGCAGAGCTGAGGAAGAATGAATATAAGTGTCTTCCGGTTAGGAACTCAGAAGTTTCAGATGGACCGTAAGACCGTGCGTTCCGCGCTCCGGAAATACGACGAACGATTCCGCATCACGGATGATGATTCCGGCACCAGATACGCGTTACTCGCCAAAAGCAAAACTTATCCGCCAAAGGACATTCTGAGCCTCATATTAGGAAAGCCTAAAACCGCGTTCTCCGGCGGACAGCCCACAAACCGTGTATTTGAAGATCTGGAATTCAAGATTGTTCGTATTTCAAAGCAAGGTTTGATTAAGTCTCCGCTTCGAGCACAAGAGTTGCGCCGCCCCATACCTAGAATAGAGAAATTGACAAAACAGCTCTTCATGCAGGGATGGGTCTCTCTGGACGCCGACATAAAAGACCTACAAGATGCTGGATACCCCGGTGTTTACGTCCTGGCTTACTCTAAGAAGAACCTACGGGGCAAGAGAATAGAAGCGCGAGATGTTTTCTACGTCGGTATGAGCCACGCGGGGGTGATAAAGAGGCTCAAGCAGTTCAAGGTTGGCATCGAGCGTGGGAAAGGTTCAGGGCACGGCCCGGCAGAGAGATTTTACAAACACAAAGACTACGCACATGGCGTTCCATACTCCAAACTAAAGAACGGAAAGAAATTCTTTGCGGCTAGTGTCTCCGTTCCTTGCATAGTGGCCAAGCCCCAGAGATGCCCGAAAGATCTTAGAAAAATGGGTATCGTGGCAGCCTTTGAACTGTACGTTCTGGCTCATATAAGAGAGCTACTTGAAACCGAACCGAAGCTAAACATTAAGTAGCGCGCCCTCTGGCCCTCGTTTGCGCGCTCGCCGGGTGGCGGGCGGGTGGGAAAGGCCTTTGAATTGGGTGGCGCACCCTTTGGGGTTTCGTTTTTCAAAGGGTGCGGCTTTTGACTTTGGTCTCTTCTCGTTCGCCGCGCCTAGCCTGCGCTCACCTGTCCTGCGCGCCATGCCAAATGGTACTGATAATCGCCCGCTGCCCGCGTACTCGATAAAGTATCGAGTACGGCTTTCCCCCAATGACCAGCTCGCGAATTCCAGCCTCCGCCCCCGCTCTCCCTAAGTGCGGGTGCATCTTCAAAGTCTCAACCACCGCGACAATTCTTGTAGCCAAATGTCTTGCCGCTTCAGGTTTGTCCAGCGCCACGAAGGGATGAATTTCCCGCAGTCTTGCCCGCGCCACCGGTGACCAGACTATCTCTACCGGCACAGCGCCTCGTCATCGTGATCTTTTCCGCAGGCACATTTCGGCGGCGGCAATTCCTGCTCTGTGCCCCAGGAAAGCAGCCACGCTTTCATGTCCTCTTGCTTCACATAGTGCCCGGACTTTACTTGCCGATCCCCCTGGCGCGTTTCCGCCAGCATTCTTTCCTGATCGGCAACATACGCTTCGACTGCGTCGGAGATCAGAAAGTTGGAGCTGCGTCCCGAAGCCTTGGCCAGTTTCGCCAGCCGCTTCTTGATTTCCGGTTTCAACCTCATGCTCAGTGTCGCGCTTCGTGTGTTCGCCATAAACACATTCTATCACGCCGGCCGCCTTGCATCCATGGGCGGATAGGCAAGCCACATTGGAGTTCGCAGCTGAGGACGGTTTTGAACTGCGTGGCGCAGTCTAATTTCGAATTTCGTATTTCCAATTTCGACTTCCTCGATGCCGACTTTTCCACACATTTCCACAGTCTCACAAAACCGTCTCAATCCCGCCAACTCCCTCAAACCCCTCGACTTCCACCACTCCCATTCGAATTCGCCCTTCCTCATTCGAATAAGCACTCAGTAAACGAACATTTCGATTGACAAATGGTAATATCCATGCTACCATTCCCTATGTTCCGCTCACAAAAGCCCCACTCGGCGCAGCCGCTTCAGGCTTCTCTTCCTAATCTCTGTGGGCTCTGTGCCCTCTGTGTTGAAATCCCCACTGTGCCTGCTCGCCACACCCAACAAATGCGCGCTCCCCTAAGTCCTTTCCCTGCCGCTCTTACAGATCACTCGCAACTTGTTGAAAATGCAATCACTTTAAGTCCTGTATTTGCCACTCTTACGGACAGCGTCAAGCATAAGTCCTTTGCTTGCCACTCTTACAAAAAACACCCGGGGTGGGGTATCCCCATTTCTTCGCTTGTTGCTCGGCGCTTGCCACCTGCCGCTCCTCTCCCGCTACTCACTACTCACTACCCACTACTCACTCGTCCTTGTACACTGTACCCCGCCTCCGCCAAGCAACCTCTTCGGAGCCAAGCCCCATGCCTGAAGAAAAAAAGCCAGCGCCCTCTCCGCTCGCCAGCGTCTTCGCGTCAGCACCAGCACAAGGAAAGGACGCGGCACGCGACGCCCACTTGGATGCTCAGATCGACGCCCTGCTCGCCGGCCGCCACGCTGATCCCTTCGCTCTTCTCGGCCCGCATCCATCCAACCACGGTTGGGTTGTTCGCTTTTTCCGCCCCGCCGCCTTGGACGCCAGCGTGCTCCTCCAGGGCGTGCCCGAGCCGATCCCCGCGCGCAGGCTTCGCCCCGAAGGTTTTTTTGAAGCGCCCCTCCCGGATTCGCACCAAAACGCGCCCGCCCCAGCTTCCTATCGCATTCGCTCTAGCTACGCTCACGGAGAAACCTTCGAGGCGTTTGACACTTACGCCTTTCCTTATCTCCTCAGCGAATTCGATCTTCATCTCATGGGCGAGGGCCGCCACTACGACACCTACGAAAAACTCGGCGCTCATCTCAAAACGCTCGAAGGCGTCCGCGGCGTCCACTTCGCAGTCTGGGCGCCCAGCGCCAAGCGCGTCAGCCTTGTCGGCGACTTCAACCGCTGGGATGGCCGCGTCAATCCCATGCGTGCCCGCGGTTCTTCTGGAATCTGGGAACTTTTCATCCCCGAGCTCGGCGAAGGCGCCATCTACAAATACGAAGTCATCGGCGCCCAAGGAGCGATGCTCCCCCTCAAAGCCGATCCCTACGCCTTCCGCGCCGAACTCCGCCCGAACACCGGCTCCGTCGTCGTCAATCTCGACTCGCACGTATGGACCGATCATCAATGGATCGCAGCGCGCTCACAAAAAAATTGGCTCGAATCTCCCATCTCCGTTTACGAAGTCCATCTCGGCTCCTGGCGCCGCGTCCCCGAGGACGGCAATCGCTGGCTCACCTATCGCGAACTCGGCGATCAGCTCATTCCCTACGTCAAGGATCTCGGCTACTCCCACATCGAACTGCTTCCCATCATGGAACATCCCTTCGATGGCTCCTGGGGCTACCAAACGATCGGCTATTTCGCCGCCACCAGCCGTTACGGCTCTCCCGCGGAATTCATGGAGTTCATCGACCGCTGCCACCAGGCAGGCATCGGCGTTTTTCTCGACTGGACTCCCGCGCATTTCCCGCGCGACACGTTCGGCCTGGCCGAATTCGATGGCACGCACCTTTACGAACATTCCGATCCGCGGCAGGGCACGCATCCGGACTGGGGCACGCTCGTTTACAACTACGGCCGCAACGAAGTTCAGAACTACCTCATCTCCAACGCTTTATTCTGGCTGGACAAATATCACATCGACGGCCTTCGCGTGGACGCCGTCGCCTCCATGCTCTATCTCGACTACTCTCGCAAGCAAGGCGAGTGGATCCCCAACGAATTCGGCGGCCGCGAAAATCTTCACGCTATCTCGTTTCTCAAGCGCATGAATGAAGTCACCCACGGACGCTTCCCCGGCATTCTCACCATTGCCGAAGAATCCACCTCCTGGCCCAGCGTCACGCGGCCCACATACCTGGGCGGCCTCGGTTTCAGCCTGAAATGGAACATGGGCTGGATGAACGACACGCTGAAATACTTTTCCGCGAATCCCGTTCATCGCAAATATGAACACAACAAGCTGACCTTCTCGATGCTCTATGCCTTCTCCGAGAATTTCATGCTTCCCTTCTCCCATGACGAAGTCGTTCACGGAAAAAATTCCCTACTCCACAAAATGCCCGGCGACATGTGGCAGCAATTTGCAAACCTCCGCCTCCTCCTCGCCTATCAGTGCGCCCATCCGGGAAAGAAACTCCTCTTCATGGGTCAGGAACTGGCGCAGCGAGACGAATGGAGCGAAGCGCGCAGCCTGGACTGGCACCTGCTTCAATACGATTCGCATCGCGGCGTCCAGAATCTTGTCCGCGATCTAAACAAACTGGTCGCCGCGCAGCCCGCGTTGCATGAAGTCGATTTCAACTGGCAAGGGTTCGAGTGGATCGACGCCAACGACGCTGACAACAGCGTCTTCGCCTTCGCCCGTCACGGCAAGAAGCCCGAGGATTTGCTAATCGTAATTCTCAACGCCACCCCGGTCGTCCGCGAAGGCTACCGCATCGGCGTTCCCCAACCCGGCTTCTACTCCGAGATCCTGAATACGGACGCCATCGGCTATGGCGGCTCAAACGTCGGAAATCTAGGCGGCCAAAATGCCTCGAATCATCCCTCCCAAGGCCGCCCGCGGTCTCTTTGCCTTAGCCTCCCACCCCTGGCCTCCATCTTCCTGAAATGGCAGCCAAGCTAAGCCAACTTGCGCCCGCGAACACTACGTCTTGTCCCTTGTAGGGGCACGGCACTCCGTTCCCGCCTCGAGCAAGACGTCAGCTTCAGCAGTTTTGAACCAATCAAAAAAATCCGGAAACATTTTCGCGCCCACCCTCGTATGTCTATACAAATGCCCAAAGGAGGCATCCCGCTATGACCAGCCGCACCCGGCATCTCTTCCCCGTATTGGCGTTTCTGGCCGCCGCTTTTCTCTTCGCCCCTCTAGGCATTCAAGCACAAACAAGTTCAGCTCAATCAAGTACATCCGCCCATGGTGAGCGCTGGCTGCATGTGCGCGTCATTAGTACCAACGCCAAAGGCGAGACCGTCCGTGTGAACGTTCCTCTCGAACTGGCGGAAAAGGTTTTGCCTGCTATCGACCACGACCGTCTCCACAACGGAAAAGTGCGCGTAGGGTGCATGGATTGCGACGGAGTAGACGTTCGCACTATTTTTGAAGCGGTTCGCTCGAGCAAAGACGGTGAATTTGTGACTGTGCAGAGCAACGATGCGGACATCAGCGTCATGAAAAAGGAAGGAATGTTGTACGTTCATGTGCACGACAAGAACAAACCGAAGCATTCGCAAGTAGAGGTCAAGGTTCCCATGAAGGTGGTCGAAGCGCTGCTCTCCGGCTCGAAAGACGAGTTGGATATCGTCGCTGGGCTCCATGCTCTTGCATCGCAGGGCGATGTGGAACTGGTCTCGGTGAAGGATGACGAGAACACCATTCGAGTCTGGCTGGATTCCAAGAACGTCACAACGGACTGAGCGGAAATTCTCGCAATTTCAGGCTCGGGATAACCTCGCGCGGGGAGCGCGGGATAGGAAAGGACAAGGCACATGGTACTGCTCGCAAAAATCGCTCTGGGTTTTGGGGCCACAGTAGTACTTGCGACTGCTTACACCTTTCGAGAAGGCGTTCTGCAAGTTGATGTCGACGAAACCCACGGCAGAGGACAGCACGTCCATGTCTGGGTGCCTGCGGCCATCGTCCCTATGGCAATGCATTTCGTTCCGCGCAATCGGATGCTCCGCGCAGGAGAAGAATCTGAAAAGTTCATGCCGTTGGTGCACGCCGTGGCAAAAGAACTCCAAAAATATCCGGAGGCCGAACTTGTCGAGGTCCACGACGGTCCGCAATACGTTCGAATCCGCACGCATCACGGCAATTTGATGATCGACGCGGAGGAACCCGGTCAGACGGTGCACGTGTCTTGCCCGCTAGCCACGATTGATGATGTTTCCCGCGAGCTTGCCGCCCTCGCTCCCGCATCCTGAACACCCTGACTTGGGATTGTCTCCGAGGATAGAGAATTATTCGTACGCGAGGGCCACGACTGGATCGTAACTCGCGGCGCGGAGCGCGGGATAAGTGGCACCGATGGCGGCGCCAGCGAGAGCCAGCAAAGCCGAAGAAAGAACCCACTGCGGCGTTATCAAAATCATCAGGCTAGGGTCGGCTTCCTTCATGATGGCCTGGAAGGCAAACGTCAGAACAATTCCCAGCGCGCTTCCCAGGATTGTAAGCAGAAGAGTCTCCCCAAGCAGCATGCGAATGATCCCGAGACGCGAGAGGCCCAAAGCCTTGAGGATTCCAATCTCGCGAGTGCGTTCCATGACCATGGTGTGCATGTTGAGAAGGACGACAAGGAAACTGATGACCAGGCCGAGGCCAACCATGGTACGCGTAAATGGCTTCAATTGAGGAAGACTGGAGGAGCTCATGAGAGTGACGTATTCCGACATGGAACGCACGCTATCAAGGGGGTCGAGAGCGAGAATCTCAGCGCGAGTCCCATCCGTATCGCCTTTACTACGGACGTAAAACATGGAAACGCGATTCTCCGCGCCCGAGATGTCCTGAGCGGTCTTGAGGGGGATGAAATAGCGCGCACCTTTCCCGTGAGCGACGATTCCGCAGATCGTAAATGGATGATTGAAAAGAATAATGTTGTCGCCGACTTTCAAGTGTTTAGTTTTGGCGATGATGTCATCGGCGATGACTTCGTCGGGAGATTCAAAGGGACGGCCCGCGCGAAACAAAAAGCCGCGGCTGAGTGCGTTGAAGCGTTTGTAATCAATGCCATAGACGATGATGAAGCTCTTTGTTTCCGTGCGGATGAGGGTCGGGGCAACTTCATCGACGCCGGGAAGAGCCGCGATTTTGTCACCTAAGGATTCCTGCATGACGGCGCTGGAGAAGGCGAAAAAAATAGAAGCGTTCGGCGGCTGAACGAGGAGGTCGGCGCCGACGCCCTCCTGGCGTTTTCCCCATTCAGAAAGAACTCCCGTAGTGAGACCGACAATCAGGAGAACCAGTATGACCTGGATGGCGATAGCGATCACACTGAGGAAGCTGCGTAAGGGCCGCGCGACGATGTTGCCCCAGAGCATTTGGACGAGCGAGAAAGTTCCGTCAAATGTGTCATTCATCGGAATGTCCGATGAGCCACTGTAGCATCCGCGTTTGGTTCTGGTCAAAATTTGGCAGTCGCAACAGGCAAGAATTGTGCCGAACTCGACAAAAAATATTTCTGCAAGATTAAGTTTTCAACACAAGTGTTGATAAGTGTGTGGAAAATCGAGGCGCGCGGCCAACTAAGTTCACTTTCTTCAATGGCCTGCTCCTGTTTGCACAATTTCAGTGCAATCCATTTTTTCCACGGTGGCGTTTTCCGGCAGCGCGGGAGCGAGTGCGAGGCGCAAAGCGTGTAAAATGAGAATGCTGCGAGAGTGGAACAACAAAATTTGCGCTGAGCTAGAGTATTCGGTCTATATTTTCCACGGTTCGAAACAAATTAGTACCACTTCGGCGGCCTCTCGAGGCGGACTTTGATGACCTGGTGGGGATCCGTGATGTCGTACCAGCGCCCGTAGGTCTTCCAACCTTCCGCAATAATCTGGACTAGAGCGCGGCCAAGCGGAGCTTCAGCGACATGCGCGACGCCTTCACGATTGGTTTTGACGTTCAGCTCCACTTTCTTGTCCCGCTTGATGGCATGCTCTTCGACATATTTGACGTAGACGCTGGCGTTTTCGACGGGAACGGCTTTTTCACCGCCGGTGACTTCGATCGTTAAGCGGTTGGGTTGGGCGGCTTGCGCGGGTGCCTGGGACGGAGACGGAGGCGGCGACGGATCCTGGGCGGCGACGCAAATCGCAGTCGCAGCGAGAATAATCAAGACAAGGCTTGGCAATTTTGGCCGAGAGAATATCATGTTCCTGTGGACCCCATCCTCCACGGAAATGCGCTACGACGTCAAGTTACTCCGCCCCGGATTAAGATGCAAATGCGCGGCGGGATGCTGCTCGGATTAGAGTGCCGAGTGGTGAGGGAACGATGTATTGCACGCAACAGGGTGTTGCGGCATATTTGACTCACTGGTGTCGGTCCTGTAACTTCTGAAGAATCTGCACTGCACGCAGCCGACAACCGCAAGCGCAGCGAAGGGCCCCTAGTCCCGTAACTTCCACAATTGAGGGGAATAGCAGCGGAAATGCTACGCTGTGAGGGTCTAGCCGTACGAAAAAAGAGTTCACACAGTAAGAGGAGATCAACATGGGATTTGCCACGAACGCCATTCACGTCGGGCAGGAGCCGGATCCCGCCACGGGAGCGATCGTTGCGCCGATCTATCAGACCTCGACGTATGTATACGAGGAGCTTGGCAAGAACAAGGGTTACGACTACGCGCGGACGAACCATCCGAACCGCAAGGCGCTGGAGCGCACCGTCGCGAAACTAGAAGGCGGCCATAGCGCGTATGTGTTCACTTCCGGGATGGCGGCCATCGATGCGGTGTTCCGTCTCTATCGGCCGGGCGATCACATTGTGTTGTCCGAAGCGGTGTACGGCGGGGTGTACCGGCTGTCGACGCAACTTCTGGTGCACTTCGGATTGGAATTCAGCTTCGTCGATACGTCGATTCCGGCGTGCGTGCTGGCGGCGATGCGGCCGAACACAAAAATGATTTACATAGAGACGCCGACGAATCCAACGTTGCGCGTGACGGACATAGGCGCGATCGCGAAGCTGGCCAATGAGCGGAATGTCACACTGGCGGTCGACAATACGTTTTTGAGTCCTTACTTGCAGCGGCCCATTGAGCTGGGCGCACAGATCGTGGTGCACTCGATGACGAAATATTTGAACGGGCACAGCGATTCCACTGGCGGAGCCGTGGTGCTGACGCGCCCGGAAGATGCGGAGAAGATTTATTTTATTCAGCGATCGGCGGGGGCGGGGCTGGCTCCGATGGATTGCTTCTTGATTTCGCGAGGGATTAAGACGCTGGCGATTCGCATGCTGCAGCACAACGCCAACGGGATCACCGTGGCGCGGCACCTGGATGCGCACCCAAAGGTTCGGAAGACCTATTACCCGGGGCTGCCCACGCATCCGCAGCATGATATAGCCCGCCGGCAGCAAAAAGGGCCGGGAGCCATGGTGGCGATTGATTTGGGTTCGCTGGAAGCGGCGCGAAGATTCTTGAATCAGTTGAAGCTGTGCTCGCTGGCGGAGAGTCTTGGAGGAGTGGAGACGCTTGTTTCGCTGCCCGCGCAGATGACGCATGCTTCGATGCCAAAGGAAGTGCAGGACCGGGTCGGGATTACAGAAGGATTGGTCAGGATTTCAGTGGGGATCGAGGACGTGGAAGATATTATGGCTGATTTGGATCAGGCGTTGTTGTACGTGTGAGAAAGAAGTGAGTAGTGAGCAGTGAGTAGTGGGTAGTGAGTAGTGGGTAGTGAGTAGAAAAGACGCCTCTCGGAAGTCCGACCACGCAATTGCTTTCGAGTAGGATGGGTTTATGAAGTATCGATTCGCGGCGGTCATCACTAAAGAAGACGATTGGTTTGTTGCGCGCTGCCCCGAGCTGAGTGTCACATCGCAAGGGAAAGACGTGGAATCCGCGCGCGCCAACCTGCGCGAAGCCATAGAGCTGTATCTGGAAACCTGGGGCGCTCCCTGAAGCATTATGTGTTCTCGTCGAGCCAGTCGAGGTAGGCTTTGGAGCCGGCAATGATGGGCAAAACGATGAATTCGGGGACTTCGTAGCTGTGGAGGCGTTTCACTTCCCTTTCGAGGCCGCCTAGTTTTCTCGCCGTTGTTTTAATTAAGAGCAAGAGTTCGCGGGCTTTTTCTACTTTTCCTTGCCAACGATAGTGGGACTCAATGGGCATGCGGAGGATGTTGACGCAGGCGGCCAGGCGTTTTTCTACGACACTGCGGGCGATGAGTTTTGCCTGGATGTGGTTGGCGCAGGTGACTAGCACGAGCCGATAGTTCTCGCTGGACTTCATGGGGTCCTCTCCGGAAATACTTTTCCGTGCTTTCGTCTTCGGGAGACTGGGAATAGAATACGACGGTATGAGCGCTTCTCCCATGTTGAACCCAAGTCCTATCAAGTTCGGCACGTCCGGATGGCGCGGATTGATTGCCGATGATTTCACGTTTGCGAACGTGCGGCTGGCGGTGACGGCGATCGCGGAGCACGTGAACAGCAAGGCGAAAAATCCGACGATCTTGGTTGGGTACGACACGCGATTTTATTCGGAGGAGTTTTCGCAGCTGGCGGTGGCGATTCTGCAGGCTCACAAGATTCGAACGTTGCTTTGCGAGACGTTTACGCCGACGCCGGCAGTGGCTTACGAGATCCAGAGGGCGAAGCTCGATGGGGCGATCAACTTCACGGCTAGCCATAATCCGGCGCAATACCATGGGTTGAAATTTTCTTCGGCGGATGCGGGGCCGGCGTTGCCGGAAGTGACGAAGGACATTGAAGCGCGCGTGGCGAGGATCATCGCGAAGGACGGAGCGTATCCTACCTCGCCGGCAGTGCCTTCGGGCGGAGTAAAGACGGAAAAGGTGAATCTTCGCGAGAAATATTTGAAGCGGTTAGAGGAGTTGGTGCGGTTCGAAACGCTGCGGAAGGCGAAGGTATCATTTGTAACAGACGCGCTTCACGGTTGCGGGGCAGGATATCTGGATCGGGCGCTGGCGGAGCATGGCGTCACGGTGCAGGCGATGCGGACGAACCGCGATTGTTTGTTTGATGGGACAGGACCGGACGTCAGCGAAGAGAATCTTGCCCCGCTGCGGAGGGCGGTTTTGGATTCAGGAGCTGCAGCGGGGTTGGCTACCGATGGCGATGCGGATAGGTTTGGAATGATCGACCGCGACGGGACCTGGATTCAGCCGAACCATATTTTGGCGCTGGTGTACGACTACATTGTGGAGACGCGCGGATGGAATATGGCGGCGGCACGGAGCGTGGCGACGTCGCAGTTGATTGATGCGGCGGCGGCGGCGCATGGACAGAAGACGTATCAGACGCCGGTGGGATTCAAATACATTGGGCAGTTGATTCGCGAGGACAAGATTGCGCTGGGCGGAGAAGAGAGCGCGGGGTTGACGATTCGTGGGCATGTGCCGGAGAAGGATGGGATCTTGGCGTGCCTGCTTGTGGCAGAGATGATTGCGGCACGTGGAGCTTCGCTGGGCGAGCAGGTGCGGCAGCTTTTCAAGAAAGTGGGCAGGGAATTCTGGCCGGTACGCGAGAATTTGCACTTGAGCGACGAACAAAAGGCAAACGCGGTGAAGAAGGTGGCGGTGGACGCTTCGACACTGGTGGGGCGGAAAGTTGTATCGGTTGACCGGACGGACGGAGCAAAATTCAGTTTCGAGGACGGTTCGTGGATGTTGTTGCGGTTGTCCGGGACGGAGCCGCTGCTGCGCTTGTATGTGGAGGCGGATAGCGCGGCGGCTTCGGCAAAGTTAACGAGTGAGGCGACGAAGTGGGTATTGGCAAGCTGAAGAAGAAAGCGGAGAAGGTTTCGGCGGAGGAGAAGATTCGGTCGCTGATCCGGCAGTACGGACGGGGACTTTTGGGCTTGTTGGTGGTGGTGATGATTGTGCATGACGTCTTTGGGACGCATGGATTTTTGGCGATGCGGCGGACGCAGAACGAGATTAAGAAAGTAAAGGCGGATATCGAGCAGTTGAGCAAGGAGAATGCGGCACTAGAGCAGGAAGTGAAGGACCTGAATAGCGATCCGCGATTGATTGAAAAAATCGCGCGCGACGATTTGGGTTTGGCGCGACCGGGCGAGATTATTATCAGGATTCCTCAGGGGCAGCAGTTGGAACAGAATCCCTTTGTAAAACGCTAGATTAGCTTCTTGGTCAGACTTAATTCCCCACTGATTTAATTTCTTACTAAGAATTTATTTTTCTAAGCCGGTGATAGTGCGGCGGCTGACGTTTGCGCTTTGGCGCGGCGGTTCTTCCAGTTTGTGCGCAGCAGCGAAAGCAACAGCATGGCGAGAAAGATGATGCAAAGGCCGATGGTGGCTTGAAGGACGCTGCACTGGCGCTTGGGAAGAATCGAGAAGCGGCCGTAAACGAATTCGATGTGCACCCAGTAGACGAGAAGAGAGGTTTTGCCAAGCTGGATGACGGGACTGAAACCCATTTGGCCCAACCCCCAGCGGCACCAGGCGTAGGCGCAAGACAAAATGATCAGGAGGATGCCGCAGCGCATCAGGAAGAAATTTGGGCTGGTGTGCCAGTAGTCGTAGACGGGATACAGATGGATGGGGGAGGCGTCGAGCTTGAGAGAGAGGTAACAGGCAAGGATGCCTGTCCCTCCCAATGCGAAAAAGATTAGAGCTTCATAGCGCTTGGCGATGTTAGTGAAGAGGAAAAATCCGACGGCCAGGCCCGCGAAGGCGAAAGCGGACCAGGGGAAAATGGGGAAGAGCCAGGGTTGAGGATTGCCGAAGATGTGGACGCCGTTGATATAGGACTCAAGCGGCCAGGGGAGCACGCGTGGGCGATGAGTGGTCCACAGGTAGGGCGTGGCCATCGCTACAAGCGTTGCGGCGAGAAGGGCAGCGAAGATACCGCGGGTTCGCGAGGTTGCGACGGTTTGTGGGAGGGCGGAGTCGTTGGCGGGGCGGCGGTCGGCGCTGAGCCAGCAGAGGACGCCCATCAGCATCATAGAGAGACCAAGAATGTTGAGGACGTCGACGCGGAGGAGATCGGTCCAGGGAGAGTAGCCGTAGCCGAGGATGTATTCCTGAACGCGGAAGAGAAGGCCGAGGGCGAAAATTTCGGCACCGCGGCGAATCGTGGTCTTGGCGATTGCGAAGGGAGCTGCGCCTTTTTCGCGGAGACGTTCTGTGACTAGCGCGAACGAAACTCCGGAGAGAAAGATGAAGAGTGGGGCGGGGAGAGTGCCGCCCAGTTGTGACCAGACGAAGAGGGCAGACTTGCGTGCTTCGGGGCTGAGCCAGGAGTCGTAGCAGTGCGTTTGAAACATGAGGACGCAAGCGAGGCCGCGCATCCAGTCGATGTAGGAGAGCCGCTTCATGGATGTTGAGCCGCGTGGCATAGGATGGCTTCAAGGTAGAGCGCGTTGTTCGTTGAAAGTTCGCACTGGATTTGGGATGGCATGTGGCTGCGCTACAATCTTCTCTTTCTTTTGCAATTCTTGAGAAACCTCTTTGCCGGCGACTCGTCAACTCGGTGTGCTTCCCATGCTCGGCCTGTGGGCCGGGTTGTGCCTTCTAGGGGCTCTCTATGCCACCTGGCAAGGCTATGGCGGACGCGACTTTGCGGCGACGCTGACGGCATTCGCGTTCTACTTTCTGGTGATGCTGCTCTTCGCAGCGCGCGGCGTTGCTGATGGGATTGCGGCGCGCTTCGGCCCCGGCGGAGGCATCGCGTTGGGCGCCGGCGCGTTCCTTGCATACCTGATTTACGGGCTGGGGACAAATACTTTTACGTTTGCGCGTGTCGGAGCGGCGGGATGTCTGGTTTTTTTGCCGATGGCGCTGACAGCTTCAGCGGAACGGAAACCGGGCGGGACTTGGCAGGATTTTCTAACGCTGGCATGCATTTGGGTGGCGGTCAAGCCCTTGCCGAATCGCTGGGGGTTTTCGCTCTCGCATTGGCTTTGGCCGTATCCGGACGGACGGCTTGCGTATGTTTTCACGGTGCTGTTGGCATTGAACGTTGCGCTTGCCGTGTTCGTCTTGCTGCGGCGCGTGGAAGGAATTGGCTACACGATTGGCTGGGGGCGGCACTGGGGGCTCTTCGTTTTTGGCAGCTTCATGTTGTTCGGCTGTATTGCCATTCCATTGGGAACCGCGATGCACTTCATTGCGTTTGCGCCGCAGTGGCATGCGTGGAGTTCTCTGGTGTCCACTTCGCTGGCGATTTTCTTTTTCACGGCCTGGCCGGAGGAATTTCTTTTTCGCGGGTTGCTGCAGAATATGCTTTCACGGGCGTGCAAAAGCGATTTGGCTGGCTGGTGGACGGCGTCCGTGCTGTTTGGGTTTTCGCATATCACGAATTTGGGATTTCCCAATTGGCGCTATGTCATTTTGGCGTCAATTGCGGGGATTTTTTACGGGTGGACTTGGCGGAAAACGGGATCGATTTTTGCGTCGGCGATTGTGCATGCGCTGGTGGATGTGATTTGGCACTTCTTGTTCCGGACTAGTTGACGTCGTCCGATGAAACGCAGGGATTATGGAACGCGTAGAGCGTCTGAAAGATGCGGCGTTTTGCGCTGAAACGAGGGCATATCCCAAGCGTCAAGAGGGCTAATAGGCGGGAACATAAGCCCGATTCAAACGTACTTACAGGCAGTGGAGGCTCTCGATGGGAACGCTGAGGCAGGATGTGCAGTTTGCGCTGCGGATGATGCGCAAGAACCTTGGGTTCACGACGGCGGCGGTGCTATGCCTGATGCTGGGGATTGGCGCTACGACGGGGATTTTTACGGTTGTGAACGCCGTGCTGCTTCAGCCACTGCCCTATGCGCATCCCGAGCAACTGGTCCGCGTCTACACTGAGTTTCCAAAATTCCCGAACGGGGGACTGCACCGGTTCTGGACTTCGGGGCCGGAATTTCTAGAGTTGCGGCGCGACACGCACTCCTGGGCGACGCTGGACGCATGGGTCACTGGCGGCGCGAACCTTGCCGGCAAAACGCAGCCTGTTCGGGTTACGGCGGCCTACTTGAGCGGTGGACTGCTGGAAACGCTGGGCGTGGCTCCAGTGATGGGGCGATTGATTGCGCAATCGGACGATGTGCCAGGAGCTCCGGTTGTCGCGGATTTATCCTATGGCACCTGGCAGGCTGTCTTTGGGGGAGATCCTAATGTTGTGGGGCGCGAAACGCGGCTGGACGGATTGAAATGCACGATCATCGGCGTCATGCCCCAGGGCTTTCAATTCCCGCCGGGCGAACAGGATCCGGCACAAGTCTGGACGGCGATGCAGCTGGACTCGGCCCACCCTGGTGGACGCGGTTCGCACAATTATTACTTGCTGGGGCGGCTGAAACCGGGCGTATCCGCGGCCCAAGCTCAAGGTGAGTTGGCGTCCATGGTGCAATCTTATGCGGAGCACCGCGCGCCGAAGACGCATAGCTTTGACCCCGAGAAGCACACGATCGTGAGTTTCCCGCTACAGGCGGAAGTGGTTTCGAGCGTGCGGCCCGCGCTGCTGATGCTGCTGGGGGCGGTGGCGTTCGTGCTGCTGATCGCTAGCGTCAACGTGGCGAACCTGTTGCTGGCGCGAGCGGAGGCGCGACGCAGAGAAATTGCGATTCGCGGCGCATTGGGAGCGAGTCTTGCGCGTTTGGCGCGGCAGTTTGTGACCGAGGGAATCCTGCTGGCGTTCTGCGGAGGTGCGCTGGGCGTAGCTCTGTCCTACGCGGGAGTGAGGCTGGTTCAGCTCACGAATGCGGGAGGAATACCGCGGGCCGATGAAATCACAATGGATTGGCGTGTTCTAGTCTTTACGGTGGTGACGAGCCTGGTGACGGGGGTGCTTTTTGGTCTGGCGCCGCTTGCGCCGTTGATTGTTAGCGGAATTTCCGAATCGCTGAAGGACACAGCGGGGAGCACGACGGCCGCGGCGGGAGCGCAATTTTTCCGGCGGGCGCTGGTCGCTGGCGAGCTGGCCATGGCCTTGGTCCTGCTGATCAGCTGCGGCTTGATGCTGCGCGCGTTCTGGAAACTGCAGGAAGTTCACACCGGCCTTCGCCCTGACAATGTGATAACGATGCACGTGTCGCTGCCCAGTGGAACGTATACGGACGCGGCAAAGATCACGGATTTTTGGACGCGGTTCGATGAGCGCTTGACGAGTTTGCCGGGAGTGCAGTCGGCGGCCCTGGTCAGCGGACTGGCGCCGATGCGGCCGCCGAACATGAACGACACGGACATCGAGGGATTTGTGATGACGAAGGACGGACCGATCCCGAATGTCGATTTCTATCAGGCTGTGAGCAAAGACTATTTCGCGACGATGGGAATCCGGCTGATGGACGGGCGACTATTTGATGAACGCGACGGGCGGGACGCGCCGCAGGTCGTCATTATCAACGAAGCGATGGCTAAGACCTTCTGGCCGAATCAAAATCCTGTCGGGCGGCGGGTGCGTCCAGGGAAAGATTGGTGCACGATCATCGGAGTCGTGGACGATGTGAAAAACGCCGGGCTCGACAGGCCAGCGGGAACGGAGTTATATCTGCCCTACCGGCAGCCTGCGGCCGCTGGCAATACGGACATGTACGTGGTGATGCGGGCGAAGGGCGGCGATCCGCGCTCCTTGGCGGGAGAAGTGCGCCAAAAGATGAACGAAATCGATTCGTCGCTGCCGCTTGCGGACGTACGGCTGATGGATGACGTGCTTTCGCGCGCGCAGGCACGACCAAGATTTTTGACGTTGCTGCTCACGCTTTTCTCCGTGGTAGCCCTGGCCATTGCGACTGTGGGAATCTACGGGGTAGTTTCCTATTCGGTAGAAAGGCGGACAAAGGAATTCGGTTTGCGCATGGTGCTGGGGGCGCAAACCGGCGATGTACTGGGGCTAGTGATGAAACAAGGCGCAGCAATGATCGCTATAGGAGTTGCGGCTGGCCTTTTGTTGGCGGTTTTTTTTACGCGGCTGATGGCGAGCCTCCTCTTCGGAATTGCGCCGACCGATCTGGCGACGTTTGCCAGCGTGACCGCCGTGCTCTTTGGAGTCGCGCTGGCAGCCTGCTATATACCAGCGAGACGGGCGACACGAGTGGACCCGATTGTGACACTTCGATATGAATGAGCGTGGGATTCCTCGGACGTGGAGGACGCCGTTCAAAACATGGTTTCGGGAGTTGGCGAGGACAAGATGGACGTGTAAGGGCGGATAAAGTTCACACGTAAGATCTGTCCGAGGGTTGATAGGAACGCTGGAAACCCCAGAACCGCGAGTCGCATTCGTCACAGCGATACGGCCAAACGAACGCGCAGCGAAACCAGATTCGCTCGACGAATCCCCTCCTGGTGGATCTCCGTACCGCAGTGCTCGCGCAGACTGGACATTCGCAGACTCTTTTGGCAAAGGTGAGACGCATCGGAATCGAACACCCTCCTTTTCACTGTGAACAATTATGAGGAAAGGGGGCTTCTCTAGAGCGGATGGAACGGCGGTGTTGTGTGCTGCTAATATCCTGACCGTACGAACAGCTGTGGTCGGCTGCACGGTACGAGAGGGATACTAGAAGGACTTTGGGGTGCGCCAGGAAACGGGTTGTGGGATAGTGCATCCGAAGGAAGGCCGAAGTCCTGACGGCCAAAGAGAGGAACAAATATGAAAGAGATGACTGCGGAGAATGCGATGTTCCTGCTGCAAGGCGTGTATCTTCCGGCGGTGAAAAATGAGAGCCAACTGACGAAGAAAGTGATCGATGCGGTGCCTGCGGATAAAGCGGACTACCGGCCGGACCCTGTATCCAAGAGCGCGATGGAGCTGGTGAGGCACATCGCGGCGGCGGACGTGCGATTTGCGGACACGGTAATCAACGGAAAGTTCGAAACAGGCGCAGTCGTTCCGGCGGACTTGAAGACGCCGGCAGAAATCGCAGCCTGGTATGAGAAGACCTATGCCGAGAAACTGAACGCGTTGACGAAATTGACGAGCGAACAGTTGATGAAGATGGTGGATTTTCGCGGGATGTTTCAACGGCCGGCGGTCATGTTTTTGATGATTGGAGCGCATCACACGATTCACCATCGCGGGCAACTTAGCTCGTACCTGCGATGCATGGGAGCAAAGGTGCCATCGATTTACGGGGAGAGTTACGACGCTGAACAGGCGAGAAAAGCGGCGCAAGCGTAACTACTTTCACGACTTGACTAAATTCCCTAGAAGTCTGTTCAAAAAACCGAAATTAGCGAACGACGCCGCTTAGCGGGCTGGAAGCAGAAGCGTAAAGACGCTTAGGCATGCGACCGGCGAGCCAGGCTTTGCGCCCGGCGGAGACGGCCTCGCGCATCGCTTCGGCCATGAGGACTGCGTCGGCGGCTTCGGCGATGGCGGTATTCATGAGGACGCCGTCGGCGCCCAACTCCATGGCCACTGCCGCATCGGAAGCGGTACCCACGCCTGCATCGACGATCATGGGGACTTCCGTGATGCGTTCACGGAGAATGCGAAGGTTGGCCGGATTCTGGATGCCGAGGCCAGAGCCGATGGGCGCCGCAAGCGGCATGACGGCGGCAGCACCTGCGTCGATAAGTTTGCGGGCAGCGATCAGGTCGTCATTCGTGTACGGGAGAACCACGAAGCCTTCTTTAACGAGAACGCGGGTGGCTTCGATGAGTTGCTCGGTGTCGGGGAAAAGCGTTTGCTGGTCGCCGATGACCTCGAGCTTGACCCAGTTGGAGAGGCCGACTTCGCGGCCGAGCCGGGCGGTGCGAATGGCTTCGTCGGCGGTGTAACAGGCGGCTGTGTTCGGCAGGATGAAGATTTTTTCGCGATCGATGTAATCGAGAAGCGATTCTTTCGAACGGTCAGTAAGATTCACGCGGCGGACAGCGACAGTAACCATGTCCGCGCCGGAGGCGGCGTGAGCGCGAGCCATTTCAGGAAAGCTGCGGTACTTGCCCGTCCCCACAATCAAACGGGATTTAAAGGCGCGGCCAGCGATGATCAGTTCATCGGACATTGGTGTCCTCAAAGAGATTTTAGACCTCCGCGGGCTTCGCTACAAATCGGAAGAAGGAGAATTCTTGCGGGAGGCTCGGACTTCGCCGAAGCGAGCGCGGAAATTCAGCTAGCGAGAGGAATAAGTGGATAAACGAGGCCGGGTTCCTGGCGCCTAATTTTGCAGGATGGGGCGAGGTTCGGAGACGTCGGCGTAAAGATGTTCGATCACTTCGTGGAATTGTTGTTCGACTACGCGGCGGCGGAGTTTTAGGGTGAAGGTTAGGCCGCCGTTGTCGAAGGTGAAGTCGTCGGGGAGGAGGGCGAAGCGTTTGATGGTTTCGTACTGAGCTAGATTGGCGGTTAGGCGCTTTACTTCGGCTTCGATGAGTTGGCGGACGAAGGGGTGGGCGGCCATTTCTTTGTTGGAAGAGAACTTGATGCCCTGCTCGGCGGCTTTGGCGGCGACCGTTGTTGGATTGGGGACGATTAGAGCGGAGATGAATTTGCGTTTGTCGCCTACGACTACGGCGTTCAGGATGAAACGGCTGGTCTTTAGTGCGTTTTCGATGGGTTGCGGGGCGACGAATTTTCCGGCGGCGGTTTTGATCAAGTCTTTTTTGCGGTCGGTGATGAAGAGATAGTTGTCTTTGTCGAGGTAGCCGATGTCGCCGGTGCTGAACCAGCCGTCGGCGCTCAGGACTTCGCGGGTGGCTTCGGCGCTTTTGTAGTAGCCCTGCATGACGCAGGGGCCTTTGGCGAGGATTTCGCCGTCTTCGGCGATGCGCAGCTCGACGTTGGGGATGGGCTTGCCGGAGCTGCCCATGCGATTGTCGGGATAGTTGGACGTCAGAACCGGGGCGGTTTCGGTCAGGCCGTAGCCCTGGTAAATCGGGACGCCGATGGCCCAAAAAAATTCGGCGAGTTCCTTGGCGAGCGGGGCGCCGCCGGAAAAAACGAGGCGGAGCTTTCCGCCAGTGCCTTCGCGGATTTTGGAGTAGACCAGTTTGTCGGCGAGGCCCCAAGCGAGCTTTACTTGCGAGGTGGTGTTCTGTTCGCCGGAGCGCCATAAAGCGGAGCGGCTGGCGACTTGCATCGTCCAATCGAAAATTTTGCGTTTGTAACCGGTTTGCTTGCTGCCCTGCTCGATGACGCGGGTATAGATTTTTTCGAAGACGCGGGGCACGGCGGCGAGCAGCGTGGGATGAATTTCTAGAAGCGCCTGGGCGACGTGCTCGACCGCTTCGACGTAGGCAATGGTTACGCCGTGAAAAAGGTGGGCGTAATCGAGCGTGCGGCCGTAGACGTGGGCGAGGGGGAGGAAGGAGATGGCAAGGTCGCCCTTTGACTCGAATTTGACGTTGTAGCACGAGTCGGTGACGTTTGAGCAGAAGTTGGTATGCGTAAGCATGACGCCTTTGGGTTCGCCGGTGGTGCCGGAAGTGTAGATGATGGAGGCAAGCTGGCCGGGCAGGACTTGGGAGGCGCGCATGCGGTAGGAGGCAACATCGGCACCGGCAGCAGCGGCAATCAGCGTTTCGTAGCGCAGGCAATCCGCCGGCAGATCTGTACCGCAATCGGCGAGGACGATTTGCTCTAGCTCTGGCAGTTCCGCACGGAGGGCCTGGAGCTTTTGCATCTGTGCGGCGCCAGCGGCGAAAACGAACTTTGCGCCGCAGTGCTTGAGGATGTAGGTGATGCGATCGGGCGATTCGTTGAAATAGATGGGGACGGTGACGCCGCCGGCGCCGGTGATAGCGAAGTCGGCGGTATGCCATTCGGGGCGATTGGCGGCGAAGAGGCCGACGCGGTCGCCGGGCTTTACGCCGAGCTCGACGAAGGCGGTGGAGAGGCCGGCTACGCGGCGCAGGAATTCTTCAGAGGAGATGGACTGCCAGCCATCGGCGGCGCGGAACATTTGTGCGCGCGCATTCGACAGGGAGTCGACGGCGTTGAGTAAGCGCGAGGGAAGGGTCCCGTAGTTCATCGGAGCCTTCACTTTAGCCTAGGCGATTTCGTTGCGCAATCCAACTCGAGTACCGGTGGTGGGTCGGTTTCGGCTAAAGCGTTAACCAAGGATAAGCGAATTGCTCCCGGGTGTGTCGTAATCCAAGAGGAATGGTCACGCAAAGCGCTAGGACGCTAGCCCGCGATTGCTAGCAAGATGAATTGCAATCGCATACCCTTGGTCTGGAGGGAAAACAAATGTTACTTTCTTCTCAGAACGCTCTTAACCGTAAGAGGCGCAGCGGGAGAGTAATTTCATGCCCATTCTGGCTTCTTCTTGCTGCTCTGAGTACGATCCTCCCGAGTTCTGGCTGTTCGCGAAGCCAGCTATCGGAACATGCCTCTTCGGGGGAACGCGCGAAGACCGGCGTTGTGGTTCCCTTTAGTGGCGAGGTGTGGCTTCAGTGGGACAAGTCCTCTCGTATGGCTTTTGTTTTGGGAAATGTTCGAGGCCATTGGGACGGCGTGATGGCGGGTTGTGGCGATGCAAAGCTGACGGTGGGAGCCCTTCGTGGCGTAAGCGGCTTCACTGCAGAGGCTGCAGACGAGATGTATATGCGTTGCGGGACGAGGTATAAACCATCAAATCGAAGCGTTGAGTCTTATGAAGAAGTGGCCACAAATTTCTACAGCCGTTATCCCGAGGACCGAATAATAGAGATTCCAGACATCATGCTTTTGCTCGCTGGAGACCCCGGGCTAACCGCAGAGGATATTCACAAACGCATTACGATTACACAGAGTCCGAATCGCTGATTAGATAGGGCCTCGGCCCCATTGCTGCGTGTGGGACAGAATCGTGTGGCGCGACCTTCTTTTAGGTTTGGCTGTCAAATCCCAGTGCGTGGTTTCGCGCAATTGAAAACTGGCGCACCAGCTCAGTGTCGAGTAAAGCCAACGGGTCTGGAGGGTGCGCGGGGCTGGTGTGGTACGCAAAGCGGGGCTGCGTTAAGATGAACGCGGAGTTTCTTGATGAGCGCTACGCTTTCGGGAACGGTGGCTGACGGAGCTTTGTCGCGGGGGCCTTTTCGCGCGGCGCGGGGGACGACGCTTTCCTGCAAAGGATGGCAGCAGGAAGCGGCGCTGCGGATGTTGATGAACAACCTGGACCCTGAGGTTGCGGAGAAGCCGGAAGATCTGGTGGTTTACGGCGGGACGGGGAAAGCGGCGCGGAATTGGGAGTGCTTTCATGCGATTGTGCGGTCGCTGAAGGCGCTGGAATCGGACGAGACGCTTTTGGTGCAATCGGGGAAGCCGGTTGCGGTTTTCCGGACGCATGAGTACGCGCCACGCGTGTTGCTTTGCAACTCCAACCTGACGGGACACTGGAACAACTGGGAGAAGTTCAACGAGCTGGATCGCGCCGGGCTGATGATGTACGGCCAGATGACCGCGGGAAGCTGGATTTATATCGGCACGCAGGGAATTTTGCAGGGCACTTACGAGACGTTTGCGGCGGCGGCTCGAAAACATTTTGGCGGGGACCTGGCAGGCAAGCTGGTGGTGAGCGGCGGCATGGGCGGGATGGGCGGCGCGCAACCGCTGGCGGCGACGATGAATGGCGCGGCGTTTCTCGGGATTGATGTCGACCCGGAACGCATCAAGCGGCGCGTAAAGGGCGGCTATTGCGACGTGATGGTGACGAGCCTCGACGAAGCGCTGCGCATTTTGAAAAATGCGGTTCGCAAGCGCGAAGCTACGTCCGTCGGGTTGGTGGGGAACTGCGCCGACTTGATTCCGGAACTGGCGAAGCGGGGCGTGGTGCCGGATCTTTTGACGGACCAGACCAGCGCGCACGACCCCATCGGCGGCTACGTGCCGAATGGGATGTCGTTCGAAGCCGCGCTGGAACTGCGCAAAAAAGACCCGCAGGAGTACCGCAGGCACGCGCTTGCCGCAATGGCACAGCACGTCCAGGGCATGCTCGATTTGCAGAAGCTCGGCGCGGTCACGTTTGATTACGGCAACAATATTCGAACCTTCGCGTTCGAACACGGCGTGAAAAACGCCTACGACTTCCCGGGATTCGTGCCTGCCTATATTCGTCCGCTCTTTTGCGAAGGCAAGGGGCCGTTTCGCTGGGCGGCGCTTTCCGGAGAAGCTTCTGACATCGCGCGGACGGACCAACTGGTCCTGGAAATGTTTCCGCATAACGAACATCTGACGCGCTGGATCAAGCTGGCGCAGAAGCGCGTGAAGTTTCAAGGCCTGCCGTCGAGGATTTGCTGGCTGGGATACGGCGAGCGCGACAAATTCGGCCTCGCGGTGAACGAACTCGTCGCGCGAGGAGAAGTGAAAGCTCCAGTGGTGATGGGGCGCGATCATCTCGACTGCGGATCCGTGTCTTCGCCTTATCGCGAAACGGAATCCATGCTCGATGGTTCCGATGCGATTGCCGATTGGCCGCTGCTCAATGCGCTTGTGAATACCGCCAGCGGCGCGTCGTGGGTTTCGATTCACAATGGCGGAGGCGTGGGGATCGGTTATTCGCAGCACGCCGGCCAAGTCACGGTCGCTGATGGCACAAAAGAAATGGCCACGCGCATCGAGCGCGTGTTGACCAATGATCCCGGCATGGGCGTCGCGCGGCATGCGGACGCGGGATATCCCGAAGCCGTTGAATTTGCGAAGAAGACAGGCGTCAAAATTCCCATGTTGTAGCGAGTACCTTCCCTAACGGGCTCCGCATCGTAGTTAGAGCAACTCAGCAGGAGGAAACCATGTACGTCATTTTGGGAGCTACAGGAAATACCGGTAGCGTCACTGCCGAAACTCTGTTGTCAAAAGGCCAAAAAGTGCGAGTTGTTGGACGCAGCAAGGAGCGCCTCTCGCGGTTCGTCGCTCGCGGCGCGGAAGCATTTGTGGCAGATGTAGCGGATTCTGCGGCTCTGACAAAAGCCTTCACGGGGGCGCGCGCTGTCTATGTTGTGTTGCCGCCCGATCTGACCAGCGAGCATTATCGAGCCCACCAAGATAAGGCGACAAACTCAATCGCGAAAGCGCTCGAAGCTGCAGGCGTCACGCATTCCGTCACCCTGAGCAGCGTTGGCGCTGATAAACCGGACAAGACTGGCCCGGTTGTGGGACTTCACTTCATGGAACAAAGATTTGCTCAAATCCCGAAGTTTAATGCTCTTCATTTGCGTGCTGGTTATTTCATCGAGAATACGCTGCCGCAAGTTGGGATCATCAAGAATTTTGGAATGATGGCTGGGCCCGTGCGCGCTGATTTGCCGATTGCCATGATCGCCACTCGCGATATCGGTCCCGTTGCAGCGGAAGCTCTACTTAAACTCGATTTCTCAGGCCAGCAGACGCGCGAATTGCAGGGCCAGCGAAACATCACTTATTTGGAAGTTGCGAAGATCGCGGGGGCGGGCATTGGGAAACCCGATCTCACGTATGTTCAGTTGCCCACGGAACAAGTGATCCAAGCGATGACCCAAATGGGCATGTCCAAAGATTTGGCGACTTTGCTCTGCGAAATGGCCGAGTCTTTCAATAACGGCTATATGCGCATGCTCGAGCCCCGGTCAGCAGCCAATACAACGCCGACTTCGTACGAGGAATTTGTGCAAAAGGTGTTTGTGCCGGCCTATAAAGGACAGGCAAAGAACGCCTGAGTAGGACAGACATTTTTGTCCGTCTGTTTTTTTCTTGGCGTAGGCATTACTGAAGGAAGAGACAGGCAGGAATGCTTGTCCCACGTTGTGCACGTTTGTCCTCTATCCTGCATAATACCCGGGCCTTGGCTAATTCATTCCTGATTACGGGCGCGTCACAACTCCTGACACTGCGCGGCGGCGGTCGACGTCGCGGCGCCGCGCTTGCCAATCTTGGCATCGTCAAAGATGGGGCGCTACTCGTGCGCGGCAGCCTCATTGCGGCGATTGGGCCCCGCGCAAAGATAGAAGCCCTTCCCGAAGCGGCCAGAGCTGAGAAACTAGACCTCGGCGGTCGCGTCGTGCTGCCGGGTTTCGTCGATTCCCACACGCATCTGATCCACGCCGCGAGCCGCGCTGAGGAATATGAGCTGAAAATCGCCGGCGCGACCTACGAAGAGATTGCTCGCAAGGGCGGCGGGATCTTGAACTCCGTCAAAAAATTGCGCGCAGCGACATCGGAAACGTTGAAACAACGGGCGCGCGGTGCGCTCACGCAATTCGCCGCCTATGGCACGACGACGATCGAGGCAAAGAGCGGTTACGGCCTGGACGTTACGAGCGAGCTGAAAATTCTCCGACTTCACAAAGAACTGGCGGCTGAGCAGCCTCTGGACATCGTCTCTACGTTTCTCGGCGCGCACGTCGTCCCAGCGGAGTTTTGCGGAACGCCCGAAGGCGTGAATAGATATATCGCGCTGCTGACGGAAAGACTGATTCCCGAAGTGGCGCAAGAAAAACTCGCGGAATTCTGCGACGTTTTCTGCGACCGAGGGGCCTTCACTCGAGAACAAGCAAAGCAAATCCTCGAAGCAGGCAAGCGCTTCGGTTTGGCACCCAGGCTGCATGCGGAGCAGCTTACGCGCACGGGCGCAGCGCAGCTTGCTGTGAAGCTTGGCGCAGCCAGTTGCGACCATCTCGAAAAAGTGAATTCCAGCGACATCGCGGCGCTGGCCAAATCCCAGACCGTTGCCACGCTCTTGCCCGGCTGCGATTTCCATCTTGGCCTCGCGCAATACGCCCCGGCACGCAAATTAATCGACGCAGGCGCGATCGTTGCCCTCGCCACGGACTACAACCCCGGCACCAGCCCGACCATGAGCATGCCAATGATCTTGTCGCTGGCCTGTACGCAGCTCCGGATGACTCCCGCCGAAGCCATCACTGCGGCGACCATCAACGCGGCCTATGCCCTTCGCCGCGAAAAGCTCGTCGGCTCCCTCGGGGTTGGCAAATTGGCGGACCTTGCCGTCTTCGAAGTGGCCGATTATCGCGAAATTCCTTATTATTTTGGAATGAACAACTGTTGGATGACCATGAAGCGGGGTGTCGTGGTCCATGCCGCCGACAAAGCCACAGCCTAACCCGCAAAAGAAGCCGGTCAAGAAGATAAAGATCCTGCAAGTCAAGAGGACAGAGGAGAAGTCTTTGCTTTCGGAGCACTTCTATCCCTTTTTGGGAATCCTCCTTGTGGTCATCACGTTTTTCCTGGCAGCGTTCGGTTATCGCTGGGACGAATCCGCGGTGATTGGGCTTTGGATCGTGGGAATCATCTTTTTTGGATGGCAAGTGGTGCGGTTCCTGAAGGACGAACCGGCTCCCAAGAAAAAGGAAGTGAAAAAGCCACTAGCCTCTATGCCATCCAAGAAGTACACTCCGCCGGCACTTCCCCGCGTGAGTAAGGATTTCCGCCCGATGCCGCCAGCGGGTGACAAAAGATATCCTCCTCCGAGCCCTTTTATTAAGCCTCCCAAATAATCTGCGAACAGCAGCTTGCACGGCCAACGGCACATCTCGCAGGGCGCCATTGGCTCCGGAGGCACAAAATCTCCTATGATGGTCTGGTGACACGCGAGGGACACGTTTGCGATGAAACGACTGATTGAATGCGTGCCGAATTTTTCCGAGGGACGCGATCCCGCGAAGGTCGACGCGATTGTGTCTGCGATGAGCAGCGTCTCCGGAGTTTACGTCCTCGATCGTGAAATGGACGCGGACCACAATCGTAGCGTGATCACCCTGGCGGGCGAGCCAGATTCCGTCGCGGAAGCGGCTCTGCGGGGCGTTGGAAAAGCCATGGAATTGATCGACCTCACGAAGCACACCGGCGCCCACCCGCGTGTCGGCGCGACGGACGTCGTTCCCTTCATTCCCATTGAAGGAGTCACCATTGAGGATTGCGTTGCGCTCGCGAGGCGCACCGGCCATGAAATCTGGGCGCGCTACAGAATCCCCGTGTTTTTTTACGAAGCGGCCGCGATGCGGCCCGACCGCGTCAATCTCGAAAATGTGCGCCGCGGCCAGTTTGAAGGATTGCGCGAAGAGATGAAGCACAATCACGATCGCCAGCCGGACGTTGGCGAGCCAAAGCTCCACCCAACGGCCGGTGTGACGATAGTTGGTGCGCGCAAATTCCTGATCGCATACAACGTCAACCTCAACACCTCGGACGTCGGCATCGCGAACAAAATTGCCAAAGCCATCCGCTTCTCGTCCGGCGGCCTCCGCTACGTCAAATCCATGGGAGTAGAACTGAGAGCGCGCAACCTGGCGCAAGTTTCGATCAACCTCACTGATTTCGAACAAACACCCATGCACCGGGTCTACGAAATGGTCAAGCGGGAAGCGGAACGGTACGGGGCGGCGCCGGTCGGAAGCGAAATCGTCGGCCTCATCCCTAAAAAAGCGATCGAAATGGCCGCGGATTTTTTCCTGCAATTGGAAAACTTCTCACCTGCGCAGGTGTTTGAGAATAAGCTTGCCGCAGCGCTCAGTGGCGCGCCGCAGGAAGCCAGCAAGGACGGCAAACTCGCCAACTTAGGGCGTCCATTCCTGGAAGCGGTGGCGGCGCCAACAGCCACGCCGGGAGGTGGCAGCGTTTCCGCACTGGCGGCCGCTTTGGCAGCTTCTCTCGGCCAAATGGTTGCGGGACTCTCGCGCAAAAAGAAGTCTCAAGCAGGGTATGTCGATAGACTCTCGGCCGAGCTCGACGCTTTGCGTCGTATCGCGGACGAGCTTACGGAATCCATAGATCGCGACGCCGCTTCCTACGATGCCGTAATAGCCGCCTTCAAGCTACCGCAAGGCAATGCCGAAGAGACACGGTTGCGGGAAGCGTCTATTCAAGCCGCTACCAAAGTAGCAGCCGATGTTCCGTTACAGGTGGCACAGCAGACAGTTGCCCTTTTCGAACGTCTGGGACAACTGGAAGCTATCGCCGCCGCATCCATGAAGTCAGACTTAGAGGTAGCACGCTACATGGCCGCGGCGGGGGCCCGCGGAGCTTTGGCCAACGTCGAGATCAATCTCGATAGCATTACCGATAGCGCCTACGTAGCGCTGATGCGCTCAAAAGTCGCATCTCTTCGTGAGCGATTGGGGAATGCACCTCGCTCGACAACCGCGTAGAATAGATCTTCCCCCGGCCTTTGAAAGGAGCGGTTCATGAATCTTACGGCGAATTTAAGCCCGGCCCGCGTTGCGTCGGTGCTTTACAGACTTTTGGCTCTTGGCTTTCTGCTTGGGATGGCATTGACAGTGCCCAAGCAAGCGCAGGCCAGCCGCCTCGGCGCGGACGTAATTGGCATGTTCCCCAAGGATGTTGGCGAATTTGGTTATGCCGACATGAAGAAAGCCCGGACATTGAAATGGTTTCCGCAATTGCAAGAGCAGGTCCTTCCCGAGCGATTTCGTCAGTTCGAAAAATTCCTCGCTTCCACCGGCAATGACCCAAACAGCCAAGTCGATGAAATCGCTTGGGCTCTTGTGGCCGAAGGAATGACATCCAAAACAGAGGGTGTCGGCTCGGACGCGGTTCCCACCGGTGAACAGATGGTGGGCATCGCGCTTGGTAATTTCAACCAGGATTCCACCGCAGCCTACTTCAAGAGGCAAAAGCTGCCCACTTCCACTTTCCACGGATACACGCTATACGCCTTCGGCACCGGAACCGGCGCCGCGGATCTGTTCTTCGTATTCATCGATTCGAGCACCGCAGCCTATGGGCACAGGAGCATCCTCGAGAAGATGATCAGCGTGCGTTTCGGCGATGAGGACGGCCTGATGCGCAATGACAAATTCTTCGCCCTGATCAATGAAGCCAACACCGGGAGTTCCGTGTGGCTGGTGACTAATCCCGCGTATACTCGCCTGGCCATCCAGCAATTGGCTCCCGAGATCCAACAGTTTCCCGAAGCTGCGAAGCTGGTGATGCGGATGCAAAACTCCATTATCAATGTCGAAGCGGGCAGCGACCTGGACGCAAAAGTCCAGGCGATCTGCGGTTCGACGGAGGATGCCAACACGCTCGGACAACTGCTTCAAGCGGGCTTTCTCTATAAGCGTTATCAAGCCCAAAAAGACAATCCGGATCTTGCCCAGTTGCTCGATCAGGTTCGCATCACGCCGGGAGGCGACCGGGTGACTTTGCACATGTCTCTCAGCGATGATCAGATGACCTCGCTCATCAAGCACAATACGTTCGCCTTCAAGATGTAGGGGTCTAGATTTGCGGCGGTCTCGCGTCACAAGAATACGAAGAGCCGAACACGAAAGCGGTCCGGCTCTTCTGTTTTTCAGAAATATCTAGGCTATGTGCGGTGCGTGACCCAAGTACTTCGTCAAGCGCGTGACCGCAAATCCGTCGTGGGCTTCATACTGCACGCGATCGACCCCGCCTAACCCGCCCGAGCTTCCAAGCTGGCTCGCAAACCCCGCGATCCGGTCCAGTCCTACCGCCGGCTCCCCGCTACCCTTGTGAGCCATAGCGACTTCGATGCGGTCAGGATAGCGTATCAGCTTCACTGTGAGGTGCGGGTGCTCCCCGGTCAGATGTTCAAACGCTTCCTGGCACGCAGCGACGATAGACTTTTGCAAGTCGGCAAGTTCTTCGCTCGGCAGTCCTGCCGACTCCCCAAAAAAGCGCGCCGCGCCCCCCGCTGCGGCTGCCAGCCGCGCGTCGGCGTCAATTTGCAATTCAATGCCTTTGGATTCAGCGTTCACTGTGGTTGCTCGCGAGGGAGACATCGCAAGCTTCGCGGCAATCCGGGCAGTAGTACAGGCCGTCTGCGCAGAGCTTTACGTTTATCTGCCCCTTGCAAATCGTGCAATACTTCTCACAATTGCACTGGCCTTCCGCTTTGTCACATTGAACGCAAAGGACTGGACCCTGCATGGGAGCCTCCTAGAAAACTGTACCTGACGTTGGTTGAAGCCAGCAAGCTGGACATTCGGGCAATGCCGCGTTTCTTCTATTAGATTGTTTGTCGCAGCTTTGCGATGCCACGTTCTTTCGCCCGCTTCCGCTTTTTCCGTCACCGTGCCGTTCTTTGACGCGTTTCGAGGCGCATGTTAAGATCAATTTCTTCCTGAGCACACGGAATGGAATCCGTCACGACTCCTCCTATCACCGAACTTCGCAAGACGCCGCTGAACGCGGTGCACCGGCGTTTGGGGGCGAAAATGGTGAATTTCGGCGGCTGGGATATGCCCGTCGAGTATCCAGCGACCGGCGGCCTGGTGGCGGAGCACAAAGCGGTGCGCTCTAGCGTCGGTGTTTTCGACGTTAGCCACATGGGCGACATCCGGATTCGCAGCAGCCGCACTCCAGGCGGCGCTCTCGTGGCAGTTCAGCACCTCAGCATGAATGATGCTTCGAAGCTGGCGATCGGCCAGGCGCACTATTCGGCGATGCTCTATCCCGAGGGCACGTTTGTCGATGACGTGATCGTTCATCGTCTCGGCGAAGACGATTATTTGCTGGTGATCAACGCCGGCACGCGCGAGAAAGACGTGAACTGGGTTCGCGAAAACACAAAAGGCTTTGACTGCGTCGTCGAAGATCTCAGCGACGCATACACGCAACTCGCGATCCAAGGCCCACGCGCGCAAGAACTGCTGCAAAAACTGACTGACGCGAATCTCGGTGTAATCAAGAATTATTGGTTCACGCATGGCACCGTCTGGGGCCTGAAAAATACGCTCATCGCGCGTACGGGCTACACCGGTGAAGACGGCTTCGAAATCTATGTTCCATCCGACCCTGCGACAAGCGAGATGGTATGGAACAAATTAATGGAAGTCGGACGCGAGTTCGGCATCATTCCCTGCGGCCTCGGCGCGCGCAATACGTTACGTCTCGAGTCCAAGATGGCGCTCTACGGCCACGAAATCAGTGACAAGATCAACGTCTGGGAAGCGGGTTTGGATCGCTATTGCAAAATGGAAAAAGGTGACTTTATCGGCCGCGAGGCTTTAGAACGCGCAAGAGCCGCGGGCGTGATGCGAGCCCTGGTCGGCCTCGAAATGGTCGACCGCGGCATCGCGCGCGATGAATATTGCTGCTGCAACGAAAATGGCGAAGTCATCGGCGTGGTCACCAGTGGCTCGCCTTCGCCGACGCTTTGCAAAAACATTGCGCTGGCTTACGTCCCGCCGGCGATGACGGCTCTCGGCACGCCAATCTACGTACAGATTCGCGCGCAGAAGTGCAAAGCCCAGGTGGTTGCAACCCCGTTTTACAAACGGTCAAAGAAGACTGTGGTGCCGCAAGCCGCAGCAAATGTCTAACGAAAGCATTTTTACGGTGGCCCCGGCCTGACGGGGCGGCGAGGAGTGGTCCAATGTCGTATCCTGCGAACTATCGCTATACGAAAGAACATGAATGGGTGGACGTAAAAGGTGACGTAGCCGCAATCGGCATTACCGACTATGCGCAGCACGAGCTTGGCGACGTGGTGTTTGTCGAGCTTCCAAAAGTTGGCTTGAAGGTCGAAGCGGGCAAGACGTTTGGCACGGTCGAATCCGTGAAAGCCGTCAGCGACATTTACGCTCCGGCGTCGGGCGAAGTCGTCGAAGCCAACGACGTTTTGCACAATACTCCTGAAAAAATCAATACCGATCCGCACGGCGCGGGCTGGCTCATCAAGGTACGCCTCGCCAATCCTGCAGAAATCAAGGGCCTCATGGACGCGGCGGCCTACGAAGCCTACATCGCCTCGCAAAGCAAGGAAGCCTCCGCCTGATGCGCTATCTTCCGAAGAGCCCCGCCGAGCGGCAGGATATGCTCGCCGCTATCGGCGCAAAGTCGATCGATGATTTGTTCTCAAGCATCCCGGAGCGTTACCGTCTTCGTGAAGCCCTGAATTTGCCCGGGCCGCTTTCCGAAACGGAAGTCATTGACTATTTCAAAGCGCGCGCGGCAGAAAATTCCGGCGGCTACACCAGTTTTCTCGGTGCCGGTGTCTATAGTCACCTTCGCTCCGTCGTCACCGATGCCATTATCCAGCGCGGCGAATTTCTCACCTCCTACACCCCTTACCAGGCTGAAATCACGCAGGGCACGCTGCAAGCCATCTTCGAATTTCAAACCCTGATGTGCCAACTCACCGGCCAGGAAGTCGCCAACGCTTCTATGTACGACGGTTCCACCGCCACCACCGAAGCCGTGCTGATGGCCGAGCGCCTCACGGGCCGCAGTCGCATTCTTGTCGCGCGCTCCGTGCATCCGGAATACCGCGACGTCCTCAAGACGTACGCAAAAAATTCAGGCTTGCACGTAGACGAGATTGGCTACGGTGCAAGTGGCACGCTGGATCAAAAAGCGCTGCAAGCCGCACTGAAAAACGATGTTGCCGCGGTCGTCGCGCAATCCCCCAACTTTTTCGGCGTGATCGAATCGCTGGCCCCACTCGCCGATGCCGCGCACTCTTCTGGCGCGCTCCTGGTGAACGCCATTACAGAAGGTGTTTCGCTCGGCGTAATGCGTCCGCCAGCAGAAGCCGACATCGTCGCCATGGAAGCGCAAAGCTTTGGCCTGGCTCCGAGCTATGGCGGCCCCTTCGCCGGCGTCATTGCCTCGCGCGACAAATTTGTTCGCCAAATGCCCGGCCGCCTCGCGGGCCAAACCACCGACTCAGAAGGCCGTCGCGGATTCGTCCTAACACTAGCCACCCGCGAGCAGCACATCCGCCGAGAGAAGGCCACCTCCAACATTTGCACCAATCAAGCCCTATGCGCGCTCGCCGCCACTGTACACCTCACGCTCCTCGGCAAAGAAGGCCTGCGCGAAATGGCTCACCAAAATCTTTCGAAGGCCCAATTCGCCCTAGCCGAACTAGAAAAAATTCCCGGAGTCCGCCGCGCCTTCGACGCCCCCTTCTTCAACGAATTCACGGTCGAACTCCCGCGCTCCGTCAAAATCGTAAACGCTTATCTCTTCCGCGAGAAAATCATCGGCCCTTATGTTTTAGGCACTCCATATCCCGAACTAACAAAACACGCGCTAGTCTGCGTCACAGAAACAACGCCTCGCGCCGAAATCGAACGCTTCGCCGCCGCCCTACGCCGCGCCCTGGAGCAACCCCTGTAGGGGCACGGCACGCCGTGCCCGTCTGCCGCAAACTGAAACCATGACCGACAAAATCAAAAAAGCCACACGCCACACCAACCAAAACGAAGGCCTGATCTTCGAAAAATCCTCGCCCGGCAAGCGCGCGTTCGAACTGCCTCCGCTCGACGTTCCCGCCGCCGATCCGACAAAGTCTCTGGGCACCAATCAACGACGCGAGGGCGTAGAAGGCTTCCCCGAAGTCAGCGAAATCGAGGTCATTCGCCACTTTACCCGTCTCTCCACCTGGAACTACGCCATCGACCTCGGCATGTATCCGCTAGGCTCCTGCACGATGAAATACAACCCGCGCGTAAACGAATTCGTCGCCCGTTTAGATGGCATCGCCACCGAGCACCCCTACCAGCCGCAGGAACTTTCCCAAGGTTGTTTCAAGATTTTGCAGCTCCTGGAAAAATGCCTGCTCGAAATCACTGGCATGGACGCCGTAACGCTGCAACCTGCGGCCGGAGCGCAAGGCGAACTAACAGGCCTCCTCTTGATCCGCGCCTACCACGAGAAAAACGGCAACCCGCGCAAAAAAGTCTTGATTCCAGACTCCGCCCACGGCACGAATCCGGCCACGGCGGTCATCGCAGGCTACGAAGTCGAAAATATCAAGTCCGAATCGCACGGCCAAATTGATGTGGATAAATTGCGCGACCTGGTCACCCCAGACGTCGCCGCGTTGATGATCACCAATCCTTCGACGCTAGGCATTTTTGAAGAGCGCATCCCGGAAATTGCCGAGATTTTGCACGCGAAAGGCGCGCTGCTTTACATGGACGGCGCCAACATGAACGCGCTCACCGGCATCACACGCCCCGGCGATCTCGGCGTCGACGTCATGCACCTAAACCTGCACAAAACCTTCTCGACCCCGCACGGCGGCGGCGGTCCTGGCGCCGGCCCAGTCGCAATGAAAAAAATCCTCGAACCCTTTCGCCCCGTGCCGATACTTGTTGAAAAAGAAGGCGGCCGGCTCGCGCTCGAACAAATCCGCCCGGACTCTATCGGCAGAGTCAAAGCCTTCAGCGGAAATTTTGGCGTGCTCGTTCGCGCGCTTGCCTACATCCTCGCTTACGGCCCCGGTGTTCGTCAGGCAACCGAAGACGCCGTGCTCAACGCGAATTACATCCGCAAGCATCTCGAAGGGATTTTCGATCTTCCCTATTCCCTGCCCTCCATGCACGAGGTGGTTTTCAGCGACGCGCTCCAGAAGAAAAATGGCGTCAATACGATGGATATCGCCAAGCGCCTCATCGACTACGGCTTCCATCCGTACACCACCGCGTTTCCGCTCATCGTCCCCGGTGCACTGATGATCGAACCGACGGAATCGGAATCCCGCGAAGAGTGCGACCTCTTCATCGATGCCATGCGCTCGATCGCCGAAGAAGCCGCCACGAATCCTGAACTCGTCAAGACCGCGCCGCACACCACGCGCGTCCGCCGTCTTGATGAAGTTGGCGCCGCGCGCAAGCCCATCCTGCGTTGGAAGCCTCAGTCCGCTCGCACTGAAGCTGCCGACTAAACGAAATCCTCGCTCTTTTCCAGCCCCGAAAACCAGTCGGCAACGCCGCTGCATTTTCCTTTCAGGCACACTCGTTATTTGGCGTGACTCTGCTCGCTCTCCCCTTGTTAAAATAATCGGACTGGAGTTAACTCCCCAGTTCGTGCTCGAATGACATCTGCGCCAAATCAGTGGCTTCCAAAATCCGTTCTCTTACTTCGCGATTACGACCGTCATAAATTTCTCTCGGATCTGATTGCAGGCGTCACCGTTGGACTAGTGGCTCTGCCACTTGCCATGGCCTTTGCCATAGCCTCCGGCGTCTCTCCCCAAGCGGGAATCTACTGCGCCATCGTCACCGGTTTCCTCATCTCCGCTCTCGGCGGCTCAAAAACGCAAATCGGCGGCCCCACCGGCGCCTTCGTCGTCGTCATCTCCGGAATCATCGCCAAGCACGGTATCGACGGTCTCTTCGAATGCACCATGATGGCCGGCGTACTGCTCGTCCTGCTTGGCATAACCGGCATGGGGACGGCCGTCAAATATTTTCCCCGCCCGGTCATCATTGGTTTCACAAATGGCATCGCCATACTCATCGCTAGCACTCAGATTCGCGACTTGTTCGGCCTGCGCATGGACCACGTCCCCGGCGACTTCTTCCATCGCATGGAAGCCTTCGGCGCCGCATGGAACACCATCTCCATGCCCGCGACCGCCCTGGCCATTCTTTCCATCGCCGTAATGATTTTCTGCCTCAAGTTTGCCAAGCGCATTCCTGGTGCCATCGTCGTCACTTTCGGCGCAACGATCGCCGTCACTCTGCTACGTATCCCCGTCGAAACCATTGGCACGTGCTTCCACGGCATCCCTAGTGGCCTTCCCACGTTTGCCGTTCCGCACTTTAGCTACGACACCGCGCGCCAACTCCTCTCTCCCGCATTCACCGTCGCCATGCTTGGCGCCATCGAATCTCTGATGTCCGCGGTTGTCTCCGACCGCATGAGCAACGACAAACACAATCCCAACGTCGAGCTAGTAGCGCAAGGGGTAGCTAATATCGTCTCGCCACTCTTTGGCGGTTTACCCGCCACCGGCGCGATCGCCCGCACCGCCACCAACGTGCGCTCCGGCGCGAAAACTCCCGTTGCAGGAATCATCCACTCTCTCACGCTCCTCGCCATCGTTCTTTTCGCCGCGCCGCTGGTGAGCAACGTGCCTCTCGCCGCACTCGCCGCCATTCTGATGATCGTGGCCTACAACATGGGCGAGTGGCACGAAATCCCGGAGATCTTGAAGCTTTCCGCCGCGGATATCACAGTGTGGCTGCTCACCTTGACCTTGACCGTCGTCGCTGATCTCACCTTCGCCGTCGAAGTTGGCATGGTCCTCGCCGCGCTAATGTTCATTCGCAAGGTTTCCCGCACCACCACCGTTGCGCGCGTAACGAAAGACTACGTCGAGGACAGCCGCAAGCACATCCTGCAAGGGAAAGACATCCCACCGTATGCAACGGTCTATCGCATCCACGGCCCATTCCTCTTTGGAGCCACCGACAAATTCGCGGATATTCTCCGCGATATCGATTCCCTGCCTCCCATCGTCATCTTGCGCTTGCGCAACATGACCGCCGTCGACGCCACTGGACTCGGCGCCATACGCGACTTGGCCGATACGCTGCACGCCTCCGGCAGGTCCCTGCTGCTCTGCGGCGCGCGCGAACAACCGGCCAAACTCATGCATCAAGCCGAATTCGAACGCCATGTGGGCACGGAGAATATCTGCGCGAGCATCGCAGATGCCCTCCAACGCGCTGCGAGTCTCTATACAACACACCACAACTCCTCGCACGAGGAGCTTGCCGCTAAGGTGAACTAGTAACGCGAAAAAGGCTTGCGATTCGCTACCAGCGAGCATCGACAATCACGGCACAAAGAAAAACGGGCGCCTCTTCGAGACGCCCGCTTCTACATATTTATTGCAGTGTTTTGCCAGCTATTGCGATTCGGTGCGAACTAGCGCCTGTCGTCGTCGCCGAACTGCACGGCGGGGAGCACTGGTGTGCCTTCCTGACGGACGGCATCCAGCTTGTTGGGATCGAGTCCCAGGATTTGGAGGATCGTAGGAGCCACCTGAGCGGTCTCAACAAAGCTGTGGACCGTCTTTGCTTGGATGTGGGGGTTGGAGACCAGCAACATCACGTTGGTATCGTCCCAAGCGAAGCCGCCATGTTCAGATTGTTTTTTGTCGCCGCCGGTATAGACGACGCCGACATTTGGAATCACTACAATGTCGGGAGTACGCGGGTCGCCGCCTGGGCGTAGCCAGCAGCAGGGGCCGGGGTTCACAGGAACGCCCGGAGGATTAAACAGCGCGTTCAGTGAGCCGCCAACGTAGATCTGGCCCGCTCCGAACATTGCCGCGTTGTTCTCCAGAGCTAGTACTGCCTGCCCGGTGGTGCTTGGATCTGCCAGCCAAAGCTGGGAAATGTCGTCTTCGGCCAGTCCGAGCCCGTTATTGGAATTGGCGTAAATCCCTGGGAGAAGGTTCGCGATCACGCCGCCCGGGGAATTACCGATGTTGGCCTTCCCAGGAATCGGGGTGAAGCGGTTCGGGTCAATTGGCGACTGTCCGTGCTTGGCCGTGATGATAATGGTGGTCGAGTCCAGAAGGCCATTGTGCTTGAGAGCAGCGACCATTTGTCCGATCGCCGCATCTACGAAGATGATTTCCTTCGCCATTAGCGGGCGGGGCGTCCCCGCGGCATCTTCATAACCGCCGGAGTTGCTGTCGCTTCGGTTTGCGGGCAGTGCGGCAGGACTAACAAGCTTCTCGCCGACGCTGACCGCCTGGAAGTTCATGCCGAGGATCACTGGGACCGGAGCCTTGCTTGTCCCATTGTGATTCTTGCCGTTGATCTCATTCACGATCGCATTGACTTTTAGCTGGTCATAGCATTTGATGGCATCGAAACCGGTTGTCCAATCGTTTCCCGGAGTCTTTGCGTCTCCGCTCGCCACGATAGTTCCGCAGTCAAAGTTCGTGCCAGCCGTGATTATTCCCGGCAGCGGGATCTGGTTGGAATTGACTTCCGGGGAATAGTAATCGTCCACGTTACTGGGCTGATTTGTCCCGGTGGGACCCGAAACAACAGCGTACACAGCGTGCTTGTCCGACCACGCTGTGTAGCCGCCCGCGGCGTGGATCACGCCATAAATGGTGTTCGTGCGAACGAAGTTCCAAGGATAGACGGGTTTGCAGTTGTTAAACGGATCGCGAATCAGCCTGTCGGGATTAATTCCTGGAACGCCGCCATCAGCAACGTTGGCGGCTTGGGGATTCCCGCCGTTGAGCAGCAGTTGGTTGAATTCGTCTCCTTCCTCATATTCGGTCTGGGTTCCGTAAATCTTGCCTGGGACACAGGGTGCTAATGCAGGGCTGTTGTGCGGGTCACTTGTGCCCGGTAGCCCATTGCCGGTGGTTACTAGAGGCGGTGCCAGAACGCGATCGTAAGCCACGTCGTAGAACGCGCCTACCGTTCGCGGGCTGCCACCGGTCACGAGTGCCATCAGGCCGGGAAAGGAGTCAGAGGGTCTAGAAGTTGTGGTACGGGTGTAATTCACTCCCGTTTTGCCGAGAGCAGCGAGGGTTGGGCATGTGTTGGAAGCCACACAATTTTCGTAATCTACCGCGTGCATTCCATCAATACTGATCAGCAGCACATGCCGGCTGCCGAGATGATCGTCGGAGTGGTGCCAGTCCTGCGCCCCCGCAACCGGAGCGAACGAAATGGCGGAAGCAAGAAGAAACGAACACGACTTCGCTAGCAAGTTAAAAGACATAAGAAAGCTAATCCTCCCGCGAACTGTGATACAGGCGAGTTATTGCGATTGTGTGAGTCCAGCGTTAATTCTTGTAGGTAGGGAGAAAAAGATTCTATTAGTCAAAGCGCGGGAGCTTTGGGCGCAAGCAAAGCATGAGATTTCAAGGTAAGGGACCCCGAATCGAGGAATGCTAGAGCCGTAGTCAATCGCTCAAATCGCTGTGGATAAAATCGGAAAAGCAATTCTTGTAAGGCAATATCCTAGGTGAAAGGCCCTAATCTTCGGAAGCAACTCCGCATCAAAAATTAGACTCTACTCGCCTACGCTCCGAGATTTCGCCGCCGCTGATACTAGCGAGTGGCGCTTGTTCATTTCGCCAGTCGCACGCTGTCAAGAACCGCGCTGAAGGTCTTGTCGTACTCCTGGTAATCCTTCTGCGGTGCAACACACACAAACGACAGCAGACCATCCGGGCGAATCACGGTGATCAGCCAATCCGTCTCCTCCCCACCTTGGGGCGATTCATTGCTCAGATACGTTGAAAGCCCAGGCTGCCCATTCAGCCGCACCCGCCCCGGCTGCCGCGCAATCTTCATCTTCGGATTATCTTTTTGTAGCGTCCGAATCAGCTCCTGCGTCGCCTTTTCCAGCGCCTTCGCCTCGCCAGCATCTCCTTGCACTTTCGTCACATCGACGATGATGCCGTACGCCAGCCCAGCTTTGCCGTCGCTCCCCTCCATTACCCCGCCGTCCGGCGCAAACGATACGTTGTCTTTCTCCCCATACTTTTTCCAGTTGTCCGGATACTTCATCGCGTACGCCTTCGCTTGATACTCCGCGTAATTTGCCGAAGGCGGAGGCGGTGGCCCCATTGGTCTGGGACCTGGCCCGCCAGCAGTCAGAGTCCCCTTCTTCACCACCGGCAGCGCCAAAACCTCGCGCTTGATCGCCTCGAACTCCACTGAAGCTTTCTTCATCTTCGACGGCAGTCCGCCCAGTTTATCGATCTCTTCCTGAACTCGTTCCACCCGATGTTCCGGGTTCGGATGGTCCGAGAAAAACTCCGGCGGGTTCTGTCCTTTGCTCTCCGCTTCGATCTTCTCGAAAAACTGCGCCAGCGCCCGCGGATCGTATCCCGCATCGTAAAGCACTTGCGTCCCGACAACATCCGCCTGCGTCTCCGCGCTGCGGGAATAACGCAGTAGCACGCCACCTGCGCTAAATCTCCCAAGCTCCGTCAGCAGTGCACCGCCAGCATTTCCGCCAAAAATGGCTCCAAGTATTCCCACTCCCGTCTGCGCGGCCTGCGCTTTTGTCGCTTCGCTTGTGCCGTGCCGCAGCGCCACATGCGCGAGTTCATGCGCCATTACCCCTGCAAGCTGCGCTTCATTGTCCGCTGCCTCGATAGCCCCGCGGTTCACGAACACATACCCGCCCGGCAACGCAAACGCGTTGATCGCCTTATCATTCACGCAATGAAATTCAAATGGGTACTCCACTCCTCCTGTCGGCAGTTTCGCAATCAGCTTCTCGCCGAGTTCGCTCAGATAGGCGTCCACTTTCGGATCGTTGCACGACGGCAACTGCTTCTCCGCGTCCACTGCTACCTGCTTACCCAGTCTGATGTCTTCCTGTGGCGAATAAAGGTTCCATCCCGGCTTGAACTGGGTCCGCTGCGCGCGCGTACACGGCGCAACCAAAAGACACAGCGACACGAGAAGTGTCTTTCCCGGAACGCGCCGCCAAGAGGGACCCATATCGATAACTCTACACCGAGCCGCCGGCAAAAGAAAAAGCCCGGGAGGTTTTCCCCCCGGGCCGATTCAGAATGTAGATCCAGAAATTCTTTTAACGCGCCATCCGCGGTGTCGGTTCAGGCCCGAGCGCCGTCGACGGTGCCTCAACGCTTCGGCCGCTCCTGGCCTGCGTAGCCCGCGCCGTAACAACGGGCTCCGGCCGCCTCGCCGGCATCGCTAGATTTTCGCCTTCGCGAACAAAGCTCAATCCTTCATTTCCCTTGCTCCAATCGATGCACACCAGGTCGCCCAAATGGACCTGTTCCGTAGCCAGCAGATTCGCCAGCGGATAAACCACGTGCCTCTCGATTGCCCTTTTCAGGTGTCGCGCTCCGTACCGCTGGTCCGTTCCTTCCTGCAGCAAGAAATCGCGGCCGGACGCCGTAACTCGGAACAGGAACTGCCCTTTTGCCGTCTCCAAAACTCTTTGCTGCACTTGTCCAAGCTCGATCTCCAGCACTTCTTCAAGCTGTTCGCGCCGCAAGGGATGGAAAACCACCACTTTGTCCAGCCGGTTCATGAATTCCGGCGAAAACTTCCTTCGCGCCGCTTCCACGGCCGTCCGCTCAACCTTTTGGTCAAGTCCTGCGGCTGGCTTGTCCTTGGGCTGGACGAATCCCATTCCCCCGTTCATCAGCTCAGTGATTTCTCCCCCGCCCAGGTTCGACGTCAGGAAGATCACCGTCTGCGACAAATCCACCCGGCGGTTGTCCCCCAAGGTCAATGTCGCCTTATCCAACATCCCTAGCAACAACTGCCAAAGGGCATCGGACGCTTTTTCAATCTCATCAAACAGGAGGAAGCTCAGCTTCAATTTCTCGGTATGGCTTTTAGCCAGTTCTTCTTGCGTGATCAGGGGATGCGTTTCCCGATGTCCCAAATACCCCGGAGGAGAACCAATCAGCTTCGCGATCTCATGCGAATGCTGGAATTCTGCGCAATCCACCTTAATCACCGCGCGCGCGTCTCCAAACAGAATCTCCGCAGCCGCTTCCACGATGCGCGTCTTGCCCGAACCCGTCGGCCCAAGAAAGAGCAGGTTCCCGACCGGTCTCCCAGGCGAGTTCAATCCCGCGCAGAAGACCTGATACAGGTCCACAAGCGCCTGGACCCCTTCCGCTTGGCCCACGATTTTCGCGCGCAACGCGCCTTCAAAATCACGGCTGTCCGTGCTGCGAATGGATGGATCCAGCTGCTGTCGTGCGGCGGCTTTCATAGCATCATTCCCTTCCGCGTTCACTTGCCCAAGACGCTCACGCGTCTCAGCCATGCGCTTGAGGGGAATAGAGCATGAGAACTGCCAATCTGGGCACTCGTCGCCGCCGGTGCAAACCGGTACAAACTCAATGACATACGAGTGTTGCAATTATGGAAACTGTCTCACGCCGTGAGACTGTGTGCCAACCCGGTTCAAAGTGAGAGGATGAAACAGTTTCTGTCAGTCCTTAAACGACAAAAAGGGGCGCATCCAACCTGGCTCGCCCCCCCAAAATCCCGCAAATGTTTTTTTACCCTATCGATCCGACTTTTTGCGACCTTGCGGAGCCGCCGCAGGTGCCACGGATGGCTGCGCCGCACGCAGCTTTCTCTCTCCCGTCACGACTTCCGCGGGTGGATCAGCGGTCTTGCCGTCCTTCGCCTCTGCGGCAGCCGCAAGTTGGCCGAGCTGTGGTGCTGTAGGCGTTACCAAAGCGCCTTCACCTTCGCGTGCAAATGTCAGTTCTTTGTGCCTGCCGTCCCAATCGATGCACACAAGGTCGCCGAGGTGCACTTGCTCCGTAGCCAGCAGATTTGCAAGCGGATACACCACATACCGCTCAATCGCTCTCTTCAGATGACGTGCTCCATACCGCTGATCCGTTCCTTCCTGCAACAAAAAGTCTCTTCCTCCAGGCGTTACGCGGAACAGAAACTGTCCTTTCGCCGTCTCCAGCACCCTCTGCTGTACCTGTCCAAGCTCAATCTCAAGCACTTCCTCAAGTTGTTCGCGCTTCAACGGGTGAAATACCACCACTTTGTCCAACCGGTTCATAAACTCCGGCGAAAACTTCCTCCTCGCCGCTTCCATCGCCGTCCGCTCCACTTTTTCGTCCAATCCCGTCGTTGGCATGTCGGTTGGCTGGACGAAGCCCATTCCGCCGTGCATCAATTCTGTGATCTCCCCTCCGCCCAGGTTCGACGTCAGAAAGATAACCGTATGTGACAAATCTACGCGCCGGTTGTCCCCCAGAGTCAGTGTGGCCTTATCCAGCATTCCGAGCAGCAATTGCCACAAGGCGTCCGACGCCTTCTCAATCTCGTCAAACAGCAAAAAACTCAGCTTCAACTTTTCCGTGTGGCTCTTGGCCAGTTCTTCTTGCGTGATCAAAGGATGTGTTTCCCGGTGGCCCAAATATCCCGGAGGCGAGCCAATCAATTTTGCAATCTCGTGGGAGTGCTGAAACTCCGCGCAATCTACCTTGATCAGCGCGCGCGCATCTCCGAAAAGAATCTCCGCCGCTGCTTCCACGATGCGTGTCTTGCCCGAACCGGTCGGTCCCAACAAGAGGAGGTTCCCCACTGGCCGCCCCGGCGAATTCAGCCCGGCACAGAAAACCTGATACAAGTCGACCAACGCCTGTACGCCTTCCGTTTGTCCGACGATCTTCGACCGAAGCGCCGTGTGAAATTCAATCGTCGTGTTGCTGCGTAGGTTTGGATCGAGTGGCAGTGTTTGGGAGCTCATGGTCTCCTCCTAGCGGCCTTGCATCCGCAAAGTCGCATGACTGAACCGTCCGCGCTTCCGGTCAAACTGGCTGAGTTTTACCTGAAGTGTGGATTGCAATAGCCGAAGCTGCACTAACAGCTCTCGCGCCACTGTGGGCGTTTCAGAAATCCGGAGGAGGGGCGGAAAGAGGTCCGCCAATTCGAGATTCAACGCTCGCAGGTTGGATACGAGCTTTTGGATCGCCGGAGAGTTGGCATCGGTCGGATCCACTTGCCGGTTGGTCTGTTCACGCAGAGCCTGCCAATTCAGCTCCACGAAGGGATGCTTCTTGGAAACTTCTCGCTCCACTTCATCCGTAATGCGCGCGCGTTCCCCAAGCCGCGCAAGGTGCAATTGCCGCACTTTTCCGCCGCGGCGCACATTGTGCACCAAATAAAACGAGTTCCCTTTCCGGCGGACAAAAGCCATGACTTCACCTCGAGTCACTGACTGTGCCTGTAGTGTACTTTCGTTCCACTACGCCCGTCAATGAACGATGCGTACTAGTGCAAAGGTTTACTTCCAATCAGTAACGCGTACAACGTATCGAATCTAGTTCCTATTCGTTCATTACTTTTTTCGCTTTGTTTCATCAGTTCCATGCATCGTTGTCGTTCTTTCCAGCTTTGCTTCTCTTACTCCATTAGATGCGCGACAGCGTACTTGGTTTGTTACTCTACTTACTCGCCGTTGGTTTGGCTACTCACTCTCCGTTTCTGAAGCTACTCACTCGCTGGCGCTCACTCGATCAAGCGCCTCACTCTATAGAACACCGCAGCGCCTATTATTTCTCTTGTTCCCCTTTTCGCCTGCTCTTACGATGTCTAGCGCGCTTTTACAAGAACTCACGCAGGTTTATTGGAAAAGTTCGTCGAAAGGAGCCGATTCGCCGTGTCTTTCGATCCCGTTTACAAGCTCGTGAAACTAATTCCCCGCGGCCGGGTTCTAACCTATGGAGCCCTTGCTAAAGCCTTGCGCCTCCCGGGTGGCGCACGCACCGCTGGACGAGCCATGGGCGCCACTCCGCAGGGCAAAGGCATCCCCTGGCACCGCGTCCTTGGCGCCAACGGCAAAATCCTCATCCGCGAACCTTACGCTTCCCTTCAAAAAAAGCTTCTCGAATCCGAAGGCGTGTGCGTCGTCGAATCCCGCATCAACGTGAAAAAACATCTCTGGACTCCGCCGCGAAAAAAACGGTCCGATGCCAAGAAACCACGCCGCTCAAATGGCACGCGTAGTTAATGCTAATTACAACGCGAAAGGAGCAAATCAGAGGAACCGCGCTTCGTCTAGCGGTTCCAACACTGTAACCTCTGCTCGCCGAACCTCGTATTGATAGGTGCAACCAGAATTCAACTTCGGCGTCGTGGAGGCTTTTATGTCAAGCGAACAGGCTGGGATCAGGCGGCCTTCAGACCACGGTGCGCACTGGTTGGCAACCATCGCCTCGTTAGCCGTGGGCGCTTCGTTCTTTGCGTTGTGGTTTTGGTTGTTGCCGCCCTGGTTGGGCTTCCACGTTGATGCCGTCGGTGCGATGCGCTGGCGCTGGATTGCCGCCGTGCCTTCTGTGCTCGGTTTTGCCGTGGCGCTTCGGTGCATTTGGGATTTCGGATGGACCGGACACGGAACGCCTGCGCCGTTTGCTCCGCCCCAGAAACTCGTGGTTGTAGGATTCTATCGATATGTACGGAACCCGATGTATGTAGGCTTCTTCGTTGGCTGGTTGGGACTCTGGGTGGTCTTTGGGCGGGCGAACCAGGCGGCTCTCACCGTGGCACTGGTAGCCGTGGCCGCAGTTGCTCTGTTTGTGCGCCTCTACGAGGAGCCAATCCTGCGAAAGATGTTCGGCGAGTCCTATAAAGAATACTGCAAGAATGTTCCGCGATGGATTCCGCGATTCCATGCCTGGAACCGGTCTATCATGTGACGTGACCTGAATCACGTCATGTTGACAATTTGAGTTGTAGCCTCACAGGAGGATTCGTCCCATGCGAAATCTAATTCACAGATTAGCGTTCACCACCCTGCTCACCGCGTCCGCTGCTTTTTCTCTTGCGGCGCAGCAAGTGCCGCAGCAACTCCAGCCTCCTGCCGGTGAACAACTCCTACTCCAAGTCCATGCCAAGGGCGACCAGATCTACACCTGCAAGGTTGACGGGGCGCAATTCGCTTGGACGCTGAAGGCTCCCGACGCCCAGCTTTTCGACAAAGAAGGCAAGCCCTTCGGGAAACATTTCGCCGGACCTTCCTGGGAAGCGAGCGACGGCAGCCGCGTCATTGGCAAAGCCGTCGCCAATGCGCCTTCGCCGGACGCGGATTCCATTCCCTGGCTTCTCGTCAACATCGTAAGCCACGAGGGCAGCGGCGTTCTCTCTCTCGCCACAAACATCCAGCGCCTCAACACAAAAGGCGGCAAAGCCCCCGCGACCGGCTGCGACTCCGCGCATGTCGGCCAGGAAGTTCGCGTCCCCTATTCCGCCGACTATTTTTTCTACGCTCCAAAGTGAACCGCAGTCCGGCATCCCACCATAGCGGGGAAAGCAGGCACATGCGTTATCCTAAGGAGCGTATCTGCGTAGAAGTACGTAGCGGCCAATGTTCATGGCGACTCCGATCATCCAAGTCGAAAACCTGGTAAAGAGCTACGGCGACGTCCAGGCCGTTCGCGGCGTAAGCTTCTCTGTGGAAGAAGGCGAAGTCTTCGGCCTGCTCGGTCCTAACGGCGCCGGAAAAACCTCCACCGTCGAAATTCTCGAAGGTCTACGCGATCTGGATGGCGGCCGCGTCTCCGTCTGCGGTCTCGACCCGCAGCGCGATTCGCAGGCGTTGAAGCACGAAATCGGCGCGGCCCTGCAGTCCACTTCCCTTCCCGATAAACTTCGCGTCATGGAAGCTCTCCGCCTCTTCTCCAGCTTCTACAAAAGTCGCCGCAATCCTGAGGAGCTTCTCAAGCGTTTCGGCCTAGAAGAAAAACGCAACACGTTTTATAGCCAGCTCTCCGGAGGCCAAAAACAGCGTCTGGCGCTCGCCATGGCCCTTGTCAACGATCCCAAAGTACTTTTCTTCGATGAGCCCACTGCCGGTCTCGATCCGCAAGTGCGCCGCGAAATTTACGACATCATCGAAGAGCTCAAGCACGAAAAGAAAACCATCGTCATGACCACGCACTACATCGAGGAAGCCGAGCGCCTTTGCGATCGCGTCGCCATCGTGGATCACGGCAAAGTCGTCGCGCTGGGAACTCCGCGAGAATTGAAGTCCCGCGCCGGTAGCGCTACGCGCATCGAAGTCCGCCTGGCGAAGCCCGAAGCCGACGGCGCGCTAAAAAAGCTGGAAGGCGTGGCCGATGCGCGCGAACTCGATGGCGCTTACGTGATTCACTCTCATCGCCCACCAAAAACAATCGTCGACCTCGTCAAACACCTGGAAGCCGAAGGCAATGAACTCGTCAGCCTCGAAATCGCCTCACCCTCCCTCGAAGACGTCTTCATCGAAATGACCGGAAGGAGGCTGCGCGATTGAGAAACTTTGCGACACTCACCCGCATGCGCATTCAGCTCACGCTGCGCAATAAAATGTTTTTGTTCTTCAGCGTGGTTATGCCGTTCGGCTTTTTCTTCCTCTATGCCGGCATTTTCGCGAAAGGCCAACCAGACGCCGTCCGATTCTTTCTAGGGCCGGTAGTCGCTCTCACGGTGATGGGCAGTTTCTGGGGACTCAGCGCCGCCTTGGTTATGTTCCGCGAACAAGGTATCCTCCGCCGTTTCCACGTAACTCCGGTCACTCCGAGCGACATGCTCGCTTCCAGCGTCGTTGCCAACTATGTCCTCATGTTTCCCACCGTTCTCATCGAGTTTCTTTTTGCCCGCTTCGTCTTTCACGTCACGAATTTTGGCGACTTGCTTGCCACGTTCGTCTTGATCAGCATCGGCACCGTTTCCTTCGCATCTCTCGGCCTCGTCGTTGCCAGCGTCACCAACACCATGCAGGAAACTCAGGTCATCAACCAGCTTCTCTGGCTTCCCTTGATTTTTCTCTCCGGCGCCACCTTTCCCCTGGCGTTCCTGCCCAGAGTCGTGCAAACGGTCTCGCTGTTTTTGCCCGCAACCTACCTCGTTCAGGGTCTCCGTCGAGCCATTTTTGAATCTGCGCCCATATGGGACCACAACGTACTTATCTCTCTAGGCTCTCTTGTTTGCTGGGCCGTTCTTACTTTCTTTCTCTCCGCGCAGCTCTTTCGCTGGGAACCAGAAGTCAAAGTACGTCGGAACGCCAAGCTTCTGGTTGTCGCTACCGCCATTCCCTTCCTGCTTCTTGGAATTTGGGAAAACAGGTACGGCAACATCCCGGCGCAAGCCCAATCGGCCCTCGATTCTTTGAGCGGGCCGTCACAAAAATCGGCCCCCCCGCCCGATGCGCCTAAAGGACCCGATTCACCGAAGTGACGCGATCAAACCTTTTCGCAGCAATCAATACGCGCCAATTTGGTTTTTGCACTGGCTGCCGCATTCAGTACACTTAATTGACGCTCCCGGCTGCCTGCCGTATTCTGCGGACTCGGTCAACACCGCGAGTGGCTGCATCAAAAAGGACACCATCATGCCCATCCAAAAAACCGACAAAATCTGGCACAACGGAAAGTGGATCAACTGGGACGACGCCACCCTTCACGTCCTTTCCCACGTCGTAAGCTACGCTTCCGCGGTCTTCGAAGGCATCCGCTGTTACGAAACCAAGCAGGGCCCCGCCATTTTTCGCCTCCGCGAGCACATGCAGCGCCTGATCAACTCCGCCAAGATTTACCGCATGGAGTTGCCTGTTTCTCTCGACGATTTTTGCAACGCCGCAACCGAATTGGTTCGCGTCAACAAAATGAATTCGTGCTACGTCAAGCCCATCGTCCTCCGCGGCTATGGCGAAGTTGGCGTCAATCCGCTCAACTCTCCCATCGACATCTATATGGCCTGCTGGTTCTGGGGCGCCTATCTCGGCCCGGAAGCGCTCACAAAAGGTGTCGATGTCGGCGTCAGCTCCTGGGCCCGCATCGCTCCCAACACTCTCCCGGCCATGTCCAAAGCTGCGGCAAATTACATGAACTCGCAACTTATCCGCATGGAAGCCTCCTTCAACGGCTACGCCGAAGGCATCGCGCTCGATTCCAGCGGCCACGTCAGCGAAGGCTCTGGCATGAACGTGTTTCTCGTTCACGACGGCACGCTCTACACGCCGCCGCTCGCCACCAGCATTCTGCCCGGCATTACGCGCAACACCGTTCTTACCCTGGCGGATGATCTGAACATCCCCGTGAAAGAAAGTGTCATCCCCCGGGAAATGCTCTACATCGTTGACGAAGTCTTTTTCTGCGGCACGGCCGTCGAAATCACGCCCATCCGCTCGGTCGACAAAATCCAGGTCGGCAAAGGCGTCGCCGGACCCATCACGCGCAGGCTCCAGGAAGAATTTTTAGCCCTAACCAGCGGCAGCAAGCCCGATCGGCACAACTGGCTCACTCCTGTCAACGCTCCAGTCGCCGCGGCGTCACGGTAAGTAATCGCGCAAAGGACTTTCGGTAAGACTGGCGTTTCCATTTGCGTTCCAGATAGAATCCTTCCCGGTCGCAGCGGACAAGGCTCGTTCCCCGGCCAGGAGGCTCCTTGATGTACAACCTTGGGCAGAAGCTAACGGCTGAATTCCTCGGCACATTTGCTCTGGTTTTCTTTGCCGCAGGCGCCGCATGCGTGGATTGGTACCCCCACGCATCGAACGCGCTCGGGCTTCTCGGCATCGCCTTGGCGTACGGCCTGACCATGGCCATCATGGTTTGCGCGCTCGGCCACATCTCCGGCGGCCATTTCAACCCGGCGATCACCATCGGCTTCTGGGTCACCAAGCGGCTTAACACGCTCGACACGGTTGCCTATTGGGTCGCCCAGCTCGCTGGCGCCACTGCCGCCGCCTTTCTCCTCAAAGCCGTCATCCCAGAGGACACTTGGCACGCGGTCGCGCTCGGCACGCCCATGTTTGCCCACGACTTCACTCGCCTGAACGGCATCCTCCTCGAAGGCATCACCACTTTCTTTCTCGTACTCACCGTCTTTGCCACCGCCGTCGATGAACGCTCCTCGTTCCGTCCCGTCGCCGGATTTGCCATCGGCACCAGCATCGCTCTGGGCATTATGGTTGCCGGTCCTTTCACCGGTGGCGCCCTCAATCCCGCTCGCGCGTTCGGACCCGCCCTGGCCTCGTCGCACTGGCAGAACCACGGCATCTACTGGGTCGGCCCCCTAGCCGGAGGCTTCCTGGCAGGCTTCCTCTACGACTCTCTCTTCCTAAAAAAAGGCTAACCAGCTTTTCTCAACCGCAATTCAGCAAATGGCCAAATCCTCTGTAGAGGAGGGGCTTGCCCCTCCCTCTGTGCCCCAACTCTACGCTCCAACTTGCATTCAACTCCCTCTCTAATAGACACCAAATGGACTGGTTTTCCTCGAAGGAGCTCTTGCCGCTAGCCAGAAGCCCCCTCTTCTGCTCCATCGGATGGGTGGTCACGTGTCACCAGTCACCAGTCACTAATCACCAGTCACCAGAACTGTCCTTTCGTTCAGGTGACTACCGCGCAACCGGCCACCGCGCCTTTCTTGCCCGCCCCCATTCCGGGTGCTAACGTCGCACATTAGTCGTAATCTCGCGGAGCTCACAAACGACATGGCCATTAGCATTGACGATCTTCTTCGGCGCGCGGTCGAAAACAAAGCCTCTGACTTGCATCTGAAAGTGGGCAACCATCCTTATCTCCGCGTAGACGGCCTTCTCAACCCCATCACCGACGTTCCGCGTATCACCCCGGAAGAAATGCTCTCCATGGCGTTCAGCATGATGACCAACCGCCAGAAACAAAAGTTTAAGGAAACCGCCGAACTCGACATGGCCTACGGCGTCGCAGGCCTCGGGCGCTTCCGCGTGAACGTCTTCCAGCAGCGCGGCAACGTCGGCATGGTCCTTCGCGTCATCCCGACCAAAATCCGCACCATCGAAGAACTGAATTTGCCCAATGTCATCGGCAAGATTTGCGAAGAGCAACGTGGCCTCGTTCTCGTCACAGGAACCACCGGTTCCGGTAAATCCACCACGCTTGCCGCCATGATCGACCGCATCAACGCCAACCGCTCCGATCACCTCATCACCATCGAAGACCCCATCGAGTTCTTGCACCGCGACAAGCGCAGCTTCATCAACCAGCGCGAAGTTGAAGTCGACACTGCAAACTTCTCGACCGCTCTACGCGCCGCCCTCCGTCAAGACCCCGATGTGATTCTGGTCGGCGAAATGCGCGACCTCGAAACCATTTCTACCGCACTCCTGGCCGCCGAAACCGGCCACATGGTTTTCTCCACGTTGCACACTCTCGACGCCACCGAAACCATTCAGCGCATCATCGCCGTCTTCCCGCCGCCCGAGCAGAAACAAATCCGCCTCCAGCTCGCCGCCACGCTTAAAGCTATCGTTTCTCAGCGCCTCGTCCGCCGCGCCGACGACAAAGGCCGCGTCCCCGCCGTCGAAGTCATGATCGCCACCGCCTACATCCGCGATTGCATCATCAACGCCGACAAAACGCGCCTCATCCACGACGCCATCGCCGCCGGCACCAGCCAATACGGCATGCAGACTTTCGACCAGTCGCTCTTCGACCTCTACACCAAGCAACTCATCACCCTCGAAGAAGCGCTGCTTCGCTCCACCAACCCGGACGAGTTCCAATTGCGCATCCAAGGCATCCGCTCCGCCGCCGACTCCGCCCGCGAGGAAATGGAGCGCCAAATGGCCGACTTCGAGCGCTTCGCCCGCAAGTAGCCTCCGTTTCGCTCCCTGACTTTGATATTCTTTTGGTTGGCTAAGTCTATGAAAATTTCTTGCCTTGTTCTGGCAGCTCTCATGAGCGTCCCCACTCTGCCGCTTGCGTCGCGCAAGGAAGCCAGCATTCGGCAGATTGATTTCAAGAATTTTACCTTCGCTTGGGACGAAACAATGGAGGCTGGACCTGCAGTCGAGGATCGCCAGGCAGCTTCTTTTCCCTACGTCTGGCTGAATCCTCTTCCCAGCCAGCATATTCGCGCCATAAAGGGTATGCATCACTTCTACGCACCCGGCGAGGATCCACATGAGCGCTGGCATGATCCACTCGTTAGCGTCGGTGCGGTGACTTACGGCGACTTAGACTCAGATGGAATTGAAGAAGCCGCTGTGCGCTTGAACTACAGTACAGGCGGCACCTATAACTGGGATTTCCTGTACATCTACGCGCTCAGGGGCGGCCACGCCCAACTTCTCGCAGTCCTGGGAAGCGGTTCAAGAGGCGACGGCGGACTCGGGCGAGTAGTGATTTCGGACGGAATATTGGCCTTGGATTTCAACGACCCTGATCGGCGAAACGGAGATTGCTGTTCAGACGGATACGTCCGAGTTCGTTTTCGCTGGCAAAACGACCATTTCGTTGAAGAAGGTCGCCGCGAACGTGGAGACTGGCCACCAGATTAGACTAGCCTGCTCACTATCCTGTAGCTAAATACTCCTTTTCTTTACTTCGTTAGTTCATTACCTCTATGCTTCCTCCATGTTCGGCAAACCCCGCCAAGTCGAAACCGAAACCGAGCTGTACGAAGCCGCAGTCCGCGCCCTCATGCGCCGCGCCTATTCCGTCTACGAAATGAAGCAGCTTCTTGGCCGTCGAACGGAGGACGACAGCCTTTTGAAAACCGTGATGGACCGCCTGAAGCACGCCAAGATGATCGACGACAAGCGTTTCGCCAAACAATTCGCCCGCCAACGCACAGAAATCCGCCGTCAAGGCAAATTCCGCATCGCCCGCGACCTCCGCGCCCGCGGAGTTCCGGACCGCCACATCGAAGCCGCGCTAGCTGACGCCGCGAAGGAAACCGACGAATCCGCCATCGTCCGTCAGCGCCTCGAACGCAAACTCCGCTCCTTCCGCGGCGAAATCAACGAAAACAAAATGGCCTCGATGTACCGCAGCCTCCTCCGCGCCGGCTTTTCCGCCGACGTCGTCCGCCGCGAACTGAAAGCCATAACCCGCGAGGAAGTCCCGGAGACGGAGTCGCAGGCCGAGGAATAAAGTAATAGGTCTCGCAGTTTTATGAGCAGACGAAACGGCAGGATCCCTCGCTTCGCCTTGCCGCGCGAGATGAACGCGTTCCGTCAACCGGCAAAGAGGTTTGTTCAAATTTTCTGATCCGCTATTCGCCCCGGGGGGCACAATTGAGGTTTATCTTAGTTGCTTCGTTCCTATTCTTGACGCTCACTTCCCAGCTCGCCACGGCACAGTCAGCAGTTGTGGATGAACCAGAAGCCAATCCGGGCCGCCCCACCGTCTCCACTCCGGCGACACTCACGCCAGTCGGGTATCTCCAGTTTGAAACAGGTTTTGTACCCGCCTACGATTCGCCTGAGTTTTCGTCGCGCTACGGCCTGGACGAGGTCATAAAGCTTGCCGTCGCGCCGGGTCTCGAATTTCTGGCAGTTTCTGAACCTATCGCGCACTTCACCGCCAACGGGACCAGCGCCAACCGTGTGGCGGATATTTTCCTAGGCGCGCAGGCCGTGCTTTATCACGGAGAAGGCGCGAAGCCCACACTCGCCGTCAGCTATTTCCATCGCGCCTATGATGGCGGTGCTCCCGAGTTCGACTATGGCAGCCCTACCAACTCATTTCTGCTCCTGGCCAGCGCCGATGTGAAAGGATTTCACTATGACGCCAACGCCTTTTTCACCGAAATGGAGCAAGGGCCGGTGCGGCGTGGCCAGTTTGGTCAATCACTCACCATTTCGCATCCGTTCCTGAAGCGGTTCACTCTGTCTGGAGAAATATGGCACTTCACGCAGCCATTCCTACGGAGCAATGCGGTTGGAAACCTTTGGGCGGTTAGTTATACCGCGCGCAAGAACTTGGTTCTTGATACAGGCTTCAATCACGGCCTAACTGGGACATCCACACACTGGGAGGCCTTCGTTGGTTTCACCTATCTGCTCCCGCATCGTCTCTGGAAACCTCAATAATTTCTAAATTTTTCAGTCGTCGCGAATCACCCTCTCCGCGGATGTCTCCTGTTTTTGCTATCCTGCATCTCACAGGCTTGTGGGCAGGAGTCGAGGAACGAGATGAGGCGTTGGATCGTTGCCGTTCTGGTTTTCGTGGCGTTGGTCGCGGTGGTGTACGGTCTGGCCGTAATTCGCCGCGGATTCAGCGCTGCGGACCAGCCATCGGGCTTGGAACGCGTCATGGCGCGAGCCGTGCGAAATATCGGAATTCCGAGCCGCGCGAAGAACGAAAAGAATCCCCTGTCCGCCACTCCGGAAGCACTCGCCGAAGCCCGCGACAATTTCGCAAATCGCTGCGCGAACTGCCACGGCAACAACGGCACCGGCCCCTCGAACATCGGCCAAAATCTCTATCCCAAAGCTCCCGATCTCGCCCGGCCCGCCACGCAAAATCTCACCGACGGCGAAATTCACTACATCATCAAAAATGGAGTCCGCCTAACAGGCATGCCTGCCTGGGGAAATCCGCATATCGCGCAAGACGACACTGATGCGTGGAAGCTCGTCCTCTTCGTTCGCAGCATCGCCAGCCTGACCCCGCAGGAACAGTCGCAACAAAATGCCGCAATAAAGTCCGCGCACTATGTGGGCTCGGTAGCTTGCCAGAAATGCCATGCACAAATCTACGAACACTGGAAGCGGACGCCGATGGCCAACGTCGTGCGCGACCCACGTGAGCATCCCGAAGCCATCATTCCCGATCTCGCCACGAACAACGTCAGCAAGAAATTTACAAAAGAAGAAATAGCATTCGTCTATGGAAGCGTGTGGAAGCAGCGCTACTTCACAAAAATCGGAGACGACTATTTTCCCGAACCCGCTCAGTGGGATGTGACCAACCATGTATGGAAACCCTATTTTGTGGCCAAGGGCACCGACTGGTGGGAACCATTCTATCCGCCTGACAACATGAAGCGCCCGACCGGGCCGACTTGTGACGGCTGCCACTCCGTCGACTACAACATTCAAACCAAGAAGGTCGCGGAGTGGAACGTTGGCTGCGAGCGCTGCCACGGCCCAGGCAGCGAACACGTCGAACACGCCGCTCGGGGCAACATCCTTAATCCTGCGCGCGTGGACTACGTCGCCGCGAACGACACCTGCATTCAGTGCCACTCACAAGGGCGCCCGCTCACAAGCCCGATCGAAGGCAACTATTACGATTGGCCGGTCGGCTATCACCCCGGCCAAAATCTCCGCGACTACTGGCAACTCGAAGAACACACGCTCGGCCAACAAAGCTTCACGCATTTCGCCGACGGCACCGCGCACAAAAACCGCATGCAAGGAAACGATTTCGTCCAAAGCGTGATGTACCGACGCGGCGTAACCTGCTTCGATTGCCACGACGTCCACGGCACCGGCAACTACGCGCAACTACGCAAGCCAGTCGATAAGCTCTGCCTCGACTGTCATGAGCCCGGCTCACGCAACGGCCCGCGCACAGCCACCATCGAGGAGCACACGCATCACAAAGCCAGCTCGACCGGCAGCCAGTGCGTCGCATGCCACATGCCCAAAATCGAAGTGACGATTCCCGGGACTTTCGTAAGAGCACACACCTTCGATTTCATCACTCCCGCCATGACCGACAAGTACAAGATCCCCAACCCATGCACGTCCTGCCACACCGACAAAACCACGGCCTGGGCCACGGACGCGCTGCGCCAATGGCCCGAACGCTCTCCGTGGAGATTGGACTAGCCGCGGCTCGATGCACGCCTCACGCCTTTGTCTTTGGGTTGATAACCAGCCGGTATTTTCGGTAGTCCTCGCCCGAGCCAAACCAGTCCGGCAGGTCCTCCAAAAAAACGGCGCCGAATTTGGCGTTCAGCGCTTGGCTTCCGCCGGGACGCGCATGGCCGTAAACGACCTCGAATCCCTTGGCCGCTGCTAGCCCGAGCCAGTGGGCTTTGAGGATGCTTCCATAGCCCCGCTTTTGAAAAGCGGGCAGGATCGTGTTGGAAAAGCAGCACACCGCTTTTGCTTTTTCGCCGTCGGGGAGGATTAACAGATCTTCGATGAGGTCGCTGGAGCTGGCCAGGGGGATACCGTACGACTCGCCCGCTAGTTCACCGTCAACCAGCATCCAGACAAAGAACGCTCCTGGCGTGTTCCAGACTTCCTGCTTCTCGGAAAGTTCGAGCTGCAGGTTCGGATGATAGACGGATTCAAAGGCCATGGTCTCCTCGAGCGGGACGGCGTAGCTAAATTGGAGTACGGCCATTTCACCTCTCGATTCTGCTGCGCGTCTAAAACCCAATCACGCGATCTGATTTCCGCGGATTCCGCCCATGTGAGTTTAACAACAGCCACCCACGGTTCCCTCTCGAATCCTCAATGTTAGTGGTCAAACGGCAAGCCGGCCGAATGCGATCCGCAATGGCGCTCGGCGTGTTGGCTACTTTTCTTTTCAATGTGTTACGATTCCACGGCTCGCGTCTCGCGTGATTTTCCATGTTATTCATATTCAAAGACTTCACGAATTTGCGCAGCAAATGTCCATGACGAGCGATATTTTAGTAATGGGAGGCGGAGCCACGGGCCAGCTCGCCGCCGCGTATTTTCGGATGCGCTTCCCCAAGCTTAAAGTGGCTGTAGTTGAGGGCCCGCACAAGAATCGTCCAATCGTGGGCGAATCGCTCGTCGAGGTTAGCGTCGATTTTCTGTTCGAGCTTGGCATGGGCGCTTACCTCGTCGAGAAGCACTATCCCAAATACGGCCTCACCTATTATTTCAAGCCCGATATCGACAACCCCGCCGATCGTACTTACATCGTCGACGAAATTCCCACCGCGCCGCCGATCCTCTCTTTCCAGATTAACCGATTCACCTTCGATAAAGAGGTTCGCGACCGCAACCTTGCGAACGGCGTGGAGTTGATCGACGGCACCGTCGTCGGCGTCGAAATCAACACCGGCGGCGGCAGCGATGGCCTGCACTCGGTAACCGTCCAGGAACCCGCTGGTACAAGACAGACGCTGAGCGCGCGCTGGCTCGTTGATGCCACTGGCCGGAACCGCGTCCTCCAGAAGCACTTACAACTCCAGGAAAGGATCAGCGAACAGAAAGATGTTTACTGGTTCCGCCTGAAAAATTTCAATCCTGAAATTCTGAGCCACATCCACGCAATCAAGAACCCAAACCGATGCTACGTTCCTTACTACGCCACTCATCATTTTTTTGGCAAGGGCAACTGGATTTGGTACATCCCCATGCGCTCGCCGGAAGGTGTGCCGCTCGTCAGCATCGGCATCACCTACCGCAAGGACGTTTATCCCCACGGCGAGGTGCGCACGATGGAGCAATTCCTCGACTGCGTTGGCCGCGAGCACCCCGTGCTCGTCGAGCTCATCCGCAGCGGCGCGGTGGCGGACACGAATTACTACCGCTCGTATATGTGGGAATGCCGCCAACGTTATTCAGCAGATCGCTGGTACATCATCGGCGATGCCAGCGATACGGTTGATCCCCTGTACAGCGTTGGGCTGGCCTTGTCTACGCTGCAAATCCGCCAGATCGCGGCAGTCATCCAGCGGGAATTGAACGGTCACGACACTGTCGAGTTTACGAAAGATCTCGATACCGTCATCGCCGCCTTTCAACGCGGAGTAACACGGGATACGACGCGCCTGTATGCGTGCATGGGCAATGCTTACCAATGCCATCTGGGTGTGCATCTGGCAGTGACCAAACTTTTTCACCTCGCGCTCCCTTTGGTCATGAACGACTATCTCTGGGATCCGCTGGGCGTGAAACTGATCAATTGGTTCGCAAGCCTGGAAACACTTGAGTCTGATTCCAAGAAGATCCAAGACCTTATTCGCCAGGTTGCGGCCAATCCGAAGAATCGTACCCTCGAGAATTTCATCAAAGTTCAGTCCGGGACCTCGATGAACTTCGGCTACTACGAGCACCACCGCGAAGAAGACATCGCCGCTTCTTTGTCAAAAATGGCATTCCATCTTGTACGTTTGCGGCTGGCGCTTCTTAGGAAGCTCGGCTGGCGCGGGTTGTTCAACTTCAGCCAGCACCGAACGCTGTTAAAAGACATACTGCGCGGTCTGTGGCTCATGCCCTTTTTTGGCAGCAAACTTCGGAAAAACTGGCTGGTGCGTCTGATGTTCAGGTCGCGCGAAACGAAGGTCGCGCCCGCAAATTCCAGCTCCGACGCCTTGTTAAGCCGCAATCTCGGCGGCTGACCCAGCCACGCATTCGCGCACGCCGCAATCCGTAGGGGCACGATACATCGTGCCCTCTTTCTTTCCTTACGGCTTGCCCGTTTTCTGCTGCTGCTTTATCGCGGCTTCAATCGCCTTGCGGAACTCCGCCACGGCAGGCACATCAGGCGAGCGCAATCCATTCTTGGCGACGTAGCGCCAAACGGGAGCCCGCTCAAGCGGAGGGCTACCCGATCCACCTCTGTAGACAAGAAATGTATCTTCCGGGGCCCCGACCTCGCCTCCCAGGCCTGGAGCGGTGTTCTGGGGCGCGGGCTGCGTCGAATCCGGCGGACGGCCCTGCTGGACGCCGACATGAATGCCGTTGTCGCTCGGCACGACGACGACCGGGCGATCATTCGTAGGTTCGCCGCTAACGGTCTTCTGAACAATTTTCCCGTTGCCTTTGCGCACGGTAATGACCAAGTCAGCCGTGTTGCCAACCAGCACGGGCTTCAGCCGGCCCCATTTAGCCAGCGCCTTTTCAACGTCCTCCTGCGCGGTTCTGTTCGCGAGCGGAGCCGAGGTTGACATGCCAGCCTCTGGATCCACGAGCACCACCACGGTTTGCGCCTCGAGAACCTCCGCCGGGAGCGTATCCTTTTTTTTGTCGTTGGCGGTCGCCAAGCAAGCAAATAGTAGAACCAGCGAGAGGAGCAGGCTCATGCGAGTACGCATTGAAACCTCCGTGCTGCGCAAGGACTTGGGGATTGTAGCCCCCGTCATGTGAGATGGGTGCGATTTACGCGGGGTTTCAAGGATTTCCATCAATCGGCACTCGCTCCCCAGCGTACGATAGAAATATGGCATCCTCCGAAACTCCTCCCAAATCGAAGCGTCTCGACGAAATCGTTTTGTGCTTTGCCATTGGACTTTTTTTGGCCTTGGGCGTCGCCTACATGGCCTATCCCACGTATTACTACCAACATCATCCCAGGCCGATGATCCCCATCTATCCCCTAGCGTCGACCGTCTGGTCTCACCCATCGTTGGTCTATTTTTTCTTTGCCGGCGTAACCGCTTTGTTCGGATTCTGGCAGACACGGATCAGCCGCTGGTTCGGCCGCGAAAGTTTCAGAATTCTTTTCTGGATCTTTTTATTGTGTACCCTGGTTGTCATTGATGGCAGTTGGAAGTACGCCCTTGCCATTCGCTTTTGGACCCTCGCCACAAAAGAAGAACTCCTCGCAGCCGTCCCTGCCTTGCAATCAGCCGGAACGCTTGTGAAATGGGGCCTCAGGTCGACTTTCGCGGCGGTGTTCTTGAACTTCGGATATGCACTACTTCACAGGCGCCAATACCACCAAGACTAGGTGTCTTCCGAGATTTCAGGTTGGAGCCGCGAGCGCTGCACGAGGCGGCCAAGATTATTTAACCCTTTATGTCCTTGGCTCTTGGGTGTTCAGCGCAAACATGGGCTGCAAAAGAGTTGTCACGCTGCAGCTCGTAGTTCTTCATCATGTCCTCAAGCGATTTACCGATGGGTGTTCCCGAAGCATGGAACACCCATGCGCATTCAGAGCAACCCCAGCCCAAGAAACGCTCGTTTTCGATCCATACCAGTTTTCGGCGCATGGCTCCAAGCACGCCTTTAGCTTTGGCGCGGTTATCCTCCTTCCTTCCTTGGAAAGAAGGTCTGGCTTTGGTCTTCGAAGGCACTGCGACGGCAAAAGTCGCTCTTTTAATGGCCGCTCAGGGTTCCGCCCCAGTCTCTGGTTCTTGAACGCACATCAAAACCTATGGGAGTAGATAAGGCATGCACACTAACGATAGAGAGAGGTTGCTGTCTGTAGGGAACCCAACGCTGGCAAGAATGGCTATCTCAATCCGAGGTCGTCCTCGAACTGTTGAATGACGCCGTAGCATTCACAGGCGGTTTTCTCGAGCCTCCTGCGATTCACAATCTTCACGGCACCGCGCACGTATTCGATGATTCCCTTTTTCTGTAGGACTGACGCCACCAAACTCACCGTGGATCTGTCGGTACCCATCATGGTCGCTATGAAATCGTGGGTGATGGGAAGTACTCCCAGTTTGACCCTATCCTGAGTCATCAGCAGCCACCGTGAGAGACGCTGCTCTATATCGTGGAGCCGATTGCACGCCGCCGTCTGCGCAACTTGCATCGCTTGAAGCCCGCTATGTCTGCTCAAGATCATCTGCAGTTGGGGAGCGGACCGCAGAATGCGTTCTAGCGCGTTTCCCATCATTCGGAAGCCATCGCCGGCGATTTGGATGACTTCACGCACGGAACTTCTGGTCAAGCCCACCGCCAGCCCTGCCCCAACGTAACCTTCGCTCCCCACTACACCCACTTCCACCGTTCGACCGTCTTTTGTAACGACTACCTGCGAAACCATTCCCCGGTTCGGGAAATAGACGAACTCAATACTCTGTGTCGGCTCATGAAGGCTGAGATGATGGGGCAGGTCAACGTACGTCAAGTCAGGCCGCATCAACTGGTATTCATTGTCGGGCGCTGCCAACAATACGCGGTTGCTTACCTGTTTTCCCTCAACGTTGGTCCGCTGGTCGGCCTGTGCGAATCGAGATTTATTTTGACCCATAGCTATCCTAAATGGCTCCGACGTGCCTTGCATTCCCGAGTAGAAGCTTCATGAGTTCTGTGATGGAACTCGCAACTTGTTGCCGCGCTGAGAATTCATCTTGAATTCGACCAAACGATGGCCAAGAAACCTGTGCAAAATTGGACAGCTCTTCGGGTTAGCACAGATTGCCCTGAAGGATGTGTATCTGCATCTGCGGGGCCATTTTCGCCGACCGGTGCGTGTCAGCCCTCAAGGGCGACGCCAGAGCAACATCGCAGGCAGAAATCAACCAGCATGAAGGATCTACCAGGCTATGGTTTGCAAGATTCCGGGGCTATCTACGCGCTACAGTAGTCCCTGAACGGACAATTCCCCAGGAGTTCGGGACGGACACCGAAATTCCGCGTCACTCCCCTAGTTTCTGACGCAGCTCTTTTTCCCATCAACGGGATTTCTGTAGACATGCTCCCCTGCTTGGCATACCGGGTCCGGATTTTCCCGAGCCCTGTCATCGGCTCGTCTTTGATCGTCCGCTCGCCTTTGATCATCGACGCGCTTTTGATCATCCGCGCGCTTTTGATCATCGGCGCCTCTTTGCTCGTCGGCATGCTTTTGTTCCTCGGCCCGCTTCTGTTCTTCTGCCCGGCGCTGCTCTGAGTCACGTCCCGGATCTCCGGTCTGGCCTGTTGCGCCTGGTTGTCCCTGCGGACCCGCTGGTCCTTCTACTGGGACAGCTGCTGGGGCTGCGGTGCACCCAGCCATGAATAGCGCTAGCGAGAACGCGCCCACAAGTAACGATGTCTTCATTTTCATCTCATTTTCCTTCTTGGCGCTGCTCGACTTAGAACGCCTCAGCTTGCGACCATTCCATCCAGCTAGCATGGTACCCAGAGTGCGGCCTGGCCGCTGTCCCAATCCGCACAGTCGCGAAGCTCATTGGCGGCGCTGGGTAGGAACCGTTCCCTCTATCCAACGCAAGAGCCGCGGCATGTCCCGGCACGATTCCTCCATGCCCTCTGCTAAACTCTGTTTTTCTCCGTTAAATCTTTCTCTTTCTTTGTCTTGCGCCCAAAATCCCCTCGATGGGAAGCATGTACCACACAATTAGCTATTGACATTCTTATCATTCTGTGGTACCATTCCATATGATATCGGCCTTTCCGCCCCTCCGAACTCCCCAGTCGCGCATCCCCACGCAAAAATGGCTCCCCGTAACTCCTTTGTTTGCCACTCTTACAACCATTCCGCAAATACCTGAAAACTCAACAACTTTAAGTTCTGTATTTGCCACTCTTACGAGCCGCGTCAAGCATAAGTTCTTTGTTTGCCACTCTTACAAAAAACACCCGGGGTGGGGGTCCCCCGTCGTCATTTTCTTTGCGCAGACTTCAGTCTTTGCTCTTTTGAGACACTCTACGTCGGAGAGTTCAGCGGCGAAGGATCCGCGGGAATCGAAAGATCTCGCCGTCCTGCAAGTCACCAGTTGCAGATCACCACTCGAGGCCCCGGTTCTCTCTCTTCCACCAGTCACGAGTCACCAGTCACAAGTCACTAAATCTTGTAGAATCCGCACTTGCACAAAACGCACCCGTAACTCTTTTAGATTCCGCACTTCCAAAACACAGGACTTAAAACCCTTTAGAATCCGCACTTACGAAAAACCCCTCCGGGGGGTCCCCCTCTTGCTTTCATTGCTGGCCTTCGCTCCCTCTGCCATAATCATCGGTCTTGCATTGCCGCCCGGATCGACAACTTTCTGGCCTGTGAGGACTCTCCGAACCCATGACGCCGCCTGACAACACGAAACTGAGCGGAAACGAAATCCGCGAGATGTTCCTGCGCTTCTTCGAGAGCAAAGGCCACCGCCGCGTCCGCAGCTCCTCCCTAGTCCCCCATGGCGACCCGACGCTCCTCTTCACCAATGCAGGCATGAACCAGTTCAAAGACGTCTTCCTGGGCCTCGAAAAGCGCGACTACAACAAAGCCACCACAACACAGAAATGCGTGCGCGCCGGCGGCAAACACAACGACCTGGAAAACGTCGGCTTCACCAAGCGCCACCACACCTTCTTCGAGATGATGGGCAATTTTTCCTTCGGCGATTATTTCAAAGAAAAAGCCATCCCCTATGCCTGGGAACTGGTCACATCGCCCGAGTGGTACGGCATCGCCAAAGAAAAGCTCTATGTAACGGTCTTCGGCGGCGCCGAGATTTCTCCCTCCGGTCATTCTGAGCGAAGCGAAGAATCCCGCCCTGGCGTCACCCTTGGCGTTGACGAAGAGGCCCGAAAAATTTGGCTCGAACAAAACGTCCCCGCCGACCGCATCGTTCCCGTCCCCGGCCTCAAAGACAACTTCTGGGCCATGGGCGACACCGGCCCCTGCGGCCCCTGCAGCGAAATTTTCTACGACATGGGCCCCGAAGCCTCCGAAGAAGGCCACCCCGACTGCCAATTCCCCTGCGACTGCGGCCGCTACGTAGAAATCTGGAACCTAGTCTTCATGCAATTCAACCGCGACGCCACCGGCACCCTAACGCCGCTCCCCAAGCCCTCTATCGACACCGGCATGGGCCTGGAACGCACCGCCGCCGTCCTCCAAGGCGTCATCTCCAATTACGAAACGGACCTTTTCACGCCGCTTATCAGCAGCGCTGAAAAACTCTGTAGTTCCACGTTAACGAGTCAGCCTGATCTCGCCGCATCTTTCCGCATAATTGCGGATCACTCTCGCGCCGCCACATTTCTGATTTCAGACGGCGTGGTCCCCTCAAACGAGGGCCGTGGCTACGTGCTACGGAAAATCATTCGCCGTGCGTTGCGACACTCGCGCATTGCGGGGGCGCCTTCGCCCTTTCTATCCAAGATGTCTGACGCGGTGCGAGCGCTCATGGCGGGTGCGTATCCGGAACTCGTGGAAACTGCGGATCGCGTAAGCCATATTCTCGACGAGGAAGAAACGCGTTTCGGGCGAACAGTCAACATAGGGCTCAAAAAACTAGACGATGACCTCAACGAGCTACGCGGGCCAGCCATAATAGAGCACCATGCACGAGAGCAGCTTCGTGGCACACCTATTATTGTCGGACTGTACCCAGGGGATAAGGCCTTCAGGCTCTACGATACATATGGTTTGCCTCGGGACTTCATACAAGATGTGGTTCGCGACGCCGCCTTCTCTGTTGATTGGGAGGGTTTCGAGCGGGCCATGCAGGAGCAGAGGACGAAAGCGAGGGCGTCGTGGAAAGGTGGCGCGGGCAAAGAAGCGGTAAGCCCGGCGCACGCGAAGATTGCGGAGACGTTTAAGACGGAGAAGGATTTTTATCACGGGACGTCAGCGAAGGACGCCAGGATTGAGGCGATTCTTACTAAGAGCGGACCGGTCAGCGAGTTGAAGGCTGGCGAGTCGGGCGAAGTGGTGCTCGACCGCACTGTGATTTACGCGGAGTCGGGCGGACAGATGGCCGACACTGGCGGCTTCTATGACAACGCCAACTCCCAACTGCTCGCCGAAGTGACCGGGGCGTATTACCCCGTCGCGGGGCTCGTCGCTCACAAAGTGATTGCCAAGGAAACGCTGCACGTCGGCGATCGCGTGTGCGTCGACGTAGATACCGAACGTCACGCGCGCATCATTCGCAATCATAGCGGAACACACTTGGTGCACGCGGCGCTGCGCAACATCCTGGGTACCCACGTGAAGCAAGCCGGCTCGCTAAACTCGCCGGAACGCCTTCGCTTCGACTTTTCGCACTTCGCGCACGTCGACCCCGAAGAGCTGCGCGACATCGAGCAACAGGTCAACGACGAGATCCGCCACAACACCCAAGTGGAGACGAACATCACCTCGCTGGACAACGCGCTGGCCTCCGGAGCCCTGGCCTTCTTCGGCGACAAATACCCCGAAGCCAACGTCCGCGTCGTCACCATTCCCGACGAGCGGTCGCCCAGAGGCTTTTATTCCAAGGAGTTATGCGGCGGCACGCACGTCCACCGCATCGGCGACATCGGCGTACTGAAGATTGTCAGTGAAGGCTCGGTCGCCGCCGGCGTCCGCCGGATCGAAGCCGTCACTGGGATTGGGGCCTTGGAGCACTACGAAAAGCAGGCCCAAGTCCTCGCCCAGGTCGCCAGCCAGCTTAAAGTGGGCGAGGATGGCGTGCTGGCCGCCGTCGAGAAAATGTCCAATACTGTCAAGCAGTTAGAGAAGGAGCTGGAGGGGCAGAAGCGCAAGGGTGCCCTCGGGCAACTTGACCAGCTAGCATCCCAAGTCCAGACCATCAAGGGGGTTAAGCTGATTGCGGCGGAAGTCACCGGGACGGATAAGGAAAGTCTTAGGCAATTGGTGGACTCTCTCAGACAAAAAATTGGGTCGGGGGTGGTAGCCCTGGGCACCGTCGAAGACGGGAAAGTGGCCCTGATTGCCGGGGTGACCAAGGACCTGGCCGCTAAAGTCCATGCTGGCAAGCTGATACAGGCACTGGCAAAAATGGTCGGTGGTTCCGGGGGCGGAAGACCCGATTTGGCAGAGGCTGGCGGAAAGGACACATCGGCCCTAAAAAATGCCTTAAGTACCATCCCCGCGCTCCTGGAGCCACTGCTATGATGTCTCCCAGCGCCAGAAGCGTGTCCGGCGGGAGACGCTTGCGCGGCTGCAGTCAGGCCTCGTTATCTCCCTCAAAGGACACGGCTTCGTAGTTTGCAAGACGAGTCAGCCTCGCTGCCGTCTCGGAGACGTTCTCCGGAACGGTAGGGCTGCCCCGAACACGACTATCGTATCGGTGTAGGAAAGTGGCATCACCGTTGCATAGCCTTCCCTGAGGCCAGATGACGAAACGCATGGGTAAAAGCACGGCAATGACGGCAAGCATCTGTTTGGCAGCATTCGCTTTGTGTGCAAGTTCGTTTGCACCCGGAGCGAACGCCCAGATCGCCAGGACTGTCGACACTAGCGGGCGGGAAATGTTCGTAAACGCTGATCCGCCGGTGGTGGTCAGGCTGGCCGCCGCGAGGTTGCGCAAAACCATCTACCTCCCTGGGGAATCTACCTTTATGGGAACGAGCCGACCGGCTATGAGTATCGATCGGGATGGCGCGGAAAAGCTCGTAAAGGAAGCCGCGGAGCGGCACAACGTGGACCCAGCATTGGTCCGCGCGGTGATTGAGACGGAATCGAACTGGAATCCCTCGGCTTATTCCCGCAAGGGAGCAGGCGGACTGATGCAGTTGATTCCGACGACGGCACAACGGTACGGTGCAAGCGACGTGTTCAATCCGCAACAGAATATCGACGCCGGGGTTAGACATCTCAAGGGACTGCTGGAACGATACAATGGCAACCTGGAGCTGGCCTTGGCGGCGTACAATGCGGGTGAGGGGGCTGTTGATCGGGCTCACGGCATCCCTGCGTTCCGGGAAACCCGGAACTACGTGCAAAAGGTACAGGATGCGTATTTCAGGCCTGGATCGGGTCGTCTTGAGAGCGCGTTTTCGAATCCGCGCGCCATCCACAGAGAAGTCGATCCCTCCGGACGCATCATTTTCAAGAACGACTGACTCGCGAGTGACTGCACAGGCCGCGCGGCGGCAAGCAGCCGGGGTATCGCTTAGCGACCCGTAGCACTGAAAGCCCACAGGGGCTCCCGTTTTTCCTTTACACTAATGTGGTCTGCAAGAATGTAGGGCGCGCATGTTGGGGGTCCGAAAAAATTTGAACAGGAGCTTCGCCCGGCTTTCGCCAGTTTTTGTAGCCTTGGGGATTGCAGTGGCTGGCGTGTGTGGAAATCCGCCCGCGAGTTTTGCTAAGCCTCCCGCGCCGGACACTCCAACAACCAGCGCGGTGAAGCGCGAGGCCGCGGGAGCGCAGTTTGCACGCGCGGAAGAGCAGCGCGCGAATTTGAATGGCAAGCCGGCGGAAAAGCGAACGCTGGCGGAGTACAAAACGGTTGTCGCCAGTTACCGGCGCGTTTACTTGATAACGCCGCGCGCGTCCGAAGTGGCGGATTCCCTGCTGTCTGTCGCCGAACTGTATACGGAGATGGGCGATCGGTTCGGGCGGAGTTATTACCAGTCGGCGGTCGATTCCTACCTCTTTCTCGTCCATGAATATCCCGGAAGCAAGTACAGCCAGGACGCGTTGCTGCGCGTTGGAAAGCTGCAGAGAGATCAACTGGGCGATAGCGCGCTGGCGTCAAAAACTTATGAAGATTTTCTGAAAAAGTATCCGCACTCGCCGCGCAAACGCGAGGCGCAAGAAGCGCTGGCCGAGTTGGCGTTGCTGCAACGCAGCGATGCGCCGGAGCAAGCTGGGAATGCTCCTGCCGCCACATCCGCAAGCGCTCCACCGCAGCCGCAACCAAACGAAGAAGTGCCCGGCCCCGTTCACGGAGGAGTCGAGGCGACGAGGCGAAGCGGTGCCGAGGGGGCGCCGCGCATCCGGCGAATCACCGCGAACGCGAATGCCGACGCGACGCGAGTAACGATCGACCTGGAAGACACCGTGCAGTACAGCTCGGCGCGGATCGCCAATCCTGACCGCATCTTTTTTGATTTGCACTCGGCGCGATTGACGCCGGAGGTAGCGCGGGGCAATGTGCAAGTCGTTGGCAATTTGTTGACGGGAGTGCGAGTGGCGCAGAACCAGGCGGGCGTGGTTCGCGTGGTACTGGATGTGAATGGAGTGAAGGATTACGCGGCTTCGCTGCTGAGCAATCCGCCGCAACTCGTGATTTTCCTCTACGCGAATTATCGTGGCGGCCCGGCGATGCGGACGGCAAAAACAAAAAGTGCAAAACCGCAGAGTGGCTCGGGCGATGCAAGCGAGGACGCCAGAGGCGGTCCGGACGATTCTGGAAACGTAAAGAGCGTCTCTGAAAGGAATCCGGGCGTGGATCCGGGGCCGGGCGCTTCGCCGTCGAATGCGGTCACGCGGAGCACGGGGCTTGCCGGGAAGAATTCCCGGGGGAAGCAGCTGAGATCCTCGACCGCGAATATGAATGCGAAACCGGATTTGATACAGCCGAGCAGCCAGCCGCAGCCTACGCGGGATGGGCAGTCCACCCTGACACGCGCGCTCGGGCTGAAGATTGGGCGCATCGTGATCGACCCGGGGCATGGCGGACATGACACCGGAACCATCGGGCCAACCGGGTTGATGGAAAAAGATTTGTGCTTGGACGTGGCTCTGCGGCTGGGAAAGATTATTCAACAGCGCTTGCCTGGCGCGGATATCGTATACACGCGCTCGGACGATACATTTATTCCTCTGGAAGAGCGGACGAACATAGCGAATCAGGCCAAGGCCGATCTTTTTATTTCGATTCATGCGAATTCCAGCCAGGATCATGCGGCGCGGGGCGTGGAGACGTACTACCTGAACTTGAAAGGGTCGCCCGAAGCGATGGAAGTGGCGGCGCGCGAGAATGCCTCGTCGGAAGAAGGCGTGCATGACCTCGAGGATTTGGTGAAGAAGATTGCGCGGAATGAGAAGATCGATGAGTCGAAGGAATTTGCCGAGGATATCCAGGATTCGCTGGCTAAACGCATGCAGAAAGCCACCAAAACCGTCAAGAACCGCGGCGTGCGCAAGGCGCCGTTTGTGGTGCTGATCGGCGCGGACATGCCCTCGATCCTTACGGAGATTTCGTTCCTCAGCAATCCCGCGGACGAGAAACTGCTGAAACAGCCGGAATACCGGCAGCGGGTTGCGGAAGGGCTTTACCAGGGCGTGGCAAGCTATCTGCAGAGCTTGAATAGCATGACGCTGAACATGCCCGGCAAAAGCGCCCCTAGCCGGCCTGCGACAGCGAGTCCAGTTGAACAATCCAGGAACCAACGGTAAGCTGTTGGTGTCTAAGCGATAGCAAGGGATGCGCCGACTATTACTCATCGTTTGCAGTGTTGCGCTGCTCAGCGCTGTGTCGCTCTCCGCTCAAGAGAGCCCTTTACCAAAGCAATTCCACAACTGGAAGCTGGCGAGCTGCGTCCCCAAGCCCGTGGTCCCTTCTATCTGGAAAGAGGCGGGCATGCGGGAATTCAGCGCTTGCCAGTTCCACGACGGGGAGAAAGTCATCGGGATATCCGGCGGCCGTTACCACGACCCCAGCAGCGCGTTTGAGGCTTATACAGGTGAGTTGCGAGCGGGGATGGTGCCGACAAACCTGGGGCAGGTTGCAGCTTTCGATAAAGACGGCGTGCTGATTTTGGAAGGCAGTCTAGTTTTGTCATCAACGTCGAATATCTCTAAAGACGATCTGAGCGCGCTGGTGAAGGCGGTCGAAGCAGGCAGCGAGAAGGGACCGTTGCCGCCGATTCGAACGTATCTTCCAGTGCAGAGCCGCGTGCTCGGAACGGAACGTTACGCGTTGGGACCGGAAGCGATGCGAGCGGCGCTGGAGGAGATGGGGCGGTCGGACATGGCCGGGCTAGTAGATGCCGCGGGGTTTGCCTCGGGAGCGGAGGTGATGTTGGCGCGCTATGCGAGCCCGGGCAAAGGAAACGGACTTTTGCTGCTTCTGGAATACCCTACGCCGCAGCTGGCGGAGCAGCACATTCATCATTTGGAGGAAGTGCTTCCTGGGGCGGCGAGGCAGGCAGGGACAGTGATCGAGCGGAAGGGGTCGCTGCTTTCATTGGTGTTGTCGCCTAGTTCCGCGGAATACGCGAAAAACTTGCGAGAGGCAGTCGACTACGAGACGCAAGTAACGTGGAATGAAGCGAGCCAGACGGCTACCGACCCGCCGATTACGAGCATCATGGTAAAGATTTTCATCGGGACTGGCGTCTTCATGGTGGCGGCAGTGGTTTTGGGAATTGCGTTTGGCGGCGTGCGGGTGATCACGAAGAGATTCTTCCCCGGCAAGGTGTTTGACCGGCCCAATCAGATGGAAGTGTTGCAACTGGGCCTTTCCGGCAAGCGGATTGATCCGAGCGATTTTTACTGAGCTGCTCGCCCGCTGCGGAGCACTGCGGATTACGGACTCCTGAGACTCGAGGAAAAGCGGCAGCAGGGCTACCGCACTTCCGTTGGACCCCCTTCCAGAAGTGTAACCAGCCTGTTTTCTAAGCGTCTAACTGTTACTTCCTGTTTTGCGTCTTGGTGGGGGCGCAAAGGTATCGTAAGATTTCCGTTTGGCCCCGGGGAGACACGCCTTACCATGCCACGTTTACACCACAATACGAAGAAGAGGCGAATACCGACTGCGATTCTGCTGGCGTGTGCTCCGCTGATGGCGATGGGTTGCGGTCAGAAGACTTCTGCTGGCAGCCCCGGTGCCGGGGGGCCGCCTGCAATGCCGGTGCAGGTGCAAGTGGCGCAGTCGGTGCGCATACCGGACACTACGGAGTATTTGTCGGTGCTGAAGTCGCGGCAATCCGCGGTGATTAACCCGCAGGTCGAAGGGCAAATTACCAAGATATTTGTGAAGTCCGGCGACCAGGTGAATGCGGGGACGCCGCTGCTGCAGATCGATCCACTGAAGCAGGAAGCCACGTTGAATAGCCAGGCGGCGACGCTAGCGTCGCAGGAGGCGAACCTGCGGCTGGCGAAGATTTCGCTGGAGCGGGCGCAGAAACTTTACGCGGCGGGAGTTACCAGCAAACAGGATTTTGATAATGCGCAGTCCAATTACGACGCAATATCGGCGCAGGTGAAGGCGCTGGAGCAGCAAGTGGAGCAGCAGAAGGTGGAGCTGCATTACTACAAGGTGAGCGCGCCCTCGGATGGGATTGTCGGGGACATTCCGGTGCATGTGGGCGATCGCGTAACCGTGACGACGCTTTTGACGACGATTGACCTGCCAGGAGCGCTCGAAGCGTATATCTATGTTCCGGCGGATCGCGCGAAGGATTTGCGGCTTGGTTTGCCAGTGCGATTGCTGGGAGAAACGGGCGAGACGGTATCGGACACGCATATTACATTTGTTTCGCCGCAGGTGGAGACCGACACGCAAACGGTGCTGGCGAAGGCGGCGGTCGAAAACCCGCGAGACAAGCTGCGCATTTCGCAACAAGTGCGGGCGCAAGTGACGTGGGGCTCGCACGATGGGCCGGTGGTGCCGGTGCTGGCAGTGCTGCGGATCAACGGCCAGGCGTTTGTGTTTGTCGCGGTGAACGAAGGCAAGGGATCGGTGGCGCGGCAAAAGCTACTGAAGCTGGGCGATACGACCGGCGATAACTACACGGTGCTCGACGGGCTGAAAGCCGGCGACCACATCATCCTTTCCGGAACGCAATTCCTGCAGGATGGCGCTCCAGTGCTGGAGCAAACTCAAAGCAACGCGAAGCCAGGCGACGGCAAGAGCGCCGCGACGCGCTAGGCGCCGTCAACCCCATGAGCGGCTCCCTCCTAATCCAAATAAAGGTGGAACCCGGCCTTGTTCGTTGATTTCTTCATACGGCGGCCGGTGTTTGCGACAGTGTGCGCGCTGATGATTATTTTGGCGGGCGCGATTTCCATTCCCTCGTTGCCGATTGCGCAGTTTCCGAATCTGGCGCCGCCGCAGGTCGTTGTCACGAGCGTATATATCGGCGCCAACGCGCAAACGGTGGAATCCGCGGTGACGATTCCGCTGGAGCAAGCGATCAACGGCGTGCCGAGCATGAAGTACATTACCTCGACGAGCAGCAACAGCGGGGTGAGCACGATCACGGTAACGTTTGACGTGACTCGCGATGTGGATCTTGCCGCGGTGGACGTACAGAACCGCGTCAGTCAGGCGCTGGGCCGTTTGCCGAATGAGGTGAAAAATACGGGCGTCATTGTCACGAAGCAGGCGAGCGGGTTCGTGTTTGGAGCGGGCGTTTATTCGGAGCACGGAGAGTACAACAGCCTCTTTCTGAGCAACTACATTGATGTGTATGTGCGCGACGCGCTGAAACGCGTGCCGGGAGTGAATGACGCGTTCATTTTCGGAGAGCGGAAGTATGCGATGCGCGTGTGGCTCGATCCGTCGCGCATGGCGGAACGTGGGCTGACGGCGACTACGGTCATCAGTGCTCTGCAAGAACAGAACGTGCAAGTGGCTGCGGGACAGATCGGGCAACCTCCCAACGCGGGAGAGCAAGCGTTTCAGATTAGCGTGAGGGCCGTGGGACGACTGACGAGTCCGGCGGAGTTCGAGAATATCATTTTGAAGACGGGAACGGGCGGCACGCTCGTGCGGCTGAAGGACGTGGGCCGCGCGGAGTTGGGCGCAGAGAATTATGACGTCGTCGTGCGGTTCAACGGACACGATGCTATCGGGTTCGGCGTGACGCAGCTTCCAGGCGCCAACGCACTGGACGTGGACCGCGCCGCGAAAGCCGAGTTGTTGCGGCTCTCGAAAGGTTTTCCGCCGGGATTAAAGTATGCGGTGGCGTTTGATTCCACTACGGTGATCGGCGAATCGATTCAGGACGTGCTGATCACGCTGGTGGAAGCCATCGTTCTCGTGATTGCGGTGATTTATTTGTTCTTGCAGGATTGGCGGAGCACTTTGATTCCGGCGGTGACGATTCCCGTTTCGCTGATTGGGACTTTCGTATTCATCAAATTGCTGGGATTCTCGATTAATACGCTGACGCTTTTTGGGATCACACTCGCGACGGGATTGGTGGTTGACGACGCGATTGTGGTGATCGAGAACGTTGAGCGGCACATCATGGAGGGCATCACGGAGCCGCATAATGCGGCTTCAGTGGCGATGAAGGAAGTGGCCGGGGCGGTGATCGCTACTTCGCTGGTGCTGGTGGCGGTTTTTGTGCCTGTTGCGTTGTTTCCGGGAACTACGGGAATTCTGTTTCGACAGTTCGCGTTGACCATTGCGTTTTCGGTTTCGATTTCGGCGTTCAACGCATTGACACTGACGCCAGCGCTTTCCGCGATTTTGCTCGGGCGGCACCGCGAACGCGCGGAAGGAAGATTCTTTCACGCCTTCAATCGGATGGTGACCGGCGGAACGAATATGTACCGCACTGCCGTGCGGCACGTGATTGGCTGGCGATTTGCCGTGGTTCTGGTTTTTTTCGCGGCGCTGGGATTGACGTACTGGGTTTATAACAAAGTTCCGCGCGCGTTCATTCCGGAAGACGATCAGGGATACATCATCATTGCAGTGCAGGCGCCGCAGGGCGCGTCGCTGCAGTATACGCAGGAGATTTGCGGAAAAGTGGAAGAGACGCTTTCGCATGTTCCGGAAATTGCCGGGGCGTTTTCGCTTCCAGGGTTCAGCCAGTTTGGCGGCGCGCCGAATCGTGCGGTGGTGTTCAGCAGCTTGAAACCGTTCGCGGATCGCAAGGGCAACGAACATTCGGCGGGAGCGGTGATTCAGCGGCTGCGCGGGCAACTCTTCGCCATTCACGGAGCGCTGGTGATTCCGTTCAATCCACCGGCGGTGCAAGGCTTGGGGCAATTCGGAGGATTTCAATACGAATTGGAAGATCTGGGACGGAATTCGCTGCAAACGATCGCCGATACAGCGAACAAGCTTGCGGCGCAAGGAAACTCGGGCAAGGATTTAGTGGGCTTATTCAGCAGCTTTACGGCGAATGACCCGCAGTATTTGGTGCAGATCGACCGTGAAAAATCGAAGAGTTTGCAAGTGCCGCTGAATCAAGTGACGGACGCGCTGCAGGTTTACATGGGGTCGGTGTATGTGAACGATTTTGATTTTAACAACCGGTCGTATCGCGTGTACGTTCAGGCGGACAGCCAGTATCGCTCGCAGGCGAAAGATATTCGGCAATATTATTTGCGCTCCGATCCTGGACGGATGATTCCGCTGGACAATCTTGTAACGGTGACGCCGACCGCGAATGCGCAGGTCATCAGCCACTACAACCTTTTCCGGTCGGCAGAGATTGATGGATCGGCGGCGCCGGGGCACAGTTCCGGCGAAGGAATCGCGGCGATGGAGGAGTTGTCGAAGAAAGCCCTGCCGCAGGGAATGACGTTTGAGTGGAGCGGGTTGTCGCTGGAGGAGATTCAGTCGGGAGGCAAGGCGCTGATTTTGTTTGGGCTCGGACTGATTGTGGTGTACCTGACTTTGGCGGCACAGTATGAAAGTTTTGTGCTGCCCTTTATCGTGTTGATGGCTGTGCCGGTGGCGATTTTGGGTGCGATTGGGGCGCAGGCACTTCGTGGATTACAGAACGATGTTTATTGCCAGATTGGGCTTGTGATGTTAATTGGGCTGGCTAGCAAGAATGCGATTTTGATAGTGGAGTTTGCGGAGCAGTTGCGCGAGCAGGGGATGACTATTGTGGAAGCAGCGATTGAAGCGGCGCGCATCCGGTTGCGGCCGATTCTGATGACTTCGTTTGCGTTCATTCTAGGTGTGGTGCCGCTCGTGCTGGCGCGGGGAGCAGGCCGCGCGGGAAGAATTTCCGTGGGGACGACGGTGTTTGGCGGAATGATTGCCGCGACGACACTGAATCTGCTGTTTATACCGGTGCTTTACGTGATTGTGAAGAGCATCTTTCCTGGCGGCAAAGCGAAGGCAGCCATGGTTGAGCACTGACCGCGTTCCTTGTGAACAATTGATTCGTGGATTCTTGCTGGCGTAGCCGAGCCACGCTCCGGGTCACACTTTCTTGAGCAGACATACGGCGGACCAGGGACGGTCGCGGCGTGAACTTTCTGTTTCTGGCAAGTAAGAGAAAAGTTTGAGGAGGAAAGGGAGGCGTTTGAAACGGGCGGCGTTTTTGAGAAGAGACTCGACGATGACCGGTTTCCAGCCGAATGGGATGAAGAAGTCGGGACCTTCCGGAGGAGCAAACTTGAAGGGAGCGGAGTGCATGAGCTGCTTGGACATTCGCTTGGCGAGCATGCGGAGAAGGCCGGGCGATGCAATGTCGAGCATCCAGGATTGAAAGTTGGGAACGGCGGCGAGATCTTTGGCGAGACCTGCGACGTCGTCGGCAGCCAGGTAAATGAGCAGACCTTCGGTGTTGACAAGCGCGTTGGTGGAGCGGCGCGCCAGTTGCGCGAAGAGATCGCGGCGCGCCGCGGCGTCGGAGAGGTCGAGACGAATGCGTTCGAGGGAGCAGACGGGCTTTTCGTCGCGAAGAATTTCTTCTTTGTAAGAAAGGATTTCGGGGAGATCGACCTCAATCCACTTTAGAGTGGGCGGGAGTTGCATGCGGTAGGGGCGTGTGTCGAGGCCGGCGGCGAGATTGATGACCGTGTCCACGCCTTGGCGGAGTTGTTGGTAAATGATGTCGTCGCCGAGGCGAGTGCGCGTGATCATGCTCCAGGAGTTATCGCGGCCCAGAGGCATGGACTTGGCGATTTGCTCGCCGCGTTGGCCGGCGAGGCGGCGAGCGAGAGGATCGTGGAAGAGGGCGTCGGGGCGCTCGGATTCTTGGGCGCGGTAGACGGCGACCCAGCGGGCGGTGTCGGAGACGTTGCGAATCAGTGGTTCAGATTGGGGCTCAGATTTGGGCCCAGGGTGTGGTTCGGAATGCGGCTCAGGCGGAGATTGATTGGAGCGCGGTAATTCGTTCAAGGGAATGCCTCGCGAATTGCAACAATCGCTAATTCAGTCACTAGGAGTTTAGCGTTTAGAGTGGCGAGTGTACAACAGAGCTGCGAGACTCCTAATTGAGGCGTCGTATATAATCGCGGCGGGCAATTGGTACTGCAAAGGCGGATGGCGTGAATTTCGAATTCAGCGAGAAGACGAAAGAGCTGCAAAGGCGGTTGCAGGCGTTCATGGACGAGCACGTCTATCCGAATGAGCAGCGTTTCCAAGAGGAAATTGATCGCGACCGGTGGAAGCCGACGCGCGTCATTGAAGAGTTGAAGCCAAAGGCGCGGGCGGCGGGGCTGTGGAACCTTTTTCTGCCGAATGATGAAAGTGGAGCGGGACTGACGAACCTGGACTACGCGCCGCTTTGCGAGATCATGGGCCGGAGCACGATGGCTCCCGAAGTGTTCAACTGCTCGGCGCCGGACACGGGAAATATGGAAGTGTTGGCGCGGTACGGAACGCCACAGCAAAAAGAGAAATGGTTGAAGCCACTGCTCGATGGCGAAATCCGATCGTGCTTTGCGATGACAGAACCAGAGGTGGCTTCCTCGGATGCAACGAATATTCGCGCGAGTATTGCGCGGGATGGCGACGAGTACGTCGTGAACGGGCGGAAATGGTGGACATCCGGAGCCGGAGACCCGCGCTGTAAGATCGCGATCTTCATGGGCAAAACCGATCCGGCAGCTGCGACGCACAAGCAACAATCGATGATTCTGGTGCCGCTGGAGGCGCCGGGCGTGCAGATTGTGAGGCTGCTCACCGTGTTTGGGTATGATCATGCGCCGCACGGACATGCAGAGATCGCGTTCGAAAACGTTCGCGTGCCTGCTTCGAATATGTTGCTGGGCGCGGGGCGGGGATTTGAGATTGCGCAGGGACGGCTGGGACCGGGACGCATTCACCATTGCATGCGATGCATTGGAGTGGCTGAGCGCGCACTGGAAACGATGTGTAAGCGCGTACAGGCCCGTGTGGCGTTTGGAAAAACAATCGCGGAACAGGGAACGATTCGCGCCGATATCGCGGCGTCGCGGATGGAAATTGAACAGGCGCGGCTGCTGACGCTCAAGGCGGCTTATATGATGGACACGGTCGGGAACAAGGAAGCGCGTGCAGAAATCGCGATGATAAAGGTGGTTGCGCCAAACATGACTCTACGTGTTCTGGATCGAGCCATCCAGGCACATGGAGGAGCGGGAGTTTCCGGGGATACCTTTCTTGCGAGTGCTTGGGCAAATGTGCGGACTTTGCGGTTGGCTGATGGACCAGACGAAGTGCACATCGAATCGATAGCGAAATCTGAACTAAGAAAATGGGAGAAGGCGCGGACGCAGGCGCATGCGGAGTAAAGCCGTCGTTGCGAGATGCTCCGCTTTGTTGTGGCATTTCTGGAGGCCAGTGTGGCGGCTGTGACCGTGGAAACACCGGAGTCCTTGAAAGAATACGCAGGGAAAGAAATCGGCGTGAGTGAATGGCTTGCTGTCACGCAAGAGCGCATCGCGCAATTCGCGGAAGCTACTGAAGACAGGCAATGGATCCATCTGGATCGTGAGCGGGCGGAGAAAGAGTCGCCGTACCGAACGACGATTGCCCATGGTTTTTTGACGCTGTCGTTGATCAGCCGCTTCATGAGGGACGTGATTCAAGTTCAAGGCGGAGCTGGAATGACCGTCAATTATGGGCTAAACCGCGTGCGCTTCCCTTCTCCCGTTCGTGCCGGTGCGAAGATTCGCGCGCGTATCACTTTGCTCGATGTCAAAAAAGTTCCTGGGGCGTACGAAACTACATTTTCCGTGACGGTTGAGAGCGAGGGTAGCGAGAAACCTTGCTGCGTCGCGGAATCCGTCGTGCGTTATTACGTCTGAGTCCAGCCTGCAGTTTCAGGAAAATTCGAAAGTGATAATCGAAAGAACAGTTGGAAATGTCAGATTGCGCCGGTTTCGGCGGTTTGCAAGGCGGCGCGCAAGAGTAGTTTGATGCGATGCGGCATGGTAGCGAATCGTTCGTCGTGGGTCAGGCCCTGGTGATAACGGTAATAAATCTGCTGTACGATGACCGCGATTTTGAAACGCGCAAACACTAAATAGAAAGCCATTTCGGAGACATCGCGGCCCGTCTTTTGCGCGTAACGCTGGACGAGTTGGGCGCGCGTCAGGCTTCCGGGATAGGTGGTGGGTCCCCAACGTGTTTCGAGAATATCCGGCGGATCGCTCGCGTCAACCCAGTAGGCCAGGGCGGAACCTAGATCCGTGAGCGGGTCGCCGATGGTGCACATCTCCCAATCCAGGACGCCGATAATCTTGGTGAGATCTTTGGGATCGAGAACGACGTTATCGTATTTGTAGTCGTTGTGAATGAGAGCGGGTTCGCTGGAAGAGGGCATGTGCTGCTGAATCCACTGGGAGATTGTTTCGACTTCCGGAATATCGTGTGTTTTGGAGCCGTGGTAGCGTTCGATCCAGCCGCGCACCTGCCGTTCGAGATAGCCCTGCGGCTTGCCTAAATCCGCAAGGCCAATCGCGTTGTAATCAAGGCCATGGAGAAAAGCAAGGTTGTCGAGAAATGATTCGCAGACGCGCCGCGCCGTCTTCGGTGAAAAATCCAAGCCAGGCGGAACATCACTTCGAAGAATAATGCCGTGAATAGGTTCCATTAGATAGAAAGGGGCGCCAAGTACAGACGCGTCGTCACAAAAAAGAAGGACGTGCGGTGCCGGAGGGTAGTGTGCATGAAGCTTGGAGAGCACGCGAAATTCACGGCCCATGTCGTGGGCGGTTTTGACCTTGCTACCGAACGGCGGACGACGAAGGACCAGTTCACGGGGACCGAACTGCACGGAATAAGTGAGGTTCGAATGGCCGCTTGGAAATTGGCGGACGACAAGTGGGCCGCTTTCATCCGGGAACTGGCTGAGAAGGAAAGGCTCAAGCTTGCCGAGATCGAGTTCTTCTCCCGACCGAACTGGCGTGGTTTGATCTTGAAGGCCAGCCATGTTTCTCTCGCGCGTACTCTCCTCTATCGATAGGTCAGCAGAGCGGGATCATCCAAATGCTGAAACGAGTTGAACGTGCTGAGCGTGAAGCGATCCCCGGAAAACAAAAATTCGCTGTACGAGCAGTTTCGAGGCATCCAGGCGACTTGCAGAGTATTCTGCGGCGAAAGATGCAAAGCGCGCTGCACGGACACAGCGACGGGCCCGCCGGAAGTAAAGATGGCGCAGGTTTCGCTCTTTCCTGCCGGAGAAAGAAACTGCGAAAGGCCGCGGTTGACGCGTGCGATGAACGCCTCCCACGATTCGACGCCTACAACCGCTAACTCTCCGCGGACCCACATCGTCACTACTGTTTCAAAGAGTTTCTGAAAGGTTCTGCGGCGCTGGGGCGGACTGTTTGCGTTTCGAACAGCAGCCTCAAGATCGCGGATATGAGAATTCGTTTCGATGAGATGCGGCAGGCTTTTTTCGAGCACCACGTCGCCCTGAAACTCGTCGAATTCGTCGAAAACGACTGAGTTCGGAAAACTCAGGCTGTGCCTTGTATAGATCTCGCGCACGGCTTTTTCGGTGTCGCGATGGCGGACGCGCGGACCAGCGCAGACGCGATCGAAAACAACTCTGTGGCGAGCCCAATACTCTCCCAGAACGCGTGCTTGCGTTTCGCCGGTGGGGGAAAGCTTGTCGTATTCCGGCTCAAGAAAAGAAGCCTGTGCGTGGCGAACCAGAAAAACGCGTCCCATGCGTCACCCGAGAAAAGCGCGAGTCGTTTGTGAAACAACATGAGCCAAGCATGAGCACGATGCGGCCGGCACCGCGGCTACGCGGCGCTAGGCCGTCGCGCTCCGTTCCTTGTTGAAATCCGCAAATTTCTTGCCCTCGTTGGCGAGCCGCTTCAGAAGTGGAGCCGGCTCCCAGAGTTCGCCGTGCTGCCTGCGGAACTCCTCGACGCGATCGTAGACTTTTTTCAGGCCGACGGTGTCGGCGTACCACATCGGTCCACCGCGATGGGCCGGGAAGCCGTAGCCATTGAGGTAGATGATGTCGATGTCGACTGCCCGGAGCGCGTAGCCTTCTTCAAGGATGCGCGCGCCTTCATTGACGAGCGCGTAGACGCAGCGATCGACGATTTCTTCTTTGGAAATTTGGCGCTGCGGAATGCCGGCTTCCGCGGCCCATTTGCGGACCAATTGCGCGACTTCCGGATCGGGGATCGCACGGCGGTTTTCGTCGTATTTGTACCAGCCAGCGCCGGTTTTCTGGCCGTAGCGGCCCATCTCGCAAAGGTTATCTCCGGCAAAAGCCTGCCGATTGCCCGGCTTCTCCAAGTGGCGATATTCTTTGCGGATTCGCCAGCCGACGTCGAGACCGGCGAGATCACCGACGGCGAGTGGTCCCATGGCCATGCCGAAATCGTAGAGCGCGGTATCGACAGTTTCGACGCCGGCGCCTTCTTCCACAAGGAAAACAGACTCGCGGACATACGGATGGAACATGCGGTTACCCACGAAACCGTGGCAGTTCCCCACCAGAACGCCGATCTTGCCGATTTTTTTCGAGAGCTGCATGCAAGTTGCAATGACTTCTTTTGCGCTTGCTTTACCACGGACGATTTCGAGCAGACGCATCACGTTGGCGGGGCTGAAGAAATGCGTGCCGATCACGGATTGCGGACGCGAGGTCGAGGAAGCAATTTCGTCGATGTTCAGCGTGGACGTGTTGCTCGCAAGGATGGCGCCGGGTTTGCAGATGCGGTCGAGTTCGGCGAAGACTTCTTTCTTGAGCGCCATACCCTCGAAGACGGCTTCGATCACCATGTCGGCGTTCGCGAAAGAATCGTAGGTAAGCGTCGGCTGAATTAGCTTGAGCCGCTCGTCGACAAAGTCTTGCGTGAAGCGGCCGCGTTTCACGGACGTCGCATAATTTTTCTGGATGTTCGCGAGGCCTTTGTCGAGCGCGGCCTGATCGGCCTCTTTCAGGAGAACGGGGATTCCGGCGTTTGCCAAGACCATCGCGATGCCGCCGCCCATTGTTCCCGCGCCGACGACGGCGGCGGAGGTCACGGGGATAAGGGGAGTCTCCTTCGGAATGTCCGGGATTTTGGCGACCTCACGCTCGCCGAAGAAAACGTGAATGAGGGCCTTCGATTGATCCGAGAAAAGGCAGTCCATGAAAAGCTTGCGCTCGAGTTTGCAGCCTTCTTCGAAGGGGAGCTTTGTGGCGGCTTCGACGGCATCAATGGCGGCTAGCGGCGCAATCATGCCACGCAGTTTCTTGCGAGCGTTCTCGCGCGCCGCGGCGAAGATCGGAGCGTTTTCTTGCGCGGAGCCAAGCTTTTCGTCGCGCTCACGTGTTTTGCGGACGGGCTTGTCCGCAACTTCGCGCGCAAAGGCGACGGCACCGGTCAACAGGTCGCCCTCGATCAAGCGGTCGATGATGCCTGCTTTCAGGGCGTCCATGGCTTTGATGGGATTGCCGTCCGCGCACATATCGACGGCTTTGGCAGGGCCCGCAAGCCGAGGCAGACGTTGCGTGCCAGCCGCGCCGGGAATGATGCCAAGCTTAACTTCCGGCTGGCCGACTTGCGCGCTGGGCACGGCGACGCGGTAGTGGCCAGACATGGCGAGTTCAAGGCCGCCGCCAAAGGCGCTTCCGTGAATGGCCATGACGACGGGCTTGCGGCAATCTTCGATTTTCAAGAGAAGCGACGGTAGTTCCAATCCACCGCCAGATTTTCCGGAAGTGATTTTGCCGAATTCCTTGATGTCCGCGCCGGCGACAAAGGTTTTGCCACCGCCAATGAGCACAGCCGCTTTCACAGAATCGTCTTTATCGATCTGTTCGATCGCTGCGGCTATGCCTTCTGGCACCCCGGGGCTCAGTGCGTTCACCGGAGGATTGTCGATCGTGATGACGGCAATGCCGTTGTCTTTTGCAATCTGAACTAGGTCGTTCATCGGTGGCCGCTCTTTCTCAGAGAATATTTCTTAAACTTTACGGTAAAACACGCCTCCGCCGGTTGCCGCCGGACAGACTTACGTCTTATTTATAAGGCTTCTCACTTGCGGCTGGCAAACTCAGGGCGGATTGTGTCTTGCCCACCCCAATACTTTTTGCGCAGTTCCCTTTTCAAGATTTTGCCCGTGCCCGTCTTTGGCAGGCTATCGAAAAACTCAACCGAGCGAGGCGCTTTGTAGTGCGCGATACGAGCGCGGCAGAATTCGAGCAACTCGGCTTCGGTGGCTTGCGCGCCGGGCTTCAAGACAACCAAAGCCTTCGGCACTTCTCCCCACTTCTCATCCGGAACGGGAACGACGGCGACCTCATACACGTTGGGATTGGCAAGGAGCGCTTTCTCGACCTCGAGGGACGAAATATTTTCTCCCCCGCTGACGATGATCTCTTTCTTGCGGTCGACGACGAGGAGGTAGCCGTCCTCGTTGATCGTAGCCATATCGCCGGTGTGAAACCATCCGCCGCGCATGGCTTCCGCGGTGGCTTGCGGCTGGCCCCAGTAACCCTCCATCACCACATCGCTGCGTGCTACGACTTCGCCGATGCTTGTCCCGTCGTGGGGAACGTCTTTTTCGTTTGCGTCGACGACGCGAAGTTCCACGCCGGGGAGTGCGAAGCCGGTCATGGCCTGGCCGACGTATTTTTGCTCGCCTTGCCAATCGAGGCCGGGTTTCATCCTGGAAATGGAAAGCGTGGGAGAGGTTTCCGTTAGGCCGTAGCCGGAGCGGCAGCTCGCGCCAAGTTTTTCTTCCACTTCGCGCACGAGGGTTGGGGAAGAAGCTGCGCCGCCTATATTGATGATGCGAAGGGTGCTTAAATCATGCTTTGTGCGCTCGGGACAATTGACAAGAGCCGTAGCCATGGCTGGCACGAGACACATTGTTCGAACGCGCTCCTGCTCAATCAAGCGAAATATCGCCGCGGTCTCGAAGCGGCGCAGCATCACGTGTTTTCCGCCGGTCAAAGCAAGGGCGTGCGGCGTGCCCCAGCCGTTGGCGTGAAAGAGGGGAATGGTGTGAAGCTGAGCGCCTTCGGCGGTGGGATCGTCGGTGAGGCAGGCGTAGAGGGCATGCATGTAAACATTGCGATGCGTGAGCATAACGCCCTTGGGAGTGGCGCTGGTGCCGCTGGTGTAGAAAATTTCGGAGACGGCGTTCTCGTCAACTTCCATGATGTCGGTGCGGTAGGGAGCGGCGGCGGCAAGCAGTTCATCGTAATTGTTTGGCGCGAGCCAATCCGCTTGAGGTGCGCCGTCGAGGAGATAGAAAGCTTCAACCGTCGAGGCGGTTTGCCGAAAGGAATCCACAATCGGGAGAAAATCCTTTTCGAGAAAGAGCACTTTTGCTCCGGCGTCGTTCAAAATAAAAGCAAGTTCATGGGGCGCTAGCCGGATATTCAGGGGGAGGAGGACGGCGCCGGCGTCGAGAACGCCGTAGTAGGCTTCGAGCAAGCGATGGCAGTTCATGCTGAGGAAGGCGACACGGTCGCCGGGCTTCACGCCTGCCGCGCGCAAAGCGCCCGCCAGCAGAGCGGCGCGCTGGGCAAATTGCGCGTAGGTGAATCGCAGATCGCCGCAAACGACAGCGGTTCTGCGCGGAAATTGTTCTTCCGCGTAGCGCAAGCATCGAAGAGGTGTGAGTGGGATATTCATGTTGTATCCAGCGCCCTTTAAGCGGTTTGTCCTCCATCGACGACCAGCACATGCCCGGTGACGTAGTCAGAGGCATCCGATGCAAGAAAGACGGCTGTGCCTTTCAAATCGTGGTTATTGCCGAACCGCCGCAACGGGATCCTGTTCAAGAAGTATTCCTTGTTTCGTTCTATCACGACCTGAGACATGTTTGTGGGAAACCAGCCCGGGGCGATGGAGTTTACCTGAATGTTGTAAATACCCCATTTGCAAGCCAGATCTTTAGTGAAGGCAATGACGCCACCTTTGCTGGCGTGATATCCGATGGCTTGAAATTCCGGTGGAGCGCCGCGCAAGCCCGCGACAGAGGCGATGTTGATAATCTTTCCGCGGCGTTGCGCGACCATGAATTTACCGGCAGCCTGCGAGAAGAGAAATGTGCCCGTCAGATTCGTCTCAATCACCTTGTTCCAATGTTCGAGGCGCATTTCTTCGACGGGAGCGCCCCAAGAGGTTCCAGCGTTGTTGATAAGAATATCGATGCGCCCGAATTGAGACATCGCGGCGTCGACGACGGCTTGCACTTCGGCTGGATTTTTGACGTCACAACCGAGTGCGAGCGTCTTTACTCCGAGGCTCTGCAATTCGCCAGCAGCTTTCTCGCAACGCTCCTTCTTGCGGGCGCAGAGAACAAGATTGGCGCCCATTTCCGCCAGGCCTTCCGCCATTTGACGGCCGAGGCCGATCGAGCCGCCGGTGATAATGGCCACGCGACCTGTGAGATCAAACAGCTGTCGAACGTTCATCGTAAGTGGCGTGCTTTCCCTTTATATCTGACGTTCAGCGAGGACTCACCGTTGCCCGCCGTGAGCATAAAGACTCGCGCATTGGAAAATACTAGAAGTAAGACCGTACGCCAAGCCGAATTCGGTTATCGAGCGGCTCGCAGCGGCTGCAGGAGCTGCGCGATTAACTGGAGTTCGTAGGTGCACTCTGGAGAGTATCTCGCACAAAGCTTCGCCCGTGGCGCTCGGTGCCGAACAGAAGGAGGACGGTGAGCGTCAGGATGGTCACTACTTCAAACCCGGCGATGGCCCACTGGTAGCCTACGCGGTCGCGCAATGCGTACTGAATGTTATTCGTAGGCGATGCCAACAGGATTCCCAATTGATAGGTAAGGCCGGGCATCAATCCACGTGTCACGTCAGCCGACATTTCGTTCAGGTGAACGGGGATCACACCCCACGCGCCTTGCACTCCCATTTGCATTACAAACGCGGCGATGACGAGAACGGCTAAACTCCCGCCAAACGCCCACAGCGGAATGATGACCAAGCAAAGTCCCAATGCCGCAATCATACTTTTGCGCCGGCCGGCGACCTGCGAGAGGTGTCCGAAGATAATTGCGCCGACGACCGCTCCGATGTTGTAAATAATCGCGGTGTTCGCGACTACGGCCGCCGAGAAACGATGCACTTCGTGCAAGAAGTCTGGATACAAATCCTGCGTGCCGTGCGACATGAACATCATGAAGGTCATAAGCACGACCAGATAGAGGAACCGCTTCCAGTCAAGCATGACCGTGCGCAGGACCTGACCGGTGCTGGCGGCGCGATGTTGCTTCCATGCTTCTGACTCCGGAACCTTTGTCCGGATGTAAAGCGCGAGCAGTGCGGGTAATGCGCCGATCCAAAACATCGGCCGCCATCCCCACGCCGGCAGAAGGAACCGTGCGGCCATGGCGGCAAGCAGATAGCCGATCGAGTAGCCGCTCTGCAAGATCCCGCTGAGGATGCCGCGCCAACGAACGGGCGCGGCTTCCATCACGAGGGATGCGCCAACGCCCCACTCGCCGCCCATGCCGATGCCGAACAACGCCCGCATGACGAGAAAGAACTTGTAGTTGGGAGAGAAACCGCACAGGAGTTCGATTAGCGAAAAATAGACCACGTTTGCCATTAGCGGTCTACGCCGCCCGTAACGATCAGATAGCACACCGAAGATCGCTGCCCCGACCGGACGCATTGCGAGTGTGGCAAATGTGGTGAAGATGATGTCTTTCTTGGATACGCCAAATTGACGAGCAAGGGCGTCATACAGGAAGACAACAACAAAAAAATCGAAAGCGTCGAGCGTCCAGCCGAAAAAACCGGCGAGCACCGCGTGACGTGCGTTCGATTTCGAGTTAGGCGTCTGGTCCGTTATTTGCACGCGATGGGCCTTTGCCAATATGGAATTGCGGGCCTCGCATTGTAGCCAGAGCCCTGGGCCTTCCTCTGCCGTGCGCTCACTTTCATTTTTGTGTTACGCGGGCAGCGATTGTCCACGAGTTTCCACTCCAAAAGGGATTAGAAGAAGACCAACGACAAATGCCAGCGAAGTGAGGGCCACAGGAATCCCGAGGGATCCATATCGCTGCACACCGCTACCAACAAGAAATGTAATCGCCGCCCCGCCGAAGCGCGCGAAGGACGTCGAGAAAGCAAAGGCGCTTGCGCGGCATTCGGTGGGATATTGCTCCGGAAGCCATAGAGTATAGACGGCAAAGTTCGCACCGCCCAAACCCAGAAAAAACAAGCAAACGAAAAACCACGGAAGCGCGGATGGTCCGACATAGAAAACTTTGCCGAACGTAAGTGCGATGAACACCATCATCAAAAGGAAGAAAAAGCCCAGCGCACCGCGCCGGCCGAGTCGTTCCGCAAGCCACGGCATTGCCAGACATCCCAGAATGGTGGCGAACGCGACGAGCATGGTGGCACGAGAGGCAAGCTGCGCGGCTTGCGGTCCGACGCGGCCTGCGGCTTCCGCAAGAGAAGTTACCGCGGTAGGAACATAGACCGTCCCAGCCCAAAGCCCGCTGATCGAAGCAAGCATGAACAGCGAGTTAAGAATCGTGCGGCGCCGCAGCGCTGGTGAGAAAAGCGCTGCGAAGGGACGATACAGCCGCCAGGAGCGCACGACTTCCACCTTGCTGGACCAACGCGAGGGCTCAGTCACTCCGCTACGCACCCAAGCCAGGAGAAGCGCCGGCAAACCACCGACGGCAAACATGGCGCGCCAACCGAAATGGCTGCCGATGGCGTAGTTGGCAAGAGCGGTAAGAAAAATGCCAACGTAATACCCGGTGTGCATGTAACCCGCTCCCGCCCTGCGGCGGCTTTCCGGCCACTCTTCCGCGACGAATGTGCCGCCCATGGCCCACTCACCACCGATTCCAATTCCTGCAAGGAGGCGAAGAGCCGCCAATTGCCAGACGCTAGTGACCAGAGCGCTGAGAAACGTAAAGACTGAATACCACACGATGGTCAGCATCAAAGTACGAACACGGCCGAACTTGTCGCCCACCGGTCCCCACAAAAATGCGAGTCCCCAGCCGACAAGGAAGAGCGCGAAAAGCAATCCACCGTAGTAGCCGAAATTTCCTTTTGTTGCGGCGATGCCGGAGCGAGGCAGAAGTTCACGAAGCGACGGCAAAAGAACGAGCGCGTAGATAAAAGAATCCATGCCGTCGAGAGTCCATCCACCCCAAGCGGCCCAAAAGCCTCGAATTTGATTTCTGGTCAGCGGAGCACGGGGGGGATTGGACGCGTTCGAGGGATCAAGGGGCATCGCGGTTGGGACTATATCAAAAAGCGATGGGCAGGAGAGTGGGAAGTCGGAGAACAGCGCCACTGGAATGAGCGACGGGCGACGGAGGACGCAGCGGCGGCAAATCCAATTTCACGATGACGGTCGGTGATGTAGACTCTCTCATTCGTGAGGAGCGGAGTTTCGTCGCAAACTCTACTATCCGCGCATCACGACCAAAATCCATGCAAAGGCACACTGAAGCGTGATCTTCAGGATATTTGAAGAAAAGATGGAACTTGCCCGAGCAGCCGCGGGGCAGGCGGCAACAGCTATCCGCGGCGCAATCGAGGAACGTGGCCTGGCGCGCATAGTCGCCGCGACTGGCTCCTCTCAGTTCGAATTCCTGGAAGCCTTGACCGCGACGCCAGGGATTGATTGGCAAAAAGTAGAGTTATTCCATCTCGATGAATACATCGGAATTCCGATGACTCATCCCGCCAGTTTCTGCAAATACTTGCAGGACCGCCTGATCGGCAAAACCGGAATCACCGTGCTCCACATGTTGAACGGCGGGGACAACACTGCAGAGGTCGTCCGGCGTGCAAGCGAGGCCATAAAGTCTGCTCCCATCGACGTCACATTTGCCGGCATCGGCGAAAACGGCCATCTCGCCTTCAACGATCCTCCAGCCAATTTCGAGACGAACGATCCTTACCTCATCGTGAATCTGGATGAAGCGTGTCGCAGGCAACAAGTCGGCGAAGGCTGGTTCACCGATCTCTCGACTGTGCCGTCGCAAGCTATCTCGATGTCCGTTCGCCAAATCCTAAAATCGCGTGCAATCATTTCCGTTGTTCCCGACGCCCGCAAAGCGCAGGCAGTAAAGACCTGTTTCGAAGGGCCCATCCGCCCGCTGGCTCCGGCTTCGATCCTGCGAACGCATGCAAATGCGACAATTTTTCTCGACAGGCAGTCGGCTGCGTTACTCAGTAGGGCGACACTTTCGGCTCTCGCCGCATCCGGTTGAAGCATGACTCGCCATCCAGGATCAGCGGAAACTGCTTCTTAATGGACATTCGAACAGAAACAAAAACCACAGGAGAGAGCTTCCGCGGCGGTCGCACCATTCCCTCGCTGCGATGGTGGATCGGCGGGCTCTTGTTCGCATCGACCGTCATCAATTACATCGATCGCCAAACGCTCTCGCTGCTGGCTCCCTATCTCAAGCAGGACTATCACTGGACCAACACGGACTACGCGAATCTTGTCATCGCATTTCGCGTGGCCTATTCCATCGGACAAACGCTTAATGGCAGGTTGATGGATCGCATCGGAACAAAGCGCGGACTCACCCTCACTGTACTTTGGTATTCGATTGTTTCTGTTCTCACGCCGCTTGCCAGAGGTTTGCACTCCTTCATGGGATTTCGTTTTTTCCTCGGACTTGGCGAATCCGGGAACTGGCCCGGCGCGACCAAGGCTGTCTCGGAATGGTTCCCGAAACAGGAGCGGGCTCTGGCCACCGCGCTTTTTGATAGTGGCTCTTCGATTGGTGGAGCCGTCGCGCCGTTCGTTGTTTTGTGGTTGTACTTCCGCTGGGGCACACGTCCTGCATTTGTGGTGCCCGGCCTGCTGGGCTTTTTGTGGCTGATTGTTTGGCGCTGGCTGTATTACATTCCTCAGGACCATCCTCTCCTCAGTCCCGCAGAACGGCAGATGATTCTTGCCGACCACCAAGAGGACGAAGCGCCCACAACAACGCCGCCACGCTGGCGCGAGCTTCTCAAGCTCCCGCAAACCTGGGGAACCATCATCGCAAGGAGCTTCACCGATCCGGTCTGGTTCTTCATCGCCGATTGGTTTCCCATCTATCTCGTCGCCAAAGGCATTGCTCTGAAGAGCGGCCTGATCGCCGTCTGGATTCCATTTATTGCGGCCGATCTTGGCAATTTTTTCAGCGGCTGGCTTTCTGGTCGTTTGATCAAACGCGGCTGGTCCGTCGGAAATGCGCGCAAAGCTCTAGTGGTTTTCGGCGGCTTCGGCGTGGCGTTGCTCATCCCCACGATATTCACGGTCAATCTTTATCTGCTTACTTTCCTCTTCGCCCTCGCCACATTTTCTTATGCATCTTTCACCACAATCGCCAACGTGTTACCTTCTGACCTTTACAAAAACGAATCCGTGGCTACCGTCAGCGGCATGAGCGGAACGGGAGCCGCGCTTGGCACGATCATCGTTTTCGAATTGGCAGGCCGTCTTTCCGATGCGCGGATTGCGACAGGGACGCACTTGTTCGACCCACTGATGGTCATCGCGGGCCTGATTCCGTTCATCGGCATGATTCTCGTGCTGTTGCTCGTTCGCAACACGAAAGCTACGGACGAAGGCCTCGTGCGGCGAATCTGAAATTCGATTTGTCAGCCGCTGGTAATTGCTGCGGAGAGCGGCAAAAATAAGTTGGGCACAATTGATTGCGACCTGAGGAGGATGCTTGAAAATAACCGATGCAAAGGTGCTGATCTCTTCGCCAGGAAGGAATTTCGTCACCCTAAAGGTCTACACGGACGAAGGCATTTACGGCCTTGGCGACGCGACGCTCAATGGCCGCGAACTTGCCGTCGCAGCCTATCTCTCCGAGCATTTAATTCCCTGCCTGATCGGCCGCGATCCTTTTCAATCCGAGGACACCTGGCAATATTTCTATCGCGGCGCTTACTGGCGCCGCGGCCCCGTGACCATGGCGGCGATCGGCGCGATCGACATCGCTCTCTGGGATATCAAGGGAAAGGCTCTCAACACTCCGCTCTACAATCTTCTTGGCGGAAAGAGCCGCAAAGGCGTCATGGTCTACGGCCACGCCAATGGGCGCGACATCGAAGAAACCATCGACGAAGTGGGCAAATACGTGAGCCTGGGCTATCGCGCGATTCGCGCGCAATCGGGAATTCCCGGAATTCCGTCAACCTACGGCGTGTCGAAAGGAAAATTTTATTACGAGCCTGCAGAAAAAGGGCTTCCGCCGGAGAATGTGTGGTCCACTGAAAAATATCTGATGCACGTCCCAAAACTTTTCGAATCTCTTCGAGTGAAGTATGGCGACGACGTTCATCTTCTTCACGACGCCCATCACCGCCTCACGCCGATCGAAGCGGCCCGCCTGGGCAAAAGCCTCGAGCCCTATCACCTATTCTGGCTGGAGGATGCCGTCACGGCCGAACTTCAGGAAGGCTTTCGCATTGTGCGCCAGCACACTACCACGCCGCTCGCTCTGGGTGAAGTCTTCAACACCATCTGGGACGCTACAACCGTCATCACCGAGCAATTGATCGACTACATTCGAATGGCTACGGTCCACAGCGGTGGCATCACGCACCTAAAAAAAGTCGCCTCGCTCGCCGAAATCTATCACGTGCTCACCGCTTGCCACGGCGCAACGGACTTGTCCCCCGTCTCGCTGGCTGCCGCGCTTCATTTCGACATTTCCGTCAACAATTTTGGAATCCAGGAATACATGCTGCACACGAAGGAAACCGACGAAGTGTTCACACACGCATATTCCTTCAGCGACGGCTTCCTGCATCCGGGAGACGCGCCGGGTTTGGGTGTGGACTATAGCGAGAAGGTCGCGGACAAATTTCCTTACGAACGCGCGTATTTGCCCGTTAACAGAAAGTTGGACGGCACAATGTTTAACTGGTAGAGCGACATTCGCTGTCCGCAACTAGAGCCGTAAGCGCGAGGTGCGTATGATGATCAAGCGAGAGATTTTCGCGGGGAGATAGTAACCATGGGATTTAGCAAGCTCAACCTACAGGGCAGAACAGCCGTAGTCATCGGCGGCACGTCCGGCATCGGCCGCGCCATCGCTCTCGGGCTGGCCGAAGCCGGCGCTGACGTTGCGCCAACCTCGCGGCGTGCCGACCAAGTCGAGTCCACGGCTCGCGAAATTGAAGCGCTGGGCCGCCGTTCCCTACGAGTAACTTCTGACGTAACCGACCGGGCTTCGCTCCAACAGTTGCTCGATGCCGCGGTGAAAACGTTCGGCAAAGTCGATATCCTTGTGAACTCCGCCGGGCGTACGAAGAAAGCCCCCACGATCGATTTCTCCGAGCAAGACTGGAACGACATCCTCGAAACAAACCTCACCGGCATCCTACGTGCTTGCCAGGTTTTTGGCCGCCACATGGTCGAGCGCCGCTACGGACGAATCATCAACATCGCGTCGATTGGCTCTTTCCTCGGCATGCTCGAAGTCTCCGCGTACTCCGCCAGCAAAGCCGCGGTCGCCTCACTCACCCAGTCGCTCGCCATCGAATGGGCGCCACACGGCATTTGCGTGAACGCCATCGCGCCCGGCGTGTTCCGCACTGCTCTGAATGAAAAGCTGCTGGACGGCACTCCGCGCGGCAACGAGTGGCTCATGCGCACTCCTATGAAGCGCTTTGGCAAAGTCGAGGAACTCGCAGGCGCCGCCGTCTACTTGGCCTCCGACGCCGCCAGTTACACAACCGGTTCGGTGCTAATCGTTGACGGTGGGATACTCGCGAGCGGAGTCAATCAGTGAACTAGCCTGGGAAAGTGATTGAAAGGAAAGAACTTAGGAGATTCTGGAGCCGAGGGCGAGAGTTGAACTCGCGACCTGCCGATTACGAATCGGCTGCTCTACCACTGAGCTACCTCGGCTTTGACCAACAAAACACTGGCGTCAACTACGATTTGGACCGACTACTTTTTCACAGCTTGTATCAGACTTGCATGGCGGCGAGAGACCTTCCCCATGGCTTCCTTCACGTCATCTAACGACGTGATATTGTAGCGATCAAAGACTGAACGAGTCTTGCGTCCGCTGATTTTCATGGCGACAGTCTGATGCACTCCCGCACGGCTCAGATTTCTCACCGCGCTTCTACGCAAATCATACGGCTTTAGTCCCCGGTATTGCCAAGCCTTGGGACCAACTTGGATTCCTAACTTTACCGCAATGCATGCCGCTTGGAAAGCCTTGCGGAAGTTAGTCGTGTCGAACACCGGACCAGTGCGGAAAATCAAGGCCTTCCGCGTGAAAATCGCTGTCCCCGTGCACTTCACCAGCAGCCCCAATCACAACTGGATAGTTCGAACCGGCCAGTATGTCTCGCTACGTTCCCTCCCATCGGTTCGACCTGCTCATGAACTTTGTGCGAAGATGCTTTTGGGTCAAACGACCCATTGGGGCTGAATGTCATTCTCTAGATCCGGCCAATCTGGGCGCCTTCTTCGCGCGACCACAGCGCAAGCCGTTTATCTAACGCTGCTTCTGAGCTCCTGTCTGGCGCAGCAAAACCCTGCGGAGAAGGAGCGTGTCCGAGACCAGCAGGGTGGCATGAGCACCGGTGCGGCGCATGCCCCCGTCAAAGATGCACTTTCACGGCCCATTACCGCGGGAGGCTTCGTTGATGGCGCGCCTATCGTTTTTGCGGATATCACGCATGCAGCAGGGCTCGACAAGTTTCGCCATCGTTCCGGAGACCCAGAGAAAAGGACGATTCTGGAGACACCCGGTTCGGGGGTTGCTCTATTGGATTACGACAACGACGGCTGGCTGGACATCTATCTACTGAATGGCTCGACCTTTCCGGCGCTCAAAGGTAAGGAGGCTGCCCCGCGTGCGATGCTGCTGCACAACAATCACGATGGCACTTTTACAGACGTGACCGACACGGCCGGCGTGGCGAATGAGCGCTGGGGATTTGGAGTGGCCGTCGGCGATTATGACAATGACGGCTGGCCGGACATCTACGTCTCAAATTTTGGCAAGAACCGCTTGTACCACAACAACCATGACGGCACCTTTACGGACGTCGCGGAGAAAGCTGGCGTGACGCTGGGCGGCTGGTCAACGGGAGCGACCTGGGGCGACTACGATCACGACGGGTTCCTTGACCTCTTCGTTCCGGGATACGCGAAGTTTGATCCGGATCATCCCCCTATTTCCGGGAAAGGCGGCCTGCCGCCGGGATTCTGCCAGTTCCGCGGTATTGAAGTGATGTGCGGGCCGCGCGGCCTACCGGGCGAAGGCGATCACCTGTTCCACAACAACGGAGACGGAACCTTCGCCGACGTGAGCGTGAAGGCGGGAGTCGCAGACGCCAAGGGCTATTATGGCTTCGCTTCGGTCTTCGTTGACGTAGATGACGACGGGTGGGTTGACCTTGCCGTGGCGAATGACTCCGTGCCGAGATACCTTTATCTGAACAAACACGACGGCACGTTTCAGGACGTCAGTTATATTTCGGGTTTCGCGCTCAACGATGAGGGGCGCGAACAAGCTTCCATGGGAATCGCGGTTGGGGACTACAACCGCGACGGCAAGGTGGATTTTTACATCACAAATTTCTCCGATGATTACAACACTCTTTATCACAACGATGGGGAGGCTAATTTCTCGGACGTCTCCTTTCGGGCAGGAATCGCCAATCTGACCATCCCATTCCTGGGATGGGGCACAGGTTTCCTGGACTATGACAACGACGGACTATTAGATATTTTTGTCGCCAACGGCCATGTGTATCCCGGGGTGGACAAGCAGGATTGGGGAACAACCTGGGCGCAAAGACCGCTGCTATTGAAAAACCTTGATGGGGCGAAATTCCAAGAAGTGCCGCCTGCTACAGGCAGCGGACTCGCCGTCGTGATTACCTCGCGCGGAGCCGCGTTTGGCGATTTGTTCAACGACGGCCACATCGACGTGGTGATCAACAATGTGGATTCAACGCCGACCCTGCTCAGAAACTTGGTTAGGAATTCGAATCACTGGGTAACTTTAAAATTGATCGGTGGTCCCAAGAGCCCGCGTGATGCCATCGGAGCCAAGGCATTTGTCACGGCCGGAGGGGTGCGGCAACGCGGGGATGTGTTCAGCGGCGGAAGTTACGCTTCCAGTTCCGATCAGCGATTGCATTTTGGTTTGGGAGCCGCAACGAAAGTGGACAGAGTGGAAATCCACTGGCCCAGCGGAGCAAAGGAACAGATCACCTTGCCGGCGGTGGACCGCATTTACACAGTTGTGGAAGGAAAAGGGATCGTCGAACGGTGAAGCACTCTTTCGAGAATCCATCCCAACGCAAAAATGCTGCGTTCTTCGAATTGGCCGTTCTTTTTGCGAGTGTTTTTCTTATTGCTGGGTCTTCGATCGGCGGTCCGGGACAAATTCAGACGACCAACGCTGCTTCGGTAGCTCCAGGAACATTTGTAGACGTCACTCAACGTCTTGGCGTCAATTTCCAATATCAGGCCTCGCATACCTCGAGAAAATATTTGCCGGAGACAATGGGTTCAGGAGTCGCGCTTTTTGACTATGAGAATGACGGACGCTTAGACATTTTTCTTGTCAATGGCGCGCCGCTGAGCGATCCCACAGCAAAAGGAACCATTCCCCAGAAATCGGGACCAAAATACTGGAATCGCCTGTATCACCAAAAAGCCGACGGCACGTTCGAAGACGTGACAGAGAAGGCAGGTTTGCAGGGAACCGGATACGGCATGGGCGTGGCCGTGGGCGACTACGACAATGACGGGTACGAAGACCTTTACGTAACCGCGTACGGAGGAAACAAGCTGTACCATAACAACGGCGATGGAACATTTTCCGACGTGACCGTTAAAGCCGGGGTTGGCGGGAGCGGGTGGTCCACCAGCGCAGCGTGGGTGGATTTGGATGGAGACGGGTTTCTCGATCTCGTTGTGCTGCGGTACGTCGAGTGGGATTTCGACGACATCTGGTGCGGCGAGCACAAAGAAGGCTACCGGGCCTATTGCCATCCGGACTATTTCAAACCGGCGCGGCCGCTGGTCTATCACAACAACGGAGACGGAACGTTCTCGGAAGTGGCGGAAAAGCTGGGGCTTTCCAAGCCCGCCAAGGGTTTAGGCGTAGCTCTCTCAGATTACGATCGCGACGGTCATATCGATTTGTTTTTTGCGAATGATTCGATGGTGGAATTCTTATACCACAATAAGGGCGACGGAACTTTTGAAGAAGTCGGATTGGTCTCTGAAGTTGCGGTGGATATCGACGGCCGTACCTACGCAGGCATGGGAGTCGATTTTGCGGACTACAACAATGACGGGTGGCCAGACATTGTTGTTACGAACCTAGCCAATCAGCGTTATGCCCTTTATCAGAACAACGGCGACGGCACATTTACTTACGTGAGTACGCGATCCGGGCTTGCAGGGATGACACTGGCACATTCCGGATGGGGCGTCCGGCTTTTTGATTTCGACAATGACGCCTGGAAGGATTTGATGGTTGTGCAGGGCCACGATCTCGACACTATCGAACTGACAAATCCTAATCTGCGCTATCGCGAGCCAATGTTGCTGGCGCGCAACACCGGCAAGGGATTCGTGGATGTTTCACAAGGGTCTGGCGAAGTTTTCAAGCAATCCTGGGTGGCTCGTGGATTGGCGATCGGAGATCTAGATAACGACGGCAGGCTGGATGCGGTGGTGACGACGAATGACGGACCGGCGTACGTCTTGCACAACGAAACGGCAACAGGAAATCACTGGTTGCTGCTCAAGCTCGTGGGGCACAAGAGCAATCGCGATGCGATCGGTGCTGCTGCAAAGCTGGTTACCGCAAGCGGACAACAGTTCGCTACGGTTACCACGGCGGGCAGTTATCTCTCATCCGGCGATAAGCGCATTCATTTCGGACTTGGAAAAGAAAAGAATGTCGAGTCCATCGAGATTCGGTGGCCGAGCGGAATTGTACAGACGCTCAAGAACATTCCCGTCGATCAGATCCTGCAGGTTGATGAACCAGTCGGGCCTCCGAACGCGAGACCCTCGGTGAAATGATGCGTGAGCCCTGCAGCGATCGGTCGAGAACACTCTGCGGGCCGGTGATCCTGCTGCTATTGGTTCCGCTTGTATGCGGGGCACAAACCGATAGCGAATATGCGCAAGGGGTAGCCGCGTTCGGCGCAGGAGACTACGCTGCGGCCGCAGATTTGTTTGCCAAGGCTGAGAAGGTTGCTCCGGGAACAACCGACGCTCTTATTTACGAAGCGAAATCGCTCGTGCATCTGGAAAAGTTCAACGAAGCCGAAACCGCACTCCGCCACTATATTGGACTGCACGCAGATTCCGATGAAGCCCTCTATTTGCTAGGGTTTGTGTTGCACCGCGAGAACAGAGCCGGCGAATCGCTGGAAATCTATACCAAGGCCGCGGCCCTGAGAACTCCCACGGGAGAGGATTTGAAAATCGTTGGTCTGGACTATGTTCTCCTGAACGACTACGTTGACGCAATCCGGTGGCTGGAAAAGGCGGTGGAACTCGATCCCCAGAACAAGGATGCATGGTATTACCTGGGGCGCGCATATTACTCGAGAAGTCTGCTGCCCGCGGCCAGGAGAGCTTTTCTAACGGTGTTGGATTTGCAGCCGCGCGATGCCAAGGCGGAGAACAATCTGGGACTGATCCTGGAGTCGGAAGCCAAACCAAATGAGGCGCTGAATGCCTATCGCAAAGCGATTGAATGGCAGGAAGCGAATCCACACCAAAGCGAACAGCCGTACTTAAATCTTGGAGGCCTTTTGCTGGAATTGGACCGCGCCAGCGAAGCCGTCGCGCCACTGGAGAAAGCTGTGGAACTTGGAGCCGCCAACGCGACCTGCCACCTGAAACTTGGGACGGCTTACCTGCGAACGAATCGGCTGCCTGAGGCGCAGCGCGAATTGGAAGAAGCCGAGCGGCGGGAGCCAGAGAACGCGGCAATTCACTACCAATTAGCAAGGTTTTACAAGCAAACGCATCAGATGGAAAAGGCCAAGATCGAGTTTCAGCGCACGGAGGATCTACAAAGCCGTGCCGCGCGGACGCGGCCGACGAGTCCTCCCGAACCATAATAGATCGATCTCGATGGCAGAGCATTTGGTTAGCGCGGCTTCCCTGGCGAGGACCAGCGAAAGGTTGCAACCGCAGCGGGCTCGAGATGGTAGGACGCATACTTATCCTTCCAACTGAGATTGAAAGTGACAGGTGCGTTGCCGCCGTTCAACACAATCAGAGCAATCGAGCCGTCCGGATTGCGAAACGCCACCGACTCCAGGCGTTCCTGCTCAAATGTGGTCGAGTCGATGCGGAATGCGCTTGGCGCGACAAACTTGCTGGCATGCCCGAGCGCGGTGTAATCCACCGTCGGGATGATTCGCGAAGGCGAGACGGAGTCATCAATCGTAACGACGGCGCGGCAGGTTTTGCAGCCGCCCAGAAAAGGTTCGTGATTCTGATTCAGCGCGAGATTCCACAGGATCACGCCCTTTGCCCAATTGCGCGTCGTCGAGATGACCAAACGAGCCTGCTCCTCGAGCAATCTTCCCTTTTGCCACTCCCCGCCGGAACATTCGGTCAGCCAAATGTCCTTGTCGGGAAAACGATTGTGCAGTTCGGTCTGCGCCGTGGGGCTGCCGCCGTAACAATGAATAGCGATGCCTGGGATGAAAGCCGCCGCCTGCTTGTCGTTTAGCACTTTGACCGGAAAATCGATCAAATCCCAGTTGTGGTCGAAGGCAAGGATTTTCGATTTGATTCCGGCGTCATGAAAAGCCGGGCCGAGATTCTCTCGAATAAATTTCGCCTGTTCTTCTGCGCTCATGCCCATCCCGGGATAATCACCGGGAATGTTGAGCGGCTCGTTCTGCGGGGTAACCGCAAAGATGGGAACGCCGGATGCTTCATACGCCTGGACGAATCGCACAAAGTATTTGGCAAAGGGAGCGTACGCCGAAGGCAGAAGCGTCCCCTTAATCATCGAATCAGAGGTCTTCATCCAGCCTGGTGGGCTCCAGGGAGAGCCGATAATCTTGAGATTTCCATTGAGAGCGAGGATCTCGCGGAGAATGGGAATGATCTGCTCGCGATCATAATCGATGGAGAAATGCTTCATGTCCGTATCGGTTTGTCCGCTGGGCATGTCGTCGTACGTGTAGTCTTTGAGTGCAAAGTCGCTCGCGCCCATGGGCTGGCGCAGCATACTCAGGCCGATGCCTTTCTCGCGATCGAATAGCATCTCTAGAAGCTGGGCGCGTTGGGGCTTGTTGAGCTTTTGCGAAATGAGCCAAGCAGAGGAATCGGTGAGCGAGGCGCCGAATCCGTCTATCTGCTGATACTTGACCGCATCGCTGACGACGATCGTGAGTCCCTCAGTGCGAGACGAGCCGAAATGAAGAGGAGGCTTTTCTTGCAACGATTCGTGCAAGTCTTCAGAGGATTCGACGACATCGATGCGTTCCGAGGGCGGAACTCGAGATGCTGGTGTCCCCTTTTTGGTTTGCGGCGACAGCGAGGAAGCGGCGAATGCGCCCAGCACGAACAGCAGCCCTGCGCGACGGAAGACTAAGCTTGGAAACTTCGTCGATGAGTACATTCGTGTCCTTGTTTACCGGTCATTGGGATTCTGTGGCAAGGGAGGTGGCTGGGTGGAATTGGGATTCTGCTGGACTTCGTATCGCTTCAGCGCTTTTTGAGAATTTTCCGCCTCATCATCCTTGAGCTTCTGGAATGTTGCCATGGCCTTTTGCGCGTCTTCCATACGATGAAGGTGGCGGTAGACGATTCCAAGCTGATACCAGGCTTGCTGGATGACTTCCGGATCGGAGCCCGGAGCCGCAGTGGCGCGCTCAAGCAGCCGAGAAGCGGCGGCGTCATTGCCAAGAAGCATTTCCGCGCGCCCAAGATTGTAGTCAGAGTGGAGTAGGCCTGGCTTTTGCCGCAAGGCGGCTTCGATGAGTACCTTGCCCTTCGCCGGATCTCCTTTCTCGACAGTGAGCACGCCTAACTTGTACTTTGCGAGAACATTGTTGGGGTCGATTTCCAGCTCGCGGAGATAGGCGTCTTCGGCTTCCTGAATCTTTCCCAGGCTGCGGTATTCGGAGCCTAACTCCTCGTGCAAGCCAGGCTGTGCAGGAGCAAGCTTGATAGCGGCTTGGTATTCAGCGACGGCATCCATATGACGATCGGCCTCGCCATTAGCCTGGGCAATGACCTGATGTACACGCCAGGAACGCGGATCAACTTTGAACATCCTGCCGTAGCTGTTCTTGGAGACAAGCAAGTGTGCGCGGCCGCGGTGGTAGAGGATGTCCATATCATCTGGCGCGAGCTTTGCGGCCTTGTCGAGGGCTTCGGCGGCCTCTTCGGGCTTGTCCTGCGCGAGCCGCACGACGCCGAGCCACATCCAGGCAGGCGCATCCTTCGGGTAAGCGGCTGTCTCTTTCAGAATCGCGGCGGACGCTTTGTCGAGTTGGTTGAGGCGGAAGTAAGAGACCCCGAGAAATAGGTTCGCGCCACGGAGCCGCGGTTTCAACTCGAGGGCTTTTTGAAAGCTAGCGATGGCATCGTCGAAGCGGCCCTGCTCTTCACGGACCAAGCCAAGATTGAAATGAGCTTCGGCGAACGTGGGCGATGCCTGAGCGACCGAGGCAAAACCGGCGGCCGCTTCGTCGAGATTTCCTTGGCGCATAGCGGCGGAAGCCTGGCGAAACGATTCGTTGATGTCCGTGCCGGCTTGCGGGGACGCCATAGTTGATGCACAAAAAAACACGAATGAGAAAAGGATTGTGGGACAGATCAGCCGTGGCGCGCGAAAGAGAAAGCAACCGAACAGGGGCGTTTTGATCTGACGAGGATGGGGGATGTGCGGCCGACATTGCATAGCACGATTCTATACCTTGGTGCGAAAGGGAGAAAACTTGGTGTGAATGAAAGGCCTCCTGACTCGCGGCGAGTCAGGAGGCTTCTAGTCACAGGGCAACAACTCGTCAGAATACGTATCGCAATGTCAACTGAATCTGGCGTGGCGGATTCAGGACGCTGTGACCGCCCCCTCCGGGGGCACCGAAAGTGCCGCTGAAGGGGTTTCCGTCCAGAGTGCCGAAGCTGTGACGATTGAATCCGTTTGGTATATCTGCCTTGAAAATCAGAGCATGGCCCTCCGAAAGAGTCGTCTTCTTGATGACCGAAAAGTCTTCGTTGATGTAGCCCGGGCCTCGGATATTGCTAAACATGACAGGGGCGTCTCCGAAAGCATAGCCACGCGCGGCAACGAGAGGCGCAGCCTCGGGATCAAGAAGCGCGGCGCAATTGAAGAAATTATTTGTGCTGTTGGCATGGAAGGTTCCGTCAGGGTTCTCCGTGCAGCCACTGTTTGCTCCAAAGGGGTTGAAGGAGGAATGGGTCGGACTCAGCAACGGGACGCCGGGTATCAGAGTATAGCGAAAGTTGCCGCCCGTGAAAGGAGGCGCGTCTTGAATCGTTTGGAGTAGGAACGGCGACCCCTTTTGGTACCGGTGAACCGCCCCAACTTCCCATCCCCCGAGAACCTTGCTGGCAGGACCGTGATTCAGGTATTTCTTGCCCGGGCCGGCGGGCAACTCGTACAGATAGCTGAGAACGAATGCATGGGGGACATCCTGGTAGCTGACGCTCTTCTCCGCTTTCAGATTCTGAGGGTTCTGTGCGCCAAAGACGTTGGAATTGAACCCGGTGAAAACGGGGAAAGTGCTGTCGGCATCGGTTAGCGTCTTGGAATAGGTGTAAGAAGCGAGGAGGTTCAAGCCGTTACGGAAGCGCCGCTCGACTTTGGCCTGCAAAGCGTTATAGGTGGCCTGGCCGATATTCTCGAGGCAGCAACTACTGCTGATGCTTTGGTATTGCGGAAAAGGCAACAACAACTGGCCGACCGGAGCACTGTTCCCGTACAACTTCGTGAACCAACTTGGGACGGTCACGCCAAGGCTCGCCAACGTGGCCTGCCCGGCGGCACTTGTGACTGGATTATTCAGCTGGGTTCCGAGAGATAAGAATTTCGGATCAATGCTATCAACTTGAGCAAGGTTGGAATGCAAGTGCGTGGAATGCATTCCAATGTAACCGACGCTGAGGATGAGGTCGGGAGCCAACTGATGCTGGATTTCGAGGCTCCAGTTCTGCACCATGCCTGGTCGACCATAGGTGGGATCAACAAACCCAATGCTGCCTTGACCATTCAGCAGCGCCGGATCCCGATTGTTTGAGGGCGGCGTGTAGCTGGGAAAGCCCATATCCGGGGACTGCTGCGCAGTGAACTTATCAGTGGACAGGAAGTCCGGCGTGGCCGTGGCCCCACTCGTTAGAGAGTTTCCGAAGTCAGAATAGGTGAGAGCCGCATAGTAAATACTGTAGCCGCCACGAAGCACAGTCTGATTTAGCAGGCCAAACAATTTCCCCGGGGCATAGGCAAAGCCAACACGCGGCCCGAGATCCTTGTGATAGGTTTTAGCGCCGGAGGCGCCGGCGCCGTAGATCAGGGCTCCTGGTATGGCCGGCGAGATTGGAACGGCCGCGTTCCCGCTGTTGGGAGCAGTAAGGTCCAAGACGGATTCGGCATTGTGAGCTTCATGGCGCGGAGTGTCCACGTCGTAGCGCAAACCCAGATTAAGAGTAAGATCCTTGCGAATTTTGTAATCGTCCTCGACATATCCCGCGTAGTAGTTTGAAGCCCAACGCGGAAAAACCGACGCCACTTGGAGGGACTCCTCATTGGGAGCACCGAGCAGGAAACTGGCGAAGGGATCACCGGTCTGACTGTTATTGGGAGTGTAAGCGCTCTGAAAACCGAAGAAATTGTAGGTCGGAGATTGGTTAGCCTGGGTCTTTCTTGAGAACTGGTACGAACGCCAATCAAAGCCAAAGCGAAGAGAATGGCGGCCCTTGATCCAAGAGACGCTTTCGGCCACAACGAGGCTGTTGGGGATATTACCGTCATCGTTGGCGGCGCTCCAGTTCTGGTAGCCGACGCCCACCGCGTTGCCGTTGAAATCGATGGGGGGAAATACAGGCCCGCTTGCATTGCCAATGCCCAGGAGTTTGTCCCAATCCACGCCCGTGACGCTCTCGCCTTTGCTGAAATTGCTCAAGCGGTTGAAGCCGACAGAAAGATGGTTTAGCAAATTGCTGCTCAGGGTGTAGTCCCAGCCGAAGCGGAGGTAGTGTGTAAAATTCGAATTATGGAAGTTCGGATCCAAAGGGACAGGAAGTATTGCGTTGCCATTCAGAACTCCCTGGTCACGGCTGCTGTAGGAAAAGAAGAACTTGTTTTTCGTGCCCCAATACTGATCGATGCGAAAAGACATGGTGGTGTCGCGAATGGGCTTATTGGAATTGAACAAGAAATTGTTGCAGATAATCTGCTGGCAACCTCCTGAACCTGATGGATTGTTGGCGTGGGGGACGAATTTCAGAATGTTTTGAGCCACGGTACTAAGGGTAGTGATCTTGTTTCCTAGGAAAGCAGTGCGGCATTGCACAGGCTGGCCACCTACCATGACCGTTCTCGTGCTAGATGGATCAAATATCTGCCCCAAGAGGATATGCGAATTGTCGCAGGGATTGATCAGGCCTGTGTCCGGGCCGAGCAACTCGGAGAAGTCGCCAGTGCGCTCTTTGTCGGTTGGGACAGTCGACAGCTGGGAAGTACCCTGGTTGTTTCGGTACTGTTCCCAGGAAAAGAAAAAGAATGTCTTGTCATGGCCATTATAAAGTTTTGGAACGCGCACTGGCCCACCGAGGCTGCCGCCAAAATCGTGTTGATGGTCTCTGGGCTTTGGCTGATGACCAAGATCGTTATCCCAAGAATTGGCGTCCAGCTTGTCGTTGCGATACAACTCAAAGGCGGTGCCATGGTAGGAATTTGTACCGGATTTTGTAGTGAAGCTCTCCACGCCCCCCGAGGTGCGGCCAAATTCGGCGGGAATTGTTGAGGTGGAGACTTTGAATTCGCTAAGAGCTTCGACGGAAGGCGCAGTTTGGTCGAATGCAGAACCGCTGTCGGCGCGTGTAGTGCTGGCCCCGTCGAGAATGACTTCCGTACTGAAATTCTGCCCGCCCGACAGTTTCGATTCGAAGATACCGGAAGAAGAATGATCGCTGTTCGTGCCGGGTCCTGCAGTCCCGGGCGTCAGGAAGACAAAAGTCTCCGGCGAACGCAAAAAGCTCTGCCCCGTGGCATTGATCGAGAAGGGCAAATCCTCGATCTGTTTTGAGCCAACAACAGTTGCGATCTCCGAGGTTTCCGTTTGGATTGCTGGGGCATCCGCAACCACGGTCAAAGTTTCCTTCACATCCCCGAGCTGCAACGAAAAGTCGAGCGACGCCGTTGTGTTGATTTGCACGACGACGCCTGTCTTCGTCTCGGTCTTGAATCCAGCTGTGGCGACGGAAACGTTGTAAACGCCGACTTGCACATCGGGAATCCGATATCCCCCGGTTGGGCCGGTGGTGGCGCTGTAATTAGCACCGGTTTCCGTACTGCTGACGGTGACCACGACGTTGGCAATTGCAGCGCCGGAGCTATCGACAACCGTGCCGGCAATAGCCCCGCGGTCGGACTGAGCTCGAGCCGTTATTCCGGAGAATGTAAGGAAAAGACTAAAAGAAAGAAACCTCAGCAAGGACAGATTGAATCGCATTCCCCCCCCAAATAGGCGCCGATCGCCGAACAACCCTGTCCTTCGCCGGCAACCGAATCTCAAAGCGCTGTGCGCCTTCCAAGCGAACCATTGAAATTCTTGCCGTCCGTCACATCACTGGCAAAAACGCGGATGAGGCCGTTTATGCAATCGGTTTCAGAAACCGGTTACTTCCTACCCGTTTATCAGTGCTGGCTGAGCCTTGTCAAGTTTTTTTCTCCTCTCTATCTTGTTTTTCGATCCCCGTAGTCTACGCTCCGAAATCATGATAGTTTGGCGCGGACTGACTATCGCTGAAGGAAAGCGCTTTCCAGCGCCGCCCATCGCCTGGAAAGGATCGCTCCCGCAGCGTCACCTTGGCAGCAGAAAACTATTTTCGCGGAGGAAAACGCATGGGCCACACAATGAGGGAGGTGGCCAAACGCGCCGGAGTGTCCCCCGCTACAGTCTCCCGCGTCCTCAACAAGACGCGCTACATCTCTGTGGAGACCGAGAGGCGCGTTTTGGAAGTCGTCGGACAAATGAAATACTTCAAGAATGTCCATGCCCGGCGGTTGGCTACGGGCCGGAGCGATTTGTTCGGGTTGGTGATTTCGGAGATCGCCAACCCATATTTCCCCGAAATCATTCGCGGATTCCAAGCCGCGGCTTGGGATCGCGGGTTCGACGTCCTTCTTTGCAACACCCAATACGACAAGGCTCGGACGAAATCCATCCTGCGCAAGCTGATCGAAAGTGACGTACGCGGCGTCGCCGTGATGACCTCCTCGATCGAGAGGAGCATGGCCTCGGAACTCATTGACGCGGGAATTGGCGTGGTGTTCTGCAACATGAGCCCAGCCGAGAAGCTGGTGAGCACCATTTCGATAGACTATGAACGGGGTATAGAGCAAGCCATCGAGCATATCGTAGGACTCGGTCACCGCCGCGCCGCGGTCATTGCTGGACCAGACGACAACCGGACGGCCATTACAATCAAGGACGCGCTGGTTGCGGGATTGAAAAAGAGAGACCTCAACCCGTTACCAGTGATCAGCAGTAACTACCGCATCGATGCTGGTGCCTCCGCGGTTCGTGCCATTCTTTCAACGCCGGATAAGCCCACGGCGATCTTCTGCGGCAGCGACCTTATCGCCCTCGGCGCCATGAACGCTCTCGAAGAGGCGGGTGCGCGGATCCCGGAAGACATCTCCGTTATCGGCATCGACGACATCTCTTTTGCTTTCCTGGCACGCCCGCCGCTGACCACCATACGAGTCCCCCGCGAGCGAGTGGGGGCGACCGCCTTCGAGGCATTGGATAGGACGCTGAAGCTGAAACGCCGAAAAGGCGCGGACTACTATTTGGAAACGGAACTCGTCATTCGCAGGTCGACCGCGACTGCTCGGTAGAGTTGTACTAAACGTATGTACATGAGGGCGGCAATGAGAGGAGCCGGGCCAGAATGGGTCGGAAGATCGCTCCACAAATTGGTCTGCCACAAAAGAAAAAACAGAAAACTAGTCCAGCCGCCTTCCTTCTGAGGAGTTAAGCTCAACGGGTTTTCCAGAGCTAAGAGAAAGAGAACTTGACGGCGAGGAGAGGAAGAGCTTACAAAAGCGGTATGTGAAACCGGTTTCAGCAGGCGGTTTCATGATCTTCCAGAGTTTGCAAGTTTACTTCGAGCGATTTGCATCGGCCTCATGACCTAACGCCAGAGGAGTTTGCTGTATGACTAAGTCTAATTACTCGCGCCGTCAGTTCTTGCAGAGGAGTGCAGGAATAGCTGGCGCCTCGCTTGTCGCCGGCCCCATTCTGCTGGAGCCTGATCCGCTGGTCGCTTTGCCTCGATTAACCGGTGCGAGCGACAGAGTTCACTTTGGGATTGTGGGAGTCGGCATGGAGGGCACCGGACTGCTGACAACTGCGATTCAGCTCCCCGGGGTGGAATGCGCTGCAGCTTGCGATCTTTACGATGGCCGTCATGAGTTGGCGAGGGAAATTGTCGGAAAGCCTGTCAAGACGACGCGACGCTATAAAGAACTGCTCGACGACAAAGAAATCGACGCCATCATCGTTGCCGTTCCCGACCACTGGCACAAACAGGTTGTAGTGGACGCCGTGGGCGCAGGCAAGGATGTGTACTGCGAGAAGCCCATGTCGCATAGTCCCGCGGACGGCGTGGCGATGGTGGAGGCGGCGAAGAAGACAGATCGCATTGTACAAATTGGGGCGCAGCGCACCAGTTCCGTGCTGTGCGCAAAGGCGAAGGAGATCGTTGCAAGCGGTGCGATCGGAGAGCTGAGCCTGGTTGAAATGACCTACGGGCGCAATGATCCCACGGGAGCGTGGGAGTATCCGCCTCCGGCCGATCTGTCTCCTGAGAATCTGGACTGGGACACGTGGCTGGGAACGGCTCCGAAGAAACCGTTTGACCCTTACACCTTCGCACGTTGGCGCTGCTGGAAAGAATATGGAACGGGCGTTGCCGGCGACCTTATGGTGCACTTGATCAGTGGCATGCAATTTGTTTTGGGGATCAACGAGGCTCCTAAACGCGCGTGCGCGATGGGCGGAATTTATCGCTGGAAGGATGGACGAAATATGCCGGACGTGCATCCAGTTCTGTTTGAGTATGGCAACATTCCCATGTACATGCGACTGACGCTGGGAACGGAGTCGTCAGAAGTGACGCGTTTCATGGGTTCGAAAGGGGTTCTGGAGTTGACGGAATTTGGTCTCAGCCACACGCCCCAGGCTGGGATCGATCTTGCTCCCAGCTACTACTGCTACGGCCTGCCGAGCCGGTTACGGAATCCGTACTTCAAGAAATGGCACGAGGAGCATGATCCAAAGCCAGGGCAAGAGCCAGCGCCGGAGAGTGTCAGCTTCAAAGGCAACGATTACGACGATCTGCGCCCGCATCTATGGAAGTTTTTCCAGGCGGTGCGGTCGCGCGAGCCGGTGATTCAGGATGTGGTGTTCGGGCACCATGCGGCGCTGGCATGCCACATGGCGAATGACTCGTATTACCGCAAGGCCCCTGTGTATTGGGACGCCAGCTCGAAGACCATCAAGTCTTAGCCGCGGCTTGCCGCCTGCAAAGAAAGAGAAGTCCCACTTCGATGAAGCTGCAAAGAATCGCATTCATTTCTACGGCAGCCATTCTGACGCTGCGTGCGTGGGCAAGTATCAGTGACAAGGTCTACGAAACGGTCGCGGCTTCTGATGACAGGCAATCGGTAAGGGCGTTTCTCGAACGCTAGGATTTGACGTTGAAATCGCCGGGTCGCGAATATCCCTCCTGGCTCGAGCTAAGCGAGAAAAATCGCCAATTGAAGGCGCAAACGGTAGGACGATGGGAAATTCGCGTCCGCTACCGAAGACGGAAATAGCGAAGAGTCACCTTACGTTTGTTTCACCGAAGGAGGAACAGGGCGCGCAGGCCGACATGGTGTTCGAGGGCACGTTGGCCCGCAGCGGTTAGCGGAGAAGTTGAATCGACCCAAATCCAATGGTCCGGTTATGCGACTCACAAGGATTTAGACAGGTGGCCGAGTAACCGGTTGCGTGTGAGAGATGCGGATCAGAAACTTTTTAGACTGCCGCCGTCGAGGCACGGGAGGACGAGCGAACGCCTGCTCCATTCGTTTTTGACCAATTCCTGCGGAGTTCTTCTGCGCGACGGATGACGCGGTCGATCACGTCGTGTGAAGGAGGCTCTGCAGCTTCGGCGCCCTCAGAGTTACCTGCGGGCGGGATCTCCAGCATCTGCAACTTCTCGAAGACGGGCTTCATCGCGCGAGGAGCGTTGCGGAGAAACTCCGAGCAACGGATGCGCGTGAAGATCCAACCCATGCGTTCCAGCACTGATTGCCGGGCCATGTCTTCGGGTAGTTTTTCGAGTGGGTAATAGCGATCTCCGTCGCACTCGATGGCCAGGCGCTTGCCGTCGCCCTCGACGACCAGATCGATTCGGAACGTTCCAATCCTCCAATGCGGGGTGACCCGATACCCTGCCGTCGCAAGACGCTTCATGACTTCTCGTTCAAAGTTCGATTGTGTGCGCTTTTCCTTCTCTTCCAGCGCGCACATGAGCCGCGCGGGGTCTTCCCCATGCTCAATCAATTGCCGGCGAAGGTCGTCGGCTTTCAAGTCGTTGTGCGGACTGAGCGAATGAACGATCCACATCTGGTCTCGGGCGCGGCTAGCGGCGACGTTGAATCGCTGTTTGAAAAGTTCCTGATCCCGCAGCGAGAGAGAGCCGCGCTCGGCGGTGTCGACCAGCGAGATAAACACGACGTCGCGCTCGTCTCCTTGGAACTGCGCGGCGTTTCCGCAGAGTACGCGATGGAGTTCGTAGCGGTCGGGCGAGATGTGCGCACGGACCAGGTTGTCGATTTCGATGGCTTGCTCGTCGCCAACCAGAGAAACAACTCCGAAGCTTAGTGGCTGGCCCGCGTCATTTTTCTTGTATTCGGGTTGCTCCATCGCGGCCGCAAGGAGCGAGGCGACGGTCACGGCCTCCTGGCGATTGACCTTGCCTTCGCGTGTGGACCCGGAGATGCGATGCGCGATGGTGTGCGGCCGCAGATGGACCCGGCTCGCGTCGCGCAAGGGCTTGATGCGGCCGTCATAGGAAATCATGTTGCTAAATTGGATGATTTCCGGAACGCACCGGAAATGTTCGACCAGGCAGGTCGTGCCGCCGAACGATTGGCGCGCGAGATCGTAGATGGAGATTTGCCCGTCGTAGAGATCGGAGTTGGGAATTCCGCGCAGATACTGGAAGATGAGGTTTTGAATGACGCCCAAATCCTGGCCGACTGCCGACGGGCTAACTTGCTCGTGGTCGCCGACAACGAGCACCGTCTTGCCCAAGTACAGCGCGACCAGCGCCATCACGTCGCTCTGGCTGGCTTCATCGATGATGACGACATCGAACCGCGTGGTGCGCGGATCAAAGTTTTCGACAACACGCGAAAGCGGCATGACCCACACAGGAACGGCCCCGCGGCATTCGCTCATTTTTCTCGCCGCTTCGGAACGCAAAAGGGAAACCCGGACTCCGTGACCCTTGCCGATGCGGCGAATGGTGTCGAGCCAACCGACGAGCGCCTGGCGCTGCCGAGAGGAGGTACGACGCGCCTGCGAGGACCACGAGCGCTTGTCGATGAGTTCGACAGTCGCGCGGCGAAGTTGCTCGCGGAGTTTTTCGCTCTTCGCTTGCAGGGCTTCGAGCGAGACACTAGCGCGGCGATCGAGCTCATCGTTTAACTGGCGCCAAGTCCAAGCGAAGGCGGGGTCGCGAGGCGGCTCGCCTCGGCCATGCACTCCGGTGCGATTGCGAATCGCTCCGGCCCAAGCGGGAGCAGCGGTCTCGAGTTTTGCGAGCAAGGCGCGACGCAAGTCGAGATCCGCTTGTTTGCTCTTTAATTCCAGCAGCCGCCCATACATTTCGCGATAGCAGTTGGAATCTTCCTCGTTGACCGCTGCTAGAATCTGGCCGATTACTTTGGATGCTTTCGCTACGCGAGCTGCAAGTTTGAGCCGGCTTTTGAGATCGCGAAATTCTTCCTCCAACTGAAGCAGCCGGAGCTTCTTGAACCGGGAATCCAGAATGGGCAGCAAAGCATCAGTCACCGCGATATGGATGCGTGCCAACTCCCCCTCGGAACCAACGACCGCGGGTTGTTCAGCGAGGAATTTTTCCCACCGGAAGCCGCTGTCTTCCAGCCGCCGCTGCAGCGGAAGCCAGGTACGTCCTTGCCAGCCCAGGCAGTCCTCGATGGAGTCGCAGTATTGCATCAATGTTTTCTCGAGCTCCTCGCCCATTTCGCTCGAACGCGGAGTTCCGAGAGTCGCTACTTGGCGATCCCACCTCGCAGCAAGATCCTCGCGAAGGCGTTTGAGCCGGAAGAATTGGCGCAGGGCCTGAAAATGCTCGGAAAGCCGTGGACGCGTGCTGTTCACTTTCGTCTGTTCCAGAAATTGGCTCCAGGATTTGTGCGTGAACAAGGTCAAGGAGCCCAGCTTGCCGCCGTCCTCGAGGTGCTCGATAATTTCGGTGGCAATGCGTTCCTGCTCTTTGACCTCTGAACCATCGGAAGCCTGTGGGCCGTACTTGACGAACGATTCTTGGGCGTTTGCAGCTTCTCGATGGACTAGGCGCACGATGCTGATGAGTTGGTCCCACGGCTCCCGATGCACGTCGCCGTATTTGCCCGCGTACACCGCCGCGAGTTTCCACTTGTCATTGCCGGAAAGAGGCTCGACGGCCTGAGCTAGAGCGGCAGCTAGTCCTTGTATCTCTGCTGGAGAACTCTGCGCGGCACCGGACTCCCACAAATCGGAGCGCAATTCGAGATCTTCTATGCCGAGACGATTGCGTTCACTCACGCTGGCTTCAAAATCTTCCGCTCTCGGAAGATCGTGAAGCTCCGGAAGATGGGTTGAAAGCTCGTTCTCGTCTTCGCGGGAAAGGGAGACACCCGTGCGATAGAGGTCGGCCAGCTCACCGGGAGAAAGAGGCAACGGCGCCACTGCGGCGACGGGACCGGGGATCCAGCCGCGCGTTTCCTTTTCCTGCATGACCTGACGAGCGGCATCGGCCGGCGCCCAAGTCTTTCCAGCAATGGCAATGTCTCGGTACTCGTCGGCACGAGCGTCCGTCAGCTGGTTTTGGATTTCGTCGAGCTTCTTCAGCAAGTCGAGGCGCTCGGATTCCAGTTTCTTCGCTTGCATTTCGAGCGAGCCAGCGTCAGTTCGCGACAGCCGTTCTGCGATCGATCCCACGGCACTCTCGAGCTGTTTGCGGCTGTCCAAATCACTTTCGAGCACGCTAACACACAGGGGGCGCAGCTCGGGAACGATGTGATGGCGCACCATTCGCAGTGCCTTTGTTGTGTGGCTTGTGACCAGAACGCTCTTGCCCTGGGCGAGCAAATGGCCGACAAGATTGCCGATCGTGTGAGTTTTTCCAGTGCCAGGAGGGCCTTGCACCAAAACGCCTCCATGTTCCTCGAGTTGCTGGGCAATTCGGATCTGTTCCGGATTGGCGGGTTTGCTCAGCAGCACTTCGCCATCCGCTTGAACAGAACCGCTCACGGAGGGATTCGCATCTTCCGCATCGGGAATCGGCGATTCTTCTCCAACGATATTCAGGAGCGACCAAGGCAGGTCTTCGCGCGTGCGAAGGTCCGCCAGGATGCCTTCAATCGCGGCGGCAAATCCCAAGGTGCGCGAGCGTAAGAAGAGGATGGGGTCCCGTCCAATGCATGGGTCGTTGACTTCCGTATCTGGCGCGCGGTCCTCAAGGAACTCGCCGCGCGGGGACAGCTGCACGACTAGCCGCTTCAGAAAGCCGGAGGTTGCACCATTTATGAGCGGATGGAAGCCGCCTTCCTCCAATTCTTCGCGGCATCGGCCTATTGCCCGTCCGTCCACATCGTTCATCGATTGGAACAAAGCAGAGTAGAGCTCAACGGGATGGTCCGCTTCCGAAATCGTGAATTCGGGCACGGATGCGTCGAACTGCAATTGGAGGCGCTGGAGGAGGATCGGATGATAGATGCCTCCTTCCGCCCGACGCCAGCTCAAGATGCCGTCTCCGAGAACGAGCTCGACGCGTTCCGCCTCGCGATCGATGCGGCCATAGAGCGTGTAAAAGGTTTCGAAGATTTTCATAGCCGCCCGAGCCGGCTTTTCAGTTTTCACCCACTCATTGCGTAAAAGTGTCCAACGCTCCAGACTCGAGATGCGAGCCGGATCGCCCGCGAACTTCACCATCCTCGGTTCTGCGCTATTCCCGGATTCCTCCAGGGTTTCCTCGACAACGAAGGCACTCAACGGGTCATCCCAACCGTCTTTCAGCCATCCGGAAATTTCCTCGGGTGGTTCGGGCACGCGAGTCAGCCGCGGACGCTGCACTTTCAGAACGTAGCTCGCGCCCCCATCTTCTGCATTCTGGCTGTTCCCGTTCTTTGTCTTTAGAGCGCTCGACTTCGCACTGCCTCTTTGAATAGAAGGATGCTCGGGAAGATCGTGCAGCGACAAACTCCAGGGCTGCTCGCGAATCTGTCGTTTCGCCGGATTGCGATGCTGGTTCAATGCTTCCAGATAGCGGAACACGCGTGTGAGCTTTTCGCGGGCTACGCGGAGTTTTTCGGCGTCCATGGTTCGCTGCCTTTGCAGAGACACGTCTAAGTCCTGAGGGCGGGAAGTGGAGACTTCAGAATAACAGCGTCACGGGAAGAGCATCAATAGTACGCCACTAGTACTGCCTGAGTGACCGCGAGGCATGTTCAAATCTACGTGCGTATTCAGAACGGTTCGAAAGCTACGGCTGCATCCAGCGAGGGAGATGAGGACACGGGATTAAGCTTTCTCGCCGGCGAATGTGCGTAGCTCGCAATGCGCCCGGAGGCATCTGGCAGATGACGCGCACCTTCGCCATTTGGTTGCCAGTTCTGTGAAATGGTCCAGAAGTCCCGTTCGGCGAAACCTCATGAAGCTAAACGATGCTCGCGTCTCGTTTACCTCCAACGTTTTTTGGCCAACATCCGCACCGCGGAGTCTCCGCCGCTGGAAACCTTTATTCAGTTGCTGCTTGATGCGCCGACTGGGGAGGTGCGGGCGCGCGCCATCGTCCAAAGGAGCAAACCCAAAGAAGGCTTAGGTGTGAAGTTTGTTGCGATGCAACAAGAACACCGAGCGCGATTCGTAGAAAGGTTTAAGCACCTATCAACCAACGTCTGCAAGCTGTAATTCGGCTCCCTCAAGATCGGCGCGCACGTGCGCCCACTTGCTAACTCAACTCGGTGGGCACACCCACAAGTTCTGTTATCACCGCTGTGATATGATCCGCACCTGCTGGTGTAGACCGTTACCTCTCCCAGGGGGACGCAATGAACATCGATTTTAAGCCCGGAGATGTTGTTCGGCACAAGTCTGGTGGCAAAGATATCACGATTATCAGACTCGAAGATGAGAGCGTGGCCGGTGTTACCAAGAAAGTCGCTCTTTGTGGCCGGTTCGAAGGCCAGAGTTTTCACGAGGAGACAATTCCCGTGGAGATGCTGGAGTTCGTGAATCGATGGTTCGTCGCTGGTGGCGGTTAGCGCCTTTATCGGACATTTGTTGATCAGGGATTACAGATGTCCGGTTACGAGACTTCCAGACACTGGCCGCTTAGATTTGGGTTCAACACACTGTTACGGCACATGGCCTACGAACGGCAATGGTTCCGTGTTCGTGATTTCAGACCCAGATGGGGTTTTGGCGAATGACAGGTGTATGTACACTCGGTGCTATCCAGGCCCCGGCACTTTGGCGCCCCTACGCTGCCTCTGGGAGGTGCTCGACAGGTGTACAATACACGACTGAATGGATGCCTTATGCGTGGTCTCTATAGCGGACCTGGCATTTGGCAACACGTTGTTTGCTCCTATGTGGAGTCGGAATTAATATGCTTCTGGACCGAGCGCTTTTGAGTTTCTTCTGCGCTGGATTGTGTGGAATCGCCGTGGCGGGCCAAGAAAGCGCCACCGTCTCAAAACCAGAGGCGACCTACACTAAAGACGTGGCGCCAATTCTGGAAAAGAACTGCGTAGCGTGTCATCGACCCAACGACATTGCTCCCATGTCGCTGATGACGTACGAGGAAGTCCTGCCGTTTGCGCGGATGATTCGAGAGAGCGTTGTTCAGCGCAAGATGCCCCCGTGGCATGCCGATCCCGCATTCGGCGAGTTCACCAATGACGCCCGCTTGAGCGACGCGGAGATCGCCGCGATAGTCGCGTGGGTAAAAAACGGAACGAAAAGAGGCGACGAGGCCCAGGCTTCCTCACGGGAACAAGGGCTCGCTCCAGGCTGGCATATCAGGCCGGACGTTGTGCTGACCGTTCCCGAGTTTTTTGTCCCCAAAACAATGCAAGACGATTATGAGTACATCTACGTCCCCACAAATTTCGCGGAAGACAAATGGATACAGGCGGCCGAAGTGCTTCCGGGTGATCGCCGCGTGGTACATCACGCCACAGTCTCGGTGATCGATAAGTCCGAAGTAGCGAAGCATCTTGAAGAGCATGCCAAGGCCGACGAAGGCGAAGACAAATATCATTACCGCACCGGAAAAGTGCTACACCTTCGGCCCGATGCACCGGTGATTGACGACGGGTGCGCAGCGCCGGATGGTGGCGGTATTCCCGGTGAGCCCTCAGGCTATTTGAATATAGTGCCGGCAATCTATCTTCCCGGCCATCTGGCAGAGACGCGGCCTTCCGGCTATGCCCTGCGAATCCCCGCGGGCGGCTACCTTCAATTTCAGATTCACTACAGCAATCATCATGGACTGGACGTAAAAGATCGCACCAGCATCGGCTTGGTGTTCGCGCGAGAGCCGGTCCAGCATGAGATTGGTCAATACGAGATTTGGAACAACATGTTTCTCATCCCTTCCAACGACGATAATCACCGTGTGACTTCCTGCTTTACTTTGCCGAAAGACGTGATGGCAGTGGCATACACTGCCCACATGCATTTTCGCGGTAAAAACATGCTGACCAAGGCCATCTATCCGGACGGTCGCGAAGAGGTGCTCCTCTACGTTCCGCACTTTGATTTTCGGTGGCAGGAGACATACTTTCTGAAAAAGCAATTCTTGCTACCCAAAGGCACGAAGCTCATGACCGTCGCCTATTTCGATAATTCCAAGAACAATTTTCAGAACCCCGATCCCTCCAAGTCGGTTCGTTGGGGCGAACCTAGCGATGAGGAGATGATGGGCTTCTGGTTACAATTCGCCGATCCCAAAACCGTCGTGGAGAAAGCGACGTTGACGCAGAAATGAGCGGCAGGCCTTTCTCGTTGGGATTCTTAGGGCGACGAATTCCCGCGACGATGCGTTCTGTTTGAAACGAAGCCAACAAGGACGAGGAACCACTCGCCAGAGAATTCTGCAAGTTGCGCGACTGACCCGCCATACGCCGAATCTTGCGGCGCACTTTATCTGTTGCCAAAGCCAGCGCACAAGGACAACTCGCCTGCGAGCGTGATAGTGCCTGATAAACGCTGCGGGCTCAACGCTTCCGGAGACAATTACAGGTGGAAAGCTGATCTATCGCGAGAAATTGGCGGGCGATTTCATCAGCAAACGCTTCCGCGTTGATAAGGATCTATCGCACTTGGATCACTCTCTTTCAGAGATGCCGATACATCAGAATCTGGCTGAAATGCAGAGTTGCTGCAGTTGAATCGACAATTGCGATTTGTGGTGAGAAATTCATTTGAACGGTGCAAAGGTTGCGTCAAACGAGCATCGTGCCAAAATACTGCTACCGCCCTCGGCAAGAGTTATACTCGTCCAAGTTCAGCAGGCCGGTTCGCTTGGTCCACAGTGTGCCGGAAAGAGGGATATCGGCGCGTGCCAAGGCATCCGAAGAGGTGTTCGCAAGTCCATGGGGAGAATAGTCCCTGAACGTTTGAGTAAGCCTCTTACCAAGGATGGCCGCGGGAGGGACATGTTGAATCCCGGCGCTATGATCCTGCAGCAAGGGCAGCGGACTGATCCAGAATCATTGCCGCGCGTCCCACTTCCGTCACTCCAAATATCACCAGCGGTGCATTCGTCTTGGACTCGACACCACAGTATGCATAGTGAACGTTGATATTGGCGTCGCCGAGTTTGGAAGCGGCCCGTGCCAGTTCGCCCGGCCCATGCGGAAGTTGCACTTGAACAACCTCTCCTTCTGAGTAACTGATTCCCTCACCATCCAGGACCGACTTCGCCGCTCCGTGTTCGTCGACGACAATACAAACCAAGATTGTTTTCTCCGAGGGGATGGATTGAAAAGCCAGGATGTTTACGTTGCGGTCCGCGAGCGCCCGGCAAATTTTTCCAAGCGATCCAGGCCGATTGTCCATACGAATGGTCAATTCCTTGGCGATAGGCATGTTGGAGACCTCCTCCATCCCTGTCCAAATCGAATTGTCAAAGCTTCGGGGGGGTAGCGCGGGAATCTTACGTCTACTGCTCGGTCGATACAAGCGTTACTCCCAATGCGTGGGCGCTCAGAAAATCCACCTGCAGCCGATACCTGTGCCCGGATGAATCTAGTTAGCTGGTTTTTGGCGACTCGCCCTTGTACTCCCAAATCCTCCCGTATTCGAGCTCCTCAGCGTAGCTTTTCTTGATTTCTAGTGGAGAGAACATCGGCAAGAATTGGGTGTATACTCCGGCTACCCGAAAGAACGAACCAATCCTTGGGATGAGGAGTCTCACAACAGGGAAACCAACATTCATTCCTCTGAGCTAGTCCGGGCGTTCGGTCCTCGCGGCTCGGCCGGCTCTCAGTCAGTGAGGGCGAGATGAAGCAGACCTTTGCTATCGGTATCGGAGGCGCAGCTGGACAAGGAGTCGCCACCCCGGGCGACATTTTCGCAAAGATCTTCAGCCGCCGAGGCCTCAACCTCAACGCATACAACGCCTATCAATCTATTATTCGAGGCGGCCACACATTTCTCACCATTCGGACGGGCCCTGAAAAGGTCACCAACATGGGTGACCGCATCGATCTGCTCATTCCCCTTAACCAGGACAGCATGGATCGCCATCTGCACCTCCTCACGTCCGGTGCTTCCTGTATCTACAACGCCGACACGATTAAGCCCGGCTCCGCTGCCGAAGGCGTGCAGCTTTGCCCGCTTCCGGTTTCCGAGTTGGCCGACATCACACGCAATAAGGTTGCCCAGAACACCCTCGCAATCGGCGCCGGTCTCCACATGATGGGTATCGGATTCCCCGCCGTAGAGGAAGTCCTCCGAGAGCAGTTTAAGAAAAAAGGCGACGCCGTGATTGCCGAAAACGTCGGAGTGGCGCGCGCCGGCTACGATTACGCCGCCGCTCACTTCGCAGCCTTCCCGGTTTCGATGCCCAAGACCGACAATCGCTATGCAATCCTGAGTGGCAATACCGCGATGGCCATGGGCGGGGCCGCAGCGGGTGTGAAGTTCTACTGTGCCTATCCCATGAGCCCTTCGACTGGCGTGCTGCACTGGATGGCAGCGCACGCTCGTAAAGCGGGCATCATGGTTCGCCAGGTAGAGGACGAAATTGGCGTGATCAACATGGCCATCGGCGCGGCTCACTCTGGTGTCCGCGCCATGTGCGCCACCTCCGGCGGCGGCTTCGCTTTGATGAGCGAGGGCCTGGGCATGTCCGCCATGATGGAAACCCCCGTAGTAGTCATCAACTGTCAGCGCGCTGGCCCTTCCACCGGCGTTCCCACCAAGACTGAGCAGGGCGATCTCTGGCAGATGCTCGGTGCGGCCTTTGGCGATTATCCACGGATTATCGGCGCTCCATTGGACATCGGAGATTGCTTCAAGCTCATCCCCGAAATCTTCAACCTCGCGGACCGCTTCCAGTGCCCGGGGCTCGTGCTTTGCGATCTCCTCTTGTCGGAAGGCCGCCTCAGCGTCCATCCGGACGAACTGAATTTTGGCCCGCCCATCGATCGCGGCGAGCTCATCCTCTCCGCCGGCGGCAATGGTGCCGCCTCGGCTCCCACGAACGGCGGCTACAAACGCTACAAAATCACGGACAGCGGCGTTTCACCCCGCGCTGTTCCCGGCGTGCCTGGCCACATTCATACGGCAGCTACCGACGAACATATGGAAGATGGCGTACTTATCAGCGATGAGTTCACCAATCCCATCAAGCGCCGCGCGATGATGGAAAAGCGCATGCGCAAGGTCGTCGGAATTGAAGCCTCCGTGCCCCCACCCGCGCTATCAGGGCCATCCAGCGCAGATGTCACCCTAATCGGCTGGGGTTCAACCAAAGGTGTCATTGAGGAAGCTTGTGAACTTCTCAACGAAGAAGGAATCTCTGCCAATCAACTGCAGATCCGCTGGTTAGTGCCGCTTCATGGCGAAGCCATTCTCGAAATCCTGAAAAACTCGCGCCACTCCATCATCGTCGAGAACAACTACAGCGGTCAGTTCGCGCGCTACTTGCGCAGCGAAACCAGCTTTGTGGCCTGCGGCCACATTCGCAAGTACGACGGAGAACCCTTCATGCCTCATCACATTGTCGAGGCAGTGAAGGAACAGCTCGCTGGGACAACGAAACTTTCCGTTCCCATGCACGAGATTATGGTCTGAGGAGGAAAAGCACATGGCGACGGGCGTACAACGTACCACTCAACTGACCATGGCCGATCTGAAAGGCAAAGTCGATCCCGACTGGTGTCCTGGGTGCGGCGATTTCGGCGTGCTCGCCGCGCTTCAAAAAGCCTTGGTCGAGCTGAAGATACCGACCCATCAGGTCGTCACCATCAGTGGCATCGGATGCTCCTCCAACCTTCCCGGCTACATCAACACCTATGGCATGCACACGCTTCACGGCCGCGCCCTGGCTGTGGCCACCGGCCTCAAGCTCGGCAATCACGAACTGACTGTTATTGTGACCGGCGGCGACGGTGACGGCTTCGGCATCGGCGGCAACCATTTCGTCCATTCCATGCGACGCAACGTGGACCTGCTCTACATCGTCATGGACAACCAAATCTACGGCCTTACCACCGGACAGACATCGCCCACTAGCCGCCTCGGCATGAAAACAAAAAGCATGCCCTTCGGCAACATCGAAGCTCCGGTTAACCCCATTTCCCTCGCTCTAGCCGCAGGCGCCACTTTCATCGCCCGCGGCTTCAGCGGCGAACAGAAGCATCTCACCGAACTGATCAAGCAAGGAATCGAACACAAGGGCTTCTCGTTCCTCGATGTCTTCAGCCCCTGCGTCACCTACAATCACGACAATACTTATCAGTGGTTTCGTCCGCGCGTGAAAAAACTCGAAGACGACTCTGCTTACGACCCGGCCGACTGGGCCGCGGCGATGGAGAAATCCCTGCTCTGGGGCGAGGAAATTCCCATCGGCAAATTCTTCGAGCGCACCGATGTCCCCACCCTTCACGGAGCCGAGCCGGTGCTGAACGAAGGCCCCCTAGTTCATCGCGATCCCAGGGTGCCTCCCGACGTGGCCCGCACGTTCATAGAAGAGCTAATGTAGCAACGCCCAAGTTTTGGATCGCCTTCTCGCCTGTAAACTGAAGGGCAATCCGCGTGCCGTGCAAATCCGAATGCTGATCGTTCTGTAGACGGACGAAGAAGGAGTACCCGTTCCCGTCGCAGAATCTTACGCTACGTTGGTTGCACCGCTGGAAGTAGGTCGGGTGGAACCGCCTCCAAACCTCATGTTAGAGATGCCTGATTAACGCGCAAGATTCCTGTCAATTTAACGGCAAAAATGCGTTCCACTATCGTGTTCTATTAGCGCGAGAAGGGATACATCGCCCAGCCAATTCCAACGCCAATCAAGAGGAACAGAAACAAAGACCAGATGATGTACTTTACACGCTCATTTGTCTGTCGTCGGCTCAAGAATCCGAACGCAATGGAGATGAGCAGCGCGAACAGCGTCATTGCCTGGAAATGGCTGAGGGGAAACCCGATCGCGGTGATCACGCCTTGCGGCCTCGCGCGGCTTCATAGGCGTGCAGTGCGGCCAATAGATTCAGCACTCCGGCCGCCGCAAGAAATCGTGTTCCATAGTCGCCTTCGGCGTGCGCGACGTCCGATCCTTTTGTTTCGAGAGCCTTCGCCGCGAAATAAAACGATCCTGTGCCGAGATCGGCGACATAACCAAGCATTCCGAACGCGTCGCCGCCTTCCGAGCTGAACAGATTGCCCCGCATCCCGACGCCGAGAAAGACGAGCGCACCCACTGTCAGGAAACACCCAATGGCTCGGCCCCACATTTTTTGCAACGCATGCCCCAGTCCGGGGACAAACCATCCCGCCACGCCGATGGCAAACGCCAGGGCTTCGCTCCTCTGGGGATGCTCGGGCGATGCCGCCGCAGTCGTCGCATCGGTTGTCATTTCTTCAGGCATTATTCTTCCTGTCCCTGAGTAATTGCTTGGCGAAGCCTGTTCAGTCTAAGCCAGCAACGCCAAAATCTCTCTCTGCACGGCTCCGGTGACGCGCGCTTCTTTTTCTCCGATATAAACGTTTACCTCGCTTCGGATGCCAAACTCCGGGAGATAGATTCCCGGCTCGATCGAATTGCAGGTCCTCGGAATCAGATGGCGGACGTCGTGCGTTTCCAGTCCGTCCATGTTGACGCCGTTGCCATGCACCGACTGCCCGATGTTGTGGCCCGTGCGATGAAAGAAATACTTGCCGTAACCCGCTTTTTCGATGACTTTGCGCGCCGCCTTGTCCACCTGCCACCCTTGCAGCGGCTTCCCTGCAGCCACGCTTGATTGAATCAGCTCAATCGCCTTGTCCCGCGCGGCGCGAACAATTCCAAATACCTTCGCCATTTTTTCCGGCACTTTTGCACCCAGATACCCGACCCAGGTTATGTCGTAGTAGACGCTGCCCGCTGCTTTCGTTTTCCCCCACACATCCAGCAGCAACAAATCTCCTTCGCGAATCGGCGAGGCCGTTTCCGGAGTAGGGCCATAGTGCGGATCGCTGGCGTGCGGGCCGACGGCGATGTCCGGCCCTTGGTCCGCGGTGATGCCGGCCGCGTCAAATTCTTTCAGAATCCACTGTTTCAAATCGTATTCCGTGAATGTCTTTTTCTCGCGGATGTTTTTCGCCGCCAGCTGGAAAGCCTCACGTACGACGCGGTCGATCACCGCGCCTGCCGCCAGATGAGAGTCAAGCTGCGCCTGGCTCCAACACGCTTCATATTTTTGCACAAGATCAGCGGAACTCACGACCTTCACGCCGGTGCTGCGCACGAGCTCCACTGTCCCCGCGTCCACCATCGCCACGTAAGGGATGGCGTTCTTCGGCGAATATTGCATCGCGACATTTTTTGCGCGGCCCAGCAGCTTCTTGAGATTTTTCCGCAACTCCTGCTGCCCTGCATAAAACGTTGTCTCGCCGGGCAACGCCGCGAGCGATTCCGTCTCAATCTTGTGCACCAACTTCCGCGGCGTCCCCTTCGCCGGCACAAAGTAATACCAACGCCGCGTGCGCATTCCTGGCGGGAGTTGCAGAATCCCCTGCGCAATGGGATCGCGTCCACGAAAATCGTAGAAGAGCCATCCATCCATCTTCGCGGACCGCAAGTCGCTCTGTATGCCGTTGATATCAGCGCTCATATTCGGAAAATGTCCTTGCCATTCGCCAGCAGACAAACAAACGGATTGTCAAGCTTCGTGCGCTAGAAGCCCCAGCACTTGTTGCTTGGTTGCGCCACGGATCTCGATGCGCTTTGTGCGGCTGCGCTCGCCGCCAAGAATTCTAACAGCCGACTTGGGTGTTTTCAAAAGATGCGCAAGGAATTCGATTAGCGCCTCATTCGCCCGGTTTTCCAAGGCTTGCGCTTGCAGCCGGATTTTCAAGGCGCCTTCGATCACACCGGCGATTTCGTCTTTGCTCGCCCTTGGCTGTACACGCACAAGAAAAGAAACTGTGCCGGCGGCCAGGTTCTCTGATAGTTCCGGGAACATCCTGCTCTCACCAAGCTCTTTCATATTGCGCGGGAGCCTTGATCTTCACATCGAGCGCTTTCGCCGCTCTCCGTGGCCAATAAGGATCGCGGAGCAGTTCACGGGCAAGAAAAACTAGATCCGCCTGTTCGGTCGCCAGAATCGTTTCCGCTTGTACGGCCTCGCTGATCATCCCAACGGCTCCCGTCGCAATCCCAGCCTCCTTGCGGATCGCTTCGGCAAATCCGGTTTGATATCCCGGGCCCAGTGGAATCTTCACACCAGGCGCCGCTCCTCCGCTCGAAACGTCAATCAGATCCACACCTAGCGGCTTCAACTGCTGGGCAAGGACAATCGTCTGCGCCAAATCCCAGCCGCCCTCCTTCCAATCGGTTGCCGACACGCGCACGAACAGGGGCAGCCGTTGGGGCCAGACTTCTCGCAGCGCGCTCACCACCTGTTTCACAATGCGCACTCGGTTTTCATGCCCGCCGCCATATTCGTCCGTGCGCGCATTGCTCAGCGGCGATAGGAATTGGTGCAGCAAATACCCATGAGCCGCATGGATCTCCAGAACCTCGAAGCCTGCCACCAGTGCGCGTTCCGCGGACTTCCGAAACGCCCCAACAATTTCTCCAATCTCGTTCACGGATAATGCGCGCGGCACGGCGTATCCCGAGTCAAACGCCAGGGCACTCGGCGCAACTGGCTCCCAGCCGCCCTCCTGGACCGCGACGGGTTTGCCTCCCGTCCAAGGCGGCGCCGTGCTTGCCTTTCGCCCGGCGTGCGCGATCTGCATCCCCGGAACCGCGCCATGTGACCGAATAAACTCAACAATGGGCCGCCACGACTCGATGTGCGCGTCTTCGTAAATCCCGGTGTCCGCCGACGATATTCTTCCGCGCTCTTCCACGGCGCTCGCCTCCGTAAATACCAGCCCCGCGCCCCCAATCGCCCTGCTTCCCAAATGCACGAGATGCCACGTCTGCGGATGCCCGTCTTTCGCCGAGTATTCGCACATCGGCGAAACCACGATGCGGTTTTTCAATTCAATCTCTCGCATTCGAAACGGGCTAAAAAGCTTCATCCCTGTCTCCCGTGAAAATTATTCACCAGCTCTTGCCACACCGCGCGTTCCAAACAACGCGGTTCCCACGCGTACTTCCGTTGCGCCCTCTTCGATCGCCACTTCAAAGTCATGCGACATTCCCATCGACAGTACAGGCAGCGCGCGGCCAAGCCTTCCTGCCAACGCGTCCCGCAATTCCCTCAACTTTCTAAAATATGGCCTGGCCTCCTCCGCATTCTCTGTGAACGGTGGAATGCACATCAGCCCCGCCAGCTCCAGCATCGGCAGAGGGGATATCTTTTCGGCAAGAGCGGGAAGCTCTCCAGCTGCAACGCCGCTCTTCGTCTCCTCCTTCGCAATCTGTACTTCGATGAGTACACGCATCCTCCCGGTTACACCAGATTCGCTCCGCGCGCGATCCAGCCGCTGGGCTAAGGCAAAATCATCCACGGAATCAACGCTATGAAAGAGCTTCGCCGCCTTCGCCGCCTTATTACTTTGCAGATGTCCGATGAGATGCCAAGTCGCCCTCAAATCCTGAATCCCACTCTGCTTCCCTTCCCACTCCTGCACCCGGTTTTCTCCAAAATGCCGCAACCCTGCTTCATAGGCTTGCCGAATTGCTTCCGCCGGATGCGTCTTGGAAACACCGATCAGCGTAATCTCTTCCGCTCGGCGTCCCGCCCTCTGCGCTGCAACAGAAATCCGTTCTTGTACCCGCAGCAGATTTTCTATAATCGATGTCATCGTCATTTTCAAATCCAAATCGTAGCATGCACGGCGTTGCAGCGTTGAGACTCTGCGGTTAGACTGGCCTTCGCACATGACTCCGCCTGGAAAACTCATCGCCATCGAAGGCATCGACGGCAGCGGCAAACGGACGCAAGTCGACCTGCTGGAAAAAGCCCTCCTCGCCAGCGGCCATGCCGTCTTTTCGACTGGATTCCCGCAGTACGGCTCCTGGTTCGGCAAATTGGTCGGCCAATTCCTCAACGGCGATTTTGGCGCGCTCGAAACAGTCGATCCACACTTTAGCGCCCTGCTCTATGCGGGCGATCGCTTCGAAGCCAAACCTCGCCTGGAAGCCGCTCTGAACCAAGGCAAAATCGTGCTCGCCGACCGCTATGTCGGTTCGAATCTCGCCCATCAAACCGCACGCGTCAGCGTGGCGGACCGCCTAGCCTTCATCTCATGGATCGAGCATCTGGAGTACAACATTTACAATCTCCCGCGAGAAACGCTGGTGCTTTACCTTCAAGTCCCTCCCCGCAAAGCGCAGGAACTCGTGGCGCGCAAATCCCCGCGCAGCTACACAAAGGACAAGCAAGATCTACAGGAAGCCAGCCTCCGCCATCTCGAGGAGGCCGCCGCCATGTATGATCAACTTTCACGCCGCCCCAACTGGGCGACCATCCCTTGTTTCGATGAGGAACGCGGCGCCATGCGCTCTCAAAAACTTATCGCCACGGAAATTCTGGCCGCCGTCTTGCAAGTTCTCTCGCCATCCTTCGCGAAAGAGGGCCGCTGACCCATGGGCTTCTCCGAATTTCTCGGCAATGAACGAATCGTCGCTGCCCTGCGCGGCGCGTTGCGCAGCGATCGCGTTCCTCATGCCCTTCTCTTCAGCGGCCCGCGCGGCCTCGGCAAGTACACGCTGGCACGCATGTTTGCCCAGGCTGCCAATTGCGAGCGCCTGAAAGACGATTTCTGTGGTGAATGCGAAACATGCAAGCGCATCGCCTTGCTCGCCGATCCCGAAAAGTTAATCGGCCAAGGCCTCGCCGAGCGCGGCGAGAGCGCCGACGCCGCCACGGTAGAGCGCGTCCCGCTGATTCTGCAGACGCATCCGGACGTCTGGGCGCTAGTCCCGGACCCGGTGCGCTTGAAGAGTCCCGTGGCGCGGCCCATGCTGCGCATCGGCCAACTCCGCGCTGTGCAACGCGCGGCGTACTTCCAACCCGTGGGCCGGCGTCGCGTTTTTATTCTGGATGGCGCGGAGACCATGCGCTGGGATGTCGCGAACGTATTCTTAAAAATCCTCGAAGAGCCGCCCGGTTCGGCCACGCTCATCTTGATCGCGCCCTCGCCCTACGCTCTGCTCCCCACCATCGTCTCCCGTTGTATGCAATTTCATTTCGCGCCGCTCTCGCAGGTCGAGGTCGAAAACGTTCTTAAAGAAAAAACCGGCCTCAAGACCCCCGAACTGAAACTTGCCGCGCAACTTGCCGAAGGCAGCCCCGGCCTGGCTATCGAAATGAATGTGGAAGAAACGGCCGAACGCCGCCGCAGTGTGCTGCGTATCCTTGAGCGCGCCGCGCGCGGCCAGGGCTTCGCTCAACTGTTCGCTGCAACCTCAGCCCTCGCCAAAGACCGCGAGTCTTCCTTCGAAGATCAGATCGGCGTCTTCTACGGCCTGCTCACCGATCTCCTGGAGCTCACTTCCGGAGTGAAGCAACCCGTCCTGCGAAATGTTCCGTTGACCAAAGAGCTCGACGCGCTTGCCAAGACCATTGATTCGCGGTGGGTCATGCACGCTATCGCTGGCTTCGACGAGTTGCATGCAGGCGCTCGCCGTAACTTGAATCGCCAGCTGGGCCTCGATGCCCTCGCCACCTCGCTCGCACCAGAGCGGTAGTGCCTTGCGTTCCGACCCCTAATTTAAACCTTTTTATTTCAGCCTATTTCAGCATTAAGTTGCATTAATTTTTTTCGCCTCCGCCTGTAACCCAACGCCTCAGCTATGCATCTCACCAAGTGAACTCACCCCACCGTTAGCTGCAAGGAGAAGTCATGGTGAACCGCAGGATGTTTCGCCCGGGATTTCCGGACGTAAAGGAGCAGCCACCTCAGAGGATCCCCCATAACGGCCCCGCGCCCAGCAAGAAGCCTGCGCCGCCGGAAACGACCCACGCCGAGAACTTCTACTGGGTCAAGCAGATGCAAGGCCACACCCCAATGGTCGTGGTTCTCGACAACGGCGAATCACTTCGAGGCACGGTCGAATGGTACGACCGCGATTGCATCAAGCTCACGCGTCAGGGCAGTCCCAATCTGCTGATTTTCAAGCGCGTCATTAAGTATGTTCATAAAGATGGGGAAGAAGCGGCCGCCGGCGGCGACGAATAGACGCCTCGGCTGTTCCGTTTCTGGCTTTAGCTTCTAATCTTCAACTCTCTGACTCATTCTTCTTGCTTCGAAGTCTCACTGCGGACTAATCGAGTGCCCTCGCGCTGCTCCAAAGGTGAGTAGGGCCTTGGCAGCCAGTGTGCCGTTGTCTTTATAAATCTCGCATTCCGTCACGACGAAATTCCGTCCGGTGCGCAAAACGCGCCCTTCCGCCCGGATTCGCCCACCCGGCACAGCCTCCAGAAAATTTATTTTCATCTCCACTGTTGCGATCTCTGTCCCCTTAGGCACGGTCGTATATGCCGCAATCGCTGCCACCGTATCCGCCACCGTCGCCAAAACTCCCCCGTGCACTACCCCGTGAAGCTGCTTGTGCCTCGGCTTGATTCTCATGCTGAAAACAACATGCCCCTTCTCCAAACTCTCAAGGTTGAGGCCCAGCAGCGAAGTCGCCCCGCTCTCGTTCGTCCTACGCCGCAGAGCCGCTTCATATTTCTTCAAATCAGTAAGCAATTCTGACTTCATCAGGTCCTCTAGCTCCTCTCAATATGCCGAAAGCCCGCCATCCAGCGGAATCGCCGCTCCCGTCAACCAACTCGATTCCTCCGACGCCAAAAACACCGCCATTTCAGCCACATCTGCCGGCCGCCCCATCCGGCCCAACGGAATCTGCCCAATTCTCGCCTTGCGCAAGGCCCTTCCCTCTTCAGAGGCCGCAAAAAGCCCTTGCACAAGTTCCGTCTCGACAATCGACGGACAGATGCAGTTCGACCGCACATTTTCATGCGCGTGATCCAGCGCCATCGCCTTCGTCAGCAAAGTTACTCCACCTTTTGACGCGCAATACGCCGCGCGATCCTTCATCGCCACCAACCCCAGCACCGAGCTGACGTTCACTATCGCCCCACCCCCGGCTTTGCGGAACTCTGGCAGCGCCGCTTTACACATCAAGAACGGCCCCGTCAGATTGATCTTCATGAGCTTGTCCCACTGCTCCTCGCTAGTCCCCTCAATCGTCGCGGCGTGTAAAACCCCCGCGTTGTTCACCAATACATTCAATTCCCCATACGCCTTCACCGTCTCCCGCACCGCCCGCTCCGCATCCTTGGCCTTCGCCACGTCACAAACAATTGCCAACCCTTCCCCACCCTGCTTTTCCAACTCCCGCAAGGTCTCTGAGAGCTTCTCTTTCCGCCTTCCCGCCACCGCAACTTTGGCCCCTTCCCGCGCAAACGCCAACGCGATCGCCCGTCCAATCCCCGTTCCCCCGCCCGTAATCAGAGCCACCTTCCCGGCCAGTCGTGTCACGGTTTTGCCCCCTCTCGCGTCTAATGGAGTGCCTTTGCGGCCTCACCCAAAGGGTGGGCGCGCGCCTCCGGGTGGGTGTGCGCCAAAGATGTCCGAATCTGCGCAATGGCGCCGTTTTGCCGGTAGAATGCTGCCCTATCTGCGCGGGATTAACAACTGAGGATGGCGGAGATCCTCCTTCATGAAAATTGGCATCACCTGCTACCCCACCTACGGCGGCTCCGGCGTCGTCGCCACCGAACTCGGCCAGGAACTTGCCGCCCGCAGCCACGACATTCATTTCATCAGCTATGCTCCGCCTATCCGCATGAATCCCAACGACCCCCACATTCATTTTCACGAGGTGGAAGTCGCCAGCTATCCGCTTTTCGATCATCCGCCTTACACCCTTGCTCTCGCTACGAAGATGCTCGAAGTTTTCGAGGCTGAATCCCTCGACCTCCTCCACGTGCACTACGCTATTCCCCATTCCGTTAGCGCCCTCCTGGCGCGTTCGATGGCCGCCCCGCGACGTCTGCCTTTTATAACCACTCTTCACGGCACCGACATCACCCTTGTCGGCAGCAACCGTAGCTATCTCCCCATCACAAAATTTTCCATCGAGCAAAGTGACGGCGTCACCGCCATCTCCCGCTACCTCCTCAACCAAACGATCAAAGAGTTCGACATCAAGCGCCCCATCGAAGTCATCCCTAATTTTGTGAATTGCGATCTGTACACGCGCAAACCGCAGCCCGCCCTCCGCGAACAATGGGCGCCCAACGGCGAACCCATCCTCATGCATCTCTCCAATTTCCGTCCCGTAAAACGCCTTACGGACGTCGTCGAGATTTTCGCCCTGGTCCGCGCAAAAATGCCCGCCAAACTAGTTTTAATCGGCGATGGCCCCGACCGTGGCGCCGCCGAATACCTCGTCCGCAAAAAACGCCTGCAAAAAGATGTGATTTTTCTGGGGAAGCAAAACGGTGTCTACGAAAAACTCGCCGTAGCCGATCTTTTCCTAATGCCGTCGCAGCTAGAATCCTTCGGCCTGGCCGCCCTCGAAGCTATGGCCTGCGAAGTCCCGGTGATAGCCACAAATGTCGGTGGCGTCCCCGAGGTCGTCGAGCACGGCGTCGACGGCTACCTCGTCGAACCCGGGGACGTAAAAGAAGCCGCCCACTACGCCATCGAAATACTCTCCCGCGCCGACCGCGGCCGCGAGATGGGCCAAGTTGCCCGCATCAACGCCAAGAAAAAATTCTGCGCCAACGACGTCATCCCCGCCTACGAAGCCTACTACCGCCGCGTCCTCGAACAATCCTCCGCCGCCCGAGCGTAGTCTCCGATTTCTCCGTGCCCTCTGCTCCCTCTGTGACCTCAGTGTTAAAAAAGTAATTCCAATCTACACCCACTGAAAATTCATTCGCATGACAATCTCCCTGAAAGCGTTTATCTTCACTCTTCCCGGAGGCCAAGCCCCCATGAATCGTCGTGACTTCGTCCAACTCTCTCTCTCCACTCTCGCCGCCTCTGCCCTCCCACCATCCCCCGAACTCCCCAAGCTCTGCGAACTCGCCCGCTCAAAAGGCCTCTTCTTCGGAACCGCCGTCTCCGACTCTCAACTCAAGCGCCCCGATCTCACCCCTCTAATCGTCGACCAATGCTCCATCCTCGTTGCCGAAAACGAAATGAAGTGGACCGCCACTCAACCCGCCCCCGATCGCTTCGATTTCACGAAAGCCGACTTTTTCATGAAGTTCGCCGAATCCAATCACCTTCTAGCACGGGGCCACAATCTCTGCTGGCACCAATACAATCCCGCCTGGCTCGACTCCGTGCTGACCTCCCAAAACAGCGCTACTTTCTTCACCGATCACATCCGCACGGTGGTCTCCCGTTACAAAGGCCGTATCCACTCCTGGGACGTTGTCAATGAGGCCATCCGCCCCGAGCACAAAAACCATAACGACCTCACCACCTCCATCTGGCTCACCAACATTGGCGAGGACTACATCGACCTCGCCTACCGTACCGCCGCCGAGGCCGACCCCAACGCCCTCCTTACCTATAACGACTTCGATATCGAAACCGACTTCCCCCCACATCAAGTCAAACGCGAAGCCGTCCTCGCCATGCTTCATCGCCTCCTCAAAAAAGGCACACCCATTCATGCTCTCGGCGTGCAAGGTCACCTCCACGCCTACCAAGGCTCTTCTACGTTTAACGGATTTAATAAGTTCTTAAAGGAAGTCGAAAAACTTAACCTGCAAGTCTTCGTCACCGAACTCGACGTCGACGATTCTCTCTTACTCGCCGATATTCCCGAACGCGATCGCCTGGTGGCCGAATTCTACAAATCTTTCCTCGACAACATCCTCCGCCACTCCTCCGTCAAAGCCGTCCTCACCTGGGGCCTCTCCGATCGCGACTCCTGGCTCCAAAACTTCCGCCCCCGCAAAGACGGCCTACCCCAGCGTCCTCTCCCTTTTGACGCCCAACTCAGCCCAAAACCCGCCTTCTTCGCCCTCCGCGACGTCCTCTCCGCGCGCTAATCCCCGAGCGGCATCTGCTGTCTTCCTGGTTCTGGGAAACAATCGCGTTTAATGCTCTGTCTGTCGCACTTTAAGGCGTGGCCCGTGCGTAGCTCGGAGCGTGGGGTGTTAACCTGCGTATGACAAACTCTTGCAGAAGATTAGCGGCAGCGGTGGTGCCAATCCCGATGAGCGCGTTTTCGAACGTTAATGCCGCGTCGTTACGATCCGACGCTGGGTAATAGAGATTCGAAATCCCTCCTGACGCGAGGCCGCCCAGGATACTCGAGTAATTTGCCTGCCACTTCCCGTTGTCGCCCTTGCAAATCACCGAATTGGCCATCGCATACAAAGCCCGCGACCGCCTGCTGCCAGTTCCTTTGTAAAAGTAGCGCGGGTCCTGTTTAAAAAGTGACGGCAGCAGAGCGCTTCCGATAAACGTGCCTGTAACAAAATTGGCATACGACGCGCCGAAGCGCTTCGCATAACCCTGAGCGCCTTGTCCATATCCATTGAAAGTATCTGTCGCCTGCTCAATTCCCGCAACCGCTCCCGTCAGTCCAAAGTTGACCGGATCCACTGTGGTCTTCCACGCTAGCTCGAACTTTTGCTTCGGGGTGAGAGGAAACGCTGAGGGGTCATACGTCACATAGAAGTTGGGAACCACGCCTAGGACACGCTGCTTTTCCTCGTCCTTAATCTCCGCCTCGGCCAACTCAGTCCGCGACATCGCGACACGCACTTCAACCGAAGCGCTGGCAACAACTAGCTCGATCGGCGGCGCATTGTAGCTTTCCCCTGAATGCAGAGTTCCAAAGATGGTTGCCGTTGCGAAGCCCGTCGACATCGCCGTCAACTGGAATGGTCCGGGTGCGATGCCAGAAAATGAGTATCGTCCATCGCTATCCGACATTGCCTCTTGGCTTAGCGAGGCATCTTCACGCGAGATCCTCACGCGAACTCCGGCAACAGCGGCTCCCGTCTGATCAACAACCGCTCCGCCTACGCTTCCCGTCAATTCCTGGCTCGCTGGCTGCCGGAGGGCAGCCACCACTGTTCCGGTTGTGTCTCTTGAAGTACGCTCCGCTCCCCGCTCTATAAAAATATCTTGAGACTCAGCCCGCGCCGGGATCCCACAAACCAGCATCACACCCACCCCGAGCCAGAGTAACCTTCCACCGCCGCCCGGGCCCCGGCGGTCAAACACGGCCCTCCAGCCCTTGGGACTCGCAGCTTTGTTCTCGAAGCTATTTTCCCTGGGGTTCACGCTCGTTCCTCTATGCTTTCTATCTTTCTTCCCGCAATCGTTCACTCGGGTTCCCGCAAGGCTTCGCTCTACCAAGCCGCCTGTGCCTTCCCTGTCATGAATCCTTTGGATGATGCCGAGCTGCCTCCTGGTTGGTTCCCTTTTTGGCGAATCTGGATGCAGAACTTCCTTCGCCATCTCATCGAGAGTCTTACTCTGTCAAGTATAGATTATCCGATATGCAAGAGGGTGCAATCCCCAAAGAGGTCAGTACGTTATCTGGCCATCCGGACAGGGCATGGCCAAAGGATTCAGGTTTCTGCCTGATTCCCGGCTACCTCTTGTGCGCGTCCTCTGTCCAAAATTCCGTACTGTATTTCGCCCAGCTCAGCCAACTCTATCCGCGAGGCACGACAGCTTCCACCGCGTCGCAGAACCGATCGATCTCCCCCATCGAGGTATAAACATTAGCGCTGACCCGGATCCCGCTGATGCCCGGTCCCGTGATGGGCGTAACGAAAATGTTGTACTTGCTCAGCAGCGCTTCGCCGAGCTTGCCGGGTTCGATGGTGTCGAAGTGAATCGTGCCAAAGGCGCCAGACTGGCTGGCATCCAAGCTGACAAGCATCTTGGCGCCAGGAACTTTGCTCAACCGTTCCCCCCACCGATTCTTCAGATACCTGAGCCGCGCAAATTTTCGCTCCGCACCCATTTGCTCGTGGAACTCCAGCGCTTGCAAAGTGGCGTTGTGCATTGCCGCAGGATGCGTCCCGATTTCCTCGAACTTCCGGATATTCTTGTCCATCGATGGCGGCGCGGCCATCAGCGCCCAATGTTTTTCGATGCGGTCCTTTCGCACGTACAACATTCCAGTGCCGATCGGCGCCGACAGCCACTTGTGCAAGCTTGCGCCGTAAAAATCGCAGTCCAATTCGGAAAACTGGAACGGCACGTGCGCAAAAGCATGCGCCCCATCCACGATGCTGGTGATGCCCCGCCGCCGCGCCAGCGCACAAATCTCCTTTACGGGAAAGATCTGGCCCGTCATGAAACACACTTGCGACACGTGGATCACCCGCGTGCGCGGCGTGATTCCCTGCTCGTACAGGCGCACCAAATCCGCGCTATTCGTCACCGGCACGGCAAAATCCACTTGCTTCAACACAATCTTTTCCCGCCGCTCGCGCTGCTGCCACGTGGTAATCATCCGGGGATAATCCTGCGAAGTCGTCAGCACTTCGTCGCCCGGCGTCAGGTCCAGCCCAAACTGCGCAATCTGCAGCGATTCGCTCGCGTTCCGCGTGATCGCAATGCATTCGGGATCGGCATTCCACATTCGGGCCAGGCGCGTCCGCACGTCTTCGATCTTGGGCTCCAAGTCATGCCACATGCGATAGCTGGGCAGTTGGTTGCTATATCGAATGGCTTCGATCTCGGCTTCCAGCACTGGAGCCGGCGCCGGCGCAACTCCGCCATTGTTGAGATTCAGAATCGTTGGATCGTGCCCGTACGCGCCGCGGATGCTCTTCCAGAAGTCTTCGTCGCCAGCCACCTCTTCCGGTGAAACATGCGCGTAAGCGCGGTTCAGAAAGCCAGCCACGACAATCGCCTCGGCCCCGAGCAAAAAGTTACGACGGTTCAGTTGTGTTTGCATGGCTGTAAACTCCCACCAACCGCCGCGAATTGCAAGCACACAATCTTGCGCCAGCTAGTCAGCCGTACCAACGTCTCCGCGTATCGCGATTTGTTCTTGTGATAGCGGGCGGGGGAGTTGCGAATGTCATATACTCCGCAGAGGAGGCCCAATGAAAAAGCTCTGCCTTCTGATGATGACGTTGTTGGTCGCGACTGCGTCTCTGGCGAAGACCCGCGATTGGAAAACAGCGAAGATAGAAGCGACTTCAGAAACCGATGTTTCGTGGAAACTCTGGGGTGAAAAAAGCACCATGCACTACACGATTGAGACCGAGGATATGATTTATTTCGCGGACTATACCTTCAAACCCGGCCAGCACAGCGATAGCCACCCGCCCAATATTGCAGTAAATGCCCTAACGAAAATCGCCATCGAGGGGAGACACGCCTACGTTCTCGACGTCGCTGGCAAAGAAGTGAAGCTTCACATCGTGAGGAAGACAAAGAAGTAGTGCCGTCCAAGTTCCTCCGAGTTCCTAAGTATCCTGCGGCGGCTCGCCGCGCCGCGTAAGCGCCTGGCCGCGCGATTCTGTTTTTGCGGGGGTCGCGTCCTTTCGTCGCTGTTAGCTGTCCGCTGTAGGCTTTCGGTCCCTCGTGCTTCCCTCTTGTCTGTGTCCTCTGCGCACTCTACGTCAAATTCCCCATTCCACTTCGCTCCACACTTCATTGTCTTAGGGCCCCCAACAAAGCCATGCTACAGTCGTTCTATGAACTCCGACCACAAAAACCCCATCCTATGGTCGCTTGTTTTTGCGTTGGCCATGGTGGCTTCGGCCTTTCTCTTCAAAGGCAATCCAGCTCTATACTGGATTGAAGCTGGCCTCGCAGTAGCCGCACTCACCTTCGTCATTCTGAAGCCCCATCGTCGCGTCGTTCCCCGCTAGGGCGGGATTTGTTCGCGGAAGACTGTGGGGGATGAACTCCCCCTTTTCTTTGTGTCCTCTGCGCTCTCTGTGCCCTCGGCGTAAAATCCCCACCCCCACCCCCGGCTAATCGCAGATTTCCCTTGCCAGCGGATCCCTAACTTTGGTACTCTTTCCTTGGGTAAAACCATGCCTCGCTTCCTGCGAGGCATTTTTATTTCAACTCAACCTTTAGGAGACTTTCATGTCCTCTGTCATCTCACAGGTCCGCGTCAACGTGTGTCTTTACACCTTCGCCGATGGACGCCGTTGCCGCACTCCCCGTTCCCGTACCCATGCCTATTACTGCTTCTTCCATGCCCGCAAGGAAGCCCAGGCCAAAGCCGCCGAAGATCTCGGTAAAGACCTGTCCTATCTCTTCTCGGGAAACTACCACTCCGCGTGCGATCTCACCACCGCCCTCGGTCAAATCATTCCCGCTGTCGTTCAGGGAACCATCGACCCCAAAACCGCCACTGCCGTTGGCTTTCTCTCCCAGATGATGCTCCAGGCCATCCCTCTCGCCCAGCAGGAATATCTAAAGACCTTCGGCCAAAACAGTTGGTCCAATGCCGTCCAGAACTCCGTCAACGAGAACCACAACTATCTCTATCCGCCTCCTCCCTCACAGCAAGCCCCGAACCAGCTCCCAAATCCGGCAGGCCCACCGACTCCGCCCCAACTCCAGGACGCCACCTCCGCCGAGGAAACCGAAACTGTGGCCACCTCCGTATCTTGAGCGCTGGAGGTAGGTGAGTCGAACCGGGCCTAGAACTAGGCCCTCTGGTCTGTTTATCGCGAAAAAGGCTTGCGCCTGATGCGAGAAGAAAGGAAGGAACCCATGGGAATCCTGGAATCTGCAAAGCCTGCAATCATCATTTGCACGAGGGACCGTGCCCGCGCCACCGCATTCTATCGCGACACCCTGGGACTGACACTGGCCTGCGAGGACGACTTCGCCGCTGTCTTCAACATCGGCGGAGTCACCCTCCGCGTCTCCGTCGTTGCCGATTTCACCCCGCACGAGCACACCATCCTCGGCTTCCACGTTCCGGACGTTGCCGCGACCGTCGCATCCCTGCGCCAAAACGGCGTAATCTTCAACCGCTACCCTCGCTTCACTCAGGACGAACAAGGCATCTGGACCGCCCCCGGAGGAACCATCAAGGTGGCGTGGATGAAGGACCCCGATGGCAATGTGCTGAGCGTGACCAACGCCTGAAACAGGCGTGTCAAAGTGGTGTGGGCTGTCACGCTCTTGCGTCGTTTCGAGGCACCTATAAGTCCTCTAAAATCAACACTTGCAAAAGTGTTTAAAAACAAAGCACTTTAACTATCTTTAGAATCAACACTTACAAAAAACCGAGGGGGGAGGGTCTGATTATTGCCAGCCAGATGAGTGGCACAGAATTCAGTCTGTGCGGCTTTCAACCGAGGGCTGCTCGCTCGGCTCTCATTAGCTTCCACCCTAGCAGACCGCAAACCACAAACCCGACCGCATTGAGCACGCCATGAAACTCCGCCATCTGCCGAATATTCACAAACGCCTGCAACGGATATTCCCCGATGGCCCAAACCGCCGCCAGAGTCATCCCGGCCGCGACGGACCCGCCAGCCACAAAGAGTAGCCAGCGCCCGCTGATGTTCTTCGCTGCTATGCCAGCGCGGACCATTCCGCCGGCGAGCCCGAGTTGGCCCAACGCAATCAGCAGCGCCGCCGCCAGCTTCCACTTTGGTCCAAGCAAAAACGCCAAACCCAAGATCCCCGGCCCTAAAACAACGGCCACCAAAGCCGCGCGGAGCATTCGACGCCCTCTATGCCCAACAAAGGCCCCATCCACAAGCCCGGCAAGCACCGCGGAAGCGAATCCCGCAAAATGAAAATGGACGGCTGTCAGCAAAACGATGGGCTCGCGAAACGCCAGGAGCGGCACCCCGGCTCGCGACGCGACCAGCCACGTGCCGGCAACCAACAAATAACCTTCTCCGGCTGCAAAACAAAATTGCATGAAGGACTTCGTCCCCAAAGCCGCAAACCGCCGCAACCCATCTCCCGCAAACCCGGCACACACCAAGAGCCAGGAACTCGCGAACCAGGCCGCAACTACTCGGTCGCCGAGAAAGAAGGAAACAGTAGCCAAGGAGGCTGCTGCGACCAGCCCCCAGTCCAGAACGACGCTCTGCCTGGAAGTTCCTGCGCCGCGCACCAAATCTGCGCCGAGCGGCACCACAATCCACGGACCAAGCAAGAAAAGCACTTCGATGACGCCGAGGTGAACTCGAGACGCGAAACTCGCCAGCGCAAGCGCGAGCCAAATTGCTCCGCCAAGCAATACGGGCGGACTAAGGGCGCCACGACTTCTGAATTCCTGGCTCATTTCAGTTTCCGCGATACGAAACAATTTGCAGAGCAATCGCGATTTGCACCAAGCCCTCCAGCCGCAGGATGGATCTTCGAGCGTGCATGAACAGCTCCTCTTATTCCTGAAGCTACCCGCAAATCTTCCCAAGAATTTTGTTCGGCAGAATCTTGATTGTTCAGCGTGACGGATTCGCCTCTCTACCTGGCTTGCTGGTGGGAATGAATCTAAACAACATGAGCGCCAGAAAGCTCAGCGTCACCACAAAGCCGACTAGCCCGTATTTGAGTTGCGCCGCCATCTCGAAAACAATGCTCTTGCTAGACCCCAACTCCGGTGTGTATTCAAGGGCAAAAATCAACGGGACAAGGATGAGTGCTACGTTTGAAAACGCCAGCCAGAAGCTTGCTCGTTCAGCAGTTCCGCAAAGCTCGATCAGCAGAGTCCGCAAATGCTTGTTGACGTATGCGACGATGCCCATGCACGCGAAAACTACTAGCAAACTATCGGCCACAAACGCTGCTGTGGGACTCATATCGAGGATCCTCCTTTTGACTCACTATGCTCGCTTTATTGCTCCGGGAACCGCACAACTCACCGCGGCACAACTTCGGTGCATCGCGATCGAGCGGTACCAACTCCTCAGCGCCCCCATCCCTCCTGGAATTCTGCTGAACCAAACCAGCGGCCGCGACCACCAAATTTCGTGCGCCAAAGCCACCGCCGCGTCCGCTCCACCAAACTGCCGCCCGTCCGAAAGCAAAAGCCGGATCTCGCGCAACAGCTCTTCCCGCGACATTCCCAACAAAGCCCCAACGCGCGGATCCTGCAAGGGCGCCACCGCAAGTCCTCTGCGTTCCAAAATCGGCGCCAGCCATCGCGCAATGCGCGTGCAAAACGCGCACTCCGCGTCAAAAAACAACCACCCTCTGGCGTGCCGCCCTTTTCCGTCCGTAAACTCCGATGTCAGCGAAATCATTTTGCTAGGACAGACATTCCTGCCTGTCTCCCTTCTTTGTCTGCGAATCTCAGCGTCCTCTGCGTCTCTGCTTTGTCTTTTTCTTCTCTGTGCCCTGTGCGTTCTCTCCAAACTCTGTAAACCTTTTGATCTTTTCAGCCGTTGGCCGCCTTCTTCCCAAGCAGCGTCACCACCTTCCCTCGCAGCCTCCCCACGCCCTTCAGCGCCGCAGCGGGCATTCGCAACACTTCGTCAAACAACCCTGTCATCACCGTCAAGAACTCCAGCATGCTTTCCAGCCGCTCCCGCGTGTACGCGTCGCCTTCCCCGTTCTGATGAGCTTTCGCTTCCTTCACACATTCCGCAAGCACGCGCAGAGTCGGATCGATCTCCCGCCGCTTCCGCTCCTCCGAAACAATTCGGAAAATCTCCCAAACATCTTTGATGGACTCAAAGTGGTCGCGCCGGTCGCCCAAAACGTGCACAACTCGCACAATCCCCCACCCCTGCAGCTCGCGCAAACAAGTACTCACATTCGACCGCGCCACCGCAAGCGTAGTGGAAATCTCATCGGCGGGCAGCGGCAGCGGCGAGAGAAAAAGGAGGGCGTGGACCTGCGCCACGGTGCGGTTAATGCCCCAGCGGGTGCCCATCTCGCCCCAGTGCAGGATGAATTTCTGAGCTACTGGCGACAGCGTTGCTTTTGTAGTATCTGTCATTTCTGTTATTTCTCTCTATACTGAAATTACCGTAGAGACGGCTGTTTGTCAAGACCTTTTTCTGCCCCGCTGGGCACGCTTGTCAGTGGCAAGGGCGGAGGAGCACATCCTTGAGCCGTTTCTTTTCGGTACTTCGTGGCGGTGAGGAAACAGGTGCGGAACATCACACCTGTCCCTTTTCCGCCCTTCCCTGCCATTTACACGCGGCTCGCCATTTGCCAAGGTATTGCTTGCGAAGGTGATGCAAGTGGTGACGTTGTGCGCTTAGGTTTTTCCGGTATTTGCAGACACAATTCCGCCGTGATCGGAACGCTAGCCGCTCTCGCACTACTCTGCGCGGTAAGCCCCTTCGCAACTCGCTTGATGGAAGCTCAGGCAAATCCCGCCGACGATTCTGCCTCAGCGGCCCTCTGTCCCATCGTTTACCCCGACGATCAGACTCCGGTCGCCCGTGGCTACCATTACACATTTTTCGGCAACGCATTCTTTATCAACGAAGATGGATATCTGCTCACCGTCGCTCACGTCCTCGAAACGTTTCGCTACGGCGGCCAGGCGTACATTCTCGTGAATCGCCCCAACTCCCCTCCCAAATTGCTCCAAGTCAGCGTGATCGCCAAGGATTCTCAGCACGACGTAGCCATTCTTCGCGCTACGCCGAATCCATTCGTAGGCAGCTACAAAGTTGCGTTTCTTCCGCTAGCTGCTGGCCCTGTCGTTCGGGGACAATCGGTGCTCGCGCTTTCGCTCCATCCGCAAAGGATTCAGGATGCGCACAGTTTCGATTCCGAACGCGAGGATTCGTCTCCGGGCACAGTCTTGACTCTCGAATCCACGCAACTCGAAAAGTCTGCCCCAGCGGTCAATATCTTTCTGCTCAGCCATCCGGTCGTGAAAGGCCAGAGCGGTTCTCCGGTGCTGGATGCCGACTCGCGCGCGGTCGTCGGCCTTGTTGAAGGCCTGTGGTTGCGCGGAACACCAGTAGGTCTGGCCAAGTCCGCCGCCCCGTCGACTTCCACTCCAGGAGCCGCCATCCCCATTGAATACGCTCTCAAGCTTCTCAAAGAACACAACATCTCTTGGCGCTCGGTAACGACCTCTCCAACTTCCGCACCGCCTTTAGCTCCATCTTCGTCGCGGCCGCACTAGCGACTCCAACAGCACAGGCTAAGCCTCTGCCACACAGTCCCGCACGATTTGATCGGGATTTTGAAATCAAGAATGAATGCTGAAATTAAGATGAGCCAACTAAGGAACGACGACTAACCTGCGACCGCGTTCCTCGCGCGTCCACGCTTTCTCGATATCGGCGAGCGGAACTTGATTCGTCTCGATACGCAGTGTGCCTGCCGCGCCCCAGTCCAAGACTTGGTGCATCGCGGCGACAAGAACATCGCGCGAAGGGATTCCCGCAGTGCCGAGGATGGTCAGAGCTGTGCTGCGCAAGACCGCTGCGGGAAGCGCGATTGTCGGTCCGGCGCTCTCCCCTACTTGCACGAGGCGCGTCTCGGAATTTACAACGGCAAATTCTGGGCGCGTGATGGCGGAGAGTAGAACCTCGGTGGGCCGCCCCCAAACGTAATCAATCACAACGTTGAAACCAGCTTCGCCGGCTTCTTGCGCGAATGCTTTCTTCAGATCGTCATCCGGCTGGTTGAGCTGAATGATCGAATCGGCTCCAAGGTCGCGCAATTTCTCCAAGGCCTGCGGATTGCGGCCAGAAGCGATCACTCGCCCGGCACCGAGCTGCTTTGCAATTTGCACCGCCAGCTTGCCTGTCACTCCGGTGGCGCCGAGGATGAGTACTTTTTCGCCTCTTGCGAGCTTGGCGCGGTGACTCAGCGAAAGCAGAGCGGACACGCCAGGATTCGGGAGCGCCGCAGCTGTCGCGTCATCTAGGGCGTCCGGCACGGGGAAACAAAACGCTGTGGGCACGACGGTGCGCTGCGCCATCGCGCCATAAGGGCGGCGCGGCCCACCGAAGAAGACTCTGGTGCCATCGGGGAGATTGCCAACGCCATCGGTGCCGCAGATCACAGGCAACTCGCGTGGACTGGCGAAGTGAGTGCCGGCGGCAAGCTGTTTGTCCACGGCCTTGAGCGATGCCGCGCGCACTTGCACGATGGCTTCTTCGTTGCGTGCGGAGGGCTCGGAGAAGTCCTCGAAGCGGGGAGGCTTCCCTAACTCATGTAAGACCGCCGCCTTCATTATTCAATTCGCTCCTCTCGCAAATCGTTCGCGCACGTGCCTTATTTATTTTCCGGGTATTGCAGTATGCCATCGATAGGCACCAGCCGTTCGCCTTCTGCGCTGTGCGCGGCCGCCAGGCACTTTTACTCACGCTCACCACTTGGCGTGCTTTTAAGAGGCCGTTGCTCGCGGCAAACATTTGTGCTGTCATAGCATTCTTCGTAAAACGGAGATCTCGCATGACTCCCAATGACTTTCGCAAATTGGCTCTCAGTTTCCCGGAGACTGCCGAGCGCGCCCACATGAACCACCCGGACTTTCGCGTCGCGGGCAAACTCTTCGCCACGCTAAGCTATCCAAACAAAGAATGGGCCATGGTAAAGATCACGCCCGTAGAGCAGGAAATGCTAGTGCGCGCCGAGCCAGCGGTCTTCTCTCCGGTAACAGGCGCTTGGGGACGCAAAGGCTGCACGAGCGTCAACCTTAAAGCCGCCAAGAAAACTACATTGCGTCGTGCGTTGGCTGCGGCCTGGCAACTTGCCGCTCCCGAGAATCTCTCTGAGGATCGACTCACAAAGCAGCCGCAGCCTCGATCGAGACGCTGCCCAGAAAAACCGCAAAAGGGTCACGGCGCTAAACAGATTAGACTTCTGTTAGTTGATCCTGGCAATTGGTAATTATCGGTGAGAACCGGCACGAAGCTAACCGACCTTCGCGGTTCAACAGGACTCGAGGAGAAACAATGCAAAAGCGCAAACTTGGAAAAAGCAATTTGGAAGTTTCGGCTATGGGCCTGGGCTGCATGGGAATGAGCTTTGGCTTCGGCCCCGCCATGGACAAAAAGGAAGGGATCTCGCTGATTCAAGCGGCAGTCGAACGCGGCGTCACATTCTTCGATACTGCGGAGGTCTACGGGCCGTTCACAAACGAAGAACTCGTAGGTGAAGCCCTCGCTCCCATCCGTGAGCGGGTGGTGATCGCCACTAAGTTCGGGTTCAAAATTGATCCGAACACCGGCAAACAGGCCGGGTTGGAGAGCGGGCCAGAGCACATCAAGAAAGTCGCGGAGGCCTCGCTGAAGCGCCTCAAGACGGATGTCATCGATTTGTTTTATCAGCACCGCGTTGATCCCAACGTGCCGATCGAAGACGTGGCGGGCGCGGTGAAAGAGCTGATTCAGCAAGGCAAGGTCAAGCACTTCGGCCTTTCGGAAGCAGGGGTGAAGACCATTCGTCGCGCACACGCCGTTCAGCCTGTGACTGCGCTCCAAAGCGAATACTCGCTGTGGTGGAGAGAACCCGAAACGGAAGTGATACCTACGCTGGAGGAACTGGGCATCGGGTTCGTTCCATTCAGTCCTCTTGGTAAAGGATTCCTTACTGGAAAAATCAGCGAAGATACGAAGTTCGACAAAAACGATTTCCGAAACATCGTTCCTCGCTTTACGCCGGAGAACCGAAAAGCGAATCAGGCTTTCGTTGATTTGCTGGCCAAAATCGCAGAACGGAAGAAGGCGACACCTGCTCGGATCGCGCTCGCTTGGCTGCTCGCCCAAAAGCCGTGGATTGTTCCTATCCCAGGCACAACCAAGCTGGCGCGCCTGGAAGAAAACATCGGAGCGGTTTCAGTCAACCTCACGCCCGACGACCTACGTGAAATCGAGAACGCCGCCTCAAAGATCAAGGTGGAAGGGGCTCGGTACCCCGAAGAGCTGCAAAAGATGGTGGGCCGCTGAGACACGAGTAACGAGGAGCTGAACATGACAAAATTGCTTTCGCTCGGCGTAGTGTCTTTGTTTATCGGCATGACCGCAATGACGCTGTCCGGCAACCAGGATCGCGGTGGAAACGAGGGCATCCGCGGACGGTTTGTGGGGGCGTGGCGGCCGGCCTGGCTCGAAGGGGAAGGCGCAGACGGGAAAATTCACAGGGCCGACTCTACCGGACTGCTGGTCTTCACACGCGACGGCCACATGTCGGTCCAGGTCATGGAACGCAACCCGCAGGCACAAACCCCTGCTGGGCCTGAGCAGTATTCGCAAGGCGGGTACGAGGCCTCCTTTGGCACCTATGAAATCGACGAAAGCACGCACACCTTCACCTTCCACGTTGAGGGCGCACTGGTGCGGAGCCTTATCGGCAAAGACCTGCCGCGCGCATTCGAGTTCTCGGGAAGGCAGCTCCTTGTGAAGTCGACGCGCCCAGAGGAACACTGGAGAGTTGCTTGGGAGCATTACTAGGGCGCCCCTGCAAATCATTACGCCGAAGCGCGAGGAATAGGAGGGCACATGGCAGCGGGGAACGATGCTTTAAAGGACAGACTTTCCCGGTCTCGCGAGATTAACATTAGCGTGACGGGCAGAAAGTCAGGGCGCGCCATCTCGATGCCAGTCTGGTTCGTGTTGGATGACGAGAGGCTGTACCTCTTGCCTGTGCAGGGGTCCGACACGCAGTGGTATAAGAACGTGCTCAAGAAGCCGTCGATCCGAATTGAGGCGGGAAGCGCGGAGGCTGAACTCAAGGTTGTTCCGGTTACTGATGCCAAACAGGTTTCGTCCGTGGTCGGCAAATTCCGCGACAAGTACGGCGCTGGCGACGTGAAGAAGTACTATTCAAAGTTCGACGTTGCCGTCCTCGCTCAAGTGCAGTGAGGGCCACAAACTAGGGCGATAATCTGAGACCGCGCACGGATATACGGCGTCAAGGACTGTGAGGACGGACGAGGAGAAAATTGCGATGAAGGCACGCACTTTGGGTTGTGTAGTAGCAGAGGCACTGCTGGGAGTTGTGTTGTTTGGGAGCAGCGCAACACGCGTTGCAGGGCAGCAAGCAACTGGCAGTGGGCCTGCGACCATCGATATGACGCTGGCGAAGCCGGAAAGCGTGGGATTTTCTTCGGAGCGGTTGGAGCGGCTTCACGCGCTGATGCAGCAGGTGGTGGATCAGAAGCAGCTTCCTGGGGCGGTGACGCTGCTAGCGCGGCACGGCAAAGTTGTGGACTATCGCACGTACGGAATGCGCGATGCGGCCAGCGGGGCGCCGATGACGCGCGACACGATTTTTCGCGCGTTTTCTATGACCAAGCCGATGACGGGCGTGGCCATGATGCTGCTCTACGAGGAGGGAAAGTGGCTGCCGTCGGATCCAATCTCGAAATACATTCCGGAATTTGCGCAATTGAAAGTGTGCAAAGGCGTGGACGCGGCGGGAAACATGATTTTGGAGGATCCGGTTCATCCGCCAACCATGCAGGAATTGATGACGCACACGGCTGGCTTTGTGTATGGATTTTTCGGCAACACGCCGGTGGACAAGGCGTATCAGAAGGCCGGTGTGATGCAGTCGAAGTCGCTGCGGGAGTTTATCGACAAGCTGGCCAAGATTCCTTTGGCGTACCAGCCGGGGACGAAGTGGGTCTACAGCGCTTCGATGGATATCCAGGGATACATCATTGAAAAGTTGTCGGGGCAAACGCTGCCCGATTTCATGCAGGATCATATCTTCAAACCACTGGGGATGAAGGATACAGGCTTCGTTGTGCCCGCCGACAAGAGGGGGCGCTTCGTAACGATCTACCGCAGCAATGAAAAAGGCGAAGTGGTGCCGGCGCCGGGGTTCGGCGGCGACTACACCGAGCAACCGGGGATGCCCTCGGGAGGCGGCGGGACGGTGACCACGGCGGAAGATTACTTTCGGTTCGCGGAGATGCTGGCGAACGGAGGCGAGTTGAATGGTGTGCGGATACTAGCGCCGGCGTCGGTGCAATTGATGAGTACGAACCATCTGGCGCCAAATCTTTTGACGGGTGAGTTTGGGATTGGTGCGCAAGTGATGAGGCCGGGTTTGGGGTATGGATACGACTGCGCTGTCGAGTTCGACCCTGCAGGGGCCAACCTGCCCGATGGACGCGGTACGTATTTTTGGGACGGAGCGGCGGGCACGTGGTTCTGGATAGACCCGACGAATGATGTCGTGTTTATCGGAATGGTGCAGCGTGTGCTGGGACCAGACAGCCCTGCAGTGGAGTATCAGAGCCGGCCGGCGGTTTACCAGGCGCTTGTGAATCCGAAGAAGTAACGAACACGCAAGGATGGCAGGGTGTGCGAGCCTGCCATGGAACGCGAGTGTTTTTGGCCGCCCGGAATTGATGCGAAGAACGGGGGAGACTGGATGCAGGCCGGGCGCGTCAGAGATTTGCTACAGCGGTTTCTCTTTTCGCGAAAACTGGCGCGCCCGGAGAGACGTGAACTCCCGACCCCCCTGCTTCAGTGATTGATCGTCAGTGACAGTGGCAATGCGCGGTTTACTCCTCCGGAAGTACCAGTCACGGTGATCGTCGCAACCGTTGGGGGCTTTACGATAGGGCCGCCACTTCCGCCTCCACCGCAGCCGGTCAAGTAGCCAAGGCTCAAAATCAGAAGCGCCACAGCAGGAATCGCCAGTCGCTTCGTTTGCCTTCTATAGATTCCCATCCAAGCCAGCAGGAACATCAGCGCTAACACGTAGACGAGTGGAATGCCAAAACGAATGGGCAAGCGTGGCACGCTTGTCGGCTCCAAGAGTGGTAGCGTTAACGCGTTTGCAGTGTTGTTGACTGTCACCGTGAACGCGTAGGAGGACGATCCGTTCGGCGGCGCGGAAGTTGGCGAAACGGCGCAAGTCGAGGGTGCCGGTGCGCCGCTGCAAGAAAGCGCGACTGTGCCGTTGAAACCACTCACCGGCGAAATCTGAAGGTCGTAGGTGACAGTTTGACCAGCGCTGATGATTGAAGAAGTTGTGCAGTTTCCACCAGCGGGACAATTTGCGCCCGCGGCCGCCGCGAGAGAGAAATCCGTTCCCGTGCCCGTTAATGAAACACTCTGCGGGCTTCCCGATATGTTATCGGTAATTGTGACGCTTGCGGCGCGGTTCCCGGTGGCGGCAGGTGTGAAAGTCACATTAATGGTGCATTTCGCTCCAACCGCCAGGTTCGAGTTGTTCGCGGGGCAGGTATTGGTCTGCGCGAAGTCGCCGCTGTTAGCGCCGCTGAGGGCGATACTCGAAATTGTCACGGGGGCGGTGCCGGTATTCGTGACTGTCACGCCCTGTGGTGCGCTCGTGGTGGTGATCAGCTGGTTTCCCAATGAGAGGCTTGCTGACGAGAGTGTCACAGCAGGCTGAACGCCCGTGCCTGAGAGAGTGACACCCTGGGGACTTCCCGCGGCGTTGTCGGTGATGGCGACGCTTGCAGCGCGGCTTCCTACCGCGATAGGTGTGAAAGTCACGTTGATGGCGCAGTTCGCTCCTGGCGCGAGCGTCGCTGGACTCGCCGGGCATGTATTGGTCTGCGCGAAATCGCCTTTATTAGCACCAGTCACGGCAATGCTCGTGATCGTGAGCGATCCGGTACCGGTGTTGGTCAGCGTAATCGTTTGAGGAGGCATGCTTGTCGTGCCAACGAGCTGATTGCCGAAATTGAGGCTCGCCGTGCCACCCAGGCTGACGATCGGAGCTGTGCCGGTACCTGTCAGCGATACGCTCTGAGGGTTGTTGGCAGCGTTATCCGTAATTGCCACTGAGGCGTTTCGCGGTCCGATGGCTGTCGGATCAAACGTCACGTTGATCTTGCAGTTCGACCCTGCCGCGAGCGTCGCTGGGCTCACGGGACAGGTGTTGGTCTGAGCAAAATCGCCGCTGTTCGCGCCGGTGACGGCGATACTCGTAATGGTCAGCGCCGCGTTGTCGGTGTTCGTTAAAGTCACTGCTTGCGGTGCGCTGGCGGTGCCCACGAGCTGAGCGCCGAACGGGAGGCTCGTAGCCGAGAGACCGACAGCGGGCGCAGCAGGCGTGCCTGTGCCAGTGAGTGAGACATTCTGTGGACTGCCGCTGGCATCATCGGTGACGGCAAGCGAAGCGTTTCGCGCACCAGTGGCTGTCGGATCAAACGTCACGTTGATCTTGCAGTTCGAACCGGCTGCGAGCGTCGCTGGGCTTTGCGGACACGGGTTAGTCTGCGTGAAATCAGCGCTGTTCGCACCGGTGATGGCGATACTTGTAATCGCCAGTGGCGCGTTGCCGGTGTTGGTTAGAGTCACAATTTGCGGAGAGCTGGTGGTGCCAACCGGTTGGGCGTTGAAGGTAAGGCTTGTCGTGTTTCCAAAACTGACCACAGGTGCGATGCCCGTGCCAGTGAGAGAGATCCCCTGCGGGTTGCCACTGGCGTTGTCTGTGATGGTGACGTTCGCCGCACGGCTTCCCGAGACCGTGGGCTTGAAAGTGACATTGATGGAGCAATTCGCTCCCGCATTCACGTTGGCGCCGCAGGTGTTTGTTTGAGAGAAGTCCCCAGAGTTCGCTCCCGTAATGGTGATGCTCGAAATGGTCAGAGGGGCTGAGCCAGAATTTGAGAGCATAACCACCTGTGGTGCGCTGCTGGTGCCAACGATCTGGCTGCCAAAGGCGAGGGTGGTTCCGCTCAGTGTCACGATAGGCGCAACACCGGTGCCGGTCAGGCCCACGATCTGCGGGCTGCCAGGCAACGTGTCGGTGATGGTAACCGAGCCGTTCAGTGGTCCGGTGGCCGTGGGCTTAAACGTCACTGCGATTGTGCAGCCCTTCGCCGGAACCAGAGTGGCGGGACTGACCGGACAAGTATTGGTCTCGGCGAAATCGCCGCTGACAGTGACACCGATGGTCGTGGCAGTGCTGCCGTTGTTGCTCACTTGGATCATTTGAACGGGACTGGTGCCGCCTACGAGCTGGTTACCAAACCCAAGGCTCGAAGGCGCAACCGCGATCGGCGGCGGCGTCTGATTCAAAAGGATGCTGACAAAGCCCTCGCTGTTATCTACCGCGGCTACGTCCGGGGCTCCATCTCCATTGAAGTCTCCGACAAGCACAGGATTGGATTGAGCGCCGGCGAGATAATCCTGCGGTCCTGTAAAGGTCCCATCGCCATTTCCCAGAAACACCTGCAACCCAGCCGGGGCGGCGCTGGGCCCAGTGAACTGCACGTTATCCCCTGCGGCAGTTCCCACAAGCAAATCCAAATTGCCGTCCAGATTGAAGTCAGCCGCCGCCAGCGAAATGGGCACTGGGTTCCCAATGTTCGCCTGGATGTCATTCAAAACGAGGGGCGTGTTGAAGGTGCCGTTTCCATTTCCAAGGAAAACGTCTATGGTTCCGAATTGATTGGCAACGGCCAGGTCCAACTTGCCATCTTTATTAAAATCCGCGATGACCGGCCAAGTGGAGCCTCCGCTCGATGTCAGAAACGTCGGCGCTTGAAACGTGCCATCTCCGTTTCCCAGCAGGATGGCAACCTGCCCCGACGCGGCGCCCATATAGTCAGGCACCACGAGATCGAGTTTTCCGTCTCCATTCAAGTCTGCTACGGCCATCGCTCCCAAAAATCCATCCGTGGCAAGTGCCGCCGTGATCTTTGGAGCCTGAAATGTCCCGTCACCGTTACCGAGGAGAATGGCGACGTTGTTGCCAAGATTAACCGCGATATCCAACTTACCGTCACCGTTAAAATCGGCGACGAGGGTAAGGCCTGGGCATCCCCCTCCCGTCGGAAAATTCGCCTGCGCACCGAAAGTCCCGTCGCCCTTGCCGAGCATGACGATTACGCTGCGCGAACCGACGAACCCAGCCGAACTGCACATCACGACGTCCAGGTTTCCGTCATTGTTGAAGTCTCCGGTCGAAATGCCAGAGGCCGGTTGGGTCACTGGAGTGATGATCGCTGCTTGAAACGTGCCGTCACCCTTCCCTATCAAGACGCGAACGTCGTTCGAACCCGGATCCACTGCCACGATGTCCAACTTACCGTCTTTGTTGACGTCAGCAAGAGTTGCGTCAGGCCCGGCTCCCAGGGCGTAATTCACCCCAGCCTGAAATGTGCCGTTTCCATTTCCTAAAGTCAGAGTCATGACGTGCGAATGCGCGTTACCCTGGACCCAGTCTGGGTTGCCATCACCGTTGAAATCCGCCACTGCGAACTGCCCGGCCTCTTGGTCCGTAGCCAAAAGTACTGGAGGTAAGAACGTTCCGTCTCCTTTGCCGATCAAGACGGCGACGCTGCTACTAGGGGCCGCGATGAAGGCTTCGCCAATCGACGCGATGATGTCCAGTTTACCGTCTTTGTTGAAGTCGCCTACGGCAAGATAGCTGGTGGGTCCTGCCAACTCGCCGACGCTATAGCTCACCGCTGGTTGAAAATTGCCATCCCCTTTGCCAAGAAGGATGTCCACGGTCCCAGCGTTTGTGGTAGTCGCGGCGATATCAGGAATGCCGTCGCCGTTGAAATCCCCCACGGCAACGTCGTACCCACCGAAAGCAATGGGAAAGCTACGGGACGCCTGGAAGGTGCCATTGCCGTTCCCCAGGAGAACAACGACATGGTTGGTGTTTAGGTCTGCAAGGACGAGGTCAAGATTGTTGTCCTTGTTAAAATCCGCAGTCGCCATAAACGACGCGTTCGCAAGGCCAGTGACGGTGGTACTGATCGGCGCCTGCATCGTGCCGTCCCCATTCCCCAGAAACACGACAACGCTGCTTGGCGTTCCTGTCCCTGGTTGGCTCTCGGAAACCGCCATGTCCAGTTTCCCATCGCCATTGAAATCTCCGAGCGCTATCGCATTGGGAGTCGTGAATCCCGTTAGAGTGGTCTTCAGAGTGAACGTGCCGTCCCCATTGCCCAGGAGGATAAAGACAGCTGGCACAGTCAAGTTTGTGGGGAGGGCTCCGATAACCACGAGATCCTGCTTCCCGTCTCCGTTGATATCCCCCGCCGCAACGAAGTACGGCCCTCCTAGATTTGCCGTGAAAAGTGGCGCCTGGAACGTGCCGTCCCCGTTGCCGCGCAAAATGGTGAGGCCACAGCTGTTACAGCCGTTGTTTGTCGCCGCGATGTCTTGCTTGGCGTCTCCGTTGAAGTCCGCGACGGCGACGGACCCAGGAGCTCCACCGCCAGGGTTCGCGATCACACTTGCAGTTAAAAAGATGTTCCCCGGCCCGTTCAGCGAAGTGGCATTCGCAAACACGCTCGGCTTGGATGAAACTCTTTGAGCGTCCTGGCCCGCTGCGCGCAGATTCAGCACGAGGAGGCTGGCCAATAAAGCAAGGCCTGCCGCGCCGAGGCTGAACAGCATACGCTTCCGACGCAGGTTATGCTGCGCACGCCGGTTACTGGTTTGACGCATTCTAAAGAATTGAAAATGAGAAGGCTGCTGGTTCGCACTCATCGCTGTTCCCCCAAGCGCCGCCCCTTTGAATGGGGAGGGCACGGTGCATGACGCGGCCTGGCCGGGACTGGAGGCCGCTTTTACTGCGATGGAGTGTGAAAAAATCCTCAGTTGTATCAACGAAGTGAGAGCAAATGGCCGGCCCCGGCCCCCGAAGACCGGGGGGAACTTCCCTGCGGCGCGGTTTCTGGGGTAGTTTCAGGGGTACAATCTTGCTGTCCAGCCACGATAGTAGGGGAGAAATCCAGAACAACGGAGCAGATGGTGTCTGTCCTGACCGATTCGGATCTCAGTCACCAACATCCAAAGTGGGCAGACGGAGGCGGAAGCCGCGCTGTATGAAAAGTACGCGGCGAAGGTCTATTACGTCGCGCTACGCGAATCGCGTTTGCCGCATGACGCTGAGGATGTTCGCGCCGAAACTTTCTTGCGAGTATTGCAAGCCATCAGAGGGAAGAGCTTGCGCTCACCCGATGCTTTGTCATCTTTTATCCTGGGAACAACCCGCAATGTCCTGCATGAACTTTTTCAGAGGAGAAAACAAGCCGGCAAAACGAAGGAGCCCGAGGCGGCAGACTTATCGACTCCCTCTCACGAAGAGCAATTTCTGGATTCAGAAGTTCAACGCGCCATTGAGCGCACCATAGTGCGATTGAAGCCCAGAGAGAGGGACTTGCTGCGCATGCACTTTTACGAAGAGCTGCCAACTCAGGAGATTGCCCGACGCTCAGGGATTGCCCCGGAGCGCGTGCGATTGGTCAAGTCTCGGGCGCTGAAGCATTTTCGGGAGTTTTACTGGCGCCTGGATCGAGCAACGGCGCCAAAAAAGATTGATACACAAAGGAGGTGAGGAATCACTTGGTTATGATGCACCCCCGGATCGAAGACGAAGAGATCATTGAGCGTTACGTTCGCAACCAGCTCGCGGAGGAGGAGCGCAAGGCCTTCGAGGAACACTTTTTTGGCTGCGATGATTGTTTCGACAAGTTGCAGATCGCCGAGCGATTCGTCGCCGGTGTGCGCGATGCCGCCAGCCGCGGCCTGCTGGCCGGAGAAGTCGAAGGCGCCAGCCGCGAATCTAGTTGGAGGGGCTGGCTGGTTCCTGCGTTCGGAGTAAGCGCATGCGCGGCGCTGGTGCTCGCTGCGTTCAGCGGCTGGCTGTACTTTTCTCAAATGCCGAAATTGCGCGAACAGGTCAGCCAGTCCGCGGAAGATCTGCGCACTCAACAGGCAGCTCGTGCCGCGCTCGAGCACCAAATAGCGAGCAGCATTCAAGCCGAAGCAAATCTGCCTCTCGTGATGCTTCAGGCCACGCGTGATGTGCAAGCAGCTCCCAACGAAGTAAGTATTCCCTCAGGAGCAAAACACCTAGTCCTATGGGTTGAAGTGCCTGCGGGAAAATCCAACAGTTTTCGACTACAGGTGGACACCGCGGACAATCGCCCGGTCGAGACCATGGGCAACTTGCAACGCAACAGCTATGGAGCGCTGGCCGTCAGCCTTCCCGTGGGAGCATTGCAACCGGGAGACTATCGGATTAAACTCACGGCCGAACCACCCTCCGCGTCTCTCTTGGCAGAATACAGGTTGAGAATCCGCAAGCCCTAGAGAACGCGGAAACGCAACATGAATCCTCGCCCGAGAAGCTGGCTTTCCTCGTTTGTGGGGATGTGTGTTTTCCTCCTCTCCTGTACAGTGCGTTCTCCGGCACACCAACCCATCCAGCAGCCGAACGTTTCCCCAGCGCCTGCCCAAAGGCTACCTCCTCCCTCTTCTGATCTTGCCGTGCAAGAAGACGAGTTAATCAAGAAGTGTAACGAACAGTTGAACGTTAAAGGCCAATTCAACGAAGCCGAGGAATCGGCTAAGCAAGCCCTCGAACTCAGCCAGAAAATGGGCGACAAAAAACGGGTTATGGTGGCGATGCTCTACCTCGGCTCCGCTTATTATGGACAGGGCCGCAGGCCCGAAGCCTTGGAGGTCTTCCAAAACACCGCGGCACTAGCACGCGAGATCGACAATCGAAAGGGACTCTCTCGCGCACTGAACAACATTGCAGGCGTGCTCGGCGACCTGGGACGTTACGAAGAATCGATCAGCTACCTCTATCAATGCCTGGATGCGGCGCGTGCGCTGGACGATCAGCCCATGCAATTCACGGCACTGTTGAACGTCGGCCAGTTGTACATCCGCCTGGGAGATCCAGACAAAGCCGCGGCTCCGCTGCTCGAGTCGCTTCGGATAGCCCGGGGACTGAAGCACAGCGACATGGTGAGCAATCCTTCCAAAGTGGCTACGGAAGCTTCCCTGCGGGTCCTGGGCGACATGGAGATCGCACGCGAACGCTTTCAGCCGGCGTTGAAGTATTTGGATCAAGTCCGCGAGAGTCATCCGGATGACGCGCTAGCGCAAATCGAGCTCCTCGGCAGTTTGGCCGTGGCCCACCAGAAACTTGGCGAATACCAGAAAGCCGCGGAGGACCTTCAAGAAGCCATACCGATCGCTGAGAAAGCAAATAGTGGGACATACCCGCTTCTTGTTGCCAACCTGGGTGAAGCCCAGGAATCGCTCGGGCAGCTGAACGAGGCGCTGGCGTCGGAAGACCGCGCCTTGACAGCACTTCGGCGGACAGGTGGAAACTCTGACGAAGAGTGGCTCATCGAGAGGCGCATCGGCCATATTGATCGGGCCCTTGCCCGCAGCGAAGAGGCTCTCGCGCATTACGAGAATTCCATCCATGACATCGAACTTCTTCGCGCCACCGCACTGAACACCGAGACTGGGCGCGCCAGCTTCGTGGGTCGCAGCCGGATGGTTTATGTGGAGACCGCCGATCTGCTTCACGACATGCACCGCGAGGCAGAAGCTCTGGAAATGGCCGAGCTTGGCCGCGCCAGGGCTTTCCTCGATATTTTGGCGATGTCTCGCAGCGGGATACCGGACGAACTGACGCCCGAACAGCGCAAGCGCGAGGACGGGATACTGGCTCGCATTTCTGGCGTGCAAAAAAATCTGTGGAAGGAAAACATTTCCCCGGACGAAGAGAGAAAACTCAAAGCGGAGCTAAGCTCAGCCGAGGATGATCTTGAAACTTTTCATCTCGGCGTGCGGCAAACCAACCCGCGTTACGCAAGCATCCAGTTTCCGGAGCCGGTGAACGTCAGCCGTATACAGCAGGACTTGCTTGATGCGCAAACGGTCCTGGTGGAATTCCTCCTGGGTGAAAAACGATCACTCGTCTGGGTTGTGTCCAAGGACAAGCTAACTGTGGGCGTCTTGCCTCCGCGTAAGGAGATTGAAGATGAGGTTGCTACCTATCGGAAGGCATTGGCCGGCAAAGTGTCGGCCTTGACGTTGGCCGGATCACTTGCCGAAATTGAACCGGCCGGCAGGAAATTGTATGGCTCTCTGCTTCAGCCGGTCGAGCATGCGCTCGTCGGAGCCCGTAGCTTGGTGGTCGTGCCTGACGGCCCCTTGGGTTACTTGCCCTTTGAGACCCTGGTTCTGCCTGCGCACCACGCCTCTTCTGGTAGAGAGCGCTCTACATATTTATTGGAGAGGTTTGCCATCCTTTACGGCCCTTCGGCTTCCGCCCTGGTTGCAGTAAGAGAGATGAATGGCAAATCAGGCACGCCCGCCAAGACGCTTTTGGCCTTCGGCGACCCGATTGTTGATGCCGCCACGGCGGCTGCAAAAAGCGGAGCGGAGGCTACCCGCTCTAGTTCTCCGGAGACGTTGTCAAAACCCGAAGCAACAGTTGCTGACGAATATGCGGAGCGTGGTTTTTCGTTTTCGCGGCTTCCCTACACGCGGGAGGAGGTGCTCGGCATCAGCAATCTTTACCCTGCAAATCAGCGCCAGGTCTACCTCGGCGAACAGGCGCGTGAAGAAGCGGTGAAGTCAGAGAATCTCGGCGGCTATCGCTATATCCACTTCGCAAGCCATGGATTTGTTGATGAGATCCAGCCCTCGCGCTCTGGCATTCTGTTTTCGCGCGACTCCCATTCCGCTGAAGACGGCATCCTGCAGATGGGCGAGATCATGCGCTTGAAGATGAATGCGGATCTGGTGACACTTTCCGCCTGCAGCACAGGCTTGGGCAAGCTGGTGAACGGCGAAGGGATCCTGGGTTTGACCCGAGTTTTTTTCTACGCGGGCGCGCGCAATGTCACCGTAAGTCTTTGGAACGTGAACGATTCCTCGACTTCAACACTCATGAAAGCCTTTTACGAAAATCTCAACCGGGGATTGTCAAAAAGTGCGGCCATGCGCGAGGCAAAGTTGGCCCTGTTACGCGGCAAGGAGACCGTTTGGCGCCATCCTTACTATTGGGCAGCATTTGTTCTGGTCGGCGAAGGAAAGTGAATTAACGATTGCCGAGACTGCAAGATAGAGAACAGAGATTCTCGTACTGTGGGCTGTCGAAAGCGTCCGACTCTGACGGTCATGGCGGGGTGTAAGCGGGAGCTGCCCCAGTTTGTTGGTTCAGTTGGGTGTAACGCGCCCTGTTTAGACAAGTGCAGTCTCTTTGCTGTGCAAAAGTCCGGTTCCAGGAAAGCAACGAGTGAGCAGTATTTTCCCTCGACTGCGGCCCTGATAAGTCGTAGCTAGTTCATTCGGAAGCACACGCGCCAGGTTGCTGTGTCCGCGCCTGATTATCGCCCAAACATTACAAGCGGAGTTGCATAGTCGCTACCGGTTTTTTTTTGCTAGCGGCGCCAGTCCTGAGCGTGATTGGTATGTCCCTCGCATTGAAAACCGCGTGACGTAACTACAGAAGCTGAGTATTCGTTTCGCGTCGCCCATTAATAAATGCATTGACTCGTTGTGTCCTCGGATTGACACTGAAGGCCCCTCCTAAGAATCTGCACATCGAGCTCCCGCACCCTCTCCCTTAGCTCAGTGAACCTTGGCGCCACTAGCATTTTTTGTTTGACTTGGGGCTCGTTCGCATACGTGCGTCGATGCAGTGCCAGCGGATTTTCCGGTTAGAGGATGATGAAGGCAAAAACTCGCGAGATTCAAGCCAAAATGGTGAGTGTTACCACATGCATGCCCAAGGGCATCGCTGTGAATTTTTGGGCCTGCCCGGAACCTGCTGATGTTTGTGGCGAGCGGCGATCGGGCGGGCGATTCCGCAACCTGCCTGCATGGTCCTTCCGATCTCAAGCGCACGCTGCGGACGAGCGAACTCCTCCAGGGGGCCGGGAATGCAACTGAGATCAACGCGGCGAGGGAGGCAAGAGGCAACGAAAATCCTGATTGCCGACGATGATTTGGTCACGCGGCGATTGCTGCAAAGAACGCTGGAGCACGTAGGTTACCAGGTTGTGACGGCCGAGAACGGGCACACGGCGCTGGAAGCATTGTCCAGCGACACTGGCCCGCGCTTGGCGCTCTTGGATTGGCTCATGCCAGGGCTTAACGGACCCGAAGTTTGCCGAGAGATCCGCAGGCACTCTGAGTATCCGTACATCTACATGATTCTGCTAACCGCGAGAACGTCCAAAGTGCACGTCGTCAGGGGTCTCGAAGCGGGCGCCGACGATTACATTACGAAGCCTTGCGATTTAGAAGAACTGAAGGCGCGCTTGCGGTCCGGTGAACGTATTCTGAAACTGGAAGACAAACTGACCTACGATGCGCTTCACGACCCGCTCACGCAGTTGCCCAACCGCTCCTTTTTTCTGGAGCGGTTGATGCTGTGCGTCAGCTGGGGAATCCTCCATCCAGATTATAAATTTGCAGTGTTATCCATCGACATGGATCGCTTCAAAATCGTCAATGACAGTCTGGGGATCTCGGCAGGCGACTGGCTTCTGGTGCAAATTGCCGACCGGCTGCTCGGATCCATTCGGCGGGATGATGCGATTTTGCGTACAGCGGAAACGGGAAGGATGGCTGGTCAACGGGAGGAGGCCGGCATACTGGCGAGACTAGGAGGAGACAAGTTCACCATCTTGCTGGATAACATCCGGGACGCGAGCGAAGGAATTCGAGTGGCCGAACGAATTCAACAGAACATCCGAGCGCCCTTTGATATCGATGGACAAGCGGTGTTCATCACCGCGAGTATCGGCATTGCTTTCAGCGGAACTGGCTATAGCGCGGCGGAGGATATGCTCGGCGATGCAAATACGGCGATGGCCCGAGCCAAGACTCTCGGCAAGGCCCGGTATGAAATGTGCGATCCATCAATGCACGCGACCGCTGCGGGCCGCTTTCGGCTGGAGACGGACCTGCGCCAGGCCACGGAACACCAGGAATTTCGCGTGCACTACCAGCAGATCGTTTCCTTGCTCGATTTTCGCATCACCGGCTTCGAAGCCCTAGTGCGCTGGCAGCGGCCGGAATTCGGATTGCTGATGCCCGGGAGTTTCATCTCGGCCGCCGAGGATACCGGCGTGATCCTATGGATTGGGAACTGGATTTTGCAGGAAGCCTGCCGCCAACTGTGCGCCTGGAACTTGCAATTTCCTTCAACGCCCCCGTTTACCATGGCCGTAAATATCTCTGCCAAGCAGTTTGCACAGGCCGATTTAATAACCCAAATCGGCCATATCTTGAGCGAAACGGGCCTTGCACCTGACAACTTGAGGTTGGAACTTACGGAAAGTGTGACCATGCGCGATGAGGAGCGGACGACGCGAACGCTCAAGGAACTCCGGAAACTGGGTGTGCGCTTGTGCATCGATGACTTCGGAACAGGATATTCGTCTCTGAGTTATCTGCGCCGGTTTGCGCTGGATATTCTGAAAATCGACCGCTCCTTCGTTGCCGATATGCTGATCAACAGCGAAAGCCTGGAGATCGTAAAAACTATCTTGAGCCTTGGAAGCAATCTGGGAATGAAGGTCATTGCGGAGGGCGTGGAGACAGCCGAACAGGCGAGCCAGTTGAAATCGCTTGGCTGCGAGTATGCTCAAGGGTATTTCTTCTCCAAGCCGCTTGATGCAGCGGCGGTGGCGCGAAGCCTGGTGGCTTGCGAACCGAACTCTTACATGCTGTCCCTGCAACCTTTCAGGCAGCTCGTTGCCCCAGCGAGGTGAGCCGAAGATATGCCCGTAGCCCGTTGGACACCGTTCGACAATGCCGGCTTGACCGTGCTTAGGGCTGATATAAACTTGAGTTCCCTTCGATTAAAATCAGTGCGCGACAACAAGCTGCCCTCTTTCAGCTCTCGGGATCGCGTCCGGACTAGATTCTCCCTTTCCAACTTGGTGCGAGATGAAGATGAAGTCTCTACTTGGTTACAGGCTGCAACTCGCGTTCGCGACCGCCATTTTGTCTTTGCTCATCGTGGGCGTGGTCTCCTATCGCGGCATGGCCGAGTCCAGGGAAAGCGATCGATGGGTTCGGCACACGCATGAGGTTCTCGAGAACCTCCAGGATTTGCTCGCGGCCATGCAGGCCGTGGAATCGAGTGCCCGCGGGTATTTGTTGACAGGCGACGAATCCTTTCTCGAGGTTTACCAAGCCGGTATAGCGAGGACCGAGAAGGCCCAGGCAATCGTGCGCAGCTTGACGGCGGATAATCCCGAACAGCAGCGCAGGCTTGCTGCTGTTGCAACGCTTGTAGCTCGGAAATTCCAGTTCGATGAGAAGGTCATGGGCTTACGACGGACGAATGGCTTACAAGCCGCCACGAATGCCATCCAAAAAGGATCCGGCACACAGATTATGGATGATTCTCAAAAGCTCGTTGGCCAGATGCAGGACGAAGAACAGCAGTTGTTGGTGCTACGTGAGGCGGACGCAGCGCGCCGCCTCGGGCAAACTAAAACAGCTTTGATCCTCGGAACAGCCCTCGGTCTGTTGATCACCTGCCTCGCCGGTTGGAGCGCCCAACGCGACGAATCCGCACGCGGGGATGCAGAGGAAGCCCAGCGCGAAGGGGAAGGGCGCTTCCGCAGCGAGAGCAAAGAGTCTGGGGCGAAGTACCGCGGGCTGCTGGAAGCGGCGCCGGATGCGATGGTGGTGGTGAACCAGGGCGGAGAAATCGTGCTGTTGAACGTGCAGGCGGAGAAGCAGTTCGGATACAGCCGCGATGAACTCGTCGGGCAGAAGGTGAAGAACATCATTCCGGAGGGCTTCGCGGAACGGCTGATCGCGGATGGTACGCGAAGCGCGGCGGAGGCACTGGCGCAGCAGATCGGCACGGGCATCGAACTCATTGCGCGGCGGAAGGATGGAAGCGAGTTTCCCATCGAGATCATGCTGAGCCCGCTGGAAAGCGCCGAGGGAACGCTGGTGACGGCGGCGATCCGCGACATCAGCGTGCGCAAGGCTGCGGAAAAGCATCTGGCGCAGATGGAGGGCAGGTACCGCGGGCTGCTGGAGGCGGCTCCGGATGCCATGGTGGTGGTGAACCAAGGCGGAGAGATCGTTCTGCTGAACGTGCAGGCGGAGAAGCAGTTCGGATACAGCCGCGACGAACTCGTCGGGCAGAAGGTGAAGAACATCATTCCCGAAGGCTTCGCGGAACGGCTGGTCGCGGACGCACTTCGATCCGTGGAAGACGCGCTGGCGCAGCAGATCGGCACGGGGATTGAGCTCATCGGGCGGCGCAAGAATGGCAGCGAGTTTCCGATCGAGATCATGCTGAGCCCGCTGGAAAGCGCCGAAGGAATCCTGGTGACGGCGGCGATCCGCGACATCACCACGCGCAAAAAGGCCGAAGCGAATCTTCTGCACAAGGTGGAGGAACTAAACCGCTCGAATGAGGAATTGGGGCAGTTTGCCTACATTGCCTCGCACGATTTGCAGGAGCCGCTGCGGATGGTGGCCAGTTACACGCAGCTTCTTGTCCAGACGGTACAAGGGAAAGCTGGACTCCGATGCCGACGAGTTTATTGCTTTCGCTGTGGACGGCGCCAGCCGCATGCAGCGCTTGATCCAGGATCTGCTGGCCTATTCGCGCGTCGGGACAAAAGGCAGGGATCTGGTCGAAATCTCCAGTGAAGAAGCGCTGGCACAGGCGCTGCTAAATCTGCGCGGCGCCATCGAGGAAAGAGGCGCGCTCGTGACCCACGATCCTACTGCCCTCCGTGCTGGCGGACGAGATGCAACTGATCCAGTTATTTCAAAACCTGATCGGCAATGCCATCAAGTACCAGAGTTCCGGAATCCCGAAAGTGCACATCTCCGCCGCCAAGAATGGCGGGAAGAAATGGACATTTTCGGTGAAAGACAACGGACTGGGAATCGACTCGCAGTACTTTGAAAAGATTTTTGGCATGTTCCAGCGGCTGCATAAGCGGGAAGAATTCGCCGGCACCGGCATCGGCTTGGCCATCTGCAAAAAGATTGTCGAGCGGCACGGCGGCAACATTTCGGTCGAGTCACAAGCCTGGGCACGGTTCCACGTTTCGCTTTGCCTTGGCAGAAAGTCAGAGCAAATGAATGACCGATATCATCGGAGGAGAAGGTATGCCCATAGAGGTGCTTTTGGTCGAAGACAGTCCCGGCGATGTCCGGCTGACGCAGGAAGCCTTCCGCGATGCCAATAGGTCCATTCATTTGCACGTGGCCTCCGACGGCGTGGAGGCCATGGCGTTTCTGAGGCAGGAAGGGGCTCACATCCCAAGCTCCACGCCCGGAACTCATCTTGCTGGATCTGAACCTCCCCAAAATGGATGGCCGCGAGGTACTGGCCCATATCAAGGAAGATCCAAGTCTGAAAACTATCCCAACCGTAATCCTGACCACATCCGAGGCGGAAGCCGACATCGTGAAAAGCTATCAACTCCAGGCAAACTGCTACCTCAGCAAGCCGGTGCAGCTGGATGCGTTTGAGAGCCCTGGTGAAGAGCATCAACGATTTCTGGCTGACCAAAGTCAAGTTGCCACAGCAGAGACAAAACGGATGATTAGGAAGTCACTTAGGTTGCTTCTTCTGGTCGAGGACAACCCCGGAGACGCCCGTTTACTTCGCGAGATGCTCAATGAAGCAGGCGCGCACAAAACTGAAATGACACAAGTCGAGAGCATGAGAGAGGCCGAGAAGCATCTTTCACGGTCAGCATTTGACATTGTCTTGCTCGACCTGGGATTGCCCGATGCGCAAGGATTGGAGGCAGTACGGCGAGCCCGTGCCGTAGCCCCCCGCGTCCCTCTCGTGGTGCTGACGGGCTTAGACGACGAGTCTGTCGCCGCTCAAGCGTTGAAGAAGGCGCGCAGGACTATCTCATCAAAGGCCAAATCGAGACTCGTGGGCTTCTGCGGGCCCTGCGTTACGCCATCGAACGCAAGACCATGGAAGAAGCACTATTCGTGGTAAAGGAACGCGCCCAAGTCACGCTGAACTGCATTGGCGACGCCGTTGTTTGCACCGACATCTCAGGAAATATCACGTTCCTCAATCTCGTCGCGGAAAAAATGACGGGTTGGCCGTGGGAAGAAGCGCTAGGACGGCCTATGGCGGAGGTGTTCCGGATTCTGGATGCCCTGACCCACGAAACCACTCCGAATCCGATGGACGTGGCCGTGGGCCAGAATCAGAACCGTGCACCTGCCATCGAATTGTATCCTCATCCGGCGTGACGGATTTGAAATGCCGATCGAAGACTCCGTTGCCCCTATCCACGACCGTGAAGGGAAAGCTACTGGGGCCGTCATCGTCTTTCGCGACGTGAGCGCTGCTCGAGCCATGGCAAACCAGATGACCCATTCGGCCCAGCACGACTTTCTGACCGGCTTGCCCAATCGCATGCTCCTGAACGACCGCGTAAACCAGGCGATCGCTTTGGCTCCACGGCATTCGAAAAGAGTTGCCGTACTCTTTTTGGACTTGGACGGGTTCAAGCATATCAACGATTCCCTCGGACATCCCATCGGCGACAAACTTCTACAATCCATCGCAAGACGCCTCGTGGGTTGCGTGCGCAGCACGGACACCGTGAGCCGGCAAGGGGGTGACGAGTTTGTGGTGTTGCTTTCCGAAATGGAACAGCAAGAAGATGCGGCCATCTCGGCGATAAGAATCCTGGGAGCTGTGGCCGGGGCCCACTCCATCGACCAGCACGATCTTCACCTCACCGCCAGTATTGGCGTGAGTGTGTACCCCGACGACGGCAAGGACGCGGAGACGCTCATCAAGAATGCGGACACCGCCATGTATCAGGCCAAGGAAAATGGGCGGCAGAGCTATCAATTTTTCAAGCCGGCCATGAACGTCCGCGCCGTGGAGCGGCAATCCATCGAGGAGAGCCTGCGGCGCGCCCTTGAGCGCAAAGAATTCTCATTGCACTACCAGCCCAAGATCAAGATCGAAACCGGAGAGATAACCGGCGCGGAAGCCCTTATACGCTGGACCCATCCGACTCGGGGTCCTGTCTCTCCGGCAAATTTTATTCCCGTCGCGGAGGATTGCGGCCTGATTCTGCCGATCGGCAACTGGGTCCTTCGTGAAGCGTGCAAGCAAGCGCGTGCCTGGCTGGACGCGGGCCTGCCCCTGGGCACCATCGCGGTGAACATTTCCTCGATGGAGTTCCGTGAGGACAATTTTCTAGAGAGTGTGTTCACGACTCTCAGCGAAACTGGCCTCGATCCGAAATGCCTCGAGCTGGAACTGACGGAGAGCGTTTTGATGAAGCGCGCCGAGTCCGCCGCCTCCGTGCTGAAAACTTTGAGAGCAAGAGGGGTACAGATTGCCGTCGATGACTTCGGCACGGGCTATTCCAGTTTGAGCTACCTCCGAAAGTTTCCGATCGACGCTCTCAAGATCGACCAGTCGTTCGTCCGCCAGATTACTTCTGCTCCGGACGATACGACCATCGTGACCGCGGTGATCAGCATGGGCCGCAGCCTGAAGTTACGAGTAGTTGCTGAGGGAGTGGAATCGAGGGAAGAGTTAGGCTTTCTTCAGACTCACCTGTGCGACGAGGCGCAAGGCTTCTATTTCAGCCGGCCTGTGCTTCCCAAGCAATTCGCCATATTGCTGAAAACCGGAATCCCCGAATCGGCGGTTGTGGTTCATCGGTGAGTATATGTTGGCAATCGAATCACTGAAACGGTGCGCGGGCGTGAGTGTCAGGTTTGATCTTGCCGCTGATGAATTCGCATCAGCCCGCCCGCTAGAAATCGAATAATGGAAGTCCTTCACAAAACAGCGTATGGCCAGCCAACGCCTGTTCCTGCCAATTCTGTCGAAAAACGCAGCTGTCCCCGCTATCCTTTCTCGCCTGAAGTCGAGGTAATCGATATTCAGTCGGATACGCGGTTAAGGGCTCGGCTCTCGGATATCAGCAGGAACGGTTGTTACGTGGATACGATTAACCCGGTGCCGAAAGACACTGCCATCAAGCTGAGGATCAAGCGAGATAGTCTCTCCTTCGAGACTCAGGCGAAAGTTGTCTATTCGAACGCTGGCATGGGCATGGGCATGCTGTTCACCACGGCGGAACCCGACCAACTCCAGGTGCTCGGCAAATGGCTCAGTGAACTGAGCGGCGGGAAAACGGTTCCGCAGGTCCCGTCAAATCTCTCAATTCAACCTGAGACCGCGAAAAATACCGATCCGGAATTACGCAAGGTCGTTACTGACCTGATTGCTCTGCTTAATGGCAAAAACATTCTGAACGATTCCGAAGGAATGGCTCTTTTACGAAAGCTTTCCAAATAGTCGAACTTGGAGAGGAGTCCAGATTTCGCTTTGGGTAAAGATGGATGGCCGCTCGCTGACTTCCCAGAAGTCTGGCTCGCGGAAATGCGGGCTTCAAGATCTGTCTGGACATTGAGGGAGGATTTGAGCCGATGCCCACCACTCTAAGGCGCCTTGGCACTCTGCAAATCTTGATAGAACTTCTGCAATACAAAGAAAGCTTTCTTTTTCTCACCACGATCGGAAACCAGTCCTTTGCGATTAAAGTAGTCCTCGATGCCGGGAAGCGTTCTCCGCGGGCTCCGAAAATCTTTCAGAATCCACGGTGACGTCCCGCTAAGAAAGGGTATGCGCTTCAGCATGGCGACCTGATGCTGGTAAAGGCTTTCTTGATACTCCTCCGTCCACCGCGCTTGGGCGTCACCGTGGTCGCCAAAAAGCGCGTCGGCCCCGAATTCGCTCAGAATCATGGGCTTATCGTATTTCGAGGACCAATCCGCAATGTCGAGATCGGCAATCGAGTGGGCGTACCAGCCGATATACTCGTTGCCGCCCATCACGTCGAGTTCGTTTGCAATCGGATCGTTGATGCGAATCGAGAGGCGGCTTCCGTCCTGTACTTCGTCTTGCTGAAGAGCCGCGGAAACGAGACGTGTGGGATCAGCGGAATGAGCCAGTTGAACGAGCTGAAGCAGAAATCGATTGCGCGCCTCGCTGATGGGCGTTTCGTTGGCCACGGAATAGATGATAAGAGCTGCGCGGTTGCGATCCCGGGTAATCAGCTCGTTGAGTTGATTTTCCGCGTTGCGCAGCGTACTGGGATTCTCCCACTGAATCGTCCAGTAGACGGGCACCTCTTCCCACACCAGGATTCCCATTTGATCGGCCATGCGCAACATGGCTTCGTTGTGAGGATAATGCGCCAAGCGGACGAAGTTGCATCCCAGTTCCTTTGTCCAGCCTAGAAGTGTGCGGGCATCGTCGTTGCTCCAAGCCCGGCCGGAACGCGTAGGAGCTTCCTCGTGGATACTGATCCCGCGCAAGAAAAGCGGTTTCCCGTTGAGATAGATTTCGGTGCCTCGAACAGCGATCGAGCGGAATCCTATATGTTCAATGACGTGGTCGGTGTCCGTTGAGATTTCAACGGTATAGAGCTTGGGATTCTCGGGAGACCAAAGCGTGAGTTCAGCGCGGATGGAAAACTCCACTCGACCCCCGGCGTCCGCTTGGAACGTCTTGCTCAGTCCGGCTTCCGGAATGCGCAGAGTGACAGTCTGGCGCAGTTGCGGGCCATTCAGTTGGAGCCAGCCCTTAATTTGGTTTGTCGAGTCCTTCTCAAGCTGAACGGAGTAGTCTTGAATGAAAGTCTCAGGCACCTCCACCAACGTGACTGGCCGTGTGATTCCGCCGTAGTTCCACCAATCCGTGTTCACCGTTGGAACTTGGTCCTTGCCGCGGGTGTTGTTGACCCTGAGAATGAGAAAATTTCCAGTGGGGCGGACGCGGTCCGTAACTTCGAAATCAAAGGGCGTGAATCCGCCTTCGTGGTGCCCCAGCTCCTCACCATTTAAGTACACGGACGCCATGTAATTGGCGGCGCCAAAATGGAGAAACGTCCTCTTTTTCGCCGATTTTACGAAGTCGAAGTTCCGCTTGTACCAAACACTTCCTTCGTAGAACAGCAGAGATTCACGCTGAGAGTTCCAATCGCCCGGCACATTCAGATTTCCTGAGGTGTTGAAATCATATTCGACGAGCTCTGACTTGGACTGCGGCTTGTAGTTCTTGTAGAAGGCATTGTTATTCTTTAAGGGCTGCGCACGATAATCGAGCGACCCCACGTCGTATGGATCGACGATCGCTTGCCATTGGCCGTCCAAGCTGGTCGTCTGGCGCGCATGAATATTCGCGATTAGCGGTGCAACTTGTGCCGTACTTCGAACCGACAGCAAAGCCGTACCAAGAGCGATTAGCAAAAAGCGCGTTGAATTGGTCATTAGAGGGATTCAGTCGGCAAAATTCAAGGCTTCCGGAACCGGATTAGGAATTCGCAATCCAGCCCGGAAGCCAAAAGATTCAGAAAGTGAATTTCGCGCCCAACTGCAGCTGCCTCGGCGGCTGCGCGGCGCTGATCGTGCCAAAACTGCTGGAGGTAACGGTGGTCGACGGGTTTTGAAAGTTCACGTGATTGAAGGCATTAAAAGCATCCACCTGAAACAGCAGACTCATGCCCTCTCGTGGCAAGCGGAAGCTCTTTCGCAGCGAGAGATCCCAATCGTAATATCCCGGGCCAATGATATTTCCGACGGGAGCGTCGCCAATGCCCGTGGTCATGCCTGTAGATGTGAAGGCGGAAGTGTTGAAATAGCAGATCTTTGTGCCGGCTCCGGCTCCAGGCGCGCAGCTGCTCAGGCCCCTTACCACGCCCATGTGGAGCGGTTGTCCAGCGACGATATTGGCGCGATCGGTGAAATTCTCCCCGGTCAGGTTTCCGTCCGTGGTAGACCCGTTGACAGTAAGCGGCGAACCGGACTGCGCTCGAGTGATGCCGCTCACTTGCCAGCCTTTCAGGAGACCACCGGCGACGCCGGTCATGTTTTTGAAGAAGGGTTCGTCGAGTGTAAAAGCAGCGACAAAAATATTTCTGAGGTCCCAAGGTAGAGAGCCGTAGTAATAGTGTTTCCACGCAATCGTTTGGCCCGCCGAATTCACGCACGAAAAAGCGCATTCTGGTTCCGGGTTGTCGCCCAAATTGCTGTCGGTACCCAAAGTTTTCGAGTACGTATAGCTCGCCTGGAGCGTGAGAAAGCCGCTTCTCTTGAGGGCGGAGAGCTGAAGAGAGTTGTAGTTGGAGTCTGCGTCGCTGTTGTACTGGGATATGTCCGTAAATCCAAGATACGGACGCACCTGGTTAATTGTCGTCCCGGCCGGAGCGGCCAGGGCGGTTGCAAACGTCGGCACGTTGATGTTGGGTTCGCGCAACTCGTGCCAACCATGGTCTCCCACATATTGAGCTTGAATGAGCAGGCCCCACGGCAACTCGCGCTGAATGCTGAGGCTGTATTGCATGTCGCGCGCAACCACCAGTTTTGGATTGACGGCGCTTACGCCAAACACAGTCGGAGCCGCCCCAGACGCGGGCAGGGCAGCTATGTTACCGGAGAGGAAGTTCACCTGCTGCAAGAAAGGCACGAGTCCTGTCTGGCTGAAAACGAGATTACCCTCGGGTTTATCGTAGTAGATGCCGAAGCCGCCGCGGATGACCGTCTTCTGACCAAATGGTGCGTAGGCAAACCCGATACGCGGAGCTGGCACGTACTCGGGCTGGAAAAAGCCGCGCTGACCGGATACGGGCACCCCGAGCACGAAAGGAGACTGGCCGTTCGGCACACGGATGGCCTGATTGGTCGGCACGCCGCCTGGCCGCACCAAGCCGGTTACCACATATCCGCCCCCAGCCGCCCCTGGGTTGCACGGGCCCGGGGTAGCGGACGTTGGAGGACAATCGAAGACGTTTCCATCACTGGCAGGAGCAGTGGGTATATTGCCGCTGCTGATCTTCAAGCCAAGGATAGGAGTGTAGAGGCTCGGGTTAAAGTTCACCATGTTGTTTGCTTGGGTGTACGTCGGAACCGTGTACGCGACGCGAACGCCGAGTTCGATACTCAGCTTCCGAGTCACCTTCCAAGTATCGTCCACGTATCCCTCGTAGTCGTTGAACCGAAAATGGCCAACGGGGTCGGCGGAAAACTGAGAGAGACTGTTGTAATTTCCAAGCAAGGCGTCAGCAAACTGGTCTCCAGTGGTGTTCGGGCTGGCGGAGCTAAAATTCAGCAGGCCCTGCGTCGAATTGGTACGAGAGTTCTGATCCTTGCGGTTTCTTGCGTAGAGAAATCCAAACCTAATCGTATGACTTCTCTTTTGCCAGGTAACGTTGTCGGACGGTGAGATATCGACGGTGGGGGCAAGCAGAAACTCGTAGGGACCCAAAAACTCGGCGGGACACGCCGTGGTTGGACACTTTCCCGAAAACGTCCCAGAGGGGATTCCAGTAGGGTACGGGCCTACGCCGGGGAACGGCTCAACGTAGTTCGAGCTGCTGAAACCGTAGGTGGCTTGCTGCCACAATTTGCCCGTGACCGGAATGCGCTGCTTGTTCCAAGACACATTGAACTTTGCTTCGTTGACCAGGGAAGAAGTGGCTGTCCATACATCGGCGACCTGGAAGCTGTACCCGGGCCGATTGCGGAGCTGTGGCGACGTGGGAAGTGCGCCACCCGGAGAGAAGGGACCAAAGGGGTCAATCAAAAGGAGGTGGTCATGTATGGATCGGAAGTAATCCAGATGGTTCGCATTCGGGTGATAGTCGATGCGGACCAAGTCCTCTTCCCAATTCTGCGGGGTGACGGGCGCGAAGGTGGCATTGTTCGCCGTGGCCGCATTCGTGAAAGTAGAAGCCGACTCCGGGCTCGCTCCTGGTGTCTCCAACAGGCTGTAGATATTGGCAATAGATTTGCCGCCGCTGGATATACAAGACGGGCTGAGGGCCGTGCCTGAACCGGTGGCACTCACCACGAAATCGGCTGGATTGACATCCGTCGCCCCGCCAGAATAGCTCCCGATGCAGGTGGCCGGAACAGTGCCCTTGGCTCCGAGTGTCACCCCGGCGTCCGCAAAATTTCCGACGAGCTCGGGAGAAGTGGGCAAGGTCAAACTCTTCGCGGGGCCGTCCCCGGGCAAGACCAGCCTCTTGGCCTCGATTCCAAAGAAGAAAAACAGCCTGCCATTAATGATCGGGCCTCCAACGTCGCCGCCAAAGTCGTTGAAGCGAAGTTCCTGCTTTTTGGCGAGAGCAGGCGAGGAATCAAAGTAGTTGTTGCGAAGAAATTCAAATAGACCGCCGTGAAAATGGTCCCCTCCGCTCCTGGTCACCACGTTGACCGAAGCCCCGGCGCTTCTTCCGTACTCAGCGGAGTAATTCGAGGTTTCTATGTTTACCTGTTGGATGAAATCGATGCCGACATTGTTGAGCTGTGTGCCGTTTGAGCCCGAATCCAAATTGTACCCTCCATCCACGGTCATCAGGTTCCCGTCCGTCCGTTGACCGTTGATGTTCGCGGGTGCGATACCCTGCCCGGTAGTGAAGCTGGTCTGGTCGAACGCAGTAAGAGCAGCACCGGGAACGAGCGTAATTAGTTCGATGTAATTTCTCTCATTGAGTGCTGCGTTGACGACTTCCTTGCCTTCCACCGTGCGTGATATCTCTCCGGAAACCGTATTCACCGCAACAGCCTGGCCGACTACCTCAACCGTTTCCGTTACTGCGCCAACTTCGAGGCGCAGATCCACAGTTAGATGCCCTCCAGCTTCCAACACGTCTCCAGTCTCTTTGGTAGTCTTGAAACCTTGCTTCTCGGCAGACACGGTATAAGTGCCAACGGGCAGATCATCTGCTACGTAGTAGCCACTGTTGTCGGCTGTCACGACGCGAGCTACACGCGTCGCTTCGTTGGTTATTGTGACCTTTGCGTTTGCCACAGAAGCGCCGGACGAGTCGGTGACAGTCCCGCCGATTCGGCCGAAGATATCCTGCCCGGCAGCGATTTCCACCGAGCCTGCAAACAGCACCACAGCTGCACACAGAACTACCCTTACTCGATACGCCAGGAGTCGAAACCGCCTCAGAGTTCTGCAAATTGTTTGAACGGAATAATTCTTCCATTTGTTCAGGATCATTGTCGTTCTCCTCGGAATGCGCAATTCCCTCTGTTCCAAATGCCGCCCTCGGCTTGGCGGCATTCCGCACCGATCAAAAGAATGCACCTGATAAATGAAATGAATCTAAAGAATCGATGCCTGAGTAATGCAACGCCGCGTGCCCCGTTGCAAGTTAGCTCACGGTGAATTCACCGTGAATTCACTGTTAGTCTCATCGGCCCCGCCCTCGCCGGCGACCCTCGCTCCCCGCCTTCCCGCTAGAAACTCCTGAATTGCGTCCCGCCAAACCCTTTCTGTTCGCGTTTCCTCTCTAACTCCATCAGGATTAACGTCTTCTGAACGGCGTCCCTTTACCGGAAATTGCGGTATACTCTCCCCAAAGACGGCATATTGTGAAACGCGGCGGCTGTTTTCCCAGGGGGAAGGCCTTTTGCAATCATCCATCAGCAGGTTTGAGGCGGAACGCGCCGAACTTGAAGCCATTCTGAACTCTGGAATGTTCGGTCGAGCGAACAATCTCGTTCGGCTTCTGACCTATGTTTGCGAAAAGCACTTCGAAGGAGCGACGGCCGACATCAAGGAATACAACATTGCTGTTCAGGCCCTCGGCCGCCCTCACGATTTTGATCCCCAGGTAGACACCATTGTCCGTGTCACCGCGCACGCGCTGCGAAAACGCCTTGATGACTACTATCGAAGCGCCGGGGGAGAACACGCGGTTCATATTTGTTTACCGCCGGGCGGGTATGTGCCCAAGTTCACCCACAAGGGCGACGGGGAATGCGAACATCCTCCATCACCAAAAATGGATGCTGGTCAGACAATAGCGCCCTCGAATGGTGGTCATCACCAGGAGGACGGCTTACAGGAGCTTCGGCCAGATCATCAGGAACTGCCACCTCCATTTTCCTCGCCGGATGACGGAACTGGAAAAACGGCCGCCTCTGCTCGCGCGAAATCCGGCAAATCGCGCATCCGAGTTTTAGGTACCGTCACAATTCTGGCGCTTGCAACCTGCGCTCTTCTCGTATTTGCATGGCGTTGGTGGAGCCGCTCCGCCAGCGACAGGGACCTTGGCCGTACCCGGGCTGCCGCTGCGCCGGTGAATCCTACCGGAAGCATTGTTCGCGCACTGGTGGGAAATAGTTCGAGCTCCTACATTGATCGCGCAGGTTCGACCTGGGGGAGCGATCGATTCTGCTCTGGCGGCGACAAATTCTCCATACCCGGCCACGTGATCCAAGGTACGGAAGACCCGGAGCTCTTTTCGGCGGGACGGCGCGGCGTCTTTCAGTGCAACTATCCAGTGCCACCGGGTACCTACGAAGTTCATCTATTGTTCGCCGAAACGTCGGGCTTCCAGGAGGGCAGCCGCAACGGACAATTCTCCATCAATGGCGGACCAACCATCAGCTTCGACGTAGCCGATGACGCCGCCGGCGATGATGTTGCGACGACGAAAGTGTTTACCGATGTGTCGCCCGGGGCGGACGGGATGATTCACGTGAACTTCATCACGCCGGAATCGTTCCTCAATGCGGCTGAGATTTTGCCCGGCACTCCCCACCGCATGCTTCCTGTGAGGATTGTCGTCGGGCATTCTTCTTATCACGATTCGAACGGCAACGATTGGACGCGGGATCGCTACTTCTTCGGAGGCCGCCTCAGCAGTTTCGCGGGCGATTTGACCAATGTCCCGGATAGCCGTCTTTACGAATGGCATCGCTTTGGGCACATTCATTACATCATTCCGGTCGCAACTGGAGAAAAGTACACTCTCCGACTTTACTTCCTGGAACGGTGGTTCGGTCTTCGAAATGGCGGGTTTGGTGGCGTGGGCAGCCGGGTCTTTGACATATCGTGCAATGGATCGATGCTTCTGAAGAATTTTGATATCTTCCGCGAGGCCGCCAACGGGCCGCTGGTCAAATCATTTTCCCATATTGATCCCACGGCACAGGGCAAGATCGAACTCTACTTTATTCCCGGAGTGAACTACCCCTCCATCAGTGCTATAGAAATTATTCCGGAATAATGAGTCTCCCGAACGGCTTCATTTGCGGCTCACTCATTTGCAACCGGTTCTCTAATCTCAAACCTATTGGAACTTCTCGAGATTCAATCTGAGATCTCGAGGACTTGTTCTTGAGTGTTGAAATAAGAGGGATCGTGATCTACCGAATTGAATACAGGCGCCTGTGGTTCACCGAGATCATCCGAATAGTCGTCTGAATCTACGGTCACAGTAAGCCGGAACCAAAAAGCAAAACTCCTGGTTTTGCACCAGATGGTCAATCAAAAAGTGTGTCTTCATGGCGTGATTGGCGCGTTCGGCTACGTTCGGTGGATGGATGAATGAAACCGGCCGCCGCTGACATACGGGACATCCCGTGATCAGATTGCTATCGATTTGAACGAGTGCTTGACGTTGGCCATCTCACAACTTCCTTTGGTTCCTAGCCTATCAAACGGTTGCAAGTCCAAAAGCAAACCCGAGGTAAGGCAGGTCGCCTGCGGTTCGACGTCATCACCGTATTTCTTTTGTAAAATGGCGCGCCCGGGGGAACTCGAACTCCCGACCTTCTGGTTCGTAGCTAGATTCTAAATTGCTATCTCGTTGATTTGTCTTGGCTCTGCGTAACCCATGTACCCCGGTTTTAGCTGGTTCTCGGTGCTTATTGGACCCATTTTGGACCCAACTCAAGCTTTGCCGAAGAACGCTCGCCTCGCGTGGCAAGATGGCTGACTTAGGAGGCATCGTGAAAAAAACGCTACCACGAACATTACGCAAAAAATCAGTATCGTACAGGATTACCTGAATCGAGGCAACTCACACGGAAGGTCACTTGCCTCACTTCTTGAGAAATATCTACAGCATCTGGCTGTGAAGGGTTTCAGCGAGAGCACGCTAAGGGTTCGTCGCGTGCACATGGAAATGTTTCTGAAGTGGTGTCGAAGAATTCGAGCCACGTCACCGACCCAGATCACGCGGACATCTCTCGAAAGTTATCAGCGATATCTGTTCCAGTACCGAAAGAAAGACGGCCAGCCGTTGGCAGTCGCCAGCCAACACTCCAGGCTCGCACCGCTGAAGGTGTGGTTCAAGTGGTTGGCCCATCGAAAGTATATTCCGCACGACCCGACCGCTGAATTGGAACTCCCGCGCGTGGGTTACAAGCTTCCGAACGTGATGAACAGAGACGAAGCTGAACGCGTTCTGAGTCAGCCCAAAATAGAAGTCCCGTTGGGCATCCGGGATCGGGCCATGCTCGAGATGCTTTATTCCAGCGGATTGCGCCGCATGGAGCTTTTACGCTTGAAGCTGTACGACGTGGATCAAAAACACGGCCTGATAACCGTACGAGAAGGAAAAGGCAAGAGAGACCGGGTGGTTCCGATCGGTGAACGTGCTTTGGCCTGGCTGGACATGTACCTGAATACCCTAAGACCTGAACTCGTGAGGCAGCCAGACGATGGCATCGTATTTCTCACTTCGAATGGCGTCCCATTCACGCCCAACCACCTGAGCTGGCTTGCTCGCCAATACGTGAAATCTGCTGGAATCGGTAAGGGCGGGGCGTGCCACATCTTCCGCCACACCATGGCGACGTTAATGCTAGAAGGCGGCGCGGACATTCGCTACATCCAAGCCATGCTGGGCCATGTGCGACTCGACACCACGCAAATCTACACTCACGTTTCGATTCGCACGCTGAAACAAGTCCACACAACGACTCACCCAGGCGCACGTCTGCAACCGGAGACCGCCGAGAGTGGAAAGCAGGAGTTGACCTCCGTACAACCCGCGGAAGTTGCCGATTTGCCGGAATTGAAGTGAGTTTCCATTAGACAGAGCAGAATGGACACATTACTCCTGATAGTATTGTACGAGTCGGTCATCCAAAAAGTAGAATTTAGGGGATGAGTTCAACCAACCAGCAAGCATCAGGAGGAGAGGCCTGCCAATCCTCATGCTCAGTGGTCTGGTCGGTGGAACGGGCGCCAGAATATCCACAGGCATCGTACTATCGCGCCAGATACTACGACCCGACCGCCGGACGTTTCTTGAGAGAGGACCCCATCCGGTGGCAGGGAGGGGTGAACTTTTACGCATACGTGGGTAACAACCCTGCCTTGTGGATTGATCCCTACGGGCTAGCACCCCTGTCGTACGATCAAATTATGAAGCTTGTGGCTGCAAATAATAGGTCGCTTCAAAGTGATGAGCTCATCCTTTGCGTCATTTTCAAGGAGAGCTCCTTTGACCCCGCCGGAGCTAATTCCGGTTCTAGCGCTGTGGGGCTGATGGGGGTAGAGAAGGGCGCGGCGCAGGATCTTAATATCCCTTACAACACGCTCTCAGATCCGGCCAAGAACATCGCTGCTGGAAGCCAGTATTTGCACCGGCGGATTGACTGGAAACCTCCATTTGGTGCTGGCGGCGACGTTCGCATCGGTCTTGCGAATTATGGAACAGGCGAGCCTTATGCTGATTCCATATTGAAATGTGAGAAGTGCCTCAAAGATGAGGCTCAAAAAGATGTGGCCTGTAAGACGAAAGATTGTTTAGAACCCCTACATCCCAAGAAGAAATGAAAATGATCAATCGACGATATCGTTGCATAGTATTTACAGCCATCGCAATAGTCGCTTGTGGCCTGAGCACAGCGGAGGCTCAGAACGTCGGGCAAGTGGTCACCCTCCGGTCAATCGTCAAAAGTCAGCGCGTGCTCTCGATCGTTCCCTGGGCAGTTGACAGTAGGGACTTGCTGATGGTCGTCACTGAGCGACGCGTTGTCGTTGGTCGCGAAACAGGGCCGGCTCGGGACTTGACGATCTACCGCAGAGAGGGCGAAGCCCTCGTCAAGATTTTTGATTTGGAAACGCTCAACACGTTCGTTGCTGCATTACCGTCGAAGGAAGTCGGAGGTAGATTGTTCGTAGCATGGACTGCAGGGAGCGCATATCATTTCAACGTATTCGCCGCAGTTGGCGGCAAGATTAAGCAAGTTCTGGAAACGTCTTCACGTGGGATGCCGGAAATCTTTATCGACGGGACTGAGAACGAGTCGATTCTTGTAACAAAAAAGATTCTTGTGAACGGTGAGTGGCGTCGTACAGACGATTCGACCACGGATATATATTCGTGGGACGGCGAAAAATATGAACTGGTAAGAGATGTCCCTTGGAGCGCGCGGCTCACGACTGTCGCTGCAAGCCGACGCTAATAATGGTTGGCTGTGTGCCACGGACGCGGTTTCGCGTGTGCAGGTCTAGGGTCAACTCCTGGATCGACGGTCGCATGTGTGGTGCTCGAAAATTCCAAGACAATGCCGGGTGCATTGGCTGTTAAACTCTATGCGACGAGGTAATGCGAAATGACCGGCGTTATCATCAAGGATCAGGATATCCTCGGGGGCGAGCCCGTGTTCCGTGGAACCCGTGTTCCATTCAAAATCTTGATGGACTATCTGGAAGGTGGCGACACTCTGGATCAATTCCTCGAACAGTATCCGAGCGTTAGCCGGGATCTCGCCATCGCCGCCATCGAGGAAGCACGACTGAGCCTTGTCGCCCGTCTCAAATGAAAGTCCTGATTGACGAGTGCTCTCCCAAGGCGCTCAAGAGGCATCTCGCAGATCACGGCCATGAATGTGTCACCGTTCAGCAAGCAGGGTGGGCCGGAAAGAAGAACGGAGAATTACTGGACCTAGCCGAACCTCTTTTTGACGTATTGGTCACCTTGGATACCAACGTGCAATACCAGCAAAACTTGGCAGGTCGCAAACTTGCGGTCGTGGTCCTCCACTCCTCCTCGAATCGACTTGAGCACCTTCGCCAGTACTTTCCGGAATGCGTGTCGGCCATTCAGAAAATCAAGCCAGGTCAAATCGTTCGGGTGGGAAACATCTCCTGAGTTCCCTTCAATGCAAACCCATTCGCCCAAAACAGTGCCCAGTTGCGGATCAAAGCAAGCAACGAGCCGATATTACTACCGCGCCAGATACTACGACGCGAGCGTCGGCAGATTTCTCAACGAAGACCCACTCCGCTTTGCAGGCGGCGAAAACTCTTATCGTTACGTCATGAATAGCCCCACGTCAAGCAAGGACCCGCTAGGACTTTGGCAGTTCACAATTGGAGGTGGCGACCTTCTCGGAGCCAAGCTTACGTTTGGTAAGAACAGCGGGCAGTGGAATTTTGGAATTTTCTCTGGAGTAGGAGAAGGTGGATTCATTGATTATGATCCGAAGGACTCTGGAGGTTGCCACAAGTTCGGAGCAAACGCAGCGTTGAACGTGCACCTCGGCGTTGGCGGAGGACCCGCCTATGGCACGGTGGACGGAACACTCGAAGATAGAAATGACCCCACTGGAGAGGTCGAAGTGAAATTTCCGGCCGTTGGCGGCTTTAGGTGGGATCCCTATAAACCTCACGAACCACCGCACGGTTTTCTTGGCGTTGGAGAGGGGATCTTTGGTGGTATTGGCCTCATTTTCCATTCTGCTCCCGATGAATGTCATTGCAAGGAGGAATAAGAGACGCACCCATGCGTACGAGATATTTTTGGGCTACGCTAAACTCGATTCTGATAGCCGGCTCGTTTAGAGAGGGGTACGTCTCACTTACTACTGACAAGCTGCGTCACACCAACCCTGACCCGGTTTTGTGCTCGATCATCCTCCTGATAACGCCTCCTTTCGCAATCTGGGCCGTTGCGTACTCTCTTCGGCGTTGGAAGTCGGACCCTCTCCCACGCCCGTCGTGGAACAGAAACCCTCTCAACTGGTGGCGTGACCCTCTGCAGGCGCTCTTTATTTCGACGTGCGCAACGGCTGCGTTGGCTATAGGCAGCGCGTTCCAGCGGCCCACCTTCGGATCGGTTGGTTTTTGGACGCTAGGAGTGTACGCCTGTTTTGCCATTGGCCTATTTGTAGGACAGATTCTGGTGTACCGAATCTATCGTCAACGCATCGCTTCCAGCTGAGGTGCTCTCCATTTTCCGCGAACGGGGAGATATGATTTACGCTCAAATACGATCCCTCCGGCAGAAGAATCGAGAAAACCACTGCCAGCGCCACGCAGAACCAGCGTATACAGTACTCAGAATAGTTAGAATCTATCGCCGGTTCCGCCCGCCGCCGAGGACGACATCTACCGCGCGGCAGAAATGATATGACCTAGGAGACTAAATCTCCTTGTTAGGAGCAGCGCTCCTACAATCGCAATGGCCAAACATAACTGAAGTACTCGAGGTGAGGATATCTTTGCCAGGAACACCACTAGCACACTCGCGAGTCCGCCCACAGCCCAACTCAAAATAATCAGCGGAGACCAGCCAAGGGCAATCCAATCCTCTGAAGTGCGGGGCGGTTGCCAGAAGCGTTCCCACCCGTGAATCGCAAAGAGCGGTAACGCGTAAAATGCGACAAAACTTGCTACATATCCGAAGACAAGACCGAGGGTCAGAAAAATAGGCACCCTCAAGTTCTTCTTCAGCGAATGATACAAATAAGCCGCCAGCAATGCCGTTGAGAACGGGAGGAAGATACTCTCGTACTGATAGTATCTATCTTTTAAGAGCTGGCCGATGTTCAACGACGTGTCCACAGCTCCTTGGGCAAGCAGCATGCTGGCAAAACAAATGAAGAAGGACTTAGTCAATATTTTTCTTTGGTTGTGATCCGCGTCGTAAGTTATCTCCATAGTGTTAATCCTTAGCCCTAGATCTAGTGCGTGTAGTACATAATCGGGGGCTTCGGGGTGAGCCGTTGGTATAAAATCCTATGTTGCTCCTCGAGGAAAAAATCGTCTTTTGCTTTCATCAGCTGATTTTGGAGACTACCTGGCCACCTTGTCTGTGAAAGGTTCGCGAATGGGCCGATACCTTTGAGTGCACCAGATACGCTCAATGCGCATGTGAAGCCTCGCTGATCTCCCTGCTCTAGGAGACGTTTTGCTATTTGCGCCTCCTCCGCCGACGTGGTTTTAAATCGGTATGTGTACACCGTGCTCCCAGTTTGCTTTTGATATCGTATGTACGCATCTAAATTGGCATCAGCCCCCTGAAAGTAACCACCGCTTCCCCGTGTAGCATTCTCATAGCTACCGGCTGGGTCGTAGAGGACCGGTCCTGGGTCTAATTTGTCGCCGCTTGCATTGCTGTCTATCAAGACAGCTGAATGGTCTCCCACATCCAATCCGCCATAGCTGCCTTTTGTAATTATGATTACCGTGTCCAGACCTGACGGGTCGACTACCAGAGCTGGGCTATTCATCGCGTACGCGTAGAAATCGACACCTGCAGCGAATCCTGTCGGATCCTCCGATACAAATCGACCTGTGATCGGATCATAGTATCTGGCGCGGTAATACGATTCGGCTGAGACTTCAAGGGCGGGCATATTGGGGTTAGGGAGCCGCGCAGGCTCTCTCATCGAGTTGAGTGTAATCCTGGACCCTTAGAACTCAAATGGCCGGGCCTCCAAGATCCTCTTCCCGGCTCAGGCTCTGCCCCACACGCCGGGTGGCACAGACGATAAATTCTATGACGATTCTGGGTGCCTCATAAGCTGGTTTTGCGTGTGCCGGTTTAGAGGCAACATCATGTTAGATGTGAGCGATGCGCTGAACCGCTGGGCCAATCTAACGCCCCAAACCAGTGGCCGACTCGTACCGACGCCGGGGTCGAAGATGTGGTCGCCCAGGATTCTACGTCCAGCTAGGAGTCCGGCGGGTGGCCGATAGGTTCAGCCTAGATGCGGTTTTGGGTGACCGTTCCGCCAAAGCCCGACACGGTTACGCTCGTCATGCTATTCTCATAGTCTCAGAAATACTGCTTCGTCCCGGTTGGGTCTACCTTCGTCGCGTGTTGCCGTCGCTGTCGTAGACGTGGATCGCTGGACCGCACATCAATGCGAGAGGGCGACTGCCTCATTGGGCCTAGCAATTTGAATGTACCCATCGACTCTGCCCCCTATGCTAAGCTCAGCCAGCCTATCAGCCTCGGTTTTCACATAGATATGCTTGTCTGCGACAGCAATGTTGGAACTGATTTTGCCCTCAAGTTTCATTCTCCAGCGCAATTTACCGGTCGGAACTTCACGCGCTTCCACTATTCGATCACCCCGGCTAAAAAATACCAGGCCGTCTGCGACAGCGACCGGCACCGAAGGTTTCGGCAGTGATTCCCGGAAGGCCACTTTCCCACTCTCAAGATCAATGAACCAAAGGGATGCTGCGCCTGCCACGAGTAGATTGCCCTCAATAATTGGCGAAAATCGAGTAACTTCATCGGGGATTGATTTGGACCACAGGGTTTCGGCGTTACTTGCCCGCACCGCCTGGAAGGACGTGCCTTGCCCTCTCTCATAACCAGAGAGAATCACCGAATCCTTGTAGAGGAGAACGGGGGTTCGCGATACGCCCTCAACCCGCACAGGAAGAGCTCTGCCAAGATGTCCATCTGCGCAGGAGACGGAGATTAACTGCTGTTTGTTTTCAGCATCTCCCTTATCAGCGGCTAAGAAAAAAGCATTGTCGTCGAGAATTGCCGGGGGAAAGAGGAATAGGAACGGTAGCGAGTCAGTTTTCCAATCGTTGCTACCCGTCATAGCATTGAAGGCGGATACAGCCCTATGCCAATAGTCAGGGAGAAGGACCTCCGCCCCACATAAGACGGGTGAAGCGTTCCCCCCCAAGCTGACGAATGGAACACGCCAATCGGTCTTTCCGGTAACCAAATCCAATTTGATCAATTCTGAATTCGAATTGGCCTTCGTTGCGGCCACATATAGCGCGCTTGAGCTGAACGCTGCCTTCGTAAACACGCCCAGGCCCTCGTCATGAAAGTTCCAGAGCACCGATCCTGCGTTAGCATCAATTGCCGCCAAGTTACCCGGGCCAGCTTGGGCGTAGACAATGCCAGCATTCCCAACAACGAAGCTCAGAGGGTTCGTAGCCTCAGCGCTCGAACGTCGAACACTAAGGTAGCCCGCAGCCAAAAGTGCGCAAAAGACTAGTAGGCCGCTGGCCTTGCCGAGCAATGAGTAGGTCCGATTCATGACATCTTTAGCCTCAGGAAAGTTTCAAAACCTAATACCCGCATAGCTTGGGGTTACGAGCACACGCGCAATTTATACCCCACAACTGGCACTCAAGGCCGAATGCCTCCTTCTCCTGATCCATATCGGAGAGTTTAGGGCCTGTCATATCGTTCTGATAGCAGGAATGCACCATTTCATGTGCCACAGTTGACTTAACACCAGTGCAGCCTCCTAACCCTCGGCTTCCATTGGGCGTTATAAAGATGGTGCCCGGAGAAAAGTCGTTGTGATACCCACACGCCGTCGGCGTTTTCTTTGGTGGGGGTCCACATTTGACATCTGGGTCGTTCGCGAGCTTCTGAAGGCAATTCTGATACTTTTGGAAAACGGCGCTCTTGCTGGCTGCGGCTCCTGTAAAACCCTGCTGCAGTTGTTTAAGACCGTCCTTGATTTTCTTCTCATCGCAACACGGCGCGGCAGGCTTAGCCTGCAATCCGTTCGGGTCTTTGAAGCCGATTGGGGAATTTTCAACATACCCATAGAAATTGACTCCGCCAGACAAAAAACTGGCGGGATCTTCGCTTACGAATCGCCCAGCAAATACATCGAAGTATCTGGCGCGGTAGTAATAAAGGTTGGTTTCCGAATCGAATTCGCGGCCGGTATAGCGGAAGGAATTTACTAGTGAGCCTGTCGACGCGGTCAAATTACCGAACGAGTCGTAGGTGTAGGTGTTCGCTATCGAACCAGCTGAGTTGCTTAGCGAGGTGATCGATCCGAGGCCGTCGGCCTGGTAATAGCTCGTCGTGGAGCTTCGCAGCATCGCTAGTGGCTCATCGATGTTTAGTCCTTGAGAATATCGGGCCACGGAAGTGCCTGACGAATTGGTTTCCTCCACGAGATTGTCGCCGTCGTACGCGAAAACGCTCGTGGCCGAGGAAGAAGACTTGTAGATTCTGCGGCCGAAAGGATCGTACTTGAAGCTCACCGTCCCGCCGGAGCCGGGCAAGGTGACGCTGCTCATGCGGTTTTCGTAGTCCCAGAAGTATTGCGTCGTGTTCGAACCCACAACTTTCGTCAGCGTGTTGCCATTGTTGTCGTAGGTGTAGGTGGCGTTCGAAGTGGAGGTCAACTCGTTCGAGGAATTATTCGTGTAAGAGGAAACTCCTAGCGAACTGAGGCGGTTGCCCACCGGATCGAAGCTGTAGCTCTCGGTCGCGCTCGTTCCCTGCTTGGCTTGCGTCAGCTCGTAAATGGAATCGTAGGTATAGTTCGAGGTTACACCAGCGTATAGATCGGACTTCGCCGTGCGGTTTCCGGCGTTATCCACCGTGTAGCTTGCGCCATCCAAGGTTGTGCCGGACTTGGCGTGCGTAACCGAGAGCAACCGAGACAAATTGTCGTAACTGTAGCTAGTGTTCACGCTGTTCGGACGCGTCAAACTAGTGCGGCGGCTCAGCGCATCATAGCCGAACCCGAAATTGCCGCTCGAAATCGCCGTGGGCGGTGTCAGCGTCTGCAACCGATTCAGCGTGTCATACGCATACGTGCTCGAACCGCTCTCCGGGTCGGTGAACCCGGTGCGGTTTGAAGCGGCGTCGTAGCTGTACGCGGTAGTGAAGTTCCGCGACGTCAGGAAACTGTAGCTCGTCGTGGTGCCCGTCAGCCGCCCCATGTTGTCGAACGTGAAGGAATAAGTACCCGTGGGGTCAACGACCTGGGTCAAACGCGAGTCGTTATCGTACGTATAATTCACCGTGGTGGTATCAGGATACGTTTTCTGCGTTAGCCGGTTCAACTGGTCGTAAGTGTAGGTGACGGTCACCAGTACAAGAAGAAAGACGGCCAACCATTGGCCGTTGCCAGCCAGCACCCCGTCTCGCTCCTCTGAAGGTCTGGTTCAAGTGGTTAAAGCGATCTACCCTTGCTCGAACTGACCGAACTGGAAACCGCGCGACTGAACGAGTTTCTAGTGCACGAAGCCTGGCAGGATGACAATGTGCGGCTGGTGATGAGCAACTCGGAAATCGACTACACGGTGGCGCAGACCTGCTTGGCAGCCATCGTCGACATCTCGCGTTTTCCGAACCCCAAGCAGCTGAGCTCGCGTCTGTGAGGGTGTTTTCATTCGCATCTACTCCAATCATTTTACCCCGGATGAGCTTTGGTAGCAGACCTCCGTTTCTCCCGGCTTGCATATGAATTCAACAGATTTGGCTGCTTCGGATTCGGTTGGTGGTAGCTCTTCGTGAACGAACGGGTTCACCCACGGATAGTGCGCATCAAAGATGAACCAGTTGTCCTCGCGGAGATACACTTCGATGTTTGGTGTCCCAATGAGACGAGCAATCGATTTAGCAAAAGCCTCAGCCTCCTCAGATGTGGCGCTCTGGGGCACCTGAATATAGAGGTGCGGCACTAGTCGTTTTCCTTTGCCGAATCCCTGATCGACAAAACTCACGTGCAGTAAGTTCAGTAGCAGGCTATTTACGACTGGCTTAAAAGCGTTTTGTCCAAAGATTGGGATTTCTTCAATCTTGCCATCCGGGTAGCGAATGCGGAGTGTGGCGGAGGGCCCATACTTGAGAAGAATGGCCGCTCCGAATCTCCGCTCTCTTATCCGGTCCTCAAACTCACTCTTCCACAGTCCATACGTAATATCGAAGACGTTCTTGCCCATGAAGTCGAGCGCTACTTTTTTTTCCGTGAACACTCCGACCTGGAGCAAATTCACACCGCCATTGGCAGAGACGTAATCTGTTGCCAACTGGAGGAGGACATCTTTCTTGAACTCGGTCTTAGGAATGGATAGCAAGTAGAAAGCAAGTCCGTCTGCTTTCTGCCTTGCGACAAGAGTAGCCTTCACTGTAGCCGGCGTCGGAGGCGAGCACATGGCTGAGATTAAGACAAACAATACTGAGAGCGTATTCCGCATTGTTTATTTCTTCGCTTTCGGGGGACAACCATCCTTTATCCACTTGCTGAATTCAGATGTCGGGTGCGGCCAGTTCTGGAATTCAGTGTCGGGAAGTCCGTACTGTTTGAACAAGTCGAAGATCGCAGCATCACTAAGTAAAGTGAGACCGTGCACTTCCTCATGAAGCAAGTCCGCTATACGTTGGTCTCGCGGTTCATTCAAGTATCCGGGGCCTAGCACGATGACTGGCTGCTTACCAGTGGTAATAGTGTAAGCGTCGGGGGTTGGGTAAACTTGGAAAAAGGTGAAACCAAGCGTTACATTGCTTCCATTTCCACTTACATCATTCTGAGTCTTACTCGCATTTGGACTCTGTTCCGAAGGAACAGTATAAATTGGTATCTTCGAGGCAGCTTGATTGAAGGCATTCGCAAAATCTTCTGCACAGAGGCCAGTTTTAAAGGCCTTTGCAAAGACCTTCGCGCAACGTGAGTTGGGATCTAGCCGCGCGTAGTTTCCCTTCGGGTCAATGAGCATGGTGGGGGAGTTGCCAACATAGGAGTAGAAGTTTGTTCCTCCATTATATCCAATTGGATCTTCACTCAAGAACCGCCCGGACTGCGGGTCGTAGTACCTGGCACGGTAATAGTAGAGACCAGTTTCAAGGTCCGATTCCCGCGCCGTATATTGGAACGGATTGGTGAGGGATCCGCTCGAAGCCGTTTGATTTCCGAACGAATCGAACGTATACGTCTGTGCCAGCGCGCCTGCGCCGCTGCTCAATGACGTGATCGAGCCTAGGCCATCTGTCTGGTAGTAACTCGTCGTGGAGCTACGCAGCATGGCCAACGGTTCGTCGATGTTCAAGCCTTGAGAGTAGCGCGCGACGACTCCACCCGACGAGTTGGTCTCTTCGATGAGATTATCGCCGTCGTACGCGTAGACGCTCGTCGCCGTGGACGACGACTTGTAAATGCGCCGTCCAAACGGGTCGTACTTGAAGCTTACGGTCCCGCCGGAGCCGGGCAAGGTGACGCTGCTCATGCGGTTTTCGTAGTCCCAGAAGTATTGCGTCGTGTTCGAACCCACAACTTTTGTCAGCGTGTTGCCATTATGGTCGTAGGTGTAGGTGGCGTTCGAAGTCGAGGTCAACTCGTTCGAGGAATTATTCGTGTACGAAGAAACGCCTAGCGAAGCCGTGCGATTGCCCACCGGATCGAAGCTGTAGCTTTCCGTCGTGCTCGTTCCCTGCTTGGCTTGCGTCAGCTCGTAAATAGAATCGTAGGTATAGTTCGAGGTTACACCAGCGTATAGATCGGACTTCGCCGTGCGGTTTCCGGCGTTATCCACCGCGTAGCTTGCGCCATCCAAGGTTGTGCCGGACTTAGCGTGCGTAACCGAGAGCAACCGAGACAAATTGTCGTAACTGTAGCTAGTGTTCACGCTGTTCGGACGCGTCAAACTAGTGCGGTGGCTCAGCGCATCATAGCCGAACCCGAAATTGCCGCTCGAAATCGCCGTGGGCGGTGTCAGCGTTTGCAACCGATTCAGCGTGTCGTACGCATACGTGCTCGAACCGCTCTCCGGGTCGGTGAACCCGGTGCGGTTTGAAGCGGCGTCGTAGCTGTACGCAGTAGTGAAGTTCCGCGACGTCAGGAAACTGTAGCTCGTCGTGGTGCCCGTCAGCCGCCCCATGTTGTCGAAGGTAAAGGAGTACGTCCCCGTAGGCTCGACCACCTGGGTCAGGCGTGAGTCGTTATCGTACGTGTAATTCACCGTGGTGGTATCAGGATACGTTTTCTGCGTTAGCCGGTTCAACTGGTCGTAAGTGTAGGAAATGTACTGGCCCTTGCGGTCAGTTTTGCTGGTTAGGTTTCCGACTGCGTCGTAGGAATATGTCTCCGTGAGGTTCGAGGGGAACGTGGTTTTCGTAACCCTGCCGAAGGCGTCGTAAGAAAACGAGGTCGTGTTACTGTTCGCGTCCTTGATGCTGGTCAAATTGCTTTCGGTGTCGTACCCGTAGGTGGTGACGTTGGTGGCCGCGTCCGTAACGGTCAGCAACCGGTCGGCGTCGTCATAGGTATAGCTCGTCACTTTGCCGTTCTGGTCGGTGACGGAAGTCCGCCGCCCGCGATAGTCGTAGGCAAACTGCGTGGTCGTTGTGTCGGGATACGTGATTTTGGTCAACCGATCCATGGAATCGTAGGTGAACGTGGTTTGGTGGCTCAGCGCATCGGTAACGGACGTGCGGTTCCCGTGGGAATCATAACCGTAGGTCGTCACATTATTTTGTACATCGGTGATCGTGGAGATCAGCCCCGCGCTTGTGTACGTCAGCGTCGTTGCGTGGCTCAGCGGGTCGGTGATGGTCGTTAACTCGCCCAGCGAATTGTAGCCAAAGGACGTGACGCTCGCGGCGGTGTTGCCGTTGGGCGTCGGCGTCGTCACGCTGGTTAGATTTCCTTTCGCGTCGTAAGTATTCGTGGTTACGTTGCCAAGTGGATCGGTAGCTGTCAGCACCTCGTTGAGGCTGTTGTACGTGTACGTCGTCGTTGCCGTTGTGGATGAAGTGATCGGAACGGTGACGGTCAAGACGTTCCCATTCGAGTCGTACGTATATGTCGTGTTGTGGCCGTTTTCATCCGTTCTCGAAAGGGCGTTGCCGTTCGAGTCGTAGGTATAGCTGATCGTCCCGCGCAAGCTACAGCTTGAGCAGCCAGAACCTTGGACTTTCAGAGGAAGCCATCGCCCGGCGATTTGTTCGGACGTGTAGGTGGTTTGGTTTCCGAGCGAGTCCGTGAGATTGGCCGTGGATGTCGGATGGAAGGTTGGCCCGAACACGTACGTGGTTGCCACGCCCACACCGACGGGGCCACTGTAAGCGACGGGTATCGTCGCCACGATTTGCGTGTCGCTCCAAGTGTTCACGCTCGCGGCTACGCCGGGATAGAAAACAACCACGCTGTTGCTCTGCGATGAACCGAAACCCGTACCTGTAATCGTCACGGTGCTGCCTGCTGGTCCCGATGTCGTTGAGAGTCCCGTTACTGTGAGTGCCTCAAGCACCGTGAATTGAACACCGCTACTGGTCACGCCATCTCGGATGACGGTCACTGGACCACTAGTCGCATTCGACGGCACTGACACCGTGATGCTGGTGTCGCTCCACGACGTTGCCGTCGCGGCTACGCCATTGAACTGCACTTGGCTGCTGGACTGGCTCCCGCCAAATCCCGAGCCGCTAATGGTAATAAGACCAAGTGACTGAGCGGCCGCAGGCGTTAGGCTGCTGATCGTGGGTTTGATAACAGTGAATGTGGAAGTGGACGGACTTTGGACGCCGCCCACAGTAACTGTGACGAGGCCGGTTGTTGCACCACTCGGAACAGTGGCAACAATCTGTGAGTTTGCCCAACTCGTAATCGTCGTGGCGTTTGTGGTGTTAAAGCTGACGGTGCTTGTTCCCTGCGTAGAACCGAAATTCGAACCTACAATTGTGACAGACGTTCCCGCGCCTCCAAGACTCGGGGAAATGCCGGTAACGAATGGCGTGGAACCAACCGTGACAGAAACGTTGTCGAAGGTGGCGGTCGCAGAGCTTGTCGTGCTGCCGCTGGTCACTGCTAACCCAATTAAAACGTTCGTAGCCATGCTGATAGTCTGGCTCGACGCCAACTGCGTCCACGTGATGCCGTCCGGTGAAGTATAGCGGGTGCCCCAGACGCCGGGCTTGCGTCTGGGGTTTTTGAGTTTTCTTCCCGCCTCCCCATCTCCGTTCAATCCCCGTAATAGCCGTTCAACCCCCAATTTCGACTATTCCCTGTAAATGTCTTTACCTTCTCGCCAACTCCATGCTACACTCCTTCATGTTGTCCTCGCCGAATCCGCAAACCTTCTCCTCCATCCACCCCACGCCCGCTTTTTCCCTGGCCTCCTCTACTTCCTTTACCTCCTTCACTTCCTTTGCTTCATCCTGCTCCCAACCGGCCCCCCGGCTAACTCCTTTGTTTGCCACTCTTACCGACCCCTCGCAACTCGCTGAAAATTCAGCCACTTTAAGTCCTTTCCCTGCCACTCTTACGAGCCGCGTCAAGCATAAGTCCTTTGTTTGCCACTCTTACGAAAAACACCGGGGGTGGGGGGATACTCACTTTCCGTCAAGTTCTTGCTCTGTTTTTCGGCTGTATGTAACTTATTCAGAATCAACACTTACACAACTGAGACAAAACAAACAACTTTATCTTCCTTTAGAATCAACACTTATGAAAAATACAGGGGGAGGGCCTCTATCGTTAACTAAAAATCCCATCCACAACTAGCCAGGACGAAGCGCGCTTCCTGTATCTCGTCGCCACCCACTCCGATTCCTCACGGTTGGCGAAGTAACGCGCTTGTTGGAAGCTCTTAGGGAGCCGGAACGGACGTTGGTGCTCGCAGCCGTTCTGACCGGAATGCGAATCGGAGAGCTACTCGCGCTGCGGTGGAGAAATGTGGACCTCGAACGCAAGGTCAGCCGCGTTCGTGAAGCTGTTTATGAAGGCCACAACTCTACACCAAAAACGCAGGGCAGCATCCGAGACGTTCCTATGGGACCGGCACTTGAGCACGCACTTCGCCAGCATGGTGCGCGCAGCCGAACTTCAGATGATTCACTCGTCTTCCCCAGTCGCAACGGAAGTTATCTACGACCCGGAAATCTGCACAAGCGCTACTTGCATCCCGCGTGCGCGAAGGCGGAGCTCCGACGTTTCAGTTGGCATGACTTCCGACGAACGCACGCGACGTTGCTTAGCGACATGGGCGAACCGTTAAAAACGGCACAGGCGCAACTTGGACACGCAAGCCTGAGCACAACAGCGGAACTCTACGCACAAGCAGTCCCCGCCTCGCAGAGAGCCGCTGTAGAAAGGCTTGAAAAGGCTGTGGGTTTCTTAGTGGACCCAAGTGGACCCAAAATCGGGGGGTCATTCAACCGGGGAGTTTGCTAATTCAATGAAGGGCAGCTATTTAGGTGGCGCGCCCGGGGGGACTCGAACTCCCGACCTTCTGGTTCGTAGCCAGACGCTCTATCCAACTGAGCTACGGGCGCGCGGTTTAGAAATATTAACATAGCGGTGCTCCGCTCATCCACCCGCCCCGAAACTTACCGAGAACTCGTGGCCCGCGCCGCTCGCCCTGGAAACACGCCCTCCGCAAGCTGTCCGTTCTTCAAAACCGCGACGCCATTCACGTACACGAACTCAATTCCTTGCGAATACTGAAGCGGTTCATCATACGTAGCTCTATCAATGATTCGCTCCGGATCGAAAACAGTGATGTCCGCATCGGCCCCGACCCGAATCCTTCCTTTACCCTTGAATACAGGCGCCCTCTTCTCCAAACGTTGCGCCGGCATCAGCGTCATTTTGCGCAGCGCTGTCATCAATTCGAGCGCCTTTTCTTCTCTCACGTAGTGCCCTAGCACTCTCGAGAATGTCCCTTGCCCGCGCGGATGCACCTTTGGGCCGGTGATCCGCATGCCATCGCTCGCGATCATTACGATAGGGTTCGCCACTGCTGCTCTCGCCGCTTCCTCCGGAATCGAGTGGATAACCACAACTCCGCCCTTCTTCCGGTATTTCTCAAACGTCTCCGCCGTCAAACGCTCGCCGGTCTCCGCCCACTGCACATCTTTATAGGTAATCCCCTGGCTCTCCTGCCAGCCAGGATCGAAAACCGCTGATTGCAGTTCCGTGCTTCCCGCCGTGTAGGGATAACACTCCGTCGTCACGTCAAGCCCCTCGCGCTGGGCTCCTTCCACCATCGAAATCAACTCCGGGGTAAACTTCAAACCCATGCTGGTGATGTGCACAACGTGCAGTGATGCACTCGTCGCGGCTGCTGCTGCAAGGACTTCTTCCAACCCCGCTAATCCCGTCGTCGGCTCTTTTAATCCCGCATATCGCAGATGCACATGAACGGACGCACCGTACTTTGCCGCAATTCTGAACATCTCCACAATCTCCCAATGCGATGCGGCCGCTGTGTAATTCACTCCCATTCCCTCAGCCAGCGCACCTTCACGGAACCCTTTTTCCATTTCAGCGGTAATCTCGGCCAGTTCCTCCGGAGTTGCAGCGCGATGGGCCGCGTCTCCCGTTGGCAGCATCCCGCCCGGATCGTGCATCACCTTCATGCGCACAGGTATGTGTCCAACGCTCACGCCGAAATTGATCAGCGATTTCCCTTCCCTCTGCGCATACCAGCCGGTTACGTCTGCGGTGCCCACTTCAAGTTCAAGCGAGGTGGTGACACCATCATGGGCTTGGAATTGATAATTCCTCTGCTCCTGTCCGTGTTCGTGCAGGTCGATAAATCCAGGCGCCACGACGAGTCCCTTCGCGTCAATGGTCGTTTTTCCCTGCAGCGCATTTGAGGAGATGGCGCGAATCTTCCCGCCACTCACCCCTACGTTGCGCACCGCATCGAGCCCCGACTCCGGGTCCATCACGCGCCCATTCGCAATCACCACGTCGTACTTTTCGTCTTCCGTAGCGAATCCTGCCGTGATGGCTAGACCCACCACTATGGTCACGAAAACGATCGCGACGACTGCTGACCACATTCTTGGAAATGGCCTTTGCCGCATTTTCTCTGCGCCTCCGCTTAGTTGGCGGCGCTAAGTCTCTTTGCGTATGCGTCTGCTGTCAAAGGAAATCTGAGTTGCTAAAAGGAATGCCGCCGAATTCACAGGAAAATGCAATTGCGGAGTCGCTGTCTTTCGTTCGGGACCTTGTGGGAAAAGAAAAACCCCGGGACGCTGGGGGGAGCGACCCGGGGTGGGGGTTACTGCTGAGGGGGGCCGGAGGAAATTCGAGAAATCTTTAATTCACTTGGTGCACAGTCAAGATGCAAATCTTTCTCAGTTCTTCGTACGTGAAAAACGTCTCTTCCTGATCTCCCGCGCACTCTTTGTGTCCCAATCCAGATTCATGCGAGAGCCGGGAAAGCTCAGCTTCAGAAATCCCCAGAAGCAGCGCCGCGCGTCCCTGGGTCACATACTTTGGCACTTGGCTATTCATCGCTCCTCCTCACGCGGGAAGTAACGCCATAGCATCTTGCTCGACAGCCAGGATCATCGCCTTATAGATGTCCACATCCCAGCCTTCGCCAATCCTCATCCGAACCGTTTCACCGCCATCCTTCAGCAACGTTCCCCGCAGCGGCACCTTAATATCGCCTAGCGCCACTTGCAGCACGACGGGCTGCCCTACCCACGTTGCGTATGCGCTGTCCATTCCCCCTCCTGCAGATGTTCAGGCCTCGCTGACGGGAACAGAATCGCTGTGCGCACCGGGAGCGACAATGGTACACAGAGGGTACTAGCCTAGTAAGTTGGTACTCCCATTTCTCGCAGCTAAAATTTGCTCCGATTTGGCACAGAAGTACGCACGTACTGTTTATTCAGGACGCACGGCCCATTGGGTAATAAGGATCCGGATGGCATCCTTCTGGCATGACGCGTCCCCACCAATCCATACTGAACGCGGGACCAGGGACCTCGCCCCAAAGGCCAGGTCTAGGCCTCGCTCTAGGCGGCGGATTCGCTCGTGGATTCGCCCACCTCGGCGTTCTGCAAGTCCTCGAGCAGAGTCACATTCCAATTTCTTATATCGCGGGCACCAGCGTCGGCAGCATCCTCGGCGCGGCCTATGCCAGCGGTGCGCCTCTCGCACGCATCATTGCTACTTGCCGTACGTTGCGTTTCCGCGACATCGCCCGGTGGCGTGTTTCCCGTTTGGGACTCGCCAGTAATCACCGCCTGGGCGATCTAATCGAACAGGTTTTCGAATCGCGCCGCTTCGAGGATCTACAAATTCCAATGGCCGTAGTCGCCACGGACCTGGCCAATGGAGAACCCGTGGTTTTCACGCATGGAAATCTGTGCGAAGCCATCCGCGCCAGCTGTGCTTTCCCGGGTTTGTTCGAACCCGTGCAAATTGGAACTCGCTGCCTTGCCGATGGCGGTCTAGTCGCGCAGGTTCCGACGTGTGCCGCCCGTGAGCTTGGCGCCACGCACGTTATCGGCGTTTCGGTCGGACTCGAAGATGGGCATCGGTGCGCACCATCCAACATCTTTCAGGTCGTCTGCCGCGCCGTCAGTGCCGCCCAAAAACATCAGCTCGAAATATGGGAGCGCCACGCAGACCTCATGCTTCGCCCCGACGTCCAGTCTCTGGCCTGGGATGATTTCGACCGTGCCGACCAGGCCATCGAGGCCGGTGCCGCAGCGGCTCGCCGCGCGCTCCCGCGCATCCAGAAGCTCCTGAACCCTCCTCAAGATGCTCATCTCGAATTCCAGGCCCGGCTCGAAGCCGAAGCACAGAGTTATCTCTGGCTCGCGGAGGCATCCCGATGATTCGCCTTACGGCGTTGGTCGCGGCCGTTATCACTTCCATAGTTCTCTGGCATGAATGCGGAGAAGATGTCGGCGTTTTCTGCTACCGTATTGGTTTGGGTGCATTCACCGCGCTGCGGTCCCCGACGCCCGTCCAAGTGGCTGCTTCTCAATTAAACCGATCGAGGGACCGCTTCGCTTGCTCCAATCCATCCTCCACTTTCTCCATTCGCTCTATAGCCCGGACGGACTTCGAGAACTAATCCGCTCCGGCGGCGCTCCTCTCGTTTGCACTATCGTTTTTATCGAAACCGGCTTCTTCGTTGGCTTTTTTCTTCCAGGCGACTCGCTTCTGATCACCGCAGGCATCTTTTCCTACGCAGGCGTTATCCCCCTGAAATGGCTTCTGCTCCCCGTCATGCTTTGCGCCATCGCCGGGGATCAGGTCGGGTACTGGATTGGCCGTTCCACGGGCGCCGCTCTTTACCGCCGCGAAGATTCCTTCTTCTTCCGCCGCAGCCATCTCCAGCGCGCCCACGATTTCTACGAGAAATACGGCGGCAGGGCCGTGATTCTTGCGCGCTTCGTCCCCATCGTTCGAACGTTCTGCCCGCCTGTCGCCGGCGCCGCGAAAATGCCGTATCCGCGTTATCTGCTCTTTGATTTTTGTGGCGGCGTCTTGTGGATTGGCACCATGATTCTAGGCGGCTATTCGCTTGGACATTTCATCCCCAATATCGGCCAGTACATTCACTATGTGATTGCTGTAGTCGCAATCGTTTCTATTCTTCCTGCGGTCATCGGCGTACTCCGTTCCAGGAGGCCTCCCAGTGCTCCTTCTGAACCCGTCGTACTTAGCCACAAGGCTAAATAAGCATGCCCGTCGCAAAACTCCGAGCTATCATCTTTGATATCGGCCGTGTTTTGGTCCGGGTCGATGTCGCTCGTGCCATGCAGGGTCTTGCCTCAGGGAGCACTCTCTCCCCCGCCGAGTTTTGGTCTGCCATCGAGAAGGACCCTAGCTGGCCTGATTGGCAAGAAGGGCGAATGGCTCCGCGCGACTGGTATCTCCATCTAACAAAGCGTCTCGGCGGAAGCCTCACGTTCGAGCAGTTCACGGAAGTCTGGAATCGCGCCCTCGACCCCACGCCAATTCATGAAGACGCCTTCTTTGCAGCGCTTTCCAAGCGCTATCACCTTGCCCTACTATCCAACACCGACCCTATTCATGTTCGCCATCTCGAAACCACCTACAGCTTCTTCGCCTTCTTTCCCACGCGCATCTATTCATGTTCCGTGGGAGCCAGCAAACCCAATCCCTTGATCTACGGTGCCGCCCTTCGAGCGCTCAAAGTCCAAGCCCACGAAGCTGTTTACATTGATGACATTGCAGCGTATGTGGAAGCCGCCCAGCGTCTCGGCATCTCTGGCATTCAGTTTCAGTCTCCCGCTCAGCTAATGTCCGATCTCAAGTCTCTAGGCTTGAATAACCTCTGAGCCGTCCGGAAGCGTAAGAAAGTCCAAAACGGGTCTTTCTCGCGTAAAGATTGCTAGGACTAGTACTGCCCTGTTCCGGCGGCCCTATTCTCCCTTTCCAGCAACCCCCGTTTATTCATCAATTTGCCGAGATCTTCGCCCCTTGTTCCCTGTCCCTCATTTGGTTCGCTACTTGCTCCCTCTGTGTTACGGGCCGATTAAAAACTAAATCGTTTGCCCACATTAGGGTGAGGAGAAAAGACTTTTTATGGTAGAGGAACACATCATCGAAACGAGAAACAGTTCGTCTTGGCAGTTGCCCGCGATCGTCGTACTAGGCTTGGTTGCGATCGCCGGGTTGGGATTTGGTTGGAACGCTTCGTCAAAGCTTGACTCCACGAAGCAAGATGTTGCCACGGAACTGAAAACCACTCAGCAGTCTGTACAGCAGGACATGTCCTCTTTGAAAGACCGCGTTGCGCAGGATGAGAAGGCCAACGCCGATCTCCAGGGCGACCTGAAGGTTGTCACAGACAAGCTCAAGATTACCCAGGGCCAGCTGAAGAAGGCGCGGATGCAAGCTGAAGTAGCCGCGAAGGAGAACGCTGAAACGACACAAAAGCTCAGCGCTCTTGACACGTCCGTCCACACCGAACTGGCCACCAAGGCCGCCACGGATGACGTGAAGAACGTCGACACCAAGGTCACCGCTGTCAGCGCCGACCTCAACACCACCAAAGAAGACCTCAAGATGGCCAAAAGCGAAATGGGCACGCTCATCGCTCGCAACCACGACGAAATCGACCAACTCCGCCGCCTCGGCGAGCGGGACTACGTCGAATTCACCATCGCTGGCAAGAACAAGCCCCAAAAGGTCGGCAACGTGACCGTGGAACTGAAGAGCGTCAACCAGAAGAAGAACCAGGTGAACATCGCCATGACCGTCGAGGACAAGCGCTTTGAAAAGAAGAACCGCGCCCTCAACGAGCCCATTTTCTTCTACATCTCTGGCACGCACATACCGGAAGAAATCGTGATCAACAAGGTTGGTAAGGATCAAGTGAGCGGCTACGTCAGCATCCCCAAGGCGAATGCGCAGCCGGCTGCCACTTCCACCACTTCCGGAAACTAAGTAGTCACAACAACCCTCGGCCATTCTGGCCGTCAAGGAAGCGAAGCGGGCAGGAAAACCTGCCCGCTTTCTTTTTGCCACCTCTGGTTGCCGCCCTTTCTGCGGTCTTTTTTCGCGCCAGTGCTGGGTTTCTCCGCAATCTCCGCTAAGATGGAAGCATCCAGAGCGGAGCACCTTTTGCATCAAACATCCTTCATCCTCTTCATCGCCATCGACGATCTCCTCCCCGCTCGCGGACCCATGATCCCCGGGCTTGACGAATTCTCTGCCGCACTCGATCACCTCGGTATTCCCGCCGTTTGGCTCACTAGCCGCACTCGTCTCCAGCTCGATGAACCTCGTCGCAAACTGGCTCACACTCACCCCTTTATCGCCGAAGAAGGTTGCGGAGTTTTCCTTCCCGAAGACTATTTTCATCTCCGGCCTCAAGCCTCCACTTCAAAGCCTCGTGGTACAGCCACCGTCCGCCTCGGCCGCTTCACTTGCCTTCCGGTCGCCGAGCAGCAGCCTGCAGCTTCAGAAGCTTTGGAGACCTTGGCTGCGGAAACAGGCGTCTCGGTCGTGCCCTTGCGCTCGCTGCCTCCCCGCGAGTTGGCACAGAATCTTAATTTGCCGGTGCGAGAAGCGGAGCTGGCACGACAGCGTGACTTCGATGAACTTTTTTTCTTTGCGGGAGCTTCTGAACAGGAGATCGGCAACTTCCAGACCGCGGGACGCAGCCGGAATACGCAACTTCGTCAGCGCGGCGTCCTGTGGTCCCTGGCCATTGGTGCGAGCGTTCGCCGGTGTGTTGGCGAACTCTCCAAACTCTACGACCGCGCCCTTCGCTCCCACGCACGCACCATCGGAATCGCCACCGAGGGTCAAGAGGGTGAGCTTTTTCCTTCTTGCGATCGCGCAATTCTGCTGACCGAGAAAAAAGTGACCCAGCACGAAACTTCTTCCGATCAGGCCGTCAGGCAGGCACATCGAGTAATGGAACTACCACTGCGAGCCGATGACACGTGGCAACAAGTTCTCGCCAATCTCTCGCCACGGCGATAGAAAGCGAAGCAAGCCAACGCACATCTTTGGAAACAAAGTGTCTATAATGCGCCCGCTTTTCCACACACTTGACATATGCGTCATGATTCTTTTTTAGTTCCGTGCTCACAAATCTTCTGTTTTCGCGAGGATAGCTATTTTCTCCGCTTCCCACCCGGTGGCCCTTCGATTGCCCATTGTTAATTGGGTGTTAGGCACAAGTCTATGTAATTTAACCTCACGGTTAAATACAACCCTCTAGAGATTCGGAAGGCGGAGTACTAGGAGAACCCTTACTATGGCATGGCTCACTCGCAAGCTTCGTATTCCCGCCTCGGAATCTTCCATGGGCATTGTTCTTACGATTTGCATTATCACCATGGGCCTCATGTCGGTCGCTCTACTCTGGCAGGCCCAGATTATTGCCAATCAGCGTGAAGCGATTCAGTGGCTTGAGACTCTAAAGTTTGGTGGATAGCTTCCCTGTCCAGCCCCTGCGAACGCCAGGCGCGCCCCCCTCAGCGCGCCTGGCACCCCTCCTCTGGTTCGTTGCAGTTCTCGCGTTTATTCATACGCCCTCGCAAAGAATCCTTTGCGACTTTAGCGCCTTCTTGTGTTTCAATATCACCACGGGGGATTCTTGATCCTTGGGAGATATTCTGTGAAACGAATTCTGAGTTTGATTTTGCTCGCGGCTGCACCTGCGGTTTTTGCCTCCACACAACAAACCGCTCCCCAAGCGCAATCGGCTCTACCGTCAACGGCCAACAATAGCCAGCCTCTATCATCTAATGCAGCTTCATCACACGACAGGCACCACCGTCACCATCGTAGCCGCCATCGCCGGCATCATCACACATCAAGCCAACATTAATCGTTGCAAGTCTTGCAAGCAAAAAGGGGGAGCCATCGGCTCCCCCTTTTTTTGTTTTACGGTGTCGTCTCCGAAGCGCGCTAAATGCGCGTATGTTTCGAGAGCGACTCGCACCGCGAGAGCGGTGTGTTTAGCTTTGGTTCAGCTCTAAGCCCGGTGGAGTCATGTCCCCTCCGGAGCTCAACGAGCTCTCGTCTCACGGTTTACTCCCTCTTTTCGTCAATTGCAAGCGAAGATTGATGCTGGTTCAGCTTGGCCAAGAAATACCCAGTAGTAAGCGGCGGTATCCTACTCTGCTGTTGATTGGAAAGTGTCTCCTCAAACGGTCCGGGCAAGCTACTCTCAACGTGAATTCTGGCCCCGAATTACTTCCGGGTAGGGGACAGCGGGGCGCTGTAAAGTGACGACCGATGGTTCCAGACTGATGATCGGGAATCCGGAAGTAATCCAGGATCGGCCCGACAAGCCGGCCCAACACACTGAGATTGGGCAAACACACGAACCCCAAAGGTGGGCTTTTCTGCTCTCTAAACCTGCCGCTTACTTGATGAAAAGGGTTTCCCGGAGCTGATCCCTGCTCACGAACGACTTCATCGTGCGGAATCGGCTGAAGAGGTCCTGGATTTCGCGGTTCTGGTAAACCTTCTGCGCCGGGCACAATAGCGTCGCTGAAATGATCTGGAGCGAGTTGGAGTCCGCGATTCGGTAGCGTTGAAATCCTTCGGGCTTCTTGCTGTGGAACAAGGCGAAGACGACTCCGCCTGGACGCAGCCACTCCGTCAAATTCGCGATAGTTTGCTTCGCCAGCGCTGGTTCCAGGTAATCGAACAGATCCCAGGCCAAAACTGCATCGAACGATGACCGCGGGTACTGCAGATTGGTTTCGAGGAAACGCGCGGCTCGTCCCGTTGGCGTCATGTCCACCGTTTCCGTAGTGGCGCTCAGTCCCTGCAGCCGCACTTCCTCTTCTTTCAAAAAATCTTTCCATTCGCGCAGGATGTCTTCTGAGGAGACGCGGAATCCGCGCTCGATGAAAAAGCTGAGCGTGGTCTGCCATGCTGGTCCGAGATCCAGCAAGGTTCCGCGCCCCAGCCCGTCAAGGTTCCACAGGAACTCTTTCAGTCCATTCGAAATGCGGGTGGATCCTGGCGCCTCCGGCGGCCGAGGCGAACCCACCGCCGCGACTGGACCTACGTTGCGCGGTCTTCCATTCTGGGGAATCGGGCGCGAACCCTCGCGGCTTGTGCCACTTCCGATCCCGATACCGAGTTTATGAAGGAAGCTCATGGATCAATCCGCCGCCGTTCCTGAGCTCATGGAAATCGAGCCGGACGACTTCCCTGCTGAAGGCGAGCCACCCGCAGCAGCCGCGGCTTGTGCTTCGCCGCTCTTGCTGGGTTGTTTTCCCGCTTCGACCCTGCCGCGTAGCATGGCGCCATCTTCGATGGCCAGTCGGTCAGTTTGCACTTCCCCGGTCACTTGCCCGGTACTCCCTAGCAGCACTTTGTCCCGTCCGGAAACCTTTCCTTCAACTGTTCCTCGAACAATCACTTCGCGGGCGGTCACGTCCGCTTTCACGCGCCCGTTTGGCCCGATGGTCAAACTCCCATTCGTAAGGCTCAGCTTTCCATCCACCTGACCGTCAACGAAAAGATCTTCGCTTCCCGTGACTTCGCCTTTTATTTTGATTCCTTGACTTATGCAGGCAGCTGCATTCGGAGACGTTGGTACTTCTCTGGGGGTCTCACGGATTGGGGACGAAACTGGAACTGTGGAGCTTGCCGCGCCCGCAGGTGCTGTGGAAATCTCTGGCACTCCTTGGGGTTTACCGTCTTCTTTTTTCCACATCTGACACCTCGACCACGAAAATTGGATTTTCGAAGCCGCCGATCGAGTGCTGGGTAGGAGCCGCGACTCAGAAGCGTGAACATAGTACAGGACTTAGCGGCTGTAAACAAGTATGCGGGGTAGCAAATCTAGCGTGTTTCCTGAAGCGCTACACCATATTTTGTGGTTTCAGTCCGGCTATATCCACTACCGATTGCGATGGTTTGCGGGATCCTTATCTGCCGCATTGCTCGCAATTTCCTTCTAATATTAACGCAATTCTCTGATTTACATCTATGTTTAATTAACGTGTTTGCAATCACCTTCCATTTCCAGGTCACTCTCCGGGCGTACACCACTCCGGCTTGGACTTCGTGAGGAAAAATGCGCTGATAAATGCTGTAAGCGCTCCTGGAATTTCACGCTACGAAAAACGCAATCGCGTTACGCAGGACTTACCGTGATTCACCGGAGAACCGTGGGTTCATGAATTCGGATCAAGCGCACGCAAGTGCGCGGCCGCCTGCTCCGGCAGTTCCGCGTTGAAGTAAACCTCTTTGATGCTGTAGGACTTGCTCCGCTTTTCCACTATCGGCATGATTTCGATATGCCAATGATAGTCTTCCGCCAAAGTTTTCCAATAGCCAGCCAATTCGCCCTTCTTGCTCTTGGTGTTCGGCGCGGTGTGTACCACCAGATGATAGGCCGGCGCTACTTTTTCTAGCCTGCGAAGTACGCGCCCAAGCAGCGCCGCCAATTGCTTGCGATTGGTGGAGCCCGGCCGCGGCTGTTCAAATAAGTGATTGTGCCGCCGGTGCATGACCCAAACTTCGTACGGCACGCGCGACGCGTACGGGCAGAGTGCGTAGTAGTCACCTTGCACATCCACAATCCGCTTTCCCTGCTTTTCCTCTTGGCGCACCACATCGCAGAAAATACAGCGCTCTTTGTCCTTGAACCAGTCATGCGCGGCGTGCAGCTCGTATTTGACTCGCCGCGGCACAAAAATCGTCGCCGCAACTTCAGAATGTGCGTGCGGCCACTCCTCCCCCGCCAGCACGCCGCGATTCTTGAAGACACTCACATATTTAAACCGGGCGTCCTTTTTCAAATCGGCGATTCGCGCGCCCCACACCCACAGCACGCGTTCGAGCTCTTCGTCGCTGAACTGAGACATCTGTTTCTCGTGGTCTGGCGTCTCCACCACGACTTCGTGCGCTCCGAGCGGCCCCATTTTGTCGTACATGCCCTCCGCCAACCGTCCGGAATCTCCTTCCAGCCGGTAGAGCGGCTCAGGATGAGGCACTACACGCACTTGCCAGGGGCCTTCCGCGGGCCAGCTCAGGATGGCCTTCATTTTTTCTATCTTTCCCGGCTCGAACGGACACTCAGACAAGGATTCCCCGGCCACTTCCCGGGGACCTAATACAATCCAGCTTTGAGTGATGGGATCTTTTCGGAGTTCCATTCAGGTTTCTTCAGCAGTTCTCGCGCTCGCCTAGTTGTACGCGGCAATCCCACGCACAACGCCCAAGTAAATCGATTTGCGACGCTTGCACCGAGCCTTCTCGCATCCGCGTAGTTTGTTTCTCCTCTCCATAATTGTCAAGCAACCCGCTTCAAATTCGAAGTCGCTCGGATTTACGTGCTCTCGGTCTTCCTGTGTCGTTGAGCGATGCCGCCGATGGATTCTCACCTCGCCATTTCATTAGCGCTCTTGAGCACCCGCACTTTGCTCGGGTTTGTCCTTCCTATCGTCTTTCCACATGCTATTCTCACGCTAAACATGGACTTCGCTAACGCCGACATTTCTTTCATGCAACTTGCCCTTGAAGAAGCACGCGCTGCAGCAGCGGCCTGCGAAGTCCCGATCGGCGCTTGCATCGTCCATGACAGCAAAGTTCTGGCCCGCTCCGGCAACCGCACGATTCGCGACGGCGATCCTACCGCACATGCTGAAATCATCGTCATTCGCGAGGCGGCACGGCTCCTCCGCAACTATCGCATGGCTGGTACAACGCTCTATGTCACGATTGAACCCTGCAGCATGTGCGCAGGCGCTATCATCCAGGCCCGCATCCCTCGGCTGGTCTACGGTGCCGACGACTCCAAAGGCGGCGCAGTCCGCTCTTGTTTCGAGATCCTCACCAACCCCGCTCTCAATCACCAAGTGGAAATCGTTCCCAGCGTTCTCGCCGCAGACTGCGCTTCTCTCCTTCAATCCTTCTTCGCCGCCCGCCGCTAAATCCCTCGGAGCATCCTGCCCCTCCCCGTGAGCCGTCGCTAAGTCACATCACGCGCTCTAATCCAATTCATCTTCGCGAGCCGCCGCTGAACGCCTGTTTCCCCGGCCGCAATCCGGCATTGTTGCGGTAGCAGCTTTAATCAAACCGCATTGCCGCAAAACGGAACCCTTGCTACGATTGAACTTGCCACAACCGCGGAGAGGTGACTGAGCGGTTGAAAGTACTCGCCTCGAAAGCGAGCGTACGGGAAACCGTACCGTGGGTTCGAATCCCACCCTCTCCGCCACTTCCTTTATTTTGTTGTATTTACAAGCCTTGGTGTCTATCATGGTGTCTGCTTTGCACTGGTTTCCGGCGAATTATCGGCGGAAAAGAGGCTTGCAGACATGTCTAAACGAGGCAACGGCTACGGCAGCGAAACTCGCGTCAATATCCTCAAAAAAGTGAAAGTCGGCGGAAATTGGAACCTGTACCCCGCCGTCGTGGAGCCTAACGGTAAACTCCGCGACAAGGTTCGCGTGCGCGGTAAGGTTGAGCTTCATCCCGAGGGATACTACTACATCGAGTGGTGGCAGGACGGAAGAAAGCGCGAGCAAATCAAAGATCGCGCCGAAGTCGTAGACCGCGCGCGTCGCAAGGCTCTGGAACTGGAAGCGAACCGCGCGGGCATCGAGACCGTTCAAGAAAGGGATAACGGGAGAGGGCTTAGGGTTGTCGAGGCCGTCGCCTCATACCTCAAGGATATGGAGCCGCCTCAGCGCGAGCCGAGAACTTACCAAGCCTATAAGCATTGCTTGGAGGTCTTCACAAATAACTGCGCAAAGAAGTTTATCCAGGATGTGAAACGCGAGGATGTGCTGGCGTTCATTCGCAAGCTCTATGAACTCGGCTGTGGGCCGCGCACCGCTTACAATCGGGCAGTGATTGTTTCACAGCTGCTAAAAGCGAATGGGATCACCAAGCTGCTCCACAACCGCGACTGGCCGGAATACGTTGAACCGATCCGTCCGATGTACGAGGACGAGGAAATTCAAGCGCTCTTCAAGGCGTGCGATGCAGATGAGCGCGTGCTGTATCTTTCTTACCTTTTGACGGGTCTGCGCGATAAGGAAGTGCGCCATCTAACTTGGCGGGATATAGACTTTCGGACGCACGTGGTCCGCGTAACCAGAAAACCGCTCTACGGATTCAAACCCAAGAACAAAGAAGAGCGCGAAGTGCCAGTGCCAGATTCGTTGATCGTTGGGCTCAAGAAATACAAAGCGTCAAAGAAACCAATCCCGGACGGGCTGGTCTTTCCGAACGAATCGGGTCGGCCAGACAAGCGGCACGAATTCAAACTAAAGCGCATCGCCTTTCACGCCAAACTGAATTGCGGGCAGTGCGTTTCGAAGCACGGCAACAAGTGCTCAGAAGGGCCTTACTGCTCAAATTATTTCCTTCACAAATTCCGGCACACGTTTGCGACGCGCAACCTGCAAGATCACGTCTGCGACATCAAAACGCTGCAGAATTGGATGGGACACAAAGACTTGGCGTCCACGATGGTTTACCTGAAGGCGGTTCGAAACAGGGATGTAATGGCTCGAGTGAACTCTAGTGAACTGGCTGCACTAGCCGTCTGAAATTACACAGTGGCGATAGTGTGCCCGATTGCCCGGAACGCCCAACCTGAGCGGGGACGACAAATGCCAAATGTTAGAGGCCGGTTTCTGCCGGAAGTCGAAAGTACGGGAAGGCTCAAGAAATGCCTTGATGTTCTATTGTGGGGCAACTATTGGACGAAAGAAAACTTGGCCGATCTCGACGAGATTGAAGTTCTGCGCGAATATCTGCGGAGTATACGTCCGAGCTTTTGCGGGATTCGGATACTTGTTCCCGCTAAGAATGCCGGCACCGCTGAAGTGCTTGGCAAATTGGACGTCAAGTTCCTCTCGGTTGAGACCATCAATGCAACCCCAGAAACATCGAAACTGATAGCCGACAAAGAATTGGCGGACGCCGTCCAAACGACCTTGGCGTGCGACGTGGATGCCCTGGTGGTGACTAATTTAGAGTGGCTGCCATTCGCAGAAGAGCTTGACGACCGGGGGTTGCTGCTGACGGATACCGGCTTTCTCAAGTACTACTGTGAGATCTTTGTCCGAGGCCATGACGTTCCGTGGGCGTTTGGCACGAAGATTTGGGGCCTGACATGGAACGGTTTTTACCATATGACAGAACAACGCACTCTTAGCGTGGGCATGGATTTCCTCTACGAGGCACAGAAGAAAAAACTGAATGCGGAAGCACAAGAAACAGGTCGGTCGCTAGTTCACAACCGTTTGCCGAACATCTGCTTTACGCGTGATCGGTTACTGTTTTATGAGATACAGAAAATGGTGGCGCAGCGCGCTAAATGGAAACGGCAGGAATTCGCTTTCGAGATAGGCTACTACTTGAATTTTTATTATCCGCTCATCTTTGGCGGTTTTGACCACGTTGCCCTGCTTGTGAATCAATGCCTCCAACTCGGAATAGCAGAGAAGAATGTTGGGGCGACTTACCAAAGCTTCTTGGACGCACTGAGCGCGAAGGATGCTGCATTGCACGCTATTTTCACCGATGCCAAACAAGTTGAATTCGTCAAACGCATTGGCTACTTGAGGCACTATGCGTCGCATCGCGGATCGCTAGCACCCGGCAAGCTTCTTGAAAAACCCGACAAGGAACTGGCAGACGATGAAGTGGATGCAATGATCACGGAGGCTGGAATGGACGACATGCTGATGTACCTGCCAGTGGGTGAAACGCGGGAGAGTTTTCGGCAGTCTCTCCGATTTAACTTCAGAATGACCCACTATGAAAAGGCGGGAAAGCTGGTAGACGGGGTTGTACCCATTGTCATTGACGGAAAGCCTGGATTCATCCGCCCAGCCAACGACACAGAATGGAATTTTCGAAAGTTTCTCTTGTTTATGAATCGCGTTCTCACGGAGCTAAAGACCCGTCTATGACGGCATTGGGGCGCCACGGGCGGATAATGGCAGTTCCCGGCGGCTAAAGCGTGTCGCACGTCCGAAGGAGGATCTCCGCATAGGTGAAGGCCGCGGTGCGCACACTGAACTTTGTGAAAAAGAACATCCACGCCAGAAGCATGGCTGTAGACACAACAACAGACGCAACGGCGGCATCGGGCATTCGCCCTAATGTCGCCAAGTCGACGATCCTCCAGGTCGAGCCGGAAATGACGTTTTCTTTTGCTAAAACCCACAGCAGAGACCCGATGGCAATAACTAAGCCGATCGGCTTCATGCCGAGCGCGTTCCGACGAAAGCCGTAGACAATGTTTTCCTTAAAGAGCAGATCAAACTTCTTGCCATCCTCCGGTCGAGTATGATCCACGAGCCAACGCACGCCGGACTGATATGTGTCATCGGCCGCCTGGGGCTTGCTTTCTTCTTGGTCGCGGTCGGGAAATGCCTCGTTGATTTTGGCCGCGAGAAAGGCGTGATACCTGCGTTTTGTTACCGCCTCGATGGCTCCGTCGCGGTGCCGTAGTAACTGGGTAGTCGGTTTGCCGCCCCATTCGCGATAGAGTTTTTCTTGAAGGCGCTTGCCCAATTCGCGACACAAATTTGTCATCAGGTAGAGGCCGCCGCACGAAACGGCAATAGTGAGAACGCCTGTGAGAGCCGATGCCTTCGGACCGTACAACAGCGTCACGAGCGCGAACAGAGGCAACAGAGCCAGCAACGCCGGATACAAACGGGCCTGCCGGTCATACGGATCTGTCACCTTTGCAACGATGTCGTCCAATGTCATCGGATATTAGAGTGCCTTCTCAACAAGGGCAAAGTGCTGCACCAGGTGTGTGTGAAAATCGTCGCCGATCCGCCGCGTAAGCAGGCATTTACCTTCCTCGACGATTGTACAAAATACGTGTTTGGCTACTTGCTGGTACGCCTGCACAGCCACTCCATACGGGTGTCCATAAGAATTATCGACGCCTGCACTGATGATCACCGTATTGGGGTTGACCAAAAGAAGCGTTTTCGGATTCAGTCCGCTGCGCGCTCCGTGGTGAGGCGCCGCCATCACGTCGGAAGCCAAATACTTGCCGAAAAAGCGATTGATGCTGTCCCACCGCTCACACTCGGTGTCGCCGGTAATCAGGTAGCTGAACCCGGTCTGATCCAGGCCAACCAGCTTGAGGACGATGCTGCTGTTGTTCGAGCTGTCCATGTCGTCCATGTGGGGCGAGAATAGTTCAAACGAGAAGTAGGAGGCGAGCCCTGTCAGGTTTCGCGACTCGACTCGATCCACGCGGACCGATTGGCGCAAGAGCGGTCGGGATGTGTTGGCGCGCCGTTTTTCGTGGCGCGTGATAGTAGCGAACACATCGGCCGCAGCATCGCTGTCTTTGAAAACTTTCGGATACATGACCCAGCTCGGCTGGTATCGCGTGAGGATGGATTCCACGCCCGCCGGGCATGCATGGTCTCTGTCGAGGCCGGTAAGGATCAATCCGCGAACGTCGCTCTTTGCGAGATAGTGATCAAGGCTTTTCTCGATTTGGTGCGAGGTGACGTCATCGCACTCGGGCATGTGCGCGTCAACTATCACCGCCTCGTTTCCGGCGCGAACTGCGGCCAGAGACCCTTGCCCTACATAAAGCGTGAAGATGTCCATGGACACTCCTATCTCAAGCGGAAAAATCGACCCGATGCATTTCCCCGTGTTGCCGGTAAAGCGCCCGATTGCAACTCCGCTCGGTCGTGATCAGCGCCGCGCGCGCGGATGGAAACTCGACGCTTGCAATCTCTTCCGCCAGGTCCCTGAGGGCGGAGGGAGGCTTACGCAAGGTCACGGTGTACTTGGGATCAGCTGCGGCTGAATCTTCAAGCAGGACAACCTCTACTTTGCTGCCGTCCAGAAGTTCGAGAGGACCGCGCCAGTAGATTCCGAGCTTGGCGGAGGAGAAGGGACGGACTCCCCGATAAAACTCACTCAGAATGTCGCTATCGTACGCGCGGTTAGGGCTCGCGCGAAGCTCGTGTTTCGGATGCCTGTCACGCTTGTCGTGGGGATGTTCCGCTCGCTCCGGCCAGATCAAAGGCGTGTCTACGATTTCAACCTGGTCCCGGCGCAATTCATAAATACGCTCATCACCGCGCCGGAAGAGGTAGTGCTTCACGTTGTAACGGCCCAAAGGGTCCGAGGATCTGTGCTTGGCGGTTACAAGGAGCGCATAGAAGAACGGCGCGTTGTGACTCCGGTGGTTTACGGTGCGAAAGTAGGTTTCGAGGTCTCCATCGCTCAGGTGCTGCAAGCCGTTGACGTGGTGCGTATGCCAGTTTCCGAGATGTTCGATCTCCGGATGATGGTCCTCGATTTTCCGAAAGATTTGTTCCTGGTATTCACCATCCTGAAAGAAACTCACTGCCGACCGGCGCGCCTGCGGCCCCGCTTCGATAATGCCGGTGACCTGGATGGCAAGCTTGCCTCGGTGTTCCTCGAATGTCCCGATAACGCGTCCGCCGGTTTCGTCTTGGTCGAACCCGTCACATTCGTCAAAAACGGTTATAAGGGCATCCTTTGGCATAGAGAGGCGGATCTTGTCGGTGGTATGAAATTTCATTCGGAATCTCCGTTAGCGCAGATCAGACACCCTTGCTGGGGATGAACCTGAATGCGTTGCAGTTCAAAGTGTTTGGTGAAGGGATGCACGGGGCGATTTCCCCATACGAGATAGTTTTTTTCAATCGGTGGCAAGAACTTCGGCCGCTCCGGGAGCGTGCGCGCAATCGCGTCGAGTACAAATCGGGTGTGAAATGCCGTGATGAAAGCAATATCCACGTTCAGCCCAGGGGAATCTTTGATTTCAGCGATTTCCATTCCATACATTTTCTGGCGCTCGTCGTCGGAAACCAGATCGATCTCGCGAACTCCGTCCCGATACGGTAGGCGCTCAAGGACGCTTTCAAGGCAGGCCAGGCAGCCGCTCTCTCCGGGCCGATAGCTGAACACCTCGCCACCGATGCCACGGGTGAAGACTTTTCCGATTACGAACGCGGTTTGGGTATCCACGCACAACTGATTAAGGCGGTAGCGGGTGGGATCGTTGTCCGTCGCCAGAACGACCACGGTGCTGCGCCGGATGTGATCGGCAATGTCGGCACAGGTCATGAGATCGGTGGGGTGACGCTCGATTTCAAGCGCGGGGTTGCGATCAAGCAACACGTCGGCCACGGCATCGACCTTCCATTGCCCCAGGTATCGTCGGCCACAGACATGGCGGATGACGTTTTCGGCTTCGAGCACGTCGGAATCGAACAGGACAAACCTGCGAACGCCGGCCATCGCAAGCTGCAACGCAACCTGCCCGCCGCCCGAACCGCAGCCGGCGATGAGCACGCGCGCCTCGCTCAGTAAACCGACATCGAAAAGTGGTGCTATGCGCGCAAAAAGTTGATCGTCACTCATCCGGCTGTCCTTCCTGCTTCGGCCATTGGCCGAGCTTGCGCCATGCGTCGTAATTGCGAAGCCACTGCCGAGCCAGTTTCAGAGTCGAATACACAGTGTGTTTGCCTGGGTTCCATCCCGTCATGACTCCATAGAGGCAGAGTGCGCCGTCGGCCCAGCGATGGGGCGCGCCTTCGCCGATGGCGTTGGCGTAGACGCGGGGGCAGTTGTTGGGATATCCGTGAGGCAGCACGATGGAGAGATCGGCGGAAGTCCCGTCTTCCAGTTTGCTCGGAAACCGGAACGCCAGCTCTTTTTCCTCGCTGAAACTGGTGGAGTGTTCTTCGCCCTGCGTTACGAGCTGTTCGATTTCGTCGGCAATTCTGGCGGGAGAGATATCCGGAAGCAAAACCGATAGCGGCACCAGGCAAGCCTTTCGTTGGCCATTGCGCTCAATGATAAACGCTTCGCCTTTGTCCGCCACGCGATCAAGGATTTCGCCTGGGCGAGTCCGAAGTTCCGTCATCGAAAGCAATCCAAAATCCAAGGGCATTAGTGCGGTACCTCCGCTCCGGGCCAGTGACCGCCATTCGAAACCCAACAATCATATTTGTTCAGCCATTTGGCGACGCGGGCGAGCACGAACGTCAAGGTGTGGCGTCCGGGATTCCACATATTCGGGTGAAGAAAACAAATGTATCCGTCTTTGTACATGTGGTTGTCGCTGGTCGGCCGGAGCGTCGGGTTTGTAACTACGACCTTGGGCATGCTGCTGGGGTAGTCCGAAAAGTAAATGGCGAGAAAATAGGTTTTGCCTGTAGAGGTCTGCATTGCCGCTTTCACATACACGCCGCCATCACTGGTCGGATGAGCTTCAACAAAAGCAAATTGCTGGGCGGCCTGGGCAACTTCCCTCCGGATGCGAAGAATATCCATTGCCATACGGTTTCTCCTTAACTGCCCCCGTACTCGCCGCCGAGGTCCTCTCGCATAGTCAGGGGCTTGCGGCCGCCTAACTCCTGCGCTGAGGTGCCGCCTTTGGCTCGGACTTCTCCGTTTGGCAGAATGTCCAGTTCCACCTGCTCTTCGTTTTCAAGAATCGCCTCAAGCTGCGCGATGGTTGGTCTAGCCATTAATCCCTCCTAGTCATGCGATCATGCGATTGCACGACTACACTGTATCAGGTATACTATGTAGGGTCAAGGGAATTTTTTGAATCGCGGGATCTTTGCAGAGTTTCAGTGAGGCGCACAGATGGCGAGCATTCATTTCCTGAACGTCAATGATGGAGACTGCTCCATAATCCAGCACAACTCCGGTCGTGTCAGCGTGATCGACGTCTGTAACGCAGGCCCGACGCAATACTTGGTCGAAGCGGTCTCGAAAGTGGCGGCGGCGACGGAGAAGGCGGTGCTCGGGAACTTCAATCAGAAAGCTTATCCGGTCAACCCTATCTCGTATCTGAAGGAACAGGGGATCAGCGACGTACATCGCTTCATAGTTACGCATCCCGACATGGACCATATAGATGGGATCGAAGCATTCTTCAGCGAATTTCACCCAACAAACCTGTGGGACACGGACAATCAGGAGATGAAGGACTTCGGTGCAGGTTCAAATGGCGGCTATAGTGAGGACGACTGGACATTTTACACCAGCCTTCGAGACGCTAAGCCCCAAGACAATCCGAAGAGGCTAGCGTTGGTGGCTGGTCAGCAGGGTAAGTTTTGGAACCAGAACGACAACGGCGAGAACGGGGATGGAATTCACATTCTCGCGCCGACTGCGGACCACGTAGGTGAGGCAAACGAGTGTGGCGACTACAACGATTGCTCGTATGTTCTCTTATACCGGACGAATGGCTACCGCATTCTGTTCGCAGGTGATTCGCACGACAAAACTTGGGAATACATCCTTGAAAACCACGAGGACGATGTCAAGAACGTTGAGCTGCTCATTGCACCACATCACGGTCGTTCGTCGGGACGTTCGTTTGATTTCCTAGACGTCGTAAATCCCGCGTTGACGCTATTTGGAAACGCTAAATCTGAGTTCCTCGCTTATACAGCCTGGAGCACGCGTGACCTACCCAAGATCACCAACAATCAAGCCGGTTCGATACTGGTCGATGCTGGACAAACACCCATGCCAGTGTATGTCACATGCAAGAATTTCGCTTTGGCGTCCAATGAATTCTCCTTCGAACATCCGTCCCATAGCGGTTTTCACTACTGGGGAGTTATTCAGAGATAGTGTTTGTGAGGGAAAAGTGTCGGAGCCGAGCAGGATCACGAGAATTCTGGAGGGGCTTGCAACTCAAGCAGGCAGTTCCTTGGTGGACCTCGACATTATGAATCTGGCCTCCAACGAAAGGGATATGATTCAAGACTTTACTAGGCTGGGTTGCAGTCCTGGCCGATTGGACGAAGCAGTGATGCTTAAAGAATTGACCTATGAATTGGATTCAACGACGACTGAACGAGCAACCTTGGTGATCGCATCGGAGACATCTGTCGGTTTTTTTACGAGGGTGTAGGCCCACTGACCATACGTGCCTTCGGCATTAACGGCCGCGACCCAACGTTCGGCAGCAGCGCGTTTCACTTCCTCAAGTGGGTCAAAGCCTTTGACCTCCAAAATCAAATGGACGGCCGGTTCGGTCTTCAATCGAATGATAAAGTCCGGCACGTAGTCATGCATCTGCCCGTTGTGGAGGTATGGGATGGCAAAGCCGAGGCCGAAGTTTTTGACGAAAGCATCTACGGCCGCGTGCGTATCAATGTAGTACGCCGCCGCTTGTTCCCACTTCTGCGTGTCTGGCACGACGTAGTTTAGGTGGCTTTTATTGACTTCTCTCGGCTCACGGGTCGTCCAGAAATCCACCTCACCCGTGGAGCCCGGCCCTCGACTCGATTCGTAGCGAGGAATTTCGGGTGTTTCACCTTCGCCAGTGTCAGGGCGAATGTTCTCGGCAAGAATCTCCACTAGCCAGCCGTAATATGGAGCAAGCCCCAAGTCCTTAATGTCAGCGGGCGGGTGCACATCCACTTTTTCTTTCATATATCTCTGGATAATCGTCACAAGTTGCGGGAATAAAACATGCGCTGGCACGCTACATCCGGGTTGTGCGAGGTAGTGCTTTGTCATTCCACGAGCTAGATCGAACACGAGTTCCTGTACCCGCAGCTTGGCGCGGTATTCGCGCAACGAAACTTCGTGCAATCGTCCGGGTCCAGACAGTTTGGCCCGGCCCGTGTTCGTGATGCTTAGCCCTTTAACTTCCACTTGCGGCGGGATTGAATCCGGCTGCAAGGGCAGGCGCGGGACGTTCTCCCATTCCATCGTCACGCGGTTCCGAATCGCTTGTGTGTAACCCTCGATGCGAGGAAACCGAATCGCAAAGTGCATCCTCTCCGGGATTGCGTGGACGTGATACCGCTTCACACGTGGCGGTGCAGGTCCTTGCGGGTTCGCTTTGAATGGGATTACTTCAAAAGGCACGCCGAAAACTTTCGCTACCTCTTCGGTGAAACGGCCATTCTCTCCGACTTCGTAGCTGGCACGCCGTAGTCCCCGGCCCACGACTTGCTCGCAGAGTAGCTGCGACATGAATGGCCGCAGTCCAATGATGTGAGTCACAGTACTGCAATCCCAGCCCTCGGTGAGCATTCCGACGCTGACAATGCATCGAACATCTCGGCCGGGAGGATGGAGTGGACGATCCAGCTTCTTCGCGAGTTCTTCGAAACCTTCGGGATAGATAGGGCGTCCTTGTCTATCGATGGGCCAGCCCGTCTTGCCCACTGTGTCGAGCGTGAATCGCATCCAGCAACCTTCATCGCTCTTGGCACCATCGGTGTCCGTTTCGTGAATGACTCTTGAATCGACACGGATTGTGTTGACCTTACCGCTCCGATTTTTAAAGCTTTCGATCCGCACTGGAGGAATGCCAGTCGGCGACTTGTCTTCCGCCAGCCACTCATAAATTGCTTTTGCAATCTTCGTGTTCTTGCAGACGATGATGAAGACTGGCGGACGCTGATTCAAATCGGTTTTCGCCCACTCCTCCGACTCCTTTTCCCAAAGACCGCCGAGCATCGCAATCGGGTGGTTGGCATACTTCAGAATCGCTTCAGGTTTCGGACTGCCTTTCTTTCCGCCCCTCTCGGCTGGGGTTAGTTTTTTCTCCAAAATCCATTGCCAGATGTTTAGGTAGCCCGGAATCTCTTCACCGGTCGTATCGCGAATAGCCAACTGCGGAATCTTCACTAACCCCGATTCGATTGCATCAATCAAACCGAAATCGCTGACCACCCACGGGAAGGGCTTATTTGTTTCTTGTCCTACCCGGCCAAGGAAATACGGTGTGGCAGAGAGATCGACACAGAAGTTGATGCCTCTTTGCTTCTGAATTTTGTCCAGCCCGTCAATCCAGATTGTGGCTTCTTGGAAAAACTCGTCTGCTTCTTGGTCTTCCCCAAACTTGTCTTCTTCCTCAGGATCAGGCTCTTGGCGCCTAATGCGATAGGCGTGGTGCGCCTCGTCATTGAGCACGAGAATGTTCTGTTTGCCGCCCACTTCGCGGCCAATGACCCGATTGATGAGAGCGGTGTCGCTCTCCACGTAACGAGAAGATTCTACCTTCACCCGCTTGAGGTTGCCGCCTTTCTCCCGTTCTTCCTCAAGCACAGTCAACATCCCGCTGGCGACTTGCAGCTCATAGTCCTTCAGGCTCAGGTATCGGCTTCCTCGGGCAGTTGTTGTCTTTGGACCGATGTTGATCGTCTCTTTGATTCGGACCTCTTTCCCCGCCTTTACCACCTTTGAGCTAACGCCACCTGTCTGGAACGATTGCGGTGCGAACACATGCCAGTTCGTTACCAACACTCTACCTTGAGACAGTAGTGGCATCAGGTGTGGAGGAACAAGATCACGGGTGCGGTAGATACTGGCTTCGCCATTTTCCGGGTTAAGTTCTGCAAGTCTTTGCCGGATCGTTACGTTAGGGCAAACTACGAGCACCACATCTGAGAACCGAGCATTGCTGTGGTCATTCAGCTTATTAAGAATGCTCCATACAGCCAGCATTCCCATCACGGTCGTCTTACCCGAGCCTGTCGCCATCTTGCACGAATACCGCTGGAAGCCTTTGTAACCTTCGGCTTTTCGGTCGTCGCTTGGTTCGTCTCGCGGGACAGAAATGCCTTGCAGGAAATCCGCTCTTGCTTCCTTTAGGAAAATTAGCGTGAGAGCGGCCTCCACCTGTGCGAAAAATAGCCGTCTCTCGCGGCCTTCTCGCGTCCACCATTGGAGGAGTTCCAGCGTGGTGCGCGTGACGCCCGGATACCCTTGCTGCTGCCATGTCTCTAACCGTTCGCGCACAATGTTCACTAGAGCGAGTTCAAAACCGGAGGGGTATTCTTTGGATGGGCGAAGCAGTTGATCATCTACTGACCACGGCGTTTTCTGCTCGCGGGGCGGAAAGACAATCGAGGGCCGTCTTAGGCCCTCGACAAGTTGCGGCTGCTCACCTTCTCGGATGTACCAATAGCGCGTCGGCTTCTCGAAAGGCGAATTCAGAATTGGTTCTGCGACTTCGGGGTAGCCCGACATGCTCTATTTCGCTTCGCTTAGATTTCTGACGACCATGAGTTCGTTTCCCCGGTCGTCAATCACTTTGATCGCGATTTGGGTCTGCTGACCTCCTTCAAACGGTGCGCTTACTCTACCCGCCAAATGCTCCCATACGCTCTCTTCGTATTCCCGTCGTAGCGCCTTTTTCAAGTTTTCCCAGGCCCCCGTGCGTGGAAAAAAGGCTTGGCTCACATGGAAGCAAAGACTGTTGTAATCCGTATCAAGAAACCATGCGGGAACATCGTCACCATCACTCTTGTAATTGACCATTGCAACCGGGTCGAACACGTCCAGCCCGAGCAATTCAACCTCGTATTGCTTTGCCGTTCCATTGCCCCTGGACTTTAATCTCCGCACTTCAACGTCCGGCAGTCCGCAGACGCTAAAGATCTGGCTGGAACGCATGTTCTTGAGGAGGTCTCCCATCATTAAGTCAGGGGTAGCCTGCACGTAGGTGGCGGGGAGTCCGACAACTTCCAAGGACTTGTCAATTAGCATCCGAGCGTTTGGTTGAATGGCAAAGCCGACGACATACAGATGGGAGTAGCTCTTGGCGTGCGCCTCACGAGCAGCTTCGTAGACGAGCTTCTCGCTGACCGCAGAGTTCTCTGGTCCAAAGAGAAACGCGACAGGTTTTTCGGTTCCGTTCGGAACAATCGCTTCCGCCGAAAGGGAAAGTGTCTTGGCTGGAGCACGCACGTTCTTGAGTGTGACCCTCTTGTTGCCTTCCAGCCGCAACACTGGGGACCTACGAAGGATTTCAAGCATCCGGTCAACAAACGAACCGTCAGACTCTAGTCCTGTGGCGGCTTGCTCAGTTTTGTTTTCGTCGAATTCTTGCGGAGTTGGGATTGTGGCCTCGACACAGAATGGCCCTGTGACCCTTGTGATGGAGGAATTTTCTTCGGGACTATCTACGAGCACTTCCTCGTCTGGCGACTCGTCATTTGCGATGGATTTGAGCGTCACGTGGGAAACAATGCCACCGACCTGTTCACCTTTTTTGTTCTGTTTCTTCCTGTACGCGAATCCACCCGCCGGGCCGCGCTCTTCGTCCTGAAGTTCATACCACGGGAAAGTCGCAGTCAGGAGTCGTTGACGTGCCAATGCCAACGGGACGCGGCTCGTATCAATCGTGATCCAACGGCGGCCCCATAGCTCCGCGCAATATGCAGTCGTGCCGCTTCCGCACGTAGGGTCTAGCAGAAGATCACCGGGGTCAGTGGTCATCAACAGGCACCTCTCGATGACAGAACGGCCCGTTTGGACTGCGTAAATCTTGGAGTCTGTCCTGCTCTGTACTGCTCCACCGATGTCGCTCCACATGTTCGTGATTGCCACTAGTGGGAAGTCATCGTAGTAGCGAACATAGCCAAGCTTGCCTCTGCTTGTGACGACAATCCGACGCTGTGCAGCCAATCTATCCATTCCCTCCGGAACGTGGGCCTTCCAATTGTTACTCGGCCCCGGATGGTACTTTTTCCCTTCAAACGAATAATCAACGGTGGTCTGCTGACGAAAGCCGGACGAAATTATGTTATCAACACGGAAGATTTTTGCTCCCTTCGGCAGCGGTTCCAGTCCACGCTTCTCATCTGGACTCATTGCTCGGCGAGATCCATCGGACAACTCAACTTGGTCGTATTTTGAATTTGGGTCATCAAGAGGGCTATTTTTAGGGGCAAAGATTTCATGGTACTTAATACGGGTCTTGTCTCGGCAATACCATAGTAGATAGTCTCCCGCCCGACTGAGCGTACCGCTTGTGAAACCTCCAGATGTTGTATAGGCGATGAGGCTAACAAAATTGTCGGCCCCAAACACTTCGTCGAGGACTTCACGCAAGTGGTGCAAATTTTCATCACTGATTTGTACAAATATGCTGCCGCTTGGATGCAATAGTTCCCGGGCAAGTAGGAGGCGGTCACGGAAGTAGGTGAGGTAAGAGTGTAACCCCAATTCCCAAGTGTCTCGGTAAGCCTGCACCATTTCTGGCTCGCGTGTCATGTCTTCGTCATCGTTGTGGCTCACTTCACGCTTGCGGACAAAAGGCTGGAAGTTCGAGCCGTAGCTGATGCCGTAGGGTGGGTCTAAGTAAATCATCTGCACCTGAGCACCCAATCTATCGTAGTGCAGCAGTGAATTCATCACGACGAGCGAGTCTCCCAAGATCATCCGGTTGACCCATTTGTCTTTGTGCTCGTAGGCGCGGAGCACTTGGTCAGTAATTGAGTGCAGCGGATCGCCCCAGAGGTCAAGCATCGTCGCTTGATTTCTGTCGAATCGATGTCCTTTTAGCGTTTCAAGAATTGCCTTGGTGGAAAGCCGCTCGTGGATAAAAAGTGGCAGTGTGGGAACTTCGAACGAGCGACGCTCCGCCTTGCCCGCCCAGTTCAGGAATGGCTTGCTGATAGCCTTAAGTTTGGAGGCTGCCGCCTTCGCTTCTTCGAGAGTCTTCGCTTCTAGCGCCTGTCGTATCAGTGTTTCGCCTTCGTCCCGTACCGAATTCTGGCCATCCCAGTCCATCACGGGAGAAAGCGAGTCATCATAACGATACTTTTGTCGCGGCTTGTGTTTCCTGAACTGGGCTTGCGTACCCACGTCGGGCCGCATCAGACTGCTGGATTCCGGAAATTTGTAACTTTTCGAGTCTTGGCGCGTTGGTTTCGTACGAACACTATTCGGCACGCTTCCACCTCCGTGTATGAAGTGGAAAGCAGGTGCCTACATCCCTGCGCGTCTGGCGGGCGCGAATCGCGGCACTTTAAGATAAGCAAGGAATAACTGGAAAGTGGAGAAAATCGCGCGTGGAAGTAACCAAATTATAAACGGCACCGGCACTTGGCAGCGTGGAGCGCTGTGCTGGCTTCATGACGATTTCAATATCGCCGCCAATTGCAGGGGAAACGTAGGTGACGAAAGGCTTCGTCACGACGGGCCGGGATTAAGTTTCTGAACTTTACTTTCGTGATGCAGGTGCAGATTCACTTAAGACGGATGCGGGGGTCGCAGTTTCGGATATCTGCGTGGAAACATCGATTGGACGATCATCGAAATATTCGAACTGCCCCTCGTAAGCATTTTCGATTGAATAAATCCCCGGATTGACAACTTCCACCTTAAGATTCTCACCGTCGGGGAGCCGAATGCCGCTTGGATTAACCATGAATTTCAAACCTCCCTACTGCAGGATGCGGGACAAGATGTCGGCCCACTCCTTGCCCTTCTGGACAACGAAAGCCTTACGCTCATTCAACCACTGAGTTTGCTCCAGGGAAGTGGCGGTGTCAATAGACAGAACGCCAATTTCCCTTAAGTTGTCTACAATCAATGCGTCACCGGCTGTTCGCAAGTCGAACATTGGGACACTAAACATAGTCTGTCGGTCAGCTCTGACCTTATTCTGTTGCGTTTTTGACATTTTCCACGCTGATTCGTAGTTCTTTTTAGCTTCAATCAAGTCAGCCACGATCGGCTTACGCATGGACCAGGCCGCTCCACTGCATCCAGCATCCATTCCGAGTTCGAGGTCACTGTCGGCGTCGTTGTCCATTCCAAACTGATAGACGATTATTCGTGTCCCATGGTCCGTCGGAAGCATGATGTGACATCTGACATTCCGGGCGGGTGTTTCGGACTCAATCTCTCTAGCAATGGCCTGCAGGACAGGAACAACCAATTTCGGGGAGACGTGAAGGGCCTGGAGTCTTTCCACTTGGTTTGTGACCTGTCCCCATTGAGGCACCCTAAGGCTAAAGAAAGAGTGTGTCGCGGAGTGTCCGGCTAAGAATAGGGTTTCACACTGATCCGCGGTCAAGTTGAAATCGAGTGTGTCAATTCCTTCGGGGATGGGTATGCGGACGTGGTGGATTCCTTGAATCATGCGCTGTTGCAGATGATCGGCGGATTCGAGTGCCGTAGACATCATGTCGCCGCAGAAGTTCCTAAAGCCATAACCGTCGCCAGCGGAAGCCGGCGCGGACTCCAGATCGAACGCAATTACGGGCAAGCCATCTTTATTTCTTTCTTGCTCGAAGAGAAACAAGGGAAGGTTGCTGCACAGTCCGCCGTCCACGAGATACTGCTCGTTCATCTTCACTGGACGAAAGACAAATGGATAGCTCATGGACGCCCGTACCGCATCAAGGGCAGAACCGTTAAACTCATGCCCCCCGAGAGCTGAATAAACTCTGGGTATTCTGGAGCCCAGGTCTGAAGTAACAACTTTGAGCAGAGGACAGCCTTTCAGCCTTAGGTCTTCAAACGTGATTTGCGTGCGTCCTTTGAAATCGGGAAACTTGTCGATGACTCGTTGGAGAAGGAACTCTTGGAGCTTGTGCGCTCGATAGAGTCCGAACTTTTCCGTCAAGGTATGAATAAGGTCCTTATGCTTCCAGAGTACGAGAACGCTCTTCCATCCTGGATTCTTCAGTTTCCCGGGAAGTTCCTTCAAGCGTTCTAACAGAACACCCGAGTCATCCAAGAAGTCCTTGAATTGGATTTCTTGGGTCATGATCTTGTGTAGTTCCTCCCCCGTATACCCAACAGCGGCCAGAAAGGCGATTATGCTTCCGGCGGAGGTTCCACCGTAACCTAAGAACTGAATTTTCTGTTCCTCCGCTGCCTTGAGGCATCCGGCCAGGGCGGCTCCCTTTACTCCGCCGCCATCAAGTATCGCGTATGCTCTCATCGGTGATCCTCAGTAATAATCTGTCAGATGTTGGTGTTCGATGGGTTTGTCGAGCTTTCCCGAACTTGCACAATTAGCGGTGAACACGCATTGACGCACTTGCACGGCATCGAAGGCTTCTTTATACCTCGATGGCAAAACGCACGAGGAGCTACAATGATTACAATGTTGTTCCTCACGACTGCAGCAGCAACGAAAGGTATTCCAGAAGAGATAATGAAGCTCGGCGGGACGGGTTCCGCCATGTCCTCGACTGATTTGTTCGATAGCGCCATAAACTGCGGTTCGGATAGCCAAGTCCTGTTCGGCCGTAACTTCTCGTCGCCCCTGAATATTTTGCAACAGCTGAGGGTCTTCAATCTTGACTGTCCCAAGCCGCAGGTGACCTCTAACTTCGTGATAGTCCACCGGAGCGCCAAGATGCTCAATGTCGCGGAAAGACCATCGGCATTCTGTTCTCATCAATTCGAGAAAGAAGCTGCTCTTTTTCCTGACAGGATCGCGATATCCGTCAAATGTGCCAAGCAGCGTATAAAGGCCACCACAGGGGGCACCGATTATCCAACTTTCGCAGCGGGTAAGTAATTCCTCAGCGTGATCTAATCTGAGTTCAACACATCGCGAGCCCAAATTTTGGACGATCTGCGCCCTTCTCTCGGAGCCAGTTAGCGTCTTGTGGCCGTTCGAATCAGCCAACAGCTCTTCCAAATCACTTTGGGTAGTGGAAATCCATCTCGCTGGTTCAATCCAGCTAGAATCATATCTGACGCGTTCGGCAATTCTCTTCCTGAGGTAGTCCCAGCCACGGCAGCTGTCTCCACTATCCAGAGTTCCGTGAAGCATGGGCCCCCCGACTGGGGAAGTCTGGTGACAGATCGCTACCACAAGAAAATAGAAATTAGGCACTTGCGCGGTAGAAAGGCCTTGGAGAGCACCTTCCTCTGCTGGAGGAGGTATAGTAATGCGTCTCAGGAGTGAAGCGATTTCGGCGCATCTTCGTTCGTCTATTCGAACCATCGCAGAATTCCACGCCAATCTTTGTGGCCCACAGACTCGCTGCAGGCGTACTTTGGCTTCGACCTTGGGATACTGTAACACTGTCACGATATTGACACCTGCATATGTACTGTTGGAGTACCTATACGTGCTCCGCCAAGTCCGCTTATTGCTTAATGCTGTTGTTGTTCTTCCTGGCGCCTATAAACAACGTGGAGATCATAGCGGTCCGTCTGAAGGTCATAGCCATGAATCTCCTGAACCTCCGAAACAAACCGGCTCCCAGGTCGCCGCTCAATCTGAATGATTACATTGAGCGAATCCGCGATGTTGGTTTTGATAGCTCGGTATGGCATCTCGACACCGCTTTGCAACACGCACGTCGTGAAGCGCGAAATGCCTTGCGCTGCAGAATTGGCATGGACGGTCGAGAGGGTGCCGCTGTGCCCCGTATTTAGGAGTTGGAGTAGCTCGAAGGCTTCGCCGCCGCGAATTTCTCCCAAGATGATTCGGTCGGGACGGTGGCGTAGAGTCGCTTTCAGAAGATCACGGATGGTAACAGCAGGAAGACCATTCTGTTCGCGGCGGGCTTCAAATCGCAGGACATTCTCTTTCTGAATCTGTATCTCAGCTGTGTCCTCGATCAAGACAATGCGCTCATGGTCGGGAATGAATTCGGTCAATATGTTGGCGAGCGTGGTCTTACCACTCCCCGTTCCACCGCAGATCAATATGTTCTTGCGGATGGAAACGTATTGAGTTAGCCGTTCTGCGATCTCAGCCGTTAGCGTTCCTAGTTCAATCAGATCTTTCATCTTGAATTTGTGGGAGTTGAACTTTCGGATCGTCAGAGCGACACCATGGATACTGCAAGGGGGAATCACGGCCGCAACACGGCTTCCGTCGGGTAGGCGTGAGTCGAGGATGGGTTTTGCCTCTGAAATGTCGTCACCCAATCGTCTGGCAATGTTTTTGACTGCCACGATTAATGATTCAGGGGTGAGTTTCACTCCAGGAACGGCTTGAAGGTACCCGGCTTTTTCAATGAAGACCCTCTCCGGACCGTTGACCATGATTTCGCTGATGTCCGGGTCCAAGATGAGATGTTGGATCGGACGGAGAAACGGAAGAATCAGCTCGAATCCGTTCATTAGAGTTGTCCGTCCGCAAGCTGACGAAAGTAGGACTTGTTCACATCGTTGAGGTAAGGCTTGAGGTAGCAAAACATCGGAGGTAACGGGTTGAGGCCGTCGTAAGCCAAGGTGATTGATTGCGCGTTCTTCAATTCCGTGAACGTCTTCATATCAAATCTGTAGTCCCGCTGCTGGCTGTAAGTCTTGGAAGTGCTGATGTGGGCTTTGTCAGCCAGCGGCTTGCCGGTCAGGTAGCTGACTCTCGAATCGTGCCCACTTTCTGAGATGTTGTAGTTGACACGCCACTTTTCCTCCTGACCGCACAATTCACTCGCAATCTTTGCGGAGAAGTCGTCTGACAACGATAAGAAGATTTTCGTGCGGAAGGTTTGCAGCAGAGTTCGCCACGTTTCCCCAGGTAGAGTGGATTGCAGAGAGCTGATGCTCTGTGTCGCTACAAGAGGGACGCACTTTGCTTGGCGGGAGAGCGAGAAGAATTTCTCGTCGCCACTCGGTTCGTTCACTCCGACGGTAGCAAGCTCTTGGTATTCATCGCAGACAAACAGAATGGGGCGCCACTCTTTCCTGGGATTGTTCGCAATATGCGGGATTCGATTCAAGACGGCCCGTTGAAAATCCATCTTAAGCATCACGCCGATGGCTCGCGCCAACCCAGGGTTCATGCTTGCTGGAAAATTCAAGGCAACGACCTTACCTTGCTCCAATAAGGTTGCGATCTGAGGGAGGGGCTTTCGTCCAGATGCCTGCGGTTCAGGCTGGCCATACAGTTCCAGAGGCGGACAGAACATGCGTTTGACGCGTGGATTGTCGTCAAAGAGCGAGAGAAAAACCGAAATACCTTCGACAACGGAGCTTTGCAACTTCTTATCGAGGTTTTTCCAGTCGTGGTTATACCAGCGCTTGACCGCTTCCAGCTGCTCCTTTCGATCTTGGTCCACACCGTGTGGACCCGATTCGTACTGCACAGTCGGCTCGATCCCGAGCTTCTGCAAAACGTCCCTGGCTGCGGGCGAATCCGGCACTCGGTATTGCAGCCCACTCACATCTGCTTCGAAGCCAACTTCGGCAAATTCTCGGGCGTAAGATTGGAAGGATTCGCGCGAGAGGGTGAGAAAGGATTTCCCTACGATGTTTTCCTCGGCCTGGCGCATCTTTCTTTCAAGCACTTGTGCCGAGATGGCCGACTCATAGACATCGAAGAGGGTGACATAACCAAAGCCGACCTGGTGCAGGATGATGATGAACTTGACGAGGTTCGTGTACGCCTGCTGCCAGAATGGTTCTTTGCCCTTGCCAAACAGATTGTTTAATAACGATGCGATTCCGTAGGCCAGTGCGTAGCCTTCGAGATCGTTGTAAAGAGGGTTGTAAGCCCACTCGGAATCCAAGCCGATTTCGATGTAGTCACCGGCGCGGCCTCTTTTCAGCAGGATATCTTTGACCTTGCCACAGAAGTCGCCCTTAACTTCAAGCACCAGCGCACTCGCTTTTGCATTCGTATCTGCTGCCCGATATCCCAACAATTGGTCGGTGAACGGATACATGCCGCCAGCGGTCTTTCCACTACCGGTGGCACCAATCATGATTGTGCCGGTAAACAAGCCGCGCTCAGGGATGATGAGCCAAGTGGGGTTCTCTGCGGGGATGGGAAGGCGTGGATTGTGAATTTCCCCTATGACGACGCTGAGCTGATTCCGAGATTCAACAACGGGATAGAGTGGCAGAGGCTGCGGCTTTGGTGACCGTCTTGGCCGCAAGGTAAAGATGTAGAGCGCGGACAGCAAGAATGAATAGCCGACGTAGGGCGTGGTGAACAGCATCACGTGATAAGAAGTCTTCAGCCCCGCATACGTCCAAGGGTCTCGAAGGGCGATCAATCGAAGGAAATATTCGTTCCAGGTCTGAGGAACGAGGGACGCAGTCATCGGCCAGGGCATCTTGAAGTACAGCACTGTCCCGGTCACTAGTGCTAACAACACTGCAAGGAAGTTTTTCGAGTTGAGGACCCGTTGAATCATGCTGCCGTTGGCGCTGTCCTTGTTGTGTTCTTGGGAGTTGGGCTTGTTGGTTGAGGTGCGTCAGAGATCGCAGTCGAACTTCTATGATTCTTTTCAAGCCACTCATTGAACTCCTTGTCTCGGCGGAACAGGCGCTTCAGCGACTCGCCAATGATGTACTCGTGCGTCGCTCCTCCGAGGAAAGCCGCATAGCGCTGAAGCATTGTGTGCGCTTCCTCGTCGAGGCGGGCTGAGACCACCTTCTTTTCTTGCTTGGGTTCTACCTTCGGAATCAGTGCCATCTCTTCATCTCCTTTGCTGCTAGTGATTCAAACTTTTTGGGTTTTCTCCCTGCAGCTCTGCCAGCGACGGAGCGAGGAAACCTGCTGGACAATTTGGGCGGTAGCGACCCCGGCGCCGGTAGGCGTTGGGCGGCTCCCGAGCCGCTCAAAGTGGGGTCGCTACCGCCCAAAATTCGGTTTTCTCCTCGCTCCGTTCTGATGCTCCGTCGCCGCTCATCTCTTTCTTTTGCTGCCACTTGTACTTGCGGCCATCGGAAACCTGGCCGCAAATCCATACGAAAAGCCTCTTCGGAACCTCTCCGCGACCCGGAAGCATCCTTTACGGCCGCCTCCAAACTTCTCACTCGTCGCGTCAATATCTTTGAATACGCGGCAATTCCCTCGTCACCTTCCAGAAATCTGCAAAGATCGGGTGCTGGAAACCTGGGGTAAGCCAGCAGCCATCACGTTCTCCGCGCAGTGTTCCGCGCCATTGCCGCGCGGGTCACTAAAGACTGACAATGATGAGCCGCATACCATCGTTCGAAAATCACCCTTCGGCGCTACTGCAGCTTGCTTCGAATTTTGCGTTACTTCGTCATCTGCGATGGCCCCTCTGCGCCACTTTTCGTACAACTCCTCGAACTGCCGACCTGCGTAACGCGCCTGCGCTTCCTTGAGCAAAACCACGTCAGCGCTCGCCACACGTTCCTTTGCCTCCCAAGCCCTACGAATGCGGAAGTAATCCAACACGATTACGGAGTTGGAGTAGTCGCGCACCCCGTGCAGAACGTGGTGGAACTCGGATTCCGCTGCTTGGAACAACCGGGCGGTGGGAGCGACATAGATAAAGTCCAGCTTTGGGAGCGCCTGGAATAATCCGAGATATGCCCGCAAGTGCGTGCCAAAGGCTTCAAGCGTCACGGCTCCCGCGTCCACATACGTGAAGGTAACCACTGGGGGCGAGGACAGGCGGTCCACAAACATCGGAAATCGATCCACAAAATAGCGGGGCGTAATTTCGGCGGACCTTCTGGCCCGATATTGCTTCACCGGAAGAGTCTCTATGCTTACGTTCGAATCCTTCTCAAAGAACGCGACCTTCTCCGCTTCCGTTTCGAGATAGCGATGATCCGGGTGCCGAAGAACAAAGTCCAAAGCGACCAATCGTGTCCTGACGTATTCCAGTTCGTGCTTCTTGCGCGTTCGCAGATTCTCTCGTTCAATGGCTTGGTACAGCTTCCGGGCGAAAAGGTGATAGACACGCCCACCGGAACGGTATGCGTGATAGCTCGCGTGTTTCCGATCGAGGAGCTTGCGAATAAATGCATGGGAGACCGATCCCGATTCGGTTTGCGCGAACGATTTGAACTGCCGGTTCGTGAAATAGCCGGAATGCGTTGCCACAAGGAAAAGGAACTCGCTCTCGCGCTTCGTGTAGCCGAGAAGATAGAGCCCCTCGCGTTGGAATGCCGTCATGGTCATACCGACAAAACCTCTCGAACCATGCCGCTGTCGTGCAACGCGCGACGGATGCGGTTGCTGTCTCCGCTTCTCGCATAGATCTTGAAACCTGCCGCAGCCTTGCCCCGAATGCCTTCTTCCCGGTAGTTACGGGAGAGGAGTTCCAAATTCTGTCGCTCGATACCACCCTCCCGCGTTTCGTACTCAACCTGGATATCGGGAAGGTGGATGGTCCCGTCGTCTAACGTCAATCCTTGCTCTTGCGCAACCGTCGCCAGTAATCTCCTCCGCTCGTCTTCGGACATGCGCCCTGCGGCTTCCTTGGCGCGATTGATCGATTCCTTCAGCTCGAAATCGAGCCTCACTCGCGCCGGTTTTCCGCCTCTCGCGCGAATCTCTTCGGCGGCTTTCTGGTAGACCTTATAAAGGTCGGCATCGTGGTCGAGCTCCTTGGGCTTAACGAACCCGTGATAAATCCTTTGCTCCTCGGGAAGACCACTCGCTTTCCTGACGATCCGCTGGCCTTCGGCGGTCAGGGCGACCAGCTTCCGGGCACTCTTGTGCGCCCGGAACACCGTCTTTTCCTCAACCAATCCTTGCGTGCGAAGGCCTTTGAGGTCGTACTTCAGGCGCGCCTCATCACCGCCATAAACGAATCGAGCTAAATCGCGAGCGTCTACGACGCGAAACGTGCCGATGTCCCGCATGGCCGCGATTTCTGAGCTGCGCAGAGAGTAACTTCGGCCTTCATGCCGATGTTGCGTTCTGCGATCAGGCGACCGCTCTGGGGAGCTTTGCACTGGCCTCTCGGGTCTTCCGGGAGTCGTTGTCGAGGAGGATTCCGTAGGCCCGCGTCCAACCGAAGGACTTGTTCCATTTGTGTCGTGCGGGCGGCTCTCGTTTTCGGGCTGCGGCTCGGCCTCACGAACGTTATCGCGATTTAGAATGTCCCAACGGGCCATCGCTACCGCCTCTCCGCCAGGAACGGTGGGAGGCCTTCGGGGCTCTCCGCCTGCATCTGGTTATCGAAATGGGACAGCTTCCTGCCGGTATCTTTGAGCAGGATTTTGCGGTTGATCGCCAGTGCCGCCGCAAAGAGATTCAGACCCAGAATCGCGATGAAAATCGCCATGCTTGCACCACAGTGGAGGAAGAGTGCCTTCTTCGATGCGGCCAGAAAATTGAGGCGACTCATAAGCCCAAACAGCACCAGAATGAGCGCCGTCGCCGATATAAAAAGAGAGTTGCGAATCACTTGATGAACGCCTCGTCTTCCCGGAAATACGTGATGGTCAGCCCCAGCGGATTGGTCAGAATATCTGCATTCGGAATATGGTCCCGGAACGAAAAGAGAAAGCTCGCCGTATACAATCTCCGCTTCGCTACCGAATGGTCGGCGGGTGAATAGTCGATTTCGAAAAAATCTACCGTCGCTTTGTACGGTGCCTTCTCCATCGGCTCGATCACGACTTGCTGGACGTCGATATCCTTCTCTGGTGCGAGGCTGTCGGAGAGAAATCCCTTGATGATGTTCTTCTGTTTGAACTGCTGAATGGTGTCCCCGGCGAGTTTCCCGTCCAGGAAGTACAGTGCCTGGCTGAAGTCATCGTTGATCGTCGAGCGGTTGCGACGGTAATAGAGCTGACAGAAGCGCGTAAGAAAATACTTCGTCTCTTTGTATTCCGGTTTGTAGACGAGGCTTTCGTAGGCGAGGGCCTGCGCCCGCCCAATCTCGTCGATCCGAATGACCATCGGTTTGAAGCTTTCGAGTGTACGCACGATCTTCAAATTCATCAAAACCAATCCCAAAACCACAAGCGATAGCAGTGCCACGGCAATCTTCAAATAGCCACCGGTGACAATCGCGGATGCGTACTGTTCAAGGTAGAGCTGCTTCGCCTCGTTGAAGGTGTTGTCTTTCATAGCGCCGCTCCGAGAGCTCTCGAAACCGTGTCAAAGAGGTTGCCTGCCGATCCGCCGGACGTGCCGCTGAAGATGTGACTCGTGAGCATCGGGACCTTGATAATCGCGTAGATAGCGGCCAGGTACATGACCACCAGCACGGGCGAGATTCGGATGAGGTCGGTCGGTGAAATGAGTCCCGTAATCTGGGCGTGGATAATGCCGAAGGTGAACTGACTGACGATGTAAAGGACGCCTGCGGCGACGACCTGGTAAAACGAATATTGAATGAATGCCTTGAGCCAACCCCAGAAGAGCCAATCCAATTGGGGAACAATAAAGAACGGAATGAAGACCGGTCCAAGAAGGATGCACACGGCGGTTGCAACAACGCCGAACGCCACGACGATGAGAGCCAAGCCCTCGGTCGTGACCGCTGCCAACCACAGCAAGGCATAGAGGAACGTGGCAATCGGCTGCGTGATTCCCGGCGCTTCGAGATTGCCAAGGACGTAGCCGGTATCGTCCGCGATACGTTGCGCGTTGGCCTGGCCGATTTGATTTGAGAGGCTGGCGGCTTCATCGGTGATCAAGTGATGAAAGTCGCGGCCAAAGCCGGGGATCGGCGCATCATAGTAGTTCACCATCGCAAAACCAAAACTGATCATCAGGATGAGCGTGACAAAGTTGGCGAAGTGAAAGGCGCCGCGGTGCTCACCTGCGGCAAGAGCCGCTTTGATGCCGTACCACACCACCAGGATTGTGGCGAAGGCCCGGAAGAGGTTTTGCCCCATCCCATCGAAGATCCCAAGGTTCTGCTGCACGAGCGTATTGACCGCCTGCAGCACTGCGTCAAAGAAGTTCATGGTCTCTCCGTGGTTCTTCGTTCCGGGCCGTACGCGCTACGGGAGCCGATAGCTGCTGAGGCTCTGGGTCAGGTTGCTGTTGAAGGGAGCGAGATTCTGGGTCACTTGCTCCCGCATCTGCATGGCGAAGTTGAGGTTCGCGGCGTCGGTATCTCGTTGCTGTTTCGCCTGGAGAACCTGTTGCTCAAGCGCTGCGACGCGGAGGTTGTTTGCGTCTTGTAGCGTCCGCAGTGTCAACACATTGCTCGCGTTGATTTTGTTTAGAACGCTCATTTCCGTATTGAGGCCGGCGTCAGGGGAAAGAGAGTCTTGTTCAATGTTGGCGATTTGTTGCTGGACGTTTTGGGCGTTTGCCCGGACGTTTCCGACGGTGGTTAGAGCGGATACGTTTGCGCCGTCCGTCAACTGCAAGGAAGCGGCGACGGATTTGAGATGCAGCGCGTCGGCGGGATTCATGGCGGTGAGGACCGCCTGGTTATAAGCCAGGAATGGGACGATGGCCTGCTGGTAAGCAGGGCTGACGCTTTGCGCTCCGGCACCATTGACGGCGCTAACCCAGCGGGTCGTGTTCCCGTAGAGGTCGCCCGACGTGAACGAGCGCCACTGAGAGAACACCGCACGGTAACGGCCCGGCATATTGTGGATGTATTGAGCCATTTGCAGGGCCAGGTTCAGGTGCGAAGTCACTTTGGCGACGTTCTTCTGCAATTCAACGAGGTGCTGTTGGAGCTGGTAATACCGTAGGAGCGCATTGTGATAGTTGGTCGGGTCGTAGACGATACCGCTTCCGAGCTGGGCCTCGGAAGCGACGGGAATCAGAAGTAGCGCGACCAGCATAAGAATGGCAGCGCACTTCTTCGAGACGTACTTCATACGGACTTCCTCCTTAGTTAGTGTTTGGACTGCTTGGACTTGCTGGGGTCGGGATGGGGGTCCTGCTGGCTCGCGGTGGCCGGGCACCCGGCGGTCTCGCGCGACACTTGCCAAAAGCCATTCGTGGCTTTGGTCGTCTTGTACTTTCCGCAGGGGAGATATTGTTCATGGACCCCTTGCGCGATTAGCTTTTGGCGCAATTCTTCTTGATATGTGTTCTGCCGGTCCGCCATCGGTTGGCACTCGGCTTCGGTTTTGCAAAAGCCCGGAGGAACGACTTCTGCTTCTTCCTCCTTCTTTGTGCTGCAGGCGGCCAGCGTCACTGCGAGTATCAGAACTGCGGTGAGATATTTCATTTCACTCCCTCCAATCAAAGATCAGGCTGCATCGTGTGCTGGGCGTAGTCCGGCAATAACAAATCCCCGGACAGATAAATCTTCACGCGGTTGCCCTCGCGGATCGTCACCGTGGGGAGGATGTTCAAGAAACGGTCGAGAATCCCCGTCGAGGAGTTCGCGAGGCTCGAACCGAGTCCCGCGCGGGCGCGGTCGAGAGGTGAATTCGTGAACACATTGCCGGTTCCTGCTTCCGAAATGCCGCCGAGAATGCCCACGGCCAGTGACGCGCCGAAAATCTGGAGATAGTGGTTGTTCACCTTGTCGCGGAGAGCTGTTTCACCGATCTGATTCAACCCTTTGAATTGGTCGAGGCTGACGGAGTAACCGTCCGGCATGATGAGCCGGTGGAAGAAAACAGCGAGTCGCTGCTGGCCGAGCGCCTCAACCTTCTTGGCTTCTCCCAGCACTTTCGTGCCAGCGGGGATAAGGATTTGCTGACGGTCGTGGGAGTAGATGTCCGTCGTCACCAGACAATTGACCGGCCCGGCAAACGTGCCGTTCAGGCGGTTGATGAGCAAGGTTTCAAGGACCGTGCCCTCGAAGACCACATATCTTTTGCCGCTGAAGGAGTTGAATGCTCCGGGCCTGGATGCGTCCGGGTTAGATCGATCTGGGTCAGGGAGTGGTTTTTGCTGCTCGCCTATAGTTGGAGCTATTCCTCTGCCTTCGCGTGCGGCGGTTTGCCCCGCTGCTACAAACTGCGCTTCTGCCTGACGGACTTGGCCGTCCAAGTCTGTCGATGAAGGTGCTTGCGGGGCGTTCTGTGCTGGAGCACTACCGGCCCCGCGCGATCCCACGAGCTGCTCGGCTTCCTGCCCCTTCCGATACGTGAAAGCCACGTTGGGGGCAAACAGCGAAAGATATTCCCGCTTCTTCTTGTCCTCTTTGACGGGATCGGGAGGCGGGGGCGACTGCGTTCCCGTTGCGCCGCCTACGACTCCTCCCGGATCGGGGACCGTTCCCTCTGGCGGTGTTCCTGTGCCGCCCGGTGGCACGTCGCCCGCCAGGCCCATTGCTTGTAGCCGAGCGAGGTTCGAAGGCGAGATCGGCTGCCGTGTCGCCGCCTGTTCCTGTTGGATGGTTTGTTTGAAGTCCTCGACGGTCGCTGCATTGGGAGGCTGCACACGCGCGCCTGCGGTCGGAGCTGTGGCGGAGGTCGCCCTGCGCTTTCCGCCTCCTGTCAGCCACATAATCAGCACCATGACGACAGCAACACCCAGAATCACCAATTGCTGGGTGTTCTTTGGCAGCAGCCCAGCCGGCTTCGGGGCCATATTTTCAACCGTGCCCCGCAATTGCGTGCTGCTTTGCGTTTCTGAACCTCTATCGTCGGGCATCGAACTCTCCTGGCGGACTTCAGTGTGCGGCGCTCTGCACAGCGCGTTCGAAACTCAACTTCTTCTTGCCCAGAGCGAGATAGCCCTGGTCCACAATCTTTGGAATCACGTACACGCCGTTAGCTAGGTCGAAATTGATGAGGTTTGGTTTTCCATCCTTGACTTCGTAGATCGTGGGCTTCTCTTGAGCCGCGCACCGGATGAAGGTGAATTTGTCGTCGTGATAGATCGCACTGACTGAAAACGGCGCCCGCGCCGCTTTTGCGTTGTAGGTGTAATCGAATTGCAGCTTCCCAGCGTATTGCTCGCGATAGTGACTGATTTCACTTTGCGCCCGCTCCTGGGCTGCTTGCGAGGCCTGCGCCGACTCTGCCCGTGCCGCGTCCACGGCAGTTTTGTACGCTTGCACTTCGGAAGCACGGGCAAGCGCTGGGACGGCCGATGCTCCATTGATCGTCGATTCTTCCTTGCGTTCGACGAAGATCTTCAGGTCTGGCTCAACATTCGGTTCGTTGCTGATTTCGGTCAGCAAGAACGAATACACGTGTCCTGTCGAGGTGATGAGATTCAGGTTGCTGCGAATCCCTTGCTGCGCCGGATGGAGATAGCAGAGATTGTGAGCGCCGTTGATAATCCAAAATTCCTTATCGCCCGTAGTGGCGTCCAGAATCTCCTCATTCTCAGGCAACACGATGAGTGTCGAAAAACGAATCTTCGCGTGAATGGGAATAATGTCGGTCTCGGCATATTTGACGGTCTTAGCGCCAGAGTCCGCGTGGATCGGCTGCACCCAGGCAAATATCGCGGCGCAAACGAAGAAAAGAGAGGCAAGCACTGCGAAACGCGGGATTCTAGAGAGCATTGGTTCCTCCTGACGGAAAACTATTTTCCTTTTTCGAATCGCTCGAGGGGATATACTGCCGGGGTTTTTCTTCGTCGCCTCGGGAGTGAAAGAAGAGACTCATCACCCCGAGACCGCTGGCGAGGCCGACCGCCACGGGCAGGACCTTGAATGCTTGCTGTGGGAACATTTCCTGGAAAGCATGAGGAAAGACCGCTTCTCCCGTCGCCAGCACCACCGTTGCCAGCATCAGTCCGGCTACGATTCCGGGAAGGCAGAGTTCGAAGGCGGTCGGCTCTTGGCTCATCGTTTTTCTCCCGCCAAAACCTCAAGGCCCTGCTCGAAGCCGTGCTGCTCGAAAGCCTCGGCCCGCCTCCGGTTGTCAAACGGATCGTTGGTGTAGAGCCAGTAGCTCTTTGGGTCTACTTCCAGGTTTGCAACCTTGGCGATCTCGTGGTTCTTGATCAGAAATTGCCGTTTGGGAATCAGCGAGGCAATGAGGTTGATTTCCGTCTCGTTCAAATGAAACTGGTTCCGGTACAGCTCGCGATCCATATCCGGGTTGGCGAGGAAGATTTTTGTGGCACAGGTTTCGATAATCACGTCAATGATGTCGGACTTCCGCAACTCATCAAGCGATTGGGTGGACAGAATCATCGCTGCATTCTGCTTGCGCCAGGTCTTGAGCGCTTCCACGATGTAGCCCTTGATGCGCGGATTTCGAAAGAAGGTCCACGCTTCATCAATGAAGAACGCTTTGAAGGTGTGCGTGATTTCACGGTTGGTTATGACGTGATTGGCCCGATGGAGGATGTAGAACAGGAGCGGCTCAAGAATCTGTGGGTACTGTTCCATGCCCTGAAAATCGAAGCATTGAAAGCGCGAAAAACTTACCGTGTCTTCGGCGTTGTCGAAGAGAAATCCGAATTGCCCACCCGCCGTCCATTTCTGGAGCCTCAACGACAAACCGCGAGGCAGCGTATTCGCGAGCACTCCCAGCGTGCGCAACTCCGGGTCAACGCCGTAAAGACTCTCAATTTGCTTATACAGCTCCTGCTCTTCTTCCAGTGAAAGTCGTTCGCCGCCGTGATTGTCGGCAAGCACCTGGACGAAGAGCGCCAGAAAATCGAGATTGGATTTTGTCTTGGGAAGACAGAAGGGATTGATTTTGAACGCGGCGCTGTGCGGGCCGACTTTGACGTACGAGCCTTCAAACAATCGGGTCAGGTGTTCAAAGCTGCCGCCCAGATCGAAAATGAAGGTGTACGGATCGTATTTCTGCAAGTTGGTGATCAGGAAGTTCCCAAGAAAACTTTTCCCCGCGCCCGTGCGCCCAAGGATCACGGTATGGGCCGTGTCCTTGCAATGCAGATTCAAGTAGTACGGCGTTCGGTGATTGGTTTCGAGCACCGCGAGGTATTCCTGTTTGAGATGGCTGTTGACCTGGTGTCCTGAGTGCAGGGTAAAGAGCAGGGAGTAGTCGGCGTAGTTCGTGTTGAGGATGAGCATGGACCGGAGATTGAAGGCGTGGTTACCGGGAACGGTCGCCAGATACGCGTTGAACAGGTTGTATTTTTCGTCGTAGAGCTGGGCATCGTGGACGTTGAAGGCTTTGTAAAAATCGGCGCACGCCGATTCCACTTTTGCCAGGTCCTGGTCGTAGACCACGATGGACAGGGAGTAGTTCCCAAAGTAGTTGCCCTTGATTTCCAGTTCCTTGAGCGCCTCCCCCAAATCGTGGATCTGTGCTTCCTTCGACTCATCAACGAGAACGTCATCGCTGCGCTGAGGCTGGTCCGAGGTGGTGGCGTAGCTTGCCAGGGAGCGTTTCGTGTTGTGAAAGTGCCGCCGGCGCGAATGGATGAAGCCACGGCTCTTGGCTGGGTCTTGCTTTTGCCACTCACTGCAAATGAAATAGTTGGCTTCGACTTCGAGGAGTCGCTTGAAGATCAGGGGAAAGCTCTGTGCGGACGGGTCTTTAAGCGACAGCACCTTCACGTAATAGTCGTCAACGCGGAGGAATCCTCGATGACATTCGATGTGGGATTCGCAAAGGTAATAGTCCAGGAACGTGTCGCGTCTGAGTCGCGCGTTTTCAATCTTCAACGGTGAGAAATTCAGGATTTGCTTCAGAACGCGGAACGCTTCGTCCTTCGCTAGAAGTCGCGTCCCCACAAAGTCACTCACCTGGCCGATGAAGCTGCGCGCTTTGGCTCGCAGTGCCGACAACGATTGCTGTAACTCACTCTCAATCAACACCACTTGTTTACGGGTGGAAACCAACGCCAGCAACTCGTGAATCGCGTCTGCAGGCTGAGAAATGATTTTGCCAAGACTGTTTAGAACGGAGGAGTTGTAGCGGAAGCCTTCATAGAGGACGACATAGCAAATCTGAAACGAATAGAGCGATTCGGCTTTCGTCTTGAGATACTCAATGCGGTTTCGAATCGCCGCATTCACAATCGGGTTCTGGTAGGTCTTGAACGGGATGTTTTCTCGCTTGCGCTTGAACAAATACTGGTAGACGCGGCATTTCTCATCGAAAACTCGGAACGCTGCGGTCAGCCGTTGCGTCATGTTGTCGATGGTGTTTGTGTCCAGACATTCGTAGTCCACGCCATCGATGCTGAGAACAATTCCGACATCTCCACTCTTGGTTAGGAAGATTTCATCATCTACAAAGCCGAAGAGATTTACTTGCGAGCAAAGCGCAGCGGCTTCGCGATAGTCCTTCGTGATTTGGTTCAGCTTAAACACGGTGGAGCCTCCGCACTTGCACCGGCTCGAATTTCATTGGGTCGTATTGGGTGCGAATCTTCGTGGAGTTCAGCAAGAACCGGAGGATTTGCGGATCGGTCCGTGTTGCCCAGCGCGCGAAGAGATACAGTGCGAAAAACATCCCCACCGCCCCGGCCAAACTATTGAGCAGATTGAATACGCAAGCGCCCGTGACGAGAGCGAAGAAGAACAGCTTTCGCTCCGCCCCTAGGATCGTGAGCGGGCGATTTAATGACCGGAACACTGGGTTAGGCTGCATCGTCATTCCGTGGGAAGGGCCTAAACCCCGAATAGCCAAGTCAGGAAGTTCACTGCGAGCACGGCCATTCCCAAGCCGAAAACGATGCCCGCAAAGGTTTTCTTTCCGCCACCTTCTCCGAAGGCGAACGTGAGGCCGCCCACGACAATGGCAACCAGCGCAAGCCCCTTGGCGATTGGTCCTGTGAATGCCGTCTGAAGGACGTTGACGGCGTTCTCCCAGGGAGAGCCTCCGGCGGCCTGCGCGTAAACAGGAACCGCCAAGCCGGCCATCGCTGTTAAGGTGGCGACGCGGTAGCAGTTCTTTTGCGTCCAATTTCCGAATGCTTTGAAAGCTGATTTCATACTCGTTTCACCTCAGAAAACTTGCGCGGACGATAGCGACGCGCATGCGGTTCGTCCAATACTTCCGCGTTCCTGGTCGATAACTTCGAGTTATGAAAGGGTTTAGGGCTAGCGGCTTTCCGCGCACGATTAAGAAGAGTCGGCGGGGGTTATGCCGCGAGTCTAGAAGCACGGGAATGGGCCCACGGCGAGCGCCCTGGGCCCTCCCTAAAGTCGCGCTCAGAATGGGGCAGCAGACGCTTCCTCGGAGGAGCCGGAAGCAACCGCTTCCGGCTCCTTGGCGGCACGATTCAGCTTGCGAAGCGTGTTGGCGCGAATCTGCCACGAGGTGAGTTTCAACGTCGTGGGCTTCTTGCCTTTGCTGACTTCGCGCTCGTATTTGCTGCTCACGAGCGATCCCGTGACGACCACTTGGTCGCCACGGCGAAGCCTCACAGCAGCATCATTCAAGCGATTGAAACAGACGACGCGGTGCCAGTCCGTTCGCGACTCCCATTCGCCTTGCGCGTTCTTCCAGGAACGCCGCGTGGCGACGGACAGCACCACGAACGGGGCGCCAGTTGCTCGCGTCTCGCGCGGCTCCGGGTCTCGTCCCAAGTTGCCGATGATTTGGATGGAATTGTGCATTTGTACTTCTCCTTTTTTGCCCCATTTTCTTGAGGCACCCCAAAGCGAGGGCTTCTGCTCCCAAAGCGAGCGGCTGCATTCTTGGAGGGTACCCAACGTCTTAAGGGAGGAACCAAGAAAGCAGAAGCCGCGAAGCTGCAGCGGCGCAGGAATTAGCCTGACGCAGTGCCCAAGAAAATGAGCGGTAAAAAAGGAAACTGTACGAACTCAATCTGCCAAATCTCGGAACGAGCACCCGTAGAGAAGTATCCATACGAACGTCGGCCAGCTTGAGCCGCGAGCTACGCCGGCGGTTGGCGCGGGAAATCAAGACGGCCGGTGAAGGAGAACATCTGGACTGTGCGAGAGGTGCTAGGCGCGCGTGGCACTTGAGGGGTGTAACGCAAGGTGGGAAAATGCAGTGCGACCCCAAGTTTTGGCACTAATGGAGGATCTTTGTGAACGAATCGCCGAAACTACCTCCCCTGATTCGCTACCCTGTCGCTGTGGCCGTTGCGCTTCTTGCAGCACGCCTCTTGCTCGTGGTCGCTGATGATGTTGGCTTGTTGAGAGCGATCGGTGAACTTCCTCTAGAAGCCACGGGTGAGTACATCTTTGAGCGGATTGCTCTCTGTGCTCTTTTGGTTCTCCCAGCGTTGTACATCACCGATTGGCTTCTGAAATCAAGAAGCCAGTCCATTTTGATTAGCTTCATCGCCACGATTGTCGCGATGTGGCTGTGGGCGGCGTGACAGGATATTGACAATGAACTCAGAACAAGAAGAACCGGCTAAACGTGATCTGGAAGAAGGCGTTCCGCTCACTGTGCGGAACGCCCGGAGAATATGCCGAGACCTGTGGCCCTCCATATGGATGTCGCTTGCATCAATCGTTATTCTTGCAGCCGCCCTTGCGATTCTTAGTTATCGGATGGGAGCCCAGAGTTGCCATTAAGGCAGTGGCTGGTGGGTTGCGGGAGGGATCTTTCACCATCTCCAATGAGCAGAGTGGAGACGCCGGAGGACATCTTCCTTGTCGTCCACGATGGATTTGGGCCTCTCTTTTAGCGGGTCGAGGCGGTCAGCCTGGCGCTCGGCCCATGCGATCCACTCCGCATCCTTCAGTCCACCCTCGCGCACCGCAGCAATGTATTCCCGAATGCGCTCGGCGCGATGCCAGGCAGTAGCCTCTTTTCGTAGACTTCTTATGTTCTTTTCTTCCTGCTCAATCTTTTCCAGTTCCGCTTCGACTGCGGCGATCCTTTTTTCTCGCGCGAGCTCGCGCTCATGTCGCGCCTTCTCATCGGCTCGCTCCTTCAGCGCGATCCGCATCATTCCGGCCGCGCACCTTGGCAACTGCTCTTCGAGCTTCGCACTATCGCGATCTCGCCAAACCTTTTGCGGGCCGCCTGAATAGTAGTTCCAGACCTCGATGGACAATATTCCCGTGGGCTCCAAGCGAATGGAACCGTAGGAGTACGCGGAGGAACCATTGGGGTTCGGAGCGGGCTTCACCTGACGCGATCTTTCAATCAGCCCAAAGCGAATCTTTTCGCCATAAAGAATGGCGCTGGTCGACTCGGTGGCTCTCTTGTCCACCACCACCTTGAATCCTCCCCGCTCCAAAATCTGAATCAGAGCGGCCATAATGCGCAGTGCTCGCGCTAAACAGTCCTTCGTAATCCGCAGATCAAGCCACTCCAGTTCTTGGCTCGCCCACAGCTTTCCGTGAGTATTGGTTGGCGCTCCGGTCAGCGCCGCCCTAGTTCTTTCAACAAGTGGGTGGGCCAGCATCGCTTTTGTCACAGGCGGAGTTGTGCTTGCTTCAATGCGCTCGATTCTTTCCAGCTCCGGAGCGTCCTCAGGCAACACGGGAATCTCGAGTTCACGTTCCCGGATTTGCCGGATCAGAACCGGAAGGTTTTCCACCTGAGGCAGGGGTGGACGTGGGATCGTGTGCCCGCACGCTATCTTGGTCCAGTGCCCCAGCCCAGGCAGCGGAATCTGGAGTTTGCGGCAAACCTTGGCCAGCCCTACATCCGAAATGTTGTAGTCGGCGGCCAGTTTGCGGAGCGGAAGTTGCCAGACCCTTTCATAGAGTGCCAGCCGATCCCATTTCTCCCGAATCATCTTGCCTCGGCTTCGCTCCATACAAATCTGCCGAGCGTGCGATCCTTGCGAACGCGATGCACCGGATACACACGGTTGTGCATCACCACATACACGCCGGGACGAATCAACTGCACGGCCAGCAGGCTCTCGGTCAAATTCTGCAAACCGTCACTGCCCTCGAATCCAAGTGGGGTTATGGCACCCGTCAGCACAATCGGCATGTGCAGCTCTCCGAGCGCTCGCTGGAGATAAAGTCCTGTTTCGACCATCGTGTCTGTGCCGTGTGTGATCACGATCGGCGCATTTTCCTTCAAGACGGCGCGCACCATTCCCACGATCAAAACGCGGTCCTGGTCCGTCATCTCCAAGCTGTCCTTATTCATTAGAGGGACAATGTTCACAGCACAGTCGGGCAAGCGTAGCAGTCTAAGGTAGCGATCAATCTTGCTTTCCGTGTTCGACACGGAGCCAGTCTGCTCGGAATAAACCTTCTCCATAGTTCCGCCCGTCGTCAGCACATAGATCACGCACGCCGCCACACTCGTCGTCGGAGTGGACGTCTGAGTCATCGCCGGGACCTGCTCCCCGATTTCTCGTCGGGGGCTTCAAGTAGAACCTTCTCTGTGCCGCGTTCGGCCTTGACGGATCTCACATTCAAGACCTTCTGAAGATTGGCCTCGATGTGCCGCCGACCGCCTTCGTTGGTTTCTACCGTCACGTGGATGCGGAGGGTTTCCGAACTGCGCCGCCGAACCATGTATAGGGCCTCAATCTCGACGTTCAATTCTTGAAAGAACTGGACCACTTGGGCTAAAACGTCGGCCCGGTTCTCGGCTTGGATGACGAAGGTCACGCGTTCTACACCCGTCGAGCGGAGTTGCCTAGTTCTTTGAGAGGCCACCTGGGACCAACTAGCTTTCGGTTACGCAGGCCCGTGGCTCAGTCATCTGCGTCGAAACGACGGTGCCTGGTCTCCGGTTGTCCAAGCTTCGGACCAGGAGCTGCAAATTGCGCTCGCGAGCTGCTTCAAGCGCAATGCGCTGAACCAATTCGCACCCGCTTTCGGCCATCTGCACCGCAGTCTCATACGAAATCCACGGCAGATACGTCGCGCGCGCGTTAACGCGCGGATCTTCTGTGAAATAACCAGGCACATCTTTGATCAACTCGCAGCGTTCGGCCTGAAGGTCGTCGGCGAGGAGCACCGCACTAAGGTCTGATCCACCACGGCCTAGGGAAACCAAGGTTTCGCTGGTCAGCGTCCCAAAAAATCCTGGTACAACCACGACGGAGTGGTCATAGAACGCCCTTGTAAGCTCACCAGCCAGCAATTCGACGCTTGCATCTGGTGGGTCTGCCCCATTCAAACGCAATCCCGTCTCATGGACGTTTAGTCCAACGACTGCAACGCCCAGCTCCTCAAGATGAAGCGTTAGAAGCGCGACGGACTGCATCTCGCCTGTTGACCAGAGCAGATCGAGCGTTCTCCGATTCGGATAGCCTGTGATTTCCCGAGCGACGCGTTCCAGGTGATCGGTAAGACCTTTCCGGGCCGAAACCACAACGACGAACCGTCCCTTGGGAGAATTCTGCAAACGACGGAGAAGAAATCTTGCAGCTTGCCGGTAAGACTCTTCATCTGTGAGGACGGACCCACCAAGTTTGATCACGACCGCTCTCTCCGAGAAGCAACCCTCCATCCTTCTCTCCTCCTGACCTTAAAGTCTGTTGTTGCAGAGCGCATGCTCCTAGCCTTCTTGAAGTGGAAGTTTCGGCTGTACCTTGAAAAAATCGGGCGGAGCCTCACGTTCGCAACTCCGCCCGCTTTGGATTATTGGTGTTCGAGCACGGAATCGCCTGCCAGCGACCCCGCCCTGTTGACCGGATTACGGACGCACTAGGCTCCGCATCTTGTATGCCCCTGACAAGAGGAGAATTTGCCAGCCGGGTGGTTCAATCTTTTCTGGACACAGTCTCGAGAGATTTGATTGGTTCCATGCGCCTCTGGATCGAGAGGTTGGGAAGAAACTCGGACTCGTAGCGAAGTAGGATCTACTTACCATCGTGATGGCGAAACATCCGCAGCCCTTGCATGGCTCCGGTTAGGGAGGACCTTCAGTAGTGTTTCCGCAGGGATTTTCCCCGAAAACATGCGTCTTGCGTCCTTCTCGTGGGTCAAGGCAGACTAGATTATTCTTTTCGGTTGTCGTTTTTTCATCAGCCGGCTGTGAACAGTGTTTCACCGTGAAGTCAATCGTCAACGGAAACCTTGTAAAGGACGCTTGCGTGCGGTCTCAGCGTCTCGTGAATTCGTTGAACTGTTCCAATAAGTTTCCTCTGCCACAAATCGCGAACAGCTGCACTCTTCGCGTTCAATCCGATTTCGGACCAACTCAGGTCGGTCTCTTTCGGTGAGTCCCCAAGGTTGAAAATAGCGACGTATTTGTCGCTTTTCCCTGGGATGTCGGCAACCCATGCGATGGCATCGCCCTCAGAGTACGACTGGTGATTTCCCGTACTGCTCTGATCAATTCCTATCACTTCGGGATTCGTAATCAACGACAGTGTTGACTCGTCATTGCTTGGAAGATCGCCTCCAAGAAATAAGGGAGAGCGGAACATAACCCACAGCGTGAACATTGTGCGCTGTTCATCCTTCGTGAACTCCGTGAAGCGGTCGTCTCCAACTTCGCTGCGGATGCCTATTCTCCCGAGCGGAAGAAGGTCGGCGTCTGGCCATCCGCCTGGCTGCACATGGGACTCCCATTCGCGGGTAAGCTCGAACTGATGCTTTAGACTTTCCCATTTATCCCAGAAATCCCCAGAGATTCGCCACATTTGAGCATTTGCTCGAAGATTCGCCGCCTCATCAAGAGGAGCTGGTCCAGGCGAAAGGCTCAAGATGATCGGACGCCCTGTTTTTTTCAATGCTCTACTAAGTGCCACAATTTCAGCGGCATGGTACGGATACCTCGCGTCAAAGGATTGGCTCATGTCGTCGGCCTTAACGAAGTCCACGCCCCAAGATGCATACAATTCTGCGATCGAGTCGTAATACGCCTGCGCGCCGGGCTTGGACATGTCCACTCCGTACATGTCTCTCATACCATCCCAGGTGCAGACATGCACTTTGTCGGCGATGTCAGCCGCTCGATACGAAATCCCTTTGATCGGCAGATTCTCGTCCACCGCTTTTCGCGGTATGCCCCGCATCATGTGAATACCAAATTTTAGTTCTTTAGCGTGGACGTAATCTGCAATCGACTTGAAACCTATACCATTTGCCGCCGATGGAAAGCGATTCACGGCGGGTACCAGTCGTCCGTACTGGTCCATCGTCACATTGTTGAGATCTGGAATGTAGCCATGCGCCTTTACTTTCGGCGCGTACCATTCGATGTCGATGACGACGTATTTCCAGCCATACTTGGCGAGGTTCTTAGCGATGTAGTCGGCGTTCGCCTCGACTTCCTCTTCGCGAATAGTAGTGCCATAAGCCAGCCAACTGTTCCAACCCATTGGCGGAGTGCCAGCCAGAATTTTTATGCTCAATTCGCTCTTTGCTGGATGCGCGGACTTCGCGTTTTCTGCAACGGCCCGAAACGACAAGAGAACTGCGGCACTCAGCAACACTCGTCGTCCAATTTTCAGCATACTGCCGCTCCCCTACGGAACGATCTCCACCGGGCCAAGGTTCAGCTTTTTGAGTTCCGCCTCGATGCGGGTGCGGTCTCCAACGGCAATTACAACCATTGACTCCGGATGGAGATATTTCTTCGCGACGCTCTGCACGTCCGCCGGTGCCACCCCATCGATCTGGTCCTGGAGTGAGCCGTAATAGTTAAACGGGAGCCCGTACAGGATGATCTCGCCTTCGGTTCCTGCGATGTCGGCCGTAGTCCCGAACTTGCCGGCTAAAGAGAGTGCCCACGCATCCTTGGCGGTCTTGAGTTCCTCAGGGGATACTTCGGTGTCGCGGATCCGGTCCACTTCGTGGAACAGCTCGGTTACCGCGGGCGCCGTGACGTTGGTGCGGATGGCTCCCCAGGCCGAAAACGGCCCCGCTCCGCGGCGGAAATTAAACGACGACTGGGCACCATAGGTGTAACCGTGAACCTCGCGGAGGTTCATGTTGATGCGGCTTGAGAACTGTCCGCCAAAAATGGTGTTCATTACTTCGAGCACCACGTAGTCGGGCGTGCTGCGGGGGGCGCCAATTGTCGCGATCACGAGCGAGGTCTGCGGCGCACCGGGTTTGTCGACGATGTAGATCTTGCGCTTCGGCGCCTGCGACGCGGCCGGCGAATTCGAAGCGGAGACCGCACCATTCCAAGCACTGAAATACTTCGTTGTGAGCGTCTGCAACTGCGCTTCGGTAATGTCTCCGGCTACGACGAGCGCGGCATTTGACGGCACGAACGCCCGTTTCCAGAATCCGGCGACGTCCTCCTGCGTGATGGCTTTGTTCGATGCCTCCGTCCCGCTCGCCGTGTAGCCATACGCAGAATCGCCGTACAAAACATAATCGAGAGTTCGCGTCCGCACGATCTCGGGGTTGTCGTGTTCCTCGACGAGTCTGGTGAGCCGCTGGTTCCGCCGACGCTCGACCTCCTTTTCATTGAACGCCGGGTGCTGTGCCACATCCGAAAGGAGACCGAACGCCGCATCCATGTTTCGTGTGAGCGTGCGCAGCGACACCGACGTGCTGTCGTAGTTCGAGGTAGCGGAGAGCAGTGTACCGATCTGCTCGAGCTCGTCGGCCAGTTCAAGAGACGCATGCCTCTCGGTTCCTTCCTGGAGCATATCCGCCACGAAGGAAGCGAGCCCCGGCTTGTCCGTAGGATTCGCTTCGGCTCCGGTCATCACCAAGAGATTGGCGGAAATGGTCGGTAGCGTGTGCCGTTCGACCAGTAGCACGGTGAGACCGTTCGCAAGCTTGAAGTTCACCGGGACCGGAGGCGTGAACTTCAACGCGAACGCGGGCCTCGGCGGATTCGCGCGCCAGACTTGGTCGGAAACATTCCTTGCCGTGGCCGCCGCCTGCCTTTCCTTGGCCTCCTCTTCGGCAAAAGTCTTCGGCACATCATCCACAACTTTGTTACCGGGCACTCCATAGACCACCACGCGCGCGTTGGTCAGCAGGTACTCGTTAGCAACACGTTTCAGGTCGGCCGACGTCGCCTCCCGGAAGCGCCCGAGGTCCTTTGGCAGATAGCCCGGATCTCGAAGATAGTGATTGTACTGGTTGAGGCGATTCGCGACTGACTGAGAACTTTCCAGGCGTCGCACCATGTTCGACTCCCGGACGTTGACCGCTCGCTCCAACTCGGCCTCGCTCGGGCCCTCTCTCCGCAGTCTTTCGAGCTCATCGTCGATGGCCTTCTCGAGCTCTTCCGGCTTGACGCCAGGCCGGGCGGTGGCCTCGATCTCAAAAAACGAACTGAGCGACTGGGAATCGTTTTCGGCTGAAATCTCCTGGGCAATCTGCTTTTCGTACACAAGTTTCTTGTACAGCCGGCTGGTCTTTCCACCGCCCAGGATGTCGGCCAGTAGGTCGTTTTCCGCGTCGCCCGGCTTGTAGATGGGCGGTGTCAACCAGGCCATGTAAACGCGCGGGAGCTCCACTTGATCCGTGACCACCGCGCGACGTTCGGAGGCGATTGGAGGCGTCTTAACTTCCACTTTGGGTATGGACGGGCCCGAGGGAATAGTTCCAAAATACTTTTCGACCAGCTTCCGTGCCGCGGTGCTGTCGAAATCCCCCGCGATCGCGAGACTCGCGTTGTTCGGAGTGTAGTACTGCCGAAAGAACTCGCGCACATCCGTGAAACGCGCCGCTTCGATGTCGGCATGCGAGCCGATGACGCTCGCGTAGTAGGGATGTCCCTTGGGGAAGAGTTCGTGCATCAACGCTTCTTCCACGACGCCGTAAGGAACATTTTCCAAGCTCTGCCGCCGCTCATTGCGGACTACATCGCGCTGATTTGCGAGTTTCTCCGTGTCCAGGGTTGGAAGCAGATAGCCCATGCGGTCGCTCTCAAGCCACAGCGCGAGCTCCAATTGGTTCGAGGGAACCGTTTCGTAATAGTTTGTACGGTCGAAGTTCGTGGATCCGTTGATGTTGGTCGCGCCCGCTCCCTCAAGATAGTGGAAGTGCATTTTCGCGCCCACGTGCTGGGATCCCTCGAACATCATGTGTTCGAACAGATGTGCGAACCCCGTGCGTCCCGGACGCTCATTCGCCGGGCCTACGTGATACCAGATGTTGACTGACACAAGCGGCACGGTGTGGTCCTCGGAAAAAATCACATCGAGGCCGTTTCTAAGCTTGTACTTCTGGTAACGAATGGCAGGTAGCTTCTCCCGCACGGTCTTTGAAACGCGCGCACTGTCTGCGGCGATCGCCGAGACCGAAAGACACGCGACTGTAACGACAAAGCAGAATGCGTGCCGCAACCAGACAATCGTTTTCAACTCCGTTCTCCTACCCGACAGCTTCCTTCTTCGAAATCGGCTTCTGGACAAGTGACAGGTCACCCAGGGGGTCGACCCTCTCATTCTCATTTTGTCGTCCTGCTCAGAGCGCGTAGTTCGAGATTGATTAATCCGCGCATCATAATCTTAGCCTCTCTAACATCACGCACATTCGACATCCGAAAGAGCAATTTTCTGGCTTCCGAAATCTCGCCCGCTTTGAGTAGTCCATCTTTCAAGAGATTGCTGAAGTCCCACATCGCTCCAGGCCCGTTTTGTCCGTTATCCGAATTCGTTACCTCCACGGACCCAATTTCAGACTGCATTGCGATCAACCGCACTTTCAGGGGGCCCGTTAGAGTCTCTTTCGAGATATTTTTCACTCGGGCGCTGACTTGGATGATGCCGTTTTCGCGGTCGTATGCAGGCTGTTTCAACTCGACCGACACGTTTTCGGAAACGTCTTCAAAGAAAACGGCCTGGGCAAGATCAGCAAAGCCGTTCTTTATGACGTTTCCCGCAACCGTTACGCGTGCGGTCCAAACCTGACTAATGCCGGTCCGGTTGTCGATCCAGAACGGGTGAAACACTCCTGCCGCATCCGCCGCCATCCCCGCCGTATCGCCCCCATTGTATTCATAGCCTAACCGGACAATGCTCGCCTCAAGCGAACCAGCAGCACTCCCGGGAGGGCCGCTGTAGAGGGCGCTCGCCACGTAGATAGGCCACTTGTCGTTCTTCCCGTAAGCGTTCGGCGCCTGGGAAACGCGCACACTCGGCAAGAATGTTTCTCCGCCGTCCAGTGAGGCCGAGAAACGAACCCACCAGCCCAGGTTGTCCGGATTGTCCCTCCGGTCGTACCACATCACTCCTACCACTCCCTCACGGCTCACCGCGACCACGGGCTGAAGATTGTCAGGTCCTTGCGTGGAAGCGGGAAAAGGTCGATCCTCGCTAACAACACGTGGCTTCGACCATGTCTGCCCATTGTCAGGCGAATACGACAGCAGTATTTCGTCCCGGCCCGTCCGGCGGTCACTCCAAGCGGCATACAGCCGATCCTTGAACCATTGGCTGCCGGGGTCAGCCGCCAAGTAGGGGATTACTGCCCAATTGGCCCAGTCGGGGTCCCAGTGCAGGTAGAGGTCTCCGACGGTTACTGTCGGCGTGAACGATTCACCACCATCTGTGGACTTAATTATTTTTAGCCAGGCGTTTGGTTTTCCCGGGCCGGTTTCGGGCACCCCAGAGCCGCCCCTCGGATTCTCTCTCAACTCGCCAAATATGCAGACAAAGGTGCCATCGGAAAGCACCACGCCATTGCCCACAGGGAGACTGTAGTGGTGTCCAGGAGCCATTGTTATCGGCTTCCCGAAGCTCTCACCAGCATCAGCCGAATGAAAGAGAAAGGGGCTGATGACATTATCATTTTCTGATCCAGCCGCATGGATATAGACACGGCCTTGATACTTGCCTCCGGTGGTGTCCACGACCACGTATGGGCGGTCCATCAAGGGGAGCATCGTTGGTTCGGACCAGGTCTTGCCATGATCGATGGAACGATAGACCGGCATGACCGCTTTAAAGGGAAAGTTACCCGGTTCGTGTGCCAGCGCGAGATGGAATGCAGTACCATTCGGGCCGAACGCGCAAGCCGGATCATAACTCCACTTCAATTTGTCTGTCTCCAGTGTCGGCGTCCAAGTTCTTCCACTGTCGAACGATGCGTACACGACGGTCGTGCCGTCCACTTTGTCTTCCGAGTACACAATCGAACAGCCAAGCAGATAATTGCCATCCGTTGGATCCGCTGCGAGCAAGACTTCCCGATGGAACAAGTCCCCATACGCCTTGCTAACCTGAACATTGGTACCAACTGAAATCGCAGTCGTCGCTAATTTCGCAGGTTGGGTTGGGCGTGACTGCGCAAAAGAACTTTGTGTTAGAACAAACAGAAAACTAATCAATGAAACTAACCGCATCAGGTTCTATCTCCCAATTAAGAATGTGCCGCGCAGTGTTCGGCTATTCATAACCGAGTTACGCGTGTTAGTTGTTGCGAATAAACGCTCGCAACTCGGTCCAACTCAAAACTGCAATTTCAGGGCCAGCTGAAGTGAACGCGGTCCGCCCGTCTGATACAGCGAGCTCAGCCCCCCCAACGAATTGTTCAGGGTGCTACGTGCCCGGCCAAAAAGGGCGGGGCCGAAGGACGTGGAGCTATAAATGGATCCAAAATTGGGATGGTTGAACAAATTGAAGAACTCCGCTCGGAATTGCAGCTTCAGCCGCTCATGCAACGGAAATTCCCGCCGAATCGCCAGGTCGGTCTGCCAAGCGTCGAAGCCACGTACGAAGTTCCGCGGCTCATTGCCGTTTGCTCCCGCAGGCGCCGTGAAGGCGTTGAAATTCACCACGCGCCCGCCGGGAGCCGTCGAGTCACTGAGATAGACGGGAACACCTGGGACCATATCCGGCCGAAGGTACACTTGCTGGCCGTTTGGAAGAACACGGTTGCCAGAGGTGATATCGATCGGCAAGGCAGACCTTGCCGTCTGCCGGAGATCAATGCCCCAGTGCTTTACTAGCGGTCGGAGAAACGGGTTGGTAGAGCTGCCCGGCACGTCGTACGTCAGGGCGGCAGAGAAGTTGTGACGCACGTCGAAATCCGCATTGCCGCGAAGCACGACGTTCAAAGATTGTAGATCGTTCGACAGATTGTCAATAGCGTGCGACCAGGTATAGGAAGCAAGGGCTTGGAGACCATGCGAAAGCCGGCGCTGGAACTGCGCTTGGAGCGAGTTGTAATTGGAATTCGATCCGTTAACACTAAGATATAAGCCGTTGCCCGGGGCGAAATTCGGGTTCACGCCAGCAAGATCATAATAATGCCAATTCAGGAGTCGTCGTCCGCTCGCTGCGACGTAGGACAAGGTCAGCGTTTGGCTCTTCCCCAGTCCCTGCTCGATTGCAACATTCCACTGCAGTGTGTAGGGCAACTTGAGGTACGGGTCGAAGGCAACCACGAACGCGTTGTAAGGCGACGCGGTACTCGGAGCAGGAACCGTGTTCTGCGCCGGAGTGAGAGGAAAAGAGAGGTTGGGAGATACGACCTGAGAGCCGATTCCAACCGCACCATACAGACTATAGAGGGCCGGTGCATCCCCTACATCATAGAAAACTCCAAAGCCGCCGCGCATAACGGTCTCATGCCCAGGACTCTGGTGGAGCTGATAGGCCACGCCGAACCGAGGTGCAAAGCCACGATAGTCCGTGTACCAGATCGGCGTGCCTGCGGGCGCAAGGTGAGCGGTTGCCAGATCCGTGATTTGATTCAACGTATAGGGGTACGGTCTACTTTCCGTCGTTGGTGGCGGATTCACATCCCAGCGAAGCCCAAGCGAGAGATGCAACCGGCTAGTTACTTTCCATTCGTCCTCAACAAATGCGGAAACGTTCGTAAATAGTCCAGTCTTTCCGGGTGGTGTTCCGTAAACCACGGCAAACGCGGAATTCGAAAGGATCTGAGCCGCGCCGAAGTAAACGATAATTTCGCCCAGCGTGTTCACCTCATTTGCGCTGGCAAGCCTTCGATAATCCATGCCGTACTTCAGTGTGTGGGAGCCAAGAACAGTAGTGAGGGAATCGGTGACGTTCCATTGATGCTGAGGCGTTTTGAACGGCGCAATCTCAAAACTTGGGAACGAGCCGATGCCAAAAGCCGCGGTAAAATTCCACGCGGGAGGAATCGTGATGCCTGGGAATAGCTGAGCCGATGTTAGTGGCGTTGCGCCTCCAAAGCTGTCGATGGAACTCACGAAACCACTGTTGTTTCGGGTGTAATTGAAGCGCAGTTCGTTTGCGAATCGCGGCGAAAACACACTCGTGGCCCCCAGAGTTCCCGTCGTAACATTCGAGGTTACGTTATCCAACGTAGTGGGATTGCGTGTGATCTCGCGAGTCAGCGAATGGGAGGGTGTGTTGCCGTAACGCCCAAAAACCTTCAGTTTGCCACCAAAACTATGGTCCACCCGGATGCTATATGCATCGAGACTGCTGGGAGAGGAGTAAGTTCCAGTAAACAGGGCCGTGCAGCTCCCGGAAGGACAATTATTTGCCACTTCCGGATGGTTTTGGATCGGGAAAGCATCCAAGAGGGGCTGCACTGCGGCAGGAGCATTTTGCCGCAAGTAAGTGTCCGGAACAGTAATGGTAAAAGCGGGCTGGGGAACTGTCAGCCGCAGCCCCTCATAAGAAAAGAAGAAGAATGTCTTGTCTCTGCCATGGTAGAGTCCCGGAATTTCAATGGGCCCGCCCACGGTTCCCCCGAAATCGTTTTGCCGCTCGGCGGTCTTCTTAAATCCGGCGGCATTATTGAACCAATTGTTCGCATCCAGCGCATCGTTCCGGAAATAATCAAAGAGGGAGCCATGCCAGGCATTCATACCTGAACGGGTCTCAAGAGAGATTTGCGCGCCGGGCGTGCGACCGTATTCTGCCGAATACGTGGACGTGGTGATACGAAATTCCTGCAAAGCGTCCACGGAAACGAGGCTGTGTGTGGTGCCTAAAGCTGTCTCTGCCGGCGTTAGTCCGTTTCCATAAACTATCCCGCCGGTTGGGGCGACCCCCGTATTCGCGGCAACGCCGTCAACAGTGAAGTAATTAGTCTGAGTCCGCTGCCCATTCACGCTGAATTCGCCAGCTCCACCAACGAACGCCCCGGGGACGGCGGTGACGCCTGGCGCGAGCAGGATCAGCGACTGAAAGCTGCGGCCGTTGAGCGGCATGTTCTCGACGAACGTGCGGTCTACGACCGTTCCCACAGATCCATCTGTTGTGTTTATGTTCAGGCCGTTGGCTTCCACCGTGACACTTTCCGACACAGAACCCACTTGTAGCCTGATGTTCTGCTCGATATGGTCCTGTACGTTAACGATGAGGCTCAGAAGGTCCACCTGCTTGAATCCAAGTTTCTGCACCTTGATTTGGTACAGACCCGGCTGAACGCCGGTGAAGATATAGATTCCGGAGCTGTTGGTCTTTCCATCGGTAGTCGTACCACGCTGCACACTGAGAAGCTGCACTTGGGCGTTGGGTACGCTGGCTCCTGTTTCGTCGGTGATGAGGCCCGAAATTGTTCCGGTTTCCGTTTGCGCCATGGTTGCGTAAGCCCAGAACAAAGCCGTGACCAGAACCACTAACAATGAAATGCGCAGCAGACTTGCGGGAGTCTTCATCGAATTATCACCCCTCGTCTTGCGTCTGCCCGCGAAGGGGGAACAATTCGCCATGGACCACTCACATTTGTTGAATTTTTTGGAAGCGGAACGAAAAACAACGAGCAAGAAGAATGGACTGCATAATGCAGGAGATTCCTACGGATGATTCGGCTGGCCTCCGAAATATGCATACAGGACCTTCTTGCCGTGGGGCGTGTCGTAATGTTTGTTGGCAGCCTCGGCGGTAACGAAAACCGAATTGATCTCGGAAAGCACTTTCGAATCATCAAAGGTCATGGCCCAGCGGCTTTGGCCAGCATCGTCTTTATGTAAGATGCCCAGGCTATGGGTGACTTCTTTGACGCCGGCCTGTCCACCCCAAACATGGAAGACCACGTTGGCTTTGAATTGGCGCGGGGCGTCCAAGTCGTATGCATAGAACACCAGGGATTTGCCCTGGATATAAAAGACTCGTCCGAAGGACCGTTGCCGTTTGCCGCTACCGTCCGCGTCGTACACGTCAACGATATGCAAGTTGCGAGCCGCTAAGACATCGCCCAATTCACCTTTGGCGGACTTCAGATCGCGCTCGCGTTGGAGGTCGGCTTCTGTGGTTTCCAGCTTGGCCGTAAGCTCTTCGGTGGTCTGCTTCTGAATACCTACGTTTATTTCGGCTTCGGCCAGGCGCTGACTTAGTCTGTGCACTTCGGATTGCAGGATGGCGAGTTGATTTCTACCTTCCTGGGTTTCAGAGACTGTGACTTGCGGCGTGCTAACCGTTTGACGGTCAAGCGATGCTAGTCTCTCGCGGGCGGCGGTTAATTCCTCCTTTAAGGAGGCCTGTTCGGTCGTCGATAGTGTAAGTTTCTTCGTTAGCTCCGCGAGTTGCTTTTCGAGACCTGCCTTTTGGCGTTCGAGGTCGGCCAATCGCGTCGAGTCATCTGGTGCAGTCGAAGTCGGAGGCTCTTGAACGGCGGGTGTTGAGATTGCTTTTGCAATCCCCTTCGGGTTCCCCGAGGGGGATTGCCTTCCTAGATAGAACCCGCCAATGCCGATTACAGCGCAAGCGGCAATTGCTGCGACGAGGCGCCAGGGATGACTGACTCGGAGGGTTGGAGGGGGCGCGGAAGGCAAAACAACTTTGTTGTTAACGTTACGGTTAGATATAATTATAGTACTTAGTGCAGTCCCTTTTGATTGCGCAGCCGGTTGCTTGCTGGACAGCACATCCCCTTCCGTTGCGAGGCGCGAGAGGAAGCGCTCGCGTATTCCTTCGGGAGGTTCGGCATCGCTCTCCCCGCTTCGATTTACGGCCAACAGGGGCATGGCCTGGACGCTGACTTGACTGACCGATTCGAGGAATTCACGGCACGAAGAGCACGACGCTATATGCTCGTTGAGCTCGAACATTTCAGGGCCGCCGAGCTGGCCTGTTGCGGCAAGAGTGCAGTAGCGCTCGTAACGACGATGGAAAGGGAGTCGGAATTTAATCATGGTTTCGGCCATTGGGAGTCCCTTTTTCTTGGGGCTTTTTGAACACCGTGCGCAACGACGCCAGACCTCTATGCAGGTGATGACGGACCGCGTGGACGGACTCGCCGAGTCTAGCGGCGGTCTCTTCGGCGGTCAGGCCTTCGTAATAGGTCATCTCCACGACCTCGCGTTGACGGGGTTTTAATTGTCCGAGCATCTCTTCCGCCAGTCGCACTACATCATGCACATCGGAAGACAACGGACGGTTCATGCCAACTTCGATCGCGGCTTCGAGTTCCTCCCATCGGTAAAAATGGTTCGCAACCAGATGACGTTTGCGATGTAGCGCACGGTGATAGGCATACTGCAGAATCCATACCTTAAGCATGCCCCGGCTGGAATCGAAATTTGCCGCAGCACGAAAAATATCAAGGAACACGGTTTGAACGACTTCTTCCGCTTCGCCGGGGTCCCGAACGATCCGCACCGCGACGCTGTACACCAAGCGGTGATACCGGTCGAAGAGAACCGTTAGCGCGTCGCTGTGACCGGCAACAACATATTCGATCAACGCCTCGTCAGAAAGGGTTGAGAATCCTCCGGACGGCGCGTCGCCAGGAATCGGACGTGGCTTAGCGAGCTTCATCGTTCCAAGAGCCGCCTTACCTGCGGGAAGGTCCTCGACCAGATCGACTATCAGTTTCTACGTCTATAGCACAACAAAGGGATATTAGAGCCAGATTTATTTGTCACCTGGGATGGCTAAAATGACCTGTTTCGCGGGCAAACTAATCGCCTTCTTGTGCGCTCCGGACTCGGAATGTCTCACATCGAGCGATGTCATCTTCTATAAGAGTGTTATACGATGAGTTACTACTACGCGCTACATCAATCCCAGTGTGTTGGCAAGAAGTGTGGTCAGTGGGGGCATACCTGAGTGTGTTCTAGTGTGAGTTGTTGATGTGCACGCGAGTGGTAGACAGGGGATTAGGTCGCAAGGCTGTCCGAAAATCAAACTGAATCGGGCCGAGTGCCTGCCGGTGAATTGGAGGGTCTACTCGGCCCAGATGTCCCCGCGCGTGTCCCCACCCGTCCCGTTCACGCCCGTCGTCGGGAGGTCCCGTGTATCCGGGCGTCGAGCTTCGGCTGTATCGCTATGTCACTGTCCTGGCAGAGGTCCTGAATTTTACGCGCGCTGCGGCGCGACTGCATGTTGCGCAGCCTGCTTTAAGCCGCCAGGTCCGCGAACTCGAAGAGTACCTGGGAACGCAACTCTTCGAGCGAACCAAGCGAGAGGTGCGTTTGACAGCGGCTGGAGAAGCGTTCGTGGCGGAGGCCCGGCTGACCCTTTTCCATGCCGATCGTGCCGTCCAGGGCGCGCGGGCGGCCAGAGGACAGTACCGCGGGCCTTGGAGCCTTGGCTATTCGCCGCTGATCGACCTGCGGATTCTCGGCAAAGTGCGGCGTCATTTGTCGTCGATACATCCTGCGGCCGATGTGCGCCTGGTTAGCGCGCATACGTCGGAGCAGGCGGATGGCCTCGTGCGCGGCACGCTGCACGCGGGATTGGTTATCCTGCCAATTCGTGAGCAGGCAGTGATCACCGAGGGACTGTATCGGGAGGCGCTGGTCCTTGTGTTGCCGACGGGACATCCGCTGGCGACCAAAGATACGGTCCAGATCACGGACCTCGACGACACTCCGCTCGCGACCATACGCGGAGACATCGAACCACGATTCGGCGAGGACTTGAATCGGATTTTTGGGGTGGCCCGCGTTCGGCCTCGCATCGCCCAACAAGCAACGACGCAAGCGGAGGTGCTCGAACTCGTTCTGGAAAGCGGTTTTCTGGCGGGGTTGATCATGCCTTGGGCTCAGCATCCAGCACGAGAAGGAATCGTGTTTCGCAGGCTGGTGGACGAGTTTTTGACCGCGGAGGTAGGACTCGCCTACCTCCGTGAAGATGGCTCTCCCATCTTGAAGTCCTTGCGGAAATTCCTAATTGATACGTTCCAGCCTTTGTCTCCGGAGTCTGAAACGGTCGAACGCCGCGGGCGCCAGATGACGCTCTTTTGACTGCCACTCGGCTGCGGGCAGTTTGCCCGCGCTCAGAGGCGCCGGAGTATCACACTCATCGTGTGTAGACTCATCGTGGTCATCAATCGAATGATGGCCGCGTGCCAAGCGGCGATCCCAGAGCTACTCTCGGAAAGCAGGTGCGCAAGTTGCGCCTGGAGCGCGGCCTCTCGCAAGAGAAGCTGGCTGAACTGGCGAATCTGCATCGCAACTACGTAGGCGGCGTCGAGCGCGGCGAGCGCAATATCGCGATCATCAACATCGTTGCGCTGGCGCACGCGCTGCGGGTGAGACCAGCGAAACTTCTTGAGGCGATTTCCTGATCGATTCCGGCTCGGAGCCGCGAAGATAAATAAGATTTATTTGACGCGTGTCTTTGGGACATGATATTTCGTAAATGGCAAAGATGAATAATGCAAACGATCAGCGGACGTTCCCTTCGGTCCCGTTAAGTGCGGGCTCTTCCGAGTCAGTGCCGTACTTTGTCGTCGTATCCGTGCGAATTGTTGTGCCCGTTAGGAGCGGATAGCGGCGGCGCTGCAAAATTCTTTAAGCCACGGGCCGTTATCCAGCAAGGGGATAACGGCCTTTTTCGTTTTATACAGCAGCTAAGGAGCGAGACACATGGAACTGATGCAGCTTGAAATGTTCGTAGCCGTCATTGAGGAACGCAGCGTCCAGAAAGCGGCGGAGCGTGTATCTCGCACGCAGCCGGCCGTGAGCATAGCCCTGCGGAAGCTCGAAGACCATGTTGGTATCGCACTTCTGGATCGCTCTCGCCGGCGCGACTACCGTCTGACGCAAGCCGGCGAGCTTCTCTACGAGTTCGCGTCGTCCATGGTCGCGATGCGCAATGAGGTCGTATCGACACTGCGCGGAGAAACGACAGGGTGCACCGGGCGGCTCTCCATCGGCGCGAGCGGACCCGCTAACTTGGGACGTGTCCACGCGCTCACTACACAATTCTGCGAGCGCCATCCGCTGGTCCGGTTCGAGATCGTATCCGACCAACCGGAAAAGCTGCTTCGGGATGTCACGGATCGCAAGATTGACGGGGCAGTTCTGTCTGCCCATCCTCCGGCGGATAGACTTAAAGGCGGCGCTGTTTTGGCCGCGTTGCGCATTCTCAAACTGGACGAATCGTTGTGGCTGGCATTACCCCGAGCGGGCCGCTCTCACACGCTCAAGATGTTCGAACAGATGGTTTCTTGCGGGCCGCCACTCGTGATGGCGGCCCGGCGCGGAGAGCGGCGTTTCAGCCACTCCCGCTAAGCGGGAGTAGCTGAATTTAGGCGGCGCGTACCAACGGGCTCCGTGCAAGTCGGCCCTGGGCCAACTCGCAATAATTCTTGTCCAATTCAATGCCAATGTACTGCCGTCCAGACAGCTTTGCAGCGAGCGCAACGGAGCCGGAACCGGAGAAAGGGTCAAGGACTACCTCGCCTGCCTTCGTGAAGCACTGAATGAGTGGCTTTAGTATGGAAAGCGGTTTCTGCGTAGGGTGCAAGTTGTTCCCTGAAAACTCCCATTCCAAAACGTCCGGAATGGTGCGCGCCGGTCTTTCCGGTTGGCCTTTGGTCAGCAAATAAGCGTTTTCGTGATGATATTGGAGAAATCTTTGCGACGAAGCATAACGTTTCGGAAAGGTGAGATGGCCGCTCAGACGGAAACCCGCTTCGCGCCACGCCGCTATGAATTTGTCGGCCTTGTTCCAGCCATAAAACGAAATACAGAAGCTATTTTGCCGGAGAACGCGAAACAGTTGACGGAAAGCGGGCTTTAACCAGGCATCGTCGTTGTCATTTGCAATCGTGCGCCCATCCCGCGATTTATAATTGACCAAGTACGGTGGGTCAGTGAGGACAAAATCTATGCTGGCTGAGGGCAATTCGCGCAGTAGATTCAAGCAATCCCCGTTTGTAATCGTGTTCAGAAGGTGATGATTTGAGAGCTTGCGAATTTGTTCCAATAACATTTTTTTGTCCTTTCGGTGAGTTGGGATAGCGTCCCTTCGCACAGGAAAGGGGGACGCAAGCGCAACGCATTCACCCAAGGACGTTCGCGGTCTGGAGGCGGTCGGAACGGATGGCGCGAGGCTTGCCACTGGGGGTTGAGTGGCGAGACGTCGGCGCAAGTGGAGATCGCGGTTCTGAGTTACGGTTGGCGGTTCAAGATTTGGAAATATGCGGAGTGTGGGGAAACGCAGCAGCGTTCAGCTTATTCACGAGAAGCAAGCCAGTATGGACGACGCGGATGCATCTCAGGAATTCGTCCATCGCGAGCATGTAACCGAAGGGATGAGTCGCCATTGTTTCGAACAATTTATGCGCGCCCTTGTTCGCGTGAGCGAAGCGCGAATAGATCATGCCCTCGAAGATTGCCCGGTAGGTCACGGTTTCACCATTGAATTTGAACCATAGATCTCGGTCGAGCTCGCGGTTGATCGCCTCTCGCACTTCGATGAATCGCTCCAAGAGTTTGGCGTCTTTGCATTCCCTCTTATAGAGGCTGGCGATGTTCCTCAGTGAGGTCGGTTCATTGTCCTGAACGAAGAAGCGGAGGTTCAGAATGTACGCCTCCAGGTGTTCTACTTGTGGCATTAGTGCTTCTTCCCCTGGTCGATCTTCCTCAAAATTCCAGTCCACTTTCCAGCCCTTGGAGGTCATGAATTGAAGCAGACTCGAACTTTGGAGCCGATTCACTTTCTCGGAGAATGTCAAAACCGTTTGTCGGGTCGTGGGACTCGTCATGGCCATAATATTAATCACATGATTTGGCAGATCGCAAAAACGACCGCGGTCTGCGAGAGGCGCGCGCAGAATTGCTGCTTTGTCGGCGAGGGGAGTCAATAGCGGCGGGTTATGAGGGAGATTTCGCGAAGTATTGGACAGGTATGGAAGTCACGCCTACTGTGCGAACGAGGTTGGTATCGAAAAGGGGTTGAATCTGTTGAATGGATGGAAATGATTTACGAGGGGGACCACCATGCGACTCGTCGAAATTCTAGAAGGGCGAAGACAGGCGCTGCGCGTGAACGAAGTAGCCAACTTGTTTTGCGTAACCCCGCAACACATTTACAAGATGGCGGCGAGAGGGGCTTTGCCGTCCTTGCGCATTGCGGGCGCGATTCGGTTTGATCCGCAAGATCTGGTGAACTGGCTCAAAGCTAAAGACAAGCAATCGGTGGGGCAAGGGGCAGTGCGGGGTCAGTCGGTTGCGGCTTAGACTTGGGGGGCTGTTTGGTCCGGAAATTTGTTGTAGACGTTGAAGCAGTTGAAACAAGTGAAGCCTGAGTTCGACTAGTCTCGATCCAGTTTCTTCTTGGATTGACCCCTTTGGGCCCGCCGGAACACTGACACGGCAAAGCCTGATAGTATTTAGTTCTTATGACGAAAACGGCAGCCGCGCACGCGGTCTCGCTTACCACCAATCTTGAACATCAGCTTAAACAGGCCCCTGAACTTCGCAATCTGGGCTATTCGGTCATCGTGGCGGATGGTTTGCGTGATTTGAAGGCGGAACAGCGCGTCGCCCTTACTATGTTCTATCGTAGCCTCCAGACTCATGAAGCAATCGAGATTTTGCTCCGACAAAAACTAGTAGAGGACGCTCGGGTTCTGGTGCGTGTGTTGGTCGAGCACGAGGTGAACTGCGCTTACATGCTGTTGGTGGGCGATGAGGAGACCGCAACTGACTTCGCTGAATATCCGAGATTCTGGAACTACATACTCATGACAGGCCTGAAGTCCGTTGATGAGGGCCGATTTCGGAAGCAAGTTTCTGTTGAGTTGGAGGATAAGGCTCGGAAGGAATACGAGGCTCTGCTTCCACGATTCGAGAAGAGGCGAAGCGGCGAATGGTGCGTGGATGCCAAGCTCCACCAACGGGCAGGCAAGGTTGATGAAAAGCTCGCTGAATTCGTCAAGCAACCTTACAACGAGTTTCGCTGGCTGGTGAACTCAGAGTGGCGGTTCGACGGCTCGCACGTTCACGGAAACGCTGACGCTCTCCTTGAGCAGGTCAGCCGGTCCGAAAACGTGATAACAATCGAGCAGAAGTACGACGCAGAGGATGGGGCCGAAGCACTGTACGCAGCGAACTTAGCGCTTGCCCTAGTTCTTCACCTCATCGACAGCCTGCTCGGAGCGAAGAACGCGGCTACGGTATTGGCTCGATTGAGCAAGTTCAACGGCCACGCGTAGCCGATTCAGATCCCCGCGCGGCGCGTGATGCGCGTCGATCCGGTCGTGGCCCTGCGGTGCGAGTGATGCGCGCAAGGTGCCTTCGGCATTCTGATGGGGGTTGTAACGGACAATGAGAGCGGGCCTGCGAAGCCAGAGGCCCTCCGAAGAATGCGACACGCTTCGTAGGACTCTCCGGCAAATCAGACGATAGTGCGTGAAAGAGGGCTTGGTGTCTTTGGTGTCTGTTTCGGCCTGAAACTGAACCCAAACGAATGAAATGGAAGAGACAGTTGAAAAAGGCGAGATCGTTGAAATAGCCAATGTTCATGCGCTTTTCATGCAAGTTGCTGAAAAGATGGTAGGATGGCGAAAGCGGCTGGGTGAGTATCCCACCCTCTCCGCCATGCTCAGATCTTCTTTCTTGCTCTTTCTCGACGGCTTCTATCTCTCTCTGGCGCTCACTCTTCGACGAACGACTTTAGCCTGGACAGTGCCTGATCCCACTGCTTGGAGACGAGATCGAGGTATTCCTTCATTCCTTCGATCGGCTGCGGATCGAATTGGAAACGGCTCTCGCGGCCAGCACGGACACTGTGCACGATGCCCACACTCTCGAGCACTCGAAGATGCTTGGTGATCGCCTGCCGGGTCAGTTTGGAACCTCGCGTGAGCTGGGAGATCGAGTAGGGCTGGCCGCCACAGAGCTTGGCAACCAGCAATTGCCGCGTCTCGTCGCCCAGCGCCGCAAATACCGGTGCACGAACCTGTCGTCTTGCCCACGTTCTCCTACGAAGTTGCGGAGACATGGCGTTCAATGTTTTTCATCTGTTCCGTCCAGCCGCCGTCATTCCTGCGGAATGCTTCGAGGCGGCGGTCGTCGGGGAGTTTACCGAAGCCGGACTCCGTAAGTACAAGCAGTGTGCCTGTCGCCGTCTTCTCCAGTCTGAATTCGACAAGCGTGGTTGGTTCCGCCGAGTAATCCAGCGGGTAGTCCGCTTTGTCAAGGGACTTGGGCTGGGGCCATGTGAAGGAAAAAAGCCGCTCGTGCTCCATTTTCTGCACGACCGCTTCCCATTTGATGTGCTCGCAGCCGGGATAAGTAATCTGGCCGCGCGAGACTTGACCCGCTACAAAGGGCCCGTCCAGTTTCACGCCAAACCATTCGCCAAATTCACGGTAATCCGTTAGGGCGCGCCAGACCCGCGAAACCGGTGCCGCAAGTTCGATCCGCTTCTCAATGCGGTCATTCATGTTAAGCAACCTCTGGGTTGCATATTAGGCTGGCGCCAGGCTAAAAGCAACCCTATGGTTGCTTTTTTCGCGCTTCCGGCACCTGGACACACCCAAATTTCGACTCTCTTGCTCCCTGCCAAACGAAAGTCCAAAATTAAAGGGGAAGCAACTGGTGATTATTCCTACTCTTCCTCTAGACGACTCCACTCAGAGAGACTCATGATTCTTCGCACCGTCGAGCAAGTCCGCCGTCTCTCCCGCATCGTGGGCGGCTTCACGTTATTGCTGATCGGCATCGTGATGCTAGTCACTCCCGGGCCAGGGTGGCTGGTGATCCTGCTCGGATTGGGGTTTCTGGCCGCGGAGTTTGTCTGGGCCAGGCACCTCATGGACCGCATCAAGAGAGAAGGCGAGCGAGTTCGCAGCGCAGTCTGGCCCTCGGCAAAAAATACACCCGCGAAGGACTCGGTCGAATCGAATGAATCGGTGGAGATTTAACTACCTGGATGTGAACGGCGTGGCATGAGCAGCGTAATTTGCCAATGCTGGGATGTGCATGCGAGAGTGTGGAGGCGCCCGTCATGGAAGCTACGTTGATCGGCCTTGGGAAAATGGGAACGGGAATCGCGAAGAGTTTGCTCCGCGCGGGGCACCGCGTCACGGTTTACAACCGCACGCAGTCGAAGGCGGAAGCGCTGCGCGCGGATGGCGCGATTGTCGCCACTTCTGCATCTGAGGCGTGCCGCCGCGGAGTGGTGTTGACGATGGTCGCGGACGATGCAGCCCTCGAAGGTTTGGTGTTCGGCGAAGATGGAATTCTGGCGTCGCTACCGCGCGAGGGAGTGCACATCTCGCTCAGCACCATTAGTGTGGCCTTGAGCGATAGGCTGGCCTCGGAACACGCCAAAGCTGGGCAAGCCTATCTGGCCGCGCCAGTCTTCGGACGCCCCGACGCGGCGGAAGCGGGGCGTCTTGCAGTGGTGGTTGGGGGCGCGCAGGCGCTCGTTCAAGAATGCAAGCCGCTGTTTGAAGCCATGGGGCCGAAATTGTTCGTGGTCGGCGACCGTCCATCCACGGCCAACGTTGTAAAGCTCTCGGGCAATTTTCTGATCGCTTCGGTGCTGCAATCTCTTTCGGAAGTTCTGGCGTTTGCACGAAAGTCCGGCGTGGACGCGGGCGCGCTCATGGAGTTCTTGACCGCCACCCTGTTTAACGCCCCGGTCTACAAGACCTACGGCGAATTAATCGTGCAAGGAAAGCATGAACCGGCAGGCTTCGCGTTGCCGCTCGGATTGAAAGATGTGCGCCTCGTGCTTCAGGCCGCGGAAGCCGCGAACGTGCCGATGCCCATCGCCAGCGTGGTGCGCGACCGCTTCATCACCGCGATGGCGCGCGGAAATCAGGACAAGGATTGGTCCGTGATTGGCCGCGTGGCCGCGGAAGATGCAGGATTGCCGCAGACCGCGCGCGCCGCTCGATAAAGATTGCTCCAGATAGTCTGGCCAGAATTCCTGGCAAGAATAATTCATCCACAACTCCGTGATACGCTGAACGTCTCTTCACACGAGGCATGCGATGACACCGTGGTCCGGGAAATGGGCGCTAGTGACAGGCGCAAGCGCGGGTATTGGCGCAGCGCTCGCCAAAGAATTGGCTCGCGGCGGGACAAATCTAGTGCTGACCGCGCGGCGCCGCGAGCGATTGGAAGAACTGGCGCAGAAACTTGCGGCGACCCACAAAATACAAACCAAAATATTCGTGGCCGATCTGACGCAACTCGACGCTCCAGAAAAAATATTTCAATTCACAAAAGACCAAGGAATTGAAATCGAGCTGTTGATTAACAACGCAGGTTTTGGAGCCTACGGCGGATTCCCTACAGTCGAAACACGAAGGCTCACAGACATGGTGCAGGTGAATTGCGCCGCCGTCGTTCATTTGACGCGGCTCTATCTCCCGGAAATGGTGTCGCGGCGCCACGGCGATGTGCTCATCGTTGCATCGACAGCGTCGTTTCAAAGCGTGCCGTACATTTCGACCTACGCCGCCACAAAAGCCTTCGACCTGCTTTTCGCCGAAGGGTTAGCTGAAGAGATGAAACCCCACGGCGTGCGAGTCTGTGCGCTGTGTCCAGGATCGACGGAGTCGGAATTCGCGGAAGTCGCCGGGCAAACACATATCGCCGCGACGCGAGCGAATCGCGAGACCGCGGATAAAGTAGCGCGAACCGGATTGCGCGCGCTCGCAGCCGGCAGGAGCTACGTCATTTCTGGGCTGGGAAATTATCTGGGCGTTCTCGGACAGAGGCTGGTCTCCCGGCGCATGGTAGCGCGCGTTGCAGCGCGCATGTTCAGACCTAAAAAGAACTTCTAATTCTCACGAACAACCCTCGGAATCGCGAACCTTTCGCTCGAGACACCAAGTTTGATCCGTTCTTTTCCGATTGAGCCAGACTCCGTTTGGGGCTACTCTTTGCCGACACGCGGCAGTCGCCGCACACGTCCAATCCACTATGAACCCGAAGCCTCCTGACGGACAGAATCCGGCGGCCAATCTCCAAGGGCGTCAAGGCAGCCCTGGGAACTTTTTGAAGCCAGGCCGGGAAATAGGGGAGAAGGCAGAAGACGCACCTCGAACGGGCCGAAAAGCCGCAGCAGGGGAGACGAGGATCGCAGCGCAAGATAGAGACGACCTGCTGTTGCGACGTGCCGCGAAGGGCGACGAGGAGGCCTTTGCACTTCTCTACCGGCGGCATCAAGGTGCGTTGTACCGGTTTGCTCTGCGAATGACCGGAAGCGCCTGGGGCGCGGAAGAAATTGTGCAGGATGTGTTCATGACGCTGATCCGCGACCCGAAAAAGTACGACCCGGAACGGGGATCGGTGGGCGCGCTGCTTTTTGGGATTGCGCGCAACCGCGTAATGAAACATTTGGAACGGATTCCTCGAGAGGTTCCGCTCGAAGAAAAAAACGAGGATGGCACCGGCTCTGGAATCGTTTTGCAGGACAGATTTACGCCAGCGATGTGGATGGAGAAACGCGAGCGCATGCACCACGTGAGAGCGGCGGTGCTCGATCTGCCGGCTGAATTCCGCGAGGCCGTGGTGATGTGTGAGTTGGAAGAGATGAGTTATGAGGAAGCTGCGCAGATGACGGGCTGCCCCATTGGGACGATACGTTCGCGGCTGCACCGCGGGCGAGCCCTGCTGCTGGCGAAGCTGGAGATGCTGCGGGATGTGCCGCGGCGCGTGAAAGTGGCGAGGTAAACGAACTTTGGAATTGTTTGGAAAAAATGCGATGAATTGTGAACAAGTGGAAGCGATTGTACTTGACCTGGACCGTGATGGCGCCACGGACTCGCTCGAACGTGCGGCGGCCGTGGCACACATGAGCCATTGCCCGCGCTGCGCGGCGTTGCAGGAGTCTTGGCAGGCCGCGCGAGAAGAGCTACGGGCACTGGGCGAAGAAACCCTTGAAGCGCGCACGCCGGCGCGTGTGGAGATGCGGCTGCGCCAGGAGTTTCGCACGCGGCATCGCACGATGGTTGCCCACCGCGCGGCGGTCGTGGCTGCGTGGGCCTTGGCTGCTGCGGCAATTCTCGTCGGTGCGATGAGTTCGTGGAATTGGCTGCAGGCGCGGCATCGGGAAGCGGCGAAACAGAAGATGGCAGCACCGAACACGCTGGCGGCGGGCGGTGCGTCCGGGCAGAACCAGACGTCGGACACTCTGTCGGCTGCGCTCTCCAGTGGAGACGATTCGCGAGAATTTACGCCGCTGCCAGGAACCATGCTGGAGGAGACGGAAGAAGCGGCGATTTTCCACGTGAGAATGCAGCGTAGTTCGCTTGGCGCTCTTGGATTGCCGGTGAATGAACAGCGTGCGGGTGAGTGGATCCAGGTGGATTTGCTGGTAGGAAACGACGGACTGCCGCAAGCGGTGCGGCTGGCGCAGGAAGAAAACTGAAACGAGTTTGCCGCGGCGAAGAACGCGGCGCGATTTGGGAGAGAAGAGGAGAAGGAAGAATGAATCCCAAGATAAAAATGTGTTTGGTGTTGAGCGGAATTCTGGTATTGAGCGCCGCGGCGGTGCAAGCGCAGAGGCACGGCCCGGATGGCCCGCCGCCCTTTGGAGCCCCGATGGAGTTGATGGGCTTTGAAGGAATGCATGGCGGCAAAGTCGTCAAGGGTGCGCCCTTCTCTGCAACAGCTACGTCGGAAACGACGTCGACCTTGCAGGATGGATCGGTGCTCCATCGGACGTCGCAAGTGACGATGTATCGCGACAGCCAGGGAAGATCGCGGCATGAGGCCACTTTTACAGGGTTTGGGCCGCTGACGGCGTCGGGAAGTCCGAAGAAGATGGTGATGATTTCCGACCCTGTCGCCGGCGTGCACATCATGCTGGACGATCAACAAAAGGTGGCGCACAAATCCGCGTTGCACACGCACAGCGGAGGCGCTGCGAATGCAGAATCGGCTCCGGGGTTTACAGGAAAAATGCAGGAGCGGATGCAGCAGGACGAGGCCGCTGGTTTGTTGAAGCAAGAATCGCTCGGAACGCAGATGATTAACGGCCTGGTTGCGGAAGGCACGCGGACTACGCACACCATTCCGGTGGGGCAGATTGGGAATGAAAAAGCCCTGCAGGTGGTTTCCGAGCGGTGGTATTCGGCGGATCTCCAGATTGTATTGAAGAGCACGCGGACCGATCCCCGATTTGGAACCACGACATACACCGTCACCAACCTTCAGAGGACTGAGCCAGCCTCTTCCTTGTTTACAGTGCCGGCCGAATACACGGTGCAGACAGGCGGGCGGGGACCGGGTGAGCCTGGAGGCCGAGGGCCGATGGCGACGCGGCCCATCGACTAAGTAACGAAACCTTGGTCCAGCGGGTTTCCGCTGGTGCCAGTGCAAACATTACAACGAGCTTCTCTCCTGAAGACGGGACGCCCTTTCCGCATCTGCCCCCATCAATGCGGAAGGGGCGTAACCGTGTTTGGGGACAAGAATTAGTGAAGTAAAGGAATACGGAAAGTGAGGATCAGATTTGACGCGGTCTGCGATATGACTCGCGATGTAGAATGCGAACATGGACGAGAGAGCGCTGGCGTAGCAATTGAAGAGCGAAGGATTTGGCCACACCTACGTTTGGCAGGATGGGCCGAACACGTTTTATCCCGAACACACTCACGAGACCGAGACCGCGCACATCATTTTGAGCGGTGAGATGACGCTAACCACGAACGACCGAACGGAGACGTACCGAGCAGGAGCGCGTTGCGACGTTCCTGCCGCGGCCGTACACTCAGCAAAAATGGGACCGGCCGGCTGTCGCTATTTGATCGGGGAGCGGTAAACATTGGTGGCGGTATCGTCAGCGGGCGCGCGGTTTTTTAGCGTGTAGTATTATGCGGCGCTATGAGCAAACGACATTTTTTTGTGAGATTGATCGCGCCGCGGCCTACGTTTCCCATGGATATGACGGCTGAAGAAAAGGCCTTGATGCTGGAGCATGTGCGGTATACGCAAGAACAGTTTACCGCGGGCAAGGTGTTGATCTACGGGCCGGTGATGGCGCCGGCGGGAGCTTTTGGAATGGCGGTCTTTGAGGCGGCGGATGAGGCCGAGGTGCGCGGCATTTTGGAAAACGATCCCACAGTGCGGGCCGGATTGAATAAATTTGAGATTCATTCTATGCGGGTCGGCGCAGCACAGGGTTTTAGGGCGGAGAGCTAACCGTTAAAAACAGATGAATGTGGGCGGGCGAGATGAACAGGCTGCGGAGGAAATGCCACGCCATTTTGGTTCTCGGCGGCTTCTGTTCCTCTGCGGCTCTTTGCGTTAAATCCTTTTCTTGTGTTTTTCCTCTTCGCCCTCCGCCAACAGAATCCTCAAATCCCGCAAATTATTCCCCGTGGGCCCTGTAACAATCGTATCCCCCAGCCGTGCAAAATAACTATATGAGTCGCTCTCTCGAAACATATATCGCGCATTCAACCCAATTGCCTGTCCGCGCTCTAAAGTTTCCCCATCCGCGACCGCTCCTGCCGCTGGACTGTTCCCGTCCACTCCATCCGTCCCGGCACTAAGCACTGCGATCTTCTTTCCCGCAATTTTCTTCACGCAAGCCAAAACAAACGCTGCATTCCTCCCGCCGATCCCTTTTCCCCGGACTGGCGAGCTAACCTCCCCATCCGCAATCACCGCCACGCGCTGCCCCGGATTTGCCCGGCGTAGCTCCTCAAGCTGCGCCAACAAATATTCCGCCGCCTTCTCCACCGGCCAATCATCGGTAGTGTTGTCGCAACACGCCGCAAATCCTTTCGCCTCCGTGGCGTGATGCGCCGGATGAAACAAATCATCCAAGCCAAGCAATAATGAGAAGTGTGAGTTCGCGAATTCTGATTCCTTCCCCTTGGGCGTCTCCGGCATTTCCCCTTCGTCGATCCATCGCCGGAGCTGGGCAGGAAACTTCTGCTTGAGTCCATATTCCTCAATAATGCCCTCGACGTGGGAGATCAACGAATAATCCGGAAGCGTTGGCCCTGAAGAGATATCCGACTCATAGCCAGATGGTACGTCGCTTATGGCAAGCGTCACTTTGGTCGCCCGCCCTGCCGCCAACGTCAGGCGCCCGCCCTTCACGGCCGATAGATGCTTGCGAACGGAGTTGATCGCATGGATGGGCGCTCCGCAGGTCACTAGCGCCTTGTAAACTTGTTGAACGTCTGCCAGCGCCAACTCGGGGAGGAGTGGCAATTCCACGAGCGCCGAGCCCCCGCCCGACAACAAGAAAAACACAACCGTCTTTTCATCGCACTCCTTCAACAACCCAAGAATCGCCTCTGCCGCCTTCCAGCTCTGCTCATCCGGCGTCGGGTGCCCGCCGACAAAGTACGTCATCCCCTGCACTGCATACAACGGAGGTGTCGGCGCCGAAACAATCCCCTTACTTCGGAATTCCGGACCCAACAAACTTGCCAGCCCCTCGACCATCGCGTGCGCCGCTTTCCCAATTGCAATCACACGCACGCTCGTAAACGCGCGCAAATCCACAGTCGCATCTTCTAAGCGCAGCGCCGTTCCCTCGCGCCGCAGTTTTCTCTGCATGGCCTCGGGAATATCAATCGCCGAAATGGTTTCCTGGAATATCCGGCGGGCAAGTGGCTTGAGTTCCGCCATAGGAGAGTCGCCGCGCTTCCTCAACCCGCATTCAAAACTTCTGGATTCAACATATTCGGCGGCCGCTGGCCCTTGAACGTCGCCACCACGTTCTCCGCTGCCATGCACGCCATCTTTGTCCGCGTTTCAATTGACGCCGACGCGATGTGCGGCGCCAGCACCACGTTTGGCCTCTTCAATCCTGGATGGATGGACGGCTCATTTTCAAACACATCCAAGGCCGCGCCCGCAATCTTCCCACTCTCCAGCGCGTGCACCAGCGCCGCTTCGTCCACCACCGCCCCGCGAGACGTATTGATCAAATACGCGGTTGGCCTCATTTTGGAAAATTGTGCGGCGTCAAACAACCCGCGCGTCTCGGGCAAGAGCGGCACATGCACGCTTACAAAGTCCGCCTCAGACAGCAAACTCGCCATCCCCCGATGTTCCGCCTTCAATTCTTTCTCCACCGCTTCTGGCGCGCGCACGGCGTCCGCGTAAATTACCTTCATTTGAAAACCGAGCGCTCGCCGCGCCATCGCCTTTCCAATCCGTCCGAATCCCACAATTCCCAGCGTCTTGCCCCACACGTCTGTCCCCACGAGCTGATCCAAGTCCCAGCCTTTCCAGTTGCCAGACCGCGCCAGTGCGTCTCCTTCCACAAGCCTCCGCGCTACTGCCATCAGTAAAGTCCACGCAAAATCCGCCGTCGTTTCGTCCAGCACGCCTGGGGTATTCGTCGCCGCCACTCCTCGCTTGGTGCAAGCAGCCACATCAATATTGTCGAATCCCACAGCCACATTCGCCACGATGCGCAATTTCGGCGCCGCGTTCAGCAATTCCAGGTCCACTTTTTCCGTTAGCAGGCACACCAACCCGTCTTTGTCTTTGATTCTCTTATACAACTCCTCTCTCGAAATCCGTTCCGGGTTGGTCCAATACTCCGCGTCGCATCCCGCGTTCAAAATCTCCTGCGCCGCTGGAAACAGTGGACGCGTCGCCAGCACTTTCGGTATCGCCATCGTTCTCCTCGAGCCGCTTTTCCGAATTTGAGAAAATCACACTAACACAATCCGCCACCGTCCTCCCACCACGCAGCCATTTCAGTCCAACTCCTTCCGCATCCGCTGCGGAAGCGAGACCTGCTTGCCTTGAGATTTCTCAAACGGCCATGTCCGAATTTGTAGCTGGGAGGGCGGGGCCCGGACAGGGTAAACAAGCCCCGCCCCTACCGTACTGGAGCGGGGAGATGGATACTTTCGGTATCTTTTTTTGCCAGGGAGGATTACTGCTTTGGCGGTGGGAGGCGCGTTTCGATCGTTTTTAGGCGGTCGGCCATATCTTGCATCAGGTGTTCGAGGCGGTCCAGGCGTTTGGCTACGGCACCTTGATCGTTGGAGGCAGAGACCTCCGACCCATCGTCGCCAGGGCCTTCCCCGCGTGGGTGGTGTTTGTCGCCAGCGGGCGCTTTGAGAGTTTCAATTTGTCTCTTGATCATGGGAACCATTTCGATGCTGAGGTCGTCGCTCTTCAGGAGAGCTTCGAGGGCCGGAACGGCGCTTGCGTCGCCGCGCGCGCCAAGCGCGAAGATGCTGGCCATGCGGATGGGAAAGTGCGGCTCGCTCAGATATGCGGCGATTTGATTGGTGATGTCTTTATTCTCTTTTTGGAGGCGAGCGAGGCTGGCGATGGCTGCGTTGCGCGAATCGATTGGTTTGCCTGGGGCGGACCATTGAAGAAGGAGCGGCACGGCTTTGTCATCGCCGAGAGCGCCCATGGAACGGAGCGCTGCGTTGCGGAGGAAGCCATCGGGAGAATCGGCGGCGACCGCAGCATTGAGCGTGGGAAGAGCGTCGGGGGCTTTAAGGCGGCCCAGGGCTTGGAGGGCGGCGGCGCGCGCGCGATAGGAGCCGTCGTTGCCCGCGATGGCCGTTAACTTGGTGACGATGGCGGAATCGTCTTTGAAATTGGCGAGGGCGGTGACGATGCGATTGCGGACCCAGGGTTCCTTGGTGCTGTTGAGTGCGTCGAGGAGTTGCTTGGATGCTGCGGCACTGCCGAGTTGACCCAGAGCGTCGGCGGCATTCGCGCGAATGCCCCAGGCCTTGTCGTTGCGAAGAGTATCGGCGATCGCAGAGACGGCTTCGTCATCACCCTTGAGTTTGCCGAGAGCAGTGATGGCGTCGGCGCGGTCGGCGAGTTCCGTGGCGTTCTTTAATTGGTAGAGCCACTCCTTTTTTTCTTTGTGGAATTCGGCGGATTTGAGCACGTGGCCGCCTTTGTCGAAGAGAACCATCAGCGGAGCGGAGTCCGCGGGAAACGGGAAGATCGCGGTGTCCTTCTCATTCGATATTGTGATGGGGAAAAGTTTCGGACCGGACGCGGTGGTGATTTCGACTTCAGTGGGAATGCGGAAGAGGCCGACGCGGCCTTCTACTTTTTGCGTTTGCTTGACGGTGAGCGCGACTTCGTGTTTGGCGTCGTCGTATTTGTAGCTGAGATCGAACTTGGGAGCGCCGGCGCCATAAAGCCATTGGCTGAAAAACTGATCGACGTTGGTGTGCGTGGCTTCCTCGATGGCTTTCACCAGATCTGCGGTGACTACGTTTTTCCCGCGGTTTACTTCGAGATAGTGCTTCAGGCCGCGATAGAAAGCGTCTTCACCGAGTTGGTGGCGGAGCATGTAGAGAACCCAGCCGCCTTTGGTGTAGGCGTTGCCGTCAAATTCGCCGGAATCGTTGAAGTCGTGGCGGACGATAGGCTTGCTGTAAAGATTGGCTTCTTCAAACCATTGGTGGGCGGCTTGCCACCTCTCGTAGTCGGCCTGGTCTTTGCCGAAGTGAGATTCCGTCCAGACAAACTCCATGAAGGTGGCGAAGCCTTCGTTCAGCCAGATATCGCCCCAGTCTTTGCAGGTCACCAGATCACCAAACCACTGATGGCCGAGTTCGTGAGAGATGAGGTCGTCTTGGCCGGTAACGAATTCGGGGGCGAGTTTGGAATGCTGGAGCGAATTGCTGGTGTTGGTCGTGGCGCTGGAGTTTTCCATTCCGCCGGCGACGAAATCATCGACCATGGATTGCGCGTACTTTTCCCACGGATAGTCGACGCCCAGTTTTTTGCTGAATAGCTCGATCATTTGCGGAGTGCGTGCGTAGTTGACGGAAAGGCGGTCACCGCGCCCTCTTGGGGCGTAGTAAGTCACGGGGATGCCGCGCCAGGTGTCCTTAACTTCTTCGAATTCGCCTGCGACGACGGTGATGAGATACGTGGAGCTGGGGACGGATTCTTTCCAGGTCCAGATCTTCATGCCGTTCGCGGCTTCAGAGACGTTGATGAGTTTGCCGTTGGCGACGGTAATCCAGGAGGCGGGGACGGTGAGAATGGTTTCGGTAGTGAGGCGATCGTTTGGATAGTCGTAGGTCGGAAGATAGTAGCGCGTGTCTTCGGACTCACCCTGGGTCCAGACTTGCTTGGGGCGGTCGGGGTAATCCTTGTCGGGAAGAATGAAGTAGAGTCCCTTGGTGGGCTTGGCTTCGTAGCGGATGTTAATGTCAAATTTTTCGCCGGAATGGGCGGCGGTAGTGAGCGGGATGCTGAGCTTGTCGTCTTTGGTCTCGAACTTGGCGGCGGATTTATTGACTGTGACGCTTTGAATGGTGAGGCCGGCGGAATCAAAAACGATTTTGGTAGTGGAATCGCGGAGGATGGTGAGCGTGTGAGTGACGTCCCCGATGACTTTTTTCTGATCGAGATCGAAACGCAGGGCAATTCGTGAGTGCTGCAGGTCGTAGTCGCGGCTGCGAGCGTACGGCTCGTCGGCGCGAAGGTGCAGAGCGACGAAGAGAATGGCGAGCGCGCCAGCAGTGGCGAAATATGCGGTGTGCCGGCTCCGGCGACGAGCGTCTGCAAAGAATGAAATGTTCATTCGGATTGGCTCCTCTGGAATGAGTGTCCTGCCCGCTCAAGTGCGGAGACGGCTGCGGCCAAACTGTCGGAAGCCACAAGCAGGTAGTCGGTATCGAAAGTTGCGATGGTCAGCACGCTGACTCTTGCCGCGGCGAGAGGTCCAACGAGAGCTGCAAGCACGCCAACTTCCGACAACATGAAAGGCCCGTGAACCTTGATGACGCGCCAACCGCCTTGAAATTGAACACCAGCGGGAACGCGGGACTCTTCGGCAATGATCGAAAGCTCGTCGGTCGTGCGTGTGACGGAGAAAAAAGCGCCTTGCGTGGCCCACTCGGGAAGATGGGCTCCGTCTGGAAGGCCGACAATCGCATAGGTTTCCGGCAACAGCGATAGTTGAAAGCGACGCAGGGAGAGATTCATCGGCCTAGAGGAGACTCCTGACCATGCCGCCGTCGACCGCAACGGAAGCGCCATTCACGTAGCTGGCCCGATCCGAAGCGAGGAAGGCAACGACAGCGGCGAACTCTTGAGGAGTGCCGATGCGGCCTGCGGGAATCTGGCGCGTCCAATCGGCGAAGACGGCTTCAGTCTGAGCGCCCGTGCGCGAGGAGATGGTTGCGGCGAGACTGTCGAGGCGCGCGGTGCGTGTGTAGCCGGGGCAGACGTTGTTAACGGTGATGCCGTAAGCGGCGTATTCATTCGCGAGGGTGCGCGCCAGTCCTGTGACGGCGGCACGAATGGAATTAGAGAGCAGCAAGCCGTCAACCGGTTGCTTCACCGCGGAGGACGTGATGGTGATGAAGCGACCCCACTTATTTTTTTGCATGCGCGGCAGAGTTTCCTTGGCAAAGAAGACGGCGCTCATGAGGAGCAGGTCGACGGCGGCGCGCCAGTCTTCGGGGTTTGTGTCCACAAACAGTTTAGACGGCGGGCCGCCGGAATTGGTAACGCAGATATCAAGATGGCCGAAGCGCTCCGCGGCGGCCGCGATGAAAGCAGACACTTCAGTCGGATTTGTGACATCCACAGCTTGATGGAAGACGTCACGACCGGTGGACTTTTCGATGTGAGCCGCGGTTTTTTCGAGTTCAGATGCGTTCCGGGCGCAAATGGCGACAGTCGCGCCTTCACGTGCGAGCTCTTCGGCAACGGCGCGGCCAAGTCCTTTGCTGGCGGCCGCGACGATGGCCACGCGGCCCTGTAGCCCCAGATCCAATTTTGCACCTCGTCCAAAACTTCCATCGTCTCGCGAAACGTATGTTGCGTCAAATCGCCGGCATCGTCGAGACCACCCAGACAATTGGTTTCCGCGGAGGACACCATCAGCTAGACTCCTGTTTATGCTCTTCATGGTGATTGAACGATTTAAGAATGGCGATACTGAAGCGATTGGCGAACGTTTCGCGCGCGCCGGGCGCATGTTGCCGCCGGGAGTCGTGTATCACGCCAGCTGGGTAGATGCGGCGGGCGGGCGTTGTTTTCAGATTATGGAAGCGGATCGCGACGAGCCGCTGGACGATTGGGTTAGTCGCTGGAACGACTTGGTCGAGTTTGAAATTGTGCCGGTGCTGACCTCCGCGGAATTCTGGTCAAAACGCAAATCCGAATGAGCTTGGTACAAACTGCACCAACGCCTCGCTGCATTCTGCGGGGCACCCATGCGCTCGCGGACGATCGAGATTCTTCCCGCGCACGCGGTCTATTTACTGGCGGCGACGGTACCGTGAGAGGCGAGGTAGTCGCGCGCATGGGCTAGCTGCGGAAGATTGGAATCGGCGGATTTCCACGCGGACAAAAACTCCTTGTATTCAGCTGTGGCTGCGGAGTTGTCACCGGCTCGCTCGCTGGTTGCCGCCATGCCGTAGAGCGGAAATCCCGAGCGTGGACGCTCGACGAGAGCTTCTTTGTAGGCGGCCTTTGCGGCGGTCCAGTCTGAGGCGGCCATGAATGCTGCGGCTTCGGTTTCCGCGACGGGCCGAACGTATGCCGGCGGTTCGTGATAGCCGAGATCTTTTTCTTCGCGTGCCGCTTGTACAAAGAGTTCCTTCGCTTTTGCGTTTTGCTTCTTTTCAACGAGCACGGCAGCGCGCAATTCGAGTGACATGATGGACAGATTGTTTAGCAGAGGCTTCGTGTACACGTCCGGCATCACGGGGAGTTTCGGCGGCGTCGCATCGGAGTTGTTTTTGTTCTTTTGCTTTTTTCCCTTGGCTTGTTGCTCTTTGAAACGCGCGGACATTGTTTGGAGTTCCGCGTCAAAAGCCGCAGACGCCGCTTCGGCTTGAGACAAGGAATGTTGGTCGAGAGCCTGCATTCCTTCGACAAAGTTTCTTAATTCCCGCTGAAGAAATTGAAGATTGGGGAGCGTGTCCGGAGTATTGCTCGAGCGCAAGAGTTGCGAAGCCGATTGCCAATCGCCAGCGCGCAACGCTACGGGAAGGCGTGCATCGAGGCGCGAAATGGCATCGCGCGTGGACCAGGGGTAAAGCGTATTTTCAAGTTCACCCCGGGCCTTGCCCAGTTTGACGGAAAGCGCGGTCGCCTCATCCAGCTGTCCAGCCTCCAGGAGGTTCGCGATGGCGTACATGAGATTGTGGATGTAGTTCCAATCGTCATCGACGTCGACGTGTTGCGACCGCATGTACTGCTCATCAGCTTGCATGGACGCGTTGAAGGATTCTTTCGCGTCCGCGTAATCGCCGGTGCGAAAGAAAATGTGGCCCGGCATGTGCACCATGTGACCGGAGGTTGGAGCGAGGCGGCCCAGGATTTCGGCGCTCCGCAAAGCCTGCTCGGGATGGGGACTGGCTTCGACCGCATGAATCCAGTAATGGTTCGCAGCTGAGTTTTCGGGATCTTCCTTCAGTACGCTCTGCAGAATGGCAAGCGCTTCTTTTTGGCTTGCGTTCGGTTTGCCGTCATCGTTGTAACCATCGCTCAACGCTTCCGCCAGAAAAATCCGCGCTTGCGGGTCACTGGGATACCTTTTGACGAGTTTGCGATATAGCTTGACTTGCTTCGAGGCGCTGCTTTTCTTTCCTTCTTTTTCAGATTTCTCGGCAACCTCGATGTAAAGACGATCCGCTTCGCCAACTTGTTTTTTCAGACTTACGGCCTTTGCCAGGGCCTGCTTAGCGTAATATTTGGCGTTGCTGTGAGTGAACAGTTCCGCGCGGTAGATGCCCCAGTAGCACAGCGCACAGTTCGGATCGACGCGGGTGCCTTGAACGAAGGCGCGAACGGATTCGTAGTCCCAAAAGTCATGGAGCAAATTCAGGCCCTGGTCAAACCACATTTGCGCTTCGGGCGTCGCGGTGATGGAGATGTGGGCATTCCCAATGCCCGTGAGTTTCTGCGGCGGCGGGAGTTTTTCAGGAGGGACTTCCTCGCGCGTGTCCATGGGGTGGCAGTTCATCGCGGATTGCGCGAGCGTGCGCGGTGTGGATCCGCCGATCAGACAGACGGTCATCAGTGCAAAGAGAGCCGTCTTTCGCGAGCACAGAATGGGACACGAACCAAATAGGGACACAAGAACCTCCCGCAATCGTCTTCGAAGACTCAACTATTCTAGACGAAAAAACGGACTCCCGAGTTGCATGGTGGAGAAGAGGTGCCGTTTCAATGAGGATTTTGTTTGCGTGTGGAGCAGAGCGGCACTAAGATGCAAGCAATTTCCTTCCTGTGGAGGCATCCATGAAGCGAATGGCACGGTTCTTTGGGATTCTAACCTTGGTTATCTTCGGAGCTCTCCCGGTAAGCGGGCAACAGATTGGCAAATACGTGCCGATCCCAGCGGGTTCGGACGCTGACCATGCCATTACAGAGATCAACGGAACAGCCGATCCCGCGCAGAAGCTCGCGCTTATTGACAAATTTTCGTCCACGCTCGGGCAGGACGATATGGCCATCGTGGCCGACGATCTCTACGTAAATTATTACATCGCGCAAAGAAACTACGACAAGGCCTTTGAGTACGGGGACAAACTGTTTGCGCTCGATCCCGACAACTTCGCGAACGCGGTGAATATGGTTCGTGCGGCGAGCGAAAAGGGCGATGCTGATAAGCTGATGGCTTACGGAGAAAAAGTGCCGGCGATTCTGCAACGATTCAAAGCGTCGCCTACGCCTAGTGGCATGGAAGACGCCAATTGGGAGCGTCAAAAAGCGGCGACGCTCGAAAGCAACAAGGACAATATTACGTACGTCCAGCAGGCAATTTTTCTCGGAGTATACAAGACGACGAATCCGGCAAAACGGGCTGCGCTCTTGACGCACTTCGTGGAACTTTTCCCCGGTTCGCCGTACGCAAACCAGGCACTGGGTGTGGCCGCGACCTCGTATCAGCAGGCGCAAAACGTGCCGAAAATGCTGGAAGTAGCCAACGGGCTGCTGGCGAAGGATCCCAACAACGTCGGAATGTTACTTTTGCTGTCGGATTATTACAGCGAGAAGGGCGAGCAACTGGATAAGGCCGAAGCGTCGGCCAAGAAAGTGATCGTCGTGCTGGGGACGGCTACGAAGCCGGAAGGAGTGACCGACGAACAGTGGCAACAGCAAGTTTCGCTGGAGAAGGGGCTCGCGCTCAGCACCTTGGGACAGGTCAACATCCAAAAGAAGGATAACGCGCAAGCTGCGGAAAACTTTAAGGCCGCGGCTCCATTGTTGAAGGCGGATGAGAATAGCTATGGGCGGAATCAGTATCGGTTGGGGTTTGCGCTGTTGAACTTGAAGAGGAATGCTGAAGCGAAAGACGCGTTTACACAGTCGGCTTCGGTGAATAGTGCGTATAAGTCTCTGGCGCAGGCGAAGCTGAAAACTTTTGATGCGGCTGCGGCCGCCAAGAAGAAATCTTAGGGCAGAAAGTGCTCTCCAAGAACTTAACGCTTCCCGGAAAGGTTCTGACGGTGTGTGGGATCGCGAAAATTGGCGGTCAAAACACGCCGAAACTTAAGCGGGGCCGATGGCATCTAATCCCCGGGATCGATGGACGAGTTAGCTGAGCTGCGATTCGAGCTACGGGCAGAATCGGGGCCATTCAGGAGATAGATATGTCAGAGATTGCGACGTTTGGTGCGGGATGCTTCTGGGGGATTGAAGCAGCCTTTCAGAAGGTACCGGGAGTGATCGACACAGCTGTTGGCTATAGCGGCGGTGAGATGCCGAATCCCACGTACAAAGATGTTTGCACGGATGAGACGGGGCACGCTGAAGTTGTGCAGGTGACGTTTGATCCGGCGAAAGTGAGCTACGAGCAATTGCTCGACGTGTTCTGGAAGATTCATGACCCAACGCAGGTAAACCGCCAGGGACCGGATTTCGGTACGCAATATCGGACGGCGATTTTCTTTCATTCGCCGGAGCAGGAAGCGATCGCGAAGAAGTCTCGCGAGGCGCTGGAAGCGGGCGGCAAATTGAAGCGTCCTATTGCAACAGAAATCACTCCCGCGGCAACATTCTATCTCGCCGAGGAATATCATCAGAAGTATTTGCAGAAGCGGGGCGTGGCGTCCTGCCACTTTTGATTTAATTTCACAATCCGGGAATCGTGCAGGCCGGGCACAATTGCCTGGCCTTTTTTTTTGCGGGATTTACCTCCGTGTCACCTGCCAGGCGTTTCTTCCGCTCTTGGACGACGGGTTTGTTATTCTCGAAACTATGGAAAATCGTTCTTGGGTCGACGCTGGCGGGACGCCGGGAGGCATCGGTCATTTTTTGATCGGTTTTGTGATGGCTTGCGTCGGAGGATACTTCCTGGCTAATCAGGTCAGCGTTGTTGGTTCCTATTGGAGTTTCTACGGCGCAAACACATTCGGGTTGACGCTTGTGCCCATGCTGCTCGGTGTGGGCATATTATTCTGGAACGGGCGAAACCCCATCGGCTGGCTGCTGACGGTGGCGGGTGCACTTTTCATCTTGGCCGGCGTGATCGCCAACATGCACATTTATTTTCGGCCCACCAGTCTCTTTAATACCCTCGTGATGCTGATCCTGCTCGTAGGTGGGCTCGGACTTGTCGCGCGAGCTCTTCGTCCACACCCTCGCAGCGTCAGCGAGTGAGACTCTCTATCCGTGCTTGCCGTTTGTTTGCGCGGCACGCAAGTGCACTTGGAGGCGCGGCGAAACTGCACCGATTATAAAGTCTGAAATCTTTCCTTCACTTCGCGGACAAATTCCAGGAATGCGGTGGAATTAGTGATCCCCGGATGCCAACAGAGGTCACGATCAATCAGGTCGTAAGTCTCCTGAATGCGCGCGCCGGGGATAAAATTGCCGCTGGCATCGCGATCGCGGCCCATCAGCCACAGATGGTCCGCGACTGTTGCCGCAGCGGTGACGTCGTGGGTCACCACGATGATGGTGTTCAGTTCGTCGAGGCAGGCAATCTCGTTGATTAGCTCGCAGACCTTGGCTTCCATCACGAGGTCGAGTCCGGAAAAAGGCTCGTCCATCAGGAGGAAGTGTTCGCTGCACAGAAGTTGCTGGACGATGGCGATTCTCTGGCGCTGCCCGCCGGAAATCTGCGCCGGGTAGAGCGCCGAACATTCAAGCATGTCCAGGCGCTTCAAGTACTTCAATACTTTTTCACGGGCCGTGTCGCTGTTTTTTTCGGTCTGTTTGGCAGCGAGCAGCAAGTTGCTGAAAATCGTGCGATTCTCGAAGAGCGGATAATTTTGCGCCACCACGCCAACCATGCCGGCCTGAACGGGAGTGAGCGTGGAGTTGACCAGCACCTGCCCGGATGTAGGCTGATTCAGCCCCGCGATGATGCGAAAGAGCTGGGTTTTGCCGATGCCGGAGGGGCCAAGAAAACCAACTACCTGGCCCTGTGTGCAGTCCTCGCGCACAATATCGCGAATCTCGGCGTTTACGTCACGAAGTACGACCTTGTCGCCATAGGACAGACTTACGTGGTCCACCTTGAGAAGTGTGTCGGCGTATTTATATTTAGGCGGCAATGGTCATTCTCTCGATTCGCGCGGCTTCATGCGAATTCGTGCGTCATGAGCACCATCATCAAATCCTGCTCGCCGGTCAGATAGAGTTCATGGCAAATGATGTTCTTATGGTGGCTGGTGGCCTTGGCCATGGCTTTTTCGAGCGTGCCAAAGTTGTGGTCCTTCGGATCAATTTTGCCCAGCGGAATGCAATGCAGCTTGATGGCGTAAGGCTCTTCGTCGCTGCGGTAGCCCAGCGTGAGCATCAGGCGGTTGCTGGGTTCAAGATGCGCCACACCAATGCTTTTGGCGGCGACTTTAGAACGCTTGGCAAAATCGGAAACTTCACCGGCCATTTTCCCGATCGTCTTGTCCGCCGCGAGTTCCCCGGTGAAGATTTTGAATTTTTCATGAACCTGCTTTGTGATGTGATGAGCCTTAGGCATTGTTTGTTCGTTCCTTCCTTCGGCGCGCAGCAACACTGTGGATCGGCGCGCTCGAACAGGATATTCGTATTATTTTCGCTCCAACTGCAAATCCGCGTAAGGAAAAAGAAACTTCTTAGCCAAACCTAGCGCGTAGTCCTGAAACAAGCCAATCAGCAGTATGGCGATTTGAATGGCGAAGACGGCCTCGAGCCGGAAATGTTTGTTCTGGTTAAGAAGCAACGCACCAATACCACCCTCGGAGCGCGAAATGCCTTCGACCATGGTGAGCATCATCCATCCCATCGCGGCATTCTGGCGCATGGCATCGAATGCGGCATCGGCGCGGCCGAGAATGATCACTTCCCAAACCACGCGCCATTCACCCATGCGCAGGGTGCGAGCCAGGTCGAACTTCTCTTTTGGCACCTGGGCTACTACGTCGATCATGCTGGTGACAAAGAATACGGCGACGCCGAAGACGAGGAGGCTTACTTTCAAGCGATGCCCGCTAGAAAAAATGATAGTAAAGAAAAAGGTAAGCCCGACCATGCCAAGGAATCTGCCCTTGGAAACGGCGTGCGCAATGGGCTGGAACGCCGGGACGACGGTCAGATAAGCCAGCCCCAGAGAAATCACCGTGGCCCAAGCCATGGCTTGCACGTTTAAAAGGAAGCTGACGATGAGCTCCTGGCCCAGCCCCTCGTGGTTCCAAAGATCAACAAAGGCGCGCCAGACATCCAGCGGCTTGGGCAGGAACACATAGGACGATGTGGCCCACACCAGCAGCAAAACCGCGATCTGGAAGACGATAATGAAGCGGAGCGCCGCCTTCGAAATCACCCGATTTGGAGAAAACGCGCCGACTACATCGTGCAGGAAGCTGACTTGTCCCCCGCCTGTGGGGACAGTCGCAGCTACACTCCCAGCCGCGGGCTTCATGGTAGTCACCGGAGGTTCCTATTCTTTGCCTGATAGGATGATTTCCACACGCCGGTTCTTCGCTCGGCCTTCCGCTGTGTCGTTTGAGGCCAGCGGCTTCGAATCGCCGTACGCATGAATGCGGAAACGGCTGTCGGGGAAGTTGGCGGGGGCTTTTCGCTGCAGCCAGTCTCGGACGGCCTGAGCGCGTCGCTCGGCCAAGTCCATGTTGCCTTCGCGAGTGCCGGTATTGTCGGTGTGTCCATTCAAGGTGACGAACAGAGCGCCGGCGATGGCGAGGTCATCTTTGATCTCGTACATCTTGCGTTCGCCAGCGGCTGTGAAGGAGGACTTGCCCGTGTCGAACTCGATGCTCCAGTCGCGCTTTGAAACGACGGTGCCGGTATCGCCGCTCGAGCTGAAACTGGCTACGTCAGCTTCCGCGCCCGTCTGGGAAAGCATGGAAGATGCTCCGAGAACGTAGGAAGTATCTAGAATCTCTTTCACGTCGGGAATCTTGTTGGCATCTTTGAAGAGATCGGGATATTGCTGCGTGGCGATGTTCCCAAACACCGTATAGGTCGAGCGGAAATTGTTATTGGAGCCAGGCTGCAAGCCAAACAAGAGGAGATTGTCGTTGAGATTGTTGACAGCGGAGCCGCCGAGATCGACCATGTTTCCGGTTTTGTCTTGTTCGCGCGTCCCTTGGTAGTACTTGAGCCAATACTCGCCGTTCTGCTCGTTGTAAACCTTTGCGCTGATGGCCGCGGCGCGCTTCAGCGCTTCTGGAAAGGCTTTCAGTTGGTCCGCGGCTTCAAAACTAGCCGCCAGCATTCCCTGAACTTCGTTGCGATGGTCCTGATTGAATTTCTTTATGCCGATAATGACGTCGGGCATTTGCGAGCGGTATTGCTTGGAAGAGACAATAGAGACCAGTCCCCCACGGCCGTGGGCAACGTTGACGTCGCCTGGCGTCCACGTAACAACTCCGTTCACGCAGACGTTTTTCGTCTCGCCGGTCAGGCGGCCATCGTGCACGACTTTGCGATCCTCGCAGGTATTGGCGTTATAGATTTCCGCCGCTTTGATATAGTCCGGGGCATTGACCCAATTGAGCGCGTCGGGATCCCATGTTTTTTCGTCGGGATTGTTCTTGATCTGGTTGTCCGCGGCCCACTTCATAGCGATGTTCCAGTCGCCGTCACGAAGGACTCCGGCGACGAGGCCACCTTTCGCGGCTTGCGCGTCTGACTTCCATTCAGGAGGTCCCATGAGCTTGTCTTCACCGCGAGAATAGCCTGTGGAGCCGATGACCTGCGCGATATATTCCCCAGCGCCATTGTCGAGCTTCTTGAGCTGCGGATTCACGGCTGCAAAAAACTGTCCCGAGCCGTCTCCCATGATCAGAACGTAATTCGCGCCCGCGGAGCACTGGCTTGAGCCGTCGTGGAGCTCTTTCGCGCAGGCGATCAAGTCGTTTTGCATCTGGCCGGTATCATCCTGGCGGATCAACTTCAGGTTCGCGCCATGCTTCTCCATCAAGCTGTTCCGCGTCGTGTCCGGGCCGCCGTTGGCGTAGATATAGTTCATCTGTGCGTTCCAGGCCCAAATTTCTGTGCGGATCAACGGCGCTTTGACGGAGGCCGTAGCCGCTTCCGGGAAAGGCGCCGGTTCAACGTTGGCAACCACCGCTTCCTTCAAATCCGGCAAAGCGGCCTTCGAGGGAATGAGGGCCTTGGCGATGCCCGGCGCTGGAATCCATCCGCGGCTAACTGCCGTGCGGAAACCGAAGAAGAGAACCGCGCCGACGATCAGGAGCAGAACGATCTTCGCGCCCGGCTTCAGCCGATGCCCCGTCGGTGGTGTAGAAATCTTATCGTTAAACATTTGAGCTTTTCCTCCGCCTGCGAGTTACTTGATCAAATCGCTGTAATCGTCTTTCTTGTTCGCGAGTGCAGCCGGAGATTGGTCCGGCACGCCGCCTGGAACGCCGGCAACGGAAGCGGGCAAGAGCTTTTGTTGAAACTCCGAGAGCTGCTTGACGGCTTCGTCGTTGATGGCCCCGGTCTCCAAATCCATGTTGGTCATCAGCTTATTTGCAAGACGATTGAAATCTTCCATCTCTCCCAGCATTTGGCCGGCGTCATCCGCGAGGTATTCCAGAGTCTGGTCGTAAATCTGGTTGGCCACCGGGTCGCCACGGAAGATTTTCTTGGCGGCCTGGAACACGGAATAAGCCTTTTTGAGGGCTTTCCGCCGCATCTCTTCCTCGCTGACGCGGTTCTCTTTGTCGGTAACCTGAAATTCCGCAGTAGCGCGCCAGCGGATGAGCTGGTCATACAGAATCTTGAGTTTGTCGCGCAGGTCCGTGAGCGATTTGTTGATATTGATGAGGCTGGCGGCATGCCGCTGATTGGTGACCTTGGCGGAGGTGTACTGCTGTTGATCGAGAGCGGTCAAACCGCCGGCGGCCATTTTCTTGTCGGCCTGATTGGCCAGCGCCATGCTGTGCTCGGCTTCTTTCTGGTTCGTGTCGATTTGGTTCTGGAGAGTGCGGATCGAGCCGTTCAGGTTTCCGAGCTGCTCATCCATGACAGCGAGATTCTTTTTCATCTCGCCGATGTAGTTCTTGAGAATGCCGATCGGGTCCAGCTCGATAAAGAGTCCGGTGAGAAACCTCATGACACTCTGGAAGATGAGCTTCCCAAGAGTTCGGACGCGCTTGTCGGTGACGATGAAAAGGAATACAAGAAGCCCGCCGATGAGAAGCGCGAGGTGCAGAGTGTCGGTCGCCGCCGCAATCAGGAACGGGAGAAGCTGGACGAAACCGTAAGCGACCGCGAGTCCACCTAGAACCAGCACGACTTTCCCGACCGTTCCTTCGGGCCGCTGCCAAAAATTCTTCAATCCCTGCAAAACCGGGGAACTTGGAGTGGTTGCCATGGTGTCTCCCTATCCCAAAATCGTTTCGAATTCCTTGCGTTGTTGCTGAATCTCGGCCCGCCGGCGTTCCAGCGCTGCCGCAAAATTGGTTTTCGCCTCTTGCAGCTTCGAACGCGATAACTCCGCCTGCGATTGAAGCGACTTCACTTGTTGTTGGAGGTCAGAGATCTCTTTCTGTTTTTGCTGAATGGCTTCATTGACGTCTGTGATCTGGGCGAGCTTGGCATCCACTTCCGTTCGTGACACATCGTCGGTCTGCTTGGTGAAGGTGCTTGCCGAGGAATTGAGAACATTCAGCAGACTGTCAAAGCCCTTCAAGATGGCGTCTTTCGTGAGGCCGCCCTGCGATTGGGCCGTGGCCAGGGCAGCTTTGTACCGCAATGCTTTATCCGTAATGACGGAAGTAAGCGGTGCGGCAAATGTTTCAATCTTGGCCAACTCGGGAACTGCGGAGAGGTCGGTCTGCTTGGCCAGCCGTGTATAGAACTGGTTGTCGCGCGTGCTCATTGGCACGTAAGCGGGAGCAGCGGCGGAATCAGCGGGCCGTGCGATTGCAGGGCTGGGTGCAGGAAGCTTGGCAGGATGCTGGGCCGCCGGGTCCTCTTCAAAAATAGCTTTCTTGATCAGGTCCATGAAGGGCATGGGTCACGTCCTTACTTCGTCAGTTCCGAACGCACAGCCGCGAAGCACACCAAATCATACATCCGAGGCCCAGCGAGACCGGACTTACAGTATCAAATCCGTCCACTATCCGCCCGTTTCGTATCCTCTTGCCAAGAGAACCCTTGCGTTTTATTCGGGATACGAGGTCATCGTAGACTGTGCCAGCTTCTCTTTTCAATCAGGAAATCGGCTTCGTATGGTCATTGATAAACTGGCAATCTACTATGCCTTGATGTGCTTATTAAAGCGCCTACGGGAAAAGCGTGCAATTCAGATACAATGCACAATCTCACCGTTCAAAATGATGGCCTTTTTGAACTGACAGAGCTGCAACAAAGGAAGACACTGTGGCCGCAAAGACGCTTGCAAACGTACTGAGCCAGGTAGTGGAGGCGAGGGCCGAGTACGACACCCGGCTGTTGGCGCAGCAGTTGGGCACGAATTATCGGTCGCTGATGTATTGGCTCCGGGGAGACCGGCCCATTCCAGCGGAACTCGTGCCGAAGATCTGCATGTTATTGAAGAATTTCGAAGCTTTGGATGCGCTCGAATCGCAGGCGGGAAGAGTGGCTTTCAAGATTCCAGATCCGCGAGAGACCTCGGAAAAAGAGTTTTTGGTCGTCTCCAGGCTGATGAAGGATGTAGGGTCGGCGCTGGAGAGCATTGCGAACACTTTGGCGGACGGGATTGTGGAAGAGAGTGAGTTGAATGCGACGGTCCCGAAACTTGAGGCGGTGATTCGGGAATGCGCGTCGGTAAAATACTTGCTCGAGACTTTGTGCAAAAACCAGAAAAAACGCACGAAAAAGTGACTTGATTGGGCGCGGGCGCAATTGCTTGGCCCCTCTTGTTGGGAGCTCGCAGGATTTCGCTGTGTCGCTGGACCACCGACCGCGGTCGCGGCGACCGGCCCTCCCCCTCCCCTTTTTTTGTAAGTGCGGATTCTAAAGGACTTTAAGTCTAGCGTTTTGGAAGTGTTCATTTTAAGGGAGTTGCGCGCGTATTTTGCGTAAGTGCGGATTCTTCGCGCCAAAACCGCGCGAAGGCGCAGAGTTCTACAGGACTTAGTGATTTGTGACTGGTGACTCGTGACTGGTGTAAGAGAGAGAGTCGAAGCCGTGACTGGGAATTGATGACTGGTGACTGGTGGAAGAAAGAGAACCGCAGTCGTGATTGGTGAGTCGTGCCTGGGGACTGGCGGGACGGCGAGATTCTTCCCTTGCTGCGGAGTTTGTGCCACGAAGAAATTGACGATGGCAGTCCCCCACCCCGGTTGTTTTCTGTAAGAGTGGCAAACAAAGGGGTTATGCTTGACGTGGCGCGTAAGAGTGGCAAATGCAAGACTTAAAGTGGCTGGATTTTCAGTAAGTTGCGGAGGGTCTGTAAGAGTGGCAGGGAAAGGACTTAGGGGAGGGCAGTTGACAGCTGACAGCTCACAGCCGACAGGAGGAAAGAAAGAAGAGGATAGAGCGGGGACGCTGAGTGCGCCGATAGGAGAAAAGAGAAAAGCAGATCCCTCACTTCGTTCGGGATAACCGTGAGGAAGTAGAGGGCGGCGCGGGCGGAACATAGGGAACGGTAGCACTATAGTTACCGATTGTCAATAGAATTCTGGATTACTGAGTTGGTATTCGAATGAGGGTGGCGGAAGTGGAAGGATTTTAAGGGGTTAGGCGGGGGCTAACTAATTTGATATGGCTGTGGAAACTGTGGAAAAGTTAAAAGCTAGAAAACATCCCGTCTGTCCCCGTCGCCGTCCCCCTCGCCTTACCTGGGTTTGTTTTCGTCGCCCTTTAGGCCGCGCGGGCGGTGGGGATCAGACCACGGATCGCAGCGTTGTACGTCACCTATCCCAAGGATGACGCCGCCATTTTCTAGGTGGGTGACCCGAACGGTGCCCGTGAGAATGACATACATTCGGTCGATTCTTTCCGCATTGCGCAGCATAGAATCAGTCGGCTGGATCACCACTACGTTGCCTAGCATGTTCTCGGCATCTTCCACGTGGAGAAACAAGTAAGCACTGGGTGAGTGTTGGGGTTGCAGGTCCAATTGCAGGTACCCCCGTACCGTAACGGTTTTATGATCGAACTTGTCCGGAGTCGCGAGGAGTTGGATAAGATTAATGGTGAGAGCTGCGTCTTTGTCCGAGCGCACGGGGCCCGAAAGTAAAAGCGATGCAAGCAAAAGCGCAACAACTGGGTATCTCATCGAGGGCCGCCCAGAAGTGTCGCCGATTCTTCTTGTCGACACGTTCTTAATGTTGATCGGTTTCGTCTAAATCGAGCGTTGCGAGCCGATCCAATCTCCCGAAGCCAAGCATTACGAATATGCGTGCACCGCTTCATTGAATGTCCTTTTATTGGCATGCTTACTTGCCTTTGCCAGTCCGCCTGGAACGTCTCTTACCGCTCACGGTTCTCGTTCCTTCCGTGAGATGAGTCATGGCTTGTCGTAGAAGCCAATTCGCTTTGGTCTGGTAACCGCGGCCATCGGCTTTGAGCCATGCGATGACGTCGGAATCAAGACGCATCGAAACGGGCTTCTTCGTTGGTCGATAGAACTTGCCAATTTCGGCTCCGCTCCAATCTACAACCGCCGGAGCGTCCGAGAAATCAATGTCCTCGTCTCTTTTTGCGGCGATGGCTCGGATGTCGCGCTTCTGCTCCTTTGTGAGCTTCCTCATAGGCTCTCCTTTCGTGCGATTCGGCGGCGCGCGCCGAGATGACACGAATAACTTCTTCGTCGTGTTCCTCATAGAAGGTATGAACCACCAATAGAATCGAACCCGGCCCTATTGCTCCGACTGTTATCCAGCGTTCCTCATCTTCGAAAGTGACGTCACGCTGCGTAATCGCGTAGGGATCGTCGAAAACGGAACGGCCGTTTCGAAGCGAGCATCGTGCTTGTGAAGGTTGTGCCGGTTCATCAGCTCGTCCCATTCAAATCGAATGGCACGCCACGACTGGGAGAGAATACGGTCCTCGCGCGCGCTTGACAATACATTTGTATGTACAGTCCGCTGTATGCGAGCTGCACACAAAAAGTGAAGATAGACACCACGGATTCAAAGGCAGGGAAATCAGCAACTTGCAGATATGGCGGAGAGGGTGGGATTCGAACCCACGGTAGGGGTTAACCTACACACGCTTTCCAAGCGTGCGCCTTAAACCGCTCGGCCACCTCTCCCGCGACGGACGCAACCTCATCAATTTAGCAGAAACTCTCGCCTCGCGCACATTTCTGCAGCTTCGCACATTCTTTTTCCTCTGCTAAACTGTTGGCTGCGGTTCCGGGATAGTGCAATCGGTAGCACATCAGCCTTTGGAGCTGAGAGTCCTGGTTCGAGTCCAGGTCCCGGAACCAAACTCTTTCCTGCCCCGTCGCCGTGTCGCGGCGGCTAAAAAGCGATAGAGAACAGCACTCAGGTTGCGTCCCTCGGTCAGCGCGATCGCTTCGCGCAATCAGTTGCCGGCAGCGGCGCTCTGGATTGTCGCGCGGATAAAATCGGCTTCGTCTGGGCGGTAGGGCTGGCCATCGTTGCGGAAAATTTCGTGGAACCACACGGCCGGTTCGCGGTTCACATAGGGGTTCTTCCAGGAATCCCACGGCAGATAGGTCTGTGTTTTGCCCGCGACAAGTCCCCAATTGATGGCGGCAACGCGATATTTCTTTGCAATAGGGAGCGTGCCTTGAAAGGTGCTGCCATTTCCACGGGCCATGTATTCGGTGCAAAGTATGGGCCGGTAATACTGCTGCAAGGATAGAACGCGCTTTTCAAACACCTCGGGCCCGTCATAATTGTGGAAGGAAACGACATCGGAGAGCGCTAACTGAATTCGTTCCATCGGTTCGAGCTTCTCGAGAGACGACCAATCCCCTTTCCAGACGCCGCTGGTAAGCGGCTGGGAAGCGCCTGCCTCGCGCGCCCAGTCATACACTCTTGGCAACAGTGCCAGGACTAGTTCCTTCTTGTTGGACGGCTCGGAGTTGGCATAGCTTCCATCGTTGGTATTATCCGGCTCGTTCCAGACGTCCCATCCAAGAATCCGCTGGTCCTTGGCAAAGGCTCCGATCACTCCTTTTACATAGGCTTCCAGCCGCGGATATTGACTGGGATCCTTGAGCGCGGCTGCCCCGGGGCTTTGGACCCAGCCCGAATTGTGCACGCCGGGCCTTGGCGCGCGCTGTTTTCCGAGCTTGGGATTTGGATCCCAGCAGGAGTCAAAAAGCACAAACAGTGGCTTGATTTTATGTTTCTGCGCGATGCTCAGGAAAATGTCGAGGCGCTTCTTGAATCCTTCCGGATCCTGCTGCCAGAGCAAGTCGTGCAAGAAGACGCGCATCGTGTTCAAGCCAAGCGACTCGGCCCAACCGAGTTCTTTGTCAATACGCTGGGGGTCGAAAGTCGTGGCCTGCCACATTTCCAGCTCATTGATCGCGGTGGATGGAATATAGTTGCTGCCAACGAGCCAAGGCTGCTGCGCGTACCAGTCCTTCGCGGTTTTCTCTGTCCAACGGGCCGACTGCGCTTGCGAAGAAAGTGCAAATCCCAAAACGAGCACGACGCCAGCCAATAAGTGTCTCATCGGAATCAGGTGTCTCCGTTTCTCAAAACGATCGGGGGCCGAGGGTTCGTAATCTCAGCTTGCAGCCGAAACGCGCGCCGCATTTGGCCTGGTATTTCTTTGCTTCGCCGCCGGTCGTGCGTCGGGGGTGAGTGATTTCGCTCGGGCTCTAGGCCCGCCGCGCTTTACAGCGCTCCGGCGTTTTGCAACGCATCTTTCATCCCGGCCCAGCTCTGCCGCGTGGATTCTTCGGGGGTGCCGGCGCCGCGCCAGTGCGTCTCCAGGCTAACCGCAAACTTGTAGCCGTCACGCTTCAGCGCCGCAAACTGCCCCCTCCAATCCACGATGCCGCGGCCCATCGCGGCCCATTCGTATTCTTTGCCTTCCGCCTTCTTCGTGACGTCCTTGCAGTGGCAGTGCCCGATCCGCTCTTTCGGCAGCAGCGCGTACCCATCTGGGTAAGCGATCTCGCCCCGCGACGCCGCGTTTCCGGGGTCCCAGTTCAGCAGCAGGTGCGGAGTTTTCACTTCGGCAAGAACTTTGACTGCTTCCGCTGCCGTGGCCGTGTTGCAGGCAGGCTCATTTTCGAGCAGCAGCGTTATGCCCTTTTTCCCGGCCACAAGGGCGTCCGTAAGCAGTCTCTCATTCATCGCCGCACGATACGGCGCCGGATCATCGAGCCGCCAAAAATCGAAGCAGCGCACGCGGTCGGCTTGGAAAACTTTCGCCAGCTCTATGCAGCGTTCGAGTACATCGGGCTGCTGCTCGTAGGTAAAATCGGCGTTGAACTGTGCAACCTTGGGACTGAATTCGGATTTTGGGGCGCCGGGCCAATCCACTTTAAAGAGCGGGCTGGCGATGTCCGTCACGCGCAATTTGTACTTCTCCAGAATGCGCCGCGCTTCTTCCACCTCCTTGGCGTCGAGATGAAGCAGGTTCTTGTTCCACATACCGCGAAGTTCGATCCACTGCAGCCCAAACTCGCGGGCGATGACCTCGCAAGAGCGGCCAAAGTCCTGTCCGACCTCATCATTTATGACGGCAACGCGGAACGGTGAGCTCATACCGTCAACCCCAGCTTTTCTTCGACGTATTTCTTGTTGATGACCGCCGATTCCTTCGGCGTTCGCGCTTTATCCGGCACGGCGTCGAGCTCAACGATTCCCCATCCGCGGAAATTGATTTTGCGAAGCGCATCCAGCACCGCGAGGAGATTTACCGATCCTCGCCCGAGCTCCACGAAACGATATGATTCTCGAGTGCCGGCGGCGCCGGACAGCCGCTCGACATCCTTCAGATGCAGGAACAGCAGGCGGTCGCTGTATTTCTCGACGGCTTTGGCCGGGTCCCCGCCTCCCTGAAAATAATGCGCGACATCGAGCTCCAGCTTTGCGTAGCGCGGATCGACGGCGTCCATGATTTGCTCGATACCCTCGGGAGCCTGTCCCATGGCTCCCATGTGGTTGTGGTAGCCAAGCTGTATCCCCAGATCGGCGGTTCGTTTTCCGAGTTCCGTCATCAGTACGCCGAGGCGTTTGTAGTCCGCCGCCACGATCGCGCGATCTTTGGGCCGCTCGTCAATGATTTGAAGATACAGCCCTCCCGCGTCGCGAAGGAATTTCGCGTTTGCCACGTGCTTCTCGATTTCGGACGATTCGATCGCGGGATCGATGCTCAGGTTTCCGCTGGAGAGCGCGATCATCTTGAGATGATGTTTGTCGAGAACCTCGCGCAGTGCTGCAGCACTGCCGAATTCTTGAACGCTGTTGGACCGTATCTGAATTCCCGGGAATCCAACGGAAGCGATGTCCTCGATGGCCTGACGATCGTTCCCACCCCAGGTGATGGCCGCATAGCCGATGTGTAGTTCGAAAGGTCCCGGAGGAATCGGGGTATCAAAGTACGACAAGTTGGCCGGCGGATAAAGCGGCTCTCGAGCACTCAGCAGCACTTCCGGAAAAGACGCTGCCGCGACCAAAGCGCCCATCCCTGCAAGAAATTCACGGCGTGGTTTGTGCGATTCCATTGACTCTCCTATGTGATATTTGTATGCGGACAAGATACCGCAAGCCGTTAGTTCTGGACAGTATTTCGATGGAAAAATTGGGGGTTGGACACGGACGGCTGGATGAGGGTTTGCCAGCAACGCCATCAGACTCTATGATTTTAGCGAAGCAGGACTGAACATCCGTCCACGTACGGTTCGAGGTTTTGATGTCCCAGGAAACGGCGCAAAGTCATCCCAACATCAATCCTTGGATCATCGCGATCGCGGTCATGCTCAGCACTTTTATGGAGGTGCTGGACACCACGGTCGTAAACGTTTCGCTGCCGCACATCGCCGGCAGCCTCTCCGCGACCGTCGACGAGGCCACCTGGACGCTGACTTCCTATCTCGTGGCCAACGCCATCATTTTGCCGCTCACCGGATGGCTCTCCAATTTTTTCGGCCGCAAGCGCATGCTGATGCTCTCCGTCACCGGATTTACCATCGCCTCTTTCTTGTGCGGCCTTGCTCCCAGCCTTCCCTTCTTGGTTGTTTGCCGAATCATCCAGGGAGCTTGCGGCGGGGGTTTGCAGCCCATCTCACAAGCCATCTTGCTGGAATCCTTCCCGCCGGAAGATCGCGGCAAGGCTATGGGCTTCTGGGGCCTCGGCATTGTTGTCGCTCCCATGCTCGGCCCCGTCCTCGGAGGGTGGCTCACGGACAGTTACTCCTGGCGCTGGGTGTTTTACGTCAACGTACCGATTGGCATCATCTCCATCGTGATGACGTCGCTCTTCATCTTCGACCCGTCTTACATCCGGCGCGCTTCGCAAAAAATCGATTACTGGGGCATCGGGCTGCTCGCCCTGGGCATTGCCGCACTGCAAATCGTTCTCGATAAAGGTCAGGAAAAAGATTGGTTCGGCACGGATTGGATTACCGCTGTCGCCGTAGTTGCCGTCCTCGCGCTCCTTGCTTTTCTTATCTATGAACTCCGCGTCGAACACCCCGTCGTCAATCTGCGCGTTTTTAAAGACCGAAGCTATTCCAGTGGCGTATTTCTCATGTCGCTGCTCGGCGTCGGCCTCTATGGCACTACCGTGCTCATCCCCCTGATTCTTCAAACGCTGCTTGGCTACTCCGCTTTGCGCGCAGGCTTTGCCATGGCGCCACGTGGCCTCGGCTCGTTTATCGCCATGCCCGCCGCCGGCATCATCATGGCTAAGTTTGATCCGCGGAAAATGCTGACGGTAGGGATGATCGTCTGCGGACTGACCCTCTTCCAAATCTCTCGCCTGAGTCTTAGCGCCGGTTACTGGGACTTCTTCTGGCCGCAGCTCTTCATGGGCTTCTCGCTAGGCTTTATCTTCGTCCCTCTCACAACCATCAGCATGGCGCCCATTCGCAAGGAAAACATGGGCAACGCCACAAGCCTCTTCAATCTCGTGCGCAACTTGGGAGGCAGCATCGGCATTGCCGCCGTCAGCACCATGCAAACCCGCTTTCAGCAAAGGAATATCGCTCAACTTGGCTCGCATGTGACGCCTTACGACTTCGCTGCGCGCAATATGATGAATTCGATGCAGGGAATGTTTCGGGCCACAGGCTCGGACGCTGTCACCGCGTCTCATCAAGCTCGAGCCGCAATGTTCGGAATGGTCGAGCGGCAGGCTAGCATGCTCGCCTACAATAGTATTTTCGTGATCTTGGCGGGATTGTTTGTGTTGATGCTCCCGTTTATTTTTCTGATGCGCCGCCCGCAGGCCAGGGGTGGCCCGATGGCCATGCATTAGCGCCTGAATCGTGCCTTCTTACAAGCACCCTTGTAGGGACGGGGCTTGCCGCGGCCTCTGCGCCCAGCTTGCGTAGGCGTGCAGTTCAAAGTGCCGTGCAGCCCTGAATGGCAGCGATGAAACTTCTCCGCGCAGACCAAACGAAATGTTGTCCGATTGTTGTTGGGTAAGACTCAGCGCGCCGGGAAACCGCGCTTCGGCGCCTGTCGGCTATTGCTCTGGGTCGTACGGAATGGGAGCGGTCAATGGCTCAAGGATTTCTTCGGTGGATACTCCCGATTCTTTCTCGGCGGTCTTGTCCAGCTTTCGCTGTACGCGCTTTTCTTCCTTCATTTTGCGCTTTTCCATCCGTTTCATTTCTTTTTGGCGCTTCTGGAATGTCGTTGTCATAGCGTCTCCTCGCAGGCGCTGCCCGGCGCGGCTTGGGCCGTCGCCGTCATGCTACTTCTAGTTCACTTACCAGCGCGGTTCGCGTGGCTGCCGCGCAGATTCGCGGTAGTCCTCATTCGAAAAGCGCTCGCGCCCGCCGCCTCCGCCCTTGCCTCGGCCGCCACCGCCGCCGCCGGGTCCGCCAAAATTCCTCGGCCCGCGTGGAGGTCCGCCTTCACCTTTAGGCCGCGCTTCATTCACTTTCAAATTGCGCCCGCCCAATTCTTTGCCATCGAGGCCGGCCATCGCCTTTGCCGCTTCCTCGTCGTTCGGCATTTCCACAAACGCAAACCCCCGCGCACGGCCGGTTTCCCGGTCCATGGCCATGTGCACGCGCGTCACTTGCCCGAACGGCGTGAACAAATCCCGCAGCTCGCCTTCGGTGGTCTGAAAACTCATGTTGCCGACAAACAAACTCTTCATCTTGATTCTCCCTGAACTCTTCGAAGCACCATGAGTGCAGGATCTCGGCAAGCTCGCGCTTCCCGGACGCTACGTTACACTGGCCTGAAATTGGCTGAATTCAGTGGAGGGAAGGCCAAAAAGCGCGCCCTTCAGGGAGTTCAGGCAACCCTACTTCGGGAGTCTACACGAAGACAATAACACATTTATGCGTCAAAACCCGCAAGCTCATTTCGCAGCTTGCCGGCCACGCGAGATTCCGGCACTTTTTCTTCTCTCTTTGAAATATGCGCGCGCGTCAAACTGCGCGTCAATCCCGCTTTAAGCTCCGGAAATGAAACGACCACATCGCGAGCACCAAACACACTAAAGCGTAATCCAACCCGTACCCCAGCGTGGTAGCGTGCTCGAGCCAGCCGGTTGGTTTTAATGCCGCGTGCGTGATGGTCAGAAAGCGGTCTTCCGATAGCAAGCCGGTAGAAGGCAAAATCGCGTAAAGCGGAGCTTTAATCCATCCCGCAAGCCTGCTCGCGTCTCCGGCTGCGGGCATGACTCTAGGGGCAGCCACCGAAATCACCATGATGATCCCGATGGTCACAACCGGGTGCATCAGCGTCACCAGCGCCATCGCCATTGCGCCATACGCCGCGTACCTCACCATCGGATACACAATCAACACCCACGGTGTCGACTGAATTCGCTCGCCTCCCATCCACGCGAGCAAGTAGCTCAGCGCGAACATCAGCAATACATAAATCCCCATCAGCATTATCACGCCGAGGTATTTGCCAACCAGGAATTCCCACCGCCGGACGGGCCTCGCCATCACCGCCAAAATCGTGCCCGACTTCATCTCCGTAGCCACTGCGTCTGCCGACGCCCATGCCGCGAGCAAACTTCCGAACCCGCTCACCATGGACATGATGATGCTTACAAAGCTCAGCACCATCGCTTGCATCTGAGCCGCATTCGATGCCGTGGTCACCGCTTTGAATCCCAACATCGGCGTCATCATCAGCAACACCACGCACACGAATACCGCAAAGAACAGAATGATCAGCTTATCGCGCAGAAGGCTGCCAAACGTGTTCCATGCGATGGTCCGAATCTTCATGTAGCTCCTTCGCCGCCGCCAACCATCTTCAGGAAGAATTCCTCCAGCGAACTTCTGACGGGTGCAATGCTGATGACGTCACAACCCGCCGCCCAAAGCGCTTCGGCGAGCTCACGCTTCCGGGTCTTGCTGATCGTGACGCGCACTCCATGCGCTCCCATTTCAATCGCGGCTCCCCACTCGAGAATTGCTGCTTCCATTTCTACCGGCAAGCTGTCCGCCAGGATCTCCACGCGGTCGCCAGTCCCCAGCAGCTCATCCATCGTCCCGGCGCGAACCAATCGCCCGCGATCGATGATAATCGCGCGGTCGCAGATCTGCTCGACTTCGGAGAGGATATGCGAGCTCAGAAATATCGTCTTTCCCGCCGCTTTTAAGGACGACATCAAATCTCGCACCTCTTTACGCCCCGCTGGATCAAGCCCCGAAGTCGGCTCGTCCATAATCAGAAGTTGCGGGTCCCCCGCCAGCGCCTGCGCAATCCCCAGCCGCTGCACCATCCCGCGCGAGTACTTGGCGATCTTTAATCCCTCGTAGCCGTGCAGCTTCACCGTGCTCAGCAGCTCCGGAATCCGCGTCTGCGCTTCTGTAGCGTCTTTACCGGCCAGCGCAAAGTGAAACCTCAGCAACTTTTCCGCATTCAGATATTTGTAAAACGCGAAATTCTCGGGCACAAATCCGATTTGCTGTTTCGCTCGCACATCGCCGGGCTCATACCCCAGCACGCGGATCTCGCCGGAATCCGCGTACAGAAATCCCATCAGCACGCTAATGCTTGTCGTCTTGCCCGCTCCGTTGGGGCCCAGAAACGCGCACACTTCCCCCGGCAAAACCTCGAAGGACACGTTTGTTAACGCGCAAATCTCCTGCCCGCCCAGCCTCCGCCGGTACACCTTCGTCACTTCTCGAAACTCAATGGCTGGATCGGCCATCTACCACTCCCATCTCGTTGGTGTCGATCTTTATTCCTAATTTCTGAGCGAGCTGTATCTCCAGCGTCGGGTCAAATCCCTCATGTCCATAAATTACCTTCCCGTATTTGTCGATCACGAACAACACGGGGATGCCGTCCACTCCGTATGCATCGGCGGCTTTGCTCCTCAAATCCAGCAGCACGGGGAATGGCAGTTTTTCCGCGTCAGCAAACTCCTCCGCGTCTTTTCGATTGTCGTCGATGCTGATTGCCAGAACCTCAAAATCATTCTCGAATTTGTGATGGCGCTGATAGAACGCACGCAACGACGGCATTTCCAGACGGCAAGGCCCGCACCAGCTTGCCCAAAAACTGACAACCACCATTTTCTTGCCACGGTAATCCGCGAGGGAGGATGTGCGGCCGTCGAGCGTGGGAAGTTCAAAATCTGGCGCGGCCTTGTTCGTCAGTGCTGGCGTTTGTTGCCGCTCCCGCATTGCGAATTCGAGCTTCTTTGCCCGCCAGGTAATGAAAACGGTGAACGCCGCCAAAACGGCGATCCCAAGAGTGGCGGAAGCGGAAAGCTTCGTTCTCATAGCCGCGCAGAGTATATATCATCCGGCAATTTGTTTAGCTGGCCAGCGCGTTTAGCCTTGAGCTATCTCGCCTACGGCGCGCCAGGCTTGATCGATAGCCACATCCGAATACGCGCTGGCGCCCGCATCCGAGTTCGCAATGGCAATTCTTCCAAATGGTTTTCGCCCGATGACCCAGGGCTTCTCTTCCTCTTTCCAATCCGGATCGAAAAGCGAATTTGGCGTGTACGCATACCCGTGCGCCCACCGATTCACCGTAATTCCTGCGATGTCCCGCGCCGGATCAAATCCCGCGCCACCCAGCATTCGCCCCAACTGGTCTCGAATGTTGCGTTCGAATCTTGAAAACAACGTGTCCATCAATTCCATTCGCCCCGCGCGGAACTGGTCGCGCATCGGGAGCCCGGGCCTGCATGGCGTCCGCAACATGAACAGCACCATTGGCTCTTCAGGCTTGCTGGGAAAAGCGTATTCCCCAATGCTGACCGGAAAATCGAGCGCTGTGTACGTGTGATATCCACCTGGAGCAACGATCTGATGCACGCCAAGCTTCGCAAACGAGTTCCAATTCCGCAGCGCTACATGCGTATACACCAGCGGCGTTTTCACGAGATACGCTAGCGATTCTTTCTGCTTCTGCGGAAGCTCGGGGCAAATGTACGGAATCATTCCGTTGTAGCAAGCCAGCACGCACTTCTTCGCTTGCACCGACTGCAGTTTCTTTCCGCGCATGTAGGCAATGGCGACTGTCTTCGGCGCATCACCTTCTCCGGAATGCTGAACGTGCATCACCGTGCTGTTCAGCCTGATGCGCACCGCTGCCCCGTCGACATCCAGCTTGCTGTAATCCGCCCGCGCCGTCACCACGTCATCCATCGAGCGTCCCGGCATCACTGCCGGAATCAGCGCGCGCACCAGCAGCCTTGCAATCGAAGCATTGCCATCCGGAAAATGAAAAATGTACGGTTCTTCTTTTTCGTGTTCGCCTATGCCCAAACCATCGAAACCCGGATACGTAAACGAACCGTAGTCATCTCCCGATTCAAAACACCCCAGCGCGGGAACCGCGTCGATCCCGACCCCGTACAAATCGTGCGGAAATGTCTGAAAAAACGCTAGCGCCTCGGCATGCACTCTACAGAACTTCGTCAAATAATCCGAGTAGCTGATTTTCGCCAGCTTCGCGCGCTTCTCCTCCTTCGAAAGCCCCGCGAGGTAGTCCACCTTCTCCGTGTAAACTCTCGCGATGTCTTGCCGCGCCACGTCCGAAAGCGGCGCCTTCGCCAGAAACTCCGGCCACGGCGTCGCATTCATGCCCGCAATCAGCCGGTCTTCGCCAAACGTCTCCTTATCAAAAAACGCCGCCGTCCCCATCTTCGAATAAAGCTTCTGATCGTAGGCCTTGTAAAACCGCTTCGTCTCGATGCCAATCTCCTTGATCAGTCCCTTGGCAACCTCGCTGTATTTCCCCGGACTCTCAATCGATTGCGTCCCTCCATAACTCAACACCATGCGGTTTCCCGCGCGAAACTCGTTGCGCTTCGCATGACCGCCAAAATCATCGTGATTATCAAGAATCAGAATCCGCGCGTCGCGTCCCGCGCTCTTCCTATAAAAAAAAGCTGCCGCAAGTCCGCTGATCCCTCCGCCCACGACCACCAAATCGTAAGTCTCGCCCGTCTTCGCCGCCGCTCCATCGGAATCCCAGCTCTCCCCATCGCGCAACCGGTGCGCGAACGTAAACGTCCCGTCATGATTCCCGCGCATGCCCGCGAGTGCTGGCGGATAGTAATTCGGCGCCTTCTCCGGCGCGTAATCGTCTAGCGCCGCCGCAGCCAACAGAGTCTCTGCTCCCAGCGTGCCACCCGCCAGCGCCCCGCCTACACCAATCGCCACGCCATTCAAAAAATCGCGCCGCGTAATCGCGCACTCCATTCCCAGTTCGCGATCCTTCTCTTCTTCACTCATGCCCGCGATTGTAACGCAGACACACGTCTACGCACCCTCTGTAACCTCTGAGTTCTCTGTGTAAATGTTTTGTCTTTAGTTTTTGAATTCTGAAACTTACAATTCCCGCAAAGCTGTAGCCACCGGCAACCGCGCCGCCCGTATCGCAGGAAAAAGCCCGCCGACCGCTCCCATAGCCAGCGCGAACGCCACACCCCACAGGAGCAGGCTCGGCGTGATCTTAAAAGCGAACGCCAGGTTCGAGAACGTCTGAAAATTGATCGTGCTCGTCGTGTAGCCATTCAACCGCAAAACCGCCAGACACCCCAGCACGCCGCCAACAAACGAAATCAAGAGCGCCTCAATCAAAAACGAGAAAACCACCGAAGGCCCGCCAAACCCCAGCGCCCGCATCGTCGCAATTTCCCGCCCGCGATCCGCCACGGCCGAATACATCGTATTCAGCGCCCCGAAAACCGCTCCGATAGCCATGATTATGGCGACGAAACCGCCAAGACGAGCAATGAGCGTGGTCAGGCTCGTGGATTGCTTCGCGTAGTAATCAATCTCGCGCATCACGTCCACGTTCAGCCGAGGATCGGTGGTCACCGAATCCTTCAACTGACTCAACGCCTCCGGAGAAGTGAGGTGCACCGTAACGGACTGGAAATTGTTGTCGGGCCTGCTGTAAGCCGCGCTCAGCAGATGCGAGTCTCCCCAAACCTCGGAATCGAACGAACTGCCCCCAGCGTCAAAGACTCCCACAACTTGCCAGCGCACAGTGCCTAGCGAAATCGAATTGCCGACCATCAAGCCGGAGTACGTGGTATTCGCGTTTTTGCCCACCACGACCTCAGCCAGCCCTGCCTTGAACATCCGTCCCTGTACGATTTTCACCTGCTTGCGTATCTCCAGCACATTCGGTGAAACCCCGCGAAGTTCAACGTTCGCTTCCGTGCCCGTCGAAAGCAAAGGGATCGGCGCCATCAGCACAGCTTCCGGCGTCACCATCGGCCCATTCCCGCTGCGCGCAATTCCCGGCGCATCTTGAATGATTTTTACCGAGTCGAGCGGAACGCCGCTGGTCATCTCCGAGGTCGCCCCAGCGCGCAAGATAAGTGCGTTATCGGGCGAGCCGGAGGCCACAAGTGTCGCCTGGAAACCGCGCGCCAGCGACAGCATGGCAATGAACACGCCCACCGTTCCAGCAATTCCCAGCACGGCCACGATGGTCGATGTCCACCGCGCCCTTACGCTGCGGATGTTGTAGACAATCGGAATCGCCATCTCAAACCCTCCGCAGTGCGTTCACGACACGCATGCGCATCGCGCCAATGCCGGGCAGCAAACCACTGACGACACCCACAAAAACCGCGAACAGCAGCCCGAGCGACAACATGGTTTTCGATAGGAGCAGCGGCGGGAGCAATCCCGTGACCGCTGCGCTAATCACCGGAATGGCTGCCCACGCCAGCAAAAGGCCCAGAACGCCCCCGAAGAGGGCTATCATTGTGGATTCCGCAAGAACAAGGAAGAGTATCGAACGATCAGTTACGCCGATAGCTTTTAAGACCGCCAATTCGCTGGTGCGTTCACGGACAGAAATAGCCATCGTGTTCCCCGTAACCAGAAGGAGAGTAAAGAAGACCACGCTCCCGACGGACAGGATCAGGAACTCAATGTTTCCAAACTGCTTCGCAAAGCCGGCCGCAAAGGCAGACTCGGTTTCCGTCTTGGTTTCGAAAGACGAATTGGCAAACTTCGTGTCAATCGCCTTTGCGACGCGCACCGCGTCATCCGGGCTGTCGAGCTTGAGGATGTACCATCCCGCCGTGCTCTTCATCCTATCCTTGAGGGAATCGGGAATATTCTCGTCAAAGTTTTTCCACTGAAGCCAGAACTGCCCTTCATCGCCATCCGGTTTCTGGGTATGGTAAATGGCGTCGAGATTGAACTCCCACGTCTTCGTCGGCCCATACAAGGTGTTCTTGATGGGAATCCGGTCGCCAACCTTCCATTTAAAGCGCTTCGCCGTCTTAGCGCCAACAACCGCGCCTTGCTGGTCCTTTACGAAAGTATTCCACTGATCATCCGGCACGATGAACTCCGGGTACACCTTGCGGTGGTTTTCCGGGTCAATCACAAACTGCGGGAAAAAGTTTCTCTCATCCTGATAGACGCCGCCGAACCAGTGGTCGTGCGTGACATACTTCACTCCGGGAATCGCCCGCACTTGGTCCGCGTACGATATGGGCATGACTTGCATCAACCCGACTCGGCTGACGATCACCAGCCGGTCTGCGCCCGCAATGTCAATTCCCCGGTTGAACGCGCTATTCACCACCGCCAAGAACGTGAACAGCACCAGCGAAATGGCGAACGATCCGATCGTGAGAATCAGACGAATTTTCTTCCGGAACAGATTAGCGAAGATTAGCGAGCGGAATTTCATCGGACACCACCTGCGACCACTCCTTGCTCAAGCTTCGAAGCTTCGACGAGCACGCCTTTCTCAAGATGCAGCGTGGTGTGGGCCCTCGCCGCCACGACTGGGTCGTGCGTCACCATCAAAACCGTCTTCTTATACTTGCCCACAAGCTCCTCAATCAGCGCCATGATTTCGTCGGCGCTTTTCCGGTCCAGGTCGCCCGTAGGTTCGTCGCACAGCAGAAACGTTGGGTCGGACACAATCGCGCGCGCGATGGTAACGCGCTGCTCCTGTCCGCCGGAAAGCTGCCGCGGATAGTGGCTCATCCGGTCCGCCAACCCAACCACACTCAGCGCCGTTTCCACATGCTTCCGGCGTTCGGAGCCGGAAAGCTTGGTCAGCAGCAGCGGCAACTCCACGTTTTGGTACGCCGTCAGCACCGGAATAAGGTTGTACATCTGGAAAACGAAACCCACGTGCCGCGCCCGCCACTTCGTCAACTTGCTGCCAGACATGTGCGTGATTTCGTCGCCATCCACGGTGATGCTGCCGTGCGTCGGCACATCCAGCCCGCCAAGCAAATTGAGCAGCGTGGTTTTCCCCGAGCCGCTCGGCCCCATGAATCCTACAAAGTCGCCCTTGTCCACATCCAGATTGAGCCGCTGTAGCACCTGGATCTCTTCCCCGCCGCGCCGGTACGTCTTCGAAAGACCGCGCACCTGAATCAGACTCTTTCCGTTTCCCTGGCCATCCACTCGAATCATCTTTGGCGCTCCTATTTCTTAATCTGGACTGCCAGTCCGTCTTGCATATTGGCAGGACCTTTCACCACCACCGCGTCACCAGCCACGATTCCCGATAAAATCTCCGTCTGCGTCCCTTGCACGTTTCCTACGGACACCGCGCGCCTCTCCAGCTTGTCGTTCTTCACCAGAAACACGATCTTTTTCCCGCCGTCGTCGCGCACCGCCTCACTCGGGAGCAAAGCCGCCACCACCGGGGCGGACGTATCAACCTTCTTCACCGGCTCGTCGCTCAAAAACGTCACCTTAATCCCCATATCCGGCAAAATCCGCGGATCAAGCTTGTCGAAAGATATGCGCACCTTCACGGTCGCCTTCTGCCGGTCCGCTGTCGGGATCACCGTCCGCACGTGGCTCGGAATCTCCCAAGTGGGATACGCGTCCAGAATCGCTGTCACTTTCTGCCTGTCTTTTACCCGCGCGATGTAGGATTCATTCACGTCCACTTCAATCTCGTTCGAGTTCATATCCACGATCGTGGCGATGCCCGTGCGCGTGAATCCTCCGCCTGCCGAAATCGGCGACACCATCTCGCCCACCTGTGCGTCCTTCGACACCACAATCCCGTCATACGGCGCGTTGATCACGCAATTGTCCACCGCCTGCTGCGCTTCGCGAATCCGCATTTCGGAGGATTGCACTTGCTGCTTCGCCAGATTGATTTTGGCTCTCAGGCTGTCGGCAGCGGCACTGGAGGTATCCAATTGCTCTTGGGACTGCACGCCAGCCTTGCGCAGCGCCTCAGCGCGCTGCAGTTCGATTTCCGCCAGTCGCAACTGCACTTGGAAGTCCGCGATTGCCGCTTGCGAAGCGTCCCGGTCCGCCCTCGCCGAATCCAGCGCGCGCCTCGTATCTGAATCATCCAGCGTCGCCAGCAGTTGCCCCGCGTGCACGTGCGTCCCTTCGTCGAAAAACACGCCCGTTACGCGCCCCGTAATCTTTGCCGCGATCGTGGCCCGCCGCCGCGGTGTCACATATCCGCTCGCGTTCAAAATCGCCGAGCGTCCCCCGATTTCCGGCTTCTGCGCCGTCACCACTTCCACCGCCGGAGTCTGATTGCGAAACCCCAGCGCCAACGCCGCAATGATGACCACCGCTCCAATCACCGCCGCTGCGTAGCCCAGCACCTTCCCTGTCTTGCCGCCCGAGCGGCGGCTCTCCTCGATCCGCAGCGATCCTAGATCCGCCTTCACGTGAATTTCTGTCGTTGCCATCACTTCCCTGCTCTCTGCTCGATAAGCCCCACACTTGCGTTTACGTCGTTACTCTTGGAAAGATTACAGAAAAAGTTGCCTTTTCTGCTGTTCATTCTAACCCGCTTCGGCGCCCGTGCGCGGCTCCGGCGGAATCTCTCCCGGTTTTTCGTATGTTTATGCTCTCGTGGCCGAATATGTCGTCCGCCGCTTTGCGGCGCAACGGCTCTCGGGTATACTCTTTCTGTCGCTAATTATCTTAGTCCGTGAGATAATTAGCTGTCAAGATAAAATGAGCAAGATAAATTGCACCGTACAGCTGCCTAGGCCTGCTTCGTCCCGCAATCGCAATGCCTTGATCCTTCGGGTTGGGATGGAACTTGGCCGCGAGCTCAGCACCACCTCCATCTTTTTTCACCAGGCCATCGCCGGCAAGTTGGGCCTCAATGTTACTGATACCAGATGCTTTGAATTGATGTCCCGTTATTCGCAGGGACCCCTCACCGCCGGAGACCTCGCGCGCGCCACCGGTTTGACTACCGGCGCCGTCACCGGCATTCTCGACCGCCTCGAAAAAGCCGGCCTCGTCGAACGCTATCGCAACGCCATCGACCGCCGCAAAGTCTTTGTCCGCCCCCGCATGGAAGCCCTCCAACGTATCGGCCGCCTCTACGAAGGCCTAGCCACCGCCTCGCTCAAGCACGCCTCCAACTATTCGACCAAAGAGCTCGAGTTGATCAAGGACTATTTGGAGGGCAGCCTTCAAGTCCTTCGCGATCAAAGCGCCAAGCTCACCAGGTAGCAGCACACTCCTAACTCGCTACCTCCTGAAACTAAAACGACGCTCTCGCACTTTGGTCACGCCGAAGCCACCGCGTTCTGCCAGCATCCCCTATCACGAACCCGAGCCCGATTTGGTCTTGACACAGCCTTGCTACTCGGCTAGAGTAGTGAGTAGGCGAAACCGTGAGTTTTGCGAGTTAACGCCAGCATCCTGCTGGCGTTTTTCCTTTTTAGGGGCGTCGGACGGCCTTCGGCATGTCCAGTTCTTTCCAGACACCCAGCGGGCAGACAATGGCGGCCGCTGCCCGGCGAACCCAAGCTATCGCCAATTTGCGAATGCGCAGACACAGAAGATTTTCAGTACACCTTCTAAGTTGTTTAGAATCAACACTTACAGAATTGATACAAAACAAACGACTTTAACTTCTTCTAGAATGAACACTTATGCAAAACCCCCCAGGGGGGTAGCCATGGTGATTGACTAGCTGCCAGGCCCCAACCGATCAGCCCGTTCCGACAGCATCGGGCTGGTCGCGATTGAGACGAAGAATCCCACAATCGAACACCCGCGTAGCAAATGTGCTAGGCTGTCTCGATGTAAAACCAACCCGCTGAATGATTTGGAGGCCTATACAGCAGGCATTCGAGATGCCCATCGAACTCTATATTTTTCTGAATGGAGCGCTGCCTATATGCTGAATTTCTGGAAAGATATCCAGTACGCCTTCCGCACCCTCACCAAGAATCCCGGCTTCGCCCTCATCGGCATCGTCACCCTCGCCCTCGGCATGGCCGTGAACACAACCCTCTTCAGCGTCGTCAACGGGTTCCTCCTTCGTCCCCTCCCCGTCCCGCATCCTGAGCAAATTACCGTTCTCGCCCTCGAACAAGCCGCAGTCCCCGGAAATCACCACTTCTCCTATCCCGACTTTGAGGATCTGCGCGACCAAAGCGACTCCTTCAGCGATGTATTTGCCTTTCGCGTCTCGCTCGCCGGCCTCACTGCGGATCAACACGCGGACCACTGCTTGATCAGCCGCGTCTCGAGCAACTATTTTCCCGCACTTGGGATTCACCCCGCCTATGGACGATTGATTCTTCCAACGGAAGGACGCACTCCCGGCGCAGACCCGGTTTTGGTTTTGGGCTACTCCTACTGGCGCAAGAGATTTGGGAGCGATCCGAATGTCGTCGGCAAGCAGGTCGTGATCAACGAACATCCCTTCACAATTGTCGGCGTCGCGCCCAAGGAATTTAAAGGAACGTACTCGGTCCTCGATATGGACGGCTATATTCCGTTCAGCGCCGAAATGGCTGAGGACCCCGACAATCTTGTTCAGAAGAACTGGACGGACCGGACCTTTCGCGGCCTCACGATTATGGGAAGGCTCAAGCCCGGTGCAACCATCAAGCAGGCCCAGGCTTCGCTCAACGTTTTGTCCCAACGCATTGCCAATCAGCATCCGGACACCGAAAAAGGCATCAATGTCCATCTCTATCCCGAGAAGCTTGCCCGACCTGACCCCGATCCTCAGAACCCGGTTCCTGCTGCCGCCATCGCTTTCATGGCCCTGGCTGGACTTGTGCTTCTGGTGGCCTGTTTCAACATCGCCAATGTTCTCTTAGTGCGCGCCACGGTGCGCCAGAGGGAGATGGCCATTCGAGCCGCACTGGGCGCCGGTCAGAACCGTTTAGTCAGGCAATACCTTACCGAAAGCCTTCTATTGGCTTTTCTCGGTGGTGGCGCGGGTCTGGTGCTGGGCTCATGGGCGGCGGGAATTCTGGGATCGCTCCGCTTTGGCTCCGACCTCCCTATCGAGTTTGATTTCCACCCAGATGTTACCGTCTATTTGTTTGCTCTTGGAACCGTCCTGCTGACCGGCTTGATTGTCGGTATCATGCCCGCTCTGCGAGCCGCTCGAACCAATGTCATTTCCGTTCTCCATGAAGGAGGCCGCGGCTCCTCTTCTGGCCCGCGCCGTCAACTCGCAAGAAATATTCTCGTCGCTGCTCAAGTGGCAGGCTCGCTGGTCCTGTTGGTTGTGGCCGGTCTTTTTATTCGCAGTCTGGACAAGGCGCAGAAGATCAGCCTCGGCTTCAATCCGGACCATGTCCTCAATCTTTCCGTGGACGTTGCGCAGATCGGTTACAAGGAACCTCGCGGCCGCGAAGTTTACCGCGAACTGGAAAGCCGCATTCGCGCTCTGCCAGGCGTTGAATCTGTCGCGCAAGCCTTCATCGTTCCCATGGGCCTCGTTAGCACCGGCGATTCGCTTTCCTTTGAAAACCGTCCTCTCCAAGCCGGCGAGCAGCCGCCCGATGTTAGTTACAACATTGTCACCGCTGGATATTTCGACACGATCCAGATGCCGCTGCTGCGCGGACGGAAGTTCACCGATTCCGACAGCGAAAAAGCTCCTCTTGTTGCGATCGTCAATCAAACGATGGCCAAGCAGTTCTGGCCAAAAGAAGACGCCCTCGGCAAACGCTTCAGCATCAAAGGCCCAAAAGGTCCGTTCATCGAGGTTGTAGGAGTCGTGCAGGACGCCAAATACCAGAACGTCACGGAAGATCCGCAGCCCTATTTCTATGTTCCGCTCGAGCAGACCTACATGTCCATGCGCACCATCCACGTTCGTACTTCCGTGCCGCCAGAAACGTTGGCGCTTCAAGTGGAAAGTCAGATCCACGAGTTAGCGGCGGACGCTCCTATCACGCAGGTGCAATCGATGACGCAAGCCCTTCAAGGCGCCAATGGATTTTTCTTCTTCCGCTTCGGCGCCCAATTGGCAGCCACCATGGGACTTCTCGGCTTGGTTCTTGCTGTCGTAGGGATCTATAGCGTGGTCTCTTACGCCGCGGCCCAGCGCACCCAGGAGATCGGCATTCGCATCGCCATGGGCGCCACCCCTCTGGACATACTGAAAATGGTCCTGCGGCAGGGCCTAGGCGTCGTTGGCATCGGCCTCGCGCTCGGGCTGGCTATCGCTCTGGCTGGCACACGCGTGATGGGCGGCCTTATCGTGGGCATCAAACCTTCCGATCCGGCCACGTTTATTGTCGTGGTGCTCCTGCTCACCGGGATTGCTTTGTTTGCTTGTTGGATTCCCGCGCGACGCGCCACGCGCATCGACCCTCTCGCAGCTTTGCGCTACGAGTAAGGGTTCTCGCAGCGACCACGTGATCATCCGCGGATCAATGCCGCCGATTGCCCCCAGGCAATCTTCCGCATCGACTACGCTGAATCAATGCGGGCCGCTAAGCGCGCTCTGCAACTCGCTAGCAATTTTTATGACCGGGCCGCTCGTAAATGCCGGACTCTGCTCGTCTTTCCATTTCGACTGTGGTTTGTAAACGATCGCTTCGTCCCAGAAAAACCCGTTCTGAATGCAACAAGCGGGCTGCAATTGGCCCGGCTTTTCTTTTGCGATTCGATTGAGTTCTTGCGCCACGAAATGATGCGGATCCCAGAACTGTTTCGCGCGGACATCAGGAATTCTCCGCAGCGTGCTCCAGCTCGGCGCGCGCCAGTCGGTTGCCAGTATTGGCTCCCACACTACCAACACGCGGAGCCGCGGGTCCGAGTTCCGCTTCAGTATCTGTTCGGCTGCGGAGGCCCCCCGCAGACATGTCGCTCAGGTAGGAGACAGCAACAAAACCAGCCGAGGACCATCGACCGATTTATCGAACGAGTTTTGGAACTCCGCGAAATTGCTTTCGGTGAGCGTTGCAAGAGCCTCTTGCCCGGGTGGCACGGCGGACCCTATCCACAGATAGGCAGCAGCCGTAAGCGCAAGCGTCGCGAAAAAACCAATGGCGAGGGACTTCCTATTCACCTGGCCGTCCCCGCAAAACGATCCGCGATAAATCCAGCGATCTCCTGCGGAAACAAAATCATCCCAATGACCAGCGCCACCGCGGACCAGAGCAACACCGCGCTCAGATAGCTCCGCTTCGCCGCGCACTGCTTCGCGCGCCGTTGCTGCCAGAAACCTACAACCAGCAACGCGATCGATAAACCCAGAAGCCACGGCCGCAACGTCTGAAAAAATGCGCTTGCTCCCGCAGTCCCCAGCGCCGCCGCAAATCCCAACGGCAAGCAGCATCCCATCGTCGCCAGCGAACTCACGATCGCTCCGAGCGACGCCGAGATGACCGGTCTTTGCTTCACACTCTTTCACCCTCGCGTGCCTTTCGCACGGCGCGTCGAATCATCTCGACGGGCGGAACGCCGGCCTCTTTGGCCCCCGGATATATGCGGCACGCTAGCGCGTACGATTCAAGCTCCCACGATTCCCCCACAACGTCACGTCCATTTATTCGGATCGTTGGTGAGCCGCGAAACTTGAATTCCTCAGCTGCCGCCGAATTGTTCACGGCGACCTCATGAATTTCGTCTGCCACGCCTTCCGCTAACAAGACATTCCTGAGTTCCTGGACGGCTCGCGGATGATGAGGGCAATCTGGTACAAAGAGCACTTCCACTTTCACACGGCACTCTCCGCCTCTCGTGATTTGCTGACTTCCAAGAGCGGACAGCGCGCGGGCCGCTTTTGCAACTCTCTGTCGCAACTGCGAAGGGCTGAACGCAATTCGCGTTGCAGCCTTTGCAAGTCCGCGAGTTTCACGCACACGGAAGCGAGTTTCTTCTCCAAACGGCGCCGCACGCTGAGGCAAGCCCGCAATTTGCTTCGGCGCATTCCCAGAAGGTCGCGGATCTCGTCAAGCGTGAACCCGAGCCCTTGCACGCGGCGGATGAAGAGTAGGGTCTCGACGTCGCCTTTGCCATATTGACGGAAACCACCGGCTGTTCTCGGAGCGGGCGGTAAGAGAGCGCTGCGCTCATAAAAGCGAATCGCATCAGCGCTGAGGCCAATCGTCTTTGCAACTGTCCCAATTTGCATCCGGCCTGCTCCTCAACCCGAATCTACACCCTGGAGTATAGTCCAGAGTCAAGAAGCAAAGCTCTTCGGTCTGAGATTCCTGGAATACGAGTCTTCGGCGATTTAGCCCAGGATGCGGCGTATGTCCGAGGCGATTTCTTCACTTGCCGCCGAAGCGCTAGCTTCGCCGAGTGCGCGATAGTTTTCGAAGTGGTCTTCGTCGAACCATTGATTCGCGGTGGTGTCGTGGGGGAAAGACTTGTCCTTTTTGGCGTACGCCAGAACGTCGCATGGGTCGCTCTGCACCAATGCCGGCTTCAAGTAGATGATGGTTCCATCTTCTTTAGGAGAATCAGGGTTGTACCGAATCCTTCCCACGGCAAAATGTGCGTGAGACCTGCGAGTCCCGGGATCATCGGGAGATGTTTTGGGCGCGATCTCTTGAAGATCCCTCAGCACGATTTCCACGCCGAAGTCGGTCCGGCACCGCTCGACGGCATTATGAAGATCGCCGAAGGTGTACTCCGAATCGCAGGAAGCATCGCTGGCGATAATTAATTTGCAGCGCCGCCGCACGAGTTCGTACACGGCAAGATTTTCAAAATGACCCCCGTCGGACAGATAGACGTATTTGCTGTCGTCATTCGTGGACCCCAGCAGTTCCTGCAACAGACACGCAAAACCGAGGCGAGGGCTCCCGTTCTCCCAGCCGTCGCGGCGCGGATTCCCGATCCACCAACCGAGCCGCACGTCGAAGAGGGTCATGAGAAACCCCAGACCCGGCTCGGAATAGGAACCCATGTTGGGGCTTGCGGCAGCGCCCGAAATCGCCACGGCCGTTCCCATGGTTACGCCGTCTTTAAACCCCGGTAGTCTGCACGCGAGCTTCTCGGTGGGAGCATAGGCGGCCTGCCAGTCTCGTCCGGAGGTAAGTGTCCGCGTGAATCCGCCATGAATGGGGGTAAGCGCAAACGAACGGGCTTTCCTGCTTTGGAGAGCAAGTTCCTTGCCGCGCACGACGTTCAAGCTGGTATTCAGAATCGGCAGCGGCCGCCCGTCTTTGGGGTCCTTGGAGTCAGCAGGAATTTGCAGCTTGCCGAGGGGGAAATTGTCCGCCTCCGAAAACCCTGTGAAGGGTTGAGCATTCCGGTGGGGAACGGAGGCGCCCAAATAGCACCTCACCAAACGGTTGCGATACAGGTAGTGGATCGAGAATTCGTTGATATTCACTCGCCACGAGACGAATAAAGCGGCGCCAAGAAATGCCAGGCAAAGGACCGGAACACGTATATCGAGATGCTTGAAGCTCGGCGCCTCGAAAGTTGAAGTGCCCGCGTGCCTCACAAAGATCGCAAGATAGGAGGCCAGCACGGATAAGCCTAGCAGCAGTCCGAGAATGAAAATGTAAGGCGTCAGCTTGGCGGCTATCGCGAGCAGCTTCTTCGTGGCAGGAGCGTCGGGATTCCATTTGCTGGTTTTTTCGCTCTTGCCAAAAAACACGCCGTACGCTGTCGAAAGGATCCATGTCAGGATGCCCGCCGCTGGTATGACGTGCACAGGAACGCCGTTGACGGATATGAAGAGAGAGGGATGATGGGATTCCCAATCCAAGAACCGCCTTAGCTCGTGCGGAAAATTGATCGAGATCAGAAAGAGCGCGAACCAGCATAATGCGTACAGCATCAGCAATCCGCCGAGCCTGCCCCACCACTCGCGGTGCGCATCGCTCATCCCGTTTCCCATGAGGCCAATGTGAATGATGCCGGCGATCAGCATGATGAGAACAGAGACGGGCGTTCCAAACGTCATGTTATGCCAGTTGCTATAGGTGCTCACTTCCGGGGGAATCAAAAGACGGCCAAAAGGTATCAGCAGATATCCAATCAATATGCCGGCTCCCGCTGCGGTGAGCATCACCAGCCAGCTCACTGGTGAGCGGTCCTCTCCGCGATTCTTTCTAAAATGCACCAAGCGTCTGACCAGGCACGCCCCGGTCCACATCCCGAAATAGAGGACCACTCCTACGACGGGCGCGCGAAACCAGGGGTGCGTGGGAATTTCCCACTCCGTCTGAAAGTAGCCCCAGCTATAGGTGAATAGTGCGGAAGACGCCAGTAACGGAGCGATGACGAAAATATGGACCGCGCGGGGTTTTGCATACCACGGGTCTCTGATTCCTTCGTGAGGATCCACCGTTTCGAGGTTCAACCCGATAAAGATCACGGCCAGTAGTCCCAAGAGAACAAGCAGGACCAGGGCGAAATTCTGCGATCTCATGTACTCCTGAAGCGAAAAGGGCGGCATGTGTTGGAAGAAACGTTCGAGGTCGTCGAGCCCCAGCGGAACGGCCACGATCGTTCTGGGGATAAGCAGCAACGAAAGAAGGGCGAGCACCAGAATGATTTGGTTGAGCAGCGTGTTTCGCAGATAGCTGGCAGCAAATGCTAGAAAATCCGCGCTTAGCAGGCCCTTCCGCGGCGTGAGGTAATTGCTGTAGTTGCGCAAAAAATGTATTTCGGGCTGATCGCCTGCTTCTTCCGGCATCTTCCGCGGCGTGGACAAACGCTCCTCGACCTCGCGGATTCCGATGCCTTGATGGTACATCCATCCCATTAGCCAGCCTCCGATATAACCGCCACCCGAGACAGTGGAGACGTAATCGATCGATCGAAGCAACTTCTCTCTCGCGAGCGCTTGCAGCACACCGAGGTTGAAGGTAGCGCTGCGGATTCCCCCGCCGGAGAAAGCCAGGCCGATCAAACTCTTGCTGGCCTCAGCGCGCTGCGGATTTGGCTCAAGCCGCAACTTGCGAGATGTTTCCACCTGCTCAAGCTCCGCTCCGAGCACTACCTGGATGCAAGGCGCCGTCACTCTCTTCTCGCAGTCCGCGAGTATGGCGTCGCCGGCAGCTTTTCTCATATCTAGTGGGACCCCTGTTATTAGTGAATCGCCCCTTCGTTGCGTTTCATCCCTTTGGACGTTCTTTTCCCATCAATCCTCGGGCTATTCGCCCCAGCGCCGGGTAGATTTCCCCCCTCTCCGGTTGCGAGGGTGGAACCACTTCTCCAATTTCTGTGCCGAGCTGGCAGACTTCCGGTAACCTTGCCTTAAGCACTGCTTCCCTCGATGAGTGTAAATCGTGTCCTACGAACACTTGCGCCGCAGCAGCCGCATTCCGAAAGAGCTCGCTATCCTTTTGACTGGAAGCGACATGGACGGCAAGGGCTTCTCGGAAATGACCAAGACCGTTCTCCTGAGCCGCCACGGCGCCGGGATCATTTCTACTTATAAGCTATCCGCCGAGCAAGAGATCATTGTTCGTTACCTTGATACCAATAAAGAAGCCCTCGTTCGCGTGGTCGGCCGGATCGGTTCGGAAGGCGAAATCTACACGTACGGAGTAGCGTTCGTGGATCCCAGCACCACCGATTTTTGGGGGATTGACTTTGCCCCCGTTTCCGAAAGGGAAAAGGAAGCTCGCCGCGTGCTCCTTGAATGCGGCAACTGCAAAGAACACGAAGCCGTGGAGCAAAGCGACGTCGAATCCGACGTTTTCCTCATCAACCAGGGGATCGTCCGTTATTGCAAAAAGTGTGCAGATTCGACCCTTTGGAAGCGCGCTTCCGAGACTCCGGAAGAGCAGCCAGTCCTTGTAGCCGCAGGGAGAGCCGCAGATGTGTCCTCTGCCGCGGAAGCCTCGCCATCTTCGGCCCCGCAGGCGCCGCCAAGCATGCCACCTTCGCCGACTGCGCCAGCTCCATCCGCGTACGCCTCACCGGGAGAGCGAAAACCGGCCGCGCCACTTGACAACCGGCGCAAGTATCCCCGGACTAAAGTCAGCTACAAAGCGTGCATTCGCCGCTCGGGCTTTACCGATGACGTCGTGACGTGCGAAGACATGTCCAAGGGCGGTCTATGTTTCAAGAGCCGCAAAAAGTATTTTGAGCGCACCGCAATTGAGGTGGCTGTTCCTTACTCGCCGGGCGGTAACGCCATTTTTGTCCCCGGGGAAATCGCGTGGGTGGTTGAGATCACGAAAGATAAGTTGTACAAGTGCGGCGTGGCTTACCGAATCACCTCCAGAACATCGTAAGTCACATTGAATCAAAGAGTTCGTTTGAGTTCCCGCTCACAACAAAAAAACACTTGACAGTCTATACTGTGTAACATACAGTGTGCGTCGCACACTGTATGACGCCTGGTAACAACCAACACGATCTCTTCGAGAACCTTCGGCTGGAGCTTCGCCGAGGCTCACTGATCCTCGCTGTCATGGCTTCCCTGCAAACCGAGCAATATGGCTACACCCTCCGAAAAGCGCTCACTGACCACGGGATGCCCATCGATGAGGGAACCTTGTACCCGTTGCTGCGCCGCCTGGAAACTCAGGGTCTGCTGGTCAGCGAGTGGCGAGAAGAAGACAAACGCAACAAGCGGTTCTACCGGCTTTCCGAAGATGGAAAAGTCATCTTCAAACAATTGCTCGCCGAGTGGCAGAGCATGAATTCTTCGTTGAACGGGATTCTATAGGAGTACGTGATGGACATTCTCGACAGTTACCTGCGGGCTGTGAAGCGTTGCCTGCCGCGAGCGCAAAGTGACGACATCATCAAAGAACTCTCTGAAGATCTACGTTCGCAATTAGAAGAGAAACAATCCGCCCTGGGCCGCCCGCTCAGCGACGTGGAAACGATGGCTTTTTTCAAGCAGCATGGCGACCCGATGACCGTGGCGCGCCGTTACCGCCAAGACCATCACAGCTTGTCTCTGGGATGGGAGCTGGTCGGTCCTGAGCTTTTCCCGATGTATTTCCTTATGTTGTCTTTCAATCTGACGCTAACTATAGCGGCCGTCGTCGTGGTGTCGCTAATCCTGCACTCGCCGATTACTGTCAATGCCTTCATAGTTCCGGTTTTTGCTCAGATTATTTGTCTGACGGTGGTTTTCACCATTCTGAATCTGATCCGGCGGAAGTTCCCGCAACCGTGGTACTACCCGCCTGCGGAACTCGCGCCAATGCTGCCGGTCAGCCGCTGGTATTCGCTTGTCGGTTTGATCATGTGGGCTACGGTGGCTGTTTGGTGGCTGGCGGTGCCGCACTTTCCCCAATTGATTTTGGGCTCAGGGGCGGCCCTCTTGAAGCTTGCTTCGACGTGGCACAGATTCTATGTGCCAATGCTTCTCCTGCTGCTGGCCTCCATCACGCAGAGAGTTGTGAGCCTCTTGCGGCCGACGTGGACCTGGGTGGTGCCGGTGATGCGGACGGTTATCAATGCCGCGGCTGTGCCGATCCTGTGCGTGCTGATGTTCAAGAGCCCAACCCTGGTGGTGCTTGCCGACGGAGTCGAGAACACTGCGCACAACCAGCAACTCGTTGAAAACTTCAACGGCATGATCCGCTGGGGAATTCTTGGGCCGTGGCTGTGGTTCTACGCCGGCATCAGCGCCGTTATTTACGCGTGGTACTGCGTTCCGCACCTGCGTCGGCTGATTCGCCGCACGCGCGGGCGGTCGGCACAAATGGTCATTTAGCGGGACCTATGTTTCGAAAGGAAAGAGCATCATGAGGACCCTATTCTTGCTGCTTGAACTGCTGACAGATCGCGATGCCATTCGCAACGTTCTTCATTCCTGTTTCACGGCTGCGGTGGCCAGTGTCGTTGTTTTCTTTTTCCTCGGCTGCTATCAGGCGATTCGTCGCTCGGGCCTGCGCCGCAACACGGCGACGACGTCACGGGTCTAAAGACTCTGAGAAAGTTGGGAGGTCACAAAACCATGAGCATTGAATTCTGGGCTGAGCTTTCAGGCGTAAAAAAGCGTTTCGGAAAGACCGTGGCTCTGGATAGTCTCGATCTGCAAGTCCGGCCCGGCGAACTCTTCTCCGTGCTCGGGCCGAATGGCGCGGGGAAATCCACAGCTGTTTCACTCCTGCTCGGACTTCTTCAGCCAGACGCGGGCGCGGCGCGCCTCTTCGGCGTGTCCCCATTGCTCGTTGAGCCGCGGCGCAAGGTCGGCGTCATGATGCAGGAAGTCACGCTCGCGCCCGAGCTTCGCGTTCGCGAACATATTGCCCTTGTCGCCAGCTACTATCCCCATCCGTTCACGCCCGGCGAGGCCATGGAGCTGACGAACATCTCTTCGCTGGCGGCGCGTCCATACGGAAAACTCTCCGCGGGCCAAAAGCGCCAGGTGCAGTTTGCGATGGCGGTTTGTGGACGTCCAAAACTCCTTTTTCTCGATGAGCCCAGCGTTGGACTTGACGTTCGCGCCAGAGAAACGATCTGGACCACACTGCGCCATCTCGTCCGCAATGGCGCATCCATCGTTCTCACCACTCACTATCTGGAAGAAGCCGAATCTCTGTCCAGCCGCGTCGCCGTCCTGAACAAGGGGCGGCTTATCGCATCGGGTAGCGTTAACGAAATCCGCGCCTTGGTCGTTCGCAAGCAAATTACCTGTTCCACCACAGTCGGCGCCGACCAAATTGCGGCGTGGCCGGAGGTCGAAAGCGTCACGAGCGACCAACAGCGACTGCACATCAGCACTAGCAACTCCGAAGCGGTCGTGCGCCGTCTGCTGGCCGCGGATTCGAATCTCCAGGAACTCGAAGTGCGCCGCGCTGGGCTTGCCGAAGCTTTCACTGAACTCACGCAGGAGGCCGCGTAATGAATGCCACGTCGTTTGAAAACTCCAAGCAGTTCGATCAGCTTAACGATTCGTCACTAACCTGCGCGATGTCCAGCGCTCGTTTGCTGCGCGCCTATCTTACGGAAGCGCGATTCGAATCCCTGCGCATGTTTCGCATACTCGGCTTTTCGCTGCCCTTTTTGGTTCTTCCGGCGGCTTTGTATCTGCTGTTCGGGGTCGTGATTTTCGGCGATGCCATTCGAAACGATCCTGCGACGGGGAAGTTCCTCTTCACGGCTTTTGCCGTCTTCGGGGTGATGGGTCCGGGAATGTTCGGTTTCGGCGCCACCATTGCCACGGAACGCGAACAAGGTCTCCTCACACTAAAGCGCGCATTGCCTGCGCCAGGCGGTTCTTACCTGCTGGCAAAATTGCTCATGACGATGCTTTTCGCCCTGATTGTCATGGCCACGATGATCCCAGCGGCTCTGCTGCTGGGCCATTTGCCCTTGACGTTCGCGCAATGTGCGAGCGTTACTGCAATCAATATGCTGGGCTCTCTGCCCTTCTGTGCGATCGGCTTGTTCATCGGCACCCGAACATCCGGCAAGGCGGCCATCGCGTTCATCAATCTAATTTACGTGCCGATGATGCACATCTCCGGCTTGTTTTATCCGCTGCCAAAGTTTCTTAGAACCATCTCGCCGGCATGGCCATCCTACCATTTGCAGCAATTAGTCTTCGCCGCGCTTGGCATGCCTTCCTACGGCAGAGCCGCAATTCATGTCGCGGTCCTGGTCGGCGTGACAATACTTCTTACAGCCCTGTCCATCCGCAGGCTGGCGCGTGTCGGGTGAGGCTGGACCGGCGTCTGGCATTTGCGAGTTTGCTTGAGTGACGAGTCACTTCCGCTTCGACAACTTGTACGCCGTCGAAGCCCATCTGACTGCGCGCGATGCACTTGCGCAAGAACTAACCCGCCGTTCCGATTTGGACAAGCGCTTCGGTCCTCCGCGCCGAAGCATAGTAAGGTCGAAGGAGCACTGGTGAGTCCGTCATCCGAGGAGCACTTGAATGGTGCAGATCAAGGGATCCGCAATCAAGGAGACTATCGACCAGATCAAGCGCCGCTCAGGCGAGGCATCCTTCCAGAAAATCCTCGGCCTCCTGGATGACGAGACGCGAGCGGTCTGTGAGGGCGAAATCTTCTCTTCCACCTGGTATTCGCTGGATCTCTTCACCCGCTTCCTCGAAGTCGAAATTAAAGTGCTGGCCGACGGAAACGAAGAGATGGTCACGCGTGGTTCGGAAGCCGTAATCGAACGTCAGCTTCGAGGCATCTACAAAGCATTCGTGAAACTAGGGTCGCCCGAATTTGTCATCAAGCGCATCGCTGCCGTTCACGCCACGTATTTTCAGGGCGTTCCCATCGATGTGCGCCTCGAGGGAAACAGAGCAGTGGTCAAGTACACTGGCTTTGAAAAGCAGCACCGCATCATGGGATTCGCGATCGTCGGATTTTTCAAAAAAGCCCTGGAGATTTCTGGCGCCAAGGACGTGGCCATCCATTTCTCGATCCCCATCGAGGAAGGCAAGGGCTATTCCGAACTCTCCATCGCGTGGAGGTAGTCGGCGGCTGGTCTCGCGTACAATAGACCGATGGCCTTGACCAAATTGGGGCAAAACAAACTCTGCTTATCGACTTTCGCGGTTTTCCTTGTGTCCCTTTTCGTTCTCTTTGTCTGGCGAACACCGGTCCGCGGACAGAATCAACAGCAAGGCGTGATTCGTGTCGGCGTAAATCTTGTCCTCGTTGATGCGACCGTGAAAACGAAAGCCGGCCAAATCAAGGCCGACCTGAAAAAGGAAGACTTTGAAGTGCGCGAAGACGGTGTTGTTCAAAAGCTGGATATCTTCAGCCGCGACGAATTGCCGCTGGAGGTTGCTCTGGTATTGGATCTAAGTGATTCGATTGGTCCATTTCTTGGCCCGTTGCGCGACGCCGCGAACACCGCTCTCGCCGCCCTCAAAGCCGATGACGAAGTCGCGCTCTTCACATTTTCTACTGAGGCCCAATTGCGCGTGCCGTTCACGAAGGACAAGACCGAAATTGCCACACAGATCAATTCCTTCCACGCAGGCGGCGCCACAAACATCAATGACGGTATCTTTCTCGCCTCCCAAACGCTTCTCAAGACGCCGCCCAAGGGGCGCCGGGTGATCATTCTCATCAGCGATGACGTAGGCACTGATGCCGGTGGACAAGGCACGCACGATATCGTCACCGAAGCCATCGCCGCAGACGTCGTCCTCTATAACCTCAAAATCCCCGGTTACAACCCGCCGCAAACTCTCCTCTACGCCAGCATGGTTCCCGGTCTGGTCAACATTCGTAAAGTGATGGACCAAACGGGCGGCGAACTTTTCGACGTCCAAGATATCGGACATCTCGATCCTGTCTTCCGCGCGTTGATTCAGCGCATTAAAACGCGCTACACGCTGGGCTACTACACAAACGCAACGGCAGCCCTCGGCAAGCCGCACAAACTCGATGTTCGCCTGGCCTCTTCCTTCGGAAAAAAGGGCAAAGACTACGTCGTCCTCTCCAAAAACGGTTTCTACGTTCATTGAACGATCAACGACCAGATGATGGCGTCATCCCCCGCTGCCGTGCTGACCCGGTAGCTGCGAAGAGAATCCGGATCCCACTGATACGTGTTGACGTGCACAGGGATTGAGTGCGTCATGAAAGATTGGGGGTGCGTTAGACGTTATAACCATAGCAAGCTGGGGGATTCCATGGTCGCGACGGAATTTGAGTACCGGCGTCGTTTCTGGATGATTGTCCTCGTCTACGTGGCAGCCTATTCGCTCTATAATCTCGATCATCGCAATATCCTTTGGTCCTCAGTTCCCGGAAACCTGGGAAACCTTCAGAAAGACACGCTTGTGCGCTGCCTGTATGCCGGGGCGGCACTGCTCGCCGCGGCAGGCGCGGTCCTCTTGACATGGGCAACCGCTTACCGGCCCCCCAGTGCCGATGTTGCCCACATCACGTTCTCGACCGCCGGACCATTCCGCTATGTGAGGAACCCACATTATTGGGCCTATTTTCTTCTCATACTCGCGTTGGGCACGTTCCAAAGCATCTTCGGATTTCCCGTCCTGGTCGTTGGCGAAGCGCTCCTGCTGCTTCGACTCGTTGGGCGGGAAGAACTTCTCCTGGAAGAAGAGTACGGCGAACGATACCGACGTTACGCGCGGCAGGTTCCGCGCTTCCTACCCTCGCTTCGCCCCCGCGTGGAAGGCGACGGCCAGTCCCCGCGATGGCAACAGGCTCTTTGGGACCAAGCTTTTCAATGGGGCTTCGTCGCCACCCTGTTAGCCTTTGCGTTCACCTTGAGTGACCCGGTTGGCTATGATTTCGGAGGCGCGACCATTGCATTCTTGCTCCTGCAAAAACTCTCTCAGTTTGTTTGGGTTCGTCTGCGGCACACCTAATCGCCTGCTTCTCGCTTCGGCCGCCGCAAACACTGGACCGGCTTTGCCACGAACAGTGGACAGCCCACCGACCGTCAGGTACAAATATGCAATGGTCTGCAAATTATTCCATTCCAGCCGCAAGTAGAGACGAGTGCCTTTGAAGAGAGCGGAAGTGCGGATAGGCAGGTGGCGTCCGATGGAGCAGTTTCCCTGGGACTGATGCATAGCTAGCCAATCCAAGGGCGGCTCATGGTTCAAGAAAACTGACTAGGTCGCTCGCGCGAGGAAATCCCGGCTCACTGGTATTTCGCGACAACTTCTCCGTTCTCAATCTTCAAATCCGAAATGTCGGACGGCAGCTTGAGCTTTTCCCGGTTTTCCGGCGACTCCATCATTTTGCGGACAGCCGCCTCCAGCGTTGCCTGCGGGATTGGCAGAGCTCCGATCTGGCCGCTCACTGGTTCAAAACGCAGGAAACCGTTCTCGGCGCCCAGTTTGCCTTCGAGCTGCAAGGTCATGTCTTTCCCGTGGACATCGAACACCACATAGGCACGCACACGGTCGCCGACCAACTGCACCTTAACGTCTTTGACGTTTGAGCGCATTTGCTCGACGTCGTCCATCGTCGGCTGTTCGCCGCCCGGCGTGGCGTCAGGAGCACTGCTCGGGGCTGCGCTCACCGTCCCGCTGGCCGTCTGGCTTCCGAGGAGCGCCAGGTGCGAAGCCAGGTAAGAGTTCAACTCGGTTTCGTTCATGCGCAGGGTTGTCGGCTGGCCTTGTGCCACGGCTTGTTGCGCATCCTGGAACTTTTGTTCGGCACGGGCAGCAGCCTCGGGAGTGGTCGACACCTGGGGTGGTGCAGACTTGTGCAGCAGTAGAATCAATACGATGAGTACGCAGGCATACACGGTCCAACGCACAATCCGAAAGATAAGCACCAGCGTGCTGGTGGTTGAAGCGTGGGCGTCGGTCGTCTGTTGGCCGCCGGGAGGATTGGCGATGTTTGGCATGACTTGCTCCTTGCTCTTCTGCCCCTATGGTTGGATGTCCGTTTCCGCTGCTAAGTTACGTGTTTTCAGCGGTCCAGCTGGCAGGCGGCGAGCTAACCACGCCTGCAGGGAAGCAGCTTCTCCCACTTACCCCTAACCCTAGAACCCACAGTGGGTTGCGGCAAGAGAACCAAAGTACCCGGAGCGCAAACTCGGCACCTGACCGACCGTCCCTGTCCGTTTGCCACTGCCCCTCATTTGGAGAGCAACCTCTGGCAGAAAAAATCAGAAACAGAGCGCCTGGAGGCGCGTCTAGGAACTATATCGACTGTCGATATAGTAGATCGGCAGCCGATATATTACGGAAATGGTTCGCTTCCTTTCGCGGCGGTTATTCTCCTGAGAGAGTTTTGGGGAGGTTTGGATGCACAAAGTCACGGTTCTTACGCTCGCGGGATTATTAGCTGGCGCGGTTTCTTTGCGGGCGATTCACGCACAACCCGCTGGCGCCGCGCCCAAGACGACGCCGGTCGCCGCGCAATTCACGCCGGACGGCAAACTCGTCCGGCCGGAAGGGTATCGCCGCTGGGAGTACGTCTCCTCCGGTTTTGGGATGAGCTATAACCCGGACGCGGGAGGAAATGGCGCACCCGCGTTCACAAACGTGTTTGTCGCTCCCGAAGCCTATGAGTTCTTCCAGGCTAATGGAACATGGCCAGACAAGACGATGTTCGTGCTCGAAATTTACGGCTCGACATCGCATGGCTCGATCAATCAGAAGGGTAGTTATCAGCAATCGCTGGTGGGCCTGGACGTCGAAGTGAAAGATGGGTCTCGCTTCCCGGATAAGTGGGCTTACTTCGGTTTTAATGGCACTGCAAAAACGGCAAGTGCAATAACGCCAGGCAAGAATGCCTGCTGGAACTGCCACGATCAGAACGCCGCCGTCGAACATTCCTTCGTTCAGTTCTATCCCGAGCTGCTGAAAGTAGCACGAGCTAAAGGAAGCCTTAAGCCGACGGTTCATTTCGAAGAGAAAAAATAAGCCCGCGATTCGGCGCAACTGCGCGGCCCGATGTATGATGCGGGCGGCGAGTTACTGATGAACCGACGGATGGACGAACAGACGGCGCTGGTGACGGGAGCGGGAAGCGCGGAAGGAATTGGATTTGCAGTTGCGCGGCGGTTGCAGGGCGCCGGCGTTTGTGCGGCGATTACTTCCACCACGGACCGCATTCATGCGCGGGCGCGGGAACTCGATCCAGCGGGCAAACGCGTGCTTTCGTTCGTCGCCGATCTGACGGACGAAGCGGAAGTCCAGCGCCTGGTCGATTCCGTCCTGGCGCGAACGCCGGGCATAGATATTTTGGTGAACAACGCCGGCATGGCTCAGACCGGACGGCCCACAACAAGCAAAACCCTCGCGGATTCCACCTACGAAGAGTGGCAGAATCAGATCGCCATAACGCTACACACCGCGTTCCTCGTAACGCGCGCCGTTCTGCCGGGAATGATGCAAAGAAAATACGGGCGCATCGTAAATGTCAGCTCGGTCACCGGACCGCTGGTCAGCAATCCTGGTTCAGCAGCGTATGGAGCAGCTAAGGGGGCGCTGGACGGAATGATGCGCGCCGTTGCTATCGAGACGGGGGGCCTGTGTATCACAATTAACGCCGTCGCCCCCGGCTGGATCTCGACTGCTTCCTCGACGGAATCCGAGCGCATCGCCGGCGTGCATACGCCGCTAGGCCGTCCGGGCACACCGGATGAAGTCGCCGCGGCTATTTGCTTTCTCGCGTCGCCCGAAGCTTCTTACATCACCGGCCAAGTACTCGTCGTAGATGGCGGCAACATTCTTCAAGAAAAAAAGTCACCCTGATTTTCAAAGGCGATTCGAAGATCTCGAAGCTCCTTGCCTGCTTCACATTCTCAGAGCTGATTCGAGTCACTGGAAGATCCCGCCTTGAAGACCCTCAAGAGCCCTGCCGGAAACCTTGCAAGATTCCCGCTTGTTCGAATCGGCACCCTCGTACAAACTCGGAATCGCTTCCAAGTTTGGTTCTATTGGAAGCCCCGCCGAGGAGGCGACCATGCCGCGCATTCTTTCCTGTTTTCTGTTGTTGCTAATTCCCTTCTCTGCGTTGGGGCAGGATTCTGCACGGCCAAGCGTTGCGCCCGTTTTGAATATGCCCGGTGTTGTGGCAGCACCGAACGTACCAACTGGTGCACCCGCGGCGATTCGGCAGGAAAGGCCAAACGGACGTCCGCGGATTGGTGTCGCCCTGGAGGGTGGAGGGGCGCTCGGACTGGCGCACATCGGCGTGCTTGAGTGGTTCGAAGAACACCACATCCCGGTGGATTACGTTGCGGGAACGAGCATGGGCGGTCTCGTTGGAGGCTTCTATGCCACTGGAATGACTTCCGCGGAATTGAAGAAATTGATCGAAGGAGTCGATTGGAAGGAAGTCCTCAGCGACTCCACGCCGTTCGAAGATCTTTCCTACCGGAGAAAAGAAGACCAGCGCGCATACCCAAACGCATTTATTTTTGGGCTGCGAAATGGCGTATCGCTTCCAAGCGGATTAAATTCTGGCCACCAGATCGGGTTGCTGATCGACCGGATAACGTTGCCGTACTACAACTTGGAATCGTTCGAAGCACTGCCGACACCGTTTCGCTGTGTGGCAACGGACATTGTGAGCGGCAAGGAAGTCGTATTCGAACAAGGCTCGCTGGCTGAAGCGTTGCGCTCGACGATGTCGATTCCTGGCGCGTTCAAGCCGGTCATCGACAAAGATCAGGTGCTTGTGGATGGCGGGCTGGTGAACAATCTGCCGACCGACGTCGTGAAGGACATGGGTGCGGACATTGTGATCGCGGTGCACTTAGACACGAACCAGGTGGAGGCAAAAGACATCAAGTCTCTTTTCTCTGTGCTGCAACAATCTGTTCGTGTGGTGGTTGCGGAGAGCGAATTGCGCGGGCTTGCGCGCGCGGACGCGGTGATCAGCGTAGCTCTTGGAGGATACAACTCGACAGATTACAAAAAGCACGACGCGATCATGCAAAGGGGATACAAGACCGCGGAAGAGAAATCACGTTTGCTAAAGAAGTTCGCGCTCAGCGATGCGGAATGGCAGGACTACGCGCGGGATCGCGAGGCTAGGGTTAAGACGCTGGCGCCCGTGCCCCAATTCATCAAGGTGGAAGGGGCGGACACCGCGCAGCAGACGGAGAACATCGAGCGGTATCTCGCGCCCCTGCAAGGCAAACCGCTGGATACCGGGCAACTGGATCGCGCGCTGACACGACTCACCGGAGTTGGGCGGTACGACACGGTGGGCTACCGGATCATGGAGCGCGACGGGCAACAAGGCTTGCTCATTCAAGTGAGCGAGAAAAACTACGCTCCGCCGACGCTCCAGCCGGGATTCGAGGTGGATGGCTCGGCCAGCGAAGAAGTGGGCTTCACGATGGCCTCGCGGTTAACGTATTTGGATGTGGCGGGTTTCCGGTCCGAATGGCGCACGGATGTTTTGTTTGGAAACACTTATGGGCTGGGGAGCGAGCTGTACCGGCCGTTGACGCCAGTGAGCAAATGGTTCGTCGCGCCGCACGGAAGCGCAAGCACGAGGGTATTCAAGATTTATGAAAGGGGCAATCCGCTAGCTGACTACAAACTGGGCCAAGCTGACATCGGAATGGACGTGGGCTATGGATTCAACCGCTTCAGTGAGTTGCGCTTCGGTTATGAGGTGGGCTATCTCGATGCGAAGCTGCGCTTGGGGACGCTGGTGTTTAATTCTGTGGACGGACGCACGGGCGACGCGAAACTGCATTATTTGTTAGATCACACGGACGACCCTGTGATTCCGCGTAGCGGTGTTCGCTCCGAAACGACTTTCCGGTGGTTTGACACCAGTCCCGGCACAACGAGCGCTTTCCCTTCGCTGCAAACGAATCTTGAGTATTTTCAACCGGTGTCGGCGTTGGGTACCGTGTTCGTGAATGGCGAGGGCGGAACAACGTTTGGGTTTAACGGCACGGGAATTCCGCAATTCTTTCTCGGCGGACCTCTCACTCTCAGCGCCTACGGCTTGAACGAACTTCAGGGGAACAAATATTACTTGTTCCGCGCCGGGTATTTGCACGACCTGTGGACTTTGCCGCCCCTTGTTGGGAAGAGAGTCTTTGTGATCGGCTCGTACGAATTCGCAAAAATGTATGGCGCCCCAAACGAAAGTAGATTCCCCAATGACTTTGCCGCCGGTGTCTTGGCCGAGACGGTGATCGGGCCGCTGTTTGTGGGCGCCAGCGCGGGCGACTCCGGCCATCGCAAATGGTTCTTCCAACTCGGGCGGGTGTTCTAAGCGGTGTTCCCGCTATTCGGGCGCGCCGAGCTGCAGCACACACTCCGCAAGACGCCCGCGTCGAGTGTTATGTTGACTCTAAAGTCGCACGCGCAATACCAGGGTATGCGGCGCCCAGAAACGTCCTAGAATCTGTCGTTTGCGCCACTATTTTTTCACAGAGTATGGGCCATCCGCCGCCGCGCGGTAGTCCGAATAGGTGAGGATCCTGTCGAGTTCGAGACTCTTCAGGAAAAGGATTCTGGCGCTGGCGCGCACTTCGAGGCGCTCCGGCACCCAGACCGCGTCGCCGAGGCAAGTCTGCTGCAGAAGGATGTGGGAACCGCGCTGCACTCGAGCCACGAACAATCCCATCGAAAACGACTGGGTTACCTCGCCTTCGACTTTGACCCAGCCGAAGTCCTGCTTGTCGACCCACAGCTTGCCCTGCACCCTGGCGAGAAGCTTGGCGTACTTGCCGTTTGCGTGATAGCCGGGATGCGGCTTGGCCTCAAGCACGTAGGCTGGCCTGCCGGCTATGATCTCTTCGCCGAGGAGACGGAAGTCGAAGGCCTGGAGCAGGTCGCTGAGAAAAGATCTGTTTTCCTGGTCTTTGCGGAGCCGCGCGGCCTGCTCCTCCGGCGTTTCGTGCTTCAGTTTCTCGATATCCACGTCGCGCTTCTTCTGATCTTCGGCTGAGGGAAGCTGCCCGTTGTGTTCCATCAGCTCCTCAAAGCGGATGCCGTTGACAAGATTCATTCTGGTGACATCGACATTCTGCGATTGCACCTGCCCTGCGGAGTCCAGCCGCCGATCCTCATCACGTTCCATGTAGATGTAGGCGTTACGAGCCTGCCAACTGAGCTCGGCCGCCACGAGAGATTGACCCACGATCTGACGGGCCTCCAGTACGATTGGCGGATTCTCAGGCTTATCCGATCCCTTATTCTGAGCGATGAGCGCGGGTGAGGCCGCGAGCACAATCAAGAGCGTTCCGATTCGGGATTTAGTCAGGATTCCCATTTTTGACTCGAGGACAGCTGGGGCTGAAGATCCCCGAGAAACAGGATCCAGAAATAGAGTAACGCGTTGAGAGCTGCGCGTCTGTGCGATTAAGCACAGGTCCGCTCGTCAAGGAAGGACGGCAGACAGATGCACTCCAAATCTTCGGGCGGTTCCTCAATGCGCAGTGCGGGCGGAGAATTCGTGTGCGCTCGACATGGCGGACCACACGATGCGCTCCGTTTCGGCGGAATCAGGCGGGCATGCGATATAGTCGAAGGCTCCGGCGCGGAGAGCGTCGAGGTAATGATCCCATTCGGCGAAACGCGATAGCACGACGACTGGCGTGGGTTTCGCTGCCGAAACCACGCCGCGGAAATCGCCATCCGGCAGAGTGTCATGGCAGAACACGACGCCGAACTTCTGCGTGGTCATGAAGATTCGCGCTTCGTCGAATTTCATGCAGCAGATGGAGCTAAGACCACATTTGTTCATCGCGGCGTTGATCTTTTCATGATGTTCTTTCTCGGGAGAGATGACCAATACCTGATTGACGCTGACCATGTCTTCTTCCTTTCTGGCTGAGGATCCGAAGAAAATCGCCCCAAAGGCTGCGGCACGATGTTGTCTTGTTCTGATGGACTCTTCTTGCTCCGAGCGGAAACGGCTCCAAACGGGCGGGCAATCTCCAGTGACCGATCCGAGGGCCGCCTGGTGCGAGAGAAGCACCCTATCAAGAGGAATTACGCAAGACTGTATAAAATTGAACAGCGGACATTCTTGGGGATCCCTAATCTGCCGAACAGTACGGCGAGAAAGAGCGACATTGGCCGGGAAGCAGGGCTGGGCCGGGTGGTATCCCTCATCTCGCCGTACTCCTCACTCAGAGCCTCGAAAACGCCCCCGCCGGAGAAGTGGAATGGATCCAACAAACTAGCGGGCTACATATTTCGCAACTGTGCGAAATGGGGCTGTACGGCTTCCATTTCGGTGCCAGGATGCCTACATGTGGCATAAGAAACCAAAGAAAGCGTCTCTCGACGCGACCCATGCCATGGTCAAGAAAGAAATGGCGAGGCCACGGATGTCCAAGTCCGCAAGAATCATGGAACGGAGTCTGGATACGGGCCGAATTCCAAAGCCGCCAAGCACCACCATGCCGGGAACGGTCAACAAAATCATTCCGTCGCGACGGCAGAAACAGCCGGAAAAGGCACAAATTGGTGTTGACATGGCCGCCCGCCGCTATCGAAATCTACGTATCGAAAATTCGTTGACGGATGAAAACGGCGATGAAGTGAAGCTCAAAAAGGGTGCTCACGTTGAGGTTACTGTTGCCGCCGAAGGCAAAACGTCAACCGCGAAAATTGTGAAAGACCGCTAGCCAGTCCGGCGACGGACACGTGCTTCAGCGGTAGAGGCATGAAAATGCCAGACGAAGAATGGATCAAAACACTTGCAGACGGCAGAAAAGTGAAATTCATTTACCAGGAGCTGCCGGAAGATGGAGCATTTATCACCGCTCAGATTGCAGGCAATGAAGTGGTCTATTCGATCGTGTTGACCAAAGCGAGAAACCCGCTGAGCCGGAAAGATGTTGAAGGTCGTTTCCAGGGCGAGCTTTCGAAGAAGTAGCGACACGCGATGGGCAATGCGATCGGCAAAGCAACTTGTTGAAGCCGGGGGCGAGACCGAATCGACTCTGCTAAGAGGGTCCGATGCGCTTGGGCTTTTCCACAATTACAACTGCTTGACGGAAAACGGAGGGTAGCGTTATACCTAAGCTATTGGTGTCGTTATGCGGCCATCCACGACTTCCCAGAAACAAAAATCCAATCCAAAACTTAAGCGGAAGCATGCTTTCGACGCCCAAGCTTTCCTCGATTCTGCCGGCTTGGCGAGAAAAGTAAAGGAATTTAAGTCAGAACAGATCATCTACGCGCAAGGTGCTGCCGCCGAGAGCGTATTGTATTTACAAAGTGGGGGCGTGAAACTGACCGTCGTTAATGAAGTCGGCAAAGAGGCGGTCGTCGCCATCCTGGGACCGGGCGACTTTTTTGGGGAAGGCTGCCTGGCGGGTCAGTCGGTTCGGTTTGGAACGGCTACCGCGATTATGCCTACCACCGTGCTCATCATTGAGAAGAGTGAAATGTTCAAGATGCTTCATGAGGAGCATGACCTCTCCGACCGGTTCATTAGATTCATGCTGGCACGGAACATTCGAATCGAGGAGGACTTGGTCGATCAGCTGTTCAACTCGAGCGAAAAGCGGCTCGCCCGCACTCTCCTCTTGCTTGCACGTTACGGCAAAGAGGACCAGCCCCACGGAGTACTCCCCAAAGTATCGCAGGAAATGCTTGCCGAGATGGTTGGCACGACGCGCTCGCGCGTCAATTTCTTCATGAACAAATTCCGGAAACTGGGCTTCGTCGAGTACAACGGCGGTCTGCAGATCAACACTTCTCTCCTGAGCGTCGTCCTGCACGAGTAAGCCAACTTTCGCGATTTCTTGTGGCCGACGCGGGACTTCTCTTACAATCAAAGAGCGTGGGCTGCGGATCCGGATGCGCGGGTACCGTCACGCCCGGGGAAGGTTATGCTGAAATATATGACTGGTTTTCTTGTGTCTGGTGCCATCGCGCTGGGAACAATCTACACGCTCGCCAAGTCCGCGGATGAGAAGTTCGGCCCATCGAACCCGTTTTATGCGCCGAGTACGCTGCCCTTCCATGCGCCTCCCTTCGACAAGATCAAGGATTCGGACTACCAGCCGGCCATCGAGGCGGGTATGGCCGAGGAACTCGCCGAGATTCAGGCGATTGCCGACAATCCGGCGCCGCCGACCTACGAGAATACGCTTGTGGCCATGGAGAAAACCGGGCAACTCTTGCAACGAGCACAGCTGGCGTTTGGCGCAGTCACCGGAGCGAACACCAATCCTGTACTGCAAAAAGTGGAGTCCGACGAGGCGCCGAAGCTGGCGGCACATCAAGACGCCATCAGCCTGAATGTGAAACTTTTCGCGCGCGTGGCTGCCGTCTACAAGCAGCGCGAATCGCTCAGGCTCGATGCGGAGTCGCTGCGGCAGCTTCAAGTTACCTACGACGGTTTTGTCCGCAATGGCGCGAACCTTTCGGAGCCTGACAAGACCGAGCTGAAGAAGCTCAACGAGGAAATCGCGACGCTTTCCAACGACTTTTCGAGAAAGCTCCTGGAGGCCACGAAAAACGGGGCTTTCGCCACAACGGACAAGAGCGCGCTTGCCGGCTTGAGCGAAGCGCAACTCGCCGCGGCCGCGCAAGCCGCTCAAAGCCGCAAGCAGGAAGGCTATGTGCTTCCGCTTCAGAACACGACGCAGCAGCCGGAACTTGGCTCACTCAGCGTGCGTACAACTCGCCAAGCCATCTTCGAGAAATCGTGGAACCGTGCCGAGCGTGGCGATGCCAACGATACGCGCGACATCATTTCGCGTCTGGCGCAGTTGAGCGCGCGGCGCGCACAACTGCTCGGCTATCCCAATCACGCGGCGTGGAAGCTGGGCGACCAGATGGCCAGAACTCCGGAGGCCGCCTTGAAGTTCATGGATGCGCTGGTGCCGGGCGCGATCGCCAGAGCAGCGCGTGAAGGCAAGGATATTCAGGATGTTATCGACGCGCAAAAGGGCGGCTTCACGCTCCAGCCCTGGGACTGGGACTTCTACGCCGAACAAGTGCGCAAGGCGAAATACGATTTGAACGATGCGCAGGTCAAGCCCTATTTCGAGCTGAACAATGTGCTCGAAAACGGCGTCTTTTACGCCGCTCATGAGCTCTATGGCATCACTTTCAAGGAACGGAAGGACATCCCCGTCTATCAGGCGGATGTTCGCGTCTTCGAAGTCTCCGATACGGACGGGAAGCCGCTGGCTCTTTTCTATTGCGACTATTTCAAGCGTGACAACAAAAACGGCGGCGCTTGGATGGCAGTCTTCGTGAACCAGTCCAAACTTCTGGGCACACTGCCCGTGGTCTACAACGTCGCGAACCTGCCGAAGCCCGCGCCGGGCGAGCCTGCGCTCATCAGCTTTACCGACGTAACCACCATGTTCCACGAATTTGGCCACGCGCTGCATGGCATGTTCGCGAACACCATGTATCCGAGCCTCTCCGGCGCCGCGACGGCTCGGGACTTCGTCGAGTTCCCTTCCCAATTCAACGAACACTGGGCGCTTCATCCCGCCGTCTTCAGCCACTACGCAAAACACTACAAAACGAATGAGTCTATGCCCGCCGAGCTGGTCGCCAAGATTCGAAAAGCGGCGACCTTCAATCAGGGATACAAGCTGACCGAATTAGTGGCGGCCGCCGAACTTGACATGCAGTGGCACACACTTCCGGCCAGTGCCGCTCTCCAGCAGCCCGACGTGTTCGAGAAACAAGCCCTGGAGAAGATGCATCTACTGCTCACGGCCGTGCCACCCCGCTACCGTTCCAGCTATTTCAGCCACATCTGGGGCGGAGATTACTCCGCAGGTTACTACGCTTATCTATGGGCGGAGATGCTCGATGACGATGCATATCAATGGTTCGAGGATCATGGCGGTCTCACGCGCGCCAACGGCGACCGCTTCCGGCAAATGGTGCTCTCGCGCGGCAACACGGAGGATCTGGCGAAGATGTATGCAGCGTGGCGCGGCAAAGACCCGAGCGTCGAGCCGATGTTGAAGTACCGCGGCCTGGTCGAGTCCGCACCCTAGGCTGTCTCTCAATGTCGCGATGGGCGGGACGCGTGTATACTTGTGCTGTTTTTGGGGCGCAAAAAGGAAATTCCTCATGAAGCGAATCGCTGTTTTCACACTTTTGGTTGCGCTGAATGTCGGCTGGTCGATACAGGCCAAAGCGCAGAGCCCCGGTGTCGCGGAATATGCGCGCAATTCGAGAGAGTACGACAAGAAGTCAGCCAAGCTGCAGAATAAGAAACTCAAGAAGGCTTCCAGGAAACAGCAAAAAGCAATGAAGAAATACGCGAAGGCGCAGCGGAAAGCCACCAAGAGGGCGAATCGCCACGCCAAGTAGCCATTCGTGTTTTCACAAGCCTTTAGTTGAAGCCGATTAGTTGAAACGGAAAAGCCCGTCTGAGACAGGACCTACAATCGCGAGAAGAGGGGGACAGCCAGGATTGTCTGTCTCCGCCGCAAGCAGCACAGGCACTCCTGCCTGTGCGGGTTTATCAGTTTTCGGCCGCCGCCGCATTTAGAATCGAAAAAAGCGCACAGCCAAACGTGGCTGTGCTACCGCAGATAGAATCGTCCAAACCCGAGTCGGGGCGAGCGATTCGGGGCATATAATCCCTCCTGGCAGGGATATGGCAGCCATTGTGGCGGCTGGATTTAAACACGTCAGGTCTCTGCGAGGGAACCATGAACGCAATTACTGCTCGAGTTGAGCCGGACCCGTGGCCCGAACTTCCACTGGAAGCTTGGCAAGACACCTACGCAACTCTTCACATGTGGACGCAAATCGTGGGCAAAGTGCGGCTCGCGCTGACGCCGAATATCAATCACTGGTGGGGTGTGCCGCTGTACGTGAATTCCATGGGGCTGACTACATCGGCCATTCCCTACGCGGGCGGGAATTTCGAGGTTCAGTTCGATTTTATCCATCATCAACTGGTCATTCGAACCAGCAACGACGCCCTCCTCGCTATGGTCCTGGCGCCTCGGTCCGTTGCCGATTTTTACCGTGAGTTTATGGGAGCGTTGGCTTCGCTCGGGATTGCCGTAAAAATCTGGAAGATGCCGGTCGAGATTCCTAACCCGATTCCTTTCGATCAGGACGTGCAGCACGCCTCGTATGATCCGGAATACGTCAACCGCTTTTGGCGCATTCTGGTGAGCTGTGAAGCGGTGTTCAAAGAATTCCGCGCTGGGTTTATCGGAAAAGCGAGCCCGGTGCATTTTTTCTGGGGCAGCTTCGATTTGGCGGCGACGCGCTTCTCAGGGCGGCGCGCTCCGGAACGCGCGGGCGCGGACTCCATCACGCGCGAGGCGTATTCGCACGAAGTGATCAGCGCGGGATTCTGGCCGGGCGGCGGGGACGTCAAGGGGGCGGCTTTTTATGCATACGCGGCGCCGGAACCGGCTGGGTTTGCACAACATTCTGTGCGCCCCGCCGAGGCGTTCTATCATCCAGCGCTGAAGGAATATGTTTTGATGTACGACGACTTGCGGCAAGCCGCTTCGCCAAGAGAAACGTTGCTGTCATTTTTGCAGAGCACGTATGACGCGGGAGCGGACCTTGCAAAGTGGAACCGCAAGGAATTGGAACGCAGGGCCAGTTAGGAGCGAAGCGGCTCGACGCAGCGCCACCGGGAGTGCATGGTGCGCATGTGTTAGGAAATAAAATTAGACTCGATGAAGAGATTGTTCAAGGCTTCGGAAAGATTGGGGTGAGCAAAAACAGCGTTGTAAAGAGCAGTGTAAGGCAGCTTGCCCATCATGGCTAACTGAATCATCGACATCACTTCGCCTCCTTCGAGACCAAGAACAACGGCCCCGAGAATTTGATTTGTGCGGGCATCGATGACGGCCTTCATGAAGCCCCGGGTTTCGTCGACTTCGAGCGCGCGGGCGACCTGGGACATAGGCATTTTGGCGACGCGTATCTTGCGATTTTGCGCGCGCGCCTCCTCCTCGGAAAGACCCACGCGGCCTAGCTGGGGATCGATAAATACCGTGTATGGAACTAGGCGGCCTTCGATGCTGGCGCTTCTCTTTTCAATAAGATTTGTGCGGATGATGCGGAAGTCGTCGTAAGAAATGTGCGTGAACGCAGGCCCGCCCGTGATATCGCCAAGCGCGTAGATTCCAGCCACATTTGTTTCGAGCCTTGCATTGACTTGAAGAAACCCGCGTTGGTCTGCGGCCAGGCCTGCGGCGGCGATGTTGAGTGTGTCTGAATTGGGTACGCGGCCAGTGGCGACGAGCACGTGAGAGCCGCTAATGGTTCGGCTTTCGCTTTCGCCCGCTGCGGCGACGGCAAGTTTGATTTGCGGGCCCTCCTTGGCAATGCGCTGCCCTTTGGTGTTCAGCAGAACCTCGATGCCATCCTGCTGCATGATGGCCAGAACTTCAGCGGCAACGTCGGCGTCTTCGCCGCGCAGCAACTGCGGACCTTGTTGCACGATGGTGACGCGGCTCCCAAAGCGGCGGAAGAGCTGGCCAAATTCGAGGCCGATGTAGCCGCCGCCGATGACCAGGAGATGCTCGGGAACGGCGTCGAGTTCCATAATGGAAGTACTGTCGAGATACGGCACGCTTTGCAGTCCTTCAAGCGAAGGCACAGATGCGCGGCAGCCGGCGTTGATGAAAAATTTATCGGCCGTAAGGGTGCGCTGCGAACCATCCTTGAGTCGGACCTGAATGGAGCGCGGGCCGGTGAAGCTGGCTTCTCCGAAAAGAAGATCAAGATTGGGAGTTTTTTCGATGCGCGACTCGTTGCCGTTCCGAAAGCGCAAAACGATGTCGCGCTTGCGTTGCCGGACACGGCTCAAGTCAATGGTGATGCTCCCAGCCTGGACGCCGTAATCCGCCCCCCGGCGCGCGAGGTAAGCCACGCGCCCGCTCGCGACCATCGTTTTTGTGGGAGTGCAGCCTTCATTGACGCAAGTGCCACCGACGTGCGCGCGTTCCACAAGCGCGGTTCGCAGGCCGGCGTTGGCCAATGCCTGGCAAAGCGGCGTGCCTCCTTGCCCGGAGCCGATGACGATGGCCTGATAGTGATCGGTTCCGCTCATGGATAGCCCTCCGCTGCTAGACACTCTAATTTTCTGCCGACAATTGGATGCACAAAGGGTAGCTATAATTCGCGCTCATTAGAGATGATAAAACGCCGGGGGGCGGCTCCGCATGTGGGATTTCTGCGGATGGCCTCAGGTTTAGTGTCGAGAAACGATGATCAGACCGGCGCTGATCGCGATAGCGTCCTCTACAAGAGCGATGACAAAGTCGGGGACCTTGAGCGCTCTAACCAGGCCGGTGCGCCATTGATAGCCGGCGAAGGCTCCCGCAAGTCCGCCCACAGCGCCAAGGATGGCGCCGAACGTGGGAGTCTGTCCGGCCGATACTCCAACGCAAGCTCCCGAAAGAGCGCCGCAAAAAAATCGCGCTATCAGACCAACCGGCGCGGTGCGGCTAGGCGTCGAGGGCAGCTTGTCCAAAATGAGCTCGGCGATGGCGAGCACTGTGAAAATGGCGACAGCGGCAGTCGATCCCATGAACGCGAGCCGGGTGCCGGCAAGGTTGAGCCAATTGCGGTGCGCGGCCCAAGCCGCGACCGCGGGCGCAGTCAAAGAGCGCATGCCAGACACGATGCCTATAGCGAAGGCCAGAAAGAGAACGAATGTGGTGCTCATGAGGTGAGAGATGTATCTCTGCTCGCGACAACTGTCAAGAGCAAGTAGCACAGGCACTCTTGCCTGTGCTTGTTTTATTGTTCTCTTCTATATTAAATTAATAATATATGGACGAAGAGCATAGGCAAGAGTGCCTGTGCTACCTGCCCCAATAATCCACGCAATGAGCTACTACGAACGAAACCTCCCTCACTGGCATCCTGAAGGAAAAGCAATTTTTCTCACCTGGCGCTTGTACGGTTCTTTGCCCGCCGCACTCGTTCACCAACTGCAATCTCACAAAATTAAATCGGGCCTCACTTCAGGGCAGCAGTTTGCCGATTTCGACCAGCATCTGGATCATGCCCAATCCGGCCCGCTCTGGCTGAAAAATCCGGTGATCGCAGATTCTGTTGTAAGTACTCTTCGTAGAGGTCAGAACGAACTCAATCAATACATTCTGCATGCCTACGTGGTGATGGCAAACCACATCCACGTACTTCTTGTGCCGCGAATCGCAGCAGCTCGCATCACGCGTGGAATGAAAGGCGTCACCTCGCGGGATGCAAACCGGATTCTAGGACGAACCGGCCAACCATTCTGGCAAGACGAATCTTTCGATCACTGGGCGAGAGATTCCGCAGAAGAAGAACGCATCCGCAAGTATATCGAGGGGAATCCGGTAAAGGCCGGGCTAGTAGCAAAACCAGAAGATTGGCTTTGGTCGAGCGCGCACAAGTAGCACAGGCACTCTTGCCTGTGCGGGTTTGTTAGGTGTTGAACTTGTCCGATGGATGAGCACACAGAAAGAGCACAGGCAAGAGTGCCTGTGCTACGACGAAGAAGTTCTTGACTTTCGCTTTTTATTCGCCTATAGTGCGGGGCGGTAGAGGAAACGGGAAACGGGTGGCGTTTGGCTCCATTGCCTATTTGGCTCTCACGAACTGGGCGCCGCCCGTTGAAAATTCCGAGCCCTAAGCGGGGTGAGGGGTCAGCTCGAAAGAGGGATCCCTCGACTCCGAAGAGATTGTACTCGGTCCGTTTCCTTGTGTTCACCGCTGTGCGGTCACCGTTACTAGGAGCCGTTATGGACGTCTGTATCGAGAACGTATTCCCCGCAGTGGCGATGCCGTTCAATCCCTTTCACGAAGACGCACGCGAAGAGAAAGGCCGTGGAACTGACGCGCCGCGCTCCAGGACGATTCCAAATATTGTGCATGTGGATGTGGACGCGTTTTTTGCCTCGGTCGAGCAGGTGCTGGACCCGAAGCTGCGCGGCAAGCCGGTGCTGGTGGGGCGCGGCGTGGTGGCGTCGGCGAGCTACGAAGCGAAAACGTGCGGCGTAAAAACCGCGATGACATTTCGCGAGGCGCTGCGCATTTGCCCCACAGCGGCGGTCGTGCCGGGGCAATACGAGCATTACGCGGATTTTGCGGAGCGCGTGCGGCGGATTCTCGAAACGTACACGCCCGCGGTCGAAACGGCGGCGCTCGACGATTTCTATCTCGATTTTGCGGGCACGGAGCGGTTGTACCCGAACTATGAAGCCGCGCTGCGGCGAGTGCAGGCGGACGTGCTCGAGCAGACGGGACTGAGCGTGAGCGTCGGCGCGGCGCGCACCAAAGTGGTGGCCTCGATTGCGTCGCGGCTCGAACGGCCGCGAGGCTTCCGCATGATTGCGCCGGGAACGGAAGAAGACTTTCTGACGCCGCTGCCGGTCGAAAAGCTGCATGGAATCGGCCATGTCCACGCGGGAATGCTGGCGGAGCGCGGAATCGTGACAATCGGAGAGCTGCGCCATGTGCCGCGAGCAGCTCTGGAGGCCGCCTTTGGCGAAGTGATTGGCGGACAAATCTGGGAGCGCGCGCGTGGGCTCGATGGGCGCGAGGTAATGCTGCCCTCGACGCCAAAGTCGGTGTCGCGCGAAACAACGATTGAGGGCGGGACGATTGACACGGAGTTCCTCGGCGGGCTCATCGAATATTTGAGCGAGCGGATCGGCTCGACGCTGCGTGAGTACGGGCGGCAGGCGCGAACGATTGGGCTGCGCATCCGTTATGTAGACCATTTTTCAGCGCACCAAACGGTGCGATTGACGCGCCCGTCCAATGACGAACGCGAGCTGCTCGCAGAAGCTAAAGAACTTTTTGCGAAATTATTTACGCGGCGCGTCGCCGTGCGCCTGGTAGGTGTAAACGTGACAAATCTCGAAGCCGACCGCCGTCAGCACGAGCTCTTCGACACCGACGCCAACCGCCGCTGGTATTTAAATCGCGGCCTCGATTCCGTCCGCGGCCGCTACGGCTGGAACGCCGTCTTCTACGGCAACGGCCTCGAACTCCGCGAACATTACGCCACCAAGCCCGGCGGCTTGGTCCTGTCCACTCCGTGCTTATCGCGGTGACGAAAGGCCTTCAGGCCTAGAGGCCTGAGCTACAGAGTTTTGACAATGTGCACGCAGGGGCGCAGCACGCTGCGCCTCTACAAAGAACGAAAGAACCAAATGTTGCTGAGTTTCCCTTCCCGTTCCCTACCCTGATTTGACGATACAAAATACCCGCCTTGCGGCGGGCATCGGCTTCTTCTCTCTCGGATCGGGGCTTCCGTGTTCGTACATTTGCATTGTCACAGCCATTATTCGTTTTTGCGGGGCGTGGCGCCGCCGGAGGAGATCATTGCAGCTGCGGTGGAGCAGAAGATGCCCGCCGTGGCGCTGACGGATACGAATGGGTTGTATGCGGTGGTGCCGTTTTATCAGGCGGCAATAGCGGCAGGAATCAAGCCGATCGTGGGAGTGACGCTGGATGTTCAGTGGCGTGCGGCGACTGACGCCGAGTTTCGTGATTCGCATTTGGCAGATCGAAACTCGAAAAACGAAAATCGAAATTCGCAGAGCGTGGCGATGGTGCTCCTGGCGGCGGATATGGAGGGTTACAGCAACTTGTGCCAACTGGTGACGCTGCGCCATTTGGGAACGACGGAATTGGCGAAGAGCAAAAGCTCCGGTAAGGACGATGGGCAGCCCGTGGAGAATGAAGAGCGGCCGGTGACGCTCGATGAACTGGCAAAGCATTCCAAAGGTGTGATTGCGCTCTGTCCATTGCCAACGCAAACGCCCGACGCAAACACTCGTAGGGGCACGGCACGCCGTGCCCCTCCTTCTTGCATTGCTAATGAGCAGCACCAAGAATTTTCTGAAGCGAATCACGAGTCACCAATCACAAGTCACCAGTCACTAGCCATCAGCCACTTCGCCCAGCTGAAAGACATTTTCGGCAACCGCCTGTGGATCGAGGTACAGCACTTGTCGCCGGGAGACGGCCGAAAACTCCGGGAAGCAAAACGCATCGCCCGCGAACTGAGCGTGCCGCTGGTGGCGACGAACAATGTTTATTTTTTACGGCCGGAGGAGCATTTGCATCATCGCGCGGTGAATGCCATACGCACCGGCGGGCTGCTGACGACGGTCGCGGCGCCGGACATCACCACCGCCGAAGCCTGGTTCAAGCCCGCAGATGCAATGCAGCGGCTATTCCCCGACCATCCGCAACTGCTGCAAGCAACGCTGAAAATTGCCGAGCGTTGCGATCTGAAATTGGAATTGGGAAAGCTCATCTTGCCGGAATTTGCGGTCCCGAAAAACCACACTCCCGACTCTTACTTGGAAAAACTGAGCCTACAAGGATTGGTCAAGCGCTACGGCTGGCTGAAATCGGAAGCGAAATCGCGGTTGGCTCACGAATTGAGAGTTATCAGCAAAAAAAAGCTGGCGCCGTATTTTTTGCTCGTGCGCGAAATCGTGGAAGAGGCCAAGCGGCGTGGGATTCCGGCGGTGGCGCGCGGCTCGGCGGCCAGCTCGATGGTGACGTATTGCCTGGGAATTTCCTGCGTGTGCCCGCTGCGCTGGGGATTGTATTTTGAACGTTTTTTGAACGAGCAGCGCGGCGATTGCCCCGATATCGATATCGACATTTGCGGAGCGCGGCGCGATGAATTGCTCGACTACGTCTACGAGCGCTGGGGCGAAGAGCACGTGGCGATGATCGGAAGTTTTGTGACCATGCACGCGCGGCTGGCGGTGCGCGAAGTGGCAAAAGTATTTGGCGTGCCACCAGCCGAAGTAGATCGTTTCACAAAGCGATTGCCGCACCGGCCAGTACGTGAGATTTTGCAGGCCATTCGCGATTTGCCGGAGTGCCGCGAACTTCCCGTCGACGAAGAACCCTGGAAAACCATTCTGCAGGTGGCGCTGCGGCTCGATGACGCGCCGCGGCACATGGGGATTCATCCGTGCGGCACGGTGATCTCTGCGCTGCCGCTGACCCGGTTGACACCACTGGAGCGCGCGACGAAAGGAATTGTCGTGACGCAGTACGACATGAATGCGATCGAAGCGCTGGGGCTGATCAAGATGGATCTGCTGGGGCAGCGCGGGTTCACGACGATGTCGCTGGCGTTAGACAACATTGAAAAGGAAGTAGAGGAGGTAAAGGAGAAAGAAAGACGCAGAGCACAGCCAGGAGTGGCTGTGCTACCACGGCTAATGTGGCGCCGGATGGCGTGACGCCATGTCCGAAGCCGCGCGAGATTGATTTTGACGCGATACCGGAAAACGATCCGGCGACGTGCGACGTGATTGCCGCGGGAAGAACGATGGGCGTGTTTCAGATCGAGTCGCCGGCGATGCGCGGGCTGCTGCGCATGATGAAAGCGCGAACGCTGGAAGAAGTAGCGCAAGCTTTGGCGCTGATCCGGCCGGGAGCTGCGGAGTATGGCTCGAAAGAGCTGTTTATAAAGCGGCTGCGCGGCGAGGAACCAGTTGAGTATCCACATCCAGCTCTCGAGGGCATTCTTGGCGATACACGAGGCGTATGCATTTTTCAGGAGCAGGTGATGCAGATCGCGCAGGTAGCCGGAGAGATGTCGCTGGCCGAAGCTGACATCATGCGGCGCTCGTCCGCGAAATTCTCTGGCCGGCGTGACCTCGAACGATTACGCACAAAGTTCGAGTTGGCCTCGGGAATGATGGGACTGACCGCGCAACAGCGCGAAGAGACCTGGATGATGGTGGAGAAATTTGCGGGGTTCGGATTTTGCAAGGCGCATGCGGCGACGTATGCGGACATTTCGTACCGCATGGCGTATTTGAAGACGCATCACCCGGCGGAGTTTCTGGCGGCGATGTGCAGCGCGGGCGCGGGGTTTTATCACGTGTCGGCGTATGTGGAAGAGGCGAAGCGCTGGGGGATCGAGGTGCGGCTGCCGTCGGTGAATCATTCGCGCATGGAGTACACAGCGGAGACGAAGTACACGGCGGCGAAGATCCGACAGACAGGAATGTCTGACCCACTTTTGCCTGTGGATGGAAAGCGCGCGCTGCGCATCGGGTTGATGCAGGTAAAGGGGCTGCGCGTGGAGACGATAACCGCGATTGTGCGAGCGCGAGAAGAGGGCGGGGCGTTTCGGTCGCTGGAGAGATTTTCTGCGGCGCGTGTCTGTGGAGCGGGATGAGATCGAAGCGCTGATCAAATGTGGGGCGTTTGATGAAGTGGGTGAGGAAGCGGGTGAGGATGCTCGTGGAGTGACGCGGCCGGAGATGTTGTGGCGGTGGAATTTTTTGCAAGCCGGCGGTAAAAGTGCACAGCCTCTTCAAAGCAAAAGAGCACAGCCAAGATTGGCTGTGCCACCAGGAGGGCCGGAGAAATTGTTTGCTGATGCGGGCGACGAGGATGCGATTGGGGCGGTGCTGGCGGGGATGCCGGCGGCGGCGTACACGCGGGAACAGAAGTTGCGGTATGAGCGGGAGATTCTGGAGGTGTGCGTCAGCGGGCATCCGCTGGATTTTTTGCCGCGGAATGGCGAGGCGTGGAGCGACGAATTGGATGGATTGCGGGGGAAACGCGTGACGTTGTGCGGGTGGGTGGTGACCTACCGGCACGTGGGGACGAAGAATTACCGGAACATGATGTTTGTGACGTTGGAGGATCAGCGCGGGTTGTATGAGGTGGTGCTTTTTCCGGATGCTTATGATCGCTATGGAGGGCTGGTGTTTGAAACGCGGGCGATGCGCGTGACGGGACGCGTGGAAGTAGGCGGGCAGATCAATGGGGAAAAAATGGAGGCGTTGAAGAAGTGACTGGTGACTGGTGGGGAAAAAGCCGCAGGGCTGGGCCGTGCGCTACATTTTCCACAGAGCCAGCACGCGGCGGATTGCGAAAGATTGGGTGAACCATGATTCGGGCAAAATTCCAAATATGACAATGCGGAGTTGCAGAAAATGTTATTTCGGATAAGAAAACCAAATGCGGCGACGACCTCGGCGGAGCCAGCGGCAGGGCGGCCAGCGGGCACCGGGGAGGAGTGGCTGGGCCGGAACCGGAGCGCGAAGCGGCGGCTTTGGGAGCGGTTGAATCCGCGGCACCGGAAAGAGCTGCGCTTGATCGCGGAGGCTTTGGCGATGCAGCAGACACACGCGAACTTGCCGGAGCCGCTGCGAGCGCGATTGAGCGAGTCCATCGAACAAGTGGAGTGTCTGGCACGACGGATCGGGGCGCTGCTGGCGGAGGTAACACGGCGGACACCACCGCGCGCGTGACAGTTGCGAGGGGCTGGCGGACGACCCCATACTGAAAATATGGCTGTCCCCAAAATGCGCGGCTCCCTCTCCGCTATGGCATCGGCTGTGGCGTTGCCTGTGGCTTTGGTTGTGGCTCTGTGCGCCACGGCCAGTGCGACGCGAGCGGATGAAATTCGGTTGAAAGACGGCAAGAAGCTGTATGGCGTGATCGTGTCGTACGAAGACAACATGTTCAAAGTCAAAACGGACTTTGGGTATGTGCTCGTGGAGAAAGACAAGATCGCGTCGATTGTGCCGTCCACGCCGGCAAGCGAGACACCGAAAACCGATAAGACGCCCGCAGCGAAGAAAGATCCGGCTACGGGTACGGAACCGAAGACAGAACCGGCGGTGGCAACGTCAACCGAGGGAACGACGGCGGCGACGAATGCCAGCGCGAAATCCGCGGAACCGGGTGCGGGAAAGCGCGAAAAGGCACCCCCCAAAATCACCAACACGGCGGTAAAGCCGGAAGTTCCGGCGGCCACGAAGACGAATGCTGTGGCCCCGTCCATATCGGGACCAACATCGGCACCCGCTCCAGCGTTGACGGCATCCGCGTCACAGCCTGCGGCTCCAAAAGAGCCGGAACCGCCGGCGATTCGCGAAGAGATTCAGGGCAATGTCTACACAAACTACACGCACGGCTTCAAAATGTACAAAGCGCCGAGCTGGCAATTGAACGATGAGGCGCGGAAGTCGCTGCCGAACGCGATCGTAGCCCTGGGCACGTACAACCAGTCGACGCTGATGGTGATCGGACAGGAACAAACAAAGGTAGCGCTGGACCCAGCAGCGGCGACTGTCGAAAAGCGGTTAAGCGAAATCTACGACAACTACCGGAAAATTTCGCAGCGGAAGACGGTGGTCGGCGGACTGCCAGCTGTGGAGTATCACTACCGTGGCATGGCGGATGGCCACGATTGGTCTGGCACGCTGGTGGTGATCGCTCGCGGGACAGATGTTTTAACGGTGCTAGGCATGACCTACGCCGACAATGACCTCATTCAAATCCAGGAAAACGTGATTTCGAGATCGATTGCGAGTTTGGATTTCAGTGTTCATTGAAAGCAGTGAACGGTGAACAGTTAGTGAGTAGTGGACCACCCCTGGCGAGGCTTTTGCCGTAGATCGCAAGGCCGCACGTTGTCTAACAATAACTGCCCCCTCCCCCCTGGTTTTTTCGTAAGTGTTCATTCTAATTGCGTTAAAGCCAATTGTTTTTATAGAGTTACGGAAGTGTTCATTCTAAAGCGCTTAGGATGCATGAAGTGCTGCAAAATGGGGCAGTTTTTGCAAGTGTTCATTCTACGGAAGTTACGCTGCGGGTGGCAGCGAGCTTAAGGAATCTGAGAGGGGCGCTTGAGCCCGTTGCGGGGCAGGTCCAACGCCTAAAACAAAAAAGCGGCCTGAAGGCCGCTCTAACGAGATCCCGCACTCTTACCCAAGCAATATAGTACCACATATTACCAGAATGTCAAGAAAATTCGGAACAAAAAAGCGGGGATGCAGGCACGGCCATTTGTAACGCGGCACTACGGTGATCGATCGTCTTAAGGCGGCTTTGCGGGAAGACGGGCACGGCGTGCCGTGCCCCTACGAACCGCGACATCGGGTTTGGTTGGAGGCTGCGCGCGGCTGCTGCGGGGAGACGTTGGGGTTAGTCGGAAGCGGCGGCAGTGGCGGTGTCGGGGAATTTTTTGTGTTCGCGGATTACGGCGATCAGGGCTTGGGCGGCGCGGGGGAGGCTGCGGTCGCGGCGGTAGACGAGGCCTAGTTCGCGCCACAGGTCGACGCCTTCTACGTTAAGGAGCTTTACTTCGCCGGCTTTGACTTGATCGCGGGCAAAGCTTTCGCTGATGAAGGAGACGCCGGCGTCGGCGGCTACGAAACGCTTGATCATGCCGATACTGGGGAGCTCCATGGCGACACGAAGACGAGCGCGATAGGGGCGGAAGAGTTTGTCGAGAACCTGGCGAGTGAAGCCGGTGCGAGGGAAAATGAGCGGTTGCGCGGCGACTTCCTCGAGCGTGATCTTGGAGCGGTGAGCCAACGGATTTCGCGCGCTGACCATGAAACGCAGGCGGTCGCGGGAGATGTGGTGAACTTTGAGAGTGGGCGACTTGATGGGCAGCGTCACGATGCCGACATCGACGGAGCCGTCTTCGACACGCTGCAGAATTTTGTGGCTGAAATTGCGGTAGATGCTTATATGGACCTGCGGGTAGCGGCGCTGAAAATCGGCAAACATATCTGGAAGCAGATAGAGACAGGTGGCTTCGTTGGCGCCGAAGACTAACGGGCCCTGGACGACGTCGCCGCGGTCGGCAACGACCTGGATGGATTCGTCGCGGAGGCGCAGGAGGCGCTCGGCGTATTCGAAGAGGACTTCGCCCGCGGGCGTGAGCTCGACGGATTTAGCGGAACGGTCGAGGAGACGGGCGCGATAGGCTTGTTCGAGCTGGCGAATCTGGGCGCTGACGGCGGATTGGGAGCGAAAAACTTTTTGGCCAGCGCGCGAGAAGCTCTTTAGTTTGGCAACGTAGACGAAAGTGGCAAGTTGATCAAAGTCCATAGGCAGGTGGCTCGGCAATAATTATAGCGGAATGTCCCCGCTAAGTAAGCGCAGAATCATGCTCCTTTCAAGCTGGCAGAGATGCTCGCGTGAACGCGGCGCTCTGCGGCGGACTGAAAACTGTTTCCCGATGTTTCAAACGGGCAAGAAGCGGCTCCCACGTAGCTTCCAAAGTGCCCTGGAAATGGAGCGGCTGAACGCGCAAGAACGGAAGCACGCCGCGGCGCGAAAGCAGACGCGAGGCGCGCGGGCTGGCGGTGAGATGCAAGTGTTCTTCGAGGACGGTGCGCAGCCAGATTTCTTCCTGGGCGTCGATTTCCGAGAGGGCGACGAAATCGCGGTGGATGACTTCGTCGGCTTCGCCACGGAGAACGTAGGAGAGGCCGCCGGTCATGCCGGAGCCGAAATTCAGGCCAAGTGGGCCGAGGACGAGGACGACGCCGCCGGTCATGTATTCGCAGCCGTGCTGGCCGACGCCCTCGACGACGGCAAGCGCGCCGCTGTTGCGAACGGCGAAGCGTTCTCCGGCGCGGCCGGCTACGAAGAGCTGGCCGGAGGTGGCGCCGTAGAGAACGGTGTTGCCGGCGAGGACGTCGCCGCGGCGGGAGGCGGCGGAGCTGGCGGCTATGGAGATGGTTCCACCCGAAAGACCTTTGCCGACGTAGTCATTGGCTTCGCCGGAGAGCGCCAGAGTGATGCCTTCGGCCAGGAAAGCGCCGAAGCTTTGTCCTGCGCAGCCGTGGAATTCCTTGGTGATTTCTTGATCGAGGGGGTGGCCTTGGCCACCAGGACGGCGGCGGCGCATGAGTTCCCCGCTCAGGCCTGCGCCAACGCTGCGGTCGGAATTTTGGATTGGTTCGGATTCTGTTTGAAGCTCGAAAGCGGAGTTGAAATGCAGGGCGTCTTCGCCGACGGCATGCAGCGCGGGAGATTGCTGTGGAGCGACCCGGTTGGATTCCGTGATCGGGACGATCAGCAACGGATCCATGCCGGAACGGGCGCTGAGGCGGTCGTACCAGCCGGTGAGATCGCTGAGAGAGCGCACGCCGAGTTGGGCGAGGCGATAGCGAACTTCTTCGGCCAGGGAGTGGAAATAGGCGACGACCATTTCCGGCTTGCCGTTGAAACGCGTGCGGAGTTTTTCATCTTGCGTGGCGATGCCGACGGGACAAGTGTTGAGATGGCATTGGCGGGCCATGACGCAGCCGATCGCGAGAAGCGAGGCTGTGCCGAAGCCGAACTCGTCGGCGCCAAAGAGCGCGGCAACGATGATGTCCCGCGAAAATTTCAAGCCGCCATCGACGCGGAGAGAGACGCGCGAGCGCAAGCCGGCGCGGACGAGAGTGTCGTGCGTTTCGCGAAGGCCGATTTCCCAGGGTAGGCCCGTGTTTTTGATGGACGTGAGAGGCGAAGAGCCGGTGCCGCCGTTGTGGCCGCTGATGGTAATGACGTCGGCGCCTGCTTTGGCGACGCCTGCGGCGATTATTCCCACGCCTGCGCCGCTCACTAGCTTCACGCCGATGCGTGCGCTGGGATTTACGGCACGCAGATCGTGGATTAACTGGGCCAGGTCTTCGATGCTGTAAATGTCGTGGTGCGGCGGCGGCGAGATGAGCGGCGTGCCGGGAGTTGCGTGCCGGATGCGCGCGATATATTCGGTAACTTTGCGCGCGGGGAGCTGGCCACCTTCGCCAGGCTTGGAGCCTTGCGCCATTTTAATTTCGAGTTCTTCGGCGTGGACAAGGTAGTCCGCGGTAACGCCGAAGCGGCCGGAGGCGACTTGCTTGATTTTATTTGCGGCGGCGGGCTCGAAGCGGTAGGTGTTGGGATCTTCGCCGCCTTCGCCGGTGTTGCTGCGTCCGCCGATGAGATTCATAGCGAGAGCCAGTGTGCGATGGGCTTCGGGACTTAGCGAGCCTAGCGACATGGCTTGCGTGCTGAAGCGGCGGAGAATCGTGCCGGTGGATTCGACTTCTTTTAGGGGCACGGGTGCGCCGGGAACGGTTTCGAGCAAATCGCGGAGAAAGACAGTGCCCTGGTGCTCGGACAGTTCCTCGAAGGCGGCGAATTTGCCCGCTTCAGGTGCGCGCACGTGGGCGTGCATTCGACGAACGACTTCCGGAGACGTGGCGTGAAGTTCGGCGCCTTTGCGGAAGCGGTATAAGCCTGCATCAGAGAGTTCGGTGGATGCGGGCGAGAAGGCCGTCATGTGCATGCGGACGTAATCGGCGAAAAGGTCGTCGAGAGTTTTTGAGCCGGGGTAGTCGGCGGCGTCTTCGAAAAATTCGGCGCAGAGATCTTCCGCGAGGCCGACGATTTCAAAGAGATGGCTATTGCGATAGCTCGCGAGCGTGGAGACGCCCATGCGGGCGAGAACTTTGCGGAGGCCCGCCGTGATGGCGACGCGCATGCGGTCGGCGCCGCCGGGCTCGAGCGATTCGGCAAACTCATCGGCGAGATACGGAACGACGGCGCTGGCACCGGCAGCGACCAGGAGCGCTACGTGATGCGTGTCGAAGACCTGAGCGGATTCGACGATGAGCGGCAAGTCCCAGAGGCCCTCGCGAACCATCGCTTTCCAGACGGCGGCGGTAGCCAGCAGCGCGGGAAGTGCGGCGTTTTCCGCGTTGATGCCGCGATCGGAAAGGAGGAGGAGGCCCGGGCGACCGCTGCTACTCAGAGGGGTAGAAGATAGCTGAGCAAGGCTGCAGCGTGCGCCCGGGACTCCCAGGGCGGAAGAGAAAGTCATGTCGATGCGATGAACGGGGCCAAAGAATTCGGAGAGTTCGCCGAGCTGTCCGGCATTGAGCAGAGGGCCGGGGAGCGTGACGCCGTCTTTTAGGTGGACGTCGAGAGACATGACGTGCGTTTCGCGGAGCGGATCGATCGGTGGATTCGTGACTTGCGCAAAACGCTGTTTGCAATAGTCCCAGAGCGTGCGCGGGAGAGTGGAGAGGAACGCGGGCGGAGCGTCGTCGCCCATGCTCCAGTCAGCTTCTTTTCCGTGGACCAGCGCGGAGAAGAGAGTTTTGAATTGGTCTTCAGTCCAGCCGGCGGCGGCGGCGATGCGCTTGGGCTCGCTGGTGGTTTCGGATGGCTTCGCGGCGGAAAATGCGAGATGGCGCGGAGGGGGCATGGCGCTGCGCGCTTGATGCATCGCGAGGCGCTTCAGGATTTCGCGCCAGCGGAGGAATAGGCCGGTGACGGGATTGGCGAGAATCATTTCGCCGGGGCCGAGACGCTGGCGTTCGGCAATGCGAGATTCTTCGAGATCGATCAGGCCGGTTTCGGAGCCGGCGATCAGGAGGCCGTCGTGCGTGAGCGTGTAGCGCAGAGGGCGGAGGCCGTTGCGGTCCAGCTTTGCGCCGACGAATTGACCGTCGGAGAAGATGAGGGCGGCGGGGCCGTCCCAAGGTTCGCTTTGCTGAGAGAGCGAAGTTAACGCGGCGCGAATGTCGCGACTGAGCAGCGGATCGTTTTCGAAGGCCGGAGGGACCATGGTAAGCATGGCTTCATCGGGACCGAAACCTTCGAGGAGCTTGAGCTCGAATGCGTTGTCGAAGCTGGCGGAGTCGCTGACTTTTTTTTCTAGCGGTGTGAACCACGAGCCGACAGTGAGCCGGGCGCGGAGTTCGCGCTGTTTGGCGCGCAGCCAGCGGCGATTCGAGACGATGGTGTTGATTTCGCCGTTGTGGGCGACGTAACGGAAAGGCTGCGCAAGATCCCACGAGGGCTGCGTGTTGGTCGAATAGCGCTGGTGAAAAACGGCAAATGTCGTGGCGAACGCGGCGTCGCGGAGATCTTCATAGAATTGCGGAAACTGCCAGGGCGTGAGGAGGCCTTTGTAAACCACCGTTTGCGACGAGAGCGAACAGAGATAGCAACGCTCTGGCAGGAGCGATTCAGCGCGCTTGCGGAGGAGCGCGAGTTTCCACTCGAAGCGGGAGACGCCACGCGACGCGTGAAAAGGCGCGACGAAGAATTGCCAGATTTCGGGCATGGTCTCGAGGGCTTTGCTGCCGAGGGAGTTGGTGTTGGTGGGGACGCGGCGCCAGCCGAGGATGCGGAGGCGCTCAGTGTCGGCGGCGGCTTCCACGGCGGCTTTGGCGTCGGCGGCTGTGGTTGCGGGAAAAAAGGCGAAACCCAAGCCGAAGATTTCTGGGAGATCGATGCCCTGCTCTTGCGCACGGGCACGGAAAAACTCGTGGGGGAGGGATGTGAGCAGGCCGGCGCCGTCGCCGCTGGCCCCGTCGGCATCGACGCCGCCGCGGTGGGTGAGGCGTTCAAGAGCTGTAAGTGCAATGTTGACAATCTCATGGCTGGCGGGACCAGCGAGGCGCGCGACAAAACCCGTGCCACAAGCGTCGTGGTCGGGGTGGCCCCAGTTCGGGTGCCGATTGCTGCGGAAGGGCGCGCACCGTTGGTGCATACCTGTTTATTAAGCTGGTGGCCGCTGGATGTACAACGCAGAATTTGCATTTATCAAATCGGTTTTGTGGGGGAGGAGATTCTAAGCCGTGGATTATTAAAACTTTGTAACTTCTGAAAAGTGAAAATCGCGGACCTTCATCGCGGGAACGACCATTTCAAAGGCTTCTTCGCCTGTCGCGCGCATTGCGGGTCCAAGGAGTTCGACGTTGCGGAGCATCTCGAGGATGGACTGATTGAAGCGGAAATTGCGGACAGCGGTCGAAACTTTGCCTTTTTCAACCAGGAAAAGGCCGTCGCGAGTCATGCCGGTCATGACTTTTTCGTAGGGATCGACTTCGCGAATGTACCAGAGGCGGGTGACGAGGAGGCCACGATCTGTCGAGGCGACCATTTTTTCGAGCGTGGAATCGCCACCAGCGAAGACGAGATTCATGGGGGCTTCGCCGAATTCGTTGGGGAGAGCGAAACCGTGGCCGGTGGGTTTTTTGTGGGCGGACCGGGCGCTGGCGCGGGAGTAGACGAGGTTTTTTGGGACGCCGCGATCGACTAGCAGAACCTGCTGGCGGGGGAAGCCCTCGCCATCGAACGGCGGGCCGAGTTGGAGCGGATGATAGACGTCATCGGTGATGGAGATGTTTTTGCCAAACAGGGGTTTGCCCATGCGGTCGTTGAGGCAGGAGCGTTTGTCTTGGAGCGCTGTGGCGGAAAAATCGTAGAAGAGGAAGCCGACGAGATCGAGAACAGCGGCCGGTTCGAGAATTACGGTGTAGCGACCGGGTGGGAGTTCTTGAGCGTCAACGGCCATGTGCGCTCTTTCGCTGGCGCGTTGGGCCAGTTTCTGCGGATCGAAGGCGCTCACGCTGGCAGCGTTGGCTTTGGCCCAGCTTGCGGCGGGATTTTCTTGCATGGTGATGGAAAACTCGGCGTGGGTCTCCCGGTAGGCGGCGAAAAGGCCGCGCGAATTGCCGAGCGCAGATTGTTGAATGCCGCTGGCGAAAATGCCCGCAGCGACTTGGCCGTTTTGGATGGCAAGATCGCAAGCGCGACGGACGGCGCGTGCGCGGTCCTCGGGGGTGAGCACGGCGGTGTCCTTCGCGAAGCGATTCACTTTGCGATAGCGCTGTTTGCCGGGGAGCGGAAGCAGATGCGGATCTTTCGGTTGGCTGTGAGCCAGGGAGAGAGACGCTTCGATTGCGGCGCGGAGAGAGTCTTCGTCGACGCGATTCGTGGTGGCGCGGGCGGTGCGGTGGTCGACGACGGTGCGGATGGAAACGTTTAGGCCGCGTTCGGCGACGTTTTGGTGGATGGCGTTGTTGGCGAAACGCGTGAGGGAGTCGGCGGTTTCGTCGACGTGGACTTCGGTTTCCTCGGCGCCGGTGGATTTGGCGAGGCGGAGAACGGTATCGATGATGCGGCGCAATTCTTGTTCCGGGAACAATGGCACGGAGGACGCGGCGCTCTTTCCTGACGGTGATTTCTTGGATTTGCGCACGGCGCTCATTGGTTTGAAAAGGCCGAGCCGATTTTGACGTTGCGGAAGCGGGATGGCGCCGCGCCGTGTCCGGTGCCCATGGTTTGCATGGGCTGGCCTTTGCCGCAGTTCGGCGTGCCCCACAGCGTCCAATGATCGCGCGAACAGATGGCGTCGCAGGAGTTCCAGAACTCGGTGGTGATGCCGCTGTAACTGGGGTTTTTCAGCATGCGCGTTTTTTTGCCGCCTTTGATTTCCCAGCCCATCTCGGTGGAAAACTGAAACTGATAGCGGCGATCATCGATGGACCACGAGCGATTTGTTTCCATGAGAATTGCGTCGTCCGTGTCGGCGATCAGATCGTCAAAATTCCACCTGCCTGGGTTGAGGCTGATGTTTGTCATTCGAATGATGGGCAGACGGTTCCAGCTTTCGGTGCGCATGGTGCCGGAAGAGCGCTTAAGGCCGATGAGATGGGCGGTTTCACGATTCGAAAGATAGCCGCGGAACTGGCCATCCTTGATGATGTCCGTACATTGCGCGGGAACTCCCTCATCGTCGTAGGCGAACGTGCCGAGGCCTGGGCCGTGCTCGAGGCGTGCGTCGGCGACTACGTTGACGATGTCGGACCCGTAACGCAGCTTATTGAGCTGGTCGAGCGTGAGAAAACTTGTGCCGGCAAAATTCGCCTCCTGGCCGAGAACGCGATCTAGTTCGATGGGATGGCCGACGGATTCGTGAATCTGCAGGCCGAGCTGGCTTCCGCCGAGAATCAACGTGCCGGTCTTCTCGGGACATTGCGCGGCGGAATGCAGAGCGGCGGCTTCTTCGCCAACGCGCGGCGCGTGTTTCAGCAGCTCAAGCGAATCAACCAGTTCGTAGCCCTCCAACGCGTGCTGGCCGCCAAAACTGTTTGGATAGGAGCGCTTCTGGATTTCGTCGCCTTGAAAGGATGTGGCGGCAATGCCGCAACCCGTGATCACTTTGCGTTGATGAATGCGCGAGCCGATGCTGGAAGCGAACCAGGAATCGATTCTTCGAAACTGCATGCCCGTCTCCGTGAGCGTGACGCCTTTGACTCGCCGCATTTCGGCATCGGCGGCAAGCAGCAATGCCAGCTGGTTTTCCAAAGGAATCTCGAAGGGATCTTTGCGGAACGGGCTTTGCCAACTGTCGACGTAGGCATCTTCCGCCACCATCACCACGTCTCCGCGCTTCGCTAGCGCCGAGGCTTTCGCGATGGAGACAGCTTGCGCTGAGCAAGCGGAAACGCCCTCGCGCGTGAGCCGATCGGTGGAGGCGAAGCCCCAGGCCCCATTCGCCATCGCGCGGACGCCCATGCCGATGGATTCGGATTGAGCGAGCGTGCCGACCTGGCCGTTTTTCGTGGTCAGATCGCGCTGCCGAAGATGCATCACGCGAACATCGGCGTAAGTGGCGCCACGCAATTTTGCGGTTTCTAAAGCAGCGACGGCGAGATCGTACATGAAGTGTAGGGATTTGCCCCAGATTTATTTGCCCGCATGCTCAGGCGGGACATCTATGATGTCATCGAGAACGAACTGATGTCCATCCCAACGGTAGAGGAATTTTCTTGTGCCCCCTGTGGGGCAACAGCCTCCATCTTTATCAGTAAAGATTCCGTACAGCTTTGCAAGTCTTCCATGTTCGATGGCGATCGTTGGGGCACCGCGAAGGCCAACGCTGGGATCTCGCTCCTTGAAGGGCTGATTCCACTTTCGGAGCTCAAAGCTCATCTCTACAAGCTCGCCTTTTGCAGAGAGCTTGAAGACGGCGAAAAGATCCGGGCCGGCCTGGCCAGCCTGGCAGGAAAAGGCTGATACGGCAGCTTCTTCGTTGCCGTCGCCGTCCACATCACCGAAGACGGTGCTCTCTATTTCTACTGGATCCTTCCTCAGAGAATCTTTGCACGCGGCCTTCATCGCGCCTCGACCACCTAGCTGCTTCGCCAACAGGGCTGTCATCGGCTTATCAAAGTCTGTATTGCGGATCGATTGGTGAGCAAACTGTTCGTCCACGCTCGGGCCACCGCTGGTTTTGACCAACGTCGGCTGATCGAGTGCTTTTGTCGCGGACGACTGGCGAGTTGCCGCTGGGGGAAATTCCAGATGAACCGTGAATTTGAGCCACTCGATCTGGGCAGGGGCGTCTTTGCCCTTGGATTTGCAGGGCCGGAAGTCGGTAATCTGAAATACGCCCTGACTGGTGGGGATTTTGCCGAGGTTTACCTCGGCTTCCTCGCGCTGCAGGTCGGTGAGATTCGACGGGTAGTGGGCTTCGTTGGCGAGATCCCAGGCTTTCTTACAATCCGAGGATTCGGGGACAAAATCGAATTCGCGCTTTTTCCATTGGGATTCGTCGCGATCTTTGTCGACCCCGGGCGGCTGGATAGAGAGAGTTTCGTCTCCGTGGAGCGGGACGCTGACGGCTCCAATGCAGTCCATGGAAGCGGATGCGGCATCTGCACCTGGCGCGAGACGGATTTCCCAGCCGGAGTCGTCTCCAGCATCGGGCTCGAGTCGAAAGATTAGGCCTCCCGCGACAGCCATCTCGAATCCGTGGCCTTTGGTGACCTCGCCTGTGAGTTCAGATACCGTGGCAGCCTGTGGGGCGGCTTGCTGTGGAGGTGCAGGTGGAGGTTGCGGGATTACGGAAAGCGGCTTGGCGTGCTCAGAGGTGGTGGAAGGCTGGCTCGCAGCGCCCTTGGCATCTTTCTTGCCACAGCCGAGGCAAACGAAAACCAACAGTATTAGCGATGACAAAATGGCGCGAGAGTGGCACACGCTGGGGGACCTCAGAATGGCAGGAATTATTCCAGATCAAATGATATCGCGCAGGGGCGGCTAAATAATTTTTCGTGGTTTATGTTTAGTTGATGAGATAACAGAGAAAAAGGGGCGCGGTGTTTTGCGCCCCAAGAAGAAAACAAGAGAACAGAGAAGAAAAGAGGACAGACAGGAGTGCCTGTCCTACTTACGTGCCTTCTTGCCAGGAGGCTAGGTAGTGTTCCTGCTCGGCGGTGAGCTTGTCCAGTTTGTGGCCCATCGTATCGAGCTTGAGCCGGGCGATGTCCTTGTCCAAGTGTTCAGGAACGACGTAGACCTGCGGCTTCAGCTGCTTGTAGTTCTGGCGCAGGTATTCGGCCGAAAGCGCTTGGTTGGCGAAGCTCATATCCATGACAGCGGCCGGGTGTCCTTCGGCGGTCGCCAGATTGACGAGGCGGCCTTCGCCGAGGAGATAGACCTTGCGGCCATCTTTCAGCAGATATTCGTCCACGAGCGGACGCACTTCGCGCTTGCCGCTCGAAAGCTTTTCGAGAGCAGGAATGTCGATTTCGACGTTGAAGTGGCCGGAATTGCAGACGACCGCGCCGCTCTTCATGGCTTCAAAGTGCTCGGCGCGAATGACGCTCTTGTTGCCGGTAACGGTGATGAAAACGTCGCCCTGCTTGGCGGCTTCCGCCATGGGCATTACACGGAAACCATCCATCACGGCTTCGATGCCCTTGGTCGGGTCGATCTCGGTGATGATCACGTCGGCGCCGTGTCCCTTGGCACGCATCGCGACGCCGCGGCCGCACCAACCGTAACCGGCGATGACAACTTTAAGCCCGGCGAGTAGCAAGTTTGTCGCGCGAATCACGCCGTCCAGCGTGGACTGACCGGTACCGTAGCGATTGTCGAAGAAATGCTTGGTCTGCGCGTCGTTGACGGCGATGATGGGATACTTCAGCGTGCCGTCTTTGGCCATCGCGCGCAGGCGAATGACGCCCGTGGTGGTTTCTTCGGTGCCAGCGATCACGTTCGCGACGAGGTCGGTGCGCTTGGTAAGCAGCATGGTGACCAAGTCCGCGCCATCGTCCATGGTGAATTGCGGCTTGTGCTCGAGCGCGGCGCGCAAGTGGGAGTAGTAGGTTTCGTTGTCCTCACCTTTGATCGCATAGGTGGGAATGTTGTAGTCGCGGTTCAGCGAGGCAGCGACTTCATCTTGCGTCGAAAGCGGGTTCGATGCGCAAAGAACCGCATCGGCTCCTCCATCGCGCAAGGCAATCATAAGGTTTGCTGTTTCGCTGGTCACGTGCAGACAAGCGGAAATGCGCAAGCCCTTGAGTGGCTGGTCTTTCACAAAGCGCTTGCGAATCGATTCGAGAACAGGCATCTGCTGATGCGCCCACTCGATCTTGCGCTTGCCGGCGTCGGCCAGCCCGATATCCTTGACATCACCTTTTTTCAGTTCAGCGGTAGCCACACTGGTTCTCCTTGATCAAAATTTTGCGCGGCGATGAGATTTCGCGCAGGAAAAAGAGGACGCCGGCGGAAACCGGCTTCCCTAGCAAAGCCTAACGGTGCGCGGCGGCTTCAACGGGGGCCGTCATTCCGAGGCCGGCCGCCTTGCGCAGAGCGTCTGCGCGATCGGTGCGCTCCCAAGAGAAGCCCGGGCCGCTGCGTCCGAAGTGGCCGTAAGCGGCGGTGTCCTTGTAGATCGGACGACGGAGATCGAGTGCCTCGATAATGCCTTTGGGTGTCAGCGAAAAGTATTCGCGGATCAGCGCGGTGATTTTTTCTTCGGATACTGCTGCCGTGTCAAACGTATCAGCCATCACCGAGACAGGCTCGGCAACCCCAATGGCGTAGGCGAGCTGAACTTCCGCCTTCCGCGCCAGTCCTGCAGCAACAATGTTCTTGGCGATGTAGCGCGCCATGTAGCAGGCGGAACGGTCGACTTTCGAGGGATCCTTGCCGGAGAAAGCGCCGCCGCCGTGGCGGCTGTAACCGCCATACGTATCGACGATAATTTTGCGGCCGGTCAATCCAGCGTCGCCCATCGGCCCGCCTATGACGAAGCGTCCCGTCGGATTGATGTGATATTTGGTTTTGCTGTCAAGCATCGCCGGAGGAATGATCGGACGAATTACGTGCTCGGTGACAGCGTCGCGGAGATCGGCATTGGAAACTTTTTCACTGTGCTGCGTGGAAATCACCACGCAATCGACGCGAACCGGCCGGCCATCTCGATATTCAATAGTGACTTGGGACTTGCCGTCGGGCCGGAGGAAATCCACCCTTCCAGATTTGCGCACTTCAGAGAGGCGCTGCGTGAGGCGGTGGGCTAGTTGAATGGGCATGGGCATCAGTTCGGCGGTTTCATCGCACGCGAAGCCAAACATCAGGCCCTGGTCACCCGCGCCGCCGGTATCGACGCCCATGGCGATGTCCGGCGATTGGCGCTTAACGGTGCACATGACGGCGCACGTCTCAGCATCGAACCCGTATTTTGCGCGGTCGTAGCCGACGCCACGAATGGTGTCGCGGACCAGCGTGTCGTAGTCGACGAGAGCGCTGGTGGTGATCTCACCGGCGACAACAGCAAGACCCGTGGTCACGAGCGTCTCGCACGCCACGCGCCCTTTCGGGTCCTGCTTCATTACTTCATCAAGAACGGCATCGGAAATCTGGTCGGCTATTTTGTCCGGATGGCCTTCCGTGACGGACTCCGACGTGAACTGAAAATTGCGTAAGGCTTCGCTCAAGACAAACTCTCCTTCTTAGCTGGTGGGACTGCGGTGCGTCACCACACACTTCGACTTTATTATGCTCTGCTCGTATCCTTCCAAACGTAGCATCTGAAGAGAGGAGAGTCAACGCATTGAATTCAAATGCATTAGGAGCGCAGCGAATGGTCGAATTTAGGGGTTGAACGGAAGGCAATTGCCCATTCTGGGGAACTCTCAGGCCGCATTTTCGTCATCGTCGGGTTCCACGTCCAGCCTCCCCTTGGTCTTTTTGGCCATAAGGTAGGAGCGGATGAAGGGGTCGATGTCGCCGTCCATGACCCGGTCGACATCACCGGCGCTGAACTTGGTGCGGTGGTCTTTGATCATGCGGTAGGGCTGCATCACGTAGGAGCGAATCTGGCTGCCGAAGGAGATGTCCAACTTGCTCTCATCGAGCTTGTCTGTGTGCGCCTGGCGCTTTTGAATCTCGAGGTCGTAGAGGCGGGAGCGTAACATCTTCATCGCTATCTCGCGGTTCTTGTGCTGGCTGCGTTCCGCCTGGCAACCCACGACGATGTTAGTCGGTAAGTGTGTGATGCGAATGGCAGTCTCGACCTTGTTCACGTTCTGGCCGCCTTTACCGCCGGAGCGGAAGGTATCGACTCGCAGGTCTTCGGGGCGAATGTTGATTTCGATTTTGTCGTCAATTTCCGGAATCACAAAGACAGAAGCGAAGGAGGTGTGGCGGCGAGCGGCTTGATCAAATGGCGAGATTCGCACCAGGCGGTGGACGCCGGTTTCTCCCGCGAGCAGGCCGTAAGCGTTTTCTCCTGCGAATTGGATAGTGGCAGACTTGATGCCCGCTTCTTCGCCGGGAGTTTCGTCAAGGACGGTGGCGTTGATGCCTTTGCGTTCTGCCCAGCGCAGATACATGCGAAGGAGCATGGAAGCCCAATCCTGGGACTCGGTGCCGCCGGCTCCGGGCTTGATGGTCATGATGGCGTTGAGGTGATCTGTTTCGCCGGAGAGCAGCGTCCTGGTTTCGAGCTCGCCCACATAACTTTCCGCAGCCGTCAGCTCGTGGTCTAAATCTTTCAGTAAGTCGTTGCGCTGCTCGGCGTTGGTTTCTTCCTTGGCGAGGCTGATATAGGTTTCAATGTCGCCGGAGATGGAAGTGAGTTTCTCGTCGGCGGCGATCTGCTCTTCGGCGCGCTTGCGGTCGCGAAGAACGGCTTGCGCTTCTTCCTGGTTGTTCCAGAAATCGGGTTGAGCGACGCGGGCTTCGAGGGATTTTAGACGTTCGCGGTATTGCGGAGCGTCAAAGATAACTCCGGACGAGTGCGATGCGGGGTTTGAGTCCTTCGTAACGGTGTTGGAGGTCTTCAAGGATCATGTTGTAGTCAAGGAGCGTCGCGCGAATTGAAAGGGACGCTAGACTGCCTTTCTAAAGGTCAACGCTAACAGAATAACGGAAACCAGGACGCAGAGCCAAGCGAACCAATCGCCGAAGCGCGTATACAGAGTTTTGTCCGTGCGGAAGTCGTAGGGCAAATCGGCTGCGGCGCGTATATCTTGCGGCAGCGGACGGAAGATACGACCGTATGGATCTATCGAAACGGTGATGCCGCTGTTTGTTGTGCGTACGATCCAGCGGCGATTTTCGACTGCGCGAACGCGGGCCATGCGCAGGTGCTGCTCGGCGGCGGCGGAGTGGCCAAACCAGCCGTCGTTCGAAATATTGACGAAGAGCTGCGCGCCGTTGGCGGCGAAGCGGCGAATCTCGCCGGGATAAATGGCTTCGTAGCAGATGAACACGGCAAACGAATAGCCGATGGGAAACTGCCCAACGGAGTACTTGGTGCCTTTGCGAAAGCCGCCGACTTCGCTCGAAACATTGGTCACGACGCGGTGAATCAGCGGAAAAGGTTCATATTCGCCGAACGGGACGAGATGGACCTTGTCGTAGGAAAATACCCGGCGTCCCTGCGCGTCAAACATGAGCGCGCTATTGTAAGGGACCATAACCGTGTGGGAACCTCCTCCCGTTGAAACTGTCTCCGGCTTCCACTCCACGACTCCGACGATGAAGGGATGCTGGAAGCGAGTCGCCAGCGCGGAGGCCAAACTCGCAAATTGCGCGTCCTGGTATGAAAAAGGAGCTGGAGCTTCCGGCCAGACCAGCAGATCGGGATGATGGGCGGAAGGCGCGAGACTAAAGCGTTGTATCTCGTCCAGGTCCTTTGCGTGCTGCGCGAACCAATCGTTTGGATATTCATCCGCTTCGGGAAAATTGAGTTGCACGGCGCGCGCGGTGTGATTGGCCACAGGCGTTGGCACAAAGCGCGGACCTGCGATCATCACCACAAGCACCAGCGCCGTGGCACCTGCCAGAATCGCGAGCCGGCGCTTCGGTGGATGCTTTGTATCCGCGTCGCTCCATGCAAGAAGCGAATTAAAGGCAGCAGCCAAAAAAGACAAACCGTAAATCCCCGTGACCGTCGTGAGCTGCACCAGCGCAACATTTGCCGCAGCTGGATAGCCAAGCAAGTTCCAGGGAAAGCTGATCTCTGGCAGGCGGTTGCGAATCATTTCAAACGAAACCCAGAGGAACGGCGTGCCGATGCAGGCGAGTGTAATACTGCGCAGGGAAAGGCGATGGATGGCCCAGGTGAACGCTCCGTTCACCGCAGCCCACACCGTGGCAATCAGCAGCAAAACGCCCCATCCTCCAGTGCGCGAGAGTCCGCCGTGTGCGGCGAGAACCTCCGCGATCCATGAGACGGACGTCAGCACAAAACAAAGGCCGTGCAGGAATCCACAGGCAAAAGCCACGCGCGGGGTCGCACCGAAGAGTGCAATCAACAGAACTCCCAGGCATACCCAGGAATAAATGCTGAGATAAAAGCCGGTGTAGGAAAACGAAAGGGCCGCGCCGGAAACCGCGCCGATCAGAAGCCTAAGCCAGGCTGGAGTTTCACTTCCAGGATGCGGACGAAAATAAGCGAGCCAGGAACGCCCGGGCATCAGTGCTTTACGATGGCCTTAAAGCCGGCCACCTCGAGGCCTTTCCTGGCGTTGTCGACGGCCTTCTGGTCGGCGTAGGGACCAACAAGCACATGGTAATACTTATCGCCCTGGGGGGATTGCACAAAAGTTGGAAAATTTTTCTTTCGCAGACTATTCGCGAGCGCCATGGCATCGGATTCTTTCGTGAGCGCGGCAACTTGCAAGCTAGTTCCTCCGCCGGCGCTTAGAGGCGCAAGACCGATGGTCTTCGAAATCGGGCTGGACTGTTGCTTCGTGGTATTGCCGTTCTTTCCCACGGCTGGCAACCTGGCCGGATTTACGGAAGGAGAAGCAACCGGCTTCAGACGATCGTCGGTCTTGTTCGAATCGCCGGCGTGGTAAAACTCCCAATCGGAATTTGCGGGGGCGGCTGCGTCGGCTTGCGGTTGAGGAGCGGGCTTTTTGTTCGAGGGTTTCGGTGTGATCTCGGGCTTTGGCAGAACTGCGGAGTCCGGCAAGCTACGCAGATTCGTCGAGGCGCGCACTTGGCCGTCGTATTGGTTACGCCCCATGACGTAGCCAAGCGTGAAGAAAACGCCCGAAAACAGCAGCATTAGCATGAACAAGCCAATGACGTGCCGTCCTTCGAGCACTCGCTCTCCGGCGCTCCCTCGTTTTCCCCCAGAAGCCATTCTTACTTTTTCTGTCCCCCTAAAGCCTGGACCCAGCTATTAATGATATCGATGGGTAGAGGGAAAACAATCGTTGTGTTCTTCTCGACACCTATCTCGGTCAAAGTCTGTAGGTAGCGCAGTTGAATTGCCGAAGATTGCGTCTCCAGTACTTTTGCCGCATCGGCAAGTTTTTGCGAGGCTTCGAACTCGCCCTGGGCGTGAATCACCTTGGCACGCCGCTCGCGTTCGGCTTCCGCTTGCTTCGCGATGGCACGCTGCATCTGCTCCGGAATGTCGACTTGCTTCACTTCCACCTTGGAAACTTTGATGCCCCACGGTTCGGTGTCCTGATCGAGGATCACCTGAAGCTTGGCATTTACTCTGTCGCGCTGCGAGAGAATTTCGTCCAGTTCAAATTGGCCGACGATGCTGCGGAGCGTGGTTTGCGCGAGCTGCGACGTCGCGTATTGGTAATTCTGCACTTGAGACATCGCGAGATTGGCATCGACCACGCGAAAATAACAAACGGCGTTCACCTTCACGGAAACGTTGTCGCGAGTGATGATGTCCTGTGGCGGAACGTCCAAAGTTTCAAGCCGCATGTTGATGCGATAGAGCGTCTCCACAGGCCAAAAGACCAGCCGCACGCCAGCGCCTTTGGCCTCTGGCAACAGCCGTCCCAACCGCAGCACAACGCCACGTTCCCATTCCTTGATGATATAAAGCGAATTCCAAACCCAAATCAGAGCAATGCCAGTAGCCACAGCAACAGGGAGCAATAACTCCATATCAATCCTCCATAACTCGCAGGCATTCTACTTGTTTTCCGTGACTACCGCTTCCTCCGGTTCAACGTGAAGCTTCAAACCCTCCACGCTGCGGACCCGCACCAGCTTCCCTTCGGACACGGCTCGCGGTGAGACGGCTTGCCAAAGTTCGCCGTGAACACGAATCATCCCTTCCGTGCCGGCGCCCAATCCGGAAATGGCAATTCCCTCTTCGCCAATCAACTCTTCCCTTCCCGTCGTCGTTTTCCATTTCCGCGAGCGCAGCACCAGCCGCATTAGGAATACCGTAATGATTGCAAACGGCAGGGTCGCGGCGAACGCGACTCCCAGACTCACTCCGCCGGAAGTTAGCGGCGAGCGAATGAGGAACATCGCGCCCAGCATCATGGAAATGATGCCACCAATGGCGAGGACACCGTGGCTGGTAAACTTCGCCTCCAAAATAAATAGCGCGAGCGCGAGCAGTATCAGCAGCACCCCCGCAAAATTGACCGGCAAGATGTGCATCGCATAGAGCGCCAGAACCGCGCAGATGCCTCCAATTACGCCGGGCGCGACCATCCCTGGATGCGTGAATTCGGTGTACAGCCCGAGCACGCCGACCATCAGAAGGACAAAGAAAACATCCGGCTCGACGATGCGGGCGAGAAAACTCTGCCGCGCGGAAAGTTCGAATGGGGTGATGGAAGCGTTCTTCAGCGAGAGCACAGTCTTTGTTCCGTCGAAACGCGTGATGGTGCGGCCATCGAGCTGATGCAAGAGATCTTCAGGAGAAGCCGCGATTAAATCGATGAGCTTCCCGTCCAGCGCCTCTTTCTCGGTGAATGCTTTTGCGTCGGTCACCGCGGTTTCCGCCAACGCCGGATTGCGGCCGCGCTTCTCCGTGTAGCTCCGCAGAAAAGCCATGGCGTCATTCAGAATCTTCCTCCGCATCGTCTCGTCAATTTGCAATTGGAACCCGCCGATCGCAACGACTGGAGATGCCGCCCCGGTGTGTGTCGCCGGGGCCATGGCCGCGATATCCGCGGAAAGAAGTATGAAGAAACCCGCCGAAGCGCCGCGCGCCCCCGTAGGCGATACGTAAACCGCCACCGGTACCGGCGAAGTCAAAATATGCTGGATGATGTCCTTCATCGAGTCGCTGAGGCCACCGGGCGTATCCATGGTGATCAGAACCAGCGCCGCATGCCGGTTCGCGGCGTCGGCAATCCCCTCGTCGATGTACGTGGCCAGCACTGGTTCGACTTCGCGGTCGAGATTGAGCCGCATCACGAGGGGGTTGTAGGAATGCTCATCAGCCGTGGCGGAAGGAAGCAAAAGTAACGCGGTAGCGATACAGACCGCGCAAAGAATCGTCAACGCCGGTGCGCTGAAGACTCGAGAACCGCATATTCTTTGAACCAAACGATGAGCGCTCATTGCGCGCCTCCCGAAGACTTCAGTTTCTGCAAATGTTCCAGCAATTCTTTGGCATCAGCATACTTTGGCGCAAGCTTCAGCGCTCGTTCCACTTCGGCACGCGCAAGGTCCAGTTTCTTCTGCTCCAGATAAACGCGTGCAAGCGTCGTGTGCACCGCCGCGGAATCCCGAATCGCCAGCGAAGCCTGGAGCTCCTTGGCAGAATCATCCAGCTTGCCCCGGCGCCGGTACACTTCCGCAAGCCCGTTGTGCGCGGATGCGCTGGCTGCGTCAGCGGCCAGCGCCGCGTGAAACTCAACCTCGGCGGCATCCACCCGGCCCGCCGAAAGTTCCTGCCGACCGCGCCGCATGTGCGCCGCGGGAGTGTCCGCCGCAGCGGCCGTCGCAGCGGCCGCACTCGCGGAATCTCCCGCAGAGACAATTTCGAGCCGCAGCGCCGTGGTATCCATTTCCGTGCGCAAGCGCTCCAAACGCACCAGCGTATCTTTCTTCGCATCCAATCGCACTATCGGGAGTGCGTCGGGACCAAACGTCTCCGTGGCGGTATCGCGCTCTTGATCGGCTTCCGTTTTCTTACCTGCCTTCTCGAGCGCCAGAATCATCATCGCGCGGTTTTCCGCCTTGTCCGGCGCGCGTCCGGAAGCCTCGCGAAAATAGTCCGCTGCGGCTGCGAAATCGTTTGAACCGAGCGCCAGCAAACCCAGATTGAACGGGTAATCGTCTTCGTCGGGGTCGAGCTCAGCCGCCCGGCGCAGATCGGCCACCGCCGCTGGCGTTTTGTTCTGCCGCGCCAGCGCCAGCGCGAGATTATTCAGAATTTCTGGCAGGTCCGCGCCAGAAACCAGGTTGCTCCGCAATGCTTCCTGCAGCCCCAAGAAAACTTCTTCGGCTTTGTCTGGCTGATTCATCAGCAATCGGCAAACGCCCGTCGCAAAAACGGCTTCGACGTAGCGGTCATGCGTTTTGGGAACTTTCGCAAACCAAATCAAGGCCGAGTCGCAATCGCGGCGCGCGTAATAGGCGTCGCCAATCGCATAATCCGGATCAGGCCACTCAGGCTCGAGGCGCGCCGCTTCCCTAAGTTCGCGAAGCCGCGGATCGTCCTCACTGGCCAACAGGCCGCGCACGTAGTGTTCAAACGCATCGAGACGCAAGGGCCGCAGCGTCCTGGAAAATTCTTCGAGACTCCGCGAGTAGACGTGATCATTTGCCGAAAGCATTCGCCATAGCAGCCGCACGTGCAGGTCCATGAGCGAATCAAGCGAACCGGTTTCCCGGATCGCTGGCAGCAGCCGCGTCGGGCTCACCCGCAGAATTTGAGACTCGACCATGAGCGATTGTCCGTCGGAAGTAAATCTGCCCAGAATCACATAATCCGCGTCCATGTTCTGCGCGATGCGCAGCATTGAAGCACGGCTCAGTTTTGCCGTGGGCGGAAGTCCCGAGCGGTCCATCTCAGCCGCGCGCCCGGCGTGCGAATACACCTGCTGCCCCGCCGCGGAAAGCCTCTGGATCGTTAGCTCCTCTAGACCTTCTCCAAGCCAATCCAGCCGCGGAGATGCACCTGCATTTTCAAAGGGGAAAACGAGATAAATCCCTTGCTGCGAAACGTCGGACGCGGCTCCCCGCACACTCGAGGAAGTCCCTGCACCAGTGGAGGGTTGTTGCGCATGAATGGGAGGTGAGACCGAGCCGAAAAAAGCGACTGTGCAAAATAGAACAAAGGAAGGCGCGCTTAAAAAAGACCGCTTCATGCTCATTTCATTGTAGCAGAGGAGCGCAGCGGCAATGCGAGCATTGCGCGAGAAGAGTCACTTCGGCGATGGTTTGAATCCCGGACGAGCTCGAATTGTTCGCGTTGATGGATGTTCTTTTGCTTGCTTCTTCCGCTCGCTGGAGCTATTTCCTCGGGCTGACCCTGACATCCATGAGTTTCCGCGGCGGCTGAGAACCTATTCTGATTTCGTGGAATTCCGTCCAGTCTCCCACTTCGTTAATTCGCAACACAGAATTTGTCTTGATATCTCCCAGCGCGAAGCCCCAACTCATTCCTTTGCCATCTTCGGCCAGCTTCACTTCGGTTTCCAGGTAGCGGCCGTCGTTGAATGCGCGCATGTGGTACGATCCGGCCTCATCGTCATAAGAAATTATTCCCAGCGCTTGAAGCACGGCTTTTCCATCCGCCTTGTTGCATCCGATTCCCTCTATCAAGAGAAGTAGCCCATCCAGCCTGTACTCCGCTAGTTCGGTCTGGACTAGTTCGAGGGACTCGCCATCTCCCCGCAAAATGCGCGCCTCTCCGGTCCACTTTCCAACCAGAAAGCTGAGCTTCCCCATAGCAGCTCGCTGCGATTCCGTATCAGGAACTCGTGGTAGTTTCGTCATGCTTCGAGTGGAGATGGCGCAATTTGAGGAAAATCAAAGCATTCAACAATTACGACGACAAAGTACGGCCCTGGCCTGGGTGGCAGGCCAACGTAGCGTTTACGGCGTATTCCACAGGGGTGAGCCGCTGGTACCTCTACAGTTGCGTGGCGTCCGCAGACTTCGGGATAAGCAGCTCCTGAACCGCAGGATCTTTCAGCGCGGCTCCAAACGCCGGATCTTTCTTTATATCCGTAAAGTTTTTGTAGCCTTCGTCCTTGGCCTTGCGAAGGTAGTGGATGCAGCGGTCGAGGTCGCCGGCCTGCGCGTAGGACTTCGCCAGCATATAATAAAACCGCCCGCGATCCTCCACCGAGCGGTCTTGCAATATCGACCCGCTACGCGACCCGTTGTGTTCGAAAAGCTGCGGATCAAGTGTCAAGGCCTGCCGGAAGGCCGCGATGGCTTGCTCGTATTTTTTGTCCCCAAAATACGCGTACCCCAGATTGCTATACAGCACGGCCATGTCGCTGCGAATCGCAATTGCTTTTTGGTAGGCCTTTATGGCCTTCTCGAATTTCTTGCGCTGATACCAAATCGTGCCGACATTGTTCTCCGCATCGGCGTAGCGCGGATCGACTTTAACGGCTCGCTCATAATATTTCAGCGCCAGTCCCAGCGCTTCCTGCTGGTGCAGAGCGATGCCCAGCTTGTTCAGATAGACGGGGTTGCGCGGATCCTGATCCGCGAGCTTCTTGAACATTCCCGCAGCCTCGCGATACTGCTTTCGGACCATGTAGAGGTCACCCATCTGCTCGTCGGTGATTTCTGGGCGCACTACGATAACCGGGTCCTGGGGCGAAGGCACTTGCGCCACACCGGGCGCCATGACCATCGACCGTGTACTTTCGAGTGTTTGTCCTGTTGCGGGAATCGACAGACTTAGAAGGAGAATACTGGCTGGAACCGCCACTCGTACTTGAGTCATGGCGAGTCTCCCTTCTCCGCTGAAGGCTTGTCCGGTTGAGGTTTAGCCTTGTCGGGGTCCTTCTTCTTGCCCCCAAAGATACCAAAAATCTTCTGTAAAGGGTTCTTTTTCTTTTCGCCAGGAGGGGCGTTCGGGTCACTGGTCCCCTGGCCAGTCGCATCCGGCGGCCGATTCGGATCATAAGGCGTTGCCGGCGTAACCGGCTTGCCTTCCGCGTCGGTTTGCGGCTGCTTGGGTTGATCGCCACCGCCAAAAACGTGGGACAGCCAAGAGCTTGAGGAGGCCGCGGCGGTACTCCCGCCATGCAACTCGCAGAACGCAGTTGGGGCGGAGCCTGCAACGTATACTTCCTCGCGCGTCGTCGGACAGTTCGGCGTGGCAAGCTCCAGCGATTCCGGGTCGATCAAGACCGACTGCACGCCTTCGGGCATGGTGAAATCCTTTACGTCCCGGTAAGCAGCTAGTGTTGTGGCTCGAAGCATGAAGTCCGCCCAAACGGGCGCAGCCGTTGCGCCACCCGTTAAGCCCAGATCGCGATTGTCGTCAAACCCGATCCAGATCACCGTTAGCAGATTCGAGGTATACCCGGCGAACCATCCGTCTCGCGAAGTGCCCGTCTTCGCCGCTGCGGGAAGGGTAAAACCGCGTGCCCGAACTCCCGCGCCCGTACCCTTGTTCAAAACGTCTTTGAGCAGGCTGGTCACCAGGAAGGCCACCCGCGGATCGAGCACGAGGTGGGTCTGCGGGGTAAACTTTTCCAACACGCTCCCGTCCGCGCTTACCACGCTGTGCAGGAATTGCGGCTCAGCGCGCGTTCCGCCGTTCGCAAACGCCGTGTAGCCCGCGGCGACATCCACAGCTGTCATCTCGTAAGCACCCAGCGCCACCGCCGGCGTTGCCTGGATGTTGTTGCCAAGGCCCATTTGCCGGGCGATTTGTACGACGCGGCCGTAACCGATCAGCTCGGCAACTTTCACCGTCGCAACGTTCAGCGAATTCGTCAGCGCATCGCGCACCGTCACGTGGCCCATGAATTTTTCGCCGTAATTGTTCGGTGTGTACTCTTTGTTGTCGAATTCAAACGTCGTGGGCTCGTCATCAATCGTGGTTGCAGGCGTGATCACCGGCTGCACGCCATCCACGGCGTTGTCAAAAGCTGCAGCATAAACAAAGGGCTTGAACACGGAACCAGGCTGCCGGTGCGCCAGCGCATGATTCAACTGGCTCTGCCCGTAGTCCCGTCCTCCAATCACCGCTTTGATTTCGCCGGTCCTCGGATCAATCGCCACGAGCGCGATCTGTACTTGCGGGATCGCCTCGTTGCTTCCCTTTTTCGCCGATTCCTTGCGCCACTTCTCGTATTTTTTGGCGAGGAGCAGATCGACATTTTTCACGCCGGCATCCACCGCGGCAGCCGCGGCACGCTGCAGCGCGGGATCGAGTGTCGTGTACACGCGGAAATTCTGGCTTAGCAGCTCGTTCTCGGAATATTTATCGAGAAGATGGTCTTTGACCATGTCGACAAAGTACGGCGCCTCACTCGCCGAGCCGGCTGTGCGCACAATCTTCAGCGGGGCGTGCTTGGCCTCATCCAGCTCCTCTTGCGTGATGTACTTATTCTCCAGCATCTGCGTCAGCACGCGGTCGCGCGCCTGTGCCCCGCGTTCCGGATGCCGGTCTGCGGAAGAATAATAATTTGGCGCGCGAATGATTCCCGCGAGATAGGCACACTCCGCGATCGAAAGCTGCCGCAAATCCTTTCCGAAATACGCCACGCTCGCCTCGGAGAATCCGCGAATCCCAAAGCTTCCCCGATTCCCGAGATAAACCTCGTTGGCATAAAGCTCGAAGATTTGCTGCTTGTTGAATCGCTGCTCGAGTTCGATCGAAACCATCGCTTCGGCCAATTTTCGCCGCATCGTTCGCTCGTTCGAGAAAAAAAACGTGCGCGCCACCTGCATGGTGATGGTACTCGCTCCCTGGTAATGCGAAGAGCTGTGGCGAATGTCCGCCCACGCCGCGCCTACGATTCGAATGAAATCGAATCCGCCGTGATCGAAAAACCGTTTGTCCTCCGCGGAAAGAATCGCGTGCACGAGTTCCGGCGGCAAATCCTCATACCGCACCGGCCGCCGCTTTTCTCGCGCGCTGTCAAACAAATTGGTGATGAGCTCCGGCTCGATCTGTGCCGTGTCCAGGCTGCCCCCGCCGGAGAGGGGACGAATCGAGCGGATTGCTCTCCCGCTGAACTGCACCGCCAGCGCGTTCGAACCGCCAAAATAGGAAAGCTTCGAAGGCCGGATGTCGACCGTGTTTCCCTGCACGGTGTACTGCCCCAGCGAGTTTTCGTCCGCCTCGGGGCGGTAGCCGATGCGCGTCAAATACGTCGTGAGGTCTTCGACGCTCCAGGCCTGCCCGGCGGAAATATATTCCGGCGCTGAAAAAATCTGCGTCGTGGTTTGCAGGCCCTTGCCGGACAACCGGACATCGATCATCCGCGAGTATTTGATGTAGTAATAGGTAAAAATCCCGCCGGCGGTGAGAAACGCAGCGAAGACGACGCCCAGAATCGTCAAGCCTAACTTTGAAGTGAAAAATCCTTTTCCGATTCGAATGCGCAAACGATAGCTCCCGGGCTGAACTTCTATTGTCTCGCAACACCTTCCACTAAGAAAGACGGAGTTCGCAGGCGAGATGTTGCCTGAAAAGGGGCGGGCAGAGGCGTTTCTGTCACGAGTGCGGGCACCGCCATAGCGGCCAGCCCGAATCCGGGCCTTTGAACGGAAAAAGCGCCGCCACTACATGAGCGATTTGTTTTCACTGGAGGGTGAAAAGTGGAGTTCGGTGCTGTAGAAAAGCAGATCCACGGGGACCGTGTAATCCAGCGAGATCTTGACCGTAGCTTGCGTCACCGTAACTTTGATGTCCTCGCGCTTCACCGGCAGATCCAAATCCTGTACGACTTTATACACATTTTCGCGAACCTGCTCGTCCGAATACCGGTTCACGATCCCGAACCGCGCCAATTCCTGCATTTTGTCTTGCAACTGATATTCCGAGACGTACGGCGGCACAAGCTTGAAGGCCAGAAAGATCGCCAGCAAAAGCACCACAGTAAAAAGAATAGCTTTCAGCTTGCCGGCGCCGCGCTGCGAGCGCCAGCCACGCTTCATCGAAATCAGTTCGGGGGTGCCAGCAAAGTACACGAAAATCTTCTCCGGGCGCCGCCGGTGCCGCAGACAAATCGCAGCATCGCGCGGCAGAATTCAGCTACTTTCGCTGAATTAACGCTAGCATCCTGTCCGCGGAGTGTCGAGACGTTGGAGGAACAGGTGTTCCCGGAGAGCAACCGGGGCGGTGGCACAGGCTTTAGCCCGTGCTCGTCGGTGGGGCGCCTCAATAAGCCCGTGCGAAAATTGCACGCTCCGCGGCCGGTCTGCCGCAGTAAACGCATGTGCCCGGCCCGCTAGGCCGCGCATCTCCTTCGCCGAGGCTCTGATCGATCGGAATGTTGCGCATAGTCGCGCGCGTCTCTTCCTTAATCTTCGCTTCGCACTCGGGGCTTCCGCACCAATGCGAATAGGCGAAGCCGCTTTCGACCGCCTTTTTCAAGTCATCGTACGTCTTCGCGTCGTGCGTGTTGGCTTTGCGAAACGCCAGCGCTTTGTCGTGCAGCGCCTGCTGGATTTCGACAAGCATCTTCTCGATCGTTTGGGGCATTCCGGCCAGTGGGGCGCTGATCTTCCCTTCGCGGCCCGGACGGTCGCGCCGCGCGAGCACCGCCGCCGCCTTCGCCACGTCCTTCGGCCCCAGTTCGACGCGCACCGGCACGCCCCGCATCTCCCAATCGTTGAATTTCCAGCCGGGGCTTTGCCCCTCGCGCTCGTCCAACGTAACGCGCACGTTCGCGGCAACCAATTCCGCCTTCAACTTCCGCGCTGCGTCCATCACGGAACTCTTCTCTTCTTCTGTCTTATAAATTGGCACGATGACCACTTGATACGGCGCAAGCTTCGGCGGCAGAACCAACCCTTGGTCGTCGCCGTGCACCATAATGATCGCGCCGATGACGCGGGTCGAAAGCCCCCACGACGTCGTCCAGCAATGCTGCAACTGCCCGCCTTGGTCGAGATACCGCACTTCGAATGCCTGCGAAAAATTCTGTCCCAGGAAATGGGAAGTTCCGGATTGCAGCGCTTTCCCATCCCCCATCATCCCTTCAATCGAATAGGTCACGTCTGCGCCCGCGAATTTCTCGGCGTCCGACTTCTTTCCAGGAATCACAGGAATTGCCGCATCGTTCACGGCAAAATCCGTGTAAATCTCGAGCATCTGCCGCGTTTCAATTTCCGCTTCTTCGCGCGTAGCGTGCGCTGTGTGCCCCTCCTGCCAGTAAAACTCCAGCGTGCGCAGAAAAAGCTTTGTTCGCAATTCCCAGCGCACCACGCTGTTCCACTGATTCATCAAGACTGGCAAGTCCCGGTACGACTGGATCCATTTCGACCACATGTGCCCAATAATCGTCTCCGAAGTTGGCCGGATTACAAGCGGCTCCGCCAACTTTTCGCCGCCGCCAATTGTCACCACCGCTAGTTCCGGCGAAAATCCCTCGACGTGGTGCTTCTCTTTATCAATAAAGCTTCGGGGAATCAGCAGCGGAAACGCCACGTTCTGGTGCCCGGTCGCTTTGAACCGCCGGTCCAGCGCCTGCTGTATGTTCTCCCACAGCGCCCACCCATACGGCCGCACGATCATGCAGCCACGCACTGGTGCATAGTCGGCGAGCTGCGCCTTCAAAACCAACTGGTTGTACCACTCGGAAAAATCTTGTGCGCGAGTAGGGAGCTTTTCTTCAGCCATGCGGCGGTGTGTCCGTTCTCCTCAGAGCAATAAATTCGCCAAGGTAAACTCAAAAGCGTAACGGACACCTTGCAGTGTGTCAACGAAAGCGCGTGGTCGGGCGAGATTGAAAACCAGGCAGCGATCTCAACCACGAAAAGATTTAGCGAAACACGAGGATCCCTTCGCCAGCGATGAAGATTACTCGCACGATGCCGGCGGGAGCGATGAAACTTCGGCCCGGCTGGAAACATGGTAAAACGTTTTGGATGGCACAGTTGGCACAGATGGAGCCCGAAATAGCCGCGGAGCAGGTTGCGAAAAAGCCACAACGAGCGGCGGACACCGTAACTTCGGGCTGGCGCGACTATGTGAACGCATTTCTCGCTGCGGAAATTTCCTCGTTGACGCGTTATTACGACCGCGTGATTCAATGGCTGCCGCGCGAAGACGACAAGGGCGGGCTGCTCGCCGCAGTCGAGGCGCCGCGCAAAGAAACAGTAGGCAAAGAGGAGCAGTTCCCCGACCTCACCCACGAGCGCGACAAGCGCACGGCGATTCTGATCAACGGCACGTTTAATCACGACTTCGACATTCAAGCGCTCCTAATGCAGTTGAAAGCAAAGCTCGCACGCACCTCACGGCTCGTGGTAGTACTTTACAACCCGTACTTGCGCTGGGCCTACTACCTGACAAACCGCATGGGAATCCGCAAGGGCGATCTCCCCAGCACGTTTGTTACGCGGGTCGATCTCGAAAACATCGCGAAAGTGGCCGGCTTCGAGATTGTGCGGCAGCGCCTGGCTGTGTATTGCCCCTGGAAAATGCTCGGGCTCGGGACGGCCATCAACCGCGTGATGCCGCTTGTGCCGTTGGCTCGCTGGCTGAGCTTGACGTCCGTCGTCGTGATGCGGCCGCTGGTGCCATCGTCCCAGCAAGGCGTTTCCTGCGTCATTCCAGCCCGCAATGAACGCGGAAACATCGAAAATGCGCTGAAGCGCTTTCCGGACCTGGGCCGCGAGGCTGAGATTATCTTTGTCGAGGGCCACTCGACGGACGGAACGTGGGAAGAGATTCTGCGGGTCTCGACAGTCTATCGCGCCCAGTTCCGGATTTTGGCAGTGCAACAACCCGGCAAAGGCAAAGCCGACGCAGTGCGCCTGGGTTTTTCGCATGCGCGCGAGGACCTCCTTGTGATTCTCGATGCCGATCTGACCATGCCGCCGGAAATGCTCTCGCGGTTCACATACGCCTACGACCAGGGACATGGCGATTTCATTAACGGATCGCGGCTCGTCTATCCGATGGAAGGCGCCGCGATGCGTTTCTTGAACCGCATGGGGAATATCTTTTTCGCAAAAATGCTGAGCGCAGTCCTAGATGTGCGGCTAGGCGATTCGCTGTGCGGGACGAAGTTGGTCACGCGCCACGACTACGTGCGAATGGTTGCGTGGCGAAAAGATTTCGGCGAGTTCGACCCGTTTGGCGACTTCGAGCTGCTCTTCCCGGCTGCTGAGTTAGGCCTGGAAATCGTCGACGTCCCGGTGCGCTATCTCGCCCGCACCTATGGTGAAACAAACATTCAGCGCTTCCGCCACGGCTTGCAGCTACTGAAGATGACCTGGGTAGGCCTCGTTCGAATCAAGATGGGGATCAGAAAAAAGCGTTCATATTCTGGAGAGAGCGGAGCGCCGCAGACCTAGGCGAGTGTTTTCTTCGAGCAAAGAACATCGACATAGCCGGAGCGTTCAGAGGCAAGATTGATCGTCTGATTGTCCACAGCCAGCGTGGTGACCGCGCGCGTCAAAATGTGAAGCTGATATCCCGCAGAGCGGAAAAAATCGAGTAGATCTGACGGTTCGAAGCCAAGTTCGCGCATCCCGTCGGGAGCGTACTCGAAAGCGATCGGCAGTGCCGGGAACTTCTCCAGCGTCCTGCTCATACCTTGGCAAACCGCAAGCTCGTAACCTTGCACGTCGATTTTGATGAACGAAATATTCTGCAAATTGCGCGCCGCAACAAAGCTGTCCACGCTGGTCACGGCTACGGTCGTGATTTCCTCGCCGATCGGCCGCGAAGACCTGAACTGCTCCGTGACCACGCGATGATCGGCCGAGTGTTCCTCGTTGTGCCAAAACTCGAGTGAGCCATCGGCGTCGCCGACAGCTATGTTGAGGGTTTCCACGGCATCTCCCAGATTCTTGCGGCGAATAGTCTCAACGAGAGTCGCAAAGCTGGCGAGGTCAGGCTCAAACGCATAAATCTTTGCCGGCATCTTGCGCACGGCAGCGAAAACGCAAGCGGTGTAACCAATGTTCGCGCCGATATCGAGAATATCGCCTTTTGTGAAAAGCTCGGGGCTGCGTTTCACAAGCGCCCAAAACGGATCTTCGTACCAGCGCTTGTAAAGAAAGTACAACAAAAGAAAAAGCTTCTTAAACGGCGGTATTTCGAAAAATCCCGTGGAGCGCGCTAAGTTGTAGCAACGCGTGAAAATATTTGAGGACGATTTATTGCTCATGCGCTGAGACGCCCTCGACCAAAATATTGTGATCAATCGGCATCGCCGTAGCTCTAGTTGTTTTTTTCCAGCACCAGCAAAACTCGCAAAGCCGCAAAGCGGCGCCACAGAGGCAATGTCGCGCGCTCGAATCTCGAAAGCGCAGGGTACAAGGATTGTGGCAAAAGATTCATCGGCTTGAATCCCCCGCTGAGCAGATAGGCGAATAGGCAAAAGGGTTCGAGGGCCAGAAGCTGGAGCCCTGGCAAAGAACTCAGTGTGTTTGAGCGATGGCGCGGCCCGAACAACAGATACGGAATGGCCTGATTGCCTTCGAACGCCATTTTGTCGGGGATTGCGCCGGATGGATTCGACAGCCAGGGAGTTTCGGAAAGTTCGCAACGCTCCTGATGCAGAAAACGGAAAATGAAGTAAGAGAAGGGTGTGATCCACGGCTCAACGAGAATCAACCTGCCGCCAGGAACCAGGATTCGCGATGCCTCGCTTAGAAAAGTCATTGGCGTCGCGAGATGATGGAGCATGTCCAAACCGAAAATGTTTGTGATGCTCCCATTGCGAAAGGGGAGCCGCTGCGCATCGGCGATCGCATCCAACCACGGGCACCAGATGAGATCGGTCGTAAGAATCTCCGGTGCAAGCTTCTTGAAAAAACCTGGACCCGAGCCGACTTCGATACACACACCGTCGGGTTTTCGAAATGCGAGCAAGCGCGCGAAAAATTCCTCATTGTAGACACGCCGCAATATGGGCTTTTGCTCCCAAACGTGACGGTGCCGTAAAAGCTGCTCCTGTGCTTGCGTATCGATGGTCACGGTGTGTTTTTCGATTGTACTGAGTTCGGCCACAAGGCAGCGTGCAAAGCTCGTGCGATTGTTTCCACAGGTAACTAAAGATGTTGATCCCCGCTGCAGGCACCATTGAACATCACAGAATTTTGATACGCTGATCAGACAGTGAATTCATTTTCGCAATCGAGCAAAGTTCAGTATGCCGAGCCTGCTTCGTCCAGCGCTACAGGCTCGCAAAGTTCGGCCAGTTCGGCTGCCTCGGCCACTCCGGAGGTCGCCAAGAGCTGGCGGCCGGTCTTTTTTCTCGCGGTATTGCTTGCCGTAGGAACGGCGGCGGTCTATGCGCCTGCGATGCGCAATGGATTCGTGAATCTGGACGATCCCGATTACGTGACACGCAACCCGCATGTTCTTTCGGGATTGACGTGGGCGGACATCCGCTGGGCCCTCGGCTCGAGCTATCCGTCTTCGAATTGGCATCCGCTTACGTGGATTTCGCACATGGCGGACGTGCAAGTCTACGGAAGAAATCCCGCCGGTCATCACTTCACAAGCGTGCTCCTGCACATTTTGGCTGTGGTGCTGCTGTTTCTCCTCATTGAGCGAGCGACGGGCCGGGCGTTGCGCAGCGCGGCGGTTGCCGCCTTTTTCGCGGTCCAGCCGCTGAATGTCGAAGCAGTTGCTTGGATCTCCGAGCGAAAATCGGTTCTATGCGTCCTGTTCTTTCTGCTGGCGACCGGCGCGTATGGCTGGTACGCGAAAAGGCCTGGCGTAAGACGCTATCTGTGGGTGGTTTTGTTTTTTGCATCGGGAATTACCGCAAAGGTCATGGTGATTCCCTTCCCTTTTGCCTTGCTGCTTCTGGATTATTGGCCGCTAGCTCGGCTTCCTGGAAAGGACGCTGCAGGGAAACCGCGAGAATTTTTTGCCGCTCTGCGTTCGCTGGTATTGGAAAAGATTCCTCTTTTCGTGATGGCGGCAGCAGGCGGAGCTGTGACTGTGTATGTGCATTCGCGCGAACATGCGCTAACGGCGTCGATGCCCTTTAGTTGGCGTTTCAAGAACGCCATTTTTTCTTACGTCGCGTATCTCGGGAAGGCCATGTGGCCAGTTGGTCTTGCGCCGTACTATCCGCATCCGGAAAACGCGCTGACGTGGACAGCGGTAGCTCTCGCAGGTCTAGGTCTCGTCGCAATCACCGTAATCGTATGGCGATTTCGCGAGCGCAGATACCTGCTGATGGGTTGGCTGTGGTATTTGGGCACGATGCTGCCAATGATCGGCTTCATCCAAACGGGCCGGCAAGGGATGGCCGACCGCTTCATGCACATTCCAATGATGGGCCTGCTGGTTGCCTTGGTTTGGCTGATTGCAGATTTGGCGGCGGAAAGACATTGGCAGAAAGAAATTGCCATCGCGATTTTTCTTTTGGTACTGGCGCCGTTTGCCGCGTTGACGCTCAAACAGATCAGCTACTGGCACGACAGCTACACACTCTTCGCGCACACGCTCGAGGTAACCAAGAACAACGGATTCGCGGAAAATGATTTCGGCGTCGCCCTGATGGAGCGCGGAGAGCCAGGGCTTGCAGCGCCGCATTTCCTGGCAGCGGTGCGCCTCAGCCCGGATCTTGCATCCCCACATTACAACGTGGCCGTTTTGCTGCAGAAACACGGCCAACTGCAAGATGCGGAGCGCGAATATCGCGCGGCCCTGGCGCTATCCAGCGACCAGGCGGAAATCGTGCAGTCGCATAACAATCTTGGAATCCTTTATCTGGGCGAACAGAAATATCCCGCGGCGATCGCGGAGTTGAACGCAGCCATCGCCATGGATCCGGGTGAGCAGAACAGCTACATCGGCCGCGGCACGGCGGAGATGCAAACGAGGAACGTGGACGCAGCGATTTCGGATTTTTCAAAGGCGGCGCAGATCGCGCCATCGCCGCTCGCACTGTACTGGCTGGGGCAGGCATTGGAGAGCAAAGGCGATACTCAGCAGGCGATGAGAGCTTATAGCGCGGCGTTGCAGTTAGCTCCGGGGATGTCCGAAGCACGCGCGCGGCTAAATTTTCTGGGGGCGAAGCCCGAATGACGGGCATCGCGAGGACAAAATAAGAATCGATGGAATTGCCGTCGAGCAATTCAGCGTGCGATTTTTTCACTCTATTCGCTGAACATTTACACGTAGTCAAATAGAGCCATGAAGCCGAAATCCATGTGCAGTTGCTGGTGGCAGTGGAAGAGCGTCAGGCCGGGATTGTCGGCCACGAAATCCACTTCGGCTTCCTGATAGCCGCCTAGCATGAGTACATCTTTGAAAATTCCTGCCGTAGGTTTCCCGGCAATGCTGGTCAACTCAAAACTGTGACGGTGAAGATGGACGGGATGAATATCATCACTAGCATTGTGCATGCGGATCCGGTAACGCTTGCCCTGCTTCAGGTGGAATGCGGCGGGGACGATCTCGCCGGTCATTGGATAGGAAATGCCGTTGATCGTCCAACGATTGAATCCCTGTTCAGCAGCGTTTTCTTTTGCAAAAGTCATCTCAAACGATTCGTCCGGCGGAGGAGCAGTGGCACCGGCTTTCGCGAAGCGCGTGTAGTGCCAGCGAAACGGCGGAGGTGCGATCCATTGCGCTTTCCCCGCTTGGCGAGCGTACTCGACAACAATGCCCATTCCATGCGGCCGATCATCGTTATCGAGATCGCCCATGATCCAAACTCCGGGATGTTTCATTTCCACGATGGCAGACACTCGTTCGGCGGTGCCGAGCCAGAGGACGGGAACTCTTGTGGGATTCGGGACGGAATTTCCGTCAAGAGCTGTTACATCGAAAGCGTGACCGGGCATTGCGAGGCTCCGAATTTCCGTCGCGCTGCCATTCAGAATATGAAACAACACGCGTTCGCCTTGTTTCACGCGAATGGGCTCCCCGTGGCCAAGCATGCGTCCGTTGATCGTGAAGGAGCGATAGCCGACTTCGTAGCCGTGCGGCATTCCCTTTGCCAGCGAGGCTTTCATCGCGGATTCGCCGGTTTCCTGGAGTGACTTGTTTGGTGCGGACGGGGAAAGGAAATCCTGAGCCATGTCGCCGCCGCGGCTAAAGGCGGGCTCGAATTCTTTGAGCGTGAGAAAAACTTCACGATCGTATTTGCCAGGATTTTCTCGCGGCTCGATGTAAACCGGGCCAACTTCGCCGCTGTATTGTCCCGCAGCCAGATTGGCGCCCGCACGATTGTGCGTGTGATAGAAGCGCAAGCCGGATGGCTTAGGCGTGAATTGGATACGCCGCTTTCCATGAGCGGGAATGAACGGGGTGCCCTCCTCGGCGGCGCCGTCGATATCAACAGGAACTTGCTGGCCGTGCCAGTGCAACTGCTCTGGGGTATCGGTGTCGTTGTAAATGTCGATGGCGACTTGTTGCCCTTCTTTGAAGCGAAGCAGAGGCCCGGGAAACTGTCCGTTGTAGGTAGCCGCAGAGATGATCCGCTTGGGCGCAATCTCAATCGGAGAGTTTTTGATGCGCAACGTGTAGTCGGCGGCGCAGGAATCGCTTTGCACCGTAGTGGATGCGCTGCCGTTTGCCACTGATTCCGTTTGAGCAGTAGTGCTCTTCGTAGGCAGCAAGAGTGCTCCGGCGGCAAGGCCTGCTGTCTGCAGAAGCCGGCGGCGCGATTCTGAAAAGCTGTTCACGGAATTCCCCCTGGCTAGCCCCGAATCCACATCCGGTTTTATTGCAGCGCAAATGCGAAGAGAGCGGAGCCGGCGGCTACGGCAACGTATTGTTTGCCGTCGATGGCGTAGGACATTGGTGAAGAATAGACGGATGCGCCGCACTGGAAGTGCCACAGCGCATTTCCGCTGACGGCGTCGAGAGCAATGAAGTTGCCCTCGGCGTCGCCGGTGAAGACAAGGCCCCCAGCGGTGGAGAGAACGCCCGACCAAGTAGGTGATGGATGTTTCCATTCCCATCTGATTTTGCCGGTGCTCGGATCGATGGCGCGCAGCGCGCCCCAGAAAGGCGCTGTGTCGTCATTCGGAAAATAAGCGCTGCCGTAGTAGGCGTGGCCTTCTTCGTAAGGCTGTGGCGCGGTGCTGAAGATGTCGCATTGTTCGCGGGCGGTAACGTAGAAAAGCCGCGTATGCGGATCATAACTGGGAGACATCCAGTTCGTCGCGCCGGCGGCGCCGGGACAGACGCGGCTGCCTTCGGGAGTGGGGGAAGCTTCTTTCAAAGAGGCGGGACGGCCCTCGGCATCTTTCGAGTTACTCCAGGTGACCTTGGCGTAAGGATTGGAGAAGATGAGTTTTCCGGTGGAACGATCAATCACGTAAAAGAAACCGTTGCGATTGGCCTCCGCGATTAAATGTTTTTCCCCTTGATCGATCATCACGGGAACTTGCGTGGCGTCCCAATCATGTTCGTCGTGCTTCGTAAATTGAAAATACCATTTAAGCTTGCCGGTGTCGGGATCGAGAGCCAGCAGCGAGTTGCTGTAAAGATTGTCGCCGGCACGGCCTTCTCCGCGATTGCTGGGTGACGGATTGCCCGTGGTCCAGAAAGTTGTGTTCGTTGCGGGATCGTAAGAACCGGTGATCCATGCGGGCGCGCCGCCAATTCTCCAGGAGTCGCCTTCCCAAGTCTCATGGCCGGGCTCGCCAGGCCCGGGAACCGTGTAGAAACGCCATTTGCGTTCGCCAGTGCTGGCGTCGTAGGCGTCGATGAAGCCGCGAATGCCGTATTCGCCGCCCGATACGCCGACAATCACGAGATTCTTAATCGCGAGAGGCGCGAGCGTGATGCTGTAGCCCTTGCGGTAGTCAAACGCGGTCGCGTCCCAAATCACATTGCCGGTTTTGGAATCGAGCGCGATGACATGTGTGTCGAGCGTGCCGAAGAACACTTTGTCGCCGAGAATGGCGAGGCCGCGATTCACCCGTCCGCAGCAGGGGCGAATGTCGGCAGGAAGCGCCCGCTGGTACTGCCAAATGGGGCGGCCGGTTTTGGCATCAAGGGCGAACGCGCGATCATCTTGGCCGGTAGCGTAAAGAATTCCGTCGACAACGAGCGGGGTGGTTTCAAATTTGCCGCCCGCCATCGTTTGGTAGGCCCACTTGGGGACTAGCGCGCCCGCATTCGACACGTTGATTTGATCCAGCGTGCTGAAGCGATGCCCCGCATAATCGCCGGAATACATGAGCCAGTTCTGCGGCTCCTTGGCGGAATCGAGCAGGCGTTGGGGAGTGACTTGAGCGTGCGCGTTCGACACTCCGAGAATCAAGGCCGCGAGAAATACCAGCGGCGCAGGCCCTGACCTTTTCATGAGCAGCGTCCTCATTGGGCACCTAAGTTGAGCAGGAATGCGAGGATGTCCTGCAAATCTTTGTCGCTCAAAAGTTTCTGGTCGTATGCGGGCATCAGTGATTCGCGAGACTTTTCGTAGGAGCGCAGTTTGTCTTTTTCAAAAAGATGAAGTTGTTCGCTCATATCCATTATCTGCAGAGTGAAATGATCTTCGTTCAAGACGACCCCGACGAATTTGTGCCCGTCAGCAGTTTCCACTTTGACGGTTTCATACTCCTGCGAAAATTCCTTCATGGCTTCAGAAATTCCCTGCGCCAGGCGGCGGCTGGGATACCGAACGGACTCCACTAAGTAATCGGTGGCTCGGGCAGAGCCGGTAGTGGTGAGGTCCGGTCCGAGGCGCCCTCCCTTTCCTTCGATCATGTGACACGTTGAGCAAGCGGGGGTGCCGAAGAAGAGTGCCTTGCCATGCGCGGCATCTCCTAGCGGCTGCGCGGGAGCTTTCACTTGGACGCTGCGGATGTAGGCGATGACTTGCCAAATTTCCGTGTCGGTCATTCCGACGCCTTGCTGCGTCGCGCCATTCGGCGGCATCGCCGTTCCGGGAACGCCTTCGTTAATGGTGCGAAAAAGATCGGCATCGGAATTCCCGTGACGTTTTTGTGCGCGAGTCAAATCCGGACCGCGACCGCCGCCTCGCGCGCCGAGCCCGTGGCAAAAAGCACAGTTGGAACGAAACTGGAACTCGCCCAGCTTCGACGCTTTGGGATCGTTGGCGAGGGGATTCTGGTCTTGCGCTAAGAGATTCGAGACGGTGAAGTGGTTGATGAGAGTGGCGAAGAGAGCGAGTGAGAACCAGCGAAGAGCGAAGCGTAGAAGCATTTGGCGAGGGTGTTCATTTTTTTGCGATTGGTTCAAGCCAGGCATACGAGGCGGGCCTCCTGTGATTCTGGCGGATTCGCGGCCACTATACCATCTCGGAGCGACCAGTTGGCTTGGAGATATGTTGTGCCGCACACAGCAAATTTGTGAGGGGCGTTAGGCTATTTCACCGTTTTACTAAACGCAATGTTTCGGACTCGGCCTGCGAAGAGATCGCAGCCCGTGACGTGGCCTGCGCCGTCGCGACCGAAAACGATGGTCGTGCCGAACGGGCCCTGGAATTCGTCGAGAACGGTCGGTTCGAGGACGGCTGGCTCCTGCCAGTTCCTGGCGAGAGTGAGCTTGCCGTCCTTGACTGCGAAACGATAAGTAGCTTGGAGTTCAGTGCTGGTGTATTCGCCAGCGTATGGCGCGAAATTTTCCTCGGAGGCCTTGAGCGGTTCGTACCTTTCAAAGATTTGAGGCGCAGTGTCTTTGAAATTCACCAAAAGGCGCATACCAGAGTTTGGCTGCCGCTCAAAGGTGATTTCAGGGCCTGCCGGGGCGACGAAGTGGGTTGCGTCGCGAGGTTTGAAAAGTGTGCCGAATGCTCCGAGGCCGTCACTTGACGCGGTGAGCTCAAGAACGGAGTGAGAGTCGATGTTGCGATACCAGCCCGCGAAGGGCTTGGCATCTACGCTGAGAGCGGCGGAAGGAGGAGCTGGTGAGAGCTGGCTGGCGAGATAAATATCCGCAACCTGATCGGAGAGCCGGTTTGGATCGCTGGTGCCGACATTGCAAAGCGTGATGACGGAAAATTTTTGTTTAGGGAAACGGAGCAACTCCGTGCGATAGCCGAAGAGCGCACCGCCGTGTCCGACGACAGGCAAGCCGCGGTAGTCGCTGATAAAGAGGCCAAGGGCGTATTCGATTTGTTTTCCGTTGTTGAGCACACCCGGAGTTTGCATCTCTTTCAGCAGCGTGCCTTTCCCGAGTTTATTGGTGTAGAAATTGCGGTCCCAGAGCAGAAGATCGTCGACGCTGCTCATGAGGCCGCCGTCGCCGACTTTGTCAAAATTGGTGGACCAGTCGATGCGGAAGCCGCCGCCGAGGAGCGGCTCGTAAGCGGGGACGCGGCCGGCGACGACAACGGAGTGATCTTCATAGAAGCGCGTGTGCGCCATGCCGAGCGGCTTGAAGATATTTTCGTCGGCGAATTGCGTGAGCGTTTTTCCGGTGGCTCGATGGATAATCACGCTCATCAGAAAAAAGTTGGTATTGCTGTAGAGGAATTCCTCGCCGGGCTGGTAGTTCAGGGCCTTCTGGCGGGCAAGAAGGTCGAGCAATTCGGCTGTAGGATGAATGTCCTCGAAATTGCGACCGGCGAGGAGGAGCAAGCCGAGGATGTCGCGAAAGCCGCTGGTGTGATGCAGCATCTCGCGCAGCGTGATGGTCTTGCCGTAAGAAGGAAGCTCGGGGACGTATTTGCGGACGTCATCATCCAGCGAGAGAAACCCTTGCTCAGAAGCGAGCACGACGCTGGCCGCGGTGAATTGTTTCGAGACGCTGCCCATGTAGAAGACGGACTGAGGCGTGAGGGGGACGCCCAGTTCGAGGCTGGCGGTGCCGTAGCCTTTTTTGTAGACGAACTCGCCGTCACGCACCACGCCGAGCGCACAGCCAGGCGTGTCGGGCTTGTCGTAAGTCTCAAAAACCTGATCGACCTTGTGTTGCAGATCGATCGCATCCTGCTGGGCGAAGGAAGCGGATGCAGTCAGCGCGCAGGCGCAGAACAACATGATGACAGCACGGCGGAAGAAGGTCATTGCAGAGGCTCCTCAGGGTTTCTTAGGCGGAGGAGACTATCTCCACGAGGAGTTTATGGCAAACCCTTTCTAGCATCCGCTAACGGCCGGGGGCAGTTTCCGGTTACGGCACTTGCGATTGTCCCATGACTACAGACAGTCCTTGACCATGCGGTATTTCTTCTATATTGTATGTCTAATGTCCGACCGCGACTACCTCGGCGAATTCGAGCACATCGTCGTCCTTGCGCTGTTGCGTCTTGCTGACCAAGCGTACGGAGTCACTGTGCGGCAGGAAATCGAGGCGCGCATTAGCCGCGAGGTCTCCATCGGAGCCGTTTATGCCACTCTTGCTCGCCTGGAAACGAAAGGTTACGTCAACTCTTACCTGGGCGACCCGACGCCCGAGCGCGGGGGAAGGTCGAAACGATTCTTCCGTGTCACTGCAAAGGGACTGGCAGCCGTGAATCGCACTCACCGCGCACTCGAAAGGATGACTGATGGGCTCCGTCTTGCGAGGAGATACTCACAATGACTCAAACATCCTTTCAGCCTCCGCGAGGTGCCGTTTGGCTGATTGAATTGTTCACGCCTTATGAGCAAGCAGAATCGATTCCTGGAGACCTGCTTGAGGAATTCTCGGACGTAGCGGCAAAATCAGGTGTCGCCTACGCGCGCCGTTGGTATTGGCGGCAGAGTGTGCGAACAATTTTTCATCTGGTCCGTAGTGGATTCCGAGTTGCGCCGTGGTCTATCGCTGGAGTCGTACTCGGAGGGATCTTGCTGGTGCAGGTGGGCCATGCCTTAGCTGAATGGGCGATTCGGACAGGGATTAATAAGTTCGTCAACAACCGTGTCCCTCCTTTTCATCTACTTTCCCATCCTGCCCTGTTAAGCCTGTTAGTAAACATTGGAATGTATCTGTGCCGCCTCACGGTGGCGATGCTCATCGGATGTATTATTGCGCTTGCCTGCAAGAGCAGGGAAATGTTGGCTACCATCACAGTAAGCCTGGTCTGTAGCATCCAGGCCGTGACTGGATTCTGGACCTTCTTGCACGGATGGCCGGACTTACCGCTGAAGGTCCTCCCATCAGTCCTGCTCTACTCCTTTGGTGGCTTGTTCGCGATGGTGATTGGCGGCGGAATTGTCCGAAAATACAGATTTCGGTCTCTGCGTCCCGCTAAGTCCTCATTTGTCGCGTAACCGGAACTGACAGACTCCCTGGCCGGGCGTTCGTGTCCTGATTCGCGTTAGATGCGCTAGGTAGGGGAGCTGCCGTGCACAAGCCCTGCTGGTCTCCCCACCCCACCCCTCCCCCTGTTTTTTGTAAATGCAGAATCTAAAGGACTTAAACATTCTCTAAGCTCATTAGAATCAACACTTGCGGACATCCTTGCAGGTGTTGATTCTAAAGGGGTTGGAAGTAAACATAATCGTGGTCGAAATCCGCTGTCTTGAAGGAGACGAGTGCTGATATGGGGTTCTTATCGGGCTTGGCCTTCGCGTTAACGGAGAAAGACCTCTAAGCTCCGCCTTCCTTACTTTTGCTGGACTAGGCGCGTTTTGAAGCTCTGTAGAAACAAAAGACCGGAGAGGACTACAGCCAGGAGTGCCAGTGCTACCGTGCCCCAAAATAAAAACGCGGCAGAGTCGCTGCCGCATTGAGAACCCACAGAACTTCCTGAACCCATTATAGCATTTTGAGATTCTTTGTCCACGGACACTCGCTTCGCAGAAACGGTGCGAGCGGGGTAAGATGGTCCACCACAGGATTGAGCTGAATCGAGATGGAGTGAATTGATAGGACAACCGAGATGACTACAGAAACTAACGAACGGATGCAGAGGCCGCTGGAGGCGGTGGACCCGCGGATTGCTGAATTGTTGCGCGAAGAGGCGCAGAGGCAGGCGACCGGGCTGGAGTTGATTCCATCGGAGAACCTTGTTTCGGAGGCGGTGCTGGAGGCAATGGGGTCGATTTTTACGAACAAGTATGCGGAGGGCTATCCGGGGAAGCGGTATTACGGCGGGATGTGAGTACGCGGACAAAGTGGAGCAGTTGGCGATTGACCGGGCGAAGGAATTGTTTGGGGCGGAGCATGCCAATGTGCAGGCGCATTCGGGGACTTCGGCGAATGTGGCGGTGTACATGTCGACCTTGCAGAAGGATGATGTGGTGTTGGGGATGAATCTTTCGCATGGCGGGCATTTGACGCATGGACATCCTTTGAATTTTTCGGGGCGGATGTACAAGTTTATTGCGTATGGAGTGAAGAAAGAGGACGAGCGTATTGATTACGAGGAGATTGAGAAGCTGGCGTTGGAGCACAAGCCGAAGATGATCGTCGCTGGGGCTAGCGCGTATTCGAGGATTATCGATTTCGAGCGGATCGCGAAGGCCGCGAAATCCGCGGGGGCTCTGTTTTTTGTGGATATGGCGCACATCGCGGGGCTGGTGGCGGCGGGAGTGCATCCTAGCCCGGTGCCGCATGCGGACATCGTCTCGACGACGACGCACAAGACTTTGCGGGGGCCGCGTGGCGGGTTGGTGCTGTGCAAAGCGGCGTTTGCGAAGGAATTGGACAAACTGACGTTTCCGGGGACGCAGGGCGGGCCTTTGGTACATACGATTGCGGCGAAGGCGGTGTGTTTGAAGGAAGCGATGGAGCCGGGCTTTAAGGAGTATCAGAAGCAAGTGGTGGCTAATGCGAAGGCCTTGGCGGCGGCGATTGCGAAGCGCGGGTTCCGGATTGTGACGGGCGGGACGGACAATCACCTGTTTTTGATCGAGGTACATTCGCGAGGGATTACCGGGAGCGACGCGGAGAAGGCCTTGGATCGCGCGGGGATTACCGTGAACAAGAATTCGATTCCGTTCGATCCCTTGCCCCCGATGAAGGGGGGCGGGATCCGGCTGGGAAGCCCGTCGGTGACGACGCGGGGAATGCGCGAAACGGAGATGGAGCAGATTGGCGGGTGGATTGGGGAGATTCTCTCGCATCTGGGCGACGCGGAAACGGAACAGCGAGTGCGCAAGCAGGTTGCGGAGTTTGCGGGGCGCTTTCCGATTTACGAATCGCGTGTGCGCGGGACCTCTCGCGCGGAACATGCGCGCGTGTGAAGCCACCTATGAAGCAAGGAATCATTGAAGCGACATTTGCGTTTGAGAAGTGGCTCGGCGCACAACTCCCCATCATCAAGCAGGATCTGCGGCTTAAACATCAATACATGGCGGAGGCGGCGTTTCCGTTTTTCCGCGCGACTTTCTACCGGTGGCTGCAACTTTGGCCGGAAGTATGTGCCGAGCTTGCGAAAGCCCCAAAGGTTCTGGCTGTCGGCGATTTGCATATCGAAAATTTTGGGACTTGGAGAGATTTGGAAGGCCGGCTCATTTGGGGAGTGAATGATCTTGATGAGGTGTATCCGGCGTCTTATGCCATCGACTTGGTCCGCGTCACGACGAGCGCCTATTTGGCGATCCTGGGAGAGCACCTTTCCCTGGCCCGGCGCGAAGCCTCTGAAGCGATCGAACAGGGCTACCGGGATGCGCTAGCAGCAGGCGGAAAACCGTTCATTCTTGCAGAGGATCACCAGTGGCTGCGGCTGATGGCGCTGAGCAAGCTGCGCGACCCCGTACATTTCTGGGAGAAGCTGACGCACTTGCCGCCATTCACGGCAAAAGCGCCCGACGAAGTAAGGAAGCTGCTGGAGGAATCCCTGCCGCCAAAGAGCGTGTATCAGCTGCGGAAGCGAATCGCGGGGCTGGGTAGTTTGGGGCATCCGCGGATATTGGCGATTTCTTCGGCTGGAGGGGCATTTATTGCGCGCGAAGCAAAGGCGATCAGGCCTTCGGCATCTGCCTGGCACAGCAATGCCTCCTCGGCGGTCATCTACGGACCAAAACTGGTTACTAGCTGTTTGCGCGTGCAAGATCCGTTCGTTCGTTTTCAGGGCCGGTGGTTGGTGCGGCGTATGGCGCCCGACTGCTGCCGGATCGAACTGGTTTCTCTGACTGCTGAACGGGATGAAGCGCGGCTGTTGTATGCGATGGGATGGGAAACGGCCAACATGCACTTCGGCTCGCCGCAAGCTATTCCCCAAGTAAAGCGGGATTTGGCACAGAGAAAGAGCCGTTGGCTGCACAAGGCGTCCAAAGCAATGTGCAAAGCTACGATGGATGACTGGGAAGATTGGCGTAAGGGCTGGAAGAAGCTGACGAAATAGATTGCCGCGTAAGGTCCCGATCGATAAACGGCAAGCCCACCGACCTTGATACTTCGAAACGCTAAATAGCCGCTGAATATGCGGAGATTTTACATACTGTCCTTGCAGGGGCCCCTCCTACCACAGTGCGGCTGACCCAAGACTGTCCCACGGGTCAGTAGATTCCAATGAAAAGTGCGAGTAGGTTCAAGAAGGACTGGGATGGGAACCGTAAACGCGACACTGTTCTTCGCAGAACCAAACACCAACTGGGTGAATGCAACATTTTTATGGGTGACCTCAACCAGGTCAAACCAGCCAAGCCCGGCACCCGGGCGGTGAGTGTCCCTTTTTCGCAGCGCGCGGCGAGTTTCCTGCTTCCCGGGGAGTCCTAATCCTTACCCAAACTGAAAAGTTTGGGGGCAACGAGGTGAAGACATGATGGACACGGAAGCCTTCCGCGAATTCAAGACCGGTTTAACGCTGCTGCGAGACAATTATGCCAACAAAGCGCTGCCGCACATGAGGCGCGCTGTGGACCTCGATAAAAACAATCCGTACTACATGTCTTATTTGGGTGTGGTGCTGGCACGCTCGGAACAGAAGTGGGGCGAGGCAGAACGGCTGTGCGATACGGCCGTGCGAATGAAGCGGAACCAGGCGCAGCTGTATTTGAATCTGGCGGAAGTCTACGCTACAGCGGGGCGCCGGGAAGAAGCGGTGGAAGCGTTGCAGTCCGGCCTCAAATTCGCGAGGCGGGACGTGCGGTTGACGATTGCGATGAACCGGCTGGCCGAGCGGCGGCCTCCGGTACTGACGTTCCTGACGCGGCAGAACCCCATAAACCGGCAACTGGGAATGCTGCGGCACAAGACTTTGCAAATGTTCGGACAAGATTAAACTCGAGTTTTCTCCACCCCCAAACAGCAAGAAGGGCGGATGGCATTTAGCCATCCGCCCTTCTTGGTTTTGAAATGAGTTGGGCCGGGGCGAACGCAGGAACTACCAGACCGAATTGGAAAAGCCGCGGGCCACGGGCTGCTGCACGCCCATTTCCATGAGGATCTTCAGGCCGATGCCGAACATGCCGGTGGAAAGAGGATCCCGGCGCACAACTTCCGCGAGGTATTCGCGATTGAGCGACATGGGATCCTGGGAATAAGGCAAAGTGAGAAAAAGGCGCATGCCGATTTCATAGCCAGGCTCGCTGGACTGGAAATAAACGCCGCTGCGAGAAACGCTGAGGGTTCCGCGCATATCGTCAAAGTGTTCCTTCTCGGGATCGGAAGGGCGGATGCGCATGAGCTGGGTGATTTTGCAGCGGCGACTGCCGCGTCGTTCTGAAGCTGCTGATTTCGAAGTGGTAGTGCCACCTGTGGTGGGTGTCTTCGCCATGATGCCTTGCTGGGTCTCCATGAAACCTTGCCTCTCGCTGAAGGGACGCTTCAGGAGAGAGTGTGAGGCCTGCGCAACAGAAAACCTATAGAGGAAACGTACCGGCTAACGAGTAGAACGCTCCGAAGGGATGATAGTACGGAAGTACTGCGAAAGGAAGGGAGGAAGGGCTGCTTTTTTCGCTAAAGGAGAGAATAAGAAGGAATTCATGAAGGAGTTCCGAAGTGAAGTAGCAGATAGGGATTGGTACCGATGTGGGACTAAGTAGAAATAAGGTCCCAACGAAGTCCGGCCCTAAGTGATAGGTACGATGGGAGATAGAGAGGTACGGAAGTGCGAAAAGAAAAAAGAGCGCGGCTGAGGGATTGCACATGTGGTTTGCCAGCCGCGATAGGAAACTCCCGGAAGGCGAGGGGCTCGCGGAGGTGCAGCTGGGATGGATGGAGGTAGATCTAACATGAATACAGCAGTACGGCGGAGCCCTTTTTCGGCAGGCGGCGGTCAGCAGCAAGAGTTGGTTCGGGGAGAACGGCGAGGGAGTGCGCCAGGGGCGGAAGATGTGGCGCGAGCACGAATAATTGGCGGAGCGGAGCCAAGGGCACGGGTGTACGTCGCGGCGGAGAACCGGCTCTTGCGTGAAGCACTGTCGCGGATGTTGACGAGGCAAGGCGACATTGATGTGGTGGGATTGAACTGTGCGGGGCCCTTTCGAGTGGAGGGATTGCTCGAGGAGAAAGCGGACATTTTGCTGCTGACGTCGCGCGGGAGCCTGGCGGAAGACATATTCGTGATACGGCAAGTGCGATTGACGGCGCCAACGGTGCGCATCTTGCTGGTGGGGATGACGGAAGACGAGACAGAGTTCCTTCAGTACGTGCGAGCGGGAATCCGAGGGTATCTGCCGCGGGACGCCTCGGCGGAGGACGTGCTGGAAGCCATGCAGGCGGTGCATGCGGGGGAGGCGGTGTGCCCTGGATCGTTGTGCGCGCTGCTATTCCGGTTCTTCGAGCGCGAGGCTACCTCGGTGCACTCGGCAACTATCCATCCGAGGCTAGGGTTGACGAGGCGCGAGCAGCAGATCGTGCCGCTAATTGCGCAGGGACTGACGAACAAGGAGATTGCGAACCAATTCTGCCTGTCGGAGCAGACAGTCAAGAATCATCTGTACCGAATGAAGCATAAAGTTGGGGCAGGCGACCGGTTTGGGATTGTGCATCTTTGCCGGACGCAAGGGTTCCTGGTTTAGCGAATTGTGACCCGCGGGCAGTCGGATTCTTTTGAGTAAACTCTCCGCCTCCTGCGTCGGAGATTGTGAAGAGCCTCGCAGCAGCCTGTTTTTCCTTCCTACAGGTGACTTCCTTCGGCGGTTTGTGCGATTCTCTTCCTCGACAAAACTCGAGGAAGTGCCGATGCTCAAAAAATTCAAGGATCTATCCGAGAAAGAGATTCTGGCGCTGGCGATTGCGTCGGAAGAGGAAGACAGCCGCATCTTCGGCGAGTTTGCGGACGCCTTGCGGGAGACCTACCCTGCAACGGCGAAGATGTTTGAGGAGATGCGCGCAGAAGAAGTGGTGCACCGGGACCGGCTGCTGGCGATGTTCCGGCAGCGGTTTGGCGATCATATCCCTTTGATTCGTCGCGAAAATGTGAAGGGATTCTTGCAGCGGAGGCCGACGTGGCTGATGCGGCCGCTGGGCGTCAATGTGGCACGGAAACAAGCGAAGGTCATGGAGATGGAGGCGGCGCGTTTCTATTCGCGAGCCGTGGGCCGCATTACGGATGCGCCGACGCGAGAACTGCTGAACAAACTGGCGGATGAAGAGCGCAAACACGAGGCAACGGCGGAAGGCCTGCAAGAGAAACATTTAACGGAACCTGCGCGCGCGGAAGAGGCCGAATCGCACCGCAAGCTGATCCTCCTGCAAATTGTGCAGCCGGGGCTTGCGGGATTGATGGACGGCTCGGTCTCGACGCTGGCGCCGCTGTTTGCGGCGGCGTTCGCTACGCACCAGAGCTGGGACGCATTTCGGGTGGGACTTGCGGCTTCGATCGGAGCGGGTATCTCGATGGCTTTTTCGGAGGGGCTCTCCGACGATGGATCGTTGACCGGCCGAGGGTCGCCGTGGCTGCGCGGCACGGTCACGGGAGCGATGACCACCGCTGGGGGAATCGGACATACGCTTCCGTTTCTCATTGCTAATTTTCACATCGCGACGATTGTTGCGGTGATCGTCGTGTGTATCGAGTTGGCCATCATCAGCTACATCCGGCACCGGTACATGGATACGCCGTTCTTGCAGGCTGCGTTTCAGGTGATTGTCGGGGGGCTGCTGGTTTTCTTTACGGGATACCTCATCGGCAGTTCGTAGAAGAAAGCGGTGACGAGCCGTGGATGTGAGAAAACGCAGCGGAGGCGAATTGGGCTCCCGGTTTTATTAACTCGGACAGGTACTAAGTTGTTGTATAAAAGCATTGACATAGATTCTCCCTTTTACTATCCTCCTGTCACTGCGCGTCCATCGTTTGCCCAGTAAGAAGAAGGGCAAAAGACGAGACGTCTCTCCGCTGTAGAGCAAGCCGATGTTGAAATTTCCTTTCTCGGTTGCGACGCTGAAATCCTCCAGGAGCGATCCTCAACAGTCAGACAAGGCAACATTCTGCGCGCGCGGCGGCGTTGTATAGGTTCCCCTAAACAAAAGCGAAGTCAAACGTTCGAATGCGAAAGGTAAATGGAGGTCACCATGTCGTTGATTCAAGTAGGTTTGGTAGACAAAACGAAGCAAATAGATCCTGAAATGATGCAGACGGTTGCAGCCGCGCTGACGATTCAGGTGACAAGAGACTTGCCACAGTTCTGGAATGTGCAAGCGACGGTAACCCATCTGCCGAATCCCAGCAAAATACCACCCGGGGTTTGGCCTGTATTTCTGGTGAAGTCGCTGCCGCCTGGCGAGGGCGGTTTTCATATGGATAAGCACAATCAGCCGTATGCCGAGGTGATCGCTTCGCCTACGAGCGACGCGTGGACGATTGATGCGAGCCACGAGACGCTGGAGATGCTGGTCGATCCGAACGGAAACCGGCTGCAGCCCTCGACTTCGATCGAGATTCAGAGCGGAAAGATCGTAGACGGCACGGACCAGTTTGCATATCTGGTGGAGGCTTGCGATCCGTGCGAATCGGACAACTTCGCCTACCCGATCCAGGGCGTCGCAGTGTCTGATTTTCTAACGCCGCATTTTTATGACCCGATGGTGACGCCCGGAACGCGCTACAGCTTTACGGGGGCCATCAAAGCACCGCGGCAAATTTTGCCGGGAGGATATATTTCCTGGGTGAACCAGAAAACGGACCAGATCCAGCAGCTGCTGTGGGTGGATACGGCAAAGCCACCGGAGATCGTCAACCTGGGGCCAGCAACTGGCCTCAGCCTGCGGGAGTGGGTGGACAATCACATGGCGGAAGCGTATGGAAAGACGACTGTCCGGGCCAATAGGCGCTCGTTGAATGAGGAGTTGCTGGCGCATTGCAAAGCCAAGAGGGCAAGTCTGGCGGCCATCTCGGAGAACAGGGCCAGACTTTACGACGAGCCCAAACACAGTACCGCGGGCGCTAAGTGAAAGTGGCTGCGGCTTAATTGGGCAGAAGCTGCTGAAGGGCTCAGCTCTTGATCCCTCAAGGGCCGGGCCCTTCCCTGTTTAAGATCGCCGTTTCGCGGGAGAGAAGGGATCCGAAAGAAGGCGCTTTGATCAGAACGCCAGGCAGGGGCGCAGAGGGCTGTGGCCTTCAGCGTAAACAAGCCCTGCCCTGCAAAGGATTTGCGGCCTGATGAGAAATGCGGATTAGTCGGTCTCGGCCGGTAGCGCAGCTGGTGCTTGACCGTGCTTGCTGGAACCTTGGAGCCAGGACTGCAGGCGATCCATGTAGATGTAAACGATCGGCGTCGTGAAGAGAGTGAGCATTTGGCTGACGATGAGGCCGCCGATGATGGTGATGCCGAGCGGGCGGCGAAGCTCCGAGCCGACGCCCGTCCCCAGCGCCAGAGGAAGTGCGCCGAAGAGCGCGGCCATGGTGGTCATAAGGATGGGGCGGAAGCGCAACAGACAGGCTTTGTAAATCGCATCCAGGGGCGAGATTTTCTCCTCGCGCTCGAGCTGCACGGCGAAATCGATCATGAGAATGGCGTTTTTCTTGACGATGCCGATCAAAAGAATAATACCGATGAGGGCGATCATGTTGAGGTCGGACCCGGCAACTTTAATAGCGAGAATGGCGCCGATACCCGCGGAAGGAATGGTGGACAGGATGGTGATGGGGTGGATGAAGCTTTCGTAAAGGATCCCGAGGACAATGTAGACCGCGATGAGCGCAGTAATGATGAGGAGGGTCTGTGACGAGCGGGAGTCTTGAAAGGCCTGAGCCGTGCCCTGAAATGTGGCGTGCACGGTCGGCGGCATACCGACTTCGAGGGTGGCCACCTGGATGTGTTGAACGGCGGGTCCTAGAGAAGCTCCCGGTGCCAGATTAAACGAGAGCGTAATCGCCGGAAAGATTCCCTGGTGATTCACGGAAAGTGCCGTATTGGAAGGCTCATAGTGGGCAAATGCACTCAGCGGAACTAATTTGCCGCCCGTGGCTGGCACATAGATGGACTTGAGCGCTTCGGGACTCTGCTGCGCGCTGGGCATCACCTCCAGCACCACATGGTACTGATTCAGGCCCTTGTAAATGTTGGAGACCTGGCGTTGGCCAAAGGCGTCTCCGAGGGTGTTGTCTACGGACAGCATGGAGACACCGAGGCGGCCGGCGGTATCGCGATCGATGACAAGAGAGGTTTGGAGGCCGTGCATCTGCTGGTCGGAATTGACGTCACGAAGTTCAGGAATCTTGGCCAATCTTTGCTGGAGCAGCGGAGCCCAATGGGTGAGGTCAGTGAGATTGTCGGCTTGCAGAGTGTATTGGTATTGAGCCGCGCTGCCGCGGCCGCCGACAGAAAGATCCTGGGTGGCCTGGAGATAAAGCGCAGCTCCTGGAACCTTTGAGGTGGCCTTTCGTATCCGGGCGATCACTTCGTCGATGCTAATTTTCCGTTCGCTCAGAGGCTTGAGCTGGCCGAACATCCGCGCCGTACTGCCGCCACCACCGCCTCCTCCAGCGAAGCAAGTCAAACTATCAACCGCCGGATCCTTCAACACAATGTCCGAGAAAACACGCATCTTCTGCGACATCGCGGTGAAGGAAAGGTCTTGATCTCCCTGAATGCTGCCGCTGAAGCGGCCGGTATCCTGCTGCGGGAAAAAGCCCGAATTCACGTGGAAAAACAGGTAAGCACAAACCACCGCTGTCAGGAAGGTCATCCCAAGGATCAACGATTGACGGCGCAGAACCCACTTGAGAGAAACATCGTAGAGGCGAAGAAACCAGTTAAAAGCACGTTCAAAGAAGTTGTAAATCCAGTTGTGGCGTCCGGATTCATGTTTCAGGAAACGCGCACACATCATGGGAGTGGTAGTGAGAGAGACGAAGAGCGAAACGGCGATGGCGGCGCTGAGAACGACGGCAAATTCGCGGAAGAGCCGTCCGACGATGCCCGGCATCAAAAGAATGGGGATGAAAACGGCAACCAGGGAGGTGCTCATGGAAAGCACGGTAAAGCCGATTTCGCTGGCGCCCTTCATCGCCGCGGCAAAGGGCTTCATTCCGTTTTCGATATGACGCGTAATGTTCTCGATGACGACGATGGCATCGTCCACCACGAACCCGGTGCAGATCGTCAGCGCCATGAGCGAGAGGTTGTCCAGACTGTAGTTGCACAGATACATGATGCCGAACGTCCCGATGAGCGACAGCGGAACGGCGACACTCGGAATAATCGTCGCCCAAGTGCTTCGGAGAAAAGCGAACACTACGAGGATCACCAGTATGATGGAAACCAGCAGCGAGACTTCGACGTCGTGTACCGAAGCGCGAATCGTGGTGGTGCGATCCACGGCGACGCCCAGGTGGAGGGACGGCGAGATCGAGGCGCGCAGCACCGGCAAGAGAGCCATTATGCGGTCGACCGTCTCGATCATGTTCGCCGCGGGCTGACGGGAGACAGCCAGAAGTACGGCGCGGTGGCCTCCGGAAAGGCCCAGGTTCCGAATATCCGCGGTTGAGTCCATCACTTCCGCGACATCGCGCAGGCGCACCGGGGCGCCAGGATGGCCGGCGACGATGAGCGACTCGTATTCGTTGGCCTTAAAAAGCTGATCGGTGTCGGCCAGGGCCCAGGTTTGCTGCGGGTTGGAAAGGAAACCCTTGGCAAGATCGGCGTTGGCCGATTGCAACGACGCGCGAACGGTCTCGAGACTGATGCCGTAACCGTTGAGTTCATAAGGATTGGCTTCCACACGCACTGCGGGGCTGGAGCTCCCCCATACTTGCACTTGTCCGACTCCCTGAACCTGCGCGAGCTTCTGCGCCAGGATCGAATCGGCAGCATCGTAAATTTCGGCGGGAGGAATATTCTCCGATGTCAGAGCAAGAATCAGAATGGGTGCGTCGGCAGGATTGACTTTGCGATAGTTGGGCTGGCTGGGAAGATCCGCTGGAAGCTGACTCCTCGAGGCGTTGATGCAAGCTTGAACGTCGCGAGCGGCAGCATTGATATCGCGCGTGAGATCGAATTGGAGAGTGATGTTGGTCGATCCGAGGCCGCTCGAGGAAGTCATTTGCGTTACGCCGGCGATGCGGCCGAATTGCCGCTCGAGAGGCGTGGCCACCGCGGAGGCCATGGTTTCGGGGCTTGCTCCCGGCAGGTTGGCGCTAACATTGATCGTTGGGAAGTCGACTTGCGGCAAAGGGGAAACAGGGAGAAACCGAAAGGCCACAACGCCGGAGAGCGCGATGGCAATCGTAATCAGTGTCGTGGCGACGGGTCTGCGGATGAAGGGAGCGGAGAAATTGGTGGAGGAAATCATACTCTAATCCCCGTGAGCGGGCTCCTCGATAGGATTGCCGATCTGAACTTCGAAGCGGTGAGCCAGCCAATCGAATGCGAGATATACGACCGGCGTGGTATAGAGCGTGAGCAACTGGCTGAGGATGAGCCCTCCGACGATCGTGATACCGAGTGGACGGCGCAATTCGGAGCCGACACCGCTGCCAATGGCAAGAGGCAAGGCGCCGAGGAGCGCTGCCATGGTGGTCATCATGATGGGGCGGAAACGAAGCAAGCATGCTTCGTAGATGGCGTCGAGCGGCGCCTTCCCTTCCTTGCGTTCGGCTTCAAGAGCGAAGTCAATCATCATGATGGCGTTTTTCTTGACGATACCTATGAGGAGAATGATGCCGATGAGGGCAATGACGCTGAATTCCATGTGGAACAGGAGCAGCGCCAGGATGGCGCCGACGCCGGCGGAAGGAAGCGTGGAAAGAATCGTGACAGGGTGAATATAGCTTTCGTACAAGACGCCGAGAACGATGTAAACGGTGATAAGGGCGGCAAGAATGAGGATGGGTTCATTGGCGAGCGAATTGAGAAAGGCAGCGGCGGTGCCCTGAAAGGTCGCCTGGATACTGGGGGGCATATTCAAATCCGCCTTCGCTTTATTGATGGCATTGACGGCGTCGCCCAGGGCCGCGCCTGGAGCCAGATTGAACGAGATGGTGACAACTGGAAACTGGCCTTGATGGTTGATAGCCAAGGCGGTGGCGCCGGGCTCGAAACGCGTGAAAGCGCTGAGCGGAACCTGCGGGCTGGGCGCGGAGGTAATGGCCGCCTGCTGCGTGCTGGAAATGTTGGTACCGGAGCCGGAAGAAGCCTGTTGGCCGCTCGCTGAAGATTTCACGTAGATGTGTTTGAGAGCTTCAGGATCCTGCTGGAATTGGGGATCGACTTCCAGGACGACGTGATACTGGTTGAGTTGGGTGAAGATGGTAGAGACGAGGCGCTGGCCGAAGGCGTCGTAGAGAGTGTTGTCGATGTCGGCGGGGAGAACGCCGAGGCGCGAAGCGGTGTCGCGGTCGATCGTGAGAGTGGCGAGGAGACCCTGGTTAAGTTGGTCGCTGGCGACGTCGCGGACGTCGGGGAGAGACCTTAGCTTGTCGATGAAGCGAGGGGTCCAATAGGCAAGCTCTTTGGCGTCCGCATCTTCGAGGCTGTACTGGAACTCGGTGCGGCTGACGCGGTCTTCCACGGTGAGATCCTGGACGGGCTGCATGAAAAGAGAGATGCCGTCGACTCTGGCGAGTTCGGGCTGAAGGCGGCGAATGACATCGGAAGCATTGGCGTCGCGCTGCGCAAGGGGCTTCAGATTGATTTGAATGCGGCCGCTGTTGAGCGTGGTGTTGGTGCCATCGATGCCGATGAAGGAAGAGAGGCTCTCGACAGCGGGGTCTTTAAGAATTACGTCGGCTAAGGCCTGTTGGTGCGTGGCCATGGCGGCGAAAGAGGTGTTCTGCGCGCCTTCGGAAACGCCGAGGATAATCCCGGTGTCCTGGACGGGAAAAAACCCTTTGGGGACGTAGATATATAGGAGGATGGTGCCGATAAGAGTGGCAATGGTGACAAGAAGCGTGATTTTGCGGTATTGCAGGACAAACTTCAGAGTGCGTCCATAGAAGGCGATGATGGAATTAAAAGCGTCTTCGGATTTGCGAAAAAACCAGCCCTGATCTTCTTCCTTCTGATGACGAAGAAGCTTCGCGCACATCATCGGCGTGAGAGTGAGAGAGACGAAAGCGGAAATGAGAATGGTAATGGCGAGGGTGATGGCGAATTCACGGAAGAGGCGGCCGACGATGTCGGCCATGAAGAGAAGAGGAATGAGCACGGCGATGAGAGAGACGGTGAGCGAAATAATCGTAAATCCAATTTGATCGGAGCCTTTGAGGGCGGCCTCGAGTGGTGATTCGCCGGCTTCGATGTAACGGCTGATGTTCTCGATCATGACGATGGCATCATCGACGACGAAGCCGGTGGAGATGGTGAGAGCCATGAGGGAGAGGTTGTTGAGGCTGTAGTTGAGGAGATACATCACGCCGAAAGTGCCGACGATGGAGAGGGGTACCGCTAAGGCGGGGATGACGGTGGCGCGCAGGTTGCGGAGAAAGAGGAAAATGACCATGACCACCAGGGCGATCGTGAGCACCAAAGTGAACTCGACGTCTTGAACAGAAGCTCGAATGGTGGTGGTGCGGTCGGTAAGAATGTCGATCTTTACCGAGGCGGGGAGCGAGGCTTGCAGTTGCGGAAGGAGATTTTTGATGCGATCAACCACTTGGATGATATTGGCGCCCGGTTGACGCTGAATATTTAAGATGACAGCTGGCTTGTTGTTGGCCCAGGCGGCTTGTTTTGTGTTTTCCGTGCCGTCGAAGACAGTGGCGACATCGGTTAGGCGGACGGGAGCGCCGTTGCGATAGGCAACGATGACAGGTTTATAGCTGTCGCTGGAGATGAGCTGGTCATTTGCGCCGATGGTGTAGGCCTGATGGGGGCCGTCGAAAGTACCTTTGGCCTGATCGACGTTGGCTGCGCTGAGGGCGGTGCGTAGATCCTCCAGACTGAGGCCATAGGAAGCGAGTGCGGTGGGATTGGCCTGGATGCGAACTGCGGGACGCTGGCCGCCACTGATGCTGACCAGACCCACACCAGTCAGCTGCGAGATTTTCTGGGCGAGCGTGGTGTCCGTAAGGTCTTCGACTTTAGTGAGCGGCAGTGAGTCCGAAGTGAGAGATAGGGTGAGGATGGGGGCGTCGGCGGGATTGATTTTGCTGTAGATGGGCGGATTTGGCAGGCCCTGCGGTAGAAGATTGGAAGCACCGTTGATGGAGGCCTGGACTTCTTGCTCGGCGATGTCAATGTTGAGATCGAGATTGAATTGTAGCGTGATGATGGAACTGCCGTAAGAGCTCGAGGAGGTCATCTGGTTGAGGCCAGGGATTTGGCCGAACTGACGCTCGAGCGGGGCCGTGACGGAAGAAGCCATGACATCTGGGCTGGCGCCGGGATAGAAGGTCTGGACTTGAATCGTCGGATAGTCGACTTGAGGAAGCGCGGAGACCGGAAGCTGGCGGTAGGCGACGAAGCCAACGAGCAGCACGCCGACCATCAAGAGAGTGGTCGCGACAGGCCGCAAAATGAACGGCCGGGACGGACTCATCGAGCCTTTCCTCCGGACTTGGCGCCGGCGGGATTGCCGGGCTTCGCGCCAGTTTGGTTACCGGTTTGCGCGGCGGGCTGCCCGGGTGCTCCGCGGCCCGCGCCGCCGGTCGGCGAGGTGCTGGTAACGACTTTGCTGCCGTCTTGGAGCTTATCCTGGCCGTCAATCACAACCAAGTCGCCGCCATTGAGTCCGGAGCTAATGCCGATGTCGTTGCCGGTGGTCTGCGCTATGGTAACCACGCGGATGTTCACGGTATCCCCGCCGGAAACAACGTAGACATAGGTTCCTTGAGGTCCCCGCTGAATGGCGGAGGCTGGTACGATGACCAGATTGTGCTTCGTGTCCACGAGCATGTGGACGTTTACGAATTGATTCGGGAAGAGGACGTTGTTCTCGTTCGAGAAGATGGATTTGAGCTTATAGGTGCCGGTGGTGGGATCAATTTGATTGTCGATGGTAGCGAGCTTGCCGCCGGCAATCTTGTTGATGTCATCACGGTCGTAGGCGTCAACGGGCAGCTGGCCGCCGCCACGGAGCTTGACCAAGACCTGCTGAAGCTGATCCTGCGGCAGGGTGAAGATGACAGAAATGGGTTGGAGCTGGGTGATGACGAGAAGTCCAGTAGTATCGGAAGCGTGCACGATGTTTCCCATATCAACGAGGCGCAATCCGACGCGGCCGCTGATGGGCGCGGTGATGTGGGCGTAAACGAGCTGCAATTTTGCGTTGTCAATGGTAGCCTGATCCGCTTTGATCGCCCCTAGAAACTGCCCAACCTGCGCTTGCTGGGTATCGACCTGCTGCTTGGGGATTACACCTTCGCTGTAAAGAAGCTGATAGCGCTCGAAATCGACTTGCACGTCGTGAAGCTGCGCCTGGTCTTTGGCCAGTTGGCCTTCGGCCTGTTCGAGCAGGACTTGGTAGGGGCGGGGATCAATTTCAATGAGTGCCTCACCTTGGTGAACGAACTGGCCCTCGGTGAAGTTCACTTTGACGATCTGGCCATCGACGCGGCTGCGGACGGTGACGGTGTTAAACGCCGTAACGGTACCGAGACCGATGAGGTATACGGGGAGATCGCCCTTCTGGGCGGTGGCCACGACAACAGGAACGGTGAAGCCAGCGCCGCCTGCTCCGCCTTTTCCCTTCCCGGATGCGCCCGGAGTGGCTGTTGCCCCCGCTTCGCTCGTTGAGTGTCCTCGGTAATACCAAATGCCAATGGCGACGACGGCAAGAATCACAATCCAGAGCCACCAGCGGCTCTTGGCGTGCGGCGCCGCGGAGGAATCACGCGCGCCAGGGTCGGGAATGTCTACAGAGTTGAGGTGGCCCATCCGTTCTCTCCTGTCGGTTATGGCGATGGTGCGGGTAAGTCTGCCGGAAGAGACATTAGCGGGCAAACAGTGGGGGATCCCCCGCCAAACCCCTTGAGCCTACCGGAAAAGACAGCCTGCGCATAGATAGGACGGATTTTACAAGGAATTGGTTACCAAAGTGTCCCATATGGAACAGCTGGCCTCCGAGGACGTAAGAGAGATGCCGTAGCTTCGATGGCAGCTCGCTTGAAGGTTGAGATATTTCGACTAGCCAGCAGGGTGGGCGAGAGCATAGACTGACGCTCCCTGAAATCTTATGCCGGGGAGAAGAGCCGGTGGGGATTCTGAAAAAGGCGGGTGAAAAGAGAGATGGTTAAGGGCATAGTTGTCGGCATTCTGCTCGGGATTTTGCTCATCGCGTGTGGGGTTTACATCTACTTTTCGACGGGACGCGCGCCCGTGGCGGTGGCGGATCCGCCTATGCCCTTTGAGAAGAAGTTTGCTCACATGGCTCTGAATGCACATATCGCGAAAGAGAAGGTTCCAGAATCGCCGGTGGCGGCCGAAGAGAAGAGCTATCTAAGCGGTGCGGAAGTCTACAAAGCGAACTGCGCAGTGTGCCATGGCCTGCCCGATCAGCCGAAAACAGCGATTGCCCAGGGTATGTATCCGCCGCCGCCGGAGCTTTTCCACGGCGTTGGCGTGTCGGATGATCCGGCGTCGGAAACCTATTGGAAGGCAGAGAACGGCATTCGGTTGACGGGGATGCCAAGCTTCAAAGGCCGCTTGACGGAGACGCAGATTTGGGAAGTAAGTGTGTTGCTGGCAAATTCGGACAAATTGCCGGCTTCCGTGAAGTCGGCGTTGACTGCTTCACCGGCACCTGCCGCTGCGGAGACCGCACCTGCGAGCGGCACGTCGGCTCCGAAGGCAAAACCCTAGACGCGCTCCACGCGTCTTTCCGCTTGTTTCGAAGAAGCTCCAAGTGCGAAACAGGCACGAAGCAGCCGCTTCCTTTTTCCAGTGAAGTTTGCAGAGCCACGCGCATGCTAAACCAGGTTGTTGACCGGAAAGCCGGCGGTGCATAGAATCCGCGTTACTCGTAGTGTTGGTACTCTTCAGCGACGGACAAGGGTGAATTGTGAAGACCCGACTCCTTCTGTTCCTTTCGTTATTTGCGATCTTCAATCTGATGGCGTTTCCCAACGACGCTGGCCCCTGGGCAGGAGCCGCTGGCACGCCGAGAGCGAACCGGCTGAGCGTGCCACGCGGTGATGACGATGGGCCGCGATTCCGTGTGACCAGCTCGACATTCCAGAACGACACGATCGTGCCGCCAAGCATGGTTTTCAATGGAACGCTGGGCAGTGTTTGTATTGGCGGGAATATGTCGCCAGACCTGAAGTGGACCAAAGCAGCGCCCTGGACGAAGAGCTACGCGGCGGTGACGTATGACGTCACGGCGAACTTTACGCATTGGGGTGTCTACAATATTCCGCCGGATGTGACGGAACTTCCTGCAAACGCGGGGGTTGCGACGAGCAAGTACGCGCAAATATTGGATGATGCCGGAAACGTGGGATATGCCGGACCATGCCCGCCGCCAGACTTCGTTCCGAACGGCATTCACCGGTATCTCTTCACGGTGTATGCGCTGGATACGAAACTGGACCTGCCATCGTTCCCGCCTGGAGTTCCGCCGCCCGCCGAGACGCTGTTTCGTGCCATGATCGGCCACTTGATAGAAACGGCCACGATTACGGGACTATTTAGCTGTGACAACGCACCAGCGGCGGGATGTTCGTAAGAGACTTACACGGCCAGCTAGTTCAGACGGCGGACCGCCTCTGCACTACCCGCCGAGGAATTGAAAAGAATTAACGTGCGCTGCTTTCGATCGGCCGAGTTGAATCAGCTTGATGTGCGCGACGGAAGCGCGCGCATAAGTCGATATTCGGACGGTCGCGGTCCAGACGAGTAGCGAAGACAGTGGCCGACGGGCTAGTTTGTGGGATCCGTATTGCGCTGTGGTAGGTCGGAGAACACGTAGGGGCCGTGATCGATCGTCAAAAGGCGCCTGCCGTATACCTTTACTTCTACGTGGGTTTCGTCGCGCAGCGGCAGCCAGAATTCGTCGATCTTTTGATATTCGCGGACAAAGTCGGCGTGGTTGATCCAGAAGGACAGCTTCTTGGCGGGATGGCCCTCAATCTTTGCGACGGCAAAATCCTGGCTGTCGATCCAGATTTTTCCTTCGAAGAGATATTTGTCCTTTCGTTTCGGAGTTACCTCGAGCACGAAGCAATGATAGGGGCCGACGTCTTCCACGCCGACAAAACGAAAGTCGTAATTCGCAGGAGTCAGAGCGCTGTCCCTGTGCTCTTTGCCGGTGGAGGATTCGCTTTCGCTGTCCATGAGCCGATCGAACACCAGATGGCGGACGATGCCGGAGCCTTTTTCGGAAGTTTTTTCGAAGGTCTTTGCGTCGGGAGCGCGATAGTCCATGCGTACGACGGTCTGCGCGGCCAGCTTTCCTTCGGGGGTCTGGATTTGGTAGGTGCGCGTGACTGAGTAGCTCTGAAGGCGCTCATTGCGGCGTTTGTTTTCCGCCAGGACTCTCGAGACGATTTCGTTTGCCGAGGGGCCTGCGACCACCGGGATATTGGGAGCTACGGGCGTTTCGCCTGGTCCGGCAAAAGCGTTTTGCTGGGCAGGCGCGGGCCTCGCGGCGGCGAGTGTGAGCAGCATCAATGTTGCCGAGCTGTAGCGGATTGCCCTTGGCGAAATACATTTCATGATGGGTATCTCCTTACCATTCCATTTGCTTGGAGCGCGCTGCGGGCTTTATCCGGCGCGCTCAATTCACCACGCTCAGTAAAAACGCTGTCTTCTGGCGCTCGAATCCGGTGAACTGGCCGAACTGAGGCGAAGTGACGTTGTTGTACACCTGGGTAAAATTCCCGTGATTCGTGAGGTTGATCATGTACAGGCCGAGACGAACCTTGCGCGAGCCGCTGTGATTTAGGAGCGGCATGCGGAAGTCGCGATACACCTGGAAATCGACGGAAAAGAAAGTGTGGAAGCGCTGTGTGTTGGGCTGGCCAACATAGTTCTGCGTGTCGTCGACTTTGGAGTAGGGATAGCCGGTATGCACGTCCACGACGGGGCCAAGAACGAATTGATACGGAAGACGAAATTTTCCCCAGACGACGACACGGTTAGGAACATCAGAAGGGCGAACGCCATAAATGCTGGGGCGGATGACCGGCTGTTCAAACGGAATATAGAGATCTCCGAGCGTGTTCAGGTCTCCTCGCGAGCGGCTCCAGACGTAGGAAATGTTCAGTTCGCTTTCTTTTACTGGATGGAAGCGCAGCGTTGCTTCGGCTTCGCTGTACTTTTCTTTGCCGGTATTGAGAAGAGCCAGCACGCCGGCGGGATTACCCATTGCAGTTAGGCCGGCCTCGGGGATGGGATTAATTATGAATAGATTGCTCGTGCTGCTGTACAGATAGGCGAGGCGCAAAACTGCGCCGCTCCACAGCGTGCGGTCTATCTCCGCGTTGCTTACGAAGCTGCGGGCGCTTGAGTTCGGAGAACGAAGAACTCGCGAAGCGACAGGACCGCTGCCGTTCTCGATATACGCGCTCTGGTACGCGAGTTGACTTTGGATGATCTGACCGGTTGGGTCGTACTCACTGACGATGCGCGTGGGATTGCCGGCAAAGTCCGCAGCAAGAAGCGGAACGCCGGCGTAGAAGAGTCCTGTGCCCGCGCGAAGGACGGTTTTGTGATCTTTTCCAGGCGAATAACCGATTCCAAAACGGGGCGCGAAGGCTGCCGTGCGGCCTATAGTTTCGCTGGTCATTCTTGCGCCGAGGTCGACGGCGAGATGGTCGTTGAGCGACCAGTGATCTGCGACGAATTCCTCGGCATCCGTTATCGAAGCGCTCAGTAATCCTGGGCCAGCGAAGCCGATTTGTTCGGCGAGACTGCCGTCCTCGCGCAGGAGTTGGACATCGCGCGAAAGGCTGCTGCCACTAAAGGAACGATGCGTGGCATCGACGCCAATTTTGGTTTCATGCTGACCCAGAAACTTCCAGTGCGCAAACTGAAACGTGGGGGCGGCTTCGAACTGACTGGCGGACCGCGACCAGGAATTGAAGTAATTCCCGCCCCATGCTTCGGGCGTGAGCAGCATGGCTTCATCGCCCTGGCCATGGGCGTTGCTGTCGAAGCGCGTATAAGTGAGCGCCATGTGGAACAGCGCGCCAGAAGAGAAGCTGTAAAGGTCCGAGAGGCTCGCCGATTCACCCTTCCGGTCGTAGTCGGAAGAAGCGGTTTGCGGGAGAAGCGGGTTGATGTTGGCAAATTGCGTTCTCTGGGGAAAGACGTTAAGCGTGAGCGTTAGAACGTGCCTCGGTGAAAGGACCGCTTGCAGCGTGCTGTATGAATTGAATCCCTGCCGTTTGATTTCGTTGTGCGGCCAGGTCAGACCGCGGATCGGATCTCGAATGACGTCGTATTCGAAGACTTCAGAGAAACTTATTTTGTCCTTCAGGATGGGGCCGCCGAACATCACGCGCGGCGTCGCTCGAGCAATCCCTACAAAGTGGTCGTTTTTCCCGCGTAAACTGACGTTTAAATCCCTTACGTTGAATCTCCAGCTTTCCGGAGGCGGCACGGTTTCCACTTCCGTCAGCGCGCCAGAAAATCCGCCGTTCTCGGCGCTGTAGGGCGTCTTGACGACTTGGACCGACTGTACCGCATCGAGCGGGACCGGAATGGAAAACGAGCCGGTGACCGGATCGGTCATCTTCGAATCATTCACCTGGAGCATAGACTGATCTTCCCCGGAGCCACGGAAATTCAGTTTTCCATCGGGCGTGCGGACGACACCGGGAGTCAGGGGAAGGGCTTGCTTAAAGTTTTCTTCGGCGAGCGGCAAACTTTCGAGTTGCTTTTCGTCGAACTTCGGAGTGCCGGAAGAAGTAGTCGAGAGCGGCTCCGCCTGCTCCTTCACTTCGACTTTTTCGGAGACTGCGGACAGCTTGACCGAAATGTCTTGGACGATGGACGCTCCGTTCCGGACGTGAAGAGTTGCGGCAAATGTCTCGAAACCTTCGCGCCGAAACTGAAGAAGGTAATCGCCATCCGGCAAGTCCCCGAATTCGTAGCTCCCTGCTACATCGCTTACCGTCGTCATCGAAGGGGAGCCTCCAGTCAAAGGCTTCAATTCCAGCATAAGGCCT
>CAWAIG010000003.1:0-2169113 GCA_963782135.1 uncultured Acidobacteriota bacterium
TTTTCCGTGGACGCGCTTGCAAGCCGATTCTTCTGGAAAACTCCGCCCGGGAATAAGACTCCTGTTCAGAGCCGCGTGTAGATCTTCACGCGCAATTCTTGTAATTGGGATAGGATGGATTCCGGGACACTCAGGTACTGGATGGAAATTACCCTTGGCTTCCGCAAACGTGCTTGCCTTATTCTTCTGCTTCTGCTCGTTTCCTTTCCGTGCCACAAAGGCGGCTGATGTGACTTCGACGCTGATGATTGGCGGCTCCCGCATCGACGTGACGATCCAATCGTCCGAAACGCCCAACGCTCCGCTCTCTCAGCCTGACGTCATGAAGTGGGTGCAGTTCGCAGCGGAATCCGTCGCGACCTACTACACACGCTTCCCTGTTCCTCATCTCACGCTCCGCGTCGTTTCATTTGACGGGACTGGCATCCGCCACGGCACGACTTGGGGCCGGGACGGCGGCCTGATTGTCATCCATGCGGGAAACAAAACCACGTCCGCGGAATTTGCCGAAGACTGGATGCTGACGCACGAAATGATCCATCTCGCGTTCCCCTCGATGGCCGATGAGCAGCATTGGATCGAAGAAGGCATCTCCGTGTACGTCGAACCCATCGCCCGCATTCGCGCCGGCCATTGGACCGCGCTGAAAATGTGGAGCGACCTCGTCCGCGACATGCCCAAAGGCCTTCCGAAAGGCAGGCGATGAGGGTTTGGACCACACGCACACCTGGGGACGAACGTACTGGGGCGGCGCGCTCTTTGTTTCGTCGCCGACGTGGAAATCCGCAAGCAAACGAAAAACAAAAAGGGATTGGAAGACGCGCTGCGCGGAATTCTCGATGCCGGCGGCAGACATCAATGAGGATTGGGCTTTGGAAAAAGCGCTGAAGATTGGCGACAGCTCTGCGGGCGTCGAGATTTGCAAAAATTGTACGCGGAGTGGAAAGACAAACCGGTGCCGGTCGATCTGGACGTGATGTGGAAAAACCTCGGCATTGAGGCCAATGGCGGAGCGGTAGTGCTGAAGGACGACGCGCCAATGAGCGCGGTACGGCGCGAGATCGAGATGGGCACTTCCGGCGCAAAGGCCGGAGACATGGCGGCGCCGCCCAGTGGGGGCGAGCCCAAGAAAGACCCGGCAGCTGCGAGCCGACCATTGGCGGTCTTCGCGGGACGAACGGCAAAATCGAACTGACGATTTGCTGCGCGACCCTCCCCTCCCCCATGTTTTTTGGAAAGATTTGATTCCATGGGACTTAGTGGGTGTGGGTCTGCAAAAGATTTGATTCTAAAGGGGTTAGTCGAGGCGAACGGGAGACAGATCGGGAGTTGCGAGGAGAGACGAAGGGGTGTACCCCACCCCCGGTGTTTTTTGTAAGAGTGGCAAACAAAGGGGTTATGCTTGACGCAGCGCGTAAGAGTGGCAACTAAAAGACTTAAAGTAGCTGTTTTTTCAATAATTTGTGGACGGGTTGTAAGAGTGGTAGGGAAAGGACTTAGGGGAGAGCAGTTCAAAGCTGAAAGTTTAAAGTCGAAAGAACCGGAAGACGACAACGCACAGACGCAGAGTGCACAGGGGGTTCGCAGCGAGGGTTGGGTTGCGGGAACGGGCTGGCGACCGACAAACACAAGCTATATTACCACATGTGCTAATACTTTGTCAAGAATGTACTTTAGTGCCATTCGAACGACCTGTGGAAAAGTTTTTAAGGATCGGAAATTAGAGGTTAGAAAAAGACGAAAACCCGCACCCTGAAAATCGCAGGGATGCGGCACCCGCCTTTCCCTACAGCGAGCTCAGAGTTGCTCGCCAGAGCGCTGAATGCGGCGCATCGAGAATGCTGCTGCGAGGCACCCAAGCGCCGTGAAGAGAAGCCACGAGGAGACGGGGTAGGAGAATTGACCGAAAGGTCCTCCTCCGAGCATAGCCAGCAATGGATAGAAAGGGTTGAGGAAGAGTGGAGCCTGAATGTAGGCCGGCGGCCCGTCGGCTCTGGCCATGGCATTGTGGCTTGCCCAGCGCGAAACCAGGAAGCCGAAGAGGACGGCGGTCACAATGGAAAGCACGAGCACGAATCCGTAACAAGCGGCGGTGGAATGGACGCTGCGGCGAAACATAGAGGAACACCACAAGCCAAGCGTGCAGATGCTGGCGAGGACAAGGACTGTCGAGCCGACGACCTTAAAAAGTTGCGCCGGATCCACGCCGCCAAACGCAAGCGCGAGCGTGAGCAGGGGCAACGCGCTGAATAGGAGCAGAAGAAGGTACAAGAGAGCAGCAACAAATTTTCCCCACCAGATCTGCGGCGCGGTAAGCAAGCTGGTAATCAAACCGGCAAAGGTGCGCTGCTCCTTTTCAATCGTCAGGGAGCCGGCGCTAAAAACCGGCGCCATCAAAAGCAACACAACAAGCTGCGTGATAACAACCGTCAGGAAAATGACTTCGCCGATATCCGCGCCTTGCACTTCACGCTGCGCGCCGCCTATTTCCGGGTCCACGGCGGCGTAGTAAGCGAAAGAGACGGTCCCCGCGAGTACGAGCAGATAAAGTGTGGGGAGAAGCCAGGCGCGTCCCTCGCGCAAACGCTGCCGCAGTTCCTTGAGAATCATGGGATTGGTGACAAGGCGAGTCATCGAGTGCGCCCCCCGAACGCGCGGCGATATCTGTCCTCGAGGTTGAGGCCGCGTGCGTCGAAGTGCGTGATGAGTACACCGGCGGCAAGCAGCTTCTGAAGAAACGCGGACGCCTCCTTGGGTCCACCATTCAATTCGATCACAAGCAGACGATCGCGTCTTTCCTGAATTCGAATATCCGGTGCGTCTTTCAGAAACGAATCAACCGTGCCGGCGTGGCCTTCAAATTCCAGCTCGCACCGGATACTTGCCGCGGCTGATCCTTCGGCCGCAACGGAGGAAGCCTCCGAAACATTTTTTCCGTCGGCGATAAACACAATACGCGTGCAGATATCCTCAAGGTCACTGAGAATGTGCGAAGAAATGAGGATGGCGACGCCGTCGGCATGGAGCTGTTTCAATTGCTCGCGAAGAGTGATGCGGGCGAGCGGGTCGAGGCCTGTCGCGGGTTCATCGAGGAGAAGCAGCTTGGGGTCATGAAGGAGCGTCTTGGCCAGCAACAAGCGCTGTTTCCAGCCGAGCGAGAGATGCTCAACGAAATCCTCGGGCCGATCCGCGAGGCCGGAACGGATCAGGGCGCGCTCAATGGCGGCGGTGCGATTAGGTTCCTTAAGGCGGAATGCGTCCGCGAAAAACTCCAGGAACTCACGAATGCGCATGTCCTGGTACACGCCAGCCACATCGGGAAGATAACCCACGGCCGCGCGGACTCCCCGCGGATCGGTGCGAACGTCGCGACCGGCGACGCGAGCCACTCCCGATTTCGGCGGAAGTAACGTCGAAAGAATCTTGATCAGCGTGGTCTTCCCGGCGCCGTTGGGGCCAACCAATCCCACCAGCTCGTTGCTTTCGAGGCGAAGCGAAAAGCCGTCCAGCCCGCGTCCGCCGCGAAAAATTTTGCGAAGGGCTTCGACTTCGATCATGGCCATTCCTTGAACGTCACGATCGTCAGGGAAAAGGATTTGCGGTCCGGTGAACGATCACGCAACTTCGCGCCCAAAGGAGGTTCCGTGCTGAGGCCGAAGAAGACCGCCTTGGTTTCGCGGAAAACATCATCACCAACGGGAGACCATCCACGAATGAGCTCCAGAAGGGAAAATGGCTGACCCGCAAGAGATTTTCGCTCTTTCTCGTACTGGCGGAGCTGCTCTTCGGAGGCAGGCCAGCCATTTTCCGTTCGGTGAAAAACAAACGGAGGCCCGGGATATTGTTCATTATTGGAAAGTAAGCGGCCGGTTTCTTGAGCATAAGGAAGACGCTGCACGTGGCCGAGATCGACGATTGAACCGGTGGGAAAGTCACTCAGCAGAAATACGTCATCGCGGTCAACCAAGATTGCTTGGCGGAAATTCAATCCCGAATCATTGTGAAAATGCCCGGCACCGTCGCGATAGATGTTACCGGCAAAAACTCGGTGCCCCTGAAAACTAAGATCGCGAAATGACCATCTGCGGAGAGTAAACTGCGTTTCCCAAGTGTCGCCGAGCGTGATTTTCCGAATGCCTTCCTCAGGCGGCTGTGCGATAAGGCCTTCCTCGGAAATGTCAGATTGCCGCTGGGCATATTCATAATTTAGACCGGCCGGGAGGACCGGCCGAACAGTGGACCGCTCTGGCGCGGAGATGCGCACCTTTGCATAGAGCAAAGCGAGCGGGCTGGAAGAGTCCGCGCGGTATTCGACGATTTCGTCCAGACCGAAATTTCGCGGATGATTGCGGGCACTGACGGAATACAGAATCAGAGAGAAAAGGATGGCAAGAAAAGGAATGGAGATCCACCCCCATTCCGGCCGCCCGATGCGGCGAAGAACGACAAAATTCACGACTCCGACGAGAATCAGATATCCCACGATCCAGAGAAGCAGCTCGAGGAAACTGGGAAAGTGAAAAGACGTACCCAGGCGCCGCATCAGCCAATCCGCTTCGCCTGCGCGCTGGCCCGTCAACTCGTTCCGAGGATCATTCGCCCATCGGCGGCGGAGTTCCGGTGGTGTGTCCCCGCTGAAACCCATGGGGCGGAAATACCCTGCAAAGCTTTGGCTGGAAATGGAGCGAAAGTTGATAAGTCTTCCGTCGTCAACGGAAATAATTTCGCCTTCAGGGGCGTGGGCACGGTACGCCTCCAGGAAACGGGCATTGCCCGTGTCGAGCGTGCTTACCTTTTTGGATGGTCCAGAAGAAGCGGAGAGCAGTGTGGAACCGTCAGCGAGCTGATCCTCAACGAGAACAATAGTGCCGCCACGATGAAGATAAACTTCGAGTGCCAGTCGTTGCGCTGCCGAAAGCCTGGCGAGGGGAAGGGCAACAATCGTGATCCATGCAGGGGAATAAGCCCAATCGACGGAAGGCGGCTCTGACACTTGCACAAACCGGAGCGACTGCGACTTCCGGGTCTGCTCCTCGGCGGTGCCACTGAGCAAAATGGTTTGCTGCAAGGAACGGCATACCTCGGAATTTGCGCAAAGTAGTGCGATAACCATGCCTTGCGTTTTTTCGCCAACACGACGCCCCGTCCGGCCCAAAGTGCGGCCGCCGGCATCGCGAGCTTCGACGAACACAACGCCGTGTTCGAGTGGGAAGACATGAAGAGGCACATCAAACGTGCGCGATTCGCCGGAGGCCAGTGTAACGGGCAGATCGATCGTCTCGGAGACAGCCAGCGCTTCCGCATCGAGATTTAGTTCTGCTACGGAAATGTTCAGGGAGAGCGGGCCGTTTGAAACGTTGCGGACCTCGACTCCCACCAGGGTGCTGGCGGCATTGATTGAAGAGAGACCACCCAGGCCGAATTCCTTAATTTTGAGGACGACGGAATCTGCTGCGCAGCACTTGGAAGAAAACGCGGCGAGGAAGAAGAGGGAGAGTACGATCTGGCGTTGCATCGGACCTTATCATACTACTTGATAGTTATCGCCAAATCGTGTGTGTTCCCGCTAGCAATAGCGTGCTTCTAGCAGGCTCGCAAGCTCTGGCTCAGAGGCAATCCGCAATGCCCGCGGCAGCGCAGATCAGCGAGGAGAACTGGTGCGGCGAACGGGAACGTTGACGGGCGGAGTGTCTTCGCTCTCGAAGTCGCCCGGGCCGGGATGGACGGCGTGAAATTCGGGGCGGGACTCGAGGAGGCGGACACAGCGGTTCCAGCGGAGGATGCTGTCGTCGTTGCCAACGGGGCGGATTTTTTCGGCTTCGGCGAAGCAGTGCATCGCCTCTTCGACCAGCGGAAGAAGAATGTGAGCGGAGCAGCCGGAGTGAAGCTGGGCTTTGGCGCGGCGTTCCAGGAGAAGGCCGGTGTAGTAGTTGCGCTCATAAGGATCACGTAGCGATTGAAAGATGGAGTGGGCTTCGGCGTAGCGGTCGGCGGCGGCGCCGGTGAACTGGTCGGTGATGGCCAGGCCGAGCATGCGGCGAGCGAGTTGGTGGCCGGCGTGGACGACCAGGATATCGCGGCAGATGGATTCGGCTTCCTCGGGCTCGTTGAGGTAGCGATAGAGTTCGGCTTTGGCGATAGCTTCGGGGATGCCGGGTTTGGAGATGGATTTGAGTTGGTGTGACATGGGAGCTCCTGGAGCTTGAGGCAAAGGACGTTGAGGAGGTAAAGGAAGTAAAGGATCAGAACAACTTTTCCGTTACGGCTTCCTCCAGCCTCTTCGAAAAACCCTGGAGCATAATACCTGAGTTCGGTGCGCGGACGAACATCCGCATGGAGTGGAGGAGGTAAAGGAAGTAAAGGAAGTAAAGGATCAGAACTGCTTTCCGTTACGGCTTCCTCCAGCCTCTTCGAAAAACCCTGGAGCATAATACCTGAGTTCGGCGCGCGGACGAACATCCGCGGTGAGCTGGAGGAGGTAAAGGAGGTAAAGGAAGTAAAGGATCGGAAAGGACCAAACTGCGTCGTGGATCCTTTCGAACAGCGTTGGGAGCTTGTTACATGATTTCAGAGTACAGGCTGAAGCCGGCATCCACCGGGCATGGACTACTGAATACAGACTACTGAGCACAGACTGAAGTCTGTGCTACTTACTTGCCGAGGATTTTGCGGAAGAGCATGGTCACCGGGTCGTAGAACTGGTCGACGACTCGTTCCTTGAGCGGAATGATGGCGTTGTCGGTGATGTGAATTTCTTCGGGGCAGACTTCGGTGCAACATTTGGTGATGTTGCAGAGGCCGATGCCGAGATCGTCCTTGAGAAGCGTGGTGCGATTTAGGGCGTCGAGCGGATGCATTTCGAGGCCGGCGACGCGGACGAAAAAGCGCGGGCCGCCAAATTTTTGCTTTTCGTCGTGCTCGCGAATGACGTGGCAGACGTCCTGGCAAAGAAAACATTCGATGCACTTGCGGAATTCCTGGACGCGGTCGACATCCATCTGAGAGATTTTCCAGTCCGTGTTTTGGCGAGGCCGGAAGGCGGGAATTTGCTTGTTAATGGTGTAATTCCAGGAAACGTCGGTGACGAGATCCTTGATTCGCGGAAAAGATTTCATGGGCATCACGGTGATGGGCTGATCCTTTGGCAGATCGTCCATGCGCGTTTTGCAGGTGAGGCGGGGGCGGCCGTTGACTTCGGCGGAGCAGGAGCCACACTTGCCGGCTTTGCAGTTCCAGCGGACGGCGAGATCGGGCGCGACGTGGCCCTGGATGTAGTGGAGCGCGTCGAGCACGACCATGCCGGGAGCGACGGGGACGGTGTAGTCGACGGTTTGGCCGCCGGTGGCGCCTTCGCCGCGGAAGATTCGTAGGGTTGCGTCGGGCATCTGTAAGTTCTCCAAAACGCGCTCGGAGGTTTGCGTCCGAGTTTTGCCGCTCACCTCTGCCGGGCTAAAGCCCGGCGTCTACAAAACTCCTGCGAGCTTCGAGTTTCCACCAAATCTAGTCTGACATTACGAGCTGCTTCAAATCCTCCGGCATTTCCTCGACGGGAGATTCGCGGCGCTTCATCTCGGCGCCTTCTCGGGCGATGATGTTGTGTTTTTTCTCCCAAACGGGATCGTAATTCGGGTAGTCGATACGGCTGTGCGCGCCGCGGCTTTCTGTGCGTGCAAGCGCGCTAAGCGCGACCGCTTCGGAAACGGTAAGCATGGATTTCAGTTCGCTGGCAAGATGCCAGCCAGGATTAAAAAGTCGCGAGCCTTCGATGCTGGCTTTCGCAGCGCGGATTTTTAGTTGTTCGAGTTCGGCGAAGGCTTTCTTCAAGTCCTCTTCCGTGCGGAAAATTCCCACCAGGCTTTGCATCACTGTTTGCAGATCGCGGTGGACGGCGTAGGGGCTTTCGGAACCAGTATTCGAAAACGGCGCGAGGAGTTCTTTTTGGGCTTCGTCGATTTGCGCCTCGGAAACTCCGGAGTTGGAAACGCGCTTCGCATGATCAGCGGCAGCCATACCCGCGCGGCGGCCAAAAACGAGCAGGTCAGAGAGCGAATTTCCGCCCAAGCGATTCGAACCGTGGAGACCAGCGGCAGCTTCGCCGGCCGCGAAGAGACCAGGCAAAGTGGATTGCGCCGTTTCCGCGTCGACGCGAATGCCGCCCATGACGTAGTGACAAGTGGGACCCACTTCCATGGGACCTTTGGTGATGTCCACGTCGGCAAGCTCTTTGAACTGGTGATACATGCTGGGAAGTTTTTTCTTCACGTAATCAGCGGGCTTGTGCGAAATGTCCAGATACGCACCGCCGTGTTCGGTGCCGCGGCCTTCTTTCACTTCGGTGTAGATCGAACGAGCGACGACGTCGCGTGTGGAGAGTTCCAGGCGCTTCGGATCGTATTTTTCCATGAAGCGCTCGCCCAATTTGTTGCGCAGGATGCCGCCTTCGCCGCGGACTGCTTCGGTAACGAGGAGACCTTGTACGCCGGGAGGCCAGACCATGCCCGTGGGGTGAAACTGGACGAACTCCATGTCCATCAATTCGGCGCCGGCTTCGTAAGCGAGCGTCATGCCGTCGCCGGTGTACTCCCAGGAATTGGAAGTGACAGGCCAGGCTTTTCCGATGCCGCCGGTGGCAATCACGATGGACTTGGCTTTGAAAACGATGAAGCGGCCATTCTCGCGCCAATAACCGAAAGCTCCTGCGACGCGGCCGCCATCGGTGAGTAGGCGCGTGACGGTGCACTCCATGTAAACGTCGAAGCCGAGCTGGACGCCGCGGTCCTGGAGCGTTCGAATCATTTCCAGGCCGGTGCGGTCGCCGACGTGGCACAACCTCTTGTACGTGTGACCGCCGAACGCGCGCTGCAGAATCGCGCCCTTATCCGTGCGGTCGAAAAGCGCGCCCCACTGTTCTAGTTCGCGGACACGGTCGGGGGCTTCCTGCGCGTGAAGCTGCGCCATGCGCCAATTGTTCAGGAATTTCCCGCCGCGCATGGTGTCGCGGAAATGAGGCTGCCAGCCGTCGGCGGTGTCCACGTTGCCCATGGCCGCAGCAATGCCGCCTTCGGCCATGACGGTGTGAGCTTTTCCAAGAAGCGATTTGCAAACCACGCCCACGGATGCGCCCTGGGCCAAAGCTTCGATAGCAGCGCGCAATCCCGCGCCGCCAGCGCCGATGATGAGAACGTCGTGCTCGCGGGTCTCGTAGCTAGTGGTCACATGAGCCTCGGGTCGTGGATGGCGCCGCTGGCGACCAAACGGATGTAAAAGTCCGTGAAGCCGACGGTGATCAGACTCGTCCAGGCCAGAAGCATGTGGCGATCGTTCAAAAAGCTGACACCGCGCCATGCGGCGAAACGGGATTTACCGAAGGAGGCGCACGAGAAACAGTCGAGTTTTCCACCAGCGAGGTGGCGAAGGGAGTGGCAGGAAAGCGTGTACAGCGTGAGCATGATGATGTTCAAAGTCATGACGATTGTGCCGAGGCCGATGCCGAAATGGCCGTCGAAATTGTAGGCGAGCACGGCGTCGTACCAGAGGAATCCAAGGAACACGAGCGCGAGATAGAAAAAGTAGCGGTGAATATTTTGCAGGATGAACGGAAACTTCGTTTCGCCCTGATATTTGCGTTTGGAAGGCTCACCGACGGCGCACGCGGGCGGATCGAGAAAAAATGCGCGGTAATAAGCTTTGCGATAGTAGTAGCAGGTGGCGCGAAAACCGAGAGGACCGGCGAGAATGAGTAGCGCGGGAGAGAATTTCCACCAATGATGCTGAGGATCAATGAGCGGCGAATAGAAAGGTGAAAGGTATGGCCCCCATTCGAAATACGCGTTCTCGAAGGCGCGCAGCGTGGCGTAAAGACCAAAACCGCCAAGCAAAATAATTACAGGCAGCAGTTCGACCCACCAAGCGTCGCGCCGCAGAGTGCTTCCGAGCCGCGATTCGGGCAAGAGGGTTGGCGAGCCAGCCATCTAGAGACCTCCAGGGTGGCAGTGAGCAAATCAAAGGCTAAAGGATTACAGACGGATTATATCGAAGACCCGCCGGAACATCTAATTCTGAGAATTTTAGAGAATCGTCTCGATTTCGGCGTCAAGGGAGACATGGGTAACCGGGATGTCGTTGATGGAGAATTTGGCGCCATCGGCTTCGGAGAAATGGAAGAACCGGCTGATGTGGTAATCCTCGTCGTAGGAGGAAAAAAGGAGCTCGGTTTCGGCAGGCGCTAGCCCGAAAGAGGAAAGAGCGATCGGCTTGCCGAATTCAACGGCGAGGGCGAGATAGCTGTCGACGAGTTGGCGGAGAGGCATCATACGTGCGCGGCGCGAAGCTTCGGTGGACATGGAGGAAGTTGCAAGATCAAAAAGCAGTGTAGCGCCGGAGAAGACGTAAAGGAAGCAGAGGAGCCCGGAAGACGAGATTGTCGGTAGTGGCGAGGATTCGGTAAGATGCTTGGCGGGATTTGAAAGGAAAGCGAGGACAAAAAGATGAGTATTGCGGTGGGACAAACGGCTCCGGATTTCACGCTGATGAATCAGGAGAAAAAAGAAGTGAAGCTGTCGGATTTCGCGGGGAAAAGGAATGTCGTGCTGGTGTTCTATCCCCTGGACTGGAGCCCGACTTGCACGACGGAGCACGCTTGCATGGTGAATGACATGCGGTCGTTCGAAGCGCTGGACGCGGAAGTCTTGGGCGTGAGCGTGGACAGCGTGTGGTCGCACAAAGCTTATGCGGAAAAAATGGGGATCAAATATTCGCTCTTGGCGGATTTTCATCCGCGAGGTGCGATGAGCGAGAAATATGGCGTGTACCTGGCAGATAAGGGGATTACTGGACGGTCGATCGTGATCATCAATAAAGCGGGGAAAGTCGCGTGGGTGAAGGATTACGACATTCCCGTGGTGCCGGATTTGAAAGAAGTCGCAGCGGCGCTTTCGCAGGTGAAAGCGGCTGCGGCGTAGCAAGGAGAAGAAAAGAAGAGCTCAACACAGAGACACAGAGTTCACCGAGAAAAATCGAAGCCGGGCCGGCGATAGCCGGCCCGCTTTATTTGGCGTCTACCATTTCCTCTTTATTTTGAAGCGAGATCGTTTCGAACGACCGCGCCGCCTTTCATTACGAATCTTACGGATTCGAGGACGCGGACGTTGGACAACGGGTCGCCGTTGACCGCGATGATGTCCGCGTAGTGGCCGGTCTCGATGGCGCCAACTTTACTGGCCCAGCCGAGCAGATCGGCGGCGTTGACGGTGGCAGCCTGTATGGCGTCGATAGGCTTCATTCCCCATTCCACCATTTTGGCGAATTGCTTTGCGTTGTCGCCGTGCGGATAGACACCCGCATCGGTGGCGAACGCCATTTTTGTTCCGGCCTCCCAGGCGTGGCGGAAATTTTCGCGCTGAAGACGGCCGAGTTTCTTTTCCTTCTCGATCGATTCGGGAAGCATGCCAGCCTTCGCGCCTTCCTGAAGAATGAAATCGTCATTGTAAATGTCGAAGTCAAGATACGTGCCGTGCTGCTTGGCGAGAGCGATTCCTTCATCGTCGATGAGGCTGGAGTGCTCGATGGAATCGATTCCGGCGCGAATGGAGTCCTTGATGGACTGCGTGCCGTGAGCGTGCGCGGCCACTTTGCGGCCAAGCTTGTGAGCCTCTTCGGCGATGGCCTGGAGTTCTTCGAAGGAGTATTGCGGAGTGCCGGGCTGGTCGCCTTTGCTGAGCACGCCGCCGGAAGCGCAGACCTTGATGACGTCGGCGCCGTACTTGATGACTTCGCGGACTTTGGCGCGCGCTGCCCAGGGGCCGTCGGCGACGCCTTCGGCTTTGTTGTGATATTCGAAGGGAAGAAGATTGTTGTCGCAGTGGCCTCCCGTGATGCTAAGCGGCGGGCCGGAGACGAGCATGCGCGGGCCTTCGATTTCGCCGTCGTTGATGCCGTCGCGGACGGCGACGTCCGTGTAATCGGTAGCGCCGACGTTGCGGATTGTGGTGAAGCCGGCGCGCAATGTGGTGCGGGCGTTCTTGACGCCGGTGACGGCTTCCCTCGGGACAGAAATGCCCAGGCCTTGATAGCCGTTAGCGGTGGGATCAAAGGTGATGTGCGTGTGCACGTCGATCAGTCCGGGAAGACACGTTGCTGCAGAAAGATCAATCGCTGAGACCCCGGCAGGCAGTTTCGTGGAAGCGGCGGGACCCACAGCGGTGATGGCACCGGTGTCGTCGAAGACCACAACTTGATCGGAGAGCATGTGGCCACCACGGACATCGAGTAGCTTGCCGCAGCGGACAGCGCCGGGCGCGGCGTGTGTGAAAGGCACGAAAAAGAGGCCGGCGATAAGAACGAGAAGCGTTTTGCGCATAAGTTCTCCATGAAAGGATAATGCGAGTTAGAGAGGATATATCGTCGAACCAAATTTTGGAAATGCGGCTCAGTGTGCCGGCGTACCCGAAGCCGCAAACGAGCGCACAAGAATTACGAGTTGCCAGCGCTGCTCTTCGGTAAGGCGTTTCTTAAAGGATGGCATTGGTTTTCTGCCCTGACTGATTTGGTAAAACAGTTCGCCGTCGGTGACGGCCTTCATGCGCTTCGTGTCGGTAAAGCTCGCTGGGGATGGGTAATACATGGTGGCGTCGGGGCCGTCGCCCTTTCCGGTTTCGCCGTGGCACTGAGTGCATTTATCAAGATAGATGGTTCGCGCCGAGGCGAGAGCCGCTGGGGAAGGCTGAACGGGATTTTGTCGAAGTTTGGCTTCTTCGGGGACTTTCCATTCGCGGTTTTGGTAGACGGCGACGAGGATGGCAATGCAAATGACGGCGAGGAGAGAGGCGAAGAGCAGTTTGCGCAGGCGGAGACTGTTGTGCGTTTTGGACGACGCGGGCATCGGAGAAGTTTCGCACACGCGGTGAGCGGGCAGAAGGAAGAAAAAACCTAACCCAGAGGACACGGATGGCGCAGAGAAGAATAAGCAGTAGAGATTCGCCTGAGGAAAATTCAACTCGAGCTACTGGCCGCGGAAAATGAGCCAGAGGAGTTCGGCGTTGAAGAAGAGGATGGCGGCGGCGACGATCCACGCGACGACGACGGTGAAACGGGAGTTGGTGAATTCCCCCATCTTGTTGCGGTCGCCTGTGAACTGAATCAACGGGATAACGGCAAAGGGCAACTGAAAGCTGAGAATAACCTGACTAAGGATGAGGAGCGAAGTGACTTTGCCTTCGCCAGCGAAGCCGATGACGATAACGGCGGGAAGAATGGCGATCGAGCGAGTGATGAGGCGGCGCAGCCACGGTTTGAGACGAATCTGCAGAAAACCTTCCATGACAATCTGTCCGGCAAGAGTGCCGGTGAGTGTTGAGTTCTGTCCGGAAGCGAGGAGCGCGCAAGCAAACAAGGTGCTCGCGAGGCTCACTCCAAGAACTGGACTGAGAAGTTTATAGGCGTCGGCGATTTCCGCGACGTCATGCAAACCGCGCGTGTGGAAGGCCGCAGCGCCAAGGATGAGGATGGCGGCGTTGATGAACAGCGCGAAACCGAGAGCCAGTGTGGAATCGAAGATGGCATAGCGCATGGCTTCCCGGCGGTCGCGAATGGAAGCGCCGAAAGCGCGCGTCTGCACGATGCTCGAGTGCAGATAGAGATTGTGCGGCATGACCGTGGCACCGAGGATGCCGATGGCGATGTACAGCATTTCGCGATTGCGCAGAATTTCCGCGCGCGGGATGAGGCCGACGACGGCTTCGCGCCAGATCGGATGCGAAAAAAAGATTTCATAGGCAAAGCAGCCGGCAATGGTCGCTATAAGCGTGACGACAAATGCTTCGATGATGCGGAAGCCGCGGCCCTGCAGCGCAAGGACGATCAAGACGTCGAGGCCGGTGATAATCACGCCGGCGAGCAGCGGTAGACCGAAAAGCAGCTTCAGGGCGACGGCGGAGCCGAGCACTTCCGCGAGATCACAGGCGGCGATGGCGATTTCGCAAACGATCCAAAGCACAATCGAAGTGCGGCGAGAATAATGCTCGCGGCAAGCCTGCGCCAAATCTCGCCCTGTGGCGATTCCCAGCTTAGCGGAGAGCGCCTGCAGAAACATCGCCATGAGATTACTGATGAGAATGACGCTGAGCAGCGTGTAGCCGAATTTCGAGCCGCCGCCGATATCTGTGGCCCAGTTGCCGGGGTCCATGTAGCCGACAGCAACGAGGTATCCGGGCCCGGCAAAGGCGAGGACTTTTCGAATCCAGGAAGCTGTGTGGGAGACGGGAATGGTGCGATGCGCCTCGGGCAAAGACGGCATACTCGCCGAACGCGGTATGCCGGAGTCTGAGGCTTCAGCGGGGATGGAAGCCGCCCCGGCGGCGGGCTCGGTCTCGAGTTGGGGCGGAAACGTGGGTGACATGCTTCTTTTTAACTGATACTTCGTAACAGAATTTTTGTTAACTACGGTAAATATCCCTACTAAACTAGAATTAACAGACGTATTTGTCAATAGGACTGAAGGCGGATTGTTCCCATTTCGCGGCGGACCCTCCCGAGACACGGGTTGACGGCGAGCGCAGGCGGAACGGCTGTGATACCTTCGAAGCAGTGGTGCAGAGGCCAGATAATCAAGGGGAGAAGACGATGGAAGAGCAGCGGCCAGTGCCAGGGCAAGTGCAAATCAAAGCGGACGAAAAAGAGTTGCAGGGTCAGTACAGCAATTTGGTGATGCTGCATCACACTCTCGAGGAATTCACGCTCAATTTTATTTATATCTTCCCCAACGGCGCGCAAGGAAAGCTGCTGACCAGCGTTATTGTCAGCCCGGGACACGCGAAACGCATCTGGCGCGCTCTCGGAGAGAATATCTCGCGCCATGAGTCGCAATTTGGCCCGATCAAAGAGTCGCCCGAAGGCAGCGGCCAGCCGCCGAATGTGGGATTTGTGCAATAAAACCGTCCGCGGAGGTTAGACCTCAGACGTTAGATGGTCATGCCCGCTATGCAAGCCGGCGTCTTGTGCCAGCGCTGCGCCGTGCTAAACTATTCACCTGCGTTGTAAGAAGGGCCTGTAGCTCAGGTGGCTAGAGCGCGCCCCTGATAAGGGCGAGGTCGGTGGTTCAAGTCCACCCAGGCCCACCATTCCCGACTAATCCGAGATACTAGAATTTCGCGCCGCGAATTCGAGACTATTCGTAGCGGAGGGCGACGATGGGATCGACGCGCATGGCGCGCCGAGCTGGAACGTAGCACGCCGCGAGAGACACCACGACAAGCAGCGCGATGACGGAAAAAAAGATCAGCGGGTCGGTGGCGCTTACACCGTAGATCATTGTGGAGATAAACCTGGTGGCGATCAGCGCGAAGAGAATGCCTAACGCTGCGCCGGCGATGACGAGCTTCAATCCTTCTCCCAAGATAAGACGCAGCACATCGCCCGGGTGGGCTCCGAGAGCCATGCGCACGCCGATCTCGCGCGTGCGCTGCGAAACGGCATAGGAGATGACTCCGTAGATTCCCACGGTTGCCAGCGTAAGAGCCAGCGCGGCGAAAAGACTAAGCAGAAACATCATGAAATTGCGGAGGGCGAGCGAATGGGAGAGCACCTGATCCATGGAGCGGATAGAACCTGTCGGGACGATGGGATCGACAGCGGCAACGGCGTCGCGCACGGCACGGCTGAGACTCAATGGGTCAACGTTGGCGCGAAGAATGATGCTGCGCGGAAACCAGCCTTCAAAAAGCGCGGAGGTGCCATAGGAAGCTTGCGCGGCAGGAATGAAAGTGGTCGGCGGCACCGGCTGATCGAGGTAAGACTTCACGTCACCAACTACGCCGACGATTTCGCAAGTAGTTTTGCCGAGAATGAGGTGCTCGCCAACCGGGCTGCTGATTGGAAAGTATCGGCGGGCAAAGGCCTGGTTGATGATCACTACTTTGTTGGCGGTCTCGGAATCCGCTTCCGTGAAAACGCGGCCCTGACGCAGTGGAATGCCCATTGCGCGGAAAAAGCCGGGAGTGATCTCGCGATAGTCGGCGTTGTACCATTCCGCGGAATCGGAAAGATGGAAGCCGTTGTTGCCGCCGCGCTCGAGCGGCAGGCCAGCGGCGATGATCGCGGCGGAATCGACACCGGGAAGGGCCTCGAGGCGCTGAACGGCAGCCCGATTGAAGGCTTCGATCTGCGCCGTGGAATCGTACTTCGAACCAATCAGCCAGAACTGCACGGAAAGCATGCTGTGAGGATTGAAACCGGGATCACTGCGGAGCAGTTTTGAAAAGGTAGCGATCATCAAGCCCGCGCCGGTGAGCAGCACAAGAGAGATCGCGAATTCCCCAACGATGAGCAACTTGCGGAGCAGCGCGCGGCCACGGGAGGCGCTTGCGCGGCCAGCGCCTTCTTTTAGGGCTTCATGGATGCCAGTCCGGCTGGCTTCGAGGGCTGGAGCGAGGCCAAAGAGAACTCCGGTCAGGAGCGAGAGCAAGAAGGTGAAAGCAAAAACCCAGCCGTCGAGGTGTACATCGGAAGCACGCGGCAACTCTGCGGGCGCGACAGCGAGGAGCGAGCCAAGCCCCAGGTTGGCAATTAAGAGGCCGACCAGACCGCCGGCAAGCGCGATGAGCATGCTTTCTGTCAACAATTGCTGAAACAGCCGCCAACGCGATGCGCCCATGGCAATGCGGACGGCAATTTCGCGGCCGCGCAAGCCGCCACGCGCAAGAAACAAGTTGGCCACGTTGGCGCAGGCAATCAGCAGGACAAAACCGATCGCACCGAGCAACACCAAAAGATAGGGGCGCACTTCGGCGCCGATCATTTTTTGGTAAGGCAAAAAGCCGAGGACAAGTTCTTTGCCAACGTCGTTGGGAAACTCGCGGCGGAAGTCCTGCGTGACGATCTTCATCTGCACTTGAAGTTGCGCGGGAGTTACGCCGGGTTTGAGACGCGCAAGTACAGCGATGTTTTCTCCGCTTCCGGCCGTTTTGGCCACAAGTGCAAGCGGAGTCCAAACGTCCGCGGCTCCACTATTCGGGAGATCCGTTGCGGCGGCGATGGGAGAAAAGCCGCGAGGCATGACACCGATGAGAGTAAAGGGCTCGCCATTCAGAAGAATCTTTTGGCCGACCTGCGATGGATCGCCTCCGAAACGGCGGGTCCACAGGCTGTAACTGATAATGGCGACGTGCTGTCCGTCTCCTCGGTCATCCTCCGGCGTGAAGTCGCGGCCGAGGGCCGGCTGGATACCAAGGACTCTGAAATAGGCCGAGGAGGCTGGCAGGCCGCGCAGATGCTCGGCGCCAGTTCCGGCGGCAAGGTTGTAGCCTACTGACGTAAACGCAGCCATGTACTCGAAGGGCTTTCCGTAGTCCTGCAATCGTTTCCATTCACTCGAATCGACGTCCATTTCGTCGGTCTGCTGTTTGTAACTTTCGGCGAGTTGGACGATGCGATCCGGCTCGGGAAACGGCAACGGGCGGAGGAGGACGCCGTAGACGATGGTGAAGATGGCGGTATTCGCGCCGATGCCGAGGGCGAGGGTCAGTATGGAGACAATGGTGAAGCTGGGAGACTTTGCGAGTACGCGAAGTCCGTATCGAAGATCCTGCCAGAGGGTGGTCATGAAGCACCTCGAAGAACACGCGGAGCAGGCAGACTAACACAGGGTCTTGCTGCGGACCGGACTTTTATTAGAATGCGGCGGATTCGGGGAAATGCTTCTGGCGAGAACGCCGCCGGATGGGAGGCCTTCGGATAAGAGAGGTAGATCCTGGCGTGGAGGGGGTACCCCCCACCCCGGGTGTTTTTTGTAAGAGTGGCAAACACAGGACTTATGCTTGACGCGGCTCGTAAGAGTGGCAAATGCGGGACTTAAAGTGGCTGAGTTTTCAGTGATTTGCAGAGAGCTTGTAAGACTGGCAGGGAAAGGAGTTATCGAAACCCAGTTGAAGGTCGAAAGTTGAAAGTCAAAGGAAGAAGAAAACGTTCCGAAGTACAAAGTTGCCGCAGGTAATCGGTTGGGGTGCAGGAGGGTGGGGCGGACGCGGGGGCGAAACCCTTCGAGGCTCAGGGTAAACATAGAGGATGATAGCATGGATTTAGATTACTGTCAAGGTATCAGTACCATAGTCTTATCATTCGAACGTGAGACGCGGAAGTGGTGCGGATGGAAGGAGTTGGCGGGAATTTTGTAGTTTGGTGAGACGGGAAAAGACAGTGAGTAGTGAATGGTGAGTAGTGAGTAGGAAGAGAAAGGCGGAATTTCCTCACGCTCATCAGAAGACGAAGAACGGCCAATACCCGCATCCGCAAACCGGCGAGGTGCGGCACCCGAGCGGAACTCATCGCCACCCGCCCGCTCCGGAGGCCGAAGGCTGCGGCACCCGCACCCTGCTGGGGCGCCGGGCATTGCAATGCGGCGTAATGCGGCGTATTATCACGTATTATGGGAGCCAAATCATGAGCGCGCTAAAAACAATCAGTTTTCGGATTCCGTCCGATACAGTGGAGTCGCTGGATGAGCTGGCCGAAAGCATGGATCGCGATCGCAGCCATGTGCTGAACGAGGCGGTGGAAAATTATCTGCGACTCAACGAGCATCACATCAAGCTGATCCAGAAGGGGCTGCGTGCGGCAGAAAGAGGAGATTTTGTGCCGGACGCGGAGATGAAAAAGCTGATTTTCCGAATGCGGCGAGCAAAGTAGCGCGCGGCAATGCGAGTGCGCTGGACGACGCCGGCCAGAGAACAGTTCGTTCGTGCGTTTGAATATATCGCCGAGGAAAATCGCGCCGCGGCGGTTCGGACTGCCGATCAAATCTGGGAAAGCACCCAGCTACTAGCACGACACCCCATGGTGGGCAGGGACGGCCGCGTGGCGGGTACGCGGGAGCTGGTCATTTCAGGGACGCCGTTCCTCATCGCTTACCGGATAGAGAACAAAGAAGTGCGGATTCTCGCGGTTCTTCACGCTGCCCGGGAATGGCCGGAAGAATTTGGGTAGGCCCGGTGGGGGAAAAGTCAAAACCCGCACCTTTGACACGAAGGGTGCGGCAGTCCCGTTTGCACTCTGCGCCACCCGGCAGAGGGACAAAAAAACCTTCCCGCGCGCCGTTGCAAGTCACTGAAAAGGTGGAACTGTTTCAGAGGGTGTACAGATGCGGCGAAAACAAGTGTTTGCACCGCGGCGACGGCTCTCCGACTAGGTCGGTGCCGTCTGCTGCGTCTCGCCAGTAGAGGTAGTTGTAGTTGGCTCGTTGCTTTTAGCTGGTAACTCTTGTGAACGCGTGAACCACCGAAGTCGAAGATGTTGGCCCGGAGTGAAGACGCGGTTGTAATCCCACCGATGACGAGTGTGCACATCCGCGGGAGGCGACGCACTGAACTCCAGTGTCTCGGGAGCTTCCACTGTGATCGCAACTGTCTTGGCCGGCTGCTGCATGAACACAATGGAGTCTCGGTAGTCGGAAGGTAAGGTCAGTGCGTAGCGGCCGGAGATACGATAGATCTGTCCGGCCTTTGTGTTCCCCGGCGGGATCTTTATCTTTGTCCCCTTGGCCTCGACAACACCAGCCTGATCTGGGCTCTCGCGTGCGAGGTTGTCGCCGCTGAGGACGTAGTTGGCAGCGGTGTCCTTGGAGTCGCACCGGAGCTCACGGATCTCGGCCTTGTCCCGCTTCTCGAACTGCAGGTGTTGCTGGTAATCCTGCTTCTGACTGGTGAGGTTTTCTACCTTGTAGCAATAGCTGACCTCAAGCTGAATTGTGGCTGGCTGTGTGTCGGGGACAGGGGTCAGGCGGTAGCGTACCTCCCATTCGTAGGTCATGAGGCGTGTAGCCATCAGCTCGCGAATGCGATCTTGGATCTCCTCGGGGAGGCTGTAGCCGATCAAGTACTTTGAGACGTCCCAGGAGATCTCTTTGAGGAAACGGCGCTTCACGAAAACATCCACGGTTGCAGCAAGTATTGCCGAAATCATCGTGGCCTCGCCGATCCCTTTGGCAAGATCGCCGCCCTGCCAATGGAGAAGAGCGCCCACGGCTAGCAGTAGACAACACACCACGTAGAATCCCCATGGAAAGGACTTCATGCCGTGCCCTCCTCGCAAAAATACGTCGAACTCTTACTTAGGCCGACCTTTATAAGCCGTGATGGCGCGCAGTTAAAACCAGGCACCGCAACGACTACGGTAGGAATAAGCTTTCATTTTAGAGTCACTTATAATCCATGGTGCTCCTCACCTTTTACGTAATCAGCCGACGGTCTGGGCAAAACTTCGGCGTCAGTCCGTATACGGTCGTGCCCCGAACCCGAATACTTCTTCCTTTCCAGTTAACAGCACGCCCGGAAATAATAGATAGGCTTATATAACACATTATTAGGTCAAGTGGAATTTACCAGGCCCCGACCAGGCCTATAAACTAGCGATTCTGTCAGCAGGTATTGTTTCTGTTCCGCTATGATCTCTGGCAAGAACCGAGGGTATCGCAATGAGTGAATCTCCTGGAATGAATGGTCAATGGGTGGGTACCTATGACGGATCGACAAACGGAGCAATCGTCGTTAACGTCGACGAACAAGGCTCGAACTTTATTGGTGAGGCGTACCTGGTTGACAACAACCCGGCAGTTCCGGCTTTGGTCGCTTTTTTCACCATTGCGAACAAGGAACGCAAGTTTCACTTTCGCACCGATTCTATTCAGTGGTTTGATCCGAAAGCCTTCAATAGCTTCGGCGGTTTCATTGGGTTGGAGGCGATTGCTGCTCGCTATCCCAAAGATACGGCATTCTCCACCTTTGCGGACGTCGATGGCGCCTGCGACAAGGACAATCTGACCTTGTCGTGGAAAACCGATATTGGAACGGCCGGGACTTGTGTGCTGCCCAGGACAGTGGCGGACAAGCCCTCAGAGCTTAAAACGCAGAATCTGAACTGGGGGGACTACAGGGGATATATTTCCACGCTGACTCCTAGGCGGCATCTGTTTCGGGGGCAGAGTGCGCCGTTCCGCCTACGCACGTCGTTCCATCGATCTGGGCGTGCACATCTCAACCGAATTCCTAAGCGAAGACATTCCAATGCTGCACAAGCATCTCAGCGCGCGCACGAAACATCTCTTCAACCTCCAAATTCCGGATGAAAACGGCGCTTTCTTCAATCTCGTTCAGCACCATGGTTATCCAACGCCTTTGCTCGACTGGACCTACTCTCCCTACGTCGCGGCGTTCTTCGCCTATCGCCGCATCTCCAATGAGGAGGTTGCAAAGGCAGATCAAAACGCCAAGGTGCGGATCCTCATCTTCGACCAGCAGCAGTGGCGAATAGACTGGAACCAACTTCCCGTACTCGTTCGCCCAGGTCTTCACGTATCGATAGGCGAGTTCATCGCCGTGGAGAACGAGCGTATGATCCCGCAGCAAGCAGCCTCCACTATCACGAACGTCGATGACATGGAGTCGTACATAAAATCCAAAGAAAGCCACGAGAAGCAATATCTGTGGGGAGTAGACCTTCCAGTACGCGATCGCAAGAGCGTTCTGAGCGAGTTGAGTTACATGGGCATCACAGCGGGCTCGATGTTTCCCGGTTTGGATGGCGCATGCGAAGAATTGAAGGAACGGAACTTCGAGATATAAGAAATTTGGAGAGATGGGGGAGCGAAATCTTCCTCCCGGCAAATCCTGGCTGGTACACGCCTTGGCAAACCGTGTTTTTTTGCCAGAGAGGAAACGGCATTCGTCCGAGTGTGGAGGCTCAACGGCTTGCGCGTAGGTCAGGAGGTGGGATTCTGTCAATTCGGCTGGTTGAGGCCTTAAAGGTTATGTAGGCTTCTACTTGAGGACCCAGGAAGAGATGACGAGGCGCTGGATTTCGGAGGTGCCTTCGTAGATTCGGTGATGCGGGCGTCGCGGTAGTTGCGCTCGACGGGATATTCGCGGCTGAAGCCGTTGCCACCGTGGATTTGGATGGCTTTGTGCGTGACGCGGGTGGCCTTTCGCTCTCTGCGCCGCCCAGCTAGCGGGCGGTCCAGCCGCCGTCGATGAGGATGGTGTGGCCGGTGATGAGTGAGGCGGCGGGGGAGGCGAGGAAGACGACAGCGCCGGCAACTTCCACGGGTTCACCGATGCGGTGGAGGGCGGCGATGCGCTCGATGACGTCGGCGCGAAAAGCGGGATCGGAGAGCGCTTCGTGGGTGCCCGGAGTGGCGATGAACGTGGGAGCGACGGCGTTCACGGTGATGTTGTGCGGGCCCCACTCGACGGCGAGACATTTTGTCAGGTGCGAAACGGCGGCTTTGCTGGCGCAGTAGACAGATTCGGTGGGCAAGGCGGCGAAAGCGGCTTGCGAACTCATATTGATGATGCGTCCACCCTTTTGGCGCATCATGAGTTTTGCGGCGGCCTGACTGGCGAAGAAAGTGGATTTCACATTTAGAGCGAGAGTGAGATCGAAGTCGTGTTCGTTGACGTCGAGCGCGAGGCCACTGGTGCCGTTGCCGGCGTTGTTGACGAGAATATCCAGCTTTCCGAAATGATCAGCAGCTTTTTGAATGGCGCTCGAGATTTGCGCGAGATCGGTGACGTCCATTTGAAGGGGCAAGGCTTTGCGGCCCATGGATTGAATTTCGCGGACGAGGCCGGACGCGCTACTCACGTCGCGTAAGCCGAGGGCGAGGTCGGAGCCGGCGTTGGCCAAGGCGAGAGAGATGGCGCGGCCGAGTCCGCGGGCAGCTCCGGTGACGAGGGAGACTTGGCCAGAGAGATCGAAGCTGGGAAATTGAGACATGATGGCTCCATGAGCTGGAAGGATTGCGGCTGAATTCTGCGAGAAGGATGTTGCTTAGAATTGCGCGGAACGTCAACTGGAGCGGGGAGGCGGAAATCACCGAGCACGAGTTTCGCGAACAGCCGTAGAAACGCGCGGCGGTTGGGGAGACATTGCACGATTTGCGTTGTACAATCGCGCTCCGAAGCGCGGGGGGTGGCAGTTCTATGTCGAATCCTGGGCGTCATTTCGTGGCGGTGATCGGCGGTGCGATTTCAGGCTCGGTGGCGACCGAGATTCTGGCGGATCACGGAATCCGAGTCGCCGTGTTCGAGCAGAACACGCGGCCGTACGGCAAGATCGAGGACGGTCTGCCGCGTTGGCACGTCGAGCAGCGCAAACAGGAATACGCCCGAATCGACGCGCGCATGAAGAGGCCGAATGTGTATTTCATCCCTTCGATCAAGCTAGGCCGGGACTTTAATCTCTCCCAGCTTTTCGAGTGGGGCTTTTCGGCGGTGATTCTCGCCAACGGCGCGTGGCGCGACAGGGAATTGGGAGTGGCGGAAGCAGAGCAGTACGTCGATAAAGGCCTCGTTTACCAAAATCCTTTTATCTACTGGTACAACCACAAGAACGAAAAGGACTATCGAGGACCGCGCTATGAAACGCCCGACGAAGCCGTGGTGGTGGGCGGCGGTCTGGCGTCACTTGACGTGGTCAAGGTACTACAGCTCGAAAACTACGAACGTGCTTTAAAGGCTCGCGGCATTCAGACCAGCATGCATGAGTTGGAAAAAAGTATTCCGGAGGTATGCAAAGCCCACGGCATCAAGCCGGAAGAGTTGGGCGTAAAGGGCTGCCTCTTAATTTATCGCCGCCGCGAACAGGACATGCCACTGGCGCAACCACCCGACAATGCGACACCCGAGCAGATCGCCAAAACGGAAATGGTTCGACAGAAAATGCTGCGCCTAGCGCGCGACAAGTTCCTGTTTCGCTTCCAGGACCGCAGGCTGACGACCGGGATCATCGTGCAAAACGGACGGCTCGCAGGGCTGAAGGTGGTTGAAACGAAAATCGAGGGCCGCAAGGCTGATCCGATCCCCGGCTCGGAACAGGAACTCCGCGCGCCGCTGGTCGTTTCTTCGATCGGCTCGGTGCCGGAGAAACTCTCTGGGATCAACATGAATGGTGAGTACTACACATTCTCTGGCAATGATCTGCCGCGGTACACCGCTATGGACCGTGTGTTCGGAGTTGGAAACGTCGTCACGGGGCAGGGGAACATCCGTGTGTCGCTGGTGCACAGCCAAAAGGTGACCAAGCGCGTGGTGGATTGCATGAACAGCGAGGTTGGAAACGCCGGCGCTGCCAGCGGTGCTGAACAGCAAGTCGCAACTGCCATGGACGCGATTGGGAAGCAGATTGAAGTGATCCCACCGCTTTCAGACGACCAGATGGCGGAGGTGGAGCGCCAAGTTCATACCCTGCAGCAAAAAGCGGGCTTCACTTCCGACTACGACACCTGGATTGCCAAGGTAACTCCGCCCGATCTCGAGTAGATCGCATTCCTGATTAGTCGAGGTAATCGGAGAAGTGAACCTAAGAAACTGGCCTGAGATGGCTAACGATTTCGGTCAACCATGCTTCTAGTAGTGACCGCTGATCGCGCGTCATGTCAGTAAAGGCTAGGCCCATCCCAAATCTCGCGTGGCAGTAGGCTACCCTTGCCTTAGTCTCGAACACGCCCTGATCCCTGAGAATCTTCAACTCGACGTGCGTGCCCTCGGGGAACGGATTTAGCGAGTCGACATAGCAGCCCCCGAGGCCCAGTTCCGAGGTACGCCCTGAAAGTAGCGTTCCGGAACTCAGCTCGGTCACCTGTGCGGAAGCGACAAATGGACAGCGCCGGACTGAACGCCGTTGAGCTGCTTGCGCGGGCTTGTTTCGTTGAACCATCGATCATCACTTACAAGACAGGTGAAATTGACTCATGGAAAGATGTCTGGCAGCGCAACTATCCCGGAGTTTGCCGGGCGCCAGATTGGCTATCGAGCGCAGCGAGAACCCACTTCTGCAAAACTGCTCGAAAATTAGGCTTTATTTCGCGAAATACCAGTCCCATGCCCGACGGTTTTACATAGAGGACGGATGCCTCGGCCTCGAAGTATTCCTCGGAGTGTTGGATTTTCAGCAAAACAGGGTGCTGAAGCTCAAACGAAGCGGAAGTCTCCAGGAAACACCCGCGCAAGCTTAGCTCCGTCACACGTGCGGGGGCAAAAGCAGTGGGCGAGCTTTCAGAAGCGACCTCGGCCCTGGCGTTGAACGCAAACCTTAACCCACGATGTTCTTTGTCCACGGTTCAAGCCTATTTCATTGAAAAACTGGTGTCGAGCCGCTTGATGAACGTCCGACACGAATTGCCTACTACTGATATTAGAATACCGGACATGTCTGGTTAGCCATGCGGGTACCTGCCAAGCAGTGTTTGGCTTAGTTCTTCACAGAATAGTAGGGTCGGTCCACGCTCTCGATCGTGGGCCCTCTTGCATTTACATCGGAAAATCCCTTCAAACCTCAATTACCACGGCCAAGTCGCGCCATCGTAGCCCAGGAATTTTCCCGTCAGCTCCATCGGATTCCCTTGGAGCACCTTGCGCATGCCTCCAATGCTCTGCTCCGGCGTCAGGGCTGCGTTCGCGCCTCCCATGTCCGTCTGCACCCATCCCGGACTGAATATCACCACGCTGATTCCCCGCGGCTCCAATTCTTTCGCCAGGATCGACATCGTCATGTTTAAGGCCGCTTTGCTTGTCCTGTATTGATAGGCGATTCCGAACCCGATCGTGGATCCCAACGCTTGCAGTGAGCCCATTCCGGTGCTGATCGCGACGATCTGTTTCCGCTTGCTTGCCGCGACGTTTTCGATCAGCGCCTCCGCCACGCGGATCGCCCCCAGCACGTTTGTTTCGAAGGACTCGCGCCATCCAGCAAAATTGAGTTCGCCAAGTTTGTTTCCGTTTCGCGTATAAATGGCCGAGTTCAGGACGAGCAGATCTACCGGCTTGCCGCGCAGAGTTTCCGCCAACTGTTTGACGGATTCATCGCTCGTCACATCCAGGCCACGTAAAGACACATTTTTATTTTTCGCCAGCTTCTGCAATTCCTCGCTACTTTTCGGATTACGCGCTGTGGCAATCACGTCCCATCCGTCCGCTGCATATTGACGCGCAAATTCCAACCCTAGTCCGCGATTTGCTCCGGTAATCAAAACACTCGACATGATCGGATTCTCCTCGGCGCGCCAAATATCTGGTCAGAACGAGAGCAGGCGGAAGTTCCTGTGGATATCTATTCTAATGCGTAATTAATTTGATGCTCTATACCTCTTTTCGTCACCCGGAAACCTTGTGGGGAATGTGTGAACATCGCGAGGGAAACAACCATTGCGTCTCCCTCTCACAACGCCACGCCGGGTCAACTCCTCACGTATAGTCATCGCATTCATAAAAGGAAAATGAAAAAGATTCCGAGTGGACGATAGCGTAGCCGGATGGATATTTGACCGCGGGGACGAGCATCACAGCAATGGCGAACGCCAAGAACTTTACGGACACGATTGATTGTTTAAGTGCCGGTTGTTTTTCACGGCCCTGCTAGCCTTGTTCGGCAGGCCGTTCTTTGCGGACGGAAACAATTCACAGGTAGCCAATTCAAGGACTTGTTCTGCAAACTCAAACCAAACGCGGTAAGTCCTGCAGCAGTAATCGGAAACTACGCAAACTGATACTCCTGGCCAAGCAGTCCTGGTTTGGGCAGTCACTTCTAGTGGCCGACAGGTTTCTTGTCGGGCGGCGGCGGTGGAGAAGGCAGCGGCGCGAATTTGGCGTCGGGCACCGGTGCGTTTTTCTACGCCTGGTTGACTTGAATGGTGAAGCGGTTGCCGGGGCGGGCGACGGTCCTACCGTAGGGGATTTTTACGCCGTCGGCGTCGCGGTAGGCGGCGTAATCGATTTGCGTGGGCGTGCGGCAGCTCCCTGAGAAGCCATGCTCGGCCCGGCTAGCCGGTGGAAACTTCTATTCCCTTGGTTAAACTGTGGCTACCGCTCCGATTCTCAAAATCCGTCCGTTTCCGTGCGTCATACGGGCATAGGAAAACAATTGTTTTAAGCAAGCAGCGCGGATATCCAAGGCGAGCAAATCAAACGACTTCGTGTCCAGTTCGTAGTTCACATTCGGATCAGCGCCAGAATCGTGCGTTACGATCTCCGACCAAGCGGCGCGAGCGTCATTCGCGGCTTGTGCTCCATTTCGAAGAAAGAACGCGTTAAGGCACACGCCGGATTTCCACGCGTCCTTCTTGCACCGTTCGAGTGTCGAGCAAATGTCGACTGCATCCGCGTTCGGGTTCAGGGAACGAAGAACATTTATTGCATGTTCGTCGGTAAGCGGCGCCGCCCACCATAAATCCAGCATTGGCTACCTCGTTGTTCCGTACAACTCCATCTTCCTCATTCTGTCTCCAGCCGTCTGTCGTGAATGGCACAGAATCGCGAAATCCATGTTTCTTTGCGCAATTCGGCACGCCGCGAAGAAAGAGCGTAGAATGGGTGCAGGTCACATATTGATCTCTCAAACGCAAGGTACTCCTAGCAAAATCGTTGATTACCATTTGGATGAGCGCTGCGACTGGATAGCGGATCTGGAGTGCGGGCACCAGCAGCACGTCCGGCACAATCCGCCCTGGACGAATCGGCATTGGGTCACAACACCCCAAGGGCGGTATGAGCATATCGGTCACGAATTGCAGTGTTTCGTCTGTTCGGCGTCTTTCTCTTCGGTAGAGTCGCGTTAGATTAAGTTGGACTGAAACTCATCGTTTGCCCTGAATCGGTTAGAAAGAGTCGATTGTCCGCTCAAGAAATCTGAATCAAAGTTTACGAGTTACAGGAATGCGAGTGTCACCGATCCCGTAGGGGATTTCACACGTTGAAACGAAGAGGCTCTAATGACTGAGAACGTAAACGTCCAGTACGTCGGTTTCGAAGCGAAAGCGCTCGTGCGTGAGTACAGCTTTATCGTGCGGAGAGCCTTAGACGTGACCAGCGAGTTTACCCTAACGATTGGAAACGAGGCATTTGGTTCCCGGCGTGTCCGGTTTCAAGACGCTCCCGAGATTTGCTCACTCAGGCTCCGTCATGAGTTGGCTGTTTTTGGAAACCATCCTCCGCAGGCTCATTACCATATCTCCGAAGCAGACCTAGACGACTACCGCAGCTCTCACGCACAAAAGGCTTGGGGCTACCCTTCCAAACCGAAGGTTTCGCGGGACCTCTAGTTTGGCTTGAACGGCATGATGGCACTTAACATAACCAACAAGCTTATAGATGGCGTCATCGTCGTCCATCTCAGCGGCGCTATATTCTTTGATTTGGATTCAACATCACTGCGCGTTTATGTGAAAGATATGTTGGGCAAATCCCGCCATATCGTGTTGGACCTGGAGAATGTCACTCGAATCGATAGCAGCGGCTTGGGCTCACTCGTGGCTCTCTACGTATCGGCACGGAAGGTCGGCGGTAACATCAAGCTCGCCAACCTCGGCAACCGCTTAAAAGAAGCACTGCGGATTACACGGCTCGTGACAGTGCTCGAGATATTCGACAAGACAGAAGACGCGGTCGCATCTTTCAATAGGGCCGCAGCAGCCGGGTAATCATCGCTTAGCCCCACCTAATAATGGAATACTTCGTAAACGCGGTAATCGGAGAAGTGAAGCGTTATTTCACCTCTCCGCTAATTCGACTTGCCAGGCAGTGACGCGCAGAATCGCCTCTGAGGAAGAAGACTCCGCTTTGTTCCGCCCACCTATTCCTGTCGCAGCGCGGCCAACGGGTCGATTCTTGTGGCACGGCGGGCTGGGACGTAGCAGGCCACAAGAGCCGAAGCTAAGAGAACTACGGCTACACCGATTAGTGCTCGAACATCTAGTGCGCCGACGTTGTATAGCAGGCCCTTCAGTGTTTTCCCAACCAGGTAAACACCAGGAAGCCCAATGGCCATTCCGATCAGGGCGGCGCGCATCCCTTCGCCGACCACCAACCGCAGGACCTGTGGGCTGTCGGCACCGAGGGCCATGCGAACCCCCAACTCGTGATTGCGTTGAGCAACGGAGAAGGTCATAACGCCGTAAATGCCAATGGTGGCCAAGAGGAGCGCCAGTCCGGCAAAACTGCCGAAGACAATGACGGTAAAGCGGTCGGTCACCAGCGATTCGCTGACGACCTGGTCCATGGTGCGCACGCGCGTCATGGGGTAATCGGGATTCACGGAGCGGATGGCGGCGGCGATGCTGGTGGTTACCGAGGTGGGGTTTCCGTTGGTGCGGACGCCAATCGTGGTGTAGGGCCAGGGGCTCTGGTCAAAAGGCACATCGACTTCGGCGGAACCGGTGGTGGGATGGCTTTCATACTGGACGTCGTGGAAGACGCCGACGATTTGCCATTCGACGGGAGCGCCGAACGGTGGATTGTGATCGGGGAGCAGTTCGGCGATTTTGACGCGTTGGGTCAGCGGGTCGAGGCCAGGCAAGTATTGGCGGGCGAAGCTCTCGCTGACCATGGCGACGCGCGGGGCGCCGGCGAGATCGCGGGCGTCCAAATAGCGGCCGCGGGTGAGGCGTATGCCGTAGGTTTGGTAGAAGTCCGGCGTGACAGGGTTGAAGTTCGTTTGCGGCTCTTTGTTGATGTCGTTATCGGACTCATCGGAGGGCTGGCCGGAAATGGTGAAATGCAGGCGACCGGCACCTGCGGCGGGCAAGCCGGGAGCGATAGCGACTTTCAAAACGCCGGGGACGGCTACAATCCTTTCCTGGAGTTGCTGGTAAACGGAGCGAATCTGCTCGGCGGTTGAGGTGCGTTCGTGCTGGATGGGAACGTTGAAAGTGAGAACGTGGTCGCGGCGAATGCCGAGATCGACTTGCGTGACGTTCCAGAAGCTGCGGAGGATTAGTCCCGCGCCCGCGACTAGAATCAGGGCGAGGGCGAACTCCGCGACGACGAGTACGCGGCGGAGACGGTTGTGGCTGGCGCCCGCCGAAGATGATCTGCCGCCTTCCTTTAACATGTCGCTGATATTTTGGCGGGCGGCATGCCAGGCCGGGAAGCAGCCGAAGAGGACGCCGCTGAGAAGTGTGGCGGCAAGTGTGAAGAGCAGGACTGGGATGTTGAGGTGCGGGTCGGCTTCGTAGGGGATTCCCAATTGGTTTCTAGGCATCAAGCTCATGACGCCGCGCAGGAGGGCGACCGAAAGCAATGCGCCCAAAAGGCCGCCCATCAACGCCAAAGCAAGGCTCTCGATCAGGAATTGGCGGAAAATTCGCGCACGCGTTGCGCCCTGTGAGGCGCGGACAGCGATTTCTTTCTGGCGCGCCGTGCCCCACGCAAGCAGCAAATTCGCAATATTGACGCAGGCAATCAGGAGGACGAAGCCGACCGCTCCCATCATCAGCCAGAGGCCGAGGCGGGTGCTCTTGGGAAGAAAATCATCCTTCAGAGGCTCGACGGTCACTGTGAGGTCTGCATTCGTCTTCGGATAGCTTTGCGAGAGTTGCTTGGCGATTACGGCCATCTCCGCGTTTGCGGCTTCCAGAGTCACACCACGCTTGAGCTTTCCCATCACGAGCAGAAAATGGTTCTCGCGATGGATTTCCTCTGGCTTAAAGGCCAGCGGCACATTCATCTTGGAATCACCGTGGTCGCCCGGGTTGGGAGCGGCCACACCGAGGACGGTATACAGTTCGCCGCTCATGCGGAGCTTTCGGCCGACGACGGTGGGATCGCTGCCGAACCGTTCACGCCAGAATTTGTTGTTGAGGATAACTACGTGATCGTTGCCGGGCTGTGCGTCTTCCGCAACGAAATGCCTGCCGAGAAGCACTCTTGGGCTATAGAGGAGGTCGAAGAGACCGGGGGCTACGCGGCTGGCTTGGACTTGTTCGGTCCAGTCTGGAGTGGAAATGGTGAAGCCATCACCGGTCCAGGCGTTGAGGGAGTCGAAGACGGTGGCCTGCTTTTGCCAGTCGAGGTAGTCGTTTGGCGAAGTGCCATCGCGCTCGCCCTTCTGGTGCGACCAGACCATGACGATTCTGTCGCTGTCGTCGTAAGGAAGGGGTGCAAGTAGCACCGAATAGAGCAAGCTGAAAATCGCCGTGGTGGCTCCAATGCCCAAAGCCAGGGCGAGCAAGGACACCGACGTGAACCCCGCGCTCTTCCAGAGCAGCCGCAAGCCGTAGCGAATATCGCGCCAAAGTTCTGTCATGAGCGCACCTCTCCCTGCTTATACTGATGAACCGCAGATAAAGTTCCATCGTTTCGTGCAGACACAGAATTAGACGAGTGGGAGGGAGAGTTGTTGCGCCCGAGTTCTGCAACGATTTGGGTTTAGGTTTTAATTCTTTAACGGCGGGGATTGCCAGGGCGGGCCAGGACTTTCAGGGCGAGGTCTCGCTCGATCTCGGTACCGCGCACGCGATAGACTTCGCCCATGTTCCCTGCGCCAGGTGGGGTAAGGACTTCGTAACTCCCGAATCGCGTTCCGGAAAGCATAGGCATGAACGCGCAATTGTGCTCGGACTGGGCGCCCTCGGGCCCATTCTGGACGTAGTGTCGGCAATCCGGAAACTAGTGACCGGCGGGTTTCTGGTCGGGAGGGGGTTGCATGGGAGGAGGGGTGAACTTGGCGTCTTCGACGGGGACGTTTTGCTGGACTTGGTCGACTTGAATGGTGAAGCGGTTGCCGGGGCGGGCCAGCGTCCAACGGTAGGGGATCTTTAGGCCGTCGGCGTCGCGGTAGTCGGCGTAATCGATTTGCGTGGGCATGCGGCCCAAGGCGGTTTCGGCGTAGCGGACGAGGCGAAGCAACAAGCCGGATTGTTGGTCGAAGTAAAGACGCAGCGGGGGCTGGCCCTCGTTGCGTCCAATAACGAGATAGGTGTCGTGGCCATCGATTTTTTCGCCGGGGACGACCGTGAATTTCTGGTAGAGGGTTTTGACGTGCGCCGGGAAATAGAGGTCGGAGTCGATGCGCGCTGCGTCATTCTCCGCGGCGGACATCATGTGCGGATGACCGGCATTGCTGAGCCAGCCTTGTTTTCCGTCGAAGGCGGTGATGCTCTCGCCGTTGGGGAGATGCATGATGGAGATGCGCTTGTCCGGAGCTTTTGCGTAAACCTCGATGGGAAGCTGATGGCCGCTGGCGTCTATTTTCCCTTTTTCGACGCGGCTGTTGACTTTTTGGAGGGCGGCTTCGCCGCCGATGGCAGCAAGGTATTTATCGAGCAACTGGTCGGCGGGCGGCATTACCGGTTTCGCATCGGCCGGTGCTTTGGCGCTCGCAGCTTCCGGCTTAGGTTCTTCGTCGGTGATGATGGGCGTGGCAACGGGATCGGCGGCGCCGCGATGGCAGGAATAGCAGGTCACGTCTCGGTGGCCTTCGAAATTATCTTTGTTGATGGCGAACATCATCTCCATCATTTTGCGCGCCGTGACTTTCGTTTTTTTGTCGTCTTTGTCGAATTCTAGACCTTTATCGCCGCGGACGTGGCAGTACTCGCACTCCACGCCGAGGGAAGCGGTGATGAAATTCATGGACGGACGGACCTGATCGGCGGGAATGCCCTTCAGTACCTTAATGTTCTTGAACTCTTCTTCGGCGAGTTTGGGGGCGGCGGGCGATTGTGGCGGACTGGATTGAGCCCTCGCGCCAGCGATTGCCAAGCACGTACTTAGCGCAAGTCCGCACAAAACAAACGTTTTGTTGCGTCGATTCAAACTCATCCCCAGCTCCCTAAGCCTTAATTTCCCGAAGAAAAGTGTATCAGAAAGCAGACTGTGGCTGCGCGCACGGAAATAGACGCGGCGCGGCCGAGGCTCAGGCGGCGAGATCGCCGCGTTTGGCGAGCGCGGTGATCCGGTCGGCCGCGCGGAAGGCGAGGGCCTCGATGGTCATCGTCGGCTGGCCGCGTCCAGAAGTGACAAGGCTGCTGCCATCGCAGAGGAAAAGATTTTTCACGTCGTGCGTGCGGTGGTCAGAATTGATGACGGAAGTTTTCGGATCGCTTCCCATGCGGCAGGTGCCGAGGAGATGCACGGCAAATTGTTGTTCCTGGACGGGGGGCGCCCACATTTTTTTCGCGCCCGCGGCATCGAGGAGTTCTGCCGAGCGGGCATTCAGCCAGGCCGACAGCTTGAGGTCGTCGGGATGATCTTTGTACGTCAGACGAAGCGCGGGAAGTCCCCAGGCGTCCTTCAAATCCGGATCGAGAGAGAAGCTGTTGTTCTCGACCGGAAGCGACGTGCCGTGCCCAAAGATCTCGCAGGTGCGCGTGAAGTTGTGGCTCAGGACTTCCTTGAACTGCTTGCCCCAGCGCGGAGAACCGGGAGGGAGACTGCCTAGAGCGAAACCGATGGGCGTCATGTCGAAGCGCGCGTCGAGACCGCCGCCGCCGTGAAAGCCAACTTTATCGGGATCGAGTTCGTAAAAATCGTGGAGGATGCGGCTGACGGCGAAGCCCTTGTAATCGTTAAGGGGCTCCTCGAAGACGGCGGTCGTAACGCCGCTGCTGTTAAGCATCAAATTTTTGCCGACGTAGCCGCTGCTGTTGGCGAGGCCGTCGGGAAATTGTTTGTTGGCGCTGAGCAGGAGCAGGCGCGGAGTTTCCGCGCCATTCGCACAAACGACGACAGCTTTGGCTTTCTGGCGCTGGACGTTGCGCTGCGCGTCGAAATAAACGGCGCCAGTGGCGCGGCCAGTGGCGTCAAGCTCGATGCGATGCACGTAGGAATTCGGGCGGATTTCGCAGCGGCCCGTTTTTTCGGCCATGCGAATGGCGGTGGCGAGGGAGCTGGATTTCGCGCCGACTTCGCAACCGAAGGCCAAGCAGAAGCCGCAATTGATGCAAGCACTGCGTCCCGGGCGCGGTTGCGAAAGAATAGCCATGGGCGCGGGGAAGGGATGCCATCCGAGTTTCCGCGCGGCGCGTTCGAAAATTACGCCGCTCGATTTAACGGGGAGCGGAGGCATCGGATAAGGCTTTGAACGTGGCGGGTCGAACGGGCTGGCGTAGGCCTGGCCAGAAACGCCGATCTCCCATTCGACTTTAGTGTAGTAGGGTTCGAGCTCGGCGTAAGTGATGGGCCAGTCGGACAGAGTGGCGCCAGAGATGGGGCCGACTTTGCTGCGCTCGATGAAATCGATTTCGTGGAAGCGCCAGAAATTCGCGGTGAAATGCGTGCTCGTGCCACCAACGAGGCGGCCGTAGACCAGGGCGCGCTGCGGCTTGGCCTTGTCCTGGGGCGTTTTGCGAAAAGTGGTTGGCTGAAGCTCCGGATGATTGGTCAGGAGATCCTGATTGAGCACTTTTATTTCGTCGTGAACAAAGTCTTTTTCGGTGAGGTACGGACCTTGCTCGAGAACTACGACGCGGAAGCCGTTGCCGGATAGCTCTTTGGCAAGAATGCCTCCGGCTGCGCCGGAGCCGATGATGACGAAATCGACTTCGTCTGTGGTTTTGTATTTAGGCTGATCGAGCGTCATGGCTTGGTTTTTTCCGCGTCGGAAGGATTCGGCTGCCAGCCTGGATAGTCTTTGTCGTAGTAACCAAACGGCGGCTGGAACATGTGTTCGTTATCGCGGCCGATCACTTTCCAGCCGACGCCGTCGCGGTTGCCGCGTTTGTCGGAGTCGGGATCGATCAGAAAACCCATGATGGTGTGCACGCGGACAGTTTCGAAAAAAGATTGGGCGGCAGCACTGCGACGAGACCGCCGGCCTCCGGTGGCGGCCGCAGACTGTTCATCCAAGGATTGCAAGATTTGATCTTGCTGCTCGGGCGTGGCTGCGGAAAATTTTGCGATGGATGGGAAGAGTTCGCGCACCTCGGCCTGCAACTCCGGCAAGCCTTCGGCGTATATCTTTCGATCGTCTTTCGAAAAAGTGACCAGGGCGCGGTCGATAAAGAATATGACACCGGCTTCGTGTGCGCCCGGCGTATCGGTCGTAGGAATGATGCGGGCCGAGATGGCATCGACTTCCGCGGCCTGCTCAGCAGAAAAGAATTCGAACTTCGAGGGCGAAGCAGAGTGGGCAGCTTGGCGCGCGTGAGTCGCGGCCGAGAGCATGGCGGTCCAATGCGCCGATATCCATGCGGCCGAGATCCCCGTTAGGCTATGCGACAAAAAGCCGCGGCGTGAAAGATTGCTGTCCATAAGCTCGCGCACTTCGCGAAAGAGTGAAAGTGAATGTATGCTGTGAGCCGGGCAGGGTCAAGAACAAAGCGCCTCGGCGCGCAAGTAATTTGATCCAATTTGGACCGCGCGTTTGCGGTGTGCTGCGAGCCTAGTGTACGATTTCGCAGGCACGCAGAAAAAATCAAATTCCTGATTGGTTGTAGCAAAAGAATGGCTACCTTTACAGGCGCGATAGGAACCGGAAGCAAGTGGCTGCTCGACAAAATTGTAGGCGTTTTGGCCGCCACGGGCGTCAATCCTAATTTTCTGACCTTTCTCGGCCTGGTCGTGAATTTCATCGCGGCGGCAAATTTCGCACTGGGACATTTCCGGATTGCCGCGCTGATTATTTTCTTCGCGGGCTTTCTGGACATTTTGGATGGGCAGGTGGCGCGGCGGCAAAACCGCGTGACAGCTTTCGGCGCTTTCTACGATTCGACGCTCGATCGCTACGCAGATATGGCGCTGTACATGGGGCTGCTCGTGTATTACTCGGTGAGCGGGCGCACGCCTTACGTCGTGTTGGCGGCCGTAGCGACGGCGGGGTCCGTGATGGTCAGTTACGCGCGGGCGCGCGCAGAGTCACTCATCCCGCTGTGCAAAGTTGGCTTCATGGAGCGGCCCGAGAGACTCGTTTTGCTGATCATTGGCGGGCTCACAACACGGATGGGGGCAGTGCTTTGGGTGATTGCAGTGGTCTCCACTATCACCGTGATTGACCGCATTGTGTTTACCTGGCAGGAAACGAAAGCGGGGCGCACCATTCCCGGGATCAAGCTTCCTTCGTGACTTTCCTTCATTAGTTTCCCGTTCGGCGATTATGGTAGATCAGTCGCAACCAATAAAACTCTACTTAGCCGGCTTTTCTAGACTCGCCTCGACAGGCGCCGAGATGATTTCGTGCACGCGCTTGCTCAGCGCCGGGACATCTTTCTTGGTCATTCCCTTTGTCTCAATGACGTCATGAAGATGGACGGTGATGGTCGCGGGCCAAAGCATCCACTGGCCAGTGCGATGATGCTTAATGGAACCGACCAGGCTGACCGGGACTATCGGGATGCCGAGCTGCTGCGCCACGCGGAATCCGCCCTCTTCAAATTCATCGACGTGGCCGTCACGCGTGCGCTTGGCTTCCGGAAAAATGATGAGGCTCGTCCCGCCGTCGATGGCGTCCTGCGTAAGTCGCCACATGCGCTTGAGATCGGAAGGACGGCGCACGTCGGGGACGGGGACGTTGCCAAAACGTTTCATGAGCCAGCCGTACGCCGGAATTTTGAAGTGGGATTCCAGTTCCCAGCCACGAACGTATTGGGGGATGGCGCAATAAAGCATGAAAGGGTCAAACAGATTTACGTGATTCACCATGAAGAAGCAGGTTCGTTGAGGATCGAAACCCGGCGAGCGAACGACTTCCAGGCGCGCTCCCGAGAGATAGACGATCCGGCGGCAAAAGGTGCGCTGAAGCCAGTCGTGCTTGTGCGGGTCCAGAAAAATTCCCAGGAAGACGAGCGACGGCGCGACCAGGAAAAAATGCAAACCGCTCAAAACCCATAGAAACGCGGCGCGCAGCGCCAGCAATCCGCTCTTCATATATAGATGTCCACGGCGGCAGGAATGGCGTCGAGGGACACGCACTCGAGCGCGGCGATTTCTCCGTCGATCAGCACATCCACAGGCGCATGGATGCCAAATTCGACGTGGCGCACAGTCCGCCGCGAAGCCAAGGGATGTTCGATGTGCGTGCCGTCATAGAGCTTGGGCAGCATGCGCAGCAATCCGATGCGCCCGATCGGGCCCCAGCGGACAAATTCGATCAGGCCATCCGTCGGATCGGCATGAGGAGCGATGAGCATCGTGCCACCGGTGAATTTGCTGTTGCTGAACGAGAGAAAAAGGCAGCGGCTCTCGTCCCAGTCTTTATCCTCGTCGCAACGCAAACGAAAAACCCGGCGCCGCAGCTGAATAACACGCACAAAGACGCCAAGCAGATAGCCAAGATAACCAAAGGGTTTGAAAAAGCGATTGGTTAGAGAACCAACGTCGGCCGTGAAACCCAGGCTGAGAAGGTTGAACGAATAGACCGCCCCTTTGGAGTGCGTCAGCCGAATCAGATCGACAGGGCGCGTTCGTCCTTCGATCAGGGCTTCAAGAGAGGCGCCGGCCCCATCCTTTGTAAAATCCCGCAAAAACGAATTGCCTGTTCCGAGGGGCAGAAATCCGAGCGCGATGCGCTCCCTGCCGCGAGCGCGTTCATAAACTCCGTTCAAAATCTCGTGCGCGGTGCCGTCACCGCCGACGGCGATGAAACGGCGATAGCCCTGTTCGTACGCTTCGCGGGCGAGCTCGACGGCGTGGCCTGGCCCTGTCGATGCAACCACGTCGATCTTAAGCCCCTTTTCGCGCAGGCCAGAGAGAGCCGGTCCAGCAAGCTTGGCCGAGCGGCCGCCACCGGCGGCGGGGTTGACGATTGCAAAAAATGGATGCCTCAAAGACGTTTCATTCCCTCAATGGAAATGTTCGTTCCTGATCGTGCCTGCTCCACACTACAACGGCAAAAACGCAGAAGTCCGGTCAAGTTTCGCCAGCTGCTCGGCAAGCGCATTCCTCTTAATCTTCAGTGAAGCTGTGCGTGGAAAATCTTCATGGAACAGAACCACGCCGTGAATGCGCTTGTAATTCAGAAGCTTGCTGTTGCGCGCGGAAATGTCGCGGCGAAGCTCTTCCGAGTAAGTTTGGCCGGGCTCAAGATGGAGCGCAAGCAGCAACTGCTCGCCAACCATCGAGCGTTGCGGCCAGATGTAGTTGGCTGCAAAAACGCAACATTCCTTGACGGGAAGACTGTCGAAGACCGCTTCGATATCCTCAGGATAAATGTTTTTGCCTTCCTCGGTGACGATCATGTTTTTCTTGCGCCCGAAGAGTTGCAGGTGGCCTGCGGCATCAAAGCGGCCTAAATCGCCGGTCATGAGCCATCCGTCCACAATGGTCTCGGCGGTAAGCTCCGGCTCGTTGAGGTAACCGGACATGACCGTCTTGCTCCGAACAGCGACTTCGCCAATGCCGTCTGCGCCGGGGTTGACGATGCGAACTTCCATGCCGGGCAGAGGCTTGCCAACAGTGTCCGCGCGGAACGGCCTTAGGTCGTTGACGGTGATGGCAGTGCCGGCTTCGGTCAGACCATAGCCATTGGCAACCGGGATGCCGAGATCGTAGAAGAACTGCAGAGTCTGCGGCTCAGTGAAAGCGCCACCGACGATGATCGTGCGTAATTGGCCACCGAAAGGCTCGTGGACCTGTTTCAGGAGGCGGCGGCTTAGACCGAGGCGTGGCCGGCTTTTTGTGAGCGCTTTGTTGACGGAAACAATCGCATTGAACACTTTGCGCTTGCCGGGTGGTAACTCGTCAAAACGCGCCTGCAAACCTTTCTGCAGATTTTTCAGTACGAGAGGGACGAGACTTACGTACGTGATCTTGAATTTGGAGAATGCTTCACGAACGTATTCCGGACGCAGTGTGCGTAAATGCACTACGGTCGCACCGCAAATGAAAGGGCCGAAGAAGCCAACCATAAAATCGATCGCGTGATTCGTTGGCAGGATGCTGAGGTAACGCACGCCGGGCGAAAACGGATAGATCGAAGTGAGCGCGACGCACTGTTCGAGGTAATTCTCGTGGGTCATCATGCAGCCTTTGGGACGGCCGCCGGTGCCGGAAGAATAGACAATGCACGCCACGTCCTTGCGCGTGCGCGGGACGAAGGTTGGTTCGCCGCTGCCGCGAAACTCTTCCCACCGCTGAGCGCCAGCGATATCCGCGTTCTTGGGCGCCTCCGTCACCAGAACAGCGCCCACATTCTCCGCCGCAGCGCGACCCGCGGCCACGCTTAGTTGCCGCCAGATTGGATATTCGGTGATCAGGACTTTTGCGCCGGAGTGCTTCACCAGCTGCCATTGCTCATCGGGCGTGAGTTTGTAATCGAGCGGGACGAGAACGCCGCCGGCGTAAAGAACGGCGTATGCGGAAATCAGCCACTTGGACTGATTCGTCATGATGATGCTGGCTCGATCACCAGCAACGAAGTCCGCTTCTTGCAGGGCCTTCGCGAGCGGCTGCGCGCGTTCTTTAAAGTCGCGGTAAGTCAACCTCTCCTTTTCTTTCTCGCGATCGGCCTCAATCAGGCTCACTTCGCCTGAAAATTCTTCCAGCGCATCCTTCAGCGCCGCGCCGATGGATTGATATTTCGAGAGGTCCAGCATTACAGGCGGGATTGAATCCGCGAAGCGAGGGTGCGGAAGTCGCTTACGCCCTGCACTTCATAGTCGGGCAATTCAATGCCGAAATGATTCTCGAGGCGGCTCAGCATCTCCAGCGTTTGCAGGCTGTCAATTCCGAGCTTTTTGAAGAAATCGTCGTCCGGGGCGAGCGAGGTCGCCGGCACGTTGAAGTGCTTCGACGCCAGATCGAGGACTTCCTGGGTGGTTTGCTCAAGCGTTCGCATGGAAGTCTAAATTTATCATTCTCGAGGGGAGAAAGAAAACCAAGTGTCAGCTAGTTATGCATCGCTCGGGAATAACTCATCGCGGCTCGACTCAAAGCAGGACGAGGCCGCGGCGAATCCCAAGGGAAACGGCTTCGGTGCGAGTAGCAGCGCCCAACTTGCCGAGGATGGAGGCGACGTGAAACTTTACGGTGTGTTCGGAGATGGAAAGCTTGGCGGCGATCTCCTTGTTGACGAGGCCGCTGGCGAGCATTTGCAGCACTTCTCGTTCGCGACGCGTGAGGGGTTCTGTGAGCTCCGTGAGGGGAGATGGAGCGATCGAAGCATGCGGCAGAGCTGCTGGGATTTGCGACGAATGGACTACGACAAGCCCGGCAATCGCCGATTGCAGCGCGGCAGCTAACTGGTCTGGAGAGACATCAGAAGGAAGGATCGCCCGAATCCCCGCTCGAAGGGCTTCCGCGGCCCACCCGGGCCGCGAATGATCGGTCAACAAGATCACGGTTGTTTCCGTGGCCAATTCCAAACTAACGACCGCCTCCAACGCAGCCTCTGAGCTTTCGCCGGACGCATCCACCAGAACAACATCAGGTTCGACGTCCATGATTTGTTCGAAGAGGGATTCCAGGCTTGCGCTCCTGCCGACAACAGACGCTCCGCTCGCAGCGAGCAAATTCTCCAGTGCGGTACGAGCAAGAGGCGAGGCGGCGACGATATATACGCGAATCACGCAGCGACAGAACTCCTTCCAGAAATCTGGTGGCCGATTTGTACAGCGACTCGGCGAACTCGCGCATAGTCGCCGCGCAAGAATTCCAGTCGCAGAAGCCGCGGCCCATTCGATTCGAGAGAACGTGCCAAGTCCCCCGTGGATTGGAAGGTATTCCCTTCCGTGCCAAGCAAGATGTCGCCGGGCATGAGCGACGCATTTGCGGCAGGGCTGCCTGGCTCAACTTCGAGAATGACCAGCCCGAAGGTGTGTGCCTTCCCGTGCGGCACACGCACGGGATGCAACGTCACGCCGAGCCAAGCACTGCGCGGCCCGGCAAAGAGGAATTGATGGACGGCGTTGCTCGGGATAGCAAGAGCCAGCCTGCCCGCGACCATGGTATTGATGCCGATCACGCGGCCGCTCGCGTCGGCTAACGGACCGCCGGAATTGCCGGGAGCGAGGCGCACGCTTGCCTGCACCCACGTACGCGAACCAAAGCCACGCAGCGGGCCTACCGCATGGATAACTCCGGTTGTGAGTGCGCCGACAAAACCAAGCGGATTACCGATAGCGATCGCGAGCTCCCCGGGGCGAAGCTTGGAAGAATCCGCGGAATGAGCTGCAGGCAAATCATTTGCGCTGATACGAAGCGCGGCAAGGTCTAACTGCGGATCGCGCGACGAGATTCCAGCCTCGAATTCACGGCCGTCCCAGAGTTGCACACGAGCATTCGAACCACGCGCGACGTGTGCGTTGGTGACAATCAGTCCATCTCCGGCCCAAATGACGCCTGAGCCGCCGCCACGGACGCCTGCCTGAATGAGCACGGTGGAACGGCGAAGCCGTTCTGCGACTTCGCCGAAACCTTCGATGCTCATGTTAGTTGTCTCCGCGCGGACGTTCGGCCACCGCGACGCTGACTTCCTGGATCGCACCACCGCGCACGATCCTTGCAGCCAATGTTCTGCCGATATTTTCCGGCTGCAGTTGGGATTGCACGTCTTCGAAACGGGCAATACTTTGGCCAGCCAGCGAAACGAGAATATCGCCGATCAGCATTCCCGCTTTGTTTGCTGGGCCACCGGGTTCGACCTCGAGAAGGATTGCACCGGTTTTTTCCTTGCTCTGCAGCGAATTGCGAAGCACTTCGGGCAAACGTATGGTCTGCAATCCGACGCCAAGATATCCGCGCGGAATGTAGCCCTTCTGCAGCAGAGTGTCCACGACGCGGTTGACATGGGAGGCGGGAATGATGATCGCGCCAAACCTGGCGAAGCGTGGCGTTGTGATTCCAACGACTTGTCCTTGCGCATCCACGACTGCGCCGCCCACTGCGGTAGGCTGCAAGTCTACGTCCAGGCGTACGTACGGAGTGAGCGACGTGCCAGTCCACGAGTGCCGCTCTGCCGCCACCAGGCTGACAACGCCGAGCGCGGCGACGGGACCGCTAGCCCGAGTGCGGCCAACAACCAGCGTGAGATTACCGGGCTTCAAGGATTCGACGCCGCCGAATTTTGCAGCGCTTGCTCTGGCGTCCGCGCACTTCAGGACGGCGAGGTCCGTCGATGCGTCGCGGCCCGCAAGTTCGGCGGTGACAACTCGGCCGTCTGGCAAAGTCACTTGTATTTCTTCGTCGCGGCGAAGTGCGTGCTCGGCTGTGACGATAATTCCGGCACGCCAAATCACGCCGCTGGACGAACCGCGGGACTCCGTATGGACTGCGACCGCGGATGCAGCTGCGACTTCCGTGGTTTGCGCTAATGCGTTGGAAAGTTCAATAAGTTGTGCAGACATCTTTAAGTGGCCTCCTTGAACAAGATGCTGCAAACGAAGTCGTGTCTACATCCGCCATTCGGCTAGGTCCTGACCTGGAAGGATGGGTAGCCTGGTTTTGAGGCGAGCAAATCAGGGGAGATACGGCATGGCGTCGCTGGACTCGACGAATTTCTTGAGCGCAGCCATCACCGTCGGGCGCGCAAACAGTTCGCAAAACAGATCGATTTCGCGGCGCAGCTCTTCGTGCGGAATGGGCTTGATGAACTTTTTCGCGGCCGCACTGGTAAACACGTCAAACTTAACGATTTGGGCTGCGGTCGCTCGCGCGATTTGGAGCGCCTCCCCTTCCGCAGGGAGCTGCGCGACGAGCCCCACCGATTGCGCGCGCGTGGCATTGACGCTGCGGCCGGTCAAGAGGAGATCGCGGATGAAAGCGTTGCCAACGTCGCGCTTCAAGCGCGGAATGCCGCCGAAGCCGGGGATCAAGCCGAGGCGCAACTCGGGAAATGCGAAGCGCGCCATTTTGTCGGCGATAATTATGTCGCAAGTAAGCGCCAGCTCGAAGCCGCCGCCGAAGCAGACTCCGTGAACAGCCGCGATGGTGGTGAACGGAGCGGCATCGATCGCGTTAAAGGCCGCATGAATGCGCTCAATAAATGCCCGGACACCGGCGAGCCGCTCTCTCTCTGCGAGTTGCGCGGAGCTGTGATAAAGCTCTCGCAGATCGGCGCCGGCGGAAAATCCGTGCCTGCGGTTGCTGGAGATGATGCAGACGGCAGTTTTGGGAATCAGTGCCGGGAAAGCGGCGACAAATTGTTCGAGCTCCGCCAGCATATCGGTTCCGATTTCGTTGGCAGGCTCGCGATCAAGCACCAATTCGATCACGCCATCGCGCCATTCCCACCGTAGTGTTTTGCCGGTAAACGACTTCACGCCTTGCTCCCTGCGGCCGCTTTGCTTTCCAACGCCTCGGAATACATCGCATTGATTTCCGCAGTGAATCGCGCGTTGATGGCGTCGCGTCGCAATTTGCCCATGACCGTCAGAAGCCCGTTTTCGGGAGTGAGATTCTCGGTGAGCACCGTGAAATTGCGAATTTGGCGATAATGTGGAAGCTCAGGATTAAGGGTGTCCAAGGCAGACTGCACCACGGCGCGCTCGACGGCTCCCTTCACGAGCACGCAAAGAAAACCACGGCCATTGCCCACAACAACGATCTGTTGCGCGCTAGGAAGCAACCCCGCCAGCTTCTCTTCGATCGGCTCGGGAGTAATCTTGTGGCCCGAATTCAGCACGAGCAGATTCTTAAGACGGCCGATGATGCGCCAATTGCCGCGCACATTTACTTCGCCTTGGTCTCCAGTGCGGAACCATCCATCCTGCAGAACACGTGCCGTTTCTTCGGGGCGGTTCCAATAGCCCGGAAAAATATTTGGGCCGCGAACCAGGATCTCTTCGTTTTCACCGGCCTTCATTTCGATACCGTTGACCGCCGTGCCTACGTAGCCAGGCTCCACGGGAACACGAGGATCATCGAGCGTACAGATAGCGGTCGTTTCGGTCAGGCCATAAGCCTGCAACACCGGAATGCCGAGCATCAGAAAAAACTGCTGCGTTTCCGGAGCGAGGGGAGCGGATCCGCAAATGAGCGCGCGAATATTCGGGCCGAAGCGATTCTTAATCTTGCTGAAAATGAGTTTGCGTCCAAGGAACAGCCAGAATGCATCTGCGGCGCGACCCCGTCCCGCGTGTTTGCGCGTCCACGCATCGCGCGCTTTTGCATAAAGCGAGCGGATGGGTGCGGCTCGCTTCGACAGCACTTCTTCGACGCCGCGCCGGACACGTTCCAGAAGTGTGGGCACATTTAAGAAATAATGTGGGGAAGCTAAGCGGATTTCGTCGGCCAGTTTTGTCAGATCCGTGGACAACGTCAGAACACTTTCCCGCGAAAGGCAGGTGAGCAATAGGATCCACGACGCCGCGAAACTGAATGGACCGTAGTGAAAAACGCGGTCGGGCTCATGCGTCTCCCCCATGAGCTGGTCCAGCCGCTCGCGGGTGCAAGCAAGCATGTGCGTCACGTTGCCAACATTCAGGCAAACGCCCTTGGGCTCTCCCGAGGTGCCGGACGTGTAGATGATGGTGACGAGATCCGCGCCCGCTCGAGGGTTGGGCACATCAGGCAGTGGCGTGTCCGATGCGGGTTCTTGTAAAACTTTATCAAAAAGCACAAGCCTTCGCGCATTCGACCACTGCGGCGGCAACGCCTTTGCTACGGCATCGCCGAGCGCCGCATCGCTGGTGAACAGGAATTGCGGCGTGCAATCTTTCATCATCGCGGCCAGCTCAGCCGGCGCCTGGCGAGCGTAAAGCGGCACGACGATTATCCCTTCAGCCAGCAAGGCGAGATTGAAGGCCACCCATCGCGCGGAGTTCGGCGCGAGCAGCGCGCATCGCTCACCAGGCTGAAGTCCCGTGCGCCGCAGATGCGCGCGCACGCGCTGCACCTGCTCGAGCAATTCCCTTCCCGAAACGCTGACGAATTCCTCTCCGTGAATTTCGCGCAGCACGACGCGGCTATCGGCTCGCTTCAGTTGCGCGAAAATGTCCTCGAGGAAATTCGGCATGTCAGCGGCGGCAGGCATTAACGCGACGCAGTTCCAGCTACGGAGTGTTGTGGGGCAACGGCAGAAGTGTCGTAGCGCTCGACAAGTTGCAGCAAGGTGTCATTCAATGGCGGGAGATAGTCTTCCCAGGAAAGAACTCCGGAGCGCAGCGGGAATTCCGGATACGTGCGCCGCACGGCGTCTTCCAGAAAAGTGCCCATGCGTGCCATGACTTTCAGATTGCGCATGACGGTTTTCCCAATGCCGTCGCGCACGGAATCCGCTTCCGCCACCAGGGTGTCCATCAAATTTATGAGCTTGGGCTCGAGATCGGGATCGTCGACGGTCAGCAAAAGATGCTGATGCCCGCGCTCGCGCATGAGATTGCGGATGCGCTCGTCCATCGTGACGCCCGCCGAAGCCACCAGGCTTGGCATGCAAGTCACAATCCCGTGATACCGAGAGGAAACCATATAAGTGCATGCGCGGAGAATCGAGACGAGCTGGAACATGTCGAAGTCGTCGGAAGTAAGCACGGGAATGCCCGGGAGAGCTTGGGCGATGTCGCGGCAAGCGACCGCGTCGAGCCTCTCCATCGCGACAAGAATCGGAAAAACGCTATGCCGCTCGCGAAACGATGCAAGCGCTTTCGTAAAACTGGAAATGTAGTGGTGATATTTTTTCTCGACTTCCGAACCCGACTGGAAGAAATAAACGGTGCGGTACTGGCTGTCCTTGTACGCGCCTGTGGTGAAGCGCGCGAGATATTTTCCGATCGAAGCTTTCACGGGCCACACGAACGGATGAATCGGACACAGCGCCATCACGGGAGTTTTCTCGTCCCAACCCGCATCGCGCAGAGTCTTGCGCGCGTAGGCCGGCGGATGCGGCTCAAACGTCCAAGCGGTATCCGTTCCGAGCTCCGTGGGTATCCCCAGAGAGCTGAGAAGTTTCTGCGATTCCTCATTTCGAGTGATCACCAAGGAATCGTGCACGTAACGCTCGCACATCCTCTCAATGAGCCGATCCATGTGTCCAGCTTCGCCGCCATAGCCGAGCGAAAGTTTGTTTTCTGCGGAGGCAAGACCGAGCGAGCCGATCATCATCGTCGTCAGCGCGTTGGCAAACTTGCTTTTGAACATCGAGCCTTCGCACGCGATGACGCCGTGATTTTGCCGGACTTCGCGGAACAAAAACGGCGGGTACACGTCCGGGAGATGTACTTGCTGCGTGCCTTCGAAATAGCCGCGTGTGCGATCGAAACTCTGCGTCATTACGCTGAAATCGACATTGTCCGCGCCGAGCACGTGGCGTACTTGCCGCAGCATTTCCTGGACGCGCACGTCCGAGCCTGTGTTTCGCGTGCCGTTGTAACCGGCGAAGAGTAGACGCAGCTTTTCGCCGGGAGTCCAACGGCGGCCCATGCCGAACATCCAGCCGAACCGCGTAACCTCAATCAGCGCGCTAACCCAAGCAACCAGGAGAAAGTCCGTCATGCGCGAGCGCCTCCAGCGGCTGCGGTTCTTTCCGGCGCGGCGATATCCAGCTGTGGCCACGGTTTCGCCGGATAGCGAAATTTGTTTTCGCGGCTGAATTTCAGCAGCGGAAACGCATACGTCGAAAACTTGGCCGGCGTTTCTCCAAGTTCGGCCACCACGCGCGAATTATCGAAGACCGTGTTCCAGTCCAAATACGGCCAAAAAACCTTCAAAAGAGATGCTCCGTGAGCCAACGCACTTTTTCCAGTTGAAAGACGGTTCACGGTACGAGAAAACATGCCGCCCATCCAGGGCCAGTACGCGGGACGCCGCCATCCTCCAGCTTCCGCGAGCGCATCCGTCAATTCCTTGTACGTCTGCGACCCCGTGCCCGAGGACAAATGATAAATACCGTGCGCCGGTTCGTCTTTCTGGTGAATCGCCACGATCGCTTTGCTGACGTAATTCGCCGGCACAATGTCGATTCTATCCCGAGGACGCAGCGGAAGAACAGGCATCCGCACAAGAACGTCGAACGCCTGGACCATATCGAATTGCGACGTCTCCGGGCGCCGGCTGTCTCCCAAGACAATCGCGGGCCGGAAAATTGTATGTGGTACGTCAGCTAGAAGCTGGTGGAACATATGCTCGCCGAATTTTTTTGTGCGCGCGTAAGGATCGTAATCCGAGCGCGCCCAATCAATGGCCGCGTCTTCGGATACAACTTCGTTCCGCCGTTTCCCAGCGACCGCTACAGTGGACACATGCGAATACCGCCGCAACCCGTTGCGATTCTGCGCCCGCCGCGCCAGCTGAATCACTTCCAAGCCGCCGCGCAAGTTCACGTTAAGGCATTGCCGTTCCGATTTTCGGTTCAGCGAAGCAGCGCAATGAATGATGGAATCAGTTGTGTCGACAAGCGCGTGGTATTCATCGTCGGAAAGACCGAATCGCTCGCTCGTCAAGTCGCCGCGAAAAATTCTCACGCGCGAATGGAGATATTCGCAAAACTCGGGAAACTTAAAATGGAGCTGCAGTGAAGTCCACAACCGCTCGCGCGCTTCATCTTCACTCTTCGCGCGAACCAGCAGGTTCAGCGCGTCGCGGTGTTCGGTGAACAATCCCGCGGCAACGTAACTGCCCAAGTATCCGGTCGTGCCGGTTACGAAGATCGCCATAGTGGGTCCGACGGCGTCGCGGAATTGGAGACAACAGCCGCCCGGGCATGTTCAGGAGACCAATCCAGCTCGCGCGGAGCGCGCGATTCAAGCGGGCGGCCCTCCATCAAGGGATAGCACCACCGGCGCAGCGCAGGAATGTGCACGTTGATCCAGTAGTCCCACCAGTCGATCGATTCGGGAGCAAAATCAAAGAGCTCTTTCTCTTCCGCCGAAAGCGACGCGGAGAGCAGCCTCGCGTTCTCGCATTCGAACACATGCTCGTTGTGCAGAATAAACGGTTCATACAGCTCGATCAGTTTTTCCGCGCGAATCAACTCGCGCTCCTGCTTGGCCAGTGGAGCCTTCTTCATATGCATCGAAACCGCAGCACGGTTAATCGTGGAAATAACCGCCTTCTGCATCGGAATGGACAGGCGCTCGTACCGCTGCTTCGAAACAGGAATCGTCTCGAATTTCACCTTGAGCCAGTGCTCGATCCCCTGCTGCGTCCGGTAATGCTTGCGATGCGCCAGGCCCGTAAGTTCGATGCTGCGGCCCATATTCACGGGATTGATCGCCGACGTCGCCAGCTGATACATCCGCGCATGCCGCCGCGAAATCACCGCCGCCGCAATCAGCGTCATCCCGCGGCAAACCATGTCCACCGGAATCACGTCGAGGCATTTCCGCTCATTCGAAGGCAGCTGCCTGAAATTGGTTCCGAGCAAATACGAGAGCGGCCCAGACGTGTTGATCCCCTCGTTCCACCCGGTGAACGGCGAACGCTCCGAACTTTCCACAATGGAAGGCCGCACAATGGCAATAGGCAGCTCGTCGCTGCTCCGCGCGAGAATGGATTCACCCAAACTCTTCGTAAACGTATAGGTATTTGGCCAGCCCAAATGCTGCGCGCGCCGCAGGCCAATCCGCACCAAACGGTTGCGCGCCCAGCGCAATCTGTTTCGCTTTACTACGCCATCCAGCTCCGTAGCGGGCACCGCCGATGGATCGCCACCCCGCCCAAGTGCCTGCCGTCGAAGCGCCTTTGTAAGCTCGGGGCTTTCGGCGCGCTCTTCGACGCGGCGGACCGTTTCGCGCAGCGAAGCAATCTCTTTCTCCGCATCGAATGCCGCATCGCGCGCAGGATTGTAGTTATCCTGCAATTCTTCCGTCACGCGCCCGTCGCGCATGCCCACCACATAACACGTCGAAAGGTGCATCAACCCCGCGTGGTCGCACTTCCGCAAAAACGCCAACAGATGCAGCGTCGAATCCACGTTCGAAGACAGCGCCTCGCGCAAATCGGGATTAAAATCCGTCAACCCCGCGCTGTTCACCACCAAGTCCAGCGATTTCCCCAGCCGAGCCTGCGTCGCCGCGTCGAGGCCCAGTCCCGGCATCCCCACATCGCCCTCGACTACCTCAACTTTGTCCGCTAGCAGCGCGCCTAATTCGCGTCCATATTTCTCTTGCAGCGTGTCGAACGCGGGCGACTCCTCGATAATTTTCTGGAAGCGCTTCAGCGCCGAAGTCGTCCTGTTGCGCCGGATCAGCAGCGTAATCTTTCCAATGTTCGGCACATTCTCCAGCAGGTCGACCATCCAAACCTTGCCAATGAATCCGGTCACCCCAATAAGCAGGATGTGCCGGTTCGCCAGCGTCTCGCGCACCGCCAGTGGACCATTGCGCACGCCCTCGCCGAACAGCGCAACGGACTTGCTCGCAGGAGGCGCAGACCGCACCGCTGTTTGCACCGCCGCTTCCAATTGCTCCGGCTTCTTCGTCCAACCGAGCTGCCGCAGCAATTTCTCCCGCGAAATGCGCCCGTCAGTCGCCCCGCTCGTCAGCCAGGCAAAAGGCCCTCGCGGGCGCACGACGGGATCGAGCAGGCGCCCGGTAGCGTGCGCGTTGCGAAACTCCATCCGGTTGGAAAGGAACGACGCGACGCCGAGATGTTGCGCTAGCGGCCGCAAAATATGGTCGAGCAGTTGCCCGACCAGCACAATCCGCTGGCCACTCTGCACCGCATCCAGCAGTTTCTCAACAGCCTCGCGCCGAAGCTGCGGCTTCAGCACATAGTGGAAATACTCTTCGCCGAGAAGATCGAGCCTGTCGCGGCTAACGCCTCGCAGCAAAGTATGCAGTAGCCTCGTGGCCAACGTCCGGTTTACCGCGTAATCGATGGGCCGGGTCAGCGTCATCCACGCAAATCCCGCCCGCCGCGCCCAACGCTCCGCAAAACTCTGCGCGTTCCACGTGAAAAATCCCACCGGACGTAAAGCACCCAGCTCCAGCAAAGACCCCTCGACGCGCCAGAACGTCGCAGGGCGCGTCGCCTCATCGCCGTTCACGCGTTTCGAGTTGGAAGCTGGGTCAGTCATTGCCGTAAAATGCCATCGAAAAGAACCGGCCAGCGTCAGGCCGCTCGTGCAAGGTCACGCCAATCCGCTCGGAAAGTTTGAATAATGATTCGCACCCAAAATCATTTCATTCAGGATCGAATGCCATCCGCCGCCCGCCCGCACACTCCAGTGCACACCGGCCAACGCGGGCGTCGGCTGCCTAAGAAAGTGTAAAAGTAGCATCCTCAGCGGGTTATCGCAAGGCAACTCACCCGGTAACGCGCCGGCTCCCGATACCGAGGCTAGTTGAAAGATCTGTGGTGTGGCCGAGGTGAGCAACGAACAAATCTGTGGGAGAATAAAGCGTTCCACCGAGGTAGCGCCTACGGGGGCGCTCCAAACACCAGAGAACTGAGGGCGCGAAGGGGAAGCGAGGAACACTTCACGCGAGTTGCACGACCGGCAACCCGAATAATCGACCCTCAGACCCCCCAGCCGTACCGCTCGGCATGCTCCAAAGTGCGCTGCATCTCCTCGCGCAGCATCTCTGTGAAAACCGACCCGCCGATGGTGCTGGCGCCGGGCTGAGCAATATCCGCAGTGCGGTAGCCGCCCGCAAGAACGCGATGCAGCGACTGCTCCACCCAATCCGCCTCCAGCGAAAGTCCAAACGCATCGCGCAACATCAACGTCGCGCTCAGGATCGACCCCACCGGGTTCGCCGAATCCGTCCCCACAAGCGACGGCGCCGACCCATGAATCGGCTCAAACAATGGCGCCCCCGTCCCAAAACTCGCCGAAGGAATCAACCCAATTGACCCTACCAGCGCGGCCGCCGCATCGCTCAAAATGTCTCCAAACATGTTGCTCGTCAGCATCACGTCAAACTGCGAAGGCTTCAGCGTGAGCTGCATCGCCGCGTTGTCCACATACATGTGCTCCAGCTTCACCGTAGAGTAGACGCCGCTCAGCGCCACCACAGTCCGCCGCCACAGCTGCGAACTCATCAAAACATTAGCCTTGTCCACCGAACAAAGCCGCCGCGAGCGATTCTCCGCGCGCCCATACGCAAACGTCGCAATCCGCTCAATCTCCGGCGTCGAATACGACTCCGTGTCCCATGCCCGCTCGACGCCATTCTCGGTGACGTTCCCGCGCTCGCCGAAGTACATCCCCCCCGCAAGCTCGCGCACAATCTCGATATCCAAATCGCCCAAACGCTCCGGCTTCAGCGGCGAAATCCCGCGCAGCGGCTCCAGCAGTTTCACCGGACGCACGTTCACATACAGCCCCATCCCCTTCCGCAAACCAAGCAACCCGCTCTCCGGCCGCTTCCCCACTGGCAATGAATCCCACTTTGCCCCACCCACCGCCCCAAGAAAAACCGCGTCCGCCTTCCGGCAAGCATCCAAAGTCTCATTGGGCAACGGCGTCCCCGCAGCATCAATCGCCGCTCCGCCAATCGGAAACTCATGCAAATCAAACTCGTGATGGAATTCTTGCGCGCACTCGCGCAGCACAGTGGCCGCAGCGCGCGTCACTTCCGGCCCGATGCCGTCCCCCGGCAAAAGCACAATGCTCTTCTTCACTTTCATCGCGATCCCCACATCACTGTAGCCGCGGTCTTCAGACCGCGGGCTTCTACGCCGTGATGGACTAAGCCGTCGAAGTCGCTTCCGCCGCCACAGGCCGCCTCCGCATCACCTCATGAGCAATCGCCACTAAATCCCGCGGCCGCACTTGCTTCGCCTCGTCCGCCAGCGTAGTCACGCGCCTGTAGCACTCCGCCAACTCCTCCTCGCTCGGCTCATAGCCGAGATTGCGCAAGCTCACCTTCAGCGCATTCCGCCCCGAATGCTTCCCCAGCACAAACGACCGCGAAGGCACGCCCACCGTCTCCGGCGAAATAATCTCGTACGTCAACGGATTCTTGATAATCCCATCCTGGTGAATCCCCGCCTCATGCGCGAACGCGTTCGCCCCCACCACCGCCTTGTTCGGTGCCACCACCGCCCCGGTAATTTCCGTCAGCATCCGGCTCGACTTGAACAACTCGTCCAGCTTGATGTTGGTTGTCACTCCAAAACTTTCCTTGCGCACCGCCAGCGCCACGGCGACCTCTTCCAGCGCCGCATTCCCCGCCCGTTCGCCAATCCCGTTAACCGTGCACTCAATCTGCCGCACCCCCGCGCGAACCGCCGCCAGCGAATTGGCCACCGCCAAACCCAAATCGTCGTGGCAATGCGCGCTCAGCGTAATTCCCTGCGGATCGTCCAGATGCGCGCGCACCTGCTCGAACATCGCGCCATATTCATCCGGCACCGCATAACCCACCGTGTCCGGCAGGTTCAAAACGGTCGCGCCCGCATCCACCGCCACCTGGCAGACCTGGCAAAGAAATCCAATGTCCGTGCGACCCGCGTCTTCCGCCGAGAACTCCACCTCCCCAACATGCTTCCGTCCTAAACGGATCATCGAGCCAATGGCTTCGAGGGCCTGCTCCCGCGTCATATTCAACTTCGCGCGCAGATGTAGGTCCGAAGTCGCCAGAAAAATGTGCAAACGGGGAGCCGCCGCCGGTTCAAGCGCCTCGATTGCCGCATTCACGTCCTGCTGCTTGGCTCGCGCCAAAGCCGCAATAGGCACGCTCCGCACTTCCCGCGCCACCTGCTGGACAGCCTCCAGATCACCGCGCGAAGAAATCGGAAAACCAGCCTCGATGACGTCCACACCCAGCGCCGCAAGCTGCCGCGCCATGCGGATCTTCTCCTCGGTATTCATCGAGAAGCCCGGCGATTGCTCGCCGTCGCGCAGCGTCGTATCAAAAATTTTTACAGAGTCCATAGAGGGGGCCCCCTAAGCTAGTAGTAAGACAGATAGAGCGTTCACGGTCAAATTTATCTTTGTTCTGCTTTTGATAATCCTGGCTTATACTCCCTATTAAGGAGAATCGTCGTGGATCTCGGGGAACTCCAGGTATTTCTGATGGTTGCCAAGGAAGGCAGCTTTTCCCGGGCCGCCGAACGCCTGTACCGCACCCAGCCAGCCGTCAGCCTCACCATCCGCAAACTCGAGGATGGCCTCGGCCAGCCGCTCTTCGTCCGGGGCGCCCGCCCCGTCCGCCTCACCGACGCTGGCACTCTTCTCCTGGACTACGCCGAGCGCCTGATCAATCTGCGCGACGAAGTAAAAAAAGGACTTAGCGAGCTGGAAGGCCTGACCCGTGGCGAGCTCTCCCTTGGCGTGAACGAAAGCTCGATCCACGCTCTCCTCCCAGCCCTTGCCACCTTTCGCCAACTCCATCCCGGCGTCCTGGTCCGTGTCCATCGCATGTTCTCGCGCGATATCCCCCACGAAGTGCTCAACTACCGTCTCGACGTCGGCGCCGTTTCCTACGTCCCGCAAGAGCCGCAACTCCAGGCCACGGAAATCCGAAAGGACGAACTCACCCTGGTCGTTCCCCCAAAACATGTCCTCGCAAAAAAACGCGAAGTCGATGTCGCAGACCTTGGCAACGAAGACTTCATCGCCCACAGTGTGGAATCTCCTTTTCGGCGACGCGTCATCGAACTCTTCGCTCGCAACCGCACCGCACTAAAGATGCCCATCGAAATGCCCACCATCGAAAGCATCAAGCGCTTCGTGCAAATGGGAATGGGCGTAGCCATCGTTCCGCGCATGTGCGTGCAATGGGAAATCGAGCATGGCTGGATGAAAGAAGTGAAAGTGCGGCAGATGAACCTGCCGCGCCACGTCTACCTGGTCTCGCGCCGCGGCGCCCGCCTGCCCCACGCCGCCGCCGAACTAATCCGCATCCTCCGCGAATCCCCCACCAAGCCCTTGTAGGGGCGCAATTCATTGCGCCCCAGCTTGCCCGGGCGTATGGTCTCGAGGTTCTTCTCGTTAAGCTGCAAGATCAACTTACCCCGCCCGATCCGTCCTACTCGCCATACACATAATCGTCGCCAGCACAGTCGCGCAATGATTCTCCGCTCCCGTCTTCCGCGCAAACACCTCTGCCATGCAAATCTTCAAAGTCCTCCCCGAGCGCACCACCCGCGCCTTCGCCACCAACTCCTCCCCCTCCGCCGGCGCCAGCAAATTCATCTTGTACTCCACTGTCAGCACCGAATCGTCGGCCGCCATTAGCGTGAACGCTGCATACCCGCAAGCGCTGTCCGCAATCGCGCCCGTCACCCCCGCGTGAAAATACCCATGCTGCTGCGTCAACTCGCCGCGAAATGGAACCCGAATCACCGCCCCACCCGGCTCCAGCGAAACCAGCTCCGCCCCCAGATGCTTCATCAACCCCTGCCGCGCAAAACTCTCCCGCACTCGGCGCTGATAATCCGCATCCTGAAGCTCAAATCCGGATTTGTTGTTCATGCGCCCAAGTATACCAGCGCCTTAAAAGCCGCCAGACTCGAGCGGCCCGCGCCTCGCGTCTCCGCCACAACCACGGCGGCCCACAGCTGCCCTCCCTTTGGTCTCCTTGTAGGGGCGCAATTCATTGCGCCCGCTTGTTCCAGGGCGCGCGTCGTTCCAATTTGGAACGCGGCACCATGCCCCAGCCCCCTGCATGGGCCGCCTTGTGTCAAAACCCCCACAGCCATGCCAGAAAATGCTGGCATTGACATTTGTTTAATCTATGGTATTATACGTGATGGGTAATTCCGCGTAGATGCGTCCAAGGTGCCCGCTCAGTCTTCGTGCCGGGGCCTTTTTGAGCTAACTTCTTTAGAATCCGCACTTCCAGAAATATGCCTGTAACCTCTTTGGAATGAACACTTCCAAAACATTGGACTTAAAAGTCTTTAGAATGAACACTTACAAAAAAAGGGGAGGGGGGAGGCTGGCTAACCCACCCTTCCAATTCGCCGTCGATCCAAATTCTCAACGAGTAGAGTTAGGTCTTTGCGACGAGCGCCGCTTCGACGGTTGGAAAGTTCGGAAGCAATTTGGTAAGTCCGGCAACTTGCAGCACCGCTCTCCCCTGCTGGGTCAGTCCTGCGATGGCGAATGACTTCCCAGCGTTTCGCCGGTGCACGAACAGCGACACCAATGCTCCCACTCCTGCGGAATCCAGAAACGACACTCCGCTCATATCGAGCACTAAGTGCGCCGCGGGTTCGGGTCGCAGGGTCTGAATGAAGTTATGAACGGTCTCGAGACTGAGCTTCCCATGGAGCCGGGTTACCAGGTTGCTGCCATTCGATGCGGGAAGTTTTTCAAGATCCAGCTGTGCCGGTTGCATGAGGTCAGCACGGTAACGCAGGAAGTGCCGCCCCAACATTAATATTCTTTAACAATCGATCCACTCCCCTCGCTTCGAGCCAATGCACATCCTATAGACCGTTCAGTTTAGTAAATCTTTGGATATATTTTGTTGACGCGGCACTTTTTCCGGCATACCGTGGATTCGTAAACGTTTCCCTCTCGGATTCAACGAAGTGCCGCTATTTTCTACGGCCAAGGAAGACACATGGCCCGAACTCGCGATTTCCCTCTTCATTCGACGAATGCCCGCGGATCGCGCGCCGCGAAATATTTGAAAACTCTAATGATTCTTTGCGCCCTCTCTTTAATGGCGTCGGTCGTCCCATCCGCCAACGGTCAGACCCAGCAGCCCTTTCTTATCGCTGTGCAGACAGCCAGCAGCCAGCATGGCACGGTAACGTTTGTCCGTGACGACACGACAGGCGTCCTGACTCTGCTCCCCAGCTCCATCGTCAATTTTTCGAACCCGTGTTCTCCAAGCAAAATCGAGCCCAAGGATCGCTTCCTCTTCGGCGCTTGTGACGACGGTCTCTCTATGTACACACTCGACGCATCGACCGGCATCGTGGCCGAAGTCCAGAACTCCCCTTTTGCGGCGTCAATTGGAAACCTCGCCGAGCTTATCTTCGCCGAGAGCACGGGACAGTACGTTTACCTTCTCAAGGCCAGTTCCTCTGCGTCCACTTCTGCCAACAGTTTGATTCTGGATACTTTCCAAATCGACGCCCAAAAATTAGCTCTTGTTCCAACCTCATCACAAACACTGCCCGTTGCGGGCGACCCTGTCGGCGCGGTAGCGGATCCGAACGGCCACGGCTTCGCAGTCCTGCTTAACCAGAATCAGGGCGGCGCCCAACCCGCCGCGGTCTTGTACGTCGTCACCTTTGATCCATCCTCCGGCCTTCCCCTGCTACCTACCAGTGGAACGAATGTGGCAGGCACGAACGCGCAGTCGATCCAGATCGGGCCCAAAGGAAACTTCATGAGTTTCAACTTTGGACCAAACAGTGAATTCCTGATCGTCTATCAACTATCAACCAGCAATTTCCAGCCGCTTACCTCGAGCACTCTGAATATCGAGAGCGTTCCCTTTAGCTTTCGTGGCATTTTCTACGACCCCACCGATACGCTGATCTATGTGCAGACCTTGAATACGAATCCCGCTTCCGGTGACTACACGAACTTCCGAGTCCTGGATTTGACTACGCTCACCGAGATCCCGTCTTCCCCGATTTCATTCGAGCAAGCCATTGAGGTTGGCTGTGGGCTTCCGGATCCATACGGTCCCTTTGTCTATTGTGATTACTTCCCCTCCACCGGAGGGTCTCCGACCGGTCTGGCTGTTTATGAAGTGGATCCAATAACCGGAGTCCCCAGCCAGCCGAGTCCCATCAGCGTGCCCTTTTCTACCAACCTCACCATCTCTCCGGCTTTGTTGACGGCAACTGCTTCCCAACAGAACAGCAGCTCGCCTTCGCTCGCCTGGAATCCTTCGAGCTTGACCTTCAGCTCGACGCAGACTGGCCAGTCCAATGGGCCACAAGGTCTTACTTTCAAGAATATTGGGACTCTTCCTGTGACTTTTTCGTCAGCAACAATCTCCGGACCCAACGCATCGGATTTTTCCAAGACCGATCTTTGCACCCCTCTCGTGGTCCTGCAGCCCAACAGCACCTGCACTATCTCCATTACCTATTCGCCCTCTGCAGCAGGTTCGAGCCAGGCGACCCTTACGGTCGCGGACAACGCTCTCGGTAGTCCTCAAGCAATCACCTTCTCAGGCACCGCTGTGGCTCCGCCGCCCCCTGTTCCCGCCGTTTCTCTAAGTCCGTCAGGAACCTTGACTTTTCCAGGGACCACGACGCAAGGCACAAGTAGCACTCCGCAAAACATAACGCTCACAAACACCGGGGACGGCTCTCTGCATGTAACGAGCATCGTTGTGAACGGATTTAATGCGAATGACTTTGCGCTGGGCACCTCGAATTGTTTGGCCACCGTTTCCCCGGCCGCAAAGTGCCTTATCCCCTTAACGTTTGCACCCCTCGCTGCCGGAATTCGTACGGCCACACTAAACATTACTGACGACGCCGCGGATTCTCCCCAAACCGTCGCGCTCCAGGGTACGGCCACTGCTGCAGTCACGATCGGCCCGGCGCCTTCTGGCTCAACGTCTGCAACGGTCACGGCCGGTCAGACCGCGCAGTTCAATCTCCAGATAACGCCCGGCGCGGGCTACAACGGCACGATTTCCTTCACGTATGGCGGAGCGCCCCTCGGGGCAACCATACAGGGACCATCTACACTGCAAATCTCGAATGGCAACGCCGCTCCCTTTATGGTGTCGGTAATAACAAGCGGCGGGTCGCACGCGGCCGTGCCCTTCTCCAATGCGCCGCGCTCGACGCCATTCTCAGGACTCCGCGATGCACCAGGGCTGACCGTTGGCGTAATCCTGCTTTTCTTGTTGGTTTTCGGCCCCAGTCGCAACTCGAATCCACAACCAAGACGCCTCGCATTTGCAAGCGCACGCACGGCTTTTGTTTTTCTCGCGATGTTAGGTGTGATGTTGGCTTCAGAGGGCTGCGGCGGCGGCAGCACTGCCACCGCGCTTCCTCCGCCCGTCGTGACGCCTCAAGGCCAATCCGCGATTACGATCACGCCGTCGGCCACGTCCGCCAACGGCAAACCGCTTCAATTGCAACCGATTCAATTGACGCTAACCGTGAATTAATCCGAGCGTAAGTCTTACTTCGCAACCGAGATGCGGTAAATTTTCGCGGCCCCGTCATCCGAAACGAGCAACGAGCCATCCGGCGCAACCGTCACTCCGACTGGCCTGCCAAGAACGTCTCGCCCGCTTGGATCAGGCACCAACCCAGTCATGAACGGCACGGGATCAGCCGACGGCTGGCCGTCCTTGAACGCCACAAACGCAATCTGATACCCCGCGCGCGTCGCCCGGTTCCACGAGCCGTGCTCCGCGATAAACGCCCCGCCCCAATAGCTCTTCGGAAACTGCTTGCCCGTATAAAACGCAAATTGCAACGGAGCTACGTGGGCGCCAAGCAGCACATCTGGAATAATCGCCCTCGCAACCAACTCGGGATGCTCCTGCTTAACGCGGTCATCCACATTGCTCCCGATGTAGCTGTAAGGCCACCCGTAAAATCCCCCGTCCTTCACCGAAGTAAAATAATCCGGTGGCAAATTGTCGCCCAATTCATCGCGCTCATTCACGCTCACCCACACGGCTCCGGTGACCGGCTCGATCGCCAAACCCACCGCGTTCCGCAGCCCGGTCGCGAACAGCCGGGCGTTCTTCCCGTCCGGGTCGCAGATGGTAATCGCCGCGCGGATTGGCTCCTCGCCTGTGTCGATGTTGGATCCCGATCCCACCGAAACAAACAAGTGTTTCCCGTCAGCGGAGAACGCCACGGAACGCGTATCGTGCCCGCCACCCGGCAGCTTCATCAGGTGCTCCGCTTCTCCCAGCCGTTTCGATGTCTTGGGGTCGTAGTGGAATCGCACGAGTGCGGTCATGTTTCCAACGTAGACATAGTCGTCTTTGAACGCGATGCCAAATACGCGAGTCGTGCCCGTTGCGAACACCTCGCGCTGTTGTGCTCCCCCCGTGTTCTGCGGATCGCGCAGCACTACAATCTGGTTCGCTCCGTTCTCTGCCACAAAAATATCCCCATTCGGAGCGACGGCGAGCCAGCGCGGCCTCTTGAAGTCCGAAGCATATACATTGATCTGAAACCCTTGCGGCACTGTGGGAAGAAAACCAGGGGGCGGCGCCTCGTTATGCGGTGAGTTGCCGGCGGACTTCGTCGAATAAGGCGCAGGAAGCTGCGGCTTGTGCCCATGCGTAACCTGTGCGAAAAGAACGGCTGGTAAAATCAGAAAACCACCGATTGCGGAAACGGCGCGAACGCGCAGTGTCATGAAACTCTCCTCAGTTCGTTTTTTCGAGACCTCTGTATCATGCCGCGCAATCGCGCTCCGTTCCAAGTTTGAATTTTTCATCACACTGAGACAGGCAGCTACTTGACAGCGACATGTACTTTGCAATATAAAGTGACGAGAGGACCTCCCCATGCAAATCGCGAACCCGTTTCGATTGTCGGTCTTTGCCATCGGTGAGTGGTTGTTGGTGTTGCCCGCGAGCGTGTTCCTCACGGCAGCCGCGCTGCGACTCCTTCAGCCTCGCCAATACGAACCCGCACACACAAGCTGGCTCATCTTCGATTGGACCACGACTCACATCTCGCGCCTCGGTGCGGCGATGTTGTTCCTCGGCATGCCCGGTCTCGTTGTTCTTGTGGGTGCCGTTACGCTGCTGCGAATTTGGCGCACAGATCAGACATTCCGCCAGGACACTGCCCTTGGGCTCTCAATCTTCCGCCGGCATCTCGCCGTCGGTCTGTTCACGGCGGCAACCCTGCTTGCCGCGGCGATCTTCACGTTCGCTGTCGCTCGTATCGTCGTGGATTGACGCCAACGGACAAACGGGGCAAAATTTCGACCCGCTGCCGAAACATCCAATCGCGCGCGGCAAGCGTATACTTTAGTGGAATGCCGTGGGGGTTCTTATCATGCGCGCTGTCCTGATTGCAGTACTTATTTTTGCCGGAATCGGAGTACTTGCTTGGGCTACCGCCAAGCCCAATGACGGCCGCACCGGCGCTAAGGCGGCCTTTCCTAAACCCACAGTCGATGCTTCTCTGGCCTCCGCGAAAGCACAGGAAACAGCCGTTCTTTCCGGCGGCTGCTTCTGGGGCATTCAAGCGGTCTTTCAGCACCTGAAAGGTGTAGTCTCCGCAACTTCCGGTTATTCCGGCGGCGCGGCAAAGACGGCCCACTACGAGGAAGTCAGCACCGGCGAAACCGGCCACGCCGAATCAGTGAAAATCGTTTTCGATCCGTCGCAAATCTCCTATGGCCAGATTCTCATGATCTTTTTTTCCGTCGGCCACAATCCCACCGAACTCAATCGCCAGGGACCGGACTACGGCACGCAATACCGCTCTTCCATTTTCTATTCGAGCGACGCGCAAAAGAAAATCGCCGAAGCCTACATCGCGCAGTTAAACGCCGCAAAGATCTATTCGCAGCCCATCATGACGCAAGTCGTCCCGCTCCAAGCCTTCTACGCCGCCGAGGACTACCACCAGGACTACCTGAAGCACCATCCCTATGAACCCTACATCATGATTAACGACCAGCCGAAACTCACCAATCTGAAAAAAGAATACCCGGACCTTTATCGCAACGATTAATCGTCATTTTCGAACTCCTCGATAGTCTTATTGCCGCTCTCCGCCCTTCCAGGCCAGGCAAGTGCCCACCACTCACAGCGCCGCAACTCAGCCGCTCTCAGGTAGGTATCTAAATGAATACAAAACTGTCCATAGCGTGGAATGTGCCTCGGGCGAGCCGAGTTAGAGTAGTAGGGCACTGCTTCGCGCCGTGCCCCGAGACCAATCGAAACACATAAAGAGAGAGGAAATCCCGATGAGAGCAATCGTTTGTGGGGTGTGTCTGCTCTTCGCCGTAACTTCCGCCGCCAGGGCCCAGGATTCTCACAGCCGCTCCGCTTCCAAGCCAGTGACCGTCGATTTCAGGAATACCGACGGCCAGAGCGTGGGGACAGCACAACTTACCAGCGCGCCGAAAGGCGTCAAAATCACGCTCGACATCAAGAATCTCCCGCCGGGCGAGCACTCCATTCATATCCATCAAATCGCGAAGTGCGATCCTCCCGACTTCAAGACCGCTGGCCCGCACTTCAATCCCGGCGGCGCGGAGCATAGCCACGACGCGATGCCTGCCGGTGACATCCCGAATTTTTCGCTCATCGTCGGCGCCGACGGCACCGCCCACGTTTCTGTGATCGCGCCTAACGTTACGCTCGGCGACGATGACCATTCCGTCTTTAGCAATGGCGGGACAGCAATCGTGATTCATGCAGTAGCCGGCGGCACGGGAACAGCCGCCCCGGCACGCATCGCATGTGGTGTCATCAGCAAGCCGTAACGATACTGCTGGCGCGAGCGCCCGGATCGATGCTCCTACGGGCGCTCCGTCACCGGCTTTCCTCCGCCTCCCGGCAACGGTGACTTGTGGCCTCCGGCTGCCTCACTTTGCAGCAAGGCCTCAAGACTGGGATAGGCATAAATTGTGGGCGCATGATTCTGCATCAAGCCTCCGGTATCCGCCGTCGGCCCGTAATTGCTGTGCAAATCATGCGCCAGCATCCTCAGCATGGCCATCTGCTGTCCCCGATGATGCGCCGTGTGCGCAATTCGCCGCATCATCACCCATGCGCGCGAACGCGCGACATCGAAAAACATCGTCTCGCCCTCAAACCACGCTTCATCCTTCGCGCGCAGCGCTGCAAGCCGTTTCCCGCTGAATTCCGTATACCGCTTCATAAATTCCAGCCGCGTCTCTTGCGCCGGTAGCGGCGGTGCACCCGCCTCGATTCCCAGCATGTTGCGGAACCACAAATCTTCGCTAACGCATTGGTGAATCATCTGTTCGCGTACGCTCCGTCCTCGCGGATCTTTTGCATTGGGCCGGAACGCCAGGTCTTCGTCCCGAAACTCGCTCCATACACTGACCACCTTTACCCGCTCGGTCTCGTATGTATCCACGATAAAGTCGTATCTCACCGTCGCCTGCCTTGGGCGAGATTCGCCCGTCGTCGTCAACGCTTCGCCCCTACCGTCAACTGCTCCAGTCGTTTGATGGCAGCACTAGCCGGAATTGCTACTGCGAATTCGAACAGTTCGGTGATGGCTTGTATTTTAGCCGTTCGGCGAATGGCGCCGGAGCGGACTGTACTTAATTTGTACCCTCGGCCAGTCGTTTCCCGCCGCCACAACCCTTATAATTCTGGGTCAGAAGACTGTTCGCTGACGCTCTTGCACTCGTCCCCGTCACCGGCAGTCCCTACGGCAATGCCCTGCTCTCCCGAAAAAGCAGCCAGATCTCGGCAAGCCGAGTGGAGGAGCTTTCCTTGAACCGCCTGTTTCTGACGCTTTTCTCAACGCTTGCACTGTTCCTGGCTGGATGCGCCGCCGTACGCGGCTCAGGTTCAGGATCGACGCCGCAGCAACCGGCACCCAAGCAAATCCACGTCTCCGTCTCGCCAAATCCAGCTAACGTGCGCGCCAACGGCTCTCAACAATTCAACGCCGCCGTCACGGGGACAAGTGACACCGCCGTCCTCTGGGCCGTCAACAACGTCCCCGGTGGCAACTCCACAACCGGGAGCATCAATTCTTCCGGCATGTACACGGCTCCGGCATCTCTTCCCAACCCGAACACGATTACAATTCAGGCGACCAGCTCCGCCGATTCCTCCGCCAGCGGCTCCAGCAACGTCACTCTCCTCAACCCCACTCCTGCCCTCACTTCCATCAATCCCACCTCGATGAATGTCGGCGCCCTCAGCCTCACCGTCACCGGCAGCAATTTCCTGAGCAACTCTCAAGTCCTACTCGCAGGTGTTCCGCTCACCACAGGGTACGTTTCGCCCACGAAACTCACCGCCACCGGAACCGCCTCAGCCGTGGGCATCTTCGCTGTCTCCGTAAGCAATCCCAACCCAGGCCAGAGCACATCCTCCAGCATCAACCTACAGGTCACCTCCACCACGCAAGCCAGCGCCTGCAGCGGCCTGGCCGTAGGGCAAGGCGCAAGCCTTAACGGTTTCCGCCCCTTCCCGGCGAAGAACGCCTGGAATCAAGACATCTCCGCCGAAGCCGTCGATCCCAACTCGGACTCGTATATCAATTTCATCGGTACCACGGTCCCGCTGCATCCCGATTTCGGCTCCGGCGAATATCAAGGCAGCTACATAGGGATTCCCTATTCTGTCGTTGACTCCTCGCAGGCACCGGTGAACATACTTTTCAACGCCTACGGAGACGAGAGCGATCCCGGCCCCATGCCCATTCCCGCCAACGCGAACATCGAGGGCTATCCCAATCCCGGCACCGGCGATCGACACGTCCTCGTCCTCGACAACAATGATTGCTGGCTCTACGAACTCTACGGTTCCAGCGTCAACACCGACGACTCCTGGAACGCGGGCTCCTCCGCCGTCTGGGATTTGCAAAACTACACGCAGCGCCCGCTCACCTGGACTTCGGCGGATGCTGCAGGCCTCCCGATTTTCCCGGGCCTCGTGCGCTACGACGAGGCCGCCAGCGGCCAAATTGCCCACGCCATCCGCTTCACGCTGCAGCACAGCACCGCTGCCTTCGTCCAACCCGCGACTCACTGGGCCGCAAACTCCAGCGCCCAATTCGCCGCACCCATGGGCATACGTCTCCGCCTCAAATCCAATTTCGATATCTCCAGCTTCTCCGCGACCAATCAGATCATCCTCAAAGCTCTCAAGCAGTACGGCATGATCATGGCCGACAACGGCTCCTCCATGTACATCAGCGGCGCTCCCGACAATCGTTGGGACAACAACGACCTCCACAACCTCTCAACACTCACCGCCTCGGATTTTGAGGTCGTCACGCTGGGAACCGTGTACACCTCCGCAAATGTTCCGCAAGGCTCCGCGCCAAGCATTTCCAGCTTCACCGCAAGCACTGCGAATCCCGTGCCTGCGAGTACCGCCGTCACCCTTACTTGGAGCGCCACCGGCGCGTCTTACTACATCGTTTCCCCGCAAATCGGCGCCATCCGCGGCAACATCGCGGTTGTCACTCCCGCGCAAACCACCACCTACACTCTCTACGCCACGAACCAATTCGGCCGCACGGCAGCTACCGTTACGATCACCGTACAGTAATTCTCGGCAAACTCTTGCCATTGCGGGCAACAGTTGACACGCCCACTCGCCTGGAGTATCTATTCCCCCACGCGCGCCCCGCCTCTGCCTTCCTTGTTTCGCCGCGCGAATGTCCAAAACTCCAAGGAGCCTTTATGCCAGCAAACGTTCGACCCATCCCAGAGGGATACCATTCTATTTCTCCCGCGATCACCTGCAAAAATGCCGCGGCCGCCATCGACTTCTACAAAGCAGCCTTCGGCGCCACCGAAATCAACCGCATGCCCGGCCCTGGCGGCATGGTCATGCACGCCGAACTGCGCATCGGCGATTCCGTAATCTTCCTCTCCGACGAATTCCCCGGAATGTCCGCAGCACCCACACCGGGCGCGACTCCTTCCTCCTACCTCTTCCTCTACACGCCCGACGTAGACACCGTTTTCAACCGCGCGCTAGCCGCAGGCGCCACCGTCAGCATGCCCCTATCCGATATGTTCTGGGGCGATCGCTACGGCAAACTCACCGACCCCTTCGGCCACAGCTGGGGCGTCGCCACCCACGTCGAAGACGTGGCCCCCGACGAAATGATGCGCCGCTCCGCCGAATGGACGGCCAACATGGCCAAAGCTGCCGCTGCTTCTGCCGGTTGAAACTAACCGCCTCGAACCCGTGGGGGCACGGCACCCCGTGCCCCTTTTTCTTTTACGCTGTCGCGCCTCGCGGCGACTTTCTTGCCGTTGCATTTCTTCACTCGGTCCACTCCGCAGCGAACCTTTTGCCGTCCCCGGCAACGCTTGACACGCGCTCCCCGCCGTCCTATGTTCTTGCGCTAAGCAAGTGGAAGTCGCAAGCTCCCCCCTGCTACCGAACATTCCCGCTCTGGAGGTACCCATGCCATTGAGTCTCGCGACCCTTTCGCTGGTGGAATCACCTGTCTCGATGCAAGAAGGCCTCAGGATTCTCGAACGCGACGATTACCGCTGCCGGTACTGCGGGCTCGACGGCCGTGCCAGCTTCGAAAACGCTCTGGTCATGCGCGTGGATTTCGTCCACCCTCGCGCCCGCAAAGGCAAGAAAGACCCCGGCAACCTTGTCGCCTGTTGCGCGCCCTGCAACACCATTAAGGGAACTAAGGTTTATGCCGACTTCGACGAAGCCAGAGCCTTCGTGCTCAAGCAGCGCGAAGCGCTCCGCAACGCCTGGCAATCCAAAACCGCCCGCCAAGCTTCCAAGCCAGCCACCGCGTGAAACACATTCCTCTCCGTGCCTCGCGTAGGAGCGCTAAACGACGTGGCCGCGTTCGCTTGTGAGAGCGAACGTGTCTCAGCCACGTTTTTTGAGGCTGAATCTTCCGTTTTTCCACATCTCGCAAAACCACAGCGTTTATGGGATCACGGCTCATCCAAAACGCTCCACATCTCCCTCGTCGCGAGTCACCAACCACCAGTCACCCGCGTTGTGCTAGCATGCTCGGGCCTTGTCGCAGAAAACTCAGAAGAACACTCTCTGGTTCTCCGTGGTGGTTCTTTTCGCCATCAACATCCTCAATTTTTACGACCGCCACGTGCCCGGCGCCCTGGTCGAGCCCATGCGCAAGGAGTTCCATCTCAACGACACGCAGATTGGCCTCCTCGGCAGCGCCTTCATCTGGATTTATGCAATTGTCGGCGTCCCCCTCGGACGCATCGCCGATTCCGCCAGCCGCAAAAAGCTCCTAGCCTGGGGAGTCGTCATTTGGACCGCGCTCACAGCTTCCGCCGGCTTCGCCACCACTTACACGATGCTTCTCTTCTCGCGGGTCGGCGTCGGCGTCGGGGAAGCCGCCTGCGCGCCAACAGCCACCAGTTGGCTCGGCGATCTTTTTCCCCCACATAGACGTTCTCGCGTTCTTGCGCTCTTCATGCTCGGCGTGCCGGTTGGCGGCGCGCTGGGCTTTTTCTTCAGCGGGCCGATTGCGCAAGTCTACGGCTGGCGCGCCGCCATGGTCTTTGCCGCCGCACCCGCATTGCTGCTGGTTCCAGCCTTGCTCATGCTTCACGAACCGCAGCGCGGCGCAAGTGAACTCCATCCTGGGCCGCTCGCACGCGCTTCCATGTGGAACGTCCTGCGCATCCCCACGCTTTGGTGGATCATCGTGTCCGGCGCACTGCTGAATTTCAACTTGTACGCGATCGGCACTTTTCTTCCGGCCTTTCTCAGTCGTGTCCACGGCCTCTCGCTGGCGAACTCAGGCATCACCACGGGAATCGTCTATCTCGCCGGAGGCGTCAGCGGCGGAGCAACCGCCGGCTATCTCGGCGATTCCATCGTCCATCGCCGCAAAGACGGCCGCATGCTCTGTGCCGCTGTGTTGGCGTTAGTGGCGATTCCATTTGCGTGCGCGGGCATACTTCAACCTGCGGGGTCCTTGTACCTGGCGATGGCCTTCCTCGCTGTGACGTACGCTTCCCTCACGACCTACTACGGTCTGGTCTATTCCGCCATACAAGATATCGTCGCGCCGAACCAGCGCGGCTCCGCCATGGCCATTTATTTCATGGCCATGTACATGTGCGGAGCTTCTTTCGGTCCGCTTCTCACCGGCAAATTGAGCGACTTGCTTGCCCACCGCGCCGCGGCACTGGCAGGCTTCGGCACGGTCACGGAATCATTCCGCGCCATTGGCCTTCAGCAAGCCATGCTGATTATTCCGGTTCTATCCACGGCGCTCGCCTTCGTGCTGTACATGGGTTCGCGCACCATCATCGCGGACATCGCCAGACGCGAAGCCCTCGCTCACGTCGTAACGGCAGACGCGTCTTAGCTCAAGACAGGTAGAATAGTCAGGTAGAATAGAAGCATAGGTGAAGAATGAAATCCGTGAAACCACAAGCCAAAAAGACCGAGGAAACGCCTTCGCGCTCGAAGCGCATCCAGCGCGAAATCATCGCCTGGATGTGGGTGGTGCTTATCTTCCTGCTAATCAACGGAACACTCGGCCAGGCCCGCGTCATTCCCTCCGGCTCCATGGAGAACACTCTGCTCATCGGCGACCACCTCATCATGAGCCGCATCGGCTATGATGCCGGCGTGCCTTTCACGCACTGGCATGTGCCCCTTTGGCGCAACCCCAAGCGCCAGCAACTCGTGATCTTCACGCCGATCGTCGCGCAAGAGACATCCGACATCATCAAGCGCGTAATCGGACTTCCCGGAGAAACGGTGGACATTCGCGATGGCGCCGTCTGGATCAACGGTCAAAAGCTCACCGAGAATTACACGACCGGTCCCAGCGAAACGTACGGCATGCAAACTCCCTATAAAATTCCCGAAAACTGTTATTTCGTCATGGGCGACAACCGCGGAAACTCCTACGACAGCCGCTTCACAGGCTGCGTGCCGCGAAACCACATCATTGGCACACCGGTGATGATTTACATGTCGCTGGAAGCCTCGCCCGACGCCTGGGAAACCGGGCAGCTCCGCGAGCGCTTCTTTGCCTATGCGAATGCCGTGCTCCATCCAACGACGGTGCGCTGGAAGCGGCTCTTCAGAACATTCTGAAGTTGGGCTGTGCCGCATGACACGATTTAAGTTTCTTTGACTCTTCGCGAAGGAAAATCGACAAGTGAGCGAGACACCGCAGCAGTACTCGCAGCGCATTATGAAAATGATCGAGGGAAAGGACCCCCTCAAGACGCAGTCGGCGACCCCGAAAAAGCTCGCAAGCCTGGTGAAACGCGCGGCGGCCTCCAGACTGCGCAAACGGCCCGCCCCGGACAAATGGTCCGTCGCCGAAATCCTTGCGCATCTCGCGGACACGGAGATCGTCGTCGGATGGCGCATCCGCTCGATTCTCGGAGCGCCGGGAACGCCCATTCAGGCGTTTGACCAGGACGCTTGGGCGTCCGCAGGACATTACGCAAAACGCGATCCGCGCAAGAGCATCGAGCAATTTCGCGCGGTGCGCGGCGCCAATCTCGCGCTGTACAAATCACTCAGCCCGGAGCAGTGGAAGCACTTCGGCATGCACGCAGAGCGAGGGGAGGAGAGTCTGGAACGGATTCTCCACATGATGGCGGGGCACGACCTCAATCACACTTCACAAATCGAGCGCATTCTAGCAACGAAAAAATAGTTCCTTGCGCTCGGCGCCGGAGTAGCCGCGATTCTTATTCGTCGCCGCGAACTTGCCACCAATCGAGTCGTTCAAACTCGGCCATCTTTTGGGAACCGTGGTCGCGGTACCAATCCCTCCAGGCTTTAGGATCGGCGGGAACATTCGCGTCGGTAATTTCGTGCAACGCCATGTAAGACCAGGTGCGCATTTGTGCGCTGATATTTGTGTCAGCAACTAGATCCAGAAATTTCGGCACCATGCGCATGCGCTGCAAGCGCGTGAAATTACCGCAGTCCGAAAGATTGCAGCCCGCCCGATTGCGAACGTTGTCGGACGGATCTTGCGTGAACGATTCGAACAACTCATCGAGCGCTTCGTCTTTGCCAAGATAGCGCATGCCCTCGACAGCCCACTGCCGTACGTACGCGTCCGGATCATGCTTCGCGTAATCCAGAAGCACCGGATGAATGCGCTCGTAGGCAACGCCGCGTCCCGCAAGCATCCCGAGAAAATAAACGGCCGCAGGCCGGTAATGCAGATCCGTGCGCGCGCGATCGATTAACATCTCCGCGGCTTGTTCGTTTTTCTGCCAGCCGTCCAAAGTCAGATAAATGTCCGCATTCGCATATCGCACTCGCAAATCGCTGGAAAATTCCGAACGCCGCTCCAGTAGCTTCATCTGCTCCGTCAAACGGATGTGGCCGACCCAGCTTTCGACTTGTTGTTCGAAGAGTTCGCGAGCGCGTTCGTCGTGAGCTATGGCGCGACCGAGCAATTCCTCCGCCTGCTCTTGAGCAGGCAAAGCAAGCACCCTCCCCACAGCGGCGTCAGTCATACCTGCGGGGGCGGCGCGGCGGGGCGTAGCAACGCTGGCAGTCACGGCCACGCGCGATCTGTCCGCTTGCTTTGCCCCGGTACTGTTGGCAGGCGCTTTCTTTGCGCGCGCGGCGCCTGCCGCGGCCTTGAACGTCGAGAATCGCCAGCCTTGCCACGCAAACATTCCCCCGGCTAGCAGCAAGAACACAGCAAAGGAAATAACTGTGGACGCGCGTGATTGCGGCCGCGATTGCGGCCAGCGAACCTGCGCAGACCCGGTCCCCAAAGAACCTGGTTGCGACCCGCCGAACAGCGGCTGCCCAGGTTGGGGCGGCGGGCCGTAAGGCGAATCCACCTCCACGTGCGTATCAATCTTCAAGCCGGCGAGAGTTTCGATCTGCGAAACGATCCAACGGGCTTCCTGGCGGCTGGTCATTTCGTCGGCAATCGTGAAGCGTCGCCCATTCTTTGTGCGCAGGCGAATGGCGTACATCGACTGCCCCTGCGTCCCACCTTGCTGTCCGCTGGTGACCGCGACGATCGCCTCGATCTCAGAAAAGGAAAACCGCTTCGTCGAGCCGATCCCCAGCACGCGCGTCGTGCACCGCAGTTCGCCGTTGCCGACGCGAATGCGTGACGTCCCCAGAACAACGTGAAACATAGCCAGGATCAAGATCAGATCGAAGAACCCGAACACCACCGCAAAAAACCATGGCGCACTCGAATGCAACAGAAAATAGACAACACCGGTCCAGATGGACGTGAAGATAACTAGAAATATCGCGCGTGATGGCGTGCGAAACGCAGGAAAGTAGAATTCCGTTCCGCCTTCTTGCGAGGAGATAACGACTTTGGTTTGCGCGGGCGCCGCCACGGGCGCAGTACTCGAATCGCTGGCTGAGTCGGTTGTGGCGCCAAAGGTATCCGACGAAGAGGCGGCGGACAACTCGTCCATCGATGAGGAGGTCTTGAAGACGGGCAACTCGAATTCGTCCGAATAATCGATGCCGGGAACATCTGCCTGGGCGTGAAGAAGCCAGAAAACCTGGTCCGAAGGATTATCCAAATCGGTGACGTAGGCATCCGGCGGAATTGCGAAATCCACCGGAATCGTCCGGCCAAATGGATCCATCCCGATTGCGCCCGAGGGAACGTTTTGTTCGTTCTGCCAGAGGACGGTATTCACCACGGAACGGCTGTTCCCGGTGCCCGTGATTGTCTTGCGAACGCAAGAGAGACGGAGGTCCACGCCATGCGCGGCATCGGCGTCAAGCCTAAGATGAATCCTTCCGCCCAGTCGGCCCCCCGGCGAAAACGGCAGCGAGTAAAACTCGAAATAGGTGTTGCCGAACCGGCTACGTTGCAGAGTGGCGCGCAGAGCGACCACGAACAGAATCACTCCAATGAGACCGAAGCCCAGAACCAGGAAAACCCGCGGATCATTTCGCTCCACAAGCTGCGGAACAATGTTCACGGCCACCGGGATCATCACCATGTTGCAGAAGATGCAAAGCACCCATGCGCCGATTTCGCGATTCTTGCCCCGGCTCTCCGCCCTGCGGCTGGCCCAATCCTTGCGCCACAACCAGGGCGAGGCGGGATTTGCCTCTTCGACCGCGGCCTGCTGCTTCATCCGGCGATAACCGCCCACCGCCACAAACAGAAATCCCGCGCCAATCGCAGAAATAAACACAGCGATCGCCACGCTCACGACCGTGCTACTCGTGCTGTGATTGCCGCTATTCGCAAGAAACGTAAACAGCGATAGCAATCCCGGGACAAGAAACATCAGGCCGAAAAAAATGAAGAAAACGGCCGCGCCTTTGGAAGGTCTGGTCACACAACAATTTTAGGGGCGTATTTCCACGGCCACATGGCGCTGAAGTACTAGCTTGTTCTTGTAGTTACAACTGGCCCTGTGGCCCGAAGAAACGCGGGCCTTCCAGGGCGGCTTGCGTCTGTAGCAACCAGGAATGCGCCGACTTATTACGCAGCAAAAGAGGAACCTAACCGAATTCGGGTCGTACGGGATAGTCGATGATGATGACCCGCCCGTCTGTAAGCGCTTTGACGGAATGGCGCACATCACTCGGTATGATTGCAACCCGGCCGGGTCCGGCGATCTGGGCTACGCCGTCGATGGTCACCTCGAGCTCGCCCTCGATCACCTCGTAAACCTCTTCCTGAGGATGAGAGTGCTCATGAATGGCCGAGCCGCGCTTGAAGTCATAATGCGCGAATGTCATGCTCGGTGAGCGAAAATACCGTCCATACCATCCGGGTAGGCGTTCAATCACCTTTAGGGTGCTTGTGTCAATAAAGGGCATCTTGAGCTTCTTCGAAGGATCTTAGCACGGGGGCCTCACTACCGACGGGCGCGGGCCGCCAAACTGGCGACGCGGATCTAGCGGGAAACGGCGCCTTTCGGTCGAGCGAGGGCAGGAACTGCGCCGAGTTGGCGCATCAAGCCCAGCGCGTCCGAGCTGATGTAGGAATCGATGATCTTGCCGTTGGCGATGTGATGGATGGTGATGCCATCCATGGACATTTGCTTATTTGTGGGACGAACTCCCCAGAACTCACCTTTATGAGTGCCGGAGATGGTCCAGGAAGCGGCGACCTTGTCCTTTTCGGCAACGGTGTCCTCGACTGTGAAGCGCAAATCAGGGAAGGCTGCCAAGAAAAGTGCCATCTGAGCCTTGTAGGCTTCGGGGCCGACAGAGGAGCCGGGAGAATTGTTGTCGTGGAGAGCATGGCTGGGAGAAATTAAATCGCTCACCAGCTCGAGCTTGCGTTTATTCCAGACATCTTCGTAGAGGCGGCGGACGATGGCCTTGGTGTCAACGGGCATGAGCTGCGCCTCCTTCGCGTCAGTGAAGTTGGACAGTTGGAAGGTGACCTTGCCTCGCGGAGCGCACAAATCCGGGAGCTCCGCGGGGAAGCGCTCGCCAGAGCGTACTCCCAAGAAATGTGGTTTGCAATGCAGTCAGAGGTGGCTGGCGTTGCGGCGATTCGTGTTGACACATCGGAATCAGAATCCGCGAGCAGCGAAGAAGTCTTTTGACACTAGAGGGCGATTTGAATACAGTGCGCCCAACAGTAGCCTGCAAACGAGTCTCGAACTGAATGACTAGTTTTTCTGCGGTATCGTGGGGGCCGAAAGTTCGAGCGCTCTACTCTTGTCCGGCTACCAGTATTCCCCGGGGCGATTCGCAATCCTTGTAGAGACAAATCTCTTGGAGGGGGAAATTGATGAAAGTACGGACCAGTATTCTTTCTCGGATGAGCTGGTTGCTGACTCTGGCGGCCATCCTGTTTATGGCAATCCCGGCCGCTGCTCAGAACGATCGGGTTCCGACGGCCATGCTTGGCGGATTCATGTTTATTTTCGTGATCTTCTGCCTGGCAATGTATGTGTATTTCGCCTTGGCGATTCAAACTATCGCGCAGAAAACCAATACGGAAAATGCCTGGCTGGCCTGGATTCCCATCGTAAACATTGTTCTGCTGCTGAACATCGCCAAGAAACCTATTTGGTGGATCATCCTGTTTTTCATTCCCATCGTCGGCATCGTTATGGCCATCCTCGTCTGGATGGGGGTCGCGGAAGCGCGCGGCAAGCCCAACTGGTGGGGCATTCTGATGATCGTCCCGGTGGCGAACTTAATCGTGCCGGGGTACTTGGCGTGGGCGGACTAGTTTGCTGAATTTATGAGGCGCGGTTCAGCGCGAAGACCCGCTTGATTGAGCTGCCCTTTCGATGCGGAAGGTAAAGCAGCCGGCTGTGGTGCTGTGTACTTGCAAGTAGTCGATTTCTGGAAGAGCAAACAGATTTTGTATGGCGGGCTCGAACTCGCCGTCTGTCACATATTCCTGCGCCACCAAACGGCGGCCGCGCCCATAGCCTTCCAGCGTGCGCGGACTGTCGCGCAGCTCCTTTGGAAAACCGCCATCCTCAGCGTAGCGCGAGCAATCGTCGGCGTGAATGTAAATCGGGCCTGGCTGGGGGAGCGATTCCATGCCGCTGAAGCGATCGTAGGTAAACAGAATTCTGCGCGCCTGTCCCGGCTCGATAATGCGCAGGCAGTGGCGGCACGGAGCAGCATCCGTTCCAACTTCCACATGCGCCGGGAAACCATAACCAGGCGCTTGCATCGTTGAGCGAACGGCCTCTGCGACATCGGTTGGTATAGCTACAATTCGAATGGGTTGCATGATTTTGATCCTCACATCTTCTGAATTCAGAGTTCATCAGGCTGCTCAGTGTGCGTACGTGATAAATTGTCCGGCAAACTCGGGCTGCGCTTCTATCCGGATTACGCCATCAAATTCCCGAAGAAATGCAGGATGTTTGACAAGCGAGGGAAGGCTTGCGGCGGCCAGTAGAAAATCGCCGCAGGATGATTACGTCCTGTCGCGGATTGTGGGACCACTGGACCCAATTATTCTTGGTCAACTGCCGCAACTGCCAGGATCGTGAAAAGCGGCAGGGCAGTCGATGATGAGGCAATGGCAACCGCCACAACCCGCCGGTCATCGTCACGCTCTGAAGAAACCAAGGCCAACTAAGGCCTCGTCGCGAGTTGCTCGAATACGTTAGGAGCGCAAGATGTTCATCACGAGCAAGACTACCACCATTAAGATTGCGAGTGCGATGAGGGCAATCCGCAGACCGCTTTTTCGAGGGACAAACTCGCTTAGAGAGAAACGGCTCGTACCAGAAAAGCTGAATTTGCAGTATTTGCAGGTTTCGGCCTGCTGGGGGCAGATGCCGCCACAGTTTGGGCAGGTTTGGGCGAACATTCTGTCCGACATTGTCCAGAAATAACATGTTGCGCGAGAAACTTCCAATAGTACCTCGGTACGTAGATACCTGAGTGGTTGACACCAGCGGCGGAGAAGGTTTGAAGAAAACCCACATTCGTTGACCGATGGGAGGTTTCTGACGGCTGACATCCAGGTTTCGCAAACGACTCTTTTAGCAGACGCGAAAGAGAGATAGATTTTAGGCATGACGATTCATCTCACGCCGGAGCAGGAGCGACGACTTCAGGCGGTAATACGCCGTGGTGGCTACGGGTCGCTTGAGGAAGTGGTCGAGGCCGCCTTGACTGGTGTCGAGCAGCGCACGGTGCCGGGTTTTGCCGGGACGCAGGAAGAACTGGACGCCTTGCTTGCGGAAGGGCTGGCATCAGAGCATCTCGGGGAAGATGAGTTTTGGGGTTCGGTTAATCGGCAAACTGATGCGATGCTTGCCGAGCATAAAACCGGCCGACGCCCGTGAAAGTTTCGTACCGACAGGCAAAAAGCTAGAGAAAGCCCTCCAACATCTCCTAGCAAGGCACAATTGAAGATCCGATTTCAGGCCGACGCAGATGTGAACGAGGCAAACCAACGCTTGGCGCGCCCGGCAAGAATGAAAGTGAGAGTCTTGCTTCACAGCTTTAAACAACATCTGGTGTACCCGACCTTCATCAGGCAGTCTTGGAGTCGGCAAACGGATGCGGGCCTTGACAGAACGTCTTCAACTGGAACAGATTCATGGTCGGAGTGGGGAACCTCTGCAAACTAATGTCGAACGAGATGCAAAATCTGCCAGGTCAAAAAATCAGAGCTCCGAGGAATCGAACTATCACGCTGACCCAACAAGAAACTAAGGTATTTGAGAATCGGCTTCTGAAGATTGAGGGGCTGACGAATCCGCAACAGATTGAAAATCGCGTTATCAATCAAGACTTGTACGAGGTTCTGGATTGGCTTCCTGGCGGTTTTGCAGACCTAGTATTCATCGACCCACCCTACAACCTAACGAAATCCTTCAATGGCACTCAGTTCAAAGAACGAAGTCTGGAGGAATATTCGGAATGGCTGGAGAGTTGGCTTCCAGCAGTGATCCGGACTCTAAAGCCGGATGGTTCGTTGTACATTTGTGGCGACTGGCGTTCAGGGGCGGCAATCCATTCGGTCGCTCGAAAATATCTAGTCGTTCAGAACCGGATAACCTGGGAACGGGAGAAGGGCCGCGGGGCGAAGTCCAATTGGAAAAACTCGACAGAGGACATCTGGTTTTGCACTCGTTCCAGCGACTATAAGTTCAACGTTGAAGCTGTGAAGGTCAAAAGGCAAGTTCTGGCACCGTATACCAACTCCGATGGAGAGCCAAAAGATTGGACAAGAGATCGGGAAGGCGATTTTAGGATGACGCATCCCTCTAACTGTTGGACGGATTTGACGGTGCCTTTCTGGTCCATGCCTGAGAACACGGACCATCCAACGCAAAAACCTGAGAAGCTTCTTGCCAAAGTTATCCTAGCAAGCTCAAGTGTAGGTGATCTGGTATTTGACCCTTTCCTGGGTTCTGGCACGTCGGCTGTTACGGCAAAGAAGCTGGGAAGAAAGTATTTGGGGATAGAAATCGACCGAGAATATTGCCTACTTGCTGAGAAGCGGCTGGATCTAGCCGGGCGGGATAAAACCATTCAAGGATATGCCGAAGGCGTATTCTGGGAAAGGAACACCACGCCCAACGCAAGCGCGCCGAGCAGAGACTCTGAATCGGATCTTTTCCTTCCGCTGCTGGACTTTGAAGCCAAAAGCGGGACCGAATGAGGAAGAGTCTGCTCTTCTCCACGCGGGCGTACAAAGACGTTGAAAACTCGATCCTGTCCTTGTTGAATTCTCAGCCAGACTTCCTGTCGAATCGCACCGCAGCAAGCACTCGTGCAGCCGGTGATGCTATTCAATCCATCCTCTCAGAGCACTTCCAATCACTCTTGGGAAAATACTGTGTCGAGTATTCCGATGTCTTCGCACGACGGGCCATGGCCGATCTAGCATTTAGGGATGCCGACGATCTCTACTATGTAGTTGATGTAAAGACCCATCGACTACAAACCCATTTCAATATGCCGAATTTAACCTCTGTCGAGCGGATAGCACGGTTCTACGAGGACGATAAGAACTACTTCATCGTACTAATGGTCAAATATAGCGCCGAGGGTACAAAGGTGGCGGCGAAGGAAGCTCACTTTGTTCCTATAGAATTCTTATCTTGGGATTGCCTCACGATCGGAGCGCTGGGCTGGGGACAAATACAAATTGCAAATGCAAATGTTCTCAAAATTGTCGAAGGGAATTCACGGAAAAACTGGATGATTGAACTCTGCGACACACTTCTCGACTTCTATCCCAAAGAAATCGAGAAAATCGGAGAAAGAATCGAGCACTTCAAGAAAATCAAGAGATATTGGGAGCTGAAAGACAACCGATAAGCACGCAGTGGAGAACGGTTCCAGTCGCTTCCAGAAAAACAAAAGGCCGCGGAGTAAACACGCGGCCCGGAGACACACTACTGAAGTTGTTTTCTCTTTGACTCGATACGATCTGACAGAATCCGCCCGAATCCTGGATTAAACCAGGTTGTAAACCGAACGTGTATCCCTGCAAATCGTGAGAAGAGCGGGATACATTTGCGTGGCATGATCCGCACACCATAGCGGGTTGAGCCACGACTACTTTAGAAAGGAGGTGATCCAGCCGCAGGTTCTCCTACGGCTACCTTGTTACGACTTCACCCCAATCATGAGTCATACCTTGGGCGCTTGCTTCCTTGCGGTCAGCGCGGCGACTTCTAGTACAACTCACTTTCGTGATGTGACGGGCGGTGTGTACAAGGCCCGGGAACGTATTCACGGCGTCGATCTGATACGCCATTACTAGCGATTCCGGCTTCATGCAGTCGAGTTGCAGACTGCAATCCGAACTGAGCAGAGTTTTCTCCGATTAGCTCCCCCTCGCGGGTTGGCAACGGTTTGTGCCCTGCATTGTAACACGTGTGTAGCCCTGGACATAAAGGCCATGCGGACTTGACGTCATCCCCACCTTCCTCTCCGTTATCCGGAGCAGTCCACGTAGAGTTCCCTCCTTGCGGAGTGGCAACTACGTGCAGGGGTTGCGCTCGTTGCGGGACTTAACCCAACACCTCACGGCACGAGCTGACGACAGCCATGCAGCGCCTCCACACTTGTCCCTTGCGGGAAGGCCATATTTCTATAGCTAGTCAAGTGCGCTTCGAGCCCAGGTAAGGTTCCTCGCGTAGCGTCGAATTGAACCACATGTTCCACCGCTTGTGCGGGCCCCCGTCAATTCCTTTGAGTTTCAGTCTTGCGACCGTACTCCCCAGGTGCAGGACTTAACGCGTTAGCTCCGGGACGACGCACGAACGTGCGGCACCCCAAGTCCTGATCGTTTAGGGCTAGGACTACCAGGGTATCTAATCCTGTTTGCTCCCCTAGCTTTCGTTCCTCAGCGTCAGTAGTGGTCCAGCGCGCCGCTTTCGCCACGGGTGTTCCTGCAGATATCTACGCATTTCACCGCTACACCTGCAATTCCACGCGCCTCTCCCACACTCAAGCACAGCAGTTTCGGAAGCAGTCTCTGGGTTGAGCCCAGAGATTTCACTCCCGACTTGCTACACCGCCTACGAACCCTTTACACCCAGTAATTCCGAGCAACGCTGGCCCCCCACGTCTTACCGCGGCTGCTGGCACGTAGTTAGCCGGGGCTTCTTATACCCGTACCGTCATCCCTCTTGCGAGGTATTCGTCCGGGTCGAAAGGGGTTTACACTCCGAAAAGCTTCATCCCCCACGCGGCGTCGCTGCATCAGGCTTTCGCCCATTGTGCAAGATTCCCCACTGCTGCCTCCCGTAGGAGTCTGGACCGTGTCTCAGTTCCAGTGTGGCTGGCCATCCTCTCAGACCAGCTAACGATCAAAGCCTTGGTAGGCCGTTACCCTACCAACTAGCTAATCGTGCGCGGGTTCCTCCTCCGACGCCTTACGGCTTTGAATCCCCAAACCGAAGTTCAAGGAATGTTATGCGGAATTAGCTTCGGTTTCCCGGAGTTATTCCCCATCGAAGGGCAGATTACCCACGTGTTACGCACCCGTGCGCCGTGCGCCATCTGTATTGCTACAGACGCGCACTCGACTTGCATGTGTTAAGCACGCCGCCAGCGTTCGCTCTGAGCCAGGATCAAACTCTCGTTTGAAACTGGTAGCTTGGCGAAAAAAAATGCCCTCTGATTTGCATCAGAGAGCCAGCCTGCCAAGCGAATTATTGTCGCTCGATTTACTCAGACCATTCGTGCTCGAAAAGGACGAATGGTTTCGAACGGATTCTGGCACATCGTATCGGTTGTCAAAGAGCAAAGCCCCCCTGTCTTGCAGAAAGGCACATCCACAGCCCAAGGAGAATACGACAGGGCGGCGAATAAGTCAACAAGAGATTCCTGATTCCCACAGGAATCCACAGGCGGGTCCAGGCGGTGCGGCTAAGGCTTTTAGCAGAAACAAGATACGGAGTGCGAGAAGCTTGTATTTTGCGAATCAGTGCTGGACTTATTGGGGGTTTGAAATTAGCCTTGCGGCCTTCACGCGGCGAAAAAAGCAAATAGGGGAATTGAATTGCAGCACGAAATGCGAAATTCGAAATACGAAATTAGGAGGTCGGCGGAAAAGCGCGGCTGTGCGGTTTAGTGGATCGAAGGAAACGTGAGGAGACTGCGAAAGTAAATGGCAAAACCGCACAGACAGGAGTGTCTGCGCTACTCGGAGAGATGCGAACAACATGACGACATCGAAGAAAGTCATTTCAAACGGATTGGTTTTGTGTGCTGCAGCTTTGTGTTGGCCGCTCGCGGGGCGCACGCAAGGCGCCGGAGGGGCGGAGCAGAATGGGCCTTATGCGTCGCTGGAGATTCGCGACGTAACTGTGATTGATGGATCGGGGGCGCCGGCGTTCGGGCCGGTGAATATTTTTATAAAGGGGAATCGGATCGAGCGCGTAGTGCCGTCGGACTCGATATCGCGGAAGGAGAAGGAAGAAGAAGGTGCGGGTAAGAAGGAGCAGAAGGCGCCAGATCGCGTGATTGAAGGCAAAGGCATGTACGTGATGCCGGGGTTGATCGATGTACACATCCACATCAACGCCTCGAAGGACGTGCCTGCGGAATATATTTACAAGCTGCTGTTGGGGCACGGCGTGACTACGGTTCGAACATTCAATGTGGGGAACGATAATCCGAAGGGGATGGTCGAGGAGAAGAATAAGATTGCGGCGAACCAGATTATTGCGCCTCGGATGTACGTGTATCCGTTCTGGGGACGCGGGGACGATCCGCGGTATTCGAATCCGGAGGGGGCGCGGCAGATTGTGGATGAATGGCACGCGTTGGGTGTGGACGGAGTCAAGATTATCGGCAAGCCGGGGCTTTGGCCGGATGTGTTTCACGCGATTGCGGACGAGGCGCGGAAAAACGGCATGGGCGTGGCGGTGCACATCGGGCAGGACGGCGTTTATCCGATGAACGCTGTTCAGGTGGCAAGCGAGGGTGCTTCGACGATTGAGCATCACTACGGCTATCCGGAGTCTTCGTATACGACGAAGACGATTCAGGATTTGCCGCCGGGCTACAACTATTCGAACGAGCCGGATAGGTTTTTGGAGACGGGACGGTCGTGGCTGCAGGCGGACGAGGACAAACTGCACGGCGAGGTGATCCAATCGCTTCTGGCGACCATGCATCGCACGGGATTCATCATGGTGCCGACGTTCAGCATTTATGAGGCAAATCGCGATGTGACTCGCGCGGCGAATTTGCCGTGGCACGCGACGTATACGCTTCCCGTGGTGATGGATTCATTTTTGCCGAATCCGGCGCATCACGCTTCGTATTTTTATGAGTGGACGTCGAATAAGGAAGCTGATTGGGCGCGGGCGTACCGGCGGTGGCTGGATTTTGTGAACGATTATAAGAATCAGGGCGGCGTGGTGGCGGTGGGATCGGACACGGGGTTTTTGTTTTCACTATGGGGATTTGGAACGATTCGCGAATTGGAGATGCTGGAAGAGGCGGGGTTTTCGCCGCTTGAGGCGCTTCACGCGGCGACGGAGAATGGGGCGAAGGTCGTGAAGAATCCGGAGCTGGGGTTGATCCGGCAGGGCTATTTGGCGGACCTTGTGGTACTTACGGAGAATCCGCTGGCCGATGTGAAAGTGTTTTATGGAAACGGAGTGACGCGCGTGGGCGCGGACCGTAAGGAAGTTCACGAGCAGTGCGTGAAGTATACGATTCGCGATGGCGTGATTTTCGATTCGCAGGCGCTGCTGAGCGACGTGCGGGAGATGGTGGCGAAGGCGAAGCAGGCGCGGCCGGGACAGGCGAAGCAGTAACGAAGCGAGATGATCAGGGCTTTGCTCCGGGGGCGGTTGGGGTCACATAAGACTCCGAAAAAATCTCCACGGGAGTCTCATCGGGCAGGAACTTAACAAACGCACTCGTACCATGCCTTGCTCCTGCGTCGCCCGTTCCGTCAAGAATCTCGAACTCGAACTTCTTTCCGGCGGCAAGATGCAGCCATGCGGTTGGCATCTCAAGTGTGGGCAAATCAGCCATGCCTGGGCTGGCATCTCTAGCTTCTCCGCGCGTGGGATAAACGAGCATCTTGCCGTCGCTGGACCACACGGTCCGGTGTCCGATTGGATTTTTATTGAATTCGAATCCGTAATAGGAGAAATCGCCGCTCGACGCTGACAAGCGGAGGCGAACTAGAACGGTGGCGCCGATGTAATCTGGCCCAGCAACTTTCTTCCTTTCTTCATCGGACATTACTTTTACTGAGATGACTTCAAACTTGACAGTATTGGGTTGAGTGCGTGGAGCAGCAGGTGCAAGTGCTGCGACGAGTGACAAGGCGGCTGCGAGGATAGGTCTCTTCATGCTTCAACGTTCGTCGTTCGAGTTCTGCTTGTCTGATGATAACACTACGCTGACAGAGGAAGTGCGCATCTGCTAATCCACCTTGGGGGGAGCCGAGCTGCTGTGGAGGAGGTGAGGCTCGACCTGTTTGGTGGGCAGTTGTTACCATAGCCGTTAGATCCATGGCTAAGCAGATTTCTCCAAAAACAATAGCAACAAGAGCGCGGCGCGAGGGCGGCGGGCTTGCTTCGCGATTGCTTGAGAGCTTGAGGCGCACGGGGAAGTTGCGGGCGGGCGAGCGCGTGGGCGTGGGTGTGTCTGGCGGTGCGGATTCAGTGGCGCTGCTGATGCTTCTGCTGGAGTTGCGTGACGCGTTGGGGATTGTGTTGAGCGTGGCGCACTTGAACCACAAGCTACGGGGCGCGACTTCGAACGCGGACGTGAAGTTCGTGCGCCAGCTGGCAGCGAAGCATGGGCTGGAGTTTTACGGCGAGAGCGTGGACGTGGCGGCGCGCGCTAGGCGCGAAAAAGCGAATCTTGAGGATGCGGCGCGGCGTGCGCGGTATGAGTTTTTCGCGAGGCTGGTTGCGGAAGGAAAAGTGGATGTTGTCGCCGTTGCGCATACCGCCGATGACCAGGCGGAAACGGTTTTGGCGCATATTATGCGAGGGACGGGATTGGCAGGGCTTGGCGGGATTCATCCGGAGACCGAATCCGTAGTGAGGCCGTTGCTGGGCGTGAGGCGAGCGGAGCTGCGGGCTTATTTACGAGCGAAGAAACAGAAGTGGCGCGAGGACAGGACCAATCGAGATACGGCACGGACGCGGGCGCGGATTCGAAAGAATTTGTTGCCGCTTTTGGAACGGGAGTTTCAGAGGGGAGTGGTGGATCATCTCGCTTCGCTTGCGGAATTCGCGCGGGAAGATGAGAAGTTTCTGGAGTATCTGGCTAAGTGGCGCTGCGATTTGCTTGGTAAAAAGGAGGTGAATGAAACGCGTATTAGCGTGAAGGGATTGTTAGAGCCTCTGCGGATTGGGGATTTCAACACAGAGCTCCCAGTGGACGCAGAGAAGGAAGGGGAGAACTGCGCGGCCCTGATTAAGCGGATGCTGCGTCGTCTAATTGAGGAGAGGAAGAGCGGGGCGGGGCAAATTACTGGGCGGCACATTGTGGCAGTGAAGGAATTGGCGCGTCAGGGGCAGAATGGAAAATCGCTGCAATTGCCTGGCGGAGTGGACGTCCGGCGCGAGCGAAATGAGTTGGTTTTCCGCAGTAATTCGTCGGCGCTTAGGGGTCAAACCAGCGGGAAACGCGGGGCGATGAAAACGCCCGCGGCGGAGTACGAGCACAAAATCGATTTTAGAAACGGTGACGTGATTTTGCGAGTACCGCAGGTGCAGTGCGTATTCCGCCTCAGGGTGATTGACTGGGTCGCTCAGAGGGGGGACACTAGTAAATCAGGGGCGGTCATAGACCGCGACCGGCTGCGTTTTCCGCTGGTACTGCGTAACTGGCGTTTCGGGGACAAACTGCAGCCCACCGGGCACCAGAAAGCGCACAAGCTGAAGCGACTTTTGAACGAGAAGCGCATCAGCCGGTGGGAGCGGGACGGCTGGCCGGTTTTGACAAGCGGCGGCTTTCTTGTGTGGGCGCGCGGCTTTCCAGTGGCCGCAGGGTTTGCGGCAAATGAGGGGACCCGAAAAGGGATTTTGATCGCCGAGGAAAAGTCTTGATGCGTGACCGCTCAGCGGTCAAGTCGAGTGCGTCGGGCCGTGCGGCATATTCCGCCGCGCGAATTGGCGCGAGGGTCGCGGAACTAGGAAAGGAAATCACGCGAGCGTACAAGGGACGGCGCGTGGATGTTGTTGTAACACTGGACCGCGGATTTATTTTCGCGGCCGATTTGATTCGCGAGATTAACACCGCGGTCGTTTGCCACTTCGTCCGCGAGGATGTGCGGGACGTAAACGACGGCGGCAACGAGCGGCGCGAGGTTTATTTTGGTTCGCGGCCGGAATTAAAGGGCCGGGATGTTTTGCTGCTCGATGCCGTGCTGGAGAGCGGCGTGACACAAGAGTTTCTTTTGCGGCGATTGGGCGAAAGCCAGCCCAGATCGCTGCGATTGGCAGTACTGCTGGACAAGACCGCGCGGCGGCGCGTGGGACTGGAGCCCGATTACTTTGGGTTCCGGACAGCATCTAATGAGGTATGGGTCGGGTACGGCCTGGCTGCGGACAATGGAACGGGGCGGAATCATCGGGCTCTCTCCAACGGACCAGCGCAGGTGAAGCGACGGCAAAGACGTACGACGGAAGATTGAAGGTTTCGCGCGTCGCTTCCTCGCGGGAAGAATTTCCGCGAGGCCAAGGACAAAGGTGAGGACAACGTGAATTCCAGTTCTACGGCAAAAACAATTCTTTTCTGGATCTCCATCGTGTTTCTCGGCGTGATGCTGTGGAAACTGGTGTCCGCGAATGGGAGCCAGCAGCGCGAGCAAACGCCCAGTTACAGCGAGTTCATGGCCAAGGTGGATGCGGGAGACATCAAGGAAGTGACACTGTACCTCTCGCCGAACAGCTATGAGATCCAGGGAGAATACCTTCGTCCCCCGAACACGAAATTTGTGGTGACGGTTTTCAAGGAAGCCGCTCCGGACCTGGTGAAGCAGTTGAAAGACAAGGGAGCGATGATCAAGGGGATGAAGGAAGTGCGCAGCGGGGATTGGATTTTGATTTTGCTGAACGCCGCTCCCCTGATTTTGCTCGTGGGCTTTTGTTTGTTCCTGATGCGGCAGATGCAGGCTGGGGGAAACAAAGCGCTGAGCTTTGGAAAATCGCGCGCACGGCTGCTATCGGCACAGCAGAAGAAAGCTACGTTTAAGGATGTTGCGGGAACGGACGAAGCCAAGGAAGAGTTGCAGGAAATTATCGAGTTTTTGAAAGACCCGCAGAAATTCCAGAAGCTGGGCGGACGCATTCCCAAGGGCGTGTTGCTGGTCGGGCCTCCTGGAACGGGTAAGACTTTGCTGGCGCGAGCGATTGCCGGCGAGGCCAACGTTCCGTTCTTCTCGATTTCAGGTTCGGATTTCGTGGAAATGTTTGTCGGCGTTGGCGCTAGCCGCGTGCGTGATTTATTTGAACAAGGGAAGAAGAACGCACCTTGCATTATTTTCATCGATGAGATCGATGCTGTCGGACGCCACCGCGGAGCGGGACTGGGCGGCGGACATGACGAGCGCGAGCAGACTTTGAATGCTTTGCTTGTCGAAATGGACGGATTCGAATCGAACGAAGGCGTGATTCTGATTGCGGCGACCAACCGGCCCGATGTGCTTGATCCGGCCCTGCTGCGTCCTGGAAGATTCGACCGCCGCGTGGTAGTTGCGCGGCCGGACGTGAAAGGTCGAGAAGAAATTCTTCGCGTACATACTCGCAAAGTACCTCTGGCCGATGACGTGGAACTTTCGATCATCGCGCGCGGGACGCCGGGCTTTTCCGGTGCGGACCTAGCGAACCTGGTGAATGAAGCGGCGCTGTGGGCCGCGCGGCAAAATCGGAAGTTCGTGATGCAGGTCGACTTCGAGATGTCCAAAGACAAGGTGTTGATGGGCGTCGAGCGCAAGTCGATGATTCTTTCGGATGAAGAGAAGAAAAACACCGCGTACCACGAAGCGGGGCACGCGTTGGTGGCGGCGATGACGCCGGGAGCCGACCCCGTTCACAAGGTGACGATCATTCCGCGAGGGATGGCGCTCGGCTTGACGATGCAACTGCCCGAAGACGACAAGCACACCTACACGCGGGAATACCTTGAAGCGATGCTCGCCGTGCTCATGGGCGGACGCTCCGCGGAAGAGATCTTCCTGGGACACATCACCACGGGCGCGGGGAACGATATTGAACGCGCCACGGAAATTGCGCGCAACATGGTTTGCGAATGGGGCATGAGCGAGCTGGGACCGCTGGCGTACGGGAAAAAGGATGAAGCGATCTTCCTGGGCCGCGAGATCACTCAGCATCGCGACTACTCGGAAGATACGGCGATCCAGATCGACAAGGAAGTGAAGCGGATCGTCAACGGCGGTTATGAAAATGCGAAGCGGTTGCTTTCGAACAATCGCGAGACGCTCGAGCGGATTGCCCAGGCGTTGCTCGAACGCGAGGTGATTGACGCGCTCGAAGTGAAGATGCTGATGGAAGGCAAGCCGCTGCCGGAAAAGCCGCGAACGCCGCCGCCTCAGGCTCCTCCGGCGCCCAGCGCGGATCCGAAGGTGGTGCGGCCGGAATTGCGGCCGGCACCGGGATTTACGCGCGGAGAGAATCCGGCGAAAGCGTAAAGGTAAATTAACAAAGCATTGCGTAGGGGCACGGTTTATCGTGCCCCTACTTTTTTGGCCGGAAGGATTTCTTGTGGCGGCGCGACGGTGACCGTTGCGGGCAAAATGTCGTAGAATGCGGGTATGGGAAAGAAGGAACCGGACAATTTGCAGGTGACGTGCCCGTGCTGCCAGGCAAAGCTGGTGGTGGACGCGGTGTTTGGGGCGGTGCTCTCGCACGAGGCACCGGTCAAGGCGGGGCCTAACGTCGACCTGGAAAACGCGCAGGGAATTCTTGCGGAGCAGCGGCGGCAGCGGGAAGACAAATTCGCCGACTCGTTTTTTCAGGAAACACACAAGGAAGACATCCTGGCCAAGAAATTTGAAGAGGCGATGAAGAAGGCCAAAGATGCGCCTGCCGGGAAGCCGATTCGCGATTTTGATTTGGATTAGTGGGACTGGCATTCCTGCCTGTCTCTTTCTTTTTTTGGGCTAGCACAAGTGACAGACAAGAATGTCTGTCCCACTGAGTTAAACTTCTGGCTCGTCATTCTTCCATCCGATGGGACCACAAAAGAAATTCCGGCTGAAGCTGCGTTCGCGAACGTTGATTCTTGGTGAGCGCACGCTCGTGATGGGCGTGCTGAACGTTACGCCGGACAGTTTTTCAGACGGCGGCAAATACGATCAACCTGGAATCGCCATCGAACATGCCCTTGCGCTGGAGCTGGCCGGGGCGGACCTGCTGGACATTGGTGGTGAATCCACGCGGCCGGGTTCAGAAGAAATTTCCGCTTCGCAGGAGTTGGACCGCATTCTTCCCGTTCTGGAAGGATTACGAGGGCGGCTGAAAATTCCCGTATCGGTGGATACGAGGCGATCCACGGTAGCGGAGATCGCCATCCGCGCCGGGGCAGAAATCACTAACGATGTTTCCGGGTTGAGAAGCGACGCACGCGTTGCACAAGTGGCGGCGGAATATGGCGTGCCTCTTATTTTGATGCACATGCGGGGCGAGCCTCGCACGATGCAGCGCGGGCCGTTCGCGCGAGACGTGCTGAAGGATGTGGCGCGAGGGTTGCGAGATTCCGTATCGAAGGCGCGCAAGGCTGGCGTCGCGAAGCGCAAATTATTTTGGATCCGGGGATTGGGTTTGGGAAGAGTTATGCGCAGAACTACGAGTTGATCGAGAAGCTGCCGCAGCTCGCCGCACTGGGGTATCCGCTGCTTGTGGGAACGTTCGCGGAAAGGGTTTCTTGGAGCGACGCTTGCGCGCGATGGGAAACCTGCTCCGCCCGGAGAAAGGATATGGGGCACGGCGGCGACGGTCACGGCGAGTATTTTAGGCGGAGCGCACATCGTTCGCGTGCATGACGTTGCGGAAATGGTGCAGGTGGCGCGCGTTGCTGATTGCGTTGCACATCCTGGATTGCGCGAACGTTAGATCCATTCACCGGGTACAATTTCCAGCTTACGGTTTGAGTTCCAGGACATCCGTGGTTTCGCGGTCGACGGACGGCTTGCTGTAGCGCAAGGGAAAATATTGAGCATGGGCCCAGAGCGGCAGCAGATCATCGTAATGCGGACTGCCCGGCTGGCCGCTTTGTCCGGGGGCGTTGACGCCGACGGCGTTGTCCCAGTCGCTCAAGTCGAAGATTTCGCGATAGCTTGCGCCGGCCAATTGGTCAAAGGAACCTCCGCCGGAATAGGTGGCGTTCACGGTGTAGCCATCTCCCGGCCGTGAGATGGGGCCACGACCGAAGAGCGCAGCGGCGCCGGGAACAATGCCGCCCAGCGGATGGACGAACGAAACTCGATGCAAGTGTTCCCAGGTCCAGCTGTTAGGATCCGGACCGAGTTTCGCGGAGAGTTTTTGTTGTGCGGCTTGGAGCGTCTGCAGCAACAGAGCGTCGCGAGCGGCTTCGGGATTTTGGCCGAACACCGCGGCGCGAGGGTGCGACAGCTCATGCAATGTTTTCGCCAATGGCAACTCTCCCGCCGCTTTGCGCGCTTCCACTGGAACAATTTCCTTGGTGACTGCTCGCGGCCAACTCCCTGACCCAGAATTCGTAAAGCGTGGCCGCCGATGAATCGGGAGTGACTGAGCAGTCCCAATCGAGCAAGAGTTTTGCGGGGTTGCCCGGCGAGTTCCCCGAGGCGCGCTTCAGCAAACTTCGTAGTTCGCGCGCAGGCAACGATACAACGTCATTCTGCAAGTTCTCCATGTCATTGAGGGTGAGTTTGCGCGCACTTTTTGCAGCGCCGCTGAGGACTTCCGAGATGCGCAAGAATCTTTCAGGCGAGGCCCACTGAAATCCGACCGCGTACGCGTAGTTTTCCGGGATCATTTTGTGATTGGCTGTAGCGACAAAACCTGTGGCGGGATTATAGAAATGCGGCAGGTCGGCATTTGGGACAAAACCGCCCCATTCGAATCCGCCTGTTTCGGGGACAGGGAGAAGGCCGGTCCAGTTTTTGCGCAGCGGAGCGAGACCGGTGGAATGTTCGCCGATGTTTCCGTCGCGGTCGGCGTAAACGATATTTTCCGAGGGGACTCTCCAGCGGGGCATGGCTAGTTCGAATTCTGGCCAGTTTTGGGCGCGGTCGAGGGCCAGCGAGCCTAGGTATCCGGCTGTACCGGGCTCCGCGCCCACCCAGCGCAGAGCTAACGCGCGTTTTCCATCTTCCCAGAGCACAGGGCCGTGGCGCGTGAACTTCAGCTTCACTGTGACGGGAGTTCCGCCGCGTACGCCGATGGTTTCTGTTTTCACTTCCATGCGCTCCCATCCGCGTTCGGTTTTGTATTGTTCCGGATCGTCGGGGTTCATCTGCGCGATGTAGAGGTCCTGCTGATCGAGTCCGAAAATTGTGAAACCCCAGGCGATTTTTTCGTTATGACCTACGGCGACGCCCGGGAGTCCGGGTTCGCCCGCGCCGATCACATTCCATCCCGGCGCGACTAGATGGACGATATAACGCAGTGAAGGCTCGGCGATGACGCGGTGCGGATCGTTGGCGAGGAAGGGTTTGCCAGTGGCCGTCAGCGAACCGGAGACGGTCCAGTTGTTGCTCCCTTGAACGGGAGTTTCAGGAAAATGAAGAGGCACGTCGCTGCCGACGAGATTTTCGAGAAGAGCGGGCGAGAGTCCGGAAAAATCAATGCCGGGGGCCGGATCGAGTTTAACCGGAGGATCGAGTTCGAGAAACCGAGCGGCTTTTTCGGGCCCGAGAAGCGCAACCAGCTGCGCGCTATAGAGCTCGCTAACGCCGTTTCCTGTCACAGAATACGCGGCCAAGCGGTTCAAGCAGTCCTCGGGCTTCCATGGTTCGGGCTTGAAGCCGGCGAGTTGGAATTCGAGCGGGAGGCCGATGTCGCCGGGCTTTTGGATTTCTGCGATGTAGGCGTTGATGCCAGAGGTGAAGGCTTCGAGAATTTCTTTCGTGTCGGGAGAGTAGCTTTTATATTCGGCGTCCATGTCGCCGCGATAGCGGAGGAGGCGGGCGTTCGTGTCGCGCTTCACATAAGAAGGACCGAGGATTTCGGCGAGCCTGCCCTGGCCGGAGCGCTTCCAGAGTTCCATCTGGAAGAGGCGGTCTTGGGCCACGACGAAACCTTGCGCGAAGAAGAGGTCGTGCTGATTCTGCGCGTAGATGTGCGCGACGCCCCAGCGGTCGCGCTGAACGCGCACGGTTTGCTGGAGGCCGTGCACGTTGAACGTTCCGCGAATCAGGGCGAGGGCGGCTTTTGCTCGGGATTCGAGGCTAACAGGAGCCGTTTGGGCCGACGCTTGCGGTCGGGCTGCGGCGCCAAGCAACAGAGTGAGCGCAAAAACGGAGATGAATTTTTTCATCACAAATTTTCTCAACCGTTTGGATTGTGCCGTCAAATTTCTCAGTAAAGCGGCGCGAGCTTATACTACTCCGCGCCAGGATGCACGGGTTTGCCGCGAGATTGAGCGGCGGCCGCGCAGTCCCGCCACGGAGAGCCTGCCCATGCGTTACCTTGTGAAATTCTTTGCTTCATTACTTCTTTACTTCTTTGCTTCGCTCTCTGCTTCGGCGCAATTTCCTCCCGCAAAGGATCCGCTAGGTCCAGCGCAAGCTGGGCAAAGTGCCGCAGCCTGTTCGGCGACGGATGCGTCCAGCTGCGCGCAAGCGGCGGCGAAGATTTTGCCGCAGGTGATGGGACCTTCGCCGATGGAAGAAAACTTGCGGCGCTTGACGGATGAAATCGGCGGGCGCGTGAGCGGGTCTCCTGAAATGGCCCGGGCGGTGAAATGGGCAGTTGCTGCATTCCGTGCCGAAGGCGTTGAAGTTCACACGGAGAAGTACACGCTGCCGGTGACGTGGAGCGAGGGCAAAACAAGCCTAGATGTGCTCGGACCGGTGAAGTTCCCTGTACGACTTGTTTCGGAGGGTTGGTCGCCAGGATTTCAAGAGACTTCTGACGGATCAATCGTGATTGATATTGGCGATGGGGCCGAGGGACAGTTCGAGCGCGCGGGTGAGACGGTCAAGGGCGCTATCCTGCTCGTTCATGGTGAGATTGGGTCAACCTGGGCGGACCTGTACAGCGAATATCTGCTACCTCCGCCGATTATTGATCGTGCTGTAAAGCAAGGGGCGGCGGCAATTCTTTGGATGGGCGCGCGCGAACGATTGCTGCTTTATCGCCACACCAATTCGTTGACGGGCGCGATCGACAAGATTCCGCAGGCTATTGTAGCGCGCGAGGACGCAATGCGGTTGGCCCGGACAGTTGCAGCGTACCCGCGAAAAGTGCGGGTGCGGCTGGATTTGCCGAACGCAATGGGCGGGCCGATCGAACAGGAAAACGTTGTTGGTGAGATTCGTGGGTATGAGAAACCGGATGAGGTGGTGATTCTTGGAGCGCATCTGGATTCGTGGGAGTTGGGGACGGGTGCGCTGGACAACGGGTGCAACGCAGCGTTGGTGACTGAGGCGGCGCGGGCGATCAAGGCGACCGGACTCTTGCCGCGGCGGACGATTCGGTTTGTGCTGTTCAGCGGCGAAGAGCAGGGCACGATTGGGTCGTATGAATACGTGAAGGCGCATCGGGCGGAGCTGGACAAAATTCGCGCTATGATCACTTTCGACGCGGGAAACGGGCGGCTCACCGGCTACTCGCTGGGCGGACGGCGGGACATCGAGGCTGGTGTGCGTGAAGTGTTGAAGCCGTTGGAGTCGTGGAGCGCAAACGATCATACGGTGGATGCTTCGTTCGGGACCGACAACTTCGATTTTCTGCTCGAAGGCGTTCCAACACTTGTGGCCAATCAGGAAGTGTCCAACTATTTGGCGAATTACCACGCGGCTTCGGACACGCTGGATAAAGTGGACATCCGCGAGCTGAAGCTGAACACAGCGCTGGCCGCTCTAACGGCTTGGGGCATCGCCGATCGCACCGAGCCCATCGGCAAACGCCTTTCGCGCGCCGAACTGGATGTGCTCGTTAAAGAAACCGGCCTCGACCAGCAGATGAAGCTCCTCGGCTACTGGGACGCCTGGCAATCCGGCGCGCGAGGCCGCAAGCCTTAAGGTTCCATTCTCACTGCTTTTAGAGACTTCCGGTGCTCTAGCAGATAGTCCACTCTTAGGCAGCATCGCTCATATTGCGAATTGCTTCCCGGTATACTGGAAGCATGCGTGAGGGCTCTCTCGACTTGAAAGCAATGGACTCGAAGCCGGGGCGGATTCTGGCGCTGGATTACGGGCGCGCGAGAATTGGGATGGCCATTGCGCAGATCGAGGCAGGTATTGCGCAGCCGCTGGGGACGTTGGATCGTGTCAATCGCAACGAGGACATGCGGCGTCTGCGGGAGTTGGTGCGCGAGCACGGCGTGAAGCAGATTGTGGTGGGTTTGCCGTTGCGGCTGGATGGGACACGCGGGGACATGGCCGAAGAGGCGGCGCGGTTCGGGCAACGCGTGCACAAGCAGCTTGGTTTACCGGTCGAGATGGTGGACGAGCGGCTGACGAGCTGGGAGGCGGAGCGATTGCTTGAGGAACAGCAGGGACGGAAGATGCACGCCGCTTCCAGCAAGAAACGAAAGAAAGAGAACGAGACTATGGGTGTGGATGCGATGGCTGCGGCCTTGATCTTGAAGGAGTATCTCGAACAGCGGCAGGCGGCGCAGGCCGTGCAGGACGCGATGTGAATCATATGCGCTTGGGATTCGCGAGGCTGATTTGAAGAAGGTTTTACTGCTAATTTTGGTTCTGGTGCTGGCTGCCGCGGGAGCGGCGGCCTGGGGATGGTATTGCATCACGCAACCCTATCAGGGGTTCGCGAGCGGAGGAGTGTTCGTTACCGTGCCGCACGGGGCCTCGAGCCGCGGCGTGGCTCGGGTGCTGGAGAGTAACGGCGTGGTGCGCAGCGCTCTTACCTTTGAGATTTATGCGAGGCGGCATCCCCGGCGCTCGCTCGAAGCGGGAGAATATTTTTTTGATCATGCGGTGAGCGGCCGCGACGTTTTCTGGAAACTCGCGAAGGGCGATGTCTATCAGATTCCTTTCACCGTCCGCGAGGGCGAGACACTTTACGACATCGCGCATGACCTCGAGGCCGGCCATTTTCTGCCCGCCGATGATTTCATAAAAGCCGCCAGCGATCCGATGATGGTTCGCGACATTGACCCGCACGCATTGACGCTCGAAGGTTACCTCTTCCCCGCGACTTACCAGTTGCCGCGCCATCCCGTTGCCGTAGAATTGGCCGCTGCCATGGTGAAAAAATTCAAGGAGCAATGGGCGCGAATCTCGCCGTCGAAGGCAGAAAACGACAAAACGCGCCTTGCGTCCGGCTATCCCATTTCCTCCATCGTGACACTGGCCTCGCTGGTCGAACGCGAGACACCAAAAAAAGACGAGCGCCCGCTCGTTGCGGGAGTCTTTGAGAATCGCCTCCGCAAAGACATGATGCTGCAATGCGACCCGACCGTAATCTATGCTTTGGAACAAGAAGGCCGATACAACGGCACGCTAACCGGAGCCGACCTGCACGTTCATTCGCCCTACAACACGTATGAACACACAGGCCTGCCACCTGGGCCCATCGGCAATCCGGGGGAAGCATCGTTGCGGGCAGCGATACAGCCGGCGCAGACGGACTATCTCTATTTCGTAGCCAACACCCAAGGCGGACATTTTTTCAGCGCGACACTGGAAGAACACAACCGGAATGTGACAAAGTACCGCCGTCTGCTCGCGGGGCTTCCGGCCGATCCTCCGCCTCCCCCGCCGCAAACGCAAAAGCAGGCGAAGGCGCAGACACACATCAAGAAGAAAGCGCACGCCAAACCGCACAAGGGCACAGCTTGATGACGGACTCAGAAAAATCGAAGAAGGACCTAATCCTCGAAACGGCCAGAGAGATCGGCGCTTCGAAATGGACCCTTGCAGAGATCGATCAGTTGCGCCGGCGGCTCCAAGCGGAACACGGCGAAGCGGGAAAGACCAGCTCGGACTACATCGGGGACGTCTTGAAATCGGCCGGCTGGAAAGTGTTGCTCACCTTACAGGAAGAAGCGGAAGAGCAGTACGAAGAAGAGTTCGAAGACCTGCTGCACTTCAAAACGCTGGAAGACGCGGAAGTCAGCATCATGCGGCTGGATGAGCTGATGCGAAAGTTTCAGGCGCACGGCGAGCATGCCGCGGTCGAGCGCGTGCTGGGAGTCGCGCGGCTCGGCAAACGGCGCGCCGAGATGATTTCGCGGAATCATAAGGTGGAACCCCACAAGCGCGAGGAAAAAGTGGAGATCGCCAATTGGTTTCGCATCTGGCTCGAAACTCCGGATGCGTTTTTCGACTGGCTGGACGTGCGCAAACAATCTCCTGATTTTCGCGCCAGATTCCCGCAAGCGGAGACTTTAGAATGAGTCTTCCCCCAGGCGCGCCGCCTGGCGCGCCCCCCGGTGCCTTCGAACTGCCTCCCTTTTCGCTGGATGTGGAAGCGCTGGACCTCGGCCCGGGCGTGAAAGCCGTTGGGCTCGAACTGGTCGAAACCGAGAACCGCGAGCCGGTCCGGGGCAAGCAGGCCGCCGAAATTTGGTCCGCGCTCTTCCCTGCACTGGCGGGCGACGAATTCTACGTCGTGGATTTTTTCAGCCACATCGATCGTGTTCAAGAGTTTTGCAAGACACGGAGGATCGAGTTTCGCGAAGCCGGCGGGCGCTGCCTGGTTCTGCCGCAACCGCGGCAGGGGCAGCTGTTCCAGCTTTTCGAGCGATTTGAGGGGGAAACCTTCGGTCTGCGCGCGGGAGCAGTTGCGGAGAATCCTGATGCGGCGCTGGAAGGCGACCTCTCGAGGCGAGGCGTCGACGCATACCAATTCGCCTACGATCGCTACTTTTTCTGTGCCGTGTGCGAGCCGGAAGACGGCTGGGTAACGCTGCTCAGCGCCACGCTCTGGGCCAGCGAAGTCATACGCCGTGCCCGGCCCGCCGTGCTGCCGTTCGATATCTACATCGCTCGGCCGCAGTAGGCTCGCCCTCTGACAATGGTTCGCAGTCTCCCTGCAGACTCGTTCATAATGGAGATTGGGGTGTTTTCGCAGGCAACGCTTTTCTGTCATTTGATTGACGCGTCTGAGCATGGTAGTTAGATTGCTTCATTTGTACCTAAAGGGGCGGAATAGACTGATGCGGCATGGGTTGGCGTGTATGGCAGCGGCGACAGTGGCGGCGATTTCTTGCAGTTGCGGGGGAGCTGTCAAGACCACGCGAAACCTGCCCGCCACGCAGGTCGTGGCCGTAAAGGAGGCCACGCGCGAGGAGTTACTTGACAAATACAACGCCATGGCGAAAGGCGTGAAGAGCGTGAACGCCACCGTTGAGCTGAAGCCAACGACCGGCTCAAAATACAGCGGAGTCATCGAGGAGTATCACGAAGTGAAAGCGTTTCTACTGGCGGAGAGACCGGCTTACATTCGCATGATCGGGCAAGCGCCCGTGATTGGCAAGACGGTCTTCGACATGGCCAGCGACGCGGAATCGTTTCGCGTGTCGATTCCGTCCAAGAATAAGTTTCTGGTTGGGACGATCACGCTGGAGCGCACGAGCAAAAAGCCGATCGAAAACCTGCGGCCGCAGCATCTTCTGGATGCGCTGCTTTGGAGCGAGATTCGCAAGGAAGAAGACGTGCTCTTTGAAGAGTTCAACGACGACAAGGCGCGATATTACGTGCTGACCGTCTTGCATGGCGGATATCGAAAGGAAATCTTGCGGAAGATCTGGTTTAGCCGCGCCGATTTGCAAGTCGCGCACTTGCAGGAATTTGGGCCGAAAGGTGCACTGCTCTCCGACGTGCGGTACTCCGACTGGGAGCCACTTATTGGCGATCAGGAGCAAACCTCGGTTGCCGCTTCTGGGATTACGGCTTTCCCGCGCGTGATTCAAGTCGACAGGCCTCATGATGATTACCGGCTGGACTTACAGGTAACCAAGGTGATGTTGAACGAAGACATTCCACCGGATCGCTTCAAGCTCGAGCAGCCGGCGGGCTCGGAACTCGTTCAAGTTGGCGAAGATGCACCGGAGAAAAAGCCATGATGGGCGAGCTGATTCTCCGCAATTTGCTGCACCGGCCGCTGCGCACCTTGATTGGAATCCTCGCCGTTGCAGTCGAAGTCGCGTTGATCGTGTTGATTGTCGGGCTGACCTCGGGAATGTTGACGGAAACAGCCAAGCGCATTGAAGGTATCGGTGCAGACGTCATGGTTCAGCCCCCTGCGGCTTCTTTCTTGATCGGGATAACCGGAGCGCCCATGCCCATCAAGATCGCCGACAAACTGGCGGAACTGAAATACGTGCAATCGGTTGCGCCGGCTCTCCTGCAATTCAGCTCCACGGGCGGCATCGACGTGATTTATGGCATCGATCCGGATACCTTCCGTGCGGTTTCCGGAGGCTTTGTATTTCTGCAGGGACATGACATGGAAGGGCCGGACGACCTGCTAGTTGACGATTTGGCGGCCTCGGCGAAGCACATCAATGTCGGAGACACCTATAAACTTATGAACCATGACTGGCATGTGGCGGCCATCATCGAGCACGGAAAAGGCGCGCGATTGTTCGTCCCACTGACGACCCTGCAGGAATTGGTCGGTGCGCCCGATAAAGCCACGATTTTTTGGCTGAAGTGCACGCGCCCGGAGCATACGGATGACGTGATGGAGGAAATTCGCCATCTCCTGCCGGGCTACACGGTGCGTCCGCTGAGCGCCATGTTGTCGCTGATGACTTCGACGAACATTCCAGGTTTGCAGACGTTTATCAATGCCATGATTTCGTTGGCAGTCGCCATCGGCTTGCTGGTGATTTTTTTGACGATGTATACGACTGTCCTCGAACGAACGCGCGATATCGGTGTTTTGAAGTCGCTTGGTGCGGGCCGGGTGTTCATCGTGCGCGCGCTGCTCACGGAGTCAGCGGGGCTTTGCTTGTTGGGGATTCTGGCGGGGGTCGGACTGAGCTACGTGCTCCGCGCGGCATTTCACGCAGGCTTCCCAACATTGCCCGTCGATATAACGCCCGTATGGATTCTACGCGCGGGAGGGATTGCGCTGGTGGGAGCGATGCTCGGCGCGAGCTATCCAGCATGGATGGCAAGCCGCAAGGACGCCGTCGAGGCGCTCTCCTACGATTGAGAATCGGATTGGGTGGAAGGATTTCAGAGACAATAAGTAACATCACGGTTGGAAAGGAAAAACACGCCGCGGACGCATGCAGCGGCTAGGCACAGATGGCAATCGCAGCTACAATACAGCAACCTGCCGAAGGGCTGATTGTCCCAGGAAAAAAGAGCTTGGAGCCGATACTTAAAACAGAAAACTTGTGGAAGCTCTACCGCGCAGGGAAAGTGGACGTTCCCGCGCTTCGTGGCGTGAACTTCGCCGTCGAGCCCGGCGAATCGGTGGCCGTCATGGGCCCTTCAGGTTGCGGGAAATCCTCTCTGCTCTATGTGATCGGAGGGTTGGCGCAGGCCTCCAAGGGCCGCGTCCTGGTGGACGGCAACGATTTAACGGCCATGAGCGACGCCGAACGCACCAAACTGCGGCGCAGTAAAATTGGGTTTGTTTTCCAGCGTTTCAATCTCCTTCCTACGCTCACCGCCAAAGGCAATATCGCTATCGCGCAATTTATCCACGGAGATGGGTTTGACCCGCACCGTTTCGACGTTGTAACGAACTTGCTGGGTCTTGGTGGACGCCTGCAACACAAGCCTTCGGAGCTTTCCGGCGGCGAGCAACAGCGCGTGGCGATCGCGCGGGCGATCATTAATGAGCCAAAAATCTTGCTGGCCGATGAGCCTACCGGCAATCTGGATTCGAAGAATTCGGAGGTGGTGCTGCAGATGTTGCGGCAGCTCAACAAAGACCTGGGCCAGACAATCGTCATGATCACGCACAATCCCGAAGCCACCACGTACTTTGACCGCGTGGTGCACATGCGGGATGGCGTGATTGTCGACGGAATTCCTGCGGACTGAGATGGCGAGTCTCGGACAAATTCTATCGAAAACTTTTTTCTGGGCCTACGAGCGAGGCACGTGGCAGTACGACGCCGCGGTCATCCTGATATTGATTTTCGTTTTGGCCACGCCTCGCGCGTGGTTTCATGACCAGCCGCAGATGGGCCTTCCAGCGAACACGCCAGGCCAAGTCGTGCTTGTTAAGGAAGAAGGCAAGAACAAAACGTACCGTGTGGACGCGCGAATCCTCGCGCCTCCTGAACAGACTCCGGCACTCGAGAACGAACTGCACAACGCACTCCAGAAATCGCTCCCTGAACTCCGCAACAGGCGCTTCACGATTGCCAAGATCGATCCGGTGCGCGACGAGCAGGGCACGGTGATCGCCTACCACGTGGAAATTCATTACTAATATTGGAAGTAGAGCGCACCCAGGCAAATACACCGTTCGGAGCATCTTCGAGGCACACAAGAGGCAATCCGAAGGAAACGGCCGGCAAAGTTCGTGCATCTCTCTGTATATGCTACGATTTGAGAGAACTGGACGAGCGACACTATCAGGCTTCCATAGGGGCTTCTTTTGATCAGATTGTTCAAAAGGCATTTTATATTTTTGATTTTGGGATTTGCCGCGACGGCATTCGCCATGGAGGCGGGCGGCGCGCAAACTACAGCCAAGTGGACAACCGAGGGAGTGCTCGCAATGATGGACAAGTCCGCCAAGGATTTCCACAGCCTCACCGCGGACATTGAAAATCAGAAATACACGGCCGTGGTCAAAGACACGTCGACGGAAACTGGACAGATTTTCGTCCGCCACGACCAGAAAATGCGCATCGAGTTTACGAAGCCCGAGCCGCGAACGATTCTGCGCACCGGCGATTCCCTGTTTCTTTATAACCCCAAGCTGAATCGCGTGGAAGAATATGACTTGGGCAAAAATCGCGCGATGGTCGATCAATACATCCGACTCGGGTTCGGGACAAAGAGTGAAGATCTTAAGAAGAGCTATCTGGTGACGGTCACCGGTGAGGAAGAGCTCGACCGCAAGAAAACCGTCGTGGTGGAATTGACGCCGAAATCCGATCAAATTCGCAGCCAGATCACGCGCATTCAGATGTGGATCGATGAAGCTTCCTGGCTGCCCATTCAACAGAAAATCTATGAGACCGGCTCCGGCGACTTTATCTTGTTCCACTACACCAACATGATGAAGAACCTCAAGATCAGCGAATCCAAGTTCAAGCAGGATTGGCCTAAGAATGCCAGTCACGAAAAGCCGCACGCTTAAGAGTGACTGGTAACTTGTAACTGGTGACTCGTGAAAGCGCCGCTCGGGGCTCTGTGCGCGCTCCCAAGCGGACGCTTCCCTTCCCCAATCGCAGCCGCTGCGTTGTTTCCTTACTCAGCGGCGGAGCGTTCCGTGGCGAGAAGTTGTTCCTTGCGCGTGAGACCCCAGCGATAGCCCGCCAGTTTTCCATCCTCGCGAATCACCCTGTGGCAAGGCACGACGATAGAGACGGGGTTGGTGGCACAGGCACGGGCCACCGCGCGAACGGCCTTGGGACGTCCAAGCGCGCGGGCTACCTGCGAATAGGTGCGCGTGGTTCCACGCGGGATGCGCTGCAACTCTTGCCACACACGCCGCTGGAAGGCTGTCGCTTGCAGGTCGAGCGGCAGATCCACCTGCGCGGGCTTCCCTTCGATGCGCTGCACAATTTCGCGGACCCAGCGCTGCACGCTGCCGGTTGCGGGCGAGATTTCCGCCCGAGGATACTCCTCGTGCAACTCCGCGACGAGTTTGTTTTGCGCGTCTCCCAAATAGACTGCGGACACGCCACGTTCCGTGGCAGCGACCAAAACCTTTCCCAACGGTGACTTCGCAATGGTGTATTCGATTTTCATACCCTTTCCTCCCTTTTGATAAGTTGCTGGCGTCATTCCAAGTTGTGCGTTGCTTCGTTCGTAGACGCGGCTGGACGAACCGTAGCCGGTTTCGTAGAGCGCGTCGGTGATATTTCTTCCCGCGCGAAGCAAACTCTTAAAGCGCTTCACCCGTAAAGCTTCGGCGAGCTCGCGCGGCGCAAGTCCGGTCACTTGTCGGAAGGCGCGGCGAAGCGTTCCCGCGTTCGAATTCAATTCTCTAGCGACTTGGGAGAGGCGCACGCCATCTTCTGACGATTGGGAAAGATACTTTGCAGCGCGCGCGACGAGGGCCGCAGACGCAGCGATTTCGTTTGGACGGCAGCGAAGACACGCGCGGAACCCTTGTTTTTCCGCTTCTTCGCGCGTGTGAAAGAAAATGACGTTTTGCCGCAGCGGGCGGCGGGCCGGGCAGGACGGCCGGCAATAAATGTGCGTGGATCGCACGGCTAGTACGAATTTGCCGTCGGCGCGGGCGTCGCGTTCCAGAGTCGCGCGCCAGTATTGCTCGGCTTTGCGCGGCGAGACTTGCATGGCCGCGTCTGCGTTCGAATTGTTCGTCGTGTTCATGGTACGAAAATAGCGCAGCGCGCGTATCAAATCTATCCGGAAAGGCTCGGCAAAGTGGACTCGAACGGCCCGGCTCACGAAACCTAGGGAGGACGATTTATAGCCCTGCTCAGGCTTCTCCGGGATTGGGCAGAACTTCGGCGGCTTCGACCGGATTTTTATGCGGAGCCGTGATCACGAGTAGGACAGCCGTAAGAATTACGGCGGCGGCCAGGGCGGTACGCAGCGTGATCGTTTCGCCGGCACCAAGCCAGCCAAGAAAAAGCGCCACGACAGGGTTGACGAACGCGTACGTACCCACGCGAGCCGCAGTGCTTTTCTTCAGGAGGTAGACATAGGCAGTAAAGCCAATTCCCGTTCCAAAGACGAGAAGATAGGCAAGGGCAATCCAGGATCGAGCGGTCACAGCGGCGAGATGTAACTGGCGGCCCTCGCCTGCCAGCAAACCGACAATCCACAGTGCAACGCCGCCCGCGAGGCTTTGCATGGCGACCCCGAGAAGGGGTGAGCTCGGAAGGTCGTTGTGCTTCGAATAGATGGACCCCCAGGCCCAGGCAAAGGAACCAACGACAAGAATCCCCGCGCCAACAGGATTGACGCGCTCCGAGCCTCCCAGATGCGCTGGGCCTACCAGAAGGATCAGTCCACCGAAACCAAGCACCAAGCTGGCGACGACTCTAGGAACGGGCTTCAGCCCACCTGGGCGCAGCCAATCTATCAGGACCATCCAGAAGGAAACCAGGGCGACCAGTAAAGCTGCCACGCCGGAGGGGACAGTGCGCTCGGCCAGGCAAACTCCGCCATTTCCAATGAGAAGGAGTAGCAGGCCGGTGATGATGGCGGTGCGCCACTGACCGGGTGTTGGCCGAATGCCCGTTTTCCAACGCAGAATAGGGTATAGAACGAGCCCAGCTATCAGGTGGCGAGCGGCGGGGAGAAGAATCGTTGGGAAGGACTCGATACCGACGGCGATGGCAAGATACGTCGAGCCCCAGATAATATAGACGGCAGCAAAAGCGGCAATGAGGAGAATCCCATCGCGTCTCGGGGTGGCATGAGAGACCGTCGCAGGAGCAGGCGTCGTTTTCGCTGAAGTTTGAGTAACGATGGGGGTGGACATTCTGCGGAGCCTGAAGAATCAAGCGTAAGGGCTGCGATGCAAGCTGTCGAGAACCATATTGGACGAACGTATCCACAGGACATGGAGAGCATCGCTCGAAGAGGGCTAGTACTATAACCAAGTGTTTGACGTTAAGACACTTCGTGAGTTTTCCACAGGTTGACGTCGCGTGCCTTAGATGGCATTTTATCCACCCACTCACCAAGTTTGGGTATCGGGGCAAGTTCAAAAGCACGTGCAGCGGGCAAGTGCAGTTGGGCCAGGAATGGCAGCAACGATGTGGCATCTCTGAGGGCGAGATGGGCGCGACGAACCGCGCAACACCCATTCGGTCGGCGGAAAAAGAAGCGGGCAGAGCCAAGCTGGCGCCGCCATTTCAGGAACTGGTGGCGGAACCGGTGCGCGTCCCTACTTTGCGCATGACGCCGCTGCTCACGGCCGGCCAGCCGCGTCGTTTTGTGCGCGTGCCGACGCATGCCGTTGGCGTCAATCACGAGCAGCGCGAATATCCGCGCGCTTCCTTGAAGCTGCCTTTGCGCCTTCGCAGCGTGGGCTCCCGCGCAGAAGATTTCCCTGTAACACTTGTCACTCGAGACATCAGTTCGACAGGCGTATTTTTTCTTTGCCCGAAAGAGATTGCGACGGGCGCGCTAATCGAGCTGGAAATCGTCTTGGTGAGCCGTCCCATGGGGCATGGCAGCGTCGTCATCGTGACCACGGCGCGCGTCCAACGGATCGAGCCTGCGGCTATGCCTGGGTGGTACGGGGTCGCGGCTTCGTTTGACGATGTCCAGTTCGACCGCGATGATGGCGTGCCTTCGCGCTTCCTGCGTCCTTGAAACCTGTCAGCGAGAAATAAAGAAAAGATCTTGCGAAGTCCTGCTCCAGCCGTGGATCGATTGCGGGCTGATCAGGCTGGGAGTGTGACTCTCAACCCTATCGCTCATGTGCAGAGAATAACCGTTCGCAAGGTAAGACGGGATATCGCGGTAATCAGTGACCGGAATATACGGCCCTTCCTTCCCCAGTTGGACATGGTACCGATCGTCTTTGAACCGGTGCGGCAGCAAACGCGTTCCCCGTTTTTTCCCGCGCGACACAGTGGCAAACAGCATGGAACTCCTCCCAGGGAAATGAAACTGAGTCTATTCTACAAACGCGAGATTCCGCTGGTAAGGGGTCCGTCTGTGGAAAAGTGTGGACCGTTTTTTGCCTCACGCATCACACGGCGCTTTCCATGACCTGTTGGGACTAGGCTTTGCTACTCTGGGGGTCGATGGCTTCCCTGAAAAATAAAAGTTTGCAAGGAGTGCTGTTTGATTGGGACGGGACGCTGATCGACTCTTACAGCGCGGACTCTTCGGCCTATTTGGCGATGTTTCGCGAAATGGGGATTCCGTGGGGATTGGAGGAACTGGCGCGGCATTATTCCCCGAATTGGTACCGCGTGTACCGGGCTGCGAAATTGCCTCGCGTGCGGTGGGACGATGCGGATCGGGCATGGCGCAGGCAGTATGCCAAGCATTCGCCGCGGCTCATTGCGGGAGCGCGGCAGGTGCTGGCTCGGCTGGCGCGGGCGCATCACTTGGGTTTGGTGACTAGCGGCGACCGGGATCGCGTGACGCGGCAGTTGCGCGCGTTCCGGCTCACCAGGCTGTTTGGAGCGCGCGTGTGCAGCGGGGACACGCCAGAGAAAAAGCCCCATCCGGCGCCGCTCCGTTTGGCCTTGCGGCAGCTTCGCTTGGAGCCATCGGCGTGCGTGTACGTGGGAGATTCGCCGGAGGATTTGCAGATGGCCAAGAGCGCCGGGGTGCGCGCTATCGCGGTGCTCGGGCCTTTCCCGACAGAAAAAAGATTACGCGCGGCAAAGCCTGATTTTTTGTTGGAGTCCATCCGGGAATTGCCGGATGCACTGAAGGCTCTATGCGACTAAAGTTCGATCGCGGATGGATTCAGGAACTTGGCTTTGGCGGGGCTACCGGTAGCGCAGGCGCAGCGGTTGCGGCAGGGACAGGTTTATAGTCGGTCCACTTAATCACCAGGCGGACTTGGACATTCATATCCTTGAGATTTAGCGTGTCATCAGAACGCATATAGTTCGGAAGCCAGTATTTGCCGTCCACATTCTCGCGGTAGGTTTCGAAAATGTTGAAAGGCATAGTAGCAGAGCGCATGTCGCCGAGATCGTTGACCCACTTTCCATACGTTTTCACGACTTCGAGATACGCGTCATCGACCCAAACGATGCCATCGAAATAATAATGCGCGCGCTCCACGGCTTTGGGCTTCACTTGGAAAATGTAGCAACTGATCTCGTCCACGAGTTCTTTGCCTAGGTATTTCAGATTGTATTTTGCGAGCTGGGCCGTGGTGAGCGGGTAGGCCGGCATGCGCGCCAGGGACTGGAAGTCTTCCGGGCCCATCTCGAGATAGTGCAGCGTGGATTGCGGCCGCTCGATAGTCTTTTCGTAGATTTTGCCGTCGGCGCCGGGCTTCGCTTCCATGACGACCGAGAATTGTCCGGAAGGTTTGCCGTCAGGCCCGAATTCTTCGAGGCGGACTGTCTTTTTGTAGGTGTATCCGGTGCGGGCTACGATGTACTGATCTTCTTTTTGCGAGAAACGCTTGATGATTTCCTCAGGCGGAATGGACGGGGGAGCCGGGGGGAGGGGTTCCGTGCCCACACGGTGGACGTCGTGCTCGGGCGGCGGCGTGAGCGGGCCTTGCTGAGCGGCCCGGGTGCGGCCTGCTGAGAGTGAGAACGCAAATGCGCAGAGAAGAAAAATGCGGCGGAGCATTGCTCGGCAAAAGCTGCCGCGGAAATGATGGGCGTGCTTGTTCATAGCCAATAAGATGCGCCTGGACCGCCGAAGAGCAGCCTCTCCGGCTCTGCGAACCTGATTGAGTTTAGCGCAATTCAGCGAGAGTGTCCTGCGCGCCTCAGCCCGTTGTCGACCGGCACCGTCACGAGAATCGCAGTTTCGGCAGAATGCGAGTCGTCTCTGCTACAATTCCGAAGTTTGTGTGCGACAAGAAACAAACCAGGCGCTATTTTGTCTCTGGAATCGTGCAAGGTGTGGGATTCCGTTTCTTTGCACAGCGGGAGGCGGAGAAGCTGCGCGTCGGCGGTTACGCCAGGAATCTGTTTGACGGCAGGGTGGAAGTGCTCGCCGTGGGAGCTCCCGCGCAGCTTGATGAGTTGAAACGTGCGCTCGAGCGCGGGCCGCGGTTTTCGAGCGTCTCTGGAGTTCGGGAAGAGGAAGCGCAGCACAACCCGCACTATGACAAGGGCTTTGTGATTGAGCCAGATGCTTGAAAAGGACGCTTAAGAAGACACGAACTGGAGCCGATCGAATGGATGATCTGAAAAAACTGATTCGCGAAGTGCCGGATTATCCGAAGCCAGGAATTCTTTTCTACGACCTGACCACGCTTCTGAAGGACAAAAAAGGATTCCATACGCTGATCGACCGGCTTTGCGATCACTACAAAGGACGGTCGATCGATATCGTCGCCGGCATCGAAGCGCGCGGTTTTATTTTTGCTCCGGCGCTGGCGTACCGGCTGAGGGCGGGGTTCGTCCCAGTGAGAAAGCCGAAAAAATTGCCCGCGAAAACCGCGAGCATTTCGTATGCGCTTGAATACGGTACGGACACGCTGGAAATTCATGAAGATGCCGTGAAGCCGGGGCAAAGCGTAATTATTTGCGACGATCTTCTCGCGACCGGCGGCACGGCCGCGGCTACTGCGAAGCTGGTGGAGAAACTGGGTGGAAAAGTGGAAGGGGCGGCGTTTGCAGTGGAGCTGACGTTTCTAAATGGCCGCTCGAAACTCAATGGCGTCGATATTTTCTCGCTGATTCAATACGAGAGATGATTGATGAAGCGGCGGAGAAATTGAATGCCTCGACGCCCCGTGATCATTTACGGCACCGCTCTCGTATTGTCGGCTGTGACCCTCTTCGTTAGCTATGTCGCATTTCGATGGCTGCTCACCCGTTATCAAACATGGCAGCTTGGACACCCAAACCCATTCGTTATCGGGCCAGAGCTTGACTCCATTATTTTGTCATTCCTAACTGCCGTGATTGTGTTTTGGCGGGTAGTGAAGCGGGCTAAGCACAATCATACTCAGGAGCGGCTTAACTCCTAATAAGCTTTACCAGATACCGATTGGCTTTGCTATTTTGGATGGCGCTGGCGGAGGGCTTCGAATAGGACGACGCCTGCGGCGACGGAGACGTTTAGCGATTTCACAGGGCCGGTGGTGGGCAGCGAGACGACGAAGTCGCAGCGTTTGCGGGTTAGGTCGTGGAGACCTTTGCCTTCGCCGCCGAGTACGATGCCCACCGAAGACGTGTAGTCAGCTTCGGTGTAGCTCTTGTCGCCGCGTTCATCCAGGCCGATCAGCCAGTAGCCTGCTTCCTTCAATTCTTCCATGGTTTGCGCGAGATTGGTGACTTTCGCAACCGGCAGATGCGCGATAGCGCCGGCGGAGGCGCGTGCGACGGTATCCGTTAAGCCGACAGCGCGGCGTTCTGGAATAATCACGCCATGCGCGCCTGCGGCAAGAGCCGTCCGAATGACGGCGCCAAGATTGTGCGGGTCTTCGACTCCGTCGAGAAGAACGATGAGTCCCTTACTTCCGTGGCCGGCACTCTTGTTTGCCGCGGCGAGGATGCTCTCCAGTGTCGCCGGTGCGCGCGCGGCGGCTAGAGCGACGACTCCCTGATGATCTTTAGAGTTGGCAATACGATCGAGCTGGCCGCGGTCTTCGAAACGGACGGGAATATCCCGCGCGCGGGCTAGTTGAACAATTTCCTCCACGCGAGTGTCTTGCCGGCCGCGCGCGATCAGAATGCGATCGAACGGGCGGCCTGCGTCGAGGGCCTCGCGGATGGCGTGTATGCCAGTGAGCTTGTCCATCGGCCAAACAGTGTACAGCACGTAGGGGCAGCGGATACCGCGATAGCAAGTGTAGGGGCACGATATATCGTGCCCCCTCAATTGAAGCGCCAGCACAGATCAATCAAGGGCGGCGCAGAATTCCAGAATGCGCTCGCGCGCTGATTTAACAGGGGTGGCAAAGGAAAGAATGGCGGCTTCGTCGAGAAGCAAAATCACGCGATCGAGATCACCTTCACCCACGCGGCCTGTTAGCGCCAAACGGATAGGATGAAAAAGTTCGCGGCTGCGAATACCCAGAGCATCCTTCAGCGCGTCGATGATTTCTTTGAAGCGCTCCGTGTTGACGGGAACGCCATCGAGCAACAGAAGCGCTAGGTGGCGCAGCACGTCGCGTGCAGCATATCGAGAGAGAACCGCGTGACTCTCAACCTTGGCAAGGATTTCCCGCGCGTCGTAGTGAAAAACGAGCTCGAGCAATTCGGCGAGTGACCGCTGGTCCGAGACTTGCGGACCGAGAAGCGCGGCGGCGCGTTCGCACCAGGCGAATTGCGCAGAAGAAGCATCACCGGCGAGCCAGCCTCGCTCGCGCAGAATTGCTGCTACATCGCAGCCCGTAAAGTTGCTTGCAGCAGCGGCCGGAACGGAATTCGGGTTTTCGTGCGGAGGCATCGGTGGAATTCTAGCGCACGTTGACGGACCGAATTGCAGCGAACGACATGATCATTCTGAAGAGAGCGTGGCGACAACGTGTGCGGCAATCGCTTCGCCCCGGCCCACGGCGTCTACGCCTTCGTTGGTCTTCGCTTTCAGATGAATGTGATCGGTGGATACGCCGAGCGCTCGCGCGAGAGCCTCGCGCATTTTCGGAAAGTGCGGCCCGAGTTTTGGTTTTTCCAGGATGACGACAGCATCGACATGCTCGATCGCGAAGCGCTTTTCGTCGAGAAGTTTTCTGGCGTGTTCGAGGAAGAGCAGGCTGTTCGCTCCTTTCCATTTCGGATCAGAGTCCGGAAAATGCGTGCCAATGTCGCCCAGGCCCGCAGCTCCGAGAAGCGCATCACAAAGCGCGTGTGCCAAAACGTCGCCGTCAGAGTGTCCGACGGAGCCTTTATCAAAGGGAAGTTCGATGCCGCCGACAATCAGCTTGCGCCCTTCCGCGAGACGGTGCAGGTCGTAGCCAATGCCACAGCGCACGCTCATGCTTTGTGCCGCTCCTGTTCGAGGTAGAAGCGGGCGAGGTCCATATCGGCGGGCTTGGTGATCTTGATGTTGCGCTCCGAGCCGAGGACGACGTGCACATTGTGGCCGAGCCGCTCGACGAGGCCGGCTTCGTCCGAAGCGTTGACGCCATCGGTTTGCGCGCGGGCGAACGCCTCCTTGATAAGCTTCGTCGAAAACGCCTGCGGTGTCTGCGCCAGCACGACACGTTCGCGCGGGATGGTTCCAATGATGAGCGCGACATCCTCAGGCAAACTGGCGCGCTTCACTTCTTTTACAGTGTCCATCGCGGGAATGCCAAGAATCGCGGCCTGGCAGCGGCGCGCTTCTTCAATCACACGCGCAATCTGTTCGCGCGTAACGAAAGGGCGGACGGCATCGTGCACCAGGACAATTTCCGTGTCGTTCGGAACTTCTTGCAGCGCCAGAGCGACCGACTCTTGCCGCGAGTCCCCGCCGCGCACCACGCGGACAGCCTGCATGAATCTTTCGCCGCGGATACGCTCCTCGAGCGACTCAACCACATCGGCCCGTGTGGCCACAATAATGTCCGTAACCAGCGGGCAAGAAGCGATGCGGCGCACGCTGTGAATGACGAGCGGAGTCCCCTCCAGCTCCAGAAACTGTTTCGGCGTGTCGGCGCCCATCCGGGTGCCGAGACCTGCGGCTGGGAGAATGGCGGCAATGCGGCTCATTTTAGGCGCGACCCGCCCGGACACGAAAAACAATGGGGCCGCAAACTTCAGAGTGTACCTCAAGCCGGGGTGTCAGGCGAATCGCGGAGCAGGGAAATCCGCAAGGACAATACCTTTGGTAAGCAAAGGACGAGCGTTCCGCGGGGGAGCACGCTCAGAAACTGGACGACAACATTTCCTGGAAGAATGCTCGCAGAAAGCGCAGGCTAATCGACGTCAGGCTCGGGAAAAACGGGCCTTTGACCGCGTTCGAGTCCCGGCTCGGCGAGCCGCGAACCGTTTTCCATTCGGCCCGGCGGGAGATCGACACGTACATTGCCGCTGCCCTCACTGCGGCCCGCGGCAGCGGCGGCCGCTTGCCGGGGCACAGCAGCAGACTGCTCTTGCCGCTCGTCCAACCGCCCAAAAATCATTCTCCCCGCCGTCGTCTGATGGACGGACGTGACCTGTATATCGACGCTCTTGTTGATCAACCGGCGGCCGCCGTCGACCACCACCATGGTGCCGTCGTCCAGATAAGCGACGCCTTGATTGGGCTCTTTACCCTCGCGCAAAATCAGCACGCGCATGGGCTCTCCGGGCAAAACAACGGGTTTTAAAGCGTTGGCGAGCTGATTCACGTTTAAGACCGAGAGACCTTGTACGGTGGCCACTTTGTTGAGATTGAAATCGTTGGTGATGATTTTTGCACCGACACGGCGCGCGAGCTCCACCAGCTTATGATCCACATCGCCGGCGTGTGACATATCCTGCTCGAGAATCCGCACATCCAGGTGCGGCATCTTCTGCATGCGTTGCAAAACCTCGAGACCGCGCCGCCCGCGCTGGCGTTTCAAAGAATCGGAAGAATCGGCGACAAGTTGCAATTCGTGCAGCACGAATTGCGGCACGGCCAACACGCCATCCAGAAAATGAGCTTCACAAACATCCGCGATGCGTCCATCGATCAGCACGCTCGTGTCGAGAAGTTTCATCGGCTCGGGCGCGGAAGGCTGGCCGGACATCATTTCCGTGAGAGAACCGCCATTCAGCTCGCCGCCTCTCTCCGAGCCAAGCACCAGCCCCAAATAGGCGAACGCGAAAAGCGCGGCGTACTCGAGGAAGGACTTGGTGGGTTCCGGTTCATTCGTCCGGGAAATCACAAGCGTTACGAGAAGGGCTGCAAACATTCCCAGGACGGTTCCGAGCGCGCCTCCTAACAAACCGCCGATTTTGGCTCGACGCAGCCGCAGCTCGGCCAGCAGAATCAACAGCGCCAGAAGGAATCCCACGCCCGCGGCTGGCAATCCGCGCAAGCCAAAGGGCGCGAGCTTGTAGCAAAGCCCGGTCGTGCAGGCGGTGATAAACAGGCGCACCAGCCAGAACTCCAAGCCCATTCTTTGCGGCAAAGCCGTCCTTTTTTGCCGCTCTTCGGGGACAGTATTTGAGGAAGGTGATGAACTGGAATTCGAAAAACGCTGCACTTCAGGAACGGAACGGCTCATACGACCTCACAGTAAAACGATCACTGCAAAATCGGTGCCGCATCCCCGCCGGCGCGGGGCGCACATACCGGTGCGGGGCGAGAACGCAACCTCGCGTTCTCGCGGTCTATATACTCCGCCATAACTAGGGAGTCAAGACCATGTTGAAGGATAAATAAGAAGGATTCGAGATGTCGATTATTGGAAATAGAAGCGCGGAACTCGCTGGCTCACGGCGCAGAGCAGGTCGGACGTTACGGTGCCAATGCTGCGGGCAATGACGTTCGCAGGCCGCACGTGTTCGCCGTCGCTGCCGTAGATGGTCACAACATCACCGACCGCCGCTTCCGGAATATCACTGACATCAATCATAGTGACGTCCATCGAAATAATTCCCACGATGGGTGCTAAAGATCCGCGTACCAGAACGCTGCCGCGATTTCCGAGCGAGCGGTGAATCCCGTCGCCATAGCCAGCGGCGAGGACAGCGATGCGCGAGGGGCGCTTCGCAATGAAGGTCTCGTTATAGCCGACGCCCGCGCCTTCGGGAATGTTCCGGATGTTGATGATGCGGCTGTTCAGGCTCATGACCGGCTTGAGCGGCAGGCGCGCTTCGATTTCCGGACGCTGCTCGACCGGATCGTAGCCCGGATGATAGCCGTACAAAATCACGCCCGGACGAACCATGTCGGCCCAAGTTTCGGGACGCGTCGCGATGGCTGCGCTATTGGCAAGGTGGACGATGCCGGGATCAATCCCCAGCGCGCGCAGGCGGTCGAGTGCAACGTAAAAGCGCTCTTCCTGCTGCCGCGTCTGCTCTCCGACGCGCGTGTTCGTAAGAACTTCCGAGGAAGCAAAATGCGTGAAAACTCCGCCAAGTTCCAGATGCTTGCACTTGGCTAGCTGGCGCGCAAAACACTCCACATCGCCAGGCGCGATGCCCAGACGGTTCATCCCGGTATCCATCTTCAAGTGGAACGAAACGGGTTTGCGTCCTTTTTTGCCAGATCTGCGCGCCGCGGCGCGATCGAGTTGTTTGAGCTGTTCGCAGCGATGGATGACCGCCGTCAGATCGTGTTCGATCAGGCGCGATTCTTCGCCGGGCCAGAAACTTGTCAGCACAAGAACCGGTTTGCGCACGCCGGCCTCGCGCACCGCGATGCCTTCCTCTGTGCACGTCACACCAAACCACTCCGAGCCGGCTTTTTCCAAAGCCTTAGCGACCTGTGGCCCGCCGTGCCCATAGCCATTGCCTTTGACGATGCAAAGAATCTTTCGCGGCGTCTTGCGCTTCTCTTCCGGCGGATTCACGAACTTGCGAATCGCGCGGAAATTTTCCGCCAGTGCGCCAAGCGAAACTTCCGCCCAAACCGGACGTCTCACTTCCTTGCGGGGACTCTTCTGTGTGCCTGCCATGACCCTTCCGAAAAATTTAGTTTACGCCATCCCGCTGCCGCTAACCGACAGCCACTTTGGATGCCGCGTGAATGACAACCCCCCACATTTACTGCAATCGGAAGGCCTTTCCCTGCCCCAGCAGCCTCACTCGTTAGTCATCATCGGGGTCGGTAGGAGGACGCTTGTCGTTGATGAAGTAGGCGGCCTTAAGCGCCGCGGGGATCGTGTGGAAGGGGACGGGCGGATGGGTGAGGTTGAAACAATCGGAAAGGTCATCCGCCGGTCCGTCCGCGTAGCCGAGCGAGGGTAAGTTGTACGCGGTCTCGATGAATTTTAGGATGCTGCCGAAGTCGTGGGTCGTGTGCGAAATATATGCAGTTTTGGCGTACGGTGAAACCACGATCAACGGAACCCGGAAGCCATAAACATATCCCGATCCCCAGCTCACGCCGTCGTTGATCACCTTGGGGGCCACGTGATCGTACCAGCCTCCCCAATCGTCCCAGGTAATGATGATGGCGGTGTTTGCCCAGTACGGGCTATTCCCAATCGCGTTGACAATCGCGGATACCCACGAGGGTCCGCTGCCGTCGTTCGAGAGCGCGTGATCGGAACTCTGGCCATTGGGAATCACCCAGCTCACTTGCGCGAGGTTGCCGTTGGCGATGTCCACCAACACTTGTGATTGCGGGATTTTCACATTGTTGACCCAATCCGGCCCGGTGCAGGTAAGCGTGCCGTTGACGTTCTGCTGCTGGCAGATGTGCTGAATGGCGTCGGGCCCCGTCCATATCGAACCCGCGGAAGGCGCGTAGTAGCGCCAGGTCACACCCTTGGTATTCAGGTAATCGGTCAACGTGGGATGGTCGAAGCAAGGATACTGCGGCGCCGGTTTGCTTTCGCTCCCGGTGGGATCGATCATCTTCACCCGATTCGTCAACGCAGCGATGCATCCGGCCGGGCTCAGCGCGGGGTTTTCCGCGGCGAAAAGATTGCTCCCCGTGGTGGGAGCCGAAGTACCGGAAATAATGAACTGGTGAGCTGGAAAGCTTGGCCCTTCGTTGGTCTGAAACATGCGGTCGCCAAACGTGTACTGCTCAGCCAGCGCGAAGTACGGCTGCACATCAGCTGGCTTGACGTACATATACTGTGGGTTGGGGTGCGCGTTCGGCGGGCAGTTGGCCGCCGGAGAGCACGGGATCAAGTTCGCCCCGTCCATCTTTCCGCCGTCGTACATGGAAACGAACGCGCCATTGGCGTGGCTGAGATCGTAGTTTTGAGGGTTCGAGCCGGTCGTACCCAGGTCGATCGGGCTGAGCGGAATGGTCTGGCCCGTCGAATTCAAGCCGCTGCTGGCGATATCGGCACCGCGGCTTATCAGAACAGGGTCCTGAAACAAATTGTCCGGCGTGCGGTTCTCTTGAAAAATGACCACGATGTGCTGGAGCACAGCTGCCGTTGTCAGGCTCAGCGACTGAGGCCCATTGCTGGGAGCCAAACTCTTGGCGTCGCTTCCGGTGACGGTGATGGTGTAGTTGCCGCCGGGCGTGCTGCTCGAGGTCGATACCGTCAGCAAGGAAGCGCCTGGAGTGGGGCTGCTGATCGTCACGCTGGGCGCGTTGAAGGAACAACTGGGAGGAGGAGTGCCGCCGCTGATCATGCTGCACGAAAGGCTGACGCTGCCCGTATAACCATTGGCCGGAGTCACCGTGATGGCGGAAGTGGACGTGTTTCCAGCAGTGATGGACTCCGGGTTCAACGGCGTGGCGCTGAGCGTATAGCTGGGCTGGCCCATTTGTCCTGTGGACGAGCCCGAGTGGCAGCCGCCGAGGCCAAGCAGAAGCCCGCTCAGGCCGAGGAATGTACCGAAGACAGAAAAAATTCGAAGGGAATTCACAGAAGGACCTCCTCGCAATTGCTGGATTGTGCTCTGCCGAATATCAACACGGCTGGCGACGAATCGACTCGCCCGAAATACAGTTTTCTAGAGCTCCCGCACCGCCCGCAGCGAGCTCCGCTCCAGCGCCCCCAGCGGCAACCCCCATTCATTCCCGTCAACGATATATCCGGCAGTAAGGGGACATTTTGATCGAGGCAAGAAAGGGGACATTTTAAAAGAGGTTTGACAACCCTCAAAAATCGCCCTTGCTTTTTTTCCATTTTGTGCTATACTCTGTCCTGTACGATTTTGCGTTCGTCGAGCGCGGCAGACCCTCTGCCGCCTTTTTCATTTTCGGGCGACCTGCCCCTTTATTTCAGCTAAGTCTTTTAGAATGAATGAATCGAGAAACGCCGTGTTTTGCCGTGTTTTACCGACTTTTCTGGCCCCGCAAACCCTTTAAAATGAACACTTCCAGGAAACTCCTGCAAGTGTTCATTCTAAATGACTTACGGAAAATGTTAAGTCCTTTAGATTCCGCACTTACGAAAAAAGGGGGAGGGGGGAGGGGGCACGTTCCAGCACAGCGCACACAAAGTGTGCGCCGACTGCCGCGCCGTGGCACCAATTACACATCGTCGGGGGAGAATTGGGAGAAGGCGTCGGGGGCGGCTTCCTCGAAGCGCGTGAGGCGGCTGCGGAAGACGAAGCGGACTTTGTCGGTGGGGCCGTTGCGTTGCTTGGCGATGATGAGTTCGGTTTGTTCGCGCTCGTCGGGCTGGGCGTCGTGTTTGAAAAAGTGCGGGCGGTAAATGAACATGACCACGTCGGCGTCCTGTTCGATGGCGCCCGATTCGCGCAGGTCGGAAAGCTGCGGGCCGCGTTCTTCGCGCTCCGGAGCGCGCGTGAGCTGGCTGAGAACCAGCACGGGGATTTTCAGCTCTTTGGCGAGGCCCTTCAAGCTGCGTGAAATGCTCGAGACTTCTTCGTTGCGGTTGCTGAAGCGGCCGCGCGCCGTGATCAACTGCAAGTAATCGACGATCAAGAGCGACAAGCCTTTGTCGCGCTTGAGGCGGCGCGCCTTTGCGCCGATTTCGAGGACGCTGATCGAGCCGGCGTCATCGATCCACAGCGGCGCGGAGGAAATCGTTCCCAGCGCTTCAGTCATGCGCCGCCAGTCTTCACGGCTGAGGTGGCCGGTGCGAAACTTGTGCGCATCTATTTGCGCGACGGAAGCGACCAGGCGCTGCAGGAGCGATTCCTTGGACATTTCCAGGCTGAAGATGGCCACCGGCTGGCCGGCGCGAATGCCGATGTTTTCCGCGAGGTTTAAAGCTAGCGCCGTTTTTCCCTGCGAAGGCCGTGCCGCGAGGATCAGCAGTTCCGAGGATTGCAGTCCGGAAGTCAGCTTGTCCAGTTCCACATAGCCCGTCGGCACACCGGTAATGCTCTTCCCTTCGCGGAAGATTTTTTCCAGGCGCTCGAAATTGTCGCGGACGATGTCCTTGACCGAAATCAAACCGGCTTTTATGCGGTCTTCCGCGAGCGAGAAAATGGAAGACTCGGCGTTGTCCAGAATGGTGTCGGCGCCGTCCTCGCCCTCAAATGCGCGCTGCTGAATGTTGTGTGTGGCGTGAATCAGATTGCGCAGCAACGCCTTTTCTTTAACGATGCGCGCGTAGTGCTCGATGTTGGAAACCTTGGGCATGCCGTCGGCGAGCGACGCAAGGTAAGGCGCGCCTCCGGCGGCTTCCAACTCTCCATGGCGATGCATCTCCTCGGTGAGCGTGATGAGGTCAATGGCCTGCTGTGCTTCGCCAAGCAAAATCATCTGCGTAAAAACGCGGCGGTGCTGGTCGAGAAAGAAGTCCTCGGGGCGGAGATTCTCGATCGCCGCGTTCAACGCGTTGTTATCGAGCAAAATGGCACCGAGCACGGAGCGTTCGGCGTCCAGATTGTTCGGAAGCGGCTTTTCGAGCGTGGTTTGAGCGGTCGCCATTTCTATTCGCTTTTGTTTCGCCTACGGTAGCACAACCCCTTCTGCCGCGCAAGATGGGTTGCACGGCCAGGTTGCCGACGATATTTTTCGGGTCGCGAAACTTAAGCTGGGCTCGGCGTATTCCCTGTGCGTTCCTCGACGGTGAGCGCATTGTGTGGTGAGGAGAGTATTAGGTCAACGAGATTTTCTGTGCATGCCTGTGCATGAGTTCGGAAATGTTGAAAAAGTTTTTTTCGCGGTCGAGCCACGCACGGACAAAAAAGTAGGGGCACGATATGTCGTGCCCCTACCGCCGAGAAACAATTTCGGTCAACGATTTGAAATTACTCTTCCTTGGCGACGTGGACGATCACTTGCGCGGTGACGTCGCGGAAAACTTTGATAGTGACGGGATACTCGCCGAGAGTCTTGATGGGCTCGGCGATCTGCACCTGGCGCTTGTCGATCTTGAAATTCTGCGCCGCGAGCGATTCGGCGATGTCGGCGGTGGTGACGGAGCCGAACATTTGGTCGTTCTCGCCGGTCTTGCGCGTAAACCTCAGCGAAACGCCGTTGAGCAGCTCCGCTTGTTTGTGCGCGGCATCCAGTTCGGTGGCCGTCTTTTTCGCGAGCGAAGTGCGAATCCGTTCGATCGCTTTCAAATTGCCGGCGCTGGCTTCCACGGCCAGCTTGCGCGGCAAAAGAAAATTGCGGGCGTAGCCGGGCTTGACGGTGACGACGTCGCCGCGGTGTCCCAGCTTTTCGATGTCTTCCTGCAGAATGATTTGCATGTTGTCTCTCTAAGCTCCTCTTTCCCGATGTTCCTGTGGTAGTGACCCGCGCAGGCTTACCCCTTCGGGGCCTCGGCTGCAGCGGGTGCCGCTGCAGGTGTGGCCGCGTGAGCGGCCGGCGTTGCTGGTGCGGCCGGGTGAGTGCCCGCTGCTCCATGGGCGGCCTGCGGAACGACTTGACGCGGAGCTTGCGTGCCTGCGGCGCTGCCTGCAAACGGCAGCAGGGCGATGTTGCGCGCGCGCTTGATAGCCACGCCGAGCCAGCGCTGATGGCGCGAGCAAACGCCGGTCATGCGCCGCGGCAGAATTTTGCCCCGCTCCTGGACGAATTGCGAAAGAATGTCCGCGCGCTTGTAGTCGATGAAGTCCATCTTCTCGACGCAAAACTTGCAGACTTTCTTCTTGCGGAAATATTGCCGCTTGCCGCGCGGCCGGCCGCCGGGTCCGCCCGGACCACCGCCGCCCGGTCCGCCTTCGCGCCGCGGACCACCATGACCGCCTCCGGGCCCTCCATGGCCGCCGCCTTCGCGGCGCGGCGGTCCACTGTGAGACTGTGCTTGTTTCTGTTCCTCTGCCATACCGTCCTGCCTTTCTCTCTAAGAACCGGAAATTCGAAAAACGAAACTCGAAAGTTAACTGGCCGCGGCTTGTTCGGGAGCCGGAGTCGAAGCCGGGACGGAAGCAGGCGCGCTGCGGCGCGGACGCCGCGCAGCGCGCTGGTCGCGCTTTCCGCCGAGCTTCTTCTGGCGCTTCAAATCTTCATCGAGGCGCACGGTCAAATACTTGATGACCACGTCCTGCACGCGCAGACGGCGCTCGAGTTCAGCGATCAGCTCGCCGTGATTCGTGCGAATCTGTTGGTAGACGTAAATGCCCTCGCGGTGCTTGGCCACGCGATAGGCGAGCTTGCGCGTGCCCCAGTGCTCGGTCTTCTCGATCTTGCCGCCCTTTTCCGCGCACGTGTGCTCGATTCCGGAAATCACTTTCTTGATCTCGTCTTCCGGCGTTGCCGGCCGCGCGATGAAAATCAGATCGTACAAACGTTCTTCCATGATGACCTCTTTCCTCTTTGCGCCGACTTAATCGGCGGCACTTCAAACTCTGTTGCGAGTCAAGCCCAGCAAAACTGTCTTAGTCTTCTTCGGGCTCTTCCTCTTCCACGGGCTTTCGCCGGTTGAAAATGTTCATCGCCGGTTCGATTCCCTTCGCGAGAATCATTTCCACGGCGTCGCCGGCCTTACCAATCATTTCGGCGGCTTCTTCTAGCTCCGCCTTTTTCATCGGCCGCAGAACGAATTCTTTGCGGCTGCTTAGCGGATGATCCGGCCCGCAACCCAATCGAACCCGCGAAAACTCCTGCGTTCCCACGGCGCTAATCACTGAATTCGCGCCGTTGTGGCTGCCGCCGCTGCCTTTGCGGTCAATGCGAATCGTTCCGAACGGCAGCTGCACTTCATCCCACATCACCAGCAAATCCGCGGGGCCCAGCTCGTACTTTTCCAGCAGCTCTCGTACTGAGATGCCGCTGAGATTCATGTACGTCTGCGGCTTCGCTAGAATCACATCTTCCCCAGCGAGCTTGCCCTTGCCTACGAGCGCCTTGCCTTCCGGACGCTCGACGCGAATCGAGCCGCGATTCGCCAGTTCGTCCACCGCCATAAATCCGAGGTTATGCGGCGTCCATTGGTACTCCGGATCAGGGTTCCCAAGACCGACGATGAGCCGCATATTCCCAAGACCGACGATAAGCCGCATAACTTTCTGCCCGACCGCCAGATTGCCGTGGGCCGCCGCGCTTTGCAAACTGCCGCACTACTTTTTCTTCTCGCCCTTTTCGGCCTTTTCCGGTTTGGCTTCCGCTTCGGCGCCTTCTTCGCCCTCGACTTCTTTCTTGCCCTTCTTGATGACTTCGGGCTCGGCAGGCGTTGCCGCTTCCGTGGCGACGACTTCGGCCGGTTTCTCTTCTTCGACCTTGAGAGCGACGACGTGGGCCAGGACGCGTTCCGGATCGGTGATCAGCCTCATCTTAGCGGTGTCTATCACCAGCTCTTTGGCACGGAGCTGCTGTCCGAGCATCAAGCCGCTGACGTCCACCTTGAATTCGGTGGGAATGTCGGCGGGCAAGCATTCGATTTCCACTTCGCGCGTGACGACTTCGAAGACGCCGCCTTGCTGCTTGACGCCGGCGGGTTCGCCGAACGTGTGCACGGGCACTTTGACGCGCATGCGAACGTCCATGGCCACGCGGAGAAGATCGACGTGGAGGAGATTGCCGCTCAGCGGATCCACTTGCCAGTCTTTCAAGATGGCGGGTTCGTGTTTGCCGGCGAGGTCCACTTGGAAGAGCGTGTTGTGGCCGGTTGCGGAACGCAAGATCGCGCCGATCTGTTTGGTGTTCAAGGCGAGCGAGATAGCTTCACCTTTGCCGCCATAGAGAACGGCTGGTACTTTGCCGGTTTGACGCAGGCGTTTGGCTTCGTTCTTGCCCCGATCGGAGCGGGGCGCTCCTTCTACGATGATTTGAGTCTGAGCCATACTTTCATTCCTTCCGTGAAAATCTCTGAAACTTTAACTTCATCAAGAGCACAGACAAGAGTGTCTGTGCTACTAAATAAAAAGCTCGCTGATCGATGTTTCTTCGTGAATCGAACGGATGCCGCGGGCGAGCAGATCCGCGACGCTCAAAACTTTGATTTTGCCCATGCCTTTTGCGGCTTCGCCCAGCGGGACGGAATCCGTCGCGACCACTTCTTTGATCTTGGAGTTCGCGATGCGCTCAATGGCCGGGCCGGACAGAACGGCATGCGTGCACGCGGCATAAACTTGCGTTGCGCCTTCACGGATTAGGGCTTCGGCGGTTTTCACGAGCGTTCCTGCCGTGTCGATAATGTCGTCGACGATCAGCGTGCTGCGGCCACGGACGTCTCCGATCAGGTTCATGACTTCGCTGACGTCCACATCCACGCGGCGTTTGTCCACGATAGCGAGCGGCGCATCGAGCTTTTTTGCAAAGAAGCGGGCACGTTCCACGCCGCCGGCATCCGGCGAAACGACCGTCAGATTCGGTAGCTTTAGATGCCGAAAGTGTTCCACGAGAACAGGAGATCCGTACAAGTGATCGACCGGAACGTCGAAGTAGCCTTGAATTTGCGGCGCATGCAGATCGAGCGTCAAAGCGCGGCTTGCGCCGGCTGTTTCGAGAAGGTCGGCGACGAGTTTTGCTGATATTGGGACGCGCGGCTTGTCTTTGCGGTCCTGCCTTGCGTAGCAGTAATACGGCAGCACGGCGGTGATGCGCCAAGCGGACGCGCGCTTGAAGGCGTCAATCATCAGGAGCAGTTCGAACAAGTGATTATCGACGGGATAGCAGCACGGCTGCACGACGAAGACGTCGGCACCGCGCACGTTTTCGAGGATTTGAAAATAAATCTCGCCGTCGCTGAAGCGTCCCAGGCTGGCTTTGCCCAGCGGCACTTCCAAATGGCGGCAGATGCTCTCCGCCAGAGGCAGATTCGCGGTCCCCGAGAAAATTTTAAACCGGTCGTCGTTCACGACGCTCGCGCTCCGTCAGTTCAGCTTTTGGGCTGGCACACTTCTCGGCCCAAATTCGCTTTCAATCATTAACTCTTTCTTCTATGGAGACGCTGCGGATCAACCGAGGACAAACGGAGGACACAAATCTACTTCAACGAGTGCCCTGCATTTTACGAACGTACCTGTCGCGCGAGAGTGTCTCGCAAACAAAGGTCTGATCGTCCGGAAACCCAACAGCGGCTCGGCGCGCCTGCGCTGGGCTCGGGAAAACTCCAAACACCGCCGAACCGCTACCCGCCAGCGAGGCTTCTGCAGCTCCTCTTTGAAGCAAAGCCCGCTTGATTTGAGCAAGACGGGGGTGACGCCGGAAAACGGGCTGCTCGAAATCGTTCGAAAGGCCGCTTCCCTGCGTGCTCCAACACAGAGCACAGAACCTCCAAAGTTTAGGGTCTGCGGCGCTTTTTGTCAATGTCAGGGGGCGGGCTTTGAGCCATTTATAGGCGTCGACCGTGGGAACGTGGATGTCGAGGGGCGAGACGATGAGCACGAAAAGCTTGGGGATGTCCGGAAGGGGGTAGATCTCGTCGCCACGGCTGACGCCCAGAGCGCGGCCTCCAAACAGGAAAAAGGGGACATCAGCGCCAAGCGCGGAGGCAATTTCCAGCAACCGAGGCAGAGGGAGCTTGCGTCCGGTCAGGCGTAGGTAGCCGAGCAGAGCGGCGGCTGCGTCGCTGGAACCGCCTCCCATACCGCGCCCCGCGGGAATTGTTTTCCTGAGTTCGATCCCCACTCCAGAACGAATTTTGAGTTCGTGGCGAAGGGCGTCGACGGCGCGGTAGACGAGATTCCTCTGAAAAGGCTCCTGGGAAAGAACGGCATTGCCTTGGATCGATAGCGAAATTCCACGCTCTTTCGAAACGCGCAGGCGCAATTCGTCATGCAGCGAAACGGTTTGAAAAATTGTCCGGAGTTCGTGGTACCCGTCGGGCCGTTTTCCAAGAATATCGAGGCGCAGATTGATTTTGGCATACGCGGGGATACGAACTTCGCGCATGAGGTTTACTGGGGTTTCGCGTCTTGCGGCGAGGATTTTTGCGCCACGCGGTGCTTTACCTGGGAAAGTCTCTTTTCGATTTCGGCGATTTTATCGTTTTCCACGTCCGCGGGCAACGAGCGGCGCCATTCGGTCAGCGACTTTTCCCATTCTATCGCTGCGAGGTCGGTGCGGCCGGACTTGGCGTACACATCGGCCAAGTGCGAACGAATCGTGGCATCGTGGCTCTCGCGTGCGACGGCTTTGCGCAGCGTCGCTTCGGCTTCCGCGAGCTTGTTTTCGCGGAAATAGATCCAGCCGAGGCTATCGAGATACGCGCCGCTGTGCGGCTCTTCCTTGATCGCACGCTGCACGAGCGCTTCCGCTTCATCGAGACGTATGCCGAGATCGCCAAGCATATAGCCGTAGTAGTTCAGGACGGGGGCGTTTCGCGGGTTTACATCCAGGGCTTTCTTGAATTCCACTTCGGCGCGGTCGTAGAACTTCTGCCGCTCGTAGATCGCACCGAGTAGAAACCAGACCATCTCGTTGTCGCGGGGCTGGCCGGGAATTGCTTCGGCGGTCCTGGCTGCCTCTTCGGCTTCCTTGTAGCGGCGGCCGCGCTCGTAGACCTGCGCAACATTGAGATAAATATCACGGTCCGCCTCGCTTCTTGTGAGCTGCGAGCGGAGAACTTTCACTGCTTCGTCGGTCTGGCCGTTCTCACCCAGCAGGAGCGCGTTGGATGTGCGGAGACCGGGATCGCTGGGATATTTCGCCAGGGCGTCTTTACCAGCTTGTAGCGCTTTCGGCAAATCTTTCGCCGCGCGGTAGGTATCCATGATCAACATGCGCGAACGGCGATCTTCTTCTTCACCGAGGCGGCCCAGCTCTTCAAAAGTGTAGATTGCAGCCTGAAAATTCTGTGTGTCGCGATAAAGCTGGCCGAGTTGCTGGTACAAAATGGCCAGCGAACGACGCCGAGAGGGCAGGACGGTCGATTGCGATTTCAGTCCGGTGACAGCGTCGGAGAGCACGCGAATGGCATCTTCATAGCGGCCCTGGGCTTCGTAAAGCATGGCCTCGTTGTACATGACCTCAAGGCTGCCGGGAGCATACTGGCGAGCTTTCAAGAGATTTTCTTCGGCGTGATCGAGCTGGTGCAGTTCCCGGTAGATCTGCGCGAGACGCAGGTAGACATCGGAATCATCGGGCATCAAGTCGGCCAGCTTCTGGTAAACGGCGAGCGCATCGGCAAATTTTTCTTCGGCGAGCAGCGTCTGACCTAAGCCGCGCACGTGGCTCAGCTCGGAAGGATCCAGATCCGTGGCTTTGCGGTAGGCGGCTTCCGCCTTCGCCAGGTCATGCGTTTGGGTGTAAGCATCGCCGAGAAGATCAAGCAAAGTCGGAGAAGGCGTGCGGCTGGTGACGCTTTCGAGGAGCAAAACGGCATCCGCGGACTTGCCCTCGTCGAGAAGAAGCTGCGTGAGTTGCTCGACGGCGGCTTCGTTCTCGGGATCTTGTTTTAAGAGGTTGCGGAGAACTGCTTCGGCTTTGTCATGCTCATTGCGCAGGCGGTAGAGGCGTGCGAGCCATAGCGCCGATTCGGAATCGGTGGGATCCAACCTGTAGACTTCCCGGTATTGCTCGATGGCGCGCGCTGCCATCTCGGACTGCGCACTGGAGGTCAGATCGCCCAGGCTACGCAGATAGATGCGGCCGAGAAGACGGCGCGTTTGCAGGTCGTTCGGGTCGCGCTTGAGCAGTTCCTGCGCTTCCGTTACGGCTTCGTGGACGCGTTGTGCCTTCCAGTACATTTCGGCGAGGCGTTCGCCAATGACCGGAGACTTCGGATCAAGGGCATAAGCTTTCTTGTATGCGTCGATGGCCTGCGTGGCGAATTCCGGCTGGCTAGTCGTCTCATACTGCTGCTCGAAGAGATGTCCCATCGCGTAGTTGTAGTAAGCCTCGGCGCGCGGTGAAGGCGCGACCGGGGCCTCTGAAGGCGGCGTATCGGCCTTGAGTTGCGTCTGGGCGTTCGTCTGGACTTGCGCCTCGACGGGAGTTTGTGCGGCCCCGAGGGCGCCGCATAGGCCGGCAACAACTCCGGCAAGACTAATTCTTAGTAGATTCATAGAAGCCCCGGAAACAAAAAGTATCCCATGCGGCTGGAACGCGGTCAAAAGCCAATAGTCAGGCGTTTCCAAGGCCCAAAGGCGCCCTCCAGTAGGATGCAAGAAGTTTCAAAAGAGTTGAAATGGAATCTTTGGAGGCGTTGTATTTATTTGACAGAGGGAGCCTTTCCAATTTATCCCCTCCCGAAAGAGGCGGCTGAGGATCAGTGCAGGAAATGCCGGATGCCGGTGAAAACCATCGCCATTCCGAGGCGGTCGGCGGCGGCAATCACGTCGTTGTCGCGGACAGAACCTCCGGGCTGAATCACGGCAACGGCGCCGGCTTTGGCGGCTTCTTCGACGCCGTCAGTGAATGGGAAGAAGGCGTCCGAAGCGATGACGCTTCCGGCGAGCGAAGACTGGGCCTTCATCACGGCGATTTTGACAGAATCGACGCGGCTCATCTGGCCAGCGCCGATGCCGGCTGTGGCGCCGTCTTTTGCAAAGACGATGGCGTTGGATTTGACGTGCTTGCACACCTTCCAGGCGAAGCGCATCGTTTGCATTTCTTCTGGCGTCGGGGCGCGCTTCGTGACGATTTTCAGCTGACCTTCTGTGATCTCGCCGAGATCCGGCTGTTGCACGAGCATCCCCCCAAGGATGCGCTTGAGCTGGAGTTCGCGCTCAGGTTCGAGGCCGCCGGGCGGCAGTTCCAGTAAACGCAGATTCTTTTTCGCCGCGAAAATTGATTTCGCCTTGTCGTCAAATCCGGGCGCGGCAATGCATTCGACGAAAAGCTTGGCCACCTCTTCGGCGGTTGCTGCCTCGATCGCGCGATTGAACGCCAGGACGCCTCCGAAGGCCGAAACGGGGTCGGTCGCGAGGGCTTTCGAATAAGCATCCAGGAGAGTTTCGCGCTCGGCTGTTCCGCAGGGAGTGTTGTGCTTGACGATGACCGCGGCGGGCTGGCGGAATTCCGCTGCGAGGCTTCGCGCCGCTTCGAGGTCGACGTAATTGTTGTAGGAAAGTTCTTTGCCTTGAAGCTGTTTGGCCGCAGCGAGCCCTGCTGGCGCGCTCCCCGCCGAAACATAGAGAGCCGCGGCCTGGTGAGGGTTTTCGCCGTACCGCAGTGCATCTTTTTTCTGCAAGGCGATGTGCAGCCGCTCTGGAAGCACCGGCTTCGCAGCCAATTCCAAATGGCCCGCGGTGACGGAGAGCCGCTCTAGTTCCGTGGTAATCAGACCGTCGTAGCGAGAGGTGGTCGCAAACACTTTGCGCGCTAGTTCGAGGCGCGTGGCGAGAGAGGTCTCGCGCGCCGCTTCGAGTTCTTCTGCCACTCGCCCATAATCGGCGGGATCGGCGACGACCGTAACGCTTTCGAAGTTTTTCGCGGCGGAGCGCAACATCGTGGGTCCGCCAATATCGATATTTTCGATGATCTCTTCCGCCGTCAGGCCCTGCTTTGCTGCGGTTGCTTCGAAGGGATACAGATTTACGACTACAAGATCGATCGGCGCGATGCCGTGTTCTGCCGCCTGCTTCTGATCCTCCGCATGTTTGCGGCGATAGAGCAGGCCGCCGTGAACTTTGGGATGAAGCGTCTTTACGCGGCCACCGAGCATTTCCGGCCAGCCCGTGAAGTCAGCGACGTCGCGCACGGCAACGCCAGCTCCGCGCAGCAACTTGGACGTTCCGCCGGTCGAAAGAATCTCGATGCGCAGAGCGGCGAGCCGCTTGGCAAACTCGACGATTCCTGTTTTATCAAACACGCTGATGAGCGCGCGCTCCACCGCCATGAATTCCTCCCGAAAAAGAAAAGCACAATAGTGTATGCGTCGGGAGGGAATTCGGAAAGCGGGAAGGGCGCGGGTGCCAGTTCGAACGGTTAGAAGTGGAAGGATTTAGGCGGAATGGAGAAGCGCAAAACGAGAATTTTGGAGATTTGCTTATAGAGGACTGCGAATGGCTGAGTCCTAGCGGGCTCAGGCCTTGACGAGGGCTTTGAGCTTCACCTGGCCGTCGATGACTTCTACGACATACTCTACGTCGCGGCAATTCTTCTGCTTCTGAAGATCTTTCGTCTTTTTCAGCACAAATTCGTTAAAGCTGGAGCGCGAGAGTTTTCCGGTTTGTTCTCCCGCTTGTTGTTTGGCCTGCAGAAACGCCTGGTACAACTGGTCGACCTTTTCCGACTCACGTTCCGGCTCGGAACAAGTCACACGGAATGCGCCCTGCGCCGCCGCTGGGGCGTTTGCGATGGTTTCCACTGGCTTATCTGGATTTTTGTGCGCTCGTTCCGCCTCGATGGCCTTTGCGGCGGCGCCGAAGTGCCTTTGAATTTTTCCTTCTTCCTTCTGCTGCGTCCGCTTGCGGAAAATGTCCTTATATTTTGCGTAAGTCTGCGTGAGGTTGTTAAGACGGAAGCGCTGGCCGTACTTCAGGTCGCCACCGCGCTCGAGATAGCGCTTGACCATCAAATCAATGCGCCATTCGATTTCGGTGGGTGGGCGCTTGCGGCCGCCGCCGAAATACTGGTCGTATTCAATTTTGAGCTGGCGGATGTCCCGTTCGAGCTGAGCCAGCTCTTCGTCGATGGTCGCCATCGGTGGAAAGGCCCCTGAACTATCATGCTAGGAGCACAAAGCGAAGGCGTCAACCAAAGGAGTGGGTGGCGCTGCGGATTGTGTATCCCACCTGTCCTGCGCGTCTTGGTTGCACTGGCCGACGACCTGTTTGCAGAAAGCTTCATTGCTCGCGGGAGCGCGGTGTGCTGAAATGAGGGCATGGAAGCGCGCGCAAAACGGACTCTTTCGGTTGAGCAGGCGGAGCTGCTGCGGCAGATTCCTTCGGTGGACGAACTGCTGGCTCAGCCACGGCTAGCGGCGCTCGCGGGCCGAGTCGATCGTAATATGCTGGTGGAAGTCACGCGCACAGTGCTCGCAGAGTTGCGTTCGCGCATTACGGAACAGGTGAAATTCACCGTACTAGGGGAACTCGCCCTCCTTGCTGCTGATCCTGCCTCTCTAGAAGAGCACATCAGCTCCCTTGTCGAGCGCATTCTGGCGCACTCACTGCAGCCGGTGATCAATGCGACGGGTGTGATCCTACATACCAATCTTGGGCGGGCTCCCCTTGCTTCGGCTGTCGTCGAGGAATTCCGGCGCACGGCAACTCAGTACTCGAATCTTGAATATGATTTGGAAGCTGGCGGACGCGGCAAGCGCGATGTGCACACGTCATCTTTGCTCGAACGGCTCACGGGCGCCGAAGCTGCAGTAGTGGTCAACAATTGTGCCGCCGCCGTGCTTCTGGTTCTCGCTGCGTTGGCAAAGGGCGGCGAAGTAATCGTTTCGCGCGGCGAGTTGATCGAAATCGGGGACGGCTTCCGCATTCCGGAGATCATGTCGGAGAGCGGTGCGGCGCTTCGTGAAGTTGGCACGACGAACCGCACGCGCGTTGCCGACTATGAGAACGCCATCAATGAAAAAACGCGGCTGCTGTTGCGCGTGCATCCTTCCAACTTCCGCATCACTGGGTTTGCGGAGAAACCGTCGCTCGAAGAATTGGCCGCGCTCAGCCAGCAGACTGGGCTTCCTCTGGTCGAAGATCTTGGTTCGGGCTGTCTCTTTGATCTTTCCGCGAGCGGAATCGCCGAGCCTCTCGTTCGGCAGAGCATTGAAGCAGGCGTATCGATCGTGATGTTCAGCGGCGACAAACTATTGGGCGGGCCGCAGGCGGGCATCATTGCTGGAAAAAAGGAGCTGGTAACGCGCGTACGACGGCATCCGCTGTTCCGAGCGCTGCGCGTGGACAAGCTTACGACTGCCGCGCTGGAAGTCACTCTCGGCGCTTATCTGCGCGCGGCTTGGGACGAGATCCCGGCGTTGCGCATGATGCGAACGAGCGCGGCGGAGCTCAAGCGCCGCTCGGAGAATTTTCTGAGGGAGCTTCGGCCGGAGCTTCCGCCGGACGAAGTAGAAATGGAAATTGTCGAGGGCTCGTCTCTCGCGGGCGGCGGGTCAACCCCGACGCAGGCGCTGCCCACGAAAGTCATTCGTATTGCCAGCGCGCGTTATTCGGCGGCGCAGCTCGAGCAGCGGCTCCGTCGCGCTCCCGCGGGCATTTCGGTGATCGCGCGCGTGGAGAACGAACGTTTGGTTCTGGATCTTAGGACCGTTTTCGCGGAACAAGAACCTCTGCTTATCAAGACACTTAGCGCAGCGCTGCGCTAATTCCTCGCGGAACTCTCAGAACTCTTCTTGCCTCACGTCTTGCCTGCGTTCGCTCGCCTGCGAGTGGAGCGCGGCGTGATGCTTGCGTATGAAACTCGGAAGGCAGTTCGCGCGTCCTACGAGATGTTTCGGGCGAGTGGACGGATTCGCCTGGAATTTTGCTGCACCCCTGGTTGCCGATAAGAGTCGTGGTAAGAAAAAAGGAGAAACGCGAAATGAGGAGAGACTGGTGCGTCCTCGCAGGAATTGTTTTGTTTCTTGGCTTAGGCACGGCAGCGGCTCAGCAGCCGACTATCCCCCCGGGGCAGCAGCCCCCGCAGCAACAGCGTGAACGCACGCGCCCGCCTGCGGAACAGGGGACACCTGCAAGCGAAGGCGCACAGGGCAAGCAAAAGGAACGTGCTACGGTTCCTGAAGAAAAGTCGGCGATCACCCACCATTCCGCACGCATCGGCGGGCAAACGATCAACTACACCGCGACGGCCGCCACGTACAACATCAAGGCGGATGACGGGACCGTGAAAGCGACGATGTTTTACGTGGCTTATACGAAAGACGGTGTTGCCGATACCGCGAAGCGTCCTGTCAGTTTCGTGTACAACGGCGGTCCGGGCTCGGCTTCCCTTTTCACGCACATGGGCATGGGACCGAAGCGCGTTGTGTTGACACCCGACGGCCACGGAATGCCCGCGCCCTACAGCATCGTCGACAATGAAGATTCTTTTCTTGATGCAACGGATCTTGTCTTCATTGACGCGATTTCCACTGGCTACAGCCGTCCCGCTCCTGGCGAAGCTCCCGCGCAATTCCACGGCATCATCGAGGATGCCAACTGGTTTGCTGATTTCATCTATCAATACATTACGCGCAATGAGCGCTGGGCTTCGCCGAAATTTCTGATTGGCGAGAGCTACGGCACGACGCGCTCCGCCGAGCTTGCGGGAGTGATTCAGGAACGCCATCAAATTTATTTGAGCGGGATCGCGCTGCTCTCTTCAGTAGCTTTCTCGAATTGGGGGGCCGACAATCGAACTATTTTCTTTCTGCCGACCTACACTACGACGGCTTGGTATCACCACTTGTTGCCTTCTGAGTTGCAGAGTCTGCCGATCGACCAGGTAGCACAAAAGGCTCGGGAATTCGCACATGGCGAGTATGCGCAGGCTTTGGAAAAAGGCGACTCGCTTTCCAGTGAAGAGCGCCAAAAGGTAGTGGCAAATCTCGCACGCTTTACTGGGCTTTCGGCCAAATTCATTGAAGAAGCGAATCTGCGGGTCAGCCCGTTCCGCTGGTTCAAGGAACTCGAGCGCGACAAGCGCCGCACGATCGGCCGGCTCGATTCGCGGTTTGAAGGCATGGACGTCGATGCCGCGGGCGAACGCAACGAGTACGACCCAAGCGAGGCTTCCTATGAGGGTGCATTTGTCGCCACGTTTCACGACTACACGCGGCGCGAGCTGAAGTGGGACAGCGATGCGTATTACACCGTCAGCGCCAACGTTCGCCCGTGGGATCAAACCGGAAACACCGAAGTCGCGGAGGTTTTGCGCGCAACGATGACACAGCAAACTTATTTGAAAGTACTGGTCCTCTGCGGCTACTACGACGTGGCCACGCCGTTCAACGGGATTGAAAACACGTTCGCGCACATGAATCTCGAGCCGCCGGTCCGCAAGAACGTCAGCTTTGCGTACTACGAAGGCGGCCACATGATGTACATCGATGAAAAAGAACATCACAAGCTGCACAAAGACATCGATGACTTCATCAACGCGGGCTACACGCACTAAGAACGAGTTAGGCGACCAGCCGTACTCAAAGCAATGTGCAACTGGACTCGATTGGGAGAAGTACGCGAACATAGTGCGTCGTGCTTGCCTTCAAAATTGCCAAAGGAGAGCTAAGGCGAATCGAGAAGCCACTGCCCTGGCTGCGGCGCGGGTGGGCGCTGATTCGCGTTCGGCTCGCCGGAATTTGCAATACCGACATCGAGATTCTTCGCGGTTATCAAGGCTTTCGCGGTATTCCCGGCCATGAATTCGTCGGTGAAGTAACTGAAGTACACGGCGTTTCCGCGGAGGAAAAGAACAAGTGGCTAGGCCACCGAGTCTGCGGCGAGATTAACGTTTCCTGTTCTGCTTACGGGGACCGCTCCGCTTGCGATTTTTGCAAGCGTGGCCTGAAGACGCACTGCGCTCGACGGACGGTTCTTGGCATCGTGGCGCACGATGGCGCATTCGCCGAATTTTTGACGTTGCCCATCGAGAATCTCCACGCTATCGAGGATTCGATCCCTGATGAGCAAGCCGTCTTTGTCGAGCCCCTCGCTGCTGCCTGCGAAATTCTGGAACAAATCGACATAAAGAATTTTCGCGAGGCGGCCATCCTTGGGGATGGAAAGCTGGCGCAATTGATAGCGCGAGTCCTGCGCACCGCCCTTCCTCGCGTCGTCATTTACGGTAAGCACGAAAACAAGCTGGCCCTGGCACGCCAAGCCGGAATTGAAGCGAAACAAATTCCAGGCAATCCATCCGACTTGAAGCGTTTGAAAGACACCTTTGCGCTGATCGTCGAGGCGACCGGTTCACGCACCGGCCTCGCTCTCGCTCAACAGATGATCGAACCGCGCGGTACGCTCGTTCTAAAGTCCACATTTCGCGGCACCGCTCCCATCGAAACATGGCCCATCGTCGTCAAGGAGATCGCTATCGTTGGTTCGCGCTGCGGCCCATTCGCCAAAGCAATCGCGCTCTTGCGCTCTGGCAAAGTCGATCCAAGGCCGCTTATCACGCGGACGTGTCCGATGGCTGAAGCGCCCGCAGCGATCCGTTTCGCTCGAAAAACAGGTGTGATGAAGGTTTTGCTGAAAGCTTGAGGATACGGCGGTGATTACAACCGGTTGATGCACGACGCCACGCAGGCCGCGCCGAAACCGTTATCAATGTTCACGACGGTAACGTTCGATGCGCACGAATTGAGCATGCCTAGCAGCGCGGCGACCCCGCCGAAACTGGCTCCGTAGCCAACGCTGGCAGGAACCGCAATCACCGGCACCGCCACCAATCCGCCGACGACGCTCGGCAGCGCGCCTTCCATTCCGGCAACACAAATGATCACGCGCGCTTGCGTCAATTTCTCTCGATGCTCGAGAAGGCGGTGAATACCCGCAACGCCCACGTCATACAGATGTTCAGCGCGGTTGCCCATCATCTGCGCTGTGAGCAGCGCTTCTTCAGCCACGGGAATGTCGCTTGTGCCCGCCGAGACCACCAGGATATTTCCCTTGCCGGTGATTTCGCGATTCCGCTCGATGGTAATGGCGCCCGAATTCTCGTGGAATTTCGCGGCGCGAGCTGGTTTTCCGTTGGCGCGCTTTATGGCCGCAAAAATCTTCGCGTCCGCCCGCGTCACGAGAATATTGTGATGCGAATCCTTCTTCCCGAGCATGGCGCGGACAATCTCCGCGACCTGCGAGGGCGTTTTGCCTTTGCCAAGAATCACTTCGGCAAAACCCTGGCGAAGCGCCCGGTGGTGATCGACCTTGGCGAATCCCAAGTCTTCGAACGGCAAATGCTTCAACCGCTCGGCGGCTTTTTCAGGAGAAAAAGCGCCGAGTTTCACCAATTCCAGAATTTTCAGCAATTCCTGCTCGTTCATATTGTTTGACCGCCGCAAATTCTATCATCGCACAGGCCCGCGGCCTCAACTTGACTTGCCCTGGAGCGGCTGCGAGACTGATTCTATCCGCGCGCAACATGCCCGACACGCAAAAACAAATCGTTACCGTAGGTGTGACCGGGGCCAGCGGCGCCGTTCTCGCGCAAAAAGCCATCGAATTGCTGGAAGAAGATTCGCGTGTGGCGCGAATCCATCTGGTGGTCACCGAGGCGGGCCAGCGGCTTTTCTCCGAAGAACTGGGAATCACGTCTGGTGACTTAAAGCAGCTTCCCAACCGGCTTCTCAATCGCCCCGCCGCAAAAATCGAAGTTCTTCCCAACAAAGATATCGGCGCTGCCATCGCTTCCGGCAGCTACGCTGTGGATTCGATGATCGTCGTTCCTTGTTCCATGGGAACGCTCGCGGCGATCGCCAACGGTGTGAGCGACGACCTCGTCTCCCGCGCTGCCGACGTCATGCTCAAGGAGAACCGCAAACTCGTTCTTTGTGTGCGCGACACGCCCTTCAACCGCATCCATCTGGAAAATATGCTGCGCGCGCAGCAAGCCGGTGCGGTGATCATGCCGGCGATTCCGGCGTTCTATCATCATCCGCAAACCATCGATGACCTTGTCACCCAATATATTTATCGCGTCCTCGCGCAGATTCATCTTCCCCAGGAAAATATGTATCGCTGGACGGGCCAGACAGGCGTCAAAAAGGCGGAGGCGTAGTTTTCGATGGCTAGCCGCATACGCACTGTCCTCGAAATGATCAAGTTCGAGCACTCTGTCTTTGCGCTCCCTTTTGCGTTGACCGGCGCGCTTCTCGCCGCGCGTGCAACGCATCAACCGCCCAAGGGCTGGCCGACCTTGCGCCAGTTTGTCTGGATCGTTGTGGCCATGGTCGCGGCGCGTTCAGCGGCCATGACGATGAACCGGATCGTTGACCTCCGGTACGATCGTGAGAATCCTCGAACGCAGCAGCGTGCGCTCGCAACCGGCGCTCTTTCGCTTTCCTTTGCCTGGCTTTTCACGCTAGTCGCAGTGACCTTATTTTTCGTCGCGGCGTGGCAGCTCAATGTTCTGGCGCTGAAGCTCGCGCCGCTGGCGATCGCGATTTTGTTTTTTTATTCCTTCACCAAGCGCTTCACGAACTGGTCGCATATTTTTCTCGGCGTTGCGCTCGGCATTTCACCAGCCGCCGCGTGGATCGCCGTGACAGGCGGCCTTGACGCTCGCATGCTCATTCTGTGCGCGGCCGTCACTTTCTGGGTCGGCGGATTTGATGTGCTCTACGCATGCCAGGACATCGATTACGACAAGCGAGCAGGCCTCTATTCGATTCCGAAACGGTTTGGCATTGCCAACGCTCTGCTGATCGCGCGCGCGATGCATATTGGCGTGGTCGCGCTGCTCTCCTGGCTGGCCTACAGCTTTGCTCTGCCCTGGCCGGCATGGGCAGGCATCGTGGTTGTTGCCGCGCTGCTGGCCTACGAGCATTCTCTTGTCAAAGCCGGCGATCTCAGCAAGCTGGACGCTGCGTTTTTTGCCGTGAACGGTTATATTAGTTTGTTGTTCCTTTTGTTCTGGGGCGCTGCGGCAGCCGTTTGGCGCGTTTGAAAGTTTCAGCGGATTCAAAATGAGCGAACTGACAATCACGGATCAGCGGTTGAAGCCTATCGCAGACAAAGTTCTTGCAGGCGAGCGCCTGAGCATGGACGATGGCATCGCGCTCTATCGTTCCCCAGATCTTCTCGCGGTCGGATGGCTCGCGAACTACGTCCGCGAAAAGCGCCACGGCAACATCACCTATTACAATGTCAACCGTCACATCAATCCGACGAACGTCTGCGTTGCGCATTGCAAACTCTGCGCTTTCGGCCGCGATCCCAATGCACCCGGCGCCTACACTTTTGCACTGGAAGAAATCTATCAACGCGCGGAGCAGGGCGTTCGCGAAGGCGCCACCGAGTTTCACATCGTGGGCGGCTTGCATCCGGATCTGTCCTTCGATCATTACCTCGATCTGGTCCGCGGCCTCAAACAACGATGTCCCACCGTGCATATCAAAGCCTTCACGATGGTGGAGGTTCATTACTTCGCGCGCATCGCCAAACTTTCCATCGAAGAAGTTTTGGTCAAAATGAAGGAGGCGGGAGTCGATTCCTGCCCCGGCGGCGGCGCGGAAATATTTCATCCGCGCGTGAGAAAAATTATTTGCGATCACAAAACCAGCGGCCAGATGTGGCTGAGCACGGCGAAGAAGGCGCACGAAGCGGGCCTTCGGTCCAATGCCACCATGCTTTACGGCCACGTGGAAACGGAAGAAGAACGCGTCGACCACCTTATCAAATTGCGCGAGCTGCAGGATGAAACGCACGGCTTCGTCACGTTCATTCCGCTGGCGTTTCACCCGGAAAACACCGCGCTCTCGCACATTCCGAAGCCCACGGGGTATGCCGACCTTCGCAACATCGCCGTCGCGCGGCTGCTTCTCGATAACTTTGATCACATCAAGGCTTACTGGATCATGCTTTCACCGAGCATCGCGCAGATTGCGTTGCGTTTCGGCGCCAACGACCTGGATGGCACGGTGGTCGAAGAAAAGATTTACCACGACGCGGGTGCCAAGACTTCCGAGTTCACGCCGCGAGCCGAACTCGAGCGCCTCATCCGCGCGGCAGGGCGAATTCCGGTCGAGCGCGATACGCTTTATCGTCCTGTCGACCGGTCCAAAATGCCACCGCTTCCGCCAGCGCCGCGGCCCGACCTCGTCTCTCTAACTTTGAACGTTTAGGACTTCAGGCAGGTGTTCAGCGGATCGTCTCCGCTTTCGCCATCACTTTGGCAAGCAGTTCCTCGGGCAGCGGCGAGTAACCCTGTTCCTGTGCGATCTTCTCGCCGCTCGTATAGACCCATCTCAAATACTCTGCGACGGCGCGGCCGCGTTGCGACTCCTTCGCGACGGCGGGCACATAGAACCACGTAAAGCTGCTGATGGGATAGCTGTCTTTTCCGAGCGCATTCGTGAGCGAAATCCGGAAATCGTCGGTTGTTTTGCTCGTCGTGGCCTTGGCCGCGGCAGCAATCGAATGGGCGGACGGTCTCACGAACTCACCTTCCGCATTCCGGATGCTGGCCATCCGCATCGAGGCCTTCATCGCCATATTCAATTCCGTGTAGCCGATAGCCCCCGGAGTGGCCTCCACTTTTTCGGTCATGTCCTGCGATCTGCCGGCGGTCGTGCCCACAGGCCAGTTCGGCGACTCGCTTCGTCCTACGTGCGCAAGAAACTCCGGACTCGCCTTCGACAGGAAATCGGAGAGAATATAACTCGAACCTTTCCCCGCTGAGCGATGCAGCACTTGGATCGGCAGCGCGGGAAGTTGTGTATCGGGATTCAGTTTGACCAGCGCCGGATCGTTCCATGCCGTGATTTTCCCGAGATAGATGTTTGCCAGGATTGGGCCCGTAAGGCGCAGTTCGCCGGTTGTGCCCGGCAAGTTGTAAACCACGACAATTCCAATCAGCACCGTCGGAAGCTCAAATACCTTGATGGTGGCTGCTTTTAACTCTTTCTCCGGAATGGGAGCGTCACCGCCGGCGAAATCTCCCGTGCCTGTCAAGACTCGAGTGGCGCCCGGGCCGCTGCCTTCCGGTAGATAGCGGACCTGCACGGCGGGCTGCTGCTTGTGATATTCGTCGTTCCAGAGCGCGTAGAGCGGTTCCGGCATGCTGGAGCCCGTGACGACCAGCACAGTGGACCCTTGCCCGTCCGTGGCAATCGGAAAAATGACTGCCAGCGTCAGGAACAATGCACAAATATATTTAACAATCCGCCCCACGAGAGCCTCCACGCTTTTAAAGTCCCGATGCGCGCCGAATGAGGGAAGCCAAACTGCATTTCTCACGTGACTCTATCGAAGTTCATGCTGCCAAGGAAAGCCGGCGTGCTCCCTTTGTGCAGAATCCGGCATTGCAGATTAGGCAACAGTTATGAGACAGCACAGAGTAGCGCGTTGGATGCGGCGGCGATGATTTTCCGGATTGTTCGGAACAGGTATGGATCCCGCACAACATTGGCAAAGTCAGTCCGGCAGTTTGTATCTCAAGCTCGCGGTTCTGCGTCTCATCAAGAGTATCTTTGACATAAAGCGAGAACGGTAAAACATGAGAACGATCATCCTTCTGACCATCTCCAATATCTTCATGACGTTTGCCTGGTATGGCCACTTGAAGTTCCGCACTTCCGCTCTCTGGAAAGTGATTCTTGTGAGCTGGGGGATCGCTTTCTTCGAATACTGCTTCCAGGTTCCAGCGAACCGCATCGGCTCGTACGAGTTCAGCACCGCGCAGCTCAAAACCATTCAGGAAGTCATCACACTTTCGGTCTTTTCCGTTTTCTCAGTTCTTTATCTCGGCGAAAAAATAAAGTGGAACTACGCTGCGGGCTTCGGCTGTATCGGTCTTGCCGTATTTTTTGTTTTCCATAAATGGTGAGCACACACAAGACGGATCAGGATGCCAATCGCCGCGGCTGCCAAACGACTACGTCCTGTCGCTTCGAAAAATGAAGCAACGGTTTCGCCGGCGCCAAATAGATTCCGGCAGCCTCCGGCATCGTATTGCTGATCAGCTCTGCTTCCGCAGTTTGCAATGCCCATGACGCGTGGTGAATTTCGCCGGAGACGACCTGCCCGTCTTTGTCTGTCGTATAAAGGCAATAGCGCTCGGTCAGAAAATGTTCGAGCGACCCCGGGACCGCCGAAAATACTTCGCCAGTCGCTCGATACCTTCCGTTCAGCACTCCGCAAGCCGCGCCACGATGCGATCGTCCGCACATATACTCGATCCATCCATTCCGTTCTTCGCAAGACATTCGTGCGCGAAAATACGGCAAGTGGAACCACGCCCGCGCAATCGCTACCGCAATCTTGTTCGCTGCATCCAAGCTGAAGAACCACACGCCCGGTTTTCCATCTGCGGCAACGTACGTTCGAACATTCAGTTCCGGAAACGCCGAGAGCCAGGGAATTGCACGTGTCCCGCGCAGCCGTACACCGGACATCCGAAACGGAACGACACCGAGCCAAGCTTGTCCGTCAAAAGTGTCAATCGCAAGTCGTGAGGGAATATGTGGCCGCAGAAGCGACACAGCCACGGGCCAATGGGCAAAAAGCAGGTCGTGCCAGCTTTGCGCCATGATCCAGCGTCCCGCCGGCAGCGGCCACGGCCGGTGCGCGACCTGCTCCAGATCCACGCCCATCAGAATTTGACGCCGTCACTCGACACAATCATTCCGCCAATATACCCTTCTCTCTCGCTGGTGAATCGAATTCTCGTGATTCGAAGCAGTCAAACTCTGCAAATAGCGCAAAAGGAGTGGCATCATGCAACGCAAAGCATCGGCAGTCTGGCAAGGCGGTTTGAAGGACGGCAAAGGCTCGATTTCCACCGACAGCGGTGTGCTCAAACAGACGCAATATTCTTTCAGCACGCGCTTCGAAAACGGCGTGGGCACCAATCCGGAAGAGCTCCTCGCCGCGGCTCACGCGGGTTGTTTCACCATGGCTCTCTCCGCGCAACTCGGCGGCGCGGGAATGACCGCGCAGAAGCTGGAAACCACCGCCACCATTTCACTCGACAAGGTTGGCGACGGTTTTTCCATCACGAAGAGCCACCTCGACCTCGTCGCCACCATTCCAGGTGCAGACAAAACCAAATTTGACGCTGCGGTCAAAGCCGCCGAATCTGGCTGCCCCGTATCGAAACTTTTCAAAGCAGAGATCAGCGTCAGCGCGCGCCTCAACTCCTGATCCTTCTTCCACTCCTCGGCCACCCGGCCAAACGAGTACAATGCCGCACATGATTCCAGCTCCAGGCGCTTTCATCGCCGGTATCGCGATCTTTCTGATCGTGTTGTGGGACGCGTTCGAGGCCATCATTCTGCCGCGGCGTGTCACGCGGAAGTTCCGCCTTGCCCGCCTTTTCTACAGGTCCACCTGGCAGGTGTGGACCTTTCTGGTCAATCGCATCTCCTCTCGCAAAACGCGGGAATCGCTCCTGGGCTTTTACGGCCCGCTCTCTCTGCTCGTGCTCGTGGGAGTTTGGGCTGTCGGACTGGTTTTGGGTTTCGGCTTCATGCAATACGGCGCGGGCTCCTCCGTGATCACGACCGGCGGCCAGCCTAGCTTTCAGACCGATATGTATCTCAGCGGCACAACGTTTTTCACTCTGGGCCTCGGCGACGTTATTCCTCGGTCCGGCCTGGCACGCGTTCTCGTCGTCGTAGAAGCGGGCTTTGGCTTCGGCTTCTTGGCCGCGGTGATTGGCTATCTGCCGTTCATTTATGGTTCGTTCTCCAAACGCGAAGTAGACATCTCCCTGCTCGATTCGCGCGCCGGCACTCCGCCTACCGCAGGAGAACTCCTCCGCCGTCACAGCTATCCTCACGGACAAGAGGCCTTGCGCGAACTCCTCAAAGATTGGGAGCATTGGTCGGCCGAGCTCATGGAGAGCCACCTCTCCTATCCGGTTCTGGCCTACTTCCGTTCCCAGCACGATAACCAGTCCTGGATCGCGTCGCTCACCGCCATCCTGGACACTTCCGCGCTAGTTATGGTCGGTATCGAAGGCTCCTGCAAGAAGCAAGCCGAGCTGACTTTCGCGATCGCCCGGCATGCCGTCGCCGATCTTTCCCAAGTGTTCGGCACCGCGCCAACCTCACTGCCCTACGACCGGCTCCCCGCCGAAGAACTGCGGCACATCCGCGACGTCCTTGCCCAGCAGGGCCTAAAACTCCACGACGGCGAAGAAGCCGACCGCCGCCTCGCCGAGCTACGCCGCATGTACGAACCTTACATTCACGCACTAGCGGCCTATTTGAACCAAACTCTGCCTCCCTGGATTCCTCAGAAAAAAGGCAAGGACAATTGGCAGACGACGGCCTGGGGCCAGTCGGCCAGCCTGCTCGAGAAGGAATCGGCGCATGTGCACGCAGACGATCACTTCTAGCAGATTCAAAACACGACAACGCCGCGACGCGAATTTTTCTTCGTAGGGGCACGGCACGGCGTGCCCCTCTTCAGCTAGAATTCCGACATTCAAAGCGCACGCAGAATCGGAGGCCAAAAGAAATGAAAGCCATCGTCGTCCACGAATTCGGCGGACCCGAAGTCCTAAAGCTGGAAGAGATTCCCACACCCAAACCAACCGCCGGACAGGTCTTGGTCCGCATTCACGCGGTAGGTGTGAATCCCTACGATACCTATATGCGCGCCGGCACGTACGCCGTCAAGCCTCCACTGCCTTATACGCCCGGCTCCGACGGCGCCGGCACCGTTGAAGCCGTAGGCCCAGGCGTCACCAAAGTGAAGCCAAGCGACCGCGTCTATGTGGCCAAGACTGTCACCGGCGCCTACGCCGAATACGCGATCGCCCTCGAAAGCCAGGTCCATCGGCTTCCCGAGAATGTCAGCTTCAGCCAGGGCGCTGGCGTCTGGGTCCCTTACGGAACGGCGTATCACGCCATCTACCACACTGCGCAAGCTCACGCTTCAGAGACCGTTTTGATTCACGGAGCGAGCGGCGGTGTCGGCCTCGCGGGCGTCCAAATCGCCCGCGCCTTGGGACTCACCGTGTTTGGCACGGCAAGCAGCCAGAAAGGCCTCGACCTCGCCACTCGTGAAGGCGCCCATCAAGTCTTCAACCACAGCAAACCCGGCTATCTCGACGAAATGATGAAAGCCACCGGCGCCCGTGGTGTGGATATCGTCCTCGAAATGCTCGCCAACGTGAATCTCGCCAACGACATGAAGCTCCTCGCCACCAACGGCCGCGTCATCGTTATCGGTAACCGTGGCGAAATCACCATCAACCCTCGTGATCTCATGTCTCGCCGAGGCTCGATTCGCGCTTTTACTCTTTGGGCGCTCACTCCGGCCGAAGAAGCCGAAATCCACGCCGGCATCATCGCCGGCCTCGAAAATGGCGCGCTTCGCCCCATCGTCGGCAAGGAATTGCCCCTTGCCGAAGCTGCCCGCGCCCACAAAGAAATCCTCGAGCCCGGCGCTGCCGGGAAAATCGTTCTCATCCCGTAGCACTGCGATGAATCTTCGAACGAATAGTGCCGCTGCCCCTTGTCTGTGATGGGCGGCTGAACACCCAATTTTCAGCCGTTTTTCGGTACTGGGTCAATTTCCGATACCGCGTTTACCAGGACCTGACCACACCGTGGTATCCCTCTTCTAATATATCGAAGCATTTCCGGTGCGATGAACCTTTTGGTCGATTCTAACGAATAATGACTTGAGGGACGGCGTGGCTGACGACAGCGACCTGTGGGAGCGAATTCGCATACGAGATGCGAGCGCCTTCGAGACCTTCTATCGCAACAATGCGGGGCGCCTGTGTGCCTATCTTCAACAAATTGTGGGCAGCAGGCAGGCAGCCGAGGACGTGATGCAGGAGACATTCATTCAGATTTGGAAGTCGCCCAATGGCTTCCAGCCTGAGCTGGGGTCGCTTCACGGATATCTGTTCGGAATTGGAAGAAAGCGCGCCGCGGAATGGTGGAGAAAGCGCGGAGTGGTTTCCGAGGACCGACGAGAGAAACGGAGCGACGAGCTCGCGGAAGGCGCAGCCAGTTTCGCTGCGGTTGCGGATGCGTTCGGACGCCTGCCGGAGGAACAAAAGTCGATCTTGTGGTTGCGCGAGGTCGAAGGCCAATCGTACGCAGAACTTGCGGCAATTCTTCAAATTCCGGTGGGCACTGTGAAGTCGAGATTGTTTGTTGCGAGAGAAGAGCTGCGGCGCATGTGGCGCTCCTCCAGCAACGCTGCAAGGAGCAAGAAATGAATTGTGCTGAAGCTGCAGAGTGCGTTTCCGCCTTGTTTGATGGTGAGCCGATTTCCCGGCTGATGGCGGCACACCTCTCGGATTGCGAGGAATGTCGCACGCGGCTGAACGAGTACGCGGAGATGAGCGCCCAACTGCGCGGCATGGCCACCGCCGCTGCTCCCGGAGCAATTCCCGGAGGATATTGGAGGTCGGCGGAACTGTCTGCCGCGAACTGGCTGAGGAAATGGGGAGGGACGATGCGAATACCGAGAATTGCGTTTGCCTTAATGGTCCTTACTTTGGTGGCCTTGTCGACGGGATTGTTCTTGACGCGGGCGAGAGGGACGTATCGGTGGTTTCAATACGAGTTGTTTGGGAGAGACGGGAAGTCGATTACGCGTTTTACAGTTCCAACAAACCCTGGGGGAAATCCTTACTATGACGATGATGCTGGAATGACGTACCCAGACGGAACCGTGTGGTTTCACGTCCGTGTGTTGGAACAGATTGGAGAAACAGAAAAAATCGGCGTGAGAGCCCTTTGGCACCGACGAGGCGATCCTTATGGTGATGAGTTTTTTGAGCGATTGCAGAAAATGCCGGAACGGGAATTCTTCTACTCGCCAGGCGATGGGCTAAAGATTCCAGTGGATGATTACGGGAATTTGGAAATCAGGGGCCACTTCGAATCAACCCTTCCTGATAATGTGCAGATGGGGCGGTATCCTAAAGACGGCCTGTTTCGAATCAATCCACCCATCGTTTTCGTCAGAGAAAGAGAGATGCTGGGAAAGTTCGATGGCGGAGGAGGCGAGTTACTCCGGAACAACTCCTACTTCGCCTATGGAGAACAAGATGAAGGATGGTTCGTCTTCTCCGCAAACCCGATTGCGGGCGCTGTGGAAGGCATAATCAAGCTGAACCAGATTGAATTCACGCTCGATGGTAAGCATTACTATCTCTTTACGAGCGACCCCATCCTATTTGGGAGCGTGAAGATTTGGGTAAAGCACTACGCTTCCATTCGGGACGCTGATCCAACCTCGCCAGGGGACGGATGGCAGGGAAACGAACCACAGCTTGCTTTTGGCGAATTGCAGAATCTTACGAAACAAAAATAAGTTCTGCACACTCCTCTGTTAGGCAGCGGCGCAAGTCCGATACGGTTTGACTCCAAGCCAACTGCCGTAAGTACTAATTAGTTTAATAATTTATGAGTTACTTCTGACAACAAGTGCGTTCCTCCGTACTATACCCTTTGGGTAATACAGTGCGTCGTTCCCTGGAACGCCAATCTCATGATTGGCTTTTTTGCTTTTCCGAAGCCAACTTTGGTCTAAGCCTTCTATTTGCAACACTTACGAAGCACACGGCATTTGCACTGCTTCACTGCGCGCAAACTCTTTAGAATCAACACTTGCATTATGCCCCGTAAGTGCTTGATTCTAAATGAACTACGCAAATGCTAAGTCTTTTACAATCAACACTTATCAAAAACACAGAGAGGGGGAACCGCTAGAACGAAATCCTCGCGCTCAACTGGATTTCGCGTCCAGGCGTCATGGCCATGGTGATCGTGCCGAATTGCGGTTCGTTCACATAGCGGTTAGGTGTGCCCAGGTTCACTTTGTTCAGCGCGTTAAATGCCTCCGCACGGAACTGGAAATTGGCATTTTCAGTGAGGCGGAACGTGCGTCCCAGGGCAATATCCATCGTCTGCAACGGTGGACCATACACGGAGTTTCTGCCAACGTTGCCATAGGTAAAGGCGGCTGGCCCGGCGAACGCCGCGGGATTAAACCACTCGGCCGCGGTTCGCGTGCCGGGGCCGAATATGGGGAGCCCCGTAGCATTGGCCCGGATAGGATTCTCGCCGAGAACCGTCCCCGAATTCGCGGTATCGCCAAACACCGAGATCGTAAACGGCATTCCAGATTGCACCTGATAGATGGTCGAGAAATGCCAGTTCTGCGTTACCCATTGTGTCCACGCCGCATGCCGGTAAGCAGGAATATCGTAGACCGTGCTGAGTGCGAAGCGATGCCGAACGTCACACCCCGGTCCTTTTTCCGCATTGAGATTGTTGTTGTTTTGCGGAATGGAAGACTCGTCCATGGGCGAACGGAAGTCCGGAGCGTTAGTGATGTTCTTGGCAAAAGTGTAGTTGGCAAGAAGACTGAGCCCATGAGAGTACCGGCGGCGCACGTTTATGTACCCCGCGTCGTACCAGCTCTGCGCGGAGTTCTCCAGCAAATTGATGGTGCTGACCGGAAACGTCAGGCTCTGCACTACAGCGGTAGCGCTGCTTGACGTCAAAACCGTGCCCGGCACAAACGTAATCGTCTTAAACGGACGTCGCGGCCCCAGAGGGCCGGGCCCAGGCAAGGTGTTGTTGATCAAGTGCGCGCGCTGGAGGTGATAACCGCGAGATCCGATGTAGCCGACCTCGACGGAAGTGTTCTGCCCGAAACTTTTCCCCACGGAACCGTTCCACTGCTGAACGTACTGCGCCGGAGAATGCGGATCGAATGCGGTGAAACTCACTGTCGTGGGGGGCAATGCTCCCGCCCCGAGCACCGGCGTACCGAAATTCAACCCACTGGTGAAGAGCGAAGCCGGAGGCGTGAAGTTATCCGCTTGCTGCGTTTCCGGGAAGACATACGGCACATTGTGGCGCTGGTTGCACCACGTGTTCAGATCCACAGGCGTAAAGAAAATTCCGTAGGCCGCGCGAAAAACAAGGCCGCGGCCGGGGAGATTCTTCGCGATCCCGAACCGCGGCGCAAAGTTGTGCTTGTTGGCGTACATCAGCCCATTCGGATATCCCAGCTCGCCGCCGACAAATGCGGAGGGCGTCCCGTTGTGAAAAATCAGATTCGAGTTGGCGTTCTCCGTGTCGTAAAGAGGACTCGCGTACTCGTAGCGAAGACCAAAGTTGAGCGTGGTCGTCGAGGTAGCCTGCCAGCTATCCTCGACGAACCCCGCCATTCCCCAAGCACGCAAATCCATTTGAGGGATGCCCGCCTGCCGTTGCTTCACAGTAGGCAGGCTTAGAAGCATGCTGGCCAGCCCAGAACCACTGCCATCGTTGAAACCAAACTCGGTGGTGTAGCCGTTCGTGTATTGGTAGTAGCCGCGATTCTGGAAGAATCCCCACATGGGCCAGTAATAGCGGTGAATATCCCCGCCAAATTTTATTCCGTGGCGTCCACGCTGCCACGAATAGGTATCTCGGACTTCGCCGGTCGTGTCCCACGCATGCATGGGTGTTGCGGCAAACGTGTCGCCGATCCCGGTGTACCCTTGCACCGCAAACCACGGGGCGCCCCAAGCGTTTTTTCCGCCAAAACCGACACCCTGAATGCCCAGCTGGCCAACGATGTCGTTTATCCCGTCATTCTGTGAAGTGCGGTCCATCGAGAGACGCGAAACGGCAACCGAGACGGTGTTGACTCTGGTGCTGGAGAAAATGTGATTCCACGAGCCCACCCCCTGCTGGGACAGATTGTTGAAATTCACGCCGAAGCCCGGAAGGTTTTCCGTCGTGGAGGTCATCCCGCTGCTCGGCGAGAATCCATTTTCCCCGCCGGCCGAGTAGCGCACCAGCAGCGTGTCGCCGTTCGAAAAATTATGATCCACGCGTACCGTTCCCTGATTCTGGAAATGCGCCTCGTTCCGCACATCGAGATAGTTGTTTGAGTCCGGCTCTCCCGGCATCATCGTCATGTTCGGTTGAGGCAGGTATTGCAGCAGGAAGACTTCGAGGAGCTGATTGATCCTGTTCGTCGGGATTTGATTGTTGAGGAACTGCGTGCGCGTGTAGGGAAAGTTGGCTGGGCCCGTCGGCAGGCTGGGATTGTAATTCGGATTCTTGACCGCGGTGGTTGGGTCGTAGATTTTGACGTTGCTCATGCTGAAATCGCCCTGGAGTTCGGCCTTTGTCGGCACAGTCAAGATCTGGGCGTCTGCTTGTGCGAGCCGCAACCCTTCGTAATTGAGAAAGAAAAACGTTTTCTTCCCAAAGAGCGGACCGCCAAAGGACGCTCCGAAGTTATTTTGCACCAGGTGATTGTTGCCCATGGATTCAAACGTGCTTGCGTCCATGGCCCCGTTGCGAAGGAATTCGTAAACTGTTCCATGAAATTGGCTCGAACCGGAGTGAGTGACGATATTAATCTGGCCCCCACCAGCGCCGCCCATGTCCGCGGTGTAGCTGCTCGTTTCCACTTGAAATTCTCTGACCGCGTCGGGAGCTGGGCTCAAGTTTTGAGTATTAAACGTGGGATCGGTATTCGTGGCGCCATCGAGCAAGAAAAAATTCGCGTTCGGCCGGCTGCCTCCTATGACTACGGCGGAGCGCTGGCCGGGGCGCCAGTAAAGAGGGTTTGTGGATCCAGTTTGTGCGCCAAAACCCACATGGGCGCCGGGAACGGTGAGCACAAGGTCAATCAGCATCCGGCCGTTAAGCGGCAGTGCGCGAATGGACTGAGGCTCGACAACTTCTCCAACGCTGGCATCGGTAGTCCGTAACACCTCGCTGGAGGCAGTGACTCTCAAGCCCTCCGTCACTTGGCCAACTTTCAAGCTGATTTCAATAGCGATCTTCTGCCCGACCTCTAGCCGTAGCGATCGCGTCTCGGGCGCAAATCCTGGTGCCTCGGTTTTTACTTCGTAATCATCCGGCAGAAGCGCGGGAGCCTCGAAGAGGCCGTGTTGGTCCGTCACGACGTGACGGATCGCGCCCGTGCTAGCCGCCGTAAGCTGGACGGTGGCTCCTGCAATCGCCAGACGCTGCGGATCCGTAACAATGCCTGTGACGCTGCCATAATTGCTCTGGCCGAACACGGGTAACGCAATCCCGAGGCATAGAACCAACAAGAAGAGTTTTTTCACTGAGTTATCCCCCAAAAAGATCTCTTTTGGAGCAGATTTCGCGACTCTGTGGGATTCAGGGAACTCCTGCTCCGACACCCCTCGGCGAGTTCCCGTGTAATGTGGCGGCAAGTCTAGTGGGCGCAGGTACAGCCATCAATAATGGGAAAATACTAGTGGAAGGGTGCTACAGCTGGACCGGGTGACGGGGGAGCGGGGCTAACCTCTTGGGGACTCGCTCCTGGTCTTTGACAGTCCAAGCTTCCGCCTTATAATCATCTGTCGACAATTGCGCGCTAGTTGCTCATCAGCGAACAACGGAAATCGTCTTCATCGTGCAAACCCTTTTCCCTATCGCAACCGTTCTCGCGGCACAAACCTCCATAAGCCATTACTGGCACAAGCTCACCGACCCTACGTTCAGGAACGTGTACCACGCCAATGCTTTCGACCTCGCGATGATGATTCCCTACTTCCTCGTGCTTTTCGTCCTCGCTGTCTACGGTCTTCATCGCTACTGGCTCGTTTACGACTATTACGTTTATTCGAAAAACGTCCCTGGCCCGCCTCCCGAAGTTAAAAACTGGCCGCGCGTCACCGTCCAGCTTCCCATCTTCAACGAGCGATACGTGATCGAGCGCCTCGTCGAAGCCGTCTCGCGCTTCGACTACCCCCGCGAACTCCTGGACGTTCAAGTCCTCGATGATTCCACCGACGAGACTTGCGAGGTCGCCAGCGCCTGCGTCGAACGCCACGCCGCGCAGGGCATGCCTATTGTCTACATTCACCGCGCGAATCGCGAAGGCTACAAGGCTGGCGCGCTTGAAAACGGTCTCAAGACTGCGCAAGGCGAATACATCGCCATCTTCGACGCCGACTTTATCCCCGAGCCCAGTTTTCTACGCCGCACGATTCCGTATTTCGTCGATCCCGCCAACGGCCCTAAAATCGGGATGGTCCAGACTCGCTGGACCTACCTCAACCGCGACTATTCGCTTCTCACGCAGGTTGAAACCATCCTCCTGGACGGCCACTTCGTCGTCGAGCACGGCGCGCGTTCCCGCCGCGGCACCTTTTTCAATTTCAACGGCACCGCCGGCGTCTGGCGCCGCAAAGCCATCGAAGAAGCCGGCGGCTGGGAACACGACACGCTCACGGAAGACACTGATCTTTCCTATCGAGCGCAGCTCAAGGGCTGGAAGTTCCTCTACCTCCCGCAAATCGAATGCGCTTCCGAGTTGCCTGTCGATATGAACGGCTTCAAAGCGCAGCAAGCCCGCTGGGCCAAAGGCCTGATGCAAACCGCGAAAAAAATCCTCCCACGCGTTCTGAAATCCGATGCGCCCTGGCATGTCAAAGCTGAAGCTTTCTTCCATCTCACCGCCAATATCAGCTATCCGCTGATGGTTCTTTTTTCCGCGATGCTTCTGCCCGCCATGATCGTCCGGTTCTATCAGGGCTGGTTCCAAATGCTGGTGATTGACTTGCCTCTTTTCCTTGCTTCCACTTGCTCCATCTCCAGTTTCTACATCGTTGCGCAACGGGAGCTCCGTCCCAAGAACTGGTGGCGCACGTTTCTCTACATGCCTTTCGTCATGGCCACCGGCATCGGGATTTCCGTCCGCAATGCGCAAGCGGTTATGGAAGCCATCATCGGCAAGAAAAGCGAGTTCGCTCGCACACCCAAATTCAATATCGAAGGCAAAAAAGGCACCTTCGTCGAGAAAAAATACAAAAACAAAGCCGGCTGGATGCCCTACGCCGAAGTCCTCCTCGGTCTTTATTTCGCCGGCACCATCGTTTACGCCGCCCTCAACGAAAATTATCCCACCATCCCCTTCCTGCTCCTCTTCGTTTGGGGCTACCTCTACACCGGCCTCATGTCCCTCGGCCAAACCTACTTCGCTCATCTCCGCTTCGGCGTCAACGCCCCAGAAATGCGCCCCGCCGCCACCGGCGCCCCCGGCTTCTGAGTCCCCGCAGTTGGTCAATCTCCGTTTGCCAACCCTCCCGTCCTGAATTCCGTTGCACATCTCAGGAGACCATTCCAGGCAAGGATTGGGCACCTGTCCGGCTATCCGACGTAGTGATTCCCACTACCTCACAAAGGGCGTTGTCGGATACTCTTGCACTTTCTCGGAGCTGAGGTGCGCGCCTGAAATGATGAACATGAAACATCATTTAGCTCTTTTCCTGATCTTGTCCTGCATGTTCGCGAGCCAAGAAGCGTCAGCGCCTGTGCTCGTCGAGAACGAGCCCCTTCATCATGTTGTCCTGAAGAATGAATCTGTGCTTGTTCTCCACTTGACGCTTCCACCCGGTGAACGCACGCTCTTTCACACGCACACCCACGATCGGGTGGCCGTGAACCTTTCCAGTACTTCGATCACACAGCAGACACCGAATGAAGAGGAAGGCCCCCCTTCACCGACCAAGCCCGGCAATATTACTGTCTACAACCTTGCCGGCAACTCTTTCACGCACAGGGTCCACAATATAGGCTCGGTTCCTTTTGATGTCCTCGACGTCGAACTTCTCGAGCGGCCTGGAACTCCCTCGTCGGCTGTGGCCGCTGCGGTTGCTGGGGAAAATCCAAGCGCCCGCGTTTACAACTGGGTCCTCGCCCCCGGCTCTGTGTCTGCAATGCACAGCCATGTGCGGCCATACCTTATCGTCTCGGCGACAGGATTCATCTTGAAAATGACTTCGGCCGACGGCCAATCTACCGCGCACGAGGTCAAGCCCGGCGATTTCCACTGGGTGAACGCCGAAGTCACCCACACCCTTGCTAACGCGGGGAACGCCGCAGGGCAAATCGTGGAGATCGAGCTGAAATAACCACCCCTCTGCCGACAATTTCCTTCTAACCGCCGCCCGGAGACTTCAGTGGCATAAGTGCAATCAATCCAATTCACACGGATGCTTAATTCATTTTTCGGTCACTGGAAGTCCAGGTGCGAAGGATGTTCGGTACCCCGACTTGCCAGCGGTTGGCGTTAGTGCAAGCTGCGGCCCGAGGGCATCCATCATGAATGTTCTGAAGAGATTTCGCTGTTGCGCGTAAAACCAGCGCGGCCGCCTCATCAAGGTCCGTCAGCGCCGTGTGTCGGAGGCACTTTGGCGCAGAGTGTTTTTATCTTGGAATTCTTAGTTGTAAGAGCGTTCACTTGATCGAGTCCAGGCATGGCAGCGCAGCGATCTTCGCTTCCGGCGTTTCGAAGCTCCTGGTACCGCTCTGGTCTTTCATGGACAGAAACACCCAGTCGCTCTTTGCCTCTGCCGTCCTGCTGAACTCGAACACGATTCTTTCGTTATCTCCGCGTTGGTAGCTCATTGTCCGTAGCATCACGGGATACATTTCTTTCGACACGTCCTCGGCCGGTGGGCCGCACCGCGCGATTAAGTTTTCAGGCATCACATCTAGTGCCGCTCGTTCCTGCCGCTTCTCCCGTGCGTTACTTGCGCGCTCGGACAGGCGTGACACTACCGTAATCGCCGCCATCATTACGAAAACCGCTCCAGCAACAATCAACCACACGTGCTTCGTGCGTTTCAGCAACTCCCCAATTTCCCCGGTCGTCCCAGATGCGCCGCTCTGGCTGATCTCCGGCGCAACCACCTTTTGCGCCGTTTGCGCTTGCTTCGAGGCGGTCTTTTCCGTCCCCGAAGACTCCGTGGCCACGGTCGTGCTTCGTAGCGAATCCGGTCCCGTTATCTCGGTCTGTTCGCCTGAATACACGGGTTCCTTCTGTTTCGTCTCCTCCATACCTTTCCTGCCTTCCGGGCGGTACTCCAATCATCGGCCTATGCGCGATTCGCGTCTCCATATCCTTGCTTCTTATTGCGAGACAGTAACTTGAACTGCTCTGCGACGCGTAGGTTGGTGTCAGATGTCGAGGACTTAGGTGCAGGGGCAAGTGCCTGGTGAATGCCGTAACCGGAAATCTGGTTTCGCTGTCTGGTGAACAATTCAATTACAGGATCGTGGCAATCAATCGGGTAACCGCCTTCAAACCAGCCTGCACAAGGTCGCCCGAACGCGCGTCCTCCCACCACTCGGCATCGTGCTCCTGAAATACGGACGATATCTGCTCCTTTGCCATGGCGAGCTTCAGAGGCAATGTCGGATCAACCGGCAGCGGCTCGGCCGCTTCCTTGAGTTGCGCCAGCATCTGTTTCTGCTGTTTCATGTCCAGCATGGAAATGGCGGAATGGCAGTAGGGACAAACCGAGTTGGTTTGCAGGTCGATGGAGGCGCCACAGTTGGAGCAGTTCACGCTCTGCACGTTCTGTTTCAACTCCTGGATCTCTTGGGGTGAGAGCGTATGGATGAAATTCTTTTCTTTCAGAAAGTCGAAGAAACCGATGAACTTCCCGTGTCCATTTGCACATATCCAATAGTTGAACCGCGTGCTATGGACCAGATCGTGCGCCAGCGAGAGCGAGCCACCGCATCGCGGACAACGGAGCACGTCCAACAAGGTTGGCTTGACCGTTGACGAGTGTTCCCCGATAAATTTCATCAGCTTGAGCGTCGAACCGGGAGAGAGCTGCAGGCTCTTGTGCTCATCGAACCAGAACGATTGGCAACCTGTGCATACGTCGACGATGACCTTTGTGCCCACGCGGCCGTCCAACGTCCAGTCGGTCATCCCTTTTCCACAATTGGGGCACGTCATGGACAGCGATTCTAGATGATTAGCTGAATGAACGCCAAATGTGCGGCCACGCCGGTCTCATGTCCCTCAGCCAAACCTGCTTCGCCCACATCGCCGCTTCTCGGAACGGGGCTTGTGAAACCTCTCCGAAATGTTTATGAATAGCGAGTAGTCTTTTCGATACCCGCTGACAAAGCTGCAGAACTTTGATCTTCGTTGCGGAGCAAACTAATAGAAACGCATTCTTCTTGATTCTGCAGCAATAGGAAAACGCCGTTGCCGAGTCCACAATTCCCCTTCGAAGTCCTTTCGGTCTTTCTCACCCTTTTCTTTCTCGCTTTCCTCTACACAGTGATCCTTGATTTGCGCAAGCGCTACCTGATTCGCCGGTGGTTCAAGTCGTTCTCGGCCGCTCAAAATGCTCGGGCGCAGAATCGGCTTGACGACGCTCACCGCCTCTTGCAGAACGCGTCGGCCTGCTCCGACCAGCTCCCGCTTCGTTGGAAAATACGCGCCCTCACCATTGGCGAAACTGCCGAGCTGCATCGCGCAGAAGGCAAGTTCACGGAGGCGGAGCAATTTCGCCGCGATGAGCTTGCACTCCGCAACCAGTTCGAAGGCCCCGACGCTCCGGAAACGGTCCTTGCCTGCTCCAATCTCGCCACCACGCTCGACGACGCGGGAAAACACGCCGAAGCCGAACCGCTGCACCGCCAAGCCGTGCAGTATCTCGAGCAATTCCCGCGCCTCCACGATCAAATCGCCAGCCCCATGAACAACTACGCCCGGTGTTTGTACAAGCTTGGCCGCCTGGGTGAAGCAGACGAACTCTTTCGTCGCTCCCTCCTTCTGGCTCAGCAGGCTGGGACGAACAAACCGCCGCGCGGCTCGAACACCCTGAACAACTTGGCGGTCGTCATCAACGACGCCGCGCGTTACTCCGAAGCGGAAGCGACGCATCGCCAGGTGTTAGCTACTCGCCAGAGTGAATCTGGCCCCGTGAGCTTGCCCGTTTCGGGATCCCTCAACAACCTTGCTTCCGTTAAGCTGCACCAGGGCGAGTACGCCGAAGCCGAAGAGCTCTTCGCGAAAGCGAAGCAAATCCGCAACCACGAACTCCCCGCCGACCATCCCCTACGGCTCACCGACCTCAATAACGAAGCGGTCATGCTCTTGAAGCAGGGCCGGTATCCCGAGGCTGCTGCCCTACATGCGGATGTACTGGCCCGGCGAGAGCGCACCCTCGGCGCTAACCATCCCGACGTATCGCGGAGCCTGATGAATCTCGCCTTGGTTCAGAATGCCTCCGGGAACCAAAAGGAGGCTGAAGCAAATCTGGAGCGCGCGTTGGGTATCTCCCGCGCTGCGTTCGGCGAGCAGCACTCTAATGTCGCCGACATTCTGAACAATCTCGCTGCCGTCTACACCAAGCAGGATCGCATCGCTGAATCCTTGCAGTTCCACCGCAAGGCTCTGCGCATTCGCGAAGCCGTCTACGGCCCTGAACATCCCGCCGTAGCCGCGAGTCTCGGCAACATCGGCGCCCTGGAGCTGCGGTTGGGGCAATTCCGCGAAGCGGCTGATTCCATGGAGCGCGCGCTCGCCATCGCCGAAAAGTCACAAGGCATGAATCACCCGGACCAGGCTCAGCGTCTTTCCAATCTGGCCCTCGCCTATCAGGGCCTCGGTCAGTACAACAAAGCCGCCCGCATTGCCACGCAGGCGCTCCAGATTCGAGAAGCCAAGCTGAAGCCCGGTCATAGGGATATTGCGGTGAACTCGATGAACATCGCCAACATCCGCATGGAGCAACAACGCTACTTGGAAGCCGCCGAGTTTCTTGAAAAAGCCCTGCCAGCCTTGCGAAGTTCACTCGGGGAAGAACATGAGTACACCGCCATATGTCTCTCGAATTTCGGGAGGCTTCATTTGGAGCAAAGCCATTTGGTTGAAGCCGATTCTTATCTTGGGCAATCACTGGCGATTCACGAAAAGGTCAGCGAAGGCGCAAGCCTCAACGCCGCCTTCGTCGTAAATCGCCTCGGCGATGTAAGAATCGAACAATCCCGGTTCTTGGAAGCTGAAGCACTTCTAAAAAAATCGCTGGAAATCCGCGAGGCCAAGCTGCCGCCGGGGCATCCTCATGTCGCCGACACTCTCCACAGTCTTGCCTGGCTTCGTGAGCGGCAAGGCCAGGTTTCCGAAGCAGAGTCCTTCTACAAAAAAGCGCTCGCCATCCGCGAAGCCGTGCTTCCGCAGGATCATCCCCATCTGGCCGAGCTCCTGGAGGACTACGCAAGCTTCCTTACGTCCCAAAACCGCCTGACCGAAGCCGCCCCGTTCGCCGCCCAAGCCCGTGCCGTCCGCGATTCCCACGCCGCGAGTGAATCGGCCTCCACCTAGACGCTTTCCCTCCCAAGCTCCGGTCTCACGATAATAGGGCTCCCCGCCGCCACCGGCGCACCGGGCTTCTAATTTCCGGCGGTTCGTCCGCGTCTCTTTCTTGCTCGTTTCGACATTGCACGCTGTCGCTCGCTGCCTATTGAGCTTCCCAATCTTGCAGCTTGATCTGAGGGATCAGAAGCGAACGCGTGAAGTGGTCTTCCGGTTCGTACACCCGAATGATAACGCGCGAATTCGGCAGCTGCGGCCCGTCGACCGGATACTTTGCCAACCCGGAAGCATCGCGGAACGGAACGTTTGTTCCAAAATGCGCCATGTTGTCACCGAAATACCATCCGGAATAGGGCGAATAATCGCCGTGACAGGAAGATCTGGGCGGATTTCGCTGCCCAGTCGCTTTATTTTCAAGAAATAGCGTCGCACATGTTGGCCCCTTGCCCGGCTGCATGCAGCGCAGCTCAACGGTCGTTTCCGCCTCATTCATTTTCGTCTCGCACCAACCGAAGCCTGGCATTCGCTCATCACCGCCCAATGCGGGTATCGAGTAGGACTCCCTCAGTCCGAAGAGCGTCAATGAATAATCAACTTCAGCCCGAACCGCTTGATCCTTAATGTCTCGATAGACAGAACTGGGCACCTGGATCTCTTGGTAGATTGAGTTGTTCGGCCCTCCGTCGGCGAACTCTACCCTCTCGCCTCTTCCGTGGAACGCAACCTTTCCGTCCCGCCCGATCAAGCGCACTTCCACTAAGTCCGTTAGCAGAAAAGCATCGAAATGGGTACCGGTAACCTGCAAAGGCAAGAACACGCTCGTATGTTCCCCAAAGTTGTACCGCCGGCCTTGATCCGACGAAGCACCCAATCCAGACGGCGAGCGGAATTTTTCGAGCTTCGGATCAAACGCAACAACTGCACTCGTCCCAACGCCGGGGCTCGGCGAGAGTTTCTGTTCGACGGCGAAAGCCGCCTTCCACGGGATAAATTGTGTGGCAAGAAGTGCAACGCCAAACAAGAGGACCATGCCGCGCGCGAAAACGGTCTTCCTCCGGAAATACTGAAGGCCGAGAATGACGGTTGCGGCGACCACACTGAGCGCGAAACGCGCTGTCTCCCCCACCCATCCAATTCCACTCCAAGAGATCGATTCCAGCGTGTCGTGCGAGCGCCAATTCAGATAACCCGCGATACTTTGGAATCCGATGATAATGAAGGTGCAGCTACACCCAAAAATGAACGCTTGCGTCATATTTCTTGTCACCGACGCAAAACTGAAAAGAGGCAAAGTGAAGGCGAAAAAAAGGAACGCGACCTGCCACGTTGCAGCCGCCAGCGACAAGCGGAGAGAAAATTTGTTTGCAAGCCCCTGCAACAAGACCTCTACGAAGATCGGACCATTCACCACGAGCACCACGAAGAGGAACTTTTCGACGACCAGGTCCCGGCGCGAGATCGGCCGCACCAACCAGTCTTGCCGCACTCCGGGGATCGAGTCGAGGTGCACGATCGCGCCAATCAGAAACATGCTCGCGAAAAATGCCAGCATAGGGACAGCATCAGCGAGCATCCCGAGCATGGGATCTTCATCGAATAGCCCGAGTTTGTAAATGATCGCCGAATCTATCCAGTGAACTACCGCCACCACCAAGACAAACACCCACGCCAACTTCCAATCTTTCTTGAAAATGTGCCAGACCATCTCCGCCTGCCTTTCTTCAAGCCGCGCCGTCGCGCGCGGCCCGCGCCAGCGTCGTAAAGATAGACCGCAGCGCCATCGGCTGCGCGTCGATTCCTCGCACACCTTCGATTCGCGAACGAACGCGCTCGCTCAGTCCGTTTTCGTCGAACCGCGTGTCGACAAATGTCAGCACGTTTCCGATTGTGCGTATTTGCATCCATTCCTTAGGAACCGTCGTGGGTCTGGCTGCTTCGGTCTCCAACGTCACATGCACTTCCCGAAACCGTCCCGTCAGGTCGCTCATCGATTCTTGAAACAGCAGCTTGCCCTCGTCGAGGAATGCGACGTGGGTCGCGACGCCGTCGATTTCGCCCAGTTCGTGCGACGAGATCAGAATGGTCATCTCCCCAGCCTGCTCCAGCAGCCCTTCCATGAATTCATCACGCACCAGCGGATCGAGTCCGCTGAAAGGCTCGTCCAGAATCAGCAGCTTGGGCCGAAAAGGCAGCGCGCACATCAGCGCCATTTTCATGCGCATGCCATGCGAGAGGTCGCCGATTTTTCGCTCTAGCGGCAATCGCAATTGACACGCGATGGATGCTTCCAGCTCCCGGTCCCAGGTCGGATAAAACGGTCGCAGATAAGCCACATATTCTTCGACCGTCAGTCGCGACGGCATATCCTGGTTTTCGGAGACATATCCAATCTGCGCAAGCTCCCGCGGCGAGACTCTCCGTGAATCAACGCCGAGTAGCGTCGCGCTTCCTCTCGTCGGCTCGAGAATGTTCATCAGCACTTTGATGGTGGTCGTCTTTCCCGCCCCGTTTGCACCGATCAGCGCAAACGCGCTTCCTCCGGGCACGTCGAAGCTCAATCCGCGAAGTGCGTCGAAGCGCCCGAATTTCTTCCAAAGATTCTCCACGCGGATCATTTGCTTCTCACCTCCTGTGGCACTTCGAGCTTGGCCCATTGGTCCTGAATTGCTTGTATGACGTCGTCGATATCCAGTTCTAAACGCTTCGCCTCGACCACGAGTTGCTCCACCTCGCGCCCCAGGAGACGCTTGCGATCACCCGGCCGCGGCTGAGGAATTTCCGCGACCACTGTTCCAATCCCTGGACGCGCCTCGAGCCATCGCTCCTGAATCAAGTGCTGTACAACTTTGTGCGCTGTATTCGGATGAATTTTGAACTCTGCCGCAAGCGTCCGAACGGAAGGAAATGCGTGGCCCGGCTGGAGTTCACCGCTGATGAAAGCCTTTTTCGCGGCAAACACAAGCTGGTCAAAGATGGATTCGCCGGGTCGCAAACTCAGGCGGAACAGTGTCATATCTGTACTGTGACGCAAGTGGCTGTAACTGTCAACGCGCGTTCTCTTTCTTTCCGACGCTCGTTCGACCCCTCGGCGAAACCCGCTTCGCCCACCTCCGGTTCGGCGTCAACGCCCAGAAATGTGCCCCGCCACCACCGGCGCTCTCGCCTTCTGAACCAATGCAGTTGGTCAGTCTCGGTCTCAGGTATTGGCGCTGCCGCAATTCTGTGAACAAGTCGGAGCAACGTCCGATGACGCAAAAAAAAGCGCCGGCAGGACATTCCCGCCGGCGCCTGACTAAACACGCGAGGTGGTCAGACCGCTTTAGCGGCCATCGTGATCACCACCCTCATGATGTCCATCGTCATGGTGATCAAAGTCGAACAAATCGAACAAGTCGCCTATCGCCGGCATGTTGCGCGGCACGTAGGAGTCGTCGTCCTGACGAGGATTGGAGAGGTTATCTCGGCTGCGGTCGCTCAGCTTGTTCTCGAGCATCCAGTTTCGTTCCACGAACTTCACAAAAGAGGAGTGCTCGCTGTAAACGTGGCTGATATGCCCGCCGGTCGAAAAGGGCGAAACGGCGATCATCGGAATGCGCGGGCCGGTGCCGAAGAAATCGACCGGTTGGATAAATCCCGAGTCGTAGAATCCGCCGCCCTCGTCCACAGTCACGAAGATCGCGGTCTCGGCCCATTGCTTCGGGTTGCTCTGCGCAAGTTCGATGATGTTTCTGGCGAAGGCCTCGAAGAGCCCCCACTTCGACGAAGCGGGGTGGCCGTCCATGACGCCGTCCGGCTTCACGTAGGAGACCGCTGGGAGCGTGCCGTTTTTGAGATCGCTGAAGAGATCGGTGACGTCCCGCATGTGATCCGCGACCATGCTCGGATAGACCGACTCATACTCGAACGGGTTGCAGATATTGCAATAGAGACCGTCCAATGGGCCGCCCGTTCCGCTGGCGTTGAAGGCCCCGCCATAGTATTTCCAGGGAATATTGTGGGCGCTCAGCACATCGCCGATGCTCTGCTGCATTGTCTGCGGAACGACGAGACCCGTCTGCACCGTTCCTTTTGGCGTGAAGGCCGGGTTGACGTTGACTGCCTGCCAATACTCACCAGGTCCGCATTTTGTCTCCACCGTATAAGGCAGTGCATTTAGATAATCGGTGATCGCGGCGATGCCTGGCTGGGTGGTGTCGTTGCAGTTGAACCATTGCGCCCGCTGGGTATAGAGGTTGAGCGTTCCAGCCACGGGATCGGGATTATAAATGTTCTTCGCCGCTGGCTTTGCGGGATTGCCCTTGCCATCGCTGAAGAATACTTGATCGGCGAAGCCGAGGGGCTGGCTGTCCGGACCGGTGCCGCCCATCACTGGCTGGTGATAATTGTCGCTCATAGTGTAATTGTCAGCGAGGGATTTAAAGAGTGGCGCGTCGTCGTTCTGCATGTTGAAGAACTCCATGGTCTGCCCTGTGTCATGCGGCGTCCCGCCGGGGGGCGTGCTGTAGGTAGTGTCGATCGCCGACTGGAGATCATGCAAACAGCCTGTCGGGTTGTCCTTCGATACATGCTCTGCGTCGATGGCGCAATCCACCTGCTGGACCATTTGGAAGTACTGATGGACGGTGTCGCCCGCGTACGCGTCAAACGCCAAATTCGGGCCCGTCAGCTGAAAGGGCCCCGGAGGAAGGCTGTTGACGTTAGGAATGCGTGTATCCGGACCTTCGTTGACGGCCAGTCCGGTACCCCCGGTTCCCATGAGGAACTGATCCTGAGGCGCCAGGCCCGGATCGCCGCCCAGGGTCAGGAGTATGGCAGCCGGCGGATTTTGCACTCCGTTCACATCGGGCGCAGGCAGTGTGGAATAGAGTTCCTTGTTTGCCATATCTGCGCTGCTAAAGAATTTGCCGCCATTGGGGGCGGACACGATCTTGTATTGATGCGCCTTAGCGAAATTGGGGCCCGGGGTGCCATCGGCGTTGATAATGCCTTCGGACAACAGATTCAGCACCCTCTCCCTTTTGTGTTTTGGCACATAAGTGGCGTAAAGGTGGTCGAAGCTACGATTCTCACCGACGATGATGATGACGTGTTTGATCGGGGTGGCAGTCTTGATCGCATGGCTCTCGTTATCCCGATCGTGATCGTCTCCGGCTCGGACAGGTGTGCCAAAACCAAAAAACGCTGTAGCGATCGTGAGTACGTAGGCAGTGGCTTTTTCTTTCCACGTTCTTCTATGACTAGAATGCATATTTTCCCTCCAGGCTAAAAAACAACCTGTGGATGTTTAGCCGGCAATCGTCACACCCGCATTAACGTGGAATATCAATTGAGCGAATGTTTCTTGCGAGACCGTGGGAAATCGAATGTACGCCCATCCGAACGAGGAATTGCTGAACAAGACATTCCATTACACTCGTTCAAAACGCGATTCGATATAACGCCTGCCGGACATTGGAAGTCGCGCCAAATCTTGCTGATTTCCGGCAACTCCGGCAGGAGATGTCGCGGTCTCTTGAATCCCCACAATCCGCCATTATCGTTTTGGGACCAATCCCACTTCGCCGCCGACCCGCACGCTAAACTATTTCGACTGTATTATCCGGAGTGTTCATGCGGAGCAAGACTTCCGCCACCTTTTTCGCCGTTATCCTGGTCATTCTGGTTCTCGGTTCCCTTGCCGCGCAGGCAAAGCCCACCGAGACGCCTGCGCTTTCTCTCCCCCGCAGGCCGCACTACGTGTTTCAGCACGTCGGCGAGAACTTCGGCCTGAGCACGCTGACGCCGTCGTGCATCCTCCAGGACCAGGACGGCTTCATCTGGATCGGCACTCCTGACGGCCTTCTTCGCTTTGACGGCAATCATATTCTCCGCTTCGGCCTCGACCAGGGCCTCCCGAGCACCAATGTGAACCAGCTCGTTCTGGCTCCCACCGGCCGCATCTGGGTTGTCACTTCCCGTGGCATCTCTTACATGGAAGGCGGAGTCCTTCACCAACTCCCGCTCGCCAAGGTCTACAACTTTTTCCGCCAACCCTCCGCCCTCGCCCTGGACTCCTGGGGCAAAGTCTATCTTGCCACCGAAGGCGGCGTGCTTCGTATCGATCCCGACCGCCCTAACGATTTCCGCCTCTGGTCCATCGCCGACGGCTTGCCCAGCATGGAAGCGGAGTCAATTAGCATCACTTCCGAGGGCCGCGTGTGGTTTGCCTCTGGCCACCGGGTCGGCTGGCTGGATTCCCAAGATCGTGTTCACATGTTCCCCGCGCAAAGCGGACTCCCACGCGAACAGGTAATCAGCATCCTCGAGGACTTCGAGAAAATCCTCTGGGTTCGCACTGCCGCCCATCTTTATCGCCTCAACCCAGGCTCGACTCACTTCGTTTCCGAGCTTCCCGATCTGCCTCCCGCTAACGACTATGGCTCGCCTGCCTTGGACCGTTCCGGCAATCTCATGATCCCCACCGTAGCAGGGCTCTACCGCCGAACCTCTGGCCAGTGGGAAGTCATTGATCAGAGCCGAGGTATGGCCGTCAACGCCACCTTTGCCATCACCGAAGATCGCGAGGGAGCCTATTGGATCGGGCTCGGCGGAGCGGGCATTCAGCGTTGGATCGGCCGAAAAACATGGTCGAGTTGGACGCAGGTCGAAGGTCTTCCCGATAACGTCGTCTGGTCCGAATTGCGCGACAAGCACAAGCGTCTCTGGCTCGGCACCAACAATGGCGTTGCCATGTGGGATCCTCAGGCAGACCGCTGGCGAATCTGGAAATCGAAGGACGGCCTCAACGGCACACTCGCCCGCGAAATGATCCTCGCTCCCGATGGCGCCGTTTGGGTCCTCTGCTATCCAGGCGGACTCACCCGTTTCGATCCCGAAACCTTAACTCCGGAAAGAATTCCGGCTCCCGAGCCCCTTCCCACAGGCATGCATATTGGCCCGGACGGCCGCCTTTGGATCGCCAACGCGCATTACCTCAAAGCCGCCCGCTTCGCTCAGCAGCCTTTTCAATTCGTCGATGTTCCACTCCCACCGGAAATCCATCAAGGCATCGGACGCTTTGCATCGAGCCCTGACGGCGTTCTTTGGGCCGTTGGCAGGAGCGGCCTCTCCCGCTTCGATGGCAAACAGTGGCGGCACTTCACGACTGCCGATGGTTTGCGACAAAACGAAGTTGCCGAAGCCGCTGCTATCAGCGGCGATGAAGTTTGGTTTCGCTACGCCGACGCACTTGGTTTAAGCCGCTTGCTGCTCGTGGATGGAAAACCGCAGATGACTCATTTTGGTCAGGCAGACGGGCTGCCCTCGCTCGACGTCTACATGCTCGGCGCCGATCACGAAGGCAACGTCTGGGCCGGCGGCGCTTTAGGCCTCACCGAATTTTTCCGTACCGGCCACACTCTTCGCTACACGCGCGCCGATGGTCTCATCTGGAACGATCTTAGCGAACGGGGCTTTTTCGCCGAAGAAGACGGCACCCTCCTTTTTGGCACCAGCGGCGGCCTCGCTCGCTATAACCCCGCCTCCGCCGACGAACGTGTCGAGCTCCCGCCCCGCGTTGTGATCACCTCCGCGCAGCTCGGCTCGATCGACCGCATCGGCGAGCGCAATCCCCAAGCCCAGCGCAGCGACAATACTTTCCGCGTCGATTTCGCGGCTCTCACCTACCGCGACCCGGAGAATGTCCGCTGCTCTTATCGCTTGGCCGGTCTCGAAAGCGAACTCAACGAAACCACGGGCCGAGAAGCTCGCTATCCCGCTCTGCCTCCCGGCGACTACAGTTTTACCGTCTCTTGCCGCTCCGCTCGTGGCACTCTCAGTTTCCCCGCCGAATTTTCCTTCACGGTGATTCCCGCTTGGTGGCAGCGCTGGTATTCGCGCGGCCTCGTTATCCTTCTCAGCCTTTGCGTCCTCTACTTCCTCATGAATTACCGCACCCGCAAGCTGCAAACCGAGCGTCTCCGCCTCGAAGATGCCGTCGCCGAACGCAGCGAAGCCCTCGCGCAAGCCAACAAAGAACTCGAGGAAATGTCGCTCACCGATCCGCTCACCGCCGCTCGCAACCGCCGCTTTTTCACGGCCACCATCCAGAGCGACGTCAGCCAGGCCATCCGCGCCTACTCTTCGCCCGACCCCACACGCAGCCGCCGCAATCGCGACATCATCTTCTATCTGATTGACGCCGACCATTTCAAGGAAATCAACGACCGCTTCGGTCACGACGCCGGCGATCAAATGCTCATCGACTTGACCGCGCGCATCAGTTCCGCCATTCGCTATTCCGATGTGCTGGTCCGCTGGGGGGGCGAAGAATTCCTCGTCGTCTCCCGTTTTTGCGAGCGCAAGGAAGCCGCCACGCTCGCCTCGCGCGTTCTCGCCGCCGTTGCCGGCGAACCGTTCAAAGTTAAAGGCGCCGGCCTTTCTCTGCATCGCACCGTCTCGATCGGCTGGGCCGCTTTCCCTTGGAACGTTGCCTCCCCTGTTGAAGTGAACTATGAAACAGTCCTGGCCCTCGCCGACCGCGCCCTCTACAAAGCCAAGAACGCTGGACGCAACCAGGCTATCGGCGCGCTGCCTCCAGAATCCGCGGCCGAGCTCCACACCACCTTCGCCCATGCCGATGCCGAAGCTCGTGTCTCAGATATCGCAGCCTCCGCCGTCTACGTCACCACCTACGGCCTCGAAACCACTTCCATCACCTAGCCGGATTTTGGGCAGCGGCTTAGTCTCCGGTTACCGCTTTAATTAGGTCTTGAGTCACCATCGCCGGACAACAACCCTACTGTCGGTAGGCGTACACAGATCATCGAACCCAATGTCCAGGACGAAATGACGCGGCAAGAGTCAGGAGCACGGCTGCGCTGCCCCTCAAAATCCGATTCCGTCGCTGCCAGGTCGGATCGGGGCATTCGAGTCAGTCTGCCCTCGAGTACAAAAGTTTCTGATTTCTTCTGAACTAATCAGCGAACTCGCCAGAATCGTCGCGCGTGAACCGGCTTCTCATCCGTGTGGATTCTTCCGCTGAAAACAGCAGGTTCCCTTTCGCCGCCTGGGCAAGGTCGCTGGGTCCCCAGTGTGCTCGCATCAATCCATCGGGGGAATGAGAATTGGTCCCGAGCAAAAGATGACCGAGTTCATGAGCCATCGCGTGACCGAGAATAATCGCCGCGCCGATGCGGCTTTCCGTCTGCAATTCCATTGTCGATTCATAGAAGAGGTCGACGTAGCACCCCTTGCCGTCGGCCGATTGAAACGACATGCCCAGCGTAGATTTCTTTGCGTCGCGTGATCGCCGCGCGATTCGAAGCACAAGATGCTCCGGGAAGGACACCTCTGAGCAACGGCCGAAGGAGATCTGTTCTGAGCTATTCTGAGGGCATTGCAGCCAAATCACCTCAATATTGGCTCGCCGGAAGACCCGGCTCGCTTCGCGCTCGGCCTTCCGTAACGTAGCGGTCCCCACCCCCGCGTCGTCAAATACAGACACTCGCAGCGCCGACGGGGCTTCCGGCATCGGCTGTGCAGTGCTAGCTCGTGGTAGCAACGACCCGATGCCCAGCGCCAATATTTGAACTCTCCTCGAGAATTTCATGGCATCACCTCCTCACGCCGGCGAGCGTGGGGCAGGCATGCACGTACCTCAATGCTCGGGAGGTAAAACGGAGCGCAAATCGAGGTAACGACGTAAAACGATGGAAAGGAATGACTTCAGGAGACAGGTCACGAGATTTGCGGACCTTTTCAGCAGCAGACTCCGTTAGCTGTAGTATCCTATCGGTGCGGGAGACCTGAAGTGCCAGATTCCGCGATCAACCAAGTCATCCGCTTCGGCGCCTTTGAGGTAGACCCGCGCGCCGGTGAACTCCGGAAAAATGGTCTGCGCATTAGGCTGCAGGAGCAGCCATTCCAAATCCTTCTTGCCCTTGTCGGAAAGCCTGGCGAGGTCATCACGCGCGAGGAACTGCGGGCGAAGCTCTGGCCGGCGGACACCTTCGTCGATTTTGACCATGGCCTCAACGCAGCTATCAATAGATTGCGAGATGCTCTAGGAGATTCGGCAGAGGCCCCGCGTTTTGTCGAAACACTGGCGCGCCGGGGCTATCGCTTCATCGGCACGGTCAAGAAGCCGTTAGCAGCCACAAATGCGGCAGCCAATGAGAACCTTGCTGGAGGTGAACAGCGAGGAATAAAGTGGAGAATAGTTGTCCCTGTTGCTGTGGCTGTTGTAGCGCTTGCAACAGGCAGTTACTTCTTTTCTCATCGCGCGCCAAACCTCACCGACAGGGACACCATTGTCCTGGCCGATTTTGTGAACACGACAGGCGATCCTGTCTTTGATGGGACGCTCCGACAGGGCCTCGCGGTGCAGTTGGAGCAGTCGCCTTTTCTCAGCCTCGTATCCGACGTCCAAATTCAGCAAACGATGCGGATGATGAAACAGCGGCCCGATGCAGGGCTTACTACGGAGATTGCCCGAGAAATCTGCCAGCGAACTAGTAGCGCGGCAGTCCTCGACGGCGCGATTGCTCAAATTGGCACGCAGTACAGCTTGATTTTGAAAGTCACTAACTGTGCGAGCGGGGAATTAGTTGCAACTACGGAAGCACAGGCCAGTGACAAAAGCCATGTCCTCGATGCATTGGGAAGGGCCGCCTCGCAGATTCGGAACAAATTAGGCGAATCGCTCAACACGATTGAAAAGTTGACCACACCTTTGGAGCAGGCCACGACCTCATCACTCGCAGCGTTACAGGCATACACTCTGGGGAGGAAACAAGCGGAAAGAGGAGCGCCAACCGACGCCATCCCCTTTCTCAAACGAGCGATCGAACTTGATCCCAATTTTGCGCTCGCCTACGCGGGCCTGAGCATTCTTTACTCAAACACGGATAGTGACATGGGCGCCCAATATGCGACCAAAGCGTTTGAGCTGCGCAACCACGTCAGTGAGCGCGAGAGGTTGTACATCACCACGGTTTACTATGAAACGGTTACCGGAGAATTGGACAAGACAATTGAGACACTCAAGGTCATGGAACAAACTTACAACCGAGACGCTTGGGCGCGCAGCCACCTGGGTTCCGCTTACGAACGTGAGGGAGAGCTCACACAAGCAGCTGAGGAATACCGCACGGCCATTTCGCTGGATTCACATCGCGTGCGAGCCCGTTACAATCTAGGAGCGGTACTTCTCCTACTCGGTCATCTTGACGAATCGAAAGGTATCCTCGAAGACGCAATTGCTAAGAAGGCAGACGATATGGATGTTCACCTGGGCCTCTATCAAATTGCCTATGTCAAGAGAGACGCAACGGGAATGCAGCGTGAAGTGGAGTGGGCCGCTGGCAAGCCAGATGAATTTCGGATGATTCTGGAACAGAGTGCGTTTGCCTTACACCGGGGAAAACTCGAAAAGGCCCGAGAGCTTATGGGCCGAGCGAACCACCTTGCCGAGCGACGAAACCTGGATAGAGAGGTCGCCCGGGGGACAACATCTAGGCTGGCGTTATACGGCGCACTCATTGGCGACTGCCATGGAGTACGAGAAGACGTGGCATCCGCGACGGCCGCTTCACCTTACCTTCCGGTGCTGGCTGACGCGACCGCACTGGCGTTGTGCGGCCACACCAGAAGGGCACAAGAGCTGATCGAGGATGTGAGCGCGCGTTTTCCGAAAGACACTTTGATTCGCGCTGTCCGGATCCCCTTTGCGAGCGCAGCAATTGCAATCAATGACCGCAATCCAGACGCAGCCATCAAGTTGTTACAGTCAGCAGCCCCATACGAGAATCGATTTCCCGGCGTCAGCTACGTTCGTGGTCTCGCCTATCTACAAACACATAAGCCTGCGGAAGCCACAAGAGAGTTCCAGAAAATCCTTGACCGCGGCGTTGTGTTTAGTGAACCCATCGGTGCACTCGCGCATCTCGGACTTGCACGCGCCTATGTGTTGCAAGGCGACACAGCGAGGGCCAAGTCGGCGTATCAGGACTTCCTCGCGCTGTGGAAAGAGGCCGATCCCGACATCCCCATCCTCATCAGTGCCAAGGCGGAGTACGCAAAGCTGAAATAGTTCCATGGAACCTAGCGGAGCTTGGCCAGCCCAGCATGCTGTCATTGGATGGTTCTATAGAAAATAGGAACCACGGCTGAGAAGCCAACACACGCGGCGAAGAATCGGAAAGGATTTACACCCGCGCTCCTCCGTAGCGCGTCAGGAGAGCTTTTGCCCTCTTGACAAAGACCTATCATGGAAGTCGGGTTATCGAAAACTGACACTGCCTGATTTTGTCGATACAGCCTAGCGCGCCTCATTCCAGATCCCCGCTCCTCTCGTTCGAGCGTAAACTCTGCACCTATGCCAAACACTCTTGAAGGCCTGACCTTTCACAACGGCCCGATCGAGCTCCACGCCGTCGCCTCCGGCCCTCCCGACGGTCCCGTCATCGTGCTCCTCCATGGCTTCCCCGAATTCTGGTATTGCTGGCACAAACAAATCGAGCCTCTCGCCGCCGCCGGTTTCCGTGTCATCGTCCCCGACCAACGCGGCTACAACACCAGCAGCAAACCTCGCGGTGCCGCATTCTACGCGCTATCCGAACTCACCTCCGACGTCCTCGCCATCGCCGACCAACTCGGTCAAGACCGCATCTTCCTCGCCGGCCACGATTGGGGCGCCGCCGTCGCGTGGAGCGTCGCGCTCCTCCATCCGCAACGCGTCTCCAAACTCGCCATCCTCAACGTCCCTCATCCCAGCGTCATGCGCCGCTACCTGAATACAAATCGCCGCCAGCTCCGCCGCAGTTGGTACATGTTTTTCTTCCAACTTCCCTGGCTTCCCGAAGCCGCGTTCTCCGCCTTGAACTTCCGCCTCGGCGTCCGCTCGCTTGTCCGCTCCAGCCGCCCCGGCACCTTTTCCCCCGAAGACCTCGCCCAATACCGCGCCGCCTGGTCGCAACCCGGCGCGCTCACTTCCATGATCAACTGGTACCGCGCCGCTTTCCGCTATCGCTCCAAATTCCCCGACTCTACCGTGCACGTACCCACTCGTATCCTCTGGGGCGAGCGCGACGCTTTCCTCCTCTCCGAAATGGCCCACGACAGCCTCCGCTACTGCGACTCCGCCGAACTCTACACTTTCGCCAACGCCTCGCACTGGCTCCAGCACGAAGAACCCGCTCGCGTTTCCGAACTCCTCATCGATTTCTTCCGCAAGTAGCCGGCGCATCCAACGCCCGGTTTTGCCCAGCCCTCAGCCAACCAAACGAATTGTCTCGCATCCAAAAGTGATACGATTTGCCGACATGAGATCTTCCATGAACTCAACGACAGCGCGGTCGAATACGCCAAGATCGACGACGCCAGGTTCAACGGCCACAAAATCTCTGTTCCTGCTGACCGCCGCGCTCGCCGTCCTGGCGGCAGCCATCTCCGCTTCTTCCTTGCTTTCCCCGAAACTCTCCGCGAGCAATCTCTCCAGCTCCAGCGCCTACGCCCTCGCACCCAACCCGCAATCCTCTACCGCGCAAGCTCAAGATCCCGCTCTCGCCGCGCGTGTCTCCCGCATCGAAAACGGCCTCCTCCCCGCCGTCGTCATCAAAGGCCAGCCTCCCGCTCCAATGACTATCGCCGACCGCATGGCGCACTACAAAGTTCCCGGCGTCAGCGTCGCCTTCTTCGACCACGGCCAAATTATCTGGACTCGCGCCTATGGCCTCGCCGACGTCGCCGCCAAAACGCCGGTCACGCCCGACACACTCTTCCAAGCCGCCTCCATCAGCAAACCCGTCTCCGCACTCGCCGCTCTCCGCCTCGTGCAAGACGGCAAGCTCACCCTCGACGAAGACGTCAACAGCAAACTCCGCACCTGGAAAGTCCCCGAAAACGTCTTCACCGCAAAAGAAAAAGTCACCATCCGCCGCATTCTAAGCCACAGCGCCGGCCTCACCGTCCACGGCTTCCCCGGCTACGCCTCCGACGAACCCCTCCCGACCGTCGTCCAAATCCTCAATGGCGAAAAACCCGCCAACACCAATCCCATCCGCGTCGACGTCGTCCCCGGCACGCTCTGGCGCTATTCCGGCGGCGGTTACGTCGTCCTGCAAACGCTCCTCTCCGACGTCACCGGCAAGCCCTTCCCGCAAGTCATGCGTGAACTCGTCCTCGCCCCCGCTGGAATGACTCACAGCACGTATGATCAGCCGTTACCCAAAAATCGCGTGCAAGAAACCGCCACTCCCTATCGCACCGACGGCACACCCGTAAAAGGCGGCGCGCACACCTATCCCGAAATGGCCCCCGCAGGCCTCTGGACAACTCCTTCCGACCTCGCCCGCGTAGCCATCGAAGTCCAATCCGAATACGCCGGAAAATCCTCGAGAATTCTTTCGCAAGACACAGCCCGCCAGATGCTCACTCGCCAAATCGGCGTGTGGGGCCTCGGCTTCGGCCTCGAAGCTCCCGACGGCAAACCCACCTTCGGCCACGGCGGCGCCAACGAAGGCTTCCGCTGCAACATCGAAACCTACACCGACTCCGGCCAAGGCTTCGCTGTCATGACCAACTCCGACAGCGGTGGCGAGCTCACCGAAGAAATCTTCCGCGCCGTCGCCAAAGAATACGCCTGGCCCGATTACCGTCCTGCCGAGCACACCCTAACCAAAATCAATCCCGCCACCTTCGCCGCCTATTCCGGCACTTACGAAATCCCCGACGTCGGTAAACTCACCATCACCTTCAAATCCCCCTTCCTCTACGTCCAAGCCGACCCCCTCGGCCCCGACCCCATCGAACTCCTCCCCGAATCCCCCCTCCAATTCTTCGTCCTCTCGAGCGACGTCACCTTCACCTTCCAAAAAGACGCCGCCGGCGCCATCACCGGCCTAACCCTCCACGCCGGCCCCCAAACCTTCGAAGCCCGCAAAATTACTTAACTCGTCTATAATCCCTCATCCCAATCATCCCTAGCATTCAAGTGGGACCCGGGAGGTTACGGACATGGAGCCGGAAGCTGGGGAAGAGGTCAGGACGCTGCTTGCTGCAGCTCTTAAACTTGAGAAAGAAAAACGCGGCACATTCCTGGAGAAGAATGCCTCTCATAGTAACATTCTTCAACATGTTAAGAAACTTCTCGCTGAAATCGCTGATTCCGAGTGCACTCTATCTGGCGCCGAATCAGACGACTCCTACTCTGGAGCGTTTTCTTCCGTCAGGCAATTCAAGCCCGACGAAATCTTGGCCAAGAGATTCAAAATTGTACGCTTCATCGCTGCGGGTGGAATGGGTGAAGTTTACGAGGCTGAAGATCTGGAACTCCGCGAACTTGTGGCCATCAAGTGCATCAGCCAGACTGCGTTAGCACAGCCGAACGCGCTCGCGCGGTTTCGCCGCGAAGTCCATCTCGCCCGCAAAGTTACGCACCCGAACGTCTGTCGAATATTCGACCTCTTCCGCCATACCCCTGAAGGCGATGCTAGCAACCAGGAAATTGCGTTTGTAAGCATGGAACTGCTACAAGGGCAGACCTTGTCTGCAAGAATTCGGCAAAAAGGACGGCTGACCCCCGAAGAGGCTCTTCCGCTCATCGTTCAAGTCGCCTCCGGGCTCTCCGCGGCACATCAAGCCGGAATTGTGCACCGAGACTTCAAACCCGGTAACGTCATGCTCGTTCCCGGCGAATCGGAAAGTGACCGGGTAGTGATCACCGATTTTGGATTGGCTTTGCGCGCCACCGGCCAGCACACCAGTACCGCCGATCTGACAATTTCGCATGGCATCGTAGGCACTCCCGCCTATATGGCCCCTGAACAGCTCGAGGGTCGCCAAGCCACTCCTGCGACGGACATTTATGCATTCGGCCTCGTAATCTACGAAATGCTGGCGGGCATGCATCCGTTCTCGGGCCACCGTCCCTTTGCCGCATCGTCACAAGAAATTTCCGATTCTCCCGCGCCTCTCATGCGAGTCATACCTCAATTAAGCGGGGTGTGGGACCAAACTATCTCCACATGTCTTCAGCGAGATCCAAACGCTCGCTTTTCGTCCGCGCTGGACGTCGCCAAAGCCCTTTCGAATGGCCTGCCAAGTCCTTCCCAGGGCTCGCGTATGCTCCCTTATCCTTTCCATCGTCGCTTCGCGCCCCTTGCCGTTTTAGCCCTTCTCGTATTCGCAATCGCTGGCATAGCCTTTTACTCCCGCGGCTGGCTTTCCAAAACTCGCGGAACGACGGTTCACGCCGCAGCCCGCCCTACTGTCGCCGTGTTGGGCTTCAAGAATCTTTCAGGAAAAAACGACGTGGATTGGGTTTCTCCGGCTCTTTCCCAAATGCTTGGCACAGAGCTCACGGCGGGGGAACAACTACGCATCATTCCTAGCGAACAAGTTGCTCATGGCAAGATCGATTTAGCTTTGCCCGTTGAAGATAGTCTGGGCCCCGACACCCTGGCGCGCGTTCGGAATAACCTTGGTAGTGATTTTGTGGTTCTCGGTTCTTTCCTCGATATGGGCGGGCAGGTTCGGATTGACGTGGTTCTGCAGAACGCCATGGCCGGAGAAACTATCGCGAGCATATCCGAATCCGGTACGGAACAGGACCTGCCAGAACTTGCCGCTCGTACGGGTGAGCGCCTGCGCCGCAAGTTAGGTGCTTCCCCTCCCTCCGCCGATGAATCTACCCGCACTAAGGCATCCCAATCATCGAGTTTGGAAGCGACAAGGCTTTACGCCGAAGGCCTCGAAAAGCTTCACAACCTGGACTCTACTTCGGCGCGTGATTTATTTGAGCGTGCTATCGCTGCGGATCCTAATTACGCACTGGCCCACGCTTCTCTTGCGGAGTGCTGGAGGAGCCTGGGTTACGCCGAGAAGTCCGCGACTGAGGCGAAGAAAGCCATGGATCTGTCGTCGGGCCTGTCTCGCGAAGATCGACTGCTTATTGAGGCCCAGTACCGAAATTCAACTCACGAGAGCGACCGAGAAGCCGAAATTTACAAGGCCCTTTTTACCCTCTATCCCGACAATCTCGAATACGGCTTCGCTCTTGCAAAAAACGAATACTCTCGCGGCCAATTCCCGGACGCGAATTCCATTCTGGATGCTCTCCAACGGCTTCCGCCTCCCCAAGGAGACGATCCGCGAATTGACCATGCGCGCTCCGCAATCGCAATAATGATGGGAGACAACAAGAAAGCACTCGTTCTCTCCCAAAGGGTTGAATTGCGGGCTCAACAACGAGGCGCTCGGCGTCTGGCAGGTCAAGCGCTGGCAAATCAGTGCACCGCTCTCTCGAAATTGGGAGAGCCCCTCGAGGCGGCCACCGCTTGCGATAAGGCTCGATTGATATTTTCTGAAATCGGGGACTTTGGAGCAGAAGCCGGCGTATGGGGGCGGATAGCTTTTGATGCCGGCACTCGAAACGAAGCGCAGAAGGGAAGAATGGCTAGCGACCGCCAAATTGCTCTGCTCAAGAAACTTGGAAAAGATGGGGATCTTGCTTATGCAATGACTGTGGCCGGGGAGCTGTCTGCCAATTCGGGAGACTACGTGCGAGCTTCGCGGGAGTACAACGAGGCTTTGAATCTGTACCAGAAAGTTAATAACACTAGTGGTATTATTAGCGCGTACGGAAACGTTGGTTGGTTGGACTCCCTTCGGGGAAATCTCGCGGGCGCCGTGACAAACCATCAGCGGGCGCTAGCTATCATGCAACAATCGAATTATAAATTCGAAAAGGATCTCTTGTTGGACGAGCTTGGCGAAGCGCTGCTGGACGAAGGGAACGTTAAGGCCGCCGCGGAACAACTGGAAGACGGATTCCGAGTCAACACGGAAACCGGTGACAAGCGGGTGTCGATTTATCTCCATACCGCGCGGTCGAGATTGCTGCTTGCACAGGGACAATTGGATGAATCGCGTCGTGAAGCCGAACTGGCTATAAAATTGTGTTTGGAGATCAAGGACGAAAAGGGCGCAGAGGGAAGACACTTGATGCTGGCCCGATTGGACATCGCCCAAAGCCATCCTCAGGTCGCAGTCGAAGCTCTTCGCAAGATGCTGGCAAATGCGCAAGCTGATTTTCAGGAAAACCAGATCGAATCGCGAGCACTTCTGATTGAGGCACTATTAAGTATGCCGTCCGCCGACTCAATACACGAGATTGCGATGCTTGCGAAGGTTGAGCCTAATACTCCAAACGTCAATCTGCAGCTGGCTGCGAGTCTTCAGACCGCTCGTGCTCGATTTGCATTGGGCGATAGGGTGGGAGCTTCGGAATTATTGCAAAAAATAGAGTCGGAATCTCATCGGCGGGGATACGAATGCTACTGGCTCGAAGCGCGACTGGCCCGTTCCGAGATGGATCTTCACGCTGACGACCCCGCCCATGCCCGCGCGGAAATCAAGCAAATTGCGGAAGAGGCCCAATCGAAAGGGCTCACGCTGATCGCCAAGAAAGCACAAATGACGGAGGAAAAATAAGGGCGGCCGGCCCTCTCGGCGGTCGTCACTGAACTTATTTGGGGACTGTGGCATTACCCGCCTATTTTTTTCGGATACGAGCATTATGAAAACATTGGCGTAGGTCTTGTTGTGTTTCCGGTGTGCACCATCCTCCTCTCAATCATTTTCGGATGGTTGCGCATGAAAACGGGGAGCGTTTGGTCAAGTAGTATTGCCCATGGCGCGACCAATAGTTTTGGCGGCTCTTTAGCGTTGTTGCTTTTTCTTGGAGGACCAAAGTTTACTTTCGTTAGCTATCTCGGAATCCTGTCGTGGATACCGTTGGGAGCCATTTGCGCTTGGATTCTCCTAACCAAGCAGCTGATCACAATGACTGCAGCCTCACTAGCGAGTGAAACGCCGCGCGCGTAGTCGACAGAATTTAAATCCGGCGTTCCTACCCCAATCCGGCTTACCGGACATCTGCCGAGGCGCTCTCACTGTGTATTTCACTTTGGGCTGATCGTGCCAGCGGCGGGCCAGTCCGTGTCGCCCACGCGTTTGAGGTTCATCTCGAAGAAGCGGACGGGGTCCTTGCCCGACACGATGCGGTCGCCAACCTCGCTCCACGCACCATCCTTGATGATGGCCGTGTAGTGGATGGTCATCGGCCCGGCGGGGATGTCCCATGTGTAGCCATCGGATGTGAGGGTCAGCACGAAATCGCCGACGTTGCCCATCGCATGCGAGTGCAGCGTGTAGACCTTTGTCGCCGGGTTGAACGAAATGGTCCCGAAGGCATTGAAGGTAACTTTGCCGTCTGGATCATATCCCCGGCCCTCAATGACCTTCACCGACCCATCGAGGAACGGGCCGATCCGCTCCGTTTGTGTGAAAGTGTGCTTCTCGCCGGATGGCAGGATGGTCCACGCAGGTCCTCTCCACACTCCGTCCATGTAGGCCAGCCGCAGCATGGCGTCGCGCTGTGCCGCAATGAGTGCTGTCGGGCTGGGACGCTCTTGCGCTGGAATAACGAACGACAATCCCACAATCATCGTGAGTGCCGATGCCAGGAGTATGAGGGGCGTAAGCCGGTGTCGAAACATTTCTGTTCTCCTAAGACGGAGCATTGTGCAGCAGAATTTATCACGATTTGGCCTCAGTACCTGATAAGTCGTTGATCAGGAGTTGACCCCGGCAACACAAAATCGGAGATAGACCTCCCTTACGTTGGTGGATGACATCGGATGTCGGAGGAGGTATGGTGATCTTCGTGGTTCGCATCTCAACGGCGCTTGCGATAGCGCTGGTGGCTATTGCCGCTTCGGCGCAGAATTCGCCCGAGGCTCCGCCAATTCACGTCACGACGCACTTGGTTCAGATTGGCGTTATCGCGCGCGATAACAACGGCCCGGTGGTCGATCTCACGAAAAACGATTTCGCCATCTTTGACCGAGGAAAGCCTCAAATCATCAGCGTCTTCTCCGCGGAATCCGGCGCGTCCGCCCCGCAACCTGTTGCGCTCCAGACTCTTCCTCCCAACACATTTTCCGATCTCCCGCAGGTCAACGCCACCGCTGTCCGCAGCATCACCATCGTTCTGCTCGACAACCTCAATACCCTTTCGGGAAACGGACATGAGCCCTTCGAAACCAGTTCCTGGTGGAGGGAAGATCACGCGCTGGCCAATGCAAAAGCACACCTCATCGCATTCATCAGGACTCTCGACCCGAGAGACCGTGTTGCCATTTATGGTCTAGGCGAAACGATTCACGTTCTATCGGACTTCACCAGCGACCGCGACCGCCTTCTCACCATCCTGAAAAACTACGACACCACTTCTAGGACCAGCAGCGATGAGGTCGACCCGGGCAAATTCCATTCCCCAATGGGCCCGGTGGTTGACGCCTTTTTAGACGCGCAAGCACTGCAAGTTGCGGCAAGCATGAATGAGCGTCGCGCCGCGGCAACTATGTCCGCACTCCAATCCATTGCATCTCATGTCGCCAATATTCCCGGCCGCAAAAATCTCATTTGGCTCACCGCCAATCTTCCTTTTTCGGGCGCCGCCCTGGCTCGCATCTTGTGCCCTGCACAAATTGCCGCGTACCCAGTGGATGGGCGCGGCTTGCTCGCGCGAAATGCTCCTGAAACCAAGTGGGAACTTGACGATCAGCTCGGGAACCTCTCGGGGGAGGGAATGCCTGCACAGTCTTCCGAGCCCATCGGCATTGACACCATGCAAAAGCTCGCCGACGAAACTGGTGGTCGGGCCTTCGTCAACACCAACGACCTCACCGGCGCCATTCGCGCGGCCGTCGAGGATTCTGCCGTCACCTATACGCTCGGCTTTTATATAGATTCCGGCTCGCTCGACGCGAAATTCCATGAGCTAAAGGTCCAGGTCCACCGCTCCGGGTTGAACCTCCGCTATCCCAAAGGCTACTTCGCTCTCAAGGATGCCCCAGCCACAAAGGACGAACGTCACGACAATTTTGTAGTGGCTATTAAGAGCCCGCTCGACTCGTCTGCTATCCCGCTGGAGGTCAAGGTCGATCGAGTCAATCAGCCAACGCCGAGTTCTCTAAGCCTTTCTGGCTCCATCAGCATTCGCGATCTTCATTTTGTGCAGGTCGGCAGCCTTCATGTCGGTGCGCTCGACGTAACCGTGCTCGAACAAGACCAGAGTGGAAAGGTCCTCAGCCAATCCAACAACCGAATCAGTTTTCGCTTTACCGCGGAAAAATATTCAGCCGTCTTGAAATCAGGCGTCAACTTCCGCAAATCCGTACAGCCGCAAGCCGACGCGATTATGTTGCGTGTTCTCGTCCAGGACCCCGCTACCGCGGCAATCGGAAGCCTCATTATTCCGCTATCTCAACTGAAGTAGCGACCGAATGGGTCAAAATTCGAGTGAATGTTTCGAAATGGCAACTCGACGGCTGATGCCCGTAAGTCCCGGTTAGTCGCGTGAATTCAACAGGTCGATGCAACACCATCTGATACAAATCTTCTGTTCAAAGGAGGGTGCCCCACCTTTTCGGGTATGGTTTTTGAAAAGGTGCGTCTTTCTCTTTCAAGGGGGCGTGTGGTCCTGCCGAGCGGCCGCACATTTAATGCGTAGAAGAATCCGAGTGCCCCTCACACCTTTTCCTTGCGAGTGGGGTCTTCCTCTTGTCTTCCTTATCGCTTACTCGCCGTTTCTTAAAACCTGCTTCTCCTCGGAAGAAAATTCACGGTAACGGCCGGTTTCGATTTCGCGCTCGCGAGCAAACGGCGGCATCTCGCGCAATCTTTGCAACGCTCTTTGCACTTCCGGTCGAAGCGGCGCATCCGCTTGCTGGGCGGCCCGCTCCGTGGTGGCTTGCTGCGGGGTGGCCCGCTGTGTCGAGGAATGTGCCGCGATCGAACCCGCAGTTCGGTCACTGCTCGACGTCGCGCTCATCCTGTCAACGGAGACAACCGGCCCACGCGGCGCAACGCCCCCGGCGTCACTGTTTCCGTAGTTTGCGTTCGCTCCGCCTCCCGGTACCGGTGGTCTCCAGGGTCTTGCGGGTCCGTTCTGGTTAGGCCGGGGCCGTGTGCTGTGATCTGCTGGTGGAGGATTGCCGTTCCCGTTGTCGGGATCAGGATAGCCCGCGGGATCGTCCGAAGGACCGTAGTACGGGTAAGAATCATACGGGTCGGGGCCATAATACCCGGGGCCGTAGTAGTAGCCATACGGATATCCCCATCCCCAACCCCAATACGGCCACCCAAAGCCAAATCCCCAGCCCCATCCGTAACCGTATCCTCGGCCCCAATACCTTCCGCCCCAGCCGAAGCCCCGGCCGCCCCAGCCGAAACCGCCGCGACCTCTATTGAAGCCGCCTCCACGAAATCCGCCGAACGTGCGTCCGCCGCCGAACCCAGAGCGGCCTCCCCCGCGGAAACCTCCGCCCCCGCGAAACGCTCCTCCGCCACCTCCATGAAATCCTCCGCCACCGTGAAACCCTCCGCCACCGCCTCCGTGGAATCCTCCTCCCCCTCCGTGACCTCCACGTTGGGCGAGCGCCGACTGCGGCAACCAACTGAGCGCAATCATCGCAGCAAGAACAATAACGACCCGAAATAAGATGGCTTTCTTCATATCACTACCCTCGGTTCCAAGTCCCTTCGACCCTTAGATGACAAATTCTCTTCTAAAGGTTCCTATGCCGCATTCTACACCCGTCCTGAGCACCCCAGGGCCGCTGGCGCAGACGGACCTTTCCCCTTCTCAATCCCAGAAAGCACGCCCGAACTCTAGCGAGTCTCATCCCTTAGGGAGCGCCGTAGGCGCACAACACGTATTCCCAGCCCGCAAGGACGGGCTGGGATACCTTTTTCCGTGATTGGATGACGGGGGTGGCCCACCTTTTCGGGTTTGGTTTTTGAAAGGGCGGGTCTTCCTCTTTAATGCCTCTAACTTCCCGTCGTGGCGCTACTGCTTGTCGTAAACCTGAGTACTCGTGACCTTCGCGCCGCTGGCATCCGTCCCGCTGACCGTAACGGTGCGACTCTTACCATCCGCGGACAGAACGATGCGGGCACTATAGGTCTCTTTGCCGCCCTTTTTGCTGATGGCCAAAATCGTGTGATCGTTGACTACTTTATACGAACGCATGTCGTTCGAGGAATCACCGGTAAGAGCGTACTCCTTGCCGTCGAATTTCCCCGTCCAGTCGCTATGGAAGCTCTGGCCCTTGGGGTCCGTTCCGTCGATGCCGACTTTTACGTTGTCGCCGTCCGCCGTGTACACCACCGTGGAATTCTTTGGCTGTCCGGCGGCTATCTTCGACTTGGCTTCATTTAACTTCCACGTACCCATAAACGCGTCTACCCCCGCGGCGTAAGCTATCCCGGCGGCGAGAAGCAAAAGTGCACCAGTACTCACAAGGTTTTTCCTGTTCATTGTCATCTCCGTTCTTAAAAATGGGCGTTCGGGCTGGGGCGATTGTCCCAGATTGTACACCTGAACCTCCCAGGCAAGCGCAAATGAATTCTCTAGCGGCCGTCGCTCTTCAGAACTACCTCAGTACTCCGCATCCGCGCTGCTTGCGTCCCGGCGCATCTCAACCCACCACCTTAGTTCTCCGCATCCGCGCCGCGCCCTTTGTGGCTCGTGTGCGGAGGGTCTTGCTGCAATACCCTGGATCACAGGTTCAAATCCGCAAATGGCTCCGCCACGACCTGGTATTCGTCTTGATAGACGATGTAACCGGGGCGGCGCGCCTTGATCGTCCGCACGTAGACACCATTTTCCTCTAGGATGTAAGACATTTCGCGGATTTTCGCGATATGCACGCTCGCCGATGGCCTAAACCAGCAGACACCCAGATCCTGTCCCTGCGAATTGCGGGATCTGCGGAACCTTGTCGGCTTCTCCAGATTTTGGCTGAACCAAGTGGTCAGCTCTTCCAGTCACGCTTCTTCATGGCTGGAGAGAGCTCCGGATGAACGGAGTCAAGCAGCGGCCTGGAAAACGCCCAACGACACCCTCGATATCGGATCAATCTCGGAAACAACGAATCGCAGATACATGAAATCACCCCAAATCCAATCAGCACCTCCTTTGAAGAATATCACTATAAATCTGTAAATCTTGCCCCTGACCGCCGTTGATTTTGGATGCCGGGGTGGTGTGCCCTTCGGTTTTAAGGGTACGGATGTTTCTTTTTCCTTGATCTGCCAAGGTCCCCGCCCTCGCACCGTCCGCCAACTCCCACCAAACAATCGACTTACAGTTTATCCTTGACAAATAGTAACAATCTGCTATACTATGCACGTCTACTAGGGCACCGGCCCTGCCGTGCCCACGCAAGTCATGCGCCTCCGCCGTGCGGTTCCTCAAACTCCCCCAAGATGTTCAGTCCTACCAGGATTACCACTTTATAAAATCCGTCCGCTCCTAACCCATCCAGAATCAACACTTCTACAAGTGTTGATTCCACTCCACTTCAACTTCCTCAGAATCAACACTTACAAAAAACCGGGAGGGGGCCCCCCTCTTCCATCACCAAAGTTTTGCAACTCGTCACTAGCCACTCGTCGCTGCTGCGCACGCACGGCTACGCCCGCAACCCCATTCCCCTCTATGCTTTACTTCACGGTTCTCTGGATACCCGGGGGGTGGGGGTCTCCACTCGTTCCACCGCCTCTTCCTTTTCCGCGCGCTGCGCTTCCGGTACAATCCTCTGCCTGCTTCCATCGAGGAGAACGCATGACCGGTCGCCCGAAGCAAAGTCGCTCTCAAAGTCGGACAGGTATTCCTGTCTGTCTCTTTCCATTCCTCCGCTGGGAGCGTATTTTGACGACTCCCTCGTGGCTGCTGGCCCTCCGTGGAAAGTTGGCTCCACGCCTCACCGTTGTTCTAATTCTGCTGAGCCTCGCGGCTCTTCCCTCGCCATCGCAAGCCCAGCAACGCCGCGACCGCGAAGCCAACAGCGTCTACGCCGCACGCCGCGCCAAACTCGCAGCGCAAATCGACGCTCCCATCCTCCTCTGGGGCTTCACCGGCCGCGAAGAATCCTCGCAAGCCTACCTGTTTGCGCAGGAAGAGAACTTCTACTACCTCACCGGACACAACGAAGAAGGCGCCGGCCTGATTATTCTTCCAGCCTCGAAAAATTCTTCAAACGGGGCGAGTGGCGCGACATCTTCGCCTTCCGACATTCCGCAGGAAATGCTTTTTCTGCCGCCGAAGAATCCCGCCAAGGAAAAATGGAACGGCCTGCGCATGTCGCCGGCCGATCCCGGCATCCAGGCGCGCACCGGTTTCGCTTCCGTGCTGCCGTACCCCGAAATGCGCGCCAATCTCGAAAAGCTCGCGAAGCTCTATCCCACCATTTACACAATTCTTCCCTATCAAAAAGAAAATGGAGGCTATCCCCACGAAAAAGAGGTCGAGGATTGGATTCACACCACGGTTCCGCAAACCAAGCTGAAAGACATTCGCTCCAATATCAGCGAATTGCGTCAAATCAAATCGCCTGGCGAAATCGCTTTTCTCACGCAAGCTATCGAACTCTCGCTGGACGCGCAGCTCGCAGCCATGCGCATGATGCGCCCTGGCCTTCACGAGTACGAGATCGCCGCCAAAATGGTGGAAATTCACGCGATGGGCGGCTCGGAAGCGGAAGGCTACGCGCCCATCGTCGGCGCCGGACCGAATTCCACCGCGCTGCACTACGACAAACTCGCCCGGCTGATCGAAGACGGCGACATCGTCGTCCTCGATGTCGGCGCGCAATATTCCGGCTACTCCGCCGACATCACGCGCACGCTGCCCGCCAACGGAAAATTTACGCCGCGCCAGCGCGAAATTTATGAAATTGTCCTCGCCGCGCAAAACGCCGCTATTGCGGCCCTCAAGCCTGGGATGGACTACTGCCCGAGGGGATCGAAGAGCGTCCACAAAATTGCCTACGACTACATCAATTCCCACGGCAAGGATCTTCACGGAAAATCACTCGGCCAGTATTTCATTCACGGCCTCGGCCATAACATCGGCCTCGATGTCCACGACCCTGGCGAATATTGCAAACTGCTCGAGCCGGGTATGGTCGTCACCGTCGAGCCCGGCATTTACATCCCCGAAGAAAATCTCGGCGTCCGCATCGAAGACGACTTCCTCATCACCGAAACCGGCCACAAATTCCTGAGCGAACGCCTTCCGCGCGACCCCGCCGAAATCGAGAAAATCATGGCCGAAGCCGCCGCCCAACGCGCCAAAGAGGCTAAGCAATGAAGAGAAAAATCACGCGGAGAACTCAAACATATCGTGAGCAGAAGTTTGCGTGTGCGGAACGCGAACGGTTGGAAAAAGCCTATCAAGATGCTATCCACAATAAGCACGTGGTTGAGGATGATCTGGATCGCGAGGTGGTTTCTGTGGAGCGCAGCCGGGCTCGACGCGCCAAGAATCAGCGCGAAGACGCGCTAGGACATGCCATCCATATCCTGAATGAGCTCATGGCCCACCAGTGCAAACATGGATGCGTGAAACGAAATCTAGCCGACCAGATACCAACGATTGAGAATGATTGACCGTGGGAAACTCACGCCCTTATACTTGTACTTCGCGCTGGGAAGCGGTTTCTTCCGGCGTGCCTCGAGTCATTCCGCGTGCACCGCCTCGCAGAGCGGGCTGCCTGCAGGAATTTCCGAAATCAGCAAAACTTTTCCAGGGAGACGTTGACCGTACTGCGGTCGCAAAAATCATGAGCAGCGTTAAAGCCACCCAACTCCGCCCCGGCATGGTCATCCAGCACGAGGGCCAGCTTTTCACTGTTTTCAGCGTCGATCACCGAACGCCCGGCAACAAGCGCGGCTCGATGCAAACGCGCATGAAGAATCTTCGCAACGGCACGATGATCGACTACAGGTTCCGCGCCGAGGAATTCGTCGACCGCGCGATTCTCGACGAAGTGGAATTCGAATACCTCTATAACGAAGGCGACGAATTTCACTTCATGAACACGCAGACTTACGAACAAATGCAAATGACGCGCGAAGAGCTCGGCGAAACGGTGTACTATTTGATTCCAAACACGACGGTGAAAATCGAATTTTTTGAGGAAAGACCGATCGGCGTCGATTTGCCGGACACGATGGAGCTGAAGGTTCTCGAGACGGAGCCGACGCTGCAAAAAGCAACGGCCAGCGCGGTGATGAAACCAGCAACGCTCGAAACGGGATTGGTAATTCAAGTGCCGCCGTTCGTAAATTCCGGTGACAGAGTGAAAGTGGATACGACGGAAGCACGCTACGTCCAACGCGTGGAGTAGTTTTTTGGGATCAGATTTTTTGTATTATAGATTTTCCGCCTCCGCAGCTAATTTCCGCGCGAGCGAAAATTAGAAGAGGCGAAAGAGCCCCGGGCAACCGGGGCTCTTCGTTTTTCGAGTGACGCGTTTCGACGGTCTGCTTCGATTGGCGGTGTTCGAATGAGGTCACTCCAAGGACGCGCTTCGAACGGCGTTGTTCGAACGAGCGGCGTTTTGCATGCCACCTTTCACCGGCGCGGAGCGGGCCTTCAAATCGTGGAATTTGCTCCCCGGAGAAAATAGGGCGGCAGGAACAAGAAAAGCGGCAGCTGGGCTGCCGCACTCCAATGAAAGACCTGCGGCAATTATCAGGCTTCGCTTAGGCTTTGTTGGCGGCGGATTTTTCGCTGGCCGGGTGCGCGCCGAAGACGCGGTCGAAGATGGCGCCGACGTAGCGAAGCTGGCGATGAAGATCGAAGGTGTGGGCGAGAGCGTTCGAATCGAGGTACTTCGTGATTCGAACGTCGTTGGCCACGCGCTCCTGGAAGCTCGAATCCGTTTCCCATGCGGCCATGGCGTTTTCCTGCACGGCTCTGTACGCGTCGTCGCGGGGCATGCCTTTCTCGACCAAATCTTGCAGGAGCTGGCCGGAATACACCAAGCCATGCGTGGATTCGAGATTGCGCAACATGCGCTCGGGGAAGACGCGCATGTCGGCAATGATGGTGGTCATCTTGGCGAGCATGTAGTCAATGAGAATCGTGGAATCGGGAAGGATGACACGCTCGACGGAGCTGTGCGAAATGTCACGCTCGTGCCAGAGAGCGACGTTTTCGAATGAGGCGAGCATGTTCGAACGCACGAGGCGAGCAAGGCCGCAGATTTGTTCGCAGGTCACGGGATTGCGCTTGTGGGGCATGGCGGAGCTGCCGCGCTGTTCTCCGCTGAAAGGCTCTTCCGCTTCACGCACTTCGGTGCGCTGCAAATGCCGAATTTCGAGAGCGATGGTTTCCAGCGACGCAGCGATGAGCGCGAGAGCGCTGAGGTATTGCGCGTGGCGATCGCGCTGGATGACTTGCGAAGCTACGGGCGCGACGCTCAGCCCGAGTTTTTTGCAAATGCGCTCCTCCATCTCCGGACCGAGATGCGAAGCGTTGCCAACAGCGCCGGAAATTTTCCCGACCGCCATCTGCGCGGCGGCGGCGCGGAAGCGTCCGATGTTGCGCTGGTTTTCCGAAAACCAGTTGGCAATTTTCAGGCCAAATGTAATCGGCTCGGCGTGAACGCCGTGAGTGCGGCCGATTTGCGGCGTGTCGCGAAACTGATGCGCGCGGAGATCGAGCACTTCGCCGAACAGAACTAGCGCCCGCTCGATGATGTGGGAAGCATCGCGAATTTGCAGAGCCTGCGCGGTATCGACGACATCGTTGGAAGTCAGTCCGTAGTGCAGCCACCGAGCGGCGGCGGGATCACCTATGGATTCGCCGACATTCATGGTGAAGGCGATGACGTCGTGTTTGACGCGGGCTTCGAGTTCGTGAATGCGTGGGACATCGACCTTGGCGCGCTCGCGGATGATCTTAGCGGCGTCTTTAGGAACGAGCCCGGCTTCGGCGAGAGCCTCGGTCGCCGCCAGTTCGACCTCAAGCCATTTCTGGAAGCGATTCGCATCGCTCCAGACCTGGCCCATCTCTTTGCGAGTGTAACGTGGGATCAAGATCGCTCCCTGGCGGCAAAGCGTTCAAACGGCTCGGTCTCAGACGTCCCGGATTCGCAGTACCGAAACCGACAAAGCAATAGTAATGATACGGTATTTTGGGGCGGCAGGCGACCAGACTCGGAAATGCTCGCCGGTGCCTTTTGAGAATAAAAAAATGGGAGAGGCCAGCGGCCTCTCCCATTTTGCGTTGGAGGTTCGTTTAGAAATCGATGCGCAACCCGAACTGAATCCAGCGAGAACCGGCATTGCGGTTCGCGGGAATCAACTGGGTGTTGACCACACCAAAGTTCGCAAGGTTGGTGACGCTAAGGGTCGGGTCCAGAAACGTCGGGTGGTTAAAGGCGTTGAAGAAGTCAAAAGAAAACTCCAGCTTCGCGCTTTCGTGGATGGTGGTAACTTTCCCGAGCCGCAGGTCTAGGTTTTTGAACCAGAAACCGCGCAGAGGATCATCGCGGCCGGTGGACGTGTCGCTGGAGAGAAGGATTGGCCGGAATTCTTTCAGGGCTGCCGCCGGATTGCTGAAGTAGTTGATGCCGGAGCCCTGCGAAGGCTGCGTTCCCGCGGGATGGGGACATTCTGGCCCGTTGCTTCCAGAGCCTGTTCCGCCTGCGGGAGCACATACACCGTTGTGAACGCCGCCGCCAAGTGAGCCGGGGCTGACCAGCGGCATCTCTCCAGTTGCAAAAGCGAAGATGGCCCCGCCGCCGAAAACCTGGTTGCTTTCCTGCACGAGGATCGGAGCGCCGCTGCTGAAGCGGACGACGCCCGCGGTGTACCAGCCGCCAATAACCTTGTTGATGGATTCGTGATCCGAGCTGCCGAATTTGTGGCCGTGGCCGAAGGGTAGATCGTAGTTGAACACGGCGTTGATGATGTGCGTGTGATCAAAGAACGAAGGCCCGTATTCTATGCTCGGGTTGAAACTGGTCCCGTAGTAGCTCGCGGAGTTCTGCACGGCACCGACCGTGTCGAGCGACTTGGAGAAGGTGTAGTTCGCGTCGTAGAGGATCCCGTGCCATGGGCGGTTGCGAAGAGTGACGACCATGGAGTGGTAGTTGGAATAATCCTTGTGCGAGCGCATGAACAAGTCAAAGACCTGCAAATTGTTAAAGGTTGGCAGACCCAGGTTAAAGTGCCTGTAGACATCCATGTTGATAAATAGGTTGGTGACATTTCCATTCTGAAATGAAGCGGCATTTCCGGCAGCTATACAGGCGGTGGAGGTTATCGTTGTGCCGCCGGGCCCGCACTTGACGCCAAAGTTAGGAAGCAGGTCTTCGAACCAAGGCTGTGTCGTAATGGCCGCGCCGTTGCGAATTTCCGTTGCAACAGCATCGAAAGCTTGGGCAAAGGTCTGTCCACTAGCGTTGTCCTTGAAGAAATAGGGGGCCGAGTTGAGATTGAAACTTCCAGCAAGGTTGCGTCCCAGCCGGCCGACGTAGCCGATTTCCAAGATGTTTTGACCCGGAAGTTCGCGCTGCAGCGTGAAGTCGATTTCGTGGCTTTTGCCGACCTTGAAATCCGGATCGTTTTGGAAACTCAGGGTTTCCTGGAAAGGAATTGTGGGAACGATGGGAGAACTGACTGCGGTCGGGTTTGGTGGCACAGGAATCGCGCCATCAACGCCGACACGGAAGCTGGCCAGTCCTGGGTCCGCGCCAGGTCCCGACAGCGGCACGTTCGGGTTACAGCCCATGGCAGCGGCTTGGGTCGCATTGCACAGCGGAGTGACTACGTTGATGGTTTGCGCGAAGCCGACACCGAGCATCGGAATGATGACGCTTTGCACGGAATTCACACGGTCGTAGGCAATGCCGTAACCGGCGCGGATAACCGTCTTCTTCTCACCGAAGAGATGGCCCAGAGGGCCGCTTTTGCTCCCTGGGTTCCACGCGATCGAAAGGCGTGGCGCGAAGTCACCATAGTCGACATTGAAGACGTCGCTTCGGCCGGAGTTCTTGATTGGAATGTAGGACAGTGTTGGATCGTAGAATTGACCGGCCTTTGCCGCAGCCGCCTTCGCCGCGAGATACTGCGTTGTGTTGAGTATCTGATCGCCAGCGTCGTGGTTTGCGATGAGGGTTTGCTGACCGTTCTGCTCATGCGGCGTCGTCTGCCAGCCATAGCCAAGCCCATAGGTCAGGGTGAGTGATGACGTCAATCGCCAGGTATCCTGAATAAAGAATTCTTGGATCCGATAACTGGTTTTGGCGATCAATGAAGCGCCAAGCGGTTTGGGATTAAGGTTGCCGTCGCGCGCCACAAGAATGCCAACGTTATCGACCAATCCAAGAGACGCGGCATAAAGCCGATCCCAACGCTGCACATCTGATGCAAGAAGGCAATTGGTGAGGACCGTGTTCGAGCACGTCGGCGGGCGATCCGAGGCCGAGCTGCCCAGGAAATTTACGTCCGCGTCCATCGCGACGACGAGCGAATTCAATGATCCGACGACCTTGTCGTCCCGGTCATGGATGGTGGGCAGCCAGCGAAAATCCGCGCCAGCGGTGACTGTATGCCTGCCCTTGATCCAAGTAATGTTGTCATCGTACTGCTTGTTGCTGTCATAGATGGCTTGGTGGCGGGCCCGCTGCGTGTCCACGTCCACAATGGTGTCGATGAGGCCGGTCTGGGCCAAGCCCGGTGCCAGGGCGATGGCCCCATCCGCGGAGTTCGTTCCGGGAAGGGCCAACTGTGCGGCGGAGTCGCGAGGCCTGACAACTGTGAAATCCTGCCGGGCGCGGATGAAGCCGCCACGGAAGCTATTTGTCAGGTTGGGGCGAATTTGCCAATCGAGGCCGCCGTATTCGCCGTCGCCGCGAAGGTTTTGATCGCTCGGCGTTACGGGAGTTGCACCCCTCAAGTCCACCTGAAAATCATCGGGCGCGACATTGCGTGAATAAATGTACCGGCCGAAGAATTGGACCTTGTCGGTAAACTTGTGGTCGAGCCGGAATGTTATGAAGTCGGTCTTCAAGGGAGCCGCCAGGTTCAAGTGGTCGCCAAGCGTGTTGGTGCCATCTCCAATGGACGTGTCCGTTCCTTGGGGCATCATTCCCCAGAGCTTTTGGACAGTTGGGCTGATGCCGATGTTGCGGGGATCGCAAGGAGCGTTCCCCGCCGGACCGCAGAGTGACGGGTTAAATGGGAGTGATGTGTTGGCTGGGTTGAAGTTGTATTTGTTTAGATTTCCGCCCAGGCAGTTGCCGTTGGAGTCGAAGCCCTTTGCGCAATCCTGGAATTGCAGGATTCCCTGGCGCAAATCGCTGCTTGGCATGATGCGCGTGTCCTGGAGCGATTGCGGGAAGCGGCGAATCTCGTAGTTGGCGAAAAAGAAGGTCTTGTTCTTGAAGATCGGACCGCCGATGCTGGTTCCGACACGGTTATCGTGCGTTGGCGGCTTCTTGATGCCGTTGCGGTTGTTGTCCCAGGAGTTGGCGTTGAGAGCGGAGTTTTGGTGGAACCAATAGACGGAGCCGTGGAAATGGTTTGTGCCGCTCTTGCTGACGAGAGCGATCTGGCCGCCGGAAGAGCGCGCGAAGGAAGCATTTTCGTTGGTGATTTCGACCCTGAATTCGTCGACGCTTTCCACGCCAATGGGAATGATGGGCTTTTCCGTGCCGCCGCCGGAGATGACGTTGTCCGTGATATCGATGCCGTCGACGACGGTGCTGTTCTGGTCGCTGCGGGCACCGGCAATCGTGCCGCCGCCATTACCAAATCCGGTCTGGTTGCTGTCATAAGGCGTGGAGCCGGGCTGGAGGGTGAGAAGTTCGCTGGCATCGCGGCCAAGAGTGGGCAGGCGCGTCATCATCTGGCCGCCGACCACGTTTCCGACGACCGCGTCGGTGGTCTGCAGTTCAGCGCTCGCGGCGGCGGTAACCTCGATGATTTCTTTGGTCGAGCTGACTTCCAGAGTGGCGTCGTAGGTGTAGCTCTTGGTTACGTCGACTTTGATATTCGCAAAGGTGATGGTGGCAAAACCCGCTTTGGAGATTTTAAGGGTGTAAGTGCCGGCGGCGACATTCGGGAAAACGTACTGGCCGGACGCACCTGTAGTCGCCGTCTTCGTATCGTTGGTCGCGGTGTTGACCAAATCAACAGCGGCATCGGGGACGACGGCGTTGGCTTTGTCGGTGACGGTGCCAAGAACAATGCCTGAATTCGAGGATTGCGCCCCTGCGGCGATGCTGAGAGATAGAATTCCAAGAACCAAGAGAGCAGCAAAAAGAAAACGAATCAGCAGCTTCATATTCCCCCCCGCTTTAGTCGGCTGATCAACCGCGGAGTGGGCCTTCGTAAGTCATCTCACGGCGCCGGCGGTAAACGATTTCCCGTCCGACGGCACAGATGCCCCGCTACTAAAATAAAAAAAGGCAAATCCGCCTGCGGAGACAAAAATAGACAGACGGCGGAGATGAAAGATCGATGGCTTACCACTCGCAGGGCCCCCACCACTAAAGATGACGGACTCTTTACTCCAAAGAGTCTGGGGTGTCAACGACTGATTCAAAGAAGCAAAAAAAATGAAACGCCTGTTGCTTCTGGGGGAACTTGTCTCTTTGTGATTAACGGGAGCGTGTGGAACAAGGAGAAAGCCGGTGCTTGGATGCTGAGCCGGCTATGGGTTCGCCATGGCATGGGGAGTTGAAGGCGCGGTGTGAAACGAATGTAGCAATTCGCTTGCTATGGAAAATGGGAATCAGTGGGGAAAAGGCAACCTGGGAGAAGCGCGGGCAGATCCGGAGGTGCCTGTGCGGCGTAAGTCCTTCCTCATGATGGAATAGCGGCGATTGAGGGAACTTTCAGAATATGGAGCTTGGTGGTGAGGGACGAGAGCGGATTGAGACTTGGACTGGCTGCCGAGGAACTTTGTTGCGGATCGGGCGGGTTGCTTTGTAGTAGGTGGGGGATGTTACATCCGATTTCGTATTCGAATCGAAGTCAGGCTAAAATGAAAGGGTAATGCTTACACAGATTCTAGGGACGGATGCGGCGGCCAGCGGGCGACCACGGCGCAAGACTTACGGGGTGCGCGTGGGGCACGTGCTGGTAGGCGGTGGTGCGCCGATTGTCGTCCAGTCCATGACGAACACGGATACAGCCGATGTGGCGACGACGTTCCAGCAGACTGTCGAGCTTGCGGAAGCGGGTTCGGAGATTGTGCGTTGGACGGTGAATGTGCCGGAGGCTGCGGGGGCTGTGCCGGAGATCAAGAAGCGTTTGCTGGATGCCGGGTGCAACCCGCCGATTATCGGAGATTTTCATTACAACGGGCACGTGCTGCTGACGAAGTATCCAGAGTGCGCGAAGGCGCTGGACAAGTACAGGATCAATCCGGGGAACGTGGGCGCGGGCCAGCGGCGCGACGAACAATTTTCCACGATTTGCAAAATTGCGCGCGATAACGGAAAGCCTGTGCGCATCGGCGTGAATGGCGGCTCGCTGAATCAAGAGCTGGTGATGCAGAAGATGCAGGAGAATACGGACAAGAATCTGGGGAAAGAGTCCGAAGAGATTATTAATGATTGCATGGTGCTGTCGGCGCTGCAGTCGACGGAGCTGGCACTGGAGTGCGGGCTGCGGCACGATCAGATTATTATTTCGTGCAAGACATCGCGGCCGCGAGATTTGATTACGGTGTATCGCGACTTGTCGGGCAAAACGGAGCAGCCGCTGCATCTCGGCCTGACGGAAGCCGGGATGGGGATGAAGGGGCAGATCTGGTCGGCGGCTTCGCTGGGAGTTTTGCTTTATGAGGGGATTGGCGACACGATTCGGATTTCGCTGACGCCCAAACCTGGCGGGGACCGGCGCGAAGAAGTTTATGCCGCGTGCGAATTGTTGCAGGCACTGGGGCTGCGGTCGTTTTCGCCGAGCGTGACGGCTTGCCCAGGCTGCGGACGCACGACTAGCACGACTTTTCAGGAGTTGGCGGAGCGCATTCAGGGCTACATCCGGGACAGCATGCCGATTTGGAAGACGCAGTACGAGGGCGTGGAGACGATGACGCTGGCAGTGATGGGCTGCATCGTGAATGGGCCCGGGGAATCGAAGGCTGCGAATATCGGGATTAGTTTGCCGGGGACGGGCGAGGCGCCACGTTGCCCGATCTATATTGATGGGAAGAAAGATGTCACGCTTGAAGGAAACTACGACGAGTTGGCGGTGGCGTTCCAGGCGCTGGTCGATAATTACATCGCGAAAAAATACCCTCGGAAGACTGCGGAAGCTGTTCCTGCCGGTCGCTGACCTCTAAAGAAAAATCCCAGATTAGGGAAGATGGGGCGATTGGGGAGTGGCGACGCTGCGCAGCTTTTCGAGCGCCATCATGCGCGCACGGGAATAGGCCTGTTTGTCTTCGAGCAATTGATGCGCCCAGTGCGCGCCGATGGCGATGGCGTGAAATTCGAACGCGAGGCGCTTGGCGTCGAGTTTCGGGTCGAGGTGGCCGGCGTCCTGCGCTTTTTGCACGGAGGTCGTGATGCAGCGAATCCATTCGTGCATGATTTCGGCGATGCGGTCGCGCACCACGCCGAGGCGGCCATCGAATTCGAAGGATGCGGCGGTGAAAAAGCAGCCGCCTTCAAAGACGCGTTTTTCGACGAGGACCAGCCAGTGATTGATCAAGGACCACAATCGCGGCATGCCCTTGGGCGCAGCGATGGCCGGTAGCGTCACTTTCTCGATAAACACTTGGCGCGCCACCTCGACGGTGGCGAGCTGCAATTCTTCCTTCGAACCGAAATGGGCGAAGAGGCCGCTCTTGCTCATGCCGAGTTGCTCGGCGAGGGAGCCAACGGTGAGGCCTTCGAGGCCTTGCGCGGAAGCGATATCGACGGCGCGGGCGAGAATGGCTTCGCGGGTGCGGAGGCCTTTGGCCTGGCGGCGGAGGGAGGGTCTGTTGACGGGCCTCTTGAGAGGCTTGCCGGCGCTTTTTTTCCGGGAACTGGAGCGAAGGGCCTGAACCATGAAAATACTGTAACACAACACACAAATAAGCACGAACGTTCGTTTATTGTGGTATGCTCTTGCGCATGAGGTGTGTTCCATGGGAAACGCCGTCGTCCTCCGCCCATCTCTTTTTTCAAGATTGTCGTGCCACGCCAGGGTTTTCCAAAACGCTGCCGAAAGAATACGGCGGGGCAATGGTTCATCACTATTGGCTCGGCGGCGGGGTGGTGGCGCAGCGTGGCGAAGCCTAGCCCATCGCGCGGGGTTGCTGGCGATTCTCTTGCACACCGGAATTGTGGCGCGCGTTGCACGTGCCCAGGAACTTTCGTTGGAGCGCTGCGACGCGCTTCCGGTAATCGATGTGCAGGTGGCTGGGCTGCATAAGTGGTTTCTGGTGGATACGGCGGCGACTTCGATGTTGAACCTGGAATCGTTTGCCGCGGGGCAGACGCGGGACATTCGCGTCACGTCGTGGAGCGGCACATTGGCGACTAGCGCGAAGGAAGTGACTCTGCCGGACTTGAGCGTGGGGAGAACGAAACTGCTCGAGGTGAAATTGCCTGCCATCGATCTGTCGGCGATTGGAAAAGCCTGCGGTAGGAAAATCGACGGCATCCTGGGGGTCGATCTGTTGGGAAAGCTGGGCGCCAGCATCAATGTAAAGGAGCAGACGATTCATGTCGCGACGCCGGACGAAGCGCATGGCGCGGAACTGGTGACGGCGATGCAGCACGAGATGCACCGCTGTGTGGAAGCTTTTAATGATTCGGACGAGCAAAAGTTTGGCGACTGTCTGGACCCAAAGATTGTGCTGTTCTCAACGGACACGGAACTCTTTGGGAGGGAACAAGTAGTAGGGTATTTCCGCGAGCGCTATTTTCATCAGGAGCCGGCGGCGCGATTGGAAATCCGCGAGAGCGCGTTTCATCCGATCGGGGAAGCGGTTTGGTATGAGTACGAGTTTAGGATTGATTCGGCACGAGGCAAGTTGCATGGGCGCGGGATGGCGATGTGCAAGAAGTCGGAAGGACACTGGCGGATGGCGAGCATGCATCATTCGATTGTCGAGCTGGAATCCGCCGCGGTTCCGCGGGAATGGCGCTTGACGGGTTGTCATTGACCTGTGGATGCCGGGCTTTGGACGCTGGGCCACGTTCGTGCGGGTTGACGAGTCATCATTCTTCTCTACAATGCGTAAGGCATGAGGGGGGCAAGGCGTGAGGGAAGTCAAGACTACGGGCCCTCGGAGGTTTCCCCTACGGACGGAGAGAAGAAATGAAGAAGTATCGTGCGGCTGCGGGCGCTCTGGGGATTTGTTTCGTGTTTACAACTTTTGCGTGGGCGCAAAACGCAGAATTTGCGGAAGTCCTGAAGAAAAACCGCGGGGCGATCCGCGTGCAGGACGGAAAACTCGCTGGCCCGAGCGCGGAAGTCCTGCGTGCCGCTTTGGCAGAAGCGCAGTTTGTCGCCCTTGGAGAAGATCACGGCATCCGGCAGATTCCCGAGTTTGCCGCGGCGCTTTGCGCAGAGCTTGCGCCCCACGGATTCCATCATATGGGACTAGAAATCGGGCCCTACGTCGCGCCCGAGGTCGAAAAGATGGCACGCAGCGCGGATGGTGCGAAACAGCTCGCCGAATTTGAGAAGAAATATCCAGAAACACTGGCGTTTTACAATTGGCAGGAGGAGTTCGCCATGCTGCAAAAGTGCGAGGGCGCAGCTTCGCCAGGGCACATGACGATTTGGGGGCTGGACCAGGAGTTCATGGGGGCGACGGGCTTTCTGGCGGACAAGATTCTGGCGACGAAACTAGGCCCTGAAGCGACGGCCGCTGTCGAAGCGCTATTAAAAGAAAACAGCGAAGCGCGCGCTGCCACGGCCAAGAGCGGTAGCCCGGGTGATCTGTTCATGATGACGGCAAAACAGGAGGAATTGGATCATGTGCGGGACCTGCTGAAGAAACAGGGTAAACCAGAGGCGCAGAAACTCTTCGACGCTTTTCTGGTGAGCCGCGAGATCTACCAGAAAAACATGACCGGCGACTATTACAAATCGAACCGGCAGCGTGCTCTGTTGATGAAAAAGAATTTCTCGGAGCCGTTTGCGGCTTCTTCACAAAGCAATGGCGTGTTGCCAAAGGTTTTTTTCAAGTTCGGCGCATATCACATGTTTCGAGGCATCAATCCGTTGCATTCGAGCGAACTAGGTAACCTGATCAGCGAAGCAGCGGAGGCCAACCAATTCAAATCCGTGCATATTCTGATCGCGGGAGTGAAGGGCGAGCAGTTGCATTTTGTGGGCATTGGCAAGCCCGCGGAAGCCGCGCCGCTGGACCTTGCGGGTGATAAAGACTCACCGTTTCTCTTTTTCAAGCCGCTGTTCGACGCACAGATTGAGAATTCCTGGACGCTCTATGATCTGCGGGCTTTGCGCGAAGGATTTTCGAAATACGGCAAGATCGACCCGGAACTGGAACGCGTGATCTTCGGCTACGATTTCGTGGTGTTTATCCCCGATCCAAAAGCGTCTCATGCGATCCAGTAGCAGACCGGAGTGAGCTGCAGGGATATGCTAGAATTTTATTGGTTTTGGAACAAATCTAAGGCGGGAAATCACCTTGAAAATCAGCCGGGCAGATGTGGAAAGAGTGGCGGAGCTGGCCTATCTGGATTTGAGCGAGGCCGAGCTGGAAATGTACCGCGCACAAATTGACGAAATCCTGGAATACATCGGGAAATTGAACGAGCTGGATACGGCGGGAGTTGAGCCGATGGCGCAGGTGCTGGCCGACGACCAGTCCGCCGACGCGACTTTGCGGGAGGATGTAGTGGTGCCCTGCAATGTGGCTGAGGAGATATTGAAGCAGGCGCCCGATCCGGAGCCTCCCTATTTCAGGGTGCCGAAGGTGATTGAGAGATGAGGCAGAGGAAGTAAAGGAAGTGAAGGAAGTAAAGGAAAAGAAGGCCTCGGCAGGCGATGGGCGGAAAATGACGGTGAACTGGACCATTGATGGAGTGAAGGAGGCGCTGGCGGCGAAGAAAATTTCGGCGCGGGAGCTTGCGGCGGATTTCTACAAGCGAATCGGGGAGCGCAACCAGGAACTAAACGCTTATCTGACGCTTTCCGAGGAACGAGCTTACGCGCAGGCAGACCGGATGGATGCGCTCGTTGCAGCGGGGAAACCGCTCCCGGTGCTGGCGGGCGTTCCCATCGCCATTAAGGATGTGATCAGCACGCATGGGGTGCGCACCACTTGCGGATCGAAGATTCTTGAGAATTACGTGCCGCCGTACGACGCGACAGCGGTGGAGCGGCTGGAAGCGGCGGGAGCCGTGATTCTTGGCAAGACGAATTGCGACGAATTTGCGATGGGCAGTTCCAACGAGAATTCTGCCTATGGGCCGGTTCGCAACCCGGAAGCGCCGGACCGCGTGCCGGGGGGCTCAAGCGGCGGGTCTGCGGCAGCAGTGGCGGCGGGCCTGGCTGTGGCGTCGCTTGGAACGGATACGGGCGGGTCGATCCGTCAACCGGGCTCCTTCTGCGGAATTCCCGCAATGATGGGCAGCTATGGACGTGTTTCGCGGTACGGGCTCATCGCCTTTGCTTCCTCCTTGGACCGGATCGGGCCGCTTGCGACCAACGCGCGGGATGTGGCCGCCATGCTGGGGGTGATCGCGGGGCGCGACGCGAATGATTCGACCTCGACGACGGCACCTGTGCCGAATTATCGGGCGTTGATGGAAAGGCCAGTGAAGGGACTGCGGATAGGTATTCCGAAGGAGTATTTCGGGGAGGGAATGGATGACGAAGTCCGGAAAAAAATCGAGGCGGGAATCGAGGTCTTGAAGAAGCTGGGGTGCGAACTGCGCGAAATCCATATGGCCCATACGGACTATGCGATAGCCACGTATTACATTATCGCGACGGCAGAGGCGAGTTCCAACCTGGCGCGGTATGACGGCGTGAGATACGGGCTACGGGTGGACGACAATTCCCTGCTCGCGATGTACCGAAAGACGCGAGGGGTGGGATTTGGAGCAGAGGTCAAAAGACGGATTGTGCTCGGGACCTATGTGTTGTCGGCGGGCTACTACGATGCGTACTACCTGAAGGGGCAGAAAGTCCGAGCGTTGATAGCCCAGGATTTTCGCGACGCCTTTTCGAAGGTCGACGTCATCGTGACGCCGACTTCTCCCATTCCGCCGTTCAAGCTGGGGGAGAAGACGAACGATCCGCTTCAGATGTATCTTGCTGATATATATACAGTTACGGGATCATTGGCGGGCGTGCCAGGGATCTCCGTTCCCTGCGGAAAGATCTGTGGGAAGCTGCCTGTTGGCTTACAGATATTTGGACCCGCGTTCGGCGAGGCCAGCGTACTGCAACTGGGGCACGCCTTCGAGCAAGCCGGCGGCGGGTCGGTTTAGCAGTCGGACCGATGCATTTAACCGATCGGTTAAATAAGCCGGCCGGTTAAGCCCGCGTGAGCGGGGAGCGTGACATAGCAGTGCCTCCAGAACTTAATTCCATCATGGCCTGTATGACGAAAGCCCAGAGAGAGCTTTTGACCGCGGCAGATGCGGTGCCTGCCGAGGAATGGAAGACTAAGCCAAGAGAAGACAAATGGTCGGCGGCGGAGCTGGTCGCGCATTTGATGATGGTGGAACGAGCGGTGGTCGGAAAAGCGGACCGAGTAGCCCAAAAGCCGCCGAAGCGCGTTTCCTTGCTAAGGCGGATTCACATTCCCATGGCGCTCGTAGAGTCAAGGTGGATTCGGCGTAAATCGCCAGTACCCGTCGAGCCAGAAATGCTGCGCGATAAAGAGGAAATGCTAGCGGAACTGCGAACGGTGCGGGAGCGGTCGCTAGCCTTCCTGGAAGAGACGAAGGGCCGGAACTTGAGCGAATACTGCTGGAAACATCCTGCCCTCGGTACGCTAAACACTTATGAATGGATGCGATTCATCGCGTCGCATGAGCTGCGGCACACAAAACAGATGCGTGAAATTGCGGCTAGCCTACCGAAAGTCATAGAGAGTTTGCAAAAGTAGGACATTTTTGCCCTCGCGTTTCCACCTCCGCGCCTTTCGTACCAGACAACAATAAGCCGCCGGCTTTTGGTTAATGTCTTTTTACACAGGAGGTTGGAACAAAAGTACTAGACTATCCGTTTTAGGTAGTGAGAACGGAACTACTATTGCTCTGGAAAGCGTGCATCGCGTACGCTGAAAGAAGCATCAAAGAAACAGGAGCGAGAAGTAGGAGCGCGGTGTGGCAGACAATTCGAGGGACAAGGCCATGGTTACCGTAAAATCGAGCCAAAAGATCTTCACCGACGCCGAAATTGCCGGCTTGACCGGGATTTGCGTCGATCATATCCGCAATTTTGCGAAGAGCCGGCACCTGGGCTTCATCGCGCGGGCCGCGGAAGCGGCAGGCAAGCAGGCGGACCAGTGGCTGTTTACGCTATCCGACCTGATGGTGCTCGTGACGTTGTTTCCGCGCTGCACACACTAAAAACCTAACGAGATTCGTTTGCGAATGGCTCTTTCCGGAACACCGGAAAGAGCCTTTTGCTTTTTGGGACAGTAATCGGGAGACGGTTGCGGGACCGTGGGCGGAAGGGTATGCTCGACCGAGGGCAAACTGATTCTTCCAACAGGCATCTGATAGCCCAGAAACCGCCATGAGATTGTCTTTTACGCTCGCTTTGATCCTGCAAATAGCTTGGCTGGGTTGGGGGGGAACGGCCTGGTTCCGTCCGGCGCCAGCTGCCGGCCTCACCGAGCAGGATACGACGAGCGCCAAGAAGACTGACGATCCCTCGACGGCAACAGCCAAGCCTTCCGGCCTTCCACGGGGCAAGAAGCTGGTGCTGACAGATGGAACCTACCAGCTTGTCCGCGATTACGAAAAAAAGGGCGACCGGGTTCGCTATTTCAGCGTCGAACGGGGCACGTGGGAGGAGATACCTGCCGCGATGGTGGACTGGGACGCCACAAAAAAGGCGGAAGCATCCGACGAGAAAACTGAATCAGCGCTTTTGGAAAAGGTGCGCATACAAGAAGCAGCGGCGAAGGCAGAAACGCCTGTGGATGTGGACGTCAGTCTGACGGTGGCACCGGGAGTGTTCTTGCCTGACGGGGAGGGCATGTTCGCATTCGAAGGCAAGTCGGTCAAACGGCTCGGGCAGGCTGGTTCAGCGGTAAAGACGGACAAAAAAACCGTTCTGAAGCAGGTGCTTTCGCCCATACCAATCATACCAAGCAAACACAATGTGGAAATTCCGGGCGCCAAGGCGACCGTGCGGCTGACGACGCAGCTACCCGAGTTTTATCTGCGCGAGCCGGCGCCGGATCCGGACCACGATTCTCCTGTACTGAGAACGGGGCGGCAAGGCGATTCGGGACCGGAGGTCGCTTTGGTGCGCGCCAAAGTGAAGGGGAACAAGCGATTGCTGGAGTCGATACGAAGCATGTTCGGGGAAGAGTTATCGCAGGACCGGGATGAGATTTCGATCCAGCGATGGGAAGTGGCTCCGGACATCTACCGATTTACGCTGAGCGCGCCGCTCCCTCCAGGAGAGTACGCACTCGCAGAAATCCTGCAGGATGGATTGAATTTGTACGTATGGGATTTCGGCGTAGACGCTGTTCCCGCATCCAAACCCGCACCGCACTAAGTCAAATTGCGGGCTGAACTCCGATAGTAAGGCGCGAACGATTGATTTTCCCTTGCTGCAAGCTCGGCTGAATTGCCTGCATCGCCACGCGTATCGGGCCCGCCACTCGCTTTATTCTGGCTTTCCTTCCACCAGAGTCGCTGCGAAGACTTCCTGAAGCGTGGCCAGAACGTCGGAAATGCGAAAGGGCTTTTGTAGCAGGCGCGGCTGACCGGGATTCCCCAGCTTATCCGAGGTTTCAATCAATTCTCCGGTCATGTAGATCAGGGCTGGTTTGCGGTCTCCAGCTGCAGCTAGAAGGCGTTCCCCGGCTAGTTTGCCGCTGAGGGAGCCGCCATTGTGCGAGAGGTTCAAATCGCAAAGGATGGCGTCATGAGAACGCTGGGAGGCGAAGGCCAGCGCCTCCTCCACCGTTGCGGCACAGTCCACGCGCAAGTCACGGGCGGTTAGCCCTTCAAAAAGCAGGCTTCGAAGGCTTTCTTCGTCGTCCAAGACAAGGATGGATCGACCCCTCAAAACGTCCAGCGAATGGGGCAACGGGGCGCTTGGGATGGCGGGAGCGGTGGAGAGCGAGGCCGGAAGCGGTTGGTCGAGAGCGGCGGGAAGATAAACCGTGAAAGCGGAGCCACCTGCTGGGAGAGGTTCGGCTTCAATCGTGCCGCCGTGTTCACGGACTATCGACAGGCAAATGCTGAGACCGAGACCGGTGCCGCCGCCGGGGCGCTTGGTGGTGTAAAAGGGATCGAAGAGGCGCGGGACGGATTCGGGACGAATGCCAACGCCGTCATCCTGGAAGGTGACGGAGATGCGCGAACCGACGCGCGCGAAGCGGATTTGGATGCGGCCCGATTCGCGGACCTCGCGGATGGCTTGCTCGGCATTGGTGACGAGATTTAGAAACACCTGGATGAGCTGGTTGGCGTCGGCGATGACGCCGGGAAAATCGGGCCGAGGACGGAAATCCACTTCGACGCTATTTCTACGGAGGGAGTGTTCATGCAATTGGAGGGTGCGGTCGATGATGCTGTTGAGATCGACGGGTTTTTTCTGCGGCGAGGCAGGGCGGGAGAATTCGAGAAGATTCTGAACGATGCGCGCGGCGCGGCGCGCCTGGCGGTGCGTGATTTCAAGCTGGCGCTTGGTGGACTCCGCGTCGGTGTGGCCATCGCGAAGCAGTTCGGTGACGCCGAGGATAGCGGTGAGCGGATTGTTCAGCTCGTGAGCGACGCCGGCGAGCATCTGGCCCATGGCGGCGAGCTTTTCGGCCTGGATAAGCTGCTCTTCGAGGCGCTTGAGTTCGGTGACATCGCGGCCGGAAAGTACCACGCCTTCGATTTTTCCGGTTTCGTCAGCGAGTGGGCTGAAATTGAAACGAATACGGCGCCAGTCGCCCAGCTTGTGGCGGACGCGAATTTCGAGGGAGGCGAAGGTCTGCCGCCCGGCAAGAATATCGGCGAAGAGGGCGCGCAGGAGCGGAAGATCCTCAGTATGGGTGCGGCCGCCGAGCTCCATGTTTTCGGTTTCGGCGAGCTCGTAGCCGAGAATATCGCTGCAGCGGGGGCTGACGAAGGTATAACGCGAATTGGCATCAACGACGAGGATCAGATCGGGGAAATTATCGACGAGGCGGCGAGCGAATTCCTGCTCTTTATGGAGCTGGCGCTCCATCTGGCGGCGAGCGGTGATGTCCATGATGGAGCCCTGGTACCTGATCACGCGGCCGGAGGTATCGCGGACGGCGCTCGCCGTATTCAGACAGACGATGGATGCACCGTCCTTGCGCAAAAGCGTGAGTTCGCGGCCCTGAGGTGAAGGCTGGCGGTCGACCTCTTCCATGAGAGATTTTCGTTCGTCATGGTCGGTGAAAATTTCCGGGACGCGCTTGGAGAGCAATTCTTCCTTGGAGTCATAGCCGAGCATGCGTACGAGAGCGGGGTTGGCGTCGACGATGCCGCCGTCGGCTGTGGCGATGTAGATACCTTCCTGGAGAGTCTCGAACAGTTCGGTAAAGCGGGCTTCATTCTTGCGAAGCGCGGTGATGTCGCGGCCAAGAACGGTGAGGCCGTGGACTTCATTGTCGCGCGTCATGGCGTGCGCTACGCAATCGTAATAGCAGACGGAGTTCTGCTTTTTAAGACGGACTTGGATGATCCCAGACCAGTGCCGGCGCTCAAGGAAGCGCGGCATGGCGCGGCGGATCAGTTCGGCACCTTCGCCGCTGCCTTCTTCGAGGAAATCCGTCACGGGGCGTCCGATGATTTGCTGGTAGGTGGCGCCAACGAGGTCCGCGAAGCTGCGATTTACGGCGCGAATTTCGCCGTCCAGCGAGAGGGCGATGAGAATGTCGTCGAAGGAATCGATGAGGTCGCGATAGCCCTGCTGGGATCGGGAGATGACGGAGAAGAGCTGGTCGAGTTGGCGGTCGCTGGGAGGAGCCGAATCATGGTGCTCCAGGCCGCGGAGGAGGCCGCGGAGCTCGGAGATTTCCTGAGTGCGCTTCCAGGCATAGGCGATAAAGAGAATGACGATCACAACCAGGCCGGGTAGAAGAGGTTCGAGGCGCTGCGTGAGAGTCCGGATGGTGCCCCAGGAGACAACCGCAAAGCCGATGGAGATCAAAAAGAGAAGAAGAAAAGTCAGGCGCCAGAGATCTCGCTGGCGCTTTTCGAATTGATCGAGGCGCGTGGAGATTGTAGGGCGGCTTGCGCCCCCCGGAGGAGAGTCTTTCGTCGGACCTGAAGAGAACGCGTCGTGTTTGGGCATGAGAACGCGGACGGGACCTGACGAACGGAGCCAGGACCGCCCAAAAGTAGCACAAATCATTGTAGAAATAGCGCGGGACCTCGGCAATGACGAGGACGGCGCGGCGTGCCTGAACGGTACAGATAAGAAATTGGCTAAAAAGAAAGCGTCCCGGGGTGACCCGGAACGCTTTGCTGTTTCAGCAGGTTGTTGGCAGGGAGCCCCGCTTTGAAACCGACTAGCCTTCCGTGGCAGCGTCGGCTTCGGCGTCCTTTTGGAGGAAGTCGAGCGCCGCGGCTTCTTCGGCGGTGAGCTCGGCGGCTTCCGGAATTTCCTCGATGGGCGCGGGAGCGGGCATTTCCGTCAGCAACTGAATACTGCGGTAGTCCTCGAGGCCCGTGCCAGCGGGAATGAGGCGGCCCATGATGACGTTTTCCTTGAGGCCGCGGAGGTAGTCCACCTTGCCGGCGACTGCCGCTTCGGTGAGCACGCGCGTGGTCTCCTGGAAGCTCGCGGCCGAGATGAACGAGTCGGTCGAGAGCGACGCCTTGGTGATGCCGAGGAGCAGCGGACGCCCAGTTGCGGGACGGCCACCGTCGGCGATGACGCGGTCGTTTTCCTCGCGGAAGCGGAACTTGTCCACTTGCTCTTCGAGGAGGAACTGCGTGTCGCCCACGTCTTCGACCTTGACCCAGCGCATCATCTGGCGCGAGATGGTCTCGATGTGTTTGTCGTTGATGTTGACGCCCTGGAGGCGGTAGACCTCTTGAATGGCGTTGACCAAATAGGCTTGCGTGAACTTCTCGCCGAGGACGGCGAGCAAGTCGTGCAAGTTGAGCGGGCCATCGATGAGAGCCTCGCCCGCCTTGACGTGATCGCCTTCCTGAACGTTGATGTGCACGCCGCGCGGGATGGAGTATTCCTTGGTGGTTTTTCCATCTTCGCTTTCGACGTAGACCTTGCGCATGCCCTTGGCGATATCGCCGTAACGAACCACGCCATCGACTTCGCTGATGACGGCGGGATCCTTGGGCTTGCGGGTTTCGAAGAGTTCGACGACGCGCGGGAGACCACCGGTGATGTCCTTGGTCTTGGTGGTTTCACGCGGGATTTTCGCGAGCACGTCTCCGGCTTGCACTTCGTCGCCGTCCTTGACCATCAAGTGAGCGCGCGAAGGCATGAGGTACTTTTTGCGGACTTTGCCCGAAGAATCGCGGACAAGAATCGCGGGCTGATGCTTCTCATCGCCGGGGGGAAGAGTGACGACATCCTGCGAGAGGCCGGTCACTTCGTCCACTTGCTCTTCGATCGTGACGCCCGTCTTCAGGTCGTCAAACCGAATGGAGCCGGCGGTTTCCGTCAGGATCGAGAATGTGAACGGATCCCATTCGGCGAGAATCTGGCCGTGGGTAACGTGTTCGCCGTCGACCACGCGGAGACGCGCACCGTAAACGACGTGGTAGCGCTCCTTTTCGCGGTCTTTTTCGTCAACGATGGCGATCAAGCCCGAGCGGTTCATGGCGATGGAAGTGCCGCCGCGGCCCTCGACGAACTTGAGGTCGACGAACTTGACGACGCCGTTGTTGCGCGCTTCGAGAGTGGAACGCTCGGAAACGCGGGTGGCGGTTCCGCCGATGTGGAATGTACGCATGGTCAACTGAGTGCCGGGTTCGCCGATGGACTGCGCGGCGATGACGCCGACAGCTTCGCCGAGCTCAACCATGCGCCCGGAGGCGAGGTTGCGGCCGTAGCAGAGAGCGCAAACTCCGCGGCGAGATTCGCAAGTGAGCACGGAACGGATGCGTACGCGCTCGATACCCGCAGCCTGCACCTGATTGGCGAGATCTTCGGTGATTTCCTGGTTGACGTCGACGATGATGGAACCCTCGAAGTCCTTGATCTTGTCGAGAGAGACGCGGCCAACGATGCGGTCGCGCAGCGGCTCGACTTCGACGCCGGCTTCGATGATGGGTTCGACGAAGATGCCGTCGGTGGTGCCGCAGTCGCGCTCGTTGATGATGACGTCTTGCGCCACGTCAACGAGACGGCGAGTGAGGTAGCCGGAATCGGCGGTCTTGAGCGCCGTGTCCGCCAAGCCCTTACGCGCGCCGTGCGTCGAGATGAAGTACTGCAGCACGGTAAGACCTTCGCGGAAGTTGGAAGTGATAGGCGTTTCGATAACTTCGCCCGAAGGCTTGGCCATCAAACCGCGCATGCCGGAAAGCTGGCGGATCTGCTGTTTCGAACCGCGAGCTCCGGAGTCCGCCATGACGTAAACGGGGTTGATGTTGCCCTCTTTGTCCTGGTTTTCGAGGGCTTTGAACATTTCGTCGGCGACTTTTTCGGTGACGTCGCCCCAGATGGCGATGACCTTGTTGTAGCGCTCGCCGTTGGTGATGGCGCCATCGAGGTATTGCTGCTGAACCTTGACGACTTCCTTTTCGGCGTTTTCGACCAGCTTGTACTTGTCGCTGGGAATGAGCATGTCGTCGATGCCGATGGAGATGCCGGACTTCGTGGCGTAAGTGAAGCCGAGCTCTTTCAAATGATCGAGCAGAACGACGGTATCCGCCAGACCGTAGCGCAAGTAGGCGTAATAGACGAGCTGCTGAACGCCCTTCTTTTTGAGAAGGCCGTTCACGTAGGGGAATTTGGCCGGCAAGTGCGAATTGAAAATGACGCGGCCGACGGTCGTCTGAATGAACTGGCGCTCCATCTTGACGGGCTCGGTGTGCGGCACGTCCTGATCGTCGTAGGCGGTGGTGAGGTCAATCACTTCGCCGCTGTAACGCAGACGGATCGGAGTGAGCAATTCGACTTCACCGGCTTCGAGCGCGAGGACGACTTCATCGGACTGACCGAAGACGCGGCCTTCGCCCTTGGCGCCGGGCTTGGACTTGGTCAGGTAATAGATACCGAGCACCATGTCCTGCGACGGAACGGCCAGAGGCAGACCGTGCGCAGGCGACAGAATGTTGCGCGAGCTGAGCATGAGCACGGAGGCTTCGACCTGGGATTCAGGCGAAAGCGGGATGTGCACGGCCATCTGGTCGCCGTCAAAGTCCGCGTTGAACGCGGTGCAGACGAGCGGGTGAATGCGGATGGCTTTGCCTTCGACGAGAACCGGTTCGAACGCCTGAATGCCGAGGCGGTGAAGCGTCGGAGCGCGGTTGAGAAGGACAGGATGTTCGCGAATGACATCTTCGAGAATGTCCCAAACCACCGGCTCTTGCTGCTCGACCATTTCCTTGGCTTGCTTAATGGTTGTGCAGTGGCCCTGGGCTTCGAGCTTGTGATAGATGAACGGCTTGAACAGCTCGAGCGCCATTTTCTTGGGCAGACCGCACTGGTTGAGTTTCAGTTCCGGACCGACGACGATGACGGAGCGGCCGGAATAGTCGACGCGCTTGCCGAGAAGATTCTGGCGGAAGCGGCCCTGCTTACCCTTGAGCGTGTCGCTGAGGGACTTGAGCGGGCGGTTGTTGGTGCCCCGCAGAACGCGGCCGCGGCGGCCGTTGTCGAAGAGCGCGTCGACGGCTTCCTGGAGCATGCGCTTTTCGTTGCGGACGATGACGTCGGGCGCACGAAGCTCCATGAGCTTTTTAAGGCGGTTGTTGCGGTTGATGACGCGGCGATAGAGATCGTTGAGGTCGGACGTGGCGAAGCGGCCGCCGTCGAGAGGCACAAGCGGGCGCAGCTCCGGCGGAAGAACCGGGATCACGTCGAGAATCATCCACTCCGGCTTGTTGCCGCTCTTGCGGAAGGCTTCGAGCACTTTGAGGCGCTTGGCGAACTTGATGCGCTTTTGAAGTGAAGGATCGGCCTTCATCTTCTCGCGGAGTTCTTCGGAAAGCTTATCCACTTCGACGCGGCGGAGAAGTTCCTTAATGGCTTCCGCGCCCATCTTGGCGGTGAACTGGCCGGGATATTCTTTCTGCAGCTCGCGGTATTTGTCCTCAAGCAAGACTTCGCGCTCGCGAAGAACGGCGACTTCGCCGGCATCCACGACTACGAATGCTTCGAAATAGAGAATGCGCTCGAGGTCGCGCATGGAAATGTCCAGCAAGTAGCCAATGCGGCTGGGCAGGCCCTTGAAAAACCAGACGTGCGAACAGGGCGAAGCCAGCTCGATGTGGCCGAGGCGTTCGCGGCGGACTTTGCTGAGAGTGACTTCCACGCCGCACTTATCGCAGATAACGCCGCGATGCTTCATGCGCTTGTACTTGCCGCACAGACATTCCCAATCGGTGACGGGGCCAAAGATTTTGGCGCAGAAAAGGCCGTCGCGCTCGGGTTTGAAGGTGCGGTAGTTGATGGTCTCCGGCTTGGTGACTTCGCCGTGAGACCAGGAACGGATTTTTTCAGGACTCGCCAAGCTGATTCGAATCGAATCGAAATCGGCGATCAGACTGGCGCGATCATAAGGGCTGCTGCGATACAAGGTTGTTTCCTCCCTCCCCGGTTTTCACCGGGGACGCGATCCGGTGTTTTGCACCGGACCGGCTGAGAACCCAAAAAACCAAAACCTACTAACTCACGAAATGTTGCCTTGCAGGGGCACGATATATCGTGCCCCTACGGCTGGATTTCAACTCAGTCGGCTGCCTTTTCTGACGGCGGCTTCTGGCGCTTCATGAGCTCGACGTCCAAGCAGAGCGACTGCAATTCGCGGACGAGCACGTTGAACGATTCCGGCACGCCTGGCTCGATACCCGGCTCGCCCTTGACGATGGCCTCGTAGATTTTCGCGCGGCCATAAACGTCATCGGACTTCGCCGTGAGCAGTTCCTGCAGGATGTGCGCTGCGCCGTACGCTTCGAGCGCCCAGACTTCCATTTCGCCGAAGCGCTGGCCGCCGAACTGTGCTTTGCCACCAAGCGGCTGCTGGGTGATGAGCGAGTACGGACCGATGGACCGCGCGTGAATCTTGTCGTCGACGAGATGCGAGAGCTTGAGCATGTAGATGTAGCCAACCGTGACGGGCTGATCGAACTGGTCGCCGCTCATGCCGTCGAAGAGGTTGATCTTGCCTGCATGCGGCAAGCCAGCGACTTCGAGCAAGTGGCGGATTTCCGGTTCGCGCGCACCGTCGAAAACCGGCGTGGCGAAGGGGATGCCGTCCTTGAAGCCTTCGGCGTAGTCGAGCAATTCGTCGTCGCTCAGCTTCGACAGCGTCTTCCAAACCGTGGTGTCGGTGAAGACTTCGCGGAACCAGCGGCGCAAAGCCTCGGCCTTGACTTCCTTGCTCAGCAAACGCTTGAGGCTGTTGCCCAGTTCCTTAGAAGCCCAGCCGAGGTGCGTCTCGAGAACCTGTCCGACGTTCATACGCGAAGGAACGCCGAGCGGATTGAGAACGATCTCGACCGGCGTGCCATCGGGAAGGTACGGCATATCTTCCTGCGGCACGATGCGGGCGATGACGCCCTTGTTGCCGTGGCGTCCGGCCATTTTGTCGCCGATGGAGAGCTTGCGCTTCATGGCGATATAGACCTTGACCAGCTTGATGACGCCAGGAGGCAACTCGTCGCCCTTCTTGAGCTTTTCCTTGCGCTCTTCGGTGATCTTGCGGAGGACGTCGATCTGGCGCGAGGTCATCTCCTCGATTTCCTCGATTTTCTCGATGAGGAGAGGATCCTTTTCGTTGAGCTTCAGGCGCTTGAGGTTGCGCGTGGAGATCTTTTCGATCAGCTCGCGGGTCAAGTCCGTGCCCTTGGTCAACAGGCGCTTGTTGGTCTTTTCGTCGTGCAAGTCGGCCTGGAGAATTTTTCCACCGAGCAAATCCGAGAGGCGCTTGAGGCGCTCATCCGTAAGGATGCGGATTTCGTCGGCGAGGTTCTTCTCCAGCTTGAAGACTTGCGTGGCTTCGATGGCCTTGTGGCGCTCGTCTTTCTCTCCGCCCTTGCGGGTGAAGATCTTGACGTCAACGATAGTGCCCTCGATGCCCGGCGGGCAGTAGAGCGAAGCGTCACGAACGTCGCCGGCCTTTTCGCCGAAGATAGCGCGAAGGAGCTTTTCTTCCGGCGTGAGCGTGGTCTCGCCCTTGGGCGTGACTTTGCCGACCAGAATGTCGCCTGGCTTGATGACCGCGCCGATGCGAATGACGCCACTTTCATCCAGGTTGCGGAGGAAGGATTCACTGATGTTGGGAATGTCGCGAGTGACTTCCTCGGGACCGAGTTTGGTGTCGCGCGCTTCGATTTCGTACTCCTCGATGTGAATCGAGGTGTAGTAATCGTCCTTCACCAGCTTTTCGCTGACGAGGATGGCGTCTTCAAAGTTGTAGCCGCGCCAGGGCACGAAAGCCACGAGCACGTTGCGGCCAAGAGCGAGTTCGCCGCGTTCGGTGCAAGGACCGTCGGCAAGAACCTGGCCCTTCTTGACGCGATCGCCGACGCGCACGAACGGCTTCTGGCTGATGCACGTGTTCTGGTTGGAGCGCTTGAACTTAATGAGCTGATAGATGTCCGCGCCCACTTCGCGGCTAAGCACGCCGGAATGATCGGATTCGACGCGCACGATGATGCGCTCCGAATCGACCTGATCGACGATGCCTTCGCGCTTGCAAAGGACGACCGCGCCGGAATCGCGCGCCGTGACGCGCTCCATGCCGGTGCCGACGAGCGGAGCTTCTCCGCGAATGAGCGGCACAGCCTGGCGCTGCATGTTGGAACCCATGAGCGCGCGGTTGGCGTCGTCGTTCTCGAGGAACGGAATCAAGCTGGCGGCTACGGAGACGAGCTGCTTCGGCGAAACGTCGACGTAATCGACTTCGTCGCGGCTCTTGAGCACAAAGTTGCCGGCCTGCCGGCAGTTGACGAGCTCGGTGGTGATCTTCAAGCGCTCGTCAAGCGAAACGTTGGCCTGCGCCACGACGTATTTGTCTTCTTCCCAGGCAGACAGGTAGAAGCAGTACGGTTCGTAGACGACTTTGCGGCGCTTCAGCTCTTCGTTGAGCTCCTCGACTTTGTCTTTCTCGACGATTTCGCCGGCTTTGAATTCGCTGTCGCCGGCGTTGACGATCTGGACGTAGTCAATGATGCGCCCGCCCTTTACGCGGCGATACGGCGACTCGATGAAGCCGTAGTCGTTGATGCGCGCGAAGCAGGAGAGCGAGCTGATCAAGCCGATGTTCGGGCCTTCCGGCGTTTCAATGGGGCAGATGCGGCCGTAGTGCGTCGGGTGAACGTCGCGCACTTCAAATCCCGCGCGTTCGCGCGAGAGACCGCCGGGCCCAAGAGCCGAAAGACGGCGCTTGTGCGTGATTTCGCTGAGCGGATTAGTCTGGTCCATGAACTGGCTAAGCTGCGAGGAGCCGAAGAACTCGCGGATCGCCGCCATGACCGGCTTGGCGTTGACCAGGTCATGCGGCATGGCCGTGGACATTTCCTGGTACACGCTCATCTTTTCCTTGATGGCGCGCTCCATGCGGACGAGGCCGATGCGGAACTGGTTTTCGAGAAGCTCGCCTACCGCGCGGACACGGCGGTTGCCAAGATGGTCGATGTCGTCGACGACGCCGATGTTCTTGCGCAGCTTGAAGAGGTACTTGATCGCCGAAACGAAGTCCGGCGTATCGAGCGTGCGGTTATCCAGAGGCGTGTCGAGACCCATCTTGATGTTGAACTTCAGGCGGCCGACGCGGCTGAAATCGTATTTGCGCGGATCGAAGAACATACCGCGGAAAAGATTGGTGGCCGTTTCGAGCGTCGGAGGATCTCCGGGACGCAGCTTGCGGTAGATTTCGATGAGCGCTTCTTTCGAAGAGCGGATGGCGTCCTTATCGAGCGTGCGCGAGAGCACCAGGCCGATGTCGTCGCGCTCCGGAAAGAAGACGTCGACTTCGGTGATTCCGCCCTCGGCAAAGGCTTGCCAGAGTTCCGGCGTCAGAGGCTTGTTGGCTTCAAGCAGAACTTCGCCGGTCTGGCGATTGACGACGTCGGCGACGCTGTAAGCGCCTTCGAGATCGACCAAAGCAGCTCGAACCTGCGAAATTTTCGCCTTGATGAGTTCCTTGAAGAGATTTTCGGTGATGCGCTTGTGCGCGCCGACGATTACTTCTTCGGAGCGAGGGTTGCGAATTTCGTGGGCCAGTTTGCGATCCACGATGCCAGGCGAAACATTCCAGAAAAGATCCTTGTCGCGGAGCGAGATGCGCTCGACCTGGTAGAACGTGCGCAGGATTTCTTCATTGGACTTCATTCCCAGCGCGCGCAGGAAGATCGAGCCGAGGAATTTGCGCTTGCGGTCGATGCGCACGTACAGAATGTTCTTGGTGTCGTATTCGAATTCGACCCACGACCCGCGGTACGGAATGATTTTTCCCAGGAAGTAGGTGCGGTTGTTGGCGCTTTCAAAAAAGACGCCGGGAGAGCGGTGCAACTGGCTGACAATGACTCGCTCTGTGCCGTTGATGATGAACGTACCGTTTTCGGTCATCAGCGGAATATCGCCGTAGAAAACTTCCTGTTCCTTGATGTCGCGAATGGTCTTCGCGCCGGTGTCGGGATCCTTGTCGTAAATGGTCAGACGGATGGTGACTTTCAGAGGCGCGGAATAGGTCATGCCGCGCTCCTGGCACTCATTCACGTCGTACTTCAGCTGCATGGCGACCGGATCGCCGCACTTGTTGCAGAACGTCGGCGTGTTCTTATTGAACGTGCCGCACTTATGGCAGATGACGTCGCCGGTTTGATACGGATTGGTGACAACGGACGCGCCGCAATTGCGGCAGGTGGCGCGTAGGTGGTGCAGGCCCTTCAAGTTGCCGCACTTGCACTCCCAGTTGCCGATCGAGTAGTCCACGAATTCGAGCTGCGACATTTCGCGGAAGTCTTTGATCGGAAACACCGATGTGAACACGGACTGCAAACCACCGTCATCGCGCTCGCTCGGCAGGAGGTCCATCTGCAAAAAGCGCTGATAGGACTTCATCTGGACTTCGATCAGATTCGGAATCTGAATCGTGCCCTGGATTTTCGCGAAATCGAGACGCTCGCGTTCCCTGACGTGCTGGTGACTATTTGACATTACTTGGTCTACCTCTTCCCTTTCGGGCAACTTGCGGAAATACCGGAGAAATTCATGCAGCCGGTGTGGCGCGCTTCCTGCCCGAAGTCAGCGAGCACACGGCCGCATTGGGTCCAAATAGGACCAGCGGAGTTGTGAAAATAACCAGCCTCGACTTGCGTACGTGAGTTCCTTTGGCGCGGCGGATCATGGTTGTCTCGTCCGTGAATTGGCCGACCCAAACAGCCGCGCCCCCTCTCGAAGCCCGTTCAACAAAAAAACTACTTGATTTCGACTTTGGCGCCAGCGTCTTCAAACTTCTTCTTGATGGTCGCGGCTTCTTCCTTGTTAACGCCCTCTTTGACGGTTTTGGGAGCGCCATCGACGAGGTCCTTGGCTTCTTTCAAGCCGAGGCTCGTGACTTCGCGAACCGCCTTGATGACGTTGATCTTGTTGCCGCCGACATCGGTGAGTACGACCGCGAATTCGGTCTTCTCTTCCGCCGGTGCCGCGCCGCCCGCCGCTCCACCGCCGCCGCCCGCTACGACCGTAGCCGCTGCCGCGGAGACGCCGAACGCTTCTTCCATCCTCTTCACGAGGTCAGACGCTTCCAGCAACGTCAGCCCCTTGATTTCTTCCAGAATCGTATCCACTTTCGCCATGACTCTTTCTTCTCCTCTCAAAATTAAAAAAACTCACTGGGCCGTTTCAGGGCTTGGTGCAGGTGTTGCAGGTACAGGAGCCGGCTCGGAACTGCTAGCCCCGCCAGACCCAAACTTGTTGGCCTTGATCGCTTCGCTTACGGTGACCGCCAAATTGCGCGGCAGAGCGTTTAGCGTCATGGCGATGCGCTGCGCCGGAGCGTTCAGCAGGAACATGATCTTGCTGAGCAGCTCTTCCTTCGAAGGGAGATTCGCGAGCTGCTGAATCTCGGCGATGGAAATGACGCGGCCTTCGACGACGCCGGACTTGAACTGAAACGCCGGGACGTCCTTGGCAATTTTGGTGAGCGCCTTCGCAAGCGCAACCGCGTCGGTCTGCGTAAAGGCGATGGAATTCGTGCCGCTCAGGTTCTTGAGCAGATTTTCCGCGGGCGTGCCGGCTCCGGCGCGCTCCGCGAGCGTGTTTTTCACGACCTGGTATTTGCCGCCAGCGGCCTGCACGGCGCGGCGGAGCTTGGTGTCGTTTTCGACGGTGATACCCTGAAAGGTCGTCAGGATTACTGTGGAGACCTTGGCCAGTTCCGTCTTCAGCTTGTCGAGGTCCTGCTGTTTTTCGCTGCGCTTTTTCATGATCCCGTTTCCTTAAACTCTTCGCTTAGGCTGCCGCAGCCAGTGTTTCCGATTCAACCAGGTCGATCGGAATGCCCGGGCCCATCGTCGAGGTCAGCGTGATTTTCTTCACGTACTTGCCTTTGGCCGCCGCCGGTTTGGCCTTGATGACTGCGCCGATGACTGCGTGAGCGTTTTCCGCGATGTGCACGGCGTCAAACTGAATTTTGCCGATAGCGCAATGGACGATTCCGGCTTTATCGACGCGAAACTCGACCTTGCCGGCTTTGGTCTCCTTGATCGCTTTCGCGACTTCGAACGTGACCGTGCCGGTCTTCGGATTTGGCATCAGGCCGCGAGGACCGAGCACTTTGCCAAGCTTTCCGGCGGACTTCATCATGTCCGGCGTGGCGATCACTGCGTCGTAGTCTGTCCAGCCGCCCATGATTTTCTGCACCATGTCTTCGCCGCCGACAAAGTCCGCGCCAGCTTCCTGCGCTTCGCGAACTTTTTCGCCGCTCGCAATCACCAAAACGCGAACGGACTTGCCGAGGCCATGCGGAAGAACTACTGTGCCGCGAACCACCTGGTCGGAATGCTTTGGGTCGACGCCAAGATTAATTGCGAGTTCGACCGTTTCGTTGAACTTCGTGTGGTGCGTCTTCTTGATCAGCTCGCTTGCTTCCGCGAGCTTGTACGGGCGCGCTTCCACCTTCTTGCGCGCATTCTCAACGTGTTTGCCTGCCACCTTCGTCATTTCTCTTACCTCTTCGACCTCGTAGCGCCTGAACCTCTAGGCTTCCACGACTTCCAGACCCATATTGCGCGCCGTACCCATCACGGTGCGCACCGCGGAGTCCAGATTTGTGGTGTTGAGATCGACAAGCTTAATCTTTGCAATCTCTTGAACTTGCTTTTTCGTGACTTTCCCGACTTTGTTGCGGTTCGGTTCGGCCGAGCCCTTGACGATCCCCGCCGCGCGCAGCAACAGAATCGAAGCCGGCGGTGTCTTCAGAATAAACGTGAACGTGCGGTCGGTGTAAACCGTCACGAGCACCGGGAAAATCATTCCATCCGGTTCTTTGGCCGTCTTGGCATTGAACTGCTTGCAAAAATCCATGATGTTCAAGCCATGCGGACCGAGAGCCGTACCGACTGGGGGCGCCGGCGTCGCTTTGCCCGCGGGCAATTGCAGTTTGATTGTTGTCTGTACTTTCTTAGCCATGTCCCTGCCTCAATCTCGTTTTGCGTGCTCTGCTACTGCGCCGCGGCTTAGCCCAGCTTTTCTACGCTCGCGAAATCCAGCTCCACCGGCGTCGAACGGCCAAAAATCGTTACGGAAACTTTCAGCCGGCTGTGATCGTTGTCAATTTCTTCGACCGTGCCGTTAAAATTCGCAAACGGGCCGTCCACGATGCGCACCTGCTCGTTGCGTTCGAAGACCACTTTGGGCTTCGGACGGTCCGTCGGAACGTGGACACGGTTGATGATGGCGTCGACTTCCGTGTCGGACAGCGGCGAAGGTGCCGTCGCCGAACCGACAAACCCAGTCACGCGCGGCGTGGAACGCACGATGTGCCAGGTGTTTTCGTCCAAATCCATCTCCACCAGCACGTAGCCCGGATAGGTCATCCGCGACGAAACCACTTTTTTGCCGCCGCGCACTTCCACGACGTCTTCCATCGGAATCAGCACGCGGCCGATCTTGTCCTGCAAACTGAATGCGGATACGCGGCTCTCCAGGCTCTCTTTGACTTTCTTTTCAAAGCCCGAGTACGTATGGATGATGTACCACTGCATTGCCGTCAATTTCTGCGTCCCCTCACACACCGAATATCTTGAAAATTCTCGTCTCGCCCAACTGTACCAACCAATCCACAATCCCCAGAAATACTCCAAAGAAGAAGACTGTCGCGATGACCACTCCGGTCGTAGAGACTACGTCTTCGCGGCTCGGCCAGGTCACCTGCTTCATCTCCACGCGGACATCGTGCAGAAACTCGCGCGTGTCCTTAACCGTTCCGGTTATTTTTCCGCCGAGGTTGCCTGCTGCCCCGCCGATTCCGCCGCCTTGCAAATCGTCGTTCTTCACTTTGACCGCCTGCGTGGCCATTCGTCCTCTTCACTTAACAGGCGCCGCCGCCTGTTGTTAATCTCTGGCAGGGGAGGAGGGATTCGAACCCCCATACCCGGTTTTGGAGACCGGAGTCCTAACCGTTGGACGACTCCCCTAAAAACCCAAAACCGCCCCACCCGATACCTGCTCCAAAAACGGAAAACTATTTAACTTCCTTGTGCCCGGTGTGCTTGCGGCAAGTATTGCAAAACTTCCGCGTCTCCACGCGTTCGGAGTGCTTCTTCTTGTTCTTGGTCGTCGTGTAGTTGCGGTTCTTGCAATCGCCGCACTGCAACGTAATGATTTCTCGCATGACTATTCCCTCTAAAGGCCTCGGACGTGACGAGCAGTTACGGCTTTCTCGAACACTGGTTCGGCCGCGTCACTGAATGCTCGGTTAAACACCGTCAAGAGTACGTTTTGATTCTTCATCAGCGGATGCTCAAGACTCATCCCTCTTTTTGGCTCCATCAGATCGCAAAAGGCTAGGGACTTGAAAATTCTTTCCTGGCCCTGCACGTCTATTTCAAAATCTACAACCGGATAAAAAATGCAAGATCCGTTCTTTTGAATCTCTCTTTCGCGCAGGCTAAGAACCCGCACTGTTGCTGACTGGCCGCCGACTCCCGTCTTGAGTTCTTGTACAGGCATCCGATTACTCGATGATTTCCGTTACGGCGCCGGCGCCGACCGTGTGGCCGCCTTCGCGAATCGCGAACCGCAATCCCTTTTCGAGTGCTACCGGCGTGATCAGCGTCACTTCGCAGCTCACGTTGTCTCCCGGCATCACCATCTCTACGCCCGTCGGCAGCTTCACATCGCCGGTCACGTCCGTCGTGCGGAAATAAAACTGCGGCCGGTAACCCGTGAAAAACGGCGTGTGCCGCCCGCCCTCTTCCTTCGTCAACACATACGCTTCCGCCTTGAACTTCGTGTGCGGCGTGATCGAGCCCGGCTTGCAAACCACTTGTCCGCGCTCCACATCGTCTTTTTCCGTGCCGCGCAGCAGCAATCCAACGTTGTCGCCGGCCAGCCCTTCATCCAGCAATTTGCGGAACATTTCCACGCCCGTCACAACCTTCTTCTGCGTCGCGCGGAAGCCCACAATCTCGATTTCTTCGCCAACCTTCACTTTGCCGCGCTCGACTCTTCCCGTAACCACTGTGCCGCGGCCGGAAATCGAAAAAATGTCTTCAATCGGCATCGCGAACGGCTTGTCAATCTCGCGCACCGGTTGCGGCACGTTCTTGTCCACCGCTTCCATCAACTCGTCGATCGACTTCTCCCACTTCGCATCACCGTTGAGCGCCTGCAGCGCCGAACCCTTCACGACCGCGATCGTGTCGCCAGGAAACTGGTAGGTCTTCAGCAATTCGCGCACTTCCAACTCAACGAGTTCCAAAAGTTCCGCGTCTTCCACCATGTCGCACTTGTTCAAAAACACGACGATGGCTGGCACACCAACCTGCCGCGCCAGCAAAATGTGCTCGCGCGTTTGCGGCATCGGTCCATCGGTCGCCGCCACCACCAGAATCGCGCCGTCCATTTGCGCCGCGCCGGTGATCATGTTCTTGATGTAGTCCGCATGACCGGGACAATCCATGTGCGCGTAGTGCCGGTTCGGCGTCTCGTACTCCACGTGCGAAACGGCAATCGTGATACCGCGCTCACGCTCTTCCGGAGCGTTGTCAATCGAATCAAACGCCCGGAACTGCACTTTCGGGTTGTGCTTCGAAAGCACCTTCGTAATCGCCGCCGTCAGCGTCGTCTTGCCATGGTCAATGTGACCAATCGTCCCAATGTTGCAATGCGGCTTGCTGCGCTCGAATTTCTCCTTGGCCATTTTCCTTTGCCCTCTGCGTTAAGTCTTCTCTCTTGCCAAATCCTGCCGATTCACCAACCACACCTGAATCTGGAGCGGGGGACGGGATTTGAACCCGCAACCATCACCTTGGAAGAGTGAGACTCTACCGTTGAGTTACCCCCGCCCTTTTGCTGCGAACTTTCCCCTCACTGCAACCATCTAATGCTGGAGCCTGGGACCGGGATTGAACCGGTGACCTCGTCCTTACCAAGGACGCGCTCTACCAACTGAGCTACCCAGGCCTAACCCGTGTTCCCCCAAAATCAACCGTTCTTCGCGCACGTTTCCCGAGCAGCGCCTTTGCCGCGAATTGGACCGCGCTCGAACATCGCTTGATGCGATTGCCCTGCGGTTTCCTGATCACGGCCGATCACCCAAGGGATCGGCCGAATCGAACAGCGAGCGACTGGTGGACGGGGAAGGATTCGAACCTTCGTAGCCCGCAAGGAGCGGCAGATTTACAGTCTGCTGGTTTTAGCCACTCACCCACCCGTCCCGCGAAAACAAAAGGACGCTAACTACTTGTCCCCCAAAACTTTTTCAGGCAAATCCTCGTGCCACATATTCTCGCGAAAGCGAAAACACAAAAAGGACTCGTGTCAAAAGACACCAGCCCGTTTATTTTTCCCGCGAGGATTTGCTCCGCCTCACTCCCCTGCTAATTCCTGGTGGAGCTGGCGGAGGGAATTGAACCCCCGACCCTCTGATTACAAATCAGATGCTCTACCAGCTGAGCTACGCCAGCGTCGCTCAAACCGGGTAATAATAGCAGAACGGGCAAGTAAATTGCAAGGGGGCGATTCAGATTTGGAGCACGTCGGGGGCCAGGTCTGTGGAAAAGCCGTTTCCCTGTGTCGCACTCCTAGCGGCTCTATCTTTCGATTCCTCTATAGTTTAGCATGAACCCCGTCTTTTCGCACGGCACGAACTGGGCAAATGCAAAAGCGGCGTTTTCCCCTCAAAAAACTGCCGCCTGTTGGAAGGGCAAAGACTGGGTGGAGGCGCCGTAATCGGCAATAGCCGAGAATGTGCGGCAAGGGTGTCAAAGGGATGAACAAGCGCAAGCTTACGGGCGCACTCGCCGGCGTAATGGTCCTTGCCACGAGCGCATTCTACGGCTACCGGCGCTGGGGCGGCTCAGGAAACGGCCTGCGCAACGATGTGCTTGCACAGATGCCGGCCAATGCGAACACCGTTCTCTACATCGACTTGGATGACCTTCGGAAATCACCTTTTCTCGCGGAACTCTACAAGTGGGCGCCACAACCAACGGCTGACGCGGATTACGCGCAGTTTCTGCAATACACCGGATTCAACTATGAGCGCGATCTAAACCGCGTAGGCGTTGCCTTCTTAAAGCACGGCCAGGACACCACGCTCTTTGCCATAGCCAACGGACAATTCGACCGAAAAAAAATCTCAGCATACGCGTCACGGACAGGGACTCGCGAGACTCGAAGCGGCAAAGAGATTTTTTCCGTGCCGCTGAGTGGCAGCACCCGGCGAATCATGTTTACGTTTCTGCGCGATGACCGGATTGCGTTGACAAACGATGCTAGTCTCGAATCCTCGCTATCCCCGCCGCGCAGCGACTCCGACGCAGAGGCTTGGCGTGAGCGTTTCCGCCGGCTCGCCGGCTCGCCGGTATTTGCCGTTATGCGACAGGACGGCGCGGCCGGCACAACATTGAGCGCGCAAGCTCCCGGCGGGCTTCAATCGCCCCAACTCACGGCTCTTATAGATCAACTTCAATGGATCACTGTCGCCGCCAAGCCCGACGCCGACCAACTCCGCCTGGTCGTGGAATGCGAGTCCGCCTCCGATGCCACCGCGCACCAACTCGCCGATGTTCTCAACGGCATCCTCGTCCTCGCCCAAGCGGGCCTCAGCGAACCAAAGGTCCGCGAACAACTCGCGCCCGACGTCCGCCAGGCCTACCTGGACCTTCTCAAATCCGCGGACGTCTCGAAACTCGACCGCGGCGACACCAAATCCGTCCGGCTCATCCTCTCCCTTACGCCACAATTCCTCAACACCGCCCGCACCTCTTCCCCGTTCGCGCCGCCGGCGCTCACGGCAAAACCTCGCCCGCACGGCACATTAGCTACTCCCCCGCGCAAATCCGGCACCTGACGTACCTCTGGCTCGCCCGTCCTCCGATCTACGCACGCAATTTGCGAAGAACTTACCGCTTTAAGTGCGCTTGCCGCCGTCGCACCAACATGCCCGGGGATTTCCTCCGCTCAGCCTAGGATCGGCCTTCTTGCAGCAACACATTGCCCCACTTGAAAAATGCCTCGTGCATGTCGGGTCTGATAGCGAGAGCTGCCTGATATTTCTCCGCAGCCTCAGCAGACAATCGGTCCGCTTCCTCGCCTTTCTTCGTTCCGCCTTGATCCAACAACGCACTGCCCCAGTTGAACAGCGCTTCCGCCATGTCAGGTTTTATTGCGATTGCCGCCTCATATTTCTTGGCCGCTTGGGCGAATAACAAGTCCGCTTTCGGTTCTCCTACTTTCATCCTGGCCCAGTCGGCCAGAGCATTGCCCCAATTATTGTAGGCTTGCTCCATTTTCGGTTTGATCGAAAGCGCGGCCTCGTAATTCTCCTGGGCCTGCGCGAACAGTCGGTCGGCTTCTTCAGAAGAAGTTTTCTTGGCCTTCTCACACCAAGCATTCGCTTGCATCACATACGCCCACGACAGCGGGTTCCCGAGTTCTGGAGTTGGCGATTTGTCGTATTCGGCCCGAAATGCCAGGACGCTCTCATACGCGCCCGCCAGGAGCAGCTTGAGCGCGGCGGCGAATGCGCCTTCCGAGAGAGTTCCCTTTTCAAATCTTTCGATGGCCGCATCAATCCATTGTCGCGGCGTGCGTGTGACGTCCTCTTGCTCCGAAGCCTGACCGGGAAAGCTGTAAGGCGTGAGCATCTCCATGGTGCTCTTTATATGCGTAAAGGGCTGCGCCAGTAACCGTGGCGGAAAGATCCCCAGTTTCTGTGATAACGCTATGAAAAATGTATCGGCGTCGTAGCCTTTCACGAAGAACGCGTCCTTGTCTTTCGTTAGCAGTCTTTCGTGAACATGAATCATCGGATCGTCGTTTTGATACCCGATCCAGTACAGCCCGTTGTCGAATCGGGGAACCTTTGCGAGGTGATCGAAGACCGGATCATTCTCACCGCTGTATCCGACCACGACCCACACGCGTCCGCCCCCGGCATCCTGAAAGACAGGGCCCAGCGATTCCGAATGCCGCTTGAAATCGTCTTCCGTGTTGATGAGGATGAAGCCCGTCCGCTGACCGTGCAGGTACACTACGGCCTTGTCCGGAATGTCCGGTGCTTTGAACAATTGCGAAGCTGCGAAGTCATAGATCGCAGGAAACTCGCCAAGCAGCGCACAGGCTCGCACCACCAGCAAATCGAAGTTCGTGGTCAAAACGCGGTCCACGAATCCTGTCTGGATCAGCAGCGCTATGCAAACGTGCGCCCAGTTTATCTTTGCTTTGTCCACATACTCGGCGATCAGGTCGCGCCGTTCGCTCAGCAACAGCTCGGACATGCACCTTGCATACGTCTTTTGCTCGGCACGGTCGAAAGCCCGTGGATAGCGCTCCCCGATGACGCGGATAAGTCCCGCAGCCGTGGGAATCCCCGCTTTCGCGGAGCAGCCAGCACCGATCAGCAAGCTGCACCCTCTGCCGCGGGCCTTGGCGTTCTGGATGGTTTCCGCGACTTCGTCGACAGTGCGGATATAATTCATGGACAGGTCTCGAGCCCGCTATCTGAAGCAATGCGAACTCAGCAACGTCCGCTTCCTTTAGTGCCGAAGGTTATGCCCCGCGTCTCAGAGATGACCCTCTGGTAAGAGCACCGCGTTTCGCGACGTCCGCCGGTTACCTCTCTAAACCAATTTCTCTTCGGCCTCGGCCACGGTGTCAAAGACCGTAAAAACGGGAAGAACTCGCGTTATCTCCAGCACGTGGCGCACTTTCTCGCTCAGCCCCACCAGCGCCAGACGATGCTTCTCACCCTTGTACGACACGTGCATCCTCACGAGCGTGCCGACGCCGTACGAATCAACGTGCAGCAGACCGGTCAGGTCGAGTATCACTACCGGGTCGTTTTCTTTGCGTACGGCCATGTCCAACTTTTCCTTGTTTTCGAACACCAATCGCCCGGAAACCTCCACAATGCGCTGCCCGGCCCGTTTGCCGACTCGAGACTTGACTTCCAGAGGAGGCATGTTCTTGGAGTTCATTGCCGGACATTCTAACCCAAACTTTGGCCTTTTGGTCCGATCAAGTTCGGCCGCGCGGGTCACGCCAATTGCTGCCGTCTCCGTGATCCGTGAGGCCACCCGGCCGTCAACGAGAAACTTTGGCCCGGCAAGGCTGACTCACATCTTCGTTCTCGCGAGCGAAAATGGACGGCCGGACCTGAGGCGCAGACTTTGTTGTTTTGAATGTGCAGAAAATCAATCAAGGGGAGATTGGCGTCCAGTCAGATAGATCGTGAACTCAGGAAAGGGCAGGACCTAGTCGCCTACCGTATTCCCCGTATTCGCCTTCATGTACCGCCAAGGGTTGACTGGCGCATTGTTGACGCGAACTTCGTAGTGTACGTGAGGGCCGGTCGAGCGGCCGCTGATGCCCGTGTAACCGATGACCTCGCCGCGTTTGATGCGCGTGCCCGGCACCGCCGAGAATGACGAAAGATGCGCGTACCAGGTGGTGATGCCGAAACCATGGTCAAGTACCACCAGGCGGCCATAGCCGGAATGGTTTTCAGCGATAGTCACAATGCCATCCGCCGTAGCGTGCACCGGCGCGCCGTAATCGGAGGCCACATCAACACCTGTATGGAACGCACCTTCACCGTTGAACGGATCCAGGCGTTCGCCAAAGCCATCTGTGATGTGTCCTATCACCGGCCAGATCGACGGTGTGTAGGTGGAGTCGGCAAAACTCATCGCAGGCATAAGCCGCAAACCGCCCGACGACACGGCAATCACCGCCGCATTCCTCTTCAAAAACGTGTACTGCTCAATCGAGCGATCAAACGCATCTTCCGGCGAGACTTGACTTTCAGTCGTATCGAAGGCCGCGGGATGATAACGAAGAACTCCGTAGGTCATGGCTACTTCGGTGGCTAGAGATTGGAGAGAATCGAGGCGCTGGTTGGTGTCGTTGACCGTGCTCTGGAGTTGCTGATATTGCTTCTTAAGAGTTTCCTGATCGTGGCGTAGGGCGTTGTAGTTCCCGACCTTCCAAAGCATCCTCGAGTAAGAACCAACGGCGGCTATGACAGTAACGGCACCGATGATGGCCAGAACGGCAAGGCTGTGCAGCACGTACGCTGGCACCACAAGCTTTTGGAGCTTGCCGGGCGTCGTAGCAATATAGAACGTATAGTTCTTGCTCGTTATCACTATACTTGGCCCTCTGGCCTTCTAACTTGTCAAAAGCGGGCTGGATGCCCTGGAACCCGCGAAAGAGAACCACTTCGAAACTGAACGAAACCCAATCTGAACCGTAAGCCTCGGTTCGCGACCTTGCTCATACTAAATTCTGTAGCGTTGCTCGTCAACCCTGTATTTTGCGGTTTTAAGAACAGGGTGTGAGAAACCGTCCTACCTGTCCGGAAGGCCAGGGTGTCGACGCCTCACACTGAGTATCGGCTGCTATGGCAAATTGCTTCGTAGGCCCCCGCGAAAAGGCAGCCCGGAGCTATACTCGACGCCGACGATGAAGAAAATAAATCATCTATTTGCCGATCGCAAGAGACTCGGGGAGGCTGCCGTTTTGGAACGGATCGAACGGATCGCCACTCGTTCGGGAGTTCGCTCCTCCGGAGTGCATCTAGCAATCGGAGACGATGCGGCGCTCTTCAAAGGCACGAATGGATTCGAACAAATTTTTACTTGCGACTGGTTCTTGGAAGGCTCGCACTTTCTTCGACACATGCATCCCCCTGACGCGGTGGGCTGGAAATGCCTCGCCCGGGCGGTCAGCGACGTAGCCGCGATGGGGGGCATGCCGCGTTGCTTTCTACTAAGTCTTGCCCTGCCCGCCTCACACACCGGCCTTTGGCTCGATCAGTTCCTTGACGGACTGCGGCGGGCAGCCAAGCGATTCGGTTGTGTCCTTGCTGGCGGCGATACGACGAGAAGGCAAGAAATCCTCATCAACGTCACCGTCATAGGGGAAGTTAAGACAGGCACAGCAGTTTTGCGATCAGGCGCGCGGCCTGGTGACATCTTATTTACAAGCGGGCGGCTGGGCGAAGCAGAGCGAGGCCTGCGTCTACTCCGCAGCGGCAAGAGACGAGCAGACCGCCGGGATGCAGACCTGCGGAAGCATCTCTATCCTGAGCCCCGTCTTGCCCTGGGCTCTTGGCTTGCTGAAAAACGCTTAGCCTCAGCGATGATGGACTTGTCCGACGGTCTTTCCGCCGATCTGCCCCGGCTGTGCGCCGCGAGCGGAGTCGGGGCAAGGCTCGAAGTGACAAAGCTCCCCGTACTACGAGTGCCCACAAGTGCGCGGAAGCGCGACGACGATCCGATGGAAATGGCTCTGCACGGCGGCGATGACTACGAACTGCTCTTCACTGTTCCCCGACGAAACTCGAAGCGTGTTCCGCAGTCCTTTCGTGGAATTCCCGTGACAGCGATTGGCGAAATCACGAAAGAGCGGAGTTTGCTGCTTATCGATGCAACCGGGCGCGAAGTGCCGATTCCAAATCGTGGATGGGATCCTTTCCGACGGTAGATCGAAAAATCCAGAAAGGTCGCGGATTCGCCGAGGCTATAGTCCGGGAGAAACGCCAGACGTGGTTGGCGACACGGATGTCTTAGTCGGCGTTGGCGGCGTTATAACCGGAGGCTTTTCTTTTGGAGCGGCAGGCTCGTCCGTTTCCGGCGCGGTGTCGGGCGTGTCTACGTTGACTCTGTGCTCCAGCGCCTGCTGCTCGAGCGGTACAACATTGGCGAAATCTAGCGCGGGCTGGCCCTCGAGCGCGGTCTTCATGAACTCCAGCCAGATTGGAAGCGCCGCGCGAGCACCAGTTTCCTTTTTCCCAAGGGAAATCTGCTTGTCGTCGAAGCCCACCCACACGCCGCACGTCAGCTGGGGAGTAAAGCCCATGAACCACGCGTCGGTGTAGTCCTGCGTCGTGCCGGTTTTTCCAGCGGCGGGGCGGCCGAGCGCTTTCGCTTGAACGCCTGTGCCGAACTGAATGACCTCTTCCAGCATCGCAGTCATCGTGCGTGCAACGTCCGGCGAAATGACGTCGTGAACTTCAGGATGCGCTTCTTCCAACAGCGCGCCGTCGTAACTCGTCACGCGGCGAATCATGTGCGGGTCGATGCGGATGCCGTCATTCGGAAAAACCGTGAAGGCGGATACGTGCTCGAGCAGCTTCATGTCCGCCGCGCCCAGCACCAGCGGCAAGTAAGGCGGCAGGGAAGTGGTGATGCCAAATCGCTTCGTCATGTCCACCACGGAATTGATACCGACTTTTTCGGCTAACTTTACAGCTGGCACATTGCGCGAGCCGGCCAGAGCGCGGCGCAACGTGATCGTGCCTTCGAATCTTTCATCATAGTTGTGTGGAGAATAAGGCTGGCCGCCGCTGATCGTCGTAAACGGCGTGTCGACAATGGTGTCGAACGGCGAAGATCCTTTTTCGATGGCGTCCGCGTACAGATAGATCTTGAACGAACTGCCTACCTGCCGAAATGCCTGCGTGGCGCGATTGAATTTCGAATCTTCAAAGCTGTAGCCGCCAACCATGGCTTTGATTTCGCCGGTCGGATTATCGATCGCCAGAATGGCGGCTTGCGGCGCGGGCTGCTGTTCGAGTTGCACGCGTGCCGTCGCTTCATGCAGTTCTTGAATCGAAAACTGCGCCAGGTCGCCGACTTTCAGAAGTTCGGTAGGCTTCTTGCGGCCGGTCCATGCAAAATCCGGCGGCGACAGAATCGCGCGGTAAGAACCGATTTTAATTGTGGCGTACTTCTCGTCCACCGAAAGCACCAGCCCGGTGACGTAGGAACCCTTTTCGATGGGGTGACGCCAGTCGTCGTCTTCATACGAATCGAGCTTGCCGAGATTGTCGCGCAGAATGTTGGCAGGCTCGCCGCGCCAGCCGTGGCGCCGGTCATAGCTATGCAGGCCGTCGCGCAGCGATTGATTGGCCGCTTGTTGCATCTTGATGTTCAGTGTGGTGTAAACGCGCAGGCCGCGCTCGTGCACGGCTTCCGTGCCGTAAGTCGATTCCAAATACTTGCGAATCTCTTCGAAGAAATAGGGCGCCAAATCGTTGCGCGGATACTGTAGGTGCAGGCCAAGCGGCGTCTTCTTCGCCGCTTCTTCTTCGCTGGGGCTGATCTTGCCTTCCTCTTCCATGCGATGAATGACGAGGTTGCGGCGTGCCAGAGCCCGCGCGGGGTCAGCCAGAGGCGAATAAATCGGGCCGCGGATCATCCCGGCAAGCAGCGCAGCCTCCTGAAGCTTCAAGTCGGTGACGGACTTCCCAAAATAGAATTGCGCGGCCGCCGCGAATCCGTAGTTGCCATGCGCCAGATAGACCTGGTTGGCGTACATGGTGAAGATCTGAGGCTTGGTGTAGCGCCGCTCGATTTGTAGCGCCAGCAGAATCTCCTGCATTTTGCGACGAAAGCTGATTTCGCTGCGATCGAGAAAGAGGTTACCGGCTAGCTGCATGCTGATGGTGCTCGCCCCCTGCGCCTTGCCACCGTGCAAAATCTTTCGCCACGCGGCTCCGGCAATGCGCGGAAAGTCGATGCCCCAATGCTCTTCAAAGTGCTGATCCTCGATAGCCGTGACCGCGTTGTAGAGAACTTTGGGGCACTGCTCGTAAGTCATCAAAATGCGCCGCTGCAGCGCAAAACTGCCGACTAGCTGCCCGTCATCGGCATATACCTCTGTAACAACGGTAGGACGATAGGTCTCCAGCGCGCGAATTTCCGGCAAGTCGCTGGCATAAACAAACAGCAAGCCGCAAGCTGCTCCAAGCGCAATGGCGCAAAGCAGCAAAAACGCCAGCGCAACGCGGTCGATCAGTTTCCAGCCGCGCAGTCGCAATGTGATGGGTGGCAGACTTAACATTGAAATTCAATTCTACAGTAGAAAGAGCGGTCCCGCAGACCGAGACCTTGCAACGTTGCTTTGCAAGAAATCGCAGGCTCGTCGTTCTAACTCTGGCGCTAGATTTGTCGAAAGGGGATTGCCCGCATGAGCATCCGAAACGCTCTCACATCGGTAGCCTTGTTAGTTGCACTGACGGTCTCGAACGCCGCGATGCCTACGCGCGTAGCGGCGGATTGTTCGTTCTCGTCCGATGGGCGGATCACGACCATAACCGTTCAGTCTTGCGAAGTGATCGACGGACGAACGAACAAGGATGTCCTGAAATATGCCGGCGGGCTGCAAAAGAACCAGACCATTCAGAAACTCTACACAGGAGCGCTCGTGACGCCTGAACGGGGAGTTAAGTGGGTGTATCCCTCTTCGGAACCCAATCCGTGCCAAAAGTTTTCAAAGTCTGCGCAAGTTAAGATGATGGCTTACCTGACTTGTTGCGACTCCGGTCCGTGGGGCAAATGCGTCTTCGGCGGCCGCTGGCTTGGTGATGTGGATGGTAAGCCAGTCAATGCTTGGCAATAAACACATTGCGCCTCGGCACCAAGCAAATGCCGCTGAAACTTCTGCAATACAGTCCTACCTATAGCGCCTCGTAATAGCGTTCACCTGAACAAGCTCGGCAGAGGGTTCTGCCATGCACCACCACTTCGCGCTTGAAATTGATGCCTTCGCCGCATTCGGCGCAGACTACGCGCGGCCCCTTAAAGCCGGGCAGGTCTTCGGGTTGGACTTCGACTCTTACCCATTGTTTGTCAAAAAGGACGTCGTCGGAGAGCGCTGCGTAGGCCTTTTGCTGGCCGGCATCCTTGCCGAGTTCGGGAAACATTTCGCGCGCAGCCTGCTTCGACGATTCCTTCGCCGCGATACGCACGGCGCGGCCCGTCTGCATGTCAACAAATGTCGCCGCCACTTTGCCCCAGTCGCGGAATTTCAGCGCGCGCTTCCCCAACCTGCAATTAGCGACCAGTGCGACGGCGTCCGTCACGCAGCGATCGATCTCCACATAGGTGACAATCCGTTTGCGCTCCGCGATGGGGTCTTCTATCCCCAGCTCTTGCAATCCCAGCATCGCCAGCCGCACTCCGAGCACCTGCCCAGCACAAAGATGCCCGTGGGCAACCGTCGCCAGCTCCAAATATTCAGCCAGGGATTTCATGCAGAGATTCTAGCCTATGCGTCGCATCGGAAGGCCCGATTTGCACTGCCGAGAGTATCTTGACGAGAACATTCACTTAACGCTTACAAGCCTGCGCTTAACGGCTTGCCAATTTCCCAGTGATGTCCATACGGATCAACGATTCTTCCCAAGCGCCAGCCATATTCATTGCTCACCGGATGAACCACTTTGGCGCCCGCCTCGATCGCGCGCGCAAACGCCCCATCCGGGTCGTTCACGATCATCACCAGCCGCACGGTTCCACCATTCAACGTCTCAGGACTGAAATTCAAGTGTTCTGGTGATTCATCGGCAACCCAAAATTCGGCTCCCTCGACGGACAGCCGCGCCACCACCGACCCTTTCTCGTCGTCGTGCCGAAACGCTTCGCTGGCACCGAACGCCGCCTTATAGAACTCGATCGCCTGCGCCCCGTTTCGCACCGACAGCATAGGGGCTATCGATGTCCTATGCTCCTTTGCGCTCTGCGGGTGGCCGCTCATAAAATGCTCTCTCGAGTAGGACCCAAGCTTGCTTCTTCAGGCGTCGACCACGGATGCGGCTGACGGGCTTCCTGGAAGGCGAAGAGAGTCATCAGCGCCGCAAGTCCCGAGAGCGCCGCGTCTTCCAACACCTTCTTGAGGCCGATCGGCTCGGGAGTCGCGAAGCAGCCGCAATTGATGTCCATGTGCAGCAGATACGCCCGCAAGACAACACCGAAGAACCCCAGCATGATGACCGTAAGCACCGGAGCCCAGATGCGCAGCCGCCACCCAATCAGAACCAGCAGACCGAGAACGACTTCGGCAAAAGGCAGCGTGTGGGCGACCAAATCCACTCCCCAGGGCGGCAGCATCTTAAACGCAGCCACCTGCTCGGCGAAGTGCGCAATGTTCATGGTTACGGAGAATTTCAGAATGAAGAATGGCCACAGATTCGTGTTCGGGAGAAAAATCTTCGAGTAGCCCGCATAAATGAAGATGCCACCGAGAAGCAGCCGGCCGATCCAAATGACGACACGCCGAAGGTTTAATGGGCTGGATTGCATCATGCCTTAGCTTCTCTCGAATCCCTTCGGGGCAAACTTTCTTTTTCTGGCCGTTCCGGCTACTTCTGGCTTAGCAACTGATCCAGAAACTGATGCAGAATTTCGTAATTCATTACGCCGGAATACGGGTAGGTCTGTCCCTTGGAATGGAAGACCGAAGTCGGTGTCTGGCTCACGCGGTACATCTGCCCGAGCTGGTAATCCTTGTCGATGAGGGGCTCAAGGGTTCCCCCTTTGACCAACGCGCGGACTTTGGTCATGTCTGCAGAGGAAAGCACGGCGGCCACCGTTCCATCAACGTCTCCGCTCTGCTCCCATTTGTCCTGATTCTCAAACAGGGCTTTCTCGACCGGCTCGATCTTCCCAATCTCGGCAGCGGCCCGTGCATAGCGCGCGGCAACGCGCGAATGCGCGTGCATGGGCAGTGGAAAATCCCTGTGGATCAAATAGACCTTGCCAGTAGTGACGTAATTGTCCATAAGCTGCCGGTTGGTGGTCAGGAAAAGCGTCCTGCACGCAGGGCACTGGTAGTCGCTAAAGACTTCCATCACTATGGGCGCGTTCTTCGAGCCGAACGCTTTATGCGGATCGACATCGGTCACGCCACCTTCGGCCTGCGCAGCAGCCGGTTGCGATGCCGCACTGTAGGCCTCACGCGCATTTTCGGGTGCTCTCGCGCCTGTCGACTCGCTGTTTGGGATATCCGCAGAAGAAACGCGAACAGCACTTGCGTCACCGCCCGATGCAGCAAGTCTTGCCTCCGGCGTCGGCACAGCGACTGGTTGGGCGCCAGATCGCGCTGCCGCGACGGGGTGAATGCCACGGTTAACAAGTAGGCGTCCCCCGATCAAGACAAAGACTACTGCTATAGCAATCACTGCACGACGACTCACGCGACCCTCCAACTATTGCTCCCAATATGCTGAGATGCTGTTTCTCCCTCAGGTTATCACAGGTTTCTACCCTTGAATCCCTCGATAACCGTGCTGCGTTTTAGGGGTAACCGGGGCCTCAGAGATGAGCATCAGATAGGCAGGTTTGATCGGGGAGTTGGAGACCATGTAACACACTGATATTACTGTCTTTAATGGAGACAAAAGAAAACTTGACAAAGACACACTCAAGTTATATACTGGCCCTCGATTTGGGACCAGGGAGCACGCCTTTGACCTCCGCCCGCCCCGGATTCTTCGGCTTCTGGGCGGCCAGTGACGCAGACGAGTTCCGCAAGGAAAATGCCCGAAAGGAATCACAAAAATGAGCAAGATTATAGGAATTGACCTCGGGACCACCAACTCGGTTGTGGCCGTCATGCAAGGCGGCGAACCAGTGGTGATCCCCAACCAGGAAGGCGCACGCACCACCCCTTCGGTTGTCGCCATCACCAAAGGCGGAGAGCGCCTCGTGGGACAAGTAGCAAAGCGCCAGGCCGTGACGAATCCCGAAAACACGGTGTATTCGATCAAGCGTTTTATGGGCCGACGCTACGATGAAGTTGCCGATGAGATGAAGCGCATCCCCTACAAGGTAGTCAAGGGAGAGCACGATGATGCTCGCGTCGAGATTTTCGGCAAGGTGTATAGCCCACCACAAATCTCTGCGATGATCCTCGGCAAACTGAAGTCCGCCGCGGAAGATTTTCTCGGCGAGAAAGTCCAGAAAGCCGTCATCACCGTCCCCGCATATTTCAATGACGCGCAGCGCCAGGCTACCAAGCAAGCAGGCGAAATTGCCGGCCTTGAAGTCGTGCGCATTATCAACGAGCCTACTGCGGCTGCATTGGCCTACGGCTTGGACAAGAAGACCGATGAAACCATCGCCGTGTACGACCTCGGCGGCGGCACGTTCGATATTTCCGTCCTCGAAGTCGGCAGCGGCGTGGTCGAAGTAAAGTCCACCAACGGTGACACTCACCTCGGCGGCGACGACATCGACCAGCGCATCGTGGATTGGCTCATTGACGAGTTCAAGAAAGAGCACAGCATCGACCTCGGCAAAGACCGCATGGCCCTGCAACGCCTGAAGGAAGCCGCGGAAAAGGCCAAGATCGAGCTCTCGCAAATGATGGAGACCGAAATCAATCTGCCGTTCATCACGGCGGGGGCGAACGGCCCCATCCACATGCAGCAGAAGCTGACGAGGACGCGCCTCGAGCAATTGATGAACGACCTGCTCGAACGCTCGATGAAGCCCGTCAAGCAAGCTCTTGAAGACGCGAAACTCTCGCCGAACGACATCCAGGAAATCGTGATGGTTGGCGGATCGACGCGCATCCCGAAGGTACAGGCGCTCGTACGCACCTTTTTCGGCGAGAAAGAGCTGCACAAGGGCGTGAATCCCGACGAAGTCGTGGCCGTGGGCGCTGCAATTCAGGGCGCGGTACTCGCGGGTGAAGTAAAGGACATCCTGCTGCTGGACGTGACGCCGCTTTCTCTGGGCGTCGAGACGCTCGGCGGTGTGATGACCGTGCAGATCCCGCGCAACACCACCATTCCGACGAGGAAGGTGGAAACCTACTCGACGGCATCCGACAATCAGCCCGGCGTGGAAATCCACGTTCTTCAGGGCGAACGCAAGTTCGCTTCGGACAACCGTTCCCTCGGCAAATTCAAGCTGGACGGAATTCCGCCGGCGCCGCGCGGCACGCCGCAGATCGACGTGACCTTTGACATCGACGCCAACGGCATCTTGAACGTCAGCGCGAAGGACAAGGCCACCAACAAGGAGCAGAAGATCACCATCACTGCTTCGAGCGGTCTGACCAAGGAAGAAGCCGAGAAGATGCGCACCGAGGCCGAATCCCACTCCGAAGACGATCGCCGCCGCATGGAGGAAGTCGAGTCCCGTAACCGGCTCGACGGAATCATGTACCAGGCGGAAAAGATGATTCGCGAAAACCGCGAGAAGATTGCGGAATCGGATATCAAGGGAGCCGAAGACGCAATCGAAGAAGCCAAGAAGGCCATCGCCGAAGGCGGTACGGCTCGCTTGCGCTCCGCGACGGAGAACCTCGAGAAGTCTCTGCACAAGATCGCCGAGATTCTCTACAAGGCTAATGAGGCAACGGGAGCACAACAGGCCGGCGCTGCAAGCGCAGGCGCTGGAGCGGCCGGTGGTGCGGGCTCAAGTTCGAGCAGCGCGCCTCAGGACAAAAAGCCCGGCGACGTAATCGACGCCGAATATGTAGACGTCGACGAGAGCAAGCGTCCGAACTAACTAAGGCTGTAACCGTAGGGGCACGATATATCGTGCCCCTACAACTTTTGTTGCGGCAACAATCTCAAACATGGCAACGACAAGCAAACAAGAATATTACGATCTTTTAGGCGTCGCGAAGAAAGCCAGTGCGAAGGACATTCGCACGGCTTTCCGCAAACTCGCGCGCAAATACCATCCCGACCTGAATCCCGGCGACAAATCCTCCGAAGAGAAATTCAAGCAGCTGCAGGAAGCCTACGACGTCCTCTCCGACACGAAAAAACGCCAGATGTACGACCAGTATGGCTTTTACAGCGACAACATTCCTCCCGGCGGTCCGGGGGGCGGGCACGAGCAGGACAGCGAGGGCGTGAATTTTGATTTTGGCGGCTTTGATTTTGGCGGTGGCTCGGGCGCGCAGGGCGGAGGAGGGAGCTTCCGCGACCTCTTCAGCCAGTTTTTCCGCGGTGGCCGCGGAGGCAGCGAAGAACCGGAGCATGAGCCCGGCGGCGACCTCGAATATCAGATCGAAATCGACTTCTGGGATGCCGTGCGCGGCGCCGTCAAGAAACTGACCATCACGCGCCTCGATACTTGCGACACCTGCCACGGCACAGGGGCAATCGGCTCCGCGCAAACCTGCCCGACCTGCCACGGCTCAGGCACTATTCAGCAAGCCGCAGGCAAAATGAAGTTCAACGTTCCCTGCACGCGCTGCGGCGGCACGGGCAAAATTCGCAAGGTGTGCCCAACTTGCAGCGGCGAAGGCCGCCTGCGTCGCACCGAAACAATCGACGTGCGTATTCCCGCTGGTGTCGCCAGTGGCTCGCGCGTGCGCGTCCCCGGTAAAGGCAACGCCGGAACGATGGGCGCTCCTCCAGGCGATCTCTATTTGCGGGTTGACGTGAAGCCGCACCCCTTCTTCGAACGCCGCGGCGACGACTTGTACACAAAAGTTCCGGTCACAGTGACCGAAGCGACGCTCGGCGCAAAGGTAGAAGTCCCGACGATCGACGGCCGCTCGCTCGTGCGCATCCCGCCCGCGACGAACAGCGGCAAGACGTTGCGCCTGAAAGAAAAAGGCGTCCCCAGCGCACGCAACGGTTCCCGCGGCGATCAATACGTCGAAATCCAAGTGATCGTCCCGCAGCCCACGGATGAGCGTGTGCGCACGCTGATGAAAGAACTAGAAACCGTAGCGCCCGAAGATCCGCGCAAGGATTTGTTCACCAAAGCAGGAGTGTGACGGCGCGCTACATCACTCCAGCCTTTGAGAATGTAGGGGCACGATACATCGTGCCCGTCTTCTAGAGAGAGCGACATATGCCACAGCGAGCCAGAAAACGGGCAAAAGCCGGCTACATGATCAGCGCGGTAGCGGAGCTGTACAAGCTGCATCCGCAAACGCTGCGTCTCTACGAACGCGTTGGATTGCTCAAGCCGTCGCGCTCGCAAGGAAATACACGCCTCTACACCGATTCCGATCTCGAGCGCCTAGACGTAATCCTGACTCTGGCCCGCGACATGGGCGTCAACCTCGCCGGCATTGAAATCATTTTGAACATGCGCGAAAAAATGGTCGAAATGGAGCGTCAAATGACCGAATTCGCCACCGTCGTTCAGCAAGAGCTTTCTCGCGTGGCTCTGTTGCACTCGCAAGACAAAGAACCGCGCCACGCGATTGTGCGCGCCACTCCGCGGCTCTCTCGGACTTCCTAACTCTCTGTGCCACATTTTTCCGCGGACGTCAGCGGGTCAGCCTGAAATCCATCCAGCCTTCAGAAGCATTTCGCATGCAACTTCGGTCACGGAGCGATTCTCGCTGGCGATGGTGAAATCTTCCAATCGCGCACGGTCAAGAATGACGTTTAATTTCGCGACGCGAGCAACGTATTCCCTCTGCGATCCACCAGATTCGCGCATCTTGACGCGCTGCTCCATCGTCTCAATGCTTGCACTGAGACGGCAGACGACCGTGTTTGTGGCTGAAACCGCACCACGACAGAGTTCTAGTTCGGCGCGGTCTTCGATTGCGCGCGCCAGCAACAGCCGGCTCACACCGAGGGAGGTATAGTTTTCACAGACGGACTGAAGATTCCGGTACATTACGCCATCGTTGCCGTCTGCTAGGGGAAGATGGGCAAGACCGAGCGCGTCCAAGTCGATGGCCGCATGAGCAATGTGGCGCAGCGCAAGGATGTCGGACGCTTCCGCGAGGACGGTTGACTTGCCTGCCCCCATCGTACCCGTGATGATTAGCAACGATTCCGTAATCGCTCCATTATTTTTCCATCATGCCACGGGTTCAGAGCTGGTGCGACGGATTAACGTTCGAACTGGCCCACCACGCCGAGAGCGGACAGCTTGCCGTTCCGCCTCCGCAAACGTATGCTGTCCGCATGGCGCTTGAGAATTGCTCGCTGTGCAGAGGAACCGGCTGGAAGCTTGTCGCACGGCCGGATGGAGCCGCAGGCAAGGTTGCCGTCGCGTGCGATTGCGGCATGGAAGAGCGCTCCGAGCGGGTCATCGAGCGCGCGCACATCCCCAAGCGCTACGAGCACTGCGATTTTGAAAGCTACAGCACCGACGTCGGCGCCACGCCGCAGCAAACGGATTCGCTCAAAAGAGCAAAGCTTCTGGCTCAGGGATTTGTTCGCGACTACCCCGGCGCTGCCGAAAAGGGCCTGCTGCTCATGGGGCCATCAGGCGTCGGCAAAACGCATCTCGCCGTCGCCGCTCTGAAAGATTTAATTCGCCGCGGACACGCCGGCCTGTTTTGCGATTACCGCGAACTTCTTAAAGAAATCCAAGCCAGCTACAACCAAGCCAGCGAGTCCACCGAAATGGGCATCCTCGAACCCATACGCACCGTGGAGATTCTCGTCCTCGATGATCTCGGCGCTAGCAAACCGTCCGATTGGGTCCGCGACATCGTCGGCATCGTTCTGAACGCCCGCTACAACGAACGCCGCACCACGATTATCACGACGAACTACTACGACAATCCGGCTCAAGAAGGCGAAGCCACGCGGCTCCCCAGCGGAAAACTCGTCATGCCCACCCGCGAAGATTCTCTCGATCAAAGAATCGGCAGCCGCATGCGCTCCCGCCTTTTCGAAATGTGCCGCACCGTCGAAGTCGTCGCCCCCGATTTCCGCCGCGAAAGCACCCAAGCCGGCCGCGCCCGCGCTTAGTACTTGGCAAGCCCGCTTTTAACGACATGCCTCGGCAAAAAATCTCGACAATGCTCGATGGCTCTGACCGTCGCTCTATCGGACGCTCGGAGAAAGTGGCGTGCGTCGTTCTCAAGGAGCCGCGCCGATTCCGCGAACTCATCAAGTTCCTGTGGGACGAAAACCCTGTCGTGCGAATGCGCGCCGCGGATGCGGCGGAAAAAATTTCCGCGAAACAGCCGCGGCTACTCGATCGCTACAAACCCAAACTCCTCGGCCTGCTCGCCGAAACCGAACAGATCGAACTGCGCTGGCATCTCGCCGCCATGATCACGCGCCTTCGTCTGACCGCTCCGCAACGCCATCGCGCCGCAGCAGCATTGCAGCGCTACCTCGACGATTGCAGCTCAATCGTGAAGACTTTTGCCCTCCAAGGACTGGCTGACCTTGCGCAAAACGATCCCGCTCTTCGCGCCAAGGCGAAGCAGCTTCTTGAGGAAGCCGTGCAATCCGGAACGCCCGCGATGAAAGCACGTGCTCGCAACCTGCTGAAAAAGTATCCCGCCTAGCCAAATGTTTTCCCCGGGTTTGCATCAAATTGTCATAGCAACCGCAGGCTAGCAGTGGGGTCGGCTCGCTTAACCGGTTTCATTGACACAAGCGCAACGCGGCGAGTATCCTTTTGAGGTTGCAGCGCGCCTCGAAACGCCCGCAGCATTGTCCCGAATGACCGCTCGGCGGTTAACCTCCTTGCATTGACCCTGTCAGGGAATTCGCAAGGAATCTTATCGACGTTTTGCGTTATCCCGGCATGGCCGGGATGGACAGAATAGAAGTTATCTTCCGGAGGCCAACAACCATGTTTCCCGACCACGACAACCAGTCCTCAGCAGCTGCACCCGCTCCCGCACCTGATTCAGAACCAACTCAAAATAGCACGCCCGAAGAAGTGAACTCGGCGCAAGCAAGCGCGGCCGAACCTGTGCCTCACGCCAGCGACGCCAGCCCGGAGTCGCACGGTCACTCGGCTGCTTCTGCGGAAGCCCCACAGGAAGATGCGAAGGCTGCGGATGCTCCAGTTGCCGCGGAAGCGCAGGCAGCAGTGACCGCTCCAACTCCCGCCGACGCCGAAGCCACTGCCGCCGCCGAAGAAGCGGCCGGCTCCGAAGAGATGAGCAAGCTGATGGAGCAGTACGACGAGCAGCATGAAGCTGCCTCGCAAAACGAAATCATCGAAGTAAAAGTTGTCGCCTACACGGAACACGGCGTGGTCGTGGACCTCGGCGGAAAAACCGAAGGCCTCATCCCCGCGGCGGAATTCTCCGAAACGGACATTCCGCGCCCCGAGCCCAACGCCGTCATCGAAGTCCAGCGCACCGGCGAGCACAAAGACGGCTTTACGATTCTTTCCTATCAAAAAGTTCTGCGCCGCCGTACCTGGGAAAAAATCGAAGCCGCCTACAAAGCCAAGGAGAACATCACTGGCAAAGTCGTCGATCGCATCAAAGGCGGCCTCGTCGTCGACATCGGCGTGCGCGCCTTCCTGCCCGGCTCGCAATTTGATTTGCGTCCCACGCAAAACCTCGACGATCTAACGGGCACCGACGTCCAAGTCCGCGTCACCAAGCTCAACCGCCGCCGCGGCAACGTCGTCGTAAGCCGCCGAGCGATTCTCGAAGAAGAACTCCACGCCAAGCGCGCCCAGCTCATGGAAACGCTCACCGAAGGCCAGGTCGTCCACGGCCACGTGAAGAACGTCACCGAATACGGCGCCTTCGTCGATCTCGGCGGCATTGATGGCTTGCTCCACCTCACCGACCTGAGCTGGGGCCGCGTCAAGCATCCGTCCGACGTCGTCAAGCCCGAGCAAGAACTCGACGTCATCATCCTGAAGTTCGACAAGGAAAAACAGCGCGTCTCCCTTGGCCTGAAACAGTTGATGCCCGATCCCTGGGTCAACGCCGCGGAAAAATACCCTGCCGGTGGCAAAGTAAAGGGCAAGGTTGTCGGCGTCGTGGATTACGGCGTCTTCGTCGAACTCGAACAGGGCATCGAAGGCCTCGTCCACGTAACCGAGCTAAGCTGGTCGAAAAAAGCCCAACATCCGTCGAAAGTCGCCAAAGTCGGAGAAGAAGTCGACGTCGTCGTCCTGGACATCAAGCCCAGCGACCGCCGCGTCTCCCTCGGCATCAAGCAAGCGCTCCCCGATCCTTGGCTGCTGGTTGCGGAAAAATATCCGGTCGGCACCATCGTCACTGGAAAAGTCCGCAACATCGCCGAATTCGGCGCCTTCATCGAAATCGAGGACGGCTTTGACGGCCTCGTCCACGTCGGCGACGTAAGCTGGACGGGCCGCGTCAAGAATCCTCACGAAGTTTTCAAGAAGGGCGAACCGGTCACAGCCAAGGTGTTAAAGATCGATCCGGAAAATCGCCGCGTCTCCCTCGGCATCAAACAGGTGAACGACATCTGGGGCGAGTGGTTCAAACAGCACAAAGTCGGCCAGATCGTGAAAGGCAAAGTTTCGCGCATCGCCACCTTCGGCGCGTTCGTCGAGCTGGGCGATAATATCGAAGCTCTCTGCCACAACACGGAAATCGAAGAGCGCAAGCGCCGCGACGACGGCCACTCTCCGATGCAGCGCACCAGCACCGGCCCGCTGAAGAGCGCCGGTCCGCTCGAGCCGGGCAAGGAATACGATTTCAAAATCATCAAGATCAGCCCGGAGACGCGCCGCATCGGATTGAGCTATCGCGCCGCCGCCAAGCAAATCGAGCGCAAGGAAATCGAGCAGTATCGCTCCACGTCGAAGTCTTCCTCGACCGCGACGATTGGCGACGCGCTCAAGTCCAAACTCTCGGCGCGCTAGGCTCTTGCAGCAAACCGGGCTGCGCTTCCCAGAGCGCCCCGGCGGCATGGTTCAGGGGTTGCACAATTTCATTTACCTGCGGGTCAATTTAATGATAGGAAGAGGGGCAACCGGGCGCGTTCCGCCCCTCTAAACCGTTTCGCACCAAGAACCTGCGGCTGCTGATACACTGGCTCTGCAACGAGGCATAGGCACGATGACCAAGCAACTCACGCTGACGAAGGCCGACCTCATCGAAGAGGTCCTGCGCATTACGGAGCTCCCCCGCAAGGAGTCCGAGACCATCGTCGAGACCATCTTCGACAGCATCATCGAATCCCTCCAGCAGGGCGACAAGATCGAGATTCGCGGCTTCGGCAGCTTCCGCACGCGCCAGCGCCGCGGCCGTGTGGGCCGCAATCCCAAGACGGGCGAAAAAGTCGAAGTCCCGCCCAAGAAAATTCCTTTCTTCAAGCCCAGCAAAGAACTCAAGGATTTTGTGAACAGCGCCGAAGCAGAAGCATCGGCGGGAGCAGCCTCTTCCACCGCCCCAACTGCCGGCAACGCCAAGCATCCCTAAACAAATCTGGTCTTCCTCGCAAAATTGGCTTGCGGCATGGCGGCTTTCCTTGTGCCTGTGGAGTAAGCCCGTTCAACTCGCTCTTCGTTTTGCGCTATGCTGTCCGCGCAACTTTTGTTCTTGAGGACGCCCAACGATGGACTATCTCTGGACCCCGTGGCGCTACCAGTACATGGCGGAAGTGCGGGGCGAAAGGCAGCCCGACTGTATTTTCTGCGACGCCGTCGCCCTCAATAAGGACGACGAGACGTTCATCGTGTATCGCGGCGCGAAAAATTTCATTATCCTCAATCGCTATCCCTACACCTCCGGCCACGTCATGATCGTTCCTTACGCGCACGTCGCGGAATTAAGCTTGTGCGGCTCCGATGCCCTAAGCGAAATGATGCAGCTTGCCCAGCGTGTCGAAAAGGTCTTCAAGGCAAATTACAAGCCCGATGGCATGAATCTCGGCATGAACCTCGGTCGCGCCGCAGGCGCCGGCGTCGCTGGACATCTGCACCTTCACGCGCTCCCGCGCTGGTTCGGCGATTCCAATTTCATGACCGTCACCGGCGAAACCCGCGTCCATCCCGAAGAGCTCTCTTCCACCTACGCTAAACTCCGCGCCGCGCTGCAAGGCTGACGTTGATGGACCGCGCACTTCGCGAGAAAAACGCCACAATGCTCGCTACGGGCACGCAATCCATCTTGGACTCGGTTGCGTGTCTTTCCGAAGAGCAGGCCCGGCTCCGGCCCGAGCCCGGCCGCTGGTCCGTGCTCGAGTGCATTGAGCACGTCATCCTGGCGGAAAATCGCATGTTCGAACTTCTCACAAAGCAATCCGCGGACGCCGCGTCCCCCGACGATGGCCGCCGCGAAGAACTGTTTGTTCGCGGCTCGACCAATCGCATCAGGAAATTCGAGGCCCCGGAATTCGCTAAGCCCACGGGCCGGTTTCCGTCCCTGGCAGCGGCCGTCGAAGAATTTCGCCGCTGCCGTGCGCGCACCGAAGATTACCTCACGCGGTGTCAGGATCCGCTCCGATCGAAAACGACAACCCATCCCGCAGTGGGCCCGGTGAGTTGCCAGGAACTGGTCATCATCATGGCCCTTCACCCCGCCCGCCACGCCCTGCAAATCCGCGAGATTCGCCAGACCCTCGGCCTCACTTAACTCGCATCTCTGCTATCAGCTATCGGCCGCAAGCTGTCCGCCCCTCTCCCTTCTGCGTTAAACTATCTCCCACAAACTCACGGAGCCATTCTTGAATCTCGACCTAACCGAAGAACAATCTTTGCTCCAAAAAACCGTCCGCGACTTCGCCGAATCCGAAGTCCGTCCGCTCGCTAAAGAACTCGACGAAACCGGCCATTTTCCGCGCGCCATCTTCCAGAAAGCCGCCGAACTTGGCCTCACCGGCATCGCCATCCCCGAATCCGAAGGCGGCGCAGGCTTCGATCACATCTCCTACACCATCGTCGTCGAGGAAATTTCCCGCTGCTGCGCTTCTACCGGCGTGATTCTCTCCGTGCAAAATTCTCTCTACTGCGATCCCATCCATCGCTACGGCACTCCCGAGCAAAAAAAGAAATTCCTCGAGCCCTACGCGCGCGGCGAAAAAATCGGCTGCTACGCCCTCACCGAACCGCAAGCTGGCTCCAACGCCGCCGCGCTGCAAACCAAAGCCATCCTTCGCGGCGACAAGTACATCCTCAACGGCACCAAAGCTTGGATCACCAACGGCGGCGCCGCCGACGCCGCCATCGTCTACGTCAACACGCATCCCGAAAAAGGCGAAAAAGGCATCACCGCGCTGGTAGTAGAAAAAGGCACGCCCGGCTTCAAAACCGGCAAAGAAGAAAAAAAGCTCGGCATCAGCGCCACCGCCTGCTGCGAACTGATCTTCACCGACTGCGAAGTTCTCGCCGCCAACCGCATCGGCAACGAAGGCGAAGGCTACAAAGTCGCGCTCTCCACGCTTGACGGCGGCCGCATCGGCATCGCCGCGCAAGCCACCGGCATCGCCCAAGGCGCCTTTGAAGCCGCGCAAAAATACGCGCAAGAGCGCCTCGCTTTCGGCCATCCCATCTCGCAGTTCCAAGCCATCCAATTCATGCTCGCGGACATGGCCACCGAAATCGACGCCGCCCGCCTTCTCGTCCGCAAAGCCGCCTGGAAGCAAGACACCGGCGCCCGCTTCAGCATGGACGCCGCCATCGCCAAACTCTTTTCCAGCGAAATGGCCACCCGCGTCACCCACAAAGCCATCCAAATCCACGGCGGCAACGGCTACTCCCGCGAATATCCCGTCGAGCGCAACTACCGTGACGCCCGCATCACCGAAATCTACGAAGGCACCTCTGAAATCCAGCGCCTCGTCATCTCCTCCTGGGTTTTGAAATGAGATGTGGATCGTTCCTTGCCTTATTCCTCACTTGCACCTTCGCCTGCGGATGCTGGGAATCGTGCGACTACGCGACACTGTCAGAAACGAAATCTCCAGATGGCAAACTAAAAGCTGTGGTGTTTCAGAGGGGTTGTGGATCAAACCCCATTGACTCTAGCGTGCAAATCAGTATCTTGAGCAGCAGCGCATTCTCACCATCAGGCCGCGGAAATGTCTTCATAGTGGGCGATGAAAATCACGCCATGCCAATGGACAGCAAACAGACAACTGAAATCAAGGTAAGCTGGGAATCAAATTCCTCGCTTTCTATCTCTTATCCACAAAACGCCCATGTATTCCTGAAGAAGCCTAGCGTGGCTGGTGTTGCAGTCAAATATAAAGCTCTACCATAGTATTCTTGGAGCGTGCTCGAACTGGACTGCGGCCTCGAATTCAATCCCGCCCGCGCTGACAGAGATTTCTTCCCCGCCCTGCCCGCCAAACCCGCGGTTTGCCTCATCGAATCGCGCGCCGAAAACGCCGAGCCCTTTCTGATTCGCACCCAGGATTTGCGCCGACGCTTGCAACGCCTCCTCGGTCCTGCCGATCCAACGAGCAAGCGCCTGAACCTCCGCGAACTCGCGCGTGGCGTGCGTTACCGCCTGACGGGCTCAAAGCTCGAACAATCCTTGACCTACTACCAGCACGCAAAACAAGTCTTCCCGAAGCGCTACCGCAAACTCACGCGCCTGCGCCCTCCCGCCGTCCTGAAAATCAGCCTGCGCAACGCCTACCCTCGCTGCTACGTCACCCGCAGCATCGCCGTGGACGAAACCGGCGCGCCCACCGCAGGCGCTTACTACGGCCCCTTCCCTTCCCGAAAGTCCGCGCTCGCCTTCTCCGAGCAGGCTCTAGACTTGTTCAAAGTCCGCCGTTGCCAAATCAAAATCCGCCGCGATCCAACGTTTCCAGGCTGCATCTATTCCGAAATGAAAATGTGCCTCGCTCCCTGCTTTGCCGGATGCACCAAGGAGGAATACGACACCGAAGTGCAGCGCCTGGTGCAGTTTCTCGACACCAACGGCAACTCGCTGCGCACCGCTATCGAAGACGATCGCGAACGCGCCAGCGCCGATCTCGATTTCGAGCGCGCCGCGCAACTCCACAAGCGCATCGAGAAACTTGACGAGGCGTTGCGCTTCCGTCCCGAGCTTGCCCGCCGCATTGCGAATCTCGACGCCGTTATTCTCCAGCGCTCCGCCGAAGACCAATCCATCGGCGTGTTCGGCATCCATGGCGGACGCCTCGGCGAGCCGTTTTTCCTGCGCTTCGCCGAGATCGCCAGCCAGCCCCGCTCCGCCGAGCACATCTTCAAGGACTATCTCGAAGGCAGCTCTGCGACCGCGCAAAACGCAGAGAAGCCCGCCGAGGGAATCTCAACGCCCGCCGTACCGCAACGCGGCGAAGATCCCCCGTTCGATCCGCGACCGCCGCCCGCGAAGAACTCGGCGAACATCTCGCCCTGATCTCCCGCTGGTTCTACAGCAACCCACGCGAAGGCGAGATTTTCTTTCGCGAAAAAGACTGGCCTTACCGTAAGATTCTTCGAGCCTGCTCGCGGCTCCTCAATCCGAAAACCGCGGAACCGCCGGCAAGCGAGCCCGCCGCGAGCGGCAATCCATCGCCGCCGTAAGGACTTTGACTTTGACTTTGACTTTGACTTTGTAGGGGCGCAGCATGCTGCGCCCCTACAGGCGTGATTGCAAACGATAAGGACACCATGACCAAATCCGCCACACTCGAAGCCACAAAGCGCTACGCCAACCGCTTCGCCGGACGCGCCGCGGACGGTCATTTCCGCGAAGCGCAAGGCCTCGTCATGTCTTCGCTCGGCATCGGCACGTATCTAGGCCAGCCGGACCCGAAGGTGGACACCAGTTACACCGTAGCAATCGTCGCCGCTGCCGAAAACGGCATCAACTTCATCGACGCCGCCATCAACTACCGCTTCCAGCGCAGCGAACGCAGCATCGGCGCAGCCATCAAACAACTTGCCACAAAAGGTTTCTCCCGCGACGAACTCGTCGTCTGCACCAAAGGCGGTTACCTGACTCCGGACGGCTCCATGCCCGCCGAACCCACCGAATATTTTTTCCACGAATATATCCAGCCCGGCATCTTCACGCCGAAGGATATCGTCGCGGGCAGCCACTGCATGACTCCGCGCTTTCTCGAGAATCAGCTCGAGCGCAGCCTGCGCAACCTGGAACTCGAGTGCGTTGACGTCTACTACCTGCACAACCCCGAAACGCAGCTCAGTGAAGTCTCCCGCCCCGATTTTCTAGAACGCGTTCGCGACGCCTTCATCTATCTCGAGTCCGCTGCCGACGCCGGAAAAATCCAGTTCTACGGCATGGCCACCTGGAACGGCTTCCGCCAGGAAGCTAAAGTGCGCGACGCCATGCAACTCCCGGAATTCGCGCAGATCGCAACGGATATCGCCGGCGAAAAGCATCGTTTCCGTTTCCTGCAACTTCCCTTCAATTTGGGAATGACGGAAGCGCTGACGCTCGGCAATCAATCCATCGGCGGCCGCACCCGCACGATAATGGAAGCCGCCAGCGAATTAGGAATTACGCTGGTAGCCAGTGCGTCGCTGCTGCAGGGCCAGGTCGCCCGCAATCTACCGGCATTTGTAGCCCAAGCCCTGGGCCTCGAAAACGACGCCGAGCGCGCTCTGCAATTCGTCAGGTCGTCGCCGGGAATCACCACAGCTCTTGTCGGAATGTCGCGAGTCGAGCACGTCCAGGCCAACGCGAAGCTGGTAGGCGTAACGCCCGCCACGGTAGACCAATTCACGCAACTCTTCACCCGCGGCGAGGGCGCATGAAAGAGCTACGATGAACCGTCATTCCGAACGGAGCGGGCCGACGCTTTTCTTTCACGTTCGCTCCTGCGAACGTGTCGGCCTGCGAAGAGAGGAATCTCTCTTCGATCTCTGCGCCATCGAGCGCTGTTCGTTCGATGAATCTCTCTTCGATTTCAACTTCGTTTTCCCAAATCCGAAATCCTCTCGCTCATCCAGTTTGTGATCGCCGCATCCACTTGATCGAGCTTCCCCACAAAAAAATGATCGGCATCCTCGACGACAACCAGCTTGTTTTCTCCCGGCAACGAGGCCACGAGGTTGCTCAATTTCACCGGATCGCCGTACATGTCGTTACTTCCATGTACAAAAAGTTTTGGCTTCGCGCATTTCGCCAAATACGAAAAATCCGCATTGTTCACTGGCGCTCCCAGCCCGATGAGCGAAGTCACACGCGCATCCTCGCAGCCTGCGCGAAGACCCACCCAGCATCCGAAACTGAAACCCGCAATCAAAAGTGGGATGTTCGGAAATTCCGCGGCGAGAAAATCCAGCGCCGCGCGGACATCGCCGCGTTCCCCTTCGCCGCGATCGTGCTCTCCCTCACTCGTTCCCGCGCCGCGAAAATTGAAGCGCAAAACCGGAAGCCCCAGCGCATCCAGAGATTTCGCCGCTTGATACACCACTTTGTTGTGCATCGTGCCGCCGAATAGCGGATGCGGATGACAAACAAGCGCAGCCAGCGGCGGCGCTCCCGCGCTCGGGCTCCACAGAATAGCTTCTAAACGTCCTGCGGGTCCTGCAAGAAACAGATTACGTGATTCGTGTTGTGCGCTCATAAATCCAGTCGAGAGAAAGCAGAGTTTACCGCATCACGAACAAAAGACAGAACTCGCAGCCGGTGATGCAGCGCTATTCTCCAATCGATTAACTTCATTTCTTACCGCCACGGATATTTCTGTATGCTGTTCCAAAATGGAGATGTCCGCTGCAGTTAAACGTTGATAGAAAGTTCCCGCCGTCCGTAGTAGTAACAGTACTGCGCGTCGCACGAGACAATGCGAAACGCGCTAGCGAACGCAAAACCTCGTACTAGGACGTAATTTCCTGAGTTTCGCGTTGCAGTTTGCGGGTGCCGATGTTAGCTTTCCCTGAAATTCCAGCCCGAGTGGGAGGAGTAATGAGCGAGGGAGCCGACCGCCGCGAAGCCCGGCGTTTTAACATGACGCTGCCGATGCGCGTACTTCCGCACGAACCGCATGGGTCCGAACTCACCGCGCAAACCCGGGACGTCAGTTACCGCGGTCTCTATTTTCTTGCTGAAACCAAATTCGCTATCGGCAGTGAAATTGAGTTTGTCATCACTTTGCCGGAGCAAGTAACGCAGGCGAACGACGTAAATATCCGCTGCCTCGGCCAGATCGTGCGCGTCGAGCCCTCGTCCAATGGGCGCATTGGCGTTGCTGCGAAGATTGAACGCTACGAATTCATGCCGGCAGCCGCTTCCGCGGCATAAGTTCCAAAGGCCTCCGCCGTCCGCGGCGCTTCGCTCGTTCAAATTATCCGTCCGAAAGGCACTTTCAAAGAAGTTCTGGCGCTCGCTTGCGGCCACGCACGGCGAGTACAATGGCTTGGGCCGTCCATTCCACCTTGGAAAGACCAAGCCTCGTTTATCTACGGGGGAACTTATGTATCACTACGACGCGAGCATTGCGCTCGAAGAATTGCAAGAAGACGCGCTTCTGCCGCATCCCGTCAAGCTGCGCGACATGATCCTGCGCACGCAGCTTGGCCCGGAAGAGGCGAAAGTACTGAATCACGAATTCCAGGACTATCTCACTCGCTTCGGGGAGTTGCAGAGTGTGGCGCGCGGAGTCCTCGAAAAGATTGCCGCCGGGCGCCGCAAGGCTTCGTGATGCTAAACGCCGAGGCCGGAGCACGCTGCGGATGAAACCGAAGCCGCGTGTTCTGCTCTTGTCCGCATCTTCCGGCGCTGGACACGTCCGCGCCGCGCAAGCGCTCGAAAAAGCTTTTGCCGCGCGGGGCGACTGCACTGTCGAACATATTGATACGATCCAGTACGTCAGCAAACTTTTCCAGCGCGTTTACGACAAGACTTACATCTCCATGGTGCGGCGCGCGCCCGAATTGATGGGCGTAATTTACGAGCGCACCGACCAGCCGTGGCGTCACCCGCGGCGCCGCCTTGCCCTGGACCGGCTGAACACTGCGCCAATGATTCGAATGCTTAAGCGCGTGCAGCCGGATTTGTGCGTCGCGACACATTTCCTGGCCGCCGAAATTGTCGCCTGGCTGATCGCCAAAGGGAAGCTGCGCGCGCACAACGCCATCGTTGTGACCGACTACGACGTTCACGCCATGTGGCTTTGCCGCACGGTGGACCGCTATTACGTGGCCATCGACGAAGCCGCCGAATATCTGGCGCGCATCGGCGTCCCGCGCGAAAAATTGCGCGTAAGGGGAATTCCCATTGATCCGGTGTTTGCGATCCCTTTAGATCGCGCGGAAACGCGGCGCGCCCTAGGCCTCGATCCGGCTGCGGCGGTGATTCTGGTTTCCGCAGGTGGTTATGGAATCGGGCCGGTCGAGCAACTTGTAAACGACTTGCTGGCGTTGCAGCGTCCGTGGCAGATTGTGGCTATCGCGGGCAAAGCGGAAAAAGTTCGCAAGCGTCTGGAAGAAATTTCGCGTGCCGCGGGCAAGCTTTCAAGTGGCGGGCTGCGTCTCGTGCCCGTGGGTTTCACGACGGACATGGACAAGTACATGGCCGCAGCCGATCTGCTCGTGGGCAAAGCCGGCGGCCTCACGACTTCGGAAGCACTCGCGCGCGTTTTGCCCATGGCGCTGATCGAGCCGATACCCGGACAGGAAGAACGCAACTCCGATCATTTGCTGGAGGCTGGCGCGGCGATCCGTTGCAACAATCTTCCGGCAGCGGCTTGGAAAATCGCGGTATTGCTGGATGATCCGGCGCGACTCGCAAGGATGCGCGCGGCTGCACGCGGCATGGGCAAGCCCGGCGCGGCCGCAGCCATCGCCGAAGATGCTCTGAGGCTGGTAGACTGACGTAGCCATAAAGCAACGCACGCATTATTCTTGGCTTCCTAAGGGTTGCTGAACACGAGTCCCCATGCGACGCAACACACTTTTGATCGATGCCGACGACACGTTGTGGGAAAACAACGTGTTTTTCGAAAAGCTCATCGAGGATTTCATCACCCTCACCGAGCCGTGCGGCTACACGCGCGCGTACATCCGGCACATCCTGAATGAGACGGAACGGAAAAACATCCGCCAGTACGGCTACGGCGTGAGAAGTTTTGGAAGGTCGCTCGAGGAAACGTACATGAAGCTCGCGGACCAAATGGTTCGCCGCGAAACGCTGGCGCAAATTCATGGGCGCGTCATGGAACTGGAACGCACGCCGCCGAAAATTCTCGATGGCGTCCCGGAGACACTGGCCTATTTGACGGAACGGCATCGCCTGATTCTTGTTCACAAAAGGAGAACCAGCCGAGCAAGCGGCAAAAGTCGAGCGCTCCGGTCTTCAAGGCTTTTTCGAATTCATCGAAATCGTGAGCGAAAAAGATCCGGAAACCTACAGCAGCCTGGTACGTAAACACAAAATCGTAAAATCACAGGGCTGGATGATCGGCAACAGCCCGCGCAGCGACATCAACCCGGCCTTGAAAATTGGATTGAACGCAGTCTACATTCCGCACCAGCACACCTGGCAGCTCGAACACGAACCCGTCATGGCGGGTCCCGGCAAGCTCGTCATCGTTCCGGCGTTTCGCGAGCTGCGCAGTCATTTCTAGCACGCTGCGAAATGCAAAACGAAAGAGGCCGCCCGCTTTTCGTTCTCCGTAAATATCCAATTTGGATGTTGGAGAACTTCGCGCCTTGGGCGAGTCTAATCCATTCTGGACCTCGCAAAGGAGACTCTTATGGCAACACTCGGCAGCTCTCTTCGCACCGATTGGCGGCAGGAGTGGTTCGAGTTTGAGGACGCCACCTACTTGAACCTGGCGGGCGAGTCGCCGATGCCCAAGGTTTCACTGCGCGCGGTGCAGGCGGCCATCGGGGACAAGAAGCATCCGCATCATCGAGCGGACTCGGTGTTCTACGAGATTCCCAATCGCATTCGCGCGAACATCGCTCAGTTGATCGGCGCGAAGCCGGAAGAAGTGGCCGTCACGACGGGAGCCAGTGCCGGAGCAATCGCTGTAGCCCACGCTTTGGAGTGGAAAGCCGGCGACGAAGTGATCACAGCAGTGCGCGAATTCCCGCTGCAGTTCACCACATGGAATCCCATGGAAGAGCGCGTGGGCCTAAAGGTGAAGTCCGTCGAGCCCCGCGATCGGTTTCTCACTGCCGATGATTTGATCGCGGCGATGACGCCGAAAACGAAATTAGTTTCGGTGAGCATGGTGCGTTTCGACGATGGCTCGTTGCTGGATGCTAAAAGAGTGGCGGAAGCGTGCCATGCGCAAGGAGCGTTGCTGCTGCTGGACGTAAGCCAGTCGTGCGGCGCAGTGCCGATGAACGTGCGTGAACTGGGCGCCGATTTCCTGATCTGCGCGGGATACAAATGGCTCTTGGGGCCATACGGAGCGGGATATTTCTGGGTCAAGCACGAGCTGCTGGCGCAGATTCGCCCGGGGCCATTCAACTGGATGGCGGTGCCCGGCTCCGACAATTTCGCCAAGCTCAATTTCGCCGATCCCAAACCGGCGGACAGCGCGAAGCGATGGGATGCGCCCGAGTGGGCCAGCCATTTCAACTTCAACCTCGTTGGCTTCGATGCGTCGCTGGAATTTGTGCTGCGTATGGGAGCGGAAACCGTCGAACGGCACAATCGCGTGTTGATCGAGTTGATGTACGCGCGTTTGCCGAAAGACCGCTGCGTTCCAGCGAGTCCGCTGGATGCGACGAAGCGCGGGCCCTACGGATGTTTCGCGGCGCGGACACCGGAAAAGACGGCTGAGCTTTATCAAAAACTGCGCAGCGAGAATGTGATTGTGAGTTTGCGCGAAGGAAATATTCGCGTGTCGCCTCATCTTTACAATACGGAACGCGACATCGACCGGCTGATTTCGGTGGTCACCGCATGACAGACAATCAAAGTTGGCCGAGGGTTGCCGTTGTCGGAGCGGGCGCGGTGGGGGGTTATTTCGGTGGGATGCTGGCGCGCGCGGGCGCTGCGGTAATGATGATCGGGCGCGCTGCGTTTGTCGAAGCGGTGAAGAAGAATGGGCTGTTCCTCGATACGGTGCAATTCAAGGAGAGCGTGCGTGTTGAGGCGTCGACGGAATTAAATGATGTGCGCGGCGCGGAGATTGTGCTTTTTTGCGTGAAGACGGTCGACAACGCCGCGACGTCGCGCGCACTGGCGCCCCTGCTGGCTCCCGGCGCACTGGTTGCGTGCATGCAAAACGGCGTGGACAACGCCGAGCAGATTCGCGCCGCCTCGGGTATTGACGCGTTGTCGGCGGTGGTCTATGTCGCGGCGTCGGTTCCGGAGCCAGGCCGCGTCAAGCATGTGGGGCGGGGCGATCTGGTTGTGGGCCCACGCAATCCGAAGAGTGAGCGCTTTTCGGCGGTTTTTGAACCCGCAGGCGTTGCTTGCCGCATTTCCGACAATATCGATGGCGAACTTTGGACCAAACTCACCTGGAACTGTGCGCTGAATGCCGTTTCGGCTTTGGGCCACGCGAAGTACGGGCAGATTGCGGCGAGCTCTGACGCTCGGAAAGTTGTCGAAACCCTGGTCTACGAGGTCTTGGCGGTTGCGAAGGCGGCGAACATTCATCCGCCGGGATTTGAGGATCCGCAGGTGGCGCTGGCGGGTTCTTTCAAAATTGCGACGCAAATGGCGGAAGCGCTGTCCTCGACGGCGCAAGACATGAATCGAGGCAAGCGTACCGAGATCGATTCATTGAACGGGTACATCGCGCGGCGCGGCGCAGAGCTTGGCGTGCCTACGCCGGTGAACCATGCCCTGTATACGCTAGTGAAACTCGCGGAAGGCCGCGCGTAAGAGGAAACGCAATCAGCGGTCGTCGCGGATTTTGAAGGGGATGTGGGCGATGACTTCGAGATCGACGGGCGTGCCGGATTTGGAGCCGGGCTGGAATTTCCACTGAGCGAAGGCGGACTTGGCGTTGGCATCGAGTTGAGGGTCGAGGGTACGAGCGACTTGAATGCTGTCGACGGAACCGTCGGCGCGAATGATTCCGTATAGGACGACTTCCCCCTGGACGTTTTGCACGATGAGATCGGGCGGGTACTTGGGATCGACTTTTCTGACAGGCACGGGCATGGCGAGCTCGGAAGAGACCGAAGGAACTGCGCCGGGGCCAGAGCCGAGTTCGGCGAAATGCAAAATCCAACTTCCGCTGGCGCTGTTGATATTGGCCATGTTGACGGCAAGCGTGTAGACGCGCTTGGCGGCGAAAATTTGCTCGGGCTTTGCGCCGGGGGGGAGTAAACCGAAGTTTGGAGGGCCGGTGCGCTCGGGGGAGTCTTCGGCCTTGCTGTTGAGTTCCGGACGAGTGAGTAAGCCGCGCGACGATGGCAAGCTGAGTTTTGGGCCACCCAATCCCGAAACAACATTCTTCGGCTGGGGGCTTCCACCGCTGATGCTGATGCCGACGGGGCTGCTTCCGCCGCCGGTGCTTGATGTTGCGGCACTAGCGGCACCGGCGCCGCCGACCGTATCCGGCGGGGAGTTCGGCGAACCATCGGGCACGCCGCGCTTTGTGCCTTCCGGCGAAATCGAGATGCGCGCGGCAAGATTGCCCTGCGGCGGCTGAACGTCCGGCTTGGGAGGAGCGGGCGCGGCGGAGAGCGCAATAAGCGTGGAGGGACTGCCGTCCGCAGCGGCTTGGGCTGCGCCGATTTCTGGGGCAGCGACGGAGTCGCCTGTTTGCGTGCGCTCCGCGAGGCGGGGTGAGGCCCCGGCGTTCAGTTCCAATTTCGGTCTGGCTGGGGCGTTGGGCGAGACCGCCAGCGTTAGATCGGCTGGTTTTTGTTCGAGGGCGGCAACATCTGGAAGAGGAACAGCTGTCGAAGTTGCGACGCGATGCTCGCGGGGATGGAGTTTTGCGAGGGAGTCGGCGCTGATCTGGACGCGTGGGCGAGCGGGAGCTGACACGGCCTGCAATTGGACGATGTTCGGCATGTCGGGAAGAATTTTTGGCGCGAGCTGCGGGGCGACGGGATTTAGCAGCGTTTGCCGCGGGTGCGTCGGATGCACGGGATCGGTGACGATGCGCTGGCGCGGATGGAACGCGTCGGCACCTTTCGGGGGGAGTGGTTTGCTCGGGTCGGGTTGAGAGATCGTCTTGGGCTTCGCGGCGGGGATTTCGAGAGCCGGGAAATCTTCGATGGGGCCGGACCAGGCGAGCTGCGTGTTGTCAAAAGCAGTGTTGTGGTGAACCGTCGCGGAAAACCAGGCGATCGGAGAGACAAGAAAAACGATATGCCATAGCGCGGCGGCTAGGACGGCACGCTTGGGGATCCGCCGCTCGACCCAGCAATCGCGGAAGTAGTTGCCGCCGAGAAACTTTCTGCCGGTGTACGGCCCGGAAAGAAGAGTGCGCAGGCTGCTTGCGACGCCTTGGTGGAAGTCGCCCCAGGGGATTTCCAACTTGGGCTCGATGAGCAGCGGCGCGGGCGGAGGAGCGGGAATAGGGGCCATGCGCGCGGCGGTGGCCGCGCCTTGCCCCAAGAGGTTGAACCCACTATTGACCTGGCCCAATGACATGAGCTCCGTAGTATAGCGTGGCTGGAGACCAGGGTGTATGGATTCGAGTGAGGGCGCGGGGGATGCCCGGAGAATTGAAAGCGACGGATCGAATAGAAACGGGCGGGGTTCGCAGCTCAGAGATAGCTGAGCCAGGGGTTGGAGCTGCGCTGCTTTAGCGCGGCATACCAGCGGCAGAGCGGATAGAGCGAGATGACGACAGTCGCCCAAATCACGTAGACGCCGGGGAGGCCGAAGCCCCAGTTGGGCGGGCGCGTGAAGGGATATTGGTCGAGGGTGGGTGATTGGAACATCCAGTAGATGTGGCCGTAGCGGATGCCGCAGACGACGACCGCGATGAGATGGATTAGCGGAAAGTGAACGACGTAATAGAAGAGCGGCACTTTGCCGTAGATGAGAGCGGGACGGAGAAATGACGGTATGCGGTTGTCGACGGCGCGGAGAAAAAGTAACGCGGGGCCGATGGTCATTAAGAGGAAGAGGAGCGACGGAGGGTATTTGGTGGCGTTGAGGAAAGAGAGAACGCTGAAGAGGGCGGATTTTTGCGGAGCCCACGGCACGGGATCGCCGTAGATATTGATGGCGCGAATGACGATGAAGGCGGCGATGAGAGCGAGGCCGAGGCGCAGGAGGAACGCTTTGCGGCGATCTAGCGGCCAGGCAAAAATGCGTCCGAGGACGTAACCGACGGCGGTGACGCCCACCCACGGAATTAGCGGATACGCGACAGCAACGATGTGCTGCGGATTTTCCGAGACGAGGCCTGGCACGTGCAGGATGGACCAGAGAGGCGCGAAGCGTCCAAAAGAAGAAGGGGCAATCGAGTCCAATAAATTGTGTCCGACAATCAAGAGGCTGCCAAAAGCGGCGACTACCATGTCCGGGAGGTAGACGAGGAGAGCCAGGACGATCATGGACCAGCCGAGCGTCCAGAGGACGATGAGAAACGTGACGTGAAAATCGAAATTGAATTGCATGGCGAGGCAGCGGAGGACGACCGCGTCGAGAAAGATGAGCCAGAGGCCGCGCGTGAAGAGGAAGCGCGAGAGTTCGCGTTTGGATTTGCGGCACAGGGAAAGATAGGCGCCGGTGCCGGTGAGAAGGAAGAAAACGGGAGCGCAGAAGTGAGTGATCCAGCGGGTGAAGAAGTACGCGGCGGTGGTTTGCGAGAGATCGGTGGGGAGGAAGGCGGCGTTGGTGAAAAAATCGCGCGTGTGGTCGAGCGCCATGATGATCATGATGAGGCCGCGCAGGAGATCGACGGAGTCGAGGCGCGGGCGGTGGACGGGCGTGAAGATGGCCTCGGCCGGTTTGATGCGGGCGGACTCGAGCGGAATCGAAGTGGCGCTCATGGACGCGGATACTTTAGCAAAGAGCTGTGCGGGGATGGACGGCTTTGGGACGAAAGGTAGAAAGACAGGGACGCATCCCCTTGCTTGAGGACGCGGGTGCGGCGGAGGTGGTCGAATTGTTCGGGGAGCTGGAATTTGTGGTGATGTTCGAAGATGACGAGGGCGTCGGGGGCGAGGAAGTTGGCGGCGGCGAGGAATTCGAGGGTGCGGGCGTAGTCGACGTGGGCGGCGTAGGGGGGATCGACGAAAACAAAATCGAAACCCGGAGTGGAGGGAGTGTGGCGCGCGGCTAGTTTTTGGAGGGCGGTGAGGGCGTCGGCGGCGAGGATGGTGTAGCCGGAAGTGATTTTGAGCGAGTCGAGATTTTGGCGGATTAGTTTTGCGGCGGGCGCGTGATTTTCGATGAAGGTTACGTCAGCGGCGCTGCGGCTGAGGGCTTCGATGCCGATGGCGCCGGTGCCGGCGAAAACGTCGAGGAAGCGGGAGCCGACAACGCCAGGCCCGAGGATGTTGAAGAGCGTTTCGCGAAGGCGGTCGCTGGTGGGACGAAGAGCGAGCCCTTTCAAGCTCTTCAAGATACGGCTGCGATATTTGCCGGCGATGATGCGCATAGGAGAGAAGACAAAAGATTGGAAAAACATTAACACAGAGAGCGCAGAGACACCGAGGACACAGAAAAGAAAAACTAGCCGAGGCGAGCTTTGTGTTTGGGGCGTTAGGCCGACTGCGCTCTTTCCAGCAAGCGGGTGCTTAGCTGGGAGAATTCTGCGATTAAGTTGGCGGCGTCTTGGCCTGCCAGGGTTGCGGCGTCGATCTCGGTGGTGAGGAGAATGGATGTGGCTACGTCGGCGCTGCATTCGAGACAGTATTCGCCAGTTTTTCCTGGTAGATCAAAAAGTTCGGCTCGGTGCCCACAAACGCAGCACTGCGAACTTAACGGATCTTCACTAACTTTCGGACCAGAGGACATCGGCTTTCTCCAGGAGCCGCGTAGAGGGGCTTGCGACTCGCTGACGATGATCGGTGAAGGGACATAAGGAAGTCAGGAGCCTGCGATTAGGATTTTGTAAGCCGAATAAGCAACTTTGAATGAATGGGTTAGCCGACACGTTCGCTGGTTGCGCGGAGAACGAGGCCTTCCAGCTCTTCAAGATACGGCTGCGATATTTACCGGCGATAATGCGCCTAGAACACCTAAGTAGCATAGGGCAAATCCGTGAAGTAGACTTGGCAGAAGGCAGTTACCTGCAAGCAGGCAAGATACCGCGAATACAGCGGGCAGTTGGCAAAGGAACTGACGGCCGTTGTTTGCGAAGAGGCCATCGAGCATGTCACGACAGAAGGAATCGTTGGGTTGGAAAATAGCTAGAGCTGCTTTTTTCGTCCCATTATTGCTGCTCCTCCTGCCAGTTCTCTTGCTGTGCGCAGTGTTTTATTGGATGTATCGAATCACACTTTATCTCTTAATCTGGCTTCTGTGGCTGCGGAATGGAAAAGACGTGCTCTTCGTCTACTCCGACAGCCCCGTTTGGCAGGGTTATATGAAGGATGAAATCTTGCCCTTGGTGCGGGAACGCGCGGTGGTGTTGAACTGGTCGGAGCGCAAGACCTGGCAGAAATGGTCTCTACCAGTACGCGTTTTCCATGCCTACGCTGGTGGTCGTGACTTCAATCCGATGGTCCTATTGTTCCGGCCCTTTCCACGAGCGAAATCATTCCGGTTTTTCTCCGCGTTCACGGAATGGAAGCACGGCAAAATCGAAGCAGTTGAGCAATTACGCGATGAGCTTGTGCGACAACTCTAAGTGAGCCGACTTCTACTACGTCCGCACTGAGTCGCATTTCCTGACAAATCAGATTAGCGCTACTAGCAGATGCGGGCTAGGTGGTAGCGGCGTTGCCATTCGGCGGGGAGTTGGCGGAGGAGGCGTTGGAGGGCGGGGGACTGTTGGGCGTCGTCGGTTAGGGAGAAAGCTTCCTGGCGGGCGACTTCGAGGAGATCTTTGTCGCGGATGGGGTTGGCGATGTGGAAGCCGAGGTCGCCGGATTGGCGGGTGCCGAAAAATTCGCCGGGGCCGCGGAGGAGGAGATCGGTTTCGGCGATTTCAAAGCCGTTGGCGGTGCGGACCATGGTTTCGAGGCGTGCGCGGGCGACGTCGTCATGTGCGGCCGCTGAGCGGCCGACCGTCATGCGGACGGGGCCCACGAGGATGCAGTGGGATTTGGCGGCTCCTCGGCCGATGCGTCCGCGGAGTTGGTGGAGCTGGGCCAGGCCGAAGCGTTCGGCGTGCTCAATGACCATGGCCGTGGCGCTGGGGACGTCGACGCCGACTTCGATGACGGTGGTGGCGACGAGAATTTGCGTTTCGTTTTTGCGGAAGCTTTCCATGACGGCGTCTTTTTCTTCGCTGGAGAGGCGGCCGTGGAGGAGGCCGAGTTTCAGCTTGGGGAAAACTTCTTTCGAGAGGCGCTTGTATTCGTCCATCGCGGCTTTGAGTTCGAGCTTCGATTCTTCGATCACCGGATAGACGATGTAGGCCTGATGGCCGGAGGCGACTTCCTTGCGAAGAAATTCCCAGACGCCGGGGAGATGCGGCTCGGAGGTGAGGCGCGTTTGAATGGGGGTGCGGCCGGGCGGGAGTTCGTCGAGGACGGAGACGTCGAGGTCGCCATAGAGAGTGAGCGAGAGCGTGCGCGGGATGGGCGTGGCGGTGAGGACGAGGACGTGCGGGGCGTGGCCGTGGGAGGCGGCCTTGTCCATGAGGCGTTTGCGCTGGAGGACGCCGAAGCGGTGCTGCTCGTCGATGGCGACGAAGCCGAGGCGCGCGAATTGGACCTGGTCTTCGATAAGGGCGTGGGTGCCGATGACGAGTTGCGCTTCGCCGGTGCGGATGCGTTCGAGGGCGGCGGATTTTTCGGCGTGCTTGAGGCCGCTGATGAGGAGTTCGACTTTGTAGTTGCCGGGAGCGAGGATGCGGCGCGAGGAAAGATAATGTTGGACGGCGAGAATTTCCGTGGGCGCCATCAGAGCAGCTTGGCAGCCGTTTTCGATGGCGATGACGGCAGCTTGGAGAGCAACGATGGTTTTGCCGCTGCCGACGTCGCCTTGCAGGAGGCGGTTCATGGGTGTGGGCTTTTCGAGGTCGGAGGCGATTTCGGCCAGGACGCGTTTTTGCGCAGCGGTGGGCTTGAAGGGGAGGATACGCTTGAGAGCTTCGCGGACTTTTTCTTCGCGGATGCGGAAGGCGATAGCGTTTTCCTTGCGGGTGGTTTTGCGGTCGAGGGCGAGGCTGAGTTGGTAGAGGAAAAATTCTTCGAAGATGAGACGCTGCTGCGACGGGGTGCGAAAAATGTTGAGCGCTTCGAGCGATTCTTGCGGATCGGGAAAGTGGACGTGGATGAGGGCATCGCGGCGCGAGGGAAGGCTGAGACGCTCGCGCAGAGCTTCGGGAAGAACATCGGGCATGTTGCTGTCGAGCATTTGCACGGCGGTGTACATGGCGCGGCGAATGGCGCGCGAACCGAACGTGCCGATAGCTTCGTAAATGGGGACGATGCGGCCGACTTCGGTGGAGTCGGGCTCTCCATCGCCGAGCATTTCGAGCTGCGGATTGATCATTTCAAGGCGCGCGGGGCGTAGCTTATCGATCTCGACTTTGCCGTGAAGGATGAGTTGCTGGCCGGGCTTGAGGCGGCCATCGAGATAGCCGCCGTGAAAAAATTTGCAGGGGAGGAGACCGCCGGCGGCGTCTTGCACGAGAAGATGATAAATGGCGTTGTAGGCGAACTTGTTGGGAATGGCTTGGCCGCTCATCACTTTCGCACGAATGGTGTAGGTGCCGTTGGGCTGAATATCGCGAATGTTGGAAAAGTGGATGCGGTCTTCGTAACGAAACGGCAAATAGCGCGAGCAGATCCTCGAACGTGTAGATGCCGCGCTTGGCGAGAAGCTCGGCGCGCTGCGGGCCGACGCCTTTGATCATGCGCACTTCGGTTGCGAGGCTCAGTGTCATTAACACTTCTTTATATCATTCCCGAGAAAAGCGGGCAGCAGAGCTGCCGCAGTCCGAAATGCTCAGGAGGTGGACAGACCCCCCTCTGGGTTTTGCGTAAGTGTTCATTCTAAAGATAGATAAAGTGGTTTGTTTTGTTACACTTTTGCAAGTGTTGATTCTAAAGAGACTTAAGACGGGCAGAATGCACCAAAATTGTGCATGGGAGACGGATTTTTCAGAAAGCGTTGCAAGTGTTGAAACCGAAAGACTTAGGACGCTTGAGGGCTTGCGTTCCAAAAAAAAGCAAAACGCCAGCGGGTGGCCGGCGCTCCAGAGTCGAAGCAGAAAGATATACGAGACATACTATACCGCAGAAGTACAGATTTGTCAAGAAAAAAGCGGCGGAAGAAATCTATTTCCATGAGGCTGGGAAACGAGGATTAGGAATTGGCGGCGCTCCCTATCGAGATTGCCTGGCAGCGAGGCGTTTCAAAGTGGGACAGCGGACTATGGAGGCGATAGTTGCGCTATGCTGCTGCGTATCATTAGAGTAGGCAGTTTGCGTCGCGAATCGTGCGGGAGGCTTTGGTGGCGGAAGACCGGCTGACAAGTTCGGACAAGCGCGCGCTGCTGCTGTGGATACTGCTGGCCATCGTGGGCGCGGTGTTTGCGCAGAAATACTTTTTCAGGGCGTTCCCGGAAGCATCGGTGGATTTCAAGGTTTCACGCGCGGAAGCTCTCACGCGGGCGCAGAAATTTGTTGGCAGCCTCGGCGAAGACGTCAGTGGCTACCAGTCGGCCATCGTATTCGACTTGGACGACAACGCGAAAACATATCTCGAGCGCGAGGTTGGACTTCAGCAAGCGAACCAGTTGATGTCGAGCGAGCTGCACATCTGGTATTGGAACGTGCGTTTTTTCCGGCCGGGGCAGGAGGAGGAGTTTTCCGTAAGGGTTAGCCCGGCGGGAGAAATTGCCGGCTACGACCACAAAATCGAAGAGGCGCGCGCGGGGGCAGCGCTGGACCGCTCCGCGGCAGAAACCGCGGCGAAAGAATTTCTGCGCGCCAAGATGGGCGAAGATCTTAGCAAGTGGGATTTTCTTTCCGAAGAGGCAAACTCCAGCAAGAAACCGAAAAGACTCGACTGGTCCTTCACCTGGGAGAAGCGAGGTTTCCGCGCGAAGGATGCGCCTGACCGGCTAAGAGTGACGCTCCAGGGCGACCGCGCAGGAAGCGCGGAAGAATTTCTGCACGTGCCCGAAGCGTGGGAACGCAGTTACGCCAAACTGCGCTCGACAAATATTCTTTACAACCAGGTGGCCCTCATTCCGTATTTATTGTTAATGGGTGCGGCGCTGTGGCTGGGAATTCTGCTGACGAAACGCGGGCAAACGAGCTGGGGCGGAGCGATCAAGCTCGGCATCGTCGTGGCCATCCTACTGACGTTCATGCAGCTCAACAATTGGCCGCTGGACCGCATGGGTTATGACACAAACTCCTCTTACGGAAGTTTTGTATTCCAGGAAATAGCGAAAGCCCTCCTTTTTGGAGTGCTTTCCGCGCTGATGGTGGTGCTCCCGATCCCCGGCGCGGAACCGCTGTATCGCGCGTCGCAACCGGAACGTCTGCGGCTCTGGAAAGCGTTCACGTTGCGCGGACTGCGCTCGAAAGAATTCTTCTCGTCGGCGACGGTGGGCTTGTCGCTGGCAGCGGCGCACATCGGATTTATCGTAGCGTTCTACATCGTTGCGGGCCATTTCGGAGCATGGGCGCCCCAGGAATTGAACTACGAGAATTCGGTGAACACCACGTTCCCGTGGATTGCAGGGGTGGCGATTGGCATGCTTGCCGCTACGAGCGAGGAATTTCTCTTCCGGCTGTTTGCAATTCCCTTCCTGAAGAGAGTGACTGGATCGAGCATTGTAGCCGTGATTGTTCCCGCGTTTTGCTGGAGCTTTCTGCATTCCGCCTATCCGAACGAGCCGCCGTACATCCGCGGCCTCGAGGTCGGCCTGATCGGCATCGTCGCCGGCATCGTGATGCTGCGCTGGGGCATTCTGGCAACGCTGATCTGGCATTACACGGTGGACGCTTCGCTTGTCGGTTTGCTGCTCATCCGTTCGAACAGTTTGTATTTCAAGATTTCCGGGGTGATCGTCGGCGCGGCGGCGCTGGCTCCGCTGATTTTTGCGGGGGTTTCCTATCTGGCGCGCGGGCGATTCGAACCGGATGAAGATTTACTCAACAGCGCTGAGCCGATCGGCGAAGTCAGCTTTGAGTCCGCACCGGATGCAACCGAAGCCGCAACGGCCACGACGCGGCGCTATGACGCGTTGTCGCCCGCGACGATGATCTTTCTCGCGGTCTGCCTGGTGCTCGGCGGCGTGGCAGCGTGGCGCTTCAAAACGCCTACTCTTGGCGACTATCTGAAACTCTCCGTGGATGCGCGGACCGCGAAAGTGCGCGCCGATGAAGTTCTCCGCCAGCGCGGCCTCGATCCATATTCTTATCGCCACGCAACCATCTTCACGGACTTCACCGATCCTGCAACCAACGAATTCCTGCGACAGCGGGTGGGCATCGCGCGTTTGAACGAAATCTACGCTACCGAAGTCCCCGGAGCGATCTGGCAGGTGCGCTACTTCCGCGACAGCCAGCCTGAGGAATTTTCCATCAAGCTCGGCCCCGACGGCTCCTTGCTCGCCTTCAACCACAAGCTCGCCGAAGATGCGCCAGGTGCATCGTTGAGCAAGGAAGAAGCGCTTGCCAAAGCCGAACAGTATCTGCGTGAAGTGAAAAAACTCGATCTGAGCCAGTGGAATCTCGTCGAAGCAAACTCCGATAAGCGCATCCACCGAACGGACCACGAGCTTGCCTGGCAACAACGCACTCCGATCGACTCCGGCTCGACTTCCTCTAATGATGCGGTGAGCCACGCGTTTGTGCGCCTCAAACTCGCGGTTCTGGGCGATGAAGTCTCGGAATACCGCGGCGCCTACTACAAGAAACCAGATGCGCGAGAGGAGCTGGAAGCAAAAGAAGGCGGTACCGGCTGGATGTACATCAAGATCCCCGACGAGTGGCGCCGCAAACAGGAGGAACAAACCCTCTTCCGCACGATCTACGGATTCGCGGTTCCGATTCTGCTGTTCGGCGGAATAGGCATAGCTGCTCTCATTCTATTTTTCAAAAATCTCCGCTCGGATGCCATGCGCGCCATTCCGTGGCGCCGGCTCGCTCTCTGGGCTACCGGAGGCCTTGCCGGTTTCCTAGTGACCATCGTATTCGGCAGCCGCATTCAATACTTTCTGAATTCCTACCAGACGGCAATTCCATTCAAAGCCATGCTCGGCGGCCTTGTAGTTGGCATTCTCGTGTTGGCTTTTCTATATGTCGGGGGACTCGCGGCGCTGTTCGGTTTGGCTTCGTACTTCAACAATTGTGCGTTCGGAAGCGAGCGCCTCCCCGTCGGCTCACGCATGCCTTCCGTCTACTATCGCGATGCGCTGTGGATCGGCGTATGCGGAACGGCGGGGATTCTCGGACTCCGACGGCTGCTTGAATTCATCTCGTTCCACTGGCAAACGGTGCACCGCAGCTTGCCGTTCTCTATTGCTCCCTACTTCGACGCTAGCCTGCCCACCGCCGCCATTTTCGGCGGCGCAGCGATCAGTAGCTTGTTCTTGACCGGTTTCATTGCTTTCATCGCCGCTTTTGTGACTGCCGTTCTCAAGGCCCGCTGGTTGCGGTTCGGAGTCTTCCTGCTAGGCGCGATGTTTCTCGCCGGAAGCGACTGGGCTACGGGAACTGATTTCGCGAAACAATTCCTGGTGGATGCGATTCTATTGGGAGTGATCGTCTTCGGCGTTCGCCGAATCATTCGCTTTAATGTGCTGGGGTGTCTCCTTATCGTGGCGCTTCTCGCGCTGCTCGGAGCCGCCGCACAATTGTTGCCACAACCAGACGCGTTCTATCGCGCAAATGGCTACGTCCTGGTGGTCCTGATGTTGGTGCTGCTCGCCTTGCCGCTCTCGGTCTCGCGACTGCGAGCGTCAACCACCCCCTAAGGGCACCGGGTAAGGCCACAGTTAGGACCGAAAAGTCGTCTTTCCGCGCTGGGCCAGGGCAACCCCTTGCCCTCTGTGGAAATCGGAAACAAATAGGCTTCGATATTCGTTTTCTAAGTGGGAGTGGATGCTCACCCAAGGGCGTTTCAGCACGTCCAAATTGGGTGGTCGCGTAACATTTCTTTTGCGGGCTTAGTGTGGTGGGCTGGCAGATTCGGCCTAAGTTGTTGTTAAATAAGCACCAACACCGCCGTACGAGAAGAGAAAGCGAAATATGCCGCTTCCAAGATGGGCTCTAGCTTTGGCTAATGATTCAGGCCTGGCAGGTGGCACTGGCGCCTCCCTGGCTACGGTGGACTCTTTGCCCAGCCTAAACGAGCGCACCCTGGTGGCGGAAGCTCAAGCCGGCAGCCGCGCGGCTTTCGAGGAGCTTGTTCACCGCTACGACCGGGACGTTCTGCGGCTGGCCCTTAACCTGATGAAGCGGCCGGAAGACGCACGCGACGTTTACCAGGAAGCCTTCCTCAAAGTTTACCGCAATCTTCATCGCTTTCGCTTCGAGTGCAGCTTTTACACCTGGCTTTACCGCATCGTCACCAACGTCTGCCTCGATCAACTGAGACGCCGCCAGGCGCGGCCCGAGGATCAGGCGCCCGAATCGAACTCTGGAAATCACGAGGAAGGCATCACGGATTTCTTTGAACGCCAGCGGGAACATCGCCCGACGCTCGACCCCGAACGGCAGCTGTTTGGCAAAGAGATTCAAGCGCGCATCGCTTCGGCGATGACGCGGCTATCGCCACGCGAGCGCGTCGTCTTTGAATTGAAGCACTATCAGGGATTAAAATTGCGCGCCATCGGCGACGCTCTGGGGACGACGGAAGAAACGGTGAAAAACTCGCTGTTCCGCGCGACGCGCAAGCTGCGCAGCCAATTGGGAGGCCTGCGATGAGCAAGCCTCGACAGTTCCAATGCAAAGAGGCTGGGGCGCTCCTGGTTTTCTATGCCTGCGGAGAAACCAGCGAGCAAGAGACGGCGCTGATTGAATCGCACCTTGCGGCGTGCGCGGCCTGTGTCGCACAGCTTGCCGAGGAGCGTGGGCTTCACGAATCTTTGATGGAGGCGCTGCAAGCCTCCGAGCAGCTCGATACGGGCGGCATTCTTCTTTCGCAGTGCCGCAGCGAACTTGCCGAAGCGCTCGATGATCTCTCCGCGCCGCCACTGCAAGAACAGTGGCGGCCGTTTGGGTGGCTGCGGCGCTGGATGGTGTTGCGCCCGGTCATGAGCGGGGCGCTTTTGATTTTCTTTGGCGCCGCGCTCGGCACGCAGTTTTTACCGTGGATTTCTGCTGCGCCTCGAGCCTCCTTCCAACGCCCAGACGGTGAATGTTTCGCCTTCAGCGCGATTCACGGACGATCAACTTTCCAAAATGGCGGTCGCGGGAATAAATTGGGCGCCAACCTCGGAGGGCGCACCGGGGACTCTGCAAGTCCACGTGCGCACGGAAGAGCCCCTGGTACTCTCTGGAAGCGTCGACGACCCCGACCTTCGCCGTGTTTTGACCTATGTAGTCGAAAACGGCGACCAAACAGACGCGGGCGTGCGGCTGGATTGCCTGGACGCGCTGCGGGCGCGCAACGCCGATCTGGACGTACGGCGGGCGTTGCTCTTTGCGGCGCGCAAGGATCAGAACCCCGCAGTTCGCATGAAGGCGCTGGAATCCCTGCGCGACGCCGCGGCGGACAAGGCCGTGCGTGAAACACTCATCGATGCGCTGGAGCACGATGCGAATCCCGGCGTGCGCGTCGAAGCAGTCAACCTGCTGGTTCGCTCGCTGGAGACGGGCGCGCTGGATTCTTCGGAGAATATCAAACCTGCTCTTGCGCCAGAAGGCTTCGATCGTCCCCTCGATCCCTCGATGGAGCATGTGGTGCGCACTCTCCAGGATCTGCAACGCAACGATCCCAACCGCTACGTCCGGCTGCGGAGCGCGGCGGCTTTGCGGCAGATCGGCCCGCGCGAAGTTCAGTAAGAAGTTCAGTGAGTGAAGAAGAGATTCCGGCGATAGATGAGCACGAATACGACTCTCAACTCGAGTAGCGGAGCACTCACGGGCGTTCCGCGCATCGCTCTCCAGCTTGTTCTCTCGGCCGCACTTTTGCCTGGTTTGGCTTTCAGCGCGCACAATTTCCAGCCGCTCCCCTTCGAACCGGCCCTTCCCGGAGATCCCGGCCCGCGAGCGTACGTCGACCGTTCCGGAGTATTGCAAACCAAGGACGGCCTGACTCTGCATCTGACTACGGAACTTGGCTCTGTCCGCATCGTCGCTCTCGAACCGGGTGCGCCGCCGGTCGTTCGTTATACGGTGCATATAGAGACTGACGCTCGCGCGCCGCTGGCGCAAACTCTTCTGGAGCGCTATTCGCTCACCGCAAAGACAACCGCGTCCGGTGTCGAGATTATAGGAGCGTCGCCGTTGCAAGCAGGCCGCAGCGGAGCTAACGCGCAATTCTATGTGCAGTTTGAAGTGGCTGTCCCAGCAGGCTATAGCCTCGACGTCAACACGGGCGTGGGCGACATCGAAACGCAGGATATCGGCGGGACCGCGAGCCTTATTACCGAGGGCGGCAACATTCGAACGGGGCGCATCGGCTTCGCCGCGTTTCGCAACGCAGCGCAAGGCCATCCGGTCGTCAAACTATCCACTCAAGGCGGGCACATTCAGGTGCAGGATGTTGCGGGGAACCTCGACGCCTTCACCGCGGGCGGCCACATTGTCGCCGGAAATATTTCTGGAGACGCGGTGCTGCGGAGCGGAGGCGGACACATTCGCGCGGGACAGATCAACGGACGCGCGCAACTGGAAACCGACGGCGGCAACATCACGCTGAAGCAAGCCGGAAGTTTCGTAAGCGTGCGCACTGGCGGGGGCCAGATCGATTTCGGCGAAGTCCGCGGCTCGGTTCGCGCCCAGACCGGGGGCGGCGGCATCCGCATCATCACCGTTTCCGGGCCGATGGAGGTCGAATCCAACGGCGGAAGTATTTGTCTGACTCGCGTGGCGGGCGCAGTCCAGGCAGCCACAGCCGGCGGCACGATTCAGGCGTGGATTAATCCGGACGCCACGTCGTCGGGAGGCAAGGTGAGCCTTCCGGGGGCCTCGCAGCTTTCCTCGGGGGCCGGAGACATTAATGTTTTCTTGCCGAGGAATCTCGCAGTGAACATAGACGCGCTGGTGGAAAACGGCGGCTTGAGCCGGATTGATGCCGATCCGGCGCTTTACTTGAACATCCAGCTGATGGGAAATCGCGGCGCGGGGCCTGTGCATGCCACAGGAGCGCTGAATGGCGGAGGCGAGGTCCTGAAGCTGCGCACGACGGTGGGCAAAATCCGGCTGCAGTTCCTCGATGCGGATATCGGACTGCGCGATTCACTCATCCGCGAGCAGCGCGAGCGGATCGATCGCAAGCACGACTCGGACATTCTACCGGTCAAGTCGTCGGGGGCGGGGCCACGCGCCGATGAAATTCCCCCACCCGGAGAAACGAGCGACTGGCTCGAAAGCTGGATGGACAAGCTGGAGATCGCCCTTCTGGGCGGATTGCGGGAGGACTCCGGCGATTTTTTCAAGCGGCTGATCGCCCGTCCAAATCCGGTCTATCCCGAGCTTGCTAAGCGAGCACGAATTCAAGGGGTCGTAATATTGCAGGTGAAGGTGAAAACGGATGGGAGCGTAGAAGTACAAAAGATTCTGCAGGGCGAGCCCGTGCTGGCTGACGCTGCGATCGACGCGGTGAAGCGGTGGCGCGCAAATCCAGCAACGATCAATGGCACTCGAGTAGAGATCATTTCGACGGTCAAGTTTCATTTTGAGCTGCCCTGACGGCAAGTGCAGCAGGCGCGGCATCGCGCGCGAGTTTGTGGGGTCCCGGGTTCTTCGGTCGTTTCGCAGCAACGAGCATGGGCTCGTGAGATGTACTCGAAGGGGGTAAAACGCGATGCTACGCCCTGGTTTGCGCTCGGCGGTATTGTTCATCCTTGCAGCGGCGTTGGGTTCGGCGGCGCCGGGCTTCGCCAAAAGCAAAGACTTCAATCAAACCTATCCGCTGCAGCCGGGCGGCTCTTTTGAATTGCAAAACGTCAACGGCCCCGTCCAGGTGGAAGGATGGGACCGCAATGTCATCGAAATCCATGCGGTGAAAATCGCCAAAGACAAAGAGTCGGACCTGGACCGTGTGTCGATCGAAGTCGACGCCAAGCCGAGCGATGTGTCCGTTGTCACGCGCTATCCGCAAAATGAGGGCGTGGAAGTCGCGGTCGAGTACACGATCCACGTCCCCCACGGCGCCCGCGTCGAACATATCGGCACGGTGAACGGCACGCTGAAGATCGCTGGTGTGGAGTCCGTGCAAGAACTGCGCACGGTAAACGGGAACATCGAGGTCTACGAAAGCGGAGGCAGCGTTCACGCGCATACCACCAACGGCAACGTACACCTCGAGCTTTCTCATTTCGCGGATGAAAAGGGCATGGCGGCGGAGACCACGAATGGTTCGCTGCTTTTGGCTGTGCCGCAGGATACACAGGCGAATCTGGAAGCCCGCTCGTTGAATGGAAACTTTTATTCGGAGCTGCCGTTTTCGCAGGAAACCGCGTCGCGGCCACGTGAAATGCGCGGAAAATTCGGGAAGGGCGGTGCGCCGATCCGGCTCAATACTGTCAACGGCGGAATCCGCATCGTAATTTTGCGGTCGACGGTTTAGCGCGAGCCACGTCTAAGTAAACCAGGAGGACGGAATCATCATGACGAAACGAAATCTGTTTATGGCCGGCGGAGCTGTGGTTCTCGGGCTGGCGCTGGTCGCGCTGCCCAGCCCTTCTGCACATTCGCAGGAGACGGCGGACGCAAAACTTGCGCGTATGGAACAAAAAATCGAAGAGCTTCAGGCACGTTTGGCCGAGCGGCTCGCAGGCAAACAGGAAAGAATGGCGGAACGCGTTCAGGAACGCGCGCTTCAAGCGTCCGTGCGCGCCGCGGCTCAGGAAGCGCAAGAGCAGCGGCGGATGGAAATAACGCCAGAGCCAGGCGACGCTGACACAGTGGTATTTCTCGGCGATGAAGGCGCAAGCTGGCTGGGCGTTGAATCGCAAGAGATCACCTCGGAAAAGGCCAAAGAGCTGAAGCTGCCTGCGGAGCGCGGCGTCTTGCTGGAGCACGTCGTGCCGGACAGTCCCGCAGCCAAGGGTGGCTTGAAAGACAACGATGTCGTGACGGAGATCAACGGGCAGCGCGTCGAAGGCGAAGCCCAATTCCGCCGCATGATTCGCGAGATTCCCGCGGGGCGTTCCGCGCAATTCACGGTGTGGCGAGATGGCCGGGCGCAAACGGTCAGTGTGACGCTGGGCAAGTCGGAAGACCACAGTAATATGTGGTTCAAGACCGCTCCGCGCGCTTTTTCTTTCCAACTCCCGAACATTGAGGTCCCGGAAGTGGCGCCCATGCCGGAGATGGATTGGGGAGGTTATGGTGTGCTGGCTGGCTCGCGGCCCCGTCTGGGAATTGATGCCGAAGATTTGAGCGGACAATTCGGCGCCTATTTTGGCGCGCCTGACGGCGAAGGCGTGCTCGTTCGCGAAGTAAATTCCGGCTCACCTGCAGAAAAGGCGGGCGTCAAGAGCGGCGACGTGATCACGTCGTTGAACGGCGAGCGAGTGCGGTCGCTCGGCGATCTCCGCGAAAAGCTTGCTGGCAAGCGCGAGGAAAAGACTGTCAAACTTGGAGTCCTCCGCAACAAGAGCGAAGTTTCCATCACCGTTGAATTGCCTCCGCCTCCCTCGAAAACTCCGAAGGTCCTTTCGCACCGCACCAATATCTGAGCAGGCTGCTAAGAAAAGGCCCGGACGAACTGTCCGGGCCTTTTTCTTTTTTGTATTGAGCTTTCTAGACAATCTTCCGCCGGCGCGCCTGCGATTTAGGCTTTGCCGTCGTTGCCATACTTACGCGCAAGACGAAACGGGCGCCCCAAAGCGTCCAAAAACCAGTGGCCCTTGTGTTCAGCACCTTCGGCCCAATCTTCCTCGGTGGGCGAAAAAGAGAGTCGAAGCAGATAAGCCGGGCCAGAAAACATTCCGCCACGCATGCGCATTCGAAACATCGCGCGTTCGAAGATTCCCGGCGGCGCTGAACCTGCTGCGGGAAGCCATCGCTTAATCTGGCTTGCAAGACGCCCAACCGTTTGGTCCGAGCGCACAAGCGGCGCGACATTTTCCGGCAGCGCGGCACCGAGAGTATCCGCAGCCAATCGCAAGCCGACATACAGCATTCGTTCTCCGCTAACTTCCTCCGCTGCCAACTTTACGCGCTCCCAGTCGAGTGCCTGCCTGGACAAAAACGCCGCCACATCCGCGATATAGCTCAGCCTCTCCCAGAAATGCTTCCCGCCATGAATGCAAATCAGTATGAGTTCATCTTCGGGTGAGAGCGCAGGGATTTCGTGCGCATCAATGTTTACACGTGCCTGCCGTCTGAAAAGATTCTCCAAAGGAAGCGGCCGGGGATGGTAGCGAAACGTTTGCTCCGTGTGAAACTCCACGAGAAGCTTCGTGCTTGATTGCCGGAAGACATATTCACCAGGAATCTTCTTCGCGTGAATCGCGGTCAACGGAACACTCGGCTCATATCCAAGGTTAATCATTGTTTCCGTCGAGCGGAAAATATCCTTGTCGCGCACAATCAAATCGAGATCGCCGTATTGACGCAAACCCGGATCGCCATAACAACGAGCCGAAAGCACCGGGCCCTTAATCACCAGCACCTCGACTCCGGCCGCGGCAAAACCATCGAACAGCCGGAACATCTCCGCGATCAAATTGATCGTGAAGAGCGTGTGAGCGCGTCGCCACGAGCGCAGGCTCTCCCGGTTTTCCGGCGGTAGGATGTTCTCGTCGTAGTTTACAATGCGCGCAGCGATGAGCCCCAGGACGCCGTGGTCGTCCGCAAGGGCGATTAACGAAGGCCAGTCGAGCGGCCCGCGCAACCGCTCAGCCAAGAGGTTGGGATCGGGGTGGGGCTTTGCACACTCGAGAAGCAATGCCCATTGTGCTGCAGCTGACGCCATCTCGTTTATAGGTGCTTCTGACAGGTGAGCCTCCGCCGCTAGTCTGCACCCCGGTACGTCAGCATGCGTTGGACACTTTGGCGGAGAAGTTTCTCGGAATAACCCTGCGGCATCCCGGGATACAACCCGTCATCCGCATCCTCGATGATACGACAAGTGGGCGGGAATCAGGCGGACGCCGCTGTCGCCATTGCGGGCACACTTTGAATCTGCACCAATCCCGCCGCTACGGATCTCTTGGAGATCAGATTGACGGATGGAATCCCGGTCCTCGCGAAAGATTTCTCGCAGTCCTGGATCGAAGGTCCGCGCATGTTCCCTTCCATGTACGCCAGCCCTGGGCACCGCGTGCAGGTTCCCCCATGCGCGCACTTGGAACATGACGGCATGTCACGCAGGGTGATCGACCGGACTTCAATGAGCTGAGGGGAATCGCGCCAAATGTCGACGAACTTCATGCGCCGCACGTTGCCGCTCGGCAGAGGAAACTGAACGCATGGGTAAACGTCTCCGTAAGGAGAAACATAGCAAGCCGTGTGGCCGGCGCTGCATGGCAGCATGTCCAGGGCGTCTTCGTCCGGTCCCTGCGGAGGTGCGCAAGATTCACCTGCGTTTTCGATCAAGCCTTCCTCACGGAACACTCGCTCTAATGCGGCCTGGTCAATGTTGAGGTCTAAGAGAGATCGATCGCCATCCATCCTCGGCGTAATCGTGGGGTCTATCGTTACCTCGACGCCGAGTTCCGAGCCCAAAGCCCTCACGCCAGGGTAGTCCTGGATGTTTTGCAGCATCAGGACATTCGCGATGGTTACGCGCAATCCCTCGGACCGCAGGAAGCGGATTGCATTGATCGATCGCTTCAACGAGCCCGGCATCTTCGTAATTGCGTCATGCACTTCGGGCCGATGCGAGTAAATGCTGATCTGGATGGATTCCACTCCCAGGTCTCGCATTCGTTCCGCCTCTTTTTCGCGAATCAAGACGGCATTCGTTTTCAGTTTGACGCAGAAGGCCCGCAGGCGGGCGTACTCCAGAATCTCGAAGAAATCCTTGCGCATCAGTATCTCGCCGCCGCTCAGCGTGAGAAAGAAGACGCCCGCTTCCGCAAGCTGATCCAGAAGATCCTTGATTTCGGAGGTGGTCATCTCGCCATGATCTTCATGATCGAGATAACAGTGGACGCACCGCTCGTTGCAACGATAGGTCAGGTCCAGTTGGACGCTGAGCGGAATTCCCAGCTTGAGCGCTTTGGCGCTCATCTCTTGCACTATATGGTTCATCGGGCGACCTGTGCAAAAGCACGCGGCTGGCTGATGGGCTCATCGGACACAAGCAGCACACCATGGCCGGCTAGTTCCTTAACCACCTGCTCCGCATCTTTCAGGGCTACGTCGAGTTCAACGTCAAATTCCGTGCAAACCCGTTCTGCAACAATTACTGCAAGAGGTGTTGTGCCATCCGCCGCATTGAAGATCGCCGAAGCTACTTCGTTCAATGTGAATAAAGTAGAATCCGGCGCCAGCATGATCATCATTTCGTCGCCCATCATGCGAGCCGCGATCTTGGAAGACCGCGCCACATAGCACTTTTCGCTCATGCGATCATCTCCCATACCCGAGCATCAGGCGCAAAAGTCAGCCGGCGGATGGGCACACGGCTGACAAAGTCGCAAGCCGCTTCAAAAACGGACCGCACCACTGCGGAGTCGCGCGCGAAGCAAAGAATATTTTCGAGGAGCGCGCGGCTTGCCTCGGCTGCACCCAGAGGCTCGATCTTATTCTCTGTCCCTTTTGTTAACAGGTAGAGCACTTCGAGCGGCGCGTGCATGTTTTCCCCAAGACGTCCGAGGTCGCCGGCGAATGGCGTACCATAAGCATGATAGCCGTCTTTCTGTCTGCTGACATAAGAAATCTCGTCGGTAAGCAGGATGGCATCGGGCGGCGCCAGTCTCGCCATCGTGGTCTTACCTGCTCCAGAGACCCCTGCAAATAGAAACGCGCGGCCGTTCCGCACCGCGCTCGAGGCATGCACCAGAAAACCGCCTTGCTCCGCCAACAAAAGTGTGTGGACGATGCGCAGCACGGAATTGAGCGAGTAAGGATTGGCGCTCTGGCGAATAGTGCCCCGCGCCGCGCTTGGATTCCAGTCCGCCTCGAAGTCGCCGCGTCCCATGGACCACTGCCCTGATTCCCGCTCAACCCGGACCTCGCCGTGACCCAACATGCTATCGGCGGGAGCGAGCATAACGTCGAACTCAATCTGGGCGTTGGTACCGGAAGTCAGAAAGCCGGCATAGCGCTCTTTCAACATCTCAACGAAAGCCGGATCATCCGTGGACAGTCTAATAGGAAAACCACCAATCTCGATGACCACGTCGGCAGCAGAGCTCGTAGTAGTCAGGCTTGCCACACGCTTCCTTTGGAGAACAGCCCGCTCCACACTGCATTCGCTCGGAGGAAAAGTCGCGTCACTCGCTCCGAACGGCGCAAAATCAGGCACAGAGCCTGCTCTGCCCTATTTGAGAACGGGTGGACATTCATTCGCCGATTCTTTCGTTCAATGGAAGCAACCCTGCCCAGCAATTCACCTGGCAGAATCGGCCTATCGTCCCGCAGCATCCGGTCGCCGCGCGTAACCAGGTATGGCTCGCTCGAGTTGGCGGATATCCGAACGATGCGATGGACAACCAGTCCTTGCTCTCGCGCGTACACCACGATATCTCCCGGGGAAATTTCCTTTGGATCAACGGGCTGGATGGAAAGTACGTCGCCGGGATGGATAGCAGGCACCATGCTGGTGCCCACAGCGGGCAATCGAATTGCTCCGCACATTCGAACTGATTCGGCCACAAGACTGCAAGCCGTTCCACTCGATACTTGACTCAGGCCGCTCATCGCAAGATGTCCCTGGGCTAGGAGGCCTTCCGTACGCGGTGGCATTGTGCCTCCGTCGCCTGGGTCTTGCCACATTGGATCGCTGCCACTGCAAACACCTGCTCAAAGCGGAAGTCAGGTTTTGTGTAAGGTTTTTTCGCATCCGCTACAGGTGTTTCACGGCTCTTTTGGTTCAAGAGATTCTCCCCAGGGAGTGGGCTAGTTAAACCCCTGTTGTGTTAGCTTCACTGCACATCCTACCAAAGCGGCACCCGAACCACCACAACTACTCAGGGCGGTCTGCTTAAGCCTTGAAAAATAAATGTTGGCCTCTTGCGCATCGGTACCAACGTTATCGATGATAATTCCGCTGGTTCCACCGAATTCCCCTAATGAACTAGCAAGGTGCGCGGGGACGGCTCCACTAGTGATATCGGCAGCCATAACGCAGCCGGTGCCGGGACAGTTGGTTGTGTTTCCCGGGGGCGGCCCAACATGCATGAGATCTCCGAGCTGCACACTAAAAAATATTAAATCCGTTCCACTAGTACCGGTGTTGGGATTGAAAATCTCCGTCACGGGAGAACACTGGCCAGCTGTACCCGTGGTACTGCCCACAGCACGAAGGATCCCGCTTGCAACGGTTTCCGTGCCGGCACCGTTGAACGCAACGCGGCGTAACGTAGGAACATCCGTCGCCCCCTTGCCACAAACCCACAGGAAGCCGGAGATGCTTGGCGGCGAGCTATTGAAATAGGTGTTATCAAAGGTGCCGGAGTGAAGAGGCCCGCCAAAGTGACCCACATTCACGCGAACCACTCCGGTCAAGTCCTCGTTTGCCTGCACGACGTAGGCGCCCTCAGCGACCCCCGTAATCGTGCCACTGTCGCCCACGAAGACAAAAACCTTCCCAGTACTCGGGTCCACTGTGGGAGGATCAACAATAATTGGCGAGGCGCTACCGGCGCCCGCCACTACAGTGGTTGATCCGAGACACGGTGGGGCGACGGCTGTTAGGCACGCGCCAGTAGTACTCCCGGTCTCCATGACGAAGCTGAGAATGCCACTGGAATCCCCCACGAATAGGTTGTTTGATACGGAATCGAACACGGGAGGAGTGAGGGCTACGCCAGAGTGCACGGTGATTGGCCATCCGGTGGTCACCTCGGTCGGCGTTCCTCCGAACACACCTGTGAACTTATGGAGCACGCCGCTGTCGTCATTTACATAGAGTTCGTCGGTCGCGAAATTGTAAAATGGAGAGGAATTGCCCGCCGTCGAGGCGGTAAACGTCAGGCTGATCATGCACGACTGACCTGGCGGACATGCACTCCAGCCACCGCTGGTGAGCAGATTTGTCGGGGGAATCACCAGGAGTCCGCCAGTATTAGGGTCAAGACCGTCGAACTCTATAAACTGGAGTAAGTGAAGTACCGAACCGCCAGAGTTGCTCTCCACGAAGGCTATCTTTGTGCCGTCTCCAGAAACCACGGGCGAGCCACTGACCACACCTGTCGTGTCACCCAAAGCGTTCGTATTGTACGCCCAGGCAATTGTGGCCGAGTCAGTTCCAGTATTGCACATTCCAGTCCCGCCAGGTCCGGCGTAAAGGTTTTCATAGGCAATGATGCTTGGTTGCCCAGTAGATGTTCCTGAGATTCCGGTCACGCCAGGGACGTTCGTGGGAAAGGCTGCGAAGTCAGAGCAAGTTATGCTGCCCGGGGTCACATCATAAGTGAATTTTGCCGGGAACTGCGGGAAGGTGGCAGTTCCAGTCGAAGCTCCGGGGCCCAGCGACTGAGCCCAATCTCTCCCGAGCGGCGACGCCGGATGACGTTTTATCCCAGGAAATCTCGCGGCGTCACGAAGATCCAGTTCTCGCGTTCCCGAAACCGCCCCCATACGGCCCACTGCATTCCTTCGTAATAATTGGTGCCAATAGCGAGGTTCCGCTTGAAGCCGGCTGGCCTGCAGCTGGTTCGCAGGTTTAGAGAAGACTACATGCCGATGACTCCAATCGTTGGGAACTGAGACCCGGGCTGGGTGTCCACTATTCGTCCCGCGTGCAACTAGGACGACTCCGAGCCCTATAATTCCGACTGCCACAAACAGCCTGCCTCGAGTAGCCAGTTTCATTTTGAGCCTCACTCCCCCACGAACGACCCGAGACGAATGTCCCCGGCGAAAAGCTAGCACAAACGCTAACACGGTTTTGTACCAAAGTGAACACCTTCTTGAAATGACACTCAACCCAGGACGCTCAGTTTAGTTGCGCTTCGGTTGCGCCTCGAGCCGATTGTCTTCGAGGCCCGGACACGCTATAAGTTCCGTTGTGGCCGAAGCCGCGATTAGCGTCGAAAATCTCCAGAAGTCTTTTCCTCCCGCGCGCAGCGGATGGCGCGCCTTTCTGCAGCCTTTCGAAAGACCTTCTGTCGTCGCCCTCGCCGGAATGTCATTCGACGTGCGTCCAGGCGAAGCATTGGCCCTGCTGGGAGCAAATGGCGCCGGCAAATCCACACTCCTCCGCATTCTCGCCACGCTGCTTCTTCCGACGCAAGGCCGCGCGCAAATCGCGGGACACGATGCCGTTCTCGACCCGGGCGCCGTTCGCCGCCAGCTTGGCTATCATGCCGGCAGCGACCTCGGCTTTTATTCCCGCCTTACCGGCCGCGAAAATCTGCGCTTCTTCGGCCGCCTCAACCATCTTTCGAACGCCACTGTCGGGCAGCGTATCGCTCTACTCGCGGAACAATTCCAACTTGCTGAAGCGCTCGACCGTCAAGTCCGGACTCTCTCCTCCGGCACAGTCCAACGACTGAGCCTTGCTCGCGCTCTGCTCCACCAGCCGCGGGTTCTTCTCCTCGATGAACCGACGCGCAGCCTCGATGCCATCGCCGCTTCCGAGTTTCGCCGCTTCCTCAAGTCCGAAGTTCTGCGCCGCGGCCATACTTCCCTGCTCTTCGCGTCACACACTTTGCCCGAGGTTGAGTTCCTCGCCGATCGCATTGCGGTTATCGATGCCGGGCGACTCCTCGCCTGCGACGCGCTCGCCGCCCTCAAACGAACCACCGGCGCCGCCACTCTGGAAGACGCTTTCCTGCGCCTCACCGGGCGCACTCCGCACCACGCCCTGGAGGACGCACCAGAATGATCCGTACCCTTCGCGAAATATGGATCTTCTTCTGGCGCGATCTTTCCATCGCGCGCACCTACCGCACCGTATTCGTCCTGGAAGCAGTCGAGGCGCTTTTCGGCGTCGCCATGTTTTACTATGTCGCGCGGTTCGTGGACAGCCCCCAGCTTCAGCATGCTCTCCCGCAAGGCGGAAGCTATTTTGCTTTTTCTCTGATCGGCTTTGTTTTTCTCGATTATCTAAATGCCGCGATGGATACGTTCGACCGCAGCCTCGAGGAAGCCCGCGACAGCGGCACGCTCGAACATCTTCTTGTGACCCAGACTTCTCTTCCCGTCATTCTCGCCGGCTCGGCGATCTACCCCTTTGCTGCCACGACATTGCGCATTGCGGTCTACATCGCCTGGGGCGCCGTGTTCTTCGGTTTTCCGTTACGCGACGCGAACTGGATTGCTGTAGTCGCCGTACTTCTCGCCACTCTGCTGGCTTTTTCCGGCCTCGGAATTCTCTCCGCAAGCTACCTTCTGCTTTTCAAACGCGGCAATCCCGCGAAGTGGTTTCTCCTCGGGGTCTCGAGCGTCGCCGGCGGCATGCTCTTTCCCGTCAGCGTTCTCCCCGACTGGCTGCAGTTCGTGGCTCGGCTGAATCCCGTCACTTATGCGCTCGATGCCATGCGCGCCGCGCTGCTCGGCGGCGCCCAGTTGCACGCCGTTCTTCAGCCCCTCTTAGTTCTGCTACTTTTTAGCGCCGTCCTGTTGCCGCTCTCGATGGCCGTCTTCTCCTGGGCACTCCGCCGCACCAAAACCACCGGCACGCTAATGCACCGTTAGTGTCGTATCGCGGAAAATTTCCGCACAACCAAACCTCATGCACAGTCGGCACCCCGTAGGAGCGAGCTTGCCCCGCGCGTCCTTCGTTGGAGAATGCCCGTATCCAAAAGAAAGGCCGGTCCCGCAAAGCGGAACCGGCCCCATAAATCACGCTGCGAAAACGCTCAGGACTTCTTCTTCTTCGTCACTCTGATGTCGATGCCCGGAGCCATTTGCTGCAATTGCGCCAGCCCCTCCTTGGCCTGCTGACCGAAGGGCCCGTTTGGATCGAGCTCCACCGCTTTCTGATAAGCCTCGATCGTCCCCGGCGCAAACTCGGGCACATCTTTGTCCCCGACTTTTTTCACCGTCATTTTGTAAATCAGGCAGGCCCCCAGCAGGTACCAGGTCTGCGCGTTCTTCGGATCCAGCTCGGCGGACTTCTGCAGTGGCTCGATGGCATCGGCTCCACGGTTCGCGTTATACAAGCTGATCCCGAAGTTGCGCCACGCCATTGCAGCGTTCGCCGGATCCAGCTCCACGCTCTTCGTGTACGCCGCACGGGCTTCATCGATCTTTCCCGCTCGCGCGAGCACATTTCCTAAGTTGTTGTAGTCACCGGCCACATCGGGCTTCGCATCGATGGCCGACCGATATGCCTGGGCCGAGTCATCATAGCGGCCGGCAACATCATAGGCCTCACCGAGCGCCGCCATGACTAGGTGCCGATTGGGATCCTTCTCGGCAGTCAACTTCTGCGCGGCTAGGAATTCATCCGCTGCTTGATTCGAAAGGTCCGTAAGTTTCTGTTTCAGCGCATCCCTTTGATCCGCAGGAGCTTTGGATAGCTGGTCTTTGACCTGCTTCTCCTGGTCCGACAGCGCCCTTCCCGCGGTGAAGTGCTCCTTCAATCCCGCCAACTTTTTGCCTTCCTCTTCCCGCTGCTTGACTTTCTCCTGCACCTCGGCGCCCTGCTTCGCCATGATGTCTTTAAAGTTCATGTCCGCTTTAACTTCTTCGCCGCTCGTGACCTTCAGCTGCCCCATAGGGACGGGAGGTTGCTTGTCGTTAGGCGCTGGAAACGTAGTAATCGTCACCGTGTACACCCCTGGGCGAAGATTGCGGATACCAAACACTCCTTGGGCGTCCGTCTTCGCGTCATACTTCGCTCCCTGATCGCTCACGGCTTCTACGTTCAGTCCGAACCATGGCTTTGCGTTGACATCCAATATCGTGCCGACAATCGATCCATTCTGGGCAGCCGCATGCGGCGCGAGAATCGTCCCGAGCGCGCCAGCAAGCAGCACAACAAATATCATCGACTTCAAAAATCTCTTCATGCCTTTTCTCCTTTTGCCGAGGCATACCCTGCCCGGCCTGGCTGGCGGGATGTGCCCTATTATCCTCAATCCTAGCCCTTTTCCAAGTCCTAGAAGTGCGCGCTGACCGTCTGCCGGTATGGTATCGCGTCCGCCACTCCAGCTTCCGCAAACGCCGCCAGCCGCAGCAAGCAACTGTCGCACACACCACATGCTCTGTCTTCGTTCTGGTAGCACGACCACGTCAGTCGCAGCGGCGCTCCCAGGTCGATGCCCCGCCGGATGATCTCGCTTTTCTTCAACGTAATCACCGGCGTCTCAATTCTTATTTCCGTCTCCGGCCGCGTGCCTACCCGCACCAGCTCCCGGAAAACCTGGTAATACTCTGCCCGGCAATCCGGGTACCCGGAACTATCCTCCGCCACCGCCCCAATGTAAACCGCCCCCGCCCCAATCGCCTCCGCCCAACTCACCGCCACCGAAAGAAAATGCGCGTTGCGAAACGGCACATACGTCACCGGAATCGCGCTTCTATGCGCTCCCGTGGCGCCCAATTCATTTTCCGGCACCGCAATTTTCGCATCCGTCAGCGCCGACCCGCCAATCGCCCGAAAATGATCTAGCTGCACAACTAACCGTTGGCTCTGGCTCACACCGTAAAAATCCGCAATCCCCTCAAACGCCCGCCGTTCCCGTTCCTGCGTCCGCTGGCCATACCCCGCATGCAACAATGCAATGTTCGCCGCGCCATGTCGCTCCCGCGCAATCGCCGCGCACACACACGAGTCCATCCCCCCGCTCAGAAGCACCACAGCCTTTGAGGATTGCGAATTGGCTCTCATCTCGGTTCATTATAACCCGACTCACAAAACAGGACTTCCTTCCGATGCAGTCCAAAATCGACTGAGAATCGAGTGTGTCATCCTACGCAAAGATCCTTTGACAAATGAGCTTCTTTCGGCACAATAAATAAATAATCTTTATTTCTATATTGACTTTCTTTATTTTCTGTCGCATCATTCTTGTGTTTTAGGACACCTACATGGACCTCGCCAAAGCCCTCTGTCCCGATTGCAAAGCGCCCTTGAGCGTCACCCGTCTGGCCTGCCCCACCTGCGAACTCACTCTCGACGGCGAGTTCGATGTCTCCCCTCTCGGCAAACTCAACCAGGACGACCAAGCCTTCGTCATCGCCTTCGTCCGCCACCACGGCTCGCTGAAAAAAATGGAGAGCATTTTCGGCATCAGCTATCCCACTGTCAAAAATCGGCTCAACGCCATCGCTGCCGCGCTCGATAAAAACTTCGAAAGCCCTTCGCCCAATCTCTACGTGCTGGAGCAGTTGTCCCGCGGCGAGCTAACAGTAGAAGAAGCCCTGGGGAAATTGAGCTGAACCAATTTGTCTGAACAGTCCGAAAGGAGACCGTCGTCATGTCCGAAGAGAGAAAGAAAGTCTTGGAAATGCTGGCCGCAGAAAAAATCACCGCCGAAGAAGCCGAAAAGCTGCTCGATAAGCTGGCCGGCAACGCTTCGAACGCAGCACCCTCCAACGACCCGCCGCAATCCTCAGCGGCGCCGGGCGCCGCAAAACCAAAATACCTGCGTATCGTCGTCGATCAACCCGGCCGCGAGCAAGTAAACGTCCGCGTGCCTCTTTCCTTGGTGCGTTCAGGAAGAGGTCTTCTCGCCATAATGCCGAAGCATGTCAACGAGCGCCTCGCCGAATACGGCATCAACGCCGGCTCCTTCACCACGATGAATATCGACGATCTGGGCCTCGACATGCGTGAGTTACATGTTGACGTGGACAAAGGCGACGGCAAGAAAGTAAAAATCTTTTGCGAATGACCGCGCGAAGTGCTTAAACTCCCTTTATCTAAACTCCCTTTGTCGCCGGGTCCCACACAAACTTGTGCAGCTGCAATCCCAGCCGCACCGGCAAACCGTCCGCGAGGATCCACTCCACCAGCGTGCGCGCCTCCAGCCCGCTCCATTTCCCCGCCGGATCGTCAAACACCGGTGAAAACAAAACCTGCCGCACTCGATCCGCCAGCCGGTGCTGCGCCGTGAACTCCCGCGCAAATTCATAATCTCGCCGAGTCGAAATCACAAACTTCACTTCATCTTTCGCATCCAGCACTTCCAAATTCCTCATCTCAAACGTGTCCGCTTCACCCGAATCTGGACACTTCACATCCATAATCTTGATCACGTCACCGGGCAGCCGCCCCGCAAATTTCTCCCCGCTAGTCTCGATCATCACCGTATATCCTGCCGCGACCAGTTTCTCCGCCAGCGGATACACCTCTTCTTGCAAAAGCGGCTCTCCGCCTGTCAACTCCACCAGCGGCACGCTCGCCGTGGCACCCGACGCTCCCGCACTCCGCACCGCCAGCTCATCCACGCGCGCCAGCACATCCTCCACACTCATCTTCGTTCCGCCGTGAAATGCGTAAGCCGTATCGCACCAGGTGCACCGCAAATTGCACCCCGTCAAACGCACAAAAATGCACGGCAAACCCGCGCGCGTCCCTTCCCCCTGAATCGATTTGAAAATTTCAGTAATGAACATAACGTTTGGAGTGCGGCAGCTCTGCTGCCGCTTTTTCAACCGTGCCAATCTCCCGTGCGTTTTACCGCGCGCCCGAGCCCGCCTTGCGCGACGTCCTCCGCCACAGCCACAACATCGCGACACCCAGCGCCGCCGCGGGCAGTATCAATCTCCAATAACCCGGCGAAACTCCCATCGACCGGAAAACAACCACGTATCCAATCGCGACCAACAAAGCCGGTATCAAAATAATGGCGAACGCCCGATTCATCGCTTCTTCTTTTCTTCGTTACTTCGTTACGTCTTTACGTATTCTTTTTCTTGCTTCGTCAGTCCCCTGGCCGGTATTGCGCCCGGCTAGTATCCGTCTCCCACAAAATCACATCCGTAATCCGCGCCCCCGGCGGCAAATCCTTCAACCCGCGCGTCACCTCATCATAAAAATACTTCGCCATATTTTCCGCCGAAGGATTCACCGTCCTAAACGGCTCCAAATCATTCACAAACTGGTGGTCCAGCCGCCCCATGATCTCCCGCACAATCTGCTTCAAACGCGTGAAATCGACCAGCAACCCAATCGAATCCAGTTGCGGCCCCTCGAGCGTCACGCGCACTCGATAGTTGTGCCCATGCACGTTCTCGCACTTCCCCCTATATCCCCGAAGCGCATGCCCCGCCGAAAATGTCTCTTCCACGCTAACCTGAAACATAAGTAGGACAGACACTCCTGTCTGTCGTCTCTTTCCTCTGTCTTGTCTTTATTTCTCTACGTCATTACATCTTTACTTCTTTTTTGCCAAAAACCTCGAAACCTCCGCCAAACTCGAGGTCATCTTATATTTCGGCAAACTCTCCAAAAAAATCTTACCATACGCCATCCGCTGAATCCTGCTATCGAGCAGCGCCAAAACCCCTCGATCCGTCTTCGTCCGGATCAACCTCCCAAACCCCTGCTTCAACGCCAAAACCGCCTGCGGCACCTGAAACTCCGCAAACGGATTCCGCCCGTCCTCCTGCAAAGCCGCCACCCGCGCCGCCACAATCGGATCGCTGGGCACCGCAAACGGCAACCGATCCACAATCACGCAAGAAAGCTGCTCTCCCGGCACGTCCACTCCCTGCCAAAAACTGGCCGTAGCAAAAAGCACCGCCCCAGGCGTGTTCTTAAATCGTTCCAGCAACACCGATCGCGGCGAAGTCCCTTGCAACAGCAACGGAAACGGTACGCGCGTCCTCACTCGCTCGAAAAGCTCGTTCATCTGCGAGTAGCTCGTAAACAAACAAAACGCTCGCCCCTGGCTCGTCTCCAGCAGATTCACAATTTCGTCCGCGGCCTTCGCCGTATACGCCGGATTCCTCACATCCGGCATGTTCTGCGGCAAATACAGCATCGCCTGCTCCGGATAATCAAACTCCTGCGGCAGCCCGCGCTCCTTCGCGTGATCCAGCCCCAACCGGTGCCGAATAAACTCAAACCGGTTCCCCACCGTCAAAGTCGCCGAAGTCAGAACGACCGTATCGAATTGCTCGAAAAGCTTCTCCCGCAAAATCTGGCTCACATCGATCGGCGTCGCCGCCAGAAAAACGCCCTTGTTCCGCCGCTCATACCAATACACAAAATTCCGCTCGTTCGATTCGAATAGAAACGTCAGTTCCTGCCGTATCTCAAAGCTTCTCCGCGCAATTCGCAAGATCTCTTCCGGCTTCTGCGTCATCGCCGCGCATTCGGTCTCAAATCCCTTCAGTACCGTCGCCAAGTCGTCGTAAGCCTCGCGGTTCTGCTCCAAAAACGCTTCCCGCTCATTCCGCGAAAACGGAAACCGTCCGTCGCGCGCCGGAAACGTCTCGAAAAATGTCCGGCTCCTCTCGCGAATCCTCTGTGTCCGCCGCAAAAGCGCAGGCGTTCCCAAATGCAGCAACCGCAAAGTCTGGTCCGCGTCGCGCACCAGCTCCTCAAACCGGAAATTCGAAATCTGCCGTCCAAAATAATCGCTCGCGACGTCTTCCATCTCGTGCGCTTCATCGAACACCACCGCCGAGTATTCCGGCAAAATGCTCCCAAAGTCGTCCTGCTTCAAAGCCAAATCCGCAAAAAAAAGATGGTGGTTCACAATGATCAGGTCCGCATCTTTCGCCCGCTGGTGCATCCCTGTCACAAAACACGGATTAAACGAAGGACACTTCTGCCCCGAACACGTATCCCGCCGCGCATCCAATCGTGTCCACAAATCCGAATCATCCGGCAAAAACGTCAATTCCGCGCGGTCGCCCGTCTCCGTCAATTTCGCCCATTGCTTGATCTGCTGAAACGCGTCCAGCTCATCCATCCCCTTGAGCAGCGCCTGATCCGCCATCGCATTCATCTTCGCCACGCACAAAAAATTCGACCGCCCCTTCATCACCGCCACTTTCAAATTCGGCGCAAAGTGCTTCTGCAAAAACGGAATATCCTTCTGATAAAGCTGCTCCTGCAGCGATTTCGTCGCGGTCGAAATCACCACCCGCCGCCCGCTGCAAATCGCCGGCACCAAATACGCCAGCGTCTTCCCCGTCCCCGTCCCCGCCTCCAAAATCGCGTGATGATGCGTTTCAAACGCGTCGTGCACCATCTCCGCCATTTCCAATTGCCCGCGCCGGTGCTCGTACCCCCCAATCATGCACCGTTCCAAAAATCCCCCCGGCCCAAACACGTCCCGCATCGTCGGCCTGGGAGCCGCGTCCGTCGCCTCCTGTTCCCCGTCACCAGCAGACGCTGGGCTGACTGTCGGATCATCCTCAAAAGACACCTCTTCGCGTTCCGGCAGCGCCACGGCATCCTCAGCCATCTCGCTCTCGCGTACGTACTTCGTTTTGGCAGCTCTCTTTGCCAAGCGCACCTATCCCCTGCATCGAAATTCTCGAATCCGTTACGATAGCACAGTCCCTCGCCACCCCTCGTCGTCACACCCACGCGTAAGAATGCCATGCTGTGGCTCAAACTTTGTGGTAACTATCCGGCGGAAAAGAACGTCTTTAATATTAGGAAGACGATGTTCAAAGCTTGGCCCGCCATCGGCGCTGCTCTCCTTGCTGTTTCCGTCGTGTTTCCCCTTCGCGCCTACGACGTCCCTCTCACGGAATCCTCCATCCGCGACGCCTATTTTCTCGGCAGACGGCAGGACGCCCTGGGTCCGGACCTTACCGCCAAATACACCCGCGAAATTCCTAACCTAAGTCTCGACAGATTTCGCTCGTTTGCCAGCCTGGAAACGCCCTTCATTCAAGTCGCCATTTTCTCGAGCAAAAAACTCAACTACAGCGCGCAGGATGCCGTAAAGGAATTCCTGGGCAAGCCGTTGCCCTTTCGCATTCACCTGGAGATTTGTTACATGGTCGACGCTCCGCCCGACGCACTCGCAGTTAGATTCGTCCAAAACAAGAAGGATCTTCTGCCCGTCTCCTCCGAGCGCTCGCTCTACTTCCCGGCCTCGGACAAGTACTCCTCTCCTCCTCCCATCGGCGAAACGATGCAATTCGAGTTCAGCCCAGAGAAAATCGATTCGTCGACCCTGACCATCCTCATTGACACGCCCGACGGCCAGCACGCCGAAACTGTTTTCGATCTTCAGTCCATCCGTTAAATTACCCTGAAAATGCGTGCCTTTTCGTGCCCGGCCAACAGGCCGGGGATTTAGCATTTGAGCAACGCTGCACGTTTTCGAAACCCGCAATTGCCCAGGCGGCGCTAAAGTCAATCTTGGGTTTCTAAGCGTGTCAGTACCGGGCTTGGAAAACGGGGTTCAATCCGTCGTGGGGTGCCTGATGAAGTTCTATAAAGCTTTTTCTTTCCTGACTCTGCTCGCGTGCCTCTCCTTGGGCTCGTGCTATCACGAGTTCCCGAATGGCGGCGGTGGAGGGGGCGGCGGCGGCAACAACAACGGCAACACAATCCTCAATCTATTCGTGACGGCGACTCCGACGACAACTTTTTCTTTCCCGGGAATAACTTGGGAAATTGACAACATCTCCTTGGTCAATAGTGCGGGTACGACAATATCGCTTGGCGGTGGTTTTGGGGCACCATTCTTCACCTACCCGCAGCTTCAGACAGATTCAGCCTATTTTGGCTTCACGACCGTGAAAGCCACGAGTTATACAAAGCTCCTGGTCACATTCGGCCCTGCCCTGTTCAGCTATGTCTACAACGGCACCAATGCCACCATGTTCAGCGGCGCTAACGCTTGTGCCCCCGGCATTGTCTGTTTGATCCCGAGCACCGTCCCCGGATTTGGTGCCAACAGCACCCCTATTTCTGTGCCCATCAACTACACGACCACCTCCAACACAAACACGGGCATCCGAGTCAATTTCGACTTTAGCAAAGCCGTTACCACCGCCGGCGCCGACGGCATGACGTTTGATTTCACTAAGCCGGGCGCTATTACACTCATTGCCGACCCGCCCACATCTTCGAGTCAAACCTCGGGTATCGATACCATCGACAATTTCACTGGCGTCGTAACCGCCACGACCGCTACCACTGTCACGGTCAAGTCCTTCTCTTCGGAGCCGCACACCTTCACGTTTGCCTCTAAAGTGGAATACGATGACCCTTTCACGCTCTGCAACCAGCCGGCCACCGCCGCCTGCCTCGCCGTGGGCCAGAATGTCAGTATTGACGGCTTCATCGCCTCCGATTCCTTCGGCACCCGGACGGCAACCGAGATCGAGTTTCTCGATCCCGCTCCCGGCGTCAACGAACTCGAGGGAATTATCATCTCTCCTGTCACCAACAATCAGTTCAAGATGATCCTGACGAACGGCATGGGCGCCAACACCACTATCGTCAGCGCTCCCGTGCTCGTTAACCTCAGCAACGCCACCACCTACCCCGTCGACCCCAAGAACCTCAACCTCTCACCCACCGGTAACCTCGGATTTCAGAGCCAAGCGGATCTCGTCATGGGCCAAACCGTTATGGTCCAGGGAGGCACCTTTAGCGGCAACAATACGAGCATCACTAACCCGACCCGCGTCTTGCTGCGCTATTCCAGCATCTCCGGAACGGTCCAGGCGCCTGGGGCTAACATTTTCACTCTGGCCGCAGTGTCTCCTTTCTTCACTAATTTGACTGCCAACACGGTCCTGGTGAACACCTTCCCAAACACCGCCTATGACAACATCAGCGGTTTCGCCGGCTTGTCCAGCGTGACCAGCGTCTCCGTTCGGGGCCTATACTTGAACCCCAACAGCGGCGCCACCCAGCCCTTACTGGCTGCAAAAATTCGCTCTCACTAATCTTTACCCGCCTCCGCAAAAGGCAAAGGGCCGGTGCATCCTTCCAAGATGCTCCGGCCCTTTCATTTCCCTCAACCGTTCGACTGTCGGAAAAACCCGGCATTGACATTTTTCTACTTTCTGGTACACTATCTCCCGGGTAATTGCGCGCTTCTGATTGTCGTACCTCCTTCTTTCCAACCATCTTTCGACTTTTGGACGTGAACTTGTTCTCTTGAAATGGTTTGCGTGCGCTTCTCAGGGACAGATGGACTGGGAGACATAGCTTCGTTGGGCTCTAACTCGCTTAGAATCCGCACTTACGCAAAACAAGCCCGTAAGTCCTTTAGAATCCGCACTTACAAAACAAAGGACTTAAAACCCTTTAGAATCCGCACTTACAGAAAAACCGGGAGGGGGGCCCAGGGCACGTAATGAGGCGGCTCTGATCAGTCGGCTTTCTGGTGCAGGGCAAGCCGGGTTACGCCGGCGATTGCTCGCCAGCCAGGCAGGTTAATCCAGCTGGATTCCGCCGACGGTGGCGGGTAGTAGGTGGCAACAAGAAAAAGTGTGTCTAGGAAGCCGCAGCCACCGGGACGCCCATTGGGCTGGGAGAAACTTTCGGCTGTACTCGATTATAGAGCGCCAGCGAGATCGCGCCCATTCCCCACATCCATATCCCCAAACCGACCAGGAATCCAATGACATGCAGGTGGGCCAGAGGAGTGTAGACGATGCGCACGAGCACGAAACCTGCCGCCATTCGTCCAATCAGGCCCCAGATGTCGGCCGTTTTGCCGAAAATCCAATTGCCGACCACCGTCCCAACCACGAGCTCCGCGCAATTGATCGCCAGGATCCACAGCCCCAGCGTGAGCAGACCCAGAGGGATGCCCACGACCGTTATGCAGGCGATGATGGCTGCGATCGGCACGCCGAAAAACACCAGGACACCAAGCCCCAGGGGGGCTCCAACCCTCCCGCCGGCGGTGACGGTTTCCTCGGCGAATTTCGGAAGCAGCAAGAACAGCACTAACCCGAGCAGAATGAATGCCGCTGTCCAAATAATCCGCCACACGTAGTAGTGCCCGTCCGAGTACTGCGACTTGCGCCGCATTTGGGTAAATTCCACCGGCGAGGCCAGTTTCGCCTCGGAGGAGACGCTTGCTGGATTCTGGCCTTCGTACTGAATCCGCCCGCCGACCTGAGCGGTGGAGGCGATGCTCAACAAATTGCCTTTTTCCCGGATGCCTCCGTGAACCGTCCCGTTCACGCCAACTTCATTACCAAAGAAAAGAACGTCGCGGCCCACTTGGCCGTCGATGGCCAAATCGCCGCCGAACATCGAGAGGCTTCCGCCGACCTTCCCGGTGGAGTCAACTGTTACCACATCTCCAAACCAGGTAACGCTCCTCCCGACACTGCCGGAAATCATCCCGTTATTTCCCGCTGCGCGAAGATTGCCGTCCACCTGCCCGCGAATCCTCAGGGCCTGGCATGCGCCGATCACGTCTCCAGTGACGTGCCCATCGATGTCGATCTCTTTCCCTGCGGCATAGACGTCCCCGTCCACCGTGCCCTCGACGCGAATCCGCTCACCCGCAAGGTAGATGTCGCCTTTGATGGTTTCATCCTTCCGCACTTCGGCGGTCGGCGAGTTGCGAAATTCCGTGGCGCTGGCTGGCGCAGGCAACGCCATTGCCGCGCACAATCCCGCCAGCACCAGCGCCAATGCCGAGCCGCGCCGCAGGCGTCGCCGGAAGATGACCACGCCGAATCCCGCCACGGTTAGCATCGCCAGTACCTCGAGAAGTGTGACCACGGATTGCCATCCTTTCCAGAAGGCGCCTTGAAAAACCAGTAGGCTCAGAAGGCTCGTGCCGCCGAATCCCGCTTCCGCCAACCGCGTCTGCCAGGGTTCGATGATATAAGCGTAGAGAGCGTAGACGCCCGTCGCCGCCAAGCCAAAAACCACACCCCAAATCCAGCCAAAGGATTTCCGCGCGCGCTCCTGAAATTCCGAAAGCCGCGACGGCAGCGGTTCGTCTGCTTCCAGCATGGCGCGTGTCAGCAGCCGGGATTCGCGGTCGAGCGCCCGCAGCAGTGTGCGGCAGGCCGGGCAGTCCTGCGCGTGCGCGGAGACCGCCTGCGCGCGAGCGCGGTCCAATTGGCGCTCCGCGTACAGCAGACAAGTCATCTCGTCCAGATGTTCCATCGTCCCGCCCGGTCCTTCTGGCGACACCGGATTAGCAGGTTCTCTCACGAGGTCCCTCCCGCAGCCAGCGCACTCTTTCCCTCCAGCGCCTGCCGAAGTTCATGCCGCGCGCGCAGCAGCACAACGCCCACAAAGGCGCGCCGCACGCCGAGCGCATCGGCGATTTCGTCATAACTCATATCCGAGTAATAGCGCAACACCAGAGCCATGCGCGCCCGCGCCCCCAGCTTCTGCAGGGCGTGCCGCACTTCCTCACTGGTCTTCTGCTCGATCAGCCTGTCCAACTGGTTGGGGTCCGGGTGCTCCAGCGGCACATCATCCACGTCTTCGGTCTCTTTGTCTTGGCGGATTTTGCGGCGCCGCAGGATATCCCAGCAATGGTTGGCGGCCACCCTGTAGAGCCACGCCGAGAAGGATCTCGTCTCGTCGTACTGGCTCAGGTTCTTCTGCAGCTTGATGAATATATCCATAGTGGCGTCTTCGGCGTCTTCCCGCGTCGGCAGAGCCCTCCTGCAAAAGCGGAAGATCGCCGGGGCAAAATCCCGGTAAAGCTCACCCCAGGCATCGGCATCCCCTGCCCGAGCCCGGGCAACTGCCTCCGTGGTCTCCGTCATTCCCGGCACGCTCTTCGGGCCTGGTCTCAGCGGTTCCATAGACTAGTACGCAGGGGAGCCCCGAAAACTTACACGATCTTAACAAATAGCAATATTGCGGACCGGGGCTATCTCGTCTCTGCTCAGCACTCTACCAGAAATGTCGAGCCGGACCACAGTTCCGCTGCAATACAAGTCAGCGAATCAGGGAGGGGCGCTACCCGCGATGGATCCGACGCGAAGTGGCACGCTGGCCGGCTTTGGACGGTTGGGGGGCTGACCCTAGCATAAGAAAACCCGAATGGGGATTGGCGAAGGGGAAGCAGGCTAAGGCCCCTTCAGTGGGTATGATGAGGACACTTGCGCCCATGGCTTAACGACTCAGCAAACCTGTGTATTCAATCTTCGGGCAAGTCAAATCGAAAACTTTGGATTGACAGGGTGCCAGGGGAGGGTGTTATTTAGATGCCTAATAGGGGAGTGGTCCAGCCAATATTGCCGAGGAGAAGTAATCCAACAGGGGGGGTGTATTTATGCAAGGTGAAAATATGCGGAGACACAGGGTAATAAGAAATGGTGTTTTGCTCGGGGGAGCTTGCGCCATTGCGTTGCTGCTAGCCGTATGCGCCGCCAATGCGCAGACGTTCCGGGGAGCCATCAACGGGACCGTCACAGATCCGTCTGGCGGCGTCGTGCCGAGCGCACAAGTGAAGGTCACGGAGACCGCAACAGGAATCGAACATTCAACCGTCACGACGACGGATGGACAGTTTTCCTTTCAAGATATCCCACTCGGCCTCTATAAAGTTACGGTCACGGCCTCGGGATTTCCCCCTTATACGGTGGATAAAGTTGAAGTCGTCGCAGGGACGATTTACACGCTGCCGATCAAACTTTCCATGCAGCAACAGTCCACCACGGTGGAAGTTTCCGCTGCGGCGCTGACACTGGACACCACCACCCAGACGCAGACTACGACGATCACGGACGCTGTGGTTCAGGAAATGCCACTGAACGGACGCGACTTTACGCAATTGATTTCGATCCAGCCGGGTTTTGGAGGATATAACATCGGAGGCTTCGGTCAGATCAATGGGACCCGGGGTAACCAGGTGAACTGGCAAGTGGACGGCACGGACAACAACGATTTTTGGCACAACATTCCGGCCATCAATCAGGGCGGCGTTTCGGGCATCGCTGGCGTAGTCATGCCGGTGGACGCAGTTGACGAATTTTCGGTGCAAACGGAGTCGAATGCCGAAGCAGGACGTAACGCCGGGGGCACGGCCAACCTGGTCATCAAGTCCGGCGGCAATGAGTTCCACGGCTCTGCCTACTACTATAATCGGAATGAATTCTACGCGGCAAAGTCGCCTTTCTTCGTCGCCTCTCCACAGTTTCCGAAAGCGCCGAGACTGCGCAATGAGAACTATGGGTTCACCGTGGGCGGTCCCATCATCAAGAACAGAACTTTCTTTTTCGTTGGGTATGAGAAGCAGGATTACATTTTCGGTCTGACGGGCAAGTCCACCGAGCCGTCCACGGCCTGGGTGACGCAAGCCCAGGCAGCGTTAACCAAGTACGGCACCCCACAGAGCGCACTTTCCACGAAGCTGCTCTCGACGCTGTGGCCAACCTCGACGATAGCCGCTCTTCCCGGAACTCTGAACAATTATTTCGCGACAGTCCCAGCGACGGGCTACAGCTACAACGGCGTGGTGAAGTTGGATCACAACTTCAACGATAAGCATCACCTATCGTTTCACTATTTCGCCGGGCAAGGCAGCCAAACACAACCACCGGGTGCAAGCTTGGCGCTAGCCACGGCCAGCTCAAACCTGGGAGATTATTTTGAAGTGGCGCCCATCCATGTGCAGAACTATTCCCTCGTGCTGAACTCGAGTTTTACGCCGCGACTCACCAACCAGATTCTCTTTGGAGTCAGCTACTTTAACCAAATTTTCCATGATGCTAACAATACCTTTGATCCCAAAGCTCTGGGTTTGTTCCTGAGCCCAGACGCAACGAAAAACGGTCAGCCGATCCATGGAGCTCCCAACATCGCCATCTCCGGGTTTGACCAGGTAGGCATCACGCCCCCGGAAGGCCGCAACGACATCACCGGTCACTTGACGGATATCGTCTCCTACACGACAGGAAAACATCAGATTCGTTTCGGAGGCGAGGTACGGCAGGGCCGAGTCGACGAATTCTATTTCCGCCGAGGCCTGGGCGCCTTCACATTTGACGGGACGCAGGGACCCTGGGCAAAGGATGCGGCTTTTAGTGCAAATGCCAAGGCGCTGGCCGACTTTCTCGCCGGTGACGTTTCCACTTCTTCGATCGCGGTTGGCGATGCCGAACGCTTCGTGCGCGTCAACGGAATCGATTTCTTCGGCCAAGATCAGTGGCAGATTACCCGCAGACTCAACCTAAACTTCGGCCTTCGCTACGAATACATCGGACCTCTGCATAGCACAAATAAGGACCTGGCAGTGTTTGTTCCTGGACAAGGTCTTAAGATCCAGGGAAATGGCATCAATTCCATTTTCCCGCCGGACAAGAACAACTTTGCTCCCCGAGTGGGCTTCGCTTATCAGCCACTGGATAGGGGCGATGTCATCGTTCGAGGCGGAATCGGAGTTTTCTACGATCAAATTAATATGAACCCGTTCCTCGATTACCGGCCGTCGATTAGCGGTGCGGATGGCTTGCAAGACAATCCAATCGGTCCCCATCCAGTCGACAACTATAGCCGGAACACTTACAACTGGGGCACGGGAGCCGGACAAGCGCAATTCGGCGGCGCATCGATCTTTCCCGGAGTCACGACCTGCGCGACTCTAAATGTCGCAACTAGCCCGACCTGCGGCACAAACACGTACAACGTCTACGCCGTCAACCAAAATTTCCGGACTCCCTACTTCTTCAACTACAACTTGCAGGTGGAGAAGAGCCTCGGCAATGCCGCTGTCTTACAAATCGGTTACGTTGGAAGTCAAGGGCGCAAGTTGTCCGTAACGACGAATCCTAACCAAAATGGAGCGTTCAACGCGGCGTTCCCAGCGATTGGCACTATCATCCAAGAGAACAGCATAGGCACATCGAACTACAACTCGCTGCAGGCCGTCCTGAGACTGAGGTCTTGGCGAGGGCTAACGGGCCAGTTTGTCTACACCTGGGCACATGCACTGGATGAGATGACTGAATACCGTGGCGAGGTGCCGCTGGACAGCTTCAATCTGAAGCAGGAATACGGGAACAGTGACTTCGACACACGGCACAACTTTACCGCCTTCGTTGCCTATGATGTACCAGGTAGTTCGTGGGGGCCGAAGTTGCTCACTCACGGCTGGCAGCTCAGCAGCGTGGTCAATTTCCACACTGGACAGCCATTTAACCCGTCAGGCCCCGATCTTTCTGGAACGCAGCGCCCAGGTTTGGACGTGATTGCGAATCCATTCGCGGGCGTTAGTCATACGTTTTCGGCGGCAAATAGCGGAGAACAGTGGATCAACCCGGCAGCGTTCTGTGTACCTGGCGCGGCGGGTTGTACGGGACCGACGAATCCGAACGGCGACCTCTCACGTAACAAGTATTACGGCCCGGGGTTCGCTGATGTGGACTTTTCCGTCATCAAGAATATTCCGATTCGCGAGCGGCTGAAAATCCAGCTGCGTGCGGATATGTTTAACATCTTCAACCGCATCAACCTGGCCACCGGCGCGGGGAGCGTCGGCAGCAGCGGCGTGATCAGCGACACCATTGGTGACTTCAACGGTGCGCCTGGCCTCGGGCCTGGCGAGCCGTTCAACATGCAGCTTGTCGGGAAGATCATTTTCTAGCATTCTCGACAATCCGCGGTAAAGAAGAGAGCCCCATCCAGCCCGGGGCTCTTTTTTTTGGATAGAGGCCGCGATACAAACTGTGCTGGTTCCGAAAGGTGATGACATTGGCGGGTGTCCGCGTGAGCGGAATGGCGTGGGATGCTGTAGAGTGAAGGGTTGCAGCGCTGTTGCGGTTCTCGACTGCCCGCCGCTTTAACAACATGACGCAAATACTTCCATCGCTGGTGATTTTGGGGCGGCCCAATGTGGGCAAATCCACGCTTTTCAACAGACTGACGGGGACGCGGCGGTCGATTGTGACGAACGAGCCGGGGATTACGCGCGACCGGATTTATGGGAAGGCGGAGTGGCGCGGGAAGGCGCTGGAGATTGTCGATACGGGCGGAATTGTTCCGGACGACAAGGCTTTGATTCCGACGGAGATTTTGCGGCAGGCGCACGTGGCGATCAAGAAGGCCGCGCTGCTGGTTTTGGTGGTGGACAGCCAGGCGGGCGTGACGCCGCTGGACCAGGAGCTGGCGCGGCTTTTGCGGACTACGGGGAAGCCGTTTGTGGTGGCGGTGAACAAAGTAGATGCGGTGTCGCAGGAAGTGAATGCCGCGGTGTTTCATTCGCTGGGCGTGCCGGTGTTTCCGATTGCGGCGGAGCATGGGACGGGAGTGGACGACCTTCTGGACGCGGCGCTGGCCGAGGTGGACGCCGTAGAGTCGGAAGAGGAAGTGGCGAAAGAAGACGCCGTCGAAGTGGCGATCATTGGACGGCCGAATGTGGGCAAATCTACTTTGCTGAACCGGATGGCGGGGGAAGAGAGGTCAATTGTTTCGCCGATTCCGGGAACGACGATGGACAATGTGGATACGGAAGTGGTGCGCGAGGGACATACGTACCGGTTTGTGGATACGGCGGGGATCCGGCGCAAGGCCAAGACGAATTTGGTGGCGGAAAAATTGAGCGTGGTGATGGCGCGGCGCGGGTTGGAGCGATGCGATGTGGCTTTGCTGGTGGTGGACGGGGAGCAGGGAGTGACGCAGGGGGATGCGCAGATTGCCAGTTATGCGGAGGAGTCGGGGCGGTCGGTGATCATTGTGATTAACAAATGGGATTTGGCGGTGATGGCGGCGCGCAACGCGGCTTCGCGCGACGCGGATAGCGCGAAGGGAAAATCTCGACGTCCTGCGGGGGAACGGTACCGGCCGGAAGATTTCCATCCGGAGAAGCTGGCGTTCGATTACGAAAAAATGATTCGCGGGAAATTGAAATTTTTGAGTTATGCACCGATTGTGTTTCTCTCGGCGAAGACTGGGGAGCGCGCGGGGAAACTTTTTCCTTTGATCGATCAGGTGGCGGCGGCGCGAAAGAGGCATATTCCTACGCCAGAGTTGAACCGGTGGCTGAAGGAAGACGTGGATTTGCAACGCGGGACGACGCCGAAGGCGCGGCCGGTGCGAATTTATTACATTACGCAGGCGAAAACGGCGCCGCCGACGTTTTTGCTTTTTACGAATCAAAAAGAGCCGATGCATTTTAGCTATGAGAGGTTTTTGGAGAATCAGTTGCGCGCGAAGTATGAGTTTCTTGGGGCGCCGGTGAGGTTTGTGCAGAGATTGCGGAAGCGGGAATCGCGGCCACGGAAGAACAAAGACGAGGAATGAATCGGGTATCCGGGCGTTGGCAACCCACCTCAGATGGGCACGGCATGCCGTGCCCCTACAGGATTTCGGCACAAACTGCTACGATAGCGGCGTCCCCAGCCGACAGGAATTCGTTATGGCAAACACTGCTACTGCAACGCAGCCCACAACGGAAAAGGACTTTTATCGGATAGGCGAGGTCAGCCGGTTGACCGCGCTGAAGCCGTTTGTTTTGCGGTATTGGGAGACGGAGTTTCCCATGCTGGAGCCGGTGAAGAGTCCGAGCGGGCATCGGCTTTACCGCCAAGAAGATGTGGAGATGGTGCTGCGGATAAAGCGGCTGCTGTATGACGAGGGTTTTACGATTGCGGGCGCGCGAAGGCATTTGCGCGAGCAAAATGGCGCGGGCGAGAGCGAAGTTGGCGCCGGTAGCAGCGGCGCGGCGGGTGGTGGGATGGCTGAGGGAGCGGCGCAGCTCTTGAGCCGCAAGATGTTGCTGGACCTGCGAGATACGCTGCGCGCTTTCTTGACGCTTCTCGAACGCAAGTGATAGCCTGATAAAGCTGTAAAGCCCACTTCGCAGTAATTCGGTCGGGACGTAGCGAAGCCTGGTATCGCGCACCCTTGGGGTGGGTGAGGTCGCTGGTTCAAATCCAGTCGTCCCGACCATTTTCCTTCTTCCTTTTTCTATTGATCCCGTTTTATATCCCATCGAGTGTAAGATGGCCGCCGATTGACTGGTACACATAAATGTGAGATATTTACACATAGAGGATTGGAAGATGCGCACTAACATAGAGATTGATGATCAACTCATGCGGCAGGCGATGAAGAGCAGCGGGGCGCGAACCAAGCGCGCTACGGTCGAAGCCGGGCTCAAGCTCCTTGTGCAAGTCAGGGGACAGACGGGAATTCGGCGTCTGCGAGGAAAGATAAAGTGGGAAGGCAATCTGGATGAGTCACGGCTTGGGCGAAACAGCGAGTAGAAAACGTCGTGATCATTGTCGACACAACTGTTTGGGTGGACTACCTGCGCGGGACGCACAATCCGGAAACAGAATGGCTTGAGATAGAAGCAGACCGAAAACGGCTCGGACTTACCGATTTAATTTTATGTGAGGTCCTACAAGGGGTGCGGAACGAGCAGGAGTTTGGCCAAGTGCGGACGGAGTTGCAGAAGTTTGCGATTTTCGAGACCGGCGGAGAAGAATTGGCGATTGCGGCAGCAACAAATTTCAGAATCATTCGGCAAAAAGGAAAAACGGTTCGCAAGACCATTGACTGCTTAATCGCGACGTTTTGCGTCATGAATGGCCATGCACTCTTGCATCGGGACCGCGATTTTGACTCATTTGAAGAGATTTTAGGTCTGAACGTGATCCATCCCTGACGGCGCGTTCGGAAATGCCGCCAATTGTTGCCCGAAGCGAGCGTCTGAACGATACGCTTGTGAACTTAGCTAGAAGTTCCTCTGAAAATTATGAAACACATATTGCTGACCAATGATGACGGGATTCACGCGGAAGGGTTGCGCGTGCTGGCGGAGGCGTTTGCGGGATTTGCAAACGTGAGCATTGTGGCGCCCAGCAGCGAGCAGAGCGGAAAGGCACAATCGTTGACGTTGCGGCAACCGATTGTTTGCCACCCGGCGGGGGAGCGCGAGTGGGCGGTGGATGGAACGCCGGCGGACTGCGTGATTGTGGCGCTGCACAAGCTCTTGACGGAAAAAGCCGATTTGGTGATTTCGGGGATAAATCACGGGGCGAATTTGGGGGAGAACGCTTATTACTCGGGGACCGTGGGAGCGGCGCGGGAAGCGGCCTTGCATCACATGCCTGCGGTGGCGGTGTCGCTTTGCTCGAAGGCGCCGGAGGCGAGTTTTGAACCAGCGGCGCGAGTGGCGCGGGCAGCGGCAGAATTAATTTTGAAAGAGGGATTGCCAGACCAGGTTTTGCTGAACGTGAATGTGCCGGAGCCGTGGAAGGGTGGCGTGAAGTTTACGCGGCAGTCGAAGAAGATTACGCGGAATCAGCTGACGGAGGGGAAGGACCCGCGGGGGCGGATTTATTTTTGGTTGTATGAGCAAAAGATTGACGGGGATGTGGAGCCGGATACGGATTATGCGGCGATTTTTGCGGGGAACGTTTCGGTGACGCCGTTGCATTTGGATCCGACGGACACCAAGTCGTTGAAACAGTTGGCGCATTGGGGGAAGGCGATTGGGGCGGCGTTTGTGCGGTGATTCGTTCGCACGCGGAAATTCTCCAGCGGGAATTCTCTGGCAGACATTCTTCATACAGACTTCATACATAAAAAATCGCAAATTGACGGCCGCGATTGTGCCGAGGTGGGGCGCAACGTGTTGCGCCCCTACAAAGTCGGCGTGGTTCAGTGGGCAGGCGTGGCGGCTGGGGCGACTAGCGGGACGTTGTTTTTACGCATGGAGTCGTTGAGCGAGGGAAGATCCTTGGCTAGGACTTCGCGCCATTTGGTTAGCTGGGCCTCGAGGCGTTGGTCGAGGTCGGCGAAGACCGCGGATTCGGCGGCGGTGGGGGCGGTGTCGGCGCTATCGACAAGGGATTGCAAGTGGCCGAGTTTGCTGTTGAGCATGGTCGGGTAGTTGGCTTGGTCCTCACTGGATTTCGAATTTACCTGCACCAATTCCTCTTCAATGGCGCTGATTTTTTTGCGGACGTCGGTGGATGCGGCGACCAGTGGCTTGGATTCGTCGCCGCTGCCGATGCGCTTCTCGAGCGCTTGGAGCTGCGCGCGCAAATCGCGAATCGCGAGCACCGTTTTGTTCATCAGGTCCTGGCGCTCGCTCATTTTTAGCATCAGGTCGAATTGCTTGCGCAAATCTTCGGCGGAGGTTTGGACGCGGGGATCCATTTTCACTTCGAATTGGGCGGTTTGGGATTTTCCTGCAACGGTGAGGCGCGCTTGATACTTGCCGGCGAGAGCGAGCGGGCCTGCCGGTTCGCCAGAATCATAAATTAAGGCAGGAACTTTTGTGGGCGGCTCGTAGCGAAGGTCCCAGACGAAAAGATTGAGGCCGGGTTTGGCGGGGATGTGTTCTATCGGCAGATCGCGCTCGCCTTCTTCGGGGCCGGTGTCGGTTTTCTTTTCTTCGCTGGTGAAAGAGCGGATGACTTTGCCATCGGCATCGAGCAGTTCGAGTTTGGCGGGATCCTTCGGAGCGTCCTTCAAATAGTAATAAAGGATAGCGCCTGAGGGCGGATTTTCGCCGATGGGATAGCGGCGAGGATTGAAGTGGCCTTCGCGCGTGCGGAAGGCAGTATCCGGCGTGAAGAGATGCGCGTCTTCGGCGGCGATGGAGGCGCTGGCCTGGCGAAGCGGGCCGAGGCCGTCGAGAACCCAGAAGGAACGGCCGTGAGTGGCGACGGTGAGAGCGTCATCGTGAATGACCATGTCGTGGATCGGCGTGACGGGTAGATTGAGCTGAAGTGGCTGCCAGTTCAAACCGTCGTTGAACGAGACCCAGATACCGGTTTCCGTGCCGGCGTAGAGCAGGCCTTTGCGCTTGGGATCTTCGCGGACGGCGTGGACATAGATATTGTCCGGTAAGCCGGTGATGATTTTTGTCCAACTCTTGCCGAAGTCGCTGGTCTTAAAGATGAAGGGTTTGAAATTGTCAAGCTTGTGGCCGTCGACGGCGATGTAAGCGGTGGCGGCGTCGAAGGGCGAGGGTTCGATCAGGCTAATCATCGCCCATTCGGGGACTTCTTTCGGAGTAACCTTCTCCCAGTTTTTTCCACCATCGCGGGTCAATTGGACAACGCCGTCGTCGGTGCCGGCCCAGAGAACGCCTTCCTGCTTTGGAGACTCAGCAAGGCTGAAGATCACGTCGTAGTACTCGACGGTGTACTGGTCTTTGGTGAGCGGGCCGCCGGAATCCTGTTGCTTTGATTTGTCGTTGCGCGTGAGGTCCTGGCTGATTGTGGTCCAGGTGCGGCCGGAATCGGAGGAGCGAAAAACATATTGTGCGGTGTGATAGATGACGTCGGGATTGTGCGTGGAAATCACGATGGGCATCGTCCAGGTGTAGCGATATTTTTGCAACGCCGCGGCGTGGCCGTTGGGATCTTCGGGCCATTCCTCGATGCTTTGCGCCTGATTGATGCGGCGATCGTAGCGGGTGAGGATGGGGCCTTCATCGTCGGCATAGATGATGTTCGAATCGCGCGGGTCGGGCACGATGTAGCCGCTTTCACCGCCGCCGACGGCGTCCCAATCGCCTTGAGCAATGTAGCCGTGGTCGCTGCGGGTGCGGATGCCGATGGAGGAGTTGTCCTGCTGCGAGCCGTAGACGCGATACTGGAAATCGTTGTCGGTGGCGACGTGGTAGAACTGCGCGGTGGGCTGGTTGTCCTGAGTAGACCAGTTCTTGCCGCCGTCGACGCTAATGGTGGCGCCGCCGTCGTTGCCGTTGATCATGCGATTCGTGTTGTTGGGATCGATCCACAAGGCGTGATGATCGCCGTGGGGGGCGTTGAGGCGCGCGAAGGATTTGCCGCCGTCAGTGGATTCGTAAAGGCCGGTGTTGGCGATGTACACTCCGTTGACGTTTTTGGGATCGGCCCAGACGTGCGTGAAATACCACGCGCGCTGTGTGAAGCGGTGATCGTCGGTGATGAGCGACCAGTTCACGCCGCCATCGTCGCTGCGATAGAGGCCGCCTTTTTTGGCTTCGATGAGCGCGTAAACGACGTTCGAATCCGCGCCGGAAACCGCGACGCTGATGCGGCCGAGAATGCCTTCGGGCATGCCGTTGCCTTCGATGCGCTTCCAGGTTGAGCCGTCGTCGTTCGAACGGTAGAGGCCGTCCTTTGCGCCGCCGCTATTGAGGGTCCAGGGCGTGCGCCATCCTTCCCACATCGCGGCGAAAAGGACGTGCGGGTTGTGGGGATCGAAAACGACTTCGATGCCGCCGGTGCGATCGTCAAGGTAGAGAACTTTTTCCCAGCTCTTGCCGCCGTCGCGAGTACGGTAGATGCCGCGGTCCGGGTTGGGGCCGTAGGCGTGGCCTAGCGCGGCTACGAAGACGACGTCAGGGTTCGTGGGATGGATGATGACGTCGCCGATGTGGCGAGTTTCTTTTAAGCCGACATTGCTCCAGGTTTTTCCGGCGTCGGTGGATTTGTAGACGCCATCGCCAAAGGAGATATTGCCGCGGATGCAGGCTTCGCCGGAACCGGCGTAAATCACGTTGGGATCCGAATCGGCGATGGCAATCGCGCCGATGGAAGATATGGGCTGCTTATCGAATAGTGGATCCCAAGTGATCCCGCCATCGGTGGTTTTCCAGACGCCGCCGCTGACCGCGCCGAAATAATAGGTATAGGGTTGGCTGGGGACGCCTGCGACGGTGATGGCGCGGCCACCACGGAACGGGCCGATGAGCCGCCACTTCATCGCGCTGTACGTTTTGGGATCAATCTGCTGAGCTGGCGAGCCGAAAGCGCTAGAAAAGATGAGGGCGCAGACACAAAGAAAATAGAAGACTGGCTGGCGAAGCGATTTCACACGAACCTCCGAAGAGTAAACAGAACGTTGCATGGTATCACCGGAGGAACCGGAAACTACAGACAGTAGTAGAGATTGCGAGTCCGATTCCGGCAAGCTCATCAGGAGTTGGGCCCGCCGACTGCGACAGGAATGGGCTTAGTCACACTAGAAAGTGATGTCCCGGTCCGTGCAAATTCTGAGAACCAGCTTGTACGACTCGGCGCTTCTTTTTTCCTCTCTGGGAATTGCCTTTTCACTCGATGGGTCAATTCGGCCCACGTAGCAATATTTCTCCTCAACGATAGTCTGGCTGGGCTTTTTCTTGGGTCGGGAGTAGTCCCCTCGTAACATGGTGATAGTCGCTCTGATTTCCCATTCTCCAGTCGGCCCGGCATCGACAAAAAACAGATAATGCGTAGGCTCCCCCTCAAGCGTGTAAAACGTCGCATCCAATTTGCCCGGAACCTTGCCGTCATAGTGTTCCCACAGGAATCCTCGAATCTGGGTCAAAATTCCCTTTCCCGCTGGCTGTGATGATTCGCCCCAGAGAATCCGATACGGTCCTGCCATTTCGTAATGTGTTGCCGAGTTCGACGGGCTCTCCTGCAATCTGTCCCGAGTGTGAAGTCCATAGGTCCCGCTGAAATGCGCCATTAGGGTGGATACCAGAATTGTGAAATGTAGAAACATACAAACAGAATCTTTTCATAAATGCACGATGGTTCTCAAGCTTTTTGAGGTCGTGCCTGAACACCCACACAGGCAGGAGTGCCTGTGCTACTGCGCGCAAATACGATAGGATGCAGCCGCGATGGCTACTGGGAAAACGTACGACACGGCGGTGATTGGGGCGGGGGTGTTTGGCGCGTGGTGCGCGTGGCATTTGGCGCGGCGGGGGCAGCGCGTCGTGCTGCTCGATGCGTATGGACCGTCGAATGCGCGGGCGAGTTCGGGCGGGGAGACGCGCATCATTCGCATGGGTTATGGAACGGACGAGATTTATACGCGGTCGTCGCAGCGGTCGCTGGCGCAGTGGAAAAGTTTTTTCGCAGCGACGGGGCAGCCTCTGTTTCACGAGACGGGAGTGCTGTGGCTGGCGGGCGAAGATGATTCGCGCGTGCGGCAGACGATGGCCACACTGAAGCGGTGCGAGGTGCCGTTTGAAGAGATGGATCACGCGGCGCTGGAGCGGCGTTACCCGCAAATCTCGTTCGAACGTGTGACGCGGGGGTTTTTGGAACCGAAAAGCGGCGTGCTGCTGGCGCGTCGAGCGGTTGCGGCGGTTGTCGAGGATGCCGTCAAGGTTGGTGTGGAGTTTCGGATTGCTTTGATTGAGACGCCGCGCGGAGCTGGGCATTTGGGCAGCGTAAAATGCAGTAACGGCGAAACGATTTCGGCGGGGCAGTTTGTTTTTGCTTGCGGATCGTGGCTCGGCAAAGTTTTTCCCGAGATTCTTGGGCACCGAATCTTTCCAAGCCGGCAGGAAGTTTTCTTTTTCGGCGTGCCGCCGGGAGACGAGCGATTTGCTCCACCGGCTTTGCCGACGTGGCTTTTTCAGGAGGACGAGTATTACGGGATGCCGGACATTGAAGGCCGCGGGCTGAAAATTGCGTTCGACCATCACGGCGAGCGCGTCGATCCCGACGCGCAATCGCGCTTGCCTACGGCAGCCGAGGCCGAAGTGGTGCAGAAATATGTGGCTAGCCGTTTTCCGGCGATGCGAAATGCGCCGGTGGTCGAGACGCGCGTGTGCCAATACGAAAATACGTCGAACGGCGATTTTTTGATCGACCGGCACCCGGAAATGGAAAACGTGTGGTTTGTTGGCGGCGGGTCGGGGCACGGATTCAAGCACGGGCCGGCCGTGGGCGAGTACCTTGCTGGGCAACTCCTCGACAAAGCGAAACCAGAACCGCGCTATTCGCTGGATACTAAAGCCACGACACAAAACCGCGCCGTATACTAAACGCGCGGGAAGGAAAACCCTCGTGCGCCGCATTGTCCTCTTACTTCTCCTGGCCGCCTGTGTTTGCCCGCCGCTTCAAGCGCAAGATGATCAGAATGAAATTGCTTGCTACTCCTATCGCGACGGCAACGCCGCGCAGAAAAAGAAATTATGGGACGGCTATGAAATCTCCCTTGGGCCGTCGAGAGGCTCCGACGAGCTCGAATTCAAATGCACGGCGGCCATTTACAACAGCGCGGGCCGCGTGGTGTTTCGCACCAAAGGATTCAATGTAGTGTTCGACCAAGATTTGACAGGCGAGGATTTCGACGGCGACGGAAAGCCAGATGTTGTCTTCCGAACGGATACCGGCGGAGGCAATCATTGCTGCTGGGGATATGTAATTTTCTCACTCTCGCCAAAACCGCACAAGCTCTTCGAGATTGCCATGGAAGGGCGCGTGGATTTCGAGAAAGACAAAGACGGGAAAATGGTGATTTGGGAGAGAGTCAGCGTGCCCGGAGCGTTTGCCACCTCGATGGCAGGACGTCCATTTGCGGCGAAAGTCATGCGGGTGAAGGAAGGCAAGCTGGTGGACGTCACGCCGGAATATTGCGGGACGAAGGATGTACGCCTCGAAAGGGGTTATCTGGCACCCGAAGATCTGAAGAAACTGGCCACCGCGGGCGAACAGGGATCCGAAGATAATGAACATATTTTCAGCACGTTGGATTCGCGAACATCGCAGCATGTGTTCTGCCGGGAGTATGACGAAGCCCTGAAAGACATAAGTTTGTGGCCACCGGGTAAGCGAGAAAGCGTAATGAAGAGTCTTGCGGAAGCGTTCAAGGACGAGTATCCGGAATTTGTCGCGAAGCTACGGGAGATCCTTAAGAAGGACTGAACAGGCCGGTGATGTGCCGTCGAGGGCGTGAGGATTTGAGTCACCACTCAGAAGAAGTCAGGTTTTTGGCGTGCGCCGGCGGGCATGGAAGGCTGCGATGCCGCGCTTCACGCGGCGGGCTTTTTCCGCGTAGAGATCCTGGTCTGCTTCGGACAAGAGCTTCTCAATGCGCTCGCCATCCCCGCGGTAAATCGAAATGCCGATGCTCGCGGAGAGCCTTGGTTGTTCCTCGTCCTCAGACATTACCACGCGAATGCGGTTTGCAACGTGCTGCGCTTCCGCGTCCTCCGACTCGGGCAAAACGAGAGCGAACTCGTCGCCGCCGTAGCGCGCGGCGGTGTCTATGGCGCGGCAATGAATGCGCAGGATGGCGGCGAGGCGGCACAGAGCGCGGCTACCAACGAGATGGCCAAAGCGGTCGTTGATTTTTTTCAAGCCGTCGAGGTCGAGGAGCAGAACGGCGAAGGGCCTGCCGGTGCGGTTGGTGCGTTCGGTTTCATTCTCGAGGACGTCGAGGAGACGGCGGTAGTTGGCGAGGCCGGTGAGCGGATCGCTGACCGCAAGGTGGCGAACCTGTTCGAAGAGGCGTGCGTTATCGAGGAGCGTGCCGCCGAGAGCGAGCGCGTAACTGCTCACCGTGAGCACCTGGGCGAGCACGAAAGGCGCGTCGAGAAGGCGCTCGGACTGACACGCTGCGAGTTGCGCGGCGCAATTCATCCAGGCCGCGGAGTAGATGGTGCGATCGAACGCAGAGTCCTCGGAATCGAGACGGCGGCGATACCAGATCACAGCCGCGAGAAAGATTATGCCAGGCAGAAGTTGCTGCGGACTGGGCACGAAAGCGCCAGGATGGCGGGAGACTTCCGGAGGAAGGCGGCGGAGGGCAGCGGTGACCACATACGTGAAACCGATCACCGCCAGCAACGCGCCAGTGATTTCGGCTTTGGTGTGCCGCGAGCGCGGGATGAAATGCTCGACGAGGAGGGCGATGAGGAGCAGCAGCGCCAAAATCATGCGACTGAGCCACCAAGCGACAGGCGCCCAAGTGGCTCGCGCGGGAGAGTCTTGCGAAAATTGAAAGAAGAGAACGCTGGAGGCCGAAAGCACCGCGCCAGAAAGAAGATAACCACCACCGAGAATCAGCGAGATGCGATCCTGGGTGCCCTGGAAACGGACGAACGCCAGCGCCGCGAAAACGAAGGCCAAGAGCGCGGTGATGACCTGGAGATAGCCTTGGAGAACGGGATCAGGTTCGAGAGAGAAAGGGCGCAGCCAGCGGGCGATGAAAAAGGCGAGCAGAAAGCCCAGGACGTGCCACAAAACAACCTTTGTGGGACTGCGACCGGTCATACTGGTTTCCCCGTCCATACTGATGGCCCTCGACTGGAACGAGGTGCTACTTAATTAGACTACGTGTGAGAGGGGCGCGTTGCGGAGAAAGTAAGGGAACTTTAACCAAGAGACACTGACTGTGGATAATCTACTTACTGTACGTTAGGACAGGTGGAACGCACGGAATTGCAGAGGGAAGAGAGGCGATTCGCACGCGGAGTCGAGAGAGAGGGCAATCTTTTGGCTTGCGCAAACTGCAGCGTTCTTAGAAAATGCCTTTATTCAAACGATTCAATACTTCGAGCGAGCACCGCGTAGTGGTCTCGATCTTCCGCTGAATCCAAGTGGAAGCTGCCTGGCGGAGGCCGAGCGAGCGAAAGGAATCTGGGCCGCGAGTGAGAAAAGATAAACGAAGAGTGTTGAAAAAAAACACGAAGGCTGCGCGCGGCGGACGGTTAGCTGCGCTGGTTGCGGGGCATCATACGCTGCAGGAAATCTTGTCGCAGCCGGCAACGTGGCTGGAAACGGCTCGGCGATTCGAGCAGAACGATAAACTGTTCGAAAACTTCCAAAACTTTTCAAAGGAAGGGCCTTGGCTGTTTGTCGCTTGCGGATCGAGCTATTACCTTTCGCGGACGATCGCGGCGCAGTGGGCGAAACTTCTTCAGGCGAAGTGCACGGCAGTGCCGGCATCGGAACTTCTTTTCGCGCCGAGCGAGGTGATGCGACGCACGGGCGCGAGGCAGGTAGTGCTCGTTTCGCGTTCGGGAAAAACGACCGAGGTTTTACGCGCGGCGGAATGGTTGAAGGCGAATGCGGCGGTTAGAACGATCGGCGTTACTTGCAGCGAAAATAGCGTTCTTGAAAAGTTGTGCACACATACGCTGAAACTGCCGTGGGCCGACGAGAAGAGCATGGTGATGACGCGGTCGTTTACGTCGATCTTGCTGCTGTTCGAACGGCTGGGTGCGATATTAGCGGGTGATGCCTCGCTGGTCTCCGCGCTGGACGGTCTGCCGGAAAAGACGGAACGGTGGCTTGCGGCGCATGCTGATAAGATTCGGGCGCTTGGAACGAAGCGGCGATTCGCGGCTTTTGTGTTTCTCGGGCAAGGCGCGCACTACTGGCTGGCGCAGGAGGCCGCGCTGAAGCTGACGGAGATGTCTTCTTCCTACGCGCAGGCGTATCACACGCTGGAATTTCGGCATGGGCCGAAATCGATTGCCAGTGCGGATACGCTGATTACGTTTTTTCTCTCCGACGCCGCGGCGGGAGAAGAAAGCTCGCTCGTTGCGGAGTTGAAAAAATTAAGAGCGGCGACATTCGTTATCGCCAACCGCGCGACATCAGCATTAACGCGCGACAGCGATTTGCTGATTGAGCTGGGCTTGAACGAACCGGAGTATGCGCGGCTGGCAATGACGGCAATTCCGGCGCAACTGCTCGGGTTTGCCGTGGGCTTGCGCAAGGGATTGAATCCCGATGTGCCGAAGAATTTGACGCGCGCGGTGATTCTTGGTTCGAAAAATGGCGCGCCCGGGAAAAGGAGAAGTGCTTGAGCAACGACGCCAGCGCCAACGGCGGGCCGCAACTGCGGCGCACGCTCACGCTGTGGGACCTTCTTCTGTACGGCATCATCGTGCTGCAACCGGTCGCTCCCATGTCGGCCTTTGGAGCGCTGAGCGATCGGGGACACGGCCATGTCGTGACGGCGATACTCATCGCCATGGTCGCGATGATGTGCACGGCAGTAAGTTACGGAAAAATGGCGCGGGTTTATCCGAGCGCGGGATCGGCGTTTACGTATGTGGCGCGGGAAATTCATCCTGCGGCAGGGTACATCACCGGCTGGAGCATGGTGATGGACTACATCGTGAATCCGCTGATTTGCACGATTTGGTGCGCGGGGCAGGCGCACGAATTTGCGCCGGGGCTGCCCGTTTGGGGCTGGAAAATATTCTTTGCGGTGGTGTTCACGCTTTTGAATATGCAGGGGATCAAGACATCGGCACGGGTCAATGCCACATTAGCCGCGCTAATGAGCGGAGTAGTTGTCATCGTTTTTGTGACGACGATTCGATACATCTTCGGGCATCCACATAGCGATCCGGGCTTTTTCACACGGCCGTTCTACGATCCAAAGACATTCACGTTCAGCGATTTGTTTGGATGTACTTCGCTGGCGGTGCTGACTTACATCGGATTCGACGGAATTTCGACACTTTCGGAAGAGGCAGAGAATCCGCGGCGAAATATCATGCTGGCCACAGTTCTCACGTGTTTGGCGGTCGGCATTCTTTCGGCGTCGGAAGTTTACGTAGCGCAACTGGTGTGGCCGGCTTCGGAACCGTTTCCGAACCAAGATACGGCCTACGTTTACGCGGCGGCGCGGACTTGGGCGCCACTGTTTACGATTCTTGGCGCGACGCTTTTGGTTGCGAATTTTGGATCGGGCATGGGCGCGCAAATCGGTGCGGCGCGGCTGCTTTACGGGATGGGAAAAAGCAATGCACTGCCGAAATCTTTTTTTGGAAAAGTGGAACCCAAGCACCAGGTTCCGCGAAATAACGTTGTGTTCATCGGCGTAATTGTGCTTGTGGGATCTTTTTTCCTGACATTCGAGAAAGGAATCGAGCTGCTGAATTATGGCGCGTTGATCGCATTTATGGGCGTGAATGCTTCGGCCTTCGTGCATTATTTCGTGAAGCAGCCGGAGAAAAAACTTACAAACTTCGCGCTACCCGTCGTGGGTTTCCTCGTTTGTCTGGGCTTATGGTGGAACCTGAGCGTTCCGGCGAAAGTCGTGGGAACGATTTGGATGGCGGCTGGAATTGCTTTCGGCGCATGGAAGACGAATTGGTTTCGCGAGCCCTTGTCGTTTGATGTTCCGGCGGAATAGAAGAGAAGTCATCCTCGGAAGGATGACCCTAAACTGCGGGGCGTTCTCTTATCGAAAATGAGCGAACTCTGGCAGAATGATGGCAACCCTAGAGGCCTTCACTTGAAGCGCGCAAGCGGCAAAAATCAGATGGTGACGATGCGGGACGTCGCGGAAGACAGCGGCTTCTCTCCCGCAACGGTTTCGATCGTATTGAATAACGCGCCGCTGGCGCGCTACATCGCTCCCGCCACAAAAAAAAGAATCGAGGAAGCGGCCAAGAAACTTGGTTACCGCCCTAACGCGATGGCGCGGTTTCTTCGCAGCAAGCGCAGCCACACAGTCGGGCTGGTTTTCTTCGACATCACCGATCCTTTCTGCACGCCCGTGATGCGCGGAATTGAAAACGCGCTTTATCAATCGTCGTACGTGCCGATTTTTGCCGATGCGCACAACCAGCGGAATCGTTTCGAGCGCTACCTCGAAATGTTGCTGGAACATCACGTGGAAGCGCTGATTGTGGTTGCCAACTGGCTGGTGGTGGACATTCACGTGTTGGCGGACTTGAGCAAACGAAACATTCCAGCGGCTACGATCGGCTGGGAATTGCCGGGCGACACGGTAAGCTCCGTGATGGTGGACAACGAGACCGGCGGGCGCATGGCGCTCGAACACCTTCATCAACTCGGCCACCGCAAGATCGCGTTCATTCGCGGGCCGAAGATGCTTATCGACAGCGCGCCGCGGTGGCGCGGCGTGCAGAAGTTTGCGCACACTGTGGGCCTTGAGATCGATCCTGCGCTCGTGCTGCAACTGCCGGATTCGTTCGACCCCAACTCCGGGTTTGATGGCGGCCACCGACTGACCGAGGAAGTGCTTCAAAAAAAGAAAAAGTTCACGGCGCTGATGGCTTTTGACGACTTGACGGCGCTGGGAGCTATCCGCGCGCTGACAAAAGCAGGGGTCAAAGTGCCTGAACAGTGTTCGGTGACGGGATTTGACGATGTGGCGATGTCGGCTTTGAGCGCGCCATCGTTGACAACGGTGCGCCAGCCGCTCGAGGCCATGGGCACAAACGCGGTCAATATCGTAATGGAAGGAATCAAAGCAGGGCTTGAGAAGCGCGAATGGAGCGCCGTAAGACAAAAGATGAATCCGGAGCTGGTGATTCGAGACTCAACATGCGACGTGGCTCACGGGAGTTCGGACTGACGCCCTGCGATACACCTTACCCCCTCCCCCTTATTTCATAAGTGCGGATTCTAAAGGATTTAACGTCTTCTGTAAGTCATTTAGAATGAGCACTTGCAGCAGTTCCTTGGAAGTGTTCCTTCTAAAGTGGTTGCATGGCCAGAAAAGCCGGTAAAACACGGCAAAACATGGCATAGCCCGAGCTATTCATTCTAAAAGACTTACATTAGCGGCGGCGGGAAGCGTGCAAAATAAAAAAAGCGGCAGAAGGCCTGCCGCACAATTCCCTACAAACACCATAGCAGAAAATAGGAAAAAAGCAAGGAAAATCGCGGCGAAGGTCGTGACAAGACGCGCCTATGGAAATTGAGTTGGAGCGACGTTGAAGCCGTCGACGGCGAGGACGGGTTTGGCGGCGCCCAGGTCGCTGTTTCTAACGTGAACTGTGATTTCGCGTTTCTCGCCGGGAAGCAGCGAGATGTAGTTGTCGTCGAAGAAGACGGGGAGGACTTCGGCGCCGTCTTTGGCTTTCAGGAAGCGGAGGCGAACGAGGAAAGCCAGGTCGGAGCCAGTGTTTTCGACAGTGACGCGGGCAGCGGTCTCGTCGCCTGCATCGGAGACACTCATCGAAGCGTTGACCGTGGTTTTCGGAAGATCCTGCAGCGCGGCGAAGTCGGCATATTCCGAGAGCGGAGTGTAATACCACTCAGTCTTGCTGAAATCGGGGACGTCTGGCTTCGACGATAGCCAATAGAAATTGCGGCTGAGCAATTCGCCGGACGCGGAAAAGAGTTGGAGGTTCAGGAAGTAAGTCGAAGTAATGCCCGCGGGCTCGGCAACCGTGAAGGCTTTGGTTACTGCGTCGGCGGCGACATCGGAGACTTCTTCGTGGGAGAAGCGCTCTTTCATGGAAGTGTCGTAAGTCTTGGCGACTACTTTCAAGCCCTTGAGGGGTTCCTGTTTGCCATTGACGATCGCGATGGTTCGGTCATCGTACGAAAACTGCACGTGAACAAGTTCGAGAGCTTTCTTCGAGCCGAAATAGCCGCCGGCGGGGCGCAAATCGTAGTCATAGAGATGCCAGATCAGTCCGGGCCACGCGTTGTTCAGCATCCACTGAATGATGCCGGTGGATTTGTACTTGTTGCGGCCATAAGCTTCGAACATCGCGCGCTGGCCTTCGTAGGTCATGGCCTGCGACTTCCAGGCGAGGTCTGAAACATCTTTCGCGGTGCCGTAGCGCTTTTCTAAAGCGTTGGTGAAAACCTTGATGTTCTTGAATTTGCCGCCGCCGGCGTGGAAATCCCAAAACTCGTTGATGGGCCAGAGCTTGTCGGGCGGAAACATGGATTTCAATTCTTCGAGAGGCGGAACGGCGGGTCCGGGACTGGTCTCTGTGTTGAAGCCGTAGGCGCCGCCGGCCTTGGTGTCCAGCAGCCAGTAGTTCGAGGAGACGTATTCGTAGGGGCCGGACATTTTGACGCCGCTTTCTCCCGTGGGCTCGGTCTTCTTGGCGGTCGCCGAAGAAATGACGGGCTTCGCCCAGTTGTTCTCTTTTTCTACTTGGAGATACGCGTTTTCGCGCTCGGGCGGAGGAGGATTATCGCTTCCGTTCAGCCAAACGAGGATGCTCGGATGCGCGCGCAGACGGAGGATTTGATCGCGCAGCGAGTCCACGGAAACACGGCGATTCTCGTCGCCCCACTTGTTCCACTTTTCCCAAGCATCGCAGCAGCACCAGCCAGCCATGACTAAAATGCCGTCGCGGTCAGCGCGTTCCATGAAAGTTTCGTCTTCGAGCTTCCCTTCGAGGCGGATGGTGTTCAGGCCCATTTCTTTCACGTAGCGGAACTCGGCCTCGCGGCGCGATTGATTAATGCGCAGCATCATGTCCGGCGCCCAGCCTCCGCCACGCACCAGCACGGGTTTGCCGTTTACTTTGAACAGGCGATAGCCGTCGGAAGTCAGTTCGGAGCCGGTTTGCACGATGCCGAAGGCGATGGTTTGTTTGTTGGAAGAGGAACCTTTGTCGGAAACAAATTCGAGCGTGAGTTTGTGGAGATACGGCTCGCCCATTTGATACGGCCACCAGAGGCGGGGATTCTGCACGATCAGCGAAGGAGCAGAATCCGGCGTGATCGCGATCGCGCGGCGTTCGCCTGTCTTTAGCTCTACGCTTTGCGAAAACTCGATCGGTGCGGCCGCGCCAAGAATCTTTCCACGCAACATTCCCTTTACGGGCGTGCTCGAGGCATTCTGTAGTTCGGCGCGGACAGTCAAGTGCGCTTTGTCCGTTGCCGGAAGATCGAGTTTCGACTCCACTGCGGGATGCCGAACGGCGACGGGACCGCTGGCGGAAAGAACCACTTCTTGCCAAAGGCCCATGTCCTTATCGGGCGGCGTGGGATTCCAATCCACCCAGGTGATGCCAAGCTCATTGGCGTGGGGAGCGGAAACTTCCACGGCCACGACATTTTTCGCGCCCACTTTTACGAACTGCGTCACATCAAACTCATAGAAGCGAAATGCGCCGACGACTTTATCCGAGCCGGCGACTTTCTTCCCGTTGATCCAGATATCCGCGCGGTAGTTGATTCCGCGAAACGCGATCCAGACTGTTTTTCCGCTAAATTGCGTGGGGACTTCGAACTCCTTGCGGTACCACCAAGGCACGGCAAAGGGACTGTCCGCCGACATTTCCTGGTTGGCGAACTCCGATCCAATCGCGTAGGACACGCCGGGAACGGAGCGCAAGTTCATGCCGAAAAAGGGGTTCTTGTAAACGCCATTCTCGACCAGCACGGCAAACACGGTGTTCGGTGCGGAGGACTTGTACCAACTCGAGGAGTCAAAGCCTGCGGTGGAGACGGCTTCACCACCCGCGCTAACTTTTGCGGAGGATTGGACTGCCCAACCTTCGCGCAGCACAATATCGCCATCGGCGCGTGAAGTTGGCGCAGCGATCGTTGCGACTGCGAGGAGGCATGACGACGAAGCTCTGGGCAGCGATGAAACCTGTGCGCTCTCCGACAATACGAGCCATGGATCGCAAATGAAAATTTTCTTTCTTGCCGTCTGAAATCATCAAGAGCTCCCCGACGCAACGCCGAACTTACGTTGGCGTTTAAACCGATTCAATAGAGCGAATAATCTTCGCCCAAAGAACTGGCGTGAACGGGCGCTAGTTTAGCCTGAGCGCAAGAAGAGAGACAAGCCCAATCCGTAAAAGCAAAAGGCGCGAACCCTGCGGTCCGCGCCTCGCTCTCTTTCGGATGGCCCTGCGTGCCGGAATTACTGCACGGGCGGGAGGAACACTTCCGAAGGCGTCAGGAACTCCACGTTTGGAACCTCGGAGACCACGCGGACGCGTTCGAACTTTCCTTTCTTCCCGCCGTTGCCCACAAAGCTGAGCAGGTATTGGTTGTTGAGATGCATCTGGATTTCGTCGAAGTACGGTTTCAAGGAAACTGGCGATGCCAAAGCCGAGATAGTAAGATTCGGCGCCAGTTTCTTCCGAGAGCCGGCTGAGGTTTGATTGCGCGTTGAACACACGGAACTCGCGGCGGCCGACGTGCCCGGCATCCGGAACATAGATCGTCCAAATGTTGATGTTCTGCTTTTGGGCGTGCGCGACGGTGGTATCGAGATCGGGATCGATGGGATCAAAGCTCCCGCGGAAATAATCGACACCCGAGGAAAACAAAATGATGGATTTACGCTCCCCGGATTCAGGCCAGCGTTTCATCCAGTCCTGGAGAGCGAGATACGGACTCGTAAACGCGCCCGCATTGCCCAAAGGAATGCGCAGCGCCTTGGCGGCAAGCGCGTGATCCTTGGTAAAGTCCTGCGCCACCATGGCCGCGCCGTTCCTTGCATAAGCCACGGCGATGTAGGTGTTTTCTGGTTGCGCCATGAAAAACGCCTTCAAATCGCTCCACTGGTTTGCGACACTGCTTTCGAGCGAATCGTCGATGAGCACTGCCAGGAAGAGAGTCTCCCCGCGCCTCCAGTCCGCCACTTGCACGCGTTCCTTGCCCTGATAGAGCTGTACATCATCTTTTGTGAGCGGAGGCGGCTGGGATTCTTTCTTGCCTACTGCCGTAACGGTCATCGTCACCGCCGGAGCCTCTGTTGCAGCTGCTTTTAATGCCAGGGGCATTGCAGCCGAAACAGCCATAGCCGCCAAAAACAGGGTCCCCTTCCATTGCAGGTTCTTGTTCATGAGCGAACTCCCTTTCTCTCATCCCAAACTGTTAGATGACGAAGATTACTGGCCCGACCGAAGAACAAAGTTACAAAAGTTACGCGAAAAAGAAAAGGCGCGGAGCTTACGGCCCGCGCCTGATCCGACTTGGTGTGTGGAGCAGCGGTATGAACTAGCGCGCTGCCGGCAGAAACACTTCGGAAGGCGTCAGAAATCCGACGTTTCGAAGTTCTGAAGTTACTTTCACGGATTCATACTTACCCTTGTGGCCGCCATCGCCCACAAAGGCGAGCAGATATTGGTTGTTAAGGTTCATCTGGATTCGATCGAAATACGGCTTCAGGTTGACGGGCATTCCGAGACCGAGCGAGTAAGACTCGGCACCGGTCGCTTGCGAGAGACGGTCCAAGTTGGATTGCCAGTTGAAGGCACGGAACGAACCGCGGCCAACACGGCCCGAATCTGGAGCGTAGATCGACCAAATGTTGATGTTTTCCTTCTGCGCGCGGGCGATTGTCGTATCGAGATCGGGATCAAGAGTAGCGGGACCTCCACGGAAATAATCAATGCCCGAAGAGAACAGGATGATAGAACTGCGTTCTCCGGAGACGGGCCAACGCTTGATCCAGTCCTGGACCGCGAGATATGGACTCGATGCGGCACCGATGGTGCCCAACGGTATACGCAGGGCCTTGGCCGCTAGCGCATGGTCTGTTGTGAAATCCTGGGCGACCATGGCCACGCCATTTCGCGCGTAGGCCACGGCGACGTAGGTGGTTTGCGGTTGGGCCATAAGAAACGCACGGAGATCGCTCCATTGACTGGCAATGTCGCTCCGAAGCGAATCATCAATGAGCACGGCCAGATAGAGAGTTTCTCCGCGCTTGAAGTTCGCGACTTGTACGCGTTCCTTGCCCTGATACAGTTCGACATCATTCTTCGATACCGCGGGTGGTTGCGCGTCTTTCTTCGCGGTAGCTGTGACGGTCATAACGACTGCTGAGGGATCCGAAGCTGCGGACGCGCTGTTCGAGGCTGCCTTCAAAACAAGCGGCATAAACGACGCCGCAATCAGTGCACCAAGCAGTAGCGACCCCTTTCGATATATGTTTTTGTTCATGAGCTGCTCTCCCTTTTCTCATCCCATACAATTAGATGCAGGGTTCGGGGAAAAGGCGCACATGGAGGAGAATGAGAAAAAGAGGATTCGTCGTAGAATGCATCGCGGCCGGAGAGGGCCACTCTCTTGAAAAGCTACATCGGGGCGATCGATCAGGGCACAACTAGTACGCGCTTTATGGTGTTTGATAAGTCGGCGCGCATTGTGGCGGTCGCGCAAAAGGAGCACGAGCAGATTTTCCCGAGGCCCGGATGGGTGGAGCACGACGCGCTGGAAATCATGCGCCGCACCGAAGAAGTGATCAGCGAAGCGCTCGAACAGCGCGGTCTGCGCGCTTCTGACCTCGCCGCCATCGGCATAACCAACCAGCGAGAAACAACGGTCGTGTGGGACCGACACACGGGCCAGCCGATCGCAAACGCAATCGTTTGGCAGGATACGCGCGTGGCCGAAGACGTCCGACATTTTGCGAGCGGCGGCGGACAAGACCGCTTCCGCGCGCAAACAGGGCTTCCGCTTAGCACGTATTTCAGCAGCCTGAAATTGCGCTGGCTGTTGAAACATGTCCCCGGCGCCCAGAGGAAAGCGGAAGCGGGCGAGCTGCTCTTCGGAAATATCGACACGTTCCTCGTCTGGAATTTGACGGGCGGGCCGAAAAGCGGCGTACACGCAACCGACGTCACCAATGCGAGCCGGACGCAGCTGCTAAATCTTCAAACACTGGACTGGGATGAAAAGTTGCTCTCGGCGTTCGAGATTCCACGGGCCATGCTGCCGCAAGTGCGGTCGAGCAGCGAGGTTTACGGCGAAGCGACGCTTCCGGCCATCGCAGGCGTCGAGGTCGCGGGCATCCTGGGGGATCAGCAGGCCGCTCTTGTTGGCCAGGCTTGCTTTCATCCCGGCGAAGTGAAAAACACATACGGTACAGGCTGTTTTCTCTTGATGAATACGGGCGAGCGCGCCGTTCCGTCGAACTTCGGTTTGCTCACCACGGTCGCGTACAAAATGGGCGCTGCGCCGGCGTGTTACGCCCTGGAAGGCAGCGTCGCGATTACAGGAGCGCTGGTGCAGTGGCTCCGCGATAATCTTGGGATAATTGAGAAAAGCGCGGACATTGAGACGCTGGCGCGCACCGTGCATGACAACGGAGGCATTTACTTCGTTCCAGCGTTCTCCGGCCTTTATGCGCCGTACTGGAAAGAAAATGCGCGCGGCGTCATCGCCGGGTTGACGCGGTATATCAACAAGGGCCATCTGGCGAGAGCGGTTCTGGAAGCGACCGCCTTTCAGACGCGCGAGGTGGTGGAAGCGATGGAAAAGGACTCGCAGATCGCGCTTTCCTCGTTGCGCGTCGACGGCGGGATGGTCGTGAACGAACTCCTGATGCAGTTTCAGGCGGATATTTTGAATCGCGAAGTCGTGCGCCCCGTAATTCAGGAGACGACCGCGCTCGGTGCTGCTTATGCCGCGGGCTTGGCTGTGAACTTTTTCTCAGGATTGGACGAACTGCGGACCAATTGGGCCGTGGACCAGAACTGGACGCCGCATTTCGGGGAAGTAGAGCGCGAGGAACTGTACAAACAGTGGAAGAAAGCGGTTACGCGTTCCTTCGATTGGGTTGACGCTTGAAGCGTGGGACGGCGTATTGCTACAGACCAATTCCATTCAAAGGAGGTGGTTGAATGACTTCCCCTTTTCTCGGCGAATTCCTGGGCACCATGATTATCGTGCTGCTTGGCAATGGAGTGGTCGCCGGAGTGCTCTTGAAGCGCTCGAAAGCCGAAGGCAGCGGATGGATCGTCATCACGGCAGGCTGGGCTTTTGCCGTCATGGCGGGCGTCTTCGTTTCGATAGCCGGTGGAAGTAATGACGCACACTTGAACCCTGTAGTCACGATTGGCTTCGCCGTGCGTGACGCAAGCTTCGGGAAGCTCGCTCCCTATCTTGCGGCGCAACTCCTCGGCGCTATGGCGGGAGCCACTCTTGTCTGGCTCCACTATTTGCCGCATTGGAAAGAAACTCCGGATGCTGTCACCAAGCTGGCTTGTTTTTGTACCGCGCCCGCCATCCGTAGCCTCGCGGCGAATTTATTCAGTGAAATTTGTGCAACGTTTGTTCTTGTCTTCGTGATTGGCGCGATTTTTTCGAAAAAGGTGGCGGCGACGGGTCCTGCCGCTGGTTTGGGCCCCTATCTTGTGGGCAGCCTGGTGTGGGGCGTCGGGCTTTCCTTGGGCGGCACCACCGGCTATGCCATCAATCCGGCGCGCGACTTGGGTCCGCGCATCGCGCACGCCCTTCTGCCGATTGCTGGCAAGGGTGGCTCCGATTGGGGCTACTCGCCTATCCCGGTCATCGGCCCGATGCTCGGCGGAGCACTGGCAGGATTGCTTCTGCGCGTCCTTGGCGTTTTCTGAACCGCTGTTAACGGAAGCCCGTTCGCAAGGACAAGTAACCGATTCCACAAGCGACGGCGGTCCTCGCCGCCCAGGCGCGCCGCGCCTGCGTTACTCTGCAGTGGCATGGGAACAATCACCCTAACTCCGCCGGAGGAGCACGCCGCAACACCGTCCCCGGCCTCTCGCCCGCAAAGTCCGTGGATCTATCGTCCATGGATTGACTTGACGGTCGGCTGCGGGGCTTGGTCCGCGCCGCTTTTGCTTGCGGGATTTTATTTTGCGAATTCCTACGGGCGCGGCTGGAGCGTGGCGTTCTATTTTCTTGCTCTGCTTTCCAACTATCCGCACTTCATGGCCACGGTCTATCGCGCGTACCACACGCGTGACGAGTTCGAGAAATACCGGATTTATACGGTGCATGTCGCGCTGCTGCTCGCGCTGGCCGGAGTCGTTACGCACCTCTGGTATGCGCTGCTTCCCTGGATTTTTACGCTCTACATTTGCTGGAGCCCGTGGCACTACACAGGACAAAATTTCGGATTGCTGATGATGTTCGCCCGGCGCGCGGGCGTTTCGCCCACGGAGTCAGAACGCCGCGCGCTTCGCCTCTCCTTTATCTCGTCCTTCCTTTTGTTGATGTTGAGCTTTCACACCGGGGCGTCCGGCGATGCTCTGATTCTCTCGCTGGGGCTCGCGGCTAAATTCACTCTGCCCGCGCGGGCCGCTCTGGCGCTGTTTTTTGTCGGCGCTAGTGGCTGGGCCCTGGTCTCGCTGGCGCGCAGGAGCAACTTCCGGACAATTCTTCCGGTCCTTACGCTCACGGTGACGCAATTTCTCTGGTTTCTGTTGCCGGCCGTAATCGAGCTCGTCAGCGGGCGCGAAATTCCGCAGACGCGTTACAGCAGCGGACTGCTCGCAGTGCTGCATTCCACGCAATACTTATGGATCACGAGCTATTACCAGAAAAAAGAGGCCCGCGCCGCTGGCGATTCACGTTGGTCGTTTTCGCGGTATCTCGTAACATTGATTGCCGGCGGCATCGCGCTGTTCATTCCCGGGCCGTGGATCGTCAGCCGCGTATTTCACACCGATTTTGCCGCAAGCTTTTTAACATTCACCGCGCTGGTAAATATTCATCACTTTATCCTCGACGGAGCGATCTGGAAGCTGCGCGATTCGCGGATCGCGGCTTTGCTATTGGACTCCCAACAAAAATCCTCGAGCGCCGAAGACAAAAAGCAAAGCCTCTTCGCAGCCGCAGCCCGCTGGTTTACGGGACGCGCGCCAGCCGCTCGCGCCCTTCGCATTGCGACGGTGGCGTTGTTGTTCGTCTGGGCCGGCGTGGACCAGGTGCACTTCTGGTGGTCCAGCGAAGCGAGCGCCCTGCCTGCTCTTCAACGCGCGGCGGAATTGATTCCTAACGACAGCTCCGTACAAGTCCGTCTCGCCCGCGCCGAGCAGCTCGCCGGGCAGCGCGACGCCGCGCTCGCCGCCATAGAGCGCGCCGCAGCCGTCAATCCCGCAAATCTGGCATTGCAAGAGTCTTATGGCAGGAGCCTCGTGGAAGCAGGGCGCGATGTCGACGCCTATGCGCAGTTCCAGAAAATGATCGCGCGCTGGCCGCGAAACGCTGACGCTCTGGTCAATTATGGAATGCTGGCGCATCGCCTCGGGCGTGATGAAGAAGCGGTTGACAACTGGCAACGCGCGGTCGACGTCGATCCAACGCAATCCAACGCGCAACTCTATCTCGCGCAAGCTCTCGATCAACAAGGAGAACTACAGGCCGCGGCTCGCCACTATCGCGTGTTCCTGGAAATCGTCGCCGCTCGCCACGCAAAAAACCCTAGTGATACAGCCCCAGTTCTCGCGGCCCTCATCAAAGTTGCCGACGCGGATGCGGCAATCAATCACGTGAACGACGCTTCCAAGGGGTACACCGCGGCCGCAGGTTTCGCGGACAAGGCTGGGGAAAAGGCGCTAGAAAGCCTCGCGCTCGTCCATCTCGCCGATTTGCAGGAAAAACAGGCCGACATCGCGGGCGCAGCGAGGTCCTACCAGCAAGCACTACAACTCGATGCGGCGGTTTCCGATCCGCGCAGCGCGGCGTCTGATTGGTTCAACTACGCTCAATTCATGCGCAAACAACAGCAGCCTGAACGCTTTGTCTTTGCTTGCCTGCTCCATGCGGAAAATGCCATGCGGACGACGCCTGGCGACGAACTCACAACGGTACTCCAAGCTCGCAAGGAGAGCGAAGCTCGTCTAGGAAAGGAAGCCGCCGCCGTCCGGCGAAAGCTGGAGGAAACCGTCACGGAGTCGTTAAGACTGCAAGTTCCCACTCCGTCGGCGAAGAGATAGAGCGGGACTGCACTTCTAACGCAAAAAATACTAGGCCGGCGTCAGACAGACTGCCTAGATTTGTTTGCAAGAAGCGATTGGTTGCCAACGGAGGGAGTGGTCGGGGCGAAAGGATTTGAACCTTCGACCTCCTGGTCCCGAACCAGGCGCGCTAGCCAGGCTGCGCTACGCCCCGAATGTTATTCCATACCACCTAAGAGTTTACGCGGGATTCCATGCCTCTGCAACCGCCTTGGGACAGCCCAATTCCTCTCTCAGCCGGCCCGACTGCCATCCGGGGCGTCACGCAAATGCCTTTCACACCGCCATCGTGCCGGTCCGCCCATCCGCGTGCTCAGGGCTTTTGCGTTTGCGATCGCTGCAAATTCGAATCCGCCTTGCTCCAAAGTTTCTGTGCCGTGGCGAATTCCTGTTTTGCGGTTGGGGTATTTCCCTGGTGCTCAGCCACTAGCCCAAGAGCGAAATAACCACCGGCATAGCTTGGATCGTGTCCGATCATCTCGTGTGCAGCGGATTCGGCAAGCGCCCAATCGCCCGCCTCTCTCGCCACACGGGCAATGTATTCGAGCTGGAAAAGCGCCTCGCTCCAGGCATCCGGCCCAGACACAGCAACGACGTCTTTCACAATTCTTTCCATCAACTGGTTGCCTTGCTCCAATTTACCTTCGCGCAGCATGATTTCGGCGCGCAGCAATACGCTATCGGACAAGGATTTCAGTACCCCGGCTTGCATCTGTTCCGTTTCTCGCTCCGCCAGCCCCAACTCGGCCCTCGCCTCCTCCGGATGATTCAGCGCAAGCTGCGCTCTCCCTGCCAGCGAGTGCCCCGCGAATCGAGCCATCGCCCATTGGCTATTCACCAATTCCTGCGACGCCGCAAGGGCTTCTTGCGCCCGGCCGTGGTCGAGCAAGAACTCCGGCCAAGCTTTGCGATTGTAGTCGGCAAAGTCCGTGTAGGTGGGCAGGGCAAACGCCTCTCGAAATCCCGCCTCTGCCGCCTTAATCTGGCCCAAGGCCTCATAACTCATTGCAAGAAGCTGCAGATTATGTGCGTGGTGCCAGTCAAACTGCGCCGGGATATTTTCCGCACGATAGTAGTTGTCTTCCAGCTCTTTTGCCTTGAGGAATTCCTCGATAGCTTGTTCGGTCTGTCCTGCTCTCCGCAAATCGTGTCCGTGCATGTGGTGCGCGTGAGGAATGGCAGGAGCCATGCGGACGTAGATCTCGCTCTGTTCGAGGGCTTCTTTTGCCGGTCCGTGATTTTCCAGCGTGTGGGCGAGATAGTGGTGCGCGGCAAAATTGTCGGGAGATAGTCTCAGCGCTGTTTGATAAAACGCAATCGTGTCCACCAAGCCGCCCTGACCGTGCGCAGTTGGAGTTCCTTCATCCGCGAACCCGCGCAGAATCCACAGCCACGGATCATTCGGGCTCGCCGAAAGCGCGTCGCTTAGCGCTTGACGGTAGGCGAAATATTTTTTGATGTCGCCGCTGTCTTGCAGATATGCCATTTGCAGCGCACGCAGATCGATTCGTCTGCGTTCGTGTTCGCTGACTTTAGCCGCAAGCGACTTGGCCTTCTCCGCTGCGGACGCCGCGGATGGAACGTCGAGCAACCCAACGTAGGCGTCGCTCAACCCCACGTAAGCCATGGCCAGGGATGGATCCAGACGCAATGCTTGATGGAAGGATCGGGCCCCTTCGATCCAAACGTAAGAATGCAGATAGGCCAGCCCTTGATCGTAGTAGGCCTGCGCCTCAGGCGAAGCCGTCGTTACCTCTTCATGGAGCTTTCCGATTCCTTGCCGCAAAGGAAGCGGGCGCTCAAGCACTTCTCGTGGAACCCAGCCTACAGCTTCCTTCGGCTCGTGGCCTTCATGCTGCGCCAAGGCAATTGGAATGCTTCCGAGCAGCCAAATGACGGATACCACCAGCAGGAATATTCGCCTCATCATGGATTTCTGATTCACGTCGTATCCGCTCCCCGTCGTAATTCGGAATGGGAGCATCCTCAAATCTCGGTAATTTCGACAGTTCTCATATAATACCCGGCCTCGAGCCTCCGTGCCGTGACGCCGGGATCAGCCACATGCAGTCGAATCATATAGGTCCCAGGCTGCTTCGGCGTCCACGCGTGAGTCCAAAAACTCCAAGGATCGTTCGCAGTTTGTTGAAAGTCGTCCACATCCACATACTCTTCTTCTGGATTAAACCGGATTTGCAGCTTCTTGACCGGGACTGATCCTCCCCAAACGATTCCCACGACGCGGTATCGGATTTTTTCATCGAGAGCCCACTTCTCGATTCGAATGGGCATTGCAGCATGGTCGATCGTTGCCGGTTTATACTCTCGCGCGCTATGCGGCACCCCGCTTTGCATCGTTCTCGCCGCGTATTCCTGCATCTGCGAGGTTGCCGCCGCGCTGTCATCCGTGAAAGTGATCTCGTCAACCCATTTGATGCAAGTGCATCCATACCATCCGGGAACTACCAAGCGAACAGGTGCGCCATGGTCCTTTGTTAACGGGCTGCCATTCATTTCGGTCGCGAGAAACGCCCCCGCCCTCTTCAGCTCTTCGACAGTGAACACCCAGCTTGCTCCCGGAACCGAGCTTGCCGACTTCGCCGCATAAGTGTCAAAGCCCGAGATCAGCACTCGTTTCGCGTCTGGTTTGGCTTTTGCTTTTTCGAAGATGTCAGCCAGCACCACTCCAGTCCAGCTCGCCACGCTAATCATTCCAAAGTGCGCGTTCCGGACGTTGCCCGCACACTCCATCAGATGTTTCCCCATTGGCGATGACATTTTTTTCAAGTCCTGGACCGGGATGGCAAAGGGCCGTTCGATCAGGCCTCCTAACTGGATCGCCCAGGGTTTGGTGTTATCCAGAAGTTTCGAGGCGCGCGTCCGGAGGTAGAACTGTTCGACGGGGACTATCGGATTCTCAGCGCCCAGTCTTGACAAATCGGTGTACAGCCGACCATCGAGTTCCTCTCCAAACGCTTCGCCCATCGGCACGCGCGCTTCCCCGGTAAATTCCACCACGCCAAGCAACTTGCCACTTGGAGAAGTTTTCGCAGCTTGTCCTTCCAGGGATTTTGGCCAAAGCAGCCTCTCAAAATCACAAAGAAGCGGTGCTCCCGCAAACAAGGCCCCCTCGAGCAGTTGCCTCCGACCAAGCCGGTTTTTGCTTCCCGTCGTCAATTCCATTCCGTTGGCAGATCCTTCCTCGAAGACTTGCAGAACGAAAGCTACTATCTACGTTCCGAGTTTAATGCAAAAAAGAAGGCCCCCAAAATAACCTGGGGGCCTCCTCAATCCAATGAATGTATGCCGCTCAAAACTCGAAGCGCACTGCAAACTCCATGTCGCGAGCACCCAAGGAGCCGGTCGTCGGTCCTGCCGTTGACGTCAGATTCCCGAACGTCCCCGGACTCGTCGGATCTAACGAGAGTGAAGAGTCGGCGAAGTTGACGCTGTTAAAGACATTGTAGGCAGAGACGCGGAACTGCAAGCGCTGCTTCTCGCTCCACGGCATCTTAAACGTCTTGTACACGCCCATGTCTGCCGAAGCGTAAGCCGGTCCACGCATGATGTTTCGCGACCCGGCAAGCCCCGGTAATGTAAAGCCGACATTGTTGAATGCCGCATTCGCGTCCTTGAAAATATTCGGAACTCCGAATGCCCCATTCCTCACAAGGCTGGTCTGGATCGATCCCGTCCAGGTACCCGAGGAGGTCAGGAAGAAATTGGTCGGGAAGTTAAACCCGTTGCCGGGGCCGAAGGGAAATCCGGAATGCCAGCGTGCCGCTCCGGTTAGCTCCCAACCTCCCACCGCCGCGTCCACAAGACGATTGGTGTTGCCGAAGAACTTTCGTCCTCTCCCGAACGGCAGATCCACCACCCAGTAACCGTTGAAGTTGTGTTTCAGGTCGAAATCGGACAAGGCGCGTCCATCCCTGAGGTTGAACGGATTCTGAATGATTCCGCTCAGAGTCCCGCCACCTGAGGCGATGTCGGCATTCTCTCCAGACGAGCTGTTATCCAGGGATTTGGAGAAAACGTAATTGCCGCCAAACGTGGCGATGCCCACTGTCTTTCGCACCGAAACCTGAAGGCTATGGTAGTTCGAACTAGCTTCGTTGCTCCAGCCTGGCAGCGTCTGGAATTGTTGCTGGAAGAGCACAAGTCCGTCGCCTTGTGGGTCCACTTTTGAGCTCCAAGGACTGGGCAGGCCACCAGGGCTGACGAATGTATCCATCGGAAACAGCGCGCAGCCCCAACTGGAGGAACCACCCAGGTCGTTCATGACATAAGCGTAGAACGCCTGGGTTGGGCTAAGCGAGTTGAATCCAGAAACGCAGGTCGAATAGTCAGGTTGTTTTGGATCACAAACGAAAGCCGCGGAAAAGGCGGGCATATTGGGAAGCATGTTCGTAAAGAAGGAGATAGGCTTAATCGTTTTTAGCTGTGCAAAGCAATTCGCCTGAGTTGCCGCGTTAGGGTCAAGGCATCCCCCCACAGGGATCGAAGGACCAGCTCCCTGCGGAGTAATGCCAGCTAACTGTGCAATTTGCCGGTAGGCAGACCAGAGATCGACCTTGGACTGCGGATCGCGAATGTCCAGGTACTGGGCATAGTCGATTTTCCCCAGTAACCGCCTGCCAAGCGTACCCACGTAAGTGACGTCCAAGACAACGTTCTTCGGAAGTTGCCGCTGGAAAGAGGCCGTCAGGTGAATCGCGTATGGCGTGCGCAGGTGGGGATCCACCGCGAAACCTGTGAGCGAAACAGTGGGCGCCGGGGTAAACGGGAACTTGGCAGTGGTCGGCGGTATAAAGAAAGGCGGCCCAGCGGCCGGCAATCCTGTGCAACCTGTTGCAGTGCATGTCCCAGAGAATCTGGGAGCGGGCACCGAAGGCGCCGGGCATCCCGCGCTGCCCAGGCAGAACTCCTGCGAGTTATTGATCAGCGCTGTTGACGTCCCTGGTGAGCCGCTCGAGTCGCTATCCAAAGCGATGACCTGCCCAATGTTGTCGTAGGTAATCCCCGCACCAAGTCGCAGCGAAGACTTCCCAGGACCGCCGAACAGGCTCCCAAAGAGCCCGCTCTGGTAGCCGGGCGAATACGCCAACGCCAAACGTGGACCGAAGTCCTTATAGTAAGGGTCGTACCACGAGTTCGCGCCCTTGTTGGCCTTTCCCGCAGGACTCCAACTCAATAGCGGCGAAGCATCGGAGGGAATCCCTGCATTCATATTCTGCATCCGTTGCTGAAACCACTGCATGATGTCGAACGAGGGCCGGACTTCGAAACCTTTCGTCTCCCAGACAGGAGTTTCATAACCGTAGCGCAGCCCGTACGTGAGTACCAGGTTCGAATGAACACGCCAGCTATCCTGGACGTATCCTTCGCTGGAGCGCTCCGCGAAGTGCCGAACGTCGGGCGTGCCAGCCGGTGAGATGGCCCCTGTGCTTGGATTGCCAAAGAAGGTCGCATTCACTTGGGTAATCGAACCGGTCAGCTCCATGAATGCGCGTGTAACGGCAGTGGGATTCGCGGACGCCGGGAAGCCACTGCCCGGGGCATTGATCTCGTTCGACACGTCTTGGCAAAGGTGGACACAAAAGCCGTTGTTGGAAAAAAAAGCAGGAAACGAGTTGCCTTCGTCGATGCGGTTATTTGTAATGAACCTGGCCACGCCCCCAAATTGAAGCGTATGCTTGCCTTTGATCCAGCTTACATCGTCATTTATTTCGTGTACCGGAACTGTTCGTCCTACTGCCCGTGCGTTGAAATTCACGATACTCGCGAAATCCCTTACACTAAAGGACGGCCCTTGAACGCCGGATTGCGCAACGCCCAGCCGCGTGAGGCCGTAGCGGGCCGTGTTGATGAGGTTGGGGCTTAGCTGCCCCTGATACTGAATCGCGAAACCGCGGCTGTTATTGAGTAGTTGCGACGCCGGCGCCTGTCCGGGGAATTGCGCTTCGGTCAGATCGGTCTTGAGTCCTTGCAAGCTCCCGCGCCAGAATATTGTGTGTTTGCCGTCCCGCGTGATGTTGAAATCGAAGCGAGCTATGTAAACGTTATTAAAGGTGGAGACTGGGGCGTTAAACCGCAGCCCAATAAAATTTGCGACCACAGGGTTTCCACTCAGATCAACAGTCCCCGCGTCATCACCCTGCGTAGGGTCGTTTCCGTGCGGAAACAAGCTCATGTAAGGAACCATGGCTCCGTTGATCCCAAGTCCCATAGGGTCGAGATTCTTGAGATCGGTTGGGCTCAAACCGTGGAACCCGGAGGGCACAGCGTGCATCGCGGTTAAACCCTGGACAGTGGTTGCAGATAGGCAATTCGTTGGAGCGGCGGGAGCCGCCGGCTGGGAACACTGGTAGATCAGGACACCATCGCGCAGCGAGTCTGACGGAACAACTCGGGACGCGCCCGCCGCTACCGCTTCCCGCCGCTCTTCGTTGTCCAGGAAGAAAAACAGACGGTCCTTCTTAATCGGCCCACCGAGGGATCCTCCTCCGATGTTGCGCTGGTCTTTTCCCCGTTCAACCGGAGGGTTGACGGCATTATTAAAGAAAGTGTTCGCGGAGGTCCCCACGGTCCGGTAGTACCAACGGGCGTTGCCGTGGAATTCATTCGAACCGTTCTTGGTCACCAATTGCACCTGTGCGCCACCAGCAAGCCCGTTTGTCGCGTTGGCGTTGGTGGTCGTGACACGGAACTCCTGAACGGAGTCGAGCGTTACGGGGAGCGCGCTGGTGAACGCCGCCTGATTCTGCCAGTCGTTCGAGTCCACTCCGTCTACCGTGATGTTGGTTTGGTTCCCGCGCATGCCATTTACGGATCCTTCGCGTGCGTCCAGAGTGGCCACGGAACCCATGGAAAGGCGGTCCGTGTCGGACATCCCCGTAAACACTACGCCAGGCTGCAACGTCAGCAAATTGACCACATTCCGCGCCAGGAAGGGCAGGCTCTTCACGTCTTGTTCATCAATGGCATTGCCGACCGTCGCATCCTGCGTATTCAATGCTGGCGCCGCCGATTCCACCACCACCTGTTCGCTCATCGCGCCCAACTCCAGCTTGACAAGAAACTCGGTCGGGGTCGCAACCAACACGCTCACCTTCTCGGCAATAAAAGTCTTGAACCGATCCTTCGTCACCTCCAGCCGGTACGTCCCTGGGTTCAACTGCGCGAAGTTGTATTCGCCACTCTTGCCGGACTCCGCCGTTCGCGAAAACCCGCTGCCTGGATCGGTAATTGTCACCTTGGCGCCCACAATTGCGGCCCCTGACGGATCACTCACCGTTCCCGACAAACTGCCCACATTTTGCGCCCGGGCAGTGCAAACCATCACCAGAACCAGGCAAGAAACAAGCGAGAGCAGAAGAACGCACTTAACGGAAGACCACTTCATAGAACGCCCCTTTCGCGCACCCATACCTGAACTAGAGATACACGCTGGTGGGCAGCACCAAGCCGTTGCGAAAACACTGAGGCTCTTTGCCGGGTCTCTACCTGGAAGAAAATTCGACCTCGGGCAACCTTCCCCACCACTCGACTCGCGAAACTTTGACCTAGCTTTTAGGCCAAATCACGGCTCCGTGTCAAGGAAAGTTCTTCAGATTTTCCTTTTGGTATGATTTATCTTAATTTTGGATACTTGCGAAGGAATGAACGTCGAAGCAGTACCACTGGCATTCAAACCTTGGAATCCGAATGCCAGCTGTAAAAAGAATGATTTCATCCCAGCTTTAGAAGCCTTGCTACAGTAATCGCCGGAACTCCGCGGATTGCCCCTAGTATAGAGTCCGAAACATCTCCATCCAATCGCACCAACGAGACCGCTTCAGCCCCCTTATGGGCTTCGCGTCGCCCCAACGCAAACGTCGCGATATTTACGCCCAGGTTGCCTAGCGTCGACCCAACCTGCCCGATGACGCCGGGCTCATCCCGGTTTCGCAGGTAGAGCATCGTCCCTGCTAGCTCCGCCTCGAGCGGAATATCGTCAATCTGCAGCACGCGCGGCGAACCATCGTGCAAAACCGTTCCCTCGGCGGAAAAGCCCTTGGCGGAGCCTGTCTTCTCCGGTAGAGCTGCAACCTCCAATGTATTAGGGAATCCTCGCTCGCGCCGCCGCGTCTCTTCCTCGACCGACAGCCCACGCGACGCAGCTACCGCTGGCGCATTCACCACGTTCACCTTTTCGTCCAGCACCGCGTTCAGCATTCCCGCCAGCACCGCGCTGCGCAAAAGGTGCGTCCCCACTTCCGCCACTTCGCCTGCGTATCGAATCCGTATCCGCGCCGGCCTGACCGCCACTGCCTGCGACACGAGCGACCCCAGCCGTTCCGCTAGAGCCAGATACGGCCGCACCCGCCGGTACTGGTCCGCCGATAAGGCGGGCAGATTCACCGCATTGCGAATCAGCCCTTCCGCCAGATAGTCCTTTACCTGCACCGCCACTTGCGTACCGACTTCCTCCTGTGCCTCGGCCGTCGATCCGGCCACATGCGGCGTCGCAATCACGTTTGCCATGCCCAGCAACGGCGAATCCTTCGGTGGCTCTTGCACAAAAACGTCGAGCGCGGCTCCAGCCAGCTTCCCGCTCTTCAACGCCTCCGCCAGCGCCGCCTCATCAATCAGTTCGCCCCGCGCCGCATTCACAATCCGCGCGCCCGTTTTCATTTGCGCCAAAGTCGCCGCGTTGATCAAGTTTTGCGTGGCCGGGCTCAGCGCCGTGTGCAGTGACACGAAATCACTCTCGGCCAGCAGCTTTTCCAGCGGCACCAGTTCGACCTGCACCTCCTTCGCCGCCGCCTCGCTGATGTACGGGTCATAGCCCAGCACGCGCATGTCAAAAGCATCCGCGCGGAGCGCCACTTCGCTCCCGATTCGCCCGAGTCCAATCAATCCAAGCGTTTTGCCCCGCACTTCGGTTCCCGCCGCGGACGATTTCTCCCACTTTCCCTCATGCATTGCCTTATCGAGCCTGGGCACCTGGCGGGCCAGCGCCAACAGTAGCGCAAACGTATGCTCCGCCACGCTGATCGCGTTTCCGCCCGGCGTGCTCATCACCAGCACTCCGCGTGTGGTGGCCGCGTCCAAGTCGATGTTGTCCACACCCACGCCCGCGCGCCCCACCGCCCGCAATCGCGGCGCTTTATCCAGCAATTCCGCCGTAACCTTCGTCGCGCTCCTCACAATCAAGGCGTCCGCGTCCGCTATCTCCGCGTTCAGCGTGTCCTTGGTCGTCAAAACAATGTTCCACCCCGCTTTCCGCAACAATTCCACACCGCGTTCGCTGATCTTGTCCGCGACAATGACTTTCATCAGGCCTCATTCACTCTGATTTGATTTGGTCAGCACACAGGCGGGCAAAACCCGCCAAAAGTAAGATATCAACGGTAGCGAGCCACCCTCACGCTGTCAATCCTCGCTCCCTCTTCTCTGTACCCTCTGGGTCTCTGTGTCCTCTGTGTAAATCTTTTTTCCTTCTTTTCTTCTGCTATATTGAAACGATGACTCTTGCCGAAAAATTCCAAAAAGACCTGACCGACGCCATGCGCGCGAAAGACGAACTCCGCCTTAGCGTCCTGCGCGGCGTCAAGTCCGCGATCAAGTACAAAGAAACCGAGAAAATCCGCCCGCTCGACGAAGCCGAAACGATTCAAATCCTGCAAACGCTTGTCAAGCAGCGCAAAGAATCCATCGACCAATTTGGAAAGGGCAACCGGCAGGACCTCGTCGACAAAGAAACCAAGGAACTCGCCATCCTCGAGTCCTATCTACCCGCCAGTGCCAGCGAGGCCGAAATGGATTCCGCCATCGCCAAAGCCATCGCCGAAACGGGCGCCAACTCCATGAAGCAAATGGGCGCCGTCGTCAAATCCGCCAAAGCCCATCTCGAAGGCAAACTCGTCGATGGCAAAGCGTTGAGCGACCGCGTCCGCGCCAAGCTCTCCTGATCAAGTTTTCCTGGAACTCAGAGCCCAATGCCGCAATCCATCGACTCGAGCTTCGCCAACAGTCTCGCCAACTCCCGGGCCCTGGCCGTCCTCCGCATCGGCGTCGGCATCTTCTTCCTCATCTTCGGCCAATACAAAGTGTTCGGCACACAATTCACTCTTCACGGCGGCTTCCAATTCTGGATCAACCGCTTCCTAGAACAAAGCGGCGCCTATCCCTTTATGGCGCCCATCCTCCGCAACCTCGTCCTTCCACATGCCACGCCCATCGCGTTTCTCGTTGCCTACGGCGAATTCGCCATCGGACTAGCCCTGACTCTCGGCATCTTAGTCCGCGCAGCCAGCGCCTGCGGTCTAATCTTCATGCTCACCCTGCTCTTCTCGTCCGACTATCCAGGCGCAACCGCCCCCATGTGGCAATACTTCGGCGCAAGCCTCAGCCACTCCGTCTTCGCTCTTTGTTTTCTGGTTTTTCTTCTAGGACAAAGCGCAAAAGTCTGGTCCGTCCCCGCCTGGCGCGCGACACGCAGCAAGTCCTGAGCAGCCGCTTAGTGAGAAGCCGGCTTTAATACGGCAGTGTTTCTTTCGTCGTTCGCAATAATTCTGTAGAGCTTCTTCAAATCGTCCACTTTGCTCAGCGGCACAGTCAATTCCTTCACCTCGAAGGTCCTTGTATATTTCAGCGTATTGCCATTCACTTCCGCCTTGCTGTGGTAGCTTGCGAAGCTGTAGTCCGCATTCACGGCGGGAGGAAAATCATCCACCTCGTACCCCTGTGGCAGCGTTATTTCAAATGTATCGGTATCGCGTGACGGCCCGTCGAACTCCACTGGGAATTTGCGCGATTCCTTCGTCTCCAGGAAGTTGCTCGACTTGTTTCCAATCACTCGCGGCCTCACCAGCAACAAATTCCCTGCCGTTTTAGCGTAATTCTGGGCCACTACCGAGTAGTCGTACACGAATGCTTTGTCCGTCAGCTGAAGATTCCCGATGGTCGCTTTGGTAATTTGAAACGTCGTTAGCGATTGCGAGAGCAGCGATTCGATCGGCTTAATCCTGTCCGCGTCTTTCGTCACTGACCGCAACGCCCACCGCTGCGTCCAGGCGCGGTCGCCCACCCGCACTTCGTTCACGTCCCCGCTGAGCGTCCCCGTCGGACTCAGACTTAGCTTCGCCGTCCGCTGAATTCCGTTGGAAGTCGGCGGCAATTGCGGCAGCTCGATCAATTCTCCGCCCTCAGGGCCTACCAGCAATCCGAAATTTGCTTGCAAAGCACCGTAGAGCTGGCCGAACGGTGTCATTTCGTCCGTCGGGTCGAAAAACAATACCTTTCCAAGTTTGGGATGAACCATCGTGGCTACAAGCGAACTGTCCGTGACATCTGCGGGCAACTTAATCGCAATGATTACGTGATCGAACCCGCCCATGTGCGCCGGCGTTTCCGGTGTCACCGAGCCTCGCTCCGAATTGATCACCACATAGTAGTTCTCGATCCCGATCTCCCGCAGCATGGACGACATCAGCGTTACTTTGTCTTTGCAATCTCCGTAACGGTGCGTGAACACATCCGCCGCCGAATGAGGCTGCCACCCGCCTATCCCCAGTTCGATAGCCACGTAGCGTATGTCCTTTTGCGCGAACCCAGCCAAGGCCTTCATTTTCTCTAGCGACGTCCCCGCCGATCCCGTCAGTGCCGCAACTTTCTGCTTTACGTCAGGTGATGCTTCCTGCCTCCCGCTGATTAACCCCTGATACCAAATCCCCATTTGCCGCCAATTTTGGAATCCCTTGTTCTGGGCCGTTCCACCGGGCGGAAAAAACGACACGATCATCTGCCCCGCAATTCCCGGCCACGGCGGCATATTGTCTTCCGCCCTGATTCCCTTCACGTCACTCACCACCCACTGCGGCTGGTTTCCCGTTTGCGCCGCCTTGGCTTCGGGATAGTTTAGCCACGTCGCTTTGTATTCCCATCCTTGCGGCAACTGCAGCGTGTAATGCGCCTCGCGGACTGGACTCGTCTCCTGAAAGGACCAAACGTCTTGCAGAACATACGGCTGCGCTTCCATCTCATACTCGTACCCGATGATGTTCCCTGGATCGGAGGCCGGGATGCGCAGCACCTTATCCTTTACATCGGAGACCAATTCGCTCCCATCCACTTTCGGAAGCGATATCTCGACCGCGTCCTTGTCCTTCACTTCGTAGTCTTTTCCTTGCGCGGGAACGCACCATCCATGGATTGCCGTAATTTTCTCGTGGGCGTTGTACGAAACCGCCACGATCCCGTAGTCGCGCCCGGCCGGCCGCAATATCTTGTACGCTACGCGCACCGTCCTTTTGATCTTGTCCGCAGAAATAACTGTCACGGTCTTCTCGGAATAGAGCAGCACGGCATCCGTTTTTTCGTCGTGCGCGGGCAGCGGGGCATTTACCAGCGCGTGCATCCAACCAGGCGCGTCTGCGGCCGCCCTGCCGCTGCACGCTAGACACACCATTCCAACTACGAGCACAGGCAGAAAACGCGCTGTGCCCCTCCTGCTAGTTGCTCGCAGACGTTCCCCCGGGTTGCAATACCACTTGCTGCTCATCTCCCGCCCTCACAATCTGGAAAAAAGCCCTCAGCGTTGGGTACGACTTTGCGTCCAGCAAAAGGATGTCGACGTTTAGCTTTCGATTCAGGTGCAACCTGCCCTTGTCATCTTCGACTTTCAATGTATATACAATCGCTTTCGAATCCTGATTCTTCAGCGGAGGCACGCTGCTTACTTGCCACCCCAGCGGCAGGTCAATCGTTACGTCGTCTAACTTTTCGAACGGAAATTCAAAATAAATCGGATGCACCCGGTTCGAAAGTTCAAACACTCGTTTTTCTGTCGCCCCGAAAAGTGCCACGGGCAAGAGGACGCGCCTTCCCGCACCGGACACCCAGCCGGGAACTTTCAAATCGAATTCCGCCACCAACTTCTCCGACGAGCTTCCCCAATCGGGCTTGTTGGTCAATTCAACGTCGATCCCCACCGGAACATATTCCTTCACCTGGTCCTCGAGAAACTTCTTCCGGCCTGCCTCGTCCACGTTCCGTTCTTCCTGTCGGCGCAAGAGCGCCTCCAGGCCTGTGAACGTAATGGTCAGTTTCCCCTCGAGCGATCCTGCATCGTCGAGTTTCAGGTCCGCCTTGCGCTCGATCCGCGAAATCGAACTCTCGGGCAGCTCCGTTCTCACCCAGCTTCCGCCATCCTTGTCCAACCGAAGTCCTTGCACGGCCGTTTCGGCCCACGGCAATAGCCCAAAGGGCACGAACGCCGTCCCCGGATCGCAATAGACATCCTTACCATTCAGCTTCACCAAAACCACGTTAGTGTTTAGCTGCGAGGCATTCATGATCGCGGGCTTGAAGAAATAGACGCTTCGCGCCGACGCCATCACCGGATAAGCCTCGAACCCCGCCACTCGAGCCAGCGCCAGAAAAAGCCAGGTAAGCTGCACTCCATTCCCGTATCCCCGCTTCCACAGATCCTCGACGTTATTCGCATCTCTTTCCTTCTCCCTCTTCTTTTCCTGCTCTGTTTTTTCCAGCTCAAACGAGGTGTTCCGCAGCGTCTGCACCTTCGCGTAGATCTTCCGCAGTTTCACCTCCGGCGTATCGTTCTCGGAAACGATTTGCGCCACCGCCTGCTCCATCGCCTTATGTTTCCCAACGAAAGCATCTACCGTGGCGTTGAGTCTCTTGCCTTCTTTTTTCCAAAACTTGTCCGGTTCGGTCTCCATGTCACCGCGTTCGTTGTAGGTGAATTCCACGCGAAATTTCAATTCGTTTTCCGGCGGCATGAAATCTTCGATCTGGAAAGCGGGGACCTTCTGCGCTTCCAGCCGGATCGTCCCGTGATCGTCTTTCGGAGTAGTCGTCCCTTCCGGCAGCCCTACCGGCCAGCTCCAGCGCAGAGCAAATTCCGTATTCGGTTTCAGCGAAAACTTCCCATGCAGCGTGAACAGCTCTTCGCTCAGAATCCAGCTCGAATCATAGACGTAGCCCTCTCGCGGATAGTACGAGTAGTGGTATTCGATGATGCTTCCGACTTGCACGTCCGGCAGCGTGAATGTCTTCGCCAGATACTTCAGCCCGCGCGCCTTTACGATGGTTTTGTCATACACTTTTCCGTCGAAATTCGCGATCGTGCCGTCTGGCCGCACCGTCCGGGCCCGTATGTTCCGAATGTCTCCCTGCTCCTTGACGAAGGGAATTTCCACGTCCGCGTACTTCCGGCCTTCCTCCGTTAGAATCTTGATTCGCGCGTAGTTGTATTCGTTCGCTCTACTCTGTTCATCGTTGCGGTCCACCTGGCGGTAAAGATAGATCGCTGGCGCTCCGGGAGCTTCGGGCAGGCTCGTCATTTTCAGTTCTTCCGGCGAAATCGGCAGCCACTCGTCGGCCGCCTTGATAGACCCTACGCGATAAGCCGTCGCCCCAAGCAAAACCACTGCCGTAGTCAGAAATAACCGGCGCAGAGACACACTCCACCTCCCAGTCTAGGTTCACAATTGCGAGTTTCAATAGGGTGGCATCCAGCGTCAAACAAAACTCGAGAGCACGCAGAAATAGACCAGGGGATAAACCTGGAACCTGCACCGCCGCGCTGCGAAGGGCCTTGGCGCATAAGCAGTGTTATTGGCCTGTGGTAATTGCTGCCGCGAACATTACAAGTACCTGCACCACATGTCAATAGACCCCGCGCCTGTCAACGATGTGCCGCAGGCCCTACAAATAATCCTGTTAAAATCGCGCGCTGGCTGTGCTCCCTCGCGGTCCTGTACAAGGATCTCTTCATCACCTTTATTAAATTTTGCGCATGCACCCACGGAACTTATTCCTTTTTCTGACGTCTCCTAACTGTCCATCACCGCCATCGTCCAATGATGCGAGGGCCCTATGAACTCTTTCCTCTTTGACTTGCGTTTCACCTTGCGCGAACTTCGCCGTCGCCCCACGTTCACGCTCACCGCCATTCTCTCCCTCGCTCTCGGTATCGCCGCCACAAGTGCCGTCTTCAGTGTCATCTACGCGGTTCTGCTTGATCCCTTCCCCTATCCCGGCGCCGAACGCATGATGGAAATTCGGCTCACGGACAAATCCGGCCAAGACCGTTTCTCCGGCCTCAACGGGCCCGAAATCCAGCTCCTTCGCCAAACCAAGTCGCTCGAAAGCGTCGTCGCCATGGGGGGCTGGAACCTCACCACAACCGATGGCGACCTTCCTGAAGATGTCCAGGGGATGGAAATTTCGCCGGAAGCTCCCAATCATTGGAGCAGCGCCCCTCTGATGGGCCGTTGGCTGATTCCCTTCGACGCACCCTTTGGTCAGGATTCGCAAGCTGTCGTCGTACTCAGCTATCCATTTTGGCAGCGCTATTACGTTGGCGATCCAAACGTTGTGGGCCGCACTCTTCAACTGGTTCACAAACCCTACAAAATCGTTGGCGTCATGGGACCGCGTTTTCGCTGGGGAGAAGCCGACGTCTACCTCCCGCTCAAGCTCACCAACGACCCCGGCAAATACTACGGAGGTTCGCTCAAACTGAGGCCGGGCGTCACGGTCGCCCGGGCAAACGCAGAGCTTCAGCCGCTCCTCGAGCAGTTCGCCAAACAAATGCCCACGCGCTATCCCGATGCATTCCGCGTAAATCTGCGCAGTATCGTGGAGATTTACGCGAGGCCGCTCGGGCCCATCCTCTATTTGCTGCTCGGCGCGGTTGGTTCACTCTTGCTGATTGGCTGCGCCAACGTCTCGATCCTCCTTCTGGCGCGAGGCACGGAACGCCAACAGGAGTTGGCGGTACGCGCAGCAGTCGGCGCCAGCCGCTCGCAGATGATTCGCCAGTTGCTTGCCGAGTCGCTCTCCATCGCCGCGGCAGGAACTCTGCTCGGCGTGCTGCTGGCATGGAAGAGCCTCGCACTCATCACCTCATGGCTACCGCAGCACGCCTTCGCCGCCGAATCCGTGATCAAGATGAACGTTCCCGTTCTGTTGTTCAGCATCGCCTTGGCCTTCGCCACCACGATCGTCTTCGGCCTATGGCCCGCTCTTCAGCTTTCTCGCCCTGATCTCGCCCGCCTGATGCAGAGCAGTACGCGGCGCATCAGCGGCAGCGCCCGCGCTCGCCGCACTCATTGCTTGATGGTCGGCGCCCAAGTCGCCCTTACGCTGCTCATGCTCACGGCCGCAAGCGCCGCTGGCAAGGGCTTCCTAAAACTGGTGAAAACCGATCTCGGTTACGACCCGCACTTCGCGATGTCGGTCCCCATTCCCATCCACGAAAACACCCACAATTCCTGGAAGGAGCGCTCCGAATATTTCGATCAGCTTCGCGCTCGCCTCGCTTCCATGCCGGAAGTCGCTATGGCCGCTATTTCCACAAACGCCACTCCACCTCTGAACGGCGGCGACAATCGTTTCGAAATCATGGGCATCAACGATGGAGAAAAGCACGAAGCGCGGTTGAACCTGGTCAGTCCCGAATACTTTCCCCTGCTTCACATTCCTCTCGCTCAGGGCCGCCTCTGGGATCATGCCGAAACGATGCGCGGAGCCACACTCGCCGTCATCAACCAAACCATGGCGCGCCAATACTGGCCAAACGGCAACGCCCTCGGCCAGCGATTGCGTACTTCCGGCCTGAAAGCCGATCCTCTTTATGCGCCGGCCGCTCCAGGCAGCGACGATTGGCTCCAAATCATCGGCGTCGTTACCGATGCACGCGACGATGGTCTCCGCAATCCCATCAAGCCCGCCGTCTACGTTCCCTACACCCTTAAAATGTGGATGTTTACGCAAGTCCTTGTGCGGACGCACATCCCCCTCTCTCGGTCCTTCGAGACATTCGCGCCCAGATCGTTCAGGTGGACCCTGATCAGCAGGTCATCAGCGACGTGCGCGACCTCGAAGGCTGGATCACGAACCTCCCCGAGTATGGCCAGCAACGTCTCGTGGCCATCCTGTTTGGCATTTTCTCGGTTTTGGCGCTGGTTCTTGCCGCGGTTGGTCTTTACAGCGTGGTCTCCTACGGTGTCGCCACTCGCACCAACGAATTCGGCATTCGCATGGCCCTCGGCGCCAGAAGCTCCGACGTCTTCCGCATCGTCTTCTCATCCACCGCCGTCAACGTCGGCGCTGGCCTGGTCGCTGGTCTCCTGCTAAGCATCGCCTTCGACAAACTCTCCACCCGCTGGGTCATGGAAAGCTCCCGCAACCCGTGGATTCTTGCCGGCGTAACCCTCATCCTTATCGCCGCCGCCGCCCTCGCCTGTTTCGTCCCCGCCCGCCGCGCCGCCTCCATCGACCCCATGGAAGCCCTTCGCTACGAATAGCCTTTATTTTCAACAGCTTCTCGGGCGGGTGGCTAACACTTAAATCCGAAAGCCGTCTCTGGGTGGCCCATCCTTGCTGGTTTTTCCGGGGTGCCGTAACCTTCGGTTTTGCGGGTACGGGTTTTGTTTTTCCCTAATCGGCCAGTGTCCTTGCCCGCGCACTGTCCGTCAATTCCCACCAAACAAACGACTTACAGTTTATCCTTGACAAATAGTATCAATATGCTATACTTCTTTAGATTGATTCGGGCACCTCGCCTTTCTGTGCCCGCGTCGCTTATGCGTCCCAGCCCCGCGGTCCTTCAAACTCCATCAAAATCTCTCGTTCCTCCGAGGTTACTATTTTATAAAAGCCGCTCTCCCCTAACCCATTCAGAATCAACACTTCTACAACTGTTGATTCCACTCCACTTCAACTCCCCCAGAATCAACACTTACAAGAAACCGGGGGAGGGGGACCTCCTTCCAACCCCAAAGTTTTGCGACTCTTTACTACCCGCAGCTCACTACACCGACGCAAAGCAACACCCGCCCGTCTCCTCTACTTCCTTTACTTCCTCTACCTCCTATGCGTCCCCTTCCGTAACTCCTTTCCCTGCCACTCTTACGAGCCACCTGCAACTTGCTGAAAACACAACCATTTTAAGTCCTGCATTTGCCACTCTTGCGCGCCGCGTCAAGCATAAGTCCTTTGTTTGCCACTCTTACAAAAAACACACGGGGTGGGGGCAGGTCGTCCAACGCTCTCTTGCACTATTCACTACCCACTATTCGCTACTCACGGTCCTCCCCCAGAACTTCTACCCTCCCGCCTCCGATTTACGGCATAATCCCGCCGCACAGGGGCACCAACCACAATCCAGTTCGCGAACGGGGAGGATTCAGTGACTGATCGTCCATGGAGTTCCACGGCTCCTCCAGGAGAATTCCGCACCTACATCTCCGCGGAGGAGACCGTCAAGGAATTTACGATCCGCGCCGTCATCCTTGGCGCGCTCTTCGGCCTCCTCTTTGGCGCCGTCACCGTCTACGTCGGTTTGAGAGCAGGACTCACCGTCTCCGCTTCCATCCCGATCTCCGTTCTCTCCATCAGCATTCTTCGCGCCTTCGGCCGCTCTACCATCCTCGAAAACAACATCGTGCAGACCACCGGCTCCGCCGGGGAGTCGCTCGCAGCCGGCGTAATGTTCACCATTCCGGCGTTGATCTTTCTTGGCTTCGGCAAAGAGTTCACCTTCTGGCGCATCTTTCCTCTCGCTCTTCTGGGTGGATGGCTCGGCGTTCTCTTCATGGTTCCGCTCCGCCGCCAGCTCATCGTTAAAGAACACGGCAATCTTTCTTTTCCGGAAGGCACTGCGTGCGCTGACGTTCTCGTCGCCGGCGAGCGTGGGGATCCTTCGCTGGGCGGGTGTTTTGGGGCCTCGGCCTCGGCGGCATCTACACCTTCCTCATGAATACAGTCCAGGCCTGGACGTCGCAACCCGAAGCCCGCCCCTCTTGGTTTCCAGGTGCATCTTTCCGCGCCGCCATCACTTCCGAATATCTCGGCGTCGGCTACATCATCGGCCCGCGCGTTTCCGGCATTCTGTTCGCCGGCGGCATCATCTCCTGGCTCGTCATCATGCCCGCCATCAAGTTTTACGGCCAGCTCGCCAACGGCGTTCCCATTTATCCTTCCACCATTCCCATCCCCCTAATGACTCCCGATCAAATCTGGGGTACGTACATTCGCCCCATGGGCGCAGGCGCGGTCGCCGCAGCTGGACTCATCACGCTTCTCCGCACCATGCCCACGATCATCTCCGCTCTGCGTGCTGGCTTGAAAGACGTCCGCGCCGAAGGTGCGGGCCAAACCACCTCGTCCTCTCGAATCGAACGCGAAGTCCCCATGCGCACCGTCGTCCTCGGCTCCATCGTCATCGTCGCCATGATCTGGGTTCTTCTCACCTTCCACCCCATCCCAGGCGCCGAAACGCGCTGGTATCAGAATCTATTCGCAGGTGTTTTTGTCGTTGTCTTCGGCTTTCTCTTCGTCACCGTAGCCGGACGAATCAGCGGCCTGCTCGGCAACTCTTCCAATCCCATCAGCGGCATGAGCATCGCCACGCTAATGGCCACATGCGCCATCTTCTTCGTTGCCGGTTGGACCGCTCCTAACTACCAAGTCCTCGCCCTGATGATCGGCGGAGTCGTCTGCATCGCTGCCGCCATCGCCGGCGCCACTTCGCAGGACCTGAAAACCGGTTACCTCGTCGGGGCCACTCCCTATTGGCAGCAAATGGGCCTCCTCATCGGCGTCACCATTTCCACTCTCGCCATCGGCACGACCCTTAACCTGATGAATCAAGGCTTGCAAAAATATATCCCCACTCAAATTCCTGTAAACGTACAATCGCTTCCCTCCGGAGTAAAAATCGAACAGAGTTCCTTCATTTACCAAGGCAAATCCTACGTCCTGCTCAATTCGCTCGGCTCGCACGAAGTCCCCGACGGCGAATATCTCTTCGACAATTCTTCTAAGCAAATCGAATATCAATGGGCGCAGGGCATCGGCAGCGACAAAGCCCCCGCTCCGCAAGCGCGCCTCATGGCCACCGTCATCAGCGGCATCCTGAATCAACGCCTTCCTTGGCGCTTGGTTTTGATGGGAGTTGCACTCGTCATTGCCGTGGAAATTCTTGGTGTCCGCTCTCTCGCCTTCGCCACCGGCTCGTATCTTCCTCTCGGCACTACGGCCGCAATGTTCGCCGGAGGCCTCATCCGCGCGCTCATCGAAGCCACCACCAAGAAAAAGGATGAAAGCGAAGCCAGTCCTGGCGCTCTCTACTCTTCCGGCCTTATCGCTGCCGGCGGTGTCTTCGGCCTCCTCGGCATCGTCATCGCTCTTTTTCAAGACCCGGAAATCTCAAGCCGTGTCCCGGGCTGGGTAACCGCTGTCCTCCGCCTGCCCTGGCGCCCCGACCTCTTCTCCTTCGGCCCCAAATTCATGGGCTCACTTGCCACCAGCAATCTCTTCGGCATTTTCATGTTCGCGCTTCTCGGCGCGTCCCTCTTCTACTTTGCCCGCAAAAAACTGAACTAAGGAGCAAACAGAAAACCAAAAAATCAAACTCAAATTCGGAACAAGAGCAAATCGCGGAAGAGAAAAAGCGTCGCGAAACCGGGAATACACGCCAAAACACGACTTTGACGCGCGCATTCCAACGCCGTAAACTTGAGGTATGGGAACTTCGTTCCGCGCCCGGCGTCATAACTTCGATTGGCGCGGCTTCATTACGCCCGGCGTCAAACTCCTGGTGCTCATCTGCACCGGCGTCTTCCTAGTCCAAACGCTTGTCAACCTATTCCTGGACGTGAAGGTCTCCGCCTGGGTGATCCATTTCTTTGGACTTGTTGCTCTCGGTCCGATCCCGGGCCTCCGGCTGTGGCAGCCGTTCACTTATATTTTCCTTCACGGCGGCTTGTTCCATCTGCTGATCAACATGCTTTTTCTGTGGATGTTTGGGCGCGAGCTGGAACTTGTCTGGGGAAAAAAAAGGTTTCTGAATTTCTTTTTTCTGTGCGGCGTCGGCGCTGGCCTGATCGAGATTCTGGTCAAAGTAATTCCGATGACTTGGGGTCACATGCCGTCAGACATTCCGACGATTGGGGCTTCGGGCGCGATTTTCGGAATTCTGATGGCGAACGCAATCCTGTTTCCGGACCGGCGCATTTGGCTTTTCCCTTTGCCGGTTACGATTCCCATGCGGCCGTACGTCGCGGTGATGGGCGCGATCGAATTTTTCGGCACGCTGGGAGCCGGCGGCGACGCCGTTGCGCACGTCTGCCATCTTGGCGGAATGCTGGTCGGATATATTTATTTGCGGCGCGGATCGTTTTTATACAGCGTGCGAAACAGCGTTTCGGACTGGCAGCACAAGCGCAACCGCAAACGATTCGATGTTTACATTAACAAGCACAAGAACGAACCTCCTTCCCGCCCGGACCGCTGGGTCAATTAAACTTTCTTCAGACGCTAATCTCCCAGTTTTACGTCGTCGCTCCTGACGAAGAAAGATTCCTTTGCGGAAGTGGCTCGATGTAATTTTGAAAACATTTTTTGGCGCTTACTTCGCGCTTACGTCGCTCTATTGTCTGCTGGCGTTTTTGCCTTACACCTATTATTCGCTGATTAAATCGCCGGCTTACTCTTGGATGCCGCGGTTTGTGCGGCATCATGATTTGCTGTTCTGGCTCGCGGTGCTGGCAGCGGCGAGTGCCTGCCGTTTTGCGAGGAAGAGAGCGGCGTATTTTGCTTGCTTTGGCGTCCTTGCTTGCGTTGGGATTTTACTGGCGGTCCGGCCATTTCTCGCTGGTGTGGAGAATAATCGAACTGCTTATTTCGGGAGCGTTGCGGCGCTGTGGGTGATCGTCCTCGTGGTCTCGCTCTGCGGGTTTCAAGATTCGGGAACTGCGGAAAACGAGACTCTGCTGGATTCGCACCTTTCTTATGCGACGGGAATCCTTTTGGCCGCGGGTGTCGCTCTCGTGGGTGTGGCGGGAACCCTGATTCGAAGTTATTTCGACACGAGAACTCTGTCTTTTCACGCGAGTGATATTTATCTGACGTTCTGGAGCGTGATTTCTCACATTCTTGTCGCGATGGTTCTGATCTCGATTTTGAACTTAGTGCGAATCATCGCTTCGAAATCCCCGCATCCACGCGCCGTGAGATGGAGCCTGTTGGGTCTCCTCATTTTTGGTTCGCTATGGACGCTGGCGGTTCGTTTCCTGGAAGGCGCTTTGAGCTTCGAAGGATGGCCAGCGCATCTGTATGCCGCTTCGCTTGCCGCTGCACTCACGCTCTTAGGATTTTCCGTGGCGCAGCCATTTCTTGCCGCGGATGGCGCGGAGTCACGTGCCCAGTCCGGACGACAAAAAGCGATGCTCATCATTATCCCGGCTTTCCTTGCAATACTTGCGGTTGCGTTGCCGACGTTGGTTGGCGGCGGAGACTGGAACGGCATCTACGAGGGTACGTTCACGTTGCTGTTCTGGATCATTCTGAGCTTCTGCGTTTTTCGTTTGCGCCGGCGCAAAGGCACGTATCCAATTAAGACCGTTCTCGCCGCTCTCCTCCTGAGCCTGCTTTCCTACAAGGCGCTGGCGGCTACGGATATTTTCTGGGCCAAGCCACTAGGCGCGACGGACGACGACATCCAGCGCTCGATCGAGAAATATGCCGCGCGTGACGTGTCGTTTCATTTGGCGAATCGCTTACTCGGAAACGGCCCCAAGAGCGAGCCCTGTGGAGAGCTTTGCCGGATCCTGCGGGAGTATTCGGAGGTTCGAGGCGCACAAGCTCGTTTTGATTTGAAACTCGTTGATCCGCTTGTTCCGGCACGCGGCGGGCGGCCCAACATTTTTCTATTTGTAATCGATTCCATGCGGCCGGATTATCTGGGGGCTTACAACCTAAAGGCGGCCTTCACACCGAACCTGGATGCATTGGCGCACGACAGCGTCGTGTTGCGGAATGTGTGGACTCCGTACGCGGGGACTTCGCTTTCGGAGCCGGCGATCTGGGCCGGTGCTTTGCAGTTGCACGCGCATTTCATGCAGCCGTTCGAACGGGTGAACAGCCTCGAAAAACTGGCGAAGGCCGACGGCTATCAGATGATGGTGAGCTACGACGAAATCTTGAGCGAGATCCTCTCGCCCTCCGACGACCTCATCAAATTGGATACAGACAAGAAACTTTGGAACCAGCTCGAGGTTTGTTCGACGGTGGAGCAGGCGGAGAACGCCCTCGACCATCGAGCTGACCCGGCGAAGCCGGTTTTCTTTTATGCGCAGCCGAAGAACGTGCACCAGTTCGCGAGAAACAGTTTGCCACAGGCAAAGGCTGCGAACTGGCCTGCCCAGCCCGGGTTCAACTACCGCATATCCTTCGAATTGCATCAGGTGGACGAATGCATGGGCGGTTTTATTGGCTGGCTGAAAGCCCGCGGACTTTATGACAACAGCATTATCGTCGTGACTTCAGACCATGGCGACGCGACCGGCGAATTTGGCCGCAACAGCCATTCTCTTGTGATTTATCCGGAGATCATGCGCGTGCCGCTGATTGTGCATTTGCCGAAGTCGATCCAGAACAAATTTGTGCATGATGATGATCGCGTCTCCGCGCTGATCGACATAACTCCCTCTTTGTACTACTTGCTCGGCCACCGGCCCATCGTTTCGAATCCGCTCTTTGGACATCCCTTGCTGATGGAAACCGCCGAGGAGTTGCACAGCTATCATCGAGACGATCTCTTTCTGGCGTCGGATGTGCGCGCGGCCTATGGCCTGCTTGCGGAGAACGGGCGCTACTTTTATGCGACTTACGATTCACCGGCGCAGAGTTATCTCTATGATCTGGCGCAGGATCCAAACGGCGAGCACGACATTCTTACGAGCGAGCTGAAAAAGCGCTACGACGAGCGGGTGATCGAACATTTGCACGAAATTGCGGGTTTTTACGGATATAAGCCGGGAATCGGGTCATTGCTGGCCTCAGGCCACTAACTTAGCGCAAGGTTTAGCGGGCTTGACCAGGCATATCGCCTGCAATATCATAGCTAGGTGAAAGCTTACGTCCTGGACACCGACGTACTGGTGGCCGCCTCTCGGAGCGACGCAGGCGCATCGCGCAAGATTCTGGAGGCGGCGCGAACTCGAAGGTTCGAGCTTCTTTTGTCCGTGCCATTGATGTTGGAATACGAAGCAGTCCTGACGCGGCCCGAACACCTTGCGGCGTCCGGAGTCAGTAAAGAAGATATTATCGCCGTGCTGAACGAACTCGCACTCATCGGAAAGAGAGTTGCTTTGGTCATCCGCACGCGTCCAGCACTAACGGATGCGAGTGATGAAATGGTGCTCGAAACGGCAATCAACGGCGATGCGGACGCCATCATCACGTTCAACGTTCGAGATTTTAGGCCCGCAGCCGCACGATTTTGGTGTTCGGTGATACGCCCGGGGGAAGCCTTGATTGAATTAGAAGCCGATGCAAAGCAATCGAATGAAAAGGAGTAAGGCTATGAGAAGAAGCAATTTTGCATTGCGCGTGCCGCCGACGCTGATGTCCGAGGCCCGCAAGGCCGCCGAATCAGAAGGGATTGCACTCAACCAACTGATTACACTTGCGCTCGCGGAGAAGGTTTCCGTCATGAGAACCGAAGAATTTTTCGAAGAACGCGCGAGACGCGCCGATCCGGCCAAGGTCGACCGAATTCTGGCTCGAATGGGAAAGGGCAATCCCCCTATGGAAGGGGATGAACTTCCGCCGGAGTCTTTGGCAAAAAAGAAAAAGAAGAAAAAGAATAAGTAGTAAGCGCAAGGTGCAAAGTCAATTTCGCACGGAGCTTCTAAGCGGGGCCGCCGATGACGTGGAATTTCATGAAGTTGGTGGTGCCGCGGATGCCCATGGGTGTGCCTGCGACGATGCCGATGACGTCGCCATTGCGGACGAGGCGTTCTTCGAGGAGGCGTTTTTCTGCGATGGCGGCGAGGCCGTCAATTTTACGGACATTGGGAATGTGGCGGGGCATGACGCCCCAAATGAGGGCCATGCGCCGGCGGGTTTCCGCTTCGGGCGAGAAGGCGATGATGGGGACCGCGGGGCGGTAGCAGGAAACCAGGCGCGCGGTGAAACCGCTGTGCGTGAAGACGGCGATCAGCTTCATGTGCAGTTCATGCGACGCGTGGCACACGAGTTCGGCAACGGTTTCCGCGACCTTCAATTTTTCGAGGGGGACGCGGGGCGGCGTTTTCCAATCGCTGGCTTCCGCCTCCGCGATAATTTTCGCCATCATGGTTACAGCTTCGGCGGGATATTTTCCAGAGGCGGTTTCGGCGGAGAGCATGACAGCATCGGAGCCGTCGAAGATGGCATTGGCCACGTCGGAGGCTTCGGCGCGGGTAGGCCGGGGATTCTCGGTCATAGATTCGAGCATTTGCGTGGCAGTGATGACGGGCCTGCGGAAGTGGCGGGCGCGGGAAATAATTGTTTTTTGAACGACGGGGACACGCTCGGGGTTCATCTCGACGCCCAGATCGCCGCGCGCCACCATGACGCCGTCGGCGGCGTTTAGGATGGCATCCAGATTTTCGATCGCTTCCGGCTTTTCGAGTTTGGCGATGACCGGGGTGTTTTTACCGGCGCGCCGCACCAGGGATTTTGCGAGAAGCACATCCTCGGGGCGCCTAACAAAACTGACAGCGATGTAATTGGCTCCGTGTTTCAGCGCAAACGCAAGATCTTCACGGTCTTTGGGTGTGAGAGCAGGAACACGAAGCTTAATTCCGGGCAGATTGATGCCTTTGTGCTCGCCGAGGGCACCGCCGTTGACGACCTCGCAAATCACCTCGGGACCACGCACCTGCAGGACGAGCAGTTCGATCAAGCCGTCCGAAAGCAGGATGCGGTCTCCGCGGTGGACTTCTTTCGGGAGCGGGCGAAATACCGTGCTGACGCGCGTGGAATCGCCCAAAACCTTGGCAGTGGTAATAACGAAGCGCTGGCCGGAGCGCAGCTGCACCGGCCTGCTTCCGGCCAGCGGGCCAGTGCGAATCTTTGGACCTTGCAGGTCGGCGAGGATGGCGATTGGCTTTTCTTGTTCGACGGCCGCGGCACGAAGCGTGGCGATATTTTGCGCGTGCTCGGTGTGCGTGCCGTGAGAAAAATTCAGCCGGGCAACGTCCATGCCGGCTTGCAGCAAACGGCTGATCATGCGGGGTGAGGAGCTCGCCGGGCCGATGGTGCAAACGATTTTAGAATGACGAAAAGCCATGCTTTCTCGTGAAGGGGAGTTTACAACTTTCCGCGCCCTGGCGGACAGAAGACGTGCGGGCTTCCGGATTCGTTATTTTGATGCTGCGAATTCCGTAACAATGCGCGCCAGGAAATCGACGCCTTTATCGAACGAGGCGAGCGGAATGCGCTCGTCGTCGGCGTGCATGCGGCGGGAATCCTCGTCGGTCATCGGGAACGGGGAGACACCGTAGGCTTGCACATTGTGCAGGCGCAACTGGGCGGAATCTGTCGCGCCAGCCGACAAGAACGGCAGAACTGGGGCGCCGGAAAACTCCTCCGCGGCAGCTTTTGTGATTGTGGCATAGAAATCGGACTCCAGCGAAGAGGGGGGAGCCGCCAGGCCGGCGTCGGGCTGGACTTCGAAGCGGATATTCGGATCGTTGACCAATTTCGTGAGTTCGGAGACCAGCACGTCGATGGTGTCACCGGGCAAGAGACGGACGTTGAGCATGGCGCGGGCTTCGGAGGGAATGACGTTGGCGCGGACGCCGGCGGAAAGCATGGTGGGTGCGATGGTGTCGCGCAGCATGGAGTTCCAGAGCGGATTCGCGTCGGAAATGAAGCGCTGAGCGTGTTCGCCGCGGTCCGGAGTATCGAGCGAGCGAATCCACTTGGCGAGTTCGTCGTCTTCGAGCGGGGCGAGCTGTTCGAAATAGCGGCGAACGATGGTGGTGAAGCGGACGGGCGCGGTGTAGGCGCCAATCTTGGCGACGGCGGCGGCCAGGTGAACGACGGCGTTGTCCTTGGTGGGGACAGAAGCATGGCCGGACGGTCCACGCGCGATCACGGCGACATCCACAGGAACTTTTTCGCTGGCTTGGACTGCGACGTATTCGACCTTGCCGTTCTTCAGGATGACTCTGCCGCCCTCGTTGAGCGCAAAGCCCGCGGCAAATTTGTCCCAGTATTTAGAGATGAGGACGCGGATGCTGGCTTCGCCACCTTGCTCTTCATCGGCGGTGGCAAGAAAGATGACGTCGCGGTTGACACGGGCGTTGGAACGCTTGAGGGCGATGAAGGCGGCGAGGTTGGCGGCGAGCATGCCTTTGTCGTCGACGGAGCCGCGACCGTACATGTAACCGTCTTTGATGACCGCGCCGAAGGGATCGACGGTCCACTTGGATTTGTCCACGCCGACGACATCCATGTGCGCGACAAGCAGTAGTGCGCGCGCCGGGTCTGGCATGGCACCGCTACGAAGGCGCGCCACTAATGCGCTGCGGCCTGGAGCCAGGTCCAGAAATTCCGGAGTAACTCCTTCTCTTGTGAGAATGGCGGCAACGTATTTTGCGACGGCTTGCTCATTGCCCGGGGGATTGGTGGTGTCAATACGGATGAGATCGGCGAGCCAGCCTTCGGCTTCCTTCGCCAGGGCCGTGGTGTTGCCGGCGGGGGATTGCGTAGACTGAACGGTGGGCATGGCGGTGGATGGGACCTGCGCCGCTGAGGGCAAGGCTAGCGCCGGCAAGAACAGTGCCAGGGCAAGGGTGGACACAAGAATGTGCATTCTGCGGTTCCGATTCACGAAGACTTCCTCCGTCTTAGATGCGGCCTTTAGTGAGGGGCCCAGCAAACGTTTTGCAGTTAACGCGCTTCATACTAACATGCAGGTGTGGGGGCACATCCGTGGGCTTGGCGGAGCGTTGCGTAAGTTCAAACGGCGAGCGGGCATGAACGGCGGGGGGACGAGGCGGCCAGGCGGACGGGTTGATTTCAAAGGCGAATCGAGGAGTGAAATGAAGACGATCGTTTCTCTGGTTCTACTGACATTTCTTATGAGTGTAATTCTCTTGCCGTTGGCAGTGCAGCCCGCGACGGCGCAGGCACCCACTGGTCCGCAAGGGGGTGCACCAGCTCCGACTGCGAAGGCGCCGCAGGCTCCCGTTACGCCGCAGCAGCAAGCCCCGCAAGGCGGGGTGAGCATCTCGGTGGAAGTGCCGGTCGTGACACTGGATGTGATCGCCACGACGCAGCACGGCGACATCCTGACGGGACTGAAGAAAGAGAATTTCAAAGTTACTGATGACGGCGTGACGCAGACGATTACCAACTTTGGGCCCACCGAGGCGCCGATTACGATTGTCATGCTGATGGAATTCAGCAGCCGCGGTTTGTACGATTGGTTCGCTTATCAGGCGAAGTATTGGGCGGACGCATTTCTTCCGAATCTGCAGCAGAAAGACTGGGTGGCGCTGCGGACGTTCGATATGCAGATTCACGACGAAGTGAACTTTACACAGAACAAGGATGAGGTTCGAAATGCCATCTACCACCTTTATTTCCCCGGTTTCAGCGAGTCAAATGTCTTTGACGCGGTGTTGACAACAATTGAGGACATGAAGGACGTGAAGGGCAAGAAATCGATTTTGCTGCTGGCTACTGGAGTGGATACCTTTTCGAAGCACAATTTGGATCAGACGATGAAGAAGTTGCGGCAGAGCGACGTGACGGTTTTTTGCGTAGGATTGGACAAGCCGTACATCAATTTCATCGAATCGCACGGGGCACTGGGTTCGCATATGAATTATCTGCAGGGTGAAAACCAGATGAAGACATTTGCGAATTTGACGGGCGGTTATGCGTGGTTCCCGCAATTTGACGGGGAGCTTCCCGGGATTTTTCACGATGTGGCCGCTTACCTGCGGCACCAGTACAGCTTGTCGTATACACCGACGAGCGGAGGGAAAGAGAACAAGTTTCATAAGGTGAAAATTGAACTGGTGAATCCGGATGGGAGCCCGTTCGAAGTGCACGACCAAAAAGGAAAAAAACAGAAGTGGGTAGTTTATGCGCGCGAGGGTTACGAGCCGCTGAAGGCTGGGGCTGGGGATTGATTGCTCCTGGATTGTTTTTTAGAGTGCTAAGGCGAGTGCGACACGAGATGCGTTTGAGTTTTGTGTTTTGCGGTTGCTCGATCCGCTAGTAGCCGCGCACGAAATCGATTTGGTTGAACATCTCGCGGCCGTCGAACCATCGTTCCAGAAGATCCACGAGAAGAGCGGTTTCGCGATGCCAGAGGCGGTCGCTTACGGCGCTGGTGTGCGGCGTGATGAAGAGATTCGGGGCTTTCCAGAGCGGGCTGTTTGGGGGGAGCGGCTCGACGGAAGTTACGTCGAGCGCGGCGCCAGCGAGGGTGCCGTTTTCCAGGGCGCGGATTAACGCGGCTTCGTCAAGGAGTGAGCCACGGCCGACATTGATGAGGCGGGCGCCGGGCTTCATGCGCGCGATTTGCGCTGTTCCAATCAGGTGGCGCGTTTCGGCCGTTTCTGGAGCGGCGATGACTACGTAGTCGGCGTGGGGCAGTGCTTCTTCGAGTTGCTGCGCGGCAAAGAGTTTTTCCGCGTGTGTGGTGTCGCCTTTCCCCGAGCGCGTGACACCCCACACGCGCATGTCGAAGGCGCCGGCGCGCTTGGCGAGTTCGCGGCCTATGGAGCCCAAACCCACGATTAGGAGGACTTGGCCGCTGAGTTCGGTGAGGCGTTGCGGCTCGTCCCAGATGTCCTGTTGCCCCCAGTGCGAGCGGTCTTGATGGCGCGTGGAATCGGGAAAATTGCGCGCGAGGGCCACCAGGAGGCCCATGGTGTGTTCGGCCATGGGTGGAGAAAAGACGCCGCTGGGGTTGGTGACAACGATTCCGGAATCGCGGAGCTCGGGATACATGAGTTGGGCTACGCCTGCGGCCGTGGAGTGAATCCACTTCAGTTTTTTTGCGTGTGTGAGCTGTTCGGCGCGGAGAGAGTAGCCGACGAAAATGTCGGTGTCGGGCAATTCCCGCGGGAGGAGGTCGTAGTTGGGGAGATGTAACACCTGCATTTCTGGCCAGCGGGCGCGGATGGTCTGCGGCATCACCGGCTGCGGGCGCCAGAACGTGAAGGGGTGCCAGACGCAGATGACGAGTTTAGTTTCGGCTGGTTTGGTGCGATTCATTCTCGAGGGCCGCGGTGCTTCCAGTAGAGGAGTAGGCCGACAATGAGGCCGAGGCCGCCGGTGCCGATGATGAAAGGGCGCGAGAGCGGGAGAGCGAACCAGCAAATGACAACCAGACCTACGGAAACTATGGCACCTACCGGCGTGCCGGGGATCGTGATGGTACCGAAGGTTCTCGGGCGAGTTGGGCCGGGTTCTGGCGGCTTTTTCGAGAGGGGTTCGTAGCTGAGGCTCATATCAGTGCCTTTTGATGACGCGCAAATCCTGACCGGTCATGTCCGTGGGTTTGGGCTGCTCGAGTGCGGCGAGCATGGTGGGCGCGAGGTCGCGCAAGGAACCGTCAGGTTTCAATTGTAGCGAATCGTTCTCACTGACGAGAATGAGCGGGACGGGATTGGTGGTGTGATAGGTGTGCGGGCCGCCGTTGAGTGGATCGACCATGGTCTCGGCGTTGCCGTGATCGGCGGTGATGAGCCAGACGCCGCCGCGCGGCTTCAGTGTTTGATAAATTTGGGCGAGACCGGCGTCGACAGCTTCCACGGCTTTGATGGTGGCTTCAAGGTTGCCGGAGTGGCCGACCATGTCGGCATTTGCGTAGTTCATGATGATGGCGTCGAAATCGCCCTTCTCAATGGCTTTTACGACCGTGTCCGTGATTCCTTGCGCGGACATTTCCGGTTTCAGGTCGTAGGTGGCGACTTTGGGTGAAGGAACGAGGATGCGCTCTTCGCCACCGAAGGGTTTTTCGACGCCGCCGTTGAAGAAATACGTGACGTGAGCGTATTTTTCGGTTTCGGCGCAGCGCAGATTTTTGTATTGCAGCTCTTCGAAAACTTGCGCGAGGATGTGCTCGAGTTTTTCCGGAGCGATCACGTATTTCAGCCAGGGCCAGTTTTTGTCGTATTGCGTCATTGCGACGTAGAAAAGATTCTTGGGGCGTTTTGGATCGATGATTCTGTCGAAGCCTGGTTCGACGAGGGCGCGCGTCATCTGGCGCGCGCGGTCGGCGCGGAAATTGTAGAAGATCACTGCGTCGTCGTCGTGAATTGTAGCGACCGGCACGGCTGCCGCTCCATCCCCTTTTGTGATGACGACGGGTTTCACGAATTCGTCGGTGACGCCTTGTTCGTAGCTTTTTTGGAGCGCGGCAACGGGGTTGTTCGAATGCGTCTCGGCTTCGCCATGAACCACTGCGCGGTAGGCCAGCTCGACGCGCTCCCAGCGGTTGTCGCGGTCCATGGCGTAGTAGCGGCCGGTGAGTGTGGCAATCTCGCCCACTCCTAGCTCGCGGATTTTTTGTTGCAACTGACGCACGTAATCTTGGCCGCTGTTTGGCGGCGTGTCGCGGCCATCCATAAAGCAATGAACGAAGACGCGCTCGACCTTCTGTTGCTTGGCCATTTCGAGCAGAGCGAACAAGTGGTTGATGTGCGAGTGCACGCCACCGTCGCTCAGCAGCCCGAGCAAGTGCAGCTGGCGCTGCCGGCCGCGCTCCATCGCTTTCTGAAAAAGCAGTACGTTTTGCAGTTGTTTGTTGGCGATCAGGAGATCGATGCGCGTGATGTCCATGTGGACGATGCGTCCCGCGCCGATATTCATGTGGCCGACTTCGCTGTTGCCCATTTGGCCTTCGGGCAGGCCGACGTATGGACCTGAAGTGTGAATGAGCGTGTTAGGAAATTTCTTCATCAGTTCGTCGTAAGCGGGCTTGCGAGCGAGGGCGATGGCGTTTCCTTTCGTTTCCGCGCGGTAGCCCCATCCATCGAGGACCGTCAGCACAATAGGTTTTGGTCGTTTGGCCATAGCCTAGTGTGTTGCAATCTCCCTTAATGCGGCGAGGAGGCGGTCCACTTCTTCCGCAGTATTGTAGTGAACTAGTCCGATTCGAAGCAGACCGCCAGTTGCTTCGACGCCGAGGCGTTCGGTAAGGTTCAGCGCGTAGTAGTTGCCATCCCAGGTGAAGATGCCGCGCACGCCGAGGAACGCCGCCACTTCGGTGGGTGCGTGGCTGGCAAGGCGCACGGAAACTGTCGAGCAGCGCTCGTCGAACCGCTTCGGATTGCTGATGCCGAAAAACCGCAGACCGGGAATTGCAAGCAAGCCTTCGACGAGGCGCGAAAGCAGCGCCATCTCATGCTGGCGTGTCGCGCGGTAGGCTGCGAGCAGCGCGCTGCGCCGGTCCGTCACGGATGGATCGCAATGCCTGCCCAACTCCGCGAGGTAATCCACGGCCGCGCCGATTCCAGCGATTAACTCCTGCACTTGCGTTCCCGTTTCCCAGCGATCGGGGAGCGAATCCGGTGCGGGACGCACCTTGTACGGCTTGAAGCGCTGCAGATACTCGCGCTTTCCGTACAGCGTTCCCATGTGCGGGCCGAAAAACTTATACGGCGAGCACACCAGGAAATCGCAATCGAGCGCGCGCACGTCTATCGGGCCATGTGGCGCGTAGTGCACGGCGTCTATAAACATCAGCGCTCCCGCGTCGTGCGCTAGTTTTGTGATTTCGGCGACGGGATTGATGGTGCCCACGGCGTTCGAAGCATATCCGACAGCCACGAGCTTCGTATTCTTATTGATCTTTCGCTTCAAGTCTTCAAGGTCCAGTGTGCAATCCGATTCGTGAATGTCCACCTGACGAATTACCATGCCCATCTCTTCCAACGCCCGCCAGGGGGCGACATTTGCGTCATGATCCAAGGTGGTCACAACAATTTCATCTCCGGGCTCGAGCGTTCGCCCGATCGTGCGTGCCAGCGCGAACGTGATAGTGGTCATGTTCTGGCCGAAAATGACTTCCTCTTTGTCGCAATTAAAAAAATCGGCCATGGCCGCGCGCGCGGAGGCAATGATGGCATCGTTGCTGCGGCTGGTGGTGAACGCTCCGCACGTGTTCGCATTCGACCTGAGATAATACTTTTGAACCGCGTCCATCACTTGCTTCGGAACCTGTGTGCCCGCCGGCCCATCCAGGAAGGCTGCAGGGTGGCCGTCCACCTGCAATTGCAGTGACGGGAATTGCTCCCTCACCCAGGCGACATCCAGCGGCTTGCTTTCAGATCCGTGCATCACGGGTGTGCTCATCGTTTTCTCCGGAAGTTAGTTTCTCACAGGGCGGCCCGAGGATGAAGCGACGCGCAACCGTGCTAGCATTTACTTGGTTGTTCCTCACTCATGCCGCTTTGGCGCCGGCTACAAATCAAATGAGCGGCCACGAACGGGCCGTCTCCGCGCCACGTTTCTCCATGAGGTGCACAGTGTCCGAACCCTTCACGCCGACGGAGCGCACGCGTGTTGTGCGCGAGCCGCAGCGCGGCGTCTACGACCGCAAAGCCATTTACAAGATCCTCGACGAAGGACTTGTGTGCCACGTTGGCTTTGCCGCGGACGGCCAGCCGTTTGTCATTCCCACGCTGTACGCTCGTATCGGTGACGCTGTTTATTTTCACGGATCGGCCGCCAGCCGGATGCTCCGCGGCGCCAGCGAGGGTGCGAATGTCTGCTTGACGGTCACACTGACGGACGGAATCGTGCTCGCCCGCTCGGTGTTCAATCACTCGATGAATTACCGCAGCGTCGTGGCACTCGGCAAAGCCGCGCTCGTCGATGCTCCGCAAGAAAAACTCGAAGCGTTGCGCGCCTTCACGGAGAGGATTTTGCCGGGCCGCTGGGACGACGCGCGACAGCCTAATGAAAAAGAGCTGAAAGCCACCAGCATCCTGCGGCTGCCGTTGACCGAAGCTTCCGCAAAAGTGCGCGTCGGCCCGCCCGAAGATGACGCTCCCGATTACGCCTTGCCCGTTTGGGCCGGAGTCATTCCATTGCGCGTCGTTGCAGGCGCTCCGATTCGCGATGAACGGTGCGACGTCCGCATTCCTCTTCCAGCTTATGCTGCGAAGTACAGACGGTGAGCTATGAATGAATTCACTCCCGCGCCCGTCAAACCTCTGGTAGGAGTTGCAGCGCTTGACGCGCTCGATATCCGTGTGGGCACCATCGAGCGCGTTGAAGAAGTGCCCCGCTCCGAAAAACTGATGAAGCTGACTGTGAATTTCGGCGACCATACGCGAACGATTCTCGCCGGAATCAGGAAAGAACGAGCGGATCCGCGGGAAGTAGAAGGCCGCCAGGCGCTCTTTGTCCTCAACCTAGAGCCGCGCAAGATGGCCGGAGAGCTTTCCGAGGGGATGCTGTTCGATATCGGCTACGCCGATGGCGTGACTCCGGCGCTTGCCATTCCGGAGCGCCTCGTTCCAAATGGCACGCGCGCAGGCTAGCGGCTCACTGGCGCACGGCGCGGAGGAAATCGGCAAGGAGGCCGTAGCCGGTAGCCTCGACTCCGGGATTGTGCTCGACGAGCGATAAGCCGAACACATCCAGGTCGAAGCGAATCGCGGAGCTGCTTCCTTCCAGATTGGCGAGCGGATCCGAAGCCAGCAGCATTTCCGGATGCACACGGCAATCCACGCCGTCGCCGCGGCGCTCCGCGCGGCAGACCAACTTGTAGCGCATTCCAGCGGCGCGCACGGAGCGGATTTTTTCTTCGCTGAGCTCGCGAATACCTGTTCGCTGTACCTGTTCAAGGCGCACATTCGCGCCCATCAATACGATTGCGAGCGCGACGACTTTCACGGCTGCATCCCAGCCGTCCAAATCCGCGGTTGGATCGGTTTCCGCGATGCCCATGGCTTGCGCGCGCTTCACGGCTTCATCCATCGAGCGCCCTTTTTCGATTTCCGTGAGCACGACGTTCGTGGTGGAATTCAGAACTCCGGAAAAGCCGCGAATGTCCGTCGCAGGCAAGCCGTAGGGAAACATCGAAAAAACCGGCACGCCATCCATGACCGTGGATTCGTAGAGGAATTGCCGGTTCTTTTCTTTCGCGAGTGCGGTCAGTTCGTGGTACGCGTGAACGATGGGACCTTTGTTGGCGGTGATGGCGTGCATACCCAATTCGAGCGCGGTCCGCAAATGTTCGGTGGCGGGCTGGCCGGTCTTCACATTGAGCGAGGTCGCTTCAAAAAGGACATCGGCGCGCGTTTTTTCAAGCCACTCGCGCAGGTTGTGCGGTTGGGATGTGTTTCCGTGCTGAATGAGTGAGTGGCCGTGCAAAGCGGCCAGCGGATTTAGGCCGTCGGGATCGGCGAACCAGCCGGTGCGGCGCGTGGCCACTCCCGTGAGGCGCCAGCGGATGTCGTAACGGCGGCGGAGGTCCGTTTCTTTTGCGATGAGCAGGCGCAGAAGGGCGCGGGCTACGTTGCCCATGCCGACGATGGCTAGATTATAGGACGGCATGAGCCAATCCTCCGAAAGGAAACAGGCGGGTGCAGCGCGCTGCGCCCTAACGATAACGCAGATTAATGCGCGGCGGCGAGTTTCGCAGCGGCGTCGGCGATCAGCTTGGCTTCGTCCTGCAAGCAGTGCGCGACGACCACCACGCCTTCATCGGCTTGTTTCCATTCCTTCTGTTCGATGGCTTCGCGCACGTAGGGCATCGTTTTTGCCGCGTAGCCGGTGTAGAAGCCCGGCGCGTAGAGTTGGTGACGGTACCAGGGGCGACCCGGCAGGCCCTGCTGTGTAACGAACTTGCGCTCGCTTTCGATGAGCAGGCGGTTCACCTCGGCCACCGAAGCCGAAGCCAGCGCGGCGCCGCCATTGGCGTTGGCATGCTCCAGCGCTTTGCGGTAGTCCGCTGCGGCGCGCGTAACCGCATCGGCTGCGTTCTCGAGAGGCGCGAAGTTCTGGTAAGGCGGGACTTCTTCTTTTTTCGGCGGAACATAAGTTTTCTTCGGATCCGCCGTCGCGGTGAAGACGCCTTCGTCAATTTCGCGGTTGCGCTCGCGGATTTCATCCTGCATTTTCTTCGACAAGTCTTTCAATTCGCGAACGTAGGTTTGCATCGTTTCCGCGAAATCATTGAAATCGAAGGGGAGCAAGTCAGCATCGGCCATGCGCATCACGGCTGTGCCGCCCGCCTGTGAGAGAGCACGTCCATAAACGAACGTCGTATCGGCAAAATGTGTATACCAGTAGAAGTCGTCATAAATCGAGTGGTAGATTCCGCCGCCATCCTCACCGCCAAAACCGATGTTGAGCGAGGCGACGCCGACGTGCTGAAGGAACGGCGTAAAATCAGAGCCGGAGCCAAGCGCTCCCGCGTGCAGATCGGCACGCTGGCGGACATCCTGCTTTTTGTCGGCGGGCGCCTCTTCGATGGCGCGCAGTTGCTCCCGCTTCCAGGCGGAGAGTTTCGTTTCAGGGTCCTGAATATCTTTCGCGACATCGTTGACGAATTTCTCGAGAGTGTGGGAGCCTGCGAGGCCAAAATAGCCGCGGCCATTGCCGTCTGAATTGACGTACATGACGGCGTGTTTCTCAAGTTCCTCGGCGTGCGTCTCGACCCACTCCGTGGAGCCAAGCAAGCCGGGCTCTTCGCCATCCCAAGAGCAATAAATAATCGTGCGCTTGGGTTTCCATCCGGCTTTTACCAGTTCGCCCAGAGCGCGCGCTTCTTCAAGCATCGCGGACTGGCCGGAAAGCGGATCTTCCGCTCCGTTGACCCAGCCGTCGTGGTGGTTGCCGCGAATCACCCATTCGTCGGGATAAACCGAACCCGGAATCTTCGCGATGACATCGTAGAGCGGCTTGAGGGGCATCCAGTTCGATTTCACTTTGAGGTGAACTTTTCCCGGGCCGGGACCTATGTGATAGCTGATGCCGAGTCCGCCGCGCCAGGCCGCCGGCGCCATCGGACCCTTTAGAGAGGCGAGAAGCGGCTCTGCGTCGCCCCACGAAATCGGCAGCACGGGAATCTTGGTAATCGTCTCAGCGTCTTTTAGATCGAGGCGTTTCGCGTCTTTTGTCGCACCCACGCCGGGCGTAAGCGGATCGCCAGAATAGAGAGGCATGTCCGCCACGCTGCCGCGCTGCACGCCATCTCTCGGCCGATAGGGTCCTTCCGGGAAAACGTCGCCTTGATAAGGACCGTCTTCATGCGGATCGGAAAAAATCAGGCAGCCGATGGCGCCGTGTTCCGCCGCAACTTTTGGTTTAATGCCGCGCCAGGAGCCGTAATAGCGCGCGATGACGATGGCGCCCTTCACGGAGACGCCCATGCGGTCGAGCTTTTCATAATCGTCGGGAACGCCAAAATTGACGTAGACGAGCGGAGCGGTTACGTCGCCATCAATCGAATATGCATTGTAGGTGGGAAGCTGCTCGTCCTGCTGGCTGGATGTGGGATCTTCCTTCACGGGCGGCTCTTGCAGCTTGGCGACGAACTTCGGACCGCCATCGACGAGTTCGACGACGCGTTCCTTAGGCGTTGGAAAAAGTACGTCGAACGTTTCGATGTGTGCGTCGAGTCCGAATTCTTTGTATCTCGCCAGGATCCATTCGGCATTGTCCTTGTCATACCGTGATCCAACGTGGTGCGGATACGCGGAAAGTCTCTGCATGTAGCTGCTAATTTTTTGTGGATCGGGAATAGCGCGCATCTTTTCTTCCCACTGCCGCTCGGCGCGGGAGGATTCGGCGGAATAGCCGGCGAGCAGCTGCTCGTCGGCGACGACGTGTGTGCCGGCCGGCGCCAGGGAGATGCTTGCGAAGACAATCGAAGCGACAAATACTCTGCGGTTCATTAGACCCCCTCGTTGGGAGAACGTATTTTGCCTGAACCGCATGGCGTTTGGAAACGTTTGTTGCAGATTTATCCGCGGCTGCCGGTTTTCAGGAGGATGTCCAGATCATCAGGATGGATGGCGCAGAGGAGCGCGTCTTCGCGGTCGATGTGGCCTTTGCTGATGAGCTGGACGAGAGATTCTTCCAGCGCGAAAGAGCCTTTTTTCTTGGTCATGGTGATTTCTTGATGCAGATGCTGCAGGGCGTTGCGGCGAATGTGCTGGCGCGCGCCATAGCCGATCATCAGCAGCTCGGCGGCCGGAAAACGTTCACCGCTCTTGCTGGGCAGGAGAATCTGCGTCAAGACGGCGGAAATGGCCATCGCCAGTTCCTGGCGAATGGTGTTTTGCCGTTCATCGGAAAAAGAGTCGGAGATCCGAGAGATGGTCGTGGCGACATCAATCGTGTGCAATGTCGAGAGCACGAGGTGGCCGGTTTCCGCGGCGGCGACGGCGATGCGCATCGTTTCCGGGTCGCGCATTTCGCCCACGACGAGAACATCCGGGGCCTGTCGTAAGGCCGCGCGGAGGGCTGTTGGAAAATCCGGCGCGTCCGAGCCGATTTCGACTTGCTCGATGACGCTTCGAATGTGCGTGTGCTCGTATTCGATGGGATCTTCGATGGTCACGATGTGGCGCGCTTCGCGGCGGTTGATGTCATCGATCAGCGCGGCGAGCGTCGTCGATTTGCCCGAACCCGCGGGACCTCCAATCAAAACCAAGCCACGTGGGAGATGCGCGAGAGTTTCGACAGAAGGTGGGAGGTTGAGCTCGCGAAGCGTCGGGACCTTCTGTGGCAAGGCACGAATCGCGGCGGCGGCGCGTCCGCGTTCGCGATGGAGGTTGATTCGAAAGCGGCCGAGCCCGGCGATGCGATACGAAGAATCCGAGATTTGAGACTGGCGGTAGCGTGCCAGCGCATGGGATGTAAGTGCAGGGAGCACCGCTGCTTCGATTTCGGGGCCATCGAGCGCACGGACTTCGATTTTTTGCACTGCGCCCTTTGCACGAATACAGGCTGGGGCTCCCGCAACGAGCAATAGATCGCTTCCGCCGCGAGATATCAGCGTCTTCAGCCATGCTTCGAGTTGGACGGCGCTGGCGGGCTCCGACCCATCCTGTTCACGAAGATCGTTCAACTCGTTGACAATGCGGTCGATTCCCGGCGCTTCATCCATGTGAGCCCTCGGTCAAGTCATCATGATCGCGTACTATCCTGACGCTGCCATGTGCTATTCGTCCAGTCCAGAATCGCGAGCCAAAAAGAATGAGGGGGCAGAAGTCGTTTGACTTCTGCCCCCTCCCGCCACAACGAACCGCCCACGGCGCGGCAAGTGCTTCAGTTGAAGTGACTACTGTTCGTCGGCTTCGAGCTTTTCCGCCGCTATGGGGGTCAGCGTCCCCAGCAGACCGTCGGTCTCACCATTCGGACCAGCGGTGAAAAACAGGGTGGTCGCGGGACCAGAACCGCCATCATTGCCAAACCGAAGCGCCCACAAGCCATCAATAAGCACCGTGCTTCCATCCGGATTCAGCATGTTCCCCAAAAACTTGCCAGTGACCGGATTGAAGGCGGCAACATTGTCACCGCGGAAGTTGCCAATCAGGATGGTGTTGCTGAACTCGCCGAAATCCGGTGTGGCCCAGACAACTCCCCAGGGAGCGTTAAACCAGTCGCCGTGCTCGAGGCGCTGTAGCAACCGGCCGTGACGGTCAAATACATCCACAAAACCATCGCCTGGCTCGCCTGGCCTGACGGGATCGTGCTTGGCGGCATCCTGCTTGGCATATGTTACGTAAATGTTGGGTCCGACGCCTTGAACGTTAAAGGGAGCAAAATCGCGGGGAATGCGGTCGTCATCAAATGCATCCTCGCCGAAGTGCACCTGCTTGAAGTTGGTGTCAAAGATATCAATTTTGCCGCTGCGGAAATTTGCCGCCAGGATAAATTTGTGGCCGTCAATTTCCGTGATGGTGGACCCTTTGTAGACGGCCCCGTTCGCTGCGTTGGGGACCTGGGAATGGTCCACTACGATAACCGCCTTGGGCCGGGTCAGTCCGAAGTTCCAACCCTGCACTGTTCCATCCTCGGTAACAAAGATGAAACCGGCTGGCGCGCCGGGAGCAAGGAGAAAGTCCGTGGGACTGCCGTTGAACATCACACCGGTTGGAGAGCCCGGAGGCGTCTGGCTCGGAGCGTTTGAGATTATGACAAACTCGTTGGGGGCCGGATTGATAGGCACAAGATGTGCTGCGCCCGTTGTTGGATCAATGGAATATAGCGTGGAAGTGCCACCGGCGTTGTTGGAAACCCACCAAGGGCTCCCCGTGGGGCTGGAAACTAGCCCCCAAGCATTCTGTAGATTGGGATCCACTAGAGGTGCTTGGCCGGCAACATTGGAAACCAGATTCGTTTGTGTGTAATGTTGCGCTTTTGTGACAGCGGGTATAAGAGAAAGTCCAACTGCGAAAAGGGTTAACGACTTAAGCGACTTAAACACGTACCCCATTGCTATTTCCTCCAGATCGAGATTTGTGCAGCGAAACACATCCCATGTGATCGCCACAGCTTTATGGTCTATCTGGGTAAACAGTTTTGTAGTGCAAGTTGCATTCCACTACGATTTAATTTCTGAAGATGAATCTGCTGTTGAGAACAAGGAACTTAGTCGATTGCTTTTGAGGAGAATCAAACTGAGGCTCCTATTTCCCGTAGAGACCTGCCGCTGCGCATACCGAACTTGGGAGGAGTTTATTCCCCGAAATCTTGCAGGACAAAAACGAGAATGGAAAACCGAGGAATGCCGTCGGACGTCAGAGGCTAGGCCCGGCGGAGAGTCAGGAGCGTGATTTCAGGGGGGACGCCGAGGCGCACAGGCGCGCCCACAGTGCCGAGCCCGCGATTCACGTAAATCGATGCCAATGCTGAAGAACGGTTCGGGAATAGGGACCCGTGACTCGTCTCGAACGCGGAGCCAGCCGAGGCCGCGCGGTCGTTGGGCGCCGGCGCAAACATCGGCCGGTGATACAGGCCGGCAACATAGTCGGTAATAAACCGCGCAGGGCTGAGCCGGTGGTCGAGGATTTCCACCTGAATCTGTCCACCGTGGGTGTGGCCGGAAAGCGTCAGCTCGATCCCCAACTCCGCCGCGCGATTGAACGCATTGGGATTGTGCGACATGAGGATGTTGGGCATGTCGCGGCGCACCAGCGGTTCCAGATGCTGGAGCAATTGCACTCTCCGGCCGCCGTTGGTGCGCTCGCGCTGGTAATCGACACCGATCAAGTTAAACGACTCGCCCTTAAACGAAAGTTGCGCGTTTTCGCTTCGCAGCAACTTCATCCCGGCCTGGGCAAAAAGAAACTGTGCGGTGTCTTCCGCTCGAGCATAAATCTCATGATTGCCGTTGCAGCCCCACACTCCCAGCGGCGCGCGAAGCCCCTTTACTTCATCGATGCAATCGGCGATTGGGTCGCCCGCGCCGGTGATGAAATCTCCAGTCACGAGCGCGAGGTCCGCTCCCAGATCATTGGCCATATTGACGGCGCGGCGTACCTGCAATCGCGGCATGTAGCTGCTCAGATGGATGTCGCTGATCTGCACAATCTTCATGCCTTCAAGTCCAGCGGGGAGATTGGGAATAGGGATTTCGACGCGATGCACCTGGTAGTCCAGACGCTCGGCCGCAAAGCCATACATCGCCGTAAGAAACGGGCCGGCCCCGGCAAGAGCGGTGGCGGTCTTAAAAAAGTAGCGCCGCGAAGGGTCTGGGATCAGTTCCGCTGCGCCTGGCGAGGAGGAATACGGCGCTGCCGTTGCGGTTGAAGCCGAAACTCGTGAAGCCGCAGGATTCGTTTTCAGCTGGTACGCTGCGCGCAGCCAAGCCCAGATTCGATCCAGCCCGCGCACAAGCTTGACCGCAAAATAGGCGAAAAGCGCGCTGAAGAACCATAAGCCCGCGAAAACTGTGATCACATTGATGCTGGAAACGATGTGACTGCGCCCCATGCGGAAGCCGTCCGCCATCGCGCCGATAATGAGCAGCAGCAGCGTTACGTAAATTAGACGCGCCGCAACGCGCAGCACTTGGCTGCCCCAATTTGACGTCATCCGCCAAATGGCCCGATACCAGAATCGCTGGGAGAAAAACAGCAGCCCAAGCACACTCAAGCCAATCGCGCTGCGCACCACCAACCAGGTCCAGTTCAATGAGAGAAGCCTCCCAGCCACGAACTACAAGCTTAACATGCCAGCCCGGACGAATTTTCCATGACGCCGAGAAACCTCCTGCGTAAGATGAACCCCGGCCAAAGGGTCAGGTTTCCAGCCACCGAGGAGAGAAACGCTTGGCCGGGCGGTCCGTCAGAGAGTGTGTGCCTGCCGTCCTGGTCCAAATCAGGCCAAATTGCAGGTCCAATAGCCGACAAAGATGAGGAGAGAGACGATGAAGAGCGTTAGCAAATGGGGGGCCCTGCTGGTGGCGATGGTGCTTGCGGCAATACCAGCCCTGGCGCAGGAAGCCAAGAAGGCTGCACCGCCGAAACCGGCACCAAGTCCGTCGCAAGCCGTCCTGGAGTCCTGGAACGATATCGGAAGAAAGTTGATTGCCATCGCCGAGGATATGCCGGAAGACAAGTACGACTACAAACCGAATCCGGACTCGCGTACGTTCGTCGCACAGCTGATCCACGTATCCGCTTCCATGTATTATTTCACGGACACCGCGCAGGGAAAGAAGCCGCACTTGCCCGACGATCCAAAGCGCGACGATTTGCAGACCAAAGCCCAGATTGTGGCTTTCGTGAAACAATGCGTCCAGGACGGCGCCGACGTGATCAAGGCGAAGGGCGACAAGGGTTTGAACGAAAGCGTGGCCGCCGGCGGGCCAACCCTGACTCGGCTCTATGACCTGTCTTACGCACTCATCGAGCACTCTGGAGAACACTACGGCCAGCTCGTCGTCTATTACCGCGCCAATGGTCTGGTGCCGCCCGAATCTCGCCCCAAGAAGTAAGCAGCATCGCATCGAGCATGGAACGGGCACGAGGCTTAGTCTTCGTGCCCGTTTTGTTTTGGAGACTGGAACTTGGCGAACCCGCGCGCGAACCGCTGTGCTGGTCGGCTGTAGTGACGCGGGATGCCGCGCCACTACAAGCCTGCAATTCGTGCGTATGGACTAGTAGCTAGCTGCTCCGGCGGCGCCGTTCTCTAGAAGCGCGGCTAGCTGCGCAGGATTGTTGGTTGGAGGCAAACAAGTTTGTCCCGCACAGACAACCGACATAGCTTTATCGGCAGGAAGATGCGGTAAGGTTTCTTTGAGCGCACCAGCAAGATTCGCGAGGGAAGCGCCCGGCGTCAGCCGCAGGATGGACTTGCCGAAACGGTAGACGCGATACGCGGCGGCTTCGAGAGCTTGCGCGGCGGGATCATCCGCGCGGCCGGTGATTACGACTTGCAATGGATGGCGCGCGAATAACATTGCGGCAAGACCATAAGTCGCGGCAAACATCCCGTACTGCGGTGCGATTCCCGCGAATGCTTCAAGCGTTTTCTGCGCAAAATTGGTATAGCGCTCGTCGCCGGTGAACGCCTGCACGCGAATCAGCGCGATCGCGGCGATAGAATTGGCCCCTGGAGTAGGCGAATCCTGAAATGGCTTGCGGCGGACATCGAGGCCGCCCATCGGCGCCGCGTCCGAAGGACGATCGAAAAAGCCGCCGCCTTCCGCGTCGCCGTAGCGGGCGATAGCAAGGTCCATCGTTTTTTGTGCCGCGGCAAAATAGCGCTGCTCGAGCGTCGCTTCGTAGGCATCCAGCAAGGCCAGAACGCTGAAAACTTGATCGTCGAGCGAGCCGTCGAGCGCGGGCCCTCCAATGCGGTGGCCGAACCCGCGCGGTTCGCTCCACACTTCGTGGAGCATCCGGTCCATCGTTTTTAGAGCAAACTTGCGGCAGCTCTCACTCGTTGACCCGTCAAGCACTCTGGCTGCGTCCAGATAAGCCGAAACGAACATCGCGTTCCACGAAACATACATCGTCTTATCAACGAACGGCGTTGGACGCGGCAAGCGCGCGGCAAGCATCTTTCCTTTGCCTTTGGCAATGATGAGGCGCACGGAAGCCCCGTCGAGACCAAGTTGTTTTGCGATGTCGGCAGGGCTGCGCGCAATCCACAACACATTCTTGGCAAGATTATGGTGCATCTCGCCGTGCGGCTCGACGTCGTAGTACAGCTCCATGACGCGCGCTTCATCGGGCAACAGCGCGGATCGCAACTCCGCAAGGGTCCACGTGAAATAATCGCCGTCATCGTCGAGCGAATAGTCCGCGTCCTGGCTCGCGTGGAAGCCGCCGCGTTCCTGGTCGGACAACACTTCGTTGACCCAGCCGATGATCCCTTCTGCGGTTTCGCGCAGCAGCGGATTCTGCGTCAGTTGCCAGCCGTGCAGATAGTTGCGCAGAAGCTCGGAGTTGTCATAACTCATTTTCTCGAAGTGCGGGACGAGCCAGCGTTCATCCACAGAATAGCGGTGAAAACCGCCTGCAAGCTGGTCGTACACCCCGCCACGGGCCATTTTTTCGAGCGTCGTTTCGATCATCGCCAGCAGATGCTTTTCTTTGGTCTGTTGGTAGCGTTCGAGGACCAGATCCACCGCGGAAGCGTGCGGAAACTTTGGCGCGCTGCCAAAGCCGCCATTCTTGATATCAAATTGCTGGGTGACCGAAGTAATTTGCGCGTCGACGACGGCGGGATCGAACTCCGCGCGCGCGCCTGTGAACACTTCCGCTTGGGCGACCGCATCGGCCAGATGGTCTGCGGCTCTGACAAGATCGGCTCTCTTATTCTTGTAGGAATCGGCAACCGCCAGAAGAATACGCCGGAATCCAGGCCGCCCCATTTGATCTTCAGGTGGAAAATACGTTCCCCCAAAAAATGGCTTTCCGTTGGGCAGCAAAAACCCGGTTAATGGCCAGCCACCCTGGCCGGAAATAGCGCTGACCGCAGATTGATAACGCGCGTCGACGTCCGGGCGCTCGTCGCGGTCCACTTTCACAGCGACAAAATTCTCGTTGATAATTTTCGCGATTTCGGAGTTTTCGTAACTCTCGCGATCGATGACGTGGCACCAGTGGCACCACACCGCGCCGATATCCAGAAGAATGGGTTTGTCTTCGGAGGCCGCGCGCGCAAAGGCTGAGTCGCCCCATTCGTGCCAGTCAATAGGCTGGTGCGCCGCGGAGCGTAGATACGGGCTCGCGGAATCCTTCAAACGGTTTTCAGGATGAGACGACACGAAAATTCCTTTCGAAAACCAAAGCGCGGGGGGCAAGCGCTCTTCTTGCAAGTGAGCAAGTGAATGCGGAAAAGAACAACAAGACGCAGCTCAGGCTACTGCACGACGTCTCCGGGGCCGAGATCCCGCGGGTCAAGCGGCTTGCGACCTGCAAATCCTTCGTCCTGCCGGTGGTAAAAACGGATGCGGTCCTCGCCAAGCTTCCAGCAGAGATAGACGTCTTCGTTATCGATCACGGCGGGAAAATCGAGCAAGCCCACGTCCAAGTCCTTGATGACGCAGCCAGTTTCAAGAATCCGGTTGAGCGCGGTTTTCAGCGATTCGGCGAGTTGCTGATGTTCGACTCGCAACGCGGCCAGCTTTTCGTAGGGGACAATCACCCCGCCCATCATCATGATGCGCGCGGAAACCGCGGAGAGATCGTTTTCCAGGCCAGACAATTTTTTGCGGCAATCCATGGCTTCCACGAGAAAGGGTTCGAGCTCCCGACGCGCGCGCTCCGCCTCGGTGAGGGTGAAGAGCCGCTGCTCCGGCTCGGGCGAGTCGTCCTGTCCTTCTTCGTCGTCTTCGTCCGCCATGCACTGTCCGTTCTTGCTACGCCTCTTCTGCTTCGCTTCATTCGATGCTAACGCAAACTCACGACGTGGTCGAGCGCAATGCGCTCTGCGAGAGGTGCCGCAATGGAAGCATTCCACTATCCGCCGATGAATACCATAGTACGCGAGGGGGGCACGAAATCAGGGGCGTTGATGTGGTGTCCTTGTTCCTTTTCATCGACAACTGACCGGATGTAAGTCGTCACATCGTCGTCGGTCGCTCCTTCACGGAGGAGTCCGCGAAGGTCGTGATCCTCTTTGCTGAAGAGGCAGGTGCGCAGCTTTCCGTCGGCGGTCAGGCGGATGCGCGAGCAGTGGCCGCAGAAAGGTTGCGTAACCGGCGCGATCAGGCCGATTTCTCCGGGAGCGCCGTCGGCAAAGCGGTATTTGCGGGCCGTTTCACTGCGCTCATGCGGGATTTGCACGAGCGGCCACCGTGCGTGAATGCGATCGTGAACTTCCGCGGCGGGCACGACATGTTTGCGCGTCCAGGTCCGGTCCGCATCCAGCGGCATGAACTCGATGAAGCGCATGATCACGCCGCGTTCACGCGCGAATTCGGCGAAGGATTCCACCTCGTCATCATTCAGCCCGCGCACCAGCACGGCGTTGACTTTCGCGGGAGCCAGCCGCGATTTTTGCGCCACCTCGATACCGTGCATCACCGTTCCGAAAGATTTCGTGCGCGTGATGCGTTCAAACTTGCCGGGATCGAGCGAATCGAGGCTGATGTTGATGCGGCGCAGCCCCGCTTCAAGCAGCCGTTCGCAGCGTTCCGCCAGCAGATGGCCGTTGGTGGTCATGGAAAGGTCTTCAACGCCGAGCGCATGAAGCCGCGCGATGTAATCTTCCACCCCCGCGCGCACCAAAGGCTCGCCACCGGTGATACGGATCTTGCGAATGCCAAGACTCAGAAAAATATGGGCGAGCCGGTCCAGTTCCGGCCAGGAAAGGATTTCGCCATGGTCGCGGTAATTTTCCGGGTCAGCCGAACGGCAGTAGACGCAGCGGAAATTGCAGCGGTCCGTGATCGAAATACGAAGGTCCGTGATCTGCCGGCCGAATTTGTCGATAAGAGTCATCGCACGTTTATTAGTTGGACGCGACCGCGTGAATTCCCGCTTTCCGCTTCCCCAAGAACAAAATCGCCCGATCCGAATACTTGGATGCGGGCGCGCGACGGAAATACACAGTTTTCCGTCGTATCGCTCCTTTCCAAGTTCGGGAGGCCCGGGCGTTTCCACCCGAACCCTCAGCCCCGCAGTCGGTCAACAGCCGCTGTCAAGGCATCGCCCCGTTTACCCTAGGTTTTGTCTCCCTTAGGTAACCGGGGTCGGAGTTCGTCTACAGTGTATGCCTGTGCGAAAAAGACTGCAATTCAGTAGAATCGAGCATGGGCACTCTGCCTTTAAGAGCGGATGAACGGGTTTCGGACGTGAGTTTTTCTGCTGACTCGTTCAGCGTCACATTAAAAGACGGCAGAGTAATCAGTGTGCCTCTCGCATGGTACCCGAAGCTCCTACATGCTACTGCTGAACAGCTGGACCACTGGAAGATCGCCGGCGGTGGCTATGGCATCCACTGGCCCGACCTTGACGAAGACCTCAGCACGGAGAGCCTCCTGCGAGGGGCCCCCGCGCCACAACATCCGGCAACCCCCTGAGACATCTCCGATTCCTGGCGCATGGTGTGTGATAGAGTTTTTGCCACGTCATGCGGATCTTCGTTCTCGGAGCCGGAGCCACCGGCTCCCTTCTGGCAGAACTTCTCTCACGTCAAGGACATACTGTCTGGTGTGGCGACCGCGACCCCATTCGTGCGCGCCGGTTTCTGGGCGAAAAAAGCACGATCGCCGTGGCCGAGGTGAACGCCCGAAACATGTTCGGCATCGCGCGTGCTGCCCGAGGCTGCCAGCTCATTGTCAACGCCTCCGCGTCGGTCTTTAATCTGATCGTGATGCGAGCCGCGCTGCGCCTGCGCGCGCATTATATGGACCTGAGTTCCCACCTCACGCTCAACCCCTTCAAGGCCGAGCAATTCTCCTACGCGAAACGGTTTGAAGAAAAAAACAGAGCGGCGCTGATCAACGCCGGTGCGGCCCCGGGCTTGACAAACTTGCTGGTGAAGCGCTCAGCGGAGATGCTGGACGAAGTCCACTCCGTGCACATTCGCCTCTACGAAAGCACTGAAAGCGACGACCCGATTTCGCAATGGTCGCCCGAGGTTTCCTTTGATGAGGCCATCTCGCATCCCCGCGTGTACCGCGACGGCAGATTCGTCATGGAAAAACGGTTTGCCGAACTGGAGAAATTTCGCTTTCCCGATCCGGTTGGATACGCCAAGGTCGTCCTCGCCGCGCAGGATGAGGTCGCCACGCTTCCCTACACCATCCCGATGCGGAACATGGACGTAAAAATCGGTGGAAACGAGTTTGACCGGCTGCGCCGCTGGTACAAGCAGGGAAAATTGTCGAAGTCGCGCGGCATCGTGCGGCACCGATTCCCGCACACGTCGTCGCCGCGCGCGATCGCCAACCTGATCCGCAATGGTGTCCTTCAAAATGCGCGGTTTTCGGTCGCGGTGCTCGTGCGCGGCATCAAGCGCCGCCCAAAAGAAGATCAGTATCTGCTGATCCGCACCGACGCGATGTTCCCGACGCTCTACCAGATCCGCCAGCAAGGCCTCTACACCACACCGGTCGCCTACGCCACCGCTCACGCCGCCGCGCTCTTCATCAAGTATTTCCCCCGGGGGGAAGCCGGCGTATTCGCTCCGGAAATGCTTCCCGTGGAAGTTCGCCGCGCGGTCATCGCTGGAATCCGCGCTCACCGCGTGAGGATTACGCACAAAACGACGCCCATCAAGCAAAATGCCGATGACCAAGAGGAATTCTGACTTGCGCGGCAGACACGCTGCTAGCTACGGCCGCGCTTCAAACACCAAATTGAACGGCGTCTGTGTAGCGCGGCGGAATCGAGAGAAGCCGCCGCTCGTCACAACTTCGCGAAGCCGCTTCTCTCCCGCTTGCGCGCCAAGCGCCAAACCCACTTCCTGCGAAAGCGATGCTGGGGTGCACAAAAGTGTCGACGCTCCGTAAAACGCGCGTCCAATCGGATTGAGATTGTCTTCCAGTTTGTCGCCGGCGAACGGCTCGACGATCATCCACGTCCCATCCTTCTTTAGCCGGCCGTGCACGTGCGCCGAAGCGCCCGCGGGATCGCCCATATCATGCAGGCAATCAAAGAATGTCACGAAGTCGTAGTCTTTGCCGGGAAAAGTCTTGGCGCTGGCCACTTCAAACTTGATACGGTCTCCGACGCCGGCATCGCGGGCGCGCTGTTTGGCGGTCTCGATCGATTTGTCGTGATAATCAAATCCAGAGAACTCAGATTTGGGATAGGACTTCGCCATCAGAATCGTCGATGCACCCAAACCGCATCCCACGTCAGCGACACGTGCCCCGCTTTCCAATTTCGCATCGACGCCTTCGAGCGACGGAATCCAGGCCGCAATCAGATTCGCAGCATATCCCGGCCGAAAAAATCTTTCCGTGCCCACAAAAAGCTCGGCATGGTGCTCGTGCCAGCCCAATCCTTCGCCCGTCTTGAATCGCTCGGTAAGCGCCTCCTCAGCCTTGATCGCAGCGAGCGCCGCTTGAAACGCCCCGGGCATGAACGCGGGGCTGTTGTCGTCCGCCATCGCGAAAGCCTGTTCTTCGCTCAGGTGAAATTTTCCCGTCGCTGGATCATACGTCACGTAGCCGCCCGCCGCCTGCGCGCTCAGCCACTCGCGAATATAACGCTCGGCAGTGCCCGTGCGCTTTGCCAATTCCGCCGGTGTTTGTGGACCGCCCGCCGCAAGTCCTTTGTACAAACCGAGCTTGTCGCCGATGCGAATCAGCGCCGCGTTAAACGTTGCGCCGAAATCGACCAGCGCTCTTCCCAGAAACTCATTCAGCTTATCCGGGTTTATAGCCATTCATCCCTCCGACAGGCAGAAAATAGGTGGGCTAAGAAATTGCTGGAGATCTTAGGCTGTTCAGGCGAGTAAAAGCAAGGTGCCTTAGCAACACCGGTTAGGCCGGGAATAGCGGCGATTGATTTGCTCGACGTAAAACTCCTCGGCGGTCAGCGTGCGGCTCTCCACGTCCCGTCTGCCTTTTGCGCGCAGATAGCGCTCGTACCCGGCGTCGCCGCACCATTCCCGCAAGCCCCGCCACAAGTGGCGGAGTGAGCGCGCGGCGAATTTCGCCGTCAGATAGGTCTGCATCAGTCGTCTCCATGGGCCGTGCCAGTAAATCTCGTGTCCCAATTCGTCGCAATATACGGTGCTTCGTGCAGCACGGCGACACGGCGACCGCTCACTATCGCGTACCACTGCGCGACCGCCTCCACGAGCAGTACAAGAATCATCAGCGCCAGTACTCCCGTCACCACAGCATCCAGCCGCTGGTTGAAAATCAGGCGCTGCGTCTCGGCGATTTTCGCCACGGGTATTTGTCCACCGGCGATTTGCGCGGCCAGCAAATTCGCTTTCGATAAAAACCCGAGATTCGAATTTGCAGCAAAGATCTTCTGATAGCTCGCGGTCATAGTAACGGCCACAAGCATCGCCATCGGCACAACCGTCACCCAAATCCAACGCAAGCGTTTCATCTTCAACAAAATCGTGGTGGCTACGACCAGCGCCACGGCCGCGAGCAACTGATTCGCAATCCCGAACAGCGGCCACAAAGAATTGATTCCCCCGAGCGGATCGACAACGCCCTGGTACAGAAAGTAGCCCCACATCCCAACGATGATCGCGCTCGAAAGCAAAATCCCCGGCATCCATCCCGTGCGCGCAAACGGTTTCCACACTCGTCCACCAAGTTCTTGCACCATGAAGCGTCCCACGCGCGTCCCCGCATCCAGCACCGTGAGAATGAACAGCGCCTCAAACATGATCGCGAAGTGATACCAAATGCTCAGCAGCCGGTCGCCTCCAATGGTGCTTGAAAAAATCTGCGCCATTCCGACAGCCAGTGAAGGTGCGCCGCCCGCGCGGTTGAGCAACGTCTGCTCGCCCACGGAGTGCGCGAGCTGCGCCATGGTCTGCGCATCGAGGTGGTATCCCCACGAACTGATCGTGGCGGCTGCCGCCTCCGGCGTTGCGCCCACAATTGCCGCCGGACTATTGATCGCGAAATAGACGCCTGGCGGCATCGCGCAAGCCGCAATCATAGCCATCACGCCGACAAAAGACTCCAGAAGCATCGCGCCATAACCGATCACCCGCGCGTGGCTCTCTCGAAGAATCATCTTCGGCGTCGTGCCCGAAGAAATCAGCGAATGGAATCCGCTAATCGCGCCGCAAGCAATGGTAATGAAGCAAAACGGAAATACCTTCCCCGCGAACACGGGGCCCGATCCATCGATGAATCGCGTTAGCGGCGGCATCATCATGTGCGGCCGCACAAACAAAATTCCTGCCGCAAGCGAAAAAATGGCCCCCGTTTTGATGAACGCGCTCAAGTAATCGCGCGGCGCGAGCAGCAGCCACACGGGAAGAACGGCCGCGGCAAAGCCGTATACTATAATCAAAAAGGCCAGCGAAACGCCGCCGAACGTGAAAGCGCTTGCCCACGAAGGCGACGCCGCCACCCACTGTCCAGCGACCACCGCGAACAGTACGAGCGCGACGCCGAACAAGGAAGCTTCCAGAACGCGCCCCGGCCGGATAAATCGTAAATACACGCCCAGCAGCAACGCGATGGGAATGGTCATCGCCAGCGTAAACGTGCCCCACGGCGACGATTTCAGCGCGTTCACCACGACAAGCGCGACCACCGCCAGCAGAATTACCATGATCGCTAGCACCGCGATCTGCGCGATGAATCCGCCCCGCGCACTCACCTCCTCGCGCGCCATCTGTCCGAGCGTTTTCCCGTCGCGCCGGATTGAGCAGAACAAAATAATGAAGTCCTGGACGCACCCCGCCAGCGCTGCTCCCGCGATCAGCCACAGCGTTCCCGGCAAATAACCGAATTGCGCCGCGAGCGTTGGCCCGACCAGCGGGCCCGGCCCGGCAATGGCGGCAAAATGGTGCCCGAAAAGAACCCACTTATTGGTTGGAACGAAATCGCGCCCATCGTCGTGAATCTCCGACGGCGTGGCGCGCGTATCATCGAGCGCCAGCAAGCGCGCCGCGATGAATGCCGAGTACAGTCGATACGTCACCATGTAACAACAAACCGCCGCGACGATAAACCATGTAGCGTTCAACGGCTCGCCGCGGTGTAACGCAATCGCACCCAAAGCCCCGGCTCCGAGCAGCGCGACGCACAGCCAAACAATAAATTTTAGGGCTGCGTTCATTTCCCCGAACTAGTTCCCCAACTGGCGCGAATGAACTTCGCGGTGTCTTGCTTCAGCTTTGCCAGCGAAGGCATGTGTGCATAGACCATGTGCCCCGATTCGTAGTAAGCCCCGCTCAAATGTCCGCGCAAGGAGGGATCGAGCCCGAGGTGATCAAACGTGTAGTCCGCCGCAAAAAAAGGCGTAGCCAGGTCGTAATACCCCTTGGCTACGAAAACGTGCAGAAATGGATTCTGCGTCATCGCGCTACGCAGCGTCTCTCCCACATCCACATAGCGATTTACGTACGGCTTGAAGCTCCACGGAAACACTCGTCCGGTCAGCACTTCGTAGGGCAGATCGCTGTCAAATTTCAAATCGCCTCGCACGTAATCGTTGAGCGTGGCCGTATACGGCCCGATAATCGCCGCGATGCTCGGATCGTATTCCGGCGCTTCGCCTGCGGCGTCCCGGTCGATCCCCGTGAATCGTCCGTCAATGCGCCCGACCGTACGCCGCTCGCTGCGCAGCAATTCTTTCGTGAAACGCTCGATTTCCACGCGCATGTTCGTCCGCTCGATGTAGTCGGTCGAGAGCCCCGTCAGCCGCGCAAGCTTCTGCACGATTTCCGCATGTTTTGCGCTCGCCAGCGCATCGCCGGCCATCAGCGCGGTGGTGTACTCGCCTTTCGCAAAACTCTCCGACTCCTCAACGGCTTTGGACAAATCGCCTTGCAGGTCGGCAGGCAATCGCTTGTGGTACCACGCAATCGCGGTGTATGTCGGCAGATAGAGGATGTACGGCAAGTCGTTGCCGGTATTAAAATCCGCAGTCTCGAAATTCAGAATCGTCGAAACCAGGATGATCCCGTTCAAATACATTCCGTAGCGCTGCTGCAGATAGCCGGAGAGTCCAGCCGCGCGCGTCGTCCCATAACTTTCGCCTGCCAAAAACTTCGGTGAGGACCACCGCTTATTTCGCGTCGCGTAAAGCCGGATGAAATCGCCGACAGACTGCACGTCTTCTTGGACGCCATGAAATTGATCGGCAGATTCTCCCGGCGCCGGCCGGCTGTATCCCGTGGAGACGGGATCGATGAACACCATATCCGTGACGTCCAGAAGCGACGACTCGTTGTCCACCAATTTATAGGGCGGTGGGAGTAGCGCGCCTGCATCCCCCATCTCGACACGCCGCGGACCAAACGCCCCCAGGTGCAGCCATACCGAAGCGGAACCCGGTCCGCCGTTAAACGTAAACATGATTGGCCTCTGCGCCATGTCTGTTACGTCGTCGCGCGTGTAGGCCATGTAAAAGACGCTCGCCTTCGGCTTCCCTTCTTCGTCTTTCATCACGAGCATCCCCGCTGTCGCCGTGTACTTGATCTCTTGCCCTCCGATCCTCGCAGAATGTTTTGTCTGCGCCACCTTGTCTTCCGGCACAGGCGGCGTTTTCTTCTCCGCTTCTTTCGCGGGCTCGGCAGCCTTGTCGCCCGGCTTTGGCGGCGCAGCCGGAGCCGTCGCCGTTTGTTGCGCGAGCGCGAACGAAGCGCCAAGCAAAATAAATCCAGCGCAACGCAATCCTAGGTAGCGAAATTTCATCGGCGATGCTCTCCTCTTCGTGGCCGGAACAAACACGCGGCGGCCCGCGGCATCGTATGCGAGTGCAGTAGCTTCGTCAATCCATGCTCGCCTCGGCGCTCAGCCAGTGGCTTTTGCAATTTCGCTTGTACCGCACGCCCGCCGCTATAGAATGCTGGCACGTTCTCGTCATACTTGCTTCGAGGAGCATCCATGCACGCCGCCCGTCCACTGCTCACCGTGTGCCTGAGCATTGCCGCGTTTCTTCTGCAATCGCCAATCGCCGGCGCGCAGCAGAAAGAAGAATTGCCGCATCCAAAAACGCTACCGGATCTGCAAAAAGCGATGAAAGATGTTGTCGACAAGGCCCGCTTGCCCGGCGCAGGCGTCGCGCTCGTCTCCAACGGTGTGTTGCTCTGGTGCGGCGGATTCGGAAAAGCGGACCTCGCTTCGGGCCGCGATGTCACCTGCGACACGGAATTTCGCGTCGGCTCCATCAGCAAATCGTTTGTCGCGCTGGCGCTCTTGAAGCTGCAGGAAGAAGGAAAAATAAATCTCGAAGCACGCTTGCAGGATGTTGCGCCGGAAGTCCCGGTGATTAATCCGTGGGAGTCCACGAACCCCGTCCGCATCGTCAATCTGCTCGAGCACACCGCCGGATTTGACGACATGGAAGCCGCCGAAATCTACAACTTCTACGACCGCTACGATTTTTCGCTTCTCGAAGTCTTCAAACGCTTCCGCGAACCGCAAAACGTTCGCTGGCCTCCGGGCACGCGCATGTCTTACTCCAATCCAGGATTCGGCGTCGCCGGCTACTTGATCGAGAAAGTCGCGGGCAAACCCTATGATCAGTACATTCGCGAGACTATCCTTCGTCCGCTGGGTATGGCGAATGCGGACTTCCCCTTCACCGACGCGAACAAACCTCTCCTAGCCACCGCTTACGATGGCAATCCGCCTCATGCCCTCTCAGGCTACCCTTATATTTACCTGCGTCCTGCAGGTGATTTGAAAGCCTCACCCGGCGAACTGGCCAAGCTTGTGGAATTATTCCTTCGTCGTGGAAAAGCGGCGGATACGCAGATCGTGAAACCGGAATCCATCATTCGCATGGAGTCGGTCGAGTCCACTCTGGCCGCGAAAAACGGCCTTCGCCTCGGCTACGGCCTTGCGAATTACACCGAGGTCCGCGGCGGCGTCGTCACTCACGGCCACGACGGAGGGATTGATGGTTTCATCTCCACGTATCGCTATATGCCGGAACAGAATTGGGGATACGTTGTGTTGCTCAACAGCACGCAGTCGTTCCAGGCGCTGCTGGACTTGAATAAACTGGCTCTCGATTTTCTCTCGAAAGATTTTCCGAAGCCGCAGCAACCCGTGGTTTCTGTTCCCGCCGCCGAACTGGAAAAATTCGCCGGCTACTATGCGCCCATGGCCCCACGGTCACAACTTCTGTCTTTTGCCGAGAATCTATCAGGTGGCGTCCGCATCCGTGTGATCAATGGACAGCTCACGCGCTCCGGCCTCTTCGGCAAACCCGAACCGCTGATTCCCGTCGGCAAGAATTTCTTTCGCGGCGAAAAGGAGCCCGAGGCCACCACGGTTTTTGTCACGGACAGCGCAGGCCAGATGATATTTTCAAGCCAGGGAATGGAGGGATTCTCCTACGGCGAGCGCGGCAATATTGCGTGGACGTATGCGCGGATAGCTTTGCTTGCCCTTTGCGTGGTGCTCATGGCCACTTCTCTGCTCTTCGCTCTCTTTTGGATCCTGCGGAAAGTGTTTGGAGGAATGAAAGACGTTAAACACCTCGCGGTGCGCGCCATTCCGCTGCTCGCGACACTTGCATTCGCGGCGCTGGTTTTTTGCTTTACCAAACTGGGCGGCTCGGATACGGGGCAGTTCACTGTTTGGACCGCGGGAATTTTCGCCTTGAGTGTTTTGTTTCCGCTTCTCTCGCTCTACGGTTTTTTGCTCGCGGTTCGCGTCCCGAAGAGCGAAATCCACAAAGGTACGCGCATTCACTCTTTGCTCGTCGCTCTGGCCTGCTGCGTCCTCACCGTTTTTATTGCCTCATGGCATCTCGTCGGACTGCGCCTCTGGGCCCCGTGATCACTAGAAATTGAATGCCCTGTTTGCGGAACCACACGACGCCTGACTACCGTTCGCGTTATTCGTTGCGCAAGGCGACCATTGGATCGACTTTCATCGCTCGACGCGCGGGGAGAAACGCTGCGATTCCGGCTATGAGAATCATCAAGCAAATTGGAATACCAAAGCTCAGCGGATCGGTAGGCTTTACTCCCCAGATCGCTCCGCGAATGATCTGCGTTGCCGCAAAAACAGCGCCTATGCCAAACGCTATCCCTATGCACACGATTCGCATCATTTCGCCAAGTAACATACGGAGGACGTCGCCTCGTTCCGCGCCCAAGGCCATCCGAATGCCGATTTCGCGCGTTCTTTCGGCTACTGCGTGGGATGTCACTCCGTAAACGCCGATCATCGCCAGCAGACCGACAAACAACCCGAAGGTCGCGGCCATCAACGCCATGGCGCGATTTCGGTGTACCGAGTTGTTGACCACGTTGCTCAGTGGACTACATTTCAGGTCGATACGCGGGTCAACTGTCGCCGCAGCATCCTCCACACGTTTAGCCGTCTCGGCGAGCGTACCAGCAGCTCGAATTTGGTAGGAGCCCGCCCCCGAGCAGGAATTTCCGCATTGTGAAACCGGCCTGTGCAAGACAGGCAGGGGTCCATCACTAGGCCGCCGAAGTTGTATGTCTCCTGCGACGCCAACAACCTCGACCGCATAATCGTGCCCGTCACGATCTCCATCGTTCTCACGAAATTGCAGCCCGACGGGATTCACTTTCCCAAAAAGCACTCTCGCCAACTCTGCACTAAGAATAGCCACTGGAGGCGAAGTGGAGGTGTCAGTATCATTAAATTCCCGCCCCGCTAGTACGGGAGTCCGCCAGGTTCGGAAAAAGTCGGGGGAGATGAAGTCGGGGTAAAAGCCAGACCTTCGCTCGGATCCTCCTGGCCCGGGAACGACCAATTGTGAACGCGTCGGCTTCGAATAAGCGCGGCTCCATGACGCTGACGTGACGCCAGGCAGGGACCGAAATACCGTAAGCAATTCCTCCCCGACAAATGTTTCGTGCTGTGCACTTTCGCGGGCGCCCGGCCATTTCGCATAAGCTGTTACGACACCTTTAGGGTCATAGCCCAAATTCTGCGCCAAGAGCGCCTGCAGCGTCCGCGCCAGCAAGCCCGCGCTGACCAGAATAGCTACGGATAAAGTAACTTGCAGGACAACAAGGAGAGAATTCATAAGCCGACTTCTGGGCTTTCCGGTGGCCACGCTGTTGCGCATAGCAGAATAAAGCGAAATGTCTGTAGCGCCAATCGCAGGCGCCAACCCAAAGAGCAGAGCGCACGCCAAAGTGATGCTCGCCGCGAACGCGGCGAGTTTCGCATCCCATGACAAATCCAGTCGTAGAGGATCGCCGGGGTACGAAAGCGCCCAGAGCAGCGCTTGGCTTCCCCAGCGCGCGATGAGAAGACCAACAGCAGCGCCGATCACCGACAAGGCGACGCTTTCCGTCAGCAACTGCCGCATCAGGCGCCAACGCGACGCTCCCAAGGCCAGCCGAGTGGCGATCTCCGCCCGCCGCTTTGCTGCTCGCGCGAGCAGGAGGTTGCCTAAGTTCGCACAGGCAATGATGAGTGCGACCGCCGCCATAACCATCAAAAGCAGCACTACGTCCATGTCTTGAAGCCATTCATTCGAGGTCCCGTTGGGCACGGGACGCGCCGAGAAAGACCGAGGCGCTGCCCGTCGCCATCTGCTGTCGTCGGATCTCGACGACAGGGCGCTGTATATTTCCGCACCTAGAACCTGCAATCCGGCATTGGCATTGGCCACACTGACTCCCGGCTTTAGCCGCCCGACGAAGCTAAGCGTCGTAGCCGGATCGTCCAGTGACGGCATCTGAGGTCCGAACATTTGCGGATAGTCCCTGTACGTTCTTTCTGCCTCGAGTGGCATGAAGATCTCAGGTGTAGCGCCAATGTCCACACCGAAAAAGGACGCGGGGGCCACTCCTACGATTACAAATTCGTTTCCGTTGACCCGGATCGCCCGGCCGAGTACATTTGCCGATTGGCCGTACAATCGCCGCCACAATTTGTAACCAATCACGCACGCGGGCGTCGCACCAGACTGGTCGTCCGAAGATTGGAGGACTCGACCTAAAACGGCTGAGACGCCAAGCGTTGAGAAGTAACCTCCAGAAACGTACAGCCCCGTCACGTCCTGCTGTCCTTTTGAGTCCGCGATTATGAACTGCCCGCCGAAGTCGTTGTAAGAATAGTTGTAGGCCAAAACGCCGGAAAAGATATCCTGCCGGTCCTGGAAAAGTTTCCACTCTGCGTAGGAATGCAGGTTCCCTACGCCGCCCCGGTCCACCTCGACCAGTTGATCCGGCCTCTGCACCGGCAACGGCTTGAGCGCCAACGCATAAATGACGGAAAAAATGGCAATCGTCGCGCCGATTCCTAACGCGAGGGACAAAACGGACACCGCAGTCAGCCCGGGGCTGCGTCTCATCATCCGAAACGCAAAGCGAATATCCTCTCGTATTGACTGAAGCAGACTCATAAGCAAGTGACCGCGCCCACACAAACAGAGGAATTTGAAAATCTGTGAAGGATTCCGATTTCCGCTAGTTTCTTACATCTCGGCTGCGCCTGTCGAGCTACTTTTCGCGTTTTCCGGTCCGCAGCGATCGCGTCTCGTCGAAATCGCGAAGCAGCGCTCTATTCCGTGCAGCCGTAGAATCTGTTTGCTGCATCGAGAAGGCGCGCAAGCTGGTCATGCGAATGTTTCTCGTCCGACGGCAGAATGTCCCAGCCAGTGAAGACCGCGACGATGTCATACTCCGGCAGGACCATCAGATGCTGGCCGCCAAACCCGCGCGCTTGCCACGTTGTGTCTTCCGGCGAACTCCCGATCGGTTGCATCCACCATTGATAGCCATATTTCCAGTCTCCCCCGGGAACAGTGACGTGCGGCGACACGGAGTCCTTGATCCACGCGGAAGAAATCACTTCCTTCCCTTGCCACATTCCGTCTTTCAGAAAGAGCTGGCCGATTTTTGCGAGATCGTGCGCCGAGAGATATAGGCCGCCTTCAGTGTCCGGCAAACCGGTTGGCGAATGTTTCCAGTAATAGTGGATGCCCAGCGGTTTGAAGAGGCGTTCCGCCGCGTAATCGTCTATGTTTTTGCCGGTGACTTTTCTGAAGATGTGCGCAAGCAAAACTGTCGCGCCGCTGTTGTAGACGAACTTCTTGCCCGGCTCGTCTGACATCGGCTGATCGATCGCGTACTGCGCCCAGTCGTGGTTCGCTTCCATGATATCGGCCGAGTTTTTTGGATCGTCGTAAGCCAGATCTTCGTGCCACTCGAGGCCGGCGGTCATCGTAAGCAGGTTGCGCACGGTGATTCGCTTTTTGCGATCATCGAGGTTTGCGATTTTGTGGCCTCCGAAAAACTGCACGATGGGCGCGTCCAGGCTGGCGGTAAATTCATTCCGCATTCGCGCAATGCCGATCGTGATGGACGTGACCGTTTTTGATACCGATTGCATCGTGTGCATGTCGCTGCCGTGGTAAAACGGATGAAAATCCGTGCTGAAATAATTGTACGGGCCATGGAGATCGTGATTCAGCGGACCCTCTTTTTTGGCGCGTTCGCCATAAATCTGGCCGTAGTCGTGCGGATAAGACTTGTCGTAAACGGCCGTGCCGCAGCGCAGAACGAGCATGCTGTCCACCAGTCCGTACTTTCCGCTCGCCAGGTCGGCGTCGAACGCGGCAAGTTTTCCCGGATCAATGCTGAATTCTTTCGGAGCGCCTTTCGGCCAGTCTTTTGTTGCCGCAGGTTCTTGGGCCATCGCGGCGATGCCAATGCAGCTTTGCATGAACAGAACGAGCGCCGCTGCCACGACACACTTTTTTGCACGCTCTATCTCGCTCGAAAAATGCACGGCTCTTTTTTTCATTGATTCTCCAAATCCACGCGAAGCTCAATCCTGCAGCGAAGTAAATCGCAACAGCGGGTAGAGCTCGCGGAATGTTTTTGCAATCTCCTTCGGAAAAGTGGCGCGCCTGGCGTCGGCCGGTTTTAGTTTGCGCCGCACAACCCAACCCTGCAGTTTTTCCCAGTCGCCTGGTCCTGAGGGCCATCCTTTCTGTTCCTTCCAGTCTCCTTTTTCCAACGCGTACCAATAACTTTCCAATCGTTTGCCGAGGCGCTTCTTTTGATGTGCAATCCATTTCGGCTGGGCCAAAACGCGCTCGTCTCCAATCACAGACAGCGCGGACTCTTTGCGCTTCGAGCCGCCGTAAATCCGGAAGCCCGCGGTCACGGTCTCGGCGGAAATTCCCACGTAAAGCTGTCCGGTTTCGCCTTCGCCGGGAAATGGCGCGGCGAATTTCAAATACATTTGCGCGCGATACGGAGTCTTGTCTTTCGCAAAACGGATGTCCCGGTTAATGCGCGAGAAATTCGCGCCCGTGCGCCCGCTGGTGTCGAAGCGCGAATCGAGTTGCAGGACCGTGGGGCTGACCTCTTCAAGCAGGCGGCGAAAGGGTTTCACCACACATTCCTGATATCGTTCTCGGTTGGCGTCCATCCACACTTTGCGGTTGTTGCGCGCCAAGTCGCGAAAAAACTGAAACGTGGCGCGGGTGAAAATCGGTTCCTGCTTTCCCATGCGTGGCCCTCGGCGCGGTTTGGTGGGGACAAGAGTACACGATTCCCAATCGCCGTCAATTGGACTATGCTGTGCGGCTTGCCAGGGGCGTGTGACGGCTGTGTGCTTTTTGAGTTTCATCCGAAGCGAGGACCACATGAAGCAACGGAAATGGATTGTGATGGGAATTTTTCTGGCAGGTACATGCGCGGCTGCGGCGTTGAGTCGTACTAAGCCAGTTGTGAAGGCGGACGACGCAAAACCAGCGGCAAAAGTAGAGCCGTGGAAAGTGGAAGACGAGATTTTTCAGGAATACGCCGGGCAGATGCGGATTTCGCCGGATGGAAAATGGCTTGTGTGGGTGAAGTCGACGGCCGACAAAGAGAAAGATGCGCGCGTTTCCAATCTTTATTTGTCGAGCCTCACGGAGAACAAGGAGATTGAGCTTACGCGCGGCAGCGACCGCTACGGCAATCCGCGATGGTCTCCGGACGGCGAGCGCATCGCATTCGTGAGTTCGCGCGCACGGCAGCAGGCCAAGCCGGACACGGCGCCAATGCAAATCTGGCTGATTAATCCGCACGGCGGAGAACCCTGGGTGTTGACGGAGCTGGCGCGCGCGCCGAGGCAAATCGACTGGCTGGATAAGGACACGATTATCTACAGCGCTGAGGAAGAGCCCGCTCTCTACGAGCAGGAGTTGAAGAAGAAGAAGGACGATTCGGAAATTGTGGACGACGCCGATCACGCGCCGCCAGTGAGGTTGTACAAGATCAGCGTGAAGGACAAGAAAATCACGCGGCTATCGACGAACACAGATTGGATCGAAAGGTGGAGCGTTTCCAAGGATGGAAAATTCGTGGCCGCTTCCCACGCGAAAAGTTTGCATTATGAATTCGATCAGAAAGTTCCGCCGATCGCAGTACTCCACAATTTGAGCGACGGCACGGAGAAACAGATTTTCACGGAAGGGCGCGTCCGGCCCTACGGATTCGAGTGGGCGGCAGACGGATCCGGATTCTACGCCGTGGCGCCGTATTCGACCGATCCCAAGTTTCTGACGGCCACGATTCTCAAGGTCTATTTCTACGATTTGGCATCGGGGAAGTCTGCGGAAATTCCCGCGGATTGGGAGAACGGATTCGGATTTGGGCTGGAGCACGCGCCGGGCGGGTTCGTTGCCGAGCTAGCTGCTGGCAGCCATTCCGCGTTGGCACGCTACATTGCGGAGAAAACTGGTTCGAGTTGGAATTGGAAACGGCAATCCCTTGCTGGCGAGCACGCGAAGAATATTGGCGGATTCGTGTTGAGCGAAGACGGAAAAACGATCGTCTATGAATATTCGACGGCGAGCAAACTGCCGCAGATTTATCGAGCGCAACTCGATGGCACGAAAATTGTCTCGCCGGTGCAAGTCACGAAATTGAATGAGGGACTAGTGAGCGGCCGCGCGTTTGCGAAGACGGAAGTCGTCCGCTGGAAGGGATCGCTTGACGAGGAAGTCGAGGGCATTCTCTACTATCCGACGAACTACGAAACCGGAAAAAAATATCCGGTGATTACCATGATTCACGGCGGCCCCACAGGCTGGGATTCGGACGCATGGGATGACAACTGGGCGTATCCCGTCAATCTAATGACGCAGCGCGGCGCGTTCGTGCTGCGTCCGAACTATCACGGCAGCGCGAATTACGGATTGAAGTGGGTGGAATCGATTTGCTGCGGCAAGTATTACGACTTGGAGACGCCGGACATCAATATGGGTGTCGACTATTTGATTTCCAAGGGCATGGCGGATCCCGACAAAGTCGCGACGCTCGGCTGGTCCAACGGTTCCATTCTTTCCATCAATTTGATCACGACGTATCCCGAGCGGTACAAAGCAGCGAGCGTGGGCGCGGGCGACGTCGAATGGATCAGCGACTGGGGCAATGTGGATTTTGGCGATTCGTTTGATTCGTATTATTTCGGCAAGTCGCCGATGGAAGATCCACAGCTCTACATCAAGAAATCGCCGTTTTTCAAGATGGACAAAGTGCAAGCCGCCGTCTTGATTTTTCATGGCTCCGCCGACCGCAACGTTCCTCCAGCGCAGAGCTGGTCGTTCTTCCGCGCGCTGGAGTATTACGGCAAAGTTCCAGTGAAGTTTGTCGTGTTCCCCGGCGAGCCGCACGGTCCACAGAAATTGACGCACCAGATGCGCAAGGTGGAAGACGAAGTCGCCTGGTTCGACAAATATTTTTTTAAGACGACCAAGCCCGACAACGAAGCGTTTAAGAAAGATTCTCCGCTCGCGGATTCACTCAAGAAGAAGAACTTTGCGATTGGGAATATCGCTGGTATCGGCCGCGTCTATGCGGTGCCTGCATCCAAAGGCGAAACGATGTACGCAACTCCCGAAGCAGTTTCCCGGGGCGATTTACAGATCAGCCGATTCGAGGTGACAAGGGCGGAGTTTGCCGTGTTCGACAAAAACTACAAATTCGAGACCGGCCAGCAAAACTATCCAGCTAGTGGCATTACGCTGGACCAAGCAAAGTCCTACGCGGAATGGCTCTCCAAGCTGACGAAACAAACTTGGCGCCTGCCTTATGAAGACGAAGTGAAAGAGCTGTACGAAAATCGCGAAGGTGAGAACACACTCGATTACTGGGCCGGCTATGCGCCGAATCCCGAAGATGCGGCGCGGCTGCGAGAGAAAACCAAAGAGTTGAGCGGAACGGCGCCGCTCTTGAAAGAAGTTGGCAGCTTTCACGGCCAAGGTAAAGAAGATGAAGAACCAATTTACGACCTGGGCGGCAACGTGGCCGAGTGGGTTTTGACGCGCGACGGCAAAGGTAAAGTGATAGGTGGCAGCGCGGATTGTCCTGCCGATCCGAAGTCCGATTGCACGCCTGCGCCGGAATATATTGGATTCCGCGTGGTGCGCGGCGCGGCAAAGCCTGCACCTGCAAAACAATAGTGAGTCAGGCATTCTTGCCTGTCTCTTTTTGCTTGAGGAAGAGAAAAGCGCACAGGCTGAAGCCTGTGCCACTTTGGCGCTTGCGGCTTCGGTTTGCTGGCGCTAGCCTCGGTACATGAGCCAAATCAAACCTACGGAAAAAACCAAGGTGCGGCGGAAGCCGGACCGCGCCAATTACGAACGGGGAACCATTTACAAAATCCTTGACGAGGCGTTTGTCTGCAACGTCGCGTTCGTCGCGGATGGGCAGCCGTACGTCGTGCCGACGAACTATGTGCGCGTAGGCGACCGGCTTTTGCTGCATGGGTCGCCCGCCAGCCGCTTGTTGAAAACGCTTTCGAGTGGGGCGCCATTTTGCCTCAGCGTGACGCTGCTGGATGGCATCGTGTTCTCGCCGACGGCCATGGGGCACTCCGTCAATTACCGCTCCGTTGTGGTGATCGGCAAGGCGGAAATCGTGGAGGGCCACGAGGCAAAACTTGCGGCGATGCGCGACTTCGTCGAATACGTAATCCGCGGTCGGTGGGCCACGGTGCGGCCGCCAACCGCGCAGGAGATCGCAGCCACGATGGTTTTGTCGGTTCCTCTGGTCGAAGCGTCCGCGAAGATACGCACTGGGTTTGCGGTAGACGACGCGAAGGAATACGCCAGCCAAGCGTGGTCCGGAGTGCTGCCGTTCAAGTGGACGCCGGGCGAGCCGGTGCGCGACCCTCGGGGGTCTGAGGCAACTCCAGTGCCGGTGAACATACAGAAGTATTCGCGGCCGCAGTAGCACCGTGGCAGACTTCCAATCAGGGGCGCGGGTGCCGGATCGTCTTCCCTGCCGCGGATATGCCGAGTCTGCACAGATTGGGTTAGGGTGCCCCCCTCCCCCTTTTTTTGTAAGTGCGGATTACAAAGGACTTAGTATTTCCTGTAAACCATTTAGAATCAGCACTTGCGAGGTTTCCTTGGAAGTGTTCATTCTAAAAGGGTTGCGGGGCTAGAAAAACCGGTAAAACAAGGCAAAACACGGAATTCCAAGGACTATTCATTCTAAAAGACTTACGCTAACGACAGCCGGAAGCGCCCAAAATAAAAAAGCGGCAGAAGGTCTGCCGCACTCCACATTCGCACAATTTCCTAGAAACAAGTATAGCAGAAAATGGGAAAAAGGCAAGGAAAATTTTGAGGCTTGTCAAACCTCTTTTAAAATGTCCCCTTTCTTGCCTCGATTAAAATGTCCCCTCGGTGACGGAAATATCGTTGACGGGCATGGTGGTTGCCGCTGGGGGCGCCGGAGCGGAGCCCGCTGCGGGCGGAGCGGAAGCGCTCCCAGCGGCGCGGGCGGCTAAACGGCGGTTGGGACCTCCTGTTGACGGACAACAGGGGCGTGGTAGGCTCGCGTTTTCTCCTGTTGACCGTCTAAAGGAGAGCTGTCATTCTCCAGCATCCGATTCCTCGAGGACGCTGCGTCGCGTGTGAGTACCGCGAACGCAACTATGGGCGATTTCGGCAAAACTCTGATGCGACGACTTGCGGCACTCTTCCGGCGGAAGCATCTCGAACAAGAGTTGGACGCGGAAGTGCGTTCGCATTTGGAAATGGCAACGGAGATAAACAGACGTGCGGGTATGAGTGAGGAAGAGGCGCGGCGGGAGGCGCTTCGCGCTTTTGGCGGCGTGGAGCAGACCAAGGAACTTTATCGCGAGCAGAGAGGAGTTCCCATGATTGAAACCACACTTCAAGACTTGCGGTTTGGATTGCGGATGCTGCGACGGAGTCCGGGCTTCTCGATTCTGGCGATTCTATGCCTGACTTTGGGGATTGGGGCGAATGCGGCGGTGTTCAGTTGGGTCGAGGGGATTCTATTCCGGCCGTACCCGGCGGTCAGTCATCAGGAGAGATTGCTCGCTCTTGGTGGAACCGAGCGCGGCGAAGCCGGCGGCACACCTCTTTCCTGGCCAGACTTCGCGGATCTGCAGCGGAGTGCCACGCTTTTTGACACTCTTTTTGTGAGCAAGATTACGGGGACGACGCTCAGTATCGGCGACCGCGCCGAGCGCACTACCGGAAGCATCGTATCGGCGAACTATTTTGATGCTATTGGGGTTCATCCGATTCTTGGGCGCGGCTTCGAGCCGGGTGAAGACACGGGGCGGAGCGCTCACCCTGTGACAGTGATCAGCTACCAGCTCTGGCAAGGACGGTTCAAGGGTGATCCTCAGATTATCGGAAAAACGCAGCGGCTCAATGGAGTTGTGCACACGATTGTCGGGGTGACTCCGGAAGGTTTTTACGGAACGTTCGTGGGCTGGCGGATGCAGTTCTGGGTGCCGGCCTCGATGGAGGAAATCTTTGAATCGGGCGGGTACAAACTGGAGGACCGCGGGGCAAGGTGGATTGAGGCGTATGTGAGGCTGAAGCCGGGCGTGACCCGTGAGCAGGCGCAGCAGGAGACTTCCGCGGTGGCAAAGCGGCTGGAGGCCGACTATCCGGATACGAACCGCGGGCGCAGTATGCAACTGTGGCCATTGTGGCAAACGCCGTTCAATAACGCGCGTACGCTGCTGCCAACGCTGGAAATCATGCTTGCGGTTGTGTTTTTTGTATTGCTCATTGCGTGCGCGAACGTTGGAAACCTACTACTGGTTAAGTCGTTCGCGCGACGACACGAAATGACGGTGCGCCTGGCGATCGGCGCGAGCCGTGGGCGGCTGTTGAAACAACTATTGACCGAAGGCGTGATCCTCGCGGCTTTTGGAGCCGCGGGAGGCTTGCTGGTGGCGTATTGGTGCCGTCATGCGCTGGCGTTGCTCTTTCCGGCGCGGGCAGGCGTGTCCATGCACCTGCCCGGGGAAATTGATTGGCGCGTGCTGGCGGTGAGCGCTGGGGTATGCGTGATCGCGACATTGGTGGTCGGGCTGGTTCCCGCGCTGCAGAGCGGAAAGATCGATCTTGCCGGAGCGCTGAAGTCCGATTCAACGGGTGTCGTCGGAAGCCACGGCAGAGCGTGGGTTCGCTCCGGGCTGGTGGTGATGCAGGTGTCGCTGAGTTTCGTTTTGCTGGTGGGCGCGGGGCTGTTGCTGCAGAGCCTCCAGAGAATCCGTAATTCCAGCCCGGGTTTTTCGACGCATGGAGTGCTCTCCACTGCCGTGGATGTGGTGTCGGCGGGCTATGATGCGCAACGCACGAAGAATTTCCAGGACGAGCTGATGGAACGCGTGAAGGCGCTGCCCGGCGTCGAGTCAGCCGTTTTCGCACGAGCCACGCCGCTGGGCTACGGAAGTTATTCTGAGAGCCCCATTGCTGTGGACGGCTATCAACCTCCGCCGGAAGAGCAGCCCACCGTTGAATACAATGAAGTGGGGCCGGACTATTTCGTGACGATGGGGATTCCGCTGGTATCGGGGCGGGAGTTCACGCGCGCGGACGATGAGAAAGCGGAGCTGGTTGCCGTAGTGAATGAGACGATGGCCGCACGATATTGGCGCGGTAAAGATCCGATTGGCGAGCGGGTACAAGTGAAAGGGCGGTGGATGCGAGTGGTCGGCGTGGCGAAAGATTCCAAGTACCGGAGCGTCCGGGAAACGCCGAAGCCATTTTTCTATGTGCCGTGGCGGCAGAATTTCTCTGTTGGGGGTGGGTTGTATGTGCGAACTCCGCTGAGCCCTGAAACGATGGCGACGGCGCTGGCCCGCGAGGTGCATGCGCTGGACGGCAACCTGGCTCCGTACGAGATGATCACGATGCAGGAGCAGGTGGATCGCTCAACGTCGGCGCAGATGGTTGCGGTGACGCTGGTTGGAGTTTTAGGCGGGTTGGCGCTGCTGCTTGCGGCAATCGGATTGTACGGCGTGATGTCGTACGCAGTGTCGCAGAGCGCACGCGAACTGGGGTTGCGCATGGCGCTGGGAGCGGATGCATCCAACGTGTGGCGGCTGGTGATGTCGCGGGGATTGGGGCTGGTAGTGGGCGGAGTGTTGCTTGGCGCGGCGGTGGCGCTGGGATTGACGCGGTTGCTTGGGAACCTGCTGTACAAGGTGAGTCCGCGCGACCCGCTCGCGTTTGGAGCGGCGTTCGCGGTGATGACGATCGCGGCATTGGCGGCGTGTTTCTTGCCGGCGTTGCGAGCGACGCGGACGGATCCGGCGCGGGCGTTGCGGGATTGAATCTTCGGACAAGAGACGCGTACACTCTCGTGTATGCGCGAATTCAGAATCATTGTTACTTCGGTCGTACTATTTATCGTAGCTTCGTTCTGCTACGCCAAAGATGACGCGAGCAAAGTAAAAAAGGTAATCGAACGAAGTACTCTGAACCAGCCAGGAACCAAACCTTTTCATCTGAAAGCTGTGATCGCGCCCAGCCGAGCCGACCGTGGAGCTGACCGAACGGGCGAGGTGGAGATTTGGTGGGCATCGCGGACACAGTGGAGACGCGAAGTGCGCTCGCCGGAGTTTCACCAGATCGTCATTGTGAATGGCGCGCAGGAGTGGCAGAAGAACGAGGGTGATTATTTTCCGGAGTGGCTCCGAGAGACGGCTGTGGCGCTGGTGGAACCCGTTCCTTATCTGGATCAAGCCCTGAAAATGGTGAACCAAGCGGATGTAAAAACGATGTTCGGCAGCACTTACTATGCTTGGATGACCATGAGCACGGATGGGAACGTCGAAAAAGGCATGGGCGCGACCATCGCCGTGACGGAGAAAACGGGCCTTCTTTTCTATGGCGGGGACCTCGGATGGGGCGCTCTATTCAAGGACTACAAGAGTTTTCACGGCCGGATGGTGGCCATGACGGTGACGCACGGAACCCCGGAGGTTACGGCAAGAGTAACCACGTTAGATGAATTGCACGACAGTCCGCCTGGCCTCTTTGACGCAGGGGCGAGCGGCGGAGACCTTCTTCTTCTGCAAACGGTGATCGTCGAAGAGAAGGTCCTACGCAAGAGCCTGCTGCCCATGGAACCCGCCGTATGGCCGCCTCTGAAGGAAGGTCCTCAAGAGGGAGTAATGACCACAGATATTGTCGTGGATCGTGCCGGAAGAGTGCGGGAAATCGGAACGATTGTTACGGACAACAACGCGATGAGCGAGGCAGCCAGGAAGATAATTGCTGCGATGCGATTTGCGCCTTACTTGCAGAATGGCGTGCAGGTTCAGGTGGTGTCCCGAATCACCATGCCCTTCAAAGCGTCTCGACCATAGCACGCCGCTGCACACTCGATTTTCTCAAGCCGAAAACTACTTTTTCGTGGAAGAGCCGACGAAGGCAGTGGCTACGCCTAGGGAGATGAGCATGCCGCCTGAGACGTAGCGCTGGGTGCGCATCCAGCGCGGGTTGCCGCGGAGGCGGTGGGCTACCGTGCCAGAGAAATATGCCCAGAGGCAGTCGCTGAATGTTCCCATACACGCGAAGAGAATGCCGAGAGAGAGGATTTGTGTGGCGACGTGTCCGCGGGCGGGGTCAATGAATTGAGGGAGGAAGGCGAAGAAGAAGAGGGCGGTCTTGGGATTGAGGACGTTGACGACGATGCCTTGGGCGAAGACGCGGGCGAGGGTGGTGCGCGGGGCGTCGGGAGAGGCGTCGAAGGATTCGTTGCGGCGAAGTTTTTGTATGCCGAGATAGATGAGATAGGCAGCGCCGAGATATTTGACGACGCTGAAGGCTGTGGCCGAGGAGACCAGAAGCGCGGAAAGGCCGACTGCTGCGGCGGCGGTGTGGATTAGAGTGCCAACACCAATGCCGAGGGCGGAGACGAGGCCGGCGTTGCGGCTGTGGCCGACGCTGCGGCCGACGATGTAGAAGATGGCGGGGCCGGGGATGGCGAGGAGTAGCGCGGCGGCGCTGATGAAGATTAGGAGTGAGGCGTGGCTGGGGAACATGGTGGTTGGATGTTTGCGGTTAGGCGGCGGTTAGGAGGATGGGGTCGTGCTTGGTGATGACGATGGTGTGCTCGTAGTGGGCGGAGAGGCCGCCGTCGGCGGTGCGGACGGTCCAGCCGTCGCGGTCGAGGGAGACGCGGCCGGTGGTGGCGGCAATGATGGGCTCGATGGTGATGACGAGGCCCTCGGTGAGGAGATGGCGGGCTTCGGGGTCGGCGTAATTGGGGACGCTGGGGGATTCGTGAATGGTGCGGCCGACGCCGTGGCCGCCGAGTTCGCGGACGACGTGGAAGCCGCGGCGGCGGACTTCGCGCTCGACGGCGCGGCCGATGTCTTTGGTGCGGTTGCCGAGGCGGGCGGCGGTGAGAGCCTGGCGGAAGGCGCGCTCGGCGCAATGGGCCAGTTCGCGGGATTTTTCTTGTGCGGGCGGGACTTGGATGGTGACGGCGGAGTCCGTGTGGAAGCCGTCTTTGACGGCGGTGAGATCGAGTTTGACTAGGTCGCCGGGTTGGATGGTGCGCGGGCCGGGGATGCCGTGGACGACTTCGTCGTTGATGCTGATACAGACGTCGCCGGGAAAATTGTAGACGAGCGGAGGGGAGGATTGGGCGCCATTTTCGGCGAGGATGCGCGCGCCGATTTCAGAGAGTTCGGCGGTGGTGACGCCGGGGCGGACGGCGGCGGTCATGGCGCGGAGGGCTTTGGCCACGATCAGACCGCAGGCGCGGAGCTTTTCGAGTTGTTCGGCGGTGGTGATGGACATTGAACCTCGAATAACGGATTGGAAGCGAAAACCAAAGACGCACAGCCAAGATTGGCTGTGCCACTCGCTAGTGGCAGCCGCAACCGCCGCCGCAGCAGCCACCTCCACCGCTTGAAGAACTGCCAGAGGGCGATGAGGAGCCGCCGTTACCGGCTGTGGCGAAGACGGAGAGCTGGATGGTGGCCTTTTTGCTGGCGCACTTGGGGCAGGAGATTTCCTGCTGCTTGTTGATGACGATTTTTTCGAATTGGGCTTGGCAGTCTTCGCAAACGTATTCGTAGATGGGCATAATTAAGTCTCTTCCTTTTAGTTACAGGGCATTATAACAGCAGACCGCGGTGCCGCCTCAAGGTAACTCACCGATGCTGAGGCGATGTCGGCGCCAGCTTCGGCGAGAGCGAGGGCGATGGCTTTGCCGATTCCGCGGCTGGCGCCGGTGACTAGAGCTACTCTTCCAGAGAGAGAAGTCATTGGCTGCTTTCCTCTGCGTGATTGTCTGAAGGTAATACAAGGGAACTAGTACAGCATACCCATGATCATTGCAGCGAACGTGAATGCGGGCATGGCTAAACACCAAACGAGCAAAGAGACTCGCGATTTGCCCCGGCTTGTCGCCGCTATCAGCAATGAAACGCCCCATAAAGCAATGCTGGCTTGATTTAGACGGAGCCAAAACGGGGGAGCTTTCGACATGAATGATTGTGCATCCGGGTTGTAGCTGTGCAACAAGAACGCCGAAATGAAGACCAGGCATGTTGTCGCAGTTATCAGACCCGCAATCGCGATTCTTTCTCTCCACCCACGATTGTCTTGGAGAGTTGGAGAAAAGACAAATCTAAACCAGCCGTATCCCAAGCATAGGGACGGGACGGCCATGAGTATCAGAACAAAAAATAACGTCCGAGGATCCATACTGAGCTGCACAAAAAACAAACTGCCCTTCGCCGAGCGAAGGGCAGTTTAACACCTGGAAACTAACTAGACGCTGTTCTATTAGTCGCCGGCTACGGCTTCGGCGGCTTTCTCGGAGGCTGTGGGCGACTTGGCGCCGTTGCCGTTGGAGTGGCCATTGCCGTTCGAATGACCGTTGCCGTTGCCGTTTGGAGCGGCGCTGCCGTTGCCGGTGGCTGGAGCGATTGTTACGGGCTTGCCTGCGTTGGCGAAATTGGCTGGGGTGGCTTTGGCGATGTCAGATACCGTGCCGATTTGAACGACGGTCGGCTGGGGCTTTTTGAGAACGAGTTCTTCGTAGATGGCGCGAACTTTGGCTTGTTCCTCGAAGGCCTTTTTGCGGCGGGCGCGATCTTCTTCCGCGGCGGTCTGCGGAATGTCGTGTTCGAGGTGGCGGACGCGCGAGGCGTCATCGGTATCGATCTTCAGAGAGTGTTCGAAGCTCTGGAGATTGACGCTCTTGCCCTTGGCGTAGATTTCGTGTTTGCCGTGGTTCTTGTACCACTCGGCGACGGTCGCGTTCTTGTGCATGTTCTCGATGATCTGGCGCCAGCCTACGCCCGTGTTGTAAGCGCAGAAGGAAATTTCGCCCTGCTGCGTGGCGTAGGGGATGATGCACATTTCGGTGCGGCGGAAGTCATAGTTGAAAAGATCCTGGAACCACATGCCGGCGATGAAGAGGAAGTTCCAGGGATCCTGGCGGCGCTTCATGGCGTCGTCAATCTTACGATCGGGAGAAGTGCGGCCGTACTTGACGGTGGACTTCTTCGTGAGCGCCCAAGTCTTGTCAAACTTCTTGAAGAGCGCGGTAAGCGTGAGGCCCTTGGGTCCGCGGAACGGGTGATAGTTCTTCAGGAGGGCCATGGCCATCATGAAGTTGGAGAAATTCTTGCCGCGAGCCGCGTCGGTGATGGCAGTGACGTCCTTGGTGAGCTGGACGGCATCCAGGAAGCGCGGAACAGGCGCCCATTCCTTGGTCTCTTTGTTGATCATGAGAGCGGTGCCGACGCCGCAATTGGGGTGGCAGCCGCAGGAGAGCGAGCCCCACTGGGATTCGTTGCCCTTGACCATGTCAGCGAAACCAGCGAAGGTGCTGACGAACGAGATGGGGAACCAGTCACGCGTAGGCTCAACCTTGCCGACCTGCTTGCTAACGTCCTTGGCGAGGTGCGAAAGCGTGTAGCGCTGGCGGAGACGGCGCTCCGGAGTGATGTCTTCGTCGCGGCCGGTGAACGAAACCGGCTGGAAGCTGACGAAAGCGATCTTCTTGGGATTTTCCATCGCGAACTTCACGACGGAGCCGACCTGATCGTTGTTCACGTTGTTGACGATGGTGACGACAAGGACGATCTCGATGCCGGCCTCGTGCATGTTCTCAATGGCGCGGAGCTTCACGTCAAAGAGGTTGCCGATTTGGCGATGGCTGTTGGCGTCGTTGCCGATGCCGTCGAACTGGAGGTAGGCGTAGCGCATGCCGGCGTCGAAGGCTTTCTTGCAAAATTCCTTGCTCTTGGCGAACTCGATGCCGTTGGTCGCAGCTTGAACGCTGTTATAGCCGATCTTACGGGCATAGGCCACGGCGTCGAGGAAGAGCGGGCTCATGGTAGGTTCGCCGCCGGAGAACTGCACGGACATTTGGCGGCGGGGCTTGATCTTGAGCGCGTTGTCTAAGATTTCTTTAACTTCGTCCCAGCCGAGTTCGTGGACGTAGCCAACCTGGTTGGCGTCCATGAAGCAGGGATCGCACATCATGTTGCAGCGGTTGGTGAGGTCGACGGTGAGCACCGAACCGCGGCCATAGCGAACCGTCGAAGACCCATGCTTGTGGAGGTCTTCGTCGTTGTGCGCGGGAATATCGCGGCCGGGGAACTGCTTTTCAATCCAGTCGAGGAACTTGGCATCGATGGCCATCATGTCTTCGTAGTGGCCGTGGATGGGACAGTCCTTGATCATCCAAATCTGATTGTCGCGCTCGATGATTTGCGCCTTGATTTCGCCGACTTTCTCGTGCATCAGATCGCGCCAGTCTTTTTTGCCGGCAATGATCGCTTCACGCGCCTCTTTGACGCATGCAGGGCAGAGAGAATCGGTCTGCCGTGGGAAGCCGAGCGTGGGCTTGGTCTTTTCCCAGGACTTGAGCAGCGGCTTATCAGACCACTGCGGCGTGACGGAAGGATTCGGATTGCGCTTGTTGAAATACTGAATGCTGTTAAACGTGACAGCGGCCGTCTTGCACAGCGCCCAGTCAAAAGTTCTCAGAATCTGCGTCCCCACACGATTCGGCATAAAACTCTACCCTCGCTTTCAAAAGATGCAGCCCAAACAGCCACCAATTTGGATGAAAACAGAGCCCTAAACTTCCCCCCGGGCTCTGATTACCGTACCATTTCAGCTGGGTACGTCCAATAAGTCTTTGTACGACTATAGTTTGACGGTAAAGGGGGGCGGATGCCAGAGGGATGCATCGAACGGTCAAAAATGAGGGGTTGAACGGTCATTTGGGGCAGTGAACGGCAGTTTGGAGGGGGTGGGATGGGAGTTACTTTTAGTACGAATGGGCTACAAGTTTACACGTTTTGGGAGCGGCGGTGTCTCGATTAGGAAGCCTTGTGGTTGTTTTGTTGGGCTATTCGTTTAAAGTCGGACGTATGACGGCAGTCACAAAATGGGCGAAGTGCGAGGCGCCTTCATCCAGCTGAAGCCAGCGGACAACACAATGATCGGCGAGATATTTGGTGACGCGCGATTCGGGAATGCCGAGATGCTCGGCGAGTTGAGGCTTGAGGGAATCCGCGCCGCGCCGGCTTGCGCCGCCGCGCAAGAGATTTCCCACGGCGATACGGAGAGTCTGACAGGCTTCCACGTAGTAATAGCTGGTGAGGTCGGAATCAGTGAGCACGAACACACCGGGGCCAACGGGAGCGTGGTCCGCTTCGCTAAGTTTTACCGGAGGACAAGTCAACAAGCGGCGAAGCTGCATTTCGAGAAGAGACAATCGGGAGGACAGGCCCGGATCACCAGAGCGGCCGCGCACGCTTGGCCCTCCCGGCTCGCCAATCGGTTCGACAGGGAGTGCCGGGATAGCGCGGCTATCCGCGGACCTCGTAGGTCTGGGCTCGTTTGATTCGTCGAAAACCCGCGAAGGCAGGCCCCTCGCGGGAGTAGCGGGTTCGGAGGCACGCGGTGCGGAGGCGGTTGCGGGGAGCTTAGTGGTTTCGCCCTTACGTCGATTGCGGCCGCCTCGACGGCCACGCCGGCGGCGCTTTATCTCCTGGGAGTCCGCGGAATCTCCGGCAGCTTTCGCGGGAGCGCCCTCGTTTTCCATCCTTTCCATTCCGGATTCAGCGGGAGCAGCGGAAGAACGGGATACTGCGGAAGCCGCTTCCCGGGAAGGCACTGGCTCTGGATCGGCAACGGGCGGCGTCAACATGAAATCGCCGGACGAATGAGCTGGATCCACGGCAGCTACTTCCGCGCCGAGCCTGACCGCCGCTTCTTGCGCCTTGGTCTTCCAATCCGCCCTGCGAAAACGGTCTGCAGCAGCCAGATACCATTTGGCGGCGTCTGGATTTTGGCCCGCGGTTTCGAAATAGCGGGCCAGTTCAAACGCAACCATGGCGTCGCGAGTCTTTTCATACAAATTGGTTAGCTGCCCGACGGGGTCCTTGCCGGTGCGGGCCCGACGAATCCGGGCGGTGATCTGTTTCCAGTCAGCCATGTGTTGGCATGCATTGTAGCAGCGGAAACGCGCCACAGCCAGAGCAGGCAGTGGGTTGGAGGCAAAAGACTTTTTTCGCACGGGAATGATTCTGTATTGACGGCGACAAACGCTGTGAGTATTCTTCCGATAGCCCTCTTGGAGACTTCAATGACGCGCTCGCGCGAAATTGTTGCTGCAATCTTGACATCTTGTTTACTGATGACTCCGGTCTGGGGCGCTTCCGCTGGCGCTCTTGGGACGGTGGTAGCGTCGGACCGCGCAAGCGTCGGCGGAGCGGGCGCAGCTGTGGGGACCACAATTTTTTCCGGCGATAAACTAAGCACAGCGGATGCCGGCAGCGTGCAATTGCGCACAAGCGCTGCACGCTTTATGCTCGCCGCCTCTTCCATGGCTACAGTCGATGAAGATGGCGGGATGCCAGAGGCAAGGCTGCTGCGGGGAACGGCAACATTTTCGACGGCAAATGTGAAGGCGTTTGCGCTGAATGCGTCGACAGCGGTAATCAAGCCCAAGTCCGACGAACCGACCGTCGGGCAAGTCACGATGCTGAGCGCGAAACAATTGCTGGTGAAGTGCACGCGTGGCGCACTGACCATCACGGTTGGTGACGATTCCCGAGTGATCGCGGAAGGCAGCGCGTATCGCATTGTTCTGGATCCTTCCGAAAGCGAAGAAGCACAGAACCAACCTCCGCCGGAAGGAGCAGGAGCGAAGGGATCCGGCCGACCGCCGCTCATGGCCGCAAAAAGCAAGTTCGTTTGGTATGCGATCGCGGCGGTCTCTGTGGCTACCATCCTTGCGGTTCAAGAGGCGCTCGAGAGTCCTGACCGGCCGTAATTCGTTCCCCGGCGTAGTTCAAACCGTCGCGATAACTTCCATTTCGACTAGAGCGTCCTTGGGCAGGCGTGCGACCTCGACCGTTGAGCGCGCCGGCGGAGTCGTCGAGAAGTAACGTGCGTAAATCTCGTTCATCGCGGCGAAGTCGCTCATATTCTTCAGAAATACCGTGGTCTTGATAACGTGGCTCAGTTTGCTGCCCGCCGCTTCGACGATGCCTTTCACATTTTCCAGCGTGCGTTCCGTTTGCTGCTGGATGTCTCCGGCAACAAACTCATTGGTTTTCGGATCGATGGAAACTTGTCCGGAAACGAAGAGAAGTCCATTGACCTTGATGGCCTGCGAATAAGGCCCGATGGGTTTTGGACCGCGGTCCGTCAGAACAATTTCTCTCATGGCATGGTCTCCTTGGAAGTGATGGCAATAGAAGCGGAAGCATTTTCGTAACGCGCCCTAAACTCATCGGGAACGCCCGGCCGCTTCATCCACAAACGGACAAACTCCGCGACGTTCTGATGGGTTTCCTCTTCAAACGCGGCAATCAGATCGTTGAGATTGAAACCGCGTCCCTGGCGAGCCGAGAGCATGTGATTGATCGCCTGGCGGAAAGTATCGCGGCCATAGCGTTCCTGGAGTGCGTAGAAGAAAAGAAAACTTTTTGCGCGCAGAACGCTCTGCTCCTCTGGTTTGCGCGCAACGGCGCTCTTTGGAATCATACGTAAGGCGCGGCGGATTGTCTCCGTGCGAGAAGCCGGGCCTTCGATAGCTTCTCGCCCGAGTGCGGAGGCAAAGGCCGGGAATGCTGAAAGCGGAGGCTCTTGCTCGTAGAAGCCAGGGTTTTGGCCGTAACCCAGCCAACTGGCGGCGAGCGCCGGTGCAGCGGCGGCAAGTTTTGGCGCTCCGCCGCTAAAATCAATCAGCACGGTGTCGAACGAGGCGAGCTCGGAGGAGACGGACGCGGGTTCCGCGCCCAAGAGACTGGCGTAAGAAGATTCCGTGGCCGAAAAGCAGCCGACAAGTGCTGGACACTCCACGATCCAGAAGGGCTGCTTGCTTTGAACGCGGGTGCCAAAAGTGGCGTCGTAAGCCTGGATTGCCTGGACTAGAGCAGCCGCCGATTGGTGCAAACGAGCAGCATCCTCCTGAGCGCGCGTCCAGAGAAAGACCTTGTCGCCGGCACCGGCATCCAGCCGCGTCTCTTTGTAGAGTCCTGCGACGACAAAGGGATAGCGATCTTCGGGATGCTGCACGGACTGCACGGTGATTTCGCCCCCGCTGCGGGACGTTTTTGTGGAGCGCCCGCTGGTGTGCACCAGAAATCCGTTGGGAACACGCACTTGCAAACGCCATTGCTTTGGCGGAACTCCCCCGGTCGCGAAAATGTCCTTCGAAGGGAGTAGCTCCGGCGCCCAACCTTCGGACGGCAGGAAAAACGCATCGGAGGCAAAACTGAAACCAGACTCGCCAGGGGCGGGAGTCTGGAATTCCGAGGAGAGATGCAGAGTGTGACGTTCAGAGACTTTCCATCGCTGAGGAAGCACAAGCAAGGTGTTGCGGGGAAGCGCCGCCGAAGTTTGCTCGGGGATGGAGGCGCCATCCCAGGTGGCCTGCGCTGTGGCCAGCCGGAAACTGCGGCGTCCGGGCAGGCGCAATTCGAGCGAGGAAAGCGGTTGATTCCCGGTGTTGCGCAGCCAGTAGTCCGAGGCGACACGAATTCTTGGTTCAGGGCCTGGCAAAAACTGGACGCGGATCTCCTGGTTCTCGATGGAGTAGCCCGGCCCGAGCGCGACGGCGCAGGAAGAGGCCCAAAAACCTACTGCGGCGAGAAAGAGACAAAGAAGCGGGCGGAGATGCGGCCGTGGCAGCAAAGCGACTCGATTGTAACGAGGGAAATCGCAAGAAGCAAAAGTGTTGAGCGGGGTGCAGATGCGGCGGGAGCAGCGGGCGCTAGTGCGGCTTGCGGCCGCGGACGCGGACAAAAGACGTGTCTTTGTGATTGCGGGCGCTCTCGCGAGCGCGAATTTCTTTTTCGGCCTGTTGGTCGGTCATTCCCGCGTTGATGCGCTCGAGGATTTGGCGTTCGGTCAAACCGGTGTTCTTGAGCCGCGAAATTTCCGCGCTGGCCATAACCGGCTGGCCCTCCAAATGACGGTGGAGAACGAGCTGCACGGTTGAATCGGAGAGACCGATGAGCTTGAGAGTGACGGCGTCGATGCTGATGGTGTCGAGCTGGTCGGCGCGTGCAATCTCGAGGATTTGAGGCTCGGTGAAGCGGGCGCCGGCCAAGTTAGATGCAGGATCGGCGCTGATAAAGAGATGCTTGCGAACGTGCGCAATACTCACCAATTCGACGCAAGTGTCATCGCTGATCCCGGCGTGCTTCATCTTGACGACCTGCGCGATTTCCTGATCGGAGACATTGAGCCCTTTGAGCTGCTCGATATCGCTGGACCACATCCCCGCCTGGTCCAGCGGACGATAGTCCGTGAGGGGATGCTGGTGACAGCCTGCCGCTGCGAGGACATACACGCCGAGAAGCAATCGTTGATGCCGCATATTTACATTGTAGGGGGCGGGAAGCGGAAAACGGCGGTGTGTGCTTGGGTGATACCCGGCAGAAAGGACAGGTGGGAAAAGGTGGGATTAGATCTGGTAGACGCGTTCGACGCCAAAGACGCCGGACACTTTTCGAATATTGGCAAGAATGGTTTCGAGCTGGCGGCGGTCGACAATTTCGAGGCTGGCTTCGATGCGGGCGTTTTGGCGGTCAGGGCGGCTCTCGAGACTGCGGATGTTGGAACCGGCTCCGCTAATCACTGCGGTGATCTCCGCCAAAAGGCCGGCGCGGTCCTTGCCGCGAATCGACAGTTGCACCGGGAAAGTAGCCGCGCTTTCGCCTCCCCACTCGACAGCGATGCGCCGTTCCGTCTGATACATCAGGTTTTGCACATTGGGGCAAGCGCGCGTGTGCACCGCTACTCCGCGCCCCCGCGTGATGTAGCCGACGATGTCGTCGCCGGGAATCGGATTACAACATTTTGCGCGGTAGACGAGCAGATCGTCATGGCCCTTTACGATTAAGGGGGCTTCGCCGAAACCAAGCATGCGCTTGACGGTCTTGACGAGCGTCGGCTTGGAATCTTCCGCTTCGGACTCCGCGCCCTTCTCTGGCTCGCCAAGCAAGCGAGAGAGAACTTGCCGGGCGGAGTATTTGCCAAAACCGACGGCGGCATAGAGGTCTTCCTGCTTCGAAAGACCATAGTCGGCGAGCAGTTTGTCCCAATCGGCTTCCGGAATTTTCTTCAAGCCCCGGCCGAAATGGCGCGATTCTTTCTCCAACAACTTTTTCCCCATGTCCGTGGCTTCTTCGCGCTCGTGCAGGTTGATCCACTGGCGGATCTTGCTGCGGGCATGCGAGGACTTAACGAAGCTGAGCCAATCCCGGCTAGGCGTGTGGCCTTTGTTGGTGAGAATTTCCACGACGTCGCCGCTTACAATTTCATGGCGCAGCGACACCATCTGGCCGTTCACTTTTGCGCCAACGCATTGATGGCCGACTTCGGTGTGCACGGAATAGGCAAAATCGACGGGAGTCGCACCACGCGGCATCTCCAGAACGCGGCCCTTGGGTGTAAACGCGTAGACCTCGACAGGCGCCAAATCTACCTTCAACGTCGAAAGGAATTCGCTGGGTTCCTGCAGCTCTTGCGACCACTCGATGAGCTGCCGCATCCAGGCGATGCGCTGGTCGTCATCTCCAGAGGCTGGTTTGCCACCTTTGTACTTCCAGTGGGCAGCGACGCCTTCTTCGGCGATGCGGTGCATTTCCTGCGTGCGAATCTGCACCTCGAAAGGCTGGCCCCCATGCAGAACCGTTGTGTGGAGAGACTGATAAAGGTTCGGACGAGGCATGGCGATGTAATCTTTGAAGCGGCCAGGTACGGGCCGCCAGATGTGATGCATTACGCCGAGCGCGGCGTAGCAGTTTCGCTCCGTGTCGGTGATGACGCGGACGGCAAGCAGGTCGTATACCTGTTCCAGGCTGCTCTGTTGCCGCAAGATTTTGCCGTGCAAAGAATAGAGGCCCTTGACGCGGGCTGCCAGCTCCGCGGGGATGCCGCCTTCGACTAGCCTCGTGCGAATGGTGCCCTGGACTTCCTCCAAAAAACGCTGATAGACGGGGCTCTTTTCCGTGACTTCTTTTTGGAGAGCGAGAAAAGCCTCCGGCTCCAGGAAGCGGAAGGCCAGATCCTCGAGTTCGCCGCGGATGACGCCCATCCCGAGACGGTGTGCAATCGGCGCGTAGATATCCAGAGTTTCGCGCGAGATACGCTGCTGCTTTTCATGCGCGAGGTACTCGAGCGTGCGCATGTTGTGCAGGCGGTCGGCCAGCTTGACCATGACGACGCGAACGTCGTTAACCATCGCCAGCAGCATTTTGCGGACGTTTTCCGCCTGGCGGGTTTCCGGGGCGGTCATGTTGATGCGGCTGATTTTGGTGACGCCTTCGACAAGGCGGGCGACCTCCGGTCCGAATCGTTCTTCAATGCGAGCGACGGGATATTCGGTGTCTTCGATGGCGTCGTGAAGCAGGGCGGCGGTCAGCGTGGTGGCATCCATGCGCATGTCGGCAAGGATGTGCGCGACTTCAAGAAGATGCGAGATATAAGGATCGCCGGAGCTGCGGAACTGGTCGCGATGGCGCTCCGAGGCAATTTCATAAGCACGACGGACGACCCAAGGGTCTTCGGAAGGGCGATTTTTGCGGAGTTTCTCGAGAAGCTCTTCAAAGCGGGCTTCCATCTGGCGAATAGCGCGGTCGCGCTGGAAGCTTAACGGGACATTGCTGCGAGACGGCATGTTCCAGTATACGCCTGAAAGGGGTATCGCGCGAGCCGCGCGGCGCGCGGACGGGCGAGTTTGCCCAAAAATGGAAAGGACGCCATCGCTGGCGTCCTTTCCTTAGAAAATCGATTTACTACTGCCGATTCAGGACTCTGCTCAGGAGAGTTGTTGCTGCTGGTCCAGGCGCTTCTGCTTGATCTCCTTGATTTTGTCGAGCAGGTCGTCGGCCTGCTTCTGCAGAGAAGCGCGCTCATCGGCGCTCTCTACCATGTCCGCTTTGCGGCGGTAGAGAAGGCTGAGGTAGGCCATGGCGTCATCATAGTCCGGCTTCAGCGAGATCCCCTTCTGCAGGGCGGCGATGCCCTCGTCCACTTTAGGACCATACTTAGTAGCGTATTCCGTACGAACGGCAGAGGGCAGGGGCTGGTCTTCGTGCACCTGCTTTTTAATATTGTTCTTGTTGTAGTCCAGGCGCATTTCGAGATTGGCGTGGTAAGCCTGGTTCCAGTCGATCACACCGATCCAATAATACGGCTCCGGATCATCTGGTTTGATCTGAATGTGGTGCTGATGGTAAGTCTTCGATTCCTCGAACCCCTTTTCGTCATAAGACGGCGTGCCCGCCATCTGGTAGACCAAGGAGCCGATGCCGTCGATAGCGCTCAGATTGTTCGGGTCGCTATCCAGAATCTCCTTGAATACTTTGATGGCTTGTTCGCCGCGGGCCTTGTTTTCCGGGGAAGGCGCGCCGGGGATATACAAACTCGCGTAGGCTGTGGCTAAGTAAAGATGCGCCGTCGTCAAGCTCGGATCGAGTTCCGTGGCGCGCTTGAAATCCTCAATCGCTTCATCCGAGTGGCCCGCCTTGAAGGCCACGACACCCTTGTTCAGGAGGTCGCGGGCTTTGAGCTTATTGCAGCCCGAAACTCCAAAGGTGAGGATTAACAGCGCTGCCAAAGAAGCGGTCCGGCGAGCATTACAAACTGATGCATAAGTCATCGAAGCATCCATCCCTGCTTGGATTCAGATCCGCCCTGCGAGGGGCCAATCTACACTATTTAGCGCGCGTTTTCGAGTTCCGGCGTCATCAGGCCCACCGTGGTAATTCCCGAGCCGCGCATCACATCGATCGCCCGGGCGATGACACCAAACTCGAGGACGCTGTCTCCACGGACAAAAGCAACGCGGCTGGTCCGCATCTCGAAAATTTCCTTGAGCCGGCCCTGGAGATCCTGCCACTGCACCGGATCCTGGTTGATGCGCAGCGTACCATCCCCGAAAACTTGCACGACAATTACATCCGGTGGCGGCAGCGTCTTGGTCTTGGTGTCCGACTGCTGGGGCAAATCCGCCGTAAGGCCAAACTGAACCTGTGGGCGGATGGCCATGAATATGACCAAAAGCACCAGCAAGATATCGATCAGCGGAACCACATTCATTTCCGCCATCGTTCCGAGCTTTGCACCGCCAAGCGAAATTCCCATGAGCCACCTCGCACGAAAGAAATTGCCCCGCGAGGAGGACTCTCACACCCTGCACCGGCCCAGACGCGGCCGCTGTAAATAATAGAAATTCTTGTTGCTTACTGCCCAGCCTCGAGCTTGGCTGTGATCAGGCCTACTCTGTCAATCCCTGCGCCGCGCATGATGTCGATGGCCCGGGCAACTTCCATGAACAGTACATCGTTGTCGCCTTTGACGAAAGCAATTTTCTCGGCGCGCTCTTTGAAGATCGTTTCGAGACGCGGACCGAGGCCATCCCAAGTCGTGTCTTCGTTGTTGATCTTCAGCTTGTTATTGGAAAGTACCTGCACGACCACGGTCTTGTTCTCCAGCTCCACGTCTTGCTTTTGGTTCGGATTGGGCTGCGGCACCAGAGCATCGAGCCCGTGAGGAGTGAGCGGAGTGATGACCATGAAAATGATAAGCAGCACGAGCAAAATGTCGATGAGCGGAACGACGTTCATTTCCGCCATCGCACCGCCTTTATTTTCTCCAACAGACATTCCCATTGCGAATCTCCTGTCAGCCTGCTTTTCGCGAGCTTTGCAGGCCATCAAGCCGCGCCAGGTGGGATCTGGCGCGGCCCTTCTGACTCAGCAAACGAATGGTGCAAAAACTCCTCGCGCCTGCACCTCTGCCCGAACACCTCTCCAGCGGCTTCAATCAGCCGAAGGAGCGGTTGCGTTGGGAGGCGGGGGCGGGGTCCTGCGTTCCTGTTGATTCTGTTCCGTCAAAAGGCCGAGTTGATCGACGCCTGCGGAGCGGATTTCGTCCACCACCGCGACAACGTCGCCATACTTGGCCCGGGCGTCGCTCTTTACGTAGACGGTTTTATCGAGGCGGGCGGACAGCATATCTTTAATCTGTCCGGTGATGTCTTCCTTGGTGATCTTCGTGTTCTTAAGGAAAATCGTCCCATCTCGGGTAACCGCTACGATAATCGCGTCATCCTTATCAGCGTCCTGCATTTCGTGCGCGTTGTTGACCCTGGCCATATCCACCGGCAGGCTCTTCTGCAACATCGGAGTGACCACCATGAAGATGATCAGCAGGACGAGCATGATATCAGCCATCGGGATGACGTTCGGCGCCGCCATCTGCGCACCGACTTTTGGTTTGTACCCCATGGTTTACCTTATTTCTTTGCGCCGCGACGCAAGATGAAGTAGTTGATCAACTCCATCGAGGAGTTGTCCATCTCGACGTCGAAAGCTTCGACTTTATTGGTGAAATAGTTGTAGGCCCACACGGCAGGCACGGCCACGAGAAGACCGAGAGCCGTGGTGACGAGAGCTTCCGCGATACCGCCGGCGACCGCCGATAGACCGGTCGCTTTGCTGGTCTCGATGCCCTTGAAGGCGTTCAAGATGCCGACCACGGTGCCAAACAGTCCGACGAAAGGAGCCGTCGAGCCGATGGTGGCCAGCGCCGAAAGACCGCGCTTCATTTCCGCGTGAACGATGGCGACGGAGCGCTCGAGGCCGCGCTTGGCCGCTTCAATGACGTCGGAGTCTGTAACTTGCTGGGAGGCGGATTGGAATTCGGAAAGGCCAGTCGCCACGACTTTGGCGATATGGCTCTTCTTGTTCCGCTCGGCGATGGCAATCGCTTCGTCCAGCTTGCCTTCCTTCAGAGCTCCGGCAACCTGCTGCACGAAAACACGCGACTGCTTGCGGGCCGCGCTGTACATCAGGGCGCGGTCAATCATTACGCCGAAGGAATAGATCGAGAGGACGAACAGGATCAAAACAACGATCCGGGGAAGGGTGCTCATAGATGACCACATGCTCCGTAGATCCCAGGAGGTTGCCTGGGATTGCAGGAACAGGGCCGCGTGCATAAACAAGGTCGCTACCATTCGTTTTGCTCCTTAGTTCTGATGGCTCCGGGTTTCCCGGAGCCATCGCGAGAGTTTGCCAAGCTTTTGCCGCTCGGACCAGCGCGCCTGTCCCACGACCGGCACGCCAGACCGCTTACTGGTTCAGAGAGAAAATCACGTCGATCGTAGTGTCCACTTCGACCGGCTCACTATTCAGCAGAGTCGGCTTGTAACGCCACTGGCGCACCGCATCGAGCGCGGATTGTACCAGCAGAGGATGCCCAGAGAGTACTTCGAGTTGCTGCACCGAGCCATCCTTGCCGATGATCGCGTGCAGCCGCACAGTCCCTGAGATGCGCGTCTGCCGGGCGAGCGGCGGGTACACGGGTTGGACTCGGTTGATGAGCATGGCCGCGGTCACATTGCCGCCCTGCCGGATGCGGGTCTGCGTCGGCTTCGGCGGTGGCGGTGCTCCACCCATGCCGCCGATGACGCCGCCAATCACGCCGCCCATCGAACCGCCTGGCACGCCGCCCGGAACGCCGCCTTGAACGCCGGCATCCATCTCGGGCGCGTCTTCCTTAATGATTTTTACTTCCTTTGGAATCGCTTTCGGCTGCACAAGTTTTCCTGCGTCCATTAAATGGACTTGCGGCTTGACGTGCACAACCGCAGCAGGAGGTGGCGGCGGAGGAGGTGGGGGTGGTGGCGGCGGAGCGGTAAGCATGGTCGCCATCATCGTCTTCGGCAGCGCCTCTGTGTAAATCAGCGGAATGAGGATCAGCACGGTGAGGATCACGGCCTGTATAACCAGGGACAGTACCACCGTCCACGGCTTGTTGGTCCGCTTCGTATCACCTGAAAGCACCATATCTTCAAACATGAATCTTACCTCCTCCCCGAAGGAGCGAGACGTCCGGCGACGCCTTCACTTCCGCGGGTTTTGTTTCCGGCTGCGGGTCCGGTGCCAACCGCAACGCCTTGTTGGCCGCGCCAGCGATTCCAGGCGACCACCAGCGGTGCAGCAATACCAAAACTGGAGTACGTTCCTACCACAATCCCCACGACCAGGGCAAAGGAGAATGCACGAAGCACCTGGCCGCCCATCAGGAACAGCACAAGCACGGTAAGGAAAGTCAATCCGCTTGTCAGTATCGTTCGGGACAGGGTCTGATTAATCGACTTGTTGACGACATCCGGAAAAGGCTCGCGGCGCAGCAATCGATTGTTCTCCCGGATGCGGTCGAAGATGACGATGGTATCGTTCATCGAATAACCAACCAGTGTGAGAAGCGCGGCAATGACCGTCAGCGATATCTCGAAATGCAGCAGCGAGAAAAAGCCCAGAGTAATCAAGACGTCGTGAAATACGGCCAGGACCGCGGCTGCCCCGTAAACCAACTGGAATCGAAAGGCAATATATACCAGCATGCCTCCCAAAGCATAGAGGGTAACGTAGATTGCCTGGCGGCGAAGCTCGCCGCCAACTTTGGGGCCGACGATCTCCGCCCCGCGAATCGCGAAGGAGCCCAGAGCGTAACCGTCTTTCAAGCTCGACAGAACAGCGGGAGTGACTCCTTCTACCTTCGCGAGGTCGTCAAAATTCGTGAGCACACCTTTGGCGCTCGTGTCGCGATAGGCAAGAATTCTTTTTGCGAGCTGCTGATAGCGGTCGCCCGCGTTTGTGGAGAGCAGCAGGGGGTCGCGCTGCGTGAGGAAGGAGGTCTGGGAGGAAAGCGTGGCGGAATTAAAATCCGGCTTGGAAGAGTTGGCTGTTCCGTAGATCGCGTTCAACGCATTGATGACTTGCGTCTTGCTGGCATCGCCGGCCTCGTCGTTCTGGTTCTTCTGCTCGACGAAGATCAGCACCTCATTTGAGTTGGGGCTGGCAATGTCACTTACCGTTTGTAGTTCACTGTTAACCAGGCCTTGCGCGGCCAAGCCGCTGCGAATCTTGCCAAGGTCGGGGGTTTGAGCGAAGCGGACATCTACGTTGGTGCCGCCCTTGAAATCGATGCTGTAACGAAGGCCTCCGTGCGTGAAGATCGAGGTCCAGCCGGCGATAAGCAGAATGCCGCTAAGTGCATAGAAATACTTGGCTTTGCCCATCCAGTCGATATTGGGCTGTTTGAATAACTCGATCATGCGGATTTTGCTTCCCTTTCTTAGACTCCAGCGTCGGTGCGTTTGTTCCCACAGCCTCCCTGACCAGCTTGCAACTGACCCTCGGGTATGGCAACCACCCTCTCGTTTCGTTCAGGCGAATCTTTGGCCCTATGCGTCCTAGTACAGCCCCCAGCAGAAGCTAGATGCTTAATTCGCCCTGGCGGTCCATCTTGGCCAGGTGGTACTGGAAAATCGTCTTGGACACATAAATAGCTGTGAACACGTTGGCGATCAGACCGATGGTCAAGGTAATGGCGAAGCCGCGAATCGGCCCTGTTCCGAATAAAAATAGGAAGAAGGCGGATACAACGGTGGTCACGTGAGTATCGATAATAGTGAGAAAAGCCTTGTCGAAGCCCGCCTCCACTGCTGAAGCCGGAGACTTGCCATTGCGCAATTCTTCGCGGATGCGTTCAAAGACCAGGACGTTGGAATCCACACCCATACCGATGGTCAGAATCACGCCAGCAATACCCGGCAGGGTGAGCACAGCACCGAAGAATGCCAACGCCGCGAGAAGGATGACCAGGTTGAGAATGAGTGCAAGAACCGCGTTGCCGCCCGAAAGCCGGTAGTAAAAGAGCATAAAAATCATTACCACTAGCAAGCTCAAAATGGAGGCTTGCACGCCGTGGCGGATGGAATCCGCGCCGAGAGACGGGCCAACGGTGCGTTCTTCGAGGTATTTGATCGACGCGGGAAGTGCCCCTGCTTTCAGCACGAGTGCCAAGTCATGCGCTGAATCCTGGCTGAAGTTTCCTTCGATCATGCCGGAATCATCGATGCGTCCGTTGATGGTCGGTGCGGAATAAACCCGATGGTCGAGGACGATCGGCATTTGTTGGCCGATATGCTGTTGCGTAAAGGGGCCAAAGCGGCGAGCCGCATCGGCGGAGAGCGTGAAATCCACGACCCACTGGCCGGGATTGCTGGTATTGCGATTTTCCGTGGCGCTGCGAAGATCGCGGCCCGTGACGACGGCCGAACGGCTCACGATATACCAACCTTCACCCTCGGGCGGTGCGCCGGAAGCGGTACGGGTTTCCGCTCGCCCAGGAAGAAGTTCAGTACCAGGAGGCAAAACGCCGCCGTGCCTGCTCAAAGCCTCGGTCTCCGAAGTGTAGACAACAGGATCCTCGAGGAGCCGCAGTTCGAGTTGGCCGCCCTCTTTAATGACAGCCTTGGCGCGGGCAGGATCGCCTTCGCCCGGTAGCTGTATGAGAATCTCGTTGCTATTGCGGCCGCCGCGCAGCTGAATCGTAGGCTCGGTCAGGCCGAGGGCGTTGATGCGCCGATCGATGGTTTCAAGCGTCTGCGTCATAGTCGTTTCTTGAATTTGGGCGATGGCAGCGCCCCGCAGAGTAAGCGTGTAACCCGATGGATCGCCCGCTGTGGGCGACATGTCCCAAAAGTTTGCGAATTGCTGATTCACGTAGTCGCGAAACTCGGAGAGCCTCGCCGTATCCACGTTACGCACGAGGACGTGCGTGTCGTCCACGCGGCGCACTTCATCGTAGTGGATGTTTTTGCCGCGCAGCCAGGTAGAAATTCGATCGACCATCTGGTCGGTCTCTTGCGCGACGGCTTCCTGTGTCTGCACTTGCAGCACGAGGTGTGTGCCGCCCTGAAGATCGAGTCCGAGCTTGATCTGGTGAGAGAAGTTATCCTTCAACTGCGCCACGGATGTGGGAAACGTGGGCAGCCCCACGAGGCCGTAGACGCAGGCGAGAATGACGAAAACGATGAAAATGAATTTCCACTTCAGATTGGAGTTCATGGTCAGAGAGTCGAGCGCGCGCTCTGGCCGCGGGCGGGGTTATTTCGCATCTTCCGATGCCTCCACCTGCGCAATCGCCGAGCGCGCGATGCGTATTTTTACCTGGTCGGCGATTTTGAGGATGACTGTGTCGCCGTCAATGCCATTGATGGTGCCGTAGATGCCGCTGTTGGTGACCACTTTGTCGCCGGATTTCAGCGAGGCGATCATGGCCTGCATCTTTTTGCGCTGCCGCTGCTGCGGCAGAATCAGCATCACGTAGAAGATGGCCATCACCACGACCATCATTACGAGAGGATTGCCCAGGAGACTTGCCGGACCTGAAGCCTGGAAGAAAATCGCCGCCATAATCGTCAAGAGCTGCATCGTTCCTTTCACCAATTTCGGGCCGTCCCAACATCACCGAAGATAGAATCAGCCCAGCGGGTTCAAGTTGCCCGCTCTCACAGCCCGCCGGATTCTCTGCTCGTGTAGCCGCGCAGGTCAGCCTCGGCCAAGCCGGGCCGCACAGGAAGAATCTCGGGCGCTATTCCGGTCCCACGTTCAGGCCGGGCCTACAGCATAGCGCGCGTGCATCTCAGATGAGAAATTCGCTAGGTTCCCAAACTCGATAGCCTCGCGGATTTGCCTCATTAAGTCAAGGTAAAAGTGGACATTGTGGTGGGTGGCCAGGATCGCCGCAGTGAGCTCTCCCGCAGCGAAAAGATGACGAAGATACGCGCGTGTGTAACGGCGGCAAACGGAGCAGGAACAGCTCGGATCGGGCGAGCGTTGGTCGGCGGCATAGCGCGCGTTCTTGATGAGCACTCGGCCTTCGCTGGTATAGAGACATGCGTGACGAGCCGCGCGCGTTGGCAGCACGCAGTCCATCATGTCGATGCCGAGCGCGACGTAGTCGGCGATTTGCTCGGGCTTGCCCACGCCCATTAAGTACCGCGGACGATCGCGAGGCAGGAGCGCAGTCACCTCGGCCGTCATTTCGCAAGTCAGGGCGTGCGGTTCGCCGACGGCGAGACCACCGACGGCGTACCCTGGAAAATCCAGCTCGAGCAATTGCTGTGCGCTAGTGCGACGCAAATCAGCGAACGTCGCTCCCTGCACAATCCCGAATTGCCATTGCCCGAGTTCTCCGTTGCGGCTGGCTTGATCGACGAAATACTTTCGAGCACGCACAGCCCATGCCGTGGTGCGTGCGACTGCAGCTTCGGCTTTGTCGCGTGGCGCGGGAGTTTCGATGCACTCATCGAGCACCATCGCAACGTCGGAGCCGAGCGCGAGCTGAATCTCGGCGGCCTTTTCCGGCGTGAGCATGTGCTCCGAGCCATCCAAATGCGAACGAAACCGCACACCCTCCTCCGTAACTTTGCGCAGCTCCGAAAGACTGAACACCTGGAAGCCGCCGGAGTCCGTAAGAATGGCGTGCGGCCAGGACATGAACTTGTGCAAGCCGCCGAGCTTGCGCACGGCCTCGTGTCCAGGGCGCAAATACAAATGATAAGTATTGGAGAGGATGATCTCAGCGCCCAATTCTTCGAGCGCTTCGTTGCGCAGGCCCTTCACCGTCGCTTGCGTGCCAACGGGCATGAAAAACGGCGTCTGCACCGCGCCGTGAGGCGTATTCAAAACGCCGCGGCGCGCACCGGTAGGATCGGTGCTCTTTACTTCAAATGAAGAACTCACTCCCTGAGTGTATCAGGACAAAACCCACGCAATTGTCGTGAAGAAGAGATCGATGCAAAGGAAGAATCCGAACGCAATCGCCAGAGACTTGCCGAGAGGCAGTTTCTTAGGATCGGCCGCGGAAAAGCCGATCGCAACGAGAATCACCGCCCAAATTCCGAAGACGTCGATCGGGGTCAGCAGCGCCGTTTGCCAGATCGGCGCATCCGAGCCAAGAAAGGCAGCGGGATTGGACGCGAGAACGTTTTCGGGATCAATGGCAGCGGGGTCCTTGAACCACGTAACCGGTATGGCCAACAACTCTCGCAACCCCAACGGCAAGTGGGCAAAGGCGACAATGGAGAAAGCCGTCGCGAAATTGGTGCGTGCGCCACCGATCAGCCGGTAGAGTCCCCAGTAAATGAGAGCAGCAAACAGTAGGAGCATCGGCCAGCCGATGACCGCTCGAACATAGCGCGTGATTTTTGCCCGACCGGCCGCTTGCTGATATACCGTCCGTTTCTGGTCGTCCGGCAAATTGTCAATCGCCCTGGAGGCAAATTTGTTTTTTGCGATTTGCTCCTTGGAAACCTCGACCCAATCCGCTTTTTGAACCAATGCCACGTTAAGCCCAAACCAGATTACAAAGAGGACGATCAGCGGGGGAACCCAACTTGGCCGCCGAACGATATCCGCGAAGGTCGGCTTGGGGCTGAAGAACACACCGAACATCCGGCTCACTGCGCCCATCTGGGCCTGCGGCTGCTCAGGGGCAGCCGGTGGAACGGCGGTTGTCGTTGCCATCGGAAAATCCTCCACCACGAGGTTGGGAAACACTCTCTGTTAGGACACTACGCAGGGAGCAACCCAAAGATTTCAATCGGCGGATTCTAGCCTATTCAGGCCAGAGTTGTCAGTTTGAGTTGAAGGCTTGGCGGTTTAATGCGCGGGCAGAGCGGGGACAGCTGGCAGAAGCTCCCGGGTATACGCGTGGGCCGGCTGATGAAGGACTTGCTCCGCGGGGCCGACTTCGACAAACTTGCCCGCGCGCATGACCGCGATGCGCGTCGCGACCCGCGCCACCACCGGCAAGCTGTGTGAAATAAAAATGTACGGCGAAAGCGGGTGCGGAAAAACGTCGGCAATTCCACTGTCAAACCCCGCACGTCCAGTAAAGAGGTCACGCAGCCATCTCAACGCTGAATTTCGGAACTCCAAACGCGAAACTGCGTGTCAGTGTCCTGCGAATGGAACATCGTCAGTCAACGGTTATCTAGCGGAATGACGAACTTCAGGGCGGTGTGTGTCGGCGAAAAGCCGACAACCTTCACATCTTTCAAACCTGTTTTTCGCCCAGCGCCAATCACGTCGTTCTCCGTTATGGTCTTTTGTCCCTTGGGATAGACAATCCAGAGTGCTGCGGCGCCTTTCACGGATCTAGAAACCCTCCCAACTTGAGAGAGTTCCTTCAGCGAATCGGCCGCGAAGAAGACCGCGTCGGAGCCAGCTGCGACTTTGTCCTTTATCAATGTGCCTGCTATTTTCTTGAGTTCCTCGAGGAACTCAGCGTCGAAGCTGCCGAGCACAGAAACCACTGCTTCGGGCTTGATCCCAAGTTTCTCGATCCGCGTTTTCGGATGAAGTATCTTCTCGCACCACTTCTCTGCAGCCGCGCCAATCTCGAAGACAGCCAATCCGTCCGCGGTCTTCAAACGTAATTCCCCGTCAACCGCCTTCGCCGACTTGATCGAGACAAACGGAATCTTCAATCGAAAATTGCCGCGAAAGAGGACCTCGCTCGTTTCCAGCAGTGCCTTCCCTTCCGACTTTTCCTTCCCATAGCGCACCGTACATTTCAATTCGTTTCCCATGGAGCCCCGCTTTCGATTCTCCAGACGTAAACAGATGTAAACCGCCTGCTTCTCCGCCCGCAAATCCGCGTGCCTACGATAGTAAGCTAGAGGGCTCCATGGCAACCGCGACGACACACCGTGTGGACTGGAAGCTCATCTGGGCGCAGCGCGGCTTCCGCTTTTTCTTTGTGGCTATGTTTGTGTCGCTTTTCGGCAGCGGCATGAACTTCGTCGGCGTCAGCTGGTACATCCTGGCCGCCACGCATTCCACCGTCAAAGTCAGCTGGCAGGTCATCGTCGTCACGCTGCCCGGATTGTTTGTGCCTTTCCTGGGCGGCGTTTTGATCGATCGCTTTGACCGGCGCTATCTCGGCGTCGTCCTGGATCTCGTTCGCGGCGTTTTCGTCCTGGCCACTGCCTATATCGCGTGGCGGGGCAATCTCCAGCTTTGGCATCTGTACGCCATGACGCTGATCACCGGCGTCGGCTCGGCGATGTACTGGGCCACCGTCAACTCGCTTGTGCAGGAAGTCATTCCGGCAAGCCAATTCACGGGAGCAAACGCCGCCGTTCTGGTGGGCGTGCAAAGCGGCATGCTCCTCGCCGGAGCGTTTGTCGGCTTCATCTACGACAGCGCGGGAATCGCGGGCATTCTCTGCATTGATGGGCTGACTTACTTCGTCTCCGCGTTTTGCCTTTATTGCACGCGCAGCGGTTACGTCTCTCCACGTGATCACCTGAAATATCCACGCGAATACTCCGAAGCGACCGAAGCCACCGCGCTAGCCCTGGAGTCGGGCGAAAATCCCGAAGTCGCCGAAGCCGGTCTATCGCTGGCCGTCTACTCCGATCTCAAGGAGGGCTTTGCGTACCTCAAACAACAGCCGCTCGTTCTTGCGCTCGGCATCACTCACTCCATCATGATGGCAGGGGTCGTCAGCGGCAACGTCGTCCTCGTAGCCCTGGTCAATGACATTCTGCATTCCGGTGCGCGCGGCCTCGGCTTTCTCGAAGCAGGCTGGGCCGTCGGTGCTATCACGGGCGGCTTCATCGTCAGCCAGCTTCGCACTTCGTTGCGCATGCCGCTCTATGTCGCCGCTTGTGCCGTCCTCGCGGTAGGTCACATGGCTACGCCGTTTGTCGCTTTTCTCATCGGTGCCGTCACCATGCAATTTCTGTTCGGGCTTTGCCGTGCCGTTGGCGGCGTCACGGCGCAGTCCGGACTCATGTCCATCGTCCCACGCCACTTCATGGGCCGCACGCAATCCGCCATGGCCATCCTCACCACATGTTTCCAGCTCGCCATGAGCTTTTCCCTCGGCATCATCGCGCAAGGCGCGGGTTTGGTCGCCGGTTATGCTTTGCTCGCCCTGCTTTATGCGGGGGCGACTCTTTCCGCCTCCCGCGCTCGCCAGCTCATGCGCTAAGCTTTAGCCGTATCTCGGGGAACACGTGAGGCCGCCATGGAAATCCGCACGATTCAGCCGTTTCTCCATTATTTTGGAAATGTTCGCGAACGCACCATGCGCGTGGCGCGCTGCATTCCGCCCGACAAGATTGATTGGACCTACGCGCCCGGTAAATTCACACTCGGTGATCTGTTGCGGCATCTCGCCGTAGCGGAGCGGTATATGTGGGCGGAAAATGTGCAGTGCCGGCCCGCCCGCTACACCACTCACGGAAAAGAACTCGCCGACGGCTACGAAAATGTAATCGCCTTCGTCGAACGCCTCCACATGGAATCGATGGAGGTTTTCGCCCGGCTCACTGACGAAGATCTTCAGCGCAAATGCAAGACTCCGGACGACGCCCCCATCACTACCTGGAAGTGGCTCCGCCTCATGCCAGAGCACGAAATCCACCATCGCGGCCAGATTTATCTGTATTTGGCGATGCTTGGCGTAAAAACGCCGCCGCTCTATGGCCTGACCTCGGAAGAAGTTCGCGCGCGCAGCGTCATGGATTGAAAAGCGGCCGGGACAGCCGTTCTGTCAGTTCTTTCCGTTTTTGCACCAGTCTCAAGCTTGCATTTCAAGCAGGCTTCGGCGCGGGCTGCTCAGAAGCGGCCGGCGGCGCAACAAAGCCCTGACCTAGCAGGTCCACCGCGGCTTGATTCAATTTCGCGCGCAACTGATAGCGTTCATTCGCGCGCGTAATATATCTCACCGCGATTTCGACGCCGCCCACAACCGGCTTCACGTTGATCGCAGGCGCGGCGGTGAGTGTATGCGCCGTGTCGCGCGAGCGCGTCACACCCTGCCATTCTTTCTCCGCCTGTTTCGCGGTCTCCGCCGTCGCTTCCAGCACGATTTTCTGGATGGCATCCACGACCGGGTAAGGATCGCGCCCCGCAGGCAAAACCACTTGCAACTCGTCCCACAACCACTGGCCGGAAGTCGAAAAATTAAAGTAGTGCCCTTCGATCGCAAAGCTGTTTGTAAACGTCACGCGCCGCCCCGTCGGATGACCCGAATCCGTCCAATTGCCCGTTTCCAGCAACACGGTGTGAAACATACCCAGCTCCACCACTTCCCCAGTCACTCCATTAATCTCCACCCAATCGCCCAGCCGAATCCCATTCTTGCCCATCAATACAAACCAACCCAAAAATCCCACGATGAAATCCTTCAACGCAACCGTCAGCCCCGCGCCGGCAAGTCCAAGGAAAGTCCCAAGCTGATTCGGCGGTCCAAACACCACCAGCAAAATGAATAGCACTCCTGCTACTTGCAGCGTTACTCGTGTCACCGTCTTGAGTGATTCCACTTGCCGCCGGTCTAGATTCGTTCGCCCCAGCAAATTCTCCACCCATCCGTCAAAAAAGAGTCCGAGCAGCAGAATCCCCAAAATCACGGCGACGCCAATCAATGCCCGATGAACCAACGAGCGTTGCTCCGAAGCCACCACGCCGATCCATGCTCCATAATTGGCAGCGAGCTGCTTTTGGTCGTCGACGCGCTTATCTAAAGACGACATTCTTTTCTGGCTCGCCGAACGGCCCTTGGCCTTCTTCACCAGGTCCGAAGTTTGCTCGGCCGTCAACTGTGGCGCTCCGCTCTTCGATCCTTGCCCCGCATTTCCTTGTCCAGCCGATTGCGCGGCACTCTCTTTGGTCGCATTGACTTGCGCTTCGAGCGCATTGTGTTTTGCCGAAAACAACGCCGCCGCAGATTCCGCCTCCCGTTTGGCATTCCAAAGTAGAGTCTGCTTTTGATGCAGCGCCGACCAGTCCGAGAACAAATGAATCAGCCCGCTTTGATTGGCGGTCGCGGTAGCGGCTAAATGGTCGCGCTCCGTGTCCGTGGCTTCTGACGAAGCTTTGTGCTCCTCTCTCAGCGCCTCAATGCGGCTGTCCACGTCGCCGCCGGCGCGGTTCAAATCCTCCTTCGCATCATCCACTTCATCTTGGTGCTCGTCCTGATGCGCCTTGGCTAAATCGAGTTGGTGGCCCAGCGCGTCCTTTTTTGCTCCGGTGGCCTTCTTTTCTTCATTGGTCAGACGCTCCACGAGTGCGTTGTCAGCGTCCAACGCGTCCTCTGCATCCTTTAAACGCGCCTGTATTTCTTTCGCTTCCGAGCTCAGCGCCGACGGATGCGCTTCCAACTCGCGTTCTGCGGCAGCGTAGGCCAAATCCATGTCGTGATCGCTAATCCGCAGAGCCTCTTTGGCGAGTGGCAGTTCCTCCGCGCTCGTCGGCATCTTCGCCAGGCGCCGCGCTGTCGACAATGGTGTCTGATCCACAACGCCCTGAGCCGGGCCGGAGTTGGCATCCTCTGGCTTCGCCGGCAGCACTGCGTAAGGCTGCCCTGTGCGCAGCAATCCGATCACGCTGCCCGCCAGGAGCAGCACCAACACAACCGCTAAGATTTTTTGTACGGGTTTCATGTTTGTCTTAGGCTGGTTCTATCATTCATTTTAGTATGCTTCTCGCTTCTCACAAAACAGGTTCGTACGCTTTTCGCGGCCTCGTCGTTCGGCATTGCTTCGATGTGCCAGAAGGGAACAGCCGTCTTCACTCTTCCAGGCTCGAAAACGAAGTGCAACCCGGCGTTTCTGTTTCTACAAACCGCGGCCCGAGTTCCTTGCGCGTGGTGGGCCCGGCTCGTAAGCTGGTCGTAGAGGACTCCATGCGGGATTCGCGACTGCCCAGAAGCATTTTCGCCGTGGTCACCATCTTCGCCGCGATCTATTTTTCTTCCTGCTACCCGCAATTGCCGGACAGGGTCGCCTCCCATTTCAACGGCCGCGGCGCCCCCAATGGCTGGCAATCGAAACCCATGTTTTTCGCATTCTTTGTTGGCACCATCGTGCTGGCCTCCATCGTTGCGTTTGGCGTCCCACGCATCCTTAAGAGCGTACCCACCCAGCTCATCAATCTTCCAAACAAACAATTCTGGCTCAGTCCGGAGCAGTCTGAAGCCACGCTGGAGTTCTTCACCACCTGGTTCGCGTGGTTCGGCTGCGCCGTCCTCGCGTTCCTCCTCTTTACGTTCAATTACTCCCTGCAGGCCAATCTGCACGCCGACCACCGGCCCGATCCCGACCAAATGCTCTACGCCGTCCTTGCCTTTGCCGCGTTCGTCGCCGTCTGGATCACTCGTCTAGCAGCGCGCTTCGCCCGCATCCCGTCTCAAAATGTCGGGAGTTGACGCCGAATCACGGAGAGCATAGCTTTGGCCGGTGAAGGTTCGAGACGTCATCCGCACGCTGGAAAAAGATGGATGGGTACTCGCGAGAATACGAGGAAGTCATCGCCAGTACTAACATCCTGCTAAACTGGAGGTTGTCACGGTCCCCGGAATGCCCGGCGACGATTTAGCGCCGGGAACCTTGAATAGCGTCCTGAAACAGGCAGGATTGAACCACGGAAAAATATTTGATCGTTATCGAGCCAACGCAAACTGGATTTTCGGCCTATTCTCCCGATCTGCCCGGCTGTGTTACAACCGGTCGCACGCGCGAGGAAGTCGAACAGAATATCAGGGAAGCGATTGCTTTTCATCTCGATGGCTTGCGCGAAGAAGGACAAGCGGTCCCCGAACCACAAACCTACTCTGCGTATGTTGAACTTCCTGCCTAGCTTCCTTGGATCGGCTCAGAAGGAATGGAAGAGACCACAATTCTCTATCGCCCGGTCGGAGCGAACGAACTTCGCTTAATCGCAGAGTCTGGCTACAGTGCCTTCCCGCCCCGACTGCCCGGGCAACCGATTTTCTATCCTGTACTCAACGAGGAATACGCCACGCAGATCGCTCGCGACTGGAACGCGAAGGACTCTCAATCGCGAGTCGGGTACGTCACGCGATTCGCTGTAAGGACAAGCTACCTCTCGCAATTCGCCGTGCAAAAAGTCGGCGGCGCGCTGCATCTTGAGTACTGGATCCCCGCGGAAAAGCTGGAAGAGTTCAACCAGAACATCGTAGGCAAAATCGAGGTCATCTCAGAATTCCGCGGAAAATAAAAACGCCCCGATGGCTCGGGGCGTTTCGTTTTTCCAATTTCGATTTTTGAATTTCCGATCTTTCTACAGGTAATCGCGCGACGGCCCTTCCAGGAAGGCGCGAAGTTTGCGCGAACGCGACGGATGGCGCAACTTGCGGAGCGCTTTCGCTTCGATTTGACGGATGCGTTCGCGCGTCACGGCAAACGACTGCCCCACTTCTTCCAGCGTATGCTCGCTCCCGTCATCCAGACCAAACCGCATCTTGATAACTTTTTCCTCGCGCGGCGTCAGCGTCTTCAACACCGAAGACGTCTGCTCCTTCAAATTCAAATTGATCACCGCGTCCGACGGCGAAACGACCGCCTTGTCCTCGATGAAATCCCCGAGGTGCGAATCTTCCTCTTCGCCAATCGGCGTCTCCAGCGAAATTGGCTCCTGCGCAATCTTCAAAATCTTGCGCACCTTGGACACCGGAATGTCCATGCGCTTGGCAATTTCTTCCGAGGTAGGCTCGCGCCCCAGTTCCTGCACCAGCTGGCGGCTTGTGCGCACCAGCTTGTTGATCGTCTCGATCATGTGCACCGGAATACGAATCGTGCGCGCCTGGTCCGCAATTGCTCGCGTAATCGCCTGCCGGATCCACCACGTCGCGTACGTCGAAAACTTATATCCGCGCCGCCACTCGAACTTGTCCACCGCCTTCATCAACCCGATGTTGCCTTCCTGAATCAAATCCAGAAACTGCAGCCCACGGTTCGTATATTTCTTCGCAATCGAAACCACCAAGCGAAGGTTAGCCTCGATCAATTCCTTCTTCGCCTGTTCCGCTTCGGCTTCGCCGCGATGAATGAACGTCAGCGTGCGCTTCAGTTCGGTGAGCCCAACTTCGCTCGCCTCTTCGATGTCCTTCAGTTCTGTCCGCCGCGTGCGCAATTCCTTGCGCGCTTCCGCCGCCACGTCGCCTTTCGCGGCGTCCACGCGCCGCTCCAGCCGCCCCGCCTCGCGCTCCAACGACTGCAAGCGCTCGACCGTCCCGCGCATCTTGTCGATCAATCGCTTCTTCTCGGACGGGTTGAAATCAATCCCGCGAATCTCGACCGAAATCTCAACGCGCGTCCGCGCCACCGCCCACTTCGCCTTGATGTACGCCTTTTTCTTCGCCTTCGGCGTGTTCTCCAGCTTCTCCGCCTGCTTCAATGCCAGGTCATACAGCTTCGCAATCTTGTCGATGTACTTCAGCGTCTGCTTCGTCTTGTTCGCAATCTTTTCTTCGGTCAGCTCTTCGTCGTCAAACTGCACGATCTCTTTGATCGAGCGCGCACCCTTGCGCAAATCCTCGCCCACCGCGATCAATTCCTTGATCACAATCGGCGACCGCGTGATCGACTTCATCACCACCAGTTGCCCGCGCTCGATGCGCTTCGCGATGGTCACTTCACCTTCGCGCGTCAACAGCGGCACAGTCCCCATCTCGCGCAAATACATGCGCACCGGATCGTTCGTCTTCTCCAGCGACCCCGGCGTCAAATCCAGATCGCTGCCGCCCTCGTCCGAATGCGCCTCGTCCTTGACGACCACATCGCGGTCGCCAGCCTCCGAGGACACCTCCACCGCTCGCGCCGCCTTCGCCGACGCCTGGTCCTCGTAAATCTCGATCCCGTTCCGTTCAAATGTAGTGAGAAGGTCGTCGATCTCTTCCGAGGAATGCACCTCTGCCGGAAGCGAATCGTTCACTTCGTCGTAAAGCAGGTACCCGCGCTCTTTGCCTACTGCAATGAGCTGCCGTACCGCATCATATTTTTCTTCAAGCCCTACTGCTGCCACGAATTCCTCCAAACTTCCGAGCGCAATCTCAAAGGCGGCCGGTCATGGCCGCTGAAAATTTTTCTCGCAAAGGCGCAGGCAGTATGCCACGCTGGCGCAGTCAACTCCACTGCGGTCACCGAAAAGAGCTGTGGGGAATCCCCCACCAGATCACTCGTGTTTTTCTGAATTCCTCTATGGTACGCCGCGCCGACAGCTTGCCGTTCGCCCTGTACTTCGCCCGTTGCCCACTCTTAGAGTACGTTCCCGCGCCTCTAAGTGCATCTATATAGATGCAGTTAGGTGCCAAACCGTTACTTGCGAAACCCTAGTACGCTACACGCTTAACTCCGGCCCCGTCAACACTTTAATCAGTGGAAATCTGTGGAAGAACTCCTCCTCAGCAGTCTAAGAGGTCAAGCCAGCTGTCTGTGTAAGATGTCGTCTGGGCAAGAACGGATAACTCTAAATGGCCTCGGTTTTCTTGCACGCGGTGGCAGCCCTCGGCATTGGCGCATGTTTTTACCGGCCCGGTGCGCCGAAGCGTGTTTGGACAGTCGGAGCACTCTGCTCGGTCCTCCCAGATCTTGACGTCATCGGCTTCCAGTTCGGCGTCCACTACGGCGACTTCTGGGGACACCGCGGCTTCACACATTCCCTTCTCTTCGCTGCACTTCTGGCAAGTGCGGTCGTGCTCCTCGCATTTCGGCAACCCGTTCCAGGCCTCAGCCAACTCGCCTTGTGGACCTACTTGTTCCTGGCCACCGCCAGCCACGGCGTTCTCGACGCCATGACTGACGGCGGCCTCGGCGTCGCCTTCTTCTCGCCTTTCAACAACACCCGCTACTTTCTACCTTGGAGACCAATTCGAGTTTCACCCATCGGCGTCTCCCGCTTTTTCAGTCATCGAGGTGCGAAGGTTGTTCAAAGCGAACTACTTTGGATTTGGCTTCCCGCGGCGCTGCTGGTGTTCTCGGTTTGGCTCATTCGCCGCCGAACTGCCCCTCGCCCTTGACAAAGAATTTAAATCTGATATCCTTGGTCTCGGGTAATACTGTGGTATCTGAGTGCGGCCTATGCGCCGCATTTTTCATTTTTGGGCTCAGTAGCACAGCCACTCTTGGCTGTGCTCTTCGCTCATATTTCGCAAACTGTCAATCTTACTTAACCCGACACATCTAACGCGGGGCGGAGCCCTGCGGCTTTTGCCTTTCGCACCCCGGGCAGGGCCTGATTACGCTCCATCGACGCGGCTCTAAGGCACCGAAATAGCGAATTCCGAGCGCGAGTTATGTTTACCTACAAACCCTTTAGAATGAACACTTCCAAAAAATGCCCACAAGTGTTCATTCTAAAAGTATTAGAGGAATCTTTAAGTTCTTTAGAATCCGCACTTATGAAAAAAAGGGAGGGGTAGGGGGGTAAAAGAGGAGTTATTTCTAACGATCTATTGCCATGAGGGTTACAGTCAGGCGCTTACCTAGCCGCCGCGAGCCGTCGCATCAGATCCTGCTTCTTCTCTAGCAGCCCGCGCATTTCCGTCACGGGCGGGTTCGCCTCGATGCTGCGCTGGACGTCTGCCAACTCCCGCTCGGCTTGCCTGTGCTGCAATGCCTCGACGCAGCTGACCGCCTCTTCCCAGGTCGGCTCGCTGGCCTCCTCGAACAGAATCTCGAAGAGTATGCGCCGGTCGCGTTCTTCGAGTCGCGCAGCAACTTCCGTTGCTTGCATCGGCTCGTCGGCCAGGCTTGCGACGATCAGAGCCGCGAATACTTTTTCTGTTTCGAGCCCGAGATAAAGTTGGGCCGCCTGAAGCCGTTGCGCCAGCTCGCGCCGAAATCCCGCGGCCTCAGCCAGCATACGAATCAGTCGCCGCTCCACCGGCTTTGCCGAGCGGCCCACCAGTTCCGGCTGAATCTTCAGTTCGCTGTGCCGCTGCGTCGCCGCTTTGCTCAACGCCGCGCGCAGTACCGGCTCGTCGAGGTGAAGCTGCTGCGCGATCCGCGTCGCCCATTCCGAGCGAAGAATGGTATTTGGAATTTTCTGGACGTAGGGCAGGAGAAAATTCACGGCGCGCCGCTTGCCCTCGCCGGTCGTCAGGTCCATCTTTCGCGCGCGCGCAATCAGATAGTCCACATAAGGAGGCGCATCTTTCAACAGCTTCGTGTACTCTTCGACGCCCCTCTCGCGGATGAACAAATCCGGGTCAGCCTTCTTGTCGCCAACCGGCGGCAGCGCCAGCACGCGCACTTCGAAATCTTGTTCCAGCAGCAGCGACACGGATCGCTCTGTCGCTGCCTGCCCCGCGTTGTCGGGGTCGTAGTTCACAATCACGCGCTTCGTAAAGCGGCTTAGCAATTTAATCTGCGGTTCCGCAAGGCTCGTCCCACAACTCGCGACGACATTGCTGATTCCCGCGCGCGCCACGGCGATGGCATCCATGTAGCCCTCGACCAGCACGGCAAAATCCGATCGCCGCAGCGCTTCTTTCGCGCGGTCCATGTGATACAGCACGTTGCTCTTCGAGTAGATCGGCGTTTCCGGCGAGTTCATGTACTTCGGCATCTCATCGCCGAGCGCCCGGCCGCCAAACGCCACAATTTTTCCCGAGTCGTTCGTGATCGGAAACATGATGCGCCGCCTGAACCGGTCGAACATCCGGTTTCCTTCCTCGCCGCGCGAAATCAATCCGGATTCAACGAGCAATTTATCCGGATATTTCTGTTTTAGAAGACGCAGCAACGCGTCTCCGTCGCTCGGCGCATACCCTATTCCGAACCGGTCAATCGCCTTGTTATCGAGCCCGCGGTCCTCGAGATAAGCGCGCGCCGCTTTCCCTTCGAGCGTCCCGGAAATCTGTTTCGTAAAAAACGTCTGCGCTTCGCGGTGCATCTCGACCAACTGCGCGCGCTGCTGATTTTCCTGCCGCTCTTCCGGCGACCGCTCCCGAGGCCGCGGTATCGCAATCCCGCACTTCTCCGCCACAGTCCGCACCGCCTCCGGAAACGCAGACTTCTCCATATCCATCACAAAATTAAAGACGTCACCGCCCTTGCCGCATCCAAAACAATAAAAAATCTGCTTCAGCGGCGACACGGTAAACGAAGGAGTTTTTTCCTGATGAAACGGGCAAAGCCCCGAGAAATCCTTCCCGGTCTTCTTCAGGCGCACATATTCACCCACCACGCGAACAATGTCCGCCTGCTGCTTCACCCGCTCCGCGAATGATCCGGCTTCCGCCATCGCTTCCTATGAGCGTAATTCTACAACTGTAATGGCTTTCCCGCCGTGCTCCTCGGTCTCAAACGACGTTCGTTGAACCAGCGGATGCGACTTGAGGAATTCGCCAAGGCCCTTGCGCAGCGCGCCGGTTCCGTGCCCGTGGATAATTCGCACGCGCGTTTGATTGGCAAGCGCGGCTTCATCGAGATATTTATCGACGCGCTCTGTCGCTTCTTCGACGCGCATGCCGATTACATTAATCTCGCCCGACGCTGTGCCCTCGCCAGGCTGCGAAGTGACGGTAACACCCCCGCGGCCCGGCGACTGTAGGGGCGGGGCTTGCCCCGCCCGTTTTGCCACTCCGCCGTCCGCATGTTCGACGCCGATGATTTCATCGGCCGCAACTTTCATCCGGAGCGGACCGGCTTCAATTTCTACGGACGAGCCATCCAGTCGGCGGAAGATTACCGGCTTGCTGAAGCCGCGCACGCGGATTCTCGCTCCTGGCAGCAAAGTTTCCGCGCGAATTGGCTCCTGGCTCGAAGTCGATGTGCCCAAATCCGCTTGCGAATCGGAGATGATCTGCACCAGAGCGGCGTTCAGCTCTTCGCGCGCTTCGCTGCGAATGTCCTGGCCTTTTCGCCTCGCGGTTTTTTCCAGCGACGCGCGCAGCTCGCGTTCTTTGACGGCTTCGATCACGCGTGCAATATTTTCATCGAAGCGCTTCTGCATCTCGGCGAATTGCGTTTCGAGTTCCTTGATGCGCTTTTGCTGGCGTTCGACCCACTCGGTGCGCAGTTTCTTGCGTTCTTCTTCGAGCGCGTGGCGCTCTGCCGCCATTTGTTGCTGCATGCGGTCGAGTTCGTCGCGGCTGCGGTGCAAATAGGCGATTAAGTCCGCGGCTTCGCGCGATTCTGGCGTCAGCAAAGACCGCGCCTTCTCGATGACGGACGCTGCAATGCCTAATCGCTGCGCAATCGCAATTCCGCTCGAGCCTCCCGGCACGCCGACCATCAGCCGGTAGGTCGGCCGCAAATTCACGTCATCGAATTCCACGGCGGCATTCACCACTCCTGGCGTCGTCGAAGCGTAGGTCTTCAACCGGTCGTGATGCGTTGTCGCCAGCACTATGCAATTCTTGGCACGAAATTCATCGAGCAGCGCCACAGCCAGTGCTGCGCCTTCTTCGGGCGCCGTCCCAGTGCCCATTTCGTCCACCAGTGCCAGTGACTGCGGCGTCACCAATTCCAGCATGGTCTTCAAGTTCAGCATGTGCGCAGAAAACGTCGAGAGATCCGCGGCGATAGACTGTTCGTCGCCGATATCCACGAGTACGTGGTCAAAAATCGGCAGCACCGCGCGCTGCGCCGCCACGGGAATCGCGGATTGAGCGGCCAGCGCCGCGAGCCCTGTCGTTTTCAGAGCGACTGTCTTGCCACCTGTGTTGGGTCCGCTGATAACCAGAACCTTTTCCGCGCCGCCCAACGCCAGAGTCATCGGCACGATGGCGCGGTTTTCACGACGCAGCTTGTCTTCGAGAACAGGATGCCGCACATCTACCAAACGCAATTCCGCAGCGTCCGAAAATTCCGGCATCGCCGCATCGAAGTCGCGAGCGAAGCGTCCGCGAGCGAAAACGCCGTCAAGCTCGGCGATCGTATTTGCCGCTGCGACCAGTGGGCCGCGAATCACCTGCAGCCGCTCCGTCAACTCGCGCAGAATTCTCAGGATTTCGGCCGCTTCGTCCTCCGCAAGTTGCGCGAGTTCGTTGTTCGCTTCTACTGTTTCCAGCGGCTCGAGAAAAACCGTCTGTCCAGTTCCGCTCGCGCCATGCACAATTCCCGGAACGCTGCGCCGGTTTTCCGCGCGCACAGGAATCACAAATCGTTCGTTGCGAAGTGTGACGTAATCTTCTCCAGCCTCCGCGTTGCGCGAGCGCAGAATCTGCTTGAGCGTTTTCTGAATCGATTCCCGTGTCTGCGAGATGCTGCCGCGAATGCGCCGCAGCGTCGACGACGCATCGTCGCTGATCTCGCCGTTCGGCACGACGCATCGCCGGATCGCCGTTAGCGTTTCGCGAAAATCCGCAAGCAAAGCGACGCGTGCCGCCAGCAAAGGAAACTTCAGCGCTTCCTCGCGGAACTGCCCGCGCAACCATCCCGCCGTCTCGAGCAGCGACGCAGCCTCCAGCAGTTCCTTCGCTTCGAGAACGATGCCCGGCCCCTCGATTTTTTCGAGCCAACTTTGCGGGTCGGCCAGCCCGCCAAATCCCAATTCGCCGCCGCCGCGCAGCCATTCTCGTGCTTCGCGAATCAACGCAAACGCCGCTTCGAGCGCGGAGCGGTCCGTTGCAAATTCCAGCGCATCCACAGCCCGGCGCCCCGGCGCGCACGTCGTCCTCAGCCGCAACAATTCCCGCAGCTTGTCAAACTCGAGTACGTCCTGTGCCGTCCGCGACATTCTGTTTTTCGCTATTCCAAAATTCTTTGCAGCGTCTTCATTTCTGCTTTACGTGTTCGCGCGCAGGCGTGATCGTGGCTGCTCCCGCGTCAAACTCTTCAATCATCGCGATGCAAAGTCCATTCAGCGCGTCGGCGGCTTCATGGCTCTTTCCGCCCTGGTTGTTGCTGAGAAAAGAAAAAATCAGGCGCCGGCCGCTCGGGGTTTCCGCGAAACCGGAGAGCGTCCTCACATGCTCGACCGATCCTGTCTTCGCGTGAATTCTTCCGGCCGCCACTGTGCCCTTCATGCGGTCCTGCAGCGAGCCGTCGATTCCCGCCACCGGCAGCGACGCATAGAACGGCGCAAACCAAGGCTGCTCCTGCGCATACTTGAGCAAGGTCACGACGGCTCGCGGCGTTATCAAATCGTGCCGCGAGAGTCCCGAGCCATCCGTTTGAATCACATCATCAGGCGCGATTCCGGCAGCGGCATAAAAATCCTGCGGAGTCTTCAGCATCTCTTCCGGAGTGGTCCACAAGCCATTTTGCCGCGCCGCCGTTCGCAGTAGCATTTCGGTGTGCAAGTTCTGGCTGATTTTGTTAATGAGTTTCACAGAGTCGGCGAGTGGCACGGAGACGTGCTCCGCTAGGATCGTCCGTGGAGTCGTGTCCGTGTTCGCAAAATGAGCTGCACGGATTTTTCCATCGAGCTTCACGCCGCGTTCGGCCAGCAGCGCCGCCAGCAGCGAAGCTGCATGTTGCGCCGGTTCTTCAATCGCGAGCACGAGTTTCCGCGAAACACCTCCTGCGGGCAGCGTCCCTCGCACCACAACGAGATTCGCCCCCGGCTCGCGCGTAAGGGTCAAATCCGATTTTAATCCTGGCGCCGCTGTTGTTACATCGTTCTGCAGCATAAAATCCGGCGTCAGGGGCGCGACCGATGCCTGCACGGGATCGCCCATTTTTTCACCGGGCGCCAGCGTCAGCGCCACGGTATTGTCATCCACCACGATTGCGGAAATCGCGGCGCCGTATTCCCAGACCATGTCGTCGATTTCCCAGCCATTGGGATAACGCTCACGCGGAAAGTAACTGTCGTCACCAACCATATCGCCGGAAATTTCTTTCACACCGCGCTTCACAAGCGCGTCGGCCAATTCGGCGAGCACTTTCTCGGGCGGCCCATCGAATTCTTCTTTCAGCTCGTAGGGAAATTTGCGGTTCGAAAGATTCGGATCGCCCCGCCCGACGAGCACGACTTCGCCCGAGAGCGTCCCATCCGGAGAAATCGTGCCGCGCGTTTCGAGAGTGGTGTGAAACCTGTAGTCCGGGCCAAGCTTGGCCAGCGCCAGCGCGGTGGTAAAGAGCTTCATGTTCGAAGCAGGCACAAAATAACTGTTGGCGTTTTTCTCGAAAAGTGTTTCTCCCGTTTGCGCATCAACGATGAGAAGTCCCCAGTCGCCTTTGCTTGAAGGCGCGGCGCCCAGGAGGTTCTCCGCCCGCGCCGCAAATAGCGCTGCTGCGGCAGCCCGCCTAGAAGCACGCTCTTCGTGCTTACCGTCAGGCTTCACGGTGCAGCAAGCTTGCTCTCGTCCCGGACTGGCTTGCGCATGTCCGGCGGGTGCGGCCAAAGCACAAAACGCCGCTGCCGCTGCCAGCCCCGCCGTCACGTCCGTTGTCCGTCTCCGCGCTGTTCGTAAGCCCATCTTTCCTCTGCCCATAAATCGCTCTATGTGAAAGTATAGTCGAAAGACTGCGCGACATTTTCCTCCACGCGCGGCATCCATCTAAACGTCCCGAGAAATGAAAACGGGCGTCACAACCTGCCATCACAAACTGATGGGTTGCGCACAAACCATAGGCAACTTATCATTACTTGGCCCAGCAAATTTCAGCGAGGTGAAATTTGATTAAGCGAATTAGCTCTTGTCTCATGGCGTTGGCGATGATCGCCCCGCCGCTGCTTTCAGAGGATGACAAAAAAGAAGCCGACCGGCTTGAAAACTGTGGCACCGTGATGAAGGAAATTATGGATATCCCCGATGACATTCCGCAGGATCTCATCGACAAAGCCGAATGCGTCATCATTTACCCTTCGGTTCTGAAGGCCGCCTTTATCGTCGGCGGAAGCTACGGCCGCGGGGCGATGACGTGCCGCACCGGGGAACACTACACCGGCCCCTGGAGCGCGCCCTCGATGATGGCTCTGGAAGGAGGCAGCATCGGGTTCCAGATCGGCGGGCAGGCCACCGATTTCGTCCTGCTAGTGATGAATCCGCGCGGAGCGCACTCCATTCTCAAGAGCAAAGTGAAGCTCGGGGCGGACGCTTCCGCCGCCGCCGGACCAAAGGGCCGAACGGCCAGCGCCGAATCAGACGCAACTCTGCGCGCGGAGGTGCTCAGCTATTCGCGAAACCGCGGCTTGTTTGCCGGTATCTCCCTCGACGGTTCGACAGTTCGTCCGGACAGTGATGCCAACGAGCGCGTTTACGGAAAGAAGTTGGAAGCGGAGCAGATCATATTTAAGGGCGCGGTGGCTGTGCCTCCGCCGGCGCAAAAACTGGTGGCTTATCTCAATCGGAAGTCTCCGAAGAACTTGTCCGATCCCAACTCCTTGAAAGAATAACGCAGGCAAATTCAAAGGGCTGCAAAGACTCCGGCGACCGCCGGGGTCTTTGTGTTTTTGCGGGCCGAAAAGGGACGCAAAAAGCTCTTGACATCGTAGCATTTCTGACTTACGGTCATCTATGAACTATGGTCAAGAAAGCAGATTCGAAGTCATTGGCAACTCGTCGCAACTCCGCGCGTAAATCCCACGGCCGCCGTGAACGGCGCAGCGCGGAAACCCGCGAGCGGCTGTTTCGCGCCGCCCTCGATCTCTTTGCCAGAAAGGGGTTTACGGAGACCACCGTGGAGGACATTACCGAAGCCGCGGACGTCGGCAAGGGCACCTTTTTCAACTACTTCCCCAGCAAGGACCATATCCTTCTTGCCTTTGGCGAAATGCAACTCGCGAAGCTCGAGTCGGCCGTGGCAGAAGCCCGCGCGAGCCGCGAACCCATGCAGCAGTTCCTGCGTTCCTTGGGAGTACGCATGACACAGGAGCCCACGCGCCATCCCGGCATCATCCGGACACTTCTACAGGCGTATCTCTCCACCACTCCCGTCCGTGAGGCGATGCTTGATTTGCAAAAGAGAATTCACGTCCTGCACACGGAGATTGTTCGCCTGGGCCAGGAGCGCGGCGAAATCCGCACGGACTTGCCTGCTTCCGAGATCTCGCAGGTTTTTCGACAGACAATTTTCGGGACTCTTTTGTTCTGGTCGCTCTATGGCGACGCGTCGTTGCATCCCCGCATGGAGTCCGCGTTCAACGTGCTTTGGTCCGGGCTGGCCCCGCGTAATGCGAGTGATTCGCAGCCTGAAGCCGCTTTAGCCGGGGTTCCGCTTTTTACGTGTGGAGATTGAGTTCATGAATCGCAAGCGTGTCTCCATCCTAATTCTCGTTGCCGTCATCTTGGCCGGCACGGCTGTTTATGCCACCTGGTTCCGGCGCGATAACGCTTTGCAAGGCTCCGGAACGGTGGAAGCTCGCGATATTCGGGTCGGCTCGAAAGTCGGAGGCCGAATTGACAAGATTCTCGTGCGCGAAGGCGACCGCGTCCAGCCCGGCGAGACTCTGATCATCTTCGATGACAAGGAATTGCTGGCCTCTCTCGAGCAGTCCCGCGCCGCAGCCGAGAAAGCGCAGCGCGGCTACCGGCCGGAGGAAATCGCGGAAGCCCGTGCGGCTGCCGCGCAAGCTAAAGCCGATTATGAGATGCGCCTGAACGGCTACCGAAGAGAGGATATCGCCGCAGCGCAATCCGACGTGGAGCGGGCCACCGCCGACGAGGTTCGCGCGCGGCTGGATTTTCAGCGTTACGAGGCGCTGGCGCAGAAGGATCTCGTCTCGAAACAGCAGCGCGATACGGCCGAGGCCAACTGGAAGATGGCCCTGGCCCAGCAGCAGAACTATCAGCACAAGCTGGACGAACTGAAACGGGGTTACCGGCCTGAGGAAATAGCGTCGGCGGAAGCCCACTACCGGGAGGCTCAAGCCACTCTCGAAAAATTCGAAAAGGGCAACCGGCGAGAAGACGTCGAACTTGCTAAAGCCGCTTATGCTTACGACGAAGCGCGCTTTCGTGAGCGCCAAGTGACCGCGCCCTCCGCAGCGATCGTCGAGGTTCTCGATGTCCGCCCGGGAGACATCATTGCGCCGAACACGCCAGTGGCCACGCTCCTCGAGCAGGATCAGATTTACGTGCGCATCTACATTCCGGAAACCGAGCTAGGCCGCGTACAGGTAGGGCAAAAAGCGGAAGTGCGCGTCGATTCTTTTCCGAAAACCGTTTTCGAAGGTGTGGTCGAACAAATCAATCAACAAGCCGAATTTCTGCCGCGCAATGTCCAGACGCGCGAAGAACGGGTTCACCAGGTCTTTGGCGTCAAAATCCGCATCAACGATCCTGCCGGCCACGTGCTTGCGGGAATGGCCGCGGACGTGAAACTGAAAGCGGGAAATTAGCACGTGGCCACAGCCGTGCAAAACCCGGTCGAGCCCGCCATCTTAGCCGAGCATCTCGTCAGGCGCTTTGGCCAAGTCACTGCCGTGAATGACGTCAGCTTCCGTGTCGAGCAGGGCGAGATTTTCGGCTTTCTTGGCCCTAACGGCAGCGGCAAAACTACCGTCATCAAAATGCTCACGGGTCTCTTGCCGCTCAGCGGTGGAACTGCTCGCGTGGAGGGGCTGGACGTCCGTGTAGATTCCGAGGTTGTGCGCGAGCGCATCGGCTACATGTCGCAGAACTACAGTCTCTATCAGGATCTTACGGTCGCGGAGAATTTGCAGTTCTATGGCCGCATCTACAGCCTTGATCCAGCCCGCTTGAAGCGCCGCATCGAGGAAATTGTGCAGCTCAACGGCCTCGCGCCGTACATGAACCGTTTGTCGGCGCAGCTTTCCGGTGGATGGAAACAGCGCCTGGCTCTCGGCTGTGCCATGCTGCATGAGCCGAAGCTCCTCTTCCTCGACGAGCCTACCGCCGGCATCGATCCCGTGGCGCGCCGCCAGCTTTGGGATCTCCTCTTCGAGCTTTCTGGTCATGGCATCACTTTCTTCGTCACCACCCACTACATGGACGAAGCCGAACGCTGCAGCCACGTTGCATACATCTATTACGGCAAACTCATTGCCGATGGCACGCCCAATTCGCTGCGCGAACTCCCGGACGTCCAGCCGCCAGGAACGTTACGCATCGAAATTACAACTCCCGAAGTGACGCGCGCGCTTCGTTTCGTCCGGCAAATCCCCGGCGTCCGCAGCGCCACTATTTTTGGGCAGTCGATCCATGCGCTCATCGATGACCACTGCGATCTTCACGACCTTCGCGAGCAGCTACTAAAAAACGGCATTGCTGTGGCCGAGATTCGCCCGCTCGCTCCCAGCCTCGAAGACGTCTTCGTCGAACTGACCAATAAACATCAAGCTATGTTGGAGGCGGCCCATGCGTGACTTATTCCGCGGTGTCGGCGCCGTTTTTTACAAGGAGGTCCTCCACGTCCGCCGCGATGCGGGAACACTTTTTTTCTCTCTCACCATGCCGCTGCTGCAAATGTTTCTACTGGGGTTCGCGATCGACACCAATATTCGCCAGATCAACACCGTCGTTTATAACGCGGATGACCGCCGCGAGAGCCGCGAATTGCTGGACCGCCTCAGAAACTCCGATACATTTCATGTCATCCGCTACGTCGAAAACGACCACGATCTAAACGACATGATTATCGCGGGCAAAGCGCGCGTAGGCATAAAAATCCCGGTTGATTATTCCGATCGCCTCCTCCACAACATGAGCGCGCAAGTCCTGGTTCTCATCGACGGCTCCGATTCCTCCGTCGCCGGCCAGGCCATTAATGTCACCAACGCCATCGGCCTCGACGAATCCCTGCGGCGCGTTCTCCAGGACCGCGCCTCGTTTGCGGTCGACATGCGGCCGAAGCTGCTCTTCAACCCCGATTCCCGGTCGCCGAATTTCTTTCTGCCCGGCCTCACGGCCATTATGCTGTTAAACGTCACCACGTTTCTCACCGCGTTTTCCATCGTTCGCGAGAAAGAGCGCGGCACGCTCGAGCAGCTCTTCGTCACGCCGGTGCAGCCATTCGGCCTTCTCCTCGGCAAATTGCTTCCTTATCTCGGCATTGGCTTCTTCGAGCTTTGCCTCATTCTCTTTTTTATGCGCTATGTATTCCTTGTGCCAATTCACGGCAACGTGCTTTTGCTTTTCGCTCTTTCCTTGCCCTATCTTTTCGCTGCGCTCTCACTTGGGATTCTGATTTCCAGCAAAGCTTCCTCGCAGGCAGAGGCCATGCAGCTGGCGTTCTTGCCGATCCTTCCAAGCGTGTTTTTCTCGGGATATATTTTTCCACGCGAAACCATCCCTGCGATCCTCTACCCTCTGAGCTATCTGATTCCTGCGACATACTTCATCAACATCACTCGCGGCATCATCCTTCGCGGCGCGGGCATCAAACATCTTTGGACGGATGGCCTGGCTCTTTTTATTATTGGCACTCTTCTCTTGATCATTGCCGCGCGCCGCTTCCGCAATAAAGTCATCATGGCCTAAGCCGGAATCTCGGCTTGCCCTTCGCAACCGCCACGAACTACTATCGGCGTTCTGTTGCCGGATCGAGGGGATCTTTCGTGGAAAATCGTTTCTCCGGTTGGGGCGTTTTTCTGTTCGTTGCGCTTGTAGCGTGCGTTTGCGTTTTGCGCGAGGGGATACCTGCGCTTCCGCGGTATTCGATACCGCCAGATGAATTCTCGGCGGACCGGGCTCTCAACTTTCTGAACGTGATCGCGAGGGAGCCTCACCCCATCGGCTCCGCGGAACACGACCGCGTGAGAGATTTTATTGTTTCGGGGTTCACTCATTTTGGCTTGACGCCAGAAGTACAGCGCGCTACCGGAGTCACGCCTCGCTACGAAGTTGCCGGCACCGTCGAAAATATCGTTGCGCGATTGAAGGGCACGAATGACGCCACGGATGCCGTCGCTCTCGTCGCGCACTACGACTCCGTTGCCGCTGGTCCGGGCGCGGGCGATGACGGCGCGGGCGTAGCTGCTTTGCTGGAAACGCTTCGCGCTCTGCGCAGAAGCGCGCCTCTGCGCAACGACATTCTCTTTGTGATCACCGATGGCGAAGAAGATGGACTGCTCGGGGCTTCCGCCTTCGTCGCGGAAAATCCGTCGGCAAAAGATGTGCGAGTCGCCGTTAACCTCGAGGCACGAGGCAACGCCGGCGAATCACAAATGTTTGAAACCAGCGCCGACAACGGCCGCCTCGTGCAAATCTTCGCGCAAGCCGCGCCGCATCCCTCCGGTTCTTCGCTCACCTACGAAATTTATAAGCACATGCCCAACGATACGGACATGACTGTCTTCAAAAAGGCCGGCGACGCGGGGCTCAACTTTGCGTTCATCGGCCATTGGGAGGCGTATCACACGCCGCTCGACAATCCTCAGCTGCTCGATCGCGGCAGCTTGCAGCAGCAGGGCGAAAACGCACTCTCCCTCGCTCGGTCTCTCGGCAACGCGGACCTCACGCAACTTCAGGACCGCGACTCGGTCTATTTCTCAGTTCCTGGCAATTTCTTCGCGCATTATTCCAGCCGATTTATCTGGCCGCTCACGCTTGTATGCGGCGTAGTACTTTTCGGCATGATCTTCTTTGCGAACGGCGCGTGGCAGACGAGTGTGCTCTCCATACTCACCGGTTTGTTCTTGCATCTCGGTGTGCTTATCTTGTTGCTGTTCGTTGGCTTCGGTTTTGTGCTTGGCATCGACTGGCTTCACGTTCACGCTTTTCCTGAAGGGGGCCTCGAGCAAAACACTTTTTACGTTCTCGGTCTTTTTGCCGTGGTCGCCGCGCTTCTGATGATGCTTTATGCGCTGTTTCGCAAGAAGATCACCGCGCCGGCGGTTTTTCTAGGCGGCGCACTCTTAATTTTCATCATCGCGCTAGTGACCTCCAAATGGCTCCCGGGCGGAAGCTACCTCTTCGTGTGGCCATTACTTGCCGGTCTGATTGCCACCGGCGCCGCTGCTTTTCGCCCCGCCACTCCTACTTTTCTCGAGTTCTGCATTCTTTGCGTATTGAGCCTGCCCGCTCTCCTTCTGTTCGTGCCGCTTCTTAAAGGCTTTTACACCGCGCTCGGGTTTACTTCCACGGGCGCTCCGCTATTGAGTGTTGCTTTTGGTTTGTGCTTCCTCCTGCTCTTCCCTTTTCTAGACCCAGTGCTCAAATCCATCGGCAATCTTCTTCCGCTCCTTGTGCTCACCGGAGGATTGGTACTGTGCGGCTTCGGCGCGAAAGCCGCGCGCTACTCCCCGGACCATCCCAAGGCGAGTATGCTCTCCTATGCGCTCGACGCGGACACGGGGAAAGCTCTCTGGACTAGCTCGACCCGCCGCATCGATTCCTGGACCGCGCAGTACCTTGGCACGTCTCCCTCTCGCGGCAAGCTCCCCGACTTCGTTCCCGACTGGTATCCCATCGACTTTCTACATCATGAAGCTCCCGCAATCACACTCGCGCCTCCGCAAGCGGAACTGCTCGAAACCTCCACCGACGGCGCCACGCGCGCGCTTCACCTGCGCATCACCACGCCGCGCCACGCGCGCACACTTCACGTCGGCCTCACGGAAGCGGAGGTGCTCAGTGCGAGCGTCAACGGCCATGATCTTGGCAAGCCCTCCGAAGCTCGTTGGCGTCAACCAGGTCACTGGGGCTTTGACTACGCTAATCCGCCGGCTGAAGGCATCGATGTGGAACTCCGCGTTCAAGCTTCGGGGCCGGTTACCATCGTGTTGGTCGACCGCTCCAGCGGGCTGCCCACCATTCCCGGCGCGAATTTTCCTCCGCGCCCAGCCGATTCCATGCCCATTCACTCCGGCGATCAAACCATGGTGGGCCGCAGTTTTGTTTTTTAGCGACTTAACTTCCGGCAATTTTGGCTTTTCATCGTCGCGGGAGTACTCTGCTAGATTGCGTTCGTTTCCGTGGGAGCCGGTGTGACTTGTCCGATTTGTGAGAAACGCAAAGCCGCAAGGTTTTGTCCCGCCAAGGGAGAAAAAATCTGCGCCGTCTGCTGCGGCACGGAGCGCGAAGTTTCGATCGACTGCCCCGCGGATTGTTCCTACCTGGTCGCGGCCCATCGCTACGAAGATGAGCACCAGCGCTCGTTGCCCGCGGATACGCCGCTACTCGACGTTAAAGTTTCGCAGGACGTCATCTACGCCCACCAAAACTTGCTCTCTGGGATAGCTTTCACCGCCGCGAAATTCTCCGCCGCACATCCCAAGACAACCGATCCCGATGTCCTCGCCGCGCTGCAGGCTCTCGCCGAAACCTACAAAACGCTCGGCTCCGGAATCTATTACGAAAAACCTCCGGACGCCACGCTTCCTCGCGAGCTCTACGCCGAGCTCACACAATTCCTGAACGAGTCCAAGCAACAAACTGCCGAGCGCCCCGGTTCACCACGGATAAAAGACTCCGAAGTTTTCTCGCTGCTCGTCTTTCTCTACCGCATGGGGCTGCTGCGCACCAACGGCCGGCCGCGCGCGCGCCGCTACATCGAATTCCTCCGAGGCCAATTCCCTGCCGCCCCCGAACTCAAGCGCGAAGAATCCCGCATCATCGTTCCGTAGCGATTTCCTGATCACAGCGAGACGGCTTTTAAGGATTAGCGATCCCATATCTCCAAGCCTATCAAGTCCTCACGAATCTCGAGTTCGCGAAGCCCGCAATCTGCTAATTACCGAGTCTCGCCAATTCGATCGCGAATATCCCGGTCCGGGGGACTTCGAGAACAACCCACATGGCCGATGGCTCAAACATCGAAATGCCAAGTCACGCCGCGCCAAAAATTGCGAAGGACAGTGCTTAAGTCTCGCGGTACTATACTCGCGAATTAACAAAATACTTTCGACGCGCCGAAGGCCTCAGCTTCAGCTCCTAACCCCGAGGAGACCTCATGATTTCCCAAGCCAATATCCTGCCGACGACTCCCATGGGAGCGACTCTCGTCAATGGTGGCGTGACGTTTCGCGCCTGGGCGCCGCATGCTACCGCGGTTTACGTAAACGGCATTTTTGGAGGCGCGCCGAAGACCGGGCAGACCGACGACCTGCTCATGGCGAAGGATGCCAATGGGTATTGGACCGGCTTCATGTCGGGCGCCCAGGACGGCGACCTTTATCATTTTTGGGTGGTCGGCACGAGCCCGACGCCCGGCTACAAGCGGGATCCGTACGCGCGCGAAATGGCCGAGGACGCTCCGTTCCCCACATGCAGTTGCCTGATCCGTCCAGGCACGGCATACCCGTGGCATGACTCGGCGTTTGTCACGCCGGATTTCTCCAACATGATCGTGTACCAACTGCATATTGGAACCTACGCGCCCAGTGCGCCGGGCGTGGCCTCTGCGTTCCTCGATGTGATCGGCAAGATCGAGTATCTCGTGGCGCTGGGCGTCAATGTGCTTCAGCCTTTGCCCATCGATGAACTCGAGACCAATCCTTCGATGGGCTACAACGGCGCGGACTATTTCTCTCCCGACTTTCCTTATGTCGTAACCAGTCGGGCAGCTCTCGCCGGATATCTCGCCACCGTAAACCGCCTGCTGGCCGCAAAAGGTTTTCCTCCGCTAGCGCTCAAGGACATCACTCCAGGCCCGGCGCAGCTCAAAGCCATGGTCGATCTCTGCCATCTTTACGGAATCGCGGTGGGGTTCGACGTGGTCTACAACCACGCCGGCGGATTTCAAGGCGATGATCAAAGCCTCTATTTTTGGGATCGCGCTGCCAACACTGCCGACAACAACCAAAGTCTCTACTTCACCGACAAGGGGCTCGCGGGTGGCCTTTCGTTCGCGCTTTGGAACAACGACGTTCGCCAGTTCATCATCAACAGCGCCAGCTACTATATCGACGAATTTCACGTCGACGGTTTCCGCTACGATGAAATCAGCGCACTCCTCTCCATGAACGGTGATTCCGGCTGGAGTTTTTGCTCCAATCTTACAGACACGCTTCGCGTCCTCAAGCCCCGTCTGCTGCAGAACGCCGAGTTTTGGCCCAACGAATACACGCAACCACGCTTCTCCATCGTTGCCACCACAAGCACCGGCGGCGCGGGTTTCGACGTCGTGCAACACGATGGCCTGCGCATCGCCATTCGAGCTGCTGTCCAGCAAGTCTCGCAAGGCCAAAATGCCTCGGTGGATTTCGACTCCATCGCCACCAATCTTCGCGCTCCGGACCTCATGCACGCTTGGCAAGCCGTGACCTGCGTAGAAAATCACGATGTAGTTCAAGCTGGCCGCGACCCGCGCATACCCGCTCTGGCAGATGGCTTCGACGCGCGTTCCTGGTACGCCCGCAGCCGCTCACGCTTCGCCACAGGCCTGCTGCTAACCGCTCCGGGGATTCCCCAGCTCTTCATGGGCCAGGAATTTCTCGAACAGAAACAATGGAATTGCGATCCCGCAGACTCCGCCCATCTAATCGGATGGGCGGGCCTAGACACCGCCAGTGATCAGTCCATGGTGAATCATCTGCGTTTCACCCAAGACGTCATCCGGCTGCGCTGGAATCAACCCGCCCTGCGCAGCGAAAACGTTCACGCCTTCCACGTGCACAACCAAAACCGCGTCATCGCCTTTCACCGATGGCTTGATGGAACTGGAAACGACGTGATCGTCGTAGCGACGCTTGCCGAAACAACCTGGTACAACTACGCGATTGGGTTTCCGTATCCCGGACTCTGGCTCGAAGTTTTCAACAGCGACGTGTACGACAACTGGGTCAATCCTAGTGTTGCTGGCAATGGCGGCGCCATTTCCGCGTCCGGCGGCCCACTGCACGGGTTCCAAGCGTCAGCGAATGTCGTGATTCCAGCGAATGGGATAGTGGTTTTCGCTCGCAGCATGTGAAACTGACGCTGTTTGGTGAGATCAGGCCGGCAATTATTGCCCTAGACGCGGACAAGAGATCTTCAAGGACCTTGGGGCTGCTCTTCTTGCCGCGGTGATATACTGCGTCCTTCGGCACATCAAAAAAATTCCGGGAGGTGAGCATGTTGTATCGATCCTGCCTAGTGTTGGTTCTAGGGCTGGCCGCCGCATGGGCGCAACACGCGACTCCCCCTACTCAAGCCGGGACGCAGACGGCGATTCCCGATACTCCAGCTGGCCGGACGCTTGCAGCATGGCTTGCGGCTTTCAACAGCGGTGACCGCGCGGTGATGGACGCTTACTATAAAAAATACGATCCGAGCAAATCGGTGGATGACGAGAAACGATTCCGTGACATGACCGGGGGGTTTGACCTTCTCAAGATCCTAAAGAGCGAACCGCTTCACGTGGAATTCCTCGTCAAGGAGAAGAGCGGCGATACGCAAGCCATCGGGAAAATAGACGTAAAAGAGGGCGAGCCCGCTTTGGTCACCGATTTCGGATTGCGAGCGATTCCTCCGGGCACATCCGTTTCGGATTTGGATTTCAAGATTGATGCGAAAACTCGAACGCGAGTCATCGATGGAGCGATTGAAAACCTGAACTCGTTCTACGTGTCTCCGGAATTGGCGAAAAAGATGGGAGACTCCGTGCGGGCGCGCCAGAAGAAGGGCGAGTACGACTCGCTAAACGACGGTGACGCCTTCGCGAAAACGCTCACCGATAACTTTCGAGAAGTGAGCCATGACAAACACTTGTGGGTGGATTTCAGCCCGGCGAAAACACCGGAACGTCCGGAAGGTCCACCGAATGCGGACGAGGTCGCCCGATATCGCAAACAGATGGAAAAAATGAACTGCGGATTCGACAAAGTGGAAATTCTTTCCGGCAACGTTGGGTACGTGAAGTTCGACATGTTTGCCGATCCGGAGATCTGCGGCCCCACAGCGGTTGCGGCGATGAATTTTCTCGCCAACGTCGACGCCATCATTTTCGATCTGCGCGAAAACGGCGGAGGCGATCCGAAAATGGTCGCGCTTGTTTCAACGTATCTCTTTTCTACGCCCACCCATCTGAACGATCTCTGGGAGCGGAAAAGCGACAGCACATCTCAGTATTGGACTTTGCCGTATGTGCCCGGGAAACGTTTGGACGGGAAACCAGCATTCGTCTTGACGTCCAAGCAAACTTTCTCGGGCGCCGAGGAGTTCACCTACAACCTCAAGAATCTCAAACGTGCCACTATCATTGGCGAGACGACGGGAGGCGGCGCTCATCCAGTGTCAGGCCACCGCATTGACGATCATTTTATGATAGGGGTGCCCTTCGCAAAAGCCGTCAACCCGATCTCCAAAACCAACTGGGAAGGAACGGGCGTCGAGCCCGATGTAAAGGTTCCCGCCGCCGATGCGCTCGCCACGGCACAGAAGCTTGCTGCCGAAAAATTAGCCGCAAAATAAAACACCATTTCCGATATAAACCGAACGCAGCAAAAGGTTTGACGAACTGAATCTCCATCTCTCTATCCGGCCGCGCAGGACCGCATCCCTTGCAATTCCGTGCTGACTGCTGCTGCATCCCAACCCAATTTCATTTGTGCACAGGGCGTCATCCGCTGCGTGTCGCGCTGCGGGCGCGAATCGAACCCGTATTTTTGCTTCAGCCTCGCGACACGTTCGGCGATCATCTTTCTGTACTTCTCGGGCGCGTAAGCTTCCTTTGTGTACCACTCCTCGTACTGTTTGGTCAGTCTTGGAAACTTCTCGCGCACAAATGGCAAGAACTGTTTGGCGGAAGACGGCATCAGAAAAAGCACGCCGGAGAAGAACCACTGTGCTCCTGCTTCATGCACGGCTTCCGCTACGGCTTCGAGCTCGCCTTCGCGGTCAGTGATGCCGGGAAGGAGAGGTGAGGCCGACACGCCTACGCGCAGGCCCGCTTCGCGCAACTGACGTACCGCTGCAATCCGCAAGTCGGGCCGCGGTGCGCGCGGCTCGAGCAGTCGCGCCAGCCTTGCGCGCAGCGTCGTGATGGTAATGTTTAGAGAAAGCTCCGAGCGCTCCGCAATTTTCTTGAATATGTCGATGTCGCGAACGATTTGATTCGATTTGGTGATTACTGAGATGCTCAGCCCTTCGCGCTTGGCCAATTCTTCGAGGCACGCGCGCGTCACTCCATATTCCCGCTCCGCTGGTTGGTACGGATCGGTCGCCGTTCCGATTGCAATGTGCTCCGGCTTTTCGCCGCCCGAACTTTCCGAAGCGTACGAATACTTATGCGCAACGTCGTAGGCCAACAGCGGCCCGGCATCCTTCTTCACGAAAATCTTGCGCTCGAATTCGCCGCCGTCCAGCTCCATATACTCGTGCGTGTAGCGGGCGTAACAGTAGAGGCACCCAAACTCGCACCCCCGGTAGGGATTGATCGTCCAATCGAACGGCACGCGCGCCGAATCGCACCGGTTCAAAATCGACTTTACTGGCAGTAAGAAGTATTCCGGCCGCTCGGCGGACTTGCGATGGCTCTCCGCAGGAGGAGAGGATGCTGCGAGGCGAGCAATGCCCACCAGCGGTACGGCTTCATCCCGGGTCCGGTGATCCGCGCGGCTTTCAATGCCATGCGGAGCCGCCTCTTGCGAGGTCGGCGGGGGGCAATCCGCCGTGATGTAACCCGAAGTGCTGCCGCCTAAGCCGGTTACCGTTGCGGTTTCCACTTTGTCATGGAAGTTGTGGACGCCGCCTGGCGAATCACCGGCCCTTGGTTTTGGGCTTGTCGCATAGGGGCTTACAGGAAAGAGTGTTGCCGTGGATTGTCTAGCGTGGCGGCGCCGGATACCAAGGGTCCGCGCCGTGGAGGAAAGAACTGGAGACATAGCCCACCTCGAAGCACGGCCAAGTATTTCGCCTTTTGTTCGCCATGTCAAGTACTTTTCGCTTTTTCTTCGTTAGTATTGGGTGAACCAATTGCATCGTCTCTGGTGTGAACACTGCCCTTTCGTCCGGATTGTTTGCGGCCTTGCCGCAGGTTATCCTCTTTGTTCAGGAGGATCGGCGTGCGACTGTCCCCATCAGCACGGTTTCTTCTTGGTGCGTCCGCCGCCCTTTGCTTGGTTGCATCGGGCCTTTTGCGCGCCCAGCGACTGCCGCAAATTCAGCCGCAGGCGCCCTCTCAGCCCCAGTCTCAGCAGCCTCCTTCGCAGCCGACTTCCCCGCCAAGTTCGCAGGCCTCTCAAGCCAAGAAGCCCGTCGCCGGGCCTGCTGCCCCTCAATCCACCCATTACCCTATCCTGCTCCTGGTTCAAGGCCCCACCCAAGAGGATGGCCATACGTGGAGTTTGCGCATCGGCCTTCGAGGACCGGAACGCCTCGACCGAACCGGTTATCCGCCCATCCCTCTTGAACCGGCAGAGGTCGTCCGCGAAGGCAGCACCGATTCCTGGATTTACCACGCCAAGGACTCTCAGACCGGTGCCGCTGTCTTAGCGCATATTGCGCGAGAACCCTGCTCCGATCCGGCAGCCACCACTAAATACGCGTTTACGGCCACTGTCGATCATGCTCAAATCGGCTCGGCGCAGGGGTGCGCCCGGGTCGCGACCGAGCTTTTCCCGAAAATCAACAATCAGCCCGCCGACGACGATGACGACGCCAAGGACAAGCCAGCCCCTCCGACCATCACTCACTTTAAGCCGCCCGTTTACATCGCTTACATCAATGCCACCGGCAGGCTGATCGTCAAGCGCGGCGGCGTCACGCGAACTGTGCCAGGAAAAGGCGGTTACCAGCCGGCTCTTTCGCACGACGGAAAGCGGCTGCTCTACACCACCGGCGAAAAGGGCGACGAACGGACCATCTCGTTATACGACTGGACAACAGGCAAATCGTCCGAGTTGCTTAGAGGTGCCGTCCAGCAGCCCTTTTGGTCCCCCGACGATACGCGCATTGCTTTTCTGAAATTCGACGGTTCCAAATGGCAGCTGTGGACCATGCCAACGGATATGCCAGAAAATGCCGCCCTTTTCTATCCCGGCGATGTCGTCAGCCTGTACGGCTGGGCGGATGCGCAAACGATAGTCGCTAGTGACTTGCAAACGGTCTCCTGGATAGGTGACGACGGAGTCGTGAAGCAGACTACTGCCAGCGAGGACTTGTACGGCAAGGACCAATTCCGCTTTTCTAGCGCGAATACGGTGCGCATTCACCCGCTCAATTCGGACTTGTTGCTCGTTTCTGCCGAATTGCTGGCACAACCCGCTGCCGCTGCCTCGAAGAATGTATCTGCTTCAAATAAGGCCGCCACAAAGGATGCTGCGGCCCAGCCGGGACAGGCCTTCTTCCTCTACGAGGTTGAATCCAAGCGCCGAGTCCTTCTTAGTCCGCCAAACTTGACCTGCTCGTTCGCGGAGTGGTCACGCGACGGCCTTCAGATCTTTTTTACCTGCGGCGAACCCTCGGCCACTACGACGACGATCTACAAGATGTTCTGGGACGGTACCAGCCAGCTCAAGGTCCAGGACGGATATGGCCTCGTGATTGGCCAGTAAGTCTCCGGCCAATGAGCTTCTGCGCTAGGATGTTCTGTATGAAGAGGCTTGCAGTCTTCTTAGTTTCCACGGCGCTAACCGTCTCGGCGTCGCGCGGCGTCCCGGCCCAAATCCTTGGCGCACAGCAACGCTCCTCAGATCAGGCCCCATCCGGTGCGCCCTCACAGACGATAAAGCAAACCCCCGCGCCGCCGCCTCACCCCTAGGACCGACCTGGTCCGCCATTGGCCGATACGCTTCAGGCCCTTGTTTGGCTGCCCCGGGCAGTCCGGCCCAAGGCTATACTTGTTTGATGGCGACCCCTACTCCCGTCCAGCCGCAGCAGGTCGGCATCCTGATCCTGGATGACGACGACAACAACAAGGGCGCCTTGCGCCAAATCCTGGATTCCGAAGGCTGGCGGGTCCGTTTGGTTCAGGAGCCCAAGCAGCTCCTAGCCGAGCTCAAGTCCGGCGAATGGTCTTTGGTTATCGCTAATATTGCCTTGGCCGGCACGGACACCCCGATATTCATCACGCTTCGCGAACTGACTGGTGTTTCACATGAAGAGGGAGGGCGCATTCGCGTCCTTTATCTAGTGCCCGAAATAAGCGGCAGCCAGTACCTTGCCGCCCTTGAGCTGGCACGGGCCCCGTATGTGGTCAGGCCGTTCCATTTGCACGACTTTCTCGAGAAAGTCAGCGACTTGCTTGTTGAAGTGAAAGCTATTGAAGGTCCCATACGCCAGGTGCGCCACGAGTTTGGCGCAATTCGCAAAAAGAAAAGGCAGGCCGGGCGGTCCAACTCCATGTTTGCTTCGCGCGATTCTTATTCCTATAGCGACGAAGAGATCGCCGAGTACGAAAAGCAGGAAAGCGAAGCATCGAAAACCAGACGAATCAAGCCGCGAACAGACCTAGGCGGCTCCGACCGATAGCCGGCAACTTTCTGAAAATCCTTTTCTGTCGGTTACGGCTCGCATCTATTCCCCTTCTACGCTTTTCTTCAGAATCCGGGGCGATGACTTGGTTTTCCGGTGGCACAGCCAATCTAGGCGGTGCGTTCATTTCCTAATGCTACTAAAACTGCGCGGGCTAAAGCCTGTGCTACCAGTAGCACATGTACATTGCTTGACTTACCTGCCGCGCAAGGGCGATGCTACCGCGTCCAATCTGTCGGGGACTATCGATCATTTAGCTGAGTCGACGAGGATCTGCATGCGATTTCGATGGAGTGTTTGCTCTCGTTTTATTCAAGTGGTATTAGTGGCGGCTTTCGGCGTTTGCTCGGCGATCCCAGCCCTTGGGCAAGAAGGCAACCCCGCGGGGCGGCGCGTTTTTACCCCGGACGATTACAAGCGGGCTGAGAAATTCATGGCCTACAACACGCGGCCGCTGGTGTTCCACGAGGCGCGCGGCAAGTGGGTGACCGAGGATCGCTATCTGTTCCGCGACTCCGGTCCGGACGGAAGCGAGTTCGTGCTTTTCGACGCCGTGCATGGCACGCGGCAGCCGGCGTTTGACCACGCGAAGATTGCTGCCGCTCTTTCGACGGCAGCCGGAGCCACATACAACGCGGCGCATCTGCCGTTCACGACGTTCGAGTTTTCTGCTGACGGCAAATCCATTTCGTTCCGCGCAAAGTCCCAGAAGTGGACGTGCGATTTGCAAGGCAGCCAATGCACGGCTGAGCCCAAGCCCGCCAAGGGTGCAGCTGAACGGCCCGAAGAAGAACTTTCGCCTGATGGGAAAAGCGCGGCGTTTATTCGCGATTACAATCTCTGGCTGCGCGATGTCGCCACAGGCAAAGAGACGCAACTCACCACCGATGGCGTGAAGGACTTCGGCTACGCCACCGACAACGCCGGGTGGATTCACAGCGACCGCCCCATTCTGCTTTGGTCGCCCAACTCCAAGAAAATCGCGACGTTTCAGCAGGACCAGCGCGGTGTCGGCGAAATGTATCTTGTCGAAACGAGAGTCGGCCATCCGGTGCTTCAAGCGTGGAAGTATCCCCTTCCCGGCGATGATGTCGTCACTACGATTCAGCGCGTGGTGATTGATCTGGACGCGCACAAAGTGATTCGGCTGCAGATTCCTCCCGACCAGCACCGCACGACGCTGTGCGACGACGTGGAATGCCGGGGCAGCGAATGGGAGGACGTGGAATGGAGTCCCGACGCCACGCATCTGGCGTTCGTTTCGACTTCGCGCGACCACAAACATGAGCAGTTCCGCGTCGCCGATGCCGCGACCGGCGCCGTTCGCGACGTGTTCGAAGAAACCGCGGCCACGCAGTATGAATCCGGCTGGGGTCGAGTGAATTGGCGCTACTTGCCCGCGTCGAACGAAGTCATTTGGTTTTCCGAGCGGGACAACTGGGGGCATCTGTATCTTTACGATCTCGCGACCGGCAAGCTGAAGAATCAAATCACGTCCGGCGACTGGGTCGTCACGCAGTTGCTGCGCGTCGACGAAAAAAATCGCCTGCTCTATTTCCTGGCCGATGGCCGCGAGAAAGGCGAGAACCCCTACTTTGCGCACCTCTACCGCATTGGGTTCGAAGGCAAGGAGCTCACACTGCTGACTCCTGAAAGTGGCAACCACGAAGCCAGCTTCTCGACTTCGGGTCGCTTTTTTTTCGATAGTTACTCGAAACCCGATGTTGCCGCGGTTGCTGTGGTACGCGACGAAGCGGGCAAGTTGATCTCGACCGTCGCAAGGACGGACATTTCGAAACTCCTGGCAGCAGGCTGGCAGCCGCCGGTCCCCATCACCGTGAAGGCGCGTGACGGAGTTACCGATCTTTATGGGCTGATGTACAAACCCACCCATCTCGATGCCACAAAAAAATATCCGATCGTGAATTACATCTACCCGGGGCCGCAGGGAGGCAGCGTGGGCTTCTGGGGTTTCGCACCCGCGCGCCAGGACGCGCAGCCTCTTGCCGAGCTTGGTTTCGTCGTGGTGCAAATTGAGGGGATGGGCAATCCACTGCGCGCGAAGAAATTCCACGACTTTTATTATGGAAATATGGGTGACAACACTTTGCCAGACCAAATCGCCGGGATGAAGGAGCTGGCGCAGAAGTATTCGTGGATTGATATCGACCGCGTGGGAATCTTTGGCCATTCCGGCGGAGGGTACGCCACGGCGGACGCCATGTTCCGGTACCCGGATTTCTTCAAAGTCGGTATCTCGGAATCCGGGAACCACGACAATCGCGAGTATGAGGATGACTGGGGCGAACGATATCAGGGGCTGCTCGTCAAGAATGCGGATGGAACTACCAACTACGACGATCAGGCCAACCAGCACCTGGCCAAAAACCTGAAGGGGCATCTGCTGTTGGCGCATGGCACGATGGATGACAATGTGCCGCCCTACAACACGCTGCTCGTCGTGGACGAGCTGATCAAGGCCAACAAGGACTTTGACCTTTTGCTTCTGCCCAACCAGCACCACGGCTATGGGAGCGCAACGCTCTATATGACGCGGCGCCGATGGGACTACTTCGTGCGCTACTTGCTGGGTGCCGAACCTCCGCACGAGTACGAGTTACGCCTGCCGGCACCGTAGCCCGATTCGGGGCGGCGCATGCTGAACTTTGTGTGGATTCATCCCTGTTGTTGGTCACGACTATCAATATTCCACTCCTGGACTTGCAAGAAAACTGAGTCTGCTCGTTCTAAGCCCGAGTCGCGTCCTCGAAGCGGCGCGCGAAGGAGGGTTTTATGGAACGATCCATGTTGGGGACCATTTTGGGGAGTTTGTTCGGGATCAGCGCGCTGGGAGGTTTCGCGCTGCTGGGGAGCGCGCCGAATCCGGTGCCAGGAAAGCCGGAAGGCGATTGGCGGTTGCTCGACCCGGTGACCTACGAAAACATCACCATTTTTCCCGTGGTGAGTTCGACCGGCCAGGATACATCGCCGTTTCTGACTTTGGACGAGGGGCTCTCGAGCGGACAGGTGATTGTCAGTGAACAGGGAGCAGTAGGATTGGAGCGGACGCGCGACGGGCGGCCGCTGCCTGTGCCGCGGTACAACAGCGGGGCCAGTGTGAACCAGCTGGTGTTAATCAACCGGAGCAATCGGCCGCTGCTATTGCTGGCGGGCGAGTTGGTAAGCGGGGGGAAGCAGGACCGCATTATCGGGAAGGACCGGATCGTACCGGTGGGATCGGACCCGCTGCCGCTGGATGTTTTTTGCGTGGAACATGGGAGATGGACGGGAGCCAGTTCGCAATTCGGGGCTTCGAAGACGATTGTGCACCCTAGCGTTCGGGAGCAGGCAGCGGTAGCGCAGAATCAAAACGAGGTTTGGGATGCGGTTCGCTCCGGGACCTTGTCTAAGGCCAGACCAGCGTCAGGTTCCGAAGGCCATCCAGCCGCGCCTCCAGCACCCCTGAGTTCGGTGGTCATCGGGGACACGATTGCCACTGCGGCACCTACTCAGGCTTACGCCAAAATCTATGAAGGAGGGCGCGTTGGGGCTTCCGTGGATAGTTTTGTGGAGGAATTGCAGAGGCGGTTTAACCGGGCGACTCTGGGACTGAAGGGGGAGCGGGTTGTCGGCGTAGTGGTGGCGTATGGCGGAGAGGTGGCTTGGAGCGACATTTTCGCGTCTGGGGAGTTGTTTGAACATTATTGGAGCAAATTGCTGCGGAGTTATGCGGTGGAGGCGCTAGCGCGGCCGACTTACCGGGAGACAGCAGCGGTTACGGATGCGCGGGAGTTTTTGCGGAATTTGAATGGGCGGGAGGTCGTGGAAAGCGAGCCTGGGGTTTACCGGTGGAGGGAGATTACGGAGGGCCGGCTTTCTTTGATTGAGTTGGAATCGATTCAGCCAAAGGCGATGACTTTGCATCGGTTGTTGTTGCACCGGACTTCGTGAAGCGGTTGAACGGCGGTAGAAGAAGACGGGCACGGCATGCCGTGCCCCTACAATCGGCGGACTTGGCTTGGATCAGCAAGACGCTCGAGGAAAACTGCGGCTGTGGTCTCCCAGGCGGGATGCTTAAGAGTGGGTGCGATTTCGGCCAGCGGAGTTAGGACGAAACGGCGTTGGAGCATACGCGGATGCGGCACTTGTAAGTCCGGAGCGGCGATCGTTTCGTCGCCGTAGAGAAGGATGTCTAGGTCGATTTTGCGGGGGCCCTTGGCGAATTCTTTTTTGTTGCCTAGTTGTGATTCGATGGAGCGCAATGCTTGCAGAAGCGCTTGGGGCGCGAGTTCTGTTTCTGCTTCCAATACACAATTCAGAAACCACGGTTGGTCGAGATAATCGACTGGTTCGGTTTCATAGATTGAGGACACCTGCGTGAGACGGACGCCGGCTGGAGAGAGCGCAGCAATGGCTGCGCGAAGGTTGGCTTCACGGTCTCCTACGTTCGATCCAAGCGACAAATAGACAGTGGGCACTGTTGGATTGTGCGCGGACGAGGCTGGAGAGTCCAGATACGCGTGGGGCGGACTTTGGTTTGTTCATTGGAGGGATTCAACTGATGCGAGTGGGTGTGGGTGTTAAGAACATGGTGGAAAAGGCGTCCTTTTGGAAGAAGGTTTGCGTGAGCATGCATTGGAATGAGAACAGGGGAACAAAAAAGGGATGGGGCGCGTACCTCTGAGAGCAAGACAGGTCTGCGACGGGTGTCGCATACAGGTGCCTTATGACGAGTTTCTGGCAAGACGTGCGGTACGGGCTGCGGGTTTTGTTAAAGAACCCCGGATTCACGGCGATCGCGGTGTTGACGCTTGGGCTGGGGATTGGGGCGAATACGGCCCTATTCTCGGTGGTGAACGGCGTGTTGCTGAATCCGCTGCCGTTTTCGAACCCCGACCAGCTCGTGGCGGTGTACTCGAAGACGGAACAGTTCGAGCAGAGCTCGGTGACGTATCTGAACTTTCTGGACTGGCAGAAGCAGAATCACTCGTTTTCCTATTTCGGCGCATTTCGTCCGGATGACTACAACCTGACGGGAGTGGGAGAACCTGAGAGGCTGCACGCACACATGATCTCAGCGGATTTTTTTCCGGCGTACGGGATTACTCCGATATTGGGCCGAAACATTCGTCCCGAGGAGGACCAGGCTGGCGGGCCCCCGGTCGCGTTGATTGGTGATGGACTGTGGAAGCGAAAGTTTGGACTGTCGCCGGAGGTTTTGGGCAGGAGCATCACTCTGAACGGCACAACGTACACGGTGGTTGGTGTGGCACCAGGAGAAATCACGGGATTGAGCCCGTCGGACATATACGTGCCGATTGGACAATGGACGGACGCGACATTCCGGAACCGCGCGATTGGCATGGGGATGAACACGGTGGCGCGGTTGAAAACAGGAGTAACGGTGGAACAAGCGCGAGCAGACATGGAAGCGCTCGCGCAAAATCTTGCGGCCGCGTACCCCGAGTCAAACAATGGCAGTAGCGTGAGCCTAGTGCCGCTGAAGACGGACGTCATTGGAAATGTGCGTGGCATTTTGCTGGTGCTGCTGGGCGCGGTCAGCTTTGTGTTGATGATTGCGTGCGCAAACGTGGCAAACCTGCTGCTGGCACGAGCGACGGGACGCTCGAGGGAATTCGCGATCCGAGCGGCCATCGGAGCAAGTCCCGGGCGTGTGATCCGGCAGCTCTTGACGGAGAGCGTGATGCTGGGGCTGGCGGGCGGGGCTTTCGGACTCTTGCTGGCCAAGTGGGGGACGGGAGCGATCCTTGCGGCGTTGCCGGAGACGCTTCCACGGACCGAAGAGATTGCGCTGGATAGCCACGTGCTGTTGTATGCGGTAGGAGTCTCCATTCTAACGGGCGTCGTTTTCGGACTTGTCCCAGCATTGAAGCTGATGCGTCCGGACATGCACGAAACACTAAAAGAGGGCGGGCGAGGATCGAGCGGCGCGCGACACCGGATGCAAAACGCGCTGGTGGCGGCGGAAATGGCGATGGCGGTGGTTTTGCTGATCGGGGCGGGATTGATGATAAGGAGCCTCGCGGCGCTGTGGGGAATTAATCCGGGATTTGATGCGCGCAATGTGCTGGCCTTCCAGACATCGTGGACGAGCGACCCAAAAACGACAGCGGCCCAGTTGCGCGTGAAACATCGGGAAAGCATGCGGCAACTGCAAAGCGTTCCCGGAGTGGAGTCGGTATCCATCATGGGCGGTTCGCTGCCGATGACGGGCGATTCCGAGGTGCCCTTCTGGGTGGAAGGCCACGCGAAACCTGCGAACGAACAGGAGATGCCCTTTGCGCTGTTTTATATCGTGACACCGGACTACCACAAAGTCATGCGGATACCGGTGCAGCTCGGCAGAGAACTCAGCGAGCGCGACGACGAACATGCGCCGATTGTGGCGGTGATTGATTCCAGTTTTTCACAGAAGTATTTTCCGGTCGAGAATCCGATCGGCAAGCGCATAAATCTGGGGTTTCTTGATATGCAGGCGGAAATCGTGGGTGTCGTGGGCCATGTGGAACATTGGGGGCTCGGCTCAAAAGCACACGAGAATCTTCAAGCGCAACTTTATTTGTCGGTGTGGCAGATACCAGACCGATTCTGGCCTTTGCTGGCGAACGGAGGAAGTTATGTGGCACGTACTGCTGGTGCGCCGCTTGGAATTGTGAGCTCGCTTCGGGATGCTGCACAGAGAGCAGACAGCAGTGCAGTGGTCTACGGCGTGAGACGGATGGACGATATTGTGGCTGGGTCGATCGCGACGCAGCGGATGGCGATGATGCTGCTGAGCGTGTTTTCGGGGCTGGCGCTAGTGCTATCGGCGATTGGTATTTATGGCGTAATTTCCTATCTGGCGGGGCAGCGGACGCAGGAGATTGGAGTGCGCATCGCGCTGGGGGCGACAAGCGCGGACGTCTTGCGTCTGGTGCTGGGTGAGGGGATGAGGATCACGCTCATTGGAGTGGGGATTGGGCTGGTGGCTGCGCTGGGATTGACGCGATTGATTACGAAAATGATTTACGGCGTAGGGGCGACGGACCCGATTACGTTCGGTGGAGTAGCAATTCTACTGACTGGAGTGGCGCTCTTGGCGTGCTACATTCCGGCGCGGCGGGCTATGCGCGTGGATCCAATTGTAGCGTTGCGTTACGAATAGCAGGAGGGTGCCGAATAGAGTTTTCCTCATCGCGAGGTGCGGTGCGTGCTGGTCATTGCAAGTCACACACCGTTTCGCGATTCAGCTGGCTGCAATTTCGCGAAGCTTTCCGCTGGTTACATCATAAACGAAGCCACGTACGGCGACTTCCTTGGGAACCCACGGATGCGTGCGAAGCTTCTGCAATTGATGGCGGACATTTTCTTCAATGTTCTGGAAGGCGTAAAAGAACGCGGGAGAGATGGCCGCTGTTCCCGTGCGATTCTGGACCCTGTTGCGCAATTCCTGCTCGGTGGTGTGCATCAGGCCGCAATCGGTGTGGTTGATGACCATGAACTCCCTGGTGTCCAGCAGGTAATGCGAGATGACGAGCGAGCGCAGGCTGTCTTCCGTGACGATGCCGCCGGCGTTTCGAATGATGTGGGCATCGCCGGTTTTTAGGCCGAGGGTGCGAATGGAAAGCCGCGTATCCATACAGGTGAGGATGGCAAGATGACGCTCGGGACGCGGCGTCAGCCGGCGCAATTCGTGCGTGCGCGAGTAAAGTTCGTTGGCTTGCAGGACTTCGTCTATTACGCTCATGGTCGATTCATTCTAGCAAACTGTGAAAGATGTATCCGGATGCAGCGGACGTGCGGGTATTAAGATCCCACGAGAATTTCAGAAGAGGCGCGGTTGGCGCTTGGGAAGTTCTTTGCCGAAATATTCATAGGCGCGGGCGGTGGCTACGCGGCCGCGTTGGGTGCGGTCAATCAATCCAATTTGCATCAGGTAAGGTTCGTAGATTTCCTCGATAGCGTCTTCTTCCTCGGAGAGGGCGGCGGCAAGAGTGCCGAGGCCGACTGGGCCGCCCCCGTATTTGTCGAGAAGAGCTAGCATGAGGTTGCGGTCGACTTCGTCAAGGCCGCTTTCGTCGACGCCAAGCATGGCCAGGGCTTCCTGCGCTACGGCCCGAGTGATGCGGCCAGCGGCGCGAACTTCGGCGAAATCGCGGGAACGGCGGAGGAGGCGGTTGGCGATGCGCGGGGTGCCGCGGCAGCGGCGAGCGATTTCTTCGGCGCCGCCGTCGTCCATCAGGATATTAAGGATTTTGGCGGAGCGGTGGATGATGATTAGCAAATCTTCCGGCTCGTAGAAATCGAGGCGGTGGACGATGCCGAAGCGGGAGCGGAGGGGCGCGGTGATTAGGCCAGCGCGCGTGGTGGCGCCGATTAGCGTGAAGTGTCCCAAGGGAAAGGGATGGATGCGAGCGCCAGGGCCTTGGCCGATGATCAGGTCGACGCGAAAATCTTCCATCGCGGGGTAGAGGATCTCTTCGACGGCGGGTTGGAGACGGTGGATTTCGTCGAGGAAGAAAACTTCTTTACCTTCTAACGAAGTGAGGATGGCGGTCAGGTCGCCTTTGCGCTCGAGGAGAGGACCGGCGCTGGTTTTGATGGGGACCTGAAGTTCGTTGGCGATGATTTGGGCTAGTGTGGTCTTTCCAAGGCCGGGGGGGCCATAGAGGAGCACGTGATCGAGGGCTTCGCCGCGGCTGCGGGCGGCTTCAATGGCGATGGAGATGTTTTCTTTTACCCGTTTTTGGCCGATGTATTCGTCGAGGCGCTTTGGGCGGACGCTAGCTTCGATGCGGGCGTCTTCGTCATAGGGGGCGCCGGAGACGATTCGGTGTGGTCGGTTTCGGTCTGGCATTCGTTTTGCGCTGGCGTCGGGCATTGTTCAAGATTCCATCAAATCTGATACCGCTGGCCGACCTGAACGTCGCCGCCTACAAATGCACGATTACGCGCCAACATGAGTTGTGCGGCCTTTCGGCGCGGCTAGCGATTGCAAAGCAGCGCGAAGCAATCGTTCGAAATTCGCTGTGCCAGTTTCGCGCTTGGCTTCGTCTGCCGCAGCTTCGGCGGCGCGCGGGTCGTAGCCCAGATTGACCAGCGCGGAAATTACATCGGCTTCGACACCAGCGGGCGAGGCCGCGGCTGGTTTCTGGGACTCCAATACAATTGCCTCTAGCTTATCTTTCAGCTCAACCACCATGCGCTCAGCGGTTTTGCGGCCGACCCCGGGGATTCTCGTCAGCCGGCCCAAATCGTTTCCGCGAATGGCGGGGACCAGATCTTCCACGCTCATGCCAGAGAGAATTTTCAGGGCGAGAGTGGGCCCTACGCCAGAGGCGGAGAGGAGCATTTCGAAGAGATGCTTTTCGCGGGAGGAAACAAAACCATAGAGGGCAAGAGCATCTTCGCGGACGTGCGTGTGGATGAGAAGAGTGACTTCAGTGTGAAGTTCGCCGAGGGCGGCATAGGAGGAAAGCGGGATTTGGACGAGGTAGCCAACGCCGCCGACATCGACAAGCACTAGGTTCGGGCGTTTTTCAGCGAGTCGTCCGCGGAGCTGGCCAATCATGGAAGGCCAGTATTGCCGCCTTTTCTTCGCCTGTCAACGAGCGCGGAAGTGCGTAAACGGCCGGGGCAAGACTGTCACTGCAGGAATTTACTTGGCAGGAACTAGCGGCGAGCGCGATCCTTGCGGACAGCTTCGTCAATGAGGGCGTCGAGTTCGTTGCGGGTGAGCGAAACGTGGGTGCCGGAAGATTCACCGCTGTCGTTGGTTTCCGGGAGTTCAGCGCCTCCTCCGGGAGGCGGAGTGACGAAATATCTCGCCCGCGCAGCCATCAACTTGGCGACTTCGCGGCTGGATAGAAGGACAGGGTCGCCGGCCAACTCCGCGGCGAGGACGATCTTGGCAAAGTGCTCGATGGTTTCCATGCGGAAAAAAGCGGTCAATAGATCCGGGCCGCAAGTGACTGCGCCATGATTCGCCAGGAGCAGGGCGTCGTAATGCGGAACGAAGGGTTCCATCGCGTCGCTGAGCTCGGGCGTTCCGGGAGTAGCGTAGCGGACGAGCGGAATTTGTCCGAGGCCGATGATCACTTCGGGCAGGAGAGCTTGATTGAGGGAGCGACCGGCGGCGGCAAAACCCGTAGCGGTCGGGGGATGCGCGTGGCAAATGGCGTTTACATCGGGCCGCATGCGGTAAAACAACAGATGCATGGCGATTTCGGAAGAGAATTTGCGTTCACCGGCGAGCTGGCGGCCTTCGAGACTCGTGACCACGAGGTCTTGCGGCTCGAGCATGCCTTTGTTCATGCAAGTGGGAGTGGTGAGGATCCGGTTTTCGTCGAGCCGGACGGAGATATTGCCTTCGCAAGCGACGATGAAACCGCGGTCATACATCCATTTTCCCGCGGTGCAAATGTCGCGGCGGTGTTGCTCTTCGCTTTTTTGGTGGGTAGGCCAGAGCGAGTTGGTGGACATTGCGGCGCTTCTTCCTCGCCCGGAGTTTTTCCTGGGCGACTTCTTTGCCCCCATCAAAAAAACTTTTGGGCTCCCAGCTATCGGAAACCCGGGGCGCACTGTATCACACTATGCGTAAATACCGCGCAACTTTAGTGCGCTGCCAACACGATCAATCGCCAGCATGTACGCGGCGATGCGATTGTTCACCTTGTGCGTTTCCGCGTAGCGAACCACTTCGTCGAAAGCGTTTTCCATGACATCAAGGAGACGCTCGTTGACCTCGCTTTCGCGCCAGAAAAACCCCTGGCGGTCCTGAACCCATTCGAAATAGCTGACGGTGACGCCGCCGGCGTTGCCGAGAATGTCGGGAACCGTGAAGATTCCCTTGGCATCGACTATGGCATCGGCTTGCCAGGTGGTCGGGCCATTGGCGCCTTCGCAGAGAATACGCGCCTGCACCTGGTGAGCGTTTTGTTCGGTGATTTGATTTTCAATGGCGGCCGGAATGGCGATTTCGCAGGGTTGGAAGAGCACGTCGCGTGCGGACATTTTCGTGCCGCCACCGGGAAAATCGGGCAGCGGTTTTTTCTGGGTGTACACCCAGTCGATCACCCTTGAAACGTCGAAGCCATTTTCGTTGTAGAGCCCGCCCCCGATGTCTGCGAGGCCAACGATTTTGTAGCCCACTTTCTGCATGAGCTGCGCAGCGAGGGAACCCACGTTGCCAAAGCCCTGGACCACGACACGGCAGCCTTCCTTCTTGATGCGGAGTTTGTCGAGAGCCTTGTCGCAGCAGATCATGACGCCGCGCCCGGTGGCTTCGCGTCTTCCGCGCGATCCGCCGAGTTCGATGGGCTTGCCGGTGACGACCGCGGTTGTTGCTTCGCCGACGTGCATGGCGTAGGTATCCATCACCCAGGCCATGGTCTGTTCGTTCGAGCCGATGTCTGGCGCGGGAACGTCGCGCTCCGGGCCGAGCCAATCCGCGAGTTCAGCTGTGTATCGGCGGGTAAGGCGTTCCAGTTCGCCTCGCGATAGTTTGCGGGGATCGCAAATGATGCCGCCTTTGGCGCCGCCGAAAGGGATGTTCACAACGGCGCACTTCCACGTCATCCACGTGGCAAGGGCGCGTACTTCGTCAAGAGAAACATCGGGAGCAAAGCGAATGCCGCCTTTACCAGGGCCGCGAACGGTGGAGTGAAGAACGCGATAGCCGACAAAGACATCAAGCTGGCCGTTGTCCATCCCGACAGGAATGTACAGAGTGATTTCTTTTTTGGGATATTTCAGATAGCGATAGAGACCTTGCTCGAGTCCCAGTTTTTGCGCGGCCACTTCGAAGCGCGCTTCGGCATTCTGGTAGACATTCATCTCTTCCGGTACTGGGGCTTGCGGCATGCGGAACTCTCCTTTGAGGCGGCGACGGCAGTGAATGCAATCAACAATTCGCACTTCGGCCTGCGAAGGGAACTCAGGACCGATTTGCAGGGCCAAGAGTGATGGCTGGCGGGCTACCCCGTTGCATGGAACTGAATTGACCGGTCCGCCAGACACGACTTTTGGCCGGGCCGCCAGTATACGAACCTGCTCTCCTGGCTGCAAGAGAGACGGGCTTGACCCAGGTGGCTGATTTTATTTGGCGGCCGGCTGCGGAATCGCCGGCATCAGGAAAGATATTGAACGGTTTTTTCGATGAGATCGGAGGTTCCCTGATAAGGATCGCCGGGGCTGTCGAATTCCATGGAGCAGTAGCCCTTGTAATTACTGTTTTTCAGTATGCCAAAGGTCTTTGCCATATCGACATGCACGATCTGTTTTTTTTCGTCGGCCTCCATGGCCTTTACATGACAGATGCTGTAGGCATGCTGAAACATCGCCGCGATGCCTTTGTAGGCGTATTCCGTTTTGCCGGTGGTCAATGTGTTGGCGAAGTCCGGATTCGTGTGCAACCACGGGTTATTCACCTTCTCGATGACGCCGACGATGAAGAACGGATCTTCGCTGACCGGATTGTCATTCTCGAGATTCACGAGAATATTCTTCGCGGCGCCGTATTCCGCTACGCGGAGAAAACTGTCTGCAGCGCGATCTCAGATCGGGTTTCGAGTCTTTGGCCGGCGGCATGTTGGTGCGGACACTCGGCGAGCCGACCGATGTGGCTACGTCGATCCATTGTTTACTGAAGGCAACGGCTTTTTCGCGCTCGGCTTTATCGAGAGCGAAAGGACTATGCTCACCATCTACCGCTATATTTACGATGGCACCGCCCGCTTTTTCGACAACCGCGCGAAGCTCGCTTAGATACTTTGCATCGAGCGAGCGGAAATGCTCGCTCCACGGTTCGATCTTATTAATATTGAATCGCGATTGGACGAAAACCACGAAATTCTTCAAATCCATTTTGGATATTGTGGCGGGGTAAGGCTTTTCGTGAGCGCCGGCGATGGAATCGCGGAAGGGGTAAGAGGCGATAGCTATTCGTTCGCGGGGCGCTGAAGGAAATTGCAGGTTGGGGCCGGAGTTTGAGGCCAGGGCGGCCTTTAAATCCGGCCACAGCATGTTTGCGGCTGCGGCGGCAGACTTCTCAAGAAAATGTCTTCGTGTAGTAGGGGGCAAAGCGGCGTCAGTCTAGCAGAATCGGATTCAGGGCGCTACGAAGTGGCTGAATTGCATTAGGCAGATGAATCGCCAAGAGATCACTGTGGGGGAGCAGGAGTTGCGCAAGTCGCTCTGCTATAATCCGGCCAATTTTTGGTAGACGCTAGTTTTCCGGAGACGACAGATGAATCGCACGCTACTTGTTCTATTCGGAGTTGTTCCACTGGTTGCACCGGGAGCGGCCTGGGGACAGGCGCCCGTTGGCTCGCTCTCCGAGCTGACAAAGCCTCATGACTACGTCTTGAAGCGAGTCTCGAGTTACGACCGCACGGGAGGCAACGACGACTACCGGCCGCTCGCACCGGGGGAGACGCTGGCATTGCTGGACGAAACCGGGCCAGGCGAAATTTCTCATGTGTGGATCACCATCGCGAGCGATGAGCGATTCCATTTGAAGAAGATTGTGCTGCGCATGTACTGGGACGGCGAAAGTTCGCCGAGCGTGGAAACTCCAGTTGGCGATTTTTTCGGATTGGGACTCGGTGATTACCATCTCTATCAGTCCGTGCCGCTTTCGGTGGGTGGAGACAAAGCGCTGAACTGTTTCTTTCCTATGCCATTTCAGAAGCACGCGCGCGTCACGGTTACGAACGAAGGGCGCCAGCGGGCAGGCGCGGTTTACTGGAACATCGATGTGCGGGCCTATAAGGCAGCGCTGCCGCCCGATGCGCTGTACTTTCACGCACAGTACCGGCAGGCCGCTCCCAACAAGTCGTTCCCCGAGAGCAAGACTAATTTAGACGGCAAAGACAATTACGTTTGGATGGAAGCGACTGGGCACGGGCACTTCGCGGGGGTCACGATGTCAGTGGTTGAAAACCAAGATGGATGGTGGGGCGAGGGCGACGACATGTTTTTTGTGGATGACGAAAAGCTGCCGTCCATCAACGGAACCGGTTCGGAAGATTATTTTCTGGGAGCCTGGGATTTTGGAGGTAAACCTTTTGCATACGGGCTATTTGGAGCGCCGATTGTCGGCGCGGAACTGCAGGGCGGGAGATGGTCAGTCTATCGTTTCCATCTGGATTCTCCGATTCCGTTCACAAAATCTCTGCGCGCGACGATCGAACACGGCCATGCCAACGATCGCGGAGACAACTTTTACTCCGTAGCATACTGGTATCAGAGCGAACCTCACAGCGTTTTCCCCGTGCTGCCGTCCGTGGAAACGCGGATTCCCCGCGTCTTGCCTGTTCCTACCGCTCAAAAATGATGAGCATCGCCTCCGAATTGGCGCGCGAGCATAGTCACGGAAGAACGAGCTATTGCAGGCGGAATTGCAGCGTGACGGTCAAGTGCATCGGCACTGGTTTTCCATCGAGCGATGCCGGTTGATACTTCCATTGGCGTAGCGCATCCATCGCCGCCTGATGCAGAAGTGTGGGGCCGGAAATGACTTTCATCGTTGTGACGCGTCCGTTGGCATCGATTAACGCATCGATCCGTACGTCACCGGAGACGTGCTGGTTTCTGGCCAACGCCGGATAGGCGGGATCGACCTTACCGATCAATTTTGCGGGCTTTACGTCTCCACCGACGGGAAGCGGCGCTTCGGGAGCTGCCGGTTGTTTTCCGTTAACTGCCGGGAGCCCGGAGTCAAGTCCGGCGGCACTAGCATCTGTGCTGTTCGAAGAAATTGTCGGAGCGTCGGCTCCGTCATCCTGAGCGGCGGCAGGGCGGTTCATGGTGGGGCTGGCCAAGTGGACTTCGCCGAGAACAGGTTTCTTGGGCTCAGGCTCCGCGGGGAGCCGGGCTATGCGCTCCGTTGCGGCAGCGGGAATCGTGGTGCCGGCGCCGCGCGTGTTGTCTCGAGTCACCGGTGCAGGTTGCGGATTTGCCAGTGTTTTCGTCAGGGGCGCGCTCAAGGCGGGCGTGTTCGAAACCGGTGTCGTCTTCGAGCCGGAAGCTGGACCAGGTGCGGCAGCGAAATTCTGGGAAGCGGGCTGAGATTCAGGCTGAGGCGCTGGCTGGGTTACGGTCGGCGCTGGAGGTGTTGCGCTCGCTTGGAAGCTTGGCGACGAGGTGACGGGCGCGGCGGTGCCTTGCACCGCATTCGCCGGATGCAACAGATACCATGCGCCACCCGCGACCAACAGAACGCCCGCGGCAATTGCGCCGTACAAGACCCCTCGGCCAGAACTGCCCGAGGAACGCTCGTGCGTTATGATCGGTTCATCCAGCGGAAGCAAGCTGCCGACAGCAGGAAGCGCGGACTCAGGAATGTTTTCCAGCGCGGTTACGGAAAGTGGCTCGGCCGAACGCTCTTCGCGCGCGGCAGTCTCGGAGGCATTTCTGGCTTTTTCGCGCTCGACGAGCTCTTGGGCAGAAGCAGGAGCGGCGGCGTTGCGGGCCAGCGGCTCAAGCCACGACGGAATTTTTACCTCTTCCGTGTCCAGGGACGACTTGATTGGAGGAGGGAGAGTCCTTGCAGGCAGAGCGGCCTTGGGCGCCAAGGGCTCGGACTTTGCGATTTCGAAAACCTGCGCAGCCACAGCCGAAACTCCTTTTGGATCAGGAGCGGGCACGACAGGTGCAGGCGGAGCGGGCTTTGCCGTTGGCGCGGCGCTAAAGAGCATAGAAGAGAGTTGTTCTTGAAGGCGCGCGGCTTGGAGTTTCAGATCATCGCTGGGATTCTGGCCCGCGACGCTTGCTGCCGGCTGTCTGTTTTCAGACGCAACAGGCGATGCTGGCGGTTTCGACGACGTTATGGCCGGCGGCACTTCGGGAGCGCTCAAAAGACTTGCAAGGGAAGATGCGAGAGAGGGAGAGACTGCGGGAGCGGAAATAACCGGCACGTCGGGCTTCTTTGCGAGCGGCGTTACAGGCGCCGCGTGAATTTGGGCGACCGGAATTTGTGCTGGTCTGACTTCCGGAATTTTCGGCGCGGCGCTGACAGCGGGACTCACTGGCTTGGGTGGGGTTGCGACGGGAGCCACCGGATTGGCCTTAGGTGCGGACAGAAGCGTTGCAGCCGTCGTAGCAGCAGGAGCTTGTGAGCCGATGCGGTCCGACGGGAAGCGCATGCCCCAGAAACCGACGACCGCCTCGGTAAACTCAAGTTCCACGTAGCCGCTGACACTCCTGTAATTCTTCGATTTGACGACCTGGCAAACCACTTCCTTTTTTGTTTTCTCGTTGGTGAGGAACAGTAATTGGCCTGCGGCCACTGGGGAACTGAGCCGTATGACTGCTCCGTTGCCGAACACAAGGACTGTTTTTGTGGTTTCAGAAAATGGCTCGCGCTTGTCGGTGCCCTCGACGGTACGAGCACCATTGACCGTGACCGGAACTTCCAGCGCGACAGGCTGCGGTCGGCTCCCCGTGGCCGTATCTTCATGGCGCGCGACAGGTGCGGCGGGTGTCTCCGGTAGCGCGGTTAGGACTTCATTTTCTTTGCTGCTAGGCGGCATGGGAGGCTCACTTGGAACTCAAAATTTTTGTTCAGCCCAGGCACAAGCAGGGCTATCCCTGAACATCTATATGTTCTTCTTGGGCCACGCTTTGCAGCCATAGTACGTGCGTACCAAGCTGGAAACACCTGTCCTGAAGGACAGCCGTGTTGTGGGTGGAAACCGCTCTAACGCTTCAGCGGCGGGCGGAATTGCTCGTCGATTTCCACTTGGTATCCGGTAACGAGCTTGTTGGTCTCGTTGGCCATGCCGATGACGGCTTGCAGCTCCTGGAACATGGCTTCGGTCATGCCTTTTTTGAAGGCCGAAGCGGTGTGCGAGGCGATGCAATAGTTGCAGTTGTTGGTGACGCTCACCGCGACGTAGATGAGCTCCTTGGTGAGGGGATCGAGCGCGCCAGGGGCCATGATTTGTTTGATGCTTTCCCACGTGCGTTTGAGAGTGGCGGGATTATGGGCGATCGCTTTCCAGAAATTGTTGATCCAATCCGTCTTGCGCGTGGCCATGATGTCGTCGTAGACCGCGCGAACTTCCGCGCTCGCGTCTTTGTATTCGATGAGGCCAAAGGTCGACATGGGTTCTCCCGAGCTCGATTAAACAGTGGTCGAGGAAACGTTAGCAAGAAGAAGCAAACTCCGCCAGAAGTAAGAGCGACTCAAATTCTTCTGCTTATTTTTCATTTCGAGGGCGCCCGAGCGGGCTGAAACGCCGAAGGCCAAGACGCCCGTTTTTGCTTTATTAAATCGATACAATAAGGTATTTTCTGTCCGCTTGGAAACCCATCATGGGCACTCCGAAAGAATTTTGGGCGTAAGTAACCTACATGCGCATGCGATCCAAACTGAGTCTTATACAAGCGGCCACTGCGCTCATTTCTCCCGCGGTTCTCTTGTTTCTTTTTGCCATGGGCGCCTCTCCGAAGACGGCGGCGCAGACCGTCCGTGTGGATGTGACTCCCGCGCGGGCGATTCCCTTTGACCCTGACAAAGCACTTGGAACTTCCGTGGATATCTTGCCGTCAAAGTCGATCGACGCGGTTTACAGCGCACCGATCTTGAAAGAGTCTCTCTCCGCGGGATGGGGACCGATTACCTACCGGCAGAACACCGAACTGACGATTGCCGCGTGGCATTGGAACCCCAACGGAACTTGGAGCGACCCGGCACATCAGAGCGGATACTTCACCGGAAGCGCAGAGCCCACGGAATTCTTGCGCCATTCCTTTGGGTATGCGCTTCCGCATCGCGGCTCGACGAAAAGCGATGCATCGCAAGGGAAATACTCGCGGCTGACGGATGGAGATCCGGCGACCTACTGGAAGAGCAATCCCTATCTCAGCACGAAGTTCACTGTCGAAGACGATGCGCTGCACCCGCAGTGGATCATCCTGGATTTCGGCACTCCACAGGATATCGATGCGATGCGTATCGCTTGGGCGAATCCTTACGCGCGGGAATACGTTGTTCAGTACTGGCTTGGAGAAAACGCGTTCGAGAAACCTATGGCGGGAGTTTGGACGCAGTTTCCAGCAGGTGAAGTTCATGATGGAAAAGCCGGAACGGTTGTTCTGAAACTTTCGGACACCCCGGTGAAAGCACGATTCTTGAGAATCTGGATGACGGAATCCTCGAACACGTGCGACACGCATGGCAGCGAAGACCCGCGGAACTGCGTGGGATATGCCATGAATGAAATTTACGCGGGGAATTTTGCGATGGACGGCGCGTTCATCGATTTGGTGACCCACTCCCCTGGACAAAATCAAACCGCGGCTGCCGTTTCGTCGACCGATCCGTGGCACACGGCGGCGGACATCGAACCGAGCCGCGACCAAACCGGGTTCGACCTCTTCTATACCAGCGGAATCACCAACAATCTTCCGGCGATGATTCCCGTGGCGATGATCTACGCAACGCCGGAAGATGCAGCGGCAGAGCTTGCGTACATTCAGAAACGTGGTTACCCGATTTCGTATGTAGAAATGGGCGAAGAGCCCGATGGGAAATACACAAGCCCGGAGGATGACGCCGCTCTCTATGTGCAGTGGGCCACCGCACTCCATCGTGTCGATCCAAAGCTGAAGCTGGGCGGCCCCGTGTTTGAAGGCGTCAACGAAGACATTAAGGTGTGGCCGGACGCGCAGGGAAGAACTTCGTGGCTCGGACGATTCGTCGACTATCTGAAAGCGCATGGGCGGCTGAATGACCTTGCGTTTGTTTCATTCGAACACTATCCGTTTTCGCCGTGCGACATCAATTGGTCGGACTTGTATCGCGAGTCGGAATTGGTACGACACATTTTGCAGGTGTGGCGCGAGGACGGCGTGCCGCCGGACGTGCCCCTGATGATCACAGAGAGCAATCTTTCCTGGGCCTTGACGGAGCCGATGGCGGATTTGTTTGGCGCGCTGTGGCTTGCGGACAACGCGGGATCGTTTCTCGCGAACGGCGGCGCGGCGTTTTATCACTCGCCGATTCAGCCGGAGCCCCTGCGCCCAGGCTGCCGCGGCTACAGCACTTTTGGGAATTTCGTGGCAAACGAGAAGCTCGAGATTTCGCAGCACGCTTCCCAGTATTTCGCGAGTCAGATGATCAATCTGGAGTGGGTGAAGCATGGCGCGGGGGTGCATCACTTGTTCCCGGCCCAAGCAAACGTGACGGACGATGCGGGGCACGGACTGGTCACTGCGTATGCCGTGAAGAGGCCGGATGACGTGTGGTCGCTCATGGTGCTGAACAAGGATCCCTCCAATCCGCATTCCGTGAGGGTTGAATTCGCCGACGCGAGCGGCAATAAGGCCGCGCATTTTGGCGGACCGGTGACGATGGTGACCTTCGGAGCGGAGCAGTACATTTGGCATTCAGAAGGAGCTAAGAGTCACGCCGATCCAGACGGGCCGGCGGCCACCTCTACATTGAACGCAAATAGTGGAACGTCATTCACACTGCCCCGGGCCTCCGTGACCGTGCTTCGGGGCAAAATTGAATGAATTGGCTTTCGGAGTTTCCGAACTACAAGAGCGTAGGTTGCCTCGCCGATCAACCAGCCCAGTTGGAAAGTGCCCGCTGACGCGACAAGACGTCCCACAAACGGACAATCGGATGCCGGCGGCTGCCCCACAGCCGCGGGAAGTGTTCTAAAAGCCACAAGTTAGAAGGTTTTTCGCTTGGCAGGGAACTTGCAGTTCAACTATAACGTATCACGATATAGTCTTCCATCGGGCGATGCAGCCACGGATCCGGGCCAGACAAAAAGCCTTGAGGTGACAGCTTGACCAAAAAGCGCGAAACCGAGTCGTTCCTGCCGCTGACTCCAGCCATGTTTCACATCCTGCTGGCTCTCGCCGACGGCGAAAAGCACGGGTACGCCATTTTGAAAGAGGTGGCGCGGCGCACCGAGAATAAGGTGAGACTGAGCGCGGGGACGCTGTACGGAAACCTCGCGCGACTGGAAAGTGCGGGGCTCATTGCGGAGTCGGAAGTCCGGCCCGAGCTGGTGCTGGACGACGAGCGGCGCCGTTACTACCTGCTAACAGAGTTTGGCCGCGAGGTCGCGGTCGCCGAAGCAGAACGGATGGAAGCAGCGCTTGGCCAGGCCCGCGCCAAGAGACTTTTCCGAAAACCAAGACTTGCTTAGCGAGGAATCACTGACATGGGAAAAGAAACCCTGCCTTTTTCTCAAAGACTGTTTCGAGCGCTGGTCCGCGTGTTGCCGTTTGACTTCCGGACGAACTATGAAGGCGAGATGGAAGGCGTCTTTCGAGAGCAACAGCGCGAAGTGGAGGAACGCGGCGGCATCTTTGGGGCCTTTAAGCTGTGGAAAGAGACTATCGTCGGAATTTTTACCACAGCTCCGCGCGAGCACTGGCAAATCCTGACCAGCGACTGCGGCTATGCCTTCCGCATGATGGGGAAAAATCCTGGGTTCACCGCGGTAGCTATTCTCACGCTCGCGTTAGGTATTGGGGCGAACACCGCAATCTTCAGCGTCGTGCACTCCGTGCTGTTGAGGCCGCTTCCCTATCCGCAAGGGCAGCAACTGATTTTCATCCGCCAGCAGCAGAAGAAGTTGGGTATCGACGATATGCAGTTCTCGGTGAAGGAAATTGAAGATTATCGCGCACAAAACCGCACGCTTTCCGGGCTGGTGGAGTACCACGCCATGTCCTTCACGCTCTTCGGCCACGGCGATCCGGAGCGCGTGCGAACCGGCGTCGTTTCCGCCAACTATTTCGACCTTTTTGGCGTTCAGCCTTTGCTGGGCCGCACTTTTTTGCCCGACGACGACAAACTTGGTGCGCCTCCAGTGCTGCTCCTCAGCTACGAATACTGGAAGAATATTTTCGGCTCCGATCCTGAAATCGTCGGCAAGACCTTCGAAATGAACGACAAAGTGCACACGGTTGTCGGTGTCCTCCCACCGGTGCCGCAATATCCGAATGAAAATGACGTTTACATGGCGACTTCGGCGTGCCCGTTTCGCTCCAATAAAATGCATCTCCAAGACCGCGACATGCGCATGATGGAAGTTTTTGGGCGATTGAAGCCCGAAGTGACGGTGGCGCAGGCGAGCGCGGATGTTTCTACGATTGCCGCCGGACTGAAAGCCGCGTATCCAAAGTCTTATCCGGACAATGTGGGCTTCACTTCCGCCGCTTCGCCTTTGCAGGAGGAGTTGACGCACGGGGCGCGTCCGACCCTTCTTCTACTGCTCGGCGCCGCGGCGTTCGTCTTGCTCATCGCGTGCGCCAATGTCGCCAACCTGACGCTTGCGCGCATGGCTCGTCGCGAACGGGAGCTTGCCGTCCGCAGCGCACTCGGCGCGGGTCGAAGCCGGATTCTGCGGCAGCTTCTGACGGAAAGTTTTCTGTTGGCAATTGTGGGTGGAATTCTAGGTCTGTTGTTGGCCTACGGCAGCTTGGAGCTTCTGACAGATTTTGTCGGACGCCTGACGCCTCGAGCGCGAGAGATTCACATTGATTCGGGGGTTTTGCTCTTTACGCTTGCCGCGGCACTGGGCACAAGCATTGTTTTTGGGACGCTGTCCGCGCTTTTTTCGCGCGCGAATCTGACTTCCAGCCTCAAAGAGGGCAGCAGCGGCGCAGGCTCCGGCTACCAGCAGAGCCGCGTGCGTAGCGCGCTGATCGTTTGCCAGATCGCCTTTTCCTTCATGCTGCTCATCGGAGCGGGATTAATGTTGCGGAGCCTGCTCAAAATGCAGCAGGTGGACGCCGGCATCGTTCCCCAACGTGTCCTCGCCATGAGGACCGCTTTCAATTGGTCGAAGTACAACGCGGCCGATAAGACGCGTGTGGTCATCCAAAAACTTCTCGATCGTGTGAAATCGGAACCAGGCGTTCTTTCGGTGGCCATCTCGAGCAGGTACCCGTTCGAGCCGGAAACGATCACTGGCGGTCCTGAAGCTGTCTCCTTCTCCTTCCAAATCGAGGGGCAGCACTTAGAGCCTGGCCAGGCTCCGCCAGTCAGTACGTACGCGGCAGTTTCTCCCGACTACTTCAAGACTCTGGGCATTCCGCTGAAGGCTGGCAGAATGCTGGCCGAAACGGATTCAGACGATCTCAAAGCGCCTCAAGTGGTGCTCATCAATGAGGAGGCGAGGCGCCGATTCTGGCCCAACAACGATCCTCTCGGGAAGCGCGTTTCCGGCGATGGCGGGGACCACTGGGCGACAATCGTTGGAATCGTCGGGGACGTTCGCGAATTCGGAGTGGATCATGCCCCATCGCCGGAGTTCTACGGTCCGCAGGCAGAGGGTCCGCAGCCCGGAAATTTGATTGTTCGCACCGCGGTAGAACCGCAAAGCATGGCGCGAGCGTTGACTCTCGCGATACATGAAGTCGATTCGCAAACGGCTGTGACGCACATCCTGACTTTGGAACAGGCGCGCTATGAGTCGATGGCTTCTCCGCGGGTGACGGCAAGCCTCTTGGCAATTTTTGCGGCGCTGGCGTTCGTGATCGCCACGGCAGGAATCGGCGGGATCATGGCGCTGATGGTGAGTCAGCGCGTTCGCGAAATCGGAATTCGCATCGCACTCGGCGCGCGGCCAGCAAGCATTCTTCAAATGGTCCTCGGGCAAGGCATGTTGCTCGCGGTGTTGGGAGTCGGAATTGGAATCGCTGGCGCGGTCGCTTTGACAGGGCTTGTGAAATCGCTCCTGTTTGAAGTGCCGCCAACCGACGTGCTGACGTTCAGCGGTGTTGGCCTGACGCTGCTGACAGCCGCCGCGCTCGCGAGTTACTTACCAGCGCGACGCGCGGCCGCCGTCGATCCAAACATCGCGCTTCGCGCCGACTAAACGCGCCATAACAAACCGCGGGCTGCGGAATGAAATTACTCCATAACCTGCCAACGTAAATCTCGCCCGTCCCAATAGATGAGACCACCTCCGACATCTGGTTCGGCAAGGATGATGGAGTCAAATTTCACCTTTGGAAAAGCCGAAAGATGTAATCCCCCCTTTCTTGCTATCTCCCATGCGTGGTAGTCCCATGAAATGTTGGCGGAAGCTCCCGTTGAGATACCGGCACCCCAGCGCAGCATCTTGCCATTTGCAAAGCAAAACAAAACGCCCTTAAGGTGATTCTTACGCTCAATCACCTGTACGGCGAAGTCCGTAAACCCATCGCCATCGAAATCACCGCTAATATAGAAGGGGTTCATTGTTACGTCGATCTGAAGCTCGGTCTGAGCTTTGAGACAAGGTTTCAAATCGGCGGGGATGTTAAACGGATCGACTGCGGTGCTTGGCGAAGTTTGTTTTGGAGATATCAAGCTGTGTGCAATCACAATGGCCAATAAGAAAAAGACTCGAAATATCATGGGAGTTCCTCTTGCGAGAACTGCGAATGCTGTCGCACAGAGAATATCACTAACACAAATGAATCTAAGCACTCAGGACTCGAGCCAACCTCGCTAGGAGTGCGCTGCGGAAAGAAATTCTTCGAGGAGAAGCCGCGCGAGCCGCCGAGGATTGTGGCGGATGACACCGTGCTCCTCGAGCAGATTATCGAGAACGACGCGGTAGCCAAGCTTCTGTAGCTCGGGCAGGTCGATGGCCACCTGTTCCGCTCCCTGGCGCCGATAACGGTTGGCAACTTCCGGAGAAACAGACCGTCGGTTTGCCACCACCCAGTCAACAACACTACGCGGCGTATGGCGGCGAATGGCGCGCAGATGATCAGCGAGAGAATATGCCGCGGTTTCGCCGGGCTGCGTCATGAGATTCGCAATGTACACGCGCGGAGCCTCGGACTTGGCAATCGCAGCGGCAATTTCCGGAATAAGTAGATTCGGAAGGATGCTGGTATAAAGTGAGCCGGGGCCAAGCAGAATCAAGTCGGCTTCGCGAATGGCGTCGATCACCGCCGGAAATGGTGCAACGCGCCGCGAAGAAAGCGAAATTTTTTCTATCGGCGTTTTGCTGGCGGAGATTCGGGTTTCCCCGTTGACGATGCGGCCATTCGTGAGCTTGGCGATGAGCTGGACGTTTGACAGTGTCGAAGGAAAGATACGGCCTCGAATGGCGAGGACTTTGCTGCTAACGCGGATGGCTTCGGCGAAATCTCCCGTGACGTGTGTGAGCGCAGCGAGAAAAAGATTCCCGAAATTGTGGCCGATAAGCCCGCGTCCCGCATGAAAGCGGTATTGAAAGAGACGCCCCAGCAGCGCTTCATCTTTCGAGAGCGCAACCATGCAATTGCGAATGTCACCCGGCGGAAGAACGCGGTTTTCGCGGCGAAGGCGGCCGGAGCTGCCGCCGTCATCGGTAACCGTAACAATCGCCGTCAGTTCCGTTATGGGCCGCAGGGAATTGGGATGCTCATCACTGCGGCGGACGACGTACTCCTTTAGCCCGCGGAGAAGCGTGGAGAGTCCGGTGCCACCGCCGAGAGCGACGACGCGGTAGCCGCGCGAGAGAGTCTTCGGTTTGAGCGCTTTTTTCTTCACCGGTTGGTTTAGTAAGACCTGGCGACAAACCGTTTCGTTCGAGGCGCGTTTCTCCGAACGGAATCCTGGCTAACAACTCAAAACTTGCAGTGAGGCTCTTACCGGTCTGCCCGATGTCCGTAATCGGACAATTCCCATCGGCGCGTTCCGGTTCACGGGCAAGAAAACCAAATCACGACAGCTCAGCCGGCCGTGCCGTCTTTCTCCGGATAGAGAAGCTCGGTGAAGCGAGGGTCTTCCTGAAGGAAGGCGAAGTCTTCGTCGTTCCGCGCATGGTAGCGGTTTTCCGGGCGGAGCTCGATCGCCACTTTGAGATTCGCCATAGCCGAATCCGCTTCACCGGTTAGGCAATCAAGAGCGGCAAGCGCGTAGTGAATGTAATCCGATTTCGGCGAAGCTTTGCGTGCTTTGATCAGGCTTTCGCGAGCATCGTCCCACCGGCCGATGTTCATCATGGCCACGCCGCGCTGGTAATGCTCGTCGGCGGTCTTCGGGTTCTGCTCGGAGCTTGGTTTCATGCGCTGCTCGGCGATGCGCAGGTGCATACGAGCGCGGTCAGCCAAGCCCTTACTCGGCCCTTCGAGAACTTTTTCCAATTCCTGCTTGGCCTTGGCGAATTTTTGCTGGTGGAAGAGGGCGAGGGCTTCGTCGTAGGTTTTGAGCTGCGCCTGCACCAGGGGATCAACCAGCTCGACACCACCGCGTTGAGCAGGTGGCGGCGGAGGCAAGTTCTTCTTTTTCAGTGAGTTAGAGTGTCCATGCGCCGCGCCTTTGCCCTGCCCCGACGAGCCCGTAGAGGCTTTGCGCGCTTTTGCCATGCCGCGAATCGTAACAGAGGAGTTGGACGGCGTCAACGAGGGGAAATGAGATTGCAAGTACCTAAATGAGTTACTGCCCGGCGGCACACTGCGAAAAAAGGGCATCGAAATGAGGGCCTTTTCACGGAAACTGTAAGGAAGTTACCCGACAGGGGACAGGCTCAGCCGGAACGCTGGCCTGCCAGCACCGCGTATGCTATAAATTTGTGGCCGAACTCTGGTTAGGAACAAGTGCCTTTCATCAATTTTCCTGCGCGCGAAATCAACTGCAAGCTCGTGTACTACGGTCCAGGTCTGGGCGGTAAGACCGCCAACCTCCAGTGGGTCTACGACCACACCGGACAAAACCAGAAGGGCAAAATGGTCTCTCTGGCCACGGAGACGGACCGCACGCTCTTCTTCGATTTTCTGCCGTTGGATCTCGGAACCGTGCGTGGCTTCAAGACGCGCTTCCACCTTTATACCGTCCCCGGACAGGTGTTCTATGAAGCCAGCCGCAAGCTCATTCTGAAGGGCGCGGACGGCGTCGTCTTCGTAGCTGACTCACAGGAAGAGCGGCTCGACGCGAATTTCGAAACCATGGAGAACTTGCAGGAACATCTGAAAGAACACAACCTGAATTTCGATACGATTCCCTACGTCCTGCAGTTGAACAAGCGCGATTTGCCGAACGCCATGTCTGTGCCGGACCTGAAGAAGCAGCTCCAGAAAAAGGGCGAGCCCGTCCTCGAAGGCGTCGCCATCCAAGGTGTCGGCGTATTCGAAACGCTCAAAGAAGTCGCCAAACTGGTTCTCGCCGAACTGAAAAAGGGCGGCTAACCACTCTAGTAGAGTCGGAAGGTCGTTTCGATGGGGACGCGCACAGCGACAGGCTTGTCGCCGGAACTCGCTGGCTTGAAAGTCCATTCGTTGACCGCCCGGATTGCCTGTTCATTCAACCCGAAGGGAACGCCCTTCAGAACGCGGATGTCCGTAGCCCGACCGTCTTCCGCAACCGTCACGTCCAATATCACAGTTCCCGCGTACTTCACTTTACGCGCAGCATTGGAATATTGCGGTGCAGGACAGTAGATACACGAGGGAACGCTGCCTCCCGCTCCCGCACGCACAAACGGAGGAGCTCCCGCAGGTGCCTCCTGTCCGGGGCGCTCGGCGTCGTAAGGTTCGAAAGGAGCGAATGCTTCCTCCGGTTCTGGGATCGCAATTTCTGTTGCCTCCTGCGGGCTGACCCAGTCGGGGGAAATGGTCAAGAGTTGAGTCAAGAAGTTGTAGCGATCGCCAACTCGCTCAATCCTACCAACAAGCGCAACGTTGGCATGAAGCTCGGTGGCCAGCCATCGAGCGGCCTCCCGGTCCTTCAGAGCAGCCGAAGGAATGTGTTCGTGGATCAGATACTCTTGCAGACGGCTCCGGTCCGCGATTTGCATCCCGCGCCCTTGCGCGGCAAGTTCCGCTGCAACGGAATCGGCTAACTGAATTCCCAAGTGAGACGTAGACCCGGACGGCATCATGAAATTCTCGACGAGAATCGTACAGCTGGCACGGCATTTCGCTTTCTCCGTCCTTTTGAGAAGGCGTCCAGCGAGGGAGTGAATCTGTTCTCGGTAAACATCTCCACGGGCCGAAGAACTCTGCGAACTCTGCGTATCCTGAGCCTGAACTATACCAGCGACGAAAAGGTACGCCCCCAGCGCAAGAACGACAAATCGAATAGTGCGAATGTGCGGCAACATTTCTCGTGAGTTTAGCATAACGATACGTCAACGGCGGAACATACTTCGTCGGAGGACGCAGCCAAGTCGGTTCAGTAAAGCTGAAATTCGATGTCAACAGGAACTCGAACAGGCACCGACTGTCCGTGAAACTTGGCAGGCTTGAACTTCCATTTTTGCACTGTGTCGATGGCCTTTTGCGTCAGCGAAAAAGGTGCTCCCTTCAAGACCACCACAGAGTTCACGGAGCCCTCTTTTGTCACAATCAGCGAAAGCTCCACTGTGCCCCGATACTTCGCGGTGCGCGCGAGATCCGTGTAGTCCGGGCTGGGACAATAAACGCACACCGGCAGAGAGGCGCCGTCCACTCCAGGCTGAAGTATACCTGGTTCGACGGGAATGGCTTCCGCAGCGCGCGTGAAAGAAGCCGCCGGCTGTTTCAAAAGCTGTTGGAGTTCCGCTGTCAACGGAAACTGCGCGTCTCCGGTCCAAGCGAGTCCAAGTCCGTCCGTACGCAGATGGATTCGCAGTTGCTGATTGGCGTCAGTCTCGATGGTTCCCCGCACGACCCCGGATCCACCCATTGAGCGCGCGAGAGTCAGGCACACAACCTCACTTTGAAGATCATCGAGCCCCATCCAGTTTTCCTTCAAGTACGCGTTGAACGCATTGCGATCTTCCACTTGGAAACCAGAGGCGAAACTGGAGAGCGACTGCGCGAAATTATCAGCGAGGATACTACCCAGCTTGGAAAACTGTCTGTCGCTGGCGTTGGAGAAGTCGATCACAAAGACCTTCGGGAAGGTGGGATCAATCTTGGACTGGCGAATTTGGTCCGCCACGCGCGAAGCGAGTCCGTCCATCTGGTCCTGAGCAATGCGCGGCAACGCGGACGCCGAATCCTGCGCCGCTGCCGAGGCGCTGAACAGGCTGCAAACCAGCACCGCAAGCAACAAAAGAGGAATCGCACCCAAAATCAGTGACGAGTTGCTCGGACACACACCGGAATCGGTCTTTTTTGGCAAAGAGGCGCGCATCTTTCGACTTGCAATCGACGTCTTTTAGATGGATCTGAGGTACACCCATGCTAAAGGACGCGCTCTGCGTGGTAAACGTTGCTTCGCTTAAATGTCTCGCCTAGGCAAAGTTGGCGAGCGCGGCAGGTTCGGTATCAAAAGTCGGGATGGCTTCGACAAGACGTGTGACTGTGAGGGCATCGCGCACGCGCCCGGGCCGACAGATGAGACGCAGCGCACCTCCTTCACGGGTTAGCTTGATGGAAATGCGTACAAGTGCAGAGATGCCGGAGCTATCGATCTGTGGCACTCCATTGAGATCGACGATGACCTTGCGGGCGCCTGCCTTAGCGACAGCCTCGAGCGCATCGTGCAGCTGCTCGCTGGGATCGCCTATCGTTAGGCGGCCGCGCACTTCGAGAATCGGGATGGTCCCGGACTCTCGAACGGTGATTTCCATGGGCGGATGTTCGGTCATAGTACTTCGCTCGACGTCCTCAATCAGGAAGCTGCAGCATCTCCCTGCTCCACCGCAACCGCAGGAGGGGCCGGTTTACGGCCGCGATGCATTATACGATGGTCGCGCCACTAGGCAAGGATAGCCTCTGAAAGAACTGGCGGGTTGCAATTTGGGCGCAGATGCGACCCCCGGACTAACCTTCGGTCCCCAAGCTTTAGGACCATCCCATCGGAAAAATGAATCTGTCAAATGCAAATTTCTAAACGCGGCCTCCGGCAGGCCCGCGTATAATCCGAGACGAAAAAGTGACCGGTCCTCGGCAGTGTCTTTTTCAGCGTGGCCCCGGCTTGACCGGGTGCAACCCAAACGCATTGGAGTGGACATATTTATGAAGCACCTGGGATGGAAGTGTTGTTTGTTCATTACCATGGTGCTCGCAGCTCTGCCCCTCCTCGCGCAACAAGCTCCCTCCTCGCCGGCAACTGGCTCTCCAGCAGCACCTCCCAGCGCGACGTCCACCTCGGCTCCTGAAACCTCAAAAGCCGTGAGCGAGCAACTCAAACAACTCGACCAGCGCGTAACTGCCGCTCAATCCGCCGGCGACAACGCTTGGATGCTGGTGAGCGCGGCCCTGGTACTGATGATGACCGGCCCTGGCCTTGCGCTCTTCTACGGCGGGCTGGTGCGGCGAAAAAACACGCTGGCCATCATGATGCAGAGCTTCCTGCTGATGGCCCTGATCAGCGTCCTCTGGGCACTCGTGGGCTACAGCTTGTGCTTTGGCGGAAATGGCCCGGTCATCGGCGGATTCGAACACGCCTTTTTGAGAGGCGTGGGCGCTGATCCAAACCCGGATTATGCGGGAACGATCCCGCAAGCTACATTCATGATTTACCAGCTCATGTTTGCAATCATCACGCCGGCGCTGATCACCGGTGCAACAGCCGAGCGCATGAAGTTCAGCGGCACGGTCCTCTTCCTTACACTCTGGTTTTTGGTGGTATACGCACCTCTCGCTCACATGGTGTGGGGCAAAGGCGGGCTTCTGAACGCGTCGCTTGGCGGAAAATTCCCCACACTCGATTTTGCTGGCGGCACGGTCGTGCACATCAGCTCGGGAGTTTCAGCACTCGTGTGCGCGCTCTACCTCGGAAAACGCGCTGGCTATCCAAAGCAACCCATGCCGCCGCATTCTCTGGTGCTAAGTTTTATTGGCGCATGCCTCTTGTGGGTCGGATGGTTCGGCTTTAACGCGGGAAGCGCACTGGCGGCAAGCGCGCTGGCGACAAGCGCGTTTGTAGCCACGCACATGGCCACCGCTGCAGCAGCCATGAGCTGGAGCATCGCGGAGTGGATCAAGAACGGCCGGCCGAGCGCACTCGGCGCGATTTCCGGCGCAGTTGCCGGACTAGTCGCGATTACGCCAGCCGCGGGATTCGTTGCCCCCATGCCGGCCCTTGCGATCGGCTTCATCGCCGGTTTGGTCTGCTATTTCATGGTGACAAAAATAAAATCGATCTTCGGCTATGATGATGCTCTCGACGCTTTTGGTGTTCACGGCGCGGGCGGAACAATCGGCGCGCTTCTGACCGGAGTTTTTGCGCAGCAAGTAATCAATCCGATTTTCGGCGCTGGAAAACCCGTCGGCGGACTGGATGGACACTGGGGACAGCTCGGCAACCAGCTCGTAGGCGTGTTATTTGCCTGGGGATTCGCGCTGGTCGGCACCATTGTGCTCCTGAAAATAACAGATATGATTACCGGCGTGCGCGTGAGCGAAACGGAAGAGATCGAAGGTCTGGATATCACGCAGCACGGCGAAGAGGCGTACAACCTCGAGTCCTGAGAATGATCAGCAACAACGGCGTCAGGCATTGGGCGGAGCAGAAACGTTCATGATGAAAATTGAGGCAATCATTCAGCCCTCGCGGTTCGAATCCGTGAAAGATGCGTTGCGCGAAATTGGCATCGAGGGAATGACGGTGACCGAAGTCCGCGGCCACGGCCGCCAAAAAGGCCATACCGAAGTCTACCGCGGCCGCGAGTACACCGTGGACCTTCTGCCCAAGCTCAAACTCGAAATGGTCCTTCCGGATCCGCTCGTACAGCGCGCCGTGGACACAATCCTGAAGACAGCCAAGACAGGAAAGATTGGCGACGGTAAAATATTCCTATCACGGGTTGAGGAAGCCATCCGGATTCGGAACGAGGAGCGCGGCGAAAACGCGCTCTGAATGAAGTGACGACCGCAGCTCGCCCAGGACTTGATCCGGCCAACCGGCCCGCTAAAACCATGCAAGGTTCTCTGACTCCCTTATCCGTCCTCGGACCACAAGCCGAGGACGAACGACAACGCATCCGCCAAAAATTCGAAGCGGGCGGAAGCGCGCAAGAGACCCTGCAAGCGCTTTGCGCACTGGCCGACAAAACCGCTCAACAGATTTTTGGCGAAGTTCTGCGCGTCAACAACGCCGAGCCGCAGGGGCTTTGCCTCGTGGCCCTCGGCGGTTACGGCCGCCGCCTCCTTTTTCCCTATTCGGATTTGGATATTCTCTTTCTGTTCGGCAACGAAAAAGCCGAGGCTGAGTTTCGGCCGCTGATCGCGGATTTCTCCCGCACCTTGTGGGACCTCGGTTTTCGCGTCAGCTCCGCCGGCCGCACGCTCGAAGAATGCAAACGCATCGAAGAGGACAACGCGGAATTTCATCTGGCGCTCCTCGACCGCAGGTTCCTCGCGGGCGATGAGGAGCTCTTCGACCGCCTCACCAAAAAAATCCTGGCCGGCCCGGAAAAACAAGCGCGCCCGTTTATGCTTGCGGAATTGACCAAACTTACCAAAGAGCGCCACGCGCGCTATGGAAATACGATCTATCATCTCGAGCCAAACGTAAAAGATGCCCCGGGAGGCCTGCGCGACTATCAAGCAGCGGCGTGGTTGCGGCAGATCGCCAACGGACAAAAAGACGACTGGAAGAACAGCGCCGGTGAAGAAGAACTCGCTGCCAACGCGGTCGATTTCCTCAGCGCCATTCGCTGTTTCCTGCATTACAGCAACGGCCGGAACGACAACACTCTGACGTACGAGTTGCAAACCGCGGCTGCGGAGCGCTCTCTGGGACTGACGACTGGTTTGGTGGCCGCCGTGAAACGCAGTCCGGAAGAGTGGATGCGCTTATATTTTCGCCAGGCTCGCATTCTCAACCGCCTGCTGCTTCGCTACATCGAGCAAAAGCCTGCCGTACCGCCCACCTTGCGGGAACGATTGTTCAGCGCGGCCCGCGGCGCTCGCAATGAAATTGGGAAGGGCAAACCGTTTGCCGTCCGCGACGGTTTATTGGAAGTGGTAGACGAGCAGGCCCTTTCCGACCGCCAGGTAACCTTTGCTTTGTTCACGGAGGCCGCAAGGACCGGCATCTCGCTCAGCCGCGAGGCCGAACGCGCCATCTTTTACATCCTCAAACACCCCGAGCTTCCCCAGAAAAACACGAAAGTAAACTGGGCGACGCTTCGCGAGATCCTGAGCGCGGGTTTTCCCAGCATGGCGCTCCGGCCCATGCAGCGGCTCTCTCTTCTGATGGAAGTATTGCCGGAGTTCAAAGCCATCGATTCGCTTGTGGTGCGCGACTTTTATCATCGCTACACGGTTGATGAGCACTCGCTTCGCACCATCGAGCACCTCCAGGATCTCGCCGAGCCGCCGGATGAACGCGCTGCTCATTTCCGCCAGCTCTGGAAAACGGTCGACCGCCGCGATCTTCTGATCCTCGCTCTCTTGCTGCACGACGTCGGCAAAGGTATGGCTGTCGAGAATCATGTTACGGGCAGTCTCGAGGCGCTGGAGAGCGCGGCGGCCCGGCTAAAGCTTTCCGAATTCGAATCGGATGAAGTGCATTTCCTGATCGAGCACCACCTGGACATGTCCGAGACCATGCAGCGCCGCGACATTTTCGATCCAGCAACCGTTTCCATATTCGCCGATACGGTGACGACGCAAGAGCGGCTGCAACGGTTGTGCTTGCTGACTTACGCCGACATTCACGCCGTGAATCCCGAGGCTCTGACTCCCTGGAAGGCGGAAATGTTGTGGCAGCTCTTCGTCGCCACTTCCAATTACTTCAGCCGCACTCTGGACCGCGACCGCTTGCACGCTTCGGACGAAGTCTCTTTGCTGGAACAGGTGAGCAGCCAGGCTGGCGGCGCAAACAAGCGTGAAGTTGAGCGCTTCCTGGAAGGCTTCCCGCGCCGTTACCGCGCCGTGCACTCCGCCCCGGAGATTGCCGCTCACTTCCAGCTTTACCAAAATCTAGGCGCTGAACCCGTGCAGACCGAGCTCAAAGCTCGCCATCATTCCTTCTCGCTCACGCTGTTGACTGCCGATCGCCCCGCGCTGTTCGCGACCATCTCCGGCGTGCTCGCCGGCTGGGGCATGAATATCGTCAAAGCCGATGCGTTTGCGAATGCCGCTGGCGTCGTCCTGGATACATTTCAATTTGTCGATTTGCACCGCACGCTCGAGCTCAACCCCAGCGAGATCGCCCGCTTCCAGAAGAGTCTTGCCGATATCGTGAACGGCAAAGCGCCGCTCGAGCCGCTGCTCAAAGGCCGTGAAAGCGCTAACAAGGCAAAACCGCCCAAAGTCGCCGTGGAAACGCGCATCAATTATGATGATACGTCTTCGGCGCACAGCACCCTGCTGGAAGTCATGGTGCAAGACCGTCCAGGCTTGTTGTACGACATCGGTTCCGCGCTCGCCCGCCTAGGTTGCAACATTGATGTGGCCCTGATTGACACCGAAGGCCAAAAAGCCATTGACGTTTTTTACCTCACGGAGCACGGGAAAAAACTCAGCCAGCAAAAAAAAGAACTCTTGCAAGAAGTGCTCCAGAGTACGCTCTCCTGACCACTCGCAGTCCTCTTCCGTCGACGCGTGGTTTCATTTTGGCACGCGCTCGTTTAATGAGTGCGCATTCGAATGGTGAGGCGCCCGTTCCGATGAGACTTGAGGAAGTCGAGAGGTCAGAATGAATTGGCGGATTGAAAATGACTAAAAATACCGTTGAATTAGGGGAAAAAGTTCAATGACCTTCTAAGCTTTTCTGTGCTTTTTTGAACAGTCCTATGTACCGGGCCATGTAATTCTAATTGTCCCTTTAGTCAGATTGACCCTGCCGTCTCACCCTTCACAGGCGTACGAAGGAAGAGGCATGGCTACATCCGAGCGTCGAATCACACCGCGTTTTAAACTGCATACACCTCTGTCTTTCCATCGCATGGAGGCGCTCTCCGACGGCGAGCAACAAGCAAAAGCAATCAACATCTCGACGCGCGGCGTTTACTTCACCACAAATCTTGTCCTGCACGTCGGTGAAGCCGTGGAACTTCTCCTGGAAATGCCAAAGCGGGTCACTGGAGCGAAGGCCGGCAGTCGTCGCTTTACCGGGCGAGTCACACACGTGGAGTTCGAGAATATGCCTCTGGGCCTCTCCGGAATTGGTGTGCAATTGCTTTATTATGAGCGCGATCTCGTAAAGATGAAGAGTAAAGGCCGCTGAGGCAAAACAACAGTCGGATTCTCGCAGTGTAGGGCGTGGTCCATTCCTGGCAGCCTCCTTAAAAGCTGGCTCGGTCATGGCCAGGCCTCCTGCAAACTTCAATCCAGCAAAAATACAGACAGGTTTCTTGTAATCCGCTAATCCGACCGGTACTTTTTTGGAACTTGACGTTTTTGCGGCTTCCTACAAAATCGCAAATACCCCTTCCGAACTCCAATAGGAGACGGGTCGGATGCTGCTGAAGGCACTGAGTCAGACGTTGGTGAAGGAGCATCGATTCAAGTTCACCGTAGGCTCTGAAACACATTTGTTTTTGGTTGAGGAAACGGTTGCAAAACTTTCGAGTTGGCCTGCTCGATTCCGGCTGAGACTTGAGGCTTCCTCCCGGTCTGAGGCTAAGACGTTTTACGGGACCACCTGCTATGAAGTCGCCGCAAAGGCCGCGGATTTTGTAGCCCTCGGCGGAAGCACGCTAGGCATAAACAAGACAACGCACTCGTTACAGAATCCGGCAGCACGTCCTAGCCGATTCCTCCAGCCTCTTCAGATTCAAGAGCCAGAGTCCGACTAGATGCTTTCAAAGCGCTGGATGCGAGGCACGCGAACTTACTTCCCTACTTATCAGCGCCCGCCTCAGAAGCGTCGCTCGGGTGAGGAGGGGCGGATATAAGCGAGTAGAGAAAAAACAAGACTCCGAGGCCAATCAGCGAGCCTCCCATGCATACCAGCACGACGAACGCGATTGGCTTTGACCACACCAGACACAGCGCCTCGATCAGCAGCCCCAGGATCACAAAGACTCCGGAGATGCGAAGCCTCCAGCTCATGGAATCGCTCGCATGCATCAGCTTCCCCCATCCCAGAACTTCACTTTGTCTCCCCAATGGCCCACGTTGTGAACCACATCATGGCAACCGCTCGAAATGCAAGACAACGTGTTCGCCTTTATGGCCGGTAGCGTCGCCGGATCCGCATTGTGCGTGGCCCCCTGCTCAAAAGAACGCGCTCCCAGATGGCAATGCAGACACTCGCGGTTGTTGAACGGCTTGTAGAGCTTGATGTCCTGCGGCAACGGCGGTTTTCCCAGATAGTAGATGTAAAGATGCCGCAAGCCGCCGAGCTTCGCTCTAAACGTGCCAAACATAGCGTAATCCGTGTGGCAGGTGTAGCAGGCTTCGTCCGCGGGAACGCGATGATTTTGAAAATGCGCGGCCGCAAGATACGAGGGATCGTCGATGTGCAGGCTCTTTCCGTAAGATTCCATGATGTGGCAAGAGAGGCAGAACGCCGTGCTCTCGGAGCGTTGCATCTCATTTTCCATGCCGGCTACAAGCGAAAAGAGCGGAAGAAAGAACAGCACGCCAAACGCAAGAATTTTCCCAGCGCTGCTTGCCGTAATCGCGGGACGCAAAACAATAACTCCCGCGAGCACCGCGCTGAACAGAATGAGAATTACGATCGCGATTGTCGGCATCGAACCTCAGGACTCAGCTGGCTTTTCACTTCTTCAAGCTGCGAATGTAAGCCACCAGCTCCTTGATTTGATCTGGCTTCAGGCTTTTGCCATACGCCGGCATTTTGCCTTTGCCGCTGCCGATGATTCCGGCGATCGCGTCGTCACTTTGTCCTTGCACATCCGCGGAACCGAGATCCCGGATCTTGTTCGTTTTGCCGACAGCGGTTTCACCTTTTCCGTCGGCGCCATGACAGGCCACGCATTTTGCTTTGTAGAGAGCCTCCCCGCCGGTCTGCGCCTGCGCGGGCACACTCAATAGAGTGATCCCAGCCAGCACGACACCGATAGTGACGATCTCGATCCACTTCATAGTTTTCTTCATTTGTTCCTCCTAATCCGCGCCAGGCACGGGCTTAACAAATCCCGTCCGATTCCGTTCGTCCCACGAGTCCGTCTTGGTTCTAACCTTAAGACAAGACCGGTTACAGCAACCCGATCTTCCTCCAACCCCGCTTCATCTTCAGCTTCTCGCCGGACTTCGCTCAATCTGGCGGATGTACAAAAACAATCCAACCAGCGTAATGAGGATGAAGACTACCGCAACTCCTAGCCCTCTCCTACGATAATCCCGCTCCGAAAGTGCATCCTTACCTGCCTGCAAATCCTTTGCCGCAATTTTCAGTCCGGCCTGAATGTCCTGCTTGATCAGCGGCGGCTGGAAGCTATGAATCGTCACTCGTGCTTTCGTCAAGGAATCCCGAGCTTGGTCCTGCTGCAGCCGGGCCTCGCTGACTTCCATTCCCGAAGATTCCGCAACTCCCAGCAAGCGATCCGCGTTCTTAATCGACTCATCCAATTGCGTCAATCCCGCCAACATGTTCGCCCTAGCTACATCGCAGTCATCGCCGGGCGAATGGCATTGCATGCATACGCCTTCAGGTCCGGTGCCCAGCCTCGCGTCCGTAGGATGCGTGATCTCATGATTGCTGTGGCACACCACGCATCCCGGAAGCCCGGCCGACTGAAAGACCATTTTGTGCGGGCTTTTGTCATACATCTGCGCCTGGAATACGTGGCAATTCGAGCAGACATTCTTAACAGAATCCACACCTGGAGGAGCCGCCCCATGGTTTCCGTGACAAGTGGTGCAAGTGGGAGCGCTTAGATCGCCGCGCGCCACCATGGCCTCATGGTGTACGCTCCTGCTGTACTTCGCAAACTGGTCCGTGGGAATGCCGTAGGATTTTATGTACGCAGCGTCGGCGTGGCAGCGTGAACAGGTTTGCGCGATGTTGAGCGGGTAGACCTTCGAGCGCGAATCACGCACCGGCCGCAGATCATGCACCCCGTGGCAATCGATGCATACCGCGACCTTCGTATCACCCTTGGCCAGAAGTTTCCCATGCACACTGGTTTGATATTGGCTGAACTGGTCCGTGCGCAACCCGGGATTGTACTGCTTCATCAAAGTCGCGTCGGAATGGCAGCGCCCGCACAGCGCCGGAATCTGGCTCCGCTCAATCTTTCCACGGAATCCCGCTGCTTTGCTCATGGCGTCCATGTCAGCCTTCGTAGGATCGCCGCCGTGGCAACTCGCGCAAGTCAATCCCTTCTGCGAATGAATGTCTTGTGCGAACTGTGCCTCGGTCACTTGGAGTGGCGGGTCGAGCGCGCTGTGGCACTCCAAGCAGGTGTTGGCAGTTTGCGCGCGGATTTCCGTTGACCACGCGCACAACGCTGCGGCCAGTAAAACGAATCCGCGAACCCAGCTATTTTGCCATGTACCCATAAATGGTCATCGCCACGATGTAACACAGCGCAAACACCCCCGCTCCTTTGATCAAGATTCCACCACGCTTCTCTCGCTGTCCTCCGAGAAACGGGAGCAGCACCCAAATGGCCCCTGCCAGCCCAAAAGCCAGAATTCCGAGAAGTTCACCGTCGATACGCCAAATCTTCGATGGAATGAGTTTCAAACTCTGAAACATAAACATGAAATACCATTCCGGACGAATCCCCGCGGGAGCCGCGCCAAATGGGTCTGCCTTGGTTCCCAGTTCCCACGGCAACCAGGCAGCTAGCGCACCTAGAACCCCTAGAGCGCAGTACCACGCCATCACTTCCCGTAGCAGAAAATTCGGCAGGAACTTCATCTCCCGTACCACGGCAGGATTGACCTTCGCCCTCGCCTCCACACTCGGGGGAAGGCTCATACCAAATTTTTGGACCAGCGCCAGATGAATCAGAATCAGAAAAGCCGTCAGTCCAGGCAGGACCGCGACGTGGACTCCGAAGAAGCGTGTCAGTGTAGCGCCAGTCACCTCTTCCCCGCCCCGCATGAGAACCATCATCGTACGGCCAATCAATGGCACCTGCCCCGTAATCTCCGTTCCCACTTTAGTGGCAAAGAAGGCCAGCGTATTCCACGGAAGCAGGTATCCGCTGAAGCCGAACCCCAGAACCAGAAAAAGCAGAATCATGCCGCTGACCCAGGTGAGTTCTCGAGGCTTCCGGTAGGCGCGCAGGAACAGGACACTGAACATGTGCATGAACGCGGTGAAAATCATCAGATTGGCCGCCCAGGAATGGATGGATCGAATGAGCCATCCGAACTGCACCCGCGTCATGATGTACTGCACACTCTCGAAAGCCTCGTTTGCGTTGGGCCGGTAGTACAGAAGCAACAGGAGGCCTGTGCAAACCTGAATCCCGAAGAGAAAAAGTGTGATGCCGCCCAGGAAGTACCAGTAGGAGAGCTTGTGAATAGGAACCGTCTTGTGGCGCAGCGGCTCCGTCAGTTTCGCCAAGTCGAAGCGCTCACCAACCCACCTTCGGACATGCGTGATGAGCTGCACCTCAGGCTCCACGCTTCCGGATGACCACAATCTCGCTTCCCCGAATATTCACTTCAAATGCTTCCAGAGGCCGCGGAGGAGGACCCGAGACGTTTCGCCCGTCGAGCCCATACGTGCCATTGTGGCAAGCGCACCAGATTTCGATCAGGTCGGTCCGATACTGAACCGTGCAACCGAGATGCGTGCATACGGCAGACACGCAATGGTATTCGCCCTCCGCGGTGAGCAGTAATAACGCGGGGCGGCTGCCGAACCGGAAGACCTTCGAACCATTCGGTTTGAGATCCCCGACCTTGCAGGCCACAACTTCGTCTTCGCCCAGGTCAGGAACAGCAGGTGGCACCAGATACTTCAACACCGGGTAAAAGAAGGACACGACAGACGCGAACATTCCTCCGCCGAGGAGAATCTCCACGAGACGGCGCCTTGCAGGCCGAACCTGTTGGGAGTCTTCGATCGCCATTGGAAAAGTAAATTCTCTGTTTGAACGTCCGCGCCTTCCGCGCAGAGTCAGTGCTTCTTTGCCAGATCCCGGACGAACCCGACCAGTTGCGTGATCTGTTCTTTGCTCAGCTTTCCCTCATACGCAGGCATTTTGTTTTTGCCCTTGGCCACAGTTTGGCTGAGCTCCGCGTCGCTCAGTTTCTGCACGTCCTCGGAATGCAGGTCAGGGATTTTCAGGGTCTGACCCATGGTCGTCTTGCCAGCTCCATCGGGTCCATGGCACATCGCGCATTTAGCCTTGAAAAGGCTTTCGCCCGTTTCCTGCGCTCTCGCAGGCAACCCGAGAAACAAAATTAATCCGATTGCCCCGGCGCCCAACACTAGTCTATTCCTGCAAATCCACATCACAATGACCTCCAGCGTGCTTGTTTTCTGGGTGCTGCAATGCAATTTTCTGTAACACACATTCACATTTCAAAATGCGTATTTCAAAGAAAGCGTGTACAAATTTCCTCTGAAATTTCTCGGCGCATAGATGTCCTGTACCGCTACGGCTCCGGCTCCAAGCGTGGGATCCTCGTGGTAACCGTAATAGTCCCAGAATGCCTTGCCAGTCCACTCCTTCGTGAACTTGTACTCCACTCCTCCGTAGGGATGTAGCCACTTGGAGTTCAGCGGGCCTGTCACCTGATTGGGAATCAACTCTTGGGGATCGAGCCGGAGTTGTGAACCGCTCGTCCCAGTGAGGTTGGCTCCTAAGCGCACCGTGAACCGGTGAACAGGCTTAAACGTTGCGTCAAAAAAGCCATAGCTGGATTTGTTCGTGTATGTTGAGAGTTGCTGCACGAGCCCGGCCACGTTCGGGCATGCCTGAATTCCTGGGCCGGGTTGGCCAGCGGCCACGCTGATATAGCAGATAAGCACTTGCGAAAAGACGTCGTTGTAGTCGTATCCAATTTCCATCCCGAACTTTGCATTCGGCTCAATCATTGCCGAAATGGCGTAGGTGCGATTGTGCTGCAGATCGCCCTGTTGGAACTGGTTGTTACGCGATTCCCAAACCAGGATGTTGCCATCCAGGTTCAGCCAGTTGGTTAGGTCGTATTCTGTGCGCAGGCGATATTCCTGCGACTCATTGGGGCTTACGCGCGTAAAAGTCCCGTCTGCACTGAACAATTCGGTATCAAAACGGATATTCCATTTCTGGTTCGGGCGAGCCCACACACCGAACAAACCCGAGTATTCGTTGATCGGAGGCACCGTTGCCCCTGCGGGGGTGAACCCGGTGTTCGAAACAAAAGTGATGGAAGTGTCTGGGTTCAGCGTGCAGCCGGCGGGAAGATTGGCTTGCGTAACCGGTCCAGGATTCACCACCGCGCAAGCACCGCGAGCGGCCAATGCCGCCGTTGGACCTGGGTAAAAAACTTGGTCGACGGCTTCGTAAAAATTGTCAGAGATGAAGCGATGCCGGAACCGGAATCCGATTCGCGCACCAAACTTCTTGGAGAAACGATAGTCGATTTCCGCCAGATTCGTTTTCTCATCCTGTTTCAGGAAATTGCTGTCCACGACGATGGAGAGGTCCGGCGCCGAACTCGCATTGTGAGCTGCGATTCCCGCCGCCACTCCCACTGGCGGTGCGCAGGTGATCGGGACGGGAGCGCTAGGAGTAAAGAAATTCGCATTGGTATTTAGGTTCGGGCTAAAAAATGAACAACTCGAAGCGTCGAATTCGGCTGGATTGTGCCAATTCGAATAATGAAAGGTATCGTTGAAGCTGAGCTTGTCTGTGATGTGCCAGGTCGCGCCGAAATCCGCGCCGGCCGCCACGCGCCTCCCCTGCACGGGCCCCGTGTTGAGCTGGTTGCTTAGATTGGTCCTTGACTCGCGGCCGGCGATGGTCTGGTTGTAGCCAAATACATTGGTGTCTCCACTGGAGTATGTGACCCTCGCCGTGAGGTCCCAGTTCTGCCAGTAATTCGATTGGATGGTTAGCTGTTCGGTCGGCGTATTCGTGCGCGTGCGCCCGTGGTCCAGGTAGCCGTTGGTGTAGGCGCTGCATGTGGGATTCACAAAGCCGGAAGCAAGAAACGTGCCGCCGCAAGGCTGGCTGGCTCCCGCGTTGAAGGAAACCCCCAAGTCCACATTCAAAATGGGACTAACCGGAAAGGGCTGCGCAAAATCGCCGATTCCCGTATCTCCTTTGTAGTAGGTCCAGATCTGGTCGTAGCTAATATTGGTTCGCGGGAGGACTTTGATATCGATTCCCAGGCGGTAGATGTTCACCGTGGTCATGATGTTTTGCAGCAGAAACTGCTCCGTGCCCTGGTGGATCGTGGTAAACCCCGGGCCTTCATTTATGTTGTGCGTATACCCCATGCGGAAGCGCACTTTGGATTCCGGACGGATGATCAGGTTGTAGTTGCCCATCTTGCGCCGCGTGTTCATGTTATGAGGCGAGAAATTTAAGACGCACGCCGTGCATACCGTGCCACCGTATCCGGCAGGTCCGTTCGGAAACGGCGCGGTCGGGTTCAGTGGATTTGCCAGCAGCGAGTAATCCCAGGTGTTTTCGTCCTTGCGGAACAGCGCGTCAAACTTATACCAGGTGTTCTTCGACACGCGCAGCCGTGACACCTCGTTGGGATCGCCGCCGTACCCGAAATTGCTAAAGTAGAACCGGTCGAACAGGGTTCCATGGTGATCGAGAGAATTCATCTCCGTGGTGAACCCCAACAAGCGCGCCCCTTGCTGCAAGTTCACAAACGTGTTGTAAGCCTGTGTGTCGCCGGAGATGTTCGTGAATCGGCCGCCGAACTCAATCGACTGCTTGACGTTGTAATTGCCCTGGTCAATGCCCTTCTGTTCGTCGTCCTGCTGCGCAACGGAGCGAGGTGCTCCGCCGAGGAGCAACGCGCCGATCAACAGCAAGCCAACGCAAACCATCCGGTGCTTGATGCTGATTTTACGCTGTGGATGGTCTCCTCGCATGGCGGCTCTCCCTCACGGCGTAAAGAAAAACTTGTTGCTGTTCGAACCATGAATGGCCGTGTGGCACATGGTGCAGGCTTGATACTTCTGCGCCTGGTTGTGGAAAGTGGGAGTGGCAGCAGGGCCGACGCCAACCGAGAAAGCATGGCATTCCAGGCAAAGCAGGTTCACCTGAGCGCGTTTGAGGAGGCGCGGATTCGAAGAGCCGTGCGGCGTGTGGCAGGCCGCGCAGCCCTCGATTTTGACCGATTCATGTTCAAACACGAACGGTCCCGCTTTTTCCGTGTGGCACGTGAAACAAACCAGGTCTTGCGACCCTGTGGCGCGCAATTGCCGCGACTGAAAACCGCCATGCTGATTGTGGCAGTCCGTGCACTTCACCAGACCTTCGTTCACGCGGTGATGGAACGGCCGGTTGAATTGCTGCTTCTTGTCCAGGTGGCATCCGTAGCACAAATCCGGCTGCTTCGCTTTCAGCAGAAACTGGCTCTCTTTGGCATGGTGCGGATCGTGGCAATCCGTGCAGCCCACACCATTCTGCAGGTGCACCGAGCGCGCGAAATTGCCGTGCTCTTCGCCATACTGGTGGCAGTCGAGGCACCGCGCGCTGATCTCCTGCGCCGAAGCGCCCTTAAAGGTGAAAATCTTGGTCTTGTCTCCGCCTCCGTCGACATGTTCCTTTCCAGGACCATGGCAAGCCTCGCAACCATGCCACTCCGGGCCTTTTTTCTTATCCAACATCGTCACGTAGTGCGGCGAGTCTTCGTAGCTCTTGAAAAACCCTTTTACCGGCATGTCTTCGTGGCAGGTTTTGCAAGTCTCAGAACCCACGTAAAGAGCAGGGTCGGTCGGGCGCGAGTAGCCCTTTTGGTCCGTCTTCTTGCCGGAAGTGTGTTCTTGGGGCTGTCCGCCAAAGGAAACCACGGCAGCTACAAAAAAGAATGCGAGACCGGCGAGAAACACGATCCTGGGTCTCTGCCGTTGAACGCCCTTCATCACCCCTCCACTCGAACGTCCGAAACTCGGCCCTCAGGTTTTGCAAATTTATAGCAAGCCCAAGTCCAAGTCTGTGACCGCCATCACAGTGCTCGGTAGACAGTCAAAACAAGGAATTCGCTCGTCTGGTCCACGATGGGGATTCATCTTGAACGTCATTTTGACACCAGCGTAATAATTCCAGACCAGAATGGAATCTGTGGGAGCCATGGAGCGCGCGGCTGCTGGCGAGCCTAACTCCTGTTTCACGCGCAGGAGCTAATCCAGACCAGAACAAAAGGCTGTGCCGTTCACAGTGGGCGGAATTATTGTCCAGGAGGCTAGGCAGGTCTGTGCAATACAGCACACCCTCTTGTAAGCCAGGTCACGGAAACTTCGGGGCCGATGGCAAAGATTGAGAATCAGCTGTACAAGACCGGCCTCAACAGGGCGGGGGTGAGATTCCCGGTTGGATGGAGCGAAAGGAAAAAAGAAAGCAAGTGCTTTGTATCCGCCGGCTCCGCGCCATGCTCTAAGAGGTGAGACAAGAATTAGATCGAATGAATGAGCTAAGATTTGGTTGAAGGAGAAAACGCCATGCCTTCCGCGTCCGGTACAGGATCAGCACAGGCTGCTTCCCACCAGCCTCTCTCTCCAGAAGAGTTGCGCAAGGTTCACGCCTACTGGCGCGCAGCTAACTATCTTTCGGTTGGACAAATCTACCTGCTTGCCAACCCGCTCCTGCGCGAACCCTTGCTTCTGAAACACATCAAGCCGCGACTGCTGGGGCATTGGGGCACGACACCTGGGCAGAACCTTATCTACGCGCATCTCAATCGCGTGATTAAGCAACGCGACCTGAACGTGATCTACGTTTCGGGCCCCGGACATGGCGGACCGGCGCTTGTCGCGAACACCTATCTGGAAGGAACGTACAGCGAATTCTATTCGCACATTCCGCAGACCGAAGACGGCATCCGGAAATTGTTCAAACAATTTTCGTTTCCTGGCGGGATTCCGAGCCACGTCGCACCGGAAACTCCTGGCTCGATTCATGAAGGCGGCGAACTCGGCTACTCCATCGCGCACGCGAATGGCGCGGCGTTTGACAATCCGGATTTGTTGGTCTGCTGCGTGGTCGGCGACGGCGAAGCGGAGACCGGACCGCTCGCTGGCAGCTGGCACTGCAACAAATTTCTCAATCCCGCGCGCGATGGCGCCGTTCTGCCCATTCTGCATTTGAACGGCTACAAAATCGCGAACCCGGCCATCCTCGCCAGGCTGAGCGATGAAAAGCTGACCCAGCTTTTTTCCGGCTATGGTTACAAGCCCTACTTCGTCGAAGGACACGATCCGCAGACGGTGCATCAGTTGATGGCGCAAACGCTGGACACCGTGCTCGACGAGATTCACGCCATCCAGCAGGAAGCGCGGAGCGGAAAAGGAAATGGAAGCGGAGCGGCGCTGCCGACCTGGCCGATGATTATTTTGCGCACGCCCAAAGGTTGGACAGGACCTAAGATCGTCGATGGCAAACCCGTCGAAGATACGTGGAGAGCGCACCAAGTTCCGCTCACGGACTTTGCCAAGAAGCCCGAGCATTTGAAAATGCTCGACAACTGGATGAAAAGTTACAAGCCGGAAGAGCTGTTCGACGAAAACGGCAAGCTCGTCGCTGAGCTTGCCGAGTTGGCCCCATCCGGCGATCGGCGCATGGGGGCGAATCCGCACGCCAACGGCGGCCTTTTGCTGAAGGATCTCGCGATGCCGGATTTTCGCGATTACGCCGTCAAGGTGACAAAGCCGGGAACGGAAAACGCGGAAGCGACTCGCGTTCTCGGCGGACTTCTGCGCGACGTGATGCGGCTCAATGAAAGCGCGAAAAACTTTCGCGTGTTTGGCCCGGACGAGACGGCCTCGAACCGGCTCGAAGCTCTGTACGAAGAAACAGGTAAAACTTTTTTGGAGCCCACGCTGAAAACGGATGAATTTTTGTCGCCAGACGGCCGCGTAATGGAAGTGCTCAGCGAGCATATGTGCCAGGGATGGCTCGAAGGATATCTTCTGACAGGGCGGCACGGGTTCTTCTCGTGCTACGAAGCGTTCATCCATATCGTGGACTCGATGTTCAACCAGCACGCGAAATGGCTGAAAGTGACTCGCGGGATTCCGTGGCGGAGGCCCATCGCTTCGCTAAATTATCTTTTGACCTCGCACGTCTGGCGGCAGGACCACAACGGCTTTACGCATCAGGATCCGGGCTTCATCGACCACGTGGTGAACAAGAAGGCGGACATTGTGCGCGTGTATTTGCCGCCCGACGCGAATACTTTGCTCTCCGTGGCGAATCACTGCCTGTGCAGCAGGAACTACGTGAACGTGATTGTCGCGGGAAAGCAGCCGGCGTTGCAGTGGCTGGACATGAAATCCGCGATCGAGCATTGCACAGCCGGGCTGGGAATCTGGGAATGGGCCTCTACGGACAAAGGAGCCGAGCCGGATGTCGTGATGGCATGCGCGGGAGATATTCCGACGCTGGAAACGCTGGCGGCGGTAGACCTGCTGCGACAGAATTTTCCGGACCTCAAAATCCGTGTCGTGAATATAGTCGATTTGATGACCATTCAGCCGCGATCGGAACATCCGCACGGCCTCACCGACGCGGACTTTGATTCGCTCTTCACCACAGACAAGCCGGTAATTTTTGCGTACCACGGCTATCCCTGGTTGATTCATCGTTTGACCTACCGGCGCACCAACCATAACAACCTGCATGTCCGCGGATACAAGGAAGAAGGAACCACGACGACTCCGTTTGATATGACCGTGCTGAACGATTTGGACCGGTTCCACCTTGCGGGCGACGTTGTGGACCGCGTCGAGCGGCTGCGTTCCGTGGGTGCGCACTTCAAACAAATGTTGCGCAACAAACTCGTGGACCACGAGCAGTACATCCGCGAGCATGGCGACGACATGCCGGAAGTCCGCGATTGGAAATGGCCTTACTGAATGAAGATTTTGGTGCTTAACTCCGGATCGAGCAGCCAGAAATCGTGTCTTTATGAGTTGGGCGGCTCGCTTCCTGATTCTCCTCCACGTCCGCTGTGGGAAGCGAAGATCGAATGGGGTGAGAGCGGTGCGACACTCAAGGTGCGCACAAGCTCCGGGAAAACTTCCGAGCAGCGGCTGGATAAATCCAAGAGAGCCGAAGCAGTCGGGCAAATGTTGCAAGAATTGGTCTCCGGCGAGGCTCGGGTGCTCGGGCAACTGTCCGAGATTGAGGTTGTCGGCCACCGCGTTGTGAACGGAGGGCGCGAGTACACGAAGCCGACAGTAGTTACACCCGAAGTGACAGCAGCGATTGAGAAGATGGCTGCGTTTGCGCCGCTGCACAACCGCGCGGAACTGGAAGGAATCGCGCAAATCGAGAAACTGTGCGGGCCGGTTCGACAGGTCGCGGTGTTTGATACGGGATTTCATGCGACTTTGCCGGAAGAGGCGGCGGTTTATCCGGGGCCGTACGACTGGGTGGAGCGCGGCATCCGCAAATTTGGCTTTCATGGAATCAACCACCAATATTGCGCGGGCCGAGCCGCGCAACTGCTTAATCGGAATCTCGCCGAGTTGAAACTTGTGACTTGCCACCTGGGCAACGGTTGTTCGCTCGCGGCGATTCGCGGCGGAGTAAGCATCGACACCACCATGGGATTCACGCCGCTCGATGGACTGATGATGGGAACGCGTTCGGGTTCGGTCGATCCGGGAATTCTTACGTACCTGTTGCGGCAAGACCGGCTGGACGGCACGACGCTGGACGAGATGTTGAACGCAAAATCCGGCTTGCTTGGGATTTCCGGAGTGTCCAGCGACATGCGCGAAGTCGTGGCCGCGATGAAACAAGGAAATGCGCGGGCGAAGCTGGCGTTCGACATTTTTGTGCACCGGCTGCGAGCCGGCATCGGGTCGATGGTCGCCGCGTTGAACGGGATCAACGCTTTGGTGTTTACGGCGGGGATTGGTGAGAATTCGGCGGAAGTGCGGGCTGCTGCCTGCGCGAACCTGGGTTTTCTTGGGCTGGCGATCGATCCAGAGAAAAATCTGTCTTCCCCGATGGAGAGCGACATTTCGACGGCCGGTTCGACGGTGCGTGTGCTGGTTTTGGCCGCGCAGGAAGATTGGGCGATTGCGCGCGAGTGCTGGAAGTTGGGTAGGGCCCCCTCCCCGGTTTTTCTGTAAGTGTTCATTCTAAAGGGCTTTAAGTGCTTTGTTTTGGAAGTGCGGATTCTAAAGGGGTTACGGGTGCATTTTTCGTAAGTGCGGATTCTGCGGGACTTAGCGGCGAGTGGCGAGAAGATTGAAAAGATAACGCAGAGACGCAGAGAACGCGGAGGCAACGCGGAGAAGAAGAGAAGCGAGGTTCCTGGGCGATAGCGCGGGCGAAACATAGTGAATGCTAGCACGGTATTGGCGAATTGTCAACTACTTTTATTGAGTTACTGCATTGTCATTCGAACGGCGGGCTCGGATTCGAATCAGACTAGCGGAAGTTGCGGGATTGGAAGGAGTTGACTGGAGAGTGATTGGCCTGATACGGCTGTGGAAATGTGTGGAAAAGTGGGGAAAGAAAGTGAGTAGTGAATAGAAAGTAGTGAATAGAGAGGAATGATGGTGACGAAAGACGAGGCTTGGAAGCTTGCTAATCATTGGGTTGCGGCGTGGAATGCTCATGATCTGGATTTGATCATGACGCACTATGAGGATGCCGTTGAGTTGACGTCGCCGGCTGCCGCGCAGCTTTTGGGGACGCCGGACGGCAAGGTGGTTGGAAAGGCAAATTTGCGAGCTTACTTTCAGCGAGGACTCACGGCATATCCGGATCTGCACTTTCAGCTTGAGGATGTGCTCTGGGGTGTGAACAGCGTGGTGCTCTACTACAAAAATCAGAAAGGGACACGCACGGCGGAGTTCATGGAGATTTCCGCGGCTGGAAGGGTAGCGCGAGTTGTGGCGAACTACAGCGCCTAAAAGTCGGAAAAACTCCCAGGCCACACGACGAGATGGGCACGCGTTGGTGCCGTTTTCGAACTCAAAAGGGAAACCGGTTGAATCCTCCGACTTCCGGGAGTAGAGTTGCGTCATTCCCGGTCGGGCCCCATTTCCAAACGAATTGATTGGAGGGATCATGCGTCGTCTGCCTCGACTCCTTTTGCTTCCTCTCTTTGCGCTTGCTGCCAGTCTCATCTACTTCACTTCTTCCGCGCAGGAGAAAGCTTCCAAACCCGATTTTGATATGACGGCCAGCTATATCGAAGCGTGCAGTTGCGACATGTTCTGTCCCTGCTACTTCAACACGCATTCCACAGATCACATGGATGAGCATCATATGGACGCACATTTTTGCCGCGCCAACCTCGTGCTGAAGGTGGACAAGGGCTATTACAAGGATACGAAGCTGGATGGCGCCAAGGTATGGATCGCTAGCGACCTAGGCAGCGACTGGAGCACTGGCAAGGACTCCTGGGTGGTGGTGAACTTCGATCCCAGCGTCAGCAAGGAACAACAAGCGGCCATGGCTGACATCCTCGGCCAGCTTTATCCGATTCCCTGGCAGAAAAAGGGAGTGGAGACCGGGGCATTCTCGTGGAACGTCGACACTAAAACTGGCGTGGCTCACGCGAAGATGGCCAGCGGCAAGGGTGAAGTTGTTCTGGAGCGCGTCGAGGGCAACAATACCGGTCACGAAGTTGTTATGCACAACCTGAAATACTGGGGCGCACAGTCCAATGATGGCTTCCGCATGTGGAAGAGCAAGCATGAAGCCTTTGAAGGAGACGGCCACAAGTTCGCCTATGAAGGCACGAACGGTTTCCTGATTACCATTCACTTCTCGGGCGCGGCAAAATCCGCCGCTGCGGATTAGTCCTCGCTTCGAACAAAGCCGGGGGCATACGCACTTCGCCACGCAAGGACTGGGATCCAACACGCGAAGGCGCCCCTCTGCCGTTTGCATATTAGATTTCATTTGCGGAAGTTATTTTCACTACCGAAGATAGTTGGTGGACGTGACAGGGTTCGAACCTGCGACCTCATGCTTGCAAAGCACGCGCTCTCCCAGCTGAGCTACACGCCCATTCCGCTAGCACTACTATTTTAAGACACTTTCGAAGTCTGCGCATCTCCGATCGCTTTCCTGGTGCCCCGAATTGCTTACCGATTGCGGCCGCCTGCGGACGTCCCCGCTCGTTCGAGGCGGTCACGCCTGTTCCTGGCTTGTTCCTAGTGCGCAGGCGGGGCTTGCAACTTTGCGTTAGTCACTATAATGTTGGCGCGACTATCGTAATGTAGCCTTAATGTCGACGAATGCCGCGACCCCGGGCGGCGCACAATCCAGGAGGAATTTTAATGGGCCGCGCAAAAACTAACGCGAGAAGATCGCCTTTGGCGGCCCGCAGGGATATCAAAAGCACCAAGGGCTCGAAAAGCAGACGCGGGCGTCCTTCTTCCGGCAAGGAGCCTACGGCTGGACTTCGCGAACGCAAGAAGGCGCGACTTCGGCAGCAGATCGTTGAAACGGCGCTGCATCTTTTTCGACAGCGCGGCTACGAGAACACGCGCATCGACGACATCGTGCATACGCTGGAAATCAGCCAGCCCACGTTTTTCCGCTATTTCCCCAGTAAAGATGCGGTTTTGCGCGAAGTGGGACGGCGCGCTTTCGCGCGCCAAGCGGAAAGCCTCAAATCCGAGCTTGCGATCAAAGCCACGACGGAGCAACGCTTACGCCGGTTTTACGAAACGCTGGGAAACGTGACCGAAGTGGGGCGGCCGCTTTGGCAGGCGGTGATTCTTGCCGGCGCGATGGATCCGGTGCGTTCACCGGAACTGCGAGGAGCGGAGGCGGCGACAGTCAGCCTTCTGCGAGAAATTATCGCGGAGGGGCAAAAGAGCGGCGAGATCACGCGAGATTTCCCCGTCGTACATCTGGCTGAATTCATGGAGGGGCTTTTCAACACCGTCGTCCGGCAGTGGGCCGTTGATCTTACCGGGCCTCACAAACTCACTGAGCGAGTGCGCAATGCCGTGGAGTTTTTCTTGCGGGGGGCAAAACCGTAAGCGACTGTGGCAGATTCCTTCCAGTCTATGCCGAGTTCAAAGGAGTTCAAATCCCTTGCGCAAAGACACTGAGGCACACATCCCTAAATCGCTAGAGCCCACACAATGAAAGCTGCGATTCTGCGCGAGTTCAAATCGCCGTTGAGCATCGAAGAGGTTGCTCGACCTCAGCCTGACGCGCAGGAAGTGCTCATCGAAGTGGAAGCGTGTGGCGTCTGCCATTCGGATTTGCATGTGGCGGATGGCGATTGGCCACAACTCGTGCCTATTACCAAGATGCCCTTGATCCTTGGGCACGAAGTCGCGGGCCACGTGGTGGAGAGAGGGGCGTCCGTCCATCGTTTGGAGATCGGGGACCGCGTTGGCGTTCCCTGGGTGTATTGGACCTGCGGGGAATGCGATTTCTGCCGCGAAGGCAACGAGAATTTGTGCGCGAGGCAGAAAATTACCGGCGTAACAGTGGACGGCGGGTACGCGGAGTTCGTCAAGGTTCCCGCGAGCCACGCCACGAAAATTCCAGAAGGGCTTTCTGCGGTCAATGCGGCGCCGCTTTTCTGCGCGGGAGTTACCGTCTATCGTGCTCTGAAGCACGCAAAAATCCAGCCGGGGCAGCGTTTGGCAGTGTTTGGCATCGGTGGTCTTGGTCACTTGGCGGTGCAAATTGGCGTGGGTCTTGGAGCGATCGTGACGGCCATCGATGTCTCCGACGAAAAACTTGCTCACGCCAAGACGCTCGGCGCATCTGTCACGCTGAACGCAGCAACGGCAAATGTAGTCAAAGAGTTGCGGCGCGCGGGTGGGGCTCATGTTGCGCTTGTAACTTCCGCTTCAAAAAAAGCATACGACACAGCTTTTCCATGCGTCAGGCCAACCGGGATGCTCCTCGTGGTGGGCCTGCCCTCCGAATCGCTCTGCTTTCCGCCAATCATGATGGCCGCAACGGAAGTGCGCATCCAGGCTTCCTCCGTCGGTACGCGGCAGGACTTGCAGGAAGTGCTGGCCATGGGCGCGGCCGGAAAAGTTCGCTGCCAGACGGCCACGCGGCCGCTCGCTCAAATTAACGAAGTCTTTGAGCAACTCCGGCAGGGACAAGTTTCAGGCCGGCTAGTCCTAGTCCCCCGCTGAACGGGCCTATTTTCTTTAGCTTGTCCGGCGCATCACAGGGCGACTGCCTCTTTATAAGGGTGGGCCGCCACACATCCATAATCCTGTCCAGGAGTCCCACCCAACGGCGGGTCTTTTCCCTAGGCCAAACGCCTTAGGATTCGTCTTGACGTTAGTCAATATTATGTGATACGGACAATCATAATTTTGGATGCATCCGTCGGGGCATGGGGTCCACAAATTCCTGGGACTGGCAGAGAGTCTCTCGCAGTGGCTCCACGAACATGACCAAGGCTGGCAGAGGCTGGCATGAGTTCACCTGATGGCGGTGGATCCGGGCAAAGCTCTAGGGACTCAAGGTGCAAGCAGGGTTTACGTTCGAAACTCAGCAACACGTTTGCAGGTGTTCGCTGAACCAGGAGGACTTATGAGGGCAACTATTCTTGCTGGCGCATTCCTGTCAATGGCATGCTTTCTGCCCGCAAGCCGGGTCGCACGAGCTCAGGGTACGGGCACATCGGGAGAGATCCGCGGGGCGGTGTCGGATCCCACCGGTGCCCTTATTCCACAAGTTTCTATAGTTGCGGAGGATACAGAAAAGGGAATTCGGCGAACTTCCGTGACCGATCAGAGCGGGCAGTACGAGTTTACTGGTCTCCCTCCCGCCACTTATCGCGTAACCGCAAAAATCTCCGGCTTCCAAACGGAAATCTTTAGGGAAGTCGTTGTCAGCGTTGGCCAGACCGTCATCCTCGATATCCACATGAAAATATCGACGGGACAGGAAGTCGTAGAGGTGACCACAGAAACCCCTGTTGTAGAAACTGAGCGGGGGCATCAGGCGGACACGCTAAACGAACAATACATCAAAGACCTTCCCATTGACCGCCGCGATTACCTTACCTTTACCTTGCTCATGCCTGGCGTGTCCGATTCCACGCGCCTTGCCGGTGACCAGGATTTTCGCGTCAAACAAACTCCCCAAAGCGGTCTTTCTTTCTACGGCAGCAACGGCCGAGGCAATAGCGTCACGGTGGACGGTGGCGAAGCCAATGATGACGCGGGTGGAGTGCGTCTCACGCTGAGCCAGGATGCGGTCCAGGAATTTCAAATCAACCGCAGCAACTATTCCGCGGAATTGGGTGGCGCGAGCGGTGCCGCGATTAACATCGTCTCCAAAACCGGCGCGAACCAGGTCCACGGAAGTATCTACGGATTCTTTCGCAACGATGCCTTAGACGCAGCCGACCCTTTCGCCATCAGCCAAGCCCTCAAGTCCGGGGACCAGTTCAATCCAGCAGCCGCGGACCTACAGGGTACGAACATCAAGAATTCTCTCGGCCGTCAGCAATTCGGAGGCACTCTGGGATTGCCGATTAGGAAAGACAAGACGTTTCTTTTCGCTGCTTTCGAAGGCTTGCGCCAGGATGCGCAGAATGCAGTTCCGATTCTCACAAACACGAACATCTTCCGCCCCAACGCCGGTCAGGTGGCCACCATAAACGGCCTGGGAACCGAAGCGGGTAACCCAAGCGTTCCCTGCCTCACTCCTCCGGGCCAGCCCGTCGTGTTCCTCCCCGCTCAAACCTGCGCCTTCGCGCTTCAGAGCATCCTGACGGTCAACGCCAATCCAGGGCCAAACCCATTTGTTAGCGCAGGCCAGGCTGCTCTCAATGGTTTTGTTATCGGCCAGTTGGAGGCCAATGGCGGCGTCTTTCCTTACAACACCCATCGCTATCAAGGCTCCGTCCGCCTCGACCATCATTTCAGCGATCAAAATGAATTATTCCTTCGCTACAACTATTCCCACGACCTCGAGGAATCGCCCGACGTGCAGTCCCTTACCGGATTCACGCGCGGCAGCTCCATTCATGCATACGACAACACTATCCAAGCGGCCTGGTATCACCTCTTCAGCCAGTCCACGCAAAATGCCTTGCAGGTGCAGTTCAACTATTCCACTTTCGATGTGATCCCGAACGTCCCCGGCGAGGTCGGCCTCGACATCCCCGGCTACGCCAGTCTGGGAACACAAATCTTTATTCCAAGCTTAACCATCATGCGCCGCCCCGAAATCTCCGACAGCTTCACCATGATCCATGGGCATCACACCATAAAATTCGGCGGCGAATTCCTCTATCGCGGGAATCACAGCGAATCCCACACCTTCTTTCCCGGCCGCTTTGTGTTTGGCAATCTGCCCGGTGCCGTACTCAGCCCTTGTCTGCTCCCCTCATCCTCCGCGTCCACGCCTAATCCCTGCGGCTTGATCTCGCAAGGGGCTTTTATAAACTCTCTGCAATCAGTTTCGCTCGGCGTGCCGCAATTCTACGAACAGGGATTCGGCAATCCCAATTACGACTATCCCAGGCCGTTCACTGCATTGTTCTGGCAAGACTCGTGGAAAATCGCGCAAAACTTTACTTTGAACTTTGGTCTCCGCTACGAACTCGACTCGCAATATGGGCCGCTGGGTACCGACAAAGACAACTTCGCGCCCCGCGTCTCGTTTGCCTGGGACCCCTTCAAGAACCACAAGACCGTCATTCGCGGCGGCTTCGGTATTTTCTATTCCCAAATCTACGGACAGATTGCCGACGTTATCCAAACCCTCGGCAATGTCAACAGCACCCGTCAAATTGCCAATCTCCTCGCGCCTGCCAGTATCAACGCCCCTTGTCCTCCGGCGGGTGTCAGCACTCCTACGATTCCTTTGTCCGCCTGCATTTTCCAAACGCTATTCGCCGAGGGCAAAGTATCGTGCACAACCCCGGCCGCGGGCGCGGCTGCTTGCATTACGCCCGCTGATCTCACTCAATTCGGCATCACTGTTTCCCACACAGGACCGCTACCGCTCCTGACGGTAGTCTTCAGCGGCCAGCCCGGCTACCAGAACCCTTACTCCGAGCAAGCTTCCTTTGGCATCGAACGAGAAATTGCCAATGGCTTTTCTATCTCTCTGAGCGGCATCTATTCCCATACGCTGCGGCTCCCCGTGGCCATCGACATCAACGCCGTTCCGCAGCCTTTTCAACTCGTAACCGAAACGCTGGCAAACGGAAAGACAGTCACCTATCGTGATTGGAATTCAACGCCCCAGCTCGATCCCATCTTTCCCTTTGATCCGACACACGCCGCACCTTGCGCCGGTGCCGCTATTCTCCTGTGCTTTGTGAATCCGGCGATTCTGCAAGCCGACCAATATAGCTCCAAAGCATCGGCGCTTTACGAGGGCGGCATCATTGAGGTCAAAAAACGCTTCAGCAATAATTTCACGCTTATCGGCAATTACACCTACAGCAAGGCGTTTGACACCTCCACGGACTTCAACAGCGATTTCGGCCCGCAAGACAATACCAGTCTGGGCATCGAACGCGGTCTTTCCGACTTCGACCAGCGGCATAAATTCGTCGTCGCCGCCGTCCTCGATAGCCCTTGGAAAAACGCCGTTCTCTCTGGCTTCGAACTCGCTCCAATCGTTCGCTATAACACCGGCCATCCCTTCAATCTCTTGGCCGGCTCCGACGTCAATGGCGACCGCCATTCTACAAATGACCGTCCCATCGGCGCGGGGCGTAACACGGGCCTTGGCCCCGATTACGCCGACTTCGATATGCGCCTCTCGCGCCAGTTCAAATTGCGAGAAAAGGCAAACCTGCAGTTGATTGCCGAGGGATTTAATCTGCTCAACCGTACCAATTTCGCAAGCGTCAACAATGTAGTAGGGCTCGGTTTCGGTCTTCCAACGGCGGAGGGTGGCGTGGGATCAACCACCTTCCACGTGCATGGCACAAGTGCCGTCGGGCCGAGCCAGCCGCTGGGATTTACTTCGGCTTTCCCGAAGCGAGAGATTCAGCTTGGAGTGCGACTCACGTTTTAATTTCAGTGAAATGATTCGGCGGCAGCATCCGAAAGCGCGCCGCCGGTGAAGTCGCGCCGCGCTGGAAATAAGACGATTCTCAAATTCTTCGAGAAACCGGCAATACCGACTGTCCCAATCTTCAAGTGTGGGAGGAACCTTATATGTTGCGGACGATCCGGCGGGCAGTTTTATTCCAGATGTTAGTGGCGCTGATTTTTCTTTCCATAGCCGGTAGTGCTTATGCGCAGGCAGGGGTTACCACACATGCCGGAAGCTTGCCCGACGGGGCCACCTTTTTAATTGAGGTTCCGGCAAATTGGAATGGCACCTTATTTCTCTACAGTCATGGCTACGTGGTTCCTGGCAGTATGAACCCGGCGAAGGATGTCGGTGATCCCGTCACGCGATTTTTCATGCTCTCCAGCGGTTACGCGTTGGCCGGCTCTTCCTACGCCACTACTGGGTGGGCCATCCATGAAGCGTTGCCGGACCAAATCGCCGTTCTTGACCTGTTCAAGAAAATGGTCGGGCATCCGAAACGGACCATCGCCTGGGGACACTCGCTCGGCGGAATCATTACTGCCGGCCTAATTCAGCGCCATCCGGAACGCTTTGACGCCGCTCTCCCCATGTGCGGTGTCCTCTCCGGAGGCGTAGCCACCTGGAACACCGCGCTGGATGCCGCGTTTGCTTTCAAAACGCTCCTTGCGCCCGGAACTGGCCTCCAAGTCGTCAATATCGCAAACCCCCTCGCCAATCTCGACCTCGCCGAAATAGTGCTCACAGAAGCCCAAGCCACGCCTCAGGGCAGAGCGCGGATAGCTCTGGTCGGAGCCCTGGGCGACCTGCCGGGATGGTTCACTCCACTCTCGCCGGAGCCCGCCTCAGACGATTTCGCCTCACAAGAGGCCAACCAGTTCCAATGGGACCAACAAGTGGACTTTCCATTTGCTTTTGCGTTTCGCGCGGAGCTTGAGTTTCGCGCGCAAGGCAATCCCTCCTGGAACACGGGAGTCGATTACCGCAGGCAATTGGATCGTTCGATTGGCCGCGACCAGGTTCGCGCCCTCTACCAGCAGGCCGGCCTCGATCTCGACGCCGATCTGGACACACTGAACGATGCCGCGCGAATCAGCGCCGATCGCGAAGCCGTCCACTACCTCGAGAGGAATATAATTTTTGACGGCGGAATTCACATTCCCGTCCTGACCATGCACACCAAAGGCGATGGCCTGGTTGTGGTTCAGAACGAAAGCGCCTACAAGAACGTTGTCGATGAAGCGGACAACGGAGAATTTCTGCGCCGCACGTTTGTCGATCGCGCGGGGCACTGCGCCTTCACGCCCGCGGAAACCATTGCCGCCGTTCAGACGCTCATCAATCGCCTGGATACGGGAACTTGGCATAACGTCGACGCCAGCGACCTCAACAATGCCGCGGCAGCTCAGGTACCTTTCAACGTTTTCGTCATCTTAGATGCAAACGACAACATCGTTTCCCTCATTCCTACGCCGCCGGCGTTTTTCAAATTTCATCCAAGCCCGTACCTTCGCCCGTTTGACGCACTCACGGAAGAGTGCGATTTCGGATTTCCGTGCCGCGACGCGTTCTCACGGCTCAATCCGCACTGAGGGTTCTCCGGCCGGTTTTTCGAGTTTGGAGCTGCGACGTAACTCCTGCGAATGTCCTGGCAGGAGCGCAGAGCAACGCTTCTCGTAGTGTTACCCGACGAAGTAAGGAGTCTTGCCAATGGATTTGAATTTGACCGCCGAAGAGCTGGCCTTTCGCGACGAGCTTCGCTCGTGGCTTGATGCCAATGTGCCTAAGGACTGGGACGAATGGCGCGAAAAGCCCATCGAAGAATCGTTCCCGTATCTTCGCTCCTGGCAAAAAAAGCTCCAGGAAGGGCGCTGGGCAGCCGTTTCCTGGCCCAGGGAATACGGCGGGCGCAGCGCCACGCTCATGCAGCAGGCCATATTTTGGGAAGAGATGGCGCGCGTCGAAGCGCCGCCCATGGCTAACTCGCTGGGCTTGGGTCTCATCGGGCCCACCATCATTGCGTGCGGAACAGAGGCGCAGAAAAAACGCTACATTCCGAAAATCCTGAGCGCGGAAGAAATCTGGTGCCAGGGGTTCTCCGAGCCTAACGCAGGTTCCGATCTCGCCGGCCTGCAAACGGAAGCGCGCCTTGACGGCGACCACTATATCGTGAACGGCCAAAAAGTGTGGACCAGTTACGGTTGGGTCGGCGACTGGTGCGAACTCGTCGTTCGGACCGACATGGCGGCCGCCAAGCACAAAGGACTCACCGTTCTCCTCGTGGACATGAAATCGCCTGGCGTCGAAGTTCGTCCCTTACGGCAAATGACCGGTGAATCCGAATTCAACGAGTTGTTCTTTCGCGATGTGCGTGTCCCCGCTGAAAATACCCTCGGCAAAGTAAATGACGGCTGGAACGTGGCAATGAGCACGCTGATGTACGAGCGCGGTTCCTACGGAGCGCGCCTGCATCTCATTTTCAAACGCTACATCACCCGCCTCATCGAACTCGCACGCACCACGCTTCGCAACGGCCGCCCAGCTGCCGAGGACCCCATCATTCGCCAGAAGCTGGCGCAGTGCAGCGCCGAAATTGAAATCATGCGCTTCAACCAGATGCGCGCCTTCAGCCGCATCACCGCCACCGGTGTTCCCGGCCCGGAAGGTTCGATTCAGAAAATTTTCTGGAGCGAGCTCAACCAGCGCCTCCAGCAAATCGCGCAGGAAATTCTTGGCTCGTATGGCCAGCTCATGACGGGCGACCGGCGCGCGATCGACAAAGGGCTCTGGTCGTACGCCTACCTGCGCACCCGTGGGAACACGATCGAAGCAGGCACCTCCGAGGTGCAACGCAACATCATCGGACATTTTGTTCTCGGCCTGCCCAGAAGTTACTAACCCAGAAGCGACTAAGGGGATACGACATGCAATTCGGTTTGAGCGAAAGCCAGGAATTTCTGAAAGATAGCGCGCGCAAGTTCTTCGCCGGAGAATGTCCGATTGCCGAAGTGCGGCGCCTGATGGAAACGGATTCAGCGTACGACGCCGTTCTTTGGTCGAAGCTCACCGAGCAGGGTTACACCGGCATCATTTTTCCGGAAGAGTATGGCGGAGTCGGCCTCGGCAAAGTCGAACTCATGCTGCTCATGGAAGAAGCCGGCCGCGCGCTCTTGCCTGGCCCGTTTTTCTCGACTGTTGTTCTTGCAGGATCGGTTTTGGATGCCGTCGCCACGCCTGCGCACAAGAAACAATATCTCGCGCCGATTTGCCGCGGCGAAGTTCGCGCTACCGTCGCCGCCGTGGAAGACAGCGCCAACTGGGACCCAAAGTCCGTCGAATTGATCGCCACCAACGGAAAACTCACCGGTGAGAAATTCTTCGTCTCGGATGCTGCCGTCGCAGACTTCCTGCTCGTCGTTGCCCGCAACGGCGTCTTCGCGGTGGACTCCAGGGCCCGCGGCCTGAAAGTTGCGCCCATGTCCGGAATGGATCTTACTCGAAAACTCTACGTTGTCGAATTCAGCGATACTCCAGCTGAACAAATCGCCTTCGCTTCCGAGCTCGCGCGCGCCTTCGATATCGCTACCGCCGCGCTCGCCGCAGAATTAGTCGGCGGCATGCAGCGCACGCTCGACATCACCGTCGAATATGCCAAGACTCGCAAACAATTCGGCAAACCCATCGGAATGTTTCAAGCGGTTCAGCACCAGTGCGCGGACATGTATCTCGAAACCGAAAGTTCCCGCTCCGCCGTATATTACGCAGGCTGGGCACTCGAAGAAAACTCGCCGGATGCCGCCACCGCCGTTTCCATCGCTAAGATGTACGCCAGCGATGCCGCCCGCACCGTCGGGAACCGCGGCATACAGATCCATGGCGGCATGGGCTTCACTTGGGAAAACGATCTCCACCTCTACTACCGCCGCGCAAAGGCATCGGAAACGGCATTCGGCGACGCTACCTTCCATCGCGAGCGCATCGCGTCCGTGGTGATAGACTCCGCCACCGTCTCAGCGAAGAGCGCGTAAAATTGCATTCGCCAAACGAGAGAATCCGTGACCGCTAGTGGCCGTCGCAGCAGGAGTCTCCATGTCCTTCGTTGAAAACAAGGGCGCCAAATTATATTGGGATGAGCAAGGTTCCGGCGAGCCACTGCTCCTCATCATGGGCCTCAGCTATCCCTCTTACATGTGGCATCGCAGCCGCCCCACTCTCGCAAAGCGTTACCGCACCATTGCGCTCGATAATCGCGGCGTTGGCCAAAGCGATGCGCCTCCCGGTGTCTATTCCATTGCGTTGATGGCCATCGATGCGGCGGCCGTTCTGGATACAGCGGGCATCGAAAGCGCGCATGTATTCGGCGCTTCCATGGGCGGCATGATCGCGCAGGAATTTGCGCTCCAATATCCCAAACGCGTGCGTTCGCTGATTTTGGGTTGCACCGCCGCCGGCGGTCCCCATGCCGTCCAGGCCGAACCGGAAGCGCTGCAAGCACTTCTGCGCCGAGACGCCACTCCCGAAGAATCCAAGGAAGCCATCATCCCTTTTATTTATGATCCCGGTACGCCACGCGAGCGCATTGACGAAGACATGGCCATCCGCATGAAGTGGTACCCCACTCCGCAGGGCTATATGGGTCAGCTCCAGGGGATTTTCGGCTGGGAAGCCTATAGCCGCATCGCGCAAATCACGGCTCCCACGCTCGTCATTCACGGCGAAACGGATCGGCTCGTTCCGCCGGCGAACGCCCGCTTGATCGCGGAAAGAATTCCTGGCGCCAAACTCGTGCTCATCCCTAATGCCAGCCACATTTTCGAGACCGATCAACCCGGCGCGGCCAACCATGCCATTCTCGAGTTTCTGGCCGCTCAGCAGCCCCATTCGCAAACGCAGACCTAGCGAACCGCGACGGCTCTAGCGCACCGCCACGTACAAATCAACAACGGAGTCCGCGGGATTCCGCGCCCGCTGATCGTACGCTTCGAAGTCTGCTTTGTAAGTCCGATCCCCGCCCAGCTCGCTCTTCGGCGTCGCCCAAACTCGCCGCCACATCTCGACAACGACTTTCTGTACCGGGCCTCTCTCTGAAGTAAACACCGCATATCGTCCGGCAGGAATATTCTTCGCGACCATCCCATCAGGCACACTCTCCACTTTGGTCACACGCGCGCCAAGAACGTAGGTATATTCACCATCCTTGTCGCTCGCATATTCTGTGTACAGCGCCAAAATATTCCCGTCCGCCTTATTCGGAATCGCCGCAAGCACTCCCTCCTTAAAAAATCGTTCCCACTGCTTGCCGATCGGCCGTGCGTCCGTCATTTGCTCCGCGTTGCTCGTTCGAACCGCAATGCCCACCACCGTAAATCCTTCCTGCTGCACGGCCCGCGGGTTCGTGTCCGTCCCCTTTTTCGTTTCAGGAGTCGCCAATATACAACACGCAGGCACCGCCACCGCAATCCCGGCCGCCCATATTGCGCATCGAACTATTCTTCGAATCATGGAACCCTCCGACCGCGCCGGTGACGGCTCATTTCCGGGCCAGCTGCAATCGCTGCGAATGTGGCGACTGACTTGGCCTCGCATTTTATCGTTTTCCCGCGAAAATTCCATGCGCTCAATCGGACACCCCAGACAGGCTCCCTCAGAACACGGATGGAGCTATGATGAAGAAGTGTTGATCTTTTACACCGCACGAGGGTAAGACCATGCGAACAACAAAACTCTTCCTCGCGAGCCTGCTTATCGCCAGCCCGCTCCTGGCCCAGGACAAACCCGCCGGCGCCCCCCACGACATGGACCACATGCAGCACGGCGGCTTCATGCAAGGCGGCATGCATCACGCGATGGCCAAAGGCGTAAAGCTCGAACAAAAAATCGATGGCCACACCATCATCGTCCGCATTGGCCCGATGAACTTACCAGCGCACACGAGCCACATGAAGATGCCTCAGCCTCCCGACCTCGAATGGCAAATCCCCATCGACGGCTGGCTCCTCGCGTACTCGCCGAGGCTCGTCGACGCCAACGGCAACGATGTCCCCGGCCGCGTTCTCCATCACAGCGCCTTCTGGAACGAAAACCGCGCCGATTTTCTTTGCCCCAACAAAGAGGAGCACATTTTTGGCGCCGGCGGAGAACTCACGAATTGGGCCGAAGTCCCTGGCTACGGCTATCGCGTCCAGATGGGCGACAAAATCCGCGTCGAAACCATGGTCCACAACCCTACTGACACCTCCTACGAAAACGTCTATCTCGAAGTTACAATTCCCTATCGACCAGCCGCTGATAGCCCGCAGCTAAAAAGCGTCTATCCCACCTGGATGGACGTGAAGTCCTGCGGAAATTCCGGCTACGATTTGCCCGCGGGCAAAAGCGAACAAACAGGTACCGTTTCCGTGAAATACACCGGCGTTCTGCTCGGGGTTGGCGGGCACATGCACGATTACGCGAAGCGACTCACGCTCGAAGACATCACGCGAAAAGAAACGGTCGCAACTCTCGACGCCAAAGTCGATGACCACGGCGAACTTATCAGCATGCCCACGGTTTTGTTCCTCGATCGTGGCGGCTACAAGTTTGCCTCCGGCGACGTCCTAAGAATTTCCGCCACCTACGACAACTCCACCGGAAAGCTGCTACGCGATGGCGCCATGGGCATCGTCGTCGGCTATTTTGTGCCCGCAGATGACGCCGCCATGGCCGCGCTGCGGCGCAAGCCCGCTGCCCATCACATGACTGGAATGTCTCACGATCAATAAGACCGTGCGCGTAGACACGCAAACTCCAACTCAAGGTACTCGGGTTCCTGTACAGGCGCCTCCGGTTCGCGTTTTTCTGCTCTGCGGCGCGGCCGTCCTATCTGCCGTTTTCGCCCTTTCCGCGCAGACATTGAAAACTGACTCCTCCCGGATGGAATATCCCATGACCACAGAGATGCGCGTGCACTCTCCAGGCTGGTGGCCGACAAAAGGAACTCCCGCAAAGGAAGATTTTGTCGGCGAGGCCCTCTGCGCAAAGTGTCATCCTAACGAGGCCGCATCTTGGGCCAACACGCCCATGGCCCACGCCTCGATGCTCGCGCAAGACTCGCCAATCCTGCAACAATTCCCTTCTTTGACTTCTCACTCGGGTCCTTACAACTACACCATTTCTAAGGCGAGTGAAAAATGGAACTTCTCCGTCACCGACGGCACAAATTCCATCACCGAGCCATTGCTCTGGGCCTTCGGTTTTAACCACAAAGGCCAAGCCTATCTTCTAGAAAGAAATGGCGCGATCTACGACACCCGCCTGAGTTTCTACAGCGCGTTGCAAGGCCTCGACCTCGCCACCGGCCATCCCGAGGGTACTCCTTCCAATCTCGAGGCAGCTCTCGGCCGCCGCATGCCTACCAACGAAACTTCTCACTGCTTTGGCTGCCACACCACTGCTTCCACCACAAATAATCATTTTGATCCCCATCATTCCACCCTCGGTGTCACTTGCGAAGCGTGCCACGGCCCCGGCGCCAAACACGTCGCCGCCATGAGAACGGGAAAAATCGACGAGGGCCGCCGCGCGATCTTCAACCCCGCTATCCTCGGCCCCATCGCTTCCGTCGATTTCTGTGGCGCCTGTCATCGATCATGGGGAGACGTTCTCGAAGCCGGCACCACCGGCGTGCGCAACGTGCGATTTCAGCCTTACCGGCTGGAGCGCAGCCGCTGTTGGGGCAAGGGCGACGCCCGCCTCAGGTGCACCACCTGCCACAATCCGCATGAAACCATCGTCCTCGACGCCGCGTCCTATGACGCCAAATGTCTCGCTTGTCACGTCATGCGCGGCACCCAGATTTCACGCGACCACCCCGGCAAATCCTGTCCCGTCGGCGCTAAAGCTTGCGTCACTTGCCACATGCTTCCCGCCGAGATTTCCAGCATGCACGCGCCCTTCACCGATCACCGCATTCGAATCGCCCATGAAGGGGAAGCTTTTCCTGATTGAGCATAAGACCTCCCCTTCGCAACGCAGTCTAATCGTTGGAGCTGCGCCTCAACGGCCTCACGGCCCTCAACTCCATGTACAATGCCGTCGGCTCGCAACTCTTATCCCCATCCTTTGGGAGCAAAACATGGAAACTGACGAACTTGCCTCTTCCATTCCCGCATCGCAGCCAGCCGGCATACCGCCATTACCTGCCAAAAAATCTTGGTGGCGGAGGCTGCGTGGCTGGTGTTCCGTGCAGTGGGCAGCGATCCGTCCTGGCCGCGAGGCGCGCCGTGGTGCGGTATGGGGGACACTAGCTGCCGCTGCAGTTTGCGTCATCATTGGCGGTCTCTACATAAATTCGGGCTTCGGTTACCTTTTTGATTTTGCATTTTGCATCCTATTTGCCGCCATCTTCATACCTCTGGTCGCTCTCCTCGTCGTGCTGCTCCTGAGCATTTTCCGGAAATTGCCGCGTTATGCCACGGGAGTCATCGTCGGCTCCTGCATGATTGTAATGTCGCTGTGGGGTCCACCTGAGTTGGGCATTTGGATGGCGATTCTGATGGGCCTCGCGGCGGGAATTCTTGGCGCTACAATCGCTACTTTTTTCTGGGGTAACTTTGGCCAAGCTGCGCTGAGCAAGAAGATTGTTGTTGCCTCGCTTTTCGTGTTCGCTCTCGCAGGCAATGTCTATTTTATCTGGCTCTTTGCGCACGCAGGCTCGATGGAGAAGCTCATCTCCTGGAAGCCGCCCGCCGATTCCATGCCCGCGCAATTGCCAGCGCCGGATCCTTCAGCCCCCGGGCCGTTCCACGTCTTGAAACTATTTTACGGCGTGGGCAATGATATTCGCCGTCCCGAATATGGCGCGACCGTAGCGATCAAGACTCGCACCGTGGACTCCTCGGACTTCTTCAAGGATTTCGAGGGCTGGAAGCGGTGGTCGCGCAAAAAATATTGGGGATTCGATGTCGATAAGCTCCCGCTGAACGCGCGCGTTTGGTATCCCGACGGGCCCGGCCCCTTTCCCCTCGCTCTCATCGTCCATGGAAATCACAACATGGCCGACTTTTCCGATCCGGGATATGCCTATCTCGGCGAACTGCTTGCGAGTCGCGGCATTATCCTCGCTTCCATCGACGAGAATTTTCTGAACAGCGGATTGTTTCATGATCCGCCGAAACAGCAAGCTGTACGCGGCTGGATGCTCCTCGAACACTTGAAACTCTGGAAGGAATGGAACCAGGCGGAAGGCAATCCGTTCCACGGCAAAGTCGATATGACTCGTATTGCGGTGATGGGCCATTCGCGGGGCGGCGAAGCAGCGGCCACTGCCGCGGCCTTCAATCACATGAAGTACGCTCCTGAAGACGCCAACATAAAATTTGATTACGGCTTCTCGATTAAGGCGATTGTCGCCATCGCGCCCGCCGATGGTCAATACAAACCTGCCGGGCAGCCCCGCTGGATCGAAGATGTCAGCTACCTCACGCTCCAGGGCGCGCATGACATGGACGTTTCTTCTTTTGATGGTAGCCGTCAGTGGGATCATGTTCGCTATACACAGCCTGGGTCGTGGTTCAAAGCGGAGATTTACGCATACCGCGCGAATCACGGCCAGTTCAATACCAGTTGGGGCAACGACGATGCCGGTAAGCCGCTCGGCTGGCTGCTCAATCTCAAGCCGCTGATGCCCGGCGACGAGCAGCGCAGCATCTCGAAGACTTATATCTCGGCGTTTCTCGAAGCCACGCTTAAAGATCATCGCGAGTACATTCCACTTTTCGAAGACTGGCGAGTCGCACGCGCGTGGCTGCCGGACACTATCTACTTCAATCGCTACCAGGACGCGAACTACGTTCCTCTTGCATCGTTCGACGAAGATGCCGACCTCACCACAACGAGCGCTCCCGGCGGGCACATCGAAGGAGAGAATCTTTCCATTTGGAACGAAGGCAAAATCCCCTGGCGCGACGGCGATCGTGGATACAACGGCGTCTTTCTCGGTTGGAACCGCGCCAAGGATGCACCTGCGCCGGCTTACGTTCTGACGCTGCCGCCGCGTGCCGCTGCGAATTGGCGCTTGAACTCCGGATCGACCGTCGAATTTTCGATCGCGCCCATGGACGAAGATGTATCGCTGCCTGGAAAGAAAAAAGACGAAGATAAAGTTAAGAAAAAAACCGAGGAAAAGAAAAAGGAGGAAGATAAATCCAAAAAGAAAGAACGCGAATCCCCCGATTTCACCATCGAGCTGGTGACTACCGACGGGGTGACCGCCAGCGCTCCCGTAAGCCGCTTCATGTCGATTCCCCCGCCTTTCAAGGAGAAGTTTACGAAGCTCAGTGTGCTGGACGATGCCGCGTACAAGCAGGATTGGGAAGCGATTTTTCAAACCGTTCGCGCTCCCCTCTCCGATTTTCATCCCACTGACAGCTCCAAGCGATTCGATCCCGCCAAACTCAGCATCGTGCGGCTGAAATTCGATCGCACGCCGATGTATAAAATCTGTATCAGCGCAATTGGTTTCGGCAAGCAATGATGTAAGCTGTGCACTCTTTGGAGGCTGCCCATGCATCTTTTGCGCGCGCGTGTCGCTTGGACTTTGTCCTTTATCATCTTCTTGTTCTCCGCCGCTGTTGCTGACGCTCATGTAACTCGCGTCGAGATTATTTCCCGCACCGGCGTTCTCGATGGCCGCGCCTTTGGATTGGCCGGAGCCTACGAGAAAATTGTCGGCCGCGTCTATTTCGCGGTGAATCCGGAGAATCTTCACAACAAGCTGATCGTCGATCTCGATAAAGCGCCGCGCAACGCGCAAGGTGAGGTTGAATTTTCCGCTGACCTTTATCTCCTGAAACCCAAGGACATGAACAAGGGAAACAGCGCTGTTCTTTTCGAGGTCTCCAACCGCGGCGGAAAAGGAATTTTGCACCTCGTGAACGGCTATAGCCCTTCTACTCCGGAGGGCGAATATGGCGACGGGTTTCTGATGCGCGAAGGCTACACGGTTGCCTGGGTTGGCTGGGAATTTGACGTTGCCGACCGCGGGGAAAACCTTCGCTTGTTTGCTCCTGTTGCCCACGATGCGGGAGGAAAAGAGATTCGCGGCCTGGTGCGCTCGGATTTCACGCCCGCGCAAAAAGTGGAAGACATGCCGCTCGGCCATTCCCTGCTCGGACCGGCCGGCGGAAAGAGCTACCCAGTCGACGATCCCGCAAGTGCGAAAAATGTTTTAACGGTGCGCGATACGCCCGTTGGCCCGCGGCAAACGATTCCCCGCGCGCAATGGAGTTTTGCTCACACGCTAGACGGAAAGCTTGTGGCCGATCCTCATTTCATTCACCTGGACGGCGGATTTCAAGCCGGGAAGATTTATGAAGTCGTTTATGAAGCGAAAGACCCCGTCGTTGCTGGTCTAGGCCTCGCGGCGGTGCGCGATTTTCTCTCCTATTTGAAATACGATCCACAATCTACCGCGCCGGTTCACCGCGTCTATGCTGTCGGCATTTCGCAGAGCGGGCGTTTTCTCCGGCATTTTCTCTACCAGGACTTCAACGCCGACGAGCAAGGCCGCCAAGTGATGGACGGCGTCATCGCTCACGTCGCCGGAGCGGGCCGAGGGAGCTTCAACCATCGTTTTGCGCAGCCTTCGCGCGACGCGCAGCCGCTCTCCAGCATCTTTTTTCCCACAGATCTTTTCCCGTTCACTGACCTCCCAGAAACCGATCCTGAAGGCGGCGCAGCCGCTGGCTTCCTCGATGCTACGAACAAATCCAATATGGCTCCAAAAATATTTCTTACGAATACTTCTTACGAATATTGGGGCCGCGCCGCGTCTTTAATTCACACTTCGCCGGACGGTTTGAGCGATGCAAAGATCGGCGACAATGTCCGGGTCTATTTGCTCGCTGGCTTGCAGCACTTTTCCGCTCCATTTCCTCCGCAAAAGAGCAATCCTGGCTCGCCGGATTCCAACGCACAGCTGCGCTACAATCCAAATCCTATTCAGTGGTACTGGCGCGCTCTGATCACGGATATGGACCAGTGGGTGAAAGACGGCACGCCGCCTCCTGCCAGCACCTATCCGAAAATCGCGGATGCCACACTCGTGCCGCTCAACAAATGGAATTTTCCGAGAATTCCCGGCGTCAACAAGCCGCATGAATTCAACCTCGCATACCATTTGGACTTTGGTCCGCAATGGAAAGAAGGAATCGTTAGTTTTGAACCTCCTCATGTTGGCAAGCCGTTCCCGGTGCTGGTTCCGCAATCGGACGGCGATGGCAACGATCTGGGCGGCGTGAGTTTGCCGGAATTGCAAGTCCCGCTCGCAACGTACACCGGATGGAATTTGCGCGATCCGAGCATCGGCGCTGGTGATTTGCGTCTTAGCTTCTATGGCTCCTTCATTCCTTTCGCAAAGACCGCGGCCGAGCGTGAAAAATTCGGTGATCCGCGCCTCTCGGTCGCGGAGCGATATGCTTCGCGCGACGAATACATGGGCAAATTCGCGGAAGCGGCTATGAAGTTGATGCATGAAAGATTCTTGCTACGGGAAGATTTGCCCGCTCTGCTCGAACGGGGCGAACGCGAGTGGGCCGAAGTTTCCGGACAGAAATAAGTTCGCGTAGTCAGAATTACTCGGCGAACAAATGGGTATTGAGTTCCGATAATCCGTGTGCCCTGCTGAAAGGAGTACAGTTGAATAAAAACCTCAACTAACGAGATAGGGATTTAAGGAGCGAATGGCAGAACGACGGGCAATTGGCCGCCCGGGCGTGCGGCGATCACCTCTGCCTGGCATTGCCTACCCTCACCCAGAGTGTTTTTTGTAAGATACAGCACGCGCCTTTGGCGCACCACCATCCAAGAAAACAGGGATTTTCGGCATGAACGTTTCGCTGAACCCAACGGACTTACCCCTCTTTTGATAGCGGTATCTGGCTATTCGTCTGGAACCTTTGACGGTTTCTTTCGTCTTCTTGTGGTGAATCTGTTAAACCTGAGGGTCGAGGTGTAGACATGCGCAAGATCCTGTTTGTAAGCCTCCTCGTTATCGTAATAGTTGTAGCAGCGGGGCCGGGCATGTCGGCGGCGCAAGGGACGAACCCTGCGGCACCAAGCGGCTTGACGGGTAAATGGAACGTGAACGCGGATTTTTGGGGAACGCCGCTTTACTTTCGGATGGACTTAAAAGAGGAAGGCGGGAAGCTGACCGGGGAGTTTTCCGGAGACAAATTGGAGGGGACGGTCAGCGGGAGTACGGTGCATTTTCTCGCGAAGGGCGAGGGAGGCAGCACAGAAGAGTGCATCGCCTCCATCAAAGATGGGCTGCTGGCGGGAACGATCGTCTTCACTGGCAGCGAGAATCCCGAGCATCCGGCGACGCATGCGTTTACCGCGAATCGGCCGACGGAGAGGAAGGCGGGAACAGCGCGGAGACATGAGTTTACGCCGACTAATTTTTACCGGCAGTTTTCGGCAACGAACAAGCCGGTGCTGACGGTTTCGCCTGGAGACACGGTGCATACGACCACGGTGGACGCCGGAGGAACGGATGAAAACGGCGTGAGAAGGGTGCTTGGAGGAAATCCGGAGACAGGTCCATTCTTCATAGAGACGGCGCAGCCGGGAGACACTCTTGTGGTGCACTTGGTGCGAGTCCGCTTGAACCGGGATTGGGCGATCAGCGACGACGATCTTGTTCCGCGCGCGGTGGACACGGAGTGGGCTGTGAAAATGAAAGATGCAGGCAAGAGCGTGAAGTGGCATTTGGACTTGGCGCGCAGCGTGGCGACGGTGGAGAATCCTGGAGAACATCTGAAGCAGTACACCGTGCCGCTGCGGCCGATGTTGGGATGCGTGGCGACGGCGCCGCCGCCAGCCGCAGCGGCTCCAGGGACGGGCGACTCCGGGAGTTACGGTGGGAATATGGACTTCAATGAAGTGATGGAGGGGGCGACGCTGTATTTGCCCGTGAGGACGCCGGGAGCGATGTTGTATGTGGGAGATGGGCACGCGGCGCAAGGCGACGGCGAGTTGAACGGTAACGCTCTGGAGACGTCCATGGAAGTGGAATTCACAGTGGACGTAATTCCAGGAAAGCGGGTGCCGGGGCCACGAGTGGAATCCGACACTCACCTCATGGCGATGGGGCTGGATGGATCGATTGATGACGCGTTTCGCGACGCGACGGTGAACATGGTGGGATGGCTGACGGAGAAGTATGGATTGACGCCGTCGGAGGTGGCGGAAGTGCTGGGAACGTCGGCGGAATACAAGGTCAGCGAGGTTGCAGACCGCAATGCGGGAGTGGTGGTGAAGATTAATAAGAAGAGGCTCGAGGGATTGGCGGTCAGCGTGAAGTAGATGATCGTTGATGTGATGTTCTTGCTTTTTCAACGGTAACCCCTTCTCAAGACGATATAAAGAATTGGCGATAGCTCTGGGCGGAACTGGTGTGCGTGTGCGCGACGGGGGAGTCGCGGTAGACTCGACGGGCGAGATGCTAGCGAGGGAATGTGGCTGAGCCAAAAGTCGAGTACGAGAAGCGGTTGGAAAAACATTTGAGGGTGGTTGCCGAAAGGGATCGCGTGCACTTGCGTGTGGGTAACGCAAAGTTAGCGGTGTTTGCGGCGGCGCTGGCGTTGGCGTGGATTGTTTTGGGGAAGCATTTGGTGACGGCTTACTGGCTGACTGTGCCTGCGGCGGCTTATTTGTTGCTGACAGTCCTGCATGCGCAGGTTTTGCGGGCTAAGGCGCGGGCAGAGACGGCGGCGGAGTTTTATCGCAAGGGGATTGCGCGAATGGAGGATCGCTGGGCGGGGAGCGGGCAAGCGGGGGAGCGGTTTCGCGATGCGAATCACGTGTATGCGGAGGATTTGGATCTTTTTGGGCGGGGGTGCCTCTTTGAATTGCTTTCGACAGCGCGATTGCCGATGGGGGAGAGGCGGCTGGCGAATTGGTTGTGCGAAGGATCGGAAATTGGCGCGATTCTGGAGCGGCAGAAGTTGATCGAGGAGCTGCGGGAGAAACTGGATCTGCGGGAGAAGTTGGCTGTGACCGGAGAGGATTTGCGGGCGCGGCTAAATCCGGAATCGTTGGTCGAGTGGGCGGAGGGAAAATCGTTGTTGCCGGGTCGGGCATGGCGCGGCGTGATGGCGTTGCTGGCGGTGGGGGCGGCATCGGGAATTGTCTACTTCGTCGAGACTACGGCGCTGTGGCCTCTTTTGAGCGTGATGTCCGTTGAGGCTGTAGTTCTGGTGTGGCTGCGGCGCAGAGCGCATACCGTGATGGAGGGAGTGGATTGCAACGCAGAAGGGCTGCTGCTTTTTTCGGAGATTCTGGAGCGACTGGAGCGAGAGCCGTTTTTGTCGCCGCGATTGCAGGAGTTCGCGGCTGAACTGAAGGGAGAAGACGAGCCGGCTTCGGCCGCGATTCGACAATTTGCGCGGATTGTTAATTGGATTGACGCGAGCGACAGCGTGATTGCGAAGATGTCTGAGCTGCCGTTTCTCTATAGCGTGCAGGTGGGGATGGCGGCGGAGGCTTGGCGACGGCGCTGGGGCGCGAAGATGCGGCAGTGGACGGAGTTGACGGGCGAGATGGAGGCATTGCTTTCGCTGGCGGCGTATTCGTACGAACATCCCGCGGATCCGTTTCCGGAATTTGTGGACGCGCCCGAGGGCGTGGGATTTTTTGACGGCGAGGAGTTGGGGCATCCGCTGATTGCGGCGGAGAAGTGTGTGCGAAATGGCGTGCGGCTGGATGCCAAGACGCGGGTGCTGCTGGTGAGCGGATCGAACATGTCGGGGAAGAGCACGTTTTTGCGCGTGGTGGGAATCAACACCGTGCTGGCGATGGCTGGGGCGCCGATTCGCGGAAAGCGGTTGAAGTTGACGGCGCTTCGGATTGGAACGCGGATTCGAAGTACTGACTCGCTGCAAGAGGGGCGGTCGAGTTTTTATACGGAGATTCTGCATATACGGAAAGTGTTTGACGGAGCGAATGGAAAGGTGCCGATGGTGTTCTTGTTTGACGAATTGCTAGAGGGAACGAACTCAAAGGACCGGCGGATTGGAGCGGAGGGATTGATAAAGGGATTGCTGAAGAGGCGGGCGATTGGGATTGTCACCACACATGATTTAGCGTTGACGGAAATTGCGGCGGCGGTGGGGAGTGTTTTGCGCAACATGCACTTCGAGGATCAGATTGTGGATGGGAAGATGAAATTTGATTACCGTTTGCGCGAGGGAGTCGTGGAGAAGAGCAATGCGCTGGAATTGATGCGGTTGATTGGGTTGGAGACGTAGGACTTAATTTCGATTTTCCTCTAGAGAGTACAGAGTGACTGGGGCAGGTCAACACAAGCGGCAAGTGTTAAGCGGCAAGTCTTCTATTTAAGGGGCGAGGCGGGGGAATTGATTTCGCTGCCCTGCGGGAGGCGCGCTTCCATGGATAAGTTTGAGCGGATAAGCGACTCGACCTGGCTCCAGACGGCGGGATCGCATTCGATTTGAATGTGAGGCTTCATGAAAATGCGGTCCCACCAGGGATATTGGCCGCAACTGAAGGGTTTCGTTTTGTAGTCGGAGCGGAAATTGCCGAGGATGCGAGTGCGCCCGGGATTGGCGGCACGAATCTGGGCCTTGCCGTGAAGCATGCCATCGAGCTGATAAAAATTGACGGCCTGGGAGACGTTGGCGGGGATTACCGCATCGTTTTCGCCGCGCTTGGAGACGCTATCGACCTGGATCGTGAGTATTACGGGAATGCCGTCTTTTTCCAGCTGGCGGGCGAGTTCGATGGTTTCCGAGGCGCCCCAACTGTGGCCAAAAATGATGATGCGGGCGTTCTGCTTTTCCTCGGGCGATAAAGTGCCTTCGTGGCTGGTATGCAAAAGGCGAAGGACTGCCTGGTGGGCGTCCTTGCCGCGGTGATTCTCGAACATCTGGACATGAACGCCGGACGCATATTCTTCGCGCAGACGATCGATGAGCTGAACTTCCGTGTGGACGCGGTCATCGTGGCGAACAAAGCCTCCGACAAAACCAATAACGATGACAGGTGGCGCGGACGGAACGCCTGCAGGAGTAGCGGCGGCATTAGTGCTCGCCTCACCAGAGACGAGGAACAAAGCAAAAATCAATAGCAAGACCCGGAACGAGGGAAACATTCGCTGCACCGTGACGGGGAAACTACATCAGTACAGATGAAAGAGACAAGACTAAAGTTGCGCAAAATGAGAGGGGAGAAAATGGTACGGAGAACCGAAAAAGAGTGGGAGGAATGCTTTAGTACTCACAGGACCCGCTCAGCGCTTGGGATTATTGAAACTGGTTGAAGGAGACGGCTGCGGCGCGCGTGCTTCCAGAAGGCAAGATGCTATTGGCTGCCGCAGAGGTCGAGCTATTGATGCGCGCGGCCTGCAACAGGGCCCAATCGTTTTTGAAATCGGGCATGATTTCGCGACTATGCTTAGGGCTCTTGAGGTAGTGATCGGCGCGAGCGAGTGTCAGTGCATAGGTCCATTGAGAATCGGTGCCGGAAGCAAAAAGATTGCTGGCGCTCAGGCCAAGCTTTGCCGGTTTTCCGCCTTGCGAAAGTTCCAACCAAAGGACGCCATTGGCGTCGATGGAGAGTGTGCCGGCGCGATCAAGGTACTTAAAGAGACGGCCAAGAAAATCGTGGTTGGGAATAATCTCGCGGCTGACTGCCTCGTTTGTGAGGGAACCAAATTCCTCGCGGTATTCCTTCCATTCCTCGGCGGTACCCACGAGTTGCGCGCTCTCCTGATTGGCGACGGCTTCGAGTTGCTCTTGGCGAGCGACATCCTTATCTGCCTTGGCTTGGCGGATTTCCTGATCGAGGTCTGACGCTTGGGCTGTGGGATGCTCCTCCAATTCATGCTGCGGATTGAAGCGGGCAGTGAGCAGATAAGAAGCGGCCATGAAGGGCAGTTCGTGGTCGGCGAAAAGGATCATGGGCACCAGGAGTTTTTTGGAGTGGTACAACTGCTCGGTTACGTTGCGGCACTCGGTGCTGCGCTTGATGGTGCCGGGCAACTGCGCGAAATGGAGAACGCGAAGATGCGCTTCGGGGTGGCGTTCGGCGTAGTGGGTGAAGGAACGGGCGATGGCTTTCGGAGTGATCAAGCCGAAATCATTCAGATAGTCGGCCCTGGTGGAATGGGGATAATAGGTATTGATGATGTGGCGAGTGAACGTAGCACAGTTTTTTGTGATGCCGTTAAAGTGATTCTGGTTTGGGAGAGAATTGAATTCCGCGATGAGAGCGCGGTCCTGCTCGAGAGACGTCTCGACGACGAAAATGTAGAGGCTGCGCTCAAGAGTGGCTCCAACCATTTCTCGCCATTCCGCTTTGCTGCTTGTGCGACAGGTGGCGCTGTCGCAATAGCCGGACAGAAAGTTGGTGCGATATCTTTCCTCGAGAGCGTGCTTGATCTTTTGCGACCCGAACAGGGGCCTGTTTTGCGGATCTTCGACACCGTATAAATAGATGGAGAGCGGGACGATGTTCCACTCGAAGGGTTGATCCTCACCAAGAGTGGTGTAGTTGCTCATGACCGAACCTTGCTCGTCGGGACGGCATAGGCGCATCTTAATGGGCGTCTCGGCGCAGATGCGCGACAAAAAGACGGCGCTGTGCCCCGAACCTGAGATTCTGGCGAAACTTGTATCCAGGGACTCGTTGAGAAGGATGCCTACGTCCGCGTAGGCGGGAGAAGCGGCCAGGCAGACGAAGAAGAGTACTAGAACCGTCACGAAACGAGCGACGATTCCCGCCGCCAAAGTAGCTCTGGCCGATGCGATGTGGAAGCGCATTGGGGTCAACTTGGGCACTGCGATCGGTCTCCTTTCTGCCGAAGGCTCAAGATACAAGTCTACCGTTCCGGGGAGAATCAGGGGAACGCTGTAGGGGCTGGGCTAATAGTGCTTTAGGCAAGTAAAAGCCAGCACTGAAGGACAGGTACACGTTCCGTAAACCATTGAAACGGAATGACCTATCACTCTTATAAGATGCCTAAAACCGGCAAAAAGTTTTGGCAAAAACGTCAAAATCTAGTGACACTGGCCCTAGGGATAGATCTGCCAGATTCAAACTACTTAGCTGGCAAAGTTCCCCTCCTAGATAAACCCCAAATGGGAGGGGATGTTGCGGCTGGGAATAGCCTCCATCTCGGCCGTGGGGGTGTCCGGATCGTCGCTGACCCCGAGATTCGGAGGACCTCGTGGCACCTATTGGGGTTTGGACGCTACTTCTTCTTGCGACCTCCTTCGGCTCCGAACGTAGGTTAGCCGACCCTCCCCCTCCCCCTTTTTCTGTAAGTGTTCATTCTAAAGGGTTTTAAGTCCTGTGTTTTGGAAGTGTTCATTCCAGAGAGTTTACAGGCGTGTTTCTGGAAGTGCGGATTCCAAAGGAGTTAGTGAATAGACAAACAAAACAGAACGAACAAATCAAAGTCAAAACCCACACGTAAAACCGACGTGTGGGGCACCCCCCGCAAATTCAAAAGCAAGATTCAAAAACAAAGTCAGAAGACACCCCCTAACCTCCGGGCCACCCGTCCGTAGTGCGTCTAACGCTACTTTACATTGGGCGATCTTGTTCAAGATGCGGTCGAAGGCCTCGATGAAGCAGCGGGTGTGGGCTCAGAGGACGCGACTTCCCACACGGTTAGCCCGTCACTCAGAGCCAACTCGAAGAGATCAATAGCAAAAGAGATCACTTTTCGGAGCGGACGCCGCCGGTCTATTCCAGTTGCCCGCCCAGCCGCTTTTGCGTCACGGCACCGTCGGAAATCCCGAGAATTTTGCTACGAAGGCGGCGTTGTAACCCTGGAACGTGGTCTGGAACGCGCCCGGCGTCGTCGGGAAGCCAGTCGAACTCGTCCATCCCGTGACGTACGCATCGCCCGCGTTATCGACCGCGATGCCTTGACCGTGGTCGTAGCCGCTACCGCTAAGATAGGTGGAGTAGATCAGAGCTGATCCGGCAGAATTCAGCACCGTAATGAAGGCGCCCCGTGAAGGGGAAGTGGTCGGCAAAGCGTCCGGTGTCGTCGGAAAGTCCACTGAGCTAGCCTCGCCTGTCAGGTAGGCATTGCCTGCCGCGTCCACCGCAATGGCAAGCCCATCATCAAAAGTGGCTCCGTGAACGCCGTCATTGGTGCCGCTGAGATAGGTGGAGTAAACCAGGCTCGAGCCGCTGGGATCGAACTTCGTTACGAAGGCGTCGCAATAGGGGTGGTAGGCCTGGAAGGCAAGCGGCGTGACCGGGAAATTGGTGGAGCATGTAGAGCCGGTCACGTAGGCACTGCCCTGGTTGTCTACGGCGATCCCGTAGGCTCTATCACCGGCGGTTCCTCCGAGGTAGCTAGAGTAGACCAGCGATAGCGACCCTTGCTCCGCAGGGTCCAGCTTGCTCACGAAAGCGTTTCCCGTGCCTGCGGAACCCTTGTAAGACATCTGGAACGCGCCCGGCGTCACCGGGAAGTCACTCGAATCGGTCCAGCCCGTCACGTACGCATTGCCCGCCGAGTCCATAGCGATGCTTTCGCCGGAGTCGCCGCCGGTTCCTCCGAGGTAGGTAGAGTAGACCAGCGAGGCGGACCCCCGCCCCAGCGAGACGGGCCCCAGCGTCAGCAACGGGGTCGGGTTCAGCTCGCTCAAGAAGACGTTGCAGTTAAAGTCCCCACTGATTCCCCCACCACTACCACCTTTGTAAGTCGGCTGGAACGCATTTGGCGTGACCGGGAAATCAGAAGAGCAGGTAGTGCCGGTCACGTAGATGTTGTCCTGAGTATCCAAGGCGATGCCATGCCCCTGGTCATTAAACTCTGTGTTCCCACTGCCGCCTAGGTAAGTCGAGTAAAGCAAGGCCGTGCCATCCCTATTTAGCTCGCTCACGAAGGCGTTCTCCCATCCTCGGTTGCTAGTTTGGAAGGCGCCCAAAGTGGTGGGGAAGTCGGTGGAAACGGTCGAGCCCGTCACGTACGCATTTCCCGCAGCGTCCGCAGCAATGCCGGCCGCTGCATCGCCGCCGGTGCAACCTGGATCGCTGGGACCACATCCGCCTCCACTGCCGCCTAGAAAGGTAGAGTAGACCAAAGCTGAACCTGCAGGGTTCAGTTTGGTCACGAACGCATTGCCACCGCCGTTCTTTGAGGCAGGAGTCGCCTGGAAGGCGCCAGGAGTTGTCGGGAAGTTCGTTGACCCGGTGACGCCAGAAAGGTACGCGTTTCCAGCGGAGTCGACCGCGATACCATACGCAATGTCGGAGTAGTTGCCGCTGAGATAAGTGGAGTAGGAAAGGACCGGGTCAATGACCAGCGATTTGGTGGTGTCATAAGCGGCCATTTGAAAGCCAACTTCATTCGCGTCCTTCAGAACATAACCGCCCTGGATTTCTCGTTGGGTTCCATCCGTTTCCTGATAAATGCGCGGCTTCTCAAACCGGACCTCGCCCTCTCTCCCAGCAAGGACGAGGTTTCCTTGAGCGTCGAGCGACAATTTTTCTGCGCCCGTGAAACTCATCGTGATGAATTGCGGGTCCGCACCGGGCGCTATGATGAAGTCATTTTCCAGTTGCTGCTGGTTGCCGTAGTAAACCAAATCCACACCGGGATAGACATTGCGATACTGCACCCTGCTAAACAGCGGCACGTTCATGCTCCACTTCTTTGGGTCGTTGCCGATAAAGTAGTTGGCCTTGCCGGGAAGTTCCTCAAGCCCTTCAGATTGTGAATTCACGACAGCATTGACCAGCTTCATTCGGACCACCCATGGAGGTGTGGACTCCCGCCGGGGTTTGAACTTCACTGGACGCGTATTCGGCGACCGCTCCGAAGTTTCCTTTTGGGACGAAGTACTCAGCACAAGAACTGTTTCGGCATTCCGCGTGAGAAACAACGTGTAACCCTGGCCGCGCGACAGGAACTGTACCTCGTCGCTGGTTTGTCCGTTGTTTGCTTCAAAGGCTAATGGCAGCTTTCCGTATTCTTCCACCAGATGCTGCTTGCTCGCTTGCTGGCCGTCCGCAGATTTCTCTCTGCCTGTGTCTGCCATCAGCTTCGGCAGAAACCCCGTGAGCATCAACAGAAGAAATACGCGAGTTGCACGCACACCCCTGCGATAGATTTCACCATTCATGGACCATCTCCGGTCTTGCCAGGAGCGACGTTGGCACGCGCTGGAGGTGCGCTCTTCGTTCCGGCCAGTCTATTGTCGGTTCTTCCGTGGACGGGCTGAGCCGCGCTCGCACCATACTTCATTCACGCCCGATGTCGAGTAGGTGCATACCTGAAATAACCGCGGAAATCACTGTACTTTGGACGTTTCTACGCGGCTCGTCTGTATGCGACCGATAGGCTGCTCGTGAACCGAGCCCTAGGACTCTTGGAGGAACCGACGGCAGATCCTGAATCGCATATGCGACAACTTCCGCATGGTCGACTACTCGCAAGTAATGGCCTAAGTCCTGTTTAGAGAAAAGGACCGGTCTAGGCGACCGCGATGTGGATCAGTGTCTAGTCCTCCTCGGGGGAGTCTGGGTCAGGGAGCTCGGGGAGATCTTCGTCGGAAGAGTCGGAGTCGGTGAGGGAGGGAGGACGGGAGAGGGGGGCGGCGTTGTTCAGCACTTTTTTCCAGTGGTCGAATTTGTAGTGGAACGGAAACTCCAGCTTCACGCGAGGGAGGGAGGAGAGCATGACCTGGCCGAGGAAGGCGAGGGCGGTGGCTTTGCGAGGAGGGACACGGTCCTGGGCGACGGCGATAAAGAGTTTGCCGAGGACGTGGTTGATGTCGGTGGCGGTGAGGAAATCGCCGTTGAGGGGGGTGGAAATTTCGTCGCCGAGGCGCTGGGACTCGAGGAGTTCGAGCTCTTGCCTGGCATGGAAAGCACAGAAGAGAGAATGGGCCGGGATGCGCAACATGCGGCAGCAGCGGCCGTCGGAAAATTGAAACTGGCAGCGCGTGGCGACACCAGTGCTGGAATTCGTATTGGTCATAGAAGCCTCTTAAAGTGGATTTGAGTTACTGCCAAGGGAAAATGCGAAACTGCGAAACTCGAAATGCGCCGGCTTAGAGAGCCGAGGAAGATCAGACCGGACTATTGAACGTTAAAATCCGTGAGGGCAAAAAAATAGCCGCCCGGAAAGGCGGCTGCAATAGTCGATTGGGTCTAATTCTCCAGGGAAAGAATACCACGGCAGCCATAACTCTGTCAATAGGTAAAAATGTCTCACTTTGGCTTTCTCGGGCAGCACCACAGCACCACGCTTTATACTGGGACCTCGCCACCATGGGGGCCGTAAAATACGCGCCACAGGGCCAAATCGTCGGTAGTGTCCTCGAATTGATGCTCGGTCCCCGCAGCCACGAACAGGATGTCCCCTGACTCGAACGGGTCCCGCTTGCTGTCGTGAATGAGCACTCCCCGGCCGCGAATGATGAAGTAAATCTCGTCCTGTGCGTGCGGCGTCTGCTGGCTCGGGCGCAGAGGGAGGGAAAGGGCTACGTCAAGAGGGCCACGCCGCAGGACCATGACGGCGCGCTCGCCCGCGGGTCCCGGGATACGCGCTTGAGCCTCGGTAAGGCGAATAACACGGCTGCGATCTGGCGTGCTCATGCTTCACTCCTTGTACCTTCAAACTGAGATACTACCGAACAAAAGGCGGGCTTTGCTGGGGAAAGAGCGTCTGCTAGAATGAAAGGCTCGGAAGTGTAATTTTTCAGAGCAAAATTTCCGGCTGCTACAGGCAGCCTAGTAGGAAGAACAATGGCACTGAAGTGTGAACTATGCGGCAAAGGGCCGCACTTTGGAAACGTGATCAGTCACGCGAATAATACGAGGCGGAGACGGTGGAATCCGAACCTGAAGCGCGTCCACGCTTTGGTGGACGGCGCAAGGAAGCATGTTCGAGTTTGCACGGCCTGCATCCGCGCGGGCCGCGTCAAGAAAGCGGCCTGAGCACCACACCTTGAATCCTTCGCAAGCCAATCTCAGCGTGGCAGTGCGCCCGCATGGCCCCATGACCGGGGTGGCGCGCGCAACGATGCTATTGCCAGCTCTGGCCATGGCGCTTGCGATGGGCGCCGGCTGCAAGCAGAAAACGCAGCCATCGCCGGACGTTTGGGCCGTGGTAAACGGGCAAGAGATCAAACGCGAGGACGTGGACAAGTACTACCGGACGCGGGTGAATCCGGAAGGGCCAGAGCCTTCGCAGGAAGAAGCACTGTCGCTAAAGCTGAATGTTCTGGATGAATTGATCAACAACGAGATTCTGCTGGAGCGCGCCAAGAAGCTGAACCTCGAAGCGAGCGACGGCGAAGTGGAAGACAAATTCACCGAAATGAAGAGCCCTTACACCGAGGACGAGTTTCAGAGACAACTGAAGGATCGCGGCGTCTCGGTGGACGACATCAAGCGCGACCTGCGGAGGCAGCTTTCCATCACGAAACTGCTGAACCGCGAAGTCGTGGCGAAAATAACGATCACCGACCAAGACGTCACCGACACTTATAACGCGAATAAAGCGCAATTCAACGTCGTAGAGCCTCGCTACCGGATATCCGAAATTGTTGTGACCCCGCGCAAGGAAGCGCAGATTCGCAACCTCAAGAATGACGACGCGACGAATGAAGTCGAAGCCGAGCGCAAGGTGAAGATGCTTGAAGACAAGCTCAACAGCGGCGCAGACTTCGCGCAACTGGCGATGGACTATTCCGAGGACATGAATTCTTCGGCCATGGGCGGAGACTTGGGATATGTTCCGGAATCGGCGCTGAACCAGGCTGATCCGGCTTTGAAGAGGGTCGTGTTGGGAATGAAGCCGGGGCAAGTGAGTCCGCCGATGGCGACGCAGGGAAAAGATGGCGCGCGGATCGTCATTCTGAAGCTCATCTCGCGTGAGTCGCCCGGGCAGCGGAACATTTCTGACCCGCAGGTGCAGCAGACGATTCGCGATACGCTGCGCAATCACAAGGAACAGTTGCTGCGTGCGGCCTACCTGACGATCGCGAGGGATGATGCGCGCGTGACGAATTACCTAGCGCAGCAAGTAATCGAAGCCGCCGGCAAATTGCCGGATGCGGCGAAAACGGACTTCCCCGCCAAATCATCGGGCCACTAATTCCTTAGCGAGCGAGTCGCGCACTTTTTTTCCTTATCTATCCGACCATCGTGCGGCGCAGCGCTTCGCGGTCCATTCCTTCCGGAGTCTCCCCTTTATTGACGTACGTGAAGCCCAGTCCAACCGCAGCGCGCGGCATTCCAAGTAGATTCGAAAGGTCGAGATGACGTTGTACCTCAACGACGTAAGCGAGCCGAATCTTGAGGAAGAGGCTGAGCAGGCCCAACGCGCCGTGCGATTTGCGCAGCAAGCTGAAAGCTAAATTTTTCGCCTCCGGCTTTTCAAAAACGCCTGCCAGAACTTGCGCGGTCTCCTTGAGATCGGGAAATTCGTCGCCATCTTCAAACGATTTCCGTGAAGAGGCGTAACGGGTCGAAAGGCTGCCGTTTTCGTAGAGAGCCAGCCACAAAACGTCATCGTCGGCGTTGCAGCTCGCCAAAGCGGTACAGGCGAGGCGCGTCGAGAGAGTTAGAGCGAGAGATTCGAGAATGCCAAGGTCAAATTCATCGGTCTGCTGATCGTAGACGACAATCCACCCAGAGGTTTCTGGCGTGACGTAGGCGCGGCGGCCAAGTTCTTCGAGAAGAGCAACCACGTCCGATTGCTGCGCGCCCTTTACCGCAACGTTGGTGTACCAGTTCCCCATGGCAGCTCAACAGACGATGCAGAGCACTTCGCCGGCGTTGACAGGCTGGCCTTCTTTGACGTTCAGGCGCTCGACGGTGCCGTCTTTTGGTGAGCGAATTTCGTTTTGCATTTTCATCGCTTCCACTACGAGGAGTCCCTGCCCGGCTTCGACTATGTCTCCCGCCGCAACGAGGACGCGGACGACTTTGCCCGGCATGGGAGCGACAACTTGCTGGCGGCCCTCAGCTTCGAGCGCGCCATGCCTCCGCCCGCGCCATGCGCGGGGGTCGACAACCTCGGCGGCAAATTCCTGCAGGCCGGTTTGGAGCTTGAGGATACCGTCCGAGGACGGCGTGATGTGCACTTCGAAGGATTGGCCCTCGAGCAGAAGCGAGAGAGTGTTGGGAGCGATTTCGACCGCGTCGGCATTGACGGGTTTACCGTCGAGCGAGATCTTCCAGCGGTCCGCAGCGCGTTCGAGCTCCACGACGCGGAGCTCTTTGCCGGATGGGCCTGTAAGCTGGACTTCAAACTTCATGGCAAACGGTCCAGTTGTTGGCGACGGCCTTCTTGCTTCCAGCGAGAAGGTTGAGAAGAATCCTGGCTTCGCGAAGACGAACCGGAATGTTTGTCTGGCTGCTGCGCTTGCCAGAGAGCCGCGGCGATGGCGGCGGCATCGGAGGCGCGATCCGTCTTCGCATCTTCCTGCGGAGAGTCCGCGGCAGAGGACGGACGCTGAAGCAGTTCATCGAGCCATTTGGTGTGGATTTCGCCGCGAAGAAAATCCGGCTCGGCGAGAATGCGGCGGAAAAGGCCGGCGTTGGTCTTGATTCCTGTGACGGTGTACTCCTCGAGGGCGCGACGGAGGCGGGCGATGGTTTCTTCGCGGCTGTTGCCCCAGGCGATCAGCTTGCTCAGGAGGGGATCGTAGTCCATCGGGACAGTCCAGCCTTCGTAGACCCCCTCATCGAGACGAATCCCGGGGCCGCTTGGTGCATGGCACGAGACGATTTTTCCGGGTGAGGGGAAGAAACTGTTGTCGGGATCTTCGGCGTAGAGGCGGACTTCCATCGCATGGCCGCGAGGAGTGATCGTTTCCCAAGCAAAGGGTAGCCGATGGCCGGCAGCGATGGCAATTTGGAGCTTCACCAAATCGAGCCCAGTGACTTGTTCCGTAACCGGATGCTCGACCTGAAGGCGCGTGTTCACTTCCAGAAAATAAAAATTGAGATGGGCATCGACGAGAAATTCCACAGTGCCGGCGTTCACGTATCCACCGGCGCGAGCCAGGCGGACAGCAGCGTCTCCCATTTTCTTTCGCAGTTCCGGCGTGATGACGAGCGATGGAGCCTCTTCAATCACTTTTTGGTGGCGACGCTGAACGGAGCATTCGCGCTCGCCAAGCGAAACGACGCGGCCGTGAGCGTCGGCTAGGATTTGAATCTCGATATGGCGCGGCTTTTCCAAATATTTTTCCAGATACAGACGCGCGTCTCCGAAAGCGTTCAGGGCCTCCGACGAAGCATCACGCCAAGCGGCTGCAAATTCGGCGTCGCGAGTAACGACCCGCATGCCTTTGCCGCCTCCGCCGGCAACAGCTTTTAGCAAAACGGGATAGCCCATATTTTGCGCGAGAGCCTGGGCGTCATCAGGATTCTCGATGGGATTGTTTGCGCCGGGAACGGTCGGCACGTCGGAGCGGCGGGCGAGCTGGCGTCCGGCCGTCTTCGAACCGAGGGCTTCCATGGCTTCGGCGCTCGGGCCGATGAAGGTGAGGCCTTCCTCAGCGCAGGCTCGCGGTAGCGCCGCGTTTTCCGCGAGGAAACCGTAGCCCGGATGGATAGCGTCGCAGCCGGAACGGCGTGCAACATCGATGATTTTCGCAATGCAAAGATAACTCTCGCGCGAGGGGGCGGGGCCGATGGGATAGGCTTCGTCGGCGAGACGAACGTGGAGCGATTTGCGGTCGGCTTCGCTGAATACCGCGACGCAGCGAATGCCCAGCTCGCGGCAAGCGCGCAGGATGCGCACGGCGATTTCGCCGCGATTGGCAATCAGGATTTTCCTGAACATGGACCTTCGGCGTTGCTCCGGGATTCTAGCATGAGGGATATCACCGCCAAGCGACTGGCGCGCCTCTAGTGTCCAATTGTTTGAGGTACGGCGGCCTATCCGCCGGGGTGATATGCACTTCGAATTGGTTGGACCTTGGGATGTGTCTGAATCGCGCCGCACATATCAAGAATACGCGGGTTCGCGGAAAATGGCAGACGTCAGACAAGTGTGATAGACTGTCTGACACGTGTAGTGGAGGAAGGACATGGAATCGCAGCGGATCTCGGTTCGCGTTCCCGGAAAGATAGCGCAGCGGCTCAAGGAACGTTCGCGGGCGACGGGAACACGCGAGTCGGAAATGGTTCGCCATGCACTGGAGGAGTATCTCGCCAAGGGCAGCGGCGGAAAGACCGCCTACGATGGCTTTCTGGAAGCTGGGCTGATCGGCTGCGCGCCGGGATTGCCGAAAGACCTTGCTACGAACAAGCGACACTTCAAGGGTTTCGGCAAATCAAAGTGAATCGAATATTGATGGACACCGGCCCCTTGGTTGCCGTTCTCTCGCCCGGGGAGCGCGAGCACTCAATTTGTGTTTCTCTGTTGCACAATTTGCCGAGTCCCGTGGTTACTTGCTGGCCAGTCGTTACCGAAGCCATGTGGCTGCTGCGCAAGTCCCCTCGGACCATCAAAAATCTTTTGTCAGCCATAAGCTCAGGGGTTCTGGAAATACCGGTCGTCACCGCCGCAGAGGCAGGAAAAATTGAGGCCATCATGGATCAATATGCGAGGTTGCGGCCCCAGTTCGCCGATGCGATGGTCGTATATCTTGCGCATCGAGAGAACATCGAAACAATTTTTACGCTGGACCGGCGGGATTTTTCAGTCTACCGAACCGCTCGCAACAGACCTTTTCATCTGATCCCACACTGAGACATACCCTTCTGATCTTATCTGCAGCGGCACATCGTTCAGACCCTGGCCTTGCCTGCTCACTGCAGGAATATGACGAGGGCGGGAGATGTGCCAATTTCGGTGATTTGCCATTACCGGCTTGATTTTCTTTTTCAAAGAGGAATATTGCCGTGTTTCTTGCGGGGGTTGGTGTCGCGCTTGTTTTCGAGGGCGCGGAGTGCGGTGATAATGCGGGGACGCGTTTCGGACGGCTCGATGATGGCGTCGATGTAACCCTTCTCGGCCGCTACGAACGGGTTGGCGAAGCGGTCGCGAAATTCGTCGATTTTTTCCTGACGGAGGCGCTCGCGATCGGCCTCGGGGGCTTTGTCAAGCTCGCGCTTGTACACGATATTCACCGCGCCCTCTGGGCCCATGACCGCGATTTCGGCGGAGGGCCAGGCGAAGTTGGCATCGGTGCGGATGTGCTTGCTGGCCATGACGCAATAGGCGCCGCCATAAGCTTTGCGCGTAATGACCGTGATCTTGGGTACCGTGGCTTCCGCAAAAGCGAAAAGCAATTTCGCGCCATGCTTGATGATGCCGCCGAATTCTTGCTGGGTGCCAGGCAGAAAACCGGGAACATCCTCGAAGGTGATCAGGGGAATATTGAAAGCGTCGCAGAAGCGGACGAAGCGAGCGCCTTTCAGAGAGGCGTTGATATCGAGAACGCCCGCGAGGAACGCCGGTTGATTGGCCACAATCCCGACGGGGCGGCCGTCGAGGCGCGCGAATCCGACAACGATATTTCTTGCGAAGTGCTCGTGGACTTCGAAAAAGTAGGCGTCATCAACAATGGCGTGGATGGCGTCCTTCATGTCATAAGGCTTCTGCGGATCCGCCGGGACAAGAGAATTCAACGATTCCTCGCGGCGGTCCGCCGAATCCGAGGACTGGCGGCGCGGTGGGTCGTCGACATTATTCGAGGGAAGAAAACTCATTAGCTCGCGAATCATGGCGAGGCAATCGGCATCGTCCACGGAGACAAAGTGCGCCACGCCGCTCTTTTCGTTGTGGGTCATGGCGCCGCCGAGCTCTTGCTTGGTAACTTCCTCGTGAGTGACGGTCTTGATGACCTCGGGCCCGGTGACGAACATGTACGAAGTCTCGCGAGTCATAAAAATGAAATCGGTGATCGCGGGAGAGTAGACCGCGCCGCCCGCGCAGGGGCCCATGATGGCGCTGATCTGCGGGATTACGCCGCTGGCAAGCGTGTTGCGAAGAAAAATATCGGCGTAGCCTGCGAGCGAGGCCACACCTTCCTGGATACGCGCGCCGCCGGAATCATTGAGTCCGATGACCGGAGCACCTGCACGCATCGCGAGGTCCATGATCTTGCATATTTTCCGCGCATTCGCTTCGGAGAGCGAGCCGCCAAACACGGTGAAGTCCTGCGCAAAAACGTAGACGAGCCGTCCATCGATGCGGCCAAAACCGGTTACAAAGCCATCGCCCGCAGGGCGCTGCTCCTGCATTCCGAAATCGACGCAGCCGTGGCGGACAAATTTATCCAGCTCTTCGAAGGTGCCTTCATCGAGGAGAAGATTTATGCGTTCGCGCGCGGCAAGCTTTCCGGCTTTGTGTTCGCGCTCACGGCGCTCGGGGCCGCCTCCAGTTTCGGCTTCCGCGGATTGGCGGCGGAGTTCCTCCATGCGGTCGTGATGCTTTTCTTTTGCGCTTGCGGCAGCGTCTCTCTCAGGCAAGCTTTCCTCCGGGAGCATCCGGCTCATTTTTGGCAAAAATGCGGACCGCGAGATGGGTAGCAAGCCACACCGTGCCGAGAAGCAGGACGACGCCGAGAAGCAGCTCCGCACAGATGGCAACGGCGCGCTGGAGCGGCGACTCAAGCGAGGTGACGTAATCCGTGGCTTGCACGAGAATGAACATCGCTCCGAGAGTCATGGCTACGATGAGGATCGTGGTCAAGATGGATGCGAGGACCATTTTCATAAGACTAGGGCGGCGCACCGAAGCCGCAGGGAGAAGAATAGCGCAATTGGGCGGAAATCAGAATGCGACGGAGAAGCGGGAACACGAGGCCGGAGCATCAGCGTAAACGTTTCGAGGCGCAACCCAATTTGTTCGACGTTTGGCGCAAACGCCTTGTGACTCAGCGTAAACCAGACCAATCGTCAGCCACAAGGATCGAATCACTCGGATTCGAAGGATCGTATTTCACACTAGCGGGCTGGCCCGCGACGAGCCGTTCGAAACGGATTTGCCCTTCGAGTCCGGTGATATCCTGCGCCGTGTGGTAGGTGACTCCGGAAATCGCGTAACTATAAGTGACAAGGTGTCTGGGTCTCAAATCCACGATCGGACGGGCACGCGAACCGAAGAGTTTCCTTTGCACGTCGCGCGGCTCAGGAGGGTGTTCCGCTAACTCGACGACCTGCCCTTCCGCGATGCGCCCAATCTGATTCAGGTGAAGACGGCGCCGCCTCTCCACGTCCTCGGGCTCTTCTGCCGGGCGAAAGAAGGCGTAGGCGATCATGATGATCGCCGCGAGGGCCGCGCCGCCCATAGCGAGAACAAGCTTCCAGTCTGCGAACAGCCCCTTCAACTATCGATCTCCAGCAATGCAAATGAATTGTGCGGTGACGTACCCGCGCGTGGCGGCACACCCATGCTCACGACACGCGAAACAAAGGTTCTGCTCCGGAACTCGCCCCACAAGTGTGTATTTTACCGAAACAGCGGCAGCGCGGCGAGACTACGTGTGCGGGGCTTGCACCGGATTGCGCAACACGCCAACACCGGCCACGCTAACCGTGACGACGTCTCCCGCCACGAGCGGGCCGACACCAGCAGGCGTCCCGGTGGCAATCAAATCTCCCGGATTGAGAGTCATGACGCGGGAGATCCAGCGGACGAGAAAGGCCACCGGATAGACCATTAGAGACGTGCGCCCGGATTGGCGAAGCGCTCCATTGACGTGCAGCTCCACCAGGAGTTCGGTTGGATCGAGTTCAGTCTCGATGTGCGGGCCAACGGGACAAAATGTATCGAAGCCTTTGGCGCGTGTGAATTGCACGTCGCTTTTCTGGAGATCGCGCGCGGTCACGTCGTTGAGGCAGCTGTAACCCAGCAGATAAGAGAATGCGTCGTCGGAGTCCTTGAGTTGCGAACAGCGCCGGCCAACGATGAGCGCAAGCTCGCCTTCGTGTTCCACGCGCTGGGATTGCGGCGTGAGAACGATGGGCTCACCGGGACCAATGATCGCGGAAGGCGGTTTAAGAAAGATGAGCGGTTCTTTGGGCACTTCATTGCCGAGTTCTGCGGCATGCGCAGCGTAATTGCGCCCGACGCACACAATCTTGCCTGGATCGACGGGAGCGAGTAAACGAACATCAGGGGCCGGCCAAGTTCGCGAGCCGTGCGACCAGACACTCCAGGGAGGGCCAGAGATTTCGCGGATTTGCTCGCCTTCGATCAGGCCATAGAGCGGCGCTGGCGGCTGCGAGGCAGAAGAACCAGGTGTGAGGAACCGGCAGAATTTCATTCGGGATCAGCTCGGATGATGATTGGGGTGAGACACGTGCGACGCGCGAGCTCGCCGGATAATGGTCCAGATCCAGGAAAGAGTGACAACCAGCATGTAGGGAACGGCGCCAAGCACAAAAATTTGAATGGTGCTAAAACGCTCCTCAAGGCCGGCAAAGTAGATGCTCAGTACGCGGTAGGACAGGCTGAAGGTAACCCAAGCGACGAGGCTCGATGCCAGCAAATAGCCCGGCATGCGCCAAAATCGGAGCACGGGAATCAATGCTATGACACCAAGTAGAGCCAGCGCGGCCAGATTGCGCACGAGCGCAAATCCATCCAGGAACGGAACACGATTGGCAACGATCACCCAACCGCTAAACGCAATGGAAAGGGCAACTCCGACGTAGACCCCCGTGCGAACCGATGCGTTCCGGAAAACGTGGAACGATCCGTAAGCGGGCAAGTGTGCGCGAACGGTCATCAAGCGGCGCTCTCCCAAGATAGGTGCTTAGTACAACCCGGAGCTACGGAGAAGGTTTCGCGACATCAACCGTGACGGCCGCGCTGATTTCGCTTTCATTGCCAACACGGTCGACGGCAGTCACAGAGTACCAGTAGCGGCGACCGGGCTCTACAGACGTATCACGATACGCCGGTGCAAGCAACAGATCGGGCGTTATAACCACACCCCTTGTGTCCTGCTGCTCACTTCGATAGACGCGGTAACCCGCCAGGTCGGTTTCAAGATTTATGGACCAGGAGAGGTCCACGAGGATGGAGCCCGGAGCGGGTCCAGAGAGAACCGCAGCAACCAGATTCTGCGGAGCGGCTGGAGGAAAAATGTCGCGCGGCGTAACGATTGCTGGAGCGGAATCCGCTGACTCGAGTGGGTTGCCTTCCACGAGCACGGCACTTCTCACAACATACGCATAGGTTTTGCCAAAATCGAAAACGGTGTCGCGGTATGTGCTCTCGTCTGTGGCGGCAAGCAAGGTAAGGGGCGATTTCCATTTGGCCTTCGTCAGATCCGCTGCGGCGGCTTCCGCTGAGGAGGGATCGAGTTCGCCACGGTATATCCGATAGCCTGAAAATGCCGTGATTGGATCGCCGCCGGACGTACGAGTGGGAGCCGTCCAGCTCAACTCCATCGCGGACTCGGTGACACGCGCCTCCACGTGAGCTATACCTTCCGGCACCGGGAACATACGAACCGAAACAACGTTGGAATCCGCCGAAGCGCGCTTTTTCGAGGCGCGCGTCCGGACAGCATAAAAGAGCGAAGCGCCAGGACGCGCGCGAGTTTCCGCGGGCGAGATGGGGTCGATGAATTTCACATGGTCTTCCACAATGAAATTCTCCACGAGCGAACCGGGAATCGTGTAGACGACGCGAAATGATTTGCCATCCACCGAGCCATCGGGCTTCGGCGTGCCTCGAACGATTTCGACCGCAGGCGGCGATGCAAGGCGATCGCCAGTGATGCTCTTCGCGGGCAAGGTAAACATGAGTTGCACGCCATTAGCGGCCTGATGCGCGGTAAGATCCGTAATCGCCACGGGAACCGGCGGCGTCGGAGGGGTCGGTTCGCCGGGCGCACCACAGCCGCCCGAAAAAAGTAATGCGAGCGCTGAAGCTAGAAAAGCAAAACTTGCGAGACGGGCAGCTTCCGTCTGGCGCGATACAGGCTTCCCCACGTTTCGCATTTCCATCTTTGATTTTCGGAGTTTACAGGATATAGCGGCTCAAATCCTGATTCTTGACGATATCCGCAAGCTGCTTGGTCACGTAGGCGGCATCCACCTTCACATTCTTTTTCTTCAGGTCTGGCGCCTCGAAGGAAAGCTCATCGAGAACTTTTTCAAGGATGGTATGCAACCGGCGCGCTCCAATGTTTTCGGTCGACTCATTCACGCTCGTGGCAAACCGTGCGATCGCCGCGACCGCGTCCTCGGTAATGTTCAGCTTGACACCTTCGGTGTCGAGAAGCGCTACGTACTGTTTAATGAGGGCGTTTTTCGGTTCCGTCAGAATGCGAATGAAATCTTCTTCCTTCAGCGATTGCAGCTCCACACGAATTGGCAAGCGGCCCTGCAATTCAGGGATGAGGTCCGACGGTTTTGTAACGTGGAATGCGCCAGCGGCGATAAACAGGATATGGTCGGTGCGAATCATGCCGTAGCGCGTGTTGACGGTCGTGCCTTCGATGATCGGCAGAATGTCCCGCTGAACGCCTTCGCGGGAAACATCCGGGCCCGTGGCCCGATTCGCGTCCGGCCACTTTGTCGATCTCATCGATAAATATGATGCCCATCTGTTCGGCGCGCTCCACGGCGATCCGCGTCACTTGGTCCATGTCCAGCAATTTGTTTTCTTCTTCTTGAATCAGGTACTCGAAAGCGTCGGCCACGGACATCTTCCGCTTTTTTTTCTGCTGGCCAAACAGACCCGAAAGGTTAGAGAACATGTCTTTCATGTTGACGTCCATGTCCTCGACGCCTTGATTGGATATAATTTCAAACGAAGGCATGGAACGTTCTCGCACTTCGAGGTCGACCATCCGCTGATCGAGCTTTCCTTCGCGTAGCTGGGCACGCAGCTTTTCGCGTGTGCGCTGTGACTGCTCCCTCTGCGCAGCGGCTTCCGTTTCGGTGGTTCCGGAAGCGGGAGGCGGAGACAGGGGAAGCAGGAGGTCCAGAACGCGCTCTTCCGCGGCCTGCTCGGCGCGGTCGGCGACTTCATCGAGCTTTTCTTCGCGTACCATGTCAATGGAAGTTTCGACGAGATCGCGGACCATCGATTCCACATCGCGCCCGACATAGCCGACTTCGGTGTATTTCGAGGCCTCGACTTTGACGAAGGGACAGCCCGCAAGCCGCGCAAGGCGGCGCGCAATTTCCGTCTTGCCGACCCCTGTCGGACCAATCATCAGAATATTCTTGGGAAGGACGTCTTCGGCGATCTCCGGCGGGAGTTTTTGCCGCCGTACGCGGTTGCGCAAAGCGACAGCGACCGCCCGCTTGGCCGCATTTTGACCGACGATGTATTTGTCGAGCTCCGCGACAATTTCGCGCGGCGTCATGTCGTCAAGCGCGGGAAGAAGTTGCTCCTCTTCAACGGGCGGCGCGCCATTGCCGCCGGGCGTGAAAACAATTTCTTTATCAGTCTTGCTGGCCATGAAATGTTCAATCCCTTTGTCTGCAGCCCTGTTTGTGTCCCGTTGATATGCAGTCTTTGATGCGCGAAAACGGCTCGGCGTATTATCGCGCGCCCGCTAGAGTTCTTCGACGGTAAAGTTCGCGTTAGTGATAAATGCAAATCTCGCTGGCGATGCGCATCGCTTCCATGGCCAGATCCTTCGCGCCGAGCTTCGAATGCTTCAGCAAGCGCGCGTGCCGCCGCCAGCGCATAAGTCCCGCCCGGAGCCGATCGCGCACAAGCCATCATCCGGCTCGATCACGTCGCCGTTGCCGGAAAGCAGAAACGTGGATTTCGAATCGGCGACGATGAGCAGCGCTTCGAGGTGCCGCAGCGCGCGATCCTTGCGCCACTCCTTGGCCAGCTCGACCGCGCCCTTCTGCAAATTGCCGGAATGCTCTTGCAGCTTGCCCTCAAAACGCTCGAAGAGCGAAATCGCATCGGCAGTCGAGCCCGCAAATCCCGCAATCACTTTATCGTTGTAAAGCCGCCGCGTCTTCCGCGCGGTGTGCTTCATCACATGATCGCCCATGGTCACCTGCCCATCGGCGATGAGTACGGCCTTGTTGTCTTTGCGCACGCACAAAACCGTAGTGCCATGCATCTGCGCGCTTCCCTGGCTGTTACGCATCCCATCATTATACAGCGGGGATTAGCTCAAGGCACGTCCGAGGGTCAAGCGCAGGGAAGTCGATCACAAGAAACATCTGCTCATACAACTGGAGAAGAACTCAATTGGGAGGCGGGGGTGGCGGGGCAGCCGGCGGCTGGCTTGCAGGCGGCTTGTGCAACTCCACGAGGTGACTTTGCAGAACCTTAAGCTCATTCCGCGCACGATCCAACTCGGCGGCGACTATTTCAATCTCCTTTTGCTTTGCTTTCTTTTGTTCTTCCGGCACGGTCGCCAGTTCAGCATTTAAGCTGACGAGCGAAGTCTGAGCATCAGTAATATCTTGTTCTTTGTTCTTGATCAGCAGTTGCGTCTCTTCAATGGAAGTCGGGAGCTTAATCTCCGCGGGAGCTTCCACGATGGACTTCGGCTGAGCAGCCGATTTGGCGGCAGCTTCGGCTTCCGCAGCCTCTCTTGCTTCTTTTTCAACCAGATAATTGTCAGTGGGTGTCCGCAGCGAGACTACGTCATCGTTCGTCCAAACTTTGCGCCTCTTGACGGGCAGTTGGTCGATCTGCGGCGTTTGCTGCGATGCAGGCTGCGAATTCTGTGGAGGCGCTGGAGGGGGTGGCGGCGTCTGTTGCGATTGCTGCTGCTCTTGCAACTGGCTGGCAGATACAACGAAGCATCTTGGAGCCACAAGCCAGGCGGCGCCAAGCGCAAGCCAGGCCATTACGAGTTTTCGGCAAACTATGTGTCGGCTCATCCCTGGTCCCGTCTCTACTGTCGAATTTCGTGGAAGGAAAGAACCTTGTAACTATAGGGAGCCTGCACATAGTTGACCCAGCAGCTGCTGTAATAAATCCCGTCGCTTCCCGCCCCTGAGGTGAAGTCAAAGGAAGACGGCCCCGTATTATTGCCCGAGCCGCCTACGGTATTGGCAACGAGCATGGCCCCGTAGAACTTACCGGCTCCTCCTTGGTGGGAATAAATGACGCCCTGTCCGATCACCAGGACGATTCCATCCCAACTGGCATCCGGATCGTATGTAAACGTGCCCGTCACAAGCAGAATTCCAAACCCCGTGTTGTGCCACCCGTTTAGAGTCAGGTTGCCATTTACCACGATGGTCATCGGATTTGCTGCAGACATTGTCGCGGGCAGATTGCTCTGCGTCGCTGGCCCGTTGATCACCGCATCCGCATTCTGCGTGATAGTCTGCACGAGTGAGCTAAGCCCGCTCACGTTCTGTAGGTTTGCCGCCAGGCCCCCTACCCCTCCTACATAGTTGACGTTAGGAGTTGAACCTCCCAAGCCCGTGTAATGGGGTTGGTTCGCCGCGAGAATCGCGCTCACTATGTTCGACTGGCTTGCATCTGTGTTGTTTGTGTATCCGACTCCGTTGACCAGGCTTGCCCCGGGCGTGCACCCGTTGGGCAAAGAATTGAGCGGGTCATTCTGGTCGGTTCCGCTCACCTGGAATGCGCCTGAGCTTGGCACGGAAAACGTCACGGCGTTACCATCCATGGTCAGTGCCGAGGGAAATTTCAAATTGAATGCCATGGGAGCCACGAGGTACTGCAGAATTTTCTTGCTGCCGCCGGGCAATTCGGCCATCGCGGTGACTTCCAGCGCTTGCACTGCCGTCGGCGTCGAGCCCACAATCAGGCTGGGCCACGCGTTCGCTGAGTTGTCCACATGGAATGGATCGAAAAAAATTGGTATGGTGTTTTCATAGCTGCTGGTACCGTTCACGTGCAAGAAGAGGGACTGCTCGGTCGCCGCGTTGATACGGGCCCACTTGTAGATCGGCCCAGGCTTGTTTTGGATATTGTTGTCCCAGACGGAATAGACGGACTGCCACGACGCACTTGACGCCGCGGTGCCAAATTCAGTCTGGTATTCGTTGTCGTAATACGAGTTGCTTGAGTCCCAGGGCGCGATGTTGTCGCCCGCCAACCGATTAATAACGTAAAGCGTCTGGCCCAATGGGAAGGTCGTGGTCGGCGAAATAACGGAAGCTCCAAAGTACTTGGGATTCTTCGGTAGCAATCGTCCTCGGGCTTCCTCGAGACCTGCGATGGCCGCATAGTACACCGTCGAAGACGTCCGGTAGTTTGCGCCCAGCGCCGTTTCCGTGCCGGAAGAAACCAGCAATGCGATCGCCACAACGCTAATCAGTAACAAAACGAAAATCGCGATCAGCAATGCGATTCCATCTTCGGAGCGGCGGCACGTTTTGCGGTCTCTTTTCATTCTTGTTCTTTATTCTTGCTGCATCAGTCTTTATGGAATCGGCGTTTACTGAATCGGATTGAGGCTGTGGCCCCTTCCGTGTAATTCGATAAGCCGAACCTGGCCCGTCTGGGCATCCGCTGTGGGCGCCATGACGATAAGCGTGATCTCCACATCCGTTACGTTTAGCGGAGAATTGTAAGACCCGGATGCTGGACAAGGCTGCGGCGGTCCAAACGGTGAGTAACAGAAGTAGCTGAACACCGGCACCGGATTCCCACCGGGAAACATGTTCGGATAGACCGCCTGAAACTGCGCGATCTGCGTAGGCGAAGCGTTATTCATCACATTTTGGACATAGGGAACAAAAGAGGGCGCCGTGGTCGCAACGGGTTCCGCTCCGACTACTTTGTAAGTCTGGCTGCGAGACAGAATGTTCCCCTGCAGCTGGTAGCGGGTCCATTCCACACCGTCGGTGTGCCAATAGTCGACGTCTCTCTCGACGATTAAATCGAAATCTCCTGGCGTGGTGCAAGTCCCTCCTCCGCCCGTTCCGATCAAGCAGGGCAAACCCGCGACATAATTGGGGTCCCAGGCAATTGGGGTGATGGCATACAGATTCTTCGCCGGGACATTTGGGTTGAACGCGAACAGATTTTGCGAAGGATAAGCCGAACCATTCACGTCTCGAACCATTTCGTCCAATCCAAAACGCGCTTCCTGAAAAGAATTCAACACCTGCGATTCCGTTTGATAGCGCTGTTGGGCAAGCGAGAGAAGCGCGAACGCGGCACCGCACAACAAAATGAAAATCACGGCCGCGATCATCATCTCGATGAGCGAGAATCCGTTTTCCCTCCGTTGGTGGCGAGTGCGTTTCATTTATAAAGTATCGTGTCGAGTGTCACCGGCCTGTAAATGCCGTTGCCGCCCTGTTTTCTGGTTCCCACGATGAATCTTTTAGACGTGGGCATCCCGCTGGCGTTTGTCGTCGTGATCACCGCCCACCGGACGTCGTAAACCAATCCGAACGGATCGTTCGGATCCTGATAGGTGAAGCTGTAGTTTGCTACCGGCGACGCGCTAAAATCGATGACCAGTTGGTTGTAAAACACTGCCACGGGGCCGCCAACAACTATGTTTGGCTGCGTGGGGTCCCCGAGATTGCAAGTGAAGGTCTGCGTGTCGATAGCTTCGACGTACGATGTATTGAGCAGCGGTTGACTCAGGAATAGGTCCATCTGTCGCTGCGCGAACACCAAAGCAGATGAGTCATTGCGATTCGCCGAGTTCGAGCCAATCGAAGCCGGCACCAATTGCGCAACGGCCACAATACCGAAGAGCAAAATGATAATGGCGATCAAAACTTCTATAAGCGTAAATCCGCGCTGATTCCTACAACCCCTGGTGCTCTTCCGTCGATTATGAGAATTCTTCATCACTTCATCCTGCGAAACGAATCAACTGACGCGCTGCCAATTCCCGGTTGAGTCTGCCGTCCACACCTGCACGGCGCCCGAAGGCATCGTTATGATTGCGCGGTAACCGACGTTTGGGTCGCTCGCGCTGCCCAGGTACAGCGCGTACACTGCTCCAGCGTCTATGACGCCGCGCTGATCATACTTAATGCTTGTGTTGGAGCCCGAAAGGACAACCCAGGAGTAGTGCGAAAAACCCGGTCCCAATGTTGCCGTTATGGAAGCTGGACTGGGAACCGAGCCCGCAGGCAGGAGCGTGAAGCTCCCGCCAATGATCATTTGGGGCTCGGCCCCGTTCGCTATAAGGTCGCCATTCGAATCTACCCACACGATCCAATTCGCGCCGCTCTGCTTGATCTGGCAACTCACAGAAGTGTTCTGGCGAATGGCATCGAATTTTGCGAACTTGAGCATGCCTGCCAGTTGCGAGGCTGTGGAATTAAGTTGGTAATTCTGCAGCGAGCGCACGACCACAGGGATGGCCAAAGTTGTAATCACCAGGAGCACTGCCAACGACAGCACAAGCTCCACCAAGCTAAAGCCGTTTCGTGGGCTTCGACGCAGAGGCACGAACTTGGCGTTCAGTATCATTTTGGAACGACACCCGTAAATAGCACTCCGCCATCCATCTCAGAGTACGCCTAACTTACTAAGTTTAGTCCATTTTAGCAGCAAAAACCCATAGGTAGGGGGTACCCAAAACTGGACAACCATAGCACTAGTAAATGGCGGTACTCTTCAGGCTCCAAGGAGGTCGTGGAGTAGCTCCGGGACGGCGGAGATGGGGCGCCTTTGCCCCATCGAGAAACGCTTCTGTCTGGAGTCCAGGCCGGTCCGCAGTTTCAGCTAACCGACTATAAATAAGACACTTATACCCCGGGTCGTCCCGCGAGCGCCAAAGCGTTGCGCCGCGCTATCGCTTCGATCGAAATCATCGGATTGACTCCCGACGCGCTCGGAAAGGACGATCCATCCATCACGAAAAGATTATTTGCCTCCCATGTTTCCCCATCAGGATTGGTTGCTGAGGTTTTCGGCGAGCCGCCTAGGCGGGCGCTGCCCATGATGTGAAAGGAGAAAAGCGCGAGGCGGCCGGAGTCCCAACCGGCTCCGTCCATCGCTTGCGTGAAGGAATCCAGCGAACCGTTGCGGCCTGGCTCATAAGCGCACCATTTTGCGTGCGGCGAAAAAATAAGGCGCGCACCGGCGGCCTCGAGTATCCGCGCGGCGCCAAGGAATCCGCTGCGCAAATGCGCGCGATCAAATCCCGACAACGCGTAGTTCGCCACAGGATTGCCTTCGCGGTCGATAGTCACATGGCCGCCGTCGTGGTCGCGCAAGAGAACTCCGATGGCCGTTGTATTCGTTAACGTCCCGAGCAAGGACCGATAGTGTTCCGGCTCACGCCAGGGCAGGACTGCCACGGCGATCACCGGCTGCAACGCCGTCGTTTCGTATTTCACTCCGTAGTTTCCCGTGAGAAAGCGGTGCTCATCGGAATAGATCGCCTGCATGGTCCCTTCCCACGGACGTATCTCCTCCTCAAAAACTCCGCAAACATTCGATACGGGATGAAGATGAAGATGGCGGCCGATGTTTTCATTCCGCAATCCAGAACGAAGCAACAACGCAGGCGTGTGGATGGCTCCGCAGGCTGCGACCACCGCTTTGCATCGAATGTTGACCCGGCGGCCATTTCGTGTACGCGCCTCCACGCCAGTCGCCGCGCCACCCTCAATTCGAACACGCAAAGCCCGCGTCTCCGTTGCCAATCGAGCGCCGGCGGCCTGCGCATCGGCAAGCCAGGTCTTCGTACTCGATTGCTTTGCCCCGATCGAGCACCCGTAACCGCAATAGCCGCAAACCTTTCCCTGGTCGCAGTCCACAACATTGCGCGGCATGGCCGCCGCATGCCAGCCCAAGTTCTTCAGTCCGCGTTGCAGAACTTGTTCGCGCGCCGAGACCCGGTTGTGGTCAAGGTTCACGGAAAGCCGCGCGCAAACTGCATCCAGACAGCTCGTATACTCTTCGCTGGTAAACCACGGCACTCCCGCGGAAGCCCACTCCGCGCGCACGTCGTCGGGCGTTCGAAACGATGTGCAGTAGTTAATGACCGTCCCGCCCCCGAGGCACTCTCCAGCCAACAGCCCGACGCTCTGATCCGCAGTCGCGGCAAATCCGCCTTCCAAATAAAGGCGCTGGAACCCAGCAAGCTCTGCGCCATCGAAATCGGAATCGTCGTAGTAGCTCCCCGCCTCTAAAACGATGACATCCTTGCCCGCTGCGGCAAGCACCGCAGCCGCGACGCTCCCGCCAGCCCCGGATCCGACTATGCAAATGTCGCACGATAATTCCGTATCTACTTCAGGAACGAGCGGTCTCAGCAGGCGCGGTTTGGACACTCGCGGGCCGAGCGGGCCCGGATAACCAAATTTCTCCCAAACAGGACTTGGCGCGCCGTCTGGTCCCGGCAACATCACGTAAAGAAAACCAATAGCCTTCCGCAAAGCCTGAAACACACCGCGCCGCCGCCTGAGGCCGCTGTCAGCCCAAGAAAGCAAAACGCGGATTCGAGTCTCCAGTGGCAGCGAGGAAAACATGGTCCACCGCCTAACCGTGAGCAAACTATGCAGATGCGAATCCCAAAGATCGAGCAGTTGAAGGAATTGCGCTCGCTCCCCAGAACGAGGATTCAAATCGAGAGCCTTGGCAATCGCCGCGGGAATTCCGAGTTCGGAAGCGGAGGGCCAGCCGGCGCAGGCAGGCGCGAAAGTATCGCAGATAGATTGCAGCGCTCGCTGTTGGCGTGGAGTTAGGTTCATCCAGGGCTGTCAGTCTAGCAAAAGCGCCACGCAGACGTGCTTGGCCATTGCAATCTCGTGCGCCCTGGTTGTCTTGTCGAACCGGTGGCGCGAAGAGAGAAGATCAGCCCTTCGATGGTTCGCTTCGTTCAATGCACACAAATGGGCAGGAGAGCCTGAGGATTAATTGCCGCCGCTACTCTTGCTCTTCTTGATGGTCGCATCACCACCGCGCTTCGAGAGAGAAGACTTGTCAAAGAAGTCGCTGGGAAACCCTGGATTGTATCTGCACGAGTCGTAAAAAAACTGGGACGCCCTGCGCCCGTTGTGGTCCTTGGCGACTTGCATCGGGGTCCACACGCTATCCTTCAACTGGTAGTTCGTATAAATAGTGACGTCGTCGTCGCGCTCATGCGTCTCTTCATTGGTGGTGGTGACGACGCTACGCACAAGCAGGCGAGTGTTGTGGTCCACGGCCAGCCGAAACGTTCTCTCCTCGCTGTCCGTCAACTCCACCCAATCCACTTCTTTCAAATCGACGGTGTCGCTGCCGCCAAAGCGGTAGGTCCAGCCAGGCTCCTTGAGCCGTACTCTCAGCACGTTGTCGATGTTCCTCTTCACTTGTTCCTGAAATTCCGAAATCGAGGTAACCGGCAGTTCGGTGACTCCACTCTTGTCGAGAGTCCATCCGTGATCGCCGTTGTACAACGCGATGATGATGCCGCCATGAGACCAGTCCAGACCTTCAACCCCGATCACGGTATTGATGATGCTCTTCAGATTGTGGCTCTTCGCTGAATACTCAAGACGCTCTTTGTCCGGGTAACGGCGAAAATCGGTGAAACCAACATATCCGGTGATGGCCCCGTTATGGCCAAATTGAGCGCGGTTGCCCTGGCACTCCGCTTCGCGCGCTTCCGTATAGCCCGCTGCGCCGCGGGCATTGATCAGATCGCTAAGAATCTGCTTGGCCTTAGCAGCGCTCTGCTCCGGCATCATCGTGTCCGGATTCTGCGCGGCAGCGAGCGGCGCAAATGTAGCGCCGGCCAACCACACTGCAGCCGCGATTTGGGCGAGCTTTAACCGCACAAGACCGATCCTCCATTTACATTGATGATCTCTCCGGTGAGGAAGTTGGCCAGGTCCGAAGCCAGAAACAGAATAGGTCCAGCAACTTCCTCGGGGGTCGCGGCGCGGCCCAGCGGAATGGCCGCAGCAAGGGCCTTTGCTCCCGCCTTCGTTTGAATCACGGGATTGGACATGTCCGTTGCTACCCATCCCGGAGCAACCGAATTCACAAGAATGTTGTGCCGCGCAAGCTCGACCGCAAGCCCTTTGACGAGGCTGATTACGCCCCCCTTGCTCGCTCCATAGTGCGTATGGAACGACTCGCCGCGCTGTCCCGCCGTCGAGGTGATCGGAATGATCTTCCCCGACTTCTGCTTGATCATCTGCGGCACGCTGAAATGAATGATCGAATAAACGCTCTTCGAATTCACCCGCATCATTTCATCCCACTGCTTCTCGCTCATTTTCTCGATAGGCAGGTCTTCAATGTTCCAGATTCCCGCGTTGGCCACAACAATATCCAATCGCCCGAGCCGCGCCAGGCACTGATCCACCAATTTTTTGTTATCCGCATGGCGCCCCACGTCCGCCTTGAACGCTTCTACCCGCGTGCCGTGCTTCTTGGCTTCTTGCTCCACCTGCAAAGCAGCATCCTTCGCCTTGTTGTAGCTAAAGATTACGTCCGCGCCGGCCTGCGCAAAGAGTTTGACGGCCGCCGCGCCGATCCCCCGCGAACCACCGGTAATGAGTGCCGCCTTGCCTGCCAGTGAAATCATCCAATCCCCCCGCCAATTTGAAAAACGAAAACCGGAAAGCAAAAGCTCATGACTTTTGGACCACCGCCCCGCGCGCCGCAGCCACAAAACCACGGAACAGCCTCTCGGAGAAAGCATCGCCAAACATGCGTTCCGGATGCCACTGAACGCCCACGACCCAATTCGCGTCGCCAGTCCACTCCACGCCTTCGATCACCCCGTCGGTCGAGTGCGCCGTAACCCGCAGGTTCTTCCCCGGCTTCGCGATGGCCTGATGGTGCGAACTATTAATCTTCGCCCGCTCGCCCGCCGCCAGCTCGGCCAGCCGGCTCTCCGGCTCGAACTTCGCACCGTGAATGGGATCGTCCTTCGGTTCCGGCGACAGGTCTTTCTTCCGGTGCGCCGTCGTAGTCCCCAGCTCCGAGCGCACGTCCTGAATCAGCGTGCCGCCCAGATAGACATTCAACAGCTGGCACCCGTAGCAAATGGCCAAAACAGGCTTCTTCTCCGCAAAAGCATGGGCAAGGATAGCTGCGTCAGCCTGCTCGCGCGGCGCGTCCGCGGGCACGGACTTGCCTTGATTAACGGCACCGTATTTGGCTGGCTCAACGTCCGCAGGACTGCCAGGCAAGACGAACGCATCCATGTCTGGAATCAGGTGCCGCTGCTCTTCCCGGTCGCTCAGGGGGATAAGGACTGGTTCGCCCCCCGCTTTGCGCACGGCGTCCTCATAGTTGGCAATCTTCGGGCGATTGTTCTGGGCTTCTTCCTCAGACGTTCGCCAGGGGATCCCCACAAGGGGCCGGTTGGGAGTTTCGGGGCTCATGGAATTCCGAATCGTAGCATTCGCGGGAGAGTGCGGCAACCCGGCCCTCCCAGCTCCCCGTCGGCCTAAACTTGGCCATCCATCAAGCTCGCGGAGTGATGCTCCCGCGGCTGCGCCCGTCCAAACAGAAGTCCGGACGCTGGAAGAAGGTCGGAAGCCCGGAAAATCGTGTCAAAAGCTGGTCGAAAGACGGCGCGCGTAGCGTCACGTGCCCGAGTTTGCGCCCCGGCCGCGGCTCTTTGCCATAAAGATGAAGATGAGCTGACGGAATAGCCAGAATCTGCGCGGACTCGGGCACTTCCCCGATGAGATTAATCATCGCGGAAGCTCCAACCGCGGTCGTGGAGCCCAAGGGCAAACCGCAGATGGCCCGCAGATGGTTCTCGAACTGGCTGGTCACGGAGCCCTCGATTGTCCAATGCCCGGAGTTGTGGACCCGCGGAGCCATCTCGTTCGCCAGCAGTTTGCCATCGCATTCGAAAAACTCGATGGCCAGCACACCTACATAGTTCAACGCTTCGAGCACCTTGCGAGCAGCCTCCTCGGCAGCCTTCTGTATCTCTGGGCTGACCCCCGGTGCCGGAGCCAGGGAGAGCCGCAGTATGCCGTTGCGGTGGTGATTCTCGACCAGCGGATAGAAGGCCGTTTCACCTGACTTACCTCGGACCGCAATCACGGAGAGCTCCCGCGTGAAGGGGACAAAACGCTCCACGGTGAACGGCAGCCTGGGCAGTCCCTCTTTCGCGACTTTCACCTCTTCCGGAGTCCTCAGGATCGATTGCCCCTTCCCGTCGTATCCCATTCGCCGCGTCTTGAGCACCGCCGGGAGGCCCAGCTTCTTCAGGGCAAGGTCGAGATCCGAAGCTGCAGGGACGGAAGCAAACTCCGTTGTGGCAATTCCGAGCTTCTCGAACAACTGCTTTTCGCGAAGCCGATCCTGCGCCGCCTCCAGTGCGCCGGGCGGCGGGAAAACGGAGACCTTTTTGGCGAGAAAATGAACCGCATCCACGGGAACGTTTTCAAATTCGTAGGTGACCACTTCCAGCCCATGAGCAAACTTTTCGAGCGCCGCGCGGTCCGAAAAGTCGCCAGTGACGCGCGGCGCGATTCGCCCAACCGGAGCTTCCGGAGATGGGTCGAGAAAACGAAATCGCAGTCCCAGCGGATAACCCGCGAGGGCCAGCATGTAACCAAGTTGTCCGCCGCCGAGGATCCCGATGCTCACACGCGCTTCCTTTTTTTCAACTGCACTGCTCCACGCGCCGGATCAGGATTAGCCAGAACGCGCTCGGTTTGCGCGCTGCGGAATTTGCGCAGCGCTTCGCGAATGTGCGGGTACTTGCCGCCGAGAATCGCAGCCGCAAGGAGAGCAGCGTTGATCGCTCCGGCCTTGCCGATCGCCAACGTGCCAACAGGAATGCCTCCAGGCATCTGCGCGATGGAGAGAAGCGAATCGAGCCCTTTCAAAGCTTTCGATTCCACGGGCACACCGAGGACGGGCAGCACGGTCTTCGAAGCCGTCATACCCGGCAAGTGAGCGGAACCGCCCGCCCCCGCGATAATCACCTCGATGCCGCGCTTCTCGGCGCTCGCGGCATATTCAAAAAGTAGGTCCGGCGTGCGATGAGCGGAAACGACGCGCGTCTCGTGAGGCACGCCGAGTTCTTTGAGCGTCGTGGCGGCGTGTTCCATCGTCTCCCAGTCCGAAGACGACCCCATGATGATGCCAACCAAAGGGCGCGAGTTTTTTGCGCTATGTTTTTTCACGAGAGGAGTTAATTTCCTTTTCTCCAGTGCGTAAATACTCCGACCAAGGACAAAAGCTCAATGAGAATCGCGAAAGGAGCGAAAACTGGGCCTCCCCAATAAGTTTCGTAGTGTGTCTTGCCTCTTAGCAAAGTAAATGTGCCCATGGCAATAAACATCAGCCCTATCAAGATGAAACCGAACCGATGAATCGGCCGCCACTCCCTTGGCTTGACGTCACGCTTCTTCATTGCAGTGGCACAACAGATGACTCGCTTTGCTACTTCAATTGCCTTGCAGCACCGCAGGTGAACGTATCACCCGAGCCGGATATTCTACGGTGTTTTTCAATGCGCGGCGACCTGCGCGCGGTTTTTCCAGTAGTGGCGCAGTTGCCCGACAAGGTAGAGCGACCCAGCGACAATTATGGCGTCGTGTGGAGCGGCTTGGTCGAGTGCATATTCGAGTGCGGTTTCTGGCTCAGGGATGACCATGAAATGCGCGGCGTGATGAGATGTGATCTCGGCAAGCTGGGCGACGGAAATGGCGCGCGTGGTACGCGGTTGCGTGAAGATCACTTCGGCAGTGTGCGGAAAAAGAACGCCGGCGATTTCGTCAACGGCCTTGTCGCGAAGCGCGCCAAACACCAGCCAGATTTTGCGGCCCGCAAGGTTTTGCTCCAGGAAATCGGCGAGTTCTCTCGCGGCAGAGGGGTTGTGCGCGCCGTCGAAGTACAAGTCCGGCCCCGACTGCAGCTTTTCCAGCCGCCCCGGCCAGACTGCTTCCGCGATTCCCAGCGCAATCGCATCATCAGAAATGCGATAGCCGCGCTTCTGCAGATAACGCGCGGCCGCTGCGGCGTTGAGGCTGTTTTGTATCTGGAACTTACCCGGCAATCGCGGCGCAAGCTCCATCGGCCACCCGGACTCGTTTTCCATGATGTGCGCCCGGCCACAACCGTTTTCCGCCCTTTCCCTTTCGATGCGAAACGCTCTTGCTGTCTCAATGACCGGACAACCAAGTTCCCTGGCTCGCGCCAAAATCACTTCGAGCGCTTCCGGCCGCTGCTCTGCCAGCACCACCGGCACGCTGCGCTTGAGAATCCCAGCCTTCTCGGTCGCGATTTCCGCCAGCGAATGACCCAGAAAATTCTCGTGGTCGAAATCCACTCGCGTGATGATCGTGATAGCCGGACTCAAAATATTCGTCGCATCCAGCCGCCCGCCCAACCCCACTTCAAAAACACCGAAGTCCACCCGTTGGCGTGCAAAATATTCAAACGCCATCGCAGTCACGCACTCAAAGTACGTCGGATGCGCGCGAAGCCGCCCCGCCGCAAGCAACTCCTCGTTCAAAGCCTGAATCCGCGTAAACGTTTCAGCGAACGCGTCGTCGCTGATCTCTTCCCCGTTCACACGAATCCGCTCGTTGATTTTTTCCAGATGCGGCGAGGTATTCAGCCCAGTCCGAAAACCGGCCTGTCGCAAAATCGATTCGAGAAATGCAGCCGTCGAGCCCTTGCCGTTCGTTCCCGCAATATGCGCTGTCGGGTAAACGCGATCGGGCCTGCCCAGCCGCTCCGCAAGAATGGTGATGTTTTCGAGGTCGAATTTCGCCGCCGCGGCCTGCGTTGGCGCAGCCAGTTCCCTGCCCAGCGAAAGCAAATAGCGGACCGCGGCTTCGTAATTCATTTCAGTTCAAAAGAAGATCGAAGGAGTTGGCGATAAACGCTTTTAGATCCTTGCGGTGGACAACAGCGTCGAGGAAGCCATGCTCCAACAGAAATTCCGAGCGTTGGAATCCCTCGGGAAGCTTTTGCCGAATGGTCTGCTCAATGACGCGGGGGCCTGCGAACCCAATCAGCGCGCCAGGCTCGGCGATGTTGATGTCGCCCAGCATGGCGAAACTCGCCGTGACTCCGCCGGTCGTCGGATCCGTGAGCAAGGAAATATAAGGCACCTTGGCGTCATCGAGCTTGGCCAGCGCCGCCGAAACTTTCGCAAGCTGCATCAGGCTGATCGTCCCTTCCATCATGCGCGCGCCGCCCGAGCAGGAAACGACCACAAGCGGTTGGCGCGACTCGATAGCCAGCTCAATCCCGCGCGTAACCTTTTCCCCAACAACTGCGCCCATCGAGCCGCCGATAAATCCAAATTCCATCGCGCAGCAAACAATCCCGCGGCCATTGAGCCGGCCTTCCACCGTGATCACCGCATCGTTCATCCCCAGCTTCTTGCGCGCTTCCTTGAGCCGCGCAGCGTAAGGCTTCGTATCCACAAATTTCAGAGGATCGGTCGACGTCATGCCCGCGTCGTGTTCGGTCCAGCGCGAGTCCAGCAGCATTTCCAGTCGCTGCTTCGCGTTCATCTTGAAATGGAATTGGCATTTCGGACAGACGTACAGATTCGCTTCCAGGTCTTTACGAAATACTATGGTGCCGCAGGACTCGCACTTGGCCCACAGCCCCTCCGTGCGCACCCGGCGCTCTTCGGGAGGTGTGGCCGCGTCGATCGATTTTTTGTCCCGCTTGAACCAAGCCATAGGTCTGGGTAAGACTCGATGCCGCCCGTTCGCAATCGTTCGTAGGTGCAGGCAGCAAGTATCTTCGCGGGGCCACTTCCCCGATGCAACTAGTAGTCGATTCCCCGCTGCGCCAGTATACCCTTGGTGTAGGGGTGTTTCACCTCGCGCATCTCCGTGACGAGGTCGGCCAGCTCGACCAGCTGCGGATGCGCGTTTCGGCCCGTGCAAATCACGTGCACGCGCTCCGGGCGGTTTTTCAGCGCCTCCACGACTTCGCCGGCGTCCAGCATTTTGTAGCTGATCGTATAGTTGATTTCGTCCAGCACGACGAGGTCGTACTTTCCTCCGTAAATCGCGTCGCGCCCCGCTTCCCAGCATTCCCGCGCCAGTTTGATGTCTTCTGGATCGGTCTCGGCGCCCCCGATTTTCACGAATCCCCGCCCCATCGGCCGAATCTCAAACTTGTCGTCGCCCAGCATTTTGGCTGCGTCCAGTTCGCCGTAGTGCCACGAGCCCTTGATGAACTGCACCATTAAGACGCGCAGCCCCTGCCCCACGGCGCGAAACGCCGTGCCCAGCGCGCAAGTCGTCTTCCCCTTGCCCGGCCCGGTGTAAACAATCAGCAGTCCCTTATCTTCCGGCATGAAGCGCTTCCCGACAGAAATAATTGGTCACTCAGAAAGGCTTAGAGTTTGGAGGGTACGAAAAGAAAGGTCAAGACGACACAGGGCAGCGGCTTAAAAGCCGCTGCCCTGGTGGATCATCTCTTTAACGAAGCTTCAGAAGCTGGTCGCGCCAAATGCCTGCTTGACGTGCGGCTTGAACAAATACACCAGGATCCAGATTTGGATGGCAAGGGTGATGACTCGGGTCACCAACGCAGCCACCATTACATGCGCGAGCAGACTGAACATGCCAAGAATCCCGAAAAGCACGGCGATCCCAGTCAGCACGATGGCAACCACGCGAGCCCAGTTCTGCAGCTTGATGAACCCAATTCCGAGAGCCAGCTCAAGCAGGGCAAGCACGAGGAAGACCGATCCGATGACGGCTCCTCCCGCTGCAAAGAGTGCGCTCCCAGGCCCTCCCGACTGAGCCAGGCCAGAAAGCATAGTTCCGCCAACAATGAAGAGAAGCCCACAAATCCCAAGAAACGCTGTGCCTATGAAATACAACACGGCGAGGATGGTTACCCCAGTAGGACGCTCCATGGATGCTCCTGTTTTGAGAGATTTTCGTGACGACAGCGTCTGCGCAAACAGATCCCCAAGGACACTTCAGATCGCAGACCACCGAGTATAAGTAAGGCTATGCCAGGCATTTCAGGCGGTCAAGAACGGAAAACGCTTTGGTGACGCTTAAGTAAGCCCGAGGCGCCTTGCCAATTCGGCGGCGATGGCAGTGATGCGTTCCTGTGTCGCAGCGGGCAGCGTTGTTTTTGGCTTGGCGTGCGCGTCGCGGAGGACGATCCACAAGCCCGGGCGGTAAACCTCGTCATCGCCGGGGCAGATAGCGCCCGTTAGCTGCGTCAGCTCGAGGGCGAGCGGCGCGGAATGCGTAAAATCGAGATTCGCATGCTCCGGAGAGCTGGCCTGAAACGGAGGATGTGCCAGGAGATCCATCAATACGCCGCGCGCGTCGTCCACAAGATCGCGAAAACCTTGCGAAACGAGAACGACATCGACATCGCGAGGCGTGGGCTGGTCGAGCTGGAGCAAGTCGTAATCGGGAAGCGGTTGTTCGAGCGAGATTTCAATGGCGGCGGAAGGCTGGTCCTGATCAGGAATCACGCGGATGGACATGGTGCTTACGGTTTTACACCAGCACGGCTATTTCGGGTAGGGGCTGCCGGAAAGGATGGCGAAAGCGCGGTAGAGCTGCTCGGCGAGCATGGCCCGCGCGAGTTCGTGCGAGTAGGTCATGGCGCTAAGGGAGATTTTCTGCGGAACGCGTTCGCGAAGCGCGGCGGGGAAACCATCCGCATCGCCACAAACGAAGATGAGCTCGCGCGTACCGCGGTCGCGCAGTTCGCCAAGCCACTTCGCAAACGCGTTGGAATCAAAGCTTTTGCCGTGAGCATCGAGCAGAACCGCCGTCGCGGCGCGTTCGGCATCGAGCTTTTTAATGGCGGCTTCGCCGTCGCGAACTTCGGTGATTTCAATCGGCGAGTGGCGCCCGACGCGCTTCACGTAATCGTCAATCACAGCACGCATTTCCGCGCGCCGCGTCTTCCCGAGCATCAAAAGTCTTATTCTCACCAAAAGAAGTGTAGCGCGGAGTCGCGTCACTCGGTTGGTCGATCCAAGCTGAACAGACCTACCTGCTTCCGCTAACCCATGTCCCGGCGAGTTCTACGGCAGATACTGTTTCAGCGTACCCGCCGGCTTGTTGTGGAGCTCCAGATAGCTCAACGCTTTCGCCAAGCGATCGGTAAAAATCACCAGGCCAAGTTTTCCTGAAGAGCTTTTCGTGGATCGATAGGCAAGTCCAAGAATTGTGCCTTCGTCGTAAGCCGCCTGACCCAGCATTTGCGTCGGCGGCATAGGGCCTTTCCCGGCCAGGTAATCATCCTGTGGCACCAACCACTCTCCCGTCAGTTCCGCGTGGGAGGTTCCAAGTTTGCTCTGCGCCGCGGGCTGGGTGAGGTCCACGATGCTGGTCAGAACACCCACGACTGTCATCAGCACCTGTGGCTCAAACTTCAGATCGACGGTACTCCCGGTGGGTCGGTAAACACCGGCCACCTCCACGACCGGTGTCAGTTCGTCCGTCGCAAGATAAAGGCAATTAATTCCAGCCGCAGGCGGGCATTTCGGCGTGAATCGCGCCCCCTTCAGTTGCGCCCCGCCGGGCCACAAAGCCTGAGCAGGACTGCCTGGAGGCGAACTGGGCGGCGGCTTCAGAAGATGGTCAAAAACCACTGCTCGATACCACGGCCCGGGAATAGATCTCTTCGTCAAGCCTGCAAGAGCCTTTACGAGATCCACGTACGGGAGCACGGCGGTTAGGAGGGTATTCCTTCCAGCGCGTTGCTGAGCATGGTAACGATTGCGCCGGCGCTGCCTTCAAGTATGACTTCCAAGGGAGTTTTGCCCCCCAAGTCGGGGTGCGGGTTATTCAGCCAGGCGCGCGCATCCGACCTCGAGACCGTAATGCTCGACACCAGATCGATGCTCTCCTTGATCGGACGCAGCTTTTCTTGGAGGCTTGGGGCTGAAGGAGTTTTGTGCAAGGCCGGATATTTCACTCCCAATGCACCGGCCAGCTTGGAGAGCGGTACGTCCAGAAAGTTCGCCACCTCCCTCGCATCGATGCGCCCGCTTTCGGGATCATGTAATTCCCTCTGAGGGATTTGGATCGTCCGCCGCGCCCGCGCCGCATCGAGTGCGCGCCGCACTCTCGTCAGCAAATCATCGGCGTTGAACGGCTTCATCACAAAGTCCGTCGCCCCTTCAAGCACTGTCGCGGACTCGACGCCCTTGCTGCAAAGCATGAGCACGGGAATGTTTCCGGCCACGCCCCGGACGAGTTCCACCACCCTGGTGCCATTGAGCGTCGGAAGATGCAGGGCCGACAAAATCAAGTCTGGCTTCGTGGCCGCAAGCTTCTCTTGGAGCTCTTTGCCCGTCGCCGCCGACTCCACCTCAAACTTCTCGCTTCGAAGCAGCTTGGTCAGGCCCTTCACCGTGGCGGCTTCGGGGTCTGCAATCAGTATTCTCGACATAATCTCAACCTTTTATCAACCGACATTATACCTCAAATCACCTCCAAATGGAAGGTCGCTTTTTCATCGGACTTCCCGAGCAGTTCATTTCAAACCGTATTTTTTGCGTTTTTCTAGGAGCGTCTTGCGGCTGATGCCGAGCGCTTCGGCAGCGCGGCTGATCTTGTAGTGAGTGGCTTCGAGGGTGGCGGCGATCACTTCGCGTTCGACTTCTTCGAGGGAACGCAGGCCGGCGATGGCACCGGCGGCTCCGGAAGCGGCGGCGCGAATGTTATCGGGAAAATCGGCGGGCTCGAGCGTGTCGCTGCGAGAAAAGACTACGGCGCGCTCCAGGGCGTTGCGAAGTTCGCGGACGTTGCCGGGCCACGCGTAGGTTGCGAGCATGCGGCGCGCAGGCTCGCTGAGGTGCGAGCCGGGGTGGCTGTGGATCGAGCGCAGTGTCGCCAATAAATAATCGGCGAGAGGCAGGATATCCGCGCGGCGCTCGCGCAGCGGCGGCACAGTCAGCGCGAGAACGTTCAGGCGGAAATAGAGGTCTTCGCGGAAGTGGCCGCTGGCTACTGCGGCAGTGAGATCGACGTTGGTTAAAGCCACGACGCGCGCTTCAATGCGCAGCGTTTCCGTGCCGCCGAGCCGCTCGAAAGTGCGCTCCTGCAAAACGCGCAGCAGTTTGCCTTGCGCTCCGGGAGTGAGGGCAGCGACTTCGTCGAGAACGATCGTGCCTGTTCCGCCTAATTCCAAGCGGCCCAGCTTGCGCTCGACCGCGCCTGTGAACGCGCCCAGTTCGTGGCCGAAGAGTTCGCTTTCCACCAAGTTTGGCGGAAGGCTGGCGCAATCAATTTTTAGAAAAGGCGCGTCGCGGCGGGGGCCGAGTTCATGGACGAGGCGGGCCAGATGATCCTTGCCGGTGCCGCTTTCACCGCTGATGAGAAGCGTCGTCGCCGCGGCGGCGACTTTTTGCGCGAGTTCGAGAAGACGCAGCGATGCGGGGTCTTCCGCGATCCACGGCAATCGCTCCGTGCTCATTTGGAATAGGCTTCGCCGGCGGCCTGCGAATCGTCGAAAGAAGAATGACTGCGCGCGGCGACGTCCGGCTCGTCAGGAATCACGAGCTTCGGCGAAGAGCGCCAGAGGCGTTCCAGATCGTAATAGCGCCGGGCTTGCTCGCTGAAAACGTGCAGGATGAATCCGCCAAAATCGATCAGCGCCCATTCCGCGGAGCTGTGCCCTTCGCGGTGTTTCGGTGAGCGATGAAGCTGCTTTTCGAGTTGCTCTTCGACTTCGCTACAGATGGCTTGCACCTGCGGTGTGCTGAATCCCGTGCAGATCACAAAGTAGTCGGTGAACGCGCCGACGCCACTGAGGTCGAGAACGGTGATTCCTGAAGCTTTTTTGTTTTGCGCCGCTTCGACAGCCAAGCGGACGCCTTGGGGGAGGGATTCTAATTTCACCGGTATAGGCCTTGTTTAAGAATGTATTCCTCGACGCGAACGGAGACAAGTCCATGGATGGACTGGCCGCGATTGGCGCGGCGGCGGATGTCGGTTGCGGAAACATCGATGGCAACGGATTCCAGCAGATAAACGGACGTGTTTTGCAGCTGCGCGACGACTTGCGACGGTGGCGCTTCGCCATTTTTTTTGGTGTCGCGCCGGCCGATCAGATCTGGCGGAATGACCAGGCGCAGCGCTTCGGCGCGAATTCCGGGGCGGTTCGCTACGATGAAATCGCAAAGGCCGAGAAGCGTTTCGTATTCTTTCCAGAGGGGGATGTCGAGAAACGCGTCGGCGCCGACGATGAAGAAGATGCGATCGCCGTGGCTATTATAAGCGTGGCGGAAATAACGGACGGTGTCCACGGAATAGTGCAGCTGCGTGCCGCTGAAATCTTCTCCGGCTTCGGCGAGCGAAGGAACAAAATGCGGATGCTCGGAGCACGCGAGCGAGAGCATCGCGAAACGGTGAGGGAAAGGAGCAAGGTGCTGCTTGAGTTTGTGCGGCGGCCGGCTAGCGGGAATGAAATGAATTTCGTCGAAATTGAAGCGGCGGTCGGCAGCGCGCGCTACGGCGAGGTGGCCATTGTGAATCGGGTCAAAGGAGCCGCCGAACAGCGCGATACGACGCGGGTGATGCTTTGCGGCAGTGCGATGCGCCTGCGCGGTGGTCAATGCGCCTCCCAAAAGGAACCTGTGGTTAATTTTCTCACGAATTCTTGATTGGCGCTGAGTGGGAATCGTGTCCGGGTGCGTTCTCGTCAATTTCTCCTGAAGGTGCTGACAAGTCCAAAGTGGTTTCGTGCGCTGGGCGTGGGATTTTGTCGAGCGCATCGGCGATGGAACGGACGAGTTCTTTCACGCCATCACCGGCAACAGCGGAAATCGCGTGGAATTCGAGGTTGCGCAGCTTGCAAAAATTCTGGAGCTCTTCAAGGCGCGTGCGATCGGTGGTGGCGTCCAGTTTGGTGGCAACGACGATCATCGGTTTTTCGACCAGCGATGGACTGAATGCTTCCAGCTCTCCGTTGATAACTTGAAAGGAGTGGACCGGATCGTCCACGTTGGAATCGCTCGTGTCGATGAGATGCACGATGAGGCGAGTGCGCTCGACGTGGCGGAGGAAACGGATGCCGAGGCCGGCGCCTAGATGGGCGCCTTCGATGAGGCCGGGCAAATCGGCCACGACAAAGGTGCGGCCCAGTTCGGTGCCGTGGCTTCCGGTTCCGCCGTCAGCGTTCACAACGCCGAGATTTGGTTCGAGGGTGGTGAATGGGTAGTTTGCGATTTTGGGGCGAGCTGCGGAAATTACAGAAATCAGCGTGGATTTCCCGGCGTTCGGAAAACCGACCAGCCCAACATCGGCGAGGAGTTTTAGCTCGAGGCGGAGATGGCGCTCTTCACCGGGAAAACCATCTTCGTGCTCGCGAGGGGCTTGGTGCCAGGGCTTGGCGAAATTTTGGTTGCCGCGGCCGCCGCGTCCACCTTGCGCGATCAGCACGCGCTGTCCAGGGACGGCGAGGTCGGCAATGGTTTCGCCGGTTTGTTCGTCGTACGCGAGCGTCCCCACGGGAACCTGGAGAATCATGTCTTCGCCGGAATGGCCGGTGCAGTTTGAGCCTTCGCCGTGGCGGCCGCGATCGGCCTTGAATTCGCGATTGTAGCGGTAGCGGAGAAGCGTGTTGTCGTTGGGATTCGCTTCGAGATAGATGCTGCCACCGTGGCCGCCATCGCCGCCGGATGGGCCGCCGCGCGGAACATATTTTTCGCGTCGAAACGCGACGCAGCCGTTGCCGCCGTTGCCGGCCTTTACCAGGATTTTAGCTTCGTCAACAAACACGAGAATCACACTCTCAAAGAGCAGGCCGCTAGTCGGCTGCCATTAAAAACGATAGCATAAGCGAACGATCGATACCGCATTTGGGCAAGTCCCGGCGTCGATGAAGCGGGGTCACAGAGTGACTGGTGACTCGTGACTGGTGACTCGTGACTGGTGACTCGTGAAAACCTGTGTCCATCCATTTCGAGATTACCGATGGGCCGAGCAGAACCCTCAAAACCAATGTTTGCCGTGAGCAAATGGCTGAAGCGACTGCTGCTTCTCTTCGTGATCGCCGTTGTAGCGATTGGCGCGGCATTTTACGTTCTGTACTTTCGGCGAACTCCTCTGCCGCCGAGTGCGCCGCATGCGATTGTGGCGCCTTCCATCGCCTCTTTGCCTGGACTCTCCGCTTGCTGGATCGAGACCGGAAAAACGTTCAGCAACTTTTCCTTTGGCTCAACCGCGGGAAGCATACTTGTGCGCCATCCGGCGGGCGACTTGCTGATCGACACTGGCAATTCGAGCCATTTTGACGAGGAGATTCGCGGCTATCCTTTTGGAACCTGGTTCAAACTCAGGTTCCTGGCAGGGCAGTTGAAGCCGCCCGTTCCGCTCTCGGAATTGGTGCGCCGAGTGAAAGAAGACCCGGCAAAATTGCGATGGGTGATTCTTTCTCACGCGCATCTCGATCATTCCGGCGGGCTGATGGACCTGCCGCGTCTGCCGGTGCTGCTACTGCCGGAAGAATTGCAATTTGCTGCCGATCCGGCCGTTCAAGCAAAGGGATTCGTCATCGCCGCGCACGTGCAGAAATTTCCTGCGCCCGGTGCTCCTACTTTGCGCCTTGAACCACAGCCTTACGAAACGTTCGACGAGAGCGCCGACCTTTATAAGGACGGATCGGTGGTCATCGTGCCACTGCGTGGACATACGCCTGGCAGCGTGGGCATCTTCGTCAATCTGTCACCGAGCCGCCGGCTGTTCTACGTTGGCGATGCCGTCGACGACGAGCGCGGCTTTCAGGAGGGCGTGGGCAAGTCGCTTATTCTGCGGGACAGCGACAACGATGAAGCGCTCGCCAATCAGGTCGTTGCCCGGCTCAGCGAGTTGCACGAAAAGCTCCCGGAGCTTGCGATCGTTCCCGCGCATGGCCGGAGCGCGTACAAGAAATTCTTTGCCGAGGGCCCGTTGAGCTGCGTCTCCGGACAATAGCCACAGCATCGGGGCTGCGAACCAGCTTAGGGCAATAGCTCTGATTCGGCACTGGGCCTTCGGCCAAAAGAATGCGATAGAATCAAACACTCGGACGGCCTCCTTGCCTAAGCCGGATGTTTATGCCCCCGAATGCACTAAGCAGGGGCTCAGAATCGACTTTCGCGAGACACGATGGACGAACAACGATTTTTGCACGCTTGCCAGCTGCGAGACGAACAAAAGCTGACTGACGCGTACGATGAATTTAGCCGCCTCGTCGAAAGCACTACAGATCCCCTGGACAAGGCTCTAGTATTGCTCCACGCCGTCAGTACGCTCGAAATGTCCTCCCAGATAGAACTCGCAACCGGACAACTTCGCACGGCGCGCTCTTTGATAGAGAAGAGTCGGCTCACGAAATCGCCAGGCGACGAAAAATTCGCCGCCGCGGAACTCTTTCTCGATTATGAGGACGCAAATCTAGCTTGGCTGCGAGGTGAGAACCCACAGGTTACGCTTCATAGATTCGAGGCAGTGATCGAGAAGCACAGCCTTACCTCCGTGTGCAAAGGAGACGGTCGAGGACCGAAAGACCTTTATTTGGGGAACTTTTGCGAATCCATCCAAATCCGTCGTGCGTTTATCCTTGCCGATCTTGGCCGGTGGAAAGAGGCGCTGCCAATCCTACAAGAGATAAAGTCACCTCACGAATACCGAGAGGGAGTCGCATTCTATTTGGGGCACTGCTATCTGGCTTCCCACGACTACATTAGGGCGGAGCAAAAACTCACCGAAGCCCTAAAACTTGGAGGTCTGCCCCGCTCCCTTGAGTATAGGGCCCACTGCGAACTAGGGATGACTTGCTACAACCTCCAAGACTATGTCAAAGCAAGAGAAGAACTCGAAAAAGGCGCTCAATTGGCAGACGCCAGCTATATTAAAGATTCCCAAATCTGGAAATGGCTAGAACTGACATGCCGCGCCCTTGGACTGACTGCAGAAGCTGAGCGATATGCTTCTATGTTCGGGCCATCCTAGCTGTCCACGCCAGTGGTAAAAGCCGCGCGAATTAGTTCGCGGCGGCGGACTTGGCAGCGGTGGGCTCAACACTGATGAAGCGGCCGTGACGGCCTCTGTCCGTGAACTTCACGACGCCGGTGACGAGCGCGAAGAGCGTGTCGTCCTTGCCCTGACCGACGTTTTCGCCGGCCTGGTGGCGCGTGCCGCGCTGGCGTACGAGAATGGTGCCTGCGTTGACGAGCTGGCCGCCGAAGCGCTTTACGCCGAGCCTTTGTCCGTGAGAATCGCGGCCGTTTGTAGAGGAGCCGCCGCCTTTCTTATGTGCCATGACGAATTTCCTTTTTTCTTGAAGACTTTTTTCTCAGAAAACCCAAGAAGAAAAACTCCCGGCCTCGCAGAGATTACAGCTTGATTTCGCTGACTTCGACGGCCGTGAAATTCTGACGGTGGCCGCGAGAAATCTTGTACTGATTGCCCTTCTTGAACTTGAGCACGGTGATTTTCTTGGCGCGGCCTTGCGCGACGATCTTGCCGCTCACGCTGGCCTTGGAAGCGCCGTCGCCAAGGACGACTTTCTTCTCGTCCGTATGGACAGCGAGAACCTTACCAAACGTCACTTTTTCGCCGACTTCGCCGGTGACGCGCTCGATACGAATGGTGTCGCCCGGTGCGACGCGGTACTGCTTACCCCCGGTTTGAATAACGGCGTACATCTGCCCTCCAAGCTGTAAAGACAAACGTCAATTATAAGGGTGAGGCGGGCATGTGGTCAACGAAGGAACGCGGACCGGTGGTGACTCAGTTTGCCTATGGTAACGCCACCCTCGGCTCAGCGCGGGATTACAAAAACTGCGAAAAGAGCGCAGGCAGGTGTGCCTGTGCTCCGAGAGCGATCTTTGATGGCCACGCGGAGACGGCTAAGGCATCTGCGGCTAACAATGACGGGGGCCCCCCCGGCGTTTTGCATAAGTGTTCATTCCAAAGATAGATAAAGGGCTTTGTTTTGATACACTTTTGCAAGTGTTGATTCTAAATGACTTAGATGCACGCATTTGCACAATCATTGTGCAATTCGGGAGCAATCTTCGTAAGTGCTGCAAATAGTGTACTTAGGCGCTGTCCGAGGCCAAAAAGAGAAAACGCCAGCACAGGTGCTGGCGTTGGAGTTAGGCACAGTGTTATCTATCACTACTTATACGCTTGGAGTAAACTTTTGTCAAGCGGAATTTTCGCCAGGCCAACGCACCGACATGATTGGCTGTGCCACTAAGGAAAGAAAGGGGTTAGGCAGGGGGTGGCGAGAGCCCAACGAGATGGCCGGAGGATTGACCGCAACTTTTTCCCCATTTCGGAGTTAAACTATGTAGGTGCTTCAGAATGAGTGAGACACCTGAAGGCACTTAGATCCAAGGCGGTTGAAGAGGCAGTTCGGGTCTAGCAAGGACTAAGGACATGAGATACCTAAAATATTTGGCGTTATTGGCTGTTTGCGCTTTCGCGCTGGCCGCGCCGTCCCAGGCGCAGGTTGCAGTTGGCGTTGGAGTTGGGCCGGCTTACGGCGGCTACTATGGGCCGGCACCGGTTTGCGCGTATGGGTATTACGATTATTACCCGTATGCTTGCGCACCCTACGGCTACTACGGGCCAGATTGGTTTGTTGGTGGCGTGTTTATAGGCGCTGGACCGTGGTTTTACGGGCGTGGCGGTTATTGGGGCCGTGGTTGGGACGGCCGTGGTTGGGACGGCCGTGGTTGGGACGGCCGTGGTGGTTGGGGCCGCAGGGGTTTTGACGGGCGCGGACGTGGATTCGATGGCCGTGGCGGATTTAACGGTGGACGCGGCGGATTTAACGGCGGACGCGGCGGATTTGGCGGTGCACGAGGCGGCCCGATCTATCAACGCGGTTCGACTGGCGGTGGTATCGGATTCCGTAGCGGCGGTGGTTTCCGAGGAAATAGCGGTGGCTTTCACGGAGGAGGCGGCAGCGGCTTCCATGGAGGCGGTGGCGGGTTCCACGGTGGGGGCGGTGGATTCCACGGCGGTGGCGGAGGACACGGCGGCGGTGGGCATCGGTAATTGATCTAGATTCTCCTTACGAGAGATGAAACGGCTGGCAGCATTCGCTGCCAGCCGTTTTTGTTTCTGGGGACGTTTCGATGGGTTGGTCGGACCTGATGTTCTTGAGGTGTTTACGGCAAAGACATGAAAGGACGGGCACGGCATGCCGTGCCCCTACGGGGAATACGCAAAGGTCGTGGATTTTCGACCGGCGCGGCTTGAGTCTGGGAATTCCCTGTCGTAATGTACCGCGCGTGCGTCCATCTGCGAACAGCTCTAACTTGCGTTCGTTTGTCTGGAATTCGCTTCGGGAGACGAGTTAGGTGCCGACTCTCGAGCTGGCTCATTCGCCCCATGCACCTAACATCAGTCCCGTCACGATCTACTATCGGGAGTTTGGGAGCGGGAGGCCGCTGGTTTTTCTGCATGGAGGCTGGGGGTATGGAGTCTATCCACTTGACCGGCAAATTGAGGAGTTTCAGAGCGAGTACCGGATACTGATTCCGGACCGTTCGGGTTATGGGCGCTCGACAAGAATCGCGGGAGAGATGCCGCTCGATTTTCACCGGCGAGCGGCGGCGGAAACCTTGGCATTTCTTGACGCGCTGGGGGTCGAGCGAGCGGTGTTTTGGGGACACAGCGATGGAGCGGTCATCAGCGCGATGATCAGCATGACGTCGCCGGAGCGCTGTGCGTGCTTGATTTTGGAGGCGTTCCATCTTCTGCGGAGAAAGCCCGGGTCGCGGGCGTTCTTCGAGCGGTTCGCTGCGCACCCGGAAGACTTGGGGGAGGAAACGAAGAAACTGCTGGCGCAAGACCACGGAGAGACACAATGGCCAAGTGTTTTGCGGCGGAATTGCACGGCCTGGTTTCGGATGGCGGATCAGGTGAAACGGCCCGACGAAGATTTGTATGACGGCCGCTTGGGAGAGATCAGCGTACCGGCACTATTTCTGCACGGGAGCCTTGATCCGCGAACGGAGCCGGGAGAGATGGAGCTAGTTCGCGAGGAACTGCCAGGGGCGGAAATGAAGTTTGTATGGAACGGGAAGCATAGTCCACACAGCGAAGAGGCGGCATTTGAAGAGTGCAACGCGGTTGCTGGGGAGTTCTTGAAAAGGCAATCTTACTGAGATCAGAAAATTGAGATCAGAAAGCGGCAGCGGGGCTGCCGCACTCCAAATCAAAAGTCGAAGCGATAGCCGAGAATCATTTTGGCGATCAGATGATCGGTCGAGGCGGTGATGCCAACGCCGAGGCCGAAATTGACCTCCCACTTTGGCGATAAATTCAGGTCGATAGCTGGAAAAATCTGGTGTTGTTGAAGGCGCGGGGGCAGAAAGTCCGTGGCTGGCCCCACTGAGCCATAGTATTCGAGGCCGCCGGTGATTTTCTTGGTGAAGTCGTAGCTGATTTTTACGTTAGGCGAAAAAACGAAACCCTGGCCCACCGATTGGCCATGCAAGGAGCGGTCGAAGGTGGGGTTGAAATCGAGATACCAGCGGCCGACCTGCTTATCGATGATGGGACGCATCTCCCAGGTCCAAGTGTCGGTGGAGAATGGGCGGCGCTGGTAGCCGACCTCATTGGAGAGGCTTAGGCCAACGGGCCATTTCCATTTCTTGGGGACGGCGATGCGCGGTCGGATGTGGTCGCCGACCCACTGAATGCCCTGGCCGCTGCGCTCGGAAGTGAAGATGTAGAAGCCGACTTCGAACCAGTCGGTGAAACCGTGGGTGATCTCGATGGTTTCGTGCTCGGCGTGATTGGTGGGATAGAGGCCGTCGACGGTGGTTTTGGAGCCGTCGATGGTGAAATTGCTGTGGAGTTCGACCATGGTGTGGTGGGGTTCGACAAGATCGAAGCTGTAAACCTGGATTTCGTAGTTGTCCTGTGCGCGGGCGGGGATGGCGGCTGCAAGAGCCAAGCTGAAGGCTAAGAGCAAGTTCCGAAGCAGGAGTTGAGGGCGCAGCATAGGCTCCTTAAGAGAGGTCGCAAAATGAGACTAACGCGAATTGTATGATGCCGCAAAGCGGATAAGGAGCATGCAAAGTTTTCTCGGATGGCCGAGTTGCAACAGATTGCTAATTGACCATTCATGTGCTAGAAACCTTGTCCATTCGATGATGCCTGGAGCAATTCTGGCAACGAGATTGGGCTGAGGAAGACGGCCTCACAATCGAGCAGAGAGTCCCCTCTGAAACGGCTATTCCTTCTGTCAGTTGGTGCCCTTGTTGCTTAGATTCTGATTCTCGAAGGAGGACCCTCTATGAAGAGGACAACAGGTGGATGTGTTGTGGTGGGAATAGTTTTCGCGCTGTTTGTGTGTCTCGTAGCGACACCGGGAGCGCGGGCGCAGTCCGCGACGGACGGAGCGATTGGCGGTACGGTAACGGATCCGTCCGGAGGCGTAGTGCCGAACGCGAGCGTGAGCACAGAGAATCTCGGCACGGGGAACAAGGCGAGCAGCACGACGGATGAGAGCGGACGATACCAAGTGATCCATCTTCAGCCGGGGTTCTACTCGCTGGAGATTACGTCGAATGGGTTCGCGGCGTTTAAAGCGACCAAGGTCACCGTGGAAGTGGGACGTACAACGACCATTGAGGCGAAGCTGAACGTGAAAGCAGCGTCGGAGACCGTTGAGGCGACGGCTGAGGCGCCGGTGATCACAACGGATCGCGCGGACTTTTCGACCAACATCAATCAGACAACGATCGAGAACCTTCCGATCAATGGGCGGCGATGGTCGTTCTTTGCATTGGATACTCCCGGAGCGGTTCCGGACGGCGGGTTCGGACTGGTGAGCTTCCGCGGAATTTCCGGGTTGCTGAACAACAACACGGTGGACGGGGCGGACAACAACCAGGCGTTTTTTAGCGAAGAGAGAGGGCGGACGCGCATCAGTTATTCGAGCAGCGAGGCGTCGATTCAGGAGTTCCAAATCAACACTTCGAACTATTCCGCGGAGTATGGACGAGCGGCGGGCGGCGTGGTGAACGCGGTGACGAAGAGCGGGACGAATCAGATTCACGGGGAAGCGTTTTGGTATGACCGGAACAGCGACTGGGGAGCGATCAATCCGTTCCAGACGCACCTTGTAAACGGAGCATCGAAGGCATTTTTGCCGGAAGACAAGCGGCATCAGTTCGGAGGCGGAGTCGGAGGAGCCATTATCAAGGACAAGCTCTTCTGGTATTTCAGCGCGGATCAGCAGTTGCGGCCATTCCCGGCGGTGGCGAACTCGGGGACGTCCGGGGCAATATTTGCGCCGCTGAGCACGTCAGAAATCGCAACTCTTAAGTCCAGAGGGATCACAGCGACGAGCACGCCCGTGACGGATGCGTTGACGTTTCTGACCAATTTAACGGGCACGGTGGGCAGAAGAGGGGACCAGCTAATTCTGTTGCCGAAGATCGATTGGAATGTGAATTCGAAGAATCATGCGTCGTTCACCTACAACCGGCTGCGGTGGAATTCACCCGAAGGCATTCAGACTCAGCCGGTTGTCAACCGAGGAATCGAGAGTTTCGGAAATGACTACGTCAAAGATGATTGGGGAGTAGCGAAGCTGATCACGACGATCAGCTCGACGATGACGAACGAATTGCGCTACCAGTACGGGCGGGATTTCGAGTTTGAATTTGGACAGAATCCGCTTTCGGGGGAACCCGTTTCGTCATTCGGCGTCTCCCCGCAGATCACGATTAACGACGCATTGGTGGGCGGATTTGTGTTCGGTATGCCGAACTTTCTGAACCGACCGCAATACCCAGACGAGAGAAGGAACCAGGTGGCGGACACGCTGGCCTGGAGCCATGGAACTCATTTGTTCAAGTTTGGCTTCGACATCAACCATGTTCACGACAGCGAAATCAACCTCTTCCAGGGCTTCGGAGCATACACCTACGCCACTCGCGTGGACTACATTACTGACTTCGTGGCTGCCGAAACCAAGTCTGGGCCGCTATGCACAATTCCGAACACAACGACGGCGGAGTTTTGCTATTCGAGCTACGCGCAGGGGTTTGGGACACCGGGATTTCAATTCTCGACGAATGACGTGGCATTCTTTGCGCAGGACGATTGGCGAATCAGGCCGCGGCTGACGTTGAATCTCGGACTACGTTACGAAACGGAGATCCTGCCGTCGCCGCAGCTTCCAAACGGCGCACTTCCCAATACGACGGTGTTCCCATCAGACCGCTCAGACTTTGGCCCACGCCTCGGACTCGCCTGGGACGTGACCGGAACGGGCAAGACGGTGATTCGTGGCGGGTATGGCATCTTCTATGGCCGAATCATCAACTCCACGATTTTCAACGCCATTGCCAATACTGCGCTACCTGCCGGTCAGAGCTCAACGACGCTGGGGCCGACTTCCAGTGGAGCGGTGGCGTACCCAAATGTGATCAAGTCTGGCGGGGGAACAGTGCCGTTTGGCGTGACTGCAGTTGGATTCGAGCCGGGCACGCAACTGCCCCTGGTGCATGAATTCGACGCGGAGTTCGAGCGGCAGATAGCGACGAACACGGTTGTGTCCGTATCGTATGTTGGGAGTCTAGGCCGCCGGCTGCCGCGTTTCGTGGACACGAATCTCGCCAACCCGACGCTTGATACCGCATACACACTCATGCAAGGAATCGGAACTGTCCTGAGCCCGTTTATTAGCGACGCTGGGCTCGGCCGAGTCGCGGCTGTGCCGTACTTCGGCGTGCCAGCCGACACATCGGGGAAGAAACCGGCAAGCGGCGGTACAGGACGGCCGAACACGGGGTTCGGCGCGATTACCAACATTAGCGACAACGTGGATTCGAAGTACAACGCGCTGGTGGTCAGCCTCAACAGGCGATTTTATAAGGGCTTCCAAATTCAGGGCTCCTACACGTATGCGTCCGCCAAGGACTTTGGACAGAGTTCCCAGACATTTACAGCACCGAATAACGTGCTGAATCCGTTCGACTTGGCTGCAGAGTATGGACGATCCAACTTTGACATCCGGCACCGGTTCGTGGTCGGAACGGTGTGGACGCCGGACGTTTACAAAGGTGAAAGCAAGGTGTGGCAGCACCTGGTGAATGGCTACACGCTTTCCCCGCTCATCAACGTCTCTTCCGGTGCGCCATTTACGCCCCTCATCTCGGGTAACGCGCCGAATCCAGCTGGTTTTGTCTCGGTCACGGGCGGAACGGGGGTGCTGGCCGACGGCGGAACAAATCGCGTGCCGTGGCTGGCGCCAAACTCATTCCAGATGCCACGAACTGCTAATGTGGACTTCCGGATGCAGAAGCAGTTCGCGATCTGGGAAAGCTGGAAACTGACGCTGAGTGGCGACGCCTTTAATCTGTTCAATCACAACAATGTCACCGGTGTGAACACGACCATGTTCACGATTTGCGCGGCTGGCGCGAACTGCACACCGCTGGGCGCCAAGGCAACCGTGAACTCGCTAGTGTTCAATCCAAAGTTCGGGGTATCGACACAGTCGAGCAACACGCTGATCGCGCAAAGGCAAATCCAGGTGGGTATCAAGCTGGATTTCTAATCTGAAACCTTAAACAGCAATTGGCGGGCGACTCGGAAAACCGAGTCGCCCGTCCTGCATTTAGGCCACATCGCCGAGCTTGGCGCCGGCATTGGAGACCACTGCGGGATGTATCTAAGCGTGAGGATGGGCTTTGTCGTAGATGTCCATTAGCTGGCGAATGGAGGCGTGGGTGTATTTTTGGGTGGTGGAGAGCGATTGGTGGCCGAGGAGTTCCTGGATGGCGCGGAGGTCGGCGCCATCAGCGAGGAGATGGGTGGCGAAGGCGTGGCGCATGGAGTGCGGGTGCAGGTCCCAGTTCACATTGACGAGGCGGACGTATTTTTTGACGATGCGGCCGACGGAACGTTGCGTGAGGCGGCGGCCTGTGTAATTGAGGAAGACGGCCTCGGTGTGAGGGGCGCCGCTGTGACGGCCGCGGCTGCTGGAGGCTTGCAGGAACAGTTGGTCGCGAAGGGGCCAATACTTTTCGAGGGCTTCCTGAGCCTTCGAGCCGTAGGGGACGATGCGTTCCTTGCCGCCTTTGCCGCGAACGCGCAGGACGCGCTCTTTTTGGTCGATGTCGCCATAGTCTAGGCCGGTGAGTTCGCTGACGCGAAGCCCGGCGGCGTAAAGCAATTCCAGCAGGGCGCGGTCGCGGCGCAGCATCAAGCTCTCGTCTTGAAGCTTGGGAGGCTCGCCGGGAGAAGTATTCGCATCGGGTCGCGCGCGTTTTTTGACGAGTTCACCGCCGGTGCTGGAGGCTGGACCCATCTCCGCGAGCTGATCGAGAAAGCCGTTCATCTCTTCGGCCGAGAGAACGGAAGGGATGCGTTTGGGCAGCTTGGGAGTCGCGACGAGCCGCGCCGGATTTTCCTGCAAGCGGCCTTCGCGAACGCAGTACTTGAAAAAGGAGCGAAGCGCAGCCAACTTGCGCGCGATCGAGCTTTTCTGCAGACGGTGATCGTGTAAATGGCCGACAAATTCGCGGATGGTGTTGTGCGTGACGGCGGTAAGGGCAGGCGGCTCGAGACCGGGCGGAGAAAGATAGGCCATGAATTGGGCGAGGTCCTTGCCATAGTTGGAAATCGTGTGGGGAGAGGAATTCTTCACCGCGCGAAGATATTCGAGATATTTACCGATGGCTGTTTTCATTTTGTGCCGGGGAATCGGCCACGCTTCCATTATTGATTATAGGACAGCAACTGGCCGCGAGCATGGGCAATCGGTGCATCCGTCACAATTGCGGCACCGGCGCGAGCGGTCTCTTTGGTTATCTCTCCGGTGTTTACTGGTCACCCCTTTACATCCTGAAGACGAGAGAGTGATACTCTCGTTTCGTTCAGCGTATATCTAAATGGCAGGCGGCCAGAACCCAGGTGGAGAGGGTCCACGACGGAGACTCATTTTCGGAGAGAGAAACAGGAGGAATTTATGCGATTCAAAAATTTTGCAGGCGGCGTCGCTCTTATACTTTGCTTCGGTGGAACGCTTTTTGCGCAGAATCCCCCGCAGCCGCCTCCGGATGCCGGCATCCCGCCCGCGGCACCGGCGGCCGCGCCTGCGGAAAAACTTGTCCTCAAGGAAGGCGCAGACGTGAATCTGAAATTTGCTCAGGACTTGAGTTCGAAAACCGCGAACGATGATGATCCTGTCAGCCTGGTGCTCGATCAAGATGTAAAACTTGGCGACATCGTGGTGGTCAAAGCCGGGGCGAAAGCGGTGGGAACCATCACGCACGCGAAAAAGGCGGGGATGATGGGCAAGGCCGGCGAATTAAACATGCGATTGGATTACCTGATTACGGATTCAGGCCATCTCAGATTGCGCGGAACGAAAGGGAAAGAGGGAGAAGGAAAAGTGGGCGCGACCGTGGCGCTTACGGTTTTATTCGGGCCGATCGGGTTGATTAAGCACGGGAAGAACGTGGAGATAAAGCAAGGAACTCCATTGATTGTGTATACGGATGAGAATTACGAAGTTCCCGCCCCAAAGCCAGCACCTCAGGGAATCAACTAAGGCTTTGCGCCAACCGGGGCGGCCTCTTCGGGCTGCGTTTGCGGTGGGGCTGCGGGTTCGGGAGCGAGTTGTTCCCAATCGCAGTCTTCCTTCAAGCAGGCGTGGACCGTGCCGATCTTGGTTTTCTTTTCAACGATGAACGGCGCGCCGCACTTCGGGCACGGCTCCGCGATCGGCATAAAGGGCGTCGTGAAATCGCAATCGGGATAGCGCGAGCAGCCGTAGAAAATGCGCGGACGGCCACGGCCGCCTTTTCCGGCACTGCCTCGGCGGACGAATTCGCCTTCATTGCACTTCGGACATTTGATGCCCATGGTGATGGGGCGCGTGTATTTGCATTTCGGATAGCCGGTGCAACCGATGAATTCGCCGAAGCGGCCGTGTTTTTTGACGAGGCCGTTGCCGCAGAGCGTGCACTTCTCGTCAAGCGGCTCGTCGGGCTGGTGTGCGATGCGCGTGCCCTGGACAAGGCGGCGGGTCGTTTTGCAATCGGGATAGCCCTTGCACGCGAGGAACGTGCCGAAACGGCCGCGCTTGATGGCCATCTCCTTGCCGCAGTTGTCGCAATACTCGATTTTGGGCTCGCCGGTGTCCGCGGGAAGCTCGGGGGAGAGATCCTGGATGAAATCGCAATCGGGATAGCGCGAGCAACCGAGGAAGAAACCGTGCCGGCTGATGCGTTCGAGGAGTTCGCCTTCGCCACATTTTTCGCACTTCTTGCCGGTGGGGATGCCCGCTTTGTAGGAGAGCATTTCGTCGTCGGCGCGATCCAGATCGACGATAAATTTCTCCCAGAACTCTTTCACGGCTTCGCGCCAGGGGAGCTTGCCTTCCTCGATTTCGTCGAGCTCTTCCTCGAGGCGCGCGGTGAAAGTGACATCGAAAATGTCCTCGAAGCTCTTTACGAGCAGGACGCTGACGCGTTCGCCGAGCATGGTGGGCGAGAAGCGGCCTTGGTCTTTGGTGACATACTCGCGCTCGACGATGGTCGAGATGATGGAAGCGTAAGTGGAAGGACGGCCGATGCCTTTTTCTTCGAGATCTTTGACGAGCGTGGCGTCGTTGTAGCGCGGGGGCGGCTCGGTGAAATGCTGATCCGGACGAATCTTGTCAAGGCGCAGCGTTTGGCCCTCGGTGACTTGCGGAAGGGACTTGCCCTCGCCTTCGTCGTCCTTTTCTTCGTCTTCGCGGTCGGCGTTGGAGACGGGGAGCTGGTAGACGCGGAGGTAGCCGTCGAATTTCTGAACGGAGCCGGTGGCACGGAAGGTGTAGTCGCCAGCGCTGATGTCGATCGTGGTTTGGTCGAAGATGGCAGGAAGCATTTGCGAAGCGACAAAGCGCTGCCAAATCAACTGGTAGAGCTTGAAGAGATCGTCTTCCAAATACTTGCGGACGTCTTCGGGCGCGCGCATGGCGTCCGTGGGGCGCACGGCTTCATGGGCTTCCTGCGCGTCTTTCTTGGATTTGTAATAGTTGGGCTTCTCCGGCAGATAGTTCGAGCCGAAGCGCTCGGGGATCAATTCACGCACCTGGGCGAGAGCGTCCTGCGAGACGTTGACGGAATCGGTGCGCATGTAGGTGATGAGCGCGACGGAGCCCTCTTCGCCAAGCTCGACACCTTCGTAAAGTTTCTGCGCGAGCGACATGGTGCGCTTGGCGGTGTAGCGCAGGCGGTTGTAGGCGGCCTGCTGCAGTTTTGAAGTCGTAAACGGCGGGGGCGGATTGCGCTTCTTTTCTTTTTGCGTGACACTCGCGACTTGCCACTTGGCCTTGCTGACGGCGGCAACGACCTTGTCCGCACCTTCCTGGTTTTTGACTTCGAGATCTTCGCCCCTGTATTTGAAGAGCTTGGCTTCGAAGAGCGGCGGCTGGCCCGCATCGAGCATGGCGTGGATGGTCCAATACTCCTGGGGGACGAATGCGCGGATTTCCTGTTCGCGTTCGACGATCAAGCGGAGCGCGACGGTCTGAACGCGGCCGGCGGAGAGGCCGCGGCGAACTTTGTTCCAGAGAAGCGGAGAAATTTTGTAGCCCACGATGCGGTCAAGAACGCGGCGGGCTTGCTGCGCGTCGACGAGATTCGTGTCGACCTTTCGCGGATGCTCGAAGGCGGCGCGAATCGCTTTGGGCGTAATTTCGTTGAAGGTGACGCGAAAGATCTTTTTCGGATCCGTGGGCGGAATTTCTTTTTTAGGTTCGACCTTTGCAGCTTCTTCTGCCGCTTCGGCTTTGGCGTCTTTTTTCTTGAAGCGTGGGAAGCTGGGCTCCTGCTCGGGATATTTCGAAGGCTTGGCCAAGACCATGGCGAGGTGCGCGGAGATGGCTTCTCCTTCGCGGTCGGGGTCGCCCGCCAGGTAGACGGCGTCCGCGGCATTGGCAGCCTTGCGGAGATCGTTGATGATTTTGCCCTTGCCGGCGATGATCTGGAGCGTCGGCTCAAAAATTTTGTCGTCATCCAGCGATATCGGTGGACGGACTGGCTTTTCCTTTACTTTCTTCGCGCCCTTCTTGGCTCGCTTCTTTTTCTTTCCAGTGCCTTCTTCTTCTCCGGGCAGACGGATGCCGATCGTTTTCTTGGGCAGGTCCATCACGTGGCCTATGGAGGCCTTGACGAGGAAATTCCGCCCCAAATACTTATTAATTGTCTTCGCCTTTGCAGGCGACTCAACGATCACAAGCGAACGGGCCATCTTGTCTTTGTAACCCCGTAATGTGCTGCTGGAAGGGCTGAGAGCGCGGCGTGTGTCCTTCTCGCTAACTTACGTGTAGATGCTGCAATCAGCCTTTGGGATACTCTCAGGCTTTAGATGCAGGATCGGGGGCAGGCGATTCGCGCTGTATCTGCTGTTAAAACAACACTTTGCTGAACTGCTTCCCCGGAGACTGCCGCACGATGCCTTTCATTTCCAGATTAAAAAGCGTAGCGAGAACTTCGGAAGAGTTCAAGCCCGATTGCTCGACGAGGTCGTCAATGTGCTTGGATTCCTCGGCGCTGAGAAGCTCGTAGACCTTTTTTTCGGAGGGATTCAGAGCTGCTGCGACGAGCAGTTCGCGTTGCTCGGCTTCGGGCTGTTCGGCTTTTACGAGCGCGGCACGGACGGGAGTGGGGAGCTCTTCGATTACGTCTTCCGCGTTGGTGACGAGCTTCGCGCCTTGCTTGATCAATTGGTTCGGGGCAAAGCTGACCGGTTGCGTTACGTTACCCGGGACGCCGAAAACTTCGCGGCCGAACTCCATGGCTAAGCGGGCCGTGATCAGCGAGCCGCTGTACTGAGCGCCTTCTATGACGATGACGCCTAGCGGCATTCCCGCGACGATACGATTGCGGATGGGAAAGTTTTCGGGCGCGGGATGGGTGCGCAGCGGAAACTCGCTGATGATGGCGCCGCGCTCTAAAACTTTTTCGTAGAGTTTTTTGTTTTCTTTGGGATAGCAGACGTCGATGCCTGTTCCGAGGACGCCGATGGCTCGGCCGTTCGCGGCCATGGCGCCTTGATGGCCTATAGCGTCGATGCCGCGGGCCATGCCGCTGACGATGACAAGACCTCTCGCGGCGAGGTCGCGGCCGAGGCTTTGCGCCATTTGCGTGCCGTAGAGAGTGGGCTTTCTGGTGCCGACGATGCTGAGGCAGGGGAGGTTCAGGACCTCCAGGTCGCCGCGAACGTAGAGCAAGACGGGCGGATCGTAGATTTGCAGGAGCGTTTGGGGGTACTCGGGCTCGGTCCAGTTGATGAGCCGGCAGCGGTCGATGTTGCCTGTGGCCTTCAATTCTTTTTCGGCGCGCTTGAACGATTCTTTTTTGAAGACGGCTTGCGCGACGGGAGCGGGGAGACTGCATCGTTCGAGTTCGGTAAGGGGAGCGCGAAAAACCGCGTCGGGAGAGCCGAAGCGTTTCAGAAGGCGAGCGGACAGACGGGAAGCGAGGCCGGGCGTGAGCGCCAACGCGAGCCAGGGGAGGGATGTATCCAGCTCCATCGCGAGACAAGACTATGCGCTTGATAACTGTAATGTCAACTAATAATTGAAATAAACGAGCTGGTTTGCAATCAGGCGGGCTGAGCGGGGTCTTCGGCGAGGACTGCGCCCAGGCTTGTTACAAAAAGATCGGCGTCGGCTTGCGAGAAAATCAGCGGAGGGCGGAGCTTGATGACGTTGTCATGCGGGCCGTCGGTTCCTGTGAGGATGCCGTGCTCGCGGAGGCGATTGACGACGTAAGATGCTTGCCGTGGCGCAGGCGCTCGAGTGTCACGATCGAGGACGAGGTCCAATCCGAGAAATAATCCCAGACCGCGCACGTCGCCGAGGAGCGGGTGCTTCGCTTGCAATGCTTTCAGCCGCGAGGTCAGGTAGCTGCCGACGCGCGACGCGTTTCCCTGGAGATGCTCATCTTCGAGTACTTCCAGAACTGCAAGGCCTGCCGCGCACGCGACAGGATTGCCACCAAAAGTGCTGAAGAATTCCATGCCGTTGTTGAAGGAAGTTGCGATTTCCTGGGTGGTGACAACGGCCGCCAAAGGGAACGCATTTCCGATTGGTTTTCCGAGCACCACGATGTCCGGGATGACTCCTTGCGTCTCGAATCCCCAGAAGTGTGTGCCGAGGCGGCCGAAGCCGACTTGCACTTCGTCGGCGATGCAGACACCGCCAGCGGCGCGCATGTGTTTGTAAGTTTCCGCTAGATATCCCGGTGGAAAAACAATTTGTCCGGCGACGCTTGGCATTGTTTCCGCAATGTACGCTGCGACGCTGCGGCCTTCCGCATGAATATTTTCCACAATTTCCGCCACGTGCTGCGCGTACTTCTTTCCCGCGTCCGCATCTTCTCGCCGGTAAGGTCCGCGATAGTCGTCGGGGATTGGCGCGACGTGGACCCATGGTTTGCGGCCACCGCCTCCAGGACCATCAAATTTGTAGGGGCTGATGTCGATCAGCGTGGTGGTATGGCCGTGATAGGCGTGTTCGAGGACGATCACGTCTTCGCGACCGGTGTGCGCGCGGGCGAGGCGTAGCGCCAGCTCGTTAGCTTCGCTACCGGAGTTGACGAAGTAGCAGACGCGTAGCGGCTCCGGCAAAAGACGCGTCAGCCGCTCCGCGTAGCGGGTCACGTTGTCGTGGAGATAGCGCGTGTTGGTGTTGAGGAGAGCGACCTGCTCTTGCACGGCGCGGACAACGCGAGGATGGCTGTGTCCAACAAGAGGAACGTTATTGTAGACATCGAGAAAGGCGCGGCCTGTGTCGTCGTAAAGGTATTGCATCCATCCACGCACAATCTTTAGCGGCTGCTGATACGAAACGCTGAGATTCTTTCCGAGCAGCTCACGGCGAGCGGAAAGAGTCTCGGCGGCGCTCGGCTCTGGCCGCGGGAAACGCTCTTCGGGAACGCCGAGCAGCAAATTGGGATCGGGAGAGAGAGAGGTCCAGACGGCGCGCTGCGACGCGCAGGCGACTCCGGGAAAATCAGAGCGGCGATCCAGCAAGTCCAGAATGATTTGGAAATGAAGATGAGGCGACCAGCCGCCGTTTTCGTGTACGCCGCCGATGCGGGCGATCTGCTGGCCGCGCACGATGCGCTGCCCGACTTGAAGCGCATCAAATGCTTCCCGCGCAAGGTGGCCATAGAGCGTAAAGAACTCCACGCCGTCGGAGGTTGTGTGACGAAGAATCACGAGCGGGCCGTAATCCAGCAACGCGGTATTGATCGCAACGGCATGAACGACACCGTCGAGCGGCGCATGGATGGGCGTGCCGGGTGCGGCGAATAAATCTATTCCCAAATGGATCGTGCGGCGTTCATCGGTGGGATTTTCGCTGGCGCCAAAGAGCGGAGAAGTATAGAGCAAGCGCGCTTCGTTGTAGCGTCCGATTCCCACGGAAGCATTTGCGGTCTTCATCTTACGGAAGAGCGGCTCGCTGAGGTTTTCAGTTTGGGCCGCATTCGGATCAGCGCCGAGAAATGTGCTGCCGACGCTCAAATCAACGACGACACTCGGAGCCGCCCGCAAGTCCACATCGAGAATCGAGGCCGCGCTGCTTGCACTGGACGCAAGCCACCGCCGTACATTTTCGCTGTGTGGTACCGCAGGCAAAGCGCAGGCATCGCGGAATGTGTAGTGCGCCAATCTGGGATGAACCGCAGTAAGCTTCTCGAGTGCTTCCCAGGCGGGGGCTTCGCTGATCGTCACATAAGGATCGTTTGGGATTAAAGACTTGCGATGTGCAGAATTCGTGACGCTGACGGCGAGCCGCATGCCGATGAGTGTGTAGAGGATGCTGATCTCAGCTTCTTCGAGCGGAAAAGCGGAGTGATAGCCGGCGACTACGGCCGTCGCCGCGACCAGCGGGTCTTTCTTTCCTAACATCGCGTAAGCGGCCGCAATCGCGACCTCGGAAGCGGTAAGACCGTAGTGCATGTCGCCGAAGTCAATCACGCTGACTACTTTTCGCGGTTGAGGCCACGGCGGGCCGACCAGAACATTGTGATCGTTGGCGTCGCCGTAAATGACGCTGCGGCGCAGCGACGGCAGCGCGGGAATTACTTCCGATTCGTAAAGCGCAAGAAACTTCTCGACGAGCGCGCGCTGCTTCGAATTCCCGATGTGCGACAGGTAGTCACGAATCCAACTCGCACGCGAGAGGTCCCATTTCAATTCGCGATGGGTAGCCGGATGAGAGAAATTCGCCAGACCGGCATCCATTTCGCCGAGAAATTGGCCGAGGCTATGCAGCAACTCCCCAGTATGCGGATTTACTTTCGCGAGGACGGTTCCCGGAACATAAGTGAGCAGCCACAGAAGGCGCTTCGTTCTATCGGCCAGCGCCGCAACCGTGAACGCGTCGGCGTCTGGCGTTGGGCAAACGCGCGGAAGCGAACGATTCGGCGCGCGGTGGGCCAAATGCTGCAGTGCCTGACACTGCATCTCGACGAAAGATTGCTCGCGCGCGGGATGCATGATTTTCAGGACAAACTCGCGCCCGTCGATTGAGGTGAGGTGGAAATTATCGTCGTATTCGCCGGGAAGCGACTTCGCAGAAACATCGAGGCTGAAGATTTCGCGCGCCATCCGCGCGGCTTCCGATTCGGTGACCGGCCGGGCCACACGCGCTTCGGGAATCATGCGCAGAATCTTATCCGCAAGGGCTAGAGCGCGTCCATCTTTGAGGAATGCGCGGCGCGAGTAATATGAGAGGCGTGTGCAACACTTGCGAATGCCGCAGCTGCCATCGCAGGCAACGAGGCAAAAGCCGGTGCTACATTTCCTCGCGCGAAGACTGGATCGAAACCGGGCCGTTCACGGTCGAAAGCTTGATCATCGCCGGGGAGCTGCCGTACTCGATGCGGCGGTTGTTGTCGTCCCAGGTTTTCCGGGCGTTCTCGCAAATGCTTGCATGGCAGCTCATCGGGGAATAGTTACGCGATTCCACGCTAAAGCTGGACTTGTAGTCAGACGGAACGGAGAGCGTCAGAGGACCATTCTGCGCGTCGGCGGTTAATCCTGTCCCGCTCCAGCTGGTCCCTTTGAGATTGATCGAGATCGGGCCGTTCTCGGTGTGGATGCGCACGTTGCCGCTGCTTCCACTGATTGAGATCGGACCGTTGGCTGCTCGAACGTCGGCATCGCCGGAAAAATCGCGCAAGGTAATCGGACCATTCGTCGCATGTGCGGTCAGCTTACCGTCCACGTTGTAGAGCGAAAGCGGGCCATTGGCAGTTTCCAGGTCGATGACGGACGCTTTTGGCGCGCGAATCAGCAGGTAGATCGTCCAATCGCCGTCATCGCTCGGCCCGTTGGTTGAGACCTCGCCGTTTCGGACAGAAAGGGTCATCTGCGCCAAAATCCGCCTTGCGCCACCCTCCTCATTTGAAGCGAACTTGCAAAACGTTACGGAATAGGTGTCTTTGTCCCAACCTTGTACTTGAACGCCTCCGTTCTTGTGCGGCTGAACGCGAAGAGTTGGGGCTTCGGCTTTCGTTACCGTACGCTCTTCCGATTCCATGACCGCGTCGCGGTCGTCGAAACGAACATGGAGGTCGGAGCAATCTGTTGCGGGCTCACGATGGCCGCCGGACATGCTTACCGAGTGCCGATGGTCCCAATCGGGCCAACCCGGCTCAGCGTGGCTAGCCGGGGCCGCTGGAGCAGCCGGCATTGCGGGCATCGGGGGCATAGGTGGCATTGCCGGGGCCGGCGGCGCAGGAGGCACGCTTGGTGCAGCCGTGTAGACAGGAACACTCGGCGGCAAAGGAGGAACGGGTGGGGCGGGAACAGCAGAGGGAGGCGCGGGCGGAGTTGGGGGAGTCGGCGCGTCCTGAGCGCCAGCCAGAGCGGCCACACCGTAGAAGCCGCACACGGCGGTCACCAACAGCAGAAAAGCACTAATGCGCAATTTCATGGACAAACCCTCCTTGCTACATAGACGAACAAGACCTTCATCGGTTTGATGAATTCATGTCTAAAGACTAGAAAGTACGCGTTTGCGGAACAGATCGGGGACTCCGTTCCGCAAACCTGGCGGGAGGACCGTTCTCCTTGATTTGAAAGGAGTTGACGGCTTCCTGATTGCGCGGAATGGCCGCCGGGCGTAAATTACGTGCGAAACTGCAGCATTATGGAGGTCTCCGTGCGCGGATTGAGTTGCGACAAAGAACGAAGAAGTGAGAGGTCGAACGCGACGCCTAGCCAGAGGAAGCCAGCCACTACGGCTAGAAGGCTGCCACTTTTGGTGGTGGCGGCCTTTGTCTGCATCGCTCTTCCGGGATGGTCTCAGAACCCGCCGCAGTTGCCCGAAGGGAACGGGAAGGAAACGGTCCAAAAAGCTTGCGGTTCGTGCCACTCCCTCACCACCGTAACCAACGCAGGCCACAATCGAGGGGAGTGGTCATCGGTCCTAAATATGATGGTGACGGCTGGGGCTCCCGTGCCGAAAGACCAGATCGCCACGGTGACGGATTACCTGGCCAGGAACTTTCCGGAAAGGCCTGCGCCCGAAGCGGTGGTCATTCCGGGAAGCGTCGAGGTTTCCATCAAGGAGTGGCAAGTACCTACGGCCGGGTCGCGGCCGCACAATCCGGCGTTCGCTCCGGACGGCTCGGTTTGGTACTCGGGCCAGATGGCCAATGTGCTTGGGCGATTCGATCCCAAGACACAACAATTCAAGGAATACCCTTTGAAGACGCCCTCGTCCGGCCCACATGGACTTGTGCCCGATAAAGAGGGGAACATCTGGTTCACGGCCAACTTCAAGGCGTATATCGGAAAGCTCGACCCGAAGACGGGCAACGTGACCGAATATCCGATGCCCGATCCGCAAGCGAAGGACCCGCACACGCTGCTCTTTGCGCCGAACGGAAACATCTACTTTACGGTGCAAGGCGGCAACATGCTGGGACGCCTGAATCCGAAAACGGGCGAAGTGAAAGTGGTCAGTTCACCCACTTCGAAATCGAATCCTTATGGGATGGTGGTGACCTCGAAAGGCGTTCCGTTCTTCGTCGAGTTTGGGAGCAACAAGGTGGCCAGCCTTGACCCGGACACCCTCGCAATTCACGAGTATGTTTTGCCGCATGTGGATTCGCATCCGCGGCGTGTGGCGATCACTCCAGACGACGTGATCTGGTATTCGGACTATTCGCGCGGGTATTTGGGGCGGCTCGATCCAAAGACGGGCCAAGTCACCGAGTGGGCTTCGCCCGGCGGGCCGCGCTCCAAACCCTACGGCATCACAGCGATTGGAGACGTTATCTGGTACAGCGAATCCAACACCAAGCCGAATACGGTCGTGCGATTTGACACCAAGACAGAGAAATTCCAGACGTGGCTCATCCCGTCTGGCGGAGGCGTGGTGCGAAACATGGTGGCCACGCCCGATGGCAACTTGTGGCTCGCGTGCAGCGGCGTAAACGGCATAGCGTTTGTCGAAGTAAAAAGTTCGGCAAGAATGTCCTCGCTCAGGTGACGCGCAGGATTAGATAGTTGGTCCTTCACTTGGCCGTGTCGCCAAGAGTCATGGCTGCCAGTCACAATCGAGCACGCCCATGCTTCCGATGGGAGGGCCATCGGGCGGCTCGACGGGTACCGTCTTCTTCATTTTCTCTGGGTAGGTCAAAAACTGGAAGATCTGACGCCCAGCAAACAAGAGGTGCGCGCGCTCGGCTTCGTCGGCCAAATTCTCAGTGTTCTTGGAGATCCAAATCTGCAAATCAGCAAGCTTCTGAAGCGCTAGAGCGCGTGCTTGCGGAGTAGCCTGATCGTTGTCGGCAAACGCCAAAAGATCATAGAGAACCACATTGTCGACGACCCGTGCCACTTCGGCACTATAGCCTGCGGGCCTAGGGGCCTTAAAGGTCGCGTTCAGGACGGCGTCGAGCACTTCTGCGAGGCCTGGGTTTTCGGCGTTGCGCACGTGGAACTCGACGAGGCGGGCGGCGCGTTCCGGATTAAATAAAAACTGCAACGTGTGCTGGGCGGCTGATTCCGCCGGAGCGAGCGCATCGAACGCCGGGCTGGTGTGAATCTTGAAATCCTCCCGGTTGCGCGGATATTCCGGCGGCCTCGGTGGAATGATTTTCAGGAGCGATTCCGGCAGGGCAAGCGCTTCCGGCTTGAGTGTGGCGAGCACGGCCGCGAGGGCGCGACGCTGCTCGGCGGGCGCGACAATTTGCGTAGGAACTTGTCCGTCGCCGCGCACCGCAAACGTGTAGTCCATTCCTCCGACAAGCTTACTCGCGGCTTCCACCTGATAGCGGTGGTACATGTAGATGGGTACGAGCACGTCTTCGATCGTTGCAAGAGGCGCGCCCTCGCGAATGTTGTTTTCGCCAAAGCGCTTCAGCGCCGCGGCGCGAACCTGCATGATGCGACTTAGCTCGTCGACGGCATTCGACCCGCTGTCCCAAAGATGGGCAACGCTGCTCGAAGAACCAGCGGGGCGGGCATCCTGGTCCGTAAGGTAGCGGAGCCCGCCTCCAAACGCATCCGTCAGGATTTTGTTCAGCACAGCGTGCTCGTCGGTGCCGGGCGCGAAGTCGCTGTAACCCCAAGTAATGGATACTTTGTCCCAAGCGCCGATGCCCGTGGCGTAAGCATCGGAAAGATCAGGCGTGCCGTCGGCGGCGAGCTTCACAAGCGGCGGCGGATAATCCATCACTGACGAGCGATTGACCGTGCTCGCGGAGTAGTTGTGCATCAGGCCGAGCGTGTGGCCGACTTCATGCGCGGCGAGTTGGCGGAGGCGAGCGAGCGCCATCTCCGTCATTTTTGGCGAGACTGGTTTGCCCTTTTCGTAGGGGGCGAGCAAGCCTTCGGCGATCAGGTAATCTTGCCGCACGCGCAGCGAGCCGAGAGTGACATGCCCTTTGATAATCTCACCCGTGCGCGGATCGATGACGCTCGCGCCATACGACCAGCCGCGCGTGGCGCGATGCACCCACTGAATCACGTTGTAACGCAGATCCATTAGGTCCGCGCCTTCGGGCAGCATCTCAACGCGGAAGGCGTTTTTGTAACCGGCGGCTTCAAACGCCTGGTTCCACCAGCGTGCGCCCTCGAGCAGCGCGGAGCGAATCGGCTCCGGAGCGCCGCGATCAAGGTAATAGACGATTGGCTGGACGGGTTCGCTCATGGCGGCTTTGGGATCTTTTTTTTCGAGGCGATGCCGTGCGGTGAAACGCTTGACGATGGGTTCGCTGACCGGCGTGGCGTAGTCCATGTAGGCGATGCCGAAAAAACTGCTCCGCGGATCGTAGACACGCGGCTTGTAGCCGGGAGGCGGAAGCTGCACGAAGGAGTGATGCTCGCGAACGGTGATGGATTCAGGCGAAGGCGTAACCTCGCGCACCCAGGGACCTGGCTCGTCTCCGGCAAAGGTTAGCGTGGCTTCGACTTCCATGTTAAGGGGGAAATTTTTGGTCTGCGGAAGATAGATGGCGCAACGCGTGGGATCGAGCTTGTAGGCTCCCTGCTTCGTACGGCGGAGTGTCGCGGGAATGCCGTGAGCGTCGCGCAAAAAAAAGTCCGTGGCGTCAACGAGCGCGTGGCCGTTTTCTTCGGCGGCAATCGTGAAGCCCCAAAGCGCCGACTCCGCGAAAGAATCGTGGACGGCGCGGCGCTCGTCCGCGTCGCTAGTCACCGCGCGATAGCCGAAATTCTCCTCGATGAGCAAAACCTTCGGGCCGCTGCGCTCGAACCGGACGATGCCCGTCTTGCCAAGTTGGCCGCGATCAAGCCCGATGTCGTTCGAGCCGATGCCAGCCGGAAGGCCGGTCTGGTAAAGGAACTCCGTGTTCCATTTATCGATTTCGAGCCACAGCTTGTCTTGCTTGGCGTCCCAATAAAGATTGAAATAACCGGGAAACTTTTGCGCGCCCGCGGTTTTTTCCGCGATGGTTGGCGCCTGGGCCGCATCGGGATGGGCCGCCAGGCACATCGACGGCAGACATAAAAAACACGGCACGAGCCAATAACGCGAAGCTTTCAGCATTTTCAGCGCCTCCGAAAGGAAAGAACGTTTTACAACAAAAGACGCCTGGCGCGGGGGAAAATCCACTCTGCTATACTGAGACGAAATCGCGAGCATCCCAACTTGCAAAAACTTCGCATCTCTATCGTGCAGTACTTGAACACCGCGCCGCTAGTTTGGGGCTTCACGAACGGGCCGCTCGCCGGAAAACACGATTTGTCTTTCACCGTGCCGTCGCAATGCGCGGATGCACTGCGCACCGGCGCGGCGGACGTCGCGATCATTCCGGCGATAGAGTACCAGCGCATCCCTGGCCTGGTGGTTCTGCCGGACTTGGCGATCGCCTCCCACAATCGCGTGCGCAGCCTGTTGATTGTCTCGAAGAAGCCCATCGAGCAGGTCCGCAGCATCGCGCTGGACCGCAGTTCGCGCAGCACGCAAGCGTTGACGCGAATCCTGGCCGCCGAGCACTGGAAGATCAAACCCGAGTATTTTGAAACCGATCCTGATCTGCGCGCGATGCTGGAAAATGCTGACGCGGCGATGCTTATCGGCGACCCGGCGCTGCGAATCTCCATCGCCATCGAGAAAAAGAGTACGGTCAGCCCGCAAGGACGCGCGGTATGCCAGGCGGCCACGCTGGGAATGACTAGCGCCGAGATTTTTCAAGTCTATGACGTGGTGGGCGAATGGCGGAAATTTGCCAGCCTGCCAGCTGTGATGGCTATTTGGGCCGCAAGGCCGGAGGTTGTGACTCCAGAAGTGCTTGCGGATTTTGCGGCCTCGCGCAACTTCGGGCTAACTCAGATCGCCGCCATCTGTCTCGAGGCTGCTCGCGAACTAGAGCTGCCACAGGAAGCGCTTGAATCCTACCTGCGTCATAACATCGACTACTCTCTGGGAGAAGAAAATCGCCGCGGCCTGGAACGATATTTTCACGAAGCAGCGAAATTGGGGCTGATCCCGAGAGACAAAAAGATTGCCTGGGCGACAGGGACGAAGGAAGCCGCGCAAGTCTCGGCGAAGTAGGGGCACGGTACGTTTACCCTGGGCATCGAAGGGCCGTGCCGGTCCAACGGTTCAAACTAGAGTTTCGACGCTGCGTCCGCTAGAATGGGAACGCAACGACACGAAGGAACCACGTGGAACTGACGAAACAAGAAGCACTCGACATGCTGCAATCCGACGACCTCGTGGGCGCCGGCATGGCCGCGCATCAGATGCGCCTGAAGAAAAACGATCCGCGCGTGGTGACTTACCAGATCGACCGCAACATCAACTACACGAATTTCTGCACGGAATATTGCTCGTTCTGCGCGTTTTACCGGCCGCTGGGCGCAAAAGACGGCTATATCCTCTCCTTCGAAACCATCTACGAGAAAATCGAAGAGATGCTCGAATTGGGTGGTACGGGAATTTTGCTGCAAGGCGGTTTGCATCCCGACTTGCAAATCGGCTACTACGAAAACCTCCTGCGTTCGCTAAAGGCGCGCTTTCCGCAAGTGCATCTGCACTGTTTTTCCGCGCCGGAAATTCTGTGTATCGCGGAGGTCAGTGAGCTGAGCGTCCGCGAAACCATTCAACGCTTGATGGACGCCGGGCTGCAATCCATTCCCGGCGGCGGCGCGGAGATTCTCGATGACGAGATTCGAGGAAAGATTGCCCGCCTGAAGTGCACCAGCGACGATTGGGAAGAAGTCCACCGCGTGGCGCACTCACTCGGCCTGCGCACGACCGCGACGATGATGTTCGGCTGCGGCGAAGAACTTCGCCACCGCGTGAACCATCTTGAACGCCTGCGACGGATTCAAGAAGACACCGGAGGGTTCACGGCGTTCATCCCGTGGATGTTCGCGGCGGAAAACACAGCTCTTGGAAAAAAAGTCCAGGAAACGACCGCTGTCGATTACCTGAAAACGCTCGCCGTCAGCCGCCTGTACCTTGACAACATCGACCACATTCAATCGAGCTGGCTGACGCCCGGCATCAAGGTCTGCCAGGTCGGATTGCAGTTTGGCGCGGACGACGTCGGCAGCATCCTCATTGAAGAAAACGTCGTGTTCGCCGCCGGCGTGAAAAACCGAACGAACGAAAACGAACTTCGCCGCATCATTTCCGATGCCGGATTCATTCCCGCGCAGCGCGATACTCTCTATCGCTCGTACGCGCTGAAATAACTCACTGGAAGCTCAAACGCTATTTTTGCGGGGCCGGGCGCTTCAGAGGACGAAGCACGATCTGTACCTCGGTCCCATCGGGGAGATCGATATCCTCCAGCGGATACAAAATCCCGCTGCGGAAACGCGCTTGAATCCACCTCGGCCCGGGTTTGGCTTCGACGGCACCCGCTTTTGCGGGCGCTCCCGCGGCGCTTGGAACTCCGGAAGTTTCATCAAGCGCTTCATTGGCAAGCGCATCGGCTTCGCGGTTTTGCTCGCGGTAGACGTGGTCGATGCGGAACGATGCGAAACCCTGGGACATTTTTTTTGCCCGCTCGAAAAGCGGCCGCAGGTCCTCGCTCTTCACTTTGTACTGCCCTTGCATCTGCTTGACCATCAGCTCGGAATCGCTTTCGACCCGCAGCGCCCGAATGCCGTGCGACTCCGCGTAATCGAGCGCCGCGATCAACGCGTAATATTCAGCAACATTGTTTGACATACGGCCGATGTATTTTTTCAACCTGGCGACAAGCTCGCCTTGCCCATCGCGAATGACCACTCCATACGAAGCCGGGCCGGGATTTCCCCGCGCCGCCCCATCGATATTGGCGCGATGCGCCGGCGTGGCGTTTTTTTGTTCCTCGGGCGAACCTCCAAAGAGACCGTCACTGGCAGCGCGAGTAGATTTTGGAAGGCGTGGCATCAGGAATGGTTAGATGCGGAAGAAGCCGCGTGCCCCGAGCCAGCGGCGGGTTCCGGCAAGGGAATCGGCTCTAAAGTATAAAGAATCAGGCCGCAAGATTCGCAGCGGTAAATCTCTTCATTCGGATCGCGGCGAAGCTCCTGCAGAATATGCGGCAGCACGCGCATGCCGCAGCCGCGGCATTGTCCATCGCGGGCTTCGGCGAGGCCGGCGCCATGATGCCGCTTGGCGATGCGCGCATAAAGGTCGCGCAAATCCTCGGGGATCGGCGCCAGGGCGCGCTCGCGTTCGGCAAGCAAGGTATCCAGCTGTTTCTTTTTCTCTGCTTGTTGCGATTCGACCTCTTTTCTCTCTTTGGTGACTGCCGTTTCGTCTTCCTTCAGATTCGCTTCCGCGTGACGCACGCGCCGTTCCGCCTCTTCGCCAGCCATCATCACTTCCAGCTGCGCGTCTTCGGCCTTCGCGACTTCCGCCTCGGCATTGGCGATCTCATGCTGCAGCGCTTTGTACGCCTCGTTCGTCTTGACGGCGCCGCTCTGATCCCGATACTTCTTCGCGCGATCCTTCCACTGCTGGACGTCCAGCTCGAATTTCTTGCGCTCTTTTTGGCTGTTGACGAGGCCCTCTTTGGCTTTGGCAACGGCTGCGCGCGCCCCGTTCAGTTTGGCGTCGGCGTCGTGAACACGCTTCGGAAAAGTCTCAATTTCGGCGCGCACCGCGGCAATCAAGTGGTCTACTCGCTGCAGCTCGATCAGGTGAGGAATGGCGGAATGCATGGGTCTGTAATACTAACACATGGGGCGCTATGCTTTGCCCGGCGATCTCCGGGAATCACATCTTGGCGAAGGGCCTGGCGTGCTCGTTCGAAAGAAGCGGTGACACTCGGTAGAAAGCTGTGTTTTGCATCCAAGATTTTGGGGATAGCGTGTTTTAAGGAGGAAGCGGCATGCCACATGTGCAAATTACGTGGGTCGAAGGACGGACGCCCGAGATGAAACGCAAGATCGCCGAGCGCATCACCACGGTCCTGATCGAGGACGGCCGCGCAAAACGCGAGAATATCCACGTTTCGTTTCACGACGTTCCGGCGACGAACTACGCCGAAGCGGGCGTTTTGGTGGCAGATCAAAAGCGCACGCCGTAAGCGAATTCGATCCGGGCGCGCGTGCTCTCATCTCAACGGCGTCGCGAGCAAGCATTGGGCTTCAGCCCATTCCAGGAACGCTATTGAAATTCGCGGGAAGCTTAGTTTAGATCGCGGAACTGCATGGCCTGGTCAACCGAGAGCGTGGGGTACCGGATGGGTGAGCCCGTGGGTGCTGGAGCGTGGCGACCCGTCACCGTGAAGTCGCCACCGGAACATTCCACCGAATAGGAGTAGCCGTCCCGTTCGAGGCGGGACATGGCCAGCGAATGGGATGAAGTGAGTTCCTCGAGCGAAACGCAATGGCCGTTCTGTGCGATGTAGCCGCTTTCTGCCTGGGCGATCTGCAAGAGGTCTTCGCGGACTCCAGTGAGGCTGATCGCTTGCGTGGGGGCCGTGCCCTCGTCGCTCGTGGGCATTTTCTGGAAGTAGTAGTGGTACACCCCGAACAAAACAGCGCCCGCGACGAGAATTGCTACCAAGCCACGCATGATTTGATTGTCTTCAAGGCTGCAGCAGACTGCAAGATCATTGCCTCGGTTCGTATAGAAGACGTTAACAGGCGGTGGTTCCCGAGCGGGCACTCCGAAGCAGATGTGGTGAGTGCGCAATCGCCGCAGGCTTTCCGATTGACAGAATTTGCGCTCTCCGGTAACAACGATAGGTAACGCAGCTCACTGCCGTCTATTTAGGAGAGCCCCCCATGAAAACGAAGTCCCCCTGTGCGTTTGCCCTGGCCCTTTTGCTTTCACTGATGATCGCCATTCCAGCAGACATTTCTGCCGAGCCTCAGGGTAGCGGACAGAAGGCCGGCGAAGTTGCTCGCTTAATCCCCGCGGTGAGTATTGCTCGCGGTTCCAAAACCCTCAACGCTGCCGTGAAAACGGCCGTCGAATGGCAGGACGTGGTGAACACCAAGGCCGATGGGCGCGCGCGTATCGCTCTGGAGGATGGTTCGGTGTTGAACGTGGGATCGGATTCCTCGATGAAAATCGTGAAGCACGACACCGGAGCGCAGCAAACAGACCTCGAGCTGGCCTACGGAAAACTCCGCACGCAAGCGCAGAAGATATCCAAACCCGACGGAAAATTTGAAGTTCATACCGCGGCTGGCGTGGCCGGCGTGGTAGGCACGGATTTTTACGTGGGGTATGAAAACAACGTGATGAACGTGATCGCCTACGAAGGCCTTGTGCGCGTCTGCAATCTGGCGGGAGTTTGCGTAGTGCTGAAGGCCGGACAGATGACCAACCTCCGCAACAACGACAATTCCGCGCCGGCGCAGCCGACGCAAGCGCCACTCGATTTGCTCGTTACCGCGAGCAAGGACACGACTGTGGAGCCCCGGCCGGGCAGTGGACTTGAAAACGGAGGACACATCGGCAAAGCATGGGGCTTTACGATTGGCGTTCTTGCCGCGGTTCCTGTGGTGGTCTTTTCGGTTCTCGCGACACATCACACCAACGCTCCCCCCCTCCAACGAACCCCTGCAAAGTCAATCCTACCAACTGCGGCTAGACTCTCTGACTGCCGCGAAGCGTCATCCTTTTTTTGGCCCTGGCTGCAAGCCGCAGCCAGGGCACTCTAATTCTGGGCATATGCAACTTGCCGGCTCCAGTAGCCGTCAAACGAGTGTTACTTATACTAGAGACGCATGGAGCCCGGCATTTTGTGCCGTTACCCGCGGTAGCGTACACTGGATGTTTAGCTTTTCCGTCTAACTGCAAGTGAGGCAATCCTTGAAAATTTCTGTCCGGCATCACCTGAGTTTTATTTTGTGCGCCCTCGGCCTGGTGGCTTCCCTGACGCCCATCGCAGTCCCCGTGGCGCAAGCCGCGCCACCTCCTGATGCGCAGGCCAAGAAATCTCCGCTGCTCGCGGCGCTCCAGGCCGAACTTGAGCGCTCCATGAAGACGCTCAAAGCGCAGGAGCCGCCGGCCTACTACCTCGGCTACACCATCACGGATACGCAGCGCGCGGACGTCTCCGGCTCGAACGGGGCGCTCCTCAATAGCAGTGAAGCGCGCAACCGCTGGCTGGAAGTTTCCGTGCGCACGGGCACCTACGAAACGGATGACACGCATAAAGTAGGCGAGCGGACGCAGACGAGCGCCGGCCCGGGCACCTCTGTCCCGCTCGACGATGATCCGGGCGTTCTCCGCCGCGCCGTGTGGCTCGAGACCGACAGCCAATACCGAGCAGCCGCGGAAGCCCTCATCAAGATTAAGACGGGCAAAGAAGTGAAAGTGGATTCGGTCGAAAACCGCGCGCCGGATTTTTCGCACGAGCAGCCGCACACCTTTATTGGCCCCCAGGTGTCCTTCACGCTGGACCGCAAGCCGTGGGAAGAAAAAGTCCGCACCTACACGCGCGCGTTCCGTGAATCCCCCGCGATCATTAATTCGATTGTGACTTTTACCGCTCAGGCGCAAAACGTCCTGCAGGTCACCAGCGAGGGAACCCAGCTGCAATTCGGCCAGATCCGTTACCGCCTCGAATTGTTCATCCAGGGCAAAGCGCCCGATGGCATGGACATCGATCGCTACTACAATTTCGACTGGGTCAATCCGGGCGACGCGCCAGATGACAAAGCCGTCTTAGCCGCGCAGAAGACGATGCGCAAGGAACTCGAAGGACTCGTCGCGGCGCCAATTAACGAACCGTCGGTTGGGCCGGCGCTTTTGACCGGCCGGGCGGCCGCCGTCTTTTTCCACGAGGTCTTCGGCCACCGCGCCGAAGGCCACCGTCAAAAGGACGCTGCTGAAGGCCAGACCTTTGCGAAAAAGGTCGGCGAACCAATCCTGCCGGGCTTCCTGAGCATCGTGGACGACACCACGATGAAAAGGCTCGGGTCGGAAGACCTGCTGGGCTACTACCAGTTCGACGACGAAGGCGTTCCGGCGCAGCGCGTGACGCTGGTGGACCACGGAATTCTGAAAAATTTTGAAATGTCGCGGTCGCCGCTCGTGGGTTTTCCAACTTCCAATGGCCATGGACGGCGCCAACTTGGCGCGACGCCGGTTTCACGCCAAGGCAACTTGATTGTGGAGAGCAGCAAAACGGTCACAAACGAGCAACTTCGCGCAAAGCTGATTGAGCTGATCAAAGCGCAGGGAAAACCCTTCGGGCTTTTGATTGACGACATCGCCGGCGGTTTCACTTTCACCGGGCGCGGGCAGCCGCAAGCTTTCCAAGTTCTTCCGCTCGTCGTTTACAAGGTTTTCCCTGATGGCCGTCCGGATGAATTAGTCCGCGGCGTCGATATCGTCGGAACGCCGCTGGCCGCGCTCACGAAAATCGTGGCCACGGGCGACACGCCGGAAGTGTTCAACGGCTACTGCGGCGCGGAGTCTGGCTCCGTCCCGGTTTCCGCCGCATCGCCCGCGATTCTGACGTCGGAATTGGAAGTGCAGAAGAAAGAGACGTCCACGGATCGGCCGCCGATTCTGCCGCCGCCCGCGCATGACACCGTCAAGACGGGAGGCCAGCAGTGAGGCGCGCTAACGTATTTGCAGGACTCACCATTCTCGCCGCGCTGCTAGGTTGCGGCGTGTCCGTCCATGCGCAATCTCCCGCCACCGTCCAGTCGCAAGCTCCCAAGGATAACGATCACACTCTGCAAGCCATGCGGGACGAAATGGCGCGCTCGAAAACGCGCCTCGAGCTCCAAATCCCGGGCACCCCGCAGCCTCAGCGACCGTATTATGTTGAATACCGGTTGCTCGATCTCGACGTGCGCGAAGTCGTCGCCGAATTTGGCGCACTGGTCTCCTCCAACCACACGCGCAATCGGTTCATGGATGTGAACGCGCGAATCGGCGATTACAAACTGGATAGCTCCAATTTCATCAGCGACGACGGATTCCGCGGATTCATCGGCCCGACCGGTTCAGTTGGAATCGACCGCGACTACGATTCTCTGCGCCAGGATCTTTGGATCGCCACCGACCAGGCTTTCAAGGAAGCCGTCGAAACCTATTCTCGCAAGCAGGCGTACTTGAGCAGCCTTGCCCGCCAATCCGACATCGACGATTTTGCGAAATCCGAACCGCTGCAGCTGATTGAACCGCTCGCCGCCCCGGACTGGAGCAATCGCAACTGGGAACAGGAAGCCCGCGAATCCTCGGCTGCCCTGCGCGTGTTTCCACAAATCTATGAATCGCGCGTGACCTATTACTTGGTGTACGCGACGGAGTACTTGCTCACCAGCGAAGGTACGGAAATCCGCACGAACCGTTCCTACGCTGCCATCGAAGCGGGTATGAACACGCTCGCCGACGATGGCATGCAGGTCAATCACCTGTACGCCACCTACGCTCCGAAGCCCGCCGATCTTCCCAGTGCGGACGCGGTTCGCAAGGCCTTAAACGTTACCGGCAGCGAGCTGATGGCCATGCGCATCGCGCCAACGGCACAGGATTACACCGGACCCGTGCTCTTTGAAGCGCGCGCCGCTGCTCCGCTCCTGGCACAGGTGCTGACGCCTGCAATCAACGGCGCCCGGCCGCCTGTCTCTTTCACACCGGTGATGGAACAACTGCTCACAGGTCTTGGCGGAAAGAGCGACTGGGTCGGCCGCATGGGCGCGCGCGTTTTGCCGGGAACCGTTTCTCTGGTGGACGATCCGGCCGCGAAAGAATTTCACGGAACACCCTTGCTAGGCACCTACACCATCGATGAAGATGGCGTGCGCGCGCGGAAGGTGACGATCGTGGATGGCGGAAACGTCAAAGAGTTGCTCATGTCCCGCCGCCCCGGGCCGGACTCCGACCAGTCTAACGGCCACGGCCGCTCGGCGTTCTTCGACGCCAAGCCTACGATGAGCAATCTGTTTTTCAAATCGACAGAGACGCAATCCCCCGCCGAGTTGAAGAAAAAGTTCCTCGACGAATGCCGCTCCCAAAAATTGGCCTACTGCATAGTGGTCCACGAGATGGACAATCCCTCGATCAGCCTGCTTCATCAGGAGGATTTTTCGGAATTGCTCGCGAGCTTCGGCGGTGGCGCAGGGACCGGCGACCGTCTGCCGCTCATCGTCTACAAAATCTACCCGGAAGACGGGCGCGAAGAGATGGTTCGGGGAGCGCGCATCATCGGCTTGAACACGCGCATGCTTCGCAACCTCGGTGGCATCGGAAACGACGACTTCGTTTATAACTACATGCAGAGCCAGCAATCCGGCTTTGCAGGAACCGCGCTCGGCGCATTCGGCTCCGCGCAGAGCGGTTTGCCCGCTTCCCTCGTGGCTCCTTCGCTGCTCTTCGACGACCTGGAAGTGCGCGGCGCGCGTGGTGAACCGAAGCGCTTGCCTTTACTGCCCGCGCCTTCGCTGACAGCGGACTGACTAACGATCTGATCGGAACATCCTCAGGCTGACGAACATTAGAATGTTAGAAACATGAATGACCTGACTCGCCGCGGATTCATCTTTGGCACAGCCACCGTTGCCGCCTACGGCCTGCTCATCGGCGTTCAGCGCGCCTGCCGCTTTGCGCTCGCCGACGATAAACCCGCGAAAGGCAATCCCGGTCCCGTGCAAATGGTGAAATTCGCTGACGACGGAACGCGCTTGAGCGTGGAGACCGTGGCAAAAGTAATCAAGAGTGACGCCGAGTGGCGCCAAACGCTGAGCTCCGACGAATTTGACGTCACGCGCAAAGCAGACACCGAGCGGCCCTTCAGCGGCGCTTATTACAACAATCACGAGCCTGGTCTTTACCGTTGCGTCTGCTGCGCCAACGCGCTTTTCAGTTCCGAAACTAAATTCGACTCCGGTACCGGCTGGCCAAGTTTCTGGGCGCCCATCGCCAAAGAAAATGTCGTAACAAAAATAGATTTGAGCTTCGGAATGCGCCGCGACGAAGTGACCTGCGTACTCTGCGACGCGCACCTGGGCCACGTCTTCGACGACGGGCCGAAACCTACTGGACTGCGCTACTGCATGAACTCTCTGGCTCTTCGGTTTATTCCCCGCGAGAAGTCCTGAGTCCTCAGGATTAAACTGCACACCGACGCGCCGTATGTCCGCTATTGTTTCACTTCCGCCAGCAAGTCTTCGTAATCGTTGATCGAAACACGGTCGATTTTGCCGGGAATTGCGAAGTCGAACGGCTCGCTCGCGTGCGTCACGGAGATCAACCCCATTTTTACTGTCTTATCTCCGATATGGGCATAGAGCGGCACCGCATCCTTCCAGGTATCCGCGACTCCCGCGCGCGTGATTTCTCCCTTGATATGGGTTTTCCCGTCCGAGGTGGCTTCCGTAGTGGCGTGAAACGAGTATTGCGCTTCCCCAGTCCCGTAGACGTACTGGTTGAAGAACCAGTCCATCTTATGGTTTCCGTCGAGATCCATGCCATGCGTCATGTGCTTCTCCACGATGGCCTTGAAATCCTCCGTAGAGGCGGGTTTGTTATCAAAGGTCTTGCAGTAGTCCTGCATTGTTTCCTTGAATAGATGGTCCGGGTCAGGGTCGCGCGGATTCATCATCTGCATGCGCAGCATCTGCAGGATGTAACCGCCTTTCGAGTAAATCAAGTCTTGATACGATCCAGGTCCTGTTATCGACGACCGAATTCGCTGGCCCATCCAAATCGGTCCAAGCGCCTCCACTTCATGTCCATTTTGGTCGTGGGTGTGCAGCATCTCTTTTTCCTTGCGCCAGCGGAGGAGATACTCCTTCATATTTTGGCGGTACTGCACGTACAGATTGCCTGAAAATTCCGCAAATCCCTCGGAGAGCCACTGGTCGTGGTAGCTTTTCCAGCCCACACGGTGTCCCCACCATTGGTGTGAAGTCTCGTGGCCCCGGAAAAAATCCGTCAGCCCCGTTTGATCCTTGAGCCCGATGGCGTTCCGTTGCGTGGAATCTAGAAACGAGGCCGACCAGAGATAGATGAGTCCCGGCCATCCTTGTCCGTAGGAGTAGCTGATGGGCAAGCTGGTGACCGAAAGGTGCTTGTACGGAAAAGGGCCATACCACGCCGAATAGACGCGCACGGCGTTTGCGATCTCCGTCCCCATCGTCTTGGCCATGATGGAAGGCGACATCGAACCAACCGCAGCCTGTTGCGCCCCTGGACCCTCCTCAAAGTAACGCTGCACCATTGTCATCACATCATCCGGCGAGCGGTTGGCATAAATATCGATAGCAATGTCTCCGGCTTTGTCGTTCGTGACTTTGTAGTCGCCGTATGCGAATCCCGCCACGGCCAGCGGGATCTCGCTCTTCCAGGTCGTAATTCTGGTGCCTCCGTCGACCGTCTCGCTGGTTTTCTCACCCGTGGCCACCAGCGCCGAATTCTTCGGGCTATGAAATGTCAGATCGAAATCGGCGCGCGCTGAAAAACTGTTGGGCCTCTCGGGATACCAGCCCGAGCTTTCGCAGAAATAGTTTCCACTTCCTGCCTTGCGAATCGCGCGTTTCCCACCGTAGCGAAATTCGAGCGACAACGGGGTTCCGACCGCGAGGGGATGCGCAAGAATCACAGCCACGTAATCGCCGTAGGACTGGGAGCGGTCCTTGGTTTCTCGCGACTGGTAGAACGCCAATGCGTTGTTGCTGGAGTCCTTGACCGATTCGAGGCGTAGATTGGCATCGAGATTGAAGATGAGTACGCTCTGCCCTGCCAGGCGCGGCTCCAGGTCCAGGTGCGCGGTGGCATTCAGGTCCGCGCCGGAGGTCACACCGACGTCAATCTTGTAACCGCGAATATTGAAGTCTTCCTTGGCTTGCGGATCCTTCCAGGCCTCGGCGCTTGTGCGCCCGGCAGGAAAGCTCATCCAGGTATCGAAAATCTTGAACGGCCCTACGTCCACCCATCGTCCCAACGCCATATCTTCCGGATTCAGAGCGTCATCGCGCACTTCCACCCAGCCCTTTTCGGTTTTCACATCCGCGAGAAAGTACGCCGTGTGGGCCCGGTCCGCCGACAAAATGCTTTGCAGCAAACGGGGCATCGACGACTCCCCCAGGTCCTCGCGCTCCTTTTGCCGTTTAGCGTAAAGCTCATCCACGGCCGGGCCGGAAGCTTGCCATTTCACTTGCCTGGCGACTTCCTCGAGCAAACTGTCCGTGAAACTGAACGTAGCGTCGCTGAACTCGGCGTTCAACCTGTCCTGCCTGGTGAACAGGCGAAGTTGCTGAGCCTCTTGAGGATTTGGCGGGTCGGCCTGCAGACGTCCTTTGCCGTGGAAGACGGCGCCAAATACGACGCCATTGACGGGCTGCGTAAACTGGATCGTGCCGTCCGTCAGGTTGATGCGGACGTGGTCGCGAATGATGTCGACATTCTCCGCGCGGGCCGATTTCGCAGGGTCCATCGCCGGAGCAGAAAGCGCGCTCCAAACGGTTGCGGCGGGCGAACCCGCCGGTGTCTGCGCGGTCCCCCACGGAGCGAACGCAAACATCACCACGAAAAGCACAACCATGGGACGGATCTGGACAATCATGAGGAGGGCTCCCGCAACGCAGCGTGAAAATACCCTGTCTTAGCTCGGACGGCAAGTGCCACGTGTAATACGCGTGCGCAGAGCGAAAGTGTCAGGCGAAACACACTATTCGGGGGCGCTCCTGCCAGCTTGCGCCGAGACCGGCGGCGCCACCGGCTGCGGCTGCGTTCGCGGATACTGCAGGCTTCGCTTCTTCGCGGAATGCGGAAACTCACGGTACTTAAGGTAGTCTAGTTGCACGGTGATGGCGGCTCGGCAAAACGAAGAGGCGCGTGAAAAACGCAGGGCGGCGCTGCTAAGTGTTGGCTCCGCTGTACTGCTGGTTTCCTTGAAAGCTTTTCTGGTCATCCGCACCGGCAGCTTGGGCGTGCTCTCCGAGGCGCTGCACTCTGGCCTGGACCTGCTCGCGGCAATCATCACGTTTCTTTCCGTGCGCGTCTCGGATGAGCCGGCGGACGAACGCCATCCCTACGGCCACGGCAAGTTCGAAAACTTCTCCGCATTCGTTGAAACGACGCTGCTGCTCCTCACCGCGCTCTACATCATTTACGAAGCGTTTGACCGGCTCTTCTTTCACAGCGTGCAAATCCAGCCGAGCATCACCGCCATCCTCGTCCTGCTCGTGGCGCTCGCTATCGATCTGACACGGTCGCGTGCGCTCACCCACGTTGCAAGAAAATACAAGAGCGACGCGCTTGAAGCCGACGCGCTGCATTTCTCAACGGACGTGTGGAGCACCATCGTGGTCATTTCCGGCATCGGCCTCGTCTGGGCCGGCGAGACCTGGAATCTGCCCTGGCTGGCCTATGCGGACGCTCTTGCCGGCCTCGCCGTTGCCGGTGTAATCCTTTGGGTCGGTTCGCAGCTAGGCAGACGCACCATGGACGCGCTGCTCGATGTCGCTCCCAAAGGCTTGCAGCAGGAAATCGCCCTGGCCGTGGGCCGGATGGATGGTGTTTTGGACGTCGACCGCGTCCGCGTCCGCCGCGCCGGCAACCGCCATTTCGTCGATGCCACGGTCAGCGTGGCGCGCACCGCCAGCCTTGAGCAGGTTCACGCTCTGAGCGACGCCATCGAAAAACGCATCGGCGAAATCGTCCCTTCGGACGTCATGGTGCACGCCGAACCCCGCGCCCCGCAGGGTGAACACTTATTTGAAGCCATTCGCGCGGTAGCGCAGCGGATGGGCCTGGCCATTCATGACGTCACGGCGCTGCAGCACGCCGGCCAACTCTTCATCGAACTGCATCTCGAAGTGGATGAAAACCTGAGCCTGCGCGACGCGCATCGCCAGGCCACGGAACTCGAGGAAGGAATTCGCAAGCTGCGCGACGGCTCAAACACCGACGTGAACATTCATATCGAGCCTCTCGGCCGCCACATTGCCACGCCCGATGCGGGAGCTGGCGAAATGAAGCAGCTCTCCCGGGCGATCGAGGAGTTTTTGAACGGCTTGGCTTCCGAGTTCGACGAACTCGTGAATTGTCACGACGTGCGCGTGCGCCAGGTGGAACACCACATTCTCGCCTCGTGCCATTGCACGATGCGAGGCGCGCTTCCGATTACGCAAGTGCACGACGTAACCGCCGCGCTGGAAGACCGCATCAAAGAAAAATTCCCGCAAATCTATCGCGTCACGATTCATCCTGAACCCGTGGAAGAAAAATAGTCAGGCTAACTCGATCGTTTCGCTAAATCCGGCGGTTTGGTAGACCTTGCGAAGACCTGTCCCGCCAGCGCGAACATCGCCGGGAAACATACAAGCACATAGCGCGGCTCGGGCGTTTCAAGCGTCGTGAGGAATGCCGTGCGCAGCAGCAAATATCCAAAAAGCAGCGCCACCGCCGGCCGCAGCGCGGAGCTCTCTCGCCACAATCGCCAGCCTCCGCAGATCGCACATGCAACATACAAGACATTCAGAAAAAAATAACTCAGCGTCACCGACAGATCGATAGGATCCTCTCCCCACGCTTCTCTGACGGGAAACACCTTCCCCGAAAACGGCAGCAGCTCAATCCGCGGCGTAAACCAAATGGTGAAGGCGCGCGCCACAGGCAGCCAAACATAAGTACGCAGCGGGTGCCGCGCCGTCCGCTCGCGCGCCAACTGCCCGAAAGCCGCATCCTCCTCGGAAGTGATCGTAACGTCGTTGTTGTATTGCTCGAGGAGCGCCGCCACGCGGTCCTTTTCTTCCGGCGTGTCAAAGGCCCGCGCTGGGATGTCTTCCAGGTAGATCACTTCGCCGTCCAGCTTCCACGGAACGAGATAGCAATCCTTCACGCGGAAGAGCCAGGTTTTCTCCCAGGCCATGAATCCGCTCGGAACGAATTCTACCGACATATTCAAATTCTTGGGCGCGAGAAACTGCATTTCGTGCAGCGTCACAGCATTCCGGATACCCCAGGCCGCGAGCGGCAAGGCGCAGCCAATCGCGGAGAGCGCCACCATCTGCGCCCAAAAAAGAAACCGCCGCTTCCTCAGCCAAACAACAGCGAGCAGAATCCAGGCCGTTACAAGCAGAAGTGGCGTCTCTGGACGAAAGAGCGTTCCCATTCCAATCAGAAACCCGCTCGTCACAGCAAAGATCGATTCGGCATGCCGCGTGGCCCATTCTGATCTCAGAAGTGCCGCTTTGCCGCCACACTCGTTCCAAATCAGGGCGATCAGCGACAGCAGGGCGGCCGCCGTGAAAAATCCCGCAAACACTTCGGTCATCGGAACCACCGCGTAATTCGCAGTAAAGGGACACAGCGCTGCAATCCACAGTGTGACGATACAAACACGTCGCCAACTCTCTGGGTTCGGCCTCGGCAATGCCAGCAACGCCGCCATCCCCGCAGCGAGTAGGCAAGCGCACAAGTCCACCACCGCCTGCACCAGCGTGACGTACAGCCGCGCGTCCGGCCCCACGCGCCCAGAAATCGCATAAATCGCGGCCAGAAACGCAGGGTATCCCGGCATGCGCAGATCGACCGGCACCAGCGCCCCGTCCACGGTGACGGCGTAGACGTGATGCTGCAGCCAATTCGTGGCCAGTTGTTCGTAAAGCGCCGTGTCGCTCGGAGCAAAGGGAAACTTGAACACGAAGAACAGCCGCAGGCAGAGGCCTGCTGCCAGTGCGGCGACGGTATGCGAGAAAATTCGCTTCATGAACGCAACGCATCTTACAATAGAGCAGACGGAATCGTGCAGACGGTCTTGGCTCGCCCACAGCCCAGTTCCCTGCCATGCCGCCAGGTTGCTTGCATTGACGTACGTGTTGCCCTAAGAACTCATGAAAGAACGCGGACCTATTTTTTACGACGCGGAGCGCGGGCGGTGGCGCCTCACGCGACGCGTCATGGAAATCACCGGAGCGCTCCTGACGCTCCTGCTCGCGTATTTCTTTGTCACTATTGTGGTGAGCGTCGAACTTCCGGCAGGCTTGTTGCCGGAGATCAAGCCGGCCTTTCACGCTCTCAAAACGGCCGTGAAGAAAAAACCGGTGGCGCTGCGCGAAGGCCGCCGCCAGCGCGTCGCCAACATCGGTAAAGTCCCGGAAAGCTACGACCCGCTTCGTGCCGCTTTTTATGTGAGTTGGGACGCCAACAGCATGGCGTCACTCAGAAGGCGCTACAAAGAGACGGAGCTGAAAGATATCGACCTGCTAATCCCTGAACAGTTGCACGGGGTGACGCCGGATGGCGCTATCACCATCGTGGACTACACGCACAATCAAACTCGTCCCGTGAAAGCAACCCCTTCGGAGGCCATCTCCCTCTTGAAAGGTGATGAACTTCACCAGTGGATGCAATCGATAAAGGCCGTCAATCCCTCCTTCGAATTGCCCATGATGGGCATGCTCGATAACTATGACGGTTACACCTGGCACATCGACGAAATGGCCGTTCTTCTCGCCAATCCAGCTGCGCGCCACTTTCTTATTCAAAACGTCACCGAATACGCCGTTCTTGCGCATCAGTCCGGCATCGTCGTCGACTTCGAGGAAGTTCCCGAAGCCAGCCAGGTTCACTTCAAGCAATTCGCCGCGGAGCTCGCCGCCTCTCTCCACGCCGTCAATCTCAAACTCATGATCGCGCTCCCCGCCCGCGACGACGACTACGACTACGAATTTTTTGGCAAACAATGCGACGCCATCATCCTGATGAATTACGACCAGCACTGGCTGACTTCGCCGCCGGGCCCCATCGCCGCGCAAGACTGGTTTGTAGAAAATCTCCGGCAGATTCGCGAAGTCGTGCCCGCGCAAAAAATCGTAGTCGGCATTGCGAACTATGCGTACGACTGGGGTGAAACAGGGAAAAAAGGCGCCTGGACCGGCGCCGAATTCAGCATCCAGGAAGCGCTCCTGCACGCTTACGAATCGGAGACGGACGTCGAATTCGACGATACCTCGCTAAATCCCCACTATTCCTATTCCGACGAGCAGAATCACATTCATCGAGTCTGGATGCTGGATGCCATCACCGCCTACAACCAGATTCGCGCCAGCGAGCGCATGGGCGTGTGGGGCACCGCCCTTTGGCGGCTTGGTTCTTCGGACTCGTCTCTCTGGCCTATCTGGGACTCCACTCGTCCCGATGATGCAGCTCGTCAAAAAATCAAAGATATTCCTCCTGGCCCGGATCTGACCTTGGAAGGAAGTGGCGACATCTGGCATTTTGCCGACACTCCCAAATCCGGCCGCCGAAGTTTCGTCTACGAAGCCGCCACCGATCTCATCACCGACGAAACTTTCGAAGAATATCCACTCTCCTATGACATCGATCAAATCGGCGGCACGGCCGCGAAGAAAGTTGTCCTCTCTTTCGACGATGGTCCCGATCCGCGCTGGACTCCTTCAATCCTTGACGTCCTCAAGAAAAAAAATGTCCCCGCCGTCTTCTTCGTGGTCGGCGAAGAAGCCAACCAGCACCCCGATATTCTCAAGCGCGAGTACGCCGAAGGCAACGAGATCGGCAATCATACGTTTACCCATCCGGCGTTCGATCAAATCTCCAAAACCGAAATTAAATGGCAGTTGAATCTCACGCAGCGCCTCATCGAAAGCACCGTCGGCGCAAAAACGATTCTCTTCCGCCCGCCCTACGGCATCGATCATCAGCCGGAGTATGCCGAGGAAGTCTCGCAGCTTCCCACCGCGCAGGACATGGGTTATCTAATTGTCGGCCAACGCATAGATCCAGACGATTGGAGCACCCCTGACGGAAAAAACCAGATGCCCGCGGCGGAGATTGTCCAAAACGTTCTTCGGCAACTGGACAAGGGCAACATCATCCTGCTCCATGACGGCGGCGGAGAGCGCGCCCAGACGGTTGCCGCGCTTCCGCAACTCATCGACGCTCTGCGCGCTCGAGGCTATCAATTCGTCTCTATCGGTGACTTAATCGGGAAAACGCGAGCCGAAGTCATGCTGCCCCTCTCGGCGCAAGAACGCTTCGAAGCCCGCGCGGATGGTTTCATCTTCACCATCTTTCAATGGTTCCGGTTCTCCATCGCAACGATTTTCATCGTCGGCATCGTCCTCGTCAGCGCCCGCGCGCTCGTCATCGGCATTCTCGCGCTCATCGAAAAACTTCGGCCAGACCGCGCCGTGATGCCCGTGCCGGAGCCCGCCGTCACCGTGCTGATTCCCGCGCACAACGAAGAAAGCGTTGTAGTGCAGACGGTCACCTCCGTGCTCGCCTCCGACGTGAAGTCCCTTCGCGTCATCGTTGTCGATGATGGTTCGGCTGACAATACCGGCCCCCTTCTCGACGCCTCTTTCGGAAATGACCCCCGCGTGCGTATCCTTCATCAAGTGAACCGCGGCAAAGCGGCGTCTCTCCACCGCGCACTAGCCGAAGCCACCACCGAAATCGTTGTCACTATCGACGCGGACACGGAAATCGAGCCGGACGCTATCAGCAAGCTGCTGCGCCATTTCTCCGACCCGACCGTCGGCGCGGTCGCCGGCAACGTCAAAGTCGGCAATCGCTCGCGCTGGCTCACGCGCTGGCAGGCGCTCGAATACATCACCAGCCAAAACATGGAAAAGCGCGCTTTCGATCTTCTCAATTGCATCACGGTTGTCCCCGGCGCGCTGGGCGCATGGCGCAAGCAGGCCATCGAAGCCGCTGGCGGGATCACCGCGGACACGGTCGCGGAAGACGCGGACCTCACCATCGGAATTCGCCGCCTCGGCTGGCGCATCAGCTACGACGAGGAAGCCATTGCCTGGACCGAAGCGCCAGAAACCGCCGGCGCTCTCATTCGCCAGCGATTCCGCTGGACGTTCGGCACGCTGCAATCCTTTTGGAAGCACAGCGACACTCTCTTCCGGCCCAAGCAAGGCACGCTCGGCTGGATCGCGTTGCCGAATATCTTTGTCTTTCAGCTCGTGTTGCCGCTCATCTCTCCCGTCATCGACCTGATGTTCTTCGGTTCGCTGGTGCTCTGGGGCCTCGCGCAATTCCGCGTGACCAAATTGCCGCAACTCTGGACCACCGCCGACGTTGAAAAATCGGTCATCTTCTTTCTCGGTTTCTTGCTGATCGATGTCCTCACCTGCGCTCTCGCCTTTGCTCTCGAGAAAAAAGAAGATTGGACTCTGCTCGTTCCGGTCCTTCTCCAACGCTTCTACTATCGTCAGTTGATGTACGTCGTCCTCTTCCGCTCGGTGAAGGAAGCCGTTCGGGGGCGCCCAGTGGGTTGGCGCGGCGTCGAAACCGAAGCGCCGCCTCCGCGCACGGTTGCGCCTGCTCTGCGCAGCTAGCTCTGCTCACGCTCCGCACAGCGATGCGTCTGAACTTCCGGAGGCCTGCTTGTGTCTTCGCTGGTTACACGCCGCGCTTTTCTGAGAGCTTCCGCAGCCACGGGCGGAAGTCTCGTTCTCGCATTTCATCTGCCACGCGTCGTGTCTCGCGCCAAAGAAGTCTCTTCTCCAAACCAACCCTTTGCCCCCAACGCCTGGCTCGCTATGGCGCTCACCGGAGAAATAACAATTTGGTGCGGCAGGTCGGAGATGGGCCAGGGCGTGCGCACCAATTTGCCGATGATCGTCGCGGAAGAGCTTTGCTGCGACTGGACAAAGGTAAAAGTGGTCCAGGCCGACCTCGATGCGAAATACGGCGAACAGCTCACCGGCGGAAGCCTCAGCACTCGTACCTCTTACACCAATCTGCGTAAAGCGGGCGCAGCCGCGCGCGAAATGTTGGTCTCCGCCGCTGCGGATGAATGGCAAGTGGAGCGTGCCCAATGCCGCGCGGAAAACAGCACCGTGTGGCATCCGGAGACAAAACGCAGTTTGACTTACGGTCAGCTAACGGCGCGCGCTTCTACAATTCCTCTCCCAGCAGATCCTCCACTCAAGAATTCCGCCGATTTCAAATTGATCGGCAAAGCCACGCGGCGCACGGACACCCCTCAAAAAGTCACCGGCAGCGCCACTTTCGGGCTCGATGTGCGCGTTCCGGGTATGCTCTTCGCGTCTGTCGAACGCAGCCCCGTTTACGGCGGCTCGCCGCGCAGCTTCAACGCCGATGAGGTGAAATCCGCTCCGCGCGTCCGCGCTGTTTTTGAACTGAAGTCCGCCCATCTCACGCATCAATTCGGCGAAACCTCGGGGCCGGGAAGCCGCAATTACTCCTGTGCCGGCGTGGCCGTTGTCGCCGACTCCACTTGGGCTGCCTTGCAGGCCCGCAAACTTCTCAAAGTGGAATGGAACGAGCCTCCCGCCGCTTCCGAAACTACCGCAAGCCTCCACGAAAAAATGCACGCTCTTGCTTCCGCGCCGGGAGCCGTTATCCGCAGCGACGGCGACTTTGAAAAAGCACACGCCGGCGCTGAAAAGAAAATCGAGGCGGTCTACGAAGTCCCCTTCCTTGCGCACGCCACGATGGAACCTGCTAATTGCACCGCGCACGTTCGCGGTGATTCGTGCGAACTTTGGGCGCCGACGCAAATCCCCGGAGCGGCTGCAGCCTCGGTCGCCAGCGCTCTCGGCATTCCTCGCGAAAACATCAAAGTCCACGTCACGTTTATCGGCGGCGGTTTTGGCCGCCGCCTCATTCAGGATTACGCCGTCGAAGCCGCCCTCATCTCCCGCGATACTGGCGCGCCCGTGCAGGTCGTCTGGTCCCGCGAGGACGACATCCGCCACGATTTCTATCGCCCGGCCGCCTGTCACATCCTGCAAGCAGGGTTGGACGCGCGTGGACAGTTGATCTCCTGGCGCCACCGCGGCTCTTCGCCCTCCATCGAAACTTTTTACAACGGCACCGGAATCTCACCCAGCGCCGCCGCGCAAGTGGATTCGCTCGATTTTCCCGCGCTCTTCGTGCCCAATTTCCGTCTCGAATTTAGCGTCGCGGAATCCGGCATGCCTCTCGGCTATTGGCGCTCCGTCGATTCTTCCGGCAATCAGTTCGCGCTCTCGAGTTTTTTTGATGAGGCCGCGCATGCCGCTGGCCGCGACCCTCTCGAGTTTCTGCTCGCCGCGTTTGGACCAGCGCGAAAAATTCCGCTCCGAAACAATGAAACCTTTGATGTTGGCCGCCGCCGCGCCGTCGTTGAATTAGCCGCGGAGAAATCCGGCTGGCGCAAGCCGCTCGCGCCGGGCCGTGGACGCGGCATCGCCGCCTCTTTTGGGTGGGGTAGCTACGTCGGCCACGTCGCGGAAGTTACTTGCGACGCGAAGACCGGCGCGGTTCGCGTCGATCGCATGGTCTGTGCCATTGATTGCGGCACCGCCATCAACCCTCTCGGCGTAAAAGCGCAAATGGAAGGCGCCATCAATTTTGGATTAGCACAAACCCTCAAGAGCGCCATCACCGTCGAGGCCGGACGCGTTCAGCAGAGCAACTTCCATGACTACGAAGTGCTGCGCATGAGCGAAGCGCCGCCCATCGTCGAAGTTTACATTGTGCCGAGTACAGAACCGCCGGGCGGATGCGGCGAGCCTGGAGTACCGTCCGTCGCACCTGCAGTCGGCAACGCTATTTTCGCCGCGACCGGTAAAAGGCTCCGCCGTTTGCCCATCCGGCCTGCTGATTTGGCGTGAGAGGAGTCGATATTTCGTAGATTTTCAAACAATAGCCCGTTGTTGTAGGATATCCATCTGCTTTAGGAGGACCCCATGGCCATCACTTTTATATTGAACGGACAATCCAAGACGTTGCCTGACGTCAGCCCGGATATGCCGCTGCTCTGGGTGCTGCGCGACGTCTTGAATATGACGGGGACAAAATTCGGGTGCGGCATGGCTCTATGCGGAGCCTGTACCGTGCATATCAACGGCGAAGCCACGCGTTCCTGCATTACGCCTATCTCGAGCGTGAGCGGCAAGAGAATTACGACGATTGAAGGCCTGTCTGCCGATGGCAGCCATCCCGTGCAAAGGGCCTGGATTGAAGAAGACGTTCCGCAGTGTGGCTATTGCCAGTCCGGACAGATCATGTCCGCCGTTGCGCTGCTTACGAAGAAACCAAAGCCCACCGACGCTGACATCGACGATGCTATGAGCGGCAACATTTGCCGCTGCGGCACTTACCAGCGCATCCGCAAGGCCATCCATCGCGCCGCAGGCTCGCCAGCCGAAAAGGCATAACATCCGTCTAACAGACTGTCCGAAAGTCTCGCCAAAATCTGCAGCAGGAGCACGACCATGGCAACTCATCTTTCCCCCGAGCCCCGGACTCTCGACCGCAGGACTTTCCTGAAGACGAGCGCCGCGGGCGGCGCCGCATTGCTCATTGGTTTTCATCTGCCGGCGCGACCTTCTGATCCCGCGCAAGAGCAGGAGAAGCCTCCTATCAATCCCTTGAACGCCTGGGTGCGCATCACGCCGGACAATCACGTGACTTTGATTCTGGCGAAATCCGAGATGGGCCAGGGCATCATGACGGCGCTGCCCATGATTCTTGCGGAAGAACTGTGCTTGGATTGGAAGCAGGTGACGATCGAGCAGGCGCCCACGAATCCCAAAATCTATGATCACGGTACGGGCGGGAGCGGCAGCGTAGGCGGTTCGTGGCTGCCATTACGGCAGGCGGGCGCGGCAGCGCGAGAGATGCTTATCGCCGCGGCTGCCAAAAGATGGGAAGTCGGCACGGACACCTGCAAGGCGCAGAACGGCTACGTCGTGCACGGACATCCCGAGCGTTCCTACAAATATGGGGAGCTTGTGGCCGACGCGGCGCTGCTTCCGATTCCAAACTTCAAGGAAGTTCCGCTAAAGAATTCCCAAGACTTCACGATCGTCGGCCATGATACGCATCGCTTCGAAGGGGCTTCGAAAGCGACCGGCGCTGCGCAGTTTGGGATTGATGCGCGGCCTGCCGGGTTGCTTTATGCAGTCATTGCGCGCTGCCCAGTCTTCTACGGAAAAGTCGCTTCGTTCGATGCCACAAAAGCGAAAGCTGTGCCTGGCGTTCGGGACGTTTTTCAAATCGAGACGAGCGGAAGAGGCGCGTCCACGACTGGCGGCGTGGCTGTACTTGCGGATAATTCGTGGGCAGCAATTCAGGGGAGAAAAGCTCTAGAAGTGAAATGGGAGGAAGGCGCGGCGGCGAAGGAATCCAGCGAGGAATTGCGCAATCAGTTCGTAGCCAATGCGGCGGCTAAACCCGGAAGCGTGATCCGGAACGAAGCCGATGCGGACGCGGCAATTGCTGCCGCGCCGAAAAAAGTGGAAGCAGTTTACGAATTGCCGTTTGCCGCGCACGTTTGCATGGAACCGATGAACTGCACGGTGCACATTCAAAGCGACCAAGCGGAGGCGTGGGTGCCCACGCAAGCTCCGCAGTGGGCGCAAGGCGTGATCGCGGAAGCGGCCAAGCTTCCTCCGGAAAAAGTAACCGTGCATACCACCCTGATGGGCGGCGGATTCGGCCGGCGCTATCAAGCGGACTTCGTGATGGAGGCCGCGCAAGTAGCGAGATCTGTTGGTAAGCCAGTGATGGTTCTGTGGACTCGTGAAGACGACATGCAGCACGACTTCTACCGTCCGGCGTCCTATCACAAGTGCCAGGGCGTGGTAGACGCGGCTGGAAATCTCGCCGCCTGGAAACATTTCCAAACTTCGACTTCGATCGCGGCAAAGTGGAGTCCCAAGGGCGAAGAAGATAATGGGCAAGGCGAATTTGGGACGGGCGCAACAGTTCCGTACAAATCTCCAAATATTCGCATCGAGTACACTCTGGCGCACTCCAGCGCACCGCGGGCGTGGTGGCGTTCCGTGGAGCACTCGAGCAGCGGCTTTGTGGTGGAAAGTTTTGTCGACGAACTCGCCGCAGCGGCTGGGCAAGATCCGCTGGAGTTCCGGCTGAAATTAATTGGGGAATCCAGCAAGATTCCCCAGTTCGGCGAGAGGCCGGATGCGCCTCCACTTGATACGGCGAGGTTGAAAGCGGTGCTGCAACTCGCTGCCGAGAAGGCTGGATGGGGGAAACCGCTCCCGGATGGAGAAGGCCGCGGCATTGCAGGCTTCTTCTCGTTTAATACTTACACCGCGGCGGTTGCGGAAGTTTCTGTTCGGCCGCGCGACCTCAAGATTAAGCGGCTGGTTTGTTCCGTGGATTGCGGGCGCGTGGTCAACCCGAATGGCGTGCGCGCGCAGGTAGAAAGCGCGGCAATATACGCGCTTACAGCTACGCTCAAGGATGCCATCACCGTCGAGCGCGGCCGAATCGTGCAATCCAATTTCAACGACTACCAGATGGTCCGCATGAAAGAGGCACCACCGATCGAAGTGCATCTGGTGGCGAGTGAGGAAAAGCCTACCGGCATCGGTGAACCGACGGTCCCCGTGATAGCGCCCGCGGTGTGCAATGCCATTTTCAACGCCACGCGGAATTTGAAGCGAGACGTGCGCATCCGCCGGTTGCCAATTCGGACCGAAGACCTAGCTTGATAGGAATGAAAGGCCATAAGCGCTAGGCCAAGCACGGCCCTCTCTTCTGCAAGACAGCTAGTGGCGGCTGGTTAAAAATGACCGGCCCCTCCCCCCCGGGTTTTCGCAGAAGTGTTCATTCTAAAGACACTTAAAGTCGATTGTATTTATAGGTTTACGCAAGTGTTCATTCTAAAGGACTTGATCGCCCTAATTTGCACTAAAATTGTGCAGGTCTCGTAAGTGTTGCGAACAAAAGGCTTAGGTCGATTGGCGGCCGCCAAAAAGCAAAACGCCAGCACAGATGCTGGCGCTACAGGGCTAAGGCGTAAGAATAACTGAAAGCTAGTATATACCAGGAGTAACAGTTAGTCAAGAAAAAAATGCGACTTAGAATTCCAAGGCTGTCGGCGATGGCATTCTCACCGGGATTGCAGTGAGATCCAAACCCCCACACGCAAACCGGCGTGTGTGCACACAGTCAGCGGCTAGCCGGTATGAGCCTGCCACCCGCCCTATTTCTTCGTAGTCGGTTTCTTTTTGGACTTTCTTTCCTCCTTGTCACCTTCAGGCAGGCTAAGTAGTTGGTTGCCTTTGGGTCGCGCGAAGCGCAACTTGGGGCCGACTTCGCGGATTAGCTGTTCAGCCTTCGACTTTTCATCTGGCTTAGCGTCAGCGGTTTTGGCACTGACCTTAACGCGGACTTCAAAGTTAAATCCACGATCGATTCGATTGGCAGTCATAGACAGAGCTTTTCGCATCTGAACTTTTAGTTCGTTTTTGCGCTCTTGGCCGTCTCCCTTATAATATTCATCCACGATTTCGACGGAGAGTTTCTCGACGCTGTCCTTCATAACACCCTCGGAGTATTCGTCGATGCCCGCTGCTTTTTCATCCGGAACTCCGAGTTTTTGGATTTCCAGTCGAAGCTTTCGAACTTCAAGAAGTTTTTTATACATCTCAAGTACTCTTTCGATGCCGACCGCGACACATGCGGCAAATGCGGGGTGCGCCTACAAATACACAAGAAATTCGCTTGTAGAGACGGTTCGTACAATCAGGTCGTCCGGTTTGCCAGTGGCGACTTCCGAAAACGTATTTAGGATAAATGCAAGGTCCTCAAGTTCTGATGTTAGCTCACCAAGTTGATTGCGCACGGCATCGCGAGGAATCAGCATCCCGATCTCAGCTTGGCCGGGGTCTAGCTCCTCAGAGCCAATCTTGAAAGCAGAGAATGCCAGACTTCCGCTCTCTAGCGCCTGATGAAATTTCTGCATTTCTGCAAGAAGATTATTTAGCTCGTTGTACGCAACGGTGGGTGTTAGCTGGTTTGCCGCCAAGGTTTGCTCTACTTTTGTTTTCAATTTTTGCCCGAAGAATCGGCTACCTCCTATCTGCTCAAGCATTTCTTTCCAGCCGGGGCTAAACTCGTCAATGGCTGAATCGGAGACTGCGGAATTAAACGCCTGAATTCCGCTCGCCAAGTTTTGTTGCGTACTTGCATTTGATTGCTGAACAACCGCCTGCAAAAAATTGACCAAGTTCTGAAAATTCCCTACGAGGTTCCGGCTGGTCATTTCATTTCGTAATACCTTAACCACCGCGTGAAGACGCTCTGCGTTCATTTCTTTGCTCCGCTGCTCGAATCAATAAGAGTTGCGAGACAGTAGATTATTATGGAGTTTATAACAATCGATTAAAGGTGTATAGCTGTGTGGGTTAACCGATGCGGAGATTCAGTTCCGATACTCACACCCGACTAAACCCGCACACGAAAACCGGCGTGTGCGGCATCCGGCAAAAAACGACACTCACCTTCTGAGAACCAACCCGATCAGAATCAGCCCGGTGGCCCAACCGCCTAACCTCAGTGGCTCGCGAAATGACCTGACGTTGAGATCGTCTATCGTGATCTCTTGAGGCTGCGCTGGATTGTAGCGGATTTGCTGATGGCGGCCTGGCAGGTACTGAATCCAGTCAGACAGCTCCGAAGAGTAGGATCCGGTGTGATCACTTTGTGCGCCACCGACAAGCTCGCGGCCTTGGACCTCATACTGGAATGTGAAGTGCGCCCGGTTACCGTTGCTCACCCGCCCGGACGCCTCGTTCACCACCTTGAAGTCCAATACCTTCGCGTCCACGGGCGCCCACCGGCTTATTCTCCTGTATTTTTGCGCCGCCACATAGAGACCACTCACCAGCAGAAAGAAGCCTAGGGCTAGAAGGATTAATCCAATCCCGCGCAGTATCGGCCGCGACTCCGCCCATTGCCGATCCGAGTCCTGGATTTTTCGCACCTCAAAGTCCACGATGGCCCCTCATTATAGAAGGTGCCCTGGGAAGCGCAATTGTATTTAGCCGACTCTGGACGGACGGCAAACCGGAAGTAATCCTCGTCGCGCAAACCCGCCCGCTTGGCTTGTCGTTGGGTGACCGGGCTTGTTTGGCGCTCGGTCTTGCTTTGAAGGTTCCCGTATATGCGGCCGACAAGTCATGGAAGAAGTTGAAAGTCGGCGCGCATCCACGTCATCCGCTGAGAGGTCATTCTTGTCAGGAAAGGCTGGTTCACCGGCCAAAACCTGCGTGTGCGACACCCGGCCGTATTGATGGTTGGCGGAACGATCTGTTGGTAAAGGCCGCCGAAAGCTGGTTCACTGCGAGAGTTTCAGAGCTCCTGTCCTCCACCCCTCTGAGATCCAAGCGGTGCGGCAAAGCATTGCGGCGAAAAAGTGTCTCCTGACAACGCCTTCGTTCTTATCGAGCGGCACCCGGCGACACTCTTAAATTGTGAGCTGCTAACGCGGGGGCGGCGGTGATAAAGGTGCTGACCAGTGGGCGTTTCGGAATCGCCAGCGACCGTCTCGATATTCAGCCAGCCCAGTAAAGTATCCGGTCTCCTCGCTACGATGCCCAGCCTTATCTACCTGGATCTCGCGCCAAGACGTTGCGACGACCGCGAGTTCGGCAGTGAGAGGATCAACGCGCAAATCGTCGCCCCATGTCAATTCGATATGGTTGTGGGTCCGCGCAAAATTTTGAGTGCCCTCCTTTGCGGCGGCTGCGTTCGGGAACGCTAGCTGTCCGTTAACGGCCATGAAGAATTCTGGGCCCGTGTTGAAGAATTTGAGCCACGCCAGCGGCCCCTCTTGAGTGACATCATGGGCCACGGTATGCATGAACGTGCGCGCGCTTTCGTCAATGGCGGCAGCGCTAGCAGGCGTAAGCGACTGTAAATCGGCTGATCCTGCGGTGCGAGCGGAACAAACAGCCGAGCCGAATGCCGCCAGGAGAAGAGTACTCTGCCATATTAATGTAGAGAGAGTTTTCACAGATAGGTCAGCTTTCCTGATCGCTTGATGAGAACTACAGGAAGGAGCAGAGCGAGGATTCTTATCCAAGAGTCCCGCAGAAAGCATGCGACACCTCCTAACTCTAGTGCATCCGTGCGGCGCAGAGCGATTCGCAGTCGGGCCGTCCGTTGCGGATTGTCTCGACCTAACGCTGCATAGGTTAGTACTATACTCCCTCGCGAGGAATAACATGGCAAACCGCTTTGGTCCAGACATCCTAATTCAAGCCCCAGATCCTAAGAAAGCTGCCCTTTTTTATGTCAACCATCTCGGATTCGAAATTACCGACAACAACCCGAAGATGATCGGCCTCCATGGCGAGCACATCAACTTGTTCATCGAGCCCGGCCCGCCCTTGGGGCCCGTCTTGGAAGTGACGGTTGACAACGTTGCCGACGCGAAGCAGCGACTAGTAGAGGAGGGCTGTAAAGTTGTCAAGGACGAGCCGGATTTTCCTCGCTGCTATGTCAAAGATCCATTTGGTCTAGTCTATAACCTCACAAGCTAGGATCGGTGCGTCGGTCCCAATAGAGATGGCGAGCCGATTGGTCGGCGAACCGGAAGTAATCCTCGGACGCGATTGTTCGGTGGTTAGGTTGTCAACTCCCTTTTATATTGCGTCGGATTATCGGAAACTGACCCACCAGCAAAAAATGGGACTTAGAATTCCAAAGCCGCTGGCGACGCCATTCTCGCCGTGATTGAAGTGAGATCTAAACCCCCACACGCAAGACCGGCGTGTGCGGCATCCGGCGAAGCACGAAAACGACGTCCCTCGGCGATACCTTTTGCGCTAAACTACGGGAATAGGACAAACAAAATGTCACTCGATTGGTCACAATGCCCAGCTGTCGAAAGCGTTCCAGGAAAAGTGAGCGGTGCCTGGGTTCTTCGCGGCACACGTATGCCAGTCTCCGTCATTTTTGAGAATTTGGAAGCCGGCGCAAACATCGATGACATCATGAAGTGGTTTGAAGGGCTAGACCGCGAACAGATTAAAGCCGTGATCGAATTTGCCGCCCGCAGCCTCGACGCGGCCCCCTCTGCCTCCAGGCGCTGATGCTGGTTCTCTTGGACCAGGGAACTCCCGTACCCATTCGCCCCTTCCTCATAGGACACACGGTCGAAACAGCGGCGCAGCGAGGTTGGGACAAGCTCAAGAATGGCGAATTACTCGAGGCCGCTGAAGAAGCCAGCTTTGAGGTGCTGTTCACTCCCGACAAGAATATTCGTTACCAGCAGAATTTAGCGCTTCGCAGAATAGCGCTCGTCGTGCTGGGCAACCCCCAATGGCCAGTGCTCTCCCAACATATCGAGCGCGTCGTCAAGGCAGTAAATGCCGCGCAACCAGGGAGCTACACTGTTGTTGACATACCCCAACTATAATTAGAATGCGTAAGCGCGACGAATCATTGTTCGCTATGTGAAACAAGAGGTCCTTGATGCAGTGCAGCTTCGCACCATTCAGCAAGGGGCGGGATAGGACCTCGTCCGGCATGCGGTCCAACATGGCCCAGAGGTCGCGGCGGGCGCGAACGAGGTAATCGTAGGCTTCGGCAATGTTCATGCGTCCCCTGAAGGAATCGCTCTGCCAAGATGGATTAAAAGATTAGCGGAGGTTCCATGGCACTGGAATCCCAAGCGGTGACACAAGGAATGAGAACTTAGCGGGTCAGGGTGTCCTTAACCACCGTCCCGCCTTTCATGACGAACTTCACTTGCTGCAGGACTGCTATGTCGGTAAGCGGATCGCCCTCGACGGCAATCAAATCGGCGTACTTGCCTGGTTCGACGGCGCCGACGCGGTCTTGCCAGCTCATTAACTCCGCGGCGTTGAGCGTGGCGGCGCGGATCACCTGCAGTGGCGGCATGCCGAGCCTGGACAGCGCGACTAGTTCATCGGCATTCCTTCCCTGCCTCGCGGGAACAGCGGCGTCGAAACCGGATGCGATCTTTACGCCGAGGCTCATGGCCTGCTGCACCACCTCGTGGATGCTTTGCAGAAATGCTTCTCGTCGTTTGCGCCGTTCTGGAGTCATTTGGTCGTTCTCGGTGTGCTCGAGAATCGCATTGATCACCCCCACGGTCGGCACGAGAAAAGTTCCTTTGGCTTTCATCAACTCGAGATCCTCGCGGTTGGCCTGGTGCCCGTGTTCGATCGAATCGACGCCGGCCATGAGCGCGTTCTTGATTCCTTCGGGGGTTGTTGCGTGGGCGGCCACTTTTAGTTTTAGCTTGTGCGCTTCTTCGACGATGACACGCATCTCTTCGACGGTAAGCGTTGGATATTGCCAGTCGGCGTAGACCTTGATCAGGTCAGCACCATGCCCGATCTGCTCGCGTGCGGCGCGGCGCGCTTCCTCAACGCCGCTAACCATCTGCGCCCCAGTAGGAAAATTGGGAAGATCGGGCGAAATGCCGAACGGGTTGTACTGTCCAACCGCTGCAATGGCGCGGGTAGCCACTTGCATGCGCGGGCCTTCGGCCAGTCCCTGAGAGATGGCATCGCGAAGGGCAACGTCGGCATATCCCGAGCCTTCATTTTCGACGTCGCGGATGGCCGTAAAACCAGCGTTCAGCGTGAGACGCGCATTGAAGGCGCCTTCGAGCGCGCGGAAGGCTTGCGACTTCGTCGCCAGATCGAGAGTGTAGCCTTCGTCCGTGTCCGGCATACGCGCCATGATGTGCGTGTGGCAGTCAATGAGGCCGGGGAGAACTGTTGCGCGTCCCAGATCGATGACCTTTGCGTCTTTCGGTGCATGACGTTGAATGTCGGAGGCTAGTCCAACTTCCTTGATGCGCTCACCCTCGACCCAGATTGCTGCGTTCTCGATGTAGGCGCCTTTGCGGACGTCGAGCAGCTTTGCGGCCTTCACTACGACAGAGGCAGGGACTTGAGGTGGAGGTTGCGATTGTGGAATTGCAAACGCTGGATAAAGCGCAAGCGCGAGTGCGATGACCAAGGCTCGCGTTTTCATGGGCCTCTGATTATCACAACCTCTGCCAGCGCACAAGAAGATGGAATTGGACTTCAACGCAAAAACCCGACAAATGGAATCCCAGCTAGCCAGCCTCGAACCTCGTCGATTTATTGATAGCGGAGCGCGACCATAGGGTCGACTTTGGTGGCGCGGCGCGCGGGGATGTAGCTGGCCAGCGTGGTAACGAGAGCGAGAAGCAAAGGCATAATCACAAAGGTGAAAGGGTCGGTAGGGCGGATGCCGTAGAGCAAACTGGCCAGCACGCGCGTGAGGGCAAAGGCTCCGAGCAAACCACAGGCAAGGCCAACGAGCGTAAGGCGCAGGCCGTGACCGACGACGAGCTTGAGGAGGTCGCGATCGGCCGCGCCAAGGGCCATGCGAACGCCCATCTCACGAGTGCGCTGCGAGACGGCGTAGGACATGACGCCGTAGAGTCCCGCGACGGCCAGCACTAAAGCGAGGAGGCCGAAAGCGCCGAGCAAGAGTGCCGTGGAACGAGCCGGGAACATGGGCAGAGCCATGTATTCCTGAATGGTTTCAAGATCGAAAGGAACCACGTTGGGATCGAGAGCTTGCAGCTCGTGCCGTAGTACGGGCAACAGGCTGCGGGGATCGCCCGCTGTGCGGACTACGAGAGTCGTGCGGGAACGGTAGACGATGGGAAGATACATGAACGGCTGAGGATCTTCTCCGAGAGTTCGATACTTTCCGGTCTTCGCGACGCCGATGATTTCAACATCCTGTTCGATGACTTTGAAGTGCCGACCGATGGGATCCTGACCGGGCCAGAATTGGGCCGCCATCGAGGTGTTGATGATAACGACGCTAGGAGTCGGGGACGAGTCCTGCTCGGTAAATTCGCGGCCGCGCTCGAGTGGGATACCCATAGTCGCGAAGAATTGGGGGCCGACGGTCATAAGAGGCATGGAGAGCTCTGACCCGGGAGAAGATTTGTGGCCTTCGATGGTGATCTCTTGCGTCCAGTTCCCGGTGGTGAGGGGGAGATGACTGGCAAGACTGGCGGAGCTCACACGCGGCAAGGCTTCGACGCGGCTGAGCAATTGTTGATAGTAGATTTTTCCTTTCACTTCGGAATAGCCGAGACTGCCCGGATCCAAGACAGCCAAAGCGACGTGTCGCGTGTCGAAGCCGGGGTCGAGCGACTTTGCATTGATCAAGCTGCGGAGACACAACCCAGCGCTAATCAAGAGTACGAGGCAAACGGCGATCTGCGCAACGACCAGCGCGCCGCGCAGGCGAGAGCTACGCAAGCCGCCGATGAGGCCTTCTTCTTTAAGCGCCAGGGAGGCGTCCGTTCTAGAGGTTCGCAGAGCGGGCGCGAGGCCGAAAAGGATGGCGGTTGCGATCGAAGTGGCAAACGTGAAACTGAGGACTCGCCAATCCAGATGAACTTCCAAACGGATAGGCAAACTCGGCGGCTTGAGGGCGAGGAGGGCGGGGGTGGCCCACTTGGTCAAAAGAACGGCGACAGAACCGCCGAGAACCGCGACGATGGAGCTTTCGATGAGCATTTGGCGCAGCAAGCGGACGCGCCCGGCCCCTAGAGCGGCGCGAATGGCCATTTCGCGGCGACGTCCGGTGGCTTGAGCGAGGAGAAGATTCGCCGCATTGGCACAGGCGATCATCAGAACGAGGCCGACAACGACCATCAACAAGCCGGTAAAAGCCGCGACGTAACCGCGAAACGGCTCGGGTACCAGGGTGACTCGGAAGGTAGCAGCTTCGAGGTCTTTGTGATTCTGAGGATAGCTTTGCTGAATCGAGCCTGAGAGTATTTTGAGGTTCGCTTGTGCTTGCGAGGGACTGACGCCCGGCTTGAGACGACCGATACCGAACAGCCAAAACGACCCTTCGCTGGTGAGGAAGGAATTGTCGCGAGTGAATTGAGTGGTGGTCGAAAGGGGACCCCAAAAATCGGGTTCGTTGCCGATTACGATTCCGGTGAAGCTGGCAGGAGCAACGCCCACCACGGTGAAACTGGTGCCGTTCAGGACAAGAGTTTTGCCAAGCACAGCAGGATCGTCAGCAAATTGTATTTTCCAGAACGGACGGCTGAGCACAACCACAGGCTGTCCTCCTGCCAGCTGATCCTCCTCGGGAAGGAAAAACCGTCCGAGAGCAGGGGCCAACCCGAGGACCGAAAAGAAATTGCCGGAGACTAGTTGGCCTTGGACCATTTGGCCTTCACCGCCGCGACTCCAACTGACGGGACGCATTTCTCCGTCAAACGCGAGCAATCCAGCGAAGACCTGATTGCGGTCACGGTAATACACGTAGTCGGGATAGGTAAGCGGCACGTATTCTTCGAGGCCGGGTGCTTTGGGATTGCGTTGCCAGAGTTCGAGGAGACGGCTGGAAGCCTGAACCGCAGGAGGACGCAAGAGCAGAGCATTGACGAAGTCGAAGATAATCGTGTTGACGCCGATACCGAGGCCGAGCGTCAGCACGATCAGCAAAGCGAAGGCGGGATTCTTCGCGAGCAGGCGCAAGCCATAACGAAGATCTTGAAAAAGAGTGGCCATCGAGCACCTCCCGGTGGACTTCGGCGCGAAACAGCAGCGCAATCACTGCGATACGAAGCAATCGAGCAAATAGTTGCAACCGGAGGTGGAATTTTCAGTCGTTCACCGTATGACGGGTGGCTGTGGCTGAGAGTTAAGGAAAAGGCGAGCGGCCGAGGGAGATGGTGTGCGCTGTGGACGAAGAGTAGTAAAGTGCGTTCTGGGGAGATTTGGCCCAGTGGAAGACTTGTCAAACTACCATTACCCTGTGAGCCAGCTGTTTGCGCGGGCAGGCGCGGAGGAGCAGTGGGAGAAGTACCGGCTGAGCGACGAGCAGGTGGAGTTTTTTCGGGAGAACGGGTATTTGAAGGGCGTGCGGATTTTGACGGATGAGCAGGTGGAGGCTTTGCGCGGGGAACTGGAGCACTTGATGGATCCGGCGCATGAGGGCCGGCAACTTTTTCACGAATATCATTCGAACGAGTCGACCGATCCGGATCGCGTAGTGTTTCACGCGCTGGGGGCTTGGCGCGTCATGCCGGGGTTTCATGATTTGCTGTGGAACCCGGCGTTTCTGGTACCTGCATCGCAGTTACTCAGCGGAGCGGTGCGCTTTTGGCACGACCAGCTTTTTTGCAAGCCCGCGCGGCATGGGGGAGTGGTGGCGTGGCACCAGGATTATTCTTACTGGACGAGGACCACGCCGCTGGCTCATCTGACTTGCTGGATCGGGCTGGATGATTCGACGCGCGAGAACGGCTGCTTGAATTATGTGCCGGGAAGCCACAAGTGGCCGGATTTGCCGAAGCCGGTGTTGACCGGGGAGATGGACGGGATTCGCAGAAGTTTGCCGCGCGAGTTGCAGGATAAATTCGAGCCGGTGGCGATTGAACTGAAGAAGGGCGAGAGTGCGTTTCATCATGCGCGGACGATGCATGGCTCGGGTGCGAACGACACGCCGAAGCCGCGGCGGGCCACGGTGATCAATGTGTTTCGCGATGGTGTGATGTCGAATGCGGATGAACCCTTGCTCACGGGCGTGCCGACGATTCCTCGTGGAAACAAGATGGAGGGGCAGTTCTTTCCGCTGTTGTTCGAACCGGGCGCTGTGGGGTCCCGTTAACTCTGACAGGGCTGCTGTCGCACTCTTTTCAATTATTATGATGGAGCGATATGACCGGAGCTGGTGAGTTGGCGAGAATTCTGATTGTCCTCTGTTTGAGCGAGGCAATGGTTGTGGGGGTTTCCGGGGTTGCCGCGCAGCAGGCTTTCCCGGTTACTTCCACTGTGAACGAATCCTCGATTGCTGGACGGCCCGTGGAACTGGACAGCCAGGGGAAATTGCTGCCGTGGCCGATGCCGAACAACACAGGATACTCGTATTCAGGCTATTTCCTTTCGCAATGGACCATTGTTTGGGACCAGTACAATCGCCAGCGGCTGCCGTACTTCTTCTGCTGTTTCGATTTTGACCGCACGACCTTTGAATTGGTGCCGGATTGGCATTGGGTGAATTCGACGGGATATTTGCGCGCAATGATGCAGGGTTTTGTGGAGAGGCTTTATCCCTACACGGGCGATCCGCGGACTTTGGAATTCCTTGAAAATTTTGTGGACTACGAACTCGAAAACGGTTTGACGCCGGAAGGGTATGCCTGGGCTCGCGTGCCATATCCCTCGGCGAATCCGGGAAGCCGGCGCTACACCGGCTGGAGCGAGCACGGAGAAGACTACGTGGAGCCGCACGTGGTCGGGGAAGATGGCTACGCGTATCTGCGGCTCTATGAGATGACGGGGAACACGAAGTATCTGCGCGCGGCGATTCGCTGCGCTGAAGCGCTCGTGAAAAATTTCAAGGCTGGCGACGAACTCCATTCGCCGTGGCCTTACAGGTGTTTCGCGCGAGATGGCAGCCTCGAAGGCGGAAAAGGAATGTTTCCTTACTCGGCGAATGTCGTCGAGCCGATCATGCTGCTGGACGAATTGATCCGGCTGGAGCAGGGCGACACCGCTGCTTACAAAAAGGTTCGCGAAGGCGCGTGGGCCTGGCTGATGAAATATCCGATGCAAAACAACGTTTGGGTGGGATATTTCGAGGATGTGCAGGCCAGCATGGGGAACATGAACCAGGTCATTCCGCTGGAATTTGCGCGTTACGTGCTGCTGCATCCGGAGAAGGATGCGGAGTGGCGCGAGCACTCACGAAAGCTGATCGAGTGGGTGAAGACCACGCCGAAGTGGCCGAAATATATTGTTCACGGTGCGACGGTGACGACGGAGCAAGGAAATGGCAAGGAGTTCTGCTGCAATCTTCCGAATCAGTGCTGCGATAGCCACAGCGCGAGGCTTGCGGCGGTGGAAGCGCTGTATTACGCGAAGACTGGAGATGCCGCGTACAAGGAAGCGGCGTACCGTACCTACAATTGGGTTACGTATTTTCAGGGGCTTCCGGCGGGGGCGCATGCTCCTTACAGCACGCAGTGGTGGTTCACCGATGAATTTGCCGATGGGCCGCGACGGATGATGGACGCATTTTGGGCGGTGCCGGAGTGGGCTCCGGCGGATGAATCGCACTTACTAGGGTCGCTCTCCGCGGTTACGAAAATCGCTTATGGCGCGGGCGCAGTTACCTATTCAACGTTTGATATGGAATCCACCGATGTCTTGCGCCTGGACTTTGTTCCTGAGTTCGTCAAGGTGGGCGGAAAAGCGATCAACCGGCGCAAGGATCTGGAGCAGGAAGGATACACTTTCGACGACACGACGCACGCGCTTTCCGTCCGCCACACAAGTTCGAGAGATGTGGACATTCAGGGTAAGAGCGATCGGGTGTCGCCTGCTTATATCACCTTCGACGATCCGCATCTTCCCGCGGGAACGCTTTTGGTGGGCCAGTATCCCTCCGGCGTGATTGATTGGGGCAAGGGCGAATGGCAGATCGGCACGCCCTACGGAAAGTTTGGAACGTTTACGCTGGTCATGGCTGATCCAAAAGCGCAGCGCGCTGAATTTCAATTCCACACTCCACACATTTTTGCAGGCGTGGATGTCTACAACGATGGAGACAGCGACGCGACGGTCACCATTCGTTCGCCGGAAATTCGTGAAGTCTCCTTCACCATCAAGCACAAGGAGGTTCGCCGGTTGAGGACCGGTTGGCGCGACGTGAGCTCGCGAGTGTCCTTCGACTTTGCGAACGGGCAAGCGCTGCGGTTTGACAACCTGGCTTATTTCCGCCCTTGAAGCTACTTGGGCCACTCTCGCGACAGACTGAAGAATCGAAGGAACTATCTCATTCGCGACACGCCGGAGAAGTTGTCGCGTGTCGACTGGCACACCTTGTTTAGTCTAGGATAGCGACCCGCCAAGGAAGGTTCACATATGGAAGAACAGCTTAGCCTCGAATTTCTGCGCGTGGTGGAAAATGGCGCGGTTGCGGCTGCCCGCACCATGGGATTCGGTGACCGGCACAAGGCCGACGAGGTGGCCGTCGAGGCTATGCGCAAGACGATGGATGCCGTGCAGATGGACGGGACGATCGTGATTGGCGAGGGTGAGCGCGACGAGGCGCCCATGCTGTACATCGGCGAAAAAGTTGGGTTGGCGACGCATGCGCCCAAGGCGCTTTTTCCGGAAGTGGATATCGCCGTTGATCCGCTGGAAGGCACGAATCTTTGCGCCACGGGCGCAGGCAATGCGATAGCGGTGCTGGCCGCGAGCGAGCGCGGCGGATTGCTGCACGCGCCAGATTTGTACATGGAAAAAATAGTCGTGGGACCGTCGTGTAAGGGCGCCGTCGATTTGGATGCTCCGGTTACGGATAATTTGAAATCGATTGCCAAGAGGCTGGACCGCGATGTGGAAGATCTTGTGGTGATCGTGCTGGACCGGCCACGGCACGAAAAGTTGATCGAAGAGATTCGCAGAGCGGGGGCGCGTATCCGGTTGATCGGGGACGGCGATCTGTCGGCAGGAATTTCCGCGGCGGTGGTTGGGACGGGAGTGCACGCGGTGATGGGCATCGGCGGCGCGCCGGAAGGGGTGCTGACGGCGGCGGCGCTGCGCTGCTTGAACGGGCAGATACTGGCGCGGCTGGTGATTGGCAAACCCGAAGATCAGATTCGGCTGGAGAAAATGGGAGTGAAGGATCCGAAGAGGATTTACGACACGGAAGATCTGGCGCCGGGAAAGAAAATGATTTTTGCGTGCACGGGCGTGACGGACGGAAACTTGTTGAAAGGCGTGCGGTTTTTTGGTGAGGGCGTGCGAACTTCCTCCATGATTCTGACTTTGGACGACCGGCAAGTGCGCTTCGTAGATTCGGTGCATCTCGACAAGCGGCCTGATATTAAGGTGCGGTTCAACTGAGGAAGTGACCGGTGACTCGTGACTGGTGACTCGTGCGAAAAGCCCGACGCGCAATAGTTCTGCCGCCGGGGACCCCGTTCAACCCTGGACAATTCAATCTTCCACAAAAAGCAGGAAACCACTCTCAACTGAAGAAAAGCGAGCCTGAACACAGGAACAGGAACGCTTAGAGCACACCTACGCGGCTTTCCTGCCGGCGCCAACCGTACATCTGCCAAACTGAAACCTGGGCGATTTGTGCCCGTTCGGGAGAAACAGGTCATGGCAGAAGGATCTTCATCGGGCAATTCGTCTTCCTCCAAGTCGTTGATGTGGATGATGGTCGGGCTTTTCACGGGACTCGCAGTCCTGCTGGCTGGCGGTTTGTTCCTCGCGAGCCGGGTGGTCCGCTCGATGGGGCTTTCGGCAGCCAGCGCTAAAGATACGGTGCGAACTGCCGGAGGAAGTTTCCGGATGGAAAAGGAAACGGAAGTTGGTCCCGGCTTGCCGGTCTATCCGCGGTCTTCGCTGGTCGTGCCGGACGACGACGCGGCCGCGGCTGCCATTAAACAAGCGCAGAGCGGCATCGAGACTTCCACCTATCACACAACCGATACGCGGGATTTTGTCGATAGCTGGTATACCAAGCATTTGAGTCCGGAGTTCACGCGCCGTGATGCCGGCGACAAGCCGGTGCCGGCCATTTTCAGCGACACGCGGGTTTCTGATAACGATATCGCGTTTGTGGCTGAGCGTGAGCAGATGGTGCGCATCGTGGCGCTCTCGCTCGATTCCGGAGGCACAAAAATTTCTCTCATTCGATTCAGCAGAACATCACCCGCCTCAGCGGACTCACCTGCTGCCCAGCCGGCTCCCGCGCAGGCGACCGCCACACCGTAGCGGAAGCTCCTCACTCCAGGCGAAGAGTGGTTCCTTCAGGGTATTCCCGCGCTTTGATCTTCAACGATTACTTCTGATTTTTCGTGAGAGCCAGAAAAACGCCGTCGTCGACAGCGACGGAGCGTGTGAACAGAGTTGCCGTACTGCTGCCCGCGAGCCCAACATGATTGGCGCTTCCGCTGATCGCCGGACCGGCTGGCTTGCTTGTTCCGGTCCCTGAGCCGTCGCCGGGTTGCAGAGAGATACGCGTCGTCTTCGGTGTGCAATTCGCCGTGCTGAGGCATGTGTCACGGACGAAAACTTGGCGGAAGCCGCTGTTCGAAACGCTGGAGCCGGACTTATCCACGGGCGCGGCCGTGGAATGCGTTGGCGTCACGGCCAAGAACGCGACGAACCTGCCCGAAGCGCTGATGGAAGGCAGAATGCTTTCCGCCCCAACAAGTGTTCCGTTCGGATCCGTGGAAACAAGTTGAGTTGAAGGTGTGCAGGAACCGCTTACTCCAAAGCAGGTATCGCGCACGTATATTTGCCGGCCTGCACTAGTCTCCGCAACCAGATTTGCAGCCGCGGAGCTAAAAGCCACATAGCGGCCATCGGAGCTCATGGAAGGCGAATGGCTTTCGTCGCTGGCGGCGGTGCCATCCAGCGCGGAGGATATGAGAATGGTGCGCGGTTGGCAGGAAGCATCCGCTCCTTGGCAGGTATCACGGGCGAAAATTTGCGCGTGGCCGTTCTGTAAAGCCGTGTAGGCCACGTAGCGGCCATCCGTGCTGACGGCAGGTGCTTCTTCCGTCACCATCGCGGCGTTTGCACTAGCGGCAGCTCCTCCTGGGCCGGTGATCGTGAAAGGCAAGCCCTTGCTTGCGCCGCCGCCTCCAAAACCACTGCAGTTGACCTGGCATGGTGGCGAAGGAAGCGGTGGTGCTGGAGGGTTGAAAACGGTAACAGTAGCGGTGCCCGCGGCGGTGAGCAATGTGTGAGAAATTGTTACTTGGATTTGTGTGGCGGTAATGTTCGTCGGCTTGATGGTTGTTTGCGAGGTCGTGTTCCAGAGTACTTGAGAGCCGCCGGGCGGATATGTCGACGCGGGATCAGAAAGAAAATTTGTACCTGTGATAGTCAGGCTCAGATCCGCACCGCCTGCCGGGGCTGTGTTAGGGCTGATGCTCGTGACCGTGGGTATGGGATTGGCTGGAGGAAAAACTTCGAAAGCCAAAGGATTGGAAAGCCCGTTGGTGCCCGTGCCGGAGTGTGGCTGGACGGTCTGTACGAAGTGCGTGCCTGACTTGGCGGTCATCGCGGCTGGGACTACTGCGCTCACCGAAAGAACGCTTCCCGTATCATTCAACGGGGCGCATACGTTTGCCGCGGTAGTTGTCACAACGCATGTTTTGAGATTCTTCTGGTCCCAAGTCACAGTGGTTTGTACCACAAAGGAAAAGCCGGGCGAAGGAGTCAACGTGATGGTCAGATCTGGTCCGCCGGCGGTTACGTTGGAAGGCGAAATAAACGCCAAGCCTACGCCGGTATTGCCTTGAAAGGTGTTGCCGTAATCGTTGCAACCTGTTGCGGCGAAAGTGACCGCAATCGCGACAGCTATGGCTTTCCAAGACCGCATTCTCGAGACTCCTTCATTGTCCCTGGTTGCCCCGACTCGGTCGGGTCCAACCGGACTGGTCAAACGGCGGGGAACCCCGGCGCCAGTGTGCTTTTCGTGTGAGATGCGCAATTCGCGCGGCGCGTTGACCCCGGCCTAGCCGGGGCTACGCAAACCTTGTCCGGCCCGTGCGGCGCTTCTTTCGCCCGCATGCCCTGTCTTGATGGGTCCGGTCAACCCTACATGCTTACCATTGTCCTCGAAGAGAGGTCAATGCGCAATTCTTCGCACCGCAGGGAACCAGTTGACCGGCAACCCTTCTATTTTCAGGGGGTCGCGGAAACGTTGGCAATGCCTGGAGCGGCTAGCGAGACGCGCACAAGTTCCTGGATACGAGCGCGGCACGCCGCATCTTGAACGGGCAGGGCTGCGGCAGCACGGTAGCACTGCACGGCCTGCGCTTTGCGGCCCAGTTTGGCGTACAGATCACCCCGAGCCAGTTGAAAGAGGGGATTGGAAGGATATTTCTCCACTAACGGGCCGATGACATCGAGCGCTTTTTCATACTGCTGGTCGTAACGGTGGAGGTCCAGCGCCAGATAGAACCGGGCAGCGGAAGGCGTGAGAACTCCTTCGGAAATATCGTGTTCCAATTGGCGGATGCCTACTTGTTTGTTGCCGCCGGGAATGCCCATGAAGAAGCTCAGTACCTTGGCGATGCCGCTGAGCGTGTCTGCATAATAGTTGTAGAGGCCCAAACCGAACTCGGCATCGACGAGTTTGGGGTCCAGCTGCAGGGCGCGGAGAAAATGCTCGCGGGCGTGGACCCCGGCGCGAGCGGCTGCGCGATTCTCACCGCGAAGCCCGTAAAGCCGCGCGGAGAAAGCGTCCGCCATACCGGCGTAGAATTGCATTTCCGCGGTTTCGTGGTTCTTGAGCTCCGCCAGTGCAATCGAGGAAGCTTTTGCTGCCAGCTCCTGGTAGTGCTGGTCCGAGGCAAGCTTTGGGCGGTGCCGGGCGTCGGTCATGCCGTACTTGAACTCCGCCGAGGTACAAAAGATTTTCCACCACAGGGCTTCCGCTTCGAGCAAGTAGCCCAGCGGGTGGTCCGGCTGTTCTCTCTGAAGGTTCTGCGCATCGGCGATGGCTCCATCGGAATCGAACGAATAGATTTTGTCGAGCGCGGCAGACGTGCCAGGCGGCAAATTGAGCTTTTCCGCGCGGGCCTCAGCTGTGAAACAGGTCACATGCACTGCCACTGCGCAGAGCATTGTGCAGAGAAGTATCGCGTCCCTTGGAAGGACACGGATTCGGTTCATGCCGGCACCCGATGAATCTGCTGGAATGCTTTGATCATCCTTGGAAACGCCCTACGATACACGGGCAAGCCCCGCGCCCGACGAGTTTAAGCGCTTCGACAAAGGATGCAAGCCGAAATGGATTTGGCATCAAACAGAAATCTGGAACATCCCGGAGAATTGCGCGTTAGCCGCAACGCGGCGCTTTTGTTATTCTCGGCGGCGTGCTGAAAACGAGCGAAAACGATCCCACCGGCAAGGAGGGGAGCATTTCGGCAGAGCAGCCCTCGGGTTTGGAGCGCGGCCTGGGCCTGAAAGAGGCCGTCGCGCTCAACATGATCGAGATCGTGGGCATCGGCCCGTTCGTCGTCACGTCGCTGGTGATCAAGGCGATGGGCGGGCCGCAGGCTCTGATCGCCTGGATTGCGGGAGCTGCGCTGGCTACGCTTGATGCCTTCGTCTGGTCGGAGCTTGGCGCGGCCATGCCGCGCGCCGGCGGAACGTACGTATTTCTGCGCGAAGCGTATGGGCCGGGACGCTGGGGCCGTCTGATGTCTTTCCTGTTTGTGTGGCAGACGTTCGTTCAGGCGCCGCTTTCCATCGCTTCCGCTTCCATTGGATTTGCAAGCTATGCCGCATATCTCCATCCACTCTCAACGGTCGAAGCCAAAGCCGTCTCGGGCGGCCTGGTGATCTTTCTTGTGGTTCTGCTTTATCGGCGCATCACCACCATCGGGAAAATATCAGTCTTGCTTTGGACAGGCGTGATCGGCACTCTTCTCTGGCTGATCTGGGGAGGAGCAAGCCACTTCAACGCGAAAATGGCGTTCGATTTTCCTCCCGGCGCCTTTTCCTTTTCTTCGGTGTGGTCCGCAGGGCTCGGGGCGGCGATGGTGAAGACGGTTTACAGCTATTGGGGTTACTACAACATCTGCCACCTGGGAGGGGAGATTCGCGATCCGGAACGCAACATTCCGCGCGGAATTTTTCTGTCCATTCTCGGAATCACCGTCTTATATCTGGCGATGCAGATCAGCATTCTGGGAGTCGTCCCCTGGCGGGAAGCGCAAAACTCGAAATTTATTGTGAGCACGTTCGTGGAGAGATTGTATGGTCCTCACGCCGCGCAGGCGGCAACGTGGATGGTTTTGTGGGTCGCGCTTGCCTCGGTGTTCTCGGTTTTACTGGGATATTCGCGCGTGCCCTACTCGGCGGCGCTGGATGGAAATTTCTTTCCCGTCTTCGGGCGTCTGCACCCGACCAAACACTTTCCTTACGTCTCGCTGCTCGTTCTCGGCGGCCTCGCCTTCCTGTTCAGCATAACGCTCACGCTGCAGACCGCCATCGCGGGCATCCTGGCGATGCGCCTGCTCGTGCAATTCATTGGGCAGGCTGTCGGAGTGATCCTGTTGCGGCGGCGCTGGGGCACGGAGCGCTTGCCATTCAAGATGTGGCTTTACCCTTGGCCCGCAGTGCTGACCATCATCGGGTGGGCTTGGCTTTTCTGGCAGACGGGCACGGCAAGAAAATGGGGCTTGGCCGAAATCGCGTTGGGAGTGCTCGCATTTCTTATCTGGGCCCGTAAAATGCGACAATGGCCGTTTGCGGAAGTGGCCCTTTCAAGAAGTGAATGAACCGGAGGCTGCGTGAATCGTCTCTTCACAGCAATGGTTGGATCCATCTGTTTCAGCACTACACTCGCGTTTCTATTCGCGCAGCCTGCATGGCCGCAATTTCCTCCCGCTCCCGGCACAGGCCCCGGCTTGCCGGAAACCATCGAGGCCATCGACAGCGCGCGCGTCACCACGCGCATCCTCTACATCACTGCGCATCCTGACGACGAATCCGCCACGCTGCTCACTTATCTCGCGCGCGGTCTCCATGCCGACGTCGCTTTGTTGACCCTCACGCGCGGCGAAGGCGGACAAAATGACCTTGGGCCGGAGCAGGCGCCGCAACTCGGATTAATCCGCACGCAGGAATTGCTTGCAGCCACGCGGGGTTACGGCATAAAGCTTTTTTTCACCAACGCGCCCGACTTTGGCTTCTCGAAAACTCCGGAGGAAACAGAAAAGGTCTGGGGCGAGCCGGTCCTCGGAGACATGGTTCGCGTGATTCGCTCGTTTCGGCCGAATATCGTCATTAACGGATGGGGTGGCGTGCACGGCGGCCATGGCCACCACCAAACATCGGGGTTGTGGACTCCGCGTGCCGTGGAGCTAGCGGCAGATCGCAAGGCGTTTCCCGATCAGATCCGCGATGGACTTCTGCCCTGGGGCGGCTCATCAAATCCGGTGCAAGTCCTTGATACGGAACGCGGCGGTGCAAGCGCCGGTTCAAACGGCGCCTCTCTTCCGGTGGATGAAATCTCACCTCTCTGGGGAAAGACTTGGCGCGAGATCGGACTCGATGCCTTCGCCAACCACCGTTCGCAAGGCATTACAAATTTTCTCGGTTCGCCCTTTCTCCGGCGGCCGTTGGTCCTGATTCAGGAAAATGGTGGCAAGTTTGATGCCGCGAGCCTCGCCGTGAATCTGGAGCAGTGGGCCGCGTCCGTCGCGCGCACAAAGTGTGGCGGGGCGCAGAAGGGCGATTGCAAAGTTCTAGCACTGGCCGAAGCGGACAAGAAAATCGCTGCCGCGCGATCCGACGCGCTCGCCCTCGACTGGAAAAAGGCCATGACGCATTTGGGCGAAGCTGCGAATATTGTTGCCGGTGTGGCGCCACCTGATTCAGCCAACGGGTACATGGGGTACACCGCTTACCAGACATTGGATCTAAGAGAGACAAAGGAACGACTCGACCGCGCGCTCGCCCTGGCCGCAGGACTCGAAGTTAGGGCTGAGGCAGACCGCAGCACCTTGGTTGTGGGCGAATCGTTCGGCATCCACTCCGAAGCGCATTGCCGTAGGGAGTCCGGCTTTGAACTCGGCAACCTCCAACTGAGTTCGACAAATGGGTTCAATGTCACCAAGCGGGATGGAGATGCCGAAAAAGGATATCAATTCACCGTCGCGGTGACTCAGCCTGCTCCTCCACCTGACGTATGGTACAAGCTGCTGCCGGAACCCCCTCCGCTCCTCTTTGTGGAACAAGAAGTGACCATCGGCGGCTCCAAATTCAAGATCGAGGTGCCGGTAACGCACATTGAGGCAAATTCCACTCGCTTGGACCGCGTGCCGCTGCGGATTGTCCCGGCGTATACACTTGCGGTGGATCCCAAGCAGGCCATCGCCGTTCTCGGAAAACAAGAAAAACCGTTTGATGTGTTGCTCCGAGTGCATTCGTATGCGACGCAACCGGCCAAGCTCACTGTCGGCCTCGACTTGCCCCAGGGCTTCTCCGCCAGCGCTCCCGAGGAGATTTCTTTCGATGGCACGGGTGATCGCTACGCGAAGCTGACTGTGACTACGCCAAACGGACTGGCGCCCGGAAATTATCCCATCACCGCGTACGCGAAACGCGGCGACGAGAAATTCTCTACCTCGCTCGAGCCGCTGCCCAGCTTGCCGACGCAGCTCTGGAGCGAGCCTGCGCAATGCCTCGTGCACGCACTCGCCATCTCTGTTCCGGAGAATTTGCGTGTCGGATACATTACGGCGGAGAGCGAGCCGATCCCGCAGGCGCTGCGGATGTTGGGAATCCAGGTCGAGCCACTCGATGCGCAGGCGCTGGCCTTCGGCGATCTCTCCAAATTCAACGCCATCGTGGTCGGTGTGCGCGCGTACGAACTGCGTCCAGAACTGCCCGGGGCCAACCAGCGGCTGCTGGACTACGTATCGAAGGGCGGCACGCTCGTCGTGCAATACAACCGGGATTTCGCGTGGAACAAGGAACAATACGCGCCGTATCCAGCAAAAATCGTGACCGCCCAGGGAGGCCCGCTGCCGCGCATCACCGACGAAAACTCTCCCGTCAAATTTCTGAAGCCGGACGACCCGCTACTGAATCGGCCGAACAAAATCAATCAGGACGACTTCAAAGGCTGGGTGCAGGAGCGCGGCCTTTATTACTGGACTCAGTTTGATGCAAAATACACGCCTCTTCTGGCCATGAACGATCCTGGCGAGCCTGACCTGAACGGCGCGTTGACCTACACGCGCTATGGAAAGGGTATTTACATCTACACCGGCATCGCCTTCTTCCGCCAGATTCCCGAAGGTGTCCCTGGCGCGTACCGGCTTTTCGTGAATCTGCTCAGCGCCGGTCAAGCAAACTGAGAATGGAGCAGCTTTAGCGCCTCCCGGATCCTCAGAGCGCCGAACCAGTCCGCGTAAATCAACTGGACACACCGCTACCGCGTTAGTACCAGCGTGTTATCCTCTTTCACCAGGGGTCGAACACGCATGAAAAATTATTTCTCCGCTCATCCCGCCGGACGGACATTCCAGATGGCCGTCTCGCTCTTCCTGGGAGCGGCGCTTTTCCTTGCCTGCGCCTCACCGTCCGGAGCACAAAAGAAAAAGAAAAACGACACGCCGCCCGCGGACACCAAGCCTGTCGTCCCCATGGGCGATGAGCAAGCCATTGACTACACGATTTCGGAGATGCTGGGCGCCTGGCAGCTCGGCGACATCGAGAGGCTCCACAAGGACTACGCCGACGACATTTCCATGGTGAACGGCATCTGGGCGCCACCCGTATTCACCTGGACGAACTATCTCGCTCTCTATCAGCAACAGCGCGCGCGCATGCAGCAGGTGCGCATGGATAGGTCCAACACCTTTATCAAACTCAGTGGGAACTTTGCGTGGGCCTGCTATCAATGGGACTTTTCAGCCGTGGTGGATGGCCAGCCTTCCGCGGCTCGCGGGCAAACTACTCTGATTCTGGAGAAAAGGAATGACCGTTGGGTGATCGTGCACAACCACACGTCGCTGGCGCAATCAACTCAACCCGTGACGCCTGTGAACACGCCGCAAATAGCCCAGCCCCCGCCCAACAAGCCCTCATCGCGCTAGAGCGTCCGGCCGCAGCGCCGGTTCGCTTTAGCAGGCTAGAAATTCTTCAATCCGTTATAAAGCCACAGGCCGGCAAGAACCAGAAGCAGCGCTCCGGAAGCAATGCCGCTGGTCATGAGTGGCCGCGAGAGTGTCTCGATCTTTGCCACCAGCTCCCGTTGCTCCCGAGCCATGTGTTCTTGCGCCGCATCGAGAAAGATTTGATCATCTTCGTGGCTGGCAAGCAGGCTCCGCCGGATTAGCAACAGCATAAATACAGCGGTGACAATTCCCCAGGCAATCAGTACGTAAAGGATGGGCCCCGTAATATTTTGCATGGCGACCTCCCACTGGAACCGGCGCGCAGTCCTTACTTTGAGGTGGCGAGGATGGAAAAGGACCGCGTACTTAGGCCGAGTATAGCACTAACCATTTGAAATTCAACTACTTGCCATAAGCCAAACGGATGCATGGGAGCCCATCTGCGCCGTCTGTTTGTGCGCAGGCAGGCCGGAAGGCGAATGGGCACAAACCCTTTGTTCATTGAGGTTTGCAGGATAGTCTGCTCCTCGGGTACCTTGCACCTTTTCTCCACGCGCCTTGGAATTCGGCCCAAGGACGCCGGCCCTTTCGTTGACAAACCGGCAAGCGGCGGGCACAATGAAAAAGCCTCGTTGGAACTGCAATCCCGGCCTTAGCCGGGGTTTCACCCACAACACTCGTGCCCGAGTGGCGGAACTGGCAGACGCGCTAGCTTCAGGAGCTAGTGATCGCAAGGTCGTGGAGGTTCGAGTCCTCTCTCGGGCACCATCCAATCTCTCGACCGATTTCCGCCCGGTACTAATGCCTTCCACGACGACGGCGGCAACATGACAGCCGATCCCTCTCTCACCTACACCTACAACACCGAAAACCAGCTCACCGCCACCGCAGGGATGACTTACTTCTACGACGGCGACGGCAAGCGCGTCGCAAAAAGCCACCACCGGCCCGGCGGGTGGGCAGAGATGAGGCGGGGGTGCTACTTATCAGGAGTAGTGTCCGAATGATATACTTCCTCGGTGTCTCATGCCCAAACAAATTCCTACAAACATTCTCTTCGCCACCCGCCCAAGTATATTGGCGGCGAATCCCAAAAGTGGCACAGATCCCGACATAGGCAGAGAATTTGAGAACTGTATCTACGGGAACAGTTCCTTAGGAAAGTGATAGCAGCCGTGTCCTTTCGGAAATACAGAGAAATCGGAATCAGCACGCTAGCCTTTCTAGTAGCGGCCGCTCTCATTGCCGAGCCAAATATAACTCCGAAGGTAGAACTTTCTATCGTAAGTGCCGAAAGGAAGGACTCAAAGAGTTCCACTGTCAAATGGACAATTGTGAACCACAGGGAGCATCCTATTCTCTTCCCGAGAGCGGCTGCGGGCAACTGGATCTATACGATAGAGATTGAGCAGCTCGACCGCGAGAAGGGCTGGACGACACTTCCGACGGACCGCGAGTGGACACATTCCGACTCGGACACAATCAAATTGGGGCCGGGTGAAACCTATCGATATTCATTCGACCTGCCAGACGATTTTACGCTGCCAAGATGGGTCACTTTCCCACGCCCCGTCTACTCCATCCCACTAAACACGGAGCTCAGATTGAATGTCACCTACTTCGAAGATGAGCAAGATTGGGAAGCATACCGGGCAGAGCTGAAAACCGGCAGCCCTCACTGGGCTCGTATGGAGCGCTTACTTAAGAAGTGGGGGCAGCAAGCATTCTCCGAGCCTTTCATGTTGCCAGCCGCCGCTCCACCTAAAGCGCCGGAACCGATTACACTGGAGGAGGCTGAAGTCTTGATCTATCTTCTTCCTCAAGCCCACGAACTCCGTAGCAAGTCAATGGATGTAAGCTGGGAACTTGAGACGGGCAAGAGTTTCAATCAGAACGATTTTTATATTTTTTGGGTTGTGAACTCCAAAAGGCCGAACGTCCAGGGATCAGTGACCGTTGGTTATTTTGCCGTCAACAAGCACAGCGCCGAAGTCTGGAGTCTGGATGCCAATAACTTTGTCTCGTCATCCGAACTCGAAGGAATCCAAAGAATAATTAGAACCGCACATGCGATAACTGAACCTCTTATTCAGCAATATCATTCTCGCCGACCCGACACCCCGGCGGATACCACACGCTAAGCTCTTGAGGATCAACGGCGGGCTGATCAGATGACGGGGGAAACAGGGGAAACGGGGGACGGGAAACCAGGGAAAGGCGGGACGTTTTCCAGCTTCTGATTTTTTCACATATTTCCGCAGCCTTGCCAAATTATTCAGCCCCGCCCAACGCCTTAAAATCGTTCAACTTCCGCCACGTCGTTCGAGTACCATCTCAGTAATCTATATATAAATATTCGGTAATTACTCGTGGTATTAACCTCCTTGTTTCGCCCACGCCAGTCGCGCCGGCACTCCCACCTTCCATCCGCCGCACTACAGGCCTCTACTCCGCGCGCAACATCGACGCCGGATCGATTCGCACCGCCCGCATTACCGGCCGGGTGCCCCGCACGTCGGTTTTACCTGTGGCGGTTGGGCGCCCCCTAACACGCCGAGTGGGGCAGAGATGAAGGGGGGTGCTGCTCATCAGGAGTAGTGCCCGAATGATATACTTCCTCGGTGTTTTATGCCCAAACAAATTCCTACATGCATTCTCTGCGTCACCCGCCCCTCCCCGCTTCATGTTGATGTGAACTACGATCCAAATGCATATATCCCAAGCGGTCGAGAATATGATCTGCAAATGCAATTCAACCAACAGAATGAAAAGGATTGTGGAGTAAGCGTCGTCGTACAGCCTAGTTACCGGCAAAACGACGATTGACGAGCCAGCATTGTTCGGGTGAAACAGAATGAAATCGCGAAAGCTAATCGCCTACTGTGGAATCGCGGCAAGTATTTACATCGGAACAACATTCGTAGCCGATTTTGTTGTTGGTCCTCTCGTATCCAAGGTGATTACAATCTCGCCACAGACCGGCAATCACCCATGGGGTATTCTTGTGCCCTTCCTCATTCAAAATGGGTTGGTCTGCCTGGGCTTTGCCCTTGCCCGCAAACAGCTTTTTCGTGCGATGGGCGAGGCATCTTTTTATTATTTATGGTTGATCAACGCGAGCACCTGCTGCGCAATCAGCCTAGGATACATCGTGTTGGTTACGCCAGGTCTTCCTGCCCCGGTTACGTACCGTATGCTCGGAGGCGATGCTGCCAGAGCGATTTGGAGCATTACAGTTCTTGTAAGCGCGACCCTGCCTTTATCAACGTACTTCCAGCTCCGGTTCTCCACTGGTTCAGCGTATCCTTGACCTCCCGACCCGCCACTAGTTCGGTCCTTTGGTAAAGTGAAGGATGAGCGACTTGAACCTTCGCGCTGGGAATTTCAGAAACAAGGCTACGACGAACTCGCATATCTGCCACAAATTGAAGCTGCTCAGAGGACAAAAAACAAGCAACAGTAGGGGAGTACGCCTTATAACGACATGCTGTTAGGCACAGTGACAAATCGTGAGGATTGATCGTGACAACTGCTCCTAAGCGGGCATTCTTGGCCACTATTACTCTAGTCCTGCTTTTGTTGGCAGCAGCGATGGGTGTGTCGCTAAAGAAGAGGCAAGAAATAGACCAAGCGATAAAAGTTCTCAGAGATCGCTCCCAATCCACAGGCCAACAGAGATCTGCCATCGAGGAGCTGTCACATTCTCGTGACCCGCGAACAACGAAGGCACTCATCGCCATTGCTTTAGACACACGTATCTGGCCCGATGCCCGGGTCATGGCTGTTTCAGCTCTTGCAGGGAGAAATGAGCCCGACGTGCAAGACCTAGCCGAACTTTTCCAGCCTCACAATGCATTAACCCTTAGGGAAAAGACCGCCGAAGTACTAGCAAACAACTGTAGCCTTGCTTGCGTTAAGGAAATACTTCGTTATTTGGAGCGAATTTGGTGGGGCGAAAAGCCCGGAACTCTAACGGCAAAGCAGCCGATGGAATCACTTAAGGAATTCGTCGATAGGGAGCAGACATTTCAGACCCAATTGACATCAATTCTTGTTCTCAGAAAGGCTGAGACCATGTTCGAACTGCAGAGGGCTTATGGCCTTTCGTCAGTTCATCCTTCCCCATTTGCAGTTCACCTCATAGCCGAACTGAATTTCACAGAAGCTTGCCCCCAGCTTTCCAAACAGTTCATCTTGGAACTTGCCGACGAAAGAACGAAAGTGGAGCTTGACCGGGCTCGCGCGAAGCTAAAATGTATTGATTGACTGATCCGGAACCCGGGGGAAACCCAGGGACAGGAACCGGTGAATCTGCGACCTGTTCGGATACGTGAGCATTCTAGCAGCTTTGCAAGTGAAGGATTTTCCCGAAGTCGCGAATCGCCAGACACCTGTGTCGAATTTCAGCCGCGGGATTCGCCGTAGTGCCAGATTAAGAACCAAGAGACACAGAGGGACAGGATCACGAAAAGTTTCGCAACGAACGCAATCGGCGCGTATCCGAGGATCAGCCAGCAGATCATAGCCACCAGGCCCGTCCAAGCGACAGTTTTTCGCCCCACTGGTTAAGTATAACCCAATACTAATCCGCAGGAAGCGTGCGGGTGGCTGCGCCTTAACGCGCCGAGATGTTTTTGTTTTTCAGGTGGTGGCGCGTGGGGCAGAGATCAAGCGGGTTGCCATTAATCAGGATTAGTGCCCGAATGATATACTTCCCCGGTGTCCCATGCCCGAACAAATTCCTACAAACATTTTCTTCGCCACCCGCCGATGCTGGCGTTCGAAAAATAACTTTAATTTGCTAGGGTCATTTGCCCAGACAGCGGAAACGTCCCGTCTGTCCCCGATTTCTCAGGCGGACAAGAAAAAAACCATGAGAGCTCACAAAGTAGCAGTATCCTTCTTGACTATTGTAGCCCTTACCGCCGCAAACCGGTGCTTGGCGGCACCGCATGACGGCGATTCTTCTAAGTGTTCGACCGCCTACGAGAATCACAACCAAGTCGATTACGGCCCTCTCAAAGTGTACGCTGTTCGAGGTACCACTGACATTCAAGTGGGAACCCAAACCCAACGCGGAGTCCCAGGAGCATGTCTAGTCCTATTTACCGAGAAAGACCAGAAACTTGTGGCTAGTGTTGAGGCCGGCGCTGACGGGCACTTTGAAGTGAAGGATGTCGTCCCGGGCCGGTATCGGCTAGTTGCACGGGCTGACGGGCTTTGCACGACGAACATCCCCCTCGAAGTAGTCAAATCCTCGCGGCGGAAGATGAAGATCGTTGTGCATTTTCGGGCAGCAAGCACTGATGACTGCAGCTACGGCGAGATTCAGGCTGATCTGGTGACGGCACCCACCAAGTAGACTTGCTTGGCGGGGGTTGGCGGGTGGCCGGGACGTAAGACGTTGGAACGAATCTGGGTGGCTCATACGTCGCCCTTGCGTGTGGGGCTTTTGAATTTTCCACGCATTTCCACAGCGGCATCAAATTAGTTAGCCCCAGCCCAACCACTTAAAATCCTTCAACTTCCGCCAGCCGTCTGAATATACACTAAGTAACAATAGAACTATTACCTACATTTAATTACTCGTGGAATCTTCCTTCATGTTTCGCCTACGCCAGTCGCGCTCGCACTCCCACCTTCCATCCGCCGCACTACAGGCCTCTACTCCGCGCGCAACATCGACGCCGGATCGATTCGCACCGCCCGCATTACCGGGACAACGGCCGCTGCCAACGCCGTCACCAGCATCATCACCCACGGAATCGTCATCATCGTCCAATCCGTCGCCTTCACCTGATAGAACAGCGGCTCAATGAAGCGCCCTGACACCATTCCCATCGCAAGTCCCGCAACTGCCCCAATCACGACCATCGAGAAAATTTCCATGGTCACCAGCCGCACGATCACGCCCGCTTGCGCTCCCACCGCCATTCGAATCCCAATCTCCCGCTTCCGCTGCAACACGGAGTAATGCAACACGCCGTACACGCCCACGGCACCCAGCACGAGCGCCACGCCCGCGAAAAACAATCCCAAAACGGCCAGCAGCCGCTCGCGAAACGTGCGCGCCAAGTTGATCTCGGCTTGCGTTCGAATGTTATTGACGTAAAACTCCGGTCGCGCCCGCGCCACTTCCTGCCGCAGCAGCGATGCAAGAGCAAGCGGGTTCGCACTATGTGTCCGCACGACAAGAGTTCCCCGCCCGCGCAATTGTGGCGTGCCCGCTGCATCCACCGCACTGAAGGGAACGTAAGCCGTCGGCCGGATCGGCAGCCGCAAATTGTCCCGCGAGCGGGCATCCTTCACGAAACCAGCAATTTCAACGCTACTCCGCTCGCCCGACGACGCAACCACCTCAAACCTCTTACCCACCGGATCTTCGCCGCGAAAAAACTGATTCGCGAACGCCTGATTTACAATCGCAACATTTGGGTACGCCTCCTCCCGTCGAAAATCCCTCCCGTCAAGAAACGGAATCTTCATTTCCTCCATCCACCCCGGCGACACAGCCAGCAAATCGGAAAGCACGTTGCCCGGCGCCGCCCCGCCGATCGAAATCTCTCCTACCCAACTCTCTCCGCTCATCAGCGGCCATGTCGTCATCGCCACCGACTCAACTCCCGGCACTTCACGCAAATGTTCCTCCACCTGCTCCCAAAACGCCGGCGGCTGCGGCTGATGGGTCACCGTCTCGAGATTCAGAACACGTTCTGCCGAGAATCCCGTCGTCTCATGCGACAAGTGGTCAAACGTCGTAACGAACAACCCGGCAACAAACACGACCAGAAAACAAAAGGCGACCTGAAGCGCAATCAGCGCGTGCATCAATCGCCCTCGTACCAGCGGATTGTCTCCGCCCTTCAACGCGCTTGCAGGTTTCACGGCCGACGCTCGCAGCGCCGGCGCCAACCCAAACAGCAGCGCCACTCCGGCCGAAAGCAGCGCGACAAATCCAAGCACGCGCCAGTCCGCGGGAAACGACAATCGCGCCGGATCATCCGGCGGATTGATCATCCCCGCCACAAACGGCGCCGCCCACCAGGCGAACAATGCGCCTACAATCGCCGCCAGAAATGCGCGCAACGCGCTCTCCACCAAAACCAGTTGCACCAGCCGCCATCTTCCCGCCCCGATCGAAACGCGCAGCGCCATTTCTCGCGCTCTTGCTGCTGCTTGCGCCGTCATCAAGTTCGCCACATTCGCGCACACAATCAGCAGAACCAGCGCCACCAGCACAGCCAAAATCCCAAGCGGCCTCTTGTAGTCTCGCTGCAGATTCGATCGCCCCGCCGCCGCGGCATCCACCAGTAATTTCTCTTTGAAAAAAAGCTCCTTCTGCTGCGGCGTCAATGTCAAAAAAGTCTTCACCCTCTCTTCCTGTATCGCGTGAAACGTCGCTCGCAATCGTTCCTCAACCGGTTCCACCGCAACTCCCGGATACAGTTGAATGAAGGTCCGCATCCAAAAATTGTTCCAACTCTCCAGCGTTCGCGGGTTTTTCATTGCCATCGGCAGAAAAATCCCTGTGCTCGTGCCCGTCTCCGTCCCTGTGAACCTCTTTTCCGCCACGCCAATAATCTGATAAGGTGTCTCGCCGATTCGAACTGTCCGCCCCACAACCGCCGGATCCTTCCCAAACCGCCTCGTCCAGTAATCGTGCGACAGCACCGCAAATGCATGCGCGCGTGGCTCCCCATCATCATCCGGCGAAAGAAGCCGCCCCACTGCCGGCTTAACTCCAAACGCGCCGAACATCCATCCCGAAACAAATTGCACGTATTCCCTTTCCATTTCCGCGTCCGAGCCGTACGTCAGATCCACCCGGTCGGCGTACGAAACTGCAATCAGCTCGGCTTGCTCCTTCACGTCCGCGCGCATCCGCCGGAACATCGGATAGGAACAGCTGTCGTACGTCATCTTTCCATTAGGGCCGGTCCCCTCAAACGCAATAACGTGCAGCCGCTCAGTATTGGCTACTGGGAGTGGCCGCAACAGCAGCGCATCGATCAATCGAAACGCCGCCGTACATGCCCCAATCCCAAGCGCCAGCGATAATATCGCCGCCGCGGAAGTAATCTTGGTCTTGCCAATCTGTCTCCAGCCAAAAACGGCGTCCGCCCTCAACGCATCCATCCATCTAATCACTCGAAAATCGCGGCTTTCCTCCCGATGCCTCATTGGCGAACCAAACGCTCTTCGCGCTTCGCCAGGATCGCGTCCCTCCGCAATCGCTTCCGCAATGTGCGACTCCAGTTCCTCATCAATCTCGCTGTTCAGCGGTTTCTCGCGAAACACATTCGCCATCCGCGACCACAGTGACATATCAAGCCTCCCGCAAAACCCGATTCACCGCCAAAGTCACCGCTTGCCACCGCGACTCTTCCATCCCAAGCTGCTTCTTCCCCGCCGCCGTCAACTCATACAGCCGAGCCCGTCTCCCCGTCTCCTTCGTAATCCACTCCGCACGAATCCACCCGGCTTCCTCCATCCGGTGCAATGCCGGATAGAGCGACCCCTCCTCGACGCGCAACACCTCGCCCGAAATCTCCTGAATCACGGACATAATCGCGTATCCATGCAGCCCCGGCCGCCGCGACAGGATCTTCAAAACAAGCAAATCCATCGACCCTTGCAAAGAGTCAGCCTTGGCCATACTCAGACCTCGTAATACATAGACGTCTGAGGACCAGAAAAGTTCCGTGAAATAATCAGTCCGAATACTCAAGATCCGTGTCCGATTCCGCGACAGCGTTTTCCCGCAAGCGGACAATTCATGGACCCCACCTCTTTCTTGAGAGGCTCTCAAGCTCACGCAACAAAGGGACTTAAGAGAGACCGAGTTCGGAAGGAGATCTGCCCTTGGACCAGTAGATTTCAGGGGTGCACCATGCAAATTTTTTGGCAGGACTTGCGGCAAGGGTTGCGCATGCTCGCGCACTCACCCGGCTTCACGATCGTTGCCGTGCTCACTCTCGCGCTCGGCATCGGCGCGAACACGGCGATCTTCAGCATCGTGAACGCCGTCCTGCTGCGTCCGCTGGCCTACAAGGATTCGCGTTCGCTGGTCAACATTTGGGGGAAATTCGAGAAGGATGGCATCCCGCAGAATTGGATCTCCGAGCCCGAATACTGGGACTTGCTCGATCACAACGAGTCGTTCTCGCAAATTGCCGCATACGCACTCGGAGGCAGAGCAAATCTGACGCGCGCGGATGCCCAACCTGTGCAAGTTTCCACCGGCAACGCCACGGCGGGCGTACTCCCGCTGCTCGGCATTGCGCCAGTCCTTGGCCGCACCTTTGGCGCCGACGAGGACCAGCCCGGCCATTCTCACTACGCGTTGCTCAGCTATGCGCTGTGGCAAAGCCAGTTTGGCGCCGACCCGAACATCGTAACGAAATCGATTCAGCTCGACGGCGAGACCTACAGCGTAGTCGGTGTCCTGCCCAAGCAATTTTCTCTTGGCGGCAAGCAGGACCTCTGGACTCCCCTTGGTCTGGATCGCGTGAGACCAGGCGGCCGCGGCTCTCACTATCTGCACGTCATTGCGCGTCTCAAGCCGGGCGTGGATTTCGCGCAAGGCTCGGCATCGTTGACGCGCTTCGCGGACGATCTCCGACGCGCCTATCCCGGCAACTACGGCCACGGACCCGAGAAAAATTTCGATATGTACATGGTGCCGGTGAAGGAGCAGCTTGTCAGGAAGCTGCGGCCGGCTCTATTTGTCCTGCTCGGCGCCGTAGCTTTCGTGCTTCTGATTGCCTGTGCCAACGTTGCCAATCTCTTGCTTGCTCGCGCTTCCGCACGCGAAAAGGAACTCGCCATTCGAGTGGCGTTGGGAGCAGGGCGCGCGCGGCTTGTGAGGCAATTGCTCACCGAAAGCCTGATTCTAGGACTCGCGGGCGGTTTCATCGGGCTCGCCCTCGCCTACTGGGGCGTGGATGCGCTCCGCGCGCTTGCTCCCGCGAACACTCCGCGCATGGACGAAGTCCAAATCGACCCTCTCGTGCTTGCGTTTACGTTTGGCATTTCTCTGCTAACCGGGCTGTTCTTCGGCCTTGCGCCGGCATGGCACGTCGCGCGAACCGATCTGCGTGAAACGCTGAATGAGGCTGGCCGCGGCACCTCGGCCGCAGGAGGAACCTTGCACTTGCGGAGCTGGCTCGTAGTTTCAGAGCTTGCCTTGGCGGTGCTGCTCCTCGTCGGCGCGGGCCTCTTGATTCGCAGCTTTAGCCGTCTGCTTGACGTCTCTCCCGGCTTCCAAACGCAACACTTGCTCACCATGGAGCTCTCCCTGCCGGAGAAAACCTACCCGGACGGCGCGCCGGTGCAAAAGTTCTATACGCAGCTCGTGGCCAGCATGAAAACCGTTCCCGGGATTCAGGCCGCCGGCGCCGTTTCGCAAATGCCGCTCGACGATTCTTATTCGTCCGGTTCGGTCTTCTTCGAAGACACCTCTATTCCTGATCTCCCAAAACTGCCGGAGTTGGGCAATTTTCCGTATATGGAAATCGACCAACGAACGGCCACACCCGAATATTTTCAAGCAATGGAGATTCCGCTCGTCCGGGGACGCCTGCTGACCGACGCGGACGATGCGAACGCCGCGCTCGTCGCCGTCGTGGACACGAATTTCGCGCACCGCTTTTGGCCACATCGTGATGCGATCGGCCAGCGCGTGGCCATCGATGCAGTACCCAACGTCAAGCCGGCGGCGCCGCGTTGGCGCACCATCGTGGGCGTGGTCGGGCACGTGAAGCACTATTCACTCGACGTCGAAGGGCGCGAACAGATTTACTTCCCGCACAGACAGCCGCTTTATGGAGTCTTTGCCCCTCGCGATATGACCCTTGCCGTCCGCACTTCACTGGATCCCGCTAGTGTCACCAGCGCGATTCGCGAGCAAGTCTTCGCCATCGACAAAGGCCTCCCGCTCTACAACATCGCCACGATGGATCAACTCGTCTCGAACTCCGTCGCTCAGCCGCGCCTGAATCTTTCTCTCCTAGTTGCCTTTGCTCTTCTGGCGCTTGCGCTGGCCGCGGTCGGTGTATACGGGGTGATGGCCTATACCGTGGCGCAGCGCACCCAGGAATTCGGCATTCGCATGGCGCTCGGTGCGTCTCCCGCGGACGTCTTGAAACAAGTGTTCCTCGAAGGAGGCCGCCTCGCCGCCCTGGGGCTCGGCCTCGGCCTCATCGCCGCGCTCGCACTTACTCGCTTGATGGCCAGCATGCTTTACGGCGTGAAGCCGAGCGATCCGCTGAGCCTTGGCGTGGCCGCAGCCCTGCTCGCGGCCGTGGCTTTTGCCGCGTGCTACATCCCCGCGCGTCGCGCCACCCGCGTCGATCCCCTCGTAGCCCTGCGCTACGAATAAATCGCGGTTCTTCGAATCGCAACGAACCTCACTCCGCGTGAATAGCCTTCTGTTGGCTCACGTTTTGGCCATCGCTGCTTTTGAACTTGCTGAAAATGACGGTCGACAAGATCGTGAATCCGTCAAAATCACCGGCTTAATCGGTCTCGACCCTGTCCCAAGTTTGGCAAATGCGTTCCTGTGGCAACTGCGCTTTAGTCTCGACGAATCCATCACATCGGAGAGACCATATGATTCGATTCGTCGAATTTCACTTGGTGGGTTAGTTCGGGAAACCGGAAATTTACGTACCGGCCGGGGCCGAGTTCGCCACTCTATGCGCAGCGCGAAGTTTCATTAGTAGCGTTCCCAGCATGTTGAGGCCATCGCGGTTCGTGCTGCAACCCCAGTAGGTGTCGTCGCTGGTCTCTTCGCTGATTTCTTCGTCCCCTGTGGAAAGCAGCAAACGAACAAGCGCCGGATGCGCGTTGAATTTGTGCCGGAGCGCAGACCTCATCACGTTAAGCTTCACGTCTTCCCAATTAGACTGCAATCGTCGCTTCATCTGGCATCATCAGGCAGAGAGAACGATTATGTAGCACGGTCGCTGGGGATGGAGCGGTCACGAAGTTACCCACTCAGACTGCAAGCGAGGTGGCTGGACTAACGTTTGCATGACCACGCAGTACTGTTCGGTCTTTTCCTGCAAAGCGCGCAGCTGCTCTGGGGTCGCTTGCGGCGCATGGATGTCAAATCGAATATGGAGTCGCTCAAATCCGACTGGCACATCCTTCGCAATTCCCAGCGTCCCTCGGAGGTCCAAGTCTCCTTCTACGGTGACCTCGATGCGCTCCGTCTGGATCCCCACGGCCGCAGCCACCATCTGGCACGTAATTTGCGCGCAAGCGGATAACGCTCCGAGAAGCAGATCTCCTGAGCACGCCGCGGTGCCTGCGCCACCAACACCCGTGTGAGCTTGGGCGTCGTATATGGCGCGTCCAATGGCCACCGAGCATGCGATGGGTGTCTCGGTTTGACCACCTTTCGCCTTGAGTGTGATTTGAGAAGTTAATGGCTCGTTACGATATTTCTCTTTTAGTGGCTTCTGAACGGACTTGAGATCCATGGATGGCCTCCGCACTCGATCCCGGTGGTGAAACATGGCGCAGCGCCGCACGGAAAGGACCCGGACTTGTCGCCAAAGCCCGAGCGTCGTTATGTCGGCGAGAAAGATTACACTTTCTTCCACGTCATGTAGCTGCTCACTCAGCAGTGGCAGGGTCGATCAATCGACGGACGGCAGAGATGCGATTCGCCGGAAAGCCTCCCCGCTTTGCGTGCTCGCGTATGGTTGCCTCGTCTGGAGCGAGATACACGCAGTAGACCTTGTCGCCGGTGACGTAGCTTTGCAGCCACTGAATCTCAGGGCCCATGCCCCTAAGAACGGCCAACGATTTGCGAGAGATCTCTCGGAGTTCCGCGTCCGTCAGATTTCCGGCTCCTGGGATTTCCCTTTCGATCACAAACTTCGGCATGTAAAACCTCCGGTATGCGAATGCTAGCAAGCACGCTGCCTTGCTTGAAGTTCAGCTCGGGCGCAGGGCGGAGGCCGGCCTCAATAGATTATTTATAGCGATTTCCACGGGCATCACCCATCCCTCCAGCCAAGCAGTCTTACTACCTGTCATCGTCAGTTTTTGCCGCGCCGCCGATAGACTTTGTTCCAGTTTCGTCTGCTCCGTGGCGGTAAGTGGTGCACCTATCGTTTGTCGGAGTGCCGCAGCTACACCAGCGAGCTTCAATGCACGTTCCGGTTGCGCCTGCTCTGCTGCGGAACAGGCGAAGGATTCCAATAGACGAGCGATTCCACGCTTGTGACCCAGGTCCTGGAACAGGATCAGACTCTCGTGATACAGCCCATCGGATGCCGCAAAGTCTCCTTGTTCTCGAACGAGGTTTCCTAAATCGGCAAGCGATCCAGCGATTCCCCAGCGGTCGTTGAGTTCGCGAAAGCTGGCGAGGCTCTGCTCGTACAAGAACCGCGCTGTCGCCAAATCGCCCTGGTCACGCAAAATGTCACCTTGATGATTAAGAACCCAGGCGACCCCTGTGCTGTCACTCAGTTCGCGGAAAATTGACAAACACTCTTCGTACAGAGCCCGTGCTTGCGCATAGTTCCCCTGGGATTTCACAACGGTTGCGAGGTTGCTGAGGGCGCGCGCAACGGCCAACCGGTCGCCGAGCTCTTTCCAGAGCAGGAGACTTTCTTCAAAGAGCGAGGTCGACGCCGCAAGATCGCCCTTGTCGCGGGCAATCACGGCCAGTGCGTTCAACGAAACGGCCGTGCTCTGCTTGTCTAGCAAAAGCCGTGCGATCTCCAGGCTCTCTTTAAGGAGTTTGTCGCAGGCAGCGTAGTCCCCCTGGTCTGCAGCCAGCACTCCTGCAGCAAAAAGAGCTCGCATGCGGGCGTTATTTGGCGTGGCGGCCTGCTCGAGTCTGAGCAGTTTCCCCAAACGTTCCCGCCCTTCAGCCAGATACTCGCGTATCTCCCAAAAGCGGAAAAGTGCGACACCCAAACGCAGGCCCCATTCGGCATTGTGTGTCTCCGTAAGCCACTCGAGGGCCACGCGAAAATTGTCGTGCTCCGTTTCAAATCGATCGAGCCATTCTCTTAGTTCACCCTCACCGTTTTCTGCGGCCCCTTCTTCCGCCAGCACCAGACAGTACGCAGCATGCGCTTGCCTTGTAGGCGTTTCACCGCTAGCCACTAGTTTTTCCAGGCCGTACTCGCGAATGGTCTCGAGCATGACAAAGCGTGGTTCTTGGTCCCGCTGCTCAATCTGTCGCACCAGGCTCTTGTCCACCATCGATGACATGCCGTCCAGCAAGTCCAACCCTAGATCTTTTTTCGTATCGCATACGGATTCTGCCGCTTCCAGAGTGAATCCACTGGCGAACACGGAAAGTCTGCGGAAAAGCTTCCTCTCTGGTTCGCTCAAAAGGTCGTAACTCCAATCGATGGCTTGACGGAGCGTTTGTTGCCGGGCGGGCAGATCCCTCGCTCCGCTGGTTAAGAGCTGAAGTCGGCTCGCCAATCGGCTCCTCATCGCGGAAGGCGACAGTAGTTTTATGCGAGCAGCCGCCAGCTGGATCGCCAGAGGAAGACCATCCAGGCGCGTGCAGATTTCCACTACCGCGGATGCGTTCTCATCGGTAAGAGTGAAGCCAGGCTTGACTGCGAAGGCCCGTTGCACGAACAGAGCGATCGCCGGGAACTGGGAAAGTGTTTCAAGGGAGGGGAGGGCTTTCGGGTCAGGCAGCGCGAGCGGCGGCAGCGGAAACTCATTCTCGTCGTGGACTCGCAGCGCGGCCCGGCTAGTGACCAGGAACTTCAGGCCAGGCGCGATAGCCAGGAGCTCAGAGAGTAGCGGCCCCGCCGCAAGCAGGTGCTCGAAATTGTCGATCAACAGCAGCATGGGCCCGCCGAGGCAACTTCGTAGATAGCCCTTCAAGCTTTCGACGGGAGGGCAACCGCCCGATTCGCGAATTCCCAGGGTTTGCGCGATTACTGTGGGAACCAGACTTGGGTCGTTGACGGCAGCAAGCGGTACGAAGTAAACGGCATAGGAAATGTCATCAGCAATTTCGCGTGCCACCTCCGTGGCGAAGTGCGATTTGCCAATTCCTCCCGGACCGGTCACGGTGACCAAACGCACGTCTCGCCGCAGTAATAATTGTTTTGCGGTTGCCAATTCTTTTTCTCGTCCAACCAGCAGCGCACTTGACGCCGGCAAGTTGCTAGGACGGCTTTCTGACAGCCGGGGTTGGAGGTCGGTGAGTCGGTCACGTATGGCAACCAGGTCGCGCACCAAGTCCCGGGTCGAAAAGTAACGCTTCTCCGGTTCTTTTGCCATGCAGCGCTCGACCACCCAGCAAAAGGGAGGGGGAACCTCAGGGTTCAAGAACCCAATCGCTCTCGGCTCTTCTTCAATAATTGCCGATAGCGTTTGTGGTACGGTTGCCTTTTGAAATGGGTGGTTTCGAGTTGCCATTTCGTAAAGCACCGTGCCAAATGAAAACTGATCTGATCGAAAATCGAGCGCATGGCCACTGGCCTGCTCGGGTGACATATATTTGAACGTTCCTACAATCGCCCCTGGTAGCATTTGGGCGTTTTCGCTCGTGTCGGTAGTTGCTTCGTCTTCGCTCCCAAGTCCGAGCTTCGCCAGCCCGAAATCGAGAATCTTAACAATCTCTGGGGAAACCATGAGGTTCTCAGGTTTGAGATCTCTATGAATGATTCCGGCCTCGTGGGCTTTGGCAAGTCCTTCGGCGACTTGTACAGCGATCTGAATGATCCTCCGCAGCGGCAGCGTTCCAGAAGCTAAAATTTGGCGCAGCGTCATTCCCTCGAGGTACTCCAACACCAAAAAATCCGTGCCTTCATGGTGCCCGATGTCGTGAAGTGCACAGATGTTCGGATGGGAAAGTTTGGCGATGGCACGCGCTTCATGATTCAGCCGCGGCTGCAGATCGGGCATCTGTGAAAGCCGCTGGGACAACACTTTGATCGCTACGGTACGACCTAAGCGCGTATCGCGAGCTCGATAAACTTCGCTCATGCCGCCAGCGCCCAACGGCGACGTAATCTCATAGGGTCCGAGCTTTGTGCCTGGATCGAGATTGGCTCGCCGCCGCTCTTGCGCTGGTGTTGCCACCATGGGTGCTTCTCCCTCTACTGACCTGCGCAGGACACGTGGTCGTTCCAGTCCACGAAGGATCCTTGCGGGTTCTCCCGCCATGCCCAAACGTGCAGTTCAAAGAAAGGCGGTAGGCCGTAACGGTTCGGACCGCCGACGAACTGCATCAGGTGACCCTCCACCTGCGGAGCGGAGTTGGGGGGAAGCGCGCTCGCGAGTATTATGAACTCGACGCCAACCAGTTTCAGTTCGCCATTCGATTGCGGCTCATAGATCAGAGCTTGCGGGTGCGTGGGGTCAATGGGTCCGTTCAGCAAACTGCCATTGACGTAATGGATGCCCATGGCTCCATGGTCGGGGCCGCTTACGCAGCCGAGGGCAGGACCGTATCCAGCCGGAACTTTGGTGACATCCTGATACTGTTGCGTGGCATTGCGAACAATCTCGACGAGCTTGTTCTGGTCTTCCTGTCCCTGTGGCTGTGTTTTTTGCCGAGCTAGGGCAAAAGAGCCAAGGGCCACAGGGGCGGCGGCCAACAGCATCGCTAGAGGCGATAACTTTTTCATATTCGAGTTCTCCTTATATTCTCGGGGACTGGCTCACCATCGGCTTCGCGGGCGTCGCCGGGCGGTGAGCTCCCGCAACAACGATCTGCATTTTGTGCGGTCGCTTTCTGACTTGCAATCCTTGCCGCCTCCATCCGTCCCCAAAATTATCTCCATTGCTAAACCATTGTGAATGCAGGGGATTGCGTCCGGACCAAGGGCATCTATGGCCCATGCAAAGTGTGCTAGACTTGCCTGCCTTTGGCGGGTGTTGCTATGCCTACTTACGAGGTTGGCGCGCGCCTATTGCGTTTCGATAATTTCGAGTTGGACGTTCGCACAGGGGAACTGCGCAAACACGGTGTACGACTGCGGCTGCAAGGTCAGCCGCTACAAGTTTTGGCCGCTCTGCTCAAGCGCGCCGGCGATGTGGTTACTCGCGAGGAGCTGCGAGCGCAGATTTGGACCACCGATACTTTTGTCGATTTCGACCATAGCCTGCACAATGCGATTGCGCGCCTTCGCGAGGTGCTCGGCGACTCCTCCGAGACGCCCCGCTACATTGAAACGCTGCCGCGCCGCGGATACCGGTTTATCGCGCCGGTCGAAGCCGGAGACCTTCCGGCCCCCGCTGGTTCTGGCAACTCCGCGCCGCCCGCCGACCTGCCTGGCCACCTGCGGCTTACCAAATCTCATGCCCTCCTGTTCACCACGGCCTTCGCTGTCCTCCTTATAGGCATTGCCTTGTGGCTGGCGCGCACTGGTGGTGCTCCTACCAGCGCTGCTCCTCGCTTGAATTCCATTGCCGTTCTGCCCCTCGACAATCTGTCCGGCGACCCGTCCGAAGAATTCTTTGCGGATGGCATGACCGACCAATTGATTACTGACCTCGCCAAGGTCGGCTCGCTGCGGGTCATCTCGAGAACTTCCGTTATGCGATACAAAGGCACGAGAAAGGGCCTTCCCGAAATTGCACGCGAATTGAACGTCGATGCCATCGTGGAAGGTTCGGTGATCCGCTCGGGTCAACGAGTGCGTGTTACCGCCCAGCTCATTCAAGCTCCTACGGACCAGCACCTCTGGGCAGAGACATACGACCGCGATCTCGGCGACATCCTGAAGCTACAAGGTGAAGTGGCGAACGCCATAGCAGGGCAAGTCCGCGCGCAACTCACTCCAACGCAGCAGGCTCTGATTCGCCGGGCCCACGCGGTGAACCCAGGAGCATACGATGCCTATCTCAAAGGGCGTCTTTACTTTGTAAACGAGTACACCAAACCTGATTCACTGAATAAGGCACAACGCTACTTTGAAGAGGCTATCCAGAAAGATCCAAACTTCGCTCTTGCTTACACGGGGCTCGCAGACTCTTACGTTTACTTGGCATTTGCGGGAGCTTTGCAAAAGGATCAAGCCTACAAGTCTGCCAAGGAAGCATTAGCCAAAGCACTGGAACTGGACGACAGCATCGGCGAAGCCTACGACACCCTCGGCCTGCTGAGTTCCGCGTTCGACTGGGATTGGGACACTGCCGATCGCGAGTTCAACCGTGCCATCGCTCTGGCGCCGAGCTACAGCTGCGCACATGAAGATCGCGCCACTTTTCTCGCCTTTATTGGCCGACGCGCTGAGGCCCTCGCTGAACTCACAAAGGTTCAACAACTGGACTATGGTTTCAGTGCGGGGCATACCGAGTCCGCGACTTACTATGAACTGCAGGATTACCCTAATTTAATTGAATCCAGCAGGAGAGGCCTGCTTTTGGACCCAAACGATTCGTTCCAGCACTTCAATCTCGGCGTGGGGTACGAGGCTACAGGCAAGGTTCAGGAGGCGATTTCGGAGTACCAGAAAGCGATTAAGATCTCGGGTGATTCTCGGAGCGCTGTGGCGCTGGCACACGCCTATGCAGCCACAGGCAAAAAAGCCGACGCGGAAAAGATCCTTCACGATTTGGAGCGCAAAGCAAAACGCACCTCTGCATCGCCATACACGATGGCCACGATCTATGCCGGCCTCGGCGAAAACGACAAAGCCTTCGAGTTTTTGGAGAAGGCATACTCGGAGAAGTCTTTGGACATTCCCTCGTCGCTCAAAGCTGACTTGCTGCTTGATAGCCTGCATCCTGATCCGCGCTTCCAAATCATGCTTCGCCGCATCGGTTTGACCATATAGATCTCCTTTGAAGAAACTAATCAATTCGAAGCGGAGTGTAGTATCCACATTTCCGGTAACTCCAGGTTTCCCTGCCTGATGATCTCCAATGGAACGCCCGATCGGCGTGCGATTGCGGACGGTTGACGGGCAAACCCGAAGTTATTGCCCGGATTGCTCCTGATAAACGCTCCTCTCGTCAGTGCTTGATTTCCTGACGAGATGCTGACTTCACAGGACTAATCCCGCCGTCGACGCCGGATAGCTTTCGGTTAGCAAACAATCCTGGAACTGCCTCGGTTACTGACCATAGGCGGGTTTGTCGTTGCTAATCCGACGGACGAATCGGTAGTTTCCTGGCTTGCCCGTACTCTGTGAGGGCTTGCTGCTCTTTGCTCAGGTTAGTTACGGCAGCACATTTCGGAGACTCCGCTTCGACTTATGGGACCGGAATGCGATAAAGATTTCGATGCATTGTAGTTTTCACGTACGCGAATGTGGAAGGGTCCGGTCCGGGGGATAGAAACCAGCCATCCAAGAGACGTGTGCCGGGAAGCGCCTTGGCATCTTCTGGTCCGCGAATTCCTGAAGAGGGAAGTCTGGGGAGAGTCTCTCCCTCGGGTACGGGAATCGCGAGGGTTATAGCGCGAGGGCGCCCCGAATTCGGCGGCAGCCCGATATAGAAAAACTTGCCGTCGGGAGCCCAATCGGCGGAACACCAACCGACGCAGATGGGGCGCGGATACCCGGCTCGGAAGGGAGTCGCCATGATGGCAGCAGACGAGTCCGTAATTAGCCAGCGCCTATCCGGCGAAATGCCGAGAAGGGAAAGGACCGGATCGGTGAGCAGCTTGGATCGCCCTGAACCATCCTTGTTGATCCGGCCTATATAGTTGGCTCTCCCATCCGAAAACTGAAACACGATCTGGCCGTCGGGATCAAAATGTGGCGCACTCTCCCCCGTAGAGGAGACCTGTCGTGGAGGCGAACTCCCGTCCAAAGAAGCTAGCCACAGTTGGGAAGCTTTTCCGGGCTTCTGGATCGAAAAGACTACTTCCTTGCCATCGTTTGAGACGTCGAATGCCAGCATCGATACGCCCGGCAGGATCGCCTCGGTTTTTCCCGATTCGAGATCGCGTCGCCACAATTCGCTTGAAGACGCGGAGGAATCGCGCCGCATCAGGTAGAAAAGAAGCCTGCCATCCGATGAGAACTTCGCCGAGCGAGGGAGCACATAGCCTTCCGAGGACAAAGCATGATCGCCCTGCTTGTCGTGCATCCAGATGGCGCTCTCGTGTAACCCGATCGAAGTGATAAGGGAACGCCCGTCAGGCGCCATGGCCAAGCCTTCCTCTTCGGTAGGACCGAAGGTGATCTGCTCAAGTTGTCCCTCAGGAAAGCGCTCGCGCCATAAGTGATGAGCGCCGTCCACTTCGGCGCCAAAATACATCCACCTGCTATCCGCTGACCAGGCCGCCGAAGTGCACGGCCCTTGCGGGCCCACCTGACGGCTCTCCGAACTGCCCTGGAGCGAAATCAAGCGGCACTTTTGCCAAGTTGGATCCATCTCGACGACCAGCGCCCACTGGCGATCGGGCGAAGCGTAGGAGTAATGCGCCATCATGCGTTCATGCAGTGGAAAATAGAGCTTGCGGTACTCCGAGCGATTTTCCGTTGCCGTGACCACCCCCATGTGAACGCCGCTTTCCACTTCGGAGAACAGGACGCGGTGTTGGTCCAACCAGGTGAGGCCCGCGGCATTCGATAGAAGCAGAGTCGACGCCCCTCCAAGCGCGGAAACCGTAAACGTTTTCCATTCGCCGGTTTTCGCATAAAACGCAGTATAAGCGATGTGCGAACCATCTGGGGAAAATGCCAGCCCGTATTTGAGCGTGTGATCGTTTGTAAGCTGAACCGGTTCGCCTTGGGGCAGCCATTTAACCCAAATCTGATCTGGTGTGCGGAACCCGCTGTCGCTTCTGTAGAACGCGACCATGCGACCGTCTGACGACAAAGCTGGCGAAACTGCGGAATCCGTGAAATTGGTGATTTGTTCATAGTTGCGTTCCGGCCGCTGGGTAGGCTCCTTCCTCTGATCCGATTTTTGCCCCACCTCCCAAATCGCGCCCGCCGCGAGCAAAAAAGCCGCGGTCACTAGCACGAACCACCTAACCGCGCGCGCAGCCGGTAACCATCCAGCCTCGGCTGCGGTTGCCGGATTATTCGCCGTAATCGTCGGCACAGCTGGATCGCGTGTTGTACGGGTGCCATGCCCGTCGGGGATTACTACTTGCTCCGAAATGGACTTTGGTTGGCTGCCAGGGGACAAGGAAACCGTAGCAATAAACCGATAGCCCCGCCCGGCAATCGTCTCAATAAAACGCGGATGTTCGGGGTCGTCCCTTAGAGCTAGCCTTATCTTCCTTATCGCGTTGTTAATACTACGGTCTGTTTCAACAAATACGTCGGGTCCCCATAGAGATTCCGCGATCTGCTTTCTAGCTACCAGATCGCCGGGATTCCTGAGAAGCAGTACTAGGAGATCGAACGGCTGCTTTTCGAGGCGGATTCTCCGCCCTTGCCGTCTGACCTCAAATTTCCCGAGGTCAATCTCCACATCCTCAAACTGAATAATTGGGGCTGCCAATTGCGACCGCCGGGCTTGCAAGATGACCGATATGTTAGCAGCCGTTTCCGAAGCAGTGCCAGTGTTTTCAGGAGCCTGGGCCGCGATACGCTCGTGACAGAGAAATTATCTTTTAACGATTGAGTCACAACCAAGGAATCGGGGATCGTGTCGGAATACACAGCGAACGACGCGAAGTTCGCTGGGAGATCACAGGAGGTAAGCGATAATGAGATGGAGGCTCGGGTACCTGCCGTTTCTTCTTCTAGCCTTCAGTGTCCCGTTGAAGGCGCAAATCGAACCAATATCTACTCTCAAAGTTCAACCGATTCCGCTTCCTGGCGGAGACATAGTTCCACCTACCGTGCTTCCTGACGGCACGGTGGTGCCGTCTTATGGCCTTTTCAACCAGTTCTTTCCGGGTCCTCCCAACCAAAATCCGCCCTTTGACCCGATGAATGCAGACCCCCACGGCATCACTAATTTCCACGGTGTCACCGCCATGGGGTATACCAGCGGCTTCACGAAAGACCAGCAGTTTGCCGTTGTGACTGACATCCGCGTATACCAAGGGGAATACATCGGAGGGGAAATAGCGGACCCCAACACCGCAGGGGCGTCCAAATCAGCGCGTGCGTACGGCACATTTGTCGAGATATGAATCGACCTCTGGATATATGACCCCAGTTCGGGGTCACTCATTAAACAGGTTCATGACTTCAGTCCGTGGACGTCGCCAAACGGCCTTTTCTGGATTGTCAAAGTTCCGGATAGCGCCGTACAGATCAGCCCCGACGGCAACACTCTGACCATTCACCTGGAAAATGTGCCGGTAGTCGATGCGGTTAGTTTCCCTCCTGTTCCCACCAACTCCGCCCTAGACGAAGTCAATATTTCGCCATATCAACTGAGTCGAGCCAGGACTTCCTTTGCGATCACCTACACCAAGACGCCGGGCACCGCACGCCGGATTAGTCCTTCAACCGACGACGCGCTCAGCCCGCTGAATTGGGCCGGTAAGATGTGGGATGCCACCAATTCTGGATCGTTCTCCGTTGCTTACGACGACGGAACGTTTTCAGCCTCGGGCACCTTCGGTTCCTCAGGCAATTTTGGTGAGATGGGCACGGAACGCAACGGCTTCTTCGTCCATCACGAAGAACAAGGCGACAACGACGATGTGGAGGCGGGACAACCGTTATCGCTACCGAGTCAGCCAGCCAACATGAGCCTATCGGCGGCAACCGCCAAAACAGACAAGCCGGTGAAGTTTGCACTTCTCAAAGGGCGAGTCCCCGTAAAGGTCAGTCATTAGGGTACTTCAACGGTCCTTGTCTGGCTCAATGCACGTTTCTCGGGAACCCAGGGTGCCCTGTACCCTTGCGGCGTGCAACATCGCAAGCGGATTATCTATACGTCGAGACACCCGGTTGACGGGCTACTTGGAAGTTAGGTTCCCGACCATACCCCAAGCGCAAAGCTCGTCTCCGGTTCGGAGAGTCGTTCTCTCAGGCCGTGAATTGGGGGTGTCGCCTCCATCGATGCCCTCCGGCTCCTCACTCCGCGTGAACAGCCTTCTGTTGGCTCACGTTTTGGCCGCATCGCTGCTTCACCATTTTCTGAAAATGTCGATCGATAAACTCGGGGCCCATCTCGGCCGCACTCGCAGGAAGACAAACGAATAAATCGTTTCTTTTCTTTCGCCACTGATGGCGCCCCGCTTTCCCCTGCTTGGAAGTAACGAGCGACCCTCCCAACTTCCGGATTGCCGACAATCCGGGAGTCGGTCCGTCAATGACAACAAGCGCGTTTGTCGGTACTAACCCAACGGGTGAGCTGATAACTTCCGGGTTGTCACCCGGCCGGAATCCTGGAAGGCGTCGATAGCCAATTGCGAAGTCGCATGGGATAGAAGCAATCGGTGGATAGAAACAAGCGATCATTACTTCGAAGCCCGAGGGTCGAAATCAATGCAGTTTCGCGTACTCTGCTTTCGCTTGCTTCAGGACAGGAATGCCGGGGTCGGCCTCTTTCCATAGCATGAAGAAATCTTGATATGCGGCTCGGGCTTTGGCAGTGTCCCCAGTTAGCGCGTACGCGCGGGCAAGGCCGAGATGCGCCAGCACTCCAAACGCATCGCCAATCGTTATTCCGGGGTGATCCACAATTTTCTGAAACTCCCTGGCGGCTTCGGTGCCCTGATGTGCGGCCAAATATGCCTGGCCACGTAGATACACGGGATAAAGCGCACCGAAGTAGGCAAATGTCGCGCTGCGTGGCACGCCAAGGTCAAAGGGAACGTTAGCTTGGAGAAACTCGATCGCCTTGGAAGTATCGCCATGGTTCAGCGCGAGAGACGCGCGAACGGAAGGAAGGTAGTAGAAACGGACCGAAGTGTCCTCAGGGAAATCTCTTTCCAAATCATCAGCAAGAGACTGGGCCTGGGCCTCATCGCCAGCCATGGCCAGCACGAGGGCTGCGCCATACCTATCCTCTCGGTTCTTTGCAAGTGCAAGCGCAGCCATGGCCGTCTTTTTTGCCGTGGAAAAGTTTCCGAAGAAGGCTTCCCACAGTGCGGCTCGGGTTTCGAAGAGAGCTGCCCTTTCGCGGTGTCCTGCCTGTTGTGCCAGAGTGATTGCGCTTTGCGACCACTTCCTGGCCTCTTGCATGCGACCGGTATATGCCAGTGCAAAAGCCTGACGGTCCGAGATCACGTCTTCAGCGCCAGGCTTTCCTTGAGCCGCAGCCACTTCCCGTTGCATGCCTGCGCTGTCGCCTTTCAGAAACGCAAGATCGAATCGCAGATGCGCTAAGGAAGAATTCTCAAATTTGCGTTCAGAGGTCCTCCGAAGCACGTCTTCAACGTCTGCGAGGCGGTCAAGGTAAATGAAGTTGCAAGCGAGCAGGTAATATCCCGTGTAAGCATCCGGGACAAGTTCAATCGCCTTACGGCCCTCTTCTACTCCCTTTTCGTATCTGCCGAGCACTGGACAAACGAAACCGGTGAGCATAGTGTGAGCACTCCATTCACGGGGATAAACTTGCGCCCACTGTTCGCAGGTCTGTAGCGCCATTTCCTGGTTTCCGGTTCCTCGCCCGTGATAATAAGCAGTGATGAAAAATCTCTCTTTGTCACTTGCACGTTCGCGTAGGTCGTAGGCTTTGCGAATGCTCTCGGTGGCGAGGTCCGACTCACCACTCGCACCGGCATAGAGTGCGAGCGCGGCATAACCCATCGCAAATTTCGGGTCGATCTCCACGGCGCGCTTGAAAAAAGGTAGGCCGGCTTCGACACCAGCTGAGGCATTGGTCTTCCAGCCCATGCTGTAGGCTTGCAATGCTTCCAGAGACGACGTGGTGGCTTCCTCGAGGGGAACGTCATGCTGCTGAACCGTGGCGAGCGATTCGCCGACGCGCGCCCTGAATTTGCTGGCCATTTGGCTCAGGGCACTCAACACATCTTCTTTCTTGGCGGCTTGGACCATTTCGTCGTCGAGGACTTTCCCAGTGCGGCAGTTTTCCGCTCGGAGTCCCAGGACATACTGGTTTCCCAGAGTTGCGATGGAACCCTCGAGAACAGCCGCGCTGGCGGTACGCTGACAGACTTCCCGCGCGAGCTGCCGAGTCAGGCGCGCGTCGGGAGGCTGGCTCATCATGCGCAAGGTCCGCTGCACACGGTCTTCGGGAACAAGGCTTAAGAAAGGAGATTGTTCAAGTTGTACGGTTAAACCCTGCCGGAGCGTGCCGTCGAAAACTGGATCGCCTGTGGAGTTCGTGAAATCTGCCAGGACGATGGTGTCTTTATCCGTGAGCGCATGAGTCTTGTGCGTGAGAACTAGCCATCCACTGATACCCAGGGCGACGACAGACACAGTCGCGAGAACGAGAGGCGTAGCCTTGCGTTTTTCGTGGCTTCTGGCGGCAACAATGGCTGACAGCTCCCGCTCCAGCTCGGCAGCGGACTGCCACCGCCGGTCAGAGTCTTCTTCCAGACACCGGCTAATCGCTCTTTGCAGTCTTCGTGACGCAACACTGTTGCGCCCAGACCCGACGCGTGCGCCGGTCAACATTTCGTGGAGGACGCAACCGAACGAATAGATGTCCGAGCGGACATCGGCTGGCTTGCCTTCCCTCTGCTCCGGTGCCATGTAAGCGGGCGTGCCCATTGCCATGTGGCTGACCGTCAGCGTGACATCGTGTTCCGATTTCGCCAGACCGAAATCGAGAACCTTGACGCCCGATTTAGAGATCATGATGTTGCCGGGCTTGAGATCGCGATGAATAATCCCCTTTTCGTGTGCTTGTTCTAGAGCCGCCAGTATCTGCGAGGCATACATGAGCGCCTCTTTCATGGGAAGAGGTCCGCTTTTCAAACGGGCTGCGATTGTTTCGCCCTCGACCATCTCCATAACCAGGTAGTTCGGCCCGATATCGTAAAGAGTGCAGATGTGGGGATGATTCAACGAGGAAATGGCGCGGGCTTCGCGCTCGAAGCGCTCAATGAATTGCTTTCGGGCGATCTTGATGGCGACGGCTCGGCCCAACCGCGAGTCAACCGCGAGAAAGACTTCACCCATGCCGCCCTGGCCGAGTTTGCTTTCGATGCGGTATGGCCCCAGGCTCGTGCCTACGGCAATTCCAGTGACCGTCTCTTCTCCTAGCAGTTCCGGCGCGTTCAGGATGGCAGGCTGCTCGAGGAATTCGCCGCCAGAGCGCTGGGCGAGAAGGGATTCCACTTCGCGGCGCAATTCGGGATCTACTTGAGACAACAGTGCCGCGCGCTCCTCGGCGCTCTTTTCGCGCGCAGCGTGGTATAGCTCTTCAATCTGCTGAAAATACTCGGGGGTCATGCGGTTTTCGTTGCTCTATCCTATGGCTTAACTCCCGCAATAGCCAAGCCTTGGCGAGATCCCAGTCGCGCCTGACCGTACGCGGTGAAATCTTCAGAGTGGCGACGATTTCCTCCTCGCTCAATCCGCCGAAATAACGCAACTCGACGACCTTGGCCTGTCGCGGAGCAACCTGAGAGAAGGCTGTGAGCGCTTCATCCAATGCCAGAATGGATCGGGTAGGTCCTTTCCAAAGGAGGGCAGTTTCATCGAGGTTCACTTTAACCGCTTGGCCGCCTCGTTTGTCTGCGCCACGTGCACGCGCGGCGTCCACAAGAATTCGCCGCATCATTTGTGCCGCCATGGCAAAAAACTGGGCGCGTTCGCGCCATTGGACCTTGGTCACGTCCACCAGTCGAAGATATACCTCATGCACTAACCCTGTGGTTTGCAGAGTATTGGCTTGACGCTCGTTTCTCATATAGCGCCGCGCCATCAGGCGCAATTCGGGATACACCTGCTCCGCCAGTCGCGCCAAGGCAGCTTCGTCACCCCTGCTCCAGGCTTTCAACAGCCCCGTGATCTCCGCAGAGGATGCGCCGGAGGACAACCCGTTCTCCTTTGGGACAAAAACTATAGCAAACCGTGGCCGCTTTTGGCGTCCGTTTCCGCCTGTACCAGCGGAAGGAGAACTCGCTCTCAAAGTCTCCTCCAAAAAGACTAGGAGGCACTATGAAACACTTCGCAACCCTGGTAGCAGCCGCGGCGTTGATGCTTAATCTCGGCGTCGAAGCCGCCTACGCGCACGATGAGTCCGTAAAGATGACATTTTCGGGAACTTCCGAGAACACCGCCATCAATCTCCAACAACCCAATACCAGTAACGACGAGGACACTTTCGCCGGAAAAGGTACACTGGGCCGTTTCACCCTTCTGAATGTACGAGCGATCGCAAATTCTCCGACGCCGTCCAGCACCTGCTCGGGCCCAAACCTGCTCTATCTCGAGGAGTTAGCCGGCGCGGGCGTGTTTCGCTTCGAAGATGGGAGTCTGTTGAATGTCGCCCTCACTCAGGGAGCGGATTGCATAGATCTCGCCGCTAACGTCGCTCACTGTACCTTGACGTTTAAAATCACCGGTGGAACAGGCCGTTTCAAGGAGGCATCCGGCGTCCTCACAATGACAGAGAGGGTGAGTGCAGTGGCGTCGGACGCGCTTGGCAACCCTGTGTTGTTTGCCGCGACAGGGGAGTTTACGGGAACGGTTTCCGGAGCAGACATAGGAGACGACCAAGATGCGCAGAAATAGAAAAGTCTGACGTAGGCTGTCAACCCTCTCGACCAACGGCTTCCCCATGCGAAGCTAAATGGCAAAATCCATGGATCCCAGCCAGAAGGGCTACACTGTTGGGTTTCACTGACGCACTTACTGAAAGAGGGCAGAGCCTTCCTCGCCCTCTTTCGCTGTTCCGAAGCGACACTTCACAGTCTGACCGCAAAAGATGACGTTCGGACGAATTGTCGGCAATACGGAAGTGATCCAGATCGGGATGTGCGATGGCCCACCCGGAAATTACGCGTCCCCAGTCGCAACCAAGCGCACAACTTGGCTTCGGACCTGCGAACCGCTGCGCAAGCCCGCCCAATAATTAGCGGCCGCATACACCGGGCCAGCAAAACGCTTTTCACTCGGCGTGAACAGCCTTCTGCTGGCTCACGTTTTGGCCGTCGCTGCTTTTCAACTTGCTGAAAATAACGGTCGACAAAATGGTGAACACTCCAAGCACGATAAGTGCCTTGTGCACCCCATGAATCATTTCCACTGGGTTGGAATGATCGCGGGGAACAAAAAACGCCGTGGCCAGGCCTGCTGTTGCCACGCCGAAACTGATCGACATTTGCTGCATCGTGCTCGCAATCGAGCTCGCGCTGCTCGTTTCTTCTTCGGTCACGTCCGCATAGACGAGCGTGTTCATGCTCGTGTACTGCAGCGAAGTGAAGGCTCCATAGCAAAACGCCTGAATCACGATGACCCAAACCGGCGTGCGCGGCCCGATGGTCGCAAACACCAGCAGAAGCAGACCGAGGATCACCGTGTTGGAAACCAGCACGCCACGGTAGCCCATGCGGTTTAATATTTTCGGCAGAAGGAACTTCGTGCTCATCGAAGCGAGCGCCTGCGGCATGATCAGCAATCCAGACTGAATCGGCGTGAACCCCAGCCCCACCTGGTAAAGAAGTGGCAGCAGAAATGGCACTCCGCCGATGCCCAACCGCGTAAAAAAGCCGCCGCTCACTGCCGCGGTAAACGTGCGAATGCGAAAGAGGCTCAGCCGCAGCAAAGGATAAGCAATCTCTCTCGCATGAAACAGGTAACCGCCGATGAGCGAAACGGAAACCGCCAGAAGTCCCAGAATTTCTGCCGTACTCAGCGTGTGCTCGCCGAAAATCTCCAGCACGTAAGACAGCAGCGCGATTCCGGAGCCAAACAGAATGAGCCCAACTATATCGAGCGGCTTGGTATTTTCCTCGCGGTAGTCCGGCAGGTGCAGATAAACCATCAACAAACCAACGAGCCCGATGGGAATATTCACGAAAAAAATAAATCGCCAGTGCAGGTAGCCGACGATCAACCCGCCGGCAATCGGTCCAAGCATCGGGCCAACCAGCGCCGGAATCGCCACGAAACTCATCGCCTGAATCAGCTCGGACTTAGCGAAAGTTCGAACCAGCGTGAGCCGCCCCACTGGCACCATCATGGCTCCGCCGCAACCCTGCAGGATGCGGCACGCCACCAGCAAATGGATGTTGTTCGATATCCCGCAGAGAAAAGATCCCAGCGTGAAGAGCCCGATCGCGGAGGCAAACACGCGCCGCGTTCCGAACCGATCCGCCATCCATCCGCTGATCGGAATGAAAACCGCCAGGCTCAGCGTGTAGCTCGCCAGCACGGACTTCATGCTGAGCGGCGTCACCTTGAGAGCTTCCGAAATCGCGGGCACCGCGGTATTCAGAATCGTCGTGTCCAGCGACTCCATGAAAAACGCCACAGCCACCAGCCACGGCAGGAGCCGTTTGCTGGAAGCGGACGGCATCGATGAAACCGGAGGCGAGTTGGTGGAACTGACGGGACTTATGGCCATGGAGTAGAGCTACTACTCTACTAACGAACCGAAAATTTTTCTCGAATTGAACATACCAGTGCAAATCACTCCTCTTAACCGCTTTCGAGCGCCTAACCGAGCCATTCCATTGACCCTGCCCGTAATCATTTGTACAAAAGCGTGCTCCGCGCCCTTCCCCTTCGCCCCTTTCTTGCTACGATAAAAAGAACCTAGGACATACCTCCAGTATGGGGTTCGAAACGCTCGCCGGGACAAGGCGAGCGTCGTCTGTTTAGAACGCGTCGCCATCGACGGCGACCGAGGAGTGTGACGTGAAAAAGGCATCCTTTTTTCTCGCAAGCGCTGGCGTGCTCGGGATTCTTGCCGCACCTTCGTTCGGCCAGGCGTCTCCAGCGGCGAAGCCTCAAAGCCAGACTGCCGCTCCACCGGCCGCAGCTTCGACGGCTTCCGCGCCAGGCACCGTCTCCCGCACCACCAAGGCTGTCAACTATCGCCGCGCCGGAGGCTCCACCAAGATCGATTTCAGCGGCACGGAGCTTATGCAAAGCGCTTCTGGCGAGGCCAGAGTCGATAGCAAGAGCAACCGCATGGAAATCGAAGTTAAGTTTATGGGCTTCGAAGAGGCCACCAAATTCGGCCTCGAATATCTTACCTACGTGCTCTGGGCCGTTTCTCCGCAGGGCCGCGCCGTGAATCTGGGTGAAGTCGCTCTCAAGAACGGCAGCGGCCAGGTCAAAGCCATCACGGACATGCAAACCTTCGGCATGATCGTCACCGCGGAACCCTATTTCGCTGTTACTCAGCCGGGCAACATGGTTGTCCTGGAAAATACTCTCGGCCCAGCCACGCAAGGCAAAATCGAAAATATCGACGCTCAATATGAATTGCTTGGACGCGGCATTTATTCCTCTTCGAACACCAAAATTGAAAACGCCATCTTCGGCATCGACCGCAAGACGCCTCTCGAACTGTTCGAGGCGCGCAACGCCGTGCGCATCGCCCGCATCGCGCAAGCCGACAAATACGCACCCTCATCGCTAGCCAAAGCCGAACAGCAGCTCAGAAACGCGGAAGAAGTCTACAGCCGCAAGAGTGAGAAAAAATCCGTCGAAGCAGCCGCTCGCGAAGTCGTCGAAACCGCGGAAGAAGCGCGCGTGATGGCCGTGAAGCAAAAAGCGGAACAGGACGCGCAAGCCAAAGCCTTGGCGGACAAAAAAGCCGCGGAAGAACAAGCCGCCGCGGAAATCAAGCGCCGCCAGGATGCCGAGCAGGCTCGCTTGCAAGCGGAAGCGGCCAAAGCGGAAGCCGTTCGCATGAAGCAGGAAGCGGAAAAAGCCGCAGCCGATGCCGCGCGCCAGAAACAGGAAGCCGAGCAAGCCACGGCCGCAGCGATCGCGCAGCAGCAAGCCGCGCAAGCCGCCGCGGAACAAGCCGCACGAGACAAGGCTGCTGCGGTTGATCAACAGCGAGCCGCGGAAGCGGAAGCCGAAAAAGCGCGCCAGGCCGCCGCAAGAGCCGAAGCAGAAAAAGCGGAATTGCGCGCGCAACTTTTGAATCAGCTCAACTCGATTTTGCAGACGCGCGACTCGGCTCGCGGGCTGATCGTCAATATGTCCGACGTGCTGTTCGATACGGGCAGCTACACGCTCAAGCCGGGCGCGCGCGAAAAGCTGGCGAAAATTTCAGGCATTTTGCTGGCGCATCCTGGCTTGACATTGCAGATTGAAGGCCACACCGACAGCGTTGGTACGGATGATTTCAATCAGCAGCTTTCCGAGCGTCGCGCGGATTCCGTGCGCGATTTTCTCGCGGAGAATAGCGTGCCTGCGTCCTCGATCACCGCGCGAGGTTTTGGAAAAATGCAGCCGGTAGCGACGAATGACACCGCCGACGGCCGTCAACGGAATCGCCGCGTCGAGCTCGTCGTCAACGGCGCCGCCATTGGAAACGCCGCCGCCGCAAACACGACCACGAATCAGTAGCCAACACATTTCAACCCAATACTTTTCTCCACGAATTTTTCCAGCAGGCCTCCGATAAATTGACGGGCTGCGGCGCAATCCGCTAGGGTGTGTGGGACCGCGATTCATGCGGCCCATTCGATTCGCTTGACCCGTTTGAAGCCGGAGGTCATCGATGTTCTTTTTTCTGTTGGCGCTTACTTTTCCCGCGTGGAGACCTCACTTTTCCTTTCTTGAAAACCCGCTGGCCAACGAAATGATGGTTTTGCGGTGGATGCATCTTATTTTCGGCATCATCTGGATCGGCCTGCTGTACTTCTTCAATTTGGTTCTGACGCCGGCGATGAAGCAAGTTGACGCAGCCGCGCGCGTGAAAGTTTATCCGGCGCTGATGTCGAAGGCGATGGGTTGGTTTCGCTCCTCGGCTGTGGTCACCGTCCTCGTTGGCATTCGCTATTTTCAGCTGCACCTCTTTGCGGACGCGGATGCCGCGGGTCGTCACTCTCTTGCCATTCAGTGGCTGGGCTGGTGGCTGCTCGTTTGGGTCGTCGCATACATTTTCATTTACGCGTTGCAGCTCCCTGCAAAAGGATTGCTGGATCGTGCCTGGGTGCGCGGCATCGGAATTGGCATTGTCGTGGTCGCGGCATCGTGGCTGGTGATGGCGTTGAACGGCGGACCAACTGTTTCCAACGCGCACCTGGCGATCAGCGTTGGCGGAGGACTCGGTCTCGTTATGCTGCTGAACACCTGGGGCGTGGTGTGGCGTGTGCAGAAAAAATTGATAAAGTGGGCGCGTGCCAGCGCGGAACAAGGAGTGCCGATGCCGCCGGAGGCTGAGCGCCTGATGCGCTGGGGATTTCTGACTGCGCGGGTTTCGTTTTGGCTGTCGTTTCCGATGCTGTTTTTCATGGGGGCGGCGAGCCACTATCCTTTCCTGAGCACGGTGGCGCGGTGAAGCACAAAATACTGAGGCAACGAGACGACGGCTCGGCGGGTCCCCGACGGGTACCCCCACCCCCGGGGTATCCAGAGAACCGTGAAGCAAGCCGATGAATGGAAAAGCGTTGCGGGCGTTGCTGTGAGTGCGTAGCGCTGGGGAGTGTGCCAGTAACGAGTTGCCAAACTTTGGGGCTGAAAGAGGGGGTACCCCCTCCCGGTTTTTTGTAAGTGTTGCTTTTGAAAGAGATAAAGTGGCGTGGAATCAACACTTGTGGAAGTGTTGATTCTAAATGGGTTCGGAGAGGGCGGCTTTTATAAAATGGTAACGCCGCCGGGTAGGAGGATTTTGCTGGAATTTTAGGAACCGCGCGGCGGAGGCGCATGACTTGCGAGGGCACGGGCAAGGTCCAATGCCCAATCGACGAAAGGATTATAACATATTGGTACTAGTTGTCAAGTGTAAACTGCAACTTGTTTGTTTGGTGCGAGTTGGCGGACGGTGGGATGGCCGGGACGGGGACCGATCAAGGAACAGGAAGCAAGCAAATGTTTTTGATCAAAAAGCGCCGGCAACCGCGCGCTAGCGAAACAAGCTCGAACCCTTATTTCGGTGAGAACGGCTGGATGGCGAGATTGTCCCCTCACAGATTCTCAAAAAGAAACTCCGTTTAATCCATCTCTTACTTAAAGCAGGGATAACTATCGGATGGGCGTGGGACTATGCGTGGCAAGTATGTAGAAATGACCAGTTCTAGTACGCTGCGTGGGGCAAAGTCTGGCCTCGAAGCATTTGATAAGTCGCTTTTCCTCATAAACTTCCGGGAAATGGGGCGGATGGCCCGGCGCTTGCGTCTACAACGCCTAGAAAAGGCTACACCGTCCCGGAGCCAGGAGAAACCCAGCTTCATGAATGTTGGCCGAGGAGATTCTATGCCAAATCATGCCGTTTGGAATCCGTCCACGGGGCAGAGCGACCTAAGCAATCGCCTGCAAAGCATTGAAGGTGAATTAGAAAATGATCTGGAGAATCGGCTAAGGAATCTGGATAAGCTGGTCGATAGCATAGCCGAAGCTCTGCAGCGGGAAAGATTCTCGGGCAAACCGAGAGCTCTGGATCTCGTGAATGACCTTCGAGTGAAGATCAAAGCAAATCAGAATATGTTCCGAGTGGGAAAGCTGCTGAGCGAGCCGGCTCGGCACAGCGTGATTTCGAAGGTATCCGATTCCTTGAATGATCTTGAACAGTTTGTAGCGTCGAATTTAGGCGTCGAAATGAGCAAGCGCCACTAGGCGTTGCCGCCCGGGAGGAAGGGTGCATTTGGGGCACCGGGCGCCGGGGACAGACGGAAAGTTCCCCGTTCTGGGATGTGAGAAGGAACTGGCTCGCGCTGTGAGGCCGGGTTTCGGTATGCGGAACGTTAACTGCAGCGAGGATAGAGAAAACGACCTAAGTTGGACAAAGTAGCAGAAAACGTCCCGCCTGCCCCCTTTACCCCGGCGGGTCTACCGCTCAGAGACGGCTCTTGCAGAAGGATACACCAAATTCCTAAGAAATGGTGTATGCTGCGCCCATGGGGCGTACTAACATTGAGATTGACGAAACGCTGGTGCGCAAAGCACGCAAGCTGACGCGGCTTAAGACCAAGCGCGAAATCGTGGATAAGGCTTTGGAACTGCTGGTGCGCTCGGAGAGCCGCAAGGGCATCCTTGCTTATTACGGAACGGGGATCTGGAAGGGCGACGTAAGGGCCATGCGCAGGAACCGCAGTTGATCCTGGTGGATAGTTCGGTGTGGGTCGATTTTTTCAGTTTCGCGCCTGGCCGCGCCGGAAGCGAGTTGCGGCGAATGATCAGCGACGCTGAGCCCTTTGCGCTCACAGGCATGGTCGTCACCGAAATCCTTCAGGGCCTGACACGCGATGTAAGCCGTGTCGCACACTACCTTTCCCAATGGGACCTGTTGGAGCCCAGCGGCTTTCGTACCTACAGGGAAGCAGCAGCGATTTTTCGCCTGGGACGCGCCAAGGGCGTGAGCCTCACAACGATCGATGTGCTAATCGCGGCGGTAGCTCTAGAGCATCGCGTTAGCGTCTTCACACTCGACAAGGATTTTTCTCGCATCGCAAGCTTGACTGGTCTCCCGCTTTATCCACTGCCAGCACCATGAGCAGAGGGAATGGAGAAGAACCCACTCTTTCCTAAACCAAACGCGAAAGGGCAGGTCACCCCGACAGAAAAAGACAAAGTCGAAAACGTTTCGGCGAATTGAGGGCGTCCCACCCGCCAATCAGCCACTCGCCAATGGCGATTATTGATCGGCGTTTTGTAGTGATAAAGTTCCTTCGACTGAATAGAACGCCATCCCCGCCATACTGAAGGGGCTCGGTGGTCCCGGAAATGCCGTGGCCGTAAAGCTAGGGCCTGAAGCGGCTGTAAAGGTAGCACTCCCGTGTGCGTTCACGAATTTTCCCGTTCCGCTGGTGATGGTTAACGTGCCACTGAAAGGACCGAAGGTGTAGAAGTCTCCCCCATTGTCGTTCTTCCCTGAATAGGCCCAAGTCAGGGAGTCTTTCCCATTAGGAGCGGTCGTCGTTAAGATCCCTGCGTAGGTGCCAAAGTGTTGCGGACCGCCCACCGGGTTGAAACATTTTAGAACCTCAACGAACAGGGGACCCAGTGATGTGTTAGCAATACCCTGTGCCTCAACATAAAAGCTGGAGTTGCCAACACAGGTGGTGCAATTCGTATCGCCGCTGGCGCACACTTGACTCCCCGTGAATTGGACTGAAAGAGTTCCCCTGAATGGAACTCCCGCATCGGCCCGGGCCGCTCTGGGCCTCAGAACGACGGCCATACCTGCTAGTGCGATCAGCAGACCCAGGGAAATCAAGCTGAGGTTTCTCTTCGAAACTGGGTTTCGCAACATTTTTCACTCTCCTTATGCATCCTTATACAGAGGTTGAACGAAGCGGAAATCGGGAGTAGGCTTCACGAAGCGCCCGGCCTTCCGCCTGTTTCTTCGCGTGAACGTAGCCTGCGGCTTTACCGGAAGTCCTCTGGGCGAGCTCACAAATTCTCAAGAGTTCTCACAAAGACTGCGAGAAGGACCGTGAGCGAGGAAACACGCCGGAGAACCCCTTCTGAAGGTCTCCGCGATTCGCCCGCTATTGCGAAAGAGACGCCGGGCCGTGAGACACTGCGGCTCTACGAATTTGGTCCCTTCCGTCTAGACCCCGCCGAACGCAAGTTGTTGCGCGATAACGAGATAGTTGTGCTTACGCCGAAAGCGTTCGATACCCTGCACCTGCTGGTCCGAAATAGTGGCCGCGTGCTGGAAAAGGACGAACTGATCGGCATGCTTTGGCCCGACACGTTCGTCGAAGAGGGTAGCCTATCCAACCACATCTTTTTGCTGCGAAAGGCCTTGGGTGAAGACCCAGGGTTCATTGAAACCGTTCCGCGGCGAGGTTACCGCTTTGTTGGCGCGGTGCGGCAGTTCCCGGTTGCCCCGGCGGCGCACCTGGAAAAGCCACCAGAGGTGGGCGCTCCTATTATTGCTTCCCTCTCGGCGAAAGCACGACGGCCGTGGCGTAGTCGGGCCGCGATAGGGATCGCTGCGGTTGCCCTGCTGGCTTCGCTGGCGGCTGCGGGCTGGTTTTACAAATTCGCGGCGCGAGGCGAAGCCATTGACTCGCTGGCGGTCTTGCCTTTCGTGAACGCCAATGGTGATCCAAACACCGAATACTTGAGCGACGGCGTCACCGAAAGCCTCATCAACAGCTTGTCGCAGTTGCCGAATCTGAAAGTGATGTCACGAGACTCTGCCTTTCGCTTCAAGGGAAAAGAAACGGATCCTCAAACGGTTGGCCGCGAACTGAACGTGCGCGCGATCTTCAAGGGCAAAGTCACGCAGCGAGGGGACACGCTGAACATCAGCGCCGAGCTGATCAATGCCCGCGACGGCAGCCACATCTGGGGACAGCAGTACGACCGAAAGCTCGCAGATATGGTTACTCTCCGGGAAGAGATCGCCAGGGAAATGGCAAGCGCGCTGCGTATACGTTTAACGGGCGCGGAAGAGAAGCGCCTGACCAAGAGCTACACCGCCAATCCCGAGGCCTATCAGGACTACCTGAAAGGCCGCTATTGGTGGAACAAGAGCACCGAGGAGGGATTTAACAAGGGCATCGATTACTTTCAGCAGGCGATTACAAAAGATCCCGGTTACGCGCTGGCCTATTCCGGCTTGGCCGATTGTTACAGCTCGCAAGCAGACTTTGGCCTTGTTTCCGCGAAGGAGGGTTATCTGAGAGGCAAGGATGCCGCACTGAAGGCAGTAGAGCTTGATGACACGCTCGCCGAAGCTCACGGTTCGCTGGCGTTAATCAAATCAAGCTATGACTGGGATTGGTCCGGCGCGGACAAGGAGATTCGCCGAGCCATCGAACTCAATCCGAGTTATGCGGACGCCCACCGATTGCATGCCGAAGTTTTGTGGCAGACCGGACGGCTTAACGAAGCCATCGCGGAGAGCAAAGGAAACTTGGAACTTGATCCAATCTCGCTCGGTAATAACGTCGATTTGGGTGTGGAATACTTCCTGGCACGGCAGTATGACCAAGTAATAGCGCAAGAGCGAAAGGTACTAGAGTTAGATCCAAACTACATTGACGCCTACTACTTCCGGGGCATCGCCTATCTCAAAAAATCCATGTACGTGGAAGGTAAGGCGGACTTGGAAAAGGGAGTGGCGATCGCTCCGGCCAGCGAACTGGCACTAACCGGGCTCGGATACGACTATGCTGTCACGGGTAGAAGGGCAGAGGCGCATAGGATACTGGATAAATTGAACGAACTCTCGAAGCAGAAATATGTTTCACCGATCTGGAGAGTCAAAATCTATGCGGGCCTCGTGGAGAAGGACAAAGCCTTCGAGTGGCTGGAAAAAGCTTATGAGGATCACTCCATAGTAAGTGTTGGATACATAAAAACGAACCCGATGTTCGATCCGCTGCGCTCGGACCCACGCTTCGCAGACCTGCTGCGCCGCACGAACCTCCAGCCCTGAGAAAGACAAGTTGCTCCCACCTTCTCGGCGCGTTAAGAGTCATCCACCACCCGCGCTGTCGCGGCTATCGCTATTTGCGGGCTGCTTTCAGGATGTAGGTTTTTGTTGCGCGAAGGAGGGCGTTGGAAGTGGGGGCGTCGGTGATGATGCGGGAGAGGGTGATCGCTCCAACCATGGCGGCAGCAATGGCGAGGGAGCGGTCCTGGGCTTCGTCCGGCGGTGGGAGGGGTCACCTAACGCCTCGCAGTCGTGAAAAAGAAAAGTTCGCTGGGAATTGCTGATAGATTCGAGGAAAGGCGAGGAGGCTGCGATGAGCGACGAAAAGAGCTACGAAGTATTTGCTCCGGAAAAGGGCGCGCCGATCAAGAGCTGGACGCGCGGCGTGGCGATCGAAGACCAGGCGCGCAAACAGCTTCTGAACGTGGCGCAGCTTCCGTTTATTTTCAAGTGGGTGGCGGCCATGCCGGATGTGCACTGGGGCATTGGCGCGACGGTGGGCAGCGTGATCCCGACGAAGGGCGCGATCATTCCGGCGGCTGTGGGCGTGGACATCGGCTGCGGAATGATGGCGGTGCAGACGGACCTGAACGCGCGCGATTTGCCGGATAATTTGAAGGGCATCCGTACGGCGATTGAAAAGGCTGTGCCGCACGGGCGAACGAATCACGGCGGGCACGGCGACGTGGGCGCGTGGCGCGAGATCCCGGGCCGGAACATGGAGGTTTGGGGGACGCTGAAGCCGCGTTACGACGCGATTCTGGCGAAGCACACGAAGCTGGATCGCGGGAATCACTCGAATCACCTGGGGACGCTCGGGACGGGGAACCACTTCATTGAAGTGTGCCTGGACGAAGCGGAAACGGTGTGGTTCATGCTGCACAGCGGTTCGCGCGGAGTTGGCAATCGGATGGGGAGTTACTACATCGAACTCGCGCGGAAGGACATGGAAAAGTTTTTCATCAGTTTGCCGGACAAGGACCTGGCGTATTTTTCGGAAGGGACGGAGCACTTCGACGATTACGTCGAGGCGGTGGAATGGGCGCAGGATTTTGCCCGCCGTAACCGGGACTTGATGATGGAGCAGATTGTGGGTGCGGTGCGCGGGTCGGGCGAAGTGCGCCCGTTCACCGCGGAAGTGAAAGCCATCAACTGCCACCACAACTATGTCGCGCGAGAACGTCACTACGGGCAGAACATTCTGGTGACGCGAAAAGGCGCAGTGCGCGCCCAGGAAGGCGATATGGGGATCATCCCCGGGAGCATGGGAGCGCGTTCGTACATCGTCCGCGGCAAAGGCAACATGGAAAGCTTCATGAGCTGCAGCCACGGGGCAGGGCGAGCCATGTCTCGCACGGAAGCGAAACGGCGATTTACGCTGGAAGATCACAAGCGGATGACGGCGGGAGTGGAATGCCGGAAGGACGCGGATGTGATCGATGAAACGCCGGCGGCTTACAAGCCGATTGAGGCCGTGATGGCGGCGCAGAGCGACCTGGTGGAAATTGTGCATACGTTGCGCCAGGTGGTTTGCGTGAAAGGATAGAAAGACGGGCGCGGTCTGACGAAGACCGCGCCTTTTTTTGGGAAAAGAGCTGATGATTCGGATTGATGGAGCTTTGGGAGAAGGCGGGGGACAGATGCTGCGGACGGCGCTTAGCCTTTCGCTGGTGACGGGGCAGGCGTTTCGCATTGAGAACATTCGTGCGAAGCGCACGAAGCCGGGGTTGCTGCGGCAGCATTTGACGGCGGTGCTTGCGGCTGCGGAAGTGGGCGGCGCGAAAACGGTTGGCGCAACGCTGGGATCGAAGACGCTCGAGTTTGTTCCGGGGAAAATTCGCGCGGGAGAGTACCGGTTTGCGGTGGGAACGGCGGGGAGCAGTACGCTCGTATTTCAGACGATATTGCCGGCGCTGATGACTGCGCCGGGAGCAAGCCGATTGACACTGGAGGGCGGGACGCACAATACGCAGGCTCCGCCATTTGATTTTTTGCAGAAGACCTTTCTGCCGTTGCTTTCGCGCATGGGTCCGAACGTGAGCGTAAGGCTGGAGCGCTACGGATTTTATCCGGCGGGAGGGGGGCGATTTGTTGCGGAGATTGAGCCGTGCGAAAAGCTTTCTCCGCTCGTGTTTACGGAACGGGGAGAGATGACGCATCGTCGCGTGACGGCGATCGTGGCGAACCTTGCGCGGAGCATCGCGCAACGCGAACTGGATACGGCATCGCATCATTTGAACTGGCCTGCGGAGGCGATGGAGATTCTGGAGACGAAGGAATCGCCGGGGCCGGGGAATGTGGTGATGATCGAGATCGGTGATGGGGCTTTTACGGAGGTTTTCACGGGATTCGGGAGGCTGGGAGCGAGCGCCGAGAAGGTCGCTTCGGAGGCAGCGGAGGAGGCGCGGGCCTATCTGGCTTCGCGCGCCGTGGCGGATGAGCACTTGACGGACCAGTTGTTGTTGCCGTTAGCGCTGGCCGGAGGCGGCGCGTTCACGGCGACGAAGATCAGTCTTCACGCGAGGACAAACCTCGAAATTATTTCGATGTTCCTGCCGGTGCATTTTGCGACGCATAAGAATGAAGATTGCGTTCGGGTGGAAGTGACGCCGCAGAGTTAACAGAGCTGATTTGGAAATCGGTCTGAGAGAAAAAAAGAGGAGGCGGGCCAGGTCGTCCCGCCTCCTTGTTCCCCTTTCGGGGATGTCCGGCCAGCCTGACGGAGGGCGGCTGGCCGGTCGTGTGTTGGCCTACCTACTTAATCCCGGCAGAGCGAAAAAAGTTCCTGAGAAAATGCAAAAAGTGGCTAGAATCTTCGTGGAAATGAAGCCCCTTGGCGGGGTGACACCAACTTATGCCACGTCCTTCATCGGTGGGTCCATCGCTTAGTCCTGATAACATATTGCGTTTTCTGCAATTTACGAGAGATGCGGCTTCTTCGAACGAGATTGCCGCGGCCTTGCACGTGGGGAAGGCCGGCCGTAAGCCCCTGTTTAAGATGTTGGCGAAATTGAAGAAACGGGGGGCGATAGAGGAATTGCCGGGAGGACGCTACCGGCTGAGAGGTCGAAAGGGCGAAGGAGAGCCAGAAGTCAAGGCGGGCCGGTCAACCGGGGATGGGGCCGGGGTTGCTGGATCCGCATCTGCGGGGAGTGGTTCCACGGGGAACGTTCGGCGGGCGGCGGAGGCGCAGCCGATGGCGCGCGATGAGGTGCGGGGGCGGCTCGTGTTGCATCACGACGGTTATGGATTTGTGGTGCCGGATGTGCCGATGCCGCAGCTGGATGGCGACGTGTTCATTCCGCGCGACGCGGTGGAAGACGCGATGCATGGGGATCATGTGCTGGCGAAGTTGCAGCGCGTCAGCGAGTTTCGCGGAGGAGGTGCACGCGGCGGGCAGCGGGCCGAGGGGCGGATTGTACGCGTGCTAGGGCGGGCGCATCCGTCGGTGGTGGGATTGTTTCGATATGGGCCGCGCGGGAATGTCGTGCTCCCTTATGACAACCGGATTCAGCATGAAATCGAGATTCCTGCTGGCGATGAGCTGACCGGGGCGCTGCGGGCGAAATTGGGATTGGGCGATGCGAAGGAAAGCGGTGCGCGCGGGAAGCGGTTGCCGCATTTGCCGGAACTCGATGGGGCGGTGGTGAATGTGGAGTTGCTGCGTTATCCGCGGGGAGGAGCGGCGGCAACGGGGCGCGTGATTGAAATTCTTGGGCGGCCGGGCGATCTCGGCGTGGACATCGAGATCATTATTCGCAAGCATCATTTGCCGCATGAATTTTCTGGGGCGATTTTGGAAGAGGCGGAGAGGCGCGCTGAGCCGGTGAGCCAAGTTGAGCGCGAAGGGCGCGAGGATTTTCGTCACTTGCCGATTGTGACGATTGACGGAGAAACGGCGCGCGATTTTGACGATGCGGTTTACGTTGAGCGGCGCGCGGATGGCGGGTGGAAGCTGCAAGTGCATATCGCCGACGTGGCGCACTACGTTCGAACGGGGACGGCGCTGGACCAGGAGGCGCGGCTGCGCGGGACTTCGGTTTATTTTCCGGACCGAGCCGTGCCGATGCTGCCGGAGGCGCTGTCGAATGGGATGTGCTCGCTGAAACCGCGCGAGGAGCGTCTGGTGATGAGCGCGTTGATGGAATTCGACGGCGCTGGAAATATGCAGAGCGCGCGGATGACTTCGGGCGTGATTCGTTCGGCGGAGCGGATGACTTATACCGATGTAAACAAGGCGATTGAAGGCGACGCGCATGCCACCGTTCGTTACGCGGGCTTGGCTGGACATTTTCGCGACATGAAAGAGCTGGCGTTGCTGCTCAACAAGCGGCGCAATGAACATGGGTCGATTGATTTCGATTTGCCGGAGCCGGTGATTGAGTTTGATGAGCAGCAACGGATGACGAACATTGTGCGGAGCGAGCGGAACATCGCGCACCGGTTGATTGAAGAGTTTATGCTGGCGGCGAATCGGGCGGTGGATGGGTATTTGCTCAAGCGCGGGATTGCGGCGTTGCACCGCGTGCATGAAAAGCCGGATGCGCGGAAAGTACTGGAGTTCGAGGAACTGGCGCAAGCGTTTGGGTATTCGCTCGGCGTCGCGGACTTGCATCAGCGCGAGGTGGCCGTGCGGCACGGGCGCGTGCCTGTGCCGGCAAAAGCGGGGCGGCCGGATTCTTATGGGCACGGACGCGAGCGTGGGATGAAGGTGGCGCTGCCTGGTGCCACGGAACTGCGGATTACACCGCAGCATTATCAGAAACTGTTGCGCAAGTTGGCTGGCAAACCGGAAGAGCGCATCGTTTCTTACTTGATGCTGCGCTCGCTGAAGCAGGCGCGCTACGCCGCCGAGCCGCTTGGGCATTTTGCGCTGGGGTTTGACGAATATACGCATTTCACTTCGCCGATTCGACGGTATCCGGACCTGATCGTTCATCGAATCTTGAAATGGGCTTTGGAGCATCCGAACGCTGCTGCGCCCACTGCAAGCCATGCGGCGCGCGGTGTGGAAGCGACCCTTTATTCACAGACGCAGCTTGAGGAGATTGCGTCGGAGACTTCGGAAGCGGAGCGTCGCGCCAACGGGGCCGAGCGCGAGTTGATGGACTGGAAGACGGCGCAGTTTATGGAAGCGCATCTCGGCGAGGAATATGAAGCGCTGATTATTTCGGTCCAGAAGTTTGGATGTTTTGTGGAGTTGTTCGAAGTATTCGTGGAGGGGTTGCTGCCGATCAACGCGCTCGAAGATGCCGCGGGTACGCGTGTCGTCTTCCGCGAGCGCGATCACGCCATTGTCGCGCTGTCAGGTGGCGAAGGGCGGCGGGGCGCGCCTGGATCGCGCCGCGGGCGGGGAGCAAAACCCAAGGAACTTGCCTGGCATCTGGGCGATCGCGTGGGCGTCCGCGCCGAGCGCATCGACCCGATGCGGCGCCGGGTTGAGTTTGCACTAATCCCGTAGGAGCCCCACTTGCCGCGCGCGGTCTCTGGATCCCTCTGGTGCGGTAGGTGCACTGGAACCTAAGATAAACTCACAGGATAGCAGGGCCAAAGATTCTCCTTGACAAGCGCGCCATTTCGCTCTATATTATATATGCGTTGGTCTTTCGTTCTATATTAGAAGTTTATCTAAAGGAAGCGGACATGAAAAACGTAAAGGAAGTGGAGTTGGAATTTGGCAGAAAGCTGGATAACGCCTTAGCTGACATTTTGCAAGAACTTGGTTACGCAGTCCCACAATCCCACCAAATCAAGGCTTCTTTATTGGATTCAACTGGCCGGAAGAAACGCAGCAATGCGTCCGCGGATCGCTGGTCGCCAGTGTCGGGACGAATTGAAATCCGTTTTGAGCCTCTAGCGCAAGAACAAAAGCAAATGAATTCCGTTGCACCACAACCGGCGGCAAAGGAGTCTCCTGCCAAGCTCGAGAAACTACACAAGGTCGTAGCTGGCTTGCATCCCGCTGAAGCAGACCTATTGATAGCTTTGGATCGGGCTGAATCAAGGCCTGGGTGGAATTTTGTTCCACTCAAAAAATTCCGCGACGAGATCCTGTCGCAGGAACATCTTCCATCGATGCCCACTGATGTCGAACGGCGCAGCGTCCTTAATTCAGCGATCGAAAAGAAATTCATCCTCCTCGGGAAGGTGAATAATCCGAAGTCTCCGCAATTCCCGGTGACGACTGTTCGCTTGAACAGGTTGATGCCCGAAGTCAAAGTGGTTCTGGGGCAAACCAACAGTCAGGACTTGGATTTTCACCCTGTCGAAATCTCCGGCGAACCCTTGTCCGCAACGATTCTCCGTGAGAGGCGCTGATCATTGGCTTTTTACTATCTGGAGACCAGCGCGCTCGTTAAGCTCTATGTCCGGGAATCCGGGACCGAGCGCGTATTGGCCCTTGCAAACCGCACCTCTGAAAACCGTTTGGCTATCCTTGGACTGACTCAGGTGGAGTTGCGGTCAGCGGTGCGGAGAAGGGAGCGGAATGGAGAGATTCCACCGTTGGTTGCAACACAATTGCTTGAAACGTTTAAGCGGCACCTTGAGACAAGATTTGTTTGCCAAACGATAAACGACTTCGTCCTGGATGTTGCATCCGCGATTGTCGACCGTCATGCGCTACGCGCATACGACGCAGTTCAGCTAGCCGGATATGTGGCATTGCGGGTTTCGGCAGGAACTGACGTGCCGGTCTTCGTGTGCTCCGACCACGCGCTTCTAGAAGCAGCCCAACTGGAAGGAATTCCGATTTTGGACCCGGCCGCAGGACCTTAGAGGCTTGACACTGAGCACTCGAATGATATCCACGAAACACACGGCACATTTGACTAGTCTTTCTTTCCATGAACCCCCAACTATGTGGTACCTCCTTCCTCTTCTCAAGCCGGTCGCATCTGCTATTCTTGAATGCTGGCTGAATACGCCGGAGCAGTCTGACTACTGGTAAGAGAGGATCGATCATCGTGAGTACGTCCACAGTTTCAGAGCGCGCCGCTAAGCGCGTCCACAACTTCAATGCGGGGCCGGGGGCTTTGCCGCTTCCTGTGCTTCAGCGCATCCGCGAAGAGTTGCTTGATTGGCGGGGCAGCGGGATGTCGGTGATGGAAATGAGCCACCGCTCGCCGGAATTCGAGAGCATTAATGCGGCGGCGGAAGCGGGTTTGCGCAAGCACCTCGCGATTCCGGATGATTACGCTGTGCTCTTCTTGCAGGGCGGAGGCAGCATGCAGTTCACGATGGCGCCGATGAACCTGTGCTTGTCTGGAAAGCCGGTCGATTTAATTCACACCGGGACTTGGACGGCGAAGGCGCTGGGCGAATTGAAGAAAGGCATTTTGCACAACGTTGCGGCGTCGACTGAAGCGGACAAATTTATCCGCTTGCCGCGCAAAGACGAGATTAAATTCTCGCCGGATGCTTCTTACGTGCATATGTGCACGAACAACACGATCGAGGGGACGCAGTGGACGGAGATGCCGGAGACCGGGGATGTGCCGCTCGTCGCAGACATGTCTTCGGACATCGCTTCGCGGCCTGTCGACGTGAAGAGGTTCGGGCTGATTTTCGCTGGCGCGCAGAAAAATCTTGGGCCAAGCGGGGTTACCGTTGTGATCATTCGCAAGGATCTGGCTGAGCGCGCGGACAAAAATTTGCCAACGATTTTGCAATACCGCACATTCATCAAGGAAAAGTCCCTGTACAATACGCCGCCGACGTTCGCGGTGTACATCGTCGGGTTGGTGATGGAGTGGATTGACGCGGAAGGCGGCATCAGAGCGATCGAGAAGCGCAACAATACGAAGGCGAAGCTGCTTTACGACACGTTCGAAGCCAGCAACGGGTTCTATCGCTGCCCGGTCGAAAATTCTTCGCGGTCAAAGATGAATGTGGTTTTCCGTGTGGCAAGCGGAAACGAAGATATCGAAAAACAATTCGCTGTGGAAGCTGCCGCGGCGGGGCTGGTTGGTACGCCGGGCCACCGGTCCGTTGGCGGGATGCGCGTCTCGCTTTACAACGCTGTCACGCTGGGTGCCGTCGAAGCCCTCACTTGCTTCATGCACGAATTCCAGCGCACGCACGGGTAGCGAACGAGGGCTGGGCAAGCCCTGGGCCTACAGCGTCCTCCTTCTTCTTCTTAGGAATGATTCTTTCCCCTTGCACTTCGACAAGAGTGGGCGTATTGTCTCTTGTCGAAGTGACAGGGGAATCCACTGATGGCGCAAAAAAGGATTGAACTTCCACAGGGCACGCTTGATCTGCTTATTCTTCGCACGCTGGCTCTCGAACCACAGCACGGGTGGGCGATTTCCGAGCGCATCCAGCAGATTTCGAGCGATGTGCTGTTGATTCAGCAGGGGTCGCTGTATCCGGCGCTGCACCGGCTGGAGCGGCGGGGGTGGATCAAGGCGAAGTGGGGCACATCCGAGAACAACCGGCGCGCGAAATACTACGAACTCACCAAGACCGGGCGCAAACAGCTGGAACTCGAGAAGGATACCTGGAAAAAACTGGCGGCGGCCGTCGCCCAGATTCTAGAGACGGCGTAGGAGATCTCCGTGTTGAACGATCTACTGTTTCGTCTACGTTCGCTGTTCCGGCGCGATACCGTCGAATCCGAAGCGGACACCGAGCTGCGCTTTCACTTCGATCAACAGGTTGAGAAGCACATCAAGTCGGGCCTTACGCGTGAGGAAGCCCTGCGGCGCGCGCGGCTCGAATTTGGCGGCCACGAGCAACTCAAGGAAGAAATCCGCGACGCGCGCGGCGTAAATCTGCTCGAGACGCTCTTTCAAGATATCCGCTACGGCCTGCGCATCCTCGGGCGCACCCCGGTTATCTCCGGTGTCGCCGTTCTATCGCTCGCGCTCGGCATCGGGGCAAATACCGCAATTTTCAGCTTGATTGACACCGTCATGCTGCGAATGCTTCCCGTCCAGAAGCCTAAAGAACTTTTGCAGGTGCGGATTCGAGACCCGAAGTCACCAAACGACGAACCTGATTCCACATTCTCAAATCCCCTTTGGGAAGAACTGCGAAACCGGCAGGACGTTTTCTCGGGTATTTTCGCGTGGAGCTTTGGGCAGTTCGATCTTGCGCAGGGCGGTGCCGTGCACGATGTAAATGGTCTTTTTGCGAGTGGCGACTACTTCAAGACACTCGGGGTCCGTCCCGCGGCTGGCCGTCTGATCGCCGCATCGGACGACACGCGGGGCTGTCCTGCCGTGGCCGTAGTGAGCTATGGCTTTTGGCAGGATCATTTCGGCGGAGCGCAGGACGCCGTGGGCAGCACGCTTTCTCTCGACAGTCACATCTTCGATGTTATCGGGGTGAGCGCGCCGGGGTTCTTCGGCGTGGACGTGGGAAGCAAGTTTGACGTGGCGATTCCGATCTGTACGGCCGCTATTTTCGATGGAGCCCGCTCGAGGCTGGACCGGGGATCGTGGTGGTGGCTGAGAGTGATGGGCCGGATCAAAACTGGCGTCACCCCGGGCGAAATGAAAGCGCGGCTCGGCGTGATTTCACTCCAAGCCTTTACGGCTGCGTTGCCGTCAGATTACGAGCCAAAGGAACAGCAAGATTTCGTTAAACAGTGGTTCGAGACGACTCCAGCAGCAACGGGCATCTCGTATCTGCGGGGGCAATTTGACGAGCCGCTCAGTATCCTGATGGGCGTCGTGGGGCTGGTGCTGCTGATCGCATGCGCCAATATCGCCAGCCTGATGCTGGCTCGCGCGGCCGCGCGGCACAAGGAAATCGCCGTGCGCAAGGCACTAGGCGCCTCCCGGGCGCGGCTGATTCGTCAATTGCTGACGGAATGCGTGCTGCTTTCCACGGCAGGCGCGCTGCTTGGCGTCTTATTTGCGCGTTGGGGAACGTCGCTGCTGGTACGCTTTATTTCCACTGGAAATAATCAAGTTTTCCTGGACCTGACCTTCGATTGGCGGACCTTGAGCTTCACGGCGGCCGTGGCCGTTTTCACGGGGATACTCTTTGGCTTGCTGCCGGCGTTTCGTTCCACGCGCGTATCCCTGACGTCCGCGATGAAAGGCAGCCAAGCGGTCGACGCCGAGAGCCGCGCCAAGTTTCGGCTGGGCAAGTGGATTGTCGCTTCGCAGGTGGCCCTGTCGCTCGTCTTGCTAGTGGCGAGCGGGCTATTTCTGCGCAGCCTCGTGAAACTTACCGCCTTAGACGTCGGTTTCGATCGCAACAACGTCCTGCTCGTACACGCGAATCTGCACCACGCAAAAGTGGCGCCTGAACAACAGCCCGCGATGTTCGAAGAAATCGAGGGCCGGTTGCGTACGCTTCCCGGCGTGGTCTCCGCGAGCCGAGCGGTCATGACCCCAATAAGCGATTTCGTCTGGAACAATCACTTACAGGTGGATACCCCAAATCCGCCGACGGGAAAGAACGCGCTTGCTTTCTTCAACTTCATCTCTCCTGGATATCTTGGGACCATGCGCACGCCGCTGCTCGCTGGTCGCGACTTCAACGGTGGCGATGTGCAGACCGCTCCTCTCGTTGCCATCGTGAACGAAACGCTCGCCCGAAGATTCTTTCCCAAGGGGGACGCACTTGGAAAGTACTTCCGTGTCCAGCCGGAATCGGGCAAGCCGGCACCGCCCATACAGATCGTTGGACTCGCCAAAGATGCCAAGTACGAAACGCTGCGTGAGGATGCCCGCCCCACCGCGTACTTCCCGATTACGCAAATAACGGAGCCTGCGGAAGAACAAGTATTCGAAGTGCGAACGGCAACGCGTCCATCAGCCCTTGTCCCCGCCGTGCAGGAGGCCGTGGCGGGTGTGAGCAAAGCGATTCCGCTCGAGTTCCACACGCTGGCCGAGCAGGTGGACGATTCGCTGGTGCAAGAACGCTTGCTCGCTACTCTATCCGGTTTCTTCGGCGGATTGGCTCTGCTACTTGCGATGATTGGCCTTTACGGCGCGCTGAGTTACCTGGTGGCGCAGCGCCAGCCGGAATTCGGCATCCGCATGGCGCTGGGTGCGCCGAGGGTTTCCATTCTGCGGTTAGTAATGCGCGACGTGGTTGTTGTTCTCGCTGGTGGATTGATGGCGGGAGCCTGCCTCGCTTTAGCGATAGTGGGCGTTCTGCAAAAAATGTTGTTTGGCCTCGCGCCTCACGACACTTTCACGTTTATCGCCGCGATGGGCGTACTCTCTGCGGTCGCAGTTGTGGCTGGTTACCTGCCCGCGCGGCGCGCCATGCGTATCGATCCGATGGTTGCTTTGCGTTATGAGTAGCCGGGCAACGGCCAGCAAGTTTTCGGAACGCTGCAGGAGCTTAGTTCGCCATGTTTAGGGATCTGTTGTTTCGTCTTCGTGCCTTGATTCGACGCGGCGCGATGGAGGCCGAGATGGACGAAGAGCTGCGTTCGCATTTCGAGAACCAAGTGGCAAAGCATGTTGCCTCCGGCATGACGCGCGAAGAAGCGGTGCGGCGCGCTCGGCTCGCGTTTGGCGGTTACGAGCAGCTCAAAGAAGAGTGCCGCGACGCGCGCGGCGTAAGCCTGATCGACACTGTGGTTCAGGATGTGCGGTACGCCCTCCGGATGCTGCGCAACAGCCCCGGCTTTGCGAGTGTGGCCATTCTCACGCTTGCTCTGGGCATCGGCGCGAATACCGCCATTTTTTCGATGATTGATTCCGTGCTGCTGCGGCCGTTGCCGTATCGGGATTCTGCGGGGCTGGTGATGATCTGGGAAAACAGTTCCCAGCACCCGAATCCGCACAACACGGTATCGCCGCCGGATTTTTTGGACTGGCAGAGCCGGAATAGTGTCTTCGCCGAGATGGCGTCTATCTTTGATCAGCACGCCAATCTCACTGGCAATGGGCTTCCGCAGGAAGTTGTTGTGCAGGATGTTTCCGCGAATTTCTTTTCGGTGTTGGGCGTGAATCCAATCATTGGCCCCGGGTTCACCCCTGAGAATGGGAAGGCAGGCCACGACAACGTTGTGGTACTCAGTTACGGCTTCTGGAAGGAACGCTTTGCCGGCGACGCCACGGCCATCGGAAAAACCATTTTGCTGAATGGCCACGCACAAACCATCGCCGGAGTGGCTCCGGAAAACTTTAGTTGGTTCATCAAGGACGGGTCTTTTACGGGCGCGAAGCCGCAGATGTGGACTCCGTTTGTTTTTCCGGCGACGTTTAGCGATCGCAAGAATGTTGGACGCTTTTTGAGCGTCGTTGCGCGCTTGAAGCCGGACGCAAGCGTCCCTCAAGCGCAATCGCAGATGAATACCATCGCCGCGCGCATTGCGGAGGAATATCCCGATTTCAACGGCCATTGGGGAGCCAACGTCGTGCCGTTACGCGATCAGATTTCCGGGGATTTGCGTCCGGCGCTTTTGGTCTTGTTCGGGGCTGTGGCTTTTGTGTTGTTGATTTCTTGCGCGAATGTTTCAAGCTTGCTGCTGGCCCGCGCCGCGGCGCGCGAAAGAGAGATCGCCGTGCGCACGGCCATCGGCGCGAGCCCGTGGCGTATCGCGCGGCAACTGCTCACCGAGAGCATTATTCTGGCGCTCATTGGTGGCACGTTCGGCGTGGCGCTGGCAGTATGGGGCACGAATCTGCTGCTCGCCGCAAGCCCTGAGAATCTTCTCGATCTGCGCACCATTCCCATTGACTGGCGTGTGTTGGCGTTCGCGACAGGATCCACGTTGCTGGCGGGATTGCTCTTTGGCGTGCTGCCTTCTTACATCTCCGCGCATTCCGGAATTTCCGAAACGCTCAAGGAAGGCGGACGCGGGTCATCCGCGGGAAAACAGCGGCGATTTGCGCGCAGTGGGTTCGTGGTCGCGCAAGTGTGCCTCGCGCTGGTTTTGCTTGCGGGTTCCGGCTTGCTGATTCGCAGCTTCGTGCGGTTGGTTGGCGTGGACCCTGGATTTGACGCGAGCCATCTGCTCACGTTCAAAGTCTCGCTTCCTTCCTCAAAATACGGCAAAGACCAGGCGATACTCGCATTCTTCCAACAGCTGCTCGGGCGAATCTCTCATCTTCCCGGCGCGCGTTCCGTCAGCATGAACAGCTTTCCTCCTTTTTCAGGACTCGGTTCGGCGACAGGAGTTCACGTTCTCAGCCAGCCGGAGCGCTCGTTGATGGATCTTCCGGTGGCGGCAGTTCGCATTATTGGAGCGGATTATTTCGCCATGATGCAGATTCCTTTGCACACTGGCCGCACGTTCAATCAGCAGGAGCTGACCGAAGAGCGTCACGTTGTGATCATCAATCAGGCGTTTGCGGACCAGTACCTCAAAGGCGTGAATCCGCTCGGCCAAAGAGCCGTCATCTATATGAAGAGCCTCAAGGAGAGCGAGAACACGCCGTCGGAAATTATCGGCGTGGTTGGCGACGTGCGTCAGATGGGGCTCGATACACCCGCCGAGCCTACGGTCTATTGGCCGCATCCCGAACTGGTCATTTCGGAAATGACGATTCTTGTGCGCACGGAAAACGATCCGCTTGCGCTGGTTTCCGCCGTTCGCAACGAACTCCAACAGATGGACCCGGAACAGCCCATGGCGGCGGTCTCCACGATGGATCAGCTTCTCGCGGGATCGCTTTCCCGTTCACGCTTTACGATGTTGGTGCTCGGCGTGTTCGCAGCGCTTGCGCTCGTACTTGCGTGCGTAGGGATTTACGGCGTAATCGCCTACAGCGTCACGCAGCGCACGCAGGAGTTCGGCATCCGCATGGCGCTTGGCGCGAATCGCCGTGACGTGTTCCGTCTCGTGCTGGGCCAGGGAACTCGGCTCACGCTTCTCGGCATTGGCCTCGGGATTGTCGCTGCGCTCATCGTCACTCGATTATTGGCCACTTTGCTTTACGGCATCAGCGCGACGGATCCGTTGACGTTTACCGCGGTCGCGTTGTTACTCGCGCTCGTCGCTCTCGCCGCGTGTTACATACCCGCGCGCCGCGCCACGCGCGTCGATCCTATTGTGGCTTTGCGTTATGAGTAGAACGGCGGGAGTTAAGCGAGGATCTGCAACTATTTAGGAGTCGGCCATGTTCAGTGATCTATTGTTTCGCCTTCGCGCATTGTTCCGGCGCGATACTGTCGAAGCGGAACTCGACGAGGAACTCCGCTCTCATTTCGAGAATCAAGTCGAGAAACTTGCCGCCTCCGGCCTGCCATACGAAGAAGCCGTCCGCCGCGCGCGCCTCGAATTCGGCGGACACGAACAACTCAAAGAAGAGTGCCGCGACGCGCGCGGCGTGAATTTCATCGAAACACTCTGGCGGGATATTCGCTACGCCCTGCGCGTGCTTCGCAAATCTCCAGGCTTCGCGGCCGTGGCGGTCATCACTCTCGCCCTCGGGATCGCCGTGAACACGACCGTTTTCACGGCTTTTGACGCCCTATTCTTGCGGCCTCGTCCCGTGAAGGATCCCGACAGTCTGGCTTCCCTCTTTCGCACGACCCCCGGGGGCCGCGAAGGCCGATTCTCTTATCCCGATTACCTCTACTATCGCGACCATAGCAAATCCTTTTCTGATCTTTCCTTGTTTGCCTTCGGTATGGCGGTCACTTCATCCGACCTGCCGGCCATCAATCCAGAAGCCGTGCCCCGCGTCGCCGGAGCCGTCGGCTTCCAGCTTCCGCAATTGCTTCAGGGCAGCGCTCAGCCCATCATGTGTTTTTTTGTTTCTGGCAATTATTTCCCAATGCTGGGAGCGACTCCTCTCTTGGGCCGCATCCTCCTGCCCGAAGATGATCAAGCCAATGCAACACCGGTTGTCCTGATGAGCGGAAATTCCTGGCAGCGGCATTTTCACTCCGACCCCCATATCGTGGGTTCAACCCTCCATCTGAATGGCGCTGCTTTTACGGTTATCGGCGTTACGCCTCTCGATTACCTTGCGACTGCTTCATCTGTTCCCGACCTTTGGGCGCCCGTCTCTGCACAAATCGCATTAGGCGCAACAACCCGCCAGGAATTGGAAAATCGCCTCGTGAATGCCGGCTTTCCGATGGGACGTCTGAGACCGGGAGTTACGCTGTCGGATGCACAGGCAGAACTCGGCGTGCTTGCGGCGCAGTTGCGAACGCAGTTTCCCGAAGGCGAGCGCAACATGACTGTGGGCGTTGCCTCCGGCCGCAACAACCTCGCCGCGCTTGATTCGGATGCTTGGCCCGTTATCATTGCCGCCATGTCAGCTGTCGCATTGCTTCTGCTCATCGCTTGCGCCAATGTCGCAAGCCTCTTGCTCGCGCGAGCCGTCGCGCGACGCAAAGAAATTGCCGTTCGCCTCGCTCTTGGTGCGGGCCGCTGGCGGTTGCTGCGCCAATTGCTCACAGAAAGCATTCTGCTCGGTCTTCTCGCCGGAGCAGTTGGCCTGCCTCTGGCCGGCTGGATGCTTCATCTTTTGATCGTCGAGATTGCCTCCGCTCTCCCGTCGTTTTGGGGCACGATCGCTCTCGAGATCAGTCCCGACATTCGCATTTTCGCTTACACCTTACTTGTTTCCTGCACAGCTGGCATTGCCTTTGGTCTGACTCCGGCCCTGCAAGCTTCGAAGGCCGACGTGAACTCCGCACTCAAGGATGACAACACCGTGTTCGGCCATCGCTTTAACCGTTCGCGCCTGCGCGGCTTGCTCATCGCGGGTCAGATGGCTGCTTGTCTCGTTCTGCTCATCAGTTCCGCACTGCTGCTCCGCGGCTCGCAACGCGCGCTCACCGTCGACCCAGGCTACGAGACCCGGCGTGTGCTCTATCTTGAAATGTACAATCCAAAGACCTTGCATTACTCGCAGTCGCGATTACTCCAGCTCAATCGTGACCTTATCCAAGGAATCTCCAGCCTTCCCGGCGTGCGCTCGGTCGCGCAGGCTTCTCGCGGGCCCATTAGCGGAGGTACTCGCTGGGTGCCTGTTGCACCCGCCGGCGGAGGGTCTCTCCCTCTCGCTACTGGCGTCAGCGAAACACCCACTGCCGGCTACAGTTACGCTACGCCAAATTATTTTCACACTCTCGGCATTCCTATCGTTCGCGGCCGCGTCTTCACGGATCGCGAGGCCGATGGACAAGCGCCGGTTGTCGTCATCAGCGAGGCCACCGCTCGCCGTTTCTGGCCCGGTGAAGATCCGATTGGCAAACTTCTGAAGATCGGCTCGGAAAAAGGAAGCACGTCCTACCCCGGCGAGAGCGATCCATTCATTCCCAGCAGCGAGGTGATCGGCATTGCCCGCGATGTCCGCAGCATGGACCTCCGCAAGCTCGATGAATCGTATCTCTACATTCCACTTTCCCAATCCCGCCAATGGACCAGCACACTCCTCGTGAGCGCGGACGGTGGTCTCACGCCGCTGCTCACGGCCATCGGCCACGAAGTTCGCCGCGTGGACGCCAATCTTCCAGTCCTGGCCGCCCCGTTACATACGATGGTTTCCATGGATCCTTATTTTGTGGTCTCCAGAATCGGCGGCGTTCTTGCGAGCATTGTCGGCGCTCTGGGCTTGGTGCTGGCGTGTCTCGGCGTCTATGGCGTGGTCAGCTACAGTGTGGCGCAGCGAACCCGCGAAATCGGTATCCGCATGGCTCTAGGCGTGCAAACTGTCCAAGTGCTTCGCCTGATAATGAGCGAAGGTTTCCGGCCGATTCTCTCCGGCGTTGTGGTCGGAATCAGCGTTTCGGCCGGCGTCTCCCGCGGGCTTTCCGCTACCCTCTTTGGCCTCAGTCCCTTGGACCCTGTGTCTTTCGTTGGCGTCTCCGTCCTCCTTATCGCAATCGCTTTGGTTGCCACCTGGCTTCCTGCGCGACACGCCGCCCGTGTCGATCCCATCGTGGCCTTGCGTTACGAATAACCCACGCCACAAAGAATTGTAAGAGAACTCTCCAAGCTCCCACTTCTTCACAATGCGGGTAGCTTCCCGCTTGACTTGATTGCCTGGCGGGATAAGGATGTCGCGACTATTGGAAGAACTAATGAGGCCAAAGTGTGAGTAAAGTTCAGATCAGGCTCATTCTTCCGGCAACTCGAACGCGGAGGGCAAATCCCCATGAACGAGAATGACTATCTACGGCAGATCGCGTCGCTCACCGGTCTTCCCTATTTCCCGAGTCAAGGCCCCTGGGGTAGGAAGTCTGGCAGTGTCATTGGCTCCCAGGACGGTTATATCACCGCCATCGGGTTTAATCGGAGCGGGAACGCCGCGAACGTCGTCATCCTAATACGGTTCAAAGGCGTATCCGACCCGGTTTCGCTAAAGGCGTCATTGTCCGAAAGTTCGGCCCTGCCAAAGAAGGGTCCAGGAAAGCTCGCCGCCACCGGTGATCATTTCGTCCGCTGGGAATGGAAATACTCTTTCACGAAACCGAACGCAGAGAAAGTAGCCAAACTCGCGGGCGCACTTCGCGAATCATTGGAGACGCTGGCCTCCCCCTTTGACGGCCGCTGCGAGCAATGCGCGAGCTCTTCCACTTCTTCGATCACTCTCATGAACGGATTGCCCAGTTACATCTGTGCGGGTTGCCAGCAAAAGGTGCAGCAGGATTTGAACCAAGCGGCCATGAACTACGAAGCGATTGAGCCAAACTATCCGAATGGCCTGGCGCTTGGCATCGGCGCTGCGCTCCTTGGCGGAATTGCCTGGGGCGGTGTGGCTTATGCCATCAACTACATATTCCTTTACGGTGCGATTCTCATCGGGTACCTCGTCTCCGCCGCGGTCATCAAAGGCACGCGCAAAGTCACACGATTCGGACAAGTGCTCATTCCCTTTCTCACGGTCGCCAGCGTCCTTTTCGGCGACGCCTTGTTTTTCACTCTCTCGGTGATGAGAAGCCAGAAGGTCCCCTTCAGCATGCAGCTCCTGCAAGCCATCCTGGGGAATATGTGGGAGATTGAGATGAAGGGAAGTGGCGTACTGACGCTCATCTTTGCTCTGGTTGGCGCCGGGTACGCGCTTTACGCCGCGCGCAAACCAAAGTTCAAGGCCAGCTTCGAGCCGCTGGGCGCTCCCAGCACGCATGCGTGACGAATCCTCTCGAACGAAGGCTGCCCGCAGCGTTTTCGGAGGCAGCGCTGGCAGTATTCGCCAAGCTCATCGGCCGATATAACGGCTGCCAGGCCTTCCAATAAAAAGCGCGCAGGAGCTGCTCGTGAAGAACAGTTCCTGCGCGCCTCACTTCTCCGTGATTCTACTTATGCCAAGTCGAAGAGAAGCACCTCGGCGTTGTCGACGCCAGTTAGCTCGACGGCTTTTTCACTGGAGATAGCCGCGCCATCCCCTTCTTCCAGCTTCGTACCATTCAGCTTCACGCTGCCGCGCGCGACTTGCACGTACGCATGCCGCTCCGGCTTCAGCTCGTGCTTCACAGCATCGCCCTTGCCTAGCACCGTCGCATACAGTTCGTTATCCTGCCGGATTTTCACGGAACCCTCGCGCCCATCCGGCGAGGCGACCAGCCGCAGCCTCCCGCGCTTCTCTTCTTCGCTGAAGGTCTTCTGACCGTAGACCGGCTTCAGTCCCTTTTCTTCCGGAAACATCCAGATTTGCAGCAAGTGCACCGGCTCGGTCTTGGACGCATTGAATTCGCTGTGCGTCACGCCGGAGCCGGCGCTCATGTACTGCACGTCGCCAGGACGGATTACGGAACCAGTGCCCATGCTGTCGCGATGTTCCAGCGCGCCTTCCAGCACGTAGGTGACGATTTCCATGTCGCGGTGCGGGTGAGTGGGAAAGCCCTCGCCGGGCGCGACGCGATCGTCATTCAAGACGCGCAAGGTGCGGAAACTCACATGCTTTGGATCGTAGTAGTCGGCAAACGAAAATGAGAAATAAGTATCGAGCCAACCGTGGTTGAAATGGCCGCGTTGCTGGCTCTTGCGGATCTCGATCATAGTCCACCTCCCGGTTTGACCCCGAGATAATACTCGTTATAACGACTATTGTCAAGAGGCACATTTACCCGCTGCGCTTCTCGCGCCAACGCCACCGCCCTCCTTTCCCACAACGCCAACATCTGCTTGCAGTTACAGGCACTTGCGCGCCATTCCCGGCGGCCTCCCTTTGGTATAGACTGGTTTGGTCACAGCCATTTGCCGTCTCTGCTTCCGAGGATCGCCTTATGGATTCCGCGCCGTCTGCAACGCAAACCAGAAAGCCCGAGGGTACCGCCGCACCTCGCGAAACACTCACGGTCACGGACAACCGCACCGGCAAATCCTACGAAATCCCGATAACGCACGGCTCCATCCGCGCCATGGACCTCCGGCAGATCAAGGTGGACCCCACCGAATTCGGGATGATGAGTTATGACCCCGCCTACAACAACACCGCGTCCTGCATAAGCAGAATCACTTTCATCGACGGCGACGCGGGCATCCTGCGCTACCGCGGCTACCCGATCGAAGAACTCGCCGAAAAAAGCACCTATCTCGAGACGGCGTATTTACTTCTACACGGAGAACTGCCCACGCCGTCGCAGCTCAAGGAATGGACCTACAACGTCACGCATCACACGTTCATCCACGAAAGCATCAAGAAATTCCTGGATGGGTTTCACTACGACGCGCACCCCATGGGGATGATGATCTCCACAATCGCGGCGCTTTCGACTTTCTATCACGATGCCAAGGATATTTTTGATCCGGAATCACGCCGCAAACAGACCTACCGGCTCGTCGGCAAGATGCCCACGATCGCGGCGTTTTCCTATCGGCACACTTTGGGCATGCCGTTCGTTTATCCGGATAACGAGCTCAGCTATCCCGGCAATTTTCTGAACATGCTTTTCCGGACGACGGAGACGAAGTTCCGTCCGAATCCGACTCTCGAGCACGCGCTCGATGTGCTCTTTATCCTCCACGCGGATCACGAGCAGAACTGCTCGACCAACACCATCCGCGGAGTGGGAAGTTCGCACGTCGATCCGTATTCAGCCACGGCCGCGGCCATCGCCGCGCTCTATGGCCCGCTGCACGGCGGCGCCAACGAAGAAGTGCTTCGAATGCTGCTGGAGATCGGCTCGGTCCAGAAAGTTCCGGAATTTATCAAGCGCGTGAAGGCGGGCGAGGTCAAGCTCATGGGCTTCGGCCACCGCGTCTACAAACATTACGATCCGCGCGCGCGCATCATCAAGCAAGTGGCCTACGAGGTTTTCGAGCTGATGGGAAAGAATCCGCTGCTGGAAATCGCCCTCGAGTGCGAGCGCATCGCTCTCGAAGACGAATACTTCATCAAGCGCAAGCTCTATCCCAACGTGGACTTTTACACCGGGCTGATTTACCAGTCCATGGGCTTTCCGATCTCGATGTTCCCGGTACTCTTCGCGATTCCGCGCACTTCCGGGTGGATCGCCCAGTGGCAAGAGATGCTGCTCGACCCCGAACAAAAAATTGCGCGGCCACGGCAAATTTATCTCGGCCACGATACGCGTCACTACATCCCCATGGACCAGCGGAGCTGAGAGCGATCCCCAACTCAAAATTTACATGGGCCTGAAGAAAAACAATCAGCCATATCACGATTCAGCACCAATTACTGTGTTGTAGATCGACAATGAGTTCGCGCCGGGTATAGTTGACCGAAAGAGGTGGTATGACACAGCCCCCGAATACGACTGGGACTCCGACGGTGCGCCGCCGCAGCCAGCGTGTGCTGATGCAAGTTCCCGTCCGCGTTCGCGGAAAGGACGCGCAGGGACATGCCTTTGAAGAAGAAACCGAGACGCTGGCCATCAACGCGCATGGCGCCTTGATTCTTGTGAATGCGCGCGTGACCAGCGGCAGCAAAATCATGGTGCAGCACAAGCGCACCCAGGAAGAACAAGAGTGTCATGTTGTTTTTCTCGGCCCGGTGCGCGGAGGCAAGGCCGAGGTCGGTTTGGAATTTTCTGAGCCTCGTCCGGCCTTCTGGCGTGTCGCGTTTCCTCCCGAAGATTGGTCGTCGAAGCATCCGGATGCCCGCCCCATCACACTTTCACGCACGGAGAAATCCTAGATCTTTATCCCCGACTCTCTCTTGTTTTTCGCGCTTCGTGAACGGTACGCGAACAGTGTGCTTGGAACGGCTTATTCGGAGCGCAAGGAGAGGATGGGTTCGACGCGTGCCGCTCGTTTCGCAGGAATATAAGTAGCCAGCAGTGCAACGAGCGTCAGCAAAAGTGAAATCGCGGCGAAGGTCGCGGGGTCGGCGGCAGTGATGCCAAAGAGCATGCTGCTCATCAGCCTGGTGAAAATCAAAGCCGCGGCCAACCCGATGGCCACGCCGGATATAGCGAGCGCCATTCCTTTGAACACTACAAGCTTCAGGATTTCGCGCTGCGTCGCGCCCAAGGCCATGCGGATTCCGATTTCCCGCGTTCCCTGGTTTACGAGAAAGGACATCACGCCGTAAATCCCGATGGTCGCAAGTGCGAGAGCGGCTCCCGCGAAGAGCCCCAGCAAAAGCATGGAGAACCTGCGCCGCGCCAGTGATTCCGCAACGCGTTCGCTCATCGTCCGCACGGAGTACATGGGGAGATCAGGATCGATGCCGCGGAGTTCTTTCTTGATCGACAGCGAAAGCGCCGAAGGATCGCCCTGGCTGCGCAGGACCACCGTCATAGCGCGGACGGGATACTGCGTTTGCGCCAAATAAAAGGCGATGCGCGGATCGGAATCGAGTGATTCGTGTTTCACGCGGCCGACAACGCCCACTACAGTCAGCCACGGTTCCCGGGATTCGACCATGTGAATGCGTTTGCCGACCGCGTCTTGCCCGGGCCAAAGCTGCTCCGCCATGAATTCGTCAACGAGCACGACCGGCGTTTTGCCATCTAGGTCTTCTTCGCTGAAAAAACGTCCGCTACGCAACGGAATTTCCATCGCTTGAAAATACCGGCCGCCAACGACCCTCGCGTCAGCATTCAGAAACTTTTCGCCAGAGAGAGGCGTGCGTCCCTCGACGGTGATGGGCGTCCAGGCGAATGCCTGGCTCAGCGGGAGCGCGGTGGTGCCACCTGCTGCCACGGCGCCGGGAATTTGTTCGAATGCTGTCCAGAGTTGGCGGTACGTATTCTTGATGATTTGTTTGTCGCCATACCTGCGGCCGTTCAGCGCCAGTTCGAACGTCAGCACATTTTTCGGATTGAAACCCGGTGCGACGTTCTGCAATCGCGCAAAACTCCGGATCAATAGCCCCGCTCCAATCAAAAGCACCACGGACAAGGCGAGTTCCGAAACGACCAACAAGCGCCTCGTGTTGTTGCCGCGTCCCCACACCGCGCTCGCTCCCGCAGAGTTTCGGCTCGCGTCCTTCAGAGTGGTGTTCAAATCGATCCGCGAAACGCGCAGCGCGGGAACCAGTCCAAAAAGAATCCCCGAACAAATAGAAAGCAGGAGAGTGAACAGCAGCACGCGCCCGTCAATCCCGATATCCGCCAGACGGGGGATACTCTTCGTCCCCAGAGCGTGAATCCAATTGACGCTCGCCAAGCACAAAATCACGCCAAGCGCCCCGCCAATCAAGCCCAGCAGCACGCTCTCGGTCAGCAACTGTCGAATGATAAGGGCACGGCTTGCCCCAAGCGCCGAGCGCACGGCAATTTCCTGCTGCCGCGCTACCGCGCGCGAAAGCAAAAGATTCGCAACATTCGTGCAGGCGATCAGCAGCACAAATCCCACCGCGCTCGAGAGCACCAGCAACGCGCGCCGCACGTCGCCCACGACCTGCTCCAGCAGCGGAACAATTCCAAACGTCAGCCCGCCATTCGGCGGATACGAATCCGGATAATCCTGCCGCAGGCGCGCAGTGATTGTATCGATCTCAGCTTGCGCCTGCGCCAGCGATACTCCCGGTTTCAACTTTCCCAGAATGTTGTAGTCTTCGTGCGTTCGAACTCCCGCAGCCTTCGGCCCCAATGGAAACGGGAGAAAAATATCCGGCTGTTCTGGCCCGTAAAGCGTTGGCAAGACTTCATGCGGCAATGTGAAATTCTTTGACAGTATCCCCACCACCTCGTAAGACTTACCGTTGATAGTGACGGATTTCCCGAGCATGCGCGGATCGCTGCCATAGCGCCGCGCCCACATGCCGTAACTCAAAACCGCGGTTGCCGGACGATCCAGGGTGTCCTCATCCGGCAGGAAGAGCCGGCCCTCGGCCGCGTTTGCACCGAGCATGGGAAGAAGGTTCGACGAAACTCGCACGGTGCCGACGCGTTCCGGTTCGCCTTCGCCGGTGAGATTATCATTTGCGCCGGAAGCGATGGCGACTTCCTCAAAACCGTGGTGCCCATTTTTGATGTCGAGGTACTGCGCGGTGGAAAACCAGTCCTGGAAGATGTCCAGCCCGGGCGAGCGATTCCATAAAATCACTAGCCGGCTTGCATCTTTGTAGGGGAGCGGACGCAAAAGGAGCGCATTCGCCACGCTGAAAATCGAAGTATTCGCTCCAATGCCGATGGCCAGCGACAAGACGGCCGCCAGCGTAAAGCCGGGATTCCTGGCGAATGCCCGAAGCGCGATGCGAAGATCCTGAGCTAGCAAGTTCATGGCAAAGTCGTGACATCCTAGCACGAGGAAGCGGCCCCGCAGCTTTAGACGCGGAAAAATGAGTGTCATCTCTCGGGAGGCGTAACATCGGGAGAAAACAGCTCGTCAAAAAGAAAGAAGGTCCGTCGAGTGCTCCAGAGAATCGCGAGTTTATGAAAAACGCCCTGCTAAGAGCCGCAACGTCACTCTTGCTAATCGTGGTTGTCCCTCTGGGGACACGCTTAGCGTTCGCTTGGTATGAGGAACGGCAAATATCCGCTCAAGCTTTAAGCGTTGTTCCGTTTCAGACGGAAACGGGGCATATCGCTTACTCGATCGCCAGTGGAAAGGGATTCTCCTCGCCATTCCAGCGCGACACCGGTCCAACCGCCTGGCTGGCTCCGGTTTATCCGTATCTTCTCGCGGGAATTTTCAAGGTATTTGGGATTTACACGCTCCGCTCTTTTTTCGCAGCCCTTTTTCTAAACATTCTCTTTTCTGCAGGCGCCTGTGTGCCGATTTTCTTCGCGGGCAAGCGCATCGCCGGCCTTGGCGTCGCAAGCGCGGCCGCATGGCTCTGGGCTCTCTTCCCCAACGCCATCATCATTCCGTTCGAGTGGATCTGGGACACGTCGATCTCAGCGCTCTTGGTGGCAACACTGCTTTGGGCCACGCTCGAACTGGCGGAATCACGCCGCCTCCTCGACTGGTCCCTTTGTGGTCTCTTGTGGGGTCTGGCGTTGCTCACCAACCCCGCCGTCGCTTTGCTCCTGCCCGTTTTGCTTGCGTGGGCTGCCTATCGCAACCACGGTCAACGTCGCGCGGCGAACTCGATTCTCAGGCCCGTGCTCGCCGCTACGATCGCTGTTCTTTGCTGCGTCCCCTGGACCATCCGCAATTACGCCCAATTCCACAAGTTCATTCCGCTGCGTTCGAATTTCGCGTTCGAACTCTACATCGGCAACAACGAGAACTACGACGACCAGCACAAGTTTCGCCCCGGCGCGATCACCCAGGACCGCGAAATCCTGCGTTACCTTCACATGGGCGAAACCGCCTTCATGGAAGAAGAAAAAAGAAAAGCCGTCGCTTTTATCGTGTCGCATCCGCGCACCGAGGCGTGGCTCGTCGCGCAGCGCTTTGTGGATTTCTGGACTGGTACGGCAACTCCGCTAGCTACATTCCGTCAAGCGGATTCGCTCTGGCTGCGCATGATATTGCTGTGTAATGATGCCGCGCCGCTCTGCGCGTTGCTCGGGATCGTCGTTCTTCTCGCCAGCAAAAACACTTACGCATTTCCCCTTGCCGCGATTACCGTGGTCTATCCGCTGCTTTACTACGTGACGCACACCTCGCTGCGTTACCGCCATCCCATCGACCCGGTAGTCCTTCTCCTCTCGGCCATCGGGGTGCGCGGGTTGTGGGGCTGGCTCACGCGCAAGCGCCGTGACACTGCAACTGCCCCGCAAGTTTCCAGCTCCTAATACAAATGAAAATAGCCGTCCCGTTGCACAAGCTGTACGGCAACGCCAAAGAGGGACGAAAGATGCTGGGCCGTCAGAATCTTCTGTTTGGAGCCGTCCGCCAAAATCCGTCCTTCCCGCAAAAGCACCACACGTTCAATTTCTGGAATGATTTCAGCGACGTGGTGAGTGACCAGCAGAATGCCCAGCCCGCTTTGCGCTAGCTCTCGCATCGTATCCCGCAGTTGAAATTGCGCCGCGATGTCCAGAGCATTGCTCGGCTCATCGAACAGCAGCGCTTGTGGATCGTGCACCAGCGCCCGCGCAATCAGCGTCCGCTTGGCTTCTCCGGAAGACATCTGCGAGACGGCGCGACCGGCGAGATGCGCAATCCCCAGCCGCTGAAGAGTGGCCTCCGCGCGCGCCAAATGGGCAGGGTCGGGATGATGATGCGGAAAAATGCGCGTGCTGCTGAAAAAACCAGAAAGCACGACGTCGCGCCCCGTGGCATCGGTAGTGCAAGACGCAAGAAGATCCGGCGACACGATTCCAAGCAGAGAGCGCAGCTCGAAAATGTTCCAACGTTCGCGACCGAGGATGGAAATAGAAGAACCTTCGCGCACAACGGGATAGCATTCGCGCGTAATCGTCTTGATCAGCGTGGATTTGCCGCAGCCGTTTGGCCCGAGGATGCAGACATGTTCGCCAGCCCCAATCTGAAGCGAGACGCCGTCGAGCGCCGGCCGTTCCGCGGACTCTCCGCGTACTACGGTCACTTCTTGTAAGGCCAAAAGTGGTGGCGGTGCGGGCATCTCGGTTTCGGGCAAAGTGCGAACTATCTTACCCGAGCGCAACGCGTAGCAGAGGAACTAAGGAATCCGGTAAAAGGTCGATTCCCGTAATACGAATTATCAGGGCTTCGTCGCCTATCCAAGTGCGGGGGATAGTCCCAAAGTCATTCTTGCTGTTTATGTCACCATTCCCGTAACGATTTGCAGCGTCCTTGCTCATCAAGAGAAATCAAGAAGATTCCGTCCAGCTGAGTTTGCAGCCCTGGCGGGACAATCACAAACGATGCCGACCATCTGGCGATATTAAGCTTGGCACTCGCAAACAAGATCTCGTACCCGAATCTGATGTTCTGTTCGGTTCGGGCCACCTCCGACCAATACTCGAAAATGACTTTTCTCCCCCGCACAGGCTCGAGAAACGGTGTGACTTGGTAGGTGCCGGTTTCCGTGAACAGCGCCGCGGCGGCTTCTGGATTACGGTTCTCCCACGCCTGACCGTAAGCATCCAGCCAGGATTTAAACGCGGCCACATCGTTGCTCATGCCTGGTCTCTGAGTAGCTTAATGAGGCTGTCCTAACGTCTTATTCCTAGGCTTACTATTCGACCTGCGATCTCAAGTACTGGTAAAAGCCCAAGCCAGACGTCTCGGTACCAGAACGAGAAGGTCCGGGGCCAATGTGTTTGGATCAGCTTGCCGGGATGTTGGCGACGGGAGACAATTTCGAGAACTGCAGAAGCCAACCTTTGGTTCCCCGCTTAAACACATCTGTATCATCTTCATCGAAGAACTTCGTGGTGTCATGCGTCTGCCGATACTCCTTAATGTAGGTAACGACTGCAGTGTCGCCAAATAAATAAACCGCCATGTTCTTCTTCTCGATGGTGACTGGGCTTGGACCATTTCGGTGGGATACGAAGTTATTTCTGACAGCTTCCTCAAGCTGCTGTTTTGACATCACTGTCTTGATGCTGGAAGCGACGAAATCGCTGGTAAACAGCTTCATCATGGATACATCATTTTGCTGCTCACATTTTGCGGTTGTCACCTCGATTTGCCGAAGTTCCTGTTCGTCTTGTGTCGCGGTTGGCTGACGACTAGCTGACGCTACGACCACCGTCAGAGTCCCGACCAATAATAGAAACACGTAAGCCTTTTGCATGGTCCACCTCGCCCATGATTAAGCTATTGCCGACAGTACGAAAAAGCAACGCCTTTTGCCTGGTGGTCAATGCCGTTTTGCATCGCCGCCTAGCGTAGTGCCTGATCAAGTGTCGTTGCCATGTTCAACGGTTATTACGACTTTCCCTTGCGCATGTCCTTCTTCCAGATAACGGAGAGCTTCAGCCACTCCGCTTAACGGGTAACGTCTGTCTATGACGGGTACGACTTTCCCGGCTTCCAGAAGATTTTTCAGAATCACTAAATCCTCGTGCTTTAGTTTCGCCCCAACGAAACACACCTTCTTCCGCCCAATCCTTGACAGCAAGGGCCCCAGCAACAATGCTTGGAAAACTTTAGCCAAATCACCCCCGACGATGACGCAGATTCCGTCCTGACTCAGCGCACGCCTGTAATCGGAAATCGAATGATAGGCGTTCGCAGCCAGGATCAGATCGTAACGCTGCCCACTTTTCGCGAAATCTTCCCGAGTGTAGTCAATGACATGGTTCGCGCCCAGCGAGCGCGCCTGGTCCACATTCCTCGTGCTGCACACAGCAGTGACTTCGGCGCCAAACGATTTGGCAATCTGGATCGCAAATGTACCCACGCCACCTGACGCGCCTTCCACCAGTACCTTGTGGCCCTGCTGGATGCGTCCCTTATCCCGAAGACCCTGAAGGGCGCTCAGTGCAGCCACTGGTACGGCTGCAGCAGCTTCAAACGACAGGTTGGCCGGCTTCAGCGCCAAATTATCTTCAGGAGTGCACACGTATTCGGCGAAGCCTCCCAGATTTTTTCCTCCGCCGAACACCGAATCACCTGGCCGAAACCGCTTTACGTTGTTCCCAACGGCTTCAACCCGCCCTGCTATATCAACTCCGAGTATCTTATGTTTTGGTTCGCGAAGGGCCCCGAGGCGGATGAGGAATGGTTTTCCTCTCAGGTATCGCCAGTCAAGCGGATTCACGGATGCCGCATGAATCCTTATTAAGACCTCGTTGTCCTTGGGGGTAGGTTTTGCTACCTCCGTGAACTGAAGAACATCCGGTGATCCGTACTGAGTGCGTACAATCGCTTTCATAGCGTGCTCTTCAAGCGCGCTTCCATCGGATCGTGCTGCGTTGGTGTGGCGCACGACGCTCGAGCCAAGCGGGAAGTATAGGACATACTCACCGGCAAGTCCTGCTATGACGCCCAGATCGGAAACTGAGACGCCAACAGCAGCGGAAAATTAAAATCAGCTTATTCCTCGCAGGAGTTTTCAGTGCGGAGTTGCAGTGAAACCGGGGCGCGAAATAAATAGGAGGTGAAAACCGCGGGGTTCTCACCTCCCGGGGTGGGGTGGGGTGTATCAGGACAATCCCTCGGCGGCCATGCAGTCCTGCCCTGCCAGGCAGGTCTGCGGCCTCACTCGCTGATGAATTGCGGTAAGAGACTCACCACCAAAGGGCTTGCCTTGGGGGTTTTGTAGCACTGCGAAGTGCAAGTGTCAACGGCAAATACGCCTGTTTACCGAAAATCGCGTGGAGCAGGCTCTAGCTCGCAGGAGACGCCGTCTTCACCTGATTCAGGATCTCCCGGACCATGTGGCTCAGGCTCGTGCGACTATAAGGTTTTTGGAGATAGCGTGCAGTCGTCTCCGTTCGTCTTGATTCCTGCGAATAGCCGCTCGTGAACAGCACCGGTAGCTTTTCAAACCGTTCTGCAAGCTTCGCAGCGGTCTCCCGGCTTCCCAATTTGGGCACGGAAGCGCCACTGCCAGACCGGGCTGAATATTCTGACCCGCGAGGTCGGAGGGCTGAGGCCCGGCACGCGCTATTTTGACGTCCCCGCGAGAATCGAACGGACGGGAACGAAGATCTCGTCGATTTTTTCCGCGAGGACGAAATCGTAGTCGCTGATGCCTTTGACGCTGTGCGTGGTTAGGTCGATCACCACTTTGTTCCAGACGTTAAACCACTCCGGATGATGGTTCATCGCTTCGGCAACGAGAGCGACACGCGTCATGTTGCCAAAGGCGGCCACGAAATCCTTGCATTCGTATTCCTGGTGCAATTTGCCGTTGACGATTTTCCAGCCCCGCAATTTGGGAAGTAGGGCTTGGATTTCGGCCTCGGTCAATTTTTTTGCGGGCATCGCGTGGTCCTCCCGAAGGGGCGTGTGTGGCAGCTCCATTATGAGCCGTGCGCCATTCATCGGCAACAAAGAGGCGGCTTTGATGACCTTGGCGAACGCTGGCACGGGAATCGCGAGCATCGGGCAAGTCGCTGTAAGGCCGCAATGTCCGGGTGTTATGCGTGTCGTGTTGGGCGTTGAATGCCTGCTCAAATTCCATTAAGGTAGAGGTTTATTTTCTGGCAAAAATGCGCGGTGTGCGGCGCGCGACGTGAAGCGAGGGGCGAACTCGTGAAGAAGAAGATTCGAGTGATCCAATACGGCATTGGACCGATCGGCGCGTCGATTGCCCGGCTGATGCGGGAAAAACAAGCGATTGAAATTATCGGCGCCATCGATACGGACCCTAGAAAAGTCGGCCGCGATCTCGGCGAAGTGACCGGCGCGACGGACGCCCCATGGGGCGTTAAAGTTTCCGCCAATGCAAAAGAAGTGTTGGAACAAGCTGCCGACGTGGTGATTCACTCGACGTCGTCTTTCCTTCCAAAAGTGATGGACCAGTTGCTCGCGTGCCTGGAAGCCGAGTCATGCATCGTTTCGACCTGCGAGGAGCTCTCGTATCCTCTGCGCACGTATCCCGAGTTGGCTGCCCAACTGGACAAAGCGGCGAAGGATTGGGGCGTCGCGCTCGTGGGCACGGGCGTGAACCCCGGCTTCGTCATGGACAAGTTGCTCATCACCGTGGCGGCGGTTTCGCAGCGGATCGATCATGCCAAAGCTCTGCGTGTGGTGGATGCGTCCAAGCGACGTTTGCCGCTGCAGAAAAAAATCGGCGCGGGAATGACCGTCGAGGAATTTCGCGCGCAAGTGAAAGCCGGCGTAATCAAACACGTAGGCCTGCCGGAGTCTGTGGCGATGGTCGCGGACAGCCTTAACCTGCCGGTGGATGAGATCACCGAAACGATCGAGCCGAAGGTCGCCACGGAGCGCGTGCAGACCGAGTATTTGACGGTCGAAGCAGGACAAGCCGCGGGCGTTCACCAAATCGCGCGTGGCACGAGCGGCGGGAAGGAACTTGTGTACCTCGAGCTCCAAATGTACGTCGGCGCGAAAGAGCCCGCCGACACGCTTGCTTTGAAAGGCCAGCCAAACATCGGTCTGGTAATTCCCGGAGGCACGCACGGCGACATCGCGACCGCTTCGGTGGTGGTGAACTCGATCCCGGTGATTCTGGACGCGCCAGCGGGCCTCCGAACCGCCCGAGACCTTCCGATTGGGTTTTTCTCGCCGAATGCGAAGCCGTGAAGAATTGAAGTGAATGCGACTGACAGAACCGTGGCTCGCGGTCAGAAGCCCTGGCCGGGCGGAGCCACGGGCATGCCGGAGTAGTGGACGTGGACCAACCGCCAGCCGGTGGGGAACTTGCGATAGATTTGGGTTTCACGCCCGTGCGTGGTAACAGGCTGGCCGTCCTTTCTGAGCTTGGCGACGAAGTCCCAGTTGTACTCGGCCCACGCAGCGTCTCCGTAGACATGAACGGAGATGTCGTGAAAGGCCAGCTTGCGCTCGGAAAACATCTCTCCCATGAGGTGCTCGTAAACATTTCGCTTTATCTGCTCGAAGCCGTGTTCGTACCCGAGCGGGTGGATGAAGGAAACTTCCGGCGAGTCCCACCAGATTTGCGACGCCAAGGCGGTGTCCGCATCATCGACGGACTTCGCGTACATGGCGATAAGGCGTTTGATTTCGTCAACCTGCGGGGAAGCGTCACCAGGGTGTGTGGCTGGCCAAGTCTTCGGCGTCTCTGTTTGTTTTATGGCCAGAGTATTGAAAGAAACTGCGGACGCTAGCGCGATGAGAATCAGCGCCATTAGAGGAGTTCTGCGCATGGCAGGAAGAAATCTACACGATGCGCGCGCGACTGAAAAGGGCTGCGTCGCGCCGCGGCTGGTTCAACGGAGTATGATGCTACGCCAGCGTGGTTCTGCGAGCTGCGCCAGACGGTTCCTCGTTGTGGCGGCGAACCGTTTTTTCCATCAGGGGCGATCATGAAAAGATTTGTTTTCGTTTTTCTCCTCGCGACGGCGGCGTCCTCGCTTGCTTCCCAGACGGCTGCATCCCAGACAACATCTACACAAACAGCGAAAAACGCCGAAGTGGCGCAGTGGGAGCGCGAGGCTGCCGACGTCACCATCACACGCGACGACTGGGGCATCGCGCACGTTTACGGAAAATCGGATGCCGAAGCGGTTTTCGGCATGATCTACGCGCAAGCGGAGGACGATTTCAACCGCGTCGAGACAAACTATATCAACGCAATGGGGCGCCTAGCGGAGGCGGAGGGCGAGTCAAAGATTTACCAGGATCTGCGGATGAAACTTTTCATCGATCCTGAGGCCTTGAAGAAGGAATACGCGGCGAGCCCGGAATGGCTGAAGAAATTGATGAACGCATTCGCCGACGGATTGAACTTCTACCTTTCGAAACATCCGGAAGTGAAGCCGAGAGTCATCAAGAAATTCGAACCCTGGATGGCGTTGAGCTTCACCGAGGGCAGCATCGGAGGCGACATCGAGCGGGTGAACCTCGCGCAACTCGAGGCCTTTTACGGAAAAGTTCCCGTAAGCATGATTCCGGCGGCGGAGGATGACGAGATCGAGGAGCCGAGCGGTTCGAACGGAATTGCCATTGCGCCTTCGAACACCGCCGAGCATCACGCGCTGCTGCTGATTAATCCGCACACGTCGTTTTTCTTCCGCTCCGAGCTGCAGATGGTCAGCGGGGAAGGGCTGAATGCGTACGGGGCGGTGACGTGGGGGCAATTTTTTGTGTACCAGGGATTCAACGACCGCGCGGGATGGATGCACACCTCGAGCGGCGTCAGTGCAATCAGCTGGTATCTCGAAACGATGGAGAAAAAGGGCGAGCGGTTCTATTACAAGTATGGGAAGGAAGAGCGGCCCGTCGAAGCAAAAGAGATCACGGTAGCGTACAAAACGGCGGATCGAATGGCAGAGAAGAAGTTCACCGTGTATCGCACGCAGCACGGGCCAGTCATTGCGGAATCGGAAGGGAAGTGGTTAAGCATCCGCTTAATGCAGGAACCAGTAAAGGCACTGACGCAGTCCTACACCCGGACGAAAGCGAAGGACTATAAATCGTTCCGACAAACAATGGAGCTGCACACGAACTCATCGAACAACACGATTTTCGCGGATGCCGAAGGGGACATTGCTTATTTTCACGGGAATTTTATTCCGAGGCGCGACACGAGTTTTGATTGGACGAAGCCGGTGGATGGAAGCAATCCGGCAACGGAATGGAAAGGGCTTCTTTCCGTCGACGAGACGCCGCATCTCTTGAATCCGAAGAGTGGCTGGCTGTACAACTCGAATAACTGGCCGTGGTCAGCGGCTGGGGCGAGCAGCCCGAAAAAGGAAGATTTTCCTATTTACGTAGAGACCGGAGGAGAATCCGCGCGTGGGTTGCACGCCATCCGCGTGCTGCAAGATAAAAAAGATTTTGCCATCGGCTCGCTCATTGCCGCCGGATACGACAGCTATTTGACGTGGTTTGAGAAGCCCATCCCCTGTCTGGCGAAAGCGTGGGACGATGCGGCGGCGAACAGTCCGTTGAAAGCGAAATTGGCCGAGCAAATCGGCGCGCTGCGCGGATGGGATCTCCGCTGGGGAACGGCGTCCGTGCCGACTTCCCTCGCCGTATTTTGGGGCGAGGATATTCAGAGGCGCGTGGGCGCCGATGCGAGGAAAGCCGGCATCTACATGAGCGACTACATCTGCACAAAAGCGCCGCCGGACTTGCTTCTGCAATCGCTTTCCGATGCCTCGGACAGACTCGCGGCTGATTTTGGAAGTTGGAAGACTCCCTGGGGCGACATCAATCGCTTTCAACGGCTGACGGGCGACATCGTTCAGCCATTCAAAGATGCGGGGCCGAGCATTCCGGTGGGTTTTACGTCGGCGGTGTGGGGCTCGCTGGCGTCGTTTGGAGCGCGTCCGTATCCAGGAACAAAAAAGTGGTATGGCACGAGCGGAAACAGTTTTGTTGCGGCAGTCGAGTTTGGAGACAAAGTGCGAGCCAGGGCGGTGACTGCCGGGGGAGAAAGCGGGAACCCTGCGTCGGCGCATTTTAATGATGAAGCTCAGCGATACAGCACCGGAGATTTGCGGGATGTTTATTTTTACCGCTCTCAACTTCAAGGGCACACCGAGAGGGAATATCACCCCGGAAATTGAACGGCCTTCAGCATGGCCGACTTTGAGTCCCTGGCGAAACGCTTCTGCAATCTCCGTGTGAAGGGGTAAGCCAAGCGCGCGAGCGTAGTTGGCCGTGAGAATGCATAGAGGTCGTACCAGACTGTTTGATCCTCGGGATGGAATTCCACCGTGAATCGCTCTTCCCCGACTTCCCCGTGCTCGGGCAGAGTGCCGTACGCGAAGCCGTACCTCTCCATTGAACCGTGTTCTTCGACTAGGTAAACGATCCGGCAGGCATTCATGGACCAGAATCCAAGATGTGAGACGACAACCGCAACATTAGCGCCAGGGACGATGGTCATATCTGGCCAGCATAAGTTAACCCAAGCCATCTCGAACATTTTCCACTGCTGAATGGCGCGCTTGGCCCGTTCGAAAGTTTCGGTCCCCTGGCCCAACTGGACTCGGTTGTGGTCGGCGGTGTACCCGTTCGGGGCTTCTCGTCGAGAAGCCCCGACTTCCTCGTAGGAAAACTTCTGTTTCTGCTGAGCGGAGAGGAACGCATCAATGGAGCTGCGAGGCGGTCGCGACGCGCAGAACATATAGTTGCTTTGCTCCTGAAGGAAATTCCAACGCGTTCAGTATGGCAGGTATCACGCACGCTAGCCCAACACCGGATAAAACTGCCCACCGCATTTCCATGAAGAGACCGTGCGACAGAGGACTAGAAATTTTCGTACAGGGTGCTTGCCCATTAGCAACGGATGGTTTTTCGCTTCTTGCCAGCGCGGCCGGCTGCCTCCATCTTCTCGATGTAGGCCGTGGCTAGCGGCACGTTGCAAGCCGTGTCGCCCACGTCCACGGAAACGGTGCCAATCTGGCGGGCGGATGCCTTCGCTTGCTTCGACAATGGTTTGACATAACCGCCAACCGCAATCACAAAACCATTCATGGTGTAGCGAACGCGATTTGGTGCGCTATGGATTCCCTTCACCACTGTGCCGAGCAAGCCCTCGATTTCCGGAAGGTCCAGCGCCTCATCTGCTTTCGTGGCAAGGAGTCCGGAGTACGTACACCAGCCAGTGCATGCCACGTGTTCCTTCTTCGATTTGATCCATTGCATCGCCAGGTCGCGACCCTGCGGATGCTCCACCGTCACCCAGGGAACGGTGTACTCCGCAATCATCTGCAGATTCGCCGCGCCCTCTGCCCACGCGTTCAACTCTTTCACGGTCATCTTCGAGCCATCTGCAACTATCCCGGCGAGGTACATCGCGTCCAGATAGCCTGTGTCGTATAGTTCGCAAGCGAGAGCCTGCTGCCCTTTGATTGTCCTCGCGACGACCTTGAGGTCGGCGACGCTCACGCCGAACATTTTGTCGGTCGCCATGCCATGGCGCGCATAGATTTTCCGTGTACTCTCTTTCCCCTTCTTTTTCAGCTCAGCCATGAGTGAGGCAACGGTAGGCATTATTTCGTCCTCTTCGGGAATGCGACCTATTTTGCTGGTGTGGTTTCTTCCAGTTTAACGTTTGAAAAGATTGCGGTTTCGAGGGTCGTGGCGACATGGGAGCACACCCCGAGCCCGACGTAAATAGGATCCTTCAGAGCTATGTATTCTACTGGCCCTGAAGGTTTCAATTCTTCGCCGGGCTTGCCGAAGTACATCAGGATGACGGTGCCCTTTCGTACGATGCGGAGCCGTGCCGGGCCATCTTCCGCCGCCACCACTTGGTAAGTCTGCTCGTTCGGCGTTCCGCGAAATTGCAGCGAAGTGAGCCCGTTGCCGTGTGAGACAGCGTCAGCATACGACGAACCGGGATCAAGGCTTTGCCGGATCATGAGCACGGCTTTGCGATGCTCGGCCGTGCTTGTGCCGACCCACTGAATGTCGGCGGTAAGTGCGACATCACTAGACACACGTTTCCAGACGAAATAGAACGCGTCGGAAGCGGCCCACATGTTCGCGCCGCCTCCGGTGATGCGATATTCACCCTTGGAAGCGTCGTAGAGAGCTTTGCATCCGGGCGGCGTTTGGCCGACGCTGCCCTCATTCGTGAAGACGCCCAAGTTGTTGGTCTGCGGCAGGGCGACGGCAACGCCGGCCGCCAGAATGATGCAGAGCGCGCACGCCGCAAAGAATGAATGATTCCCCCGCATGGTTTTGATTCTCCCGATACTCGAATAACTCACTTGAACGAAGGTATCAGCGCTCTGCTGTCATATTTGCCCCTTCGCGCGCCTGAACGGTGGAAGGCGGAGGCATTCTATAACATCTTCAAGACAACCCATGTCAACTTGTCAGCCAAGTTAGGGGAAATTTGAGAGCCGACTCAAAGCATCGGAGCAGCAATGACCTGAGGCGCCGTGAGAAATAGGGAAGCGAGTGCGGCAAGTGACGTCAGACGGGTACGGCGTCTTGAAGTGGCGAGTTTTTCGCGGCCCGCTTGTTCGCGTAGAGAGCCTGATCGGCCGCAGCGAGCATGCTTTCGGGCAGATCGCCGGAGGCATATTCCTTCCAACCGGCGGAATACTTGATGCAAAATTTCCGGCCTTCCCAAGCCAGTTCGAGCGGGCCGAGGCGGCCCAGAACAAGCTGCAATTGCTCGCGATTGCATTCGGGAAGAATCAACAGGAATTCGTCGCCACCCATGCGCACGGCGAGATCGCCCCCGCGAATAGCGCGATTAAGGGCCGCAGCAAATTCCTGCAGCACCAAATCACCGGCGGCGTGGCCGTGCGTGTCGTTGATGTGTTTGAACTCATTAAGGTCCAGGAGCACTACGGTCAGGGGATGGCCCTTGCGGGCGGAGCGCGCCACTTCCGCGACGAGGCGCTGCTCGGCAAATCGTCGGTTGTAGAGGCCCGTCAGGGCGTCGATCATAGCGAGGTCGCGCAAGATCATGGAGTGATGCTGCTTTTCCGCAAGCTGCCGGCGGAGGCGTTTGATAAGCACTTGCTGGTAAATCGTGTAGATATTGAAGAGAACGACGAGAATCACCAATCCAAAAATCGCTTCCGTAACCTTGATCTTGAAGAGGGGAGCGGTTCCCTGAGTCAGGGAGGGCAGAGCAAAGGAAATGAGCGCTCCGGTGAGGAGCAGCATGACAAAAATCGAGTTACCCCAGGTCCACCAATCCCGCTTCTCAATTTTGCGCAGATTCTCGGCGATCTCTTGATCGCTGGTGCTTTCGAGAGGCCGAGGGTGCGGATTCTTTTGGCCGTCCATGAGAGGGACACACGCGTAACTAACGTTAACTTCAACCCTAGTGTGAGCCCCCGTGGCGGTCAAGAGTATTTGCCGAGATTGCTGCCGGGAAGTTACTCGGGGGTTAACGACTGGAACTAAAAGGCGGCAGAGAGGGGAGGGCCCAAGTGCTTCCAGTCGTGAGGCAATCAGCGGCTCCTGGCCACGTGACCGGTACCCTGTCCGGTGGTACGGGAGTTCTATAGGGAACCGCAAGCGTCACAGGCACACTAATCCTGCAAACACAGACTATGACTGCCGTCCTCATACTCGCGTTCACGGTATTGGCTCTCATCCAGTTCGCCATAAGCCAATGGCGAATGATCTGGCTGACCACCGCCAACCAGCCCCTGTCGGATTGTCTGCGCGACGCTACGGGTATCGAGGCCGAAAGCATCGGACCCAACGATTTTGGCAAGCTGCTCGGAATCTGCGACGAGATGTCGCCACTACTCAAAAAAGGCACGCCCTGGCTGCGTGAGGTGCGTGGCTATTATCGCCTGGTGGCCAAGCTGGAGATGGCCTGCCGATCCGTACAGCCAGCTCTATCGGCTTGGGCTTCTCGCGAGATGAAAACCTGCTCGCGCTATGTTGCCGTGCTCCTCGATCAAAACCTTTCCCTTGAACTCGACCGCCAAGCGGCTGTTCGTTCTCTGTAGCTTCTGTAGAACAAGCCTGCCCGCCCTGCCATGCTCCTGCCATGACGCATCACCTCGAAACTTCTGTCGTCGGAGCAGTTAAACTATTTATTTTCAATGAATTAGACAAGCAAAAAGGCCCCAACACGGCTGCGCGAGCAGCCATAAGCCCTTCTAAGAACTTCCAGATGCCTCTGGAATCGGCTCAGCGTTGCCAGAATTTCATAACCGCGGCATAGTCCAAGTCTTTTTTCGCAGCGGCATTAACGGCAGAGTAGCTGGAAAAGGCGGCCGCGGCAGCCGGAAGCAGCACGCCTTCTTGTTTGGCAAGATCCAACGCAAGGCCCATGTCCTTGTGCATGAGCCGCAAGGGAAAGCTGGGTGGGTATTCACCCTTTAGGAGTAGCGGGGCCTTGACGTCAAGGACCGGGGCCCGGGCCATACTGGATTGCAGAACCTCGACCAGCTTTTCGCCCTGGAGTCCGGCCGCAGTGACCAATGCCAGGGCTTCCGCCAGAGCGTCAACCTGAAGCGCAAGAATCAGGTTCATGGCCAGCTTGATGGTCTGGCCCGCCCCATTGGGACCGAGGTGAAACCACTTCTTTCCCATCACACTAATGACCGGCTCCACATCCTTTAAAACTTCAGCGTCCCCGCCCACCATGAAGACCAACTCCCCCTTTTCGGCGCCCCAAGTGCCCCCGGTAACAGGAGCGTCCAAAAAGGCGATGTGCCGCTCCTGACATGCCGCAGCAATCTTGCGGGCAAGGCCAGGGGAAACCGTGCTGGAATCAATGTAAATGCTGCCCGGACGAAGGGCAATGAGGGCACCCGCATTCCGGCTGGAGCCCGGCACACCCCAAAGTACACCCTCTAGAGCCGGGGGATCGCTCACGATGGTAATGAGCACATCCGATGCGATCGCTACTTCCTGCGGTGAACTCGCAAGCTTTGCGCCAGCGGCCACGAGCGAGTCGGCGCGCGAAGCGGTGCGGTTCCAAACCATCAAAGAATAACCGGCCTTCAAGAGATTTAGACCCATGGGTCGGCCCATAAGCCCGAGACCGATCAGCCCAATCTTGGAGCCGGGGCCTAACTTTCCGGTGGGGCCTACATTTGCTCCGGAGCCTACTTTCACGCCGGGGCCGATGGTGGTCTTGGGGCGGTCATCGGGGGTCACAATAGCCTCCTCCGCACGACGGGCGGTGTAACCGGACCGCCGCGGCTAAAGTACAGGTCGACAGCGCGTCGATTGTACCCGAATCACAGACGAAGAGTCGTACGCTAGGGAAGGACGCAGAGCGTCAGGCAGTCTTAGGACGATTCTGGAGCGGGAGAATGGCCGGGGCGCCGCCGCCGGAGCTTACCTCGTTAGCGGCTTTACGCGCTTGGGGTTCTGCGGAGGTAGACGACGCTTCCGTGCTTTGAGCAGTCACGGGCCCTTGTGTACCAGAGTTGCTTGCGGAAGCTTCTATGGTCTCAACCTTCTCTTCAAGGCGAACAATGTACTGGTAGGGGATTTCCCAGCGGAAATGCTTCAGCGAGCCACGCTGCTCGAAATGCTGCTCCAGAAAGATGGAGCGGCCCGAATCCGCCACAAACGTGCCGGACGCAGGCAAAAGGATGTCTCCGGCGCGGTATTGCACCTCAACCCTGCGCCCCAGGAAAGCAGAATAGCGGGCCATACTGTACTAAGTGTCTGAAGCGGCTAGTAACATCGTCAATGGTACGGAAGGACTCCCCCGACGAACATGTGGAAAAACTGAGGAACGCGGATAATCCGCTCAACGGCGAAAAATTTTTACGGAAGCGTGGCTGAAATCCGGCAATGCGTCGGATTGCAGATAATTTTTTGCCGCGGAATCGGCCTTCAAATAAGCGTCCCAGAACGCGAGCGAGGCGGCATTGGTATAACCGAGAATCGAGTCGCCTTGCGCAGCGTGCGCCCGCACGAGCGTTTTCGCGCTGATGAACGACATGTGATTCGCGCCTTGAATAAAAACGTGATACTTCGCGCCCGGCTGGCTGCGTTCAAATGGAATCTTCTTCCAGTCGGGGCCCTGATTGCCCGCGCCCAAGTCCAGTGAGCCGGTCATGCTCAATAGCGGGAGCGTCACGTGATCCCAGGAATGGTCAGTGAGGCCAAATTCGCCCGGCCCTTGCGGAGAGAGCAGCACGACCGCTTTCACGCGTGAATCGGCAAAGTTTGTAGCCGGATGATTTGGCAGGTCGATAAGTGCACCGGCGATCGCGTCCGCCGTGAATGCGCCCATCGAGTGCCCACCGACGCCGATATGTTCCGCATCGATTTTCCCGCCAAGGGCAGGGATCCGTTTTTGCAAGACAGGCAGCGAATCCAGCACAAACGAAATGTCCCGAGGGCGGCTCTGCCAAAGTGCGGGCTTTTTCAGCGCGTCGCGAACGGCTATCAGAAAGTTTATGTTTTCTTCGCCGGCATTGCGGCGCTGCACCGTGGAATCATCGTGCGTCGGCTGCAGGGTCACATACCCGTAGGTGGCCCAGTGGCGTGTCAGAGCTTCGCAACAGGATTGCGAGCCTCCGGCGCCATGGGAAAACACGATGACAGGATAAGGGCCAGGCTCATTCGGATAAAAGACGCGAACGTGGAGTTCTTTGCCGCGCTTGGCATCAAGGAGAACGATATCCGGCACTTCCGTGACGGTATGCGGGCCGTCCGCGAGTTTATAGGCGCCGTTGATCATCGCGTTTGATATGGAGTTTTCGACGCTGCTCGCCGCAAGGCGATCCACCGGGATGGGCGTATTGTCATGCACTGAGGATACGGGATTTGCTGGCGTGGCAAGAGACGCCTGCTTGGCGGAATTTGGAAGAGAAAATCCGGAACCGCCAGTCGGACGAGTGATGAAGTAGGCGGCGACACCGCTCAGAAGCGGAATGAGAATGGCGTTGGAGATGCGGCGTCGCACGCGCCGGCGACGGATGTAATCTCTGGGCATAGAGGGAAAAATCCGATGATGATGCGCCGTGTCGGGCATTCCATGAGCCTGATTTGAATGAATTCGGGCGGACGTGTGCCCAAACCCAGCGTCGCGCAGGAAGTTGCTTACCCATTGCCGGAGGGCCGGGAGGAATCCTGGAGAAGAGAGTTTGGAAACCGCGTGCAACGAACGAGACATCGGACACCCCTACGCACGTTTGAGATAGCGCCTTCCAGAACCATGGGCTGGAGAGTTCCTGGAACAAAGGCTGGTTGAAACTTCCCGACGGAAGCGGCGCCCTTACTCTAACAAAAAAAGGCGAGTTGTTCTACGTTCCGGTATTTTCTCGCCGGTAATTTTTCGCGGTAAAATTGCGAGCCGTGCTTTGCGGCCTCATGATGGAACATAGCGATGCTCTTTACTCGAAAGAGAATTGCATTCCCCTTCCCAAAACTGTCTGGCGGCTTGACACATTTTCACGCGCATTGTTAACTCCACCGCAGTGAGGAGGTCTTCACGCATGAGATTCAAGTTACACGTGTCCGCGTTCGCCACCGCAGCAACTCTATTCTTGCTGCATCCAAGCGCTCTGCAAGCGCAGGAATCGTCCCACAAACTTACGGTGATGGACGAATTTCAAATTCAGCTCCCCACCGATCCCCAAATTTCTCCCGACGGCAAAAAAATCGTCTACGTGCGCCGCTTCGCAGATCCCATGACCGACCGCCGCTATTCAAATCTCTGGATCGTCAATGCCGACGGCACCGATCATCGCCCGATTACCACCGGCAACCACAACGAAGCCTCGCCCCGCTGGTCCCCAGATGGCGCGCGCCTCGCCTATCTCTCCGACACCGATGGCAAGCAGCAAATCTACGTTCGCTGGATGGACTCCGGACAAACGGCCCGCATCACCAACCTCGATCAATCTCCCGACGCCATCGAGTGGTCTCCCGACGGCAAAATGCTCTCCTTCTCGTCCCTCGTTCTCGGCAAAGGCCCTCATCTCGCCGAGCTCCCCACGCCGCCCGCAGGAGCCAAATGGGCCGATCCCGCCACGATGTATGATCGCCTCGTCTATCGCTTCAACGGCGCAGGCTATCTAAAGCCTGGCTTCATGCAGGTTTTTGTAGTTTCCGCGGAAGGTGGCGCCCCGCGCCAAATCACGAACGGCAATTTCCCGAATGGCGGCAATGAATTCGGCCCCAGCCGCGCCACGTGGACGCCCGATGGAAAGTTTCTTCTCGTCTCCGCCAATCGCCACCCGGAATCCGACCACGAGGTCTTCGACACCGAAATCTACGAATTCAGCGTCGCCGACGGTTCTCTCCGCGCCCTCACCAATCGCAAAGGGCCCGACAACAATCCCGCCATTTCTCCCGACGGAAAATGGATCGCCTACACCGGCTTCGACGATCGCCTACAGGGCCACCAAACCACCAAGCTCTACGTCATGAAGCGCGACGGCACAGCTTCCCATTCCATCTCCGACAAACTCGATCGCGACATCCAAAGTCCACAATGGGCAGCGGACAACAGCGGCGTCTACTTCCAATACAACGAACAAGGCGACACAAAAATCGGCTTCCTCTCTCCCGATGGAATTCTAAAGAAAGTCGCCGAGCATGTCGCAGCCACGACTGGCGCGGGCGGCGGCGGCTCTTTCTCCGTCTCTCACGCCGGTCCCCTCGCCTTCACCTACGGCCGCACGGACATCCCCGGCGACGTGGCCATCAGCGACAGGGGCGCGATGAAAGTCCTCACCTCTCTCAACCAGGAATTGCTTGAACAGAAAAAGCCTGGCCACGTCGAGGAGATCAACTACGAATCCTCGAAGGATCAGCGCAAGCTCCAAGGCTGGATCATTCAACCCCCAGATTTCGATCCCACAAAAAAGTATCCCCTGATCCTGGAAATTCACGGCGGGCCTTTTGCCGATTACGGCGATCGCTTCGACTTTGAAAAGCAAGTCTGGGCGGCGATGGGCTATGTCGTCCTCTACACCAACCCGCGCGGCAGCACCAGCTATGGCGAAGAATTCGCCAATCTCATTCACCACGCCTATCCCGGCGACGATTTCGCCGACCTAAATAGCGGCGTCGATGCCGTCATCGCCAAAGGCTACATCGACGCGAACAATCTCTTCGTTTCCGGCGGCAGCGGAGGCGGCGTCCTCACCGCGTGGACCATTGAGCACACCGAACGCTTTCGCGCCGCCGCTTGCCTCTATCCCGTCATCAACTGGTACAGCTTCGTCCTCACCAGCGACATTCCCTGGACCGCAAAATACTGGTTCCCCGGCAATCCCTGGGACAACACCGACCAATACATGCAGCGTTCTCTCACGAATCTGGTCGCCAAAATCAAAACTCCCACGCTCGTCATGACCGGCGAAGCCGACTTCCGCACTCCCATCTCCGAAGCCGAGCAGTTCTATGCCGCTCTCAAGCTACTCAACATCGACGCCGTTCTCGTTCGCGTCCCCGAGGAACCGCACGGCATCAGCCGCCGCCCCAGCCATCACATCGCCAAAATGCTCTACGTCGCCGGCTGGTTCCAACAACACAAAGCCACGAACTAGTGCGCTATCCCACGAAATCCGAAAACACTCGCTGGCTTGTAGGGGCCGGGCTTGCCCGGCCCGCGTGAGCCTAAGCTCTGCGTCGATTTCGCTTGCGTCTCGTTTATCTTGGGTTTAGGTTGCGGCCTGTATATCTAACTGCGCCCCAATCTCAAATCAGGGCGAGATTTTCTAGGAGAGAAATTTTCATGCGCAAAAGTTTTGCAGCACTAGCCGTCCTCGGTCCCCTCTCCGTCGCGGTAATCCTCTGCGCCGGCCTAATGTCGCGCGCCGCAGCGCCAACGCCGGGTCCTTCCGGCTATCACGTCGTGAAAACTGTTCCGATTCCCGGCGACACCGGCTGGGATTATCTCTACGTCGACAGCGCCGCCCGTCGCGTCTACATTTCGCATGGCGACCGCACCGTCGTAATGGATGCCGACTCGTACGCCATCGTTGGCGATATTCCGGACACAAAAGGCGTCCACGGCATCGCCATTGCTTCCGACCTCGGCCGCGGCTTTACCAGTAATGGCGCCACCAACGATGTCACAATCTTTGATCTGAAAACTCTGAAGACCATCGGCAACGTTAAGACCGATGTCAACCCTGACGCCATTCTCTACGAGCCGGTTACCAAGCGCGTCTTCACCTTCAACGGTGGCCGCAGGAATACGCCTGGTGGCAAGAACTCCACGGCCATCAACGCCGCCGACGGCACTGTGCTGGGCGCGATCGATATGGGTGGCAAGCCCGAATTCGCTGCGGCCGACGGCAAAGGCGGTGTCTACGTGAACAACGAGGACACCTCTGAGCTGTATCATGTCGACGCGCAGAATCTCAAAGTTTTGCACCACTGGCCTCTCGCGCCATGCAAGTCGCCTTCTGGCTTGGCGATGGATGTGAAGAACCGCCGTCTCTTTTCCGTTTGTGATGAAAAGGTGATGGCTGTGACCGACGCGGATACGGGCAAAGTTGTTGCTACCCCGGCGATCTGCGACGGCCCCGACGCGGCGGGTTTCGATCCCGCCACCGGCTACGTCTTTGCTTCCTGTGGCGACGGAAATCTCACCGTCATCCACGAAGACTCCCCCGACAAATACACTGTCGTCGAAAACGTCCCCACCAAGCGCAGCGCCCGCACCATGGGCCTCGACTTGAAAACCCACAACATCTTTCTACCGTCCGCCGAGTTTGATGCCCCAGCGGCCGGCGAACGCCGCGGCAAAATGAAGCCCGGCTCCTTCGCCATCGTAGTCGTCAGCAAGTAGCCAACAAAAGAGCGCGCGCGCCATCCCCATGACCGCTCACGCGCACGCCTCCGCACAAAATAAAAGCGTCCCGGTGAATCTCCCCACCGGGACGCTTTTGCTTTTCTCGAATGTCTTGGTGCGTTAGTGCGAGGGCACCACGCCAACGTTGTGCACTCCCGCGAACACCGACATCCCTGTCCCTGCCGTCTGCGGCAGCCACCACAGCTTGCGCAGCAAGGGATACTGGCTGGTCATCATCTTCCGCCCGATGATATCCATCACCAAGGGGCTGACCTGCGTCGCCGCGTACAGCGCCCCAGAGTGCGAAAATGGCGCGAGCAGCGGATTGGCTTCCGTTCCGTACCCGCCCGAAATCGCGCGCCGCGTCGACCACGCGTCAAACGCGGCCGCTCCCGACGAAGCGAACGTCAGCGCATACCAAGCCTTCTTCTGCCGCTCCGAAACGTCTTCGCGGTTGAAAGCCGGCTTACCTGGCCGAATGGCCAGGGGTGCGCTCCCCGGCGTGATCGGCTGCGCTGCTGGAGCAGGCGTTACACCAGCGGCATTCGAATTAGCCGCAACCTCCGCGTCCGTTTTTATCTTTGGATCCGGCACAGAAGGCAGCGTCTTTGAGAGGGGAGAATCTTTCGCCGCATCTACGGAAACGCTTGCGGGGCGCTCCGCTACTGCCTTTATTGCATCCCCGCTCTGCGGAACGGGGAACATCAAGAGGATCGTTGCGAGCAGCATTTTGTCACCTCAGTAGTTGAAAGCCGTGCACTTCGGTCCCCACTTTCAACTTTGGAGAATATACTGTCCTAAAGGGCAGTTCGCACTGGACCATTGGTCACATTCTTATTAGTACCCTCTTATGGCCCTTCCGTTTGTCTCATTTAGGACACCCGTACTAGCCCTTAAAAAGAACAAGTTTTCTTCTTTCCGGCATCGCCCTACCGCAACCTCAATTGCATTTGGAGTGTGGGAGCCCCGCTACCGCTTTCTTCCAACCGCTTACTTCCCAGCCAAAAGTCCACCTCGCAGCACTACAGCCGAGAACGACTCTGCTATAATCGCGTTCGTTGACCGCAGGCCCAGAGCGGTCTTCCCAGAGGTTTCTCTAAGTAAATGGCGGCCAACGAATCCACCGCAGCCAAGCGCGCTCCTCAACCCGAGCGCGGCCCGCAATCCCCCCGCTTCATCGTCATCGAAGGCCCTCTTCGCGTCGGCAAAACCACACTCGCCAAAATCCTGGCCGAGCGTCTCCACGCCCGCCGCATCTACGATTGCGAAGACAATCCCTTCCTAGCCGATTTCTACAAAGAAAAAGCCGGCGCCGCTTTCCGCGCCCAAATGTATTTCCTGATCGAACGCCAAAAGCGCATCCGCGAAGCTCTCGCCGTCGAAGCTCCCGGTCCCGTCCTCTCCGATTTCCTCCTCGAAAAAGACCGCATCTTCGCCAATCTCAATCTCGATGACGAAGAGCTAAAACTCTACGATCGCTACTACGAATCTCTAACCGCCGATATTCCTGCTCCCGATCTAGTCATCTATCTCCAAGCCAAGCCCGAAGTCCTCCGCGCCCGCATCGCCAAAAAAGCCTCTCGCGACGAATCCCAAATCTCCCCCGAATACATCGAAGAAGTCGCCCACGCCTACGAACACTTCTTCTTCCGTTACGCCGCCTCCGACCTCCTCGTCATCAACACCTCCGACATCGACTTCGTCGAGCGCAGCGAAGACCTCCAACAACTCCTCCGCCGCCTCCAAGACCCCGTCAAAGGCACCCAATACTTCCTGCCCCTAGGCGCCTCCGAATAACCCTCCACGTTCTTTATCCTTTCGCTCCGTTGGAGCGGCGGGGCTTGCTTACCCTGCTTGACCTGAGCAACAAAGGAAGCCCCGAAGGGCCTCGCACGCTCTTCCTTCTTTACTTGAATCGACGCCAGCATGGCACTCAGGCGGCCGCTCGCCTTTTCGCGGAACACTTGTGCATTTCGAATCCTCCCTTTCGCGGAATTCTCTCCCTTGCGTAAGACTCCCCGTTCACCTCCGTCCGCCCAAGAGCAATCTCGCAAAATGAGTGGGAAATCTCCAAACGGTTCCCTTTCCTCAAATGGAACGGATTCCGTTCCAAGTTGCTACGACTTCCAATCACAAAGCGCACGAGTTTTTGCGCTCATTCCGAACTTAGATGGATTCCTCTCTTTGAAATCAACATTTTAGCCACGTCGCGTGACCGAGCAAACGCCCTGCCGGGCCATTGAGCTGCCGTGGCACAAGATTTGCATGTTCTCTGCCCGGGACAGAGGATTCCTGTCGAGAAACGCGGAGGGTAGTCGCCGACGCTCCACAGGAAAAACTAGCAGCGTCCTAGCCGTCGGTCATTTTTTCAGCTTGCGACTTTTGTATCGAGTTCCCAGCCTCGTTACAAGTCTCCTGCGTCACAAAGAAGATTTGTCGCAAGCCACTCAGCAAGAACTGTCGCCCTAACCTGCATCAGCGACGATCTGCTCATTCTCAATTCGTGTTGGCATCAGCCACACGTTGGGTATTTGTGTCGATGCATTTTACAGAGATTCAAATGTTCGAACGTGCGACGGCCCTGGTTTCAAAAATACGGAACGCCTTGTCATCGGTTAAACAGGAGAAGCTAATGCGCAAATTCAAGTCCGTGAAAATATCTCTACTGGCGTTCGGATTGGTCGTTCTTGCAGCCGGATGCGGCCGGGAACAAGCGCCTAGTCCAGCTTTTCCCGTGGTGATCGCCACATCCCCCGCGAATGGCGCCACCCTCGTGCTTCTCACTTCTAACGTGACCGCAACTTTTGGTTCGGGGATGAATCCCGCCACGATCAACACAACAACATTCACGTTGACGGGGCCAGGAGCAACTCCGGTTGCCGGAGCTGTGACCTACTCGGGCGCGACCGCTACCTTCACTCCCACGGCTTCGCTCGCCGCTCTTACCCTCTACACCGCAACCATTACCACCGGAGCTACAGACCCTGGCGGCAACCCCTTGGCGGCGAATTATATCTGGACCTTCACAACGGGCGCCCCAACGGTAATCTCCACCGTCCCGGCGAACCTGGCTTCTGGCGTTCTCGTCAACACTGTCGTTTCCGCCACGTTCAGCGAGCCAATGAACCCGCTCACAATCACCAATGCCACATTTACTCTGACTGCTTTGATTGGTGGGGTCGCAACTCCCGTAGCGGGAGTTGTCACCTACTCAGGCTCCACCGCGACTTTCACGCCGACATTGCTTCTTGCCGCCGGCAAACTATTCACGGCCACGATTACCACTGGAGCGAAAGATCCCTCGGGTGCCGCGCTGGCAGCCAATTTTGTGTGGACGTTTACGACCGCTCCGCCACCCTCGGTTGTGTCCACCGTTCCCGCAAATCTTGCGACCGCCGTCGCCCTTAACACGCCTATCTCTGCGACGTTCAGCGAAGCGATGAACCCAACCACCATCAATGGGACAACTTTCACAGTGACCGGCCCTGGCGTTACTCCTGTCGCCGGCGCCGTCACCTATGCGGGCTCCACGGCGACGTTTACGCCTAATCTTCTTCTCCGGGCAGGCACTCTGTTCACGGCCACGATTACCACTGGGGCTAAAGATCCCACCGGCGCTCCACTTGCCGCCAACTTTGTTTGGACCTTTATGACCGCCCCACCACCTTCCGTCGTTTCCACAGTTCCCTTGAATTTAGCAACGGCGGTGCCCATCAACACTCTCGTCTCCGCTACCTTCAGCGAAGCGATGAACCCAACCACTATCAATGGGACAACTTTCACTGTGACCGGGCCTGGTTCAACTCCGGTCGCCGGCGCCGTCACTTATGCGGGCTCCACGGCAACGTTTACGCCTACCCTTCTTCTCCCGGCAGCCACCCTGTTCACGGCCACGATTACTACCGGAGCAAAGGATCCCGCTGGCATACCGCTCGCCGCCAATTATGTCTGGACCTTTACGACGGCTCCGCCACCCACCGTCATTTCGACCGTTCCGCCAAACGGCGCCGTCGGTGTGGCGCAGACTACAACTGTCAGCGCCACCTTCAGCGAGCCAATGCAAGCCAGTACGATTAATGCCACAACCTTCACTTTGACGGGGCCAGGCACCACGGCCGTAACCGGAACGGTTAGTTACGCGGGGAGTACGGCAACGTTCACTCCTGCTGCCGCTCTTGCCACGGGAACTTTGTATACGGCTACGATTACAACCGGTGCAACAGACCCGACGGGGAATGCCCTCGCAGCCGATTACGTCTGGACCTTTACTACAACAGGCGCGCCCTCGGTGACCTCCACGGTTCCTGCCAACGGCGCCAACGACGTCCCCCTCAACCAGAAAGTCAGCGCTACGTTTAGCGGCCACATGTCGGCCGCCACGATTACCGCAGTTGGGACCTTTACCTTGGCAGTAGCAGGGGGTGGCGCCGCCGTGCCCGGCACCGTCACCTATGATGCGGCAAGCGATACGGCTATTTTTGCCCCAACGGCCGCTCTTGCCATCAACACTCCATATACGGCTACGGTTACCACCGCCGCCCAGAGCGCCCAGGGCAACGCGCTGAGCGCCAACTATGTTTGGAGTTTCTCAACCGGTCCTCAGCCGAACGCCAGCGCGCCATTTGTGATTTCCACCGATCCTGCAAGTGCAGCGATCAACGTGCCCATCAACCAGAGAATCGCTGCAACGTTCAACACGCCAATGGATCCTTCCACGATCTCAGCGCTCGGAACCTTCACAGTCGCTGTGGCGGGTGGCGGAGCCGCAGTAACAGGGACGGTGTCTTATGCAGGCAGCACCGCCGTGTTCAAGCCAACAAGCAATCTGATTCCGAACACGACCTACACGGCCACCATCACCACAGCCGCCAAAGATCTCACCGGCGACCCGATGGCTGCCAATTTCACCTGGAACTTTGCAACCGATCTGACGGCAAATCTTGTCGCCCCGACGATAACCCTGACAGTCCCTGCTAACGCTGCACCCGCCGTTCCCATCAACCAGGCCATCAGCGCCACTTTCAGCACCACGATGGATCCCACGACCATCACCAACGCGACCTTTACGGTGGCCGTGGCGGGAGTCGGCGGAGCGCCCGTGAACGGAACCGTGGCTTACGATCCGGCAAGCAAAATCGCTACCTTTACACCTTTAGCCAATCTTGCCGTCAACACGCAATATACGGCCACGGTTTCCAATCTGGTCACGGATCTCACAGGCAATCCGCTGTCCACCACAACCGGTGCGGCTCCGGATCCCTGGAACTTCACAACCAGTGGCGTGGTCGGCGCGGGCCCCGCAACCATCAATCTCGGCTCAGCGGCCAGCTTCGCGGTTATGTCCACGTCCTCGATTGCCAGCACGGGCCCGGTGATCATCAACGGTGACGTTGGCTTGGCCCCAGGAACCTCGCAGGGAATTCCGCCGGCCCAAGTGAACGGGACAATTCACATCAACGATTCCGTGATAACGCAAGCCCAAGCCGACTTGCTGGCTGCCTATAACGACGCCGTTAGTAGATCGACCAACGCGCAAACCTTGCCAGGAAATATGGGAGGACTCACCTTCGCACCTGGGCTCTATGTCAACTCGACATCGGTTTTGATTTCGGGAGCGGGGCCAAATAACAACGTCACTCTCGATGCCCAAGGCGATCCCAATGCTGTCTTCATCTTCAAGATGGGGTCCACACTCACCACTGGAACGGGTTCTCAGGTAATTCTGGCCGGTGGCGCCAAGGCAAGCAACGTCTTCTGGCAAGTTGGCACTTCAGCGACCATCGACACCACCAGCATCTTCCAGGGAAATGTCCTCGCCGCTGTTTCCATCACGATGAATACCGGCGCAGTGGTGACTGGAAGGCTGTTCGCCGGTTCCGCCGGTGGAGCGGCTTCCGTAACAGTGGATGGCGCGAGCGTAACAGTACCTCAGCCGTAAGCCTTGCATTGTTTGAGCAGAGTGCATGGCGAGCCAGGTTCGACGGCCGCGAGGCGGGATTTTTTGCCCCGCTTCGCAGCCAGTAGGCACGATTCAGGAGGCGATGATGAAATTGGGAAAGCGCATTATTCCCACAATAGCGGTTGCATTCTTTCTAGTGCCTACGCTTTTCGCGGACGACACGCCCAAGCCTGGAGACACGCCCAAAAAGAAGGATGAGTCCGTGAGTTCCACCACGGCTCCCGGCGCCGCAGCCAAGCCAGTTGGAAAAACTTCACTCTCTTTGCCCGCAGCCCCCTCCGCCCAAATGCCTGCGGGTGAAGGAAAGGGCAACCGTTCAGGGAGACACTCGCACCGCGCCGGAGCGCAGAGCGACTCCACTCCAAAGGTCGAACTCTTTCTAGGCTACTCCTACTGGAGAGCTGTCCCCGATAGCATCAGAAACCGCATTGACGGCATGAATGGCGGCAGTACGTCCCTGGCATACAATTTCAATCGACGCGTGGGCTTGGTCGCTGATTTCGCCGGCTTCCGCGTTGATTCGCTCGAATTCACCAGTCCTGGCGCGGCATTCACTCCTTCGCGCAACGTGGATGCTAAAAGCAACGTCTTCACCGTCATGTTTGGTCCGCGCGTTTCCTTCCGCGACCACGGCAAGTTCACTCCATTCCTCCAGGTTCTCGGCGGAGTAGCCCACGCCGACGATGTTACGCTCGACAACTGCACTGCACCCGTCTATGCGTGCACGCCTCTTCTCAAGCAAAATGCGTTCACCATGACCGCCGGAGGCGGCGTCGATTACAGATTGAACCATCGCCTCGCTCTGCGCCTCTTTCAAGCCGAATTCTTACTCACTCGCTTTCAGGATCCTACCTCCGCCACCGGCGCCGACGGATGGCAGAGCAATGTCCGCCTTTCCACCGGTCTTGTGTTCCGCTTCGGCGGAAATCCTCCGCCTCCACCGCCGCCTCCCAATCATCCGCCAACAGCTTCCTGTTCCGCTGATAAGACGATGGTCTACGCCGGCTCGGGCGATTTCGTGGTTGTGCGCGCGGACGCCAACGATCCCGACAACGATCCTCTAACTTATTACTGGACTACGAGCGGCGGCAGCGTCGAAGGCACCGGCCCAGAAGCAAGGTGGAACTCGAGCGGCACAAATCCCGGAATGTATAAAGTAAAAGTGCGCGTGGATGATGGCCGCGGCGGCTCTGCTGATTGCTCGTCGTCCATTAGTGTGGAACCTCCGCCCAATCGCCCGCCCACAATGAGCTGCTCCGCGGACCACACTACGGTAGTAATTGGCGATACCGTTCAAATCACAGGCTCCGCCAGCGATCCGGACAACGATCCCCTCACCTATTCCTGGAAGTCCAGCGGCGGACGAGTCCGCGGCAGGGATGCTTCCGTGCGATTCGAAACCGCCGGCTTGGCTGCCGGACATTATTCCGTGCGCGGCCACGTAGAAGATGGTCGCGGTGGCGCCGCCGATTGCGAATTGGGCATCGAAGTCCAATCTCCGCCGCCTCCACCGGAAATGGTCGAACTCGAAATCAGACTCGCGCTTCACAGCATCTACTTCCCAACCGCCCGCCCGACCGTCGCGAATCCCACAGCCGGCTTGGTCGGCAGCCAGGAGCAGATTCTCGTCAAGCTCTCCACCGACTTCAAACGCTACCTCACCTTCAGCCCGGACGCCCACTTGATCCTCGGCGGCCATGCCGACCCACGCGGCTCCGTGCCGTACAACAAAGGCCTTACCGATCGCCGCGTAGCTCGCACCAAGGCATTCCTCGTCGAACACGGCGTTCCTTCGGACCACATTGAGACCCGCTCTTATGGCTTAGAAGACCAGCTCACTCCCGAGCAGACCAAGGAACAGATCACGCAGAATCCCGACGTCACTCCGGACGAGCGCAAACAAATGTTGGACAACCTGACCGTCATGGTCCTCGCCAACAACCGCCGCGTCGACGTCACCCTGAGCACTACAGGACAACAGTCCACCCGTCGCTATCCGTTCAACGCCAGAGATTTCTTGCTGCTCATCAACACCAAAGGCGGAGAAAAATCGCCTCCACTAAAGAAAAAGCCGTGAAGCTAACAGTCGTCTACCCCAGCCTTCGACACCGTCGAGGGCTGGGGACATTTACTCCTCGTTCTTTACTTCTCTTCGTCGCAGCCCGAGCCGCTATGTACCTGCTCCCTTCCGTTCCCGATCTGGTCATCTGTCTCCAACTTTCCGTCTTTCTTGAGTTTTATGTTGAGCTGGAATAGAAACTCCAACTCCGTGTGGTACTCCAGCCCTGCGTCCACATCGCTCAGATGAATTCTCGCTCAGCTGTATAGAAGTGAACACTTAATTGCCCGGATACCTTATCTCGTCTCTGTCCCATATTGAACAGACGATAAAATCAAGAGCAATTATAAGTGCATAGCTTTCGAAAGGTTCCTTCATAAGCGGTCGGCGAAACCTCAAAGGCCGTGTGTCTCTGGTGTCGCTGCCAGCGGTATTAAACGATTAGTCGTGGCGTTAAGAGGAGAAGCTAATGCGCAAATCGAATGTTGGCAAAATTTGGATCCCGGCGTTCCTTTTGACCGCCGCATTGGCCGGTTGCGGCGACCCGGACAAAACTGCAGGTGGCCCCACTTCTCCCACGACTCCGCCTACCGTCGTCTCCGTGGTTCCGGCGGGTGCCGCCACCGGCATCTGCCAGGGCGCTGTTGTCACGGCCACCTTCAGCAAGGCAATGAATCCTTCAACAATCAACACAGGAACCTTTAAGTTGGCTACCGGCGGAACAGCTGTCATCGGAACAGTCGCTCTTGATGCAACGGACACGGTCGCGACCTTTACGCCTTCGAACCTCCTTGCACTTAACACTCCGTATACCGCCACGATTACCACCGGAGCGCAGGACCAGTTCGGCATTGCGCTGGCGGCGGATTTCAGCTGGATGTTCACGACCGCTGCCGTCGCTTGTCCCGGGCCCATACCGATTGGCGCGGCGGGCTGCGGTTTCGGGATTTTGGCCGGCTCAACGGTCACCAACACCTCAACAGTCGCGGCACCTACAAATGTGAGTGGCGATGTTGGCGTGTGGCCAGGAACCGCGATAGTCGGATTTCCACCCGGAATGTTAACGGGCATGCTCCACGCTGGCGACCCAGTTGCCATGACAGCCCAGGGTCAGTTGACCACGGCATATAACAACGCGGCTGGAAAACCAGTGGGAACCCATCTTCCCCCAGACATTGGTGGGCAAACTCTCCCACCTGGCGTTTATACCACCGTTGCTGTGCCCTCTCTCGGAATCACGGGAAATCTCACTCTCGACGGTGGCGGCGATCCTAACGCCGTCTTTATCTTCCAAATAGCGTCCACGCTGATCACGGCTACAGGCAAGGTCAACCTGATCAACGGTGCTCAGCCTAAGAACGTGTTCTGGGCGGTCGGCAGTTCAGCGACCCTAGGAACAGGCACAACCATGGCAGGAAACATTATGGCTCAGGCGAAAATCGCGTTTGGCGCCGGCGTGACGTTAAATGGCCGAGCGCTCGCCAGCACCGCCGAAGTCACTTTGATCAGCGATACCGTGAACGTACCTCCATGTCCGTGAGGTATTCGGCGGTGATCTTAGCTCGAGCCTGGCTCCCTACCCGGCAGGCTCGAAAAGCATGATTTTACGTGTTTGAAGTTCGGAGGAATATGCGCATGTTATCTCATTTAAAGGGCCGCCTTGCCCGTCGTTTAACAATGCTTGCGGCAATGATCGCCGTCCTGTGTACGTTTCCCGCCCTTGCTTCCGCTCAGGACCAGCCTCCTCCGAAGTGGGAGCTTTTCGGTGGATACTCCGTCTTTGATCCCGGCGCGAACATACACGGAGAACTTCCGGGAGCGTTGCTCCCGTTGAGCAGCCGATTGGAATGGAATCCGCGCGGCGCTGGCGCCAGCGTCACCTATAATTTCGACAGTTGGCTCGGACTCACTCTCGACACCAGCACCCATTGGGGCAGCGGTGAATCCACTCTCGCAAAAAGAATTGACGACGCCGCTTTCTCCAACCTCTCTTTCGGTCCAAAGATCACTTATCGCCATGGCCGCTTCTCTCCATTTCTTGAGGTGTTAGTCGGCGATCATCGCCTTATGCCCGATGCTTTCCATGATGTCGACAAACTGGGCGTCATGCTCGGTGGCGGTATTGATGTGAACTTTTCCCCGCACATCGCCCTGCGCCTCATCAGAGCCGACTTTGTCCTCTCAAATTACCGCTATGGTCCCTCGGGCATTCCTTCCACCGAAATCCGCGGCCTCCGCGCACAGACCGGGGTCGTTTTCATGTTCGGCGGCGGACCGCTTCCCCCGCCCCCGACTGCATCTTGCTCCATCCAGCCGTCCGAAGTCTTCGCCGGCGAACCCGTTACTGCCACCGCCACTGGCTCCAATTTCGATCCCAAGCGCACCGTCACCTACAGTTGGAATGGCACCGGAGTGAAAGTCTCTTCGAGCGGTGCTTCCGCGCAGATCGACACGACCGGCCTGGAGCCCCGCTCCTATGAAGTCACTGCCAACTTGAGCGACGGTAGAAAGAATGGTTCTGCATCCTGCAGCGCCAGGTTTACCGTGAAGATGCCCCATCCGCCTGTAATTTCGTGTTCGGCGGATCCCTCCGGCGTCCAGATTGGCTCGTCTTCGACCATCCACGCTGACGCCAGCAGCCCGGACGGCCGCAGGCTCATTTATAGCTACTCCGCAAGCTCCGGTGACGTCTCCGGCAGCGGCGCCTCCGCCACCTTAAGCACGCGAAACTCGCAACCAGGCCGCATCACCGTCACCTGCACCGCAAATGATGATCGCGTTCCTCCGCTCACTGCTTCTTCCACCACGGCTGTGGACGTCCAAGCTCCGCCGCCTCCGCCGCCACCGGCCCCTGAAATCAAGCAGTTAGAAGCCAAACTCGCGCTCCATAGCATCTATTTCCAGACCGCGCGCCCCACGGAAGAACATCCCGAGGGCGGCCTTCTCGATAGTCAGGCCGACATCCTTACAGCCCTGGCTGCCGACTTCAAAAACTATCTGAAATACATGCCCAATGCCCATTTGATCCTCGGCGGCCATGCAGATCCGCGCGGCGGCGAGGAATACAACAAGAAACTCACCGATCGCCGTGTGGAACGCACCAAATCTTTCTTGGTGGAACACGGCGTCCCCGCTGATCACTTTGAGCTGAAGGCCTTTGGCAAAGAGGACCAACTGACTGCCGACCAAATCAAACAACAAATGGCCGACAATCCCGACTTGAGTGCCGACGAGCGCCAAAAAATGATGCGCAATCTCCAGGTGCTCGTTCTGGCCAACAATCGCCGCGTCGACGTCACTCTCAGCACCACCGGACAACAGTCCGTTCGCCGCTACCCCTTCAACGCCAAGGACTTCCTGGCACTCATCAGCATCAAAGGCGGCGAAAAAAAGCCCCCCGTCAAGAAAAAGCCCTAACCGCCGCACTGCAAAGCGGCCTCTTCTCACTCGCAAGTTTGTACTGCAGCACGCGTCGAGGCCTCCCCATCCTTCGTCTCCTTCGAGGGATGGGGATTTCATCTTCCGCTCCGCCTCTTGCGAATAGCGGTTTCTAGTCTGCTCGTAACGAATCTTTCCGCGGCTTAGCTCACTCTCGATACAGATCCCCCGCAAGGTACTTGAAGCCCGTATCCACAGCCACCGTGGCCACCGTACTCCCACTTCCAAGCTCCTGCGCCAACTGCAGCGCCGCCGTAACGTTCAATCCCGATGACGTGCCCGCGAATATTCCTTCCTCCTTCGCCAAACGTCGCGCCATCGAGCGCGCTGCGCCTTCCTCCACCGTCCGCACTTCATCAAAATCTCCGTCCTTCAAGTGCGGCGGCCGGAATCCCGCCGCTATTCCCTCGACGCGATGTGCCCCGCCTTTCCCCGTCGTAAGCACCGGCGAGCCTGCCGGCTCCAGCGCCACGATGCGCGCCTTGCATCCAGCTTCCTTCAGCGCGCGCGATACACCCGTAATCATTCCAGCCGTCCCTACTCCACCGCAAAACGCCGTCAGCCGGTCCCCCGCCTGTTCCACGAGTTCCGTGCCAATTCCCATGTACGCGCGAATCGCGTCCTGGTTATTGAATTGGTTTGTATAAAACGTCCCCGGCTCCTGCGCCAATTCTTCCGCGCGCCGCTTCATTCTCTGGTAAAGCTCCGGCACCAGCTTCCCGCCCTCGGCCGGAAAAATCTCCAAATCTCCGCCGAAGAGCCGCATCGTCCGCAGCTTTTCATCCGAAAATCCGTCCGAAGAAATCGGCGTAAACCGGTACCCCTTGATCGCGCACACCATCGCCAGCGACGATCCCGTGCTCCCTCCCGTCCATTCGATCACCCGCATCCCCGGACGCAACTCGCCCCGCGCCTCCGCCCCTTCAATCATCGCCAGCGCCATCCGATCCTTGTACGACCCCGTCGGATTGTAGTACTCCAGCTTCACCAGCACCTCCGCCATCCCCGCCGACACAATTTTCCTCAGCCGTACTACCGGCGTATTCCCAATCGCCTGCAAAACCGAATCTCGCACTTGGTTTTTCCCCGCCATGGTCCTTCTCCTCCGTCCCTCTATATCTGACGTACCGCTGCAACTCTAGTTCAACTGGCCGCAACTCTAATTCATCCCATTGTAGGGGCACGATACATCGTGCCCTCTATCCGTTTGCAGCCTGCTTCTAAGGTTCGCCACAGCTTCCGTTCTTCTGTTGGACAAGAGCAACGGTAAATGGTATTTTTGCTGTCTAGTCAGACTAGTCAGCTACTTGAGGAACGATCTTGCCCAAAACGAGTAAGAAACGTGCCGCACATCCCCCGATTTCCGGGACCCGCTCTCTCCAGCCGCCGACAACCACTTGGCAGGTTCAAACCGCCAAAGCTCGCTTCAGCGAACTCTTTCGCCGAGCTCGCACGGAAGGGCCCCAGCTCATCACCCGTCAGGGCAAAGAGGGCGTCGTAATGATTGCCGACGAGCAGTACGAACGCCTTATCGGTAAGGCCAATCAGCCCAAAAGCCTTCTGCAATTCTTCCGGCAGTCACCCCTGGTAGGCCTCGAGCTCGACTTCGAACGCGACCGCGACGAAGGCCGCGATATCGAGCTATGAGCGGATACCTGCTCGACACGAATTGCATCTCCGAAGTGGTCCGCATTACTCCCGAGCCCCGCGTCATGGCTTGGATCGATGCCACGGACAAGTCCCTGCTCTATCTAAGCGTTCTGACTCTCGGAGAAATTAGAAAGGGTCTCGCGTCGCTGCCCAAGGCAAAGCGTCGCTCTCAACTGGAAGCTTGGCTCGACGTCCAATTGCGCGCCCGCTTCTCTGGCAGAATTCTGTCCGTCGACTCGCATGTTGCCAATCGTTGGGGCTGGCTCGCCGCCGCGGCAAGGCGCGCAGGAAAGGCGCTCTCCGTGGTCGACGGTCTCCTCGCCGCCACCGCCCTTCACCACAACCTCACCCTCGTCTCCCGCAACGTCTCCGACTTCGCCCCCCTCCACGTCCCCGTCCTCGACCCCTGGCAATCATAAGCTTTTCTCAAAACGCCAGCCGCCTCATGGAATTTCTCACCGCCCTCTGCCAAGACGTCGAAATCACCATCCGCCCCTCCCGCAAACCACGCGGCGCCCTCTCCTTCCTCTCCACCTGAACAGATGTAAGACATGCAGCCAAGTTGACCGCGCGCGAAAAGGCGGCGCATCATTGAAGTGGAATCCGTTTCCCGTAATCCGAAATGATTCAGAAAAGTGAACAGCAGGATATTGACTTCGAGGGACGACGCCTATTGAGCCAGTCCCTAGCTCCCCTCGGCTGGGTTTTGAATCGCATTGAAGACGATTACGGGATCGATTATGACGCCCAAGTCTTCGTAGATGGCAACGCGGTGGGACTTTGGTTCAAGATTCAGCTGAAGAGTTCCGCTTCCAGTGATATCTCAGCGGATGGGAGCTTTATTTCGCAGCAATTGAGTCTTGACCACGCGAAACACTATGCGCTCGAGTTACGCGAACCACTGTTCGTGTTTCACGCAGACACCAAGTCGAAAAAAGTCTATTGGTACTCGCCGCAGCTAGACAATGAACTCATTCGCAAACTGACAGACGGTAATAATTCGTCAACTGTTACCGTGAGAGTCCCATCGTCAAATTCGGTGCCTGACACTGCTCGCGCCCTTCTTGAAGTAGTTAATACACTTAGTTTAGTATTGGCCAACAGAACCCTCGTCAATTCCTCGCTTTCTTCGTTCGCAGAATCCCTCAAGTACCAGCCTGGCGAGCATAAATTAAGAGAGGAATTCCAACTAAAGAACGATGAGTTAAAGCTTCGTAAGATTCAGGAACTCTTGGTTGGACGGCAATACTCGGAAGCCCGAACCCGCGCCCTTGTTGTGGCTTCCGACCCGGATTCCTCGATTGAAAACAGATTCTGGGCAGAAATGAATATCGGGAACATCGATTGGGGGGAAGCCGTCAGCAAGAATCGTCCTCAGGCCGAGCTGCCGCTAATTTATCTAAGAAACGCTAAAGCGCTTCAAGCGCTGACAAAATCAGGACCACCGCACTTAAAGTTCTTCGCTCTGGTTTGCCGGAAGGCGGCCGAACTAGACGAGCTTGTACGAGACAACTGGGGGCTAACGATCCTGGTACATCAGCATCTCGGCCGTGCCGGAAATCCACTCATGGCACCCAGCGTTTACGCCGCTCACGCAATCAGCACCCTTCGCGTCATCGCAAAGTACAACCAATGTCTTCGACTCGCCAGGTACGCATCTGGTTTTAGGGGCCGCTGGATACTGCCCCGCGCGCTAGCTAGAATCGTCCAATCCGCGGCACCTTTCATAGGGCGCATCGGTCGATTCAGGTTCGCTCAAATCGACGGAACGGCCAGTCAGTTCCATTCGTCAGCACTGCAGATTTGTAAGTTGATAGCTTGGATTGGCGAAGAATCGGGTGATCAAGAGGCGATCGCTCTAGCTACAAGCGCCGCACTCCTACCCGTGAACTCGCAGGAGTCAGAGGAGTTCAAGTGGGCTGTAAGGACACTCGACCGCATAAGCGACCCCGAGGCAATGAGCCACGCCACACAGCTTATGGAACGCCATATCGCTCGATGGACAGGCGGAGCGCTCGAGACAGATTCTTACCGGGGCGATCCGGCACAGCAACTGATAGAAAACGCTGCGGCCTCTCTGGGAATTGACCCTTCCGATGAAAACAATCCCATCGTACGGAGCTTAAGAATAGCCGCGAAAGATAATACCCCAGCCAGAGTCCTAAAGACCTGCGAACACATTCTGTCGAGCATGGGAGCGACGGGGCCAATGGCGCGGCGAATTGAAATGCTTTTTGGTATCCAAACGGCTGGTTCGAAAATCATCCACTGCTCACTACACAATTACCATCGCGAAGCCAGGGATCTCGATTCGGCCTTTTCAGAATTCAACTCACAGTATTGTAACTCCTGTCCTGACCGATCCCCCAGGCCCGTCGACTGGAAATATACGGAGGCATTCCAGGAGGAATTCAACTCCAAGCACTCGAGATTTGTAACGGACTTCAATGCAACCGGCGCTGGATACAGATTCACGCTCTCAGACTGACTAGCAGAGTGGATGACTGCCTATCCGCCGTAACTGCCCTTCCCACCTCAGCTCTCCGCAGCCCTCTGGCTTTTTGCCAAGGGTGCGTGCCTTAGCCTTTCGATTCTTCTAACTGTCTCACCAGGCTACGAGAATTCCGCCAACTCCTTCCATCCACTCCACTTCCGCCCGTCTCATTCGAACGGTACCACTCAATAATAGTCCTTGACAGTAATCGAAATCCATGCTACCCTATTACATGCTTTCCTCGTATTCCGTCCAATCGCTCTCCCCTTCGCCCCGTTTCTCTTCCCTCTGCGCACTCAGCGTCTCTGCCTCTAGCTCTCTTCCGAGCTTTTGTAGCGCGGGTCTTCAGACCCCCATCTCCCTCCGATCCGCTGCGCTTACGGCCTCACTAGCCTCTAACTCCTTTACAATCCGCACTTACGAAGAATGCGCCCGTAACCCGTTTAGAATCCGCACTTCCAAAACACAGGACTTAAAACCCTTTAGAATCCGCACTTACAAAAAAACCCCCCGGGGGGAGGGGGTTCCATACCTCGTTTGCTTCGAGCGCTTCTTGTCGCCTCTCTGCGCTACTCGCTACTCACTACCCACTATCCACTGCCTTCCAGAAACAATGCCCCTCCTCGACCGTCAAACAACCCAGCGGGCAAGTGTGCCCACGAGGTGCCTAGATGGCCGGAACTCTTAGCCAGGATCTGCGCAGCGGTATCCGCATGTTGAAGAAAAGCCCGGGCTTCACCTTCGTCGCCGTTCTTTCGCTCGCTCTCGGCATCGGCGCCAACACCGCCATCTTCACCATCATTAACGCCGTCTTCCTGCACCCGCTCCCCGTCCAGGAGCCCGCCCAGCTCGCCGAGGTGTTCACCCGCGACACCAAAACCATCGACGCCAACACGAACTTCCAACTCACCCCCACTTCCCTCCCCAACTACGAGGACTATCGCGACCAGAACACGGTCTTTACCGGCCTCGCTGCCGCCACTTTCACTCTGCCCCTCAATTGGGGCGGCCAAACCGAGCCTCAGCAGCTTCAAGCCTCGATGGTTAGCCCGAATTTCTTCGACGTCCTCGGCGTCAAAGCCTATCGCGGCCGCTTTTTCTATCCAGACGAAGGCAAGAAGATTGGCGCCGACCCCCTGGTAGTTCTCAGCTACGCTCTCTGGGCTCGCCGTTTTGGCTCCGACCCCGGCGTCGTTGGCCAGACCATTATTCTCAACGCCACCTCGTACACCGTCATTGGCGTCGCCCCTCCCAATTTCAAAGGCATCGTCTCGCTGGCTCCCCCGGACGTTCTCTGGGTTCCTCTCAGCATGCGCGACTACGTCCTCACCGGTCAGCTCAAAGCTCTCGAGAATCATCGCCGCATGCGCTGGATCTCCATCGTTGGCCGTCTGAAACCCAGCGTCACCGCCGACCAGGCGCGAGCCGCCATGAAGACCATCGCCTCTTCTCTCGAGAAGGAATATCCTCGCGACAATCCCGGCCGCACCTGCGAACTTTATCCGCTCAACCAATCCGCCCTTGGCATCAACCAGCGCGGTAAATTCTCCCTCGCCGGTGGTGTCCTCATGGGAGTCGTCGGCCTGGTGCTGCTCATCGCCTGCGTGAATCTCGCCAATCTTCTCCTCGCGCAAGCCGCCAAGCGCGAAAAAGAACTCACCCTTCGCGCAGCTCTCGGCGCAGGCCGTTTCCGGCTCGTCCGCCAGCTCCTCACCGAAAGCGCTCTGCTCTCGCTAGTGGGCGGCGTGGGCGGTCTTCTCATCGCTTACTGGGGCCGCAAACTTCTCTGGTCGTTCCGCCCGCCGTTCCTCGCCGATGGCTCGATCGATCTTTCCTTCGACTCTCGCGTCCTCTTCTTCACCCTCGCGATCTCGCTTCTCACCGGCTTCATATTCGGCATCATCCCCGCCCTCAAGGCGTCCAACACCGATCTCAACGAAGTCCTGAAAGCGGGCGGCCGCGGCGGAACGATGGGCTGGGCCCACAACCGCATGCGCAGCCTGCTGGTAGTATCGGAGATTGCGCTGGCTCTCGTCGCTCTCATAGGCGCCGGACTCTTCCTCCGCAGCATGCAGAAAGCTCAGGAAATCAATCCCGGCTTCGAGTCGAAGAATCTCTTCCAATACAACTTCGACCTCGGCGCACTCCGCTATGAACCCGAGCACGGCCAGCAATTCTTCCGCGATGCCCTCGAGCGCGCCAAGTCCGTTCCCGGCGTTGCCGATGCCACCATCTCCTCCAACGGCATTGTCGGCGGCGGTCTCGCCGTCACCGTTTTTCACGAAGGCGAGCAAAGCGATCCCAACAACCGCGGCACAATCGTCAGCTTCGACAGTGTTCTTCCCGGCTATTTTCCCGCCCTTCGCATCCCCACATTGAGTGGCCGCGATTTCACCGGCTTCGACCGCGAGAACACCAAACCGGTAGTCGTCATTAACAAGGCCATGGCCGATATGATTTGGCCCACCCAGGATCCGCTCGGAAAGCGCTTCTCCATCGTCGTCGACCCCAATCTCTACGAGGTCATCGGCGTCGTCGGCACGACGCTGGTCGGCCAGGTGGGCGAAGATCCTCAGCCGGTCGCCTATTTCCCGCTGCGCCAGCAGTACGCCCCAGCGGGCTCCCTCATTGTCCAGACAACGGGCAATCCTGAAGCAGTAATGGGCGCGGTCCGCGCTCAGGTCAATCAGCTCGATCGCAATCTGGCTCTGACCAACGGCCAGACCATTGAGCAGCTCCTGGCCCAAGGTCTCTGGCCCGCGCGTATGGGCGCCGCTCTTCTTGGGCTCTTCGGCTTGCTCGCTCTCATCCTTGCATCCATCGGAATCTACGGCGTCCTGTCTTACTCTGTTACCCAGCGCACCAGCGAAATCGGCATCCGCATGGCCCTCGGCGCCCAGTCAAAACAAGTTCTAAAGCTAGTCCTCAGGCAAGGCATGCTCCTGGCCGCAGTCGGCGTTCTCGCGGGCGTAGCGATCGCATTGCCTATCACGCGGTTCGCCTCAACACTCCTTTACGGCGTCAGCGTCTGGGATCCCGTTACCTATGTCTCCATCGCCGTGCTGCTCATGGCGGTCGCTTTCCTGGCTTGCTACGTTCCCGCTCGCCGCGCCACCCGCATCGACCCGCTCGTCGCCCTGCGCTTCGAGTAACAAACATGGCCCAATACGCGAAGCTCCCAACTCCAAAAGCCGAGGCGGACGAGCTCGCGTTGCGAGGTTCCGATTTTTCGGTTTTCTGGATGCGGAAGTCCGCGCGACGCGAAAATGGACCATGTCCTGTGGATTTCTGGACGCGCAGACACGCTGCCAGGCCACATCGCGGCCGCAGTCGCTCGCTTGGCTTCCTGTAACGTATTTCTTTTCTTATACTTACAGACGCCACCACCTTAACTTTTCCCGGCAGACCAAATGCACTCCTCTCTTGCGAGTATGCACCACCATCGAACGCAACGAGGGCTGCAGCCATGTCAGCCAAAAAACTCACCAGCAATCTTCGCCGTCCCTCCACGGCAAAGCTTTTTCGCGCACGCGCGCTAGCAGCGCTCGCTCTTTCTGCACTTGCACTAACTTCCTGGACTGCCGATCGCCTTTGGCCGCGCCACATGCGCGTCACCGCGCATCATCGGCATCTCGCACCGAAAGTCCATGGCCGAAACGTCGCGCTTCCCTTCTCGAACGAAGTGGCTTGCGCGGAAATCGCTTCGTTCGACGATCAGCTCGAAGCTTTTCTGCGTTACGAATATTTGCGCGGGCGCGATTCGGGCGACGCTGCGAAAATTTTTATGACGGCAGAGCGCAGCGGCAAACGTGCGAACTACAAGATCTACATGCTCGTCGAAAACGATCAGCTCACCGCCGTCCCTCGCCTCAACCGAATGGAATCACACGGGCTCATCACGCACTACGAACTTGTCGCCTGGACGCAGCAGGATCTCGCGTTCGCGCAACAGCAGAGCCGCATGTTCGAGAATGCCTACAACGTCCCGTCCGAGCAAAAACTCGAAACGCTTCCTTCGTTTCAACTTTTGCCTGCCCTAGCGGACTTCCTCGTTTTCAAATCGCAGACCGATTGGCGCGTGGTCGGCCAAAGCACGCGAGCGCCTCAGCCGCTCACTCATCATCAGGCGCTGCGGCTCGCTTCGGACATTCTTGACGTAGCGCATTTTTACAATCTCCCGCTGGATTATTTTCTCGGCGTCGGAGCGATGGAAAACAACTACATGGACGTGAACGGCGATCTCACGCATGCCGTTTGGAAGAAAAGCGCGGAACGTGGCGACATCGTTTTGGAGCGTGGCCGCAAACGCGTACTCGTGAGCGACTACTCGATTGGCACGTGGCAGATTTCGCGCGAAACTCTGCGCGCGGCGCACCAGCTCTATCTGAAAGACAAAAGGAACTATGACCAGCTGCCACTGCGGCTGCGTCCTTCACGCGATCTCGACGTCAACTCCGTCAACAGTGAAGTGCTTACCACGTACGCCGGACTCGTTCTCCGCGATCTGCTGGATCGCTTTGACGGCGATGTCGATCAAGCTATCGGCGCGTACAACGGCGGCGCTCGCAATCCCAACCCGGCTTACGCCCGAGGCGTGAAAAATGTTGCGCTCTATGCGCGCAGAGTGCTCGAACACGCTCCGCTGCCCGCCGCGAAATCTCCCGCAGCCGCTCTGCCCAACGGCACCGTGCTTTAGCGGCGTGTTTTGCGCCGCTCCTGTTTCAGGGGCTGGACAACGCTCCTGGTGCCCCTGACCGAATGGGCAGGTTCTTGAATCGTGCGAGCCTGTACGTTTTCGTTGTTGCCTCGGTTCGAAAGACGCGACTACATTGATGACAGCCCAGTGCTACTGTTCGCAAAAATGAAATCAATCTTGGGTCTTTCCGCAAGCAAGCCAAAACCCTCGCCTCTCGAGGGCTCCGGCAATTTCCGCGTCCAGTCAGCCGAATTCGATCCCCAGAAGATTTCGCGGCACGAGTGGTGGCTCTGGTTTTCCGCGCTGTCTGTCACCTTTCTCTCGGCTGTCGCTTTCCTGCTCTCCTCGATTCACTCGTTCTTTCGACACGCGGATTATTTTTACGAAATTCGCTCCGATCAGGCGCGCTGGGCCACGCTTTGCTTAGTTCTCCTTTTTAACGCCTGGCTGGTCTATCGCCAGTGGTCGTTCCGCCGTATGCGAAGGCAATCCACGGGGTTTCCCGTCGACTCGCCAGCTGTTCCCCAGCAGATCCTGGAATCGGTCGGGCTTGATACGGTGACGGGCTTGTACACGCGCTCTGCTCTCGAGCAGCATCTCGGAAAAGAAATCGCTCGCGCACGACGCCAAAACACGGCTTTGAGCCTCGCCACTGTTCACGTGGAAGAATTCGCCCATCTTACTGCGCGATACGGAAAGCCCGCAGTGGACGCCGCGCTGAAGGAACTCGGCCGCCGCCTCAAAAAAGCGAGCCGCGGTTCGGACATCGCCGCCCGGCTGAACGACGATGATTTTATTTTGCTGCTTCCCGAGTGTGGCGTGAACGAGGTCAAGCAGGTTTTGGGCCGGCTTGGCGCCGTGGAAGTGAGCTCCTCGGGGCAGAAGATTCCTCTCAACTTCACGACCGGCTGGGTGGACTACCAACCCGGCGATTTGCCCGCTGATTTGCTCAAGCGTGCGGCGGACCTTCTTCATCTCTATGACACGGCCGCACAGGACAGCTTTTCCTCGACGCTCGCGCCGCACTAGCTTCCGCATCTCTACAGCAAGAACTCTGTTAACACTTTGGCGCTTCCTCGCGTCCTGCACGTCAGCAATACCAACTTGCGAGGCATTCCATGAAATCGATTTCTGTAAAAACCGCTGGCATTCTATTGCTCGCAGTGACGCTCGCGGTGCTGCTCTGCTTAACAAGCGCTGCCGCGGCTTGGTTTTCCGGCCCGGGTTCCGTGGCAGAAATTGCGGCGATGCAGATCGCGCGCGCCAGCCACACTTCCACGCTGTTGCCGAACGGGAAGGTACTCATTGCGGGAGGATTCGCGGGGAGCGGCGGCGAGTACAACCCTTACCGCACTGCTGAGCTTTACGATCCAGGCTCCAGTACGTTTCAGCCCGTCGCAAGCATGACTATTGGGCGCTCGGGCCACACCGCCACGCTTTTGAAGAATGGCAAGGTGCTTATCGTGGGCGGCTGGACGGGCCGTTATGATCTTCGAGGTTCCGCGGAACTGTTCGATCCCGCAACTGGCAAGTTCCATGCGACGGGAAATCTGGTTGTGGAGCGTGCGGGAAATACGGCAACTCTTCTTGCAGACGGCCGCGTGCTCATCACGGGCGGGGAGGATCGCCAGGAAAATGCAATAGCCAGCGCCGAGATTTATGATCCCGCTGCAGGAAAATTCAGTTTGACGGGCAGCATGGCCGACCCGCGTGGCTCGCACACCGCGACAGCTCTTAAAGACGGCAGAGTTTTGGTCGTGGGAGGAGGTTCGGGCCATTATCCTTCGCAGACAATCTATCTTTCCGCAGAACTATTCGATCCCACAACAGGCAAGTTTACTCGCGCTGGCCAGACGACTGTGGGCCGCCACAAGCACGCCGCGATTCTTCTTCGCAGCGGAAAAGTTCTCATCGTCGGTGGTTCGAACAACCGCGATTGGCACGGCGAGTATGCGAGCGCAGAAATATACGACCCCGCCTCAGGCACATTCACCGCGACTGGAGCGATGAATACTTCGCGCTTCAAAATTCCTGGAGCCGCCACGCTGCTGCCCGATGGCAAAGTTCTCGTTGCCGGAGGCGGGGCGTTTGCTGAGTTATACGACGAGACCACCGGTACTTTCACAAAGGTTCCAGGGTCACTGGGAGCCGCGCGATTCTTCGCCTCCGCGACCCTTCTGCCAGGAGGCAGAGCACTGATTACCGGAGGCTACGCCGAGAGCGACGGCGGTCTCCCGGCCACTCCTGGCGCATGGCTCTACCAACCCGCTGGTGTGTCAGCTTCCGATTAGCGTCTTTTATCGTCGCATTAACCAGAAGGACTCGAAAGCCGCGGAACCATGTGCGCCGCCCGGAGTTTCCCGACAGCGATTCGTTTTGTAGGTCTTCCGCGCCGGCGGCGTGCTTACCATCAAGAAAAATCGATCGGCAGCGGGGTGTGAAAATACTCTTGTATTGCCGAACCCCGGACCGTAGAATTGCCAGCCGCCGGGGCGAAGTACATGTGCACAGAACTCGACTCTCTAAAACGCGAAGCCGTCCAAGTGTTCCGCGAAGTGAGGAGTATTCGCAGATCCAAAGACGTGTCATTTTACGAAGATGCGCAATTGAACGACGAGAAACACAAAAGCATCAACGCAGTGCTTAAGCATCTACTCGTCGGACATGAAGGGAAACCATGTCCGGCGGGGGACAGACCAATTGTGAGCGTTTCCCAGTCTCGCAGGTGACAGCGCGTAGGCTATTGTTCCGACGTAAATTCCTCAGTTCCAGATTCCAGCAACCCCACTTGCGAATTCTCTTCATTGCGGCATTACTTCCCTCTAGAATTTCATGGTCTTGATTTGAACTAAAGGATGATTCGACTCGTTCAGGAGCGGCCATGAAAGCTGCGCAGACGGCAAAACCTCCGAAAGTTCTGGTGATTGACGTTGGGGGTACGAACGTCAAGCTGTTGGCGACGGGGCAGAAAGAGGCGCGAAAATATCCGTCTGGCCCGACAATGACACCCCGCAAGATGGTGAGCCTTGTGAAGAAGGCTGTGGCCGATTGGGAATATGACTGCATTTCGCTCGGCTTTCCGGGACCGATCATCAACGGGCATCCTTTGCGCGAGCCGCACAACCTGGGGCGAGGCTGGGTGGGATTTAATTTTCAAAAGGCGTTTGGCTGCCCCGTAAAGATTCTCAACGATGCTGCCATGCAGGCGGTGGGCAGCTACAAAGGCGGGCGAATGTTGTTTCTCGGGCTGGGCACGGGGCTGGGGTCCGCGATGATCGTCGACGGAGTTTTGCAGCCCATGGAGTTGGCGCACCTGATCTACAAAAACGGCAAAAGCTACGAGGACTATCTTGGGTTGCGCGGCCTCGAACGATGTGGCAAGAAAAAATGGCGGCGATGCGTTGCCAAAATCACAAAGCAATTGAAGCTTGCGCTGGAAGCAGAGTATGTGGTGCTGGGCGGAGGAAACAGCAAGAAGCTGAAGGAGCTGCCTCCGGGGGCGCGACTAGGAAGTAATGAGAATGCGTTTCTGGGAGGATTTCGAATGTGGCAGAAAAACCAGGTAGCCAATCCGTTTTGATCGCTTCGTCTACCACCTGACAGGTGCGAACAGGTCTCCCTCAGTAGACGGACGCGACAACTTCCAATCTTTTCCTTCCGCTTGTATATTGCACGCGCAGAGCAAGGAGGCCTTCCATGGAACTGTGGTCACGCCGGAAATTTTTTCTAACGTCGCTTGCGAGTAGTTTTGCCGCCGGGGCTGGCAAGGTTTTTGGGCGCTCGTTGCCTGCGGACGCGGCTGCGCTGCCGCCCGCGCCGGCACAAGGGACGCGGCCGATCATTATTTCTAGTGCTAATGGGCTGCATGCGCTCGATAAGGGCATGGACATTCTTAGAAAAGGCGGCGACACGCTGGACGCGGTCGTCGGGACTGTGACCGTTGTCGAAGATGATCCGAACGATGATTCGGTCGGATACGGCGGATTGCCCAACGAGGAAGGCGAAGTGGAGCTGGACGCCAGCGTGATGCATGGGCCGACGCATCGGGCGGGATCCGTTGCGGGCGTGAGGCGGATCAAGAATGTTGCGCGGCTGGCGCAGACGGTGATGGAGAAGACGAATCACGTGATGATGGTCGGCGACGGGGCGCGGCGATTTGCGGTGGCAGAAGGATTTGAGGAAATGAATCTGCTCACCGAGCACTCGCGCAAGATTTGGCTGGCGTGGAAGGCCGCGGCGTCGGCGAATTGGCGGCCGGGGATTGACAGCCCGGAATGGAAGGAACACGTTGCCGCGATTTTCGATGGTGACAAGGAAAAGATCGCTTACGCGGAGCGCGTGATTGCGCATCCGCCCACCGGCACGATTCCGTGCATGGCGGTGAATGAAAAAGGGGATATTTCGGCGACGACTACTACTTCCGGTTTGGCTTGGAAAATCTCGGGACGCGTGGGCGATTCGCCGATCATCGGAGCGGGATGCTGCGTGGACAATGAAGTTGGCGCGGCGGGATCAACCGGGAAGGGCGAGGAGAATATCAAGGTTTCAGGCGGGCACACGATTATTGAGATGATGCGGCGCGGGAAAACGCCCGAGGAGGCCTGTCTCGAAGCGCTGGCGCGCATCGCGCGGAATTACAATAACGACAAGAAAAAACTGGCGACGTTTCACATTTTCTTCTATGCGCTGAATAAAGACGGGGTGCACGGAGCGGCGTCTCTGTGGCGCAATCATTATGAGGAGAAGGGGCATTCGGTGTATGCAGTGCACGATGGAACGCAGGCGCGGCTTGCCGAATGCAAACCGTTCTTCGACGAAATCAATGCGCATGGATAGCATCCGCGGATAAAATAGATTTATGGACCAAGCAAACATTTTGATTATTGGCGGTGGGGTCGTGGGATGCGCGATCGCGCGGGCTGTTTCCGCGCGGTGGCAGGATGTTTTCCTTGTCGAGCAAAATCCCAAGCTGGGCATGGCGACCAGCTCGCGGAACAGCGGCGTCATCCACTCCGGGATTTATTACCAGAAAAATTCGCTGAAGGCGCAGCACTGCGTCGCTGGCAACCGCATGATGTACGAGTTCTGCGAGAAGCACAAAGTTCCCTATCGACACTGCGGAAAGCTCGTGGTGGCCACCAACGCTCAGGAAGCGGAGGATCTAGCGGCGCTGAAGAAAAAAGGAGAGACCAACGGCGTCGAGGGTCTGCGCCTGGTGGGCCCGGAGGTCATTCGCGAGCGCGAGCCGCACATCCGGGGAATGGCCGCGTTGGATGTGCCCTCAACGGGAATTGTGTCAGCCGAAGATCTCGTTCGCACCTACGCGCGGCTGGCCACGGAAAAGGGAGCGCACATCGTTACGCGCGCGAAGGTGGTGGCTCTGGAACCCAAACGCGATACCATCCGCGTCCGTTTGCGCATTGGCGATGAAGAAGACGCGCAGGACGAAACCATCGAGGCGCGCTGCGTCATCAATGCCGCGGGGCTCTATTCCGACGAAATCGCCGGCCTGCTGGGCAACCATTCCTGGAAGATTTACCCGTTGCGCGGAGAATATTGCGAAATTCGCGGCCCGCGCACGTACCTGATCAACGCGTTGGTCTATCCCATGCCGCATCATCATGGGCTGAGTCTCGGCGTGCATTTCACCAAGACGCTCTGGGGCACCGTGCTGCTGGGACCAACGGCGATTTATGTGGAGGGCAAGGAGAATTACGAGCGTGGGCGGTTAGGAGTGGCCGATTTCGTGGAGGGCGCAAAAGCTTTGTTACCGGAAGTGGAGGAAAAGGATTTGCAGCTGGGCTACTCGGGCCTGCGGCCTAAAATCGTGCCGCCCGACGCCACCGACGCGCACGGCGATTTTGTGATTATGCGCGATCCCAAAGTGCCGCAGGCGATTCAGTTGGTCGGCATCGAGTCGCCTGGGCTGACTTCCGCGCCGTCGATCGCGGAGCATGTGGCGGGGTTGGTTACAGAGGTCCTTGCATAACGCCGCGGCGATTTGGCAAGCGAGGGGCACGATGAATCGTGCCCCTACATTCGCGTCATTCTACGACGACGCGAAAAAAGGCCTTCTTACCAACACGCATCTCAAGCGAATTCGGCTTGGTGAGGTCGAGTTTGCTCGTGGGATCCCGAAGGGGTTTGCCATCGATCTCGAAGCCGCCTTGCTTCATGAGCCGCTCCGCATCTGACGTGGACGCGACCAGGTTGAGACTCGCCAAAAGGCGCGACCATTTTTCTCGGCTGGTCGACAAACCTGTTATATCCATGGTCCTGACAACGCTTCCATCAACAAGAAATCGCACGGCTAGAACAGGAGAGTTTGGTTTGATGACAATCTCTGACATAGAGGCCGGGGCTTGGCGGTCGCGGAAGACGCGTTGGAAGTTTTCGGCGGCTTTGCGGGCGGCTTCTTCACCGTGGAAGTCTCGAACGATGAGTTCTGCCAGCTCCATTTTTCTTTCCATGGGATGCGAATCGAGAATCTTGTCGATTTCGCGACCCGAAGGATCGTGTCCGTAGTGTCCCTTGACGCCAAGCATCTGGTCGAGGGCTACGGATCGATCGGTAAGCAGCGTGAAGTACTCTGCCATTAAAGAATCTGGAATGGACATTAATTTTCCAAACATATCGGTAGGCGATTCGGTGATGCCGATGTAGTTGCCGAGGCTTTTGGACATTTTGCGCTGGCCATCAAGGCCGACGAGGATGGGCATGGTGAGGGCGACTTCACCCGCAAGACCATACGCGCGCTGGATGTCACGGTGGACGAGAATGTTGAACTTCTGCTCGGTCGCTCCGATCTCGACGTCGGATTTGAGGGCGACAGCGTCATAGGCAGTGAGAAGCGGATAGAGGAGTTCGTGGACGGAGATTGGCTGGTGCTGTTCGAGGCGGGAGCGGAAATCTTCGCGTTCGAGCATGCGAGCGAGGCTGTAGTGGCCGCAGAGGCGGACGATGTCGTAGCTGGAAAGTTTGTCCAGCCACTCGCTGTTGTAGCGGACTTCGGTTTTTTGCGGGTCGAGGAGTTTGAAGACTTGCGCGAGATAGGTTTTAGCGTTGGCGTCGACTTGTTCGCGGGTGAGCGGCGGACGTGTTTCGGATTGTCCGGTGGGATCGCCAATCATGGCGGAGAAATCGCCAATGAGAAAAATCGCGGTGTGGCCGAGGTCCTGGAAATGTTTTAGTTTGCGGAGGACGACCGTGTGGCCAAGGTGGATGTCGGGGGCGGTGGGGTCCACACCGAGGTAGACGCGTAGCGGGGCGCCTGTTTTGAGCGAGTTTTCGAGTTTCGCTTTGAGCTCCGCCTCGGGGATGATTTCGGCTGCGCCTTTTTTGAGGTAGGCGAGTTGTTCTTCGACGGGCTTAAATTTTGTTTGCGTCATTTCGAGTCGTCATTCAATGCTTGAAATTATTACTTGTGGTGCGCGAAGCTCGGTTAAATTTTGTTCGAAGGAAAATGCTTCCGTGGCCGGGAAATCCGGCCCCGGAAAACACTACAGGGCGACTACAGCCGACCATTGGTATAGAGTACGCGGCGGCCATCGATTTTGTAACGGTCTTCGAGCACGATTCGAACGGCTTCGGAATAGATTCGGTGTTCCTCCTGCAAGATGCGCGCGGAAAGCGTGTCCTCTGTGTCCTCGTCTTTTACGGGGACGACGGACTGCAGAACGATCGGGCCGGCGTCGAGATTTTCGTCGACAAAATGGACGGTGCAGCCGGCGAACTTGACGCCGTATTCGAGAGCCTGGCGCTGCGACTCGAGGCCAGGAAAAGAGGGCAGCAGGGACGGGTGAATATTCAGGATGCGGTTGGGGAACGCGGCTACAAAATACGGGGACAGCAGGCGCATGTAGCCGGCGAGGCAGACGAGGTCGACTTTGTGTTCGTTCAGGAGCGCGACGACCTGGCGGTCATATGTTTCGCGCTCGAGGCCCTTGGAAGGAATGGCGCGCATGGCAATGCCGCGCGATTTTGCGCGGTCGAGGCCGGGCGCACCTTCGCGGTTGCTGATGACGATCGCGATTTCGGCGTTTGGTATTCGGCCGGAAGCAATGCTATCGGCCAGCGCTTCGAAATTCGAACCGCGGCCGCTCAAGAGCACGCCTATACGCTTGTTCATAAACAAAAAACGTTAGCATAGTCGTGGGCAGGCACAAAACGTGATGGGCTGCAGGATAAGGGAAAAAGAGTTTGCACGGAGTTCGCTGAGGACACACGGAGCACGGAGAGTTTGCGCGACAGCAGATTCTTTTTCGCTGCGGACGGCTTGGCGCGCTAGAATGCCGGGGCTGTCGAACGCAACTTGAATGGGAAAGCGACCATGATGAACCGATTCTGGACAAGAATTCCAAGAGAATTCAAGCGGGCTGCGATTTTTGCTGGGTTTAGCTCATTGTGCGCGGCTTTTGCCGGAGCTCAGACAAGCGCGCCAGCCGCTGCAAAGAGCTCTGCAACGAGCGGAGCGGCAGGTTCGCACGATCCGGCGGAGCCGCTTACAGGCGCGCCACATCCGAAGATATTGCCGCGGCCAGCGGGGCGCGTGGCGCGGCAGAGCGTGGATGAAAAATCGATGCGGGCGTTGATTCACGAGTTGGTGGGGTGCGGAACCCGACTGACGCTTTCTTCCTGGGATGATCCGAAGCGAGGCGCGGGATGCGGACGCGACAAGATTGCGGCGCGGTTCAACGAGATTGCAAAGGATTCCGGTGGAAAACTGCAAGTGGTGGTGGACAAGTTCGACTCGACTTCCGAGCGGACCTCGGGAAAACCGATTCCGTTGCAGAATGTGTACGCGATTCTTCCGGGCACGGATGAAAAGCTGGCGAGGATTGTTTTCATCGTCTCGGGGCACTTCGACTCGCGGCCGTCGAATGTGATGGATCCCGAAGCTGACGCCCCTGGCGCGGACGACGATGGATCCGGCACGGCAGTCAGCGTGGAATGCGCGCGGCTGCTCAGCAAAGCGGGACCGAACGGTAAAGGCAGGTATCGCGCGACGATTTTGTTTGCCACGGTTTCGGGCGAGGAGCAGGGGCTACTTGGCAGCACCCACTTGGTGGACTGGGTAAAGCAGCAGGGCTACACGGTTGGCGGGATGTTTACCGACGATATTGTTGGAGCGGACACGGCGCCGGGCGGGCCTCATCGCGTCCGCGTTTTTTCGGGGAACGGGGAGATTGAGGACGCGGATTCGCCGGCGAGGGAGCTGGCGCGAGCAATTGAAGAAATTGACGGGCGTTCGGCGATTCGAATGATATTCCGGCAGGACCGCTATGGACGCGGCGGGGATCACTATCCGTTTTACAAAGCGGGGCTGCCTGCGGTGCGGTTCACCGAGCCACTCGAAGATTACAACCACCAGCACCAGACCCCTCGGACAGAGAACGGCATCGAGTACGGCGACTTTGAAAAGTATTTGAACTTTACGTTCATGGGGGACGTTGCTCTCGACAATGCTGAGGCGCTGCGGCAGTTGGCGCTGGCGCCGGCGGCGCCTACGAACGTGAAACTGACGGGCGCGGTGATGCCGGATGCGAAAGTGTCGTGGGTGGCGGAGGAGGATGCGGAGCGCGCGGGATTCGAGGTTTTGTGGAGGGAAACTACCGAAGCGCGATGGAGCGTTTTTGATTTCGCGGAAACGCCGGGACAGACCGTGCTGAAGGGCGTTTCGACCGACAATCACTTTTTTGCCATGCGGTCAGTTGGGAAAAATGGAGCGCGATCGATTGCGGTGATTGCCGAGGCGGAGAGGCGTGCGCCGCCGCTGCCGAGCAATGCGCCGAAGCAGTAGCAAACTGACGAGTCCTTGGTAAGAAGAGGGGATTGACCCATGGGTGCTTGGGGCGTGGGTACGTTCGAGAACGACGATGCTTGCGACTATGCCGCAGAAGTTGCTAGTAACTCCAGTCTATCGAGAATTGAGGCGTCGCTTGACCGCGTCCAGAAGGCTGGTGGCGCCTTATTGGAAGCACCAGAAGCGGCAGAGGCGCTAGCGGCCGCAGATATCGTTGCACGATTAAAGGGCAATTTCGGGAAGCGAGATGCCTACACAGAAGCGATCGACAAGTGGGTACTTCAGATTAAGCTCACTCCCTCAAACGATCTAGTGGAGAAAGCGCAGCAGGCGATTCATCGTGTTCTTCGCGAGCCCTCTGAACTTCTCGAACTGTGGGGCGAATCCGCGGAATTGGAAGCCTGGAAATCCGCGGTTAACGAAGTCCTTAGTCGACTTTAGTGCCGTTCAGAGCGCAGAGGAATGTTGTACAAGCTCACATGCGTAAGTTACCTCGAAAGCGAGACCAGAAGTGGCGCAGCATGTTCCGCTACTACAAGGTGGACTACGCAAGCTAATGTTTTGGTGTGGCGGCCGGTTGGGCGAAGGTAATGAAGTGGCCAGCGGGATCCTGGACGGAGAATTCGCGCATGCCGTAAAAAGCGGTGCGCTCCGGCATCACTTTTGGAACATCTTTCATTGCGGCCAGGACAGCGTTCAGGTCGTCCACCTCCAGATAAAGATACGTCGGACCCTTTCCAGCAGCGCCAGCCATGGCGGGCGGGGCGTCATGTTCGACGCTGGCATAGGTCTGGTACATCACCTCAACGCCGCCCTTTTGAAAATCGACGAAGCCGAGCTTGTTGCCGTCGGGGACTTCGATGGCTTTGGTGAAGCCGAGACGGTCGATCCAAAAAGGCAGAATCGGCTCGATTTCAGTGACAAGCAGGACCGGAGTGATTTTCTTCACGTTCATGGGTTTCTTCTCCTCGATTGGATTGGCTTGTAGAGCAACGAGCCCGAAAAGAAAGGCGGCGGCGAAAGCGGCATAGGCTGGACGGCACATGTCCAAATCCCTTCTTGCAGCCGACACTAGTCTCATTTAGACTAGTGAAGAATAGCGGAGCAGAATGCCGCTGTCAAGGAGGTTTTTATGTGCGAAAAAGAGCGCAAGCTGGGGGACTTGATTTCGATTGGCCCGGCGATGCTGCGCGATTTCGAAGTGCTGGGGATTCGAAGCGTGGCGGAGCTGGCGCGGCAGAATCCACAGCGGATGTATGAAAAGATGGAGCGAGTGACGGGTCAGCGGCAGGATCCGTGCGTGCTGGATACGTTTTGCGCGGCGGTGGCGCAGGCGAGGAATCCGCGGCTGCCGGCGGAGAAGTGCCAGTGGTGGTGGTGGAGCAGGAAGAGGAAGCAACGAAGCAAGGACGTAAAAAAGTGACAAAAGAAAAGAAGAAAAGATAACGCAGAGACGCAGAGTGCGCAGAGGAGCGCGGAGAGATTGAGGAAAACTGGCAGTGCGAAAAAGAAGTTGGCGCTGACGACGCCGGATTTGGTGCTTTTGAGTTTGCTGGCGGAGCGGCCGATGCACGGGTACCAGGCGAACGCGGAATTGGAGAGGCGCGAGATTCGGGACTGGGCGGGAATTTCGCGTCCGCAAGTTTACTATTCGCTGGAAAAATTGGCGAAGAGCGGGATGATTCGTTCGCTGGACACGAATGAGCCAGCTTCGGGACCGGAGCGGAGCAGCTTTGAAACGACGGCGAAGGGACGCGGGGCGCTGGCTGATGCTCTCGAACGTGAGGAGTGGACGATGCAACGGGACCGGCCTCCATTTCTGACCTGGGTCGCTCTTTCGTGGCTGGCGCGGCCGGGCGTGTTTCAGGAGCAAATCCGGCGGCGGCAGGAGTTTCTGGAGAGCGAAGTAGCGCGAGAGAAGGAAACGCTGCGCTCGGTTCTGGAGGAAGTGGGGCATCCGTACCATGAAGCGGTGTGGATGGTGAGCTTGATGATTGAGCAGTTTAAAACCGAGCTGCGATGGCTGAAACGCGTGGCGCGGGAGATGAAGAAGCGCGGACGAGCAAAGCATCCGGATTACGCCGCCTCTGAGGTGGAATAAGAAACAGGAAGCGGAATTTACACAGAAAACACGAAGAACACAGAGAAGAAACGACTAGAGGTTGAGGGAACCAGAGTGGGCGACACGGGGTTTGCCGGAGTCGGCGCGTTCGATGCGGCCGATGCGGAAGAATTTTTCGCGGCGGCGTTTGAGGTCGGCTTCGACGGATTTTACGTGAGCGGGAGGCACGACGAGGATCATGCCGATGCCCATGTTGAAGGATTGGAGCAGTTCGTTGGTTTCGATTTTTCCGAGCGTTGCGAGAAACTTGAAGATGCTTGGGACCGGCCAGGAGGCTAGGTCGATTTGCGCTTTGACTCCGGCGGGGAGGACGCGCGGCAGGTTGCCGGGAATGCCTCCACCGGTGATGTGCGCCAAAGCGGAAACCCAGCCGCGCGCGACGATATTCTTGAGCGCGGGGGCGTAACACAAGTGCGGTTTTAAGAGTTCCGCACCAATTTTGTTTCCGACTTCGGCGACGTAGGTATCCGGCTTTAAGTTTGCGACTTCAAAAACCAGCTTGCGTGCGAGCGAGTAGCCATTGGTGTGCAGGCCGGAGGAGGGAAGAGCGAGGAGTGCGTCACCTGGTTTAATGGATTTTCCGGTGAGGATTTTTTTGCGCTCGACCACGCCGACGATGAAGCCGGCGAGATCGTATTCTCCCGGAGGATAAAATCCCGGCATCTCAGCGGTTTCGCCGCCAATCAGCGCGCATCCCGCTTTGCGGCAAGAGCGGCTCATGCCTTCGACGAGTTGCTCGATGACTGCTGGATCGAGCTTTCCCATGGCGAGGTAATCAAGGAAGAAAAGTGGGGTCGCGCCCTGGACTAAAATATCGTTGACGCAATGATTGACGAGGTCGCCGCCGACTGTGGAGTGCACGCCCATGGCTATGGCGATTTTCAGTTTGGTGCCGACGCCATCAGCGCTCGAGACGAGGACGGGTTCTTTCCACCTTATGTTGTCGAGGGCGAAGAGCGCGCCGAATCCGCCAATGCCGCCGAGAACTCCTGAAGTGAATGTGCGGTTCGCATGGTGCCGGATGCGCTGCTTCACTTCGTCGGCGACAGCGATGTTCACTCCGGCATCGGCATATTTCATCGAGGGTGGTTCGCTTTCTTTTTTTGGGCGCAGATTCACGCCTGTCGTGCACGTTGCGGAATGAACTACAGGCGGCCGCGGCGGGGTTCGCGGCGAAACCGTTTAAATGCGTCCGCCATCCACTTGCCCGGTGCGGGTGCGCCACAACAGCGTCAAACTGCCCGTGTCAAAACAACCGGAACAGGCGCCTCCAGCGCACAGTGCCAGGATGGATAACGGCGTTCGCGTAGGCAAAAAATCTTTCGCGAATCTGGCCGGGTTCCCAGGCGTCTTGACCGACATCGAGCGACATATAAATCATGACGGGCGTGCCAATAATGTCGTTTCGCGGCACGGGGCCCCAGAAGCGGCTGTCATAGGAATTGCCGCGATTGTCGCCCATTACAAAATAACTATTGTTTGGAACTTTGAAAGGGAGCTTGATCTCGCCAGGCTCGCTGCGACCAAGCGTGTAATTTTCATTGAGCACCTGCCCATTGACCCAGACCGCACCGTCGTGAATATCGACGGTGTCGCCCGGCAGACCGATGACCCGCTTGACGTAGTCCGGCTGATCGGGCGCGAAAGGCGGCTTGAAAATGATGATCTGCTGACGTTTGGGATTGCGCCAGAGGGAGACGTGCCAGTTGGTGAAGGGAACGCCGGCGTCGTAGCCGAGGCGGCTCATAATGAGGTGGTCGCCGATGAGGAGAGTGTTTTCCATCGAGCCGGAAGGAATGACACGCGCCTGGCCGATGGTGCCGTTGATGAGAAGAAACGCGAGCCCCACCCAGAACCAGGCGATGATTTCACGCCGCACGCGCTGGGCCATGGGAAGCTTGGGTTCTTCGACAGCTTTGCCAGCGGCTTTGACGGCTTCCGCGCCGGTTTCTTTGCCGGTTGGTTTTTGTTTTGCGTCAGCCTTCACGTTCCACCGCCACAGGTCTCTCGATACGTGCGTCGTCCGAAGCGTCACAATTCTTATGTTCCGAAGCGCCGGAGTTGCTCTCGCGAACTTCGAGCTGCACGAGATCCGTTGGATAGACGCCCGTATAACAGGACGTACAAAACTTGCCTTCGGTGTCATTCACGGCCTGGCGCAGGGCGGGAAGCGAAACATAGCCAAGCGAATCGGCACCGAGGAACTTACAAATTTCGTCGGGGGAGTTCGAGGAGGCGATGAGTTCTTCGCGCGTGGGGGTGTCCACGCCGTAGTAGCACGGCGAAATCGTGGGCGGGCAACTGATGCGCACGTGGACTTCGCGGGCTCCGGCTTCGCGGACCATGCGGACGATTTTGCGGCTCGTGGTGCCACGGACAATGGAATCGTCGACGAGAATAACGCGCTGGCCTTCGATGAGGCCGCGGATGGGATTGAGTTTCAGTTTTACGCCAAAATTGCGGATGGCTTGCGAAGGCTCGATGAACGTGCGGCCGATGTAGTGATTGCGGATCAGGCCCATGCGAAATGGAATTTTCGATTCGAGCGCGTAGCCTACCGCGGCGGGGACGCCGGAGTCTGGAACGGGCACGACGATATCGGCATCAACAGGGTGTTCGCGTGCGAGGAGGCGGCCGAGGGCTTCGCGGCTTTCGTTGACGCTGCGGCCGAAGATGATGCTGTCCGGGCGCGCGAAATAGACATGCTCGAAAATGCATTGCTGCATGGGCTTTTCTGGCGCGAAGTGGATGGACTCAATGCCGGAGCGGGAAATGCGCACCATTTCGCCGGGTTCGATTTCGCGGACGTATTGCGCATTGAGCAGATCGAACGCGCAGGTTTCGGAGGCGACCAGCCAAGCCTCGCCGCCAGTGGGCAGAGGGAGCCTGCCTAGCACGAGGGGGCGGAATCCGCGCGGATCGCGCACGGCGTAGAGTTCGTCTTGCGTGAGGACGAGCAGAGAGTAAGCGCCTTCGACTTGATTGAGGGCGTCGCCGATCGCGCCGGAAAGATTGCGGGCTTGCGAGCGCGCGAGGAGATGCACGATCACTTCGGTGTCGCTATTGGTTTGGAAGATGGAGCCGCGATGCTCGAGTTTGCGGCGCCATTCGGCGGCGTTGGTGAGATTGCCGTTGTGGCCCAGCGCGACTTTGCCCTTGTTGCAATCGATCATGATGGGCTGGGCGTTGAGGAGAGCCTTATCGCCTGCGGTGGAATAGCGCGTGTGGCCAATGGCGAGACTGCCTGGAAGCTTGGCGAGCACTGTCGGCTGAAAAATTTCTTCGACTTCGCCCATGGCACGGTGAAGGTAGAGATCGGTGCCGTCGCTCGAAACGATGCCGGCGGATTCCTGGCCGCGATGTTGAAGGGCGTAGAGGCCGAGATAGGCGAGGTTCGCGGCTTCGGGATGGCCGAAAACACCGAACACACCACACTCGTCGTGGAAGTGATCGTCGGCGAAAGCGAGCTTTTGCGTCATTTAGAGGCTAACGTGCGCTCGAGCGAATTGGCCCAGATGCTGCGCAGAGAGTCGAGGGGGGAATCGACTACTGCGCTCCCCTTATATTCGATGCGGAGCGCGTTGCCAAGATGCACTTTGCCGATTTCGCACGCGCCTACATTGTATTGTCTCGCAGTTGCGAGGACAGCGGCAAGTTTTGTGGGAGCGACGGATACGACACAACGGGCGCCGCGTTCGTTGAAGAGCGCGTGTTCGGCGGGACCGTCGGCATCCAGATTCACGTTTGCGCCTAAGGGGGGCACGACATGCCGTGCCCCTTCGGGAGAGGCGGCGAAGCAGGATTCGGCTAGGGTGACGGCTATGCCGCCGTCGGAGACGTCGTGGGCGGATTGGACCGAGCCTTCGGACGCTAGTGCGATAAGGCAATCGATCAGGCGTTTTTCGGCGGCCAGATCGATGGCTGGAGGTTCGCCGGAGACGACGCCCGCGACCGTTTTGGAATACTCGGAGGAGGAAAATTCGCGCGCCGCCTCGTGTAGGGGCACGATATATCGTGCCCCTACGGTTGCCGCATTAAGCTCAATTGCCGCATCTAGGAGGACGATGACGTCGCATTCGGCTCGGAAAGCGATTTTCAGGACGCGCGTAGCATCGTCGAGAATGCCGAGTACGCCAATCACCGACGTTGGGTAGATGGATTTACCCAAGGTTTCGTTGTAGAAGCTGACGTTACCGCCGGTGATGGGCGTGCCGAGTTCGCTGCAGGCGACGGTGAGGCCGTCGATCGCTTCGCTGAATTGCCACATGACTTCGGGTTTTTCCGGACTGCCGAAATTGAGGCAATTTGTTGCGGCGATGGGGCGCGCGCCGGATGATGCGACGTTGCGGGCGGCTTCGGCGACGGCGTGCATGGCGCCGACGCGGGGATTTAGCTGGCACCAGCGGCCGTTGCCGTCGGTGGCAAGAGCCAAGGCGCGTTTTACGATTCCTGTCCGCGGATCCTTGATGCGTACGACTGCGGCATCGCTAGCGCCGGGGCCTGCAAGCGTATTGGTGCGCACGCTTGTGTCGTACTGCTCGGTGATCCAGCGTTTGGAGGCGATGGCTGGAGAGGCGAGCAATTTTGCAAAATTCACGGTGAGATTCGTGCCTTCGGGCGCGAACGAAAACCAATCGGCGGGCGTCTCGTGGCGAAGGGGCGGCTGCACGATGGGGCGGCGGTAAACCGGGCCTTCTTCGGCGAGCGGATGCGCGGGAATTTCCGCGGCGATCTGGCCGTGATTCAAAACTTTCGCGATGCCGCCGTCGGTGACCTTGCCGACAACGACGGCATCAAGTCCCCACTTTTTGAAAACATCAAGTACTTCGCGCTCGCGTCCTTTCTCGGCGACAAGGAGCATGCGCTCTTGCGATTCGCTGAGCATGATTTCATAAGGAGTCATGCCGGTCTCGCGTTGAGGAACTTTAGCGAGATCGATTTCGATGCCAGTGCCGCCGCGCGAGGCCATTTCCATCGTTGAACAGGTGAGGCCCGCTGCGCCCATGTCCTGAATCGCAACGACCGCGCCCGTCTGCATCGCCTCGAGGCACGCTTCGAGAAGCAGCTTTTCCATGAACGGGTCGCCTACTTGCACGTTCGGGCGTTTTTGCTTGGATTCTTCGGTGAACTCGGCGGATGCGAGCAAAGATGCGCCGTGGATGCCGTCGCGCCCCGTTTTTGCGCCGACGTAGATGACGGGGTTGCCGATGCCTTTGGCTTTGGCGAGAAAGATCTCTTCTTTGCGCGCGATGCCGAGGGCGAGTGCGTTGACGAGGGGATTTTGCGAGTAGCACGGCTCGAAGCCGACCTCACCGCCAATGGTTGGTACGCCGAAACAATTTCCGTAATGTCCGACGCCGCGAATCACGCCGTCGAGGATGCGCCGGTTCTTGGCGGCTTCTTCTTCACTGGTGCCTTTTCCAGCCACGATCTCGCCGAAGCGGAGCGAGTCGAGAATAGCGATGGGCCGGGCGCCCATGGTGAAAATGTCCCGAAGTATGCCGCCAACTCCGGTCGTCGCGCCCTGAAACGGCTCGACGTAGCTGGGATGATTGTGCGACTCGATTTTGAATGCGGCAACGAGGCCATCGCCGATGTCCACGACTCCGGCATTTTCGCCCGGGCCTTGCACGACGAGTTTGCCGCGCGTGGGCAGGCGCTTCAGGTGCACTTTGCTCGATTTGTAGGAGCAGTGCTCACTCCACATCACGCTGAAAATGCCGAGTTCGGTGATATTGGGATCGCGGCCGAGGATTTGCTGGATGCGTGCGTATTCGTCGCGAGTCACGCCGTGTTCGGCGGCGATCTCTGGAGTCACTTTGATTTCGGCGCTAGCGGTAGCCATGGGTGCGGTTCGTGATCCTTCAGTCGATTTTCGGTTCGAGATAGCGCTCAAAACCGGCGGGCCAGGCGCTCGCCGGAATGCCGCGTTCTTCAGCGTCCATCACCGGTTTTCGCAATTCCAAATCGCTCGAGACCCCGAGAAAGGCTCTAAACTCGCCCCAAACGGCAAGACCGCAAGCCGAGCCGTCCGTGGCCCAGCCAATGTCCACCACATCTTCGTCCACAAGGACATTCGCGCGATTGTAAATGTGAGCGCACTTCAAGATGCCTCGTTGTTTCGCGCCGTAAAGATAAAACCAGCCGGCCTGGTCGGAATCTTCAAATACGGCGAAAATTCCTTCCGCTCCGGGTGAATACAGCATGAAACCGATGCTGTCCTCCCCAGCCGGCGCCCTGCCCGGGACCAATGCGTCCTTGTCGGCGTTTCCTGCTGCTTGTTGCCAGTACAACTTCCGCGCGCGGACAAACTCCTCGTAGCTCAGCTCTGAAAGTTCTTCACTCATCGCAACGCTCAAAACGGGACAGAGTAGAGCACCGCTGGGGCTTGGCCGAAGAAAGAACCGTCATGCTCACGCCGTGGCCTTTGCAGCACCGACGAGAGCTTCGATCATGGACTGGAAAATAATCAAACCGTCCGCTGAACCGAGAGCGGATTCGACGGCGCGCTCGGGATGGGGCATGAGGCCGGCGACATTGCGCTCACGGTTGCAAATGCCCGCGATGTTGTTCCTCGAACCGTTGGGATTGCCGGCCGCGTCATCCGCGCCGTCCGGGGTGGTGTAACGGAAAAGGATCTGGCAGTTTTTCTCGAGGTGCGCGAGAGTTGCTTCGTCGCAGGTGTAGTTGCCCTCGTTGTGCGCGATGGGAACTTTCAAGATTTGGCCACGCTGCGCGGCGTTAGTGAACGGCGTGTCGGTTTGCTCGACGCGAATGTAAACGGGGCGGCAGATATAGCGGAGGCCGCTGTTGCGCATCATTGCGCCCGGAAGCAAGCCCGCTTCCAGCAGAATCTGGAAACCATTGCAGATGCCGAGGACCATGCCGCCGCTGTTGGCAAATTTCTCGACGGACTTCATCACGGGGGAAAAACGCGCGATAGCGCCGGTTCGCAGATAATCACCATGCGCAAAGCCCCCCGGCAGAATGACGACGTCGCAATTCGCCAGATCCTGCGACTGGTGCCAGATAAATTCAACAGGCTTGTGCAGAACATTTCCGATGGCGTAAAACGCGTCGTGGTCACAATTCGATCCGGGAAAGACTACGACTCCGAATTTCATTGCGTGTTGGCTCCGTGTGGCATTCGGGGAACTCCTATTTTAGCACACGCGGGCATTGGAAGAATGCTTTAGCAAGTCGTTTAGGATCGAGCGGAAACGTTCGGTTGAGAGCTTATATCCATCCCAAAAGCCAGGCGAAATCCCAAATTATCCTCGACGATCATTTCATAGCAGTGATAAACCTGAGTCGTCGGGGGTTCCACTATCTTTACGCCGCGTTCTTTCAGCTCCGCGTAAAGAGGATCGAGATCATTCACCCAAATGTAAGCGTCGAGGCTTCCCTCGCGCCGCTGGATATTGGGCGAGGCGGTAGTGCCAGTGTCGGCTTTTCCAAAATGAATTTCGACGGAATCTCGTGCAACGATCGCATAGATGGGCGGGTCGAGAAAGTAGCCGCAAATGCGAAATCCCAAGACGTCGCGGTAATACTCTGCCGCGGCTACGACATCCGGGACGACAAACTGCGGCGAAATCATCCTGCATTGTACGGCTTTGGTTTGAGGTTCTGCCATGCGCGCTCCCCCTTTGCTCGGGCCCGCGGGCTAAACCGAGCGACCACCTGGTCCGGAAGCGGGAGGCACGGAAGCATCGGGCGCGCTCTTAGGCAGCGCCTGAACGGGGCCGTCCAGGCCGAGGACATTCACAAGGCTCGAACTCGCGGGAACAATGTATTTCGTGTTTTGCGCCAGTGTGTTATTGAGAACTTCGAGCCGGCGCATCATCTCGGCGCGTTCCTTGAAATAAGTTTCCGCTGCGGTCGAGACAAGCTTGATGGCTTCGGCTTCGGCATTCGCTCGGGTGACGCGAGCCTGGGCATCGCCTTCGGCTTTCAGGATTTCGGATTGCTTCTTGCCTTCGGCTTGTAAAATTTGGCTCTGCTTGATGCCTTCCGCTTCCAGAACAGCCGCGCGTTTCTCGCGCTCCGCTTTCATCTGTCGCGACATGGCGTCCGTGATGTCGCGCGGCGGCTCGATTTTCTGCACTTCCACGCGGGTGACTTTCACGCCCCAGCCGTTGGTGGCCTCGTCGAGAACTTCGCGCAAGTTCGTATTGATCATGTCACGAGCTACGAGCGTCTCGTCGAGGGTGCGGTCTCCGATCAGGTTGCGCAAATTTGTTTGCGCCAGCGTGGTGCAGGCATAGCCAAAATCCTGCACCTCATATTGCGACTTCACCGGATCAATCACCTTGTAATACACGACGGCATCCACTTCGACCGTGACGTTGTCTTTTGTGATTAGCTTTTGCGGCGGCACGGTGATGACCTGTTCGCGCATGTCCACGCGCACGATGTCGTCGACGAACGGCAGGATGAACGTTAGCCCCGACGGCGCCATGCCGTGATACTTGCCGAGGCGCGTGATCAATCCTTTTTCATATTGCTTGACGGTTCGCGCGCCTTTGGCAAGCGCCACTAAACCAAATATCGCGACTGCCACAAAAAACGCCGTAATCAAAATACCTAAGCCGCCTTGGTCCATAGCCGCTCACCTCACTTTGAGTGTCACGCCTTCGACCGATTGCACCGTAACCTTTGCGCCCGCATCCCGCGCGGCATCTTCCGCGCCGGCCAACTCAGCGCGCCATACTTCCGCGCCGACTTTCACCATGCCCGGTTCGCTCGGCGCAATGCGTTTTGTCACCACCCCGGTCTTTCCGACTACCGCATCCACGTTGCTCGCAACATTTTTGACCGTGAGCCTGGCTTTCAGCCAACTGCGAAATATCGCCAAATAAACGAGCGCGAGCGCTCCTGCGGCCAGCAAACCGATTCGCGCCGATCCGGCCAATAGCCCGATCGCGCCGCCAATCGTCAGCGACCCGCCGACAAGGGCGAGGTCCAAGCCCGTAAGCGCTCCTAGCGCCAATTCAATAATTACGCAGACCAGGCCGCCAATGACCAACACCCAGTTAACCCAATTGCCCACTGACACACTCCTTCGGATTTACGTATCGCGGACGATAGCATCCACTGCAGATGTATTCAATGTTTGTGGTGGCAGCAGATTGTGGCCGGCACTTTCGGACGGCCGGACGCGTCGAATTCTACCGTGGCTATTGTGGACAACAGGTCTACTTGCGTTTTTTGGAACGACGATGGGCTTTCGGTTTTCTTCGCGAACGCTTGGATTTCTTCGGATTTTCAGCAGCGGCCAATTCTCGGCGCTTCTTGGAAGCCCACCCCAGCTTGTTGGCCTGGCGTCCGCGTGCGATGGCCAGCGCATCCGCGGGAACGTTTTCCGTAATCGTGGAACCTGCCGCTACGTAAGCGCCATCGCCGACGCGCACAGGCGCGACGAGCGCGGTATCGCTTCCAATAAAAACTTTGTTACCAATCGAAGTCGGAAACTTGTGAAAGCCGTCGTAATTGCAGGTGATGGTCCCCGCACCGATATTCGATTTTTCCCCGATTTTCGTATCGCCCAGATACGTCAAGTGCATCGCTTTGGATCCTTCGCCGATGGTGCTCTTCTTGAGCTCGACGAAATTGCCGATGCGCGCGCCCGCCTTCACGTGATTGTCCGGGCGCAAGCGCGCGAATGGTCCGATGATTACGCGATCGTCTAGGCGGCTCTGCGCGACGACGCAATGAGGCTCGACCGTCACATCGTTCCCAAGCAGCGTGTCGGTGAGCACACTACCGGTGCGAATCATGCACCGCTCGCCGATTTTCGTTTTTCCGAGAAGCTGCACCCCAGGTTCAATCACCGTGTCTTCGCCCGCCGTGACCTCCGGATCGATCAGCACCGTCTCGGGCAATTGAATGGTTACGCCTGCATCCATCAGCGCCGCGCGCTTGCGTTCCCGAAAAACGCGGTCCACTTCCGCCAGGTCCGCGCGTGTATTGCATCCCAGAACTTCGCGGGAATCGGGAGCGACTTCCGCAAGTACTGTCTCGTTCTTGGCGGTCATTACGGCGATGGTGTCCGTGAGGTAAAGTTCGCGATGGTGGTTGTTCGGCTTGACGTGAGCCAAAGCCGGCCAGAGCTTATCCAGCGTGAAGCAATAGATCGCGGAGTTGATTTCGTTCAGCTCGCGCTGGTCTGGCGTGAGCTGCGATTCTTCCACGATGGCCGCGACGGCGGTTTCGGATTTTCGCAAGATGCGCCCGTAGCCAGACGGATCAGCGAGCACGGCAGTCAATATCGTGGCTGCGGCATCTCCGGCACGATGCGTGGCGATGAGTGACTTGAGCGTTTCCGTGCGCACCAGCGGCGCGTCACCTGGCAGAACGACTACAAGCTTCGCTCTGCCCAAAGCGCGGCGCGCAACTTGCATTGCATGCCCGGTGCCGTGCTGCGGTTGCTGCAACACCGTCTCCGCGCCAAGGGGCTCGACCATGGATGTCACCAGCTCGGCTTGGTGCCCCACGACGACGATCGTTTGTTTTGCGCCCAGTGGCGCGCACGCCCGGACGACGTGCTCGATGAGCGTGCGACCGCCCGCGCGGTGCAATACCTTGGCTAAGCCGGATTTCAGCCGCGTACCTTTTCCTGCCGCGAGAATGACGATGGCCAGATCGTGGTTGGACATGAGGGTTCTATTCTCGCCTCACTGCCTCATCTTTGACAATCTCGGGGAGCAAACCTGCGGGACAATGTGTTCTGGACGTAATCCAGGCTCTTGGCGGGAATCGTGCGCCACTGCGTTCCCTGGTTCCGGCGCACGACTGACGTCCCGCGGAAGGAGTAGCAGGCATGCAAACATGTCCCCACTGTTCGTCGCCCATCCAGGCGGGTGCGGCGTTTTGCCCCACGTGTGGCAACAGTCTGAGCGGGGCTACTGTTCCCCCTCTTGCGAGAGCTCCCGTATCACCCGCAGTTCCAGTGGCTTACGCTGGGCCTCAGCAAACCAGCGGGATGGCGACCGCCAGCCTGGTCTGCGGGATCGCCGCCTACCTGATTCTGCCGTTACTTGCTGCTATCCCTGCGATCGTTTTGGGGCACCTGGCACTCTCGGACATCAAGAAAAAAGCGGGCCAGCTGAAAGGAAACGGCCTCGCGATAGCGGGCATGGTAATGGGTTACGCCCAGGTGGTGTTGATTCCGTTCATTCTGATCATCGCCGCTATCGCCATCCCAAATCTGCTCCGCGCAAAGATGGCCGCGAACGAAGCTACCGCAGTGGGCACCTTGCGGACTTACAATTCCGCCATATTGAACTACGCGAACCAGTGCCAAAACATCGGCTTCCCGGCGTCCGTAACAAACCTTGGTGCGGGAAATGGTGACTGCGAAGGAGCCAATCTGGTTGAACCGCTGCTCGCTGCACCGGCTCCGATAAAGAGTGGATATAGATTCTTCTATTCGCCCGGCCCCGCGGACAATCTGGGCCACGTCGTCAGTTACACGATCACGGCCGATCCCATCACCGAAGACACCACCGGGACACGACATTTCTTCACGGATGAGTCCGGAGTGATTCGCACAAGCAGAGGAGCGCCAGCCACAGCGGACAGTACTCCGCTTCAGTAGCCAGCACCTAGCGTACGTAGGATGCGACTCGTTTCGGGCAGCTCCCGGAGCGAGAGTCTGATTAGTCGGTGGCGGGAGCCGGTGAAAGCGTGGTCAGCCGAACTTCGCGTTCCACGGGCGACGCTTCTGCGGTAGTGATCGTCCAAAGCGAGGGGTCAGCCAGAAGGCGGCTAACAAGCTGGGTGTGAAGCGCGTGACCTGCCTTGTATGCTTCGACGCGCGCGAGCAACGGCAATCCCGCCAAAGCTAAATCGCCAATCAAATCCAGCGCTTTGTGCCGGCCAAACTCATCCGGAAAGCGCAGCGGCCCGTTCATAACGCCGTCGTTGGTCAGGACGATCGCGTTTTCGAGAGACCCGCCGCGAATCAAGCCCATGGAGCGCAGGGGCTCTATGTCGCGCTCAAAGCAAAATGTGCGCGCGCGCGCCAGGAGCTGCCGGAAAGTCTCCGGATTCACCACCATTTCGACTTCTTGCTGGCCCACCAACGGATGCGGGAAATCGACATAGCAGCGCACGCGGAATTCGTCGGCAGGATAAATCCCTATGCGGCGGTCGCCTTCCTCCACTTCCAGAGGCTTCAGCATCTTCAGAAACCGGCGCTTGCGGCGAAGTTTGCGAACGCCCGCGTGCTCCAGCATTTGCATGAAAGGCTCGGCTGAACCGTCCAGAATGGGAATCTCTATCGAATCGATATCGATAAAAATGTTGTCGATGCCGCAGGAATAGATCGCCGCCAAAAGATGTTCCGTGGTGGAAAGCAACACTCCCTGCTTCATCAAGCTGGTGGCGTAGCTAACGCGGGCGACGTTGTGACCCTGTGCTTCAATGGGAAAATTGTCGAGGTCCGTGCGGCGAAAAACTATGCCGGTATCGGCTGGCGCGGGCAGAAGGCGGACGTGTCCGAAGACGCCGGTGTGTAGACCCACACCTTCAGCGAACGCCTCACGAGCTATAGTGGATTGAAACATTTCCCCTCATCTAGGATAGCATGTTGTTGGCCAGGGTTTCCCGCCTTTGTCCATATTTTTCAGTGACTTATAGGAACAAAGGGTTGAGGCTTTTGTCTTGGTGTGTCTATTACGCATCAATTCGCTACTTAGTCGTGTCTTTCACCCAACCTTGCCGTTGCAAACGCAGTAGGGGCGCCTAATTCATTCACCTTTTCAGGCTTCCTTTCTCTTTCCGACTGCGTCCCAACTTCTGAGAGTGCTATAATTGGAATTCTGTTTTTGTCGCCAGCTTTGCGTTGATTTTGGAAGGCATGGGTGAAAGATGAATAAAGCGGCTCGCATCGGGGTTCTTTGCGTATCGATAGTTATCTTTTGCTATGCGGGGCTGGGTCATGTACTTGGCCGCACGCCGGACGACAAAGCCTATAAGTCGCTAACGGTCTACAGCGAAGTTCTGCAGAAAATCCAGCAGGATTACGTCGACGAGCCCAATCTGCATCTGGTGACGACAGGCTCGCTCCATGGACTTCTGGAATCGCTGGACGCGCAGTCCAGCTACCTGACTGCGCGCGAGTACTCGGAATACAGGCAAAAACAGTCCGCGAATGTGACCGGCGACGCCGGTCTCACGCTGAGCAAGCGTTTTGGCTACATCATTGTGGTTTCGGTTTTACCGGATAGCCCCGGCGAAAAGGCTGGTATCCACAGCGGAGACATTTTTGAATCCGTTGCAGGCTTTACCACGCGCGATATGTCCGTTGGCCAGGCCATGAATTTTCTGCGCGGCCAGCCGGGAACCGGTGTGAAAGTGGGAGTTATCCGCCGCGGCAAAGCCGATCCTGATGAAGTCGACCTGGTGCGCGTAAAACTCGGCGCTGCAAAGATCGTAAGTGAAAAAGTGGATCCGGATGTTCTTGTACTTCGCTTGCCTTCGCTCGAGCCGGGACGCGCCGACGAAATCCGCTCCCGCCTGTTGGAAGCGGAAAAGCAAGGCGTTCACAAAGTGATTCTGGATGTACGCGAATGCGGGCGCGGCCCGGTTTCGGAGGCCATTGCCGTCGCAAAGCTTTTTATTTCCTCGGGGACCTTATCGACGCTGCGCGGCCAAACGGTTTCCACGCAGGTTTTCTCCGCCGATCCGAGCAAGGTAGTCTGGAAAGCTCCGGTTTCGCTGCTTATCGATCCAACGACCTCTGGCGCCGCGGAAGTGTTGGCCTCGGCCATGGTTGCGAACCATCGCGGTGACGTGGTTGGAGAACGCACTTTTGGACTCGCCTCGGAGCAAAAGCTGATCTCGCTCGATGACGGGGCGGCGCTCTTCTTGACGGTCGCCAATTATTACAACGGAGACGGCAAGTCCATCCTCGAGGAAGGCGTTGTGCCGTCCGAAGTTGTGCGCGCGTCGTCAGAGGACGAATCCGATACCACCGATGACGAAAGCGGCTCGGGCGCCGATGCGCAGAAAGAACCTGTGCCTCCTCGTCCGTTGTCGCCCGAGGATCCCATCTTCCGCAAAGCCCTCGAACTCTTGAAGGCTCCGCAGAAAAAAGCTGCCTAGCGTTCTGTGCTCGTTCGGCGCGGAGCAACAACGCAAATCACGGCATTCCAACGCGCCCGCTGTAGGTGCAGCTCTTTCGCGCTTCTACTCGCTTTGCTACTTGTGGTGGCTCTTTTTTCCTGGGGCTGCAAGAGCGAGCAGCATAAACCTCTATCGCCCGGCCAGGTCCACTCCATCACCCGCGAAATGATCCATGCCTCTTCGGGTTTCGGTAAACAACCCGGAGACATCAGCTCGCGCCTTCGCTTTGATGGCACGCACGCCGATCACGTGGATCAACTATTCGTCGTGCTGCCGGCGGGCGCCTCTGAACAGGCTCAGCGCGAATCGGTTGCCCGCCTCATCCAGTCGCTGGACCGCATCGCCACTTCGAATAATCTGACGCGCGACGAGGGAATGAGCTCCGGAGCGCTTCTGCGGCTGGACTATCGCAGTGCGGGGGTGATCACAAATTCTGTCCATATCATCGTTCCGGCAGCGGCGCGGGCTGCTTCCCCGCGTCAGGGCGAGAAGAGCGGCCCGGCACGGCTGGCTATCATCCTCGATGATCTGGGCAGCGATCGCGCTGCCGCCGACGCAATATTCGCGCTGCCTTATCCTCTGACCATCTCCGTCCTTCCCAATCACGCACATTCCGCCGAGATTGCCGCGGAAGCCCATCGCCGCGGATACGAAATCATGCTGCATCTCCCCATGCAATCGGTAGGAAACGAAACGCCCGAAGCACAGGAATTGCATCCCGGCATGCCTCCTGACGATATTCCTGTTCTTTTCGAGCAGATGATGCAGAGCGTCCCGAACGCAACCGGTGTCAACAATCATCAAGGCTCGCAGGCCACCGCCGATGCCGCGCTCATGGAAGAATTGATGCCCGTTCTTCAGAAGTGGAATCTCTTCTACGTGGACAGCCGAACCACCGCCGCGACCGTCGCTTACGACACCGCGCAGCGCCTCGGAGTGCGCTCAGGCTTCCGCAACGTCCCCTTCCTCGACGATGTCCCGGAAGTTTCCGCCGTGCGCAAACAGCTCGAACTGGCTCTGCGCGGCGCGAAGGAAAAGGGAGAAGCCATCGCTATCGGTCATCCCCATCCCGCGACCCTGCAAGCTCTACGCGAACTGCTGCCGCAAGCCAAAACTCGTGGCGTGCACCTCGTTTACGCCTCTGACCTGGTGCACTGAAAGCTTCAGTTGGTTGTCGGGCCGTTTTTCAGTTCTTTTTTGGCAGGATACAAACGGTCAAATACGAAAAAGAAGACAGCAAGAATAAGAAAATCAAAGACGCTCCCTTCAGGTCCCGGTGTGCCTCCTGTCATCCAGTTCGGGCCATGCAGCGTGGCATTCGAAAGATGGCCCGGAAAAATCATTCCGCTGTCCGGAACGGAAAACAAAAACGTCTCCCCAAAATCGAACGTCGCGTGCATGCCGACCGCGAACCACAAGCTCCCGGTTCGCTTTAACGTGAGACTCCAGAACAGTCCCACGAACAGCACGCCGGCTACTCCAATCCAGCCTTCGCCTGTATTTTGGAGGTGCACAGCTCCAAAGCAAACGGCGAGAAGAACGGCCGCCGGCCAAAAGCCGATGCCGTCCGCCAAAGTGTGGAGAGTGTAGCCTCGGAACAAATATTCCTCGAACAAGCCCACAACAACAAAAAAAGCTCCCCAGAACAATGCCCACTTGGCGATTGCTCCTCCGTGTTCCGCCAGGCTTCCGAAAGAATATCCGCCGAACGCCGCAATCAGTCCAATCAATACAAAAATCTCGCAAAGGCCAAAGAGGCAGCCGGCCCAAAACTGTTTTCCGAATGCGCCTCGCGCAGGCAGTCCATACATGTCCACCGGCCGCTTCTCGATCTGCGACATGATCCAAGCCGCTAGAAACGCCGCGAGGAAGCTTGCCAATTCGGCAAAGAACTGAAATCTGGGAGAAAAAACGCCGCGGGTCGGGTGTAGAAGCAGGCCGAGAAGAAAAATGGAGACTATCAACAAAGCAAAGAAAATGGCGACGTAAATCAGGAGCCGCCAGCCCGCGCGCAAGCCCGTTTCATTCAGGAACAGATTGCGGGGGAATCCGATCGCTGATGAATTTGCATCTCTTTCTACCTCGCGCGGCGTGCCAAAGAACTCGTCATCCATTCCTCACTCCAAAGAAACTCGCACCAGCCGCTTCACTCTCAGACGCCTGTGGGAGCGTGCCGTAAGCACGCGGACCCCATGACGAACTGCGCGCCGCGGTCCGGATGGAAATTTATCTCATGGATAGGGATTCAAAATAGCACAGACTTGCGTTGGTGCCCGCGCTTCTCTTTCACTTTATCTAATTTGCAACTCACTTCTTTGTTCTTCAGTGTGACGCCATGTCTCCCTGTGTCAGGCGGATCGACGCGGCGCCCAGAATGCGCCGGTTTTTTCTTTCTTGCACGAATACGACAGCTCGCAAGTTTTCCAAATTCCATTTCGAATCCAGTTTTACGGCGGGCTGCGCGCTGAATCCTTCCTCGCCGTTCTTCCCCGCAACGCCAATCACTTTCCATTCCCGCACCACCGGCGCGTGCTGCAATTCCTTGCCATTGTTCTCTCCGGCTTTTACGGAGGAATGCAAACCGCTTTCGGTGATTGCGAGAATGACTTCCGCCGTGTCTTTGGGCGCGATGCCCAAGAGTTTCTCGACGCTCACCTTGAAAACCACCGATTTGTTCGATACCACGGATGCTTCCCCGATTTCTACTTTAACTTTCTTGAGGCCAGAGGCTTTCTCGATCTCCTGGCGGGCCGTTCCCGCACGGCTGCCCACAAATCCTTCGATTCCGTCCACAACCATTTGAGGGGTGTAGGGACTGCCGTTGTGGAGCGTCCCGGCGTAGTCGTTCTGACGAGCAGTCCAAATGGAGGAAGAAAAGGGGTCTTTCCAGCCTTGCTCGTCCCAATAGTCTACGTGCTCCTCAAGGGCGATCACTTCGGCGGATCCGAGCGGCTGCCGGGTATCTAACTCCGCCAGAAGGGCATCGGCAGGGGGACAACTCGAACATCCTTCCGAAGTGAATAGCTCGACAACAACCGGCTCGCGTGCCCCTGCGAGCTGGGAATTTGAAGTCTGGACCCGCAAATTCGCTTCGAAACCCCAAACCAAAGACCCTGCCACGATTACCCCAATAAAGGCGCTCAGCAATCTCATAGATCCCTTCTCCAACAGCCAGTTAAATCTGATGCGGCAACAGGCGACAGAGAATCCTCGATTAAGTGAAAAACAAGCTGACATGACATAACCAGCTTGCTATGCTTAACCGGTTATCGAAGAGCTTCCGTTCGTAAAACTCTTGTAACCGGTTAATGGAGGCACACTCGATGCCCCACTCTTCAGCATCCCTAGCTCTCATCGGTGGAAGACTCTCTCTCGACTTTGCCAACGAGCTCGGTCCTTCCTCTGACTTCTCCTGGGAAGAGCTTCTCCGCTTTCTCCTCGTTACCCGAATCATTTCCTCGGAGCGCGGCGCCCAGTTACTTACTCTCCCCCAGAATGACCCGCAAAGCGCCGATGCGCTCCTCGGCAAGGCCCAAAGGCTGCATATTTCTCTTCACGAGGCTTTCAACGCGCTGCTTGCTAAAGAAGCCCTGTTGCGAGAATGGGTCGAGCCAATCAATGAAGTCTTGCGCGTCACGGAAGGCCACGACGAACTCCTCTTGCAAAGCGGCAATTGGGGCTTGGAATTCGTCGCCCGTGAAGGTGGCCTGGACTGGCTCCTGGCTGCTATCGCGCGGTCGGCCGCGGAACTCATCGCAGAGGGTGCCGGCGCCCGCCTTCGCGTCTGCTCCAACCCGGATTGCGGCCTCTTTTTCTACGATACCTCACGCACACGCCGCCGACGCTGGTGCTCCATGTCCCGTTGCGGCAATCGTCATAAAGTCGCAGCCTTTTCCCGCCGTCATTCCGCAGCCCGCCGGTAACAGGAGATTTCTGGCATCCGCAATTCTCGCCCGGCTACTTCAGGTATTTGGGCGATTCGCCTTTAGACCACGGATCATAGCTGTGCGCAAAAACGAGCCGGTCCGACAATGGCGGATGCGAGTACAGCCAGATGGTGATGAATTCAGGCGGGTTTGGATCCGCCAGGTCAACTTCTCCCAGCACCTGAAAGGATTGCGCGGCGACCTCCGAGGAGTCCGGTACAATCCCGTGCGTAACTTCCAGGCCGTAGACATCGGCGGCATGCTCCTGCATCCGCGAGAAGCCGTTCACCACCGGCGCCAACAAAAACGTTCCAATCTCCAGAAGCAGCAAAAGCACGGCAAAGGACGCCCAATCTTCAGGTCCGTAGATCCTCCAGTCTCCGCCCCAGCGGCCCAGCGCCCGGTGCAGGGCCCGAAATAGCGCATAAAACCCAATCAGCATGAGCCCCGCCGCAAATAAAAATCCTTTCCAAATATGCCCTAGAACATAGTGTCCCAGCTCATGCCCGACGATGAAGAGAGTTTCGTTGGGCGTAGCCTTCTGAATCGTGGTGTCCCAGATCACCACGCGCTTCGATGCGCCCACTCCGGTCACATACGCATCAACCGCGTTGGTCTTTTCGCTGGCCCTCATCAGAAACATGCGGTCCGGCGGAATCGGTACGCCCGCATGTTTGGTCAGGTTTTCGATGGCCCCGACCAATTCCGGGTGCGTGGCTTGCAAAGGCTCGAACTTGTTGAAGAGGGGATCGATGAACCATGGGCTGATGAACACGATGAAAAGTACGACGGGCAGCGAGGCAAACCATAAGTACAGCCACCAGCGCCTGGGGCTCCTGCGCAGGATTGCGGACAGGATCAGAGCAAAAATCAACGCAAAACCCACCATGAGCAATTGCCCCTTGGTCCAATCAGCGAACCAGGATCCCCAGCTTTGTACGGACATTTCATAGCGCAGCGAGAGGACGTGCCCATAGACCCGAATTGGCAGCGCCGCGATATCCACGGTGAGCACGAGTAACGGTACGAAAGCCAGCGCCTGGACCGACTTCTTGTCGCTGACGCTCTCCGCCCAATCCCGAAACTTCGCGGCAATCCCCAGCCGCAACAGAATCACGAGCGCCAGGACGTTGATGCCCACCGAAACGAAGTACATGGTGTACGCCGCGCGGGAATACGCGACAGCTTTTTCATACCGGTCATGCGACAGCACATATTCCCCGCTTTTTGGCTGCTGCGGAGCCGCAGGCAAAGCTGCCTGCGTTTCAGAAGGAACCGAAGGCGCGGGTAAAGTTTGCGCGGCGAACCGTTCGTCGCTCGCTAATACAGCGGCTCGGGTGCGTCCACAAATCCCTGTGGAGAGAGACAAACCCAGACAAAACAGCACGCCGAAACGGTGAAAAGGGACACACCGCTCCATCAAGACCTCCTCGCAAACCACACGGCCGAACCACCCGTGCCCTACCGACCAAGGCCGCACGGGGCGGGAGTATGCCGCACCCGGAGCCAGCGCGCAAGACTGGATGTCCTGAGAGCGGAATTGGTTATGTAACGCGAACTGGCCTCTTAAGGCAGTGACGCGCCTTGCGGAGCGGCAGCAAAGTGTGCCGTCTTCAGGCAATAGTTCCGCACCGAACCCGTCGTGGCCAGCCCGATGTGCACGATCGATGTCCAGCGTTCCAGCTTGTGATGTCCGCAGCGATGAAACAAATACGCAGCTCCGATGGAAATGCCTGTCGCAGACGCTTCAATCGCAGCGAATGCCGCATGATTATCGACCACATCATTCGTTAGCAAGATCTCCTGCCGCCCTCGTCGCCGCATGTTCAAGGTCGAAAAATAATCAAGCGTCCGCGAAGCACCAACTCCCGCGAACAGCCAGTCGTTTTCTTTGTCCCAGAATCTGTGCGTTTTCTCCGGCAGTGCAGCGACCTGTTTCCCGGAAATGGATGGGTCCACGGCGACCGGCGCGCCCGGATTCGAAACTGGCGGGGATTGTGCGGCCGCGACATCCGCACCGACCATCCATCCACTCGCTGCCAGTAACAGCACTCGTAGCCTGCGAAAACCTAGTCCCCTGCTCATCGCTCGTCTGTTCCAGCCATTCCGTTTTTTACTTCGTTTCCCAAACGAGTATAATCGCCAGGCTGTTTTCCTCGGCATGCCATTTCACAGGAGTCCTCCGATGATTCGCCGGCTTCTCTCATTCGTCCTTGTCCTTGCAGCCACGATCTGCATCGTGTGCGTTGCTCACCCATTCCGCGCCGCGACTGCGGATTCTGACGCCCTGCCCGCGCGCTCCTTCGAATTCACTTACCAGGTTCATTTCCCGGCGACTGAGAATCCCGCCGGCCCTGTTCGGCTCTGGATTCCACTACCGCAAGCGGACGGCTACCAGGACGTCGGCAGCTTGCACATCGACAGCCCCGTCGCCTACTCGCAAGGCCGCGACTCCGAGTACAAAAATCAGTTTGCCGAGTTCAAACCCACGCCCCAGCAAACCGCAGTCGGCTTTGACGTCACTCTCCGCTTCACTGCCACTCGTCACGAACACAAAGTCACTCTCGTTGGCGCCTCTGCGAACGCCGCAGCCGTTTCCTCCTCCGATCCCCTGTTCCGCCGTTACCTCGAGCCCGACAAACTCGTTCCGCTGAACGGCACCATTGCCGAGCTAGCCAAAGAGCACACTGCGGGCGATACCACGCAAATCGAAAAAGCTCGCCACATCTACGAATACGTCGTCTCCACGATGCGCTACGACAAATCCGGCGAAGGCTGGGGCCGCGGCGACGCCATCTGGGCTTGCACCGCCAAGCGCGGCAACTGCACCGATTTCCACTCTCTTTTCATCGGCATGATGCGCTCCTCCGGCATTCCTGCGCGCTTCGAAATGGGTTTCTCGCTGCCCGAAGGCAAAACCGAAGGCGACATCGCCGGATACCACTGCTGGGCCGAGTTTTATCTTAATGGAGTGGGCTGGGTGCCTGTCGATGCCTCGGAAGCGTGGAAAAATCCCGCCAAGCACGATTACTTCTTCGGCGCGCATGACGTCAATCGCGTCTTCTTCACCTACGGGCGCGATATCCGCCTCTCATCCGATCAAAAGGGTGATCCGCTCAACTATTTCATCTACCCCTATGCGGAAATCAACGGCCAACCGGTGAAAAACCTGCAAACACACTTTTCTTTTCGCGACGTAGCCGCAACACAGCAGGCCGCTGCCCGCTAAGTTCGATCCGAGACCCGGGCCAAGAGTTCTGCCCGGCGCTGGCCCGGAACCGGCCTGAACACCTGCCGTCAAAGTCCGGATGCTCCGTGGCGAGTTGCCACTTTCGCATCACCAAAGCCCTCAGCAATTGTCGACAGGTACCGCGAGAGGTATGCTTGAGCTTGAGCCTGCCTAAAGCCCGAGGGGTATAAAACCATGTCACGCCGCATCTCTTTGCGCTTGGCCATTGCCGCCCTTACTGCCGCTAGCGTAGTTCCACTATCAACGAGCGCGCATGCACAGGATTCGCAATCTCAATCAGTGGCGGATGCCGCCCGCCGTGCCCGCGAGAAAAAGAAAGCCGCCGAAAAGCAGCCCGCTCCGGTCATCACGAATGACACCTTGAAGCCAGCCGCACCTGCCGCGCAGGAGGCTAATGCGCCAGGCCCGGCTCCCGCGCCCACTTCCGAAGCTGCGCCAGCGGTTGCTCCAACGAGCGCCGCTCAACCTGCTGCGGATACTTCCGGCGCACAGGATGCCAACGCCGCTCCCGCTCCCGCGGCAAATGCCAGCGATGCCGACCAAAAGGCCAAGGCTTCAGGCGAACTGGCTGATTTGAAGCAACAACTTGCGGAAGCGCAGAAGGCCGCAGAACTTCTTCTGCGCGAACTAGCGTTGGAACAGGATAGGGTTTATTCGAAACCCAACTATGCCAGCGACACCGCCGGCAAAGCCAAGTTGGATGCCCTCAAGCTTCAACTCGCGGACAAGCAGCAGGTCGTCGACGCTCTGAAATCGCAACTCGCAGCTCTCCAGGCGTCCGCGGGCAGCAATGCTCCCGCGCCGCCATCCGCTCCGCCACAACCCTGAGCCTCGGCCGCAGACTTCCGTACCGCGGTGCCCTATTTCACTTCCGATCGAAATCGTGCCTTAGGCGACGTGCTCCTCGTTTGTGCGTTCTTGGCCGGCTCCGCCAGCTCCGCTCCGTCTAGCTGCAGCGCCACCCGGTCATTCCCTCACGTGGTACACTCTCGCGCAATCGCACCGGAGGCAATATGCGCAGAGCGGTGATTCTCTCCCTTTCATTGTTTTTCAGTGTTTCCCTGGCTCTCCAAGCCCAGGACCGATCCGAATCCAAGGCCTCACCGCAAGACACGCCCTCAGAACATCACCAGGTTACGGCAGCTCACCTGATCCATAAGGTCAGTCCGGAGTATCCCAAGAAAGCGAGAAAGAAACACGTCGAGGGCACGGTGCGTTTGCACGCCATCATCGCCAAAGACGGCACGGTCACGATGCTGGAAGTTATCTCCGGCGATCCCCTTTTGGTGGACGCCGCTCTGAAAGCCGTCCGCCAGTGGCGCTACTCGCCAACGCTTCTGGATGGCCGGCCCGTAGAAGTAGACACTACAATCGACGTTAACTTCGCTCTGAACAAAACATCCTGAGCAAAGGGCTCCGTTTGCAGCCCAGGCTCATTTGGATTCCCCGCCAAAAAGCTTCTCAAGGATCGCCGGCTCAATCAGTCTCGCGAACGGCACATTTCCAGCCCGCTCCCTGACCTCGCTCCACAACATCTCGCGGTACTGCATCTTTGCTTCATCCTTCACATGCCAGTACACGTAAACGACCTCGGCCGGCCCTGACGGTTTCTGATCCCCGCTGAAAACTTGAATCTGCCCGTAGGAGATGATGAACGCAAGAGCTTGTTCCCGCTGATCTCCAATGACCTCACCTGCCAACGAGCTGTCGAAGTCCTCCGGGTCGCAAGGATCGTCGTTTTCCCGGCACCAAGCCTCCCGCGTGCGATAAAACTCCTGAAGCTGCGCAATGCGCGCTTGCCGGATCGCTTGAAAGGGCTTGCGCGGAAAGATTGTTAGGTCGCGCTTGGTTTGCAAATCGTATAGAGCGATCTCCGCGGAGTGCACCGGTGCAAAATGGACCTGGCTCCGGTGGTAAATAAGCTGGTCGTCGCCCAAATGTCCCACGATCCAGCCATACAAGCTGGCTTGCAGCTTCAATTCCTGCGAGAGAATCAGCACGCACCCGGCGGACGGGCTCAGGTGCGTATCCAGAAAAAACCTGCCGCCAAACGAGGTAACGCTCAAGACCGACCCGAGACAGTTCACATCCATGTCTTGTACTTTTACGGAGGGGTCACCCAGCTTGGCGCTCTGCCACTTTCCCGTCTTTCGGTCAAGCCGCTCCAGAAAAATCGGTGGATTCAGACGGCTCGTTCCGTCATCGACGTAGTAGGCAATGAGGAATTGTGTTGCATCGTCCAGCTCTGCTCCGCTCGTGATTTTCTTGTCCAGGTTCACGAGGGTGGCGTTCTCCATCGGTGCATGCCTCTCCGTCAGTTCCTCTCGCAGCGTTTTCCCCTCGCCTTGTGCCGACGCCGATGTCGCGCAACAGGCCATCGCCCAGGCCAGCAATAGGATTAGACCGCGTGTGCGGCTGGTCATCACTTCATCCACGTTCCTTTTGACGGACGCAATCCTCGAAAGCCTGCCGTTCATCCAAATTCTCCGCTCTTCTGCCGCTGGCCAACAGTCACCAATCGCCAGGAACGCGCTTCTTTGCAACCCCACCACAATCTATTGTACTCATTTCTCTTGACACCACAGTGCGGTAACGGCAGAATCCTCGCCAACAATTCTGTTCGGGCCGCCCACGGGAGCTTCTGCCGCACGCGTCGTATCGTGCGTGCGCGGAGCTGGCCGGCCACTGAGGGAGCGCACATGCAGTATCTGCCCGGTTTCACCGTGCAATGCATTAATCCGTTGTGCGAAGCCCGCGGCCACTGGCTCCGCGCCGATGCCACCGGCCCCATTGCCGACGACGGCCGCTGCCCCTGCTGCGGCGACTTCCTCCGCAACGTCCCTCCGCCGTTAAGCCCGCGCTTCCGCATGCGCCCGCGCCCCCTAACGGCGCGCCCGCCTCTCCGTCCCCGCCCCCGCTGACAACGCGGGGCCGTTTAAGCATCGCCATCCTCAACTCGGGAACTTTTCTGCTGTCCTTGGCCTCTATCTCTACGGCGACGCGCCAGACACTCTCCGGTCCCCATCCTGCCGCGCTCCCCGAGGTGCACCATGACTGGCATTCCATCTCGTTCGTCTTGGCCAAAGCGCGTCCTTCTCACCATCGCAGCGCTCGTCGCTTTCTTGCTCCTTTTTGTCATCGCGCTTCGCATCACCGTTACCGAGATGTTTAAAGGCATTGAATCATCGAAAGCCACAGGTCTATCTGCTGTCACGCCCTGGGACACGGACAGCATGTGGGCAAACCGAAATTTCCCTGTTGATGCCGCAGGCGCAGCTTTTCCATGGGAATCCCACATCGCTCGCACTGCGGACCTCCGCACGCACTCAGACTCATTCGATCAATCTATTGTCGATCTTCATCGAATCGTCTCCGCCCACCAGGCCTATTTCGAGGATCTGCGCACGCAAACCCGCTCTGGCTCTGGCCGCGCCCTCGCCGCGACTCTCTCTGTGCCCACAAAAGAATTCGACTCGGCTATTTCCGATCTGAAAACACTTGGACGCACCGAAGCCATTTCCGAAGCCGGCGAAGATTCCGCCGTCAAACTCGCCACCGCGGAAAGGCACTTCGCCGCTGCGCAGAAGAATCTCTCGCGTCTTCAGAAACTCCAGCGTGAACGAAAAGGTGAGCTTCGCGACGCCGTCGCTCTCGAAAAAGATATCGCCCAAGCGAATGAAACGGTCGCCGAAGCGCAGCGCCAGCACGAAAGCCTTCTTTCCACTGTCGCGCAGGCCCACATTCGCGTCACATTGATCGAAGACTATCGCGCTCCCTTCGAGGCAAACCTCGCCGGCGCTACCCTTGCCCTCCGAAATTCTTTCGTCGAGGGAGTCACCGCCATTTTTTCTTCCCTTGCTCTTGTCCTCGGCGTCCTCTTCGAATTCGGCCTCCCGCTCCTCTTTTGGGCAGCCATCCTTTTCTGGCCCTTGCGCCTGGTCTGGCGCCGCTTTCGCCACCCTAATTCCAACACCGCCGTCCCCGCTGCCCCCTGATTCAGCTACCAAGTGGCTCGCGGCGGCTTGTCGGATTTTTCTTGACTAGGTACTACTCGTTGTGGTAATATCTGGCTGTAAGATTGTGGGAGTGCGGCAGCTCTGCTGCCGCCTTTTTATTTTAAGAGCGTCCTTTCGCCAAATTCCCTAAGTCTTTGGGAATGAATGCTCACAAAACTCCGTGTTTTGCCGTGTTTCACCGGTTTTTCTGGCTCCGTAACCCCTGTAGAATGAACACTTACAAAGATCTCCCGCAAGTGTTCTTTCTAAAAGACTTGCAGAACAACTTAAGCCGTTTAGAATCAACACTTGCAGAAAAAGGGGGAGGGGGTGGGCCCCACAAAATAGCAAAAGCCGGAGAGCCAACTCGCCCTCCGGCTTCCGCAGTTCTTCTGGCTACCTGTTTAGCTCTCGACGAGTCCTTTTTCCATCATCTCTTCGTCGCTGAGCCACAGATCGGGGATATTGGCTGAGCCGAGCCGAAGAATATCTTCCAGGGCGCCGCGTACTTCCTTACGTCCGAAGTCCACGCCGATGCGCTCCAGCAGTTCGATCAACGCGTGTGCGCCCTCAGCAAGGGCAGGCTTGGGCTGACCGCCCACGCTATCCAGCCGATGGTAAGTCACGACATAAATTGCGCTTGGGCCACCGCCATGCCGCACGATGTGCAGAAATCCGCGGGTCTTCGGCTTTTCTGGAGCCAGCCTGGCGGCCAGCCCTGTACCGGAGGAAAGAGCGCTCATCGTGTCGTGTCCCTCGCCTGCTCCACGGGCCTCAACTGCAACCGCTCGTGCTGCCGCAGTTCTCGCACTTGTAGCAGGCCCCGTTCGGCACCATGAGCATGCCGCACTCCGAGCAGGTTGGCGCGCCTTCGTGCGCGTCGCGCTGTTTCAACGAGGCGCTTGCCGCCGGCATGGACGCCATCGCCGCATCCATCATCGCTGGAGTCGCCGGAACCGGAGCGGGCGTCGCGGCGTGCTCGCCGGAATTCAGTTTCAAATAATCGGACGAAATGAATCGCCCGCCCAGCCACCGCGCGATGTAGTCCAGCACCGAGGAAACGAAACGGATATTCGGGTTCGCCGAGATGCCCGACGGCTCAAACCGCGTATTCACAAGCTTGTCCACGAACACCTTGAGAGGCACGCCGTATTGCAAGCCGAGCGAAACCGTCAGCGCCAGGCCGTCCATCACACCCGAAAGTGTCGAGCCTTCTTTCGACATCTTGATGAAGATTTCGCCCGGCCGGCCGTCGGCATACATGCCCACCGTGATGTAGCCTTCGTGCCCGCCCACGCTGAACTTGTGCGTAACCGAGGCGCGCTCCACCGGCATCTTTTCGCGCTGTTGCCGCCCGAAGAGTTCCTGCTGCACAGGAACAGGCGCATTGCTCGGGCTCGGCGCCGCTTCTGTTTTCTTTTCTTCCTTGCTGCCGCCCGCGTTCAGCGGCTGCGAGCGCTTCGAGTTGTCCCGATAGATGGCCACGGACTTCAATCCAAGTTTCCAGGACTCGATGTATGCGTTGCCGATGTCTTCGATCGTGGATTCTTCGGGCATGTTGATGGTCTTAGAGATCGCGCCGGAAAGAAACGGCTGTGCCGCCGCCATCATTTTTACGTGCCCCGTCCAGGCAATGGATCGTCCGCCGCCCAAAGGTGCCAGAGAGCAATCGAAAACCGGCAGGTGCTCCGGCTTCAAGTACGGCGCGCCTTCGATTTTTCCCTGCTTGTCGATGTAGGAAACGATTTCGCTGGTCTGTTCCGGCGTGTATTCGAGCCTCATCAGCGCTTGCGGCACGGTGTTGTTGACGATTTTGATCAAGCCGCCGCCGACCAGCTTCTTGTGCTTCACCAGCGCCAGATCCGGCTCGATTCCGGTGGTGTCGCAATCCATCATGAAGCCGATGGTGCCCGTCGGCGCCAGCACGGTGACTTGCGAATTCTTGTAGCCGAACTTTTCGCCGTGTGTCAGCGCGGTGTCCCAAGATTCCTGCGCCGCCATGAAGAGTTCCGTCTGCACGTGCTCGGGCTTGATGCCGCGTATCGCGTCGCGGTGCATGCGCATCACGTCCAGCATCGGCTCTCGGTTCACTTCGTAGCCGGGGAACGGTCCCATTTTCTCCGCGATGCGCGCGGACTGCGCGTACGCCTCGCCGCACATCAGCGCCGTGATGGCGCCGCCCATGTCGCGCCCTTCGTCGGAGTCGTACGGCAGCGCCAAAGACATCAGCAGCGCGCCGAGATTGGCGTAGCCCAAGCCGAGCGGCCGGAAGTTGTGCGAATTCTCCGCGATGCGCGGCGTCGGGTAGCTGGCGTTGTCCACCAGGATTTCCTGCGCCGTGATGGTCACGTCCACGGCATGCTTGAACGCCGCCACGTCAAACTGTCCGTTCGATCCGAGAAACTTCATCAGGTTCAGCGAAGCGAGATTGCACGCCGTGTCGTCGAGGAACATATATTCCGAGCACGGATTCGAGGCATTAATGCGCGCCGTGTTTTTCGAGGTGTGCCAGCGGTTGATCGTCGTGTCGTACTGCATCCCCGGATCGCCGCAGTGCCACGTCGAATCCGAGATTTTGTAAAGCAGGTCGCGCGCGCGCAGCTTTTCGGCGGGCTGCCCGTCTGTGACGTTGCGTGTCCACCAGTCGCGGTCTTCTTCCGCCGCGCGCATGAAGTCATCTGTCACGCGCACCGAGTGGTTGGCGTTCTGGAAGAAAATGGAAGCGTACGCGTCGCCGTCGATTCCGGCGTCGTAGCCCTGCTCGATGAGGACCTGTGCCTTGCGCTCTTCCTTCATCTTGCACTCAATGAATTCGACGATGTCCGGATGATCGATATTGAGGATCACCATCTTGGCCGCGCGCCGCGTTTTGCCGCCGCTCTTGATCACGCCCGCGAAGGCGTCGAACCCCTTCATGAAGCTCACCGGACCGGAAGCGATACCCCCGCCCGAAAGGGTTTCCTTGCTTCCGCGCAGCGAGGAGAAATTCGTACCCGTTCCCGAGCCCCACTTGAACAGCATTCCCTCGGTCCGGGTCAGCCCCATGATCGATTCCATGTTGTCTTGCACGGAATTGATGAAGCAGGCCGAGCACTGCGGCTTCGGCTGCACGCCCACGTTGAACCACACAGGCGAATTGAACGCCATCTTTTGTTCGACGAGAAGGTGCGTCAGCTCGTCGCGGAACGCATCGCGCGATGCCTCGGAGTCAAAGTAGCCGCCCTCCTGGCCCCACCGCACAATCGTGTTCACCACGCGGCTGATCAGTTGCCGCACCGAGCCTTCGCGCTCTCGCGAGCCCGGCTTGCCGTGGAAATACTTGCTGGTGACGATGTTCGTCGCCGTCTGCGACCAGCTCTTCGGCACTTCGACGTCTTCCTGCCGGAAAATCGTCACTCCCTTTTCGTTTCCGATCAGGGCGGTGCGCTTCTCCCATTCCACCGCGTCGAATGGAGAAGTCTTTCCGTCCGTGAAATATCGTTCAAAGGGGAGGCCCTTGCGCGCTCCCGCTCCCGAATTCTTCGGAGTCGTCTCCGTGATCGGGGAATTCCCAGTCATTGCATGTTTCACCGTAGCCATCCCGTTCCTCCGCAACTTCGGGCTCCCACTCTTCGCGGGGGAACCCTTTCATTTTAACTCTACTTAGCCGCACTCTGCAGGGTGCTGGGACACCCCTGAAGGTCACCGCAGTTTAAATCCAAGTGCCCGTTTCAAACCCAAAAGCCTGTACGCACGACCAGAGAAAAAGGCGACCGCTGAGCAGCCGACCTTTCCATCGACCGCCTCGCGGTCACGTTCCAAATCCGTTGCGAAACGCCAATGCTCTGCCGCTGGCCGGTGGGTCTCACTCAGCCGCACAGCAAACCCCGCGCCTGAAATGCGGGCGCGGAGCAATTACTTCGCGCTCGATTTTTTGTTTAGAACCCGGGCTGGCTCCGTGGAGTCATTACGGACCTACCTTGCATCCTCGACTCGGCCCGCCTGGCGCTACCACGTCCCCCGAATCTGGAATCGAAGTATCAACGGCTGCGAATTTCCTGTCAAGAGAAAAACGCAAAATGTGGTTGACGTTTTCGTACCACGTCTATTTGTAGTGGTCCCCTTTCCGGGCAACCGCTTCGCTTCCAACAACTTTCGCGAGTTACCATCGCGCGCTACACTAGCAGCATCTAATCCAATATGAAGCGTTCCTCTCTCATTCTCTCGGTTGTTTTGGCCGCGGTTCTTCCTGCGCGTCTCTTTGCTCAGAAGCAAGTGCAACCCTCCACGCCGTCCTCCATGCATTCGGCTTACGGCGAAAAATTGCGCATTGAGGGCGTCCCCAATTCCGGAAGGATCAATGATCGTTTGTATCGCGGCGCGCAACCGAGAGATCCGGGACTGCTGGAGCTGAAAAAACTTGGCATCACCACGATCGTCAATCTCCGCGACGAAGACCCTTCTAAAATCAGCTGGGAAGAAAAAGAGCGGAATCATTGGGGATTCGCTTCATTCACATCGCAGTCAACGAGTGGTCTCCTCCGACAAACGAGCAGGTCGCGCAGTTTCTCTCCCTCTTCCGCGACAATCCGCAGGAAAAAGTCTTCGTGCATTGCCACTACGGCGAAGATCGCACCGGCGTTTTTATCGCCAGCTACCGCATGGCTTTTGAGAAATTGCCGCCGGATCAAGCTCTGAAAGAAATGCGCTATTTTGGGTATAACGGTCTCTGGCACCCCTCGATGACGGCTTTCGTGCGAGACTTTCCCGCGCGCCTGACCACGGCCCCGACTCTCGTTCCCTTCAAAAACTGAAGATTGACGCTCGGCCTTTTGCGCCGTACCGTTCCGCGGACGTACTCGGTACTCTCCCATTTGTTTTGCGGAAGAAATTCCGCTGGGCTTCGACTCTCTCAACACAATTCGTCTTTGCGTTCAAGGAAAGATCGCGATTCCTGGAAATTCTGCTCTGCTGACAGCCGCGGTTAATGTTCACGGATTAGAGCCTGCTTATTTGAATCCTTCACCCTAGTACTTCCGTACTCTTCTCAGTAGCACGCTTGCTTCATTTAATAGAACAACCCCTTTCGATACGCTCTACATAGATTCGACGGCATCACTCTGAGGGAAAGGCCACCATGCAAGTAGGCCGCTATCAAGTTATCGACGTGATCGGCGCCGGCGCCAATAGCAAGGTCGTGCGCGCGCACGATCCCATGATCGGACGAATCGTCGCCATCAAGCTCTTTTCGCCTGCGCTGGCGCAGGGCGCGGGCCGCGACCGCTTTCTGCAAGAAGCGCGCGTTGTCGGCCAGCTTTCGCATCCCTGCGTCGTCACGCTGCACGACATGGGCATCGACGAACCCACGCAAACGCCCTATCTCGTGATGGAATTCATGGAAGGGCAGCCGCTCGACAAGATTCTCTCCAAGGGAAGCGTTCCGCTCCCGCGCGCTTGCGCTTGGACCGGAGAGATCGCTTCGGCTCTCCACCTGGCCCACCGCAGAGGCGTGATTCACGGCGACATCAAGCCCGCCAACATTCTGATTCTCGATGATGGACGCGTAAAGCTCACGGACTTCGGCATGGCGCGCCTCGCCAGCCATGATAAGAAGGACACGCCGCTGCTCGGCACACCCGCCTACTGGTGCCCGGAACAGATTCTGGGCAGGCCTCAGGACGCGCGTTCGGACATTTTCTCGCTGGGCGTCGTTCTGTATGAGATGGTCACCGGCAAGCGCCCCTTCGATTCCGATTCGCTGCAGGGCATTTGCACGCGAGTTCTTTCCTCGAAGCCGCTTCCGGTTTCGCAGGTGAATCCTTCCGTGCCGACGGCATTCGATGCGATTGTCGCCAAAACCCTGGAAAAGGATCCTGCACACCGCTATCAGTCGATCGACCTTCTGGCCGCCGAATTGTATCCATTGGCCCGCCGCAAGATTGCGGCGCCGGTACCGACACAGCACACCAGCTTCCGTGAGCGTGCCACCAGACTGCTGCGCTCCGCATGAGTCCTGCTCTCCAGACTGGCCGCTACGAAATCATCGAGACTCTCGGTTGCGGCGGAACCAGCCGCGTCGACAAAGCGCGCGATACCATCATTGGCCGCACCGTCGCGCTAAAATCCTTTCTCCAGGGCTTCGGCAAGAACAGCGAGCAACAATTTCTCCGCGAAGCGCAGACCATCGGGAGTCTTTCCCACAATTCGATCGCGCAGCTCTATGACGTTGGCCACGACAGCAGCGGCACGCCTTTTCTTGTGATGGAATTTGTTTCGGGAAGAAACCTGGAGCAGATATTGGCGCACGCGCCGATTCCTTTTGCGAGTGCGGCAGTATGGGGTGCCGATCTGGCTTCCGCGCTCGCCTCTGCCCATCGAACGGGGATTATTCACGGCGACGTCAAGCCCAGCAATATTCGCGTCACAGAAGACGACAAAGTGAAGCTCGTGGATTTCGGCGTCGCGCGATTTGCTTCGCAGGTGTCCGGCTCCGACCGCGTGCTGGGCACGCCTGCTTATCTATCGCCCGAGCAAATTGAGGCGCGGAAGCAGGACGGGCGCTCCGACCTCTTTTCGCTCGGCGTCGTGCTGTACGAGATGATCACCGGAGTCCGGCCGTTCGGCGGAAATTCGCTCGGAGAAGTCTGCGCGCAGATTCTTACCGCGAACCCCATTCCGCCTTCCCAGCTCAATCGAACGCTTCCTGCGGCCTTTGATCGCATCATTGCCCGGTGTCTTGCGAAGAACCCGGATGAGCGCTACCAGTCTGGCAATGAACTGGCGCGTGCGCTTTATCTGGTGGCTCGCTGCGCGGACAAGCTCTCCACGCAACGGAAACGCCCCTACTGGTTCATGCGTCCGGCGCACCCACGCGACCTCTTGGCCATTGCGTCCGCGGTTCTGCTGCTCGTAGGCGCAATAAACGCAGCAGGTTCTCTGCGCGATTGGATCTGGAACCAGTCCACGCCAGCAGTCGCCGCCGTTCGAGCGAAATCTGCCGAAGGCTTGCCGTTTGCGACGCACACTCGCACTGCCACGGGGCCGCAAGCTCCCGCTCAACTCGAAACCGTTCCGCCGAAAACTGTTACAAAAACCTCAGACCGCAAGCGCGGATTGGCGACGCCGATGCCGCAGGCTCAGGCGATTTCGCCCGCCGATGCTCTTCCGGAGCGGTCACCGCTTCAATAGTTCAATAGCCTGATTTAGTTTGGATTCGAGAAGGTTTCGATTCTTTCGAGGAAAAATCAGTGTCCGGCGCTATTCATATCGAAGCGCCTCGACGGGATCCAACTTTGCGGCCTTCATCGCTGGCCAAACTCCAAAGATTAAGCCGATGCTTACGCTGACGATAATGCCCGTCGCGGCGGCCCAGATAGGCACGCTACCGGGCCATTTCAATCCAAGGCGCACCAGAATCACCAGCCCGTTCACGAGCACGAGCGCGATCACTCCACCCGCGCCCGTGAGCGTCATGGCCTCCAGCAGGAATTGCCAGGTGATGTCCTTGCTCTTGGCGCCGATGGCCTTGCGAATGCCAATCTCGCGTGTCCGCTCCGTCACGCTAACCAGCATGATGTTCATCACGCCGACGCCGCCAATGAGCAGTCCGATTCCGCTGAGAACGACCGTGGCAAGGGCGACCATGCCGAGGATGCTGTGGAACTGCTCAATCTCCTGCTGCGAGGTATTGATCGAAAAGTTGTTTCTGCCATCGTAGGGAACGTTGCGGCGCCGTCGGAGCACTTCCGTCGCTTGATCCACGGCTTGATCCAGTTGGTTCGGGTAAGCCTGGAAACGGATTTGATTCTCGTACGCCCCAGGATAAATCTTCGCAAACGTGTTGTACGGAATGAGGACGCGGCGGTCCTCATCGTCCATTCCGAACATCCCTTTCGGCTTTTCCACGACACCAATTACGCGAAACGGCGAACCATCGATCATCACGTCTTTTCCGACCGGCGAGCCCTCCGGAAATAGCACGGGCGCGGCGTTTTCGCCGAGCATCACGACTTTTTCGCGGTGCAGGTTGTCGCCTTCGCTGATGAACCGGCCCTCCAGCGTCGAGGCATTGGCGTAGACCTGCCCGAAATTCGGCTGCACGCCTCGGAAATCGATGGAGGTTACTTCACCGGCCTTCGTGCGCACTTTGTGGTCCTGCTCCCACCATGTCAGGAAGACCGTAACGTTTTTCACCGAGGGGCAGCGCTCTTGAATGGCAGTTGCGTCTTCAAGGGTGAGCGGTTTGCGCTCGCGTTCATCCTTGGGGCGGCGGCCGTTGTGCGGGCCTTGCTCGAAGCGCGAGACGAACGCCGTGTCCGCGCCATACTGCTTGATGTTGTCCTGAACTTGTGCGTCGAAGCCGGTGATAAGAGCCGCCACGAGCATGATCACACTGACCCCGAGAACGACTCCAAACACGGTTAGCGTGCTGCGCAATTTGTGCGCACGGAGCGTGTCCATCGCCTGCTTCAGATTTTCGCCGTGTTGCTGTGCCATTGTTTTTTGTTTGACCCGGATGCGCCGGAGTCAACACTCCTCAGCCGTCTGCCCGCAGCGCTTCGATGGGATCGAGTTTTGCCGCGCGCATGGCAGGATAAATTCCAAAGAAGAGACCTACCGCCGTAGAAACGGACAGGGACAGAATCACCGCGCTCATGGGCGTACGCATCGGAATGGATGTTGCGGCGCGCGCGCCTGCAACTACTAGATAGGCCAAGCCTATTCCAATCAGTCCGCCGGTGGCCGCCAGCACGGCGGACTCCGTCACAAACTGCAGCAAAATGTGTTTCTTTCTCGCGCCCAGAGAGCGGCGCAAACCAATCTCTCGCGTGCGTTCGGTCACGCTGGCGAGCATGATGTTCATGATGACGATTCCGCCGACCACCAGGAACACGGCCGTCAAGCCAACCGCGACCATGAAGATGTTTCCCGTCAACTGCTTCCAAAGACCCATGATGGAATCCGAGCCGATGATTCCGAAACTGTCCTCGGAGTTCCAGGATTGATGGCGCCAGGCGCGCAAAAGCATGCGCGCTTCGTCCTCGGAGGATTCCATCATCTCCGCGTTTCCGGCTTGCATGAAAAGCGTGAGTGAATCGCGCTGATTGCCCCATTCCTTCGAGTACGTGCCCAGCGGTATGTACAGGAAGCGGTCTTGCGATTGACCGAAGGCGCTGCCGATGACAGTGGCTACGCCTATCACCTCATAGCTGTGGGTGCCGGCGCGAATTGTTTTGCCGATGGGGTCCACGTTGTAGAAGAATTTTCTCACCAGGTCCGCGCCGATGAAGCATACGGGAGAGTGATGCGTCTCATCCGCTTCCGTCAGGAATCGGCCCGAGGCCACGGTCACATTGCGAACGTCGGAAAAATTTGCCGTAACCCCGTCGATGTTTACGTCTTCCAGCAGTTCGTTTCCCGAACGGACGTCCGAGGAAGTGCCTAGCACGGCGGCGATTTGGGACGTCGTGTGCATGCCCTCTTTCAGCTTGGTGAACTCGTCCGTGGTGATCAGGGGGCGCTTTTGAGCCTTTATCCAGGCGTCGTTGCTGGTAATGATGCCAAAACGGGTCAAGACATATACGTTGGCGCCGAGGTTCGCGATCTTGTCCGCGACGTAGAAATTAAGGCCAGCAACCACGCTCATGACCGCGACGAGGGTCGTCACGGCCAGGATGACTCCCAGTAAAGTCAAGAAACTACGCAACTTATGGGCGCGGAGGGCGTCGAGAGAGAGCTTGAGCGTCTCGATCGTGGTAACGACCGCGCCGCGAAATCTGGCCAAGCTGAATGGCACCCTGGCCGTTTTCGGGAGCACCCGCACGATGCTGCCTAATCCCTCGATAGGAGTTACGCCCAAACAGACCTCCACACTCTCAAGTTGATACGGGAAGAAGGGTTGAATCGTTCCCAGATATATAGACGGCGGGGGAACCCCTTTGCTTTCATGAATTCTCGGTGTAATGTGCGCCTTGGGTCATTTTATCAGGTTTCTCGACCGGTTGTTCGGCCTCCGGAGCTTCGGTGGAAACCTCAATTAGGAGCATTAATGCGTCGCATCTCTATTTGTTTTCTAACACTTACAGCTATGATGTTGAGCCTTACGCCGCCGGGGCGCGCCCAAGAGAAGCCGCCGCCGACGGCCCCTGCAACCCCAGCTTCGGGACCTAGGGTCGAGTTCCTGGAGGAGATCGCATACTACGAGCAACGGTATGTGCGCTTGGCGGAAGCCATGCCTGCCGAAAAGTATGCGTGGCGGCCTGCGGAGGGAGTGCGCTCGATCGGCGAGGTGTATACGCACATCGTTGCCGCCAATTACGGAGTTGCCCGGGCGCTGGGGACACAACCACCCGCCGGACTCGATTTCAAGTCCATCGCGGCTATGTCGAACGACAAGGCCAAGACGCTGCAAGCCTTGAAGGATTCGTTTGCGCATTTCCGGCAAGCTGTTCTGGCGCTCAGCGACTCGGACGCTGACAAACCGCAAAAGATGTTTGGACGCCAAACCACGCTGCGCGGCTCCTTCATTATGATTACGGGACACTTTGGCGAACACCTCGGGCAATCCATCGCATACGCGCGGATGAACGGCGTGGTGCCGCCCTGGACGGAAGAACAACAGCAGCAACAAAAGCAAGCCGAGAAACCAAAGCCGTAGAAGCTACGCGCAAAACTGCAGAGCGGTTCGCGGTCCTTCGCCAACGCAACCATTGCGCGTTTGGAAAGCAACAATTGTCCGCGCTCAAGAATCAGAATTAAGATATGTGCTGGCGGTTCTTTAGCCGCTTGCCGCTATGCGCGCGCGACCACTCATCCTTGTCGCCGGACTTCTTCCGGCTTTCGCAGCCATCTCTATGGCCCAAGAGGCCGCTGCGCCTTCCCCGCCGGAACCGCCTCAGGCGCAGGCCGAAAAGAACGCTCTGCTCGACTTGGTTCTAGGCAACGTGAAGAAGAGCGATCAAGCAATGAATTTTTACGAGCGGGTTGAACGCGTAGAACAGCGAAAAAACGCCGTCGATCAACAGTCAGGCGAAATCAAGGTATCGCGCGTTATTCCCGCAGGCACTGGTGTGGACCATATTCCGATTGGCCCGGATGGAAAGCCGGCAGACCGTGACGCTTATCACACGGAACTCCTGAAGCTGGAGCGCGCGCTTTCCTGGGCCGCGGACGATGGCCACGCACAGCACGACGCCTACGAGAAAATCGCCAAGAAACAGAAAGAGCGCGACGATCTCATTGACGCCACGCGCATCGCTTTTATCTATACCTTTGTTTCCACCGAAACGCGAGCGGGCCGCGTCCTAAACAAATACAAAATGGAGCCGAATCCGGCTTACAAGTCGACCTCGCGAGCGACTTCTATTTTTGCTAAGGTGCGCGGGTTTGTGTGGATTGATCCGGGGGCGGGCGAGCTTGCGCGCGTAGAAGGCGAAGTCACGGGGGACATCACCGTAGGATTGTTCCTCGCGAAAGTTTATAAGGGCAGCCACTTCATGCAGGAGCGCTACGAGATGCTGCCCGGTCTCTGGATGCCCTCGTTTTCACAGTATGATTTCGACGGGCGAAAACTATTTAGCTCGATCTCGATTCACGAGCGGACTTTTTATGGGCAGTACCATCGCATTGGACCTCCGAAAGAAGCCCTGGCAATGATTCGTGCCGAATTAGGCAAGGCTGGCGGCAGCGTCACAGACCCCTGAAACTTTGTCCTGTATACTGGGTTTAAGGTACTAGAACCAGCCTCGGCCCTCGAAGTTATCGGAGGCTTTATGACCCGGTCTTTCATTTCCTGGGGTGCTCTCGCCTTCTGCGGCGTGCTGACCTGTTCCACGTGTGTGGCCCAAAACCCTGCCCCTTCTGCTTCACAGAGTTCCAGTCCTGCGCCTGCAACTTCACCGGCACAGACGCCGGATGCGGCAACCACTGCGCCTTCCGATGTCAAGAAAACCAGGAAAGTATGGACGAACGATGACGTCAACGGATTGAACGGACCTGTATCGGTGGTGGGAAATTCGAAAAATCTGGGAAAGGCAGGCTCGAACTCAAAAGCGGATGGGCAGTACATTGCGAATACGCGCAAGGAACTTGCAAAGCTGCAATCGCAACTGGATGACACAAATAAGCAGCTTGCGGATCTCAAGGAATTCAGCGATGGAAAGGCGCCCGCTACTTCGAGCGGCTATGAGATCAACAAAGGCTACAACCGCGTGCCGGTAAATCAGCAAATCACCAACCTGGAGGCCAAGAAGAAGCAGCTTCAGGACAAGATCGGTGCGTTGCTCGATGAAGCGCGGAAAAAAGGCGTGGAGCCCGGCGATCTTCGTTAGACGGTTAGGCGCGCACACTTACGAGACGTATCTTTTTTGGTTGGAAGAACTAAGGTTTCGCCCACGACAAGGCCGGACAGTGCCCACGAGAACATGCCGCTTGCACCATAGCTCCCTCTCGCGCCCGATTGCTCCTATACTGCGAACATAGGAGGCTTTATGCTCCGCCATTTCGTAACAGGATGCTTTGTGTTTGCTTCCGCGGCTTTTGTGTGCGCCGCACAGTCATCGTCCAGTTCGAGCCAGCCATCGCAGGCTCCGCCGCCGGCTCCCGCTCCCTCATCGACAACGCCAGCTGCGGCAAAAACCGCGGACGGCAAAGACCAGCCCGCGAACAAGGATTCCGCGCAAGATAAAAAGAAGCCGAAAAAAGTTTGGACTGAGGACGACATCTCAAAGGTCGGTGGGACCATTTCCGTTGTCGGCGACTCGTCGTCTTCAGGCCCTGCGAAAAGTCCATCGCAGTCCAACGCCGCAAGCTCTGACAGCTCCGCGCAAGGAAATCAAGTCGAATACTATCGCGACCAGCTCCGCCAACTCCAGGCCCAGCTCGACGCCACCGACAAGAAGATCGACGAGCTGCGGAACTTCAAAGCAGACAATTCCTCCTCCTCGGGCGGCATCAATCCCAATCATGGTTATTCCATGACGCCCATCCCCGATCAGATCAAGCAGCTCGAAGAGAAGAAGAAACAGATTCAAGACAAGATTGACGCAGTCACGGACGAGGCCCGCAAGAAAGGCATCGAACCCGGCCAGCTTCGCTAATCTCTTCGACAACTGTTTGGGACCGCTGTAAAATTCGTAGCGCCCGCTGGGTTCGGGCACGCATGGGCCGTCGTTCGCGCACCTTTCGAGTCGTTCTCCTTGCACTTATTGTCGCGGTGTGGCTCGCTTCGTTGGATGCCGCTTCGTGCGCCGCGCAGAAAACTGCATTTGATCTGGCGGGAAATCCCGTTGATCCGCTCAAGACGGCGGCTGGGAAAGTTGTCGTGCTGGTGTTCGTGCGCACGGATTGCCCGGTTTCAAACCGCTATGCGCCGGCCATCCAGAAATTAAGTGCCGAGCACTCTGGTAAGGCGGTGTTTTGGCTGGTTTATCCGAGCAAAGCGGAATCCGCGGAAGTGATCCGCAAGCATGAAAGGGAGTTCGGGTACAAAATCCCGGCGCTGCGCGATCCGCAACATGTGCTTGTGAATGAAAGCAAAGTGCAGATTACGCCGGAAGTCGCGGTGTTCGACGTAAGCCGGCGCCTCGTTTATCACGGCCGAATCGATAATCTCTACGACGATATTGGGCGCGCGCGCAGCACGGCGACGACGCACGAACTGGCCGATGCCGTCGAAGCTGCCCTCGGCGGCAAGACGTTGGCCGCGGATGCGACTCATGGCGTGGGTTGCTATATTTCGGATCTGGAATGACTCGCGCCTCGCACACCCTTTCAGGATTCTTCCTGGTTTTTGCAGTTACATCCGCTGGCTTTGCAGCGCGTCATGTGGCGACAACGTGGCAGTCAGCGCCGAAATCCGCCGCGGTGCAGCCGCAGATCACTTTCAACCACGATATTGCCCCCATTGTTTTTCGGAATTGCACGCAGTGTCATCATCCGGGTGAGGCGGGACCATTTCCGCTGCTTACTTACGCGGATGTGAAATCGCACGGGCGGCAGGTCGCATTCGTTACGCAAAGACACATCATGCCGCCCTGGCTTCCGGATGCTGGCGAACTGAAATTCTCGGACGAGCTTCGTTTGTCGGACGAGGAAATCGCGACGATTCAAACTTGGGTGGATCGGGGTGAGATTGAAGGCAATCCCGCGGACCTTCCGCCTCAGCCCGCCTTCGCTGCCGGCTGGCAACTCGGCAAGCCGGATGTGATCGTGCGCGCCGAGAAACCGTACCTGTTGCCTGCAAGCGGCAACGATTCGTATTGGAATTTCGTGTTTCGAACGCCCGTGCACCGCTCGCGGTGGTTGAAAGCGATTGAAATCCGGCCCGGCGACAAACGGCTCGTGCATCATGCAAACGTTTTAGTGGACCGGGAAGAGTCCGGGCGCAGGCTTGAAAAAGAGCCGGGAGCCGGCTTCGGCGGAATGGAACTCACCATCGAATCGGAAGCATTTGATCCGGACAGCCATTTTCTTTTCTGGAAGCCGGGGTCTCCGCCGTATGTCGAGCCGGATGGCATGGCGTTGCGCCTGGACAAAAACACTGACTTGGTTTTGAACACGCATTTTCAGTCTTCGGGAAAGCCCGAACTCGTTCAGCCAACGCTGGGGCTCTACTTCACGGACAAGCCGGCAACCATGCATCCCATGCTGCTGCAGTTGGATAACGACCGGCAGCTTGACATTCCGCCCGGCGAGAAGAATTTTTTGGTTTCGGACGATTTCAAACTGCCGCTGGACGCGAGTGTTTTGGCTATCTATCCGCACGCGCACTACCTCGGAAAGGATTTGCTGGCGCTCGCGACTCTGCCTGACGGAACGAAGAAAACGTTGATTCACATCGGCAACTGGGATTTGAATTGGCAGGCCGTTTACCGCTATCAGGAGCCCGTGGATCTGCCTGCGGGAACTACGATCTCGATGCGCTTCACGTACGACAACTCAGCTGAAAACGCTCGAAATCCCAACCAGCCGCCCAAGCGCGTAGTTGCGGGCAACCGTGCCAGCGATGAGATGGCGCATTTGTGGTTGCAAGTGCTTCCTCGCGAGACTGCTGAGGGGACGATCGATCCACGACTGCGGATCCAGGAAGCGCTGGCACTGCACCACATTCAGAATAATCCCGAGGATTTCGAAGCGCACTACAATCTGGCGGCTCTGCTTCAGATGAGAGGCGAAGTGTCCGGCGCGGTCCTGCAATTCTCGGAAGCCGTTCGCATTCGCCCGGAGGATTCCACCGCGAACAACGCGCTCGGCGCCGTGCTTTTGGCGAGCGGCCACCTGGACGGAGCCATCGTTCATTTGAACACCGCGCTGAAGAGCCGGCCCGATTATTTCGATGCGCATTACAATCTGGGAAATGCTCTGGCGGCGCGTGGTGACTTTCCGGGAGCACTTTTGCATTTCCGCACCGCGGTCCGGCTGAATCCTCAGGACGCAAATGCTGAGGCAAATCTGGGAAGCGCGCTGGCGGAGACGGGAAACGTGAAAGAGGCGCGGTTGCATTTCGAACGGGCCTTGCAAATCGATCCGAAGAATGAACTTGCGCGCGAAAACCTGGAACAGTTGAACCGAGATGCCCAGGGCCATCCGAATTAGCAGCGCAGGGCGGGGGCAAGCTCCACCCCTGCGAACAACTCAGCGAGCCAACTTTTGGGGCGCTCTCGCCGTCCAAGCGTCCATGCTGTTAGTATTTCCCGGCGCTCGGGGCAGTTGCGGCGCCGGTCAAGCAACCATTCTTCTTTAAGGGTGTTTCGTACAAACATCGCACGTCCGAAAATATGAATCATGTCTCGCCCAGCTTCGTGCGCCGCTCGATTCTTGCCGCACTGGCATTCGCACTCGTCTTCTCGATCGCAACGAGCGGGGATTCGCGCACCCTTTCGGCGAAGGAGCGCGGAGAGGTCTTTGAAAAAATCTGGAAAGACGTCGATGAGCACTACTACGATCCGGAATTCGGCGGCGTGAACTGGAAGGAAATCCATCAGCGCTATTTGCCGCTGGCGCAGGCGGCGAAAGGCGACAAGGATTTTTATTCGATCATGGACCGCATGACAGCGGAGCTGCACGACGCCCACACCCGTTTCAGTTCACCGGAGCAATGGGCAAATCGCAAGAAACATCAAGGCGTCAGCATCGGTTTCCGGCCCGGCTATGTCGAAGGCAAAGTCGTTGTGCTGGATGTTTTCCCCGATAGCAACGCAGCGCACGCGGGCATCGAGCCGGGAATGATTGTGACCGCGCTGGACGGCCAGCCGGTTGCCGACCGTCTGGCCGAGGCAGCGCAGAAGGTTTTGCCGTCTTCCACCGAACGCGTGACCAAGCTACGAGTCCTCAGCAATGTTTTTGCGGCTTCTCTCGAGACGCCGTTCAGTGCGACTCTCGAGCGCGCGGATGGCTCCTCGTTCGATGTCAATTTCGCGCGCCAAACACTTTCCACGGCTCCTAGCGTTACGGCTTCAAAGCTGTCCTCGGGCTTTGGATACCTGCGCTTTGATGAGTTTCATCCTTCGCTGGTCAAAGACTTCAAGGCGGCCATTGAGAATTTGTTAACGACGCCGGGCCTCATTCTGGATCTTCGCAGGAATCGCGGCGGGGTCGGAGCGACTTTGGAAGCCATGGCGGCACTCTTCTTCGACAACAGGACGCTGTTCGAACGGAGAATGAGCAGAAAGCAGGTGACTGCATCCGAACGCGACGGCCACCGCGCCCAAGAGACGCAGGTCTTTGTTGGCAGGCATGGAGGACAAAGATACGCGGGGCCCGTGGTCATCCTGGTGAGTGAATACTCCGCCAGCGCGACGGAAGTGTTTTCCGCTGGCATGCAAGACTCCGGTCGCGCAACGCTCGTGGGCAGCCCGTCGTGCGGCTGCGTGCTGGGCATCACGCACGACAGAGTGATGAAGGGCGGCGGCGTGCTGGAAATCAGCGAAGTGCTCTGGTTTTCGCCGAAGGACCGCAAACTCGAAGGCGAGGGCGTAATCCCGGATAGAGTTGCGGTGCCGACGATTGCTTCCCTGAACGAGAAGCGTGACCTGGTTTTGGAAGAAGGCGAAAAAATGCTGCAAGAGCTGGCCGCGGCGAAGCGGGCCGCCCCGCCGCACTGAAATCGCCTTGCCAACGCTTCGAAATGCGGCGTGCTACTCGACGCGAAGCGCGCGCATGGGATCGATGGACGCCGCGCGCCGAGCCGGTAAGACGCAGGCGATTCCTGCAACGAGAACCAGGATGGCAGCCGCCACGATCAGAGTGACCGGGTCGCGCGAACTTCCTCCCGCCCACGAAGCGACCACGCGGTTCAGAATCACGCTAAGCAGGAATCCCACAGTCACGCCGATGCCGAGCATTACGGCGGTAGAGCCGAGGACGAGCTGCACAACAGACGCGGGGCGAGCACCGAGTGCCATGCGAATGCCCAGCTCCTGGGTTCGCTGCGTGACGGCAAAGGAGACCACGCTGTACAGCCCCGTTGCCGCCAGCACCAACGCCAAAGCTGCAAAGAGGCCGAAGAGCGTGGCAATAAAGCGCTCGCGTCCCCAGCCCTCCGTATCAAGCCACCAGGCGAGCGGGTGGTCCCGTCCAACCACCAACTCGCCATTGACTTCGTGCAGCCTCTCTTTCACGGACCGGATCGCCGTCTCGGGATCGCCGTTTACCCGCACAATGATCGCTTCATCCGGCGGCAGAACGAAGCTGTAAGGCAAAAATAACGCCGGCTTCACGGGGTGATCCAATCCATCGTTTTTTGCGTCGCCGACGACGCCTACGACTTCGAGCCAGTCATCCGGAGATTGCGCGGAGAGCAAGTTCGGCTGCTCGATCTTGAGCATGGGGCTCCGGACGCTTTGGCCGATGGGCTCGAGGTCGCCCAGATACTGCTTCACGAAGGCCTGATTGACCATGGCCAGATGCGCGGCGCGGCGAGACTCGGCATCGTCGAAGATTCTGCCGCGCAAAAGCGGGATACGCAGCGCCGAGAGCAATTGAGGACTGATGAGGGTCAAAACAGCTTGTGAGTCCGTCAAGGTCGGTTTGCTCTGAATTTCAATTTTTGCGCTATATCCGCCGAAGCCCGGAAACCAGGTTGTCGAAACGCCCGCCTCGGTCACTCCCGGCGTTTGCGCCACAGCTTGCCGTACGATTTCGTTCTGATTGATGCGCTCCTGCCAGTTGGGGTTCGCGCCTTTCGGGAAGGCTACGTCCATGGAAATAACATGGTCCGGCTCGAACCCCAGCGGCGTGTGTACTTTCGCAAGGAAGGCTCTTATCGCTCCACCGGCCCCTGCAAGGAGGAGCAGTGTCAGGGCCACCTGTCCGGCAATTAAAAGCCGATGCGTGTTGCGGCTGCGCGTACTTCCGGTGAGCTTCACGCTGTTCGCCTGGATCAGCGCGCCTACCTGCGGGCGGGAAAGCTGATAAGCCGGCGATATCCCGAAAAGGATGCCCGTGAACAAGGCGATCCCGGCGCTGAAAATCAATACCACGGCGTTCACATGGATCGCCGCCTCATGCGGAAACGAATAGAACGGCAGCATGTTGGAGAGTGCTTTGACTCCCCAGTAGGCAGCCAAAACGCCGAGTGCCGCGCCCGTCGCCGACAGCATCACAGACTCGGTCAGCAATTGGCGGATGAGGCGTCCGCGTCCCGCGCCGAGGGATGTGCGAACCGCAAGTTCGTGCTGCCGCGCCGTACCACGAGCGAGCAGCAGTATCGAAACGTTTGCACAGCCGATGATCAACAGCACGATCACGGCCCCGAACAAAAAGACAATGGTTCCGGCGAAGCGGCCCAAGATCTGTTCATTCAGAGTCACAATCTTGACCCGCATGTCTTGTGGGTAGCCTTTCGGGTCTTCTTTCGCAAAGCGGTCCACCAAGACCTGGATTTCCGCTTGCGCGGCGGGGTATTTCACGCCGGGCTTCAGTTTGACGAAGGAAAGCCAGTAAGAGTGCGGATCGGCGGTCTGCACGGCGGGCAGATAGACGTCGGAATCGCCCCAAGTGAAGCGCGGCGGCACGACGCCAATGACCGCGTAGGGCGTGTGGTCCAACTCAATCGTCTTACCGATCACGTCATGGCTGGCGCCGTATTGCCGCTGCCAGAAGAGGTAGCTCAGGACGGCGACCGGCGCGGGATTGCCGCCCGGAGCGTCGGCAGGCGTGAACTCCCGCCCAAGCAGCGGTGGCACACCCATGTAGTCAAACAAGTTTGGCGAGTAGAGGCCCACTCTTACGGAGACTGGGAATTTCTCGCCAGTGAGGTTTTCCTGCTTTTCGGTTTGCAGAAAGAAGTCATCAACCGATGACGCTTTGCGAAGCTCTTGTGCTTGAGTGCCGTTGACGAACAGCAGTGGTCCGCGGCCGTTCTTGTCGAGGAGCTCTACGTGCACCATGCGCTTCGCGTCTTTGTAGGGATATGGATCGAGCAGCACGCCGTACACCACGCTGAAGATGGCGGTGGTCGCCCCAATCCCGAGCATCAAGGAGAGCACGGCGCTCATGGCAAATCCAGGCGATTTGCGGAATTGGCGTAATGCGTAGCGTATATCCTGCACCAAGGTCCTCATACCGAGCCTCCGCACGGAGATATACCCGTTAAGACGATTTCAAGGTGGATTTGTTCCTTGTGCGAGAGATAATTGTGAGAAATTTTAGATTTAGGACGTGCGGGCGACCTCGTAGAGGAATTCGACGTGGGAACGAACGGCGTCGTCCATGCCGGCGACTTTCGGATTCTTCGATTCGATTAGGTAATACTCGTCCGGCGCGTGCGCGCCGTTACCGTGTCCCATGCCGAAGTGGCCCGCTGGAAGGTGAAGAGGGTCGCCCGTGAAGACGTATCCGGGCCAGGAACCGGCTAGCCGGGGCAGCAGGACGGGATCGATTCCGTTTTTCTTGTAAACCGCTATCGATGCGCGAATGATCGAGGAATCGGCGGGTGTGCTTGTCGGATCGTAGCCGCCGCTCATGTTCACTTCGATGTCGCCGAAGCCCTTTTTCGCGAGGTGTGCTTTTAGGGCGGCGAGTGCTTCGGCTGCGGTCATGTCCGGGACTAGGCGCATGTCGATTTTTGCGACGGCTCTGCCCGGCAAGATGGTTTTGCCTCCCGGACCGGTGTAGCCGCCAACCAGGCCCTCGATGTTTACCGTTGGACGCGAGCAGAGGAGTTCGAGCGATTCTTGCCAGCTTACGTCATGCACCCAACGGTCAACGCCCATCTGCTTCTTTGCGTCGGCTTCACTTAGGCGACGAGCTGCCTCCGCGATCATTTTCTTGTCGGTGTCCGAGAGCGGCCTGGCCTTGGCCGCAAAACCTTCGATCGCCGGGTCGTTGCCATCGGGCGAAACGAGTGAGGCGAGGGCTTCGACCAAATGCCACGCCGGGCTATCCACGCGCGCCTTATTGCTCGAGTGCAAGTCCTTCTTCGGACCGCGGCCCCAGCGGGCACCGCTCGAAACCAGTTCGAGCTCGACGACGCCTTTCGCGCCAAGCGTCATGGTCACTTCTCCACTCAAACCCTGGGCCGCGAACGGCATAAAGACGGATGTGCACTTTTTCAGCGCGTTAGCCACTTCGGGCTTGCGCACGACTTGCGGAAAATGTGGCGAGCCAATCTCTTCTTCGCCTTCCGCGACAAACACAAAATTCACCGGCATTTTCTTTCCAGCTCCACGCATGGCGTGCAGCGCTGCCAGGAACGTCGCCTCCGGTCCTTTCTGGTTCACGGCCCCGCGGCCTACGAGCACTTTGCCGAGCCCGGGCTTGTCCACTAGCGCGGCTTCGAATGGCGGCGAAGTCCACTCCGCCGGATCCGCCTGCTTCACGTCGTACATGAAGTAGAGGCCGACAGTGCGCGGCGCGCCTGCATCGATCGTGGCAAAAATTCCGGGTTGTCCGTCGGTAGGAACTTTCGTGACTTGCTCGAAGCCCGCGTCGCGAAGCATGTGCATGGTCAGTTCGCAGCCTTCGTTCATCCCGCGATTCTCCGCAGCGATCGAAGGTTGCTGAATCCAGTGCTGCAAGCGCTGCACGGCTTCGTCGTGACGCTTCTCGATTTCGGCGCGAATCCCGTCCATTTCGTCCGCGGACACGGCTGGAGCTACGGCTGCGCGCGTCCAGTTGGGTAAAGCGAACGCGGCGGCGCTTGCCGCCGCTCCCTGCAAGAAGGTTCGCCGGTCCGCTACCGCTTCGCCATCGAAAGCGGCTCCGCGCTGTTCCGTATTGCTCCTCTCCGGCTCGCAACTCTTCCTTTCCATGCGTTCAGATTCAAATTCTTTTCCCATGATTCCTCCGGCGGATATTCGTGCGATGAATCAGCAAAGCCACTTTTGCTTCAGGCATGAGCTTCCTTCGCTTGCTACGCTGCTTCGGGCAGCCACAGCCGCAGGACTTGTGCGGATTCTGGTTGCACTTCGTGAAACTTCATTCCCATGCCCAGGAACGCTTGAGAATGGACCACGGTCGCGGGCGCCTCGAATGCATGCGTTTCCGTAAAAATCCGCAAGTGTACGAGCGTGCCGCCCGGCAGGGGATTGATCGTGTCGACATAGCAGCCGTTGAGACTCAAGTCGCTAATCCGCGAGCTCATGCGGGCGCCGGAGTTCTCTTCCAAAAGTTCAGCCGAGGCGATAAATGGATAGCGCGGCTCACACCTCTGTTTTTGTTCCATGACTCCTCACCTTCAAAAGCAGGCGCGTATTCTATCCCCAATTGGCCGTGCCGCGCCTCAAAATGTCCGTCGAAAGGTCCTCGGGATGGGTCTAAACGGGGTAAGGCATTACCGGCGCTGGCAAGTGAGGGACTCGCGCTTCCGCCGACCTGCCCTTTCGGACAGTCTCTCTTCCACCACTCTGCACGGGCATGAATCTTTCTTTCTGCAAAAGCCATTTCATACTTAGAGATAGATTCATTCACAGGATTTCGTGAGTCGGAGGAAATTATGAATCGCAGGCTCCTGCTCGTTGCCGCCACGGCTGTTGGCGGAATTTGTTTTGCGGCGCATTCCGCGGCGCAAAATCCGCCGTCCAGTGCTGCGCCTGTCACCCCTGTTAGTTCCGTCACGAAAGTGGATCCGGACGCGACGCCTCTGCCCAGCGTAAAAGACTTGCTCCAGAAATTTGAAACCGTCAGCGGAGGCCGCAGCGTCTGGTCCAGCTTCACCACTCGCTATCTGAAAGGCATCTATCAGACGGAGGACGCTTCCGGTTTTGCCGCCATCGAAGTTTTCAGCAAGGCGCCGAATAAAACTCTTTCCAAAATTACCTTTTCCAATGGCGTGGTCCTCCGCCAGGTATGCGACGGAAAAGCGGCGTGGATCGAGGATCCCGCCGGCGGCATGCATGAAATCACCGGCGCGGCCCTCGAAAGCCGCATTCGCCAGTCAAACTTCAACGACCGCACGGATGCGCTTTTGATGGCGGTCAGCGGGCGCGTTTCGGGCGCGGAAAGAGTCGGCACGCACTCGACTTACGTGCTGGAATTCTCTCCGCAAAAGAAACTTACGTCGAAGATTTATTTCGACACGGAAACCGGTTTCCCCGTGCGCACCGATGATACGCAGCACCGCGAAGATGGCGACTACAAGGTGGAAACTTACTTGGACGACTACCGGGCCGTTGACGGCGCGTACTTCGCCTTTCGCATTCGGCACGTCGAAAAGGGAAATGTGTTTACGGTCCGGCTGACCCAGCTTAAGAACAATGTTCCGGTGGATGATTCCATGTTCTTGAAGCCGGCCTCCGCGCCTAGATAAGATTTGGCCACGGAGTCAAAGATCCATTTTGCTGGCAAGGCAAAAGGAAGCGGGGCGCGAAAAATCACGCCCCGCTTGGCTTTTCAAGATGCTGTTTTCGAATCTCTGGCGGGAGGATGGAGTGCTATTTCGCGGCCGCGGCCGAGACTTCCTTCTCGATTGGCGCGCCAATCAAGTTTCCCCATTCTGTCCATGATCCGTCGTAGTTGCGCACGTCCTTGAAGCCCAAGAGGTATTTGAGTACGAACCAGGTGTGCGAGCTGCGCTCGCCGATGCGGCAGTAGGCGATAACTTCGCGGTCGCCGCTGATGCCTTTCGCACCGTAGAGCTGCTTCAGCGCGTCGCCGCTTTTGAACGTGCCGTCCTCGTTGACCGCCTGAGCCCATGGGATATTTGCCGCGCTGGGAATGTGCCCAGCGCGCTGCGCCGTCTCCGACATGCCGGGAGGGGCGATGATTTTTCCCGTGAATTCATCCACCGAACGCACATCGACGAGCTGCGCGCCGGATTTTTTATCGAGGGCGGCGAAAATATCGTCGCGCTTCGCGCGGATTGCGGCGTTCGCCGCCTTCACTTTGTAGGTGGTTGCTGCGACCGAAGGCTTGTCCGTGGTCAGCGGGCGCTTTTCTTCGAGCCACTTCTTGCGGCCGCCGTTCATGATCAGAACTTTTTCGTGGCCGTAGTATTTCAGTTGCCAGAACGCCCACGCGGCGAACCAGTTGTTGTTATCGCCGTAGAGCACGATAGTCGTATCCGGAGAGATGCCCGCTTTGCCGAGCAATTCTTCGAATGCCACGGGCTGCGCAAGATCGCGGCGGAGGGCGTCTTGCAGTTCGGTCTGCCAGTTCCACGCGATGGCGCCTTCGACGTGGCCTTGATCGTAGGCGGTAGTGTCGACGTCGACTTCAACGACGCGGAGGCCTTGGTCCTTCGAGTGAGCGGCTACCCACTCGGTGGTGACGAGTACTTCTGGATGCGCATAGTCAGACATAGTGTTTCCCTTTCGTGTTAGACGTAAGGAGAAAAGATTAGCGCAGATGGAGCCGCAAATCACCCTCTTTTTTATCGACATTCCACCCGTGGCACTTTTGAACCGTTTGAAGCACTTGGAAGCGTATAAAGCATTTGTTTGTAATTGCTTAGAGGAGGTTAGCCGGCAATCTCAAGCTTACCGTCGCGCGTCTCCCATTCAATCCGAACGATCCAATCAAAGTGCATGCCTTCCGTTTTGAGCCACGCCTCGAGGGTCTCGCGTGAATCGGATCGGAACTCGGCGAACATCTTTCCTTCGACCATGTTCACCAGAACGCGTTCCGCGCAAGCGGGGCCACCACCCTGCATGCGCTGAGCGAGAGTCTCTGCACCCTGGCGCGTGAGGCAAGCGAGCGTGTGTTGCGAGAGGTAGCGTGGCATGGGAACTCCCGGGAGTGATTTGGAGTCCAAGTATTCCATAGAAGAGGATTTCACAGAAGGCGAGACGAGTAGATGCGCGGCAACGAGAAAGAATTCTTGCTCTGTGAAATTGTTTTGTGCGCGCGTGAAGCAACTCGCCTAATGATGCTCGCATCTCGGTTATTAAATTCGTAATTCGCTCGGGGCAAGGGGTGGTCCATGCAGCGAGTTCTACCAGTACTGTGTCTTTCTTTCCTGTTTTGCTTCTCAAATCCAGCGCAAGAAAAAAATACCGCGACGCCGCGAAGTGCTGCCGCAATCAACGAGGCGCGCGAGTCCGCGACGAGCGCCTCGAACGAATCGGCGGCGAAGCTGCCGGTGCGGCGCGTGGTGCTCTACAAAAATGGCGTAGGTTACTTCGAGCATCTCGGGCGCGTGCGCGGAAGTCAGGACGTGCACATCGATTTCACAAGCGCGCAGCTGAATGACGTGCTGAAGTCGCTGACCGTGCTGGATCTCGCTGGCGGGCGAATCACGGGCGTGGATTACAACTCCGAAGCGCCGCTGGCGCGCAGGCTGGCGACGCTGCGGCTGGCGCTGGGAGAGCGGCCGAGCGTCTCCGAGTTTCTTGGCGCGCTGCGTGGTGCGCGTCTGGAAGTGCGCGGCGCAACTGGCCCGGCGCTGACGGGAAGGCTGCTCAGCGTGGAGCGAAAAACACGTTCGGCCACGAACTGGACTGTCGAGACGGATGAGATTTCCTTGATTTCCGATACCGGAGAAGTGCACAGCGTGGATTTGAATCCCACGACGAGCGTACGCATCGCGGAAAAGGATTTGCAAGTGGAAGTGGGGCGCTATTTGAATCTGATTGCGTCGTCGCGCGATCAAGACGTCCGGCGCATGACCATTTCGACGGCGGGCAATGGCGAGCGAAATTTGTATGTGAGCTACATCAGCGAAGTGCCGATTTGGAAGACAACGTACCGTATCGTGCTGCCGACAAAGGCCGAGAAAAAACCGCTGCTACAAGGCTGGGCGATTGTGGACAACACCGTCGGCGAAGATTGGAACGAAGTGGAATTGTCGCTGGTGGCGGGCGCTCCGCATTCTTTTATCCAGCAACTTTCGGAACCGTTCTATGGAAGGCGTCCGGTGGTGCCTTTGCCGGAGAGCGTGCAACTTTCGCCGCAAACGCACGCCGCCACACTGTCTGGCGGAAATGGGCGGCTGAGCGGCGCCGTTACGGATGCTTCTGGAGCGGTGATTGCCGGCGCTAACGTCAAATTGATGGACGAGAACGGCTTGGTCGTGGCGCAGACCACATCAGACAGCAGCGGGAATTATTCCTTCTCGTCGCTATCGCCGGGAAATTATCGCGTGCAAACAGAGCGTCCGGGATTCAAAACAAGTTTGATGACGCAGCTGAATGTTGCGCCCGGCGAAAATCAAGCAAACGCGAGATTGGATGTGGGCGCGTCCACAGAAACAGTCACGGTGAATGCGAACGCTATTACGGCATTGAACACCAGTTCGTCGGAACTTGCTGTGGTGGGCCGCAATCTGAGCGGCGTGGCGAACCGGCCGCATGTGGGCGTGGGCAGCGTAGGAGGTGTAGGGTACGGCTTTGGAGCGGCGGCTCCTCCACCGCCGCCTGCACCATCGGTCGCGAACCTCGAAGAAGCGCGGGCCATGGGAGAAGCGGCGGCGAGCGGGCAAGAACTTGGGGATTTGTTCGAGTACAAGTTGAAGGACAAAGTAACGCTGAAGAAAAACCAATCGGCGCTGGTGCCCATTGCGCAGACGGAGATCGAAGCGGAGAAAGTTTCGTTGTGGAGCGGGACGAACGGCTCGGGGAGGCCGCTGCGCGGTCTTTGGCTTAGGAATACCAGCCCCCTGACCTTCGATGGCGGCAGCTTCAGCGTGCTGGAAAACGAAGTGTTTGCCGGTGAAGGCTTGACCGATCCGATCAAGCCAGGCGAGCGGCGGTTGCTCTCGTACGCCACCGACCTGGGCCTGCTGGTGGAGGCGCAAGCGAACAGCCGGCCGCAGCACGTGACGCTGGCCAAAATTTCCAAGGGGATTCTCACACAAGTGAGCCGCCTGGAAGAACGCACGCTGTACACGGTGCGCAACCAGGACGCCACCCCGCGGACGCTGGTGGTCGAGCACGCCGCGCGCGTGGGGTGGTCTTTGGCAAAGGGGGCGAAAGAGCCGGAAGAGAAGGCTCCGGGGATCTACCGCTTCCGCCTGGAAGTTCCGGCGAAGGCCACGGCCTCTCTGCCGGTGGAAGAGGCGCGCACGCTCGATGTCACCTATTCCATCTCCGATCTCAACACGGACCAGATAGAACTGTTCGTGAAGACCAAGACCATTACGACGGAGATGGCGCAAGCACTGCAAAAAATCATGGACCAAAAAGCGGTGGTGGCCAAACTCGAAGAGGAAATGGAGAACCGGCAGAAGGATATCGACCGGATCGTGGAAGACCAGGGCCGGCTGCGGGAAAACATGAAAGCCCTGCGCGGGAGCGCCGAGGAAAAGGCGTTGCTGCAGCGGTACACAAAACAGCTCGACGAACAGGAAACGCAACTCGAGGCGTTGCGGAAAACCATCCGCGATACGGAAGCGCAGCGCGACAAGGCCAACGAACAGCTTGAAAAAATGATCGGTGAGCTGCAGATAGAGGCGACGCTGTAGCGGCAAAAGCGCGGCCTTGGGAATTACATTTTGGCGCGGAAGCTAGCCTCTCTCCCCCCTAGTTTTTGCATAAGTGTTCATTCTAAAAGAAGTTAAAGTTCTTTGTTTTGATACACTTTCGGAAGTGTGGATTCTAAAGGAGTTAGCGGCGCTTGGGCTTGGGTTCGGGGCGAGAGAAGGAATTCCATCTTGGATATCGCAGAGAGCAAGGCGGCGGAAGCGGTTGGGGGAAAGAGGGCGGACTAGGAATTGTAGCCGGATGCCGGAGGGATTTGTCGAGCGGAACATAAATCATTATAACATGAAGAGTAAGGAACTGTCAAGTACTATCTAACTCGAATCGACCAATATGCGGCTATATCTTTTCGCCAATGGTGATCGTGTCGTAGGCACATTCAACGGGTAGACCGAGTGGACCGAGAATGCGGTAGGCCCAGCGCTCGCGCCGGCCCTGCCACTCCGCAGACCGGCCTGGAATATGGCGAGCGTACTTCGTTGCTTCGAGCGATTCCCAATGGGAGAGGACGACTTTAAGATTCGCGTGCTCGTAAAGGGCGCGCATGCCCTCAGGAAATGCACGCCAACAGTCGACCGGTGCCTCGTGGTACGGCCAACTTACAGGATTAATTGTCACCACCATGCCGCCCACCTTGCAAACCCTCGCTAACTCTCGGATCCATACCCAAATTTGGCGCACGTGCTCGATCACCTGGCCAGAAAGCACGATGTCGTAGCGATCGGAGTCGATCGGAAAGTTGTATTCGGAAAGGGCGCGATAGGTCAGCGTCGAATCTGCCCTCAGGTCGAGAGTATGCCACGTCATCGAACTGTCTCCGACTATCCGCTCGTAAGTGGAAGGCGATCCATCTGGCCCAATTTCGAGGACGTGTGAACCCGACACAAAGTATCGCCTGGCATACTTCTCAAACAGGAGCCGGCTATTCGCGTGCATGGGGAGGAACGATACCACGCACGGCCAGCTAGAATGGGATTTTTCGTTTTATTGTTTTCCGCCCGCAGTCGGCACCGAACTGTTTCATCGAACATCGTGGCATCAGGAGGGAGCCATTGCCGCAGTTAGAGTTTAGACATGGCGGCGCTGTTGTTCCCTGTGATGATGGCCATGGCTGTTGCGAAAAAACCGCCCATCGCAGACCGCGCAGCGATAAGGGCTTTGAGCCAGTACATAGTGATGAAGCCAATCTTTGAGGCCGCTTCTTTTCGATCGGAAGAATTGTTTGCCACCGCAATGGGGACAACCGTGGACCTGGGGCTTGGAAGTGGTTTCGTTCATAGGAAAATCCTCTGCTGGGGGCGTCTATGTTACAACGGCTCGTGGTAGAAGAGGAAGCCCATCGGTGCAGCGCCATCCGGCCCAATAGCTACTTCAGGAAAGGCTGCCACTGAGTGCCGTGCTTCGGCGCAACCAGTTCGGAAACCGGCGCGTCGGTTCGCTCGACCACGGTCACGTAAGGATAAAAGTGCACAGAGCGAACCGCTGATTGTAGCGAGGTCGTCCCAAAGACAAGGCGTCTCTCATCGTCATTCACGTTGTTTTCCTGGCGGTCGCAGGCGTTGAGGTTCATTGCAAAGCCGCACATGTAGGAAGCAAAGGGGTTGAGTGTTCCAGTGAGGTCCTCGCAGAGATAGACACCGCCGGGCCGTGTGTGCGGCATCAGCTCCTCAAACGTGACGATTTGTTGTTCGGTGAGATGGCCACCGTCGTCAATCACGATATCGACGGCGTCAACTTCTTGTTTGAAGCGCTTCCAGAAATTGCGGTCGGCTTGATCGCCAATGAACACTTTGACGGAGTCGCTTTCATAGGCCTTGCAGGCCGGCTCAATATCCACGCCGTATACCTGGCAACGAGGCCCGAAGTAGTCCCTCCACATTCCCAAGCTGCCCCCACTATAGATCCCAACCTCAAGGACGCGGACGTCGCGGCTCCTAAGATGGCTAAAATGCTTGTGGTAAATGTCAAAATAATGGTTCAACTTCCAGATTCCGGGGCCTTCTCTATGGGAATCGAAGTAGGTACGCAAAGGATTCGGCAGGTCTTGCCCATCTCTCTGTTGGCCCGACGCAGGCCATTGGGAGCGAAAGCGCCCTCGGGAAAGACCACGCCAGAACGAGCGCAACTGCCGCAGAGCGGCAGGAGCGCGCGAAAACCTCCCAGCGCGTGCCATTGCGTCTCCGAGCATTTATCCCTTCCTTCCGATTCACCGCTTTCAATTGAATGTGTCTTAGCATATATCAATGCAGGCGAATCAAGGATGCGCGGCGGGTGAAAGGGATTGATGAAGAATCCGCTGGACCAGTTTTCCTTGGTGCGGAATTATGCGCGGAGCATCGGCTGGCGCGCGGCTATTCGCATGCGTTTCTCCGATCTTCGGGCTCGCATCGGTGTTGGCAAGCCGCCTTTGCTCGAGCTCAAGGTCAAGAACGCGCAGTATCCGCTTTTCATGAGGCCCGGCAGCAGCGACCGGGAAGTGCTGGGGCAAATCTTTATAGAGAACGAGTACGAACCCATCGCGGTCTCGCAACCAAAGACGATTCTGGACCTGGGAGCGAATGTTGGATATTCGAGCGCGTATTTTCTGACCAAGTATCCGGCGGCCTCTGTCGTAGCTGTCGAGCCCGATCCCGGCAACTACGAAATCTGTTGCCAGAACCTTGAGCCCTATGGCAGCCGGGCCAAGGTGGTTCACGGAGCGGCTTGGCCTGAACGCGGCAAATTAGTGGTGGATAGGGGCGCTTGGAGGGATGGCCGCGAGTGGACGGCACAGGTAAGAGTGGCGAAGGAGGAGAACGTGCCGTCCGAGGCGGTCGACGGTTACGATATGCCCACCCTGATTGGCCTGAGCGGCGCTACGGAGATCGATCTATTGAAGATCGATATCGAAAAGAGCGAACTCGAACTTTTCTCCCGCAAGACGGAGAGTTGGCTGCCTCGCATCAGGAATTTGTGCATCGAACTTCACGGCGCAGACTGCGAAGCCGTCTTTTTTCGAGCGCTGGCAGACTACTCTTATAATCTAAGCCGAACAGGGGAACTCACCGTATGCAGCGACCTGCGAGTCCATTCATGATTCGCTGCATTGCGAGAAAGAAGAGGCACTGCTGTGACGCCATACCAGAAAACTCGATGTAACGAACTATTTCCACAGCTGGAGTCATCTTTCTAATGATGGATAAGTGGATGATAATCGTTCTGACGGGCACGCGAACCGTCAGCAAAGTGTGAGGAGACTACGCCCGCGGGCAGCCGCCGCGAGGTCTTCTCCGGGTCCGCAGAGGTATCGATGAAGTGGTTTTTGCAGAATGTTCGCCGCCGCGCGAAGTTTGCGATCAGGAATCCGCGGTACGCCTTCCGTGCGATGGTGAGGGAGCTCACCTTTGCCGACGAGAGATTCCTCTCGCTTATCACAGGCATTTCAGCGAGCCAGATTCGCGGTTATTTGGACGAGCCGATTGGGACACCGGAGTTCGCGGGGCATCTGCGCTCCGCCGAAGAGCAATTCAGGATGCTTTCCGTCGATAGCGCCGACCTATTCGCCAAAAAAGTTCTCAATCAGTACGCGGCCGTGCGCGCTCTTAAACCGAACTGTGTTGTCGAAACAGGCGTCGCAAATGGCGTATCTTCGTCCTACCTGCTGCTGGCTCTACAGAAGAACGGCCGCGGCCGCCTCCATTCCGTAGGTCTGGCCGATCCGGTCTTTCTCCCCGCCGGAAAAGAGCTCGGCTGGCTTGTTCCGCCGTGGCTCCGCAGCTCCTGGCAAATTCACCCTGGGGACGCGCGGGATATCCTTCCCGCTTTGTTCGCGCAACTTGGAACTATCGACGTGTTTATCCACGACAGCCTGCACACTTACGAGCACATGCTGTGGGAATTCGAAACTGCCTATCCCTATTTGCCGCCTGGAGGCCTGCTCTTTTCCGACGACGCCTTGTGGAACGATGCATTTCATGATTTTGCGCGAAAGGCGGGCGCGCAGGAGGCGCGCATCCTCCGCGGTGTTGGCTTTCTGCGGAAAACTCCAGAGTGAAGTTTCCGATCCGTACGTTCGTTAAAAGCGCAGCGTGCGAGAGGTGGCTTGCCAAAGCGCGGAGGCCCAGATCGCCGCGTCAACCGGAAGAAAGTACAAGCGCCCCTTCAGCAAGTTTCGTCCGGCCCTGATGAAAGTCCACTTACTCAGGTGCAAATAGAGCCGAAACAGCGAGCTCTCTTGCGGAGAATACCAACCGCTATCGCGCAACTGTTTTCCGGCCAATTCCTTCAGGGAGTCTTGCTGGATGGAAATGCAACGGCTGCCTGCCACATAGTGCGACTCCCAGCCGGCCGTCTTCATTCTTTGACAGATGTCCGAATCCTCATGATGCCGGCGATAACGGACGTCATAACCCCCGACGGCGTCGACCGCTTCCTTGCGAAACAGGACAGCATGCCCGTGAGCGAAAGGCACGGGGCCAGATTGTTCCGGGTATTTTGGTTCTTGAAAACGCATGCGCCAGCGCGTGAGCAGGCGATCCGGTCTTTGGGGCACGATGCGCGTGTAACAAGCGCCCACGTGTGGGTGGCTAACGATGTAGCTCAGGCAAGTATCGAGCCAGTCCGGATCGGGGAGAACTTCCGCATTGATGCATGCAAGAAACGCAGCCTTCGAGAGCGCAATGGCGGCGTTGCGGGCGGCGGAAATTCCCTGGTTCCGTGGAAGACGAAGAAGAGAGATCCGCGGCGAGGACTGCGCCCAATCGGGAAGAGAAACAGGCGTGGGAGAGCCATCGTCAACAACGAAGATCCTGGAAACGGGATGAATCAGCTTCACACAAGCGGAAAGAGTTGCGGAAAGGGCTTCGCCCCGCTCGCCGTAAATGGGGATGATTACGTCAACAACGGGCTCGGGAACGCTGTTCTTATCGACCATTCCAGATCTTGGAGAATCCCTCAAAAAAGGCATGCGAGCGGCGGCCTTTACCTACACTGCACGCACGGCTCGAACGGGACTGACTCAGGCGCCAGTATAGGGCTTGGGCCGAACAGCAAACAACAATCTGGAAGTCCAGCAGAAAGTGGACAGCACGAAGGGATGCCCCTTTCGGAATGCCTGAGACTCAGCAATAATCAGAGAACCCGGCAGACAGCCACACTATGAGAATGGTATCGGCTCTAGCTTCAGGGCACTTCGGAAGACGCCCGCTCCTCGTCTTCGGCACTCTGATTGTGGGCGCCTACGCCGCGTACGAAGCAGCGCAGTATGTGCTCAACGGCGACATGACTGGTTTGTCTTACGCTGCCCTGTGCCTGGTGGGCGGAGCGACCGTCGTGGCGATTCTCAACAACTGGCGCAACGGAGTGTATTTTTTTCTGAGCTGGCTGCTGTTCGAGGATTTCGTGCGTAAATTCCTCGGCAACAATATGGTGATTTACTTTGCCAAGGATTTTCTGCTGCTCGTGGTGCTTATTTCGTTTTTGACGGCCTTCCGGCGGAAGGAAGTGACGATTTTCCGACCGCCGTTTCTCGTGCCGCTGCTGATCTTCGTGTGGTTCGGCGGCATGCAGGTATTCAATCCGGCTTCCACCAGCCTGTGGTTTGGGTTGATGGGCTTCAAAATATTTTTCTTTTACGCCGCGCTGATTGTCGTGGGTTATGAGTTACTGAATTCCGAAGCGGAGCTGCGGCGTTTCTTTACGGTGAACCTAGTTCTGGTCCTGGTGATCGTTTCTCTGGGGATCGCGCAATCCATCATCGGCCCCTCCTTTTTGAATCCAGCCGTTCAGGCTGATGACCTCCGTCTGCTGAGCGGGATGTACCGCGTCTCTCCCATCTCGGGCCTTGTTGCTTACCGGCCGACTTCGGTATTCGTCAGCGCCGGCCGCTACGCGGATTTCATCATGGTGGCCTGGATGGTGGTCCTGGGTTTCAGCGGTTATCTTCTGCTGCGCCAAAAGCGAGGGAGAACTCTGGCGTTTATCGCCATACCCATAACCGCCGCAGGAGCGTTCATGACGGCGTCCAGAGGCTCGTTCCTATGGGGAATGATTAACGCGGCGGCGACCAGCGTGGCGTTCATCTGGGGCGCGCCGTGGCGGCAAGGGGAAGCGCTGCGAGTGTTCCGCTCGATTCAGCGCGTGGCGATCGGGATCGGACTGGGGATTATTTTGGTGTTCTATGCCTATCCGGATGCGCTGCTGTCACGGCTGGCCGTTTACCAAGAAACGCTTTCACCCGACAGCCCGACCAGCGAACTCACGAATCGAACCTGGACCTATCCCGTGGAGAATTTCCTCGGCGCGTTCAACTATGAACGCTGGCCCTACGGGTACGGGATTGGAACGACGGCGCTCGGCGGACAATACGTCGCGCGATTTTTCAATGTGAAGCCGCCAGTGATCGGCGTGGAAAGCGGGTACGGGACACTTGTGGTGGAAATGGGGATCGGCGGACTGATCCTTTGGCTCGTCATGAGCGTGGCGATTTTGTTTGCCGCGTGGAAGGTGGTCAAAAAGCTGAAAGGATCGCCCTGGTTTCCGCTCGGCTTCGTGATTTTCTGGTACGCGTTCGTCTTGCTTTTCCCCGCCACGTTTGGCGGGATGCAGCCTTACGAAGATTTTCTTTTGAATGCGTATTTTTGGCTACTGCTTGGTTTGCTTTTCCGGCTTCCCACCCTAGCGCCGTCGGCGCAGTTCGCGGCCAACGCTCCCGAACCCCAACCTGCGCGCCGCTGGTTGCGCTGACTTGCGGCTCGCGGTTGTTTCGCCGTTTGTTGACCGGCGCCACGGCACGGAACGCGCGCTGGCGGAACTCCTTGAGCGGCTGGCGCGGGATTACGGCTGCGAGATACACCTCTATGCGCAGGGCGTTGACGACCTTCAGGTCTGCGAGCCGCGCGCGGCGCGATCGGCGGGATCAACGAAATCAGGCGTCATCTTTTGGCACAAGGTTCCGTCCATTCCGGGGCCGCATGTGGCCGAGTTTCTCGCCTGGATGTTTCTGAACGGTTTCCTGCGATTGTGGCACACGAGCTTTGGCGGGGCTTCTTACGATGTGGTTTTGTCGCCGGGGATCAATTGCTTCGATCCGGATGTCGTGATTGTTCATGCGCTGTTTCATCGATTGAAGCTGCTCGCGCGCGAAGAGAATGAGAATCCCAGCGCGCAGACTGGTTTTTTTCGAGGGACTCACCGCCGCGTCTACTATGGGCTGCTCACGGCACTGGAACAGCGGATCTACAGCGATCCCAAGGTCACTCTTGCCGCCGTTTCAAAGCGAACGGCCGGGCTGCTGAAGGAGTATTTCCAGCGCGAAGATGTTTGCGTCATCCCGAACGGCGTGGACACGAAACATTTTTCTGTGGAGGCCAGGCTCGCGCGGCGGGCGGAATCCCGGCGGCGGCGAAATTTTCATGACGAGGACTTTGTATTGCTTCTCATTGGAAACGATTGGCGCAACAAAGGTCTGCCCACCGTTTTGGAAGCGATGGCGGCTGTTCCGGGCTTGCCGATAAAACTGCTGGCGGTAGGAAACGACAACGCGGAATCGTTCCGCGCGCGCGCCGTGGAGCTGGGCGTGGAGGGCCGCTGCCGTTGGGAGGATTCCAGTCCCGAGGTGCTAGATTTTTACGCCGCGGCGGACGTTTACGTCAGCCCAAGCCGGGAAGACTCCTTCGGACTTCCCGTGGCGGAAGCGATGGCGTGCGGCTTGCCGGCGATTACCTCCGTTTGCGCGGGCGTCGCGGATTATATCCACGACGGCGTCGACGGCTTTGTTCTTGGCGATCCGCGCGACGCGCAAACTCTGGCAGGACTTATGGAACGGCTTTCATCGTCGCCTGATTTGCGGCGCAACCTTGGGGAAGCCGCAGCCCGCACGATGATGGAGTGGGATTGGAATCGCAACGCAGCTGCCGTCTGGGAACTTCTCAAGAAGGCCAAGGGCAAGACTCATGCAAGCGGTTAGTGGGTCGGGGCCACACCGAGGTCAACGTTTAACTTCGACCTAACGGCTTTTCGCGTGGCTTCGAGTGTGAAGGCCAGCGTCTCCCTGGGAATGCTGGTGATGAATGGGGCGACCAGCCAGCCAAGACCGGTGGGAATATCGCGGGTGAGGGAAGCGACCTCGCTCTGCACGTAAACGCCGCCGTCGCGTTCTTCCATGCGCCACCAGGTTTCCATGCGCCACAGATAGCCGCCGTCTTCGCCGGGAGGCTTTTCACGTTCGTCGCCCTTGCCGGGATTTTCGACTTCGGCAATGCGCACGGCGGAGCTGCGGCTGTGGGCGCGGCCGGGCGCGTCGTGAAAATAGTGGACCTCGTGATCGGAGTCGATCACCACGGTGATCACTTTGTGGCGCCGGAAGCGGAGGAACACGCGAAAAAAGTCGCCATCGCGCGACTCGATTTTCGAGCGCTCGACATCGGGGGCGTAGTAGGTGGACTGGTGATCGTAGTCCTGGAGGGTGCCGAGGACGTCGTCCAGCTTCGCGCCGGGGATGAAGGCCACGCCTGCCCAGTGATGAATCATCCCGCCGGGACAGATGAAGGGCTTGCCGTTGTCAGGCGTGGTGAGCTGATGAATCTGCACTTCGCCGCGCTTCAGGGCGGCGTAGGAATCGGTGCGCTGAGTTTCGGGGAGGGAATCGATCCACAAAAGGGGTGAGCCGCGCTTCAGCTCGGTTTCATTGCGCTCGTCGGTCAGGCGCACGTAGTGGTCGAACGCAGAAGCCGTTTCAGACCGCAATTTGGCAGGGGCGGGATTGGCGGCTGGCGTGGACGGCGCGCAAGACACGGATGCCAACAGCAGAGCTGAGACCAGAAGTTTGGCGGCGAGGAGTTTGTCCGCCGGTTGCCTCACCTGTCGCCCGAATCGTTCACCTGCAGCCAAGGAGCCTCCGCAAGTCTATGATGGCGCAACCCTTGAGAATTGGAAGCAAGAAACCGCAGGGAGGAAGTGCACGAGAGTTGCCGCTCTCTGCGTGGAGTGGAGGACAGGTGCGAGAGCGCCTAAAAGATGGAAATGGCGATGCGAGAGTGGGGGATAGACCGACGAAACAAAGGCGGGTTGGGTAGCTCGCACACGGCTCCTTGCGGAGCCGCTGTCCCCGCGCGGCCCCCAACCCGTTCCTAAAAGCCTACGCGCCTGTTGTGGGGCTCTCAATGGGCCGCTAGGGCCACTCGGCGGAGTACCGTGGTCGTGGTACTAGAACAGACCTTGCTTTCTTGAGACATCGTCTATGTATGTTGTTTAACTACAATAAGTTACAAGAGCTAGAGGGCTGGTGAAGCACTCCAAGAAGTACTAGCCGGGACCGTTCACTCCGCTAAGAAATCCGCCCAGATGCCCGGTAAGCGTGATGATCGCCACAGCCAGCGATTCCAGCCCGAGGCGAAAAATCGGAAGCCCCTCCGACAGCCGTCGTCTTGCACGCACATGCAGCGCCAACGCAATCCAGATCAGAATCGCTGACGTCCAGCCTAGAACCAGATGCATGAGCAGAATGCCTTTCAGTTTTTGCCCCTCAAGCTCGAACTGCCAAGCAAGGATTCCTGTCGCGATCACCGGCACCGTGGAAATTGCCGCGAAAAGCAAATTGTAATAAGCCACGACCAAGAGGGCGCGCCGTTTGCCGCTCTGCGCAAGAAAATCAAAGACCACTCCGGCGATGAAGAGCGCGATGGGAAAGTGAATCAGCACAACATGCTGCGCGTGCTTTGCAAGCAACGCGGCCCGGATATCGAAGGGGTTCAAGTTAGCTTCTCCGACGGCTGGCGATCATTGGACGATCACTTTTCCGGTCATCTTCGGGTGGATCGAGCAGAAATAGGGATACTCGCCGGCCTTCGTGAAGGTGTAAGAAAACTTTTCGTCCGTGTCGAGCACCTTGGACTTGAACACTCTGTCCGTGCTCACGACGGTGTGGGGGATATCGTCACGATTGACCCAGGTAACGGTTGTTCCCACGGGGACGGTGATGGCTGCTGGGCCAAAAACAAAATTGTCGATTTTCACTTCGGCCGTTGAGGCAGTTTTTTCCTGGGCGCTCGCAGCGAAGCTCTTATGCTCCCCGACGATTCCGCCCAAGCCTATTACCGCCATGGCCATCAGACTTGCCACGAACACACTTCTCCTCATGATTTTTCTCCTGTGCATTCCATTTTGAAAATCTGTTTGCCGGTTTGTCGGCGCGTTGCGTTCCCGATCAGGCTAACGTCGAGTCCACTACCGCGAGCGCATGCTGGCCGCGCACGTAGTTGACATCCGTGATGCCCAAGACGCTGCGCAACTGCTCGGCGGGCACTTTCATCGGTCCGGGGGAAGGCGCCTCGCCCGGCTTAGGCTGTGGGAATGCGGTAGAGCAAGCGGTGTGAAACGTGACGTTGCCCTCGACCTTCTGCATGATTTGGTGAATGTGCCCGTTGAGGACCGTCACAGAGCCGAACTTTTTCAAGTACGCGAGAGCCTGCGCGCTGTCCTCGGTTCCCCATCCCCATTCCGGATAGACCGCCCAGAGAGGAATGTGCGCAAAGACAACAATCGGGGTGCTGGACTTCAAATGCTTCACGTCCGCTTCCAGCCACTCGAGCTGGTCGTGACCCAACGTGCCGAGCCCGCCGGCCTTCAAATTCATGACGTTGACTAAGCCGACGAAGTGCACGCCTTTCTTGTCGAAGCTGTACCACCCGCCCGGCTGAGCCCCCTTGGCGAAGCGCTCGTGGTATTGTTTGCCGTCGTCATTCAAAACGTCGTGCTCGCCCGGAACATAGAAAACATCCTTCGCTGTGGCGCTCTTCAGAATCTGCTCGACGCTATCGAATTCCTCGGGCTTGGAGAGGTGGCTGATATCCCCTGTGTGCAGCAAAAACTCCGGCGGCGTCGATAGTGCATTGATCTTATCGACAGCAGCTTGCAGTGTAGCCGCAACATCGGTATTGGCCGGCTTGTTGAAACCCATGTGGCTGTCGCTGATCTGTGCAAAGCTCAACTCGCCCTTCATGTCGGCGGGGTTCATCTCAGAAAGGCGGCTCATGCTGTAAGACTTCAGAACGCCACCCTGCATGACGCAGAACGCCCCCGTCCCCGCCCAGGCCATGCACTTCAAAAAGCCGCGGCGATCGATTCCATCGTTATTGTGATCGTGCAAAATCTCGTCTTTTGTCCTGCGTGCCATTTTTCTTTCTCCTGGAGACACGTCTCCCCCAATGCATACGCATGTATGCACCTCCCGCTGCTGCGCCTATTAGGCAGGAGCGGCGCGGGTCAGAGAGAGCCAGGGTTCCCGCGCCGCCATGGGACGTGTTTCATGTGTGCAGACCGTGCGATGCCGCGCCTTATTCCAATTTCCTCGCTCACTCCGGCAAAATTAATTCGTCCTAAGAATTAGATAATTGGGAATAAAATCGACTGCTAGGTGGTTTTCGTTTATGAGTGCTACGGGCCAGGGGAAAGGTTGGGACGTGTTGGATTCGCAGGACCGGGCTCGCTTCGAGCAGCTCGTGTTGCCACATGTAGATGCTGCTTTCAATCTTTCGCGTTGGCTGCTGCGAAGCCGCTCCGATGCGGAAGACGTCGCACAGGAAGCCCTGCTGCGTGCTTTCCGCTTTTTCCGCGGTTTTAATGGCGGAGACGCCCGGGCCTGGCTCCTACAGATTGTCCGCAATACGTGTTATACGTGGCTGGAGAAAAACCGCCAAGTGGAGCTCATGACCGAATTCGACGAGGACCTGCACCAGCAGTCTACCGCGACGCCGGAAACCTTGGCCATTGCGGGCGATAATCGCGAACGGCTCGCGCGGGCTCTTGAAGCGCTTCCTGTGCGGTTCCGGGAAGTGATTATATTGCGCGAGCTCGAAGGCTGTTCGTACAAGGAAATTGCCTCCATTACCAGCGTTCCTATTGGAACAGTGATGTCCGCGCTCGCACGGGCGCGCCAGCGCTTGCAGCGCGCTCTCACGCAACCTGCTCAGCAGGAGGCGACCCATGAGCTGTGATTTCTCGACGACGCTCCTGCACGCCTACCTGGACGGCGAACTCGATGCCGTGCGGGCCGCCGAATTCGAGCGCCATCTCGAGACTTGCCGCGAGTGCACGGCCACTCTTGGCGCCGCCGAGTCGTTGCGCTCTTCGCTGCAGCGCGCTCAGCTTTATGAAACGGCTCCGACTGAGTTGCGCAAAAAGATTCGCTCCGAACTCAAGATTTCCTCGGCCGGCGCAAACACCTCATCGGTGGCCGCCTGGCGCTGGCTTGCCGCAGCCGCCGCAATCCTCTTGGTGACCGGAATGACCTGGTTCGCCGTGTCCCACTTCCGTTCGACTGGCCCTGAATCGGTCGCCTCCGCGGAAGTTATCGACGCCCACATTCGCTCGTTGCAAGCCGGGCATCTCACTGACGTGGCTTCGACGGACCAGCACACGGTCAAGCCGTGGTTCGATGGCAAACTGGACTTCATTCCTCCTGTTAAGGATTTCATGGACGAAGGTTTTCCGCTAATTGGCGGCCGACTCGATGTTCTTGGCGAACATAACGTCGCGGCGCTTGTTTATGGACGCCGCAAACATTTCATCAACGTCTTTGTCTGGCCCACAAAAGAAGCGGATACACCCATTCACCCGCCCGGCTCACGGCAAGGCTATCAATGGGTCCACTGGCGGCATCAGGGCATGGAGTTCTGCGCCATATCCGACGTGTCCGCGCAAGACTTGCATGAACTGGCGCAGCTTTTCGTGCAATAGCGGAAAGCGCCTCGCTTTTCGAAGTCTAGATGTAAAAAGAGTTTGCGCGGAATTTATTGCTTCGGTTTTGTGTTCGAAACGGGCTTGGGCATTTGCCTCGCGTAGATTAGCCGCAACTCCATGGACCGTGTTTGCCCCTTGCGCAGTGCGATGTTCTTTTCCCATTCGGAAAAAATACCTTTTGCCGAGGCGCGAATGTCGTAATTGTCGGCCCTGAGCAGCGAAATCGTGAATCGGCCATGCGAATCCGTATGCACGGCATGCGGCGAGCTTCCGTCGGAAGACTGATAGGAAACGCTGGCATGGGGAACGGGCTTGTCGTCAGGACCGATAACAACCCCGGTGAGAGTTGCCGTTCCTTTGGATTGCGGCGCAGCCAAAACAGCGCGGACCGACACTAACGCCAGTAAAAATACCCCGGAAAGAATGAGCGTGCGTTTTATCATCTCCGTCTCCTGCCTCAAGTGGGGTCAATTCCCGCGTCCCAAGGAAAACACATTGAGCTCGCTCCACACGGTGTTATTCAGGTTCAGTGTAGACCCGAGCGCTCGCAGCTTCGGTGGAGTTTCCTTCTGTGTGACGCACGGCGTACCTGCCTTTTGGGACAGGTCAGGAACGGGCTTCGTGGTAGACCCGCGCGTGGGCTTCCAGCATGCGGCGAAAGTCGCAAAATTCGATGGCGCGCTGCCGCGCGCTGCGCCTCAGGCGAATTGCAAGCGCGGGATCGTCGAGGATTCTGGCCACTTCCGCCGCGAGCGACGCTGCATCGCCCGTGAGAAACGTGAGGCCGCTTTCGCCCAGGACCTCAACAAACGCGCCGAGGTCGGACGTGATAACCGGCAGACCCCGCAACATATTTTCGGCAACAACCAAGCCGAAAACTTCTCCGCCTAAAGATGGAACCACCACGACAGATGCGCGCGCGAGCGCGGAATCGAGGTGCTCACCGAGAAGACGTCCCGCGAACCGAACGCGCCCAGCAAGAGGCGGTTCCTGCGAGGCGCGCTCAAGTGGCGCTCGCTCGGGCCCATCGCCGATGATGAGCAGTTCGAAAGCGCGATTTTGCGCAAGCAGAGTACGGGCCGCATCGAACAAAACACCCACACCTTTTGTGGTAACGAGCCGGCCTTGAAACGCGACGACAGGAACATGTGAAGGCGTCGTGGAATGCTCGAGGGGTGCACCAATAAATTCCAAACCGTGGGGTATCGCGCTCACGCGCGGAAGCCGGAGCAGTCCGCCGAGCCACGCCGTCGGAGTAATATTGGCCGAAACGCGCTTACACAGAAAACGACGGACGAAGGTCAGCAACCAAAGTTTGCGCGAAGCAATCCAGCCCTGGCCGGCGTTACAGCGAAGACACTCGCCATGCCGGCCAGCCATGAAATGTCCCGGGCACGGCGTTTCCGCAGGCTCGATCAGAAGTTGCCCGTTCGGGCAAATCGTTTGAAATCCGTGGTGCTCAACAACGACGGGCTTGCGCGCAAGTAGCCCCAGGATGAATGGTTCCAACGCAGGCCCTGCAACATGAAGCACATCGGAAGCGCGGATCAAATCCCACAATTTGATGACGGATGGCCTGCGGACAACCGGAAAAGGAAGCGAACTATCGTCAAATTTGTCCGCGGGAGTTTGTGTCGCGAGAGTGATCTCAAATTCCGGATCGCCACTTGCTGCGCGAAGCCCGGACAGGCCCCGGGCCAGAGACAGTACCAGTGTTTCAACGCCACCGACGCTTGGCGCAAAAAAATGAGAATAGATAAGCAGCTTCATTCGCGGATTTTTTGCGGAGATGCAGAAGCAGTGCGGGTGGCGGAGGCATCGGCAAGGGCCGCGCCTGACCGCCGGCCTTTGCGCGCAACCGCAATTTCAATCGCTTCGAGAGTGGCCGCGATGTTTCTCTCCGGCGACCAAGTTCGAATATGCGCGACGGCTGCTCGGCCAAGCGAGATGAGACGCGGGCGATCGACAAGCGCATCCTTCATGAGTCCCGCCAGCGCGTCGACGTCACCACAGCGATAAACAAATTCCTTCCGAATCGGCGCGATGAGATCCCGAGCGGATCCCACATGGTCGCTGGCCGCCACCGGACATCCACAGCACATCGCTTCGTTTACAACCACGGCGAAAGGTTCGTACTCGGACGGAAGCACCATCAGATCGGCCGAAGTATACACGGCAGGGAGCTGCGACTGATTCTCGAAGCCAAGAAACCGAACCCTTTTTTCAATTCCCAAATCCTCCGCTTGCGATTCCAGTTCCGAGCGCAGCGGCCCGTCACCCGCGATAACAAGCAGCGCATTCGAAAGTTTGGCTTCGGCGAACGCACGGAGGAGATCGCCTGGCCGCTTCCAGGGCTGGAGCTTGGCGCAGAAGAGAATCACGGCGTCCGAGGCCGAAACTCCCCAGGAAGCGCGCACGGCCGACCGGTCTACAGCGGCGGATTGCTTCATCCACCAATCGTTGTCGACACTGTAAGGTGTGAGCGTGACTCGTTCGGGGGCCAAACCAAGCGACAAGATAAGGTCGCGCGCACCGGAAGACGGCACAATCACCTGATCGGCAAGACGAAATAACCGCGGCCAAAAGATTTTCTTAACGGTGCTCTTCCACTTGCGCCCGTCGCGCGGAGCCAGCGTGTTCGTGTCCGTTCCAAAAAGAAAAGCGGTGTTCGAGGACTTCGCCGCGCGACAGGCAATCCAAAACGTAGCGCGAACATAGCCGACAAAACACAGCACGGCATCATACTTGCCCTCGCGAATGAGTTTTGAAAGTCCTGGATTTCGTAGCCCGAAAAACGATTCCTTTCCGGAGCCGCGGTTCGGGACGTGCGACCATGAGTAGCCCTCGAGTAAAGGCACGTCCCACTGCACCGTCGCTCCAAATTCGGGATCGTGCCCGGCTTCCGCCCCGCGAAGACTACAATACGCCACGTGTAAATCGAACCCTGGATGAGCCGCCATCCGGCGAAAAAGCGGCGCCATGTATTGGACGGGATGCGTGGCAACAGCCAGGACACGGTAACGGCGGTCAGGCATGGCAGAACCGTGTGGTTTGGCTGCAGAACTCGCCGAGAACAAGGAAGCGTAGCAAGCGCAAAGAGGTGCCCCAGCAGCGAGTATACCCGGTTTCGCGGGCGCGAAGGCTGTGCTAAACTGGCGCAGTTCCGCAGGGGTTTGCGGTTTACCCTAAGTCTCCGCACAGTTGAGCCCCGCCTTGCGGGGTAGAGTCGCCAAACCGTCACTCACGTGGCGCGCGGCTGCACGAAATTTCACCCAACGTGAATCCCGCGAGGCCGGGAGCACGCAAAAAAGAGGATGTGTCATGTCTGGGCATTCAAAATGGGCCACCATTAAACATAAGAAGGCGGCCACCGACGCGAAGCGCGGCCGCGTCTTCACTCGAGTGATCCGCGAAATTACAATCGCTGCCAGAATCGGCGGCGGCGACCCAAATTCGAACCCCCGTTTGCGCACCGCCATTCTGGCCGGCAAGAACGAAAACATGCCGAACGAAAACATCGAGCGCGCTATTCTTCGAGGCACGGGGCAGCTCGAAGGCGAGCAGTATGAAGAGGTTACCTTCGAAGGCTACGGACCGGGCGGAGTGGGCATGCTGATTGAAGCTGTAACGACGAACCGCAACCGCATTGTGGGTGAATTTCGCCACTTGATGAGCAAGAACGGCGGAAACCTCGCCGAAGCGGGCGCGGTGGGCTGGATGTTTCACCGCAAGGGCGAAATCGTTGTGCCGAAAGAAGCGGCCAGCGAAGACAAGATGATGGACATCGTGCTGGAAGCAGGTGCGGACGATTTGAAAGATGATGGCTCCGGGTGGTACGTGGTGACGCCTCCGGAGGCGCTGGAGAAAGTGAAGGATGCGCTGACCAAGGCAGGCATCACGCCCGCTTCCGCGGAAATCGCGATGGTGCCGCAGAATTACATTAAGCTTACCGGCCAGCAGGCCACCCAGATGGTGCGGCTGGTCGAAGCGTTGGAAGAACATGACGACGTGCAGCACGTCTACGCAAATTTCGACATCGATGAGTCGGAAATTCAGGCAGCGGTGGGAGCCAACTAAACCTTAAGGAAAGAGACAGAGAGGAGTGTCTGTCTCACATGGACGGCCATTTCGCAGGATGGGGATGGCCGTTTTTCTATTGCCAGGAATCTCGCCGACAAAGCTCTGGCGGGGACTTGGCGAACGCCGTAGACTTAGATCGATGAAGACTGCCAGCCCAGACGTCAGTTCCGCTGCCAGGAATGGATGTTTCCGCGTCCTTGGCGTAGACCCGGCTTCAGCGGGCCCCACCGGCTACGGGATCGTCGAGAGCGACGGCCGCCGCTGCCGCATGCTGCATTATGGTGCACTCAAAGTGGCGCCCAAACGGCAGAAAGAATGCCTCGGTGCGGTGCTGCAGGATGTTCACGAGCTGCTTTGCCGTCTTATGGATGAATTTTCGCCGGACGCGCTCGCCGTGGAATCGGTTTTTACCGCCCTGAATATGAGAACGGCGTTGCGGCTCGCCGAAGTGCGTGGCGTGGTGCTCCTGGCCGCAGCGCAGCGTGGCGTGGCCGTGCACAGCTACTCGCCGCGCGAAGTAAAAGCCTCGGTGGCCGGTTATGGCCAGGCAGACAAAAGGCAAATGCAATTAATGGTGCGCGCGCTCTTGGAAATGACCGAAACGCCCGAGCCTTCCGATGCCGCGGATGCGCTAGCTGTGGCGCTGTGCCATTTGCAAGCGGAACAAGCTCGCCAGCGTTTTGGACTTCCCGACAAAGCCGCTCCCAGGAAGCCGCGCCCGCAGTTTTTCGCCGCAAAAGCGGCAGCACCACGCGCAGGCGCAACTCAGAACGTCCTGCCGCGCATCGTAACGACAAGATGAAGCCTGCCCTTCTGCGATTTGTTCTGTTGGCTTGTCTCGCGAACGCCGCTCTGAATGCGCGTTGGGAAGCGGCGGAGTCCGCGGCGGCATCTCCGGCCACTGCCCACGCAAAACTCGCTTATCGCAGAATTTTTAAGTCCAGCTCGCCGGAATTTATCGAGATCATTGTTTACGACGATTCCGACGCGGCCACCTTCGAGATTCGCCAGCTCGATGAAGATCCCGGCGCCACGCCGTTTGAAGTGAGCGCACCCTTGCGCGAAAAGATGTTCGAATTGGCCGCGCAATTAAAAAACTTTCAGGGACAGGATCTGGACGTCCACCGCAGAATCGCCAATCTGGGTGAAAAATCCTTCCGCTGGGAAAAAGGTTCGGAAAGCCACGAGACGAAATTCAATTACACCCTGAACGCAGCCGCCACTCAGTTGATGCAGATTTTCGAGGGCCTGGCCCGCCAACAGCAACTCGTGACGCTGCTGGAGCGCCGCATGAAGTACGATCGCCTGGGCATCAACGACGCTCTTCTACAATTTGAAACCGACCTCAATCACAAGCTGCTGCCCGAACCTCAGCGCGCTCTGCCCACGCTGGACCAAATCGCGAGCGATTCCCGCTTCGTCGAAATCGGCCGCCAAAGAGCTCGCGCTTTGGCCGAGCGCATTCGCCACCCGAGCTAAATGTTCAAAGCTAGTTGCGAAGGTTCCACTGTCGCGGCCCGCGAACGGAATTAAGCTCTGACGATTCCGCAAGTGATTTCAGCGGAAGCAAAGCCGTCTTCCCGTAGTGCTCGCCTTCCAAGATTCGCGCCTGGCAGCGCGAAGCGGCTTGTTCCACCTCGAGAATCCTCACTGGCGTCCCTTCAGGCACCATAATCAGCTTCTGCGAAGCAATCAAAAGTGAGAGCCCCACATCGTCATTCGCCGCATCCAGCTTTTGTCTCTCTGCCGCAGTTGGCGCGTCGGTTGCGAGCAAAGCGAACGGATGCCCCTCTTCGCAGGAGAGTTTCGCCACGCGCCCCACCCAGGGAGACGCAGGCGCTACCGGCGGCTGCGCTGCGCGCGCATGCGACGCCGCAGGAGCCGAGGATGCGGCGGGAGCAGCTCCCTTAACGGTACCGAGAAACCGGTATCCGCGCTTCGGCAGCGTCTCCACGAATCGTGGCTTCTTTTTGTCATCGCCCAGGGCCTGGCGCAATTTCTTGATCGCCGTATTGAGGCTATGATCGAAATCCACAAACGTGTCCGCTGGCCAAAGGCGTTTCTGCATTTCCTCGCGCGTGACAACTTCTCCAGGTTGTTCCAGCAGCATCGCAAGTACCTGAAAAGGCTGGACTTGCAGCTTAACCTTGTGGCCGCCCTTATACAGTTCCTGCGCGCGCAGATCCACTTCGAACACATCAAACCGCACGGCATTCGCGGAACGAGCAGGCGTAGGCATCTGAATAATTCCTCGTGACTCCGGAACTATACCACTCCTTTTGAGAATCGCGTTCGCGCCTGCACCGGCTTAACCCCCCTGTTTCCCGCCACTTACTTGTTCACCCAGAGTCGCCCTGCAGTTCACATCCCGTGCATTGTCCTCCGCGCGAGAATGCGCGAAAGTGCTCACCATGTTGAGGCGCTGACCCGGTAATCGAACCAAGCACAACGGAGTAAAGCTTGGACGCCGCCAGCGAATTTTAAATAAGGAGTGTCCCATGAAAACGCGAGCTTTGGTTATGGCAGGAGTGATGGCGCTGACCGCCGTGGCATCTACCCAAGTGGCCCAGGCGCAGGAACCGCTGGCCGTCAATATCCCCTTCGACTTCGTGGCTGGCAATATGCAGCTCCCAGCCGGCGAGTATATGGTGAAAGTCTCGGCCCCAACGCACACGCTGATCCTTATTTCTCGCAAGGACTCCACCGCGTCGGGGTTCATCAACACAAACGCTGCCGTGTCGAGCGAGCCTCAGTCCCAATCAAAACTAGTCTTTAACCGCTACGGCGATCGCTATTTCCTCTCGCAAGTCTGGACCGAAGGCAATTCCCAGGGACGCCAGCTCTTGAAGTCGGCCAGAGAAAAGGAAATGTCCCAGATTGCGAAAAATGAGACTCGGGGCCAAGTCACCTTGGTCGCAGAACTCTCCCGTACAAACCGCTAAACCACACCCCGCCTTAATCCCTGCAAACACCCCCGGGAATCCGGAACCCCACTCCGGATTCCCGGACCCTCTTTAGGCCCATGTTTTGAACAACGCTCTTCGGCGGCCGCTTTCGTTGCTCTCGATTCCCGCCCCAGGTGACCCCATTTTTGCGGTTGGACGGCGCGCCCTTCGCAAGCGATACTTAACCAGTTCGCCGAACGTATACTTAAGGCAAGACCCTTCCATGGCTCAGGCGACCAAAATGAACTTTAAGGAGGCGGTGGCTATTGCCACTAGCAGCCTCTGGGCGCACAAACTGCGCAGCGTCCTGACCCTCATCGGCGTGGTTATCGGGGTCGCGGCTGTCATCGCCGTCGTCAGCTTGATCAACGGCGCTAACCAATACGTCGCCACCAGAGTCTTCCGCCTCGGCGCCGACGTCTTCGGCGTGGCTAAGACTCCCTCCATCGTCACAAACGTTGACGACTACCTCGAATTTCAGAAGCGCAAGCGCATCACCTACGACGACTATCAATCCGTCCGCGAACTCTGCAAATCCTGCAAGGAAATCGGAGCCTCCATCGGCGGCCGTCTCGAAGTGAAAAGCGGCTTGAACTCCCTGAAAGACACCAACCTTCGTGCCTGGACTCCTCAGATGGCCGAACTCTACGACGTTGACCTGGTGGCCGGCCGCCACATCACCGAAACCGACCTCCAACAAGCCGCCCCGGTCTGCGTGATCGGTAACGACATCGTCGACAATCTTCTCCCAAGCGTCGATCCTATTGGAAAAGAGGTTCGCTGGCGGAATATCCCCTGCCAAGTGATCGGCGTTGGCAAAAAGGAAGGCTCCGCGCTCGGCACTTCTCTCGACAACTGGATCATCCTGCCGCTCACCACCTACAATAAGGAATACGGCACGCAAACAGACTCGCTGCGCATCACCGCCCGTGCCGGCTCGGCTTCAACCATTCAAGAAAGCGTCGACGAAGTCCGCCAGATCATGCGCGGCCGCCGCCATCTCGACTACGGAAAAAAAGACGATTTTGCCATCGAAACCAGCGACTCCTTCCTATCTCTCTGGAAGGACATCAGCGGCAGCTTCTTCTTCGTCACCATCGCCATCGCTTCCATCTCGTTGCTCGTTGGCGGTATCGTCATCATGAACATCATGCTGGTCTCGGTCACGGAGCGCACGCGTGAAATCGGCCTCCGCAAAGCTCTGGGCGCGCGCAGCGGAGACATCCTCCGCCAATTCCTGATCGAATCCTCTACGATTTCTCTCTTCGGCGGCGCGCTAGGCGTGATCTGCGGTGTGCTTCTGGCGCAACTTGTGTCGATCGTCTCGCCGCTGCCAAGTGCCGTCCAACTCTGGTCTGTCATCGGCGGCCTGCTCGTAGCATTGAGCGTCGGCTTATTTTTCGGAACGTATCCTGCGTCGAAAGCCGCGCGTCTGGATCCGGTGGTTGCGTTGAGGTCGGAATGATTGCTATGCCTCGTTTTTGGGTCGTCTAAGTCGGAGCGCACATAGAGAAGACATTCGGAATAGATACGATGGCAACGCTCGGCAAAGCACTACCGCAAACCCAAACCACAGTGCTCCCCGTGCGCTTGCTCGCCGGGAAACAAACCGCGCTCAAATTTCGCGACGAAGTCTTGTTGGCCCTCGACACCCTGCGCAAGAATTCCCTGCGCTCAGCGCTCACCATCCTCGGCATCGTCATCGGCATCACCACGGTTATCACGGTTACCGCCGTCATCAACGGCCTCAACGACAACGTCCTCGGCGGCATCCGCGAGCTCGGCTCCGACACGATCATCGCCTACCGTTTCCCGTGGGCGTCGCTTTCCCGCCCGCCCAGCGACTGGTTCACCCGCAAAGAGCTCCAACCCGAATGGGCGGACGACATCGCCAGGCTCCCCCACATAAAGGCAGCCTCCGCCTCCATGCGCATTTTTCAGCCGATGTTTGGCTCCGGAACGGAAGATGTGCGCCGCGGCGCCTACCGTGCAAAGAGCGTGATTTTGCAGGGTAACGAGCCGTCCATCGGCGAAATCTTCGATTTAAAAATCCAAACGGGCCGCTTTTTTAATGAAACCGACGCGGAGCATCGCGCCCCTGTCGTACTTCTCGGCTACGACACCGTGCGAACTCTATTTCCCGAATCCCCCAATGATTGCATCGGCCAGGAAGTGACCATCGACGGTCAGCTCTTCACCGTAATCGGCACCCTCCAAAAACAACGCCAGGGCATCTCCGGCGGTTCCAATCCCGAAGACAATTCCGCCTACATGCCGGTAACCACCCTCCGCAAACTCTATCCCAATAGGAAGGACTACGTTATCTTTGCGAAAGCCGCCGACCCCAACAACGTCACCGAAGCCGTCGACGAAATGCGCGACCTCCTTCGCCGCAAACGCCGCCTCCCCAACGACAAGCCCGACGATTTCGCGATTTTCACGCCCGATTATTTCCTCGACCTCTGGAAGAAAATCAGCGGCCTGATCTTCGTCCTGATGTTCGCGGTGGCGTCGGTAGGTCTGATCGTGGGCGGCATCGGCGTGATGAACATCATGCTAGTCTCCGTAACCGAGCGAACCCGCGAAATCGGCGTCAGAAAAGCCATCGGCGCCAGGCGCAACAACATCCTCGTTCAATTCCTCATCGAAGCCGTCACGCTAAGCGCCATCGGGGGCGTCATCGGCGTCACCTTCGGTTCCGGCATCACGCTCCTCCTCAAATACGCCGCCCACTTCCCCGCCGCCCTCTCCTTCTTCTGGATTATCACCGCCCTCGTTCTCTGCGCCCTCATCGGCATCGTCTTCGGCGTCTACCCCGCCTGGAAAGCCGCGCGGCTCGACCCCGTCGAAGCCCTCCGCTACGAATAATCGATAACACGGACCCTCACTTCGCCGCGGGCTGCAAAGGAACCGGCTCGAAGTACTTCGGCACGATCACCTTCGTGTTCGGCGAAACGGCTCGAACTTCCTGCACGAACGATTGCAACGCATCCTCGGAAGACTTCTGAGAGACTTCATACGGGGCGAAAAAGTTGTCCCAATGTGTCGGGAGCACCAGTGCTGGAAAATGCAGGGCGCGCAAGAGCCGCCCGGTATAATCGTAACTTTCTTTTCGCGACGCCGATGCGCCTACAAGAACCACATCCGGATCTAATCCCTCGATTTCGCGCTCGATGTAGTTCATCCCGCCAAAAACCATAATCTTGTGGTCGTGGAAACGAATCAAGTAGGCCAGCGTGCCTCCCTCAGGATGCATCTGCAGCAAGGTCAACGGAGCTTTCATTCCTGCCGGCGCTGTTTCAGAACTGAAGTAATGCTTATGGTCCAGTGGACTGTGCAGACTGGGAATCACCCGCACGGAAAAAGCTCCGAAATCGTAATCCTCCCCTCCACGCACGGTGATCAATTGCGCTTCGGGCACATTGTACGCACGCATCACGTTTTGCGTGCTCTCGGTTCCAATCACCGTGCAGTGAGTCTTTGACGCGATGTGAGGAACATCCAGGACATGATCGTAATGCGTGTGCGTCACGAGGATGTAATCAGCCCGCGAGACATGCGCGTCGATGGCCGCCACATCCGGCACCGCAACATCATTCCATCCGTACACCTGCCGCTTGTCCCCTGGCAACCGCGTGTAGGGTGGTGCAAGGGGCGGCGGTGGCCCAAGTATTCGCGAAAGATAGGGATCAACAAGGATGACGGTGGTGCCGTCCGTGATCCTCCAACCTGCCGCCCCCATATACTCGAGAGTAGTCTGAGCGTCCTTTACGCTGCTTGATGCGTTCTGGTGCGCCGCCAACGAGCAGGCCGCAATCGCAGTGAAAGAACAAATCAGAATCGCAAGCTTTCTCATGAAAAACACCTCACCGGGACTATTGGCGCGAAGTCTAGCCCAGCATGACAACACGATCAAACTGTTGACGTATCGCGGACCGGCAGGATCGGTGTACTATGACGCCGTTTTCGAAATCAGAAAAGTTCCGCTGGATTCGCCATGAATAAGCGCACTTTCCTAAAACTCTCCTCCGCCACCATCGCATTCCCCGCCGTCTCGCGTCTCCTGGCCTGGGCCGGGGCCGACAAACTCACCAACTGGGCCGGCAACCTCGAATACAGCACGGAAAATCTCTATGCCGCCAAGTCGATCGATCAGGTGCAAGAGTTCGTCAAAAAGCAACACAAGCTAAAAGTCCTCGGCTCTCGCCACTGCTTCAACAACATCGCCGATAGCAAAGACGCTTTCCTCTCCCTGAAGCCGCTCGACGAAATCGTCTCTCTCGACCCCCAGGCGCGCACCGTCACCGTCGATGCAGGCATCACCTACGGCCAACTGGCTCCGCTACTCGACGCCAAAGGCTTCGCGCTCCATAATCTCGCCTCGCTCCCGCATATTTCGGTCGCCGGAGCCTGTACCACCGCCACACACGGCTCCGGCGAAAAAAACGGCAACCTCGCCACCGCCGTCTCGGCGCTCGAATTCGTCACCGCCTCCGGCGATGTGGTCAAACTTTCGCGCCAGCAAGACCCCAATTTTTTCCAGGGAGCAGTCGTCGGACTCGGCGCGCTCGGCGTAATCACAAAAATCACGCTCGACATCCAGCCCACCTACCAGATGCGCCAGTACGTCTACGAGAATCTCTCCTTCAGCGCTATGAAAGACCACTTCGATGCCATCCAAGCGAGCGCCTACAGCGTCAGCCTCTTCACCGATTGGCAAAACCAGCGCTTCAGCGAAGTCTGGCTAAAGAGCAGCGTCGAAAAAGGCCAAGCCTTCGACGCAAAGCCGGAATTCTTCGGCGCCAAACTCGCCACCAAGAATCTCCACCCCATCGTAGAACTCTCCGCCGAAAACTGCACCGAGCAAATGGGCGTCCTCGGCCCCTGGTACGAACGCCTCCCCCACTTCCGCATGGGCTTCACGCCCAGCGCCGGCAAAGAGCTCCAATCCGAGTACTTCGTCCCGCGCCAGCACGCCGTCGAAGCCATCCTCGCCGTCGAGCGCCTCCGCGACCAAATCACTCCCCACCTGCTCATCACCGAAATTCGCGCCATCGCCGCCGACGATCTCTGGATGAGCCCCTGCTACCAGCAACCCTGCGTCACCATCCACTTCACCTGGAAACAAGACTGGCCCGCCGTCAGCCAGCTCCTGCCAGTCATTGAAAAAGAACTCGCCCCGTTCCAGGCCCGCCCCCACTGGGGCAAACTCTTCACCATGCCGCCCCAGCAACTCCACGCCAGCTACAAAAAGCTCCCCCAATTCATCGCCCTAACCAGAAAGTTCGACCCCAACGGAAAATTCCGCAACGACTTTCTGAACATCAACATCTTCAACCCGTGACCGACGGCAAAAAATGACTGACGAGAAATCAAACCGGGGCGGCGACCGCTTTCCGCTGACTCGATGGTCGGTGATCGACGCGGTGCGCAGCGGTGACGAAACCGAGCGCGTTCGCGCGATGGATACGCTCTGCGCTGCGTATTGGAAGCCCGTCTACAAATATGTGCGGCTTCATTGGAACCGCCCCACCGACGACGCTCAAGACCTGACACAGGGATTTTTTGTGCAAGTCATCGAACGCGGCTTGCTCGGCAAATTTGACCCCGCAAAGAGCCGTCTGCGCACTTACCTGCGCGTATGCGTGGACCGTTTCGTGATGAACGATGTAAAAGCCACGGAGCGCCTGAAACGCGGCGGCAACGTTTCACATGTGGCGCTCGATTTTACCGGAGCCGAGGAGGAATTAGGTGGCGCCACAGTGGATCCCGCCTCGATTCCTTCTCCCGAATCGCTCGAAGTGTTCTTCGAAAAAGAATGGATTCGTGGCCTATTCGAACTGGCCGTCGAGGATTTGCGAAAGCATTGCGAGGCGAATGAGCGTGAAAGAACATTTCGTCTCTTCGAGGAATACGATTTGGCGGGCGACGAAACAATTTCATACGACAAGCTCGCCGCGGAATACGGTATTCCTGTCACCGACGTAACGAATGCGCTAGCTTGGGCCCGGCGGGAATTCCGGCGCGGCGCTCTCGAGCGCCTGCGCGAAATCTGCGGCAGCGAAGAAGAATTCCAGCGCGAAGCCCGCGCCGTCTTTGGCTGGGAAGCAAAATGAAATCACTCTCGGACAAAGCGATCGAGCGTTTGCGCGCCGGCGCGGACGAGCCCGATCTCGCTGGCACGCGCTACCGCTTGCTCGAACGCGTTGCTCGCGGCGGCATGGGTGTGGTCTACGTGGCAGAAGACGAAAAACTGGAGCGCCGCGTCGCCCTGAAAGTGCTTGATGTGCCGGGTACGGACAGCGATTTGGCGAATCGCCTGATGCGCGAAGCTCGCGTTCTCGCGCGCCTCGAACATCCGGGAATCGTTCCCGTGCACGATGTCGGTACGCTCGCCGATGGCCGGGTCTTCTACACAATGAAATTTGTCGAAGGCCAGCGCCTCGATAAATTCATCGAGGGCGTCGAGTCCGTGCAGGACCGCTTGCGGCTCTTCTTGCGCATTTGTGAAGCCGTGGCATTCGCCCATGCACGCGGCGTCCTTCATCGCGACCTGAAACCCGCCAACATCATGGTCGGGCCATTCGGCGAGGTTCTCGTGATGGATTGGGGTCTCGCAAAAATCCTGCGCGGCGATTCGCAAAGCCCCGATCTCGCCGCCGATCCAGAAGCCACGATCCTCGAAAAGCCAAAGCAGCCTGACAAAGAGACCGATTCAACGAAAAGTTCCGTCATCACCGGGCACGGCACCGTCATGGGCACGCCGGGTTACATGTCTCCGGAACAAGCGCGAGGAGAAGTCGAAGTGCTGGACACGCGCAGCGATATTTTTTCGCTCGGCGCCCTGCTACGATTCATCCTCACGCAACGCACGCACGCCGGATTCGCACCGCGCCTCGACCGCTCGCTCGAAGCCATTTGCAGCAAAGCTACGGCGGAGCAGCGCGAATCCCGCTATTCCGCGGTTCAGGAACTCGGCCAGGATGTTTCCCGCTATCTGGACGGGCTGGCAGTTGGAGCGCATCGCGAGAGCATTTTCGAAAAAGTGGCTCGCTTCTATCGGCGCTACCGCTTTTTTATCTTGCTGATTCTGGCCTACTTGGTGATGCGCGTGGTTCTGCTCCTTGTTTTAAAAAGATAGTTCTAAAGGAATTCCAGGTCCTGTTGTATAGAACCTCAGAGAACGAAAAGGAGAGCCGGACAAATGAACAAAATCCTGATCGGACTGCTCGTGGGGACCTTGCTGGGCGCCATTGACGGAGGGACCGCATGGTTCACTCCAGCCGTGCGCGCCCAAATCGTGGGCATCGTTATAGGTTCCACCTTCAAGGGCCTCATCGCCGGCGTCGCTGCCGGGATTTTCGCGCGTAAAGTAAATTCCGTTCCTCTGGGGATCCTGTTTGGACTCGCGGTCGGTTGTCTGCTGGCATTCCTCGTCGCCTACATGCAGCACGGCTACTACCTCGAAATCATGCTTCCCGGAAGCATTGTTGGCATGATCGTAGGTTTCGCGACCCAGCGCTTCGGGGCACCTGCGGCCACATCGCCGGCCACGCGCTAAACAAAGCCAGAAGAAATGACAAAAGTTTCGCTCGTAAATCCAAGGAGGGAGAACTATGTCTCGAGTCATTCATTTTGAAATTCCCGCAGCGGAGCCCGACCGCGCCGCAGCGTTCTATGGAAAGGTATTTGGCTGGAAATTCGACAAGTGGGCCGGCCCAACGGACTACTGGATGGTGACCACGGGCAAGGACGGAGAGCCGGGCATCAACGGCGGAATGATGAAGAAACCCGGCGGCATCACTTCGACGACCAATACAATTGGCGTGGATTCTGTGGACGGCGCAATTGCTGCAGTCCTGAAAGCCGGCGGAAAAAACATCATGCCCAAGACGCCGATTCCAACCATCGGCTACTTCGCGTACTGCGAAGACACCGAAGGAAATGTTTTCGGCGTGATGCAAATGGATGCAAATGCGAAGTGACTTGATGCCGAGGGACATGGCGCTGAATCAGAAAGCGCAAGGGAACGCGATGAGCCTGACAAAACCCATGCTGGGACTGGCTGTAGGAGGCACGCTGGGCCTGCTGGACGGCCTCAGCGGGTTCCTGGAGCCGTCCCTGGCGCCGGTCATGAGCAGCGTGATTACGTTCTCACTTCTGAAGGGTTTGGTTTCGGGCATCGCCATCGGATACATCTCCCAGCGGTTCCATTCGATGCTGGTGGGAATCCTGGCAGGAATCGCAATCGCGGCGGCGTTGAGTCTTCTGGTGGTCCTGCACGCGGGGATGGCGTTGTTCTGGGATATCATGCTGCCTGGAATGTTGCTAGGCGTTGTTGTTGGATTTACAACGCAGAAATTCGGAAGGCAAACAGAAACGCCGCGAGTCGCGCGATGAATTTCGAGCGGTCTAGTTAGTCGGTCAACGAATGAGGAGGAAGTTATGAAGGTGAGAACGGGAACAACAGTTTTGACAACAGTGGCAGCAGTGGTGTTGGCATTTGCGATTGGACCAGCCAGAGCAGGAGGCAGCGGCACGGTTGCGTTTGAACAGCTGAAATCACTGGCAGGCCATTGGGAGACAGAGAAGTCAAACACGGAGAAAGCCACGCTGGACCTTGAGCTGACGGCCGGCGGAACGGCGGTGATCGAGCGGTTCCACATGACGGAGCAAGGCAAGCCGGTGGAGATGATCACGCTTTACTATCTGGACGGTGAGCAACTGAAGCTGACGCACTACTGCATGGCTGGAAATCAGCCCACGATGCGCGGAACCTACGCGCCAGACACCAAGACGCTGACGTTTGAGTTCGAGGGCGCGACGAACTTGAAGAGCCCGAACGACGGGCACATGCATCACGCCGTGTACACTTTCATCGACAATGATCATTTCAAAACGACCTGGACTTTCCGCAAGGATCAAAAGGACGCCTTCACGGAAGACGTGACATACGTCCGCACCAAATAAACAAAACAGCAAAAGCAGTGCGGAGTAAGAAGCGCGAACTGAAAACAGCAGACGGCGTTTCCTCAAAGGGCAGGCTCATGGCGAGCTTGCCCTTTCTCCTTGCGCCGCATGTAGAATGGCGTGCATCGAACGTGCAGGAGCGCCGCCATGGGATTTCCCGCATTTCGCGATCACAAATATCTCAGTCTCGAGACATTCAAAAAGAACGGCGAGGGTGTGAAGACGCCGGTGTGGTTTGCGGCGGATCCACGCACTGATCTTGCTGGAGACGAGGCGCGGCTCTTCATCTACACGATCGGAAACACGGGAAAAGTGAAACGGATTCGCAACAATCCGCGAGTGAGAATTGCGCCCTGTACCATGCGGGGCGAGCTGCTCGGCGAATGGGTTGATGCACGCGCCGAGATTGTGACGGGTGAAGAAGCGGCATATGGCATGGGATTGCTCTACAAGAAGTATTTTCCGTGGAAACAGATCCTAGGTTTCTTTGCGCTTTTCAGCCGGCGAGAAAGAGTGGTTATGGCAATCCGGCCAGCGTAGTCAGCGCGATGAAAATCGCGATCTTCGCCCGCCATCACTCGCTTTTTTGCACATACACGGCAGGGACTCGAAACTGGTCAAGGGCACCTCACGTCTAATCCTTCAGAGAGCAGCCAAACCGTTGCCGTTACTGGAGGAAGCCATGTTGAACACAGCCCGAATGCGTTTTTTTCAGTTGATGTGCGTCACGCTCCTGTTTGCAGTTGCAGCGGGCGCCCAAGTACCTCCTCCGACTCTCTCGCTGGCGCCGGTGCCGCCCGCTCTTCTCAATGCAAAAACTGTTTTCATTTCGAATGCGGGGGCCGACAGCGGGCTTTTCCCGCATCCGTTCAGCGGCGATCCGGACCGCCCATACAACGAATTTTATGCAGACATTCAGAGTTGGGGGCGTTACCAGCTTGTTGCGGATCCGTCGGAAGCGGACCTCGTGTTTGAGTTAAAACTCACCGCGCCTTATGGCCCGTCAAACCCAAACAAGCAGAACGGCGCGGCGGACCCGTTGCCCATGTTCCGGCTCGTCATCCTGGATCGAAAGACTCACTACGTCCTTTGGGCGCTAACGGAGTCGGTAGAATTTGCATTCTTACAAAAGACCCACGACAACAACTTCGACGCGGCGCTCAACGCCATCACGATGGATTTGAAGAGACTCACGAGCGTGCCTGCGTCTCCCGGCGGAAATCACTAGCAGCGGAACGTTGGCGTTTGAAATCGCTGAAAAACCTTGCCGTTCGAACGGACTTGTGGGGAGGTTTCCGCAGCTGCGCCGTCACCCAAACGGGATGCCCGTTTGTTTGGAGATGGAGAGGAGATCTTCAACGATGGGCATGATGAGCGGCACGCCGTTTTTGCGGCGTTCGCGTTCCGCTTCGCGTTCGGGATCGCCGGGAATAAGCGGGCCGTTCGTGCCTGGAGCGGGTTTTGTGGCGCGGAAGGTTCGGACGTAGTCGTCGATTTGGCGTTTGAAGGAATCGGCGTCGATGAAGCCGTCGATGCGCATGGCGCCGAAGAAATGGCCGATGCCTTTGCCGACGCTGCGTGCCGGAATTTCCTGGCGTAGCGCGAAGGGCGGAGCGAAAGGCCCCCAGTTCGCGCCACTGAGCACACCACACAGAACATCCACCATTACAGCTAAGCCGTAGCCTTTGTGCCCGCCACGGTCGCGATCGGAACCGAGCGGAAGGAGACAGCCGCCGTTCACGGGATCGTCGGGATTCGTTGTATTGCGACCCTGATTGTCGATTCCCCAGCCGATGGGAATGGGTTCGTTTTTGCGGCGGGCCATTTCGATTTTCCCATAAGCGGCAGCGCAGGTGGCCATGTCAATCACTATGGGCGGTTCTTCTTTGCCGGGGAAAGCGATGGCGATGGGATTGGTGCCGAGCATGCGCTCCATGCCCCACAGCGGTGCAACCAGCTTAGTGGAGTTGGTCATAGCCCAGCCAATCATGTCGCGCTCGAGGGCTTGGAGCACGTAATAGCCAGCGATGCCGAAATGGTTGGTGTTGCAAACACTGACCCAGCCCGAGCCGGCCTTTTCAGCCATATCCATGGCGATGCGATTCGAATGAGGGCCGACGACCAGACCGAGCCCGTTATCGCCATCGATGGTCGCGGTGCTCATGGTGGAGCGCACGGTGGCGATTTTTGGCCTGGGATTGATGTGCCCTTCGCTGAGCATTCCCACATAGCTGTAGAGACGGGCTACGCCGTGCGAATCGATGCCGCGAAGATCTGCTGAGGCTAGAACGTCAGCGGCTTGTACTGCATCTTCTTTGGGAACACCGAAATAAAGGAAGATGCGCGTGCTGAATTCGCGCAGTACATCGATGTGGAAAACTTTGGCCTCAACGGCGGGCATGTATAGCCTTTCTCTAGGCGAGGGTGCTTGCGCAAATGATTCTGTTCGCAGACAGCGTTGCGACCACAATTGCGTCCGCAATCTTAGTCGCGGGCAGAAACATAGGCTAGGCGGTTGTTGGCGTCAAGCGCAGAGGGCGGGGCCCCTTCAGGGTAAACAATCTCCGCCCCTATAAAACGTGCGTTTACCAATTTTTGACACGAAACCGTTATACTCGCGCGATGAAAAAACGCACTCATGGCATTCGAATTGTCAGTTTCCTGTGTCTTTCTGCAATTGTACCGGTTCTATGCGCGCAAGATGCTCCGCAAAAGGTGTGGCTGCCGAACGGTAAATTCCTTGGTGAAGTTCCGGGCGCGCCGCGGAAAATCAACAATCTGCCGACGGCGATCGCGATTTCTCCCGATGGGCGGTTTGCCGTGCTGCTGCACAGCGGATATGGGGCATACACTTCGGGAGAGAAGCAGTCTCTCACCGTTCTGAATCTCGAGACCAATGAAATTACCGACTTTCCGGACGATCGGCTCGGAAGCAAGGCGCGGCAAACCTACTTTCTTGGATTGGCGTTCAGCCTCGACGGGAAACACATATTTGCGAGCATGGCTTCGCTCACCGACCCACTCGCCAAACGGAAAGGAAGTACGGGCAACGGGATCGCGGTTTACAGTTTTGAGAACGGCCGAGTCACGCCGGAGCGATTTATGCCTTTGACTCCGCGTGTGAATATCCCCTCGAGGAAGGAACGGCGCGGTGAGTTTAAGGACGTTACCTACCCTGCGGGATTGAGCGTTGGGCATAGCGGCGGCGAAGAAAGAGTGCTGGCGGCGTGCAATAATTCCGACGAGGCCATTCTTCTGAATGCCAGCGACGGCAAAGTCATTCACCGTTTTGATCTTTCGACGATGAAGCGGATTCCGGCTTCGCTGCCATATACGACCGTGATGACCAAGGATGGAAAACGGGGTTTCGTTTCGGTGTGGAATGCATCGTCGGTCGCGGAGCTTGATTTAGTGAACGGAAAAGTGCTCCGGATGATCGCGCTGCGCAAGCCGGAATCGCCGCTCTCGGGAGGGTCGCATCCAACGGCGCTGCTATTGAACCGGGATAATTCGCGGCTTTACGTCGCGCTGACCAACCGCGACGAAATCGCGGAGCTGGACGTGAACTCGGGAAGAGTTTTGTCTTATTTTTCGACGAAACTACCTGGACAGAAATACGGCGGAAGCGATCCGGAATATCTTGCGCTTTCGCAGGATGAAAAGATGCTTTTTTCCGCAAATGCTATTTCGGATTCGGTGGCAGTGTTTGATGTTACGAAAAAGAGCGCGGAGGAGGACGTCCAAGCCGCGGGGTTCATTCCCACGGAGTGGTATCCAACAGTCGTTGCGGCGACGGGGAAGGATTTGCTCATTGCGAGCGCAAAGGGAAAAGGATCCGGACCGAATCCAAAATTAATCGGGAAGACGGCCGATGGGCGTCCTAAATACGAATACGGGCCGGCGATGATTCACGGTTCGCTCGCACGCATTGCGCTTGGGGACGTGACAGCGAACCTGGCTGCGTATACCAAGCAAGTCGCGGAGACGAATGCGCTGCGCGGCAATGGCGACAACGTTCCATTCGCTAGCGGCGAGAATAAAATCAAGCACGTCATTTACATCATCAAGGAGAACAGGACGTACGATCAGGTTTTCGGCGATCTGGCGGGTGCGAACGGCGAACCTTCGTTGACGATGTACGGAGAGGACATCACTCCGAATCAGCACAAGCTCGCGCGGCAATTCGGGATTCTCGACAATTTTTACGACAGCGGAGAAGTCTCGGGGAACGGGCACGTGTGGTCGACTTCAGGTTCGGTCTCCGACTATATCGAAAAGACGTGGCCGATCGGCTACCGCAGCAGCGAGCACACGTACGATGCCGAAGGAACTTTGTTGAGCGGGGTATCGCTGGAGGATGAAGTTCCGGATGCGGGCGAACCGACCGGGGGCTATCTTTGGAAGAATTTCGCGAGCCACGGCGTTTCTTACCGGCACTACGGCGAGTACATCGTGAGCCGCTGGTGTAACGAGAAAAGCGATGGCGGAGGAACCGCTACTGGACCGCCAAAGGCGGCGGGAAAGAATTGCGCGCGCGCGGAGATTAAAAAAGGTGAGCCGCTGGAAACAAATGTTGGAGATCCACGCGGAGGGCCGAGCCCGTATCCGTGGGCGATTCCGGTGCTGGCGGAGAATCTGGCGAGCGAACAGGAATTGCGCGAGCATTTCGATCCGCGGTATCCGGATTTCGAGGTGGCATACCCGGATCAATTGCGCGCCGACGAATTCCTGAATGAGTTCAGTGGATTTGTGAATGCGCACAGCGCGGGGAAGGACACGATGCCGCAATTCATTCTCTTGCGGCTGCCCAACGATCATACGGCGGGGGGCACGAAGGGCAAACCGCGTCCAGCCGCGTCTGTCGCCGACAACGATTTGGCAATCGGCCGAGTGGTCGACGCGGTATCGCACAGTTCGTATTGGGACGATACGGCATTCTTGATTTTGGAAGACGACGCGCAAAATGGGCCGGATCACGTCGACTCGCACCGCAGCATCGCTCTGGTGATCAGCAAATATTCGCCGGCACCCGCCGGAGGAGGACCCTTCGTCGACCACTCCTTCTACACGACGATTAATGTTGTGCGCACGATTGAATCGCTGCTCGGCGCGCCGCCGATGAACGTGAACGATTCGCGCGCGGCGGTGATGGCGCCACTTTTTAGCGGGACGGGGCAACAGCCGCCATTTAGCGCCGATTACCACAATCGCGACAACGGGCTGATCTATGAGATGAACACGAAGGAATGGAAAGAGGGGAAAAAGTTGGATTTCAGCCACGCCGATGCGGTGGATACGGCTCTGCTGAACAAGTACCTCTGGAAGGATCGCATGGGCGATGCGCCGATGCCGCCGCCGCAGCACAATGTTTTTCCGGCGACGGTGGCGAACAAGGGTTCCAAAAAAGATTTGGACTGAACATGCCGAATTACTATGCCAGCGCGGAACAAAAGATTGCTCCACGACGATCCGTTGCACTGTTCGCTTTGCTGGCGATCACTATGGTGGTTGTTACTTACATCGTGATCGTGTTGCTGGCGATTGCCTGCGCATATCTTCCTTATCTTGCTTTCACGAGCGCGGAACATCCGCCTGCTCAATTGGGACTTCTGGTGCTAGGCGGCATCGTCGTTGGAGCGACGATCTTGTGGTCACTGGTTCCTCGGCGGGAAAAGTTTGATGTTCCGGGACTCCTACTGGAGCCTTCCGCGCATCCACGGCTTTTCTCAGAGCTGAATACGATTGCCACCTCTTTGAACGAGCCGCTTCCGCGCGAGGTGTATCTGGTCGGGCAAGTCAATGCATTTGTGGCAGACCGCGGCGGAATCATGGGATTCGGAAGCCGTAGAGTGATGGGGATTGGACTGCCTTTGCTTTCCAGCCTGACCGTTTCCGAGATGCGAGCAGTGCTGGCGCATGAATTCGCTCATTACTACAGCGGGGACACGAGGATGGGCCCGTGGGTGTACAAGACGCAGAGCGCGATGATTCGTGCGTTTCGAAACATTGGTTCCCTAGGGGAACTTGGTCGAATCGCCGCTCTTCAATTCATGAACATGGTAGCCACATTTATTTTGAAGTGGTATTTCATTTTCTTTTTGCGCGTGATCAACTTCGTTTCTCGCAGAAAGGAGTATCGCGCGGATGAGCTCGCGAGTCTGGTGGCAGGCGCTCAACCGCTTGTGCAGGGATTGCGGAAAATTCATGGGGCGGCGATGGCGTGGGGGCCTTACTGGAATTCGGAGGTTGTGCCGGTGCTGAACCAGGGTTGCAAGCCGTCGATCGCGGACGGCTTTTCGCGGTTTCTGGCTGCGCCACAAATCGAAGTTCAGATAACAGATGGAATAGAGAAGGAGATCGCGGAAGGCAAGACCGAACCGTACGATACGCACCCACCGTTGCGGGACCGGATTGCAGCAATTGAGAAACTTAACGCGGAGCCTGGTGAAAAAGATGAGGAGCTGGCGATTTCCCTGCTGGAGGAGCCCGAGGCCACGGAACTGAAGTTTCTCGAACTGATGAACCCAAAGCTCGCCAAGAACTCCTTGAGGCGAGTGGGTTGGGACGAAATCGGGCAGACGGTGACGATTCCTTCGTGGAGGGCTGCCGTGGGCGAGTATGCACCGATGATGGTGGGGATTACGGCGGGAACTCTGCCAGAGGTGGTCCAAAAACTTCCGCAGATGGGATCGAAGATACGCGATCCTCGAGGAATGCTGCTGACGCCCCAGCAGCGTGCGCAGAGAGCAGGGCAGCTGGTTGGGATGGCGCTCGGGTTGGCGCTGCTGGAAAAAGGATGGGAACTGGAAGCGCAGCCGGGGAGCTTCTTCCTGCACAAGGGCGCGGACAGAATAAATGTGTCGGCGTTGATGGAGGAGTTGATTGGAGGGCAGATGTCGGCTGAGCGTTGGGCGGAGATGTGCAGGGAGTTTGGAATTGCGGATTTGGAGCTGACTTTCACGGGGGGGTAGCGCGCCCACGAGCGCTTAGCGGGCGTATACGCGGCTATCGGGGGGATTGTGGAGGCGTCCTTTTCAGGCGGAGGGCGATTCCATTTTGGAAAGCGGGCGCTTGCAAAACCTTATCCCCGCCCTTGTGCGCGAATTTTTCCCACTGCTCGATTTTTCCTGTTACTACACTTACCCACTCGGATGAATAGTCCCCTGGCGGAAGTTCGAGAGTTAGGTCGGATGGGCCGTTTCCATCAAGATAGATGGCGTAATCTCTGCCGGCGTTGGAAAGCACGCGAGCCGTTGCTCCGGAAGCGTGTCTTACCGTGCGAGCGTCTGGACGAAGGTCAACCAAAGAGAAGGACTGCAGGAACTGGGAAAGAATGTGAAGTTGGTGGCGCAGGGCGGGACTGCCGCCGCCAGGACCGTTCGGATCGGAGTAGGAGCCGTCTTCGTAGCCGGTGGTAAACGAGTAGTCCAATGCATCGAACGCGCTTCCTCCGGAGAGCATGAAATTCCAAGCCTGGCGGCGATAGGCGTCGTCGTCGCGGCCGAGAAAACCGGTTTCGTCATAGGAGATGGCTTTGTTGAGGCCGTAGTTGAGCGTCACGGCGTCTGGGTAGGCGTAGTGGAAGTTCACGACGTCCACGTTTGGCAGGAGCTTGCGCACCGGCAGACGAAAATTGGAATAGTTTTGAGCGATGAGGTGGCGGCCCGGTAGGGCGGATTCTTCCGTGGTGATCCACTCGGCTACGCGGGCTTGCCAAGACATGGAGAGCTCGTCCGGTAGATCCACCGAGTTCGGATAGGCGTCACGCGCGGGTGGACGGAGGTACGGGTTGATCACGTCGGTCAGAACGGGCCTGTCTGACCAGGGCTCGTTTTGGATTTCGAAAATTACATTGTCGAAGGCGTTGGCTTCGCGGACCATCTTGCGAGCGTATTTCTCTTGATGTGCGAGGATGTTTCCGTTTTCGAGAGTGTTGAGTTTCTTCCAGTCGATGGCATCGGTGCTGTTGACGCTGTTGGCGGAATTTAGCGCGCTCATTTGCCATTGAGCTTCGGCGTAGTGAGCAGAGAAAAGCGTCACTTCTACAACGATTCCGCGTTTCGCGGCCTCAGCGAGAAAATCGCGGTAGCGCGTGAAGAATTCGGCGTCCCATTTTTCCAAGTCAAATTTGTTTCCGCCACCGGCGTAGCCCGGCGTATTGCTGCGCGCCCACGGCGCGAGGAAGCGGCCGGGCTCGGGGGCGAGATCGTTGTGCAAGATGCCGAACGATTTCGCCGGGACTTCGACGTAGGAGCCGGCAAAGAGGCGCGTGTAGTTCAGTCCGTCGGCTTCCAGTGTATCCAGATAGCGGTGATAGTCGAAGTCCTTGTTCAGGACTGCGCCGTAATGCTCGCCGCTGGTAATCAGGGCAACGGGCTTTCCGCGAAAAAGGAAATAGTGGGGATTTGCGGGATGGAGGCGGATCGGCTGAGGTTTGGCTGCTTGCGGAGTGTTTTTTTGCGGGCTTGCTTGAACCGCCGGAAGTACGAGAACAACGAGCGCCGCAGCGCGAATTGTCTTGTGGAGTGCGTTGAGCATTCGAGTACGAGCAGCGTTTAGCGCGTGGCCGGAGCGGCGGCGAGTTGCGGGGAGTGAGCGAGAGCGCGGAGGGATTCGGTGTAGGGAGCACGGGCCACGCCGCGTTCGGTGAAGATGGCAGCAATATAGAGAGCGGGCGTGACGTCGAAGGCGGGATGGGCGGCGTGAACATCGGGCGCGATGCGAACACCTTGCAAGTGTGTGACTTCGGCGGCGGAGCGTTCTTCGATGGGGATGTGGTCGCCGTCGGGGATGGAGAGATCGAAAGTCGAGACGGGCGCGGCGATGTAGAAGGGGACGTTGTTTTCTTTGGCGAGAACGGCGATTTGGTAGGTGCCGATTTTGTTGGCGGTGTCGCCGTTGGCGGCGATGCGGTCGGCGCCGGTGACGATGGCGCCGACTTTGCCGGTTTTCAGAAAATGGCCGACCATGTTGTCCGTGATGAGGGTGAGCGGGATATTGCCTTTATGGAGTTCCCAGGCGGTGAGGCGGGCCCCTTGCAGGTAGGGGCGCGTTTCGGGAACGAGGACGTGGAGTTTTTTGCCTTGTTGGAAGGCGACGCGGATTACGCCGAGAGCGGTGCCGATGCCGCCAGTGGCGAGCGCGCCCGCGTTACATTGCGTCATCACTTCTCCTTCGCTGGGCATGAACTCCGCGCCATAGCGGCCGATAGATTCGTCGGTGGCTTTTTTTTCCACATGAACTAGTTGCGCCTCTTCGACCATGCCTTGGCGGATTTTCGAAAGGTCGGAAGTTTGCGCAGCAAGTTCAGCGAAGCGGCGCTTCATGCGCTCGATGGCCCAGAAGAGGTCGACGGCTGTGGGGCGTGTCTTTGCTAGCGTGTCACAGATTTCGGAGAACTCGGTGCGCAACGCTTCGACGGAATTTGCCGAGGAATGCAGAACGCCCAGCGCGGCCCCCATGGCTGCTGCAACGCCTATGGCTGGCGCGCCTCGAATGACCATGTCGCGGATGGCTTTGGCGACTTCGCGGTAGTTGGTGTACGTGTAGGAAACTTCTTCGGTGGGGAGGAGGCGCTGGTCGAGCATGACTACGCCGCGGTCGGTCCATTCGATGGGTTGGGCTACGTACATGGTTGTTGAGTCCCCTGAACAAATTATTGTAACGAACGAGAGCGAAGAAAACGAATTCGTCGTTAGTGGGTGGGCGGCATTTTGGTGAAGCCTTGGGTCCCGAGGATGGTGACCAGGGCGATCATGGAGTTATAGCCCAAGTGGAGCAAAAAACTGGCGAAGACGGAGCCGGTGCGGGCTCGAACGAAAGTGAAGATGACGCCGACCACGATGAGCACGGAAACAAGGCCCCAAGTCCAGCCTAGCTGGGCGCCGTGCATCAATCCGAAAAGCACACCAGTGACGATCACACTGGTGGCGACGCCGAAGTACTTTGCAAACAGCGGGTAGAGATAGCCGCGAAAGACGGTCTCTTCGACAAGCGGGGCGACTAAAACCGCCATGGCCATGAACAGCATGGCCGTGTTCTTGTAGCGGAAGAGTTCTTCGATGGGAACGTCGTCGCGGGGCTGCATTTTGGCGGTAACGAAGAACACCGCAACGGAAAGACCACAGCCCGCAAAGAAGAAGAGCCAGGGACTGCGCGGGCGGCCGCCGTTGGGCCGCGTGATTTTTCTCCATCCTAACGTTCGCCAGAAGGGGAAGCCGCGAAGAACCGCCAGGGTGACGTAAAGAAAAAGAAAAATCAGAGCGTACCAGAGAACCATGCTGCCGATGGCGAATTGGGGCTTGGACAGGACGAACCGCTCGAAGTCTTTTTCATTGGAAAAATGGCGCGTAGGGGCGTAGTAGAGCAGGAAACCGGCCTGAACAATAAACAAGCTGGCAAATCCAAAAAAGAGAAAGAGGACGAGATGCACCCAGGACCAGGAGATGCGCAAGTCTTCGGGGAGTAGGAGCAGGTGGGGAGAGGTGGTATCGACAGCCGGAGAAATGGCCGCGAGACTGATGGGATCGCCGGCGAGCGGGATTTCGGCAGAAGTCGTGAGTGGTTGAGCCTCTCCTGGGATGGATTCCGCGGGAGATTGCGAGGACGGCAACTGGTCCGGCGGCGGAGATGAGTTGTCGTCGAAGATGGTCATCGTTTGCCTTGACGCGGAGGCTTCGGCCAACCAGCAGCCAGCGCGGCGGCGACGAGGGGCATGAGAAGTTCGTGATGGCCCGTGATGGCGTAGCCGCGCGATTCCGGTTTGCGGCCTCCGCGAGTGGATACGGTGGGACGCTTCACTACATTCTGCAACGGACGGTAGTGCTGGATAAAGTCGAAGTTCGCGGTGGTGATTGGCTGCAAGGGCACACCGAGATTGCGCGCTACGCTCACGGCTTTCAGGAAAACCTCGGGAAGAAGCACGGCCGATCCCCAATTTAAATAGATGCCGCCGGGATGCATTTGTTTCACGAGAGCGCAGAAAAGACGGAAATCGAGGAAGGTGGCAGCGCCGAGGCAAGGGCCGTCGGCGGCAGGATGCATGTGAGGGATGTCGGTGCCGATAGCGATGTGAATGGTGACTGGAACGCGCCGCTTGTACGCGGCTACCAGGACGCTGGAGGAAGCGTGCTTTACGTTCAGGATCCCGCTGGTGAGGAATTGGCCGGCGGCTTCGCCGTAGCCGATGTGGAGGCGAGCGGCGAGCTTTGAAAACTCGTTGATGTACTCGCCGGTTTCGCTGGCCATGCCGAACTGGCCGGCGCCGAGGCCGGCTTCGACGTCCTCAGAGGTGTTTCCGCCGAGAGCAATTTCAAAATCGTGGATAAGTGCCGCGCCGTTCATGGCGATGCCGGAGACGAAGCCGCGGCGCATAAGGTCGATGAGGACGGGGCCGAGGCCGACTTTGATGACGTGGCCACCGATGCCCCAGAGGATGGGAGCACGTTGTTTGCGTGCACGATGGATGGCGGTCAGGAGATGGCGCAAATCGTTCCCGGCGAGAAAGTTCGGGAGAGAATCGAGAAATTTTGTGAGGGAAGCGTTGGTTGCTGGAGTTTTGGCGAAATCGCGAACGCTTACCTTGCTCTTGCGGGAGGCGAGCGGGTAAGTTCTAACGCCGCCAAGGGTGAGAGGAGCGATGGAGTAGATCGACATAGAGAAGGAAACACTTTACCGGGAAAGCGCGAAAGGGAGCAAGAAAAGGGGAGTAGCGCTCAGCACAGAAAGCGGCCTGTCGGGATAGGGCCGTTAAACGCCTCGATGAACGGAATGTCTGCTATGCAAGAGAGGACGATTCCGCCTAGCCGCCACCAGCGATCTCGGCTGGCATTGCCGATAAACCAATGCGGAGTGCTAAGAAGACCCGGAGTGAGAAGAGCGGCCATGATGGTCCATTCGATCCAGCGAACGGGCACGTACGCGCCGAGGTAAGTGAGGATGTTTTGCGGCAAGCCGGAGCCGAAAACGTGACTCCAGATAGCTGCGAGAAAGAAAATGACGAGGCCGAAACAGAAGCCGAGAAGGAGTCGAAGAATCCCAAACCGCAGCGCGCCGCCAAGAAACCTAGTTTCTTGAGGGCGGAAAAGGCGAAGGCCGAGGTAGCACCACAGGCAGTACGCAATAAGTTTGATGAGCAGATAAAGACCGGGGTTCATCGAAGCTTTTTCCCTCTTGGAGGCAGAATCATCTGCCAGAGCCGTTTCCATTTCCATTTGCGCCCGCAATCGAAAGAACGCGAGCGAGGGCTTGGCCAGTATAGGACTTTTTGGTTCGGGCTACTTGCTCGGGCGTGCCTTGGGCGACGATGCGGCCGCCGCCTTCGCCGCCTTCGGGGCCGAGGTCGATGAGCCAGTCGGCTTGTTTGATGACGTCGAGGTGGTGCTCGATGATAAGGACGGTGTTGCCGAGAGCGACGAGGCGCTGGAGGACGTCGAGAAGTTTGCGAACGTCGTCGAAATGCAGGCCGGTGGTGGGTTCGTCGAGGATGTAAAGAGTGCGGCCGGTTTGGCGTTTGGAAAGTTCGCGAGCGAGCTTGATGCGCTGCGCTTCGCCGCCGGAAAGAGTTGTAGCGGACTGGCCAAGCGTGACGTAGCCGAGACCGACCTCGACAAGCGTCGAGAGCTTTTGTTGGATTTGCGGAATGTTTTCCAGAAGCTTCAGTGCGTCGGATGAGGGCAGATTGAGGACGTCGCTGATGGTGTGTCCTTTGTAACGAACGGCTAGCGTTTCGGAATTGTAGCGCTTGCCGCGGCAGACTTCGCACATGACGTAAACGTCGGGCAAGAAATTCATTTCGATGCGGCGGAGACCGTCGCCTTGGCAGGCTTCGCAGCGGCCGCCTTTGACGTTGAAGCTGAAGCGGCCGGGACGATAGCCGCGTTCGCGCGATTCCGGAAGCATGGCGAAAAGCTCGCGGATCGGCGCAAAGACGCCGGTGTACGTGGCGGGATTCGAGCGCGGCGTGCGACCGATGGGCGCCTGATCGATCTCGATCACTTTGTCAATTTGGTCGGCGCCGAGGATCTCCCGGTGTGCGCCGGGGGGCTCCATGGAGCGATAGAGCTTCTGGGCGAGCGCGCGATAAAGAATGTCGTTGACGAGCGTGGACTTGCCGGAGCCGGAGACACCGGTGACCACAGTAAGGAGTCCTAGAGGTAGCGTTACGTCGACATCTTTAAGATTGTTTGCGCTGGCGCCTAGGATTTGGATGGCTTTGCCATTGGGACTGCGGCGCATTTCCGGAACGGCGATTTTTAAGGCGCCGCTGAGATAGCGGCCCGTTAGCGATTCGGAGCTTGCGGCGATTTGCTCGGGCTTGCCTTGCGCGACAAGATACCCTCCGGCATTGCCCGCGCCTGGGCCGAGATCTACTACGAAATCGGCGCGGCGGATGGTGTCTTCGTCATGCTCGACGACGAGGACGGTATTGCCAAGATTGCGAAGCTGCTCAAGAGAACCTAGCAGGCGATCGTTGTCTCGTGCGTGAAGGCCAATGGACGGCTCGTCGAGAACATAGAGAACGCCGCGGAGGCGCGAACCGATTTGCGTAGCAAGACGGATACGCTGAGCTTCCCCGCCCGAGAGCGTAGCGGCGGAGCGGTCCAGGCTAAGATACCCAAGACCGACGGCGAGAAGAAAATCTATCCGCTCGGCGACTTCCTCGAGCGGTCGGCCGGCAATTTCGCTCTGGCGAGAAGTGAGTTGCGCGAGGATCTTGTCCACTGCAGGACGTGAGGCGGCGAGGGACAGCGCCGTGAAATCGGCGATGGAGTAGCCGGCGAGTTTGACAGCGAGCGATTCGGGACGGAGACGCTTGCCGTGACACACGTTGCAAAGCGTGGCCGACATGTATTGCGTCATCCATTCGCGGTAAGAATCGGAATTGGACTCCGCGAAGTTGCGATCCAGAAACTTCAGGATGCCCGAAAAACGGAAAGCCTTCTCGCCTTGAGACTTCTTGCCCGCAGATTCTTTTTGTTCGGGACCGCTGCGCCCGTTCGACGGCGGGTAACCGTACAGAAGCAAGTTCTGGATGCGGGGAGGGAATTTTTCAAAGGGTGTCTCCAAATCAATGTGATAGGCGTAGGCGGCAAGCTCGAGTGTGCGCTTGAGGAGCGCTGAGCTCGAGCCGGGACCTAGTCCGCCGTCGAAGAGGGGACGCGTCCAGTCCGAGATGATACGAGCAGGATCGAAATCATACTTGGAGCCTAAACCGTTGCACGCAGGGCACGCGCCATACGGCGAATTAAAACTGAAGGAACGCGGCTCAAGCTGCGGAACGGAAATGCCGCAATCCGGGCACGCGAGCTTTTCCGAGAAAACATGTTCCTTGCCGCCGACGACGGCAACGGTAACGAGGCCTCCGGCAAGTTTCAGCGCCGTGGCGATGGACTGCTCGAGACGTGCGGCGATGCCCTGTTTGACGAGCAGCCGGTCGATAACGACTTCGATGTTGTGGTTCTTACGCTTGTCGAGGCTTGGGGGAACATCGAGGGGAAAAAGCTCGCCGTTAACGCGCACGCGGACGTAACCGTCTTGCGCCAGCTTTTCAAACTCCTTGCGGTACGCGCCTTTGCGCCCGCGAACGATGGGCGCCAGAATCATGATGCGATCGTCGGGCTGGCAGAGCTCGCCATTGAGGATAGCCTGAACGATCTGCTCACTGGACTGGCGTGCGATGGGTTTTCCGCACTTGGGGCAGTGCGGGACGCCGACGGAAGCGTAGATGACGCGGAGATAGTCGTAGATTTCGGTGATGGTGCCGACCGTGGAACGCGGTGAACGCGTGGTGGTTTTCTGCTCGATGGCGATTGAGGGCGAGAGGCCTTCTATGACATCGACTTCGGGGCGCTCCATTTGGTCGAGGAACTGCCGGGCATACGCGGAAAGCGATTCGACATAGCGACGCTGACCTTCGGCGTAGATGGTGTCGAACGCGAGGGAGGATTTTCCGGACCCGGAGAGGCCGGTGATGACGGTCAGGGTGTTCCTAGGGATTTCCAGGCTGATGTTTTTCAGGTTGTGCTGCCGCGCGCCCCGAATAACGAGTTTGGTCAGGCCCATGAGACTTAAACGCTCCCTCCACAGGAGCTCCGGCGCCCAGTGGGTAGACTGAGGCCAGAATAACTTTCCACAATAGCAGGGACAAATCAGCGGGGTCAAGAATGGGTAATTGATGGCAGGGCCGCAGAACGTCGGCGGATTTACTTACAAGACCCATCGGCGGATGCAAGGGGAGCTCGAGGGCAGAAGCCTGTAACTACGCTAGTTAACGATAAGAGCCTTACTCCTCCCCTTTTTTCATAAGTGTTGATTCTAAAAGAGTAGAGATAGACTAACCCGTTTAGAATCAGCACTTACAGACCGGCATGCAACTGTTGATTCTAAATAGATTATTCGCGCTAAAACAGTGCAAACTGCTGTGTATGCGCTGGGTATCTCGGAAGTGCTGCAATCAGAGGACTTAGGCCGAAAAGGCGCTCCAGAAGGCAAAAACGCCAGCAAGATGCTGGCGCTATCCGGAATAAATCACAGTATTATCTAAAACTACCAATATGCTTACAGTAACTATTTGTCCATCAGAAAGTACAAGAAGAATAGCAAAGGGAACTCGGCCAACTGGCTTGCCGATGCGCAGGGAGGGTTATGGGGGCTTCTGGGACTTACGTGACGGGTAAAATTTCACGGGTGGTGGAGCATTTTTACCCGGCAATGAGGTGACAATTGACTGAAAATAAAGAGCTTAATGTTGGCTTCCGAGATGCAGTAGTAGAGGCAGTGGGGGAGGCGAGCCGAGGATCCCTTTAGGGGATTGAGGGCTGGGCCGGTTCGTTTCTCCCCCCTTTACTTTCGCCGAACGGTGACCCGGTACTCCTTCCGGATCGTCGCCAGCCTCCCAAAACAACCAGAGCCACCCGAACCCTGCGGAAGTGTGTCCGGCTGATGTCCACATGGCAGCGAATGGTGGTTCGGATCGAGTAGAACTCGTGGCAGCAGCAGCGATCGCAAGACTCGATGCGCTAATGCACGTCCCAGGAGCGGGTGGTGTAGTCACCCAAAGTCAGAGCGAGCATAATGGCGAGCCAGAAAACGCCGGCAAAGATAATGAGTTGGGTGCGTCTAGGATTGTAATAGGCGTGCATAAAAAAGAGAATGACGAGAAGGGCTTTGCAGGTGGCGATGACCAAAGCCACGATGACGTTTAAGCCTGCGTAATATTGGTTGAGGTCCGCCGTTGCCGCATAAACCGTGGTGCCCGTGAGGATCATCAACACAGCGAATATCAGAATGTAAAACTTTGGCGAAACGATGTGCTCGGACACGCGTGCCTCTCCTGAGTGACGCTGCTAATGCCGGTCAATCAGATACAACAACGGGAAAAGATAAATCCACACAATATCGACGAAGTGCCAATAGAGACCGACAATCTCGACGGGCGTGTTGTACTGCGGCGTGAAGCGGCCCGCCATGGACTGCTTGATGAGCCAAACGAGCAAGCCTGCACCGATGACCATGTGCAGGGCATGCAAGCCCGTCATGCCAAAATACAGGGAAAAGAAGAGCTGCGCATGCGCGTTGAGAGCTTGCGAACCGCCTTCATGCTTTTTTGACTCCTCCACTTCCTTGGTTTCTTTCTCGAGGGCCACGCCGCTCAGACCACAGGGAGCAGGATTTTCGATGCAATAGTTGATGTCGAAGCTGGGCCCGGGAATGTGGTGCTCGACATACTTGGCGTGATACTCGATCGCTTTGACGCCAAGGAAGACGCAACCGAGAATGAGTGTGAGTATGAGAAAGATGGTGACCAGCTTTTTTTTGCCGACCTGGGCGGCCCAGACGGACATGGCCATAGTCAAGCTGCTGCCGATCAATACCACAGTGTTGAATCCGCCCAGGCGTAAGTCCAGCGAGCGGCTTTCATTGGCGAAGATGTCCGGAAAGGCGCGGCGGTTGATGGTATACGTAAGGAAGAGGCCGCCGAAGAACAAGATTTCGGTGATCAGGAACGTCCACATGCCGAGCGTGGCGGATTCCTTCTGCTGCTCCAGCGTTTGAAATTGGCCCGACAGTTCTCCGGTGCGGTGCACTCGGTGCTCCTCTTTGACTTCAGTTCGCGCCGCGCGGATTGCCGCGGTGCGCGCGGGGCCGTATTGCTGACTGCCCAGGAATTACGAGCCCCTAACTCGAAAACCGTTCGTTAATCGTCTCCATGGGCCGGCGCGAGCTTCGGCGCAGTGGGCGTTGCAAGCCCGAGATCGGGCCGGTTCCGATAGTCGTACGGCTCCCAATCGACAACCGGCGTAACTTCAAAGTTTTCCGTTGGCGGGGGAGATGGCGTGCGCCACTCGAGACCGGTGGCAGGCCAGGGATTCTCTCCCGCGACTTTGCCGTAGCGCATAGACCATGTCAGATAGAGCATCGGGAGCAGATAACCCAGCGCCAGAACCGAAGCGCCCGCCGTGGACATTACGTTAAGCACCTGGAACTCGGGAGGATAGTTGTGATAGCGGCGCGGCATGCCAAGGTACCCAAGAATGAACTGCGGGAAGAAAGTCAGGTTAAAACCGACGAACAGAACAACCGCAGCGATGCGCGCCAAAAACTCGGGATACAGCTTGCCGGTGATTTTCGGCCACCAGAAATGCAATCCGCCGACATAGCCCATAACCGCGCCGCCGACCATAATGTAGTGGAAGTGCGCGACTACAAAGTAAGTGTCATGGATATGGATATCAAGGCCGAGGCAGGCGAGGAAGAGACCGGTGAGGCCGCCGATGAGGAACAAGCCGATGAAGCCGAGGGCGTAGAGCATCGGCGTGTCGTACGAGATGGAGCCCTTATAAAGTGTGGAGGTCCAGTTGAAAACTTTGACAGCGGAGGGGATGGCGACCAGATAGCTGAGGAGCGAGAAAGCCAGCGCGGCGTAAGTGGATTCGCCCGTGAGGAACATGTGATGCGCCCAGACGAGGAAACCGATGACGGCGATGGCGATACTCGAACCGGCGATGAAGGCGTAACCGAAGATGGGTTTGCGCGCGAAGGTGGGGACAATCTCGCTGATGACTCCCATGGCCGGGAGAATCATGATGTAGACGGCGGGGTGCGAGTAGAACCAGAAGAGGTGCTGAAAGAGGATAGGGTCGCCGCCAAGGGCGGGGTTGAAAAAACCTAGGTGGAACATGCGCTCGAGGCCTACAAGAAGGAGCGTGATGGCGATGACCGGGGTACCGAGGATGAAGATGATGCTGGTGGCGTATTGCGCCCAGATGAAGAGCGGGAGGCGGAACCAGGTCATGCCTGGAGCGCGCATGGTATGAATGGTGACGACGAAATTCAAGCCGGTGAGAATGGAAGAGAAGCCGTTGATGAAGATGCCGATGACGGCGGGAGTGACAGCAGAATTCGAATAGACGCTGCTGAGCGGAGTGTAAAAGGTCCAGCCGGTGTCCAGGCCGCCGGTGGCGAAAGAGTAGAGGACGAAGCCGCCGCCGACCAGGTAAATGTACCAGCTGAGGAGATTGATCTTGGGGAAGGCAAGATCTTTTGCGCCAATCATCATGGGAACGAGAAAATTTCCCAGGACCGCGGGGATGGAGGGAATCAGAAAAAAGAAAATCATGGCCACGCCGTGCATGGTGAAGAGCTTGTTGTAGGTTTCCGGCGTAACCAGGTAGCCCTGCGGTGTGAGCAGATGGATACGGATCATGGTGGCGAAAATGCCGCCAACGAAGAAGAAGAAGGTGACCGAAGCGAGATAGAGCAGAGCGATGCGCTTATGGTCAGTGGTCAACAGCCAGGAGCGGATGCCGTAAGTGGCATTGAGAAAATGCTCTTTCGGCATCTCATGGCCGGGCGATTGTGGTGGTGTCGTGCTCATAGCCTATTTCTTCCCCGGAGCTATCACGCCCGCACCAGTGGCAGGAACGGGCTGCGATTGCAGCGACTTGATGTAGGCGGTCAGGCTCAGAATCTGCTCTTCCGTCAACTGCCCTTGAAACGACGGCATGAGCGGCTGATAGCCGGCGACGATCTTCGCGTTCGAATCCAGAATGGATTCGCGAATGTAAGCTTCGTCGGCAAGGACGGTCGAGCCATCGGCCAGGCGAACTGTGCCGCCATAAACTCCGTTGAGCGAAGGGGCGCGGCCGGTGCCGTTGCTCAGGTGGCAGGTGCCGCAGGCTTTCTCGGCAAACAGTTTTTCGCCGGCAACGACGGGGTTGACGTCCTCGCCCGTTGAGCCGGACAGCCAAGCGGCGTAGTCAGAAGGCTCCATGACGGTGACCCATCCGCCCATCACGGCGTGGTTTGTGCCGCAATACTGCGAGCAGAAGAACTGGTAGTGTCCGGCCTTCGTGGGACGGAACCACATGGTGTTGTAATGGCCCGGCACGACGTCCATTTTGACGCGGAACGCGGGAACGAAAAAGTCGTGGATGACGTCCTCGCTGGCGAGCACGAGCTTGACGTCGCGGCCAACGGGAACATGCAGTTCGTTGATCTCCCGGCGGCCGTTGGGTTGCTGGATTTTCCACATCCACTGCTTGCCGATGACGTAGATATCCAGAGTGTCCTGGGGGGCGTGGCGGAAATCAACGTAGACAACTGCGCCCCAAGCGAACATTGCCAGCGCCAAAAAAGCGGGAACCACGATCCACGCGGTTTCCAGGCGCATGTCGCCGTGAATCGCAACGCCGACTTCGTCCTTGCTCTTGCGGTGAAATTTGAAAAAGAAAATCACGATCGCGGCAGTGATAGCAGCCGAGAAAAAGACGGACACAAGGATAAGAAACGTCATCAGCGAGTCCACGCTGGGAGCGAAGTTAGAGGCTTGCTCCGGATAAAATGGCAGTTGCGACTGCACGGCTTAGTGGGCTCCTTGGAGTTTCGTTCGCGCGGCGGCGATATCGCGCCGGCGGAAAATCAGCATCCCCGCGACCAGACCCAGAATCGTCAAGACACCGCCCAAACGTATGATCTTGAGGATGGAAGCGCTGTAGCGGGCCGTCGTGGGATCGTACTGGTAGCAAAAAAGCAGCGCGCGATCGACAGGTGTGCCAATTTTGCCGGCGGAGGCATCCACGAGGCCGAGACGGACGTCGCGGGCGGGATACTCAACGCCATAAAAATAGCGTGAGATGCGGCCATCGGGAGTCAGCAGCATGATGCCGGCGGCGTGGGCGAAGAGACTGGACTTCGAGTCGAAGGAGTAACGGAAATTGGCGGCTCTGGTGAGCGCGTCGATGGACTCTTTCGAGCCCGTCAAGAAGTGCCAGCCGCTGGCGGTTTCCGGGCGGCGGAAATGGGTCATGGCCGATTCTTTTTTCTGAGCGGCCATATCCGGACTTTCGCGCGGATCAAAGCTGACGAAGACCACTTCATAGTCGCGGCCGGGATTGAAAGAGAGCATGCGCAGCGCGCCGACGACTCCTTGCTCGGTCTGATTGCAGAGCATGGGGCAGCCGTAATAGACGAGGGCCAGGAGAACGGGCTTCCGAGTGAAGTATTCGCGAAGCTGGACGTTGCGGCCAGCCTCGTCGCGGAAAGCGAGGTCGAGAGGCAGATGTGCGTTGAGCTGCGGCTCGAAACCGACATTTTGCAGGACGGAAGGCATGTTCTGCGCAGCTGGACCTGTGCCGCTCGGCACAGCTTGAGCGATTGCCGAGCTGGCGCTCAGCAGCAGCGCAAAAACTCCGGAGATGGAACGCTTCCAGTTCATAGACTTACTTTTTCTTCTCCGCCGCCGGCGCAGGCACAGCCGGCAAACCTTTTGAGACGATGATTTTCATCGCCTCTTCCACGGGAATCTGCGCGATACCAGCTTGCTTGTCGGTCCAGCCGTATTGTTCGTTCGCGGCTTCGTCGGCTGCCCGTTTCAGCCGCAAATCCAGCTGAGGGTCCGTCTCGTGCCCGGGGACACCTTGAAGCATGGGCTCGGGCGGCATCGTCGGACCGATATTGCGGTGAACGGGAGCCATGGGCGTCTCGGACTCGACAGCCATTTTGGTTGTGAAGCGGAAGACAAAGACACTGGCGATGAATGCGGCGACGACGGACAGCGCCAGGTAGAACAGGTACGACAGAATCGTACGGCTGTCGATGTCCGACGATTCGAACGCGACGTCCGCGTTTGTCGGCGGCTGATCGCCGGGCTGGCTGGTGTTGTGATGCTCAGTACTCATGAACTTCAATAGCCTCGTCAAGTTTTGGATCACCCAGCGGGAGAAGCGGCTGGGTCTTCAAACTTCTGGCAAAAACGGCGAACCAGATTCCGGCGAGCGCGAGGATCGCCGCAACATCCATCAAACCCGGAGCGGCATCCGTTTTGGAAAACTCGGGGCGCGTGAGCCAAAAAAGATCAACGAGACGCATGAAGATCAGCCACATTGCGATTTTGGGCAGCACTTTGGCGCTGCGCTTGACGTCGCGCGGAAGCAGAAAAAAGAACGGCACGAAAAAGTGAAAGATCAGGACAATAACGGCGACGACGCCCCAGCCTCCGTAAAGACGGGAGCGATAGAAAGTGATCTCCTCTGGCAGATTGCCGGACCAGATGATGAGGAGCTGAGAAAATCCGAAATAAGCCCAAAGCATCACAAAAGCGAGAAGGAGCTTGCCGAGGTCGTGCAAGTGGCGGCTTTGGATCAGTCCCTCCATGGGCTTGGTCCGGGAGAGCAGGACGAGGACGGCGATCATCAGCGACATCGAGGAAATCAACTGTCCGATGACGAAGAGGAAACCGTAGATCGTCGAGGCCCAATGCGGAGAAAGCGACATGACCCAATCGATGGCGGCAAATGTCATGACGAAGACATAAAGAATGATGCCTGGTCCGGCAAGCATTTTCATCCGGCGGCGAAGCGCGCGGTCTTCGCGGTTAACGTCCTGTTCCTTGGACCATCGGTTGAAGATAAACACCAGCCCAAGCCAGATTACAAAATAAATCACAGCGCGGATGAGGAACCAGCCACTGGTGAGGTACGACTTTTGAAGATCCGAAAGAGAACCCTCGCCCGTCGGTGGCGCGTTGAGCCACTCTCCATAAAGATGCTTCATCCCGAATATGGCAATCGGCAGGAAAAAGACCGCGACGACAGGCAGAACGCGGGTAGCGGATTCGAGCGGACGGCGCGTCATAATACCCCAGTGGCCGCCGGTAAGATGCTGCAGCATCAAAAGGCCGAGCGAGCCCAGGGATAATCCCAAGACGAACATGAAGGCAATCAAATAGGAATGGAAGAACCGGTCGGCGTATTGGTCGCGGTAAAGGAAAAAACAAATGCCGCAGGCCACCAAGCCGGCGACTCCGACTCCGAGTGCGCGTTGCTGCAGGCGGTCGACGCTTTCGGGCGCCGTGTAGTCCTGCGCGGTCATTTCGGGGAGTCTCCTTTGGGCAGTTTCTCCCGTATATCGGGTGGAAGTTCGGAAACCGGCGCGTGGCGGCTCAGTTGAAGCGCGCGGACGTAACCAATGATGGCCCAGCGGTCTGCTGGAGGAATCTGCGCGGAATAGCTGAGCATGCCGCCGAACCCGTTGGTGATCACGTCGTAGAGGTAACCGTTGGATACTTGCCGCAAACGGTCCTGATCGTACGGGGGCGGATGTTTCACCCCGCGCATGACAACCATGCCATAGCCGTCGCCCTGAATTCCGTGGCAGGGCGCACAAAAGATTTTGTAGCGTTCCTGGCCGCGCTTGAGAAGTTCCGGCGTCAACGGAAGAGGGAATGCATTCGATTCCTTGGGAACGAACAGGTCGTCGTCCGCGATCGAGCCGCGGGCCACGGTGTTTTCGAGCAGTGGACGCTCCGAACGGCCATCTTCGAAGAACGGGCTGGGCGAAAGCGGCCGGTTCTTGGGCTGGTCCGCCATATCCTGACGAATCTGGCAGCCGCCGGCGACGACGGACAGCATGGCAACGCACAGACCGAAACGGATTCGTGAGGCGCTAATCATCATGCACCTCGGAAACGTGATGCGCCGCGAGCCCCTGCAAAAATCGGGCGGTTTCCGCAAGATGAAACTTTTTGTCGCGCGCCTGGATGCAGACAAAGAAGCGGTCCGCCGATGCGTGCGTAAAACGGTGCGCGTTGAAGATCGGATGATGAGGCTGCGGCAGCCGGTTGAGAGCGAGCATTCCGAGAACCGCGGAGAGCGAAGCGCAAAGGATGGTCAGCTCGAACGTGACCGGAATGAAAGCCGGCCAGCTATTGAGCGGGCGCCCGCCAATGTTCAGCGGATAAGCGTAGACGTTCACCCAGTATTGGAAGCCAAAACCGCCAAGCCCGCCGGCGAGACCGCCGAGAAGCGTAATCAGCGGAACCATATTGCGCCGCATGCCCATGGCTTCGGGAAGACCTTCCACGGGGAACGGAGAGTACGATTCATAATAGCGGTAGCCCGCTTCGCGAATTTTCGCGGCGGCATGAACGAGCTGCTCCGGTTTCTCAAACTCGCCAATCACGCCGTAGATGTGTGACCGGTGCTCTATCACTTGTGTTCCTCGGACGTTTCCGTGACCAATTCGCGCATTTCCGCAATGGAAATCGCCGGCAAAACGCGAACGAACAAGAAAATCAACATTACGAACATGCCCATGGTGCCGATAAACGTGGCCCAATCCCAAACCGTTGGAGAGTAACGGCCCCACGCAGAGGGCATGAAATCACGCGTCAAGCTGATGACCACGATGACGAACCGCTCGAGCCACATGCCCACGTTGACGACGATGGACATAAGGAAAAGAACTACGACGTTGGTCCGCATCTTGTGGAACCAGAGGAATTGTGGAATCAAGATATTGCAGAGGATGAGCGCGTAGTAGAAGGGCGAGTACGGGCCATGAAAGCGCTGTTTGACCAAGAAAACGTCAAACTTGTTGCCGCTATAAAGCGACATGAAGGCTTCGAAGAAATAGCCATAGGCGACGATCAGGCCGGTGGCCAGCATCACCTTCGCCATGTTCTCGAGATGGCGCATGGTGATGAAATCTTCCAGGCCGTAGGCTCTGCGCAAGGGGATCGCAATCGTGATGACCATTGCAAAACCGGAATAGATAGCACCGGCAACGAAGTAGGGCGGGAAAATCGTGGTGTGCCACCCGGGAACGATGGCGACCGCGAAGTCGAAGCTCACCACGGTGTGGACGGAAAGCACGAGCGGCGTGGCGAGTCCGGCGAGCAGCAAATACGCGGACTGATAGCGGTGCCAGTGTCGCGCGGAGCCTCGCCAACCCATAGCCAGCATTCCATAAATGATCTGTTTCGCCTTAGTCGTGGAGCGGTCGCGCAGCGTGGCGAGGTCCGGAATCAAACCGACAAACCAGAAGAGCAGAGAGACTGTGCCGTACGTCGACACCGCAAAAACGTCCCAGATGAGCGGGCTGCGGAACTGCGGCCAGATTCCCATCACGCTGGGATAAGGCGTCATCCAGTACGCGTACCAGGGCCGGCCTGTGTGAATGAGAGGAAAAATGCCTGCGCAAGCCACGGCAAAGAGCGTCATCGCTTCCGCGAAGCGGTTGATCGAGGTGCGCCACTTCTGGTTGAGCAAGAACAGAATGGCGGAAATGAGCGTACCGGCGTGGCCGATGCCGATCCACCAGACGAAGTTGACGATGGCGAAGCCCCAGCCGATGGGGATGTTGATGCCCCAAATGCCGACGCCCTTCAGGATTAGCCATCCGATGGCGATATTCAGCACGCCGAAAACGCTGAACGCAATCAGAAAGCCGATATACCAGCCGAGCGAAGTCGGACGTGTAAGAACGATTGCGCTGATCTTGTCCGTTACGGAGCTATAGGTATGCCCAGGGCCAAGTACCGGCGTCAGACGGCCGATCTCGGGGGAATCGATTGGCGGATCGCCGGCGCTCATGCCTTCTCCAATTCAGGATTCGGGTTGCGAACGGCCGCGAGATACGTGGTACGCGGCCGTGTGTTCAGTTCGCCGAGAATCGAATAGTTGCGCGTCTGCGCTTTCAGTTTCGCTACGCGGCTGTTGGCGTCATTAGCGTTGCCAAAGACAATGGCCTGGGCAGGGCAGGCGGATTCGCAAGCCGTCACAATTTCGCCGTCGCGGATGTCACGGTTCTGCTTTTCCGCTTCGATGCGCGCGTTGTTGATGCGCTGCACGCAGTAGGTGCACTTTTCCATGACGCCGCGGCTGCGCACCGTGACTTCCGGATTGCGCAGGAGTTTGAACGAAGGCGTCTCCCAGTCCTGGAAGCGGAGAAAATTAAAGCGCCGCACTTTGTAGGGACAGTTGTTCGAACAATAGCGCGTGCCGACGCAGCGGTTGTAAACCATGTCATTCAAGCCTTCCGCGCTATGCACGGTGGCGCCGACGGGGCAAACCTGCTCGCAGGGTGCGTTCTCGCACTGCTGGCACGGGACGGGTTGGAAGAATGTCTCGGGGTTTTCGAGCGCATCGTAATCAGGTCCGCCGGAATCACCCGTTTCCGTATTTACGTTGGCATAGTATCGGTCGATGCGGATCCAGTGCATCTCGCGGCCGCGCATGACCTGATCTTTACCCACCACGGCAATGTTGTTTTCCGACTGGCAGGCTACAACACAGGCGTTGCAGCCATTGCAGCTATTCAAATCAATGGCCATGCCCCAGGCGTAGCCAGGGTAGGAGAATTCCTTGTACAGGGTCATTTCCTTGGGATTCTTGGGCGTCTCGTCGCCCTCATGCGCGAACATGGGGTTTTTCTGGTATTCCGCGAGCGTTCCCGTGGCCAGAATCTTCCGGCCTTCCATCTGGAAATGATACTGGGTGCAAGCCAGCGGGTACTCTTCGCCGGTTTTCTTGATGGCATCAGTGCCCGCCGTGGCGGTCCAAAGAGCGGTGGATGCACGCACGACGTAGGCGTTGAACCCTTTGTTTGAACCCGTGAATCCGGCATGTTTCCGGCCGTAGCCCAGCGGTAACACAACCACATCGTCGGCTTGCCCGGGAAGTATCCACGCGGCGGCAGTGACTTTGCTGTTCGAAATCGAGATGTCGATGACGTTCGACACGATTTGGCCGTGCTCGCCACCGCGGGCTGCAGCGCGTTGCGTGAGTGCAAGCTTCTCTGCCAGTCGCGGACTAACCAACGCAGCGTTGTCCCAGGTAATTTTGGTAACGGGCCGCGCCAACTCCTGCAGCCAGCCATTGTTGGCGTAACGGCCGTCGTGAACGTTGGGATCCGGGCGGAAAATAAACTCGAGTTGCCCCGCGGGAAGCGTTTTTGCGGCTGGCAAGCTCGCAGGATTGAACTTCAGTGCAACGGAAATCGGCGCGGATGCGGAACCTGCCACGACTCCGTCATTCAGAGTTTTGCGCCAGAACTTCTCCGGTTCGGCCGCGCCTGCAGCCGCCTTGAGATGGTCGCGGACCGCGTCGTAAGCCGTCAAGCCAGGCTTGTCGGTGAATGCGGCAAGCACTTCGAAAGCCGAGTGCGTGTGATAGAGCGGCGCAATGAGCGGTTGAATCACGCTGACTGTTCCGTCGAAGGCGCGAACATCGCCCCAGGTTTCCAGGTAGTGCGATTCCGCGACGTGCCACTTGCAATACTCAGCGGTCTCGTCGAAATGTGTGCTGACCAGCACGGACGTATCGACTTTCTGCAGCTTGGACGTGAAATCAAAGTTATGCGGCGCGTCGTAGACAGGATTAGAACCGAAAATCAGTAAGGTAGCGACTTTGCCCGCGTCCATATCGGCGCAAAGCTCGGTGAATGAATCGAGTTGATTCACGGGATTGCCTTCGACCGGCTCCGTGTAATAAAGCGTCGTGCCAACATTTCCAAGCGAGGCATTGATGGCGTGCGCGAGAGCGTGGACTTCCGCAGGTTGAAATTCTCCAGCAATGACAAGCGATTTGCCGCGATTCTTTTGCAAATCAGCGGCGGCCGCATCCAGCCACTTTTGCGCGGGCGGCGCAAGCGTTCCGCTGCCACCCAGGCCCAACTTTGCGGCTAGGGCGCGCGCGAATTGTTCGACCTGCGAAGGCATCAGCGGCAAGCGATGATCCGCGCTCGAGCCTGTGACAGAAGGCGTGGGCTCAACGACGTAAAGCCGATTCATCGTGTCGCTCGGCCCGCTTAGTTTGCGGCGGCGGTAAAACTCCTTCATGTAGCCGATGTGCCCCGGCCCGCTTGCCAGAAAATCGGAATCCAGAGAGAGAATGACGTCAACTTTTTCCAGACGATACACGGTGTTGACGTAACGCCCGAATGCAAGCTTGCCGCCCTCCCGTGGTCCGTCGCTCCCCGCAGGCTCCCACTGATGCCATTTGGCGCCGGGAATCTGTTTCAGGACATATCCGATTTGCGCGGCGAGCGTCGGCGAAGTCACTGTACCGGTCAAAATCCGGAAGGTTGCGCCGCCCTGAGCCTTAGCGTCCACAACGGGCTTCAGCATCGCATGTAGAAAGTCCGACCAAGCTCGAATCTCACCGAGATACGTGACCGTCTGCGCGCGATCGGGATCGTACAAATTCAGAATGGAAGCCTGGGTGATCACGTCGGTGCCGCCGAGGCTCGAAGGATGATCGGGATTTCCGGCTACGTGCGTGGGCCTGCCCTCGTGGCTCTCGACCAGCACTCCGACGGCGTCGGCGCCGAACGGCATCGCCGTGGCGTAAAACTGTGGCTTGCCGAGGATCATTCCGTCGGGCTGCTTTACGTAAGGAACGATTAATTGCTCGGGCTTGCGACAGCCGGAAATCCCGGCAAAAGCAAGCGACGCCGCAGCCAGCTTCAGGAAATTGCGCCGGTCCACCGTTTCATCCCACTCCGACGCCTGCCGCGGAAATTCGCGGTGCAACAGTTCTTCGAAGTGCGGATTGTCCGACAACTCCTCCAACGTTCGCCAATACCGTTTGCCGTTCTTGTCGCGTAGTTTCGCGCGCACCGCGGCGAGGTCCAGGGTGTGCTCGTGCACCGTCGAGTCTTCGGGCGCGTCCGAATGATCGTCTGCGTGCAAGGAAGCCTCGTGCGCTTCGTGATCGTGCATGTGGCCGTCGATAGATTCGTTTTCGCGCATACCGTCCATTAGCGATGACAGGTCGAACAGCTTGTCAGTTCCGACGTCGTGCGAATCTTTCTTTCCACAGCCAACTGCTTGCCAATTTCTAGCTGATCGTCGGGAGCTTTCCAATTCATATCGAAAACGTCTTCTTTCGTCTTACGCAGAGCCTTCTCGGGGTTGCGGTGGCAATCCAGGCACCATTCCATCAGTAAAGGAGACGCTTGAAAGACCAGCGGCATTTGGTTGATCGAACCATGGCACGTTGTACAACCAACGCCTTTGTTGACATGAATGCTGTGATTGAAATAGACGAAGTCAGGCAGGCGGTGGACTTTCACCCACTGGATCGACTGGTTTGTACGATAACTTTCACGGATGGGCTCGAGGTACGGAGCGTCGGCGTACAGTACGGAATGGCAGTTCATGCAGGTTTTCGTCGGTGGGATGCCCGCAACGGCAGAAGTCTCTACGGAGGTGTGACAGTAGCGGCAATCGAGTCCGTCATCGCCTACGTGGTGCTTGTGGCTGAACTGCACCGGCTGCGCGCGCGAAACGTTTTGATTCGTGGAGTAAGGCGAACGCGCCAGCCCCAAAACGCCCACGAGCCCCAGACCAACGAGAAAAACAGCCGAGAACAGACTGAATCTCGAAATAAAATTTGTGCTGCGATGAAAAATCTGGGCCATGTCAGCGTTGCACTTTAGCGAAGGCCTCCCCGGAAGGGCAGATGCCTGTAGGCTCCGCGGTGTCATAACCGGGAAGTGCCCGCCCGGCTCGTAAATGACCGCATAGTTTCCGACAAAACTTTCTGGAATGCAACCGTCTCGGGCAGTTTTTAGACAAATATTTCTTGAACTGCGCGCGTCAAACGGAATGACGCCCGTGAACAGTTTGAAACAAACACAATTTCCCCCGATCGCCGAAACTGCTTGCGAAGGATTCGCCCTCATTGCTTCTGATTCACGCCGGATTCGACAGATACATTTTTTTTTGGGAAGAAGCCTTGCGGAAGACGCGGCCGTGCTATCTTAGAAGCACCCTCTGCCGTCGCTTATGCGTGCGGCGGAGCCTACCTCGTCGGCCGCTGGGGCGTGGTCCAATCGGTAGGACACCTCACTGTTAATGAGGACGGTGGAGGTTCGAATCCTCCCGCCCCAGCCAATTACCTGCGGCTTTGTTCGGGGATCGCTAGTCTCGGACAGTCGGCAAACCGGCTTCGGTCCAGCCTCGCCAGCCGCCGTCCATCGACTCCACGTTGGTGTAACCCATTTTCTGTAGATTGTCGGCGACGAGAGCACTGCGAAAACCACCCCCGCAATAAAGAACAAGTTTAGCGCCCGCATCAGGAACCCGCTGCTCGATATCGCGCTCGATGACGCCTTTGCCCATGTGCACGGCGCCGGGGATGTGGCCCTTGGCCCACTCATTGTCTTCGCGGACGTCTACCAGTATCAATTTCTCGCCTGCGTCCATCCGCCGTTTGACGTCGGGAACATTCGTTTCCTTTACGCGCTGCTTGGCGTCCTGGACAAGTTTCAAGAACTGTGGGGCGTGCGCCATGATGTCCTCCGGAATATATTCAGGCGAAAGAGCGTATCACAACGGGAGAACGCCTTGGCAAGCTAGCCTGATTTCAAATGACCTAAGAAACCGCGTCTTACTGCGCCGGCTGATCGCGACTTCGGTAGGTATTCGGCGATTCGACGAGAAGCTAGTCTCCCGCGTCTTTCTTGGAGTAAGACCGGACCAGATTGACCAAATTCCATCGCATTGTCTCGGGGACGCGATCGCCCTCTCCCATCATCTTTCCCTTTCCCTTGGTGATGATGTAAAAAATCTCGCCGTCCGTCTTGCCTGCGAGGGATGCGGGATCGGCCCAATTGTGCATCGTCAGCTTCATCGACTCGACGATATCGCCCTTGCCGTCTCCCTTAGCTCCGTGGCACATGGCGCATTCATAGCCATAAACCTTGCGTGCAGACGCGAGCCCTTCCGCCGAGGACTTTACTGGATTTTTCTTGTCGATGTCTTCCTGGGTGATCTTGTAATCGTCTGTGGCAGCTTGAGAATCTTTCGGTTTTTCCTGTGTGGCGTTCGGCTTCGCTCTCGCTATTCCAAGACTCGCAACCAAAACCGCGCCCGGAACTAACCAAGCTACGCGCATGAGTACCTCCTGACTGGAAGTGCCGGCCGAACGAGAGGAATCGGCGAGATTCTTTGACGGGATTCTACGCCCAGGGGACAGCCAAAGAAAGAGTATTTGCCACGGGACCGAATAAGTGTGAAGAAGATCTAAGGCCCTTGAATATTTCCGCACTGGAAAAATGATTTTCGCGCAAATTCCGCCGGGCCTACTAGTTCGCCTTTTTGGATGGCGCACTTGACGCCACGCCTGGCTGTGCGGGTTTCGCCGCAGGCACAGAACACCCACGGCCCGGCCGTAATCCATCCAAACCCGCGTGGAAACGGCTGGATTCGCGCACACGCGTGCGCACGCCGTCAATCACCGGGGGAATCGCATCGTGCGCCGCGCCGCGGATAAGGAAGATCATCAGCGCTGCTTCCCCCGGCGAATCCGCGCTGGACGCAACGCCAAAACCTTGTACGCCGCGTTGATTCACCCAGGCAGCAACATTGGCGCTGTGCGCTGCCCTGGCTCGCGCAGTTTCTTCCGCCGATAAGCTTGTTACCGAAAAAGTAGCTTGTTGCGGCGCGAGGGATTGAGCCTCCTCGGCGTTCAATATTCCTCGCGCGGATTCGCTGGTTGTCTCCACAATCCGCGTGCGTACTCCGTCGAGTTGCACTGGCAGGGTGCCGTGCGCAGTCCCGGGCATAACAAAAATCAGCACCGCGGCCGCTCCTGCTTCATCGAGACTCGGCCCCACACCTATTCCCCGGACGCCCGCAATCGCCAGAAGTTTGCCCGAGTGCGTATCCCTCGCCGCTACTGCGCTCTGCATTTCCGTCTCAGACACGGATATGGACGCCGCAGTCTTCTGAGCGCTATTCGGCCCCGGCAGCGAACATCCGATCACTTGATGCGCCGCTCCTCCCACGATTGTCGGCACGTGGTTGCTCGAGTCCGCCATCGCCAGAAGAACGTCTCCGATCGGATTCCCAACCGTGTCTGTATCGGAGCCGGCGAACAGAAGCGCCACGGGATCAGCGGTGTTTTGCGTAACTATCAACGACCCAGAATCCCCCTCTTGGCTGAAATCTCCTCCAGAAACGCCGACCTGGTTCGAAAACATCACTGTAAAATTGGTGCTGCCTCCGCACGTCTTTGAATAATTCACCGAGAAAGTAGCTGGCGTAGTTTCAATCGTCGAACACGTCAGCCCCGAACTGCGCCCGCTCTTCGCTACCGGCGTGTTCACATTCGCGATAATTCCCGACCCGGCATGCGGAGAGCCGGCCACCGGCACTCCGTTTGCATCCGTCATCGCACCCAAGAGCAAGATGTTTCCGCTCGTGTTCACCTTGCCGGACACAATCTGCGCGATGGCGGCGTCCACAGGATTCGGCGGATTACCTTCGAGCGTGAAAAACTGCGAAAGATTGGCAACCGTTGTCGTCCCCGCGCTTTGGCATGTGGGATTGATCGCCGGATTGTCCATTAATCCCGGCTGAATGATGGCGTCGCCAATCGTGCCGCCGTCGCTGTTCGCGAGGACATGGTTGTTGCTGAGGATATAGTTTGTTCCGTTGCGCACGACTAGCGAACCCAGCGTTCCTCCGCAGCACGTAATGCTGTTGCCGCTCACGACGGAAGCGTGGATGTTACTTCCCGAAGTACCAAGTTCGATAGCACCCGTCTGTGCTGCCTGGCCCTGGGTCACAAACGTTATGGTCGCCATGCCTCTAGCCGACGGGTCTGCTTGCGAGATTGCAGTAATTGTCACGGTGACTGGTTTGTTCGGGTCGGTGGGTAGGATTGATCCGGAAATGAAGTGGGGCGCGCTGTAGACGCCCGAGGTCGAGATCGTGCCCGTAGCAGCGCCGCCTCCTGTCACGCCGTTCACCTGCCACGTGACCGCCGTGTTGCTGGACCCGGTGACGGTGGCTGTAAATGTCTGGTTCCCAAACGTGCTCAGAGTGGGGCTCAATGGTTTCAAACTCACCATCACGTTGTTCAATGTGACCGTGGGTCGGCTGCTGCACGCTACGAGAATGGGAAGGAAAGCGGCGCAAAGCAAGAATAGTTGCAAACGGCGCATGGGTACCCCCAGTAACTAACTGGCTCTTTCAAACTAGCATGAGACACTTCGAGGCTGGGGTCGCCGCCCATCTGCGCGTAGCCAAATAGCTGCCTGTACGGCTGTACAGGTTGAGCGGCCTTCGGTGGCTTACGAGTTGGTTGGATGTAGTGCGCGAGCGCCGGGTTTTCTCGCGGCACTCTCTCTGCGGAATAGAACTGTTGCAAAACCGAACAATCGTCGTTTAGTCGAGATCCCGCCAATTGGGACCTGAAGAAATCTCAACAACCAGAGGCACGGCAAGTTTGTGGACGCCTTCCATCTCTCCGCGAACCAGTTTTTCGAGTTTGCCCTTTTCCTTCGGTGGAGCTTCGAAAAGTAGTTCATCATGGACCTGCAAAATCATTTTGGCTTCGAATTTTTCCGCAGCCAGCCGCCGATCAATATTGATCATAGCCAGCTTGATCAGGTCCGCCGCGGTTCCCTGCAATGGTGAATTCAAGGCCGTTCGTTCGGCAAAGCTGCGAAGCTGCGCCTGCGGAGAACTGATTTCCGGAATCGGGCGAATTCTTCCAAAAAGAGTTTTTGCTACGCCACTCTTGCGCGTCTCCTCAAGAATTTTGTCCAGAAATTTCTTCACTCCACTGTACCGCGTGAAATAAGCGGTGATGAATTGCGCCGCTTCTTTCTGCCCGATGCCGAGCTGCTGCGCTAGTCCGAACGCCGACAGCCCGTAAATAATTCCAAAATTGATGGCCTTTGCCGCGCGGCGGTGTTCCGCATTTTGCGCCATCGGACCAACACCGAAAACTTCCTGCGCGGTGCGCGCGTGAATATCTTCCCCATTGCGGAAGGCATCGATTAGTACCGGGTCGCCAGAGAAGTGGGCCATAACGCGCAGCTCAATCTGCGAGTAGTCCGCAGAAAGGAGAATCTTGCCCTTGTCCGCGACAAACGCCGCGCGAATCTCCCGGCCTAACTCTGTCCGGATTGGAATGTTTTGTAGATTTGGATCGCTCGAGCTGAGCCGCCCGGTCGCCGCCGTCGTCTGGGAAAAGCTTGTGTGCAGCCGTCCCGTTTCTGGGTGAATCAGCTTCGGCAGCGCGTCGACGTACGTCGACTTGAGCTTTGAAATCTCGCGGTACTCGATGATTTTTGCAGGCAGCGGATGTTGCGAAGCCATCTCTTCCAGAATGTCCGCCGCTGTCGACCGCACTTTGCCTTTCCCGCGGCGCATCGGCGGCTGCAAGTTCAACTTGTCGAACAGAATCTCTGCAAGCTGCGCCGGCGAGTTTATGTTGAATTCATTTCCGGCAAGCTTCCAAATCTCTTTTTCCAGCCGGCGGACTTCCTTCTCCATCGATTTGGACATCTTGTCCAGTTCTTTCGGGTCCACGCGGATGCCGATGCGCTCCATGCCCGCAAGCACGGGTGCGAGCGGCAAGTCGATTTTTTCGTAGACTTCCGCTAGCTTTTGCTCGTCGATCTGCGCGCGCAAAACGGGAGCGAGCCGCTGCAAGTAATCCGCGCGTTCTCCCGGCCCGCCGCCGAGTATCGAGTTGAACTGGCGCATCACCACGTCCGCGAAATTGTGATTCGCCGTCGTCGGCCGCAGCAGATACGAATAAAGTTGCGTCGCGTGTTTGAGATTTGAAACGCGCCCTGCGAGAAGTTGAAACAATTTTGGATCGTGAACGATTTTGGACCGCTTCGTATCCGCAAGCAGCGGCGCGAGCGCTTTCAGCGCCTCGCCTTTCTCATCCAGCCAAACAGAACGTCCCTCGCCCGCTCTCGAAGAAACCTCAATGGAAGCAATGCGCGTCCCAAAACCTTCCGATTCCCGCTCGCCGAGTTCGAGGTTCAGCCAAGCCGCCAGCGGCAGCTTCGCCGGCAGCTTTCCGAGATACGCGCGAAATCCGGCAACGTCGGCAAACGCGGCATAATCCGCCTTCACACTGGGTTCCGCGCTCGCCGGGGCAGACGATGCCAGCCCCTCCGCGCTCAACTCCTTCAAAAGCGAATTGAATCCAAGCTCTCGATACAGCGTCCCGAGCGCCGCGACATCCGGTTCGCGCCGCTCCAGCGCGTGCAAATCTAGCTGCAGCGAAAGATCCGTCGCAATCGTCGCCAATTGCTTCGACATCATCACCTGTTCGCGCTGCTGCTGCAGAGCCTCGCGGTAGCGCTTGTTTGGCACTTCGTCGGCGTGATCCAGCGCTTTCTCAACGCTTCCATATTTCTTGATCAGCTCCGCCGCGCCCTTTTCGCCGATGCCCTTCGCTCCCGGAATGTTGTCGATGTTGTCTCCCAGCAGCGCCATGTAATCCACAACCCGCTCCGGCGGCACGCCCAGTATCTCTTCCACTTTCTTCGCGTCGACGATGATGTCCGCCTTCGCTCCCCCCGAACCTGTGCGCAGCGTTCGCACATTCTTTCCGACCAGCTGCATCATGTCCTTGTCGTTCGAAATCACCAGCACATCCAGATTCTTTTTCGCAGCCTGCAGCGCCATCGCGCCGATCACGTCGTCCGCCTCGTATCCCTGTACTTCCAGAATCGGCAGCCGCATCGCCTCGCACAAACGCCGTACAAACGGCAATTGCACGCGCATCTCATCCGGCATCGGCTGCCGCTGCGCCTTGTATTTTTCAAACAGTTTGTCGCGAAACGTCGCGCCGGGAGGATCGAACACGATGCCGATGTAGTCCGGCTCGTAGTCCTTGATGAGCCTGCGAAGAATATTTCCGAAGAGAAACGGCACGTTGGTCGGCGTGCCTCCCGGACCCGTCAACCGCTGGGGCATCGGCGCAAAGAAGGCGCGGTAGATGTGCGCCATCGCATCCACTAGGAACAGTTTTTTCTGTGCGGCAGGCATGCCGGTGAGTATAGCAAAGCGTTGACCTATGGCATCGCAGCGCCGGCAGCGCCATAAAAAGATACGGGCCAGCAGGGAATTTCTGGCCCGCTGGCCCGTAGAGACCTGGAGGTTGGTCTTACTTTTGGTTTGGTTTCTCCGGTCGGGAATGCGCCTCAGGCTTATCGGATGCGGGATGCTTCGATTCGCCCTGCGCCCCCGGTTCTGCCTGCGAAACGAGCAGCATCTGCGTGCCGCTGTCGAGATGCACGTTTTTCCCGGTTGAGGTGATGAGCGAGCCCTGCGTGCTGTTTGATGCCGCAGAGCTCAGGTTCAGGCCGTTCAAACCGAACACGCCCTGGCTGTTAGAGGTGAGCTGGCCCGCCGCATTCAAACCGCCGATCGCTCCCCGAGAGGAACCGGCGAGGCTCCCCGTCGCATTCGTTGTTGAGTTCAGGGCCCCGGCCGCCGATCCTCCAGTCCTCGCCGCCGTATTTGTGACGGATCCGACTGCGCCTCCCGCCGTGGAACTTACACCTCCGAGAGCGCCACGACCGCTTGCCGCGCCCGACCCAGCAGCGGAAGCGCCCGCGCCGCCAAAGGTGTCGACGTCAGAGCCGGACGCTGCGGCGCTCGTTTGCGCCGCAGCAATCGCTTGAATCGTTACGTTCACGGGTACTTCCTCGCCGTTTTTCAAGATGGCCTTGTCAAACACGACGCCGAGCGCGGATTCCGAATCACCTTTGCTGCGCGCGGAAGCCTGCGTGACGTGCCCGACAAGCTTCGTGCCCTTTGGAAATACCGTCTTGCCATCTGATTTCGCCGGTTCGGTTGTGCGTGCATTTACCGGATCTCCCGGCTTGCATTTCTTCGAATCAAGCGGAGCACTCAGAGCCGCATTGACGGTCGAGCCGGTAGCGAGTGCACCACCATTCTGTCCTGCGTTCGCCGCACCAGAGGCAGCCGTTGATCCGTTCGCGGAAGCTTGCGCTCCTTGCTTACTGACATCCCCGGAAGCCTGAGCGCTTGATTGTGTCCCTGCCTGTGCTCCTGCTGGCGTCTGTGCCGCCTCGCTCGCCGTGGCAATCGCCCCTGCAAGCAGCATCAATCCAATTCGGTTCATAGTGTTAATCCCTCCCAAAAAATGCCTTACTTGGCTGAGCCGGGTTAGGCCCCACACCATATAAGGGTCACAAATAGGCAGTTTGATAGACGCAAGGACGATGCCAAGAAGTAACACCTTTGGATTCAATAAGATGACAGTCGTTTCGGCCCCTTCTTAATGGACTCTGGTACCGAAAATCGACCCTGTTCCCGGTAGGTTTTACATCACTCCGAGCGCACGATGCCCTGATGATTCCCGCGCTCAGATAATGCCCAGCGGCTTGGCCACTTCCGCCAAAATATCCGCTGCGCGCAACAGTTGTTCTCTCTTGTGCGTCGCGCTGACGATCGCGCGCAGCCGCGCCTTTCCTTCCGCCACCGTTGGAAACCCGACCGCCGGCGCAAACACGCCCGCCTCAAACAACTTCTTCGAAAATTCAAACGCCTTCGCCGCGTCTCCTACGTGAATCGGAATGATCGGCGTCTCGCTCACCTTGAACTGGAAGCCGCGCTTCTTCAGCTCTCGCTTGAACATTTTCGTATTCGCCCAAAGCTTTTTCACCAGCTTTTCGCCTTCGGGCGAATCCAGCAACGTAAATGCTGCCTGGCACGCCGCCACCGTGGCCGGCGGATGCGAAGTCGAAAACAAGAACGGTCGCGCTCGCAAATACAGAAAATCAATCAAGTCGCGCGAGCCGCAAACATATCCGCCCATCGCGCCAATCGCCTTGCTCAACGTCCCAACCTGAATTTGCACGCGCCCGTGGCAATTCAAATGATCCACGGTCCCGCGCCCGCCGCGCCCCAACACGCCGCTCGAATGCGCATCATCCACCATCATGATGCAGTTGTACTTTTCCGCCAGGTCGCACAGCGCCGGCAGCGGCGCGATGTCGCCGTCCATCGAAAAAACGCCGTCCGTGATAATCAGCTTCTTCCCCGGAAACTCCGCGTGCTCCTGCAAAATTCGCTCGCAATCCTTCACATCCTTGTGCTTGAACACCTTGATCGTCGCTTTCGACAGCCGCGCTCCATCAATGATCGAAGCGTGATTCAGCTCATCCGAGATGATCAAGTCCTCCTTGCCAAGCACCGCCGAAACCGTTCCCGCATTCGCCGTGAATCCCGATTGGAACACCACGCACGCTTCCACATTCTTGAACCGCGCGATCTGCTCCTCTAACTCCATGTGAATCTTCATCGTCCCAGCGATCGTTCGAACCGCCCCAGCCCCCGCGCCATACCGCTTCACTGCGTCCAAAGCCGCCTTACGCAAAGCCTTGTGCGTAGTCAGCCCCAAATAATTATTCGAAGCAAGATTGATCACTTCCTTGCCGTCAAAAATACACACCGGCTTCTGCTCGCCTTCGAGCACGCGGAATTTCGGAGCCACTCCCTTCGTCCGCAATTCGTTCAACTGATCGGAAATATACTGCGTCGGATTCTTCTTCGTAGTCTGTGTTCCTGTCTCGGACATTGCGTGGCTCCAGTGGGACGATTTTGCCGGGGAAACTATTCTGCTCCATGCGGAGTGCCGTGAGCAAACTGCATCGCGGGCACAACGCGCCTGTTCATCACAAAAGCTCGGAATCGTATTTTCGGAAAACCGCTTGCAGCGTGGCAGGCGTCCGCTCTTTCAGAGCGTGTATGGCCTGAATCAGCTCATAAATCCGCGGGGCATCACAAGGAGATAACGGAGAAGTCCCTGCCCTGGATTCCAATACGTGTGGGAAGTCCCTCGCGGCACGAATACTGCCGAACCAGCTTTCGCCTCCACGTCCTTATCGCCGGCTCTCACGCACAGCGTGCCTTCGAGAACATACCAGGCTTCGTCATCGTTATGGTGCAGATGAAGTGGAGCAATAAACCGCGGCGGTCCCGGTGGACCTCCGGGATCGCGCCATTCTGCGATCACGAAGCTATCCTTGCCGGTCCCTAGCGTGTTGCCCGCCAGTTGCGACGCAATGATTTGTGAATTCATTTGAGTGCTCACCGACGCCAAGGCAAGAGGTGAAACGTGCTAACCAGAGAGTCCATTCGGGTACAGAAGAATCTTCCCCGCCAGCCCGCCCTGCAATTTCGCAAACGCATTCTCAAACTTCTCCAGTGGCTCCCGCTCTCCAAACAACGGCTCCAAATTCAACCGCCCCGCTTTCAAAAGCGCTGTCATCTGCACCCACGTCCCATACATCCGCCGCCCATAAATCCCTTGCACGGTGGCGCCCTTGAAAATCACATCGTTCACAAGGTCTAGGGGCACATTCTCCGTCGGTATTCCCAGTAGCGACGCCCGGCCTCCCGCCCGCAGCGATTTAAATCCTTGTTGGATCGCCGTGGGATTCCCGCTCATCTCTAGCAACGCATCAACACCAGTTCCGTTCGTCTCCGCGATAATTCGCGCAACCGCATCCTCCACCGCCGGATTCAAAACCACATCCGCGCCCATTTTTTTTGCCATCGCGCGCCGGTTCTCATTCGTCTCCGTAGCAAACACCGTCGAACTTCCGCAAGCCTTCGCCACCGCGATGGACATCAATCCAATCGGCCCGCACCCCGTCACAAGCACCGTCTGCCCGGCAATCGGCCCGGCCAGCACGGTATGCACTGCATTCCCCAGCGGATCGAGGATCGCCCCGTAATGCTCCGGAATCGCCGGATCAAGCTTCCAGATATTCGACGCCGGTATTTTCACGAACTCCGCAAACGCTCCATCCTGATCGATCCCAATAATCCGCAGATTCTGGCAAATATGCGCTTCGCCCAGCCGACACTGATGGCAGTGCCCACAGTTGACATGCATCTCCGCACTAACAGAGTCCCCAACCTTCACCGCCGAAACTTCTTCTCCCACGCGCTCGACGACTCCGCAAAACTCGTGTCCCAGCGTCAACGGCGGCTTGATCCTCCCCTGCGACCACCGGTCCCACCCATAAATATGCAAATCTGTCCCGCAAATCGAAGCCGTCTTCACGCGCACCAATACGTCCGCCGCCCCAATCGCCGGCACCGGCGCGGCTTCCATCGACAACCCGCGCCCCGCATGCATCTTCCGCAAAGCCTTCATCGTCGCCGCCATCTACTCGAATCCTCGCTCAACGCGTAATCTTCGATGCTAGCACAGCAATTGTAGGGGCACGATACATCGTGCCCCTCTTCGATCGCCGCGTTCGCATCCCGAGCCTATTCCGCCGAACCTACACTCACCGCGAAATCTCCTCCAAAACCAGTCCATTCGTCCGCGGCCCCATCATCGCCACAACCCCCGCCACCAAAATCATCGCCCCCGCCAACAACGCAAACACTGCTGGAACGCCATGCGCCAAAACCGCCCCAATCAAAAGTGAAGTAAACGCCGCGCTAAGCCGACTCCAGCTGTAAGTGAAACCCACGCCCGTAGCCCGCAACCGCGTAGGAAACAGCTCCGACTGATACGCATGAAACGCCGCCGAAAACCAATAATTCGCCAACGTCAAAAGCGCCCCGAATCCGACCACTGCCGCCGGCGCAATAGAATTTCCAAATCCAATCCCCAGTCCCGCCACAAGCAAGGCCAGCACCACAATCGTCCACTTCCGTTCCATTCGGTCCGATGTAAACGCAGCCAACAGCGGACCCAGCGGTGAAACCAAGGCAATCAGCAGGGTGTACTCCAGCGAATGCAGCAACGAAACTCCCCGCTTCAATAAAAACGTCGGCGCCCAATTCGCAAATCCATAGAACCCGATCGTCTGCAAAGCCTGAAAAATCACAAGCATGACAGTGCGCGAAAGATACGGCCGCCTCCAAAGCTCCCAAAACGATGCACGCTCCGCTCCACGTTTCGCCATTCCCTCTTGATGTGTCATCCTGAGCGAAGCGAAGGATCCCGGCTTGGTTTCCGCATCGCCACTCGTCACTCGCCACTCGCCACTTCTTTCCGGAACAGAAAACGACTCCTTCTCCAGCCCCGTCATAATCGCATCCGCCTCAGCCCATCGACCCCGGCTCTCCAACCACCGCGGTGACTCCGGCAATCGCCGCCGGAACCACCACGTCAAAAGCGCCCCCGACGCGCCAATCACCATCACCCATCGCCACCCGCTCATCAAAAAATGCGTTGGCACTAGCAAACGCGAAAGCACCGCCGCAACCGGCACAGCGCAAAATCCCGCCACTTGCGTTATCGCCACATACCGCCCACGCGCCCGCCCCGGCACCACCTCAGTGACATACGTATCAATCACCACAATTTCCGCGCCAATCCCCACACCCGCAAAAAACCGCAGCGCAATCAGCCACCCCGCCGTCGGCGCAAACGCATCCGCAAACGTAAACACCGAATAAATCAAAAGCAGCAAAATAAACGCGCTCCGCCGCCCCATCCGGTCGCTCCCCATCCCAAAAACGACGGTGCCCACAAACATCCCCAAAAATCCCGCCGCCACGAAAAAAGTAAATTGCTTCAGCGAAAGAAACCCAGACTGCTGCAGAGCCGCGCCGATGTACGCCACAATAAAAATGTCGTACAAATCAAAAAAGTTCCCCAGCGACACCAACGCAATAAACCGCCGGTGAAATCCCCCCAACGGCAACCGCTCAATCCTCTCCGCAATCGTCGCGTCGCTATTCGTCATCTGTTCTTTGCTGTCTTTGTGAGTGATAACCAAAATTGTCATTCCGAGCGAAGCGAGGAATCTGCTTTTCGAACTTCGCATTTCCAATTTCGCTTTTCGCCTCTCACTACTTCACTTCCGCTACCAACCCAATCTTCTCCAACGCCCTCAAATACTCCACCACCATCTCCACCGGCACCGGCCCATACTCCGCCGACACCGCATCCCGAATCTCCTGCGCATTCCTCTTCCCATCCGCAAAATTCAAAACCTCATGCGCGTACTCCTCTCCCTCGCCCCACAAGCCCTCATAACCAAGCAATTTCGGCGTAGCCACACCGGCGGCCTTCGCGTGATCCGCAAAATAGTCATACCCAAACACTGCCAGCGGCCCTTTTGGCTCAGCACTGCGGCGAAATACGGGACTCGGTCCTTGCTTTCGAGCGCGCGTTCCCCTCTGACTTTGGCAACCTCCGATATCCGCTGGCAGAAAGTCCGCGCTTGGCATTTCGGATAGTCTTCCATAGGAATATCTGACCGCCATGTCGTACATTGATTCAGATCCGTAAAGAACACACTCTTCTTCCCGCGAAAGGGTCTTAGCACGAGACCTCGATAACGTTTCCCGGGCGAGGTTTCCGATCGTCATCGCGTCGAACGCGGCTGGCGAGTCCTTGAGTGAGACTTGCGCCAAAAAATACCCGCTTGCCGCTCCAATAAACGCCGCCCTCTTCAACTTCGTCGTATCAATATTCGCCGCCGTGTCAAAATTCGTATGAATGTACCGGTCCGGCCAGTCATTCATATAAATTGCCGGTATCCCGAACGACGAATCCTGATACACATCGTGGTCGCTCCCCATCGTGTACGCCGAATACTCCGCCCGCAGCGGCTCCTTGCCGCCTTCCGGCGCCACAAACGGATACTCCGCCTTCCCCGTCGCCGCAAATTTGTACGATTCCTCGTTCACAAACTCCGCAAACGCCCACGCCACGTCATGCACGAACGACGGCAAACTCATCGGCCCGCGTGTCACGTGGAACACTGCCTTCGTCTCCGGCCCGCCGCCGACCATGTCCAAGTGAATTACGGTCTTAATCCGCAGTGCCAGTACGGACCCTGACAGAACTATTAAACGTTCCTTTATCTGGGTCAATTTGTCGTCAGAATACGAAGTAGTAGTTATCGAAGACCGCCCATTGCCGTTCAGCAGCGCCAAAGTCCCCTCAATCTCCGGCGGCCAAATAAACCGTATCGTCCGCGCTGGCCGCGCCAATTTCCCCTCCGCAATCAATTTCTGCAGAGTCCGCGCCACCTCCAATATCGTCACGCATCCGCTGGCATTGTCATTCGCTCCCGGCCGCTGATGATCCAGGTGGCAAGAAAACGCAATCTCCTCCTCCTTCAATTTTGCATCCGCCCCCGGAATCGTTGCCGTCACCACCTCATAATTCCCCGCATGCTGCCCCGCCTTCACCACCGCATGCAGCGTAATCTTCTCCCCGCGCGCCAGCCGTTCCCGCATTCCCCGCGCCGTCTTCAGCGACACCATGAACCCAAACGTCTTGTTCGGCGAAAACGTCTCCAAATGCCCCCACCGAATCAAATTCTCGCCCTCGCCCCACCAAGCCGTCTTCTGGTTCTGCGCATAACTCACAATCCCCGCCGCCCCAAACTTCCCCACCGCCAAATCCTGCACCGCCCCCGGCGACGCGCTAACCAAAACAATCTTCCCCTTCACATCCTTCCCCGCGTAATCGCTCTCCTTCGTTCCCTCGCCAACGTCCACCAACTCCGTCGTTACATCCGCCGACTCGCTATCCTCCGCCAACACCACCGGCTCCGCCCCATAACTCCCTATCAACCGAACCTCTTTCCACTTGTCTCCGACTCTCCCGGATTTTTCTTTCCCTCCGAAATGCTCTTGAAAGATCTCGGCAATCTCCCACAACTCCCCCACCTCCGCATCCCAAGCCGGCCGCGACCGCTGCGTTCCATAAAAAATCTTCCCATCCGCCGGAAACTCCAAGATCTGCACATCGCTCAACCCATAAGCCCGCGCCCGCTCCGCCACCAATTCCGCCGCCGCATGAAACCCCTTCGACCCGCGCTGCCGGTGAAACGTAGCAATCACCTCCAAATTCCGCTTCGCCGTCTCCCCGCTCAACTCATTCGCCAGCACCGCCACATCCTGCGCCGGCAATAGCGGCGGCTTCTGCGCCCTCGCTGCGCCACAAAACGCCAACAAACCCGCAATCATGCTCAATGCTCGTTTCACGGCGTCCTCCAGACGCAAAACCACACACCCGCGCCCCGCGCATTCTACCTTTATTTCAAACAGGATATTCTCTTCCGTTACTGAGGGTGCATTCAATAGGTCGATGCAACACCATCTAACTGTTGTGTTGAAGGGTGGTGTGTATGATCGAACGGAAACGAACGAGACTTTCTCCCACGGAGAAGAACGAGATTTGGGGGCGCTGGAAGGCCGGGCAGTCCATGCATGAGATTGGGCGCGCTTATGGCAGGCCCCATCCCACCATTCGCAAGCTGTTGTTGCCACGTGGAGGCATCGCTCCCATTGCGCGTCGTCGCTCGCGGCTAGCACTCACCCTCGCTGAGCGAGAAGATATTTCGCGAGGGATCGCTTCCGACTCGTCGATTCGCGAGATCGCCCGTGGTCTGAGTCGTGCCACCTCGACCGTGAGCCGAGAGATCGTACGCCATGGCGGCCGTCCTGCTTATCGTGCCCATGATGCGGACGGACAAGCTTGGCAATCGGCTTTGCGACCCAAGCGCTGCTTGCTGGCCAGGAACCGCAAGTTGCGAGATATCGTTGCGAGTAAACTGATTTTGGACTGGTCGCCCGAGCAGATTTCCGGGTGGTTGAAGAATCGGTATCCCAACGACGAGAGCATGCGCGTGTCTCACGAGACCATCTACCGTAGTCTGTTCGTTCAAGCGCGTGGGGTATTGAAAAAAGAGCTTATGGACCACTTGCGATCGAAGCGGCGCATGCGTCGCTCGCGCCATTTCAGCGAGCATGGACATTCACGGGGGCAGATCGTCGATGCCATCTCGATCCGCGAACGGCCAGCGGAGGCGGAAGACCGAGCGATCCCTGGCCACTGGGAAGGCGATCTGCTGGCCGGAGGAAAGAACAGCTACATTGCAACGCTGGTGGAGCGGCATTCACGCTTTCTCGTGCTGATCAAGGTGCGGAGCAAAGATACGGCGGTGGTCGTGGCGGCATTGAGCAAACACGTTCGTAAACTTCCGGCGACCTTGCGCCGCTCGCTGACCTGGGATCGCGGGTTGGAGATGGCCAAGCACAAGGAGTTTACGGTAGCCACGAATGTGCAGGTCTACTTCTGCGATCCACAAAGTCCCTGGCAACGTGGAACGAATGAAAATACAAATCTGCTCCTGCGACAATACTTTCCACGAGGAACCGATCTGTCCGCCATCTCTCAAGAGCAGCTCGACCAGGTCGAGCTGCTCTTGAACCAACGCCCAAGAAAAACCCTAGGATTCCAAACTCCGGCGAGTAAACTCCAAGCAAGTGTTGCGTCGACCATCTGAACCGTCAAGGCTTTTTGGGAGCGTCTACGTCTTTGTCGCCCTTGCCCTTGGAAAATACCGGGTTGTCGACCGTTCCGCCAATGCGGAACGGAAATTGCAACTTGCCGTCTACCAAGGATGCTCCGGACAACCGGGCGACAGTGTTCGTGTAGAAGCCTTCCTTGGTCGTTATCTCCGCCAATCCTCGATAGTCCAATTCGTCAGAGCCTGAGATACTTACGCTACCCGACCCGTCCACGTCGACTCCGTACCCGTCAATGTCTATCACGCGGCTAGAAATTCGCTGATTTGCCAGCTCCAGATCGGTGGTTATCACGTTAAACGTGGAAGGATCATCTTTGGCTGGGCCAAGGTCGTTGAAGTGCGCCAGCCTCATCAAATTTGCGTTGAGCTTGAGGCTCGGCACCTTTCCGTTGCGTATCGTCACGTGTCCTGCCCCGTGGATTCCCGCCAGCGGCCGGTCTGAATGCGCGATTTCTCCCGCCAACTTTACGTCGCCTTCCATCTTTCCGGTCATCTGTCCGCCGCCTTTTGGGAACGCCGCGAGAAGATGGGCCACATTGATTCCGCCCAACCGCACACTGGTCTTAAAGCTCGCGTTCTTTCCCGACAAGTCAAAGGAGAGCTCTCCCGCGGCACTTCCGCTATAGACTTCCGCTTTCACATCCGTGAAAAAGGCGTGCCTCGCTTCCAGCCGCAATTTGGTTTCCAGATTTTTTACCTCTACCGAGCCGAACCGCAGAAGGCCCGCCTTCAGGCTGCCCTCGCCGTCCATCGAGGTCGAGGAAGGATTGATGATTCCAATCAGGTTTACCTGCTCGAGGCTTCCTGAGATTTCGTGGGCTTCGAAGAAGATAGGACCCGCCGCGTCGGATGGCAGAAGATTCGACGCTGTCAGTTGCCCCCGGCTGATTTCCACACTCGAAATCACTCCCAGGGGGAAGATGTTCTGCGAAGTCTTCGCTTGGGGATTCTCGAAATTCCACGGGCCATCGGGGTCCGAAGTGAGATTCAAGACCGGCTCTTCCAGGCTGAGCGATTTGATGACTACTTGGCGGTGCAGGAGTGCTCCAACGCTCAGTGTTGCATCAATCCGTTTCACCTTCACGATATAACCAGCCGGAAAAATAGGCGGATTCTTCACCCCAAAATCGTCAATGTGAATCGAGACAGGAAAAAACGTGAGTTCCAGCCGCCCGATTTCCACCTGCTTTCCAGTTTTCTCCTGGAGGTAGGAGATTACTTTGGGCCGGTAACGATCCACATTAATGAGTGCGGGCACCACGAAAACAAACGTGAGCAGAAGTATCACGCCAATTCCACTTGCGATGTAAAGGGTCTTGCGGCGAATGGCCATAGAGATCCCGCGGGCAAGTGCCAGATCTCGCCCGCAACGAACCGAGTCTAGACTATAGGTTAGATAAGCGCGAAGAAGATTGTCTGTTCGCTAGCGCACAGCCCGTCACGGCGGGCGCGGCAGCCGCGCAACTATCGACGGGGATGCCACGCTCGCCGTCGTGAGGAGACGTGTGGTCGCGGCATGACCCTCACCGGATCGACCAGGGCGATGGTTAGAGGGCGATGGTTAGAGGGCGATGGTTGATTGTTTTCGTTGCTTACTTGGGAGCTATATGGAGTTTCTTGGCTGGGGAAGCGGCGCGCTCGGAGCGTCTTTCGTGTTCCACGTGCTGCGTGCACTCGGCAATTTCGTCGTCGATTTTTTTGATTTCGATGGCCAGGTGAAAATCCTCGGGATGCCTCGCGTATTTCTCGAAGAGCGAATTGCGCTTCGATTTCAAGTCGTCTCGTTTTTTCTTCCAGACTCCCGCAACAGCTAACATGTTGTAGCCCCCATCCACAGTGTGCGCCATTTTTTCGTTTGTCGATAGGGCCAAAACGGGAATTTGCCGGGTTTCATACACGGTCAGTCTCCTGGCAGAAGCAAAAGCTAGCCCGCGCACAGCACGAGTGATTCGGCAGCGTTTCCTCCTCGGCAGAATGTTTCGGCGGGCGGAAGAATGCCGGCGTCAGGAAGAAGTCCGCGAAGAGAAAAGCTGAACACGGCGGAAATTATCCGCGTGATATCATGCGCGTGGAATGTGGCTTTGGAGAATACTGTACAAAGCAGGGCGCGCTCGCGCTATTTAGAAACAGGACGGCAGAGCGGCGGAGTGATTGCCTAAGGAGGCGGGAAAAGGAGGCAACTGTGCGGCGAGAATTTGGACTGGCGGTATGTCTCGTAGCGGCAAGCGTTGCGGTATGTTGGCGCCCAGAGACGAGAGCCGCAAGCTCGGGGAAGCGCACGGCTTCGAGTGTTTATCCCGATCAGCCTGAAACCCGCACAGGGACCTCCTGGGATCAGAAGTCTGCTGCGGCTTACCTCGATCAGCGCGCAGGTTGGTGGATGGCCTGGCCGAGGGCGGCGCGCGATCACCAAACCTTTTGCGTGTCGTGCCATACCGCCGTGCCTTATGCGATGTCGCGGCCGGCTCTTCACAAGGCTCTTGGCGAACAGGGCCTTTCTTCGAACGAACGTAGGCTGCTCGACAACGTGACCAAACGCGTGCGCCTTTGGAAAGAAGTCGCGCCCTTTTATACGGATGCGGATCGCGGGCCGTACAAGAGCGTCGAGTCTCGCGGGACGGAATCCGTTCTGAACGCGCTGATCCTCGCTAGCAACGACGCGAACAATGGCCTGCAGAACGGGAAGTCGAGTGACGACACGCGTGCGGCGTTCGAAAACATGTGGGCCGAACAGCAGACCACCGGCAATCAAAAAGGAGCGTGGCTCTGGCTGAGATTTAGGAATGAGCCGTGGGAAGCCGACGACTCGGACTACTACGGCGCCGCACTTGCGGCGATTGCGGTCGGAACGGCTCCGGAGAATTACCGGGCGAAACACGAAATCCAAAACAATCTGAAGATGTTGCGCGAATACTTGAACCGCGCATACCCGGCGCAGACGTTGAGCAATCGCGCTGTGCTGCTCTGGGCCTCAGCCAAACTGCCCGAACTGCTCGAGCCGGAGCGCCAAAAGGAGCTCATCTTCGAGTTGCTCAGCAAGCAGCGGCCCGACGGAGGTTGGAGCCTGACTTCGATGTCCGGCGACTGGAAGCGCCATGACGGAACGCCCCAGGAAGCCGAGAGCGACGGGTATGCAACGGGTCTAGTTACCTTCGCTCTGCAACAGGCAGGGCTTTCCCAGGAGAGCCCACAATTGAAACAAGGGCTTGCATGGCTGACGGCCAACCAAAACCGGACAGAAGGCTTCTGGCTGGCCTACTCGTTAAACAACAATGAAGTACATCACATGAGTCCGGACACGGTGCGCTTCATGAAGGATGCAGCGACGGCCTACGCCGTGCTCGCGCTGAGCGACTCCCAGACGCGCTGAATCAATAACAGGGGGCGAGGGGGGTTCCGCCGGCTCCGTCCCGCACCAGAAAGCTGATTTATCCCTACGGTCAATTTGACCAGGGTGGGACGACACCGCTCATGCGCGCGTACGCGATGAGCTGCCCCATGTGCTCGTTGGCGTGAACGATGATCCGCAAGTACATTCCGTCCACGGTAGCGTCTCGATCGTGGATGTGAACTTTGCGTTGAAGATCTTTCGACGTTACCGTCAGATGCGCTTGCTTCACCGCGTCCAGGGAACGCTTCAGCCAGTTGATGACGTCGGCCTTTGCCGTGACCGATTTTTCCATTCCTTCTTTTATGTCCGCCGGCATCTTGGGCCCAGTCACGCTGAGCAAGCCGAAATTGGCCTCGACAATGTGCATGTACACTTCGCTGGTGGACCGCACACCGGGCGCCGGACGCCACGAGAATTTCTCTTCGGGAGTGGCTTCGGCGAGCGCGATCAATTGCTGCGAAACGTGGCGCCACTCCCCGTCATAACCCTGCCAAATTCCCTCGGGAGCCGTTTGCGCCGGCAAAGGGCGCGCGCTGAATGTGCCGAATATAAAGAGCAGGAGAAGAGCCTTCTTCATCATTTGTCTCCGTGCGAAGATTCTTTTTCGCGGTCTGCGGACCTGGACGAAGCTCCGAATCAGGTGCTCTTTATTATCCGCATCCCTTGATTTGACGGAGCTCATTTGATGGAGCTAGCAAATAAAAAAAGAGAAAAGGCTGTGGCGAAAGACCTGTTGACGCGCGATGACAGGTGGACGGCTGGAGTGTATACAGGGGAAGAATTGAATAGTACCTACAGTACGCGAAATATTCTCTGAGCCTGAAAGATTTGCCTCCGTTTTGAAGTCTCACCCAAGATATACCCTTCCTTTTGAGCGGCTTAGAAAAGCCACCACCGGAAAGCTTGCTGCTTCTTATGAGTGACGGAGGTGCTCATGCATCTAAGCAAAAAGCACTACCTGATAGCAGGAGGTTCCGTGGCACTTGCGGTGGCGCTGGGAATCGGCGCTGCCGAGTTGCCGCGTCGTCCAAAGACTGTCGAAATGACGGTACCAGAAAACACAGTCCTCCATGTCACCCTGGACCAAGCCGTGGCCAGCGACGAGAACAGACCGGGCGACCACTTTGAGACTACTGTCTCCGCCCCGGTCGTGATTGACGGCAAGACCGTCATTCCCGAAGGCGCGACCGCCGAAGGAGTCGTGGTGGACGTGCACCGTTCAGGCCGGCTGAAGGGCAGGGGCAGTTTGCAGTTGGCCCTCGAAAGTGTGGATGTGAACGGACAGAACTACGACATCCGCACCAACTCTTCCAGACGGTCCGGTGGTGGGCACAAAAAGCGTAACTGGGCATTCATCGGCGGCGGAGCTGGTGGAGGAGCGTTGATCGGCGCTATCGCGGCAGGTGGTAAAGGTGCGCTGATCGGCGGACCCGTGGGCGCAGGAGCCGGAACAGCGGTCGCCTTTTTCACCGGAAATAAAGACATCCACCTCCGGCCGGAGACTCCTCTGACGTTCGAGCTCGCCGAGCCGGTCACGATTCCAACGAAAACCTGAGCGAATATGCTGCATTAGCTCATCGAACGAACAAATAGCGAAACAAAGGGCGGGCATACCTTGTCCCACTAGGCGGCTGGGGAGCCCGCCTGCCCTTTTTCAAAGACCCCTCAGAACGATGAATACGAACGACGAGTTGGGGAATCTAATAGGGTATGCGGATACGAACAGGGTTAATCGGATTCATCGCGGTCATTCAGTCCATCCTTTTTCTGACACATTTCCTGCTTTACGAGACCTGGACGATATCGGCCGGGGAAAGCAGTGGCGGCGGACCTGTATGGCTCAAAACTCTCATGGCCATCTTGTCGGTTAGTTTTCTCGCCGCTTCGCTCCTGGCTTTCCGCTACACGAACGGAGCCCTTCGCCTCTTTTACCGCGCGGCGGCGGTTTGGCTGGGCTTGCTAAGTTTTCTCTTTCTTGCTGCTGTCTCTTCTTGGCTTGTTTACGCACTGGCGCGTCTGGCGGGGCTGCATACGAATTTCCACTTGATTGTGGAAGTGCTCTTTGCCGCCGCCTTGGCCGTAGGTCTGTACGGAGTTTTCAATGCGAGTTGGACGCGCATCACGCGAATCACCGTGCGGCTTGCGAACTTGCCGGAGGCTTGGCGCGGGCGAAGGGCGGCGCTGATCAGCGACGTGCATCTGGGGCACGTGCGCAACGGCAGTTTTCTTCGGCGCATGGTGGCCACAATTTTGAAGGAAGAACCGGACGCCATATTCATCGCCGGCGATTTGTACGACGGCACGGCCATCGATGCCAAACGGGCTGCCGCCCCTTTGAGCAAACTAGCAGCGCCCCACGGCGTCTATTTCGTCGCCGGCAACCACGAGCAGTTCGGCGACGACAGCAAATATCTACGCGCCGTTGAAGCCGCCGGAGTCCGCGTGCTTAGTAACGAAAAAGTGGAAGCCGACGGCTTGCAAATTATTGGTGTCCCGTATCGCCATGCGACGCAGGACGGGCACTTCGCGTCCGTGCTCGAGGGCATCGGCGTGGATCGCGAACGCGCTAGCATCCTTTTAACCCACGCACCGGACCACCCGGAAGTCGCCGAAGCCGCAGGCGTTTCTCTTCAACTCTCCGGACACACGCACGTCGGGCAATTCATTCCGTGGAGCTGGATGGCCCGCCGCATCTACCGCCAATTTGTCTACGGCTTAAGCCGCATAGGGAAAATGCAGGTCTTCACCTCGAGCGGAGCCGGGACTTGGGGACCTCCGCTTCGGCTTGGGTCCAACCCCGAGATTGTAATGCTCCAGTTTGAGTGACAACGTAGCGCTCTGTCTCGATACCGAGGGTATGCCTTATACAGAACGGCTACGCCGCTTCGGCGGCCGCCGAAGCTAGAGTGAACGCAGGAAAGTGAGCAGAGCTTGCTGCTCGGCTGGCTTTAGCTTCTCGAATTCCTCGGTGACGTGTGCGGCCTCGCCGCGATGGCGGAGAATCGCATCCGTGAAGGTGACGGAAGCGCCGTCATGCATCAGGCGCGAGTGCAGCCGGACACCCCAAAGTGGGGCAGTGCGAATTTTGTTCGCGGTGCTGTGGAACTTGGGAAATGTGGAACTCATCATGCCGGCGTGCGCGGCAATTCTTCTGCCGTAATGCTCGACGGTGGCCTGGACGATGCCGTCGCCCGTTCCGACGTCATGCAGGAGGAAGTCTCCGTAGGGATGAAACGTTTTGTCGCCCAGCGCCGGCGGAATCGTGAAGTTGCCGCCGTTAATTACAGTGCCGGCAGCAGCGGTGGTCAGCGTGGTGACGTGACAAGTGGCGCAGCCGACTTTGTCAAAAAGTGTTTCGCCCCGTTTGGCTTCGGCGGTTTGCGAGAGCGTTACGTCGCGAGCGGGCGCTTCCGAGGCGCGCATGAATCGTGCGAAGTGATCGATATCGGAAAGGCCATCGGCGCCCGCCGTATCGTTGGGCTCGCTCGCCGCGTTGCAGAGATTGGTGACTTCGTCGGGCTGCAGCCGATTGGTGATGCCCATTTCGTTGAGATACGCATCGGCTGAAAAAGACAGGAGGCTGGCGTGCTGATCTTTCCAGCCGAAGCGGCCTACCGCGGTTTTGCCTGGTACTTCCACGATGGGAACATAAAGCGCTTGGCCACAAATCTTGCCATGGCTCTTTTTGCATTGTTCTTTAGCGAGGTCGAGCAAAGTTTGGTCCGAGAGCGATTCAACAAAACCATCGCCGAGAACATTTAGAGACACGCGGAACGTGCGAATATTCTCGGTGTCGGGAACGTGCTCCTGAATTTCTGTGTTGGGGAAAGCGCCGCTGGGGCAAATTGCGCGGTCGTTGATCAAAGATCGCCCTTTGATAATCTCGGCTCCATGATTGATGGGAACTTCCGGATTTTGAAACACACCATGCGCATCTTTGTGCCCCACGCGCAATTCCGAAACCTGGCTGGAGCCCCCGGAAGTGGGATTCTGGTGGCACTCGCGGCAGGATTGCGCGTTATAAAGCGGGCCGAGTCCGTCCGCAAGCGCTTCCACCTCCTCGAATTTGGTCTGATCGGCAGTGTGTGTGGCGTCGTCGACGAGCCCGTTGCTCTTGTTATCGAAGCCTGTGGGGGCTTCCGAAACAGGCGGCGCGAAAGAGAGAAGACCGAAGGACAAAACCAGGGAAATGCCAGCAAGTAGCTTCATGGGGGACCTCATGGGTGGCTGGTTAAAGGGAAATGTACTCCTTGCATAGAAGAATGCCAAGTTAAAAGCGATAAGAAACGATTGGGACTCTGCGCGGCGGGCGACCTAGACCGGCCGGCGAATACCGAGCTTGCGCATGCGCGCCTGCAGAGTGGTGCGCTTCATTCCCAAAAGAACGGCAGCGCCTTTGGAGCCGGCGATGCGCCATTTGGTCTGGCGAAGCGCGCGCAAAATGTGCTGGCGCTCGGCATCTTCAAGCGTGGAGATAGACGACGATAGAGTAGCCGGTGCGGTCAAGGAAGTTGAGGACAAAGAGGAATCTGTGGCGGAGTCGGCCGAGAGAGCGGCGGGTTTCAATTCGGAAATAGGGACACGGAGCTCCTTGCCGGGGGACAAAAGCACAGCCCGTTCGATGAAATTCTCCAATTCGCGAATGTTGCCGGGCCAGGCGTATCCGGCCAGAGCGTCCATGGCTTCAGCGGGAACGTACGCAACGGATTTGTTCAAGCGGAGGCTGAACTTTTGCACGAAATAGCGGACCAGAAGAGGCACATCTTCCGGTCGCTCGCGCAGAGCTGGCATATGAATGGGGAAAACGTTGAGCCTGTAGTACAGATCGCTGCGGAAAGCGCGCTCAGCGACAAGCTTGGAAAGGTCCCCGTTCGTGGCGGCGACGATACGCACGTCCACGCGCTGCGTTCGATTGCTCCCCAGCCGTTCGAACTCCTGCTCCTGGAGCACTCGAAGAAGCTTTGGTTGAAGTTCAAGCGGCAGGTCAGCAACCTCATCGAGAAAGAGAGTGCCGCGGTCCGCAAGCTCGAAGCGCCCGATTTTTTGCGTGAGAGCGCCCGTGAAAGCGCCGCGCTCGTGGCCAAAGAGCTCTGACTCGAGAAGCCCGCCCGGAATAGCGGAGCAATTGACTTTAACAAAAGTGCGCTCCCGCCGCGGACTGAGATTGTGAATCGCTCGGGCGATGAGTTCCTTGCCGGTGCCCGTATCGCCGGTGACAAGTACAGCCGTGCCCGCCGGAGCGACGAGTTCCACCTGTGCTAAAGCGCGCTTCAACGCAGGGCTATCGCCTATAATTTCTTCAAAATTAAATTCACTGCGAATTTCTTCCTCGAGATACAGCTTTTCTTCCGCCAGCTTGTCCTTTAACGCGTCAATTTGTTTGAATGCCAAAGCGTTTTCCACGGCGATGGCGATTTGCGCGGCCACTTGCTGCAGCAGCTCGACGTCCTGATGCGGGAAAGCGTCCTCGCGCCGGCTGGCTAGATTCAGCGTGCCGAACGTGCGGCCCTGCGTGACGAGCGGAACGCAGCAAATCGTTTGCACGCCTTCGGCCCGAAGCGAGCGAATAATCTCATTGGGAAACCGATCGATCTCGGCCCCTCGGGCGAGCAGTGGCTGACCCGTGGTGAAGCAAACGCCCGAAGGACTGGTATCAAGAGGAACGGTTATTTCCTGGTTTAAGAGCCCGGGGCGGCTGGAAAAATCAAGCGCGTGAATTTTCAAAAGGCCCGAATCGGAGTCGCGCAGAGCGAGACTCGTATAGTCGTGATGAATGACTTTTTCGAGAGAGCTGATGATGCCCCGGAAAAGTTCCGGAAGCTCGCGCGTCGAGACGAGAACGTTGTTGACCTCCAGAAGCACCTGAAGGCGGTCGCGCTCCCGGGCGAGCTGAACTTGGTAGGCCTGCGACGTTTGGAAATTAAGCGCGTTATCCACAGCTACAGCAACCTGGCTCCCCACCCGTTGCATAAATTGAAGTTCCGTATCGGTAATGACCTGGGGAACGAGTCGCCCGAACCCCATGGCCCCGAGTCGATGCTGCGCGGTTGTCAGCGGAACCATGGCCAAAGAGCGAACACCAACTTCGCGCAGCCGATGGAGAAAATCGGGAAAGCGCCGATCCTCTTCCGTGTCCGTAACAACAAAGATTTGCTGCGATTGCCAGACCCAACCCGAAGGATGTCCTTCCACTGGCGATTCGCTGCCTGTTTTCACCGGCGTTGGCAGACGGGTTTCCAGAATGTGCAGCCGCATGACGTTGCGCACAGGGTCATGGAGGACAAGCGTAAGGAAATCAAAGTCAACGACGCAATGCAGCCGCTCGGCGAGATCATGAAAAAGAGCCGCCAAGTCGCGATGTTGCGCAATCGATTCGGCCACTTCGAGCAGAGCTTCGAGCTGACGCCTCGAGTGTTCGAGCGGCGCTGCAGGTGTTGGTTCGGGCGGGGAGATAGCGGGATCCGCCATACGAGTCAGAATAGCACCCGCCTTGCCAGACGCTCAACCAATCGCGCCATCGCGAAGCAGATGACGCTGCGGTCGAGCGTCCGCGCCGTCCCATGCTGAGCTTCGTTCGTGGCCACCGATGCTCAAGAATCAGTGGTACTGCTGGGTGTGGCTCAACGCAGTCCTAGGTTGGCAATCTTTACACCCCGCCACCTGTCATTCAGGTTGACGCGGCCCTCCACATTCCGGCGGAAGCTGATAGATGGGGGTCTCGCGGATGTTCACCAGGTCGTAGCATTCCGACGAGATATCGCTTCCCCGCATTCGGTTCCGCGTCACGCTATTGATCGTGTCGGCCGCATTTGCATTTGCGGCGCCTCCAGAAACTCGCGGCGGCGGCGCAATGTTTGGTGCCAATTTCCTCAGCAGGATGGGTAGCGGCACCGAATAGCTGGCCATAACCGCCTCTAACGTCGCACGCTCTTGCGCCGCAAGATTGGCCGGCGCGTGCACATATTTGAAAATGTTCTTGTACGTTCCACCCGCATCGAGCGGCAACGAACACAGGACCCCTTCAAATTTAACCGGGCCGATGTCGGCGGTGAAACCTCCAAGAAAGCGCCCGCATTGCCCAAAAGACGCAGGAGCTGGCACCGGCGTAGCAGACGCAAACGTAAACTGGGGCGCGGGCTTGCCGCTCAAACCTGCGGAATGTTGAAAAATCAGCACAAATTTTTGTTGCAGGTTGGCCTGGTACGGCATATTCAAATCCACTCCCGCAGCTTTCCCCGGATCATACGGCGCATTTCTCGCGATGAACGTGTTTCCGAGAACGATGGATTCCCCTTGCGGTCCCCTGACGTCAATCACACTCTGTCCCTGCATGGTGACCTGCCACCCGCTTGGAATTTTTGCGGTAGCGCTTCCATCTTGTGCCGTGAACGCCGTAAGTGGCGCAATCTGGCTGCTGGCAACTGGGGGCTGTCCCGCGGCGCCGTCGCTCGGCGGTGTCTGCGCCTGCGTCACGGAAACCAAAAACACTGCTGCAAAAAATGTGGCTCGAAAATGGCGCATCGCGGTGGGTTCTCCTTGATTTCAGAAGCTATCACGCCGGTTTCTTGGCTTCAACCTCATTGATGCATGAAAGAGCCAGCTTCTCGGCCGGAATGGCGAGGCAGAATGGATTAGCTCGCCAATCGTGCCAAGGCCGCCTTCGCAAACGCTTCCTCTTTGAGGCTGAGTACGACGCGCCCGTTGACCTGCCCCTTCTTGAGCCGGCTGAACACGTCATTGATGGATTCCAGCGGCAACGTCTCAATCGTGGCCTTCACTTTGCCGTCTCCCGCAAACGCTAGCGACTCTTCCAGGTCCAGGCGAGTGCCAACGATCGAACCCCGAATTGTGTAGCCGTTGAGAACCACGTCGAAAATCGAAACAGGAAATTCCCCGGGCGGCAGGCCATTCAGCACGCAAGTCCCGCCGCGGCGAAGCATGCCGACGGCTTGCTTGAACGCGATCGGTGAAACCGCCGTTACCAGCGCTCCATGCGCCCCGCCGATTTGTTTTTGGATTTCCTTCACAGGGTCATGTGTTTTCGCGTCAATCGTGACTTCCGCTCCGAGTTTCCTCGCCAGCGCCATCTTTTCTGGCCCCAGGTCCACCGCTGCGACGTGCAGTCCCATGGCCTTTGCATACTGAATCGCGATGTGGCCCAGGCCGCCTACTCCGGAGATCACCACCCATTCCCCGGGCTGCGCTTCCGTCATTTTCAATCCTTTATAGGTGGTGACGCCGGCGCACAAAATCGGCGCCGCATCCACAAACGAGAGATTTTTGGGAATTCGTCCCAGATAATCCGCTTGCCCCAATGCGTACTGTGCGAAAGTTCCGTTCACCGAATACCCGGAGTTCTGCTGTTCCGGGCAAAGCGTTTCCCATCCGGCAAGACAGTAATCGCAATGCCCGCACGCGCTGTGCAGCCAGGCGATTCCAACGCGGTCGCCTTCCTTCAGGTGAGTAACTCCCGGCCCGAGAGCTGCGACGATTCCCGCTCCTTCGTGGCCCGGGATCAGCGGCATCATTGGTTTGATTGGCCAGTCGCCGTCCACCGCGTGCAAATCGGTGTGACATACCCCGGTCGCAAATACTTGCACCAGTGCTTGCCCTGGTCCAGGCGTTGGGATGGGAACTTCTCGCACGGCCAACGGCTCTCCAAATTTTTCAACAACAGCTGCTTTCATCGTTTTTGTGTTTGGCATTTTGCATCTCCTTTTCGCCCGAACTGGCACCACATTAGCTCTGCTTCAAAAAGCGGTATGTATCATTGGGCACAGTTGGTTGTGGCACCGAACACAGGAGGGTGTGACAGAGAGTGCTGCGATTGCCCGTGTGCGGGCGCTGGAGTAAACTCCGGGGCAAGTGCAGGATACTCCCTCCATTGTCGGACGCACGATCTCCCACTACACCGTCCTCGAAAAACTTGGAGGCGGAGGCATGGGCGTCGTCTATCGAGCCGAGGATACGCGCCTCGGCCGCCATGTCGCGCTGAAATTTCTTCCCGAAGATATCTCCCAGGACCCGCAGGCCATCGACCGCTTCCGGCGCGAAGCGCGCACGGCCTCCTCGCTGAATCATCCGAACATCTGCACGATTTATGATATCGAGGAATTTGAAGGGCGCCCGTTTATCGCCATGGAGCTCCTCGAGGGCCAGACGCTGAAGCATCGCATCGTGAGGAAGTCCATCGAGATATCCGAACTTTTGGAGTTTGGAACCCAGATCGCCGACGGGCTCGAGGCTGCGCACTCCAAAGGCATCGTCCACCGCGACATCAAGCCGGCGAATATTTTTCTACCAGAGCGCGGGCCGGCCAAGATCCTGGATTTCGGGCTGGCCAAGTTCGCGGCTTACCGGCAGTCGGCAGGGGCTTCCGCCGGCGAATCGTCCATGCCCACGCACCGGCACGTTCTGGACGATGGGCTCATCACCAGTCCGGGCAGCTCGGTTGGCACGGTCGCGTACATGTCTCCCGAGCAGGCGCGGGGCCAGGAGCTGGACGCGCGCACGGATTTGTTTTCTCTCGGCGTAGTGCTATATGAAATGGCCACTGGCGTCGTTCCCTTTGGTGGCTCTGCGATTGGTCTGGTTTTTGACGGCATCCTGAATTCCTCGGCCGCTCCCGCGAGGAAGTTGAATCCCAATCTGCCAGTTGGCTTGGAAAATATTTTGGCTAAGGCCCTGGAGAAAGATCTCAGCCTGCGTTACCAGACCGCTTCTGAACTTCGCGCGGATTTGAAGCGCTTGAGACGCGATCTGGAATTGGGCCGCTCAGGGACGAGCCCTGCTATGCGCGCCGCGCTAGATGAGGTTCCTGAAAGGCATCCGACTCCTCGATGGCAAACCTGGGCATTGGTCGGCGGCGCGCTCCTCACCCTCGCCGTAATTCTCGGGTACGTGCCAACCCGGCCTGCGGCTGCGCCACGCGTGCTGCGAACTGTCCAACTCACCAACACGAATCGGCCCAAGTCAGGCGTGGTAACCGACGGTTCGCGGCTTTATTTCATCGAGGGGCAATCGGTCCTTTCCCAAACTTCCGTAAGCGGCGGCGATACATTTCCAGTGCCGAATTCTTTGGAGGACACCGGCTTTTCCAACGTTCTCGATATTTCGCCCGACGGTTCCGCGCTTTTCATGAATACAGCGCGCGGCACTTCTCTCGACGGCCCTCTTTGGAGCGTCCCGGTTCTTGGTGGTTCGCCTCGACGATTGGGAAACCTCGAGGGCCACGCCGGAGCGTGGTCGCCCGACGGGAAGCAGATCGCTTATTGCAAAGGGAACGACATATTCATCGCGAAGAGCGACGGCGGCGATCCACGCCAACTCTTGTCCGCTGGAGGAACGGCCAGCGATATTCGTTGGTCTCCCGACGGTTCGATTTTGCGTTTTACGGTGAACGATCCCAAGACGAATAACCGCTCGATCTGGCAAGCCTCCGCGGACGGCGGCAATCTACGTCCCTTGCTTCCGGCTTGGAGCGATGCACCAAACGAATGCTGTGGCAAATGGACGCCGGACGGAAAGTATTTCGTATTCCAGGCACGCCGCGATGCAACAGCCGACCTCTGGGCCATCAACGAACATAGTGGTTTTTTTCGCTCCACGCCCCAGGCCCCAGTCCAGTTGACAACCGGCCCAATGAATGTTGGCAACCCGGTGCCGAGCCGCGATGGGAAGAAACTTTTCGTCCAGGGCTGGCAGCCCCGCGGAGAATTGTTGCGCTACGACGCCAAATCCAAACAACTTGCCCCTTACCTTTCGGGAATTTCCGCGATGGGACTCGACTTTTCTCGCGATGGAGATTGGGTCGCCTACAATGACGCGTCCGATGGCGCCATGTGGCGAAGCAAAGTAGATGGAACCCAAAAGCTCCAACTTGTTTTTCCGCCCATGCTCGCCTATTTGCCGCGATGGTCTCCCGACGGCAAGCAGATCGCTTTCTTTGGCCATCCACCCGGCGAGCCATGGCAAATTTATGTGATTCCAGCGGCGGGCGGCACTCCCGAACTGATCTATCGAAGCACCATCAATTCGGCGGACCCCAGTTGGTCGCCAGATGGCAAATCGCTCGCGTTCGGGGAAAATTCGCTGAACAATCAGGGCTCCGCAGTCTACGTTCTCGACCTCAAGACGCGAACGCCCACGAAGTTGCCTGGCTCCGATGGGCTATATTCTCCGCGATGGTCTCCCGATGGACGCTACTTGGCGGCGATTCCGCTGGATTCCCTAAAGCTGATGCTTTTCGATTTCACCTCGCAGAGATGGACCGAACTCGCCAATCTTTTCGTGGCTTATCCGAACTGGTCGCGCGACGGCCGCTACTTGTATTTTGACGGCATCCTCGACAATCAGGAAAGCTACTTCCGCGTGCAGCTCACGACCGGAAAACTGGAGCGCATCTTCAGCTTAAAGGGTTTTCAAGCCGCGGGAAGCGCCTTCGGAAACTGGAGCGGCCTCGCACCAGATGAATCTCCGCTCGTCGTGCGCGACGCCAGCATCCAGGAAATCTACGCCCTCGATTGGGATCGGCCCTAATCCGCCGCGCTTCATGCAATTCCCCCGCAGGCAACCAGAGGAATTCCTCCAAGCAAAGTCACGCGATACTCAAGGTAAACTGAGAAGAGAATATTCCGAGGAAGTGGAAGGACGAAAGAAATGAGCGCGCGATTGCAGGTGATGAAATTTGGCGGCTCGTCCGTGGGGGATGCGGCGTGCATGGCGAGGACGGCACAGATTATTGCCCAGGGCGCGCGCGATGGTGCGTGCCTTGCCGTCGTTTCCGCGATGAGCGGCGTAACGAACCGTTTGATTGAAGCGGCGAAGCGTGCGGGAGCCGGAGAGAGCGGGCAAGGAACTGCGGTTTTGGAGGCACTGCGCGCGCAGCATGCGGAGGCGCTGAAGAGTTTGGTTCGCGATGAGAGTGCGCGTAAATCGATTGCGGAAGAATTGGAGGAAGTCTTTGCGGAAGGGAGCAGGTTGTTTGAAGGGACGGCGCTGCTGCGGGAATTGACGCCGCGAACTTTGGATGCAATTTCGAGTTTGGGGGAGAGGCTCTCCGCGCCATTGGTTGCGGGAGCGGTGCGGGAACTTGGCTTGCAAAGCGAGGCAGTGGACGCGACCGAAGTGATTATTACGGACGCGTTCCACGGCGGCGCGGAACCGTTGATGGACCGGACGCGCGAAGAATGCGAGGTGCGGTTGCGCCCGATGCTCGACAAAGGAGTCGTGCCAGTTGTGACCGGTTTTCTCGGAGCGACAACCGAAGGAAAGTTGACGACACTCGGACGCGGCGGCTCTGATTATTCCGCGACAATTTTGGGCGCGGCGCTGCACGCGGACGAAGTGATTATCTGGACGGACGTGGACGGCGTGCTGACGGCCGATCCGCGGCTAGTACCGGAGGCGCGAACGATTCCGGTGATTTCGTATCGCGAAGCGGCGGAGCTGGCGTTTTTCGGCGCAAAAGTTCTGCATCCAAAAACGCTGAAGCCGGTGATGCAAGCGGCGATTCCTGTGTGGATCCGCAACAGCTTTGCGCCGGAGCGGGCCGGAACGAAGATCACGCCGGAGGGCCGCAGCATCGGCGGCGGCGTGAAAGCGCTGACGGCGATTCAGGATGTGGCGCTGATCAGCGTGGGCGGGCCGGGAATTGTGGGATTGCCGGACGTGGTCGGACGCACGTTTTCGACGACGGCGGAAGTGCGCGCGAACGTGCTGCTGATTTCGCAGTCATCATCGCAGAACGACATTTGCTTCATCGTGTCCGCGGCGGACGCGCAACGCACGGTGGAGGCGCTGCGAAAAGAGTTTGCGCAAGATCTGGCGCACGAAAAAGTCGAGCACATCACGATTGACATGAATATCGCGATCGTTGCGGTGGTTGGCGAGAACATGCGCGGGACGCCGGGCGTTGCCGGGAAAACGTTCAATGCGCTGGGCCGCGAGAATGTCAACTTGATTGCGATCGCGCAGGGATCTTCCGAGTCGAATATTTCGTTCGTGGTGGAAGAAAAAGCCGCGAAGACCGCTTTGATCACCGTGCATCGTGAATTTGGTTTGGGCGCTCCCGCGAACGAGGGGTCCGCACGATAGGTGCTCGCTTGACAGTGCACTATTCTCGTGTACACTATACTCGTATGAAGAACATAACTCTAAGCGCGGATGAGAACCTCATCGAACAAGCCCGGCTCGTCGCCCAGGCCCAGCACAAAACCTTGAATGCGGCGTTTCGCGAATGGCTCGAACAATACACCAACCGCGCGGGAAGCGTTCAGGAGTTCGACTCACTGATGAAACGGCTGGAACACGTGAATGCAGGCCGCCACTTCACGCGAGACGAGTTGAATGAACGGTAGATTCTTTCTAGATACCAATATATTTGTATATTCGCTGGATCGAACGGCTCCCGCCAAGTCCGTTCGCGCGCGTGAGTTGATTCGCGAAGCGATCGAGAAACGCCAAGGGATCGTCAGTTATCAAGTGGTCCAAGAGTTTTTCAATGTGGCGTTTCGCCGGTTTGCACAGCCAATGAGCCTGGCAGATGCAGAGCAGTATTTGGCGACAACCTTTCGACCGTTGCTGGCAGTACATTCCTCACAAGCCATGCTCGCAGATGCAATGCGCTTGAAGGATAAATTTCAGGTGCCTTGGTATGACGCTTTGATCGTGGTGTCGGCGCTCGAAGGTCAGTGCACCGCGTTGTACAGCGAGGATTTTCAGCACGGGCAGAAATTCGGAGAAATGCGGATCGTAAACCCCTTCCTATAGGTTGTCCAAGCAAAATCTGAAGAGAACCTTCTACTAGTTGGGTTTTTCGTCGTCGGGGGGAATTTTTGCGATGTCGGTGATGTCGGTAATGTCGCCGATGGCGCGTGGAGCGCCCCCTGGCTCTTTGACCATGCCGTCGAGAGTGGTTTTGGCGTGTTCATCGACAGCACCTACGGCGGCTACCAGGCACGAATAGAGGAAGGCTTTGATGCCGGAGCGAAACTGCTCGGTGGATTGTTCCGTGGTGCGGGTGACTTCGTCGATCATGGTGCGGCGGCGATTTTCGCAGGCGAGGCGATTTTCGGCGTCGAGAGCGGAGAGGGCGGACCTGACGCGCTCGGTGGTTTCGGAGATCGCGAGATCGACTTGCACTTCAGCTTGACGGCGGAATTCTTCCAGCGTGGCGCCGGAAGCGCTGTGCAGAAGCGCACGGGACTCCGCGACGCGAGCGTCGAGTTGCGCGGCGGCTTCGCGCGTGACCATGCGCGTGCCTTCCATCACGCGAACGAGCTGGCGATCGGAAATGCGGTCGGCGGCGGCTTCAAAGTGTTCGGTGGCCTGGCCGAGCGATTCGTCCAGGCGGCCGCGCGTTTGCGGCTCGATTTCGCGAGTGGCTTTGACTATGAATTTCTCCGTATCGGCTAAATTGCGCTGACTGTCGGCGGCAAGCTTTTCGAGGCGCTGCACAATTTCTTCGGCTTGCGCGCGAAAGGCGTTGTGCTGCTCGTCCCAGCGGCTTTGCACTTCGCCAAGGCGGGACTCGAGGTGGCCGAGAATCTCTTCGCGGGAGGAGCGAATCAGCGATTCCATGCGCTGCTCGGAGAATTCGCCCAGTTGCTGAAGATTTCGTTCGCGGACCCCTTCGACTCGCGCGAGAGCCGCGTCGATGGCCTCATCGAGATGCTCGGCCAGAGCATTCTGCACGACTTTCTCGGCGGCGGTTTGCAACTTGCCTTGCATGGCGGCGACGAGCTGATCGATGGTGATGGCGACACGCTCCGGTTTTGACGGAGAAGATTCTTTTGCCGGTTGCGCAGCGGCGGCAGCGGGTGAAGGCGAGGGGAACTCCGTAACCTGGCTCGTTCTCGGTTCGCTGTTGCTGGGCGCGGGACCAGATGGAAAGGAATCCGCGGCGGGCGGCGGCTCCGCCGGTTCCAGGGCAGGAGCGACTGCTGTTGCCATACCGGCTGAGGATGTGCCGCCTCCCAGCAAGCGATTCCAATCCGACGGCGGCGGAGAAACATTCCAGATATTCGCAGGCGATTCCAGCTCGACGCCGACCTGGAAGAGTTCGCGTGGGCTCGCGGGAGGATGAACGGATTTTACGAAGGCGCGAATGACGGGAGAGATGGTCTCGCCATCGGGCTGAAGGACACGAAGGCCGACAGACGAACCGATAGGATATTCATGGCGCGAGGGATAGCGGCATCCGTGGAGATTGAAGCTGACCGTCGAAGTTTTTTCCTGGAAGGACAAGCCGGTCCTGGTTTGGCCGAGCACGACGAGAGGAATGTTGCGGTCGACGCGAGTGCTGCGGCGGCCTTCCAAGCCTGAGAGAGAATGAAGATGGTCTGGGGGAGCGGCTAGGCTCACTTTCTTTCCTCCACGTTCCAGTTGTGAAGCCTACCACCGTCGCGGCGGCTGGTAAAAGGAATGTTGGGGGAGAGCTATGAGCCGGTCGACAGTCGACAGTTGAAAGTCGAAAGTAGAGTTTCCAATGGGGCGCGCCCTTCGCTTCGCGCCCACTTGGGTGGAGAGGCTGCGTGTGGATTCTAACGCAGAGGCCACAGAGCTCACAGAGAGGACAAAGTAGACAATTAGGCACTCGCCTCCCCTTTGGCGTTCGAGATGATTCAGTTGTTGGCATGGTGCTGGTGTTGACGGGGAGACAGCCTCCCGGTCGGGCCGGGAAGAATTCCGTCTTTTCCACTTTTTGTGCAACCCCCCTACCCCACCCCCCATGTTTTTTGTAAGAGTGGCAAACAAAAGACTTAGCCTTGACGCATCATGTAAGAGTGGCAAATACGAGACTTAAAGCTGTTCTGTTTTCATGGAGTTGCATGAGCGTCCGTAAGAGTGGCAACTAAAGGACTTACGAGACGCGGAATGCAGCCTTACCCGTAAGAGTTGCAAGAAAAGGACTTAGCCCGTGAAAACTGTCTCTAGAGAGCAAAAACGCCAGCAGGGTGGCTGGCGCTATGGGATCGCTATATAGTATTACCTGGCGAGTATAGTACGCGAGCGGCAACATTTTGTCAAGGGAAAAGACAGGTAGGACGCTGGCATCGGACGTTCTGTTGCGGATTCTATGCCATCAAAGCTCTTCAAGTTAAGCGCGCTTAATCAGTCAGCTAGGCCAATCTTGAATCACTTTCGGATTGCCCACCATCCGCGCAGAACCTCGTTGCGCTCCCAACATGCCGCTTGCCGAACCTGCGTCGCACTCTTGGAGCGATCACTGTCTAGCCCAACACCTATGGAGCCGTTCCTAGGCTTCCTGCGAGAAGATATTTGCCGTTTGACCTCGGGATAGGGTGGTCTCAGTTATTCGCCGATTTCGGATCATGCGCTTTTCCTCCCGCTACCCTATAAATCAAGATTTAAGGCGGACTGGTTCACGCCAAATAAATCAATCTTTATCTGGTGCGGCGTAGCAGACTTGCCCGCTGTAGCGAAATACCGTCCCGTTGACCAAATCGACTTCGCCGATGGCGGCTAGGTCTCCAGTCGCTCCTGCGAACTTGCCCGTTCCGCCGGTAAGGTGCACGGGATAGGTGACGATTGCGAACAAGGTTTGAGAGAGTGGAACGGTCGTGGCAGTCGCTGGATCGAAGAACAGCGTGTCACCGGCCTCCGTCACCCAGTGATGTTGAATATGAAACACCACGGTGTTCCCGGTACCCGGCTGAGGCGCGCCCAAGAGAGTGCCTGCCACCGCCCCCCTCAAGTCTCCCGTGGCTGTTCCCAAAGTCGTGCTTTGATCGATGCCACCGAAATTGGTGGTGATTGTGCCGCCGATCGCCCCACAGTGAGACTTTGGATTCTCGAGTTGCGGCCGAGCGGCGCCAGCCGGATGGCTTCCGCTGTTGGCCGCAAATGCGAATCCAAAAACCGCTAGGGAAACGAGAAATGCAGTTCGGGCGATTCTTCCGGATGTCATGATGGTCTCCATTTTTCCTTGGTGCGCCGATACTCTGGCGGCGACCCCGGGTGCTTTGCCTTTCTGTGGCGAGCCCTGTATTGCCGGGGCTGGCGGCGACTTTGGAGCACCCGCCCGCGAGGGTCAATGCACTACGCTTCAATTGTTTTTCAACGGCTATCCCATTGCGGCAAAAAGACTTGAGACCTCCTTTCAACACATCTCCTGGCGCGCCGCCACAAATTGACCGGCCCGATTGCCTGTGCTAGCCTCACGCTCAAATCAGGAAGTTACCTATGGCGAATCCCGCTCCCGCCCCGAATGCCCTTCGTTTTGCTCTCTTCGAAATCGACCTGCAAACGGGCGAGCTTCGCAAATCGGGAGCCAAGCTCAAGCTGCAAGAGCAGCCGCTGCAGGTTCTGATCGCCCTGCTCCAGAGGCCAGGCGAGGTCGTAACGCGTGAGGAACTGCGCAAGAAGCTGTGGGACGCGGACACTTTTGTTGACTTCGAGCACAGCCTAGGCACCGCAATTAGCAAGATTCGCGAGGCGCTGGGCGACTCGGCGGAAAATCCCCGTTTCATCGAAACTTTGCCGCGTCGCGGCTACCGCTTCATCGCGCCAGTGGAAGGCATGGACGGGACCGCGGTTTCCCAGCAGCGGCCTCCTGCGGTAATTGCCGCTCCGACGGGCCGCTCTCGTAAAACACGTAATTGGTTTGCCACATTTGCGGCAGCTTCAGCCATTTTTGTCCTACTCGCGGGACTCTACATTTATCGGGGTTGGCGTTCGTCGCATGCCGCCTCCTCAGACCAGCTGCCTCGTTCCCTAGCAGTCTTGCCTTTGGTGAATCTCTCCCGCGATCCAGACCAGGAGTATTTCGCCGACGGCATGACCGACCAGCTCATCACCGACTTAGCGCAAATTCGTGCCCTCCGTGTCATTTCGCGGACATCCGCCATGCAGTACAAGGACCCGCACAAATCCTTGGGGCAGATTGCTCAAGACCTGAACGTGGAAGCCATTATCGAAGGTACGGTTCTCCGATCGGGCGACAAGATTCGCATCACCGCGCAGTTGATCCAAGTCCCGACCGAAAAGCATTTGTGGGCTCGAAGCTATGAAGAGGATCTGCGTGACGTGGTCGCATTACAAGACCGCGTCGCACGCGATATCGCCGCGCAGATCAGGATTGAGCTAACTCCTCAAGATCAGGCGCGCTTGGGCGGTTCACGGCAAGTGGATCCTCAGGCCTACGAGGCTTATCTGAAGGGGCGCTATTACTGGGACAAAATGTCAATCGATGGCTTCAACGAGGGCCTCAAATACTTCCAGGAGTCCGTCACGCGCGATCCCAATTACGCTCTGGCCTACGCCGGGCTGTCGGATAGCTATCAAGAACTCAGCATCTGGGGCGCGCTTCCCCCGCTCGAAGCCAGTCCAAAATCTGAGGCAGCGGCACAGAAGGCGCTCTCGATCGATGACAGTCTGGCGCAGGCCCATGCCGCGCTAGGCAACGCCAATTTTCTCTACGATTGGAAGTGGCCCGATGCCGAGCGGGAGTTCAAGCGCGCGCTCGATCTAGATCCTAATTATGCGACCGCGCATATTGAATACGCTGTCTATCTATCCGCGATGGGGAGGCAAGCCGAGGCCCTGGCTGAAGCAAGGCAGGCACACCTACTGGACCCGGTTTCTCAAACCACTAACAGTTTAGAGGGCCTCGTCTACTTTCTTGGCCGCCGGTTCGACGACGCCATCGGGCAGCTGCAAAATACCATCGCACTTTACCCAGACACGGCGATCAACCACGATATGCTGGCGGCCTGCTACGAGCAAAGAAAAATGTATCGAGAGGCGATGGATGAGTACCTCAAGGCAGACGCGATTGGCGGCCTCTCGAACCATCGCTTGGCGTCACTTCGGCAGGCGTTCGCGGCCTCAGGTTTCAAGGGCTATCTGCAGGAGGAAGTCAAATCCGAGACTGCGGAGTCACAGCGGCTTCACCCCTACGCCTCCGCCAATCTCTACGCACGACTGGGCCAGAGAGATCTGGCGTTTCATTGGTTGGAAAAAGCCTATCTCGCTCGGAGCCACGACATTGCTTTCATCAAAGTACGTCCGGAATTGGACAACGTCCGGACTGATCCACGCTTTGAGGATTTGATGCGCCGCGTAGGCTTTCCGCGATAGCTCACGAGATATTACTTGTATGCGATGAAAACCTCACACAGAGGCTAACGAAATGTGACGCGGCACGGGCCTGTGATTGAGCGTCCATGAATACAGCACGCCATGGTGTCTGGTTCACGGGGTAACCGGAGGTTATTCCGAACCATAACTCCGCTTGGAGGAGATGTGATACCGCGGAGCACTGCTCGCGCTCAGGCGAACGTCATTTATAAATAGTACCGTTGCGGAAATAAGGCGAATGGACGCTTGCCGCCTCGCATCGGACGCTGCCAACTTGGCGGAGGCAAATTGCTTTTAGCCGAAGCGGAAATTGTTTTGACGGTTGTTGAGGCCATCGGAGATTTTTATCATGAAGTACTCGGCCTGGATGGGGCGGAGCGAGAAGTGTTTGGAGACTTTGACGTCAATGCCGCCGCCGGCGGCCATGGCGAAATGGCTTTGCCATCCAGTCTGCTCGATCCCCGAGCTCGTGGCTACGCCTCCCACAAGGACTTGAGCGAATGGGGTAACCACGCCGTGGCGGAAGCTTACCCGCGGGCCAAACAAATAGGGGATTGCCGCTCCCTGGCTGGTTGGGTTCGTCGCCCATACGCCGCTGACATCTCCTAAAACGCCAAGCCAGTGGTTGACGTTGTACACCAGCTCGCCGCCGCCGCCGTTTCCATTGAAGCTTTGGGAGGGTGGCTGGCCGCTGACGTTGGCGTTTATGTTGAAGCGGACGTAGTTGTAACCGCCATAGAGTTCAAGCCTGGAAGGGTCCTGCTGCGCGTGGAGAGCTGGCGCAGAACCCATTGAAGCGAGCAACAATACCGTCGCGAGAGTGTTTCGTATAATCACGAGCCTCCTTGGCGTCAAACATTGACGAACTTTGCGGGTATCAGCCCCGGGATGCGAGCGATGGTCAGTACGAAGCTTGGTGCCAGTCATTCGTTGCCTGCGCGATCGGCAGAATTTGTGTGGAGAGGGCGGGGACAGGTTTTTGGGCCTGTGCGAAGAACGGCCGGGGCTGGCTATTTGCGGCCGATGAAGCGGACGCGGAGTTGAAGGCGCGGGATTGGCCGGCCCAACAGTCAGTTTGTTTTAGTCGTAGCGAAGACCGTTTTATTCCTCGCGTAATGTATTGGCTGGGTCGATCTTTGCAATTCGCAAGGTTGGCAGGGTTGTGGCCAGGAGCGTTACCAACATGAGTGTGAGAACCACGGTGGTCAGAGTCGGCGCGTCGTATACGCTCACTCCATAGAGCGCGCTGCGCATCACTCGCAATGCTCCCGCGCATAGAGCCAGGCCCAGAAAGAGGCCAAGCACGGAGGCGGCCGCGCCAGAACGACCGATCTGCACCATGGCCTGGCTCACCGTCGAGCCCAGAGCCATGCGAATGCCAATCTCGCGCGTGCGCTGCGCGACCATGTTGGCTACGAGGGCGAAGATGCCGACCGCGCTGAGCAGCAAAGCGAGTGCCGCCAATGCGCCCAGGAGTGCGACTTCGACACGCTGCGTTGCCAGAGTTTTCGCTAGCAGGTCGCTCGTGCTGTAGAAGCCCGAGAAGGGCAGGTTGGGATCGACACTCGCGAGCGCGCGTTGCATCTGTTCAGTCAATCCCTGCACGGGACCGGCAGTGCGGACAATCCAGTCCGGCTGAAACCATACATGCACTAGCGAGAGTTCCTGCGCCTTCAGTTGTGCGGCAGGAATGTACATCCCCTGCTCACTCATGAGCGGAGCGCCTTCGTAGAGGCCGGAAGAAACGGAGACATCGGCGACCTCGCCCACGATGAGCGTGTCTTTGTCGATATAGCGGCCCACGGGATTGGTTCCGCCGTAGAACTTGCGGGAGAAAGCTTGGTTCACAACTGCCACGTGCTGGGCGTTTGGGCCGTCGGCATCGGTAAAGACGCGGCCGGCAAGCAATGGCATCTGCAATGTGCCGAAATATCCGGGCGTGACATAGACCACATCCGTCCCATCCTGCTGCCCAGCCTCTTTGCCGTCGCTGAGGGTGACTCCGTCATTTAGCGTGCGCTCGTAAGGAAGGCTCAGTCCGACGGCGGCATTTTGCACGCCGGGAATCTGTCGCATGGCGGCCGTGCCCTCGTCCAACAACTTCCTGAATGCTGTGGGATCGTGGAAGCGGACGTCATCGAGCGAGGCTTTGGCGATCATGACTCCATCTGGATTGAACCCCGGCGGGAGCGTCTCCAAGTGGACCAGCGTGCGGATGAGCAGGCCGGAGGCGGCCAGCAGCACGACAGTAAGAGCGACCTCACCGGCGATCAGCCCTTGGCGAAGGTGTACGCTCCCACCACCGGCTACGGCACGGCTGTCCATCGAAGAGCGTAAGTCCACATGCCGGGCTGCGAGCGCAGGGAGCATGCCGAACAGGACGCTCGTCAACAATGAGACGGCCAACGTGAACACCATCACGCGAGCATCGAGGGGGACCTGCGCGACAGGAAGAAAGTGCTCGGGCAATAAGAGGAGGAGGCTGCGCAGAGCGGCAAAGCCCACTCCGATGCCAACTGCTCCGCCCACAAGTGCCAACAGCAAGTTTTCGATCCAGAACTGCTTCTGGATCTGCCAACGCGAAGCTCCCAGCGCGAGCCGCGTGGCTACTTCCGAAGTGCGACGCAGCATGCGGACCAGCGTCAGCCCGGCAAGATTGGCGCAGGCGATGAGAAGTATAAAGCCGGCGGCCAACAAGAGTGCGAGCACTTGCGGACGCAAGGAGTCGGTCTCGCCTTTCTGGAGAGGCACGGAATAGTAAGTCACCAGCGCGCCGGGGCTGTTCTGGAGTTCATAGCGGTGGGCACGCACGGACCATACGCGGTTGATTTCAGCGTCGGCCTGCTGCCACGTCGCGCCATTCTGCAGGCGGGTGATGGACTCGAAGTTCGTTCCGCCGCCTTCGCCCTCGCGGCTGGGCTGGAGCGCGGTATACAGGTCGGCGTTCAAGGGTGTTGTTGAGCCTTCGGGGAGCACCCCGATGACCGTGTAGGGCTCGCCTTTCAACTGAATGGATTGGCCGAGAATGTTGGGATTAGAGCCGAAGGTATTTCGCCACAAACCGTAACTCAGGATGACGACCTTCGGCCCGTGCGGACGGTCCTCGTCCTCTGAGAAGTAGCGGCCCAGCATAGGCTGAAGGGCTAGCACGTCGAAGTAGTGGGACGAAATGCGTCCCGCGCGGAGATACTGCCCGTGGGATCCCAACCCGAGATTGACGCCCGAGGTTCCTCGACTTGAAACAGCCGATATCAGCGAAGGGACATTGTCGCGCAGCAGTTCCCATTGCTCACCATTTAGGCCATGCCGCTCATCGGAGGGCTGGGAGCCGGTGACTCGCGTGTAAATCGTGCCCATCCGTTCGGGATGAGAGTAGGGCAGGCTCTTCAGCATGAGCGCATTCACCAAGGTGAAAATCGCTGTGTTTGCACCGATGGAGAGCGCGAGGGTGATGATGACCGTGGCCGTGAAGCCGGGATTACGCCAAAGCTGGCGTGCGGCGAACTTGAGATGCTTGTTGGTCTCCATGGGCCACCCTCCTAGCCGATGAATTCGTGAAGCGATCCTTGTAGAAAATACGACGAAAGCCTGGAGTAAGTTCCGCTGTGGCTGGCCTTAGGTGAAACACTCCCGCGGCACTATTGTCGAGGTCGATATCGAGTTTACCTCGGCAAAGTTATCTGGTTATTTGCGGCCGATGAAGCGGACGCGAAGGGTGAAAGCGCGGCCTTGGCCACCGGAGAACGTGCGGAAATTGGGAGCGTCGAAATTGTTGACGACCGTGTCGGGGTTTTGGCGGCCGAGGGCGTTGACGGCTTCGACGCGGACTCCCCAAAGGTAGCCGCGGAAGCCGAATTTTTTTTCGATGCCGACGTTGAGGCTGGCGTAGGCAGGGAAGCGGGCGGAGTTGGCGGGGCCGACGAGTTGTTGATCGAGGTTGATGACGCTGAAGGGGTAGCCGGTGCGGTACTCGAGGAAGTAGCTGAGCTGGATGGCCCAGATGTGCGTGGGGAGCCAGCCCCAGATGAGGAAGCGGTTGGGGGCGTCCCAGGCGACGGGGGCGGATTGCTGGGCGGCGTAGAAGATGGAGCCGAGTGCGGGGTTGAGGGCTTCGTTGGAGTGAGCGATGGAGCGGGTGTAGGCGCCGTAGACTTCCATGTTCTCGGAGAAGACGTGCCGCACGCTCGCGGTGGCGGAGCGGTAGCGATCTTTGCGCGTGTCCTGGAGGAGGAAGATGCCGCCGGGTTGCGTGGGTTGTTGGTCGACGTAGGCGAAGCCGTGGGAACCGTTGCGGGCGAGGAGGTTGAGGGTGAGGAGGGTGCTGTGAGCGAATTTTTGCTGCCAACCGAGATTCGATATCGTGAAACGCGGTTGGCGCAGGCCTGAGGCGGGGAGGACGAATTGGCTGGTGACGGGGCTGGGAGGGACGACGTTGCCGGCGTTGTCGTAGAAGGTGTCGATTTGGCGCTGGTCGAGGGTTTCGCCGATCAAGGAGAGATTGAGCGGGGCGTTGTAAATGCCCCAGCCCACGGTGATTTTGGAGGTGTCATCTCCGAAGGGGAGAACGTTGGCGGAAAGGCGAGGGCCGGCCATGGCGCTTTGCGTGAAGCGGTCCCAGTCGGTACGGAGGCCGGCCTGCAGGACTAGAAATTTTGAGAGGGACCAATTGTCCTGGACGTAGCCGCCGGCTTGGGTGTTCGAGACGTACGGGGCGGCGGGACCGGTAAAGGTGGAAGTGCGGACGAGGCAGCCGGGGGTGGGCGAGGTGCAGGCAGGGCTGGTGGATACGCCGCCTTGAAAAGCTTGGAGGGCTTGGATTTCGGTGCGCTGGGCGGCGAGAGAATAAGTTAGACCTGCGACGTTGGCTCCGGCGGCGAGTTGATGAGTGCCGTGCCAGTGGCGAGTGGCGGCGGGCATGCCTGCTACGGCTTGGAAGCGGCGGCCGCGTTGATGAAGGCGCTGGAAATAGTTGCCGGCAGTGCCATTGATGAGGAGGACGTAGGGTTGCGTGCCTTTGGGGATGAAGTCGAGCGTGCCGTTATCGGCAGCGACCCCGAATTCGAAGAGCGTGTCGTAGAGCCAGACTTGGTCTTTCACAGCGACGAAGAAGCGCTGCTGGTCGCCGGTGACGGTGGTGGAGACGGGGTCGAGGGTGTCGAGGCCGACGTTGGTGTCGTAGGCGCGGTTGTAGAGAAAGGTAGCGTGGAGGATGTGCCTGGCAGTGATGTTGTATTGGAGGCGGAAGAGATTGTCTCCGGCCCAGTCTTCCCAAGTGTTTGCGCCATCGGGAAGCAGTTTGACGGCGGCGTAGGTGTGTTGGAGGCTGATGGAATTGGAAAACCAAAAGCGGCCTCGTTGAATGGGACCGGAGAAAGTGAAGCGGGGATACCAGTCGCCGAGGTGGACGCCTTCGCGAACGTTGATGCCGGGGGCGGGGTTGGTGGTGCCGAAGCGCCAGCGGTCGTCGCCATCGGGAGTTTCGAGGCTGAGAATGTTCGCGCCGGCGTGCGCATAGCCGGCGCCGAAATTGGCGGTTTGGACTTCGGCGGCGCGGGTGGCGTCGACGTTGAAGCGGGCGGTGAGCTGGTTGTTGACGGGGTCGCCGATTTCGAAGCCGTCGAGGAGGTATTGCGTTTCTCCGGAGCGTGCCCCGGCGAAGTGAAGATTGTTCGCGTTGTCTTGCGTGATTTCTGGCAGTGCCGTGAGGCTTTGCGCGAGGATGTGCGGGCTGGGAACGGGGATGTCGCGGATGTCGCGGGCGGTGATGGTGTTGCGCTGGGCGGTGTCTTGGGGATCGATTTGATTGGCGGGAGCGGTGACTTGGACTTGCTCGTGCACTTCCTCGGCGTGGTTCAGGGTGAGATTGAGTTCGTTGGGGCCGGGTTGAAGAGTGAGAGCGCGGTTGGCAATGACGAAGAAGTCTTCTTTGCGAACTTCTAGTTTGTATTCGCCGGCGGGAAGATTGCGGAGGGTGAAGCGGCCAGCGCCGTCGGTTTCGGCGCGATAGACGTGGGCGGCGGCGTCTTCGAGTTTAAGTTGGGCGGCTGGGACTGGGACAGCGTTTTCATCCAGGATAAGGCCAGTGCAGGTGGCCAAATCCGCCGGGCGAGCGGCTACCGATGCGAGGATGAAGAAGCAAATCAATGCGGAAGTGAGTAGGCGAGCGATCCCCATAGCACACCCGTTTTACCAGGGCCTGGAATTATTAGACTACGGTTTGCTTGGGCGAGATGTCTATTTGCGCTGGAGATTGTTACCAGAGATACAAAGCCACTATGGAACGAAGCGGAAGAAACGAAGACGCGAAAGGCGAGTTTTGAACGCGGCGAACCAGTTGGGACGGCGTTTTGGTTGGCGCTTTTTGGCGAAGCTGCGCGCGGCCATTTCCAGGCCGACCCAATCGAGATTCTCGAGCGCGGCGCATTGATCGTCGGAGAGGCCGGCTTTTTTTGCTTCGCCGCGGGGATTGGATTTGAAATTTGCGCGGGCGTTGGCGTCGACGTAGAGGCGGGCGAGGAAGGATTCGAGTTGTTGGGTCGAGCTGGAGCTCATGCGACGGCCTCGACGAGTTGAACGCGGCGAGCCCGGCCTTTGGCGAGGGCGCGGCGAGCTTGCGCGATTTGCGCGAGGAGGGAGTCCATCGAGGGATAGTCGCCGTCGCGTTCGAGAATGACGGTGAGAGGGCCGGGGGCGCGGGCGGCGGTTTCTTCGAGGAGGTCGAAAACGGGATCGGGGACGTCGTGGAAGTGATCGTCGAGAAGGCGCTGGGTGCCGTCGGGGGCGGAGACGAATTTGCCGCCGGCGATGTGGATGGCGGCGATGCGCTCGGGAGGAATTTGGCGGATGAATTCGAGGGGATCGTAACCGTGATTGAGGCCGTTAGCGAGGACGTTGTGAAGATCGAGGAGCAGGGCGCAATTGGAGGAGGCGAGAATGCCGTTGATCCAATCGGATTCCGAGAGAGTGCTGGCAGGCGGATCGATCAGAGTGGCGATGTTTTCGACGAGAGGTTTCGCACCTACCACGGCTTGAGCGCGATGCAGATTTGCGGCGGCCGCATCTACCATTGAGGAGTTGCGAGGCGGTGCGGCGAGATGGCCGATTTCGATTCCACCGGCACGGACGAAAGCCAAATGCTCCGACCAAAATTCGGGACGGACTTGGTCCATGAGGCGCGCCATTTGATCGAGGCGCTTGGTTTCGACGGGTGCGGAAGAGGCGAGGCCGAGGCTGACGCCGTGGAGAACGACGGGAATTTGTGCGGCGAGAGTTTTTAGTGCGCGGACTTCGCGGCGCGGCGCGGAGAAAAAATCGTCGGCGATTACTTCCAAGAGGTCGAAGCCATCGAGGTGTTCGAGAATACCGGCGGCTAGATCGGGGCGCCAGCCGAGGCCGACTCTGTCTGTGAGATCGTTCACGATTTTAGCTCCCGCAACCGCCACAACCTCCGCCGCAACCGCCTCCTCCTCCACAACCTCCGCCGCCGCTGCAACTACTGCCGCCGCTGCCGCAACTGGTGGTCGTACCACAGGACGAGCTGCCGGAACCCCAACCGGTTGAGCCTGGGCCGCGGTGCGGCGTGCGTGGACGAAGAGCCATCACTGCGGGGAAGAGGATGGAAGAGACTTCGGCGAATCCATAGGCAGAAGCGAGCCAGACGAGGTCGGAAGTCGCGCCGCCGGGGCGAAGAGACGCGGCGCGCTGGCGGAGCGAGCTGAAAAGAGATCTCACGTCCTGGAGAAACTTTTCGCCGCGGACGGTGCGAAACGGATTGCTCGTTTTGAAGGCGACGAACGCGGCGAGAGCGGCAAGAATGACGAGAAACAGGATATTGGTGCGGCCGCGAGAAAGTGCGATAAAGATTTTCACGGCGGCGACGCCGAGGAGGATGCCGATGGCGATGGCAACGCGGCGGAGACGCGCCCTGCGTACTTCTTCGTCGGGGAGGAGCCCGAATTTTTCGAGGTTGATAGCGTAATCGAAACAGGCCGTGCAGCCTTCGAGGGAAGCCAGCGTCAAGTGAATGGGCTGGGCCGTTTTGAAGGCTTCGAGGATGCGCTTTTCGAGGGGACGCTTGACGGTTTCGATGGCGGCGGGATCCGCCAGTTCGAGGCGGCTATCGGCGCTTCCGGGCAAGAGGGCAGGGGTTCCTGAACTTTTGAGAGTCAGTAGACCGCGGTCGATGAGAGAGAGCGCGGCGACGCGAAGGGCTTCGCTTTCGCCGCCGCGCAAAAATGCGACGAGGTAGGGATCGTCGATGGGAGGCTTGCCGGTGTCGCGGTCTTCGCTGAGACGGCGAAGAAGAACGACGCCTGCGATCACCAGCAAGGACAAAAAGAAATAGAAGACGAGAAATTCCGGACCGCGAAGATCAAAGGGATTCACGGGGCACCTCGGCGGAAAGCGCTTCGGCTCGGGAATGCATGCGGCAGGCAAGATCAAGGAGAGGAAAGAAGAGACGCGGCGCCTCGCCTGGGGCAGAGACGTGTGTTTCTTGCGTGGCAGCCAGGCGAGCAGAGAGCTGAGGCCAATCGGGAATGGAGAGTTCGGCGCCCAACGATTGCAGGGCTTGCGAAGCGGAAGGCGCGGGGCGGCCTTCGAGGTCGAGGAGTACGGCGGCATAGGAACGCAGAGGACCGAGCGCGCCTGCGATCAGGAGGCTAAGCTGTTCTTCGCGGAGGCTGCGGGCCACGTAGGCGGCGCGGAGGCGAAGAATCAGGTTGAGGAGTTGCTGGCGGAGCTGGCGGATTTCGGCGTCGCGAGGGATGGTGAGAGACGCGAAGGGATCTTCGCCGAAAAGAATGGCGCGGCGGCGGCGAATATCGGCGAACTTGGGGGCGAAAGAGCGAGCGGCGTGAGGGATTTCGTCCTTCAAGAGAAACATGGGATGAAGTTGAATAGCAGCTTGCGCGATGCGCAAAGGTTGACGGAGCAGGTCAACCTTGGATTGATGGAAAGAGGCAAGAACGAGAATGAGATTCAGGTCCGAGGTGGCGCGAAGTTTCCCTTCGGCGGCGCTGCCGAAGAGGACGGCAGAGAGTAGATCGGGGCCGAAAGCATCTTTTGCGGATTGGAGAAAAGTGTTAAGGACCTCAGCGATCGGAGGAGGGAGCTGCGGCAGAGGAAGTGGCGTGGAGGAGCTCATGAAAGACCTCACGCGTCACGCAAGAAACGCTAGAGAGATGCTAGGATGAGGGCGATTTAAAGTCAATGAATGGAAGGTTAACGAATTGTTGCGAGAGAATCCAGATGGGCAGAGATTCCACTGAAGGCGCTTTTGGAGCTGGAGATGACTTCATTGGCACCGAGGCTTTCGAGGATTTCGGTGAATTCGTCGAGATAGCAGCGGACGATGATTAGAGTTTTTTTGTTGCGGTCGCGGGCGCGCTTGGTCACGAGCAGAGCGGTTTCGATGTTGTTGGAGGTGATGATGACGAGCTTGGCGCGCTCGATGCCTGCATCTGTCAGGGAACTTTCCTGCTTGGCATCGTCCACAATGATGGGTTCGCCGTCGCGAATGAGGTCATCGACGGCGGCGGCGTCTTTGTCGATCAAAACATACGGCTGCTTCACGCGGCGGAGATGTTCGACGATGCGGATGCCGAGGTGCGTGTAGCCGACGACGATGACGTGGTTTTGCATTTCTTTGGCGAGCATGCGGCATCCTTCCTGCGGATTGTAGCGCTGCAACGCTTGCAGCAAGAAAATGGAAATGACGATGCCGAAGAGGACGCATTGGCCCCAGAAGGAATAGAGAGCCCAGAAGGAATCGGGGCGATAGCGAAAATAGACGGCATTGAGAAAGGATTCGCTCAGGGAAAGATGTTCCGAGTAGCGAAAAGCGATCGTACCTAGAGCGAACCAGAATGCGATAAGGACGAAACCCCAGCGGCTTTGCCGGAGAAAGATTCGCAGGCGGATCCAGAAGAAGCGTCGCATGGGTGTCGGGCAAAAGCCGTTGTGAGACACCGAGAAATGGTAGGCCCGTGCGGACTCGAACCGCAGACCTCGTCCGTGTCAAGGACGCGCTCTAACCAACTGAGCTACGGGCCTACAATCCGTTTAGTTTAGCATGAGAGGCGGAGCCATGCCGATGGTGAGGATTGCAGAGGAAATGAAGGCGAAATGCCCGCGGGTGGCGCTGGCGTGCGTGACGGCGGAGGTGCTGGCCGGGGCGACGCCGGAGGGCTTGGACCAAGAGCTGCATATTTGCGAAGAGAAAATCCTGAAGTTGGCCGAGCCGAAGGCGGTGCTGGAGTCGGCGGCGATTCTGGCGACGAGGGCTGCGTACAAGGCGTTGGGCAAGGATCCGGCACGGTATCGCGGATCGGCGGAGGCGCTCCTTCGGCGGGTGACTGCGGGAAAGGGGTTGCCGCGGATTAATAATGTAGTGGACGCGATCAACTTGGTGAGCGTCGAGAGCCGGTTGCCGGTGGGGCTCTATGATTTGGCACACGTGGAAGGTGACATTGTATTTCGTGCGGGTCGCGCGGGAGAGACGTACAAAGGGATTGGGAAATACGATTTGAATTTGGAAGGATTGCCGGTGTTCTGCGATGCGGCGGGGCCGCATGGGAGTCCGACGAGCGATTCAGAACGGACGATGGTGACGCTCGAGACGAAGCGGGTGATTGCGATCATCATTTCGTTTGGTGGCGTAGAGGGGCTCGAACGGTGGGCGCAGAAAATGTCTGAGTTGCTGGGAATGCACGCTGCGGCCCGAGAACCGCGATGGGAGATTGTTGAGTGACGCGGATTCCCTTAAAACGCGGAGCGCACCACGGCCACTATGCAATCAGCGAATTCGAGGTCGCTGAAAGTTAGCTGCCGAGAACGACGCCGATACCGGAGAGGACCAGTTCGAGCTTGGGGCGCGGAAGTTTTCCGACGCGGGCAGTTAAAAGCTGTTTATCGAGAGTCACGATTTGGGAGACGTTGGCGACGGAGTCTTTCGGCAAGCCTGTAAGGCGGGCCGCTATGCGCACGTTGCCAGGGGCCAGGGCCCACTTGAGGTTGCTGGTAAGCGGGACGCAAACCACGGTGGCAATGCGGCTGCTGTTGAGGGCATCGCTCTGGACAACAACTACCGGCCTACGAAAACCAGGACCTGACCCTGCGGGAGCGGGAAGGTCCGCCCACCAAATCTCACCTTGGGAGATCACCACTCACTTCGCTGGAGCGTGCGGCCGGCAGCAGCAGAAACAAGTCCGTCCGAGGATTCGCCTATTTCTGAAAGGGCTTGATTCATGGCTTGCGTGACTTCGTCCGGAGTGTGCCGGGCCAGGTATTCCCGCAAGGCATCGCTGAACACACGGCTGCGCGAACGCTTGGTCCGCTTGGCGAGTCGCTCCGCACCTTCAAAAATGTCGTCGGGTATGGATACGGCCGTTTTCATACCCTGAGTATAACCAGCAGCGGGGAAGCCTGCAAGAGAGTCAAGGGCAAGGCTCCGTTTTTGTCACGGCACCGCCGGCTGGGTTAGCTGAGGTTCGTCCGCGATCACGCGGTGGTCTAGGAAGCCCCGGACGGCCAGTAGTTCGGCGTTGAGGAGGGCGGCTCCGGCGGCACCGCGGACAAGGTTGTGGGAGAGGAGGGTGAGTTTTATGTCGAGAAGCGGGCATTCACGAACGCGGCCAACGACGGCAGCCATGCCGTTTCCGGCGTGGACGTCGCGGCGGGGTTGGGGGCGGTCTTCGGCTTCGAGGACATGCACGGGATGACGGACGGCGGAAGGCAGGGACGCAAGCTCCGAGCTGACTTCAAAATGGCGCAGCGCTTCGCGGACTTCTTTTAGACTGGCGATTTTTTTTAGGCTGACGGAAATGGATTCCAGGTGGCCTTCTAGAACGGGGACGCGATTGCAGTGGGCGCTCAGGCCGAGGCCGGCATCGATGAAGCGGGCGCCGTCCCATTTGCCGAGGAGCTTTTGCGGCTCGGACTCCATTTTTTCTTCTTCGCCGCTGATGAACGGGATGACGTTGGCGTGAATGTCCATGGAGGCGACGCCGGGGTAGCCTGCGCCGGACACGGCTTGCATTGTGACTGCGAAAACTTTTTCGAGGCCGAAGGCGTCCGCCAGGGGTTTGAGCACGAGAACGAGACCGGCCGTGGAGCAATTCGGGTTGGTGACGATAAAGCCGCCGTCGTAACCGCGATTTTTTTGCTGCGCGGGGATAGCGTCGAGATGCGAGGCGTTGACTTCAGGGATGAGCAACGGGACGTCGGGATCCATGCGGTGATTTTTTGAGTTGCTGACGACGGGATATCCGGCGCGGGCGAAGTCTTCCTCGGCGCCGCCGGCGACGCTTGAATCGAGCGCGGAAAAAACGAAATCGCAATCGAGGCTGGGGTCGAGGCTTTTGACAACGAGGCTGCGCGCGGCTTCGGGGATGGGGCCGTCAAGATGCCAACGCACTGCTTCGGCGTAACTCTTGCCGGAAGAGCGTTCGGATGCGGCCACTTCGGTTAGCTCGAACCAAGGATGATTGGCGAGAAGTTTTACCAACCGCTGACCGACGAGACCCGTTGCGCCGAGGACGCCTGCGCGCCATTTTTTGGTGGCGCCGCCGGGCAAAGGACTTTCACCTCGCTGGGCACCTTGCTGGGCCATGCCGCTCTTGTCGCCATTCTCCGAAGAATGCGCGCTCATGCTGCACCTCCGCATTGCGCGCGGCCGTTTGAGGAGTGAGGCAGACCGATGCGCGTTCCTCGAACGTGCGGTTTAAATGTGTTGCGAATCCAAATGGTCATTTCCGTTTCCGCGGCGAGCGGCAGTACGTGAGGATGAAGGACTTTTGCGCCGCTGGCCGCAAGGGCGTGCGCTTCATCATAGCTCAGGTCGTGGAGAAGTTTGGCCTCGGCGGAAGCGTGTGGGTTGGCGGTATAAATACCGTCCACATCGGTCCAGATGACAAGTTCTTCGGCGTCGACAACGTGGGCAACGATCGCGCCGGAAAAATCGGAGCTGTTGCGGCCGAGCGTGGTGATGCGGCCGTCGGGAGTCGCGCCGACGAAGCCGGTGACGACGGGAACGAGGCCAGCTTCGAGCAAGGGAAGCAGAATGGCGCGGCCGCGCTCTCTGGTTTCTTCGAGATGAGGCTTGGCGTCGCGGAACGTGTCGCAGGTGAGGACGAAATCGGAGGAGGAAACGGGAACAGCAGCGATGCCGGATTTTTCCAGCGCAGCGGCGAAGAGACGCGCGCTGAAGCGTTCCCCGAAGGAGGCGAGGCGATCGGCGAGTTCCGGGGTGGCGGCGACGCGGCCCTCGAGGGGCACTTCGTGGAGAAGATCCCGATTGAGAAGCTGGAGGCCGCGGCGGACGCGATCGTTCTGCTCCTCCCCGAGTTGAAGGTCCTGAAGCACGTTGAAGTGGAGGTGGACGACTCCTTCCGCTTCATTGCGCGCGTGGGAAAGCCTTCCTTCTGCAAGCGCACGCGAAATGGAGAGAAGCCGATCGGTGACGCCTTTCATCGCGGAGACAACCACGATGACGTTGGACGAATGGGCGGCCGCGCGCACCAAACCGGCGGCATGCGACATGCGCTCAGCTCCAAGAAGCGAGCTGCCGCCAAACTTCAACGCGACGACATTCTGATGAGGGCTGGCCTGCGCGGCGCTCGCGTTGACAGCAAAGTCCCCAGCTAAAGGAACTTCCGCTTCCACATTTTCCTGCACGTGTTCGGGACTCATGACATCCGCTCCTGGATTCCGCTGGAGCGTCTCTGGCGGGGGTTAAAAGAAGAAACCCACCGCCAGGTTCGCTTCAGGCGGTGGGTTGGAAACTTTTTCTAGCTTGCTAGCTGTTTCTCCACGCGCCGGAAGCGAAAATAGTGGACTTCGCCTTAGTCGAGGTAGTCGACATAGACGTCGTCGTGGTAATTCGCTTCGTCGCGATGGAAAGCATACCGAAGAAAAGAGTAGCACAAGGAAAATGGGAAGCAAAGTCAAAGATTATGAAACAAGAAAGTCTAAATGGAGCGGATCACGGAAGAAATTTTGGCGGCTTTCGCTTGTTAATAAACCACGCGCAATCAATAGTTTACGTCGAGCGACTTAGTTCGAAGATTTATCTCAGCTAAAGCACCTTCGCGAATTCCTTTAGCAGGTCGTCGCCGTACTCAGGATCTTTTATTGAGAATTCGCCCTTGTGAAGAACAGTGTTGAAATTGAGAAAGACTTCCGCGGGATCATCTTTCTTGCCGATAAAAATCTTCATTGCGGTCCAATGTCCCGGCGGCTTGGTGAAGAAACCACCATCTTTTGAGTGACTCTGATTCGTGCCAAGAATTGCGGTTGTGAAAGGAAGTTCAGCAACGCGTTTCGGTTGCACCGGAAGAGTCTTGGCCTCAAGGGCCTTCTGAAGCTTGCGAAGAAAAACAGAAGCGTCCGATCCGGCCACGGCCATAAACTTGCCTGAGCCGAATGCGATCCCCGGAGCTCCTGAAGTTGCACCCGAATTCACTTCGAACTGAAAACGAGCGGTTTTCCCTTCGGCCTCGAAGGTGCAGTCGTATCTTTGAAAAGCACCACTTTGCGGCAGGGGCTGCAAGTCAAACATAAGCCAGCCGTTGCCCGCTTCTGGCACCAAAGGCTCCGAATTCTGATTCACGAAAGCTATTCCAATGCCTCTACAGCCAATCGCCAGGCTCAATAGCATAACGGCAAACACAGCCAGAATTAGTTTCATTTAGGCCCCTCTGTGCCGGCTGAAGTGTCGGATTCGAAAAGCAAGCTGGAGCAGGTGAGGCCGGACTCGGCTTTTTGAAGTTCGGAGATGTCGAGCGGTGTGACGTGGAAGCGGTTGGCTTCCATGCGGGCACGCGTTCGAGGGAAGGACGCGGGAAATATGACTGTGCTTCCCACGGCCAGGGCGTTGGCGGCGTGTGGTTCGGTGGGATCGACGTCGATCCAGTCGTAGGCGGAAAAGGGCGCCGCATCAAACCAGGCGCGGTTCGCCAAAAGTGTATTGCGGCCGAGGAAGGTGACGGCGGACTTGAGATGGAGGCAGCCCGTCACGGGGACGGCGATGACTTCGTAATCGTGGGGCGCGAGGATAGCGGCGAGCTGGCGGATGCCCTCGGAGTTGCTGCGCTTCGTAAGACCGACGAATAGTTTGCGGCCAATGCGCAGAACATCGCCGCCCTCAAGGGTGCCGGGAAGCGTGACGTGCTCAAGTTTGCGAAATTTGGAGATGGCTTGTGCGAGGGACGTGGCTTCGGGGCGGCGGGACTCGGTGCCGAGCGGAAAAATGACGGCGAGCTCATCGAGGACGATGGCGGGATCCTCGACGAACATGGAATCGGGGAGACCGGGCTCGGCCGGGAGAGAAAGCACATGAGCGCCGATTTTTTCCAGAAGTATTTCGTAAGCGTGATGCTGCTCGCGAGCGATTTGTGGATCAATCGATTGGCGGGGAATGAAGCTTAGCTCGCAATTTACAATGGCGGGGCTGACGGCGCGAGTGATGGCAGTGAGCACGATGCGAGGGCAAGTTTATACGAGAACCTCGCAGAGAGATGCAGCTTCGCGCGTGCAGCATACTTGCAAAAACTCACAGCGAGATGCTAGGGCCAACGCGTGGCTTGCGCGAAATGGGAAATCCAGAGAGTGGTAATGGTGATGCCTGCGCCGAGAAGCATCCCAGCGAGGATCAGTCCGACAACGCCAATGGGTATCCAGAACCCGGAACGCGGCGGGGCAAGCTCAGTCGCGAGAACCGGAGTCAAAGTTGATGGGGCCGTTTCGGATGCGCCGTTAGGTGCATGCGGCGGGCTGGGAACATCGGATGTCTCGGAGGGAATCACAAGACAATACCCTTTCCGCGGGATTGTCTCGATATAGAGCGGTTTGTCCGTGGAGTCTCCCAGCGCTTGGCGAAGCTTGTTTACAGTGGTATTGACGTTGGCGTCGTAGTTGACGTGAGTGTCGGCGGGCCAGAGACGCTGGCGCAACTCCTCTCGAGTAACGACCTCACCCGGCTTCTCGAGGAGCGCGACGAGGACTTGATACACCTTACCCTGTAAGTTTTAAACGTGAGCCATCCTTGGATACTTCTTGCCGCTGCTGATCCACCTGAAACGGACCGAAACGCATGAAACGAGGGCCTAAAGGAGGCGCGAAGTTTGATCGTTCTTCCATCCCGGTATCCAGCGTTGGGATAACGTTCAGAGCCATACACCCCATCCTATATAGGCATTAGACGCGGAAAACGCCCAGGTGTTTACCGGAGAATACGAGAAATCTATGAAGAAGTTTCGTTTTTCAGGGACGAAGCCTTGCTAGATCGCGGCGATGCTGCAGAGAATTGCAACAGACGTGGCACGACTACCGGCTGGGGTTCAATTTTTTGGAATTCAATGGACAAAAGCTAGAATATTGCCCGAATGTGAACATATGTCCGCAAATGGGACGAGAATCTGTTGCGAAAACGACCAGTCAGAATTTAGAAATTATTTTTTCAACTTGGTCCCGTGCTTGCGGCAGATGCCTGCTGGCGAACTTAGAGTTCAAGCACCCCAGTTGCGGTGAATTCCGCTGGACGGCAGAGAGGCCCCAGACTGGCTAGTTTCCTGTTGTCGCGGGGGTCTGCGGCAATATCATGATTTCGACGCTGGACGGATATCGCTTGGAGCGATATATGTGCTGCGTGGCCATCTGATAGTCGGACTCTTTCGCCTCGAAAATGTTGGGAACGAACTTCTGCGGATTGCGGTCATAAATGGGGAACCAGGTGCTCTGGACCTGCACCATGATTCGGTGGCCCTTCTTGAACACGTGGTCCGCGGTGTGCAGATCGATCAGGAATGGCGTCACTTCTCCCGGCTTGATAGGCTCCGGCTTTTCGAAAGAATTGCGGTAACGGCCGCGAAAAATCTCATCGGAAATCATGAGTTCGTAGCCTGAGAGTTTCCAGTCGTCCGGATATTTTTGCGGATACACATCAATCAATTTAACAACCCAATCGCTGTCGCTGCCGGTCGTGGAAGCAAAGAGCTTTGCCGTGACCTGGCCAGCCAGCGTGACATCTTCGGCTAAATCTTCGGTTTGCCAGGTCAAGACGTCGGGTCGTTCATCGACAAAGCGCTGGTCCTGCACAAGCCAGGTGTACCAGCTGCCGGGATGATCCTCGGGATAGGTCATGTCGATGGGGCGAGGGCGATAGGGCACGGGATGAGCGGGGTCGCTGACGTAGCTGTCCGAGGCATCCGCGGAATCTGTCTGCGGGGCATCGAAGGAAAGCTTTCCAGCCTCACGGAAATAGAGGTTGCGCGTTTGCGCTTCTCGCGGAGGCCAGGAATCAAATTGCACCCAGTTGTTGGTTCCTGTTTGAAAAAGTATGGCTTCCTTGAGAGGTAGCGCGCCTTTGTCCTTGAGCCAGTATTCAAACCAGGGAAGCTCGACCTTTTGGCGAAAGTAAACCCCCGTATCGCTGCCAAAAGGAATTTCGCCGAGTGATTTGCCCGGGCCGCCGCCCCATCCACCGTGATTCCAGGGCCCCGCGACGAGGTAGTTGAGATGCTTCGAGTCGGATTTTTCAAGGCGAGCGTACGTTGCCATCGGGCCGTAAAAATCCTCCTGGTCCCACCAGCCGGCGACGTTGAGATTCGGAACGGTGGGTTCCTTCAAGCCGTAGGCGACGGCGTGATGCTTCCAAAAATCGTCGTAGCTTGCATGGGCGACGAATTCGTTCCACGTCGGGATATTCCCGTGAAAATATTTTGCGTTGGCGTTCGAAAGAGCGCCGAGGCGGAGATAAAAGTCGTAGACGTCGAAGCGGTCGAAAGCGAAGCTGAAATTCTCGCTTGAGGATTCCAGCAGGGCGGTGTATTCGAAGGCGTAGCTCAGGCGAAAAGCGCCGTTGTGGAAGAAATCGTCGCCGAGCCAGGTGTCGCCCATGCATGCTTGTTCAGAGGCGGCTTTGAGCGCGGGATGTGGATTGACCATGCCCATTGTCACGAGAAAACCGTCGTAGGAAATGCCGTCGAGACCGACGCGGCCATTGTTGTTTGGAACATTTTTCACGAGCCAATCGATCGTGTCGTAGGTGTCCGTGCTTTCGTCCACCCCTTTGGGATCGCTCGGGTCATGCAACGGGCGGAGCATGACGAACTTTCCTTCGGAGCCATAGCGCCCGCGAATATCCTGAAACGCGAAAATGTAGCCCTCGGGAACCATGTCGGCATAGCGATAGATCATGTTGCTGATGCGTTTGTCCGGGCTCGAGATTCCGTACGGAGTACGATCCATCAGAATGGGCAGCGGTGTTGTGACTTTTTTCGGTGTGTAGAACTCGGTGTGGAGCTTGACACCGTCGCGCATCGGAATCATCGCTTCGGTTTTGTCGAATAGCGCCGAAAAGTCGAGACGCTGGCGCTGCGGAGCGGCTCCGAAGCGCGGCACAAACACAAGCGCTGCTAGAACGAAGAAAACGGTGACGCTAGCAAATTTACGAACAGACCTCATGTGGACTCCCCTTGAAGTAACGCGCATGATCGGTATTTTTTAGCGAAGCCGAGAATATCACAACCGATTCGGCAGAACGTTCTAGTGAAATACGAAATTCCACGCAGGAATGGCATCTGCAGGTGGAAAAACGCTAGTTGCCCGCTGTTGCTGGCGAAACCGAAAGCACAACTCCCGAAGGAAATTCCTTAGAACGGTAAATCCGTTGCGTCGCCTTCTGGTAGTCGGACTCCTTCGCTTCAAAAATGTTGGGGACAAATCTCTGGGGATTGCGGTCGATAATGGGGAACCACGTACTCTGTACTTGGACCATGATGCGATGGCCTTTTTTGAAAACATGATTCGCGGTATGGAGATCAATAGTGAAAGGCGTGATCGCATTGGGAGTGATGGGTTCCGGTTTTTCGAATGATTTGCGAAAGCGTCCACGGAAAACTTCGTCGGCGATCATCAATTCGTAGCCCGAGAGTTTCCAGTCGTCTTGATACTTTTCCGGATAGACGTCGATCAGCTTCACGATCCAGTCGGAGTCGCTTCCGGTTGTGGACGCAAAAAGTTTTGCGGTCACACTGCCGGCGAGTGTCATGTCCTCGGTGAGTTCCTCAGTCTGCCAGGTGAGCACATCCGGGCGATTGTCCACGAACCGCTGGTCTTCGACGAGCCAGGTGGGCCAGGCGCCGGGATGATCGTCTGGATAGGTCATGTCGATCGGGCGGTGACGGTATGGAACGGGATGAGCAGGATCGCTCACGTAACTATCGAAAGATCGTGGAGTGGCGGATTGCGGCGCTTCGAAGGAAAGCTTGCCGTCTTCATGGAAGTAAAGCTCGCGGGTCGTTGCATTTCGCGGCGGCCACGAATCGAATTTCACCCACTTGTCGCTGCCGGTTTGAAATAGAAGGGCCTCTTTGAGCGGAAGGCTGCCTTTGTTCTTGAGCCAGTAGGCGAACCAGGGCGCTTCAATTTTTTGGCGGAAATAGAGCGACGTGTCGCTGCCAAAAGGAATTGCGCCGAGCGATTTGCCAGCACCACGGGCCCAGCCGCCATGATTCCATGGGCCTGCGACAAGATAGTTCAGATGATCGGGATCGTTTTTCTCGAGGAGTTCGTAAATCTTCATCGGGCCGTACGCGTCTTCCTGGTCCCACCAGCCGGCGACATTGAGATTCGGCACTCTTGGTTTCGTCAGAATGTAAGGCATGGCCTCTTGTTTCCAGAAAGCGTCGTAATTCGGATGCGTGACAAAATCTTTCCAGGTGGGTAGAGTGCCGTGAATGTAATTCTTGTCGGCGTTGGATAGCGGGCCGAGACGCAGATACCATTCATAGGTGTCGAACTGATCGAACTTGAATACAAAATTAGTTTTGCCTGTCTCCATCATCGTGGAGTATTCGAAACCGTAGCTCAGGCGAAACGCGCCATTGTGATGAAAATCGTCGCCAAGAAACATGTCGGCCGGGGAAGCTTGCTCAGAGACGGCTTTTAGCGCGGGATGCGGCTCGAGCATGCCCATCACGGTGAGCCAGCCACCGTAGGAGATACCGACTAGACCTGCGCGGCCGTTGTTGTGCGGGACGTTTTTCACGAGCCAGTCGATGGTGTCGTAGGTATCCGTGCCTTCGTCGATCGCTTTCGAATCTTTTGGATCGCGCACCGGGCGCTGCATTACGAAAGTTCCCTCGGAACCGTACCGGCCGCGAATATCTTGAAAGACGAAGATGTAGTCGTCGGGAATCATCTCGGCGTAGCGAGCCAGGATGCGGCTGTAACCTTTGTCGTCGTCGTGGATACCATAAGGCGTGCGCTCGATGACGATGGGAAGCGGCTCGGAGGAATTTTTGGGAGCGTAGATTTCGGTGTGCAGCTTCGTGCCGTCGCGCGCGGTGATCATGACGTCCGTTTTGTTGAAAAGCAGAGAATAATCCGGGGGATTCGGCGCTTGGGCGCGGCTGGAGATTAAAAAGAGCAGTCCGATGACTAGTGCCCACAAAAAGTTTCTGCTTTTCCAAAGCACGCGCGCGAATCGCATTGGAATCCCCTCCAACAACTCCACTTTAGAATCAGACGACGCAACCTGGGTCAGGATAGTACACGAAACGCGGGGAGAAACAGATGTTTCTACCTCTCTCCGGGGCCGTACGGAGATTCAAGAAAGAGACAGCCAAGAATGGCTGTCCCACACGCGGGCGCTCTGCTAAACTATAGGCTGCTCGACCACACCTGAGAACAGAGGAGATTCGTCCGGGCTGCTGGTTGTTTCAGCAGCTATTTTTGTCTTTGCAGTGACTGCCCCAAGAGTAGTCCGCAGACCGACGTAGAAATCATGAGCCAAAATATTCGCAATATCGCCATTATCGCGCACGTGGACCACGGCAAGACCACGCTGGTCGACGCCATGCTGCGGCAGAGTGGAATTTTCCGCGCCAATGAAGCGCTTGTCGAGCGCGTGATGGACTCCAACGACCTGGAGCGCGAGCGCGGGATCACCATTCTCGCGAAAAATACGGCGCTTTTTTTCCACGACACGAAGATCAACATTGTCGACACACCCGGCCACAGCGATTTTGGCGGCGAAGTCGAGCGCGCATTGCGCATGGTGGATGGCGTCGTAGTGCTGGTAGATGCCAGTGAGGGGCCGCTGCCGCAGACGCGCTATGTACTTCAAAAAGCGTTGGCCGCAAAGCTGCCCCCGGTGATCGTGCTGAACAAGATCGACCGGACAGACGCGCGCGCAAAAGAAGTCCTCGATGAAATCTACGACCTGTTTATCGATTTGGATGCTACCGAAGACCAGCTCGATTTTCCCGTTGTTTACACGAATGCGCGCGAAGGAATCGCGCACCGGCAAATCGGGGACAGCTCGAAGGATCTGCTCCCGCTGTTTGAGACCATCGTGAAAAGTATACCTGCGCCGCCTGGCGACCCGGATGGCGTGTTGCAGATTCAGGTCATGAATCTGGACTACAGCGATTTTCTTGGGCGCATCGCGATTGGCCGCGTGTTTAACGGCACGCTAAAGCGCGGCGAAGATGTTGGCATCAGCAAGCTGGATGGCAGGTTGCTCTCCACGCGGATCACCAAACTCTACACCTTTCGCGGACTCGAGCGCGATGAAGCAGAAACGGTGGGCGCGGGAGACCTCGTCGCCATCGCCGGCGTGGAAGGTATTCAGATCGGCGAGAGCATTACGGATCTGGCGATGCCACAACCTCTCGAACCTTTGCTGATCGACGAGCCCACGCTGGCCATGATTTTCACCGTGAACAGCAGCCCTCTTTCCGGAAAAGAAGGCAGCTATTTGACCTCGCGCGATTTGCGCGACCGCCTGCAGAAAGAGTTGCTTACCAACGTTTCGATTCGCGTGGAAGATACGGATACGCCTGAATCCTTTCGAGTGCTGGGGCGCGGCGAGCTGCAACTCGCCATTTTAATTGAGACCATGCGCCGCGAGGGCTTCGAGTTGATGGTCGGCAAGCCGGAAATTGTTGTGCGCACGGAAAACGGCAAGAAACTCGAACCGCTCGAGCGGTTGGTCATCGATGTGCCCGAGAGTTTTATCGGGATCATTTTGGAAACGTTGGGCAGCCGGCGCGGTGAAATGCTCAAGATGAGCAATCACAATTCCGGCCGCGTGCGCATGGACTTCAAAATTCCTTCTCGTGGCCTCATTGGCTTGCGCAGCCAGTTGCTGACGGACACGCGCGGGACCGCGCTGATTCACTCGATTTTCGATGGTTGGACGGATTATGCGGGAGAGATGGCGCTGCGACCGACTGGCGCGCTGGTCGCCGACCGTCCTGGACCATCGACCGCTTTTGCGCTGTGGAACCTTCAAGAGCGCGGCGAGCTGTTCATTGGCCCCGCGATAGAAGTGTATGAGGGAATGGTCATCGGGGAAAACTCCCGAGAGCAAGATATGGAAGTGAACGTCACCAAGGAAAAGAAACAGACAAACATGCGGTCGTCCAGCGCGGATGAGGCGATCCGGCTGATTCCTCATCGCGAGCTAAGCCTCGAACAGGCCATTGAATTCATCGCCGATGACGAATATGTCGAAATCACGCCGAAATCGATTCGCCTGCGAAAAAAGGTATTGCAAGCCAACAAACGTCCGCGCCGCTGGCAGGAGATTCGCGCCAGCCACGAAGCGACCCGTTGAGGGAACGCTTACCGCAACCGCTAGTGCGCGGTCTTCTCTAGCAATTCCCCAAGGTACTGCTTCCACAGCTCCGCCCAGGTGTGCGTGCCGTGGCCGTGCGTGTTTTCGCTCGCCGCAATAAGGACAAAGCGGCCGTTTGGTATGTCCTTGATTTTTTTCTCCGCAATTCCGAGTTCGGGCGGATTGATAAAATCATCCGCGGAATTGATCCACATGACAGGCGCCTTGATTTTGCCTAGCTGCGTGGACGGATCATAGTTGCGCGAAGCGTTCACATGATAGAGCGTGTCATTAGCGTCGAGGCCGCTCATGCGCGTGCGGAAATATTCGTCGAGGTACTTGTCGGCGGCGTCGCGGGTCGGGAGCGCTTTTTGCATGGGGATTGGCGCTGCTCCCGCGATTAGCAGAAAATCCAGCGCCGTGCGCAGCGCCTGCTTGGGTTCTTCCTTGTATTCGCCGCCTTTCCATTCGGGATCTTCACGAATCGCATCCATCACCATCTTGCGCCAGACGCGGTTGCGCCCTGCGATCTGCACCGGCAGGCACGCCAGCGGCATGAGCGCATCCATGAAGTCGGGGTACGTCTCGCCCCAGACGAAGGAGTGCATGCAGCCCATTGAAGTGCCCAACACGAGCCGGAGGTGATTGACGCCGAGCCCTTCGTTGAGGAGACGGTAATGCGCGGCAACCATGTCGTCATAGTCGTATTGTGGAAAATGCGCGTGCATGCCATCGCTCGGCTTGGACGATTTTCCGTGGCCGATGCCGTCCGGAAGAACGATGAAGTAGCGCGCCGAATCGAGAAGCTCGCCCGGACCAAAAAGGACGTTAGCAAATTGCGGCAGGAGAAATTGGTGTCCCGTACCGCCTGTTCCATGAAGAATGAGCACGGCGTTGGTCGTATGTCCCGCTGCGTCCTTGACGGGTTTGCCGAGCGACGTGTAATGCAGCCGCAATTCCGGCAGCGACTCGCCGGAATGGAATTGAAAATTGTGAATGACAAAGTCGCCCTCCGTCGTTGCAAACGTCGGCGGCTGTTGAGCGGAGCAAGGCATGGCCATGACGACCATGGCTGTGACCGTCGCGCCAAGAAAATATTTCGATAGTTTGGTCATCTCTCACCTCTTCGGTCCAAAAATCTATCACGATTCACCGGGCGAAGCCTTTCACGTGCCTTTATCGTCGGCCTCTTGTGTTGACGCGGCGCTGTGAATAGACTGCAACGCGCCGCAAAATTCCTGGCGTGCGAGGTAGCTCGATGCGAAAAATTCTTCTTCCCGGCTTCTGTTTTTTGCTTTTGCAATCTCTCTCCTCGGGCCAAGTGAAGCCGAAACTTTCGCCGGCAGTGAATGCTTTCGTAAAGGAAGACGCGAGCGTCCTCGTTCTGGCGCACGTGCGCGTCGTGGATGGCACCGGCACAGTCGCTCGTGCGGATCAGACGCTGGTGATCGCGGACGGCAAAATCGTCGCGCTCGGCGATTCAGCCACGATCAAAATTCCTGATGGAGCAAAAATGCTCGATCTCAAAGGCCGCACCGTGATTCCTGGACTCGTCGGCATGCACGACCACATGTTTTATCCTGCTCCTGGCGGTCCGCCGCCGATGTATCCCGAGCACCTGTCGAGTTTCCCGCGGCTCTACCTCGCGGGCGGCGTCACCTCGATTCGCACGACGGGCAGCCTCGAACCTTACGCGGATCTTGAGCTCAAACAAGCGATCGATGCCGGAAAACTCGCTGGCCCTAAAATTCACGTGACCGGTCCGTATCTCGAAGGCGAAGGCGCGTTTGCTTTGCAGATGCATCAACTGAAGGACGCCGAAGATGCGCGCCAGATGGTCGAATTCTGGATCGCGCGCGGCGCCACTTCTTTCAAGGCGTACATGAACATCACGCCAGACGAACTGGCCGCGGCGGTGAAGGCCGCGCATGCGCACGGAATCAAAGTCACCGGCCACCTTTGCTCGATCGGTTTCCGCGAAGCGGCCGCCCTTGGCATTGACGACCTGGAGCACGGAATCGAAGTCGACACCGAATTCCTTCCAGACAAAAAGCCTGGCGTCTGCCCCAATCCGCAAGCCGCTGCAAAGGCGCTGCTCTCCGTCGACATCGCGAGCAAGCCGATGCAAGACATGATTCACTATCTGGTCACGCATCACGTCGCCGTCACTTCAACGCTGCCGGTGTTCGAAACTTCCGTGCCGGGACGCGCGCCGCTCGACAGTCGCGTGCTGGACGCGATGACTCCGGAAGCGCGCATCGCTTATCTGTCGCGTCGCGCGCGCATTTCCGATAACGCCGCGACTTCCGATGCGCCCGCCATCTTCAAGAAAGAACTGGAGTTCGAACACGAGTTCTCCAAACAAGGCGGACTCCTTCTGGCAGGTCTTGATCCGACAGGCTACGGCGGCGTGATCGCCGGCTTCGGAGATCAGCGCGAAGTCGAGTTGCTGGTGGAAGCGGGCTTCACGCCGGTGGAGGCCATTCACATCGCAACGTCCAACGGCGCCGAATTCCTGGGTGAGCTCGATAAAATTGGCACGCTTGCGGTGGGCAAAGCGGCCGACATCGTTGTGCTTCAAGGCGATCCGTCGGCCAACATCAAGGACATCGAGAAAGTCGAGCTCGTCTTCAAGGACGGCGTTGGCTACGACCCCGCCAAACTCATCGATTCCGTAAAGGGCTTAGTCGGCCTGCGCTAAAGCGCTGAAGCGACAGCTGCGCGCCTCGCCGCGCGGCGTTCCCTGTCTAAGGCAGAAGGATTTTGCCGTCGGCGCTCGGCAAACTTAGTCCGACTTCGTGCGCCAGGGTGGGCGCCACATCGCGCATATCAATCGTGCCGAAAGACTTGCCCGCGGGAACGCCGGGGCCAACCAAAAAGAATGACGCGTGGAGATCGGGCAGGTCGGGCAGGCCCCCATGCGTACCGCCAACTTTTGATTTGGAAAGCACTGGCCCATCGACTGTCGACCCCGTCCGCCAGCCTGGCTTGAGGCCTACAAAAAACGACGCTGGCGGATAACCGCCGCGCTTGTGAAGTTCTTCTGCTTCCAGAATGCGGTCGACTCCGTTCGCGGGATCACTCGCGACCTTGGCAAGTAGTTCGCGCACCTGCGACAAAGTCGCGGTGTCGCTAGGATCTTTCAACAGGATCGCGGCAGATCCGCCGGTAACCCACGGGATCGCCTTCCAGTCCGTAATCTTTCCTTTGTCGTTAACGGTGATCAAGCTCGCTTCACGAAACAATGGAAACAAATTCAGTTGTGAGTCGGTTCGAACAAAGCCATGGTCGGAAACGACCGCCAAATACACCCGCCCTGGGGCAAGCTTCTCAGCCGTCACACGGATTTTTCCGATCGTGGCATCAATAATCTCCAAAACAGCGATCGCCTCGGGACTGAACGGCCCCGTCTCGTGTTCAATGTGATCGAGCGCGCTTAGATGGAGCGTCAATAGAGCAGGATGTTTCTTCTCCAGTATCCACTCTGCATAACGTCCGCGGTTCTCATCCGCCTGCGCCGAAGTGTCGATTCCTCCGCGGTATTCACCAAGCTCCGTCTTCGCCTCCTCGAGCAACCCGCGCGTCGAAACAGCGCGCAGCAGTTTCGCATCGTCCGGCGTGCTCGCGCGCCAGACTTCAGGAATGTCCCATGTGATGTGCGCCCCAACCGTAACCGGCCACTGAATGCTTGCGGTCGTATGCCCCGCCGCCGCGGCAGCATCCCAAAGCGTCGGCACGCGAATGTCTTCCGTGTACCAATACCAGCCTCCTTGATTCTGCTGCAGCGGATCAAAAGTAGTGTTGGCGAAGATCCCGTGCTTCGCCGGCCACACGCCCGTGACCAACGTCGTATGACTCGGATACGTCACGGTGGGCACGATTCCCACCACGCCTTCGGCGTAGCTTCCCTCTTGCAGGAACCGCCGCAGGTTCGGCACCTTGGCGCCGTGCGCATCCGCCTCGGTGATATAGTCCGGGCGCATGCCGTCCACGGAAATCATCACGAGCAAGGGCGGCGCTTTCTCTTGCGCTACGACGCCACCCACGAAAAGGAAAACAGCTGCAAATCCAAAAAGTAGAATGCGCTTCTGCGGCCCTACGCTCCGCGAGCGTCTAGAATTGTTCATGGTGTGCAAAAGCATACTCCAAACCCCGGTGAGGATTTTACAAACACGCAACAGAAGGATAAATTGGAAGTGAACAGAGCTGGCTATGCGCATGGGCCGGTGTCTCAATTGAAACTGTTCCCCGCGCAGGGAATGTTGTAAAGTCTAGCGCTCATGTGCAGGCCGCCACTGAACCATTGCAACGAAATGGCTTAGCAAACTGGTAGCGCTCTCGGGCGGAGCTTTCAAACAGAGTTAAAGGTGGAATACGTGAATATTGGACCCTCGAACGGGGCCTCAAACTCGCACTGCACGATTGCCGCAACGGCAACAGCTCTGCCGCCGTACACGATGACGCGCGAGGAAGTGAAGTACTACATGGGGCGCGTGTTTGACATACCGGACCGGCGCCTGGAAGCGCTGATGTCTATCGCGGACAACGCGCAGGTGAACACGCGTTACTCGATTTTCCCCATCGAATACACCGTCGAGCCGCGGCCGCTTTCGAAGACCAACGAGGAGTACATCGAGCACGCGGTGAAGCTCGGCCGACAAGCGGCGGAAGAGTGTTTACAGCGCGCCGCCCTGCGCCCCGACGAAGTGGATCTCATCATCACCGTTTCGTGCACTGGATTCATGATCCCCTCTTTGGACGCGCACCTGATCAATCTCATGGGCTTCCGTTCGAATGTGCGCCGCATGCCCTTCACCGAACTCGGCTGTGCCGCCGGAGCGATGGCCCTCGGACGCGCCGCGGATTACTTGAAAGCTCATCCCGGCGGAAATGTTCTGATCATCGCCGTCGAACTGCCTTCACTCACCTTTCAGCGTAAAGACATCTCCCAGGCAAATCTGATCTCCTCGATTCTGTTTGGCGACGGAGCTGCGGCGGTCCTGGTGAGCGGAAAAGCGGAGAAGGGACCCAAAATCCTCGTTTCAGAAACTTACACCTTCCCCGATTCTCTGGGTGCCATGGGGTTCGACTTGCGCGATTCCGGATTTCACATTTTGCTTTCGAAAGACGTCCCCGAAATGATCGGCCTAAAAATTCGCGGCTTGGTGGACGGTTTTCTGGAGCGCCACGGCCGCAAACAGGAAGACATCAAGGGATGGATTCTGCACCCTGGCGGCGCGCGCCTCCTCGGCAACGTCGAAAAAGAATTGGGGCTCTGCAAGTGTGACACGCAACCTTCCTGGGATATTCTCGGCAACGTCGGCAACCTCTCGAGCGCCACAATCCTTTTCATCCTGCAAGAGTGGCTGGAAAAGCGGCCCCTCAAGTCGGGCGAATATGCGCTGGCGGCTGCTTTCGGCCCGGGATTCAGCGCCGAATTTCTCCTGCTGCAATGGACCTAAGCGTCATCGCGTTTCTCGGCCTGCTCGTGGCTGTCGCTTTGCTCCGCATTGTGGAGCTGCAAATATCGCGCCGCCATCAGCGAGAGATGATTGCGCGGGGCGCCGCAAAAGTAGAAGAACCTCGATTTCGCTGGATGGTCCTGCTTCACACTGCCGTGCTCATCGGCGCTGCACTCGAAGTCGTTCTTTTCCACCGGCCGTTTATCCCCATTCTCGCAGCAATCATGTTTGCGATTTTCCTGGCCGCGAATGTCGTGCGCTGGTGGGTTATCCGCACACTCGGAAATCATTGGAACGTGCAAGTGATGGATTCGACGAGCCTCGGCGTTATCTCCTCAGGCCCTTTCCGCTACGTTCGCCATCCGAACTACGCCGCGGTCTTTGCGGAAATGCTGGCGCTGCCCTTGATCCACACGGCATGGATTACCGCCGTGGTCGGTTCGCTCGCGCATATCGCCGTACTTTCGATGCGCCTATCCACCGAAGAGCGCGTTCTTCTGGCCAACCCCGAGTATCGTGCCACGATGGCCAACAAGCCGAGGTTCTTGCCGGGTGTTTTCTGAAAAACCGAGCGAGACCTTTCTGGCGCGCTTCAGCCTTTGCGCTATTGGTTTTGCTCATTCCCGTTGAGTCCCGCGCGCAAACAATCACCGATGGCAGCGATTCCGCGTTTACGGAGGTGCCGGAGCTGAAGGAAGGTTTCCGCTTGCTTTATGTGCAGAAGTACCCTGAAGCCCGAGAAATATTCTCTGCGTGGACGTCCGAGCACCCTGCCGACCCTTTTGGTTTTGTGGCCACTGCGGCGAGTTATCTTTTCGAGGAGTTCTACCGCCAGAGCGTTTTGACCAGCGACTTCTTTCTGGACGACAAGAAGTTCCTGCGAGGTATCGAGGGTAAGCCCGATCCCGAGCGCATGAAGAACTTCCGCGCTTCGTTGGAGCAATCCCGCAAGCTCTCCAACGGGCGTCTCGCAAAGGATAAGAATGACGCTCCAGCGCTCTTTTCTTTGACTCTGGCCGCCGGGATGGAATCCAACGCCGACAGCATCCTTGAAAAAAAACACGTCGAAGGCCTGAAAAGAATGAAGGAAGCCAACGAGCACGCGAAGCTGCTGCTGGCGCAGCGCCCCGACGCAAACGACGCCTGGGTCGCGCCGGGCTCGGCGAATTACATCATCGGGTGCCTCTCCGGCGGCGTTCGCATGTTTCTGTGGTTTGGCGGAATTCATGGCGACAAAAAGCTTGGCATGGAGTTGGTCGGAAGAACGGCTGAGAAAGGCCGCTACCTCGAGCCTTTCGCGAAAGTCCTTCTGGCACTGGCAGCGCGTCGCGAAAAGCAGGACGCCTTGGCAAAAAAACTCTTGCATGAGCTGACGGAGGAATTTCCAGAGAGCCCGCTCTTCGCCGCGGAGTACGCGAAAGTCATGCGCCGGCCCATTCCAGCGGAGATCAAGCCGAATTAGGTTCGCCGGTGCGGTTAACTCTTCGCCTTCAAATACCTAAGCACGCTTGACCTTCTACCAGGTAAGTAACTCGCTCCTTGTTCATCGTGGAATCAAGCAAATTTCGCCGCACTTGGGCGCGAATGCACTAGAATTGGAGCCCCGGACCCTCCCGAACCGGCAAATATCCTCTAAAGGCGGTGGCGTGTGTTTCAGAAGGACCTATTAAAAGGCCGGGCGATCTTCTTGACTGGCGGCGGAACTGGTTTGGGCCGCTCCATGGCGCTGCGTTTTGCGGAACTCGGCGCGCGCATGTTCCTGGTAGGCCGGCGCGAGGAACCTCTGAAGGAAGTTTGCACGGAGATCCACCGCGCGGGCGGTTCGGCCGCGTATACCACCTGCGATGTGCGCGACTACGGCGCCGTCGAAGCCGCTGCCGAAAAAGCCGAGCAACAATTTGATCGCATCGACACCGTCGTCAACAACGCCGCCGGAAATTTCATCGCGCGTACGGAAAAACTTTCTCCCAACGCCTTTAACACCGTCGTGGGCATCGTGCTCAACGGCTCGTTTCATTGCACGCAAGCTTTCGCCAAGCGCTGGATTGCGCAGAAACTCGGCGGCAATGTCTTGAGCATCGTAACCACCTACGCGGCCGCCAACAGCGGTTCCGGGTTCATTGTGCCTTCGGCATGCGCAAAAGCCGGCGTGCTAGCCATGACCACTTCGCTGGCCGTCGAATGGGCCAAATACCACATCCGGCTCAATGCCATTGCGCCCGGGCCCTTTCCCACCGAAGGCGCCTGGTCGCGCCTGATGCCCTCCAGGCAATTTGAAGAGCACTCCAAGGACAAGCACCCGATGAAGCGCTTCGGGCGTCACGATGAACTGGCCAACCTCGCGGCGTTTCTCGTGAGCGATATGGCGGAATACATCAACGGCGAGTGCGTGGTGATCGACGGCGGCCAATGGCTCCGTGGCGCGGGCGAATTCAACGACTTGCTCATGCTCCCGGAAGCCGCTTGGGAAGCTCTTGAAGCGTCGCGCGCAAAAAAATCCTGACGCAGACTACTCTGGCAGCGCGCGTTTCCGCAATTCCACGCGCAATTTGACGTCTCCAATACTCTGCCCGTTGGACTCGGCATGCACGCTAACCTCCTGAAGCTGCGCCTTTGCACCCGCGGCATCGCTGAACATCGGTAGTTTTACTTCAATTCGAGTCGCCGCTGTCTGCTTTGCCGCAACCGCGAATTTTCCGCCGCCACTTTCCACGGTCCATCCGGAAGGCAGACTCACAGTCAGGTTGATCACTTGCGCCGCCGAACTTTGATTGCGCAGCCACAGAGGAATCACAAGGTCTGTGCCGCCTTGCAGCGCGATTTCCGGCGGCTCCGGATGGGGCAAATGGGTTAGCCCATGCGCTCGGCGAAATTCGTCGTAATAGTTCCATGCCCCGGCAAGCTCCACGGAAATTTCCGGCTGCGTCGGCCCAGGCGTGACCCCCTGTCGCGCGAACGGAATGGCCCCGGGCATGATGCCTTCAAAAATATCTCCGGTCACGTTGCCGCCCACCAGCGATTTCCCGAGCACGAAACTTATCCCGGTGCTCCAGAAGCTATCCGAGGTGACCATCTTTTCGATTTGCGCCTCATCCATTTTCGCGAGCGAATCGATGAAACTCTTTGCTTGAGTTTCATGCCTGCGAAAGGATTCCAACGCTACCCGCCAGTAGGCCTGCTTCGCGGATTTCGATATTTCCTTAACGGAATACCGGGGGCCTTTGTCGCGAAAAATGTCCTCTTTATCCGCGTCCGGAAAGTAATAAATTTTCTTCGTCTGCCATGGACGCAAATTCTCTAGATAAGGTTCCAGCCGTCGCAGGGGAGCAGCGACCTGCTCGGGAAACACAGTTGGATCGCCGGCTACATCAAATGCTTCAGTCGCCAGAACACCCGCCGCTTGATGGTCGCCATGATCCTCGCCGATAAATGTCCCTGGCAGAAACGTCAGAATGACTTCAGGCCGAGTCAAACGCACAAGCCGCACAAGATTCTCGAGAGTCAGTCCGTGATCCCAGTTCGCGAGCGATTGCAAGACGTCCTGCGATGCCGTGTCTTTCCCGCCCAGAAACCAAACTTTGTCGATTCCCAGCACGATGTTAGCGCGGCGTGCTTCGATTTCGCGGATCTCGCCAAGCGCCGTAGCCTGTTCAGGGCCTGCCTCATTCGCGCCGCTGCTGCCGCGTGTGCCATATACCACCGCGACTCGCTTGCCCTCATCAATAGCCCGCGCTAGATAAGGAGTGGCGGCTCCCTCATCATCGGGATGCGCCACTACCAGCAGAATGTCTACTTTGTAGCGCTCATCCGCCTGCAAAATCCCCGCAGCTGCCTGCGCGGACGCGAGCCATGGAAACAACAGACAGCCGGTAAGCAGGCCAAGCCCGACTTGCCAGTTCGCGCTGAGCGCCTTCTTAGAGCCATTCTGTTGCGTCCGGATTTTTGAAACAGTCCAACCAAGCAGAGAGGAGCGCGTAAGTCCAAAGGATGGGTTCATCCAAGAATTCTATCCCGAACCGGCAAGAATCTCCCATCCGAGCGTTGCGCTTCGATACTATAGATTGGGGAGATCGCATGGATACCGTCAAGGTTTCACCCAAATTTCAGGTCTTAATTCCCAAAAAAGTCCGCGAAGGACTCAAGCTCAAGCCAGGCCAAGATCTCAACATCTACGTTCTGGATGGGACCATTCGCCTTCATCCGCCTCGCGACATCAAAGAACTCCGCGGTGCGGCCAGAGGGATGAAATGGAAGGACGACTACCGTGAGCACTCCGAGCGCCCCTGATCCCTTCCTGGTTCCGGCCATCGTCACAAAATGAAGTTCGCAAGATTCTCCTTCAGCAGCGGCCGAAAACCATCACGAACCCTTTTGTTCTAAAGCGCAGCGCCGCCCCCTCCTTGACCACGATACAACGCGCCGATAAGCTTAGGGTTTCTCCTTCCAGGTGAACGAACCATGGAGCAAGTGCTAGTCACATTGCCGGACGGCAAGGTTCAAGAGGTGCCCAAGGGCACGACTCCGGCGGATATCGCGCGCAAAATCTCGCCTCGCCTCGCGGATGCGGCGCTCGTCGCACGTGTAACCGCGACCAACGGCAAGCCGCTGCCCAACGCTCCTGATCTCGGGGAGCTAATCGACCTTCGCCGTCCGCTCGAGGAAAACGTCAAACTACAAATCCTCACGGAAAAGGACCCTGACGCACTTTTCGTTTTCCGCCATTCCGCGGCGCATTTGCTCGCCGCCGCGGTGATGGAACTGTATCCTAACGTCAAGCTCGGCATTGGGCCGCCTACCGATACGGGCTTTTTCTACGAGTTTCTCCGCGACGAGCCTTTTACTCCTGAAGATCTCGCGAAAATTGAGAAGAAAATGCACGAGCTCGCCGCGCAGGATTTGCCGAACGAGCGCAAACTCATTGCCAAACCCGAAGCCCTCGAGCTCTATAAAAAGAGCAATCAGACTTTCAAGTGTGAACTGGTCGAAGAAAAAGCCAATGAGCTGATGGTCTCCTTTTACACCACCGGAAAATTCATCGATTTCTGCCGTGGCCCGCACATCCCCTCCACCAAACGCATCACCGCGTTCAAGCTCATGAGCGTCGCGGGCGCCTACTGGAAGGGCCAGGAAGGCAATCCACAGCTCCAGCGCATTTACGCCGCCGCCTTCTTCACGCAAAAAGAGCTCGACGAATATCTAAACCGCCTCGAAGAGGCCAAGCGCCGCGATCACCGTAAACTCGGCACTGAGCTGGACCTCTTCAGCATTCAGGAAGAAGCCGGCCCAGGCCTCATTTTCTGGCATCCCAAAGGAGGCCTGATCCGTAAGATTGTCGAGGACTGGCTCCGCGACGAACTTCTCAAGCGCGGCTACGACCTCGTCTACACCCCGCACATCATGCGCCTCGACCTCTGGAAAACCAGCGGCCACACCGGCTTTTACAAAGACAGCATGTTCGGCCCGGTCGAAGTCGAAAAAGCCGATTACCAGCTCAAGCCCATGAACTGCCCCGGCCACATCCTTATCTATAAATCCAAGCTCCACAGCTATCGCGAGCTGCCCGTCCGCCTCGCCGAACTCGGCACCGTCTATCGCTATGAACGCAGCGGCGTCCTCCACGGCCTGCTCCGCGTCCGCGGCTTTACGCAAGACGATGCGCACATTTTCTGCACACCTTCGCAAATCGAAAGCGAAGTCGAAGCCTGCGTGGATTTCGCCTTCGCGGTGATGAAGAATTTCGGCTTCGACAAATATGAGGTCGAGCTTTCCGATTGGGATTCCTCACGCCCGGAAAATTACGCAGGCAAGCCGGAAGACTGGCAGCGAGCCACGGCTGCGCTTGCCGAAACCATGAAGCGCCTGAAGATTCCGTATAAAACCATCACCGGCGAAGCCGCTTTCTACGGCCCCAAAATCGACGTCAAGCTCATCGACGCAATCGGCCGCCCGTGGCAGCTCACCACGGTCCAGTTCGACTTCAATCTTCCCGCGCGTTTCGGCCTGGAATACGTCGCCGAAGACGGCGCCAAGCATCAACCTCTCATGGTGCATCGAGCGCTACTCGGCTCCGTCGAACGCTTCTTCGGCATTTTGATCGAGCATTACGCCGGCGCCTTCCCGCTCTGGCTCGCGCCCGTCCAAGTCCAAATCTGCCCCGTCAGCGAAAAGGTCGCTGACTACGCCAAGCACGTCACCGAAACTCTCAAGCGCCACAACGTTCGCGTCCATCTTGACGACCGCAACGAAAAGCTCCCGGCCAAGATCCGCGATGCCCAGCTCCAAAAGATTCCCTACATGCTCATCGTCGGCGCAAAAGAAGCCGAAGCCGGCACCGTCTCCGTCCGTCACCGCAGCAAAGGCGACCTCGGCCCCAAGCCCCTCGCCGAAGTCGTCGCCGCCTTGCAAGAAGAAGTCACCTCCCGCGCACTGGCCTGATCGATCTAGCCAGCGCGCGCGTTCGAATAACGCTCTCAAGTCACATCGCAGCCTTGGGAACCTCCTTTTCAAATTTCTCTTTGAGGGAAGTGGCCGCTGTGTTACGTTCCTCTCCGATGGGCTTCCCTCCGGCCAATTCCACCCCGCAATTTGCCACGGCGGAGTACGCTGGCAGCGGCGATGTTTGCAAATCGTGTAATCAAGCTATCTCCGGCACCTACTACCGAATCAACGGTTCGCTCGCCTGCGAGCGCTGCACCACGCAACTGCAAACCCAACTCCCCAAAGATTCGCACGCCGCTTTCGTCCGTGCGCTGATGTTCGGCATCGGCGCCGCGATCCTTGGACTTATCGGCTACGCAGCCTTCACGATTATTACCGGCATCATGATCGGATACGTCTCTCTCGCGGTCGGCTGGCTCATCGGCAAAGCTATGCGTACCGGCTCAAAAGGCGTCGGCGGCCGCCGCTATCAGATTGCCGCCGCGCTATTCACCTACGCCGCTGTCTCGATGGCCGCCATTCCGATCTACTTTTCGCAAATCAGCAAAGACAAAGCCACCAAACCTCCTCAAGTGAAGACGGCACCCGCCAATCCAGGAGCCGCTGCCGATAATGCCGAAGCGGGCGACTCCACGCCCTCATCCGGCGATGCAACTCCAGTGCGTGCCGCGAAGCCTAAGATGAGTCCCTTCGCTGCGCTGGGTCTGCTGGCGCTTATAGGTTTGGCTTCTCCCTTTCTCGAATTGCAAGATCCCTTCCACGGCGTGATCGGCCTCATAATCTTGTTCGTCGGCATCCGCTTTGCCTGGCAACAGACCGGCGCGCCAAAAATCGACATCGTCGGTCCCTTCCAGAACCGCGCGCCGACACCGACGCCCGCAACCTGAAATACCTAGCCCCAACCCGTGTCCTCTCCTCCCATCGTTGAACCCATTCGCAATTGCCACAACTGCGGCCAATCCGTGCCCCTTGGCGCACTCGATTGTTCGCAGTGCCACGCGCTGCTCTACAGTGAAGACCTCGTCCGCATTTCCGCGAGAGCGAACCAGCTCGAAGAACAGAACGCCCTGCCGCAAGCCCGCGACGAATGGAAAAAAGCTCTCGCGCTTCTCCCCCACAATTCGAATCAGGCAGAATGGATTCGCGGAAAAATCTACAAACTTGAACTGACAGAAAAGCACGCCCCCTCAGAGCCTCCGAAAAGCGAATGGGCAAAGCGCCTTGGCCCTCTCGCTCCCATCGCGGTCTTGCTGGCGAAGAGCAAAGTCCTTCTTCTCGCGCTGTTAAAGTTGAAATTCCTCTTCAGCTTTCTTACCTTCTTCATTCTATATTGGCGGATGTACGGTTTCGGTTTCGGTGCAGGTTTTGTCCTGCTGATTTTCGTCCACGAACTCGGGCACTACATCGATATTCGTCGCCGTGGACTCCCTGCCGACATGCCCGTCTTCTTGCCCGGCCTTGGCGCCTACGTCCGCTGGGAAGCCATGGGCGTAACCCGCCAAACGCGCGCGGCCGTGAGCCTTGCGGGTCCGCTCGCCGGTTTGCTCGGCGCCGCCGTCTGCGCCTATCTCTGGCATCGCACCGGCAACGGATTGTGGGGAGCGCTGGCCAGAGTTTCCAGCGTCATAAATCTTTTGAATCTCACGCCTGTCTGGATTCTAGACGGCGGCCAAGCCGCGAACGCTCTCTCCAAAGCGGAACGATTTGTTCTTCTCGCGCTGACTCTCGGCCTCTGGGCCTATGTTGGCCAGGGAGTTTTCTTCGCGGTCGCCGCCGGAATCACCTATCGCCTCTTCACCAAAGACCTGCCTCCCATTCCCAATCCTCGCATCGCGGTCTACTATGCTTCGCTCCTCGTTGGTCTAGGCGCAATCCTCTATATAATCCCTGGTCAGGGGCTGCTCCCCCGCTAGCGGAGGACGCCATGCGGCGCACGATTTCCAGGCGGTCGTTTGTCTCAGCGAGTGCGGGAATTTTCGTCACGACAGCCGCTTACGGCCCCTCATCTGTTTCCGCGCAACAAGACGGGGCGCCCGCCATGCTCGATCACATCCTCCTCGGTTGCAGCGATCTCGATCGCGGCATCGACTTCGTCGAAAAACACACCGGCATCCCTGCGGCATTCGGCGGCGTCCACCCCAGACGCGGCACGCGCAACGCCCTTCTCTCGCTCGGCGAGCCCAGCCGCCTTGAACTCAACCCCCGCCGCTACCTCGAAATCATCGCCCCTGATCCGCAACAACCAGGCGCCCCAGACCATTATGGCTTGCTCAAATTAACCGAGCCGCGACTTGTCGGCTGGGCCGCCCATCCCGGCGACCTCAACCAATTCGCAACGCGCCTCAGCAGCGCAGGCATCGCCTTCGATGGTCCGAATCCCGGTTCACGCAAACGCCCCGACGGCCGCCTTCTCCAATGGAAAACTCTCAACCTAAAAGACGATCTTGGCGGCCTCCTCCCCTTCTTTATCGAATGGAGCGCTGACACTTCGCATCCCTCCGTCGACGCGCCCCGAGGCTGCCACCTCGCCCGCTTCGAACTCCTCACTCCTGACCCCGAAAAACTTAGGAGCACTGCAGCCGCCATGGGGCTCGGAGTGGAAATCGTAAAGAGTGACAAGGCGCAACTTCGCGCAACCATCTCCTGTGCGGGAACAAAGCTTGTTCTCACGAGCTGACCTCAGCTAGCAAACCTCCATCCTTCAGCCGCCCAGTTTGGGTCTTGCCGCGCAACCCGCCCTGCATGCTATACTTTGAAACCCGTCCCCGGCCCGTTTTCGGCTGTGTGGATGGACTCATACCGATTCGAGGGCCAGCCCGGCGAGGCGGGCAGCAAGGCGCCTTTCAGCACTTAGGGGGGAATATCGCAGAACGCAGCTTCCGGCAGAGCGATCGCATCCGCGTCAACGAGCGGATTCGCGCTCGCGAGATCCGGGTGATTGATGAAGAGGGCGGCCAGCTTGGCGTCATGCAACCGTTCGAAGCGCTGAAATTGGCGCGCGAGCGCGGTCTGGACCTGGTGGAAATCTCGCCGACGGCGGACCCGCCAGTTTGCAAGATCACCGACTACGGCAAGTATCTGTACCAGGCCAACAAAAAAGCGCACGAACAGCGCAAGAGTAGCCGTGGCTCGCAGCTTAAGGAAGTAAAGTTTCGTCCCGCAACCGCCGAGCACGATTATCAGGTTCGCAAGAACCAGATCATCCGCTTTCTCGGCGACGGCCACAAAGTTCGCGCCATGATTTTTCATCGCGGCCGCGAAATGGCGCACCAGGAAGTAGGCCGCGCCAAAATGAATCGCCTGCTGGTGGAAATCGGCGAGCACTGCCAGATCGAAACGATGCCGCGGATGGAAGGCAACGTTCTGGTCGCGCTGCTCGCACCGAAAAAAGGCGTCTCGGTCGCAAAGCCCAGCGGGCAATCAACGGCCAACGCCCAGCAATCGCAGTAGCCTTTGAATCTGAATCTGGTAGGGGCACGGCACGCCGTGCCCGTTGATCGGTTCCCGAGAAAATAGAATTGTAGCGGCGGTGTAAGCCCCGCTCGTCAAGGAGAGTATTTCAGGCCATGCCAAGGAATTCGACGAAACCAAAACTAAAACTGAAAACCCATCGCGGCGCCAGAAAGCGTTTCAAAATCACCGCGAACGGCAAAATCAAACGCATGCACTCCGGCAAACGCCACTTGATGGGCACAAAAGCCCCCGGCCGCATGCGCAAGTTGAAGAAGCTAACGCTGGTCAGTCCCAGAGACGTAGCCGCCGTCCGGCAAATGCTTCCCTACGGCTAAAGCCGTAAAGTTTTCGCAGTACGCTTCACCGATCTTCGAGTTTCGAATTTCGTTCTTCGAATCTCGACATCGCGCCAGGCAGCGCTTCACGGGTGCCTGCCGGCCGATAAGCCGCAAAAATTGATTCGCCGCAAGGCGAATCATCCCGCGGCCAGCAATAAATCAGAGACAAACCCGCTGCCTAACGCGTATTTCCCCGCGTGAACGCATCGCCTTTGTCTCCCAACTTAAGGAGAAAAACCCATGGCACGCGTAAAACGCGGCACAAAACGCCGCGCCCGTCGCAAAAAGTATCTCAAACGCACCAAAGGCTTCTTTCTAACAAAAAGCAAGCTCTACCAATCCGCGCAAGAAGCAGCGAATCGCGCCGATCGTTACGCCAAGCGCGATCGCCGCGTAAAAAAGCGCGAATATCGCAAACTCTGGATTCAGCGCATCGGCGCAGCCGCCCGCAACAACGGCCTGACCTACGGCCAGCTGATCCACGGCCTAAAAGCCGCCGGCGTCTCGCTAGATCGCAAAATCCTAGCGGATATCGCGGTGAAAGACGCTGCCGCCTTCACAAGCCTGGTCGCCAGCGCCAAAGCCGCCGCGCCGCCCCAAGCCAAGAAAGCCTAGCAAGCTGCTAAAATCATCGCCGGTAGGGGCACGATACATCGTGCCCTGCCGTGTGCTCTCTTCGGGGAGCGCCTATAAGCCCTGCACCGGGACAGAAAGACGGCTCTTGCATCATCTGTAGAAGAACATGGCTGAAATCCTCGACAAGATCGATCAGCAAATCACACAGTTAGACCTGTCTTCGCCGGAGGAGGTCAAACAGCTCTTCAGTGAACTGCGCGAAGAATTTGCTAAAGAGCTCGGTAATAAGATCGCTCCCAAAGATCTGGAAGAGCTTCGCGTGCGTTGGCTTGGTCGTAGAGAACGAAGCGTTCGCAGGCGGGTAGCCGCAAACTGGTTAAAAATCGAATCTCCATTTCGGCGGCAGGTGGGTCAACTTTTCCAAGACTTGCTAGCCGACAAGGGATTGATAGAGACAAAGTTAAGCGAACACCGAGCAAATTGGGATGCAATTCCGGCGCTCGCGCACGACCAGGGGCAGTATCCACCTTTTCCGATTGCGGTCCAGCATCAATACTCCCATCCGTCGAATCAAGCCCCGATCGTGCAGCCACACGATTGGGGCGAGCAGAGTGCTGCCGCCCAGATGTTCCCGCTCCCTGAGGACCTCTCTCTCCCAGGCGTCCAACGCCCCATCGGCTCGCATCACCTGATCCGTCAAGTCCTCCAGGAAATCGAAGATATCTTCGTCTCCATCGGCTTTTCCGTCGTCGAGGGCCCCGAAATCGAAACGCCTTACTACAATTTCGAAGCCCTCAACATCCCCGAATTCCATCCCGTCCGCGACGACATGGACACTTTCTATCTCGACCTCCCGAAAGGCGCTCCAACGCCGCTCCTCCTCCGCACGCACACGTCGCCCATGCAAATCCGCACCATGGAAAAGCAGAAGCCTCCCGTCCGCGTGATCGTTCCCGGCAAGGTCTATCGGCGTGACAATCCCGACGCCACGCACTCCTTCGTCTTCCATCAAGTCGAAGGCCTGGCCGTCGATTCCGATATCACTTTCTGCGATTTCACCGGCACAATCGAATATTTCGTCAAACAATTTTTCGGCCCAGGCGTGAAGACCCGCTTCCGCCCCAGCTATTTTCCATTCACGGAACCGAGCGTTGAGTTCGACGTCTCCTGCATCTTCTGCGGTGGCAGCGGCACAGCCGCAGGCGGCGGCACCTGCTCCAAGTGCAAAGGCGCCGGCTGGATCGAACTCTTCGGCGCAGGCATGGTCGACCCCGCCGTCTACGGCTTTGTCAATTACGACGCCAAAAAAGTCAGCGGCTTCGCCTTCGGCATGGGCATCGATCGCCTGGCCATGCTGAAATACCAGATCGACGACATCCAAGTCTTCTTCCAAAACGACGTCCGCTTCCTCCGCCAATTCCCATGACGAGCTACCCAATCACATCACTATCATTTCTCGTGACCGGCGGCCCGGCCACAAAACCGTCATTTCTTGTAACTCTCGGCCCAGCTACAAAACCGTCATTTCGAACGGAGCAAGCCGACGCTTTTTCTTTCACGTTCGCTCCCGCGAACGTGTCGGCTTGCGCAGTGAGAAATCTCTCTTCGATCTCAAACCTGCGTCTCGCGCCACACTCGCAACTAACCGATCATCGCTCGGTTCCTGCTGACTACTCACTTCTTGCCCGTCGCCGTTCACGGAACACGGATCACGGGACACGGATATCGCTCCACCGCGTGGAATGTTCTTCACCAGTCACGAGTCACCAGCCACGAGTCACATCCTCATGACCTTCACCGACTCCAAACAACGCTTCTCCAATCGCGTGGCCGACTACGTCCGCTACCGCCCCGGCTATCCCTCCGCCGTCCGCGACGTCCTCCGCGCCGAATGCGATCTCAAGTCCGGTCACGTCATCGCCGACATCGGTTCAGGCACCGGCTTCCTCAGCGAACTCTTCCTGAAAAACGGCAATCGCGTCTTCGGCGTCGAGCCCAACGAAGCGATGCGCCAGGCCGGCGAAGAATATCTCGCCTCCTACGACGGCTTTGTGAGCATCAACGGCTCCGCGGAAGCCACCACGCTCGATGATGCCAGCGTAAACTTCGTCACAGCTGGCCAAGCCTTCCACTGGTTCGATCAAAACGCCGCCCGCGCCGAATTCCTTCGCATCCTCAAACCCGCCGGCTGGGTCGTCGTCATCTGGAACGAGCGGCTCACGGACGCAAGCCCCTTTGTCCGCGAGTATGAAGACTTGCTTCGAAAGTTCGGCACGGACTATACCAGCGTGAAGGAAAGCTATCCCAACGAGCAGCACATGCGCGATTTTTTCGGCGCTGGCGCTTACTCCTCACATAAGTTGCCGAACTTTCAGGAATTTGATTTCGATGGAGTCGCCGGCCGGCTGCGCAGCAGTTCGTTTATCCCGACACAAGACCATCCGAATTTCGCGCCCATGATGGCCGAACTGCAAAGAATGTTCGACGCCCACAACCAGGGCGGCCACGTGCGCCTCGAATACTCCACACACATCTACTTCGGCCGGTTGAATTCTCCCGTGATGCCCAAGAACTGGAACCTCGCATGAAGGTCATCTACAACTGGCTGAAAGAATTCGTCGACATCACCGCTCCGCCAAGCGACGTCGCCTCGCGCCTGGCCCTTTCCGGCACCAACATCGGAAGCGTAGAAAACGGCCCCCACGGCGCTGTAATCGACGCCGAAGTCGGCTCCAACCGCCCCGATTGCCTGGGCCACTACGGCATCGCTCGCGAACTCAGCGCCGTCTACAAACTCCCGTTAAAACCGGTCTCTCCGAAAGCCCTCTGAGGGCGGAACAAAAGCTTCCGACGCCGCAAAAGTCGAAATCCAATCCCCCGAACTTTGCGGCCGCTTCACCGCCCGCGTCATTCGCGGCGCAAAAATCCAGCCATCCCCCAAATGGCTGAAAGACCGCCTCGAAGCCAGCGGCTTCGCCAGCATCAGCAACGTCGTCGACATCTCCAACTACGTCATGCTCGAGCTCGGCCACCCTCTACACACCTACGACTACGACAAAGTCCGCGATCACCGCATCGGCGTCCGCCGCGCAAAACCCGGCGAAAAAATCCGCACCCTCGACGGCCTCGAGCGCACTCTCGATTCCTCCATTTCGCGTCGTCTACGATGGCGATGGTTCTCGCGCCGTTGGCATCGGCGGCATCATGGGCGGCGCCGAAACCGAAATCTCCTTTTCCACAAAAAATATCCTCATCGAATGCGCCTGGTTCGAACCAATCGCCGTTCGCAAAGCCGCGCGCTTCCTCAAACTTCACACCGAAGCCTCCACGCGCTTCGGTCGCGGCGCCGATCCGGAAACGGCCGAACTCGCCTCGCGCCGCGCCGCCGAACTCATCCTGCAACTCGCCGGCGGCGAGCTGCTCTCTGGCGTCGTCGATGTCTATCCCGGCAAACGCTCGCCGAAGAAAATCCAGTTGACCCGCACGGAACTTCTTCGCGTGATGGGCGCGGACGTTCCCGACAAGGAAATTGAAGCGATTCTCAGCGCGCTCGGCTTCGCTCCCGTTCGAATCGGCGAAAATCGCGGCGCCGCAGGCTCGCTGCTCGCCGCTTGGGAATGCACGCAGCCAAGTCCTGGCGCGCCGAAGTCGAACGCGAAATCGATCTCATCGAAGAAGTCGCCCGCATCTACGGTCTCGATAAATTTCCGCCGCGCCTGCCCGCCGCCCGCCAGGGCGCGCAGCGTCTGCCGAAATTCGAACCCGAGCAGCGCGTTCGCGAACGTCTCATCGGCCTCGGCTACCGCGAAATCCTCACGATTCCTCACGTCGCCGAAGATCGCGACGCGCTCTTCCGCTCCGAAGGCGTCGCTCCCGCCCGCCTTGCAAATCCGCTCTCGGAAGAAGCCAACGTCCTCCGTTCGAACGGCTTGGTCACCATGGCGGCCGCCCTCGAATGGAATCTCAACCACGGCCAGCGCAACGTCCGCCTCTTCGAAATCGGCCGCCAGTTATCGCCTGAATGGAACGTCCTCCGTCGAAACGCCAATTCTGACCATTGGCGCAACGGGCGAAGCCCGCGAAAAAGGCATTTACGAAACCGCCCGAGAGTACGTATTCGCCGATCTGAAAGGCGACCTCGACGCCATCGGTGCGCTCGCCGCCGGCTTCGAATGGCAGCAAGGCGGAGCCACATGGACGCACGCCGCTCGCCGTGGAACGATTCATCTCAACACTGTCATTCCGAGCGAAGCGAGGAATCTCTCTTCGCTTGGAGCCGCAGGCCAGCTCGCCCGCCGCGTCGCCGAAAAATTCAAACTCCGCCAGGACATTTTCCTGGCGGAGATTCAGCTCGATCCGTTGTACGCGCAAATTCGCGCGGCAAAAGAAGCGCGACGCTACGAACCCCTTCCGCGCTTCCCCGCCGTCGAGCGGGATTTTTCCTTGCTACTCGCCGACGGCACTCCATTTTCCGATGTCGTCAAAACAATCCGCTCACTCAACATCAGCGAAATCACGTCCATCGATGCCGCCGATCTCTTCCGCGGCAAAAATGTCCCCGCCGGAAAGTATTCGCTGCTGGTCCGCGTAACGTTCCAGAGCCGCGAAGCCACGCTGACCGACGCGCAAATCAACGATTTCTCCTCCAAAATAATTTCCGCCCTCGAAAAAAATCTCGCCGCCCAACTCCGCGCCAGTTGAGCCACAACCCTTATGCCGCGTTACGCTAGTAGATCGGTACATCGTGCCCCTACCGTTGTGGTATCTTTGCGATTGCCTGGGCGGTGCGCCGCATGAGCAGTCCCGTAAAAGTCGAAATCTTCGGCCAGACGTACACGATTCGCGGCGATCTGGACGAAGCGTACGTCCACAAGCTAGCCGAGTACGTGGACGAAAAAATGCACGCGATTGCAGCTGGCACCGCAACCGTGGACACGCAAAAAGTCGCCGTCCTGGCAGCCCTGGCGATCGCCGACGAACTCCACAGCTCCCAGAAAGACCGCGGCGACCGCGAAGAACTCCTCCGCGAACAAGCCGAGCGCTGCCTCACCCTCGTCGAGCGCGCCTTGAAACAAACAGCGTGATCGAGAAATTCATCCACAACTTGGTCAACGCAAAAATCTAAAGACAAAATAGCGTCTCTTCATCGGCAGTTTATTGTGACCATTGAGTTGGCGTGCGATCCCAGCGGTGTTTGCGGAGTTCGGCGTGCAGCGCGGCAGGAAGCGAACCTTTGGCGCTTGTAGCGAGGTTGGATTCGACGTTTTTGATCTTGCGCATGCCGGGAATGATGGTGCTGACATCTTTATTGTTAAGGATAAAGCGCAGCGCCATTTCCGGCATGGTCATCCTGTCCTTGAGAAGAGGCTTGAGAGCATTGGCGTGGGCCACACTGCTCTTGAGATTCTCCGCGACGAAATAAGTGCTGCGCCAATCGGTTTTGGGCCACGTGCTTTCGAGCGTCAGCGTTCCAGTGAGCGAGCCTTCATCGAACGGGACGCGCGCAATGACGGCCACATCTTTTTCGCGGCACGCTGGAAAAAGTTCGTCTTCGGGATTCTGGTCAAAGATGTTGTAAATGACTTGCACGGCTTCGACGAGGCCAGCGCGCACCGCGCGAACGCCGTTCCACGGTTCCCAGCGGTTGAGGCTGATGCCGACGGCGCGGACTTTGCCGCTGCTGCGCAGGTTTTCTATCGCGCGCGGCAAGCGCTCGTCGTCGAGCCACTTGTCTTCCCAAGTGTGAAACTGAATGAGGTCGAGCGTTTCGACACCGATGTTGGCTAGACTTTTTTCGACGAACTCGGCGATGTAATCGGGCGGGAAACAATCCTCGAGAGAAAATTCGCGGCGGCTCGGCCAGCGCCGGTTTTTTGGCGGAATTTTTGTCGCAACATAAAGCTTTTTGTCCGGTCCGCCCACTGCCGCGTTCCCTTTGTTCGCGCGTAGAATTTTTCCCAGTAGTTGTTCGCTGTGCCCGTCACCGTAGGCCCAAGCAGTGTCAAAAAAGTTGCATCCGAGATCGACCGAGCGCTGCAGCGACGCGAGCGATTCTTTATCTTCCGAGCCGGTCCAACCGGCCATGCCCCACATTCCGTACCCAATTTCGCTGACGTTCCATCCAATGCGCCCAAATCTGCGGTAGTTCATTGTCGGCTCTCCTGGAATCGAGGCCCTATTATACGCAGAGGGACACCGGCTCGCGATCCGGGCAAACACAACTGCCGGCGAGACAAAATGAATTCAAAAAGAGATAATGCTCCCATCCAGGACGGAGCGGTGGCTGGGAGCTTCGATGTGCCGCTCCTTGCCAACGATTTTATTTTCGCCGTGATTCTTCCGGTGCGTACGGCTTGTATCTTGGGTGCCCGCTTTCCGTAGCCGTGCATCGTGCTGTCGTGTTTTTCGGAGTCGTAAGGTTTGACCTCTTCGCCTCAGCCAGGTCCGCACAAGGCGGAGCGCCTTCTGCTCGTGCTCTTCCTCCTTTCTCTCCCCATGCTTAACCCCTGGGTCCGCGGTGACGGCGTCGGCTACTACGCCTTCGCTCGCGCTCCGCTCATCCAGCACAATCTCGATTTCACCGCCGACTACCAGCAAGCCAACGCCAGCTTCCGCGAGAATCGCCTCGACAAAAGCGGCCAGCCGACCGCTGAATTTCGCACCCGCACTGGGCATCTTGATAATCATTTCACCGTCGGTCCCGCTATTCTCTGGACTCCCTTTCTGCTCGTCGCACACGCCGGCGTTCTTATCGCCCGCTCCATGGGCTCGGCGATTCCCGCGGACGGTTTCTCCACTCCCTACCGCATTGCCATGGCCCTGGCCACCGCACTCTACGGTTTTCTTGGTTTGCTGATTTCGTTTCGACTCGCTCGCAAATACGTCGCCGAAACCTGGGCCTTGCTCGCCACGTTGGCGATTTGGTGGGCGAGTTCGCTTCCCGTTTACATGTACTTCAATCCCTCCTGGTCCCACGCGCACTCCGCTTTTGTGGTCGCACTCTTTTTGTGGTACTGGCACGAAACGCGCGATTCTCGGACGCTGTGGCAGTGGATTGCGCTGGGGGCCATCGCGGGGTTGATGCTCGACGTCTACTACGCCAACGTTATGTTGTTCGTCATACTCCCGTTCGAAGCGGTGCGCGAATACAGCGCCGCGATGCGCAAGGCGACGCCCAGCACGCCGAGCGTTTCGCAACTGCTCGTACGCCACGCCGCCTTCGCCGCCACGCTTCTCATTTGCATGCTGCCGACATTTATCGCGCACCGCATTATTTACGGCAGCTTCCTCGAAACGGGCTACGTTCCTATCAGCCAATGGTTCTGGGGCTCGCCTTTTCTTTTCTCCGTTCTGTTTTCCTCGAACCACGGCTTGCTTTCGTGGACGCCGGTTCTTCTCTTCGCCTTCATCGGCCTGGTGGCCTTCTGGCGGAGCGTGCCGCGAGTGGGAGGAGCCTTTCTGGTGGCGGCGATCGCGTTTTATTATTTCATCGCGTCGTATCCGGATTGGGCGGGAATTTCTTCTTATGGAAGCCGTTTTTTTGTTTCGCTTACGCCGCTTTTTATCCTGGGACTCGGCGTTTTTCTGGACCGTTTCACGCGCATCTTTCGATCGCGCCGCGCCACGCTTGCGGCCGCGTGCCTGTTTCTCGCGTGCTTTGTTTTCTGGAACGCCGGCCTGGTGTTCCAGTGGGGCACTCACCTCATCCCCGCACGTGGTCCTATTTCTTTTTCACAAATGATCCAAAACCAATTCTTCGTGGTGCCGCGCCAGATTGCGGCGCAGCTCGAAAAATATTTGTTTGGCCGCAAAGCCATGATGCAGCAGATCGAGCAGCGCGACCTCGAGCAGCTCAAGCAGCCCCCGCCGCCCGAGTGATCCTCGTTTCTTTCTGGCGTATTTCCCTCGGCGCCGATCAACGGCAGCACGGCGGCTCGTGCCTGTGCGCGTTTTCGCGAAAACCTAACAACCGCACAGGCAGGAGTGCCTGTGCTACAAGGCGCGCTTCTCTGCTACTCTACTTGAGGGATCACCCAACTCTCTTGGAGCACCGCTAAGACTTGATGGCTTCGGTCACCGCACCCGCTTCGCCGCTTCCAGTGCAGCACGCCGCGCCTGCCACGGTGCGGATTGAACCGCCGCGCGGATGGCTCGATCTGCGCCTCGGCGAAGTGTGGGCTTATCGCGAGCTGCTCTATTTTTTCGTGTGGCGCGACGTAAAGGTCCGCTACAAGCAAACAGTCATCGGCGTGGCCTGGGTTGTACTGCAGCCGCTGATGACCATGGGCGTTTTCACGCTTTTTTTCGGGCGTCTCGCCAAGCTACCCTCCGACGGGCTGCCGTACCCGGTTTTTTATTTTACGGCGCTCGTTCCGTGGACCTACTTCTCGACGGCACTGCAATCCTGCACGGCTGTTGTGGTCGATAACCAGCGTGTTATCACCAAGGTTTTTTTTCCACGGCTGGTTCTGCCTCTTTCGGCAGTCGTTTCCGGCCTGGTGGATTTCGCGATCGGCTTCGTGGTGATGTGCGTGGTGCTCGGGGCTTATGGCATGCGCCCCGGGCTGGCGGCGCTGTGGCTGCCTGTGCTCGTGCTCCTCGCCGTTCTCACCGCCCTTGGCGTGGGCCTGTGGATGTCCGCGCTCAACGCGCTTTATCGCGACGTTCGTTACGTTGTCCCCTTTCTGATTCAGTTCTGGATGTTCGCGTCGCCGGTTGCGTACCCCTCTTCTCTCGTGCCGCAACGGTGGCGGTGGCTCTATGGGCTGAATCCGATGGCCGGTGTGATCGACGGTTTTCGATGGGCGTTGACCGGGCATGGCCAGCCGCCGGGACCGCTGCTGCTGGCGTCGACCGGCGCGGTTGCGCTCGTTCTCGTGGGCGGGCTTTTCTTTTTCCAGAGGATGGAAGGGAGCATTGCGGATCGGGTGTAGGGGAAGAAGTAATGAAATAACGAAGTAAAGAGGTAAGGAGAAGCCAGAGGGTACCCCCACGCCCCTGTTTTTTGTAAGAGTGGCAAATAAAGGACTTAGGCTTGACGTGGCTCGTAAGAGTGGCAAATACAGGACTTAAAGTTGTTGAGTTTTCAGTGAGTTGCAGAGCGTTTGTAAGAGTAGCAGGGAAAGGACTTAGGGGATAGCTCACAGCTGAGAGCTGACAGCCCACAGTAAGAGCGGGGAGAAGAATTGTAAGGGATCCGGCAGTGCAACGACCAGGCAGCCCCTCCCCCCCGGGGGTTTTTTCGTAAGTGCGGATTCTTCGCGCCAAAACCGCGCGAAGGCGCAGAGTTCTAAAAGAGTTAGAGACGCGTTTTGCGTAAGTGCGGATTCCAAAGGAGTTGCGGTTCGGAAGAAAGGAAGAGAAAGCGGCGGGGCACGTCAAAGGCGTGGAACAACCTGCCGGCCTGTAGCGAGGATACACGACGGAGTATAGCGTATAATTACTGGTTTGTCAAGTAAAAACCGCATACTAAAAATCGTAGTGTTGTAAGGTATTGAAAAACCAAAGGATGCGCAGAAGAGGCTCTGTGAACTAGGATGAGCGCGGCGGTGATACACGGGGAAGGGCTTGGGAAGCGGTACCGGCGCGGGCTGGCGGCTGATCCTGGGCTGCGGCACGCGCTTGAGCGGTTCGTCAAGTCGCCGCTTGCGGCGTTCCGGCGCAAGAAGGACGAGACGTTCTGGGCGCTGAAAGACGTGTCGCTGGAAGTGAAAGAAGGCGAAGTGCTCGGCCTGATCGGGCGAAATGGAGCAGGCAAGACGACGCTTCTGAAGATTCTGTCGCGGATTACAAAACCGACGACAGGTTGGGCGGAGATTCACGGGCGTGTTGGCTCGCTGCTCGAAGTAGGCACGGGATTTCACCCGGAGCTGACGGGGCGCGAGAATACGTTTCTGAGCGGCGCGATTCTTGGCATGAGCAAGCGCGAAATCGAGCGCAAGTTCGATGAGATCGTGGCGTTCGCGGAGTTAGAGAAGTTTATTGATACGGCTGTGAAGCATTACTCGAGCGGGATGTACGTGCGGCTGGCGTTCGCGGTGGCGGCGCATCTCGAGCCGGAAATTCTCCTCGTCGATGAAGTCCTCGCCGTCGGCGACATCGCGTTTCAAAAGAAATGCATGGGAAAGATGGACGACGTATCCAAAACCGGGCGCACCGTCATACTCGTCAGTCACAATGTTGGAGCGATCGGCCAGCTCTGCAGTCGATGCGTTTGGCTGGATAAAGGCTCTCTTATTCTGGATGGACCCGCCGATAGCACGATCACCGAGTATGTAAAGAGTATGGCGTCGACAAAGGAGAACGATGCTTGGGAGCGCACTGGCAGCGGGAGAGTGCGGTTTACCTCCATCGAGATTTGTGATCCACATGGTTCGCGTGTCACACACGTATCGATGGGGGACGATTTGTGCGTTCGAGCCGCCGGAAAGGCAGAAAGTGGCGGCACCGATTTTAATGCATGCTTCCAACTCGTGACAGCCAATGGAGTTCTTGCCCTGTGGGCCTACGATCAGTTCAAGAGCTTTCGCTCGAATCCCCGAGGCGAATTTTTGATCGAGATTCGTTTGCCTCAGTTGCTCCTTATGCCGGGTTCTTATTTCCTGAACGTTTGGGCCGGTCGCGCCGGTCAAGAAGAGTTCGATTACGTCAAAAACGCAACTTCCTTTGAGGTGATTCAAAGTAACCGAATAGCCGTTTCCGATACGGTCACAAACCAATACGGCCTCTTCTATGGACGACCGGAGGGGACACAGCTAGAGTGATCCGATTGCCCCGAAGGCGACAAGATGAATTGTTTGAATCTTGGTTGTGGCACCCGTTTTCATCCCGATTGGGAGAACCTGGACTTCGCGCCGACGGCGCCGAGCGTCCGCGCTCATGACTTGCGGACGGGCATCCCCTATTCGGATGAATCCTTCGACGTCGTTTATCATTCGCATGTTCTCGAGCACTTTTCCAGGTGCGCGGCTGTCGACTTTCTTCGCGAATGCACCCGTGTTTTGAAGAGGTCTGGCATCCTTCGCATCGTGCTCCCTGACCTCGAAGGGACTGCCCGCCTTTACCTAGATTCGCTGAAAAAAGCGCGGGAGGGTGTGCCTGGCGCGCGGGAAGACCACGAGTGGATGGTAATGGAAATGTACGATCAAGCCGTTCGCGAGCAGCCGGGTGGGGGCTACGTGGAATATTTCCAGCGAGATCCAATCCCCAATTTGGATTTCGTGGTGTCGCGTTGGGGCTCGGAGGTCACGACGTTTCGACGGGCGTTTGGGAGTGCGTGCGACCAGGCCAAGACCTCCGAGGCGGGGCCTCGTGTCGTCTGGGATTATGTTCTTCGCAATCCGGGGCGGGTATTGCGCAACAAATTCATCCGATTCGTCCTAGGGGGAAAGGATTGGGAATGCCTGCGGCTTGGAAGATTTCGCCGAAGTGGGGAGATTCACCTCTGGATGTATGACTCGTTTTCGCTGGGAGAGTTATTGCAGCGTGTAGGCTTATCTAATCCTCAGTGTTATGGACCGACAGAAAGCCAGATTCCCAACTGGAATTCCTTTCATCTCGATTCTGAGGCAGACGGCAGCACATACAAACCGGGTTCTCTATTTATGGAAGCGGTAAAACCGTGAGAATTGTTTGCATAGATAGGGTGCCTTGAGGATCATTCATCTAAACACGTTCGGCAAGGGAGGCGCTGCCCGGGCCGCAAAGCGCCTTCATGACGGGCTTTGCAGGCTCGGCCACGATTCTCTCTTTTTCCTGAGCGATGCAGCTGATATTGAAAAGGGAACTATAGTTTTTGACCAAAAGGCGAATCTAGTTTCCCGTGCCCTTCGCAGGGTTCGGCGTAAACGTATCGAGGGCGATTTTGCCCCGTATCGGAACCATCGAACTGAGGGACAAGAGCTGTTCAGCGACGACAGAAGCGCTCTGCGTTCCGAATTAAGGCTTCAATTGCCGCCTTCCGAGGTAATCAACCTGCACTGGGTTGCGGGGTTTATTGATTATTGGGATTTTCTCTCGAAAGTGCCTCAGCAGACACCTGTAGTGTGGACGCTTCATGACATGAATCCCTTCACGGGAGGCTGCCACTACGACGAAGGCTGCGGAAAATTTGCGCTTGCGTGCGGGGCTTGTCCGCAGCTTGGGTCCGGGGAGGAGGCAGATCTTTCGCGGCGGATCTGGACGCGAAAAAAGGAGGCCTTCGACTCAATTCCGCCTGGAAGGATGTATGTGGTTGCGGATAGCCGCTGGCTCGCTGCGGAGGCGAAACGCAGCGCGTTGCTTGCCAAGTTCCCTGTCTCATCAATTCACTACGGGCTGGATGTAGAGTGCTTCAAACCGCGTGACAAGTTGAGCGCGCGAAGAGTATTGGACATACCTACCGAAGCTTTTGTGATTATGTTTGCGGCTGATTCCACCACGATCCGTCGCAAAGGGCTCTCTACTCTGGCCGAGGCGTTAGGATCCATGCCGAATCCCTCGAGTCTCCTGTTAATTTCCGTAGGCAGTGGTGTTCCAAAATTCCCAGGCGCAGTTCGCCACACGCATTTTGGGTATGTGGGGAGCGATTTGATGCTCTCTGTGTTGTACAGCGCCGCAGATGTCTTCGTGATTCCATCTGTACAGGAAGCGTTTGGCCAGACCGCTCTGGAGGCGATGGCTTGCGGAACACCAGTGATTGGGTCGGATGTCGGCGGCATTCCTGAATTGGTTCGTCATGGGGTTACCGGTTATTTGGTTCCGCCCCTGGACCCGTTGAAGTTGCGTGAGGCACTGATTGGTCTGATGGGAGATCCAATCAAACGTGCTGAGATGTCGAATAGCTGCCGGCAACTGGTGGTTCAAGAATATAATCTTGAAGTGCAAGCTCGGAACTACGTGAAGTTATACGAAGAAATCCTGCGGGGCAGGGGCGGGGACCCCTCGCGAAACAGCGCGCCTGTTGGCCGTAGAGTGGCGACGTGAGTATAGCTTTCAAAATCAGGAAATTCTTGGCGATGCCCGCAAGGTTTAAGTATATTGCCGTCGCCCAGCGACTCCGCCGCGCGTTTCCGCGACTGCCCGTGCCGATTCGTTTGCCGTTCGGAGCTTGGTGGCTGGCGGAAAACAGCGCCCTTGATTTCAATCTTTCCACTATCGGCTTTGAAAACGCGGAAATACGATTCGTTGAGCGCTTCCTCCAACCCGGGATGACCGTTCTAGACGTTGGTGCCCACCACGGCTTGTATACGCTTCTTGCCTCAAAGCGAGTGGGCCGCAGCGGCAAGGTCTTTGCATTTGAGCCGTCCCCTCGCGAGCGGCGAAGGTTGGTGCGACACGTGCGTTTTAATTCGTGTTCCAACGTGCAAATCGAGGCGTATGCACTGGGAAGCTCGCTGACTCTGGCGGACCTCTTCCTCAGCGTGGGTGTAAACGACTGGTGCAACAGCTTGCACCGTCAAGCAGCGGGGGGAGATTCGCAAGCGGTTCAAGTGGATGTATTGCCGCTAGACGACTATTTTGCAAAGTCCGGTCTGGAGAAGGTGGACTTTATCAAGCTGGACGTGGAAGGCGGAGAGCGTGATGTTCTAAGGGGCGCGGAAAAACTCTTGAATCGACAGCCACGTCCAATCATTTTGGCCGAAGTGCAGGACGTCCGGACAGGACCGTGGGGATACCCTGCGAAAGAGATCATCGAACACCTGTTCCAAAGAAATTACAAGTGGTTCAAAATCGACCCCGATGGCTTGCTGCGGGCACTGGACGTGACTGCCGCCAAATTCGACGGAAATTTCGTGGCCTGTCCGGAAGAGCGAATCGCTCAGATGCTGCCCCTTGCGCGATGAAGGCGTCGAGCCCATGCTGACGATTTGCGCCGTCGCGAAGCCGTTCAAAGGGCACATCGGCGTCATCCAGCGGAACGCGATGATCAGCTGGACGAAGCTGGAGCCCAAGCCCGAGATCCTTTTGTTCGGCACGGAACACGGAACGGCGGAGACGGCGCGCGAGCTTGGACTTGTGCACGTTGCGGAAGTGGCGCGGAACCGCCACGGCACGCCGCTGCTGGCGGACATCCTGGCGGGCGGGGAGAAGCACGGGCGCGGCGAGGCGATCGCGTACGTGAACGCGGACATCCTTCTGCCGCGCGAGTTCACCGCAGGAATCGAGAAGGTGAGAAGCTTGTTTAGCAAATTCCTGGCAGTAGGGCGGCGGACGAACATCGAGGTGCGGGAGCCGATGGACTTCGGCGACGGCTGGGAAGAAAAGCTAAAAGAGCGCCTGCGCAAGGAAGGCCAACTGGAAAGCCACACGGGCATCGATTTTTTCGTGTTTCCGCGCGGGACCTACGAAGAAGTGCCTCCGCTGGCGATCGGGCGAGTGTGGTTCGACCAATGGTGCATCAAGTACGCGAGGAAAAAAGGGCTGCCAGTGGTGGATTTGACGCGGTTCGCGGCGATCGCGCACCAGTTGCACGACTACAACCACGTGGCGGGGGGAAGAGAGATGGGGACGTACGGCGGTGTGGAGGCGGAGGAGAATCTGGCCTATTACGGGGAGCGGCCGCACGCGTACACGATCCTGAGCGCCACGCACGTGATGACGGAAGACGGAGCGATACGAAGAGTCTTCTGGCAGAGAGAGGTGGCCGCGGTGAAGAATTTGCTGTGGGAAGTGTTTGTGCACCGGACGCTGGGGGTGCGAAAGAAGCTGGGGTTGAGCGGAAGCGCGCGGGCGTGAGGGGCCAAGCCCTTGGCAGAGGCGACGAAACATCGCTTCGGTCAGTACTCAATAGTTAGCTAAATAGATATGTCTCATGCGGACGAACCCTCCCGAGCGCCCTGCGGTGCGCCTAAGTGATTACCACTCTATGACTTACCGCGTGTTTCGCTCTTGTGGCGGCGGCTTTCGTCCGGTAAGCTCTTTGAGGATTTTCGAAGCGCGCTCTTGGAGCGGGAGGACGGTATCGTGTTCTGGTGGGGTATCCTGGCATTCGCCGCAGCGGCTGTCGCCGCCCTCTTCGGGCTGTTCCACTGGATTTTGACCGATCCCGCCACCGAGCCGACGCTGGCCAAGGAGCAATTCCGGGTCCAGCAAGAGTATCGAGCGCTGCGGCGAAGCGGCAAAGTACCGTCGAGATAGTCCCCATTTTGCTCAATATTTCCAAGTTCATCCTCGTGATTCGCTTCGAGCGGCGAAGTGCGGGTGTGCCCGGGGCATCCCGCTCTATCAAGATAATACAATCGGTATAGGATACTCTGCAATAAATATCCTTGCATTCCTCGCCGCAAATAATTACTATTCCTCTACTTTCTAGGCACGCTATTCTTTGCTCGCGGTTACCTCAGGCCAATGAGCGGCGGGAAGGGCTTTTCTGGCTGTACACGCCTTGAGCGTGGCGGATCCGGGAAGGCGCACGAAGGTCCGGCCATCCCGACTGTCCCCTCGGGGAAAAGAGCCGGCGTGGAGCCCAGCCCATGCCAGCGACACACGGAGCGCCTGCCCCGCTCACGGAGATTTCGGCACCGCGCCACACCGCGGAATTCACGATAAAGCTGACGCCGTTCGACCAGCGGGAGTACCGCAAGCTGACCGCGGCGCGCGCGGAGACCATCCGGCGCGTCGTGGGGAAGCTGAAGGCGGCGTTGCCACTCGAGAACGCGCTCGATGCGGGGTGCGGCGTGGGGTTTTTTGCGAAGACGCTCGCCGAGTGCGGCCTGAATGTGTGCGCGTTCGACGGGCGCGCGGAAAATGTTGTTGAGGCGCGGAAGCGGTATCCGCAATTGCCTTTTGAGACCGCGGACATCGAGGACGGCAACATTCTGGAGCTGGGGCGCTTCGACTTCGTCCTGTGCTGCGGATTGATTTATCACCTGGAAAATCCGCTGCTGGCCATTCGCAACCTGCGCGCGCTGACGGAAAAATGTTTGCTGCTGGAGAGCATGTGCCTTCCGGAGGAAAGGCCGTCGATGCTGCTGCGCGAGGAGCCGCATGCGAGCGACCAGAGCTTGACGGACGTGGCGTGTTACCCGAGCGAAGGAAGCCTGGTGAAGATGCTCTACAGGGCGGGATTCGCGGTGGTGTATCGCGTCGTGCCGTTGCCGGAGCACGACGACTTTCGCGACACGCCGGAGCACGCGCGCAAACGGACGGTGTTGCTAGCTTCGCACGCGGCGATCGATCTCGCGGGGTTTCGGTTGTATCCCGAGCCGCACGAGGCGCGCGATCCGTGGGGCAAAGTTGCTCCAGCGCGGCCGCGCTTCCTGAGGCGCATCGCGCGGTTCCTCGCGAGCCCGGCGCGACGGAAGTACATCACCGTGGCGCTGCGCGCGCGGAAAGTTTTTCCGGAGATGCCGATTCCGCTGCGGCTGTCCTTTGGAGCGTGGTGGCTGGCGGAGAAGGGCGCTCTGGATCATGAGCTCATGTACAACGCGTTCGAAGAAACGGAGATGCGCTTCGTGCAGCGCCTGTTGCGGCCGGGGATGACCGTGCTCGATATCGGAGCGCATCACGGCTTGTACACGTTGCTGTGCGCGAAACGGGTTGGGCGGCGAGGAAGAGTGATGGCGTTCGAACCGTCGCCGCGCGAACGCCTGCGGCTAGCGAAACACCTGCGCGTGAATCGCTGTTGCAACGTGGAGGTGGAATCTTGCGCGCTGGGAAAGGAACCCGGGGAAGCGGACCTTTTTCTGGTGGATGGCTTTCGCGATTGGGGAAACAGTTTGCGGCCGCCCGCCGTGGCGGAACCCACGCGGCGGGTGCGCGTCTCGGTGCGAAGGCTGGACGACGTGCTCGCGGAACGCGGCATCGAGCATGTGGATTTCATCAAGCTGGATGCGGAAGGCGGAGAGTTGGCGGTCCTGGAAGGAGCGCGGAAGCTGCTGCAAACGGCGCCGCGGCCGGCGATTCTCGCCGAAGTCGAAGACATTCGAACGCGGCCCTGGGGCTATGCGGCGCGCGAAATCATGCGGCTTCTTGCGCGGTGGAACTACCGGTGGTTTGCGCTGAGCGAGATGGGGACGCTCTATCCGGCATCGATGGACGACGAATCCTACGACGCGAATTTTGTCGCGCTACCTGACGAGCGCGCCGAGGAGTTTCAGCAAATGCTAACGGAACCGCGGGAGCACGACCTTCTAGAGTTTCTCTGATCGAAATCCGGCAAAAATGCTGACATTTTTCACTACCGGCAAGGCATTTGTGGGACACAGCGGCGTCATCCAGCGAAACGCTCTGAAGAGCTGGACGCTGCTGCATCCGGACGCCGAGGTGATCCTGTTCGGCGACGACGAAGGCTCCGCCGAAGTTGCCGGGGAGCTGAGGATTCGTCACGAGCATCACACGGAGAAAAATGCAGCCGGTTCGAATCGCGTGGACTACATGTTTGCGCGGGCGCAAGCCATCGCGCGCCACGAGGTCCTTTGTTATTCGAATTGCGACATTATTTTCATGAAGGATTTCAGGGCGGCCATCGAACGGGTCTTGGCGGAACACGAAGACTTTTTGATGGTCGGCCGGCGCTGGGACGCGGAAATAACGCGGCCCCGCGATTTCGCGAACCCGGATTGGCAGAAACAAATCCGCAATCTTGCTTTGCTAACCGGCAAACAGCGCACACCTGATTGGATCGACTACTTCGTATTTTCGCGAGGCGTGTTCACGGATTTGCCGCCCTTCTCGGTTGGCCGCGTTTTTTGGGACAACTGGATGGTTTGGAAAGCCCTGGAAATGAAAAAGCCTGTTCTGGATGTTTCGCGGGCTGTTGTGGCCGTCCATCAGAATCACGACTACCGGCACCATCCACTCGGCAAGCCCGGCGTGTGGTACGGAGAAGAGGCGCGAACAAATTATGAATTAGCCGGAGGATGGAGACATCTCCGCACGATCGCGGATGGCACGCACGTGCTCCGCGCGGATGGCCTCAGACCCAACACAGCTCGCCGTTGGGCAGCCGTCAAACGCTACGCAAGGCAAGCGGTTCGAATCGCCCTTTACAAGATCGCGCAGCCGATCTGGTTTTTTCTCCTCGATATCACGAGACCCATCCGCAACGCTTTGGGGCTGCGAAGTCCGTCTTTGCGGCGCTCCCGCGGAGAGGTGTAGCGGCTGAAGGAATGCGAACATGAGCGCCCCTTTCATAAGCGTCCTGATCGATAGCTACAATTACGGGCATTTTGTGGAAGAGGCGATTGAGAGTGTGTTAGGGCAAGATTTTCCGCGCGAGCAGTTCGAAATTCTGGTCGTTGACGACGGTTCGACAGATGACACCGCCGAGCGATTGAAGAAATACGGCCAAGCGATTCGTTATCTTCGAAAGCCGAACGGAGGGCAAGCCTCTGCGTTTAATTTCGGCTTCGCAGCGGCGCGCGGCGAGATTGTCGCGCTGCTGGACGCCGACGACTTGTGGCTACCGGACAAACTGCGGCGTGTGTGCGAAACTTTCGAGAACAATCCAGGGGCGGGCATGGTGTACCATCGCACGCATTTGTGGCGCGGAGAACACCTGGAGGACGACAGCTATTTTGTGGATGTGTCCGGCCGCGTTCCGGAAAGCCGCGTTTCTTTGTTGCGTTATCCAATGGTGGGCACTTCTTGTTTGGCGTTCCGCCGCGACGCCCTGAGAAAGCTGCTTCCGGTGCCGGAGGCGCTCCGCTCGCAAGCGGACGCCTATCTGACAGCCCTGATCATTTTTGTCTCGCCGGTTGTGGCGCTACCGGAATTTCTGGCCAAGTATCGCCTTCATGGCGCGAATCTATTCCAAACAAGTGCTGCAGGCGCCGCGCACGGGACGATCGAGCACCGCATGGCGATGCGCGGCGCGCTCTTGGCGGAAATCCGAGTATGGCTCGAACGCAGCGGCCACGATCTTGCCTCCCCGGATTTGCGCGCCTATTTGAAGCAGTGGACGAAAGCACAAGAACTCGATAGCTTTAACCTTAAGAAGCCGGGGCGCTGGAAATATTTCCGGCATTTGGTTGAATTACCACGGGTCTACGGAGAGATTATGTCCAGCCGGCACCGCGCTTACAGGTACGTTCGAGCTTTCAGCGCGTTGATCTTGGGATATGATCATTTGGATCTCCTCGAAAAGTTTCGCAGGGGATACAAAGGTTTGTTTGGCAGATCGTTTGGAGGAGCTCTGCCTTCGGAAGAGCGGAAGGAAGTGGCCACACAAGGCTAGAGGATGAGCGCGTTTTCACAAAACGTTCCGAGTACAGGAGCTGCTTTGCCCGCACTCGATGGCCGCGAGACTGTGGAAATGTCTACTCCGGCATGTCCCGCCTGCGCGCAAATTGCGCCGGGCCCGGCAATGGAACGCTATGGCAGGTACGAGCTTTTTCGATGCGCAGCGTGCGACTTGCAGTTTTGGGAGCCGCGGGCCATGCCGGACGCGCGCTGGTACGAACAGATGTATGCCGGCCGGGATGAAAAACTGCTTGCCGCTCGAGCCAGGTCATAAATATTTTCTTAGCGATCCGCTCGCGCCGGGACGGGGCGAGTTGCTGGATATCGGGTGCGGCACGGGGAACTTTCTCGCAGCGGCTCGCGCCGAGGGCTATACAGTGAGCGGGACGGAACTCGACCGAAATGCCGCGCGCTTTGCAAAAGAGCACTTAGGTTTACCTCGAGTGCTTGGATTGACCATTTCCGAATTTGCGGAGCAATATCCGGAAGAGAAATTCGATGTCGTGACTTTTTTTGAAGTGCTGGAGCATCAAGCCGCTCCCGTGGAGTTCTTGAAGAAGGTCAAAACCTGTCTCCGCCCGCGCGGTCACGTCGCACTGAGCGTGCCCAATCGCGGGCGTTGGCTTACCGGGCCGGATGTTCTGGACTATCCTCCCAACCATTTCTTGCGATGGAATGCTGGCTCGCTCCGAAAGTTGTTTGGCGCGCACGGCTTTGAGATTTTGTCCGTGAAAGAAGAGCCGGCGGGCATCGTGCACACGGCGCAGATGATCAACATGAGTTTGCGCACTGGGCTTTCGCAGAAGGTCAGCGGAAATGCTTCAGCCAGTTTCCGCGATGTCATGCAGTTGGCGCCGGAGGATGCGGCTGCGGCGCTGCAGACCGCACCGACGGCGCGTCAGCGGACCATGCAATTTCTTGGGCGCGTCAAGTACGCGGCTTGCCTCCCCCTCGCGGTCGCGGCGTATCCTTATATAAGGATGCGCGGCCGCAAGGGTACCTACTTGTATCTATTGGCACGGCTCTTACAATAAGAAAGCACTCCACAAAAGATAACCTTAAAACGTGATGCCTGGGGCTGTGGGAAAACAAGAGGCAAAAACTCGCAAATGAAACGCGCACTCATTACAGGAATTACCGGGCAGGACGGATCGTATCTGGCGGAACTTTTGCTCTCCAAAGGATACGAAGTCCACGGAATCATCCGCCGGGCGAGCACATTTAATACCAAGCGCATCGACCACATTTATCAAGATCCGAACCAGGCAAGCACACGGCTCTTCCTGCACCACGGCGATCTCTCGAGCACTGAATGGGTTTTGAATCTGGTTTACAGCTTTGCGCCTGATGAGCTTTACCACCTCGCGGCACAGAGCCACGTGCGGGTAAGTTTTGACATGCCGGAGTACACCGGCGACGTCACCGGCCTGGGCACCATGCGGCTGCTCGAAGCTATCCGGCGAGCGGGTTGCAAGACGCGATTTTATCAGGCGTCAAGTTCGGAGATGTTTGGGTCCGCTCCGCCGCCGCAAAGCGAGACGACTCTCTTTCAGCCGCGCAGCCCTTACGCGGCGGCGAAAGTCTACGCGTACTGGATGACGCGGATTTACCGCGAGGGTTACCAGCTTTTTGCGAGCAACGGAATCTTGTTCAATCACGAGAGCCCGCGGCGCGGCGAGACGTTCGTGACACGAAAAATTACCCGCGCGGTCGCGGCCATTGTTGCGGGCAAACAGGACACTTTGTTTCTTGGCAATCTCGATGCGCGGCGGGACTGGGGTTATGCGCCCGAGTATGTGGAAGCGATCTGGAAGATGCTGCAGCAAGACACGTCCGAAGACATCGTCATCGGAACAGGCGAGGCGCATGCGGTGCGCGAATTTGTGGAAGAAGCGTTTGCGTACGCCGGACTGGATTGGCGCAAGCATATAAAGAGCTCCGAGCGTTACATGCGGCCTCTCGAAGTGGATTGCCTGATTGCGGATACGCGGAAAGCTCGGGAGAAACTCGGCTGGGAAACGCGGATAGATTTCAAGGAGCTGGTGGCAATCATGGTGGACGCCGATCTGGAAGCGGCAGGTCTGGCGCCAGTGGGGCGCGGAAAAGCGATTCTGGAAAAAAAATTCAGCCACTGGAATCACTGGCAAAATTCGGTGACGCGTGTGATGGAAGCGGTCGAGGGGCAAGCTTCGCAGAATTGAGGGCCGTGAATGGGTTTTTGGGAAAATCGGCGCGTGGTGTTGAGCGGCGGCAACGGGTTTCTTGGATCGTTTGTCGCCGAGAAACTGCGCGCGGCGGGCTGCACGGATATTTTTAGTCCACACAGCCGTGAATACGACTTGCGCGAAAAGTCCGAAGCGCTGCGGCTCTATAAGGATTTGCGGCCGGACATTTTCATCCATCTTGCAGCGGTGGTGGGTGGCATCGGCGCGAACCGCGCGAATCCCGGGAGATTTTTCTACGACAACGCAGTGATGGGAATCAACGCTATCGAGGCGGGGCGCATCGCGGGCGTTGAGAAATTCGTTTGCGCGGGAACCATTTGCTCGTATCCAAAGTTTACGCCGGTGCCGTTTCGCGAAGAGAATTTCTGGGACGGCTACCCGGAAGAGACGAACGCGCCGTACGGGCTGGCGAAGAAAATGCTGCTTGTGCAGTTGCAGGCATACCGGCAGCAGTATGGGTTCAAGGGAATTTATTTGACGCCGGTCAACTTATACGGACCGCGGGACAATTTTGATCTGGAAAGCTCGCACGTGATTCCGGCGCTGATCCGGAAGTGCTGGGAAGCGAAGCAGGCGCGGGCGGCGGAAATTGTTGCTTGGGGGACAGGCAGCGCGACACGGGAGTTTTTGTATGTGGAAGACGCGGCTGAGGCAATTGTGGTTGCCGCCGAGAAGTACGAAAAGCCTGAGTTTGTAAATTTGGGTTCTGGCGAAGAGATCAGCATACGCGCCCTGCTGGAGTTGGTTTGCACACTGACGGGATACGAAGGGAGTGTGCGCTGGGACGCGACGAAACCGGATGGGCAGCCGCGGCGTTGCCTGGACACTTCGCGGGCGCTGGCAGAGTTTGGGTGGCGAGCGGAGACAACGCTAAGGGATGGATTGCGGAAGACCATTGCGTGGTATGAAGAAGAAGTCGGGAGCAAGTCGCGGACTAGCTCGGTTTGAGGTTCGCGGAAGAGGGCTGTACGCCTGAAACCACGGGTCCCCCCTCCGGTTTTTGCATAAGTGTTCATTCTAAAGATAGATAAAGTGGTTTGTTTTGTTGCACTTTTGCAAGTGTTGATTCTAAATAGCTTAGAGCGCGGGGAATGCACCAAAACTGTGCAAAAATGCGGCCTGCTTCGCAAGTGTTGTAAATAAAAGAGTTAGGCCCGTGCAACGGCGGCAAAAGAAAAAACGCCAATCAGGAGATTGGCGTTCCCGGGCACGAGGCCCAATATTACCTGACACATACTATATCGCAGAAGCTATTTTTTGTCAAGGAAAAAAAAGCAGAGCGAGGAAGGAAACGAAGGCTGCGGGCTTGTGGAGGGGGGTGGAAGAGCGCCAAAGGAAGGTGCGTGGCGGCGAAGATGTCGTAGACTTAGCGGGGGGACATCCGCGCGCTGGCGCGAGCTTCTCTTGGAAGAGGCCTGAGCGGCCAGCCGACGTTTGCTAGCAGATGGCAAAGCCTTTTGTCAGCGTACTGATCGATACGTACAACCACGAACGCTTCATTAAGAAAGCGATCGTAAGCGTGCTGGAGCAGGATTTTCCAGCGGGGGAGCGGGAAATTCTCGTGGTGGACGACGGGTCGAGCGATCGGACGCCGGAAATCGTTCGAAAGTTTGAGCCGCATGTGCGGCTGCTGCGGAAGGCGAACGGGGGGCAGGCGTCGGCGTTCAATGCGGGTATTCCGGAGTGCAAAGGGGAAATTGTTGCGTTTTTGGATGGAGACGATTGGTGGGCGCGCGGAAAACTGAAACGCGTCACCGGCGTTTTGAACTCCGAGCCGTCGGTGGGCTTGCTTGGACATGGAATTCACGAGGCTTTCGTCGACGGCAAGATCCGAACGAGTGCGCCCGAAAAGAACGAAAGATTGCAGCTGAAGTCGGTAGCGGCCGCGCGAGTTTTCCGGCTCAGGAAAAGCTATCTGGGAACAAGCCGAATGGTCTTGCGAACGGAACTGGCCCGGCGAATCCTTCCGATCCCTGAAGCTCTTGTGTTTGAAGCCGACGAATATGTGTTCACGCTCGGGGCGCTACTGAGCGAACTGATCATCCTCCAGGATGCGTTGACCTATTACGGCATCCATGGGAGCAATTTGTATGTGTCGGGCGGCGGTGGAAATGCGGGACTGCGGCGGAAACAGCAGGTGATGGCGGCGCTGGCGTCCGCGCTAAGGAAAGATCTTGTGGCCAGAGGCGCTTCTTCCGACGTAGTTTCCTGCATCGTTGAGATCGTCCAAGCAGAGGCGGACCAGATGCGGCTGATGTTGGATGGAGGCGCACCGTGGGAAACGGTGCGAACCGAGAACAAGATTTATGAAGTGTTGCATTCAGACGCGCCACGCTCGCACAGAGCGTTTCGAGCTATGGCGATGCTGCCGGCGATCTTGCTCCCGCCGCGATGGTTTTACGCCGGGCGACGGTGGCTGGGATCGCGTGCCTGGTACAGGCGGGCTCGGCAAGGAGCTTTGCCAGTTCCAGAAATCACGCGGGTCGCGGGGCCCGAGGAGTTCAAGGCGTGAGTCTGCGGGCGGAGTATGACGTTTGGCATGAGCGGGTCTTTGAAGGGGATCCGGGGCATGAGGACGCGGGCAGTCCGTGGTATCAACTGGTACGAGAGCAGATGGGCGCTGTTGCAGGGCTGCATGTTCTGGAGGTGGCTTGCGGCCGCGGCGGATTTGCCAGTGAGCTTGCCCGTACGGGGGCCTGCGTAACCGGATGCGATTTTTCGTTTGTGGCGGTGAGCGTCGCCGAGACAAAGGTGCGGGCAGCAGATAAGCGCCCGCCGGTTACATTCCTTCAAGGCGATGCGCAAAATCTGCCATTTGCGGACGATTCGTTTGATCTTGTGATTTCCTGCGAGACGATCGAGCATCTTCCGGACGCTTCGAAGGCGTTGCGCGAAATGTTCCGCGTGAGCCGGCCGGGAGGCAAGCTTCTTTTGACGACACCAAATTATGCAAACTTCATGGGGCTGTATGAACTCTATTCGTTGTTTCGTCACCCAGGGCGGAAGGACGACCAGCCGTTTGATCGGCGGCAGTGGTTCCCACAAATACGCAAGTTTGTGCGCGGGGCGGGTTGGACGATTCTTCGTACGGATGGGACGGTGCACCAATTTCCATTCGTGCCAGGGCGGGGGCCGATACGCCTGATATTTCTGGAATCGAGCAGAACCTTGCGAAAACTGCTAAGCCCCCTGGCGCTGCACTACTTCGTGGTGGCCGAGAAAAAGGAGATTTCCTAGAGTTTCATGAACATTCTGATGGCCTCGGGAGTGCCGAAACGCCGCGAGGGTGGGGTGGCGGCAGTTATTTACAACTTGGGAGGCGAGCTTGAGAGATTGGGCCATCGCGTTACCTATATCTTTCAAGAAGATTTGATTACTCCGGGAACACTTCCGGGGCGTTTTACGGAGCTAGTGTTTTCTTTTCGGCTGGCGCGATATATCGTGGCGAATCGCGAGAAATTTTCGATCGTAAACCTGCATGCACCCGTCGGATTTCCGTATGGATTCAGGCGCAGATGGCATGGAGCGAGCGATTATCCCCCTTATGTGATGACATTGCACGGGTTGGAAGAGCGCCGCGCGCACGTGATGAGCCGGGAAGCGAAAAAGGGCTACGCCTGGAACTTTTCGTGGAAGAATCGTGTGTGGCACCGCCTGTATCACCAGCCGAGGTTCCGATGGTGCATCAAGACAGCGGACGGGGCGCACGCTATTAGCCGTGACACCTGGACGATGCTGCAACTGAAGTACAACCTGGATTCGGACCTCGCGGCGTATATCCCCCACGGAGTGGAGCCGCGGTTTTTTATTCCGCGCGAGTACCGGGAGAGTGAATCGCCGCGGCTGCTGTATGCGGGAACCTGGCTCGATCAACGGGGGATTTTCTATATTCGAGAGGCGCTGAGAAACATCGCGCCGCGTTTTCCCGGGCTGACGATGACGTTCGCGGGCTGCGGTGTTCCGGCGCAGGTGATTGAACAATTTTTTGGCGAAGAGCTGAAGGGGCGGGTGGTGGTACGCGACGTGATTGCGGCGGAGCGCATGCAGGAACTTTACGCCGAGCACGATGTGCTGCTGTTTCCTTCTTTGATGGAAGGATTGCCCGTGGTGCTGCTCGAAGCGATGGCTTCCGGGATGCCGGTGATTACGACAGAGACTTGCGGGATGCCGGACGTGGTGGAGAACGAGTTCAACGGGCTGTTGATCCCCCCCGGGAATGCAGCAGCGATCGAGGTGGCGATTGAACGGCTTGTGGGATCGACGGAGTTGCGGCGAAAGCTAGGCGAGAACGCGCGGGAGACGATGAAGCGGTACACGTGGGAGCGCGCAGGAAGGCAGTTGGAAGGACTGTACCGCCGTATCATCGATTTAAGCAGCACGAGATCGGCATGAAGATTCGAGCGAGTCAACAGCCGGAGCGATCTCATGAGGCTCCCCAGAACGAATCAACAGAATCAAAAGTTGGCGCCCGCGGCAAAGATCACAGGAAACTTTTAAAGTGGGGCGTTCTCGCTGTCATCGCATTCGCCTACCTGGCTGATCTCTCGCCCGGGCATGTTTTCGTGGCCGATGACTTCGCCGCATATGTCATGCACGCGGCCAACCTCGCCGAAGGCCGTCCATATTTGGCAATAAACTATGTCCCTAATCCCAGGGCATTGTGGCTGGCTCCATCGAACGGTTATCCACCCATTTATCCTTTGATTCTGGCGCCTGCATACAAAATATTCGGAATGAATTTGAGGGCATTCAAGGCCGTCACGGTGATTTGTTTTGTGATTTTTCTGGCGATCTTTGAATCACTCGTCCGGCCGATGCTGTCTCCGGCCATGAGTGCGTGCGCTTTATTAATACTGGGCTTCAATTCGGTCTTCTGGGACCAACGAGACTACATTCTCTCGGAATTTCCTTACTTGATGTTTTCGTTCGGCGCGCTGCTGGCCATTCAAAACACATATCAGAAGCTCACTCCGGAAAAACTGGACATTGGCGCCGCGATGCTGCTCTCCGTCCTTCTTTATTGCAGCTATGGGACGCGGACCATCGGCATTGCGCTCCTGGCAGCGCTGGTGCTCGCAGATCTGGCCAAATTCAGGCGGCCAAGCCGCTTTATGGTAGTGGTCGCGGCTGGAACGGCCATACTGATACTAGCTCAGACGCTTTTTATCACCTCGCCTAAGGGATATGTCAGCGCGTTTCACTTTTCTCTCCGAACGACGCTTGTCAACGCGGTTTATTATGCGAAAACGCTGTCGTATGTATGGCAGAACGGCTTTAGCAAGAAGCTGCAGATAATCTTCGCGCTGCTTTTTACGGCGTTGGCGGGGTTCAGTTTTGCGCGACATTTTTGGAAAGAGCGAGCGACACGGGAAATCTATCTTCTGGGCTATGTGGGGATTCTTTTTGTGTGGAACGCTGAAATCGGCCTGCGAGGTCTGCTGCCGATCCTGCCTTTGTATATTGCCTACGGCGTTGAAGAATTCGGGCGAATTATCGAGCCGCTTAGTATCCCAACGCGGCGAACGGCGACGATGGTTCTGCTGCTTTTTTGCGGCCTTACGTATATTGGGCAGATCAGAAAAGAGTCAAGCCAACAGGCCGAACCCAATGTGCACGACGCGTCTGCTCAAGAACTGTTCTCATTCCTGCGAGCAAGCACGCAGCCTTCGGAAGTGCTTATTTTCCCGAAACCTCGGTGTCTAGCGCTATTTACGAACCGTGCGGTGGCTAGCTTCGCGCCCGACGAAGCGCCGGAAGACTCCGCGGATTTTATGCGAAGCATCCACGCTACGATTTTGGTGAATACGAATTGGAGCCCGCCAGCTTGGCGGAGCTTTCTAGAGGGCAACAAAGGTTCGTTGATAGAGATCTTCCATAATGCCGAATATGAAGTTTTTCGTTTCGACTGGAAAATGGCGGGGCCGAAAGGCGCAACGGACAGGGGCGAATTGCAAAGCGGTCCGCGGGACCAGGTGGAACGAGCAAAAAACGGGAACTGACGAGAGGAGTCTGGCGCTCGAGAGACTAGGGAACAGAAGCGGTTTCGGTTTGAGAAGCAGGTGCCTCGCTAGCAACGCGCCGGGTTACACCGGCGACGGTGACTTTGCGAGCCAAGTTATGCGAAGGGCGTTCTACCAGTAAATAGAAGGTGTACGAGAAACCCAGACTGGATAGCATCGTGGCAAACCAGTTGAAAAGATAGCCGAGATTGGGAATCGGAAGCCGCCAATAAAATCCCATTCCCGGCGCGTGGACCAGGTAGAGCGAGTAGCTCCACGCACCGGCGCTGGCTAGATACCGGTTCGGCGCAGAATATTTGCCGTAAGCAATCTCATTTCGGACCCAAAAATAAGCGAGCGCGCCAAACCAGGTCATCGTCTGCGTATAGGGAACCTTGGCTTTGAAGTGGAGCATCTCCGCGCTCCAGCACCCCAACCAAATCACAAATCTCCAAAGCCAAATTCGAAGGGTGGAATCCATTACGGGGAGGGCGTCGGCTTGTTCCGCGAGGAGGCAGCCAAGCAGCCAGACTGGCAGGAGAATTAGAGAGGTTCCCAGAGGACCAAAATCATGCCAGCTCACAGAATGAACGTGGGTCGCGGCCGTGATTGTGCCCGCAGCAAAAACAATGGGGAGGAGTATCTTCCAGCCGACTCGGCGGCGTATTACCCGAAGAACTGGATAGGCGGCATAGTAGATTTCTTCGCAGGCGAGGCTCCAAAGCGGGGATTCCCAAAGGATGGAGTGCTCACCCAAAAACGTGAGCTTTTGTCCATCGAGACGATAGACGCAAAGTGCGCCAGCCACGGGAATCAGAATGCGCGTGTAGCGACGGAGGTAGTAACGTCCCACAGCCAGCTTTTTGTCCCCGCGGAAAGGCAGATGAATGCAGAAACCGGAAATCACAAAAAACACGATGACTGCAGGAGTTCCGAACACAACGCTTTGCCAAGCATGAGTGACGAACCTTCCAAAGGAGCTCGCTTCGTCTACGCCCGCAAAGAGCGGAGGCATTTGGTAGTGGCCAACGGCGACCCAGAAGGCCAGAACAAAGCGCAAGGCGTCCAAGATCGGATAGTGGCGATTCTGTCCGCCGGTTTCGTGCTGTGTCAAGCCAACCACCCGTCTCGAATCCATCGAGGAAGATTCAACGTATTCATCGGCGTTGCTGATAGGGACAGAAAATTTATAGTACACCTAGTGAAGGGGTAAGCGGCCAGTTTGCTCAAAAAGGGCCTCAGCGTCCTGGTTGTGTCATCCGGCGACGGACCCGGCTCTGAATTCTGACATAATGTCAAGCGGAACAAAGCATGCATGAGTTGTGTTCCTGGCCTTCGCGTGAGAGCCAATGGTGTGCATGAACGATTTTCGAGGGGGCTCGAGGAGTTCACGTTTTCCTGCTGACGATTGAAGCATGATCAAACTTGGGGTCAATTATTTGCAGATGCATGATATGCCGGCGTGTTTGATAGCCGACGACGGGTGGGAGGCGCGATTGTGAATGTAACCGAGATGATGCGGCGGGATTGGGACGACCGCGCGCGACGCGACGCGTTTCACTACATCGCCAGCTGGAAACAAGATTGGGACATCGATAGTTTCCTGGCTTCCGGAGAAAAAGACTATGAGACGCTGGTAGCCCCGATGGTGGAGCGATGCGGCGTCTCAGCGCGCGGTGAAGTCGTGGTCGAGTTGGGCTGCGGCGCTGGACGTATGACGGGGAGTTTTGGGCGGCGGTACAAACGCGTTGTGGCCCTCGATTTGTCCGCTGAAATGCTGCAGCGGGCCCGCCAGATCCATGCGGAACAACAAAACATTCTGTGGCTGAGAGTAGGCGGAGCGGATCTTGCCTGCTTGACGAGCGGGTCGGCGGATTTTCTGTTTAGCTACCTCGTGCTGCAACACCTGCCCTCGGAGGAACTCGTATTCGGCTATATCCGGGAATTCCTGCGAGTCCTCCGGCCGGGCGGCACCTTTCTCTTTCAATTCAATGGGAGTCACAAGCCCACGATGAACCTGCGCGGGCGTCTGGCTTGGGGCGCGGTTGACGCCTTATGGTCGGCCCGATTGGTGTCTCTCAGCCGGGCTGCGGCCAGACTCTTGGGATTAGATCCGGTCGCGGCGGGCAAAAGCTGGCGCGGCACGGCGATCGAAGCCGCGCGAATTGTGTCCGTGCTGCGCTCGAGCAGTGGTGAAGTCCGGGAACTGGCCGGAGAGGGCTCGCCGATGGCGTGGTGCTGCGGCGTAAAGAAGAGCGGTGCCTGATCCGAGATGCAGACGCTTGGAATCAACTACTCACAGATGCATGACTCCTCGGCTTGCATCGTCCGCGACGGCAACCTGCTCTTTGCGGTCGCTGAAGAGCGCTTGAGCCGCCTGAAACACGACGCTCGTTTTCCCCAACTTGCCATCCGGGCCTGCCTGGAATTCGCTAAAACAAAGCCCGAAGATTTGGATGAAGTATGTTTCGGCTGGCAGCCTCCGGGGCCGCTCTATCGTCACGATTTGAAATGTTTAGCGGCCAGGAAGTTACCTATGACGTATTCGGGCGTAAGAAATGCCACAGCATATTTCCTGAGCATGTGGCATCAGGGAGGAGGGACGAAACCGTTCGAGCGGCACTTTGGCAAAGTGAAAGCGAGAATGCGGTTTGTGGATCATCATTTAGCGCACGCCTTGAGTGCTTATTCTTTTTCTGGATTTGAGGAAGCGGCTGTGGTGGTGATGGACGGGCGCGGGGCGTGGGAGGCGACTTCGATTTGGCATGGGCGGGACGGCCGACTTGAACACGTCTTAACGATTCCGTTTCCCGATTCGGTTGGATATTTTTACAGTGAGTTTACGGAGTATCTCGGGTTTCAGCGCAACAGCGACGAGTGGAAGGTGATGGGGCTGGCACCTTACGGCAAGCCGGGCGTGGATTTACGGGCGTTTATTGAAGCGGACGCTGCGCCCTACAAAGTACATGCGAGGCAGCTTGTTGCGAATGGATCGGCGCCGTTTGCAGAAATGGTACGGTTGTTCGGGCCGCGGCGGATTCCTGAGAGCGAGATCGGCGAGCGGCACAAAGATGTGGCCTATGCGGTGCAGGATGCTTGCGAGATCGCGATGATGAGCATCGTACAGATGGCGATCGAGAAAACAAAAAGCCGGAATGTTTGTCTGGCTGGAGGAGTGGCGCTTAATTCCAAAGCGAACGGAAAAATTGTGGCGTCTGGGCAGGTGGATAAATTCTTTGTGCAGCCCGCGGCTTCGGATGATGGTGTTGCACTTGGAGCTGCGCTTGCTCCTTATATGGACGGGGGCGGACGATTGCCGATGAAGGCGATGCGGCACGCTTATTTGGGGCCGGAGTTTGACGATGAAGCCATCGAGAGCGCTCTGAAGACTTATAAATTGAGGTATGCACACTTGAGCGATGCGGCTGCGACCGCGGCGGAATTGCTTTCCAACGGAAAGATTCTCGGATGGTTCCAGGGGCGCATGGAATTTGGACCGCGTGCGCTGGGGAGCCGGTCGATTTTAGCCGATCCGCGCGATCCGGAGATGAACGCGAAAGTAAACAATGCGGTGAAATTTCGGGAGTGGTGGCGGCCGTTTGCGCCATCGATGAAGAAGGAAGCGGCCGAGGAATATCTGGAGAGCGCGGGCGATTCACCGTTCATGATACTGACGGCGCAGGTGCGGACGGAGAAACGGGCGGTGATTCCGTCGGTGACGCATGTGGACGGCAGCGCGCGGCCGCAAACGGTGGAGAAAGAGAGCAATCCGCTTTATTGGCGGCTGATCGATGAATTTGGGAAGCGTACTGGCGTGCCAGTGATTATGAACACCTCGTTTAATCTTCGCGGCGAGGCGATTGTGCATACGCCCACTGATGCGATACGCACTTTCTTCAGCTCGGGAATGGATGCGTTGGTCATCGGCAGCTTTCTGGTGGAGAAATGAAGTGAGCGCTTCGCAAGGACGGCTGGCACAATTCTTGCTGCGATACTCGTCGCCGCTCGCGGGGTTACGGCGCGTGCCGGTACTGGGCAGGTGCGTAAGCTGGGCGGGAGCGAAGCTAGTTCCGCGTGACTCGCTTGCCTGGGTGCAAGTGCAGAGCGGGCCTGCGGAGGGATTGTGGCTGCATCTAAATCCGAGGACAGGAAAGGCTTATTTTGAAGGCGGGGTTGAGCCGGAAGTGCAGGCGGCTTTGCAACAACATCTGCGCGCCGGAATGACTTTTTACGATATCGGAGCGAACATCGGATTTTTTTCCTTGCTTGCGGCGAGGCTGGTGGGTAAAGAGGGGCGGGTGGTGGCGTTCGAAGCTGATCCGGAAATCGCGACGCGGCTACGCGAGCATGTCGCCCGGAATGAGTTGGGGTGGATTACGGTGGAAGAAAAAGCGGTGTGGTCGGAGCCGCGCACCGTTTTTTTCGCGCGGACGGACCCAGCGACCTCGCCGGATCGAGGACTTGGACACGTCGTTTCTGAAAGAGCTGGCGACACCATTCAGGTGAGTGCGGAGTCGCTGGATGACTACACCTGGACGCAACTATCGCCAGATTTTCTCAAGTGTGACGTGGAAGGCGCGGAAGTCGAAGTGTTTCGCGGGGCGCGACGTTTGTTGAAGGAGAAACGCCCGGGGATCATCTGCGAAATGCACAGCGAAGAAAACCACCGCTTGCTTCTTGAGGAGTTTTCGCGATTCGGTTACACCTGCAAGCCCTGCGGCACGAATCACATTCTGGCACTACCCCAATGACACAAAAGTGCATCGCGCTGCTTGGCCGGCGGGATGCGCCGACGGATGCGGTCGAAGAATACTGCCGATACCTTGGCGAGGCACTGCGCGTGCACGACTTTGAGTTGGAACTATCACGCGTCGCTTGGGTGGAAGATGGGTGGCCTGCGGCGATGCGCGGGCTCGAGCGTCAAGCCGCGGCGTGGCGTGGGTGCTGGGTGCTGGTGCAATACACCGCGCTGTCGTGGTCGGAGCGCGGATTTCCGCTACGATTTCTGCGCGTTCTGCGCATTCTCCGGCAAGCGGGTACGCGCGTCGCGATGGTTTACCATGACGTGCTGCCTTACCCCGGCAGCCGCACGATCGACAAGCTGCGGCGGCGAGCGCAGACCCACGCCATGAACGAAGCGCTGCGATCTTGCGATCTCGGCATCTTCACCGTGGCCATCAGCAAGATCCCCTGGATCGGAAAGAAGCTCACGCGCGCCATTTTCATTCCTGTGGGAGCGAATCTGCCGGAACCAGAAACGGCTTGGACAATGACGCGCGTCGATGCGAACCGACTGCCGGCGATTTGCGTTTTTGGGATTACCGGCGGGGAAGCCGGTATCTGGGAGATCGCAAGCATCTCGGAGGCTTTGCAAATCGTGGCGGAGCGTTTGGGAAAGCTGCGATTGATCGTGATGGGGCGCCATTCGGACACCGCAGAGAAGGCCTTTAGGAATCTGATGGACAAGCTGCCGATTGAGGTCTCGGCGCTAGGAATTCTGCCGGGAGAGGAAATCGTTCGGCACATGGCGTGCTGCGACGTTTTGCTTTTTGTGCGCGGAGGGATTTCATCGCGGCGCGGAAGCGCGATCGCGGGGATTGCGTGCGGACTTCCGGTGGTTGCGCTTGAGGGGCCTGAAACGGCTCCGCCGATCACGGAAGCGGGAGTAGTGTTCGCTGATCCGAAGCGGCAGCGTGGTTTAGGAGAAGCGTTGCTCAAGGTGCTTTCCGATCCGGAGTACCGCTCATCGCTTGCCGAACGCAGCCGCCGCGCACAGGAAAAACATTTTTCCTGGAAGGCCATTGCGGCGCGTTATGCCGAGACGTTGCGTTCCGAGGACGGAAGCGTGAGCTAGAACTTTCAGCTAAATTGCCGACGGATGGGGCGTTAGCGGGACAACGCGTCAATCAAGGATTCTTTCTTCTTTTCGGCGAGGGCCGCCAACGGATTGAGCGAAGAACTATAGCCCGCGATCGCCGCTGCCGCGAGGAAAGCAAAGACTTCCGCGGGAAGCCACCTATCGCCAGTCCAGCGGCTCATAAAGAGGATGGGCGCGCTGATACCACCCAAGAGAATCTGCGTGCCGAACGACACGAGCACGGCCATGCCCGACTGGCGCTGGCCGCGCATCTGGCCGAAATTGAGTTTGCGCGGAAAGGTTAACGAGGACCAATTGGCAATTGTCAATTGCCCCGCGATGTTGAAAACAATGGCTGCCAGGGTGGCTATCAGGACGGGGAGAGAAGGAAGTCCTACCAAGTAAGAAAATGCGGCCATCGAAAGCGTCAATTCAAAGGCGAGCATCATGGTCTGGAGGAGATTCTTTCCTAGAAAGACTTCGCGGAAGCTTACGGGCGAAGTGAAAAACGTTTGGATGCCTTTGCCATCATAGGCAAAGCTGTTGTAGGCAGGCGCCATCAGGATGAGCAGGAGATAGGCCATCATGCCGGGGAAAAAGAACTCGGTCGAGACCGGATGCTTCGTGGCCGTAGGATGCCTGCCCGCAAATTGCGTGGTGAAGAGAAGAACAAACACGGGAGGCATAATCAGCAGAAAAAAGGCGAAGCTATTTCGTGTGAGGTAGCGGAATTCCTTGCGGAGGACGGCCGCAACTTGCGGCGTCAGCAAGCGCAGTGCGTCGGTCTGTTCAGCGGTCCGTGAAACGGGACGAACGATTGCACGCGCAGGGACGGCTGACTCGCTCAGTTCCTCTCCTCGGTATTGTGTTGCGAACCTCATCCAGAGAAACATGCTGAAGAGCAGGGCATAGGCGGAAATGCCGGCAGCGCCGATGAGCATGTCAGCGAAATGATGTTGGGCGGCGCCCACAATGGCTTGACCCGCAAGCGACGGCGGAAAAACGGACAAGTACGGAAGGAATTGTCTGGCCCAGGGCTGCGCCGCGCGGCCGTACCGCTGGAGCAGTGGATTGAGAAATTGAACCGATACGGCGAATAGAATGAACAGCGCGAAGAATATTTCTCGGGAACGGCGGCGAGCCAGGATGCGTTCGAGCCAAGAACCGATCATGCGCTCGAGCGTGATGTTCATCAGCAGAAAGAGAACGGAGATGAGCAGCATGGCAGGCAGGACACTCGGGTTCGCCACGGCTGCGCCGACGATCATGGCAATCAGCCAGCAGCAGGACGCAACGGCGGCAAAATCGGAAAGTCCGTAGGCGAGGCCGATGACATAAAACGCCCGCAGGCTAAGCGGAAACCGCAAGAGAGTGCGAAATTCAAAGCCTGCGCCGAAGCCCGCCGTGAAAATGGGAACGAACTGCCAGAAAAGAAAAATTCCCCAGAAAAGCAAAGCGAACCAGCCTTCGTGGCCGCCCGATAAAAAAGAATAAGCACCGAAATAGAAAGCAAAACACAAACCGAGGACGAAAAGGGCGGCGAAAACGCCAGCGAAGATCATTCCAATCAAGTCCCACTGATTGTTTTTCTTGCGGAGACCGTTACGCAGAATCCGCCAGCGGAGGCCAGCTACAAGCCGGATTTGTTGCCAAACGCCGGGGAGACCTGCTACATCAGCCACGAGAGTTCCTCGAGTTGGGGCCGCTGGGCGCCATCCTGGCCTACGATGGAAAGGAAAATCTGCTCTAGAGTCGTTTTACTTCCTTCTTCGCCGGCGATGCCTGCGCGCAACTCATCAAGCGAGCCTTGCGCGACGAGCCTGCCTTTGTGAATGATGGCCACGTGGCTGCAGAGGCGCTCGACAATTTCCAGAACATGCGACGTAAGAAAGATGGTGACGCCGCGCTCGGTCATGCGCCCCAGAAGGGCTTTGAGCGCGCCGGCGGCAAGGGCATCCACGCCTTCGAACGGCTCGTCGAGAAAAAGAATGCGTGGCCCGTGGATGACCGCCGCGGCCAACGCGAGTTTTTTCTGCATGCCGTGGGAATAGTCCGCGATCAAGGTCTTGGGACGGTCGGCGAGCTGCATGAAATCCAGCAGCTCTTCGGAGCGGCGCTGCGTTGTGGGACGGTCGAGGCCGTACATGCGGCCGACGAACTGCAGATACTCGGCGCCAGTCAATCGTTCGAAGAGCCCCATCCCTTCGGGGACGACGCCGATTTGCCGTTTGACCTCGACGGGATGCGCAGCGAAGTCCAGCCCGAGTAGTTCCGCGCGGCCGGAGCTCGGAGCGAGCAAACCAGTGAGCATCTTAATGGTGGTGGATTTGCCGGCGCCGTTGGGTCCGAGAAAGCCGAAGAATTGGCCCGCGGCAACCGTTAAGTCGACACTGTCGACGGCGGTCAGATTGCCGAAGCGCCGTGTAAGTTTCTGCGTCACGATGGCTGCGTCCGTCATCGCGTCTCCCACTTGCTGAACGTAGTTCGAAACAAGACTCTAACACGAGTCCGATAGCCATCGAGACAGACGCGTGTGAAGGTTTGCGACAAGGGGAGAAGTAAGCTCACGAGGGCTTCGTTGGATTCGGAGTTACGGCAGAGAGCTGCAATTCCTTGGTGGGCAACGCCGCGAGGACGGCAGGCAGCTCCACGCGGAACGCGGCGCCGCCTTCTTGCCGGTTGTAGCAGAGAATTCTGCCGCTGTGCTCCTGCACAATGCCGAAGCAAATACTGAGACCCAAGCCGGTGCCTTTGCCGACCGGCTTAGTCGTATAGAAAGGATCGAAGACGCGGTGAGGCTCCTTGACACCCGGCCCGGTGTCCAAGAAGAGGACAACGACGTAGGCGCGATCGCGCATGGTCTTGATGGTGAGAACGCCGCCTTGCGCCGCTTCCATGGCGTCGACCGCATTACTGATCATATTGAAGAAAACCTGCATCAACTGGTTTCCATCGCCGCGAACTCCGGGAAGAACGGACTCGAGCTGGAGCTCGATGCGGACAGTCCCTGTGCGCAAATCGAGGGTGCGAAGCTGCACGGCGTTGGTGACCACAGTGTTAATGTCCAGAAGCGTGCGCTCCGTGGGGACTTGCCGGGCAAAGCTCAGAAGATTTCCGACAAGTGTTTTGGTGCGGCGAGCCTGGTCGCGAATCTTGGAAGCGGTGACACGAGTTTTTTCGGGAAGGGCGGGGTCGTCGGCCAAAAGATCGGAGAAGCCGAGAATAGCCGTCAACGGATTATTGATTTCATGGGCGGCGCCAGCGGCCAATTGTCCCAGGGAGACAAGTTTCTCAGATTGCACGATTTGCGCCTGGAGTCTTTGCAGATTCTCGATCGAGCGTTCGGAATGAGAGAGCAGCCGCGAACGGTCAGCCTCAGCCAGATAGGTTCTCACGAAAACGAGCAGAGCCAGGGGAATGGAAGAGAGTAGAACAGTCATCAATCGGAAATCGCGGACTACGGGATTCGTATGGGCGAATCGCAACGTGTAAATGGCAAGCAACGGCAAAGACATTACCGCAGCCATCGCCAGTCGCGCGGGGACGACACTCTCTCCACGCGAGGTGTCGGTCTCCGCGTCGAATCCGCTCTCCGCCGGGGCGTCGAGAGCGGCACGTTTTTGGTAAGCGATGACGCCCGCGAGGGCGAACCAAAGAAACGAGGAAACCAACGGCAGATCGTACAAGCTGCCCGTGTAGTAGCGGTTGAATCCGAGAGCGATGTTGATGGTGAGCGAAGACAGCATGTACATCGTGGAGGCCCCGAAGAGATTGGCATAGACCACTCGCCAGGCACCCGACGAGCGCAACCACAGGTAGCCGAAGCCGCCGACGACGATCAAGTTCTCGATATTGTGAAGAAGGACGAAGTTGTAGTTGTACTCCGCGAGCGAGGGGACGGCGTACATCCAGGGCAGCACGATGAAAACATAAAGAAAAATCCACCAGGTGAGCAGAAGCGAAAAGTCCAGATAGCCGAAGCGGAGCTGCGACTCGCCACGCTTGAGGTGCGGGCGCAGCGTCAGGGCAGCCATCATGGGAATGCCGCGCAGGAAAAAGACGATGTCCAACGGATCGGTGTCAGGCACTTGCCGGTGAAGGTAGAGCTCGTAATAAGTCCACTGAAATTGCCCGATCATCCAGAGTGTGCAGCCCATGGCGAGCAACATCCAAAAAAGGTTCCTGCGCCAATGCGGAGTTCCCGCGTTCAGCAGAAGACCGGTGTTGGCGAGGAGCGGCACAATGCACTGAGTCAGGTCTCCGAAAGCGGTGAGCGCATGGTTTCCCCGCGGGACAATCAGAGACACGGCCGCATAGACGGCGAGAAAGAACAACCAGATGCCTGCCACGCGGACGATTGGTTTAAAAGATGACATAGGAGCAAGAGTATCTATTTTAGATGCGAGAGGCTGAGAGGGCAGGGCGCATTCGGGGGCCCATGCGTAAGTATAAACGAACCAGGATTCCAGCTTCGAGACTTTGCTCGTCGAGCGTGGATAAGGATGGCCACGGTTGGGGAGCGTGGGTGAGCCTCTGGTCTACCCGAGCCTGTTCGAATTGAGCGAATCGCTATGGGCCGTGGCTTGCCCATTGGGAAGTCACGGGCGATGCTCGTTGGCGAAGAAGTGACCATCACATTGGACATCCAATTCGCCAAAGCTCAAGCTTAATTGCTAATCCACGTCAGGTCGGCTTTCGAATAATCTGATGTTTTGCCGGCCCGAGAGCGCTTCTTAACAGGCGTCGCAAACGGCTCAGAGAAAATTCAACACAGCTTGCATCGTTTCCTTGGGGCGCTCTTCCATTATCCAGTGGCCAGTGTCCTTTAAAACGATGACCGTCACATCCGTTGCGACCAACTTCATCTGCGGGCCGAGAACTCCCGCGCTGGCCTTTTCGCCAGCGATGGACAGGACGGGCATCGTCAGCTTCGTTTGCGCCATCTGCGCGAAGTCCTTCGCCGTCTGCGGCCAGGCAGCGAAATACGCCCAGCCTGCTTGCATACGCCCTGGCCGGGCGTATGCGGCGATATAGGCTCCGCGGTCTGCTGCGGGAACGGAATGCGTCTTGTCCGCAGCCAGATCATTCCAGAAGTATTCGAAATACGTTTTTTCTCGTCCCTTCACCAGCGCTTCCGGCGTCGGGCCGTTGAAGCGAAAATGCCACATATTCGGATTGTCGTAGACGTCCTCCCACCCGGCGACACCGGGAAGAAAGGCGTCCATTACGACGAGCTTTTCGACTTCCGAAGGGAACTGCGCGGCATAAGCGTAGGCAACCATCAACCCGATGTCGTGTCCGACGACTCGCGCTTTTTCAACACCAAGCGATTTGGCGAGAGCATGCATGCGGATGGCCGCGGTCTTCATATCCAAACCATCCTTCGGAATATCCGAATCACCGATTCCCGGCAAATCCGGCGCGATCACCGTGAACTTCTCGGCGAGTTGTGGGATGAGTGGCGTCCACATGCGAGACGTCTGCGTGTAGCCGTGGAGCAGGATCACCGCTGGGCCGTGCCCCGCGGTGAGGTAGTGAAGCTTAATCCCTTCCACGTCCGTGGTGCGCGACGCGATGACGTCCGCGCGGACCTCAACATCCGCTCTCGCGGGAAATGAGGCGACGAGCAGAAACGAAAAAAGTGCGGCAACTCTCCAGATCTTGAAACCGATTTTCATGGCATCCTCTGGATCAGAATTGAGAGACTGTCTTGCTGCTACGAGCCATGCCTGCTCCATCTTATGGCTAGCACGCATCTCGTCTGGGACGAAGAGGGTTATTCTTAGATAGGAAAATTAATTTCTGGCGGAGGAGGAGGGATTCGAACCCCCGAGACCCTTTCAGGCCTAACGGTTTTCAAGACCGCCGGTTTCAACCGCTCACCCACTCCTCCGTTTCTAATTCTAGCGTACTCCGTGAGTTAGCGGCCAAATTGTGATATTTATGGAGCCACCTGAAATACCGGCTGGCCACGGGCATTAAGCAACTCTGTGTGACGGAACTCCCTCGCCTACCCAATCGGTAAAGTGAGCGACGCGGCTTGGCATTCTTCACGGTGGCTAGGGGCACAACTGAGTGCTGGTCGATCCTGCGGGGAGATTCGAGATCGACTCGGTGAGAAGTGCGCTCCGATTTCCGGAAAGGGAATCTGCTTCTCTCTTAAGTTACAAAAGTGGGCTGAGCGCCGTGGGCTCGGCACTCAGCCAATTGAATACAAAGTGCTACTTGCCGCTCTGGCCACGTAAGTGAGCGGCCTCATCGGCAGAACGCTGGGTAGCTTCTTCCGTCGATCCCATCCGCCCGGTAACCGTAGGGAGTGGCCACGATGCGACCGATGACAACCCACATGCCGGTGACAGGATCGCGGCCCCATATACGCGAGAAACCATCAACTGGGTAGTCGACGCCGTTCACGTTGCACACGGCTTGTGCCTGCGCCGCGTACCCCAAGGTTAGATAGTGGCCCTGCTGCAAAACCTGCGCTGAAGCTTTCTGCGTCAGCATCAAGCTCGCCGCAACGAAAAGTGCGATGGTGAGGATCCTTTTCATGACATTTGTCTCCTTATTCGAGGCGTCTTGTCTGACCGCCTTCACCTATACATGCGACAATGGGGACGAAACGGGGTCACAAAACGCAAACATTTTCAGGAGTTTTCGCCCTAGTTTCAGCATATGAGCCAGAAGGATCAAGACGACTAACCCAAACTACCGTGGGCACCAGGAGCTCTGTCAAAGAGACTCCTTCAAGTGAGAAATTGAAGTACATCGTGCTTTTGTTGGCGTAATAACTCCATGCCTCATTACCTGATCTCTTGGCACAGACTTACCATGGATGCCTGCTTATGGGACCTCTGCACCGATGGGTGCAGCCCGCAAATGTGTGCCCAACTAGTGCCCGTAAGGCACGGCTCGCTTCGACTCGCTTACGTCGCTAGAGGGCCAGACAATCCAGATAGGCCTTGGGTTGGGTCCTTGATCGTCGCACCAACATGGGAAAACCGAAACGAGGGAACAAGCAAATAATCTCGCAGAGGGCCGCGCCGTCGCCGTAACGTATTGGACGATGTACAAAATAGTGCAATAATGGCGGCCGCTTTGAGGGCTGACGTGGTGCTCACGACTCAACGACTTGGCTCTCGGTTCCCCAACGGGCGAAGGCGGTCGGTGATTTTTTTGGCGTGTGTCAGCCTTTTGACGCTGCCTGCGGCTGCCGCACGCCCGGACGGCTTGCCCACTTTCCAGAATCAAATAAGGGAGAAGGGTGCAGCTGTGCGCCTGGAGCCGGGCACTCCTGTCGAAAAGGAGCTTGCGGGCGGCGCGACCGACGCGTATGAAATTCAAGTGAGCGCAGGGCAATTCCTTCACGCAGTTGTCGAACAATTGGGAATCCATGTGGCGTTGACGATGTACGGCCCGGACGGTAAGCAAATCGCAACGATGGACAGTCCGAATGGGACGTGGGGCATCGAGCAGCTTTCGACAATCGCCGAATCCGCCGGGATCTTTCGGTTGGAGATCTCATCCGGCGACAAAAACGTTCACAGCAACAATTATCGCGTTTCGATCGAGGCCCTGCGACCGCCGACTGATGCAGACCGCGCGCGTATAAAGGCGGAACGAATCCTGGTACAAGCAGAGGAGTTGCGCGCCCAAGAAACCGGTGACTCGCTTAAGCGTTCCCGCCAAATGTTCGAAGATACGCTGCCGCTATGGGAGGCTGCCGGAGACGTATACGAGCAATCGCTGGCGTTGTACACGATTGCGCGCTTTTATGACTCTCAGGGCGATGAAAACCAGGCTCTCAATTACTTCAATCGAGCGCTACCGCTCGCTCGCGCCGCCGGCGATCGACACTGGGAAGCTACGACAATTAACTATATCGGTTTGGTTTATCACAACCAGGGTGCGTTTCAGAAAGCTCTCGACAAATACAATGAGGCGCTAGCTATACGGCGCGCCGTCGGCGACCGGCGTGGCGAAGCCCAGACGTTAGGTAACATCGGCTCGGTGTATGACAGCTTTGGCGACTGGCGCAAGGCTCTCGATTACTACAACCAGGCGCTCCCGATCCAGCAGGCCTTAGGCGACCTGCGGAACGTAGCCGGCACCTTGCAGAACATAGGTCTCACTTATTTTTCTCTTGGCGACGTTACTCATGCAATCGACTACTACAATCAAGCCCTTCCCCTGCGCCGAACTATGGGCGACCGGGACGGCGAAGCCATAACGCTTAACAACCTGGGCACCGCGTACGACCTTACGGGCGAGAAGACGAGGGCGATCGAATTCTACAACCAGGCTCTGGCTATACTGCGCGATGTGGGCGATCGCCGTGGGGAAGCACTGGTGCTGAACAACATCGGGCACATCTATTTTGATCTCAACGAGAATCAGAAGGGCCTCGACTACTTAATGCAGGTACTCGAACTCGTGCGCGCCGTGGGTGACCGAAGAAGCGAGGCGATGGTGCTCCATAACCTCGGGGCAGTTTACGACAGTCTGGGCCAGGAGCGTGATGCCCTTAGCTACCTCGACCAGGCACTTACTATCGAGCGTACCGTAGGCGATCGTTATGGCGAAGCAGCGACACTGACCAGCATCGGCCAGGCAAGAGCTTCTCTTGGCGAGAACAAGACGGCGCTCGACTACTACAACCAAGGCCTTGCGCTCCAACAAACCATCGGCGACAGGCTCGGCGAGGCCGAAACGCTGAATTTCATCGGGTTGATGTATACCGCTCTCGGCCAGAGGCAAGCGGCTTTACAAAACTACAGCTTGAGCTTGGCGGAGGCGCGTCAAGTACAGAATCCAATCGACGAGGCCAGCGTTCTTGGCAATCTGATGGAATTGTGGCGTCGTGACGGAAAACCGGCGACGGCAGCTTTCTTCGGCAAACACGCGGTCAACAAGATTCAGCAGCTGCGCGCCAACATCCGCGGCTTCGAAAAGGAAGCGCAGCAAAGCTTCCTTAAGTCCAAAGAGAAAATCTACCGTGATCTCGCTGATCTGCTCATCACCCAGGGGCGATTGCCAGAGGCGGAGCAGGTGCTGGATCTGCTGAAGGACGAGGAATATTTCGAATTTATCCGGCGGGACAGCAAGGAGAGCTCCGCGTTGAGCACTCCGGTGAAACTCACCAAGAACGAAGAGACGGCCGATCGTGAGTACGAGGCAAAGGCGGAGAGTGTGGCCGCGATTGGCAACGAATATGCCTCGCTGCGGGCCAAGCCGAAGCGAACTGCGGACGAAGAGCAGCACCTCAAGGAACTGGAGCAGCACGTTACGGCCGCCAACGAAGCCTGGGAAAAGTTCCTGGCTAGCTATTTCGAGGAGTTGGGCAAAACGAAAGAAGCGAACGAAAGCGTGGAAAGTGTGAGCGAGCAGGCCAGCGCCATGCAGAGCGTGTTGCGGCAACTGGATCCTGGCACGGTGGCGCTGTACACCTTGGTGACCGACGACAAGTACCGCGTGATGGTGATCACGCCCAACGTGATGGTGCCGCGGGAGTACGCCATCAAAGGCGATGATCTGCGGAAGAAAGTGGCGGAGTTCCGCCAAGCGCTCATGGACCCGGCTTCGGATCCGAAACCGAAGGCGCAGGAGCTGTACAGCATACTGGTGGCGCCCATGGCGAAGGAGCTGGAAGGCTCGAAGGCGAAGACGCTGATGTGGTCGCTGGATGGCGTGCTGCGCTATTTGCCGATTGCGGCACTATACGACGGCCGCGAATATTTGGTGGAGAAGTACCGGAACACGGTTTTTACGCCGTCGAGCATTCCGGGATTGGCGGAGCGTCCAAATGTGGGCGCGTGGCACGGGCTGGGCATGGGTGTCTCAAAATCGTACGGCGGATTCGAGGCGTTGCCGGCGGTGCCGACGGAGCTGCGCCGCGTGATTCGAACTGAAGGTGAGCGAAAGACAAATGGGAACGACAAAAACACTTCGAGCGCGGCAGGAGTCGTGCCAGGGCAGGTGATGCTGGACGAAACATTTACGGCGGAGAACATGGAGAAGGCGCTAGAGAAGAAGTACCCGCTGGTACACATCGCGAGCCATTTTGATTTTTCTCCAGGGAATGAGACGGGATCGTTTTTGCTGCTGGGCGGAAAAGAGGAAAAGGGCGAGCGTTTGACGCTGGCTGAGCTGCGGAAGAATCCAGCGTTTAACTTCAGCGACACGGAGCTGCTGACGCTTTCCGCATGTAACACGGCCGTGAGCGGCTCGGCGGGCGACGGGCGGGAAGTGGATGGAATCGGCTTTTTGGCGCAGAGAAAGGGAGCGCGCGCGGTGGTGGCGAGCTTGTGGGCGGTGTATGACCCGAGCACGGGCGTGCTAATGGAACAGTTCTACAGGCTGTGGACCAAGCATCGCAATATGCCGAAAGCGGAGGCGCTGCGTGAAGCGCAACTTGCTCTCCTGAGAGGCACGCCTCATTCGACAACGGCGCACTCCTCCGGTAACAGCGCGGGAGCGGCGGACTACTCGCACCCGTTTTACTGGGCGCCATTCATCCTCATTGGCAACTGGCGCTGAAAGGAATTGCAAATCCGGCTCTATTCTGACTTGGCTAAGCTACGGCCGAAGGGTACCCATTAACCTAAAAGACGAACGGCGTTGTCCGCCGTGGGCTTGGACTTGGGCCCCCTCAAGAGATCGCTGAACGGGCCCCGTAAGCCTGCGTTTGGGAATAAGTACATGTCGAGCCCGAGCCAATGGTTACTCGCGCCTGCCCCGAATTGAGCAAAGGCTCGTCCACCTCTGTGGCGTTCACTACCGGTAGCCGAAGAGGCTGAAGGGCGCCCAAAAGAAGGGATGCGTGAATCCCATGGGGCTTTGGAACTTGGCGGGGACTCGGGCCTAAGGTCTTACGTTTGCGCGTAATTTCTTACCTGCCGCGGATCAGCGACTTTTCACACCGGACTGTGCAACGTCGGTTAGAACAATCTGGCGGAGTTTTTGGGGACGGAGATGGACACGAGCGCAAGAGATTTGTACGGCACAAGAAAGAACAGGCCTTCGCCCTGACGACGCGCCGAGTGATTTTCAAGTGGCACCTTTGGGGAAACAAGCAGTAAGGCTAGGGAGGGCGATAGTGCTTGAATTGGTGCGTTAGGCCGCAGCAGTGTGAACGCCAAAAGGGCCCTCCGACCATGTTGGAGGGCCCTTTGTATCGAATTACTTTTGCTATTGATCGCTTTGATCGTCCTGGTCTTCGTCGGCACCCGCTTGGTCGTCGCCCAGGTTTTCCACAAAAGTAAGCTGGACTGCCACGTCGGGAAACTGCGCGTCGTACAGGTAGTAGTTCCCGTCGTCGCCCACATCGATGTAGAGATAGTCGGTCTGGAGCCCCCAATTTCCGGGCATTGGACCCATGAGGCCGAACCAGCCGCCGTTGAAGTTGAAATACCATTCCCCGCCGAACGACCTAAGGCCGCAGTCGCCGATACAAGGGCCACCTGAGTAATTCGTGAAATGGAACCCGTGGGCATACCCGAAATGGGTAGCGAAGTGGGCAGGATTGATATGTATCCCGCCGGGACGAGTGTTGTAAGTCATGGCGTGCCTCATTGTGGGAGTGATGACAGTTGGCCTGAAGACAGTCGTGTTCGGATGATTTGCGCCGAGATTAGGGCGGTTCTCTGGTCGGACATTGTTGTACGGATGATTTTCTGGTCCGACGCTGTGTGAGAGGTTCTCTGGCCTATTCTCAGACTCGGGACGCCGTTGAGCGCGCTGGCGTTCCATCTCCTGTTCGCGCTGCCGTTCTTGCTGTTGTTCCTGCTGTCGAGCGCGCTGACGTTCCATCTCCTGCTGGTGTTCTTGCTGCTGTTCACGCTGGCGTTCCATCTCTTGTTGGCGTTCTTGCTGCTGTTCACGCTGGCGTTCCATCTCCTGTTGGCGTTCTTGCTGTTGTTCACGCTGGCGTTCCATCTCCTGCTGACGTTCTTGCTGCTGACGCAAACGCTCCATTGCTTGCTGCTGTTGCGCCGACTGCGGCTCTAAACCCAACGAACCGAAGGGGCGCCCAGCGGCGGCTAGTCTCTGCCCCGAGATCATCAGAGCTACAACGCCGATTGCAACGATTGCATGGTTTTTCATGGCGTCCTCCATAAGAGTCAATTTTGATTTAACTGCCTTCACCAAGTAACGCGACGTTGTTTGTCAAATGGGGACATGCTTCGGAAGCTGGTTTGGCCCGCCCTTGCAGCGTGAAAAATTGGAGTGGATACAGGGAGTGTGGCCCACGTAGCGTGATATAGCTGCGTGCGAAGTAGGCCCGCGCAAGGCAAACGGCGCCCAAGAATTGGGTTTGAGCCTGAGATTCGCCCGCCTTTCAGGATACTCACCAAAGTTCGTCGCCTAAAAAGAAAAGGGCAGCACCGGTTTGGCCCGGTGCTGCCCTTTCTGCTCAGCTTATTTGCCTGTGCGATTAGTTATTCGGTTTGGACACGGCCTCTGTAACCTCCGATTCCACAGCATTCGCCTCTTGTTCCTGAGTCTCAAGCAATGCGAGAGCTTCGGCGCCGGACACGGAGCCCGATGTGCTATCAGCTTCAGTCAGTGATGGCCGCGGCGGAATCTTTACCGCTTCCGCGGGAGCAGCAGGCAACCCATTGTGTCCTTGCGTTGCCTGCAACACTCCAAGGCCCTGTTCGAGCTGTTCGCGGAAGTTGTCCTGCATGTCCTGAAGATCCTGGAGAGAAACAGTGACCTGCACGCCAGCCGGACAATCCATCTTCTTGCTGCTTGCCACACGCAGCTCCGCGATTCCGGTGCCGTCGGCCGGAGTGACAGCCAGTCGCAGGATGTCGCCCGCCTGGAGTGCACATGACCGCTGATCCGACGTCGTCACATCCAGGCTGTCCGATACGACAAACACATGACCCACTGATCGCAGCGCCGCGGGAAGCTCCCCGTGGACTGCCTCTACGCTGCTGTCGCTAGCTGCGGTGTTGTCATACGCGATCTGCTGCTTCACTTCCTCAGCGATCGCCTCCTTGATTTCAGGTGTGATCGGCGTGTTTTCGCCGGCGCGAAGCGTATCCGTCGCGTGGCTGTCGTCGGAATCGAGGCTCGCATCCACCGACATGTCCGACCCGTCTCCGTTCTCCAGATCATCCGCGTCTTCCTGAGCGCCGGCGGAGAGTGTCTGCCCGAGGTAATAGTCGGTCAGCCAGTACGCCGCTCCTGGATAAGCGGGATAAGCCACGAAATAAGGGTTTGGTCCGACATACCATGGCGCGCCAAACCAAGCCCAACGATAGAAGACAGGCACGCGCCATGGGTAGTACGCCCAGCCATAGAAACCCGGCGCGAAGAAGACCGGTGTAACGAAGTGGTGCAGCACGACACCGCCGACCACATACGAGACATAAGTGTGTGTATAGACTCGCCCGTTCAGGACGACCGTGCGTTGTGTGTAGGTACGGTTGTTGACGACGAATCTGCGCTCAACGTAGCCGCTGTGTCGGCCCGTGGTCACCACCGTCGTGTTGCCGCGGCGGCTTATGATTCTGCGTTCGCCGTGGGCCCCCCGATGGATGTCCATGTTGGCCGTGTGAACGGAGCTCACTTTGCCTCGGCGATCAAAGGTAGCCGTTTTTCCATGGTCGGCATAAGAAGCGACGCGGCCGTTGGCGCGTAGTCCGATCTGCCGCCCTCCGGCTGACTTTATCGTAAGGCCGCCCTTCGATTGCATCACCGAGGCGCCAGCCGACTTCGCGGTTGTCACCGAGGAAGACGACCGGCCAAGCGAGCCCTTGCCCTGCTTCTGCTGCCGTTCCTGCTCCTTGCGCTGCTTCTCCTGTTGTTTCTGTTGCTCTTTCTGTAGCCGCGCTTGTTCCTTGTTCTGTTTCTCTTGGAGCTTTTGCTGCTGTTTCTGAGCCTGCTTTTGCTGTTCGGCTTGCTGTTTCTGCTGACGGGCCTGTTCCTGCCGCCCTTGCTGGTCGCGTTGCGCTTGCCGTTGCTGCTCAGCATGACGTTGGGCCTGTTGCTGTTGTTGCGCCTGCCGCTGCTGGGCCTGTCGCTGCTGCTCAGCTTGCTGTTGCTGTCCCTGCTGGTCCGCTTGTCGCTGCCGCGCCTGGTCTTGTTGGGGTGCGGGCTGAGTTTCGTGTCTTGGCGGGGCTTGGCGTGGCACGGGCGCGGGCCGAGGTGTCGGCGTTGGCGCGGGGCGTGGCGTTGGTGTGGGGCGTGGCGTCGGCGTTGGCGCGGGGCGTGGCGTCGGCGTTGGCGCGGGGCGTGGCGTCGGCGTTGGCATGGGGCGTGGAGCGGGGGGAATAACTGGCCGCGGCGCTTGCGGTCGCTGCGGCATCGGCGAGCCTGACGCCGTTTCACTGACCGTCAAGCCCAATCCCGAAAACATTATTACTGCGAGACTTAAGACCTTTAAAGTTTGGTTTTTCATTGTATTCTCCATTCGAAGTATTGAATTAACTGCCCTCACCAAGTAACGCGACGTTGTTTGTCAAGTGGGGACATGCTTCGGAGGCTGATTTGGCCCGCCTCCAGCCGCGTAAAGATTGGGGTTGATATAAGAAGGGAGGCCCCAGTGGCGCGGTACGGCCGCTTGCGAAAACGAGCTGACAAGCCGTTTCGCCGCGGCTGTACCAAGCAAGCCTTAATTCCAAAGGGAAGTGCAGACCTGAACCGACTGGGCTATAATCCCGGCCCACTCAGTAGCTAACGCGGTTCCGAGGTCGGGCCATTGGATCCATCCTCTTCAGATGTGACGGTTCTGCTGTCGGCACTCCAAAAAGGTGACCCCGACGCGGCTTCAAAACTCATTCCGCTCGTCTATAACGAATTGCGCAGGCTCGCCGGCCATTACATGAGGCAGGAGCGTCCTGATCACACACTCCAGGCCACGGCGTTAGTCCATGAGGCGTACCTCAAGCTAATCAATCAGCGTTCGGTCGACTGGCAAGGAAGGGCTCATTTTTTCGGCATCGCTGCACAACTGATGCGACGCATCTTGATTGACCACGCACGCGGACATCTGCGAGAGAAGCGCGGCGGTGCGCAGAAGGCTCTTCCCCTTGACGAAGCGCTCGTCCTCTCGCCCGAACAGTCCAGCGAGCTGATCAATCTTGATGAAGCGCTCCAGCGCCTCGCCAAACTCGATGCCCGGCAAAGCAGAATTGTCGAGCTCCGTTTCTTCGGCGGCCTGAGCGTCGAAGAAACGGCAGAGTTCCTCGGCATCTCATCCAAGACGGTGAAACGTGATTGGAGCCTTGCGAAAGCCTGGCTTCACGGGGAATTGAAGTGCTTCTCGCCAGACGCCTGATCGCGCCAACCAAAGGGAACGGCCAAAACGCGACGTGACGGAACGTGAGGATCGACCGTGTCGACGACGCCGGAAAACTGGGCAAAGATTAAGGAGTTATTTCACGAAGCGCTGGAGCTGAGCGCTCCCGAGCGACACACGTTCTTGCTGAAGAATTCCTCTGACGCCGCATTGCGTGAGGAAGTCGAAAGACTTCTCGCCGAACACGATCGTGCAGGAGACTATCTCTCCGCTCCGGTTCTACGGAAGATCGTTGCGGAAAGCGAAATACAACGAAGTTTTCGCGTTGGAGAAATCGTTAGTGGCAGGTTCAGGATCATTCAGTTTATCGCGGCTGGAGGAATGGGTGAGGTCTATGAGGCGGAAGATCTGGACCTGAGAGAGCACGTTGCGATCAAAACGATTTCGCACAGCACTCTGCATGACGCGAATTCGTCAGCAAAATTTCGCCGTGAGGTTCAGCTGGCAAGAAGAGTCACGCATCCGAATGTTTGCCGTCTTTTCGATCTCTTTCGCTACGAGGGGCAGGAACAGAAGCAAAAATCGCTATTCGTGAGCATGGAACTGCTTCACGGAGAGACTTTAGCGGAGAGGCTAAAGAAGAGTGGGCGGCTCAGGATCCATGAGGCCTTTCCATTGCTGTTGCAAGTAGCTTCGGGTTTGGCTGCCGCACACGAAGTCGGGGTCATACACGGCGATCTCAAACCTGGCAATATCGTTCTGATCGATTCAGCGCTGACCCATGGCAAATTGCGCGCTGTCATAGCCGACTTCGGCTTGGCCGTTCCGGCTTTTGAATTGAACAGTGCATTGTTGGAGGTCTTTTCGACGCTCTCTTCGGATGGCAGTTTGTATGGGACGCCCGCTTACATGGCGCCGGAACAGCTTGAGGGGAAGCGGGCGACCGCGGCCTCAGACGTGTATACGTTTGGTCTTGTTGCCTACGAGGTTGTCACTGGGGTCCGCCCGTTTGCTGAGCAGAATTTTGCACTTCTGATCGAGGCAATTCTCAACAGAAATCCTCAAACACCGAGCGTTCTGAACAAGGAACTATCTACCGAGTTCGATACACTCGTCTTGAAGGCACTCGAAAAAAATCCCGCAACGCGTTATACGACAGCGCGCCAGCTTCTCGATGATTTCAAAAAGCTAAACGCTACTGCAGCGTCCAATGCTGGTGAGTAAATACGATGCGAGTCGGCACAGGACTATCCAAGCCGTCGGACTTGATGTGGACAAATGGCGGCCGCTTTGCGCTTCTGTGCTTACTTCCAGTTCCCTATGAGAATGAACGGAGCCCAAAAGTAGGGATGGACGAAGACGGCTTGAGAATTCGGTTGGCCTTGTGCGTGCGGCTCGCTCGGATGACGGCTAGCCGTCTGTTTACCGTGGAGCATTGCAATCTGCGCCTGCCGCAGTGCCTCCCCCTTGCTCATTTCGGGATGGTCGATCCAACGGGCGTAGAAATCGGCCATGAGCAATCCGGTGCTTTCGTCATCAACGCTCCACAGAGTGGCTATTACGGCTTTGGCTCCTCGCTGCTGCGCCATGATGCCAAGGCCGTCAACCTCATGTCCATCCGCGGCCGATCCGCTTGTCGCGGTCTGGCACGCGGACAACGTCAGCAGATCTGTGTCGCTGAACGATAGACGCGGGTCGGTACGCAGCTCAGCGAGTGTGAGGTGATAGCCCTTGCCGCCTTCTTCCTTTCCGCCCAGCAGCAAATACGAAGCCGTGTCGTCGCCAGGCTGCAGGACAAAATGACTCGCGATATGCACAAGGCGACTGTGTTTCTCCAGTGCAACCCCCATATTTTTCTCGGTAAACGTGTCGTCTAACATCATCGTCCCGGGAATGACGCCGTTGGAGCCTTGCACATTTTCGTCATGAATGATGCCCTTCAGTTCCTCGGGAACCTGCGGAAGAGCACCAAGGCCGTCGTAGTCCTTGGACACACCCATCCCCAGCCCGCGCCAATTCTTCAGGTCCGGCTGATCTTTCAAATGCCCGAGACTGGCAGTGGTGAACACGACGTTTCGATAGTTCTCGATGACGTAATGCTTGCCGTCGTGTAGCGCAGCGATCGGCACGTAGCGCAACACGTCGTCCAAGCCCCACATTAGTGTCTTCGCCTTGGCCCCGTGCAGGTCCTTCTCGATGGGCCCCATCACAATCTTGTACAACTCTTGCGAGGCTGGCAGCGGATCGCTCTTCGGATCCGTCAGCGCCGTCCGAAGCGCAGCCACTTTGCGCCGCAGGTCGGCCCGCTCGATATCGTATTCGCGAGCCTGCATCGCCGAAGGCGTGATCACGATCACGCGGTACCGAGTCTCCGTGACCAGTGTATAAAGGGCGACTGTGCCAGGTCCCAGTTCCCCTACGAGTGACTGCAAGCCGCTGGTCTTTTCGCGAAGTTCCTCAATGTCCCTTTTCTTCGACGGGTCGCCCTGGGCGAATTCGGTATTTAGTCCCCGAAAATAGAGTTCCATTGCCTCGTTGGCTAGCTTCAATTTCTCAGCCAGTTCGCCAATGTGGGCTTCTTCCTCCGGCGTGAGCGGTGCCTTAGTGCGCAGCTCGGACCATTCCCGGTCGATGGTTGTCACTTGGTCGGCGATCTTCTCGTATTCGCCGTAGGTTTTCGCCTCGGCTGGCGTCAGCGCCACTGGCTTCGTTAGCGCATCGGCCATCCGCCCATCGCGCCGGATAAACTCGAAATACTCCTCCTCCTTCAGCAAATTTAATACTTCCTCCGCTTCAGGCAACCGCCCTTCCTCAATCAGCAGATCGGCGAGCTCGCGATAGGTGCTTGCCTTTGATTCGAGAAAACTCTTCTGCAGATTTTTTTCCATGCCGCGGATATTGGCGCGAATCTGCTGATAGCTATTGACGGCCTGTTTGCCTGCGAAGATTGCAAGCGGCAGGTTCTTTGCATCCCGCCAATGATCCATAAGCCCATCCAGAATCGCGCCTTCCTGCATGGGACTCTTAAGGGCGTGAGCGAGCGCCAGTGCCTGGAGATAGTTGTTCAGAGCCTCCCGCTTTTCACCCAGTTTGTCATCCACCTTTGCCAGGTTTGTAAGCGTCGAAGCCTCTTGCGTTCGATCGCCTACGCCTCGCTCGAGAGGAAGTGCCTGCTGGAAATAATCCGCGGCCTTCTGCCTTTCGCCGAGGTCGTCCGATAGGATTCCCAGCGAAGTAAGAGTGACGGCTTCCCCTGAGCGATCCCCGACAGCGCGTCGCAACGGTAATGCTTGGTTGCAATAGTCCAGCGCCGTTTGGGTGTCGCCTAGGTCGCGGAGCACTATCGCGATGTTGTTCAGTGCTGTTGCCTGGCCAGATCGATCTCCGATCGCCTGTCTGATCGCGAGCGTCTGATTGAAGAAATCGAGTGCCTTCTTCAGGTCGTGCAACTCCCAGAGCAGAACTGCGATGCTATTCAGTGTTTGCGCTTCCCCCGAGCGGTCCCCAACTTCACGCCGGATCGGCAGCGCCTTGTTGTAATAATCCAGCGCCTTCTCCTTCTGGTCCAATCGGCCGTAAGCAGTGCCTATGTTGTCCAGGGCGTTCCCTTCGTCCGTGCGAAAACCGCCCGCCTGCGCAATCGCCAGCGCCGGAAGGAAATAGTCCAATGCCTTCTGATTCTCGCCCTTGGCCCAATACACCGTGCCAATATTGTTGAGGGTTGCAATCTCCCCATAACGGTCGCCGATTTCACGCCGGATGGGCAGCGCCTGGTTGTAATATTCCAGCGCCTTCTGCAGCTCTCCTAGATCCTTGTAGACGACTCCCATGTTATTTAGAGTCACGCCTTCTCCACGACGGCTCCCTGACGCACGCTGGAGGGGCAATGACTCGCCATAGTAGTCCAGAGCTTTTTGCATCTCCCCCAACCGCCGGTTGACCCTTCCCAGGTTCGAAAGGACGGCAGCTTGCCCTGCCACGTCTTTTGTGTTCCGCTTGATCACAAGCGCTCGGTCATAATATTCGAGAGCTTTTTGCCCTTCACCGGTATTGTCGTACACCCGACCGATATTGTTTAGAATGGTGCCTTCGACTGTGCGGTCTGACGCAGCTTGACTCAGCGGCAGAGCAAGATTCAGATACTCGAGAGCCTTCTTGTTCTCGCCCAAGTCGGTATGGGCGCCGCCAATGGCACTCAGAACATAAAGTTCCCCAGGATGATCGCCAAGAGCTTGATAAAGTGGCAGCGCTTGGCTGAAAGCGTCGATTGCTCTCCGCTTGCTGCCCACGGAATCTTCTATCTGGCCAATCGCCGTGAGAATTAGGGCTTGCTCATACGGATCCCCAATCTTTTGCCAAAGTGACAGGGCCTGTTCGTAAATCCCTAGAGATTTCTTTGCGGCGCTCAGGTTATTCTGCGCACCTAGTTGAGCTGCCTCGAAAAGACTGCGTTCGGCCGCGATGCGCGTCTCGTCACCTGCTGCGAGCCTGCGACGGACGGTAACTTTAACCTCATATTTTCCCGCTCGCGCGTTCTCGTCCGGGGATTCGACCCTTATTTGGAACACTCCTGAAGCTCCGGCAATCAGTGATGCGGGTTCTGGCCCCCAGGCTCCGTTTGGGCTATCGGCTTCCACGATCTTTTTTCCATCCGGGCCGACCAGCGTCACGACAACGTCGATTCCTTTCTGCTCGGCCACGACGTGCAGGAATTGGCCTTTCTTCAATTTGATTGTGTAAACGTCGCTCTCTCCACCCTTCAGCTCACGCTCTATGGGCTTTCCAAGTTCCAGCTTGCCGCGTTGATGCTCCGTTGTAGGAAGCGTGCCCGACGAGCTTGGCGCGCCGGTCTGAGGTGGATTAACGTTCTGGGTTTGACCCGCAACGACGGAGCAAAACAGGACGACGCTTGTCGCCAAGAGTGTGCGGGCGAAACTTTGCGGAGGGAAGCGCATGTCTTACATCCGGGAGCCGAGCGATTGCCGTGAATCTAGTTCGTGCAGTCGTTGCTGTCAATTGGATCGATGCTTACACTCGGCTATTCACGACCGCTCGCCTGTTATCCTTCTTGTATCCACAATTGAGCCGGTCGTCAGCACGCTTCTATCGCTTGTCGCTATCGCCAGCCAGTCGGTTATCTATCTCCGCGATTGCCTTCTGCAGCGCCGCGTCGCCAGGAGACTTCGTCAGCGCCGCCTGAAATTCTTCCCGCGCTTCCTCCAGTAGTCCAAGCCTGCGGTCGATTTCTGCCAAGAACGCTAGAGATTCGGCGTCACCTGTTTTCACAAGCGCGGTTCTTAGGGTCGCACGTCGGCGGATGTCTTCTTCCGGCAGCGTCGAGAAATCGCTCTCCGCCCGCACGGCCGGACCCATTCTCTCCACTGTCCCGACGCTCCAGTGGTAACGAACACCGGGCCGCAAGATTCCTGCCGGAACAGCAATAGTCGTCGACTGCGTTTCAGCTGCAAGCACGATGCGTCCGGTATCGTCCTCCAGTTCGACACGGTAGCGCTTGGTGTCTTCGACCGGCGTGAAACGCAGCACGGAGCCTTCCGGCAGCGCCGCGCTATCTGCAAACGGGTACAGGTTTCGAATGGAATCGGGGCCGCCTCGAATACGAGTGGCGGCAGGACGCGTCCCAGCTGCGTTGGCAAGCGCGGCCAGTCGAGGTAGCGCAGGAACAGACTCGAGCGAGGACACGTTTCCTACCAGAGCTTCCGGGCCGCCCGGCGCTATCGTCGCCTTCGTTCCCTCAGCCAACGCATAGCGGCTCCCATTCGCATAAGCGATCGATATTCTGGACGCTGGTCCGACTTCTATCAAGGCTCCGGCCTGGAGCCAGTCAAATAGTTGCACTGCTTTCTTCCCGCCGGACGGCACGAGTAGTTGTGCATTACCAACGAGCGAAATGACTACCGCTACGGCAGAATCCGCACCGCGAGTCTGACCCGGAGCACAAAGAAGTACGAATGAGGCTAGCAATGCTCCACATTTTAAGTATTTCAATCCAGGAGCCGGCATCAGAACTCCTCGCCTCTCTTTGGGAATCTTGGTAGCGCAAACCGTAGCACGAGACCCAATGCCATAGCTAGGGTCGTTGTTAAAAGTGGCCCGGCCAGCGGCAAGATCAACTCGCGCTGGCGGAAAATCAGAACGCTGGCGGCTACGTAAGCGAAGCACAACCCAAAGTAAACCGAAATTGGCACCGCCAAACGCGCGAGACAGAGTACAGCCACGAGGAGACCTGCCCAGACCACGAACGCAACGGTCAATTGAGTTATGAGGCCGAGCTCCCGAACCGGCGTGCCCGACAGAATTGTATTGATAATGACCGCTTGCTGAATCACCCCGGCGATGTTCTTCGGTTGCTTCCCACGAGCCGGAATTCTGTGATCGTCGCCTGATGCGTCGAAAACCTCCCCTACGATTACGAGCCGGTCCCGAAAAATGGATGGATCGTGCGCAATTGTTGCAACGACGTCTTTCCAGGGAATCGCTGGAATCTTCTCCCAATCCGTCGAGTAATCCACCCAGAACTGTTCCGGTAGCGAACTGGCTGGTGGGCCTTTGTGCTCGAGCAGAGGAAACGAGCTTGCGGCTCGTGCCGCCCAAGATTCTCTTTTTTTACCGTCCGCGTCGTGAAAGTAGCTGCGTGTCCTGCGCGTTACGCCATCCGGATCTTCATCCAGGTTTACAAAACCAAATAGCTCCGACACACGCACGGATCCCAAAGCTGCCGCGGTGAGCCCATTCACACATTCCATACCCGTGGACTTGCCGGAGTTAGAGGAATCAACCGCCAAAGTCAGACTATCTGCGTGTCTGAGCATGGATTTCGAAAATTTCTCCCGAAGGGACCATTGTTCCGGCAGAACAATATCTACTGCTACCCACCGTGCGCCCGCGGCAAAGATGCGGTCGAACTGCTCACCAAACTCGTCGCCGCGGTCTGCGAGCGGAGTCCGGTCTGCGTTGAGCGAAGCCTCGTCAAGCAAGACCAACGACAGTCTCGGATCGGGGGGCCGTGGCGGATGGAGCGCGAAGCGTGCATCTACCGTCCGCCCCTCGAGCTCTTGCACCAAGCCAACCTGTTCGATGAGTGTGGCCAATAAGAGGACAGCTACTGTAAGTGCCAGCGCGAATTTCAAGCGACGTGGAATTTCTCGCGCGCGCCAATTGCGGTTCTCGGCACGGTTCCACGCCTTGCGGATCGCCGCGACGACATCCGCGGCTGATTTTGGGCGTCGCTCTGGTTCCTTTGCCAAGGGAGAAAGCACGGCAGCATCGATTTCATGCGGCAATGTCGCATTCGTTGCTGAAGGACTCGGTACTTCACCCCGCAAGTGCCCGTAGAAGATCTGCAGCATGGACCCTCGGAAGGGAAGTACTCCAACGAGAACTTCGTAGATCAATACGCCGAAGGCGTAGATGTCCGACGCCGGAGTGCCACCCTTGCCTCTGATCGCTTCTGGCGAGAGGTATGCAGGAGTGCCCAACACAGAACCTTCTTGTGTCCCTTTATCGGAATCGCCGCGGCCCACAAGCGTTGAGGCGCTCTCATCGAAGGTCATGTCCGAGGATTCGGCCGAGTGAAAGCCTGGTGGTAGCGTTTCGTCTTCACAAAAGGATGGGTTCAAAAAAGATATTTGTGCGGCTGCGTTTGATTCCTGTAGATCGCTCGAACGGGCAACCAGGCGCGCCAGCCCGAAGTCCAGGATCTTCGTTATCTCCGTCCCCTCCCCGGCTTGCGATAACAGAACATTTGCCGGCTTAAGATCCCGGTGAAGCACACCCTGTCCGTGTGCGTAATCGATGGCACTCGCAATGGCGTCCAGAATCGGCAGCAATCGCTCCAATGGGATTGCGCCTTCCTTGCGATAATGATTTTGCAAATTCGTGCCTTCGAGATACTCCATAACAAGGTAGGGCAGCCCATTCCCGCGAGGGTCCACTCCGTAGTCCGTGACTTCAACGATGTGTGGATGCTTTAGTCGCCCGAGAGCCGTCGCTTCCGTCCGAAATCTCTTCGCGAAGGACGGGTCACCGCCGCGGGGAATGTCAATTAGTTTGAGGGCGAATTCCTTCTGCAAGCCGAGATGTCGAACGCGATAAACGACGCCCATTCCGCCGCGCCCAAGCCGGCGCTCCACTCGGTACTTGGTATCAATGATTGGATCGCCCTGGAAGCCATCCGTCAACGGCGTGCCGTCCAGCGGGCAAACTTCAACGATGTCAGCTAAGCAAGTCAGGCAATGTGGGCATTCCTTCATGGTCAACCCGCAGGGTCGTCCCTCAACCAGAGTAGAGGCGTGCTTGAGTGAATGCCGATCCTGTCAGAGCCTTCACGCAATGATGCGAGAATGCCTAAAACTGCTTCGATTACCAAGACAACTTGAACAAGAAAATAAGCGCTGTTTGAATCGATCGCATGATACTAACTTTGTTCTGCGTAGATCCCTAACTGATTTTCGGGGGACTCACTTGAAAACGAGCAGATTAAACCGAATTCTTCTTTTGTGCCTTGCCTTCCGCCTCAAGGTCGCAAAGACGGGGTTGAGTCTGTGACACCCATCTGCGCGAGAGGTTATACTCCGCAAGTACCACCAAATTGTCACTAAAATGGTCGCAAAATGAGCGGAAACAGAGCAAATCCAGAAAACGGAAATTATCGCTATCTTGCAACTGGCAAAGGGATTTAGTTAACTTCTCTGCCGTATAGCGAATCGGCGATTTAATTTTTCAAGACCGCCGGTTTCAACTGCTCACCCACTCCTCCCTTCCCAATTCTGGCCTACTCCGCGAGTTAGAACGCAACTTGTCTGTGCGTTTTCTCCACGCGACGCTCATTTTCGGACCAAACCTTCATCGCCCGAAGGATCTCGTCCGCCTGCAACGCACTTGTAACCGGGGATTCACCGAGGATTTACAAGACTGAGCCTAGAATTCCCGCTGAGGTCTCGCCATGAACATTCTGTTCGTGGAAGGCGCCGACGAAATTCCAGGCACTTTCAAACATTCCTGTCGTTCGCTCCTCGGTTGTTCTTGGCGTTGGCTGCCAAGAGAAGGAAAAGATTGAGCTCAGGAGTTGTTGACCGGCGAGGCGGATCGACGGGGTGGCGTCGCAGCCCCTCCCAATCTGGAAAACAAAGGGGTTTATCTATGAGTTTCAAGCGTTGCCGACGCTCAAGTATTTTTGCATTTCTTGGAGCCCTCGCCCTACTCGGAAGTGGAGTGCCTTCTTTTGCTCAGACCGACCGCGCCACACTGGAAGGCACGGTGACGGATCCGAGCGGCGGGACCATCAGTGGTGCGAACGTCCAGGTTACGGCTGTCGACACCGGCATCAGCCAGGAGCGGAAAACGAATTCCAATGGCTACTACCGCTTCCCGGGCCTTCCTGTCGGCCAGTTCACTGTCACAGTTTCCAACACCAGCTTCAAGACCAAAGTCATCGAGCAGGTAACTCTTCAGGTGGGCGAGACTCACACGCTTGATGTTTCGCTCGTTGTTGGCGAAGTCGCGGAGAAGGTCGAGATCAAAGCGGAAGCCGGCCCAGCCGAACGAGCTTCCGCCGCGGCCGCGACCGTAATTGAGACCGTGCAGATCGCGAATCTGCCCGTCAACGGCCGCGACTGGTCCGCATTAACCATGCTCGCACCGTTCGCTCAAGATGATGGCGGGGGCAATCAGCGCACCATCCGCTACGCGGGGCGAGCCATTGACGACAATAATTTCAATTTTGACGGCGTAGACGCCGGCGGCATCCAGGAGCAAGCACAGAAATCGCAGGTTCGGCTGCAAATCTCCGAGGATGCCATCGCCGAGTATCGCGTCAATAGCGCACTCTATGACGCTGAATATGGCACCCAGGCCGGTGGGCAGATCAATGTCGTCACCAAGTCGGGGACGAATGACTTCCACGGAACGGCGTTCGGCTATCTCAGAAATTCCGTGTTCGATGCCCGCAACTTCAACGATTTTGACATAAATGGGAACCCTGCCATCCCCCCCTTTCGCCTCGGGCAGTATGGTCTTACCGTCGGTGGTCCGATTATCAAAGACAATACGTTCTTCTTCCTTAGCTACGAAGGTCTTCGCCAGTTCCAGTCGATCACCCAGCAGGCCTTTGTCCCGTCGGCAACCCTCCAAGCAGACATCTTGGTCAACGGGCGGGCTGGTGTGGGAGGACCTTCTCCGCAAATGTGCTCCATCCTTCAGGCTTATCCTTGGAGGAAATCCACGGGTACCCTTGGCTCGTGCGCGCCAAAAATTGTATTTCCCGATGCGGCGTTCGCCGCCACACCGGGGGATCCTGATACCGACCAATTCACCCACCCGACGCCCACCGTCATTCATGAAGACACTTGGCTGGTGCGCATTGATCACAAGTTTAGCGACAAGACCACGCTATACGGCCGCGCCGAGCGCGACATCGTTCACTCGGACCAGCCCATTAGCCCACTCTTCGACTTGCAGCATATCTTCAATCACCCCGCAAATTACTTCATTGCGCTCCAGCACATTTTCAACGCAAACATATTCAACGAAGCGAAGGTCTACATCAACCGATCGCCCTACCACAATCCCCAAGCAAGCACCCTCCCCTACGCGGTGAGCTTGTCTGGCTTCACGGGAATCAATAACAACTCGGAGGACGTAGAAGTTGGCACCACCTTCGGCTTTATCGACAATCTTACGTGGACCCATGGGCGTCACACTTTCAAGACTGGCATGGAAATTCGCCGCATTCGGCTCAATCAGGGGCAAACCTCGAACAATAATCTGACTTTCCCGGATAATAACAGCTTGATAACGGCCTCGCTTTCAAAAGTGGACTATATCGCTCCCTGGTGCTGCCACAAGTACCGGCGCACTTTCTATATGCCGTACTTCCAGGACGAATGGAAAATAACTCCTACTTTCACTGCAGATCTGGGAGTACGTTGGGATTACTTCGGCGTTGCACATGTGCCGGACAATCGCACGACGGTTTTCGACTTAAACGTGTTCCACGGAGCTTGCCTCGGCTCGGGCTCGTTTAACACGCCGTTTCCCGTCCCCATCAACACTCCGCCGTGCCCCAAGAACCCTGCTCTGTACTACCCCAGTTACAAAAACATTGATCCGCGCGTGAGCTTTGCCTGGGCACCTTCAGCGCTTCACGGCAAAACCGTCATTCGCGCCGGCTTTGGCATCTATAGCGGCGCCGCGCAGAACGACGACCTCAACGCAGGACTCGAGAGCGACACCTTCCGCGCGACGGTCAACCCGCCGAGCGGCAGCTTTCCCCTGACGCCCGCCGTCCAGCAACAGGACCCAAACCTTTCGGCCTTCACCGGGGCGAATGGGCTCACGAAGGCCGCCAATCACCCGCGCGGTTTGCAGCGCCAGGGTCGGCTTGACCAGTACGTTGAGACTTGGGGTTTGACTATCGAGCACCAATTGCCCGCCCGTCTTCTCTTTTCGACGTCCTACCTCGGAAGCCACGGCGTTCACTTGTTTTCACGCGGTGCGGTAAACCTCTGCAACATTCCGGTTGTAATCAATCCGAACAATAATGATTGCTATCGGCCGTTGGATCAGTATTTTCCCGACCCCGCGCATCCGGGTAACTCCACCTTCACGATCGATCCCTATGGTTCGGTCGATTTCAAGCATGATATTGGGCAGAGCACGTATCATGCGTTGCGTGTTTCTCTCGAACGGCAATTCTCGAGTGGCTTCTCGTTTCAAACCAGCTATACATTTTCTCATTCCATTAACGACGGAGCGGTTGGCGGCGGTGAATCGAACGGGCCAGAAAACGTGAATTGCCGTCAGTGCGACAAAGGTCCGAGCGTGTTCGACATTCGGCACAGTTTCACTGCCAATGCTATTTATGAATTGCCTTTTGGCCCGGGCAAGACCTATCTGAATCACACCGGCGCTCTTGGGAAAATTGTAGAAGGATGGGAATGGAGTGGCCTCGGGATATGGCATACCGGCCATCCCCTTACGGTCACCATGAACTACTTTACGCCCTTTCAGCTCCCTGACGGAAACGATCAGACCACGCAACGGCCCGACGTCGTTCCAGGTGTGCCGCTCTATCTCCCGGCGGGCCCGGGCGGCATTCCTCAAATCAACCCCGCCGCCTTCCAAGCCCCACCTCTAAGCACGGACCCGAATGCTCAGCCCGGAGCTGTGGCCCGATTTGGCAATGCCGGAAACGGTCTGATTCGCGCACTGAATATTTGGCAAGTGGATATGGCCATTATGAAGGAAACAAAGTTGACCGAGCGTTTCGGCCTGCAGTTTGGCGTTCAAGCGTTTAATGTCTTCAACCATGTGCAACTCGGTGATTTCGGCAATCTCTCGTTCAACTATCAGCAGACTGCGGTGGACTCTATGGGAAATCCAATAGGTCCATTCTCGTTGGTGCCCGCGGGAGGCTTCGGCCAGATCACTTCCTCGGTGAACGGCCTCGGCACTAACACCGGCAATGGCTTGCCGCGGCAGCTTCAGTTCATGTTGCGCTTCAAGTTTTAACACCCCACAACGGCCGGGGTTCGAGACTGAGTGCGCTCGAGCCCCGGTCCTTTGTTTTGAACAGGTTAGAATCACCACGGCCAATGTTTGAACGATGGGCCGCGACATGTACCTTTATTAGGTCTAGGTCGTCGAATGGGCCGGTCACGCCGAACCTTCGTATTTAACCTCTAGGTTAAATACGACGAGTGCGTATCCGACCGGAACGCATCGAGTTGGAGGAAAGACTGAAATGAAGACGCGCTTCGCTGGTGTAAGTCTTTTGTTTGCAACCGTCGGTTTCATCGCTTCAACTGGTATCCAGCCGCAATCCTCGCCGTCGACTCTTGGGAAGGACCAAGCTGCGATTCTCGTTGGCGCAGGCGACGTCGCCGACTGCAAGGATCTCTCCGGTGCGGAAGCCACCGCCAAGCTCCTCGAGCAAATTCCCGGCACGGTGATGGTTCCCGGCGATCTCGCCTATCCAGACGGCTCAAAAGAAAATTTCGAGTGCTACGATAAGACTTGGGGCCGTGTGAAGACCCGCACTCGCCCCTCCCCGGGCAATCACGAGTTTCATGCCGAGGGTGCGACTCCCTATTTCGACTATTTCGGCACCGCTGCAGGCGACCCCAAGGATGGCTATTACAGCTATGAACTTGGCGTCTGGCATATCGTCGTCTTGAATAGCGAATGTAAGGATGTCGGGGGTTGCGAGGCGGGCTCTCGCCAAGAAAAATGGCTGCGCGCCGACCTGGCCGCGCATCCCGCCGCATGCACGCTTGCTTACTGGCATAAACCATTGTTCAGTTCGGGTGGCGCTCATGGAAACGATCCCGAAATCAGGCCCCTCTGGCAGGCGCTCTACGAAGCCAACGCGGATGTCGTCGTCAACGGTCACGACCACGACTACGAACGATTCGCGCCTCAAACACCGGACGGTTCGGCGGACGCTGCGCGCGGCATTCGCGAATTCGTCGTAGGCACCGGCGGCAAGAACCACCGTCCATTCGGCCCGGCCAAAGCCAATAGCGAAGTGCGCGATGCGACGGCCTTCGGCGTCTTAAAACTCACGCTCAAGCCCAACGCGTATGACTGGCAATTTATTCCAGAGGCAGGAAAGAGCTTCACGGATTCTGGTAGCGGCACCTGCCACTGATTACGAGCTGCTCAATGAAGTTTGTGCCGAGTTAGCTCGGCGACTGCTCACTCTGGACAGGCTGCGCCGCCTTCGACCCAGACTTTCATCTGCGCAGCTGTTTCCACTCGCGAAAGGGGAGGCAGTGTGCGGCCGTCTCCAGGATTCCACGCCCAGCCGATAAGTTCGTCGTTTGCAATATGATCGAGAAGCTGGGCGAAAGTTCTCCCGCCGTTTTGCTTGGGGTCCTTGAGCTGTCTGCAAAGCTCGCCCGGCGAACGGCCCACAAACACCATTTTCTGTTCCGGCGAGGGTAGCGACCACTTCGGATTGCCGGGCGGCGTGTGTTCACCGGCGAGATTCTTTGTCTGGTGGCATGTGTCGCAGCGCATTCCGTATACGCCCTGGCCGTCCTTGCCGCGCTTCACATTTTGCAGGTGAACGTGGCTGTCATCGCCCTGCAGCGGCGCATCGCCCTCCGGATGGCAATTCTGGCAACGCGGCGAAGTCAGCACACGGTAAACCTGAAGGAAAGCAGCGCGCGAGGCATCTGTATCTTGCTTGGCTGGGCGGGCCGGCAATGAGACGGCAATCAATGCCGTCGCCGAGGCAAAACCAAGAATGGCAAACGATTGCCGCATTGCTGGATGGAATTTCCAGGAATTTTGTTTTCCACTTGGCGCGAATTTGTCCATGATTTCGCTCCTTGTTTCTACGCCAGATCGCTCGCGCGAATCGGCAACCGCCGCACGCGCTTGCCGGTCGCCGCAAAAATCGCGTTTGCCAACGCCGGCGCGACCGGTGGAACGCCGGGCTCGCCGACGCCCGTCGGGTTTTCTCCGCTCGGAACGATGTGCACCTCGATTTCCGGCGATTCGAACATGCGCAGCATCTGATAATCGTGAAAATTACTCTGCTCCACGCGGCCATCTTTCAGCGTGATCTCGGTCTTCAGCGCCGCAGTGAGTCCAAAGACAATTCCGCCCTCCATTTGCGCGCGGACCGTGTCCGGATTGATGACTAGCCCACAATCCACAGCACAGAACACGCGATGGACCTTCACCGCGCCTTTTTCCACCGACGCTTCCACGACTTGCGCCACATAGCTATCGAAAGAAAAATGCGTCGCGATGCCGCGCCCCACTCCCGGCGGTAATTTCGATCCCCAATTTGCCTTTTGCGCCGCGAGCTCAAGCACTGCCTTCATTCGAGGTTGGTTAGCCAGTAACTTACGCCTTAGCTCGTACGGATCTTTTCCGCCGGCATGCGCCACTTCATCGAAAAATGCCTCGACAGAAAATCCCGTGTGTGAATGTCCCACCGAGCGCCACCACTGCACCGGCACTCCAATTTTGGGCGTGTGCAGATCCACTTGCAGATTCGGCAAGCCATAAAGCACATCCGCCGCGCCTTCCACGGAAGTGCTGTCGATGCCGTCTTTGATTGTGAAGGATTCGAACAACGTGCCCTGCATGATCGACTGTCCGACGATCGTGTGTGTCCAAACGACGGGATCGCCATTCGCATCCAATCCCGCCACAAACCGGTCATGCCACATGGGACGATACCAGCCGCCGCGCATGTCATCTTCTCGCGTCCAAACCACCTTCACGGGAGCCTTCGCAGCTCTGGCCACGTGGACCGCTTCCACAACAAAGTCCGAATTAGGGTTCGCGCGCCTTCCGAAACCTCCGCCAAGCAGCGTGGTGTGAATCAGCACTCTATCCGGAGGCAGGGCCGCCGCTTGCGCCGCGTTTGCGCGGTCCACGGTTTCAAATTGCGTTCCGGTCCAGATCTCGCACAAGTCTGATCGCAAATCGACGACGCAATTCAGCGGCTCCATCATCGCGTGTGCCAGGTACGGGACGTCATATTCGGCCGTGATGGTTTTCGCCGCCGTTTTTAGCGCCGCCTCTGGATCGCCAGTCTTTTTCGCGATGACTCCGGGCTTCATCGACGTCTCCGAAAAATCGCGCAGCATCTTTTCCGTGGAGAGCCCCGCATTCGGCCCCAAATCCCACTCGACGGCCAATTTGTCGCGCCCAAGCTTCGCGGGCCAAAAGTGGCCGGCAATTACGGCCACGCCAGACGGTATTTGCTGGACAGCTTTCACTCCGGGAACTTTCAACGCTTCGGTCGCGTCCAGCTTCGCCACCTTTCCGCCAAACACCGGAGGCCTCGCCACCACCGCCGTTAGCATTCCCGGCACGATCACGTCCAATCCAAACTGCGCCGTGCCGTTCGTCTTCGAAGGCGTGTCCAATCGCCGCGTAGGTTTTCCAACCAGCGTGAAATCCTTGGGATTCTTCAGCGGCACATTTGCAGGTGGCGTCAACTTCGCCGCTGCATCTGCCAGCGAGCCATACGTTGCACGCTTGTTCGTCGGGGCGTGAATCACAACGCCTTTTTCCACTCTGCAAGTCGAAGCCTCGACACTCCACTTCGCCGCTGCCGCTGAAACGAGCATTATTCGCGCCGTGGCCCCCATCTTGCGGTATCGTTCCCATTCCGCCGGAGAAGTCGTGCTGCCACCGGTCATCTGCATCCCAAAGACGGGGTGGTTGTACGCTTTGTCCACCGGCGCCGCTTCCACGCGAATCTTCGACCAATCCGCTTGCAGCTCCTCGTTCAAAAGCATTGGCAACGACGTATAAACTCCTTGCCCCATTTCCGAATGCGCCGAAATCACCGTTACGCTCTCGTCTGTTCCGATACGAACGAACGCATTCACCGCAAACTCCTTTTCTTCCGCGGCAAGCTCGGTGCCCGGTCCGTCTGCCATTGGCGCGTACAAACTCACCAGCAGCCCGCCGCCGATCGCCGCCCCAGTCTTAATAAACTCCCGTCTTCCCACCATTGCCGGCGCGCTCATTTTGCCCTCCCTTCGTTCACGAGTTCAACCGCTTTGTGGATCGCCTTGCGAATTCTCGGGTACGTCCCGCAGCGGCAGATATTTCCGCCCATGGCTTCGTCGATATCCTTATCCGTGGGCTTTGAGTTTTCCGCCAGCAGTACCGCAGCGCTCATGATCTGCCCGGATTGGCAGTAACCGCATTGAGGCACATCCAGCTCAATCCACGCCCGTTGCAGCGGATGCGTCAAGTTGGCAGACAGCCCTTCGATGGTCGTCACACGCTTCCCCTCAACGCGCGAGACAGGCGCAACACAGGATCGAATGGCCTTCCCGTCAAGATGCACAGTGCACGCACCGCACAACGCCATGCCGCACCCAAATTTCGTGCCGGTCATGCCCAGGGAATCGCGCAGAACCCACAGCAAGGGAGTCGAGGAATCGACATCCACCTGCACGGGTTTTCCATTCACATGAAAACTTGTCATCTGGGATCTCCCTCGGGGTTGCGCTGAAAACGCTTCCCGCTTGGATGGAATTATAGTCCCGAAGGTTATGGTCATCTTTATAAAAAATCGGTTGGCCTTAATCCAGGCTTAGGCACGCGCCGAAAATCTGCTTATTCTCGTACTCCTCCCTCACCGAATATCAAATCGCAATATTTCGCAAACGTCGCTTTCCGAATGGCATTGACACGCCTCGAACTGCACCGTAGCATCGCCTTTATCTGATGGCTGAGTCTTGATTCAGCCTCCCTGGAAGCGGAGGTCCCTTATGAGTCTTCGCGACTTTATTTCCAAACAGTGGATTGATGTCATCGATTGGACGGAGCCGGAAGACGGCATCCTTGCCTATCGCTATCCGATGCAAGACCGCGAAATCCAGAATGGCGGCAAACTCACCGTCCGCGATTCTCAGCTCGCCGTCTTTGTAAATGAAGGGAAAGTCGCGGACGCCTTCTCTCCCGGGCTGTACACGCTCAACACAAACACGCTTCCGATTCTCACGTACCTCAAGAACTGGGACAAAAAGTTTCAGTCGCCCTTCAAGTCCGATGTCTATTTCTTTTCGACGCGTATCCAGACTGACCAGCACTGGGGCACGCAAAATCCCATAACTATCCGCGACAAAGAGTTCGGCGCGATTCGCCTGCGCGGCTTCGGCATTTATTCCCATCACCTGGCCGACGCGCAGACGTTTTATACGAAAATCAGCGGCACGCGCGATCTGTATCGAGTCGCTGACCTCGAAGGCCAGTTGCGCAACACCATCATCGCCAAAATGACGGACGCGTTTGCTGCCAGCCAGGTTCCCTTTCTCGACATGGCGGCCAACCAGGGCGCGCTTGCCGAAAAAATCAGCGAGCAGCTCAAGCCTGCGTTCACGGACTACGGCCTTGCGCTCGATACTTTTGTCGTCGAGAATCTCTCGCTCCCCGACGAGCTGCAAAAAGTGCTCGATCAGCGCATCAGCATGAACGTGCTCGGAGACATGGGCAAGTTCACGCAATATCAAGTAGCGCAGGCGATTCCCATTGCCGCCGGGAACGAAGGTGGCGGAGCAGTCGGCGTCGGCGCCGGGCTTGGCGCGGGCGTCGCCATGGGCCAGGCGATGATGGACGCCGTGAAACAATCCACGTCGGGCAATCCCGGCGGTGGTGGTGCGGCACCCGCGGCCGCAGGCGCAGCGAGTGCGGCCACAAAATTCTGCAGCGAGTGCGGCAAGCCCATCCCGCGCACCAGCAAATTCTGTCCGGAATGCGGGAAGCCTCAGGCCTAGTGGTGAAACGAGCATGAGCGGTATCGAGTGGGTCGTCGAGGCCTTCGGTTGCTCCTCGGATTCGCTGCGCGACCTCCGCGCCGTGGAAACGCTTTTCCACGGCATGATTCGCGGCATGAAGCTGCGCCCTGTCGCCGAAACGCAGTGGCATCAGTTTCCCGGGACTGGCGGCATCACTGGCCTTTGCCTGCTTGCGGAGTCCCACATCGCCTGCCACACCTTTCCCGAGCACAACTCGCTTTGCCTCAATCTCTTTTGCTGCGTTCCGCGCGCCGAGTGGAATTTTGAAGCCGCGCTTCAGCAACTTTTCCATGCGAGGAATGTTTCCGTGAGGCGCTTGGCACGTCCGTATGAAGTGGCGCGCCACCAAGCGGCAAGCGATTAGAGTTTTGCGTGAGGACTTTTTCTGCAACAGGTGAGCAACGGACGATGACTCAGCCCGTCTCGAACTGTCCCAACTGCGGCGCGAAAATTGTCTTTCAATGGTCCAGCAGCGTTCAGACGGTTTGTCAGTATTGCAAAAGCATTCTCGTGCGCACCGACGTCGATCTTAAGAAGGTCGGCCAGGTAGCCGATCTCCCGCCGGACAGTTCGCCGATTCAAATCAACACGGAAGGCATTTATCGCAATAAGTCTTTTGTCGTGATTGGGCGAATTGTTTACGAGTATGACCAGGGCGGCTGGAACGAATGGCACATCACGATGAACGACGGCGCGAGCGCCTGGCTCTCCGACGCACAGAACGAATATGCGATTTCTTTCGCTGCCAACACGACCGGCCTGCCGCCCGCCACACAGGTCAAGGTTGGACAACAATACAACTGGAACAATCAACGCTACACCTTGACCGTGATTACTCCAGCCCACTACCGCGGTGTCGAAGGCGAGCTGCCCTTTCAATACTGGGACAAAACGGACGTCACCTTCGCCGACCTTCGCAGCGAGACAGGCAGGTTCGCCACGTTGGATTTCAGCGATGACCAGCCCGCCCTCTATCTCGGCGAATTCGTCGAGTTCGACGATCTCAAGCTGAAGAATCTCCGCAGTTTCGAGGGCTGGTAATGAGCGCAGGCACGCCTCCCCTCTCGAATCCACCGAAGCCTCAAGCGAAAGGGCTAAATTGTCCTCAGTGCGGCGCGGCGATCACTCTCCGCGCGTTGGGACACGCTGAAACAGTGGTTTGCGAAGGTTGTCATTCCATCCTGGATGCCAAAGATCCTAATCTCCAGATTCTTCAAAAATTTGAGGTCATTACCGGAGGTGACCGGCCGCTCATTCCTCTGGGTACGCGCGGTAAACTTCGCGGCACAGATTACGAAGTCATCGGCTTCCAGCGCCGCACCATCAAGGTCGAGGGCATCAGCTATCACTGGCACGAGTATGTCCTCTTCAATCCTTACAAAACCATTCGATATCTCACCGAATATGATGGGCACTGGAATGACATCAGCGTTTGCAAAGAGCTACCGCAGACGGAATTCGCCGCTGCCAACTACCTCGGCGAGGTTTACAAGCACTTTCAGTCCTCCGACGCCACTACCGATTACGTTCTTGGCGAATTTCCCTGGCAGGTGCGCGTCGGTGAACACGCGGCCGTAGTCGAATACGTCAAGCCGCCACGGGTCCTCTCCGCGGAAAAGACCGCCAACGAGGTTACCTGGTCGATCGGCGAATACATGTATGGCGCTGACATTTGGAAGTCGTTCAGTCTCCTTGGGAGCCCACCGCAAGCCGTCGGCGTCTACGAAAATCAGCCGTCGCCCGTCAGCGAAAATGTGAAAGGCATTTGGGCAGCCTTTGCCGCATTTGCCATCCTGCTCTTAATGTTGATGGCCGGATTTGACCTCATCTCGAGCAAAGGGACGGCGTTCGAATCCAGCTACCGTTTGAATGCCGGCGAGCCAAAAGGCGAGGCCTCTTTTGTGACGGATGTCTTCAATCTGGAAGGCCGGACCTCAAATGTGGAAGTGACAACCTCTGCCAATGTCGACAACTCCTGGATTTATCTGAATTATGCGCTCATCAATCAGGACACCGGCCAAGCATGGGATTTCGGCCGCGAAGTCAGCTATTACCATGGCTATGACAGCGATGGTTCCTGGTCGGAAGGCAGCCAAAAAGACACCGTCATCATCCCCAGCGTTCCCGCGGGTCATTATTATTTGCGCATCGAACCTGAGGTCGACGCCACGCACCCTCCCATCTCCTATTCGGTGCAGGCAAAGCGAGACGTCCCTGTCCTTGGATTTTTCGGCATTGCGTTTCTGGCGCTGCTGATTCCGGCCATCGTCATCACTTGGCGTTCCCTCAGTTTCGAGCGCGCACGCTGGGCCGAGAGCGATCATCCGCCTATCCAGATTCATTTGGACAATTCGGAGGAATGAACGATGTTTAGAAAAATGTATCTCGCTTATGGAGTGTTGGTCCTCGGAGGCACTGGCCTTGCGCAATATCAAGGCTGGAGTCTCGACAGGATCAGTCAATTAAAAAATGTTCCCAAGTCCGTTCGTGATAATCCCGGCTCCTATCGTTCCGTCTACGGCTTTTATCACCATTACACCGGAGGCAAATAAGATGAACTTCGTTCCCCTCGGCAACATCATCGCTGCACTTGTGTTCGCCTTAGTCGGCATGCTTATCTTCATTATCGCGTTTGTGGTGATGGATAAACTCACGCCGTATCATCTCTGGAAGGAAATCGTTCAGGAGCACAACATGGCGCTCGCCATTCTGGTCGGCGCGATGTCCCTCGGCATTTGCATCATTATTGCTGCCGCGATTCATTAGCGTATGGGCATTCTGCTCTTCATCTCGGTGCTGCTGGTTGCGGCTTGCGGCCTCATTTATGAGCTCGTCGCAGGCACGCTTGCGAGCTATCTCGTTGGCGACAGCGTATTCCAGTTCTCCACCATTATCGGCACGTATCTTTTCGCCATGGGAATTGGCAGCGCGCTCTCGCGTTATTTGAATCGCGGGCTCGTTTACCGTTTCGTTTGGATCGAGCTGTTGCTCGGTATGATCGGAGGATTTTCTTCGACGCTCTTGATGATGGCCTTCGCATTCACGCAGGGTTTCGAGCTGATTCTCTACGCCCTCGTTATCGTCATGGGCATTCTCGTTGGCTTGGAAATTCCGCTGCTCATGCGCATTGTGCGCGACCGTTACGAATTTCGCGACGTAATCGCGCACGTTCTCACGTTCGATTATCTCGGCGCGCTCGGCGCTTCTCTGCTGTTTCCTGTACTTCTCGTACCGCGTCTCGGCCTGGTCCGCTCCGCCATGCTTTTTGGTCTCATCAACGCCGGCGTCGCCCTCTGGACCACCTATTTGTTTTCTACGCAACTTTCCGGTACGCGCACTTTGCGCATTGCCGGCGTCGTCGTCCTATGCGCTTTAGGTATCGGCATGGCTGGCGCCAGCCGTATCACCGCTACCGCCGAAGACAACATCTACGCCGACGACATCATCTTTGCCCGCGACACGCGCTACCAGCATCTCGTCCTCACCCGCTTCAAGGATGATCTTCGCCTCTTCCTCAACAGCCACCTGCAATTCAGCTCGCGCGACGAGTACCGCTATCACGAAGCTCTCATCCATCCCGGCCTCGCTGCCGTTCCCACTCCTCGCCGTGTTCTCGTCCTTGGCGGCGGCGACGGCTTGGCCGTGCGCGAAATCCTCAAATATCCTCAAATCGAAAGCGTCACCCTCGTCGATCTCGATCCCGAGATGACCAAACTTTTCTCCACGCATCCCATGCTCACCAAGCTCAACGACAAATCCTTCCTCTCCCCCCGCGTGCACATCCTCAACGCTGACGCTTTCCCCTGGGTCGATTCGAACACCGACAGTTTTGATTTCATCGTCATCGATTTTCCCGACCCGACCAACTATTCCCTCGGCAAACTTTACACCACCGCTTTTTATCGTGCCGCCGCGCATCATCTCAGCGCGCAAGGCCTGATGGTCGTCCAAAGCACTTCGCCGATGTTCGCCCGCGACTCTTTCTGGTGCATCGCGCAAACACTCAAGCAGGCCGGCCTGCAAACGTACCCCTATCACGTCTACGTCCCGAGTTTCGGCGAGTGGGGCTTCGTCCTCGCCTCCACGCGCGAATACACTCCTCCCAGTTCGCTGCCCAGCGGTCTCCGCTTCATCAACGCCGAAGGATTGCCTGCTCTCTTCCAATTTCCGCCGGACATGGCTCCTCTTCCCATGCCACCCAATCAGCTGAATAGCCAAGTCCTCGTTCGCATGTACGAAAACGACTGGAAGGACATCAGTCATTGAAGGTTGGACGCCGCAAGTTTCTCCGCTCCGGAACCGCAGCTCTAGTTGGACTTTCCTTCAAAACAGATCGTCCAATCGCAGGCTACTTCGTCAACGATTCCTTCCAGATGGGCCACCTCCTGCGCGACCGCGCTTCTTTTTTTCCCGCAAAGCGCATCGAGAAGTTCCCCGTCGTCATCGTCGGTGGCGGGATCGCCGGCCTGAGCGCCGCCTGGCGCCTGCGCAAACGCGGCTTTACAAATTTCGTTCTTCTGGAAATGAATCCGCAAGCCGGCGGAAACGCCCGCTGGGGTGAAAACGAAATCACCGCCTATCCGTGGGCGGCACACTACGTCCCCGTGCCAGGTCCCAAAGCCGAATATGTCCGTGAACTCTTCGATGATCTCGGCGTCCTGAAAAATGGCCAGTGGGAAGAGCGCAATCTCTGTTTCGCGCCGCAAGAGCGCCTTTTCCTCTATGGACGCTGGCAAGAGGGACTCGAGCCTGCCATCGGCCTCACGCAAAAAGATCGCGACCAGTTTCAGCGTCTCGAAGATCTCTTTGCAAAATTCCGCGCCACCGGTGAGTTCTCAATCCCTCTCGAACTAGGCCGCTCCGCCAAATATCAAGAACTGGATCGTCTCTCTTTTTCCGATTGGCTTCAGCAGCAAGGCTGCGATTCGCGCCTTGTGAACTGGTACATGAACTACGCCTGCCGCGACGACTACGGTGCGCTCGCAAAGGACACTTCCGCCTGGGCCGGCGTCCACTATTTTTCTTCCCGCGAAGCTGAAGAAAAAGGTCCGCTCACCTGGCCCGAGGGCAACGGCTGGATCACGCGCCGCCTCCTCGAACGCGTCGGAGAAAATGTCCGCACCAATCAAATGGTCCATCACATCGCCGAAACCAATCGCGGCGTCAGCGTCTTCGCCGGCGACGCTGTATTTCAATCCGAATTCGTAATCTTCGCCGCCCCCACTTTCCTCGCCCCGTACCTCATCGAAGGTTTTCCCCGCCTCCACGATTTCGTCTACTCCCCGTGGCTCACAGCCAATCTCACGCTCGAACGCCTTCCTGATTCCCGCGGCGCCGAGCCCACCTGGGACACCGTGTTTCTCGACTCCCCCACTCTCGGCTATGTTGACGCCACGCACCAAAGTCTTCGCACACACATCGACCGCGCCGTCTGGACCTTTTATTGGGCGCTCGCCGGCGGCACACCCGCGCAAAATCGCCTACTCCTCCTCGATAAGGATTGGAACTACTGGAAGGAAGCCATTCTCCAAGACCTTGAGCGCGTCCACTCCGACATTCGCCAATGCGTCTCGCGCATCGACGTCATGCGCATGGGCCACGCCATGGTCCGCCCCGCCGTCGGATCGGTTTTCTCCGAAGAGCGCCGCCGTCTCAGTCGCCGCGACGGCCGCGTCCTCTTTGCCAACTCCGATCTCAGCAGCATTTCCATCTTTGAAGAAGCCCAATATCACGGCGTCCTCGCGGCCCAAACCGTGCTTGACCGTCTGCATGGCCGCCGTTAGCTCCGCACAAGATTGCGACTCCCAGCCCAGGAATCCTTAAACGAATTCATGCAACCAATCTAAGCGCATCTGCGTACTATGTAAGTGGGCGTTGTTGCGCCTTTTTGGTTGGAAAGAGGAAGGCATAGATGTTGCTCCAAAGAAAACCCGAACTGACCTACGCCGACGTCACGCCCAAGGACCTCTACTTCAATCGGCGCAAGTTTCTCAAAGCCATGGGCATCGCCGGCGCTGCGGCCTTGGCTGGCAAGAATCTATTGGATATTGTCTCTCCAACACGAGACGTATATGCCGGCGCCAAGTTCAGTAATGTGGCGAAGAGCCCTTTCAGCACGACAGAAAAGCAGAACACGTACGAAGACGTAACGCACTACAACAATTTTTACGAATTCGGCATCGACAAATTCGCTCCCGCAAAAAACGCCGAAAAATTCCGCACCTCTCCTTGGACCGTTTCTGTCGAAGGCGAAGTCAAAACCAAGCGCAAGTTCTCCATAGACGAAATCCTCAAGCTTGCTCCGCTTGAGGAGCGCATCTACCGCCACCGTTGCGTGGAAGGCTGGTCGATAGTGGTTCCCTGGATCGGTTTTTCTTTCAATGTTCTTGCGAAGCTTGTCGAGCCGACTCCCAAGGCGCAATTCGTGGCCTTTGAATCGTATTGGGATTTGGGGCAAATGCCGAAAGCAAGACCGGAATTGGCGGGCATCGAATTTCCCTACGTGGAAGGCTTGCGAATGGATGAAGCTATGCATCCGCTGACGCTCCTTTGTGTCGGCATGTACGACGAATCGCTTCCGAATCAGGACGGCGCTCCCGTCCGCATGGTCATTCCGTGGAAATACGGTTTCAAGAGCATAAAGTCGATCGTCAAGATTCGCTTCGTAAAAGGCCAGCCGCCCACAACCTGGAATCTTGCCAATCCCCCAGAATACGGTTTTTATTCGAACGTAAACCCCAACGTCGATAATCCGCGCTACAGCCAGGCCTCTGAACGCCGCCTCGGGGAAATTTTCCGTCGCAAGACTCTCATGTTCAACGGTTATCAAGATCAGGTCGCCAGCCTCTACACCGGCATGGACCTGAAGAAATACTACTGAGGCTGGTTCGAAGCGTGCCGTCGCTCCTCGCTAACAAATGGACCAAGGTTCCGATTTTTCTTCTTTGTCTGGCGCCGCTTGGCTTTCTCGTTTGGCGCACACTTACCGGAAATCTCGGCGCGAATCCCGTCGAGTTCATTCAGCACGCCACCGGCGATTGGACCTTGCGCTTCCTCGTCTTCACTCTCTGCATCACGCCGCTCCGCAAACTCCTCAAGCTCCCCGACCTGATTCGCTTTCGCCGCATGCTCGGCCTTTTCGGCTTTTTCTACGCCTGTCTCCACTTCCTCACCTACCTCGGTCCCGACCAATCCTTCGATCTGGCCGCAATGTGGAAAGACGTAGCCAAACGTCCTTTCATCACCGTAGGCTTCGCAGCTTTTGTTCTCCTGATTCCGCTTGCGCTCACTTCCACCGCCGGATGGATACGCCGCCTCGGCGGACGCCGCTGGCAGCTGCTCCACCGAGCCATCTATATCAGCGCCATTTGTGGTGTGATTCACTACTACTGGCTGGTGAAATCCGCGGTCTTGCGCCCGCTAACCTACGCCGCAATCGTTGCCGTCTTACTGCTCTGGCGTCTGGGAGATTGGTTCATCCGCCGCAGCCGGACAATTGCAGCCGCCCCGAAAACGCAGCGCGCTCCCGCAAACACCTAGCAAACAAAGCTCACGAACGAAATTATTTCCTGCTGGCGAGTCTCTGTAGGGGCGGGGCCTGGTTACCCTGGAAGGGCCCGCCCGCGTAGCCTATTGTTCGAACCCTAATGAACCGCCGACGCTTCGTCTCCCTGCGTGGCCAATTCGCCAAATTCCAATCCCCAAAAGCGCGGCGCCGGCGTCAAAAACTCCACGCCAATCCTCTGTCCCTTTTCGCAGGGCTCCCCCTGATACACCACGCGGCACTCCTGCTCCTCCAATGTGTCCGGATTCGTCAGAACAAGCATTTCGCCATTGTCTATCTCGTGCTTCAGCAGCAGCAATCCGCCGTGTGCGTTCACCACCACGGTTTCGCACGACTCCTTGAACTTCTTTCCATTGTGCGCGCGGCCCTGCGCTTGCACACGCATCTTGTGGAACGCCCGGCCGCTGCGCCGGTGTGTTGGAGAGGTTGTTCCGTTCATATCGCCATCATCGGCTGCTTCCGCAAACATCGTCCACTGGCCCTCAGGACAGGTGTTCCCCATACGCACCGCCCTCCCCGAGCGGGCCGAAAGCCTCCGGTTCGCGGTCCTAAAATTCCAGCCGCATTTGAAAGGCAATCATTCTAGGCGTGCTATCTCCACCCAATCCGACCCCAAGTAAGCCCGTCGGTGGCGAAGTTGTGTAGGTCAGCGCTCCAAACCCGGTTTGCGTCGAAGGTTTACCTGGGATTCCTGCCAGAACCATGCTTGGCAGCCCGAAATTTGGATGGTTGAACACATTGAAGAATTGCGTGTCAAACCGCAATCTCCAGTGTTCTGTCAGCGGAAACGATTTCGTTAGGTAGAAGTCGCTCCACGTGAAGTTGGGTCCACGCAGCGCGTTCCGCCCAAGATTGCCGAATTGACAGTTTTTCGCGCTGTTTCCGCCGGCGCATGCTCCCGTGCTCGGATCAACGGCCGACACAAACGCATTCGGATTGAGCCACTGCACCGTACCCGGCTGCGTCACCCCCGGAAACGGATTGTGCTGGTAGACCGGCACGCCGGGAACCACGCTCGCAAATTGTGGCCCGCTGCCGTTCACAATCCCATTCCCGTTTGCCGAATATGGCGTGCTCAATACGGAGAACGGAATCCCGCCATGCCAAAACAAAGTTCCCGATATCTGCCAGCCGTTTAGTGCATACCCCAAACTCCGGCTTCGCATCTTCAGCGGCAGTGCATAAACATATTGCGCGTTCAGATTGTTCCGGATGTCGTAATCGCAAGGACCGTAATCGCGCGCCAGGTCCCCGGGTAGAGGCGAAAGAATTCCTCCCGCGGAAAACTGCAAGAATCCACCGTTCGAAACGGTATCCATGCAGCGGCTCCACGTGTAGTTCACCTGTCCCGTCAATCCGTTTCCAAATCGCTTCTCCGCCGTCATTTGCAAACCGTGGTAATGGCTGTTCGCTCCGGTGGAGAATTGCGTCACCGCCCCAAATCGCGGATCGGTGGACTGCGCATAAGGAAATGGCCCGAAGCAGCCTTGGCACACCGTCTGATAACCGTTCACTTGCGTCAGATACGGCTGATTTACGGCTCGTGTCCCTACATACTGTGCGCGAAGGCTTCCCGTACTTCCCAGTTGATGTTCCAATCCAAGACTCCACTCCATGAAGTAGGGCGCATGAAGTTTTCCATCGGGCACCGCAGTAATCGCGACCGGCGGCAGACACGCCGCAGGATTCGCCCTCGAAGAGGCACAGGAAAGCTGGCCCTGCACAAATCCTGACGTAAACGTCTGATTTGCAGCCACGGTCGCATCAACGGCGCTATTCGAGACTCCACGTGCGATAGCCGTCCCGCCGGCCGTTCCGAGCAAACCGCCCTGAAAAGTCTTGACGTACGGCGGATTTACGCCAACCACATCGGCGATGCTGCCAGGCAGAATATCGCTGAAGAGTCCGAAGCCCGCGCGCAACAAAGTCTTGGATTGAAACTGCCAGGCGAGCGCTGTTCTTGGCTGCAGAATCGCCAGCGGCGTAGAGGAAAACACCTTGCCGAGATGAGATTGGATCGCGGCGTTCAGTGGCTGATTTACATCGTGCGAAATCGAAGCAAAAGATCCGCTCAGTCGCGCGATTTGCTGGTGTGGATTTAAGGGATTGGAATTGAGCGTGTCGCGGATTCCAAACGTCCACGTCAGCTTCCTCGTTACTTTCCACGTGTCCTGCGCATATAGATCGAGATTCAAAAAACGAAACGGTTCGTTTGCCGATGTCGGAAAAGTCTCCGTCGCCGTCGAAGCCACTCCGTAAATATATTGCGGCAACGTGGTGTAGACGACCGTCGGAACCGAGCCCTCTCCGAAGTCGAAGTCATTGAGCCGGAAGATCCGCGTATTGGTTCCAAATCGAAATTCGTGTGCCCCGTGGCTCGACGCCAGATTGTCATTGATAAAGAATCGCGCGGCTCGTCGGCCCTGAACCCAAGTGTTATCGAGTCCTCCGAGCGTCGTGAATGGCGCATTTGCCCCGCTCCCTTGCAGCACAATGGGCAACGCGGCGAGCGTCTTCAGCAAATCGCTGGGACCAAACAAACTCGCATACCACGAAAATGCCGGATTGAAATAATTGACCAAATTCTGCGAGAAAACGTGCGTGTATCCCGCCGCAAACGAATAGAGCGGCTGCGGCGAAATGGCGTTGAACAAAGAATTGATAGGATCGGTGTACGCCGCCTGGAGTCCGTTGTCCGTCTGAAAGCGGTACCACGTCGTGTTTCTCTCATTGATGTTGTAATCCATCCGTACCGTCTGCACTTGTTCGTGATCGTCGCTCGAGTGCGAAACGCTCTGCCGGTTTGCGCAGCCGTTTCCATCATTCGTGATAGCTGGCGCAGTTCCACCCACGTCGAAGGGGCATCCAAGCACCGCCAGAGGCGTTCCGTTCGTATTTCCATAGAGTGAAAACATCTTCTGGTAGAACGGCGCCAACTGCGGCGCCGGCTTATAAACCGACCCTGTTATTACATCGGTTCCGCCCAAAGGCAGTTGCTGCAAAACGTAATTCTGAAATGCCGCAGTCGGAACTGTCGCGGCCGTAACGATTGGTAGCGCAATCCGCACCCATTCGCTGTCGAAGAAGAAGAACAATTTGTCGCGAACAATCGAACCGCCCACGCTCCCGCCAAAGTGATTCACCGTAGATCGTGGCTTGTGATTCCCGGGTGTCGCGTTCGTAAAGAAGTTGGCAGCGTTGAACTTCGAGCCGTTCCACAACTCATACAAATTTCCGTGAAATGCGTTCGAACCCGATTTCGTAACGTAGTTGATCTGCGACGCACCATATCTCCCCTGATCGACCGCATAGGAAAGCGTGTTCACCGTCACTTCCGCGACCGAATTCAGCCCCAAAACAAGATTCGTCGAAAGCCCGCTGTTCAAATTTGTCAGCGGATCATTCGTTTCCAGTCCATCGACGATGTACCCGTTCGAAAGCGCCGGCAGCCCGTTGAACTCCACGTTCCCGTACCCATTCGTACCTCCGACAAAATCATTTCCGCTCCCCGCCGTATTCACCAGCGCCCCTGCGGCAAACTGTAGTGGGTAGGTCAAATCGCCGCCTGGATTGGGAAGGTTCTCCAGCCCCCTTGCGTTGAGTGTCGTAGAGGTAGTCGCATTCTCTGGGTTGAGAATTGCGTTCTCACTCCTTACCTCGATGCTTTCTCTCGCTTGCGCCACCTTTAAAGTGAAATTCACAGTCTGCTTCTGGCCCAGCCCGGCTGAGACGGCATCATTCTTCTGCGCTTCGAATCCTTCCGCTTCCACTTTGACCACGTACGCGCCGGGACTCAATTGCGCGAAGTGGAAGCGGCCTGACTCGTCGGTCGTAGCGCTCCGTCTCAGTCCAGTCTGCAAATTGACCGCTGTCACCGTTGCGCCCGCCACGGCCGCCCCGCTAGCATCGCTCACCTGCCCGACGATCGCGCTCGTGGTTTCACCCTGTCCATAGGCCCCTTGCGCCAGAAGAAGCCATCCCGCTACGAGGAACATCGCAAGGTTGTTACGCAACACTCTGTTTGGTCCTGTTCTATGCGCTTTCACTGCGGCGTTGTTTACTATAGTTAAGAAATGTGTTTAAGGCAAGTAAAGAAGGAAAGTGAAAGCAGCTTATGTTTCAATTTGGAATCACAAGAGGAACCAGCGGTGTGCTTCCTAAACCCGACTCTGCAGCAAAGTAACCGTCGCAAACGAATCTTTCCACAACGGGACTTCTGGACCTCGCCTCATCCAACCCGCACAATTTACGGATTCGGATCAAAGTCAGCGCGATTCGCTGCGATTCTGACAATGGGCCGTTTGTCCGGAGGAGGTAGCTCTTGGCGGAAAGGATCAGGGCTGGACGATTCCATGGCGCACGGCGTAGCGCACGAGGCTAGCTGTCTCGTGAATATCCAGTTTCTGCATCAGTCTCGTGCGATGAGACTCGGCCGTTTTCACGCTGATGCCCAGCAAAGAGGCGACGTCTTTTGTGGACTTCCCTTCAGCGATCAATTGAAGCACCTGCCTCTCCCGCAGCGTCAGCGGATTTTTGGGCTTCTCGGATTTGGAGCTATACGCCTCCATGACGGCGCTCGACACTCCCGGGCTCAGATAAACCTGGCCGCGCGAAACCTGCCGAATAGCCTGCAGCAAATCGCTGGCAACCTGGTTTTTCAGCACGTACCCCTTCACACCTGCTTCCAGCGCCTCGCGGATATACTGACCTTCGTCATGTTGTGTGAGCAGAATGGTCTTGGTCTTTGGAGAAGAACGGCTTATTTCGCGGGCGGCATTCAATCCATTCAGCGTGGGCATGCTGATATCCATTACGGCGATATCGGGCACGAGTGCCTCCGCATGGCGAACAGCCTCTTGCCCATCGGAGGCTTCCGCAACGACTTGAAATCCTTCGCGCTCGAGCAAGGACTTCAAGCCCTGGCGCACAAGGACATGGTCATCGGCTAACACGATGCGAATTGGCATTCGAAACCTCCGCAGGAAGCTGTACCAATAGTCTGGTTCCCCGTCCGCGTCCCGAATCGATCGACAGCGTTCCTCCGATCCCATTCAAGCGTTCCTGCATGCCGATGAGTCCCAGGCCTCTTCGCTTGCCATCCGACTGCGCCGCTCGTACGTCAAAGCCCACGCCATCGTCCTCGATCGAGCAGCAAATGATCCGGCCTTTTCGGCCGATCCGGATCCACACTCGGCTCGCTTTCGAATGTTTCGCCGCGTTGTTCAGCGCTTCCTGAACGATGCGGTAGAGAGCTATTTCCATGGCCCCAGGCAGCCTCCCTGCAACTGTCGTTTTAACTTGGATGCTGAGGTTCGCGCGCTTTGAAACTCCTTCTGCCAAGAAACGAATCGCCGCTATCCAGCCAAGGTCATCCAAGATCGTTGGCCGAAGTTCATGAGAATACCGTCGCAGCTGCTTTTCAACTTGAATGAGCAATTCTTCAATCCGTTCGACCTGTCCTTTTTGAGGTCCGGGCAATTCGCGCGCGACTTCTGCCAGCGCAAGATGCACCGCCACCAGAAGTTGTCCCGCCTCGTCATGCACGGCATAAGCGATGCGCTTGATCTCCTCCTCAAGCGTCTCATTGAGCTGCCGCAGAGCCGCGATCGCATCCTGAACTCCGCGGAGCGCCATTTCATAAGGAGAGAGGGTCTCCGCCAGGAATGCGGCACCGGCTGCCAACAATTGCTGACGCCGCGTTGCTTCCCGCGCATCGGCGAGCATTTGGTGGAGAGCCTGATGATGGAGGGAAGCCATTCCCATGAGGTTCTTTTTTTCGTTGATGGCGCGGCGCCCCAGCTCGTACGCTCGGCCCAGCGCAGCCTCGCCACCACGTTGGGCGTATTCACCAAACGCGGAACGATATTCTTCCTCAAAAGTTGGTGGCAATTTCCTCTTCCGTTTGGTTGCCGTTTTCATGCACGAACCCCGGTTAGCCGTACCACCAAAACAAGCGCGTCATCGTTTCCTCGGCCATGCTGCTTCAGAATTTTGTCCGCTGCTCGTTGCGGGGATTCCAAGGCGGAAAGGCCTTCCACAAATTCGCTTCGAATCCCATCTGTAACAAAAACCAGAGTGTCCCCCTTCGCAATCGGCAACACGGCGGCTTGCAGGGCAGGCAATTGCGAACCAACGACGCCGCCGCGCAAAAGCAGCACCTCCTGCACGCTTCCCTTCGGAGCGCCCGCGCGCATCAAAACCCCTTGAACATTTCCGACACCAAGCCAGGTCATCATGCCATGTTCCGGGTCGATGGAAGCAATGCTCAATACCACGCCGCGCGTCGAGCGCAGGCCTTCGTGGCAGCGCTGTACCAGGGAAATGACCGGTTCTTCCGCATTCGCTTTGAGAATGGATATCGCCGCCTTCGCTGCGTTTGCAGCTTCTTCACCATGCCCAATTCCGTCCATCGCCGCGATCAGGATTCCATCCCCGCCGCAGCAAACCAGATGGCGATCGCCCGATTCAACCTGGCCCGGGAGAACAAAGTTCGCTACGCCATACTCCACTAGCGGCACGTTTATTGTTTCCACTTTTTCACCGTCACGACCGTGCCCCGGCCCGGTTCGGAAGCAATTTCAAACTCGTCCATCAATCGGCGCACTCCCGGGAGTCCGAGCCCAAGGCTTCCCGATGTCGAGAAACCATCTCGCATGGCTTGACGAATGTCCCGAATTCCTGGGCCGCTATCGGATGCGATGATCGAAATGCCCTGGCGGCTCGAGGCATGAACTACTTTCAAACTGATTTCGCCCCTGCGCGCATACGACACAATGTTGCGCGCAAGTTCAGAAATAGACGTGGCAATGAGTGTGGCGTCTCCTGTGGAGAATCCGAGTTCGATGGCGAGAGCGCGGCCTTGCTGACGGGCTGTCACTATGTCTTGGTCCGAGTTGATAGCCACCCGGATATCTCCAGCCCTCACTGTTTGTCTCTCAGTCTATGTTCTTGAATTTTTGAATCAAGTAAGCCAGACCTTCCTCCAGGTCCAGCGCCGTCGCAACGCCTTCTAGGGTCAGCCCCAACTGCACCATCGCGAACGCCACTTCCGGCTGAATCCCAACGATAACCGTTTCCGCTCCGCGCAATCGGATCATATGGGCGATCTCCCGCAGCGTCCGCGAGGCGAACGAGTCCATCACGTCCATTGCGGTCACATCGACGATAACCGCTCGGGAGCGAAACTTAACAACTTGCTGAACTAAACCCATGCGCAGTTGGTTTAGGTCCGCGTCCGAAAGCGCCGCCTGAAACGTCGCAATCAGGACCGCTCCCTGCTTGAGAATAGGGACTTCCACGTGGCCCTTCCTCCGCTTTGCCTAGCGTGGCTCCGCTAGTTTCTCAACTTTGTATCCCAACAGTCTTTCTGCCTGCTCGATGCCGCCCTGCAGGTCGCCGACCGTATTCATCTTGCCAAGGTCTACACCGATCGTCACCAAGGTCTGCGCAATCTCTGGCGAAAGCCCCGTGACAATGACGGTTGCGCCAAGAAGCCGCGATGCTTCCACCGTTTGCACCAGGTTGTTCGCTACCGTCAAGTCCATGGCCGCCACACCCGTAATGTCGATCACCACGACTTTTGCGCGGTTGGTGCGGATTCCCCGCAGGAGCTGCTCCGTCAACTGGCGGGCGCGCTGCGGATCGATCACGCCGATGATCGGCAGAATAAGCAATCGTTCGCGCACCTGTAGCACCGGCGTCGAGAGTTCCCGGATCGCTTCCTGTTGCTGGCGGATGACGCGCTCGCGCTCTTGCACGAAACCGACGGCCACGGTGTTCGCAATGCGGTTGGCGGCAGGCTCATACGCATCCAAGATGCGATTCAATTTCTTGAAATCCGTCTGGTACTTGGCGAACAGCGAGCGGGCCAGCACGTCTCGCAGCAAAAGAACAATGCCCACGACTTCGTGCGTCTCAACGCCTCGCGGAATGATGCGTTCCGACAGGTTGCGCGCGTACGCTTGCAGCGCTTCGAACGCTTCCGTTTCCAGAGCTTCCACGTAGCTGTCGTACACAGAGGTTGCTTCGGCGAAGATCTCTTCCTTGGTCATCGCGGTCAGCAGGCGCGTCTCGGTGATGCGCACCACCCATTCCTCGCGCAGCTGGGTACGGTTCTGACGGAGGTGCGCCACCAGTTCACGAAGAAGTTCTGAGGGCGCTTCACTCCGCACCAATTCCACCCCGGGATGGCTCCCTGCCCCCGAGTCCTTTGAAGTGTTCTCTCTTTTGGACATGAATCGAATCTCCTTGCTCTGAACGGCACGCACTCGTATCGGCGAATTGTCTGGGTCCCCTGCAGATTCGAAACAAATATCATGACTTACCCGCCATCTCAAGCAAGGGAACCCCTGCGAATGGCATCAGGTAAATACCTTAGTCGCGGCCTAAAGGATTGTCACATCTGGTGATCCGGTCTCCTCTGTCGTTCTTCCTGAACGCCGGTTCACCCGGAAGTACTAGGGGATTCACCTGCATCAAGACTGAGGGGCTTACCTGCTTGTCGTCCGTCCGCATCGATGGAACCATGGGCCTGTCAGAGAAGGCTCTTCGTACTTGCTTGCTAACAGGAGGGGTGATGCCCATACCAGAATTACAGGCCGATAAGGGTTCGCAGGCCACTCGCTTGACTGCGGGGTTGGCGAAGCAGATATGCAATCGCAAGATCATCGCCATGGGTCACAAGAATGGCCCCGCGGAAAACGGCCTCGCGGAGAATCTTTCCTCTGCTTTGCAAGCTGCTGATTCCGAATTTGGTCAGATATTGCAGGAAGTGGACGAGATTTCCAAGCTTCTAAAGTCAGACCACCCCGACACGCAGACTGTAAGGGTTGCAACTCACCCGGCAGTCTGGAGCGCCGTTAAGCAAGCCCTTCTGGACAGAGAACTGCGCTATCTCGCCCTCACGGATGACCTGACCTGCCTCTTCAACCGGCGCGGTTTTTTTGCTGCTGCGACGCAGCAACTCAAACTTGCCCAGCGCAATGGCCAGAGTCTCCTCCTGTTGTTTTGTGACGTCGACAATCTGAAGAAGATAAATGACACCTATGGTCATCGCGAAGGGGATCTGGCGCTTATTCGGACGGCAGACGCTCTCGAGCAATCCTTCCGTGGGTCCGACATTCTTTCTCGCCTCGGCGGCGATGAGTTTGTCGTGCTGGCATCGGAGACCTCGAATCAAACCCGGGAAATCCTTCTTCGGCGTCTCGAGAAGAATCTCAGGAAGTCGAGTGCGGCAGAATCACGTTACGCCTTATCCCTCTGTGTTGGAGTGGCGCGCTTCGATCCCAAGTGCGCCGTTACGCTCGGCGACCTCATGGTGCAAGCGGACAAAGCGATGTACGAGAAAAAACGCGGTGCTCGGAGAGTTGTGTGAGGGCGATCTGTGATCAATTCTGACCGTCCCTTGCCGCTGGCAAGGGCGATCTTGGAGAAGTCCCCGTCAAATGCGCTTGGATGGAAGAAATGAAAAGCGCGTCACTATGGCAATCCCAGTATGCCTTGTAACCGCGGAAAAGCTGCTCGTTGCCGATCAGGCGATGACCGTCAACGTGAGCCCCCATGGGGCTCGCATCGTGACGAGACGTCGATGGCGGCCCGAAGAGCAGCCGCGACTTGCTTCGAACTCGGGCGAACTCGGGACGCGCGCAAAGGTAGTTTACTGTGAGCCCCTGGCGAACGGCCATTTCTGCATAGGATTGCGATTCCTTTCGGCCACCATGGACTGGAAACCGACGTGAGATTTCCAGCGTAATGTATCGATGTCGGAAATTTGGCGCTGAGAATTGTCCTTCACACCCGCGCTCAACAAAGCGGTCCAGCGACGGGGTTCGAGAAGGTTATCGAAGCAAACTGTCGCGAGACTTGGATCATTAACGCGCTTACCGGACACCTCCCCTTTAGCCTCCCGCCTAGCTCCAGAGACGGCGTTGTGGGAAGCCAGGCGCTGTCGGATTGGGGGCAACGCGGAAGTAATGGGTGCGGTCGGGTTTATTGGAATAGCTTCCGCATAGCCCGTGACTCGGGCGGAATCCCGAGACTGCCAATGATACAATCCCACCCTTATCAGTAAATCAGAGTGGATGGCTACATTCTGGAAGCGCGGACGCTGATTGAAACCATGCGAATCGGACTGGCCGCCAGTGCGGCTCTTCTTCTAACATCCCATGCCACGGCACAGACGCAGAGCGGGCTGAACCTCATGCCGATGCCGGCTTCCGTGCAGTCCGGGGCCGGGCGGTTGTCGGTCGATCCATCGTTTTCCGTTGCGGTCACAGGTTTCAAGGATGCGGCGCTGGAGCGCGGAATCGGTAGATTTGTTGCCGAGCTTTCGCGCGAAACGGGGATGCTCCTCAAGCAAAAAACCGCTGGTTCCGCCGGTCCGACTCTGTTAATCCATGCGGCTCACGGCAGAGAGAGCGTGCAAAGACTAGGCGAGGATGAATCGTATGAACTGGTAATCACGGAATCTGGTGCGAAGCTCACCGCGCCCAGTCCTCTCGGCGTCCTGTACGGCCTTCAGACCTTCCTCCAGCTCGTGGAAACGACGGCAAACGGATTTTCCGTGCCCGCCGCGACGATTGACGATAAGCCTCGTTTCGCCTGGCGGGGCCTGCTGATTGACGTTGGCCGCCACTACATTCCACTGGACGTGCTCAAGCGCAATGTTGATGGAATGGCGGCTGTGAAGATGAATGTTCTGCACTTGCACATGTACGACAACGAGGGATTCCGCATTGAGAGCAAACGCCTCCCGAAGCTGCAGGAAGCAGGGTCCGACGGGCTGTACTATACGCAAAACGAGATTCGCGAGTTCGTGGCCTACGCCCACGATCGCGGGATCCGCGTCGTCCCTGAATTCGAGATGCCGGGCCACAGCCGCTCATTGTTTGCCGGATATCCGGAGCTGGCGAGCGGGCCGGGACCTTTTACAGTTGACCCCGGCGGCGTGGATGCCGTCATGGACCCGACGCGGGAAGAAACTTACAAATTCATCGACAAGTTTATCGGGGAGATGGCCGAACTTTTCCCGGATGAGTATTTTCATATCGGTGGAGACGAGGTCAGTGGCAGCCAGTGGAACGCCAACCCCAAGATTCAAGTCTTCATGCGCTCTCATGGAATGAAAACCAATCCGGATCTTCAGGCGTACTTCAATCAGCGTCTTCAGAAGATCCTGAGCAAGCACCACAAAATCATGATGGGCTGGGATGAAGTGCTGCACCCCGACTTGCCCAAGACAGTCGTCGTGCAGTCCTGGCGCGGGCAACAGTCGCTGGCCACTGCGGCTCAGCAAGGCTACCGGAGCTTGCTCTCCTTCGGGTATTACCTTGACCTGATGTGGCCGGCTTCGCGGCACTATGCGGTGGACCCGATGAGCGGCGCGGCTGCGTCACTGAATCCAGAAGAGAGGAACCGCATCCTCGGGGGCGAGGCTTGCATGTGGTCGGAGTGGGTCACTCCCGAGAACATCGATTCGAGAATCTGGCCGCGCAATGCTGCGATTGCGGAACGTCTGTGGTCTTCGCCGGATGTGCAAGATACAAGCTCGATGTACGCAAGGCTGGATAAGATGAGCCAGCGTCTGGAATGGCTTGGTCTAACTCACAGATCCTCGCTGGTTCTTGCGCTCTTCCGCATGGCGGGTGCAAACGACGTTTCAGCGCTTCGCACTCTGGCGGAAGTCGTGGAGCCCGTGAAGGACTACGCGCGCATGAACAGTCTGAAAGGCGTGTGGGACTTTCGAGCTCCTCTGAACCGGCTGGTAGACATCGCTCATTCGGAGAGCGAGCAGGCGCGGCATTTCAGGGATGCCCTGCAGACATATATTGGAAGCGGCTACAAGAACCAGGCCGCCGAAGAAAAGATTCGGGCGCGTCTCATTCTCTGGCGTGACAACGACGCGAAACTCCATCCGGTTCTTGAGGAGTCTTTTTTGCTGAAAGAACTCGAACCCCTTTCGGAAGACCTTTCCACCCTCGCCGCCGCCGGGCTGCTCGCTCTGGATTACCTGGACAAATCCACGCCCTCCCCAAATTCGTGGAGGGCGCAGCAACTCGCGCTCGTGGAAAGCGCAAAGACTCCAAAAGCGGATCTGCTGCTTATGGTGGTGGATCCGGTGCAACTGTTGATAGAAGCAAGCGAAGGGCGGAAACAAGAGCCCTGAATGTGCCTCCTGCTACTCTGAGCTCTCTTGACAGCGGCCTTATCTTCATTTCGCTAGGCGGAATATTCCATCGTCGTCCACAAAACTTGGTTCTGGGAAGTGCTGGGGGATTCCGGACGTACTGTCGGCTACTCGGAAGTCATCCAGAAACCGGGTTTTGGGAAGTTGAGACAGCAACGGGCTGGCGTCATTGGGGCGTTTCTTGCGAGATATCGCTCTTGGCTGCGCTCCTGCTATACCCCGCAATGAATTCGCGAACACTCAGCCTAATATTCTTGCCCCTCTTTTGACTGTCCACGCCAGCTATCGCCCGTTCGCTATTACCTACCGCCGCCTCACACTCGGGTCTTCTGCAACCTGAGCTCTCCTGCAAACCAACGCCGGCAGTGGAAATTTCCCGCAACGGGACTCGTAGCCCCGAATAACTTCCGGTTAGCCCGCCATTCGGCAATTGGGAGCGGTTGTCGGAAGCGCCAAGTCCCGTTCCATATACTGCTTTCGACTGGGGTTACTGAATCTGGCTGCATTGCTGAGCGGAGTGCTTCCAGGTTGCAAACGGTCCATTTGGAACTACCTTGACGTCTCGGAACTCTCCATCTGGACTGCAAGCACATGCTGCCCCTCTGAAGCTTCGAGCTTGCGCCGAGGCGAAGCTGGCGAGTGCCGCCGAAGCACTGAGGGTGAGCGCCCAAGTTTTTGCCACTGAAGCACAAGGTCCGCCGAAAGGATCGAGAACGCCAGGCAGACCCACACAATGGTCTCGCTCGCACGGTCGCCGAGGGTCTCCCAGCCGGTCACACCGCCGATCACTCGCCCCTCAAGAAAGACCAGTGCGACGGCAAAGCTGCGAGTCATCCATTGCTGATGCTCTTGGACTTTGCCTTTAAGAATGAAGGCTATCGCGATGCCGGTGGTAGCCATCCACAACACAGCGTCCACCGCAGCGGCAATTGTGAAAGATCGGGCCCCCCCTCCCATGCGTTCCTGGAAGTACTCGATATAGAAGCCGAGGGGAGCTGCCAGGAACACACCGGCAACGTAGATGCGCCCGACGACCCGGTGGAACCGGCTGAAACGCTGACGAAGCCGGTCGGAGAACTGCATTGGGCCCAGCAGAAGCGCGCATGCTCCTGCTATTCCATGCGGCAGCAGCCACCACTTAAAGGGCTGATAGTGTTGCCAGATTGGGTCCTTCGGATGTACCAAGAAACGTTCATCGTGAGGGATAACGTAGGCCAACATCAGGCCGATGGCAGCAAAGACCAAATATTTTGCGCGGAACCACTGCCTTTGCTCGAGGGGCGTGGGCATTGTTGACATCCAGAGCCTCCAGGACGGTTGATTCTCGATTTGTCGTTGCAATGACGAGGGTACGAGAGCGAAAGGAAACCGCTGGCGGTGAGCGGCGGTTTTCTCTCGCTCGTAAGGTCTTTACTGCTTCCGAGTTCTACGGGACGCCGCTGCGGTATGGTGTTGGCCAACGGACGGAACATCGGCACCGCAATCATTGCGTAGTTCGTTCGGGGCGCCGGCCGGCTGTGGGCTGGACGCATTGTCGATGCAAGGAATTGTGCTTAGATACTCATAGATGGCTTCGATCTGATGGTCGGTCATGTTGTGAAAAATCGGCCATGGCATGACTTGGAGCTTGCTACCGTCCACAGGAGGCGGGACGCAGATGCCCAGCGCTATGTTGGGGTCCGCGTCTGATTGACAAGTTGGATGGATATTATCGAAATCCTTGCCCGTCCTAAGAATCTCCTTAAATTCCGCAAGCGTGTGTCCCTCCGGACGCCCGTTCTTATCCGGCGTCAGGTTGCGGGAGATGATGACTGGACCGACATACGGGAATCCGGTTGTGGGATCAATGGGATATCCGTCTGGCGGATATGATGGTGGAATGGAGCCATTCGGAAACCCTCCCACGGCAGCACTTGGAGGCACAGCCGGACCGAAGGGTGAGCCTCCGGCCAGGTAAGTAGTGGGGTCTGTTTTCGTTCCCAGGGGCTGGTTCAAAAAGTAGGGGTTCCCGTTGTTCGCGTAGTTGAAGTTTGGAGGCCCACCCGCAGTGTGGCAGCCATTGCAGTCAGCCTGAGCGTTGACAATGAAGCTGCCCAATCCCACCAAATCCCGGTTTTTGCCTTCCAGATTCAGCGGGACCGGCGCAATCGCGAAACCGATGCGGATGAGTGACGCCTCATCGTCCTTTTCATCACCTTGCGCCTGCACGCCATTCGGCGTGTTTAGCATTGCCGCCAGAAGAATCCCCGCCAGGCCCACAGCGGCTCCCGCTGCCATTCTGGAAAGCTGTTGTTTTTTCATTTGCGGTGCTCCTTGTATCAGGAACTGTGCCCGGATAGTGCTCGGCTTGTCCTGACGCTGGGCGGATGATGTTTCGAGTCCGACCGAACAGGCAATGGAGAAGGTCTGGAGAATCGTGTATTCGCCTGTTTTTTCTGGAGCGCTAACGTGTTGAATAGCTTTGTCTTATTGGCTGTCCAGGAAAGAATGTAGAATTACAGCCTCGTTGGTGGAGTGGCCAGCCTTGTCTGAAGAACTCATCAGATTTGAGGATTTTGAACTGGATCCTCGCGCCTACCAAGTGCGACGTTCGGGCCGCACGCTGAAGCTGGAACGAATCCCCATGGAAGTCTTGCTACTTCTGGCGGAGCGACGGGGCCAGTTGGTGACGCGGGAAGAGATCATTGAAAAACTTTGGGGCAAGGACGTTTTTCTCGATACCGATAATGCAATCAATACTGCGATTCGGAAAATCCGTCAAGTCCTTAAGGACGATTCCGAACAACCGCGGTTCGTTCAAACGATAACTGGGAAGGGATATCGCTTCATCGCGCCAGTCCTCGGGACTAAGGAGGAAGCTCAAGAACGGAAGGGCGATTCATCGCGCGCCGCAAGGGCAGAGGAGGCAGCAACCGGGACGGACCTTCGAAAGCGCTGGATGTTGCTCCTTGGTGGTGCCGTGGCTGTGGCCGCTCTGGCAGTGGCTGGTTACCTCTATTTTCGCCGCGCGCCAAAGCTCACTGACAAGGACACAATCGTCCTTGCCGATTTCGCGAACTCCACGGGCGATCCGGTCTTCGACGACACGTTGCGGCAAGGCTTGGCGGTGCAACTTGAGCAGTCGCCTTTCCTGAGCCTCATCTCGGACGAGCGCATCCAGCAGATGCTGAAGCTGATGGCCAAGCCAGCCGACACACGACTTACCCCAGATGTCTCCCGGGAAATCTGTGAACGGACTGCGAGCGCCGCCGTTCTCGACGGCGCGATTGCCGGCCTTGGGAGCCAGTACGTATTGACGCTGCGTGCAAAGGACTGCCGCAGTGGAGATGTTTTGGACGAGGAGCAAGTGCAGGCCGCAAGAAAAGAAGACGTTCTGAACGCCCTAAGTCAAATCGCAAGTAGATTCAGAACCCGTGTTGGTGAATCGCTCGCAACGATTAAGAGCCATGACACACCTCTCGCTGAAGCCACGACGCCCTCGCTCGAAGCCTTGAAATCCTACAGCACCGCCTTAAAAGTGCTCTTCTCAACCGGTTCTTCTGCCGCTTTGCCTCTCTTTCAGCGCGCCATTGAGATCGATCCCAAATTCGCCGCGGCACATGCGTACGTGGGACGCATGTACGGTGATCTTGGCGAGACTGCGCTTTCCGCGGAGAGCACCAGCAGAGCCTATCAATTGCGCGACCGCGCCAGTGAGCCGGAGAAATTCTTTATCACTGCTTCCTACGATATGCAGGTCACGGGAAATATGGAAAAGGCGGAGCAGACCTGCGAATTGTGGGTGCAAACGTATCCTCGCGAGATGATGCCCCACTCCTTCCTATCCGGAATCGTTGTTCCTGTCCTGGGTAAATACGAGCGGGCGGAGGAGGAAGGCCAGAAAACGATTCGACTCAACCCGGACTTTGCTATTGGCTACAGCGTTCTTGCCTTTAGTTATGCCTATCTTGACCGCTTTGGCGACGCCGGGAACGTCCTGCAAAAGGCTTCGGAACGCAAACTGGAAATTCCTGACTTTCTTATCCAGCGATACGACATTGCTTTTTTGAAGGGCGACGCCGCCGGAATGCAAAGGGAAGTTGCTCTGGCCCGGGGAAAAACCAGAGTGCTGGACTGGATCTCTGACCACGAAGCTTTTGCATTGGCCTATTCCGGCCGCCTGCGGGAAGCGAGGGCCATGTCTCGCGCTGCCGTGGATTTGGCGCAGCAGGACGGACAACGTGAGCGCGCCTCGCTCTACGAGGCTGCAGCGGCGCTACGAGAATCCCTTTTTGGAAATACGCTGGCAGCAAGGCAACACGCTGACGCGGCTCTGGAGCTCTCAAGGGCTCGTGACACCGAGTACGGGGCCGCCGTTGCTTTGGCTCTCGCCGGAGATCTGCCCAATGCTCAGAAACTCGCCAATGATTTGGAGAAACGTTTTCCAGAAGACACATCCGTGCGATTCAGTTATTTGCCCACGCTTCGCGCGCTTTTCGAACTGAATCGTGGTGAGGCTTCGCAAGCCATCGAATCTCTGGATATCTCCGCCACAAACGAATTGCGAGCTCCTACTAGCAGCTTCTTTGGCTTTTTTGGGGCCCTATATCCTATCTATGTGCGCGGCCAGGCCTATCTGGCCGTGCATCAAGGGGCCAATGCCGCTGCCGAGTTCCAGAAAATTGTGGATCACCGCGGCATCGTGGTCAGCGATCCCATCGGCGCATTGGCGCACCTGCAATTGGGTAGGGCTTACACACTGTCGGGTGATAAGACCAAAGCGAAATCTGCCTATCAGGATTTCCTTATGCTTTGGAAAGATGCGGACCCGGACATTCCCATTCTGAAGCAGGCCCAGGCGGAACACGCGAATCTCAACTAAGGCACTGTCTCGCCCTTAAGACCCCTTCCCATGTCACGAAAAAAATCCCGAGATGGCCTGCAGTCGATTTCCGTCAATGGCACCCGCAGCCTATTGTATGCCCCCGCGTAATACGGAATTGGACTAGGAATGAGAAACGCCCTTGCGGCCATTAACTCCCGAATGGTCGGTTACACGGAAGTTATCCAGAAACCGGGTTCTCGGAAGTTGAGACAGCGCTGGGCCGGCGTAACTCGGGCGAATTGCGCTGGGAATAGTCCTTTGGGGAGCCATTGCTATCTTTCGCCAAAGACTTACGAATTACCGTCACATTATTCTGGCCTCGCATCTGACTGCCCTCGCCGGGTGCGCTTGTGCCCGGGGTTGGCGTGGCTCTAGAATAGGAACCAGCAGCCGAGCGCAGTTTCGTAAGCCCGCACTCATTCCGCTGCCACATACATACGTTTCAAGTTTCGTTTGAATTTATTCGAAAGGACTCATAGCCCCCGAGAGCCCCTCTTATGAACCTTACTGAATTTATAGAAGGTAATCGCGACAAGCATTTGGCAGAGCTTTGCGAGTTTTTGCGAATCCCCAGTGTCAGCGCCAAAAGCGAGCACAAGCCGGACATCGAACGCGCGGCTCGCTGGGTGGTGGACCATCTTCGCGCCGCTGGATTTCAGAAAATCGAAATCGTTCCCACCAATCTCCATCCGCTCGTCTATGCCGAATCTCTCGAAGCTCCCGGCATGCCGACCGTCCTCTTTTACGGACACTACGACGTGCAGCCTGCGGAGCCGCTCGATCTCTGGACTTCGCCCGCCTTCGAACCTACCGTCCGCAACGGCAATCTCTTTGGCCGCGGCACCGCCGATGACAAAGGCCAGGTGCACATTCATCTGAAAGCGCTCGAATCTATCCAAAAAGTGAACGGAAAGCTCCCTATCAACGTCAAAGTCCTTATCGAAGGCGAAGAGGAAGTAGGAAGCGTCAGCCTCTGGGACTTCGTGCAAAAGAACAAGGAAAAGCTCAAAGCCGACGCGCTCGTCGTTTCCGATACATCCATGCTCGCAAAAGGCGTTCCTTCCATCACGTATGGCTTGCGCGGCTTGAATTATTACCAGATCGAACTTACCGGCCCCGCTCGCGATCTCCACTCTGGCGTCTATGGCGGCGCGGTCCCTAATCCCTTGACGATTCTTGCCGAGCTGTTCGCCAGGCTTCACGACAAGAATTTCCGCGTCACGGTTCCGGGCTTCTACGACAAAGTCGCGAAAATCTCCGCGGCCGAACGTAAAGCGTTAAATGCGCTGCCCTGGAAGAAAAAAGCATTCGAAGAAGCCGTTGGCGCACCTGGCTATGCCGGCGAAAAAGGCTCTTCCATTGTCGAACAGCTCTGGACGCGCCCAACCCTTGAACTGAACGGCGTTTGGGGCGGCTATCAGGGCGAAGGCGCCAAGACGGTCATCCCTTCGAAAGCCTACGCGAAATTTTCCACGCGCCTCGTTCCCAATCAGGATCCCCACGCCGTCGCGAAGCTCGTCGAAAAACACATACGCAAACTCTTGCCCAAAACCGTGAAGTGCAAGTTCGATGTCCTCAGCACTGGCAAGCCCTGGGTAGCCCCGTTCCACGCTCCCATCTTTAAAATCGCACAGGGTGCGCTGGAAAAAGGCTTTGCAAAAAAAGCCGTCTTCATTCGCGAAGGGGGTTCGATTCCCTTCGTCACCCAAATGCATGACACTTTCAAAGTTCCCTGCGTGCTCATCGGCTTCGGCCTGCCCGACGAAAACGCGCACGCTCCCGACGAACATTTGGCCCTCGAAAATTATTTCGGCGGTATCAAAGCCATCGCCCACTTCTACACGGATCTCGCGGCGCTCTAATCCTCTGCGGTTACAATTGGGGGGCGTTTCCAAAGCGTTCGAAGGCTGCCGTCTCGCCGTTCGACGCTCCCGCTTTGGGCTTCGAACCCAATGCGTGCGTTACCGGCGTCACTTCGCCGTTCGAATCGCGAAATGCGTGCATTACCCGCATTTCCACAGGTTATTCGCGACTCCCTCGCAAAAAACTTGCATTTTTCCGGCCTTTTTTGCGGTTTTTCCTTGCGTTCTCTGATTACCTTGGCTATAGTGCCGAACGGCCCGAGTTTTTCCGCAGCAAAACAGGGGTTTTTCGCTCGCGGCCTGCCCCGCTCGTTTCGGGGTGGAGAGTAAATACAGGAGGATAAGCAGACTAGATGGCAGCCAAGCCAATGAGCAAGAGCAAGATCGTGTCGTACATAGCCGAGAAAGTCGCCACGCCGAAAAAAACTGCGGCGCTTTTTTTTGACGAGCTTTTTAAGCTGGCGGTGAAGGAAGCCAAGGGCGGCGCGGGCAAGTTCGTGATTCCGGGAATCGGCCGGGTCGTGAAGGCGCACCGCAAAGCGCGCATGGGTCGTAACCCTCAGACGGGCGAAGCAATCAAGATCAAGGCCAAGACCGTAGTTCGCTTGCGTCCCGCGAAGGCGTTCAAGGACGCCGTACTGAAGTAGATTCCCTGTTCGCAGGGAAGAGGCCCGGACACAGCGCACAAGAATCGGCTGGCGGCGGTATCACATTTTTGCGCGTCGCCGTTTCGGACCGCGCTAGGTGCCTGGGCGGGTGTCCCGGTTGAGTTTGCCCCTGATGGCCTGATCACTCAGTCCATCAGGGGCTTTTTATTCGCGCGAATTTCCGAAATCCCTCGCGATCATTCGAACGCTTCCGCGAAATTTCAAGCGCTCTCGCGAAACATGGAATTCCCGTGTGCGTCAGAGCGTTTTCACGTACGCGATGACGTCCTTGATCTGCTGTTCGTCCAAAACCTCTTTGAACGGGGGCATCAGCGAATCGCCATTCTCAATCCAGGTTTTCAGTGCATCGTCGGTGAACTTGTTGTTGTTCACGGTAAAGGTGCCGCGCTTGGAAATTCCTTTTAGTCCGGGGCCGATTTTTTTCGCGTCGCTATCCGCAAAATGGCAAACGCCGCATTTCTGGTCGAACACTTCTTTGCCTTTGGTTGCCGATCCCTTGCTAGCCGCGGTTTTTTTCGGAGCTGTCTTCGCCGGCGGATCCTGCGCCACCACTGCTGCCGCCAAGCCCAATAACGTGATCCCGAGAATCAGATAATTTCGCTTCACGTCTCCCCCTTCGTAATGGACTGCAAATATCTTTCAATGCGAACGTCACTGAGTGCAATCTTTTCTTGGTTCAAGCTTCCTTGCGTGTAAAGTGCGCACCCATCTTCTCTTTTTATGGCTGGAATTTCCACTCCCGGAACCCGTCACAACGTACAGGTTCTCCCTGTGCACCCCTGGAACTCTCGTACTTTTGACGCCCTCAAAACCGTGTGTTAACAATCTACGCATGAGCCAGGAAACCCTGACGCGAGCCTGGGAAATCCTCCAAGACGCTTATCAAGCCCAAATGGAGGGCGACTACGACCGGGCCGTGGAGCTCTATCAATCCTCGCTCGAACTGCACCCGACCGCTGAGGCGTACACGTTCCTCGGCTGGACGTATCATTTTCAGGGACGCATCGAAGACGCCATCGCCGAGTGCAAGCGCGCGATTGAAGTCGATCCGGAGTTTGGCAATCCGTATAACGACATCGGCGCGTATTTGATCGAACTGGAGCGCTTTGACGAAGCGATTCCGTGGCTTGAGCGAGCGATTGAAGCGCGCCGTTATGAGCCGCGCCATTTTCCTCACTACAATTTGGGCCGCGCTTATCTCGGCAAGGAAATGTATGCGCGCGCGATGAAGTGTTTTCAAGAAGCGCTGAAAGTCGAGCCGCGGTATTCGCTGGCGCGGCAGGCGCTCGCTTCGCTTCGTCGCATGGTTAACTGAAAACCGGTGACTGGTGATTCGTGACTGGTGACTGGTGGAAAGCCTGGCACCGTATGCTCTTTCTCTCCTTTCGATTCTTTTAATCCACGCTCCATCTATTTCCTCGCTGAAGCCGGGCACGGCGTGCCGTGCCCCTACGGGCCGCCGGACTTCGTGGCGCGATTGGGAGAGCTTCGAGTTCATTGCGCAGGTTCCTGCGGCGCGGGTTTGACGGCGCGGTCGTAAATCCATAACAGCAGAGCGGTGGCGAAGCCGACGGCGCTGATGGCCCACCAGGCGCGCTCGGGATGGTGGGCGACTTCGCCGAAGTGATGCATCATCGTCCCGCCGTACCAGCCTCCGACCAGTGACCCAATTCCGATGGGAAGAAATGCGAAGCCCATGTACGTGCCTTGCTGGCCGGGAGGCGCGAGTCGCGAGATGTATGCGTAATAGGGCGGCTGCTGAATGATTTCGCCGATGGCTAGAACGGCGATGGAAACGACAGCGCCTATCACTGTTGGCCAGAACGAAAGAACGAGCCAAGATGCGGAAGAAATGACTGTGCCGAGAATAACCGCGTGGAACGGCGGAATTCTTCGAGCCAGATAGTTGACGACGAATGTGAGGCAGACAACGATGAGCGCATCGGTTATGAGGATGAGCTGGACGCGGGCGTGGGGGTCGACGTAGGTATGCAGGAATCCGGGCAGGCTGGTGTATTGCTGCCAGAAGACGATCCAGTAGCCGATGAAGATGAGCAAGAAAATGAGAAATCGAGGCGGCCAGAGGACCGCGCGAAAGTTGCGAACGACCTGCATGAGGCTCGGAGCGGGCTCGTCGCCGGGTTTGCGCGGATCGCGGAAGAGAAAGAGGATGAGAAAAAACATCGCGAAAACGCTGAGCGCGGAAATGCGAAAAACTCTTTCGAGGCCGAGATGCCTTTGCGCCCAATCGGCAACGAAGGGACCGGCGGTGCCGCCGATGTTCACCATCGTGTAGTAGATGGAGTAACCGAGAGTGCGAACATTCGGCTTGGAAGCGCGGGCGGTGGTGCCAACGACGCATGGCTTTACGAGCGCGATACCGAGCGCCGGGAGAAGCAGAACGCACGCGACGAAAAGCCACAGTGGAACCAGGCCACGAACAGGCGCAAGCCAGGACGCGCCGATCGAACCGATCAGGAAGTACGCGGCGGCCAGAATGAGGTAGGCCATCGAGAGTGCGCGGCGAAAGCCGAGCTTGTCCGCGACGGCGCCGCCAAAAATCGCGAGGAACCAAACCATCCCGCCAAAGATGCCGGTGAGCGTGCCGGTCTGTTCGGTGGAGAAGTTCAGCTTTTCCTGGAGATAGACGGCGAGCGAGGAGAACGCGCCGTAGTAGGAGAGGCGCTCGAAGATTTCGCTGACGTTGGCGACCCAGAAGGGGCGCTCGAAACCGTCGCGGATTTCCTGGAGCCGTTGCGTGGCGCTCATCGACACCCCCGAGTGGAGTGCGGGGATTGTACTTGAAGAGTGGGGGAAAGAGCGAAATTCGAAGATGGAAACTAGAAACTCGGCCCCCCTCCCGGGGTATCCAGAGAACCGTGAAGTATAACCATGAGAGGAAAGGATGTTCCACACGCCGTGGAGTAGCAACTATGGGATGAGAATCGGGCGGGTGCGGTTGTGGAGACGGTAGACGGAGAAATCGTGGCGGTCGACGGTGAAGATTTTGCGGAGGCCTTCGCGTTCGGCGACGCGAAGGAGGGCGGCGTCGGCGAGGTCCATGGGACGGTCGGCGTATTTACGCATGAGCTCGCGCGTTCTGGGGATGTCGCTCGAATCGAAAGGAAGCAGCAGGACAGCGTCTCGTTCGAGCATTTCCCACAGAGCCTCTTGCGCCGCAGGTTGGTCGGATAAGAGGTACATGGCTTCGACGAGCGGAGGCCAGACGGTGGCGAGAGGCTCGCGCAAGGCCTTGAGAGCGGTAACGCACTTGGCATGCTGCTGGTCATCCGCATCGACCAGGGCAACGAGGGGGCCGGCGTCGATGAGAATCAAGGGCGTTTGCCTCGACGCTTGAGAAGCGCGGCGAACTGGCGGCCGGTTCGTTCGGAGCGTTTTGGATCTCCGCTGCGGACGACGCCGATGAGATCCATCATGGCTTCGTAGGGAGAAGCGACGGGCTCCTGACGATCCACCCATGCCGCGATGGCCTGGCGAATCACTTCCGAGGTAGAAAGGCATTTGCGGCGAGCCAGCCGCGCGATGCGCTGTCGCGTTTTGGGGTCAAGGCGGAGAGTGAGCGGAGAGGCCATGGTAGGGCGCGTTTACAGATTTAATTGTAACACGTTTTGTAATACATGGCAAAACTGGGATTAGTGAGTGTTGGAATCGAACGGGGAGGCGCGGATGCGAAGGAGAGTGGCGGAAGTCGAGGGGTTTGAGGGAGTTGGCGGGATTGAGGCGGTTTAGTGAGACTGTGGAAATGTGTGGAGAAGTCGAGAGCCCCGGGTGCAAAATCGGCACCCAGGGCATCAGCGTTCACAGTTCCCGGCAGCACTCTCGCCATTTCGTGACGCTATTTCGGTGAAGCTTGTGGAGTTCCGAACCTGCGATTGCGGCCCGCCCTCAGCGATCGGAGGCGAATCATCCATTCAACCGCAGACAACCTGGCAGGACTTGCTGCTGGCGCCTTAGCGATTGGCGCTGGATTGAGTTGTGCCGCGGCTTCCGCGTCAATAGTGTCGAAGTCGCAGCCCGCGACCTCTGCATGTTCCTCATCGCAAGGGATCAACAAAACGGCGTGTACATCCCCATTGGGAAGCACTGCATTCCCGGCAATCTCTCCTCGATCGTTGATATCAAGGGCGCTTCGAACGGTCAAGCCCGAACCGGGAGGGACCAGCGTGTTCAAGTCAGCAATTGGGCCACCGTGCTCCCAGATGAACCCGTGCAGGTCGCCGATCGAAAAATCAAACGAAGTTCCCACGACCTGACCTTGCGCATTGATGCTGTTCCCTTCACTGTCCGGGTCCGTTCCCACTGTGCCAAGGTCCATCATCACTCCGTCACGCCAAAGAAATGCATGGCCGACCAGATCCCCCGGAGTCGATGAGAAGCCGACAACCTCTCCCGCATCGTTTATCCAGTCCGGATGACCGAAAGTTCCGCCAAGCGTGCCCAAGTCTTTCATCCCCTCTGTCTTGCTCCAAAGGAAAGGATGGGTGAGCAAATCGCCCTCCAGGTTAGAGGCGCCAACGACCTGACCGCGATTGTTAAGACCACAAAGCGTGCCGCCGACAAACGAGCCCGACAAGGTTCCTCCCAGGCTGCCAAGATCCGTCATCTTGCCGTTTTCCCATAGAAACGCGTGGCCGGTCGGCATCGTCGTAATCGGGTTCACGGTGGAATTGGTATAGGAAAATCCAACCACCTGCCCGCTTTCGTTCATACAACCAGCGAGGGCATCGGGCCCTCCTAAAGTGCCTAAGTCCTGCATGACTCCCTTGTCCCACAAAAATGCCCGTGTTTGCGTTGGAAAGCCAACAAAGGAGAACGCGTCGGGTATGTCGTTTGAAGAGAATCCCGCTACTTGGCCCCGACTATTAACGACGCCAGCGAGGCTTTCCGTCCCTCCCGGGAGGGTCCCGAGATCAATTACCTTTCCATCTTCCCAAATAACAGCAACCCCTTCAGGCTGGCCCGTTAGTGGGTCAATGAGGCCGTTCTCTGAAAAACCTGCGATAAGCCCGCTTGCGCTGATCCAACCGGTCTGGGCGTTCGTGCCTCCGGGAAGCGCGCCGAGGTCAGTGAGCATGCCGTTGTGCCATACGACGGGGTGCTCGACAAAGCAGTCGGGAATACTATTGAAAGGGACTAAGCAATTCGCATTGGGATTCGAAGCCGCCGTGTCCGCGTATGCAGCGACAGCTCCCCGATTGTTAAGGATTTGGAAGCCCGGGGCTGAAAGGTTGCTGGTGGGACCGCCGAGCGTCCCCAAGTCTACGAGCTTGTAATGATGGTGTTTCGGTTTCTGATTTTGTGTGGATGTGTCCTGGGCGGACGATACAATCGGCATCGCCAGCGCAGCACACAAACTCAGGGATGCTACAAACCTAGTCAAATCCTTTCTCACTGTTTTCTCCTTCGATTCCTGTGATGCCGCGTGCCGATGGCCGAGGCCCGATGAGGTGAGCCATCGGTTGATTCTGAATTCCACGCTGGCCTCTTGTTCGCGCTGAGAAGAGCTGCAAGAGCTCAAGTTTGTCGATGTGTTCCAATCGCAAGGGCCTGAGAATGCCGCGCGTCGCGCAAAGTAGTCTTTGTCCGGAAAAGTGGCAATGAAGAGGGTGTAGATTTTGGGTTAGTTCTTGGTAAGGGGCCAAACCTCTGAAAAAGAGGAGTTTATTGGCCTAGCAAGCAAGAGAGTTCTTGATGCATGCTTTGTTGCGAGGGTGGTAGAATCCCTGGCAATTGACGCTTCCAGATAATCCATGCCCACTTCTCCGCCCATTTCGCCGAACATTTGTTTTGGCCCGTTCGAGTTGGACGCGGCCGCAGGCGAACTGCGTAAATCTGGCACGCTGATCAAGCTGCAACCACAGCCCTTCCGTGTCCTTCTCCTTCTTGCCGAGCGTGCGGGGACTTTGGTGACCCGGGAAGAAATCCAACAGTGCCTGTGGAGCGAATCGACTTTTGTCGATTTTGAGCACGGCATTAATTTTTCGATCAACCAAATTCGTGGCGCTTTAGCAGATAACGCCGAAAAACCACGGTACATCGAGACGTTGCCCCGGCGGGGCTACCGATTCATCGCGGCAGTGCGAGCGGCTTCAAACGGACAGAGGCCCGGCGAAATCGCAGCGATAATCCCTGAGCCCGCTGCTGCTGCGATGGAGTCCGCGCCTCCAGCGGCAATTCAATCTAAATCCAAGAGTTCCAGTAAACTGCGTAGGCTTGTGATAACGGCTAGCGCCACTTTTTGCGTCATCGCTGCGACTCTGCTCTATCAATACGAATATGGCCGTGCGATTCGCACGGTTCGCATCGAACAATTCACCCGTTCGGGGCGCGTCGATGGCTTCCAACCATTCACGACTGACGGTTCCCGCGTTTTCTTTCTCGAACGCGAAGGCGACCATTGGAACAACATGCAGACTGCCGCGGCAGGCGGTGAAAGCTCTCCGTTTCTCCTGCCTTTTCGAAACACTGTAGTCTTCGATCTTTCCCCGGACCAATCCGAGTTGTTGATCGCGCCATTCACTTCCCGAACTGGCCACTTGCCGCTATGGGTTCTGCCATTCGTAGGTGGAGCGCCGCGAAGAATCGGCGATCTTTCGGCCAATCATGCCTCTTTCTCCCCGGACGGACGAAAACTGGTTCTCTCTGAAGACGATGGAATCTACTTGGCGGATCGCGACGGTTCGAACCTTCAGAGAATCGCGGCAACCCCAGGAGGCTGCGGGAGGGTTGCTTGGTCCCCGGACGGCAAATTCCTGCGGTTCACTACATGGAGCGCAACGGGGAACAAGCCGTCGATCTGGGAAGTAGATGCGCGGGGAGGCGAGATTCGGCCGATTCTTCCGGATTGGAAGGGCTCCGGGGGAGAGCGGAACGGGCGGTGGACAGCCGACGGCGCCTATTACATCTTTACTGCCGTGGGCGACGGGGAGCGGGGCCGGACGGACTTGTGGGCGCTGCGCAAAGCTCCCTGGTTTTTTCCGTGGCTGCATCCCAACCCAATTCGATTGACCTCGGGACCCATTGGCTATAGCGACCCTTTCCCCTCGAAAGATCCTCGGTACATATACGCAGGAGGCGGATTGGAGCAATTTGATTGGGTGGATGTCGATCCAACTTCCCGCGTGACGAAATCCTTGCTTCCGGGAGTGAGTGCCACAGAAGTCTTGTTCTCCCCTGACAGAGAATCCATTGTCTACGTGAGCGGAGCCTCCCTGTGGCGCAGCAAGCAGAATGGCAGCGAACGATACCAGTTGGTCGAAAACCTAGTTTCGTCACCGGTTCACTTTCCGCGTTGGAGCCCGGATTCCAAAAAACTAGTCTTCGAGGGCACGTTCGATGGCTCGGGACCAATCTACATTTTGCCTGCACAAGGGGGGACTCGTGAGTCAATCCCGGCACCCGCCCCGAAGGTCTCTTCGCCGGATTGGGGACCCGGCGGTCAACGTATTGTTTTCTCGGCGGTGGATCAGAAGGACAACCATTCGAACTCGCAGCGTGCGCTCTACTTCCATGATTTGGGAAGCGAACAATCCTCAAGGATTCCAGGTTCCGAGGGCCTCGATGACGTCCGCTGGTCTCCGGATGGGCGTTTTCTCGCCGCCGTTGCAGAGGAATCTTCAACGCTCAAACTCTATGACATAAAAAAGAGAAAGTGGACGGAGATCGCGCGCGGGAGACTGATTTCGATGCCTGCTTGGGCGCCTGACTCGAGATATGTTTATGTGCAGGACATTCTTGAACCCGGAGAGCCCGTCTATAGATTCCTAGCCGATCATCCTGCCAAAGAGCGGTTCTATAGCTTCGAGGACCTTTTGCAAGCCGGCGTAATGCGGTGCGGTTTTACCGGGTTTGCTCCTGATGGCTCCATGCTGGTCCAGCTAGCCCGCGGCGGCGGCAACCTCTACCGAATTCAGCTTGAGCTCCCCTGATTGAGTGATGGCTCAATAGCGCCAGGAGGTGGTGTCGGCGCCTGGCGGGGCGGATTGGAGCATGTGGGCGGCGGATTCTTTTAGGACACGTTGGGTGAAGGTCAGGCCGCCTTCGCGGGTGGTGCTGCCTGGGGGGCCGGTGTAGCAGTGGGGTTGGTCGACGCCGTAGTCGAAGGTGGCGTCGGAGTGGGGGTTGGCGGTGGAGTCGAGAGCGGCTTGCATCAGGTGGACGGCGTGGTCGAGGAAGAAAGTGTCGGCGGTGCCGACCATAACGTGGAGTTTGCCTTGGAGCTTGGGGCCGAGGGTTTTCCAGTCGCGCTGGAGGATGGCGGTCAGGTCGTAGTGTTCGCGCCAGTAGGCGGCAACTTTTTTGTCGATGACGCCGGTGCGCTGGTTCCAGATTTCGGCGGGGTAGCCGTCGGGGCCGGCGGGGCTGAAGACGGCTTGCCAGATGTCCCACTGTTCGCCGGAGCGGCCGTGGGTGCCGAGGACGAGTTCCCAGCGATTGGTGCCTTCGGTGGTGGCGAGAATGATGCCTGGAGGACTGCGCATTTCGGATTGGGCGATGCGTCCGAAGCGGCCGATGGTCCAGTAGGCGTTGGGGTCGTCGTAGATGTTGACGGTCTGGTAGGCGTGGAAGTCGACGGGGTCGGGGCAGGCGCCCCAGGCGCCGTTGAAATCATCGGGGTAGAGAATTTGCGTGGCTAGCGTTTCCCAGCCGCCGGTGGAACCTCCGTAGACCGCGCGGGCCCAGCCCTGGCCAATGCCGCGGAACTGCTTTTCGATGGCGGGGATGAGTTCGCGATTGATGGCTTCGCCGTAGGGGCCGACGTTGGCGGAATCGACGGCGTAGGAGTCGTCATAGTAGGGATTGGCGTGCTGGACCAGGAGGAGCAGCATGCGGGGGAGCTTGCCGGTTGTCCAGTCCTGATAAAACTGATATTGCGTTTTCACGCGCTCGAGTGGGTAGCCGGTCATGCTGGGGTCGGGTGGCGTGGTGCGGAAGCCGGTGAAGTCGTGGGGGAAGTGGCCGTGATTACGAGGAGAGGATAGTGGGCGTTGGGATGAGAGGCCCAGCCCTCGGGAATGACCACGATGGCGCCGAGGTACATGGGACGGCCCCAGAATTTAGTGAGGGCGGGGCTTTGGATTTTTATGTGCTTGACCCATTCGGTGTCTTTCGCGGGCTCGATGGGCGAAACGGTTTTTGTGAGATGTATTTGGATAATGGCTGCGTTTGAGGCGGCGGGATCGATGTGAACGCGCTCGGGGGTGCTGTAGAAATTGCCAGGCTTGGAGTTCCAGTGCTGACCTTCGCCTTCGTCCATGGGGAGTTTTACGGTGTGGCCGTCGGAGCGGTGGAAGGTGGTGTATTTGTTGAGGACGCCCTGGACCCAGTAGTCGCCGGCGGGGAGATCGCGAAAATTGGCGGTGGGGTAGCCGAGGGCATCGTCGGCGATGATGGCGTTTTGGCCGGGGGCGAGGGCGTCGATATCGGCGCCGAAAATTTGCTGGGACTGGACTTCTTCTTCGAGGATTTGGGTGCGAGGCTCGGGACCTTCTTTTGTGGCGATGACGACGTAGACGCGGCCGTCGAGCGGAGTGGCGCTGAGCTTCGAATCGAAAGAGATGGCGAAACGAGGTTGCGCGGGACTCTTTGCGGGCGGAGTTCGCGGTGCGGCGCGCAGAATTGCCGTCGATGCGAGGAGCGCCGCGAGGCATGCAATAGCGTAAGCAGGGGACTTGCGAGGGAAGATGGGCAAAGACTGGCGATTCATTTGTGACACAAGGGGCATCGAGATTTTCCTTCGCGCAATGTGGAGCAGATTTTAGAGCCGCGCCATTGTAGCCGAGAGTTGCAGGAAAGTCTGCGTGAAGGAAAAGACGCAGGGCGAGGGCCCTGCGCTATATAAGGAGAGTTCGAGCGGAAAGCGGGGCGCCCGCCGGGATTACGCTGCGGCGGCGGCTTTCTTAGTGGACTTGCGAGATTTTTGGAGAAGCTCGCGTTCGGCGCGGACCCAGTCTTCGAGCGGGTTGCCGGGGGCGCCGTTGCGCTCGAGATAGATTTCGTAGGCGCGCTGCGCGATTTTTTGCTCCGGGGAAAGTTTTTTGGCGGAGGGGGATTTGCTTTTCGTAGACGAACCATTTCCGTTTGTTCTTGCCATAAGCTCCTCTTGAGGCCGCGACCCACGGCCTTGATTCCAACCTTTCGAGAAATCCCGGCCGTGCGCGGCCAGATCGCTGAATTAACATCGACTCGAAGCAGGCTGACAGGCTTCGCGGCGTACGCATGTATTATGAGAGCAAACGGGCTCGATAAGGCAAATGAAATTTGGATATGTAGAATCGAATTCGGAGATAGTGGCGCCCATCGGAGCGCGGCGAAGAAAGTGGGGGCACTTGCGAGCCTGGGGTGAAAATCATTCGTGAAGAACTCGCCGCCGATGAAATGTGGTGCGCGTCGTTTTCAGAGGTCTGAGAGAACGGAAGAGTCCTTGGCGGGAAAGCTGCTTGTCGCTTGGATGGGGCAGGGGTATGCTTCCCTGCGACCGCAGACGAACATGCATGGCGCGGGATGTCAGCTTTACGCGGAGAGGGGAATGCACATGAAAAGCTTTGGAGTGATGATAGCGGCGGTACTTTTGGCCGGGGTGGTTTGTGCGGCGCAGGAAGCGGCGCCGGGGCCGGTGGCGAATCCAGTGACGACTACGGTGAAGTCGCAATTGACGCGCTACGAGAAGAACATGGTGGCAGCGGCGGATTTGATGCCGGCGGAGAAGTATGGCTTCAAGCCGACGCCGGAGATGAATTCGTTCGGGCATGTGGTGATGCACATCGCGCAGTCGAACTATTTTCTGTGCTCGAAGATTTCGGGAGTGGCGGCTCCGGACCTAAAACTGACGGATGCGGATGGAAAGGACAAGCTGGTGGCCGCGTTGAAGGGTTCGTTTGAGTTTTGCTCAACGGCGCTGGCGGGGGTGGACGACTCGAAACTGAGCGATCCTATGACCGTCTTCAACCGGCAGTCATCGCGGGCGGGGCTGTTGATCACGTTGAGCGACGATTGGTACGACCACTACGGGGCGCAGGCGGTTTATTTGCGGCTGAATGGGATTTTGCCGCCAACGGCGCAGCCGGCGCCAGCGAAGTAGCAGCTTCTTCCGAGGAAACTCGCTCCGGGAAGATTTGTTGTAATCCGAGGCGCGAGGCACTCTCATCTGAAGGGGAGAAAACACAAGAATCTTCTCAATGTGAAACATGGCATTGAGAATCAGACTGAGAAAGTCTGAATGAGTGTTTCAGTGGTATGTTCGGCGGCCGCTGGAGCGGGTAGCCACTAGTCTTTTAAGTCTATTTATTCCAATACTTTACATTTGTTTGACGCGCTGCGATGCGGTGGTGGAACGGGTGCGTGAAAAACGCGGAGAGATGGTTAAAGGACTGCAACACTTCTACGGCAAAGGAAGAGGCAATGGTGTGGGTGGTCCCAGAGCCGAGTCCCATGCCACCGCTTTAAGGCCGCGCAATGATAAAACCTCAATGCAGGATTCGATTTGCCACGGCATGTGGGTGGCTACTCTTGGGAACGATTTGCCTGACGCCCACCCGCGCACAGGATAGTGAGCGCAAAATAATAAAAAAGGTGGAAGCGCAGTATCCATCCATCTTGAAGAGAAGGGGCATCGGCGGCACGGTGCGGCTAAAGGTATCCATCCACGCGGATGGGTCGGTGAAGGATGTAGAGGTGCTGGGTGGAAACCCGGCGCTGGCAGATGCCGCTGAAAAGGCGGTGCGGCAGTGGAAATTTGCGCCTGGCGGCGAGAGCATAATCACCGTGGCCGTTACGTTTGATCCGAACTCCTAAGCAAGACGCCCGATTCCTCGAAGCATTCCTAGTCTCGCGAATAGCACGCGCTTCTAACTGGCTGCCCGGGCCGGGCAAGCCCGGCCTCTATAAAATTCTGAGAAGAATGCTGGAGCGTCAGACCATCTTCATCAGACCTGGAGGACGTCGCCTTCGCGGGCCACGACTTCGTAGAGGACTGGGTTGACGAAGAAGCCGAGGACGAGGCGCGAGACCAAGCCGGCGACGACGACGATAGCAAAGGGCTTTTGCGTGTCGCTGCCCACGCCAGTGGACATGGCGGCGGGGAGCAGGCCGAGGCAGGCCACAAGCGCGGTCATCATGATGGGACGAAGGCGCAAAAGCGAAGCTTCGAGCGTGGCGTCGCGGACGCTTTTGCCTTCCAGGCGAAGCTTGTTGATGTAGCTGACGAGGATGACGGCGGTTTCGACGGAGACGCCGAGGAGAGCGAGCAAACCGAGGATGCTGGAAACGCTGATGGGCGTGTGCGTGAGCTTGAGAGCGATGAGCGCACCGACGGGCTCGGTCAAGATGACGCCGAGGGCGATGGTGATGGGGAATTTGAAGTTGCCATAAAGCGCGAAGAGAATCATAAAGATTAGCAGGAGCGCGAGCGGGCCAATGATCACAAATTGCGACTTGGCTTCGAGGAGCTCGCTGTATTCGCCGCCCCAATCGAGGCGATAGCCTTCGGGAAGAAGGACGGCCTTTTTAACCGCGGCCTGGCCGGCGTTGACCGTGCCCTCGAGGTTGCGGCCTTCCACGGAAAACTGAATGCCGATGTAGCGAGAATTGTTTTCGCGATAGATGAACGAAGCGCCGGTACTTTCCTTGATGTCGGCGAGTTCGGAGAGAGGTATCTGCTGTCCGGCGGGCGCGGGAACAAGGAGATCGCCGATGGCGCGGGCGCTGGAGCGGAACTGGGGCTCCATGCGGACAACGAGGTCGAAAAGTTTTTCACCCTGGATGACCTGTGTGGCGGCCTGTCCACCGATGGCGGCTTGCACCACGGCTTCGACGTCGGCGACGTTGATGCCATAGCGGGCGATCTTGGCGCGGTCTGCGTTGATGATGAGGCTGGGCTGGCCCAGTTCGCGGACCACGGTAAGTTCCTTGAAGCCCGGTGTTTTGTCTAAAATGTTGCGAATCTCGACGGCTTTTTTCTCGAGGACATCAAGATCGGGGCCGAAGATTTTGACGGCGAGAGAAGATTTTAGACCAGTGAGAGCTTCATCGACGGCGTCCTCGGCGGGCTGGGTGAAATTGAAGATGACGCCGGGGTAAGCCTCCAGCTTTTTATCGATGTCGCGGGTGAGTGCTTCCTTGGTGTGAATGGATCCGGTTTTCCATGTTGCGTCGTCGTAAGGTTTCAATCCGACATAAAACTCACAATTGAAAAAGCCGGTGGGGTCGGTGCCGTCATCGGGACGGCCAAGCTCTGAGCCGACAACGGTGACCTGCGGGTATTTGGAGAGAATGTCGCGGATCTGTGGAGCAAATTTGGCGGCTTCCTCAAAAGAAATGGTGTAGGGCATGGTGGCGCGAACCCACAGAGCGCCTTCATCGAGGTGCGGGAGAAACTCGCCGCCAATGAAAGGCAGGAGAAGCAGAGTTGCACAGAAGATGAGAGTGACGATGAAGAGAGTCAGTTTCGGATTATTGAGGCACCACTCGAGGTGCTTGCCGTACGCTCCGCGGACGCTTTCGAAGATGCGATTGGGTTTTTCCTGGACGCCGTTCTTGAACCAGTAGGAGGCGAGAACGGGGACCAAGGTGAGCGTGAGGAGTAGGGCGCCGACGAGCGCGAAGGCCATGGTATCCGCCATGGGATGGAAGAGTTTTCCGGCGGGACCGGTGAGGGCATAGATGGGGAGATAACCGGCGATGATGACGGCGACGGAATAGAAGATCGGGCGATCGACATCGCGAGCGGCAGCGATGATGACGTCGTTGATTTTGTATTCCTGGCCGTGGCGGAGGCTCAGCTCGCGGTAAATGTTTTCGACCATTACGATGGTGCCGTCGATGATGATGCCGAAGTCGATGGCGCCGATGGAGAGAAGATTGGCAGCTTCGCCCGTGGCATGGAGGAAGATGAACGCAAAGAGAAGAGCGAGAGGAACGGTGAGCGCGGTGATGACGGCGGCGCGGATGCTGACGAGGAAAAAGATGAGGACGATGAGAACAAGCGCCATGCCGCGCAGGAGGTTCCATTCGACGGTATCGGTGGTGACTTCGACTAGATTGCTGCGGTCATAGTAAGGGCGGACTTTGACGTCGGGCGGGAGAAGATCGCGATTGATTTCAACGGTTTTTTTCTCGACGCCCTCGAGTACATTCTGCGTCTGCTCGCCGCGGCGCATGAGGATGACGCCTTCGACGGCGTCCGGGTTGTCTTTCCCTTTCTCCCCTTTGTCCTGGAAACCGAAAATGCCAAGGCGCGGAGCGTTACCGATGACGACGCGGCCTATGTCTTTCACGCGGATGGGCACGCCGTTGCCGCTGCCAACGACGACTTCGCCGATGTCTTCCGTGGTTTTGACGAGGCCAAGGCCGCGAACGTAGTAAAACTGGCCGCCCTGCGAGTAGAAGCCGCCGCCGGTATTGGCGTTGTTGGCAGTGAGGGCGTTGAGAACTTGGACGACGGGAAGATGGTAGTTGTACAGCTTAACGGGGTCGAGCAGGACGTGATACTGCATGGTGGGGCCGCCGAAGCCGGAATCATCGGCGACGCCAGGGACGCTGCGATAGGCACGCTCGATGATCCAAGCTTCGTAGGTGTGGAGTTCCACCGGAGAGCGATCGGGGCTTTCGAGGACGTAGCGATAGACGAGGCCACTGGGACTAAAGAGCGGGGCCATGCTGGGTGTGACTCCGCTGGGAAGGGAAGCGTCGCTGAGGCGCTCGAACACGACGTTGCGCGCGAAGTATGGGTCCGTACTCTCATCGAACGTTAGTCTGACGTCGGAAAGACCGTAGAGAGAGATGGAACGCATGACCTTGAGGTTCGGCGTGCCGTTCATCGCGAGCTCGAGAGGAAGTGTTGTAAGTCGCTCGACTTCTTCGGCAGCGTGGCCGGGCCACTGCGTGATCAATTCGACCATGGGGGGAGAGAGGTCGGGATAGGCGTCGACGGGCATGCGCCGAAAGGAGTCGGCGCCTGCGATCACGATCAACACCGTGACCATCAATACGAGGAAGCGCTGCTGAAGCGCGAATTGGACAATACGATGGATCATCGTGAGTTCACTCGGCTGCGTCTCCCTCTAGTGCTGCAAAGAATTCTTGAATTGCAGAAAGAGGCTGCCGTCGCCGACAACGTGCTCGCCTTCCTTCAGGCCGTCGGTAATCTGGGTGCGGCCCGCATGACTTTCGCCGATCTGAACCAAGCGGCGCGCGAATTCGTTTTGTTTCGCGGGGGACTGAACGTAGACGAAAGGCTGGTTTTCGGTGTCGCGCAGGACGGCCGCGTCTGGAACCGTCAGAGCATTCGCGATGGCGCCCGCATTGACGTAGGCGGTGACGTACATATCCTTCTTCAGCTTCTTATCGGGGTTTTGCGTGACAATGCGCGCCTGTACCGTGCGTGTATTGGGGTCGAGCGCGGACGCAATGTAGGAAATTCGTCCGTGAAACATCTCTGGATAAGAGTCGGTGTTGACGTCCACGCTATCTCCCAAGTGTACGTAAGCCACTTCGCCCTGATAGACGTTGACGAGCACCCAGACGGTGGCCACATCCGAAATGGTGAAGACCTGAGTTGAGCCAGCCTGGAGCAATTGGCCGGGTCCGACGAGACGCTCGACAATTTCTCCGCCTACGGGAGCGAGGACGGGAATTTGAGAAGTAGTTTTCGGGGGATTCTTGACGAGAGATTCGGGATCGTTGATGCCGAGGACGCGGAGAGCGTCTTCGCTGGATTGAAGATCCGCCTGGGCCTGGTTGCGGTTTGATTCGGCCTGCTGAAAATCGGCCTCCGCGATGGCGCCGTGTGCCAGGAGATCCTTCGCGCGAGCAAGGAATTTGTCTGTGAGGAGGTAAGCGTCGCGGGCTTTGAGGTAGGCGGAGCGGGCCGCGGAGTAGTCCGGGCTGTTGACGGTAAGGAGCGGCTGGCCTTGCCGTACGGTTTCGCCCGGCGCGACGAGCAATTCATGGACAGGCCCGCCGATGGCGGCAAAGACCGGCGTGGTCATGAAGGAGTTGTAGGCCACAGCCCCGGTGAGTCGCAAGACGCGTGGGAGAGTGGCTTTTTCGACGGACACAATCTGGATGTGGACCATTTGTTCCTGAGGAACGGTGAAGAGCGCGGCGGTTTCGGCTTTGGATTCGCTCGAGGAATAGGAAGTCATCTTGGATTCGGAATCGCTGGAGCCGCAGCCTGAGAACGAGGCGATGAGAAAGCCGGATGCGATGGCCGAGGCCGGAAAAATGAGAGCGCGAAAGCAAGAATTGAAATTCATGGCAGATCCCTCGTTCCTACGGCTTGGCGCATTTGTTCGAGCGCCGTCATGTAGCTGGCGAGCGCCTGGCGGTAGGCGAGTTGGTTGGCGCGGTAGGTGCGCTCGGCGTCAAGATAATCGAGCAGACTGGCGGCGCCTTTTTTGTAGGCGTACTCGCTGATGTCGCGTGATTTTTGGGCGGCGTCGACGTAACCGCCGCGGTAGAGCTGAACGATTTGATCGTTGGTGCGAAGGGCTTCGTAGGCGTCGACAACGTCGGACATGACTTGTTCGGCAGCTTCGCTGGCCATTTGTTGGGACTGCGTGATGGCGTAGCGGGTGCGCGCGATTTCGCCCTGATTGCGGTCGAAGATGGGAAGCTGAATGTTGAAGAAGAAGGCGCCGGTGTTTGTGGCGGCAACGTGCGAGTAATTGAAGCTGGCGCCAAGATCACGTTTGCCGTTGGCCTCGGCGAGGAGTTCCTGGCTTCGGGCGGCGATGACGCTTTGTTGGGCGGCGACCAGGTCGGGGCGTGTGCGCATTGCCAACGCTCTCAAATCTTCGAGGCCAGCGTGGACGGGAATGTAATCGAGCTTGCCTTCGACATCGAACATGTCGGGCACGGACTCGAAGCCGACGAGCTGGCGAAGAGCGGCGATGGCTTGAACTTTTGCGAGGAGAGCCGAGGAGTAATCGGTCTGGAATTGCAAGAGCTGGAGCTGGATTTTGAGGAAGTCGCCTTCGCTCAGGTCTCCGGCTTTGTAGCGGGCCTGGCTGATGTCGACGGTTTTCTGGAAGCTGTCGAGGTCTTGCTTGGCAAAATCGATGGTGGATTGGGCGAGGACGACGTCAATGAATTGTTGGGAGACGTTGAAGACAAGCTGGCGCTCGTTATCGGCAACTTGGGAGCGAGTGACGGTGGTTTGATCCTTGGCCGCCTGGAGGCGGTGCTGGCGCTTTCTGCCACGCTCGAAGAGATAGCCGATTCCCAAATCGAATTGTGATTGCGTGTTGATGTAATCGGCGTCGAATTTGCTGGGCTGAAAGATGGGCAAGAATTGGGCGTCCCAGGAAAGGACCGGGTTGGGGCGGAGATTGGCGGTGATTTCCTGCGCTTGGTTTTGCAGGATCGTCGTGCGAGCTGCTGGAGAGCGTGATTGTGCTGAAGGGCAAGACGGATAGCCTCTTCGAGAGTGATGCGCGCGGTGGCAGTCTGCGGAGCAGCCGGGGCAGGGAGCGGAGACGCCGCAGGGGCAGCCGGCGGATTTTGCCGGGCCAGGACGCTGAGGGCAAGGCCAAAAGCGCGGCGGCCAATGCCATTACTTTCCTCATGTTGATACTCCTCAACGGTCCCATGCGATAGGGACGGGGCGATGCAGTTCTGGTGAAAGGGACTAAATGGGGAACGAACAGGGAACTAGAGAGCCGGAGGGGCGCGAGGAGAGGTGGTGCGAGGAACATCCAGAGAAGGCGAAAAAATCGCCGCGAACGCTTCGAGACGGCCAACTACGGGAACAACGGCAAGGCTGAGAGCGTGAGTCGTGATCGCGGAGCCTGTCGTGGAGCAAAGCTGGCAGGGATGTGTGCCGGCGGGACTGGAATTCAGATCGGCACAAAAATGGAATTGTGCCGCCAGGAAGATAATTCCCAACAGCAGAGCGCAGACACGGGTCCTGTTTGGGTTGCAGAACATCCTTATACTTAAGACGAAGCTTAGGCCGGAATGGTTGCGGGGTCAAGCAAGCTAAATAGCTTAGGGGTCAACATTCTGCACCTTTCCGCAGTTGTGCGTCAAAGGTGTTAGCGCTACCAGTGAGGGCTATGCAACGGGGTAGGGCTAATTTCGGACGGCCTCGAGAATAGCGCGCCGAGCGCTCGCAGTGTTGGCGTGTGCCGTTCTGCTGTATTTCGCGGCGGGCGGCAGCCTGTTTCACCAACATACGAATGGTTCCGAAACCGCTTGCCACATCTGCCAGTCGCTTCACTTGCCTGTGCTGGCCGCGGCTGCGCTGGGCCTAGTCGCCACTCCGGAGCTAATTGCCCGATATATTTCGCTCCCGCAACATGCTGCCCCGAGCAATTCATTTTCTCTGCACCGCGCTTCTCGAGCGCCTCCTTCCGCGTAATTACCCTCTCCCGCCAGAGAATTACACAAATGAGTGCTGAGCCTTAGATCGGCCAGCGACGCCCGCCATTTTTCCAGGCGGCCTCTATCCACAAATACTGATAACCCGCGAAGGGATGGAGAAAAAATGTTAAAGCGTTTGGGGAGTTACTGGATTTTGGCGATGGTGTTGCTGTTTTCGGCGGCGGCCAGTTGGGCGCAAGGAAATTCGGGGTCGATTGAAGGTGTCGTCAAGGATTCGTCGGGCGGCGTAGTAGAGAACGCCTCCGTGGATATCTCCAACCCGGTCAGCGGCTTTCATCGTCAGACGACAACAGGCAGCGACGGCAGCTTTCGTTTCACGAACGTGCCGTTCAACCCGTATCACTTGGTCGTGACAGCGCCCGGATTTGCTTCATATACGCAGGATGTAGATGTGCGCTCGACGGTCCCCGCGAATGTTCAGATTGGCCTAAAAGTAGGAGGAGCTTCGGAGACGGTCAAGGTCGAAGCTAACGGTGGGGACATGATTGAGAACGATTCCACCTTTCACACCGACGTGGACCAAGCGATTACCGACCGGCTGCCGCTGGGTAGCGTGAGCTCGGGAGTCAGCTCTTTGGTCACATTGGTGACGCCGGGAATCGCTGCGGACTCCAACGGCCTGTTCCATGGGCTAGGGGACCACGCGCAAAACTCGTTTTCCGTGGACAACCAGCCGATCTCGGATCAACAGAGCAAGGTTTTTTCCAACCAACTTCCCACGGATGCGATTCAGTCGCTGGAAGTGATTACGGGAGCGCCGCCTGCGGAATTCGGCGACAAGACGAGCATCGTCATCAAGGTAACGACTCGCTCCGGCCTGGGAGTAACCACGCCAACGGGGCGGGTCTATACAACCTATGGCAGTTTTGGCACCGCGAACGTTGGCGTCAATCTCGCTTACGGGGGGCAGAAATGGGGGAATTTCATTGCGGCGAATGGGTTAAACACTGGCCGATTCCTTGATGGACCAGAAGTCGCCGTGCTGCACGATAAGGGAAATCAAGAGAACTTGTTCGACCGCGTGGACTTTCAACTAACCGGCGCGGATACGATCCACGTCAATTTTGGTTTTACGCGTTCCTGGTTTCAAAACCCCAATACGTGGGACCAGCAATTGCATACCTGCAGCGCAGGATTCACATGCAATCTGGCGGGCGTGGCTGTCAATCCTGTAAACGGTGCTCCTTTGGGCCCTACGGATCAGCGCTCGCAGATCAAGACCTACAACGTCGCGCCGACGTGGACGCGCCTGATCAGCTCGAAGGCGGTGTTCACGCTTGGCGCTTTCGTGCGAAAAGACCAATTCAACTTTTATCCGAGCGGGGATCCTTTTGCGGATTTTTCTCCCGGGCTGCAGGCTCAGACGATCGGGCAAGACCGGAAACTTACCAATGCAGGTGTGCGCTCGGACATTTCTTACGTGAAGGGAATCCACAACATAAAGGCGGGAATCACGTTTCAACACTGGTTTCTGACGGAGAACGACACTCTGGCCACTGTCGATCCCGGTTTCTTGGGGCTGTTTAACCAATTGGATGCCGCTGGTAACCCCATCATAGACCCAGTCACTATGAAACCCATTCCGTGTGACGGCACAACGACCAATGCTCCGTGCCCGACGCTCAGGTCCGTCGACCTAACACAACCTGGCGGAAAGCCGTTCTTGTTTCACGGTCACACGGACGTGAAGGAGACCTCTCTCTACGTCCAAGACACGATCACCAAGGGAAACTGGTCCTTCAACCTGGGAATTCGCGGGGATCTCTACAACGGCTACGTTAGTGACCGCCAACCCGAGCCTCGAGTTGGAGTTGCCTACAACTTCAAGCCAACTAGTACCGTGCTTCGCCTGTCTTACGCGCGGACCATGGAAACGCCGTTCAACGAGAACATAGCGATTGCCAACAACGGATGCAGCATTCCCGTGATCGCCGTCCTGGTGCCGCCGCCGAATACCCCCTGCGTATCAGGTTTGATTCATCCAGGCTGGCGCAATGAATTCCACGCCGGCTTCGAGCAAGCCTTCGGAAAGTACCTGGTGGTCGACGCCGAGTACCTGTGGAAGTACACACACAACGCCTTCGACTTTGGCGTGGTAGCGGCTTCACCTCTGGCCTTCCCGATTGCCTGGCACAACTCCAAGATTCCGGGATACGCGGTGCGCGTAAGCGTGCCGAACTACCACGGTTTCACGGGGCTCGTGGTCCTGTCGGGAGTTGCAGCGCGGTATTTTCCTCCGCAAGTCGGCGGAGTTCCCTTTTTGCCAGCGCCTGGAGTCTTCCGCATCGATCACGACGAAAAATTCGATCAGACGACGCACCTGCAATACCAACCCTGGCAACGTGGCCCGTGGGTAGCGTTTAACTGGAGGTACGACAACGGTCTAGTGGCCGGTGCAGTACCTTGCTTTGCGCCGACGGCGACATGCGGCTTTTCAACTGTGCCAAATACAGGTGGACCGGGCCAAGCCCCTGCGGAGATAGCGTTCTTTAATAACCTCACCGGATTGCCTCTGACAGCCGACCAAGAGTTTCAGGGAGGATTCACCTGCCAAGGCGTGGGAGCGACCCCAACAACGCCGATACCTGCTTCGGTGTTGCAACCAGACGGTGGATGCCTAGCCTCGCAATTTGGGTCAAAGTTCATCAAGATACCGGCGCCGGGCAAGGAAAACGACGACCACAATCCGCAGCGCATCGCTCCGCGCAGCCTGTTTGACGCCAGCGTGGGCGAAGACAACATCTTCCACGGCGACCGCTACAAATGGAGCCTTCGCTTCACTGTCATCAATTTGACAAACAAGGTGGCGCTGTACAACTACTTTTCCACGTTTAGCGGCACGCACTATGTGACGCCGCGCACCGAAACCGTGGAGCTGGGCTTCCATTTCTAGATGGATTGGAATGAGTAGCTTAAACAATTAAACCATGGCCTTCTGACGGCCAATCCGATGGCAGGAACAACAGAGAGCGGGAAGGACGGGGGATTCCTAAGGAATCCCCTCGCCTCAACGCGGAAGTCTGAGCGGAAATATGGCGGCATCCGAGAGTGGCAGGCGGAACTCTCCATCTCACGGCTATTTCGTACCAGCATACGGCTGCAGACAGCATTTGATCGCTGCTTCAGCCAATTCGGGATGACGGCGCAGGAAGCGTCGGTGCTCGTGCACTGTGCGGAAGAAGGAGAGACCTCGGCTGGAAGGCTCGCCAAGGTCATGGGCAGAGACAAGGGCAAGATCTCGCGCTTCGTGGACCGGCTCGAAACGGGCGGTTTTCTTACGCGTAGAAGCGATGCTCGCGATCATCGGCTCTCCATCATCAAGGCGACGAGCAAAGGGCGCCGTTTTGCGCCGCAGCTGAAGACAAGGTTCGAGGAAGTGCGCAGCCAATTCTTTCAGGGAGTATTGAACGTCGACATCGATAAGCTGGAAACCGTGCTCTCGCAGTTGCACGCAAACGCCGAACGTCTTTGTGAGGCAAGGGTTCACAAAGATGCGAACGGCTAGAAACCCCACAGCAACAGAATAAGCCTCCGCCATCGGCGCGGGAAACATGTGCGGGATTCGTGTGTCAGGATGAGCGTTTCCTTGCGGGGCATATCGTGTGAGATTGCCCGGCGCGTCCCGAGTGTCTGGCAGCCCTAACCGCTTCTCGACGCATCCATATCAGGCAAGCGTGGCCCGCGTGATCGATCACGCGAATCGTTGGCGGCCAGTCGCGGCTAATTGCTGAATCAACCGGGGGGAGCCCGCCCGCGGGGATAATCAGGGTAGCGGGATTCCTGAATGCCATGGCGACGTACCCGCGGATGGGTTCGCAGCCGGGCCTAACGGATATATCCGCTTTAGCATCCAACAGGCTTCGGACGGGGGAGAAGAGGATTGCGCCAAGCTGGTGCACCGGTTCGTGGAGTTGGAGATTGGGGCACACCCTGACGTTGCCGGACTTCCGATTTCAGCCCTTCAAATTGACAATAAAGGGGATGTCGTCCGGCTGACCAGAGGCCCGTATGACAATCGCCAATGCAACTGACCCGTACGCACTAAAGAAAGAGCGCATTGATAGACAGATTCCTTGTCAGCCCGACCATGAATTCATTTCTAAAGCCATTTCTCCGGCTCAAAGGAACTCGCGCGTCCGCCGGCAGTACAGCTGTCAGCGTCACAGTTGATTGGGTACCCCGAGCAGCTGCCCTATTTGTGGTCTTAGCCGTGGCCATCCCGGCATTTGGGCAAGGCACGCGGCCCAACAGCGAGAAGACGCAGACCGGGTCCATCCACGGCACTATTTCCACCAAGCAAGAGAACGCGTCGTCTGATTTGTCCGGAATTAGCGTAAAACTGAGTGCTGTTCCGCCCGAGGGAGACCCCCTGTCTGCGGATACAGATGACGCAGGGCGCTACGAGTTCAAAGGCGTCCATCCTGGAAAGTACACGATTTCGGTCAGTCAGCAAGGGTTCAAGCGCATAACGAAAACGGTTTCGGTGGCGCCCGGGCAAGCGGCGGTACAAGATTTCACTCTCGAACTCGAGACGGTCGCTGAAAAAGTCGAGGTTCGCGAACAAACTCAGGTCATCTCAACGGAGAGCGTTTCCAATCCAGAGGCCACCATCACCCACCGCGATCTGGTTGCCCTGCCTACGCCGGAGGAAAAGATCCGGGAAGTGATTCCCATCACTCCGGGAGTAATAAAAACGCAGGACGGAAAACTCACGTTTAAGGGTGCTGACGAGAATCAAAGCCTGTTTGTCGTGAATTCCGCGCAGACGGCCGATCCGGTGACCGGAAGCTTTTCGATTGCGGTGCCCACGGATGCCGTGCAATCGTTCGCGGTCTACAAAACGCCGTATAACGCGGGACTCGGAAGTTTCTCGGGCGGATTGACCACCATTGAGACCAAGCCTCCGGAAGAAAAATGGAATTTCTATGTAAAGAATATCGTGCCTTCGGTTCTTGGGAAGAACGGCTCGATGGTCGGCGTGGCACAAGCGACGCCTGGCGTTGACTTTGGTGGACCGCTGATCGACGGAAAGCTATTTTTCTCGGAAGTCTTCCAGTACGACATGAAAAAGACCACGGTTCGCGGATTGCCTTGGCCAGACGACATTTACAAGAAACAAGGCTTTAACTCATTTACGACTCTCGAGCTCATTCTTTCGCCCAAGCAAATCCTGACTCTTACGGTGAATGCCTTTCCTCTTCGGCAGCAGCACATCGACATTAATGCCCTAGTCCCTGATCCTGCCTCGAACGACTTGAATCAAAAGGGCATCGCCCTGCATTTGTCCGATAGGTATCAGCTGGATTCCGGGGCCATTTTCAGCGCGGTTGCGCAATACACGCGGTTCGACAGCAATGCTCACGGACAGGGTTTGGATGACATGCTGATTACGCCGCAGGGCTGGGGCGGAAACTTCTTCAACCGCTGGTCAAGAAGAGGCAAGCAGTTCCAGTTTCTGCCCAGCTATCAATTTGCGGAGAAACACTGGCTCGGGCGGCACGAGATCCATGTGGGTGTAGACGTAAACTATCGTTCGTATTTCGGCGTGAGCACGGCTAATCCGATTCACCTCCTCGAGCAGAACGGCTCGATGGCCGAGGAGATCAGTTTTCAGCCAGCGGGACCTCAGATTCCATCCGATACGTCCGTTGCCGAGTTCGTCCAGGATCATTGGATCCTTAACCCCCACTGGACGATCGATGCGGGGGCGCGTCTTTCCAGCGAAACCGCGGGCTGGTCCGCGGCGTTCGCACCGCGTGTGGGTATCGCCTACACGCCAAATAAGGACGGCAAAACCGTCATTCGAGCCGGGACGGGCTTGTTCTATAGCATGCTGCCTCTGCTGGCAGCCGACTTTGACGTGAACCCCACTCGTGTGGTGAGCCAGTTTGATTCCACGGGGCAATTGATCGGGCCGCCTGTAACGTACACCAATGCCTACGTGGGCGGGGTGAATCCGCTAAATACCGCCATTTTGCCGCAGGGGCCGGGAACGACGCCGCGCAATTTCACGTGGAGTATCGAGGGAGACCGCGAGTTGCGGAGAAACATGGTGTTGCGCGTCGGCTACATCGACAGCCACACGACTTACCTGTTTGTCATCAACCCATTCACCGGTGCGGCCGGCCAGAGTTCCTTTCTGGGCCTCACGAACACCGGTTCCTCTCACTATCGGGAGATTGAAAGCACCGTGCGCTTCACCGTTCATGAACACCATGAGGTGAACGCGTCTTACATATGGAGCCGCAACCGGGGAGATTTGAATAATCTTTCCGACGTAATGATTCCGTTCTTGCAGCCCGTCTTCCGGCAGAATGTCTACGGAGTATTGCCTTCCGACGTCCCGAACCGCGTGGTGACGTGGGGAGTCTTTTCCTTGCCGAAGAAGTTCACGTTCAGTCCCATTCTCGACGTCCATTCGGGCTACCCCTACTCCAATGTGGATGTGCTGCAGAACTACGTGGGCACGCCAAACGGCCAGCGTTTCGCCACGTATCTCTCGTTGGATGTAAAAATCTATCGTGTTTTCCCTGTTCCCTTTCTTGGCGCGAAAAGCGGCAAGACTCACCACATTCGCCTAGGATTCTATTCGCTCAACGTGACGAATCACGGCAACTTCAACGCCGTTTATAACAATGTGACGGCCCCGAACTTCGGCCAGTTTGTCGGATTTTTGGACCGGCGCGACGGCGCCGTCATTGATTTCATCGACTAACGTTCCCAGCGAATTCGTCGAATGTGGGTCATGGTTCCTCGCTGACTTCATTGTTCAAGTTCTCTACAGCCTGAAGCTCTTTCGGCAGACTCCAGTGCCGCTGCCTTTCTTTGAGCGGGCATCCTGCTAGAATATGAGGCGGAGCGGTCCTTCGAAGCAGGTGAGGGAGCGAAAGCTGTTTGAACCAATGACGAATCTCTGAGGAGCCGCGGATAGACAGCCTGTGTGCACGGCCTGTCCCGCCGGCACGTCTTTTTCGCTGAACGTCACCTTTCAGGTTGAAGGCCGGCGAAGGGAGACGGGCGAGCGGGGCAGGAAAGCCTAACGGTTGGCTCGTGGCGCCCACCTAATTCAGAGGTTCACGGCCTAGCTCCCCACGGCCGAGCAGTCCGCTCTTTTTTTGTATCAACGAGTCCTCATAAAGCATGCGCGTACTTTTCATTGGAGACATTGTTGGGTCGCCGGGGCGGCAGATTGTCCGCGAGCGGTTGGCGGACATCGTTGCGCAACGTCAAATCGATCTTGTGATCGCCAACGGCGAGAATTCGGCTTCTGGCTTCGGGATCACGCCGCGCCTGGCGGAAGAGCTGCTCGCGATGGGGATTGACGTCCTCACCGGCGGCAACCACAGTTGGGACCGTAAGGAAATCCTCGAATTCATGCCGCACGAACCGCGGCTGCTGCGGCCAGCAAACTTTCCGGAAGGAAACGTTGGCAGCGGGCTGTATGTTGGCACGGCAAGAAATGGCGTGAAATACGCCGTGCTGAACCTCCAGGGGCGCGTTTTCATGACGCCGATCGATGATCCGTTTCGAAAAGCGGACAGCGAGCTGGCTAAGCTGCCCGAGGATGTCGCCTTCGTTTTCGTGGACATGCATGCCGAGACCACCAGCGAGAAGCTGGCGATGGGTTGGTACCTCGATGGGCGCGTCACCGCGATCGTGGGAACGCACACGCACGTGGCGACCGCGGACGAGCACGTTCTGCCCGGCGGCACGGCGTTTATCACGGACGTGGGCATGAGCGGGCCGCATGGCGGGGTGATCGGGATGGACCGCGATGGCATTATCAAGAAATTTCTCAATGGATTGCCGGCGCGGTTTGAAGTCGCCAGCGGCGACGTGCAGATGAATTGCGTGTTGATCGAAACGGATGATGCAGGGCCACGCAACGCGGCGGGCCGCCTGCGCGCTCAGTCCATCGAGCGCCTGCGCTTGCGCATCGACTAGTTTCCCTAATCCCTCTGTAGTAAGGTAGCTTGCTGCCGTTTTCTGGAACGAAGAGAGGTTCCTCGACTTCGCTCGGAATGACAGATTGGTTGCTCACTTCGCTCGGAATGACAGATTGGTTGCTCACGACTCGCCCTTTTACTCCCACTCGGAAGCATCGGTCGCAGCTTCCCGGCAGCAAGCAGTTCGAGCGCCTCGAAGCGGCCTCTGAGTTCGGCCGCGCCCAACCGGCGCTCGCGAAACAACCAGCGCAGATATTCCTCGGCGGGCTGCTCCCGTTTCTGGGCGTTGCATTCCATGCATGCCGAGACCAGGTTGCGGTACGAATTGCACGCGACGCGCGCCCGTGGCACAACATGGTCGAGGCACCGAGGCGTGATTCGCCGCAGGCAATAGAAGCACCGGCCCCGCTCCCGCGCATGGATGGCCCTTCGGAGTTCCAACGTCCTCAGGAAATCCACCTCCTCGATGTCCGAGGTGGCCACCTTCCGTGCCGCCTCGCGTGCCCGTACGACGGCTGCAGCGCGCACGCCGCGAACCGCGTCGGGCAAACGCACCTCCACCACATGGCCTGCCTTGCTGTTGCGCTCCACCAGGCGCAGAACGCCTTGGGCGGCGAGCCGGCGAACTGCGTCGCGCGTGGGACGCATGGTAAGGTTCATATTGCGCGACAGCCACAGAATCGAAAAGCGCAGCCTGCGCTTTCCTTCCAGGTGGCTATGTCGTAGCAAGTGCATATACACCACGTGGTCGATCACCGGCAGCCGCAGCCGCGGCACCAGTACATCTTCGACCTGCTTCCAAAGGAACCTCGCGTCGACCTCTTTTTGATGTCGCCTGTCAGCTGTGGACGTTCGTCCGAGCGAGCGTTCAGACACACCCGTCCCATTGCGTTTACTGTTTTTCATGATCGGAGATCCTGTAGGCGCGTTGAGCAGCGCCTTTTTGGAAGATGAGTAGCGCCTCTTTGGAAACTGTCATTCCGAGCGCAGTCGAGGAATCTCTCTTCCGCGACTGTCGGCTCAAAAAGACCCTAAGTCCTGCATTTTCAACACGGGGAAAACCGCAAGGAGGGCCTAAAAACAAAAAAGAGAATCACGCCTCAGGCGCAATTCTCTACACGTTGAAGTGTACCACATTTTACGACTTTGTCAAGTAAAAATTGACTATCCGACGAGGATAGTCGTCCTGAGTGAGCCGCGAACCGAAGGACCTCTCTTCTCCGATAATCGGCGTAAGCCGCTGAACTGCTGGGAGATAGCCGAGGCAACTCTGGATTTCTCGTTTTCGAAAGAGAAAGTCTAAACCCAAGACCCGCCCTCAAAACCCGAGGAGGGGGCACCCGCGCAAGGTGCTCACTTGGTCCTTTCGGGTGACTTTGGACTCGTTAGCGAAAGTTCGTCCTGCTCGCCGGCTTCGAAGAAAAGCGTCGCGAATGGAATCTTGAGCCCCGCCCTTACTTTTCGCCGCTGATTCAACGCCCGCAACACAATCACGCCCGCCAGGACGATAATTGAGAACACACCGAATCCCGCAATAGTTATCATGGTTTCCTCGCGGGATTACTTTCGCCCTTTTGTCGGCGTGTTCGTTATCGGTTGAGGATTTACCAGGGAGCTGACATCCACCACCGGAATCTGTCGTGCAAGAGAGGCGGCGTCTACAGCCGGTTGCACCCAAGGTGTTGGATCTACGAGTGGCTTTGATGCAGCAGGTTTTTTCGACGCCGGTTTCCCATCGGCGGCAAGTGCAAGCGCTTCGGCAAGCTGCTTTGCGTGATCAATCTTGCCTTTGATCTTCTTGGTTGTTTGTTCCGTATTCTTAATCAACTCCTCGAGCAGATCGGGAATCTTTTCAACGCCTTCGACCCGTAGCCATCGCGGTGCATCGTTAAATAACCACGCCTCAAATTCCTCTTCGTCGGGAGAGTTATAGTCACCCTTACGCGTGCAGAGCGCGATCCCCCACCTGCTGCCGATCTTTGCGTAACCAACATCACGACTCCAATACTCCATGCCGTTGTATTGGTCTTCTCCACCGTGGATTGTTACCCATGTGGGGACACCTAAGTTGAGCCTTTGGAGAATGTAATCAATAGAGGTGATTGCTTGACCAAGCTCGTCGGAAACTTTGTTTAGGTCCTTAGCGGCGGCGGAGAGTTTAGTAAAAGAGGTACTCACCCTCTCGGAGAGGGCGTTATCATCTGAACTCATATTCGGCTCCTTTGATCTACAGACACAAGGAATCATCGCCATATCAGGCGAAGGGATCGTTTGTTGCCCAGCTTCCGCGGGGCGCGGTGTTTGCACTGATCGGCACCCCATTTTCTGATGCATATTGAGAGTTAGTTTCCGGCAAAATCTGACCCGGAGGAAGGGGGATTTGCCGTGAAGAGGAAACGCTTCTCTGTAGAGCAGATGGTCGCGGTTCTGAAGCAAGCGGAGGTAGGTGTGGCGGTGGTGGAGGTGTGTCGGAGGGTGGGGATCACCGAGCAGACCTTCTATCGATGGAAGAAGAAATACGTGGGCTTGGAGATCGACCAGGTCCGGCAGCTGAAGCAGCTTCAGGAAGAAAATGGGAAGCTGAAGAAGCTGGTGGCCGAGTTGAGTTTGGACAAGGCCATGCTACAGGATGTGCTCGCAAAAAAATTCTAAAGCCCTCGTGCCGCCGCCCAGTGGTGCACTACCTGTGCGGCGCGTATCGAGTGAGTCAGCGACATGCGTGTCGCACCGCGCAAGTCGCAGAGTCGACTCTCCGATACCGAAGCAGACGCGAGCCGAGAACCGCTCTTCGGCTGCGGATTCGAGAGATCGCCCAGGTCCGAATCGGTTATGGGTATCGCAAGATCCGGGTACTGCTGAAGCGCGAGGGCTGGCAGGTGGGCAAGAAGCTGGTGTATCGGCTGTACCGGGAAGAGGGCCTAACACTGCGCTACAAGCCGCGGCGGCGGAGATGTGCGGCAACGAATCGCCGGGAGCGCCGTAAGCCGGTAGCGCCGAATGAGGTTTGGAGTTTAGACTTCGTGGCCGATCAACTGGCGGATGGACGCAGGTTTCGAGCTTTGACGGTGGTGGATGTGTTCACGAGAGAAAGCTTGGCGATCGAGGTGGGGCAAGGTCTAAAGGGAGAAGACGTGGTGCGCGTGCTGAGCCGAATTGGTTTGCAACGGGCGGTTCCGAAAACACTTTTCTGCGATAACGGAACGGAGTTCACTTCCCAGGCGATGGACTTGTGGGCGTATCATGCGGGAGTGCGCATCGATTTTTCACGGCCCGGGAAGCCGACCGACAACGCGTACGTGGAATCGTTCAACGGCACGTTGCGGTCAGAGTGCCTGGACGCCCACTGGTTCACGTCGCTGGCGGACGCAAAGCAGATCATCGAGGCTTGGCGAAGAGAATACAATGAGAGTCGTCCTCACCGGGCTCACGGGGAGAGGACGCCACACGAAATCGCTTGTGAATTCGCGGCTAGCCGCGAATTCACAAGCACCAAAACTGCCGGAGACTCACTCTCGGGATGATGCAGAAAAAGGGGACCGCTCAGCACCGACTTCAATCCAAGAGAAGTGTATCACGGTTTTGGGAGGGCGGGTGGCTCGGACTCTCAGTCATGCGGAGGTGCCTAGTCTCGCGGCACAGGGATGAGAGGATAAAGACGTATTGCGAGGCTTCAAAGAGCGAAACCTGGGCCACCCGCCCAAGGTGCAAGAAACGAGTGCTTAACCCTTCCCGCTGGAAACGCCGGCCGAAGAAGCGTTAGCAACACGCTTCTTCATCTCTTTGTGGGAGCCAGTTAGGATTTCCTAAAGTGCGGTAGAGAAAATGGTATATTCATCCGGCAGACTCTGCTTCTCATCCTTTGCCGAGGGGTAAAGCGGCTTCCGCGGATGCTTTTCTTCTTTGTTGCGTGCCGACATAGCTAGGCGTAGTGTATCACGGCTATGTCGGAAAGGTGATCTATGCCCCGATCAGAGATCACTATTAAAGTGCGGGCACGGGATGATCTTGTTCCCGTAGACTCTCTTATTAAAATCGTCAGCAACACCCTATCCATTTTAAGAAGCTTAGATCGTAGCGTGCGAATGCACGAACGGGCTGCTCAGTGGAAAATCTCCGCTGCCAGCCTACAAAGTCCTTTATCCCTGACATTATCCTCTGACGCCCCCCAAAGTGATTTTGTAGCTCGTGAGTATATGGGAACACTGGATGCTATAGACAAGTCCTCCGATATCCCAAAGGAAAGCATTTCTCAGTCCATTTTAGAGCACGCAAAGGATTTGGTTTCCGTTCTAAACGATGGCGTTTCGCAAATAAGTTTTTCCACCCCAATTTACGCCGCCATACATCCCACGCAGCGCGTTGCCGCAAATGTGGACTATCTCATTGCGCCAGCTTATGAGGATTATTCAACTATCGAGGGTAAGATCGAAACGCTATCTGTCCACGGTCGAACACTCTTCAGAATCTACGATGAGATCACAGGCCACAGCATTGTCTGCTTTTTCAAGGAAGACAAGCTTTCTGAAGCACATGGATTATTCAACCAACGGGTCAGCGTATCTGGCTTAGCTAAGTACAACCGAATTGGAAGGCCAGTATCCATACGGGTCGAACACATTCGAAAACTCGTTGGAGGAATAAAACTGGAACAACTTGTAGGCATAGATATTACCGGGGGGATTGCCTCTGAGGACTACGTAAGGAAATTACGCGATGCCGAATGAAACTCTCATCTATTGGGATAGCTGCGTTTTCATTGATCTAATTGAAAAAACACCTGCACGCTTTTCCATTTTGGAAGCAATCGTAGCGAGCGCGGAACGAGGAGAAGTGAGGATCGTGGCTTCAACGGTTTCATTGGTCGAAGTGGCAAAACTCGACAACTTGGCTGGTGTTCTTCCTGAATGGAAAGAAAAACTCCTCGTCCAATTCTTCGAGAATGACTACATATCAGCCCGTGGCGTTGATCGCGGGTTGGCCGAAATAGCGCGTCCCTTGATTCGCAATCACAATCTCAAGCCAGCCGACGCAATCCACGTAGCCACGGCTCTACAATCCAAGGTCCAAGTCTTACACACCTACGATGACAAACACCTTACGCCCCTGAGCAACAAGATCGCCCTGCCAAACCTGCCGACTCTACGAATAGAGCATCCACATTGGCAGTTTCAGACGACATTGGGACTACAGGCTCCGCCACCATAAATCCCCGTCACCGCGATTTCAGGGACGGGTGGCCCGGCTACCCGCCCAAGGTCGAGTCGCCAGCGAGGGGGAGAGGATCGGGAATGGATAGTTCCATACCAGGCCGGATGAAGCCAAAGACCGCGAATAAGTGGGATCGACGTTATTTTTGGTTGGCGAGGAGGGTGTCAAAGTGGTCAAAGGACCCCAAAGCTAAAGTCGGAGCTGTCCTCCTGAATCGGTGGGGTTGGCCAATTGCCCTCGGATATAACGGCTTTCCTGCTGGCATCGAAGACGATGTGGATAAACTGGCCGACAGCAAACTGAAGAACGATATGGTCGTACATGCCGAACAAAACGTTCTGTTAGTCTCCGGTGCCAGCGCTAGGGGCGGCACAATGTATGTGTATGGAAAGCCGGTGTGCCCACGTTGCGCCGTCTTGATTATTCAGGGTGGCCTTGAGCGTGTCGTTGGCATCCAGCCCGACCCTGAATCAAACCCCGGGTCAGACACGCACAAATCCGGTCAGCTATCGCTGAAGATGTTCAAAGAGGCAAAAGTAGCGTTCACACCATTGGACCCTAAAATTCTCCTAGCGAAGCGGAAGAAGAAAACTTCGCGGTAGGTTGGCTGTGGGCGGGTGGGGCAGGCTTTTGACATGGGTGGCGCACCCTTTGGGGTTTCGTTCTTTAAAGGGTGCGGTCTTTCTCCTTACGCCGACTCCCTCTTATTTGCCTTGGCCTGCACGGAACTCCTCATGGCGTGGCGCAATAGCATGTTGGTCTTGGTCTGGTATCCCCGCCCATAGCTCTTTAACCAATCGATAATGTCCGTGTCCAGACGAATGGTCACGGGTTTCTTGGCTGGCCGATAGAACTTGCCGATTTCCGCTTTCGACCAGTCGAGAACCTCCGGCATATCGGTCAGATCAATGTCCTCGTCTTTTTTTGCGGCAATGACGGCGATCTGCTTTTTTTGCTTCTTATTTCGTTTTTTCATAAATCAACCTCTCTCCCCCGGTTGCCGCTCGCGCCGAGATCAAGCGAATGGTGTCTTCGGCGCGCACCGTGAACACCAGGAAGAGGATGGCTCCCGTATCGATGGCCCCCAGCATGATAAAGCGGTCTTCTCCATCGTTGTGCAGTTCGTCGCGCATGGTCAGCGCGTAGGGGTCGTCGAAAGCGAGCGAAGCCGTGCGGAAGTCAATATCGTGCACTCTAGCAATCGTAAATACATATGTCAATACAATACTTGCCGACGGCAGAGGACGGGTGGCCAGAAGGAACTCGATCCCGCAGAGGTCGCCTTCTCCTTAGGATTGACTGATCGGCACCCAAGAAGATCTGAAACGGGCAACCTGTTCTCTTACGTCGTACTCTGATGACTCAGCACAAGTGAGTTAGAACAAAGGGGTTGTGAACAAAGTGAGAATTCTTGCGGGGCTGTGTCTTCTGGCGAGTCTGACGGGGTGGGCCTATGCCCAGGACGAAGGGGACTTGACGGCCAAAAAGCGCCTTTTCCCAGGCGTTGGGCCGGGACTGCGGGCAGTGAAGCGCGCGGCGGACGGGAACTATTACATTTTGAGCGCGCCGGGATCATCGGCTTCGGTATTCGATGCGGCAGGAAAACTTATAAAAAGAATTCCAGTGTACGAAGACAGTAAGGGTCCGAGCCCACAGTCAGCCCAGTTGGCAGCCATCACTTTTGGCGAAGACCTGGACGTGGATGCGCAGGGAACCGTGTACGTGGCCGACCGCGGGGCAAACGCGATCAAGATCTGGGACGCCAAAGGCAATGAGCGCGTGATCAGAATCAATGGGCCGATATCGGTCGCAGCCCTCCCGGACGGGGAAGTTGCCGTGGCCACCGTGCATGAGCCGCACCTGGTTATGGTCTTCGACAAGAACGGACGCGACGTTCGCGAATTTGGCGACCCCGAGCCGATATCCGAGCGGCCGGAAGTGAACAGATTTTTGAATATCGGAATGCTTGCGACGGACGGCGGCGGCCATCTCTATTACGCCTTTCCCTATCTGCCGGAAGCCACCGTGCGGCAGTACGACCGCAACGGCTACGGGGGCCAGGATTTTCAGTACACCGGAGTGGACGCCTGGCCGGCCGCGCAGGCGACCCGCAAGGAGATCGAGAAGCAGGAGAAGCGCGGCGACGCCCCGGTATTCAAGCGCATTCTTACGGGCGTTGGCGTCGAGCGCGCCAGCGGAGAAGTCTGGATGGCGCTGGGCGACAAGCTGCTGCACTTCGACAAAGAAGGAAACCGTCGCGCGACCTATTTGATCTACACACCAGAAGGAGCGCGGCTGGAAGCCAACACGATTCTCGTCGAGCAAGACCGCCTGATCATCGGAAGCGACCCGCTGGGCATCTACGAATTCGAGCGGCCCGATAAAAAATCTCAACAATAGACGAATTATCCTCAGGGCGATTTGGATGGAACTTGTGCAAAGTTGCGTGTGCGCGCGAAAATTATGTGAAAATTCCCGCGCAAATGCGCACTCGCCAGCGGAGTTGCACAAAGATTGTGCTTGTGGAAAAGCTGTGCATGGGGTGTGCACCCCGGTGAATTCCTTCGCACACTTTTCGCTTGCTCCGTTCGGTCCAATCGGCGACAATCCCGCGCTGTCTGATAGCGGCGGGTCGAGGGGCCGACAATTCCAGAAGGGCCGTGCGCGGAGCGCCAGGGGAAAGCAAGACGTTCCGGTACGGGCATGATTCCCGAAGCCAGAAAAAAAGAAATGAAGGGGCCTGCTTTCCACAGCTTATTCACATCTGTGGAAATAACGGGGTGAGACTTTCTCTTGCGATGACTACTGCGACGAATACCTGGGAGCGGTTTCTGGAGCGCGTGAAGTCCCGGGTCAGCATCAACACCTACACCACCTGGTTTCAACCTACGAGGCTGAACCGCGCCGAGGGTGAAAACCTGTTTGTGCAAATCCCCAGCACCGTTTTCCGGCAGGTCCTGACGCGGACCTATGGCGATATCGTCAAAGCCGTGTTCCACGAACTTGGAACCCCCAACGTGAAAGTGCAATACGTCTGTACGGAGGAAGAACCCTTGCCAGCCGCTCCCACAGCATCCGGCGTGAAGCAAGCGAAGCTCGATTTTGAAAGCAGCGATCATCAGTTGAATTTGCGATACAGCTTCGATTCGTTTGTTGTCGGCAAATCCAATGAGTTTGCGCACGCGGCGGCGCGGGCGGTGGCGGAGCAACCGTCAAAGGCTTACAACCCGCTGTTTCTTTATGGCGGGGTGGGGATGGGCAAGACGCATTTGATGCATGCCATCGGGCACACCATCAAGAAGCGCAATCCGGCGATGCGGTTGAGCTACGTGAGCGCGGAAAAGTTCACCATTGAAGTCATCAATTCGCTGCGCTTTGACCGCATGACCAGTTTCCGCGACCGCTTTCATACTGTAGACGTTTTGCTGGTGGACGATATTCAGTTCATCGCGGGAAAAGAGCGGACGCAGGAAGAGTTCTTTCACACGTTCAATGCGCTCTACGAGCAGCAGAAGCAGATTGTGATTTCTTCGGACTGCTTGCCGAAAGAGATTAATTCGATCGAGGAGAGGCTGCGCTCGCGTTTTGAATGGGGCTTGATCGCGGACATCCAGCCGCCGGATCTGGAAACCAAGATCGCGATTTTGCAGAAGAAAGCGGAGAACGACCGGTTTAGTTTGCCGGACGAAGTAGCGGAGTACATCGCGCGGGCGATCAAGTCCAACGTGCGCGAGCTCGAAGGCGCCCTGACCCGGCTCATGGCGTACGCGTCCTTGACGGGCGCCACGATTTCCCTGGCAACGGCGCAGCAGGTATTGCGCAATATCATTGCTTCGCAGGAAAAGCGCGTCACCATCGATTTGATTCAGAAGCGCGTGAGCGAGCATTTCAATATGCGCGAGCAGGATTTGAAGGTACGCAGCAACACGCGGGCCATCGCGTTTCCGCGCCAAGTGGCGATGTACATCGTGAAGCAGCTCACCTCCGCATCTTTGCCAGAGATTGGCCGGCAATTCGGCGGCAAGCACCACACCACGGTGTTGCACTCGATCAACAAGATCGAGGAGATGCGGCGGTCGGATAAGGATTTGAACCGGACGATCACGCGTTTGATGGATACGCTTCAGTAGCAGCGGTCTTTTTACTCCGCTAGCAATCAGTAGATTCGCTCGATACAACGCCGCAGTCCTCATGGCGCGCAACATGTTCGCGGCATAAGCGTGCGTCGCCAGACGTCCTAGTCATCCTCTATCTGCGATACAAAGTGCAGAACTCCAGACCCGAACAGCCTGTGAATGGTTTTAGGAGAAGATGCGGAAATTCTGTTGAGCACCGTGGAAGATACTCTGACGAGCCGCCTGGAACCACAATCTGGAGCTATGTTTTCACCGTTTCGCACAATTCGCCACTTGGAATAATCCACGCTACGCTACTGGGGTCAAAGTGGTTGCTGAGCTTTCCACAATTCCACCGCACTCATCACAACAACAAGCCTTATAGTTTCTTAAAAGTAGTAACGGCACTGGCAGTGATGATTGTGGCTGTGAATAAGAGCCGCGGCCAACCTGCGCGAGGCCGAAGGTAGGGAGTTGAGATTCCCACGCATTTCCACAGGGTTTCTGCAGGCAGCGGGCTTTATACTTTTGATAAAAGCGAGTAGAGTACGACAGCGGTAAAAGAGTGGCGAGGAAACCGAATGAGCGCAACAGGAACCGCACGCGAGGAACATCAATCGATGGAATTCAGCGTTTCAAAATCAGCGCTATTGAATGAGCTTAGCACGACACAAGGTGTCGTAGAGCGCAAGACGACGATCCCTATTCTTTCGAATTTGCTTGTGGAAGCCAAGGGCAGTCAGCTGACCATTACGGCGACGGACCTCGAACTGAGTGTCCGCACGTCTTGCGAAGCAAAGATCAAAAAAGAGGGTGCCGGGACGATCCCGGCGAAAAAGCTGCTGGAGCTCGTGCGCTTGCTGCCCGAAGGCGAGATCAAGGTCAAACTGCTCGAGAACCACTGGGTGGAAATTGTCAGCGACAGGAAAAAATACAAGCTCGTCGGCATGGCCAAGGAAAATTTCCCGGCGCTTCCCACGATGCCGCATACGCTCGTCAAGATTTCTGCTCCGGTTTTGGAGAGTCTCATTGCCAAAACGAAGTTTGCCATCTCGATGGAAGAGTCGCGCTACACGCTCAACGGCGGCTTGCTGATTCTGAAGCCAGATTCGTTGGCGATGGTGGCCACCGACGGCCACCGCTTGGCGCTTGCGGAAACGGACCAGAAGCTCGCGGGCTTAAACGGCGAAGTAAAAGTTCTCGTTCCGAAAAAGGCGATGGATGAAGTGGAAAAGCTGGCGAGCGCGGCCGGCTCCGATACTTCTATCGAATTCGCTAAAGACGAAAGCCATCTGTTCTTTCAAGTAGGCCACCGTCTTTTAATTTCGCGGATTCTCACCGGCCAGTTCCCAAATTACGAAGCGGTCCTCCCTCGCGACAACAACAAAACTGTAGTGCTGGAGCGCACGGAGCTTAGCGATGCAGTTCGGCGCGTCTCGCAGCTTGCCGATCAGCGCTCGCACGCCGTGAAGCTGGCCGTCTCGAAAGAAGGCATCGAGATTTCCGCTTCAAGCCCCGAATATGGCGAAGCCAAGGAAAATATCGAAAAAGATTACAAGGGTGACGCCATCAGCATCGGTTTTAATTCCTCGTACATGCTCGATTTTCTCGCCGCCGCGGCCGACGGCCCTATAAGTATCGAGCTGAAGGATGAACAGTCCGCCGGCCAGATGCGACCGCTCGCCGACGAATCCTATCGCTACCGCTACATCATCATGCCCATGCGCATTTGAATCGGTGCGTCAGAGACAGCAAGTCGTGGGCATCCCGGCGGCTTTGTACCGATTAATTATCCTTATCTTGATCTAACTTAGATAATAACATATGCTGCGAGGTGACGTTTTTGAGGTTCCAGGTTGGAACCTCAATCCTGTGCTTCGACGCAAATGCCTTCGCAAAACGCCATCGTTCCAACTGCCTTGATTAGTCAGAAAATCTTTTTTGTGCGCGGCACTCGGGTAATGCTGGATGCCGATCTCGCGCGGCTTTATGGTGTTGCGACAAAAAACCTGAACAAAGCCGTGAAGCGAAACGCAAGCCGGTTTCCTGCCGATTTCATGTTCCAACTTTCTCCCAAGGAATTACACGTTTTGGGGTTCCAGTCTGGAACCTCAAAGCCAGGGCGAGGAGGCCGTCGCTACGCTCCTTATGCCTTCACGGAGCAGGGCGTCGCGATGCTTTCCAGTGTGCTCCGCAGCTCGCGCGCCGTTCAGGTAAATGTCGCGATCATACGAACCTTCGTTCGGCTCCGCGAAATGCTCGCAACGCACGAAGAATTGCGCCGAAAAATTGACGCCATGGAAAAGCGGTACGATGCGAGATTTCAGGCCGTTTTTGACACTATTCGCCGCATGCTGGAAACGCCAATTCCAGCGAAAAAACCGATCGGATTTCACACCAGACTTGAGTTACCCGCAAAGTCTGTCCAGCCCGCCAAGGCAAGTCTAAGTAGAACAAAATAAGTACTTTATACAGAGCTCGAGACCTGATCTGGCCTTGAGAAACGGCCTCAGATCGTGTACACTTTGTTGGCTGTCGATTCGCAGTTCGGTAACCTCCCAATCGGCACGTCGGCCAAGTCCCTTCGGCTTTGCAATTTAGCTTCGCGCCAGGAGCTAGTGAGCCGGACGCTTGGAGTTAAGAAGTCTTCGCCACGTCTCGCTGCGCGAGACGGGATGGAGCAGGAACCCTACGAGTTCTGGATTTGCTTGATGAATCCGGAATCAAAGGGTAAGGCGACGTACGGAGCATTCCGCGAGCACGCCTTTCCTCGCTTCACAAAAGATTGAGCAAAGTTTTTGAGCGCTGGGGCTCACCGCATTGCTCGGGGTCCGTCTTTGCGCGGTGAGAGTTTCGTCAGGAGCGTACATGGGCGATAAAGAGACGGTGGCCGGAAAAACTCCGGGTCATCAGTACGACGCGAAGTCGATCAAAGTTCTGGGCGGGCTCGAAGCAGTGCGGCTGCGGCCCGCGATGTACATCGGCTCGACCGGCGACATGGGCCTGCACCATCTGGTGTGGGAAGTCGTCGATAACTCCGTCGACGAAGCCATGGCTGGCTTTGCGGACGAGATTAACGTCACTGTACACGCGGATGACTCGGTTACCGTGGTCGATAACGGTCGCGGCATTCCGGTGGACATGCACGCTACGGAGAAGCGTCCCGCGGCGGAAGTGGTGCTCACGGTGCTGCACGCCGGCGGAAAGTTCGATAGCGACACGTACAAAGTTTCCGGCGGCTTGCACGGCGTCGGCGTGTCCGTTGTTAACGCGCTTTCGGACCGGCTCGAACTGGAGATTTCACGCGATGGCGCGGTGTGGGAGCAGTCCTACGAAAAAGGCAAGCCGACCACGAAGCTCAAGCAGACGGGCAAAACGCGAAAGACCGGCACGACTGTTACGTTTCATCCCGATCCCGCCATTTTTGAAAAGACGGTTTTCAGCTTCGACACCCTTTCCCAGCGCTTGCGTGAACTGGCTTTCCTCAACAAAGGCCTGAAAATTACCCTGACCGACGAACGCACGGAAAAAACCGCCGAGTTCCGCTTTACGGGCGGCATCGCGGAATTCGTCAAGCACCTGAACCGCGGCAAAGAGACACTGCACGATTCGCCGATCTACATGGAAGGCAAGCGCGGCACGGTGGAAATAGAAATTGCCCTGCAATACAACGACACCTACGGCGAAAACATCTTTGCGTTCGCGAACACCATCAACACTGTGGATGGCGGCACACACCTCTCCGGCTTCCGCTCCGCGCTTACGCGCACCATCAACAATTTCGCGACTTCGGCGGGCATGCTCAAAGAGCAGAAAGATGAAGTGACGATTACAGGCGACGACGTTCGGGAAGGGCTCGTCGCGGTTGTGTCCGTGCGTCTGCCGCAGCCGCAGTTTGAAGGACAGACCAAAGGCAAGCTGAACAGCGACATCAAGGGCGACGTCGAGCAACTCGTCAACGAAAAACTCGGCGAATGGTTCGACAAACATTCGACGGTGGCCAGGCGCATCATCGGCAAGTGCATCGATGCCGCGCGCGCCCGCGAAGCCGCGCGCAAGGCCCGCGAGCTGACGCGGCGCAAATCCGCAATGGATTCGAGCGGTCTGCCAGGAAAACTGGCGGATTGCCAGGAGCGCGATCCTTCGAGATGCGAGTTGTTCGTGGTCGAGGGCGAGTCCGCCGGCGGATCGGCGAAGATGGGCCGCGACCGCAAATACCAGGCAATCCTGCCGCTCAAAGGCAAAATCCTCAACGTCGAAAAAGCGCGCTATGACAAAATGCTGGGGCACGAAGAAATTCGCGCCATCATCACGGCGCTTGGCACCGGCATCGGCAAGGATGACTTCGACGCGGGGAAGCTGCGCTATCACAAAGTGATTCTCATGACCGACGCGGACGTCGACGGTTCGCATATCCGCACGCTGCTGCTGACGTTTTTCTTCCGCCACATGAAGGAGTTGATCGACCGCGGGCACATTTACATCGCGCAGCCGCCGCTCTATCGCGTGAAGCGCGGCAAAACGGAAAAATACATCCGCGATGAACGCGAATTTGCGCACGAGCTGATGAAGCGTGCCACGGAAGACCACGTCGTGAAAGCCAAAGAAGGCGTGTCCCTCGAAGGCGCGGGCCTGACGAAGTTTCTGCTCAATGTGCAGGAGTACGAAGCCGCGGCGGCGAAACTGGGCCGGCGTTTGCGCGAACCCGGCCTAGTCGAACTACTTGCGGAGAGCGGCCTCGAAAAAAAGACAGATTTCGAGGACAAGAAAGCTCTCGAGAAACTACTGAAGGAAATCGAGAAGGCCAAACTCAAGCTCGAAGGCAAAGTGGCTTTCGATGAAGAGCACAGCCTCTACGAAATCCTGTTCGGCCCCCCGCACAACCAAAAAGTGAACTGGGCGCTGGCTTCGACGGCAGATTACAAACGTCTGCGCGGGCTGGCCAAGCAGATCGATGAGTTCAACAAGCCGCCATTCACCGTGGCGCGCAACGGCGACAAAGTGAACAAAGAAAACGTGCACGACGTCCTCAATTACGTCGTGGAAGACGCCAAGAAAGATTTCACGATCACGCGATTCAAGGGGCTGGGTGAAATGAACGCCGAGCAACTGTGGGAAACCACGATGAACGCGGACACGCGGACGCTGCTCCAGGTGAAGCTCGAAGACGCCGTCGCCGCAGAAGATATTTTTACCACGTTGATGGGCGAAAACGTCGAGGCGCGGCGCAAATTTATCGAGGACAACGCGCTCGAAGTCGTGAACCTGGATATTTAGCCGGTGGAGGAGCAAGCCAATCCGGATGCGGGGTCCATTCGAAACGCGATCCGTTGGGGCCTGATGCTAGCGTCAGTTTGCACGGCGGGATTTCGCTTGCCGCGATTGGTGAATGAATTTCGAAGCTGGCGAGTGGCTCTGTGGTCTGGCGATGCTTCCGCTGCGGAAGGCTGGCACAGGGTCCTCACGGTCGAAGTCATCGGTGTACTGGTCGTGCTGGCAATTGGCGTAGGCGCTTTCTATGTGTTGCGGCTGAAAGCGAAGCCCGTAACATGATCTGGCAGTTGGGTTGGACGACGCTGCCGGGGCTGCGTGGATTGAGCTGCAACGGGTTTAGGGCGACGCCGACGGATGCACCGGACAACGAGCGCGGTGTTGCCGTTGCGTTTGCGAACGAAGCGGAGCGCGACGAGTTTTTGAAGCAGCTTGAAGAACATTTTGGGCCACGGCGTTTTACGAACGCAGCGGACGCGTTCGATTCGGTAAAGGCTTACGTCCTGGAGTACGCGGCAAAACGTTAGATATGGCTTGTAGGGGCACGATATATCGTGCCCCCATATCGGAGAACTAAAGCCACAGCGAGGGGAAATGGCGGACGAGACAAACAAATCGATACTGCTGCCGGTCGATATCGAAGCCGAGATGAAGAAGTCTTATCTCGACTACGCGATGAGCGTGATCATCGCGCGCGCGCTGCCGGACGTGCGCGACGGACTGAAGCCCGTGCAGCGGCGCATCCTCGTGGCCATGAACGACCTCGGCCTTGCTTCGAATCGCGGCTACCGCAAATGCGCCAAGATTTGCGGCGACACCTCCGGCAACTACCATCCGCACGGGGAAGCGGTCATCTATCCCGCGCTGGTGCGTCTGGCGCAAGACTTCAACATGCGTTACCCGTTGATCGATGGCCAGGGAAATTTCGGATCCGTTGACGGCGATCCCCCGGCGGCCATGCGGTACACGGAAGCGCGGCTCGCGAAGATCAGCGAAGACATTCTCGCCGATCTCGAAAAGGAAACCGTCGATTTCGTTCCCAATTTTGACCAGACCCGCGAAGAGCCGTTCGTCCTCCCCTCGCGCATTCCGAATTTGCTTGTCAACGGTGCCAGTGGCATCGCCGTCGGCATGGCTACGAACATTCCGCCGCACAATTTGCGCGAGATCGTGGAAGCAGCGATCGTTTTGCTCGACAAACCCGACACGCCGCTGAACGAAATCATGAAGCTCGTGCCTGGCCCGGACTTTCCGACCGGCGCGTACATCGCCGGCCGCGAGGGCATCTTAGCCGCGTACAAAAACGGCCGCGGCAGCTTCATGATGCGCGCCAAAGCCGCCATCGAAGAAGTCGGCAAGGACCGCGAAAACATCGTGGTCACCGAAATCCCGTACCAGGTCAACAAATCGAAACTGATCGAACGCATCGCCGAACTGGTGCAGACCAAGAAAATCGAAGGTATCGCCGACGTCCGCGACGAATCTTCGCGCGAAGGCATGCGCGTGGTCATTGAGATCAAGCGCGGAGAAGAATCGCAGCTCATTCTTAACAACCTTTTCAAGCACACGCAGATGCAGGAATCGTTCGGCATGATCCTGCTCGCCATCGTGGGCGGGCAGCCGCGCGAACTGGGCCTGATTCCGCTGATCAAACTCTTTCTTGAGCACCGCCGCGACGTCGTGCTGCGCCGCACACGTTATGAACTTCGCAGAGCCGAAGAGCGCGAGCACATCCTCGTCGGCTATCAGGTTGCTCTCGATCACCTGGACAACGTTATTCGGATCATTCGCGGTTCCTCAAGCCGTGCCGAAGCCAAAGAAAATTTGCTCAAGTATTTTTCCGAGCAAGACGTCACCATCACGGAAAACGGCAAATCCAGAAAGCTCGAAGGCGTGAAACTGGATGGCAGGAAGTACAGAGTCGCGGGGCTCGAAGGCGAAGTTACGCGGTCCGTCTCTGACGGCCTGACGCCGATTCAAGTGGACGCCATTCTCGAGCTGCAACTCCACCGCCTCACGCAGCTCTCGGTTGACGAAATCCTCAAGGAATTGAAGTCCATCCGCGAGCAGATTGCCGAGCTGAAGGAAATTCTCTCCAGCGAAAAGAAGCTAAAGCAGGTCATCACCGGCGAGTTGCGCGAAGTTCAAAAAGCGTACGGCGACGACCGGCGCACGCAGATTGTCGACAAGGTGGACGAAATCAAGCTCGAAGACTTGATCGCCGACACGGACATGCTCATCACGGTGAGCCACGCGGGCTACATCAAGCGTACGGCGGCGGACACCTACAGGCACCAATCGCGCGGCGGCAAGGGGCGCATCGGCGCGCGCACGAAGGAAGAAGACTTCGTCGAGCATATGTTCATTGCTTCGGCGCACAGCTACATTTTGCTTTTCACGTCGAAAGGCCGGGTCTACTGGCTCAAGGTGTACGAGCTGCCGGAAGCCGCCGCCGCCACACGGGGCAAGGCCATTTCGAGTCTCGTGAAATTCCAGGAAGACGAAAAGCTGACCGCTCTTGTCGCGGCGCACACCCTCGAGGAAGAGGGCCGGTTTGTCTTTATGGCCACGAAGAGCGGAACGGTAAAGAAATCGACGCTGACGGAGTTTTCCAATCCGCGCTCGACGGGGATCATCGCCATTAATCTCGACGGCAAGGATGAACTCATTGGTGCGAAGCTCACCGACGGCAAGCAGATGATATTCTTGGCCAGCCATGAAGGCCAAGCCATCCTCTTCCGCGAGACGGAGGTACGTCCCATGGGGCGCAACGCCGGCGGCGTGAATGGAATGGACTTGGACAAGGACGACTACGTCGTCAGCATGGACGCGGTGCAGCCGGATTTCGAAATCATCGCCAAGGAACACAAAGTCACCACGCAGAATCTCGAAGAACTCGAGAATGAGCAGATCAAGGATTCGCTGGTGACGTTGATGCTCACGGTTGCGGAGAAGGGCTTCGGCAAGCGCACGCCACTCGCGGAGTACCGCATCACCTCGCGCGGTGGCAAGGGCGTCGTGAACATGAAGACCACGGACCGCAATGGCTACGTCGTGGCTACGCTACAGGTGACGGAAGAGTCCGACGTCATGATCATCACGCATGACGGAAAAGTGATTCGCGTGCACGCGAACGAGATTCGCGAAGCGGGCCGCTCGACACAAGGGGTACGCCTGCTGCGGCTTGAAGAAGGAGACTCCGTCGCCGCTGCCGCCGTCCTGCAGGAAGAGCAGGAAGAAGAAAAGAAGTAGCCGGGCCTCTGCCTTTGTAGCGGCGCAGCACGCCGCGCCCCTGCAACTTCAAAAGTTAGTGTTAGAATTCTTTCCCTTATGAAAATTACGCGACGTTTGTTTTCAGTCCTATTCCTGTTCTTCGCGCCATTGCTTTTGCTTTCTCAGGCGCAAACGCCGGAAAAGCCCGCTGCGAAGGGCCAGTACATCGCGTACGTCGGCACCTACACGGCAAAAACGAACAGTAAAGGGATTTACGCGTACCGTTTCGATGCGGAGAAAGGCCAGCTCACCTCCATCAGCGTTGCGGCGGAAACGGCGGATCCTTCCTTTTTAGCGGTGCACCCGAACGGCAAGTTTCTCTATGCCGTGAATGAAATCGGCAATTTCAATGGAGGAGTTGGCGGCGCACTGAGCGCGTTTGCCATCGATGCGAAAACCGGCTCGCTAAAGTTTCTCAATCAAGTGCCCACGCGGGGCGCCGGACCCTGCCACGTTTCGCTCGATAAGAATGGCACCTTCGTTCTAGTCGCGAATTACGATGGCGGAAGCATCGCGTCGTTTCCTGTTCACGATGACGGAAGTCTCGGCACCGCCAGCGGTTTCGTTCAGCATTCCGGCTCCGGCCCGAATAAAGAACGCCAGGAAGGCCCGCACGCCCATTGGATTGGCACCTCGCCCGACAACCGTTTTGCCCTTGCCGTGGATTTGGGGCTCGATCAGGTGATTGTTTATGGCTTTGACTCCAGCAAAGGGATTTTTACGCCGATGCTTTCCGGCTTCGCAAAGGTGAAGCCCGGCGCCGGCCCGCGTCACCTCGCCTTTCATCCTAATGGGAAGTTCGCCTATGTGCTGAGCGAAATGGAATCGTCCGTGACGGTGTTCTCCTATCAGGCCAAGAATGGTGCTTTTACGTCGCTGCAAACCATCTCCGCACTGCCAAAAAATTATGCGGGCTCAAAGGAAGCCGCCGAGATCGCCGTGCATCCCTCCGGAAAATTTCTCTACACCTCGAACCGCGGCCACGACAGCATCGCGATCTTCGCGATCGACGAAAAGAAGGGAACCCTGAAATCTCTTGGGCAGGTCTTGACCGGCGGCAAAACGCCTCGCCATTTTGCCGTCGATCCCACGGGCGCGTACCTGCTGGCTGAGAATCAGGAGTCGAACAACATCGTCGTCTTTCATATCGATGCCGCCACAGGCAATCTGACGCCGACAGGGCAGACGATCGAGGTGCCTTCGCCGGTGTGCATAACATTTGTCGCCGCTCAATAGCAGCTGCGTTACAATCCGCATTCCGTTTTAGACGTTGAGGAGAAACAAATGATTCGCAATGGAAAAGCGTGCGTGTACCTTCTGCAGAGTTTCGTCCTGTTGCTATTTCTATCGTTGGCTGGGGCCGCCGCGCGGGGCGACGGCGAGACCGCGCCGGCCCGTGATCCAAAACAACCCGTTGACGACGCCTACACGGCAAAAATCCACAAGTACACCACGCAGCCGTTCTTTACCTCTCCGCTCGTCGACTATCTGCCTGCTTCGAAGAATGTTCCGACGCCGGAAGCCGTTCTCGGAGACGTTGCCGGCGCGCCAGGAATCCTGCCCTACGCGGAAGATGTCTACAAATATATGCGGCTATTGGAAAAGGCCAGCCCGCGCGTAAAGGTCTTCTCCATTGGCAAGACTGAAGAGGGCCGCGAGATGATCGCGGTAGCAGTTTCCTCGCCGGAAAATTTGAAGAACCTGGAAGAAAATCGCGCACGCCTTGCGAAGCTTGCGGATCCCCGCGCAATCAAACTCGATGATGAAGAAGCCGACCGCATCGTTGCGCAAGCCGTGCCCGTCTACTACATCACCGGAACGATTCATTCGCCCGAAACCGGAGCGCCCACGGCGCTGATGGAGCTGGCCTATCGGCTGGCGGTTGACGAAAGCCCGTACATCCGCGAAATCCGCGACGGCATGATTACTCTCATCACTCCGGTCGTCGAGGTCGATGGCCGCGACCGCATGGTGGACATCTACCATTGGCACCTTTCTCATCCCAAGGATTTTTATCCACCGCTGATTTATTGGGGCAAATACGTGGCGCACGACAACAATCGCGACGCCATGGGCGTGACGCTCAAGCTCACGGAAAACGTGCTCAAGACCTATGTCGGTTGGAAAGCCCAGGTGCTGCACGACCTTCATGAATCCGTGCCCTATCTTTACGACAACACCGCCGGCGACGGCCCCTTTAACGCTTGGGTCGATCCGATTCTCACCGACGAATGGGAAATGATTGGCTGGCGCAACGTGTCCGACATGACCAAGTTCGGCATGCCGGGCGTTTTCACACATGGAGTATTTGATACGTGGTCGCCGGGCTATCTGATGTTTATTGCCGCGATGCACAACGGCATCAGCCGCCTCTACGAGACCTTCGGCAACGGCGGCGCGGATACCCTGCCGCGTACGCTCGACCCTGAAGAATATGCGCGCACGTGGTACCGGCAAAATCCGCCGCTACCGAAAACTCTTTGGTCGCAGCGCGACAACAACAATTACGAACAGACTGGCTTGCTTACCTCGCTGCATTATTTCAACGAGAACAAGCGGCTCTTCCTGAAGAATTTTTATCTCAAGGCGAAACGTTCCGTCACGAAGCCCGGCGCGGAAGGGCCCGCCGCGTATGTTTTGCCTGCCGACGATCCGCGAGCCAGTTCGCAAGCCGAGCTGCTGCGCGTCCTGCAAAAGCAAGCGGTCGAGATTTCGCGCGCGACCGCAGCTTTCACGGTAACGCTTCCTGTAAAGAAATCCGCGAAACCGAAGAAGGACGCGAAAGATACGAAAGAAAAAGAAGCGCCGCCCGCCCCCACAACGCGCGAGTTTCCCGCGGGCAGCTATATCGTCCGCATGGATCAGCCCTACTCGCGAATCGCCGATGCGCTCCTCGATTACCAGTACTGGAGTCCCGACGATCCGCAAAAAACACCCTATGACGATACCGGCTGGACCTTTGGCGAACTGTTCGGCGTGCAAGTGACCCGCGTCACCGATCCGAAAGTGCTCAATGTTGCGATGGAACACGCAAAAGAAATTCACGCACCGGCAGGCGTGAGCGGCGAAGGCGCCATCTACGCGATCAACAACAACGCCGAACCTTCGCTGGCTACGCTGCGCTACAAATTGCATGACGCTTCGATCGAAGCCGCCGAGGAACCCTTCGAAAGCGGCGGAAAAAAGTTCAGCCGCGGCTCCTTTCTTCTTCGCAATGTCAGCCGCGCACAGTTGAATGACGCCATTTCCGACCTCGGTTTGCAGGCGACGCCGGTCTCCGCGATGCCCAGCGTCAAAACGCATCCTGTGCGCGCCGCACGCATTGCGTTTGTTCATACCTGGCTCAGCACGCAAGCAGAAGGCTGGTGGCGCATTGCGCTGGATAACTTAGGGATTCCTTACGACTACATCAGCACGCAAGTCGTATCTAAAACCAGCGACCTCAACGCCAAGTACGACGTCATCCTGTTTCCTCCAGTCGGCTTTTTCACAAGTCCGACGGCCATCATCAACGGCCTGCCGAGTGCATGGGGCAATCCGCTCCCGTGGAAAAATACGCCCGAAACACCCAACCTCGTCGGCAAAAATGATTCGACGGATGACATGCGCCCCGGCCTTGGCTGGGAAGGCGTGGCCAATCTCCAAAACTTTGTCGTAAAAGGCGGCGTTCTGCTGACCGCCACAGATACCTCGCGTTTCGCGCTGTCTATCGGCCTAGCCGATGGCGTCAGCGTTGGCAACGCGCAGAAAATGAAAATCGTCGGCTCGGTAGTCGGCGCACGGCTCGTGGACGGCGCAAGCCCCATCGCCTACGGCTACGACGAAAAGCTCTCCGCCTATTGCGACAATGGTCCAATTTTTTCGCTCAGCAGCATTTCCGGCGCGCGCGGATTCCGCCGCCTAGGCGGAGAGATGCACACGCGTCCCACTGGCCGCGGCACCGCAGACGACCCGGATTTCACGATTGGACGCCCCGGCGTCGAAGTTCCTGAAGAGCCAAAATCCGAAATCTGGGAAAATCCACTGCTCACCGACGAGCAACTGCACAACAATTTCCGCGCAATTCCTCCAGCCAATCGCGCGCGCGTCATTTTCCGTTACGCGGATAGCAAGGAGCTGCTCATTTCAGGACTTGTCGAAGGCGGTGATGAAATCGCGCAGCATGCCGCCGTCGTCGACGTACCCACAGGCAACGGTCACGTTGTGCTCTTTTCCATCAACCCCGTATATCGCGGCGAAACGCGCGGCACTTATTCGCTCGTGCTCAACACTATCCTGAATTTCGACAGCCTAAACGCCGGCCGCAAGCTGGCTGAGAAGTAGTTCAGAGCTCCAATGCCGCGCATATTCTGAGAAAAGGCGCTTTTGAAGAGCGCTCCGGTGAATTGGGATTTTTCGGCCCTGTTGGAGTAGAATCCCGCCCACAATGGCGAAGCGCAAAACAAAGAGAAGACCAGCTCGCCCCCGCAAATCGCGGCCGGCCAAAACCACCAAGCTCCCGAAGGAGGCCGTGACGCTCATCGCCCTACTCCGCCCACGCGACGGCCAGGAAATGCTCCTCGAGCCCGAACTGCGCGCTCTGGTCGGCCCCACGCGCAAAGAAGACGGTTGCCTGATTTACGACTTGCACCGTTCCGCCGAAGGCCCGGCCTCATTCCTTCTCCACGAAGTCTGGGCCAGCCGCGAAGCTCACACCCGCCACACCAGCACGCTGCACTTCCTGCGCTGGAACGCCCGCAAGGACGCCCTTCTCGCCTCGCGCGAAGTCACCTTCTGGAAGCAAGTGGTTTGAAACTGCCGAAGCCGATGTTTAGCTTTCCGGCGGCGCGATGTAATAGCCAGGCCGCGTGCGGACCTTCAAGTTCCTACGATCCACGTCCACTTTAATCTCGTGATAGCCGATGGCGTCCGTACCCGTCGGCGCATAGCTGACGGTGTATTGCGAGTGCAGCTCCCCTCCGATTTCGTCGATGGCCTTTTCAATCGAACGGTCCTTGTACGTGGGAAGATGCGCGCCGCCGGTCGCCGTGCACGCCACTTCCATCGCATGATCCTTTACTTTGTTGTCCGCGTGTTTCACGGCCCATACAGCGAGCCCCAGCAGGTCAACGCCAGCGTTCCGGTTGGCTTCCGTTGTAGGAGTCTGCACCGTCCCCGGCGGTGGCGGCAGCGTCATAATGCCCGGTGGTGCTATCGGCGTAATCCCCGAGTCCTTGGGCTTCGAATGCAATTCCGAACGCGTAGTCGAAAGCCCCACGCTGTAAATCGTCACGTTCGCGAGCTGCGCCTTGCGCAGCACCTCGCCAAGCTTCGCTTCGCTGCCCGCATCCACGGTCTCGGACATAACCAGCATCACTCGCCGCCGCCCGGGAGTGTCCGGTGTCGGTTGCGGCATGCGGCCGCTGAGCATGTCCACACCAACAGCCATGGCGTCATAGAGCCTCGAGCCGGACGTTCCCGTTTGCAGCTTCGTAACGACGTTCTCGATGGCATCGCCGTCGCTCGTGAAATCCTGCAACTTGTCGACGGCATCGTTGAAGCCCACCACGGCGGCCTCGCCTTCCGGCCCTATCACCGTCTGCGTGAAAAGAATCCCCGTCTTGCGCATCTCGGGGAGAATTGGGTCAATGCGCGAGCTCGTCTCGATCAAAATAATGAGGGAAAGAGGATCCCCACCGAGATCAAAATGCGAAATCTTCTGCTCGACGCCGTTATCGGCGATGCGAAAGTCTTTTGCATCCAAATCGTGGACCATCTCGCCTTTTGGATCGCGCACCGTCACCGGCAAGTTCACCAGCGTCACCCGAACTTTCAGCTTCGCCTGCACGTCCGGCGGAGCTTGTTGCACCGGCTGGCCTGGCTTCGGCGCGATCGGCCCCTCCGGAGCCTGCGCCCGCAAGCCTCCTGTCCCCGCAAGGAGGACAACCAGCAGCAGCGCCCATTTTTTTGTGGTTTGCTCCATTCCGTCTCCCCGATCGAATAGGCCCGGTTCCCGCAGTGTACTCAATTCGACGCACCCGCGACGGAAGACGTTGCCGCGGGCACCTGCGATTCCTACAATGATTGTTTGCGTCTTTCGGAGAGAAAAAGCCCATGTCCACAGGTCATCTCAAGCTCAAGCCCCAGCACGCACCCAAAGCCCCTCATGAAGATCACCGGTTTTTGGAAAGCACCCCCGCGCGGCCTCTCCGCATCCTGGCGGAGTATCTTCATCCTCTGGTCCAGCTCAAGAAAGAAGGCATCGCGGACACCATCGTCATGTTTGGTTCGGCGCGCATCGAATCTCATGAAACGGCGCAGGCGCGTGTCACACGGTTAAAACGTGAAAACGTCCGCAAGCTTTCCCCCGCGGCGCAGACCCGGCACCGCAGCGAAGTGCGCCACGCCAAGAGCCTCCTGGAAATGTCCCGCTATTACGAAGAAGCCCGCCAGCTCTCCCACAAAATTACATCCTGGTCTCTGACTCTCGGCCCCAGGCCGCGCCGCTTCGTCATTTGCTCCGGCGGAGGCCCGGGCATCATGGAAGCCGCCAATCGCGGCGCTAGCGAAGCCGGCGGCAAGTCCATCGGCCTTTCGATTGAACTACCCCACGAGCAATTCGCGAATGCCTACATCAGCCCGGAACTTAGCTTCAACTTTCACTACTTCTTCATGCGCAAACTCTGGTTCGCGCAAATCGCCAAAGCTCTCGTCGTTTTCCCCGGCGGCTTCGGCACGATGGACGAACTTTGGGAAATGCTCACACTGCTGCAAACGGGAAAACTCGCCAAGCACAACATCATTGTCATCTATGGCCGCAGATACTGGGACAAAGTGCTGAATTGGAAAGCCATGGTCAATTGGGGCACGATCAACGAAGAGGAATACAAGATGCTCCAGTTCGCGGACAGCGTGGACGAAGCTTTCGACCACATTCGCGCCGGCCTCGAAAAATACCACATGGAAGTCGATCCTTTCCTGTTGGCCTACTGACCCGCTCGAGTAGAATTAACCCGTTTATATTCATTCTGTTGCAAGAAAACCGAGAAATTTGCAAGGGAAGGGTGTTTTATCCCTTGTACGTCTTCCTACTCCAGCCGGGGGAAATTCAGGAGGGAAGGACAATGGGAACGTTCTTGAATCGAAGCTGGAAGTCTCTCCGTAAGGCAGCGCTACCCACAGCCGCCTTGGCTGGTTTGCTCGCTTTCACGGGCACTCCCCGCGCGTTGGCGGCCTATGATGACGATTGCCAACGGCGCATCGCCAGGGCCGACTACAAACTCCACGAAGCGGCCGAGCGCCACGGCTGGGACAGCAGACAAGCCGACCACTGGCGTCATGAATTGCATGAGGCGCGGGAACGCTGCTGGCGCGAACGCCATCGCTGGTGGGATGAAGATGGCCACCGCTGGCACAGCGATCACGACTGGGACGATCGCGATCACGACCGTCATTAACCTCTAAAATTGAGTACCTTCACGGGCGCAGCGAATAACAGCTGCGCCCATTTTTTATTGATGTGACTTTCTTATCGCTTCTCATGCTTTATTCTTTCCCCGCGCGACGCAACATCTGCGAGGCGCAAGTGTTTTATGAATATAGGGCGCAACCCGAGACCAGTCTTCGAGACGCCCGGGAGGACGCAATGTTCACCAACGTTTTGAAGTCCATGCTTGGCAAGGCACTGTTAGCTACGGCCGTATTGGGTGGTGCTCTGTGCTTCGCAGGCGCGCCAAATGCACAAGCCGACGAGCGGGATCGCGGCAGGGATCGAGATCGCATCGTCCGCTACGATGACCACAGAGACTACAGGGTCCGTGAAGATGTCCGTCGCGGATATTACAGCGACCGCGATGACTACGGGCGCCACGAGCGTCGCGAAGCGTTTGTCCGCGGCTACTACGACCGCTTCGGCTGCTGGCACCGCTACTAAGTTTTAGTCAAGAGCAAAATGTACAAAAAAGAAAAACGGGGCGCAAACCATTGCGCCCCGTTTCCATTTTCCATTTTCAAAACGAATTAATTTTTTGCAGCAGCAGCCAATTCGTCGGAAAACACAGCTTCAAATCGCCGCTCTTCGTCCTGGTCGTGCAGCAGCACCACCGGAACCACACGCAGCGATCCCTTGCACGAGTGGCACTGTGTCACTTCGCCCTGCAAATCCTGCAAAAAGCCATCCGTAAAATGATAGAGTGCCCGCTCGCGTCTGGCATTTTTCTCGTCCCGCGCACCGCAGTACGGACACACAAACTCGACCTTGTCCTGCTGCGGATCGCGGTCTAGAGCAGCCCAACCCGTGCGGCGCACGCCAATTGTTTCGACATTACGCCCATCCATCGGGATAACCCTCCTTCAGATCCACGTCCACATTGCATGGGATGCATCAGCGCGCCTTTTCGGTTCATTGAAATAAACACTCTATTATCAATAAGATGCAGTTTCCGCCCGGAACTCCGGCACCCCTTCCACCTCGTCCATTTGCGATACCACTTCACGCTCTTCGGAAAAACGCGTGGATTCTTCGCAAGCCTCTATCTCAAATCAATCGGCTTCTGCATCCTCCGCTGGGTAGTGGGTCGGTCTCCGATTACGCGACCAATCAGAAGTTAGACGCTTCGACGCGGTGTAGACTCTGGGGTGATCGAAGAAACAGGTCGACTTGACGAGCCGTACGCTCCGATTCCGCTAAAGCATTTAGCTTCTTGTCAAATTGAGGGCTCAAGATGAACGATCAACAAAAGAAGGAGCAGTATTCTGGAGCGCGAGATCAAGAGATCCGTGCGGCTCTGGATCAGCATTGGGCGGCGTCCGATGCCAACGATTTTGAAACCGAGCACCGCATCTATCACGAGGACGCGGTGCTGGAATACCCGCAGTCAGGCGAGCGAACCCGCGGTCGACGCAACATACAGAACCAACGCGCTAGTCAGCCGAGCAAAAAGCGGTTTTCTATCCGGCGAACCATTGGCGGCGGTGATCTTTGGATCACCGAATTCATCCTCACGTATGACGGCAAGCCGTCCTACACCGTGAGCATCATGGAGTTCAGGGACGACAAGGTTGCGCGGGAAACACAGTACTTTGCGGATCCATTCGTGGCTCCCGCATCGCGCGCTCAATGGGTCGAACGGATGGACACATAATCTCATCCTCCGATGGAGGGACAAGAGATGGATTGGAAACGGTTGGTCGAGTTTGCGCTGCAGGGTAACCGTGATTTGGAACAATATGCCATCCCGCTGGTGCGCGTTTCGCTCGGGCTGTTCTTCGCCATCTCCGGGGCAAATAAATTGTTTGTCGCCAGCCGAACGCAAACCATGTACGAAACGCTCGTTGAGGCCAAAGTCCCGTTTCCCCGCCTGATGACTTATTTCGTGTCGGGTGTCGAGTTCGTCGGCGGATCCATGCTGACCGTGGGGTTTCTTTCGAGCCTGGCCTGCGTGGCTTTATTGGCCGATATGCTTGTCGCCATCCTGACCACCAAGCTTTCCCCCAGGCCTAAAGGACTTTCGCCTCTTAACTGGCTCGACGATTTCCTCTACCGTCCCGAAGTCCTGTACGCGCTCTTCTTTATCTGGCTGATCTGTTCTGGTCCGGGAAAGTTCAGTGTCGATTACTGGCTCGCAGGCAAGATGCTGAGGTGATCGATCGACGAAGCACCTTGTTGCTAGACAAGAGCTTGATGGTCATTACCAGTATTTTTCAGCCGCAGGACTGGCGCTAAGTCCGTTGCTCGAAACCGACCCAGTACCCTCCGTTGGGTAGTGGTTCAGTTTCCGATTGCCCGACCTACTAGGCAGCTTACCTGGCAGGTGGCAGACGGTTGTGTCCACCGGAAGTCAGTCGTATACTCCCCAGCAATTCTGGTTAAGTGGAAGGAGGCTGTACTATGGCAAAAACACGACTGCTTGTTCTGGTGGCATTTGTAGCGGGAGTAAGTTGCCTGCATGCGGCGCAGGACAAAGAACGGGGGAAAGAACAGGTCACTCTTGAAGGCACGGTCGTCTCTAGCGCCTGCTATCTTGGGAACCCAAAGCATCCGACGACCAATGACATGGGAGACAAAAAGGGTTGCGGTAGTGAGTGCTTGAGACACGGGGACCCAGCCGGTTTTGTGACCAAAGATAAGCACTTCCACGTATTGATCAACTCCTCTTTAGGGCTAGCCCCGTATGTTGGACAAGAGCTGCGCATCACTGGTATTGACTACAACGGCCCGATTCATGTGGACAAGGCAGAGGTCAAGAAAGATGGTAAATGGGAAGAAATAGACATTAAATATCACGAAGCGAATGCCTCTTGAGAGAGCGGCTGGTCCGGCACAGCATTTGATATTCACTGAGTAGACGCGACGGGCCAAGAGGTTTTTCTTGAAACCGCTGTGAAAATCGCTACTCTAACCACCAGACTACAGCAGAAGCCATAATCGTACTTTTTTCGGGAACCTTGAACCACGCTTAGGTCCTGACTAACGTCTGTACGGGAAACCGACCCAGTACCCTCCGTTGCTGCCGTTTGCGAACAAACAGACAGCGTTTGCTGGTGCGCTCGGGAACTTGTCCACCATCCCGGTGTCCAATGTTACGAGGACGCGCGCACCTCACATCCCTGCGAGCGCGGCGCCGGTCTCCTGCGGTTTTTGAGCAACCCACAGGAGGCCGGCGTCGCAAAATTCTCCTTCTTACTCGCGGAACTCTTCTGTGGAGGTGTGTGATGTCTATCGAACCAGGACCCAGCCCAAGTCCGCAAAATGAATTTGGTTCCCTGCAAGGCTGTTTCGTGGAAGGCACCCCAGAGCAGCGCGCGCGCCAGCGCCGCATTCGCCGCCGAGCCCTGATCATTTCCGTCGCCGCGCAAAGCGCAATTCTTACGGCGATCATTCTATTTCCCTTGTTCGGAAAGCCCGAGCGCGTCGCTCTTGCCAACATGACACCGATTCCGCCGTATTATCACAACAACGCGCCGGAGCGTACGAATACAACCACCCAGCGAACCACCCAACACAAGCACATCATTTTCAACAACGTCTTTTCTCAGCCGTCGCACATCCCTGACCATGTTGATGTGAGCCCTGATCCTGCCTCACCAGAACCGCCAGGAATTCCTTCAGGGCCCGGACCAGGCACTCCGTGTGCCGGGTGCATTCCTCTTGACGACAACCGGCATCAGCCGGCACCGCCTGTGGATGTGCGTCCCCAATCGCCACCCCGTCTTGTCAGGACTCACCTGGAGTCGGCCATGCTGACTCATCGCGTTGAGCCCGTGTACCCTCCACTTGCCATACAGACTCATCGCGAGGGCCGCGTGGAACTCCACGCGATCATCGCTACGGACGGCACAATCCAGTCCTTGCAGGTGGTCAGTGGCGATGCCCTCTTCCTTCGCTCCGCTTTCGATGCCGTGAGCCAGTGGCGCTACCACCCCACCGTTCTCAACGGTCAGCCCGTGGAAATCGACACTTACATCACGGTGATCTATAGCCTCCAGCACTAACCGCGAAGTCCGCCTCCGCAGAAAACAAAAGGGCCGCCGAAAAATGGCGGCCCTCAATCCTTACGGAGTGCGGCAGCTCTGCTGCCGCTTTTCTCGCCAGCCCCCGCGCCTCCAAGCAAATCAATTCTTCTGACTGTCGGCCGTGAGCTGTCAGCCGTGATTTTCATCGCGAAAAGGTGCGAAGGGCCGCGCCTGCCTTTACGAATGCGCGGCCCCCTGCCTGCACCGGGCTACCGAATCCATGGAATGGCTTTGCTTCCTGCAAGCCGGCAACCAATTGCATTTCTCGTTTAGGTTTTTAGAAGTGGATCACGATCCCCGTCGACGCCCGCAAATTGTTTTGCGTTTGATTGTTGGGAGTTCCCTCCGCAAACCGCGTCAACAAATAATCCACCTGAAGCGGCCGTAAAGAGAACCGATTGTTGATCCGGTAATCCACGCCTCCGCCAATCGCCATCGCGAACGCGTTTCGCGAGCCATTTGTGCCTCCGGCGATGCTCGCTCCCGCGTGCGCCACTCCAAAAAGTGTTTCGGCGAACGGCGTAAAGTGCCGGTAACTGCGGTAAGAAAACCGGGGACCGAAGAGGTACGTTGAGAGTGTCCCGTCGACCTTGCTGCCAAGAATATTTCCATTGGTATAGCCGCCAAAATCCGCCACGCCACTGATCCAATCCTTGATGTGGTACGTCGCAGATGCGCTTCCGCCGTTCAAGCTGAAGCTGTCTCCGCTCGTCGGGCCGGGATTCGCACGCACGTAGGAATAGCCGGCGAAAATATCCACCTTGTTGGGCGTTTCCTGCGCTTGCGCGGCGACCCCGCATAACGAAAGAAACGCCAGTAGAGACATACCTATCCGCATTCTCATAAACCCTCCATTAGTTTGAATTGTCTGCGCGAGCTGGCGTGTTCCACGCACGGCTTCGCGGCTAGCGGTGTGCCTAAGGCAGGAAGGCAGCGGTCCGCGTTTTCTCTTTTGTGTTGTTCATAAAGATGCTTCTCTGCCGCCGCAAGTTGCAATCTGCCAGAAATATTTTGGGGAAGAAAAGTTACCGCGCGGCTGACAAAAACCGGCAGTTTTTACGAGAAGTCATCTCACAGATGCTCGGACATTGCGGAAAGTTCCGCGCCGCGCGTCCTGCCTATGCGGAAAAAAGGAATTATACGCTTCAATGGATTCTTGACGGTAATTATTGAGCCGGCTGTTGGGGCGAGCGTGGGCCGCGAGCGAAATCCGCAACGCTGCGCGCCCCTCGCCGGCAAAAGGTGGTATATTACCAAGTGGCTGTTTCCGTCGAGGCGAAGCGAAAATGAAGAAAGCCCGGTGCGGCAACTGCGGAGCGGACGCCCGAATCGTGCGCGGCGATTACGAGTTTAAGGAAACCGGCCTGCGCGATCTCGTCCTCCTGGATATCGAGCTCATGAAGTGCGGGAAATGCGGCAACGTGGACCCGGTCCTCTTCCAGGTGGACGAGCTGATGCACATCGCGGCAGTTGCCGTCCTTCAGAAACCTTACCGGCTTCGCGGTGAGGAGCTCCGTTTTCTACGCAAGCATATTGACCTGAACCAAGGGGAGTTTGCCAGGCTGCTTCGCGTCAACAAGACGACTCTCTCAAAGTGGGAAAACAACGAGGACCCTATTGGACTGCAGAGTGACCTCTTGGCCAGAGCTGTCGTGATTTCCCGCGACAAGCGGCTCGAGAAGCGTGCCGCTGACCACATTCGAGCTTTCGAAAAGATTGCCGACCAGCAGAAACGCGTGCGCGTCGAAGTGGATCCTGAGAAGCTCGAATACGAATACGCGTGAGCCGAGGCATCGGAAACGTCCCGTCTGTCCCCGGTTTCCCAGCAAAGCAAGCCGAACCGGCTGTTTGGTAAATGATGGGTCAAGGCGAGGGCCGGGCCAGAATCTGTTCGCGCGTCAAGCCGCACTCAAGCGCACGCAAAATTGCTTGTTCGAGTCGCGTCATCGCTTCACGACTTTGCGGCAAAACTTGTACGTGCCCCAAACCATCAACGCGGCAAAGGGAACCCCCCACAAAAAGGACGTCTGTTTGTCGGCCATCACGACTGAGAGCACCGCCACCGTAGCGCTGAAGAACCCCATGAAGACTAAAAATCCCAACTGGAACGTCACCCGCACCCACTTTTCAAATTGACCCATGAAGGGATACTGCTCACCACATTTCGGGCACGGAGTTTGCGTAAGTTGGCGAATGCTCATCGGACCGCCGGTAAAACTTCCACTAACCACTCCACCCACCTCTACCGCGACAAACCCGGTAGGTTGCGACGAACCCGCTAAGACGACTCGTTCGCCCCAGTGGTCGTCTTTGAACAGTATGGTCTTGCAATTCCTACACTTGAATGTTTTCTCCGACCTTAGCAAGTTCTTGCCGCATTTCGGACACCTTGGAGCGTTCGAGCTGACCTGTGCACCGCACTCACAAGTTTTATTCTTAGTACGTCTAACAAAACCGCGCACCCATGCAACTGCCAACAATGCGATGCCGATGATGGCCAAGCGATTGATAAATCGATCAATCTCATACCTCGTCGGGGTGGTTTCCCGCCGCGCTTCTTGTGCTGCTTGCGCGGCTTGCGTGGCGCGATATGGGGCCATTTTGGCAATACGGAGGCGGCGGATCTGCAAATAGCGGTCGCGGTTGCTAGATGACAAATAGCGGTCAAGCAACTCCCGAATGAATGCCTCGCTTTCCCTGTATTGATCGTGAAGTCGATTCCATTTCACGCGCGGCGAGTTCGCGACGGACCGCTGCTGATCATTAGGGTCAAGCGTTTGGTAAGTCGCCGAGATGATCTCATTCGCTGCCCCATGATATCGGCGGTTGAGCTCCATCTCTTCCGGCGTCAGCCTCAAATTAGAACCCTCGGTTCGCGCAAACGATTCGACTATGTCGCAGAGGATTTCAAAGGCAGCTCTTTGGCGCGCGGCGCTGTCGAGTGTGTCCGACCCATGAATGTCAGCCAAGACACGGTCGGGGTCCGGCATTTCCCTGAGGTAGCTTGTGTCCGCGGCCTGGTCCGCACCGACATTGGCCTTGGTCGCCTGTGCCGTTGCGTGTGGCGGTCGCAACAAAGGCAACAAGATTCCAAGTAGAAGGCCACTTATCGCCAAGATGCGCGAAGATGGGCAGCGAATCGGTTTCATTAGACCTCCTGCGGTTGTGGAACAGATCGAGTTCAGAGACTCCCGGACTTTCCGGGTATCGACTTCTTCATCGCCTATGCCCCTTGTTTCTACTCGCTTAGTTCGCCCACGCTGAACGCCTTTGGGCGCGCGCACCAACTAATTGAGCGATGACACAATTCTGCCGCGAAGCTCAAACCTTACATTTCCAGTTCTGCAAGCATCGGCTCTCCCGCGCTCGGAATTCGGGCGGGTTCTCTGTTTCTACACGAATGGTCTGCAAGTCGGGTTCTAGGGTTGCGACCCTTGCGCGTAGAGTCTGCACAAGGTGCCGTGGCCCCTGAGGCGTGGCGGAAGATTGTGTATTGACCGTCTCAGTCTATGCTTAACAGCGTCGAACGGCAAATTAATTGACTCCCGTACCGACCGGCGGGTGGCGCCGCCGCAACGCCGTAGGTGGACGGCGGAATGAGCGCCTGAACGCACATCGCGCGCCTAAAGGCAAACCAGTGACCGAGGAGCTTCTCGAACCACGAGCCATCCTGCAGTGACCATGCTACTGGGGGCGAAAGAGCAAACAAGGAGATCAACGTGGGCAGGTAAATCAAGGCGGGTGGCAGCGCCTTTACTCCGGGGTGACCTACCGTTTGCGTTTTTTGTTTCATGCAAACGGTGGGTCACTCCTCTCCGTCTCTGTCCCTTCTACTCACTACCCACTATTCACTACTCACTGCCTGCGGAAACGGCGTTGGCGCGCTCATCCAACCACTTACTCGGACTTCAAAAGGAAATGGTGGGTGCAGGACAGGCGCCGCCAAAGAGCAAGTTCCGCTAGAGCAGCGGCTCGCCGGAATACCGCGCGATCGCTTCGCGCGACGTATCGCGAAGGCGGATTAATTCATGCCACGCCGTAGTTTGCTCGCCAAGGGACGCTTCGCTGATCGCACGCGGATAGATGGGAGGAGACAGCGTGATGGTCACGCTCGTTGGCCGCGGCAAATACGTGCCTTCGCGCAAAAATCTTCGCGTGCCCGCCAGCGAAACCGGAATGATTGGCGCGCCCGCATCCACTGCGGCTTTGAACGCGCCAAGTTGGAACGGTCGCACGCCGTCTTCTTTTGTAAACGTTCCTTCCGGAAAAACAAAAATCGATTCGCCCTCGCGCAGCAGTTTTTCCATCTCTTCCGATTGCCGCAGTCGCGATTGCGGATCCGTGCGATCAAACTTTGTGTGCCGCATCTGCCTCAAAAACGTCCCGATGAACGGCATGTGCCCCACTTCCATTTTGGCCACGAAGTGATACGGAACGCCGAGGCCCATCATCAGAGGCAGCACATCAAAATAGCTCGTGTGATTTGCCGCGTAGACTTTCGCTCCCGGCGTCTCCATATATTCTTTGCCGGCCACGCGCACACGGCAGCCAATCAGCGCAAACAAGATTTTCAGCGCTGCCGAAGTAAAGCGCCCCGCGTTGCGGTAGTCGCCGATGAAATTCACGATCGTCCACGTCGGAACGATCCACAGCAAAAACACGACACCAAAATAGAGCCCGTACAGAATCTCAAAGCCGCGCCGGACACCGGACCAAATCTCCGCGCCTGCCGTGCGCGCCGCGCTTGCCGTGGCCAGCCGCGCGATCTGCACCCAGGCCGGCGCCTTACCTGCCGCTAATTTTCCGGCAAGATAAAGTTGCTTCGTTTCTTCGCGGCGCAATTTTCCGCTCGACGTTTTCGGAATGCTTCCAGGCGGTATGAGCTCGACTCGATCCGGCGGCAACCCAATGCCTTGCGAGACCTGCTCCGTTACAGCTGCCACAATCGCGGCCCGCCGCGAAGCTTCGCGCTCTCGCGATTCCGCCACCACGATCAGCTTCTCGGTTCCCGAAGCTTCATCCTTCAACCCGAACGCCACGATGCAACCCTTGCGAATTCCCTCCGCGCGCGCCGCGAGCTCCTCGACTTCGTGCGGATAGAGATTCCTCCCGCCCTTGATGATGATGTCCTTCACGCGCCCGGTGACGTAGATTTCTCCATCGGCACGGTACGCGCGGTCGCCTGAATTCACCCACGCATAGTCGCCATCGCCCGCCGCCGGCCCCATGGGCAGCAGTGCTTCTGTCGCTTCCTCATTTTTGTAGTAGCCGCTCGTTGCCGAAGGGCCGCGAAACCACAGGAAACCCTCCGTGCGATCGCTCACTTCCTTGCTGCTCGCATCCACGACGCAAACTTCGTGCCGGGGAAGTGCCTTGCCGGAAGAAACGAACGCAATCGCCGTTGCATCGTCCGGCCGCGCGGGCACGGCGCGCCCTTCCGCGGTGAACGCTTCGCGTTCGATATGGTCTACCAGCGCGCCGCGATTCAGCGGCGGTATAGTGACCGCCAGCGAAGCCTCGGCCAGCCCGTACACCGGAAGTTGCGCCTCGCGCCGGAAACCGTGGCTTGCAAACCTCTCGGCAAATCTCTGCAGCGTTTCGGGATTCACCGGCTCCGCGCCGTTCAGCGCCGCTCGCCAGCCGCTCAAGTCCACTCCTTCTATATCCTTGTCCGCGATCTTCCGCACGCACAACTCGTACGCAAAATTCGGCGCCGCGGAAATCGTTCCGCCATACTTCTGAAACGCCTTCAGCCAACGCTCCGGCCGTGTGAGAAACGCCAGCGGCGACATCACCGCCAGCGGCACCCCAAAAAGCAGCAGCGTAAGCCACGCTCCGATCAAACCCATGTCGTGATACAGCGGAAGCCAGCTCACGCCCACGTCGGCGGGTCCTAATTCCACGGCTTCGCCGATCGCCCGCATGTTGGCGAGCAAATTCGCGTGTGTCAGCACGACGCCCTTGGGATCGCCCGTCGAGCCGGAAGTGTATTGCAACAGCGCAATGTCGCTCGCTTTCCGCGCTCGGCTGCCCGTGAGATGCAACGGCAGCGCGCCAGGCGAAGGCGGCGGCGCTTTATCCGCGGCTTCGATCAATTTCTCCGCATCAGCCACTTCCGCGAGCGAGTGTACGCGCGGCTTCAACAGGCGCGCCACTGCTTCCGCCTGGCGAAACGTCAGCAGCAGGCACACTTCCGCATTCCTCAGAATTGCCGACTGCCTCGCCGCATATTCCTCGATGCGATCCGCGCGAAACGGCGGGTAGATCGGCACGGGAATCGCGCCAGCCAGCAAAATTCCCGCATACGAAACAAAAAACGCGCGCGACGTCGGCAGCATGAGCGCCACGCGGCCGCCTGCAGGCACACCCCGCCGCGCCAACTCCGCAGCGCAGCGTTGCGCCGCGGTGTACAGTTCGCCGAACGTCAGCGTCACGCTGCGCTCGCGGCCTTCGGTCTCCTCGGTAATCAGCAGGTGCGCGCGCTCGGCGTCATGCGTCGCGCGATAGCGCAGCACGTCCAGCAGCGTCTCCGCGGAGAGAACCCCTGCATCCCCCGCTTCACGGCTTAGTTTTTGTGTAGTGATTGCCGCGCGAAGAGCCGAAGCCGCTTCATCATCCAGCGTTTCTGTTCCAGGCGGCGTTAGGAGAGCCTTCGCAAGATCTTCCGGAGTATTTGCTTCCGCCACAACTTGGTCGGGCAGCCGCACGCCAAACGCCGTCTCCAGACGCGCAAGCAATTCCACGCGCTCCAGGCTGCCGAGTCCCAGCTCCCGGTCAAGCTGCGACGCGCCGTTGAGCATCGGCAGAGCTCCGCGGCTGCCCAATTCCTCAAGCAGGCTGCGAATCACTTCGAGTACGCGTTCACGTACTGCGGCAGCGTCGAGTTGTGTTGCAGGAGTGGCCAAAGGTCACACGAAACACGCGAAGAATGATTCTACTTCAGCCAGAGGCTACCACGCGGACATGCCGTTTGACATTAATGCAAGCGGCCGTCTATCGCAAGAATTACGCGCCGCGAACTACTCTTTGCCCTCGGCGATGATAAAACGATAGTCGCCACCCAGGAAACGGTGCTCGCTGGCCGCCTGATACTCCGGACTGTGATACCAAGCCTTCGCCTCTTCGTAAGTAGGAAATTCGAGAATGATAATTTCCTCGAGGGCGGGCCCTTCCAGGACTTCATGTCGCCCATGAATCGCCCGAAAAATAGCCGGGTGCTGCCGAAAACTGGCGGGCGCCAGCTTTTTGTATTCATCCATCTGCGTCGCGTTGCGAGTCCTTTCGCGCGTAACTAAGACGTAAGCGGACATCTTTTCTCCTTGGCGAATTCGATGCAATGACATTTGCCGGCTGATCGCCGGCCGTCCCCAACTCCGAAGTTTCGTTCGAATCAACCAGATCGCTCTTGCCGCAGGAACTCGCATGCAATGCGCGCCAAGAATCACGCCTCGAAGCTACGCGCTTTTCTGTTTGGCCTTCGCCGCGGCGTAACCGCGCGGCATCAGCGTGGTCGTTAGGTCCACGCCAGAAAGGTCCGCTCCGGTTAAATCCGTTTCCCGGAGAATCGCCACTCCCATATCCGCGCCGGTAAATTTCGCACCATTCACAATCGCGAGTCTCAAATTTACGTTGCGCAACCGGGCGCGATGAAAAATTGCATTCGAAAGGTCGCATCGAAAAAACTCGACACCGCTCGCCTGCGCTTCGGTCAAATCCGCGCCGGGCAGAATCGCTTCCGTCATGTCCGTGTTTCGAAGGTCGGCCTTGCGAAGATTCGCGCCGGACAAATCCGCGCCGGGCAGTTTGGCCCTGCGCAAATCCGATCCTTCGAGGTTGGCGCCACGCAAAATCGCTCCACTCAGGTTGATCCCTTGCAGATCAGCCCGCGAAAGATCCGCGCCAGCCAGGTCCGCGCGCGTGCCACCTTCCTTCCCGCTGAAGAAAAGCGTGTGAGCCTCAAGAATTTCCGTCAACCGCTTGCCATTGTGTTCAATACTTTTTGCTTTTCGCAATCCCATGGTCTGCTATCCACTCCTCCTTGCGATACTTCATCTTACCCGCTCCGCAGCACCCTGACGAGGGCTTCCCCGAATCTCTCCCGCCCAAGCGCCTCCCCGCAAGAACCCCCGCCACATGCCGTCGTTTGTGGTAGCTTTCTAGAAAAGCCCGGTTGCCCGGAAGGTGAGCGTTTCTTTGAGGTCTAGAAAGTTACTCTTCGCCCTGCTCGTGGCTCTCCTCGCCGTGCCGTCGTTCTCCTCGGCGGAGCCTGCTTCACAGATTGCAATCACCCACGTCACCCTCATCGATGCCACTGGCCGCCCGCCGCAACCCGATCAGACCGTACTCATTGATGCAGGACGAATCACCGCGGTAGGCGCCTCGGCCACGATTAAGGTTCCCAGGGCGGCACATACCATCGATGCCTCTGGAAAGTTTCTGCTGCCGGGCTTCTGGGACATGCATGTCCATCTCGCCGGCGTCACTGCGGATCCGAGCTGGGGCAAACAAGTTCTCCTGCCGCTGCTTATCGCCAATGGGATCACTGGCGTGCGGGACATGGGGGGCGATCTTGACGCTCTTCTATCCTGGCAAAGGGATGCCGAATCCGGCGCGCTTCTGGCGCCGCACATCGTTTGTAGCGGCCCTTTCCTGGCAGCGCACGGCAGAAAGACTGCCGAACAGTATCCCGTTCACTCTGCCGACGCCGCCCGGGCCGCAGTGGATACCCTCAAACAGCGCGGCGCCAATTTCATAAAAATCATCTCGATGCCCTCGCGCGACGCGTTTTTCGCCGTTGCCGATGAATCCAAAAAGCAAAACATCCCTTTTGTTGGCCATTTGCCCTTTGAAGTCAGCGCCCAGGAAGCCAGCGAAGCCGGCATGCGCAGCATTGAGCACCTCCTCTACAGCGGTTTTGCCCTCTCTTTTTCCTCGAATGAAGCCGAACTCCGCCCTCGCCTTGTCCAGGCCGAAAAAAGTGGCGACGCCGCGGCTTGGGAGCAAATCGCCCACGAAGCCGACACCACCTATAGCCCGGAAAAGGCCGCCGCACTCTTCCAAACCTTGAAGAAGAACGGCACCTGGGTCACGCCCACTCTCGCGTCCCTGGATATCACCGCACACCCGGAGAACTGGAAAACTGACGATCCACTGCTCGCCTTTCTTCCGGTTTCGCTCACCAAGGAATGGAGTTACTCTCTTCAAGACGTGCGCATGAAACAGCGAGCAGCCTGGCTGGCTCGTCAAGCTGCCAATGATTGGAAACTAACCGGTGAACTGCATCACGCCGGTGTACCGCTCCTTGTTGGTTCGGACTCTCTTGACCCTTTCGTGATTCCCGGAGATAGCTTCCATCACGAGCTCTTCGAGCTAGTGCGCGCTGGATTTACGCCCATGGAGGCCCTCCAAGCCGCGACCCAGGGTGCAGCCCAGTTTCTTGGTCGCGAAAAAGAACTTGGCACTGTCGAAACGGGACACGTTGCCGATCTGGTCCTCTTAAGTGCGAACCCGGTCGAGAACATCGCGAACACGCGAAAGGTTTGGGCCGTAGTCCGGAATGCCGGGTATTATGACCGTGCTGCTCTCGATGCGTTGTTGACGCGCGCAAAAGAGGCGGCAGCCGCCGTCTCGGAAGGAAAGCCATAGAGCCGTAGATCTTGGCGCACGCATTTGAGGGTAAAGGCCGCAGCCATTTGGAAGACTATGAACGTCGTTGCCACAACCAGCTGCCGATTGAATCTTGCGGGCTCGGTGTGTTTCTTCTTCCTCGCAAGTATCGTTTGCGCGCAGATCGCGCTGGCCCAGGACCGCGAACCCGGCGACGAAATCGTCGCCAACCTCGCCGGAGGCCGCGTGATCGTGCACGTGGCTCAAGACAGAATCGTCTTCGCGGCCATCGATCAACCTGTAGAACCGAACTCCATTCCTCCGCGTGTCTTGAGCATCGACCATAGTCATATCGGGGTTCTTTTGGGTGCGTCCGAATGGCGCGTTACCAGCGATCCTAAACCCGTGCGTCTGGATAAGGAATTTCCGCGCGTCCCCGGGAAGAACCCGCACTACGCCTCTGATCCCGACGAAGTGGCGCCGGATCTGGATGTGATTGGTGTTGCGTTTCTCGAACGGTTGCGCCCGCTCGTCTCCCAGCTCCATCACAAAATTGAATTTAAGCCTGAGGAAGCGCTCTTTGAAGTCGTTGTCATCGGGTTTGCGCCGGACGATTACGGCCCCGAAGTCTGGACCGTCGAATACCACATCCATCAGGAAGAAATCGCGACTCGCGGTGACTTCTGGCAGACCCGTCTGCTTCGCCCGCGCTTCACGCAGCTCTATCCCCCCGAAAAGCACGCCCCGAAAACGCTCGTCGAAATTCGCTATCCCGACACTCTTCCAGGGCCAACCTTGCAGCAACTCATTCAGGGAAATGATCCGGATATCGAGAAAGTCTATCGCGGAGATCCCAAGTTCTCGAAAGTCGCGGAAAACATTGATCGCGGCCAGGCAAACAAGGCTGTCCCCGGAGACGCCACGGAATTTCTCCGCGCCGTTTTGCCGCTCATTTCAGAAAAGGCCACATTCATCCTCGGCACTGTGACAGAAGGTGGCTTCGATTGGGTTGTTCCGCCGGACGAGCCGGTGGAAAAGGCCAAAGACGAAAAAAATCAGCCGCCAGATGCGCCCACGCTGCACCACAGGGTCAAGCCATAAATCCCTCTTAAATCCTAGGCCAGTTTTTCGATATCGTCGCCCTGGCGGATAATTCCGCCATTGATAATGCGGCAAAGCATTCCTCGCCGCCCCCGATGGCTCAAGTGCCCGGTAAACGCTAATAGGAAAGTTGCCTCCATGTCCGGTTACGTCCCGAGCCAAAGCCCTCCGAGGCGCAGCTGACCAACTTGGGTAAACAATCCGAACGCCTTCCGCCGCCGACAACCCCTGCTGAGAAGTCGATTCTGGGAATGAACTCGCAATAGTCACTGAACCGTTGCTGGCGTCCCTTTTTGGTTCTCTTCTTGCAGTTTACGCAGCTCGCGCCAACGCGTGTATTGGTCTGCCTTGTCGGGAGCGGGGTCTTCGTAATTCTGTAGCCAGAAGCGGAACCAATCCACTGAGCCGCCTTGCGACGCCATGCGCACGGCGGGGTTAGTGAGGACGTGCTCGCTCGTGTTCAGGATTTGTAACTCCACAGGCTTACGTTGGTACCGAAGGCCGGCATACGGCTCCCACATATAAAGTAGCGAGAGACGACCTTCCGCCACTACGAGCAAAGGGGTGTTTATCTTATGAAGATTGAAAGAGGGAGAGCGCTTCAGCCATAGTTGCAAACCGTCCGCAAAAGGCTTGGTCCCGATCGTAGAGTCAAATTCGTCGGCAAGAGAATTCCCGTCTACATCCATGGCAGTAAGATACTGAACGTAACTCGCCATTACGCCGTCTGTAATCGACGCGGCCTTAAGGTGAACGAGGCCAGTCTCGAGCATGTCCATCACATAAAAACAGCTGCGGCTAAAACCTATGATACCGATGTTGTCGCGGTCTACTTTTCCCTCGGCCACAAGCTGATTTACAGCGGATTCATACCGGGACACAGCGCAGGGCGCCTCATCAGGTGTAGTAGACGGGCAAGACTGTTCTCGTACTTGCAAGACCATAATCCCAGCACCAGCCAAGGCCCTCGCGGCGAAGGCTGTCGGGAATAAGCCGGAAGGCCTAAAGTCTGAAGGCATGAAACCGTGGGTCTGAATCACCAGTGGATAGCGCCGTCCTTCCCTGTAATCATTAGGGACGTAGAGTCCGCCGCTCCACTCCTGCCCCCCTCTATCCCTCCATGTGTAAACACCTGCTTTCCCCAGTTCTATCCCTTCAAGCTGGGGATTGGGATTCCAGATGACTCGCGAGGTCTGTTTATTTGAGGCGACAAGCAACGGAGGATCATCGAGGCCTTGCTTGACCGTGACGGCGATGCCTCCATGCTCGTCTTCGACTTTACCTTTGACTTCTTCAGTGAAATGCCATTTCCGATCAGGGAGATACTGATACTCCGCTGTTCTGGGCAGGAGATCTTGATAGTAGTAAAAGGTCACCATAGCTCGATGCCTGTCGCCATCCACAAAGCGAACTTGGCTGATTACGTGGTGGTCTTTCTGGAAACCACTTTCGGTACGGCCCGTCAGAATCTCCACACAGGTCGTGTCATTGGAGCCTAAGTCTACGACCGCAATACAAGGTGGAGATGGAACATTTTCTGGAGACCTGACGAAGGTACCCGGCAGCAGAATCGCCTTGCCATCTTTGGAAAAACTCGGACTGCCCCCTCCGTACCAACCGGCGTCGTCGCTAATCGGTGCATCCACCAACGGCTGTACCAAACCTTTTTGCAGATCAATCCTGACGTACTGATGCACCGGATTTCCGGGGCGGATGCGATATGGATACGACGGGTACGGGGGCGGGTACAACGTTTCCCAAGACGACGGAGCCTTGGGAATGGGAAGCGTCGTGATTACGGAACGACCGTCGCGGGACATCACAAAGTCACCGTCCAGAACGATAGGTAGCCCTTCCTGCTGAACTCTGAAGCGCTTGTTTCCGACGACGGCCCACAGATACCGACGACTGGGTTGGATCTTTGCCGTGACCGGGTCGTCCGGAAAAAGCAATTCAAAGAGAGAACGCCCCGTTCCGGTATTCACTGACGGTTCAGATGGTCGACGCAACACTTGCTTGGAGTTTACTCGCCGGAGTTTGGAATCCTAGGGTTTTTCTTGGGCGTTGGTTCAAGAGCAGCTCGACCTGGTCGAGCTGCTCTTGAGAGATGGCGGACAGATCGGTTCCTCGTGGAAAGTATTGTCGCAGGAGCAGATTTGTATTTTCATTCGTTCCACGTTGCCAGGGACTTTGTGGATCGCAGAAGTAGACCTGCACATTCGTGGCTACCGTAAACTCCTTGTGCTTGGCCATCTCCAACCCGCGATCCCAGGTCAGCGAGCGGCGCAAGGTCGCCGGAAGTTTACGAACGTGTTTGCTCAATGCCGCCACGACCACCGCCGTATCTTTGCTCCGCACCTTGATCAGCACGAGAAAGCGTGAATGCCGCTCCACCAGCGTTGCAATGTAGCTGTTCTTTCCTCCGGCCAGCAGATCGCCTTCCCAGTGGCCAGGGATCGCTCGGTCTTCCGCCTCCGCTGGCCGTTCGCGGATCGAGATGGCATCGACGATCTGCCCCCGTGAATGTCCATGCTCGCTGAAATGGCGCGAGCGACGCATGCGCCGCTTCGATCGCAAGTGGTCCATAAGCTCTTTTTTCAATACCCCACGCGCTTGAACGAACAGACTACGGTAGATGGTCTCGTGAGACACGCGCATGCTCTCGTCGTTGGGATACCGATTCTTCAACCACCCGGAAATCTGCTCGGGCGACCAGTCCAAAATCAGTTTACTCGCAACGATATCTCGCAACTTGCGGTTCCTGGCCAGCAAGCAGCGCTTGGGTCGCAAAGCCGATTGCCAAGCTTGTCCGTCCGCATCATGGGCACGATAAGCAGGACGGCCGCCATGGCGTACGATCTCTCGGCTCACGGTCGAGGTGGCACGACTCAGACCACGGGCGATCTCGCGAATCGACGAGTCGGAAGCGATCCCTCGCGAAATATCTTCTCGCTCAGCGAGGGTGAGTGCTAGCCGCGAGCGACGACGCGCAATGGGAGCGATGCCTCCACGTGGCAACAACAGCTTGCGAATGGTGGGATGGGGCCTGCCATAAGCGCGCCCAATCTCATGCATGGACTGCCCGGCCTTCCAGCGCCCCCAAATCTCGTTCTTCTCCGTGGGAGAAAGTCTCGTTCGTTTCCGTTCGATCATACACACCACCCTTCAACACAACAGTTAGATGGTGTTGCATCGACCTATTGAATGCACCACCACGGCGCGGTGCTCCGTCTTGATTCTCTTCTCCTCCGTAGAGTCGGCGACTGTATAGGCGAAGTGCTGACGATCCGGAATATCAAACGACTGAACGCTCTCCGTCAGCGGGGTCAGAGGTTCAATTGTTTTTTCTCGAAAATCCGCTAAGGCAAGCCGCTGGTCGCGCCCATCATGACGTTCCACGAAGGCAATTCCGCTAGAGTCGCCTAGCCAGCGCCACTGCCCGATAGATGGTCCGGTCACATCCGTAGAGTCCGCAGAGCGAGTGATCATCCAAACTGCAGAGGGAAACTGAGCCGCGTCACGGTGCGCTAGAGAGGTCCGGATGTCTTGGACCCGATAGAACCGGAGAGACTCCTCAGTGCGGTTTACGTCCAAACGCCCATGCACGGTCCAGACGGCGAAGTAATTTCCGTCTGGGGAAAAACGTACGTCCTCTGGTTCTCCGCTTGCTTGATTAAAAAGCGTCAGTTCAATGTCGTCAGCAACGGTAAACGGTCGTTTGGTGGCGGCACTGAGCAGACTGACTAGACCTGCCACAAGCGTTGGCAGAAACCAGAAGATTCGCCCGATTCGTTTGGGGCTCAAGGCAGTCTCGGTAAAAGAATATCAAGCTGTAGTGCTGTTTGGGTCGCGCTCGACCCGGCAAGTTTCTCTGCTCGTCGGATGCGATGCCCGCCTGCGTGAATTGTTCCCGTTCAGCAATGACTGTGTCAACTGAGTTCTTGGGCCAGACTTTGTGGGAACCCCCGAACGGCCACGGACTGCCTACAGATGCCAATAGAAAGCAACAAGCTCCTGGTAAACGTGCCAGCTCAACCGGTCGACGCAACACTTTCTAATAGCCTGATCCAACAGCACTTCTCCGAAAGAACCGATCTGTCGGGCTGTACTCAATCAGAACCTAGCCAGGGCAGTGTTCCGTTTGATTCAACACTTGTAAGCGATTTTAGCCTTTGAGACTCCAGCAGTTAGACTTTGAGCTTAGTGATGCGTCGACCCATTGAGACCGCCCGACTAACCAGGATTTGGCCCTCTCTGTGGCTTCCGCCGCCCTAGGCTTGGCTCTTCTGATTGCGATTGCGAACTACTTCTCTTGGAATTCAACAACCCTGAGATGCACCGTATCTGCAATGGGCACGCCCAGCAGCCTCGCTGGCTGAAACTTCCATTTCTGGACAGCGTCGAGAACGCTATGCGCGACGTCTGGGCTAGGCCGGCTTTCCAACGATGCTTTTGCCACGCTTCCGTCTGGATTAATCAGGACTTCGACCGCGACCGGCTGTGGCTTTGGTGTGTCATGCGGGAGCTGTGGGTCGGGCGCGAAGATTGCCTTCGGAAAGGACATGCCGGTGGCCATCGGTGCTCCGCCCACCGCAAAACTGCCGGTAGCGATTTGGGATGAACAGTTGGTGGCTTGGGATGCCGACAAGCGCTCTTGTTGGCGGCGTTTTGTGCCTTTGACCCAGTCCAGGAGTTCGCTCACCGGCTCTTGCTGACGTGCCACACTAATATCCGCGAGTTCAAATAGCTGCGGCTCATTAGAACGTGCGACCGCGATAGTGACGATTTCGATGTCCTCATGTGGCTTGACGGCTCCTTGCGGGTCAAACACCAACTTATGCCTCAGGCTTCCACTGTCTCCAACAATGCCGTTCATGGAATAGAGCTCCGGAGTTGCGAGAATCGCCCGGAGCGCATCGAGGTCCGCCTGAGTTAATTTCGCCTCGAAGACCCTGGGCGGTGCCCATTCCAATTCGGCGCGGCTACCCGTAGGGACTTGGTTTCGTTCCTCACGATGGTAGTCCCCGTTCGGGGAAACGATGACACAGGTCTTTCTGAATCCCTCCTGGACGTCTCCAACAACGTGCTCGCTTTGGAGCAGCCACAATTGAGACCTTGGCGACGCCGTTTGCGCTATGACAGAACCAAACTTACTTGACTCCAGCCGGACATCGCCATTCACATAGGCTGCCAATGCAGCGCCCTTCGGGACTGTGATGTCGTTACCGTGCACCAACAGGAACAACGGTGCGACGGGGAAGAATAGAAGGCCCGTAGCAACGATTCCGGCTGTCATCCCCGCAATGTGACTACCACCTTTTGCGTCCTTGACCGCGCGAATCGCCGCTTTGCCGGTGTCAGCGAGACGCACGTAATCCAAAACGATCTCGAGCTTTCCAGCGCGGCCCAAACGCCGCTTGGACTGAACTTCCGTCACAGTTCCTACCGCGACGGAGCCTTTTGGAATCGCAAGAATCCCGTTTACAGCAACATCTTCGAGAACTTCAAAATCGACTGAATCACCCACTTGCGCGTCCGCTGACGATACGTTCCGGATGAGCCTAAGGAAAATAGGAGTGGCGTCTTGGAGAATGAATTCGCCAGGTAGAAGGCTCGTTTCCTTACTATTTGGCTGAGGCGCTGGTACAGTTGGCGCGGAGGTTTGTTGTTTCGCTGCATCTTGAGATGCAACTGTAGGTACTGACTGGAGTGAACCAAAAAGCAAAAGGGAACTCGCACCTAACGAGAGGATTTGCTTTCCCACCGGTGGTTCCTTTCTGCTTTGACAAACAGATGGGTTAGTCGACAGAGACTAACATCGCGCGACTTTGGTCGCAATAAGATTAACGGACTAGATAACAACCCGACCACCCGTTGCACCCAAAGGGAAGAAAGCATCGGCCCGAATAAGTATGCGCGAACTGCTTGACTAACGCGGTGGTCTCAATGGGTCGACGCAACACTTTCTAATAGCCTGATCCAACAGCACTTCTCCGAAAGAACCGATCTGTCGGGCTGTACTCCATCAGAACCTAGCCAGGGTAGTGTTCCGTTTGATTCAACACTTGTAAGCGATTTTAGCCTTTGAGACTCCAGCAGTTAGACTTTGAGCTTGGTGTTGCGTCGACCCATTGAGACCGCCTTTACTTACCAGGCACTTCTAAGGTGCAAGATTGAGACGGCTCCTTGTGGAGCAAATTGACTTGGACGGATTCTCAGGGGGATTATTCGGGGCGGATGCCAAACGCCGGGTAAAGCTCAGCAGGTTTGTAAACCACGCCATTTTTTATAACCGTGTCGACGTGGCGGATGTCGCTCATTTGTTTGGTGGGATCGCCATTGACGAGAATCATGTCCGCATACTTCCCAGGAGTGACGGAACCGAGGTCCTTATCCAGGTGCATGACTTGAGCGGCTTCGATGGTGGCGATGCGCAGAACCTCGGGCGCGGGAATTCCAGCTTCGGCGTAAATCTCCAATTCGCGATCTAGGGCATAGCCATTACTCTCATCAGTCCCAGCGACAATTTGAATGCCGCTGTCGTACAACTTCTTGACCATACGGACCATGTTGGCGTAAGCGGCGCGGTACTGTCTGTCGGTGGCGGGATCCGAAGCGTCAAGCGCTTCCCCCGCCGTCCGGGAATCGCGCTGCACCTGAGCAGGCAGCCGATCGAAAATAGGGGCTTCAATTCGGCCGGGCTGGCCGGGCCGGTCAACGTAAGTGGCCTCCCAGATAGCCATGGTGGGATCGATGACAGTGTGGTGCTGTTTTAGAAAAGCAATGAAGTCGTTGACCGGCTGAGAATTCAGGTCGAGGTCACCGCCCCTCTTGCCGGGCTCGATGAAACGCGCGGGTGTACGCGTCTCCTTCACATCCGGCATGAAGTTTAGGAAGATGAAATTCATGTGCTGGATTTCATCGGCTCCATCGCGGACGAATTGTTCAGCGATCATTCCGGAAGGGACGTGGCCGCTCACGCGCAAGCCGCGCTTGTGAGCCTCCTCGGCGATGATTGGCACCAGTTCGGGCTTCACCGAGCTGTAGATTTTGATCTGCACGTAGCCCAGGTCCGCGTAACGATCCACCTGCTGGCGGGCCTCCTCCGGAGTGGCAGCGAGAATTTTGACGGGGCCTTCGAACGGGCCGGGGCCATCGATGAAGCCGGCAAGCACCACACGCGGACCAATTTGCGTTCCGTCCTGGATCTGCTGGCGCAGTTTGCCCAATTCTTCAATGGAGTTTGCGAGGTCACGGACGGTGGTGACGCCAGCGGCTATATCGAGAAACGCGTAGGTAGGGAAGAGATGGGCGTGCATGTCCCACAAGCCCGGAAGAAGCATTTTCGCGCGGCCGTCGATGGCCTGCGCGTTTGCGGGAGTGGGGCGCCCGTCGTCAGGCTCAACGGAAGCGATGCGTTCGCCGCGAACGGTGACACGCTGGTTCGGAAGGAGTTTACCGGCAGGTGAGTCAAAGAGAGTGACGTTGCGAATGACCAGGTCGCCGGAAGGCTTGTGGCTGAGGGCCTTGGCAAATTCGCCGGCGCGTGCGACTTCCGCTTGGCGCTGCGACTCGCGCAATTGCGAAACGCAAGATTCAAAGCCGTGACGAACTACAGCGCTCCATCCGTTGGTTTTGGCAAGAAATTGCCAATCATCATCGAGCCACAGGTAGTTCGGAGTGAAGCCGAGCCCGCTGATCTCGTAGAGCGTTGCCGTGATTTTCTGGCCGGAGGCTTCAATGGGAACAGTCTGTAGTTTGCGAATGGTCGCTTGGCCGCTCGGAAGCACCGGAAGTTTTCCTGCGCTCGCGGACGACAGAAGAGCACGCGCAAGAATGGCCCCTGATTCCGGGCCGTCGCTCAAGGCAACAAAGAATTTGCCGGAGGCGTTGGACTGCTTTTCGTTCTCCGCTTTGTTCTTCCACACGGCCTCGCTACCAGCTAAAGAGAAACGCTCTTCCACGGGCGATTTCATGTAGTCGACGCCCTTGGAGTCCTCGAAAACAATCAGCCCATGCGAGTCGAGGCGATAGGTCGTATAAATCTTTGGACCGCGGCCGCGATCGTTGAACTGGAAGAATTCGTGAATCGCGCCGTCAGGAGACTTCCACACTGCATCCTGGCCTGAGGGAGTCTTGTCTGCGAGCAACATACGCACCACGGCGTCTTTGGGAATGTCAGCGGGGAGCTCCGGGAGCGGCGATTGTTGTTGAGCAATCAGAGCTGCGGGAAAACAGAGGAAGGCGATCATGCATGTAGAGATTCGTGCCACGGGGAACCTCCATGAGTTTGGAATTGAGTAGATTTATATGGGAAGCACCGGGTTTCGGCAAGCGTTTTGACTTAAGTTTAGGCTGTTCCGGAGGTAGGTCGTGATTAACGCTGCGGTTACCGGAAACTGACCCACTACCCTTCCTTGAGCCCGTTGGCGTTGAGTCCTTCCGTTGTAATATTCTCCCGAATCATTCCTGGGCCGAGTTCCAGCGCATCCAGCTTCTCCCAGTCCACCAACAAGACTTGGCGCTTTCCTTCAGGCCAGCGGTGCGCGCAGCCGTCAAACCCAACCGCTTGCACCGCAACAACCTCCAGCAGCTCCTCCATCGGCCAGCCACGTTTCGGAGCACGGAAATGTCGTAGCACACGCGGCATGGCCCTAGTCCCCTGCAGCCTTGATGCGCCCAACGGTTGCGCCAATGTCTTTGCGATAGTGCATGCCATCAAAATGGATTCTCTCCGAGGCCTGATAAGCCATCGCCAAGCACGCTTCCAAGGAGTCTGCGGCCGCTGTCACGCCCAGCACACGCCCGCCGCTGGTAACAAGGAAATCGCGTTCGCGGCGCGTCCCGGCTTGGAAGACTTCCACACCAGTTGTAGAGCCAATAGTGGTTAGTCCTTCGATTCTCTTCCCAACTTCGAATTTTCCGGGATAGCCGCCAGATGTTAGCACCACACACACGCTTGCTCCCTTTTTCCAGTGTAACTTCTCCGGATTCAGCTGGTTCGCCGCCACATCTGACAAGATTTCCGCCAGGTCGAAATCCATCCGCGCCACAATCGCTTGCGCCTCGGGGTCGCCTAACCTGCAATTAAACTCCAGCACCTTTGGCCCATCCTTGGTGAGCATCAAGCCAAAGTACAAAAATCCTTGGTAGGGGATAGCCTCCCGGGCCAAGCCGGTTAGTGTAGGTTCGACAATCTTCGATATCACGGCTTCGCGCAAGGCAGACGACAATAATTCGTCCGAAGAATACGCGCCCATGCCACCGGTATTGGGCCCGCGGTTACCGTCGAAGACGCGCTTGTGGTCCCGCGTCGGCACCAATGGGGCGTACCGTTCGCCATCGGTCAGGATGATGAAAGACAACTCCTCTCCAACGAGAGTCTCTTCGAGCAAAACGCGATGTCCTCCAGGCCCAAGCTCGTTCTTCTCCATCACCGACTCGAGGAATTGCCTGGCGGTCCCCGCATCAGGCGCCAGCACGACGCCTTTGCCGGCACACAACCCATCGGCCTTGATCACTAGCGGCCAATCTACACCCTTCAGCGCGGCATACGCTTTATGGGGCGAGTCATACGCGCCATGCATTTTCGCTGTTGGGATATTGTGCCGAAGCAGAAATTCTTTCGAAAAAATCTTGCTGCCCTCGAGTTGCGCCGCCTGCTGCGAAGGGCCGACAATGGCCCAATTTCGCTGCCTAAACGCGTCGGAGATTCCGTTCACCAGGGGCAGCTCCGGCCCCACCACGGTCAAATCCGGCGCTATTTTTTCCGCCAGCGCTACAAGCGCCGCAACGTCGCCCGCATTCGCGGGGAGGCATTCCGCGTCATCGGCGATTCCGCCGTTCCCTGGCGCGCACCAAATTTTTTCCACGCGAGCGCTCTGCTTCAGCTTCCAAACTAGCGCGTGCTCGCGCCCGCCGCCGCCGATCACCAAAATTTTCATGCAAAGAGCCTCGCGGAAAATTCACTTCGAACGATAGTCGCGCGATAACATGGTGTCAACTCGCGGCGGTTTTTGGTAGTGGGGCTGTTTCCGATTGGGCGACTAACTAGGAGTCAGCCAAGTAGCGGGCCTAAAACGGGGTTGTAAATCCTAGTGGTCCGCGTAGGATGAAATCAGATGAAGACCACCTATTCTGCGCTGCGGCTGGTCGCCTTGCTTTGCGTGGCGATGGTTTTGCTTGCCTCTCTTGCTCGGCCCACACTTGGCCTCCTCTTTCTCTTCTTAGTCCCGTTTTGGTTCTTTCTTGCTGTTGTTGCCAGTGTTCCCCTTCCCGTCGTTCCGGATGTATGCATTCCTCTTCCTTTTCCGTCCCTGCCTGTTTTCTCGCCTCGCCCGCCCCCCGTTAGATAACCCCTCGCGTACATAACAGCCTTCTCTCAAGTACGTGGAACGCGTCTGCACGCTTCGCTCGCGGCATCCGCCGCACTCAGCAAAGTCTGCCACTGAAAACTCTGTGTCATTTAGGAGCTACATGTCGCTGCGCAACTTGTCACGCAAAGTGTTCTTATCCATTGCGCTTGGGGGACACTCAGTTCTCGGCGTTGGAATGAGCCAAGAGAAAATTGAGGAACTCCTGCATGCAATGAATCAAACGAGGGTCGAGGTAACAATTGACGACGAGGAAAGGAACGACTCAAAGACATCTCCCGAGCATCCGGAAGTTATCCACCTGCCTGATTAACGCGCTAACCGTCCAAGTGGATTTCAAGCTTCCGGTTACGCGACCTATGCATTCGAACTCATCTGGAGTTGTCGTGAAACTGAAACAGAATCTCGCTTCTCGCGGCTTCTGATTGCGTCTAACATAGCCGTAGAATTCAAAACGGGGGAAGAAGTTGTCTTCCTTCGAGGATACGCAGCTTATGACAGACTGGTTCGCGCGCCCCGTCCTACACGTGACCGACGTGGAGGCCTCGCTCCGCTTTTACGTTAACCGGCTCGGCTTCACGAGCCCCTGGCGCTACGAGGATGACGGCAAAGCGCACGTCGCACAGGTCGACCGGCAGGGCTGCGCGCTTATCCTGGCCGACGCGTGGCCGGAGAAGACTGGCAAGGGGCTGATGTTCATTTCCCTGAACGCCGAGCCGGAGACGCAAGTCGCCGCGTTGGACGCGCTGCGCGCGGAACTCGAGGCCAAGGGCGTTCCGGTCAAGGAAGGTTCGTGGGGCTACCGTCTTCTGGTGGTCGATGATCCCGACGGCAATCAGCTCTTCTTCAACTACCCGGCCGAGACCGGATCCGGGAAGACTGTTTAGTCAGGCATGACCAAGAAACTAAATCTGTCTTTCGCCGTTAGCGATCCCAATACGATCTCCGATAGAGCCTTTGCGCGAGACCAGTTTCGCTCTGCTCCAGCAGGCATGAGTCCCGATTAACGCGGAAACCGTCCATGTGGATTTCGAAGGTCCGGTTAGGCGCCTACACAGGCAAGTGAAAGTCGACAGTCCGCCGGGAACCGATTGTCCGCTGGTGGTGTCGAAGGATTTAGGGACCACGTCTGCTAAGTGTGGTGACATGAAGACCTGTTTCGTGGCGATGCTGTCGCTGACAGTCGCCTTTACTTCCCGAGCGCAACGCCCCTACACGCAAGAGCAGGTGATCGAGTACGCGAAGTCGATCGACGTGCAGGCGCTCGACCCCTCACTGCCTACTCAGCGCCTCGAAGACTGGCTCCAGTCCGGTCCGCCGCGCGCTCACATCGGGTATTGGATAGTAGCGGACAGCTGTGATCTGAAAGACCCCGAAGTTCCTTATCCCCTTTGCGCACGGATTTCGTTTTACCGTGAGGGCCAGAATGGTAACCGTTACGGCCAGCAAGGATATCTTTTGGTTCAAGTCGGAAACTCCAAAGACGGAATTGCAGGACGCCCACAGCTTTTCTATCCGTCCATCGATGTGTGGGAGGGGATGATGGTCATGACGGGCGGTGCCGAGCGGCTCTCAGAACTTCCACCTCTTCTCGATCAGCCGGTTGTCACCGATGGAGTGCAGAGGTTGTATCAGGGGATCGTGGCCCATCACCCCATCGGCATCCCAGCGGGAGTGAAGTTGGCGGCCATCAGGCCCTATTTGAGCAAGCGATTGGCCGAGCAGCTTCAAGCAGCACAAGCATGTCAGAACGATTACAGCCGTCAGCACCCAAAGTCCGGTGGAACATCAGGGCCGGGCTGGTTGAAGTCCGGCCTCTTCTCCGGCGAAGGCAGCCACGCCTCACCCATCGATGTAGTCGCGCAGAGTAAAGAAAAACTCAACGACGGGTCATTCCTGGTATATGTGACCTTGGAGCCGGTAGAGGCCGTCAATGACCTCGGCCACGGAGGTAGGGCCTTTTACGGAGGCTACGCTTGGGAAGTTGAAGCTCGCGTGATATCCGAAAACGGGCAATTCGTGATCGACGATGTTCGCATCTTTGATCGGTTTCCTGCCGAGGGTCCTTCTCATTTACTCTCTGCCTCATTCACCGGCTGCGACGGTTCGCACTGGACTGGACTGGCCGCCACGAACTAGCGTCCAGTCAATTCGGGCCGCCCTCCTCCTGACGACGGGCGACCTCAACTCCTGATTAAGGTTGCCAGCTCAGGCGGTCGATGCAACACCATCTGGTTTAAAGATGTTTTCAAAGGTGGTGTCTATGAGGGCGAGGAAACTCTCTGATATACAAGCCACAGAAGAACGAGCCAAGAGAATATAAAAACCGACATCACTAATTTTGGTGACCTTGTTTTTGCCAAAATATTACGAATCGAGAAAATCGACCAGCCCTGAAACAGCAACGCAACAACTCCAGCGATTAAGACCACGGGGCTGGCTTTAGCGGAGAACAGAATCGCGTAAAGCACAATCGTCAAAATCAAAGGGAGGACAGGAATGAATGAGGCCTTGTTTTCGATTGCGCAAACTTTACAGTAATCGTTAAGTTGCTGTTTCAATTGTTCAAAACCGTCAACCGTTCGCGGAATTACAAAACCCTTCGGTGGCTCACCACTTCGGACAATCAGGCCCAGGCGAGACTCGCCGAGAAAGTTGATTTCACCGAGCAGAAGTTCAATCGGTGGCCGCCCCTCCATGACTCGAATAATTTTTCCGTCGGTCAGATCGAATGATACCTTCCGCCAAGCCTTATCAACGCTGTCTCTAAAGATAAACACATAGACGCTCACCATCACCACAATCAACAGGCCTACCGCGCTCCAACCAAGTGCATGACTCAGGTGGTCGTCTAGCGATGTAGACCGAGAAATCGCCAGTAGAATCAGCATCAATCCGATTGAACCGTAGGCGCAAAGACGAAACAGCTTCTGATGGGAGCTTGGCGGCACAATGTAGTGGGCCATAAGTGCGCAGTATACGTCATGAGGGCTTCAAGTCCCGATAAACGCTGCGGTTGCCGGAAACTGACCCACTACCCAGTTTTCCGTGCAGTTCTCGCGCGATCTGTTTTCCCTGAAGCTGCGCTCGATCGAGCTTCCACGGCGGATGGTGCCACCGGTTTTAACTGAACGATAAAGCTCAGCAGATAACTGTAACGTTAATATATAATTATTGGTAATATTAGATTGCGCAGCCGGACTGCAAGGGGGACGGCATTTTTGGGTTCGCGGGTTTTTGGAATCAGTGGCTACGCTTGGCCGACCGCTCGAATGGGAATCGTCACTCCAGAAGCCGCGTCTGAGGAAGCAAGCATGTGGCAGCGGCCGTCAAATATGCCGCCGGGGTCAATCACCATACACGGCGAATGAACTTCGCCGGTAACCACGCCCTTTGCTTGAATCTCCACGCGCCCTTTTGCAAAGATCACTCCGTCGAAGCGTCCCGAGATCACCACGCGGTTTCCTTCAATCTGGCCCTCGACTTTGGCGCCTTCGCCCAGAACCACCGTCTGCTCGGAGATGATGTTTCCCCGCACATTCCCGTCGATGCGAAACGTTCCCGTAAGCTGAAGTGTGCCTTCGAGAGTCACACCTTGATCAATAAATCCGGTCCACTCTTCGCTTGCGCCATTCTTTGAGGAACCGGGCCACTTCCATGCCATGACTTTCTCTCCTAGAGCGACTCTCCTACTCTAGCCTCCGGTGCGGACAAGTCAACGCATCGCGCACAGCGAGTTGTCCAAAAGATACGTTAGAAGCAGAGGTCGGCGCTGATTGTCGCAGCGGACGGGGCGTTACTTCATTAATCGATCGTAAATTCCCATCAACTGGGCGTCGTCATAGTATTCGAGCACGAGCTGCCCAGGACGCATTTTCGTTTTCTGCCTGAGAAGAACTTTGGTTCCCAAATGCCGCTGAAGTTCATCGATTGCGGCGCGGATATTCGCATCCACATGAATCTCCGCGGCCGGGCTTGCACCTCGCGAACGACGCGAGGCCAGGCGTTCAATCTGCCGTACCGTAAGCCCACCGCGCGACGCTCGCTGCGCGTAACGCATTCTTAGCGGCGAATCCGCCACAGCCAGCAAGGCGCGCCCGTGCCCAGCGGTCAGCTTACCCTCTTCAATCCAGTCTTGAATCGTTGGCTCGAGTTTTAACAAGCGGATCGAGTTTGCCACGGTCGCGCGATCTTTTCCTGTTCGCTCCGCCACGGCTTCTTGCGTAAGCTGAAATTCATCCATCAACCTCTCAAAAGCCCGCGCAGCCTCGATAGCGTTCAGGTCTTCACGCTGGATATTTTCTACCAGCGTCATTTCCAACGCGAGCTCATCCGGAACCTGCCGCACAATCGCCGACACCTTCGTCAGCCCGGCGCGTTGAGCCGCTCTCCAACGCCGCTCGCCGGCGATCAGTTGAAAACGGCTCCCAATGGGCCGGACTACCAAGGGTTGAATGATTCCGCTCGACTTGATGGATCGTGCCAACTCGTCCAAGGCTTCTTCGCGAAATCTGGTGCGAGGCTGATACGGGCTCGGCTCGATAAGGTCGATGTCGATTTGATGTGGTCCCGCATGGACCGCCTCCCGCGCAGGTGCGGCAGCGGCAGCGCTGCTGTTCGTGGCATTAGACTGGGTTTGCGGTGTAGGCGGAGTGGAAGCCTGCGGTTCAGGCTCCCGAATGAGCGCTCCGAGCCCCCGTCCCAGTGCGTTTCGTGGCATTGGCAATGACCTCCTGGGCGAGTTGCGTGTAGCCCTCTGCCCCTTTGCTGTGAATATCGTAGAATATGATGGGTTTCCCGAAGCTCGGCGCCTCGGCAAGCCTCACGTTGCGCGGAATGACGCTTTGAAAGACCTGCGTACCAAAGAAGCTGCGCAAATCCGTGGCGACTTGCCTCGATAATGTCGTGCGCTCGTCGAACATGGTCAACAAAATCCCTTCAATCTCCAAGCTGGGATTTAGTGTTCGCCGGATCCTCATCAAGGTATCCAGCAATTCAGAAACGCCCTCAAGCGCCAAATACTCGCACTGAATCGGAACCAGCACAGCATCGGCAGAAACCAGCGCATTTAGAGTTAATAGATCAAGCGCCGGCGGGCAATCCAATACGATAAATTTGTAGCGCTCTCGAATCTCGTTCAGAAGTGCCTGCAGCTTATATTCACGATTTTCGGCTACAACCAGCTCAACTGCGGCTCCGGCAAGGTTTTTGTCGGCGGGGACGACATCCAAGCGATCCACTTGCGACTTTTGGACAATTTTGTCGAAGGGCTCGTTCAAAATCAGGCAGTGGTATAAGGTCCTGCGGGAAGGGTCCTTGGCGAATCCAATGGCGGCGGTGGCGTTTGCCTGCGAATCGCAATCCACGAGCAGGGTCGATTGTTCAGAGGCAGCGAGGCAAGCCGCCAGATTTACCGCGGTGGTGGTCTTTCCAACCCCCCCTTTTTGGTTCGCAACAGCGATAATCCTCGCCAACAAGCCCCCCAATTCGCGGAAAGTTAGCAGAATGGCGTCCAGGATGCAACTTGTTTCACGTGGAACGTGGGGCGCGCTGTGGATTTTCAGTCCCATGTTCCACGTGGAACAGCATTACGCATTCCTTCCGATCTCGCAGCTTCTGTTCCTAGTGGAACGGCTACTCACTTTTCTTCAGGAGATCGGCTTGTTCCACGTGGAACGTCGCGGCAGAGATCTACGTTGAATTTGCATAGGAGCTTTGGCGTTCCTCGAGCCCAATGTTTCACGTGGAAGCTTCTATCGCGGTCAAATTGTTCACGGCGAGAGCCGAGCCTATTCAACCGGACGGTTCGGTAACGCACAGCAGCGGTCTGTCTTCGAGACTACGATTGCTCGAGTTTGGCCGACTCAAGACGTTCCACGTGGAACTAATGTCACCCAAATCATCTTTGAAATCGTCTGAGACGAATCCCGAACTCTAGGAGAGTCCACTGGGACCGCCATGTTCCACGTGGAACGCACGCCGGCCCCGGCCAATCTTTGAATGTCTGGGAATAACCTGGTCAATCCTCGCGAGCAATTCTACGCGGCCATTGTCCCCTGGAAGCGCCTGGGAGTTTCAGTTTGCTCGTAAATTAAGAAAGGAGCTTGGTTTGGGCTATTCCGGCAGAGCATCGAGACAAAATGCCGGAAGTCTTTCTCTTTCAAGTCGTTGGGCCGACAGTCTCAGCTCTTTCTCGATCCCACGAGCAAATACCGCCGCAGAGAATTCGGTACCGCGATCGGCTCCCGCCATTCCCAGTTCATCCCGCGCCGCGCCTGATCCAGGTCACGTCCGCCGATCCATAAGATAACTTGTTTGGCTGCAACATGATCCGAGGCCGCCCACGCGAGGAATGGCTCAAACTCTCCCACCGCCCGGGAGCACACGAAGTCCAGCGGCATGATCTCCTCGCCCAGCTCCTCATAACGGCTCACAAGCACACGCGTCTCAGGAAGTTCAATGTTTCTAAGGACTTCCGCGAGAAACGTGGCTTTTTTCATATTGGACTCGACTAAGAAAGTCTGCAATTCCGGCCGTATGATTTTCAGAGGAATTCCTGGAAAACCGGCCCCCGAACCCACGTCGGCGAGCCGACCATGTTCCACAGGCACGGCCACCGCCGCGAACATACTTTCACAGAAATGACGATATAGTATCTCCAGAGGATCGCGGATCGCCGTCAAGTTTATTTTTTCATTCCAAGCCAGCAAAAGCGTCATATATTGTTGAATATAAACGATTTGCTGTTCATTTACTTCCAATTGAAATTCGCCAAGTGCACGGCGAATGGTCTCCGCTGAAAGCACCGCTGGGCTGGGTGTCGTCATAAGAGTTACTATAATATTACTAGTTTGTGGATTCCTTTTCCGCTCCAGGGGGTACCGGTTTCAGAAGGTATTTCGGGCCCGCCACTCCTGCCACCGCATCTACCGCAAAATGCCAAAGCATCACCGGAACCATGCCATCGTACGCGATTCGCGCCGTTCCGAACACTGTGCCGATGACCAGTGTGCTCAACAACCCACCGCGCCCCTGGTAAATATGCGCTAACCCAAAGAGAACAGAGGACAATAGCACGACCGCCCAGAGGGGCAACCCCGCCCGCGTCAAGGCCGCCATCGCAAATCCCCGGTACAGGAACTCTTCGCACAGCCCTGCCGTTACCGCCAGTCCCAAGTAGGGAAGCAGCTCGGCCGACGAATGCGGCAAAATCCGCTCGGCGAGCACCTTCATAAACTCCCGCGCCTTCCCGGGCGAGCGGCCCATCCTCCGCAAATTGAGCCATTGCAAACTCCCCAAAGTCGCGGCGCCGACAATCGCGGCCATCAGAATTCGCAAGCGCCCATGAACCACAAGTCCTAATTCATCAAGCGTCAGTCCACGAGCCCACACTCGCCAAGCAACGACCACGACAGCCAGCCACTGAAACGCGATGGTCGAAGCGTAGAGCGAGAGCCGCTCTCGTCTGCCAATCCGCGGAACCGCCAGCAATTTCTGCAGCCGCATCCGTCCACGCAGAGGCAAAAGCACACCGAGCACGAAAAAGATCAACCAGAAGTCCCACGGCATCCGGCGATGAAACCACGTTCACAAGCGCGGCGCAACTTTTCGCCGCAGTTTCTGGCCCCGTCCACCGCGTTACGAGCGCAACGGCCGCAGCATCGCTATAATGGTCAAAGACTCAGCGAGGTGAAATCTTGGCAGCACAAGTGAAACTCACAGCCATGGCAAAAGCAGCGGGTTGCGCGGCAAAACTGAATCCCGCGACGCTGGACGCCGTCTTGCGCAATCTCCCGCGCCAAACGGATCCGAATGTTCTCGTCGGTTTCGACACCAACGACGACGCAGGAATCTATCTCATCAGCGAAAGCCTCGCGCTCGTCCAGACGGTCGATTTTTTCACGCCCATCGTGGACGACCCATTTCTCTTTGGCCAAATCGCCGCTGCTAACTCTTTAAGCGACATCTACGCCATGGGCGGCCGGCCAATTTCGTCACTATCCATCGTCGGCTTTCCAGAAAAAGGCGATCCAGAGATCCTCGAACAAATTATTCGCGGCGGCCTCGCCAAGATGAATGAGGCAAAATGCAGCGTGATTGGCGGCCATTCGATCCGCAATGAGGACATGCTTTTCGGATACGCGGTCACAGGCCTCATTCATCCGCACCGCGTCTGGCGCAACGTGGGAGCTCAACAGGGTGACGCACTTCTCTTCACGAAGCCGCTTGGAACCGGCGTTATCACCACCGCTCTAAAAAAAGACCGCGCGACCCCGGAATCGCTCGCCGCCGCCGTCGCCGCGATGAGCACTCTCAACGCCGCCGCCGCCGCGGCCCTACAAGAGCTCGACGAGAAATTGCAATCCCTGAAACCCATTCACGCCGTCACGGACGTGACCGGTTTCAGCCTTCTCGGCCACGCTCGCGAAATGGCGCTCGGCGACCCGACCCATGGCCTCGATCCCGTCTCCTTCGAAATCGATCACGCTTCCTTTTCCTATTTTCCAGGGGCCGTCGAAGCCGCTCGCGAAGGCCATCTTTCCGGCGGCCTCAAAAACAATCGCGCCTTCGTCGGCGAATGCGCCATGTTCGAACCGAGCGTTCCCCTCGAATACCAAGATCTTCTGTTCGATCCGCAAACGTCTGGTGGTTTTCTTGTCGCCATCGCTCCCGATAACGCGGAGTCAGCCATAGCCGCCTTCGCGCGCCACGGCGTCACCGCCCGCCGCATCGGCCGAGTCATTCCGAAAGCTTCTCCCTTGATCAAAGTGCTTTGAAATTGGGGATTATTCTGACCGCACTATCGGAAGGAACTTCGCGGCTCAGTGGACGGGAGTCGTTTAGAAAAAACGAATGGACACGATTACACACGGCATCGCCGGGGCACTGATCGGCAAAGCAGTCTTCCGCGGCGAAGACCTGTTCGCGTCAACGCCGATGAATCGCGGGCGCATCATCACTTGGTCGCTGATGCTCGGCGCCATTTTCCCCGATTCAGACATACTGCGTGACTGGTTCTCGAGCGATCCACTTCTCATCGTAACGTGGCATCGCAGCATCACGCATTCCCTGGTCTGCATGCCGTTCTTCGCGCTGGCTTTGGCCGCGCTGACGCGCTGGTTCGCCCGCTGGCGCAAATGGGATGCGCCGTCTTTCGCGGCATTGACGGGCATCTACGCCATCGGCATTCTCAGCCACATTTTTCTCGACCTCGTTACGACGTTCGGCACGATGATCTGGTCTCCGCTCACGTGGTCGCGCCCTGCGTGGGATCTCATCTTCATCATCGACTTCACCTTCACCGCGCTTCTTCTGTGTCCGCAAATCCTCGCGTGGGTCTACCGCCAATCCGAAGGTCTCAAGAATCGCGCGATTATCACCTGGTCCGTGCTTGCGCTCGCTTCGCTTGGTATCGCGTATTTTTTGAAAAATGTCGGCGCGCCGATATCCGCACAAACCGCCGTAATCGTCATCATGCTGCTCGCCGCGTTTTTTCTTCTCCCAGCCGTTCGGTTCAAAGGACTGCGCGTCCGCTATGCCACTTGGAATCGCGCGGGTCTGGCCGCGGCGATTCTCTATCTCGCCGCCGCGTTCTATGCTCATCGGGCCGCTCTTGAACGCATCGAAAAATTCGCTTCCCTCTTCCAACTTGAGGTGCAATCCCTCGGCGCGCTCCCCTTTCCTCCATCGATTTGGCATTGGGATGGGCTCGTCAATACGCCCCACGGCGTCTACGAAGTGCGCCTCGATCTCAGCGATGCTTCTTCCCTCTCATCCATAAAGCATCGCTATTATCCCGACGCCGCTCCCAATCCATATATCGACGCAGCCAAGCGGCTGCCCGAAGTGCAAAAAATGTTGTGGTTTTCTCGCTTCCCGGTCACACGTTTTCACAAGGAAGGTACCGACGCCATTGTCGAGATTTACGACGCGCGATTTCCGCAAGTGCGCAAAGATCGCCCCGCGTCTTTTACGTACCGCGTAAAGATGGACGAATCCGGCAAAGTGATCTCTCAGGGGTGGATACAGAATTAAGAGCTTCTTCCGGCGGGGGAATTTTCGGAAACTTGAGAACTACTTTGCTTTCGCGGGATGGATCACCACCTGGCGTTCTTCGCCCATGCCGATGCTTTCGGTGCGCACGCCGGGCATATCCTTCAGCGCCAGGTGAACAATGCGACGCTCGCGCGAGGACATCGGATTCAGCCGGAACGGCTGATGCGAACTCTGCACGCGTTCTGCCGCCACCCGCGCCGTCATGCGCAACTCTTCGAAGCGCAGCGCGCGATAGCCGCCGCTATCGAGATGAATTCTTTCGTGATAGGTAGGTTCCAGGCGCAACGCGCGAAACGCCAAATGTTCAAGCGCCTTTAAAACTTCTCCGTTGCGCTGCAGCAGAATCTCTTTATCCCGCCCGTCGAGATCGGCGATGACTTCCGCTTCGCTCGAACCGTCCGTCGCGGGCGCTTCGACCGCGTGGACCTTCACCTTCAATTCCAATCCGGAGACGCGCACCATCTCTTCCAGAAACTTGCGCAACGCCTCGGCCGCTGCTCGCCGGTCGATCTTGCCATCCCGGATAAGGTCCTGTGCCATGGGCCTCCGTAGAACCTTGGTCGTGCTCGCCAGCGTTCGGCGCTTTTTCCAAAAGTTCCTACTTTTTGCCGCGCGAAATCTGTTTCGCCGCTGCCGGCGCGGGATGCGTGCGATTCAAATACCACTGCTGCACAATCCCCACAAGGCTGCTGGTGAGAATATACAACGCGAGTCCGCTCGAAAACGGGAAAATAATGAAGCTGCCCGCGAACATGATGGGCATGATCTTCAACATTTGCTGCTGCTGCGGGTCGGCTGCCGTCATCGGCGTCATTTTCGAAACCAGATACATCGAAACGCCCACCACAACCGGCAAGACGTAATAAGGGTCTTTCGCAGCCAAGTCCGAGATCCAGAGCCACTGCGCATGCCGCAATTCAATCGCTCCGCGCAGCGCGCTGTTCAACCCGAACCAGATCGGCATCTGCAGAAACATCTGGAAGCAGCCGCCCACCGGGTTGATCCCCTCGCGGCTGTAAATCGCCATCACTTCCTTGTTCATCTCCTGCTTCTTCGGGTCGTTCAGCTTGTACTTCTTGTATCTTTCCTGAATCGCTTTAATTTCCGGAGCGACACGCTGCATCTTCAGCGTCGTTTTGTAGCTCGAAATTCGCAGAGGGAAAAGGAGCATATTGATGACCAGCGTCAGAACGACGATAGTCCAGCCCCAGTTTGGGATATATTTATGCAGCCACTTCATGCCATGAAACAGCGGCTCCGCGATGAACTCGAGAAATCCAAAATTCACCAACGATTGCAGCGGAGGCTTCATCGCTTTCAAGTCATCGTAGTCTTTTGGCCCAACATACACGCGCAACGCCGTCGGCTGCGATGACGCCGTTGCCGCCACCTCCGAAACCGGCTCCTGCTCGTCTTTCCCGTCCTTCTGAACGGTGCGGAATACTTTCCAGTAGCGCGTTTCTATCGAGCCGTTGGCGACGCCGTTTACAGGAAGAAACGCCGCCGCGAAATAGCGGTCTTCGATCCCCGCAAAATCTTTGCCGCCCATCCAAACGCCCGGGCCCCATTTCTCCGGCCCCTCAAGTTTTTTGTATGGCAAGTCCGTCAGCTTGCCGCCTTCGTTGTAGAACGTGTTCACCGTCTCGACCGGTACGGGATTCTGCACCGTTAAATCGCCAAATCCCCCAAGCCACGCCAACCCAGCTTTGATCGGCGCGCCGTTGAACTTGACGGAAGTTTCCACACGCACCACATAAGAATGATCAAATTGAAAACTCTTTGTGACTTCCAGGTGTCCATCGCTCCAAACCAACCGCAATTCCGCCGGAGCTGAAAGCGGACTCGCTGGAAGACCCGAGTAACGCGCCACGTCTCCGGCGTGCGCGCCCGGCTCCGGAACCTGGGCCACGTAGAGCGCGGAATTTGCCTGGGTCTCAAGTTGCGGATCGTCGAGCACCAACGCGAACGGCCATCCGCCAACCTGCGCCGCTGCCTCCGGATGGACGACATCAAGCACGCGCTGCGGCTTCGAATCATCTTTATATTTCTTAAGTTGCCAGCTCTTCACCACGCCGCCGCGGTTCGAAATTTCAACACGATACAGTTCGTTTTCGACAACGATATTTGGTTCTTCTTTCGCCGCTGTTGGAGGCATCGCCGCCGCATTTGACGTTGCTATCCCCGTGGCGACTCCCGCAGACGTCGTCGCGTTGAGTTTGCCAGGTGTAGTCGAAGGTGAAGTGGAGGCTGGTTGCGTCGCCGGATTTGTCGCCGCCGGCGCCGTTATCCCCGGTCTGTTAGCTTGCGGCAAATTCGCCGGAGGCTTCGGCGCAAAAAACTTGGCCCACAACAAAATCACCGCCATCGAAAGGATCGAAGCGATCAGGATGCGCATCTCTGAAGAAAGTTCTTTTTTCTTTTGCGGCTCGCTCACGAATGGGCCTCTCTACCCGTAACGCCAGCCCGGCCCACATGATGCTCACTTCCGTCGGCCTCTATCTCTGCCGCTTCCGTTTTCTCCGGCACCGGGTCGTAACCAAACTTGCGCGACAAAGGCTGGCACCGCAGCAACCGCTTCAACCCCATCCACGACCCCCGCCTCACGCCAAACCGCTCGATCGCTTCATACATGTACATCGAGCAAGTCGGTTCGAACCGGCAACTCCCCGCAAACAAAATCGACAAGTACATCTTATAAATACGCAGCGCGGCCAGCGCCGCTTTCACCGGGATGGACTGCTTCTCCGTTGCTAACTGTCTTAGCCCGGCTATAGGGATGGGGCTTGTCCAGCCCTCTTCGTTTCTAGCTTCGCTCGACGCCAAAGGTGGGACAGACTTCCATCTGTCTCCTTCTCTCTCGCCGCTTCTGCCGCTCGTGTTCGTCATACTGCTCATACACTCTTCATCAACCGCAACAAATCCCCGGTCAACGCAGCAAACTCCGCGCGCCCCACGCTGCTCTTCGGATGAATCACAATGTCCCATCCCGCGGGAATCTCCATGCGATGGCAGCGCACGATCTCTCGCACGCGCCGCCGGATGCGATTGCGCACCACTGCCCCGCCCAGCGCCTTTTTAATGCTGAAACCGAAGCGGCTCACCGGCAATTGGTTGGCGCGAAAAAAAACTGTGAAGTGAGAACTGGATCGGCGTTTCCCGGCGCGGTACACGGCATCGAATTCGCCGCGCCGCACCAACCGCGCCTCGCGCGGAAACTCCAGGCGCCCGGGACTATTCGGGCGTGAGGCGATGGCGTCCCTTCTTGCGGCGCGCCGCCAGCACTCTGCGGCCGCCTACGGTCTTCATGCGCGCGCGGAATCCGTGCGTCTTCGCGCGGCGTCGTTTCCGCGGTTGAAATGTGCGCTTTGGCAAAGCAATCCCCCTTTAGTGGCGCGGCCTCAGATTTATCTAGATGTGGCCGGTTCTTCCCGCAGACACAAAGCGACCGTCAGGCCGCCTAGGCGACAGGTATCGAATTTATTAGTGTAGTCGACCGCCTGACACAGGGTCAAGAAAACCCAAGGAGGGGTCGTGGGTCAGCTTCTGGTTGCGGCGAAATTCAGGATCTACCGAATTGGTGAATTGCGAGAACGCGCAAAGTGAGCGTAGCAACTGCCAAAAAATCAGCTTGAAATAGGAAATCGATGGCGAGATACTCCCCTAAGAACCTTATGGGCAGAGACCCTAGCTATGACCCAGAAAAAGTCTGAAACCGGCGATTTGTAGCGCGACACACTCGACATGCTCGTCTTGAAAACTCTGACTCACGGAGAGATGCACGGCTACGACATCGCGGAATACATCCATGAGAGGAGCGACCAGGTCCTGGGCGTCGAAGAAGGCGCCCTGTATCCGGCGCTACATCGGCTGGAAGTTCGCGGGCTTCTCGCGGCAGAGTGGGGCGCTTCGGACAACAACCGGCGGGCGAAATATTACAGGCTGACGGCGGCGGGACGGAAACAGCTCGCGGAAGAAACCGCGCACTGGAAGCGCATGTCTTCCGCGATTGCGCGGATTCTGGAACCTGCCTGAGGAGGACCTATGGCGCGCGAGTGGTTGACGGAAGCGTGGCTGAGAGTGAAAGCGCTGGCGAAGCGGAGAAGGTTGGAGCGCGACCTGGAGGAGGAACTGCAGTTTCATCTGGCGAAGCGCACGGAAAAGAACCGCGCCTTGGGCCTTGGAGCAGAGGACGCGCGGGTAGCGGCGCGGCGGCGATTTGGGAACGTCACGTTGGTAAAAGAGGATTGCCGCGAAAATTGGATTTTTGCCTGGATCGAGACGCTATGGCGGGACGTGTGCTACGCGGCCCGCATCCTGGCAAAAAGCCCGGGGTTCGCCGCCGTGGTGATCTTCTCTCTCGCGCTCGGCATCGGAGCGAACACGGCGGTATTCAGTGCGATGAACGCGTTGCTGTTCCGCGCTCTGCCTTACGATCATCCGGAAACATTGGCGACCGTTTGGACCACGCAAAAAACGGACCCCGATTCAGAGGATCTTCCGCCGATTGCGGAGGTGATCGACTGGAAAAAACAAAATCACGTTTTTGCTGACATTGCCGGGATCAGTGTCAGCGGTAGGTACATGCTGACCGGCATCGGAGAGCCTAGGCCGGTCCTCTCTCAAGCGGCGACTCAGAACTTTTTTGACTTGGTCGGAGTGCAGCCCGCCTTGGGCCGAGTCTTTCGCACAGAAGAAGGTCAGGAGCAGTTTCAAACCGTTGTCATCAGCAACGCCTTCTGGAGGAGGAGATTCAACAGCGACCCCAATGTGCTTGGCAAGACATTCCGGATCGATGGTGTGGTTTCGACTGTTGTCGGAGTGATGCCTGCGGGGTTCACAGGGTTCGCGCCGTGGTACGGATCGGACACCGAGGGAAAGCCCACGGAGGTTTGGACACCGATCAATCCGGGAAGCGAAAGGCTTGCGAAGCGCTCCGACCACTGGATCATGGCCGTGGCGCGTCTAAAGCCGGGAGTGACCATCGCGCAAGCACAGGTCGAGATGGACGTGATTGCCCTCGGCATGGAGCAAGCCTATCCCGAGTCCAATAAGGGAGTGGGGGAAAAGGTTATTCCTTTGCACGACACGCTTTTCAGGAGCGCTCGAGACAAACTCTATCCGCTTATGGGGGCAGTGGGTTTTGTGCTGCTGATCGGCTGCGTGAACGTGGCGAACCTCATGCTTTCTCGGACCGAGGGTCGGCGAAAGGAATACTCCGTGCGGGCCTCGCTCGGTGCGAGCCGGCGCCGGCTCATGCAGCAATTGCTTGCTGAGAGCGGATTGCTGACATTGATCGGGGGCACGCTCGGCATCTTGCTTTCGTTTTGGGGAATTCGCCTGTTGCGCGCGATTGTTGCAGAAGGTGTTCCAGATGCGGAGCGCATTCGCATCGACGGACGTGTTCTCCTTTTTGCCGCTGGACTCTCGGTTTTGACGACGTTCCTGTTCGGCCTGGTCCCAGCCCTTCGCGCTGCGCGCCCAGATTTGAATGATGCCCTGCGGGAAGGAGAGAGCAGGACTTCGTCCGGGAAACGCGGCCGCACCCGTTATCTGTTGGTGATTTCGGAAGTAGCACTGGCAATGGTGCTTTTGGTGGGGGCCGGCTTGATGATCAACAGCGAGCTTCGCATGCTGCTCCCCTCTCCGGGTTTTGACCCGGCAAACGTGCTGACCATGGCCGTGAATCTCCCGGCGACCGAAGTGAAATACGTGCAGAAAATTCCCAGCAAAGACATGGATAGAGTATCTCCGAAGGTGACCGCCTTTCACCAGCAACTGCTCGAAAGAGCCGCGGCGATGCCAGGAGTCGAGTCGGTAGGAATGATTAGCATCATCCCTCCGCTGGGTTCGGGACTGAGGACTTTCTCCATCCTTGGGCATCCTGCTCCTTCACCGGGGAGTAGGCCGGAGGGGTTTTTCAACGAAGTGAGTCCCAGCTACTTTCGCACCATGAAGATTCCGCTCAAGAAAGGCCGCTACTTCGATGAGCGCGACACGGGGAGCGCCCCATGGGCCGTGGTCATTAGCGAAACACTGGCAAACCGCTATTTCCCGAACGAAGATCCGATCGGGCAGCAGATTCTCCTACGCTACATGCCTCAGCAAGTCGACGAAGAGAGACCACGCCAGATCGTAGGGGTTGTGGGCGAAGTCAAGCAGATCGGCATGGCCGGACTTCACCCACTGCTCTACGAGTCTTTTCTTCAGCAACCGGACGTGTTCCAGGGCGGCAGCGAATTCTTCCAGCTCAGGGGGAGCCTGGTCATCCGGACCGCCACAGACGTACGCGCCCATGAGGCAGATATCACAGCGTCGGTGAAGCAAATGGTGAAAGAGATGGACCCGGATCAGCCCGTGACTGATATCAGTACGATGGAAGACGTAATAGGGAAATCCATGCAGGATTATAAAAACTACGTCGTCGTGCTCGGGTTTTTGGCCGGCATAGCCGTGCTTCTGTCTGCGATAGGCGTTTATGGCGTCCTTTCGTATTTTGTCAACCAGCGCACACGCGAATTGGGCATCCGTTTCGCTCTTGGAGCTCAGCGCGGCGATGTGCTCCTGTTGGTCGCCAAGCTGGGACTCGCGCTTGCCGGAATCGGGCTAGCCATTGGCGTTGCGCTGACGCTCGGACTCAATCGGTTCATGGCGCAGCATCTCTGGCTTTTTCGCGTGAAGACAACCGATCCAGCGACCTATGGCGCCGTCGGCATCCTGCTGGTAAGCATCGCCTTGCTGGCGTGCTATATCCCTGCACGCCGCGCAACAAATGTGGATCCCATGACGGCGCTGCGGCATGAATAACTCTTCTGGTGGCGCTCATTCCGCACGTCAGGGCGTGTTTCGAACGTGAGTCGCCAACCATCCCCGCATTGTCTTGAGATATTCAGGATCGATCTCGCCGCTTGGTTTGCCCGTGGTCAGCCGCATTACGTGGTCATCTTTCGGAAATTCTCGAATCGTGAAGTCGTGGTGGCCGTCTTCTGCCAAAACGCGGTTAATGACGGCGATGCTTTCCTTCACCGGTATAAGCTGATCTTGGCCTCCAAACAAAAATAACGCTGGAACTTTTAAGGCTCGCAGCGCCGGAACCGGATCGTAAACGGCCTCCTTCGTGAACCACTGCGTGCTGTGAGCCGGCTGCTTGCTCCATTCTGCAGGCGCCGGCAGCGTTCCAAACGAATCATCCTGTTGCACTTTCGCTTTGCCAAACCATCCTTTGGTGCGCGCTTGCTCCAACTCAGCCTTGACCTTCTCGTATCCGTTCCCGTTCGACATGTAGCTCCAGATGTCGCGGCGAACTGCGCTGGCTTCTCGAACGTCGCTTTCCGGCACGCCCTGCGCCCGCAACTCATTCGCGTAATAAACGATCATCTGCTCGCCGGGGGAAACGCCAGGCCCGGAAACAGCAATCACGAAGGCCACATCCGTAGAACGCGAAGCCGCCAGCGGCCCGAGCCACCCTCCCTGGCTCAGTCCCCACACGCCGATGCGTTTCGCATCGATCTCTTTGCGCGACTTCAAAAACGCGATCCCCGCTAGCCCGTCGTCGCAAAGCTCCATGAACGGGACTGCCCGAAAATCTCCGCTCGATTCTCCGACCCCGCGCTTGTCGTAAGCCAGGGCCGCGACGCCCTGGTCTGCAAACCAGCGAGCCGTAAACAGATCCCTTTCCTGAGGACCGGAGCCGTGGAAGAGAACGACGGCTGGGTGACGCCGTGATCCTTGCGGAAGCACAAGCGTCCCCGCGAGCGTTACCTTGCCGCTGACAAAATGCACCGCTTCTTCGCGAGCGCCGCGCCCATCCGGCGGCCCGTCCACGGACCTTGACGCGCTCTGCGTGCAAGCTACAAGAAGAACAACGATTGGAAGAACGAAAAGAACAAACCCGGCTTCCCAACCGCGCAGGTTCACGGCCGCAGCCAGAGTTCGAGCTAACCGAGGGGGTAGATTCTGTTTGAGAATAGCGGGCTGCATACATATAGGACTCGCGAAATCGCCCCATGTTTCTCGAAAAAGGCCATAAATACAGCGAATTCCCTGGGACGCACGAAAGCTCCCGGTCCGTGGCGTCGCTTGAAGGCGCCATTTGTCGCATAATCGGTCGCGCAAACAGGACGCGCACGAACCCGCCGATGCTTCCAAAACTCGAAACTTTCTCTCCCACTTGGACCGAGTACGAGCTGCTCGACACCGGCTTGGGCCGCAAGCTCGAGCGCTTCGGCCCCGTCACCCTCGTTCGCCCCGAACCTCAAGCGGCTTGGTCACCGTCACTCTCTAAAGAATCGTGGAACGCGGCTCAGGCCAGTTTTGTTCAGCTTCCGCGCTCAAAAAACGGCGAATGGAAATTCGCCCAGCCCGTTCCGCCGCGTTGGCTCATGCGTCGCAATCATCTTTCTTTTTGGGTTCAGCCCACCCCTTCGGGCCACCTGGGCGTTTTTCCAGATCAGGCCAGCCACTGGGATTGGCTTGCCTCGCTCATCGCAGCCGCGGCTACTCCTCCGAAGGTTTTGTGCCTTTTCGGCTATACCGGTCTCGCAACTCTCGCCGCCGCTGCTGCTGGAGCACACGTCACACACGTTGACGCTTCCCGCAAAGCCATCAAATGGGCTCGTGAAAATCAGTCGCAATCGCAACTCGCGGACCGCCCTGTCCGCTGGATCGTCGACGACGCATCGTCCTTCGTCGCGCGCGAAGTCCGCCGCGGCCGCACCTATGAGGGTCTCCTCCTCGACCCGCCGCGCTTCGGTCGCGGCCCCAAAGGTGAACTCTGGAAGGTCGAAGAATCGCTGCCCGCCCTGCTGCGCCAATGCCGCAAGCTCCTCTCTCCTTCTCCTCTCTTCGTCCTCCTGAACACCTACACAACCGTCCTCACTCGCGGCCAGACCGCAAACGAAGCCGCTCAACTTCACTCTTTCTTAAACGAAATGCTTCAAGACTATCCCGCAAGCTTCACGTCAGGCGAACTAGTCCTCACCGACTCCGCCAACCGCCAAATTTCCAATTCCGTCTTCGCCCGCGCCCAAATCCAATCCGAGTAATTCTATTCGGCAGTCCGTAACTCCACGACAAATCTTCCCGAAGTCTCGCCGCGAAAATCTAGCAACCAATGCTTGCGGCTCATCCCCAAGCGGATTAAGGTACTCGCGAACTAAATCACGCCTCTCGCGAGGAAGCAAACATGACTCATCTTCGAACTCGGTTCGCCATAGCAGCGGCTTTGCTTTCCTTTCTTTCTGCGACGCACCGATCGTTCGCGCAAGAAACCCCTGCGCAGCCAACCAGCGGCACCAAGCAATCCGCCGAAGCGCGCCTCAAAGCCGTCGCAAAACCAAACGCCTCTGGCCCCGCGCAAGAGGTCATCAACACGCTCGCCGCCACGCACCGATTCGAACAAGCCGCCATCTCTCCCGACGGCAAAAAAGTTGCCTGGGTCGAAGACATCATCAGTAAGGACGGCACGCCGTCAGGAGCCACTCGGATTTTCCTCAAAGGACTTCGGTCGCAGGAAGAACCTACCCTCGTCAGCGCTGCCGTAGAAAAGAAGGGCGTGAGGGGGCTAAATGGAGAGCTGGGTGTTGTTCCAGTTTATCGTCCACACGCAGAGGGGTCCGTGGCTTGGTCCCCTGACAGCAATAAGCTCGCCTTTTTGTCCGACGCGGTGAAACCCGGACAACTGCAACTGTACGTAACGGATCTCGCGGATCACGGCGCCATGCGTCGCCTCACCAACGTCAAAGGTTTCCTCTCCAACCCCGGCTGGTCCCCCGATGGCAAAACCATCGCCGTCCTCTTCACTGAAAACGCCACGCGCGCCGCAGGCCCGCTCGTCGCCGAAACTCCCGAAACCGGCGAAATCAAGGATTCCTTTTTCGAGCAGCGCCTCGCGCTCGTTGACGTCGCTACCGCTAAGCTCGATCAAATCTCTCCCGCCGACACCTACGTCTATGAATACGATTGGTCACCCGACGGCCTTCGCTTCGCCGTCACCTCTGCCCTCGGCAATGGCGACAACAATTGGTACATCGCCGAGCTGTACACTCTCGACGCCGCCACCGGCTTAATGAAATCCATCTACAAGCCTCCGCTGCAAATCGCCAATCCCGCTTGGTCCCCCGACGGCCAGCGCATCGCCTTCATCGGCGGCCTTATGAGCGACGAGCCCAGCGTCGGCGGCGACATCTTCACCATCTCCGCAACCGGCGGCGAAGCCACAAACATCACGCCCGATATGAAAGCCTCCGCCAGTTGGCTCACCTGGACGTCAGGAGGAGACATTTTCTTCGGCGAGTACCTCGAAGGCGATTCCGCCCTCGCAACCATCCATCCCGCAGACGGCACCAAGTCTCAATTATTTCGCAACGCTGGTCAGCTAACCGCTGGCGCCTGGGGCGTTAATCTTTCTGTTTCCCGCGACGGCAAATCCTCGGCCGTCATCCGCAGCTCCTTCAGCACGCCACCCGAAGTTTGGGCCGGGCCGACTACCGAGTGGACGCAAATCACGCAACGCAACAAATCCATCAAGCCCGCCTGGGGTGAAGCCAAAAGCCTCCGCTTGAAAAACGAAGTCCAAGCCTGGCTTCTCTACCCCCGCGATTTCGATCCCAATAAAAAATATCCGCTCGTCGTCCGCGTTCATGGCGGCCCGGGAGCCGCCGTCCTCTCCGAATGGCCCAGTGCTTCCGACTACTATTCGCCGCTAGCCGGCGCGGGCTATTTCGTCCTGCAGCCCAACCCGCGCGGCAGCTTCGGCGAAGGCGAAGCCTTCACCCGCGCCAACGTCAAGGATTTCGGCTACGGCGACTTCAAAGACATCATGGCTGCCGTCGACGCGGCCATTGAAGCCGCCCCCATCGATCCCAATCGCCTCGGCATCTGCGGCTGGAGCTACGGCGGCTACATGACTATGTGGGCCGTCACGCAAACCAACCGCTTCAAAGCCGCAATGGCAGGCGCCGGCCTCTCCAACTGGCAAAGCTACTACGGCGAAAATCTCATCGACCAGTGGATGATCCCGTTCTTCGGCAAGTCCGTCTACGACGATCCCGATGTCTACGCGAAAAGTTCTCCCATCAATTTCATCAAGCACACCAAAACGCCCACACTAATTCTAGTCGGCGACAGCGACGGCGAAGTCCCCGCCCCGCAATCCTACGAATTCTGGCACGCCCTCAAAACGCTCGGCGTCGAAACTCAATTCGTCGTCTACGAACACGAAGGCCACATGTTCGCTAATCCCAAACACCGCCGCGACGTTGTTGAACGCACCCTGGCCTGGTTCGACGCCCACCTCCGCTGAGCTGTGAGGCAACGACTCTTCCTACGAGTTCGATCGGTGGGGTGGGCTGCTCAGCTGACGACGTTTGCTATTTGTCCGCTCTCCGCGCCCATGTTCTTCCATGTTGGTGTAACCACCCAACCCTCTCGCGCGTCCCACACTCCAAAAGCGGGTGTTGGCCGAAATACTCATCAGCCTGGAAGCTGTCACGTTGCGCAGTTACCGAATCTAACGGCGGCGCGCCGGCTTCCAGGCACCGCTATCCCTCCGGCGCGAAGAGAGGTAGGTTCCTACTTCTTGTTTCTGGCGTTTTGCCCCATGGTCACTATGCGGTCCATGGTCGGCTGCAACTGCTGTGGATCACGGGCACAAATCGCGAATATGGAAAGTGGGTCGAACTGCGTCTGGCCCAGGATATACCGGTAGTCCGCCGGCACCGGCGGCCCACCGGGTTGCCCCGCTGCAGGAATGATTTCGGGGAGTTGCACTGCATACATACTGCCGCCGGCAAGAACTTCGTGCGGATACCGCATCAGCCAAATGCAGTTGGCCGAATCCACCAAATAGTTGGCGGAGACTACCGCCCATTGACCGCCGTCGTGTGGCCCCGGTTGCTGGCAACTCCAAATGAGCGCCTCGGGAACGTACACTGCCGGCTCCGCAAACCCATACTCATCGAGCAAAATCTGCGTCAGTCCGCGCTGTCGCACGAAATTCTCGACTTCGGGAAGAGCTTGATTCCAGTCGACATTCGAGTCGTTGACCAGCGTGTACACGGGGCGTCCCATGCCGAGACTGTTCAGGTAAGGAATATAGTTCGGATACGCGCGTATTGCCGTAACGATAGAAGCCAGCACCAGCGCAATTGCCAGCCAGTTTCCGATACGTGCCGCGCGCGGCCTCGGCTCGTGCAGCAATTCCAGCCTCCATGGCAGAGGGGCGAGCAACAACGCAATAAGAGCGAGCGCGACCAGGAAATGGCGAATGCTGATATCTAACCTGTTCAGCATGCAGGCAGCGACGAAGACCACGAGAGACACCCAGATGCCTCGCCACTGCATCGCCATGTCAGCAGGAAGGGCCGGCCGCGCGGGTGCAATGCGCTTCAGCAGCAGAGCCGCGGCGATGGCCAAAAGGAGGAGCAAGAGAAAAGCCAGCTGTGTCTTCAAAACGAAGAGCACGGGAAAATAGAACCAGACTCCATGCGGATAGGCGTGGCCCAGAATGAAAGTGGGCCGGCTCCCGGCGCTAAGTGCGAACCCGGCCAGACCTCGCAGGTAGATCCACGGCGGCATAAGCAATCGCCGCAGCACCAGCGAAGCGGGAAAGTGTGGAATGACGTCGAAGGAATTGGTTGGCTGGTTCCAGGACAGCACGAGATACGCAACGTACACGAACAGGGCGGCCCACAGGGTCCCTTTGGCAAAATTGCGCCACGCCCGTCGGCGCCAATGGCGAAGTTCGGTTTTTTCGATGAGCTGTTCCGCCAACGGCTTGAGTCGCAAACTCAAGGCAAAGGCAATAAACACGAAGAACAAGAGCCCCGACGAAAACTTCGAGAGCAAGGCGCCAGCAAACGCCAGGCCAAACTTCACCAGCATCCCTTGCGTAGGAGAACGCCACATGTTCGGCATTTGCCAAACCGTGAGGACCCAGAACAACGAAACCGCCACGTCCGTTACGACCAGCGGGCCAAACGCTAGAAAGGCCGGCATGGTCGCAAACGCAGCGAGACACAGCAAACCTCCCCAGCCGCCGCCAAGGCGCGCGCCACATAGATAAAGGGTGAGGCCCAATAGCAACGTCATCGCCAACATCGACATGCGCGCCCAAAACAGCGTGGTGCGCGGATCATTCCACTTCATGAGAAACCAGTCCCCGAACACCCATTCGCCCAAATACTGGTAGAAAATCTTGCCGCTAAACGTCCAGGAGATGTGGGAGTAGTCGGCATGCGTTCCTCGCAGCATCAATGGCAACGCTGCCACCACTTTCGCCAGCGGCGGATGCTCTTCGTTCATCCGCATATCTAATTTCTGGAGGTAGCTCACACCGGCGCCAATGTGCGCGATTTCATCGAAGGTCACGGACTCGTGCCAGGCCGCCCCGCCGGCAAGCAGCGCCATCAGCGCAAGGAGCAGACCCGCGCAAGTGGGGAAGAAAAATCGTCCCGTTGTTTGCAATTCCGTTGGCCTCGTGTGATAAAACGGAGAAGACTCCGGCGTTCAACTTCTTCTGGTTCTAAGCTAGCATGACTTTATGGTGGTTGCGCGGCGCCTCTCGCCTAATCCCGGTCAAGCACTACCAGCGTTAATCGGGACTTAGGAGACGAGCGAACTACTTCTGTGGACGCACAGTGAGCTCCAAGAGCTTTTTCGGAGGCTTTGGACCAATTGTTATTTCCGAGAGTTCCGTCCATTCACCGTTCCCGTTTATCCGCAACACGGAACTGGTTCTGATATCACCCAGGACAAAGCCCCAAGCCATCCCTTTGCCCTCTTCGAGTAGTTTCACTTGGGTTTCGAGAAAACGACCATCGTTAAATGCCCGCATGCGATACGTCGCGCTTTCGTCGTCGTAAGAAATAATCCCGAAAGCCTGTAGAACGGGTTGGCCGTCGGATTTTGCCCGACCGATTCCCTCAATCACTAGGATCAAGCCATCAAGTCTGTACCAGGCCTCCTCAGTTTGGAGCAATTCCACCGACTCAGCGGGGCCACGCAGCAAGCGAGCTTCCCCGGCCCATTTTCCGACCAGAAAACTGACCTCTTTCATTGCCAAACGCTGCGCTTCGAGGTCCGGAACTCGGGGTAGCTGAGCCATTTGAGGGGCCAATAGTACCATCGAGGGCAGGAATTCACTTTTCCGGTAACCGCTACGGGCACTAGGTCACTCCAGATCGTGTAGCGTGAGCCTTGCCCCAGAGCGTATGGCCACACGTTTCCCGGTCCAGGTGCAACCGACTGCCATGGGTGGCAGATTGTCGCCTCGCCCCGAGTCCCCGGGAATGCTTGCTATCTGCTTTCGGGAACGTATGTCGAAGGCCAACACGCTATCGGGATTCCAAGCGATGAATCTACCTGATGTATCACAAAACACCCCTGACCATGAGACGTTGAGTACATCCGAGATGTTAAGGTCCAACTTGCCCAGTACTTGTCCGTCCAGACCGTTAATGACGATTGTTTCGAGTCGCTCACGTGCGTGCAAATAACCCGCAAGTTCAACAACCCACGCTCCGTCTGGAGAACGAATGGAATTAGGACCATACGCCAGAAGTGACTGACCCGTTTTTGGGTCGACGATTTCAGTACCGGAGCGATTGTTGGTGAATTCAATTTTTCCGTCAACAGTGACACCGCCACCATCAAATCCGCCCGCAGAAAATCCCGTCGCCTGTCGGGCGACTAGCTTTCTTGTTCGCCAGTTATAAACGCTCACCACCCGTGGGGCGTCGGCGTCGCCCGAAAGTGAGCAAATTGAAATCCATTGGCCGTCTCCCGAAATGCTCGCGTCCGGCAAGTGGTCTGATGGATCAAACCAGTCAGAGGGAATATCGCGAATGTGGCCCGTTTCTGTGTCAAGAAGGAAAAGACGAACGGGTTTTTCGGGCCGATCGGCGTTTTCGGAAATTACGGCGATCCGTCCGTCAATTGTTGCGGAGAAAAACCTCGTATCGGGCTCAAGGTCAAATACGTGGCGTACCTTCCCTGTTAAAACATCCCGGCTGATTGTTCGAACGCTCCGGGATTGGCCCCTAACCATTCTTATCTCGCGCACCGTCCTCCCATCCTTGCTGAAGGCGAGATTCACAGTGTAAGCGTCGCCATCATCTGAGTCTGCCATTTCCCCGAGGCCTTGGGCCGCACTTTTGGAAATCGAGCTTCCCAACAGCACGGCGATCATCATGGCAAAGACCGCGAGATTTTTCATGGTCCCTTCCTGTTTCCAGTGATGGTTGCCACTTGCGGCGTACGCGCTCTTCCTTAGGCAGCCTGCGTACCAAGGGCGTACGCATGGCCAATGCTGTAGGTAACCCTTGTGGTTTCAGTGAGTCCGAAACAATCTTAGCGCGCTAGAAGAAGACTGTCATTCGCGTGACTACGCTCCGGCTGTCCTGGGAGGTCCACATTGCGTGTCGATCGGATGTCACGGGTGAGCGAGAACCCGTGGTCAACTTGCTTGGTCGCGTAATCGGAAACTAACCCACTACCCACTACCGTTTTGACTTCCCGCTTCTCGACAAAGGGAATAGAATCATTCGCGTCTCCGACGGGCCGCGGCCCTCGAGAGCGGCAAAACCGATGATTCGCTTCCTCAAAAATCGCTTCGCTCGCAGCGCCAATCAGAGCCAATCCTTGGCCCTCGGCAGCCTCGAATTCGAATTGATGGAGATTCTCTGGTCACGCGGAGCGAGCAGCGTCCGCGACGTCGTTCCCAAGCTGAGCCGTCCGCTCGCCTACACCACCGTGATGACTACGCTCGACCGCCTCTTCAAAAAAGGTCTTTTGGACCGGCACAAATCCGATCGCGCCTTTGTCTATTCGCCGCAACTTTCCCGCCAGGAATGGGACCGCCGCCGCGCCGGCAATCTAGTCGCCGGTTTCTTGTCTGGCCCAAATCCCTCCCGCGAACTCTTGCTTTCTTGTTTGCTCGATGCTGTCCGCGAGCACGACGCCGCACTTCTCGATGAGCTGGAGAAAAAGATTCGCAGCCGCCGCAAAGAACTTCTTCGCCAGGGGCAAACATGATCCTCCCCTACCTATTGCGGCTATTGTGTCTGTGCTTCGCCTCCTTCTTTGTGTTGAACTTTACCGCAGGTTTGCTGCTCTGTATCGCGTCCAGATCCGCGCTCCGATCCGCGGAATCCAAGGCTCCCCGCGTCGCGGCCCGTTTTCTTCTTGCCATGCGCGTGCTTCCCTTTGCGCTCGCGGCACTCTTCGTTCTGGGGCTTTGCGTCCCCAGCTATCTCTGGCTGGAACCCGCGGCCACCGCCGAACGCGTCGGCGTGATCTGCGTCATTCTCGGTTTTCTCGGCGCCGCGACTTGGCTCATCTCCATCGCACGAACCGCTCACTCGCTCTTCGCGTCGCTGCGCCACAATCGGCTTTGCCACTTGGCTGGCCAGGAAGCGCACATCCCGGGCGAGTCTTCCCCGGTATTGCTCGTCGAAAACGAAGCTCCTCTCCTCGCCTTGTCGGGTTTGCTTCGCCCGCGCCTGCTCATCTCTCGCGGCGTTCTCCGCACGCTGTCCGCGGAAGAACTCGATGCCGCATTGTCCCATGAACATGCCCACCGCACTTCGCGCGACAACGCCAAGCGCCTCCTCCTTCTTCTCGCGCCAGATATCTTTCCCTTTGTGCGCCCGTTTCGAGGGCTCGAAAGCACCTGGTCAAAATTCGCAGAGTGGGCCGCTGACGACCAAGCCACTGCCGGCGACGCTAACCGTGCCGTTTCTCTCGCCGCCGCTCTCATCTGCGTCGCCCGAATGGGTTCCGCTCCGAGCTTACCCTATCTCTCTACTTCGCTTCTCGCCTGCGACCGCGACCTCTCCGCGCGCGTCGATCGCTTGCTGCGCGCCGTTCCCAACGTGCCCGTCACGCCGAAACCAGTGCACCATCGGCTCCGTACGGCCGGTTTTCTTCTCACAGGCGGCCTTGCTGCGTTGCTCCTGGCGCCCTTCGCGCTCTCCACCGTCCACGAACTTCTCGAGCTGCTGCTTCATTAGTTCGCTTTTGGCGTCCCCATAGCCTCCGCATTGCATTTTTCTTTCTCCGCCGCAATCTACGACCTGTGGTAGTAGCCCCTCCCCTCGACTAACCTATCGCTGACCATGCGATCCCTGTTTCAGCCAAGGAAATTGCAGCTTCTTCGCTACCTCTTCATCATCCCCACCTTGTTTTTGTCATTCCTCTTCGTGCCGGCTGAATCGCTTGCTCAGAATCCCCGAGGCACTCTGCGCGGCACCGTGCAAGACGCCAGCGGCGCCGCTGTACCCTCGGCAAAAATTGTGGTTCACGCCGCCGACTCTTCCTTGCAGCGTGAAACCATCTCAGACAACCGTGGAGAATTTAGAGTTGATGATCTTCTCCCCGGCACCTACCACGTCGTTGTAACCGCTAAAGGATTCGCGGAGGCGAGTGCTGACGTAAAGGTCGTCATCAGCTCCATCCGTGAAGTGAGTGTCAGGTTGAAATTGGAGTCTCTACAGCAGACGATCATCCTGGATGAGTACGTGACTCCCACCATCACCACTCAACCCATCGATACCTCCTCTGCCGTGCACCAGACAATCATCTCCTCTCAAGACCTCGACACCATTCCCCTCGCCGCCCGCAGCTTTGCGAATATCGCTTACTTGGCGCCGGGCACCGAGCCCGTCGAACCTTCAGACCCCACGAAGGCGCGCATTACCGCCGTCTCCACCGGAGGCAGCTCCGGCCTGAACAATGAGGTTTCTGTCGACGGTGTGGACAACACCGACGACTGGATCGGCGGCTTCCTGCAAAATTTCTCTCCCGAATCAATTCAAGAATTCGCCGTTCGAACCGCCCAGGAAGATGCCGACAGCGGACGCACGACGGCCGGTTCCGTTGTCATTAGCACCAAGTCGGGAACCAACTATTGGCACGGTGACGAAGCCTTCTACGAGCGCGCCGCATCTCTCAATGCACGCTTCCCCATTGAGAATCCCGCGCCCAACCCCAAGCAGCCGTTCTCCCGGCAGAACTACGTAGCCTCGATTGGCGGGCCGATCGTCAAAGAAAAACTCTGGATTTACTCCTCATTCGAATACGTCCACGAAAATGCCAGCATCGCTTACAGTCCGGAGAGTCAGAATCAATTCAATGCATTGTCCGGGCTCGCCGCGCAAGGATTGGTCACCGTCGGGAACACCACGGTCACGTCCATTCCCGTTCCGTCGAGTGTTCCAATTCCGTTTCGCGACTACCTTGGCTTGATTCGCCTCGACTGGGGCCAATCCAATGCGTCGCATTGGTTTTTCCGCACTGCGGCTGACAGCTACACAACTCACAATGCGCTCATACAACAAGCCACCCTGCCTTCCACGGGAGCCACTGCGCACAATAACTATTTGAACCTTGCTTTGAGCAATCAATACTTTTTCAGCCCCACTTGGGGAGGCACGTTTGTTTTCGGCGCAAGCCTTCTCCACCTTACACAGTCGCGCAATTCCGATCTCGGTTTTGCCCTCGCGTTTCCCTTCAGTTCCACTTCCGCCACTACATCCGGATTCGAAACGTTTGGCGACAATCAATTCGTAACCGCGATCACCGCGTTTCCGGTTCTGCGCAATCAGGAAAAATATCAACTGCGCTATGACGTAGTACACGAGATCGGGCCCCATGAAGTGCGCTTCGGAATTAATTTCATTCACGAGCCGGTGCTCAGCGGCGCGCTCACCGCTAACGCAGAAACTCTAGTCGCGTTCGTTCTCAATCCGAGCGACTACGCCGCCGACCCGCGACAATTCTCTATCGATCTCACCGCGTGCTCGCCCATGCCTTCACCAAACGTTACTCCTGGTACGTCATGCACCGTCACTCCACTTGGTGACGGCAGCTTCTCGCAAAATGTGCAGCGCCTCGGCCTCTACGCGGAAGATTCGTGGCGCGTCACGCGAAATCTCACCGTCAACTACGGCCTGCGATACGACATAACATTTGGTTTGTTCATCGCGTCCGGCCATGACCAGAGCTTCAATCCCGCACTCTCAGGTAACGGCATCATCACTGGAATTCCTCACGACTATCGCAAAGCGTTCGCTCCGCGGCTCGGAGTCGCTTACGGCTTGGGCTCATCTGGAAGAACGGTTCTGCGCGGCGGCGTGGGACTTTATTACAACGACCTCGCACAAAACGGCTGGGTACAAGCGTTCAACGCGGTGAACAATTTCAATATTCAAAATGCTTCCGGGCCGCCGTCGTTGATCGATCCCAAGTACCACATGCCTTACGCGTTGCACGCGACGGCGGGCGTCGAGCACGCGCTCAACGCGAATTGGATTTTGAGCGGGGACTTCACGCTCGAAACGGGGATGCACGGCTACCGGCGCTACGATTATGCAAGCGGGATTTCCGTGTTTCGCAGCGACAATCGCTCGAGCTACAAAGCGCTGGCGCTGCACTTGCAAGGGAATGTGGCGAAGCGTTTGAGTCTTGTCGCCAACTACACGCTCGCTTCCGCAAAAACGTGGGGCTGCGTTTTGGGCGAGCTCTTCGATTACGTCAACGGCGTTTGCAACACTTCAAATCCGTTTGGTCCCGGCGACTACGGACCATCCGGGGAAGATGTCCGCCATCGCGGCGTGCTCGCGGGAACTTTTCACGTGCCTGCCGGTTTCGAGCTTACCACTTTGATTCAAGCGGAAAGCGCGCGGCCTTTTGTGATCACAACCGCCGATAACAGCGCGCGGATTTCCGTGAATGGAGTGCCGACTTCGCTCGATGAATTCCGCGGAACGCCCTATATTCAGGCTGATTTGCGCGTCAGCCGGCCGTTCCGGGTTCACGAGAACTGGAACGTGTCGCCGTTCATCGAATTTTTCAACCTCTTCAACCGCAACAATCCGGGCGCGAACTTCGTGACGAACGTAGCCGCGCTGCCAGTTCCAGCCGCGCAGGCGGCGTCGGGCAACGTTACGGACATTTGCACGAACCCGGCGTGCACTACCACGACGCCGGTTACGCGGCTGAGCCAACTGGCGATTCCCGCCGGCGGGCTTGGCGATTTCTTTGGCCCGGGTACTACCGTCGGGATTCCTTTTGCCGCCCAGGTCGGCCTGCGCTTCACGTTCTAGCGACCGCAACAAGCTAACAGCCCACAGCTAACAGCCCACAGGTAAGACATCGCTGAGCCGCGCCGAAATAGTAACGACTCCAAAGATCAGCAGACTACAAAAAACCAACAACCAAAACGATTCCTTGACCGCGAAGACGGCTACAGCGATGCGCGGTGGCGCAGGCCGTGGATGCGCAGCTCGATCAAGTCGTCGATGGATGGATCCTTGTAGCCGTGGGCGCGGACTTCTTTTACGAAGTCGGCGTCGACGCCGTGAATGCGCATGGCGACCAATTGATCGGGTGAAATCTTCGCGTAGCCAGCGTCTTTCATGCTGCGCACAAATTCGGGGCTTACGCCATGGATGCGGAAAGCAACCAGCTCGTCCGAGGAAATGTCTTTTGCCACGAGCTGCTGGATTTGTTCCGTGAACTCGGGACTGACTCCATGAATGCGGAAAGCGATCAACTGTTGCACGGGAAGATTGCGGCCCATCAGTGAGCCCATGGACTTGACGAATTCGGGGCTGGCGCCGTGGATGCGCATGGCCACGAGCTCATCCGGGGAAACATCTTTCGAGACAGTTTCGCGCACTTCGCGGACGAAATCGGGCGAGACTCCGTGGATGCGGAAGGCGACGAGTTCATCGACAGAAAATCTTTTGCCGAGGAGCGTGTTTATTTCCTTGGTGAACTCGGGGCTGACTCCATGAATGCGCATGGCGACCAGATTGTCGGGAGAAGGTTTTTCAGGGAGAAGCTCGATCATGGCGCGCGCGAATTCGGTGCTCACACCGTGGATGCGGAAAGCCATGAGTTCATCGGTGCTGAGGTTGCGGTAGCCGGCGTCGTTCATGTCCTTGACGAATTGGCGGGAGACGTCATGAACGGCGAAGGCGAAGAGCTGCTCCTGGTCTAGACCGGAGTAGCCGAGCGCTTTCATTCCCTGGACATACTCGGCGCTGGAGGCAAACGTAAATTTGCCGCTGCCGTAGCCGTCACGGAAGCGACCATCGAAGCTCATGATTCCGGCGTCGCGGCGCAGCTCGAAGTGGACGGGAGAGTCTTTCGCGGTGGCAATGTTGGCGTCGAGGCCGACGAAATCGGCGATCTTATGCGTGTTGCCCCAAGTGTTGTGATGGCCCCAACTGGAGCGCTCGACCTCGAGATTAAAGCATCCGCAGCCGGCACCTTCGTTGAATCTGGCGGACCAGTCGCCGCGAATGCTGTCGTCGGCGGCAGTTCGGGAGACGCGCGTGGTCAGAGCCGCCGTCATCAGGATTGCTGCTGCGAGCCACAACGTGAGTTTACGCATGGAGTTCACCTCTGCACCTGTGAAGACGTGCGAGCGGGGCATTTGTTCCATGCAACGAGAGAGGAGGTAAAGAAGTAGCGAGGTAATGAAGTAGCGAAATAAGGAGGTAACGACACCTCTCTCGGACGCAACGGAGATTCTTGGCTTGAAAAAAGATGGGGGCCCCCCTCCCCCTTTTTGTGTAAGTGCGGATTCTACAGGGCTTAGTGACTTGTGACTCGTGACTGGTGAAAGAAAGAGGGCCGGAGCGGTGACTGGCGATTCGTGAGTGGTGACTGGACGGAGGGCGAGATTCTTCGATTCCTGCGGATCCTTCGCTTCTGATCTCTCCGAGGCAGGCTGTCTCAAAAGAGCACAGACTGAAGTCTTTGCCACGAAGAAATTGACGGCGGCATACCCCCCACCCCGGGTGTTTTTCGTAAGAGTGGCAAACAAAGGACTTATGCTTGACGCGGCTCGTAAGAGTGGCAACTGCTAGACTTAAAGTGGTTTTGTTTTCAGCGAGTTGCAGATGGCTCGTAAGAGTGGCAGGGAAAGGAGTTAGCTGGAGAAAGTTGACCCTTCGACTACGCTCAGGGCAAGCAGTCGACAGTTTAAAGTTGAAAGGGCAAACATCGGAAGAGTTGAACGCGGAGACGCTGAGGGCGTGCAGAGTAGAAAGGCGAAAAGCAGATCCCTCACTCCGTTCGGGATGACAGCTTAAGGCGGAGCGAGGGGCGAGATTGAGGCGCGGGCCGAACATACAAGATGGTAGCACGTTAGTTACCATTTGTCAATAGCTATTTGTTTTACTGAGTGCTTATAGGAAGGGCGGGGCGGATTCGGATAAGGGTTGGGGGAAGTTGCGCGGTTTGAAGGAGTTGGGCCCTTCGGGACTCGGGGTAAACGGGGAGGGACGGGTTTGTTACGGCTGTGGAAATGTGTGGAAAAGTGGGGAGAGGCAGTGAGTAGTGAATAGTGGGTAGTGAGTAGAAAAGTCGAAAGAGGAGAAGGAGTCGGGGAAATCGAAATTAGAAATACGAAACTCGAAATAAGTAACGACGCAAAAGACCCACCCTTGCATAACCCAAACCCGCAAGGATGGCCCACCCTTCGGAGAAAGACAAAGTCAAAATCTTTCGGCGAGCAAAGGATGTTCCACCTGCCGGGGGAGCGAATCGAGTTCACAGTCGAAAGTTGAAAGTCGAAAGTAAAACCGTGAGAAAAGTCTGCACACGCCGCAAACGGTAGGACGCCCGAGAGCTAAGGCGCGGCCACCCGTCGGGATGCAAAGAACGCAGATGCGGAGAACTAAGGCAGAGACCTTACGACCGGTATGATATCATGATATCATTATAACCATGGCGCAGCTCATTGTTCGGAAGCTCGAGGACGAAGTGAAGGACAAATTGCGGCGGCGCGCGAGGCGGCACGGGCGAAGCGTCGAGGAAGAAGTGCGTGAAATCCTGCGCGACGCAACGAAGCGGGAAGGCAAGAGAAGCAAGCTGCTGGGAACGGAAATTGCGCGGCTTTTCCGGCGTGAAGGGTTTAAGCCAGGCGAGGAAATCCGCGAGCTACGAGAGATGGAGATCGAACCGGCGGATTTCGAGGAATGATCGTTCTCGACACAAACGTGATCTCCGCCCTGATGCGCAAGCAGCCGGAACAACCCGTCGTGAAGTGGCTGGACGCGCAGCCCGCCGCATCCGTCTGGATCACGGCGATCACGGTCATGGAAATTCGCTTTGGCTTGCAGACCATGCCGAAAGGGCGGCGGCAGGATGCATTGATCCGGGCGTTCGGGCTGATGCTCAAGAGCATGATTGAGGGGCGGATCGCTTCCTTTGACGCCGAAGCCGGAAGTCAGGCCGCGGAGTTGATGGCTCAACGAAAGCGCAGAGGCCGCCCCGCAGAGGTGCGCGACACGATGATTGCCGGGATTGTGCTTGCGAACCGCGCGACACTGGCGACGCGGAACACACAACATTTCGAGGATTTGCCAGTGACGGTTATTAATCCGTGGAAGATTTAGAGTCGCGTGGACGTTTGGCCAACCCGCTACCCAAGAGTTAAGGCACGGCCACCCGCGAATTTGTGAGAAGCGGAAGCACCCCGTCTTTTCTCAGGTGTCCTATATTATGCGGGACTCAGTAGTGCAAATTGAACGACTACTGATGTTTACATTTGTATTGCTGAGGATTTGACCCGCCGTTGGTAATAGCAGCTCCGGAACCGTTAACAGGAATTGAACCAGCGGGGCAAATGTAGAGCTCGTATCCTCCGTTATTCGCAACTTCCTGTTTCGTCATTCCAGTGCTCACGGTGCCCCCACTTTGGGCTGTGCCTCCGGAACCGGAGTAGTCGTTGTTTTTCCAGAACCATTGGATGTAGGTGGCTTGGCCGCAGTTGTTTGTAAACTGTAGCCAGTCGTACGACCCCCCGTAAGATGCGGCGGTGCAATTGTTAAACTGTCCGCCAGGAGTATCCGGAGAAGCTTTAGCTGGCCCTATAGCGACTATCAGGGTTAAAAGTGCGGCTAGAGCGAAGAGAGTCTGTTTCACTTGTATTTCCTCCGTTTCGTTAGGTTAGTCAATCGACGGTACGCCCATACTTTCCATTTTGGAATCCCCTGGCGACGATTAATGCATTGTCGTCGGCGGCGTGTATGTTCACAACTGCACACGGAATTGAACCCCGCCGTCGCTGATACGGATCTGCCAGGTTTCCGGCTACATCCTCTGAAGGGTGAGATGAAAAGCTTTTGGGCGGTCACAGTCCGAGCTAACTAGCGAGTGATCTTTCGTTTCGCCGAAGGCGATGCATTCGACGTCGACTATCTCGATTATCATTGAGGCGTCGCCACGGCAGGATTGGCCAGGGAAGCATTGCAGTTCAAGGGGAACAAACCATGCCGATGAAGAATCCACCCCATCCTGGCGGCTTCGTGCTGCGCCAGTGTATCGAACCGCTAGGCTTGACCATAACGCAAACCGCCGCCGCCTTCGGTGTCACTCGCACTACGCTCTCCGAACTGGTCAACGGGAAGCGTGGCATCTCTCCCGAAATGGCCGTGCGCCTCTCCAAAGTCTTCGGCGGTAGCCCCGAATCCTGGCTCACCCAGCAAGCCCACTACGACCTCGCCCACCTCCGCACTACCCACATCAAACTTAAACGCCTCCAATTCGCCTGATGGCCACCCGCCACCCGAGAGCTAAGGCACGGCCACTCGCTTATCTCAATCGCAACCACGACATTGTCTTTATCAAAGTACATCCTGAATTGGACAACGTCCGGAACGATTCACGCTTTCAGGATTTGCTGAGCCGTGTAGGCTTTCCGCAATAATTGCAAGACATTCGTTGGACGCGACAAAGGCTCACGCAGAGCGCGGTCAGGCAACGAGTAGGCTTTGGGGTTTTGCTTGGCGATGGCTAGGAGTTCCAGGGCGGCTTGGCGAGGGCAGAGGGTGCCTTGTTCCCAGCTGCGGACGGCGTTGGGGCTTACGTTTAAGTAGGTGGAGCAACGACGTGAAAAGCGAAGAGAGATTTCATGGCAGAGAATGCGTGCAGAGGCTAAGCGAAGAGAGATTTCTCTCTACGCAGGCGGACCGCATCACAGGAAGTGATGCGGAAAGAAAAGGCGTCCGCCTGCTTCGTTCGAAATGACGGTGTGGCGGATGGATCGACCGGCGAAGGCGAAGTCGAACTAGACCGAAGATACGAGCTTACTTCGCGGCGGCGTGATGGTCGTAGCTGATGGCCCTGGAAATTTTCCAGGCGCCATCTTTGTATTGCCAGAGATGAACGAACTTGCCTTCACCGACGGCCTCGGTTTCCTCATGACCCGGGTGGTGGAAACGATGGACGCCCATCTCGACCGCGCCATAGCCCTTCATGTAGTAGACCTGTAGCGTCCCTGGAACGAGTTCGCGGGTCGTTTTGCCACAGATATTCTTCTTTATACTGTCGGTCAATGCGGCCTTGCCGAGGGTGAGACCACCCTGATCGTGGTAAAACTCGACATTCTCGACAAAGAACGAACTGAACTTCTCCAAATCGCAACGGTTGTAGGCGTCGAAGAGGGCGGCATCCAGCGTGGTGATGGCCTTGTCAAGTTCGGCTTGGGAAGTAATGTTCTCGAGCGCGGGGACCGCTTGAGCGTCGGTCCTGATGCAGCACAAGGCGAATACCGCAAGCAGCAGCAGCATTTTTGCAGCGAAGACTCTCTTCATTTGGCTCCCTTTTCGGATGGCGTGCAGGACACAAGGAGATACGTCAAGCAGGGAGAGGAAGTTCCGAGCGGGTCGTTGAGATGGAACCGAGACCCGGATGCTAGCCGCGGGATGAAAGAGGTGGCCTGACGCCAAAGGTGAAAGACGGCTGTCCCAAAACTGCTCGTCGGTACAGATGACAGGCCACTTTGCCGGGGGGTAGCGTGGCAGACGGGGATTCCAGCTCTAGCCTACTGGTTTTCGAGGACATCATGCGTTTCCTTCTGAACGGATTGCGTTTGCTTGTAACGCCCGCACTCATGGCGATGCCGCTGGTCGCAGCAGCGCAAGTACCGGCAGCCCAAGAACCGGTGGCGCAACAACCCGCGGCGCAACAACCGACAACTCAACAACCAACGACCGAGAGCCAAGTGGTGGACAGAATTGTGACTCGGGAACAGGAGGAGATGCGATTGATCCGCCAATTCTCGCCATTGGTGGAGACGTACGTCCAAAATTTCCGCGCAGACAAGCATTTGGGAGCAGTGCCGGACGGCGACAAGTATCTTCTGGGCAGGGCCGATTTTTCGCGCGGCATTGAGGTTATCTCCCTGAACGACACGCAAAGTAAGAACAAGAACTTTTTCGGATCCATGGGGAATCTCTTCGCTTTCGGGAAGCAGTATGTGCCTGCCGGCTTCTTGCAGATGGTGTTCATTGACAGCGACGGGTTCAACGAAGGGAACTACAAATTCACCTACGTCCGGCGTGAATTCCTGGGCGAGGTGCGCTGCCTGGTGTTTGACCTGACGCCGATGCCCAAGAGCGGCAAAGGGCGCTTCGTCGGGCGGATTTGGGTAGAGGATCAGGATTTTAACATCGTGCGTTTCAATGGGAGCTTCGGCCCCGCGTCGTTAACCAGCTACTACTTCAGTTTCGACAGCTGGCGGGTGAATGCTGGAAAGAAACAATGGCTTCCGGCTTTCATCTACAGCCAGCAAGGCGATTTTCAGGATGCACAGACGAAGAACCTGGCATTCAAGCCATTCAAGGCGCAGACGCGGCTTTGGGGCTACGCGCCTGGCGGCGTTGGAGAAGAGCAAGAGCTGACCAAGGTCCTGGTGGAAGCATCGGTGAAGGATCAGGATGAGAAAGCCGACGACTACTCGCCTCTCCTGGCGGAGCGTTCGTGGGCCCGGCAGGCCGAAGACAACGTCATGGACAGCATGGAGCGGCTAGGGCTGATGGCGCCGCACGGGGACGTGGATAAAGTGCTCGAGACGGTGGTCAACAATATCGAGGTCACGAATGATCTCGACATCCAACCGGAGGTCCGCTGCCGCGTGATAATGACTTCGACGCTTGAGTCTTTCACGATCGGGCACACCATTGTGCTGAGCCGCGGACTGATTGACGTGCTCCCCGACGAGGCCAGTCTCGCGGTGATCATCGCGCACGAGCTGGGACACGTCCTGCTGGGGCATCACATGGACACGCAATTCGGGTTCCTGAATCACTTGCGGTTTGACGAGAAGGAAACCTTCAGCCACTTTGGCTTCGGCCGCACACATGAAGAAGAGCAGGCTGCGAACCAGAAGGGGGCCGAACTGCTGAGCAAATCGCCCTACAAGGATCAGACAGAGACTGCACGGCTTTTCCTTCAAGCGCTAAAGGACCGGTCTAAGGATATTCCTAATCTGATCAGTCCTCACCTGGGCGACCGGGTGCCGACAAACTGGGCCATCGCCTCCCAGTCCTCTGCGCAGTCGCCGGGTGAAAAGCGAGCGGCGAACGTCATTGCCGCGCTGCCGCTCGGCGGCCGCGTCAAGATCGACCCGTGGAATGGCCGCTTGCAGATGCTTAAGTCCAAAGCGGTGAGCGGGGTGGCGGAGAACGAGAAAATGCCGTTCGAGATCACTCCGTTCGTGCTATTTCTCACTCGCCAAGGGGACCCTACCTCCACAGAAGTTGTTGGCACAGCGTCTGCCAAGCCAGATGCGAATACAAGACCGTAGCCGGTAGCGAGTCCTACGCTATCTATTTCCCTCGGATGCTTGCTTAGGCGTGGTGGTGTGGATAGAGTACTGGAAATTGCGAAGGGCGGCGCCGGGGCAGGGCGGGGGAGAGATGGACTCCGCAACATCAACATTTGGATTGGTGGAGCGCTTCAAGAGGGGCGAGACGGAGGCGTTCAGCTTGATCTTCCGCAAGTACCGGCGGAGGCTGGCGGTGCTGGTGTACTACAAGATGAGCGCAGAGCTGCGGGCGTCGGTGGAGGTGGACGATATTTTGCAAGAGGTGTTCCTGGCGGCGGCTCAGGATATGGGGAGTTTTACGTATCAGTCGCCGGGAAGCCTGATGGCGTGGCTCTCGCGGATTGCGGACCACGGGTTGACGGACGCGGCGCGTTACCAGAAGCGCGGGAAGCGGCACGCGGAAGAGATGTTGAGGTTCCGGTCGGAGAGTAACCCGGCGGGGCCGGAGCCGGTGGATCGAGAGACGCCGAGCCAGGTGTTTGCACGGGCGGAGAACATGCAGATTCTGCTCAAGAAGCTGGATGCGCTGCCCGCGGAATACCGGGAAATGATTTTGTTGGCAAAGTTCGAAGGGCTTACGACCAAAGAGATATCGGAACGAGTGAAAAGATCGCGGGAGAGTGTGGCCCTCACGCTACACCGCGCGTTGAAACGATTCCGCGAGCTGGAAGCGCCGGCGCAATAATCATGGGCGCCGAAGAATTCCAAAAAAAATCTGAGAATCCGCCGTCGGGTGGAGAAGTGTCTTCGGAGCGGGAGCGCGCGGTGGCGGAAGCGCTGGCGGCGTACCTCGACCAATTGGCGCGCGAAGAGACGGTGGAAATTGATGCGTTTTGCAAGACTCGGCCCGGACTGGAAAAGGAACTGCAGCCGTTGCTGGAATCGCTGCATGAGATGGATGGGCCGTCCGTTTCCGAGGATTCTGTTGCGGAAGACGGAGGACCGGAAGAACTGCCGGAGAAGCTTTCTGGGCACAAGATTCTTGGGGAGATTGGCGCTGGGGGAATGGGGCGGGTGCTGCTGGGTTATGACGAGCGATTGAACCGAAAAGTGGCGATCAAAATACTTGGAGGACGCTACCGTGAAGAAGAGGCGGTGAAGACGCGATTCATGCACGAGGCGCGGGCGCTGGCGCAGATCAGTCATCCGAATATCGTGCATATCTTCAGCTTGGGGCCGCCGGAAGAGCTGCCTCACTTCGTGATGGAATTGGTGGAGGGAACGTCGCTCATGGAAGCGGGGCGGGCGCTGACGCTGAGACAAAAAGCGGAGTTAATGCGCAAAGTGGCGCTGGCGGCGGATTTTCTGCACGAGCACCAGATCGTACATCGCGACCTGAAGCCGACGAATATTCTGGTGAGCGCTGATTTGGAGCCGAAGATTCTGGATTTCGGGCTGGCGCAGCATCTGGAGAGAGACGTCAGACGAGTCACGCGGCCCGGTGAAATCATGGGCACACCGGATTATTTTTCGCCGGAACATACGCTGCCGGGGTTGCGGTTCGATCCCCGAAGCGATGTGTTTTCGCTGGGGACGATACTGTACGAATTGCTGACGGGGAGCCCGCCGTTTCATGGGGAGACGTTTGGCGAGCAGGTGCGATTGATACGCGAAGTGGAACCGACGCTGCCGCGGCGGCGGAATCCAGAAATACCGGGGGATTTGCAAGATGTATGCCTTAAGGCGCTGGAAAAGAAGCCGGAGAACCGCTACGCGACGGCGCGAGAAATGGCGGATGACCTGGAACGATTCCTTGCGGGAGAAAAAGTACATGCGGTGCCGACGGCATATTCGAATCTGATGTCGGGAAAGATTGAACAGCACCTACGAGAGTTGGACGGCTGGCGAGAGGAGGAGATCGTTTCGGAGCCTGAGTTTGAAGCGCTGCGCAAAGACTACGGGAGGCTGGTGGAGAGAGAAGACGCGTGGATTTTGAACGCGCGGAGGTTGTCGCTGCCGCAAGTGAGTTTGTATCTGGGGGCATGGATCCTTACGGTGGGCGCGGCCTTGTTGTTCCTCTTTCAGTTTGTGGATCTTTCGGGAACGCTCGGGGTCATTGTGGTGGCGGGAGTCGCGGCGTTGATGGCGGACCGCGGGCTGCGGCTTTGGAAGTCGGGGCAGTTGCGTGTGGGGATCGCGTACCTTTTGGCGTTTTGTTTGTTGCTGCCGATTGCGCTGCTCGTAGCATTTGGGGCGTATCACCTGTTTGCTAAACCCGCGACGAATCCGAAATGGGAGCTGCTGGGGCAGATTTCAGACACGTTCAAGCAAACGACGAACGCACAGATCTGGTGGGCGGTGGCGCTATCGCTGCCGGCGTACGTGTGGCTGAGGCGGTTTACGAAATCCTCGGTGTTCTCACTGGTGCTTGCGGTGATGGCGGCGTGGTTATGGATGGTCACGCTGATGCGAATGGGTTTGTTCGAATGGGTGGACACCGACCCTGGAAAATTGTATTTCCGGCTCATCCCGGCGGCGCTGGTGTTTTTCGCGATTGCGTTGGCGGTGGAGTGGCGGCATTTGGTGAACGACTCGAGGTACTTCTATCCGATCGCAGTGGTTTTCACCTTTGCGGCGCTGAGTGGGCTGGCGAGCGATCACAAGCCATATCAGGAATGGCTGGAGAGGCTGCTGCCCTGGACGCGCGGACAGATCGAGTATCTTTTTATGATCAATGCGGGGATTTATCTGGTGCTGGAGATCATCTGCGAGCGGTTCTCGGTGTCGCAAATGCGCGCGGTGGGGAAAGCTTTCCGGTTTGCGATACCTGGACATGTGCTGACATCCCTGTTTTTTTTGGGGCTTGTGGCGACGGATCGATGGAGAGACAAGATTGAGAGTCTCTCGATGAGGAGGGAGGCGCGCATTTTCGAGGTGCTGCTGCCGGCGGCGGCGCTGGTGTTTGTGTATGGAAGCATTCGCAAGCAGATGAAGAACTATTTCGTGGCTGGGATGATCTTTCTGGCGATTGGGCTGGTGCGGCTGCAAGAAGATATCTTCGAGCAGAGGTCGCGCTGGCCGATCTTGCTGTTGATTCTGGGGTCCTTGCTGATGGTGAGCGCGACGCGGTATTCGGCCATCAAAATGGCCGTGGCGCGGATGGTCCGGCGCGGAGGCTGAAGGCGCGGGATAGGCTCAGTTGGTACTGCAATTCCCACCTTTTTTTGTCGCTAAACATTAATGAGTGCAATTGAGGGCCGGCAGGTCCACGGCAGAATAGCCGGGCGACCTGGGCGGCCCTCGAAGGAGTGCGACTATGTTCAAAGAAACAGGCAAGAGATCTTGGCGGTGGAACTGGTTGCTGGGGGCTGCGCTGGCGGCGGGGAGTATCGCCGCGAGCGGGTGCGACGGCGAGGGGCCGGCGTTCGTGATGTCGCTACAGCCAGTCTACACGCAACTCGATTTGGAAGCTGACGCGAGACTGAACGGGACGTGGAGCGACAAAGAAGGAGACGTGACCTTTTCGTTCGAACAAGGAACGGAGAAGGGGAAGCAGGATGAGTACAAGCTGGTAGTAAAGGAAAAGAACGGAGAGAAGGAAGAGTCGGGTGAATTCGAGGCACGTGTGGTGCGGCTGGGAGGCACCTATTTTCTGGACATTTATCCCGAGAGCAACCAGGCAGGGAGCGAGTTTTACCGGTTGCATTTTGCCCGGGCGCATACCATCGCACGCGTGGAGATCGATGAGGACTCAATCAAGTTGGCATTTATGAGCGGAAGCTGGTTGAAGGCGAAAATCGGCGAAAAGAGCGTCGATAGCGCTTGCGTGGAAGTGGATGATGCGCTGCTGCTTACAGGAACCACGGAGGAAGTGCAAGACCTGGTGTATTCCCATGCGAACGACGACAAGGCGTTCCCCGATCCGATATTGCTGGAGAAGCAGCCGGTGAGGGAGGCCGTGCAATGAATGCCGCGGAGAGTCAGCAGGCTTCGACGCAAACGGCAGTGGGGATGAAGTTGGATGGAGAGTGCCGAGTGGCAGCGGCGGGGCTCGATGTGTCAATCGTGAAGGCCAAAGCGGGTCAGGAATTCGCGCTGGCCGAGTTTGGTGAGGGTTAGGGCGCGGCTGTCGAGATCCTGAATCAGCCATTTTCGCTTTAGGGCGACATTGAGCAGGGCCGCGGCGACCGAGCCGCCAACATGCGGTCGGCGCTCACTCCAGTCCACACAGGCGTAGGCGAAGCGCCGGCGTAGCTTACGAGTGGCCTCGACGTCAATTCCAAGAGCTTCGAACGATTTCGCACCGCATGGTGTGAGGTCGTAGGCATTGTCGTTGCCGGAGATGGCCGACAGCCAGCCCAGGGACTTGAAGTGGTCATGCAGCGAGACGGCCAGGCTGCCAGCGAGGTGATCGTAGCAAGTGCGCGCGGTGCGGAGGCGATTTGGCGTGTTCGGAACGAAGACGTCGCGGGAGCCGCCGGCGAGAACGCTCAAGGCTTCAAGAGCGGCGGCCACGTTGGCGCTTTCCAGGCTGTAGTAGCGATGTTTTCCCTGGGCGAGCATTTTTACCAGGTGCTGCGTGTTGAGACGCTGAAGGTGGACGCTGGCGGTGGATGGGGTTACTCCGGCGAGCATGGCCAGCTCGGTGCTCGTGCGTGCGCGACCGTCGAGCAGGGAGTAGAGCATGCGAGCGCGGGTGGGTTCTCCGATGGCGGCGGCAATTTTGGAGGCGGCTGCGTCGGCGTGTTCCTCTACATTCACAGTTTGATGATAGACGAAGTGTCCCTGTCAGGCAACCGGCATACTCCGGTGCATGCGGCCAACGAAGCCAGCAGCAGGACACGCGACTCAGGCTGAGACCACACCCATCAGCCGCCGCGAAGTCATCGAGGGAATGCTGGCGACGGTTGCGGCGCTCAGTGTGGACTGCGATGCCGGGGCCAGCCCAGACACGAAGGGAACACCCATGAGGATCCTGTGCGTCATACGCTACCAAATCGATCCGTTCCAGCGAGATGCGTTCAAAAAATACGCCGAGAGCTGGGGAAGGATTATTCCTCGATGCGGAGGACACCTGGTGGGCTACTTTCTGCCTTATGAAGGAACGAATGATGTGGCTTGGGGGTTGATCGCATTCGACAGCCTGGCGGCGTATGAGGCCTATCGCACGCGCCTGAAGGCGGATCCGGAAGGGCGTGAAAACTTCGCGACATCGCAAGCGAAACGGTTCATTCTTCGCGAAGAGAGAAATTTTGTTGAAGTCGTGGATGGAACGTTCGGCATTCCCGCTGCGTTTCCTGAGGCGTCGTGAGGGCGGAGGCATGGCAGCCGGGCTTGCCGAAGCGGGTAATTAGGGAGGAAACGAAATGATCGAGAATCGGTCCGTACCGCCGGATACGGTGTTGCCGCATGTGACGTATCAAGACCTGGCTAGCGCCATTGTGTGGCTGAGCAAGACATTCGGATTCCGAGAGCACTACCGCTATGGCGAACCGTTGAGCGGGGCGCAGGTGCATCTCGGCAACGCCTGGATCATGCTCAAGCAGGCGGGGGCAGGTTGCGCGAGCCCGGCGAAACTTGGCTACGGAACGCAGAGCCTGACCGTGTTCGTCGAGGATGTGGAGGGGCACTTTCTGAGAGCGAAAGCGGCGGGCGCGAAGATTTTGGAGGAGCCGCACGAGACGGTTTATGGCGAATTCCAGTATGCAGCCGAGGACCTCGACGGGCATCACTGGCTGTTCTCGCGGCACGCGCGAGATATAAGCCCTGACGAATGGGGAGCCAGCGTTGCGGAAGACGCGCGTCCCGTCAAAAATTAGAGGGCTTTGGATGCGGAGCGCGCTATGTAGTACGCTCTCGGCACCTGCGGGGGCGAAATGAAATTGAATAAGCGAACGGCATTGAATGGAGTGATGTGCGCGGCAATTTGTTTGCTGACGGCTCGCGTGAATGCGGCGCCAACGCCGCAAACAGCTGTGACGAAATTCGAGGTGTCGTTTCCCGCTTCGGCGCATGCGGGGGCGATCACGGGGCGCGTGTTTGTCGTGGTCAGCACGAAAGACAAGCCGGAGCCGCGACTTTTGGCGGGAAGCTGGGGGGATTCCGGGCCGTTGTATGGAGTTGACGTGAATGCGCTGGCGCCCGAGCAGGCTGCCGTCATTGATGCGAACACACCCGGTTCGCCGGTACACACCTTGCCTGAGATTCCGGCTGGTGATTATTACGTGCAGGCGATCATGAACATTTATACGGAGTTTCACCGCGCGGACGGGCATACGGTTTGGTTGCACATGGATCAGTGGGAGGGGCAGCACTTCAATCGGTCGCCGGGGAATTTGTACAGCGAAGTGCAGAAAGTGCATTTGGATGCGGCAGCGGGTTACGACATTAAGTTGAGTTTGACGAAGGTGATTCCTCCGGTGGAAGTGCCTGCGGACACGCCGTGGGTGAAGCACATCAAGATTCAGAGCGAGATGTTGACGAAGTTCTGGGGACACCCGATGTACATCGGGGCGATTGTGCTTTTGCCGAAAGGATATGAGGAACATCCGAACGCGCATTATCCAGTGATTTACGAGCATAGCCATTTCAGTTTGCGGAACCCGCTGGGATTCACGACAGAGAGCCCGGCGATTCCGGCGGAGATGCGCGCGAGGATGGCGGATCTTAACCGTGAGACGGGGCCTGAGTTTTCGAAGATGTGGATGGGAGACAGTTTTCCGCGAATGATCGCGGTGACGTTTCAGCATCCGACGCCGTATTACGACGATTCCTATGCGGTGGATTCGGTGAACAACGGGCCGTATGGCGACGCGCTCGTGAAAGAGATGATTCCTTATCTGGAGGCGCATTTCCGGATGATTGCCAAGCCTTATGCGAGGGTGCTGACGGGCGGCTCGACGGGCGGGTGGGAATCGCTAGGAGCGCAAGTCTTTTATCCGGATTTTTTTGGAGGGACTTGGACGCTATATCCGGACTCGATTGATTTCCGGCGGTACGGCACGGTGAACGCGTATGAGGATGACAACGCGTTTTTTGAGCCGTCGCATACGTGGATTCAGGTGCCGCGGTACATCATGCGGACTGCGGAGGGACAGGACGAGATTACGATTCAGCAGTTCAGCCAGATGGAAGATGTTTTGGGGAGCCACAACCGTTCAGGGGAGCAGATTGAAATTTGGGACGCGGCTTACGGGCCGATTGGCGACGATGGGTATCCGAAGCCGCTCTGGGACAAAAAGACTGGGAAGATCGATCACAGCGTGGCGCTTTATATGCGCGACCATGGGTACGACTTGAGTTACAACATTCGAACGAATTGGGCGACGCTGGGGCCGAAGCTGCGGGGGAAGATTCACGTGTATGTCGGAGACATGGACAATTTTTATTTGAACCTGGCGGTGTACAAGCTGGAAGAGGAGATGAAAAAGCTGACGAATCCGGCGTGTGAGTGCGATTTCCAGTATGGAAGGCCGATGAAGGGGCATGGGTGGCAGCCGACGACGACCGCGAATCTGGTGAAATGGATGGCGGAGCATGTGGAGAAGAATGCGGGGGGAGAGGATACGAAGCAGTGGCATTATTGAAGAAATGAGGTAGAGGAGGCAGAGGAGATAAAGGAAGTAGAGGAACGGAAGGGTCGCAACCGTGCATGCGCGTGAATTGCGCGCTATGCTGGAAGCGCGAGAATTCCGATTGGGACTTGAGATAGACCATGTTTGAAAACCTGACAGAGAAGCTGCAGCGGACATTTAAGAATTTGCGCGGGCAGGGGAAGCTCACGGACGAGCACCTGGACGTGGCGCTGGGGGAGATTCGCGAGGCGTTGCTGGAAGGCGACGTGAACGTTGGCGTGGCGGACGAGTTGCTCGCAAATATTCGCAAGCAGGCGCTCGGCAGCGAGGTGATGCTGCAACTTTCACCGGACCAGCAAGTGGTTAAGGTGGTGCGCGACGAACTGTCCGCGATGCTGGGGAAACATGCGAAGCCGTTGTTTGCTTCGCGGCCGCCTTCGGTGTGGATGATTGTCGGACTACAGGGTTCCGGTAAGACGACGACTACGGGCAAATTGGCGAAATGGCTGGTGCAGCATGGGCACCGGCCGCTGGTCGTCTCGACCGACGTATATCGTCCTGCGGCGCGCGAGCAGTTGGCGCAGGTGGCGAAGGCGGTGGGCACGGCGCTGTGGCCCGGGGCGGGGACGGACAAGCCGCTGGAGATTGTTAAGGGTGCGATCCGAGAAGCGAAGCTCTCAGCGAGCGACGTGATCCTGGTGGATACGGCCGGGCGTTTGCATATCGATGATGACTTGATGAATGAATTGAGCATGTTGAAGAAGGAGCTGGCACCTAGCGAAATTCTGTTTATTGCGGACGCGATGATTGGGCAGGACGCGGTGCGGTCGGCAGGGGAGTTTCACAAGCGACTGGGAATCACTGGCGTGATCCTGACGAAATTGGACGGCGATGCGCGTGGCGGAGCGGCGCTTTCCATCGGGAAAGTGACCGGAGCGCCGGTGAAGTTTGTGGGGCTGGGCGAAAAATACGACGCGCTGGAGGGATTTTATCCGGAGCGGATTGTTTCGCGCGTGCTGGGCATGGGCGACATCATGTCGCTCATCGAGCGGGCGGAGCAGACGGTCGATAAGAAGGCCGCGGCGGAGCTCGAACGCAAACTGCGCAAAGAGGGATTCACGCTGGAAGATTTCCGCGACCAGTTGAAACAGATTCGCAAAATGGGGCCGCTCGAGCAGCTCGTAGACATGCTGCCGAAGATGGGGCCCCTGCAGAATTTGCCTAAGGACGCGAAGGTGGATGAGGGAAAGCTGAAGCAGGTCGAGGCGATTATCAACTCGATGACGAACCAGGAGCGGCAGGACCACAATATTATTGACGGGAAGCGGCGGAAAAGAATCGCGAAGGGCAGCGGAACAACGGTGCAGGACGTGAATCAGGTTTTGAAGCAGTACATGCAGATGCGCACGATGATGAAACAGTATGGCGCATTGGCGGCGCGGGCGAAGATGAAGGGATTGGGAAAACTTGCTGGTCTGAACTGACGCTTGAGTTTATTCCTTCAGCTTTAGAATCAAATAGAGATCGGCGGTTTTCAAGGCGAGCGCTTCTGGGTCGAGGTCGGTGCGATTGCAGAGGATGATGATCGTTAGATGGTCGGTGGTGAAGCGTTCGATGATGGTTCGGAAACCCATCGTGCTTCCGGTGTGCCACATGCGTGGATGTCCCTGGTAGGGGTCTAGGAACCAACCGAAGCCGTAGGAGACGGGCTTGCCGGGATGCAGGTTGTCATCGTTGGGGGCGGTTGGCCAAAAAGTGGCTTTGCCATTCGCTAATTTTGCAGGAATAAGTGCGGAAGCCAATTCTTCGGCGCTGAGCAGCGCGTGATTTCGCAGCGCGTCGTCCCACTTAGCGAGATCTTCGAGATTGGAATAGATGCCTCCGTCGCCTAGCGTGGCGGAAGTTGAGCTTTGATCGGTTTCCTTCAGCGTGTCGCCTTCTCTGGAATGGCCGAGGGAGCGATTCATAACCTCATTTTTTCCTTTTTCGTAGACGATCGTGTGATCCATGTGGAGCGGTGCGAAGATGCGCGCGTGCAGGAAATTGCCGTACGATTGCCCGGAGATTTTGGCGATGATGAGACCGAGAACCACGTAGCCGGAATTGCTGTAAGACCAACTCGTTCCAGAGGCAAATTTTCCTTTGGTTTCTTTTTTCAAAAGAGCGAGGACTTCGTCGTCCTGGATTTGGCGTTCTGGAGTCCAGACCCACGAGTTGCGAGGCGTCTCGACAGCTTCCATGAGGTCTTCGTAATCCAGCAAGCCGCCGGTGTGGTTGAGAAGATTTCGGATGGTGATGTTCTTGCCGTAGGCGGGGAAATCGGGAAATACTTCCGTGAGAGTCTGTTTGTAGTGCAACTTGCCGTCGTGGACGAGCAGCATGATGGCCATGGCGGTAAACTGTTTGGTGAAAGAGGCGAGGCGGAAATTAGTGTACTGGTCGATTTTCGCGTTCGTCCGCAAGTCGCGGACACCGTATCCTTTTTCGAACAGCGTGCGTCCATCTTTACGCACCAGCACCGCCAATCCGGGGGCCTGTTCTTGGGTGACGGAAGAGAAAATGGCGTCGGCTTGTTTCTCCACGGACGAGGATGGCGTTTGCGCCTGGGATTCGATGGCAAAAGCGGAGAATGCGGCGGCAAACAGGATGAGTGTTAGCCTCAACGGGCCTCCAATGGGCGCCTTGCAGGATAGCATTCCTTTAGCGCATTCATCTGCCCGTAACACGGCTGCGATATTTCTCTTGGTCCCCTGAGAAAACTTATGACGCGCACTGCGCTTGACGATCCGCGTTTCTATCTAAACCGGCACCTGGAATGGCTGGAGTTCAACCGGCGTGTGCTGGAGGAGGCGCGGGACATCGGCAATCCGCTGCTGGAGCGGGTGAAGTTTCTGGCGATTACGGCCAACAATCTCGACGAATTTGTCGAGGTGCGGGTCGCAAGTTTTCTTCAGCGGATCGAGCACGGTTCGCGCGAGATCGGTCCTGACGGCTTAACGGCGGCGCAGGAGCTGGAGAAAGTCTCTGCGGCCATGCACGTGATGGTGCGCGACCAGTACAAATGCTGGAACGAGGAACTGCTTCCCGCGCTGGCGAAGGCAGGGATTCGTGTTCTGCCCGCAAGCGAGCTCGAAGGGAAGGCGGCGCAGGCGGCGAAGACGTTTTACGAACGGCGAGTGTCTCCGATGTTGACGCCGGTTACGGTGGACCCTTCGCATCCATTTCCACATGTTTTGAACAAGGCGTTGTGCATTGCATTTCTTTTGCGGCGCCGGAGAAGCGGTAACGGGAAGCCGTATTTCGGGGTGCTTACTGTGCCACGCGCGCTGCCGCGTTTGTTGCGTTTGCCTGCGCCGAACGGCGGCATTCACTATGTGGCGCTTCAAGAGATCGTTTCCGCGTATGCGGCGAAGCTTTATCGCGGGTACGAGATTCTGGCGTCCGCGCCATTTCGAATCACGCGGAACAGCAATCTTTATCTGGAAGAAGAAGAAACGCGCAGCCTACTCGATGCGGTCGATTCGCAGGTCTCGCAACGGCGCAAGGGTGATGCGGTGCGTTTGGAAATCGCCGCCGATGCGCACCCGGACATAATCAACCGGCTGGTCTCGACGTTCGAATTGGACGAATCGCTGCTTTTTCGCGCGCAGGGGCCGGTGAATTTGCAGCGGCTCTTTCATCTCTATGAGGAAACGCCGCGGCCTGATTTGAAATACCCGCCATTCGCGCCGCGCCAGGTGCGCGTGGGGCACGATGCCGATTCGATGTTCGAAGCGATTCGGAGGCAGGGATTCCTGCTGCACCATCCTTACGATTGCTACGACACGGTGGTGAATTTTCTGCAAACCGCGGCGCACGATCCCCGCGTTCTATCCATCAAGCAGACGCTTTACCGGACGAATTCGGATTCGCCGATTGCGCGGGCTCTGCTGGACGCCGCCGGCAAGAAAGAAGTGACCGTGGTTGTGGAATTGAAGGCCAGCTTCGATGAGGCGACCAATATTCGCTGGGCGCGGAGCTTCGAGGACGCGGGCGTGCAGGTTTTTCACGGGCTGGTGGGGTTGAAGACGCACGCGAAGCTTATGTTGATCGTGCGACAGGATCCGGATGGCAAGATTCGCCGGTACGCGCACCTCGGCACGGGGAATTACAATCCCTCGACGGCGCGGTACTACAGCGATCTGAGCCTTCTGACGAACGACGAGGCCATAACCTCGGCGGTGCACGACGTATTCAATTTTCTGACGGCGTACGCGGAGCAGCCCAATTACAAACCGCTGCTGCTGGCACCGCGCGATATGGCCAAGTCGTGCATCGCGCTGATAGACCGGGAGGCGCGGCACGCGCGTCGTGGACGTCCCGCGCGGATCATCGCCAAGCTCAACGCGGTGATCGATCCGCCGATCATCCAAGCGCTCTACCGCGCCTCGCAAGCGGGCGCTGAGATCGACCTGATCGTGCGCGGCCAATGCGGGCTGGTGCCGGGACTTCGCGGCGTGAGCAGTCGCGTTCGCGTGCGGAGCATAGTCGGACGGTTATTGGAGCACAGCCGGATCTTTTATTTCGAAAATGGAGGGAAACCGGAAATCTATCTGGGAAGCGCGGACTGGATGCCGAGAAATCTATACGAACGAGTGGAAGTGTTATTTCCTTTGAAGGACCCGCAACATTGCGAGCGCGTGTGCAACGAGATTCTTTCCTCCTATCTGGCGGATACCCGCAAGGCGCGCATCCTTGGATCGGATGGCGCGTATTCGCGGCCGCGCGCGGTACGCAACGGGCACGGATTTTCCGCACAAGAACATTTCATGCGGCTGGCCGCGGGCGATAGCGACCACCTGCACATTCCCGCACTGCGAAACCAAAGCGTCGTTTATACTCCCAGCACGATGATTACCCCGCCGGTTGGCGCCCCCGAAGAAGAAGGCTCGCTGGACTCATCGAATGCAACCGTATGATTTGATCGTAATTGGCTCCGGACCGGGCGGGCAGCGCGCCGCCATCCAGGGAGCGAAGGCCGGAAAGCGCGTCGCGGTGGTGGAAAAACAAGCCGCAATCGGCGGCGTGTGCATCAATACCGGAACCATTCCCAGCAAGACGATGCGCGAAGCCGTGCTGCACCTATCCGGTTTCTATTCGAAGAGCTTCTACGGATCGAACTACAACGTCAAAGAAAACGTGACGATGGCGGACCTGAATTTCCGCGTGCAGCGGGTGATCGAGAACGAAGTGGCGGTCACGCAGGACCAGCTCAAGCGCAACGGCGTGGATGTGATTCACGGCTTCGGCAGGTTCATTGATCCGCACCACCTTCGCGTAGAGAACGGCAACGGTTATGTGGAACTGGAAGGGCAGTTCTTCGTGATCGCGACAGGCACGAAGCCGGCTGTCAACCCGAAAGTGCCGATCAACGGGCGAAACATCATCAACAGCGACCAAATCCTGACGATGCCGCAGATTCCGCGGACATTGATCGTGGTCGGCGGCGGCGTGATCGGAGTTGAGTATGCGTGCATGTTTGCGACGCTTGGCGTGCGCGTCATTATCGTGGAGAAGAGGCCTCGGCTGCTGGAATTTGCGGATACCGAAATGGTGGAGGCGCTGACTTACCACATGCGCGACCACCGCGCGACGCTTCGGCTCAATGAGGAAGTCGAGAGCGTGGAGGAAACGCCCGAGGGAAAGGTGGCGGCGAATCTCGTAAGCAAAAAGCGTATCAACGGCGATGCTTTGCTCTACGCGGTCGGCAGGCAGGGCAACATTGATCAGCTCGATCTCGCCGCTGCCGGGGTCGAATTCGACGACCGGGGGCGCATCAAGGTGGACGCAGATTACCGCACCACACAGCCGCACATCTTTGCTGTGGGCGACGTTATAGGCTTCCCGAGCCTAGCGTCCGTTTCAATGGAGCAAGGACGCATCGCGGCGGCGCGGGCGTTTGGACTGCAGGTGCAGACTGATCCCGCGAGTTATCCGTACGGAATCTATACGATTCCGCAGATTTCGTTTATCGGGAAGACGGAAGAACAACTCACCGATGCAGACGTGCCTTATGAAGTTGGCGTGGCGTATTATCGCGAGATCGCGCGCGGGCAAATCTCAGGCCACACCGACGGCCGCTTGAAGATCCTATTTCATCGAGAGACGCTCGAACTGCTCGGCGTGCATATTTTTGGCGAAGACGCGGCGGAACTGCTGCATATTGGGCAAGCGGTCTTCAAGCTGAAGGGCAAGATCACGTATTTCATCAACACGGTCTTCAATTATCCGACGCTCGCGGAATGCTATAAGACTGCGGCATTTAACGGGCTCAATCGCTTGGGTTGAGCGGCCTTATCCTGCCCGATGATCCTCAGATTGCTCCCAACCATCTAATGGGAAAATAGCTCGACAGCGCGTTGACCAGCTTTTCATCAGCAGTGATCAACTCTGAGTTCAATGTAACGGCCAGGGCCACATATAAGCTGTCGTAGACCGTTCGACCATGCCCTAACGCAATCTGGAGTGCAAGGTCAATGAACGGCTCCCCCGGCACGGTCGGAAGATCTTGGGCATGGAGAGTTGCAAGCGATGTTTGCGCGTCGGAGCTGGTACAGCGATTCTGACGCACCGCTTTCCAGTGAGCGTTAGCGATTTCCAGCCAAATCAGGTCCGGGGCAATCAATTCGATGGCGCCTTGCTTCCAACGATCAAGTAATCCGCGGGATTGAGGCACCAGAGCCTCCAAACGAAACGGGGAGAGCCATTTGATTGCCACGCTGGCATCTACAACAAAGCCGATCACCGCGATCGGTCCTCACGAATCATTTCGTCGGATGTAGGGGAATCGCTGGACAAGGGCGGTATGACAGCGTCAAGCTTCCTCAACTTATCAACAAACTCGCGTCGACGCCGGAGTTCCTTCTCTGTAGGGAAATTACGTTCGAGAAGTTCGAGCACTTCGGCGGCGATGGAGCGGCGCTGGCTTTTGGCCCGCTTGCGCAAGGCTTCGTAGAGGTCGCGTGGCACGTTTTCGACGTATAGTGTTGGCATAGGAATTCCCTAGGGAAAGCATAGGATATCCCTAGGAGCTTTTCAACACATTCTTTTTGAAGACTGCCCGCGTCCAGAGGGTTGAGGTTGTTTTATCAGGCCCAGCCTTGGCGGTATTCGCGGCGGAGGAAATCGTTGGCTTGGGCGACGTTGGTGACGCGCATGTTTGCGCCGTCGTAGTTGATCTTTTTTCCGGCGCGAAGGGCGACGACGCCGAGGAGCATGACTTCGGTGAGGCGTGCGGCGTATTCGAACGGGCAGGAAGTCTCCGTCTTGTTCTTGGCGGCGTTGACCCAGTTCATTTCGTGGTCTTCGTTTTCGATGCGCGGCAACTTTTGCGGCGGCATGCCGTAGGAATCGTGGAGCGATTTGGGCAGCAGGCGCGGCTTCAGGCCATAGGTGTCGTGTAGCAGCTTGCCTTTGCTGCCGATCAACAGCGCGCCGCCTCCTTTGTTTAGATCTTCGTCGCCGAGTTCTTCGGGCTTGTTGGGCATTAGGCCGCCGTCGTACCAAGTCAACTTGACCGGTGGCATAGAGCCGCGAGCAGGAAATTCGTAGAATGTCTGCGTGGCGTGCGGGTAAGAGACGCCGTTGAAGGGGGTCGAGACCGTCTCGACGGTCGTTGGCAAGCCGAGATTGAGGGCCCACATAGAGTGGTCGATTAAGTGCGCGCCCATGTCACCGATGGCCCCGACGCCCCAATCCGACCAGCCCCGCCAGTTGAAGGGGTGGTAGATGGGGTGATACTCCACATGCGGGGCGACGCCGAGAAAAAGATCCCATGAGAGCTTGTCTGGAACCGGATAGTCGCCAGCCATCGCCGCGGCCAGGCGGGCGTTGACGCCTTGACCGTTCCAGCGAAGAGTGTCGGCAGGCTCTTTGAGAGCCTCGGGACGCGGGACGCCCTGGGGCCAGAAACCGAGGGGGCGGTTGGTCCAAATGTGGACTTCGCGGACTTCGCCGATTGCGCCGGCTTGAATGTACTCAACCGCGGTACGGGCATCGTTGAAAGAATGGCCCTGATTGCCCATTTGCGTGGCGACTTTGGTTTCTTTGGCACGCTTCGACATTTGCCGGGCTTCATCGATGGACCAGGTGAGCGGCTTTTGCACGTAGACGTGTTTGCCGAGCGCCATGGCAGCGAGCGCGATGGGCGCGTGCATGTGGTCGGAGGTCGCGACCAGGACGGCGTCTATGTCCGTTTGTTTCTCCAGCATCTCGCGATAGTCTTGATAGCGCTTGGCTTTCGGCCAGTGCTCGTTTCTAAGGCGGGTCATGCCGGCAAGGCGAGTTTTGGCTTTGGCGCGGTCGAACTCAGCGGGAGGCTGGCCAGGGGTGGGCTGAGGGTCAGGTTGGTCGAGGCGTTTCTGCAGATTCGGGATTTCCGTGTCGAGACGGTCGAAGGATTTGGCGGCATAACCCCAATCGACATCGCAGAGCGCAACGATATTTTGGCTGGCGAGATTGATCAGGTTGGCGCGGCCCATTCCGCCGACGCCGACACCCGCGATGTTGAGCCTGTCGCTCGGGGGAGTAAAGCCGCGTCCGAGGACATGCCGTGGGACGATGGCGATCGCGGCGCCTCCCGTAGCGACATTGGTCAAGAATTTGCGGCGTGACAGGTCACTCTTTTTACTCATGGGCTGCTCCCTTTGCGCTGCGTGCATTATCGCGCTGTCGGCCGTACATTGCGATTGTTAAGTTGGCGGGGAAGACCCCCGGGGCAGAGATTGGGCCCAAAAGGCGGAGGGGAATTGGAATAGTCTCTGCAACTCATTGCGACCCCAAGCGATAACAGGGGGCGTCGGGCCAATACCAGGTGGACATCAGTTAACAAGCCGATACCCCCGACTCTCCGATTGCCGCAAGCAGCCCGGACAGGCTAAGATATCTGGTGGAGGCATCAGTTAGTGCTAACTATTCGTTTATCCAGGATTGGCAAGAAGAAGAAGCCGTTCTACCGCGTGGTGGTGATTGAAAGCAGCAAGCCGCGGGACGGACGCGTTGTGGAATTGGTGGGAACGTACGATCCGCTGAAGAAGCCCGCGGAGATCAAGCTCGACGCGGAACGCATCAAGCATTGGCTCGGAGTCGGTGCGCAACCTAGCGACACCGTTCGCAGCTTTATCGACCAACAGAAGATCGCATAATCCCTGCGAAGTTCCCATCTCTTGCGCGTCCCCCGGCCAGATCGGGGCGCGTTTGCCACGGCCCAGGGGAAGATCGGGGACGTGGAGGTGAAGGATGAAAGAGCTGGTCGAAGCCATCGCAAAAGCTCTGGTGGACCATCCCGAAGATGTACAGGTGCGGCCCGTAGACGGCTCGCAGGTCACCGTTCTTGAGCTACGGGTGCATCCGGAAGACTTGGGCAAAGTGATTGGGCGGCAGGGGCGCACGGCCAAAGCGGTGCGCACGCTTCTTGGAGCTGCGGGCATGAAAGTGAAGAAGCGCTATACGCTCGAGATACTGGAAGATTGAGCGCCGAAGCCCAGCGTTGGGTGATTGTCGCGCGGATTCTCCGGCCCCGCGGCAATAAAGGCGAAGTAGCTGCTGAACTCCTCACAGATTTTCCCGAACGGCTAACAAAATTGACTGAGGTTTTTCTTGGTGCGAATGGCGGGGCGGCGGTTGAACCACGCCAGACCGCGCTGAAATCTTGCTGGCTCAGCCAGAACCACAAGGGCCAGGCCGTTTTTCATTTTGAGGGATGCCATTCGATTTCCGAGGCGGAAAAGTTTCGCGGACTGGATGTGCTGCTCCCGATTGAACAGCGAGTGACGTTGGCCGTTGGCCAGTATTTTGTGGATGATCTGGTTGGTTGCTCTGTTTTTGAAAGTTCCGCTGAACCTTCCGTGGTTTCATCTTCACCTTGCTCTCTAGCAAGTGCACCGTCCTTGCTGGGTTTGGTTAAAGACGTGCAAATCGCCGGCGAGGGAGTGGCCGGGACGCCGCTTCTTGTCGTCGATACTTCTGCCGGAGAGCTCCTCATTCCGCTTGCTGAGGATATTTGCACGAGCATCAACACGGCTGGCCGGCGCATCGATGTCGTTCTTCCTGATGGCCTCCGCGATCTAAACGAAAAGACCTGAGCTCGCGAAGGACTCGTTTGCTGGCGTTAGTGTACGTCAATGGTGGTAACGCTCAGGGCTGGCAGGTTTATGGTCATCGAAGAGCCGCTGACGGCCATCGTTCCGATCGACACGGGTGCGACAGGGTTTTGCCCCTGAGTTGAGGCAGCGGTCATTTGGTACAGATGGGCGGTGCCAGAAAGTGTTGCGCCGTTGATCGCCGTCACTTGCGCGGAAGTGGAGCGATTGATGGCTACAAACACGGTGCGGCCCGGGGTCGTGCTGTCCGTGCTGGCGTAAACCACCACATTTTGCACATTGCTGGAAGTTGCCTGGAGCGAGGTGTCACCGAAGCTTGCGTTGGCACCATCGAAGCCGCGGAAGGCGCGGAAACCTGCAAGCGCGTAGGAGTACGTTCCGTTTGGAGGCCAGAAGCTGGCGGCGAAGAGCCCCTGCGCGCCGAAGACTCCAAGGTTGTCCGCTTGAGCGATAGTTCCCGCGATGTGGTTCCAGCCGCCGTTTTCGTATTCCGTGATGGAGATTTTCATCCCGGGGTTTTCTGCGTTGATCTTGGCTTGCAGGCGGCCAAGAAGATTGATGGGAGTGCTGCCGAGTTCCTGGTAGATCCAAGGATTGCTGTTGCCGGCGTCAGTGAAGGTCGGATCCCACAAGGCGCGAGGGCTTTGAACGATTAACTGGACCTGCGCGTCCGTGAGAGTCGTGCTCGTGAGATTGAGAATGCGAGTTCCGTTGGAGTCGTACTCCTCCACGTACCAATGAAAGTCGTAGACATCCACGAGCGGCTTTCCGTAGGTCGTCGAAGCGGTCTTCAAAGCCTGCAGGTATTTGTCGGGGAACCAGTTGGTGCCGCTGGGAGTGGCGGCCAGTTCGCCTTGCCAATTGTAAATTCCCTGAAAGCCGTAATGCACCGGCCCGAAGATGACGACATTGGGAAATTGATCCTTCAAAGCTTTCGAGAGATTGATGGTCTTGGTGATGTAGCTGTCTGATGTAACGCGGTTGGGACCTTGCACTTCGAGGTGAGTGGTGTTCCAAAGCTCGGGCTCGTTATCCAAGCTGATAAAAGTGGGGTGAGCGGGAGCGTTGCCGAAGATCCCCATGCCCGAGAATTTTTGGTCAAGCGCCCAGATAAACTCGTCCATGTAAACGTTGGCGTCCGTTGTGGGCGGCGTGATGGTGAAGGGAACATTCGAGACAGTGCTCTTTTTGTCGACGACGGTTTTGAAGCGAGTCAAATCGGGAGGATTGGCCACGCTTACAGGACCGTTTTCGTCGGCCGACACCAGCCCTTGAAGTTGGAAGGTCACGAGACTGGCGACACCGTTGGCTTGATCGCCGGCAATGAAAGTTCGCACGGCTTCGGCAGGGACGTTGCTTGAGCTGAGGTAGTTGTCGTTGTTGTAGATGTAATCGCTGCCAGCGTTCGAGGCGTTGGTCTCCCAGTTGTAGGCAGTCCAGCGGTTGCCGCCCGCGCGGTCGAAGGTCAAGAGTGGCGGCGCGCCGGTAATGCCGGAATAAAAATTGATGCCGTAGATGTACGGGGAGATAGGTTTGGTTATTGCGGGATTGACTGTAATCGTCACATCGGCCGTGGCGTTTACAGGCGTAGCGGAAGCTTGAGAAGAATTGGCGCTCTCGCCTGCGGCGTTCAACGCGGAGACCACGTAGTAGTAAGTCGTGCCGTTGGCTAGGCCGGTGTCTGCGTCGCTTGTTGTGGCGGGCGCAGAAACCTGCGTGTACGGCCCGCCGTTCGTTATGCTGCGCTTGACGTGATAGCTCGTTGCTCCCGCGCTGGCGGTCCAGGTAAGGCTCACTTGAGCATTGCCGGCGGTGGCTTGTAATCCAGTTGGCGCGGCTGGGGGCGTGACGGGCGCGACCGGTGTGGCGCTTGCTTGAGCAGAGTTGGCGCTCTCGCCCGCGGCGTTCAACGCCGACACGACGTAATAGTACGTCGTGCCGTTTGTGAGGCCCGTGTCGGCGAAGTTCGCCGCGGCCGGGGCTGAAACTTGCGTGTAAGGACCACCGTTCGTTGTGCTGCGCTTGACGTGATAGCTCGTCGCGCCGGTACTGGCGGTCCATGTAAGGCTCACTTGCATGTTTCCAGCTGTTGCTTGTAGACCGGCCGGTGCGCCAGGAGGTGGCGGCGCTGTGGGCGTTGCGCTGACTTCGGCGGAATTCGCGCTTTGGCCGTAAGAGTTATAAGCCGAGACGACGTAGTAGTATTTCGTCCCGTTCGTCACGCTGTTGTCGGCATAGCTCGTTGAAGCGGGCGTTGCAATTTGCGTGTAGGGACCGCCGGTGGTTGTCGAGCGCTTTACGTAGTAAGCCGTCGCACCAGAACTGGCGTTCCAGGTCAGATTGACCTGGGCGTTGGCTGCCGACGCCGTTAACCCAGACGGAGCGGATGGCGCATTGGATCCACCGCCTCCCCCATTTCCACCGCCACCCGAGTAGCCACCGCATCCTGACTGGAGCAACGCCAAAAGGAGTGAAACGAAGCCGACGATGATCGTCTTTGCTGAGTTCCAACGGGCCATCGTGGAAACCTCCGGGCACAGGAATCGGAGCAAGGCGTGTTAAGAGAAGCGCCGAAAAAACGGGCCGCTGCGGACTGGAGTGCGTCCTGCCTGGAAACAAGAGTATGGCTGACAGTGGGCTGCTGGCAACCTGTTCAGAAGGACAGAATTGGGGCAACGAACCGCGGTTGGGAAGGCCGGCGATGTCCGCATAGCGCACAGGTACGTTAGACTGGAAGCAGCGATGCGTTTCGACCTGATTACCATTTTTCCGGAATTTTTTGCCGGGCCGCTGGATCACGGGATCCTGCGGCGGGCTCGCGAGACGGGGCTTATCGAGGTCCAAGTGCAGGACTTGCGCGTGTTCACCAAGGATCGGCACCGCAGTGTCGATGACCGGCCTTTTGGCGGGGGCGAGGGGATGGTGCTCAAGCCAGAGCCGCTGTTTGAGGCCGCCGAAGCGCTGCTTGGACAGAGCCTGGGGAGCGCGGAGCAGCCGGCGGCGCTCGATCCGAAGACGACGGTCGTTTTGATGTCGGCCGCGGGAAGACTTTTCCGGCAGGAAACCGCCCGGCAATTTGCGAAACTTGACCGCATCGTTTTTCTGTGCGGGCGGTATGAGGGAGTCGACGAGCGCGTCGCCGAACATCTCGCCACAGAAGAAATTTCCGTCGGGGATTATGTGCTGAGCGGCGGCGAACTTCCTGCGATGCTGGTCATCGATGCAGTGACGCGGCTGATTCCGGGTGCGCTGGGAAATGAAGCTTCTTCACAGAATGAATCGTTCAGTGCCAAACTAAATTCGTCGTTGGATGCTGCTTCAAGCGGGGCGCAGCGTGCTGCGCCTCTACAAGTTGGCCCTCACGACCCGCGAGTCACGAATTCCCTTCTGCTGGATTTTCCGCACTATACGCGGCCAGCGGATTTTCGAGGTTGGAGGGTGCCTGAGGTTTTGATTGGAGGCAATCACGCGGAAGTAGCAAATTGGCGCCGAGCCGCCGCCCTGGAAAAAACCCAGCGCAACCGGCCGGATTTGCTGTTGCGCTGAAAAGGGCTCGCGGTATACTGAGGTTCCTGTGAAAGCAACGATCCGGGACGATGATTTGCGCACCTCGCAAGGCATTTGGGATTGTGGGCAGGCTTTCGCGTGTCCATGCTGCGCTTGTATGTGTACTGCCGCAAACGGCATGGGAAGTCCTTCGGTCTAGCGCAAACTAAACCTAAAAGGAATCCAGGGCCGCTCGGAATAAGCGGCCCTTTTTCATTGTTAAGTGAATGAGGAGCACGGTGCCATGAGCAACGCGGCAAGCGGAAACGGCAAGGAATACGGCGGGGGGAAGCCCATCGCCATTTACTACGAGCAGCAGCATTGGTTTCGGCCGCTCTTTGAGCAGCTCGACGCGCGGGGCGCGAACTGGGTGAAGGTGGACGCGCGGAATCATCAGTACGATGTTGCGGCTACGGAGCGCGAGTATTCGCTGCTCTTCAACCGCATGAGCCCTTCCGCATGGCAACGCGGCGTGGGACACGGGATCTTCTATACGCTCAATTATCTGTCGCACCTGGAGGAGAAAGGCGTTCGCGTAGTGAACGGCTCGCGCGCTTTCACTCATGAAATTTCCAAGGCGCTACAATGCACGGTGCTCGAAGCACTCGGCTTGCAATATCCCAAAGCACGCGTGATCAATCATCCGTCACAGGCTCTGAGCGCGGCCGAAGCGATCGGCTATCCGCTGATCATCAAGCCGAATATTGGAGGCAGCGGGGCGGGGATTAAAAAGTTCAATTCAGCGGACGAGTTACGTGGGGCGGTCGAAGAAAACAGCTTGTCGTTTGGAATCGACAACGTCGCGCTCGTGCAAGAATTCTTCACGGCGCGCGACGGCGTGATCACGCGCGTGGAGGTTCTTGGCGGCGAATACCTTTACGCGATTCAAATCCACATTACGGGCGACACGTTTGATTTGTGCCCTGCAGACATTTGCAAGAACACAAAAGGCGAGGAACTGACGCGATTGGCCTGCCCGGTGGATGCTCCTAAGTCCGGGCTTACGGTTGAGGCTTATGATCCGCCACGGCAGGTTATCGACGACGTCGAGCGCGTCATGGAAGTCGCGGGCATTGAAGTCGGCGGCATCGAGTACGTCATAGACCATCGCACCGGACGGCAACTCTATTATGACATCAACGCGCTTTCGAATTTTGTCTCCGACCCCGAACGCATGATTGGCTTCAATCCCTATGCACGGCTGGCGGACTATCTAATCAGCGAGGCGCGGATTCACGAGGCTAGCCGGGGCGAACGGCTCATTTCCAGCGGGAGCATTCGATGAGATACGGCTACTGGCTCCCCGTATTTGGCGGCTGGCTGCGCAACGTCGCAGACGAAAACATGGCTGCGAGCTGGCCGTACGTAAAAAAGCTCGCTCAGCGCAGCGAAAAAATCGGTTTCGACCTCACGCTGATCGCCGAGTTAAATTTGAACGACATCAAGGGTATGGAAGCGCCGTCGCTCGATGCGTGGTCCACGGCGGCCGCGCTGGCCGCGGTTACTGAGCGGCTTGAGTTAATGGTCGCCGTGCGGCCAACGTTCCATCTGCCCGCTCTGCTCGCCAAACAAGCTGCGAATATTGATCACATCAGCGGTGGGCGCCTTACGCTTAACGTGGTGTCGTCGTGGTGGTCGGACGAAGCGAAAAAGTACGGCGTGGGATTCGAGCAGCATGATGACCGCTACGCGCGCACCAACGAATGGCTGGATGTGCTGCATGGCGTCTGGGCGCAGGATCATTTTTCATACTCGGGAAAATATTACCGCGTGGAGGACAACGTCCTCGAGCCCAAGCCCGTGTCTCAGCCTTATCCGACGATCTATGCTGGAGGTGAATCCCCCGCAGCGAAGGATCTCATTACAGAAAAGTGCGATGCGTACCTGATGCATGGCGATCCGCCGGAGCGCGTCGGCGAAAAAATCGCGGATTTGCGTACGCGCCGCGCGCGACACAATTTGCCGCCGATGAAGTTTGGCGTCGCGGGCTACGCCATCGTGCGCGAAACGGAGCGCGAGGCGAAGGACGAACTGAAGCGTATCACCGACGTTCAACAATCCGCCGCCGGCTACGCCAATTACCAGCAGTGGCTTGCGGGAACGCAACTTGAGCAGCGCGTTTCGCTTGAAGACTACTCCGTTTCGAATCGAGGGCTGCGCTCGGGCTTAGTGGGCACGCCAGAACAAGTCTCGGAGCGGCTCGCGCAATTCGAAGCTGTTGGCATCGATCTGGTTTTGCTCCAATTCAGCCCGCAGCTTGAAGAAATGGAGCGGTTTGCGGACAGCGTTATTCGCCGAAGCGTCTCGGCTCCCGCGCAGGCTTAGACGAACGCCAGGTTCCCATTTATTTGTCTTGTGGCGAATACTCCGACTCCTCGGGGAAATCCGTCGGGCTCTCGAAATCGACGCGGTAGCCGTCCGGGTCCGAGAACGAGACAACCCACAGACCGTTGCCTACAAACGGAGTATTCCTTGCCTTTACTCCCCGTGCGGTCGCTTCGTGATGAATCGCCAGCGCATCCTCGCACATGAAGCAAACCGACACGCCTTCTCCGACTTTGCAGCTAGGCTTCCAGGAATCGTGGCCTTCCGTCCGGAACTCTTGCAGCATCAAGGCCGCTCCACCGATTTCCAGCCAGCACCATCGGAGCTTGCCCTCGTCAATCCATTGGTTGGTCATCCGAAAGCCAAGGCCGTCCACATAAAAGCGGAGCGATACTTCCATGCTGGAAACGCCGAAAAAAGGCACCGCTTGTTTGACGTTCACGCCTACTTTCTTTTCAAGGCTCATGTTTCACCTCCTAATCGGATTTCCAGGGAAAAGGCGTGGCTCACGGCGATCGGCCAGCCAAACGGCCGAGCGTTTTAGGTACGCGGAAACGTTTGTAGACAGGAATTTTCGCCACGCTGGTTTTAACTCACCACGTTCAAGGGCGAAGCGAGCTAGAGCATAGCCGTACAGTTCCTCGGAAAGATATCCAAGTCGGCCCGCGGACCATCCCTGAGCTCTGTCGGTCGTGTACTGGTTAAAATGAAACGCAGCATTTGCCGTGAAAATGCCGAAGCCAAGGAAGACTGTCAACAGATCAGTCATGGGCTCCATGTCCGGAGCGTCGCGAGGGACGAGTCCAGGACGGAGAAGAATGATGTGGCCAAGTTCGTGGGCCAGCACGGCGACCAGCGCCATGGGATCCTTTAGTTGCTTTTCGTTGATCGAGATGTGCGGTTTGGTCGTGGCATCGTGATGGTAAAGGCCGGCAGCTCCTGAAGTCTGGCCGGAGGAAAAGGGCACGAGGCCGTGAGTAAGGTCGTCGGCGGAAGCGAAGAGTGTGACGTCAACCTCGGACGGATTAACCTGCATACCAGTCGAAACACGCGCGAAGATACGTTGAAGAGCGGCTTCGGAACGGTCATAAGGATCCGGAAAGTGGTCCGGAGTCGGCAGGACTACAGTTGCCTGAAGGAGGCGATGGGGGCCGAGAAGAGAGGCAAAGCGAAGGAAAGAGCTGTCTACCCATTGTTGCTTCTCGGGGCTGATGGGGAGTTTGGGTTTGGAGATACCGAACATGCCAGCGTTATAGCAGAGGTCCCGGCGCATGGCCAAACGCTTCACTAGGCAAATTGCCCCCACGCCAGCCTTTGTTTGCGCTAGGTAAATTGTGAATATTTGGCTATAATTGGCGTTTACCTTTGAAGAGCTGGCCCCGCCTGAGTGGGTCTGCAGGGAATACGAACATGAATCCGGTTATAGCTAAATTGCATGAAGCGCAACTGCGCAAAGACCTCCCCGAATTTCGCCCCGGTGACACGGTGCGCGTCAACGTTCGCCTGAAAGAAGGCGAAGGCGAGAAGGAAAAGGAGCGCCTGCAGGCGTTCGAAGGGGTCGTGATCTCCAAGAAAGGCCGCGCTTCCGGCGCCACGTTTACCGTGCGCCGCGTGAGCTTTGGTGTCGGCATCGAGCGTATCTTCCCGCTGCACTCGCCTTCGATCAGCTCGATTGAAGTGGTCGGCAAGGGCAAAGTCCGCCGCGCCCGCCTCTACTACCTTCGCGACCTGCGCGGTAAGGCTGCTCGTATCAAGCGAGCTGCCCGCGAAGAAGTGGCGGCGGTTGCGACGGCTGGCGCCGAAACCAAGGCGTAAGCCAACCGCGCAATTCGAAACATTTTCCCGAAGGAGTCCCGGTTTCGTCGGGACTCTTTCTGTTTTCATCTTCAGTGTTGGCTTGCCCATTAGGAGGATGAGCGATTTCTCGCCCTTAGTTATCGCAAATTAGGGCTGCACGTTGGTTACGCCTTCCGCACCCGCCTTCGGAAAATGCTTCTCATACCAGGCGATAGACCGATCAGTCCAATCAATCACGTGTTTTGTTTCGCGGATGCCGTGGCCTTCGCGCGGGTAGCGCACGAAAACCGCTTCCGTCCCAACGTCCTTTAGCGCGACAAAAAACTGTTCTGCTTCGGCGATGGGCACGTCATTGTCGTTTTCGCCATGAATGAGCATTGTCGGCGTATGCGCGGCGGCCACGTGCTTCAGCGCCGAGCGCTCCCAGGCCACATCCATCAAGTTGCCCTGATGCAAGAATTGGCCGAACTCCATCTCTTCATACTGGTTGTAGTAGGTCATGTAGTTGTAGCTGATCAGGTTTGCGATACCTGCGGTGGGGATCGCCGCTTTAAATTCATTGGTCTGTGTGATGAGCCAGTCGGTTAGCTGGCCGCCATAGCTGACGCCTTCGATGCCCATGCGCTCGCGATCGATCCACAGGTATCGGCGCACCGCCGCGCTCACTCCGTATAGAACGTCCTGGCCCTCGTTGCCGTTCTGGTCGCCAAAGACCGCGTCTGCGAATTTCTGCCCGTAACCGGTCGAGCCGCGGAAATTCACGTTGAGCGTCGCCCAGCCGTGTGCGGCGTACACTTGATTCCTAAAGTTGAACCCCGGGCCGTTCTGCCCGTGTGGTCCGCCGTGAATATTCACGATCAGTGGATACTTCGAGGTCGCGGTCATACCTACAGGCTTGGTGAGAAACGCTTCGACTTCAAATTTGTTGTCGTTGCTGACGAAAGTAAAGGACTCGACTTCGGCAACTTGTTTTCCAGCGAGCGCTTCCGTGTTCAAGTCCGTAAGCTTGCGAGCGGTGGCGCTGCCGGACTTGACGTAAAGCTGCGACATATCGCGGGGAGACGTGAACGTATAAGCAAGCGTGCCGTCCTTGCCGACGGAAAAGCCGCCCACGCCGCCGGTATCTTTCACCACATATTCCGGAGCGCCGCCTGAAACCGGTAGCCGCACGAGATGATTGCTCCCGCGCTCTTGCACCGTGAAGTACACCGCGCTGCCGTCGGGAGCCCACTTCGGCGCGCCCTGGCGGTTGTCAATGACCGCTCCGATTTCGCGGCGATTGCTGCCGTCGGCGTTCATCATCCAAACGTGCGTGTCTTCCATCGTCGTCTCGCGGTCGGTCAAGCCGCGTTTCGTGCCGCGATAGACAATGTGCTTGCCATCGGGCGACCAGAGCGGTTCGTATTCGTTGTATTCCGTAGCGGTCAGACGGCGGACGCTGTCGTCGGCGACACTCAGCGCGAAAATGTCGTAGTTGAAAAACTCATCCTGGTTCGGCTCGCGGTTCGAGACGAACAGAATCTCCTTCCCGTCGGGTGACCAGTCAATCGAATGCTCATCGTAGATTCCCTGCGTTAGCTGACGCACCTCCTTGGTGGCCACCTCCACCGCAAAAATGTGCAGGCGCTGGTTGTCGTTGAAGCGAGTCATGCCTTCACCCGCGTCGGGCTTGTACAGGTAGCGCGTGATGACCATGGGATCGCCGCCGGCTTCAGCGGCCCGTTCATCCGGCGTCGAGGAAATGAACGCGATCTGCTTGCCGTCGGGCGACCACGTTACGTTCTGACCGCTGCCTGGCAAGGGACTATTGGTTCCTTCCATCTTTTCAACGACCGAGGTGATCTCAGAGCCGTCGGGGCGCGCTATGAGCAATCCGTGTTTCTCCCCAACTCTTCCCTGAAACGCCAGCCATTTTCCATCGGGCGACCAGCGGGCATTGCTCGTCACATCCTTTTCGCCCCCGATGCGAATGGATTTTTGCGTGGCGAGATCCATAATCCAGAGTTGCGGTGCGGGCCTGCCGGGACGATCGAATAAAATCACGGGGTAAGCAACGCGGTGTCCGTCCGGCGATAGAACCGCGTCCCCCACAGCTCGGAAGCGGGAAAGATCGCTGCTGACCAGTCCTTGTGCCGTGGTTCCTGGAACCAGCACGAAACTCGCCGCCAAACTCAGGATGCAGACGCCGTCGCGAAGCCACGCGGATTGCTTACATGAATGCATGGAATTCTCCTTAAAGCGTTTTCGCTGCTGAATTTGCCCGGTCATCGTAGGTCCCACGGCGTGCTCGGGTCAACGAGTCTTGTGAGGAAGTTCTCATCAGCTGGGATTTGCCGCGTTTTTTGGCGTGGCCTACGCGCTTGCCCAGTAACCTTCAGGATTCACGAAACCATTCCTCCGGAGCTTCGTCCATACGGGAAAGCCACCTGTTGACAATCAACAGGAACAGGAATAGTCTCCTGTTGAACGTCAAAAGGAGAATCGCTATGGCGCAAGCGCGCGGCGAAGTGTTGCAAGGCACGCTCGACTTGATCGTACTCAAAACCCTCGAGGCCCTCGGCCCGCTTCACGGGTACGGCATCGCAGTACGCATTCAACAGGTCTCCGCCGATCTCCTCAAACTCAATCAGGGCACGCTTTACCCGGCTCTGTTGCGCCTGGAACAACGTGGCTGGATCTCCTCGAAGTGGGGCGTCTCGGACAACAATCGCAAGGCCAAGTATTACTCGCTGACGCGCAGCGGACGTAAACAGCTTTTGGCGGAGACGGAAAGCTGGGAGCGCATGGCCGCGCTCATGACGCGCCTGCTTGGACGCGCCGAAGGAGCCTGACATGGAGTGGATTCGCATTTTCACAACGCGATTCCTGGCAATTTTCCACAGGCAGAAGCTCGAGAGCGATCTCGACGCGGAACTGCGCGGACACATCGACGCGCTCACCGAAGAAAATATCCGCCGGGGTATGAACGAAAAAGAAGCGCGCTACGCCGCGCGGCGCGAGTTCGGCGGAGTCGAACAAATGAAGGAATCCTACCGCGATCAACGTGGCTTGCCTTTCCTGGAGACCCTTGGGCAAGACTTGCGCTACGCGTTGCGCATGCTCGTGAAGAGTCCGGGATTCACGGCGGTAACAATTCTGACATTGGCACTCGGGATTGGCGCGAATACCGGTCTTTTCTCCCTGGTGAACTCCGTTTTGCTCGCCAACCTTCCGGTCCGCAATCCGCAGGAACTCGTCATTATCAAGTACACGGACAGCCGTTCGGAGCAGGTACAGGAAGACTTCTCCTATCCGATGTACCAAGCCTTCCGCGACAAGAACATCGTCTTCTCAAATGTTCTGACGCGCTCCGGGCTCGATTTCAATGCGAGTTATGGCGGTCAGAGCGAACGCGCCGTCGGCGAATTGGTTTCCGGAAATTATTTTGAAACACTGGGCGTGCAGCCGTTTCTCGGCCGTTTGATCGGCCCCGAAGACGATCGCACTCCCGGCGCTCACCCAGTCGCGATCCTCAGTTATGGTTATTGGCAGCGGCGATTCGGCAGCGATCCCTCGGTCGTCGGAAAAGACATCATCCTGAACGACAATCCGATCCGCGTCATCGGAATCACGCCGCCGGGATTCTACGGCACGGAGATGGCGCGCAACCCGGACATTCGCGTGCCCATGATGATGGCCACGGTTTTCCGTCCAGTGCCAGCAAATCGCCTGCAAAACCCGCGGCATCGCTGGATGACGATTCTGGCGCGCCGCAGGCCGGAAGTTTCCGTCGCGCAAGCACAAGCCTCGCTCGACATCCTCTATCACCAGGTACTCGGAGCGGAACTGCAAGAACTCGGTGCAAGCATCAACGCCCACGACAAAGAGCGCGCCCTCGCCAGTCGCATCCAACTTCAGCAGGGCAATCAAGGTTTCGCTCACCTGCGCGGTGAAATGGAGCGCCCGCTTCTCCTGATGTTCTCGGTCACGGGCATAGTGCTGCTGGTTGCCTGTGCAAACCTCGCGAATCTTCTTCTGGCGCGAAACGAAAAGAGAAAGCAGGAGATTTCCGTGCGCTTGGCCATCGGCGCGGGACGCGGCAGGCTCATTCGCCAGTGGTTGACAGAGAGTTCGTTGCTGGCGGTTCTGGGAGGATGTGCCGGAATCGTGGTTGCGTACTGGGCAAAGACCGCCTTGGTTGGCTTTCTGCCTGCGGACTTCAGCGCAAATCTCCGAGCGCCGATGGATTTGCGAGTTCTGAGCTTTGCATTGCTCGCATCTTTCGTCACCGGGCTACTCTTCGGACTTGCGCCTGCCTTGCAGCTTTCGCGGGCCGGTGTGTCCATCGCGTTGCGCAATGATGCTCCTTCGATAGCTTCCGGCGAGCGCCTTTTCAGTCTGCGCAGCGCGCTTATTTTTCTACAGGTAGCGCTCTCTCTACCGCTGCTGATCGGCGCGGGTCTGTTTCTTCACAGCTTGCGAAATTTGCGCGGTGTGAATACTGGCTTTGTCAAAGAGAATGTTTTTCTCGCGACTCTTAATCCGGCCATGAATGGTTATCCGCAAGGAAGAATCAAATCGCTCTACGACGACCTCCTCGCGCGAGTTCGCATACTCCCCGGCGTGCGATCCGCAAGCCTGACGACCAGCTCCGTCATTTCCGGAGGCTGGGATCAAGAAGGTGTCAAGGTCGAGGGCTACCAGCCCGGCCCCGACGAGAACATGAGCCCCAACGCCGCGGTCGTTTCGCCCGGTTATTTCGCGACGATGGGCATTCCGTTTGTGTCCGGCCGCGACTTCACCGAGCAGGACACGGCTTCTCGCACGAAAGTCGTCATCATCAACGAAACGATGGCGCACTACTTCTTCGGAAGCAAAGACCCACTCGGCAAGAAAATCGGAACCGACGATGATCCAAAAGTGCCTCCGGACCGCGAAATCATCGGTGTCGTGAAGGACGCCAAGTATGTCCGTCTTTCCGAGGCGCCACGGCGCCATTTCTATGCCCCGATGGCACAGGTCGAACGCCTCTTTGACATGACGCTCCAGGTGCGCACCTCGAGCGATCCGGAAAAAATCGGAGACTTGGTTCGAGCCCAGGTCCATGATTTGGACGCGAACCTGCCTCTGTATGCCACCACCACTTTGGAAATCCAAATAGACGATTCGCTCACGCGAGAGCGCCTTCTCACCTGGCTCTCCAGTCTCTTCGGCTTACTGGCCACGTTGTTAGCTTCGCTCGGACTTTCCGGCGTCGTGGCCTTTTCCGTCGCGCGCCGCACTCGCGAAATCGGAATCCGCATGGCGCTCGGCGCGAAACCGAGCGACATCCTTCGCAACGTTGTGGGCCACATGGCTTTCCTGGTGACCGCCGCCATGGCCGTCGGATTGGCTGCTGCGTACGGGCTGAACCGTTTGCTCAGCAGCATGCTGTTCGAAGTCGGCTCCGCCGATCCACTTGCGTTTGCTGGGGCCTGTTTCTTGCTAGGTGTAGTAGCGGCCCTCGCGGCGTACCTACCGGCACAGCGCGCGACGCAAGTGGATCCAGTTGTGGCGCTGCGTTATGAATAGCCGCGCAACCAAGCCGCTGCGTCGACTGCCAGAAGTACGACGATGACTTGGGTGCGCATTTTCGCTCTTCGAATCAAGGGAGTATTCAGGGCGCGCCGCAGCGAAACCGAACTCGACGCTGAGCTGCGTGCCCATCTCGAGGCCCTCACCGAAGAAAACATTCGCCGCGGCATGACTTCGCAGGAAGCACGCTACGCGGCGCGCCGCGAGTTCGGAGGCCTGGAACAAACAAAGGAACTCTATCGCGAGCGCCGTGGCTTGCCGTTCCTGGAGACACTTTTCCAGGACGTCCGCTTCGGCACGCGCATGCTCGCGAAGAATCCCGGCTTCACCATCGTTGCGATCCTCACGCTCGCTCTCGGCATTGGCGCAAACACGGCCATTTTCAGCGTCGTCAAAGCCGTTCTGCTGCGTGGCCTGCCTTTCAAAGATCCCGCTCACCTCGTCCGCGTCAACGAAAGCGTCTCCAAAGGCGGGCGCTCACCCGTCGCCTATCCCAATTATCTGGACTGGCGCGCTCAAAATAGCGTCTTCGAAGAAATGGCCGCGTTCGGCGATTGCGAAATGATCCTCAACGGAAAAGACAAATCCGACCGCTTGGATTGCGAGCAAGTCAGCGACAGCTATTTCCCGCTGCTCGGCGTTTCCGCAGTTCTCGGCCGCACGTTTACTCCGGAAGAAAACGCGGTCCCGATGAAGCACGCCGTGGCGATCATCGGCTACGGCCTCTGGCAGCGCCGTTTTGGTTCCGACCCGCAGATTCTCGGCAAACCGATTCGCCTGAATGATTACGAGTACACGATTGTCGGCGTGCTTCCCAAAGGCTTTCTCGGCTATTCGGATTCTGCCGAGGTCTGGATTCCGATGATGATGCGGGATGCCGCTTGGCCACAGGTCGCAAAGTACGATTATCTGCACACCCGCGACATTCACTTTCACAAAGTGCTCGCGCGCCTGAAATCGGGTGTGACCATGACGACGGCTCAATCGCAAATGGAAACGATCGCTGCGCGTCTTGCGAAGGCTTATCCGAAGGAGAATCGCGAACGCGGCGTCCTGGTTACTCCCGCGACGGAAGATTACGTGCGAAGCTTCCGCGCACCATTGCTGATATTGCTGGGCGCGGTCGCCTTCGTACTTCTCATCGCGTGTGCCAACGTCACCAATCTCATCCTGACACGCAGCGCCGCGCGCGATCGTGAGCTTGCGATCCGTCTCGCGCTTGGCGCGGGACGCGGCCGCCTAATCCGGCAATTCCTCACCGAAAGCTTGCTCCTCACACTTGGAGGTGCGTTGGCGGGCGTTGCGCTCGCTTTCTGGGGCCTCGATCTGCTCGTCTCCGTCCTTCCCGTGACGTTTCCCTCCTTCACGCACGTCAGTTTGGACGGCGGCGTACTTTCCTTCGCTTTCGCTCTCGCGGCGGGCACCGCGTTGCTGCTGACCATACTTCCCGTTCTCAACGCTGCCCAGACCGGCGTGAATGAGTCACTCAAAGAATCCGTGAAAAGCTCCATGGGCTTGCGTGGGCGGCAGACCGGTCGCCTCCTCATTGTTTCGGAGGTCGCGCTTGCTCTTGTTCTGATGATCGGAGCAGGACTCATGCTCAGGAGCCTCGCGCATTTGCTGGCGGACAGTCCTGGCTTTCAGCCAGATCATCTTGTGACTCTGCGGTTCTACGTTCCGGATCGAAAGTACGAGGGAGACGGTCGAAATCGTTTTGGTCCGGAGCTTGCCGAGCGCATCGCACAATTCCCGGGAGTCGAATCAGCGGCAGCCACATTCATCGATCCGTTTCTCTGGGGCGGCTTCCAGCGCGGCTTCACTGTCGAAGGCCATGCGCCCATTTCGAACGCCGAGGCCGACACCGTTTATTATCAGGAGGTTGGCCCGAACTATTTTCACACCATGGGAATTCCGCTCATGCAAGGCCGTGATTTTTCCACGCGCGATTCCCTGTCCACTCCCGGGGTCGTCATGGTCAGCGAATCTTTCGCCCACCGTTATTGGCCGGGCCAGGATCCTGTCGGAAAGCGCATCCGGTACGGCGGAGCCGATTCCACAAATCCGTGGATGCAAGTCATTGGGGTCGCGGGAAATATCAAATACAACTCGCTGCGCCAAGATCCGGAAGCCGAGCCGGTCATCTATGGCGCGTTGCTGCAAAGCGAAGTCATCATCAACATGAGTCTTGTCGTACGCACGCACAATTCTCCGGAAGCGATGCTTAGCCCCCTGCGCGAGGAAATGCAGCGCATCGATCCGGCAATTCCCGTTTACAACGTTGCTACTCTGAACGAACGCATGCGCAAGGATTCCGCTGAAACGCGTTCGTATGGTTTACTGCTTGCTTCCTTCGCGGCGCTCGCGCTGGTTTTAGCCGCTGTCGGCATCTACGGCGTCATGAGCTATTGGGTCACGCAGCGAACCCGCGAGATGGGCATTCGTTTGAGCTTCGGAGCGCGGCCGCACGATCTCCATCGCCTCGTCATTGGCGAGGGTATTCGCCTGGCCCTTGCAGGCATCGCTGCTGGCGCGCTCGGCGCCGCCCTTGTCACTCGCGGCATGACAAGTCTCCTCTACGGCGTCAAGCCGTTCGATCCCGTTCTGTTTGCAGCATTGGCGGCTGGCCTTACCGTCGTGGTGACTTTGGCGTGCTACATCCCCGCGCGCCGTGCCACAAAAGTTGACCCCATGGTTGCGCTTCGTTACGAGTAGTCCTGCGACCTCCGCTTGCCGTGCTAAAATCTCCGCGCAATGAGCCGGCTCTGCTCTTCCCGTTTCGAGCGAGCGGCGCGACAACTTGGCTGGATGCGCATTGCCGGTCTTGATGAGGCCGGCCGAGGAGCGCTCTTCGGACCCGTTGTCGCCGCCGCGGTCATTCTCAATCCCAAACGCCGCATTGTCGGCCTCGACGATTCGAAGAAACTTCCCGCCGAGCGCCGCACGGAGCTTGGCACTCGCATTCGCCAACATGCCCTCGCGTGGGCTGTCGCGGAAATCGATGCCCAGCGCATCGACGCTTGGAACATCTATCAAGCCAGCCGCCAAGCCATGACCGCGGCGCTTCAACAACTCTCCATCCAGCCGGATTACCTACTTATCGACGCCATGGAGCTCGACGTTCTCATCGAGCAGAAGTCGCTCATTAAAGGCGACGCGCGCAGCGTTTCCATCGCCGCAGCTTCCATCCTCGCCAAAACGCATCGCGACGCTTGCATGGAAAAATGGGACACCGTGTATCCGCAATACGGCCTCGCTCGCCACAAGGGATACGCCACTCCCGACCATCTCGAAGCTCTTCGTCAGCACGGCCCATCTCCTCTTCACCGCTATTCTTTTGCCCCCGTCCGCGACGCCAGTTGCTGGGCCGCTGGCGCCACGCAAACTCCGCTACCTCTTTTTTAGCGCGTCACATAGAATCTCCGCCGGACATTCCAAGGGACAACACAATGTCATGGAAGATGTACTCGAAATGGACTACGTGCCGCGTGGTGTTTCTTTTTTCGTCGTTTTGCGTGGTCGTTTGCGTCTGGACCGATTTCGCGCACATCGCTTCTAATTCCACGATTGCTGAAGCACAGACTTTGCTCGCGCCCACTCCGCCAATGGGCTGGAACAGCTGGGACTCCTATGGAGAAACCGTCAGCGAATCCGACATCAAAGCCAATGCGGCCTGGATGGCCGAGCACCTGAAGTCTTATGGATGGGAATACATCGTTGTGGATTCAGGCTGGTACGTGACGAATCACTCCGCCGGAACCAATGCCGCCGCCGCGGAATTCAGCATCGATGCCTACGGCCGCTATACTCCCGCCACCAACACCATCCCTTCCGCTGAAAACGGCGCCGGTTTCAAGCCGCTAGCGGACTACGTTCACTCCCTCGGCCTCAAATTTGGCATCCACATCTTGCGCGGTATTCCGAAGGAAGCCGTGCGCGAAAACCTTCCGATCGCGGGCTCTTTGTATCACGCAAAGGCAGCGGCGGACGTCAACGATTCTTGTCCGTGGAATCCATTCAACTTCGGCTTGAAAGCGGGCACGCCCGCCGCTCAGGCCTATTACGATTCGATCGCTAAACTCTACGCTGGCTGGGGCGTCGACTTTCTCAAAGTCGATTGCATCTCCAGCCATCCTTACAAGGGCAACGAGATTCGCATGATCAGCGCTGCTCTTCACAAAGTCCACCGGCCCATTGTCCTAAGCCTCTCGCCCGGCCCAGCTCCTCTTGATAAAGCCATCCAGCTGCGCCGCTACGCCCAAATGTGGCGAATCTCCGATGACGTTTGGGATGTTTGGTACAGCGATAAGGATTTTCCGCAGGGCGTGGGGAATCAATTCGCCCGCGCTGCGAAATGGGCCGCTTTCTCCGGGCCCGGGCATTGGCCCGACGCGGACATGCTTCCCATCGGACGCTTGGAACCCGCCGCCGGCTGGGAAAAACCGCGCAGCACGCGTCTCACTCACGACGAGCAGCGGACTCTTCTCACGCTCTGGTCCATTTTTCGTTCCCCGCTCATCATGGGCGGCAATCTCACGCTCTCGGATGAGTGGACCGAATCCGCGCTCACAAATGCGGAGTTGATCGGAGTTGATCAGCACTCTACCGGCAGCCATGCCGTCGTCTCGACCGACAAAGCCGCCGTCTGGCTCTCCACTCCGGAATCCGGCGAAGGTGCATTCATCGCTGTTTTCAATCTCGACTCGACGCAGCAATCCTTTCACTATTCTTGGAAAGATCTCGGTCTCAAGCGCCCGAGCTACTCCCTTCGTGACCTCTGGGAACACGCGGACTTGGGTTCGAAGGAATTTGTGGAGGTCACACTTCCAGCCCACGGCTCCGCCATTTTCTGGGCTTCCGAACATTAGTTTGTCGTTTTGTCCATCATTGCCCCGCCATTCCCTTAGCAAATCCTTTCTGATGCGTTTATCATCGTCACGCCCGAAACTGTGAGCGGCCTCTCATCTAAGGTGGCTGCGGCCAGTCAGCGCTGACGCCAGCACATGCTCTTCAACAGCCTCGTCTTTCTTTTTCTTTTCTTGCCGATCGTTTACTTCGGCTTTTGGCGTCTCCGCACAAAAAAGCAGCGCTACATCTGGCTCACCATCGCCAGCTACATTTTCTACGGCACGTGGAATTACAAATTCTGCGCCCTCATGGCCTTCTCCACAGCGGTCAGCTACTTTGCCGGCCTCGGCATGCTCGGCGCCGCCGATCCTCGCCGCCGAAAACTCTTCCTGATTATCCCCGTCACGATCGACCTGCTCCTGCTTGGTTTCTTCAAGTATTTTAACTTCGCAGTCTCCAGCTTTGCCGAACTCTCGGCGTGGCTGCATGTGCCCATTCACCCGCCCGCGCTGAACATCATTCTTCCCGTGGGCATTTCGTTCTACACCTTTCACACCATCAGCTATATGGTCGATGCCTACCGCGGCGTTATCACGCCCACGCGCAATTTTTGGGAATTCTCGTGTTACGTTTCTCTTTTTTCGCAGCTCGTCGCTGGACCCATCGTCCGTTTTAAGCAAGTGGAAGCCGACCTCGATAATCTCGACCACGCCGATCGCACTCGCTGGCTCGATATCGGCTGGTCCTTCTTCGCCATCGGCATGATGAAAAAAGTTCTCCTCGCCGACACCATCGCTTCCGTCATCAATCCCGCTTGGAAGGACGTCGCGCATCTCTCAACGCTCGGCGCCTGGCTTTGCGTCCTCGGCTACACGTATCAAATCTATTTCGACTTTTCCGGATACAGCGACATGGCTGTCGGCCTCGGCTACCTTTTCGGCATTCGTCTTCCGCAAAATTTCAATTCGCCCTACAAAGCCATCAACATTGCCGATTTCTGGCGCCGCTGGCACATTTCCCTCTCCACCTGCTTGCGCGACTATCTCTACATTCCGCTCGGAGGCAACCGCGTCTCCGCCAACTGGCTCGTCTACCGCAATCTTCTGATCACCATGCTGCTCGGCGGTCTCTGGCACGGCGCCAACTGGACTTTCGTCTTTTGGGGCGGCTACCACGGCGTTCTGCTCTGTCTCTACAAGCTGTTCGGCGAGTTCTGGGACCGTCTACCGTCCGTTCTTCAGCGCGCCAGCACCTTTTTTCTTGTAGTGGTCGGCTGGGTTTTCTTTCGCTCCGACAATTTCTCCCTCGCCGCAGCCATGCTCGCGCGCTTGTTCAGTTTTTCTGCGGGTTCCCTGTTCCCTGGGCTCATCGGCTTGCTCGTAGCCCTCTTGATCGCCGCCGCCATCGCGCACTTTGCTCCCAACACATTCGAAATGAAGCACGAATGGAATTCGTGGACGGTTGCAGGTCTCACCCTGGGATACACTGCGGCGCTTCTGGCGATTGCGTCCGGTCAGCAATCGCCATTTCTCTATTTTCAGTTTTGATGAATCTCGAAGGAGCACGGCAAACGCCAGTGAACGAAACGGCTGCCAATCCCGCAAAAACCTGGAGCATCGGGCGCGTATTGCCGCGCCTGATGTTTCTGTACTTTCTCCTCGACCTCTTACTGCGCTTCGTTCCGCTCGACCCACTCACGTTTCGCGCTTGGGAGGCGATGCTCCGCCACTATCCGAATGCCGTGGGCCCTTTCATCCCCGATAAACACTACCACCGCGACAATTCTTATGGCGGTGTCGCCGGCATCGGAAACCTGCCAGCCTTTCGCCGCTATCACACTGTCGAGTTCACCACCGATGCTTATGGCTTCCACAATCCTCCAGCGCTGGCGCGAGGCAATCCCCTCGGCATTGTTGTCGGCGACTCCTTCGCCGTCGGCAGTGAACTTCCTGAAGGCCAGTCTCTCTCCGCGCAACTCACCCAGCGGTTCGGCGGGTACTTCTACAACGCAGGCGCACCGCAACCGCTCCACTTGCGAAGCTTGGAAGCCGTAGCCCAACGCCTCGATCTTCATCACGGTCTGGTCGTTTTCGAATTCCTGGAATCCCGCGCCCTGCAAGACCCGCCCGCCGCCACTCCCGATGGCGGCCGCGGTGCAGCCCAAGGATTTGTCTTCCGCACGCTGGGTCCGGATTGGACCGACCGTCTTGGAACTCCGCTCAACCAGCTCCACGCTTCCCCGCTCCGGGCGCTTTCTGCCAAGCTCGAAAAGAAAATCCAAGACGATACGATCCTCCCCAATTCATTTGCGGCTTTCGTAATCCAAGAAAGGCTGCGCAACGGCGAGCCGATCGTCTTTCTGCCCGCGGAATTCAAGTCACCGAGCAATCCACAGAAAGCCGCAGACCGCTGGGCTGCTTATTTCGCCTGGTATTCAGCGCAATTGCGAAAGGATGGCCTCGACCTCGTGGTTCTCTTGGTTCCAAACCGTTCGACCATCTACGCGCCTCTTCTCGCCGAGCGACGCGATGTCTCAGGATCTCGCGCAACTCTGCAGGACTTTGCGGCTGCGCTTCAGAACGCAGAGGTCTCCGCCGTCGCTCTCGAACGTCGCTACGCCCAAGACGCAACCGCCCTTCTTGACCAGAAAAAATATCTCTATTTTCTGGATGACACGCACTGGAACGGCAACGGCACGGCCGCAGCTGCCGACGAAATCTTCCATCATCACAAGTAGCCGCCTGTTTCTTCGACAGCTCCCCTCCAGCCCCATTCTCTTTCCAACCTGGTTTCTCAAACTTAGCCTGCGCCCAAACCCTCAAAAATTAACCCTCCCGCGCTTCGCCTCGTCTTCGCCAACTAGTTTCCTAGTCCTAACGGGGATAACTGGCTGCTCACACCCACTTCTGGGTTCGTTGACTTGCCTTTTCCCGGCCTGCTAGCGTTAACAAGCACGGCTTGTGTCTGCCTTTCCTGCCCTTGGGACGGAGGACATGTCCTCCCGCAGGCGCGGGCCGCGTATTGTCTGGGAACACGAATGGCCTATACCAAGAGCAAGTTTGTCGAATCGGCGCAGAAGCTGCTCAATCAGGGCAAGGTCCCTCAGGCCATCGCCGAATACCAGCAAATTCTAAAGTTTGAGCCGCGCGATCAGGTCACCCTCATGACCATCGGCGAGCTCTATATCCGCCAAGGTGAGACGTTTCAGGCCATCGATTACTTCGAGCGCCTCGCTCAGATTTTTGTCGGCGACGGTTTTCTCACCAAAGCCATCGCCGTCTACAAACGCATCGCCAAACTGGCCCCGGAAGAGATTCGCCCCCTCGAGAAACTCGCTGACCTTTATGTCCAACAGGGGGTCATGAGCGAGGCCCGCCCGCTCTTTTTGCAGCTCGCGGAAATCCATCTCAAAAACAACCGCCAGCCCGAAGCCGTCGGCCTTCTGAAAAAACTCCTCCTCGCCGAACCGGACAATCTTCGGATTCAGGTTCGCCTGGCCGATCTCTATCAGGCTATGGGCCAGTCGCGCGAGGCCGTCGACGCCTACGTTTCCGCCGCGCAGCGCGCCCTGGCTCGTGGAGACCAGGCTGAATCCGATAAGCTTGCAGATAAAGCCCTGAAGATTGATGCCAATTGTCTGGCAGCCAACATTGTGAAAGCCCGTTCCTTTTCCTCGCAGGGCAATTTCACGCAAGCGGCTGAACTTCTTGAGCGCGTCCCCGATCTTGAAAAGGGCGGCGAGCAAACCGAACTGCTCCTCGATCTTTATCTGAAAGACACAAATTGGGACAAGGCCACGGCTCTCGCGCTCCGCGTTTTGGGAGCCGACAGCAAGAATTTTGGCCCCGCGCAAAAAATCGTCGAGGGGCTCCTCGAATCCGGTCAAAGCGACCGCGCCATGGCCATCATTGGCCAGATTCGCGTCCCCATGATCGACGGCGGTGAGCACGAAGTCATCGGCCGCCTGCAAAACGAGCTGGCTGGACGGATGCCGGGCCGCATCGAGCCCCTCGAATGGCTCGTCGACTTCTACGGCCGCACCAGCGATTCCTTCCGCCTTCCCGATGCCCTCGCCCATTTGGGTGATGCGCTCGCGGCAGCCAATCAACTTGAGCGCGCAAAAACCATCTTTGAGCAGCTTGTCGACCGCCAGCCCGACAGTGATTCCGCAAAGCGCAAACTGGACAACGTCCTCCGCAAAATGGGTTTGCTGGCTGCTGAGCCAGTAGAACCAGAGCAGCCCGCTCCCAAGGAAGATCTGCAGGCAGCGATCCCCAGGGCTCCCGCGCCAAAGCTGCGTCCCGAAGCAGAATCGACCTTTGCTCCCGTCGCGGGCGACAAACCCGCTGCCGTCTCTGCCCCTTCCGAGCCTCCCCTTGACGAAGAGACTCAGAAGTTCATCGCCCAGTCCCTTACCGACGTGGACCTCTTCGCAAGTTACGGTCTCACGCAAAAAGCCATTGGCCTCCTGGAAGCCATTCTTCGTCGCGCGCCTCGGCACACTCCGACCCTCGAAAAACTTCTCGACTTCGTCCTCGGCGCGGGCGACGACCGCCGCACCGCGGAGCTTGCTGCCCAGCTTGAGCAAATCCATATCGACCATGCTGACCTGCGCGGCGCTGAGCGCTTCGGCGAACTTCGCCGCAGATTCCAGCGCGCCGCCGGTCTTACCGACGCTGAACTTGCTGCCAGCACTGCGGCTCACCAGGAACCTCCAGCGGCCACCATCCCCGAAGTCCCGACGATGGAAGTTGCCGCCGAGCCCGCGCCAACTGTTCAACCACCTGTCGCCGGGTTCGAAGAACCCGTAGCTGCCGAGCCGGCTCCAGCACAAAAGGCACACTCCGACGCTTCTCCGGAAGCTACTCCTGTTCAGGAAGAAGTTGACCTCTCCGACGAATGGGCCTCGATGCTGGAGGATTCGCATCCTGCCGAGCCTGCCGCAAAGGCGCCTCCGGCAAAGCCCGCCGCACCCGCTCCCCCGCCGCCTCATGAAGTCGCAGCGGAGCCGGTCAGCGCCGAAGAATTCTCGATCTCGGAGGAACCAGTCGCCGCTGGTTCCACCGGGTCTCACGGGACCGATTGTTTCGAACTACCCGTCGAATCCCCTACAAGTCTTGGAGCCGAGCCAAATTCCTTTGCCGACATTTCCGCGGAGCTTCCTCCGGTTCACAAACCGGAAAGCGTGCCTGCAACGCTCGAGCAAAGTCACGCCCCCGCAGTCCCAGAAAAACCGGTCGTTCACAAAAAACCCTCCGTTCCCAAAGCGCCTACTCCTCCTCCACCCGCCCCATCCGAACCCGAATTCGAGCTTGATCAGGATTTTGAGCTGGTCCTGGAACCCGAGCCACTTGTTCCTGCTTACGACCAGAAGCCTCCCACGACGCCCATCGTCGTCAAGCGACCCGACCCGGAACCAACTCCGGCTGCCAAGGATTCTGCTGCCCTCGCGCCCGCGGACGGTTTCGCCTCCGACCAGTTTCTGGCGGACCTGGCAAAGGAGATCGACGATCTTGGTCTCGACGCGCTGACACCTTCCCGCTCGGAATCTGCTCCTCAAGCAGTTGCGCCTAAACCGCAGGAAAAACCCGCAGGGCCGGCGGAACACAGCCCGCTCAAGGAAGTCTTTGACGATTTTCGTGCCGAACTCGGCGAAATGGGAGCAGAGGACGAAGACCTCGAGACGCACTACAATCTCGGCATTGCGTTCCGCGAAATGGGCTTGGTGGACGAAGCCATCAGCGAATTTCAAAAAGTGGCTAAAGCTACCGAGAACGGCAAGCCCTTCCGCTATGTCATGCAGTGCTGCACGCTGCTGGGTCTTGCCTTTACGGAAAAAGGACAGCCGGGCATCGCCGCCATCTGGTACGAGCGCGCCCTGCGCGTGCCAGGCATTGAACCGGAAAGCATCCTCGCGTTGCGGTATGATTTAGGTGTTGCCCAGGAATCCGCAGGTGAGCCGGAAGCGGCGCTGAAGAGTTTTTCCCAGGTCTACGCGATGAATATTGATTATCGCGACGTCGCTGATCGCATCGCTTCTCTTCAGAAGCCTATCCGCTGAGTCCCGGCATTCACTGATGCAGGCGATTCCCTCTTAACTATGAACCGTGTCTTCCGCGCGCTGCTGGTCGTGATTTGCTTCGAAATGGGGGCCCTGCTTCTCTATCTTCCCTGGTCTGCTTTCTGGGAACACAATTTTTTTCTCAGCCATTATCCTTCGCTCATTCACGTCGTGCTTCATCCCTCCTTCCGCGGCGCCGTCAGCGGTCTCGGCGTGTTAGACATCCTGCTGGCTCTCAGCTTTATCGGTGCGCGTCCTGGCCCTTCCAGTGTCCCTCCGAAATAGTTCGTCGGTCGATTCCAAGCCCCATCTGGACAGAAAGCCCCTCCTCTGCTACGTCACCGACCGCCGCACTCTGCCGTCCGCCCCTCAACATGATTTGTTCGCGCCGCTTCTGGACAAGATCGAACGCGTAGCCGCTGCTGACGTCGATTGGATTCAGCTTCGCGAGAAAGACCTGTCCGGGAAACAGTCTGCCGCGCTCACTCGCGAAGCCTTGCTCCGCGTTTCGCAGCAAGCGAGCCGCGCCCAAACTGTCACGCGTATTCTCGTGAATGACCGCCTCGATGTGGCTCTCGCCGAACATGCTGGCGGCGTCCATTTAGGCGAAAGCTCTCTGCCTGTCCAAGAAGCAAAACGTCTTTTGCTGGAGTCCCCCGCCGCGAAATCGCTTCCGCACGATTTTCTCGTTGGTGTTTCATGCCACTCGCTGCAATCCGCCCAGTCCGCCGCCTCCGCTGGCGCGGACTACATCTTTTTCGGCCCCGTTTTCGCCACTCGGTCCAAAGCAGCCTACGGCGAGCCTCAGGGCCTCCGCCAACTGGCTGAAGTCTGCCATTCCGTACCCATCCCAGTCCTTGCCATCGGCGGAATCACTCTGGAAAACGCGGCCCAATGCCTCTCAGCCGGCGCCTCCGGCATCGCCGCCATCCGCCTGTTTCAGGATTCCGGGGATCTCGCAGGCATCGTCCGCGCACTTCGCCGCCAAGATTTCTAATCCGAGGCAGGCACACGCCTTACATCATCGAGCCATCAACCGGCGCAGCAGCCGTATTTGTCCGGCATGATACACATCGTGCAAAGCCACCCCATAGATTTGCCGTAGAAACTTTGCGCTTCTCGGCGTATTAAGAGCCTTTTCGATCGCCTTCCGCAACGCCCGATGCTCCCGCTCGAGTAACTCCCTATCTGCCTTCCAGGCAGCCTCATTCGCGTTGCCCTTCTCCGGTCGCGGAAAAAAATTGCTCCCTTTCAACGCAAACGATCCTCGTTTGCCCCCTTCGATGCGTCTTCGAACCGCGTATTTCCAATACGCCGCATGGACCGTCTCTTCCCAGATGTTGTGCCGCCCCGCTCCTGGCCGCCATGCGGCCTCCTTGGCGCTCACTCCACGGATCGCTTGTTTCAGATTGGGTCCGTGCCAGGTTTTCTTTTTGTACGCCTCGTCGAGCAATGTCAACACCAGTTCCTGCGTCTTCAAGGTATTTCCTCTTTGGCGAAAGATGATTAGCCGCTCTGCGGCCGCACTTGCGCGAGACCGTTCCGCAATCACGCACGGCTGCCCTTACTACAGTCGCCCTCAAGTTTAACTCTTTCGTGGCTGTGCGAGGGTCGGAGTAGGACTCTTCTGCGGTGCGCTACTCTCTCCTTAGGGACGTTTCACCCAGCATTCTCTTCGAGGGCTTAGCCTGCCCGTCTGTTGCATTTGAGCTTCGGCCCTTTTTCTTGCGCCCGTACAGTTGCTGGTCCGCGGCCTCAAGGAGGTCCTGCGATGTTCGTCCGTCGCCGGGATAGACCGCCATCCCAATGCTCACGGTAATGGGTGGCCCTTCGCGGTCATCTCGCACGCAGGCCTCGATGCGTTGCGCCACATGTTCTGCCATGCTCTGGTCGGAATCGATCAGCAACACTGCAAATTCATCGCCACCGTACCGTGCCGCCAGGTCCGTCGCCCGGCATTGTCCTTTCATGACGTCAGCCAGCCTCTTTAGCGCTTTATTCCCCGTTAGGTGTCCCAGATCGTCATTGATCGGTTTCAGGCCATCCAGGTCCAGAAGCAGCACGGTAAACGAATGGTGTGTGCGCTCGGCTCGGCGTAGCTCGCGTTCAAGCGCGTCCATGAATTCCCGGTAGTTCACCAGCCCCGTCAGTGCGTCGTGTGTGGCTTGGTAGCGAACCTGCTCCTCCGTTCTCTTTCGCCGTGTGATATCAAGCCCAACTCCAATGCACCCTATGATTTCCCAGGACGCTGAGTGCAGCGGTTCCAAACGAATTTCCAACACCTGATCCCGGCGCTTGTACTCGAAGCGTACCGACTCTCCCCGCAGCGCCGCATAGTGGTGGGCTATCGGCGTCGTATTCGTGTCGGGGCACTTCAGGTACTCGGAAATCGACCGTCCTACTAAATTCCCTGCGTGGATCTCGGAATGCTGCAAACCAGAGCCCCAATTTGACGTGATGCGCAAATGTTGATCCGTGGTCCACAGGAGCACCGGCATCTGCTCCACCAGGAGCCGGAGCTGTGTTTCCGACGCGGTGTCTTCCACTTTTTGGTGCACCAGCCGCCCGCTCTCCAGGATTCCGGTGACCATCCCCTGTTCATCCCGTATGATCGTTCGTCTCACGGCTACACTCAGCTTCGAACCAAGCTTGTGCAGCCGCTCCACCGTTTCGCTATCGGCCATTTTCTCGTTGCGCGCTGCCGCCAACACCGCCTCCATAGCTGGAACTTCGTAGATCGGAAGCAACGACATGAGCGAATGGCGCCTGACTTCGTCCGCCGTGTATCCGTATAATCGCTCCGCACCTCGGCTCCACAGCTCGATCGAGCCATCGAGCGTTATGCCGACAATCGCATCCTCGGCTGATTCCAGAATAGCCGCGAGCAACTGCTCACAACGCGGGCTGGTTAGCATGCGCACCTGAAGCACTTTCAGGAAGGGATTGTGTTTCCGTTTCGGGACTTGGTTTCCCGCAGGCGAGAGGTGGGACCTGCGAGCGTTTGGTGAACAGCAATCTGCGCTTCTAATTCGTCTGCGATTCTACCACTCCGTTCCTTCAACGCAATCTGCCCGCACGGGCATGTAGCGAAATAGACAGGTCCCAGGTCGGTGAAGACCCTTGTCAACAGAAGCCCACGCAAATCCCAAAATTCTAGTTGTAAGTTATTTGCATCTGATATCGGACTAAGTTAGTCTTCTTTACTGTTGCAAACCATTTGCAAGGAGATTCCGTGTCCATTCCCTCGTTCCGCCCTTTTCTCGTCCTTCTCCTTTTGCTCTTAGTTGGTTTCCCGGTGTCTTCCCATGCTCAGGAAAGCCCTTACATCGTTGCTTATGACCACTATCTCGAAGAGCCCGGCAACCTCGAAATCGAGTATTTCTCCACGTTTGGCACCCAGCGCGCCGGCAATGACTTCCATGCTTTCTGGATGGAGTTCGAGTACGGCGCTACAGCCTGGTGGACCACCGAGTTCTACGTGGACGGCCAGACCACCTTTGGCGATTCCACCGTCTTCACCGGCGCGCGCTGGGAAAACCGCTTTCGGGTCCTAAAGCGCGAGCATTTCATCAATCCCGTCCTCTATGTGGAATATGAGCACAAGAGTGGCGCCGACAAGATCCTCAAAGAAGGCGAAGGCCACGACGTCGAATCGGACTTCCTCACTCCCAACGCCGAAGCTCGCAAAGATCACATCAACGAAATCGAACTGAAATTGATTTTGTCCAGCACTTTCAAGGGTTGGAATCTCGCCGAAAATACGCTCGCAGCCAAAGACCTTTCCAACTCACCCTGGGAGTTTGGTTATGCCCTCGGTGCGAGTCGCCCCCTCGCCCTCAAGGCTTCTGCCATGCGTTGCTCATTTTGCCGCGAAAACTTCAGCGCGGGGGCCGAGATGTATGGCGGCCTTGGGGACCGTCATCACTTTGGCTTGCACGACACGTCTCATTACCTGGCTCCCGTTGTGGCTTGGAATCTGCCTTCAGGCTGGACGTTTCGCCTCTCCCCCGGTTTTGGTTTGAACGACAACAGTCATCTCTTCCTGTTGCGTTGGGGTGTTTCTCGCGAAATCCCTGGTTTTGGCTCGATGATCAGCCGCCTTTTCGGAGGCCACCGATGAAAGCGTATGGCGCAGCTTTTGCCGCCACTTCTGTTTTACTCTGCGTATCGGTAGCTCTCGCGCAGAAAGAAAAGCCTCCTGTCGACAAGTATCAGAAAAACGCGCTGGTCTATGCCGAGCTCGCCAAAGCCCCGCAAAAGGCACGCGCCAAGCGCAATCCCTTGGCAAAAGATCCCGATGCTGTCGCTGCCGGAAGAAATCTCTTCGAACAACACTGCGCGGAGTGTCATGGCTATTTAGTCGAAGGCGGAAGAAAAGGCCCGAGCCTTCGTGTGGAGCAGGTCCAAAACGCCGAACCCGGCGCCATTTTCTGGATTTTAACCAACGGCGTTGTCCGGCGTGGCATGCCCGTTTGGTCGAAGCTCCCTGAGCCCCAGCGTTGGCAACTCGTGAGCTATATCAAATCCCTCGGCCCCGCCGCACCCGCGCCCGCCGCTGACCCCGCGCCGAAATCGCTCTCAGACCCGTCTACGGATTCGCCTTTGCCGCATCGTTGAGGATCATCGCCAGCCGCACACCGCCCTCCGCAAGGCGCTTCTCCACTACCGGGCCCGCCTTCTCCTGGTACGCCTCGCCTGCCGTGATGTTTTGGTGCAGCAGCCGCTCGCTGATATTGTTGTCGTCCGTGCAACTGTGTACGGGCACATTCGGCTCGATGGCGATCTTTGGCGTCAAAGCCCCATACACCACGCTTTCCGCAAAATCGTAGCCTTCCCACACCCATTCATCGACGTGGATCCCCGCCTTCTGCCAGCTCTCGATCTCCGTCGCGTATAGCGCATCCAGCGTCTCAGCATACTCCGCTGGATCAGCGCCTTCCGCGTCGCGCTCCGGGATCGCCGTATCCCACAAGCTGTGCAAGTTTGGCGAGAGCGAATGATTGTGTTCATGCGGGCTGCGCCGGAAATATTTTACAGGCACGCAATTTCCGCCTTCATCGGCGTTCGTGGTGGTGTGCAGCGGCTGATGCAAATCTCCAACGAAATGAATAATGTATCGAAGCGCATCCGCGCGCTTTGCCATATCCGCCTTCTCATCTTTCAGAATGGCCAGTTGCTCGCTGATCGCTCTCGTCACGCAGCCTTCCGGTCCGCAATAGGGCTCCAGCGGTCCGCGCTTCGACCCTCGCGGAATATCTATGTAGTGCCACGGCCCATTCTTTCGTTCTCCGCGCACATCGTCTGCCCACGTCGAAACGTCTGCCATCAGATTGCGGCTCGCCCCTCCGCAATAGCGGTTCAATTTCGGATCGACGGGATTTTCCGCTAACAGCTTCTGCACGAATTGTTTTGCTTCCGGCGTCAAGTGCTTCTCCGCGATCAAAGCCACCGTTTGGTGGCCCTTGCACCCCCACGCGTGTGCCGTTCCCGGCCAGAGAAGCAACATGAGCGCCCACAATGAACACAAATAAATCCCAATCCGTTTCATGAATTGCTCCTCATCTAGATGTGCGGAATCTGCAGAGACACCTTAGACTCCCAAAGTTTCATTCCATTTTCAAAAGAAGAGTAGCTGAAAGAAGGTTAATCGAACAAGAAAAGGCTTGACGCTGCACAACCAGGAAGAGCCCCGCTAGTCGCCAGTCACTAATCACCAGTCACTTCTTCACGCACTCAGCCAGCGCCCAATCGGCCGCCACGACTCCGTGTGATCGCAGATCACACGCAACGCCGCCGTGATTGGAATCGCCAGCAGCAATCCCATTCCGCCCCACACCCAGCCCCAAAAAAGCAGCGCAATCGTAATCGCCACGGCATTTAGCTGCACACGCCGTCCCACAATTTGCGGCGCGACGAAATTCAGCGCCAGCACATGAATGGTCGTCAATCCCCCGGCAATCAACGCGAACTGCCCGAGAGTCTTCCATTTGGCCAGCGCGATGATAAACGCGGGCAGCCAAGCCAGGACCGCTCCGATGTACGGCACCATATTCAGCAAACCCGAGGCTATCCCCGTGATGATCGGAAAATCCAGCCCCAGAATCCAGAAAAACAAACTGCTCGCCGCAATCACCATCAAAGTCAACAGCGTCATACCTGCCAGATAGTCCCGCAGAACGTCTCGCAAGTCCTCCAGCGTCTCCTTGACTCTCGTCCGTTGCGACGCGGGAAATAGTTGCAACGTTCCGTGCCATACCTCGTGTTTGCCCGCCAGCATGAAGAACACTAGGAACGGCACAAACGTGATTTCCAGAAACAAGGCATATAGCGACCCAATCCCGCGGAATAACAGCGTTCGCACAATCGCCGCCTCCGGCCGCTCCCCGCCCCCTTGTTGCGGGGCTGTTTCCGGCGCAATCTCCGAAACCTTCCCCTCGATTCCCTTGATCTTTCCTTCCACTGCGCCTGCCACCTGTTTCAGCAGCGCTCCGTATTTCGGCCAGTTTGCCGCAAAATCTTCCGTTCGCGTTCCCAACCCATAGCCGACCGCCACTAAAACCGCGATCAACACCAGCACCATGACCATGGAACCCACCGTGCGCGGCAGATGCATTCTCTCCAGCAACTCCACCGCCGGATCGAGAAAATACGCCAGCAAAATCGACAGCAGCACCGTGATCACCACTCCCGCTGCATAATAGAAGAACAGCAAAATGATCGCTGCGGCGAGCACCCGCAAACTAAAGGTTGATCCGGCAATGCGAACCGTGGATGGTTGCGTCTCTATCTCAGGCACGAGGCACTCCGTTCCCCCCACGTTAGCATACTCATGCAAACTCGTGACGCCTTCACTCGCGAACGTTGCGTGTTTCGAATCGCATTCCGCAACCGCGCCTGACGGCTGGCGCCATTCGCGCCCGCTGTTTACCCAACCGAACCCACGCAACTCTCCCTCCGAGCCTCTTCGAGCGCGTGTGCTAAACTTTCGTATGCTTAGCCCCTCAGCGATTGGCCGCTAACTCCTCATGCCCAAAGAACTTTTTGGAACCGACGGTATTCGCGGCGTTCCCGGCACTCCTCCTTTGGACGACGCCACGCTCTTCGCTACCGGGCGCTCTCTCGCCGCCTATCTGCTTCGCAAGCACTCCGCTGCCCACGTGCTCATTGGCATGGACACCCGCGAATCCGGCCCCCACATTGCCGCTCTCCTGGCCGCCGGCCTCACGCAAGCCGGCGCCTCCGTCGCCTTTGCCGGCGTAATCACCACTCCCGGCGTCGCCTGCCTCGTCCGCCAAAATGATTTTCAAGCCGGCGTCGTGATCTCCGCCTCGCACAATCCTTACCAGGACAATGGCGTTAAACTTTTCTCTCACGCGGGCATGAAATTCCCGGACTCCGTCGAAGAAATTCTCGAAGTGGACATCTTCAAGCATCGCTCCCATCCCCCGCCGAAAAATCCTCCTCTCCTCGTCCCCGACGCGTCCCTGCACGCCGAATATCTCGAATTTCTCCGCAGCCGTATCATTTCCGGAGCCAAACTTTCCGGCTTCCGCATCGTCCTCGACTGCGCCAACGGCGCCGCCTACAAGCTCGGCCCCGAACTCTTCCGCTCCGTCGGCGCGGATGTCGTTTCGATGGGCGTCTCCCCCGATGGACGTAACATCAACGCCGGTTGCGGCTCTCTCTATTTGGATGGCCTACAAAAGCGCATGCTCTCCGAGCGCGCCCGGCTTGGCGTCGCCTTCGACGGCGATGCGGACCGCGCTCTCTTCGTCTGCGAAACGGGAAAAATCATCAACGGTGATGGCGTTCTCCTGGCGGTCGCGCGCCACCTAAAATCTCAAAACAAGCTCAAAGGCAACCGAGTTGTCGCCACCTCCATGTCCAACCTCGGCCTCGAACGCGTCCTGGCCCGTGAAGGCATCACTCTCGCCCGCGCTTCCGTCGGCGATCGCTACGTCCTCGAAGAAATGCTTCGCAGCGGTAACGTCATCGGCGGCGAACAATCCGGCCACGTCATTTTTCTCGAAGACAGCCCCGCCGGCGACGGCCTCCTCACTGCCGTAAAAATCGCCTCTCTCGTTTCCATGCACGGCAAAATCGAGTCTCTTGTCGAAGGCCTCAAGGACTACCCGCAAATCATCGTCAACGTGAAGGTAAAATCGAAACCGCCGCTCGAAACGTTGCCAGAAGTGTGCCGCGCGCTTGCCGAAGCGCAATCTGCGCTTGGCGAAAACGGCCGCGTCGTTCTTCGCTATTCCGGCACCGAACAGCTCGCCCGCGTTATGGTGGAAGCCGAACACGACGCCGACGTCCAGCGCTTCAGCCAATCTCTCGCCAACGCTCTTCGCTCCTCCATCGGCGCGTGATATTTCCGCGTCGTGCCTCGCGCAGGAAACCCTAAAGCACAAACCCCGCGCCACGCGCGGGGTTTGCACCAGTCACCGGTCACCAGTCACTCTCCATCCTCACGTCTTCGCGCTTTTCACCTCAACAATGTTGCTCTCCGGATACCGGTCGTGATGGCGAACCCAGGCCATTCCGTGCGGCAAACCGGCTTCGTCGCGGCCCTTGGGCACGCGATCGAGAATCGCGTACATGCCCATATAATCTTCCAGGCCGCGCGCGTACACGGAGTAGGTATGGAAGACTTCGCCGTTGGCGTTCTTGTAGAAGATGCTCATTCCTGGGCGTTCTTCGCTGGGGAACTTGGTCGGAGCGTAGTTGTAGATGTGTTCCTTAGCCGCATCTTCTTTCGCAACCGAAACTCCAAAATCAAAGTTGAAGTCGCTGCCGTAGGAAGACGCCCATGGGAATTTCCAGCCCATGCGCTTTTTGAAGTCGTCGATCTTCGCGAGCGGGGCGCGCGAAACAATCATGAGGCGGACATCGCGCTGCAAGAGATGGACGGCCAAGCCGTCCATGTGGTCGGCGAGGAGGGAGCAGCTCGGGCACCCTTGCTCCCAATCCGGCCCGAACATAAAGTGATAGATCGCGAGCTGGCTCTTGCCTCCAAACAAATCCGCCAAAGTTTTCTTCCCGCTCGCCGTCTCAAACACATACTTCTTATCGACTTTCACCCACGGCAATTTGCTACGTTCTTCGGCGAGCGCATCTCTCTGCCGCGTCAGATTCTTCTCCTTGGCTAGCAGCTCTTTGCGCGCGGCGATCCATTCTGCCTCCGATACTACTTTCGGCTGTTCCACTTTGCTCTGACTCATGACCGCTCCTCCTCAAATGTTTTCAGTCTCTCTTCGAAAAAACTCATCTTCAAAATTCGCCTCACACCTGCTCACTCCCGGAACGCGGGAACTGCTCAGCCCATTGGCCAAGCAGCTTCCGCATCCCGCCAACGTTCACTTCCATGTTTCGCGGCCGCTTCAGCTCCGCCTGAAAGCGCGTTAGTTTGCCGCTGCCTGAGCCTTCCCCGCCTGCGCCGCCTGCATCATTTCCGCGCGGAATTTGCGCATCACTTCGTTCGAGCCCGGACTGTTCTTTTCCCGCCAATTCTCCAAACGCTTGCAATGCTCTTCCATGTTCGCGAAAACCTTTTGGCTTCCGAACATCGTTCTCCACGCCGCTAGCACCGGCTTCACCTGCTCCCACACCATCCATTGCTCCCCGGAGTTTTCGAAGAACAAGTCTTCGTCAATCAACCCGCGGTTTACGATGCTCGCCACCATCTCCCAATACCCAAGCACCATCCGCATGTACGTATTTTCCTTGCTTCCCGGAGGACACAGCCGCATCACGTCCTCCCCGGTCTTCACCTGAAAGTTCGCCGCGAACCAGTCCCGTGCCTCTCGCAACTTGGGCTCGCGCCGCTCCTCATACAGCCTCAACATCAAGTTCACTTGCTCGTGTGTCGCTCCCATGTCTTCTCCTTTTCTTGACTTCCAAACATCCTTCTCGCGATTCCCTTCACGCGAAGCTTGTTCACCAACACAGCCACCACTCCGCCCGTCGAGACTGCCGACGCGATCAGCATTGCCGTCGTCGCCATGCATGCAGGACACATAAGTTTCTCCTAAAGCGCAACTACGCCGATTGAGCCTTTTGCATGAAAACTGGAGCTTCGTCCGCGCTCGGTCCCCAGCTTGCCGGCACGGCCACGTCCAGCATTCGCAGGTACACGCTGAATTGCCCGCGGTGCTGGTACCAGTGGCTCAGCATCACGTCTCGCAGAAACTCCGCTCGAGGTTGCGTCAGCACTTCCCGTCCGCCGGCGACCATACGCCAGGTTTCGTTCATTGCCGTGTCATCGTACTTTGGCAGAAGGCTCCGCACTGTGGAGATACTTTCCTCAAACGTCTTGAGAATCTCCTCTGTGCTCGCCGGTTGCTGAAAGCCGGCAAACTCCGGCGCTTGCACCGGATTGTTTTGCACGAAGCGGATGACCGCGCCCGGCACCGAAGCGAGATGGAACGCGAGCTGCCCGGCGGACATGGATCTGTTGTGCGGCTTCCAGGTCAACTTGTCTTCCGGCAGCCGCTCCAGAAACCTCCGCGTGATAGGCGCTTGTGTTTCAAACTCTGCGAGCAATGATTGGGCAATCGACATGTTGATTCTCCTTTTCTTCCGAAACTAAAACCCTATCGCCCGGAAGCGGACTCGGAATGCGCTCCCTACGCGCTACTGCTTCTTCCCGCCTCCTGCAGCGAACGACGCACGCGCCTCCGCCGCCTTTCGCACGCGCTCGTTCATCGTCCCCCACCCGCCCGTCACGCCTTTTCTGTGCTCGTCCAGAATCAGTCCCAGCGCCGCGTGATGAAACTTGATCAACGTCCCGCCATCCGTCTCGCTCAACCGGTACTGGACATTCGAAGCCACCGGATACGACATGAACATCGGCCCCGTAAATTCCAGCAGTGTCGGCCGCTTGATCGCCTGCACGTGTCCCCAGAAGTGTCCGTTGCCGTCTCCCAAATCGCGGAACCATCTCCCGCCCGGCCACGCCTCCAGCTTCATTGGCATCGGCGTGCCGTTGGTCACTTCATTCCCCGGCCCCAGCTGCTCCAGCAACGCCTCAAACGTCACCTCCAGCGAGGCTTTCACGTGAATTTCCTGTGTAATGTTTAGAGTCAAGCTATCGAGTGCCACTACTGCCGAAGCCGTCGAACTCATCGTTCCTCCTCAAGTCTCCATTAAAAATTGGATCAATCTTTTTTCGCTGTGCCGCTCTTCTGTTCGGCCCGTTCCTTCACCCGCATCAACTGCAGCTTCCAATACCGCTCAAACGTCCCTGCCCAGTCATGCAAAGGCCGGATCGCCTCCGCATTCGTCCGGTAAAACATCTGCCTCCCATCCCGCCGCGCATGCACCAACCCAACATCCTTTAAGACGCGCAAATGCTTCGAAACGGAAGGCTGCTCCATCGCCAGAGCATCCACAATCTCCCCCACTGGCCGCTCCTGCAGTGCCAGGTAGTTGAGTATCTCTCTCCGCCGTGGCTCCGCCACAGCATTAAAAGCGTCCGAAGTGGTTGCCGCTCGTGCCATGCCACCACAATACATTCCGATATGGGAATATGTCAAGCTTTATTTTTGCCTGGCTTCCTCTCCCTCTTCCCCTTATCTTCCGGGTTGGATTTTTTTGCCTACGCGCGTTAGAGTTTCAGGCCTCCGGAGGTGCGTCGTGATTTGCGCCCTACTCCTCGCCATGTCGCTATCCCCTTTGCTGAGCCAGTCTGCCCAAGCCGCCGATTCTCCGAAATCAGAGCAACCCACTGGTCAAGAAGCGCCGAAGCCTAAAGTCCCTCGAATCCGGATTGGCGGCAACGTCGCGAAGTCCCAGCTCAAGCACAAAGTTCAGCCTCAGTATCCCCAGGAGGCCAGAGACAACAGAATTCAAGGCACGGTTCGCCTCCATGTTGTGCTGTCAACTGCGGGAAAGGTCCAGCAATTGGAAATAGTTTCGGGCGACCCTGTTCTCGCGAAGGCCGCACTCGAGGCCGTTCGCCAATGGGAATACAAACCCACGCTGCTTAATGGCGAACCGGTCGAAGTAGATACCACCGTCGATGTGGTTTTCTCTCTAGTGGGCTAACTTCCTTATTCCTCCTGGTCTGCCACCTAGCTCTCTGCGCGGCTCGGCGTACTCCGTGCCTCCGCCCTGAAAATACGTTTGTGTCGCCGACCGTCCAACCAAATCGGGCTCCCTTACTGTCAGCTGTCGGCTGTGAGCTGTCAGCCGCTATTCTCATCCTCTCAGGCGTGGCGCCACAGTGGCATGTACGACTGCGGTGTCTTTTGTCCTTAACCAGATGGAACCTTTCCCCCTCTCGCGACATTACCGTTAGTGGAGGCTCAAGCCGCCGTTCATGCAAGACGCACTCCCAGCTCTCGTTCTAAACTCGGAGGCTATCCCGCCCGCCACTATGAACGACATGCCACCCACTCCCGCCTTCCCAGCTAGCCCCGCCAGCGACGAGCACCTCATGCTCGCCTTCTCCAAAGGCTCCGCCGAATCCTTCAACGAACTGTTCCTCCGCTACAAACAACCCATCTACGGCTTCTTCCGCCGCCGCACCGCCGATCCGAATCACGCGGAAGAACTCACCCAAGAAGCTTTTCTCGTCCTCCTCCGCGCCGCTTCCCGCTACGAACCCCGCGCCCTCTTCCGCACCTACCTCTACGCCATCGCCTTCAAAATCCTTCGCGCCCACCGCCGCAAATCCGCCTTCCGCGCCACCTTCTTCGGCCATCCCAAAAGCATCCCCGATCCCGCCAAACAGGACGCCACCGAATCCGGCCTCTGGGTCCGCCGCGCCGTCGAAAAGCTCGACCCCATCGACCGCGAAATCCTCCTCCTCCGCGAATTCGAGCAACTCAGCTACGCGGAAATCGCCGACCTCCTCCATCTTCCCGTCAACACCGTCCGCTCCCGCCTCTTCCGCGCCCGCACCGCCCTGCGCAACTTGCTAGAGCCATCCACCGCACCGGCTCCGAGCCACGCTGCGCAATCTGCCGAGCAAGCAGCGTCACCAGTCGCCGCGCAAACGATTCCCCAGAAAGGCTTTCGTCTATGAACACCACGCCACATCCGTTCGCGCCAGAAGAAGTCATGGCCCACGTCGACGGCGAACTCTCGCCCGCCCGCGCCCAATCCGTCTCCGCGCACCTTGACTCCTGCGCCGATTGCCGCACCCTCTTGCAAGAATTTCAGCAGACAAAATACAACGTGGCCATGTGGCAGGTCGCATCGCTGCCCGCAGCCATAGAAACTCGCATTGAATCTGCCGCAGCGAAAGTCTCCGCGCCCTCTGCCACCACAAGCCTTGAGATTATTCGCCGCAGGGGTCTGTGGCCGCGGAAGCACTGGATTGGAGGACTAGCCGCGACGGCCGCCGCTGCCTTCCTCGTTTTGAGCTTTTTTTCTCTTTCCAGACTTAAGCCAGCCTCAGCGCCCGTGGACTCTGCGCGAGTTAACTCAGTCCGGGAATCCAAGGCCCCAGCCGCAGCTCCGCAATCCGCTGGCGATGAGCTCACCCTGACACAACGGATGACTGCCAACGCCTCCGATAATAACGGCGCGCTCTACAGCTACGCTCCGGCTTCTGGACTCATCCTCGAAAAAACCAAGAGCGATCTGGCGACAAACCGCCTACCGCTTCAGGAACGGGGCCGCAATCCCATAGGCGCAGCTCGTACCGAACCCATGATCGCCCGCACCGTATCGATCGCTCTCATCGCGAAGGATTTCGATTCCTCTCGCGCCTCGCTCGACGCCATCGTCGCTCGCCACAACGGCTATTCTGCCAACCTCGGCGTCAATACGCCGCAAGGCGCCGCCCGTACGCTTCAGGCCTCGCTGCGTATTCCCGCGCCTCAACTGCCCGCCGCGCTAGTCGAAATCAAAGCCCTCGGCCGCGCCGAAGCTGAAAACCAAAACGGCGAGGAAGTCACCCAACAACACGCCGATCTGGTTGCACGCCTGAAAAATTCCCGCGAAACCGAGCAGCGCCTCCAAGCCATCCTCACGCAACGCACCGGAAAAATCAGCGACGTCCTCGAAGTCGAACAGGAAATCGCCCGCGTCCGCGGCGAAATCGAGCAAATGGAAGCCGAACAAAAAAACCTCGAGCACCGCGTCGACTTCGCCACCATCGACCTGAAACTCTCCGAAGAATACAAAGCCAAGCTCGACTCCCCAGCCCCCGCCATCTCCACGCTAATCCATAACGCCGCCGTCAACGGCTACCGCAACGTCGCCGACACTCTTCTCTCTATAATTCTTTTCTTTGCCGAATATGGCCCAGTGCTAGCCTTCTGGCTTCTCTTGTTCTCCATTCCAGCATGGTTAGTCTGGCGCCGCTGGCGCCACGCCACCGCCGCAATTTAGCGCCCGTTCCGGCGCGAGGTTAGTTTCCGATGGCGGCGTCTGCCAAGCGTAGAGACACGGGGCCGATAGTTAATTCTGTTCGTACGCGATAGCGGGGTATCAATTGAGCACATTCACCGAGTAAAAGACGAGCTGTTCACTTCGCTGCAGAATGTCCGAAGTAGACTAGCGCGCAAGACTTGGGAGCGCATCCATGCTGCTTAACTTCTCACGCATCGTGGCGTCTGGTGTCGGACTCGTCGGCATGATTAGCATAGGGTTTTTTCTGCGGGGTCAGGAACCTGCCGCTCCTCATGCCAGAATCTCCCTGCCTCATGATTGGAGCCACCGCCACGTCGTATTTTCGAATCCCACAACGCTAGAGCAGTCTCTACGAGTCAGGCAGGATGCCCGGTTCTGGCATCAATGGTACCGGCGCAATATCCGTCAAGCCCTCCCGGTTGCGGAATCTACTTTCGACGAGTCTCGCGAGCAGGATGAGAATTTGTCCTGGCTGGACGGCGACTGGTTCGGCTGGTTTGGACGGTTTCGCTGGAGACGCCGTACCCCGCCCCCTCGGAATACATTGAAGCGCGACTGGGCCATCTCCCTGGGTCCGAACGCCACGATCGGGGCTGGCAACTATCCGGCTAAATTCTCGTTTGATATAACCACGGCGAATTGCGGCAACGCTGCGCAACCCGATTTCATCGTCTTCAACACCAGCGTTAATGGATCGAGCTCTCAAGCAAGCGTCGTGGCCTACGACAACCTTTACACCGGCTGCGCCACCGGAATCGTGCCGACAACCTACTGGTCCTATAACACGGGCGGCGACGTGGTCACCTCGGTGACGCTCTCCTTGGATGGCTCGCAGGTGGCCTTCGTCCAGACGCCCGCTTCCGTTCCAATCGCGAATCTGGTCCTGCTGAAGTGGAAAGCGTCCGCAGACAACGCCACGAGTACGACTCCGGATTCTGTTTCCATCGTAGCGCCGAGCGCGTACCCCACTTGCACCGCACCCTGCATGACGACGCTGGCTTTCAGCGGGGGCGCCAACGATACGAATTCGTCGCCGTTCTATGACTTCTTCAACGACGCGCTCTACGTTGGCGACAACAGTGGCGCGCTTCACAAATTTCATCCCGTATTTGGTTCTGGAACGCCTGCTGAACTTGGAAGTCCCTGGCCGGTCGTTCTTGGCAGTGGAGCGAACAAGCTGGACAGCCCCGTACTTGACTCAGTAACAGGAAGAGTATTCGTGGGCACCCTGTTTAACGGCGCCTCGGGAGCGCAATTATTTGCAGTCGACTCATCAGCTGGGACAATCTTGGGAACGAGCTCGTCGCTTGGCGTGGGGAATGGCATTCTGGACGGCCCCCTCGTGGATCCCTCCGCAGGGAAGGTCTACGTCTTCGTGGGAAGCGACAACAGCACGGGGATTGGATCCTCCACGTGCTTTCAAGGAGGACACCCTTGTGCGGCGGTGTACCAGTTCCCGACCAACTTCAGCTCCGGGCTCGGGATAGAAGCGAAAGTGAGCACAGGCGGGAATGGAACCGGCACTTTTACGATGTACCTCGGCGCATTCGATAATGCGTACTACACGTCGCCGAACTCGACGGGAACTCTCTATGTTTGTGGAAACATAACTGGCATCGGGACGCCATTCCGAATACCCGTCAATGCGGGGGTTATGAGCACTACGTCCTTGGGAGGATTTTCTTTTGCGAGCGTGGCAGCGCCGGGTAGTCTTCCCTGCGGGCCGCTGACCGAGATCTTCAATCCCAATCAGAACAGCGGCATCAATAGCGGAGGGCCTGCCGGAACGGACAAGATTATCCTGAGCACCGTTGGACCGGGCACGACAAACCCCTGTTTCAACAACGGTACCGGTGGATGCGTCTGGGATCTTCCCGTCACGGCCTGGCAGCCCTCAACGATTTACTCGGTCGGTCAGGAAATCTTGGACACCAATTTGAATATTCAAGTCGTAGTCGGCGGCGGCTTCTCGGGAGCAACGCCACCGACCTGGAGCGTTGGTTTTATCGGAAGTGTTTTTACGTTCGACGGGTCGGTCCAGTGGGCGTGCAAGAGTGGTTTGGGGCTGGACAGTGCTACGGGCTGGACACTGCTTACACACTTTCCGCAGGGCGGAGTAATTCTCGACACAAACGGTAATCTGGAGCTCGTGACTTCCTCCGGGGGAATAACGGGAGCACTACAACCTTCCTGGCCCATGGGGATTGGAGCTCAGACTGTGGATGTAACAGAGCACTGGGTGAACGTCGGGCCCATAGACACCTTCTTCCTCCCGGTGGCTAGCGGAACAAGCGGGATCGTCGTGGACAACATTGTTCCGACGGGGACGCTCGGCGGAGGTTCTCAAGTCTACTTCACACCGCTGAGCTTGGGTTTTGGGACTTGCGGAGCAGGCCATGGCTGCGCCGTGCAAGCGTCGCAAGCGGGATTGAAATGATCATTCGCGTTAACGTTACCGACTTCCGCCGCAACCTTTCAAACCGACACCCTATTGGCGGCCTCCCTCGTGTGCCTCGCTGCTTTGCATCCTAGAGAATCATATCGTGCACAGACACCTCGACCACGTTATCCCATTCCTTCACCATCGTTTTTTTCGATGCGATACTCCTAAAGAATGTAGGTGATTCTCCGTTTTCTGTGAGATTTTGTAGAATCCTTGCCCTGCCCTTTCTCCTCTCAATTTTGAATTCCTCGTAAATTCTTTTGAATCATGCACCTCTGCGTGAAGGCCAACTCATTCCCCTGCTGGCACAACTATTGCTCTCTTCCTTGGCAACTTACAAGATTGGCTTCCCGGGGTGGCCGGATCCGAACCTCGACTCGGTTCCGGTTTTTTGGGGGGTCAGCTTAGAAAAGGGGGCTTGCACCAGCCCCCTTTTTCATTTCGGCCTGTTGTTCTGGCCATTGTTCTTCGTGGTGGTTGGCCGGTGCGGGAGGTTCGCTTCCCGCGAGTGTGTCATCGAAGTGGTTCAGCTCGGAGGGCCTATCCGTTAGGGCCCTCTTTTTCTTTTGCCCTAACCAATTCAGTTTCGCCGTGTTCCCCAACTCGTAGGGGCACGGCACGCCGTGCCCGCTCCGACACGTCATGTCCAAGACGGTCGTTCCCTTCGCGGACACCTCGTTGTGTGCGCCTAGCCGCGAGACAAATCTCCCCGTCTCATCGCTGAACCCGTCCCGCCCGCGCTTCCGCTTTGAACTTTCAACTGTCGACTGTGAACGTCTTCCCAAAAAAATGAGCGGCCGGTGGGGGGACCGGCCGCTCGGGCGTGGGGGATGGAGGGTCTCGTAACCTGAAGCCAGTTCCGTTCTTCCAAATGCCCTGCTGCGCTCGCGAGCAGCAGAACGTTTTACAGGAGCAATCAGGCCCAAACCTTTCTGCTCCGGAATCCGCAACTAACTCCCGATCACAGTTGCGATTCTGCGCTCCACCCTCTTCCTCGTCGATAGCCCGAGGGGTTCATTCTTCTCAGTACTACTCGCTACCCTAGCGAGGCTCTTTTTAGTACCTACGTACCTATTCCTGGCCATTCGCTGCTTCTCCCATGCCTATAAAGCTGCAAAGATAAGCGGATGAAGGAAATGGAAGGAGCCTGATAAAGACCAGGAGGGCCACTAAACATTAGGGGAGAGCTGCCGACAAACCTGCTGCGACTCACTCCACGAGACGAGCCCGTACCCATGCAAAGAAAACGCCGTAGCGGACGCATCACAAAAGAAATAGCGATTGTCCTGCTCGGAACCGATACAACCGGAAAGGTATTCTCGGAAGAAACGAAAACGGTCGTCCTCAGCCGCCACGGCGCCGGCGTTGTCACGCGATATCGATTCTCGCCGGACGAACTCTTGACGCTGCGGCTCCCCGGTTCTGACAAAGAGGCTGCGATCCGCCTCGTCGGGCAAATCGGCGGCGAACCGGGCCGCTACGTATATGGGGTCGCGTTCGTCGATCCCGATCCGGACTTCTGGCCGATGGAGTTTCCTCCACCCGACCCGCTCGCGCCAGCCAGCCGGCAAATTGCACTCGAATGCAGTATGTGCCAGACGCGTCAGGAGATGGAACAAGGTGACATCGAAGAGGACGTCTACTCCGTCAACGGCAACATCCTGCGCTATTGCGCGGAGTGCGGCACCTCAACGCCCTGGAAAAAAGCCGAAGGCGAAGCCGCTCCCGCTTCGGCCACGACTCCAGCAAGAACGCAATCCGACTTGCTCGCGCCCCCACTTCCCGCGTCTGCCGAAGGACCACCTCGCCAGCTAGCTAACGTTTTGCCCGTGAGCCAGGCCAAACCAGATTTCATCTCGCCCGCGTTTTCGCCCGCACCGAGCGCCGCGAAGCAAGTTTTACACGCGCCCGCGTCTTCCTTCGCAGTGTCTTTTGGGCCGACGCCCTCTGCATCGGAGTCTCCGTACTCCGCTGCATCAACCATTTCGGAATTTGCTTCCCTGGCTGAGATTCAATCTTCGGCCGTGGTGGCCAGCGCCACGGCTGTGCTGCAGCCTCCCGAGCCTACTCGGCCTGGCACACAAGCTGCGCGCCCCGCGGCCAAGCCCGGCGACATTCCTGCGCGACATCTGGATGCAAATGGGCGGCCTTTGAACAAGCGGCGGCATGTTCGCATCCGCGTGAGTTTCAGCGCCTGCGTTCGCCACCCGGGACACGCTGACGAAGTCGTCGAATGTGAGAACGTCTCCAAGGGCGGCGTGTGTTTCCACAGCTTGCAGCAATACCCCCTGAATTCTTTGATTGAAGTTGCCGCGCCCTTTTCGCCGGGCGAGACGGCGCTTTTTGTCCAGGCCCAAATCAAGCGCGTCGAACCCCTTTCCGGCGGCTTGGTTTTCCGCTACGGCGTCGAGTACACCAAGTCTCCATCCTCTCCACCCTACTCGCAGTTCTCCTGACTCGCTCGCCTGCCTAAGCCACTCGGTGTCGCAACGGAGTTGAAAAAAGTATTTGCTGGTTCAGAAATCCTAGAGAGTTCGAATGATTTGCTGAAGTAATTCAATCGCTTCGAGAAGCTGCCCCTGATTGTTTTCCGGTAGCCCGGCCACGGCTTTGGCAAGTGACTCCACGCGGCGCTGCCGGCCTTCCCACATCAGACTCACGCCTTTCGGGGTAGCTTCGAGGCGGACGCGCCGCCCGTCTTCAGTGGCGTGGCGGCGCACCAGTTTCGCGCGCTGGAGGCCGGCGACGATGCGGCTCATGGTGGGCGGGCGGACCTGTTCGGCGTCGGCAAGCTCGCCGAGCGATTTGGGGCCGCCGAAGACGAGGACAGAGAGGGCGGAGAGTTGGGCGGGGCCGATGCCGCTTTCGCGGTCGCGAACACGAAGCCGGCGAAGCAGGTGAATGGCGGCGGAGTGGAGTTGATCGGCAACCTCCATCGCCGTAAAGGATGGCGGCAGGCGATCCGCGGAGATGGCTTGCGAGATAGGCGAGGAATCAAGGCGAGCAGCTGCCGAAGAGGCGCTCGTGGATTCGGCCGGAGTTTTGCCGGCGAGGGGCCGCGAGCGATTTGGGGAGGGACGCTTTTTGTGCTTGACCTTTTTGTTCTTGACAGGGGGCATGGAAGATAGTTAGCTATGCTAACTAATCTTCCGTTGGAGGTAAAGGGAAATGAGCACAGCTACCACAAATCTGGGAATCACCAACATCGGGCAAATTTCGATCATCGTGAAGGACGTGGACCGCGCGACGGCATTTTACCGCGACGTGTTGGGCTTGCCGCTGCTGTTCACGGTGCCGGGGATGGCCTTTTTTGATTGTGGCGGGGTTCGGCTGATGCTGGGGACAGCGTCGTCGCCGGAGTACGACCATCCCAGTTCGATTTTCTATTTCCGCGTCCCGGACATTCAGGCCGGATACCAGCGTCTGGTACAGAAGAACGTGGAGATCGTGGCGCCACCGCGGCTGATCGCGCCGATGCCCACGCACGATTTGTGGATGACCGGTTTTAAGGACAGCGAAGGAAACATCCACCAATTGATGAGCGAAGTCCCGCGCACGACGCACGCGTAGAAGCCAGGCCCGCCACTCGCCGAGGCTTGAGCTGTGCAGGCATGGCAGATGCTGCGCGGATTATCCAGCGCGCGCTGGAATTGGATTGACATTGCGATGGCGGGGGCATAAGGTCTGTGCACAACTGGCCGGTGCCCCGGGCGCAAGCCCTATATTCCAGGTTCCTCACTAAACCGAACGCCGTATCCCCTCACCATCCGCAAACCTGCGAGTGAGCGACGAGGATCGACCTTCCAACGTGTTGCCCTGCGCGGACAACTGGCCAGCCAAGGAGAAATGCATGAATAAACGATGGATTGGTGTGGCGGTGGGCCTAATGTTGGTGGCGCTAGCGGTGGTCAGCTCGCCGATCGCTTTTTCGCAGTCGGAGCCGGCGCCGGTGGTATATACGTTTGTAAGCCAGTTCCAAATCCCGCGAGCGAGTTGGGCGCAATACTCGGGCGATATCGAGAAGACGTTCGTTCCCATTGCACAAAAGTTGATGGCCGACGGAACCATCCTGAGTTGGTCCACGTTTGAGCAGGTGGTACACACGCCCGACGGATATACGCATGGGTCGGCGTGGTCCTCGAACACGATCTCCGGGCTTATGAAGGTGCTCGACGAAGTCCGCAAGGCGGGACCTCAGCCGGGGCAAATCGCCGCCACCAAACACGAAGACTACCTGATGCAGACGACGATGTACCACGTAGGTAACGGGACACCGGCGTATCTACGCGTGGTCTGCTCGAATGCCAAGCCTGAAATGCCGAGTGTGTACGCTGCAGCACTCAAGAAGTACTTGGTGCCGACGTTTGATGAACAAATCAAGAAGGGCGTGGCGACGTACTACGGCCTGGACATGCAGTACGTAAACAACGCGGCGCCGTCAATGGAGTGCCTGGTGATTAACTACCCCAATGCTGAAGGCATGGACAAGTGGGCGGCAGCCATCAACGCGACGCTGGGAAAGATGAGCGAAGCGGAGCGGGCTGAATTCGCAGGTGCGACCGTGACGGACAGCCGGCGCGACATCATGGCGCGCATAACGCATTCGGGCCATAAATAGCTGATTGCGGCGGATCGTTTAGAGGAGGGGGCGAAGTTGGCCCCCTCTTTTTTGCGCTCGAATAATACCGTCGAGGCCCCAGGACCCCACCCCGGGGTATCCAGAGAACAGTGAAGTAAGCCCATGAAGACATTGGAGTTGCAGACGTTGCTATGCGTTCGCAGAGTACGGTTGCGACAAGCTGCTTTCTCGAGAGAGCTCAGGCGCGTTTCAGGAGCTGTTCGATTTCGACCGTTAGGGCGCCCGGTCCTTTGAGGTAGGCGGAGCGAGCGCCCCACGGACGATCTTGCGGGGCTTCGATGGATTCCGCGCCGCGGCCGATGACCGTACGATAGTCCGCGTCGCAGTCGTCGCTATCGAAGCCGAGTGTGAGCGCGCTATCCGCGGGCGCGGCGTCCAGAATCACGCCAAACTCGCCAAAGCCCAGCCAGGCCATGCGCTCGTTATTAAACACGGGAGTGGCCTGCAAGACCTGTTGGAACCAGCGAGCCGCAGCCGGCAAGTCTTGCACGCGGCAATGTACATGGGAGATTTTCATCGAACCACCTCTGAACTGGGAGAGCCAGGTGGAGCTTAGCACCGCCGGCGCTATTTGAGGCGGCAGGAACCCGCGCCCCGGCACTCAGCTGGTTAACGCTATATGGCCGGGGGCCCCCCTCCCCTTTTTTTGTAAGTGTTCATTCTAAAGGGTTTTAAGTCCTGTGTTTTGGAAGTGCGGATTCCAAAGGGGTTACAGGTATGTTTTTCGTAAGTGCGGATTCTAAAGAGCTTAGGGACAAGACTGGATGCCAAAACAAAAACGCCAGCAGGAATGCTGGCGCTACCGGATACGGGACGGAATATTACCCAAGAACTACTATACGCTGGTAGACAATTTTTGTCAAGAGGAAACGAGGTTGCGCGGGAGTATAGATTTGTGGTATATATCAATTGTTGGGAGGCAGCTATGGCAAAGAGCGGAGTGGCGAAATTGTTTCGGAACGGGCGGAGCCAGGCGGTACGGCTGCCGAAGGAGTTTCGTTTTGAGGGGGACAGCGTGCGGGTGAGACGAGTTCCCGAGGGTGTGCTGCTGGAGCCGATGATTTCGGATCCCAAGGAATGGTTTGCGGCGATGGACCGGCGGCGGGGAGACCCCTTCCTGAAGGAAGGAAGAAAACAGCCTAAGACGCCGAAGCGGCGCATTTTCGATTGATGAGGCGGCGATGGACTACCTGCTCGATACCAATGCTTGCATAGCATTGAACAAAGGGGAGCCAGCATCCGTTCGAGCGCGATTCCATAACGCCGTCCAAGCCGGTTCGCAGGTCTGGGTGCCGACCGTAGTCTTATTCGAGCTTTGGTACGGGGTGGTCAAGAGCGCGCGGCAAAAGGAAAACGCGGAGGACCTAGCGACGTTTCTGGCTGGCCCTGTAAAGCTCCTGGTTTTTGGAGAAGAAGACGCGCGAGAGGCCGGTGAGGTGCGGACATCGCTGGAACGAATTGGCAAACCGATCGGCGCGTATGACGTATTGATTGCGGGGCAGGCGCTGGCGCGCAAGCTGACGCTGGTTACTGCGAATGCGAAGGAATTTGGGAGGGTGAAGGGGCTTGTTTGGGAGGATTGGGGACGGTGATTAGGATGAGTACGCTAACGGTGAACCCGGAGTATGGGTCGCTGCTGAAGAAAGTGGCGCCCAAGGTGATTCGGACGGAAAAGGAAAACGAAGCGTACACAGAGGTTCTTTATGACCTGGACCGGCGCAGTAAGTCTCTGACGGCTGCGGAGAAGGAATTGGCGGACCTCCTGACGCTGCTGATTGAGGATTTCGAGGAGAAGAGGTACGAGATTCCCCGTGCAAAGCCAGTGGATGTCGTGCGGTTTTTGATGGAGCAGCACAATCTGCTTCAGAAGGATCTGGCGGACGTGTTTGGGACGCGCAGCATCGTGTCGGAAGTGCTGAGCGGGAAACGGGAATTGAACAAGGACCAGATAGCGCGATTGAGCGCACGTTTCCGCGTGTCGCCAGAGGTTTTCTTCTAGCGGGGCCGCGGCGGCTGGAAGGAAAAAGAAAATGACGAGTCGATGGAAGCGGTTCTATGAGAAGCAGATGGAGGATGAGAAGCTCCGGGCGCTGGTGGAACCGGAGCTTGAGAATTTACACTTGGTAGTGCAAATCGCGAAGCTGCGGAAGCGCGCTAGAGTGGGGAGAGCAGCTCGTCCACGCTGATGGCGGCGTCGCGGAGAATGCGGCGGAGCGTGCCGAAGGCAAGTTCCGTGTGTAGTGGGACGGTGACAGGGAGGCGCTGAGGGTCGTTTGCGTGGCGGAGCCGGACGTGGCTGCCCTTCTGGCGAACGGTTACATAACCAAACTTGGCAAGCGTGCGAATAGAGGTCTGCGCCCGAAATAACGGGCAGCTTGGGGCTCATCGGGTGACGACGACGCTTCCGATCAGGACATTTTCCGTGTCGGGGAGTTCTTCGCCGCGGCTTTCCATGTCCTCAAGGCAGAGGTCGATGGCTTCGCGGATATTGGCGAGGGCCTCGGAGACAGACTTGCCCTGGGAATAGCAGCCGGGGATAGAGGGGCAGACCACGACGTAGCCGCCATAGTTCTCATCGGGCTCGAGAAAAACTTTGAAGTCGCGGGTGGTCATTGAGAGCTTAAGGATACAGGAAGAACCGGTGAGAAGCACTAGGTGGTGGTTGAGCGGAAATGAGCGCGCCGAAGATTTCTGCGATGGAAAATGAGCCGCGGAATCTGACGATTGGGACGTTGATTCGGGTGGCGCATGCGTTGGGGAGCCGGGTGGAGATTAAGTTGGTGCGCAGGAAAGGGACGAAGGTTGGGCGGCGAAATGGTGGGGGAAAAGTCAAAACCCGCAGCCTTTAAAGCGAAGGCTGCTGCATCCGGCATCCCATTCACCCCAAGCCGGTGTCTGAGTTGTAGCTCAAAGCGCAGTCCCAGTCTCCTTCGAATCCACGAATGTCCTCGCTCCATGAACGGATCCTGACTTTTACTGCATCTTCCGCAAAATCGTAGACTGTGTAGCTGTTTTTCCCTATGGCTCCGAGATACGTTTTAGCCACGCCAGCGCTGCCAGTGGCGTGGACAACTATACTTCTCGATTGTGGGAATTTTGCGCCCTTCGCCGCCCTAGAGATGGCCGCGACAAAAGGCTGGTGCATATGTCCGTGGGCAATGAGATTTACACCGAATTCGAGTGCTAGATACACCAACTGTGCCGCATCGAGCGTTAGACTATAGCTTGCGTTATAGCTCGTGATTTCTTCACTAGCGACAATTGGGATCACATGATGATGCAGAACGAGGAGGCGGAATTGCGATCTCTGCTTCTTTTCGTCCCACTTCATTTCTGTGATGCAGCTTCGCAGCTGATCGTCGGAGACGAACCCGTAACCCGCGAAATGTTTCTGCTCTAATCTGCAGGAATTCAACCCGATTACGTCCAGACCCTTGTAGTTGTTTAGTATGTAGCGCCGACCTAAAGCCAGGGTATCTGTTGGAGCGATCCCAAATACGCTCTTATAGAAATCCCGATAGTTGCGTTCAGCTTCAGCTGGTGGCTTTTCCACTTTTCCGAGTGGATCATAGTCGCCAACCAGTTTTGTCCACTGGATGTCGTGGTTGCCCGGAATAAGGACAATGTCTCTCTGAATCTCAAGGTTGAATGCACTTGACAGGGTCGAAATAAAGCTCTTGGCCCATTCGAATTCTGCTGGCTCACCTAGCCAAGTCAGATCCCCGCTAATTATGACTGCGGCCGGGGGAACGTCTTTGTATTCCCGTCGCAGATCATCAGTGATGCAAGCGGCTAGGCTTTTTCTTACAAAATCCCCTCCTTCGACGTTGAAGCCATGATGGTCCGGACTGAAGTGAAGATCCGATACATGTAATATGTAGTTTGAGTTCCGAAAGATGGGTTGAGTCGCGAAATTTCTTGGATTTACGGGTGGCAGAAGCTGAACTAGGAGATCCCGGTGAGCTTTGGGCGAGTAAGGCATAACGAAATAGATCGTGCGATGCTTGCGATTCAACATCTCCTGAGCACCGAAGACCCTTTTGTCCTGAAAGCTTTGCGCCGCCGGGTCGTCAGCAAATTCCGCCACTTCGTCGTATGACCACTTCTTGAGTTCTGTGTCTGCGGGACCGGGAATGTCCTCAATGGATGTGAATTTGAACCACGCTTTGTATTTGCTCGTGTTGTAGTATTCCGGGGTTTGCTTTGCTTCGGGGCACGGCACGGGGTCTTCCGTAGGCGCAGGGCGAATTTCGGTTACGGTCGCTGCGTAGAGAAGTTGAGATCCGGAGTCGATCAAGTAAATCCGCAGCGATCCCTTTTTTTTGATCTCGTCCTGAAAGTCGGCAAAAGTCTTTCTCGGAACCTTCTCCTCAGGTTTGTTCCACCAGCCCCACCAGACGTGATTCTTTTTTGTAATAATTTCGCGGTGGGCGAGGATTGTCGGACCTACAAGATCTCTGAACCTCAGCACCATTGTTGTAGGCAAGGGCTTGCTCCTGCATCAAGTGTCTTACTGGAGTGTATCGGTGCGAGATTATACGCCAAGGGAAATAGATAGGGTGTAAATTCTAAAAGATCTATATAGCCAGCCTTGCCGGTCCTCGGAGCGCGCGTGTCGCGAACGCACGAGAATCGAATTCGTCCGCGAGTTCCCCGAAGCTCTGATGCAGTATATATGTCGGATTGATGTGTTCAGGCGTGAGTTTCCGTTCTTTGCTTACGTCCTCGTCCGTCCAATGAGTCACCCTTCGGAGAAGTTCGTATTCCGCGCGGGACTGTGCCACCCCGTATTTTGCCCATACATCCGTTACTCCCGCCCGCTGAGCCATGAAAACATCTTTCATCAAGCTGTCGCCAACGTAAACGCATTCCTGAACTTCCGCGCCAACTTCGGCGACGATATCCAACAGAATCTCGGGATTCGGTTTCATCGCTCCTCTCGCTAGCGCCTTGTGGATAGTACTCTTGAGCTCGTAGTGCTCCCTGGGATGAAGGCGTGGTACATGCCCCGGCAATTCGTGATCTGGTGGCGAGTAGAGATAATGCAGTAAACCATCAAGCTGCAGATTCCGGACCCGATAGTTTGTGTAGAACTTCAGAGATTCGGTGTATCCGATGAGGAGGCAACCTTTGTCGCGCAGAGAGGTAAGGGTTTCCATGACACCGGGGTACAACCGCAGGGCCGCCTTGCGAGCGGTGCGGAAAGCTTGAATCGCTCCGTCAAATCTCTCCGATAGGTTCTGACCGGGGTACTTTTCTTGCAATGAAGGCAATTCCTCAATGGAAAATGCGTATTCGGAGGTGCGATGCCTCTCATGGATCTTCTTAAACTCGGGAATTAGGACCTTTTCCGAAATTTGAGAGTCGCGAACAAGGCGATCTAACATAGCCCTGAAAGACTTGTACCAAATATCGACCCAGTCGTAGAGGGTATTGTCGAGATCCGTGATGAGAACCGTGAGATTTCGCTTCATGAGAGCATTCAACTCTTCGATATGAATTGTGCCGCTTAGGGACCTAAACGGCAAGCAGAACGAAGATTCAAATGCGCTGCTACAGCGCTAGCCCGAAGAATAAGCGAAGCCAAGGCTCAAGATCTTTGAATTCCACTGCTTTGCCGGTCGAAATGAGATACGACCTCATGTTCTCGGTGAAGCCGTCGCCGGCGAACACAACGATGCCATCGATTGGCCAGGCCGCGATGTCCTGGATTGTTGCGGGAACTTTTTCCTCCGCGCTTCCAGCCCCGCCTTGGAACTTGCACTCGACTCCAAGCGTTTTTCCATTCGCCGGGTTTTTTAGGATTACGTCGATGTGCCGCTCAGCTCCCCAAATGCGGCGCGCGACCTTGTACTCCTGCCTTGTTTCTAGGCCGAGTTTCTCTCCCAGATCGCTTACGAGATCCTTTAATTGATCGCCGCTTGTAACTGCTTTTGCGCCACCTGCCATCGCAGAGTGCTCCTACTAGTCAGCGCTCGCTGCTAGCACCACGGCTCGTTCGTTTGGCGGCTGCTGCCTATCGATTCGGAGTTGCCCGCCGGTATGCTCCTTCAGCCTCAGGGCGGAGACGCGGACCCACTTCGGATCGAGCTCGATCCCTCTGAAAACTCGTCCCGTCCGAAGCGCTGCCAGCGCTGTGGTACCACTCCCAGAGAACGGGTCGAGGACGAGGTCGCCTTCGTTGGTGGAGGCCAGGAGGATGCGTTCGAGGAGAGCGACGGGTTTTTGGGTGGGGTGTTTGCCGAATTTTTTCTCCCAGGTTTCGGGAGGCTTGATTTCCCAGACCGACTTCATTTGTTTGCCGCGATTGGTTTCCTTCATGAGCTTGTAGTGGAAAGTGTGGCGGGACTTTTTGTCTTTGGCGGCCCAGATGATGGTTTCGGTGGCGTGCGTGAAATAGCGGCAGGAGAGATTGGGAGGAGGGTTGGGCTTAACCCAGGAGATGTCGTTGAGGAGCTTGAAGCCGAGCTGCTGCATGGCGAAGCCGACGCTGTGGATGACGTGAGCGGTGCCGGAGACCCAGATGGAGCCGTTGGGTTTGAGGACGCGTTGGCACGCGGCTAGCCATTGGAGGTTGAATTCGTGGTTGCCATTCGGGCCGCGGGATTTGTCCCAAGAGCCTTTGTTGACGGAGACCATTTTGCCGGCGTGGCAGGTGATGCCGCCGTTGGAGAGGAAGTACGGGGGGTCGGCGAAGACGAGGTCGACGGAGGACGGCGGGATTTGGGCGAGGAGGTCGAGGCAGTCGCCTTGGTAGATGCGGAGGTGGTGTTTGGGGTCGTCGAATGCAAGCGACGCCTTCAGGGCGTCGGTCGAGGCGGGGGTGGGAAGGGGCATGATGATCAATCGGGATCGTTGATCAGATGGGTATAGGAGTCAAGGGATGGGAAGTAATGAGGTAAGGAAGTAAGGACGTAAAGATAGAGACGAGGACAAAAGAAGGAATTTTACACGGAGGGCCACAGAGACACGGAGGGCACAGAGACGAGAAGACGGGCACGATGTATCGTGCCCCTACACTGATGGTATTCTGCTACACCTATGCATGACCTTAATTACTTCAGGGACCACTTGGATGTGTTTGCGGAGATGGCGAAGAAGCGCGGGACGCCGCTGCATCTGGATGCGTTTCGCGTTTTGGATGCGCAGAGGCGGGAGTTGATTACGAAGACGGAGCAGTTGAAGGCGCAGAGGAATAAGGCTAGCGACGAGATTGCGCGGTTGAAAAAGGAGAAGAAGGACGCGGATGCGTTGATTGGAGAGATGAAGGCGGTTTCGGAGCGGATTAAGGAGGCGGACGAGCGGATTGCGCAGTTGAACGCTACGCAGAGCGAGTTGATGTTGACGATTCCGAATGTGCCGCACGCGTCGGTGCCGGTGGGGCACAGCGCGGAGGAGAATGTGGAGGTGCGGCGGCACGGGGTCCCCCCGCGCTTTGATTTTGTGGCGAAGCCGCACTGGGAAGTGGGAGAGCGCGCGGGGATTTTGGATTTGGCGGTGGCGACGAAGATAACCGGGGCGCGGTTCGCGGTTTATAAAGGTTGGGGAGCGCGGCTGGAGCGGGCGCTGGCGAATTTTTTTCTGGATGTACATACGCGAGAGCATGGGTACACGGAGATTTTGCCGCCGTTCTTGGTGAATACGGCTTCGTTGATGGGAGCGGGGCAGCTGCCGAAGTTTGCGGCGGATTTGTTTCGCGTGGAGGGGACGGATTTTTGGTTGACGCCGACGTCGGAGGTGGAGCTGCACAATTTGCACCGCGACGAGACGATTCCGGAGGAGAAGCTGCCGATAAATGTGACGGCGTGGACGGCGTGCTTCCGGAGCGAGGCGGGCGCGGCGGGAAAAGATACGCGCGGGATTTTGCGGCAGCACCAGTTTCAGAAGGTGGAGCTGTTTAAGTTTACGCATCCGGAGAAGAGTTACGAGGAGCACGAAGCGCTGGTGCGGAATGCGGAGACGATTTTGCAGAAGCTGGGGTTGCACTACCGGACGATGCTGCTGTGCACGGGGGATATGGGATTTGCGTCGGCGAAGACGTATGACATCGAGGTGTGGCTGCCGTCGAGCGGGGAGTTTCGCGAGATTTCGTCGTGCTCGAATTGCGAAGCGTTTCAGGCGAGGCGCGCGGGGATACGTTTTAAGCCGAAAGGCGGAGGGAAGAGCGAGTTTGTGCATACGCTGAATGGGTCGGGGCTGGCGGTGGGGCGGACATGGATCGCGGTGGTGGAGAATTATCAGCAGGCGGATGGGTCGATTGCGGTGCCGGAGGTTTTGCGGGGGTATATGGGGATTGAGAGAATACCAGCGGAGGAAGTAAAGAAGTAAAGAGGTAATGGAGCAGAGGAAGTAGATGAGGTAAAGGAAATAAAGGAGAAGAGGCCACCCGGAGGACGGGTGCTGGGGAGAGAAGGCGAGCTGGGGGCACGTTTTTGGGGCAGATTTCCTGTAACACATTGATAATAATACATTTAGACTGAAAAAAGGGACGATTCCGGGTGGAATTGGCTGGGCGGATGAAGCTTTTACGCCGCGCAAAGTGTTGAAAGTACGTGTTTTCGTTTGACTCTGGCTTTTCGCCTTGCATACACTCGCCTGAGGGCCTGTTGTGCATCCATGTGGCCGAGCGATGTAATAGACCCAGGGGGATTTACGGGTCGCAGCATGAAATTATTTCCGAAGGAACGAGAGTAGAGAGCTGGCTCCTGGGAGTTTGGAGCCCCGGTGAAAGAATCGATGGACTTTTTGGGGCGCATATTAAAGTTTTTGTTTTGGGTGCTGATTTTGTCGTGGAGTGTGGTCCTGCTGCGGCGGGTGTTGGGGTGGATGTTGCGCGGGGCGATGCCGGCGGCAACGGAGCAGGATGCGGCGTCGGGCGCGAGTTCGAGCGATACGCAGAGTGGAGTGGCGGCGCGGCGGTTGGTGCGCGACCCGGTTTGCGGGATGCACGTGGCGGAAGTACTGGCGGTTCCGCTGCGCGAGGGCGGGGAGCTGGTTCATTTTTGTTCGGTGGCTTGCCGCGACAAGTATGTTGTTAATGGCGTGCAGCGGATGGCGGCCAACGGTTAGCAGAGAGCACGGAACGAACTGCGGATTTCAAGCCCTGGGTGGTTGGAAAACTTTTTAATATTTAATAGATGAGAAGTCGAGACTAGACGCGTAGAGGAAAGGACCGACGCCGATGGCCACGGTCGTAAAGCCCACAGGGCCGCTGAGACAGATTGGTGCGCCGCCGATGGTGCCGCGCATTGCTCCGCGGGAAGATTTGAATCCGTTTCGCATCGCGCAGATTCAATTTGATATGGCGGCGGAGTTTTTGAAGCTGGAGCCGGGGCTGCGGCAGATTTTGCGGACGCCGAAGCGCGTATTGGAAGTTTCGATTCCGACGAAGATGGATAACGGGCAGGTGAAAGTCCACACCGGGTTTCGCGTGCAACATAATATTTCGCGCGGGCCTGGCAAGGGTGGGATTCGATATCACCCCAACGTGACGCTGGACGAAGTGAAGGCGCTGGCGGCGTGGATGACGTGGAAGACGGCGGTGTTGAACGTGCCGTTTGGCGGGGCGAAGGGCGGAGTGATTTGCGACCCGAAGCGCATGTCGAAGACCGAGCTGGAGCGGATGACGCGGCGGTATGCGAGCGAGATTTTGCCGATCATCGGGCCGACGATGGATATTCCGGCGCCGGATGTGTACACGGACGCGCAGACCATGGCGTGGATCATGGACACGTATGCGATGACCGTGGGGCACTCCGTACACGGAGTGGTGACGGGAAAGCCGGTGTCGATCGGGGGGTCGGAGGGACGGAGCGAGGCGACGGCGCGGGGGTTGCTGTTTGTGGTGGAAGAGGCTTGTAAGCTGAAGAAGATTCCGCTGCGCGGAGCGACGGTGGCGATCCAAGGATTTGGCAACGCGGGGGCGACGGCAGCCCGATTGTTCGCGGAGAAAAAAGCGAAGATTGTGGCGTTGAGCGATACGCGCGGTGGCGTGACGAATTCGCGCGGGATCGATCCGATCAAGGCGATTCGGTATAAGGAGCGGTCGGGGACGGTGGTGGGGATGCCGGGGGCGTCGCGCATGACGAACGACGACCTGTTGACCATGAAGTGCGACATTTTGGTGCCTGCGGCGCTGGAAAATGTAATTACGCTGCACAATGCGGAAGCGATCAAGGCGCGGATTGTGGCGGAGGCCGCGAACGGGCCGACGACTCCGCACGCGGATGAGATTCTGGCGCGGCGCGGGATTACGGTGTTGCCGGATATTCTCGCGAATGCTGGCGGCGTGACCGTGAGCTACTTCGAATGGGTGCAGAACATGGAAGGGCTCATGTGGGACGCCGAGGAAGTGAACGCGCGACTGCAGAAGAGCATGGTGAAGGCGTTCCACGAAATGGTGGAGACGATGCGGAAACATCATGTGCCGCCGCGGGCTGGCGCAATGATTTTGGCAGTAGGGCGAGTGGCGGAAGCGACGTTGGTGCGCGGGTTGTTCCCCTGAGGATATAACCCAGGCGGCGACCGTGCCGGGAGAGGTTCGAACGCGGCCTATAGGAGTAACCGTCCTTAGTTGTATTGCGTTTGCATTTTCTCCATTATTTGTCGTTCTTCTCGCGGCCCTTTCTCTGCATATTTTCGAACTCTCCGCACCGAGATCACTGGACGAGAATCTTTGGCTGTGTTTCTGGGAGCTGGTCCTCGTGGCGTGTTTCTCAACGCTAGCTTGGGTCTCTTACAAGGCCGGCTGTGAGCTGAGAACGCTTCGACGCCAAGGGTTGTTGTTCGCGGTATTTACGATGTGGATTTTTCTGCTCATTGGAATCGTTCTACTCTTGATTCCGAGTTTGCTCTGGAAGATTTCAGGATTCGCAATCACCGGGTTCAGCACATTTTTTCTCTACTACTTGCGGCTGCCGGCGATCGAAAAAGTTTTTGAGCCCGCTAGCCCAAAGTCCAGCCGCTAGGAATTCTTGTTGCGCGCGGGCAGGGACGCGCGTACATTCGCGTTCGTTGAAAAACATAAACTCCAAGTTCGCCGGAAGATTCCGCACTTTCGCACGATGGCTGTGCGTTCCTCTATTCATTACATTGGCGACTTCGTCTGCGATGGCGCAGCAGCGGGCGGAGGTGGCCATCACGGTTGACGATCTACCTGTCCACGGGGATTTGCCTGCCGGAATGACGCGGGCAGAGATTGCAAAGAAGATGATTGAGGCGTTCAAGGCGAAGGGCGTGCCTGGGGTTTACGGATTTGTGAACGCAAAGAATATCGGTGCTAACGGAGATACGGAAAAAGACGGCGTGCTCAAGATATGGGCCGATTCAGGATTTCCGCTGGGCAATCACACCTTTTCGCACCTCGATTTGAACGTTACCAGCGTGCAGGGGTTCGAGGATGAGATTGTAGCGAATGAATCGGTTCTGCAGGGGCTGATGGGTTCGCGGGACTGGCGTTGGCTGCGGTATCCCTATTTGCACGAGGGGGACACACTGGAGAAGAGACACGCGGTGCGAAAATACCTGGTGGACCACGGCTACAAGATCGCGCAGGTGACGCTTGATTTCGGGGACTATGCCTGGAACAACCCGTATGCGCGGTGTGTGGCAAAACAGGACACGCAAGCCATTGCATGGCTGAAATCGAGTTATCTCAGCACGGCGAAGGAAGACATTGCACTGGACCGGAAATTGTCAGTGATGCTTTTTGGCAGGGACATCAAGTATGTGCTGCTGCTGCACATCGGTGCGCTGGACAGCATCATGCTTCCGGACCTGCTGGAGCTTTTCAAAAAACAGGGATTTGATTTTGTTTCGCTCGAAGAAGCGGAAAAAGATCCAGCCTACCAAAGTGATCCCGATGCAGCGCTGCTGCATGGTGGAACATTGCTCGAGCAATTAACCGAGGCAAAGCACCTGAAATATCCGCCCCACGTGGATCGGCCAATGGACAAGCTCGACGCGATTTGCCGCTAGACGGCTTTCGTCTCTGGCAAACTGCGACCAGCGGCCCGCCCCATTGCTCGTCTGAGTCCTTAGGGATCGCCGATCCGGAAAAATTCTTGTTGCGCGGGACAATGTGTGCGCGTACATTCGCAGTTGCCGGTCCGCCGAGGTGGCGCGACCGGCTATTTTCGTCGTTGGAGCTAGAAAAGACGATGAGCACGAACGGACATGGACACGCTGCGCCGCCGATTCTGCTGACCATCGCGGGATTTGATCCGTCTTGTGGCGCAGGGACGGCTGCGGATTTGAAGACGTTTGCGGCGCATGGATGCTATGGCGTGGCGGCGATTACGGCGCTGACGGTGCAGAACACGCAGGGTGTGGAAGACGTGCACAACATTCCGAGCGCGACGCTGAAGGCGCAGCTCGAGGTGCTAGCGAAGGACTGCAACATTGCAGCCGTGAAAATCGGAATGCTGGGGAACCGCGGGAACGCTGTGACGGTAGCGGAATTTCTGGATGCGCACACGTTCGCGCATGTGGTACACGATCCGGTGATGAAGTCTTCGAGTGGGACGGAGCTGCTGGACGCGGCCGGAGTGAAGTTTGTGGCGACAGAGCTGCTGAAGCGTGCGAGCGTGATTACGCCCAACGTGCCCGAAGCGGAGATTCTGACGGGAATGACGATCAAAGATGTGGCAGACATGGAAGCGGCGGCAAGAAAGATTGTGGAGATGGGCGCGCGTGCGGTGATCGTCAAGGGCGGGCACATGGGGCGACCGACGGACGTGCTTTTCGATGGAACAGAGATGGTGACGCTGCCCGGCGAACGTGTGAACGAAGAGCAACTGCACGGGACCGGCTGTACGTTTGCGTCGGCGCTGGCAGCGCATCTGGCGGTGGGCCGTGGGCTGCTCGAAGCGGCGACGCTTGCGAAAGCGTATGCGACGAAGGCGATTGAGAAGGCGTATCCCGTTGGAAAAGGCCGGCTCCCGCTCGACCATTTCTACCGCCAGAGGATTGAGCCGCCCGCGCGCGGCATCCATGAAGTGCCGCAGCACGGATTGCATCCGGCGGCGGAGCCCGCGGCGCACTAAAGTCCCTCGCGGCGCCCGACGAAGTGTCCAAGCGGATTCCGGCCTAAGCCGACGCAAACGGCACGGGCGGACCAGCATGAAAACCGAACGGAAAATCATCGTTTCTATTGCGACGAGCGTGGACGGCTACATCGCGCGGCCCGATGGCGACGTGGCGTGGCTCGACCGTCCGAGGCCTAAGGGAAATTACGGGATGGGCGAATTCTTCAAGAGCATCGACACTATCCTGTGGGGACGCAAGACCTACAGCAAGGGAATCGAGATGGGGATGGAGAAGGGGATGGCATCGGGATTCGGCGCCGGCATCCAGAACTACGTTATTTCACGGCAAGCGCAGGAATCGAAGGTGACAGGATTCAAGTTTGTCGGCGAGCCGATCAAGGCGTTCGCGCAGGGACTGCGGAAGAAACGGGGCAAGAACATCTGGATGATGGGTGGCGGCGAGATTATTGCTTCTTTTTTGGACGAAGGAGAAATCGACGAGTTCATCATCAGAGTAGTTCCAATTCTGATTGGGAAAGGCATTCCGCTGATTCAGCCGCGACACCGGTTGATTCGGCTGAAACTGCTATCGAGCGAAGCGTTTTCCGACGGAGTGGTGGGACTGCATTATCAAGTGGCGCGCGGAAAGTAACGGGGAATTCGCGCCGCCTGGAACCAGTTTTTCCCTCTGCGCGATGAAGATGGAGGAAGGGCCTTGGCGAAAACCAGCAAGCCGACCCCCGCGGCGCTCGGTTTTCGCGTGAAGTCTGGTTGGGCGATGGCGGTGTTGCTCGCGGGTCCTTCGAATGCGCCCAAGCTGGTTCGGTGCCAGTCGGTCCTGCTTTCTGATCCGAAGATCCCTCAATCGAAGCAACCCTACCATGCCGCGCTGGACCTCCCTGGGAAGGAAGGAAAGGTGATCGCAGAAAAACTGTGTCGCGTCGTAGCTGGCGCGGCAAAGCAGTCCGTTCAACAGCTTCTGGAGCAGGCGGTGGCCGATGGTTATGGCGTTATGGGAGCCGGGTTGGTTGTCGGTAGTCTTGTGGATCCCGCTACTCTTCATAACGAGCACATTCGAGCGCACGGACTGGAAGGCCAATTGTTTCGAACGGCTATGGAGGATGCGTTTCGCGGTCACGCGATTCCCTGTGAAAGTTTCTTGGAGAAGGACGCATACGAGACGGCCGCGCCAGTCTTAAGGAGGTCGGCTTCACAAATCAAACGCGGGATCGCGGCCCTTGGCGATTCACACGACGGTTCTTGGCGTTCCGAGGAAAAACTCGCCGCACTGGGTGCCTGGGTAGCACTTGTGAAAGCTACGCGTTAACCACGACCTGATCACGATACGCCGTGAAAGCTCGGAACGACGGGCGGTCCTGCAAGCTCGTAGGGAATGCGCTTCGACGGCAGATACACGCATTTATTCATGCCTACTCTTTCAACAAACACGAAAATGCGAACTTGATTGCCTCGTGCGTCGCCCGTACCGCTTCCGTTGCACGAGCGAATCTCGGTCTCCTGCCCAGGAGGAATGTTCGGCCCGCTAAGGCCGCTGCTGAATCCGGGTCCGACGCCAAAGCCGTACGACGAAAGCAATTCCGTTACTTGAAGGCCGTTCACTGGCTGGTCACTCCGATTTCGAACGTTCATGGTCCAGCAATCCTTATACGTGAATCGCTCATTAGCCACAGACAAGCTATAGCCAGTTAGGTCTATGGAGACGATTTCAACCGGGGAATCGGGCTGGTCGACGATGTAGACAAGCGGCGTGATAACTTCCGGTCCTGTGATTGTAGGCTTCGTGGTTTCCTGAGAAACCGTGAAGTGACAAGAGTCAAAGGGTTCGGGTTGCTGAAGCGTCGGCGGAACACCAAGCGCCAAGGAAGCAAGTCCGACAAGAGCAAAGAAGAATTTCATGGGGTCTCCGCAGGGGAATTCTCAGGGGCCTGCAGGATTGTAACGCAATTTTCTGATTATTTGTGTTTAGCGGCGAATGACGCAGCGATGCGCCGGTAGGCGCGTACTTCGCTCAGTTGGCCAGGATCGCTGTCTTCCTCGCTAGCGGTTCGCTGGCGCATACCTTGGAAGAGCTGCTCTTTTCGCGGGGCGCTTCGGCGCGAAGAAACCAAAAACGGCCGAGGGTCCGGCTGGTTCACGGCGCCTTTCGGAGCACGCGACCTGCGGGAGAGGCCTCTGCGCTTTTCCTCGTAAGTCCATTGGAACAAGACATACAAAAGAAAGTCGCATCCAAGAATGCAAAACGCTAGAAACAACGTAGCTGACATATTTGGCTCACTCTGCGCGGATGGGAATGGGCTTTCCGCACAAGATGCACGTTAGGAGCGGAGGGGCAAGAAAGTCCTGAGGTGTTTGTTAGGAATTCATAAAAAGTGAGTTCTCGCCACGTCGTTCTCAGTCTCCGACGGACAAAATTGATCCCAACCGACGATTATTCTTTCGAAAGATCGCCATTGCGCGGGCCGCCCTGATGAAGGGTTCCGCCGTAGACTATCCGCATGGGGTATGAGCTACACATCACGCGGGCGAAGCATTGGCCGGAGAGCAAGACGAAGCCGATAACCGCCGAGGAGTGGCTTGCGATTGTCGAGCACGATCCGGAGCTGCAGCTCGCCGGCTTGAATGGGCCATACTTCGCGCTTTGGAATGTTCCCGCAGACAAGGATTTCGGGCCGTGGTTGGATTGGAATGACGGTGAGATTTTTGCGAAGAGTCCGGATGAGGCTTTGATCGAAAAGATGGCACAGATCGCGAAGCAGCTTGGAGCAACGGTCCAGGGTGATGACGAAGAGCTTTATGCGGGCAGCGGTGCTGCTCCACGGGCAGCCCGGCAAAGCGCGCTCGACTGGATCCGGGCGAAATTCGGCAATTTGGTAAGGCGAGTCCGGGCGATTCGCGGAAGCGCGGAAAGAAAGCGCAAGATCAGCGAGATCGCTTCATCCTTCCATGTAGGACAACGCGTGCGAGGCGTTTTAGGAAACGAAGGCGTCGTGACCAAAATCAACGCCCGGGAGCCTCCGGGAATGGGGATGATTTCGGTTCGCTTTGGAAATGGAAAAGAATCCCACTTTGCGCTTGTCGCTTCAGGTCTTTCGCCTCTACGGCCCAAAAAAGACTCGTAGATATCGCACTGTTTCTGTCTGTAGCTCCTTCAGGGAATTACAAGGCCGGACTCGCGGCTTTGATGAGCCCACGCAAATTTTAGACATTTACGAACTGCCGGGCTAAAGCCCGGTGCCTACATTTTGACTCTACATTTTGTAAATGAGGCCGCCGGCGACGATGGTGGCGATTGGCGCGCCTTTGAAGGCGCGGGAGTCGAAGGGCGAGTTGCGGGATTTGCTGGGAGATTGTTTCACGTCGTAGGTCCATTCGTGGGTGGTGGAAAAGATGGTGAGGTCGGCGGGTTGGTTAGGAGCGAGTTTGCGTTCGATGCCGAGGACGCGGGCGGGGCCGGTGGTGAAGAGTTCGACCATGCGCATGAGAGTCAGGCGTCCCGTGTGGACTAGTTGTTCGAGGGAAAGGGCGAGCGCGGTTTCGAAGCCGAGAATGCCGAAAGGGGCGCGATCAAACTCGACATCTTTTAGGGCGGGTTCGTGAGGGGCGTGATCGGTGGCGATGGCGTCGACGGTGCCGTCAGCGAGACCGGCGATTAGTGCTTCGCGATCTTCGCGGGCGGCGAGCGGGGGATTCATTTTGTAGCGGGAATCGTACTGGACGTCCTCGTCGATCAGGGTGAAATGGTGCGGGGTGACTTCGCAGGTGACGTGGAGGCCGCGCTGCTTGGCCCAGCGGACTTGTTCGAGGGAAGCTTTGGCGGAGAGATGCGCGACGTGAAGGCGTGCGCCGGTGAGTTCGGCGAGTTGGACGTCGCGCGCGACGCAAACGGACTCTGCGGCGGCGGGCATACCACGCAGACCGAGCCGGGACGAGGTGACCCCTTCGCGCATGACGGCTCCGGCGGCTAGCGAAACGTCTTCGGAGTGCTCGATAACGGGGATGTCGAGCGAGCGGCAATACTCCATGACTTGACGAGCGAGTTTCGCGGTGGCGATGGGTTTGCCGTCATCGGAAACGGCGACAATGCCGGCTTCTTTCATGGCGGCGATTTCGGCGATGGCTTCGCCTTTGCTGCCGACGCTGGCGGCGCCGATGGGCCAGACGCGAACGCCTGCGGCGGTTTTGGCGCGGTCGAGGATGAAGCGCGTGACGCTGGCGTTGTCGTTGACGGGTTTTGTGTTGGGCATGCAGCAGACGGCGGTGAATCCGCCGCGAGCGGCGGCGCGTGTGCCTGTTTCTATGGTTTCGGAAGAATCCTGGCCGGGCTCGCGGAGATGTGCATGCAGATCAATAAAGCCGGGCGCGACGATCAGGCCGGTGGCGTCAAAGACCTCGGCGTTTTTGTGATCGGTTGTGAGTTTGGCGGGTGCTGCGAGTTCGACAATTTGTTCGCCCTCCAAGAGAATATCCCGCGCGGAATCGGTTTTCGATGCCGGGTCGAGGACGCGGCCGTTTTTAATCAGAAGCATGCGAAAGATCCTTAGTATCGGTCGAGCGGCCGGTCTGCGGCGATTGGGATTCTTCCGCGGCGGCGCCCGCAGGATGCGCGGTGTCTTCCGCCGGGCCGGAAATCAGGAGGAAGAGAAGCGCCATGCGCACGGCAATGCCGTTGGTGACTTGGTCGAGAACGCAGGACTGCGGACCGTCGGCGACTTCCGGCGTGATTTCGCTGCCCCGATTCATAGGGCCGGGATGCAGAACGAGCGCGCCAGGCTTGGCACGGCGGAGGCGGTCAGCGTTGAGTTGATAGCCGAGAACATAATCTTCGTTGGAGATGGAGGGTTCGTGCATGCGCTCGGTTTGCACGCGGAGGACGAGGACCACGTCCGCGTCTTCGAGAGCTTCTTCCACACGGAAGACTCGGCGGATAGAGACGCCGGGTGCGCCGATTTTTTCGAGTTCTTGCGGAACCCACATTGCCGGGCCGCATAGAGTGAAGCGGCAGCCAAATTTTCCCAGAAGATGAATGTTGGAGCGCGCTACGCGACTGTGCTGAAGGTCGCCAAGAATAGTGACATTGAGATTGTCGATTCTACCGAGGCGGTCGCGGATGGTCAGCGCATCGAGCAGGCCTTGCGAGGGATGTTCGTGCGTGCCATCGCCGGCGTTGATGACAGGAATGTCGAGATGGCGGGCCACGAAGTCGGCGGCACCGGAGGAAGCGTGACGCATGACCAGGCAATCGGGCTTCATGGCGTCGAGCGTTTGTACGGTGTCGAGGAGGGATTCGCCTTTTTTCACGCTGGAAGATTCCGCCTGGAGGTTCATTGTGTCGGCGCCGAGGCGCGAGGCGGCGGTGCCGAAGCTGATGCGCGTACGAGTGGAGTTTTCGAAGAAGGCGAGAGCGACGGTTTTGCCGCGGAGTGTGGCGAGTTTTTTGAGAGGATTGCGCTGGATGGTCTGAAACGGCTTGCTTTGATCGAGGAGAAAAGTGAGTTCGTCCGCGGAGAGCGGTTCAAGCGCCAGGAGATCGCGGAAGCGAAACGTCACATTTGCACTCTTCGGATGGTGATTGAGAAATTCTCTTTCAACTACGGCTCCTGACGGTCAACGAGCACGACGCGTTCCTCATCGTCGATCTCGCGGAGGCGCACTTCGATGATTTCGGTTTCGCTGGTTTGCACGGTGCGACCGACGAATTGTGCTTCGATTGGCATTTCGCGATGGCCGCGGTCGATGAGCACGCAAAGAGAGACGCGCTGGGGGCGTCCGAGGTCGAAGAGGCCGTTCATGGCAGCTCGAATGGTGCGGCCGGTGTAGAGGACGTCGTCGACAAGGACGAGGTCCATGCCGTCGACGCCGAAAGTAATGTCGGAGGACTGCAAGACGGCTTGCGGCGCGACTTTGGAGAGATCGTCGCGATAGAGGGTGATGTCGAGAGTGCCGACGGGGACATCGACTCCGTCGATACCGCGCATGGCCTGGGCGATACGCTGAGCCAGAGGCACGCCGCGGCGGCGGATTCCGATGAGGGCGAGATGCTTGGTACCGCCGCTTTTCTCGACAATTTGATGGGCCAGGCGCCGCAGGGTGCGGTCGATCTCCGAGGCGGACATCAATTGGGCTTTTTCGACGATGCGCATGGTCGGGTAATCCTAGCATAGTGACTGGTGAGTCGTGACTATTGACTGGTCGGGAGCGTCCGAGTTGTCTGCAGGGGCTCTAGGGATTCCGACGACGTGATAGACTGCCACGGCGAATTTCGAGGAGATATGAATATGTTGCGCGGCTACGGGATGGTTGGGAGTTGGATGAAAGCACTGGCGGGATTGGCGTTGTGGGCCGTGATCTGCACCCCTGCGGCGCTGGGACAGGTCGTAATACCTCTGAATAAGCCGAAACCGCGTGCGCCAGAGAATAAGACGCCAGTTCGACCGGCTCTGGCGAGGCCGAAACTGGTTGTCATGCTGGTCGTTGACCAGATGCGCGGAGATTACGTCGACAAATTTCAGGGCCAATGGACGGGCGGATTGAAGAGGCTGGTGGACAAGGGGGCGTGGTTCCACGACGCGGCGTATCCGTACGCTGCGACGGAGACCTGTGTGGGACACGCTACCATTTCGACCGGCGCGCTTCCTGCCACGCATGGGATGGTAGCTAACACCTGGTGGGACCGCGAGACGCAGAAAATGGTCACATGCACGGCGGATCCCAAGGCGACGAATACAGGTTACGCAGGCGCCAGCGCCAAGGGCGGAGATTCGGCTTGGCGAATGCAGGTTCCGGCGTTTGCCGAAGAACTGAAATTCCAGACTGGCAGCGCGACGCGCGTGGTGACGTTTTCCCTGAAAGCGCGGGCGGCCATCACCATGGCCGGACACAAGGGAGACGCCGTGACTTGGTTTGATGGCGGCGGGTGGGTGACGTCAAGCGTTTACGGAACGATGCCGTTCGTCGAGGCCTACGTAAGCGCGCACCCTGTGAAAGCCGACTACGGAAAGGCGTGGACTTTGTCGCTGCCGGAGAGTGCCTATTGGTACGACGAAAAAGCTACCGGCGCCGTGCCACCGCAGGGATGGGAACTCACTTTTCCCCATCCGCTGCGGGGGAAAGCCGATAGCAGCGAGGCCGACGACGCGTTTTATGAGCAATGGACGGCGAGCCCGTTTGCGGATACGTATTTAACGCAGCTTGCGGAAAGCGCGGTGGACTCCCTCGGGCTGGGTAAAGGCGGCGGTGTGGATTATTTGGGTGTGAGCTACTCTTCCGTGGACTACGTGGGTCATGAATTTGGGCCACGGAGCCGGGAGATTCAAGATGTTTTAGTGCGATTGGATCAGGATATGGCGCAACTGTTCGCGAGCCTGGACAAGAAGGTCGGGCGTGGAGATTACGTGGTCGCGCTTAGCGCGGACCACGGCGTGGTGCCGGTGCCGGAAGACATGCAGAAAACCGGTGCTGACGCTGGCGTTTTACACTTGCCAGACGTGCAGGAGCGGATTGAAAAAGCCCTGGAGCCATTACATTACGCGAAGCCGTCGGTAGCGCGAATTACGGGGAGCGACGTTTATTTTGCGCCAGGTGTGTACGACAAATTGAAAGGCGACGCGGCCGCCATGAGCGCCGTGACGGAGGCTATTAAGAGTGCGCCAGGAGTTGCGGGAGTCTATCGAGCCGAACAGATAGCCGACCGTCCCTCAACTCACAGTCCGCTTCTCGAAGCCATGGCGGACAGTTATTCTCCTGGCCGCAGCGGTGACCTCTTCATCGTGCCAAAGCCTTACTGGCTGATGGATGGAACGGCAGCCGACAAGAAGCGCAACTACGGCACGGGACACGGCACTCCTTACAATTACGACCAGCACGTGCCGATTCTGCTGATGGGCTACGGCATACGGCCTGGGGAGTACTACGGCGAGGTGACCCCAGCGGACATCGCGCCGACTTTGGCCTCACTTTGCGGGATTACCTTGGCTCCGCGGGATGGTCACGTCTTGGACGAAGCGCTTTCCCGTCGAAGCCCGGCGCCGACGCCTCCCAAACTAAAAGCAAACTAGGGCCGCGCTAGCCGTTGCGGAGTTCGAGGAGATACCTCGCCGAAGCGGCGAGGAAATGGATCGCGAACTTTGCATCAAAGAGCGCGAAAATGGGAGAACGATGGTAGTGCCAGAAGAAGCCGACCGCGATTACAGCGCCGATGACAAACAATGAGCAGGAAAGCCGCTCGCGGCTTTTTTCTGCCCAAATCCAAAATCGCTCGAGCATGAATTCTCCTTGCAAAAGGAAGGACTTATCCGGATTCGGGCCATGAATGCACAGCCGAAATCATGTCCCGAACTAGAGCGTTCATGGTATTCTCTCGCGTGAAGTGACTTCCGCTGTCGCCGTTGACCTGACCGTGCATGTTGGCGCGGTGCGCCTGCGGAATCCCATTCTCGCAGCCAGCGGAACCTTCGGCTACGGCGTCGAGTTTGCCCACCTTGTTGACCTAAACCGCCTTGGCGGCCTCGTTGTTAAAGGACTTTCCCGGGAACCCATGGAAGGAGCCCCCGCGCCGCGGCTATGCGAGACCCCCTCTGGGATGCTCAATGCCGTTGGACTCCAAAACATAGGGGTCAGGGCGTTTGTGGCTGAAAAACTCCCAGTACTGAGAAAATACGATACAGCAATCATCGCCAACGTCTTTGGTTATAGCGTGGAAGACTACGTCGAGGTGATCCGGATCCTCGAGGATGCCGAGGGACTGGCGGCCTATGAGCTGAACATCTCCTGCCCGAACGTGAAGAGGGGGGGGATGCAGTTTGGCGGCGACCCTGGGTTGGTGGCCGAAGTGGTGGGAGCAGCGCGAGGGGCGGCAGCCAAACGGCCGCTTTGGGTGAAACTATCGCCGATGGTTGCAGACATTGGACTTATTGCGCGGGCGGCGGAGAGCGCTGGGGCAGACGCTCTGACGGTGGCGAACACCTATCCCGCCATGGCGATAGATCCGTGGACGGGAAAGTCCTGCTTGGGGAACCAAACAGGAGGCCTGTCCGGCCCGTCAATAAAACCGATGACTCTGCGCTTGGTTTGGGAAACGGCGAAGGCGGTAAAGTCACCAATTCTAGGTGTCGGAGGCATCGAGACGGCGGAGGACGTGCTTCAGTACCTGGCTGTAGGTGCGACTGCCGTACAGGTAGGGACGGCCAGCTTTACTGACCCTACGGTCAGTCAGCGACTTGTTGGGGAGCTGGAGAGGGCTCTTTTCAGAGCTAAAACGTTTACTGTCAATGAGATAAGAGAAAAGCTTTTTGCGGATTTTGGTTGACATAACGACTATCTTTTGCTACACTTTTTTGGATATGAGTAGCACAAAGAACACACTATGAGACGACCACTCTTTGTTTACTGGGCCGCTTTCCGATGGGTGCTCCTAATGTTCCTCATCGTCCCTGTAATGGATGCCCCCCTCGTAGCGCACTTGAGCGCTCCGGTCAAGCCGGTGAAGACTTGGGTCGGTAACGCCAGCTGGTATGGCCCCGGCTTCAATGGAAAGAAGACCGCCAACGGGGAGCGCTTCGACTGCGAAGCCCTGACGGCCGCGCACCCCAATCTGCCGTTCGGGTCCATCGTCCGGGTAGTGAACCCCCGGAACGGCAAGTTTGAACTAGTACGCATCAATGACCGAGGTCCCTATCAAGAAGGACGCGAAATTGATGTATCCTATCGCGTAGCCCGAAAGATTGGGCTGATCCATTCGGGCGTGAACCAGGTTCGGCTCGAATTGATGGAGCTGCCACAGAAACACTGACCCCGCCGAAGTCGGGGTCACACATGACCTTGAGCTTCGACGCCCATCCCCGCAGCAGTTTGATCGTGGCACTGGATTTTGATTCGTTATCCTCTGCCACAAAATTCGCAAAGCAGGTTTCCGATCTCGTTGGGATGTACAAAATCGGAAACCAATTGTTTACGGCTGCCGGCCCTGCGGCGGTGAAAGAAATCGCTGCGCTGGGCCCAGGCGTCTTTCTCGACCTGAAATTCCACGACATTCCGAACACGGTTGCCGGTGCGGTGTTGTCCGCCGCGGCGATGACCGGCGTGCAGCTCGTCAACGTGCACGCACTCGGCGGCAAGGCCATGCTCGAAGCGGCGGTGCAGGCCATCAGCGCGGGCGTCCCAATGGGAGCTGACCGTCCGCGCTTGCTCGCTGTGACTCTTTTGACGAGCATGGACCACAAGTCCATGAAGGAAGTGGGAATCGGCGGCGTGCCAAAAGCCCATGTGGTGAAGCTGGCGCAGCTAGCCAAGAAATCCGGAGTAGATGGTGTCGTGGCGTCCGTTCAGGAAGCAAGGTCGATTCGCAAGGCATGCGGACGCGAATTCTTGATCGTGACACCGGGTGTGCGGCCGAAAGAGAAAAATGGCGCGTCGGCAGGACACGATGACCAGGCGCGGACCGCGACTCCAACGGAGGCCATCAAAGCAGGCGCCGACTTCATCGTTGTCGGCAGGCCCATCCTCACGGCAGAAGATCCTCGCGCCGCGGCGCAAGCGATCGTCGACGAAATCGCGGCTGCCAAGTAAAGAGACGTTTCCCCTTGCATCGATTGTTCCTGCCGATTTCTGAAGTTTGACCCTTGCGTCTTTTCTCCAGTAGCATCACAAGCGTCAGGCTGATTTGATTGAGCTAGCACTCGATATGCGGGCACGGCATGCCGTGCCCCTACGCAGACGAACCGCTATTCGCCCATGTCCAACCAATTGAAAAGCGTAATAGTCGGCACCGCGGGGCACATTGATCACGGCAAGTCCGCGCTTGTGGAGGCGCTGACAGGAACACATCCGGACAGGCTCGCGGAAGAGAAACGGCGCGGGATTACGATTGATCTTGGCTTCGCTTTTCTGGAAGAAAATGGCGTCCGATTCGGTCTTGTAGATGTGCCGGGACATGAGCGATTTGTGAGCAACATGCTGGCTGGAGCGGCTGGGATCGACTTGGTGCTGCTGGTGATCTCGGCGGATGAATCGATCAAGCCGCAAACGAGGGAGCACTTCGACATTTGCCGGTTGTTGGGCGTCGCGCGCGGTGTTGTGGCGCTGACGAAAAGCGATTTGGTTGATTCAGAGATGCTCGGGCTGGTTCGGCTGGAGGTGGAAGAGTATTTGCGCGGGTCGTTTCTGGAGCGGGCGCCAATTGTTCCGGTGAGCGCGAAGACCGGAGCCGGGCTTACCGAACTGAAGAACGCGCTGTACACTGCCGCTTCGGATATTCCTGGAAAGGACGCGGCGCGATATTTCCGGCTGCCGATTGATCGGGCGTTCGCGATGAAGGGTTTTGGAACTGTGGTGACGGGCACGTTGATTTCTGGGAGTGTCGGCGCGGAAGATGAAGTCGAGCTGTTCTCAGGAAGCAAACGGCTGCGCGTTCGCGGCGTGCAATCCGGCGGAAAATCCGTCGAACGCGCGAATGCGGGGCAGCGGACGGCTGTGAATCTTGCAGGGATAGATCACGGCGACGTGAAGCGTGGGATGACGCTGGCTGCGCCTGGACTTTTTCGAACCACCCGAAGGGTGGACACGCGACTCACGCTGCTTCCTTCGTCGCGCAAGCTGAAGCATCGCGCGCGAGTGCACTTTCATGCAGGGACCGCGGAAACGATCGCTGAGATTTATCTCCATGGCCAAACTGTTCTTTCGCCGGGGCAGAGCGCGCTCGGCCATTTGCGGCTGCAGGATGACGTTCTGGTCCTGCCCGGAGACCGTTTCATTGTACGGCAGTTTTCGCCGGTGATTACGATTGGCGGCGGCGTGATTCTGGATGCGCAGGCGCGCCGGCCCACCTTGCGCGACACGGGACGCACGGCGTTTCTCGAGACGCTGGAAGGCGGGGGACGGGAAGACGTGCTAGCCGCAATGACAGAGCGGGCATTGCTTGGGTTGGCGCTCGAGGACATGGTCGCGAGGACAGGCTGGTTCGAGCAGGAGATTCGAGAGGCGGCGCAGAAGCTTGTAGCGGCCGGGAGGGTGAAGATTGTTTCGTCAGAGCCGTTGATTTTGCTGGGGAGAAAGGCGTTCGAAGAAGTGCGGCGGAAAATCGGTGAGCGAGTGGAACGGTTTCACAAGGAGAATCCGCTATCGCCAGGAATTGCACGGGAAGATTTGCGCGCGAGTTTGGGAAGGCGGGTACGGACGGAGACATTTCGCGCAGCGCTCGATGAACTGGCGAGCGAAACGAAATTGGATGTGCAAGGCGAGCTCGTGAAGCGCGCGGGATCTCAGATTTCGTTGCAGCCTGAAGAAGCGAAGGCCAAGGAAGAAATCGAGAAGGCTTTTGCCGGCGCGGGTTTGGCGGTGCCGGCGGTGCGCGAGGTGCTTGCCAAACTTTCGGTCGAGGCCAAGCGCGCGGAGAAGCTCTTGCAAATCTTGCTGCGAGAGAAAAACCTTGTCCGGGTAAGCCCGGAGCTCATTTTTCACCGGGATGCGCTGGGGCAACTGAAGGAAAAGCTCGCTGCATATAAGAAGGCGAAGGGCGAGCGAATCTCCGTGCCAGTTTTCAAGGACCTGACAGGGATTACGCGCAAGTACGCTATTCCATTGCTTGAATACCTGGACCGGGAGCGGGTGACGCGGCGGGCCGGGGATGAGCGTGTTATACTTTAGATGTATAGAATGTAAAGATTTTGGAGAGCAGGTTCGTTGAGCTGGAGTGAAAGGTAGGTGTCCTATGTGGGACAGCCCAATGCATTTGTTGATCGTTGCAATCGTGATTTTGGTTCTGTTCGGGGGACGCAAGATTCCTGAGCTGATGCGCGGATTGGGAGAAGGCGTGCGCGGATTCAAGGAAGGTATGTCCGGGGCGCAAGCGCAGTCAACACCTCCTCCGCCGCCGGCAGCGGCTCCGGCCGAGAAACCTTCGGAAGAAAAGAAGGCATAGGAAGAGTTTTCGGCCGTCACTATCAGGCTTAAGAAGCGGTTTTTGCAGGCGCTCTTCAAAAAAAGAGCGCCTTTTTTGTTTTGGGTGAGTCTTTAGCTGGGTGCACTTGAATGTCCACATGGGCGCATTGACGCAGCAAGCCGAGTGCAGTAGAGTCTGGATTAGCGCGAAGGGCGCATCCAGTCCGCGGAAAGGGCCGTGCCCACCTTCAGTATTCGAGTAAGGTTACGAACCTTCTTTCAGCCTGATTCGGGCGGACTCCAGGCGCATTTACGAAAGGAAGGTCGTAATGGATGCCAAGCCGCTACCGGCTCGCCCGAGCCTGGAGCAGTACAAGAAGCAAGCAAAAGAGCTGGTTAAAGCGTTTCGAGCTGAGCAATCCCTCAAGTCTTCTGATTCCGAAGCGATTCCTTCTGAAACACTACATCGCGTCAAAAAGCAGCATCCGCGTTTTGCGGATTTGCCGGACAATGAAGTTGCGCGCACAAAATTTGCGCTTGCTGACGCACAACTCGTGATTGCGCGAGAACACGGTTTCGAGAGCTGGCCGAAGTTTGCCAAGCATGTCGAAGCACTGGCGGAGGCGAGGGTTGCAGCTGACGTGCGCGATCCAGTGGCCGCGTTCATCGAGGCGGCCTCTGTTCCACGTGACACATTACATAGTTCGGGGACGCTTGAACGGGCCGAGGCGATTCTGGCGGCGCATCCGGACGTGGCGAGCAGCAACATATATACGGCGGCAATTCTCGGCGATGTGGTGGGTGTGAGGCGGTTTCTGGCGCTCGAAGCGCAGAACGCAATCGCGAAAGGTGGCCCGTATGGTTGGGATGCGCTGACGTACTTGTGTTTTTCGAAGTATTTGCGGCTTGATCGCGCACGGTCCGACGGCCTTGTCGCGGCGGCGAAGGCCCTGCTCGATGCAGGCGCTAGTGCAAATACTGGTTGGATGGAAACAAATCACGAGCCACATCCGGAGTGGGAGCGCGCGATTTATGGCGCTGCGGGAATTGCGCAGCATCCGCAATTGACGCGGTTGCTGCTTGAGCGAGGCGCCGATCCGAATGATGGAGAGACTCCTTACCACGTGGTGGAAACGTACGACAACACTGTCATGAAGATCCTGGTAGAGAGCGGCAAGTTGAACGAGACAAGCATGACGACGCTGCTGCTGCGAAAGACCGACTGGCACGACTACAAGGGAATCAAATGGCTGTTGGAGCATGGAGCTGATCCGAATCGAGCGACGGAGTGGGGAAGGACGGCTTTTCATCATGCGGTGCTGCGCGACAACGGCATCGAGACTTTCGAAGTACTACTCGATTATGGCGCGGATCCGACGCTGGTGGCGGAGAGGCCGGATCTGCGGCTCCGAGATGGTCCCGGGATGTCCGCGGTGGCGATGGCGGCGCGAAGAGGGCGCGGCGATTTGCTGGAGTTGATGGAACGGCGAAGCATTCCGATCGAGTTGCAAGGAGTTGAGCGATTGATCGCTGCTTGCGCAAGAAATGATTCTGCGAAGGTACAGGCTATTGCGGCAGAGGGGGCCGGGCTTGTACGGGTTTTAGTGGCGCAAGGAGGCAAGTTGCTCGCGGAGTTCGCGGGCGTCGGAAATACGGACGGGGTTCGAGCAATTGCTCGAGCTTGGCGTTGGCGTGAACGCGCTGACCGAAGAGGGTGACCCCTATTTTGATGTGGCGAAGAACAGCACGGCGTTGCACTCGGCGGCGTGGCGGGCGCGGCCATCCACGGTGAAGCTCCTTATTGAACGCGGAGCGGCAGTAAACGCGCCGGACGGGAAGGGGCGCACAGCGCTGGCGCTCGCAGTAAGGGCATGCGTGGACTCGTACTGGAAGGAACGGCGTAAGCCGGAGTCGGTAAAGGCTCTTCTTGAGGCAGGAGCGAGCGTAGATGGCGTCGAATTTCCGTGCGGGTACGCAGAAGTTGACGAACTATTGAGGGCGTACGGAGCGGAGAGGATGGAATGAAGCCTTGGGCATGTGATTGTTGAACACGGAGAATTGTGTTCAAAGAGTAGCGGAAAAGTTTTTCCAAAGCGCAATAACTGCACTTTCGACCAGTAGTGTGAGCACAACTTTCTCCTCAAAATTGGGTATCACCTAGTGTCCCGGATATCTGAAAATTCGAATTGAAACGTACAGGAGAGAGAGATGAAACTCACTTGGCTGACGTGGAGCGCGTTGCCGATGGCAGTGCTGATGGTGGGAACGGCGGCGATGGCGCAAGGACAATCGTCTTCTCAGGGATCCAGTTCGCCGGCACCGACGGCGCAAACACCAACGCCCGCGGCGAAACCTGATCCGAGCATCGCGCAGCGGAAAGAGAATCAGCAAGACCGCATCGCCAACGGCGTGAAGAGCGGTCAATTGACCGCCGGCGAAACCGCGAACCTGGAGAATAAGGAAGCGGCGATCAACGGCGAAACCAAAGCAGACCGCGCAGCCAATGGCGGGAAGCTGACGGGCGCCGAGAAGCAGCAGATCAATCAACAGCAAAACGGTCTTTCCAAGCAGATTTACAAGGACAAGCACAACGCCAACACCGCGCAGTATGGCAACAACAAAGTCGGACAGCGCCGCGAGAATCAGCAGGACCGCATCGCGCACGGCGTCAAGAGCGGGCAACTGACCGCCGGTGAGACGGCGAAGCTGGAGAATCAGCAGAAGGGCATCCATCAGCAAGTGAAAGCAGACCGTGCGGCGAACGGCGGCAAGCTAACGGCCGGCGAAAAGCAGCAGGTCAACAAGGAACAGAACGCGGCGTCGAAGAATATCTACAACAAAAAGCACAACGCCAAGACACAACCTGGCGCGAAGCCGAAGTCGTAAGGTTTTCCACCCCCTGAAGCGAAAGAGGTGTTCTCCGAAAGGAGGGCACCTCTTTTTTTTGGAAGGTGCGGATTTGCAAGGGATGGTAATTTCTTTTTGGCGCGGCGTGTCTCGGAAAACCTGCAAGAGGGCAGGTCCGTGGATTTTTTCGGTTCGAGCGTTAGGCGCCCATGAGTTTCGCGCAAGCGATCGGGCTCACGGGGAGTTCTATGCTTCAGAGGTACCGCTCTCCTTCAGTTTTCTTCTGGCTCGGCGAGGAGGGCTCCGAGGCGATCGAAACGTTTTTCCCAGAGCGAACGGCGTTCGTCGATCCATTTTTCGGCGACCGAAAGGCCTTTGGGTTCGATGCGGCAGGTGCGGACGCGGCCGACTTTTTCGGTGTTCACCAGGCCGCTTTTTTCGAGGATCTGCACGTGCTGGACAACGGCGGCGAGAGTGATGTCGAGAGGTTTTGCCAGATGAGAGACGGTGATGGGGCCTTCGCTGAGTTTTTCGACGATGGCGCGGCGGGTGGGATCGCCGAGCGCATGAAAAACGCGGTCGATTGTGACTTGTTGCGTATGCATGCGCTCTGCCTTTCCTTGTCCGCCGCGAATTAACGCGCCAACTCGATCGCCAATTGTTCCAATAGCTCGCGCCAGCCGCCTTCGCGCCTTTGAGGGCCATCGGCGCCTTCAAAGAAGGCGCCTTGCTCGGTGAAGATGAGGTCGGTGCCCTTTTCGGTGGGGAGCAACTCGACCGTGACTTGCGACGACGAGATGCGGTGATCGCCGACGCTCATCGTGTAGACGAACACAATTCGACTATCGGACACTATGTCTTGATAGATGGTCTCGTTGGTGCAGGTAAAGCCGAGATTGACCTTGAAGCGTTTACGCTCCCTGCCGCCGACGCGAAAATCCATCTGGAAGTCTTCGATTGGTGGCTCATCCGGATCGGCAAACCAGCGCTGCTTCTTGACGGGGTCGGCGAACGCAGCAAAGACACGCTGCGGCGTAGTGGGATAACTGCGCTCGATGACAAATGTGCCGTGGATAACGGTTTTTTCTTTCATGGTTTATTCCTGTGCGTTTTCTCTCCAAAGTTTCGTTCAAGCCCGCGGCTGGTAGCAAACGAAAACGGTGCCGTTGCCGAACGTGCGCGAGTTGGTGAGCTTCAGGTTGAGCCTTTTCGTGACGCTCTCAAACAAGGTTCTGCCTTTGCCGAGCACGATGGGACTGATGGCGAGTTGAAATTCATCGATCAGATTGAGCTGCGCCAATTGAGAGACGATGTTGCCGCTACCGAGAATTACCATGTCAGGGCCAGGCTCGCTCTTCAACTTTCGTACTTCCGTGGCGAGGTCGCCCTTCATCAACTTTGTGTTGTTCCACGTCGCGCTGGCCAGAGTTCTCGAAAAAACGACCTTGGGCATTTCGTTCATGCCTTTGGCGACGACCGGTGAGTTCTTGAGCGCCATGGGTGACGGCCAGTAGCTGGCCATCATGTCATAGGTGATCCTGCCGAAGAGAAGCATGCCGTTGCCGCTGGCGTTGCCGTTGACGAAGGTGTTCCATTCATCGTCGTGTTTGTGGGCCCAGCTCATGTCGCCCGAGGCGTCCACGAAATAACCGTCGAGAGAGACCATGTTGAAAACGACTAATTTGCGCATGAGATTTTTCCTTTTCTGCGTTTGGAGTCCTGGAAACCGGAGGGGTGATCCAGGGTCCGCGCAACCATATAGTTTAGCAGACGCTTAAGTATCGAGCAGGGACGAACTATTATCAAGCGAATACTTAAGTATTATTTTGCCGGGATTCTTGGGATTAGGAGCCGGAGTCAGTCTTCGGACCAGCCGAGGTCGGAGAGAGCTTGGGTGACGCGGGCCAGGGGCAGGCCGACGATGTTGAAATAGTCGCCTTCGATGCGAGGGATGTAGCGGCCAGCGCGGCCTTGGATGGCGTAGGCGCCGGCTTTGTCGTGGGGTTCTTCGGTTGCGAGGTAGCGCGATATTTCTTCGGCGGAGAGTTTGGAGAAATGGACCAGGGTGGACTCGACGAAGGTACGGCGCTCGGCGTCGGGGAGGCGGATGAGCGTGACGCCTGTCACAACGGCATGGGTGCGACCGGAAAGCGTTTCGAGCATATGGCGGGCGTCGTAGCTGGAGCGTGGCTTGCCGAAGATGCGACCGTCGAGGGTTACGACTGTGTCGGCGGCAAGGACTATTGCGGGGCCGACGACGCGGGCCGCGGCGAGTTCGGCTTTGGCGTCAGCGAGGCGCTGGACGAGTTCGCTTGGTGATTCACTGGGTATCGGAGTTTCGTCGACGGCGGAGGAAACCACGACGAAAGAGTAGCCGGCGTCGTGGAGAATTTCGGCGCGTCGCGGGGAAGTGGAAGCGAGGATCAGTTTCATCGTTGTAGCGAGCCTTGCGGCACTTGGGTCAACGTTTACAATTCGCGAAAGGATACTACAGAGCGAGCGCGGAGACAGCTCGGGGCTTGGTCCTGCCGAAAAGGCGGCTCCAGAACTAATTTAGGGTGCCTTGAAATTTCGCTTGCGTGTCCGATACAACGGAAGCGCGAGCGTCAACACCACGGCGGCAATGGGAATCGCAATCTTGTGGCGCAATTGAGACTCTTCTGCGGCCTTATTTTCAAAAGCCTTTCGTGTTTCGGACGAAGGGTGCCGGAGATACTCCTTGAACTCCCTCATCGCGTAGTCCTGTATCGGAACAAGTAAAACCAGCGCCAGAAGCACTAGGAGAGTGATTTCTACGAACCAAAGAGTTCTGTACCACATTAGGTTTGAAAAATCGTCCCGCAAGAGTTTCAGATGACGACGGATTCCTGGTATTCGCCGAAGACGCGGCGCAGGGCGTCAGAGATTTCGCCGACAGTGGCGTGGGCTTCGACGGCGGCGAGGATGGCGGGGAGGAGATTTTCTGTGGTGGCGGCGCGACTCTGGAGTTCAGTGAGGGCAGACTGCGTTTTGGCTGAATCGCGGTTGGTGCGTAGGGCGTTTAGGCGGGCGATTTGGGAGCGCTCGATTTCGGGTTCGATGCGTAGCGTGGGGATGGTGCGTTCTTCTTCAGCGATGAAATCGTTGACCCCGACGATGATTTGGTCTTTGGACTCTACGGCGCGCTGGAAATCGTAGGCGGCTTTTTGAACTTCGCCCTGGACGAAGCCAGATTCGATGGCGCGCAGCATTCCTCCCATTACGTCAATCTTGAAGATGTAATCAACGGCGCCTTGTTCGATCGTGTCGGTTAGGTGTTCGATGGCGTAGGACCCGGCGACCGGGTCGATCGTGGTTGTGACGCCGGTTTCGTGCGCGAGGATTTGTTGCGTGCGGAGGGCGATCAGCGCGGCGTCTTCGGTGGGGAGAGCGAGGGCTTCGTCCATGGAATTGGTGTGGAGGGATTGGCAGCCGCCAAGGGCTGCGGCCAGGGCTTGGATGGCGACGCGGACGATATTGTTTTCGGGTTGCTGGGCCGTGAGGGAGGAGCCGGCGGTTTGGGCATGGAAGCGGAGAAGGAGCGAGCGGGGATCCCGGGCTTTGAAACGGTCGCGCATGATTTTGGCCCAGAGGCGGCGGGCGGCGCGGTACTTGGCGATTTCTTCGAGCAGGTCGCTGTGGGCGTTGAAAAAGAAGGAGAGTTGGGGAGCGAATTCGTCGACGGCGAGGCCTGCGTCTAGCGCTGCCTGCACGTAGGCGATGCCATCGGCGAGCGTGAAGGCGACTTCCTGGATGGCTGTGGAGCCGGCTTCGCGAATGTGATAGCCAGAAATGGAGATGGTGTTCCACTTGGGGAGATTGTCTCGGCACCAGGCGAAAATGTCGGTAACGATGCGCATGGCGGGGCGGACGGGATAAATGTAAGTGCCTCGGGCGATGTATTCCTTGAGGACGTCATTTTGCACAGTGCCGGAAATTTTTGCGAGGTTGGCGCCTTGTTTTTTGGCCACGGCTACGTAGAGACACAGCAGGATGGCGGCTGTGGCGTTGATGGTCATGGAGGTGGAGACTTTTTCGAGCGGGATGCCATCGAAAAGCGTTTCCATGTCTTCGAGGGAGTCAATGGCGACACCGACTTTGCCGACTTCGCCGAGAGCCAGAGGATGGTCCGAGTCCAGGCCGATTTGCGTGGGTAGATCGAAAGCAACGGAAAGGCCAGCCTGGCCTTTGCTGAGGAGGTAGCGATAGCGCTGGTTGGATTCGACGGCAGTGCCGAAGCCGGCGTACTGGCGCATAGTCCAGAAGCGGCCGCGGTACATGGTGGGGTAGATGCCGCGGGTGTAGGGGAATTCGCCTGGGTAGCCGATCGTCGTGTCCGGATCCGTGCCAGAGAGATCGTCTTGGGCGTAGAGGCGATCGATGGGTAGGCCGGAGAGCGTTGTGAAATGCTCTTTGCGTTCGGCGGGGGGCTTGGTTTTGGTGTCAGACATTTTTCGCCAAGACTTTGGAGCTAACCGGGAACAGGTGAAAGCAGGAGCGGGCACGGCATGCCGTGCCCCTACAGGGAATAGATTACAACTTGCGAGCGCGGCGGAACGAACTTACTGCGAAAAAAAAGAACAATAGGGCGAATGCAACCGCGGCGGCAATGAGCCAGCGAGATACGTCGCGGGTCCAGGAGCGCAGAGCGAGATTGAGCCAGACTAGCCCGAGAAACGCGAACAGGGCGCCTGCAACCTCGAGGAAGAGCTGTTTCAAGGCGCGCCAGAAACGGTGAAAACCTCCCTGGCGGGGCGCTGCTGCAGCTGAGGTGGCTGTCGAATACATGAGTGCATCTTAACGCAAAACTGGGCTGAAAATGCGGTGCGGGAGGAAGCCGAGTGAGCTCGGGAGAGGATTTAGAGGGGCCTCCGACCTGCACCAACGTACTGTGAACCTATTGGAGACAACGCCAAACGAGGTGACTTGTATCCTACGAAATGCGGGCCTAGAATGACAAATGTAGTGAGGGGAGCCGCCCTTGCAACTCGACGATCACCTGAAAAACTTGCTTCGTGAATTGGGACACGCAATCAATGACACGGTGTCGGATTCCGATCGCATCACGGGCGCGATTGCCGGAGTACGCGCGCACGGGTACGATATCGTGCTGAAGCTGGACGCCACGATCGGGCTGGCAAAACGCGATGCGGCCGCGGCAGAAGCCGCGAAGCTCACGACGCAGGACCGGCGGTTTCTGGAATCGCTGCGCATTCAGGTGGATCAAGAGTCATTTGATCAAATGCCGGACAAGAAGCCGGCGGCGCGGCTGACAATGACGCCGCAGGATGTGCGGTTTTTGAAGTCGCTGCGGATTGCAACGGACGATATCGAATGAAATCGTTTACAAAAATGGTATGGTTGGGTCTGCCAGCATTGGTGATGGCGGGAATTTTCAGCGCACCAGTGCGGGCGCAGGTTCCCATTCCCGTTCCAGAGGTAGTTAAGCCAATTATCGTGGATACGGCTGTACCGATTATCGTTAATGCCCTCAAGCCGAAGACGACGCCGGGTGTGGGGAAGTTTGAAGGTTACGTGATGCACTCAAACATTGCGCAGATCACAGTGCGGGCCAAGGGGAACGATATGTCGCTGCAGACCTTCTCGCTCTCCGAGCAAGCGTCGGCGCAAATGCAGACCATCGTCGACAAGGGCGGCTATCAATACGGCGACAAAGTGACCGTCTATTACGACCAGACTTCGCTTAAAGCGCTCAAAGTTAAAGGCAAACCCTCAAAAGCTATTTGAATTGCGGAGCGGCTTGATGCTTCGCCTGCCTGCGGTTTCCGGCCGATTCTATCCCTCCAATCCCGCGGAACTTACCGCACTTGTCCGCCAATACAGCTCACGAGATCAAAACGCAGAGCCGACGCGCGCGAAGGCGTGCCTGGTTCCGCACGCGGGCTACATTTACTCAGGGCATGTAGCGGGAGCGGTGTTCGCGCGGACTGCTCTCCCAAAGAAAATTCTGATTCTTGGCGTGCGGCATTACCCGCACGGAGCGAATGCCGCGATTCTTTCGAGTGGAGCGTGGCGGACGCCGTTGGGCGACGCGCCGATTGATGAAGTGTTGGCGCAGGCATTGAGCGCGGCTTGCCCGTTGCTGCGTGAAGACAGCGTGGCGCATAGCACCGAGCATTCGCTCGAGGTGCAGATTCCGTTTCTTCAGGTCCTGCTGCCGAGGTTTGCTTTCGTGCCCATCGCGCTCGGAACGGTGCGCTACGAGGATCTCGTCACTGTGGGCGAAGCCATCGGGCGAGTACTTGCGGTTTCCAGCGAGGAAATACTGCTGTTGACGACTTCGGATTTGAATCACTACGAGAATGACGCCACGACACGCGTGAAAGACCGCAAAGCGATCGACCGAATCCTGGAACTGGACACGCGCGGACTGTACGACACATGCCGGAGTGAGGCTATTTCCATGTGCGGCTTGGGGCCGGCGGTTGCCATGCTTACCGCGCTACAAAGCATGGGAGCCACGCGAGGTGAGCTGGTGCGCTACGCAACGTCTGGAGATGTTTCGGGGGATCTTAGTACGGTCGTGGGATATGCAGGCATGCTCTTTTACTGAAACCTTCCCAAGTGCTCATTGTTTCGTGACCCTCCTGCAAAAGAAAAACGGCTCCAAGTTGCGGAGCCGTCTTCGTTCCAAGATTTCCTAAAGTATGCGAGTTGCTTCAGTGCGGACGCCCGCCTCCACCGCCGCCCCCAGACGAAGGAGTCGAAGCGTGGGAGGAAGATCCGGCCGAAGCCGACGAAGTTGACGAGGCGCGTGAGGACCCGCCCCCGCCGGAGTAAGTTCCTCCACCGCCACCTCCGCTCGACGATCGGGGCGCTGGCGGCGGGGAGGGGACGGAGCGGGAAGGCGGGGCCGTCCCGCGCGCCGAAATGGGCGCAGCGGGAGCACGATTCGGTGTGCCTGCGGGCGGGTTATTTCTAGGTCCTTCCACGATGTGATCGTTTCTAGTCCCACCTGGTGCGTTTTTATCCGCGATTACACCGGAACCTCCTCGCGAGGAAGTTGACGGTGCATTTGTGTTCACAAAGCGATGTTCGCGCGGATCGTAGACGATGGAAGAATCGTGACTGAGGGAAACGACGCGCGTGCCGCCGCTGCCTTCAAGTAAGGTGCGGGATGTGCGCACCGGAGCGGTTGTGGCGACAAGACCGCTTGGCATGGCGTCGCGCGCCGGAGACTTTACGGTCTCCCATTTTTGACCGCCCGTTGCGGGGAGTGCGGGCTCCGATGCGTTTCTGGCGGGCGAGACGGAAAAGACGCCGTGCTCCAGATTCAGAGGAGTCTTGCCACCTTTGTCGAGAGGGTGCATCGGCACAATGCCGAACTTGCCGTTTTGGCGGACAAAAACAGCGGTTGTCGCGCGAAAGATCGGGTGAGGCGGATGAACGATGGGAGGAAGTCGCTTCCTTGGGCGTCCCCCATATCCTGGGGATACATTGTAATAGGCAGGCGGCGAAAAAAACCATCCGCCACAAGATGCATCAAAGAGCCAGCCGCCATAGTGGTAAGGAGCCCAACCCCAGGGTTGGAAGCTGGCAAAAGTCCAGCCAAAGCCGGGATCCCAAATCCATTGACCCATTGTGAACGGCGACCAGCCGAAGCTTGCACCGAAGGGCCGCCAGCCGTAACCGAAGCCGCCACAGGAAAACCACGAGCCGTAAGTATAAAGATCGGCGTATCCCGGCATGTAATAAGGTGAATTCGTGTATTGAAGAGATGCGTTCGTAGCGGTGGAAACGGTATCGATGCGGCCGGAAACCCAGTGATCGAAATCGTCGTCGGCTGGGAGACGGCCGACGGTCACCGTATCCTCGCCGGCCTTCATGGAGAGCGACTGGCCCTTGCTAAGCAGCGTGGTTTCTTTCTTGTGAAGGACGGCGGCGCGACCGTTGAGAACCTCGACGTTGCTGCCGTCGTCAAAATTGTTGATGCGGAACGAGCCTTTGCCGCTGGCCTGGACGGTAAAATCGCCGCCTGTCACGCTGAAATAGTCGTCGCTTGAAGGATTTACGTAGAACGAAGCGGACCCCTGGCGGAGAACCAGGCGAGTGGTGCGGGCACCATCGTCGAGAGAAAGATCAAAGAATTCGAGAACCGTGTTTTCGTTGAGAAACGCCATTGCGCCATTCTCGAATTCAACTTCGGCGCGGCCATTGTCCGTGGCTATCACGTAGCCCTGACGCACGGGCAGGTTCGCTTGGGCCGTTTCCCATTGTGCTTTTTGGTCGGCAAGCGGGTCGCCATGGGCTTCTCGCGTAAAGCGGACGTCGCCTTGGACGAGACTGAGCCGGATGACTCGTGCGTGGCTGGAGTCTGCAACGGCCGGATGGGCGCATGCGGAAAGAGCGAAGAGTAACGTGAAGGAAAGGATCGAACGAACCCAGATGTTGGAACGCATGTGTCACCCCCATCGGCGACGCGGGCTTATCCTACAGGAGTTAGACGGCACGCGAACAGTGTAGGTTACGCCCGTGTAGTCCCAAGGTAATGGTCTCGCCGGGTACAGGCCACGTCAAGGTCTGAGTATGAGCAGCGTAACAAAATAAGATGGGACGAGCGGCCTCGCGCAACGTTTGGGATTTGAAACATCGAAAACATTTATACAATCGCGGGTTGACACACCGGGGTTGAATCGCTAGTTTCAAAATGGGAGTGACCGTTGGCTTTCGCGCCGTATCCCGGGGGTGCTGGCGTGATCCGAAGAACTGTTTACAGAGATAGCGGTTGCTCACGGTAAGGCAGTCCCGAAGTCTGATCACCTGGGGGTGAATAATGTGCAGTATCTATAGATTGTTCGCAGGGGTGTTGTTATTCGCAGGAATGCTGGCGGGCGCGAGCGCGTACGGACAAGGCGGTGCGACGGGCGCCATTAGCGGCGTAGTAGTGGATACGAGCGGCGGGGCTGTCAGCGGCGCGGATGTGCAGATTATCGATGCCCGAACGGAATCGGTCGTGCGCAAGCTGCCCACGGGGACCGAAGGAATATTCGTTGCCACGCTGTTGCCTCCCGGAAACTACATCGTCGTAGTGAACAAATCCGGTTTTTCCGAAGCGAAAGCTACCGATATTGAAGTGCGCGTCACGGAAACGACGCGGGTGACGATCACTCTGAAACCGGGGGCGGTCTCGGAAAAGGTGGAAATATCGGCTCAGGTGACGACCGTGGAGACTACTAACGCCACGACCGGCCAATCCCTTGGAACCGCCACGATTCGCGAGCTGCCTCTTGCAACGCAGAATTACCAGCAACTTCTGACGCTCTCCAGCGGCGCGCAAAGCGACTTGAACGCGGCGGCGCAGCTTGGTCGCGGCAGCGTGAAACTCTTCGTAAACGGACAACGCGAGGACAACAACAATTTTTTGATTGAGGGAATCAGCGCCACGGACTACAACGTTGCGCAAGCCACGTATGTTCCCCTACCCAATCCGGATGTAATCCAGGAATTTAAGGTCCAGACGTCGCTTTATGACGCCAGCCAGGGCCGCGATGGCGGCGGAAACATCAACGCGATTCTGAAGTCCGGGACCAGAGAGTTTCACGGCGATGCGTATGAATTTTTCCGGAACACCGTTTTGAACGCCAACGATTTCTTTCTGAATCGTGGAGGCCAGGCCCGTCCGGAGATCAATCAGAACATTTTTGGCGCGAGTCTGGGCGGACCCGTGGCAAAGGAAAAATTTGGCTACTTTTTTTTGAACTACCAGGGCACGAGGCAACGCAGCGGTGATTCGCCAGGAACAATCATCAGCACAAACATTCCCTTGTTGCCGGCGGTCCGCTCGGTGGCCAACCTGGAAAGCGCCTTTAACCTGCCGAGCATCGACCCGGTTCTTGCGAATGCGAACAACACAGGACTTTTGCAACGGCTCGACACGGCCGGGCAATTCGGTGCGAAAACTGGATCCCTGATTCCCTCCGGGCAAGTCGCTGCGAATTGCACGTCAAGTTGCACGCCAGGCCTGACAGGCGGAAACGTGAACACGGGAACTTTTACACTGAGCAAGCCTGGCACCTATAACGACGATCAGTTCACTTCCAACTGGGACCGTGAATTCCGCGGCGGCCAAGACAAGATTTCCGCGCGCTTTTTCTTCTCGGATTCGGAGAGCCTGCTTCCTTTCGGTGGCGGCGACTTGCAGGAATCGCTAGGCAGCACGCTGGCGAGCAGCATCAGCTCAGCGTCGTTGAACTTTCCTTTTGACACGCCGGTGCATGCCCGTTTTTTCAACGTGACGGAGACTCATTTGTTCTCGCCCACGCTGGTGAACGAGTTCCGCTTTGGCTTCGTGCACATCAACGACCAGTTGAATAACGTTGCTCCGGTGACGGCAACCGATCTGGGTATCGACCGCCCGACGAACAACGTCACCGACTCAATTTACAAATTCGTGTTGTCCACTTCCGGATTTGAGGTCGGCCCGGCGCCTTTTGCCAATCAGCATCAAAATCAGAACAACTACGATCTTACGGATACTGTCAGCTGGGTAAAGGGCCGGCACGTTTTCCGCTTGGGTGGCGAATACACGAGGGTGAATCTCGACAAGTTATTTCCCCAAGTGTTCAACGGCGAGTTGTTCTTCACGAACACCTCGACAAATGGGCCGCTCCCCGGCGTCTCGACGACGGACTTTCAGAATTTCCTGCTGGGTGCGCCGCAGTTCAGCTTTGGTGGCGGTGGCGTGTACAACCACCAATACCGGACCAACAATTACGCCGTTTTTGCGCAGGACGACTGGAAGATACGAAACAATCTGACGCTCAATCTGGGTGTGCGGACGGAAATATTCGGGGCGTTCTATGACAACAGCTGCCACATCGGAAACCTCGACCCAAGCCTCGCGAATAAAGGCGAATATCCCTTCATTTATCCTTCGTGCGTGAAGGGACTTGCTCTGGCGGGCCTGTCGGGAACCGCGAATAGCACCACTTTGAACAACAATTATTCAACAGGGATTGGGCCGCGCATCGGTTTGGCCTACGACCTGTTCGGGCACCATAACACTACGATCCGCGCGGGGTACGGGATTTACTATGTTCGAGAAGACGTCGGCAACGTGGACCAGCTTTCGTTTCAGGCGCCGTTTTTGCCGGTGGCGTTTGGCGGGGGACAGCCCAACTGCCTTGGTCTTTTCTTCTCTCAGACTCCCCCGCCGACTACCGGCCCTCTCAGCAACTGCCCAAATCCAAATCCTAACGGCCTGCCGAAAGCGGGCACGCTCGATCCTACCTTCGTCCCCTGCCTTTCCGTTTTCCAGGGCTTTCCTGGCGGCGACACCACACAAGCGGCGAGTTATGGAAACGCCACCGGAAGTGCCTGCCCCGGTCCGCTCGCTTCTGAAAGTATTTTCGGTCTACAAGTGCCGCGTCATTTTGTCGTGCCTAACACGCAGCAATGGAACTTGACAGTCCAACGATCCCTCGGCAAGCAGTGGGTGCTTGAGGTCGGCTACGTAGGTACGCATGCCATTCACTTGCGCGAGACGCGCGATGATTTGGAAGCGCAGAACGCCTCTACGGCACACCCCGTGGATATTAACAGTCCCGCGTTTTGTAACCCCAATCCTTGTGTGATCACCACGAATACGTTTGCCAACGCTATTGCGCGCTCGCTGTATCAGGGCATCAATGGCTACTCGGGATTCCAGTTGTTCGCCGATGACGCCTATTCCCACTACAACTCCCTGCAGACGACGCTCTCGCGCCGGTGGGCTGCGGGGTATTTCCAGGCGGCCTACACCTTCTCGCGGTCAACGGACGCGACTTCGACCGGCAATACCGCGTTCAATACGGCGTTCAATAACGAGTTCACGCTCGCTGACTCTCGAGGCCTATCGGACTTTGATCGAACCCACCGATTGGTCGTTAGTTACCGCTACGACTTGCCGTTTTTCAAAGGCGAAACAGGGGTCAAGCGAGCCCTGCTGAGCGATTGGGCTGTAAGCGGAATTACTATCGCGCAGTCGGGCTCACCGTTTTCCGTTCTTGACTCATCGGCGGGCACCGGCTTCTTGGGTGCCGGAGTCACGCCAGGAACTTTGACGGGGAGCCTCGCACCGGGCAGCACCTTGTCGAGTGCTCTTACCACCGGCAGCATCGGGAGCCGCATCGACAACGGCTATCTAAACGTCAACGCCTTAGTACCAGCTGCGAATCTCTACGGGCCAACGCTTTGCAATCCCAACCAGCCCAATCCAGCGGTTCTGCCGAACTCGAATTATTGCACCACCAACTTTGGAAACCTTGGCCGAAACACATTCCGCGGGCCAGGCCAGCAGAACTGGGACTTCTCGCTGATCAAAAATTTCAAGATCACCGAGAAGCAGAGTCTGCGCTTCACGACCGATTTCTTCAACATTTGGAACCATGCCAACTTTGGGAACCCGACCGTGAACGATGTGGAGACCATTCCGCACGATCCGACGACGGGTGCGCCTCTTACGACAGGGCCGTTCGGCAAAATCACCAGTACCGTGGGGGCGCCCCGTTTGATCCAGTTCTCGTTGCGGTACGCTTTCTAGGCCGCACTGCGCGAACGAATCATTGGAGGGGCACGAAGTCTCGTGCCCCTATTTTTTGGGTGGAGACTCGGGTCGGCGCTGTCCGCGTTTCCGTCCCGGGCGTTTCACCAGTCAAAAATGATAGGATTCTGCGGAAGACTATGCGACGAATCGCTTCACGTGTTTCTCAACTGAATGGCGAAGGCGCACTGGCCGTCTATTCTCGTGCGAAGGAACTCGAACGCGCGGGGCGGTCGATTATTCATCTGGAGCTTGGCGAGCCGGATTTCCATCCGGCGGCGCCCGTGGTGGATGCCGTGCGCGCCGCAGTTGCGGCGGGGCGGGATCGCTATGTATCCACGCGCGGTATTCCTGCGTTGCGCGAAGCGATTGCGGAGTATTTGAAGCGGACTCGACGATTGGACGTCGCGCCGGAAAATGTGATAGTGGCGCCGGGCTGTAAGATGGCGCTTTCATTGGCAATGATGGCGCTGATCGAGCCGGGCGACGAAGTGCTTTACCCTGATCCGGGTTTTCCGATTTATCCGTCCTTCACACGCGGGCTCGGCGCCACGGCGGTGCCGTTCGGGTTGGAAGAGAAAAACAATTTTCAGCCTGATCTCGCCGAAATTGCTGGAAAAATCACTTCGCGAACGACCGCGTTGATCTTTAATTCACCCAACAATCCGACGGGGACGGTATTCAACGCAGAGGCGCTGGCGAGAATTGCGGAGTTGGCCGAGAAGCATGACCTGTGGATCCTCGCGGACGAGATTTACGCGCGAATTTTGTTCAGCGGAGAATACGAATCGATCTGGTCGTTGCCGCGCATGGCGGAACGAACCGTTATTATCGATGGATTTTCGAAAAGTTTTGCGATGACAGGCTGGCGTCTGGGGTATGCAGTGGCGCCTAAGCACCTCGTAGATGCAATGGATTTGCTGGTGCTGAACACGTTTACGTGCGTGGCGGAATTCACGCAGGTGGCGGCGATCGAGGCGCTGCTCGATTCCACTCACGCCGTGGATGCGATGGTGGCGGAGTACCACAAACGGCGCAATCTCTTCGTGGGTGGATTGAATGGCATTTCGGGCTTTCGGTGCCAGCCGCCCGGCGGAGCCTTCTATGCTTGGGTGAATATTGAAGAAACCGGACTGGCCGCGGAGGAAGTGGCGAAACTGCTTTTGGAAGAGGCCGGCGTAGCAGGAATCGCCGGGGCCGCGTTTGGAGCTGGCGGGAAGGATTATTTGCGGTTCTCGCTGGTCAGTGCGCGGCATCTGCTGGAACAAGCTCTGGAACGCATGCAGCGGGTATCGTCTCGGTGGCGAGCAGCGGTTGCGCGGTAGGACAGGCATTCCTGCCTGACGATTTTTGGAGTGAGCCAGACCATGAGAGGTTTCGTTCGAGCAGGAAAGGCACTATTGTTTGGCACGCTGGCTGCACTCGTTTCTGTTACAAGTGCGCTTCCCCAAGCCAGGCCGCTCGCGGGCGCCGACGTGCCAAAGATCTACGAGAGACTTCTGAAGCAGATTGACCAGATCCCCATCTACGACAATCACTCACACGCCACTTTTCCTGACGACTCCGACATGGACGCGCAAGCCGCGCCTCCGGATGAGAGTTCTGTTCTGCGCCTGCGCGACACCAATCCGGAGTTCGTTGCCGCCGCCAAATCGCTCTTCGGTTATCCCTACGACGATTTCAAGCCGGAACACGCGAAATGGCTGATCGACAAGAAAAAGGCGGCGGAGGCGGGGGGCGGCACGGCCTATTGGGACAGTATTCTCGATAAATTAAATATCGAGACGTGCCTCGCGAATCGAGTCGCGCTGGCTCCTTATCTCGATCCGAAGCGCTTTCACTGGGTTTTCTTCGTGGATTCGTTCCTCTTCCCGCTCGACAACCGTGACCAGATTGGGAAAAATCCGGATATGGGCGTCTACATCCCCCTTCAGGAAAAAGTCCTGCAGCGCTACATGAAGCAGGAAAACCTGAATGGTCTCCCTCCCGATCTTGGGGGATACGAGGCCTTTGTCCGGCAAACCGTCGCCGACAACAAGAAAAAAGGCGGCGTGGCCATGAAGTTCGAGGCCGCGTATTTCCGCTCCCTCTATTTCCAGGATCCTCCTCGCGAAAAAGCCGCAACTATTTACTCCAGATTTCACTCCGGCGGTGTTGCAACGGAAGAGGAATACCGTACGCTTCAGGATTACATCTTTCACGTGCTGATCGACGAAGCCGGGAAACTGGGTCTGTCCGTGCATTTTCACAGCGCCGTCGGTATCGGCGATTATTTTAGTTTGCGCAATGGCAATCCCCTGAATCTGGAGAACGTGGTCCGCGATCCGCGCAACAGTAAGATAAATTTCGTGCTCATTCACGGCGGCTACCCGTACACGCTCGATATGATCTGGATGACGGCGGCTAAGAACGTATACACGGATTCGTCGCTGATGGGGTATTACGTTTATCCTTCGGAGCTGAAAAACATTTTGAAGCAGTGGATTTCGCTCTATCCGGAGAGGATCATGTTCGGCTCCGATGCGTTTCCGTTCAACGCCGCAGTGGGAGCGGAGGAGACTTTCTGGCTAGCGTCGCATTCGGCGCGGACTGCTATCGCCGCGGCCTTGGCAGAACTAGTCTCGGAGGGCGCGTTCAGCGAAGAGAAGGCCCTTGAACTGGCGCGCATGTATCTGCACGATAACGCTGCAAAGCTATACGGAGCAAAACCATGAGCACCGCTTCCGAAATGAAATACATTTCCTGGAAAAATGTTGAGCGCGAGCAGCTTAATCCCCAGATCGACCGGGAAATGGTGGTGGGCGACAAGATCATGCTGGCCCGAGTGCTTATGAAGAAAGGCGCTCACGTGCCGCTGCATCATCATCACAACGAGCAGGTGACGTACATTCTGGAAGGCGCGCTGAAATTTGCGATTGACGGCAAAGAGATCGTGGTGCGTGCGGGTGAGGTGCTTTGCATTCCCCCGCATATGCCACACGAAGCCTGGGCGATGGAGGACACCATAGATCTGGACGTCTTCAACCCGCCACGGGAAGACTGGTTGAACAAAACGGACGATTACCTGAGGCACGGACGCTAAAGGCTGCCGTTTCCTTGGACCTGCCATGTGGGGCAACCCTCCCTGCCCCGGTTATATTCATATTTTTTTGTAACCGACTAGCGAAAGAACGTAGACAAAGACCCATGGTCTTGTTTACCGTAGCAGAGTGGCCGATTCCAGGCGTGGGGTCGTACCTCTGAGGGGAGAATCATGAAGAGGCAACTCGTTGTCGTTTTGTTAGTGCTTGGGGCGTCGTATGCTGCAAGCGCACAGGAAACCATCCCGGACGCCCAAGCCCCGAACCGTAACGTGGCGGCGAGTTTCTCCGCCGCGCCAGCTGCGAGCACATCCTTATTTCAGCCCTTCGCTCCCAGCGCTCTCTCTCCAACTTTGTCCTTCGCCCCGGCGCCAGTTTTCGGGGCACCGCTGGCGACAGCTGCGCCAAATGCCCCTCCTGATCCGGCTCCAGCGCCAGACCCGAAGTTTCTCTATGGCGGGCGAGATGATTTCCGCTGGCAGCTTGGGATTGGCGCGGATTGGATCAGGTTCAGATCCTCGATCTTCAATGCGAGCGCCATCGGCATCAATACCTCCGTCACCTACTTCATGAATGAGTGGTTCGGAGTCGAAGGGGCCGTCTCCACAGGCTTCGCTCCGCAAATTCTGGACAGGGAACACGTGAAACTCTTGGTTTATGGCGGAGGGCCCAAAATCGCCTGGCGTGAAAAGAAATGGGAACCCTGGGCGCACGCTATCTTTGGTGGAAGCCATGAACAGCCGCAGACCGCCGGCCACAGCAGGAACTCTTACGCGATAGAGGCGGGAGGCGGGGCGGATTATCGTTTCAACCCGCGCTTATCAGGACGTTTGGAAGGTGACTGGGTGCGCACGGGTTTTTTCAGCCAGTCTCAGAACAATTTTCAGCTCATGGGTGGGGTCGTTTTCCACTTCTAACAAACTGCCGGGGCCGCGCTTAGTACATTCCGTGGTCTGAACCGCGCGCCTTCAGTTCTCCGTTCGCGGCGGAGACCAGATAGTCGTCTCCGCCGGTTCCCTTCCAATCCTTAACGTTGAACGAGGCGTCGGATGGCACGCGGTGGACGGGTATTCCGTTGAAGGCAACCGGAGTCTTCTTTCGGCAGATTTCCGGAGGGTTTTTCACCTCGAGAAAATAAGCCGGCCCAGAGCCGATGAGATTCGCTTGGCCGTCCGGCTCAAGAAGGACTGCAGCGCCTTCCTCGTGCCGGTCCACTCCGGCCGACATGTCAGCTAAGAGAGAGACGAAAGTGCGCGCGCCGCGGTTTCACGATTGTCCGGAAACGCCGAGACCAACGTCTGCACAACGAGGAGGATTCACTTCGCGGGCGCCGGCGACGCGGATTGGTATTTCGTCATGTCGACTCCCTGCCAATCGCCGCGCTCGATGCCGTCGCGAATCTGCGCAGCGGTTTTGCCTTTGCGCGATTGCTCATACGCATAGAAATCCTCGCGTTCGCAAATCCCGCACACCGCGGCGTGCTTGCTCACATAACAATCAAGCAGGCTGCCATGTCCCTGGCTGCGGTCGCAGTGGCAATAGCATGGCTGCTGATAAAGAATTTTCTTGATGCGAGCCGCGACGCTGTAAGCATTCTGTGCAACTGGCTCGGTGAAGAGTGAAGGGCTCAACGTTGCCGGCAGCGGTCCAGCCGGCACGGAGCTGTGAAACGCGGGAACCGGTTCGACGCTTGGTTCCTGCGAGGAAGTGCCCATGGAGCGCGAGGACGCCCCTTGTGGAATGATCCCCAGACCCAACGCTACGGCCATGAGAATGATTCCGCCAAAGACTATTTGCGTTCCCCGCATATTCGGCCCCCTCATTAAACTGCCGCGCGTCCTTGTGCCAAAGGGCGCGCCGCAATTCCTGCGTATTACTCTACGGCGCTCTGCTGCTAAATTCCACACCCGGTTCTTGCCGCGTCCTCCGCACCACCATGTTAAGGCAGCCGCAGGACTCCAATGCGGATCACTTCCAGCCTCGTTACATCCATCACTTTGTCGTTGTTCATGTTGTCGATCTGGCTGTTGGCAATGAAGAAGAAGTCGGATCCCCGGATGGCCCCAGTCGTTGGCAAGACACAAAGATTGCTGTGATTCTCGAGCACGGTTGTACGCGTCACGCGCAGGCCATCGCTCGAAAGACGAAACACCGCGACGCGAGGCGACCCGATGCCGTTTTGAATGCCAATCAGGCTGCCGTGATACCAATAGAGGCCGTCGATGCCCGCGAGCGTGCTGCGCGGTCCGGGATCGACGTCGTGGCTTTCCCCGCTTGCGAGATCCACGCTCACAACCCCCAAGCTATCTGCTACGTACAAAGTGTGGTCGTCGTCGCTCAGCGCAATGCCATTGGGATAAAAAAGTGGACGGTGAATTGGCAGAGCCCTAAACGATTGCGAAGCGGGATCGAAGCGGTATACGTTGTTTGCCAGACTATCCGTCGTAATCACTTCACCGCTCTTGCGCACGACCAAATCGTTGAAGCCGTGCCTTGCCGAACCCTCCGGCTTGAAGCGCCCCAACAATCGTCCAGCGTCGTCAAAATGCAGCAGTTCGGTACGCCCGCTATCCGTGAAGGAATCGGCCCACACCGTACCGTCGTTGGGGTTTATCCGAATACCCAGCACCGGCAGAAGTCCAAAGCGATCTGCAGGAACGAAATCGGAAATGGCGCCGTCCCGGCCAATTTCCACAATCTTTCGGCGATTGAGGCTGCTCAGAAGGAAGACATTTCGGCGCGCATCATAGGCCAGGCCTTCCGGAATCAGGTCTTTCTCCGCGGTGCGGAACGCTTCGCGCGCTTGCGCGATCGCTGGGAAGTCACGGTGGATGCTGTCGGTCATCGTCGTGAATTCCTTCGAGCCCTTCAACTCCAGGAAGGCTGGCTCACCGGAGGGATCGAATCCCTCTTGCAACGCGATGCATTCTTTCAAAAGTGCGAGTGCCTCGCGCGTTTCTCTCAAGTGTTGTTTCGCCGCGGCCAGAAAATATAGAGCTGCGCCGCGGTCAGGCAGAGTGGGCTGCAGTTTCTGGACCATTGCCACTTGCTCGCGGACTTCCTGGGCGTCTGCGGGCTCGGCAGGCGCGCCCTTAATGTCTTCCTGATCCTGGGAACGTGCGAGGGGCGAGAAAAACAAAACGGCCAGGAGGCACAGAACCACAGTAAACGAAGCTGTTGGGGACCAAAGAAGATTCATCGTTCTGGCGAACATGTGAGTTTCGTTGCCGCGAGTCAGAAACGAAAGGCAAGAGTTGTCCTTCATGGCAGGAGTCGATCCGTCTCTTGCGATGCTGCCGCGAAGGCTAGACGAGTAAAGGCCGAGCTGGAGTATACGCCGAACTCGAAGGAGAATGAGCCGCAGCCACGTGCCGGCCGGCAACATGCCGTTGACGCAGGTTGCGCTGCACTCGCGCACCCCACGCGCGCACAAATGCGTAGTTCAGAGCCCCACCGATCACCGAGCTGGCGAGGGGAATCAGGCGGCCCACCCATTTTTCCGCCGTTTCTTGCCCCAGCTTAACGGCCAGCCGTTCGGCGATGCGCGGCGCCAGTCGCTCGAGAATCTGCTTCTCCGCAAGGTCCTTGCCGTAATCAACGCCAGTTGCTGCGGCTGCAGCCATCCACAACTCGAGCCGTTCGCTTTGCCCGCGCTGCTCGAAACCGTAGAGCAAGCAAAGTCTCTGAATGAGCCGCAATGTAAGAATGGTAAGAAGTCCCGCGTCCGGAATGATCGTAATCATCCCGCCCAGGCCAAAACCAGCCCCCTCAAGCAGCGCAAGACGTTCTGTATCCCGTATCAGCGTCTTGGCGATGGCATCCAGGCGTGCCACCGGCACCAGGTGCATATGACGGAAGTCAGACACCTCAAGCCCGTATTTCTTCTTGAGTTGCCGCCGGAAGTCTTCACGGTCTATTTCGATCGTGTGCAGCCCTTTAAGGAGCCCGAAACGGGCCAATCGCCCGAAAGCCCCTCCCGGCACCGAGTTGTGTAACCCTGCCATACTTCTTAGCATCCTACGGCGGTTAGATGCGGCTGGCAACCCCCCTCTCGTACCGGTTTCCGTAGCGGGCCAACTCGCCCCTTGGGACAGGGAGTTGCACAAGTGGCGGCAGTAAACCCCGCGTACTACTTGACGCGGGAAATCTTTTGGGTAAACTGCATTTTTCTCCATGGCGACCTTGCCACAAATCGTTCCCTCGGAAGTCGTGCACGACTTCGACTTTCCGCAGCGTGAAGCAGCTTTTTTCTACGGGCTCTTCCTGCGCGGCCATTCCGCGGAAAAGCTACGCAGAGACATCGAAGTACCCGCACTGGTCTTGGCCAAATGGCATAAAGAGGCGGAACGCGAGCCGGAATTGCGCGATATCTTCACTCGCATGGTGGAATACCGCCGGCACGTCCTGGCGATCTTTGACACTCTGGTGGGTTCGGACGTACTTAACCATCGAGTTCAATAGGCGCCTCGCAAAATCCTCTCCGGGCTCCGACTAAGCAGACTCTCTCCGTTATTCCTCGCTTACTCAGTTCCTTTTGCAAGGACCTGTCCCAAAGTTCAGGTCAAAAATTGTCAGGCAACCCTTCAATTCTTTCGCGATTCTAACCGCAACCAGGGGACAAGTCCCACAAAATGCAGGAGATTCCTCGATTGACGCGCGGCTTGTCCGGGGGTAGAATCCAAACGTCCTAGGAGTTGAGGTGTGCTAATGCCACGGGTAATTCGTACCCTGATTGCTACTGCATTCTCGTTTGCCATCCTTATTCCCGATGTTTCAGCTCAACAGGCCCAGGATCCCACTCTTCCTCCGCCTCCGCAGACGCTCACCAAAGAGCAACGCAAAGAACAGAAACAAAAAGCGCGAAAAACCCTCAAGGAACTCGACCTCCAGTATAAGCAGTGGCTGAACGAAGACGTGGTCTACATCATTTCGCCGGAAGAGCGGAATGCCTTCCTTCAGCTCGATACCAACGAAGAGCGCGAGCAGTTTATCGAGCAGTTCTGGCTACGTCGCAGCAGCAATCCCGACCTTCCGGATAACGACTTTAAAGAAGAGCACTACCGCCGCATCGCTTATGCCAACGAGCACTATGCTTCCGGCATCCCAGGATGGAAGACGGACCGCGGTCGGATGTACATCATGTGGGGCCCGGCGGACGAAATCGATTCGCATCCATCCGGCGGAACGTACGACCGGCCCATGGAAGAAGGCGGCGGCTCAACAACCACCTATCCTTGGGAAACGTGGCGCTGGCGCTATTTGGAAGGCATCGGCGAAAATATCATCCTTGAATTCGTAGATCCAAGCGGCTCAGGTGAGTATCACCTGACCATGGATCCCTCCGAGAAGGATGCGCTGTTGCACGTGCCGGGCGCCGGCTTGAGCTTGCTCGAATCCATGGGCATGGCCTCCAAGACCGACCGCTTCACACGTTCGGACGGGACCAACTTGCCTACTACTCTCGGCGGAACCCCGGCCAGCATGGATGAATTTAATCGCCTGGAACTCTACGCCAAGGTGCAAAAGGCACCCGAGGTCAAGTTCAAGGACCTCGAAGCCATCGTAACGGCGCGCATTGTCCGCGATCAGCTTAAATTTACTTGGCGCACGGATTTTATGAAGGTAACCAACGACACAGTCTTGGTTCCCATCACTATCCAGGTATCCAACGGCCAGCTGAATTTCCAAGCGAAGGATGGAATTCATTCCGCTACGATGAACGTATTTGGCCGGGTCAGCACTTTGACTGGCCGCGTGGTTCAGACGTTTGAAGATCCTGTTTCCAAGGATTTTCCTGATTCCCTTTTTCAGCAGTCCCTTAAGTTGCAGTCGATTTATCAAAAAGCCGTGCCTCTGCGTCCCGGACTTTACCGTCTCGATATCGTCATCAAGGACGTGCAGAGTGGAAACGTCGGCGTCGTGAACACCAGGCTGGCAGTGCCGCGCTATGCAGATGAAAAGCTGGATGCGAGCACGCTGATTCTTGCGGATCAACTCGAGCATGTTCCTGCCAAACAGATCGGCACCGGACAATTCGTTTTGGGCTCAACCAAAGTGCGGCCGCGCCTCGATAGCGACTTCACGACTAGCGATCGCATGGGAATTTATCTCCAGGTCTACAACCTCAAGCCCGACGACAAAACGCACAAATCTAGCGCCACCTTCCAATTCACCGTGAAGAAGGGCGCCGAGCAGGTGCTCCAATTCAAGGAAACGTCGGAAGAAATGAAGCAGACCGGCGACCAGGTCACTATCGAAAGATGGCTGCCCCTCGCGTCGCTTGTTCCCGGCAAATACTCCATCGAAATTAACGCCACGGACGGTATTTCCAATCAGACCATTTCCAAGACCGCTGAATTTACGGTCAGAGGGCCGCTGGAACCGACCAAGGCAGCAGCCAACACGGTTCCGGGGAGGTAGCAAGCTGTGATTAGAGGACAGGTCCGAGTCATGGGGGCTCTCGTCCTGGCCGCAGCCTTCTCGTTTTTGGGAGCGAATCCGGCGGCGGCGCAGTTGAAGTCTGCTCAAGGTATTCTCTCAGGCGTGGTTCGAGACACCGCTGGCATACCTCAAATGGGCGCCAGTGTGGAAGTGATCCCGGAATCGGCTGCCGCTGCGTCCGCGTCAGGGATCGGCTTCTTCACCAACACCAAGGGAGTTTTCCGAGGCGAGCGGCTCGCGCCCGGCTTCTACACCGTGCGCGTCACCCTTGCCGGCTTTCTCCCCACTCTTGAAAAGCACGTCCGCGTGACCGCCAATCTCACCACGCTTGTCCGGATCGAACTGGAATCGATGTTTGCCACCTTGGAGCAATTGCGGCGGGCGCCGTCCTCTGCAGCCGTCGAAGCGGATGATTGGAAGTGGGTGCTCCGCTCCGCGAGTTCAGTACGGCCGGTGCTTCAGTGGGTCGATCAGGACCCGCTTGGCACAGTCGCCGGAGACTCCGAATCTGTCCCCGCGGAACCGTCGCGAGGCCGCTTGGAATTCACGGATGGGGCCCGCAAGCCTGGCTCGGTTTCCAATCTTCCCGCAAGCCCTACAACAGCATTTGCCTACGATCAGCAGCTTGGCCCTACAAGCCGGCTTCTGCTTGCTGGCCTTATGAGTTATGACGGCGAGTCCCCCGCTGGTGGAATCGCTACGGTTTGGCTGCCCACCGGCTCGCTCGGCGCTGGCCCGCATACCGCCCTGGTGCTGCGCGAATCAAAACTGGGAACCTTGGGTCCCACATTCCGAGGCGTCCGCGTCGATCAAGGGGGTTCCCTGGCATTCGGAACCCGGGCCGTTCTTGAGTATGGCGGCGAGTACGTCTTGGTCGGTCTGGGCCGCTCTGCCAGTTCTTTGCGTCCGCGCATGCAGCTGGATGCGCGCCTCTCCGACGATTGGCACGCATCCCTGATCTTTGCTTCCATGCCGACTGGCCCAGAGCCGCTGGAGACCATGGACGGCGAAACCGCAAACACATTGGCGGCTGCCTTGAACGAGCTGGATGCTTTTCCCGTGCTCATGTGGCGGGCTGGCCGTCCCGTGCTGGAGAGCGGTTTCCACGAAGAAATCGCCGCGGAACGCAAGCTGGGACCGCGTGGCAAATTACAAATCGCGGCCTTTCACGAAGACAATAGCCACGTGGCCGTCTTCGGCCGGGGTAATAATCTTCCCGCCGCCGACTTTTTCCAAGATGTCTACTCCAACGGATTCTCTTACGACGGCGGCTCTTCCAGCAGTTGGGGAACTCGTGCAGCCTACCGGGAAAAACTGGGCAATGACGTCGAACTCACCGCGCTGTACGCCTTTGCGGGCGCCTTGACACCTTCCAGCGCAGCTGCCGGCCCTCTCCGGGAGCTCTTCCGCACGGCCGGGCGCCAATCCGCAGGGGCTAAAGTTTCTGGAAGGGTGCCCCGCCTCGGCACCAGGGTGACGGTCGGCTACCAGTGGATCGGTGGAGCAACGCTTACACGTGTCGATGGCTTTGGAGAAGCGCTCTTCGACATGGAGCCTTACTTCCACGTCGGAGTGCACCAAAGGCTGCCCAAGTTTGGTCCTGGCCGCTGGGAGGCCAACGCAGAATGCGACAACCTTTTTGCCCAAGGTTATGTTACCCTCAGCACTCAGGATGGTCGTGTAACCCTGATGCCCGCTTTCCGTACGTTCCGGGGTGGTCTAAGTCTGCAGTTTTAAGAGCAATATGGGCTTTAGAAAGCTGTATGCGTCCTTCCAGAAAGCGGATTACCGATAAGTCCCCAGGCTTCGGATTCTGTAAGTTGTTGAATTATAAAGTAGTTTCCGCAATGGTGCTCTTCCAAAGAATGGACATTCGTTTGCACCGAAAAACCTCTGGCGGGGTGTCGTCCTGCCTGGGTATGTCATGAAGCAGAATCTCAGGGTCAGCCTCGGGGCCGTTGTCCTAGCGCTTGCCACGCTGGCGGCCATGATTTTTGCCTGGTTGAATTTTGTCCAGAGAACCGAATTTGAGACTCCGGATGACGGAGTGGTTTGGCTGGACACCACTCAGGGTATCCAAGCCCAGCAGGTGGCTCCCAACTCCCCTGCCACCAGCGCTGGCGTTCGCCCTGGGGATTATCTCTTGGCGATTAACGGCACCCCCGTCACCCGGCAGGTGCAGGTCACCAAGAGGCTATGGCGTGCCGGTCTGTGGACCCAAGTGCGCTACAAGCTGGCGCGAAATAGCCAGGAGTTTGAAACTCCGCTCGTCACGGCTCCCGCCGAGAAGCCCACTTCCATTGAGAATTACGCGCGCGTTGTCGGCCTGATCTATCTCTTCATCGGTCTTTTCATATTCGCTCGCCGCTGGAACGCTCCTCGCGCCGTGCATTTCTACGTTTTTTGCCTTGTGTCGTTCATTTTCTTTTCGTTCCACTACAGCGGGAAGCTGGACACTTTCGACTACGAGGTTTATTGGGTCAAAATTCTGGCCCAAGTCCTGATGCCTGCACTGTTATTGCACTTTGCGCTGGTCTTTCCGGAGCGCACGGAAGGAACAAGCCGGTCGCTTTCCAAGCTCAGCTTTGTCTATCTTCCGCCGCTGGTAATTCTTTTGGTGCATGTCAGCACAGCGCTCGGAGCCCTCGGTTTCGTTCCCTGGCTCGCCTCTCGCGTCCTTCTCGATAAAATTGCTTACAGTTATCTCGGCGTGTGTTTCCTGGCGGCCGGAGTCGTTTTCTATCGCAATTATCGCGGAGCGCCCGCGGGCGTCTTGCGCCAGCAATTGAAATGGCTCACTGCTGGGACTGTAATCGGCACTTTTCCGTTTGCCGTCTTTTACATCGTGCCGTACGTCTTCGATGCGGCTTCCAAGCCGTGGATGAAATTCTCGACGGTCAGCCTCGTCTTCATCCCGCTTTGCTACGCTTACGCCATCATTCGTTACCGTTTGATGGATGTGGACATCATCTTCAAGCGCGGCCTGGCGTACACTGCGGCAACGGCGGCCATCGCCACGATTTACTTCTTCTTCGTGGCGCTGATCCCGCAGATCTTTCATGCGCAGACGAACGGCCCCGTCGGCGGCATCATCGCCATCGTTATCGCCGCGCTTCTCTTCCAGCCTTTCCGCGAATGGATTCAGGCACGCCTTGACCGTTTTTTCTATCGCGACCGCTTGGATTATCGCCGCACGCTGATCGAATTCGGCCGGACGCTCACCAACGAAGTACGGCTGGAGCCGATGCTCGGCTCCGTGATGGACCGCGTTTCGCAAACGCTTCTCGTCGACCGCCTCGCGATTTTTGTCGAAGACGTCGCAAATCCCGGCAATCTTCGGCTGGCTCGCTCCATGGGCGTGCGTCTCGCGGAGCCTCTCGATCTCAGTTTCCTCGGCCCGGCCCGGCCCGAGTTTGCGCGGGGGGCGCTCTTTTTTGAGTCGCCCCGCGCCGCGCGAGATGTCAGTGCACCTGTGCGTCACACCCTCGAACAGCTGGACCTCAATTACTACGTCCCTTGCCGCATTCGCGAGCACACCGTTGCCGTTTTGGGGCTCGGCAAGACCGTGGACGGCGACTATCTTTCCAGCGATGACGTCGAACTCGTGGAGACGATTGCAGGCTACGTTGCTGTGGCCCTCGACAACGCCCAGCTTTACACCTCGCTCGAACAAAAAGCGCTCGAAATCGCGCGCCTCAAAGACTTCAGCGAAAACATTGTGGAATCCTTGAATGTCGGCGTACTCGCGGTGGATTTGGAAGGCATCGTAGAATCCTGGAACACGCGTATGGAACAGCTTTTCGGAGTGGCCCGCCAGGACGCCGTTGGACGCCAACTTCGCTCCTTGCTTCCGGAAGAGCTTGCCGGGGAAATTGCCGCGCGAGGTGACGCCGAGCAAATCACCGGCATTTACAAACAGCGCCTGCACCATCAGGGTAAAGCGCTCACATTAAATGTTTCTATCACTCCGCTCGTCAGCAAATCCGCCGAGCGCATCGGACGCCTCTTGCTGTTCGACGACGTCACCCAGCGCGAACGCATGGAAGAGCAGATGTCGCAAACGGAGAAGCTGACCTCACTCGGCCTCCTGGCCGCGGGCGTCGCACATGAAGTCAACACGCCTCTGGCGGTAATTTCCAACTACATCCAGATGCTGGCAAAGCAAATGCCCGATGGCGATCCCCGGCAGTCCATCATTGAGAAAATCGTGAAGCAAACATTCCGCGCCAGCGAAATCGTCAACAATCTTTTGAATTTCTCGCGCACGGGTGCGGCCGAGGCTGTCGACATTGATGTGAACCGCGTCGTGGAAGAAACCCTTTCCCTGGTTTCTCATCCGCTTAAAACTTCGCAAATTCAAGTCGTGAAGCATCTTGGCGAAACCCTGCCGGCAGTCCGCGGTTCAGCGAACAAACTGCAGCAAGTCTTCCTGAATCTTTTCCTGAATGCCCGCGACGCCATGCCCGGCGGCGGCTTGCTGGAAGTGCGCACTGGCGCACACAACGGCAGCGTCGAAATTGAAGTCGTCGATACCGGCGCAGGCATTCCGCGCGAACATATTCACCGCATCTTCGATCCCTTCTTCACTACGAAAGCCAGCGGCCGCGGCACCGGGCTCGGTCTCTCCGTCAGCTACGGCATTATCAAGGAACACTCCGGCAAGATCGACGTGCGGTCGACACCCGGCAAAGGTACCTCATTCCATGTAGAGTTCCCCGCGGTCAGAAAGTCGGTTCATGTCTAAAGGCTCCATCCTGGTTGTTGATGACGAATCAGAGATTCGCGAGGGCCTCGAGCTCCTGCTCAAGACGGAGGGCTACGGCGTCTCTAGCGCGGAAACCGGCGAGTCCGGTCTCGCGAAACTCGAAGAACATCCGTTCGATTTGCTCCTGTTGGACGTGAGTCTACCCGACCGCAACGGGCTCGAGCTGCTCCGCGAAATTCGCAAGCGCGATCCGCAACTCTCCGTCGTCTTAATCACCGCCTACGGCTCGATTGAAATGGCGCGGGCTGCATTCAAGGGTGGCGCGCTCGATTACATCACCAAGCCTTGGTCCAACGACGAGCTCCTGGCGCAAGTGGCGCAAGCGGTCGAATCTCGCCATCTTCGCGAAGAGAACGTTCAGCTGAAGCGCGCGCTCAAGCAGCGGTTCAACTTTCCCAACATCATCGGCAAGAGCGAAAAGATGCTGGCGCTTTTCGATTTGATCACCCAGGTGGCGCCCTCGCGCTCCACGGTATTGATCAGCGGAGAAAGCGGCACTGGCAAGGAACTCATCGCCAAAGCCATCCACTCCGCTTCGACACGCGCCGACAAAGCCTTCGTGCCGGTCAACACCGGCTCTATCCCAGTGGATCTGCTCGAGTCGCAGCTCTTCGGCCACGTGAAGGGCGCGTTCACCAGCGCCGTTGCTTCCAAGAAGGGTCTCTTCGAAGTCGCCGACCAAGGCACTATTTTCTTCGACGAAATTGCCACCATCAGCCCGGAAACACAGGCCAAGCTGCTGCGCGTAATCCAAGAACGCGAATTCATGCGACTCGGCGGCACGGAGCAGCTCAAGGTCGATGTCCGCATCGTCGCCGCCTCCAACGTCGAGCTCTTGACGCTCGTCCGCGAAGGCCGCTTTCGCGAGGACTTGTACCACCGCTTGAACGTCATCCACCTTCAGCTTCCGCCACTGCGAGATCGCCGCGAGGATGTGCCTGCGCTGCTCGCCCATTTCCTCGTGCGCTATTGCCTCGAAAATGGCAAACCCATGCGCCAGTTTACAGCGGGGGCCATGAAGCTCTTGATGGATTACGACTGGCCGGGCAACGTTCGCGAACTCGAAAACGTCGTCGAGCGGGCCGTTGTGCTCTCCACCCAGGAACGCGTCGACGCGGATTTGCTTCCGGAGAGCATTCGCAGCAAAGAAATCGTCCGCGGTGTCCGTCTGCAGCTTTCTGAATTTCTCCCACCCTTGCCGGGCGAACCCGGTTCACGTTCCGCCGCCGATCATCCGCAACCTTCGCTCTTTCAAATCATGGACGAGATCGAGCGCCGCATCATTATGGACATGCTCGAACGCACCGCTTGGAATCAGACTGAGGCCGCCGAACGTTTTATGATTCCCCTCTCCACCCTCAATCAAAAAATCAAGCGCTTGGGGATCGACGTCCGCCGCCGTGGCCGCGCCGATGAAACCCTTTCGGCCACTATGGGCAAGTAGCCCTCGTTTTCCGCCATCGCTGGCGCTTTTCTCGCGTTTTTTCTCCAGACTTTCATCTTGCATCTAAGAGTGTGTCTATGCACAGTATCGCGGGATGATTCTTCGTCTCTCCAGTCCAGCAACGCGCGCTTTTCTCGTGACCGTCGCGTTGGCGTTCGCCACCGGTCTCTCATACTCCGGCATCCGCAATACCCTTGCGGTGCACGATGCCGAACGGACCACACCGGAAGGATACGAGCGGGCCATCCAGCTTGAGCCGGACGACGCCCGCAACTGGTATCTCCTCGGCCGTTACTGGCAGTACAACCTGGAAGATCCCAATAACCAGCGCGCCATTCGCGCCTACCAGACGGCTTTGTCGTTTGATTCGCATTCGGCGGACACTTGGTTAGATCTGGCCACAGCCTACGAATCCGAAGGAGACGTCGCCGCAGCTCGAAACGCGTTTCTACAAGCCACGCGCGTGTACTCGCTTTCGCCGGAAGTGTCCTGGCGCTTCGGGAATTTTCTGTTACGGCGGGGCGAGTTAGACGCCGCCTTCGCGGAGATCAAGCACGCCGTAGAAGCCGACCCGAAGCGCGGTGCAGCGGCATTTGCTCTCTGCATAAGGTTCGAGCCGGACATCCACACCGTTCTGGAACGTGTCTTGCCGCACTCTCAAGCTGCCTACATCAGCGTGATTTCCGCCCTGTCTGAGCAGCAGCAAACCGATCAAGCCCTGATTGTGTGGTCCAGTCTGGCTGCGCTCCACCCCCACTTGGAGATTAACGAATCCTATCCTTTGCTTGTTGCTCTCATTCGCAAACATCAGATGACGGAAGCCCAGCGCGTGTGGGAACAGGCTCTCGCTTTTGCCGGTATCTCGCGTCCGCCGGATCCGCCGGGCTCCCTCGTGTGGGACGGCGGCTTCGAATCGAATGTCGTGGACGGTGGCTTGACTTGGTACTATCCTCCCATCGCCAGCGGCGTGGTCATCACTCTCGATACGAAAGAAAAACATTCCGGAAATCGTTCCCTGCGGCTGACGTTTAACGGCTTGCGTAATGTGAACTTTAACGATGTGTGCCAGTACGTTGCCGTGCAGCCTTTCACGGCTTACCGTTTTTCGGCGTGGGTGAGAACTCGCGATATATCTACCGATCAGGGCGTGCGCTTTAGTCTCCACTCCTTCGGCGATTCCGCCAACTCCGTTGCCTGGACCCAGGATGTCGAGGGCACGCAGCCGTGGACGCAAGTCGAACTTCCCTGGACCTCGGGAAACGATGTCCGTGAACTGCAGCTTTGCGTGAGCCGTCTTCCTAGCGCCAAATTCGACAGCAAGATTCACGGGTCGGCGTGGATTGACGACGTTGTCTTGGTTCCGCAATCCGCGGAGAACTCCAAGCAATGAAATTCATTCGCATTGGAATCTGCGCCCTCGTGGTCTTCGGCGTGGTCTCGCATGGCGCCGTTGAGGACTGGGCGCGAGCAGTCTTGGAGATCGGGGCAGCCTTGCTCTTTCTCGCCTGGGCAGTGCACGCCTATCTCACGCAAGAGCACTCTCTCGTCGTTTCGCCTTTGCTTTTGCCTCTTCTCGCATTCTTGCTGATTGCTCTCGTCCAGTGGCTCTTTCACCGCACGGCCTCGTCGTACAGTACGCGCATGGAGCTTCAACTTCTTCTTGCCGATATCCTCCTTCTCTTTTTGGCCGCGCAAGCATTTCGGACGCTCGAGGATTGGCGCAGCTTCGTATGGTTTGTGATGAGTTTTGGATTCTTTGTGTCGCTGTTCGGCATTCTCCAGCACCTCACTTTTAACGGAAAGCTCTATTGGTTTCGCGAGATGCGCTTTGGCGGCATTCCCTTCGGCCCTTACGTGAATCGCAACCACTTCGCCGGGTTTACAGAGCTCGTCATTCCTATTTCTTTAGTTCCTCTTGTCCTCGGGAAAGTGCGCAGGGAGCGGTGGTTTCTGGTCAGTCTCTTTGCCGTTGTGCCCATCGGGGCTCTGGTTCTTTCCGCATCGCGCGGAGGAATCGTCAGTTTCGGAGTGGAAGTCGGTGTCTTGGTGCTCTGGCTCGTTCTTCGACGCGCTGCCGGAAAACACTTGCTCTCCGGCGGGGCCGTCCTGCTGCTCGCTTTCCTCATGGTTTCCTGGCTCGGCGTGCAGCAGCTCGTCGAAAGGTTTTCTTCCCTGCAATCCCTCGAGGTTACCGTTGGGAAACGCGCCTCCATGCGCGCCGACACCTGGCGCATTTTCCTGGACCATCCTTGGATGGGCACCGGCCTCGGCACCCTCCAGCTCGTCTTTCCCGCTTACGAGACTCTCTACGACGGTAAAATCGTCAATCACACCCACAACGATTACCTCGAAGGTCTTGCGGAAACTGGCGCTCTCGGCGGCTTGTGCTGCGTTTGGTTTCTTGGCGTCCTGATCTTTGATTCACTTCGGCGTCTCTCTCAGCCCACGGGAGCTTTTGCTTCGACGGTTCAGCTCTCGGCTCTCATCGCGTGTCTCGGGTTTCTCACCCACAGTCTCGTCGATTTCAACCTTCATATTCCGGGTAACGCTCTCCTCTTCTTTCTCATGGCGAATCTGGCCACGACCGAAATTCGCCCCCCCGCTTCACAGATTCCCAATTCGGGAATCACTCGTCACAGGCGTCAAATTCGCTGATAGACTTCGTCCTTCTGACTGTATAATCAATGCTGGGGGTCATCTACTCATATGCAGCCAGCGAGACTGGGTGCGGGGACGTTGTGTCTTGTCTCCACCACTCTGCTCGGATTACTGGTTCTGGCGCCGCCCAGCCGCGCGCAGGCCGTTCTCGAGACACCACAACAAACGAACGATCGCATTCGCGAGCTTTCCGCTGCCGTGCGCTCGGGGCCGCATGACTACGTCATTGGCAACGGCGACGTGCTCTCCATTGAAGTCTTCGACGTGAAAGAGCTCAGCCGCGATGTGCGCGTCAGCCAAACCGGTACCATCGGCATCCCGCTTGTGCCCGTGCGCTTGCATGTCTCCGGGCTCACGGAACTCCAGGCCGAGCGAAAAATTTCCGAAATGCTGGAAGCTGATGGGTTGGTTTCGCATGCCGACGTGAGCGTCACCATCAAAGAAAGAAAGAGCAAACCCATTACGGTGGTCGGTGCCGTCAACCATCCTTTAGTCTACCAGGCCGATAGTCAGGTCACGCTTCTCGAAGTACTTGCCGAAGCCGGCGGGATTTCTAATGATGCTGGTGGCGAAGTCATAGTAACGCGGCCCGTGCCACAGATGACCTTCGATGATGCGGAGCCTCCTGGGAACGACCCTGGGAGCGCCAAACCTTCTAGCTCGAAGCCCGCCAAATCCGAGGCGAAACCACTGACGGCAGCCGGTGCTCCGTCTTCCACTTCTCCGAATGGAGCTGCAACAGAGCCTCCTGATTTGCCGGCACCAAACACTTCCCAGGAAAAATCCGCCAACGGCCTTGGCACTCCGTCGGCTTCTACACCCGTCGATACCATTACGATCAATCTGAACGAGCTCATGGAGACCGGGAATACCAAGAACAACATCACGTTGCAAGCCGGTGATGTAGTAACCGTGCCTCACGCCGGCATCGTGTACGTCCTTGGCGCGGTCGGACGGCCCGGCGGATTCGTGCTCACCAACGACCGCGAACAATTGAGCACCTTGAAAATTCTCGCGCTGGCGGGTGGCTTTACCAGCACCGCGAAGACAGACCATGCCGTGATTATCCGCAAAGATGACAAGGGGCAGCAGCACGAAGTTCCCCTCGATCTGAAAAAAATCCAAAATCGCCAAGCCGAAGATTTGCAACTGCAACCGAGCGACATTTTGTACGTTCCTCAGAGCGGCACTAAGCAAGCTCTTCTGAGATCCCTCGAGTTTGGCATTGCCCTCGGCTCGGCGGTCGCGCTTTATCGGCTCGCGTATCACTAGAAAGAATATGGCGGAAGACAACAAACTTATTCCTCGCGAAAACGGATCCAACGGCTCCGTCGAATTAATTCCCCCAGGCTCTCGCATTCCTGCTTGGGATCTGTCGCCGCGCGAGCCGCATCTTTACGACTACCTGCTCATTCTCCGCAAGCATCAATGGCTGATTCTGTCTTTCTTGCTGGCCGTCGTTACGATCGTCACCATCGCCACATTCCGCATGCAAGCTGTCTACGTGGCTACTGCGCGCATCGAAATCGACCGCGAGAATGGCAATCTCCTGCCCTTTCAAGGTATGGAGTCTTACGACTACATGATGGATCTCGAAAACTATATCGAGACGGAATCGAAAATCCTGACTAGCGAAACTCTGGCTTTGCAGACCATCCGCAGCAGCGGACTCGGCGCGCGGCCAGAGTACGCTTCTCCGAGTGGGCCCTCAGAAGCGCTGGCCATCGGCAGCCTTGAGAACCAGAAGCGCCCCCCGGAGCTTGGTGCTTTTCTTGGCAGCCTTGGAGTAAAGCGCGTCCCCAACAGCCGCCTGATGGATGTGAGCTTCGAGTCCACGGATCCCCAGTTCGCCGCGCGCATCGTCAACGAACACATCAAGAATTTTCAAGACCAGAATATTAAGAGCCGTTACGATGAAACCACTCGGGCCACCACCTGGCTCCACGACGAGTTGGACGAACTGAAAATCAGGGTTCAGGAATCCGAAGACAAACGCATCGCCTACGAACGAAAAAACCAGATCTGGACTCTCGACGACAAGCAGAACATCACCACCCAACGCCTCTCCGATATCAACAAATCTCTGACCGACGCCCAGGAAGAGCGCATGAAGAAAGAAGCGCTCTATCAGTTTGCCAAGGCCGGCGACATCGCGGATGTTCCTCAGCTTCGCGAAAATCCGATCTTGCAGAGCCTCATGCAGAAGCGCCAGACCACTTCCGAGGAATACATCGACGCGTTAAACCAGTACGGCCCGAATTTTCCCAAGGTGCAGCGCCTTCAGGCCCAATTGAAGGATTTGGACCAGTTAATCCAAAAAGAGCATGTCAACACCCTCAACCGCATCGAAAATGATTATCGCGAAGCCAAGCAGCGCGAGACTTTGCTCACGCAGGCCCTCGATCAGCAAAAAGTGGAAGCCAACGAAATGGCCGAGCGCATGGTCGAATACAACATCCTCAAGCGCGAAGCCGAAGCCAATAAAGCCCTCTATGACGGCCTGATGACCAAGCTCAAAGAAGTGGGGATCTCCGCCGCGTTGCAGTCGTCCAATATCCGCGTCGTCGACCCTGCCATGATCCCTGCCTATCCATCGCGTCCCGCCAAAGCGAGGAACATAGCGCTGGCTTTTCTCGTTGGACTTGTCGGCGGCATCGGCCTGGCCCTCATGCGCGAGTATCTCGATAACACCGTCAAGACACCCGATGACATCGAAACTCTCGCGCGGCTGCCTTCCTTGGCTGTCGTTCCGCAGTTTGGCGGTTCCAGCACGAATGGCTCGCGCAAGCGCCTTTTGCAAGGGATCGCCTCGAACGGTCATGAGAAACGCATCGAGCTCGTTGCCCAGCACTTACCCAAGTCCCAAATGTCTGAGGCCTTCCGCGCCTTGCGCACGTCGCTGTTGCTTTCTCAGCCTGGGCGTCCGCCGCAAGTCATTCTCGTAACCAGCGCCCTGCCTCGCGAGGGCAAAACCACGGCTGCCGCTAACTTGGCTGTCACCCTTGCCCAACTCGGCGACAGCACCGTTCTCGTCGATGCCGATTTGCGCAAGCCCGGTGTCGGTCGCCTGCTCAATCTGGGAGGTGGCAAATACGCCGGCTTTAGTTCCTACCTCGCAGGCGTATCCAGTCTCGATCTTGTTACCGTCCCGCACCCTGACATTCCCAATCTCGCAGCGATTCCCACCGGTCCGCTTCCGCCCAATCCGGCTGATTTGTTGTCCTCGCACAAATTGGCGGAAGCTATCGCCGAGTTGCGCACCAAGTTCAAGTTCGTCGTAATCGATTCGCCGCCCATCATGGCCGCCACCGACGCTGTCATCCTGTCCGTCCAGACCGATGGCGTCCTGCTGGTCGTCCGAAGCGGCGAGACTCCAAAGGAGGCTTTCACGCGTACACGCGACTTGCTCGTCAGCGTGAAGTGCCACATCCTCGGCGTCGTCCTGAATGCAGTGGATTCCAGCGCGCCGGACTACTACTATTCTTACCGCTACTATCCGTATTCCTACGGCTATGGCCCTCAAGAGGCGAGTGACGCTGCGCATGACCAGGATGAACATCCGGAAATTGTCACCGAAAGCTCCCCACGCCATCGCGACGACGAACAGGTACTGTAAGGAGGCACTTTGCGTTATTTGATTACCGGCGGCGCCGGTTTCATCGGTTCTCATTTGGCGGAGCGGCTTCTCGCCCGAGGCGACCGCGTCGTTCTGCTCGACAATCTCTCCACCGGGAGCATGGATAACATCCGTCACCTCAAGGCTTCCAGCCAGATGGAATATCACCTCGACAACATCGAAAATCTCCAGCTCCTCGCGGAGCTCGTCGACGATGCCGATATCATCGTCCACCTTGCTGCCGCTGTCGGCGTCAAGCTCATTGTCGAAAGCCCCGTGCGCACCATTGAAACCAACGTCAACGGCACGCAGCGCATTCTCGAAGCCGCCTGCAAAAAACGCAAACTCGTTCTCACCGCCTCCACTTCCGAAGTCTACGGCAAGAACACCAATGTCCCTTTCCACGAAGACGCCGACCTCGTCCTCGGCCCCACCACCAAGGGCCGCTGGAGCTACGCTGCCTCCAAGGCGCTCGATGAGTTTCTCGCGCTCTCCTACTGGAAAGAGAAGAAGCTCCCCGTAATTGTAGTGCGTCTGTTTAACACCGTGGGCCCGCGCCAGACCGGCAGATACGGAATGGTCTTGCCTAACTTCGTCAAGCAGGCGCTCGACAACGAGCCCATCCGCGTCTATGGCAACGGTCAACAATCCCGCTGCTTCTGCGACGTCCGTGACACGGTCGAAGGCCTTATCCGTTTGATGGACACTGAACGCTCCATCGGCGAGGTCGTCAACGTTGGGAACACCGAAGAGATCACTATCGAAGGGCTCGCTCAGTTAGTGAAAGCACGTACACGCAGTTCCTCACCCATCGAATTTGTGCCTTACGATCAGGCCTACGAACCTGGTTTCGAGGACATGATGCGCCGCGTGCCGTGCGTCGATAAGCTCCACGCTCTCACGGGGTTTCGTCCTCAGACGTCGCTCAACGAAATCATTGACCGCGTTACCGACTACTTTCGGCAGAAGGAAGAAGCCGCCGCACCGCGCGCAGCCACAAGCAGCGCCCTCTGAATGTTCCTGGAAGGATGGTTGAATCGCTCGTCACAATCGGCGGAGGTACGTCTTCGCGTAGCGCCTAAGGCTGTTTGATCGGGGGACCATTGAACTTTTCGTCTTCAATCGGCTCGTTCTGTCGAACTTCCAGGACTTTGGAGGAGACCTTTGTGCCCCATGCATCGCCGGGGCTGGACCATCGCACAACAAACGGCATTTTCACTCCGCCAATTTCGCGGTAGTCCTCGAAGTCCGCCCGCACCTGAAAACCGCCGAAGATCGTCTGCTCTTCGATGTGCCGGCGGAGAAGCAAGCCTGTCGCGACATCGAAAAAGAAATCCTCGCTCGTCCCCTCGGGTGATGTCCCGCTGACAACGTAAGTATCGTGCTCGCCAATCTTCTCTATGCTTCTAACTTTGACATTGGAATACTGGTTTCTTATGCGGCCGCCCTGGTAGATCTCTGAATCGCGCATGATGGAATTACGTTGCGGCGTATTCAGGAGGCCCCAGTAGGATTTCTCAGAGTCTTGCGCCCATGCGCTCTTCCCGTTGAATCCAACCCAAAGACTGTAACTGGGTGATCCCCAGACGAGCAGCACTTTTCCGGGCGCCTTTTGGTACATCACTGTTGTTGATTTAGAGTCCCCGCCATTTAGCGGCTCAGTTCTTATGATCCTGCTCTTTACCCCATCAAGTGCCGCTTGCCCGCCAAGCGCCTGCACATAATGGTCAAGCACATCCTCGACGCTCGGGAGCGGAGCGGCAGCAGGTTTTTGGACGGGTGCCGCTGCCGATTCCGCTCCCGGCGTCCTCGACACGGGCGCGACAATGGGCGCCAAAGAAACAGGATCCGTGTGGCCCTGGTGGCAGGTGAAACAATTCACCGTGTTTTCTCCATGGAACGCTTCTTGGTTAATCTGACGCACCATGCGAATCATTTCTCTGGCTCGGAGCTTCTCCTTAGTCACGTCCTTGCTGAAATCTTGCCGGTGGCAATAGTCACAATCCACGTTCAGCGAGCTGGCGATGAAAGACATCGCTCCTTGTAAGTCCGCCGCCCGCATTCCCTTGAGGGCCTGAATGTTTTTGAAGACTTTTTCGGCCGGCTGGTCCTCGCGCGATTCTGCCGGCTTTGTCTGTGCGGCGGCGTCCCCGCAAAAAAGTAGCACGGTTCCGAATAAGCCGAAGGTCATCGCCCGCGTCACCCCAGGAAATTGCCGTGACATCTTTGGGTTCATTCGAAACCGCCCTCATCCTTCTCGTCGCGCGAATCGCACGCGAACCTTCCGTCAGCTTTTCACACGCACTCTCACAATTGACCTGCGTGCCGCAAAAACTCAACGGATTTGGGGTGAAACGGCCTCACTCTGGGGCGAAACGGACCGAGGAATAGCCCGTAGGCGGAAGGTATGGACAGTTTGCTACAGAAAGTGGCCAAGCGGTTCGAGCAGCTTTTCACGATAACTCCGGCTAAGCGTCAATTCCGTACCGTCGATCAGCTTGACGGCATAATCGCCATGAAAGATTGGCCGCAATTCGCGAATACGATCGAGATTGACAAGAGACGACCGGTGGATGCGTAGAAATCTGCATGGGTCCAACCGTTTTTCCAGCGATTGCAGAGTCTCGCGGATCAAATGCGCATCCCGCCCGGCGTGCACCCGCACATAGTTGTCCGCGGCTTCGATCCAATCAATCTCTTCCACCCGAAGAAACACGATGCGTCCCGCCGACTTGATCACCAGCCGTGTTAACCGTCCTTTTTTCGTCTGAAGATCTTCGAGTAATCCCGCCAGCCGCTCGTTCAGCGCGCCCTCGCGTGATTGTCGGATCTCCTCTTTGGCTCGCTGCACCGCCGTTCCGAAGCGTTCCTTGTCGAACGACTTGAGCAGATAATCGAGCGCATGCACTTCGAAGGCCTGTACAGCGTAGCGGTCGTAAGCCGTCACGAAAATAATCACCGGCATGCGCTCGCCGCAAATCGCGTCGAGCACGCCGAACCCGTCCACTTCCGGCATCTGCACGTCCAGAAAAACCAAATCTGGTTTGCGCTCTTCTATGGCTGCGATGGCTTGCCGCCCGTCAACGCATTCTGCAATCACCTCGATCTCAGGATCGGTAGAGAGCAGGGCGCGGATCCGCTCGCGCCCCAGCGGCTCATCATCCACGATGAGTGTCCGGATCTTCATCTGGAACCCCGTGCCTCTTTTTTATCCGCCGCGCCCTCAACCGCGAACTGAAATGGCAAGGCCAGTGTGACGACCAATCCCCCGTCCGCCCCGTTTTTCATCGCAAAACGGTGCGCAGGGCCATAGAGCCGTTCTAGTCTCGCCCGCGTACTGGAAATACCCACTCCGTCTTTGGGATTCTTCTCCGCCGCGATCCCGGGGCCGTCGTCTTTTACCATCAGAACCAGCATGCCGTCTTTGCGCTCTGCGCTCACCTCGATGCAACCGGGCGCGGAGCGGGGTGCGATCCCGTGCCGAATCGCGTTTTCGACGAGCGGTTGCAGGATCAGGTACGGCGTGCGCGCATCCAGGGTTTCCGGAGAGATTCTCATCCGGACTTCGAGCCGATCCGCAAAACGCATTCGTTCGATCTCCAGATAGCGTTCCAGAAACTCCAGCTCCTTCGCCAATCGCACCTCTTGAACGCCAATATTCTCCAGCGTCGTGCGGAGCAAGTCGCTCAGCCGGGCGATCATCCGATCTGCAATCTCCGGGTCCTTATGAACTAGTGTCGAGATTGCGTTCAGCGTGTTGAATAGAAAATGAGGATGAAGCTGCATGCGGAGCGCTTGCAGTTGTGCCTGCGCCAGTTGCGCGGAAAGCTGCGCCGCGCGCACTTCGCCCTCTCTATACCGCGAATAAAAAAGATAACCCTGCGTTGCGGCGACTAAGATCCAATATGTCGTCAGATTTTGGTGAAACACGTAAACCAGCTTTATGTTCTGAGAAAATCCCAGAACGTGGTGCCGCAGAAAATTGTTCGCCCACCATTCCACGAAAGCAAATCCCACGCTCGCCCCAGCATGAATCGCCAGGCTTCGCGCCCAATGCGATCGCTCCAGCGGAATCCGCCTCGCCAGCCACACGATGAAAGGCGCAAGAAGTCCCCACAGGTACCACTCCATTAAACTCATCTCTAGGATGATCGCTACAGGTGCCCGTCCTCCCGAGCTCCTGTAGTTGAGATAAGTCTGGCTGGCAAAAAACAACGCCACGAAAGTCCAGCCCAGAAAGGCCAGCAACCAGCGAGACCAGCGTCGTTCCAGCATTTTTGTGATTCCTAACCTTCTACACGATTCCCACGGTTTGCTCCAGTGGAAGAATGGCCTTCTACTGCTGGCCTGTCCGCCCGTGCCGGATCGGCACGCACACCCCTGCCCGGTTTTCCGACCCTGCTAGACAAGACGTTTTCACCCTGGGATCGTCTCAAGTTTTAGCTAATTTAGAGAGTTTATGCCAAATGTCGTGCCTGCGTCTTCGCGGGAACATATCCCGCCACAAAGCGTATTCACGATAGCTGAATAAACTCTCCCAAAGGATAAGCCCGCGAAATGAACACTATTGCCGCGCTCGACACTGCCTTTCGCGATTTTAAGTACGCTCTCCGCACCCTCGCCCGCACTCCCGGCTTCACCGCCATTGCCATCCTCACCCTCGCCCTCGGCATCGGCGCCAATACCGCCATTTTCACCCTCCTCGACCAAATCCTCCTCCGCCTTCTCCCCGTCAAGAATCCCCAGGAACTCGTCCTCCTCACCATGCGTGGCCATCACTACGGCAGCAATTGGGGTGGCAACGCCATCTCCCATCCCATGTTTCGCGATTTCGCCGCCCACAACGAAGTCTTCTCCGACATGTTCGCTCGGTTCCCCTTCGACGCCAGTGTCTCCTTCAATGGCCAAGCCGAGCACGTGCAACTGGAAATGGTCTCCGGCACTTACTTTTCGACTCTCGGCGTGAATCCCTACCTTGGCCGCGTGTTCACTCCCGAAGACGACAAAATCCCCGACGCGTATCCCTACGTCATCCTCAACTACGCCTACTGGCAATCGCGTTTCTCCGCGGACCCAAACGTCGTCGGCAAAAACCTCATCGTTAACAACCAAAGCATGACCATCGTCGGCGTTCTTCAGCCCGGCTATGACGGCGTCGAGCTCGGCCGCTCGCCCAAACTCTTCGTGCCCCTCATGATGCAAAAGGAAATCATGGTCGGCAATCCCACCGACATGCTCAAGGAGCGCCGCAACCGTTGGGTCAATGCCTTCGGCCGGCTCAGGCCCGGGGTCACCCGCGAACAGGCTAAAGCTTCGCTCCAGCCCTACATGCACTCCATGCTCGAAATGGAAGTGAAGGAAAAAGCGTTCGCCCACGCTTCTCCCTATGACCGCGAGCAATTCCTGAAATGCTACATCGACCTTCTCCCAGGCTCTCAAGGCCGCTCTTACACTCGCCAGACCCTCTCCACTCCCCTCTGGGTTCTCATGGCCACCACCGGCCTCGTCCTTCTCATTGCCTGCGCCAATCTTGCCAATCTTCTTCTCGTTCGCGGGTCAGCGCGAAAAAAGGAAATGGCCATCCGTCTGGCAATGGGTGCTACCCGCGGTCGCATCGTTTCTCAGCTGCTTATCGAGAGTCTTTCTCTCTCCACGATGGGAGCCCTTCTCGGCTTGGCCTTTGCCTACTGGGCCGACAAGGCTCTCATGGCTGTTTACGTTCCTTCCGATTCCGGCCTCAAAATATCCACGGCCCCGGATCTCCGCATCTTACTCTTCACCCTCGCCGTCACAGTCCTTACCGGCGTCCTTTTTGGATTGGTTCCCGCTCTTCAGACCACCAAGCCCAACGTCGCAACGACGCTCAAAGACGAAGCCGCTGCCGTCGTTGGCGGCGGTCACGGCGCCCTCAGAAAATCTCTCGTCATCGCCCAGGTCACTCTTTCTCTCCTGCTCTTGATCGGCGCAGGCCTATTCACCAAAAGCCTCGGCAATCTTCGCAATCTTGGTCCCGGTTTTAACCCGCAAAATCTCGTTGGCTTTGAGATGGATCCTTCCTACAGCGGCTATAGCGTCGCTCGCTTGAAGCTCTTCTATCCTCAGTTGCTGGATTCCCTTTCTTCCATCCCCGGCGTTCAGTCCACCGGCCTCGCTTCCATGCGCATCCTCGAAGACAATGAGTGGGACAGCGGCATGACCGTCGAGGGATTCAATCCTCCCTCCCCCGATGCTCACCCCCAGCCCTACATGAACGAGATCAGCCCCAACTATTTCGCCACCCTCGGCGTTCCCATAGTCAATGGCCGCGACTTCCGCCCCTCCGACACTCGTGAAGTCAATCACCAACCCGATGATCCCTATGGATGGAATTCTGCCGTCGTCATGATCAACGAAACCTTCGCGAAAAAGTATTTCGCCGGCCGCAACCCCATTGGCATGCACTTGGGTTTAGGCACCGACCCCGGTACGCCTACCGATATGGAAGTCATCGGCGTCGTAAAAGACATCAAATACACGAATCTCCGCGATGAAATCCCTCCGCAGGCCTACCTCCCCTATATGGCCGACCGTTACATCGGCGGGATGGTCATCTACGTTCGCACCGTAGCCGATCCCACCCTGCTCATGTCGTCTATCCGTTCCAAGGTCCGCGATCTCGACTCCAACATCCCCATCTCCAACATCCATACGACCGAAGTCCAGATCAATAACTCCCTCTCCAGCGAGCGCATGATCGCCAGCCTTTCTGCCGTCTTCGGTTTTCTCGCCACGCTGCTTGCCGTCATCGGACTCTATGGCGTCATGGCCTACACCGTCGCGCAGCGCACACGCGAAGTTGGCATTCGCATGGCGCTCGGCGCCGCTCAGGGCAATGTCATCTGGATGGTCATGCGTGAAGTTCTGATACTCGTGGCAATCGGCGTCGTCGCTGGCGTGCCTGCATCTTTGGCGTTGACCAAGCTCGTGCAAAGCCAGCTCTTCGGCCTCTCGCCGCACGATCCTGCCACTCTCGCCTTCGCGACCGTCGCGCTGGCTTTCGTTGCCTCCGCCGCCGGCTACATTCCCGCCTGGCGCGCCAGCCGTCTCGACCCCATGAAAGCCCTCCGGTATGAGTAGCTAGGCTGCGGCTAGATAGACGTAGCGCAATATGAAAAGCACGGTGAGAATCCAAACGAGAGCGTTGATTTCCTTGAATTTTCCCGCCGCCAGTTTCACCACGGTATAGGAAATCAGGCCAAGGCTCAATCCAGTCGCGATGCTGAAGGTTAGCGGCGTGGCCAGCATGGTGATAAATGCAGGCAGCGCCTCGCTAAAGTCATTCCAGTGCACCAACGCCAGAGATTGCGACATCAAGACGCCCACTAGAATCAGGGCCGGTGCTGTCGCGTAAGCCGGAATCGCCGTCGCCAGCGGCGAGCAAAACATCGCCAGTAAGAACAGTCCCGCCACGGCGATGTTGCTGAAACCGGTGCGAGCCCCGGCGGCAACTCCCGCAGCGCTCTCGATGTAACTGGTGACCGTGGACGTTCCCGTCAGCGAGCCGAAAATCGTTCCTACGGAATCCGCCAACAAAACGCGGCCAACGCGGGGAATCTTGCCATCCTTAATGAAGCCGCCTTGCTCGCAGACGCCCACCAGCGTGCCCACGTTGTCGAAGAGATCCACAAACAGAAACGCAAAAAGAATTTCGAGAAAACCGAGATGCAACGCTCCTCGAAAATCCAGCTGAAGAAAAGTCGATGACGGGTGCGGCATGGAAAAAAACGTCGTAGGCCAGCCGGAGATTCCGCGTAGCATCCCGACGACGGTAGTCCCGATGATGCCTACCAAGATCGCGCCATGAATTTTTCGCGCCATCAATACCAGCGTCAGCGCCAGCCCGAAGCAGGCGGTCTGTACTTCTTTATCGGCGAAGCTGCCGAGACCCACAAATGTGGCCGAATTCGCCACCACCAGCTTTGCATTTCGCAATCCAACAAACGCGATGAACATTCCGATTCCCGCCGCGGTCGAATGTTTCAAACAATCCGGCATGCCGTTGACAATCTGTTCGCGAACTTTCGTAACGGTGAGAACCAGGAAAAGCACGCCCGAAAAAAAGACCACAGCGAGAGCGGTCTGCCAAGGCACGTGCATCGCCAGACAGACCGAGTACGTGAAATACGCGTTTAGCGACATCCCCGGCGCCAGCGCGATCGGATAGTTCGCATACAATCCCATCACCAGGGTCGCGACCGCCGCCGACAGGCAAGTGGCAAACACAACGCCATCGGCCGGCATCCCCGCCTGCGCGAGAATCTGCGGATTGACCACAACGATATACGCCATGGTCACAAACGTCGTGAGCCCGCCCAGCAACTCCTGCTTCACCGACGTCTGATTCTCAGCAAATTTGAAGTAACGCTCGATCAATCGTTCCTCCGTACTCTCACCAATCCCGCAATTTGTTTTTCGCTTGCAGATGCCCCGGCTGCAAACCGGCCGATCCATTCACCGTATGAACTCCGAGGCACATTTGTCCCTTTGCCGGGCCCCATATTCGTCCGCGCTCAGCGAAAAACTAGCCCAGCGGAGCGGCCAGAAATCTCAATATGGAATCTTGTCGGGCCGGTCAGTCCAGGCGCGAAATCCCGCGAGCGCTTCTTCCCGCATCAATTGTGTTGTGGGGATACGCCGCTGCGCATGCGGCAGCTTCAGTTCACTGTAAATGAACGAATCATCAAATCCAGCCTCGGCCGCATCCTCGGCGGTACTGGCGAAATAAATACGAGCGAGTCTCGCCCAATAAATTGCTCCGAGGCACATGGGGCACGGTTCGCACGAGGTGTACAGCTCGCAATCCTTCAATTCGAACACGCCAAGTTTCTCGCAAGCCCGGCGGATCGCCAACACTTCCGCATGCGCCGTCGGATCATTCGCCGACGTCACCTCATTCGAACCCTCGGCAATAATCTTGCCATCTCTTACAACCACTGCGCCAAACGGACCTCCGTGCCCCGATTGAACCCCCTCAATCGACAGTTGAATCGCCCGCGCCATAAAAGGATTACTCAAGTCTTACCGCCACCGATCCATCTCTCGAATACCCGCGAAGCATTCTTTTTTGGCATTCCGGAATGCCCCCAGAAAGCCGCTTGGAGGCCTGCGCCAATCGGCAAGTATATGCCCAGCAATCGGCCACCCAGCACTTTTTTCGTCTTGAATTATCGATTTTGCTGACTTGAAAACCTGCAGATATAAGTCTACGCTCGGTTCTCATTCTCCCGAGGATGTCTCCGGCTCCGCTTCTCACTATGAATCTGCGCGCCTTCGTTTCCTGCCGTGTTGTAACCCCGGACGCCCTGCGTCCCGCCGCCTTGCTCATCGAAGGACACCGCATCGTCGATGTGGTGGCCCCCGATCAAATCCCAGCCCACGCGGAAGCCCACGATCTCGGGGATGCCGCAATTCTCCCCGGCCTGGTCGATTCCCACGTGCACATCAACGATCCCGGCCGCGCCGATTGGGAAGGATTTGAAACTGCCACGCGCGCCGCAGCCGCGGGCGGATACACGCTCTTGGTGGACATGCCGCTAAATTGCTTACCTCCCATCACCACGGTCGCCGCCCTCGAAGCCAAGCGCGCCGCAGCGAAAGGCCGATGCCGCGTCGATTGGATGGCCTGGGGAGGAGTTGTTGCCGACAACCCGTTCGATATCGAGCCGCTGGCACGCGCCGGAGTCCCCGGCTTCAAATGTTTTCTAGTCCATCCCGGCATCCACGGCTTCACCATGGTCACGGAGCCGCAGCTACGCGCCGCCCTGCCTCACGTTGCCCGGACAGGCCTGCCGCTACTCGTCCACGCGGAACTCCCCGCCCCCATCGATTCCGCCAACGCAAAACTGGCGAACGCCGACTGGTCTCTCTACGATACATATCTCCAATCTCGCCCCGAGGAAGCCGAACTTTCCGCGATTCGGTTGCTCCTCTCCCTCTGCCGCGAATTTCAATTCCACTTGCACATCGTCCATCTCTCCGCTGCCAAAGCTCTTCCCGAGCTGCGCGCTGCGCGTTCCGAGGGTCTTCCCGTAACTGTGGAAACCTGCCCCCACTATCTGCATCTCACCGCCGAAACAATCCCAAAGGGAGCAACGCTCTTTAAGTGCGCTCCCCCAATTCGAAGTCGCGAAAACTGCGAACAATTGTGGCAAGGCCTTCGCGATGGAACGATCAGTCTCGTCGCGACCGATCATTCTCCTTGTCCCCCGGAAATGAAACGCCTCGTCGAAGGAGATTTCCGCACCGCTTGGGGCGGCATCGCCAGCCTCTCTATCGCTCTTCCGCTGATGCATACCGAAGCCACCAAGCGCGGCTTCTCGCTGACCGACATCGCGCGATGGATGGCAGAAGCTCCTGCAAATCTGGCCGGCTGCGGGAAACGCAAAGGCCGCCTCGCCGCAGGTTACGACGCCGACTTCGTCGTGTTCAATCCCGAAACCGAGTTCCTAGTCAGCGAGAACCGATTGCATCATCGTCACCCGGTTTCACCCTATCTCGGAGAAAAGCTGCGCGGAGTAGTAAAAGCCACGTATGTTCGAGGCAATTTAGTTTTCAGCGGCGGCCAGTTCCCCGGAGAGCCCATCGGCGTCGACTACAGCCGCCAATAGAAAAGCAGCAAAGAGAACGCACGATTGCGTGTACTTGTTTTTTGTATCAGTCGGACATGCCAGTTTCGATTTGTCTGTCATACACTAATGCAGGCAGGCAAGCCCTGCAAAAGCTCGGATGATTCACCCATTCGAATGAAAAATGCTCCCATCATCGGCACCTCGGTCCCCCGCATGGAAGGACGCGACAAAGTCACTGGACACGCGCGCTACGTCGACGACCTGGTGTTACCCGGCATGCTCTACGGCGCCACCGTCCGCAGCCGCATTCCCCGTGGCAAAATCAAAAAGTTCACCTTCGCCCCGGAAATCGATTGGAACGAATTCGCAATCGTCTCCACGAAAGACATCCCCGGAAAAAATTGCATCGCTCTCATCGAAGACGATCAGCCCTGTCTCGCCGACGGCATCGTCAATCATCCCGAGGAACCTCTTCTCTTACTTGCTCATCCCGACCGCCATCTTCTCCCGAAAGCCGTCGAAGCCGTGTCGGTCGAATATGATGCTCTCCCTGCGATCTTCACCATGGAGGAAAGTGAAGCGCAATCGCAAATCATCTGGGGCACGGACAACATCTTCAAAAGCTATCTCATCGAAAAAGGCGATGTCGATGCCGTTTGGCAATACGCGGATCACATCGTCGAAGCCGAATACACAACCGGCGCGCAAGAGCAGCTCTATATCGAAAACAATGGAATGATTGCCTCCTTCGACCGGCAACAAGGCCTAACGGTTTGGGGCTCTCTTCAGTGCCCCTACTACGTCCACAAAGCCCTGATGAAGCTTTTCGCCCTTCCCGCCGATCGCGTGCGCGTCGTGCAAATGGAAACCGGCGGCGCCTTTGGCGGCAAGGAAGAATACCCTTCGATGATCGCCGCCCACGCCGCGCTTCTCGCCATGAAGTCCGGCAAACCCGTGAAAGTAATTTACGACCGCATGGAAGACATGGCGGCCACCACAAAGCGCCATCCATCCCGCACCCGCCATCGCACAGCCGTCGCCAAAGACGGCAGAATTCTCGGCGGAGAAATTGACTTCACCATCGACGGCGGCGCTTACAAAACTCTGTCACCTGTAGTCCTTTCCCGCGGCGCCATTCATGCCGGTGGTTCTTACTCTTGGCCAAGCGTCCGGATTCGCGCGAAAGCCGTAGCCACCAATGCGCCTCCGCACGGCGCGTTCCGTGGATTTGGCGCGCCGCAGTCTCTCTTCGCGCTCGAGCGCCATATGGACCGCATCGCTCAAGTCGTCGGTCTTTCGCCAGTCGAAATCCGTCGCCGCAATTTTCTCAAGCCCGGCCAGACCACCACAACCGGACAAACCGTGAACGAACGGATCGATCTCGGCAAGCTTCTCGACCGCGCCCTCGAACTTTCCGCCTATCACGGAAAAAAGGAAAAATTCGCGCGAAACAATCTTCAGTGCAGCCACAAAAAAGGAGTAGGTATCGCAGCCTTTTTCCACGGCGCGGGATTCACCGGCTCCGGCGAACGTTTTCTCGGATCGATAGTCGGCGTGGAAGCCTGCCTGGACGGCACCCTGCGCATCCTCGTCTCCAGCACGGAATTCGGCCAGGGAACGAACACGGTTCTGTGCCAGATCGCAGCGGAAGCCCTTGGTCTTCGCTACGTAGACGTCAGCATCGCCCAACCCGACACCCACGAAGTTCCGAACAGTGGCCCCACCGTCGCGTCACGCACCGTCATGGTGGTCGGAAAACTCGTGCAATCGGCAGCCGTCGGAATCAAATCAACGCTGACGGCCAGCGGCACGCTCGCCGATTCCTACACGCCCGAAGAATTCCGCGCCGCCTGCCGCAGCTATGTTGCAAAGCACGGCAAATTTCGCAGCTTGGCGCAGTACGAACAACCTGGCGACATCGTGTGGGATGAGGAAAAATATCGTGGCTCCGCGTACGCTGCCTTTGCCTGGGCTGTTTACGTCGCGGAAGTAACGGTAGACACGTCGACCTACAGCGTCACCGTCGATGACTTCGTCGCGCTTCAGGAAATAGGAAAGGTTCTTCACCCAGTTCTGGCGAAAGGACAAATCGTCGGGGGCGTTGCGCAGGGTATCGGCTTTGCCCTGTACGAAAAAGTGGTTTGGGAGCAGGGCCGCATGCAGAACGGCCAGATGACCAACTACATCATGCCCACTTCCGCTGACCTTCCTCCCATTCGCGTCTTCTTCGAAGAACTGGGCAATGTTCACGGCGCATTCGGTGCAAAAGGAATCGGCGAACTCCCGATGGACGGTCCCGCCCCAGCGATTATCAACGCCGTCGAAGACGCGCTGCACGTTCCATTCAATTCCATTCCCTTGCTTCCGGAAGACATTTTCGCCGCGCTCTCCGCGAGTTCACCTGTGGAAACCGTAGCCCCAGCGTCGCAAGGTCCAGAATGAGCCACTCCGAGCTAGGCCGCGCAAAAAGCGAAATCTCTTTCACGGTGAACGGAAAGCTGGAAACCGTCCATGCGTTCCCGATGGCCCGCCTCCTGGATGTCCTTCGCCACGATCTCGCCTTGACCGGAACGAAAGAAGGCTGCGGCGAAGGCGAGTGCGGCTCCTGCTCCGTTTTGATCGACGGAGTGCTCGTGAATAGCTGCCTCATTCCGGCGTTGCAGGCGAACGGTACAAAAATCGTCACGATCGAAGGCTTGACCTCTGACGGCCGCTTGCAAACCATGCAGCAAGCATTTCTCGACTGCGGCGGCGCACAATGCGGCATCTGCACTCCCGGAATGATTCTGGCGGCCGTTCATCTGCTAAGCAAAAAACCGCAGCCCACAACCGAAGAAATCCGCGAAGGCCTATCCGGCAATCTTTGCCGCTGCACGGGCTACATGCAAATCTTTGAAGCCGTCTCGGAAGCCGGACGACGGGGAGCCGCAACGTGAGGGCCCGCTCTGCCGAATATCAACTGGTCGCACCGCGCACATTGCCCGATGTGCTATCACTTCTTGCGCGCGAACCCGGCGCATGGCTCCCCATCGCCGGCGGCACGGACGTGATGGTGCAATACTCCGCCGGAAAACTCCCCGCGCGGAAGCTCGTCAGCATCTGGAATCTCCCTGAGCTTCGCCGAATCGGCATTTCCGCGGACGAAATCCAAATCGGAGCGGGATGTACGTACACCGACTTGCGCGAACACGAGGCCATCAACCGCGAACTGCCTTTGTTGTCCAGCGCTGCAAGCTGGACCGGCGGCGTCGCCAACCAAAATCGCGGCACCATCGGAGGCAACATCGTAAATGCGTCTCCCGCCGCGGATTCCCTTCCCGCGCTCCTGGTCTATGAAGCAGAACTCCTCCTCGTTTCCGCGCGAGGTGAACGCCACGTGCCCTACGTGAACTTTCATGTCGACTACCGCAAGACCCAGCTCGCGCCCGACGAACTCATTCGCGCCATCTGCCTGAAAAAACAGTTTTCAGGTTACTATGTCCATGCGCGCAAGGTTGGCGCGCGCAACGCACAAGCGATCGCAAAGATCTGTCTGGCGGGATTGGGTAAGCTGGCGGGTGGCATTGTGGACGACATTCGTCTTGCGATGGGAAGTGTCGCTCCCATCCCGATTCGATTGACTGAAACGGAGCGAATCATAAAGGGAAGACAGATCGATCCCCAGCTTATCCAGTCGGCCAAAACGGCCGCAGCGGCGGAAGTCCGGCCCATCGACGACATTCGTTCCACCGCCCGCTATCGCGCGGCTGTAGCGGCGAATCTGGTTGCCGAATTTCTGGAGCAGTTGAGCGCGCGATTCGCACAAAGCGAAAACGCCAAGAACGTGCTCGCGCGATGGAACAGTCTGCAGCCAGGGAAAGCCGCGGAGGAGATATTGCCCTGTTGCGGTTCAAAAACCTGGGCACTCGAAATGGCAGCTTGCAGACCAATTCTCAATGAAGCAGCCCTTTTGGCTGCTTGCGACCATGTCTGGAAAAATCTGCCGGAGTCCGATTGGCTCGAGGCATTTCGCAGTCATCCGAGAATCGGTGATTCGCATTCACCGGCCTCCGCGCCGGCGCGGTCGGCTGCTTGGTCGGGCGAAGAGCAGCAAAAAGTTAGCAACGCGGATGATGAGGTCAAGTTTGCTCTCGCGGCAGGCAATCGCGCTTACGAACAGAAGTTCAACCGTATCTTCATCGTCTGCGCCACCGGCAAATTCGCGATGGAAATCCTTGGAATTCTCCGGCGGCGCTTGCGGAACGACGAAAGGACGGAACTTCACGAAGCGGCCGAGCAGCAGCGCCAGATCGCGCATCTCAGGCTGAGGAAATGGCTTTCTTCATGAATCTGATCTCAACACACATTCTGGATACCGCTCTGGGGAAACCCGCGAAAGACGTCCCGGTACGGCTCGAGAGGCAAGATTCCCGCGGTGAATGGCGCGTCCTGAATGTCCTGCGCACTGACAGCGACGGGCGTTGCGCCCAATTGCTCCCTGAGAACGAGGCTCTTCATGCAGGCACTTACCGTGTAGCCTTTGATACGGCAAGCTATCACCGCAGTCAGCTAATCGAAGGACTTTATCCGGTCATCGAGATTACATTTCATGTGCGCGATGGCGAATCGCACTTTCACATTCCGTTGCTCTTAAGTCCACACGGCTATACGACGTACCGGGGAAGTTGATCCGATGATTGCTCTGGCCGAAAATAGCTACGGCAAATCGCGTGTCCGCCTTGGAAAGGTGAAGCGCCATCCGGACCATCACGATTTTCGTGAATGGACAATCGAGATCCTGATGAAAGGTGATTTCGAATCCTGCTTCGTCGCTGGCGACAACAGCAGGATTCTTCCTACGGACACGATGAAAAACACGGTCTACTCGCTGGCGCGAACTTCTTCGGCGGATTGCATGGAAGAGTTTGGCAAAGAGTTGGTTGCATTCTTCCTCAAACGCAACCCGCAAGTCTCCGTGGCGCAGGCCACGATCTCGGAAAAACCCTGGCAGCACTTGCTCGCGGGCGGAAAGGCGCATCCTACAACTTTTGTTCAATCAAGCAGTGAGTGCCAGACCGCTGAAATTGCGGCGGCGCGGAACGGCCCGCCATCGGTCCTGGCGGGTCTCGAAAACCTGGTCATCCTGAAAACGGCAGGCTCGGAATTCACGGGATTTATCAAGGACTCGCTTACGACTCTGCCCGAGGCAACCGACCGCTTGTTCGGTACCTCTGTCCGCGCGCGATGGAGCTACTCCTCGGCTACTCTCCCTTTTGCCGATCTGCGGTCCAGGATTCGGGAAATGTTGCTGAGCGTGTTTGCCACACACAAGAGCAAATCCGTTCAACACACTCTCTACGCCATGGGTGAATCTGCGCTCGCAAACGTTCCTGAAATCGAAGACATCGAATTGAAGATGCCCAACAAGCACTATCTCCTCGCGGACCTTTCGCGCTTTGGGCAAGACAATCCCAACGAGATTTTTGTCCCGGTCGACGAGCCTCACGGTGCCATCGAGGCACGCCTTCGCCGGCAAGGTTGAAATTCTGTGTCCACAGCTGGGAGCAAAACAATTCGCGCGGAAGAAGTGATCGCTCGCTGCAAAAAAGTGGCGTCTTTCTCCGAAGATGCGGGCGGCACGCGCCGCACTTTTCTTTCTCCCCCGATGCGCGACTGCCATCACGAGATCACCAAGTGGCTCACAGCCGCGGGAGCGAACGTGACTGTCGACGCCGCCGGAAATCTGCGCGGCTATTACGCTGGACCACAATTCTCTGCTCCGCGTCTCCTTCTCGGCTCGCACCTTGATACAGTCCCCAATGCCGGAGCCTATGACGGCGTTCTCGGAGTCGTTATCGCCGCTGCTCTCGTCGAATCACTCGAGGGTCGGCGTCTTCCTTTCGCAATCGAGGTCGCCGGATTTTCCGAAGAGGAAGGCGTCCGCTTCGGTACACCCTTCATTGGCAGCCGCGCGTTAGTCGGCAGGCTCGATGACGAACTCCTGAATCGCCAGGATGCGAATGGGATCTCCGTTCGCGCGGCCATCGAACAATTCGGACTGAATCCATCAGAAATTCCACGCGCAGCGCTCAACGATGACACGCTCGCTTATCTGGAATTTCACATCGAGCAAGGACCAGTCCTCGAGTCACTTGGACGGCAACTCGGCGCGGTAGAAGCCATCGCGGCTCAAACGCGCATGAAGTTCGAATTTCTGGGCCGCTCCAACCATGCGGGCACAACGCCAATGCATCTCCGCCATGATGCTCTCGCGGCTGCGGCCGAGTGGATCGTTGCGGTCGAGCGCACGGCACACAACCATCCCGGCCTCGTAGCTACCGTTGGCCAAATCGAGGCAAGACCCGGCGCGACCAACGTGATTGCCGCCGAAGCTCGGGTCAGTCTGGATGTTCGCCATAAGTCCGACGACATTCGCGACCGCGCAATAGTCATGCTCGTTGGCCTGGCAGAGGAGATTGCCAAACGGCGTGGCCTCGCGCTGCGGCAAAACGTTTTGCTAAACCAGAGTGCGGTCGCGATGGATCCGTTTCTCGTCGATCAGATTCAAGAAGCTATCCGCAGCGCAGGATGCCAGCCGCATCGCATGACGAGTGGCGCCGGCCACGACGCCATGATCCTCGCCGAAAAAGTCCCCGCCGCCATGATTTTTCTGCGGTCTCCCGGCGGAATTAGCCACGATCCGGCGGAATCGGTCGAGGTAGAAGACGTAGCCAAAGCTCTTGAATGCGGATTGCATTTGCTCGATCAACTTGCAAATTCCACCGAACTTCAAAAGAGGATGTGCCGTGCATAATCTTGGCCAAACGCGAAGCGCGCATAAACACAATCATCTTCTCCTCACGCCAGACACGTTCGTTCGAACCGCGCTGCCCGGCATGAAAGCGTGTACCGCCATAGTGCATGCAGGCCCCGCTTTGGGCGCGAAATTCGCGGAATACACTGCCGAATTCGAATCCGGCGGCGATCTTGGCGCAACCACGGCGCAGCGCTTCCTCTACGTCCTCGAAGGCCAAATCAAGTTGGAAGTTGAGGGCCGCCAAGACGAACTTGGGATCCGCGGCTACGCCTACTTGCCCGAAGGCGCCACACATCGTGTTGTCGCAACGAAACCAAGCCGCGCCGCCGTCATCGAAAAACACTATCAGCCGTTGGCTTCATTCGAATCGCCGCGTGCAATCATCTCCAATGAAGACGCGGTTTCCTCCCATCCGCTCGACGACGATTCGAGCCTTCAAGTGAAATGCTTGCTTCCCGATACGATGAATTTCGATTTCGCCGTGAACACGATGGTCTACCAGCCGGGGGCCGCTCTCAGCATGGTCGAAATGCACGTCATGGAGCACGGCCTCCTTATGCTCGAAGGCGGCGGCATATACCGCCTCGGTGATTCGTGGTATCCAGTCACCGCCGGCGATTTTATCTGGATGGCCCCGTGGTGCCCGCAGTGGTTCGGTGCGATCGGAAAAGTTCCGGCGAAATATCTTATATATAAGGATTGGAATCGCCATCCGCTGGCCGGTAGCCCATTGGCGGGGACCGAGTTGGCCGGAACGGCTCCGGCTGGAACGCCTCCCGCGGAAAAGCCGCGATGAATCGAGATGTCGATAAGGATCGCCTGGCGGCGGAGATCGAAGAGTTGGCGTCGATATCCGAAGCGGAACCTCCTGTTGTTACGCGAGTTGTTTTTTCGCCGACGGATCTCAAGGCGCGCGCTTGGCTCATCGCGCGCTGCGAAAAAACTGGTCTCGCTGTTCGCCAGGATCCAGTCGGAAATATTTTTGCACGTTGGACTGGTTCCGAGCCGAACGCTCCGGCAGTCGGTACGGGTTCCCACATCGACGCGATTCCCAACGCGGGAAAATATGACGGCGTCGTTGGCGTGCTCGGAGGGCTTGAAGCGATTCGCGCGCTGCAGAGCAGAGGCTTCCGTCCGCGCCATCCGATCGAGTTGCTGGTTTTCACATCCGAAGAGCCGACGCGCTTTGGCATTGGATGCCTCGGCAGCAGGCTGTTGTCCGGCACGATGACTCCGGATGCGGCGCGGAAGCTCGTCGATAAAGAAGGCGCTTCACTTGAAAAAGTTCGCCGCAATGCCGGATATAACTCTCCGCTCGAAGAAGTGAAATTGCCGAGCAGCTACTACAAAGCTTTCGTGGAACTTCACATCGAGCAAGGGCCGCTGCTCGAGCAGCAGAAAATTCCGCTCGGAATCGTTACAAATATCGCAGCTCCTGCGAGCCTGCGGATTTTTATCGAGGGCACAGGCGGGCACGCGGGTGCTGTTCTCATGCCGGAGCGGCGAGACGCGCTTTGCGCTGCGTCGGAACTGATTCTGGCGATCGAAAATGCGGCGCGCACGAGCGGTGCGGTCGATACCGTTGCCACCGTGGGCATCTGCGAAGTGTTTCCCGGCGGCGTCAATAGCATTCCTAGTCGTGTCAATGTGACCCTCGACATTCGCGATACGAATCTCGAGCGGCGCGATGCTGCGATGCTTGCGATAGAGTTCGCGCGTCAGGCCATTGCGACGAAGCGGCAAGTGGTAATCTACGAAGAACTTGTGAACGCGGACGCGCCTGCGGAATGCGCTCCTGCGATTGTCGAAGCTCTGTCTCAATCCTGCTCAAAACACCAGCTGCCTTTCATTCCCATGGTCAGCCGGGCGTATCATGACTCTCTTTTCATGTCGCGCATCGCGCCTGTCGCGATGCTCTTTATTCCTTGCCGCAATGGGTACAGCCATCGTCCTGATGAATACGCGTCGCCGGAGGACATTGAACGCGGAGTTCTTGTGCTTGCGGAAACTCTCGCGACTCTCGCAGCCTGAGGCGAATTGAGGCGCGCGCTTAGCACACTCACGCGCACGCGCGGGCAAGACGGGCACAGCATGCTGTGCCCCTACAAGAGACTCGTTCGCGATTCGCGGCGTTACGAGTGTCTGCGGCGTCATTGTTCATCCTGAAAGCGGCGGATTTTCGCGTATCCTGGCTTGATGACCTTGTAGATGAAGTTGATGCGCTGGTCGTAAGGCAGAAAGGCGCTCTTCATCGCGTTGATGGTGATTTTTTCGAAGTCGTCGAGCGTCAGTCCAAACGTGTCCGCGGCGGCCTCGAATTCCTTGGTCATGGTGGTGTCGCTCATCAGGCGGTTGTCGGTGTTTAGCGTGACGCGAAATTTCTCCTGATAGAAAGTTTTGAAAGGATGTTCGGCCAGGCTCTTCGCGGCTCCTGTCTGCACGTTGCTGAGGAGACAAATCTCGAGGGGAATCCTTTTGTCGAGGACGTATTGCGCGAGGTCGCCCAGCTTCACTACTTTTCCGTCTTCCGCGATGGCAATGTCTTCGATCAGGCGCGTGCCGTGGCCGATGCGGTGAGCGCCGCAGTATTGGATGGCCTGCCAAATGGATTCTTTTCCGAAGCCTTCGCCGGCGTGAATGGTGATGTTGAAATTCTGCCGTTGGATGTAGTGGAACGCGTCGACATGCTTTTTGGGAGGATAACCGCCCTCCTCGCCGGCCAGATCGAAGCCGACGACTCCACGGTCGCGAAAATCCACGGCGAGCTCGGCCATTTCGAGCGACACATCCATATTGCGCATGGCGCAGATGATCAATCCCGAGGAAATCCCAAAGTCGTGTTTACCGCGCTCCAAACCCTTCAGCGCGGCGGAGACTACTTGCTGGTGGCTCAATCCCGTGCGCGTGTGAAAGACCGGCGCGAAGCGAGTTTCAAAATAGACGACGCCGTCACCGCTCAGGTCTTCGGCCTGTTCATAGGCGACGCGTTCGAGAGCTTCCTCGGTTTGCATCACGGCGATAGTGTGGACAAAGCCTTCGAGATATTTGGGAAGGCTTCCCTGGTTCGCCCCCTGGTGAAACCATTGCGCGAGCTCTTCGGGATTTTCGGTGGGAAGTCCGGCGTATCGTTCGCTTCTGGCCAGCTCGATGACAGTTTCGGGGCGGAGGACGCCATCGAGGTGCTCATGGAGCAGAACTTTGGGGAGGCTTTTCAAGAACGAATGTTCAAGCTTCATTAGGCCCTGTCCCCCTGGGGTTTTTTTCGTAAGTGCGGATTCTAAAGGAGTTTAAGTCCTTTGTTTTGGAAGTGCGGATTCTAAAGGGGTTAGGGGCGGATCTTGCGTAAGTGCGGATTGTAAAGGACTTAGTGACTTGTGACTGGTGACTCGTGACTGGTGGAAGAAAGAGAACCGCGACCCTGACTGATGACTCGTGTCTAGGGACTGGCAGGATGGAGAGATTTCTCAGTTGCTGCGGAGTCTGCGCCACGAAGAAATTGACGATGGCAGGCCCCCACTCCGGGTGTATTTTGTAAGAGTGGCAAACAAAGGGGTTATGGTTGACGCGAGTCGTAAGAGTGGCAGGCACAGGACTTAAAGTGGCTGGATTTTCAGCGAGTTGCGAGTCGTCTGTAAGAGTGGCAGGGAAAGGACTTAGAGAAGAGCTGTTGAAGGTTGAAAGTTCAAAGTTGAATGGGCAAAAATTAAAGAGGGAGTTGACAGTCCCGACCGGGCCGGGATCTTCGATCGACAGTTTGAGGTTGAAAGAGGAAACATCCGGAGAGCTGAACGCGGAGACGCTGAGTTCGCAGAGAAGAGAGAGGCGAAAAGCCGATCCTTCGCTACGCTCAGGATGACACCGATTGGAATGGAACGGACGGGGGCGTAGGGGGCGATTCGCCGGGGAGGCGGATGGCGAGGAGAACATGGGGAATGGTAGCACGGATTGGCGAGGGAGTAAACTATTTTACAGTGAATCGTCGAAATTGGGGGTTGAACGGCGATTGTGACGGGTTGAATGGCGCTCGACTCGCAGAGACTCGGGGCAAATTGCTGCTTCCTGCGCGGTCCAGGCGACTGGGCGAAATAAAAGAGAAGAGTGGTCCGTCGCGTGCTAAGGTTAGAGGCGCGAGCTGTGAGTTTTGGTTTGCCAGCGTGTGTGCTATATCTACAGTAATCATTCGACGGGCTGTGGAAAACGATGGAAGGGGCTTTGAGGCGGGCCGGTAATGGGCCGCTGGGCAGTGTTATTATCACGCGATGCCATCTCTCAATTTCAAGGGCAAGGCACTTGTGCAGAATTTTCATCTGCTGGTGCCCTATCACGAGCTGAAACCGGTGAAGTCGAAGAGTCTCGCGGCCAAAGTGAGCTTGCACGACAATCTGGTCGTGCACGGTGACAATCTGAAAGCTCTGAAGTCCTTGTTGCCCTACTATCACGGCAAGGTGAAGTGCATCTATATCGATCCGCCATACAACACGGGCAACGAGAATTGGGTGTACAACGATAACGTCAGTTCGCCGATGATTCAGGAATGGCTTGGCAAGGTTGTTGATCGAGAGGATCTCACCCGCCACGATAAATGGCTGTGCATGATGATGCCTCGCCTTAAGCTGCTCCGGGAATTCCTTACCGATGATGGCGTCATCTTTGTTTCGATCGACGACAATGAAATGCATCGGGCGCGCATTCTCTTAGACGAGGTATTTGAGGAACAGAACTTTGTCGGTTAAATCATTTGGCGAAACGTCACAGACAATAATCCAACACAGATCAGCACAGAACATGAGTATTTGCTGTGCTATGCGCTTCGCAAGGAATCACAACCCCAATCCTGGAAGTCCGACGGTCTTCCTATCAAAGAGAAGCTCATCAAGATCGGTGACGACTTCGTTAAAAAATACCCAAAGCAAAAGGAAAGGCAGGAGGCTTACACTTCGTGGTTTTCGGAGAACAAGGCTGTACTTTGGCCTTTCGACCGATACAAGTACATAGATAACGGTGGAATCTACACCGGCAGTCAGAGCGTTCATAACCCGGGAAAGGAAGGCTACCGTTACGACGTCCTTCATCCGAGGACTAAGAAACCGTGTCAAGAGCCATTGATGGGCTATCGCTTTCCGCCAGAGACCATGGACGAACTTCTGAAAGAAAATCGAATTCTATTCGGTGAGGACGAGACAAAAATTATCGAGCTGAAGCTCTACGTGAAAGACTATCGCTCCAAGCTGTCGAGCGTGTACGAGCTGGATACTCGAGTTGGGGCGAATGAATTGCGTGCAGTTTTTCCGAATGAGAAGCTCCCGATACGGTATCCAAAGCCGACTGAATATATCCAAGAATTTTTGTCGTTCGTGGCTAGCCCCGGAGCTATCGTGCTCGACGCATTCGCTGGTTCGGGGGTCACAGCGCAGGCCGTGCTCGCTCTGAACAAGGCTGACGGCGGTTCGAGACAATTCGTTCTCATAGAAAGTCAGGATTATGCGGACACCCTCACTGCGGAGCGGACCCGCCGGGTGATTAAAGGCGTCCCGAAGTCCAGAGACGAAACCCTAAGGAAAGGTCTGGGCGGCTCTTTTTCCTTCGTAGAGCTCGGACACCCGATGAAGCTTGAGACTCTTCTGAAGGCGAATAGGCTGCCTTCCTATGAGGATCTCGCAGGGTACGTCTTCTACACCGCTACTGGGGAAGAATTCGACGCTCGTGGGATTAACCAGAAATCAGGATTCGTCGGCGAAAGCCGGCAATACGACGTGTACTTGCTTTATCGGCCGGACCTGGAGTATCTGAAGAGCACGGCGCTAACGCTGGACATTGCGCGAAGTCTGCCGAAGGGAAGCGGCAAGAGAAGACTCGTCTTCGCGCCAACCAAGTATCTGGACAGCATTCATCTGGACGAGCACCGAATTGAATTCTGCCAGCTGCCCTTTGAGATTTACAAGGCGGCGAAGCGCAACCCATGAAGCTGAAAGAATATCAGGAGCGGACACTTGCGGAAGTGAAACGCTTCCTCGAACAGCTAGTCGTCTGGCGCGGGAGGGCGCGCGAGGGCGACGAATGGCTGTTCGACTTTGCGGAAAAGGCCTGGGAAAAGGCCGGCGTGGGGCGCATGTACCTGAAGAAGAAGGACGGACTACAGCGCCCTTTGCCCTCGTTTTGTTTGAAGATTCCGACAGGCGGCGGCAAAACGCTCCTGGCTGTGAAAACCGTCGACTTGGTGCAAAGCATCTACCGTCAAGGGCAGGCGGGGTTGGTAGTCTGGATTGTTCCGACGCTTCAGATTTACCGGCAGACTCTGCTGCGCCTCAGGGACCGCGACGACCCTTACCGGCAGCACCTCGACATGGTATCGGCGGGCAGGACGCTCATTTTAGAGAAGGCGGATGGCCTCACGCCCCAGGATGTCGAGGAGCGCTTGGCAGTGCTTCTCTTGATGCTTCCCTCCGCCTCGCGGGCCAACAAAGAAGCTTTGCGGATGTTTCGGGACAGCGGCGCATTTCAGGCATTTTTTCCGTCCGAGGAGGACAAAGACGGGCACGCGAAGCTCTTGGAGCGCGTTCCAAATCTGGATACGTTTGAGAAGGCCGACCCATTTTGGGGAAGACAGGTCAAGACCTCGCTGGGAAACACGATACGTCTCTTGGAGCCGCTCATTATCCTTGACGAAGGTCACAAGGCTTATAGCGCCCAAGCGCAAGACACACTGCGCAATCTGAACCCTTGCATGGTCGTGGAGCTTTCCGCGACGCCGCCAAAGGAATCGAACAAGCTGGTGGAAATCAGCGGAACCGAATTGCATCAAGAAGAAATGATCAAGCTAGACCTGCACGTGGTGAACAAGGCGAGCACGCATTGGAAGGACACGATTAGGGCAGCAATGGAGCGACGGGACGACCTGGAGCAGAAGGCACGGAACTACGAAGCGAATACGAACGTGTACATCCGGCCGATGTGCCTGGTGCAAGTGGAGCGCACGGGCAAAGAGCAGCGGGACGGGAAGCTGATTCACTCGGAAGACGTGCGCGAGTACCTGATTGGACAGGGCGTGCCGAAGGACGCTATCGCGGTCAAATCCGCGGAGTTGGATGAGCTAAAGGACTTCGATGACATCGGTGGGTTGCTGGCGCGAGACTGCCCGATCCGCTATGTCATCACGAAACATGCATTGCAGGAAGGGTGGGACTGCCCCTTTGCCTATGTGCTGGCGATTCTGACGAATCCACATTCGAAGACGGCGCTGACGCAGCTTGTGGGGCGCATTCTGCGGCAGCCCTATGCGCGCAAGACCGGGATTCTGGCGCTGGATGAGAGCTATGTGTATTGCTTCCAGCGGACGAAGGTAATGGAAGAGATCCAACTAGGGTTCCGGAACGAGGGCTTGCAGGATTTGGAAGGCCGGGTGGTGAAAGACGCAAAAGACCTGGCGGATTCTGAAGCGCAACACGTTGGACCGCGAGAAAAATTCCGGGCCGCGGCTGCGGATATGGTTTTGCCAGCATTCGTGATTCGAGATGGCAAGGACTGGCGCTTGGTCAGTTACGAAGGCGATGTTTTGTCCCGCGTGAACTGGGAAAAGGCGGATATTGCGCCATTGTTCGATTTGAATCTGAGCTTGGAGGAAAAGCGGGATGTGGAATTGCGGGCCGGCCTTACCGAGGAGCTGACCGGGTTGAAGCGACAAGCAGCGGCAAGCCTCAGCGGAAGTGGGGAGTTGAGCATCGACTATGCGTATGCGGCGGCGCACCTGCTGGATACCGTGCCGAACCCGTGGATTGGATACGAATTCGTGGAACGGCTCTTCGGCAAGCTAATGATGAAGTGGAAGGGAAAAGAAAAAGTCGTTGCAAACAATCTCGTTTTTATTCTGGAGGAGCTGCGCAAGAGGCTTGACGAGGAGCGTGATCGGCTGGCCAAGGATGTGTTCGATCGTTTGCTGGACGACGATGAGATGCGCTTTATGGTGGTGTTGCACGATCTTGGAATGAATCGGCCGCCTGGGGAAATTGAAGTCCACAAGGCAGTGCCTAGGGCCACGAGGCTCGATGGCAATCAGTTTGTGATGAATTTATATGACCCGGTCGCGTCCGACACGCTGAATAGCCTTGAGCACAGAGTGGCGAGCTTCCTGGACGAACAAAGCCGATTGTACTTCTGGTACCGGAATAGACCTCACTCGGGGTATTACGTGCAGGGCTGGCGAAGGTCGCGAATCTACGCCGATTTTATTTTTACGGCTCTAGGCAGCGCGGAAGAGGAGACGGACTATCGCAAAGTATTTGTGCTGGAAACGAAGGGACTGCATTTAAAAAACGAAAACACTGATTATAAAAGGTCGGTATTCGCCGTTTGCAACGAACACGCGAAACGCAAGACGTGGAACGAGCTGGCACCGACAATGCGGGATAAAGAAATCACCTACGAGATCGTCTTCCAGGACGAATGGGAAAAAAGGCTTATCCGACTCCTCGCTGACTAAAGAGCGCGCCTTCCGCAAAGTGATGGTCGAGAAGCGCATTAAAAGCTAAATTTCAGAGATATTTGGATTTGGCGGGGGCTGCCGTTGGAGGTTTTTAGTCTTCCAGGGTGGGGAGCGTTTGAAGGATTTGAGAGGCTTTTGGGCGGTTGGGGACGGGATCGTCTTTGCGGATTTTGCCGTCGCGGAAGACCAAGACGCGTTTAGCGAACTGCGCGATGTCGTGTTCGTGCGTGACCAAAACGATGGTGAGCCCTTTGTCGTTTAGGTTCTGAAAAATCTCCATGATCTCGACCGAGGTGCGGCTGTCGAGATTCCCAGTGGGCTCGTCGGCCAGCAAGATGGATGGACGGTTGACGAGGGCGCGTGCAATGGCAACGCGCTGTTGCTGGCCGCCGGACATTTGGGACGGGAAATGGTGTGCACGATCCGCGAGACCGACCATTGCCAATGCATCCGCAGCGCGTTTTCCGCGTTCCGCCTGGTCGATTTTGGTGTAGAGCGTGGGGAGCTCGGTATTCTCGAGCGCTGTCGTGCGCGCGAGCAAATTAAAGCCCTGAAAAACAAAGCCAATTTTCTGGTTACGGATGAGCGCGAGAGCTTTCTTATCGTGCTGCGAAACGTCGGTTCCTTCGAGGAGGTATCGCCCGGCGCTGGGACGGTCGAGGCAGCCGAGCATGTTCATGAAGGTGGACTTGCCGCTGCCGCTCGCTCCCATGATGGCCACGAATTCGCCACGCTCAATGGCCAGGCTTACACCACGAAGCGCGTGCACGCGTGTTTCGCCGAGTTCGTAGTATTTGTGGACGTCCTCGACGCGGATAACCGCGGCTGCGGCTCCAGTGCCGGGCGCGGCTTGCGTTAACTGGTCGAAGGCTGACATTGATTCCATGAGATCGTTTCGCGGAGGATTAGCGGCGCAGTCCTCCGAGAGTCTGAGATTTTGGTACTACCGACCTGATAATCAGGTCATCGCCTTGCTTAAGGTCTCCTTTGAGAACGCCGGTGATTTCTGTATAGGCATGATCCGTGATTCCAATCGAAACTTTCACTGGTTGCATTTTATTGTCGGGACCAAGCTTCCAGACGATGGCGGTGTCGGCTTTAGGCGCCCGGGGCGGATTTTGCGACGGCGGGTTTGTTGGTGTTCCGCCGCCAGCGGCGACAGGGTCGTCGGCAACCTGTTTTTCTCCGGGAGCTTCGATTCCGTATTGTTTGTAGATGGTCAGGATTTCTTCGGCGGTCATCGGTGGTTTGTACCGCAGGGCGGTATTCGGGAGTTTTAGAGCATTCTGCACGGTGTCGACGGGAATGGTCACGTACGCGGTCATTCCCGGGAAGAGCTTCAACTGAGGATTTGCAAATTCGATGATGGTGTCGTAGGTGACCACGCTTTGAACGGTTGTCGCATTCATACGCACTTGGTTAACGGCTCCGCGAAAAGTGTCCTTCGGAAAGGCGTCGACCTTGAAGGTCACAGGTTTTCCGATCTTTATATTGCCGACGTCGGATTCGTCGGTTTTGGCGTAAACCCACATTTTGGTGAGGTCCTGAGCGATGGTAAAAATCGTGGGGGCTTGCAAGGAGGCGGCGACGGTTTGGCCGACGTCCACATTGCGCGCCACGACGGTGCCATCGATCGGAGAGCGAATGACGGTATAGTCTAGATTCGTTTGCGCAACAGCTACGGCAGCATCCTTTTGACTGACCTGAGCCTCGGCCTGCGTGACGTTTGCGGCGGCGGCACCAACGGAGGCAGTTGCTGAGTCATAGTTGGATTTGGCTAAATCCAATTGCTGCTGGCTCATAACGCCATCTTTGGTCAAGCGAACAGCACGATCGTAATCCGCTTTGGTCTGCACGGATCCGGCTTTGGCTTTTTCGAGGTTGGCGCGTGCGGCCACGAGGTTGGCCTTGGCGTTCTCCAAATCCGCAACAGCCTGGAGAAGCGCGCCTTTGAAGAGAGCGGGATCGATGAGGGCGACGACGTCACCTTTGTGAACGCGGGAATTGAAATCGGCGTTGAGCTTAGCGATGCTCCCTGAGACCTGCGAGCCGACCTGAACGGTAATCACGGCGTTGATTGTTCCGGTCGCTTCGACGACATCGTTGATCTCACCGCGTTCGACTTTCGCCGTAAAGTGCTGCGCTTGCGTGTTGCGGTTTAATCCGAACGCAACAAATAGACCCGCAACCAGCACAACACCCGCTACGATCAGCCACCGCCCTGTTCTTCTCATGTACCGTTCCTGTAGTCAAAATGCGAAGGCGCTTCACTCGTATCGCAAAGCTTCAATAGGATCGAGCAGAGAAGCCTTGCGCGCCGGGTAGTATCCAAAAAATACGCCGACAGCGATGGAAAAAAGCGCCGCAACAACGATGGATTCAGCAGACATCTCTATGGGCCACTGAAGCGTTTGACCAACCAAATAGGACCCGAAGATCCCGAATAATACTCCTGCGGCGCCGCCCACCAAACTAAGCATGATGGATTCGCCGAGGAACTGAAGCTGGATGGCAGCTTCGGTGGCTCCGACCGCTACGCGCACTCCGATCTCGCGCGTGCGCTCCGTAACGGAAACGAGCATCACGTTCATAATGCCGATTCCCCCGACAATCAGGGAAACCGAGGCAATGGCGATCAACAGGATCGTCAGAGTCTTGCTGGCATCGAGCTGGGCCTGAATGATGTCCTCGGGATTGCGAATGTTGAAGTCGTCCTCTTCCTCGGGACGCAGGTGATGACGGTCTCGCAGGACGGCGGTTGCTTCTTGCCCAGCCATTTTGACAACGTCTTGGGATACGGCCGAACAGAGAATGTCATCGAGCCAAGTGATTCCCTTGAGCTTTTTCTGTGCGGTGGTGTACGGGATGATGATCGTGTCGTCCTGATCCTGGCCGGAGAGCGAGAGTCCTTTTGGATGAAGGGTAGCTACAACCTTACAGGGTAGACCATTTACGCGGATGACTTTCCCGACGGGATCCTCAACGCCAAAAAGCTGATCCCGCACGGTACGGCCAATTACGCAAACATCCGCGGCTCGATCTACGTCGTCCTGCGAGAAGATAGCGCCTTGATCCAGGTCCCAACGCTTGATCTCAAAGTATTCGGGCGAGACGCCGCGGTAAGATGTGTGCCAATTCTGATTGCCATAGACGACCTGGACGGGATCGTCCACGTTCGGGGATACGCTCTTGATGAGCGAAACCTGATTCTTGATGGCGATGGCGTCGGCCATAACCAAGGTCTTGGTGTCGTGCGTGCCCGTGCGGACTCCGTTGACGGCGCGGCCTCCGGCTTCGACCCAGACGAAATTGTCTCCCAGATTGTTGAGCTGCTGCTCGACACGGGCTTGCCCAGCCTTGCCGATGGCTACAACGCAGATTACCGCTGCAATGCCGATGGTGATCCCCAAGACTGTCAGAACACTGCGCATTTTGTTTCTGAGCAGCGCAACGAGGGCGGATCTAAAGAGAGCCGAGTAGTTCACGATGCCTCCGCGCATCTCGGGGACGGGTGTCCTTGCGAATAAGCGTACCTCATGAAGGCCCGATACAGGACGATTCCGTCTAGCAACAATTTTCACCGGTACGACATGAACCCTGGATAAATCGGACACGCGGAACTGTAGGCCTGGGCATGTGGGGGCGGAGCAAGCCCCGCCCCCACAGAGGAATGGACCGCAGTTGATGCTAGAAAGTGAACCTCAGAGACATTTGGATTTGGCGGGGGCTGCCAATGGTTTTGTTGACGATGCCGATGCCGCTGAGGGTGGGGGAGGAATAGAGCTGCGAGCCGAAAATCGGGAAATCGTTGAAGTTGAGGTTTTGGGTGACGTTGTTGATGGGGATGTCGAAGCTGGGAGTGTTGGTGAGGTTGAAGACTTCGAAGGTGAAGCGCATGCCGACGCGCTCGGTCAGCTGGGTCATTTTGATGACGGAGAGGTCGGTACGGCGCTGCCAAGGCTGGCGGAAGATGTTGCGCTGGCCGGTGGTGTAGGTGGTTTCGTAGGTGTCGCCGGCGGGGATAGCACCGTTGAGGTCGCCGGGGTTGAGCACGGGCAGAGTAAAGCAATTGGGATTGAGGGCTGGGGAGCCGGGGTTGGTGCCGCTGGCACCGGTGTACGCGCTGGAAGGAGTGCAGCCGGGTGCCAAGGGGACGATGGGGTTGGTGATGCCGTCGCTGGTGCCGTAGTAGAGGCTGCCGACGGCGCCGGAATAGTCGATGACGCTGTAGGGCTGGCCGCTTTGGATGATGGCGAGGCCGGAGATGGCCCAGCCGTCGGCGAAGCGGCCGCGCATGGAAGTGAGCTCGAAAAACTTGGGGAGTTGGTAGAGATAGGTGAAATTGAGGACGTGTTTGCGGTCGAAGTCCGAGAGGCCATAGCCGCTGCGAAGGTTGGTGGCGTTGTTGCCGTTGTAGAAGAGGCCCATGGCGCTTTGTTCGTCGGTGGCGTGGGAATAGGTGTAGGAAAAGCCGACCTGGAGGCCGTGGCTCATGCGTTTTTCGACGTGGACTTGCAGGGCGTTGTAGGCGGAGATGCCGGCGGCGGTGTAGGACTCGGATTCGGAGGAGTAGCCGATGTAGGGGACGCGGAGGTCGATGTTGCCGCCTTCGTAGTTGGCCATCATGGTGGAGCCGTCGGGAAGGGTCATGAAGCTGCAGCCTGTGGAGACGGCGATGCCGTTTACGTTTGGATTGCAGGTGGAAGTGTAGGCGCAGTTGGATGCGCTTTGAGGGAGGGCTGGATTGCAGTTGGGAGGCGCGAGGACCGTGTAGCCGTAGGTGTAACTTTGGCCGTGGATGGGGTGGGCCGGCGTCGCGATGCCGGCCTGGTTGAAGGGCACTGGGATGATCTCATGGCGGCCGAAGTTGCCGACATAACCGATGGTGATGGCTAGATCGCGGCGAGGTTGCCACTGGATGTCGAGAGTTTGGTTGAGCGTGTAGGGGAGTTTGTTGGCGCGTTTGTAGTCGGCGAAGGAGAAGAGCTGGGCGCCGTTTTCGATGGCGGCGGCGTTGGGGAGGACGATGGTTGCGGGGTTGCCGGTGGGAGGAGCTTGCAGCTTTGCCCCCCAAGGATTGGAGAAAGAGCCGCCCTTTGGCTGCGTGGGATCGCAGGTGGGGAGGAAGCCCTGGTAGGGGTTACCCAGCGCGCTGCAGACCTGAGAATTTACGAAGGGAGGAGCCTGGTTGACGCCGAAGGGGCCGCCGGCAATAACGCCAGCGGCAAAGCCTGGGGAGAGATAGGTGAAGAGTTCGCCGCGGTCGTAATACATGCCCCAGCCGGCGCGGACGACGACTTTGTTGTTGAACATTGTGGGACTCCAGGCGACGCCGAGGCGGGGGCCGAGACCCCATTCACGGCCGGTGAGGGTGGAATTGCTGACGCCTTTGCTGGGGAAAAGTTTGTTGTTGCCGGCGATGAGGAAGCCGGTGTTGACGATGGTGTCGGTCGCGGCGTCGTAGTTGTATTGGGATGGATCGAAATTGTAGAGGCGGCCGTATTTTTCGGTGAGGCCGCCGTGGTCGTCGAAGCGAAGGCCGGCGGTGAGGCTGAGGTTGGGGCGGAACTGGTATTTGTCCTGGAGAAACGTGCCGGTTTCTTTGGAGCGGTAGTAACGGTTGGCGTCGCCTTGGAGAAAGGCGGTGGTGATGAAGCCGTCAGGGGTGTAGGGGACGACCAAGCCCTGGAGGAATTGGGAGAAATCGGCGAAGCCGATGGTGCCTTTGTCGGTACGTTGATCACGGGTGTTGAGCTGGGTGTAGGCAAAGTTGCCGCCGAAAGTGAGGGTGTGCTTGCCGAGGGTCCAGATTGCGTTCGCGCTCGGCATGAAGCGATTTTGAAAGACTCCGGTGAAGGCGCCTTGGGAGGCGGCACCGCTGCCGATGTTGGTGGCGGCGTTGAAGACGAAGTTACCGTTGTAAGGGGCTGGGGGGAAATTCGCATTGTTATTGCCATAGTCGTCGACGATGGAGATGCCGGGAAAAAAGGGAGAGGCGAAGGTGTTGATGGTGGAGTCGGCCAAGGAAGCGCCGGTAAGCTTTTGAACGTAGGCACCAAACTGCTGAGGCGTAAACGGTTGCGAGATAGTGCTGTAGACTTTTTCGCGGATGAAGCCGAAAACTTCGACGACGCTGAGATTGGGCTTGAGGATTTGGGTATTGGTGATGCTCGCGACTTGGCTTCCGGCATCGAGATGCTGGGTGAAACCGGGGGAGCCGGAGTAAGCGTAGGGGGCGATGCTGGGATCGTGCTGGTAATAATACTTGAGGGCGAGAGTGTCCTTGGAAGTGACGATGTAATCGAGATCGGAGACGGCTTGGTCGGCGCGGAAGTAGGCGGTTCCGGGGGTGAAGGTGTTTTCGGGGAAACTGATGGTGGGAACGAAGCTGTTGGCGGAGGGGATGAGGAATTGGCCGTTCGGGAGTTTATAGTTGAGGAGGCCGTAGGCGATCGGGTTGATGTCGCCGGGGGCGGTGCCAATGGTGGCGTTGACAGGGGCGGAGGCGGAGAAGTTGCAGGGGAGGGCTGGGCAAACGGAAGAGGTGGTGCCGTTGACGAGAGCGGCGAGGGCGGCGGGGCTGCGATCGGCGGTGAGGCCGGGTGGAACAGAGACGCGGGAGCTGCCTATTTCGGCGTCGGACTTTTCAACGTGCTGGTAGGAGAGGAAGCCGAAGAGCTTGTTCTTGATGATAGGGCCGCCTACGGTGGTACCGGCGGTATAACTATGCAGGCCAGGTACTTTGTCGCTGGCGGGGATGTTGGGGTCGGCATTGTAGAAGAAGGGGGCGGCGTTGAGGGCATCGGAGCCGCGATGGAGATAGGCGCTGCCGTGATAGTTGTTGGTGCCGGAGGCGGTGCTCATGTCGATATGGGCCCCGCTGGTAGAGCCTTGCTGGGCGTCGTACATAGAGGTATTAACGCGAAACTCTTCGATGGTTTCGGGAGCGGGAGTGGGGAGAGCTTGGCCGATGGCGAGGTAGGGGGAAGCGGTGCTTTGCAGAGGTTCGGCGGTGGTGCTGGAAATGCTGGCGGCGCCGCCAATGCCGGTATTGTTGACGATGCGAGCGGAGGCCACTTGGCTGGTGCTTTTGCCGTTGAAGAGATTGCTAGCGTCGACGCCGTTGAGGAGGAAGGTATTGCTGGTGTCGCGCTGGCCGTTGGCCCAGATGGGGAGATTGCCGAGGCCACTGTTGACGCCCGAGCCGCTGGCGAGTTCCGCACTCACGCCGGGTGAGAGAATGGCGATGCCAGTGAAGCTGCCGGTGGGCAGGGGGATGGACTCGAGCTGATCTTTTTCGAGAATGTAGCCGTTAGTGGTGTCGACGGCGTTCATGATGGGGCTGGCTTCGACCGTGACCGTGGTACCCACTTGGCCCACTTTGAGGGTGACGTTGACGGTGGCGGTGCGATCCGCTTGAACGACTATAGATGGGATGCGCTGGGTTTCGAATCCGTCGTGGGAGAAGGTGAGGGTATAGGAGCCGATGGCGAGGTTTACAAGATCATAGCTGCCGGTGCCGGTGGTTTTCTGGGTGCGGGTAAGTGTGGTGGCGTCGGCGACGACCGTGACGAGCGCGTCGGCAAGAACGCCGCCGGAAGAGTCCGTGACTGTACCGGTGATGCCACCGAGAGTTTGTTGGGGAGAGGCGTGGAACGGAAGAAAAAGAGCGATGCAACAAGAAAGAAAAGCTGAATAGAAAAGGGCTTTGCCTGATGGCTTGGTCATTCCGTGAAGCCTCCCACTTTCGATGAACACGCACCAATCACGCCGTCTTCGGGGAGCAGACCAAGGAAGAATTTTGCAACTAAAGTCGGTTTCACCCCGCCTGGCCACGCCCGTCTGACAATAAGGTTGCAGGAAGTTATTCCAAGTCGCCGTGGAATCGAAACGCAAACTTTTGCTTTCCACAATTTGTTTTTTCTATTTCACACGCGGAGCTGGAACGGAATGTTGATTATTTTGCTTGGGCAAGTTGGGCGCGGACGGAGGGGCCCATACAGGGTAAAGAAGCCCCACCCCTACAGGGGATTTGTTGCGGGTTTTTGATGGCGGGCGCGCCAGAAAAACCACGAGAGGCCGAAGACAAGATAGGCGAGATAGATGTAGGGGAGTTTGCCGTAGGGGCCTTCGGGGACGGGATAAAAATTGCCGATAAGTGCGAGGAGCATCGCAGCGCACGCCAGCCAGGGAATGATTTGTACGCCGGCGCGGTAGGCGTTGTGAGCGCGCAGATAGCGCGGTAGAGCGATGCTGACCAAGGCGTAGGTGACGATGAAACCGTAGGTGGCGAGGGAACCCATCCAGCCGTAGACGTCGAGGCCGCTGGCGCCGCGTGCAGCGAGAATAGCCACCGGGAGAACTGCGGCGGTGCCGGTGATAGCGATGGCGAGACCGGGAGTTTCGTTGCGCACGTGGGTTTTGCGAAGCGAGGTGTGGGCCAGGCCATTGTGTGACATGAGAAGAAGGACGCGGGCGGCGGCGGTGATGCAGGCGAGGGTTCCGGCAAACATGCTGACCAGAGCGCCAATGTCGATAAGCAGACCGAGGATGGGTAGGCCGCCAAGTTTTGCGAGGACGCGCATGGGGGCGGTGCTTGTGGAGAGATCTTGACCGGCGCTGCGAAGGCCCAGGACTTCGGTGTAAGCACAAACAATAAAGATGGCTCCGGCGAGGAGAGCGCTTTGGATTACGGCGCGGGGAATTGTTTTGAGCGGGTTGCGCGCTTCGGAACCGAGGGTGGTGGCACTTTCGAAACCGACAAAACTGAAGAGAGCCAAGACCAGGCCGAGGCGCAGGCCGCTTCCGGTCATACCTCGCAATCGGAATTGTTCCCAGTCGAGGTGCCAACCGTGGCGGAACAATACGAGTAGCACGACGATTAAAATGAAGGAGACGGAAACGGATTCGATCCAGAGCATGAGGCGGGCGGAAATTTTCACGTCGCGCCAGGCGATCCAGATGGAGATGGCCGTTACAAAGAGGGCAAGAAATACGGCGGAGGTCCCGTGGCCTGCGGCGTCTCGGAGCAAAAGATTTGCGAAGTGGTAAAAACCACCGATGACGCTGGAGCCCGTTGCGATGTAGGCGAGGAGAAGGCTCCAGGCGGCGGTGGCGCCCAGGGATGGAGGTAGGATCATGGAGGCGTAGGTATAGAGCGAACCGGGCGACGAGGAGTAGCGGGCGAATTTCCCGATACAGACAGCGACCAGGAGAATTGCGGCGGTGGCTAATACGTAAGCGAGCCAGGTGCCGTTGCCGGCGAGGGCGCAGACCAGGGGAATGGTGGCTACGGGAGTGGTGGTCGGAGCAATTGTGGAGACGGACTGTGCGAGCGTCTCCATCGGTGAGAGGACTTCACGGCGCAATCCGTAGCTGGAGGTTTCGGGAGTTGCTTGCGCCATGTTCGGAGCTGGCTCCGTTCCCTGGAATTCCAGAGTTGATCGAGAAGCGAGAGCGGCTACGGTATAGGCTCTGTTCAGTTGGTACAAGGGATTTTTGAGGAGAAAAAGAGGACGTTAAAAGATTGATTTGACGTTGCAAAAATCTCGCTTGAGGTTTCGTTGCCGCAAGAGACGCGAAGAAAATGGGCGCTTGATCAGCGCGCGCGGGCAACTTGAGGCACGGAGGCGGGGCAAGACCCGCCCCTACAAAAGACTAGCTGCGTTATTGTTGCCAGCCGCCGCCGAGGGCTTGATAGAGCTGGACCAAGGCGAGAAGTTCGTTGGCCTGGGCTTGCGCGAGATTGAGTTCTGCGGAGAAGTAGTTGGTTTCGTTGGTGAGAACTTCGAGGTAACTGGTCACTCCACCCGTGTAGCGAATGTTGGAAAGTCGAGCGGCGTCTTTGGCGGAAGCGGTGAGGAGCTCCTGCTGCTCGCGAAATTCGCGATTCTTGCGATAGGCGATGAGGGCATCGGAAACGTCGCGGAACGATTGTTGGATAGTTTGCTGATAGGAGAGCACAGCTTCTTGTTGCTGGGATTCGGCGAGTCGGACGCCGGAGCGAATTCTCCCGGCGGTGAAGATGGGCTGAGTTAGAGAGCCGGCAAAGGTCCAGATGCCGGCGGTGCCGGCGAAGAGGCGAGAGAGCGCATCGCTCTGGAAGCCGCCGGAACCAGTGAGAGCGATTTGAGGATAGTAGGCGGCGCGGGCGACGCCGATTTGGGCGTTGGCGGCAATGAGGAACTGTTCGGACTCGCGGATATCGGGGCGGCGCTCAAGAAGTTCCGAGGGGAGGCCAGCGGGAACTTCTGGAGCGTGAGGCTGCTCCGTGAGCCGCAGACCGCGGGCAATAGGGCCGGGGTTGTTTCCGAGCAGCGTGCTGATGAGATTCTCTTCCTGCTGGATGCGGCGTTCGAGATCGGGGATTTCTTCGCTGGCGGTGTAGACGAGCTGTTCGGCTTGGCGAACGTCAAGCTCGGAAGTGTTGCCGTGATTTGAGAGGACCGAGGTGAGGCGCAAAGACTCGCGGCGCGCCGTCAGGGCATTTTGTGAGAGTTCCAGTTGAAGATCGAGAGCGCGAAGCTGAAAGTAAGCGGAAGCTACGTTGGCGACCAGGGAGCTGATGACGGCGCGGCGGCCCCACTCGGTGGCTAGCAAGGAGGCGCGAGCGGCTTCCGTGGCGCGGCGATATTGCCCCCAAAAATCCAGTTGCCAAGCAGCGGAGAGATTTAACTGTCCGGTGGATTGCTCGATCGCGGGAAATACGATGGATTTCGCAGTGCGTTGCGCGGAAAGATCTGCACCGCCGCTGACGCTGGGAAATTGATTGGAACGGGTGATGCCCAATTGCGCTTGCGCCTGAATGACGCGGGTGGCAGCGATGCGGACATCGTAATTTTGTTGGATCGCGGTGCGGATTAGAGATTGGAGCTGCTCGTCACGGAAGACATCCCACCATTTTTGATCGCCTAGCGAAGCGGCTGCGGCTTCGGATGGTTCGGGGGAAACGGCACGGAACTCCGTGGGGACGACGGCCGCGGGACGCTTGTAGTTCGGTCCCACGGTGCATCCAGAGATGAGGAGCGCGATGAGGAGCGATGCAAGGAGAGATCTCATTTTAATCGTCTCCTCCGGCTGGGCTCGTGCCTGGTGCGGGAATTCCTGGGAGCATGGCGGCGCGGCCCGCTTTGCCCAGGGAGAGGCGCTCGACTACATAAAAAACGGCGGGAATGAAAAAGATTCCGAGGGCGCTGGCTGCGAGCATGCCACCGATCACGGCGGTGCCCATGATTTGACGCGCGACGGAACCTGCACCGGAAGCGGTCCAGAGAGGGACGCAGCCGAGGATGAAGGCGAAGGAGGTCATGAGGATAGGGCGCAAACGCAAGCGGGCGCCTTCGAGAGCCGCATCGACGAGCGGTTTGCCGTGCTCGTATTCTTCCTTGGCGAACTCGACGATGAGGATGGCGTTTTTGGCGGCGAGACCTATGAGCATGACGAGGCCGATTTGCGAGTAGACGTCGTTTTCGATCTGCACCATGTAGGTGGGAAGAAATGCAGATAGCAAGACGCGCCGGAGCCAGAGGATGAAAAAAGCGCCGAAGACTGCGACCGGAGTGCTGAGAAGGACGCTAAAGGGCAACGTCCAGCTTTCATAGAGCGCAGCGAGAATCAAAAAGACGAAAAGGAGCGAAAAGGCAAAGACCGCAGAAGCGGGAACGCCTTCCTGAGCTTTTTTTTCCTGGAAGGACATGCCGGAGTAGTCGTAACCCATTTCGCGGGGCATGGTTTGGTGGAAGACTTCTTCGATGGCGGCCATGGCTTGGCCGGCGCTATAACCAGGAGCGGCGGCGCCGTTGATTTGGGCGGCACGGTATTCGTTGAAGCGCATGGTGAATTCGGGACCGGGGCGGGACTCGAATCTTGTGACAGCAGCGAGAGGAACCATCGCGCCGGTGGTATTTTTGACGAAAAACTGGCCGACGTTTTCAGCGCGGGTGCGATACTCGCCTTCCGCTTCTATGTAGACCTGCCACTGACGGCCGAAACGATTGAAATAGTTGATGAAGAGGCCACCCATGAAGGCCTGAAGAGTCTGGTAGACATCCTTGACAGCGACACCTTGCTTGATGACTTTGTCGCGGTCCACGTCGACGAACTGCTGCGGGACGCTGGGAAGGAACGTGGTGTTGACACCCGCGATTTCCGGGCGTTTGCGGACGGCGGCGAGAAATTTGTCCAAGTTGTCGGCGAGGAATTGGACGTCGTTGCCGGCGCGATCTTCCAGGACGAAGGTGAAGCCGCCTGATGTGCCTACGCCGGGAATGGCTGGGGGTGAAAAAGAGAACGCAATGCCTTCGGGAATTCCGCCGAGCTCGCGGTTGATGTTCTGCTTGATTTGCTGGAATTGTTCATCACGGGATTTGCGGTCGTCCCAGGGCTTGAGAGTGACGAAGAAGAAGCCATTGTAGCTGGTGCGGACGAAGCTGAGCAAGCTGAAACCGACGACACTGGTGGTGTACTGAACGCCGGGGGTCTTGGCGAGAGCAGTCTCGATTTTGCGAGCGACTTCATCCGTGCGCTGGAGAGAAGCGGCGTTCGGCAATTGCAAGTTGATGTAGAGATAGCCCTGGTCTTCATCGGGAAGGAAGCTGGATGGGACTTTAGCGCTGAAAAAGCCGGCGGCGGCGCCAAAAATGACCAGCAGGATGAGCGCGATGGCGCTCTTGCGGATGAGGAAGCCGCAGACGCGCACGTAGGCGTTGGTAGCGCTGGTGAAGGTCCGGTTGAACCCGTCGAAGAATTTTTTGAGCAAGCCACCGCGAGTCTTGTCCTTGTGGCGCAAGAGTAATGCGGAGAGAGCCGGGCTGAGTGTAAGGGCGTTGAAGGCGGAAAGGGCCACGGAGATCGCGATGGTGACGGCGAATTGTTGATAGAGACGGCCAGTGATGCCGGGAATGAACGCCGTAGGAATGAACACCGCGGAGAGAACCAGCGCGATGCCAACAACGGGGCCGGAAATCTCCGTCATGGCCTTGAGAGCGGCATCCTTTGGTGAGAGACCATCCTCGATGTGGCGCTCGACGGCTTCGACGACAACGATGGCATCATCGACAACGAGGCCGATGGCCAGAACGAGGCCGAACAGCGAAAGCGTGTTGACGGAAAAGCCGAAAATGGGAAAGAAAATGAAGGTGCCAATAAGAGAAACCGGCACAGCTAGAAGAGGAATGAGTGTAGCGCGCCAGCCTTGGAGAAAGATGTAGACGACGATGATGACGAGGACGATGGCGATCAGTAGAGTTTCGACGATTTCCTTGATGCCCTGGGTGACGGCCAGAGTCGTGTCGAGGGAAATGACGTAATCGATATCACCGGGGAAACGGGCTTTCGACTCTGCCATCAATTTTTTGAGGGCATCGGCGGCTTGCACGGCGTTGGAGCCGGGCAATTGGTAAGCGGCGATGATAGCGCCAGGTTTTCCGTTGAGGCGGCCGATGACGCTGTAATTCTGCGCGCCAAGCTCGACGCGGGCCACGTCTTTGAGGCGGACCACTCCGCCAATGGGAGTTTCGCGGACGACGATCTGGCCGAACTCCTCGGGGGAAGAGAGCCGGCCACGGGCGCGCACAGAGTACGTAAATTCCTGGCCCTTGGGGGCCGGTTCGCTGCCAACCTGGCCGGCAGGATTCACGGTGTTTTGCGACTGGATGGCACTGACAATTTCGGGAACGGTGATGGCCAGCTTGGCCAATTGGTCCGGCTTTACCCAAAGACGCATGGCGTACTGGCCAGCGCCGAAAATCTGGACGGTGCCAATGCCGTAGAGACGCGTGATCTGGTCGCTGAGATTGATGTAGGCGAAGTTCGAGAGGAATTGGGCATCGTAAGTGCCGTTGGGGGAATAGAGAGTGATAAGCATGAGCGGTGCAGTGACGGTTTTTTGAACGGTGATGCCGAAGTTGTTCACGTCGGCGGGCAACTGCGATGCGGCTTGCGTTTCACGCATCTGGGTGAGAATGAGATCGGTATTCGGGTCCGTCTTCACGTCGTAATCGACGATCAGGCGCATGCCGCCATCGGCTGTGGAATTCAGCGAATACATGTAGTTCATGTTGTCGACGCCGCTCATCTGCTGCTCGATGGGGGTGGCGACGGATTGCTCGATGGTGTCGGCATCGGCGCCGACGTACGTGGCGAGCACTTGAACTTCGGGAGGAACGATGTTCGGGAAGAGAGCAACGGGAAGAGTGAGGATAGTAATGGCACCAATAATGACCATGACGATGGAAATCACCATGGCGACTATGGGGCGATTAATGAAAAATTTTGACATGGGTCAGTCCGCTCCCGCGGCGGAAGTCAGCGGTTTAGGATTGACGAGAGCTCCGTCCCGCACTTTTTGCACACCTTCGACGATGACCAACTCGCCGGGTTTCACGCCACTGTCGATGATCCATTCCGTGCCGACACGCTCGCCGACTTTGACAATGCGGACGCTGACTTTATTGTCGTTACCAACGACCGCCAGTTGAAAGGTGCCTTGCAGCTCGATGACGGCGCGTTGAGGAACTAGAAGCGCGCCAGTGCGCGTGTAGGTGGAGGCGCGGACACGGCCGAATTGTCCGGGACGCAGGAGATTTTTGGGGTTGGGAAACGCCGAGACCACGCGGATGGTGCCCGTGGTGATGTCCACTTGGCGGTCGGTATAGAGCATGTGGCCCTTGGATGGATAAACGGTTCCGTCCGCGAGAATCAAATCGAGGGGCGGACCAGTCTTGGGAGACTCAAGATTGTTATGTGCGTTGTTGCCATCGGCGAGGCTCAGGTACTCCTGTTCGCTGATGGGAAAATACGCTTTGATGGGATTTACCTGAGATACGGAAGTAAGGACGGTGCTGGGGTTGACCAAGTTGCCGAGCTGGACTTGAGCGATGCCGGCGATGCCGTCGAAGAGAGACGTAACATGAGTGAATCCAAGATTTAACTGAGCTTGTTCCACTTGTGCTTCTGAAGACTGGACGGCCGCTTTGGCAGCAAGATTCGCCTGAATATCGTTGTCCAACTGGCTTTGCGCGATGGCGCGCTCTTTGGCAAGGGGTGTGTCGCGGTCGACGTCCAATTGGGTCTTGCCCATTTGCGCTTGAGCTTGCGCCAACAGGGCTTTTGCTTGATCGAGGATGGCCTGGAAGGGACGCGGATCGATCTCGAATAAAACGTCGCCTTTGTGAACAGGGGAGCCCTCTTTATATTTCTGTTCGACGATGTAGCCGGTGACTTGCGGCTGGATTTGGGCGTTGACGTAGCCGTCGAGGGTAGCGACCCATTCGCTTACGATGGGGACGTCTCTCTGTACCACTGCAATGACTTTCACTTCTGGCGGAGCCATGGGGGGGCCTGCAGCTCTTCCGCCGCAGCCAGCGAGGGCAATGACGATCGAAAGGGCGCTAGCCGAGAGGAGCGCAGCAAGATTAGAGGGATGAGCAGAGCGAGAATTGCGGGGCTGCTGCGAGTGGTGGAAAGGCGGGCCAATGGGTCCAGCAAATTCGAGCAACATAGATACTCCTTGCGCGACGAGCAAAGACACACGCGTGAAAAATCCTGAAGGGTGGCGTCAGGCCTTATCGAAAGGAGCAAGGGCACCTGCCGCGCGGAGAAGGACAGCAAGCCGCGAGTTTTCGAGTCCACCTTCAGCGTTTCTTGGATGTAAATGAGGCGCGGGCAGATACAAGAAAAAGACACGCCGGGAAGGCTTATGGGTGAAATTATTCCGGGAGGCGTCGAATGCTTCATGAATGGAAGAAAGGGCTCCGCAAGCAGTCAGGTCCAGTGGCACAAGAAGAAGCCACAGCGCGGTGGGTAAGCTCCCCAAGGAGTAGAATGGCGATTGGATGGAGATCCCCTGGCCCTGCTAGTGACGAGCTCATCAGGGCGCTGGATGGGCGGAGAAAATGTTGCGATGGTTCAGGAAATGGCTTCTTGTCCCGGTGATAATCGAATGTGCCATCGGCGCATGGGCTGCCTGGGAATGCGGCGGATTACCGGGTGAGAGAGAACTTCGCAGCCAAATCTTCGCGCGCTATCATCCGACGGGCAGGTCCACTTGGGTTCCCCTTTGGGGCATCTCTCCAAAACTTCAAACTGCTGTCGTGTCTTGGGAAGATCCTCGATTCTACTTTCACCACGGTTTGGACTACGACGAAATCAGACGCGCGTTCTTTGTAGACTTACGTTCAGGCAGGTACAGCCGCGGCGGAAGCACAATTACACAGCAGGTCGTCAAGAATCTCTTCTTGAGCCAGGAAAAGACCCTGCGAAGAAAAGTCAGAGAAGCGGTTCTGGCGAAACGATTAGAACGAGTCCTGGCCAAGAACGAGATACTGGAAATCTACCTGAACATTGCGGATTGGGGCGACGGCATCAATGGTGCAGAAGCCGCTAGCAGGAATTATTTTCACAAAGGGGCCGCTGATGTTTCCTGGGGAGAGGCGGCGGTCCTGGCGGCGATGTTGGCCAATCCTCACCTCTATAACCCACTAAAGTCGCCCATTAGCGTTCAGCGCCGTCGCGATGCGGTTCTCGCAGGCTTGCTTGATAGTCATGAACTCACCGAGCAGGAATACCAACACTACGTTTCTCGCCCTTGCTGTGCCCCTTCCGTTCAGGAGAAGGAGACTTCGAGCACGGTGGCGAAGTGTGTTTCGGCGCAGGCAACGCTGAAGTCCGCATTCAGCAGAAATAGATGTTCCAGGTGCATGGCATCCCGTGGAATGCTCCAGGAGCTGCCGTAGGTGGCTATGCTTATTTGGCACGGCAAACCATTCACGCGGTCGACGATGCCGTGCACACAGGATTCCCACCAAAAAGCAAGCGAATCCCCGGTTGCCACAGGATAACCAAACCAGGGTGTCTATCATCCAAAAAACTGATGGCACAGAAGCGAAAACGTGATTTGTAACGTCGAAAGGTATTGGGTATCATTCATTCTTGTGCACGTATTTGTTCCAATGAACGCTGCCTGTTGTCGTCTGCAAATGACGGCGAGGGCAGCTGTGTCTTGTATGGGTGAGAATCCAGCTCTGTAAAAGCTTTTAATACAAGATTGTAGCCAACCCACCGCCGGAAGCCCTGGCAGGTGGGTTTTTTGTTTTTGAACGGAGATTTATGGCGCACATATCAGAAATCGCGTTGTCGGAATCGGCGAGAGTTTCGGTCAACGGCGATGGAATCGAAACGCGTGGCCCGCGGCGCTTGAATCACCTGAGGTCGCTGGAGTCGGAGAGCATTCACATCTTGCGCGAAGCTGCATCTGAATTTGCGCGCCCGGTGATGCTGTATTCGATTGGAAAAGATTCTTCTGTGATGCTGCGTCTGGCGCAGAAGGCATTTTTTCCGGGCAAGATTCCGTTTCCGCTTTTGCATATCGACACGAGCTATAAATTCCCCGAAATGATTGAGTTTCGCGACACGTACACGAAACAAATTGGCGCGGAGCTTATCGTCCACAAAAATCAGGCGGCCCTGGACGCAGGGGCCAATCCGTTCGCGCTGGGAACGCAGAAGTGCTGCGGGCTGCTGAAGACGAAATCGCTTCTCGATGCGCTTGCGGAAGGGGGCTTCGACGCTGCGTTTGGAGGAGCGCGACGGGATGAAGAGAAATCGCGCGCTAAAGAGAGAATCTACTCGTTCCGCGATCCGCTGGGGCAATGGGATCCAAAAAACCAGCGGCCGGAGCTCTGGAATATTTTCAATTCTCGGATTGACAGGGGGGAAAGCATCCGAGTATTTCCGCTGTCGAATTGGACAGAGACAGACGTCTGGCTCTATATCCAGGCAGAAAATATTCCCATAGTGCCTCTCTATTTCGCGAAAGAGCGTGAAGTGGTGCTGCGAAGCGGCTCCATCGTATTGGTCCACAACGCCAAGGAGCTCTTGCTGGGCGAAAAGACGCACTTGTTGAAGTGCCGGATGCGTTCGCTCGGCTGCGTTCCTTGCACAGGAGCAATCCGGTCGGAAGCAGACACGATTGCGAAGATCGTAGAGGAAATGGCGTCCTTCCGTCGATCGGAGCGCGAGAACCGGGCGATCGATCACGACGAGGAAGGTTCGATGGAGCTCAAGAAACGGGAAGGGTACTTCTAATGATCTCCACGATTCAGGAGAGACCGCACGAGGACTCAAAGGAGTCGCTCGAAGAGAGCCATGAAACGGAGCTTCTTCGTTTCACGACGGCAGGAAGCGTCGATGACGGCAAATCCACGTTAATAGGCCGGCTTCTCCATGACTCTAAGGCGGTCTACGAAGACCAGCTGGCCTCGGTCAAGAAGAGCCGCATCAATCGCTCGACTGGACCGATCGACTTTTCCCTCCTGACGGACGGCCTGCGCGCGGAACGCGAACAAGGAATTACGATCGACGTCGCCTACCGCTATTTCGCGACTCCGCGGCGAAAATTCATCATCGCTGACACTCCTGGGCACGAACAGTACACACGGAACATGGCCACCGGCGCGTCCACGGCGGACCTTGCCGTGATTCTTGTGGATGCCACGAAGGGGATTCTTCCACAGACGCGGCGACATGCGTTCATTGCCTCGCTGCTGGGGATACGCAATGTTCTGGCTGCAGTCAACAAGATGGATCTCGTCGATTATCAGGAAGACGTGTTTTTGCAGCTTGAGGAGGATTTTCTTAAGTTGGCGGCACAGCTCGGAATCCCTCGCACACAGTGCGTGCCCATCAGCGCGCTTGAGGGAGATAACGTCGTCGATCGAAGCGCACGGACATATTGGTATCAAGGTCCGACGCTCCTAGAACACCTGGATACGATTCCTCTCACGGCAGACGATTCCCTCGAGAGTCTGCGTTTCCCCGTGCAAATGGTGATTCGCCCCGACGCGAATTTTCGGGGATTTGCTGGCCGCGTCGCGAGCGGGGTGATTCAGCCCGGCGACAAAGTCCTGGCGCTCCCGTCCGGACGGAGAACACGAGTGCGCTCGATCGTAAGCTACGACGGCGATCTGCCGGAGGCGTTTGCTCCGATGTCAGTGACCTTGCAGCTCGAAGATGAGATCGACCTCAGCCGCGGAGACATGCTGGTCTCGCCCGAGAACGGCCCGCGAGTGTCGAAAAGATTCCGCGCCATGGTGGTTTGGCTGCACGAGACTCCACTCGAAGTTGGCCGGACCTATCTCGTGAAACATACCGCCCGCCAAACAAAAATTCGGGCGCTGCAGATTCGTCATCGAGTGAATGTCAATACGCTTGAAGAGGAACTGGCAACGCAGCTGAACATGAACGATATTGCCTCCGTCGAATTCGAAGCTCATGTTCCGCTTTTTTTTGATCCGTACGCCAGCAATCGGGTGACTGGGAGTTTCATCCTGATCGATGCGATCTCCAACGCTACGGTTGGCGCCGGGATGATTCAGACAGATTTGTCTGAGCCTCAAGGTCGAGAGGAACTGGAACTAGCATCGCCGGACTCGACTCAGAAATCCGTCAGCGAGCAGGAGCGCTACGAACGCCACGGACACATTCCAGCCATTTTCTTGTTGGAGAATCAGCCTGCTGTAGCTTCAAGGTTGGAGCGCGCCCTGTTCGTCCAGGGTTTTGAGGTGCTGCATCTTGAAAACGACGAAGCATATCAAGACGCGCTCCTTGAAACGATTCGCGTAACAGAGAAGATTGGAGCCATTGTTATTTATTCTGGGGAGCCCATCGACGCCGCGACGAAAAAACGGCTCGCATCGGAACTAAAACACCAGTTGTTCGATCTCTCTGGAAAAAACGAAAACACCAACGATGAAGAAGTCTTCCGGCGGGCATTGGAGCTGGCGAACTCCCTGCGGTTCGCAAAGCCGCGACACAATCAGGAAGAGGTCGATTAAATGGAAGCGGATCGCATCGCTGAAGAATTGGAAAGTCTTGCGCCCGAACAAGCGCTCGAAACCGTACTGGCCGCGAATCAAAGCGCGCGCGTTTGCCTGACCAGCAGCTTTCAAGCAGAAGACATGGTGGTGGCGGATATCCTTAGGGGTCGAATCCCAGAGTTTACGGTGCTGTTTCTCGATACCGGATATCACTTTCCGCAGACCTACGAATATCGCGATCGAATGACGAAGCAGTGGTCGCTCAATCTGGTCAACGTTCTTCCTGAGAAAACGGTAACCGAGCAGGAATCGGCATTCGGCATTTTGTATCGAAGCGAGCCCACACGGTGCTGCCAACTGCGCAAAGTCGAGCCACTGATGCGCGCACTCGAGCCGTTTGACATCTGGTTCACAGGGTTGCGACGAGAACAATCGCCGACGCGCAGGAATTTGAAGAAGGTCGAACTCCATCGCCTGCCAACCGGAAGGAGCTTGTGGAAAGTGAGCCTGCTGGCCGACTGGAACTGGGAGCAGGTATGGCAGTACGCGAATGCCAACGAAATCCCTCATCTGCCGCAATACGACGAAGGCTATCTGAGCATCGGGTGCCAGCCGTGCACCGCTTTGCCATCTGATCCCAACAACCCCAGGTCGGGACGATGGGGCGGAACAAAGCTCGAATGCGGAATTCACACGTTCTCCGCGCAGGTAGAAAAATGAATTTCCTCGTCGGATTCCTTATAGCGGCGGCTGTTGGCTTGACGGGGATCGGTGGAGGAAGCTTTACGGTTCCCGCCCTGGTGCTGATCGCCGGCCTTGGTGCAGGGGAAGCGGTCGGAACAGCTTTCTTGTTCGCGGGTGTTTTACGCCTGATTGCTGCCCCTTTCTATTTGTTCAAGAAGCAGATTCACGCGCGTTACCTGTGGCTTCTGCTGCAAGGAGCAGTTCCCGGCCTCCTTGTAGGCACTTGGGCGCTCCATATGCTTAATCGAAACGCCGGGAGTCCAGTTGTAATCCTTCTGCTGGGTATTCTCTTAGCAGCGTCGTCTAGCGTGACCTTTATCCGGCGCGTGCAAAATCCTGCCTTCGCCGGGAAAAACCATCGCTGGCTTCCTTGGCTGGCCCTGCCGATTGGCGTGGAATCTGGATTTTCGTCCGCAGGTGCCGGAGCGCTCGGGACTGTTCTTCTCCTCAACTATTCAGAAATGACTCCAGCACAAGTTGTGGGAACAGATCTGCTCTTTGGATTGGTGTTGGCGGTCATCGGCAGCGCCTTTCACTGGACCGTTGGCTCGATCAGCATGCCGATTCTTTTTCAACTTCTTCTCGGTGGTATTCCTGGTGTGGTGCTGGGGTGCTTGCTTGCGCGAAGGGTGCCCGCGAATAAACTGAAAACGGCGGTTGCTATGGTGGCTATCTTTGCGGGATTGCAGTTGGTGTGGAGCGGCGGTCGAACGCTGGTCGCGCGACGCGCCGCGAACGCCGCAAAAATCGCGGCACAGGCAGGTGTAGGCAATGCGCATTAGCCGATCTTTTTTCACTGGGGAACTTTTACCAGTTGCACTGTCAGACGAAATCGCAAGTCCACCTCTGAGTGTGGGTGGTGTCGACCATCGCTGTCCTTGTTGTTGATTCCCACCTAATTCGTTCACCCGAGTCCATGGCGGATTGACCCGCCGCAATTTCGAGAACACTTCCAGCGAGGGCTAAGCGTGGCCCAGGCAAGACAAATCTATTTCGGAGAATGAAATGCGATTTCGAAGAGTTGGCGGTTCAAGTTTAGTGAGGTTCTTGCAGCGCGGACTAGTGACTCTTGCATTTTTCGCGAGCGTGGCGGTTCCCGGTTTCGCGCAAGGAGAGGCTTCGATTCAAGGCACTGTGAGCGACTCATCCGGCGGGGCCGTTCCAGGCGTGGCAATTCGAATCAAGAATCTGGAGACGGGGGCGGAACGAAATCTGGTGACGGATGAAGCGGGGCGTTACGACGCGGCCTCGCTCCCCATAGGCCGTTATGACGTACGAGCGGTAAAGACCGGCTTTTGCGGCGAGGAGAAGACTGGAATTTCAATAGTCCTCGGCCAGCGGGAAACGGTGGACCTAGTTCTCCAAGTCGGCGATGTGAGGCAGACCGTGCAAGTGGAATCAGCGCCAACCCTCATTGCCATCACGACTGAGGATGTCTCAGGTCTTGTGGGTGAGAGGCAGGTCAAGGAACTTCCCCTGAATGGGCGCAGTTACGATCAGCTGATGACCCTCAATCCAGGAATCGTTAACTTCACTTCACAACGAGCCGGAGGAATCGGGACCTCAAATTCCGTCGTCGGCAATATGTTTGCCGCTTCCGGCCACAGACCGCAGGAGAATTTATTCCTCTTGAATGGAGTTGAATTCACGAGCGCGTCTGAAATTAACAACACGCCCGGTGGCGTCAGCGGCCAACTTCTAGGCGTCGATGCCGTGCGCGAGTTTTCAGTAGTCAAGGACACGTATGGCGCCGAATATGGCAAGCGTCCCGGGGCCCAGGTCAATATCGTAACAGCGTCGGGGACGAACGAGTTTCACGGCAACGTTTACGAATTCCTGCGCAATAGCGCACTAGATGCGAGGAATTTCTTTGACCATGGCAGTATTCCGGAGTTTCGGCGCAACGTGTTCGGCGGTTCGCTTGGTGGTCCGATCAGAAAAGACAAAACCTTCTTGTTCGCGAACTACGAAGGCTTCCGGCAGAACCTGGGGCTGAGCGATCTAACGCTCGTCCCGGATGCCGCTTCAAGAGCCAGCGCCGTCGCGAGCATCCAGCCACTACTCGCTTTGTGGCCCGAGGCCAATGGACCGGAACTTTTGACGTCTACAGGAGCGCCGAGCGGAATTGCGGAAGCCTTCAGCAATCCAACGCAACGCATTCGCGAGGACTTCGGAACTGTTAGGCTGGATCAGATATTCAGGGACAAGGACTCGTTTGCGGCAGTCTACACAGCCGACGACAGCCAAGCGAATTCTCCCACCAATAATCCTTTCACTCTGGTCGATATTTCCTTGCGAGAACAGGTAGCCAGCCTTAGTGAAACACACATTTTTTCTCCCAGCCTGCTGAATAAAGCGACCTTCGGATTCTCGCGCGGAGCGTTTTATTTCAACAGTGGAACGACGGTGAATCTGCCTGGCTGGGTCCATGCGAACCAGCCGGTCGGCGCGGTCGTGGTCGGCGGCGGCACGACCCTCAACGGTGCGTCGCAGATCACAAACGGCGGCACGAACGCAGGAAGCAATCTCCGCGCGGCGCGCAATTTGTATACCGTGTCCGATCAAGTTTCCTTCACTCGCGGCAACCATTTATTCAGTTTCGGCGGATCGTTGCAGTGGATACAGTCCAACGATGTTCTTGTGCAAGACCAGTATGGTCAGATTTCGTTCACTAACTTGCAGACGTTTTTGAAAGGCAACGTAAGCACCTATACGTACGCTCCCAGCTATACGCCGTTGTCCTGGCGTTCGCTTGAAGGCGCCTTCTACGCGGAAGACGCGATAAAGCTCAAGCCCTCCTTGGAGCTGCGCATTGGCTTCCGAGGCGAGTCCACAAACGGATGGAACGAAGCCCACAGGCGCGCGTCGAACTATGCGTTCACTTCCAGTGGAGTGATCGAAACGCAGCCCGTTGTCGGCAACTCCGCTTATTCCGTCAACAACGCAAAGTTCCTGCCAGCGCCGCGCCTCGGCGCCGCATGGTCTCCGTTCGCGTCGAAGAAAACCGTAATTCGCGCGGGCTTCGGTCTGTATTACGCGCTCCTTGATAATCTGAGTTATCGCCTGGATCAAAACACTCCCTTCAACACAGTCTTTGCGACCAAGAATATTGCGTTCTCGAGCATCGCGCCGAGCGCGACATACTCCGGGGCGAAGGTGATCCCTAGTGGCGTGCAACCTGACCTGAGAACACCCACGGTAGAGTCTTGGAGTTTGAAAATTGAGCAGCAGATTTCCTCGAACACTTCGTTAGGGATCAGCTACATCGGTTCGCACGGGTACCACGAACTTCTCTCGCTCGATGCGAACCTACCGGCACCGACGATTTGCCCGGCGTCGCCCTGCCCTGCAGGCTATCCTGCTGGGGCGTATTACTACCCAACGGGCGCAGCGCTTGCCAACAATGCCGTGTGGAATACGACGCATTGGTTCTCAGAAGGCATCAGCTCCTACCACGGGCTCGAGGTCGATGTGAACCGCCGTTTCGGGCATGGATTGCAATTCCGTGGTGTTTATACTTTCTCGAAGACGCTCGACGACGGCGACAACATGAACACCAGCGTTGCAACGAACTCGCCCGCATTCGTTGCGAACCCGCTTCAGCCAAAGTCCGATTATGGCCGTGCTTCGTTCGACGTACGAAATGCCGCAGTCATCAATGCCACGTATGATCTCCCCTTTGGGCGTGGCACGAAAACCAATGAGCACCCATGGGTGCACCGCCTGCTCGGGGACTGGCAACTCAGTGGCATCGAGACATTGCAAACTGGCCTGCCGTTCACCCCACAGTTGTCATACAACCCGTCCAATGACGGCGATACGCGCAATCCAGTCCGGCCGTCTCTCAATCTTAGTTTCATGGGTCCTCTAATCCTCGGTGGGCCCAACCAGTTTTTCAACCCCAGCGCGTTCCTCCAGCCGCTGCCTGGAACTTATGGCAACGCCGGTCGCAACATCCTGCAGGGCCCAGGCCTCGCGGAAACGGACCTCTCGCTGACAAAGAAGTTCTCACTTTCGGAGCGCTGGAACATGCAGTTCCGCTCCGAGTTCTTCAACTTGTTCAATCGCACAAACTTCAGCAATCCAAATCCTGTCGTCTATGCATCGGCAACCGGCGGGCCGTCACCCACGGCAGGTGTGATCACTTCGACTTCAACCACCTCGCGGCAGATTCAGTTTGGGTTGAAGTTGATGTGGTGACGTGAATCGCCGATTGTGCTTACCAACTATTCGATCCAAGGAGGGAAACGCGCCACGCACATGCAACAAAGGGCGAACTCAACCACTTTCTCTTGTCTTCTTCGGATCGGGCCGTCGCTTGTGAATCGGCTTGCCAGTCTACGTGGACAAACGAGCATCGGTTGGCTCGGTCATGCACGTGGTCCAGATCCTAGTTTTGTGAGAGTAGTCTCGCACAGGTGCAAACTCTTCGCTACTTGCGCTGGGTCGCCGGCGTCGAAGCCGTTGGGACCATCCCGGCTTGGACTTTGTATTCGGTGCCAAGTGTCGAGACTCTTGACGTACCAAGCACGGGCTTGGAGCCAGAGCTCTCTTTGTTTTACTTGGTCTTGGGCAGAACGAGTTGCCTCAATGCGTTCAACGTCTCCGAGGCCGGAATAGGCATCGGCGGCGGTGTACAAGGCGGCGAGATCAGGCTCCTGGACGGAGAGCAGCGGTTCCACAGCGGCCAGCGCTTGATGGAAATACTCCGCGGCAAGTTTTGCATTCCCTAAGCGGATGGCTGCTTCACCCATTTTCTCTCGGCAGGCGACGGCCTGAAGCGAGGGTCCGTGTGACGGGTTCGTGCCGCGCAACGATTCGTGGATGGAACGAGCCTCGTCGAACTCCTTGAAAGCGTCATGGGGTTTGTCCAGTCGGAGGAAAATCGAGGCGCCTGCGACGACGATGGCAGCGAGAGTACCGCGTTGCTGCTTGTTCTCCGGAGCGGAGGCCACCACGCCGTGCATGATGTCGAGACTCTTTTGTGTGAAATCCAAGGTTTGAACTTTATCGCCGGTCTTGACGAATTCCGAGGCGCTATTTATATAGGCGATTGCCAGACCTTGTTGCACAAGTGCATTCTTGGGGTCTACACGAATCAACTCCTTATAAATCTCCAGACCCTTTAAGTGGTTTTCCAACGAACGCACATGATCTCCCTCGTCGCTGTACAAAGACGCGATCTGGTTGTAAGCGATGGCTACTCCGCGAGCGTAGCGAATTTCAGTCGATCGTTGATGAAGCTCCTGCTCAATTTCCAGTTCCTTCTTGTAGTACGCAAGGGCAGCGCCTTTGTCCGTACCCTGCAAAGAGCCGGCAATGTGAGCCAGGTCGATGGCGTAACCGTCCAGGGAATGAAGATCCTCCGGCTTGAGCCGGAGCATTTCTTCGTCCGCAGCCAGGGCCTTGCGGAAGTATTCCCCTGCTTTCGCGCGGTCGCTCGGGCCCCCGGCATAGCGCGGCTCGAAGATGTCGCCTGCGACCTCGTAGTCGAATCCGAGTTCGTGGAGGATTTCCCAGTCATTGGGGTGGGTGCGATTCAGGGCCTCGGAGTTTGTGACGGCGCTGGTGATATTTTCTACGGCATGGGCGTAGTCGCCCGTTGCCCATTGCTGCGTGGCTACCAGGCGCTGCGCCTGCGCGAGTGACCAACGGTCTTTCCAAACGCTGGACTTGGCAACAATATGCTGTCGAATGTTGAGAGCCTTCTGATAACTGAGCAAACTCCCTTTGGTGTCGCCGAGGTTGTTCTGCAAATAATGTCCTTGCACGAGTCCCAATCGCTCATAGGCGTTCGCTAACTCCCGCTGCAAACCAAGATCGCCGCCGGACTCCTGGGACAAACTGTCGAGATATTGGAGAGCGCGGTCGACGATTATTTTTCTTGCCGGGGTGGAACCAGGCAGGTCTTTTATCGAATCGTGGACATCAAAGATCAAGGAGTTGGCGAGCTGGCGAACGTCGTTGAAACGGCGTTGGGCGATGCGGGCTTCGCGCAAAGTAATTAACATGCCCGCAACGAGGATGACGGCGACGGTCAGTGCAGCGGTGACTCCGGCTTTGTGCCGGGTAACAAACTTCGTCGCCCGGTAACCGAGTGTGTCTTTACGGGCGCTGACGGGAAGATGCTCAAGGTGGCGCCTCAAGTCTTCACTGAACCGCTCCACGGTGGAATAACGGCGAGTGGGCTCCTTGCGGAGGGCCTTGAGCACGATGTAATCCAAGTCCTTGCTCAAGGCTCGGCGGGGTCTATCCTTCTTAGAATCAGCATCCGTCTCAGAGCCTGATGAATTTGAGGTGGGCTTGCCAATCTGGGGAGCGTCCTCTGGGCGAAGCGCAGCGGTGCTGGGTCTTTCGGGGTCGGTTTCGCAGACGGCCTTGATCATTTCTTGGGGAGAGCTGCTTTTGAGGCGATAGGGGCGTTTGCCGGTGAGAAGGAGGTATAGGATCACGCCTAGCGAATAAACATCGCTTGCCGTAGTGATGGCGTCGCCGCGTATTTGTTCCGGACTGGCAAAGTCCGGGGTCATCATTCGGAGGATGGTGAGGGTGCGGTCGGCGCCGGACTCCTCGTTCTGCGGATTGAGGATCTTGGCGATGCCGAAGTCCAGCAACTTAGGGACGCCATCTTCTGCCACCAAAATGTTACCGGGTTTCAGATCGCGGTGCACCACGAGGTTTTGGTGGGCGTACTGCACGGCGGAGCAAACGGTGCGAAACAACTTCAGGCGGTCGTCGGTCGTCAAGTTGTGTTGATCGCAAAATCCGTCGATGGGCAGGCCGACCACGTTCTCCAGAACGACGTAGGGAAGACCTTCTTCGGTAATGCCGCCATCGAGCAAGCGAGCGATGTTGGGATGTTCAAGGGAAGCAAGGATGCGGCTTTCGTTTCTGAAACGCTCGACGAAAAAACTGGTGTCAAGGCCGTGCCGGATGATCTTGATGGCGACGTCCTTGTCGTATAGCCCGTCCACGCGCTTGGCGCGAAAAACGGTTCCCATGCCTCCTTCACCGATCTTGTTAATGATTTGATAGGGGCCCAGGCGGCGTCCGACCCATGACGTGAAGGAAATGTCCTGGACAAAATCCCCGGCAGCGACATCAACGGGTCCCTCGAGAAAGGCGCCGCCTTCCTCGTGGGAACGAACGAGGGCTTCGATCTCCGCTCGATTTATATCCTGGCTGGCACATGCGTCGTCCAGGTACGTGGCACGGGCTGAAGGTTCCAACTCGAGAACCTCCTGCAGGACTTCCTTGATCTTGCGCCATTCCTCAGGAGTCATGGTTTTTCCGACTTTGCCATTTCGCGACGGAGCCAGGCGCGCGCGGTGGCCCATTCGCGTTTGATTGTGGTGCGGGAGACGCCGATGACGTGCGCGGTATCCTCGATGGAGAGGCCGCCGAAGAACTTTAATTCGACGATGTGAGCTTGCTGGGGATCAAGGCGGGCCAACTCGTTGAGAGCGTCGTCGAGAGCAACCAAGTCAAGATTCAGACCTGGCTGAGACGAACTTGCCTCGGTGAGTTCGACTTTGTATCCCCCGCCGCGCTTGGCAGCGCGATGCCCGCGCGCATGGTCGACCAGGATTTGGCGCATCAGCCGCGAGGCCACAGCCATAAAGTGAGCGCGGTTCTCTATTTCTAAGGGACCCTGCTTCATTAAGCGCAGGTAGGCTTCATGGACAAGAGCGGTGCTTTGCAGCGTGTGATCGGGACGTTCCTGCCGAAGGTGGTGCTGGGCAATGCGACGAAGTTCGCTATAAACCAGGGGAATAAGAACCTGGAGTGCCTTTTGATCGCCCGCTTGCCATCTGACCAGAAGCTCGCTGACGGATTGTGATGGAGCCTCGGCCATCCGCGCAACCCCCACCCAGCTAGGGACTTGCAATTTTTCTGCAACGATATTGCAGCGGGCGGGTGAAGTCAATTCATGGGTTAAAGGCGGGCAGAGCGAGCCGCAACGCGGCCGAGGGCGGCAAGCGAGAGAGGACAAGGGCTTCTCTACCTCCTGAGGCTCTACTGGCGCGAACAAACTTGCAAGCTACAAAGCAAACAGACGACTCTGCTGTCGGCCTGGCATGTCTCGTCCATAAAGCGAAATAGAAGGAGAAACTGGCCCACGGGCCTTTAAGGGGGACCTTTGGGCCGAAGTTGAATAAACCTTTTTCATGAGAGCGTCTCGAGCGCTGGGCTTCCGGTACCCCGCCAAACTCTGTGGGCCAAATTGCCTTCGTTTATCGCATTTAGAGATAGGCAAAAGAAAAGGTAGTCACTCGCGTCTTCGAGGGAAGTCATTTATGCCTTACCAAGCGCCGCCGGACGTGCTGGACCGAGAGCTTCAGTGCAGCTTTCTCCGCACGATCGGGGTGCCTGGGCCACGCTCAACGTGACGATGAGGATAGCCGGCACGGATTATGGTCGGGCCCTCGAGTGACCTGGAGGTCAGCATGCGCACCAATCTTGCAAACTTAGCCAAAAGTCTTGCGGCGGGCGTCGTCATTTCCATGGCCGCAGCCTCGAGTGGTCTTGCTGCGACGCACACGATCGGCGGCACCGTCAAGGGCCTAGCGTCTGGCAATTCAGTGACTCTGCTCGATGACGGCAGAGACGAGCTGACAGTCACCACAAATGGATCGTTTACCTTCAAGACGCCGCTCGCCGGTGGCGCTTCCTACGACGTCACCGTCGCCACTCAACCCACGGACGAACTCTGCACAGTCACCCACGGCTCCGGAGTGGCCAACGCCAACGTCACCTCCGTCGTCGTTTCTTGCGTGCGCATCTCCTCCATCGGCGGCACTCTCTCCGGCTTGAACAGCGGCGATTCCGTGACTTTGCTCGATAACGGTAAGGACGCGCTCTCGCTCACCGCCAACGGCAAATTTGCCTTCTCCATGCGCTTGCCCGTTGGATCCGCCTACAAAGTCACCGTCGGCACCGAGCCCGTCGGCGAGAAGTGCACCATCACCCACGGCACCGGCGTGGTGGCTGGCAATGTCACGAACATTGCTGTCTCCTGCGCCACCGCGCCCACGCACACGATCGGCGGCACTGTGTCTGGCTTAACGACCGGCGATTCAGTGACCTTGCTCGACAACGGTGCGGATGCCCTCAATGTCAAAGCAAATGGCAAATTCACCTTCAAGACTCCGGTAGACACCGGGACTTCTTACAAGGTTACCGTTGGCATCCAACCCGCCGCCGAGGACTGCACGATCACTGGAGCGACGGGCATAGTGGGCTCAGCTAACGTCACTAACGTCGCTATTTCTTGTGTTCCCACGCATACCATCGGAGGTGCTGTGACCGGCCTCAGGGCCGGCGGCTCGTTGACTCTGCTGGACAACGGCACGGACGCGCTCACCGTCACCGCAAACGGCAAATTCACTTTCAAGACACCCCTGGCGCTCGGTGCCACGTACAAGGTAACCGTTGGCACGCAACCTGTCGGCGACATCTGCAGGATCGCCCACAGGACGGGCAAAGTTACAGGCAATGTCACGAACATTTCTGTCTCCTGCACCGCCGTCGCGACGCACACCATCGGCGGCACCGTCTCCGGCTTGAAGACCGGTGATCCGATCACTCTGCTCGATAACGGCGCAGATGCACTTACTCTCACCGCCAGCGGCCCATTCACCTTTAAGACGCCGCTCGACACCGGCGCACTCTACAAAGTCACCATCGGCGCGCAACCTCCCGGAGAGGACTGCACCGTCATCACAGGAACCGGCATCGTCGGTAACGCCAACGTCACAACCGTCGAGGTCACTTGCAGCACCGCTGGCACACACACCATCGGCGGCACTGTTTCTGGCCTCAAGAGTGGCGCCTCCGTGACTCTGCTCGACAACGGCACCGATGCGGTGAAGGTCATCGCAAACGGGAAATTTACTTTCAACACGCCACTGGCCCCGGGCTCTCCCTATGCCGTAACCGTCGGCACGCAACCCGCTGGCCAGCTCTGCACCATTACCAACGGTGCAGGAAGAGTGGCTCACACCAATGTGACCAACGTCACCGTTATCTGTACCGCCGCGCCCACCTTCACCGTCGGCGGCACTCTTTCCGGACTAGCCCCCGGCGCCCTGCTTGCTTTGTTCGATAACGGCGCGGACCAATTGAACCTTACCACCAACGGAACCTTCACCTTCAGATTGGGTTTGCAAACAGGCTCCACTTACAATGTCACCGTCGCCACGCAACCCGCCGGAGAAACCTGCTCCGTTACCAACGGCTCCGGCGCCGTCGGCACCTCCAACGTCACAACCGTCTCCGTCTCATGCAAAGCGAACCCCACTTTCACCGTCGGCGGCGCCGTTTCCGGCCTCTCCACCGGGGCCTCTGTCACTCTGCTCGATAATGGTAACGATTCGCTCCTCCTCAGCGCCAACGGTGCCTTCACCTTCAAGACTGCGCTCGTCACCGGAGCCAGCTACAACGTCACCATTGCCGCGCAACCCACCGGCGAAACCTGCTCTGTCGCTGGCGGCACAGGCACTGTTGGCGCAGCAAACGTGACAAGTGTCTCTGTTTCGTGCAAGCCCAACCCAACTTTCACCATCGGCGGCACTGTGTCGGGCTTGAACAGCGGCACGTCTGTAACTTTGCTGGACAACGGCTCCGATTCACTCACCGTCAGTGCCAACGGCGCTTTCACCTTCAAGGCAGCCTTGGCCACCGGAGCGGCGTACAACGTTACGATCTCCACGCAACCCACCAGCGAAACTTGCACAATCGCGAATGGCTCCGGCACTGTCGCTAGCGCCAACGTCACAAACGTCACAGTGACCTGCGCAACGACTACGTTCACGGTTGGCGGCAGCATCGCCGGCCTGAGCAGCGGCACTTCTGTGACTCTGTTGGACAACGGGACTGACTCGCTCAGCGTAAGCGCCAACGGCATGTTCACCTTCAAGACGCCGCTAGCCACCGGAGCCCCATATAGAGTGACTATCAGTGTTCAACCCACGGGTGAAACCTGCACCATCACCAGCGCTTCGGGCACCATCGCCAGCGCCAATGTGACGAACGTCACGGTCACCTGCGCAGTCAACACGTTCACGATCGGCGGGACTCTCTCTGGCTTGAATAGCGGAAACTCCGTGACTCTGCTCGACAACGGCACAGATTCACTGACGCTCTCGGCTAACGGCGCTTTCAACTTCAAGACCGCCTTAGCCACCGGCGCAACCTACTTCGTTACGATTTCCGCGCAACCCACTGGCGAAACCTGCACCTTCGCCAACGCCTCCGGCACGGTGGCCTCCACCAACATCACCAACGTCACGGTCACTTGCGCAGCCAACACATTCACCATCGGCGGGACCGTCTCCGGCCTCTCGACCGGCACTTTCGTCGCTTTGCTTGATAATGGCTCCGACTCCCTCACCGTCTCTGTCAACGGCACCTTCACCTTCAAAACGGCATTGGCCACCGGCGCCACCTACAACGTTACCATCGGCACGCAACCCACGGGCGAGACCTGCACGGTCAGCAACAGCGCCGGCACAGTGGCCTCGGCCAACGTGACCAACGTCGCCGTCTCTTGCGCAATCAACACTTTCACGATCGGCGGGACTGTCTCCGGTTTGAGTAGCGCTGCGTCAGTGATCTTGCTGGATAATGCTACGGATTCGCTGGCAGTTAGCGCCAACGGCGCGTTCACGTTCAAGACGGCGCTGGCCGGCGGGGCCGCGTACAACGTAACGGTTGGCACGCAACCCACTGGCGAGACCTGCACAATCACCAACGGTTCCGGGACGGTGGGATCGGCGAACGTGACGAATGTTGCTGTTATCTGCTCTTCGAGCACGGGCGGCGGAACGTTCTGGATCCCCTATGCGGCTACGCCAACCGCGGCGGGTGGAAGCACGGGCTTATTCCTAATGCCCTCGAACAATCTTGAATCGTCGCCTGCGCCGCAATTCATCACGACGACGCCAACGCAATTCCTTGGCATGGCGTTTCAGTTCACGATAGGCAACGGATCGGTCATAACGACGCCCGCTCTATCGGTGTATGCAACCGCCGGATCTGACGGAAATACCCATGTGTACGGTTTGAAGCTCAGCGATACGTCGGGAGTGCCATCGCCACATCAAATCAGCAGCTTGTCGCTGCCTTCAACGCAGCAGATTTGCAGCTTTTTTCAACAACAAACGAGTTTGGCCGACCCGACGACCGTATTTACGATTCTCGACGTTGCTTCAGCGCCGTGCGGAACCGGCGGAGACACGTTCGAGGTGGTGCACTACCTGGATTCTCCGACGACTCCGCCAACGACCGTAGCCATCAACAACTTGCTAGCCTTCGGGCTCTACCAAGACGGCAATCTGGACGGGCTGATTCTCTACGACGCGGCCGCTCAAACTTTGAATCTGTACGCGGACGCGACATTTACTTCACCCGTGCATTTGCTCACAGGCGTTTCGTCCTTCTTGGGCCTCCGTACAGTAAGCCTTAACGATGGGACGACGTTTGGAGGAACTGCGATCTATTTCAACGCGACTACCGCCTCCGGCCCCGCCCTATATCGCATTGATTCTTCAGCGCTCACATTGACTCAAGTACACCAGGGAGTCGTTGGTGACCTCCCGGCGGTGGACAATAACAATCTGTACTTCACGGATGTCACCTCCTCGACGACGACCGTCTTTTATCAAGTGGCACTCGCTGGCGGCATGCCCATGGTCATGTACAGCGCACCGAATCCCTCAGCCGTGTCTTCCTACCTGCTGATGGGCTCAGACGGTTCCGTTCTGGCGTTCCAGCTCATGGACGCTGCAAACTCGCCGGCCGGGACGACCACCAACCATTTCTACACGATACCGATTGGTGTGGCCTCGACCACAGCGACGTTGATTGGCGGACCGTATGTAGGCAACGTGACAGGGTTCGTGGCTTCGCCGCACCAGCTCGACCCGGCGGGCGGCGTCCTCTTCGTCACCATTATCAACAAACTGGTTACGGCACAAACCTCACCTTACGCCAGCGTAGCGCTGCCACTCAGCGGCTCCGGCTCCACGAACACAGCGCCCCTGGCCAACTCAGACTACCCGCCATTCGGTCTCAACAATGTTGTGCAGATCGTGGGCATCACGGACATGGGCGGCGGGCAGGGTGGCGGCACGCTGAACCAAGTCAACATCAGCACTCTGCAAAACACCCCATTCACCACAACAGGCGGTGGGCCCTATATTATTCCTTCTGGATACACGGTGGGCGTGGTGGTCATCGGAAGCAACGTAATGGCGGGAAACCTCCTCAAGTTCGTGTCGCCCCTCGGTCCGGGGCCGGGAATTGGTCTAGCGGCGGATCTGTCAACGAACTTCGTGCTGCCGATACCTCTGGCGAATACGAACGTCACACTCTTCTAGGCAGAGAACAGTCGAATCGGCGTTTGCCGAAACCGGGTCCTCGCAAGTGTCAGCGCAGCCCAGGCAGCTACAGCTACAGCGCCGAAATCGAATGAACAGCGAACTAAAATCGATAAGAACGCATTGAGCTCGAACAGCTTGCGGCAGCGAAAGGGCGGTTACCCCCAAGGAGTACCCGGAGGCGGACTCCAACACAGCCCCAGTAGAAACAAGGGAGTTTTCAAATCAAGCTATATTTTACAAACTTAAAGAGCCTTCGGTGAAAGGCGCGCCCCAAGTTTTGGACGGCACCACCTCATGTGACTGACAATGACAGCTAACAACTAGCGGGCCGTCGAACAAGTAGTCACCCCGCGGGTTCGATTCAACACGGAATTACCACATTTTTACTGCAACGCGGCGATCTCGGCTCCGCGATGGAGTGTGTGGAGTGAATTCTACCTTAGTCTAGATAATTAATTCCAAAGGAACTGGCGGAGAGGGGGGGATTCGAACCCCCGGTAGGAGTTTTGGCCCCTACAACGGTTTAGCAAACCGCCGCATTCAGCCGCTCTGCCACCTCTCCGCGGTTTTCGCGTAGAAAGTTCCCTGATCCGGCCGCCGCTTCAGAGACTTTCGCCCGACGAATCCACAAAGTATAGCATCAAACTAACCGAGCCAAGCGGCCAAAATGTCTCGGCAGGCGGGACTTACCGTTAACAAAATGCAATGCCATACGTCATAAGGGGGTAGGTCGGATTGCCGCAAGGTTTTTTAGCCCGTTCCGAGAGGAGTTCTTTCCTTTAGGCTGTTTTGATTCTAGAATATAGGGGAGAACCGCGCCTAACTTGGTGAAGTTGGGTCGGGTTGCCCCGTCTGTTGGCCCAGGTGCCAACGGCGGGAGCCCAAACCGCGCAGTGCGCAGAAACCTCTCGCGAAACATTTCGACCCACACGGGCGTATGTAATGTAGCGGACGGGCGGAAGAAATACGCGATTGTGTCCCATCCCAGGCGGTTTGTCCTGGGGGCGTTTAGGGTGGCCCTTCCAGGGTGGAGTAAAGAGGAATCACATGAAGACGTGGAAAAAGGTGCTGATCGGGGTAGTTGTCGTCGTGGGGCTCTTAAGCATTGTGGTGTTCAGCGTCAACCAGGCGAACAAGGGTGTAGTGACCGTTCAGACTGCTAAAGTAGCGACATCGGACGACCTGGTTTCCATCGTGACGGCTTCCGGTGAGATCAAGCCCACCACTTACACAAATGTCACAGCCCAGGGATACGGCAGAATCACGGAGATCTTTGTTAAGGAAGGCGACCATATCAAGAAGGGTGACAAATTGCTCCTGCAGGAGAATGTGCAGGCGAATGCCGACGTGCAAGCACAGTCAGCGGCCGTCACCACCGCGGAATCTGGCGTGCAAGCGGCTGAGGCGAGTTACACGGCAGCGAGGGCAGACCTTGTTTCCGCGCAGGCGAACATGGAAAAGGCCAAGCTCGATTGGGAACGCGGGCAAGGGCTCTTCAAGGACGGGTTGATACCGAAGCAGGATTTTGACCAGCGGAAGAGCACCTACGACGCCGCCGTAGCGGCGGTGGATTCGGCCAAGGCGAAGGTGCAATCGCTGAAAGCACAGCTCGATCAGACTCGGTCACAAGTACATCAGAACGAGGCGATGCTGGTACGGACCAAGGACGTATTGTCAAAGACCACGTACACTTCGCCCATCAACGGAATCGTAAGCTATTTGCCTGAGCGCGTTGGCGACTACGTCGTCATGGGCATGCAGAATGCGAATGGCAGCTTCATCATGACGCTCTCGGACATGTCCGTCGTAACCGCGGAAGTCAAGGTCGACGAGACAGACATCGTTAACGTAAAGCTCGGACAAGATGCCGATGTAACCATCGACGCCGTGCCCGGAAAAGTGTTCAAAGGCAAAGTGACCGAGATTGGTTCTCAAGCTACCTTGAGAAGTTCTGGTCTGGCCACTACACAATCCACCACGAGCACGCAAGAGGCGAAGGATTTCAAGGTGGTCGTGAGACTCGACAATCCGCCTGACAATTTACGGCCTGGGCTTTCCTCCACTGCTAAGATTAAAACCGCAGAGAAAAAGAGCGTAATTGCCATCCCTATTCAGGCCTTGGCAGTTCGCACGCGCAAAGATCTCGAGGAAGCGGCCAAGAATGCGAAGGGGCAAGGGAATTCGGGAGTTACGCTGGCAGCGCCCCCGCCGGCAGCGCCCGGCGATCCCAAAAAGGATGAGGTGCAGGGCGTTTTTGTCGTGAATGGCAAGAAGGCTATCTTCCGGCCGGTGGAAACAGGAATCACCGGCGTTACCGACATCGAAGTCACCAAGGGCTTGCAAATTGGCGACGAGATCGTTGTCGGGAGCTACAAAGCGTTGCGCACACTGAAGCCAGAGGCGAGCGTGAAGGTGGATAATTCCGCACCCAAGAAACAAGATGATCAGCAGAGCTGACGCAGCTCGATCCGCGAGGGAGATTTGAATGCCCGTAGAGACCGCAACAACCGAATCATACCGCGAAGATTTGGTCAGCTCCGGTATCGTGATCAAGACGGAAGCCCTCACAAAAGTTTATGAAATGGGCTCGGAGCAAGTGCACGCGCTTAGCGGTATCGACTTGCAAATTCGCAAGGGCGAGTACGTCGCCATCATGGGGCCTTCCGGTTCAGGAAAGTCCACGCTGATGAACCTCATCGGGTGTCTGGATTCTCCAAGCGCGGGAAAATACTGGCTTGCGGGACGCCTGGTAAGCGATCTGGACGACGACGAACTGGCGTACATTCGGAATAAAGAGATTGGGTTCGTCTTTCAAACCTTTAATTTGCTGCCTCGAGCCACGGCACTCCACAACGTGGAACTTCCGCTGATCTATAACGGCACAGCAGCCGAAGAACGCATCGAAAAAGCAAAAAAAGCATTGGAGCGCGTGGATCTGCTGGACAGGATGACGCACAAGCCGAACGAACTCTCGGGCGGTCAGAGGCAGCGCGTGGCCATTGCCAGAGCCCTCGTCAATTCGCCGTCGATCGTGCTGGCGGACGAGCCGACCGGCAACCTCGACTCAAAGACTGGCGAAGAGATTATGGCGCTCTTCGAGAATCTCTACCGGCAAGGCAACACGATCATTCTCGTCACCCATGAACATGACATTGCGCAGCATGCCCACCGGATCATCTTCATCCGCGACGGCAAGATCGCTTCCGACGAAGCTGTCATCAAGAAGTAGCAGACAATTCGGCTCTTTCCTTCCCCTCTTGATAATTTAGTCTGACAAGACTGGCACGCCCGCGCCATATTGGCTAAGGTGTCTTTTCTCAGCCTCAGGGCGCAGCCGACGGGAATGGGGGCCAATAATAATGCGAACAGACCTGAAGGAATCTTCCGCGAGAGATGAACTTTTGCGGCACGCGGCCGAGCTTGCGCGCACATATGCGTTGGGCATCGCTGAACGCCGGGTCGCACCTTCTGCGAAAGACTTGGATAGTCTGGCACAATTCCGTGAACCATGGCCCGCCTCGCCGACCGATGCGATGCAGGTCCTCGAGAGACTTTTCGAGATTGGCTCTTCAGCGACAGTAGCGACGACCGGTGGCCGATACTTCGGGTTCGTAAATGGCGGAACCCTCCCAGCCTCTCTTGCGGCAAATTGGCTTGCGGGGGCGTGGGATCAAAATGCGGGGCTGCGGGTTATGTCGCCGGTGGCGGCAGAGCTAGAAGAGATCGTTCTGCGGTGGGTCTGCGAGGCGCTCGGCCTGCCGCAGAAATGCGAAGGCGGGCTTGTGACCTGCGCGACGACCGCGAATTTTGCGGCGCTGGCGGCAGCTCGGTACGCCCTTCTTGCACGCGCGGGGTGGAACGTCGCGGATGACGGGATGTTTGGAGCACCGCCAATCGACGTCGTGGTCGGCGACGAGGCACATGCTTCTATTCTCAAGGCGCTAAGTCTCGCAGGGTTTGGAAAAAAGCGTCTCACGCGCGTGGAAGTAGACGGTCAGGGACGGATGCGCGCCGACAAGCTGCCACCGCTGAGCGAACGAACCATTCTGTGCATACAAGCCGGCAACGTAAATAGCGGCGCGTTCGATCCGGCCGCCGAAATCTGCGCGCGCGCAAGAGAGAAGGGTGCCTGGGTGCACGTGGACGGTGCGTTTGGTTTGTGGGCCGCCGTCTCGCCGAAGTACCGTCACCTGACCCGCGGATTCGAGCAAGCGGATTCCTGGGCCACGGACGCGCACAAATGGCCGAACGTCAATTACGACAGCGGGATTGTCCTGGTGAAAGATGGCCCCGCATTGCGCTCCGCCATGACGATTACAGCCCCTTACCTCGAGAGCGGCGTGCGCCGCGAGCCCATGCACCACACGCCCGAGTCGTCGCGCAGGGCGCGCGGTGTGGAATTGTGGGCGGCGCTCAAATCCATGGGGCGCGAGGGCCTTTGCTCCTTGATTGAACGAACTTGCGCGTTCGCGCAACGATTCGCAGAGGGATTTCGCAAGGCAGGGTTTGAAGTGCTAAACGACGTCGTCATCAACCAAGTTCTCGTATCGTTCGGCGGCGTGGAGGTTACCCAGAAAGTGATTCGTGCCATTCAAGAGGAAGGCACATGCTGGTGCGGCGGAACAGTTTGGCAAGGTAAATCCGCGATGCGAGTCAGCGTGTCTTCCTGGGCGACGACCGAGGCGGATGTGGATCTCAGCCTTGAAACTATCTTGCGCATCGCGGGAGAGGTCGGCGCCTAAATAGTTCTCTCAGAAAACAGACGCGTCGGCGCGGCTTCAGCGGCTATGAGCTATGTGGGAAGCCTCTATGTCGGCGAGTGTCGGAGCCGGGCATAGATACGTGTGGGACAAGCGATCGTGCCAAGTCAAACCATCTTCGTCCCACAAGGCCCACAGAAAACCCATGAAAAAGGTGCCGGCCGAAAGCATGTAACCCACGCTGCGCCAAAGCATCTGCCGCGGCGAGGGAGGTTCGCCGGAAAAGGTCACTACGTGCAAACCGCGAAGCATCATGCCGGGTGTTGTGCCGCCGAAAATCGTAAACAGAGCAAAATACTGCAAGTAGACGATAACGAAAGTTGCGACACACATCACCGCACTTAACTTGCTGAGAGTAAACTCTCCGCCAAGCGAACCGAAAAGTGTAAGGAAGCCGCCATACGCAAAGAGCAGGCAGGCTGCGTCTATCAATCCGGCAATGCGGCGTTCCTCAATTGAGGCCACCGGATACAAGCCGCCCTGTTCCGAGCGCACGTCGATTGCGGGTGTCGCCGCGAAACTCGGCTCCGGGGCCGGAGGACGAGAGACGTCGATAACCATTCGTGCTTCTTCGCGAGTCGCGGCGTTTCGGCCGATGGCGATCGTGAAAGAGAAATCGTCATCGGTAATGGGCGAAGGTTCAGCGACGCTCACAGGAGCGTGAGCCGGCGGCTCTATCACCGGCGAATCGAAAGGTAACTGTGACTGCGCACGGTTGGGGGCAACCCGTCGCCGGCGGGCGTGATAGGTTTGTAGTCGCTGCGCAAGTTCACCACGCCAGGCAGGATCCGAATCAGAGATGGGCGCCGACTCCGCGTGGTTCCGTCCAATTTGCAGACGGACCTTTTCCTCAGCAGCCGACGCAGAATTGGCCGCTTGGGAAGAGTAATCCAGCGTTAGGGACGAATCGCAAAAACTGCAGACGCGTACGCTCGAAGGCAGTACCGCGCCACACTGCAGACATGTTTTTGTCACCGGTCGTTTTTGCGCTGCGGACGCGTCCACTCCGGTGAGGAGGGAACCAGACAAGAGTACCACGAGAGCAGGAAAGTCAAGCCTAGATTGGGATCGTGAAGTGCCGAATCAGGTAGCGGATGGAACAAGCAAGAAGTGCCCGCAACGGACCGTAGTTAACCTTCTAGCTGCTGGGCGAACATATCTCTGCTAAAGGCGATGCGCCGCTCCAGAGCCACTGCCGCGAAATAAGTACACTGGCCACGTTCCGTCTCTGTCCAGGCAAGGAGCGAAGGAACGACTCTCGCGACGCTCGAGCGTAGAAAACCCAGAAGTCCGAAATAGGCCCCGATGGCTTGGATTCCACTGCGATCTTCCGGGCGATCCGGGCAGAGCTGCAAGAGCTGAACGACCCGTTCAAAATCCTCACCCGTAGCCGAATTCTTTATGCCCGTAACGTCCTGCACTTCCGCAGAAAGAGGATGCTTGATGGAAGCCGCGATCAGCGAGCGGCAATAGGACACGAAGAACTGCAGCAAAAAGACTACCGAACATACGAGAATGATTGCGGCCATCATCGGGGGATCACCGCAAGGCGCGAAGGCACCAGTCTTGCCTCTTCAGGTAAGCGCCAAAACGCGTAGGCCCAAGCCAGGGGAAGGAATGTCCCAAAAACCGCGACGAGTGGAACGAACACCGAGCTTAGCGACGGATAAAGATTCCGAATCGCGTAGTTCGCGGCAAAAAGGCTGAAATAAACGCCCAACGAAAGCACGAACTGGATAAGCCTCGTCCGCGTCTCTCGTAACTTCAGTATCGCGGCCCAGAGAACGTAGGTTAGTACGAGCCCGACAAAGTACAAGTTCTGGGAGAGTTCAATGACGAAGTGCGTGAGGAACTTTGCTGTGGATTGCATCACGACGGCATAGGTGAAGAGGGCGGTTCCGGCAAGCAGCAGGAGTGTGCCCATTTTCACGTAGCGCTCAACCTTCATTTCGCTGAAAACATGGGAGTAAAGAGAGCTTAAGGCGAAGTAAAGAAAAATCGTCAGAATGGCGTCGGAGTAGAAGTAAAAATACTGGTATTGCCTGGAACTGTAGCCATACTCAGCAAGAATCTTATAGCGTCCAAGCTCGGAGACCATGAGCCCGGCCATATACAAATTCAAGAGGAGATACTTGCGGAAGGCACCCTTCTTGACCGCGCACACCAGCACTGCGGCTTCGCAGAAGATCCCCACAAGCCAGATGAAATATGCAAAGGGACCAGGCACGTTCCTGCCTCTCTACGCCCCTGATCCACGCTCCACAGAAGAGCTATGTCAACTGCTGTGGAAACCGCGCGTTTCTCAATAAGGCGTTGGTGGTGCCGGTGCCGAGCCGTTCTTATACGGCGTTGGAGGCGCCGGCGCGCTGCCGTTCTTGTACGGTGTTGGCGGCGCTGGTGCTGAACCATTCGCCATAATCAACGAGCCGTCGCCGTGCGCCGTAACAACGGTCTTCAAGCCCATAGCTCCCACCAAAACGAGCATGGCGAGAAATACCACTGCGAGTTTCCTGGACATTTTGCCTCCGGGGAATGAACGACACCCGGAGACACTCTATCCCTATCCACAGGGATGTCAAGTAGCTCGCACTACGGACCTGTTCCGTATCAGTACACACCTACTCGGCCCGTCCCTTCGCCAAGCTTTCGCCTGGTGAGTTCGGGCCGCTAATTCACTACGCGATCAGGATAGGGTTCAGGACTTGTAGGGTCAACGGTACGGTAGTACTAGAATCTCTGGGACTCCGGGGCAGATAGCTGCACCCCATTCTGGGAAGCAGTAAGGGTCCATTAGAGAATCACTATACGCAGGGTCCAACGGCTTTAAGGCGCCTCTGCGGAGCTTTTGTTCGGGTCTGTTCCAAAATCGGGGATCTGTCGAACCACTCAGTTTACGCAAGTATCGCGAGGGAGCTATCGGGCAGTTTAGCGAGAACGTTCAAGGCCATTCGTCTCTTGCAGGTCTCGGTTTGGAAGTGTGACAGGCGCAGAGAGCTTGGACGGAGGATCGGCGCCGAGCCAGCCAAGTTAACCATAGCTACCCCTCCCCCGAGTTTTTCATAAGTGTTCATTCTAAACGGAGTTAAAGTCATTTGTTTTTACACACTTTTGTAAGTATTGATTCTAAATAACTTGCATTGCATCAGAATTCTGCAAAATACAGGCCCTTTGGCGAGTGAGCGATACAAAGGGCTTAGCCGAAAGGAGCGCTCCGGAAGGCAAACACGCCAGTACGAGGCTGGGGCCGCTGGCACAAGGCGCAATATTATACAAAACTTACTATAAGAGATGGGTAATATTTTGTCAAGGTTAGAGTGTGGCCGCAAGTCTATGAGACCTGGCAATCTATTCAAGGTCTGTGCCACCAAACTATCTCGAATTGGGATCCTGTCTTTTCATTGGAATGCTTGACACGTTTGCGACCGACTCCGTAGCATTAAGAATTGTCTTTGTGCCGGCGTAGCTCAGTGGCAGAGCGAGGGTCTCATAATCCCTAGGCCGTGGGTTCGATTCCCCCCGCCGGCACCACTGATTCCTATCCCCCTTTTTGCTGGAGGTTTTCGTGGCGCTCATCCGCAGCGGGAAGGTTTGCCTCGCACTACTGTTGATTCTGGGTTGCACTTCGGCGGCACAGGCGCAGCAACCAGACGCAGACGAAGATGGCCAATTTCGCTTCCGCTTTGTTGGCCCCCGAGTGGGAAACCGCATTGCGTCGGTTGCCGGGGTGCCGGGAGATCCGAGTACGTACTACGCGGGAGCGGCTTCCGGCGGTGTCTGGAAATCGACGGACGGCGGCAATCGTTGGACACCTGTTTTTGATAAGCAACCCGCCGCGGCCATTGGCGCTTTAGCCGTTGCGCCAACAGACCCCAGTGTAGTGTGGGCGGGAACGGGCGAGGCTTGGGTGATCCGCGACAGCGATGTGATCGGCAACGGAATCTATAAATCCACTGACGCAGGTAAAACCTGGGCCAATATGGGGTTGCAGGAGACCGGCCGCATTGGACGAATTATTGTTCACCCGTCGAACCCTGACATTGTTTTTGCCTGCGCACTGGGAAGGGCGACTGGGCCGCAGCAGGAGCGCGGCGTCTACCGGACTGTGGATGGGGGACAGCACTGGGAACGCGTACTTTTTGCAGGAGATAACATTGGGTGCTCGGGTCTTTCCATGGACCCGCATAATCCGCGAGTGCTCTTCGCCGGGATGTGGCAGTTGGAAATGCACACCTGGGCCGAATTCAGCGGCGGCCCGGGCAGCGCGGTGTACGCCTCACGCGACGGCGGAACGAAGTGGACCCGCATCGAAGAGCATGGATTGCCGCATTCACCGCTCGGCAAGATTGATGTGGCCGTTGCGCCGACAAACTCGAACCGTGTTTTCGCATTGATTCAGACGAAAGACCAAGGCTCCGTCTGGAGATCGGACGATGCCGGCGGGCATTGGAAAGCCATCAATTATCAGCGGGCTTTGATTGGGCGTGCGGGTTACTACACCCGGATAGCGGTATCCACCGGGAATGATAACGAAGTTCTGGTGGCGAACAGCTCGTTCCATCAGTCGCTGGACGGCGGACAAAATTTTCAAGAAGTCCGCTGGGGCGGGGACACTCACGATATTTGGATTGACCCGGCAAATCCCGACCGATTTGCGATCACGGACGACGCCGGGATGATCATTACGACGGTGCACGGTCGAGGGTTTCACCGCGTCACGCTGCCCATCGGGCAGATGTATCACGTGGACGTCGACAACCAGATCCCCTACTACTTCTACAGCAACATGCAGGATGATGGGAACATGCGCGGGCCAAGCGTGCCCATCGATTCCCAAGAAACGGGATGGGATCGCCACATGGGTGGCTGCGAGTCGGGCTTCACAGTTCCCGACCCGGCTGATCCAAACGTTGTTTGGGCTACTTGCTATGGCGATGAAGTGACGCGCTGGGATGCGCGAACCAAGTCGGCGCGATCGGTGAGCCCGTATCTGCATACTCTGGATGCGCCGCCGACCGACATCAAATATCGGTGTCATTGGACATCGCCGCTGGCCGTTGATCCTTTCGACCACAACGTCATCTACTACGGATGCCAAGTCATTTTCAAAACGACGAACGGCGGCCAAAGCTGGACGGTAACCAGCCCGGACCTTTCGACGCAGGACGCAAGCCGCATCGTTTCTTCGGGCGGAATCGTGGGCGACAACCTGGGACAGTTTTATGGAGAGGTCGTTTTCGCGATTTCTCCCTCCAAAATACAAAAAGGACTCATCTGGGCGGGCACGAACGACGGTCAGCTCTGGTACACGAAGGACGGCGCTGCCAATTGGACGAACGTAACCAAGAATATTGCTGGATTGCCGGCATGGGGAACGATCACCAATATTGCTCCTTCGACGTTTGATCCCGGCACAGCGTATATCGCCGTCGATTTTCACTTGATGGATAACAGGGACCCTTTCCTATATAAGACGACGGACTTTGGCAAAACGTGGAAACCGATCAGCGGAAATTTACCGAAGCATTCACTGGCGTACGCGCGAACCATCGCCGAAGATCCGAACTGCGCAGGTTTATTGTTCGCGGGAACGGGGAACGGTCTTTATTACTCGTTGGATGACGGTGGGCATTGGACGGCACTGCAGGCCGGTCTACCTCACGCCCCAGTGACTTGGGCCGTTGTGCAGAAAGATTTTCACGACTTGGTGATTTCAACCTATGGCCGGGGGCTCTACATCTTCGACGACATTACGCCGCTCGAACAGATGGCTAAGAGCCACGCTGACGCTCCTACAGTTCTTTTCGAGCCACGTCCCGCGCGCCGATTTGTCCACGGCGGCTCCGCCATGATCAATTTTTCGCTGAAAACAGCGCCGAAAGATCAGGTGGATATCGAAATCCTGGATCCGGAAGGCAAAACGATCCGTAAGCTGAAAGCAAAGGCTCACGTAGGAATCAATCGTGTGAAGTGGGATATGCATTACGAGTCGCCGCGATTGATTGCGCTGCGTACCGTGACATCTGACAACCCGCACATTTGGGAGGAGCCGCGCTTCCGCGACATCGACTCCCGGCCCATAACTCATTGGGGAATTAAGCCAGCAGAAGTCGGGCCGATGGCCGCTCCCGGCAAGTATTCCGTTCGTCTGACTGTGGCGGGCCAAGCGCTTACTCAGCCCCTGACCATCTTGCCCGATCCCCGGATTTCCGCGTCGGAAGCGGACATTCAATCGTCGGTGAAGACGCAACTTCGAATCCGCGACGACATCACGCGCACTTCTGATACCTTCAATCAGATCGAGTGGCTGCGGAAACAAGTCGAGGTGATTGAAACGATGCTTCGCCCGCCCAAGAAAAAAGAAAGGGAAAGACCACCGTTTGCCGAGCCGGACGACTTCGAGGAGCCAGAGCCCGCGCCAGCGGAGGATGAAGGGCAATCCAAACGCAAGGCTGAACTCCTGAAAATCGTCGAGGAGATGGACAAGAAACTGCAAGCCGTAGAGCTCAAGCTCGTTACCCCATCGCAGAGCAACAGCGACGACAAGTATTTCGTAGAGGCCGACAAAGTCTATCTAAACTTGATTTGGCTCAACGCGGAAGTTGGTCCTGGCGGCGGAGACGTCGCCGGCGGAGCCGACTTTGCACCGACCGACACAGCTTTAGAGATACTTCAGTCCTTAGAGACGGAACTTACGGGAGCGGTCGCGGACTATCAGAAGATCATCGAAAAAGATCTTCCGGCGTTCAACCACACACTTACTGAGAATAATCTCGCTGCCCTAACCGCTGCTGCTGCGGCTCCAAGCGAAGCTCAGAAGTAAGGGCCGGACGAATTCTATGCGCGGCTCGGCTCGCGCCGCCACGCCGAGAATCTCATGGAAGGAACACCAAAGCCGCTGCACGCGCTCGCATATTGCCCGCGATTTGATTGACAGGCATACAACTGCTTGGGCAGGATGGCAAATCACGTGGCCAACTCCAGCCCTATCTACTCATTCCTTCCAGCAGTTGTGTATGTAAATTCCGCGGCGGGCGGCGGACGCGCCCTTTCTTGTCTCCCGCAGATTCGGAGGGTTTTCGAGGCGGCGTCCGTTCCTGCAGAATTTATCTCCCTTGGGAGTGCGGAGGCACTCGAATCGAGCGCCCTTAACTCGATAAAGAGCGGCAAACGGTTATTGCTTGCCCTCGGCGGCGACGGCACGTTTCAAGGACTGGTGAACGCGGCCTACGGCTCGGATGTCGTTTTGGGAGTACTGCCGGCCGGTGGCGGGAATGATTTTGCCGCTGGCCTGGAGTTGCCAGACGATCCGGTTGCAGCCGCAGAGGCGATTTTGCGTGGCCAGCCTAAGCACGTGGACCTCGTTCGGGCGCGCACCGCGGACGGCCGGGTCCGGCTCTATTTAGGCGGAGGTGGACTGGGGATCGATGCAGAAGCCGCGCGGCTCGCAAAAGGAGCGTTCCGCCGTTTGCCAGGCAGAGCCCGCTACATTGCGTCTGCGCTGCGAGCTTATTGCGGCAGTCGCCCGATTGGCGTGAGAGCGGAATTTCCTCAGAGTGAATTGCCGGCAATAGAGGCCAAGGTTCTGCTGGCTGCCGTGCTGAATACCCCGAGCTACGGGGCAGGAATAAGGCTCGCGCCGGATGCGTGCTTGGACGATGGCTGGCTCGACGCCGTGTTCGTGGAAGACTTGAGCATTTTCCAAGTCTTGAAGCTGCTACCACGACTTTTGAAAAGTGGTGAGCTTCGAACTTCGTACTTCAAACGGCTCCGGATTCAGGTTGTGAAGTTCACTACAGACCGTCCCTGCCTCTTTCACGGAGATGGCGAGATTCTGGGGCCCACGCCAGTGGAAATCGAAGTGGTGGCGCAGGCTATTCGAGTCCTGGTCCCCGCACAAAAGTGACTTCACCTGTCATGCGGATTTGTAAGGCTTTTTGGGACACGTTCTTGCAGATAGGCATCCGGACGCGCCAAGTTCTTCCAGGCGAATAAGGCGTCCTGGCCACTACCGGCTCAAGCATTGGGCCAGACAAATTCCCGCAAACTGGCGTGCTGAAAGATCCGAGCGCAATTGGTTCTGCTCAACCCTTCTTCTTGTCGATTTTCAAATTCAGTGTGATGTCCTTGCGGCTGTCAAAGCTCGTGATTGTGTGAGTCGCTGATTGAAATCCGTCTTTTTCCGCATGGAGCTCGTAGTCCGCGTTCGGATCAAGGCCACTAAAGCGGTACTTGCCCGTGTTGTCCGTGTAGGAGCTGCGCACTACATTTGTCCGTGTGTTCTTCAGGAAAACGACGCTCTCCGAGATGAGATTCTCGGATTTGTCCAGGACGATTCCGTGCACAGTGCGGAGCTGGGCTTCACGCTTGGCGTCTTGGGCGACGGCCGCGACGCTCGCCAATGTGAGGATTGCGGCCATAAACAGAAATCGTTTTGGCACGTTCATTTCTTCGCTCCCTCTGCGGGTTCCATACGAAACACTATACGTGCTTCGCTCACGCCTGTCTTGGCATCCAACGCTTTTGTTTGATCCGCGAATCCTTTTGCGTGGATCACCATTTCGTAGTCTGAGCCTTGCGGCACGCGCACGGCAAAATCTCCGCGTGAGTTTGTGTAGCTATCCCAGCGATATTTTTTTTCATTGCTGCGCCGAATCTTCAGTTCCACCCCCGGGAAGGCCAAACCCTTGGGATCGAATACCGTTCCGATGATCAGAAAATCGTTGGCGTGGCTGTACTTTTGCTTCTGCGACTTTTCTGGAGCCGGAGGCTGAGAGGCAGGCGGGACTTGGGGAGCGGGAGGCGGGGGTTCCTGCGCGCGGAAACAGGTCGGGGCCGCGGAAATAAATAACACCGCCGTGCCCGCGAGGATGATCCACCGTGGACTTTTCATGAGTCCGCTCCTGCAAATTAGATGCTTGCGCTGGGCAATGTGGATGTTGGACGGAACTCTCGAAGCCGGTTACTCCTCGTCCTCTTCTTCTTCTTCGTCTTCCTCGTCGTCTTCCAGGAGGTCGCCGTTTTCCGCGGCTTCGTCTTCTTCATCCTCTTCTTCTTCATCGAGGTCGTCGGAGATGAGGTTCAGATGCACGGGATGCGTCTGCGAGACTTCAAGCTCGGATTCGCACTCAGGACAACTCAGGATTTCGCCTTCTTCGACTTCGTCTTCGTCCACGTCGATTTCGGTGGAACATTCAGGGCAGCGGATCACGGCTCCATCCTCCGTAGCAATGTTCGCAGGGCGGGGCCCCACAGATTGTGCCGCCGCCACCATGGCGTATTATATACCGCGTTGTCCTAAGTCAACTCTAATGCGAGGCGCGGCTGCTTCGATTGTAAACGCTCCAGGGCAGATTTGCTAAAGTGACCTCCTCCCGGGAATATCCCGAACGTCCCGTCGTCGGTGTTGGCGGGGTGATTATCGACAACGGCCGTGCGCTGCTCATTCGCCGCGGCGGCGAGCCTCTCCGCGGGGAATGGTCCATTCCAGGAGGCACACTGGAACTGGGAGAATCGCTGCAAGAGGGTGTTGCACGCGAGCTGCGGGAAGAGACAGGACTCGATGTGCGGGTTCTTGAGCTCATTGAAGTCTTTGACCGGATATTTCCTGGCGAGAGTCTTCAGCTTTCCGCGCAGAAGCACACGCCCCGCTTTCATTTCGTCATTGTGGATTATCTGTGCGAGCGCATCGGCGGCGAACCACGCGCGGGAAGCGACGTCACCGACGTGGCTTTTGCCGCTGAGGACGAGCTTGAGAAGTTCCGCCTGACCGAAACTGCGACTCGCGTTCTGAAGAGAGCGTTTGCCATGGCTCGTGCGCGAGAATCGCTGCGCTAATCCTGGCGCTGGTACGCGTGCCAAGCTATGGATTGGCACACCCGTTCCGACACCTTGTTAAGGCGCTTTGGCGATTTCAATGCTTCCGTTCGAATCGGTCAACTGCAACCGGCAGCCTCCTCCTCCTCCTCCAATCGTCCCGTTCAGCGAATCTCCACCGATATTTCCCGTCGCGGTGACCGGCAACTCGGAAGAAACTCTGCCGAAGGATGTCCGCGCTGACACGTTGTAGCCCACACCGTCTGGGATACGAACGTGGATGGATGAGAAGGACGTTTTGAGAGAGATGTCGCGACAGCCGTTGGCGGGACGAAGGGCAGTCACAGAAATCCCCCCATTCTGATTGTCTACCCGGATGCGGCCTCCTACGGATTCCAGCGTCACGCCGGAAAAAGAAGTGGTCACAGTGGCGTCGCCTTTCACATTTCTTGCCGTAACCGAACCGTTGCTGTCGTCCGCGGTCAGATTGCCGTTGATGCGTTCGGCCAGGATGCTGCCAAAGCTGGTCTTCGCGTAAACGTCCGCCCCGATGTCGGTTAGTGTGATGGCTCCGTTTCCAGTGACGGCGCGAATCCCCTTCGGAATGTTTGTCGCTTCAATAGCGCCAAAGGAAGACTTGAGCGTGACGGCACCGCGAATGTCGCGAACTGAGATTTTTCCGTTGGAAGTCTCCGCCTCGAGAGCGCCACTGATATTTTCCAGTTCGAGATCGCCGAAGGAATCGCGGATGGTCACGGAAGTTCCCGTCAGCGAACTCGCCTTGACGCGGCCGTTGTTGGTGGTGCAGTTCACGCGGCCCTTCACCTCGGTGAAGGTTACGTTTCCGAAGCTGTCGCTGACGTCGAGGGAACCGGCAACCGAAGAAATGTCCACGTTTCCGTTGTTGTCGTGGACCGATAAATCGCCCCGGATGTTTCGAGTGTCCACGTTGCCGAACGAAGTAGTGACGCTGGCCGAAGCAGCGCCATCGAGTGTGATCGCTCCATTGCCTCCAGTGACGGTCGCTCCGCCCTGAATGTTGCGCACGGTGATGCTGCCGAAGCGGTCTTGCACATCGAGAGTGCCTTTCACGTCGGAGACTTGCACGGAGCTGTTCTTGTTGTTGACGATGGCGTTGCCTGCAGCGCCGGTGAGGTCGATGCTGCCGAAGGAATTGTTCAGACGGACCGGGCCGGCTTCCTGCACGGTGAGGGAGCCGTAGCCGTTTTCGACCTCCACTGCACCGTGGACACGAGCGACATTAACGCTGCCGAAACTGTTGCGGATATTCAGAGGAGAATCCGTCGGCACGGCGATGTCGTAGCTCACGGACCAGGAAGAATGTTTGCTGATGTGAAACCACTTGTTCTCCTCCTGTGGATAAATCGTGCGGATGCTCACTCCCGCTGCCGTCTGTTGCACTTCGATCTGAATTTTTTGGGCGAAGGACTCGGCTTCCTCGTGCGAACTGGCCTGGGCGCGGATGACGGCAGAAATCTTGACTTCTCGTCCGGATTCGCCGTGAACTTTGACCTCGCCGAATTTGTGCTCGACGCGAACGGACTGTCCGGCGCCTAGAGTCAATGTCTTTTCAAAATTGCGCGTAACTTCATCCTGCGCGCGGCTCCCAGCCGCTAACGCAGAAGATGTCGTGAGCAGAAGGACGGCCGCAATGCCGCCAGCGAGGCGCGCGCCTCGAAAACGCTCTCTATTCCTATTCGACACAGCCAACTTCATCGCTTTTCCTCCAAAATGTCTTGCAGCGTTTGCTGCTTCTCCTGGTACATCGCCAGCAGTTGCTGGCGAAGATGCGCATTGGACGGATTCATTCCGGCTTGCGCACGAAGATCGTTGATGGCGCTATCCAGCACGAGCAACTTCTCGCGGTAATTCGCTTGCAAAGGAGTTGCTGGATTTTCTAACTGCGGTTTGGCTTCCGCCGCCAGCTTATCGATCGCGTGCTCATAGGCAGCCTGGGCGCGTTCTACCTCGGCCAGTGCCGGACTCTTGAGAAGTGACTGATCACCAATCCCTACCGGCGGCGTGCGATGGAAATAAATCCAGCCCGCGGAAACCGTCAAGATCACAACCAGGGCAGCAGCGGCTGCGGTTTGCCATCCCAGAGAGAGGCCAAATCCAAGCGAGAGCCAGCTCCAGCGTTCTGCGCGTTGTTTCTTAGAGGTTTCTTCCTGGGCAAGCGCGCGCTCGATGCGCGGCCAAAGCGAAGGCGTATCGGAGTAGTCGCGCAGCTCCTTCGCGGCGATGCTAAGTGCCTTCCAGCTACGGAGTTCTTCGGCACAGACGGCGCAGTTGGCGCTGTGCGCTTCGAGAGCAGCCCATTCGGCTGGAGTGCCATCTTCAAAAATTCTGTCTCGGTCTTTACATGCAATGTTCATCGTCGTTCACCGTGCTCCCGCCGCGCTGCTGCTTCTCGGGGGTTCAAGTACCTGCCGAAGGTTTCGTTTCGCCTGAAAAAGCGTGTTCTTCGAAGCCGTCTCCGTAATCTCTAGCATTCCGGCAATTTCCGCATGATGGAAGCCTTCGACTTCGTACAGCAAAAAGACGTCACGCTGATGCTTCGTCAAGCTGGCCAGTGCCCGTTCCAGCGCCATCCGCAGCGAAGGATGCGCTCCAGGTGCGCGCGGCTCCGGCCGTCGAGAGTCTTCGCTGTCGTCATTCGCCACTTCTTTTTTCCGCACGCGGCTGCGGCGCGCGTCGTAGCAGGTGTTGATGAGAATCCGGTACGTCCAGGTGACAAAGCTGGATTGCCCGCGAAAGCTGGCGATGCTTCGTTGTACTTTCAGAAATGTTTCCTGCACGGCGTCTTCGGCGTCGATAGGGTTTCCCAGTAGATTGCGTGCCACGTTTTTCATGCGCGCGCCATGCAGCGCATAAAGACGCTCATATCCGCCCAGATCGCCGGTTCGGCAGAGCTCCGCGATCTCGGCGTCTTCGGACCCCGCCGCTGTCGAAGCAGTTGGCGCCACAGTTTCGCTGGGGCGGCCTGTGAGGTCTTCGGAAGGTTCCACTCGCATCTCCCGTTCGCGCGGCACGGAAGAGATTCTAGTCTTCCAGGGCAGCGCAAGTCCCATAGTTCCCATTCCTAGCTCCTGGGTTATAGACGACGGCCGGACGCAAAACGTCAGGGGTGCAAGCCAGGGAATCGTTGCGGTGGACTTACTTGCTAGGGGCTAACGGGCTGATTTTACAGGTGATGTTCGGAGCGGAGTCGAGGCCTAGATAGATCTTTCTATGCAAAAGGCTGTTCTCGTGGCCGATGACTAGAAGAGTCTCCGGATCGTCCTCGGTGATTAGCAGGCGCAGTCCGGGGGCGTCTTTGGGTACATCGAAGACAAGATCCTTTGCGAAAGATTGGCCGGGGCGCAATGGTTGCCTCAAGGATCCGGCGTCGCCATCCAGACACGCAAGATCGGCTTTTCCTTCGGAAGATTGCGCATAGGCGCGGCCGTTCGCGTCGACAAGCACGACGCGGCGGGCGTTGGGCGTAAGCGGCCCGTCGCCACGGTTCGGAGATATGGTGCGCGGGTCGAACCAGACTTTTAGGCGAACGATGACAAATTGGTCTTTCGAAGATGTTTGCCGCAACTCCGCGCCGATGGCGCCGGCCGTCGCGACGCCCGAAACGGAATAGCCAATATGGCAATCAATCTCGCAAAAGTATTTCCAGCTTCCCGCTGGCAAGACCTTCTCGCTGCTCGCCAACGAGACGCCGCAAAGCAGAAGCGCGTAGCAAGTGACAATCGCCAGCGCGGCACCGCCGCCAATGCGCGCATATAGCTTGGAACGGCGTGCCGCGCCGTAGAGCAAGATCAAGAGGCTCACGCCGGTAGTGAAAACGGCACCGAGAAACAGCAGAACAACAATGGGTGCCAAATGAGGCGTAGTTTCAGCCATATTTCCTGCTCCCTTCGAATGGAGTTATCCCGCAATGGCGTCTGGTAAGGCTCCGCGGGTCCGTTCGCGCTTGCCAAACTCTTCCATCGCTCGCTCGAGGTCGGCCACCGTAAAATCGGGCCAGCGTTTCGGCAAAAAAACAAATTCAGCGAAGGCGCACTCCCACAGAAGAAAATCAGAAAGCCGTTGTTCGCCACCGGTTCGGATGAGAAGGTCCACTTCCGTGGAACCGCCGCGAAGAACTTCCGCGAGGACGTTTGAAAAAGACTCGGGCGAGAGCTCGGTGACCTTATAAAAGCGGCAAGCGGCATGGTAGATCGCTTCACGGGCAGAGTAATCGATCGCCAGCCGAAGATGAAGCCGCGCGCCGTTTGCGGTGGCGGCTTCGGAATCCGTTATGGCCTGACGCAGAGTGGCAGGGATGCGGTCGCGGCGTCCGATGACGCTCAGCCGCACACCTTCCTCGACACAGTGAGATGTTTCTATCAGCAGATATTCGTGCAGAAGGCGAAGAATCGCGTTAACCTCCGCGGCCGGTCGCTTCCAATTTGCGGAAGAGAGAGCGAAGAGGGTAAGCGTGTGGATTCCCATGCGGGGTGCTGCTTCGATGATACGCCGCGCCGATTCGGCGCCGGCTCGGTGGCCTGCAGAGCGAGGCAGGCCGCGGGACGTGGCCCAGCGGCCGTTGCCGTCCGAGATGATGGCGACGTGCAGGCCGGGGGCCAGCACCAATCGAGTCTTCGTCGTCATGATGTGCTGCGTGGTCAGATGCTCCATTTTTGTTAATTCTTTCTCCGCCGCGGGGAAAGCCGTATAAACTACTCTACAACACAAAGTATATAGCTAAAAAAATATGCCGTTCTAGCCCTCACGCGTCGCGCGAATCAGAGCTTCCATGTGATTCAGGTAGCGCTCCAGCGCCCGCCGGCCCGATGCCGTCAGCCTGTACTCCGTCTTGGGCAGCCGTCCATCGAAGGATTTCGAGCAAACGATGTAATCCGCTTCTTCCAGCTTTCGGGCGTGCACGCTCAGATTGCCGTCCGTGGTCTTCAGCAAAGCCTTTAGCTCATTGAAAGTTAGCGAACGGTTCACAGCCAGCGCGCTCACAATCCCAAGCCGAATGCGCTCGTGGATCAGGCGGTCCAGGTCCGGGGAAACAGCCTCGGGCGCGGATCCGCGCACGGCGGCCAGCGAGGCGTCCCGCTCACGCGTGCGCTGCAGCCGTTCCTGTCGTGCTGTCGAAGACTTCGCCATGCGATTCCTTTTATCCCCCGTGGTGCCGGGCAATCCAGATTCCGAAACCAATTTGCAAAACGCCAAATCCCGCTGCCATAAAGGCGTCGCCCCAATGCGCGGGCGCAAAGAGAGCGGCGGCGCCAAGACTCATGAGGCAAAAGCCCATGACCGGAACGATGCGCACGGAAAACGCGCCGCCCGTGACGATCGCGGTTCCATAGAGAAGCAGCCAAACCCCTGGAAGCGCAGCGGATGCCCCGGCGGCGTACAGGGCAAACGTCAGCAATCCGCCAACGACGATCGGTGGAGCAAAACTGAAAAGAAACTTGCGGCCCGGACCAGAGAAAAGTGCGGAATTCGCGCGATGCGCCTTGGTGGCCGCTGCCGGAGCGGCGATCGCTACAGCGACAAAAGCCTCCACCAGCCAAACCGCAAGCCAAGCGCGGGGCGAAGCCTGGCGTGCTGCCACGAAAGCCGCGGCAAGAGCTGTAATGCCCATCGCGACGCCGCCCCATCCGGGTACGGCGGTGAACTCAGCCGCGCTCTCCATGGTTTCGCGAATGTATTTGAGGTGATCCGCGGCGCGAGCGTCGATAGGGATCGGTTCGCGCTTGTTCGAGCGAAGAGGACCGGCGGCAACCATGGAAGAAGGCTACATCAAATACAGGATTCTGTCAAGTACTTTGTATTACAAAGCGCGTCGCGGCCGGAAGCGCTCACAACGGCCTCGGATAGCGGCCCAGGATCGCGTTCCAACGGATGGTGAACACATCCGCAAACATTCGAATGCTGTCGTGGAACATATTCACTTTCGTTGCGGGCGAGTGGCCCCACCGCACGGGAATCTCGATTGTGTGCAGGCCGTGATGGCGCGCCAGGTAGAGCAATTCGGGATCGAAACCAAACCGCTCGATGCGCTGTTGTTCGAAAAGGATTTGGCAGCGTTCCCGCCGGAACGCCTTGAAGCCACACTGCGTATCCACAAACGGCAGGCGGAGAATCACCCTCACGATCGTGTTGAAGATGATGCCCGCGAACTCTCGGAAGCGTGACTCATGGACTGTGATGAGGCTGCGGTCGAGCGCTCGCGAGCCTATGGCAACATCGTAGGTCTTCAAAGCGTCAAGAAGTTTTGGAGCTTCTTCAATTGGCGCGGAGAGGTCGGCGTCCGTGAAAAGAACGCTATGGCCGCGGGCTTCCTGCATCCCATGACGAACGCTGAAGCCCTTCCCGCGATTCACACCGTTTGAAATGACGCGAAGGTTTGGAAGTGTTTTTCGAAAAGACTCGGCAACCTCGGAAGTCCGGTCCTTCGAGCCGTCATCGACAACGAGAATTTCCGTCTCTTCTCCCAAACTCGGGAGAAAGGCTGCGATTTGTTCGAGAGTCGCTGGAAGGCGCAACTCTTCGTTGTACGACGGGATAACGATCGAAAGGTCAGGCGCTGCGGCACTCATCGCGCCGGCGGTTCCTTCCATCCGTAATAGCCGATGAGCGGCACAAAGCGGCACGGTTCGAGTGTGATCGTGTCGAAAGAATTTCCGTGTCGTTCAAGAAGGACCAATTCCTGATTCTCTGCGTCGCCTACCGGCAAAATCAGGCGGCCACTTTCCGCAAGTTGCGAGCGAAGCGGTTCTGGCACAGCTGGCGCAGCTGCGGCAACGAGTATTGCGTCAAACGGAGCAAGTTCCGGCAGGCCCAGGGTGCCGTCTCCGCAGTGAACATGAACATTCCCATAGCCGAGGCGCTCCAGCCGGGCGGCTGCTGTGGCCGCCAGTTCCGAACGCGACTCAATGGTGAAAACGATCTTCGAGAGGTGCGAAAGGATAGCCGCTTGATACCCGCAGCCCGTTCCAATCTCCAAAACGCGCTCGCTGCCGGTAAAGTGCAGGGCAGATGTCATCGCGGCAACAATATAAGGCTGAGAAATCGTTTGGCCCTCGCCAATGGGCAGCGGCGCATCTTCATAGGCTCGAGCGCGAAATTCCTCGGGCACAAATTCCTCGCGCCGCACTGCACTCATAGCGGCCAGCACGCGAGAATCGGCCACGCCGCGCCGCCGCAGTTGTTTCTCGATCATCTCAACGCGCTGGACAGCAAACTCGTCCTCGCTGGAGCTTCCGCGCAGCGGCTCGCCAGCTTCGTTATTTCGAAATAGCTTCATCTTGATCTCGTGATTTCCTCATCTTCCCTGGACACGCGAACTAAGTTCCCTGCGCGTCAAGCGTGCGTGAAAGCCGCCACGTGTTTTTCCCAAGCCCCTGTTTGGAGGATGTCGGCAATTTGCGCGATCGCGAAATCGCACTCCTCTTCGCGATTGTAGAAATGCGGCGAAAGCCGCACGCCCGCCTTGGGACGGTAGTCCACAAGAATCTCGCGCGCCAGCAGTTCGCGGCAAACCTCCGCGGCATGCGGGCAATCCACGGAAACCGTTCCCGCGCGTTCCGCCGGATTCTCCGGCGTGTTCACGTGCCAACCATGCGCTCTCGCGCCATCAAAGAGCCGCGCGGTCATACGCATGGATTTTTCGCGAATCGCAGTGATCCCGGCTTTGTTCAGTATGTCCAAGCCGGGCTGGCACGCATACAGCGCGGGAATGTGCGGCGTGCCGTTCAAATAGCGGAAGGAATCCTCGCGGGCGTCGATGGCGCCAGTCTCAAACGCAAAAGGGCGCCGGTGCGCAATCCATCCCGCAATCGCTGGGTTCAGCTTCGCGCGCAAGTCTTCCCGCACGTAGAGATAGCCAACGCCGGGCCCTCCGCAAAGCCACTTCAGCACACCGCCGCAGGCAAAATCCGTGCCGAGACTGCGGACATCAATTGGAATCGTCCCAGTCGCCTGGAAAAGATCGAGGATGACGTGTGCTCCCACGCGATGCGCCTTCTCAATGATGGCGCGCGCATCCACGATGTAGGCGCTTCGAAACAGCACTTGCGATATGGGCACGAGCAGCGTGCTCTCATCGATGGCCGCCAGAAATTTGTCCAAATGGAACCGCACCGAATCGTTGCTGGGAACAAGTTCAACGCGTGCGCCATTGCGGCGCTGCTCATGATAGAAGTACTGAATTGACGGGAATTCCAGGTCCGTCATCACTACTTTATTCCGCGGTCCGCGGAAATCGAAGCAGGAGCTGATCACCGCCTGAATCAGTGTCACATTCTGGTGCAGCGAAATTTCGCCCCGTCCCGCGCCGATCAAGGGTGCGATCTTATCGCCCACATTGACGGCCATTTCCCACCAGCCCTCTTCCCAGGCGCGCACCCCGCGCTGGCCCCACAAGTCCGCGTAAGCCCGCATTTCGTCGTATACCCCGCGAGGCATGGCTCCCAACGAATTGCTGATCATATACGTCGTGCGTTCAAGGATCGGGAATTCGCAGCGCCATTTCAACAGTTCATCCATCTTGCAAAGCTCCATCGGAAATCTTCTGCGAACGGACCTTTCTCCACACAAGGTAGCACAGCGAAATGAACACAAGCCAGGGAACTCCCGCGAGTAGCGTAATACGCAGGCCAGGGACCCACCACGTCGAAACAAGCACCGCGGTAAGCCCAGCAAGTCCGAAAGCAGAACTCCATGGCCCGCGCGGAGCGAACTGCATCGGCGGTTTTTCCCACTTCGCGGCACGACGCCGAAATGCAAGGTGTGTGACAAAGATCATTTGCCAAACAAAAATTCCACCAAGAAATGCCGATCCCAGCATGTAGACATACGCCGTCGCGTGAAACCAATGATCCATAAAGAGCGCCGCGAACATCCCCGCGCTCGACACGAGCAACGCCACAACCGGAGTCCCGCGCTTACTCAATCGCCCTAATCCAGCAGGAGCATAACCGCCGCGCGACAAGGAAAAAGCATCCGCGCCATCAGATACAAATTGCAATTGACGCTGGAAAGCGCTGCCGTAAGCACCACGAAATTCATCACGCCTGCCGCCGCTGGAATGCCGGCGATTTCGAAAACGCGCACGAACGGGCTTTCGCCCAGCCCGACCTCGTTCCATGGCACGATCCCCACAACAACCGCTAGCCCGCCCACATAAAAAAGCCCCAGCCGCCCAAGTGTCCAGCGCAACGCCCTTGGCAGTGCTGTCGTCGGATCTTTCGCTTCTCCGGAGGTGACGGCCACGATCTCCACTCCAAGAAAGCTGAAGATCGCCATCGCTACGCCGAGGCCCACTCCTTGCCAGCCGTTCGGAAGAAATCCTCCATGCCCGGTATAGTTCTCGAGCCCGATCCGCGGAAATCCAAAGCCCAGGAGCAACGCTGCCCCGAGAATCAGGAACAGGGCGATGGTCAGCACCTTGATCATCGCAAACCAATATTCGAATTCCCCAAAGCTCGCCACGCTCCGCGCGTTCACATAAACCAGCGCCGCCGAAAATCCTGCAATCCACATCCACGACGGCACGTTCGGAAACCAATGTTTGCAATAAATCGAAGCTGCCACCACCTCGCTGCCGGTTGCAATCACCTGTGCCAGCCAGTAGGAATAGCGCATCGCAAACCCGGCCCACGGATGCAAGTACATTTCCGCGTACACGCCGAACGAGCCCGCCACAGGATGCGCTACGGTCATTTCTCCGAGCGCCCACATCAAGCACAACGCAATCGCACCAGCCGCCACATAACTGAGAATCACTCCCGGTCCGGCAAGCTTTACGGAAATGGCGCTGCCGAGGAACAGTCCCGTTCCGATCGCTCCGCCGATCGCGATCATGGAAAGTTGCCTCGGCGTTAGGTTGCGATGAAGGCCGGCTTCACGCTCCACAATCGCGGCGCGGCCGGCTAGGCCAGTTTGCGTCGCGTCCGCAAGTGTTGTCTCCGACATGTCGCGGCATGGTAGCAGAAAGCCGCATCTCCCGCGTTCCACTGCACCTGAACCAACGGTCAGTTAAACCAGAAGCACGCCTGTACGCCGCGGAAAGCGCTGCCGGTGGTGCCCTTCCATAAAATCGCAGGAGTGGCGGAAAGGCTCTGAAAGCTCTGCTGCGGAGGAAGTCATGAAGGCCGTCTTAGCACTTATCATTATTTATGTTGGAGCCTTTTTCCTGGCGATCCAGGGTGCATCGCAAAATCCGGTCAGTGCCGCGCCGCAGAGCGCAGCCGCGCAGGATCAAGCAAGCCCCGCTCAAGCCAAGCCCATCGATCCCATCAAGGACGCGGACATCCGCTCGTTAATGGAACTCGTCGGGGCGCGCGATCAGGTGCAGGACGCCGTCAGCAATTCCAGCGAGCAGTACCGCGAAAAGCTCCTGGCGACCGTCCCCAATAACGACAAAGGCCAGGCCTTTGTGACTTCGTTCATCGAGAGCTATCAAAAGAAATTCGACGTCGACCAACTGACTGAGCAGCTCGTCGTCATCTACGACCGGCACTACACTGATGACGAAATCAAGACCATGCTTCAGTTTTACGGCTCTCCGGTAGGACAGAAGGTTGCCGCCGAGACACCCAAGATCGGACGCGAAATTCAAGTCGCCAGCCGCGCAACCGGTGCTAAGGCCGCGAAAGAGGCTCTCCAGGCATTAAAAGCGCAGAATCCGGAAATCGGCCAATCCGCTCGTTTGAACAACGGCCCGCGTCGCTGGCAGCCCGGCGCCCGCGGACAACAAAACGGACAACAAGGCCAGCCACAGCAAGCGGCCCAACAGCCCGATCCGCCGCAATTCTAAAAGTGCAGCACGCGCGCCTGCTTCTACTTAAAGTGTTTTTTGATCTTGATGTCGATGCCGAACGTGCCGTTCTGATCGCGAAGAGCCACAATCGATACGTTTCGGTCTATGTTGTATTCCACCTGGATGACCTGCTGCTGTGTTGACCCCACGTTCGAAACATAAGTGATCGTAAGATTGCGCGTGACCTGTTGCTCAACTGTTACTCGCGCGGCAGCGTTTTGCGAGGAACCTGTCGAGCCTACCTCAGCTAGCCCCGGATCCACCCGGAACCGCGTGATTCCGAACAATCGTTCGAGCCGCCCGCCCACTTGGCTCGAGACAGCTTCGGAAAGAATCGCCGAAGCTCCTGACGAGGCGCTTTGGGATGTGCCCGTTCCGCCGCCGCGCATGCTCGCTTCCGAGCTCGTCTGACCTAGCGCCAGCAGCGTAATAATGTCGTTGGCAGGCAGAGGCGGATCAGAGCGGTATGCTAGGGTTAGCTTGCTCGCCGGCCCATTAAAATTCAGCGTAATTTCGTACTGCTGAATCGTCGTTGTCGCTTCCACGTTCAGCACAGGGTCGAGCCGGAACGGATTCGCAAAATTCATGTCGCCGCGCGTCACCCTATACCGGTCGCCGTGAAACGACATCTCGCCGGCGAGGATATGGATGTGTCCTAGTAGAATCGGATGTTCCCACGTCCCGCGCACGCGAAGGTTTGCCTCTGCCTCCAGCTCCGCTCCGGGCCATTCCATTCTTGCGTCTGGCGCGGATAACGCCGAAATGTCGAATTGCAGGTTGCGCAAGAACGGCGAACTCGTCGATGGCCCCGAAATGCTTCCCTTCGACGATACGAGCACGCTGGCAACTTCAGGGCCCTGCGTCAGCGTCACCCGTTCAATCACTACTCTTCCCGAAAGAACCCCGGAAGTCGGTGTTCCCGTCAGCCGCAGCGAGCCGCCGGCCAGCCAGCTCATACCTTCGGGATACCGAATGCGCACGCGATCCGTGCGAACGGTGACGTCATAGCGCAACGGACTTTCGATGTAGTTGACATTGCCGGTGAGGTGCAGTGTGCCTCCGCCCGACTCTGCCGTGACGTTCTCAAAAAACAGCCGCGTCGAGTCAAAGACCAAATCGCCCGTGATGTTGCTCATCCCCGTCGGAAAATCAGCCACGCGCGCTGAAGCCCGTTCTATATGCACTCTTCCAGTGATGCGCGGCCGGTCAAATGGTCCTTCGAAAGATGCGTTGATCTCTGCCGGTCCATTTGCTTCCAGAGCCGGCAAGAATCCTTTGAGCAGCCGCAGGTCCAGCGCCCCGTTCAGCTTCAACCCCAGCGTTCCGCGCCCGGCAAACCGCACTGACCCCGCAATAGCAATGTTGGTATCCGTCCCTTTGAATGTGGCTTGATCGATTTCCAAGATTTCCTTTGACGTACGCATGTGGATCGGTCCCACGTTTTCGAGCTGTACGTTCGCGTAATTCAACGCCAGCCTCGAAAACTTGGTGTCCACAATGATTTTCTCTGGCTGTTTCAATTCCCCAGCCACGGTGATGTCTCCGTCTGCCACGCCGTGACCATCAAACTTCGTGAGATGCAAAGCGGTCATCAAAAAGGGATTCAGATCGATATTCGTGATCGTCACTTTTCCGTTCAACGGGTATGGATTAGCCAGCCCTAGGGTTACCCCTCCGGAGATGCCCCCCGTGGTCATGGCCGACCCAAGTTCCAGCTTTGCCGTACGTCCGTCGGAGGTCAGGCTGCCATCGAAGCTGCCGATCACATCCTTCCCGATGCGAAAATCCACCACACGGAATGTGCCCTCGCTCTGCGGCGCGGATAGCGGGCCGTTGGCTTTCAGCCGAAAGGTGACAAGCCCTCCAATCGGCAGCCGCACCGACTGCAACTTTTCTATATTCTCAAGAGGGAGAGACGCTCCCACCAAATCCGCCGTTATGCTTTGGTCCGCGAAACGATACCCCGCTGTACCCGTCACGATTCCCGCGCCGCGGCCGTTCTCTTTTCCGGGAGCGAAGACACGCAACTCCGCGTCCGCGATGCGCACGCCGTCTGGCGCAAGGTTCAGCTGGCCGCGCAATCGATTGAAGGACACACCATAGACGCTTCCTTCGGAGAGGTCGAAAAGCCCCGTGACCCCCGGTGCCGCGCGAGTTCCGTGCCCATGCAATTGGCCGCTTAAAAGACCTTGTACGGGATACGTCAGACCAAGAAGCTTTTGAATGGTTTCGACCGACGTTTTGTCAAAATTCACATCGGCCGTCCACTCGTTGTCCGGCAGAAAACTCCAGTCCGTCAAGTCGAGTGTTCCCTCGATCTCCGTCTCCATCGTCCCGTATTTCAACTTGCCGCGCGCTAGTTCTAGTTGCCTGGAGGAATAGCTGAGGTCGCCTTCGATGAAGTCCAGCGCAACTCCGTTGTAGCGCAGCCGCTCGCTCCGCGCGTGGCCGCTAAACGTCGGATGGCCTCCGGGTCCCGTAATCTTGCCGTCCCATTGCGCGCTCCCGGCGATTTCTTTGATTGCGTCAGGGGAGCCGCGCTTCGCCCCGCGTATCGCGTCGATGAAATCTTTGTACGATTCCAGCGCCCCAGTTTCGAAATTCACGTCTAGCATGGAATTCCGCGGCGCCAGTACTCCCGTAATCGTTCCCTTCGACGAGGGCGTTTCAAATTCGCCTGCGCTGATCGCGAATACCCCGGAATCGTAACGGTAGTGAATTTGCCAGCTCGCCGTCACCGGCACGTGGCCCGCCGCTAAGACTTCCCCAGGCGTCCAGTCCATTTTCCCGCCAAGCTCGAAATGCTGAAACGCATTGGTCCATGTTTCGATCGTGTCTCCGCTCAGCCGCGCGTCCCATTCAAGTTCCTCAATGGGGAATCCCGGATGCTCAATCGCGGAGAACACTCCTGCAAGCTGCGCGCCCTGAATATGCGTGTCCGCACGGAACTGCACCCCTGCGAAGCGCAGAGTCACCTTTCCTTTCACCGTCCCGCCAAAAGCCTCCGCCAGGAAGTCCGGCACCACCAGCCCGTCGTTGTTGATGCTATAGCTGCCGCGGCTGGTCAGCCCTGCCGCGTGAAAAATGTCGTAACTCAGATGGATGTCGCGCCCCGCGTAGCTGCCCGTACCCTTGTACTCGCCGTCCGCGAGCGTTCCTTCTCCGCGCAGATCCACGTGCCCGGTCGGCACCTGTGGCGACCGAAAAGTCTCCCGAAAGTCGAGCAGTTCGACCCATCCCCGGTAGCGGAAACTCCACTTGGGTTTTGTGAAATCGGACATTTCCGCCTGCACATCCAAATGCGATCGTCCTGCGCTTAGAACACCTTGCTCCAGCGCGAATCCTTCACGCCACAGCGTAAATCTTGCCGAGAGATTTGCCCGCACCGGCGCCCATCCCTCCGCTGTGAATCGTACTGCCTGCCATTCCAGATTCCCAAAATACAAGGGATGTTCCGGCGTACCCCCACCGTCCATCGTGAATCGCAACGCCCCGCCTTCCACCGCCAGCGGCGCTTTCGTTTCGTTGTACAGAATCCACCCGTTTTCGATTTGTACTTTGCGTATGCTCAAATCGAAGATGGATTCGCCTAGCCCCTTCCTCGACGCATTCTCCGACCTGGGCGCCGGCACATTTGTCGAGCCATTCCTCTCTACCCGGACTTGCACTTCCGGCTTTTTCACCAGGAGTTCCTTCAGCGATACCTTCCGGCCCCACAAAGAATCGATCTGAAGTGCCGCCACTACCTCCTCCGCCGAAAACAGCGGCAGCGTGCCCGCGGGCTCGCGCCCGTGAATCACCAAACCCTTCAGCGTGGTACGCATGGAAAGCCACTGAATCGAAATGGCCCGTATTTCCACGCGTCCGCCCGTGGCCTTCTCCAGTCCATGCACGATCCATCGCTGCAGGATCGGATTTCCCGCCCCGCTCCCGAAGAATCCAATCACGCACAAAATCGCAATGACCGTAAGCACCCACGGAGTGTGGATTACCCAATTCCATATCGGGTGGCGCTTCCGGACCTTCATTTCGCCCCTTCTTGCAGAAACTTTTGCACGTGCAGGCGGCCGCGGCTCTCTTTTAGCCAGCGATCTGCTTGTTCGTTGATGTCGCTCTGCACCAGAACTTCCTGAATGGTGTCTCGCGAAGCCTCCAGCGTCGGCGGTTCCTGCCCGCGCGCCTTTGCTCTCGGCACAACTGCATTTTGATAAAAACCTTCAATCGCCTTTCTCATCGATCTGGGCCGACGGGCGAAATCTCGAATCGAGATAGTTGATCAAGTACAATTGCGCGGCCACGATCTTTCGCACTTCGGCGTCAGTCAGGCCACTATGCTTTTTTCTCGCTTCATATTCCTCGGGAGAGTCGAAGGACTTCCCGACTCGCGCAACCTCACGGTCGATTTCTGCGTCTTTCGGCTCAGGAAAACGGGACAACTCCGCTTCTGACCTCACGATCCACTGATCGATCAGCCGATCCAGAATTACGCTCTCGGCTTCCGATTTTCCGTTCACTAGTTCCTGATACTCCTTCAGCTCCTGCACGTCGCTCTGCAAAATAATGTCGTTCTCCACCCGCGCCACAATGCGGTCCACAACTTCCTGCCCCTTCAAAAACGAAGCGGTAGCCGATACGAAACAATCATGCAACACCCGAAAATCAATCCTCGGCGCATCAGAATGTCGACCCCAAATTGAAGAAAATCTGCAGCCTGGGAAGTTGCGCGCCTTTAAGGCAAAGCGGGGTCGTCGGTGTGCCCGTCGTGATGGGGACGCACGGAATCACGAAGAACGGACGGTTGATTTGGTAACCCAAATCAATTCGAATCGGCCCCACCGGCGTCGCATAACGAATGCCAAAGCCGATCGTATGCGCGAAATAATTCAGCTCGTTCGTGCAGTTGTAAATACACACCGTGGGATTGGTCGCGCTCGGTGGCTGCGAGGGATCTTGCAGCGCAAAAACCGGCTTCGGCGAGTACGCTCGAAAAGTTATCCGGTCCAGCCGGCTGTAAACGTTTCCCCCATCGTAGAACAGCGCCCCGCCCAGAGACGTACCGATAAACGGCAACCGCATGGGAAAGCGAAACTCCTGGTTGAGCACTAGCAAGGCCTGCCCGCCCACCGGGAAGCCCGTGCACGGATCACGCGGTCCCGCCTGATTCAGCGCAAATCCCCGCAACGATGTTCCCCCTCCCGCGAAGAACCGTTCCGGCAGAGGAATAATTTCTGGCGTCGGCCCCGGCGGCGCCTTCCCCGTGCACTCTGTTGCCGTCGGCGGCTGAAACGTCAATGACTCCGTATTTGCGAACGGCTCGAGAATTCCAATGCGGATCGAGCGCGCAAAGCTAAAACGTCTTTTAATCGGATGGTAAGTTGAATTCTGGAAAAAAAAACGCAGAAAGCTCGCGCTCGAGCCGATGCCCGTACTGGCAGATGTTGAAGTCCGCGCTATTGAAGTTACCTTTGCTGGCATCCGCCGGATTGTCACGCGCGTCGCGCAGCCACGTTACGCCAAACTCAGACACCAGCGTCGGTTGTTCGAACAGAGGGATCTCCTCCGACGCAATATGCATATTCAAGTTCGAAACCAGCACTTTCCGGAACGCATACCGGTACAGCACCGTCGTGAGCGGCGTCACTTGGTCCGTCAATTGCCCCGATACTTCATACCGCATTTCCGTGAACGTGTTGATATCCTGCGTTTTTTCCGTGTACGCCGTTGCCTGCGTGCTGAAATGTGGACTCCCAAACGTATTGGGGATGGAATAACCCAGCAGCGCCCGGTCTTCTATCGTGCTTCCCCGCACCTTAAGCGATAGTGAATCGGCCCTCCCCGTCAGGTTCACCTTCGTCAACTCAAAAATCCCGCGCGGGGCTGCCTGGAGCTCGCCGCCCGCCGGATTTGTCGTGCTCGCCAGCCGTTGCACTTCAAATCCCCCGCCATACGCCATCGTGTATCGCTTAGCTTCCTCTACCAAAACTACAACGGCCTTTTCAGGGTCAGACCCGTCCGGATTCTGCGGTTCAATCGTCACGCGGTTGAATATTCCCAGGTTGTACAAACGCCTTTGCGACTCCACCACGTCTCCTTCGCGTAGCGGTTCCTCCGCTTTCACTCGAATCTCACGCTGAATTACCCCTATTCGTGTCCGTTGGTATCCGCTCAGAAGTATTCGCCGCACTCGCGTCTGCGGTCCTTCCGTGATGCGATAAACCAGCTTGACTGGCGGTGCCTGCGCCGCCTCCGTTTTCGATGCTCTTTTCCTTCTCTTCCTCTTTTTTCGGGCTCTTCTCGTTTCCGGCCGCTTCTGTTTTCGTGCCCTCACCCTTTGCCGGACTAACGCGTTCCGCCGTCGAGGTAAAGCTCGCCTCAGGAAATCCTTCGTTGAAATACAGCGCTAGAATATTGTCGCGGTCCGTCGTCACGTTAAAATCGGAGTACGGCTGCCCTGGCGTCGATCCCACCACACCAAGCAACTCATCTTCTTGGAAAGCATGAATCCCCTCGATCGCCAGCGACGCCACTCGAGTCTGTTCCCCTTCCTGGATCGAGAATCGTACAAATACGTCTCCTTTCTTTTCCTTGTAGTCATCCATTATTTGCCCGTCCACTTTCGCATTCAGAAACCCGTTCGCGTCATAAAGACCGTGCATCGATTCCGCGTCCGAATCAATCAGCCGCCGGCTGAACCGCCCGCGTGAACCGAATGCCGCCCCGTAAATTTGCAGCCGGCTCTTGAGCAACTCGGTGCTGAAGTAATGATTCCCCGTGATTTCGATTCCCACTAGCCTGTGCCGGTCGCCCCGTTCGATGTGATATGTGATAACTTCTTCCGTCACCTTCGATTTCTGTTCCTTGCCCTGCACTTCCTTCGTTTCTGTCGTGTAATTCACTTGCGCATCAAAGTACCCATCCCGCTCCAGCCGCTCTCGAATATTGCGTTTCCCTTCCTCCAGAAGGTCGGTATCCACCGCGCCTTCTTGATAGACGGGAACCAACCTCTTCAATTCCCCGCTTGAAAATTTGGCACCCGTCACCGCGAGTTGCACCTGAGGACCTTCCGTCACCTCCAGCTCAAGCGGCACCGTATTCTTCGCCGCGTTATATTCGCCCCGCCGTACCGCGGCCCGTGCGCTAAGACGCCCTTTCTTCACTAGAAATTTTCGGATGCGGTCGGTCCCGTGCTGTACGCGCGCGGTTGTCACCTGTTGCCTGGCCTTCATCTTCAGTCTGGCGAGAATTTCCGTGTCGCGATACGCGGTGCCGTTCTGCAGGTGCACGGACTCCACCCGCGCCCGCGGCCCAGGTTTTACGTGCACCAAAATATCCATCTGATGCGTTGCGGGATGCGGCACGTTCTCCGCCGAGACCTGCGCTGTATACAGGCCCTCTTCCTTCAACGCATCGCGCAGACGGTCTAGCCCTTCGTTCACGTCTTCTTGCCGGAACGGCTTGCCCAGCGTCAGCTGCATGGCCGCAGCCGCCGAAGCATCCGTGGGAGGCGGCGTCAGCCCCTCGATCAGCACTCTGTTGAAGAAGAGATTTTCTCGAACCACAAAATCCAGCCGCACGCCGCTGTCCACGGCAGTTACGACCGCTTTCAAATCCTGCGTAGTCACCCAGCGCATAAAGCGCGCGGATGCTGCGCGCAATCTGCTCTCGATTCAGCGGTTTCCCAATCTCAACCGCAATTCCCGACGGCGATTCGGATAGCACGTGCCCGTCTTCGGTTACAATCCGCACCGCGACCACCGGAGCTGCCGCCGCAGGCGTCTGCCCCTTCTCCTCTACATGTGCCTGTGCGTAACTCTTCGCCGCTCCTAATAGCAGCGCGAAGACGGCAATTCCCCCCAATCTTCTTCCCCAGCTCGATTTCATGCCCACTATCGCTCAGACGAAGCGTAGCACAAGGGCGTTGCCCATCCCGCTATCTCTAGCGTTATGATGAAGTAAGAGGGACGATGACCGATAAGGACGTACCGCGCCCGCTCTTGCGCGACTCAATTCACGAAAAATACTCGCGTCAGGTGCTCTTCGCCGGAATTGGTGAAGAAGGCCAGGAGCGCCTCCTCGCCTCCAGCGCTGTCATTGTAGGCTGCGGCGCGATTGGCGCGGCTGCCGCGGGTCTTCTCGTTCGCGCCGGCGTCGGCCGCGTCAGGATTCTCGACCGCGATTTTGTCGAGCCCTCCAATTTGCAGCGCCAAACCCTCTTCGACGAAGACGACGCACGGGCCGTTGTTCCCAAAGCCGTCGCGGCCGAGCGCAAGCTCCGAGCCATCAACAGCAGCGTCGCCATCGAAGGCTTGGTAGTGGACTTGAACCCGCGCAACGCCAGCGAGTTGCTCACCGGCTTCGATCTCATCCTTGACGGCACTGACAATTTTGAGACTCGCTTCCTCATCAATGATTACGCCGTGCAATCCGCTCGCCCCTGGGTTTACGCCGCTGCCGTCGCCAGTTATGGCGTGACCATGACCATCCGCCCGGGCCTCACTCCATGTCTCGCCTGCCTCCTCGAATCTTCCACCAACGGTCACGGCCTTGAGGAAACCTGCGACACGGTTGGTGTCCTCGGCCCCATCGTCAATCTCATCGCCTCACTGGAAGTCGGCGAAGCCCTCAAACTCCTCGCCGGTCGGGAACAAGCTCTCCACGGTCGTCTGGTCTCTTGTGACGTCTGGACTGGCCACTTCCAATCCGTCCGCGTCTCCCAAAATCCAACTTGCCGGGCCTGCTCCCGCCGCGAGTTCTCTTACCTCCAGGGGCAGGCTCAGCCGCATATCACCCTTTGCGGTCGCGACTCCGTGCAAATTCACGAGCGCGGCCGCACTCTGGATCTTAATGCACTGCAAGCGAAGCTGGCGTCCACTATCTCCGATGTCCGCCAAAACGAATTTTTACTCTGTTTCCGCGTTGACCCCTACCAAATGACCGTTTTCGCCGACGGCCGCGCCATTCTCAAAGGCACAAAAGACCCCGCCGTAGCGCGTTCTCTCTACGCCCGCTACATCGGCGCCTGATTTTGCTCTGCTTTTTCTCTAGCAATGGGAGTTTTGTTTTCTGCGGCGGGAGTTGACTCGTCCAGGTTCAGTCAGAATCCCGGAATGCACTACCGGCGCTTAACAGCATTTGCGCCAGTCACAAGTCACGAGTCACTTTATACTTCACTGACTCAACTACAGATTTCTCCCTCAGCGATTCTGCCCGGTTCGCCCAAACGAGCTCCGCATGTTCGCTCTGTCCAGGTTTTCCCGCAGGTTCATAAGCGTCAGAAACGTGCTCAGAATTCTCGCCTTCAAATCATCGGTGAGGTGCAGTCCGCTTGTGGCCACGCGCGCCAGCCGTTCGCCACTTTCCGTAATGAACCGCATGATTTCTTTTTGCCGTTCGTGCGGAGCGTTCCCCAGCGCCGTCTCCCGCCGCATCTCTGCACAGCTAGCCTCAATCGATAGCGTGAAGTGCAGAACACAAACCTGCTGCTGCTCGGCGAGGGCTGGCGGCGAGTCGTTCTTGCATCCCGTTACTTTGCAAGGCATAGCCATAGTGCGCGCGAACTGGGGTCAACAAGAAAGGTAACCACGCCTCGCCCTGAAAATCCAGTCTCCTTCCGCGAGAGGTAGCGAATCCTGCATGACCTCTTCGCGCACCCCGTATCCCTCCCGCCAATCCTGCCCAGCCACCGCCAGCGGGAGAATCGACTGCCCCATGCAAAAACAATTGTATAAAAATGCAGGAGGTTGTATATTTGTGCCAGTCATGAGCGTCGGTAAAACGTTTCGCCACGGTCAAATCCTGCGGCTCGTCAGCGGCCAGCCCATCGTCAGCCAGGAAGAGCTTCGCCGCCGCCTCGCCCAGCAGAAAATGCGCGTCACCCAGGCCACTCTTTCCCGCGATCTCCAGGAACTCCGCCTCGTGAAGACTCAAGAAGGCTACAAGCCCGAGACCGTTCTTCCTGAAGACAATGGCGCGCTCCCTCTTCCTCCGCTGGCCCGCGCCCTTCGCGAATTTCTCCTCGATATTCGCCCCGCCGAAAACTTGCTCGTTCTGAAAACTCCTCCCAGCGGCGCGCAGCCTCTCGCTGCCGCCGTGGACGCTTCGAAATTCCCGGAAATCGCCGGCACCATCGCGGGCGATGACACCGTCCTTATTATCACGCCAAACAAGCGCACTCGCGAATCGCTCCAAAAAAAGATCGAAGCGTTGGTGAAATGAGAGATCCTCGCCAAGTCGCCGTCGTAGGTGTCACCGGATACACCGGCCTGGAGCTGGCCGGCATACTCCTGCGCCATTCCGCCGTCGCCTCAACCACGTTTTACGTTCGGGAAACGCGCGGCGCCCATTGCATCGCCGAACTTTTCCCGCAATTCCGTGGCTGGGGACAAGCTCCGCTCCGCCCGCTTTCTCTGGACGCCATCACATCCTCCTCGGCCGGAACCGCTTTTCTCGCCACGCCTCATGAAGTTTCTGCGGAACTCGCCCCCGCGCTTCTCGAAGCCGGCTTGCGCGTCGTGGACCTGAGCGGCGCCTTCCGCTTCCGCGCACCGGAGACATTCACCTCCTGGTACAAGCTGCCGACGCCTCACGCCGATTATCTCGGCGAAGCCGTCTACGGCCTTCCTGAACTGTATTCCGAGGAAATCGCCAAGGCCCGCCTTGTCGCCAATCCCGGCTGCTACGCCACCAGTGTCATCCTCGCCCTTCGCCCGCTCGCCGTCGCTGGCTTTATCGCGCCAGAGCAAAACGTCATCTGCGATTGCAAGTCCGGAGCCAGCGGCGCAGGCAAAGATCCGCGGCGCGACCTGCAATTCGTCGAAGTCGACGAAAATTTCAAAGCCTACAATCTTTTTTCGCACCGCCATACGCCGGAAATTCTCGAACACACGGGCCTCGCCGAATCCCAGCTCATTTTCTCAACGCACCTCCTGCCCCTCGCGCGCGGCATCCTCTCCACGATTTACGTCACGCTTTCCGCCCAGCAATCCCCCGACGCAGTCGAAGCTCTCTATCGTAAGTTCTACGCGGGACGGCCAATGGTCCGCATCTGGCCTGCGGGCACTTTACCCGAGCTGCAGCACGTCGCACACACCAATTTCTGCGACATCGGCTTTGTCCTGGATAAGTCCGGGCGGCGTCTCATCGTCGTCTCCTGTCTCGACAATCTCGGCAAAGGCGCCGCCGGCCAGGCAGTTCAGAATTTCAACCATCTGTTAGGCATCGAGGAGAAAACCGCACTTCAATGAAAACCGTAATCAAGTTCGCAGGTGCTTTGCTCGAAGAGGAAGCCACGATGCGCTCGCTGGCGCGCCAAGTCGCGGCTCTCGCCAACGAAGGCCACGAGATTCTCGTGGTTCACGGCGGCGGCCATGCCTTCACCGAGGCCCTCAAGCGCATGGGAATCGAGAGCAAGTTTGTCTCCGGCCTGCGCGTCACCGACCGCGAGACGCGCGACGCGGCTGTCATGGTTTTTGCTGGCTTGCTGAACAAACGCCTCGCCGCCGCCATCTGCGCCGAAGGTTATCCCGCGATCGGCATTTCCGCCGCCGACGCCCAGTGTTTTCTCGCTGAGCCCATGTCGCACGGCGAAGTGTCCGGCAGCCTCGGTTTCGTCGGCTATCTCACCGGCCTCAACAACGCCTTCATCGAATCCCTTTGGCGTGAGCGCCTCATTCCGGTCGCACCTTGCCTTGGCCTCGGCCCCGACAACGAGCTTTACAACATCAATGCGGATCACATGGCCGCCGCTTGCGCCGAGTTTCTCGGCGCCGACCAACTAATTTATCTCACCGACGTCGCCGGTGTTCTCGACGGAGAAAAAGTTCTCTCTGCCATCACCTGCGAAGAAAGTGAGCGCCTCGTGCAGTGCCGCGTCGTCTCGGGTGGCATGGTTCTCAAACTCGAAGCTGCCAAGCGCGCCCTCGAAGGCGGCGTCCGCCAGGTGCGTATCGTCGGTGGCACTGCGCCCGACGCCCTTCTTCTTGCGGTTCACTCGGCCGAGCACGCGACCGAAGATCTCGCTTCGCCGATTCCCGGCACCCGCATTCTCCGCGAGTCTTTCCCTAGCGCCCAAACGGCACTTTCGGCGGCGTAATGCGCAAACGCGATACAAAAAAGTCGGCAAAACCCGCTGCTCGATCGGCTAAGAAAGCGTCTCCTCGCGCATCGAATGCAAATTCCATTCTGCGTGATGCGAACCAATTTCTTATGCCCACGTACAAGCGCCAGCCCATTGTCTTCACGCATGGCCGCGGTTGCTACGTCTACGATTCTCGTGGCAAGAAATATCTGGATTTTCTCGGCGGAATCGCCGTCAACGCGCTCGGCCACGCGCATCCGCGAATCGTGAAAGTCATTCGCCGCGAATCCGCTCGCGCCATCCATCTTTCTAACCTTTTTCACAACTGTTTTCAGGGCCCGCTCGCCCGCAAGCTCGTGCAATGGTCCGGCCTCGACCGCGTCTTTTTCTCCAACAGCGGTGCCGAAGCCATTGAAGGCGCTCTCAAGCTCGCGCGGCTCTTCGGCCGTACTTCCGCCGAGCCTCCTGGCTCAACCGCCCGCAAGCACCGCATTCTGGCTCTCGACAATTCCTTTCACGGCCGTACTTTTGGCGCCGTCAGCGTCACCGCCACGGAAAAATATCGTCTCCCCTTTGCTCCTCTCGTGCCTGGAGTCGAGTTCGTCCGCCTCAATGACGTCGCCGACCTCGAATCCAAATTCGACGACACCGTCTGCGCCATACTCCTCGAAACCATTCAGGGCGAAGGCGGAATCCATCCCGTCAGCGAAGATTTCTGGAATCGTGCCCGCGCTCTGGCCACAAAAAATGGCGCGCTGTTGATTGCCGACGAAATTCAATGCGGCTTGGGACGCACCGGTCGCCATTTCGCTTATCAAAAGTTTTCCTCAAAGCCCGACGTCGTCACGGTAGCCAAGCCGCTTGCCGCCGGCCTCCCCCTCGGAGCGATTCTCACTTCGGAAGCCGTCGCCCAGAAAGTTTCCCCGGGCTTGCATGGCACCACTTTTGGTGGCGGCCCGCTTGCCTGCGCTACCGCTCTCGAATTCCTCGCCATCATTGAAGACGATAAACTCCTTGAAAACATTCGCGCCCGAGGCGTCGAATTGCGCGAAGGCCTTTCCGCGCTCGCGGCAAAATTCCCATTCATTCGCGAGATTCGCGGCGAAGGCTTGATCATCGGCATCGAGCTTTCCATCGACGGAGTTCCCTTCGTCCAGCAAGCCCTGCTCAAGGGCCTGCTCATCAACTGCACGCACGATTTCACGCTGCGCTTGCTCCCGCCTTTTCTCGTCACACGCGCGCAAGTGCGCCAATTCCTGCGCCTGCTCGAACAACTCTTTGTAACTACCCCGCAAAAGGCCGCTGCCCCTGAGCCCGCGAAATCCGCGCCTCCGTCGCATGCGGCCCTCGCCGCGGCAAGGTGAAAAAATGACAACCACCACGCTTGTATCTCCTATTTCTTTGTCGAATGACTTGCTCACCGGAGCCGAATGGAGCGCCTCGCACACCCGCGACCTCCTCCAACTCTCCGCGGAAATCAAAGCCCGCCCGGGCCGTTACGCTTCTTCGCTCACGGGAAAATTCATCGCGCTCATCTTCGAAAAACCGTCGTTGCGCACCCGCGTCACTTTCGACGTCGGCATCCAAAGCATGGGCGGCTCGGTCGTTTTCCTCGACCACACGCAAGCCTCCGCCTCCCTCGGCGCGCGCGAGTCCATCGCCGACGTCGCGCGCAATCTCGACCGCTGGGTTCACGGCATCGTCGCTCGCGTCTACAAACAAAAAGTCCTCGAAGAAATGGCCGCCAACGCCACCATCCCGGTCATCAACGCGCTATCTGATAAATTTCATCCCTGCCAGGCGCTTGCCGATTTCTTCACCCTCGAAGAAAGATTTGGCGCGCTCCGCGGCTTCAAACTTACCTACGTCGGCGACGGAAACAATGTCTGCCATTCCCTGATGTATCTCGCCGCCCGCCTCGGCGTTCATCTGCGCGTCGCCACGCCGCACGACTATCAGCCCGCCCCGGAAGTCGTCGCCGATTCCAAACGGGTAGCTAAGGAAACCCGCGCGAAAATCGAGCTGATGACCGATCCCTGCGAAGCCGCCGCCGGCGCGCAAGCTGTTTACACCGATGCCTGGACCAGCATGGGCTTCGAAGCCGAGGGCGAAGTCCGCAGCGCCGTCTTCGCGCCCTATCAAGTCAACCCGGAGCTTATGTCGCTGGCCGCCCCGGACGCCGTTTTTATGCACTGTCTTCCGGCGCACCGCGGCCTCGAGGTCACACCCGAAGTCCTCGACGGCCCGCAGTCGGTCGTCCTCGACCAATCCGAAAACCGCATGTACGTGCAGAAAGCCATCCTGCATACTTTGTTCTGATCAATGGATGTTTGCCGTCACGTCGCGCAAAGTTGCATTTGTAGGGGCACGGCACGCCGTGCCCATCTTTGAACTGTTGAACCTAAACTCTTAAACTTCTTTTCAAACGAGGAACCGTGAAAACGCAACTGCCAAAACCCAAAAAAGTAGTGCTCGCCTATTCCGGAGGTCTCGATACCTCCATCATCATCCCGTGGCTTAAAGAAAACTATCAATGCGAAGTCATCGCCATGATCGGCGACGTCGGCCAGCAGGAAGACCTCGAAGCCGCCCGCAAAAAAGCTCTAGCCACCGGCGCCTCGACCGCGTACGTCGAAGACTTGCGCGAGGAATTTGTCCGCGACTACATCTGGCCCACGCTCCGCTCAGGCGCGGTCTATGAACACACGTATCTCCTCGGCACTTCGATGGCCCGCCCCATTCTCGGCAAACGCCAAGCCGAGCTCGCGCTCCAGCTGGGCGCCGACGGCCTCTCCCACGGCTGCACCGGAAAAGGCAACGACCAAGTCCGTTTCGAGCTGGCCTACAAAGCCATCGCGCCAAACGTTCAAATCATCGCTCCATGGCGCGAGTGGGACATCGACTCTCGAGAAGACGCTATCGCCTACGCCGCTAAACACAACGTCCAGGTCGAGCAAAGCAAAAAAAATATCTACAGTCGCGACCGCAACATCTGGCACCTCAGCCACGAAGGCGGCGAACTGGAAGATCCCGCCAACTCGCCGAACGAAGCCATGTGGCAATGGACTGTCTCTCCGGAAAAAGCTCCTGACAAAGCCGAAGAAGTCGAAATCGGCTTCGAAGCAGGCACGCCGGTTTCTGTCAACGGCGCGAAGCTCGGCCCGGTCGAACTTCTCAATACGCTCAACGAAATTGCCGCGAAGCACGGCATCGGCCGCACCGACATCGTCGAAAACCGGCTCGTGGGCATGAAGTCCCGCGGCGCCTACGAAACGCCCGGCGGCACACTGCTGGTCACGGCGCATCGCGAACTGGAAGCCCTGACCATCGACCGCGAAACCACGCATTTCCAGCAAGCCCTTTCGCTTCGGTACGCCGAACTTGTTTACTATGGTTTGTGGTTCTCTCCGCTGCGCGCCGCGCTCGACGGTTTCTTCAACGACTCGCAACAGCGCGTCACCGGTACCGTCGGCCTGAAACTCTGGAAAGGCACGCTCACCGTCACCAAGCGCGTCTCTCCCTTCTCGCTCTATCGCACCGACCTGGCAAGCTTCACCATGGGCCGTTACAACCCCAAAGACGCCGAAGGCTTCATCAACCTTTTCGCTCTACCTGTAACCGTCCGCCCCAAGGCAAAAGCCGAAGGCAGCAACCATTGAACAATTGAAATGAAAACGATTGAAATGACCGTAGGGGCACGATACATCGTGCCCCTCTTCGAAACCGACTAATGACCGAACGCAAAAATGACCGGTTGTGGGGTGGACGCTTCGAACGTGAGCCAAATGCTCACTTCGACGCATTCCAACGCTCTTTCGCGTTCGACCGCCGCCTCCTGCCTTACGAAATCGCCGTCGATCGCGCGTGGGCCAAAGCACTCGAGCCCATCGGCATTTTCACGGCGACAGAAGTGAAGCAAACGCTCGCCGCCCTCGGCAAAATTTCCGAGCGCGTCCAAGCAGACCCAGCTTGGGTCGATTCCTCCGGCGCAAACGCTGAAGACGTCCACCACTTCGTTGAAAAAGCCCTCGTCGAAGAACTCGGCCCCCTCGGCTGGAAGCTCCACACCGGCCGCAGCCGCAACGAACTCGTCGCCACTGACTTCCGTCTCTTCGTCATCGACGCCGCAGCGGAAACCCAGCGCGGTTTGTCAGTACTCTTGAATACGCTTCTGGGTCAGGCCAGGGCAATAATCGGCGTGCCCATGGCCGGCATGACGCACATGCAGCACGCGCAACCCATCTTGCTTTCGCATTTTCTGCTGGCGCACGCGGAAGCCTTCCTGCGGGACATCACCCGCCTGCAACACGCGGCCACAAGCGCCGATGCTTGTCCCATGGGCTCCGGAGCGCTCGCCGGAAACTCCTTCGGCATCGACCGCAACTCCATCGCGCGCGAACTCGGCTTTTCCCGCATCACGGCGAATAGCCTCGATGCCGTCAGCGATCGCGACTTCGCGCTCGACTATCTTTTTGCCCTTACCGGCATCGCCACCCATTTATCGCGGCTTGCCGAAGATTTCGTGATTTTCGCGTCTCAAGAATTCGCATACGTCATTCTCCCCGACGAATATTCCACCGGCAGCAGCCTCATGCCACAAAAGAAGAATCCCGACTCCTGGGAGCTGATTCGCGGCAAAACCGGCCGCATCACCGGCGCGCTCCTTGCTTTGCTCACCACGCTTAAAGGTTTGCCCACCAGCTACCAGCGCGATTTGCAAGAAGACAAAGAAGCTCTCTTCGCCGCACACGATCAAGTCGCGGATATGCTTCTCGTTGCATCCGGTGCCGTTTCCTCCACGAAATTCAACGCCGAAAAACTCCGGTCCAGGGCGGCGAATCCGGCCCTTCTGGCAACGGAAGCTGCGGATTATCTGGTTCGCAAAGGCATTCCCTTCCGTCAAGCCCACGACCTCGTCGGTAAGCTCCTCAAGGAAGCGGAACGACAGGGAAAAGTCTGGACTGAACTTCCGCTCGCCGAGCTGAAAATCATTTCGCCTGCATTTGAATCTGATTTTGCCAACATGCTGAGCGTAGACGCCGCCCTCGCCGCAAAAAATGTTCCAGGCGGCACCGCGCCGGAAGCCGTTCGCAAAGCCATTTCCGATTTGGAAGAACGTCTCAACAAAAAAACTAGCAAAATAGGAGCCACGCCATGAGCACGCAAACAACAATTCAGCTAAACACCTTAACCTCCGTTTCGGAGGAGAGGAGGTCCCTTCCGGCGTCGGCGCGCTAGTCACACGGACATTCCGTTGATGAAGCACGCACTCTCCGAAGCATCTCTCCCCCACGGATTTCGGTTCGCAGGCATCGCCTGTGGACTGAAAAAAACCGGCGCGCTCGATCTCGCGATTATTTCCAGCGACGTTCCGGCTTCCGCTGCCGCGGTTTTCACGCAAAATCTCGTTGTCGCGGCGCCCGTCACCATTTCCAAGGAACACTTGCGCGCGTCGAAGGGCCGCATGCGCGCCGCCATCGTGAATGCAGGCAACGCGAACTGCGCAACGGGCGCCGCAGGCCATGCCGCCGCGCAGCGCACCGTTGCGGAAACCGCCAAGCGCCTCGGCTGCACTCCCAATGAAATTATCGTCTGCTCGACGGGCGTGATCGGCGTTCCGCTGGCCGTCGAAAAAATTCTGCGGTCTCTGCCAAAACTCACGCGCAATCGCCGCCCCTCAGCGCGTTCCTTCGCGGAGCTATCGCTCGCCATTTGCACCACGGACACTCGCCCAAAAACCGCCGGCGCTTCGTTCAAAATGGCGGGCAAGCGAATTCACATGGTCGGGTGCGCCAAAGGCGCGGGAATGATTCATCCCAACCTGGCGACAACACTCGCTTTTGTGGTGACCGATGCCGCCATTGCTCCGGCCCTTCTGCAAACAACTCTGCGGGATGTTTGCTCGCGCACCTTCAACGCCATCAGCGTTGACGGCGACTCTTCGACGAACGACACCTTAGCGGTCTTTGCCAACGGCGCGGCCGGCGCGCCTGCGATTCGCGCCCGGAGCGCGGCGCATCGCGCTTTCGCCACGGCCCTCGAAGACGTTTGCCGGTCGCTCGCATTGCAAATCGTCGCCGACGGAGAAGGAGCGCAGCGCGTCATCGAAATCGAAGTGCGCGGCGCAAAAACCGAAGCGGCGGCCAAGCGCATCGCGGAAACCATCGCCACGTCTCCCCTAGTCAAAACCGCGTTCGCGGGCGGCGATCCCAACTGGGGCCGCGTTTTCGCCGCTGCCGGCCGCTCTGGCGTGGCCTTCGATCCCGAGCGCGTTGATATAAAAATGGCCGGCATCCCCGTCTTGCGCCGCGGCAGCCCGCTGGATTTCAACGAACGCGCCGCCAGCAACCGCCTGCTCGCCGAACACGTTCCCATCGTTCTGCATTTGCACGCCGGCACCGCGAGCGCGCGCTACTGGACTTGCGACCTCACCGCGGAGTACGTCCGCATCAACGCCTCCTACCGCACCTAGCGCGGCTTGTGCGGCCCGCCGATTTTACTTGACAATACATAAGTTGTTTTGCTATGATTGGTCTGTAGAAAATTGCGCCTCGCGCCCGTCGCGAGGCGTTTTTCTTTTCCCCTCGTGTAGGGGCGGGTTTAGCCCGCTCTCCTTTGCTGAAACGCCCGAAACCTCATGACGCCCCAGCCGGACAAACGACGTGTCCTTAAATCGCTCGTGGCTATCGCTCGCCATACGCGCCGCTCGCCTTCGCGCCGCGAATTCATCGCCTACTCCGGGATTCCCGAGAGCACCGTTTTGCGATTCTTCTCCAGTTGGAACACCGCTGTCCGCGCGGCTGGACTAAAACCGAATACTCGAAACCAGCGCCATGAGGACCGTGAACTTCTGGAGGATTGGGGGCGAGCGGTTCGCAAGGAAGGGGAGGTCCCGACTGGCCGGGCTTATTATAAATTGGGGAAATTCACGCCTCGCACGTTGGAACTCCGCTTCGGCTCCTGGCCGAAAGTTCGGGAAGCGTTTTGCAAGTTCGCCCGGGGCAAACGGCAATGGGCCGATGTCCTGGCACTCCTGCCTCCCCTGGTGCTAAAGCCTCGGCCCCGACCGGCAACAAGTTCCGCGCCTGGACGCTTCTTTTATTTTCGCTCACGGAAGCCGGTGCCATCCGGCAAGAATCCGTCTCCTCCCGCCAAAATCCGCCACCGGCAACTGCGTGGCCGCCCAACCTACGGCCATCCCATGGATTTCCGCGGCCTTCGCCACGAACCCGTCAACGAACAAGGCGTAGTCCTTCTCTTCGGCATGGTCGCGAAAGAACTAGGCTACATCGTCGAAGCCGTGCAATCGGGCTTCCCCGACTGCGAAGCCAAACGCCAAATCAGTCCGCAACGCTGGCAGCGCGTCCACGTTGAATTCGAGTTTGAAAGCCGCAATTTCCGCGACCACGGCCACTCCCTCACCGGCTGCGACGTCATCGTCTGCTGGCGCCACAACTGGCCCGACTGCCCCCATCACCTCGAAATCCTCGAACTCTCCTCCCTAATCAAATCCCTCCCCACCTCCAACAATGGGCTGTAGCCGCCCTCTTCAGAGGGCAGGCCGTTCGTAGTGGCGGGCTTAACCGTCCCACGCGGTCGCGGTACACTCCCGCAGCAGCCTGTCTCTCTCGCCGCAACCGCGCTATGATGAAACAGGAGTCGCGCATGACCACCGAGCGAATTGAGATCAATCCTGCCGTAATGCTGGGCAAACCCGTGATTCGCGGAACCCGCATCACCGTCGAGCTCATCTTGCGCAAACTCGCAGAAGGCGCCACCGAAGCCGCGCTCCTCGAAGACTATCCCCACCTCACGACGGAAGATATCCGCGCCGCCATGGCGTACGGCGCTGCCACCGTGGCCCACGAAGAAGTGGTCTTCCTCCCCGACGCGCCAACTCCAAAGAAGTCCTGAGACATGAACTTCCTCGCGGACGAAAGCTGTGCCGCGCCGGTCGCACCTTTGGATTTTGAACTACCCCGTTTACAGCAGCAGGAGGCCGCGGTGGCGAGCAAAAGTCTTGCATTGTCTATCTCTGCTTCTGGCTGCTCCGCGTCATCCTCGCGTACACCCCCTGACCGAAATGTAGCCTTGCAGGGACCCGAGTCGGGCCCCGTCCGCCCGCGATATGAGCCAGCCGTGTTATCTTGAACTCGCCTATGTCACGTCTTATGCCGTACGTTGAATTGACCCTGATTTGGATAGGCGCTGTCTGCGCAATGGCGGGCTGCGCTCGACCAACGGCTCCTGTTCCAGTCGTTGTGCTTGAAGCAACTTGGATACACCATGGCATGGGTCAAGAAGCGAAGCGCCTGCTTGTGCGCCTCTCAGAGGACGGCAAAATTGAATGGGACGAGTGGAAAGCATTCCCCGCTTCGGAGCGTCATACTGGGTCGGTGAGTGCCAACGTGGTTTCCGAGGTTCAGCACGCCTTGAATAGGGTTGATCAAAGCCTCTTTCGATCGCAGCTGGGGCCGTATTACGGTTACATTGATACGTCCGACGAACTTCAAGTTCGCATGAAAACAAAAACAGGCCCAGTCGAATTTCGATTGATAAACCCTTATTCGAAAGAGGGGATGCCGCAGAAGCCGATGCCGAAGGATGTGAGGATCGTGTTCTGTGAGATCGACGCTCTCTATGCCAAGAATGCTAACCATCCAGTCGATGTAGCGTGCAAGACTAACGATTCCCCGCGTTAACAAGCTCCTCACTCGTCGCTGAAATCCCGATGTTCATAAGTCTTCCATTTATGTTCATTGCATGCTAGTGTGTTTGCGAGGGCAAACGATGCGCACAGCGAGACAAGGCATTTCGCACAAGCACTTCAAACTCGACTCCGGAAAGATTCGGCGCGCCCAGAAGGTTCTGCGGGCGAAAACCGAGACGGAGACGATCGAACGAGCGCTCGATGCCATCCTTGCGGAACACAAACGCAACCAACTCGTCGCTGAAGCGAATGAACGCTTTGTGGCCAGTGGGATCACCGTCAAGGATGTCTTCGGCAAGCTGGCAAAATAGATGGGCCCGGTCCTTTTCGATGCGTCGTTTTACATTGCGGCATTGCGAGCGGGCCATGCCGCGGTGGTCCATCTTCGGAGGTTTTCTCCAACAGCTCCGGTTTGGCTCAGTTCTATCGTCCTCGAAGAGCTTTATGCCGGAGCAAAGCCTCGCGATGCTCGTATTGTCGAGCGCTTGGAGCGCGATTTCGAAAGAGCGCAGCGGATTCTCGTACCCAATCTTCGTGATTGGGCGCAAACCGGCAAGCTGCTCTCCCGGCTCGCTCTAAAGTATGGCTACGAGCGGATTGGCCGATCCCGCCTTTGCAATGATGCCCTGCTGGCGATGAGCGCCGCGCGCGACGGTATGACCATCATTACCGTGAACGAGCGCGATTTTGCGCGGCTCGCCGAGTTCCGCCCCTTTCGCTGGCAGGTCTCCCTTCCTTAGCACCTCGGATCGAAAAACATTCGGTGCCGCAGACGTAAGTCGGGGTGCTGCATCCCTGCAGGGTTCAGGATGCGGGTTTTGACTATTCACTATTCACTACTCCCACTTCCAATCCGCAAACCGCTCGCGGAGGGCAATTTTTTTGAATTTGCCTACCGACGTGCGCGGTAAAGCATCAAGAAAGACGAAGGCGTCAGGCAATTGCCACTTGGCGAAAGACTGCGCCAGAAAAGCCCGAAGCTCCTCGGCCGTTGCTTGGGCACCTTCCTTTAACACGACTGCGGCCAATGGCCGTTCTTGCCATTTTGGGTGCGGGACACCGACTACGGCAGCTTCCTTGACGGCTGGGTGACCCATCAGCATGTTTTCTATATCCACGGAACTAATCCACTCGCCGCCGGACTTCACAAGGTCCTTGGCGCGGTCGACAATCTTGATAAATCCTTCATCATCCATCGTGGCGACATCCCCGGTTTTGAACCAACCGTCTTCCGTCCAGCGATGGGCCTGCTCGGGCGAATTGTAGTAGCTGGCCGCTACCCACGGGCCACGGACTTCGAGTTCACCGGGAGTGCTCCCATCGCGCGGCGCTTCGACAGTCTTACCCTCAAGGCCTTCCGGGCGCATGACGCGCAGTTCGATAAAAGGCGCAGGCCAGCCTTGTTTTGCCCGGACCTCATACTGTTGGTCGGTGGTCCAGTCGCCCATGTGCCGTTTAAGCTTGCCGACGGTGGCGAGGGGCGTGGTCTCAGTCATGCCCCATAGGTGGAGGATGTGCAGGTTATGCTTGTCGAGGGCGCGCATGAGGCGTTCCGGTGGTGCGGAGCCGCCGCAAACCAGGCGGACAGGCCATCCGAATTCCCAACGGCCGGGATTTTTCTCAAGTGCTGCCAGCACGCTGAGCCAAACCGTCGGAACCCCGCATGCGATCGTGACGTGCTCCTGGCCGATCAGGTCGAGGACGCTTTCCGGGTCTACATTGGGCCCCGGGAGAATCAGGCGCGCGCCGGCCATCGTGCACGAATACGGCAAGCCCCAGGCGTTCGCGTGAAACATCGGTGCAACCGGCAGCACGGTGTCGTGGTGGCCGATCGCAAAAGAATCCACGCCCAGTTCGGCAAAGGTGTGCAGCACCAGCGCGCGGTGAGAGTAGAGCACGCCCTTCGAATTGCCCGTGGTTCCTGAGGTATAGCACATGGCGGCCCCGTCATTTTCATCTATGGCGGGGTAACGAAAGTCATCGCTGGCGTCGGCGAGGAGTTCCTCGTAGTTCAGGGCGCCTTTTGGGATAGGGACGCTGCCTCCGCAGTAGGGAACCACGATGACGCGTTCGAACGGCACATCGGCGCGGCATTTTTCCAAGGTCGGAAGCAGCACATCGTCGATGAGCAGAAAGCGGTCGGCGGCGTGGTTGACGATGGTCGCGATTTCGTGCGGATGCAGGCGCAGGTTGAGCGTGTGAAGAATTCCGCCCGCGCAGGGCACGCCGAAGAAGGCTTCCAGGTGGCCCGAGTGATTCCACATCATGGAAGCGACACGGTCGCCGGGGCGCAAGCCGAGTTTGGTGATGGCGTCGGCGAGCCGCTTGGCGCGGCGGTAGAAGTCTCCGTAGGTCGTTCGAACGATGGTGCGGTCCGGTCTGCGCGAAACGATTTCGACGCGGTGGAAAAGCTTGCCGGAGCGCTCCAGAATCGCCGGGAGCGTCAACGGAAAATCCATCATTGTGCCGCGCATACCTTATGTTTTCCTGCTAGGCATCGATTTCGCGGCATCCTATCACTATTCCGCAGCCCCGGGTGTCTCAACCGCGCAGGGAGTGCGCTGGAGGAGACCGATCCAGCGGAACCGGGATCGCAGAGGCCCAAGAACGGGCCTTGGCTAGACTCTTTCCCATTGCAAAAGGGGTTAATTTTCGAGACCATGCCACTGACCGCTGATGTGCCGGTCTCGCGCCCGCGGTGGCTCGGCTTCCCCGACTGCCCGTGAACGATAGCTGTCCTTCAGCGCGCTCCGCGACTCTCACTTGGGTTCCGGGCAGAAGGAGTGGGCAGGTGAAGAAGCTCTACATCGGCAATCTTCCGTTTTCCGCGACGGAAGAGCAGCTGCAGGAATGGTTCGCACAAGTTGGTGTTACTCCCTCCGGTGTCAATCTGATTCGTGACCGCTTCACGGGACAGTCACGCGGGTTTGCCTTCGTGGAAGTGCAAAGCGACGAAGATGCAGATCGCGCGATCAACTCCTTGAACGGCCAGAATTTCGGCGGGCGGAACCTGGTAGTGAATGAAGCGCGGCCGCAGGCTGAGCGTGGCGGCGGAGGCGGCGGGCGCGGCGGGGGCGGTGGTTACGGCGGCGGCCGAGGCGGCCACGGCGGTGGCGGCGGTGGCAGAGGCGGTCACGGTGGTGGTGGCGGGCGCGGCGGCGGCGGAGATCGTGGAGATCGCGGGAACCGCTGGTAGAGAGGCCTTCCGGATTCAAAAGTGACGTCTTGATCCCACGGGACGCCGCTGCAAACCTTCCTCAAAAACGCTTTGGAATATCTGTGTGCCTGCCGGCTGTGTTTTCTCTTGCAACATTTCAGGCGGAAACTCGTCTAACGAAGTGGAGCTGTGGCGATCTGCGAAAAGCGGTCTGCCTAAAGTGGCTGGACCTCCATCGCGCTTACGGGCGAGCGATGGCGGAGAAGATGAGTTTTCCGCTACCAAAAGTTAGCCATTGCGTATTGTATCCGGTGTATAAAGAGGGTCGCCAAGCCCCGATGGCGACATGGTTGGGTTACTCACGGCCGCCCAAGCTGCCTGCGAAACAAATCGCACGGTAACGTGTTTGAAACAATAGGCAAGGAAAATGACGCAAGGCAGCGAATGTGAAGTATCTTGAGCGCCTGACGGCTTGCCTCCTCAGGGAGGCATGAATGGTTTTGAGAGCCGCGGGTGGTACAAGCGATGCCTGACAAATCGGAGACGAACCTTCTGGCTGCACCGTGCATCCAACCGGAAGCAGAGGACGTAACAAATAGTACGATGACGACGTGGCACAAACGCGATTGGCAGCAATATTACGAACTGGCGCGCCGGCCCTGGCAGCGTCACCGCCCGCCCCGGCCGGTGTATCCGACGGGGTTGAACCGCGTGTTGCCTGCGCAAGGTTTTAGTTTGTCCGAGCTGGATGATGCCGGTGTCGACCTCGATCAGGCCGAGCGGCTTGGATTGCCCGTGGATGCGGGCCGCATCGGAGCGTATGGTCCGAATGTGACCGTGCTGCGGGATTTCGTGCGCTCCTCGCGGCAACCGCTGTAATCGCGTTTACATTTCAATCACTGTTTTTCTTGCTCGTGACTTGCGGAGCGTATCGCGACGAGATCAACGGACTTGCCATCACCCTCTTGCAGGGAAACGCTCTCGCCTTTTGGTTCGAATGGCTTGAGAAAATCCGGATCTTCCCACGCATTCGGTTCCACTTGTTCCCAGCTGAAAAGTTTATAGTTGCCTGGGGCGATGCCCCGGATATCGAAGCGGCCGTATTGATCCGTAGTCTTCTGTTTGAACAGGCGAAATTCACTGCGATGGCGATCCTCGGGAACGAGGGCGACCCAAACGCCTACGGCGGGCAGGCCGTCCGCATCCTTAACCGTGCCTTGCACACGCGCGCCGCGGGAACTGATCGTCACTTCCAGAGTGGCCTGCGTTCCTCGAACCACGTTGAACTCATCGTCCGAAACTTCCATTCCCGCGTAGCGGATGGATTTCAAATAGCAGTCCCGGGTTTGGCCCGAGGCCGTCAAGCGATAAAGACCTTCCGAGACGTCGCGGAAGAAAAAAGCGCCGTTGGCAACGACACGAGACTGGCCGCCAAATGGAAGAGTGGGATCGGCGGGTCTGACGCTTAGTGTCAAGGGATCCTTATCAAGACACGCCCTGGGGTCCCAGATAACTTGGCCGCGAATGTCCATTCCAGGCAGAAGGGTGAGTTGGACGCCTTCGGCGTCGAAGTTGGTGATGTCGATAGTCTGCCGGGCCTGATATCTTCGCCCTTCGTCGAACAAAAAGGCGCTGAGTGTGTAAGAACCCGGCAAGACGCCTTGTATTTCAAACATCCCCTCTGGCTTATCGACAATCGTTTGGCGAGCCGGGACGCTCCAGCCCAAGCCGGTGGAGCGTGGCCCGAGCAACAGAAAGACGCTGTTCGTATTGCCCCGCGGGCCAATAATGTTGACATGGCCGCGAATGGTGTAAACCGTGCTGGGTTCGAGCAGGAGATCCATGGATGAAGCTCGTCGCCGGTTTTTATCGTGAGTGCGGTGGCTCGGGCCGGGTCGGGCGTGCCAGGATAAAAGGTTGGCGCGTAGCCGGATTTTCCTGCCTCAGCGGAGTCTTCGTCTGCTTCGCTCGGGTCCAGGCGTTGGCCGGGCTTGTAGCTGGCGCTGAGGAAATAGCGACCGGGGCGTAGTCCAAACAGCCGGTACTCGCCGAGATCGTTGGTGAAGACGGTTACTTCGCTGGACAGAGTACGTTTTCCCCAAAGATATCTGGTGCGAAGAGCGCTGACGCGGACCCACGGCAAAGGATCGCCATTTTCATTCTGGATGCGCCCGCTGATGACCGCCGATGGGAGCAATCGAAAGAGCAGATCTTTCAATTCCTGGCCAGGGCTGAGGGCGAGGATAGCGCCCGGGTCGTCGGGAGTTCTTTGGCCGTATTCCTGCGTGACGTAGCCATTGCGAATCACGTGAACGCGATAGCGGCCGGCGTCGATGCCTTTGATTTCGAAGCGTCCGCCTGCATCGGTGACACCAGAAAAGGTGTGGGAGTGGTCGTCAACGCTCTGCAGCCGCACGGTCGAGGACGGAAGCGGCACACTTCCTTGCAGTTTCACGACTAGGCCCGAGATGCTGCACACGGCTGGCTTGGCCGGATCGGAGGAGGGAATGCGAGATTGCGCGGCAGTTGACGAGGCCCCCGCCGCCCACGCAACGGTAAGTCCCACTAGAACAAGCAGAGCTGGCTTCATCCCACTCTCCAGCAACGAGAGTATACGATAGCAGGCCTGGCAGCTTATGATGCGACCACTGTCCTGCGTCAGCTGGAAATGGAGAGAGCGCTCCTCCGTTAAGATAAAGTAACCGGATGGGGCGGCGATGTACGCATGAACCGCACGCCGCGGCGATTGACGGAGCAACCGGAAGTTGGAACGTGAAGAATCGTAACTTCCGGTTAGCCGACAATACGCCCGGAATCGCACCGTGTGGTTAGCGAATACAGCTCTTACTGCAATCCGTCAGAACGTCTGGTCAATTCCCAGTCCCTGAAGCACCTGACTAACTGTCATTCGGAAGCGACTAACCCGCTGGGATAGCTGGCTCCCTGAAACATTCCCTTGACTCCTGAGCCGCACCGTCGTTCCATATATTGCGATGCCATATATGGACCAGACAGCCTCACAAGTGGAATGGAAAAAGGGTAGCGCTGAGTTGCTCATTCTTTCGCTCGTCGAAGTCCGTCCGCGCCACGGTTACGAAATCAGCAAACTTATCGAGCAACGCTCTGGCGGCACTGTTCGTTTTCACGTCGCCTCGCTCTATCCACTGCTCTACCGCCTTGAACGCCGCGGCTGGCTGTGTGGACGCTGGGTCGAAAAAAGCGGACAGCGCCGCCGCCGTTACTATCGTCTGACGCGCCAGGGCCGCACGGTGCTCGCTTCGCAGCTTCGCGGCTGGCACGAATTTGTAGTCGGTATTAATCGCATCACCGAGGCGGAGAATGCCTGAATGGAAGCCAGAAATTCTCCGCTGCCTTGCTCCGCTGAAACTCTCCCCAGCGCGCGAAGGGGAAATTGCCGAAGAGATCGCGCAGCACCTTGAGGATCGCTACAACGAACTCCTCGTGACTGGCGAGTCTGAAGACGCAGCTTTCCGAACCGCCATCGACGAACTGAAAGGCGAAGACCTACTCGCGCGCAGCCTCCGATCAATAGAGAGTGATTTGCATCGCGAGCCCGTAGCGTTGGGAAAGGGTAGCAGCAACTTGTTCGCTGGCATTCTTCAAGACATCCACTATGCCTTCCGCATGATGCGCAAATCTCCCGGCTTCACGGCCGTGGCCGTGCTGACTCTCGCCCTCGGCATCGGTGCCAACACCGCGATCTTCACAATCGTCGACGCCGTCCTTCTTCGTCCCTTGCCATTCAAAGACCCCACGAAACTCGTCATGTTGAATGAAAGCCTCAAATCATTGGGGTACCCGGAGGTCCCTGCTTCGCCGCCCGACATCGCGGTAATTGAACGGACGCAGAGGTCTTTCACCTCGCTCGGAGCTTTCCAGACCAAGGATTTTGACTTCTCTGGTGGCGGCGAGCCCGAGCGCGTCACTGCTGCGAGCGTCTCTGCTTCGATTTTTCCAATGCTCGGGGTCCAGCCGCTCCTCGGCCGCACGTACACTGAGCAAGAGGACAAACCAGGCACGCATGTTGCTGTCCTGAGCTACGGCCTTTGGCAGCATCGCTACGCTGGTCGCGCGAACATCGTTGGCCAAATCATAGACCTGGACCGAATTCCCTACACCGTCATCGGCGTCATGCCGAAGAATTTTCAATTCCCGCTGCCGGGTCCCAAACACAATAACGAACCCGCTGAACTTTGGGTTCCAAGGGCCTTCACCCCTGTCGAACTGCAAGGCTGGGGTGACGGGTACAATGACGGCGTGCTTGCACGGCTGAAGCCCGGCGTCACGTTCAACCAGGCGCAGGCCGACGCTGCCCTCGTGACAGCAGAGATCAAGCGAGTGTATCCCCCCGCAATGGTAAAAATCTTTAACGGCGCAACCCCCGCGATTGGATTAACTCCTTTGCATCAAGCAGTCGCTGGCCCAGTCGAAACCCTCCTGCTCGTTCTGATGGCCGCGGTCGGTCTCGTCTTGTTGATCGCCTGCGCCAATGTCGCCACGCTTCTTCTTTCACGCGCCGCATCACGCTCCAAGGAAATTGCCATTCGTACCGCCCTCGGCGCTTCCCGCATGGTCCTCATTCGCCAGATGCTCACCGAAAGCTTCGTTCTCGCACTCGCGGGTGGTGCGCTTGGAATCTTGATCGCGTTCTGGGGCACAAGCGGCCTGCTTTCTCTTGTTCCTTCGAGCCTCGCCCTTCCTCACTCGGCCTCGCTTGGTGGCTGGGTGCTCGCATTCGTCGCTACAGTGTCCTGCCTGACCGCTGTGGTGTTCGGTATTGCTCCTGCGTTCCAAGTCTCATCCGTTCACCTGCAGGGCTCGCTGCAGGAGAGCGGCCGCAGTGGAACTCCCAGTCGGGCGCGTCATCGCCTGCAAGGCATTTTCGTCGCTGCAGAATTCGCTGTTGCCATGATTCTGCTGATCGGAGCGGGCCTCTTGATCCGCAGTTTTTCGAAGCTTCTTGAAACCAATCCCGGCTTCCGTCCCGATCATGTGTTGACGATGAGCGTTCCCCTGCCCTTCGACGCCTATCCAAAAGCTCCGGAAGTCCGCCAGTTTTATGAACAAGCTATTGAACGCATAGCGAGTCTTCCAGGAGTGAAATCTGTGGCAGCTTCCAACGATCTTCCTCTCGATAGTGCCGACAACGAAGTCCTTCAGGTCGAAGGCCGTCGCGACAGCGCGCCTATTATGACCGTCACCTGGGCTCTTGGAGATTATTTTTCAACCATGGGCATTCCGCTCATCGAGGGCCGTTTTTTCACGCCGGAAGATCGCATCGGTTCGCAGCCCGTCGCCGTCATCAACGAGGAAACGGCGAAGTTATTGTGGCCCGGCGAGAACGCTCTGGGCAAACGCCTCGGACACCCCTTCCCCAATATGATGCGAACTATCGTTGGCATTGTGGGCGACGTGAACGACGGTCCGCTGGGTTCCAAGCCTGGCCCGCACTTCTATCTTCCGTATCTTCAATTGCCGGACGACTACATCGAGTACGGTAACGTCATCATCCCGTTAAATCTTGCCCTGCGCACCTCAACTGACCCAGCCTCGTTGACCTCCGCCGTCGTTGCGCAGATTCACTCTCTCGATCCACAACTGGCCGTCGCAAAGATACGCACGATGGAGCAGGGAATGGCTTCCTCTATCGCCGCGCCGAAATTCAACACTTTCGTGCTGGGACTCTTCGCTTTTCTCGCGCTCTTTCTTGCCACAATCGGAATTTACGGCGTGCTGGCCTACGCCGTCGCGCAACAGACGCACGAAATCGGCATTCGTATGGCGCTTGGGGCGCAGCGGCGCGACGTTATGCAGCTCATTCTGGTTCAGGGAGCACGTCTGGCGCTCGTGGGTGTCGCCATTGGCCTGCTTGCGGCGTTTGGTTTAACGCGTCTGATGTCCAGCTTGCTCTACGGCATTAGCGCTAGCGACCCACTCACATTTGCAGCGGTCGCGATTGTGCTTGTCGCTGTCGCTCTCCTCGCCTGCTACATTCCCGCGCACCGCGCGATGCGCGTCGATCCTATGGTCGCGCTGAGATACGAATAATCCTTCGCACAAGAGGCGGGCAGCCCTGTTAGGACGACCTCGCATGTACATAGGAGAGTGGCAGACATTCCTGGCTGTTGCGGGCGAGTGACGGGCAAACCGGAAGTTGAGACGGATGGACGTGGTGAGGCTACAATGATCTTGCCGGGCGAAAGGGAAGGAGGCTTTGCGGGAACGCAACCATGTTGAGGGATGGCCTGGTGGTCGTATCGATACTTTGAAAATTCACGACTGAGGGGCGGAACACGCACTGGCGAAAAGCGGCTTCCCTCGATTTCAGGCACAACACGCCACCATGGCTGGCACTGTTCCAACGCATGGGCGCAGGAGTCGAGTCAGGATCTAAAAACGACGAGGATGTGTACCGTGAAAAAACTCCTGGTGGCGGTACTTCTGGCTGTATTTGTTGGAGCGATGTCTGCGTCCGCGCCCCCGCCGAATTACACGATCGAGGCCATTCGCTACGCCTCCGCTGAGGATGAAGTCGCCGGCCTCGTCATGGGCGCCCCCAAAGGCGAAAAAATCAACATCGCCATGGTGATCTGGCTCATCCGCGGCGGCGGCCACAACATTCTTTTCGATAGCGGCTACCACCGCGATACTTTCCTCAAGTACTTTCCGTCCACCGATTACATTCGCCCCGACGAAGCCGTCAAGCTCGCGGGACTCCAGCCCGAAGAAATCACGGACATCGTCATCAGCCACTCCCACTGGGATCATTTGGGAGGCATCGATCTTTTTCCGAAAGCCAACGTCTGGATTCAGAAGGAAGAATATCGCTATTACACGGGCGATGCCTGGCAGCCCGGCGGGAACCACGGAGGCATCGATCCGGAAGACGTCAAAGAGCTCGTGCGCGTCAACACCGAAGGCCGCTTGCACTTAATCGACGGCGATAACGTAGCGATTTTCCCCGGCATTCGCGCTTACACAGGCGGCCACCACACCTACGCCTCTCAATACATAAGTATCGAGGGCAGTTTTCCGTTCGTCCTCGCGTCCGATAATTGCTATCTCTACCGCAACCTCGGCGAGCACAAAGCCAGCGCCACTTTCTCCGACGCCGACCACGCCGCCAACATCAAGAATCAAGAACGCATGATTCAACTAGCCGGAGGCAATCCCGACCGCGTCATCCCAGGCCACGACGCACTGCAATTCCAGAAATATCCTACCACCGGCCGCATCGCCAAAATCAAATGACCCGTCGGGACTCGATACGGCGTAGCCACAACGACCGTCCAAAGCTTCCACAAAGATTTCCGCATTCTGATTGCGCGCCGTCTGGCTTCCCGGGGCATCCCACAAAAACCTGATTGACGCCTTTCCCAATTTCCGTACACTGAATACTGCCCAAGAGCCGAATTCTCGTTTGCCCCCAGCCCCAGGAAACCTAGAGTGACAATCGAACGTCGTTTAGCAGCCCGTCTCATCAAACGTGTCCCCATGCAGATCACGCTTGCCATGGAGAGCCCGGCGGAGTCACTTCCTGCGGAGACCATGAACATCTCCAAGAGCGGCGCCTATTTCGCTACGAGCCTCAAACTCCGCGAAGGAGCCAGGCTTGAGCTTCGACTGAAAGTTCCCGAGGAAATCAAATCCCTTCCGCCCCTCGAATGCAAATTCATTGGCCGCGTGGCGCACGTCGAGCCCCTCGGCAGAAATGGAATGTCTGGCGTCGGCGTGCATTTCCTCTATTATTCTCTCGACTGATTCTCCGCTCGTCTCTCCAGTCGCGCCGCGCTCTTTTCTCTTCGCTCCTTTTTTGCCTCTATCTCCTCTGGGTAGTGGGTCAGTTTCCGATTACGCGACTTCCAAGATTTGACTCACGTAAGTAAGGTTTTTGGCATTCAACACGCCTTCTGTCAGGTTGAGCTGACACCGGCGGAGTAAACCGCTTTCCACGGTTCAACGTCCCGAGCTGTCCATCTCGCCTTCTCTTTTGTTTTCAACATGCTGCCGGTCATGCCGAGCATACTCGGCTGGCAGCCAGGGTGCTCTAATTCGTCTACCAAGACCATGCGAAACCAGCTCTACATCTTCCTATTGCTTGTCGTGATGTCGACGAGCTTATCCTCACAGGAAGTGCCGACTGGCCCAACGCTTGCCCCCGTTGGACAAGTAATGGGTGAACGCGACAAAGCAAAAGAAGACCAAGTCGCGCAACATAAGCCACTTCGTGCTTGGGACCTGCGCCAGTTTGGCTACTTGAGTGAGGCGCGGGATTACTCAACGGCTTGCTTTCTGTCCGAGGATCTCCTGCTGGTCGCAATCAATCAGGCGCCGGATATTAATCCGCATCCACTTTTTGAGGAGGCACCTGATGCAATCCTCGTTCTTCTCGACATGAGCAATGAGAAGGCCTTGAGGACCACGCACATGCCCCTGTTTAAGTTCGACGATTCTGTGCTACCGAGTCTTGAAGGCCACTTCCTCGTGCTCACGTTGTCCGAAGTTAAACTCTGCTCGGCTGACTTTCATTGTGATCGGGCATTCCCCACAAAAGGGCCTCTTCGGTTGTCATCGGACCACACCAAGGTTGTGGTGGGGGGCAATCGCATGACGCCGAGAGTGGTTCTCGATTCGCGCACCTTGGCTCCCGTCGCCGGGGAGGATTCGGCGAGAATCCCCGCAGAATGGCAGAGGAACTACCCCCACGATGGCAGTATTGTGGACTCCATCTCCAGCGTCGATGGCGCGAGGATGATGCGTGTGGAAACGAGACAGACACGCTGGAGCAAAATCACAAACCCTCTAGCTGGCCTTGGCGAAAGGCCTTACAACAGCCGAAGAATCAGGGTCTACGACAAACAAACAGGGAAGGAGTTATTTTCTCTCCAGTGGGATCCGAGACATGACTGGGGAGGCTTAACGAGAGAGCCCGCGCTTTCGCCGACCGGGCACAGAGTCGCGCTCCTGCGCCGAGGAGTCGTTGAAGTATTCGACGTGCCCTAAACGCACACAGAGTTAGTGCTGCCTAGCGCCTGATAAACGCCGTTACCGAAACCGACCCACTCCCCTTCTCTGCGTTTTCTGTGCTCGCAGCAATCTCTGTATAAAATTCTTTCCTTCTTTCCCTCCTTGCTTTTCTTTCTTTTCGAGGTGCTGGTTTTTTTCCACAATCATCCACAAATTTGCACAGACTTTTCTTCGGAATTTCATTGACGCCGCAAACCACAAAGTTTATCTTCCGCCACAGATTGAACCGGAAGCGTAAAGACTTTTCGGTTCAGTTCAGAGTTCGCGATTTCTTAAACGTTGTCGCGATTCCGAACGGAACCGGAAAGTTGGTAGGCTTCCCGATTCAGCCTAAGGGCCGCGAGAGCTTAACCGCTATTGCGGCGCGAAGCGGATGAGGGAAGCTCGGAGACGTAAGGTGCGGTTGAGAGCCTGCGATAGCCTAACGGCGATTGCAGCACTAGCCGCGCTCCGAAATCTCCGAGGCTTGACGGTTTGGTTTGGAGTTCGCGAGTGCTTAACGGCATTCGCGGCGCCGAACTAAATCAAAGAGCTCTTGGGCATTTCGGTTTGGCGCAAAGGTTGCAATGGCTTAACCGCTGTTGCGGTTTTCCGTCAAGCCGGATAGCTCGTAGGTGGTACGCCTCAGTTTGGAAGACGCGATTGGCCGCAAGGCTGTTGAGTCGCCGGATTGATCCGGAAGCCTGAAACTTTACGGCTCGATTTAGAGGGCGCAACACGCTTAACAGCATGTTGCGCCCTCAGCTTTTTGCTCCGCATCTCCAACCTAATCGCTCGATCGTTTCCTTCACCGACTCACTCCTCCTATTCACTACTCACGACTAATTTCTCGCTATTCACCACTAGCCACCGACCCCCGACTTGTCGTACTCTCTACCTATGCAAATAGGACAAAGACTCAAAACGCTGCGTGAAGAAAAGAATTTCAGCCAAGGCACCATCGAGAAAGCCACTGGCCTTCTCCGTTGCTACGTCTCCCGCGTTGAAAACGGCCACACCGTCCCCACCGTCGAGACCCTGGAAAAGTGGGCCCGCGCCCTGGACATGCCTCTCTACAAAGTCATGTACGAAGGCGACGAACCCCCCAAGCCGCGCAAGCTCGTCAGCGAAGACGACAAAGGACTCTGGGGCAGCACCAAGAAAGAAGCTTCAGAATTAAGCCAATTGCAGCGCCACCTAGCCAAAATGGACGCCAAGCAGCGCACCCTGCTGCTAGGTTTCGCCGCCCGGCTGGCCCGCCACGCCGCGAAGTCCTAAGTAACTCTCTTACTTCTCCCATCTGCGCAGCGCCTTTTGAAGCGCGCGCGCAGACTCTTCTTCCGCGACCTCCACAGCAATCGGCCCACCCCGCACAGTCATTTCAACCTGCGCCTAAGCGGAACCTTTCCCCCAGCTAAATCGTACCTTCCGCTAGATACGCCATTCGACAGGGGTGGTCCGTGCGCGCAATTTGGAAAGACATTCCATACGGGCTCCGTATGCTGACCAAGAGCCCGTCCTTCACGGTCATCGCCGTGTTCACGTTGGCGCTCTCGCAGTTTCTCAAGAGCTAGCTGTTCCAGGTCACCGCAGCGGACCCGCTAACCTACGCCGCAGTGTCCCTGCTGGTGCTCGGGATCACCGTCGTAGCTTGTTACATCCCAGCCCGCCGCGCCAGCGCCGTGGACCCCCTCGTAGCGCTCCGCTATGAATAGCCCCGCAAGTTGCCGCGGGCCAATCGAGAGTTCTTGAAAAGGTCTCTTTCGCGGCAAATGCAGGCTTCTATACGTGCATCTCTCCGATGTGCTGGCGGCGAACTTTGATATTGCTTTCGGTTTTCCGCGCCGCCGCAAGGTCGTAGGCGAGCTGCATGCGCAACCACGTTTCCGCCGTACTGCCAAAAGCCTTCGAAAGACGTATCGCCATCTCCGGGCTAATGCCAGACTTGCCATTCACGACGTTATTGAGGGCCTGCCGCGTCACGCCGAGCACCTTCGCGCCCGCCGTCACAGAAAGTCCCAAAGGCTCGAGGCAATCGTGGCGGACGACGCGCCCGGGATGAACAGGGTTTTTCATGGGCATGGAATTTCTTCCTTCTTAGTGATAGTCGGTCAGTTCAACATCAAAGGCGTCCTCGCCCTCAAATCGGAAAACGATGCGCCAGTTGTCCCGAACGGTCACGGACCAGAATCCCTTCAAGTCACCTTTCAGCGGGTGCAGGCGATAGCGCGGCAGATCGAGAGCCTGCGGCGTTGTCGCCGAGTCGAGAACCGAAAGGATTCGTTCCACCGTCTCCAACAGGTCGGTGCGTATCCCGCTTCGGTCGCCGCGTTTATACAGCCGTTTGAGCCCTCAGTGCTTGAAGCTCCGAATCACAAAGGAAGATTGTACAGTGACAATTGTCGCTTGTCAACGGGAGACCACGGGCACCGCATTCCAACGCAATGTGGCGGGCTGGCGAGATAGGCATGCCCCCAGAGTAGCCCAGGCCCCGCCACGTCGAGGAAGTGGAGAAGTTGTGGGCAGACCGTCACCTTTTAGGCTCCGGCTTCCCCGAGTGGCCTTCAGTTGCGTTTCTGTTTTTGCAAATGGGCCGCTCTTCTCTTTTTCCACCCCGCCACATTCCCGACTAGAGCATAAGTCCCTTAAACCGCCCCGACTCCTCGTTTGGGTAACTGTCGGCGCCGCCCCCTATTTGAGATCTTCTGTGGCTTTGTCCATGAGTTTCACAGTATTGTCTGACCAGAGGAGAGGAAGCTGCTTGAGGGCGATCGTCGTGGCGAATTGTGGATAGGTTTTCTTGAGAGTACGGTACAACTCCTTGGCTCTCTTCTTGTCGCCGGAGTAGTATTCGGCAGCAAGGGTGCCCCACCAGAGATCGAGCTCTTCAATGACCGTGTGTTTCTCCTTAGAAGCATAAAAAAGCTCCCAGGCTTTGGCGAAGTCCGTTATGGCGCTTTGGAAGTCACCATTGTCCAGGGCGGCATAGCCTGCATTGGACCACACCGTATTATTGTTTTCATTTCCGCGGATGGCCGCTTGACAATGGCTGGTCGCCAATAATGGTTGATTCCGGCCGTAGTAGTAGAGGCAGTCCATGAAATCTGCATTTGCCGGCTTGATTGCGTTCATCACTCCATGAAGCCGCTCCGCTTCTGCGATGTCCCCGACCCGGAGGTTAATAAAAATACCCTGCAATACAGCATCCTGGTTTCTGGGATGTTCCGACAACACTTTGTCAATGTCGGTTTTTGCCGCGCTGTAGTTTGTTTGCGTGAGTTCGGTGCTCGCCGCAGCGATTAAACAGACGGGGTCTATAAAGTCGCTATCGGCATCGCACTTTTTGTACTTCTCGAGAGCGACGTCCCAATTTAGCTCCCGCTGAGCAGTTAGGCCATCTACATACAGGTTCCAGCCGTTGTCGTTGCCCTTCAGCGAGGTCAATTTAGTGCGAAGCCGGCGAAATGCCTCGTAGTCGCGGTTGTGAAAGGCAGCGCCCGTAAGCAGTGTCAACATGAATGTATCATTGGAATCCTCTGGCATGTCTTTGGGGACAAGCTCGTACTTCTCTCCTGTGTAGTGGATAAGTCCAAGAAGCTTTTTGTAATAAACTTCGCTCGACAACTCTGCCGCCTTCGCGGCGGGGGCCTCTGCTTTTTCAATCTCCCCTAGCATAAGCAGAGAATAGGCGTTCAACCCATAGGGCACTCCGACGTTTGGCCTGGACTGAATAGCCGCATTGCAGGCCTGCACTGCAAGGCGGTACTCTTTTCTTTCTTGTTCTATCTTGCAGAGCAGCAGTTGGCCTTCGAAAGCCGTCTTTGCAGGACTGGGAAGAGCGTCGAAAGAAGCGCGCGCTTCGTCGTACTTTTTTTGATCGAATAGGGTCTGCACAGCGTCGAGTTCGTGCGCCGGACTGGCCGTTTCGCGTGGTTGCGAAGGGCGCGGCTGAACATTGCGTGCGGAGGAAGTGCCGCGGTAGCTGGTGCGCACCGCCGCCAGTAGAATTGTGTCGGCGCCGGCAGCTATTAGCTCCGATTCCATCGCCGGAGTGAGTTCAAAATCCACGCCACGAGACTTCACGATCTCGGCAAGTTCGGCATTGCTTAGGCCGTGCTCGTGCATCGAATTGAGCAGGTTTTTGAAGCTGATGGGCTTGGAACTCTGGGCCGGCAGCACCCAAGCGCAGAGAAGAACCACAAGTGCCGCGCGAACCATCATTTGCATCGGGCTGGTACGACCGGAGCGCATTGCGAATTGTTACGCTTATATCATACCCGCTGCATAATTTGTAGATTGGCGGGTGGCCGCACCTTGACTCGGGGGTGCCTTCCCTTGCGCCTCTGTTTTTGCAAAGGGTGCGCCGCTCTTCTCTTTTTTCCGCCTGCCGCATTCCCAACTAAAGCATAAGTCGCCTCAACCGCACCGCCGTTCGACCCCAAAATCGGCCGGTGCTCTGCTAGAAGTAGGCCGGAAAGCCACGCTCAAGCGAGTGCCACGACGCGGAGGCGGCCTTGGCGGCGGGTGCGGGGGGCGGGCTTGATCACGATTTCGACGTCGCGGCCCAGGAGGGTCAGAAAGTGCATGAGCCGTTCGGTGGAGAAACCGGAGAGTTGGCCGCGAAGGAGGCGAGAGATTTTTGGCTGATCCGTTTTCAGTATCCGGGCAGCGTTTGCCTGGGTTAGTCGTCGGGAACGAATCGCGCCGGCAATGCGAATGGCGAGAGCGGCTTTCGTGAGCCGTTCTTCTGGATTTGGCAGGCCAAGGTCGGCGAAGACATTGCCGCTGCTTTCCTCTACCTCGATTGTTTTAGTCATGTTCTTTCGTTTCCGTTTGTCGTTCCAGCCATGCGGCGTGCACTTCCTCGGCTCGCTTGAGGCGCCGCTTGATCAAGTCGATCTCGCCCCTTGGCGTTTCGATTCCGTGCTTCGATTTCTTTTGAAAGGCGTGGAGCACGTAAACGCAGCCAGCCAATCGCACGGTGTAGACGGCGCGATATGTGTCCCCGGAATGGTCTTCAACGATCTCCAAAACGCCGGCTCCGCCGAACCCTCTGAGGGGCTTCGCATCGGCATGCTTTCCGCCTTGCTGTGCCACGTAGAGCGCAAAGCCCATGGAATCCTTGACGTCCTCTGGAAAACGGGACAAGTCCGTCTTTGCGCTCCCAATCCAAATGACCGGCTTAACAGCGGGGTTAAGAGACTCCATCATGTTATGCCAAAACGAGCATAGAGGGCAAACAAATCCTTGTCAAGAGACGCATGAGGGTCTTAGCGACGCTTTTATTCCGCGGATCAATTCCTCTATCCCCGATATCCATCGCTAATCTGGACGCGTGTGACGCCGTCCAATTCCCAGCCATAGCCATTCAACCCTCCATTTCGACCATTCCCTGCAAAATACTTTACCTCCTCGCCAATACATGCTATCCTTCTCCATGTTCTCGCGACCCGCCTCGCCGACGAATCGTTCCCGTCTTCTTTACGCCCTCAGCGTCTCCGGGTTCAGCTCTCCGGATGGTTGCCGTTTCAACGCTAGACTTTCGACTGTTAATCTCAGTGCCTCCTCCCTCTTTTCTCGCTACCCCGTCCCTAACCCCTTTATAATCCGCACGTCCGCAAAACGCGGCCTTAACTTCTTTACAATGAGCACTTCCGGAACAAAGGACTTAAAACCCTTTAGAATCCGCACTTACGAAAAAAGGGGGAGGGGGCCCCTCTTCCCCTCATTTGCGCTCCTCGTCCGTCCAACCATGCAGACTCTCCTCCGAAAGGATTCCCAATGAACCTGCTTCTAACCGCAGCCATGCTGATTCTTGCCGCTCTCAACGCCTTTGCCCAGGACAAGCCTGCCGCCCAGGACGACCATCACCAAGGTGTCGTCGAGCGCGGGGATCACGTCATGGGCTTCTCCCATGACAAAGCCACGCATCATTTCCATCTCTACTCCGATGGCGGCGCCATCGATGTCCAAGCCAACAAGGCCGACGACACCGCCACGCTGGACGAAATCCGCATGCATTTCGGCCACATTGCAAAGATGTTCGCAGCCGGCGATTTTTCCGCGCCTATGCTGATACACTCACAAAACCCCCCGGGCTCGGAGACCATGAAGCGTCTGCGCGAAGCCATTCAATACAAGCTCGAAAACACTGAGCACGGCGCGCGCATCCGCATCACAACGAAAAACGCCGACGCCGTTGCCGCCGTGCACAAATTCCTGCGCTTTCAAATTAAGGACCATCAGACCGGCGATTCCACCGAAGTCACCACTGCCCCATGAGCCTCCCGTCGTTCATCACAAACGAGCGCAGTCTTCTCTGCGCCAACTCAGCACACTCTGCGTCTCTGCGTTGTCCTTTTCTTTCTTCGCCCGCTGTCAGCTGTCGACTGTTAGCTTCCGGCCCCATTTGTTCCTCACGCCCAATGAGGTAAAATGGCTCTTTCGACCACACACCATGGCCTCACCGTTTAACATCATCTCGAATCAGCCGCCGATGGCAGTGCCCCCGCCGAACGCCCATCCGCGGCCGGACTGGCTCCGCGTAAAATTCTTCGGCGGCGAGCGCTACCAGGACCTGAAGCGCATCATGCGCACGCTCGACCTGCACACAGTTTGCGAGAGCGCCCGCTGCCCCAACATGGGCGAATGCTGGGACCACGGCACAGCTACCTTCATGATTCTGGGAGACATCTGCACGCGCGCCTGCGGGTTTTGCGCCGTGCCGAGCGGCAAACCCGCCGGCCCACCGGATGAACAAGAGCCTTTCCGCGTCGCCGAAGCAGTCGCGCGCATGGGCTTGCGGTACGCCGTCGTCACCAGCGTCAATCGGGATGACCAGCCGGATGGCGGCGCGCACATTTTTGCGCGCACGATAGAAGAGATTCGCCGCCGCGTCCCCGGCTGCAAAGTCGAAGTGCTAATCCCAGACTTCCGCGGCGACTGGAACGCTTTAAATGTAGTCCTCGCAACGCGGCCCGACGTCCTGAACCACAATACGGAAACTGTGCCGCGCCTCTACCGCCAAGTCCGTAAAGGCGCACTTTACGAGCGCTCGCTAGAATTGCTGCGCCGCGCAAAACAGACGCATCCGGATGTGCCGACAAAGACGGGACTGATGCTGGGTCTTGGCGAAGAAAAGCAGGAGGTCCTCGACACGCTGCAAGACCTTGCCGCGCAAGGCACGGACATTCTTACGCTGGGCCAGTATCTGCAACCAACAAAAGAGCACTTGCCGATTGTTCGATATGTGCACCCCGACGAATTCGCTGAGTTCAAGGTGCTCGGCGAAGCGATGGGTTTCAAGCACGTCGAAGCCGGCCCGCTAGTGCGCTCTTCGTATCACGCTTTCGAGCAAACAGAATCCGCGCACAAGTAGCACAGGCACTCTTGCCTGTGCTCTTTTCTTGCGTTCGATTCTGAGAATTGCTCCCAGTCATGAGGCAAGCAGAGACCAACCACAAAGTCTCCCGAGTTATTTTGACAAAGCAGTCGCCCAATCGGTGAAAGGCACAGCGCGCCCGCCGCGAATCACACTGGGGATGACGTGGTCGAACCCCTTGTGTTCTTTGGCGGAATAGTTGAGCTTGAGCTGCGGCCCGAGACCTAAGTCGTGGTCGTGAATAGATTCGATAGCATGAATCAGCCCTTCGCGCGTGAGATCCTTCCCCGCCCGTTTGAGGCCCTCTACCAACACCATAGCATCCACGAACCCCTCGAGGCTGACGAAGTTAGGCTGCTCGGCAGGAAAATACTTTCCGAGCGCGCGGCGGTAGAGAGCAACGGACTTCTGCTCCGTCATGTAGTACGGCGGCACAACCTGCGTAATCACCACGCCCTCGGCATCCTGACCCGCTTCCGAAATCAGTTCATCCGTGCCGACGAAGGAGACGGTCAGAAACAGCGGCTTCCAGCCCTTCGCGTGGGCTTGCTTGAGGATGGGCGCCACGGTGTTAGCAGGCCCCACAACAACCACAGCATCCGGATTCGCTCCGCGCACCGTGTCGATGGCTCCTCCAACCTGGGCTGTTTGCCGTTGATAGGAACCGATGGCGGCAGGTTCAGCGCCGCGCTCCTTGAGGGCTGCCTTGACGCCTTCTAGAACGGCTGTTCCAAAGGCGTCTTCGGGATAAATCACTCCAATCTTTTTGTAACCGAGAGTTTTCCACAGTCCATCGACCTGTTCGCGGGTCTCGTCGAAATAGGAAGCGCGCACGTTCACCACCCAGTGGCGGAGCGGCACGTACAAGGTTTGCGCTCCTGTGAACAAGCCTACTAGCGGAATCTTCGCACTCTCCGCCATAGGGACATACTTTACGGCGGTTGGCGTACCTACGAAGAAGCCCAGCGCGAAGACCTTCTCGCTCATCAGATGGTCAAAACAGGTCTGCGTCTTGGCTGGGTCGTAGCTGTCGTCAGCGGAGATGAGTTTGAGTTTGCGCCCGTTTACGCCACCCTTGTCGTTGATCAGGTTGAAGTAGGCCTTCGCACCCGTCACGGTTTCCACGCCTAGAAAATGTGACGGGCCTTCGAGGGCTGAACATGACCCGATTAAGACCTCGGTCTCAGACAGGCCGGGGGTGCCTTGGCCGGAAGCCCGGGGAACAGCTGCGCTGAGGAGGCCCGAAAACAGGCAGAACCCCGCGAGAGGCTTCAAGAGGTGAATCTTCATTTTACGCTCCGTGCAGAGGGAAGTCGTGCAGCAATCGGTATGTTTGCTACATTAACTCGCAGATACTGGATGTCAACGAACGACATCGCTGGCTGGAGCGTAGAGGTAAGTATTGCTCTTGGAGCTACTTGGAGGGAAGGAAAAAACAGCCTTATCGCGCCAGGGATACCCGGGCTGGCAACTACCGCTTAAGCCTTGGCCCCAGGACGATTAGTACCGCTCCCGCGATCAGAAGTGCAGCGGCGGCTAATGGGGGGACGGTTGCTCGCTCCGGTTTGTTCACGGTCGCCGTAACCGGGCCAATCTTGGCGACCTCTTCTTGTTTGTGATAGTCGAAATCCGGATGCACGAGCGCCACAATTCCAAGCAGGAAGAGGATGATTCCGAGAATCACGGCGAAACGTCTCATGCGCCAGAATGTAGCACAGCTGCAGTGTTCGATGACGCAAAGATCGAGCAGCCGCCCTGACTAAGCGAACATACGAACCGCGAGTGCGGTTGGAAGTGGCAGATTCTAAGCAGATACGCGGAAGAGTCAAAAGCCCCACACGTAAAACAGACGTGTGGGCCACCCAGATTCGTTCCAGAGTTTTACGTCCGGGCCACCCGTCCGGCACCCCCCGGAAAAGTCAAAACCAACTGCGCAGATTCCGCCGCTTAATCTCTACGCCACCCGCCCACCCCCGGAAAAAACAAAGTCAAAATCATCTCGGCGTGTTAAGGGGGGCCACCCGCCCACTCCGCAGAATTGATCGGCACCCCATTTTCTGATGCATATTGAGAGTTAGTTTCCGGCAAAATCTGACCCGGAGGAAGGGGGATTTGCCGTGAAGAGGAAACGCTTCTCTGTAGAGCAGATGGTCGCGGTTCTGAAGCAAGCGGAGGTAGGTGTGGCGGTGGTGGAGGTGTGTCGGAGGGTGGGGATCACCGAGCAGACCTTCTATCGATGGAAGAAGAAATACGTGGGCTTGGAGATCGACCAGGTCCGGCAGCTGAAGCAGCTTCAGGAAGAAAATGGGAAGCTGAAGAAGCTGGTGGCCGAGTTGAGTTTGGACAAGGCCATGCTACAGGATGTGCTCGCAAAAAAATTCTAAAGCCCTCGTGCCGCCGCCCAGTGGTGCACTACCTGTGCGGCGCGTATCGAGTGAGTCAGCGACATGCGTGTCGCACCGCGCAAGTCGCAGAGTCGACTCTCCGATACCGAAGCAGACGCGAGCCGAGAACCGCTCTTCGGCTGCGGATTCGAGAGATCGCCCAGGTCCGAATCGGTTATGGGTATCGCAAGATCCGGGTACTGCTGAAGCGCGAGGGCTGGCAGGTGGGCAAGAAGCTGGTGTATCGGCTGTACCGGGAAGAGGGCCTAACACTGCGCTACAAGCCGCGGCGGCGGAGATGTGCGGCAACGAATCGCCGGGAGCGCCGTAAGCCGGTAGCGCCGAATGAGGTTTGGAGTTTAGACTTCGTGGCCGATCAACTGGCGGATGGACGCAGGTTTCGAGCTTTGACGGTGGTGGATGTGTTCACGAGAGAAAGCTTGGCGATCGAGGTGGGGCAAGGTCTAAAGGGAGAAGACGTGGTGCGCGTGCTGAGCCGAATTGGTTTGCAACGGGCGGTTCCGAAAACACTTTTCTGCGATAACGGAACGGAGTTCACTTCCCAGGCGATGGACTTGTGGGCGTATCATGCGGGAGTGCGCATCGATTTTTCACGGCCCGGGAAGCCGACCGACAACGCGTACGTGGAATCGTTCAACGGCACGTTGCGGTCAGAGTGCCTGGACGCCCACTGGTTCACGTCGCTGGCGGACGCAAAGCAGATCATCGAGGCTTGGCGAAGAGAATACAATGAGAGTCGTCCTCACCGGGCTCACGGGGAGAGGACGCCACACGAAATCGCTTGTGAATTCGCGGCTAGCCGCGAATTCACAAGCACCAAAACTGCCGGAGACTCACTCTCGGGATGATGCAGAAAAAGGGGACCGCTCAGAATGCGTAAATCATATATCTTTGTGCGCGGATTTTGGGGAGCAGGTCAGTGCTCTGAGGGTGTGGATCAGAAATGAAGGCTGTGGATGAATTGTCTAGCAATCCAAATGATTAGGCTGGCTCCGATGACGAAGCATCCTAGCCTTACGGGTACGGATCTGATAGTCGCAAGAAGCGTCCGTTGACCTCCTCTACCGTGGGAGTAAGTTCTCCCTGTGAACGCTAAGTCCAGAAGCGCCATCGCGATCGCTAAACAGATGACCACCAGCCAAAGGGGCATTATAGATATCAGTGTATATCAGCGATCTTCGTGCTCGATGCAAGAAGTGATGGAATCCGCATTCAAATAAACTCCGAAGCCGCGGCCGGTGCGCCCAAATACGTGGCTTGGCGATGTCTGATTTGAATTACGAATTGCAGTGGGTGAACACACCCCTACGCCGAATTGGCGAAGGGGAAGTGCGAACTTCAGGTGCGGAGCGAAAAAGGAACTACGAACGGCCTGCAGCGGCAGCAGCAGTAGCAGCAGCGGCTTTCTTGGCGGCTTTCGCGGCGGTGGAAGCCTTGCGGCGGCGCTTGGTCTTCGGCGGCGTGGCGGGTGCTTCGCCGATGAGCTCAGCCACCATGATGCTGGTAACGAACAACTTGGGGCCGTGATCGTCGAAATCAATCGCGGTGCGCTCCTGATCGGATGCCGTCACAATGCCCAAGCCGTAGGTCTCGTGCTTGACTGTTTGTCCTTCTGCCATCACTTGCACATCGTCCTCCTTAGACCACGTTTGCGTCGTAGAAACTCGATTCGAATCTCTTGAGGTACGGTGCCCTCGAGCGAATCGAGGGCACCCAAATGCACAGGCTAGAGGCCGGTAACGTTCTCAGCCTGAAGGCCTTTGGGGCCTTTCTTTACTTCAAACTCCACGGATTGACCTTCGTTGAGCGATTTGTATCCGTCCATCATGATTGCGGAGAAGTGTACGAAAACGTCTTCTCCGGTTTGACGCTGGATAAAACCATAGCCCTTCGAAGCATTGAACCACTTGACTGTTCCTTGTTCCTTCACTTCCACTACCTCGCATGCGCTTTCCCAAATGGGCTGGGTCTGCGACATTGATATTGTTTTGCTTCTCTTGGTCCCGTATCGGGTTATCTGCGAGTAAGAGAAAACCCGAGATCTCCCAAGCGCCGTGACAACCATCAACCCGCAAAAAAGGCCGCAAAGATTGTCCTTGCAGCCCCGTCGAACGGGTCAAAAGGTAATACAAGAGCAACAAAAGCTATTCAAATAGTACCACAAAACGGGCTATTTGTCCACGCTGGACGAAGGCCTGCAACGGCGCTGTTTCGGCGGTTAAAGCATTGAAACTAATAGACTTATGTACAGGTGAGGAGCCGGCGAGGGTACTCACGCGCGACCGTTTTCGTTATTCCAAGGACTCGGGTTGCAAGCCGAAACCGCGCTCGCCGGAGGCCTTTTTTTCCCAATATTTGCGCACCCAGGCTTCCCAACTTTTTCCGGCTGCGGGATCGCGGCCCGTGAAGGCAAGCGCCGCAATATCGGCATACGCGATCTTCTGTCTCTGATTGGAATCCTTCGGAAGCACACGCACAAACGAAGTGGCAAGCGTGGGGCCAGAAACACGATCAAAAATGTAGCCTTCTATTTTCTGGCCATCTTTCGTAGTTAACGTGACGTCACCGCGATAGTCGAAGGCTTTTTCCAGCGCGATGCGAAGCTCGTCCTCGGTAGCAAGCTCGGGGACCCAACCTTGGACGGCCTCGTGAATCGTACCAGGAGCCACTTCGAGTGCATCGGGATTCGAGATTGCGCCTTCCGCGTGGCCCGGCCGATCAGCGTGGCGTGGGCCGGTCAAGCGCTTGTCTCCTCGAATTGGCGCTTGGGTGCTTCGATCTGAACCAGCGGATTATAGGAGTGCACGGGTTTCGCAGGCTCGTTGAGGAGGGCCAGTGCATCTTGGTCGGCGTAATTTCCGGAAAACGTGGCCTTTACCGTGGCGAAAAGGCCGCGAAGGCCGCTGAAGGTATGGTCAACTGCGGAAGCTTCGTACCCGCTATGAACCATGCAATTGGCGCACTTGGGATTGCCCGACTCCGTGCCGTAATTTTGCCACTCGGTCGCGTCCATTAGTTCTTGAAAACTATCCGCATAACCATCCTGGAGCAAGTAGCAAGGCTTTTGCCAGCCGAAGACGTTGTAGGTGGGCATGCCCCAGGGCGTGCAGGCATATTGTTTTTTGCCCATCAGGAACTCGAGAAAAAGAGGAGACTGGTTGAACTGCCAGCTCTTTTTGCGGTTGGAAAGGATGGCGCGGAAAGTGCGGCGCGTTCGCGCGCGGCCCAAGAAGTGCTTTTGATCCGGGGCTTTATCGTAAGAATAGCCCGGAGAGAGCATCATGCCTTCGACACCTAACTCCATCATCTCATCGAAGAACTGGCGGACGCTGTTGGGATCGGCGCCGTCAAAAAGTGTGGTGTTGGTGGTGACGCGGAAGCCGCGCTTCAGTGCTTCCTTTATGCCATCAACCGCCAAATCGTAGCCACCTTCGCGGCACACGGAGAAATCGTGGTGTTCGCGCTGGCCGTCCATGTGAACAGAAAACGTCAGATATTTGCTGGGCTTGAAAAGGTCGAGCTTTTCCTTGAGCAACAGCGCGTTGGTGCAGAGATAGATGTACTTTTTGCGCGCAACCAAGCCCTCAACGATTTTGTCGATCTGCGGGTGCATCAGCGGTTCGCCGCCGGGGATGGAGACCATGGGCGTGCCGCACTCGTCGACAGCCTTAAAGCACTCTTCGGGGCTCAATTCCTTCTTCAAAATATGAGCGGGGTATTGAATCTTGCCGCATCCGGCGCACGCCAGATTGCAGCGGAAAAGCGGCTCGAGCATGAGCACAAACGGGTAGCGCTTGCGCCCAGCAAGTTTTTGCTTGAGGACGTACGTTGCAACCGTCCACATCTGTGAAATCGGTACCGGCATTTATCCCGCTTACAAACGAACTAGAGATAGGGGTAGACGGCGTGCCCCTCAGCAGAATCTATTGTACCCGAAAATCCACGCGTTCTGCTTGCGTGCTTTCATGAGATGCAAGGAGACGTTCTTCCGTGGCATGGGCTTTGGTGGCACGGAACGTGCTACTTCCTTGTTTCGGCGGAGCTTGCCCACTCCCCGCAGGCGTAGAATCAGGCTATCTCAGAGGATTTGGACCTTGGGGATCATGTCCCGAGAAAACCTTTTATCTCTGTTCCGTGAGTTCGAGCGCTATGGGAACGATATTGCGTTCGTGCAGCGGCACGGCTATCGGCGCGAAACGTGGACGTACGACAAGCTCGCGGATGTGGCTTTTGCGTGCGCTTTAGAACTGCGAGAACGCGGCATTGGGACAGGCGATCGTGTCCTGCTCTGGGGACCGAACAGCGCGGAATGGACCGCGGCTTTTTGGGGCTGCTTGTTGCGCGGGGCGGTGGCCGTGCCGATGGATGACGGCGCAACGGCCGATTTCGCTACGCGTGTGCTCCGCGACGCGGGCGTTAGACTGATTTTTGCTTCCCGAGAAAAGGCCGTGATCGAGCCCGCCATTCCGAGACTTGCATTGGAGGATTTGGCCGACACTGATCGGAATGCGGGTGTCGTGGCCTCGTCGCCAACGGGCGGTGGGACGGATAAACCCACCTATGAAAGGCTCGCGGACGAACGCATCACCCGAAATCACATTGCCCAGATCCTTTTTACTTCGGGCACGACGGCCGAGCCGCGCGGCGTGGTTCTGACGCACGGCAATTTCTTGGCAAATCTCGAGCCACTCGAACGCGGGATCGATCCTTATCGAAAATATGAGCGATGGCTTCATCCGTTGCGATTCGTGACGCTGGTGCCGCTTAGCCATGTCTTTGGACAGTTCATGGCGCTGTTTGTGCCGCCGCTGCTGGGCGCAACGGTGGTCTTCGAGCACTCCGCGAATCCTTCGGAGATTATTCGCACGGTGAAGCGCGAGCGGGCCACCGCGCTGATCGCGGTTCCGCGTATGCTCGACACTCTGCATGCAGGAATCCAACGAGACTTTGAAGCGCGGGGGCAGAGCAGTTGGCTAAAGAAAACTTTCGCCGCCGCGAGCGGCCAGAAATTCTTGAGGCGAGCTTGGCGGTTCCGCCGAATTCATCGCCGATTCGGCTGGAAGTTCTGGGCGTTTATTTCCGGCGGAGCGGCCCTTACCACCGAAACCGAAGAATTTTTCAAGCGCACGGGTTACGCGGTGGTGCAAGGCTATGGCATGACGGAGACGGCGTCGCTGATCAGCTTGAATCATCCCTTTCGCGCTACAGAGGGATCGATCGGAAAAGTTCTTCCGGGGCGCGAATTCCGGCTGGAGGAGGACGGCGAGATTCTGGTACGCGGCGAAAACGTTGCGAGCGGTTATTGGGAAGGCGGAACTCTGCGGCAAGGAGTGCGCGACGTTGAAAATTGGCTGCGTACGGGGGACATTGGCGAAGTCGATGCCGAGGGCAATCTGCGGTTTAAAGGGCGCAAGAAAAACGTCATCGTTACGCCGGCGGGGCTGAATGTTTATCCCGAAGACGTGGAAGCGGCGCTGCGTAAACAACCCGGGGTGCGCGATTGCGTGGTCGTTCCCAACGCCCGCGGCGGTAACGCGGAGCCGTTGGCCATAGCGTTGATGGATAACGGCACGGAGACCAGGGCACACGATTTGCGAGAGGCGGTTGAAAACGCTAACGCCTCGCTCGCTGAATACCAGCGCGTGCAACGATGGGTCGTCTGGCCGGAGCCTGATTTTCCTCGCACGCCGACCGGCAAGCCGCGGCTGAGCATCATCGCTACGCGGGCGGCAGAATTGTTGAGTTGCTCGTCGCCGGCAAATGCGCAGGCGAGAACTCTCGATGATTTGATAGCGAAATTCTCTGCGGTAAGAGGAGCGTCCGAAAAGCTGGAGAAGGAGCTGAACCTAACTTCGCTCGACCGCGTCGAGCTGATGAGCGCGCTCGAAGAGCGCTTTCAAGTTGAGCTAAACGAAACGTCCTTTGCCGAGGCAAGAACCGTTGCGGATGTGCAGCGACTCCTGCAACAACCAGCGGCGCATCGCGCGGTATACGTCTATCCACGCTGGGCGCAACGCGCGCCGGTGCGCTGGATGCGGCTGGCCGTCTACTACGCGCTGGTTTGGCCAGCGACTCAAATTCTTGGGCATCCGAAGATTGTTGGGCGAGAGAATCTGCGCAACGTGCGCGGTCCGGTGCTGATTGTTTCGAACCACATCACGCGCCGCGCCGATATTGGGCTGATTCTGGCCGCGCTTCCGCTGCGTTTTCGCCACCGCCTGGCGACCACCATGGCTGGCGAGACTCTGCAAAATATGCGCCGGCCGCCGCGCGATTGGTTCTTCGCAAAACGCTGGGCCTATTACATGGGCTACTGGCTTGCCACTGCGCTCTTCAACGTCTTCCCGCTGCCGCAGCATTCAGGCTTTCGCGAAAGTTTTCGGTTTGCCGGCGAGTCCGCCGACCGTGGATACAGTATCCTGGTGTTTCCTGAAGGCGAGGTTAACAATTCCGAGGACGGCCGCATGGCCGCTTTCCAAGGTGGCATCGGCCTATTGGCAGAAAACCTGCGTCTTCCTATTATTCCCATGCGCCTCGATGGTGTCTGGCAAATGAAACGCGAGGGCCGCCGCCTTGCGCACTTCGGGGAGATCACTGTGCGCATCGGCGCGCCGATGACATTTCCTCCAGACACGCCCTCCGAAGGAATAGCACGCTCCCTCGAATCTCGAATCCGCGCCTTGTAAGCGGGAAGCGTTCTGCCCACACCGGCAGGAGTTCCCGGAATTTGTTAGCCTACCCGAATGGACCCGGAGTATCTAAAGTCGCTTGCCAGCGAATTTCGGAACTTGGGCATGCATTTTGAGAAGGGTTTGACGGATTCAGAAGCACTCAGCGCGGAGCATCAATTCGGTTTTGAATTCCCTCCCGATTTAAGGCTACTGCTCCAATCGTTTCTTCCTGTTGGGGAAGACTTCCCAAACTGGCGATCGGGCCCAGAGAAGGAATTGCAAGATTGGCTCGATTGGCCTTTTCGCGGGATGTGTTTCGACATTGAAAATAATGCCTTTTGGCTCCCCGAGTGGGGTGCGCGTCCAGAAAATCTCGAAGAAGCTTTTGAAGTTGCACGCAAGGCACTTGTTGAGGCACCAAAATTAATACCTGTCTTCAGCCACAGGTATATTCCGGATCGGCCGGCGGTCTCGGGCAATCCCGTCCTGTCCGTCTACCAGACGGATATCATCTACTATGGTTTCGACTTGGCGTCCTATTTCAACAGGGAATTTGGGATGAGTGAACCGTTGTGGGCGGCAAAGGCACCGCAGCGAGTGCCTTTTTGGAGCGACATAATTGACAGGTAAAACAGCGGGTGTGCCGGTCCCAACAAGCACTTACGTTCTGTGGCAAAATAGAGTGTTGTCTGAGATACGTTTATGGCCGACCGTACAGTAATGGCATTAGAACGCCCTGCAAAATCAGGCAAGGGGTCCAAGAAAGTCGCCGCAAGCAGTGAACAGCGCGAGCGCGTTTTTGATGCTTTTCGGCGTTGGGGCTATCTCGAGGCTACGCTGGATCCGCTTGGCGTTTTCCAGCCGCTGAAGATCGCCGATCTGGAATTGACTGGCGAGGCTGCCGAGGAAGCGCGCCGAATCTACTGCGGCACCATTGGCGCGGAATTCATGCACCTTCCCGAGCCGGAGAGGCGGCGATGGATTGCAGAGCGCATGGAAGGGCCCGAGCTTGAGGTCAACCAGGAAAAAATTCTCGAGCGGCTGGTGCGGGCGGACCTTTTCGAGCAAGTGTTGCAGGCGCGCTATTTGGGCACGAAGCGTTTTTCGCTGGAGGGTGTAACTTCGCTCATCCCGCTGCTTGATTCTATCCTCGACACCGCCGGGGATTTCGGAGCGGTGGATTGCATCATGGCTATGAGCCATCGCGGCCGTTTGAATGTGATGGTGCACGCCGCGTGCAAATCGCCGCATGAAGTGGTTGCAGGATTTGAGGACGTTGATCCGCGCAGCGTGCTCGGCGCGGGCGACGTGAAGTATCACATTGGCGCGACAGGCGTCTACACCACCACGGCCGGCAAGCCCATTAACATGCACCTTGTTTCGAATCCCAGCCACCTCGAAGCCGTCGATCCTGTAGCCATGGGCCGCGCCCGCGCCAAGCAGACGCGCCGCGGGGTGGATGGTCCGATCATCGACCGCACACCAGCTACTCTTAACCAAGTCTGGCCCATCGTCATGCACGGAGACGCGGCATTTGCCGGTCAAGGCATCCTTGCGGAGACACTCAATCTTGCGGATTTGAAGGCGTACACCGTAGGCGGCACGGTCCAGATCGTTGTAAACAATCTGATTGGTTTCACCACGCAGCCGTCGCAAGAGCATTCTTCGCGCTTTGCCTCAGACATCGCGAAACGCCAGAGCATTCCCGTGTTTCATGTGAACGCGGAAGATCCCGACGCTGTGGTGCGCATCGGAAAGCTTGCGGCGGAGTATCGCGCTACGTTTGGCAGCGACGTTGTGGTGGACATCATCGGATACCGCAGGCACGGGCATAGCGAAGTGGACGATCCCACCATTACGCAGCCGGTTCTCTATGAGCGCATCAGGAATCATGCGCCGCTTTGGAAGATTTACGCGGAACGGACCGGTATCGATGCTTCGCTCATCGTCGAAGGAGTGAAAAAAGAATACGAAGTGGAGCAGGAAAAAGCGGGACAACTTACAAAGATCCCGCACCTACGGAAGCTGCCGGACTACTGGTCGCCTTATAAGGCCGGGAAATACGATCCGGCGTGCGAAGTTGACACGGGTTTGAGCCAAGAAAAGCTCGCGGAACTCACGGACGGGCTCGTGCGCGTGCCTGCGGGTTTTCATCTGCATCCGAAAATCGCGAGGCTACTTGAACAGCGCAACGAGATGGGGCACGGCAAGCGTGCCATCGATTACGGCTTTGCGGAAGCGCTGGCCTTGGGTTCGTTGGTGCTGGAAGGCAATCCCGTTCGTCTGACCGGGCAGGACACGCAGCGCGGAACCTTCAATCAGCGGCACGCCGTCTTGATCGATACGGAAACCGAGCACAATTACCTGACGCTCTCGCATCTCTCCCGGCAGCAGGCTTTTTGCGAGATTTACAATTCCCCGCTTTCCGAGGCGGCTTGCGTGGGATTCGAATACGGCTTCAGCCGCGATTATCCGGAGGCGCTGGTTATGTGGGAGGCGCAGTTCGGAGATTTCGCGAATGGCGCGCAGGGGATCATCGACCAGTTTCTGAGCGCTACGGAAGACAAATGGAATCTGCCAAGCGGGCTGGTCCTTTTGCTCCCGCACGGTTATGAGGGGCAGGGGCCGGAGCATTCGAGCGCGCGCATTGAGCGTTTCATGCAGCTGGCGGCCGAAGATAATATGCAGATTTGCCAGCCTTCGACCGCCGCGCAGTATTTTCATGTGTTGCGGCGGCAAGCTCTGCGTGTTTGGCGTAAGCCGCTCATTGTTTTTACGCCGAAGAGCATGCTGCGGCATCCGGACGCCGGTTCGAACATTGAGGATTTCACGCGGCCGCGATTCCTTCCGCTTGTTCCCGATCGCGAGGTACAGGACGCAAAGCGCATCTTGATCGCCAGCGGCAAGGTCGGCCACGAACTTCGCGGAGAACGCCGCCGCCGTAAGGACACCAGCACCGCAATCTTTTTTCTTGACCAGCTTTATCCGCTGCCGCGGAGGGAAATTACCGCCGCGCTGGCGGAACACCCTAACGCGCGAGAAATCGTTTGGGTCCAAGAAGAGCCCGCCAACATGGGGGCGCTCTTCTACATACTTCCGAGGCTCGAACGTTTGGCGCAGGCACAAGGTCTTCAAGTGCGGTCGGTGAAGCGCTCCGCCAGCGCCAGCCCGGCGACGGGCTCGGCAAAAGCTCATGAATTGGAGCAAAAGACCCTGTTAGCCCTGGCTTTCACCACCTCCGGTGGCAACTGAGCTCCGGAAAAAGCGTTAACACTCCATTCACATTCATGTTATCCCCGCGTTACACGCGCACTGCGAGAATCAATCGTGCTACGCACATCACACAGTGACCCTAATATTTCCACCTCCTATCGCAATTCTCCGGCGTACGGTAAACTGCCGCCAAGCCGGCGAGCGGAACGTGCCAACCTTATGAAACGCGTGTTAATCATCGAGGACGACAAGGACATCGTCGAACTCGTTCGCTATAACCTCGCCAATGAAGGCTTTCAGGTCAGCGCTGCATTCGATGGCAGCGCCGGCCTGAACACACTCAAGAAGACGCCACCCGATTTGCTGCTGCTCGATCTCATGCTCCCGAAACTTTCCGGGCTGGATATTTGCCGTGAAGTTCGCCGGGACGATTCTTTGAATCGTCTGCCAATTCTCATGCTCACCGCGCGCGGCGATGAAGCCGACCGCGTTGTAGGCTTGGAAATGGGCGCCGATGACTACGTGACCAAGCCCTTCAGCCCGCGCGAGCTACTGGCGCGCGTCAAAGCGCTCCTCCGCCGTGCCGAGCCGCCCGCTGATTCGCCGCGCGTCATCGAGATCGGGCGCTTGGCCATTGATCCGGCGTCTTACCGTGTGAGCCATTCGGGAAAGCCCGTTCCGCTTAGCACGCTCGAATTCCGGCTGCTCTATTACCTTGCTTCGCGCCCGAACCGGGTCTTCACGCGGGATCAGCTTCTCGATGCCGTGTGGGGAACGGATCGCTTCGTAACTCCGCGCAGCGTGGACGTTTACGTCCGCCGCCTGCGCGAAAAAATCGAAAGCGATCCCGAGAATCCCGTTCATCTGAAAACCGTGCGCGGCGCGGGGTACCTGTTCGAAACTCGTGCGGCTTAATCTATTCTGGAAATTCGCGTTCTCGTTTCTCGTGCTGCTGGTGAGCGTCCTGCTCGCGGTGGATTATTTCGCGGAGCGTGCGCTTCGCGGCGACTATGAACGCACGGGCTTCGAAAAACTCGCCGCCATTGCGCGCATCGCGCAAGCGCGCCCTCCGCAGTGGACAGCTGCTTCTCTGGGACAACCTGAAAACCTGGCGCCCTTGCGCGATTGGGTCACGCAAATGGCTGCCAGCGGCGCTCGTGTCACCGTTATCGCCGCAGATGGCCGTGTGCTTGCTGATTCACAGGCCGATTCGCAATCCATGGAGAACCACGCCAGTCGCCCGGAAATCGTGGAGGCGATGACAAAGGGCGACGGGCATTCCATTCGCCACAGCGTCACCATCAATCGCGACCTCCTTTACTACGCGGTGCGCCAGAACACATCCGGAGGACCTTCCACAATCTTGCGTTTTGCGCTTCCGCTGGAAACCGTCGACGAAGTTCTTGGCTCCTTCCGGCGCAGGTTATGGTTCGCATCCTTCTTTATTCTGCTGATTGCCGGCGGAATAGCCATGCTGTTCTCTCGCAGTTTTACGGGTCGCGTTGAGCGCCTGAAAGACTTTTCCCGGCGCGTCGCCGAGGGCGATTTCCGTCCGCTGCCTCGGGATGGTTCGGGCGACGCCGTGGAAGCTCTCGGCATTTCTCTAAACCGCACGGCGGCTCGCTTGGACCGGACTATTCAAACCCTCACCGAAGAACGCAATCTTTCCTCCGCGATTCTCGGCAGCATGGTTGAAGGCGTCGCAGTGGTGAACGGTTCGGAGCGGCTGGTATTTGCCAATCCGGGCTTTGCGGAGATTCTCGGCCTGGATGTGCCGCCAACTTCCGGCAGTGCGCTGGTGGAAGTGGTGCGGCAAACCGAGTTGTTGGAAGCGGTGCGCCAAGTTCTTGGCGGCGAACCGCGCGTCCAATCGGAAATCGTCACGGGCACGCTCCGCCAGCACTATTTCGCAATCACCGTTGCCGCCGTCCGCGCCGGAGATACAACCGGCGCCGTCGTCGTGCTGCACGACATTACCGAACTTCGGAAGCTCGAGCGTGTGCGCCGCGATTTCGTTGCCAACGTCTCGCACGAATTCAGAACTCCACTCACCGCCATTCAAGGTTTCGCCGAAACGCTCCTCGCGGGCGCCATCGACGATTCGCAAAATCGCACACGCTTCCTCGAAATCATTCTCGAGCATTCCCGCCGCTTGGCCCGCTTGACGGAAGACCTTCTTGTCCTTTCTAAAATGGATGCCGAGCGCCTTGAGCTTGAGATTCGCCGGCTCAGCGTCTCGCAATTAATCGAAAGCTGCCTCGAAACGGCGCAACGACGCGCCGCCGAAAAAGACTTGAGAATCTCCGTGAACACGCCGCCAGGCTTGCCGGATATCGCCGGAGACCGCCGCCGGCTTGCGGAAGTTCTGCAGAACCTTTTGGACAACGCCATTCAGTACACACTGCCGGGCGGCCAGATCATCGTCAGCGCAAAAACCGGAGAGGACGAGATTATTCTCACCGTCTCGGACACGGGCATCGGCATTCCGAAGGCCGACCAGTCGCGCATCTTTGAGCGCTTCTATCGTGTCGACGTCGCCAGGTCCCGCGAAGCCGGGGGCACCGGGCTCGGTCTGGCAATTGCAAAACATCTTGTTGAAGTCCACGGTGGCCGGCTCTGGGTGGAAAGCGAGATTGGCCAGGGTTCGCAATTCCATTTTTCCGTCCCGCTCTTCGAACCGGAGCACCCGGGACCGCGTTCCATTTCGAGCGGTGTAGCGGGACGCGGCAGCGGGCTGTAGGCTTCCTCTTCCTTTTCCTTGCAGGCCGTAAGCGCGAATCCCGGTGCCGATTTCAGCTGTTCCTCGATTCGCAAATCCCCACCACTAAACCGCGTAACCTGCTGATTCACCGCATGTTCATCTCTTTGTGAACAAAGCGTAATCAAGCCTTTGCCACAATTTCGACTACGAGCAGGGGTGTGATTCTTTCCACCCACTCCGGAAGGGGAAACATGGCAAGTTCCGCTGGATTGACGGAAGCGGTCCTCTACGAAACTCTCGTCAACTATCTGGTCTCGATGGCCCGCACCGTTGAAGGCGCCATGAACCGCGCCCTCGATGCAATCGTTGGAGTCAGCGATTCGCGCACCTGGGCGCTGCCTGGCGAAGTTTTTCTTCTCGAACCCCGTATCAACGAAATGGAAATTGTCATTGATGAGCACGCCATCCGTCTCCTCCGCCGCGGCTCGTTCTCGGACGACGAAGTCCGCCTCATCGTCGCCTCTCTCAAAATCACGAATGATCTCGAGCGTATAGGAGACCTGGCTGTGAATCTCGCCGAGTGCGTAATCTCGCTCCGCGAAATGACGCCCACGCAATTGCCCGAGGAGTTGGCTCCCATGACGTCCGCGGTGCGAGCCATGGTCAGCAAGAGCCTCGGCGCCTTGATTTTTCGCAACGTCGAAATGGCCGGCCAGGTTCTGCAAAGTGATGACGTCGTCGATCAATACCGCGACCGCATTTTCGACCAGCTCATGCAAAGCATGACGCAGCAAGCCGCGCTGGTCAGCCCAGGAATGCAATTCATTCTCGCCACCAGACATCTCGAGCGCATCGCGGACCACGCCACGAACATCGCCGAGGACATCATCTTCTGGGTCCGTGGCCTTGACGTACGACATGGGCGCGGTCTGGCAATGCCCGCCGACGCCGGCACACAAGCCGCATCGGCCGGCGAAGAGGTCATCGAGAATTCACAAGCCCTTCATTCGGAAGTGACTCCGGGCTGCGATGCTCAACGAGTTTAATCTTCGGTCCACTTCCTACCACGGGGATCGGCGCACCCCTGGCTCCGATCCCCTTCTCCCCTCTTCGGGAAGTGGCAATGTTGGTCAAGCATCCCCTTGACCCTTTCGAATAGTCCAATTATTGTGAATTGAAGTGCCTGGCGCGCTCAAACTCGATCTACTGCCCGAACGCGGCGCAAACCGTCATGCCTGGGTGTGTATGCTGCTGGCGTTTTTGTTTCTCTACAACCCTTACCTTTGCGCCCCGAGCTCGGCCGGCGGGCTAAACGTCGAACATCCGGCAAGCCACCGCGCCACAGTCGGATCTTCGGAGTTGGAGCGCTACTCCCCCACAGGGAATGAAAGCGTCAACGTATTTGTGGCTATTTTCTTCGCGAACTTCCTTTCCTTTCCGGCGCAAGTGTCTTCTCATTCCTTCCCGATTCAGCGCTCGGAACTCCAACTTCCGCAACAGGTTTTGTGCGAAAGTCTGTGGTTCCGTCCGCCACCCACTCTCTAATTCTTTTCCGATTGCCTGAGGTTTCGACTCCTGCAACCGGATGAACATTGTAGTAGTCCATTAAGCAGGCCCATTCTCGAGTTCCTTGGGTTTCCAACGCGAACGCGTCTTTGAAGCGTCGGCCCCATCTCGTTAGGACTTCTTATGACTGGAAAAAAATGGATCCTCGCTGGAATCGCTCTTGCCGCCGTATGTCTTTTAGCATGGTTTTGGATGGGCCGTGGTTCCTCCCAAGCCGAGTCGCCAGGCAACGACGGACACGATTCGGCGGAAGTATCTGCGGCCGTCGCACGCGTGGAACGCCGGACGATTGCCAACACCCTGACGATTTCGGGCGAGTTCAAGCCTTTTCAAGACGTCGATGTGCACGCCAAAGTCGCAGGCTACATTAAGAAGATTTATGTCGATGTCGGGGACCATGTAAAGGACGGCCAGCTGTTAGCCGTGCTCGAAGTGCCGGAGCTGTCCGCCCAGTTGGCCGGCACAGAAGCGGCAGTGCGCAAATCACGAGAAGAGATTCGCCGCGCGCAGAGCGATATCGAGCGCGCCAAATCGGTGCAGGCCGCCGCGCATTCCGCCTATACCCGCCTCAAACAGGCGGCTGACTCACGTGCGGGGCTCGTCGCCCAGCAGGAATTGGATGATTCGCAAGCCAAAGACTTGGGGGCGCAGGCACAAGTGGCCAGCGCTCAGGCGGAACTCTCGGCCGCGGAGCAGCAGCTCCAAATGGCGGAGGCAAATCAGAGACAGTACGCCGCGCTCTCGGATTATTCGCGCATCGTCGCACCCTTCGCCGGCGTTGTGACGGCGCGTTACGCCGACACCGGCGCGCTAGTCGCCGCAGGCACCTCTTCCAGCACGCAAGCCATGCCTGTCGTACGCCTGGCGCAAATCTCAAAGCTGCGCCTTGTCCTGCCGATTCCCGAATCACTGGCCGGCCAGATTCATTTGGCCGACCCCGTGAAAGTCCACCTGCCGACGCTGAATCAGGATATCGAGGGCAAAGTCTCGCGCTTCGCCGACTCGCTCGATTTGCAAACGCGCACGATGGAGACGGAAATCGACTTCGAGAATCACGATGGCCGCTTGATTCCTGGAATGTACGCGGAAACGCGGCTGTCCATGCGCGAGAAAAAGAATGCACTAACTGTCCCGCTCGAGGCAGTCACGCGCAACGGCGACGACGCAACCGTGCTAGCCGTCAATCCTCAGAACATCCTCGAAGAGCGGCACGTAAAGCTCGGTCTCGAAGACAACGCGCGCGTCGAAGTTCTCTCCGGCCTCTCGGATCAAGACCGCGTAGTCATTGGCAATCGCAGCGAATTTCGCAACGGCCAAAAAATCCAGCCGAAGGATGCGACTTCCCCGTCTGGCGACACCACGGGAGGGAAGTAATGTCCCGCTTTGCAATCAAGTATCCCTTCCTTATCATCGTGATCTGCCTGGGCATCGCCATTGTCGGCACCGTCGCGCTCGTGCGCATGCCCGTCGATTTGTTTCCGCCGATCAACATCCCTGTCGTGGTCATTGCCACGTTTTACTCCGGCATGCCTCCGCAGCAAATCGAAACCAACATCACCAATCCATTCGAACGCTGGTTCACGCTGGCCAGCGGCGTGGACCACATTGAATCGCGCTCGCTCCCCGGAGTAAGCCTGATCAAAATCTATTTTCAACCGGGCACGAACGCCGACGCCGACCTCAGCTCCATTTCGAATCTGGCGATGGCCGATCTCCGCCGGCTCCCGCCAGGAACTCTGCCGCCTGTCGTCCTCAAGTTTGACGCCTCCAGCTTGCCTGTCTGCCTCATCACGCTGAAAGGCGAGGGCCTCAACGAAACCCAACTCCACGATCTAGGGCAGTACAACGTGCGAAATCAGATTGCCAATGTTCCCGGTGCCTCCGTGCCACAACCTTTTGGCGGGAAGTATCGCGAGATTATGGTTTACGTCGACCCACTAAAGTTGCAGGCCCATCAGTTGAGCCCCATGGATGTGGTGCGCGAAATCAACGAAAGCAACCTGATTCTTCCGACCGGCGACGTGAAGATCGGGCCATTCGATTACAACCTCTATTCCAATAGTCAGGCGCCCAGCCCCGCCTCGATCAACGACATGCCGTTGAAATCGGTCGGCCAATCTTCCGTGCTTGTAGGTGATGTTGGCAAAGCGGTTGACGCCCAGGCCATTCAGACCAACATCGTGCGCGTGGACGGCCAGCCGTCGGTTTACTTGCCGATTCTGAAACAAGGCGGTGACACGAACACCATCGCCGTGGTTCAAGGTATCAAGGATGCTCTCAAGCACCTCGTCGACATTCCGAAACAACTCATTACTAGGGTCGTCTTCGATCAATCTATCTTCGTCAAAACGGCCATCTCCAACCTGATTCGCGAAGGAGGTATCGGACTAGTTCTCACCGGATTGATGGTTCTTCTGTTCCTTGGCAGCCTGCGAGCCACCGCCGCAGTTTTTCTCTCCATCCCCCTTTCGGCCCTTGCCACGTTTCTGGCCCTCAGCGCGGGCGGAGGCACCGTAAACACCATGGTGCTCGGCGGGCTGGCACTCGCGTTTTCGCGTCTCATCGATAACTCTGTCATCGTTCTGGAGAATATTTTCCGCCACCTTGAAATGGGTGAACCGCCGGAACTGGCTGCGGAAAAGGGCGGTCAGGAAGTAGGCTTGGCGGTGCTGTCCGCAACGCTGACAACTTCCATCGTATTTTTTCCGGTTGTGTTTCTTTACGGTGTGAGCCGTTTTCTGTTCGTGGCCCTGGCGCTCGCCGTAATCCTCTCCCTGTTCGCGTCTTACTTCGTGGCCATGACCGTGGTGCCGCTTTTCTGCGCCAAACTGATCAAACTACGTCAAGCGGACCGGGGATTAGGAGATGACTTTACCTGGCGTTGGGGAAACGCCGGCAAGATCTTCAACAAGTATTTCGAAAAAATGCTCGCCAAGTACGATCGCACCCTGGGTACTGCGCTGTTAAAGCCCGTCGCCACCCTCGCAGGACTTACGGGAGTCTCCCTGCTGGCTTTCGCGCTCTATTCCCTCCTTGGCGTTTCCTTTTTCCCGCGTACCGACCCCGGCCAGTTTGTGATCAATCTCAAGGCGCCTTCGGGAACGCGCGTCGAGTTGACGGAAGCCTATGTGAATCAAGTAGAAGGGATCATTCGTTCTGTAGTGCCGAAAGATGAGCTACAAATCATCGTTTCGAACATTGGGATCACCACCGATTTCTCGGCTATCTACACTCCGAACTCCGCTTCCCACACCGCGTTTGTGCAGGTGAGCCTCAAGGAGGGCCACAAAGTCGGCAGCTACGAATACATGCGGCGAGTGCGCGAGCGACTCGGCCAGCAGTTGCCCCAACTCAGCACCTATTTTCAGTCGGGAGGTCTCGTCGACGCAGTGATCAATCTCGGGATGCCTGCGCCCATCGACATTCAAGTCAGCGGAAACAATCTCGAAAAGGTTTATGGCGTAGCCGCGAAAATTGCCGAACCAGTGCGCGCACTGCATTCCGTCAGCGATGTCCTCATTCCCCAAGACATTGACTATCCCGCGCTGGAACTCGACGTGAACCGCGAGAAGGCCGGACTCCTCGGTCTCTCTCAAAAAGAGATCGTCGACAACGTCATCACCGCGCTCACGTCCAACGGCATGATCGCGCCAAACTACTGGATCGATCCGAAAAGCGGCAATCCCTATATGCTCGCGGTGCAGTACCCCGAGGATCAAATCAAGAGCCTGATCGACCTCAAGCAGATTCCCCTGCGTGGCGCAAAAAGCACCCAGCCGACTTTCCTCGATACCGTCGTCAACTTGAAATCCATTCCCTCGCCTACGGAGGTCGATCACTACCAGCTATTCCGCGTGATCGACGTCTACGTTTCTCCGAAGACCCAAGACCTCGGCGGAGTCACCGCGCAGATCGAAGACATTCTGAAGAAGACCAATCTCCCGGAGGGCGTCCGCGTAAACCTCCGCGGCTCGGTGCAAGGCATGCGCGCTTCGTTCAAGAGTTTCGGCATCGGCCTGATTCTTTCCGTCGTGCTCGTCTATTTGATCCTGGTCGCCCAGTTCGCCTCGTGGGAGGACCCCTTCATCATCCTTCTGGCGATTCCCCCCGGGCTTGCGGGGGTGCTCCTGTTCCTCCTCGTCACCGGGACCACGCTGAATGTCATGTCTCTGATGGGCGTGGTCATGATGGTGGGCATCGTAGTTTCGAACAGCATTTTGATCGTCGAATTTGCCCGCCACCTGCACCACGAAGGCAAACCAGTAAAAGAGGCAGTCTCTCTCGCCTCCCGCATGCGCCTCCGCCCCATTTTGATGACCTCCTTCGCCACCCTGCTCGGCATGATCCCCATGGCCATCGGAGCCGAGCCGGGCAGCGAACAGTACGCGCCGCTAGCGCGTGCGATCATCGGAGGACTGCTCGTATCGGTCGTCGTGACGGTTTATCTCGTCCCCGCCGCCTATCTCCTCGTTCACGGGAAGGGAGAACAGAATCTTCAGGAGGTTCAGTCGTGACGCGATTCCTGTTCATTCTCACCGCCATTTTAACCGCTGCATGTCCGCGCCTCTCTGCGCAAGCAACGAGCGCTCCTGCGAATCCTCAAGAATATTCTCAGCAGCAAACCGCCACGACCCTTACGCTGGCTCAGGCTGAAGCCATCGCTCTCAAGAATAATCCGCAGATCACCATTGGCCGGTTGCGCGCTCTGGCGGCGCAACAATATGTGCGCGAGGCGCGTTCGGCACTAATGCCCAATGCCTATTTCAGCCTCACCGCGGTGGATGCCAACCCGGGAAGCCGCCTTGCCGCAGGTTTTCTCAACAACCCAGTCCTTTACCCGCGTGCAGCTGAGGGTGCGAGTGTCAACCAGCTCGTCACCGATTTCGGGCGCACCACCAATTTGCTGTCCAGTTCCGAATACAATGCGAAGGCCGAAGATCAAAACGCAGCCGCGACTCGAGCGGACATTCTCCTCGTTGTGGACCAGGCCTTTTACAACTCTCTGGAAACCAAAGCTCTCGTTACCGTTGCGGAGCAGACCGTCCACGCCCGGCAGACTCTCGTCGACAAAGTGCAAGCTCTGACGAGCGCCAAGCTCAAATCCGATATCGACCTCAGCTTTTCCAACGTCGATCTGGCGCGGGGCAAGCTTCTCCTGCTCGAGGCGCAAAACAATTACCAGACTTCTCTCGCCGCGCTCTCCGCAGTCCTCGGCTATCCCGACGAGCAGAATTTCCAGCTCGTCGAAGAAACCGCCGCTGTGAATCAGCCGGCCACCGATGTCGCTCCCTTGATCCAGCAAGCCCTGCAACAGCGTCCCGAAATCAAGGCTCTGCAATTTGAGGTCGAGTCCGCACAAAAACTCGGCAGCGCCGAACACGATCTCTGGCGGCCGACGGTGAACGCGCTCGGCGTCGTCGGCGAAGCGCCCGTTCGAGACAATCATATTCCAAGCTGGTACGGCGCCGTCGGCGTGAACATCAATATCCCCCTCTTCAACGGTTTTCTCTACAACGCCCGCGCCAAGGCCGCCGATCTCCAAACCGAAGCCGATCGCCAAAGGTTGTTGGACGCCCGCAACAACCTCGCCCGCGACGTTCGCAACGCCTGGCAAGATTCCCGGCGCGCTTTCGAACGTCTCTCCGTCACACAGCAACTTCGCGAGCAAGCCAGCCTCACATTAGACCTTGCTCAAGCCCGATATAATCTGGGCCTCGGCTCCATTGTGGAGTTCACTCAAGCGGAGCTACAAAAAACAGAAGCCGACATCGAAGACACGGATGCCAAATACCAATATCGCTTGACGCAAATTGTCCTCGCCTTTACCATAGCCGCGCCGAAGTAGGTCCTTCCCCGCGTCGAGGCCGGAAGGCCGTTTGTTGAAGGTGGGAATGAGCCAGGGTTTCACTTCACACGCAGATGAATGGAGCATTGCCGAGGGCTTGGGACTTCGGCAAAAACCCACCCACTCTCGTGTTCGTTGGCCCTCTTCTCTTTCTGCAACCTTCTATATCTAAACGGTTTACGTCCATCGTTTCCAGATTGTTACAGGATATTCACATTCGGTTGACGTAACTGTAAGACGCGGCCTTTACCTTTTCGCGCGGGGTGGTTTGCATCTTCCTCGGTACGCGGTCGAATTTTGTTCCAAAAGAGAGAGGCAATGAAAAAAATCGCAGCACTCACACTATCGCTGTTCCTCACCTATGGAACCGCTTTCGCTGATACACCGAAAGACACACCGAAGGACGCCGACGCGCAGCCTGCCAAGGCTGCTCCGCCGGCCAAACCCAAGGCGGCCAAGGCGGCGGACAAGTCGGACTCGGCGATCGCTGCCGAGATTGAAGAGCTACGTCAGGCTCTTCAGGCCCAGCAAGAGCAACTCACGCTGTTGAAGGAAGAACTCGCCAAGCGCGATCGTCAAATTGACGAAGCGCGCGACGCGGCTGCCGCGGCCAATGCGCGCGCAGCGGAAGCCAGCACCAAGGCCACCGAAGCGGTCAACACCACTGCCGCGGTGAAAAGCACCGCTGACACGCTCAACACCACGGTCGCGGATCTCAAGTCCAGCACCGAAGTTCTCAAGACCACCGTCGAGACCGCGCAGGCCGACGAAAAGAAGTCTTCCGAAGAAGGCCCCGCAGCGCTTCGCTACAAGGGCATTACCATCACACCTGGCGGCTTCGTGGAAGCTGCAACGGTTTTCCGCAATCACGCTGCTAGCGACGGCATCAACACGCAATTGACCGGTATCCCGTACCCGGGTCTCGCGATGGGCAAGTTGACGGAAAACGCGTTCGAAGCCCGGCAGTCTCGCCTCTCACTGCTGATGGAAACGCAGATCGCGAACGCAAAGGTAACCGGCTACGTCGAGACGGATTTTCTCGGCGCTGGTACCACTTCCAACAACCGCCAAAGCAACAGCTATGTCCTTCGCTATCGCCAACTCTGGGCTAGGGTCGCCTTCGATAATGGCTTCTCCCTCTCCGGCGGTCAGATGTGGAGCCTGGTCACCGAGAGCAAGAAGGGTATCGAGAATCGCCAGGAAAATCTCCCGATGATGATCGATCCACAATACATCGCCGGCTGGGCTTGGCAGCGAGCCTACGGCTTCCGTGTGACTAAGAGCTTTGGCGATAAACTCACCCTGGGTGCCGCGATCGAAGGACCGCAAACCACCGTTGGCGGCCGAGGGTTCCCGGCAAACTTCTTCGTCAATGCAAATGGTCAGGGCGGCGGTCTTCTGAACGGTTTTGACGCCACGGGTTACACCATCAACAAGGCGCCTGATTTTCTCGTCAAGGCGGCACTCGATCCGGGCTGGGGCCACTACGAAGTCGTTGGCATTCTCAGCGATTTCCGCAACCGCATTTATCCCTGCGGCGCTCTCAGCATCACTCTCCCGGCCGGCTGCGCTGCTGCAAATTCCGTCGCGGGTGCTTTCAATGACTCCAGAGTTGGCGGCGGAGTCGGCGTCACGGCGCGGCTCCCCATCGTGGCCAAGAAGGTTGACCTGGTTGGCCACTTCCAAGGTGGCGACGGTATCGGCCGCTACAGCTCAGCTCAATTGTCTGACGTAACCGCCCGGCCGGACGGCTCCCTTGCTCCTATTCGTTCCGCCGCATGGCTGGGTATGCTCGAACTTCATCCCAGTCCCAAATTCGACGTCTTTGCCTACGGTGGTGGCGAGTACGCTGCCCGCACTGACTACACCTTCACGAATGCTGCGGGTCACACCGTCGGCGTTGGCTACGGATCACCCTTTTTCAACAACTCCGGTTGCTCCACTGAAACCTTTCCGACAGCTGGGGCAACTCCTCAGGGCCCAGGTGGCAGCGGTCCCTGCGCCGGTGACGTTCACAACGTAATTGAAGGCACTCTCGGCTTCTGGCATAACGTGTACCAGGGCTCGAAGGGCCGCTTGCGCTGGGGTCTTACGTACTCCTACCTCACCAAGATCGGTTGGTCTGGTGATGCCACCACAGGCATTGCGCCCCCCACACCCACTATCAGCCAGCGCCCCAAGGCCGTCGACAACATTGTTTGGACCTCTTTCCGCTATTACCTCCCCTAAACCAGGAGACTTAGCGCTCCGTCCTCCTTGCGGACGGAACAAGGGGCAGCTCCTCACCGAGCTGCCCTTTTTTTTTGCGTCGGCCTCCCCAATACCCGCTCTTCCGCTTGCAAGTGATTGACCCTACCCCTGTTAGCAGGAACTCTAAACGCCCAGCCGATAAATCTAAAAACTATGAAGGTGTTGTAACAATGCTGTAACACGATTAATGGATACTTTGACCCCAAGGGCAAAATACCAAATCTTTCGTGTGGAGCTGACGGATGAAACGAATCGCAGGAATCCTTCTGGTTGCTTTCGGCTTGGCTGCGTTTTTCGTCGCCAGAGCCGCTCTTTCCATCAACGGTGCGGGGGCCTCGTTTCCCGAGCCCATTTATTCCAAATGGTTCGACGAGTACCACAAAAAAGATCCCAACATTCAAATTAACTACCAGGCCATCGGTTCTGGCGGCGGCATCAGGCAAGTTACCGAAGGCACCGTCGATTTCGGCGCTTCCGACGGTCCCATGAATGACGACCAGCTTAAAGCCTTCCAGGATAAGCACGGCTTCCCCGTCCTGCACTTCCCGACGGTTCTCGGTGCGGTCGTTCCGACCTACAACATTCCCGGCGTTACCGCGGAGTTGAACTTTACGCCCGAGGCCCTTGCGGGAATTTTCCTTGCCAAAATCACCAAGTGGAACGACCCTGTCATCACCGCCGCAAATCCAGGGGTCAACCTCCCGGCAAACGATATCGTCGTGGTTCACCGCTCTGACGGCAGCGGCACAACCTACATTTGGACAGATTATCTTTCCAGAGTGAGCGACGAGTGGAAAACCAAAATCGGCAAGAATACTTCTGTGAACTGGCCCTCGGGGGAACTCGGAGGCAACAAAAACGAGGGCGTGGCCGGACTCGTCAAGCAAACCCCGAACGCCATCGGCTATGTTGAGCTGATTTACGCCATCCAGAACAAAATGCCATACGGAAAAGTGAAGAATTCTTCCGGTCAGTTCATCAAAGCAGACCTGGCCAGCGTGACCGCCGCTGCAGCTGGGGCCGCCCAGAGTATGCCTGACGACTTCCGGGTTTCCATCACCAACGCTCCCGGTAAGACGGCTTATCCCATCTCCAGCTTTACCTGGCTGCTCATTCCATCCAAATTCTCGGATGCCTCCAAACGCGACGCAATTAAGGGTTTTGTGAAGTGGATGCTCGCAGATGGCCAAAACGATACCGAGTCTCTGGCCTACGCCAAGCTGCCCAAGGAAGTGGTCTCCAAGGAACTAAGCGCCTTGGACAAGGTCCAATAGACTCTGAAAGAAATGGCCGCCACCAGTACAACTGTTCCGCGCGCGGGCCCCGTTGCGGGCTCGCGCTCCTTTTTGGATCGCCTTCGCGATGGCGACGAAATCGCTCGCTTGATCACCTTGCTGTTCGCGGCTTCGGTTGTGCTGATCACTTTGCTGATCGTTTATGAACTCTGGCAGGGCTCCGTCTTGCCGCGTCACAAATTCGGTTTTGCTTTTTTTCGCACTTCCGTGTGGGATCCCAATTTCGACCAGTTCGGTGCCTTGCCCTTTATCTTTGGCACCGTGGTGACGTCCGCCGTGGCCCTCCTGATTGCTGTGCCGCTCGGCATCGGCGCTGCAATCTTTCTGGCCGAACTCGCTCCCGCCCGTCTCTCTGATACCTTGGAATTTTTTATCGATTTGCTCGCCGCCGTACCCAGCGTAATCTACGGTCTCTTGGGTATCTTCATTGTCGTCCCCGTCATGCGCGATGTGATTCAGCCAGCCCTGAAAAACACTCTCGGCTTTCTTCCCCTGTTTAAGGGCCCCGCATTCGGAATCGGTTTCCTCACCGCCGGCATCGTCCTCGCCATCATGGTCATCCCCTATATCATCTCCGTTTCCCGTGAAATCCTTCTTTCCGTACCTCGCGATCAGCGTGAAGCCGCGCTCGCTCTAGGTTCCACGCGCTGGGAATCTACCTGGAAGGTCGTTGTGCCCTTTGCCCGCACTGGCATCATGGGTTCCATATTTCTCGCTCTGGCCCGTGCTCTGGGCGAAACCATGGCAGTCACCATGGTCATAGGCAACACTCCCGCCATCTCCGCCTCGCTCTTTTCCCCGGGTGATTCCATAGCCTCCGTCATCGCCAATCAATTCACCGAAGCCACCGGCGACCTCTATACGCAATCGCTGATCGAGCTCGGCCTCGTCCTCTTTCTTCTGACATTCATTCTCAATGGCCTCGCTCGCTTGCTCATCGTCCTCACTTCGCAGCGCGGAGCGGCGCACGCATGAACATGAACGCGCAGCTGCGCTGGCGCAAATTTGTCAGCAATTTCATGCTGACGATGACCGGCGTCTGCGCCCTCATCGCGGTCTCCGTGCTCTTCTTCATCCTCGGCTATCTCGTCTATCACGGCGGCACTTCCATCAATTGGGACTTCTTCACCAAGCTCCCCGCACCAGTCGGCGAAAGCGGCGGCGGCATGGCCAATGCCATTCTCGGCAGCGCCAAACTTCTCCTGCTCGCCACTCTTTTCGGAGTCCCCATCGGTTTCTTCGGCGCCATCTACCTCGCCGAGTTCAGCGGTAGCAAAATCGCTTTTGTCGTCCGCTATGCTGCCGACTTGCTCAATGGCGTACCCTCGATCGTCATCGGCATTTTCGCCTACAGCGTTGCGGTTCATCCCTTCAAACATTTCTCCACCTTTGCCGGCGGTTTTGCTCTTGGCGTGATGATGATTCCCATCACCTTGCGTAGCACGGAAGAGTTTCTGCTGGGCGTCCCCCGCACTCTTCGCGAGGGCGCCATGGCATTGGGCGCCAGCAAATGGAAAACGATCGCGACTGTTGTCGTCCCCGCCGCCTACCGCGGTATTCTCACCGCTGTTCTCCTCGCCTTCGCGCGCGTCGCCGGCGAGACCGCTCCGCTGCTTTTCACCGCTCTCGGCAATCGCTTTTGGAGCACCGGCTGGAACGAACCCACCGCGTCCCTTCCGGTCATGATCTATAACTATGCGCTCTCACCGTTTGAGGACTGGCACCGGCAAGCTTGGGCCGCGGGTCTGGTCCTGCTCACTTTGATCTTGGTCATCAATATTGTTGCCCGGGCGATTCTTTCCCGTGGCATTTCGGTTCCGAGGGCTTAATCTATGCACGCTTCTGTGAGGCCGGCAGTGTCCGTAAATATAACTCCTCCCGTAACAACCGCCGCGAGCCGAGAAACCGCGGCGCCCGCGGAGATGCGCATGTCCATCTCCAAAGTCAATTTCTGGTACGGGCCCAAACAGACTCTCTTCGATATCAGTCTGGGCATCGCCAACAGCAAGGTCACCGCTCTGATCGGACCATCGGGGTGCGGCAAATCCACTCTTTTGCGCACACTCGATCGCATGCACGAAACCGTGCGCAATGCCCGTCTCGAGGGCGAAATCCTGCTCGACGGCAAGAACATTCTTGCCCAGGACGTTACCCTTCTTCGCCGTCGCGTCGGCATGGTCTTCCAACGCCCCAATCCTTTCCCGAAATCGATTTTTGAAAACGTCGCCTATGGCCTCCGCATCAATGGCTCGAAGGTTCCCATGGCCGAGGCCGTCGAGAAAAGCCTTCGCCACGCTGCGCTCTGGGACGAAGTGAAAGACCAGCTGCACAAGTCTGCCTACGATCTTTCCGGAGGCCAGCAGCAGCGCCTCTGCATCGCTCGCGCCCTCGCTGTTGAGCCCGAAGTGCTTCTTCTCGACGAGCCTTGCTCCGCCCTCGATCCCATCAGCACCGCCAAAATCGAAGAGCTTCTCGTTCAACTGAAAGATCTCTGCACCATCGTCACCGTTACCCACAACATGCAGCAGGCCGCGCGCATCAGCGATTTCACCGCCTTCCTGCTCACCGGACAGCTCATCGAGTTCAGTCCCACTCCGCAACTTTTCACCAAACCTACCGACGCGCGCACGGAGGCCTACATCACCGGCCGCTTTGGCTGATCCCGTGGCAGGCATCGTCTCGGTCGATTGTCATTCGGAGCGAAGCGAGGAATCTGCTTTTTCCGAACCCGGAGCTGTAGACTACTGAAGGGAAAGAGTTCATGGAACGCCACTTCGAAAAAGATCTGAACGAGTTGAAAGAGCGCCTCTTGTGGATGGGCAGTCTCGCCGAGCGCGCCGTGCATCAGGCCGTCCACGCCGTCCTCGAAGCGGATGAGCAGCTCGCCAGGCGCGTTCTGGATGAAGAAGACGCCATCAACGAGTTGCAGATCGAAATCGACGACCGCGTTCTCCAGCTCTTGGCGCTTCATCAATTGATGGCCGTCGATCTCCGCTTGGTTCTCGCCGTTTCCCGCATCAACAACGACCTCGAGCGCATCGGCGACCAGGCGGTCAACATCGCGCAGTCCGCCACGCGCATCCTCCGCCATCCCCGCGTGAAGCCCTATGTCGATCTCCCTCGCATGAGCGAGCTCGCAGAAGAAATGGTTCGCAACGCTCTCAATGCCGTCGTACGCCGCGACGTTGAATTGGCGCAAAAAGTTCTCGCCACCGACGACCAGGTCGACCACTTCCGCGACCAAATCTTCCGCGAACTCCTCACTTACATGATGGGAGACTCCAGCGTAGTCTTCCCCGCCTTCGAGCTTATCCTCGTGGCCAAAAATCTCGAACGCATCGGCGACCACGCCACCAACATCGCCGAAGACGTCATCTACATCGTGCAGGGCCAAGACGTCCGCCACCCCACGGTGGATCGCCGCTAAGCCCCGGAACACCCCCACCAGACTGGTGCCGCGTCCGATTGCGAAACTGGCCGGGACTTGTCGACATTGAACCATCGTCTGCTACGGACAGGCTAAATCCTCTAGAATCCACACTTGCGAAAAACTTAGGGGGAAGGCCTTCACTCCGTCCCGGAACCGGGTGCGCAGTTTTCGACATATGGCACTCTAACCCCTTTAGAATGATATTTTTTGCAGACCCCCACCTCCTAAGTCCAGTGTGTTGATATTCTTCCGGAAAAGGGGGGAGGGGTACGAGAACGGGTCGGCCCTACGTCCTCGGCCCTTTAGGGACTGTGAGCTTCTGGAGTGTGGCGAGCCACAAGAGCGAAAATGCGGTTAACAAGCTGAGGCCAGCGCCAAGCGTTCGGTCCCAGGTCCGCACAAATCGCACCCTAATGTGCGACTCGCCCGCCGGCACGGGCACGATCATTTGGTTGTAGTCGTCGCCACTGCGTGGCGTAACTGCCGCGCCGTTCACCTCGGCTCGCCATGCGGGGTAGTTCAGCAAACGCAGCCCAAGAAAAAATGGTTCGCGTGAGCTGACGGAAACTTGCTTCTCTTCCGGCGTCCATCGATCCACAAGAATCGTTGGTTGCGAGTTTGGACCCGGTATGGAATCCGTATCCATGACCATGGCTTCGGGCGACTTCGTCAAGATATTTGTGTGGTCGTCCCCAGCGGGATCGTATTCGTCAGTACCGTCAAACCCCACTCCGTCCGCGATGGCGGCACGCAAAGCCGGAATGTCCTGCGTGTCCCACCACCCGCGTTGTACAAGCACAACTCCGGTGCCGCCGATCAGCGCAAACGTAACCACCGCCCAAATCCATCCCCAGCGCTTCCGGCCCATCGCGCTGCCCACAAAAACGGCAAACACCACCGAGAGAAGGGACATCCAGCGCCACGGAAATTGTACAAATCGTAGTTTGGGGAGCAGTGCCCACAAAATGGAAGTGAACCGCAGCATCAGCAGCGTTGCCAGCCCGGCAAGCAAGAGCAACGTCTGCCAAACTCCGCTTTGCAAAGAGGTGTCGCGGCCTTGCTCTTTTCCGCGCGCTCCCAACGCTGCGACACCCGTCAGAATCATCAGCAAGGTCGCGATGGTTGACGCAATCCAGTTGAAGAGCGTGTGTTCGGGATCGTTGATGACCGTATAGAGAAAATTCTCCGACGGCAGCAGACCGGCCGAAAGCGCCTGTCCAATGTTCACCCAGCGCTGTTCATAGGCAGCAGGCACCAAGTAAAATCCCGCCAGACCAAATCCCAACGCCAGCCCGGCCAGGCCGCGCATCAAGGGTTGCCACGACTTCCACATCAGAGCCGCAAAGCCAAAAAAAGCAAATGAGCTATAACTGGCAATCACTCCCGCCGGCGCATTGGATAGCCAAACAGCGGCAAACGCGATTGCAAACCAAGCGATAGCCCGGCGCGTCGGTCTCTGCTGAGGCTCCGCCGGACTCACAACGAAGCCACAGATTCGCAGCGCAAGAAGAAACAACAATGGTAAAAACGCATTCGCCAGCAATTCTGCGAAATCGCTCCGCATGTAAATAATCAGCAGCGCGTACGGATTTGCGACGTAACACGCCACGCAAAATAGAGCGGCTCTTTCCGAAAGGACGCGTCGCGCCAGCGCAAAGGCACTCAATCCCGCAAACGTTTGCACCAGCACGATGAAAACAACCGGCACCTGGTTCCACGGCAAGACGGAACCAAGGGCTGCCCCGAGCATCCACGAGAAAGGCGGATAAAAAATAAATCTCGGCTCACCGAACCCGTAATTGGCCCACTCCGTCCACCGCGGATAAACGATGCCCTCTTTCCATTGCGCCGCAGCGTCCAGCCAGGAGGCGGCGTGATACTGGAAATCATGCCCCGTGGCGTTACCCAGCCAGAAAAATGGAGAAACAATCATCAGAGAAATAAAGAGCGAAATAAAAATGGCCGGAAGCCATCCGCGAGTGTGCCCCTGTTCAGGCTGAAGATTCAGCGGTTTACCGGGAGATGTCATGCGGTGTTCATGCCATTGTAACCGGGAAATAAACCGTCATGCGAACTTCATCCTTCTGTGCGTCCGCTTCGACTTGAGCGATAATACACGCTCTCATGAGCGCGCCCAGCACATTTCCCGAGCCCGCCAGCCCTGAACCAATCATCGAGGCGCGCAAGCTCGAAAAATTCTATCCTCAGCCCGACGGCGGCCGAATCCAGGTCATCGCCGCCACGGATCTCGCCGTGTATCCCGGACAAATCATCGCCATGCTCGGCGCTTCGGGTTGCGGAAAATCCACTCTGCTTCGCATGCTGACTGGACTCTCGCCGGCAAGCGCCGGCACCGTCTATTGGCACGGAGCGCCAGTCGGCGATAGCGCACCCAACGTGTCCATCGTTTTTCAGAGTTTTGCGCTATTTCCCTGGCTAACCGTTCTCGAAAACGTCGAAGCCCCGCTCGAAGCGCGCGGCATGGTTCCCATCGAACGTCACAAACGCGCTCTGCGCATTATCGACGCAGTCGGCCTCGATGGTTTTGAATCGGCGTATCCCAAGGAACTTTCCGGCGGCATGAAGCAGCGTGTCGGCGTAGCACGCGCTCTCGTCGTCGAGCCTGAAGTGCTTTTCATGGATGAACCTTTTTCCGCCCTAGATGTGCTCACTGCGGAGACGCTGCGCGGCGAGCTTCTCGAACTGTGGCTCGAGCACAAGATTCCTACTCGCGCCATCTTCATCGTCACGCACAACATTGAAGAAGCCGTCGTCCTCGCCGATCGCATCGTCGTCCTCGGCCGCAATCCCGCTCACATCCACGCGGATTTTTCGGTGAACATCCCTCATCCGCGCGACCGCAAGTCTTCGAGTTTCGTCGAACTGGTCGACGAGATCTATCGCGTCCTTACCCGGCCTGACTACGAGCACGACGCCTTTCATCAGAAAAGCGCTGCTCCCGGCAAGCAGTTGCCGCGCAAAGCCATCATGCTTCCGCACACGCGACCCGGTGGCCTGGCCGGCTTGCTGGAAATTCTCATCGATCAGGGCGGCCGTGCGGATCTTCACAAACTTGCCGATGAACTCAGCCTCGAGGTCGATGCGCTTCTCCCCACGGTCGACACTGCCGTCCTTCTCGGCATGCTGCATCTCGAAGAGGGCGGCGCCATCATCACTGCGGAAGGCCAGGCCTTCGCACAAGCGGACATTCAAACGCGCAAAGCAATTTTTCGAAAGGCCGCGCTCGCGAATATTCCGTTGCTCTGTCAGATGTACAATGCACTCAAAGCAAAATCGAATCGCACTCTGTCCGACGAATTCTTCCGCGACCTCCTCGACGAACACTTCAGCGAGGACGAATCGCGCCGCCAGCTCGAAACGGCCATCCAGTGGGGCCGCTACGCGGAGATTTTTGATTACGACGCGGCCACGGGCAAGCTGACCCTGACCGAGGCTTGACCTTCCTGTGACGACTCCGACGATTGCTACCCAGAGCGCGACTCCTGTTCCCCCTGCCATACGGCGGCCGGCTGGTTCGAGATGGTCGTGGTCTTTCCTGATCGATATTTTTGTTTTTCTTTTTGTCCTTGCCGCCATCTACGGCGTCTACGCCATTGGCCACACCTGGCTTGGACCAGTCCCCGCTCAGGTTCAGATCTCACAGAGTCCGCGCGCGCTCCCGCTATACGCGCTTTACTCTCTGGTGCGTCTCGGCGTGGCATACGGGTTGAGCATGCTCTTCGCGCTCGCCTATGGCTATGTTGCAGCGCGCTCCAAACAAGCGGAGATCGTCCTCATTCCGCTCCTCGATATTCTGCAATCCATCCCGGTCCTGAGTTTTCTTCCGGGCGTGATGTTGGCGATGGTCGCGCTCTTTCCGCACAGCCAGCTTGGCATAGAACTCGGTTCCATCATTCTCATCTTCACCGGCCAGGTCTGGAATCTCGCGTTCAGCTTTTATTCTTCGCTGAAAGGCATCCCTCGCGAATTAAGGGAAGCCGCGATTATCTATCGCTTCGGCCGCTGGCAAAGATTCATCGAGCTGGATTTGCCGTACTCCACGATTGGCCTTGTCTGGAACTCGATGATGTCCGTCGCCGGTGGATGGTTCTTCCTGATGGCTTGCGAGATGTTTGTCCTCGGCAATCGCGACTTTCGCCTGCCGGGACTTGGATCTTTTCTCCAAACCGCCGCGAGCCACGGCAATACCCGCGCGATTCTCTGGGGCCTCGGTGCCATGGTGGCTGTCATTGTCCTTTTAGATCAGTTGATCTGGAGGCCCGTGATTGCGTGGGCGGACAAATTCAAATTTGAGCAAGTCGAGACCAGCAAAGCCGCCACGCACAATTTGCTCACGCTTCTGGGGCGCGCTTCTTTCGTGATTCGTTTTTACCGACTCCTTGTGCGTCCGATCATCGACTGGATCACCATCAATGTCGCCGTGGGCGCGCGCCGCGCTGCGGCCACGTTCTCTGTCCCGCGGCGTCCAAGCGTTCGCCGTTCGCTCCTCATCGTTCTCGCGGCCGCGATTCTTGTCGGTGTTGGGTTCGCGGTATTTCGCGCGGTTCGTGAACTATCCGACCTAAGCCGCGGGGACTATCTCACACTGCTTCGCAGCGCCGGCTTCACGCTACTTCGCGTCAACGCCGCGCTGCTCATCGGGGCGCTGTGGACGGTCCCGGTTGGTGTGGCGATCGGTTTCAGTCCGCGCCTCGCGCGCATCGCCCAGCCGCTTGCGCAGATTGCTGCATCGATTCCCGCCACCGCGCTCTTTCCCGTCATTCTCTTATTTTTGATTAAGTTCCGCGGCGGTCTCGAGCTTGCCGCCCTGCTCGTCATGCTCCTGGGCACTCAGTGGTACATCCTCTTTAACGTAATCGCGGGTGCGATGGCCATTCCCACGGACCTCAAGGAAGCCTCCAGCATTTTCCGATTTGGCTCTTGGGATCGCTGGCGTTACTTGATCCTGCCGGGGATTTTTCCCTATCTCGTCACCGGGATGGTGACCGCCTCCGGCAACGCCTGGAACGCCAGCATCATTGCGGAGTATTTTCATTTTCAGGGGCGCATTGTCTCGACGACGGGCCTCGGCAGCGCCATCAGCAGAGCCAGCGACGCTGGCCGGTTCGATATCTTGCTGGCTGCCACGCTGATTATGGCCACCATCGTCGTGCTCATCAATCGCTTGCTCTGGCGCCGCATGTATCGTCTCGCATCGACGCGTTTCAAGCTCGAAACGTAGTGTTCGCCAACGATCCCGGATTATTGTTTTTCTGTTTTCTGGGTTTTGTCGGGTAGCAGCGGCCGTGAAGCCGGTTCTTCTCCCCAGATATATTTTGCGAACCAATTTTCGTTTTCTTCCATTACGGCACGCTGTTGCTTTGGCTTGGTGATTCCATGGCCAAATCCTTTGTAAACCACCATCTTCACCGGCACTCCGTGGTCCTCCAGCGCCTGCCTCAGTTCATAACCGTTCGGGATGGGCACGCGCCGGTCGTTTTCCCCATGCTGAATGAGCGTCGGTGTCTTGGCTTTCGCGATGTAGGTAATCGGCGAAGTCTTCTTGTAAATTTCGGGGTCGTCCCACGGCGTCGCGTGCAAATACTGTCGTGTGAACGGCGTGATGTCCGTATTGACGTAGTAAGTCATCCAGTCAGAAATCCCCGCGCCCACGGAGACGGCCTTGAAGCGGTCGCTGGACGCGGTGATGAATGCCGAGATGTATCCGCCCTCGCTCCAGCCCATCGACCCGACGCGATCCTTGTCAACAAAGCCTTTGGCGATGAGAGAATCAACTCCTGAGATGACGTCGGCGTAATCGCCAACTCCCAAGTTCCTCACATTGAGCGCGCGGAATTTTTCGCCGTAGCCCGCCGATCCTCGGTAATTCGGCCGCAGCACCAATGCTCCCTTTGCTACGAATCGTTCCACCGGGTAGTAGCGGTCGGCGTTCAGAATCGGCTGGTCCACGCCGGTCGGTCCGCCATGGATGACGATCAAAAGCGGATACTTTTTTCCAAGTTTGAAGTCTGGCGGCGTGTAGAGGATGCCTTCGATGGTGGCCCCGTCAGTGGACTTCCAGGAAATCACTTCGCGCCGGGCAATCTTGAATGGCTTCAGTTGGTCTCCCAGCGACGTGAGTTTCTTGGCTTGCCACGGGGCTACGCTCGTCGTGAATATCTCCGGATACTCATTCTCGTGCGCTGCCCGGTAGGCCACTTGCTTGAAGTCCTTCGAGAAAGAAAACGAAAACGCCGCGAGATGCTCGGGCGAGCTTAGTTTTTCCACTGCTTTCGTGTCCGGATTTAGTCGGAACAAATGCGCGTTTGTCTTTTGTTCCGCAGCGAAGTAAATGCCACCTGCAGCCCAATCGATTAGCCCGGGATCTTCATCGAAAGCGTCCGTCAATACGCGTGGCGTGCCGCCATCCGCGTCCACCGCAGCGATTTTCACATTGGTATAGAAAAAGTACTTAGAACCTGCCGTCGTTTCGTAAGCGATTTGCTTTCCGTCGGGCGACCAGTGCGGATTCCTGTCCGGCCCCGGCGTGTTCACAATTTTTTTCACTTTGCCATCACCGGCTGTCACCACATAGATGTCCGCGGTCTCCGACGAAATCAAATCTGGATCACGTTGCGCGCTGAAGGCGATGCGCGTTCCGTCTGGCGACCACGTAAACTCGCCGACGCTAAACGCCGCGCCTTCGGTCAGCCGCTTCGGCTCGGGAACCGAGGCAGTCTCGCCCGGAGGAATCTCCAGAGTCCACAAATGCGCCATGGTGTAGTCGGCGTGAACGACCTCGTACTCGCCGTATTTTTCCTTGCGGTCTTTCATCGCTTTTGTTTCTGGATCATCCGCGGAGAAGGCCATCTTCACGGAATCGGGCGACCACTTAAAGATGTTCACTCCGGTTTCCACCTTGGTGAGCTGACGGGCTTCGCCGCCGTCTGCCGCGATCACATAAATCTGCTTCTTGCCCTCGGGTGTTCCAGAAATCTGCCCTGGCCGGTCGGAGAGAAACGCGATCCACTTGCCGTCGGGCGACCACGCGGCATTGGTGCTCGATTTTTTCGGCGCCGTGAGTTGGTGCGCATCGCCCGTCGCGGTATCCACAATCCATAAATCTCGCTCGAACGCGTTGTCTTCCCAGTTTGTGCGCGAAACTTCGTAAACCACGCGCTTTCCATCGGGAGAGATCTCCGGGCTGAAAGCGCCCTTCATCTCGAGAGATTGGTCGATCGTGGGCGTTGTTGAACTGAGAGCTACAGCCGCGGAAGCGGGCGCGCCGGGCGCCGGTCGCTGCGTCCTCGCCGCCAGGCCAAGTGCCAGGAAAGTTGTCAACGCCGTGACGGACAAAGAAACTGCACGCATGATTCCCCCTTCACCCGATGAACGCCTACACCCAGAAGACCCACTCATCCGAGAACGTGGACAAGCAATCTGGATTTCTCGGGTTTGCTGCTGCTGTCTCTCACGCGCTGGCGGATCCCAGTTTCGCTTCTCTCTTGAGTTCATTACTCAAATAAATGAGCTGCCCGACATGATGATAGGCGTGTCCGGCGCATCGGAGAAAAATCATGAATCTTTCCGCGGCTTCGGGTTCGCGTTCGGCTGAATACGGCGCCATCCAATCTTCGAGCTTTTGCTTTTGTATCGTCGCGACAACCATGGCAATGGTCTGGTCGAAAGCATGCATTACTTTTGCCTTGTCCGACTTTTCGGTTTCTGTAAATTCCCGGTCGCGGTCGCGAATGTAGCCGGTCTCGGCAATTCGCGCTCCTATGTAATAGTTCAAGTTGCCCGTCATGTGGAGTATCAAGTGTCCGGCGCTGTTTCCATAACCGAACGGATTATGCCAGAACTGCTCCTGGGTTAGCGGGTCGACCCACTTATGCACGTGCGCGACAATGTATTGGTAGTAGCTCGCAAAATCCGAAGAGATTGTACTCCGAAGATCTGACATGGAAATTCCTCTGTACGCGGAATCTGCAAAGCGAAAAGCCGGAACGCCGACAATAGCGTGCCTCAATGAAAAGTCAAGGTCTTCCCTCGACCGGTGCATTGGTCGACGGATTTGTTTACTTCGGGAGAGACCGAACGATCAGTTGCTGTCCAAGTGGACTGAGAAGAAAAATCGCCAAAGATAGGGGCCGAAACTGGTAAGATTCGCGGCGCAAACTTCTCGCGACGCTATTTTGCGGGCCGAGATCGAAGACACTCCGGGTGAATAGCCATGACAAAATTATCGCGGCGCAAGATGCTGAAAAGTGCCGTCTCGGGAGCGACGATTGCTGCTATCCCGTCGATGTCCTGGCCGGAACAAAACGTTCCGATCCGGCGCAAAGGCCAAATCAAGCAATCGGTCTCCCGTTGGTGTTACGAGAAAATTCCCCTCGAAGACCTCTGCGCGTCCGCGGCGCAGATTGGGTTGAAGGGAGTCGACCTGCTGGGCCCGGATGAATACGAAATCCCGGGGCGTCACGGCCTGGTCTGCAGCATGGCCTATGCCGGCGGCGGCGAGATTCCCAACGCATTGAACCGCCTCGAAAACCACGCAAGAATCGAGGAGGGTTTTCGCAAAAATATCCCGCTGGCGGCTAAGGCAGGCGTTCCCAACGTGATCACGTTCTCAGGAAATCGCGCGGGCATGTCGGACGAAGAGGGAGCCAAAAACACGATTGTGGGACTCAATCGTGTGAAGAAAATTGCGGAAGACCACGGCGTGACTATTTGCATGGAATTGCTGAACAGCAAGGTGAACCACAAGGATTACATGTGCGACCACAGCGCTTGGGGAGTGCGGGTGGTGCAAGCGGTGAACTCGCCGCGCGTCAAATTGCTGTATGACATTTATCACATGCAGATTATGGAGGGAGACCTGGTTCGAACCATCCAGCAGAACATTCAGTGGCTTGGCCATTTCCACACCGGGGGCGTTCCTGGCCGGCACGAGCTCGATGGTTCGCAGGAAGTGCAGTGGGATGGCGTGATGCGGGGAATCATAGCAGCCAACTTCCAAGGCTATGTGGCGCACGAGTTCGTGCCCACGCGCGACCCACTTACCTCGCTTCGGGAAGCGGTGGATTTGTGCGATGTGTAAAAGCAAGGTCCGGGACTTCTGCAGCTAGAATTGACTCTCTCTGCAGTCATCAGCGGGAATGCGGGTTTTGATTACCGGCGGGAATGGGCCAAGACAGTCAGGCCCGGCTTTGTTCTGCGCGGTGGGCCCCAACTGAGTGCTGGGTCGCTTGAACAGCACGCGGAATATTTTGCTACAATTGCAAGGGATAGCCATCCTGTTCCCCGGTAGCTCAATGGTAGAGCATTCGGCTGTTAACCGAAGGGTTGCTAGTTCGAATCTAGCCCGGGGAGCCAAATCCTTTGTCATTCAACCAGTTGCGGACATTTTCAGGAAATTCGGCCATTCGACGATCCGATGTCGGTGCGCGAATCACGATGAATCGCGATCAATAAAGACGAATGAGAATCAACTGCGGCAGGTGTCTCTGCGTTTTGTCAGATCAATCGCGGCGAATCGCGATCAAACCGAGCATTCGGCTCGCGACCGAATGCTCGTAGGGCACGACGCGATAGCGACGAAACCACTTGGACGGTTTAGCTGTTTACCGGGAGGTGAAATCCCATTAGATGTCGGTAATGCCTGGCACATACTTGGCTCCCAGAGAGCGAAATGCTGAAAGCTTAAATGCTCGGTGTGATCTTATTTTTTCTAGCCCTAAGTGGATGCGGTCATGGCGCGAATCTGTCGTCTATCGATCCAACCGCGGCGCAGCGGTTGAGCGACTCGTTTATGGCAGATTTGATTGCTCGCCGTACGGACGCAGCCCTGGATAAGATGGAACCCGAATTCATCAAAATGACCGCTCCGATTTTGCACCGCAATTAGAAAAGTTACTTCAATATTGTGGCTGGCCTCTTGACAGCGAGCTGAAACAGGTGGGAACAGGAACGAAACTCTATGGAGATGGTCATACAAATCCGATCCGCAAATTCACATACGCGGTGGCAACTCGCCAGTACCCCAAAGGCGGGTGTTATTTTTCGATTGACGTGGCCCCGGTTGGGACGGGCTAAAAATGACGACATTCGGACCGCTAAAGGTTATATCGGGCAATCCGTTCCCATAAACCCCGGTCTGAACCTCGCCCACTGTCGTGATAAGTGAACAGGCACACCAAGGAGCAGAATATCGCCACGCAGATGATCAACAACCACCACGGGCTAAAGGGGATCGGAAACAAAAGCACGAGCAACCACAAACGCCACGACCAACCCTTCCGCGAGGGTGTTGTGACATCGCCGCCTGTTTTTGCCGGAATTTCCATTATTGAGGGACATTGAGCCGAATTTATCATGGTTTGGCCATAGTGCCCGGTTAGAGTCGCGTTCTCGTCCATTTGCACGGCCGGCGTTCGCGGTCCATGTGTACGCGAACGCTGTTTACCAGGGCTTTGGATGTCCGGTCCGCGGTCGGCACAAACAACACCGCCGTGGCGTCAAGTCAATATGATTCCCGCTGGCGTTACTCGCAACCTAAGGCTCAAACGGCCTCTCTCGCGAGAGGCCGTTTTTGTTGCGGTCGCTGGGAAAAGGTAAACTATTCGTCATCCGCTTCCAAGTGGAAGAAGACACCGTTTTGTTCGTGACCGATCACCGCGTAAAGGTTGCGAACGGGATTGGGGCTTTCTGACTGAAAAGTAAAGTTGGCTGATTCAGCCGACCAGTCAATCGTTGCTCCCGTCTCCACGAACTTCCCCCGGAAGTTCTGCATCACGTTAACCACCTTCGCAGAGTCAGTAATCCCACTCCACTCGATGTCGAACGACACCTTCGCTGGTACGGGAGCGACGGGCGGAACCCCCAGGGGGGCGTACCCTTGGCCTTTGGTCAGATTGTTGTATAGATCGTGCGCGTCGGTCACAGGAACGTCGCGCACCCGCAAAGAGGCCACTCCCTCCTCAAAGTCAATCTCGATTGAATCGCGCGAGGTGGGAATCACCCAGAACAAACCGTTTGCGGCTATCCCCGGACTGTAGTCATGGATCTGTATCAGAGGGTTCGCGACGCCTACCGTACCGGAGGCGTAGATGTCGAGTCAAATAAAGACGAAAGAACCATGGTGGCGTCTTCCGTCCTCGCCTACATATTCGCCCTGCATAGCTCCCATGTCAGCTCGAAACGAGACTGGCATGCTTAGGCCGGTACCGGTGCCCAGCCCGCGGATCTGCGTGTCAATGATCATACCGTTGAAATCACCGATTTCGGACGGATCATTGATTTGCGTGAGAGCTGTTGGCACGGCAGGCAGTGGATTGTGATGAATGGCGACTCCGGCTATCGTGCTGCCTCCAGGGATGGGCTTGGGTTCCGCACCCTTCTCCTCGTCTGCCATGCTCAACCGCGGAACCGCGAACTCCGACGCGACTGCCAGGCCTGCCGCACCGGTGGCCGTGCTCAAGAATCCTCGCCGCGTCAAACTCTTGCCACCCGAGTGAAACACCGCGAAGTGCTCATCGGTCTTTCTTTGCAGCAGCCTTTTCCAAGGAGGAACGGGGGTTTTGTTCATGGTTCTTTTTCTCCTTTCAGCAAAACTGTGACGCCATTTCGCCGCGGGGGACCGAGGGTAATTAGCGCGGAAGTCTACACTCCTGATAGTCGCAGGTCAACATTACTCGCCGACGCATTGCTCGATGAGTCCAAATTGCCCTTGGAGTTGGCCAAGTCCTGGTAAGTGGCGTACTCGGAAAAGTGACGAGCCAGGAACGGCGACCTGGGAAGCTTCGGTGTCACACAAGTGTCACGCGAAACGCACCGGAAACGACGATTTGAAGTGTCATACCAGTGTGATATGAATTGTGATGAATGGCGCCAAAAGTGAATAAAGACCGCAAAGAGAAGGTAAATCTGACTACGCCCATTTAGCTAGAACTTGCTGATTCCCATCGATTTGTCTCGGCTCCGGCACAATTGTGATTAAATCAGGCACAAGGCTGTTGACCGAAGGGTTGCTAGTTCGAATCTAGCCCGGGGAGGCAACACCTTTATCCCGCAGTGAGTTACGAACATTTAGAGGAAACTTGACCTCCCACGAGGAAATGTCGAGTGCGCGAATCACGATTAATCGTGATTACTGAAGGTGAACTTAACTCAACTGCGCCAGAAGTCTCCGCGGTCAATCAGGCCAAACCATGCCTTCGGTTCGTAACCGAAGGGTTCCTAGTTCGAAGTCTAGCCCGGGAAGCCAGAGCCTGTGCATTCAAGCATTTCTGAAATCAAAGTCCCACGTTTTGCTTTCATGAAATCATAGTGTCATGTAAGGGTGCAGGGTGGCGGGGTGAAGTCTCTCTCTCCTCGCCGGCCCGGTCGTTGCTCTCTGTTGGCGCACCGACTTGTCAAATCGTGCCGACGATTACTTCCGGGTAGCCGACAACCCCGGAGTTATCGGACGGGAGGTCGACGTCAGAAGTAGTCCAAAAAAACTGCACCTGCCGCTTTAATTCTGAATCGATCTCCAATGAAAAGTCTGTTGGATTCAGTCGTGCAGGCGTCGCTAAGAATCTCGCCTTGAGTGCGCATTGAAATTATTGAACGCACGGCACTGCGGGGGTAGTATAAACGCGGGATTGAGAAGCCTGAGGCTTGGCGATCTCAATGCCTCGGGAAATGCCACTCGACGACACTACGGGACGTGCTCGCAACCAGTTGTCCTCCCCTAGAGTCTTGCGTCAGCCGTGGGGCCTTGTCTTTGTTGGAGGCTCATTTGTTCTCTCCTTTTTTCCCCTTATCGCTGGAGCTCTTTTAGCAGGAAAGCCTCAAGCCGAAGCTCGGGCTGGTACCGCGCAAGCAAGTCCGGCAACCTCTCGCGGTTCCGTCGTCTTCGCCACTCAGATTCGGCCGATTCTTGCCTCGCGCTGCTACCAATGCCACGGAACTGACGTGCAGCAGCACGGTCTTCGCATGGACTCGCTTCAGGCATTGCTGACGGGCGGCATGAATGGGAAGGTGATCATTCCGGGGAATAGCCAGGAAAGTCATATTGTGCGGCGCTTGCTCGGACTCGACCAGCCACAGATGCCCTATGGCGGCCCGCCGTTGCCGCCGGAGCAGATCGAGTTGATAAGAAAATGGATCGACGAGGGGGCGCCGGGCCCGGACTCAACGGAACCCATTGTCGCAGCGGCCGTGCCGGCTAATGATATGCCGGCGGCTCACAACGGTGCCGAAAAGCCGGTGGACTTTAGTCGCGAGATTCGCCCAATTCTGTCGGACTCATGCTTTAAATGCCACGGCCCCGAAGAAAAAAGCCGGCAAGGAAACTTGCGACTGGACAGCAAGGAAAACGTGTTTGCCGAACGCAGCGGGTACCGGATCATCGTGCCGGGCAACAGCACCGCCAGCCGGCTATTTCAGAAGGTGAGCTCTAAGGACGACGCCTTTCGCATGCCGCCGGCTTGGTCGGGAACAGGCCTGACGCCCAAGCAGATCGAATTGTTCCGTCGCTGGATCGATCAGGGCGCGAAATGGCAGTCCCACTGGGCCTTCGAGCCGCCCAAACGTGCGGCGGTACCAGAAGTCAAAGATAAAGCGTGGCCCAAAAATCCCATCGACAATTTCACGCTGGCGCGCCTGGAAGCCGAGGGGCTGAAACCTTCCGCTGAAGCAGATAGGGCTACCCTGCTGCGGCGCGTATCCCTTGATCTGACTGGCTTGCCGGCAACTCCTGCGGAGGTGGACTCGTTCGTAGCTGACAAATCGGCAGATGCTTACGAAAAGCGAGTAGACCACCTGATGCAGTCACCCCACTACGGCGAGCGAATGGCTATGCCGTGGCTCGATCTCGCGCGTTATTCCGATACCCATGGCTTTCACATCGACAGCTTGCGTGAGATGTGGCCGTGGCGCGATTGGGTGATTGCCGCCTTCAATCGCAACATGCCGTTTGACGAATTCACAATCGAGCAATTAGCCGGCGACCTGCTCCCCAACGCCACCCTCGAACAGAAGATCGCCAGCGGGTTCAACCGCAACAACATGATCAATTTCGAAGGTGGCGCGATCCCGGAGGAATATCACGTCGAATATGTCGTCGATCGCGCGAGCACCACGGCAACGACATGGCTGGGAGTGACCATGGGCTGCGCGCGCTGCCATGATCACAAGTTTGACCCTATCAAGCAGAAAGAGTTTTATCGCTTCTTCGCGTTTTTCAACACCGTTCCAGAACGCGGCCTGGATGGTTACGAAGGGAATGCCGTGCCGATGCTGTCGTTGCCTATGCCTGAGCAACAGCAACAGATGGACGACCTGAAGAGGAAGATGGCGGTCGTTTTGACGGACCTCCCCGAGAAAGATGTCTTGGCGGTACGGAACGAATGGCAGAAGACGCGCATCGCGACATTGCCCGAGGCACCAAAAGACGCGCTTGCGGCGCATTATCCCTTCGATGGGGACTTGTCAGAGACCGTTTCCCACCACGATGGGAAGCTCGTTCGAGGCGAAATCATCTACGACGATGGGTTGATCGGTAAGGCTGGCGAATTCCGAGGGGAAACCGAAGTCAGCCTGGGCCAAGCCGGAGATTTCGACGCCCGCGAGCCTTTCGCCATTGGTGCCTGGGTGGATTTCTACGACCCGAAAAGCATTGTTTTTCAGAGAAGAAACGCCGCCGAGCATTGGAGCGGGTATGAGCTAGGTGTCGATGACGTAGCGTATACCGGCATACGCCAGCGAAATCTCCGGGTGTTCGTACGGCTCGCGGCGTCGTGGCCTGATAGCGCGATCGAGGTGCGCTCTAAGAATCGCGTACTCCTCGACGGGACTCATCATCTGTTCGTTAACTACGATGGGTCAGGTAAAGGCGCGGGCGTAACGGTTTTCGTGGATGGAAAGCTCTTGGAAATGGAGAGCACGAAGGATGCGCTCCGAGGCAGCTTCCGCACCTCCGCACCACTGGAGATCGGCAATAAAAGCATCGGTGGTTCGTTTAAAGGCCAAGTCAGTGATCTGCGCATTTACGCTCGCAAACTGACGGACACCGAGGTGGAGAATCTCGCGGTGCATTTGCCCGCACGCGTTCTGTTGGCCAAGCTTGATGGCGTCCCAGCCAAGGAAATTGAGTCTCTTCAGCCGGACAAGCCGGCGAAAGAGGCCGATATTGGAGAGCTGGACAAGGCGGAGACCAAGGAAGAAAAGCAGACGAGGCTCGAAAAGCGTGACCAAGCCCGGCTCAGCGAATATTTCCTAAAGCACGATGCGCCTAAGAAGTACGGGCAAGCCTATGCCCAGTTAGTAGAGCTCAGAAAAGAAAAGGACAAGCTCGAAAAATCCATCACCACAACTATGGTCATGGCGGAGATGTCCCAGCCGCGCGACACCTTTGTACTGGGCCGCGGTCAATATGACAATAAAGGTGATAAGGTCACGCCGGGTGTTCCCGCGTTCTTGCCGCCCATGGCCGAAGACCTGCCTCGTAACCGTTTGGGACTGGCAAAGTGGATCCTCGACCCGTCCAACCCGCTCACCGCGCGCGTTGTGGTCAATCAGTATTGGCAACAATATTTCGGGACCGGCATCGTCAAGACCGCCGAGGACTTTGGCTCGCAAGGCGAGCCGCCGAGTCATCCTCAATTACTCGATTGGCTGGCAACCGAATTCGTCCGCACTGGCTGGGACGTCAAGGCCATGCAGCGCCTAATTGTTACCTCAGCGACGTACCGGCAATCCTCCCGCGCGTCGCGGGAACTGATCGAGCGCGATCCCGAAAATCGCCTGCTCGCAAGAGGGCCGCGATTCCGCCTCCCCGCCGAGATCGTTCGCGACAATGCTCTCGCAATCAGCGGCTTGCTCAACGATAAAATCGGCGGACCGAGTGTCTACCCGTATCAGCCCCCGGGGCTTTGGGAAGAGATGGCCTTCGGCCAGGGCTTTTCAGGTCAGACATACACCCCGTCCTCGGGTCCTGATTTATATCGCCGCGGTCTATACACGGTGTGGAAGCGCACGGTCCCGCCGCCCTCGCTGACTATTTTCGACGCGCCCGACCGCGAAAAATGTACCGCCAGACGCGGAGTAACCAACACGCCGCTACAGGCGCTCACGCTTCTGAACGATCCCACATACGTGGAAGCCGCTCGCGCGTTGGCGGAGCGTGCGTTGCGCACGGGCGGCAGCTCCGATCGTGAGCGGATAGATTTTGCTTTCAAGCTCGCGACGGCACGCACGCCCGACTCGCAGGAGCGCGAGGTACTGCTCGGTTCGCTTCAGGAATTTCGCTCGAGCTATCGGCAGGACCAAGCGCAAGCAAGCAAACTGCTGTCGATTGGTGAGTCGAGGATCGATTCAAGCCTGGATCCACGCGAAGTCGCAGCATGGACCACGTTGGCGAGCATGATCCTCAATCTTGACGAAACGATTACGGCGGAATAGCCGAAGGCGAGGCAGAGATGAGCGATTCGTCGACTCCGGAAATCAGGGCTGCCACTGCAATGACGCGCCGGCAGTTCTTCCGGCGAAATACTGTTGGGATTGCGATCGGCATTCCTGCGTTGGCCGCCCTGCTCACGAAGGATGGGTTTGCAGATGATACGGCAACCGACCCAAAGACCGGCGGACTGGTTGGGCTTCCCCATTTCTCGCCAAAGGCGAAGCGCGTCATCTTCCTCCACCAATCCGGCGCGCCTTCCCAGATGGAGTTGTTTGACTACAAGCCTGGGCTAGTCAACCTGCAAGGCAAGGACTTACCCGACTCCGTACGCATGGGCCAACGCATTACCGGCATGACGTCAGGCCAATCCTCGTTTCCGGTGGCGCCTTCGATTTTCAAATTCAACCAATACGGCCGCTCCAACACCTGGATCAGCGAGCTGCTTCCTTACCACGGCAAAATCGTGGACGACATCACCATCATCAAGTCCACCTACACCGAAGCGATCAACCACGATCCCGCGATCACCTTCGTGCAGACCGGGTTCCAGCAACCCGGGCGTCCCAGCATGGGCGCGTGGGTCACTTACGGACTCGGCAGCGAAAATCAAAATCTCCCGGCGTTCGTGGTCATGGTCTCACAGGCCAACGCGTTGAATCCGGACCAACCGCTGTTTTCACGCCTGTGGGGAAGCGGCTTTCTGTCGTCGCGCTACCAAGGAGTTAAATTCCGCGCGAGCGGCGACCCGGTGCTGTACTTGTCGAACCCGCCGGGCGTGCCGTCTCCGACCCGCCGCCGCATGCTCGACGGTATCGCCAAATTGAATCGCTTGCTGGCCGAAAAATACGGCGACCCCGAAATTGACACCCGCGTCGCGCAATACGAAATGGCCTTTCGCATGCAAACTTCCGTGCCTGACCTGATGGACCTCTCCAAGGAATCCGAATCCACCTTTGAACTCTACGGCCCTGATTCGCGCAAGCCCGGGACTTATGCCGCCAATTGCCTCCTTGCACGGCGGCTGGCCGAGCGCGGCGTGCGCTTCATTCAGCTCTATCATCGAGGCTGGGACCAGCACAACGACTTGCCGAGAGACATCGCGCTGCAATGCAAAGGCGTCGATCAACCCTCGGCCGCTCTGGTGCTCGATCTCAAGCAGCGCGGCATGTTGGATGACACACTCGTCGTATGGGCCGGCGAATTTGGCCGCACGGTGTATTGCCAGGGCAAACTCAGCGCCACGAACTATGGCCGCGACCATCACCCGCGCTGCTTCGCCATTTGGATGGCCGGCGGCGGGATCCAGCGCGGCTTGAGCATCGGTAAGACGGATGACTATTCCTATAACAACCTCGAAGATCCGGTGCACGTTCACGACCTGCAGGCCACCATCCTGCATTGCCTCGGTATTGATCATCTCCGCCTGACGTACAAATTTCAGGGACGCGATTTCCGCCTGACTGATGTAGGCGGCAACGTGGTGAAAAAGGTGCTGGCTTGAGCCTGGGTCGCTGAAAGTGAAACTCCTTCGCCGAATGGGCCGGGGCGGCAGCTCGACTCATCGGGAGTTAGAAGGGAATTGCCCTGGGATCTCAGCCGACTGAGACAGATGGTGACCCAGCTATTCTTACGCTCGACCGTGGAAGTGTGGCGGGAAATGCGTGGCGCTGACGCAACTGTTCTTCACCCTCGACACGCACTATGAGAGACTTATACAAATTCAGGGGACTCGAGGCAGAAGTTGACCGGAGTTGTTCTGGCAAAGATCGTGTCGGACCTCAACGCATGAACTCACTCACGCGACGCAGGTTCCTTATAAAAGCCTCCACGGCGACAGCCGCGGCGATGCTGCCGCCTTTTTTTCTGCAGACGTCAAGCAAATCCGGCAGCCGCTTGCCGGTTGTCGGCTCTGGAGTGCATACCTATGAGTGTGTTCACGATTGGCTGGTGCCGCCCGACGGCTTGGTTTGGGGAGACACCCACGGTTTGGCTCAGGATGAGCAAGGGAATATCTATGTCGCGCACACGGTGAACAAATCCAGCATGCGCGGCGAGGCCGTGGTGGTTTACGACTCATCCGGGCGCTTCGTTCGCGCATTCGGAGAGGAGTTTCGCGGGGGCGCGCATGGGCTTGGCGTGCGCCGCGAGAAAGGCGCAGAAGTTCTCTATCACTGCGATATCAATCAGTGCAAGGTCACGAAGACCACGCTGAATGGCGATTCTCTTTGGGCACATGGCTACCCGCGCGAAGACCCCGCCTATGAAGGGCGACCCATTGATTTTGTTCCGACCAACGTTGCTTTCGCTCCGAACGGGGATTTTTATGTGGGTGATGGCTATGGCTCCCACCATTTATTGCGATTCTCTTCCGACGGAAAATTTCTGGGAGAAGTCGGGCGGCCAGGTCACGGTGACGGCGAATTCGACACCCCACACGGCCTCTTCCTGGATCCGCGCGGCGGGGATCCAGTCCTGGCGGTGGCAGATCGTGGGAACCGGCGCGTGCAGACTTTTTCCTTGGACGGCTCACATCTTCGCACCATTAAAGACGAGCCGCGGCTCCGCATGCCGTGTCACTTTCATACCCAAGGTGAGTGGATGGTCTGTCCGGACCTCGACAGCCAGGTTTGCATTCTCGACCGCGACTACAAGGTGGTTATGCAACTGGGAGATGGCCGCGCCTCGAACGGGGAAGTTGGCTCACGCCGCCGGCAATCGCGTAACGAATTCACTCCTGGGCAGTTCATCACGCCCCACGCGGCTATTTTTCTTCACGACGGCGACATTCTAGTTGCCGAATGGCTGCCAATCGGCCGCATCACGCTGTTGCGCCGCGTCTGAGTCTACCCGGATAGCTTCGCGCACCAGCTCGGTGCGGTACGGGATCAGCCTATTTCTTGTAATCGCGACATAGTTCAAGATATTTCGTAACTGCTGGTTGGCGAGCAACCGGCCCGCTGTGTCGCTGTATCCTTCGGCAACACGCCTCTGTACTTCAACTGGCGAAGAAAGCCGTTGCTGTCGCCGAAATGGCCTTGGCGATGTCCGGCCGCCACTCGTGGGCAATCAGGAACTGAGGAAACGGTGTCTGCGCGAATCTCGCCTCTTCGCTTGCCCTCTTCGAGAATGCGATCCGGAACTACGAACGACCCCACACGTCGCCAAAAGCGAGCGTTTGGGGGGGATCCAAGAGTCGGAGGCCAGGCCTTGGCTGGTGATCGACACGGTCCCCATGCTGGCCTTGTGCAGTCTGGCGGGCGGTTCGAACGATTCCACCTTGTTGTAGTTTGGTGTTCAAGGAGACGTGCACACACTCAGGTCTGATTTAAGACTGTTGCGCCTGTCGATGGCTAGACACCGACCATTCCACGTCGCACATAAGACATACGTCTCGTCGCGTAAGTGCTTGTGAATCTGCGATTCAGCGCAAAACGGCCACAGCTCATCTTGGAATCACACTTGCAATCCTAACTCGAAGGACGGAGTGCAAAGGAGCATACGATGTCGGCCGCACGAGTAATTTCAGAGCGTCACGGAGGCAGCCGGAATTTCACTTCGGACGCTGCCCAATTTATGAGCGACGAGGCGCTCGTCGCGGGCGCCAAGATGGGCCACGGAAGTGCCTTTCACGAGCTTCACGAACGTCATCGCGAAAGGATGCTTTGGGTTGCTCATCGCATCACTCGACATCGTGAGGATGCCCAGGATGCGGTTCAAGAGAGTTTTCTCAGTGCTTATGTCCACCTCAAGAAGTTTGACGAAAGGGCAAAATTTTCAACATGGCTGACCCGCATCGCCACTAATGCCGCGCTGATGAAAATCCGCAAGAAGCGCGTATCGCGGGAAGTTGGGGTGGAAGACCCCGCAGACGCGGTCGAACTGAGCGACTCTGTGCCAAATCCAGAGGAGATTTGCGCAAGAGCCGAGCAGAGAACAGCCTTGAAAGACGCAATCGCAAAGCTGCGACCAACACTTCGGAGTGTTGTCGAACTTTATGACTTGCAGGAGCGCTCCCTGCATGAAACCGCCGAGGCACTCGGGATTTCCGCGGCGGCAGCGAAAGGGCGACTGTTTCATGCACGAGCGGCATTGCGCAGGGTTGCAAAACTGAAGGCCGTCGCTCAGTAGAATTGATAGGGCCTTACTTCTGTATTAGGGCTAGACATCATTCGCACAAAAAGATCCTTTCTTGTGAAGAAGTAACGACGCTGCATTCGCTCCCTGGCCCGCGCTCCTCAGATTGTGCGTCGTAGTGACAGCTCACCGAGGTAAGTGCGCTTCCCGTTTCGTCGAATTTCGAATTATTGTTGGAAAACTGGAGAAGCTCTCCCTCTCGTGAGGATTCACAGCCGGAACAAGTGACGACGCGCCTCAGCGAGCTGTACGTTAACAATGCAAGCGCAATTTCAGGACAATCTCTGCCCGTTGCACTGAGTCGCTGCATAGGCAGTACTTCCCTCCCGGCGAGATGTGCTTAGGCGTGATGTGGCCTCGTCACTGTCCATCTATTAACAGCGCCCGGGGATGAACCATAGCTCTAGATTCGGGGTGCCCCCTATTCGTATTGATGTTGACTGCGAGTCTTCACCGACGGGTGAAGCGGAGGGCCGATTGCATTTAAGCCAAAGACGGCTGTTGCGGTGCCACCTGTAGTGGAGTACGCGAACGCTTGAGCTTGAAGGCGAAAAGCCGACGGGATAAGTTATTCGAAGCTTACCTAGAGAAGTAGCGTAAGGTGCTCACCATGGACAATGAGGATGTGCAAAAGACGCTGGCGGAGTTATCACGAGACTTACAGGAGAGCAAAGCCAGGCTTGAAGAAGCCCAACGCGTCGCCCACGTCGGCCACTGGGAATGGGATCTCGAGACGGGTGTTGTGGTCTGGTCGGACGAAACCTACCGCATCTTTGGCCTAAGTCCGCAGGAACGTCCTATGGATTTAGCGACGGTACGCGCGATGGTCCACCCTGAAGATCGTGATTCTCTCTACCGGGGAGTAGACGAGGACCTTCTCGCCGGAGTGCGCCCCGACGCTGAATTTCGGATCGTCCGTCCCAATGGGGAAGTGCGCACAGTCTACAGCGTAACTCCCAAGCGCTGGAGCTCGATGCCAGGCGATGCGAAGAGAGATGCATCGGGGCGGCCCTACAAATTGTTCGGCACCGTGCAGGACATTACTGACCGCAAGCGCGCCGAGGAAGCCCTGAAGCAAAGCCAGTTTTATCTCAGCGAAGGACAGCGCCTCGCTCATATGGGGAGCTGGGCGTCAAACGATTTGGGGATCCGTTGGTCTGACGATTTGGGTATCTATTGGTCTGAAGAGGTATACAAAATTTTCGGTTTTGACCCGCAGAACGGGGCCCCGAACCTTAAGCAGTATCTGGCCACCATCCACCCTGATGACCGAGCCTCCATGGCTGAAACCATCAGGGTGATGCATGAGCAGCGCTGTGGCTGTGACGTGACGAAGCGGATTGTTCGACCAGACGGGGAGGTGCGGTACGTTCGCTGCGTCGGTGTTCCGGTTTTTGAAGATGGAGTTTTCAAAGCGTTTCACGGTACGACAATCGACGTCACAGAGCACGAGCGACTGACACAGGAATTGCGACGGGAGCGCGCGTACCTCACAGAGGCGCAAAGCCTCACTCATACTGGCAGCTGGGCATGCAATCTGCTCACACGGGAGATACTTCATTCATCGGATGAAAACGCGCGCCTATATGGCTTCGATCCCAGCCAAGGCGCGATTCCGTTCGATCGTTTCTACAACGCGATCCTTGCAGAAGACGAAGTGGCCTTAAGGGCAAGACTTGAGAATGCGATCCGCGAAGGCGCGGATTATGACGTCGAGTTTCGGGTTCGCCGTACCGACGGCGCCGTCAGATTCCTGCGTGGCATAGGACATCACAATCCTTCTCAAGAAATTGGTGAGTACGTCGGTATCACTATGGATATAACCGAACGAAAACGCGCCGAAGAGGAGCGCGAAAAGCTGCGGCAGTTAGAGGCCGATCTCGCACACATCAATCGCGTCAATATGATGGGAGAACTCGCCGCCGCGTTGGCGCACGAAATCAGGCAGCCCATAGCCGCCTCAATCACCAGCGCCAACGCGCTTTTGCGATGGCTCGCGCACGATCCACCGGATCTCGAAAGGGCGCGTGCAGCAGCAGCGAGAATTGAGCAGGACGGAAACCGCGCGGCCGATGTTATCAATCATTTGCGGTCTTTCTATAAAAAGGGCACGCCTCCTGAGCGCGGGATCGTCGACCTCAAAGACATCATTCGAGAAATGACTGCTCTGCTCAGGAAAGAAGCGGTTCGGCACTGCATAAAAATCCATTCCGAGCTGCACGAAGATATGCCTAACATCCTCGCTGACCGGGTGCAACTGCAACAGGTATTCATGAACCTGATGCTGAACGCGATCGAGGCCATGAAAGACAGTGGAGGCGAATTGACGATTACGTCGCGACTGAATCCTGAAGGTCAGCTCGTCGTTTCGATCAGCGATACCGGCGTAGGATTGCCAGCCGAAAATGCTGAGCGGATTTTTGACGCCTTTCATACGACGAAACCACAGGGCACGGGCATGGGTTTGGCCATAACCCGCTCGATCGTGGAGGCTCACGGTGGCCGAGTGTGGGCCACCGCCAATCAGGAGGCAGGCGCAACTTTTCATTTCACACTTCCCGCCAAAGCCGGGGAACACGCATGACATCCGAGGCACTCCCCACGGTCTTTATCGTCGACGACGACCGCGGCATGCGTCAGGCGATCCATGATCTCGTCGAGTCCGTTGGACTGCGCGCCGAATCCTTTGCAAGCGGCGAGGAGTTTCTTCGCAAGAAACACAACAGCCGCCCGAGCTGTTTAGTTCTAGATGTAAGACTGCCCCAGATGAGTGGACTCGATTTTCAGCGCCTGTTGGCCGAGACCGGCATGCAAATCCCCATCATCTTCGTCACGGCGCACGGAGACATTCCCATGTCTGTCAGAGCGTTAAAGTTGGGTGCCATGGAATTTCTGACAAAACCTTTCAGGGACCAGGATCTGCTAGACGCAATTCAACTGGCCCTTGAGCGTGACCGCATCGCGCAAAAAGAACAGGTCGAGGTCCACGATCTGCAGGAGCGCTATCACGCATTGACTGCGCGAGAGCGGGAGGTAATGACCCTGGTGGTCTCCGGAATGCTCAATAAGCAGATTGCTTATGAAATTGGAGCCAGCGAAGCTACGGTAAAAGTCCATCGAGGCAATGTCATGCACAAAATGCAGGCTGCGTCGGTGGTTGACTTGGTGCGTATGGCCGACAAGCTCAAACTCCCTCCTCGTAAGTAGTCCGTTCTAATCGAAAACCCATCAGGCTATTCCTCTGCCCTCGCTTCTAGTCGACTACCACCAAAGTGGTAGTGCGTACGACTAAGAGCCAATTGCGCAGCCGCTGCGAATGCCGTTAGGCTTCGCACATGAGCAGCGAGCAGAGCTCAAGACTCATAGCCATCGTCGACGACGACCAGTCAGTTCAGTGTGCCTTGCAAGATTTGATCGAATCGGAGGGGCTATCCACGCTTTGTTTCGGCTCTGCCGAACAATTCCTGGATTCCGAAGCACGATACAAGGCCGCGTGCCTGATTGCCGATGTTCGCATGCCGGGAATGTCCGGTCTTGAACTGCAAGCAAAGCTAAAGGCCGAGCGATGCCGAATACCGATTATTTTCATCACTGCGCATGGCGATGCCAAAATGCGGATTCAAGCCATGCGTGATGGGGCAGTGGAGTTCTTAACGAAACCGTTCGACAACGCAGTCTTACTCGAAGCGGTTCATGCCGCCGTCGAGGACTACGCGAAGGCGCTTGGGCTTTGGAACTCAAATCAATGACAGTTGCCGATCAAGACCGTCGGGTCCGCAGATTCGAGCAGATCATAGGCAACAGCCCGGCTCTGAGAGTCGTTTTAGAGCAAGCCGAGCGGGTTGCGGCGATGGACACGACTGTGCTCATCCAAGGAGAGACCGGCACTGGCAAGGAACTCATCGCTCACGCGATTCACAATGCGAGCCCCCGCAGCGGCCAACCTTTAGTCAAGCTGAACTGTGCGGCGATTCCCTTCGACTTGCTCGAAAGTGAACTCTTTGGCCATGAGCGGGGCGCTTTTACCGGAGCAATCGCGCAGAAAATCGGCCGCTTCGAATTGGCCGATAAAGGAACCCTTTTTCTCGATGAAGTCGGTGACATACCACTTGCGTTGCAGCCCAAGCTGCTACGCGTTCTGCAGGAACAGGAATTTGAGCGTCTCGGAAGTGGCCGCACCCATCACGTCGACGTGCGGCTGGTCGCGGCGACTCACCGGGACCTAGAACAAATGGTGAAGCGTAACCAATTTCGTAGCGACCTGTACTATCGCCTGAACGTATTTCCGATCACGCTGCCGCCCCTGCGTGAGCGACGCCAAGACATCCGCCCTCTGTTGGAGCACTACGTTGAAGTCTTCTCCATCCGAATGGGTAAGTGCATAGACACTATTCCCGATGCATTTGTTAATGCTTTCGAGTCGTATTCCTGGCCGGGAAACATTAGAGAGCTCCAAAACGTGATCGAACGCGCGGTAATACTTTCCAATGACGGGTTGCTTCCCAATCTTCTACGCCCGACTCGCGTCGACTCGGTTGTTGGGTTTCCGGCGAGCAGAACGCTTAGGGAGTCGGAGCGCCTTGTGATTTTGGGAGCATTAGAAACCGCCGGATGGCTAGTCGGCGGACCGTATGGTGCAGCCGCACGGCTAGGGATGAAGCGTACTACGCTAATCGCCAGGATGAAGAAGCACGGAATTCTTCGGCCCCCGGACGAGAATCGGGATCAAGCCGTCCTTGATGATTCTCCATCCCGATCCCTCTAGATGCTTGCTGAGCGTATTTGACCATCGGTACAGCGCGCTGCGCGCGAGAGCGGATCCACAAATTCTGTAATTCATGCCCTGCATCTACTTTTTCTTCTTCCGTTGATCCCCTGGCTGATCGAACGACCGCTCTCTCATCGCCGATTGATCGAAAGCAAGTGCCATACCAGACGCACGACCATGCTGTTTGCTTCTAACTCGTTGGAATAAGGGGGGACTGGCTTCGCGCGGCCAACGATCACTTGAGCTCAAGTGTCAGGTTCATGCCACTGTCTTCGTATGGTCCCGCTTCGAGCTGGAATGCAGATGGACCAGCGCAGACATTAACTGTGATTTGCGGTGGCGAATTACATGGCAGAGAAATTGCAAAAACCAGTAGAGATACACAGGACGCGGCGCGTCTTTCCCACATGCGCTACACGGGTGGTGTCACGGGATATCTGGAAGTCTTGACCAACGAGGCCAACGCCTTCTCGGCGGAGCTTGGCCTCGTGTAGGCACGGCTCAATGAATTGTTGGTTCTGATTCAGCTGTATCAAGCATTAGAAGGAGGCTGGAAGCAATAGCGCGGTCGCATCTCAGATGGTGTCAATTAATATTTCAAGAGTCCGTTTCACGTAGGTGTGCCGGCACGCTCAGTGAAAGCGCGTCAGTGAGGGAATCGTACGTGCTGGTTGGAATATCCCCGCGAGCGCCAACTAACCTTCAGCAGTTTGATGATATGGAAACTACCTTACGCATGGGATGCTGCTTTGAAATGCTTTCACCAGGCTGGAAATCCGTCGGTGCTGAGGACTCTGCCCTGAACGCAGGACCCATAGCGTCCCTTCAAAGACGATCTGAACATCAAGTTCTCGAACGAACTCTTACGTAACGAGATCCTAGTTGAGGACTCTACTTGCGTCGTCAGGTACAATTCGCTGAGCAGTTCAAGGTCTCCGCGCTGAAACTACCGGTTTCCAACGCAAGACCGTGCTGTCTGTGAAGAGGTTGCAGCAGTTTCTGCGTTTTCTGGAAAAATAATCCACGGAACCGTAAGATTTTGTGCGAGAGGAGCAAGTCAAAATGGACATGACGCGCCGACAATTCGCCCTGGCTCTTGCAGCTGCCACCTACGTTCGGCCCTCCTTGTTCGAGCCGCTTTCCCCACTAGGAGTTCCCCGCGGCGTCGTTCCCGGCCGAGTCACTTGGGCGCACGATCCGGCGGCTGTGACCTGGGATGGCACAGGTTCGTGGTGGACCGATGCCCACAACGACCAGTCTGTAATTGACCGCATGGTTTCCCGATCCATCCGCGGTCTTACAAATCAAAAAAGCGATGCCCAGGCTTGGAACTCCATCTTTCACTACTTCAATCGCACGCATGATCGCGGCGACACGGGATACAAGGCTGGAGAGAAGATCGCCATCAAGGCCAACCTGAACAACACAACGGATCATGGCACGATCGAACGCCTGAACTCGTCGCCTCATATGCTCCTCTCGCTGGTCCGGCAATTGACGGGTCCGGGCCGGGTGCCGGAACCAGCGATCACTGTCTTCGATTCGAGTCGATGGATCCCCGGCAATCTCTACGACAAAATTCACCATCAATTTCCGAGTGTTGGGTTCGTAGACCATATCGGAGGCGATGGACGAGTAAAGGCCGAGTTCAAAGCCAACGCGATTCCTTTCTCAGTTGAAAGCAACAACGCTAAGGGACTCGATACCACAGTCGTTGAAGCCGCCTACTTAATTGATGCTGCCGTGTTGAGAGCGCATGTGAGTTCAGGCGTGACACTTTGCGCGAAGAATCTGTTTGGTGCTACGAGTATCAACACCGACTGGCGCAAGAACGCGCACGACGGTTTCCACCACAACAGCGATGGTTCGGCAAGCTACTCCGCGTTCACAGATTATTTGGGGCATAAAGACCTCGGCGAGAAAACCATCCTTTTTATTATTGATGGGCTCTATGGAAACGACAACGTGGATGGTCCGCCTCATCGCAAGTGGAAGATGGTGCCATTCAACGACGCTTGGCCGAACAGCATTTTTATGTCGTTTGACGGCGTAGCAATCGATTCCGTCGGCTTCGATTTTCTCACTTCGGAATGGCCCGATCTTCCGGACATCAAGAATGCCGATAACTACCTGTGTGAATCTGCTTTGGCGAATGACCCACCTTCGAAGACTCTCTATGATCCTGAACGGGACGGCATCCGATGCCGCAGCCTTGGCGTACACGAACATTGGAACAATGGGACCGAAAAGAAGTATTCGCGCAATCTCGGAAAAGCGCACGGGATCGAACTTTTCCAAGTCTGAAGTGCGGAACATACTTGAGCCGTCGCTGCCGCTGATTGGCGAAGTTGCGCAACTGCAGATAGGTCATCGGTACTCAGGGAGGCAGGATGAGCCGAAGAGCGGTTTTCTTGTGCTTCGTAACGGCATCGATGCTGCCGGCAATTGCGTTTTCCCAAACTTTCTTGAGCCAGTATAAAGGCCTGCCTTATCACGACAGCCGCTATCAGGGCGCCGCACAAAAAATACCGGGACGAGTATTGTGTGCTTACTATGACCTGGGCGGCGAAGGGGTCGCATATCACGACAGCGATCCACAGAATCACGGCAGCGGAGAGTTGAACCCGGCCGATGGGAGCTACCTCAACGAATACCGTATCCACGAGGGAGTTGATACTTCATACACGAAAATCAACCGGAAGCCGGATCCAATTGACGACAACCCCTTCAACAAGATTGTTCCCCCTGCAGACCTGCCCTACGTTGGCTGGACCGAACCCGGAGAGTGGTTCAACATCACTGTAGATGTGACACACGCGGGAACATACGCGGCCGATTTCCTGTACACATCGAATCGTGGCGGAACAATATCCATCGATGTGAATGGAAAGGATGCGACGGGGTCTCTGGAGATCGCTTCGACATATAATCCTGCAGACCCGCTGGCCTGGCGTCAGTGGCACCACTGGAATCTGGCGTCGCAACTCTTCAAGGTTCGCCTCAACAAAGGGAAAAACGTTCTCACCGTGCACATATTGACCCGCGGCAACATGAACCTCGCTTACTTCGACTTCAAGAAGGCCCGTAGATGAATGGAATGTGCCAGCGTCTCAAGTCAGCGTCAGGCGCAATCCTGTTGCGTGGGGAACAGTGACTGAGCATTTGCCCTGTTTGAGCGAGCCGGTTTTCGTTTGGGTGGAATTGTTGGAGCCGGAGGTCGCGCTTAGAAGGCAGACGCTCTATCCAGTTCTAGAAGATGCAGGGTTAAGAGGTTAACCCGCTGCATCATTTTCCATATTCTCCAGGGGTCTAATTTTTGTTGCCGTAGAATAGGGCTAGGTATACTTATCTATAGCTCTCGTAAGACCGCGAGAATTCTTTTCTCCTTTCATTTTCCATCATTTTCCAGTTGAGGCCCTGCCAAAGAATGCTAAGTGCCGCCGTTCCAGCGCGTTAGATTGAACTTCTCGAATCTCGCTAGGGTTCAGACGTTGGTTCGTGTCCGATAGACCAGTTCAAGATTCCAAAGAGCTTACATGGCCGACTCGTTGTCCGTTTTTTCCAAGTCAATGCGGGAGAGGTTGCTCAGGCCCGAGGACTTCTTAAGCGCGGAGCATCCTCAAGCACGTCGCGGGGGACAGATCATTTGTTTTCGAAACAGATGCTCACGCTTTGAGGAGCGTCTGCCTCCCAAGCTGGGGCGCTACCGAACTAATGGAAATCGTCAGTCCAGGCAGACGTTCTGTCTAGTTCAACTATCTGGAGTAAACGCTCCGGAGTGAGGCAATTTTGTATTGCACACATTGCGGGACCAGACGCCGTGTAGGCGAGTCGAGTCCGACGATTACTTCTGGGTTGCCGACAATACGCCAATAATTAAAGACCATTTCTGTTCGGACGGTCCCTCAACACGCCTTAGCATACCGCCGAAGGTCCTCAGGGTCGCAGGTCTCCGTGGAAGCGAAGTTGGCCGTTGCCGTCAAACCCGGTCCGATGGTTTTGAACGGACCGGGTTATCGCGGAAACACGTTTTAGAATCCCTGCGAGCAGTAACCGACTCCGCTTAGACTCTTATTGCTCCACAACGTCTGCACTGGATACGCGCGGCCGTCGTTTCCGATCATATTGAACGGCGCGCCCGGGATTTGGAGGCCGTCGCCAACCCACGCGCACTTGTCGCCAATCTCCCAGCCCTGGTAATCGAACCAGCCTCCGTTCGGTACCAGGCCGCTGGACGACTCGGCGCCCGGATCGGTTAGAGTTTCTGCAATCTCGTGGCCCAGAACAATGGTGACACCGTCAACATCCCCCGTCGGCGCGGGATTGACGAAGTCCTGGCCGCATCCGCCGCCGGCATTGAGCACGTAGGGCATGTTGGTGAAGGCGATGCCTTGCTGCACCCCGGGATAACCCGCCGGCGTCGTGTAATCGTGCCAGGCACAGTATTGGCTTTGATTGAAGCCCGCGTCGTTGAATTTCTGCGGTGTCGCGATGACGAAGTTGGAATTGGCCAGATCGGTCGCGTGGAAGTATTGAACCGCGCGCGCTGCCTCGCTTGCAAGGTCGATGGGGGCCAGGTTGTCGTGAATGGGGTTGATGTTGTCGCGCCAGACTCCCGCCAACTCCTGCTTGGGGTTTCCGACCGTCGAATATGTGCCGTTGTAATTGGATTGGTAATACTGCGCGGAGATATCGCCCCATGTCGTGCCGCCCATGGCTGCCACGAATTCTGTCATGAGCGCCCCAATGCCGTCCGGATCGCTTGCCGGGCTACCCGCGATCGTGTGATCGAATGCATTCGGCTGCCCCCAGCCCCATAGGACAAGATAGATCTTGGGATGCACCTGCACCTTCCCGCCGAAATAGGCCATGTTGACGGGCATGGGCTGCCCCGCCGCGACGCCGGACGGGCAGGTAGGAAGAGTCATGCAGATGTCAATCGCGGGCGGCGTAATGCCCACTGCGGGCATGGCGTGCGGATTGCTCGGCGCAGACCGAACGCAGCCTTGGCCGGTCACGTCGAATGCCTTGTTGCTCCACAGGGGCTGCACAGCGAACGAGGTGTGATTATTCATGGGGACATTGGCGAGATCCGTCCATGCGCACTTGTCGCCGTTCTCGCTCCCCTGCGCATCGTTCCAGCCGTCCTGGACGCTGGCAAAATTGTCCGGATCGGTGACCGCTTCGGCGTACTCGTGCCCGGTGACGATGCTGTAGCCATCGAAGATACCATGACCAAAGTCATCACTGATCACATTCACGGAATTCATTCCGCAGCCGCCGGTGCCGAGACCTGGCCAGTTCATATTCAGGAACGGGATGAAGGCATATTGCAGCCGGTACGGATTCCCAAGCCCATTGATGCTGTCAGTCTGTGAGTGGTAACCGCAGTAGACGGGCTGCCCTGTCGCTATTGTGGTGGGAGGTGTAAGGATGATGTAGGTCGCCTGCGGATCGTAACTGAAATGAGCGGAGGCCCGCATCGCTTCCACGGCGAGCGGATCATCAGCCACGTTTTCCGCCAAGCCAAGGGCGACGATGTCGCTGGGCACTGGCGCCGTGTCGGTCCACACGCCCTTGAGTTGTTTCCTAGGATTGGTGACGAACCCTCCGCCGCTGACGGCGGCGCAACTGGTGGTCCCGGCTGGGACATTGTTACAGTATTCCATCTGGATGGCTGCCCAGGGCGTGCCGCCGAGATTGCTCAAGAACGAAGCGACGTAGTTCTGTAATTGCTGGCTCGTGTACGGCTTTCCATTCACGTCAGTGGTCGTGAAACCGTTCGCCCAATCAGGTCCCCAGAAGATCAGATAAATCCCCGGCGTGGTCTCCACGCCGATGGCTCCCGGCCCGGCATTGCCACCGTGATAAATGAGGTCGTTCGAGACTGAACTAGGGTTGGGTGCCTGCCCCGGCGCCCAAAAGAAGTGTTTTTGATTGGTCGTTGCTGACGCTTGTGTGGTGATCACGGCCAGCGAGATAGCAACGAGCTCGAGCACTCGTAGGCTAAGGGCCAGCAGACGTTCGAGAGTTTTTGTAGACATAGCCGTCTCCTTGGGGAGATCCCCGAGAGTGTTATCAAAGCCGGGAAAGGTCTCACGACGACGTGCGATGGTGTCACTAGTTAACGCGGTCTTTTTCGTCACGGTGCTCCCTCACTCTGAGAAATCCGTCGAGCGCTGTTTCGGATACGAAAACGTCACGTCAAGAACGTCGTGCGCGGAGCTTGATGATCATCTCGCCGGGAGACTACGGACGCGGAAAAGGAAATACCATCAGGGAAATTCTTGAAATCATTGTCAGGTAAATGCCCTAATCCCGGATGTGGGGCTGCTGGGTGATGGCAAGAAACGCTTTAGTGAGTTACAGCGCAGCATAGAAGGCATCTCCCAGCGAATGCTCACGCTTACGCTGAAGGAGTTGCAGCGAGATGGTCTGATCACCAGAGCGGTGTATCCCACTATTCCTACGCGTGTTGAGTATGAACTGACAAAGCGTGGGCATAGTTTGCTGAAACCGATTACAGAACTGCGAGATTGGGCCCGCCAAAATCGCGAAAGAATTCAGAGCGCGAGGGACAAATTCGACGCGCAGAAGGCCAAAAATGTACAAGGCTTTCGCTGATCCTCGCGCAATTGCTCCCGTCAGGGGGATAACGGGCTACGCGGAAACAGCGCTGCTCTTTAGTTGGAAGGTACCAACATGCGCGGTGTCATGTAGGTGTCATGCGAATGGTGATGAAAGGCGCCAAATGGTAGCGAAAACTGAAAAGAGAAGGTGAATCTGAGTTAGCCTCATTTGATCAGAACATGCTGATTCCTCTCAATTTGTCTCGGCTCCGGCAAATTGTGATTAGGTTGGTCTCAAGGCTGTTAACCGAAGGGTTGCTAATTCGGGTCTAGCCCGGGGAGCCAAATCTCTCTTTTTCAATCATTTGAGTTTCTTCAAGCTGCGAATTTTGGTCAATTAGCCTTCGGTCGGAGGCCGAAGGGTGATTGTTCCAACCCGGATGGCAGAGTTGGGTGATCTTTCCTGGATTGAGTAAAATACGCAGCCTTTCGTTGTGATTCCTCCAACCGATCTTTGGATGCAATGGGCGCAATGGGTGCAACATTCCCTCTGGCTTTACGGCGAGTTCAAAGATTCGGTGCTGCAACTGTGCAATTTGCGGAATCGATTTCATCCTTACGCCTAGCGCTTTTGTGAGTCCTTCACTCATCGCGATGCGAAATCAAGCGCGCAGACCCTGGACGATTTATGAAACTGACCACACTCGGCGCTCGGTTTGATCAATCCAGACATTGAATTCCTTCCGAATTGCTCGTTATCCGGCCAGGATCAATGCCAAGCGCGGAGATCACTTCCCACAAGCCGACTTATCAGTAGTAATCGTCTGCGTCCGCAGTTCCGCATTTCCAAATTGGAGTAGCTCAGTCGGCTGCCGGGCCAGCAAAGAGGATGAGATTCTCATCTGGGTCCGAGACTATAAAGGTTCTAGCACCCCATGGCTCTTTCCTAAGTGCCTGATGGAAGGAGACCCCTGCAGCCTGATAACTCAGAAATAATTGTTTGATTTCGTTCGCGGTGCCAACCGTGATTGAAGCGGAGAGCAGATGTTCGCGCTTGCGAACATCGCCAGCGAACACCGGTTCGCAGACCAGCCTCAAGTTGAGTCGTGCATTGTCGCGGATGACTTGCCCGCAGTATGGCGGATCGCCATAGATGAATTCCACCGCAAAGCCGAGCTTCTTTGTATAGAAATCGCAAGAACTCTTGATGTTCGCAACGAAGAGTTGCGCTTCAATTGAATTGAGAATGGGACGTGGCGTCGTCAGTCTGGGTTCATCGGTCACGGCGTCTGCTCCTGATTTGAGCGCCTGCCACCCGTCGAAACCCATTTGCCGCGCGACAAGCTCCTGAGCATCGGCGAGCTTGAAGCTTGACTCCAATATCTGCACGTCCCCGACGTGCCGAAATCGGGGCAACGCGGCCCTGATTTGGGCTGCGACGGGATAGTACCGTTTACGGTGCCAGCGCAAATACTGTTTGGCTTGTTTTTTAAGGTTTTCGATATTCGGCATAGGCGCAGTGGTAGTTACTTACCGTAGGTGGGCGTTGCCCTTTCGATCTGCACCGATGCGCCCTACGCAGCATCCAAAGGTTGCCTCGGTCAGCGCGGGATTGTCAATAGCCGAGCCTTACGGCAAAAGCCTCGTTGAAGAGCATTAGTCCTGAGAAACGCGCTTGGAGCCATACATTTCCCGTCACCCATCTGATCCTGGTATTGTGGCGCTATGCCAACTTCCCATTACTAATTTCGCGATGGCGGGACCGGATTACATCCGGATTGCCGACGATACGCCGCGAAGTTGGTGAGCGCCAACGGTCGCCAGCGAAGACGTCGCTGTGATATCTGGCCAAGTTATCGCGGTGCGGCGTTGTAGTAGCGCTGCTCCCCTGGGAGGGACGAGTCTTTGCGATAGAAGCCGCTCGGCAAATCCGCGCCAAAGACGCCGAAACCTTCTTTCGGCGCGTAGATCGTGAATTTGAGGTTCACCTTCAAGAGGTAGGCCAGTCCACCCATGTGATCGCCGTGCCGGTGGGACATAACGACGAAGTCCAGCTTCGAGAGGTCGATATCTTTCGCTTTGGCGTTCTGGGCGAGAACGTCGGGATTGTTTCCCGTATCGAACAGAATGCGTTTGCCGCCATATTCGACAAGAGCGGCATAGCCCCAGTCCTTCTGCATCGCCGAAGCCTGGCCGAAGGCGTCATAGAGGACGGTGATTTGGGGCTTGGGTGGATCGATTCTTGCGTCGGTGCCAGAGGTGTTCGCCGTGAATCCGAGAAAAAGCAAAAACGCCCCAGAACAGGAAGCAACCGTCATTTTCTTACCTCCTCCGTTTGCAAACGATTCCTCGTTCGGAAACCCGAGAGTCTAGATGCGGATCGTGTAGCGCAAATTGTGCCACAGCCCGCCACATAATAACTTGCTCTCGGAGTCCACAGTACGAAATGCATTCAACATTCACGTCAATCGAGGAGTTCTATCAAAGTGATCATTACGCAGGGAACGCTTGGTGCGTAGCTTGAGGCGGTATGGCATTTTTGAGGCCGAGGAGTTACGATTCCCGGCGCTTCCCGCTATCGCGGGCGGATGACGGGCAGTCCGGAAGTAACGCTTCAATAATGGTCCCGATAAACGCCCCAGCAGTGACCGACAATCGTTGGCGAGAAGCCGATTTCTCAGGACTAATCCGCACCCTGGAACCCGAATACCTTCCGGCTAGCCGACAATTCGCCGTCAATCTCAGCTCCAGGTGTGCGATTGGCGAATCCCGCGCCCAGAATCAAGCACCAACTGCAAGTCCTCTTGCATCGAAGTGCGTTAGGAGGAAGTGTTATGAAAGCTGCAGTCGTTCCCGCTGTCAGCAGTTCGTGGCAGATCAAAGACGTTCCGCAACCTCAACCCGGACCTAATCAGGTGCTGGTGAAAATGCATGCGAGCGGTATCTGCTACACCGACGTACATCTGACGCTCGGACACTTTCCCGGGCCACCATTTCCGCGAATCTTAGGCCACGAGCCAGTGGGCGAGATCGTTGCCGTGGCTCCCGACGTCACGACGCGGAAGGTGGGCGACCGCGTGGGTACCGCTTGGATTCAATCCACGTGCGGGCGCTGCGAATGGTGCCAGCGTGGCCGCAGAATGTTCTGTCCCTACATGAAGGGCACAGGAATTGAGGCACAAGGAGGGCACGCCGAGTACATGCTGATGAATGCCGACGCGAGCTACCTGATTCCCGACAAGGTTTCCTACGAGCAAGCAGCGCCGATCTTCTGCGCAGGCTACACGGTCTACAGCGGGCTGCGCTGGGCCGATCCCCAGCCGCACGAGCGCGTGGCTGTGCTTGGCATCGGTGGCCTTGGACACCTCGCGGTGCAATACGCGAAGGCAGCAGGCTTTGAGACCATCGCCATTTCCCACTCCCCGGACAAAGACAAGTTGATCCGCGAGCTCGGCGCGGATGAAATTGTCCGCGACGGCAAGGGCCTCGCCGCGGCAGGTGGCGCTGACATCATCCTTAGCACTTCCAATTCGACGAAGTCCATGGTGGACAGCATTCAGGGATTACGGCCAGACGGCCGGCTGATCGCTATGGGTGCGGACCCGGAGCCGCTTTCCGTCTCGCTGATGGATCTCATCATGAAGCGCATCCGCATCATCGGCAGCCAGCAGAACGGCCCCGAATACCTCTACGAAGCGCTTGATTTTGTGGCGCAAGGAAAAGTGAAAACGATAGTCGAGACTTACCCGCTGGCAGAGGCCGCGAAGGCCTACGAGCGCGTTGCGGAGGGCAGGGCTCGGTTCCGCGCCGTCCTCACAATGTAATCGGCGATACAAGCAGTCACCGCCGTTTTTGGGGCGGATCAACGGAGAACCCCTCCATAATCCGATAAGGGAAGGATTGCCGACGATTTGTTCAGGATGCAAAATTGAATGTTGATGTGCTGTTTCAAAACGAGCTTTAGCATAAGGAGCATAAATCGTGATTCTCTTGCGCGCGAGGAGCCATTTACAGTGATGGACGTTCGGGGGCACGGGGAGTCGCACCAAGAACAATGGTGAACATGAGCAGACTGTCTAATAAAGTGGCAATAGTGACGGGCGCGTCCAAAGGCATAGGCGCTGGGATTGCAACGGCCTTGGGGGCTGCGGGCGCGCGCGTGGCCGTGAACTATTCCTCCGACCGGGAAGGCGCCGAACGTGTCGCTCAGGCGATCACCAACAACGGGGGCCAGGCGATCGCGGTCGGGGCCGACGTGTCCAAGGCCGCAGATGTCGCGCGGTTATTCAAAGAAGTGCATTCCGCGTTTGGAAAACTGGATGTTTTGGTCAACAACGCCGGGGTATTCCGCTTCGGCGCCTTCGCCGAGATCACCGAAGAGAGCTTTCACCTCCACTACAACATCAACGTTCTCGGGGCGATGCTCACCGTGCAGGAGGCGATCAAGCGGTTCGGGGCCGACGGCGGTAGCATCATCAACCTCAGCTCGATCGTGGGCTCGCATCCGGTGGCGGGAGCCCTGTTATACGCTTCCACGAAAGGCGCCATCGAAACGCTGACCAGAGGATTGGCGCTCGAACTTGCACCGCGCAAGATTCGGGTCAACGCCATCGCTCCGGGGCACACAGAAACCGAAGGCAATGCAGCGGCGGGGACCTTTGAGGGCGGTGCCGGCACCGTTCTGGCTGAGAAGACGCCGCTCGGGCGGCTCGGTCGCGTCACTGATATTGCTCCTCTGGCGGTGTTTCTAGCATCAGACGAATCAGGCTGGATCACCGGGGAGGTCATTCGGGCCGCAGGCGGTCTCGTTGTGGCCACCTGAGAGCCATGCGCTGACGTCGAATAACACGTTCGGGTGACCCCAGTCAGGCCAACACCGAGAGGAGAATCCTATGCAACTTCAAAATGACTACTTGACTGCGTATCACAACCTCAAGCTGACGCGAGATGACAAAGGTGTGCTGGTTGCTGAGTTCCACGACAACGGTGGCCCGTTCATTATGACCGCGCAAGCTCACACGGAATTTGTCGACGCCTTCTACCGGATTGCGCAAGATCGAGCAAACAAGATCGTAATCCTCACAGGCGCAGGTGGGGAGTTCATTACGAATGTCGAGTGGTCCTCTTTCGGCGACGTCGCCGATCCCGGCGTGTGGAGCCAAGTTCACGACGAAGGCGTTCAGGTTTTGGAAAACATAGCCAACATACGAGTGCCGGTGATCGCGGCGATCGAGGGACGCGCCCATGTGCATTCAGACTACGCGCTACTTGCCAGTGTCATTGTGGCGGCGGAGGGTGCGACCTTCCAGGACGTAGCCCACTTCTCGGCGGGCGTTGCACCCGGCGACGGAATCTTTACGACGTGGAGTTACCGCGCCGGAGCGGGACGAGCGGAGGCATTCCTGCTGAATCCACAGCCGCTAACGGCGCGTACCGCGTGCGAATGGGGAGTAGTTGCCGAAGTTGTGTCCAACGGCAAGGCGCTCAGCAGGGCGCGCGAATTGGCGGAGTTGTACTTGAAGGCTCCGGAAGTGACGCGCCGCAACACCCGCATCCACTTTATTCAACCGTTGAAGGAGCGCATTGTGCGGGAAGTTGGCTATGGACTGTCGTTGGAAGGAGCATCGTCTGCCGCGCTCATGAAATCAATGCAAGCCAAGAGTGAACCTGTCGCTCGGAAAGGAAAATCCGCATGAGCAGCACGAAGAACATTTCATCCGCCCAGGCAGGTAAGAACACGCAGCCGGAAGAATTTGATCTGGTGATTCTCGGTGGCGGCACGGGCTCGACTGTCGCTGCGTGGACGTTTGCTGGCGAAGGAAAGCGCGTCGCAGTCGTCGAGCGCAAATACATCGGCGGGTCATGCCCGAACATCGCGTGCTTGCCGAGCAAGAACATCATCCACAGCGCGAAAGTCGCATCGTACTTTCGCCGAAGCAAGGAATTCGGCATCACACACGACGGCTTCGCGATCGACATGGCGGGCGTGCGCGAGCGCAAGCGCGGGATGGTGCGTGGCCTGAACGACATGTATATGGAGAATTACAAGAATACGGGAGCCGAGTTCATATTGGGCACGGGCCGGTTCGTTGCTCCGAGAACAGTGGAAGTCGCTCTGGCCGACGGGACTACACGTCAACTGCGCGGCGCGAACGTAATCGTTAGTACGGGCACGCGTGCCGCACTGGAGAAAATTCCTGGTCTTGCGGAAGCGCAGCCGCTCACGCATATCGAGGCTCTTGAACTCGATGAAATTCCCGAACACTTGCTTGTTGTCGGCGGAGGCTACGTCGGAGTGGAGTTGTCCCAGGCGATGCGCCGCTTCGGCAGCAAGGTGACGATCGTCGATAGCAATGGGCGTCTGATGTCCAAAGAAGACGCGGACGTATGCGAGGCTCTTGGCAGCCTGCTCGCAGATGACGGCATCGACATTCTACTGAATGCACGGATCAAGCAAGTGTCGGGCAAATGTGGCGATTCGGTGAGTCTCATCTTCGAGCAGAATGGAATTGAGAAAGTCCTAAAGGGTAGTCATGTATTGGTCGCCACAGGCCGCAATCCGAACACCGAAGGACTCGGCCTGGAACTGACCGGCGTTGAGCTCACCGACCGGGGATACGTCAAAGTCAACGAGCGGCTGCAGACCACCGCGCCCGGCGTCTGGGCGATCGGCGAGGTCGCAGGTAGCCCACAGTTCACGCATATCAGCATCGACGATTTCCGCGTTGTCCATGCCAATTTAACCGGCGGCAACCGTGCGACCACGGGCAGGCAAGTCCCATATTGTCTGTTTACCGACCCCGAACTAGCCCATATCGGCTTGAGTGAAACAGAAGCGGAGGTTCAAGGGATAGCGTACCGCCTGTTTAAGGTCCCAATGGAAAGCAACCTGCGTGCACGCACGCTTTCGGAGACCCGCGGGTTCGTGAAGGCGCTCGTGGGGGCTGATAGCGATCGCATCCTCGGGTTCACGGCCTTCGGTGTCGGTGCGGGGGAGATCCTCGCCACCGTCCAGATTGCAATGACCGCAGGACTGCCCTACACCGCGCTGCGCGATGCAGTTCTGACTCACCCAACACTCGTCGAAGGTCTCATATCTCTGTTTTCATCAGCGGCGTCAGCGCACAAAGTTGTCGAGACAAGAAGAGCCAAGATCTCCGCCGCATGAGGTGAACTGCAACAGCAACAAGAAAAATAGGAACTCGTGATCCGGTCGTCGCGCAACATCGATAATACCTCGGCCTCTCTGAGGGATCGCTTGTTGGCGAGTTTCGTCCTCTACAGAATCACGGATGCTTCCTCAAAATTGAGCCGAGGATTGCGTGGGTGGAGCTTGCTTGGGTCTCCATAGCCCAGGTTGCAGAGAAGATTCGCCTTCCACTTGCCGTCAGGGAAAAATTCCGCATTCAGTTTGTCTGCGTTAAAACCAGACATAGGTCCGCAATCTAACCCCAGAGCACGCGCGGCCAGAATGAAATAAGCAGCCTGCAACGAACTGTTGCGGAAGGCGGTCTCGTTAATAAGGGTGTGGTTGCCGACAAAATAGGAGCGCATATCAAACTGCGGAAAGAGCCTGGGGAGATTTTCGTGAAATTCCGTGTCCCAGGCGATGATGACGGTCACGGGAGCGGCCATGGTTTTGTCGACATTGCCGGGCGCCAGAAATGGCTTGAGGAGCGCTTTGGCGCCTGGAGTAGTCAGAAAAAAGAATCTCGCGGGCGAGGCATTGGCGCTGGTCGGTCCAAGGCGGGCCAGTTCGTAAGCCTTGCGCAAGAGTTCTACCGGCACCGGCTCGGGAAGCCACGTAGAGTGGGTCCGCGCTTCGGAAAATAGTTGATCGAGAGCCTCCTGTGAAATCGGGGGTTTGGTGGCGGCAAAGTTCGATGGTTTAGATTGATTGCGCATTTTGGTTGTCACCTCTTAGGTGCGTTCAGCGCAAGCGGCGAGCATCAAGGCTGAACGGGCCTGCTCCAAACTGAGAAACCAGCAAGGCGCCGCCGAGCATGGAGACGTTCTTCATGAAGAGAATCATTTGGATCTGCGCCATCATGGGATCGGTTACCGTCCAGAACTTATGCATCATCAAGCTGACAGGGACCAGGAAAAGCACAATGAGCCAGGCGCCCAGTTTTGCGCGATAACCCACTAAGATGCTCAAGCCGCCGGCAATGGCTAGCACGCCGGAAAGTGGAACCGCGATCGCAGCCAAAGGCACGCCCTGCGAAGCCGCATAGCCGATGGTTTGCTTGTTAAAATGATTGGCTCCAGCCATCAGGAAAATCAGCGCGAAGAAAAACCGTCCCAAAACGACCACCGCTCCCTGCCAAAAACCAATTGCATCCACGTCTTTTGAAATTGCGATCGAATTCGTTGCCATGTACTTCCTCCTTTTGCTTGCCGAATTCGCTTACGAGGAGCCGCGCAACCTAAGGTCGGGCGGCTCTCTCGCCAGCTTCTATTGATGCCAAGGCTATTGATATAGATACATTCTACTGGACATCGGTTATACAAAAGTGCACAATAGTGTCGTCATGGATAAGCACTCGCGAGACCCGGTTCACTGTTGGCTGGTATTGGGGAAGGCCTTCAGAGCGGCGGGGAAATACCTTTATGCTGGGCTTGAGGAGACGGGAATCGACGATACCGACTTCCGGATACTTGAGGTCCTCTTGAACAAAGGACCTCTACCGGTGAATACGATAGGCCCAAAGGTGTACCTTACGCCCGGCTCGATCAGTGTGGCCATCGACCGCCTTTTGGATAGAGGCCTGGTGAGCCGGGTCGAGAGTCCTGATGATCGGCGCGTCCGCGTCGTGTCGCTCACGCCAAAAGGCAAAAGATTGATCGCGCCAGTCTTTCGGAAACACGCCGCCGAAATTAAGAAGGTCTTTGCCGATGCGAGCCCGAAAGAGTTGCGAGTTCTTGAAACGACTTTGAAAAAGATTGGGAAGCGCGCCGAAAGTCTGGGGACCGGAGTCAATCCAAAGTGTTTAAGCCAACGTTGACATAACGGCGTAGTGCCCCGATCAATCGAAATGAAAGTTATCCTGGAGAATTGACCTAAATGCAGATCGGAATCGACAGTTTCGCAGCAGCTATTTCCGACCCGGCCACAGGTCTCACTCTCAGCCCGGTAGAGCGCATGCACCATCTACTCGAAGAGATTGAGCTTGCGGATAAGGTCGGCCTCGACGTCTTCGGCATTGGCGAACATCACCGGGCGGAGTTCCTCGACTCAGCTCCCGTTGTGATCCTCTCCGCGGCCGCCGCGCGCACCGAAAATATCCGCCTCACCAGCGCAGTCACGGTTCTCAGCGCCTCCGACCCCGTGCGCGTTTTTCAGGAGTTCGCGACTCTCGACCTCATCTCCCGGGGCCGCGCCGAAATCGTCGCCGGTCGTGGCTCCTTCATCGAGTCCTACCCACTCTTCGGGCTGCGTCTCGAAGATTACGACTCGCTTTTTGCAGAAAAACTTGATCTTCTTCTAAATATCCGGGAAAGCACCAAAGTGCACTGGTCCGGAAAACACAGGTCGGCCCTTACCGGCCAGGCCATCTACCCTCGGCCGCTGCAGGATCCGCTCCCCATTTGGGTCGGTGTCGGCGGCACGCCCGAATCTTTCGTTCGCGCAGGAATGCTCGGGCTTCCTCTGATGGTTGCCATTATCGGCGGAGAGCCCAGACGCTTCAGGCCTCTTATAGACCTATATCGCGAGGCTGGGCGTCGCGCCGGTCATTCTCCCGAGCAACTCACCGTAGGTCTTCATTCCGTCGGTTTTCTCGCGGACACCACAGACGAAGCCGCAGAAATATTCTTTCCAGGCTATGCGCACACTTTTACTGAAATCGGCAAGGAACGCGGCTGGCCACCCGCCACACGCGCTCAGTTTGACGCCCTGCGCCGACCTACCGGCGCGCTGCTGATCGGCGACGCTAAAACGGTCGCGAAAAAGATCCTTTACGTGAATGAAGTTCTCGGTGGCATTTCGCGCGTCACATTCCAAATGGGTGTCTCGACGCTGCCACACGAAAAAATGCTGCACGCCATAGAAATCCTCGGCACTCAAGTGGCGCCTATAGTCCGGAGCGAGCTGAGTGTCGCTCCTGTACGCGCGTGATGAACGCGTGATGAAATTGAGCTCTTCGCAGCCCAGCAGTCAAAGGCAATCGAGGGATGACAGGAAGAGGCTCACGCGTCACTCTTTCGCGCCGTTCAGAAAGAACAACATCGTCACGGGGGTTGTGCCGTTGTTCCGCCACGCGTGGCGCGTGCCGTTTTGCACGACGACGTCTCCGCGTTTGAGATGAACAGTCTTGGCGTCGTCAAGTTCGAGCCAAATCTCACCGTCATAAACTACGGCGTAGTCGACGGTGTTCGTCTTGTGCATTGCAGGATCTTCTTTTTCAAAGTGATCGGCTAACCCTCTGAGACGAGTCAGAGCCTCGTTGCGCGCAGCTTCACCGTCGAACGACGGGTCCGCAAAAACCGAACCCGGCGGAAAAGTCACGACGTGAAGACTTGTGCCGCCAGGTCCGGGAACAATGGAGTCGGGATAGCGGTCAAACCTTTGTTCCTCGTGAAGGTCCGGGGTAGTCGGATTTACCCAAACAAGCGTGTGCTCGTAACTAGGAACGCTCTTGAATTCATACGACTGCAATTGTTCGTCGCTTAGAAGGATGGACTTGCCGTCCACGTTCGCGGTGACGACACGACGGTAGGTAGTCGGTCGCTTGCTGCGCTTGGAAAACTCTTTCTTCCTATAGGCCGTTCTATTCATGACTAAATCTCCGTCTCGGCAATTTTTGGAAGCTGCTTCCCGAAGCTCTCAAGGGATGACGCGCAGATCGCGAAGCCTGGTGAGCTGCCGTCTTAAGCTCTGGTGCGTGTCGACGCAATCCGCAAAGCCCGCTTGACGAATCTTGATGGTGCTCAGAATTGTCTCTTCACGGAAATTGAGCATCCAGTCCACGAACGCCCAGTTTGCAATCTGATCGTAGGGCGTGGCATGCAGGCCGTAGCGGGCAACCATGGAATCCCACAGAGGCCCCTTCTCGCTCATCTCAGAAACAGTGAACATCGCAAGGGGTTCTGCGATGGGAAGATCGTAGAAGGCGGCGAGCTCCTTCCACAGTTGCCGCCAACGATACACATCTCCGTTCGATACGTTGAAGATTTGATTGCGTGCTTTGTCTTCGCCCAGAGCCCACAAAGTCGCGCGGCCGAACAATTCCGCGTCCGTTGTCTCCTGGAGAGTGTTCCATCCCTCTTTGTTGCCAGGAAAGCGTAAGGGCAACCGGAGTTCGCGACTCATCGCAGCGTAAGTCGCGAGACCGGTAACCAGGTTCATTGGCGAGTTTAGGCTTGGTCCCATGACCAGATGGGGACGCAAGACCGTCCAGCTGGCACCGTTTTTGTCGGCCCATTCAGCCACAATGTCTTCTTGCTGGTGGTAGTGGATCGGCGCAATGAGACGGGGCTCTGTCTCTTTCGCCGGAGCGTTGAAGGCCCCAAGGCTGAAGCCGTACGATTTAGCACCGCCCGCCAGCACGATGCGCTTAAGAGGCACATTGCGCGCGGCAAGAGCGTCGAGCGTATTTTTCAACATTCTGGCGTTTGGCTCAACGGTTTCAGCCATCGTGGGTTTCTCGACGTAGGCCGCGAAGACCAGATCGGTCACTTTATCGAGCGGCGAAAACGCTTTTGTCGTGCCCTCACGGTCCATGAGATCGACGCTGACGTGAGGAGGCGCGGCCTGCGCCCGGTACGTCGGCACGGGACGACGCGCGGCTGTGGTGATGCCCCATTGGGGGTTCTCTGAGACGGCGTCCACGACACCAGTACCAAGAACGCCATAGGGACCGACAAGCAGGATCTGACGTTGCGCGACCTGTGTTTCAGCACTGGCGGACATTCCAATTCTCCGTTATTTGTACTCTGGGAAAGTTTTTCCGAACATAGGAGCGCCGCTTTTCGCTTGCTCTTCTGTGGCCTCATCCTGAATGACATCCCAATGCTCGACAAGAATTCCGCCTTCAATGCGCACAATATCTGTGGCAATCCAATTCACGGGAGCACCGAAACCGCTAAATCTCCCGTGCACGATCACGAAGTCTCCCTCGGCCACGATCGTTCCGGGTTCGTACTTCAAGGTTGCCGGGATACTCTTGATGAGATCAAACAGACCTTCACGACCAGGCGCGATATGAGCGCTGTGCTGAATATAGTTGGGCGACCAGTAGCGCTCGGCCGCCGCATAGTCCCTCTTGTTGAACAGCGTGTCGAAGGCCTTTAGGACAAGCTCCTTGTTTTTCTCTTCAATCGTCTGATTCATTTTTATCCTCCGTCCCGAACGGGTGTCCCACGCACGTGAGAATTATCGCGCCGACTTGCCGCCGTCGACGAGGTAGGAAGCTCCCGTGATGAAGGAGGCTTTGTCGGAGGCAACAAAAACGATAGCCTGAGCAATTTCTTCGGGTTTTCCCGCGCGCTTTAGCGGCACGTTCGAAACCAAACCAGCCTTTCTTTCTTCGGTTTTCGCGAAGCGATTCAGCATTGCTGTTTCGATTGGTCCGGGGGCAATGGCATTCACCCGGACGCCTGTGCCGGCTGCTTCCAGCGCCGCCGACTTCGTGAGTCCCTCGACCGCGTGTTTGCTGGCGGAATAGACAGAAGCCCCAGGCGCGCCGGTATGTCCAAATGTGGAGGATATATTCACGATGCTGCCGTTTTTTTGTGGCAGCATCACGCGAAGTTCGTACTTCATGCTCAACAACGTACCGAGCACGTTGGTATCAAACGTTGCCGCGTAACTGTCCGCAGTTTGCTCCGTTATAGGGCCTGGCACGCCTTCCGTACCGGCGGCGTTCACAGCGACATCCAGATGGCCAAATCGTTCCACAGTCTTATCGATCATGTTGCGTACGTCTTCTTCGCGCCGCACATCGGCGCGGATGAACTCCGCTTCGGCACCTGCCTTGCGGATTTCACCGACGAGCTTTTGGCCGTCTTCCTCGCGCCGACCGGAAACAACAACCTGAGCACCCTCCTTAGCAAAGGCGAGGGCAGTCGCCCGTCCAATACCTGTCAGTCCTCCTGTAATCAAAACAACTTGGGTATTCATTGAATTTCTCCTTGATCTGTTTTGTGCCGGAGCTCAACCCTTCAGGAACTGCGTGACGTGCTGCACGAACAGCTCGGGATATTGGAACAGCGACCCATGATTGGAGTCGGGATAGATGATTAGCTGTGCGTCCGGGATGTTCTGCTGCATGATGAAGGAGTTGATCGTAGGCATAATCACGTCGTTACTGCCGTTCACCACGAGTGTTGGCTGCTTGATCGTCTTGAGATAATCATAGGAGCCCTTTTTTTGGATGCCCCATTTGTCCATCGCTTCAACCTGGGCGGGCGAAACGTTGTCGTCCACCTCGGGATCGCGCCCCTTCTGGCGAAGATGCTTCCGCTTCAGGAATTCCTTTCCTGCCGCCTGCCCCACCTCGGACGGACTGAAGAGAACCGCGAGCCAGAGGTGCTCGGGCGGATCATAGGGGGCTCCGAAGATCCGCTTTGCGACCTGGGTCAGCGACGCCATGCCTTCACCGCCGCTCGGACCGGTACCCACTAGGATCAGCTTGCGGACGAGATCGGGCGCCTGCAGCGCGATTTCCTGCGCGACCATGCCGCCGATCGAGAAGCCAAGGATATCCGCCTTGTTCAAACCAAGTGCTCGGCTGAAGCCGACCGCGTTGGCGCCCGCCTGCTCGAACGTAGTCGGGACCTTGCCGGAGCTGCTGGAGACCCCTGCGTTGTCGAACAGGATCACCTCACGATCGCGAGCCAAGCCATCCGTCACCGTCGGGTCCCAGTAATCCATGGTACCCAGGTAGTGCATGTTGAAGACAAGCGGCACGCCTCCGGCCTTGCCGAAGCGGCGATAGGCGAAGCGGATTCCGTTAGCTTCAACAAACTGCGTCGGCGCGGTCTGGTGGGCGTGAATCATTGTGGTCGCTCCGTACTATTCAGTTGGACCGCATCGGATATGAGAGCTAGGGCTGCTCGCGCGCAATCGACGTCGTTCTGCACCGCGGGCGCCCCACTCACTCCGATCGCCCCGACAACTTCCCCGTTCACCTTAATGGGGAACCCTCCGCCCCACGCCGCCATACGCGCCAACGTTGGGACGCCAGCCAAGAGCGACGGGTCGCCCTGGATAAAGTTGAAAAACTCCTGCGTGGAGACGCCGAGCAGAGCCGTATACGCCTTATTCTGCGCCATCTCGATGGTAGGGATCGAAGCCCCATCCATCCGGCCGAATGCCTTGAGATTGCCCCCGTCATCAAGAATTGTTACGTTCTCGCTAACGCCAATTTCTCTGGCTTTCGCCACCGCTTCATCCACCATTTTCTGTGCGAGCTCATAAGAGATGCTGTGTTTCTTCACCACGTCCGCCATTGGACACCTTCCTCCATTTGATTTGTATTGCGTGTTTCGGACCTCCCTATTCGCTTTAATGCCTGCATTCGCAACGCGACTTCGTGTGCGTTCGTTCAGGCGTTCATTCCGCCGTCGACGGTAAGATTCGCGCCGGTAATGTACGAGGACTCCGGTCCGGCGACAAACGCCACCATCGCGGCGATCTCATCCACACGCCCGTAACGATCAAGCGCTGTGGCGGCCTTCTGCGGCACCGCCCAATCACCCGAGGCAGGATTCAATTCGGTGTCGATCGGACCGGGCTGCACGTTGTTGACCGTGATGCCCCGGCTCCCAATCTCTCTGGCCAGCGCCTGAGTGAACATCTTGACGGCTCCCTTCGTGCCCGCGTATGGCACAAGCCCAGGCGCCGCGACACGTTCACCCACGGCCGAACCGATCATGATGACGCGACCGCCGCTCTTCATGTGCTTCAGCGCCGCCTGAGTCGCGACGAATACCCCGCGGACGTTGATGTCGAGCACGCGATCCATCTCTTCCAGCGTCGCCTCTTCGAACGGTTTCGGAATGGCCGTGCCGGCATTGTTCACCAGCACATCCAGTCGGCCGAAGGTTGCAAACGTCTTTTCGACCGCGGCTTTGACCGCGTTGGCATCGGCAGCATCCGCTTGAATCGCGATCGCTTTTCCCCCAGTGCGTTCAATCTCCTTGACGACGGACGCGGCAGCGTCCGCACCCTTCGTGTAAGTGATGGCCACATTCGCGCCATCCGCAGCAAGACGCTTCGCGATGGCAGCACCAATGCCGCGCGACCCGCCTGTAACCAGTGCAATCTTTCCGTCCAGTTTCTTTGACATTGTGGTTTCTCCTTGAAGTAGACGTATGCCCATCAGGCATGAGTTGAAACCTCATTGCTTGCCTAGCACATTCCAGTCACTTCATTGGATTGGGAAATTAGGGAATAGTCGCACCATGGAGCATACTTTGTTAAGCTGGGAGCGATGCTTCACGAGCATGGGAGTGGGAAATGGAATTACGACATCTTCGCTACTTCATCGCGGTAGCCGAGGCAGGGAGTCTGACGGTGGCAGCAGAGCAAACGCTGCACACGTCACAACCTTCGCTAAGTCGGCAGATTCGAGATCTTGAGAGCGAGCTAGGCGCCCAACTTCTGACGCGCCGCGCTCGCGGGATCGAACTGACACCCGCGGGTCGAGCATTTCTCGACCACGCCCGCTCGGTGTTATCGCAGGTTGATGCGGCAGCCGAAGCCGCACGCCGGGTCGCTCACCCCGCCAAGCCATGCTTCACCATGGGCTTTCTGACCGGACACGAATTGACATGGATGCCGGAAGCCCTGCGGATCTTGCGCGACGAACTACCTAACATCGACGTGATGATATCGAGTCAATATTCGCCGAGGCTCGCGGAGGGCCTTTCGAAAGGAAAAATCGATGCAGCTTTTCTTCGGCGGGAAAAAGGGGTGCCAGAGTTGGCGTTCCGTCTTCTCGTGAAGGAGCCCCTAACTGTGATCTTGCCGAGTGACCACCGTCTCGCTGCACTCAAGGCCATCAGTCCGAGGGATCTCGCGGGCGAGACATTCGTGATAGTGTCGGACACGGCTCCTGTGCTGCGTGCGGTCATCGACGATTACCTGAAGCGGTCCGGAATCAATATCACGCCAGCTCACGAGGCGGACCACGTCACCATGGGGATTTCCCTAATAATGTCGACGCGCGGCGTAGGGCTGTTGCCCGCTTACGCACAGAACTTTCTCCCTTCGTCGGTAACGAGTCGTCCTCTCAAAGGAGACGCGCCGACTGTCGAGTTGGTCCTCGGCTACAAAAAGTCGAACGAGTCTCCGATCCTCGAGCTTTTGATTTCGAGATTGGACGAGTTGGTCGCTCGTGTCTCGAAGAAGACGCGCTAAAACTAGGAATGCATCTTCGCAAACGCGACTATGGAGTTCTTGAGTCAGGGGCGATCCTGATTCTAAGTGCTGTCAACTGGACGAGTACCGAGAAACGCCCCTCTCGTCAGTGCATTATTTCCTGACGAGATGCCGACTTTTCAGGACTAATGTGGGTAACGCTTCATCCTATTGTTTCTAAATCTACAGCCGTATCATTTACTCAGTGGCGGCGAGTGCGCTGTTACATCGTCAAGACGGCGCGGAAGCGGGCCTTGCCGTCCGCAACCCGCTGATACGCCCTTCGGAGCTTCGGCCAGCGGATACGTTTCGACAATGGTTTTTACTTTTGCCCTGGCCACAAAGTCGATCGCTCAGGCCTATTTCGATTTCATGGAGTCGAAATTCCCGCCGAGGTCTTGAGACTGGCGCGGCTTGGTGTATTTCTATTGGAGGACGCCTGCGACACTTTTATGGGCGATTGGCGGCAGCATTTCCAATGCGATCGAGCATGGGCTTGATCTCCGGGTTTGACATAAACAGCTTCCAGATCAATCCGCTTCGATAGTTCTCGATCATGACGGTGATCGGGGCTTGATTGAGACCCATAAAAATCGGAGATATCCAATCCTGATCGGGATTGAGGGCGTCGCGAGGGCCGTAAACGCCCCAAACTTGCTGGCCGAGGTCGCGATAATAATGTTTGAACGCGGCCATGGAGGGTTCGGGCGTGTAAGGAAAGGACGCTAGCGCGCCGGTAGGAGTAATGTTGCCGTGGTCGTCCTTGATCTCCGGAGCTTGTGGAATATAGCCCTTGGGTCCGTCGCTGGCGGTTAAGCCCCACGCGTCTGGACCGTATCCTTTATGGTGACCGAGATTTTCGGTTGCGTAAGCGAGGTTGATGAGGGCCATATTGCGATTGTTCTCGAAATAATTCGTGTAGCGGTCCGTGAGTGCGCGAGGGTCAAAGCCCATGTAGGAGTAGTGAGTGAAAAATAGCGGGCCTCCGCGGCTGACCCCGACGTCCAGCTTGATGCCGTAGTAGGTGTGACCGTTGAAGTAGTGATCGCCGTCTGTTGTGCCGCCCCAGCCTCTTCGGTAATTCACGGCGGCTTCGGATTGTCCAGCCCAGCCGGAATAATAAAGATTGGCCGGTACTGGATGAGTGGGAGAAGCAATGGCGAGCAAGTAGACGATCATCACTTCGTTAAAGCCTGTCAGCCGGTGATTGATGTGAGCTGCCCAATTCGAGGACCAGTGCCAGAAAAGTGCGTCCATATCAGGTTCGCGGCGATACCAATCCCACTCGACGGTCTCCCAAAGATGCGTGATCCTCGCGAAGAGATTTTGCTCTGCCTGTGTTGATCCATGGAAGTACTGCCGAGCGGCCAGCAAGCCTTCGATGAGGAACGCGGTTTCGACTAGGTCTCCGCCATCGTCGAACATGCCGAAGACGGGCATGCTCTGCGCGGTAGATCCATCCATGAAGTGCGACCACGCGCCGTGGTAGCGAGGCGCGCGTTCGAGAAAAGTGACGATCTTCGCGAGACGCTCCAAACCTTGCTCGCGTGTGATGAAACGACGCTCGACACCAGTGATCAGAGCCATGATGCCGAAGCCGCTGGCTCCTGTGGCGACGATGCGGTCATCTCCAGGAATGCTTTCCAGCGCCATTCCGGCGTCCGGATGCGCGCCCTCCCAGTAGTAGCGAAAACAAGCTTCTTGCAGCATGGTGAGTAATTCGTCGTCATTCAGTTCGCGTGTGGAGGCGCTGACCTCCGCAGATAGCGGGGATTCACGATACCAGCGGTCGGAAGCGGCAACCTTGTAGTAAGCCCTCTCCTCGGATTTCCCGAGGAAGTCTGCATAACGAGTGATGCCCGCTTCCTGAATGCCGATGGGGCGGAATGTCTTTCCGTCGAGAGAGCGGTAGACGATGTAGCGCTCGAGAGCATCGCTTGGAACGGCGTCCCACGTGACATCGACGTGTCGATCGTAGCCCGTTGCGTTGACGTTTTGCGGGGCGGGAAGTGCGGCCTGTGCGCGAGCTGATTCGGCTGCAGAGGCGTGGTCAATCTTGATTTCGTCCACGATTAGCGTGTGTGGTCTGCCGTCGGCCGAATTCTGGCTCAATGTGATGCTTTTCAATTGGTTCGGGTCGAGTGCGTGAATCGAATAGGTGAGGAATTGATTCAAGGGAATTTTTATTTGCACCCATTTTTTCGCCGGGATATCGGACGCGAATTTCCCAAGCGCCAGTGGAGTTGAGAAATTGCCTTGGGCGTCGGAAACCCAAAGCCGGGGCAAATCGGCGGCGGAGATTGGTTCGGGAGAATAGAGCCAGAAAAACAGCGTATCTCCGAGAAAAACTGGATGGCGATCCCTGAAGTTCACGACACGAATCGTCGCTTCCCAGCCGCCATTTGAATTGGAAAGCCATTCGAAACGCAACGCGTTCGGAGGCGTAAAGAAAGTGGCAGTTTCCACAGGGAGTTTTCCACTTTCGAGGGCCAGCTTACTGGGCGGTGAGACGGACCCTTGGCTGTAGAAGTAGTTGCTTGAGGTGAGGCTGTTATCGAAAAAAGTGTGCCGGTAGTAGTTCGAATCGGCCTGCAGCGGCGGAGAAAAAAGCAGCGCGACAACGGCCATGAAAAAGAAGCCACGAGAAACAAGGCGCAGCCCAAATGGCACGTCGAGCAAATCGACTGTATTCTTCCTGACAGTGGTTCCTTCAATCATGATTCGCTCCTGACGGCTTCAAACGTAGTTCCAAGTGGGGCTCAGTCCGCCTGGGAATAGTTCCCAGGTCCGCCGGTTCATCGTCGGCGCGAGCTTCCGTGCGGCGGTGAAACAAGCGTTTCCAAAGCCAAGCATCGAGATTAAGAATCGTTGACATTCAAAAATGGCATGATTATACTCCCCGAAACGATTAGTTAACCGATTTAGCTCGGGGTGCACGACCTATCGGCAACAGTTTGGGGGGAGGATTCGCCATGAACGTGCTTAAGATTTCCCTGCGTGCGCTGGGAATGTTGGTCTGCTTGACTCTAGTTTTGTGCTCCGCACATGCGCAGTATCGGGCTTCGATTCAGGGAGTTGTCACCGATCCGCAAGGGAACGTGGTTACGGGAGCGGCCGTCACGCTGACGAATCATGAGACGGGCCAAGTTCTGACGACAACTACGAACGACGAAGGCATTTACAACTTTGCGGGGCTGGGCCCGAGCAAGTACTCGATCACTGCCGAAAAGGCCGGTTTCAAAAAGAAGACCCTCGACAATGTCGGTGTGATCTCGGAGCAGGCGAACGCGCTGAACATCCAACTCGACGTGGGCCAAATCTCAGAGACGGTCACCGTGAATGGCGACTCCACTCCTTTAATCGACACCGAAACGTCGAACCTCCAAGGCACCGTCACCAGCCAGGACATTCAAAAACTGCCATCGTTTGGCCGCGATCCCTTCCAGCTATTGCAACTTGCTCCCGGCGCCTTTGGTGACGGAGCGCAAGGCGCTGGCGGAGGCACGCAGAACTTGCCTTCAACCACGATCGGTGGCACCGGCGGCACGGACGGCATCTTCAAAATTGAAAACGGCGGCCAAATTACCGCCGGCGGCGCCCGCACCGGCGAAAACAACTACCAGATCGACGGTGTAGGTACGACCAGCGTCACGTGGGGCGGCACGTCCGTTATCACGCCAAACGAGGACTCCATCAAGGAAATCAAGATCCTCACCGACAATTATGACGCAGAGAACGGACGCTACCGCGGCGCGCAGATTCAAATCATCTCTCAGAACGGAACCAACCAGTACCACGGCAGTGTTTTCTTCAAGGCGCACCGGCCGGGTCTGGATGCTTTCACAAAGTACAACGGCTATGGCAACAGCAACGTGCGCGACAACGACCGCTTTAACGATTTGGGCGGGAGCGTGGGCGGTCCTATCCTGCATAACAAGCTTTTTGCCTTCTTCGCCTACGAAAGGCTCTCTAACAACGCGGCAACCGCGACTACGAGCGGCTGGTATGAAACTTCGCAATTTCGCGCCTTGGCTCCTTCCGGATCAAACGCTGCAAAATTCCTTTCCTTTGCCGGGGTTGCTCCCGACGGCGGCACACAAACCGATACGGTGGCCGGTCAGACGCAGAACTGCGCTTTCGTTCATCTAATCGAAGGAACCAACTGCCACTTCATCCCGGGTCAAGGGCTGAACCTCGGGTCTCCTCTGACGGCTCCCCTTGGCACACGCGACGCCGGTTACGTCAGTAACAACAACCCTGGCACGGGCGGCAACGGCTCAGGTGGTGCCAATAATCTTTCCAACACTCCGGACATTGCCTTCTATCAGAACGTCCTGAACCCCAACACCAGCAGCCACGTCCAGTACAACGGCCGCATGGATTTTAATGCCACCAGCAAGGATCTGATCGCCTTCAGCATTTACTACGTGCCGAATTCCAGCACGGGCATCAATGGGAACGGCGACCGCACGATGAACACGTTTAACACCACGTATATCAACGAGGCGGAAACGGCAATTTGGGACCACACGTTTAGCTCCACTTTGATCAACGAAGCGCGTGTCAATGCCGCGGGCTGGCGGGAGAAGGATCTCGCAAGCAATCCCAACGCCCCCTGGGGATTGCCGCAAGTCGGTTTCAACGGCACGGGCAACATTACCGTGAATGGGTTCGGAATCGGCTCGTTTAACGGCTTCGACCAGTGGACTTACGCTGGCAAGGACGTGCTCACCAAAGTTCATGGCGCGCACACTCTGAAAATGGGCGGCGAGTTTACTCGGCTGCTTTCCGTTGATGCTCCTTTCTGGGCCGACCGGCCTGGCTACACGTTCAACAACATTTGGGACTTTCTGAACGACGCTCCGATCGCGGAGAGCGCGCAGTTCGATCCCAAGACCGGCGTGCCCTCCGCGCTTCGCAAAGATCTGCGCGCCAACATCATCGGGCTTTTCTTTCAAGACAACTACAAAGTGAAGTCCAACCTGACGGTGACTGCCGGTCTTCGTTGGGAATACTTCGGCCCCGTTTCGGAGAAAAACGGCAAATTGGGCTCGGTCGTGTTCGGCACGGGCGCCAATTATTTCTCGAACATGAGCGTCCGCACGGGCGGCGGTTTGTATAACGCACAGAAGGGGAACTTCGGCCCCCAACTCGGTTTTGCCTGGAGTCCTCGAACGATTGTTGGGCATGATTTTGGCAGCCGGCTCGTATTGCGAGGCGGCTTCGGAATCGCTTATAACGGGCTCGTTCAGTCGAACTCTCTTGACGGGCGTTTCAATCCGCCCTTTGTGGACAACGGCCAGAGTTTCTCGGGAAATCAGATTCTTTACATCAACAGCTTCCCGTCTAACGTACACGATCCGAACGGGTACGCGGCAAATCCAAATGCTGTTCTGACGTTCGGCAGCAACAATCTTCCGGCCCCAAGCTGTTTGAAGCCCGGCCAGAACAACGGCTGCATAGACCTCACCGCATTCCCGGCAAATTGGCCCACAACGTACACGTATCACTACACTTTGGGGGGCGAATATGACCTGGGGCATCAATGGGTGGCTTCGATTGGGTATCAGGGCAACACGACGCGCCATCTGACCGATCATTACAATGTCTACGATGTCGGCGCTGCCAGCGGACTCGCCCTCAACCGGCTTGTCTCCGGCGTCACCCTTTATGCAGACGACGGCTCGGCGCGCTTCAACGCTCTTCTGCTGGAGCTGAAGCATGCTTTTAGTCAGTCCTTCCAGATAGATACTCAGTATCGCCTGAGCCACACCATGGACTCCGGATCGAATGCCTACGCGGGCGGTTTCTATCAGTGGAACATGGCGACGGGCTTTGCCACATCAGATTACGACACTCGCCATGCCTTCAAAGTGTACGGCATCTATTCCCCGACCATCTTCAAAGGCAGCAACGACTGGAAGGAAAAAACTATTGGCGGCTGGACGATATCCGGGATACTAAACGCCCACAGCGGGTTCCCCTTTACGCCGCAGTACAACAATGGCGAAATTACGGGCGGATTTGATCCCGTCTTCAACTTCGGAAACTGCAACTGCGGCTCGTCCGCCGACGCGGGGTCCGGCGCCCTTCTGCCGGCGAAGTATCTTGGTGGATTCAACCCCCATTTCCGTGCCTCGGCTAGCGTGAATGGCGCAGCGCTGTTCACGCCTCCCAGCACTCCTCCTGGCACGCTGTTTCCGTGTCTGTTTCCCAATCCGCCCGTCGCACAATGTCCCGCCGGTCAGCAAGGTTTCGGACCGCTACCGACATTTCCGGGAATTGCTCGAAATTCGTTCACCGGTCCAGGTTATTTCGATGTGGACGCAACCCTCAGCAAGGCTTTTGGATTGCCTAGGATGAGGGTTATTGGCGAGGGTGCGAAGCTGGAATTTCGCGCCAACTTCTACAACCTGTTCAACAAGCTGAATCTAACTAACCCCCAGGTGGACATCCTGAGCGGGCACTTGGGCGAGGCGCAAAACGCGCTTGGCGCCCGCGTGATCGAAATGCAGGCGCGGTTTAGCTTCTAACTTTTTCCGGCGGTGCGGGCCCACACCCCCGCGTTGCCGCTTTTGCAACACGCCAAGCTGCCGACAAGTTCTCCCGCACCCCGGGAAGCTGACTCGTTGGCAGCTTTGCATTTACACTATTCGAGTGCGCATGTTCTTTTCCCACTCCCCGGCCTTGCTCAAATCGCTCCTCTCTGTCCGTTCGGCGGGCCGATTGCGGTTTCTCGTGAGCTTGTTGCTCGCTGGGTTCGCGTGTTTCTTTTCGGAAAGCGCTCTTCCCCAGGCGAAGCCTTCGTCGGCGAATTTCGCCAGGCTTTCCAAGCAGGCGGATGAAGCACGCGACGCTGACCGCCTTGACGAGGCCGCAGCGCTCTACATGAAAGCCTTGGCCCTGCAACCGAAGTGGATGGATGGCTGGTGGTCCCTGGGCACGATTGAATACGACCGAGATCGCTACGCGAAAGCCGCCCTGGATTTTGAAAAAGTGATCGTCTTGGATCCATCGAATGGCACGGCGCACGCGATGCTTGGCCTATGCCAGTTCGAATTGAGCAAAGACTCGCCGGCCCTGAAGAATCTCCTCTCGGCGGAACACTTGGGCGTCACAAAAGATGTGCGTTTGCGAAATGTGGCTCTTTATCACATGGGCGTTCTACAGTTGCGCGCCAAAAAGTTTGGCGATGCCAAGGAAACGCTGGGGCATTTGGCGGTAGACGGCGTCCGAACAAAGGAATTGACCACCGGGCTGGGCCTTGCCGCGCTCCTGCTCACTCCCAAGGAAGCGCCCCCGGACGGCACGCCGGGCGCCGGCGTCATTGAAAGAGCGGGAGAAGCCGAAGTACTGCTGGATTCGAACCAGTTCGATCCTGCGAAGCAGAAGTATGCCCAGCTGACGAGCGAATTCCCGGACTATCCCAATCTGCATTTTGCTTTTGGAAGGCTGCTGCTGGAAACGCATGACACCGATGAAGCTATCGAAGAATTTCAGAGGGAATTGCAGCGCGATCCGAAGAATGTAAATTCGATGCTGGAAATCGCGGCCGTCCGCCGCATGACGGACCCGCAAGGTGCCTTGAAGTATGCAATAGAGGCGGCCCAGCTGGCGCCGCAGCTTCCGTTCGCTCATTACCTGCTCGGTTTGCTGCGTTTCGACACGGGCGATCCGGCGGCCGCAATTCCGGAGCTCGAAATCGCTCAGAAAGCGTTTCCTCAAGAGGCCGAAGTGTATTTTTCGCTCGGCAACGCCTACGGAAGGGTGGGCCGGAAAGCGGATGCAGCCAAAGCTCGCGCGGAATTTGCCCGGTTGAAAGCGGAGGCAGCAAAACAACCAGGTCCAAACATTTATGGAGTGCAGGTGCGAACCCTCGGCAAAGAGAACCCCAACCAGTGAGCTATTTTTCCAACTTACCTCCCTTCCGCAAGCGTTCTGCAGGCAAGGCCAAATTCACTCGGCGCGAGTTCTTGCGCGTACTGGGTGCGCAAGCAGGATTCTCCGGCGGCCTCGCGCTCGCTGGTGGGATTCCATTTCTTCGAGGTTCCTCAACAGCCTGGTTAGCCAACCCTCAGCAAACAAAGCCGGCTCTCTTCGAGCAGGTTGATCCTGCGAAGAGCGGAATCTCGTGGGTACACGTGAACGGGCGATCGGATGCGTACTACCTTCCGGAAACAACAGGAGCCGGTTGTGCATTCCTCGACTACGACAATGACGGCTGGATGGACATTTATTTGATCAACAGCGGGAAGTGTGATTTTTTCGATCCGCAGCCGCCATTGCGCAATGCGCTTTACAAAAACAACAGGGACGGAACGTTCACCGAGGTCACGGAACAAGCGGGAGTTGCTGCCGGCGGCTACGGAATGGGCGCCGCCGTGGGTGATTACGACGGTGACGGGCTGCCCGATCTTTACGTGACGCAGTATGGCCGAAGCATTTTGTACCATAACAACGGCGATGGAACGTTTACCGACGTTACGGCGAAGGCCGGCGTGGCGGCTCCCGGCTGGTCCTCGAGCGCGGTTTGGTTTGATTACGACAACGACGGGAAACTCGATCTGTTTGTTTGCCGGTTCGCTGATTTTGACAAGTCGAAGCACCAATTCTGTGGGAATGAGCGCACCGGAAAACGCTACAACTGCAGCCCGCGAAGTTACCCGTCGGCGCGCAGTTGGCTTTTTCATAACAACGGTGACGGGACCTTTAAAGACGTTTCCATGGAATCAGGAATCGCCAAGTCATTGGGCAAAGCCTGGGGCGTCGTGGCCACGGACATCAACAACGATGGGTGGATGGATTTGTTCGTTGCCAATGACACCGTGCAGAATTTTCTGTTTATGAATAAGAAGAATGGAAAATTCGTGGAGATTGGCTTGGAAGCGGGCGTGGCGTTCAGCCAGGACGGGCGGGAGCGGGGCGGGATGGGAGTGGACTCTGCGGATTTCGACCAGGATGGTTGGCAAGATCTATTCGTCGCCAACGTTGACCAGGAGATGTATTCGCTTTATCACAACAATCATGATTCGACGTTTGACGACATGGCTGGCCCCATGGGAATTGGCCGCACTACGCTTCTCATGAGCGGTTGGGGCCTGAAGTTTTTCGATTACGACAATGACGGCCACCTGGACCTTTTTATCGCCAACGGGCATCCCGACGATAAAATCGAGGAACATTCGAGCCACGTGATGTACAAAGAACCGTTGCTGCTTTTCCATAACAACGGCAAGAGCCTGGAAAACGTGAGCGCCCAAGCGGGCCCCGTCTTCGGCCAAGACTTCGCCGCTCGAGGCATGGCCATCGGTGATTTTGACAACGATGGAGCTGTAGATGTGCTGGTCGCAGTGAACGGCGGAGCCCCTGTTCTCTTAAAAAACAATGCGGCGCGGGGGAACCACTGGCTCGGAGTACGCCTCGTGGGGAAACGCGCGAATCCCGATGCCATCGGCGCGTACATTTCCTGGCAGGCCGGCGATCTGAAACGTACGAAACTGAAAGTCGGCGGCGGAAGCTATCTCTCCGCGCACGATCCGCGCGAGGTTCTCGGTATTGGCAATCGCACTAAAATCGACAAACTGGAGATTCGCTGGCCCCAACCCAGTGGGCGCCTCGAAACCTTCACGGACGTCCCCCTCGACCGCTATATAACGATCGTGGAAGGTGCCGGCATCCAGTAAGAGAGGGATGCTTTTTGTGCGAGAAATGCGGACGAGCTAATTTGGTAAGAAGCCAGCCAATTGCAGTCCCGCCTGGGCTTCGGGATTTTTCATGAAGGTATTCCACACGAATCCGGTCCGGTAATTTTCCGCCATCAACATGGTGATTCCCACGTCTATGCCCACAACATCCGGGTCGTACCATGTGGTTAGCGGGTTAAAGGCGTCTACATACCCGTAGCGCTGCCACGCTTGGGGAAAATGGCCGCGAATCCAGCGAAGGACCTGGATCGTTTGAGGATACAAAAACGGCAGGGAACCTGCGGTGGCGCAGGGGACGATGGTTCCGTCAATGGGCCCGAGAGCCGGCGGGCCGCCCCACGCAACGTAGCCATTCCTGGAATCCGAAGAAGAAATGCCCCAAAGATTCTCGCTGTAGTCAGAGAAATTCGGTTCTAGGGAAATGCAAAACAACCGGTGAGCGGTTGTCGCGACAAGAGAGTTTTGAAAATAGTCCGCGAACGCGTCGCGCTTGTTTTGAAAATTAAACCACGCATGCGAGTACTGATGGGTGAAGAGCGGCGCGCCCGAGGAGAGGAAAGTCAGGCCTTGATAGGTGAATGACGGACGAGCCCAGGCGGACCATGTCGAAGCCGGGACCGGATTTGTCGGCGAACCCAGCGCGAGAAGATAAAGCATCATCAATTCAGAATAGGTGTCCCATCGCGTGGAGATAAATCCGTTCTCTGGTGTCCAACCCATCGAGAAAGTGGAACCGCCATTCAGCATCCAGGGCCAGTTGACGCGCTGGTAGATCTGCGTCGCGAGGTTCTGGACTTGGGCATCCTGGAAGTATTGGCGGCAGGTCAGGACGCCGCAGAGGAGGATCGCGGTATCAATCGAAGAGACTTCGGAGTTGAAGGCCCGGGCGCCGGAACTCTTGTCCACAAAATGGTAGAAGAAGCCCTCCTGTTGGGGCATCTGGTTCAGAAGAGAATTGAGAGTAGCCTGGACGCGGCTGAGAATGGCTGAAGTAGGTTGATAGGAGCGCTGCGCTCCAATGCAAAGCGCGGTCAGGCCAAAGCCCGTCGAAGCAATGCTCGAGACCGTGGATGAGTCGTTGCCGGCGGCCAGGGCGCGATCTTTGATTTGACCGGTGCTGGGGTCGGCCTGCTCCCAGAAAAAGAGAAATGCGGCTTGTTGTATTTCATCGAGGAGTTGATTGTCGGTCCCTGAATAGCCATCTCCTGGCGGAGGCTGAGTGATAGTGGAAGAACCACCGCCGCAGGAATCTTGAAACAGAAAAGAGCCGAGGACCGGACCGAAGATGGCTGCCCGTCCAAGGTGAACAAGAAACTGCCGCCGAACTGTTTTTCTTGGCATCGAACCGCCGAGTTGTTCCCTGGAAAGTGGCGGCCCGCTCAAGCTGGACGGAAACCCGCTTTTTGCATCGCGGACTGCGCTTCCGGATTTTTCATAAAGTCGTCCCACACAAGGCCGGTCCGCTTGTTCTCCGCCATGACCATCGTGATACCCAGGTCAATCCCGAGCACATCCTGGTCGTACCACCCGTCGAGCGGATTGAACGCGTCAACGAAGCCGTATCTCGCCCAGGCTTTGTCTTTGTACCGGCCGCGGATGTTGCGAAGGACTCGCATGCAATCGTCGTACAGAAAGGGGAGCGAGCCGCCCGTGGCGCACGGCACAATGCTGCCGTCAATCGGCCCTTGCGGCGGCGGACCACCCCACGCCGTGTAGCCTTTCTCGTAGTCGGAAGCGCTGATTCCCCACAAATCCTCGCTGTAGTCCGAAAATTTGTCGTGCAGCGAAAGGCAGAAAAGTTTGTGAGCTTTGGCCGCTTTGATCGAGTTCTCGAAATAATCGGTGTAGGCGTCGCGCTTTTTGCGGAAGTCAAACCACGCTTGCGAATACTGGTGCGTGAAGATCGGATCGTCGCCGGAAATGTATTCAAGCCCCTGATACTTGATGACTGGACGCGTCCAAGCTTTCCAGGAGTCCGCGGGCAATGGGTGAGTGGGAGACCCGATCCCGAGCAGATAGATCATCATCAGCTCACAATAGTGCTCCCAACGTGCCTTCAGAAAGCCCGATTCGGGATGCCAGCCCATGGAAAGCGTCGCGCCCCCGTTGAGCATCCAGGGCCAATCGACGCGCTCGTAGATTTTTGTCGCGAGATCCTTGATTTCCTGGTCGGCAAAATATTGCCGGGCGGTCAGCACACCGCAAAGAAGCAGGGAAGTATCGATCGAGGACAACTCGCACTTTTCCCACCGCTGGCCGGTCTCCATGTGGATGAAGTGGTAGTAAAAACCGTGCTCATTCTGGAGGTCGTTCGCTAGAAATCGCAATGTGTTGCGGACGCGCCCGAGGATATCAGCACTCTTTCCAAAACCTCGGTGGTCGCCAATGCACAAACTCGTCAGGCCGAACCCGGTGGCTGCAATGCTCGAGAAGTCGCGAGTGTCGTTGCCGTTCGCCAGGGCGCGGTCCTTGACCTGGCCTGTTTTTGGGCTTGCTTCATACCAGAAAAAGTCAAAGGATGCGCGCTGAATTTCGTCTAGCAGTTTTTCGTCGGTCCCTTGATATGGCGTTCCAGCAGGCGGGACGAATTTCTTTTGCGAATCTGCAAAGCAGTTCAACAGTGGCACAAAGGAAGAAGACAGAAGTCCGAGGCCGCCAAGTTTGAGGATATCTCTTCGAGAACGCGTGCAATCGTCGGTCATTTGTTTTTTCTCGTTTACTTCATTGCGTTCCTTCGTGGCGCCCACTTCGAGATGCTCACTTCGTGATTTCGAGGGTCGCCTCAGAACCGTGCGCAGAGTCTGGACTGATCCAAACTTTTACACGCGAGGGCTCAACGGTATATTTGTTCTGATCGTCCCAAAGCGCAAAGGCATCCGGGCCCAAGTGGAAAATGACGTGCTGCGTTTGCCCGGCAGCCAGCTTCACGTGCTGGAAACCCTTGAGCGCTCGAATCGGTTGCGCGGTGCTGGTGCCTTCGAGGCGAACGTAGAGCTGAACGGTTTCCTCGCTCGCGCGTGTACCGGCATTGGTGACCTCGGCGCTTACGGTCAGCTCGGGACCCGATGAATGCTTTGCATCCCGAAGGCCGTCGTTCAACGTCTTAGCGCTCAATTGAGCCGAACTTGTTTGCGTTGGCCCGTAGTTAAAGCTGGTATAGGCGAGGCCATAGCCGAATGGAAACTGCGGACTATTCTGCTCGTCGACATACCGCGAGACAAATTTGTCCGAGCCTTCCCACGGAGGTTTCGTGAGGTCGGCATTACCAGCGGGCCGGCCCGTGTTTAGAGCGTTGTAGTACAGGGGTTCTTGACCTACGGCTCGCGGCCAAGTCACTGGAAGTTTTCCAATGGGATTCGACTCTCCAAATAGCGTGCGCACGAGAGCCGGGCCGGCTTGCACTCCGGGAAACCACGCGGCCAGAACTGCAGGGACATGTTCGAACGCCCAAGGAAGCGTGAGCGGCCGTCCGCTAAACAAAATGAGGACGACAGGTTTCCCGGTGGCAACAATCGCTTCCAAGAGTTCCTGTTGGCGGCCTGGCAAGCCGAGGTGCGCGCGCGAAGCTCCTTCACCGGTCATATCGGAGGCAAGTTCTCCCAGCCCCAGGATTACGGCGTCCGATTCTTGCGCGGTTTTGACAGCTTCAGCCAACTGCTCGTCCGATCCTTTGGTTATTTCGCTACCCTTTGCGAACCGCAGATGATCGGCGCCTAACTTCTCGCCAAGCGCGGCACGCAAAGTGATCACGTCCTCGGGACGGCCCTGCGCAGACCACGATCCGAGCATGACTGCCGCATCATCCGCGAGCGGCCCAATGAGCGCAACGGTTTTCAGATCACTGGAAAGCGGAAGTACCGGCGCTCCGTTGGCCGATGGCGAGTTTTTCAGCAGGACAAACGAGTGCTCCGCAGCCGTGCGTGCCAGCGTCACGCTGTCCGCTTGCAGCATCGTTGCGGCTTCCTGCTTTTCGTCCGCGTAAGGATGTTCGAACAAACCCAGTGCGAACTTGACGCGAAGAACGTCGCGAACAGCCTCGTTCACGGTGGATTCGGGAACCTGGCCGGAACGCACGAGATTCGCCAGACTGTCGTGGAAAAAGCTGCTGACCATATCCATCTCCACGCCGGCAAGGATCGCTCTTCGCGCCGCAGTTGACGGATCGTTTGCGATCCCGTGAGGAATAAGTTCGCCAACAGAAGTCCAGTCGCTGTCAACGATTCCCCGGAAGCCCCATTCCTTGCGCAAAATCTGCCGGATGGTGAAAAGATTTGCCGAGGCAGGGACTCCATTCAAGGAATTAAACGCGGTCATGATGGTGACAGCGCCGGCGTCAACAGCCGCGCGGAAGGGAGGCAAGTAAAACTCTCTAAGAGTATGCTCGGAAATCTCCACGGAGTTGTAATCCCGGCCGCCTTCTGCTGCTCCATAGCCCACGTAATGTTTGGGGCAAGCGGCGACGCTATCCGGCGAACTCAAGTGCTCGCCCTGGTAGCCGAGCACGTAGGCTCGCGCCATGGCTTCGTCGAGGTAGGTATCTTCTCCGAAGCTCTCCGTTATCCTTCCCCAGCGCGCATCGCGCGCAATATCGATCATCGGGGAAAAAGCCCACCGGATTCCGGTCGCCGATGCCTCGCGCGCAGCCACGCGTGCCGCCTTTTGCACAAGCTCGGGATCCCAAGTGGCGGCTAATCCCAAGGGAATTGGGAACTCGGTGCGAAAGCCGTGTATCACGTCCAAACCGAAGATGATGGGGATCTTCAGGCGGGATTTTTCGACAGCGATGCGCTGAAAAGCATTTGATTCCCGCGCGGTCGTAATATTAAACAGAGCGCCAACCTCACCCTTTTGAATCATGTCGTTGTAATCGGTGCGTCCCGTACCAGGCCCGGTAGGCTGCCCGGCCGAGTACTGAACCAATTGACCGACTTTTTCCTCCAACGTCATCTTCTTGAGGAGGGCATCTATTTTTTGTTCTGCAATGGAGTCATCGAGAGGCGAGTGGAATGAGGAGTTGCTGGATGCTGCGACAGGCCGCTTTTCTTGGGCCGTAGCAGACTCGAAACACATCGCGAAACAGGCGAGAATTGCAAATCGAATGAGCGCAGTGAGCACGTTTTTAAGAACTCCGATGGATTCAACGGACGTCAAAGCAGCTGCCCTATTCAGCGCTGAAAGTTCCACAGAATTACTGGATTCCGGGCCAGCCAGCGATAAAGATGGCAAGCGATTTGAGTTGTAAGCCTCGGCTATGCTAGCCGCAAAATCCTTATTCTTGCGGAAATACTTCAAGCAACTCCCCTGGCAAATACTTCATGTCCGGGAGTCCCGCCACAGAAACAGCATAGTAAACCGATTTAGTAGGATACACAAGCGAAGTCAGTGTCTCGCCCAGGCGGTCCGGTCGCTTGCGGATTTTGTGCCTTGTCCTCGCTTGGTCGCTTGTGGGAGACTAGCAATCCGAAACGCCCTATGGCCCCTCCAAAATCGAACGGCACCTCCTCCGTCCGGAAGGCTTCCGGCACGGGGGTGAGCCTGAAACATCTCGCCGAACACCTCGGTTTGTCTCAGGCCGCTGTGTCTTTCGTGATTAACCGGTCTCCCGCCGCAAAATCGATACCGCACCGAACCCAGGAGTTGATCCGCGCGGCTGCTCGGGAACTGAATTACAGACCCAACCACCTAGCAAGATCGCTTCGGCAGCAACGGAGCTTCACCATTGGGGTCGTTGTTCCGGAGATCAGCGAAGGCTATGCCGCTCTAGTCATGTCCGGCATTGAGGATCACCTGCTCCAAGAGGGCTACTTTTATTTTGTGGTTAGTCATCGCCATCGGAATGAGCTGATCGAAGAATACCCGCTGCTCTTGCAGCAGCGGGCGGTGGAAGGCTTGATCGTCGTGGACACTGCCCTTTCCGAGGCCGTGGATGTCCCCAGTGTTGCGGTTTCCGGACACCGGGATGTTCCGGGAGTGACGAACATCGTCCTCAACCACTCGCGAGCTGCCTGTCTCGCGCTGCAACATCTTGCGACCCTCGGACACCAGAAGATGGCGTTCATCAAGGGACAAGCATTCAGTTCTGATACCGAAGTGCGCTGGGAAGCGGTACGGGAGGCCGCCCAGAAATTTGGCATAGAGGTTAAGGACCGGCTGACAGGCCAGCTTGAGGGCGAATCGTCATCCCCGCTGCTTGGATATCAAGTAACGCAAAAGCTTCTCGGCTGCGGAGAACCATTCACAGCACTTTTTACGTTTAACGATATTTCCGCCATCGGAGCGATTCAAGCGCTGCGGGAAGCGGGCCGCCGCGTGCCCGAAGATGTTTCCGTCGTGGGCTTCGACGATATACAAAGCGCTGCGTTCCAGAATCCCGCGCTAACCACCGTGCGACAGCCTTTGCGCGAGATGGGGATGATCGCCGCGGAAATTCTCCTGCGCCGGATTACTGCGCCCGCGGAGACGCCGCATCCCAAGGAAATTATGGTCGAGCCTGAATTGATTGTGCGAGCCAGCACGGCTCGTCCTCCGAACACTTAGGAACGCCGTCAAATTGCGCGTAAATTTCATCGTTGTTTAGGGCACGAGTTTGACGGCGCGATCGTACCCGGTCATTTCCAGATAACCGACGCCCCCGAGCGGCATCTTTCCGCGCCGGCCTCCCAGAGTGATGGCCCCCTCCCAGTAGGACGGCGCGATTTTCGTCTTTCCGGTTAACTCTTGGCCGGCCAGAGCCGTATGTGCTTCGAGCTCGATCTCTAATTTCGGTATCACAATTTTCCACGCGATAGGATAGGTTGCGTGTGTGATGGGACTCGTCCAGTTTTGAGCGATCGGTTGCAGGGTAAAGTCCGCCGCTCGCAAATGCGTGGATTTGCCTTGCGCATCCACATACGTGCCTGAAGAAAATGGATCGAGCGAACCATCTTTCCGGCGAAGATGGAAGAGCATCAATTCAGTGTTGTCTTCCAGTTGCAGGCTCAGCCAGTCCCAGCCGACCTGGTCCGATTCCAGTTGGTGCGTGAAGAACTCGTGGTCCATCCAAGCAAGGCCGGATACTTCGGAACGCTCGCCCTTTAGTTCGATCTGGCCATTCGCAGTCAGTCGAGTCAGCGAAATGTAGTAGGAGCCGTGGCCCGCTCCTTCCGATTTTTGACTCACGCCGTTTTCGCCGTGAATGACTGGCTGCTTTTCCGGATGAAGTGTCAGACGCAGTTGAAACAGCTTTTCGATAGCTTGTAGTTTTTGCTCCGATCCCTGCCACTTAATTTGCCAGTTGCCGTTCCAGATGAGCGCGCTTGGTTGGCTCACGCCAGCGATTCCAGGGCCGGCGCGATTGATTCTTTCGGAGTGATAAAACTTCTGGCCATCCAAATCGCTTAGTGCCAGATGCGTCAGGAAAATATCCTTGACGTCCCACGCGGCAGCTTGAGCAGCATCACGGCTTACGGCTTGCCGGAAGAAGGTCAGTTCGAATCCGTAATGGCGGCCGTTTGCCGATTTCAGATTACCCGTGTAGTACCACCACTCGGTCTGAAAGTCGGGATGATCGTAAAAGTCTCTGGGGAATTCGAACCGATAACCAGGCGTGGCCGAGCGGTATTGCGCGGCTAGTGGAGAGAGAAACAGGAGCGCCGCGGCAAGGGCTGCGAGTCTACTCCTCATGGACCGCCTCGAGCGGATTGAGCCGCACAGCAACTTGCGCGGGATACAAACCGGCGAGCACGGTGGCCGCATACACCATACTGATCGCGCCCAGCAAAACCGCAACCGGCCAATGAAATCGAATCGTCCATCCGAAAGACTGTTTGTTTATGACATAGATAAGGACTAGCGAGAGCGCGAATCCGAGTACGAGCCCCGCGAAATTCGCGAGCAGCCCCAGCAGACCGGCCTCGACGAGAATCTGCTTGCGCACCTGGCCGGCTGCCGCGCCAAGAAAACGCAGCAATCCGATTTCGCGCCGGCGGTCAATAACAAGAGCCAGCAGCGCGCCTGCAATGCCCATCACCGCAACAGTCACCGCGACGGCTTCGAGCGCGTAGGTTATGGCGAACGTGCGGTCGAAAATGCGGATGGCCTCCGTGCGCAAATCGCGGTTTGAAAAAAGCAATACGCGATAGCCAGCGGCAGCTTGCGCAATCTCCTCACGCACACTCGCGGCAGACGCATTCGGAGCGACATAAATGGCGAGGTTCGAGGGCGCGGGGTCGGGCAGATAGCGCAGCATCGTTTGGCGATCCATCAGAACGCTGCCGCGCTCGCTTCCGTAGTCATAGTAGACGTCAACAATACGAAACGAAGGACGCGCGGCTCCCAGCGCAAGCGTGACCGTATCGCCCGTGCGCACATGATGCTTGTAGGTAAAGGGCTCGCTCACGACCACAGCATCGGTGCCACGAATCTGCGCTAGGACTGTCTCGGTTGGTCGGCCCGAGAAAAAATTGGATCGATGATCCGAGCGGAGAGCGCTCAGGTCAACCGACGCTAATGTTGCGGGCATTCCGTCGTAGCTGATTTCATACGCGCGCAGCCGGTCAACTCCCGCGACGCCGGGCAGCTTGCTGATTTTGTCCGCCAGTTCTAGAGACAATGTCGGGTGGCGATCGGGCGCGGGATTGCCGGCGGGCCGTAGATAGAGATCGGCGGGAAGCCGGTCGTTCATCCAGATCAGGACTGTTTCTCGAAAACTACCTACCATGATTCCGACGGAAGTCATCATCGCGACTGCGGTGGAGAGCGCGCCCACGAGCACTGAAGTGCGGCGCAGCGAAGTGGAGAGGCTCTGCGCTGCCAACAGGGCTTCGACCCCCAGGATTTTTCCCAGCCAGCGGGAAGAGCGAGAGATGACGGCATCCGTGAAAGCTGGAATAGCCAGCGCGGATGCGACGACAAGCAGAACCGCGGCGAGATAGCCAAACAAGGGCTTGCCTCCAAGCGCAGGAACGCGCGTCGCCGCTGCTGCCAGGATTCCCAGAGCCAATGCGAGCCACAGGTGGCGCGATTTGTGCACACGCGCCAAGTACTCGCGCCGGCCGCGCGCCATCGCTTCGACTGGAGAGACGAGCGAGGCTTCGCGGGCGGGCGAGTATGCGGAAACTATAGCGACACCAACGCCGACAACAAACGCGAGCACTGCGGACCAGGCGCTTAGTTCGATAGCTCCCGGACGGCTGCTGACATAGAGCGATTCGACGGTAGCGGACATCAGCTTTACCGCGCCAGAGGCCATGACGCGCCCCACTGGGAGCCCAATCGCGGCTCCGGCCAATCCGAAAAAGGCGGCCTCGCCGATAAAGGCCGCGAGGACTGCGCCGCGGCTGGCGCCTAGCGCGCGAACGATTCCGGTTTCCGGGCGGCGTCGCACGACAGAAACGGAAATTGTGTTGTAGATGAGAAAAGCGCCAACAATCAGCGCAATGTAGCTGAGGAGGCGCAGATTCCATCGGAATGCAGCGAGCATTCGACGATTCTCATTTGTGCCCGTGCCTTGAGCCCGAACATCCACGCCGAATGGCAATGCGACGCGCAAGCGTTGTTGCCACTCCTCGAGACTCGGGGCCTCTGGAACCTTTAAAAGAATGCGGTCGACGCGGCCGAACCGATTCAGAGCGCGCTGCGCTGTGGCAAGATCCATCACGATGGCGGACTCGCTGCCGTTCGAATCCGGGTAGACGCCGCGAACCGTGAATTCGCGGACTTGATCATTGATTAGCAAACGAAGGTGGTCGCCAGGTTTTCGTCCCAGGCTCGTGCCTACCCAAATGCTGTCGGAATTCTGCAAATACCGCATCGCATCTTCAGGCGACGCCGAGCCATCACTCGAGGTCGAACCAAAGTTCACGCCGCTCCTTTCGGAGTTGCCTTCTGAGACCAAGTCAAGACCGATGAGCGGAATGGTTTGCTGCGTATCTGCGATTACAGCCGAGTCTTCAATCCGCGGTGAAATCCGAATGGAGTAAGGAAGCGTCGCAATGATTCCCACAACCGCTTCTGGCACGCCACCCGACGCGACGACCTCCAAATCGTTGTCGCCCGCAAGAGTTTCCATCGAGGCGCGGAAAGATCCGGTTGCCGCCGCACCGGCAAGGTCGATCGCCAGAACCACAGCAACGCCGAGAGTTACGGCAAGTACCGTCAGGATTGAGCGCACTGGCTCTCGCAGTAGCGGACGAACCATTAAACGATAGAACAGGAATAGGCGTCCCATGTCAGCGCCTGGTGACCTCTTCTATTTTTCCATCACGCAGGCGCACGACGGTGTCTGAAAGTGATGCGGCTTCAACGCTATGCGTGGCCATGAGGGTGGCGGTGTTTAGTTCGCGTGTCAGGCGCTTCAAAAGATCGAGGATCACGTTGCCTGTCAGCGTGTCTAGATTCCCCGTCGGTTCGTCGGCCAGTAGAATGGCAGGCGATTGAACCAGAGCGCGCGCGATGCCTACGCGCTGCATTTGTCCGCCGGAGAGCTGGTGCGGATAGCGGTCGCCAAGTCCGTCGAGTTCAACCCAGGCAAGCTTCTCCTTGGCGGCAGCGCGGGCATTGGGCTTTCCGGCGAGAAGCAGCGGGAGCTCGACGTTCTCAAAGACAGTCAGCGTGTGGAGAAGTTGGAACGATTGGAAAATGAATCCGACCTTTTCGCGCCGGAGCCGGGTGAGGCCAGCGTCGTTGAGAGAAGACGTATCGACACCTTCGAGCAGCACGCGGCCCGATGTAGGATAATCCATCCCGCCCGCGACATTGAGCAGCGTCGATTTCCCGCACCCGCTGCGCCCGACCAGTACAACGAATTCTCCGCGGTTTATCGCCAGCGAAACATCGTCCAGGGCATGGACGCGCTGGCCATCGGTGAGATAGTCCTTACTGACATTTTGGAGCGCTACGATCGCCATAATTCATATTTGTACGTTTGCCAGACAAGATGCCGGCGACGATGCGCACCTGCCATACACTCCGGCGATTGCGGGCAGCTACTCAGCCACTCGCGGAGTTCTCTTGCAAGCTCGCGTTACTTCTTTAGTTGACCGAGCGCTTTCTCAATCGCGGCGGTGATTTCCGGCGAATCCGGCGTGACCGCGGGCTCAAACCGAGCAATCACGCGTCCATCCGGCCCGATTAGAAACTTTGTGAAATTCCACTGAATCTCACCGCCCGTCTGAGGATTGGTCGCTTTGTCCGTCAGAAATTGGTAGAGCGGGGTCTTGTCATCGCCTTTCACTGAAACTTTGGACATCATCGGAAAAGTGACGCTGTATTTGATCTGGCAGAATGTCTTGATTTCCTGATTCGTGCCCGGCTCCTGCGAGCCAAAATTATTCGCAGGAATTCCCACGATGACGAATCCCCGGTCTCTGTACTTCTCATAGACCGCTTCCAGGGCCGTGTATTGTGGAGTAAAGCCGCAGCGGCTTGCCACGTTCACCAGCAAGACGACTCTCCCTTTGTAGGTAGCGAGCGGCGCAGGCTGGCCGTCAATCGAATTGAGCGTGAAGTCGTAGACGGACTTGTCCGCAGCCATCAGCGCAGTCGCAAAGAACAACACACAAAACAACATCTTGGTCATAATTCCTCCACCCTCTCTTTTACCCTGATCCGGGGATCACGGCAAATCGGAGTGGCACGCACTCCAGCCTCTTTTTCCAGGTGCGCTTTTCCAACCCCTTTAGACAGCCAAACATCCATTGAGCCTTGTCGTGCCCTGTTATAGACTTCGCACGCAGAATCCTGGCCCAGGGGCGGCAGGGATTCCACTTTGTTGCGCGCACTTCATCAACCAGGGAGTAGTACGCAAAGCGCTCTCGCGAAGGCAAGATCAACTGCGCGATAGATCCCAACCGGCGCGCTACAGTGCGCGCCGAGGAGGAACGGATGCTGTTTGCATCGGAAGTTACGGTTGCACATCAGAACGTAGCCACCTTGGATCTCGTGATCATCGGGATCTACTTCGCCATTGTGTTTGGCATCGGGATGTATTTTGCCAGGAGGGAACGATCCTCCGAAGAATACTTTCTTGCCGGCCGCGACATCGGCTGGTTCTTCATCGGCGCTTCCCTGTTCGTGTCGAACATCTCCACGGAGCACTTCATCGGTTTGTCGGGTACCGGAGCTTCGTCCGGCTTGGCGGTTGGACATTTTGAGTGGCTCGCCTGCCTGATCCTGCTGGTTCTCGGCTGGGTGTTCGTGCCTTTCTACCTGCGCTCAAACGTATTCACCATGCCGGAATTCCTCGAGCGCCGCTTCAATCGTAATTGCGCCGTGTATCTGGCGGCCATATCGATCATCGCGTACATTTTCACAAAGATCTCTGTGCAACTCTATGCTGCGAGCGTTGTGCTGGAGCGCGTAGCCGGTTGGTCGCTTTGGAAAACGGCGGTCGTTCTGGTGATCGCCACCGGTATTTACACCGTTGCGGGCGGGCTCGCCGCGGTCATCTACACCGATACCGTCCAGACCTTGATTCTGATTTGTGGCGCTGTCGCGTTGACTCTCATCGGTCTTCACCGGGTGGGAGGTTTTGAACACCTGCGCACCATGGTGCCGGATAGTTACTTCCACATGATGAGGCCGTCCACCGATAAGGATTTTCCGTGGACGGGAATATTTTTTGGCGCGCCAATTCTTGGGATTTGGTATTGGTGCACTGACCAGGTGATCGTGCAGCGCGTGCTTTCCGCGCGTGATGAGGGGCACGCGAAATTAGGCACCATCTTTGCCGGCTTTCTGAAAATTCTGCCGGTTTTCATGTTGGTCTTGCCCGGCATCATCGCTTTCGCGCTTTTCCCCGAGCAGGTAAAAAAGCCTGATTTCGCATATCCGACGCTCATCCTGAATTTGCTTCCCACCGGCCTTGTTGGTCTGGTGATGGCGGCCCTGCTTGCCGCGGTCATGGGCGCGATGAGCTCAGTTTTCAACTCCGCATCCACTCTCGTGACGCTGGATTTTTACAAAAAGATTCGTCCTCAAGCTTCTGAAAACCAGCTTGTGAATTTCGGCCGCGTGGCGACTGGATTCATGGTCCTGCTTGGATTGCTCTGGGTCCCCTTCATTCATTACATCAGCAGCCAGCTCTACATTTACTTGCAGAGTGTCCAGGCGTATATCTCCCCGCCAATTTCCGCTTGCTTCGTTTTAGGAATTTTGTGGCCGCGGCTGAACGGCTCGGGCGCGATCTCCTCGCTTCTAACCGGCTTTGTTTTGGGGGCGACGCGGTTCATTCTTGAACTTGCCGATCGCGCCGCCGGCGGCCATTTCGAATCTCCCGTCGCCCGCTGGATCATCGACATGAACTTCCTCCACTACGCAATTTTCATGTTTGTGGTCTGCTCGGTCGTTCTCATCGCGGTCAGCTTGATGACCAAGCCGCCCGACCGCAAGCAACTCGCCGGGCTGACGTTTGCCACTGTGGACGACAAGATCGAAACGACCGTGGTGGGACAGCCCCAGCGCAAGCCGGCGCACGAAACCCCCACCGAACGCCGCATCAACGTCGTCGCCAGCCTTCTTTTGCTCGCGACGGTGATCGGCTTGTGGATTTACTTCCGTTAGGAGCCGCTGCGGACGGGAAACACATGAGAACTTCCGTCATTCGGACCTTGAAACCTAACGTCACTCAGGAGGAGGCCGTCCGTACGTTTCGTTCGGGCGGCTTCACTGCCGCTTATTGGAGAATTCGCAGCGGCCCTTTGCGGCGAATTGCGGATGCCTACGTGCCATTCTGGGTTTATCAGGTGCGCTACGAAATAGGACGCGCGCGAAAGACCCGTTTTTTCGCCCTGGACGCGGTACATGGCGCGCTCGATCTTTTCGAGTTTCCGCGGGTTCCGTCGGACGTGGAACTTGTCACGATTGAAACGCGGAATGGGCTCGTTCCACGTTTACAGCCGGACGCCGCAGAAGATCTTCTCAGGACCAAAGTTCTTCGAGTCCTGTTCCAGCAAGGCTTTTTCAAACTGCGCTCGCTGAAAGTGGAAATCGAGCGCATGCCCGTTCAATTGCATCTGCCCTATTGGCTGGCCTTTTACGGAAACAACGGGACGGCAAAATGCCGGGTCATGGACGCCGTGCGCCGCCGTATCGAGGGCGCCAAAGCCTCATCCTTTTTTGAAGAATGGCTCGCAGCGTAGCGAAACTGGAGATGCGCGCTGCCTGGTGCGCAGGCGTATCCTTGTCGAAGTTTCTTCTGCCAGCCCCGCGAAAAGAGGAACAGCATGTTACGCCTTATTAGATGGACCGGAATCGGCATCCTGTGCTGTGTCTTTAGCGCCAGCGGTACATGGGCGGCGGGCTGGCAGCATATCGGAAACGTACTGCGCGTGGAGAAACTGCAAGACGGCGTCGAGCTGACTGCCGGCTCCGCGAAGGTGCGCATCATTGCTTTTCGCGATGGCGTGATCCGCGTTCGCCTCGCCCCGCAAGGTTCGTTTCCCAAGGATTTTTCCTGGGCGGTGATCGAATCTCCGGAACCTCCTGCGATCAAGATCGAGGACGGGAAGACTGAGCTGCGCGTGACCGCAGGCCGCGTCGTTGTCATCGTCAAGAAGAACCCTCTCCTGATCACCTTCGCGGATCTGGCAGGCAATGTTCTTCTCGCGGATGAGCCGTCCTTGCCGATGGCTTGGAACGGCACGTACATCCACGCCTGGAAGCGGATGCCTCCCGAGGAGAATTACTACGGGCTGGGCGACAAAGCCGGCCCCATGAACCGCCGAAATCGCACGTACACGATGTGGAATACAGACTTTTTTGGCTGGCAGGAATCGGACGACCCGCTCTACAAGACGATTCCCTTTTTCATCGGCCTTCACAAAGGCACGGCCTACGGCCTTTTCTTCGACAACACCTACCGCAGCAGCTTCGATTTCGGAAAAGAGTCACCCGATTATTTCTCTTTTGGAGCCGAGGGTGGCGAGCTGAACTACTACTTTATTGCTGGTCCGGAACCCAAGAAAGTTGTTCAGCAGTTCACCGCGATGGTCGGCCGCTCGCCTCTTCCGCCGCTCTGGTCGCTCGGCTACCAACAGAGCCGCTACAGTTATTATCCCGAAGCGCGCGCCCGCGAGATCGTCCAAACGCTGCGCGACAAAAAGATTCCCTGCGACGTCATTTATTTTGACATCGACTATCAACAGGGCAACGCGCCGTTTACCATCAACCGCGAGTACTTTCCCCATTTCGAACAAATGATTTCAGATTTTCGCGCCCAGGGGATGCGCACCATACTCATCACCGATCTCCACATAAAAAAAGATCCGGACCACGGCTATGTGCCGTATGATTCCGGCATCAAGAACGATGTCTTCGTCAAGACCCACGACGGTTCCTTATTCGTCGGCAAGGTTTGGCCAGGTGACAGCGTCTTTCCGGATTTCACTTTGAGCCGCGTGCGCGACTGGTGGGGCGGCCTCTACAAGAATTTTGTAAACATGGGTGTTGCCGGCTTCTGGAACGACATGAACGAACCGGCTCTCTTCGAGACCCTTTCCAAGACCATGCCGCTCGATAATGTTCATCGCCTCGACGACGGCACAACTCTCGGCCATCGCGCCATTCACAATGTCTATGGGATGGAGAACGTTCGCGCAACTCACGACGGCCTTCTCAATCTGCGCCCTGACGAACGGCCCTTCGTGCTCACACGTGCGGCCTTCGCCGGTGCCGAACGATATGCGGCCACATGGACCGGCGACAACAGCGCCACTTGGAATCACATCGGAATGAGCGTCCCGCAGATCATGAATCTCGGGCTTTCCGGTTACTCGATGCTTGGCGCGGATGTCGGCGGCTTCGCGAATTCGCCGCCAGCCGACCTTCTGACGCGCTGGTTCGAGTTAGGCGTGTTCTATCCGATCTATCGCAATCACGCCGCGAAGGGAACCGCCGATCACGAGCCTTGGGCCAGCGGCCCCGAGCAGGAAGCCATCCGCAAGCGCTACATCGAACTGCGCTACAAACTACTTCCTTATATTTACACAGCGATGGAAGAAACCTCGCGCACTGGCATTCCGTTGATGGAACCCATTTTTCTCGAGTATCCCGACGCCCAGGCGCTCTATGGAGAGGACCACGAGTTCCTCTTCGGCCGTGATCTCTTCGTCGCGCCGGTCGTTACGGAAAAGGTTGACGCGCTGGACGTTCATCTCCCGCCCGGCGATTGGTACGACTTCTGGACCGCGGAAATACATTTGAGCAAGGACCAAATCTCATTGCATCCGGCCCTCGCGGAAACGCCTCTTTACGTCCGCGCCGGCGCGATTATCCCCATGCAACCCGTCGTGCAAAACACAAATGAAAAGCCGGATGGCCCGCTTGAACTGCGCGTTTATATGGGAGAAGACTGCCACGGAACGCTCTATCAGGATGACGGGCACACCTTCGCCTATCAAAAGGGAGATTTCCTGCGCGTGCATTTCACTTGCGACGTGTCTCCCCACGACATGACCGTCACCAGCACCATCGAGAAAAATGCCTATCAGCCGTGGTGGAACAGCACGCAACTAAGAATCTACGGGGCGGGCGCTGAGCCGAAAGAAGTCCGCATCGGCGATCAATTGATTCACGAATGGCGGTATGAGGCTCAAGCGCACCGCATCACGCTCACCGTTCCGGACGCGCTTAGAAACTGGACCGTTCGCCTGACTTTCTGATATTTCAGTTCACGAGAAAAATCGAAATAGATTGCGCGGGCACGGCGATGCGCGCCTCACCGACAAACACATCTGCTTTTGCTTGTCCCAGCACCCGTGTGAAACCGGCAGCGCCTTGTGCCGGCGTGTCGTTCAAAGGAATTCTCAGCTCCCGAGGTTCAGCTGAATTATTGAAAGCTACCAGCACGCGCTCCTCCTCCGTCTCTCGCAAAAATACATAGGCGGTTTCGTCAGAGAAGAGGTGCCACAACTTTCCGCTCTGCAGAGCGGGATGTTCACGCCGCAATCTCAAGAGAGTTTGTACATCCGTGAAAAGGTCCTGCTGCTCCGCTGTGCGACCTTTCTCGGTGAACGCATTTTTCGGGTCGCCGGGCCAGCCGCCCGGAAAATCACGCCGGTTGTCCGGGTCTCCACTACCGGGCATTCCGATTTCGTCGCCGTAATAAAGCTCGGGGATACCGCGCAATGTCAGGGTGAGTCCGTACGCCAGCACTAGCTTTGCCGTCGAGCTGCCGTCTGCGCTCGCAAAGCGGGGCACATCGTGATTCGCGAAAAAGGTCACCAGCGTATCCGGGTGAACGTACAGCGAATCGTTGCGAAGAACATCCGCGATTCGCCCCGTTGGCGCGTTTCGTAGCAGGACGTCTCGCAGCGTAAAAAACAGAGGAAAATCGAACAAAGTGTTTAAGCCGGAGTCGATGCCGTCGAATCGCTTCTGGCCGCCGGCGAAAAATGACGTGACCGCGGGATCAGGGTGAAAGACTTCGCCGATGGTCGCCAGATTTGGATAAATCTTGTGCAGCCGCGCGTGCCAAACGGACCAGAACTTGCGCGAAACATACGGAAAAGTATCCAGGCGATAGCCGTCCAGCCCCGAAGTCTCCGCCCACCAAATGCTGTTTTGCAAAAGATATTCGGCGACCACCGGATTTTCCGTATTCAGGTCGGGCAGAATATTGAAGAACCAGCCCTCCGTTAGATTTCGAGACAGCCGCGGCGGCGCGTGCGGATCAACCAGCGCTTCAAACGCATCATTGCCAATCGCTTGTTTTTCTGCCTTTCCGTAAAAAGCGCCGTTGACCCCCGCCGAGGAATCCGAGTGGTGCTGGTGAGTGCCGTGGAACCAGTCGGGCAGTGGCGGCTCAGCAACCCAGGGGTGTTTCGGCCCCACATGGTTCGGCACGAAGTCGAAAAAAATCTTTAGGCCTTGCTTGTGTGCTTCAGCGACGAGTTGCTGGTAATCCTGAATCGTTCCAAGATGCGGGTCCACCGCGTAGAGATCCACCGCGCCATAACCGTGATAGTCCTGGGCCGCTCCATTCTTCAGAATCGGCGTAAGCCACAGTGCGGTCACGCCGAGTTCTTTTAGATAGGGAAGGTGCTCGCGGATACCGCGCAGGTCGCCGCCATGATAAGCGCGCGGATTCGAACGATCATGCGTCCCAGCCTCTCCTGCCGGCTCGTCATTTGTGGGATCGCCATTCGCGAAACGGTCCGGCATCAGAAGATAAATCACGTCCTCCTGCGCGAGCCCTTGAAACTTACCCATCTTTGTCGCGCGCGCGGCCAGTGGCAGCTCGAACGATGTTGTACCCGCTGGAGTTGAGACGCGGCACACGGCTGTGCCCGAAATTGTGTCAGGCCCGATCTTCATCCAAACGAACAAGTAGTCCCCATTGTGGGTAGCTTGCGTGCGCTCCACCAAAATGCTCGGCAGGTTGCAGACCACTCGCGTGGCCTCGAGATTATGACCAGAAAGCAACAACATCACTTCCGGAGTCAGGTTGATCCACCAGGAGGGAGGCTCGACTTTTGTTACAAGCGGTGCATTCGCACTTTGCTTTGGCGATGGTTCGGTCTGACCCGAAAGAACAGTGGAACTCAAAGCGAAAGCTGCGGCAGCTATAACGAGAATTCGGAGTCGCTGCGGGAGAACCGCTGGCCAACGCAAAGAAACGGAGGTCTTCACCCGAAAAGCATAGGAAAAAAGGCGGCGTGGCGCCAGTCTTCTGTCCGCTGACGCAGTGTGTTTAGCTAGCTCTCAAATACAAGTTTGTCAAACGCCTCAGGAACATGAAAATTTGGCGCCGGCGTTCCCGTCGCCCGCCATGCCGAGTAGAAACGCGGCTCCGAGGCCCCCTCGACACGAAAGAAATTCACGCGCCAGACTTTTGTCGGATCGAATCGCGCTATCAAACTCTTCATGGGCAACGCCAACTCCGCCATCCAAGTCTTGCTCTGCTCATCGACCTTGACGCGGCGTCTCAATCCGCTCTTCAGATCGCGTTTTTCTCCCGGCCCAATCTCCAGGTCAATCCAGAAGCCGTTTGGGCTCACCTCAAACTCTTTGTAGCTCCGCGTCGTCGCCCCCGGCGGTTGCAGAAAAACCTCGGCGACGTCGCGCTCCCAAAGTTGGTCCCTCCGTCCACTCGGTTCGGCATCGGTGAATACGTTGATGCTCCGGTAGCGCGCCAGAAATCTCAAATAGAGAGCATCCACAGTCCATTGGAGTCGTACCTCTGTTTCTCGTTGTGGATCGGCGTTCCTGCCCCGCCAGTCGCGGTCAAAACGTATCGCGGGGACGTTACCCCACGAGGCAAGCCCTGGAAATCCTTCCGCATCGATCCGGCCGGCAAACTGCATGGCCGTCGCCGCATCGGTTTCCCGAGCCGAAGATGTTTTTCCAGGCACCACGCAGTGCACCCCGCGCGAGATAGGAAAGTCGTAGCCCAGCATACCCGCAATCGGAAATGTTGTACTCAGGAAACGTCCCTCGGTGTGGAGAATGCCAAGAACCGATGGAATCATTCCCCCAAAGGCGTTGGCAAGGGGCAGACCTTTTGCGCACGCTCCCTTGCTGCTCCACGGGGCGTGAACCCCCCTCGTGGTAGCATCAAATTTGGTCCTTTGCAGCCGCAGTCAAACGTATTCCAGCGGCAAATTCCTAGGAGGGCGGGACATGATTGAGCCGGTTGACGCGCAAGAGTATGTGTCGCGGCCCGAGCGTCGCACACCAGAGCAATTCGAATTCATCAAAATGCGCATCGACGGCAGCGTCGCGCGAATCACGCTGAGCCGCCCCGAGCACAATCTTCTCAATGAAGCGTTTCTGCGTGAACTCTCGGAAGCAATCACCTTCGCAGGCCAGAGCCCTGAAGTGAAGCTCGTCGTCGTCGATTCTGCCTGCAAGGTATTCTGCGGCGGCATCGACATCGGCGAGTACACTTCCGAGCGCGTTTTTCAGATGCTCGATGCCTTTCATGGGGCCTTCACGGGTATGATTGACGTGGGCAAGCCTGTGATTTGTGTAGTGAATGGCCCCGCCATCGGCGGCGGCGCGGAACTTGCCGCTTTTGGCGATCTGGTGATTGCCACTCCCAAAGCGCGCTTCGCCCAGCCCGAAATTTCTATTGGCGTGTTTCCCCCGCTGGCCTCGACGATCCTCCCCTTTCTTGTTGGACCGAAGCGAGCCCTTGAAATCGTCCTAACTGGAGAAGCCATCACGGCCGAACGCGCTTTGGAGTTAGGTCTCGTAAACCGCCTCGTCCCCGAAGCAAAGCTCGAACAGACCGTGAATGAGCTGATTGAACGCATCACGGCACACTCTGGCCCCGTGCTCACGATGGCCAAGAAAGCGATTCTCGGCGGCATGGGCCTTTCGCTGCGCGATGGCATGAAAAATTCTATGAATATTTTCCTCAATGAACTGTATCGCCTCGAGGATTCTCAAGAAGGGCTGCGTGCGCTCGTCGAAAAGCGCAAACCAAACTGGAAGAATCGCTGACCGGCCGAGAACAAGTCGCTCGCGCCCCGCATTGACACTCCCGGACCCTGGGCATACACTGAGCTTCCAATTTGCAGGCAAGGGAAGTGGGGAAGGCCGTGAGAATCGGCCGCGGTCCCGCCACTGTAAGCGGCTGAATAAGCCGTAAGCCAGGCTACCCTCCCGCGCCGCAGAGGTCAGCGCTTTTCGCGAGAAGAAGCGGTGCCAAGAAGCCCCAGGGTGTCTCGCGGGGCTTTTTTGTTGTCCAACAGGTTTGATTTTGTCAGTGGGGTTTTGTGCCGACTCGGAAAGAAGCGCGAAAAAATACTTCAGCGGCAAGCGCCGTAGCCGCGCTGATACTCTGCGCCGCAACTTGGTGCACTCTCCAGGCGCAAACACCGTCTGCGAGCCCTGCCGCGGCGCCTGCGTATAAGGATTTCGTTGACGAGGCAGGCCGCACCGTGCGCATCCCGCAGCCCGTGCAGCGTATCGTCTCTCTCGCGCCCAGTCTTACAGAAACGATCTATGCGCTTGGCTTGCAGGACCGTCTCGTCGGAGACACGGATTTCTGCGATTATCCCCCCGATGCTCAAAAAAAACCCAAAGTGGGTGGCGCTATAAATCCTAGTCTCGAACAGATCGTGGCTCTTCGGCCTGACCTCGTTCTTGTGACCAAGAGTTTGAACCTCCTCGAAACTGTCCACGCCCTCGATAGTCTAGGTATCTCTTCTTACGGCACCGATCCCCACACCGTGCAGGACATTATCTCCTCCACCCAACGGCTTGCCGAGGTGCTCGGTGTGCCCGGCGTCGGATCCACTCTCAGCGCCGATCTAGAACGCCACCTCGCCGATCTTCGTCAGCATCTGAACGAAGTTCCTTCGCGCCGGGTTCTGTTCATTGTCTGGTCGGATCCTCTGATTTCTGTGGGTAAGGGCACTTTCATCGCCGATGCATTGCGGCTCGCTGGCGCCACTTCCATCGTCGACTCAGCACAAGATTGGCCTCACATGAGTCTCGAAGAAGTTGTCCGCCTCCAGCCGGACTTTCTCGTTTTTGCTGAAACCCATTCCGATAGCGGAAAGAATCAGTTCGACGTGATCGCTGAACGGCCTGGATGGCGCGGTCTTGACGCCGTCCGCAACCGCCGTTTTGCCGTGATCAGCGATGCGGTCAACAGGCCCGCTCCGCGAATCGTTTCCGCCATCGAGGATCTCGCGCGTCAACTGCATCCCGAAGCCTTTTCTGCCCATCCCGATGACGAAAGAGAGAAGAAAACTCCGCCCCTCGCTCAGCTTCAACGCTCCCATCATGTAATAGATTCGGCGAGCGGGAGTCCCGCATTCTTGGAGGTCTGCGCTTGCGCCCTTTGACGCTCAGCCGCTTGCTCATGCACTGCGCGATTCTATCCGCCGTACTTTTCATTGTTGTGGTGGTCGCGCTCAAACTTGGCGCTGTGCCCGTCTCTCTCTACGGCCTGGGCCACGATCTCCTGCGCGTCCTTTTTCGCCAAACCAGCCAGCTCTCTAGCGAATACCAGCTCATCATTTTCGATATTCGTCTGCCGCGCATTCTTCTCGGCATTTTTGTCGGCGCATCTCTTTCCGTTGCGGGCGCCAGTTTTCAGGCGTTACTGCGCAATCCCCTGGCGGATCCTTATGTTCTCGGCGTCTCAAGCGGCGCAGCGGTCGGTGCCATCATCGCACTGATTGTCGAGCCCCACTTGGCCCTCGCGCCGGCTGTCGCCGCGCTTCTGACGCCCGTCGGCGCTTTTCTCGGTGCGGCAATCACTGTCACGGCGGTCTATTTCCTCGGCCTGCGCGAGGGCCAGATCGACAGCAGCACCTTGCTCCTCGCCGGCATCATTTCGGCTTCTTTTCTCTCCGCCATCATCATGTTTTTCATGTCTACCCTGACCGGCGGCAACTATCGCGGCATGGCTTTCTGGATGATGGGTGAACTCTCCACTTCGCCGCAGCGGATTGTGAGCCTCGTTCTCCGTTTCGGCTTCTTCCTCGCAGCGGCAGTAATTTACACCACGGCGTCAGACCTAAACCTGTTGCTCGCTGGCGAGAAAGAAGCGATGCACCTCGGTGTGGACGTCCGCCGCGTGCGCTTGGTCGTCTACATCGCCGCCTCCTTATTGACAGGCTTGGCTGTTTCCGTCAGCGGAGCCATCGGTTACGTCGGTCTCCTGGTGCCTCACGTCATGCGTCTTCTCTTCGGCTCCGATCATCGCATCCTTTTGCCGACTGCCGCATTTGGCGGTGCCATTGCCGTCGTCGTTGCCGATACGCTCGCCCGCACGGTTATCTCCCCGGCCGAACTTCCCGTTGGCGCCATGACGGCCATCGCCGGCGCGCCGCTTTTTCTCTATCTGATGCGCAGGGGGCTGGCGTGAGCAGTTATTCCCCCTCCTCTGCTTCCACGTCGCGCCCCATCGGCAGTGCCGGGGATTTCAACTCCGATGTTCGCCTGAGCGTCGAACAGGTCAGCTACGCTTATTCCGCCAATCCAACGCAAGCGCCTCTATTCACGCTGGAAGCGACGAGCTTCCAGGCACGCCCCGGCGAAATCGTTGCTATCGTTGGACCAAACGCCTGCGGTAAATCCACGCTGTTAAAGCTCATCGCCGGTGCTCTCGAACCCCTTTCCGGCCGCGTGCTTCTAAATGGCTTCATAACGCACACGCTTCCCCACCGAGCCCGTGGCCAGCGCATCGCCATGGTTCAACAGGAAAGCCCGTTGCTCTTCCCCTCGCGCGCCTGGGAATTTGTCCTCCAGGGAAGACATCCTTACGGCCGCACCCTGCGCTTCGAGTCCGACGAGGACATCCTCATCGCTCGCAACGCCCTCGTCCAAGTTGGCGCCGAACATCTCACCGACCGTTGGATGGACCAAATCTCCGGCGGCGAAAAGCAGCGCGTCATTTTGGCCCGTGCTCTCGCGCAGCAGCCTCTGCTTCTACTTCTGGACGAGCCCACGCTGCACCTCGACATCGGCGCGCAAGTCGATCTGCTCGAAACTCTGCGCAGGCTCGCAGCGGCCAACCGCTATACGGTCGTCGTTGTCACCCACGAGCTGAATCTCGCGGGCCAGTACGCCGACCAGGTCGCACTTTTTCAGAAGGGCAAATGTCTTCGCGTCGGACCACCCGCAACCGTCTTCCAGCGCGAATTGCTCGAACAGGTTTTTCAGACGCCACTCACCGTGGAACTCAGCTCGTCTGGCCGTCCCCGGGTGAATATGCCGTCCGAAAAATAAGTAGCGGTTCCCTTATTCACCTCAACGCTGCGGCCCACGCCGCGGCATTCGAATCACCCATAGTGGGCCACCGGCCCCTCACATTCATCGCGGACTTCGTGCACGGGAAGACGGTGCGTTCGCCCTCGCCAACGCTGGGGTCACACGCGAAAAAGCCGTCGCCGCCGCGCGACTGTAAGGCGGAATAAGTACTGCCGCGGCCACTGCGGCGCCTCGCTCACTGTTCACGATCCTCCCACAAGGATCGCGGCAGAAAAATGGGCAGCGCTACGGGAAGGCCGCGCACCGGCCCCGTTCGAATAACTCAAGACGGGAACGGAACTGCCGCCAAGCCAGGAGACCGGCGAAGTCTGCAAGCCTGAGCGATCTTCCAAGCGCCAGGCCAACCTTCAACTCCCGCGCGAGAGGGAGCGGAGGAAAACATGAAAACACGACTTCTCCTGTTTTTTGCTCTACCCGCGGTTCTCTTTGGCCTCAGTTTTTCAGCACAAGCTCAAAACAACTCCTCGGATGCGCATTTATCGGGAACCCTCTTGGATTCAAGCGGTGCCGGCGTTCCTAACGTTCTCGTAACCGCCCAATTGGAAGGCGGCAAGAACTCGCAACTCTGGAAAGCAAGCTCAACCACCGATGGTGCGTATAGTTTGTCGCTTCCTCCGGGCCGCTATCACGTCTCGTTCGAACGCTCGCCCTTCGTCACGCGCGATTTCACGATCGATCTATCCGCGAATCAACAGCGCCAGCTCGATTTGCGTCTCGAGCTCGAACCGCTCTCTTCCAGTGTCATCGTCACCGCGCAAGCCGAGCCCACGCTTATCGACCAAACCACGGCTCCCGTCTCGGTAATCACCAGGCAAGAGATCGACGAGCGTCAGTCCGTCGGCCTTGCCGACGCCCTCTCCTTCGCCACCGGCATTGCCATCGGTCGCACCGGACCCGAAGGCGGCACCGCGTCCGTCTTCCTCAACGGCGGCAACTCCAATTTCACCAAAGTCCTCATGGATGGCGCGCCCATAAATCCTCCGGGCGCCGCCGTTGATTTTTCCGGCGTCACGCTGGACAACATCGACAAAGTCGAAATCGTTCGCGGCGCCGAAAGCGCCATCTACGGCACTGACGCGGTTTCCGGCGTCATTCAGCTTTTTACCCACCGCGGCTCTACGCGTACTCCCGAGTTCCGCATCTTCGGCGAAGGCGGCAATTTCTGCTCCGGCCGCGGCGGTGCGCAGCTCAGCGGTCTCCTCGGCGCGTTCGACTATTCCGCCGCCGCTGCCTACTTCGAAACCGGCGGCCAGGGTCCCAACGACAATTTTATCAATCGCACGCTCTCCGGCAATTTTGGCTACAGCTTCAACGACAGCAACCAGCTTCGCCTCACCGTGCGCAACAATGACAGCGACGCTGGCATTCCCGGTCAAACCGTCTTCGAACCGCCTAGCCTTCACCAGCGCTACACTCAGCACCTATTCGTTGCCAGCGCCCGCTGGGATTTCGCCACCGGCAAACACTGGCGCCATCAAATTAGCGGGGCCGAGTCCTACACCTGGCAGCACAATGACAATCCACTGCAAAGTTTTTTCGCCACGGATCCCAATGCCTTTTGTCCGCAGACCAACCCGGCGGCTATCCCGACTCCCGAATTCTGTGACGTCACCGGGGAAAGCCGTTTCCAATACAACCGTGCTAACGTCACCGCCCAAACGAGCTATCTCGCCTCGAATTTCGGAGTCACTGCGGGCTACGAATACGAAGTCGAAAACGCCTTCCTCACGTCCATCAACGTCCCGCACGCGCGCCGTAACAATCAAGCCGGCTTTCTAGACTTTCGCTATCGCCCGCATCCGCGCGCTTCCCTCAATTTCGGAGGCCGCGCCGAAGCCAACGCCAATTTCGGCACGCGCGTCGTTCCCCGCGCCGGAGCTTCGCTCATTCTTCTTTACGGCAAAGGCGTGCGCGGCGACACGCTTTTTCGAATTTTTTACGGCCAGGGCATCAAGGAGCCGCGCTTCGACCAAATCTTCGGCGACAACTTTGGCGACTTCGGCAATCCGTCCCTGAAACCCGAAGCCAGCAAGACCTGGACCACCGGCATCGAACAAAAACTGTTCGGAGATCGCGTCCGCCTGACTGCTGATTACTTCTCCAGCCGCTTCTATAACATCGTCGCTTTCGCCTTCTGCTCTTCCTTCAACAACTTCTGCAACCTTACCTTTCCAGTTGTGCCCAGTGGCTTTGGATATTTTTTCAATACCGACATTGCTCGAGCCCGCGGGCTCAATCTCATCGGAGAAACCCGCTTCACGCGCTGGCTGAACCTTGCCGGAAACTACACCTACGACGACAGTCGCGTGATCAAAGCGGCTGATGCCTTTGACCCAACCGAGCTTCCCGGAAACCGCCTTCTGCGTCGCCCTGCGAATTCCGGTTCGCTCACGCTGAACGCCGCCTTCCGCCGCCTCAACGTCACTCTTGGCGGTTACTTTACCGGCGTCCGCACCGACAGTGATTTCCTCGGCCTCGGCCTAAAGCGAAATCCCGGTTACGCCCGCTTCGATCTGTCCGGCAGCTACCCTGTCGGCCATGGCGTCACGTTTTACGCCCGCGCTACAAATCTCTTCGACAAGCAGTACCAGGACGCACTCGGCTATCCCGCGCTAGGCCGCGACATGCGCGCCGGTGTGCGCTACACCTTTAGCGGGCGAAACTAACCAGCGATGAGCGCCGCGGAACCCATCCTCTTCTGCTGGAGCGGCGGCAAAGACAGCGCCATGGCCCTGCACACGCTTCTCCAGCGCAGCGATGTTCACATCGTCGCGCTCCTCACCACCGTCACCGAAGGTTACGAGCGGATCAGCATGCACGGCGTCCGCCGCGAACTGCTCGAGCGGCAAGCCCAATCCATCGGACTGCCGCTTCACGAAGTCCGCATCCCGCCGCAATGCGTCAACCCCATTTACGAAGCCCGCATGGAAGAAGCTCTTCGCGCGCACTTTGATCAGGGCGTGCGCAGAGTCGCGTTCGGCGACATTTTCCTCGAAGACCTCCGCGCCTATCGCGAAAAGAACCTTGCCCGCATCGGCATGACCGCTCTTTTCCCAATCTGGAAGCGCGACACCCGCGATCTTATCCGCGAGTTCCACACCAATCGATTCCGCGCCATCACAGTCTGCGTCGAACCCAAAGTCCTCGATCCCACCTTCGCAGGTCGCGAACTCGACGAATCTTTCTTCCATGATCTTCCGCCGCACGCCGACCCTTGCGGCGAAAACGGTGAGTTCCACACTTTCGTCTTCGATGGCCCTATCTTTCACTCGCCTATTTCCGTCCGCACCGGAGAAATCGTCACGCGTGATGGTTTTGTTTTTTGTGATTTATTATCCGAAATGGAGGAAGCAAGAATATGAACGCCGAAGTCTCCCCGAAAGAGAATCTGCTCTATCGCACTTTGCTCGCGCTAGCCATGATCGCCATCGCCGCCGCGCTTCGCATTGCGCCGCATCCCTGGAACTTTACTCCCATTGGCGCCACCGCCCTTTTTTCCGGCGCAATCCTCAAAGACCGCCGCCTCGCTTTCCTCTTTCCTCTGCTTGCTCTCTTCGCAGGCGACGTCTTCATCGGCTTTCATAAGCTGATACCCGTCGTCTACGCCAGCTTTCTCCTCAGCGTCGCCATCGGCTTCTGGCTGCGCGACCGCCGCACCGTCGCGCGCATTGGCCTTGCCACCGTCCTCGGCGCCGTGCAATTTTTTATCATCGTCGATTTAGGCGTCTGGGCCTTCATGTCAACCTACCCGCACACCCTCCAAGGCCTGCTCGCCTGTTACGTCGCCGCCATTCCCTTCCTCTGGAACATGCTTGCGAGTGACGCTCTCTACGGCGCGCTCCTCTTCGGTAGTTACGCGCTCGCGGAGCGCTTCTTTCCCGCATTCCGCGAACCTTCGCTGGACGCGTCGCGCCACTAGCTCAACGCGAAAGGAACATCTCCTTGCTCTGCGCGGATAACCCCAGGGTTGGCGTGGGAATCCTCTTGGTCGACGAATGCGGCCGTCTCCTTCTCACGCTCCGCCGACGTCCTCCCGAGGCCGGTTGCTGGAGCATTGTCGGTGGCAAACTCGATTTTCTCGAAACCCTCGAACAATGCGCCCTTCGTGAAACCCTGGAAGAAGTCGGTGCCGCCATCTCGATCGATTCTCTCTTGTGCGTCACCGATCATCTCTTGCCCGCCGAAAACCAGCACTGGGTATCTCCTGCATACCTGGCCCGCGTCTCCAGTCGCGACACTAGGAATTGCGAGCCAGACAAAACCCAGGAGGTCCGCTGGTTCTCCCTCGACGCGCTACCCCCTAATCTGACCATGACGGCTCGCAACGCCATCGGCGCCTACAAACGAAGATCACCGCCGGGTGAAAATCCCTCGTAGGGGGCTGTTTATCCTGCTTGCCTTGGGGAACGAAGAGAGCCCCGAAGGCCCCGCCCTCCTGAGTTTCGCCACCTGGCCGCGATCGACCTGAAACACAGTTGAGATGTAACAAAATCACCCCACTTTCGGTCTTGACAAAAAGTGTTTTCCGGAGTATAGTGTTTGCTAGGTAATTTCGTCGCTCGGATTCGTAGCGCCAGCATTGCCGCTGGCGTTTTTGCTTTTCGGGGTGCGCCGACAAGGCATTTAGAATCAACACTTACAAAACTGTAACAAAATAAACGACTTTATCTAACTGTAGAATGAACACTTATGCAAAAACCCGGGGAGGAGGGGCCCCGGCGCTCGTTTGAAAGCATCCTTTCACACAGTGCTCCTGCGTACCGCACGGCAGTGCTCGCAACCCTTTTCCCCTCATGCGTTTACTTCACAACTCTCTGGTTACCCCGGGTGGGGGGGCCGGACTATAGGAGCCTCGCGCGGCGGGGCGCCGCCAAAAACGTGCACTAGAGTAAAGGAGCCACAAGGAACAAGAAAGCAGGGGAGCAGAGGAAGCAACGGCAGTAGAGGAGCGGGAGCCAAAAGGTAGAGAGAGAGAAGCCAGAGGACAAAGTCGCCGACGTCTAAACGATGCTCGCGGTTCTTAAATCCTTTACTTCCTTTACCTCCTTTACGTCCTCTACCTCATTTCCTGCGCCGCCCTGATGCTATAATTCCTCCCTCATCATGACGAAATCTTCTCCGGAACTGGCCGCTATCGCCCCCGAGGTGCTCGCCAAATACGAGACCGTCATCGGCTTGGAAGTCCACGTCCAGCTTCTAACGAACACCAAGATTTTCTGCGGCTGTTCCACTCACTTCGGCGATCCGCCCAACACCAACGTCTGTCCGGTCTGCCTCGGCCTCCCCGGCACCCTGCCGGTTCTGAACAAGCGCGCCGTCGAGCTGGCCATGCGCGCCTCGCTCGCCTTGAACTGCACCGTCCACGAGCATTCGCGCTTCGCTCGCAAAAACTATTTCTATCCCGATCTGCCGAAAGGCTACCAAATCTCACAGTACGAACTGCCCCTCGCGACAAACGGCTGGATCGAGATCGAGCACGACGGTACGAAAAAGCGCATCGGCATCACGCGCCTCCATCTCGAAGAAGACGCCGCCAAAAACCTCCACGAAGGCTTCTCCGAATCCGCCACTAAGGCCTATATCGACTACAACCGCTGCGGTACGCCCCTCAGCGAAATCGTCTCTGAGCCAGACATGCGCGCCCCCGAAGAGGCCTACGCCTATCTCACCACGCTCCGCCAGATCATGCTCTACACCGGCGTCAGCGATTGCAACATGGAAGAAGGCTCTCTGCGTTGCGACGCCAACGTCAGCGTCCGTCTGCGCGGCGCAAAAGAATTCGGCACCAAAGTGGAAGTAAAGAATCTAAACTCTTTCCGCTATCTCCAAAAAGCTCTCGAATACGAAGTCGAGCGCCACATCGGCGTCCTCGAATCCGGCGGACGCATCCCTCAAGAAACGCGCCTTTGGCATCAGAACGAGAACTGCACCGTCTCCATGCGCTCAAAAGAAAAAGCCCATGACTACCGCTATTTCCCCGAGCCCGATTTGCTACCCGTTCACGTCAGCAACGCCTGGCGAGACGAAGTTCTCCGCTCGCTCCCCGAACTGCCTGAAGCAAAGCGCGCCCGCTTCATCGCCGGTCACGGCTTATCGCCTTACGACGCTGGCGTTCTGACCGCCACGCAATCGCTCGCCGGTTATTTTGAATCCGTCGTAAAATCCGGCGCCGCTCCCAAAACCGCCGCTAACTGGATTCAGACCGAACTCCTCCGCCGCCTCAACGATTCCGGCAAAGAAATCGACGCAAGCCCTATGTCGCCTGCCAACCTCGCCGAACTTCTCAAACTCGTCGACTCTGGCAAGATTACAGCTGCCGTTGGCAAGAAAGTTTTCGCCACCATGTTTGAAACTGGCCGCAAGGCCAGCGAAATAGTCACCGCCGAAGGCCTCGGGACTCAAGTCGACACATCCGCCATCGAAGCCGCCGCTCGCGAAGTCATTGAGAAAAATCCCGACAACGTAGCCCAGTTCAGATCAGGCAAGGAAGGCGTCTTCAAGTTTTTCGTCGGCCAGGTCATGCGCGCCACCCGCGGCCAAGCCAACCCTCAGGCCGTCAACGACATTTTGCGCAAGCTTCTTTCCTGACTTCATGCCGCGTTTTCCAACGGCGGTGGCAGAAATGATTTTGCTAGGTCGCTGCTCTCAGCGCGGGACGTAGCACCGGGCTTCAGCCCGGCATCTTTCTTTTGCTTTACTCGCGGCGTAGGCTCTATCTAATCGCCACGACGGAGGATTCTCACATGCTCAAAGTAGGAGACAAAGCCCCTACATTCCGCTTGAAGAACGACGCCGGTAACGATGTCTCGCTCTCCGACTTTCTCGGGAAACGTGTCATCCTCTTTTTCTATCCGAAAGCTAACACTCCCGGCTGAACGACCGAGGCGTCCGAGTTTCGCGACGCAAAAAAGCAATTCGACAAGCTGGGCGTGGTCATCCTCGGCATGAGCGGCGACCCCGTCAAAGCGCAAGCCGCCTTCAAAGCCAAGCAAAAACTCAACTTCGATCTCCTAAGCGACGCTGATCTCAAAACCATCGAAGCCTACGGCTCGCGCCGCATGAAGAAATTCCTCGGCAAATCGTTTCTCGGCATCGTGCGAAGTTCTTTCCTAATCGGCCCCGACGGCAAGCTCGAACACATCTGGGATAACGTCAAAGCGAAGGGTCATGCCGCCGAAGTTCTCGCGGAAGTTGCGAAGAAATAATCACCAACGATTGCAATGTCAGAGATGAAAAATGAAGTCCTCGGATCCCGTCGAAGCAGGCTCGATCAGAAGGTTATCGATCAGCCGGGTCTTTCCTATGAACACAGCCAGCACCGCATAACTTGGCCGCGCCACTCGCACGAGCGGTTCAAACGTGTCCGCGCTAACAATTTCGGCGTAATCCACTCGCGCTAGCGGTTCCGCTTCGAGGATCCGCCGCATCACGGCTTGCAGTTGCAGCGTATCGCGCACGCCAGCCGACAACTCGTTTCGCGCCGCCACAAGCGCACGGTGCAAAACGGTCGCAGTCTTTCGTTCCTCCGCGTTCAAATAAGCATTGCGTGAAGAAAGCGCCAGCCCGTCCGGTTCTCGCACAACGGGGCAAACCACAATTTCCGCATCGAGATTCAGATCGCGCGCCATCTCGCTGATGATGCGCACTTGCTGCGCATCCTTTCTTCCGAAATACGCAAAATGCGGCTGAACAATCTCAAACAGTTTCAAGACGACGGTCGCCACTCCGCGAAAATGTCCCGGCCGCGAACGTCCCTCCAGTCGTTCGCTGATGCCTTCGACATTCACGTACGTGCGAAATCGGTCCGGATAAACATCCGCTGTCTCGGGCGCAAACAAGGCATCAACGCCCACAGCCGCAAGTTTTTTCGCATCCTTCTCAAGGTCACGCGGATATTTCTTGTAATCCTCTTTCGGTCCAAATTGCTTTGGATTTACGAACACTGATGCAATCACCCTCGAGCATTCTTGCCGTGCGCGCTTGACCAGCGCCGTGTGCCCTTCATGGAGCGCGCCCATCGTGGGCACGAGTCCGATTACGCGGCCTTCAGCGCGCGCGCCTCGCGCGTATTCTTTCATCCAGGCTATCGTTCGGATTATTTCCACGGTAGCGCCGGCAACTTGCCGGTTCTTATTTGTTCAGTAGTGAAAAAGTCTTCAAGGATCACGCGCTCGCCGCCGTCGCGCGCTCGCGATAATAGTGCATCAGGTCCGTCAAGATCGGTTGCGCCCCAAGCTGCCGCAGCAGCGTCGTCACCTGCCCGCGGTGGTAAGTCCCATGATTCACCACATGCTGCATCGATTGCCACAACGGATTCTTGTAAACGCCAAATTTCAATGTCTTGTATTCCATCACGCGGTTCAAATCGTCTTGCGTCAACTTCCCAGCGAATGTCAGCAGCCGCCCTTCCTGTTCGGCCCATTTCGTGCGCAAACTGTCCACATCCGTGCACTCCAACACATCCGGCAACGATGCCGGCGAGCGTCCCTGAAAGCGCTCTAGCCAAATCCATTCCGCCCCGCAAATATGCGCCAGGGTGTCCCGCACTGACCCAAAACTCGATCCCATCGGCTTCGTAAACTGTTCCTTTGTCAGTTTCGCCGCCGCATCGAGCGAGCGATGATTCGCCCACGCGTTGAAGTCATACAGTGTGCGCATCTCTTCCGGCGTCATCTTCTCCTCCACCTGCAGAACTTGTGGGTATTTGTCATTCCGAGCGAAGCGAGGAATCCGCTTTTCGTTTTTCGAAGTTCGCTTTTCGATTCTGGCTCTCTACCAATCCCCGTCACTATTGACCGGCGCCTCTTTCTCTTCTTTCGTCGTCTGCGCCGCGTGATACGACTCCCCATCCGATGGAAACGTCCCTCCACGCACATCCTCGCAGTATTCGCGCGCAGCTTTCGAGATGATCTGTCCGACGTTTGCATACTGGCGGGCAAACTTCGGCGTCTTCCCAAATGTCAGTCCCAGCAAATCGTGAATCACCAGAATCTGCCCGTCGCACTCCGGTCCAGCGCCAATGCCAATCGTCGGAATTCGCAGCTCGCGCGTAATCTGCGCCGCCAGTTCTCGCGGCACCGCCTCCAGCACCACTGCAAACGCACCCGCCGCTTCCACCGCCCGCGCGTCCCGCAGCAACTGTTCCGCCGCATCCACCGTCTTTCCCTGCACGCGAAATCCGCCCAGCGCATTCATCGATTGCGGCGTCAACCCCACATGCCCCATCACCGGAATTTCCGCCTCCGTCAGCCGTACAATCAATTCCAGCCGCCGTTCGCCGCCTTCCACTTTCACCGCTTCCGCGCCCGCATCTTTCACAAATCTCATCGCATTGCGCACCGATTCCGCGATGTCGCTGTGATAGCTGCCGTACGGCATATCCGCCACCACCAGCGCCCGCCGCGTCCCACGCCGCACCGCTCGCGTGTGGTGCAGCATCTCCTCGATCGAAACCGGCAGCGTGCTTTCATATCCCAGCACCACCATTCCGACCGAGTCCCCGACAAGCAACACATCCACGCCCGCCTCGTCCAAAAGACGCGCCGTCGGATAGTCATACGCCGTCAAACAAGTAGTTTTCTGCGACCTAGAAGTGAAACTGGAATCCGCAGCCGAGGACTTCCGCTGCAGCAGATCGGGCACAGTGATCTTGCCATTGCCCGTGTTAGGAACAACGCTCATTGGTGGCCTCCGGTGCCGCTCCTTAACCGCGGGATACAGCCCTGTACCTCACCTTCGCGCAGAATACCAAATTCTCTCGTCCATGACCATACGTTCAAGCGCATCTATCACCGGCCGGATTTTTCAGCTATCCTCATTCGCCGCAATTTCGTTAGGATTACGCATTCGTCGAGGAGACCTCGCGTGAAAACCATCAGCCACTCCGGCCGCGCCAGAACTCTAGCACTAAGAATCCTCCTTTGCGTGTTTGCATTTTCAACCACACCGTTCGCTTTCTCCCAGTCTCCCTCCAGCGCTCCTCCCGATGATGCTGCTGTCCGCGAACGTGCCGACGCACTCCTCAAACAAATGACTCTCGAAGAAAAAATCGGCCAGCTCAGCCAGCTCTTCGATTTCCGCAAAGAGCAGGCCACTGACGACGCCGTTGCGAATGGCCAACTCGGGTCGCTGCTTTTCGTCACCGATCCTGCCGAAATCAACCGCCTCCAACATCTCGCCGTGGACCGAACGCGCCTGCACATCCCTCTCATTTTCGGCTTCGACGTCATTCACGGTTTCCGCACCATATTCCCCGTCCCCATCGCCATGGCGGCCTCCTGGGATCCCTCCGCCGCCACAAAAGCGCAAACCATCGCCGCCAAAGAAGCTCGTTCCGTCGGCATCGACTGGGCGTTCGCACCCATGCTGGACATCGCGCGCGATCCGCGCTGGGGCCGCATTGTCGAGGGCGCCGGCGAAGATCCCTATCTCGGCTCCGCCATGGCCGCGGCGCAAGTCCGCGGTTTTCAAGGCGACTACATTGGCGCGCCCGATCATATTCTCGCCTGCATGAAACATTTCGCAGGCTACGGCGCCGCCATCGGCGGGCGCGATTATGACGAAGCCTACCTCCCCGAAACTCTTCTCTATAACGTCTACCTGAAGCCGTTTCATGCCGCCGTCAAAGCGGGCATCGGCTCCGCCATGAGCGCTTATCTTGATTTGAACGACGTCCCCGCCACCGGCAATCGCTGGCTACTTCACGACGTTCTTCGCGACGACTGGAAATTCACCGGATTCGTCGTCAGCGACGCCAACTCCGTCAAAAGCCTGCAAAATCACGGCTATGCCAAGGATGTATATGAAGCCGGTCTCTACGCGTTCAACGCCGGCGTCAACATGGAAATGGCCATCGATTTCACCGCGTACTCGAAGAGCCTGGCTACCGCCGTCGAACGCGGCCAGATCACCGCGCAACAAATAGAAGACGCCGCCCGGCCCATTCTAGAAATGAAAATTCGCCTCGGCCTCTTCGAACACCCTTACGTGGATGAGGCACGCGCCAAGGAAATTCTTGCGAGTCCAGAGCATCGCACTGCCGCCCGCCTCACGGCCGAACGCACAGCGGTCCTCCTCCGCAACGAAGGCAGCCTTCTTCCGCTCAAGACAAACGCCTACAAAAAAATCGCCGTTCTTGGTCCTCTTGCCGATTCGCAAGTCGACACTCTTGGCTCCTGGGTATTCCGGCAAGATCTCGCGGAAACAATCACCGTCCTCGCAGGCTTGCGCAATAAACTAGGCGCGCAAACAGAACTCAGCTACGCGCCCGGTGTCCAAATCCGCCGCATGATTCCATCGTTCTTCGACGCCATCTTTAATTTGAAGCCGCAACCAGTCTGGACTCCCGAACAATCGAAAAGCGAAATGTCCAAAGCCGTCGCCCTCGCCAATTCCTCCGACCTCTCCATTCTCGTTCTCGGCGAAGCCCAAAACATGAGCGGCGAGGCGGCCTCCCGCGAATCCCTGGATCTCCCCGGCCAGGAAGAAAAACTTCTCGAATCCGTGGCCGGAACTGGCAAGCCGGTGGTCCTCGTCCTCTTCAACGGCCGTCCGCTCAATATTAGATGGGCCGCGCAACATGTGCCCGCAATCCTCGACGCCTGGTATCCCGGCACACAAGGGGGCAACGCCATCGCCAATCTTCTCTTCGGCGATGCTGTTCCCGGCGGCAAGCTCCCTGTCACCTGGCCGCGGGACGTCGGCCAAGTTCCGGTCTATTACGCTCACAACACCACGCAAGCCCCAGAGAATCAAAGCAAGCGCTACTGGGACGAAGAAAGCACGCCGCTCTATCCCTTCGGCTACGGACTCAGCTATTCCAAGTTTGCGTTTTCAAATCTCAGGCTGAGCCGCACCGAAATCAAGCCCGGTGAATCCATCGACGTGAGCGTCAATCTCGAAAACACAGGCGCGTCCTCAGCCGATGAAGTGGCTCAACTTTACATTCACCAACAATACGGCAGCACGTCGCGCCCCGTCCGCGAACTGAAAGGATTCGAACGCGTCACGCTAGCGGCCCACGAAAAAAAGACCATTCACTTTTCTCTTGGGAATGATGAATTGACGTATTGGAGTACCACAAAGAAAGACTGGGTAGAGGAGCCCGCAACTTTCGAGGTATGGGTAGGCGCAGATTCGACAGCGCAACTTCACGCGAACTTTGCCATCACACAGTAACGAATTCTTGGTTAAAAGCAAGAAGCGCGCAAGAACACCCCGGCCAACGTGCCGCACGCGGTCGTGCGCTTCCGAATCACGAATGAAGGGCTCTTCCGGCTCAGTTTGAGGGAACGTGCCGCACCGGCGTCGCCTGCGATCCCGGCCCAGGTTCCGGCACCGGCTTCGGCATCTCTGCGTCTTTAAACCGCGGCACCATCTCATCCGCCATGGCCAACGCGTATACCGCGGACGCAATCTCCACCGCGCCCTCTCTCACGTCCTCTTCATAGATACGTTCATACGTGTCCAGATTCGTGTGATGCGTGAACGAGCCATAATCAAACGGGTCCTGCGCCAAGCCAATCCCCGGCAATCCCGCGTTGTTGAACGAAGTGCTGTCGGTCCCGCCCGTCCTCCGGCTATCTGAACCAATCGCTCCCATGAATCCCCAATCCGCAAACGGCATCATCGCCTCGCGAACCATATCCGCAGCTCCCGCGGGGCCGAACACGCCGGCGCCTCGAGGCTTCCCAGTGCCGGAATCGATGTTGAAATACGCATCCAACTTCGCGTACTCAGGCTTCTGGCTCTCAAAACTTCCAAAGTGTTCCTTCACGTAGGCCAGCGAGCCGAGCAATCCCTCTTCTTCTCCGCTCCACAACGCCACGCGAATCGTGCGGCGCGGCTTCACATGGAGGGCCGCTAAAATCCGCACCGCTTCCAGCATCATCGACGAGCCAATCCCGTTGTCGGTTGCCCCGGTCGCGTCATGCCACGAATCGTAATGCCCGCCCAGCATTACGATTTCATCTTTCTTGTCCGTCCCAGGGATTTCTCCTATGGCGTTATACGCCGTCGTTCCCTCGGGATACTCTTTGTTTTGAATATTGACGCGCAGCGTTACCGTCTTCCCGTCTCCCATGAGGCGCGAGATCCGCCCGTAGTCTTCATTGCGCATCACTAGCGTGGGCACCGCTCTCGTCCAATCGTACGTCCCGTTCTGCTGCGCGATGATGATTCCGTGCGCCCTCCCCGCATCGTTGATCCGCACCAGCGCGCCGCTATCCACCAAAAACTGGTCCACTTGCCGCGATACTTCTTGCCGCGTCAACTGCCCCTCCGGCAATTTCGGCTGCTCCGGAAACCGGACCGGCCGCGGATTCTTCGCATCAAATCGCGATTTCCACTCGTCCTCCGGCCGACGCATCGGCGCCGGATTCATCTCCTCCGCCACTTCCACGTGCCTCCCCACCATAACGATCGCCCCATGCACTTTGTCCTTCATCGCGTTCAAATAGGCATCGAGCTCCGCCTGCGTCGGCTGCTTCGGCTCCTCTGGTTTGGCCGCTGGCCGCATCGGCGGCGCGGCCCATTTCGGTTCCGGGGGCGGCGGCGCGCCTCCAAAAAAATTAAATCCAGCGCCCGTGGGCGGCGTCAATCCCGGCGGCTGCAGCATCACCACCTGCGCCGTCACCACTCCGTTCGTGCTCGGCGTCCACGCCAGCGGCATCACCATCAATTGCCCATGGAACGGCGCAACCGCGTCGGCTGAAAGCTCCATGTTCGCCCAACCTGGCACGGGCGTCGCCGCGCTCGGCGGCTGAAACGTCCACGGCTCCAGATGCGCGTTCGCCAATCCCCAAGAAGTCATTGTCGCAACCGCCCAATCGTCTGCCGTCTTCAAACTCGGCGTCCCCGTCACCCGCGGCCCATACACATCGGCGATCTCATGGATGATCCACATAATTCTTGAATTGTTTGTCTCTTCCGCGCGGATCAAAGCGTACATCTCGGAAAGTCCTGGAGCCTGCGCCGTCATCGGCATCGCCGCCAGCAGAAAAAAACAAATCACAGACGCACAAAGTTTCGCCACGTTTCCTCCACGAATTACTAAAAATATCTCCGGAATTTCTCACGTTTACGTCGCACGGTCGCCCGCCAATATACGCTCGCCCGTTGTCCCAAGCAATGTGCGTCATTCCATTCGCGCGACAGTCTATTTGGAGGATTTCAATTCAATGCTGACCAGATTCCTCACCCACCGCGCTGGCCGCTTGTCCTCCGTGACAATTAATTTGAACGGTCCCGACTTCGCGTCCAGCGGCTGTCCATTCATCGTGTCCGCGATGATCACTTCTCCGGAATGAAAGCTCGGATCAGCCTCTGCGAGAGCAATCACAGCCATGTAACCATCCGAACCCGTCGCCACAAGGTATCCGCTGAGCGCTGCGCCGCGCAGGTCTTTGCCAAGTGGCGCTCCCATTTTTGTAAGTACCTCCGCGACGCGCACTCCCACGTAAGTTTCGTCGGTCTTCGAATGCTCATTGTGTACTGTAACCGTTGTGCGCGGCATCGCTCGTAAGTCCGCGACTTTCAGCTTTAGATCTTCGTGTTTCGTGTACGCCGAAACGCGTAGTTCATCAACCGGCTTGACTTCGTCCCTGATGACTCCCGGTGAATCCATTCCACCTACTTCCAACCGGATAGGAACGATCTGAACGTCGTTTGCATGCTTCACATCGATATGTGAAGTTACCGACTCGAACCCAGGACAATTCACGAATAACGTGTAGCGGCCCGGTTTTAGATTAAGCACCAGCTGACCCTTCTGGTCTGTCTCCTTCTTCGAGGGCACAAGATCAGGCGAGGGAACCAGCTGGATCACCACGCGAGGCAAGCCAGATCCTGTCGCATCCGTGACCTGGAGTTTACGTGTGCCGTTGCCGCGTCCTGCGCTCGGAGCGTGCAAGGAATGAGTAAAGGAACGAGAAGCGAAGTAAAGAGCGTCGCGCAGCTCAAAGCGTATCTGTTCATTTGTGATTTCACGCCGCCAGCATAACGCGGAAGCCGTTGCATGTCTGCACGGCCAAGTTCTTTCGGCGCGATGTCTCGGCTAGGACGTTGCGGCTCGTGCCCGTTGCGTTCGTTTGAAATCGCCATATTTTGATTTCCTCCCGTTTGTCCATCCTCCGAGCTCCAGAGCCACACCCATGCAAGCGTCGCGCAACTCATCCGCACAAGCTCGGTCGGCCATCGCCCGCGCCACGACCATTCCACCAACGCACAACGCCGCTATGGCTTGCGCCTGCTCTCGCCGCGGCCCGCCGTTTCGCGTGGTACTCCGCTCCAGCACGCTCACCATGGCCCTGAACACCGTTTCGAATGCCCGTTTCGTGCTGACGCTGCCACGCGCTACGTCCGTCGGCAGCGCCGTCATCGGGCACGAATTCTCCACGTCCTCAAAATGCTGTCGCGACAAATAAGCCCGCACCACTTGCGGCCCAACATCTCCGGAACTCAAATCGACTTCCACTCCTTCCCAGCAACTCTTCCACTCCGGATCCGTAAAAAAGCAACCCAACACCTCGACATACAAATCGCTCTTGCCTTCAAAATAACTGTAGAACCCGCCATGCGTCAGCCCCGCTCCCGCCATGATTTGTTTTAGAGACACTCCGTCAAATCCATGCCGGTTGAAGAGCCTTCGCGCGCTCTGCACAATCTTCTTCCTCACCTCGCTGCGGTGTCCTGTGGGATAAGGCATAGCTCCCCCCTAATTCTTGGTGTGCCGAAGTATCCCTCAAATAGCGCCCCGCCCTCCAGCAAAACATTATCTTGAACATATTTTAGGGCCGTGCTTCCATGCCCATACGGTTCAAGAAGAATAAAATCCCGCAGCGCCCGAAGGAGATTCATGAGCACCACAAGGAATCCGCACTTGCTCGCATACAATCCAACTCGCCGTCAGCTCATCGCCGGCGTCACGATTGCCCTCAGCGGCTTCGGTTTGGCATCCACGGAAGCTTTTGCCCAAGCCGCCCCGGAGATTTCTCACTCCGAGGATGCCATCCATCAAGAGCCCGTCTTCAAAGCCAGCCGCAAACGCGTCTATGAAGCGCTCACCGACGCCAAGCAATTCCAGAAAGTCACGCAGCTCAGCGCCGCCGTGCAGTCCGGCATGGCGAAAGGCAACATTCCGGCGGAGATCACTCCCGAACCTGGCGGCTCATTCAAATTCTTCAACGGTTTTATCATCGGACGAAACTTAGAACTCGTGTCCAACGAGCGCATCGTCCAAGCGTGGCGAGTGGCCTACTGGCCGCAAGGCGCTTGGTCGCTCGCAAAGTTCGTCCTGGTGGAGCAAGGCTCGGACACCAAGCTAATTTTTGACCACACCGGCTTCCCCAAAGGCGATGCCGATCACCTACTAGAAGGCTGGAACGGCAACTACTGGCAGCCGCTTGCCAAATTCCTGGCCACGTAAGGCTCGCCGAGTTAGGGCGGCGCTTGCCTAACTTGCTAGTGCCCTTTGGGGGCTTGGGCCCGCCCCTTCCACAATCCGCCCTTACCGATCCAATACCGTACGGCGGACAGCCACGTCGCATAGGAATAAAACAACGCCGTCAGCGGCAGCAATGGCGCCCACGTTGAGGACAGCCGATAAAAACGCACCGTGGGCAAGAACGACAAAGCCATCAGGAGCCAAGCCGTGAGGCCAAGGATTCGGGCGGTCGAATCATGGGCAAAAAGCAGAAGGGGGGAGCGATGTAGGTGAGAAACATCCCTGCCAATGTCCCGGCAAGCAGCAACGACGAGTAGCGCAGTTGCGTAAACGCTGTCCTTGCAATCAGATCCCGGATTTCTGCAAACGTTCCGTAAGCACGTAAACTTGTGCTTGTCCTGGTAAGCCCCATCCACACCTTGCCACCGCTTGTCTTGACCGCTTTGGCTAGGGCGCAATCATCAATCACCTCCCCCCGAATCGCCGCGAATCCACCGATACGCACAAACGCCTCTCGCCTCAACAAGATGCATCCGCCCGCGGCTCCAGCGGTTGCCAGCTCCTCATCCGCAATCCACTGCGGAGGATAGAGCATCAGGAAGAAATACAGAAAAGCGGGAATCAGCGCCCGCTCGGGCAGTGTCTTGGCATGGAGCAGCACCATGAGCGAAGCGAGGTCCAGCTTATCCCGCTCGGACAGGGCCACCAGCCGTCGCAAAGAGTCCGGCGCGTGGGTCACGTCCGCGTCCGAAAACCAATAAAAGGAAGGGGCTTCCGCCGCCACGCCCGTCACCCCTGAGTGGGCTACGCCCTCATTCAAAGCCCACAGTTTCCCAGTCCAACCAGCAGGTAACTCCGAAGCGTTCACAACCTTCACCCGCGCCCCGCCGCCACTCTCGCTGGCAGCATCCCGAGCGACGCTCGCAGTCCCATCTTCACTATGATCGTCCACGACCACGATAGAGAAAGCACCGGGATAGTCCTGCCGCACGAGATCGGTCACAACCCGTCCGATCGTTTCCGCTTCATTTCGCGCCGGCACCACCGCAACCACGCTCGGCCATGGCCCAACTGTCTCGGCAGCCGCCCGGTCCGCGTCCACTTTCCCCACCCGCCAGAACCAGCCACGCCCAAAAAACAGATGCAGCCATATTCCTAACGCAATGATTCCAAGCAAGTTTGCGGCATGCGGATGAACTAGTTCCGTCATCAAATGGTTCCCAATGAAGCTCTGTTTGGATATGCTGACACAAAAGGACTCAGCGGGAAGCCCCGCCGGGGAGTTAGCGTTTTTCCAGTGGTTGGATGGTTGCGTTCACGAGGAACTGACTGTCCAGTTCTGTCATGTCCCCCGCGCCTTTGCCTGCGACGGGGAACAATCGCGCCGAAAGCGGCTTGTGCCATTTGACCGCCAGGCTGGCCATATCGCCAATGATTAGCGAGAGCTGCTCGGCGCTGATGTCGCCGGGGAGAGGGACGGTATCAAGGCCGGTGCCGCACACCGCGCTGTAACTCAGCAGAGCGTCGATCGAAATATGCCCCTCGCTCCAACGCTGCGCCAGCCGCGAATCTTCAAGGATCGGCAGCATCAGTCCCATGTACCCCGTCTGCTTCACCTTGATGTCGCGTATCGCCGCCGTGATGGTCGCCGCCGCCGTCAGCGTCCCACTCGAGCCTATAGGCTGCGTCGTCAGATTTTCAATCGCTGCTCCGATCGAAATATCCTTCAGTGGCGCGGGCGAAAGATCGATTCCCATGTAGGTCCAGCCTGTGTCCGTGTCGACGCGTCCTGCTTCCGCTTCTATGGCGAACGCTTCTTTACTCAACGCGTCCATCAGCCGGCGCCGCGCCGTCGCCAAATCCGGCGCATCTTTGAAGGAGTCCGCAAAGAGATTCGCTGACTCGAGCGCAATGGCGAACTGATGTCCGAATCCAGTGTGATAGGCCGCGGGGAAAAAGGGAGTCAGCGGCTGCACCATCGCGATCGCCGCAAAGCGAAAATTCCCCTGGCTATGTTCCGTGTCTTCCAGCTTTTTCATGACGCGAGCCGCGGCCCCAACCGCCGGCCAGCGCACCCCGTCGTCACCCGCTACTACGAGACTGGCATTCAGTGCTTTGGTGTTCTTCAAAATATCGGCTAACAAATCGGCCTGGGCGGGACTATCGCCGGCATTCGGCATCGCCGGTCCAATCGAAGCCGCAAACCCCTCCTGCGCGGCCATCGCGTCATAATTTCTGAAAAACGCCAAAGCCTGCTCGTTGGAGAGACCCTGGATGTATTCCGGAAATGGCTGCGTAGCGATGCGGATGGTTTCCACTGGAAACCCGCGCGATTCCATGATCGTGCGCGCGCGCTTGAGCATCTTCAGCGCATCGGTAATCTGAATTTGGTATTGCGTGCGGTCCAGATTTACAAACGCAGTGATCGCCCGAATCTTAATTGGCGATTGCCCTGCAGTTTTTACGGCAGGCTTTGTTTGCGCCTGCCCTAGCACACAGGGCGCAACAGAAAAAGCCAACACACACGCGATAACTCGGAAGGCGCTACGGCTGGCAAAAAATGCGAATGCAGACATGAAGTTATCTCCACTGATCTTCGCAAACTGGGCTAGCAGACGCCTACAGCATACAAGATTCGGCAAGCCACGAGACGGGTTGGCTGGAGTGGGCGGGCTTCCGCCTGTCTCCTCAAGTCATTTAGACGAACGCGGAGATCCCGGTGATCTTTTCACCAATGATGAGCTTGTGGATGTCGTTCGTTCCTTCGTACGTGAAAACGCTTTCAAGATTGTTCATGTGGCGCATGATGCAGTAATCGTCGACGATGCCGTTCGCCCCGAGAATATCGCGCGCCTTTCGGGCCGTTTCGAGAGCGATGGCCACGTTGTTCATCTTTAGCATCGAGATGTGCGAGAAATCCACTTTGCCTTTATCCTTCAGCCGACCCACATGCAGCGCCAGCAGTTGTCCTTTCACTATTTCGGTGATCATCCAAGCCAGCTTTTCCTGCACAAGCTGGTGGGAAGCAATCGGCTTGTTCGCAAATTGTTTGCGGGTCTTCGCGTATTGCAACGCCGTATCGTAGCAAGCCATGGCCGCGCCGAGCGCTCCCCAACCGATCCCATAGCGCGCCTGATTCAGGCATCCCAGCGGCCCTTTTAATCCCACAACATTCGGCAGCAAATTTTCTTCCGGGATTTCACAGTCGGAGAAAGCCAATCCCGAAGTCACCGAGGCCCGCAGCGACCACTTTCCGTGTACATCCCAAGCCTTGAATCCCGGCGTGCCTTTTTCCACTAAAAACCCGCGAATTTTTTCGTCTTCGCATTTTGCCCAGACCACCGCAACGTCCGCGATCGATCCGCTGGTGATCCACATCTTCTCGCCGTTCAGAACGTAGCTGCCGCCCTTCTTCACCGCGCGCGTAAGCATTCCGCCGGGATTCGAACCGAACTGCGGTTCCGTCAATCCAAAGCACCCGATGGCCGTGCCCTGCTGTAGCAGCGGAAGCCACTTTTCTTTCTGCTTGTCGCTCCCGTACGCGTAAATCGGATACATCACCAGCGCGCTCTGCACGGAGACGAAACTGCGCAACCCGGAATCTCCGCGCTCCAACTCTTGCGTCACCAGACCGTAGGCAACGTTGGACATGCCCGCGCAGCCGTACCCCTGCAAATTCGCGCCAAAAAATCCCAACTCCCCAAGCTGCGGGACCAGATGTTTCGGAAAGGTTCCCTCGCGGCTGTGCTTTTCGATGATGGGGATAATCTCGTTGTCGACGAACCGCCGCGCCGTTTGCCGGACTAGCTTTTCTTCGTCATTCAATTGCGAATCAAAATCGATGAAGTCGACACCGGCAAATCCAGCCATTCATTCCTCTTTCCGACCACACTCTGAGCCGCGGCGTGCGCGCGCGTGATTGTAGCAAGGCCGTTCTGGCTCCAGCAATCATACCGGAGATTGGCATGGCTGTTTGCATCGCGCGGAGCCCGGAGCAGCAGGTGCTGCCGACTTCTCCGAAGCACCGTGCACCAGTCTGGCACAAGCAGCTGTTGGAGGCTCAATTCAGGAATTGCCGCGCGGCCTCGCGCAGACTAACGCACTGAAAGTAAACGAGTTGTCTCAGGCAATGGACACTAAATTCGGTACCCGATGTGCACGCCCTTCCTGGGGGAGGAAGACGTGTCCACAAACGAAGGGACAAGCACTCAGCATAAATGCCGAACCGGTTTCGCTGACGGAGGGATCCTGCTCGTCTTGCTATTTAGCTGCCAACAGGCATGGCCGCAAGCAGCTCAAAACCCACAAACACATGAAGCTTCTCCTGCGCAGCCTGCCCCGCACACTCCGGAAGCGCCTCAAACCACTCCGACTTCGCAGAAAGATCTCACGGATACGAGCATCGAGGACCTGATGGACATGGAAGTGACTTCTGCCTCGAAGAAAGAACAGAAGTTATCTCAGGTAGCAGCGGCGATTTTCGTCATCACGCAGGAAGACATCCGCAGCTCCGGCGCCCTGAACATTCCTGATTTGTTGCGCATGGTTCCTGGTTTGGATGTGGCGCAGATCAATGCAAGTACCTGGGCCATTAGCGCACGCGGGTTCAATTTGCAGTTCGCCAACAAATTGTTGGTGCTCATCGATGGCCGCGCCGTTTACACGCCGCTCACGGGCGGTGTGAATTGGGACACGCAAGACGTGCCGCTTGAGGACATTGACCGCATTGAAGTGATTCGCGGACCGGGCGGGACCGTATGGGGCGCCAATGCAGTGAACGGCGTGATCAACATCATTACGAAGAAGGCCGCAGACACGCAGGGCGGATTGGTGACGGGCGGCGGCGGTACGCAGGCTAAAGAATTCGGCACATTACAGTACGGCGGGAAAATCAAGGACGACACCAACTATCGCGTATTCGCAAAGTACGTCAACGACGGACCTTTCCCAGATCTGAACGGCCAGGGCGCGGATGATGGTTGGCATCTGTTGCACGCCGGATATCGAGTGGATACCAGTCTATCCAAGAAAGATTCCCTGACAACGCAGGGAGACATTTATACCGGAGAGGAAGGCGCAACCATCGTGCACACCGTTCTCTCTCCTCCCGAAAACATTATTGTGCAGCGGCTCGCGGAGCTATCGGGCGGCAACGTATTAGGTCGCTGGGATCACATTTTTTCAAGCCGATGCGATACGACACTGCAGTTCTATTTCGACAGATACAGTCGTGACGGTCCTAACGCGAGAGAAGTTCGCAATACCTTTGATTTCGATTTTCAGAACCACATTGTACTGGGTACGCGTCAGGATCTTATTTGGGGCGCAGGATATCGCCACACCGGGGATCAAACGGTTGGCACGATAGACGAGGCCTTCAATCCAGCCAATGATGACGGCGACCTCTACAACGTATTCCTACAAGATCAAATCGCCTTGAGACGGAATCGCGCCTATTTGTATGTTGGGACAAAACTTGAGAACAGCTATTTGGGAGGTTTCGACCTTCAGCCCAGCATCCGGATCACCTGGACTCCCAGCGCTCGCCGGACGTTTTGGGCAGCGATTTCGCGGGCAAGCCGCACTCCCACCCGGCGGGACGTGGCTATAGATGCAGCGCTCGCGGCACTGCCCGGACCCGCCGAGGTAGCTTTGCTCGGCAATTCGAACTTTAAATCGGAACACGTCCTCGCTTATGAGGCAGGTTATCGGGTGCAGCCTACCGGGCGCATTTCGCTCGACTTGACGGCATTCATTAACGACTATCACGGTCTGGAAAGCGCAGAGATGCTACCGTCATTCCTAGATCGGAATTCCGTCCCACCCGTCCTTATTCTTCCAGAGTCATTCGGCAACAAAATGTACGGCACGACCGAAGGCGTGGAGGCCTCAGTAAAATGGAAAGCAACGAATCGCTGGACACTCAGCCCCGGGTATACCTTCCTCGAGATGCATCTCCATACCGAAGCCAGCAGCCTGGATACAACGAGCGTGGCCGATGCGCAGGGCACGAACCCAGGCCATCAGGCCCAGCTGCGTTCGCATGTCGATCTGTCTAGCAAGCTCGCGTGGGATACGAATGCCTATTTCGCCGGAGCTCTGCCAGCACAATTTGTTCCTTCCTATACGCGGCTCGATTCCCAGTTGACCTGGCGTCTTGCGGAAGGAGTGCAATTGAGTATCACCGGGCAAAACCTGCTAAGAGACCATCACGTGGAATTCAACGATCAATTTCAGAGTGTCAATTCCTCGCAGGTCAAGCGTAGCGCGTACGCCAAGATTACGTGGCATTTCTAATTGCGGAAAGAGAGGCATTGAATCTAGCAACTAAAATGCGACGGGCCTTGTGGAATCCCTGCTCCGGGATTCGCGGAGGAAAAGATCGTCCCCGGCCTTCACGATTTGCTTTCGCGGCTCTTGCGGCGCTGCTGTCCACCGCCGGCGCTCGCTGGGTTTCTGCGCAATCTAGTCCCTCGAGCGAATACCAGGTTAAGGCCGCTTTTCTTTTTCATTTTGCACAGTTTGTTGACTGGCCGCCGGAAGCCTTCAAAGACGCCACCAGCCCGCTCACGTATTGCACGGTCGGAGAAGATCCATTCCACGGCGCGTTGGACGCCAGCTTGAATGGAAAGACGATCGGAACGCGGCCGTTTCGCGTGCAGCATTTGAGGCAGGCGGAAGAGGTTCGGGGCTGTCAAGTGTTGTTCATTGAAACGCCGGAGAAGAAGTCCCTTCCCGCGGCGCTGGCGAGCCTCAAAGGAAATCCAGTGCTGACAGTGGGTGAGTCTGAACACTTTACACAGGAGGGAGGGATGATCGGCTTCTTTCTGGAAGGCAACAAGGTTCGTTTCGAAATCAACCTGACTGCGGCAGAGCAAGCCAAATTGAAGATCAGCGCCAGGCTGCTGGCGCTGGCGAAGACAGTTATCGGAGGCCCAAAAGGAACGTGAGATGCCGCTTTTTAAAGATTCATCGATCCAACGCAAACTGACTTTTGTCATCGTGTGCACCAGTCTTGTCGGTCTTAGTCTTGCGTGCTTAAGCTTTGACTTCTACGAAAGAAGCAGCTTTCGCGCTGCGATGACGAGTGAACTCTCGGTTCTAGCGGACACCCTGGGAGCAAATACGGCGGCTTCCCTGGCGTTTAGCGATCGGAAGTCTGCTCAAGACATGCTGGGGGCGCTCCGCGCCGAACGCCACATCGTCGCCGCATGCTTGTTCGACAGCCGCGCAGTGGTCTTCGCGGAATACCGGCGCGACACATCCGGCGCGCAGATTGCGATGCCCGCTCCGCATGAAGACGGGGCACAGTTCACGAAGGATTCTCTCACGCTCTACCGGACCGTATCCCTAGGAAATGAGAAAGCCGGCGCGATTGCCATCATCTCGGATCTCGGCGCCCTGCAGGCGAAAATCAGGCAGTACACGGAAATCTCCGTGGTGGTCATTCTGATTTCCGTCATGGCAACTTACCTGGTATCGACCCGGCTTCTACGGCTCATCACGGAGCCCATTCTGCATCTGGCGCAAGTTGCTGGCAGGGTCACGGCAAAGGAGGACTACGCGCTTCGCGCTCTGCCGCGCGGTGATGATGAAGTGGGCGCGCTCATCGGCTCCTTCAATCAAATGCTCGAGAGAATTCAAGAGCGGGACGAGGCGCTGCAGGGTGCGAAAAGTGAACTCGAAGTCCGGGTCCAAGCGCGGACGCATGAATTGCAGTTGGAGGTCAATGAACGAATGCGAGCGGAAGAGACCCTCTCGGAGGAGCGGAAAATATTGCGCGCTTTGATCGACAATGTTCCCGACTTCATGTACGTGAAAGATTTGGAGTGCCGGTTCCTGGTGGCGAACGTTTCGGTGGCCCAGCAGATGGGGGCGAAGACTCCCGAGGAGCTGCTGGGAAAGAACGATTTTGACTTCTATCCGGCGGCGATTGCGGCAACGTTCTACGAAGACGAACAGAGAGTGATTCGTTCGGGACAGGCGGAAGTGAACCGTGAAGAGGCGGGCCTGGATTCGCAGGGAAATGTGACCCAGGTAATGACGACACAGGTGCCGTTGCGGGATAAGAACGGCCGGGTGGCCGGACTCGTGGGCATCGGCCGCGACATTACTCATCTCAAAAAGATTCAAGATGAAATGCAAAAGGCCCGGGAAGCTGCGGAGGCGGCCAGCCAGGCGAAGAGCGAGTTTCTGGCCAACATGAGTCACGAGATCCGCACGCCGTTGAACGGCGTCATGGGAATGACGGATCTGGCGCTGGAGACAAATCTTACGCCGGAGCAGCGCGAATATCTGGAAACCGTGAAAATGTCGGGAGATTCGCTCCTCACCGTCATCAACGACATTCTCGATTTCTCGAAGATTGAAGCGGGGAAGATCGATCTAGAGGATCTCGATTTCAATCTGCGCGATAGTTTGGAATCCACCCTGAAGACGCTGGCCGTGCGAGCGGACGAAAAAGGACTGGAGTTGCTGGGCGAGGTGGCGCCGGAGGTGCCGGAGGTCGTGCGGGGAGATTCCAGCCGGCTGCGGCAGATCGTGGTCAACCTCGTAGGCAATGCGATCAAGTTCACAGACAGGGGGGAGATCGCGGTAAAGGTTCAGGTCGAGGGCACAGAGGGTAGCGATTGCATCTGTCGTTTTACGGTGGCGGACACGGGAGTTGGAATTGCGGAGGATAAGCGCGAATTAATTTTTAAGCCGTTTTCCCAGGCGGACACGTCGACGACGCGAAAGTACGGAGGAACCGGTTTGGGTCTGACGATCTCGACTCGGCTGGTGCATATGATGGGAGGCAAAATCTGGTTGGAGAGCGAAGTCGGCCATGGAAGCCAATTCCACTTCACGGTACGGCTGGGAGCAGCGGACGCGAAAGAAATTAAATTGGGAACGGTCGCCCCGCCGGAGCTTTTGCAGGGCGTGAGGGTCCTGGTGGTGGACGACAACCGCACCAACCGGCGGATTCTGGAAGGAATGCTGCTGCGCTGGCAGATGAAACCGACAATGGTGGAAGGCGGGACGGCGGCGCTTGCACAGTTATCCGCGGCCCGCAAAGAAGGTGCGCCCTTTGGGCTGATTTTGACGGACATGCACATGCCGGATATGGACGGGTTCGCTTTGGTGGAAGAGATTCGGCGACGGCCGGAATTGTCCACGGCCACGATCATGATGCTCACTTCGGCGGGCCACCGAGGGGATGCGGCACGTTGCCAGGAGCTGGGAGTGGCTGCGTACTTGTTGAAGCCGATACGACAATCGGAATTGCGTGAAGCCATAGGGCGTGTGCTTGGAGCGCGTGAACGGGAAGGTGCAATTCCTTTGATCACGCGGTTTTCGTTGCAGGACGCGCGCGAACCCGATGCGAACTTGCGTGTACTGCTCGCGGAAGACAACCTCGTTAACCAGCGGCTGGCCGTGCGTTTACTGGAGAAGAGAGGCCACCGGGTTGTAGTGGCGGCCACGGGGTTGGAGGCACTCCAGGCGTTGGAGAAGGAGAGCTTTGACTTGGTGTTGATGGACGTGCAGATGCCGGAGATGGACGGGTTGGAGGCAACCGCGGCCATTCGGGAGAAGGAGAAAGGGAGCGGACTCCACCAGGCGGTGGTGGCCTTGACAGCGCACGCCATGAAAGGGGATCGCGAGAAATGCCTGGCTAGCGGAATGGATGGTTATCTCAGCAAACCGATTCGGCCACAGGAGCTTGACCAACTACTCGAGACTTACGTGGCGCGACGCATGGAAGAGCGAGGAGTCCCGGAACCCGCGGTGCCCAAGGGATGAGGTGGCGAGGGGCCGATTCTAGCTACGAGGACTTTGCTGAGGATCTGTTGGCGCTTCCCGAGGCAGCGAAAAGCACGGAGCGGCGCAGAAAGCAGGCGGCAAGTGAGTTCGCCCGTTGCCGAGCAGGAAATTTTCTGCTCCAATTCTTGAGTGACTGGTTCGAAAACCATCGTACTTCCGAAAATCCTCATATTTGATGTGGACGGCGTGTTGGTGGATGTTCGCCGGTCGTATTGGCTTTCTGCTCTCGAAACGATGCGATTCCTTACGGGCAAGCGCCTCACGTGGCCCGAACTTCACGAATGGAAAAGCAAACCAGGGAACAACGACGATTGGAACCTGGTCTCGAATTGGGCTACTGCGCTGGGGCGGCCCACAACTTATGAGGAGGCTCGCGTGGCGTTTCAGCAGTTCTATTGGGGCAAGAACGGCAGGAGCGGGAATGTTCGGAAGGAAAAGCTGATGGTTACACCGCGGCAGATCGAACGCTGGGCCAAGAGATTTGAACTCGATCTATTCACCGGGCGGACGCGGCAGGAATTTTCTTATACATTTGATCGTTGGCCGGGTACGCGGCATTTTCGCACAGTGATCACCATGGATGACGTCAAGCGCAAGAAGCCTCATCCTGATGGCTTGCTGAAGATTCTTGGGCTGCGGGATCCGGCCACGGCGCTTTACGTTGGCGATAACATTGATGATGCTCTGGCTGCCCACGACGCGCGCGTGCCTTTCATGGCCATTTTGCCGCCTGGGACGTATGAATACCGGAAACGCGCCGCGCGTTTTCGCGAACTCGGGGCGCTGGCGCTGTTGCCGGACATCCTTGCCCTCCATGAACAGCTACCTTCCGTCTGAGGCTGTCTGCTGGTGTGTTCTTCGCCTGCCACAAGAGTCTTTCTCTTTCAGGGCCAAAGTGGAACTTTCGCATCCCGCGGCCGGAATGAACAATATGAGCAGAGGGCCATCATGAAGCCGCATCTCTCCTTTCTTCTTTCCGCTTTTGGAATTCTGGGCATCGTTGCAGCCGCGGATCCCGCTTCGGTTCATGCCCAAGCGCCCGCTGGGCCGCTACCAGCAGCGCAGCCGCAAGCCACGCCGCCGTCGACGACGAACCCGCAAAAGCAGCAGCGCGCGGAGACGCGAACTTCCATTTTTGGCGAATGGAAGCTGAACCCCGACGAGAGCGACGATCCTCGAAAGAAGATGGAGGACGCGCGCACAAGCCGGGGAAGCGGACCCCGAAGCGGCAGCGGTGTGAGCATCGCGGGTTTTCCCATCGGCGGCCACGGAGGGAATCGAAGCGGAGAGAGCGACGAAGACCGCCTGCGGACGCAATCGGCGATTGCGCCGGCGAATTCCTTTACTCTGGCGCAGAAAACTCCGAAAGATCCGGAGGTTGACCTGACCGACGATCAAAACCGCAAGCGGGCGTTTTTCACGGACGGCCGAAAGTTGGAGAAGGCCGATTCGAAGGACGATAGTTATCAGGAAATCGCGGCTCGATGGGACGGCTCCCGGCTCGTTACCGACGAGAAGAGCCCGCGCGGGGGAAAGATGAACCGCACGTTTGAATTGTCTTACGACGGCGCGCAGCTCTACGAGACGATCCGCTTGACGATGGGGCGTTCGAATACGCCGATCAATGTGCGCTATGTCTATGACCCAGTCCCTCACAGCGCTGCCCCGCCTAATCAGTGAAGACGACGCTGCTCCCGAGAAGCCGCTCGATTGGCTACAAGGTCGCTTAGCCATTCTCGCCGTCATATTTGTTGCATACCTTCGCACATCCGTTGACGCCTTCCCTAGCGCGGTCTAATATCCGCCCATCGAGATTGCATCAATCGTTTCACTTGAGGAGAACTCTTTGGAAAACGAGACTGCAACAACTACACCGCGCCGCGCCGGGCGCTTGAAGCGCTGGCTGGGCCGGATCGTGCTTGGTCTTCTTGCTCTGGTGGCGCTGGCCGCGATTGTGGGCGCGAGCTATCAGGCTCTCGGAAACAGAGCGGATGCGCGCAGGTTTCCGCAGCAAGGCAAATCCGTTCCTCTTGGCCCGGAATTTGACAACCTGACTCTGAGCATCGATTGCCGGGGGGAAGGGAGTCCCACTGTTATTCTGGACAGCGGGCTCGGTGTTCCCGCGGTCGGCTGGAATCTCGTTCAAACGGAAGTCGCCAAGTTCACGCGCGTTTGTTCTTATGACCGGGCGGGTTATGGCTGGAGCGGTGCGAGCTCCCGGCCGCGCACGAGCGCGGAGATTGTGAAGGAACTGCACGCGCTGCTGGCAGCCGCGAACGAGAAAGGGCCGTATATTCTGGTCGGCCATTCTTTCGGCGGCTACAACGTGCGCGTTTACAACGGCCAATATCCAAACGAGGTTGCTGGGATGGTGCTGGTGGATGCTTCGCACGAGGATCAAGTGGCACGTATGTCCCCGCCGCTTCAAGCGTTTATGAAGAAAACAACGGAGGATATGCAACGCCAGATAAAGCTGGCCCCGCTGCTGATCCGGTTCGGCATTGCGCGATTCGCTCAGCGCAACCAGGGCGAGGCTCCGGGAGTATCGAAGGAGTTCGGGCGGGAAATAATCTACCTGCAGCTTCAGCCCAAGTTCATCGACGCGTCTACTTCTGAGATGAGCCTGTTTTCGGAAAGTGCGAACGAAGTCCGCACGGCCGGAAATCTGGGAGACAAACCGCTGGTTGTACTGACGGCGGGAAAGATGGCGCCGGCGTCGCAGATGCCGGCGGGATTTCCGAAGAAGGAATTCGACGACTTCCACGAGATTTGGGTCAATGATTTGCAAGTGAAGGAATCTCAACTATCCACGCACGGCAAGCGCATCATGGTGCCCGATAGTACTCACATGATTCCATTTGAGCGGCCGGACACGATCGTAGCTGCCATTCGCGAAGTTTATACAGCTGTGAATAGGGCGAGCGCCTCGGATACCGCAAGAGCCGGCGAAACGGGAAGCGCCAAGTAGCGCAGCGGTTTCCTGGGAGACTCTCGCCCGGCAAAGGCGCACTTCGAAGACGGAAAGACACCGTTTCTGGGGTTGGGTTGCTAGGGCCCCGAGCGGCTGCTAAAATTGCTAGTTTGCCGGGTTGCCGGCGTTCGTGCTGAAGGCTACCTTGTGTTTGCCCGATGGGTATCCCACAAAAATTGCCGGGGCTTCCATCCAGGCCGATCGTAACTGCACGGAGAATTGTGCAAAGAATGAGCGACCGCAGAAAGGCCGAGGGAAACAGGGAGCGTAGGGATCTCGGCTGACCAATTCTGGACTCTGCGGAAGGGAGATAACGAGTGGCAAAGTATGATGTGGCGATTATTGGGAGCGGTCCGGGCGGCTATGTGGCGGCGATCCGGGCGGGCGAGCTGGGGTTGAAGACCATCGTTGTGGAGAAGGACCCGTTTCTCGGCGGGACGTGCTTGCACGTCGGGTGTATTCCGACGAAAGTTTTGCTGCACCACGCGGATGTTTACGATCACTTCAAGAATGGCGCGGAACTGGGATTCGAAGTGAGCGGTCTGAAGATCAATTGGGCGAACATTTTGGCGCGCAAAGACAAGATTGTGAAGAAGCATGCCAAGGGGATCGAGTTTCTTTTCAAGAAAAACAAGGTGGAGTGGGTGCAGGGCTGGGGGCGCTACGCGGGGCCAGGGCGCGTAAGTGTCGATAACAACGGGAAGAAGAGCGAGATTGAAGCGGCGAATATTTTGCTGGTGAGCGGGTCAGAGGCGCGTGCGCTGCCGGGGATCGAGCCGGACCATAAAACGATTTTGACAAACCGGTCCATCCTGGAGCTGCCGGATATTCCAAAGACGCTGATTGTGGTTGGGGCGGGAGCGGTCGGAGTGGAGTTTGCGTCGATTTACAATACGTTTGGGACGCAGGTGACGATTCTGGAGGCGCTGCCGCGAGTGGTGCCGGTGGAAGATGAAGAGATTTCAGCAGAGCTGGAAAAGGACTTTAAGAAAAAGGGGATACAGATTTTTACCAGCAGCAAGGTGGAGTCCGTAAAGAAGGACGCCAAGAGCGTTACGGTTTCGTTTAAGGACAAGGATGGGAAGGCGCAGACGTTGCAGGCGGAGAAACTGTTGTTGGCTGTGGGGCGCAAGCCTATGACCGAGGATTGCGGACTGGAAAAGTCGAAGGCAAAGCTGGAGCGTGGGTTTGTGCTGACCGGGCCGCTGATGGAGACCGACGAGAAGGGTCTATATGCGATCGGGGACATCGTCGCGGGCATGCCGCAGCTGGCGCACGCGGCGATGATGGAAGGGATTGTAGCCGTGACACACATTGCGGGGAAGAAAACGCAGCCGATTTTGAAGACGCGGATTCCGAACGCTACCTATTGCGAGCCGCAGATTGGGTCGATTGGTTTGACAGAGAAGCAGGCACGCGAGGCGGGGTATGCTGTGAAGACGGGGAAGTTTCCATTTGTGGGGAACAGCAAGGCGACGATTCTGGGGAACCACAACGGGTTTATCAAGGTGGTTTCGGATGAAAAGTATGGCGAGGTTTTAGGGATTCATATTATAGGGCCTTTGGCGACGGAGATTTTGGCCGAAGCGGCGGCGACCTTGAATCTCGAGGGGACCATCGACGACATGATGAACATGATTCACGCGCATCCGACGGTTTGGGAAGGGATGGGGGATGCGTTTGCGTCCGTGCGAGGGTTGCAGATCAACGTTTAGTGACTGGTGACTGGTGAAGAGCTGCCACATTATCGACCTAGGATTGATCGGATACGCGGAAGCGTATGCGCTGCAGAAACGCGTTGTGGCGGCGCGCAAGGCAGACACCATTGGGGATGTGCTATTGCTTTGCGAGCATACGCCGGTGATTACGCAGGGGCGGAATGGGAAGCGCGAACATCTTTTGGTTTCCGAGAATGTGCTGCGGCAGCGGAACGTGGAGTTTTACGAGACGAGCCGCGGGGGGGATGTCACGTATCACGGGCCCGGGCAGTTGGTGGGTTATCCGATTCTGCAGCTTGGGGTGATTCGGAAGGACGTGGTCTGGTATGTGCGGATGCTGGAAGAGGTGATGATTCGGACTTCGGCGGAGTTTGGGATTTGCGCGGTGCGCGAGGCGGGGAAGACAGGCATTTGGGTGGCGGGCGAAGAAAAGGAATTTACACAGAGGTCACAGAGTTCACGGAGAGAAGAGCGGAGCGCGGCGGAGAAGCTGGGGGCGATTGGTGTACATATAAGCCGGTGGGTGACTTCGCACGGATTTGCCTATAACGTTGCGACAGATTTGCGGAATTTTGATTTGATTGTGCCTTGCGGGATTGTGGGGCGGAAGGCTACTTCGCTGGAGAAGTTGTTGGGGCGCACGGCGAAACTGAATGAGGTGACGCCAAAGATGGTGAAACACTTTGGAGAAGTGTTCGGATTAGAAATGCGAGAATCGTCGCGGGAATCTTTGCTTGAGAGGCTGGGGCTGGCCGAGCAAGCTGTTGAGGTTGCTGTTTCGTGAGTGTGTTCGCTCGTCGTGGGCAAGGGGCCATGGTACACGTGGGGTACAGGCTGAAGCCTGTGCTACTGGAGTGCGAATGAAGAAGGAATTGACGCGGCAGCAGTATCTGGATTTGTACTACTACATGCGGCTGAACCGCGCCGTGGAAGACACGATGGTAAAGCTCTTCCGGCAGAACAAAATTGTCGGAGGGCTGTACTCGAGCTTGGGGCAGGAAGCGATTTCGGTCGGAACGGCGTACGCGCTGGAAAAAAAGGACTGGCTGGCGCCAATGATCCGCAATATCGGGGCGCTTTTGGTGAAAGGCGTGCCGCCGCGCGACGTTTTCATGCAGCACATGGCGAAATACGATTCGCCGACGAAGGGCAAGGACGGCACGAGCCATTTCGGCGATTTGGAGAAGCTTCACATCGTCTCGCCGATTTCGATGCTGGGCGATTTGATTCCGGTGATGACGGGCGTGGCCATGGCGGGGCGGTACCTGGGGCAAAAAATCGTCACGATGACTTGGATCGGCGACGGTGGGAGTTCGACCGGCGTGTTCCACGAAGGCTTGAATTTTGCGGCTACGCAGAAGGCGCCGTTCGTGCTCATTCTGGAAAATAATTTGTGGGCTTACTCGACGCCGGTGAAGCGGCAGGTGCCGCTGGAGAATCTGGCGGACCGCGCGAAGGCGTACGGGATTTCGAGCTACATTGTGGACGGTAACGACGTGGTTGCTGTGTACTCGACGGCGCGGGAAGCGGTGGAGCGGGCGCGGGCCGGCGAAGGGCCGATCTTGATCGAAGCGAAGAGTTTCCGGCGGTTGGGCCACGCGCAGCACGATCCGGCGGAGTATGTGCCGAAGGAGATGCGAGCTTATTGGGAGGCGCGCGATCCCATCGCGCTATATGAGAAGTTTTTGATGGGCGAGAAACTGCTCGATGCCAAGAGCAAGAAGGAAATCGAGGAGAAGATCGACGCGTTGCTCGCTGCGGAACGCGAGTTTGCGGAGAATTCGCCGATGCCGCCGCCGGAGTTTGCGGAGACCGGTGTGTATTGCACGGGGGATGATTGCCACAAGATCCAGCCGAAGTGGGAGCGGCCCATTGCCGAGGTTACGCCTCCGAAATCGAGCGTAAATCCGGTATGGACGGTAGCGGGATTCGGGTCTGGAAAAAGCTCTGGCGGAGCGAACGCACCGATTCATTTTGGCGACACGAAGAATACGATTGAGACTCCGGCGAATGAGGCTAGGGCTTCGGGGAAAAATGGTGCAAAGCCTGCGGTGAAAAAATCGGCGAAAGCGGCCGTGACCATCGGCGCTACGAAAAAGGCAAAGAGGTAGCGATGGCGGAAACTAACGGAACGCAAATTACGTTTCTCGAAGCCATCAGGCAGGCGATGTTTGAAGAGATGGAGCGGGACCCCGCCGTTGTGCTGCTCGGCGAAGATGTCGGCGTGTATGGCGGCGCGTTCAAAACCAGCGAGGGATTGCTGGAGCGGTTCGGATGGGAGCGCGTGATTGATACGCCGATCAGCGAGAGCGCGATCATTGGCGCGGCTTGCGGGATGAGCTATGCCGGGCTGCGGCCGATCGCGGAGCTGCAATTCATCGATTTCATTGTGTGCGCGTTCAACCAGATTACGAATTTCGTGGCCAAGGGGCACTATTTGTGGAACGCACCGGCGCCGATGGTGATGCGCGGGCCCTCGGGCGGCGGCGTGCACGGCGGGCCGTTTCATTCGGCGAATCCGGAGATGTATTTCGTGCATACGCCGGGGTTGAAGGTGATTTATCCGTCGACGCCATACGATGCGAAGGGCTTGCTGAAGGCGGCAGTGCGCGACAACAATCCAGTGCTTTTTTTCGAGCACAAATTTCTATACCGGCGGATCAAGGGCGAAGTGCCGAGCGAGGATTACACCGTGCCGATCGGGAAGGCGATCGTGCGGCGCGAGGGCAAGCATCTGACGATTGTTTCTTACGCGGCGATGATGCATACGTCGCTGGAAGCGGCGGAGGCGCTGGCGAAGGAAGGCATCGAGGCGGAAGTGATCGATCTGCGGACGCTGCTGCCGCTGGATGAAGAGACGATTTTGCAGTCGGTGAAGAAGACCAACCGGTGTTTGGTGGTGCATGAAGATACAAAAACGGGTGGAATCGCTGGAGAAATTGCGGCGATTCTTTGCGAGAAAGCGTTTGGCGATTTGGACGGACCGCTGATGCGCGTGACAGCGCTGGATACGCCGGTGCCGTATTCGCCGCCGCTGGAGGAGTATTTTTTGCCGAATGCGAAGAAGGTGTTTGACGCCGCAAAGGAATTGGCGCGGTATTGAGGCCGACAGCCATGGGCCGAACGAGGGGAGCCTACAAAGAAGAATTTCCAGTTGGATCCACAGTTCGGATTGTGGGTCCTGAAGAACTGAACGAATTTGCGCGCTCTTGGCGATATCATCATCCGCTTGCACCAGAGCAGCTTGAATTCGCGGGCAGGATAGCCGAAGTGGAAGGGGTCGCGTTTTATCACGGCGGAGATGAGATTTACAAGTTGCGCGGCTTGAAGGGGCACTGGCATGAACAGTGTCTGACAGCCATCCAGAAATTTTAGATTTGGTCCCTAAGGAGAACGACCATGGCCACAGACGTAGTGATGCCGCAGATGGGCGAAAGCATTTTTGAAGGGACGATCACCAAGTGGCTCAAGAAGCCCGGCGATAAGGTCGAGAGGGATGAACCGTTGTTCGAGATTTCGACGGACAAGGTGGACGCGGAGATTCCGTCGCCTTCGGCGGGCGTGCTGAAGGAGATCAAGGTCAACGAAGGGCAGACCGTGCCGATTCAGACGGTCGTCGCGGTGATCGACGGCGCGGGCTCGGCAGCAGCTGCTCCCGCAAAGCCCGCGGCTCCAGCCGCCGCTGCGCCCGCACCGGCACCGCCGCCAGCAGCGAGACCTGCCGCTCCGGCGCCAGCTGCAGCGGCGCCAACGCAAGCTGCTCCTCAGGCAGCGCCTGCGGCTCAACGCAGCGGTGAGCGTATTCACAGCTCGCCGCTGGTGCGCCGCATGGCCGCAGAGCATGGTATTGACCTGACGACGATTCCCGGAACAGGCGCAGGCGGGCGGATCAGCAAACAGGATATTGAAGCGGTCATCGCCGCAGGCGGAGTTCCTGCAGCGGCGCCGCCGAGCGCTCCGACAACAACACCAGCGCGTCCCACGCCTCCTCCGCCACCGGCCCCGTCTGCGGTTCCATCAGCATCTCCCGCGCCTCCGGCGGTTTCCGGCGGGCAAATCCACGTAGCGTTTGAATCTGCCGTTCCGCGCGAGAAGATTTATTTCGGCAACTACCAAGTCGAGCCAATGAGCAACATGCGGGTGCGCATCGCAGAGCACATGGTGGCTTCGAAGCGCGTGTCGGCGCACGTTTATTCGGTGGATGAGGTCGACATGACCAAGGTGGCTGCGTTGCGCGCCAAGGCCAAGGATGAGTTCGAGCAGCGCTACGAGACGAAGCTGACGTATATGCCGTTCTTCGTGAAGGCAGTGGTCGCGGGATTGCGCGCGTTCCCGACGATGAACGCGTCGCTTGACGGCACGAATGTAGTGCTGCACAAGGAAATCAACATCGGCATCGCCGTGGCTCTCGATTGGGGCTTGATTGTGCCGGTGGTGAAGGGTGCGGACGAGAAGAATGTGCTCGGCATCCAGCGCAACTTGAACGACTTGGCGGAGCGGGCGCGGACGAAAAAGTTGAAGCCGGAAGAGGTGCAGGAAAGCACCTTCTCGATTACCAATCCAGGAGTTTTTGGCGGGCTTTTCGGCCTGCCGGTGATCAACCAGCCGAACGTGGGTATCCTGGGTCTCGGCATGATTGAGAAGCGTCCCGTGGTTATTAACGACTCGATCGCCATTCGCTCGATGTGCTACATCTCGCTGAGCTACGACCATCGCGTAGTGGATGGCGCCGTCGCGCACCAGTTCCTGCACAAGGTGAAGGAGACTCTGGAGAACTGGTCGGAGCCGGTGGTCTAACCTTCGAGAGGTTTTCTGGAGCGAGGTCCTTCTTGTGGGCGGCTAAGCGTTCGGGCGCGGCAGCTTGTAGGGGCGATGCTAGGCCGTGGAAGTTGCCGCCCTAAGCTTGAATTTCCTGAATTCGGACAGCTGTCCGAATGTGGGACGTGAATTCCCGCAAGTGGTCGATGCCGGAAGATTGGTGCTGTTCTTTCCCGCTTGAATGTATCCAGAACAAAGGGCTTACATCTGACCTAAGATGGAAGCCAGCCTGCCGCTTTCAACTCGGGCAACTACTCAAATGGCCACCATACCGCCCCGGATCCTTATTGCCGACGATCAGGCCGACGTGCTGAATGCGTTGCGCTTGCTGCTAAAGGGCCAGGGCTACGAAACCGAAGCGGTGACTTCCCCGGCGGAATTGCTGAAGGCCATAACGGCCCGGCAGTTTGACTTGCTGTTGATGGACCTGAACTATGCGCGGGACACCACCTCGGGCCGGGAAGGCCTGGATCTGCTCAGCGACTTGAAGGGCATGGAGGATGCTCCGGCGATTGTTGTCATGACGGGCTGGGCGACGGTGGGACTGGCCGTGGAGGCCATGCAGTATGGCGTGGCCGATTTTGTGGAAAAGCCCTGGACCAATGCGCGGCTGCTGGAGATTCTCCAAAAGCAGATTGCCTTGGGGCGTGAGCGGCGCACGTCGCGCCGCCGCACGGCGCAGGAAAACCTCGATCACCGGGAACTGGCTCTCCAATTCCACCAGCAGGAGCAGGAAGTCGCCGAGGCGCGGGCGATCCAGCAAGGGCTGTTGCCGAAGAGCATTCCCCAGCGCGCTGGATATGAGATCACCGGGGCGTGGCAGCCGGCACAAAGCGTTGGAGGAGACTACTACGACGTTCTGGAGTTCGACGAGGCCACGCTAGGCTTGTGCATTGCGGATGTAGCGGGGAAGGGCTTGGCGGCCGCGTTGCTTATGTCCAACCTGCAGGCCGCCGTGCGCGGGCTGGCTTCACCTGCATTGTCGCCCGAGGGTTTGTGTACGCGGCTGAATTCGCTGGTCTGCCACAACACCGGCAGCGACCGCTTCATCACCTTTTTTTATGCGCAGCTCGATGGGGTGGCGGGGATTCTGAGGTATACGAACGCGGGGCACAACCCGCCCATTCTTCAGCACGGCGATGGCTCCTATGAGCGGCTGGAGGCCGGCGGCGGAGTTCTCGGCGTTTTTCCGAATCAGACGTTCGCCGCAGGAACGGCGCAGCTTGCGCCTGGCGACCGCGTCGTTCTTTATACGGACGGCGTGACGGAAGCTTGCGACCATGCGGGCGAGGAGTTTGGCGAAGACCGGCTGCTCCAAGTCTTGCAAGAACATCGCGCGTCGTGCGCGTCCGTTTTACAGCAAGAAATCCTCGGCGCGGCCGGTGAATTCAGCGGCGGGCACTGGCATGACGATGCGACGCTGCTCATTCTGGGCGTCTCCGCGTAGGGCCGCGCCCGAGCGGCCCGTCTTTGCACCTGGCGCCTCCACGGCTGCCTGCCATCTCCGCGAAAATCACTGGATCATCGGTTTTAGTTTTGCCACCCAGACCGCGAAGTGACTTAGCGGAACGGGCTCAACGCCGGCGTCGCGGAGCGTGCGGTCCACGAAGCGATTGCGGTCGTTCTGCTCCTTCAGATCAATATCGGTAACGGCGGCAAATTCAGTTTTGTGAGAGGCCTTAGCAGCGATGCGCTCCGCCGTGTAGGCAATCCCTTTGGCGTCGGCCGGAGCACGCGAGACGGAGAGCGTTTGTAGAAAACCGCGCGTGCCGTTGCGGCGGTAACTGTAATCAATGCGCATGGGATCGCCGGGAAACGTGAATTCGGCGGCGCGGACGGACTTCTGGATTCTGTCCCAAAGGCGGGCATGGCGAAAAACCTGCGAGCAATAAGAACGCATCTGCGCGCGGCTTCCCAGAGCGCCAACGCGGCTGGGTATGCGCAGCAGGGAGACGTGGTCTCCATACAGGCGCTCGAGTTCGGCGTCCAGATCGTTGCCAATGAGGCCCTTCTGCGGCGCGAGTTGCAGCGCGTTCGATAGTGTATCGTCCCACTTGCGGAGAAGTTCCTGCAGGCCGCTGCCGTTGGCCCCGCCGCCGTTTGAGCCATGGCCTTTTAAGCTGCGAGCGGACTCGAATCGATCTTCCAGGTCGTCGCGCAAGGCCCGCAGCAGGGACTCGTCGGCTTCCGGATGCAGCCGTCGCAGACGCGCATACTCTTCCTGCTCCTCGATGAGACGGAGGCGGCGTTCACCCGACTGCGGGTCATAAACGAGGACGCCGATGTTCACCCACTCGTCGCGCACAAGATTGGGCGTATAGCGCAAGATACGATAAGCGCAGGTGCGTTCCAGTTGTACAGATTCGGCCGAGGTTTCAGTCATGGGTCACGTCCAGTTCGGAAACGGCTGACGATTGGTTTGTTTAGCGGCAAGTATAAGTTCCTGTACGCGCGCGCGCCGCCGGAGCAGTTGCTCAGACAGACGTAGCAGCGCATCGAAGTCATCCTCGTACCAGGCGGGCGGGATTTGTTTCGCGATTTCGTCGAGAGAGCGCTCGGTCATCTGTTTTTCCAGCCGGTCAAGCCAGGGCACAAACGATTCCATCCCGGTCACGGCTTCGTACACGCGATTACGCGCATACAAGCCACGCAGCGGCGCGTCGGGGAAATTCCATTCTCCGGCATTGAAGCAAAAGCCCTGGTCGATCATCAGCGTGCTGTACGGGGTGGCCGTTTTCTCTCCCGCCGAAGAAACCGTCGTCGGGTGACCGCCGCGAGGCGGCTCCTGAAAAAAAAGCGTCTGGCGGCCGTTGGTATTGCAGGTCCATTTGTCGAAGACTAGCATGCCGGCGAAGTCATGCAGGTTCGCAACCTGGCGCAACTGTTCGTCGGGCAGAAAATCGTGCAGCGACAACCGCCGGGGGTCGCCGGGATAGCGCGAACCGAACTGCAGCCCAGGCTGGCATGGAATCCGCTGGTGCGGCATCTCCATCGCCAGGTCCGGCGTCAAGCGAATCAAGTCTTCGGACACTTCGACAATAGCCACAGGCGTCGTCGGCAGCCCCAGCCGCGCCGCTAGCTTGGTTCCTAGCAGTTCGTTGACCAGAATTCGCCGGTGCTGCGGGTTATTTTGGAATTTAACGACGTAGTAGTTCCCGTCCGAGCAGCGCATCAGGTGAGACTGCGCTCCGCCGCGCATCCGGCGTATCTGTTCCAGCGCCCGTAACATACGGCCGCCATGCTAGCGGCAGTTACTCATTTCGTCAAGCCCCCTCTTCGTAAATGCGGGCTATTCCCGATTCGAGATCGTAGGGGTGCTTAAAACGGGAGCGCGAGCGGCCGCTTCCAGTACCAGAGTGAACTTGGAGTGTTTTCAAAAAGAAAAGGCTTGGACCCTGCCCCAAGCCTTTTCGTGCGTCCAAAAAACGAAACTCGCGCGGAGTGCTTAGCGGCGTTTCTTTTTCGCAGTCTTCTTCGCCTTCTTCTTTGGCTTTGCCTTGGCTTTTGGCTTTGCCTTGGCTTTTGGCTTGGCCTTTTTGGCCTTCGCTTTGGCTTTCTTTTTCGGAGCCGCCTTCTTGGCCGATTTGGCCGCGGGCTTGGCGGCAGGTTTGGCCGCCGGCGCCGGTGCTACAGGCTCCTCCTCCGTAATGAGGATCTCCTCCTCTTCGGTCTCCACGATCTCTTCAGCGCCGCCCAGCTCGTCTTCTTCCTCCAGCCGCGACAGCTCGTTGTCGTCTTCGAAGTTGTCCTTCTCGAAATCCATTCCATCCTCCCGAGGGGCACTCCCCAAGCCTAGGGCCTGTGGGACGCTGCATCAGCTGGAGTCGCCAACTTCACTCCGCCGCAGCGCCGTTGTTATCGTACTCCTGCAAAGTTGTCAAGCATTCTGCAGCATGGACGCGAGAACAGGGCCTTTGAGACCACGCAGGCGGTCGCCCATGGCCCGGCGACACGGGCCTGACCTCGCTACGCATGACAGCTAACCTATTGTATATAAATGACTTAATTAGGAACCGCGGTGGAGACCTGGTTTGCGGAAGGAATGGATTGAGGGGCATGTGTCCTGGAGCTGGTTTTCGGGCGGCTGCGCTCTGGCGCGATCTCGGACGCCCCACCTACCGTATAAATGCGCAGCACCATGCCGCGGCTCACGTGATTGGTTTTCATGTGGTTCCACTTGCGAACGTCTTCCGTGGGCACACTGAAACGATCCGCGATTCCGCCGAGCGTGTCGCCTTTGCGCACGCGATAGCGCACCAGGCGGCTCTTGGACTCCGCGGGAGCCGCCGCGGGAATGATCAATTTCCCTCCCACCTCGAGCGCGGCATGACGATCCAGATTATTTGCATCGGAGATCGCCGCCGGCGTCACACGATATTTTTTTGCGATGGACGTCAGCGTTTCGCCGGCTTCGATGCGATGCCTTCGCCAGCTCACCCACTTGTCGGCGGGAATATCCGCTATCTCCGCGGAAAATTTTTCCGCACTGCCGACCGGCAGATGCAGCTCGTAAGAAGGGTCGTCCGGAGTCGCGAGTCGCAGCAGCGCGGGATTCAGATTGCGCAGCGTCTCGACATCCACATCAATAGTTTCGGCCACCAGCCGTAGATCGATGGCGCGGCCGGGCTTCACGACATCTGTCGGCACGGGCGGTTCGGGATCGGCTTGGATGCCGTAGTGCGCGGCGTCCTTGGCGATGAGCGTGAGCGCTAGAATAATGGGCACATAGTTCTTCGTTTCGCGGGGAAGTACATTGCGTTTGTAGAGCTCCCAGAAATCCGCGTAGCCCGTGCGCTCAATGCCTTTTTGCACATTTCCCGGGCCGCAATTGTACGCGGCCATGGCCAGATACCAATCGCCGAATTGTCCGTAGAGGTCACGCAAATGCTGCGCGGCCGCGCGCGTGGCTTTTTCGGGATCCTGCCGCTCGTCAATCCACCAGGTGTGCCGCAGACCGTATTCCATACCACGATAGGCGACAAACTGCCAGATTCCCCGTGCGCCGGCCCTTGAGAGCGCCAATGGCTGGAACGCGCTTTCCGCCTGCGCCAGATAAATCAAGTCTTGCGGAACGCCTTCTTCGTGCAATACACGCGAAATCATTTCGCGATAGCGCCCCGAACGCCGCAACCCGGTCTCGACGATGGCGCGGCCTCGCGGCGTCTGGAAAAAATTGAGGAAGGAGAGCACTTCGTCGTTTACGGTGAGCGGCAAGTCATGCGAAAAGTTCTTGGCAGCCTCCTCGGCGCGCGCTTTCAGCCGCGGATCGACGGGAAACGTCATCTCCGCTACTTCATCGATCGGCGCGGGCACCGCCGGAGCTTCCTGAAATCCGTCTCCCGCGCGGAAGGCCTGCAATTCATAGCCGTAAACCGTATCCACCACCCGATGGAACAGCTCGCTGAGCTTTGGGTCGCTGTTTGGGTCGTAGCCACTCGTCAGCAGCCAATCCACGGCATCGTCAAAATCGCGGCGCGCGGCTTCCAGATGTCCAGCCTTGTAGTTCTGCTCGCCGGAGGCGAATTTGGCTTCCACTTGCGCGATCAAGTATTCCTTTGGACCCGGAACTCGCGGCGCGAGCGCAGCCAGCCACTCGGGCGAAAGTTTTCGCAGAGGAAGCTCTCCCAGTTTGGCCGGAACTTGAGCCGCCGCCGCATTGGCCGGGTTGAGCGCCGGAACGTGCGCCTGCACCCCGTGTTTCGCCGCATCCTCGCAGCCGCCCGCGGCGAACACAAATCCAGCCAGGAGCGTCGCGCATAGCGCAGTCTTGAGCTTCAGGCGCATCTCCTTATGTTAAGTAGGTGTTACAGCCCAGGTCAACGCTTTCCGGCGGGTGAGGGTTGACCTACTCAATACATGGCCGGCGCCCAGAACTCGTCTCCTGCCTGTTCCTCGCAAGACCGGTCCGGTATAAACTTTCCTGCGAGGTGCTTCCCGTGAAACCGATCTCCTTTCCGCGTCTTCCAAAAATAGTTTGCATAGTGTCTTCGATTTCGCTGGTTCTGATGGTCCTTTGTGCGTATTCCCTTCCGTTGCAAGCCCAGGGCAAGAGTCTTTCCGCGGAAAAGCGCGCGCAGATCGAAAAAGACGCTTCGAGTTTCATGGCCGCAAACAGCGTGCCCGGAATTTCCGTTGCGGTCGTGCAGGACGGAGAGCTGGTCTGGTCCCAAGGTTTCGGAATGGCCGACCTTGAAAACTTCGTTCCGGCGACCTCTTCGACACTTTTCCGGCTCGGTTCTATCTCCAAGCCCATCACGGCTACCGCCATCCTGCAGCTTTCGGAGCGGGGAAAGTTGGATCTCGATGCCGAAGTGCAGAAGTACTGCCCGGCGTTTCCCAAAAAAGAGTGGCCGATCACCACACGCGAACTGCTTGGCCACCTGGGCGGCATCCGGCATTACAACCCGGACGGCAAAGGCGATATTCCGGAGGACAGCGCGAAGCATTTCGCAACTATGGAAGAATCTTTGAAAGTCTTTGCCGCCGACGCACTGGTTGCCAAGCCCGGAACGAAATTCCATTACTCGACGTACGGTTACACGGTTCTCGGCTGTGTCCTTGAAGGCGCCGGTGCCGAGACGTACGTCGACTTCGTAAAGGAAAATATTTTCGAGCCCGCCGGGATGGAGGAAACGCAGGCGGACAATTTCTTCGCGATCGTTCCCCACCGCTCGCGCTGGTATCACAAGGACAAATCCGGCGTCGTGCAGAACGCGGGCGTCCTGGACTCCAGCTACAAAATTCCCGGCGGCGGGCTGATCTCCTCCGCGGACGATATGGCGCGATTTGAAATCGCCATTATGGCCAACAAACTCCTCAGACCAGCCACGCGCGAAGCGATGTGGACTCCTCAGAAGCCAGCTGACGGTTCGCAGAACGGCTACGCCCTAGGCTGGGGAACTCAAAGAAAATATGGCCTCGCGCTGGCGGAGCACACTGGCGGTCAGCAGGGCACCAGTACATCCATGATTCTTGTGGCGGAGAGGCACGCCGGGGTCGTTGTGCTCGCCAACATGGATAATGTCGACTCGGCTGCGCTGTCCACCGACATTCTGAGAATCGCCCTGGAGCTCAAAGACAAGCCTGAATAAAGGCTGATCATTTTCTCGCCGAAGTGTTGCACACCACCAGCGCGCGGGGGTAGGGCTGTGCCGAATTCGTTGCTCGCAAATGCGGCTCGCCGAAGTTTCGCCGCACTAGAGAGGCCTCCTGCGTCCTTGAGTCGATTCGACCAAGCTGCGCGACGAACACGACCGTGTGTGGAACGAGTGCTTTGATGTGCTGGCCAAAGTGCTGCAAGCCAGCAGCGCGGGACGGCCGCTATTAGGGACGCGGAAGGCGCGGAAAAGGAAACGTTAAGAAATTGCTTGGCAAGCGGAACCATTTGTGGTACTCTGTATTTGCGTTTGTTGCTCTTGTATCGCCTTTGGATGTGTAAAGCGGTCGCAAGGTCAAACTTGCGGCCTTTTTTTACGTTCGAGGGCGGCCGTAACTCTTAAGAGGGGTTCGGATTTCGAGGCACCAAATAGCTCAATTTAGTAATGCTCGGTTGCAAGTCAACCGACAGAAAAGAGTACAGCAGTGAGTAAAGAACAAGGAACAGTGAAGTGGTTCAATGCCAGCAAGGGCTTCGGGTTCATCCAGCGCCAGAGCGGTGAGGACGTTTTCGTCCATTTCTCCGCGATCGTGGCTGATGGCTACAAGTCGCTGAATGATGGCCAAGCGGTTGAATTCGAAGTGACCAAGGGCCCCAAGGGTCTGCAGGCCTCGAACGTCCAACCCCTCTAAGTCCACTTCACAAAATTACAGAACGGGCGGCGCGCTTAGGCGTACCGCCCGTTTTTGTTTTTAGTGGGCACAGACTTCAGTCTGTGTTTCTGCCCAAACTACGCGATCTATACGCCAAGCCGCCGCTAGACATGTGTCTGAATTGTTTCGCGGGCTTACGCCAACGCTTGCATCAAATCGGCAATAAGGTCTTTCGAGTCCTCGAGTCCAATGGAAACCCGAACTGTTCCTGGGCTTACGTTCGCACGCCGCAATTCTTCGGCGCTCATGTTGTAGTGCGAACTATAGATGGGAAGTATTACAAGCGATTCAACGCCTCCAAGGCTCGCCGCCAACAGAAACAGCCGCACGCGATCGCAGAACCTCCTCGCGGCAGACAGCCCGCCCTTCAAATCAAACGCCAGCATCGAACCAAATCCGCGCATCTGCTTTTTCGCGAGCTTGTGATCCGGATGAGAACCCAGGCCGGGATAATGTACGCGAGCAACCTCCGGATGTTTTTCCAGGAACTTCGCAACAGCCATCGCGTTTTGGCACTGCCTTTCGACCCGCACTCCCAGCGTTCGGATACCGCGAATCAGCAGGTAAGCCGCCTCTGGATCCATCGAGCCGCCCAAATAAATGATCATGTGGCGGATGCGTTCCATCCAATGCTTGTTGCCCACAGCCACGCCGGCGATCACATCAGAGTGTCCCGCAAGCGCTTTTGTGGCGCTGTGCACGACGATGTCGTAGCCCATCGCCAGCGGATTCTGCAACACGGGTGTGGCGAACGTGTTGTCAATGATCGAAATGAGTTTGTGCTTTTTTGCAAAGGCAATTGCCTTATTCAAATCGACTAGCCGCAAAGTGGGATTCGTTGGCGTCTCGACGTAAAGACACCTTGTGCGCGGTGTAGCGAGCTCCTCGAGACCGGCTAGGTCCGTGCCGACCTGATGCACCTTAATTCCCATGTCTGGAAAAACGTCTCGCATTAGGCGGTAGCTGCCACCATAAACTTGTGCTGTGGAGATCAACTCGTCGCCGCGTTTCAGCACGCCCAGCAGAGCGGACGATATCGCAGCCATCCCCGAGGCTGTTACTACTGCAGCTTCTCCGCCTTCCAGCGCGGCGATCTTTCCTTCCGCGACGGACAGTGTTGGATTGCCATAGCGCGTGTAGATGTACGCCTTGCTCTTGCCCTCGGCCCACAATTTCATCTCGGCGGTCGAGGAAAAGGTGAACGTAGACGTTCGGCAAATCGGAGTACCGACGGGCGCTCCGACACCGTGGCGCGGCGGCTCACCTCCATGAATTGCCGTTGTTTGAGGGCCGTACTTTTGTAGGTTGGGTTTGGTGGCTGGCTTGTTCTTCATAAGAACACTATTCTGGACGAGCATTTCAATCCAACAAGCACCAAATTGGCGCCGCTCGATTTGTGCACGCGGAACTGCCTAGCCTAGAAATCAGAATACCTCTTGTATTCGACCAGCTCTATGCGCTCCCCAGCCGGACCTCCGCCTTCTAAGGCATAAACAAGGCCGGGCGCGCCGTACCAGATTGTCAGTTCAAGGGGTTTCCGGTCTTGATAGCTGAAAATGATTCTTGCTTTGTGCGCCTGAAATTGACGATCTCCAACTGTGATGGTTTCGTCTTCCATACTCTGGATACTGCGGTTGGACTGCGCGAGGTCCAGTTTGTCTCCGGAATCAAGGACTACCAATTTGCCTAGCGAAGCGTCCGCCGATCCAACCGGCGACGTGGCGAGCCACGCACTGAACAGCATTGGAAAAGGAAAGGTGTAGAAGAATTCGTCTAATTGCTGGACTCGCAGTCTTGCATCATGGTCCCGGCCCCGACATCGAATCTCTTTCGCCGCGACCTCGCACTTCACCATCTCAATCGTTTTGCCATCGAGAATGTTCTTTCCGTGAACAGTCAGGGCCAACGGCCGCCGATCGAGGCCATAGCGGACAACGAAACCTGTTTCAGCTGCTTTCGTTTCCAATTCCTTTCGCAGCTCAGGACTGATCTTCACCCCTCCCAGTTGCGAAAGAAGCTGAGCGGCTGGGTCTGCCGGCAATTGAAAACGATCCTCTAATTCGTATTCGCCCCCGGGAAGCCGCCAGAAAACCCAGTACTGTTCGCTGCCCCCAACCTTCAAATTATCTCTTAGGCGGACGTATTGGCCTTCAGAGATTTTTTGTTTTTCTCCGGACCGAGTCGCCTGAGCCGAGGCCGCATAAGGTGACAAGAGGAACAATACCGCCATGACTCCCATCCACAGCGCCAGTCGAATCATGCGGGGTTCAGGCCGAATCATCGGCTTCGTCTCGAATGAGCGTTCGGAGAAGAGCAATTCGCCCTCCATCGCAAAAGCAGGGCAAGGGCGCTACGCCTCTTCTTCGGCCTCCGCGTGAGACGGTTTGTGCGCATCGATCACTTTTTGCGCCAGCTCATTCGGCACATAGTCGTAGTGCGAAAACTCCATCGAATACGTCGCGCGTCCTTGCGTCTTGGAAATCAGGTCGTTGGCGTAGCTCAGCATCTCCGAAAGCGGCACTTGCGCTTTGATGATCACGTTGTGCCCGCGCGCTTCGCTTCCTCCGATGCGCCCGCGCCTCGAGCTGAGATCGCCCATCAAGTCGCCCGAGTATTGATCGGGTGCATACACCTCTACGTGCATCACCGGTTCCAGCAGAGCCGGCTTCGCCATCTTCATCGCTTCCTTGAACGCCAGCGACCCCGCGATTTTAAAGGCCATGTCCGACGAATCCACGTCATGATATTTTCCGTCGTACAAAATGGCGCGGAAATCCGTCACGGGGAATCCCGCAAGATAACCGCGCGCCGCGGAATCGCGTATCCCCTTCTCCACGGAAGGAATCCAGTTCCTTGGGATCGCGCCGCCAAAGACGTCGTCGACGAACTCGACGCCTCTACCTCGCTCAATCGGCTCCATCTTGATTCGGCACACGCCAAACTGTCCGTGCCCCCCCGACTGCTTCTTGTGCTTGCCCTCCGCGTCGGCTTTCCCCCGGATGGTCTCGCGGTACGGCACCTTGGGTGGCTTCAGCGTGAGATCGACGTGATAGCGCTTGTGCAGCTTTGCTACAACCACTTCTATATGCTGCTGCCCCGACCCTGCGAGCAGAAATTCTTTAGTCTGCGGATCGCGCATAAAACGCAGTGAAGGATCTTCTTCTATAATTTTGTGAATGGAAATTCCGATTTTGTCCTCATCGGCGCGCGTTTTGGGCTCAATGGCGAACGTGATCGAAGGTTCTGGTAGCTGCGCCGGCCTGTAGTAGATAGGTGTGGTTTTGTCGCCCAGCGTTTCGCCAGTCGTCGTTTCTTTAAGCTTTGCAATCGCGCCGACGTCTCCCGCATGAAGTTCCGCGATTTCCGTGAGCTGTTTGCCCTGCACAACCTGGGTGTGCTGGAAGCGCTCCAGCATACCCCGATTGTAATTCGTCAATGTGGCATCGTTTTTCAAGACGCCGCTCTTCACTTTGAAATAGTTGATGCGCCCGGCGAACGGGTCAGCGAGGGTTTTGAAAACGAACAGCGAGAGCGGCTGGCTGTCATCGTACTTGCGCTCCACCCGCTCGCCCTTGCCATTCGGCTCGGTGAAGCCTACCTGCGCGTGCTCGTCCGGATGCGGAAACGCGTCGGCAAGGAATGTCAGCAGACTGGCGGTTCCGACATTGCGGAGCCCCGAAACCATCAGCACTGGGAAGATTTTCTCGGCGACGATAGCCTTCCGCACGCCCGGAATCAAATCTGCAATCGGAATAGTGCCTTCCCGGAAAAATTCTTCCATCAATTCGTCGTCACCTTCTGCCACCATTTCGACGAGTTTTTCGTGCGCCTCCTTTGCTTCATCGGCAAGCGCGGCGGGAATCTCCTCTATCGAAGGCTTTCCGTCTCCATCTGGCTTGTAGATATGCGCTTTCATCGCTACGAGGTCAATCACGCCGCGGAATCCTTTTTCCGTGCCAATGGGAAGTTGCAGCGCAACGACGTTGCGCCCAAACACCTGCTCGAGCGATTCCATCGAGCGTTCGAAACTGGCCAGCTCGCGGTCCATCCAAGTGAGCACAAACGCGCGAGGAATGTCGTATTCGGCGCAATAATCCCAAACTTTTTCCGTGGTCACTTGCGCGCCGACGTGCGCATCCACTGCAATAAGCGCAGCGTCCGCTGCAATCAGCGAAGCTTTTGTCTCGGTGATAAATGTCGAGTAGCCAGGGAGATCAATGAAGTTTATTTTGACTTTTTCAGAGCCGCCCGGGTGCCCTCCGGAACTGGGCCATTCCGCATAAGCGAGTCCCGTCTGAATCGAAATTTTCCGGGCGATTTCTTCTTCGTCCCAGTCGGTCGTCGTGCTGCCATCCGCAATTTTTCCCCAGCGCGGCGTCATTCCCGCGGTGTAGAGCAACGACGACACCAGTTGCGTCTTTCCGGTGCCGCCGTGGCCGACAATGCCAACGTTTCGGATGTCCTTGGTGACATAGCTCTTCATACAGACCTCCCTTTGCTTGGCCCTTGTGACGCAGGCGCCAACAGACTAGGTCCGTCCCGAAGAATTCAGGCGCGGGCCTGCGCCTGGGTGTGCGATTCAGAAGATGAAGGAGAGCGTGGCCCCGATGCCGGCGTTCTGCGGAGTGAAGCGCCGTACAAGCATCTACCCCTGGTCCGTTCCCCAACTCCGCGGATGCTAGCACACGCCCTTGCCTCGCGGCAATCTCGCCGCCGCGCTTGTAGCCGCCCCTTTTGAGGCGGGCAATTCGTCGTTGCTGGCGGGATGCGCCAGCGATTCTCACTAGTTACTTATCGGCTCGAAAACCCGACCGATGAGCTACAGCCGCCTTCTTCACAAGAGCTCGAAGGGAATCACGAACCGGATAAATCCTTCGTTGAGCCAGGGAGATTTTTCTAGGACTAGTACCCCGCCAAATCCCGCGCTCTCCTGAACTACTTCTTACTCCATGAAGACAAACGCCTTAGCCCACGCCGGGCTTTCGCTAGCCCGGCCCTTCGCGTGCTCACCGAACAGTGGAGATGTTTGTCTCCAGATTCCCACTTAGCGGTTTTTCGCGTTAGAACGCGGCGGCAGCACCGCAGACGCATCCTTCAAATGACATTGGGTTGCTGCCCGGAAGATGGAAGAGATCGAGGAGGGCAACTATGGACGAATACCAAGAATCGAACCACAACGACCAGAACAGTTTTGCAGCTATGCGGGCTGGCGCAAACCGCTTGTTGGTCATCGCAGTCGTAGCGCTGCTTGGAATCGCGGCCGTGACCTTCGCTTATGGCCTTCACCAACAATCGCTGGTTCGTCAACTGACTGCCCAAACCGCGACCGCCAATGCGGCCATGAACCAGATGCAAGGCCAACTCAACTCTGTGACTGCGAAGCTGAACGATCTGACAGCCGCGCAGACCTCGCCTCAAGCCCCGGCGGCATCCACGCAGCCTGCCGACGTGGCCGCGTCAGGACCCCCGGAGGACGGCTCCTCTAAAGCCTCCGAGGCTTCGGCTACAGCAAAGCCTGTCGCCTCCGCCAAGCCAGCGCCTGCCAAGAAGCACGTTGCCAAGCGCCACACCCCGGTAGTTGACAAGAAATACGAGCAACTCCAGGCTCAATTGGCCGAGCAGCAAAAAGAGTTGAAAGACACACAAGACGAAGTCGCCAAGAACCGCGCTGACCTCGAAGGAACCATCAATTCCACTCGCGATGACCTGAACGGCTCGATTGCCAAGACGCACGACGAACTCGTGGCCCTCGAGAAGCGTGGCGAGCGCAGCTACTTTGAGTTTGACCTCTCCAAAGCAAAGCAGTTCCAGCGCGTCGGGCCTCTCACGATTTCTCTTCGCAAAGCCGACACCAAGCACAAGAGCTACGACCTTGCGATGATCGTGGACGACAATGAGCTTCAGAAGAAAAAGGTAAACTTGTACGAGCCCATCTTGATTCACATTGAAAACGATTCGCAGCCTGTGCAGATCGTCGTGAACCGGATCGACAAAGACATCGTCCACGGCTATATCAGCGCGCCAAAATACAAGCCATCCGAGTTGGCCACCGTCGGCTCAGCCAGCGTTACGCCGGTCTCCACCAAGCCGCCGGCCAATGCAGCTAATTCACAACAACCGCAGCAGCCTCAACAATAGATTCTGGTCATTTCCACTGGAGGGCATCCTGCAAGGTGCCCTTTCTTCTTTCTGCCGTTTCTCCAATTCGCAATGGTCAGTTCGCGCGATCCAGAACCGGTTTCAGCGTGACTTGGCTGTCCTTCAAGATTTCGAGGGCGCGCTTCCATTCGGTAAATCCAGGCGCTTTTATGACCATGATGTGAGTTCCCACTGGAAGTTTAAGTTTTGCCGGAGCATTGCCCACGAATTTGTTGTCCACGAAGATTTCCGCGTCCTCGGGGTCCGATGTAATCAATACTGTGCCGAATCCGTGAGGAGGCTGGCTTGCGATTGGCTCGGAGGGAGCTTCAACCGACTGTGCGACGGACGAAGAAGCGCCCGAAAGCGGTTGTGGCCCGGAGCCGGAAGAAGCAACCGTCGCGGCGTCGGAACCGTTGCTGCCTGGCGTTGAAGCCGCGCTAGTGGCAGCCGCAGCGGGAGCGCCCGCTGATCCAGTGCTCCCGGCTGAATTAACCACGAAAACATTGGGATAAAAGCGATGCAGAACTTCCAGAAGGTCCGTCGCACTGAGGGCAAATCCGATACCCGTCACGTTTTTCTTGACGAGTTTTTGCGTGTTGATGCCAATCACTTCACCGCGGCTATTGAGCAGCGGCCCCCCGCTATTTCCCGGATTAATAGGCGTATCCGTTTGTATCCATGTGCCAGGACCAGCATTGCCAAATTTTCCGACTGCGCTGACGATTCCTTTCGTCACGCTAAACAACATGGCGTCGCCGGGGTTGCCGATCGCCACTACATTTTCGCCCTGCCTTACGGTGGAGGCATCCGCCAGCGCAAGATGAGGGAGTTCCTTTCCCTCTACTTTAGCGAGTGCGATATCGAGGTCAGCATCAATGTACACAACTTTGGCTTCGAGCTGCTGGCCTTCCGGCATAAGCGTCAGGAGAGACTCCTCGCCGCGCGCAACGTGTGCGTTCGTCGCTATAAGGCCTGTCTCCGTCACAAAAAATCCGGTTCCCGACTTATCCAATCCTTTTAAGTAGACAACGGCCGGTTTTGTCCGGCGCACCAGTTCCTCTAGGGAAAGCTCGGGCTGGAGATCAACGCTTTCCGCACCGGAAAGTTTCGCGGCGACACCGCCGGTAAACACCTCCGATATGGGCCGCAGATCCACATTGAAATGGTTATTTTTGAGCAGCCAATATTCCCCGTGATTGCGGCCGTTAAACGAAATCCAGTTCATCGGGCCGTCTGTCATCTGAATCTCTTTCGTGGCGTAACCCGTCAGACTGATGCGGGCGACCATGGGGTGCTCGAGCCGAGAACCCATGGAGGTTCTCGTCTTATGAAAATAGCCGCCGGGGTAGTCCTTTTCGAACGGCGTCGTTCCTTCGAGAACCCCATTGATCTCCACAGTCGCCCCTGCAGGCGTGCTGGTGATTTTAAGTGTGTCCGCCGTCGCGTGAGCCGGGCACACAAATAGAAAGACGACCGCCGCGAGACGAGCCCCCGAGCTCGACGCCATGGGATGACCTCGCCGGATAGATGAACCCAGCCAAAATATACCATAGTAGTAAAAAATTGCAGGATGAATCTACGAGCGATCAGCAGGCTCCGTGTTCTTATGATAGCCAGAGCAGGAAAACACAGGCAGACGCGGGTATTTGGCGAACGTGGGATCGCTGCGTGACAGCTCGCACAGCAGAAAAACGGACCCGCGGCTTGATTCAACGCTTCTGGCATGGACGCAGTCCGCGCATAGGCCCGCGCGCTCCCGCGTCACTCTGCCCTCAATTTGATTTCCCATGCATCCAGATTAGCTCATATATCCTCATGCACTCTCCTCGAAGCCCGCCTCCGGGTCGGGGAGTTTATCGCGATCGCCTGCAAACCACACGTATAGAGTCGGCAGAAGAAAGATACTGAGAAGCATTGCCCCAACAAGCCCTCCCACAATGACGATGGCAAAGGGCCGCTGCGAATCCGATCCGATTCCTCGCGAGAGAGCTGCGGGCAGCAATCCGAGAGTTGCCACCAGCATCGTCATCATGATAGGCCGAAGCCGGAGCACAGCTCCATCGATGGCTGCGTCTTCAATCATGTGCCCGCGGGCGCGAAGCTGGTTGATGTATTCCAGCATGATCACGCCGGTTTGCACCGAAACTCCGAAGAGCGCCAGGAAGCCTACGCCCGAAGAAACACTGAAGTGCGTTCCAGTGATCAGGAGCGCCAGCAATCCGCCAATGGGCGCCATCGCCACGTTCGCAAGCAGCAGCAGCGCCCACTTGAACGAACGAAACATTGCATAGAGAATTCCGAAGATGATCAGCACGGTTAGCGGCACGATCACGAGCAGCCGCGCTTCCGCACGTTTCTGGCTTTCATACTCGCCTGCCCAATCGATGTGATATCCGCGCGGTAGTTGGACTTGCGCTCTTACGGCGCTGATCGCTTCTTCTACTGCTCCGCCGAGGTCTCGTCCGCGGACGCTGTATTTGATGGCAATGTACCGCTGGTTTTCTTCGCGGTAGATTTCGGAGCCGCCGTCCTTTATTTCGATCTTGCAAAGCTGGGCGAGCGAAACGCGTTCGCCGGAAGGAGATAGCAATCGGATATTTTCGATAGCCTCTTTCGTGTCCCTGTACCGCGGAAGATACCGCATCACCAGATCGTAGCGCTGTTCTCCTTGCAGCACCTGAGTCAAGGCAGTTCCCCCGACGGCGGTTTGGATGGCATCTTGCACGTCCGCAACATTGATTTGGTGCCGCGCCGCCTGCACTCGGTCCACTTGGACATTCAAGTTCGGTTGGCCCAGAACTCGAAGCACTCCGAGATCCTCGACGCCCTTGATTTTGCGCATGATCTCGACGATCTGATCCGCCTTCTCTTCCAAAAGGTTCAGGTCTTCTCCATAAATTTTCACTGCCAGCTCGCCCTTCACTCCGCTCACCGCTTCTTCCATGTTGTCCGAAATGGGCTGCGAAAAATTCCAAAGCACCCCTGGTATCTTGTCGAGTTCGCGCTGCATTGCCGCGATCAATTGTTCCTTGTCTTGGTGGAACACGGGCCGCCACTTTTCTTTCGGTTTCAAGTCCACGAAATACTCGGTATTGAAGAAACCTGTCGTATCTGTTCCATCATCCGGGCGTCCCACTTGACTGGTGCATTGAGGAACTTCGGGAAAAGAGCAAAGCACAATACGCGCTTGATTCGCCAGCCGGGTACCTTCGCTGGGTCCAGTGCTGGGCGCGAGAGTGCCCCTCACCCACATCGCCCCTTCATCCAGGTGCGGCAGAAACTCGGAACCGATGAAACCGCCCAACGCCAGAAGGATTGTTGCCGCCAAGCTGAGCCCCGCGAGTCCCACAGTCACCAGCCGATGCTCGATCGCCCATCTCACCGCGCTGCGATACTGCCTCTTCAGGAATTCCATGACCCGGTTGCGCCCTTCGCTCACGCCCTTGCTGAAAAATACGCTTGCGAGAACCGGTGCGATGAGCATCGAGAATAAGAGCGCACCGAGCAGGGCAAACGCAACCGTCCAGGCCATCGGATGGAACAGGCGTCCCTCGACGCGTTGCAGCGTGAAAATCGGCAGATAAGCGGTAATGATGATGGCGATCGCAAAGAATACCGGACGTTGGACCTCGTGAGCCGCCTCGCGAATACGGTCCATTGGCGTCTTATAGCTTTGTTCGCCGTGTGTCATGTGGCGAACGATGTTCTCCACCATTACGACTGCGCCATCGACGACCATCCCGAAATCCAGTGCGCCTAGCGACAGCAAATTTGCTGGAATACCCTTCAATCGGAGACATGTAGCGGCGAACAGCAGAGAAAATGGAATCGTCAACGCCACGATCAACGCCCCGCGGACATTTCCGAGAAACAGAAAGAGGACCACCACCACCAGGAGGATGCCTGCCGTGAGATTCTCCAGTACCGTATGCGTCGTGAAGTGGAGTAGGTCACTCCGGTCAATGAAGGGAACAATCTTCACGCCCGCAGGCAGAATATGATCGTTCATCTCCTCAATCTTGGCGTGTATGGCTGTGAGTACCGCGTCCGCATTCGCCCCTTTGCGGAGCAACGCGATGCCCGAGACCACGTCATCATTATCAATGATCCTGCCGTCTTCCCGATGGATTGCTCGGGCAAACTGCCCAAGACGAATCTTTGGCCCTTGCGCGACCACCGCGATATCCTTCACACGCAGCGGCGTGCCAGTCTTGGTCATAATGACCGTGTTTTCGATGTCGCGAACGTTTCTGACCAGACCCACTTCCTGCACATTGATTTGCTGCAGACCGGCTTCAATAAAACTTCCACCGGCATTGGCGTTATTGTTCGTGAGCTGCTGCTCTACCTGGGCCAGACTTAGTCCGTAAGCGATCAATTTGTCCGGGTCAACGCGGACTTGATATTCGCGGGTCGGGCCTCCGAAGCTGGCAACGTCGACAACATCGGGAACAGATTTGAGATTCTTCTCAACGACCCAATCCTCAATCGACTTCAATTCCATCACGTCGTAGCTTGGATTTGTGCTTTTCAGTGTGAAAAAGTAGATTTGGCCGACGGGGCTCCAATCCGTGCCCATTTGGGGCACCACTCCCGCTGGCATTGTTACCTGCGAAAGCCGTTCGAGAACTCTCTCCCGGTTCCACGCGTTCTCTTCTTCATCATCGAAAATCAGCTTCACGTCCGAGAGTCCAAACAGCGAAAACGAGCGTAAGTGCGTCACGTGAGGGATACCGTTCATTGCGACTTCTAGTGGAATGGTGACCTGCTGCTCGATCTGCTCCGCCGAAATCCCCGGCCACTGCGTGATGATGTCAACATAGTTGTTTGCCACGTCCGGATACGCTTCTACCGGCAGCTGATGGAAGGAGATCGCGCCCCACACAAGCAGCAGAAGAGCCGTTGCAAGCACAAGAATCCGGTTCTCCAGCGCGAAATCGACGACTCTGCGAATCATTTATTGCTCCACCGTGCTTTGCAGCACCAGCGCATTCTGAACGACTTGCGTACCCGGTTGAATCCCCGAGATCACTTCCTGCATGTTTCCAGGAAGCATGTTCCCGCTGACGACTTCCATCCGCCGGAACTTCTTATCGGCAGTCGGAACGTAAACCCAGTCGCGGTCATGCAAATGTAAGATTGCCGTGGCGGGAACGGCAGCATGTGCTTCCGGCTGCTTTCCGTAGAACGTCGCGGTTGCGAACATTCCCACGCGCATCATCAGTTCTGGGTTTTGGACTTCGAGCCGAACCTTTGCCGTGCGGAGAGTAGGATCGAGAACCGGTAGGACATTTTCGATCCGGCCCTTAAGAACTCTTTTAGGATATGCATTGAGATGGATGTCCGCGTACTCACCTAAGTGCACGGCATCCAAATCATTCTCGTAAACGTCACAGATGATCCAAACATAGGAAAGATCAGAGATCGTAAACGGATTGGGTCCACCCAATCCAAATCCTTGGACGCCTGACGAGTTTGTGGCTTGTTGATCGGTGATCACTCCCGATATCGGGGCTAGGATGTCCACGGTTCCAGTCGGATGGTCTTTGTCCACTCCGAGAAGCCGCAGCTGCTGTGTCGCGGTATCCAGGTCGACTTTGGCATCCTGCGCGGTGTCTTCGGCGGTTTCGAGAGCGCTTTTGGCGATGGCGCCCTTTTCGTAGAGAGTCTTCACGCGCTCCAACTGTATTCGTGCCAACCGCTCGTCGTTTGCGGCCTTCAAGTAGAACTGGTAGGCTCCCGCCACATCGCTGCTTTGAACTCTTAGCAATACTTGCCCTTTCTTAACCGTATCCCCCAGCCTGGCCTTAATCTCCACAACCCGTCCTGCGGCTAACGAAATCACAGGCACAGCGCGCGCTATATCGGGTTGCACCACACCCGTCACATTTAACGCCGGCACCGCCTGATGCTCAATTGCGGCGGCCAACGAAAACCGTTCTGGGTGGTCCACATTGAAGCTACTGGCGTCCGCCTCAGACTCGACCACGGCCGGAGGTGGCGCTTCCGCCTTCGCGTCTGTTTTGCTCACGTTGCAACCAACGAGGGGCAAGCCCAAAGAAAGGCAAAGAGTCGCCGCTTGCGCCAAGCCGGCAAGTTTAGTCTTCATTGAATCACCTCCCGGCCCACAGCGAGATTCAATTGGGCTGCGGCTGTCAAGTAAGAGCCAACCAGATTCACGTAATTCAGTTGCACGCTGCGGTAGTCATTCTCGGCGCTGAGAAAATCAAGCAAAGCCGCCCCTCCATGCTCGTACGCAAACCGCACCGTCTCCCGGACCCGCACTGCCTGCTGCAGATACTTCGACTTGTAAGGCCGCAGCAGGATCAGATTGCTGTTCACCATGGCGTATGCCGAATCCACGTCGCTGAAAACCTGCGCCCGCGCGGCCTCCGTCAGGTCATCGTTGCGGCCGATATCCAACTGCGTGCGCAGCTTTTCGCCTTGATTGCGGTCAAAAATGCGGAGAGGGATGCTGACACTAGCACCGAGCGTTTGGTGGTCAAATGGATTGTTGAACGATGGGTTGTACGTATACCACGCGGCGAACGTCGGATCGGTTGAGCCGTTAGAGACGGCCAGCCGGTGATCCGTCTTGGCCTTATCCACTGCTTGCACCGCCGCCCTCAGATCGGGCCGAGTATCGACCGCAGTTTTTCGGAATTCATCCAATGGCGAGAGTTGCTCATTGAACTCGAACAATCCCATCACGTCGAATTGCTCCACAGGCGTTCGATCGTTCAGAAGCATCAGCATCTCAATTTTTGCGGTTCGCAGATTGACCTCAGCGGTCTGCACGTCGGATTCGAATTGCACACGTTGTAGTTCCAGCCTATCCACATCAATTTGCGCAAGATCGCCGGCCTGAAATCGCGTGCGGCTTATGTCGAGTACCTTGTCCCAGTAGTCCAGGTTGTCTTTGGCTACCTGCCAGACCGCCTTTGCTTGCAGCGTTCCCACGAACGCGCTGCGCAGGGTGAAAAGAAGACCTCTTTCCAAATCCGCCTGACTGGATACCGCGATTCCGGTCGCCTTCTGCGCGCTCTCGAGCCGGAGTTCCCGCTTGTGCTGGCGTTCGTGTAGATAGCTAAAGTTGGCCGAAAATTGAGTACCGGTCAACGGCTGCCACACTCCTTTGTAGCGGGCGATTTGCGTACCATCCGTTGACAGCGTGAGCCCCGGATTCGGACGAAGAAAGGCCGTGATCTCTTCCGCTCGTGATTCATCAATTCCAATCTGACCCGCGCGCAGAGTGGGATTCGCCGCCTCAAATCGGTCCCGGACCTCTTGCCACGTCAGCGCTTTTTGCGCAAAACAACTCTCCGCCAATCCTGCCGACAGCAGGAGAGCGAAACACGTCGTCTTCGTCAGAATCCTCATATCAGTTCCCTCTTGCTTCTGCCCTCTCAGATAGTGTGTCGAAACACTCTGGGTTGGCCCTTCCCGAAGGATTGCTGTTCGCAACCAAACAAGAATCGAAATTCTTTTGTCAGCCTTAAGTTGACGAGAACTATATCGGCCGTCAGGACCGGCAGTTTGCGGACTCTTTAACTGCAGATTCAAACGTGAAGGACGGCGAAAGGCGGGGCTCTGTCAGCACAGCCAGAATCCAGCTGCACGCTGTGGAAGTGAAAATCAAATAACGCCGTTAACTCGGACTCGTCTCCCGCGAGGAATGCTCCGGCGCACACGCGGCTTGCCTTGGCCGAAGACCGGGAAGAGGGAATCACCACATTGTCATGGATTTGCGTTGTCGCGCCGGCCCATTCCGCCTGTGAATTCCGCAAAGCGGACGGAAACGCGCCGGGGTCCGCCAATGTGAATTTTCCGTGGCCATCGTTCAACAGCACAGCCACCTGCTGGTGTTGCAAAGCCGTGCTGACGACCATATCCAGTGCGTCGTCGCCGTTCACATCCTTTGCGACGATCTGCAGCCCACCGGCCGGCGCGGTTACACCGAAGATTTGCGCCGCGCCCACGGTAAGCTGCAGCCGAATCGAGTACTGCGTCCTGCCGGAGGAGCCGCCCTTTTGGATTTCCACAGTTGCCAGGTCCGGCTTGCGGTCTCCGTCGAAATCCGCGATCGCAAAACTTGAGTTGAATGCCGCTGATGGACGCGGCGACTGCTGCGTCGAAGTACTTGCCGCGTCGACCCAGCCAGCCGCACCAAGCACAAAACAGAGAACCAGAGTCGCCTGAAGAGGGACTTTTGTCACGCCGAAGCTTTCACGGATCTGAAGGAGCATATACTCCATCTTCAAAGCGCAGTTTTCTCGCTCGGAGTGCGCACTTATGTCCAGCCAGAATATCATTCCCTGGGGGAAATCTGTCCGTATTCGATTCGGAATCGTTTCGAGGAACTAACGCCTTTCAGGCGGAGCAGCCGCGGAAGCGGCGGCAGGCGACGCTGCGGCCGCGGGAGGTTTCCCAAAATGCGCCTCATCGATTTGTGGGTCAAGTTCGATCTTGTCAACCACAATTCGCTGCGTAACGTCCGTCCCGGGAGTGTTCGAAACAAGCTCAAACGCGAACTTCAGCCCGCCCACGTCCCGGTAATCATGAAAATAGGTCTCCCGCGTCACCACTTCGCCATTGACGGTATCAGCTCCGCTCCACTTGGCCAGCAAAAGAGACTTGGTGTCGAACGAATACGATGAGACTTGGCCATCCTTATGCGTTACTTTGAGTATGTACGCATCCCGGCCTTCCACTTTCTCCGTGCCCGTCAGTTCAATGACGTTTCCCTTGGCTTTGGCATCCACCAGCGGGCCGTCGAAATCCGCCTCATTCACAGCATCTTTTACTTCTTCCGCGGACATCGGCTCAGGCGCGTCTCTCCCAACAAAAGGGTTGGTCACCCACCCTGCGTCTTTGCCATTGAAAGAACGCACCACGGTCTTGTTTTGGATCGTCACTTCGTTGTGCATCTTCCCCGGCCTCTTGAATTCAGCCAGGAAGGGCCCGTACAATTCCGGATTGAAATAAATTGTGCCGGTAATACGCTCCGCCTGCACGGCCTTGGTCTTCTCCAGCCCCCCGCGCGCAGCCAGCGCCTTGGTGACAATTTCATCGGTGGTCTGCGCAGCCGCCTTTGCGGGGCACATTAGTTGCAGTCCCACCTGGATCCCAAAAAGGGGAACGGCTATCGCTAGGGTGCGCTTTGTAATCCCATGCAACGTGGTGTTCATCGGTATCCCATTTGTAGAACGCTACCTTTAATAACAGCCGCTTCATTTTCATGGCCTTTTGCCATGGTATGTGCAGAAGCAGTCTGGGTCAATTTCGTTGCCTGGGAAAGGTTAGTCGCCTTGCTTCTACGCAGCAACCGGCGACAGCCCGGCCCAACCTGATTTGTGCGGCAAGTGCGGGGATCTCATTGTGAGAGATGCAGTTTAGCGTGGCCACAGCCTGCCGAAGATGCCCGCCGTCAGCAAGCCATAGACGAGTCCATCCATCACTTCCTTGATCGTCATGCTCCAAGTCTGGCCTTTCCAGATGGCGTTGCTGAACTGCCCCAAGCCGTACGCCAAAAACGCCGCCGTGCCAACGACGCGAAACACGGTGAGATAGCGCGCGCCCGGAGCGACGGTGTGCCCGGTGAGATAGGCGACGAAGAAACTGATGAGAAGACAATAACCAAACCATTGCCCGAGAAACTTCGGCATCACGACCGGGCCAGTGGGAAAAATCGTCATCATGCCAACGGGCCCCTGCATGTACTTTTCCTGCATGGCGGGCGTCTTCATCTCCTTGTGATTCGCAAAAGGGAAAATATAGAGGCCGCGCGTCAAGCCAGCAGCGCGCAGAGCGGCGAGAAGCTTGTCCTCATCGGGGAGCTGCCGGTAGTCGCCTCGATGGTAGGGCAGCACCGTATGCATGATAGAGCTGGCAATGAACACGACAAAGGCCGAGAGCAGGATCGGAAGCCAGAGCGCGGCGTAAGAAACCATGGGCAACCTCCTCGGTAGCGAAATGAGATGCGGGAGTATTGGGCGCGAGAGTATCGTCGCAGTGCCCCGTGGTCAAGAGGCTAGGTGACAGCCTTAAACAGAGGTGAACAAAGATCCATCCGGCGCGACGTAGCCATAAGCCATCCGCGGCGTATTGAACGCGAACCCGGGGTTCCCTTCGCAGTCCAGCAGGATAAGTCCTCCTGTGGCATGCGTGCGTCTCGCGAGCAGGTGAACCGCTTCGCGGGCAACGTGCATGGCCGTGTCCGCCGCACACGAGTGCGATACCAGCCTGGATGAGTCTCGCGAAGAATCAGACACACAGAAAGCTCCGTTGCCAGTCCGAAGCAGATCGGTAGCAGTCTTGGCCATAACGATCTTCATGATCGCCTCGCCATATCCTGTACAAGAAACACCCCCCGCTGCGGAATCGGCGTAGCACCCGCACCCAATCAAGGGCGAATCGCCAACTCTCCCCGGCAGCTTGCAACACGTGCCGCCAGTGGAAGTGGCCGCAAATAGCTTGCCGTGCTCATCGATCGCTACGGCTCCAACCGTTCCTTGCTCGTGCCCCCGATGATGCGCCGCGGCGTGCGTATCCTGGCTGCAATGCTGCCATGCCACCAGTTCCGCATCGCTCACAAGGTCGCCAGGTTCGCACAGCTCAATGCCGCGTTCCCTGGCGAACCGCTCTGCGCCCCCGGCGACGAGCATCATATGTGGACAGTGTTCCAAAACGGCGCGCGCGAGTCGAATCGGATTGCGAACTCGCTGCAATGCAGCAACAGCGCCCGCGCGCAGCGTCGCCCCGTTCATCACAATCGCGTCGCATTCTACTCGTCCGTCCAGATTGAGGTGCGAGCCAAACCCCGCGTCGAATACAGGATCGTCCTCCAGCACGACGATCGCCGCCTCCACGGCCTCCAACGCCGAGCCGCCACGTGAAAGAATCGCCCACCCCGCTTCTAGAGCGAGCCGGCATCCGGAATTGCAAGCGTCCACGGCTTCGTCGGGAATGTCCCACGCCCCGCCATGAACTATCAGTGAAGGTTTCATCGCGACGAGAATGGCAAAGCAAGCAGAGTTTGTCCACAACCGGGATGCGCGGCCGTATTCATCGCCTAAATAAAGAAATCGAGAACGAAAAGAACCGCGCCAAGAAAAAGCAGGATGAAAGCAGGAGGAATATGCCGCCGAGGAAAGTGGCTGAGCGAACGGAAGAACTGGGAAGGCACGGCCTTGAGCCGCGACTCCTCGCGAAGGCTGTAAAATGGCCCGATGACCGTGTACCGCGAAAGGCTGCGTCGAAAGGCCCCAATCTCGTCGTGGGCCCACACCGAGAAGTCGTCACGCCTTCGCCAAACAAGTGCCGCCCCAATGGTGAAGGCGACGTAGCCTAGCACTGTTAATAGCCCGAGCCCCTGGCCATCTCCCCAATACATAGTGCCTCGCACACAACCCACACACCCGTTGGACGTCAGAAAAAGTCGAGAGGTTACTCGTCCTCGTGAATCGTCGTAAGCCGCACGATTTCAAATTCTTTCTGTCCAGCCGGAGTCGCCACCTGCACTTCGTCCCCGACCTTCCGGTTCAGCAAAGCCTTCCCAATCGGTGAGGTTGTGGAGATTAGCCCCTTCTCAACGTCCGCTTCTTCCGTGGTGACCAGCTTGTACTCGATTTTCACTTCTTTGTGAATATCGAGCACCACAATGCGCGATCCGTATCCCGAACGGTCCTTCGGAATATTGCTCAGGTTCAGCATCCCCAGGTCGCCCATCCGCTTCTTGAGTTGCCCGATGCGTGCGTTCACATACCCTTGGCGTTCCTTGGCATACTTATACTCCGCGTTTTCTGAAAGGTCGCCGTGCGCACGCGCCTTGGCGATCTCCTTCGGCAGATCGATGTTCAGCTCATGCTCGAGCTGGTCGATTTCCCCTTGCATTCGTTGTTTGATCTTTGCGAGCGGGTCTGACATGGTCGTTGGTCACCAAAAGTTGGCTGCCAAAAAAATGTTCGCGGAGTCCGGTTTAGCAGGATGGCTCGCCGGACCCCGCGCGAACGAACATTATAGATGGGTGGCAATTGCCGCCACAAGGGGCAGGCCCAGATAGTTTTGCGTTGGTCACTCAGCCCATCGGGACACAAACGCTATGCTTGGCGGGGTTATAACTAATCACCACTCACAAGTCGCCAGTCACCTTGCAGCTTCACTCCATTAACCTGAGAGATCGAATTCAGCGCACCTTTAAGTCAACATCTTGCGACAGCCTATGTCCTGATCCGTCCTCAATCGTTAGGGTGTAAGTCGTTGATTTGCTGGGAGATACATCTACGCAATGGGCCACCGACGGCCAAACCGCCTGACGCTGCGGCTCCAGCTTAACGGTCTTGGCGTTCGCCACACCGTAACAAAGCTGCGCCGATTCGCCGCGTCGAATCACCGCAGGGCTCGCATAAAAACTAAGAATTGCGAACTCCTTGCCCCCGAGTTGCTCGACGGCCATGCGGTCTTGCTCGTGTTGCTTTTCTGCGCGTTCCTGCGCCGCTTGCCGTTCGATATTGTGTCGATCCTGCCAGCGCGAAAACATAACAAACACGACAGCGAGCAGAGCGACCACGAGAACAGCCGAGGAATACAGCAGCGGATTTTTCAGAAAAGACTTCGGTTCAGAAACCGGTCCAGACGCCATGAGTATGCTCCGAGTGGGCCGAAGCTCCAATAACTAAAGTAACCCGAATTGAGATTGCGCGCAAAAAGCTGATTGGGTTTTGTTTGCAGAAGCAGAAAGAAAAATCCCGTGGAAACTATTTCATTTCACCGCGTGGGCAAGTTCGCGCCAGGTGACAAGTTTGACGTTTTGTTCCCGCACCAACGCCCGGAACTCCTCGCCAGTGAAAAAGTTGAGATCACGCTGCCGCCACGCCGCACCCCATGTATCGCGTTCGCGCGTGGCCGCCCGCATCTCGTCGTCTTCGAAAGCCAAATGAATAATAAAGACGGTCACGCCCGGCTGAAGATTCTTTAATGCTTTGGTATAGAAATCCGCCCATTTTTCCGGCGCCACTCCCGGCTCCATCGTCACTGTGTGATCCACCACAAGATCGTCAGGACTCAGCGAACTCTCCAGGTAAGGACGGTCTGTGAACCAATCGCGAACAATGAACACCGGCAATTTGTACTCGTGCGCCACCCTTAGAGCGCTCTGAAAAATATCTTTCCCATTTTCAAAGAGCCGGTATTGATGAGAGTCGAGATGCGTCGGCCGGACACCCATGGCCATCGCTTTCTCGATTTGCGCGCGCAGCTCTAGTTCCACTTCCCTGGCGTCAATACGCGTCGGTTCCGTCCAGTTCAAATGAAAATACCCATTCGAATCGACGAGACTCGGCACTTTGTCCCGGGGCGCGACCGGCCCCCAACGATAGAAGACGCGCTCGCTGGTCAGCGTAAGATGAAGTCCGAGATCCGCGACGGGGTGCGCCTTCGCGTACTCCGCCATTTCCGGAAACCACGGACAAGGCACCATGATGCTTGCGGAATTCACCAGCCCTGTTTCAAGCCCTTTTATCGAAGCCGCATTCACCGAATGCGTCATCCCCAGGTCATCGGCATGCACGATTACCAACTTCGCATCGCGCGCGTACCCGAGTCTCTCAGCCAAGGATTTGGGAACCGTCTGCGCGAGAGTCGCGATGGACGACGTAGCAAGCAGAAAAAGAGTCATCCCCAAATAGCTGGGCATCGTCGCGCGCAGCCACCGGAGAAAACCTATTGTTGCGTGGCAGCCGTCACGTTCGGCGGGTTTTTCACATACGTATTCAGCCAGTTGTTCATCTCCCAGAACATATGCAGCACCGATTCCCTCCCGGCATATCCGTGTGATTCCAGAGGCAGCAGCACGAAACGTACCGTCGCCCCGTGTCCCTTCAAAGCGCTAAACAGCCGCTCGCTCTGAATCGGGAACGTCCCTGAATTGTTGTCTGCTTCGCCGTGAATCAACAAAATCGGCGTTTTGATTTTGTCGGCAAACGAAAATGGCGACATCTTGTAATACACTTCCGGCGCCTGCCAGTACGTCCGCTCCTCATTCTGGAAACCAAACGGCGTCAACGTCCGGTTATACGCTCCGCTGCGCGCAATGCCGGCCTTGAACAGATCGCTGTGCGCCAGTAAATTGGCCGTCATGAACGCTCCGTAGGAATGCCCCATCACCGCCACCCGGTTGCGGTCCACAACGCCAAGCCGCACACCTTCATCAATCGCAGCCTTGGCGCTGGCCACAAGCTGTTCCACGTAAGTGTCGTTCGGCTCGGCATTGCTCTCACCGATGATGGGAATAGCGGCGTTTTCCAGCACAGCATATCCCTGAGTCACGAACGGCACTGGCGAGCCCCAATTCAGGAATGCGAATTGGTACGGCGATCCAGTCACTTGCCCCGCCGCCGCTTTCGTTTTGTATTCCGTGGGATAAGCTTCCATCAGAGTTGGCAGCGGTCCGTCCCCCGGCTTGTACCCCGGAGGCAAATAAAGGTTCGCGCTCAAGTCCACGCCATCCGCGCGCTTGTAGTGCAGGACCTGTTTTTTCGAAAGCGCACCGCTCCCATAAGGATTCGGAAAAAAGGTGACTTGCTCCGAAGATCCCGCCCCAAGTTTTTGGATGAAGTAATTCGGATTCTTTTCCTGTGACTCCCTGCGGATCAAAATTGCATCCGCCGAAGGATCAAGAACAGCCTGCGCAATGTCAAAGTAAGGAGCGGCTGACTGCCAAATCCGCTTGGTCTCTCCATTCGCCACACCCATCACCGAGAGAAATGGCTTGTCGCCTTCCGGAGAAGCGCCCTCACCTTTCAAATAAATTCCCTTACCATCAAGGGTTGTCTGGAGAACCGGCTTGCCCGCCGGATTGGTCTCCTCCAGCGGTTCGCCCGGATCGTGATAGCGGTCTTCGGAGGAACCTTCAAATAATTTGACCGGCGCCCCCAAAGCCGAAGGAGCAACCGCCAAAATCACTCGTTTGCGATCTTTCCACCGCCGCTCCTCAACAAGTGCAAGGTGGTCATTGCCCCATACAACTCGGCGAAAGCGAAACGGAAGCTCAGCCAGTTTGCGTGGCGCTGCGTCAAAAGGCGCGTCCAGCAGAAACAACGAATCACGCGCAGCCGCGTCCCTTCGCGGATCGCCGCCATCGCCCGCTTCCGCCCAGAAGATAGAAGCCGCCGCGTCGCTTCGCCATTCGAAGTCACGCGGGCCAACGGCTACAGCATCTCGAATATTGGGAACGTTATCCTCGAGAGGCTTGTCCGACAACTGCTTCGTCGCTCCCGTCTTGATACTCAGAACAGACACCCGCTCCGGAAACCTCTCGAATGGCAGCAAATAGGTATACGGATGATGGCGCTCGAGCAAAAGTGCATATCCGCCGTCGGGCGACGGAGTCGCGTCCTCGAAAACACCTGGTTTCCCGAGCGGCTTCGCCGCGCCGTCCAGGCGAATGAGCTGGACTTGCGATGTCGCGTAATAATCGAAAATCTGCTCGTCTTCCGGGTTCTTCAAAAGATCTTCAAAAGTAGCCCCAGGAGTTACCCGCCCGAGATTCTCCTGCACAACCGGTCCCGTTGGAACTTCACTGCGTTTCGGCGTCGGACCTCGATCTGCAGGAACTGTTTTGCACACCAGGCTCTGGCTATCGTTCAACCACTCACACGGCGAACCGAAAATCCCGTTAAGCGCAATCCCGGGCAAACGCCGCGCCTGCGCCGTCGCCACATCAATAATCCAAAGACTGAGCCCCGCGTCTTCCCTCGCATCGCTAATGTTTACAAACGAGATCTTCCGTCCGTCAGGAGACCAATCTGCGAACCTGATCTTGGCATGCGCAGGCAATCCGGAAATAGCTATCGCCCTGCCGTTTGGCAGCGCTTGTAATTCTAGCGAAGTGTCATAGCGCCCCCTGCTGGGGCCATCCGTCTTGGGATTGAACCGCAGGCCCGCCAATCGAAGCTCCGGCTGCGCCAGGTCCGCGATGGTCGGCAACCCAGAGAAATGTTCTATGAGCATCCATCTTTTCCCCGCCCCGCCTCCAGCCGGTGAGATCTCGATGCCCGGAGTTGGTAATGCATCGACAATCTCGACGATAGCTTTGGGCGGCAGTTGGTATTGCAGATTGTTTTGCGCCCGCACTGCAGAAATCGAGAAAATCAACAAGCCCGCGAACAAGCCAAGTCTAAAAAACAGAACACCTCGACAAACTTTGGATGGAGCCACCATGCGCATCCCACCTTCCCCAGATAATGACCTCTTGATTATTAAACTATCGCTGACGCGCGCATTTTGTCTGTTAATTCACGTGCGAGCAACAGGAATTTATCGTGGCGCTAGAATCCTCTTCCTGGCATATTTCTCCGCGCATGAGTCAGCATAAAATGTGCTGTTTGCAATTAACCTACTGCGCGTCAGGCGGTTTCGCGCTGGCGTTGCCGTTCAAATAGCGGTCAAACCAATAGATCTGCCAATTCAGGCTTTCGACCAGATGCTTGGGCTCACCCGTTCGCGTCAGATTGTGGTTCTCCCGAGGAAAGAACACAATCTCCGAGGTCACGCCGTAATGCTGCAGCGCCCGGAACCATTGCTCGCCCTGCTCAATGGGAACGCGGAAATCGTTGTCGGAATGGAGAATGAGCGTCGGCGTGCGGACATTGCGCGCATATTTTAGAGGTGAAGCGTCCCAGTATTGGTCGAAGTCATCGAAAAGGGCCCCCTTGAAATATTCCTCGTGACCGTAGGGGAAATCGCGAGTGCCGTCGTCGCTGATGAAATTGGAGACCGAGCGCAAAGTCACAGCCGCTTTGAAGCGGGTGGTGTGCGATACGATCCAATTCGTCATGTAGCCGCCATAACTGCCGCCAGTCACGCCCAGATCATTCGCATCCACCCAGGGATATTGCTTCAGCGCCGCGTCCACTCCGGCCATAATGTCCTGATAATCCATCCCACCCCAATTATTGATTTCTCCGCGCTCGAATTTTTCTCCGTACCCGGTCGACCCGCGCGGGTTGCAAAAGAAAACGGCCCAGCCCTTCGCGGCATACACCTGGAATTCGTGATACCAGTCCACTCCAAACATCCCCTCAGGCCCACCATGAATCACCAGCACCATCGGATACTTTTTGCCTGCCTGCCACCCAAGCGGCTTCACGAAAAAGCCCTCGACGGCCCAGCCGTCCGTACTTTTGTAAGCCAACCGCTCGACAGGCTGAAGTTCGAGCTGCGCCCATAAGTCGGCGTTGACATGCGTCAACGGCCGTTCACCTGAGCCGTCCTCGTTCGAGACGTAGAGTTCGTCAGGATGCTCGAAATCGTTGGCGAGATAGACCATTTTCCCGGAACTCTCATTCACATCAAACGCGTGAATGCCTCGCGCACCAGAAGTCACGGCCGAAAAAGTGTGCGCGCCCGGATCGGCGCGAAAGACGTGCGTTTCGCCCTTCACGCCCGCTGCGAAAAAAACGGAGCCAGCCGTCGGCCAGTGCAATTCTCCCGGGATCGTGTCGAGATCCTTTATCGCAAGCTGAGAAGCAGCGCCCCCCGTAGAGTCAGCGATGTAAAGTTTGGGGAACTGATGAACCGCCGTCTGGCCCGTGAAAAGAATCTGTTTGCCATCGGGTGACCAGCGTGGGTTTTCGTCCTCAAACGCATGATCCGAAATCTTAGTTAGCGTGCCGCCTGCCGCCGGGATCACCCACACGTCGGTGTTATGGCCGTTGTCGTATGCTTTTCCAGTTCGATCGGAAACAAACGCGATGCGCGTTCCGTCCGGCGACCATTGCGGATCGGTGTCGTTCCAATCCTGCCCCTCCGTGATTTGCTTGGCCTCTCCACCTGGCACGCTGACAACCCACAAGTGCCGACGCTTGTCGTCAAACCACCCGGTGTCATTAAATTTGTACTGGATGTGCGTGTAGTGACGCACATCGCTCTTGCGATCCGCCGAAGCGACGCCATCCATCGGCCCCGAAGTGCTGACCACAACAATCCGCGATCCCTCCGGCGACCATTGGTAATTCTGCACGCTATTCTTCAGCTTCGTAAGCGCGATCGCTTCTCCTCCGCCAGCGATGGACAGCAAATAAATCTGGGACTTGGGTGTTTCGCCAGCGGGAAGGTCCGAAGAGCGTGCGGAAAGAAACGCCAGCGTCTTCCCATCAGGGCTCCACCGGGGAGAGTTCGAGCTAATGCCCTCTGCACTCAATCGCCGCGGCGCTGCCGAACCATCAGCCGGCACAATCCATATCGCAGACTCGCGCCGGTTTTTCTTCTGGTCGATTACGGTCAAAACGAACGCCACGACCTTGCCATCGGGCGAAATGTGGGGATCGCCAACAAATTTGAACGAAAGATAGTCCTCTGGCGTGACGCCGCGTTTCGCTTGTGCATGGGCTAAGTACGATCCAAGGCTGCCAACGTAAAGAAACCCAATCACGACGGAGCACACGCAAAGTTTTCTCATTGTGACGCAGACTCTAGCATAAGAATCAATGAGCACAAACGGCCTCGCCCTCGACGGACTATTGTTGCAAGGGAGGCGGAGCAGCGGACATTTTGCGGGCGACATCTTCCTCGGCTTTTTCGTGGAGTTCGCGAACCTTGGCGAACTCTTTTTGGGATGCGGCTTGCTTGCCGCTGGCCTGATAGACGCGACCAAGCCGGTAGTGCGCATCAGGCTGTTCAGGGTCCAATTCCACGGCGCGCCTCAGCTCGGCGATCGCCTCTTCAAAACGGCCTTGCTGTGTTAGGATAGCCCCCAGGTCGAGATGCGCGATGCGAATGTCCTTGCGCGATTGCAAAGCCTTCCTGAGAAACTTGACGGACGTCTCTGGATCGTCTTTCTTAAAGGCGATATCGCCAAGATACGCAAGGGCTTGCGCATTATCAGGAGCAACAGACAACTCGCCCTTGAACTCAGCTTCCGCCTCGTCATATTGCTTCTGCTTCCAGTAGAGATAGCCAAGGCCAAAATGCACGTTCGGCTCTTGAGGAGCTGCTTTCACGGCCTCTTGAAACTCCGCAATGGCCTCCGGAGTCCTTCCCAGGCCGTCCAGTGCCTCTCCAGTGAGCACGTGAGCCGCAGCTGAGTTTGGATCGCGTTGTTGGATCTGGCGGAACTCCTCGAGTGCGCAGTCATATTCTTTGGCCCACAAGCAGCTTTGCGCGAGCACCTGCCGCAATTTGACATTGTCTGGATCGGCTTTCGCCGCCAGGTCCAGGTGCTTTGAGGCCTCCGCAAATCGGTTCGCGCCGTAGTAGCTCATGCCCAGCAGCCCGCGTGCCTGCAAGTTGTCTGGCTGGGTGGCCAATGCGGCGCTAAACGGGGCTATGGCCGCCTGAAAGTGCCCCTGCTTGAATTCCGCAAGTCCTAGATTCAGCTGGATTCCCGGGAGCTTGGGGTCCAAGGCGAGCGCTTTCCTATAGACGGAGGCGGCTTCGGCGTACTTTTGCTGTTTCGAGTAGTCCACCCCCAAGCTGGCTAAGGCCGCAGCATCACGGGGGTTATGCTGGATTACCGCCTGCCAGGCTTTCACAGCCTCGTCCAGTTTCCCTTGCTCCTCGAGGGCCATGGCCTCCGAGGGGCTAGGAGCCGGGGATTGAGCAATGGTGGGCACTGGCCAAAGGAAAACGAGAGCCGCGATCGTATTTAACCACTTGGTTAAATAGGAGGCCTGAATCGTAGACAGGTCGGCTGACAGGGAGTCGTTCGGGGAACAGCCGCCGCTTTGGAACAATAAGGTCAAGGCGTTCAAGACGCTAATGATATCGCATCGCTTCTAAGTTGGCACAGACAGTGGGTTCCTGGAGTGTCCGGACGAGAGTTTACAAAAGAAAACGCCCCGCTCGCAGTGCGTGCGAGCGGGGCGGGTTGCTGCTTCCGGGGTGATTAGAAGTAAATCTTGCCGCCGAGCTGCAAGATTCTCGGGTCAAAGGCAGAGGTGAATTGGCCGAACTTGCTGTCGCCAAGGCCGGTGTCGACATTTTGGAACTGCGTATGGTTCCAAGTGTTGAAGGTCTCAAGGCGCAGTTCAAGACGGCTGCCGCGCGACTCGCTGAGAGTAAAGCTCTTGAAGAGCGACAAGTTCCAGTTGTCGCGGCCGGGGCCGGTCAGGCCGTTATGGGCGAGTGTACCCCAAGCTCCAAGCGCCGGATTAACGAATGAGGTCGGGTTGAAGTACAAGATTTGCTGACCACAAGCAGGGGTACAAGTGACGGGAGAGTGCTGGTAGCCGATTGCACCAACCTGATCGGGCCGATTGTTGCCACCAACGAAGTTGCCGCGCTGGTTGTTGGTCAAGTTGAGGTTAATGGGCAATCCCGACTCCATGGTGACGATGCCGGAGATTTCCCATCCGCCAACCACATTGCGAACCAGTTTGTTGTCGGCGTGGCGGAGGAACGGGATGTCGTAGATGAAGTCGACGACACCCACATGGGTACGGTTGTAGCCGCTGAGGCCCTGATCGTAGGCCCAACCAGCGTATGGGTTCGACACGCCTTGGAGGTCGGAGCCGCCGTTGCCCCCCGTGCTCGGATCAACGGCACGGGATAGGGTGTAGAAAGCTCGCAGATTCAGGTCCTTGGTAAGCTGCGAGTTGAGGTCCACCTGAAGCCCATTGTAGTGAGTATTGGCCTCGTTCTCGGCAAGGTTGATATTGGTGAAGCCGAGAAAAGGCAAGCCCGACGTCTGGTAAGGGGCGTTGGCCGCAAGAAGGGTTGCCAGATTGGCTTCCGGCGGCAGGTTAATCTGCCGGTAGTCGTTCTGGTGGCGGCCCTGATTGCCCACGTAGTTGACGGAGAGCACGGTTTTGGTGCTGAGGGCATGTTGCACGCCGACGCTGTACTGATAGCTAGTGGGCAATTTGTAGTTATCAATCGCCAAGCCGGTGATGCTGGCGGGATTGATAGGCTGCACCCCAGCAGCACCGCTAGAAAGCAAAAGGTTGGGATTGGCCATCTCAACGCCATTCAGGTTCACCTGAAGGCTGAAGGGAATGTTGGAACCGGCGTTGTACATGTCATTGCCCTGAATGCGCTCGTACATGATGCCGAAGCCGCCGCGGACAACGGTCTTGCCCGTACCGGTAACGTCATACGCAAAGCCGAGGCGCGGACCGAAAGCGGCCCAGTGGTTATTGACAAGACCTTTGGGAACGCCGTTCTTTCCGGGGATGCCGATGCCGTTGGTGTAAAGGAGGACACCAGCGCTCGAGAGAATCGAATTCGGGCTGGTGGTGAGGCCCGGACTAGCTGCGTTACAGCCAGGATCCGCTGGGCCGCTGCAAATCGTGTGGTTGTTATCGAAAGTGGCCGCGTTAGCAGCGTTGTAGAGGTTGGGATAGAAGTTCCCCATGCGGTCGTTGGCTTCGTAGGTGTGCGGAACGCCATCCCAGCGCAAGCCGAGGTTGAGAGTGAGGCGATGATTGACGCGCCAGTTGTCTTGCGCCCAGAGGGCCCAGGAAACGTTGTTCCAAAGGCCGTGGTCCTGTACAGCCAATTCCTGGTAGGAGTTTGGCGTTCCGAGCAGCATGTCCGCGAAGCTGCTTCCGCAGATCTCGGTGGGGTTTGTTCCGAAGCATGCGGGATTGACAGCGGCGGTGGTGCCAGTGTACTGCCCGTTATAGTTGAAGCCGCCTTGGGTCTGACCAAACAGATCCTGAATCTTCTTGTAGAGAGCCCAGCTGCCGCCGATCTTGAATTGATGGGCGCCCTTGGTCCAGGACACGTCATCGCGGATCTGGTAGTCATCCGCTTTGTTGTGCCACGGCCAGCTGGAAATCTCGAAGTTTGCGATGCCGCTCAGATCGAGGTTGGGGATGCGGTTCAGGTTGTTAGGTCCGGTGAACAGGCGGGACTTGGTGAAGTCACACGGCGCTGTCGCGGCACCCGCATTGCCCGAGCAACTGGGGACGGCCAAGCTGCCAAGACCAGTGGCGGCGTAAGGAACGATGTTGATGCGGTTGCCGTTGTAGTTGAAGGCGACTTCGTTTACGAGCGTCGGGCTGATGGTGTAGGTGGTGTGAATGACACCGCTGAAGGAGGGGTTACCAAACGTATCGCCGACGGTTGGGACGTTATCACCGCTCCATTGGCTGATGGAGTAGTTCTGCGTGATCTGCTCGGCGACGAAGTGGCCGAAGACCGAGAACTTGCTAGTGAAGTTGTGGTCGATGCGGACGATTTCTTCCTTGAGATTGGTCGGAGCATTTGCACCACCGAGGAAGGTCCCGATGCCGTTCGCTATGCCGGTGGTCGGCGCAGGGAAGACGCCCGCCTTGAGCAATGCCTGGGCATTCGGATTCAGCATACAGGCCGGAATTTTGTTGCCGGGGAACGGCGAACCCTGGATGATTCCGGCAGGAGCGCCGCCGGCACAGTTGGCGAATAGAACCGACGGACTCACCTGGGATGTGGTCGGCACATAGAGGATTGTCGGCTTAGCCCCGGTCAGCAAAGAAGAGAAGTCGCCGCCATACGTGCCCGTGTCTGGGACGGTCTGGTTGGTAGCGCCGCCGAAAACATATCTGCGCCATTCCATGTTGTAGAAGAAAAATGTTTTCTTCTTGTCGGGGTTATAGAGATGGCCGAAGGTGACAGGGCCGCCGACGTTGAAGCCCCAAGTGTTGTAGCGTAGTTCCGGAATCTTGTTCGTGGAGCCGTTGGGGTTCAGCCGTGGGAAGAAGAAGTTGCGAGCGTCGAACGCATCGTTGCGGTTAAATTCCCAAGCGGATGCATGAATCTGGCTCGTGCCGGACTTGAGCACCATCGTCATCGTGGCAGCAGAAGAGAGGCCGTAATCGGCGCTGTAATTGGAGGTCAGCGCACGGAATTCAGCGATGGCGTCGGAGGAAGGCGCGATGCTCATGCCGCCCGCACCGCCGCGGTCATCATCTTCACCGCCGTCCAGCAACCAGATGTTGTGGTTTTCCCGCTGGCCGTTGAACTCCACGCCGAAGTCACCTCCGACGGGCGTATTGACGAAACCGGTGATGTTGCTAGAAGCGCCGGGCGTCAACGTCGCGAGCCATTGAACACCACGCCCGTTCACGGCGAGTTGCTCCATTTGCTGGTCGGTGATGAGGTTGCTCTGCTCACCCGAGTCGGCTTGAATGTGCACGGCATTGGCTTCGACAGTGACGGTTTCTTGCGCCGCGCCCATCTGCATCTGGAAATCGACGCGGATGCGGTCGCCGATCGTGAGGACGATGTCTTTTTGTTCGGCGACCTTGAAGCCCTTGGCCTCGGCTTTGACTCTGTAGTGGCCAATCTGCAAATCGACGGCTACGTATTGGCCGGCGTCATTCGTGGGAATGACGACGCTCTTGCCGGTATCCACATTGGTTACTGTGACGCTGACATTCGGGACGACGGCGCCCGAAGGATCGGTAACCGTGCCAACGATCGTGGTTTGTTGCGCGAACGTTGAAGCGGAAAAACCAATCAGGGCAACCAGAAGAACAGATAGAAGACGCAAACCGACAGACTTCCGCACAAAAACGATATTCTTAACAAAGGACCACACTTGATTCATAGTATTGCCTCCACACCCCACGGCGATTGGAAACGCCGTTAACGTGCACGGAGCTTTTCATTGGAGACCTGTCATTGTCAAGCACTTTTTTCAATTTAGAGTAGCTGCGAGCCAGATGCTTGGCCTTGTAACAAAGCTGGCAGGCAAGCGCTGGCTAACGAATCTGGAACGAGCCGCGTGGGGGCCCCTAGGAGCCATTTGGGGGGCCGAGTATTTGCAACTATTTCTAAGGATACGCGCGCACTCCGCCCGACGCCGAGGGCGTGACGGACGGTTACAAGGAAGGCGGTTGATGTGAATCACTCGGGGCGCTCTGCACAGCTTTCTGAAGCTGTACGCGCATCTTGCGGACGCGGTCAGCCATGGCGCCGTCGGGAGTCAACTTGAGATAGCCGTCTGCGTCGCGCAAAGCTCCCGGCAAGTCGTCCGTGTGGATGTGGAGATTGTAAAGCAGCAGGTAGATCTGCGGGTTGTCCGGTTTCAAATCGCGAGCAGCCGACGCGCAGGTCACAGCCTCTTTAAAGCGTTGCTGGCCGCTCAATGCAGAGGCTAATTCGAATTGACCGCGCCAGGACGACGCGTCCAGAGAAATCACCTTGCGAAGTAGAGGCTCGGCATCCGAGAAACGTTTTTGACCGTTGAGCATGGAAGCAAGGTCAATCATCGCCTGCGGATATTTTTCGGCACTTAGATCAATCGACTTTCGCAGGGCTGTCTCCGCCGCCGCAGCATCTCCTATTTTGTTTTGCGCCAGCCCCATGGCTGCGTACGCTTCGTAGTAGGAGGGATATTGCTCTATCGCGTGGGCAAACTGAGCGACGGCGCCTCGATAGTCGGACTTCTCAACAACCAGCTGAACGCCTTTTTCGAACGATTCCCGGGCCTTGGGGGGAATGCTCAACTCGTGCTCGGAAACTGGACTCCCAGATTTCGAACCGGATGCGCGGCTGCCGACGCGTAAGTACACATCTATGTACACATGGCCCGATCCATCCGGGCGCACAAACTGCCGGGAAGGCTCGTAACCGTCGTGCTTGGCGGATAAATAGAAGTCACCGCCCCCCAGGTCATCGAATTGGTACGCGCCATTGCCGTCGGAGTATGCATTTGCAATTGGGGTACCGAAGGAATTCTGCAGCTCAACGTGAGCCTCGCTGATGATATGGCCCGAACCTTCCTCGCGAATGTAACCGGAGATAGCCTTCCTAATTTCTTGCCCATAGGCTGAAGATGGGGCGAGGAGGAGCAGAGAGAACAACACGGGTGCATACCGTTGGTGCATAAGCCACTTCCTGAAGCAGATGATAGCAGGAGGAAAGGTGCAGTTCCATCGGAGAGTGCCAGGAAAAATTAGTTTGCCCTCATGGACCTAGACGTTCCATTGGATGACAGTATAGGAACGCGGCGGCAGTTCGAAGGCCGTGCGTCCACCCGCGCTCGAAGGTTTGTCCGCCTTCTGCGGCGCCACTCGCGTGGGCGCTTCAAACGTATTTGACGCTTTCAAGTCGCTGCCCGTGAGCACAACAGCATCACTAGCGCGAGGTGAGGAGCCTTCCCAAATTATCTCGACTGCATGAGACTTTGCCAAATCACGGTTCAGCAGGAATAGCGCTGTCTTTCCGCCATCCGCCTGGTACGTTCCCGCCGCATCTACGTAGCTCACTGCTCCCATGCCGGTGACATCGTATGCCGGTGAGTCCACCAACAGTTCCAAGGCCGCGCCACGGGCAAACTCGAGCGCCCAGCTGTACGGATAGTAGATGCTCTGGCGGAGCAGGCCATTGGCATTGGTCATGATCGGCGCGATGACGTTGACGAGCTGCGCTAGGCACGCGAGCTTCACGCGCTCCGACTTGCGAATCAACGAATTGATAAGGCCGCCGACCAGCAGCGCGTCTTCCAGGTTATAGACTTCTTCCAAGAGGTGCGGCGCACTTTGCCTGTGGCCGTTCACCGCATCGCCAGTCCTGGCCCGGTACCAGACGTTCCATTCATCGAAGCTCAGCCACAATCTCTTTGCCGAGCGCCTATGCCCGCGGACCATATCGCACACCGCGGCTACTTCATCAATTTGCCGCTCCATGCTCAAATTCATGGCCAAGAATTTCGTGCTGTCCCCGCCTGTTTCCTCGGCGTTGCTGAAATAGCGATGCAAGGAAATGGCATCGACATAGTCGTAGCACTGTTCGAGCACTTCGCGGTCCCATTCCAAATAGGTTGGCATGCCAGGGCCGCTCGAGCCGCACGCTATGAGCTTTAGCGAAGGATCGACGTAGCGCATTTGCCGTGCGGCGTCTTCCGCCTTCAAGCCATACTCCGTTGCCGTCATGTGGCCGATCTGCCAGGGGCCGTCCATCTCATTGCCGAGGCACCACTTTTGAACTTTGTAGGGTTCGGCGATTCCGTTTTTGCGTCGCAGGCCGCTCCAGCGCGTGCCTTTCTCCAAATTGCAGTATTCCACAAGCGCAGCGGCTTGCTCCGCGGTTCCCGTGCCGAGATTCAAGCCCAGAAGAGGTTCCGTTCCCACGAGACGGCACCACGCAAGAAACTCATCCGTTCCGAATTCGTTCGAATTCATCGAATTCCACGCTTTGTCCAGCACCGCCGGGCGATTTGCTTTGGGACCGACTCCGTCGAGCCAGTTGTATCCGGAAACAAAATTTCCGCCAGGGTAGCGGATGATAGGAACATTGAGTTTCTTTATTTCGTCGAGAACATCCTTGCGAAAGCCGTTGGAGTCCGAAAGTTTGGATTGCGGATCGTAAATGCCCTCATAGATGGCCCGGCCGAGGTGCTCCAGGAAGGAGCCAAACACTTCCCGCTGGAGCGGAGCAAGCGTCCGGCGGTAGTCTGCGTAGATTCGAACTGGCTGAGCCGCGCTCGACGAGGACGATTGGCCGAACAAGTTCCGCCCGAATGCGAAGGTCGCACCGAGCGCGAGCCCCGTTTTAGAAGCTTCTTTTAGGATATGCCGCCGTGAGACAGAACGCATTTAGAAAGCTCCTTCGTAAATTTAGACTTAGACCGCGAGCGGCTCGCTGCCAGCCAGAGCCGCGGGTGCCCGAGACCCGTCTAATCGTGAGCGATCCCTGGCTCTATGCGCAGGTCGGCGGTGATTGTACTCCTCAAGTCAACGAGCCGCGCAAACGCGCGATTTAATGCTGCAAATCCTGCTACCCGATTGTTCTTCTCCCCTCCTTCATTAAATCGTGTTAACGTACGCGGGTCGTGCGTCCTATATTCTGAATTTGCTTTCCAGGGGTGGAGGCTTAGGATCGGCGCCCGGTACTGCTGAAACTAAACGGCCATTTGTGGAGTATTCCATATTCGATCTTGCGTGGCAGCGCGGGACCAACGCGGAAGTTCGCGTTGCAAACGGCACACGGAATCGTGGAGTGCGGTAGATGAGCAAGGAGAAACACGGAATCCACCGGATCGCCGAAATGGCGAACGTTTCCATCGGCACCGTGGACCGCGCTTTGCACGGACGCGGCGGCATCAAGGAAGCCACCCGCAAGCGCATCTTGCAAATCGCGCAGCAAATCGGTTATTCGCCGAATCTTGCGGCGCGCGCTCTTTCGGTTGCGAAAGCTCGCGTGCGCATTGGCGTGTGCATCCCCAAGGAAATCCATTTTTTCTACGACCAGCTCTGGGGCGGAGTTCTGGACGAAGCGCATCATCAGGAGCATCTCGGCGTCGAATTTGAGAATCACCCCGTACAAACCCTCGGAGAAGGCGACATCGAAGCGTTCAAGCAACTCGTGGAAAGCCGTGTGGATGGAATCGTTCTCACCGCTGGAAGCCCAAAGGGACTAACGCCGCTGATCGACGAAGCGGAGGAAAAAGGAGTCCGCGTCGTTTGTGTTTCCACGGATGCTCCGGAGAGCCGGCGCTCGAGCATCGTGTGCGTTGAGCCGCACTTGAACGGCTGCCTCGCGGGTGAATTGATGGGTAAGTGCGTTCCGCCGGGTTCCAAAGTGGCCGTCGTTGCCGGAATGCTCTCGACCGAAGACCACCGCAAGAAAACAGACGGCTTTTCCGAAGGATTTCTGCGCCATTGCCCCGAAGGAAAAATCGTCAGCGTGGTGGAAGGGCATGAGGATGAGAACGAGAGTTTTCAAAAAACATCGGATCTTCTCCAGCGTTTTCCCACTCTCGACGGACTTTATGTAAACACCGTCAACTGCCTTCCGGTGTGCCGCGCTCTCGGCGCATGCGGTTTCGAAGGAAGAGTAAAGCTCATCACTACCGACCTATTCGCCGAGATGGCTCCGTATTTTCAAAAAGGAATTATCACCGCTTCGATTTACCAGCACCCTTATCGCCAAGGCCAAATCGCGGTGCGTCTCCTCGCCGATAATCTCACCAACAAAGTTCATCTTCCTCCTGCTGCGCATCTCAGCCCCGGAGTCGTGATGTCCACGAACTTGCACCTCTTCCGCGAAATGCGATCTGCGGAAACCAAGCAGGGCGAGCCTGTCCTCAAGAGCCGTACCGTCTTGCAAGCGTAGGAATTTCGTCCTCTATTGCGTCCGTTTTCGATTTCGTGACTTCGGGAAAGTAGCCGAGTAGCGAAACAGGATTTCATTTGTCGGGAGAGGGTCATGTCGGCAGCGTATTTGCCCTCTTTCCACCGGCTTCGCTCTGCTGTATGCTCGAACTCCCTCGGTGTCCCGCCCTCCAGGGTTTGTGCCTCGAAGCTCAAGTTGGAGAACTACAATGAGAAAGTCTGCCTTGTCTGTTTTACTTCTGCTCTCGGTTTCGTTTGCGGTTCCGCGTATGGCTGCTGCAACGCAAGATCACGATCGCAAACCTGACCTGCTCGTCGATGACGATAAAGTCCAATGCCCCGCCGCGACATTCACCTCCATCCAGGACGCCATCAACGCCGCGAACGCCGGCAGTCTAATCCGCGTCTGTCCCGGCACGTATCGCGAACAGCTTTCCATCACCAAATCACTCAGCATCGAAGGCGATAATGGCGCGATTTTGCTGCCTGGCGGTATGGTGTCAAACACCACCGGTTCTTCCGGCGCTCCTATAGCCGCCGCCATCCTCGTCAAGGATGCTTCAAACGTCGAAATCGAAGGTCTCATCGTGGACACCGCGAACAATGGAATAACCGAGTGCTTTCCAGACCTTATCGGCATCCTGTACCAAAATTCATCTGGAAGTATCGAACACAACGCCGTGCGCAACACCAAACTGTCCGTATCCCTCAACGGCTGCCAGAGCGGCGATGCCATCGTCGTACAGAGCCTGGTCGGGGGAACCTCCAAAGTCAAAATCGACGACAACAGTGTCCACGACTATCAGAAGAACGGAATCACCGGCAACGAATCGGGCACCGAAGTCGCCATCACCAAAAACGTTGTCACTGGCCTTGGTCCGACAACCGGCGCCGCACAAAATGGCATTCAAATCGGCTTCGGCGCAAAGGGCGGCGTCTCGGGGAATACCGTCACAGACAACGTGTGGGCTCCCTGCGTTTCTCTCACAAGCTGCGCATTTGACGCCACCGGCATATTGATCTTTCAATCAGATGACGTGCGTGCGGAACACAACTCTGTCGCCACAAACCAGGTCGGCATCTTCACAAACGGACAAAACGCCAGAATCGAGTCGAACAATATCTCTAATTCCCTGGTTCTCGTTGGGATTGATTTGGCTGGTGACGACAATCTAGCCAGAGGCAATGACGTTACGAACAGCGGACAAGCCGCCATCCTTATCGAGGGCAACAACAATAAAGTTCAGGGCAACGAAATCACCGAAGCGCCCGTTGGCATCCTGAAACTCTCCGGCACAGCCGGAAACACGCACTCCGGCAATTCGTTCTTTGCCACTTTGATTCCCGTGCAGGACCCTGTGCCGGCGCATGTCGTCCACGTCGCGCCTCAGCGTTAGGCATTTGTATTGCCTGACAACCTACCGGGTATCCACTTGGAGGAACCCGAAGCCCTTTAACATGCCGGAGATCGTGCTTCGCGCATTGTCGGTAGCGATTTTGAGGATGCCATCTTGCAGCGCGGCCTGTCGTAGCTGGCGCTCAGCTTCTTCGCGCACTTCGCTTTCGAGATTCGGGTCAGGGGAAGAGAATAGCCCGGTGTCGCGTGAATAGACTCTCGTCCTCGCATTATCGATTCGCGTGCTCAAGACTTCCGCTGGCGGCAGGTGAATCGACACTTTCTGCCCTTGTATCTGGACGTCGCCCGGTTGCAAACTCGCCAGATTGATGCCCCCAACCACTTCGCCGTGCACCACCAGCAGCAGGCGGTCACCCGCAAGGAATTTCGGCAGGTAAGCATTGTCGTGCTCGCCCGAAATAATTTTGTCCATCGAATAGCTCACGGTTTCCAGGCGCTGAAGTTGTTGAATTTGATGAACGACGGTTGGCTGGTCCACATTGATCTGCGTGCGTCCTCCGCGCAAATTGCTGATCAGACGGAATAGCCCGAGCCCGGTCGAGAAGGACACCAGCGCTCCCAGCAAAATAACCGTAAGAATCCCACCCAGCGCCGCTCCCAGAACCCAGGAGTACACACTCCGCGATTTCCCTCGCTTTCCGCGAGGTGCTGGTTCGTTAGCGAGTGGTGTGATGTCGATCGTCATCTGCTTGCCCAACAACTTCAGTGTAGAACAAGCCGAAACTCATCGTCGGCATTCGTTCCTATCGCGCACGCGGTAGCCACTCCCAAAGACACCCACACGCTTGATTCCCTAAGAGTTGAGCATCCCATAGACCACCCAGGCGGTCTTGGCTTGCGGTTGGCCCACACCCATGACAGGATCATCTAGGAAGGATTTGAGACCGCAACTCGGGCCATGACAACGCCGCCCAATCATCCGATCGTTCTGGCACCTACAGAGGTGCTGACTTCCGTTCAGCGTCCCTCACGCAAGCGGCAGGCTTTTGCTTTCCTGGTCGCGGCCGTTTCCGACTTTCTTTCCTTCTGGACGGTGCTTGCCCCGCCTATGCAATGGCTGATTGACCTGGGAACGGCGGGACTCCTGTTTCTAATTCTCGGCCGTCGATGGGCGATTTTGCCGGGCTTGATTGCGGAAGCCATTCCTGGAATGGGCGTTTTCCCTGTGTGGGTCCTCGTGGTCCTCTCCATCATCGTTTACGACGACATCAAACTCCGTAAACGCTAGACGCCGCGTTAGGAACTGTCAGTCCCGCTCAATAACCCTTTTTAGGTACGTTCGCAGGTCATTATTTCGTCCGTCTTGGTTCATTTGTGCGAGGCAAGGATTTCGACGTAGTCGAGTGGAGCGCGCTCTTCACCATCGGGAACGCCCTCGATGCGGATGTTATCGCCCGGACGAAGCGTCAAACCTACGATCCGCCGTCGCGTGGAGGAATCGCCCCCTGGCTTCGTTGCGGGCAAATCCTCGTCTGCTATCCATTCATCCACTACTCGATCGCCGAGCAGCACGCGGAACTTCGATTTCCCGTTGTTCTGGTCAAAATACTCGACATCCATCTCGTACCCGCCCGCGGCGCCTTCGAAGCGAAACGTTGCGGAACACATCGCCGCCGGAGGCGCACACTCAATAGCCTTTCCGCCCGAAGCAGTTTCACGGGGAATAACGTCGAACGGTACGTAGCCTTCCAGCTGCATCGCTTCAGCTTCAACGCGATCGGGATATTGGCCTACTCGGCCGCGCTGATCGGGAATGCCGGAAATTTGAAAAAACCAATTGCAAACGGCATCACGCCAAACAATCGCATGCCCTGCCTGAAATTCGAGCCGCCGCAACACTTCCTCGTAGCGATGCTCGTCCACGCGGCCTTTTAATGTTTGCCATTGGTTGACAAAACCTGCTGCAAGTTGCGCCCCTGCATAGTGCGAATCGTAGATATGCTGGATGACCGTCTTTCCCGAACGCAAGACGTAGGTGTACGGGACATGATGGAAAAAAAGCAGCAGTTCGTCCGGCGTGGAGTTCGGGGATTCATACATCTTCGCGACGGGTGCGCGATATTGATCGACATACCCCGTGCCCGTGGCTGCCGTGCGATCCATGCCGATGCCGTCGTGGTCGGCGCGATGCCATTGTCCCCAGCCGTTTCGTTCGGAGGACTCGACTCCCGGTCCGAAATGGCTGCCCAGAATATCGGTGAGCGTGCCTGCGCCAAGTGGACCCGTGTAACTTTCATAGAGAGTCCAGGAAGAGGCAAGCATGAATTTGATGGTGCGTACTACAGTCGCGTCGTTCCCAAAAGTGAGGCGAGTCCATTCTTCCGCAACTGTTTTTGCATCGAGATTGGGATTCCACGCGAGCCGGCCATATCCATAAAGATTTGCCATCGCCAGAGGGTGGCCCAGCCAGTTGGCATTCATGCCGACATTCACCACGGCAACGAATCCGCCCGTCGGCCGATGAAAAGTTTTGCCCGCCACTATGTCCTTCACCGATGACGGCTGTGCGTCCGCGTGCATGTCGAAATCGAGAACTTGCTTCCACATCGTTGGAAGAAAACACAAATGCCGCTGCTGACCGGTATATTCCTGCGTGACTTGCAGCTCAATCGCCTCATTTGTTTTCTCGAGGCCGCCGAAGAGCGGCGACACCGGCTCGCGCACCTGAAAATCAATCGGTCCATGTTTGATTTGGATGATCACGTTGTCGTCAAACTTGCCGTCGAGCGGATGAAAATTGTCATACGCCGCGCGTGCGCGGTCATTCTTGGGATCGGTCCAATCGAGGTGATGGTTGTAAACAAACGCGCGATAAAAAACGAGCCCGCCATGCGGCGCAAGCGCGTGTGCAATCACGTTGGCGGCGCCGGCGGGTGTCCGGCCATAGGTGGCCGGACCGAGGCGGCCCTCGGAATCCGCTTTCACGACCACCCCGGCAAAATCAGGGATAAGCGCATAGATTGCATCAAACTTTTTCTTCCACCATTCGGCAACGCGAGGATCCGACGGATCAAATGTGTCCATACCGCCGATCACTTTCGGACTGCTGACGTCGACTGCGATGGAAAGCTGGACTCCCCACGGCCGAAACACCTCGGCTACGCGAGCCAGCTGCGGGAGAAAGTCATCTTCAAGAACGCGCGGATTGGCGTTGACATTGTTTATCGCGCATCCGTTGATCCCGATGGAAGCGAGCAGCCGCGCGTACTCGCCGGCGCGCGTCAAGTCGGCGCGCACATTGCCGTTCTCAAAAAAAATGGAAGGGCCCGCGTACCCGCGCTCAATGCGGCCGTCCAGGTTGTCCCACTGATTCACCCAGCGAATCGGTGCATAAGGCTGCTGCGTTTCGTGCCACGCGGATACGCTTTCGCCGCGCGCGATCTTGCTGAGCAGCGCAAACACGCCATAGAGAACGCCGCGATCCGTCTTCCCTGCCACAATGAGGCAGTCGATTCCGCGGAATTTCTCCGTCGCGAGCAAGAAACCGTCTCCATGCAACTCGGCATGTTCGAGGAGTTTCGGCGAGTCCGCGCGCAACGCAGAAAGTGTGCCCAGGAGGATCGCGTTCTCTTGCGGTAGAACCTTCTCCTCGCGCAAAGTCTTTCCAAGCATTCCTTGAAGGCCTCGATTCAGTTCGGTTTTTGCGGAGTTGAGGACCGGCGAATCACCCATCACGACGACAGTCGCGGGCAACGCTGAGTATTTTTGCGCGGCGCTCTTGTCCAGCGGCGCATAGCGCAGCCACGCCTCAGCTCCAGATTCGGCGCGCGCACACCTGTTACCCAGCGCCAAGAACAAGAGCGCTGCGCAAGCCGCTATAGATGGGAAGTGGAAGCGACGCATGGTATTCCCTGCTTTGCGTGATCCGGTGGCGCAACTGCGCAGGCGATTCACTAGTGGAGAACTCGATGGCCCTTCAGGATGAAACTAACGCTAGTACCGCCAAAGAGCGATGAAATTCCCCCTACTGAACTCCAAGCAACAAATCCACAGTGAGCTGATCCAACCGCTCATAAGGGAGCCGTTTCTTCGCGAGCGCGTTGCGATCAAAAGTGTGCTCGAGCAACTTCGCGGCGTGCCCTTTCGAGAAGCTCTTCGTTTCTGGAAAAGCTGCGCCAGGCACTTCAATTTCTCGCAGAATCTGCTGAATTTGTTTGTCTTGCTTCCAAAGTCTGGCTTTTTCTTTGAGGATGAGATACGTCCTCATGCAACCTCGCGCAAAATCTTTCACGCCCTCATAGTCCTCGGTTCGATAAGCGTGCGCATCGAAATGCCGCGACCCCTGGTAACCCACGTCTTCCAAAAACTTCACAACGAAAAACGCCGACTTCAAATTGTAGGAACCAAATCGAAAATCCTGGTCGTAGCAGCCGGTCATCTGGTCATTCAGGTCGAGGTGAAAAAGTTTCCCCGCATCCCAAGCCAGCGCCAGCGCATGCGTGCAATTCAGTCCGGCCATGTGCTCGTGCGCAATTTCGGGATTCACTCCAAATTTCTCGTGTTCATCGAGCGTGTTAATGAAAGCCAGATAGTGTCCCGTCGTGGGAAAATAGATGTTTGCTCGCGGCTCATTCGGTTTCGCTTCCAGCGCGAACTTATATCCGTATCCGCGGTCCGCGGAATACCTCGCCATATAATTCAGCGCCTCGCGATAACGTTTGATTGCCTCCAGTGGATCTCGGCAAGCGTCGGTTTCCACGCCGTCGCGTCCGCTCCACACCACGAAAATCTTCGCACCTAGCTCCGCTCCGAGATCCATCGCGCGCAAAACTTTCTGCAAAGCGAACGCGCGCACCGCCGGATCATTCGAAGTGTACGCGCCATCCCGGAACACCGGATCGAAGAACGCATTCACCGTCGCCATCGGCACCACGACGTGATGCCGCTCGCAAGCCTTCTTGAAGCTCGCCACAATCCGGTCGCGTTCCGCCGGCGTCGCGTCAATCGGTAAAAGATCGTTGTCGTGCAGGTTCACTCCCCAAGCGCCCACTTCCGCCAAGAGCGCGACGATATCGTCCGGCGGCAGCGCCTCCCGCACAAAATCTCCAAAAGGATCACGCCCCCGGTTTCCTACAGTCCACAGACCAAAAGAAAACTTATGTTCTTTCTTTGGTTCATAAAGACCGTGATTTTTGGTCATTCGAGGTATCCTCTTCGTTCGCGCGTGTTTTCCATGTTCATTGCTGCAACGAAACGATGCAGATGTTCGAAACTTAAAAAAGGTCCTGGTTCGCGTCCACCCTCAATCTATAAAGGACTACACTCCCTGTATCTGCTCTCGCCCGCATGCGATCTTCTGCACTTGCAAAGCAACGCCGCCAGCGTAACTTGCTGCGATAACCGCGCATTTCCCCCTGCAACCTATGGAAAATCCCCGCCAAAATCCTGGAAATAACGTCCGTGTACGTTAACGGCCGTGCTATAGTACCACCCGTTTTTCAGATTGCAAGTATCGGTATTTTTTCTTGGAGGCTTTGATGAAGCTTTTTTCGCCTGCCGGGCTAGCCCTCGCCGCAGGTCTCGCACTCCTCGCTAGCGGCTCCATCTTTCTCCGTAGCCAGGCGCAAGATGTTCCCGCCTACCGCAATCCGAAGCTCCCCGTCGAGCAACGCCTTGCCGATCTTCTTTCACGCATGACGCTCGAAGAAAAAGTCGCCCAAATCGAAGGCGTCTGGGAGAACCCTGCATTCATGCGTACTCCGGAGTCGCGCTTCGTCGATGACAAGGGCGCGTTCCTCCCCGACCACGCGGCTGTCCTGCTGAAGGACGGCATCGGCCAGATGTCGCGTCCCAGCGAAGTCTCTCACGGCCCGCGCGAAGAAGCGGAGTTCACCAACACGCTGCAAAAGTGGATGAAGGAAAACACGCGGCTAGGCATTCCGGTAATGTTTCATGACGAATGCCTGCACGGCCACGTCGCCGACAAGGGCACGTCTTATCCCGCGGCGATCGGGCTCGCGTCCACTTGGGATCCGGAATTGCTTCAAAAAGTTTTTACCGCCGATGCCGCGGAGGCGCGCGCCCGCGGCGTGCACGAATGCCTCGCGCCCGTTCTCGATCTTGCGCGCGATCCGCGCTGGGGCCGCACGGAAGAAACCTACGGCGAAGATCCCTACCTCGTGTCGCGCCTCGGCATCGCGGCAATAAAGGGCTTTCAAGGCGACGGCCCCGGTGTCGACAAATCGCACGTCATGGCTACTGCGAAACACTTCGCCGTGCACGGCCAGCCCGAAGGTGGCACCAACGTCGCCCCCGGAAACTATTCCGAGCGCGTCATCCGCGAGTACTGGCTGAAACCGTTCGAAGCCGCCGTAAAAGAAGCTCACGTCCACACCGTGATGGCCTCCTACAACGAAATCGACGGCATCCCTTCCCACAGCAACAAACATCTGCTTACCGACATTCTGCGCCACGAGTGGGGATTCAACGGTGTCATCGTCTCCGATTATTTCGGCATCACCGAACTCATTCGCATCCATCACGTCGTCGCGAATAAGGATGCCGCCGCGCGCATGGCTCTCGACGCCGGTGTCGACATTGAGTTGCCGTTTCCGGACGCCTATCCCGGTCTCGTTCAGCAGGTGCACAACGGCACGGTCTCCGAAGCTGCTGTCAATCGCGCCGCCGCGAGCGTACTCCGCGCAAAATTTCTCGTCGGCCTTTTCGATGATCCCTACGTCGATTCCGCCTACGCCGAAAAAATCACGAACAGCCCCGAACATCAGAAACTCGCGCTACAAGCCGCGCGCGAGACGCTTATCCTACTGAAAAATCAGAATAACCTCTTGCCACTCGACACTTCCAAGTACAAACACATCGCCGTCATCGGTCCCAACGCGCACGACTTGCACCTTGGTGGCTACAGCAACAAGCCCGGCCGCGGCGTCAGCATTCTCGACGGCATCAAGAATCGCGTCGGCTCCAGCGCGGAGGTCCTCTATTCCGAGGGCACAAAAATTACGGAAACTCTTCCCGATTGGGATGCCGACAAAGTAGTCCTCGGCGATCCGGATCTCAACGCGAAGCGCATCGCCGACGCTGTCAAAGTCGCGCAGAAAGCCGACGTCATCATTCTCGTCCTGGGCGGCAACGAACAAACTTCTCGCGAAGCCTGGGCGCCCGAACACAAGGGCGACCGCGACGATCTCACTCTCCTCGGCAACCAGGACGATCTCGGCAAAGCCATGCTCGCCACGCACAAGCCGGTCGTCGTGCTGCTTCTCCACGGCCGCCCCAACGCCATCACCTACCTAGCCGAAAATGTCTCTGCGATTCTCGAAGGTTGGTATCTCGGCCAGGAAGGCGGCACCGCTGCTGCAGAAGTCCTCTTCGGGGATTACAATCCTGGCGGCAAACTCCCCATCACGGTTCCACGTTCAGTCGGCCAACTCCCCGATTACTACTACCAAAAGCCTTCCGCCAAGCGCGAATACGCCTTCAGCACCACACAGCCTCTCTTTCCTTTCGGCTGGGGCCTCAGCTATTCCACTTTTAAATACGATAACCTCCATTTGGCGCCCGATTCCATAGGCCCGGAGGGCACCACCCGCGTCAGCGTCAATGTCACAAACACCAGCAAGGTCCGCGGCGACGAAGTCGTGCAACTCTATATCCGCGATGAAATCAGCTCCGTCACGCGCCCGGTTAAGGAACTGCGCGGCTTCCGCCGCATCACTCTCGATCCCGGCCAAACAAAAACCGTCGAGTTCTCTCTCGGCTTTGACGAACTGTCTTTCCTGAATCGCGATATGCACCGCGTCGTCGAGCCCGGCACCTTCAAAATCATGGCCGGTGGCAATTCCGTCGACCTCATCGAAACCACTTTAACGGTCGCCGAGAAGTAATCGCGGACTCTTTACGTGCAGGCCCCCGGCATCACAAATCGTTCGAAGAATTCTCGACCTCATCCGCCGTAAACGTTTTTATAGCCGTGCCACTCCCGTATTGCCGATCGGTCCATTGGGCATCAATGCTGCGAGTTTCTCCAAATTGGCCAAGTACTCATCCCAGAATCTCCGCGCCTTGGATCCTGTTGGAAAATCTGCTTCCGTCCTCACCATTAGCGTGACCGCCATCTCCATTCGAATCGGGTTCAGCTTCGGATCAAACAACTGCTCCACGATCTGCAGCTCCGTAATGCGCACCGGCACCATTCGATTGGCACCCCACACGAACAAGGTCAGCGCGTTTTGAGCGGTATTCGGCGGGTACATCAGCATTTCTATCGCCGACATCACCGGATACATCCCGAACTGCACCGCCACTGGATTTTCGCTTGGAATTTCCAGCTGGTCTGTCGCATCCATCTGCAAAGTAAAGCGAATCACCTGTCTCGGCGACGCCGGCAAGATCGCGGGAACCGGGTTCGTAGCATCGGGAGCGGCAGGTTCAGGCTCCAGCTTCCGGCACAGGGTTTCCGGGTTATAGGGAAACGAAATAATTCTTGTAGGTGCGAAGGTCGCCGGATCAAGACAAACGAATGCGCCCTGCAACACTCGCGGCGACAACGGGGAACTCAACATTTCACCTTCTCCCGCTTGAATTTTAGTTTATGCGTTTGGTGGGATGGTGAATGATGGCTCTGTCGTTGGCACCACGCTGAGGTCACGCTCCCAACCCTCGTTCTCCAGCTTGATATGCTCGATCGCTATGGCGTTAGTGTTGGAATCCAGCTCGGGCAGCGCTTGGTACTCCGATACCCAGCATCGGAAAATCTTGTACGCGATCACTAACTGCCCGGCCTCGTTATAGAGCTCCAGAATAATGTCCTTCCGGAAATCGCTCAAGGACACTTCCGAGCCGAGCCCCGCGCCCAGCATACACACCTTGTTGGCCCACTGCTCGAACGCATGGTCGTTCGTCACGCCTCTTTCCAGCGTTATCGCGTCATACTCGGTCCGCCCAGGAGACTTTCGGCTCGTGCTGGGATCTCCGCCGGATCTAAAGGTCACCACTTCCGTCGTGCGCCGCAGCGGACTCACTTTGGAAACTCCCGCAACGTACTTCCCATCCCATTTCACGCGAAATTTAAAATTCTTGTATGGATCCAGACGGAGCGGACTGACCGTGGGTGTCGCCATGAGTCACCTCTGCCAGGAATTGCGGCGCAGTGGGAGATATTCTGCGGAACTTCCTATTCACTTCTTCGCTCTGCAAAAAAACATATACTTCCCGTTCCCCACTGTCAATCTCGCCGGAGCCGCGAGACCTGTTTTGGTCGAGTCGCCAAACATCCTTCCTATCAGCCACTTGGCGCGCGCCGTTCAATGTGGTCTTCTATTAGGGACGCCATGGCTTACTCGCGCCACCTCCTCGCTGCATTGCTTCTTTTTCTTGCACCTGCTTTTGCCGGCGCGCAGGCTGCCCCACAGCAAGACAACCAGCCTGTTATTCGTTTCGTCCGCAACCCCGATCCCGCGCCCGACTTCAAACTCACCGCGCTCGACGGCAAGCCCCTCACGCTCGCCGCCCTGCAAGGTAAAGTCATCTTTCTCAATTTTTGGGCCACCTGGTGCGGACCTTGCCGCGCGGAGATTCCCGACCTCGTCGCATTGCAAAACCGCTACAAAGATCGCCTCCAAATCATTGGCCTCAATGTCGACGACGAAGAAGCCGACATCAAGCAGTACGCCGAAGAAATGGGTATCAACTATCCCGTCGCCATAACTTCCAATGACATCCGCATCCAATACGGAGGCATCCCCGCCCTGCCCACTTCTTTCGTTTTAGACACCGAGGGCCGCGTCGTCCAAAAACATGTCGGCCTCTGGAACCCCGCGATTTATGAAACTGAGATTCGCGCGCTGCTCGGCATGCCTATCATGGCCAGAGTCGAAACCTTCGAGGACAAAGGCGAAGTCTTCCTCTCACACGCCGATCGCGCCACGGAACTTCCTGGCGTCGACCTCTCGAAACTTACGCCCGACCAAAAAAAGACTGTTCTCCACCGCTTCAACGCCGACACCTGCACCTGCGGCTGCAAATTCACTCTTGCGCAGTGCCGCATCTGGGATTCCGCGTGCGCCGTCAGCAAAACCGCGACAGAAAAAATCATCGCCGAAGTTTCCGCGGCTCCAGCCGTGCCGGACGATCCGGCGCAGTCTTCGCCCAACACGCCGCCACCTCCGAAGACGAATCCGGCTCAGCCCGCGCCCTCACAGCCAAGTCCTTCCACTCAGCCAAATTCGCCTTCGCCAGTGAAAACTCCCGCGCCTCCCGCGCCGCCGCAGATGTAGGAACAAAAAAACGATCTCGGCCGCCGAATACCCTACAAAAATGCGGGTGAATTTCGCGGCACTCTTCAAATTCTCCGTTGCCCGCTTCCGCTTCGGCCCGCATACTCTTTCTCCTGCTGATGCCCGCTCTCGCGAAAACTCTTTTCTTTCTAGCGCTCGTCCTGTCCCTTACAGGACTTCTCTCTCCGCCAGCCGCCCTCACCATCGGGATACTCTTCGGTTTGAGCTTCGCGGTGCACCCTTACGCCGCGGCCACCCGGACATCGGCGAGAATTCTTCTCCAAATTTGCGTCGTCGCGCTCGGCTTCGGAATGAATCTGCACGAAGTTCTGAAAGCCGGCCGCAGCGGGTTCGTCTACACGGCGCTAGGTATTTCGTTTGCGCTTCTGGCGGGCCTTGCGCTAGGAAAACTTCTGCGCGTCCGTGGCAATTCTTCGTTTCTGATTACCGCCGGCACGGCCATTTGCGGCGGCAGCGCGATCGCGGCAATCGGCCCGATTCTTCACGCCGACGACGAGGAAATGGCGGTATCGCTCGGCACGGTCTTTATTCTAAATTCCGTCGCGCTTCTGATTTTTCCGCCGATTGGAGGCGCGCTTCATCTTTCGCAATCGCAATTCGGGCTCTGGGCCGCGCTGGCCATTCATGACACAAGTTCCGTAGTCGGCGCCGCCGCAAAGTACGGACAAGAAGCTTTGGTCATCGGCACGACAGTAAAACTGGCCCGCGCCCTCTGGATCGTCCCGCTTGCTCTTGCCACCGCGGCAATCAAGCGCCGCAAATCCGAAAAAAACGGCGAATCACAAAATCGCAACGAATCGACAATCCAATTACCTTGGTTCATTTTGTTTTTTTGTCTCGCTGCGATTTGCAATACCTACTTTCCTGCAATCTCTCCTTTCTCGCATTCACTATTCACAATCGGCCGTCTCGGTCTCACGGCCACTCTCTTCCTCATCGGCACTGGCATTTCGCGCTCCACGCTCAAGGAAGTGGGTTGGCGTCCGCTACTGCAAGGAGTGCTTCTCTGGGCTGCGGTTGGCATCACCTCTCTCTACTTCATTCGGCTCGGCTGGATCGCGTTGTAAGCGAGCCTCGAATCTTCTCGCGAGTTCGGTCGCATTTGTCGTCCTTGCTGTTGCCTCCTCATTTCGCTTTGCCTGTCGGGTGGTCAGCACTGGCGGAACTCTGTGCTGCCGGTTGCGATGAATCGAATTGCAGGCTACACTCGCGCCGCAAATCGAAGGAGTTCAGTTTCCAGAGAGATTTGGATGGAGGCTTGCCGTGAATCGTCGATTTGGTTTTCTGGTCATCGCACTTTTGGTTGCAGGAATCCTCAGTGTGAACGGGGCCTTTTCGCAGCCTGGGCCGCAAAACGCGCGCAAAGTCTTCAACGCGCCGGATAAGACAGTGCAGGCGCCGTACAGTGATGGCATTCTGGCCGGGAACACGTTGTATTTGGCGGGAAGAATCGGGCTCGACCCCAAGACGGGCAAGCCGCCCGCGGAAATCGAGGATGAGATCAAGCTCATGCTCGATAGTCTGAAGGGCACGCTAACACAGGCCGGAATGACAATGGACGACCTCGTGTATGTGCAAATCGCTTGCACGGACTTGTCTCTCTTCGACAAATTCAACCCCATCTATAAGAGCTACTTCAAGACCACGGACTATCCCGCGCGGGAATTCATTGGAGCAGGCTCGCTCTTGCGTGGCGGCCATTTCGAATTGCAGGCGATTGCCGTCCACCGTTAGCGCGGAATTCTTGGCCGCAGGCTTTTCTACTCAGTCCCGCATAATATTGCAAAACCGCGATTTGGAGTGCGGCAGCCTTGCTGCCGCCGTTCTCAGCGGCTCGCTTGACGCTATATTTGGCGAGGTTCAATATTTTCTTCAAAAGCAGAACGCGGGAAGTTTTAGGTCAGCCACTCCTGCGCCGGTAACAAAATGCAGCGCCCATCTTGAAACCACTCCTAACTTGGCGTATTTGTGGAGAGCAACTCGGCACTCTCGAATTCCGGAGCAACCGCTATGGGAACCCTTTGGCAAACGCTGCGCTACACTCTCCGCGTCCTAGCCAAAAGTCCCGTCTTCACCACCGTCGCCATTCTCTCCCTGGCTCTCGGCATCGGCGCAAACACCGCTATCTTCACCCTAATCAACGCCCTCCTCCTTCGCGACCTCCCCGTCCGTCAACCTGAGCGTCTCGTCCAGCTAATTGCGGTCCGCCCGGATAGCAAGGTTCCCTTCTCCTATCCCATGTTCCGCGAAGTCGAACGCAACCAGCGCGTCTTCACCGGATTGATCGGCTGGGGCGCTGGCGGCATGCAGAATGTCGAAGTGAACGGGATTCTTTCGCAGAATTTCGTGGTTACCGTCACGGGCAATGGATACTCCGAACTCGGCGTAACTCCCCTCCTTGGACGATTGCTCATTCCTGAAGATTCAAATCCGAGCAGCGGCACAACGTCCCAAGTGGCCGTGCTCGGCTATGAGTTCTGGCGAAGCCGTTTCGGCGGCACGCCCGACGTTGTCGGCAAGCAAATTCGCGTCGAGGGCCATCCTTTCACCATCATCGGCGTCACTCGAAAATGGTTTGCCGGAATGACCACCGGCCAGCCGCCCGACATTACCATCCCCATCACTGCCTATCCCCCGCTTATGGAGGGGAATGATTTCACTCTCGATAGCCGTTCCATACTTTGGCTCTCTGTCATCGGCCGCCTTAAGGACGGCCTCACGATTGACCAGGCTCGCGCCCAGCTCCAATCCTGCTGGCCGGATGTCCTCCTTGCCACCGCTTCCACGGAGACACCCGGACCTCGGCGCCAAAGGTTTCTCTCGATGGGTCTCGAAGTCTCATCGGCCGCGAAAGGTTTCGCCAGTGGCCTGCGTACGCAATTCTCACGTCCCCTCTACGTACTCGCGGGTATCGTTGGATTGATTCTGCTTGTAGCCTGCGTGAATCTCGCTAACCTGATGCTCGCGCGTGCCGCTGCCCGCAGCCATGAAATGAGCGTGCGCGTCGCCATCGGCGCAAGCCGTAGGTCACTAGCCCGCCAAGTCTTGAGCGAGAGTCTGTCGCTGTCTCTCGCCGGCGCTTTGCTGGGGCTCGCCTTCGCCTTCTGGGGAAGCCACCTGCTCGTGTTCCTCATGACGGAAGGACATTTATTCCCTGTTACGCTTGATCTGAGCCCCGATCTCCGCGTCCTCTCCCTCACGATCTCCGTGGCGCTCCTTACCGGAATTCTCTTCGGCTTTGCACCCGCCTGGCGTTCCTCGCGCGAAGACCCCGCCGCCGTCCTCCAGCAAAATGCCCGTAGCCTGGGCAGCGGCACCGGTAAGCTGAGTAAAGCTCTCATCATCACGCAGGTAGCGCTTTCGTTGGTTTTATTACTTGGCGCGGGCCTCTTCGTCCGCAGCTTCGAGCGCCTGCGTTCCCTCGATCTCGGTTTCCAGAAAGAGAGCGTGTTGGAAATCACTTTGTATCCCAGGCCGGGCGGCTACCAAAATCTCGACCTGAACAATTACCACATGCAACTTTTGGCGCGCATCTCCAGCCTCCCCGGCGTTGGATCAGTCAGTCTTGGTACCACAACAATACCAAGCCCACAAGGTTGGCACGATATTGTTTCTCCGATGACCACCGATTCGAGCACGGGCATCCGTCTAATGGCAAATGCCGCGTTGGTCTCGCCAGGTTTTTTCCGAACACTCGGAATTCCTCTGCTTCGCGGCCGCGACTTCGTTGAGGCCGACGACCAACACCACACCCGTCTCGCCATCGTGAACAGCAATCTCGCCGAGGGCCTCTTCCCGAACGGCGACGCCATCGGAAAGACCATTCGTTTCGGCTTCATGCCTGACTATGAAAACATCGAAATCGTGGGCATAGCCCGCAACGCTCGAATCTTTGATATTCGCGATGCGACGACACCCGTTCTTTTTCTTTCCTCTCTTCAATATCCGCACGAATGGGGCGGTCTGCTCGTGCGCACAAAGGAATCTCCTGAAGCTCTCGAAAAAACAATAGGCCATGAGGTCGAGTCCCTCGGCCACGAATACGTGCTCCGCACAAGAACGGTCGCGCAGACGATCGACGCGGATCTTGTCGAAGAGCGCGTCACCGCCATGCTCTCGGGCTTTTTCGCAGCCCTCGCTCTGCTCCTCGCCTCCATTGGCCTGTACGGATTGATGTCGTACACCGTTACGCGCCGCACCCGCGAAATAGGCATTCGTGTCGCCGTCGGCGCGCAACGCCAAAATGTTCTCTGGCTAGTCCTCCGAGAAACGCTTGCGCTAACCCTCCTCGGCATAGCCATCGGCATCCCCTCTGCCCTCGCCGCCACCCGGTTAATCGCCAGAATGCTCTTCGGCCTCTCTCCCAGCGATCTCCCCACAATCACTGTTGTCTCTTTGATTCTTCTCCTTGTTGCGCTCTTTGCTGGCTATCTCCCAGCCCGCCGCGCCTCCGCCATCGACCCAATCGTCGCCCTCCGAACCGAGTGAGCATCGAGCGAAGGCTAAGGAGGCGGTGGAGTGGGGCCCAGCGCAGTTGGCGATTCTTTCGTGGAAGTACGGGCCGAGGAACAACCCGACATAGAGTATCATCCAAGGAATGAGCAAGCCGTTGTACTTCTGCCCTAATATTGGCATCTATGCTATGATTTCTTATCGTCATTTGCCCACATAAGGTCAAATAGACAGGAATCCTCGCTGGTTTTTTCACGCTAACTCCTTTTGAATGAGTGTCTTAATTATGGACAAGATTTAACATCCAATGGAGGACCTGATGCAACTACTGATCGCAAGCAAGGCGGATCCAATGTTGAGAATTACGACAGAAAAGAAACGCGGTAGAACCGTATTGAGCGTCGAAGGGCGCTTGGCGGGAGCTTGGGTTGAGACGCTGGCGCAGTCCTGGCGCGCCCGGGCGTCGGAGGAGAAATTCAGCGTGGATTTGTGTGGCGTGAGTTTCATCGATGCAGCCGGCAAGGCGCTGCTGAAGGAGATCCACGAACAGGGCGGAAAACTCATTGCGGAAGGGTGCCTGAACGAGGCGATCGTGGACGAAATCGCGGGGCGGGAACGGTCTGGCAAGACCGGATGCTGGAGCCGCAAGAAGGGCTCGCACATTATTTTCTATGTTGCGTTTTTCAGCTTGCTGGTGACGCCCACGGTTGCGCACGCGCAAGCAAACGGAAAGTGGAACCCGTTGCCAGGGACGTTGCCGAATGGAGTTCTTCGATTGACGCTGGACCAGGCGGTGAGCCTGGCATTGAAACAGAATCCTACGGCGCAGATTGCGATTTTGACAGCGGCGGAAAGTGTGCAGGACCAAAATATAGCGCGCGCGGCTTTGCTGCCACAGGTGAATTTAAGCGTTACGGATTCCGTCGAGCGCATCAACTTGCAAGCATTTCTTGGCAAGAAGATACCCGGATTTCCTGAACATGGCGGACCGTTCCAGGTTTTCTCGGCGGGGCCGGAGTTCAGTACGCCGGTGTTTGATCTGACGCTGTTCCGGCGGTATCAGGCGGCGCGAGAAACGGCGACTGCCGGCAAAGCGGATAGCCTTTCGACGAGGGAGCAAGTGATTCTGCTGGTGGTCTCGCAATACATCGGGACGTTGCGGGCGGTGGCGAATGTGGAAGCGTCGCAGTCGCGAGTGGAGTTGGCACAGGCCCTCTATGACCAGGCGGCGGACGTGCAGAAGGAAGGAGTTGGGACGGGAATCGACACGCTGCGCGCGAATGTAGAGCTGCAGAACGAAAAGCAACGATTGCTCGAGGCGGAGGCCGACCGCGAGACATCGCTCTTCGGACTTAGCCGGCTGCTGAATTTGGACCCGCGGCAGGCGCTTGAGCTGGGAGATTCGCTCAGCTTTTTCGATACGCCGCAGCCGGATGTGGAAGCGAGCATCGAATCGGCTCTTGGTGATCGGCAGGAGTGGAAGGCGCTGGAGGAGCGGCTCAAAGCAGCCGGATTGGAAAAGAAGGCTTCGCAGGAATCGCGGCTGCCGACCGTGAACTTCAATGGGAACTGGGCGTATGAAGGGGCTTCTTCGACGACAGGAATCCCGACTTACACCTATCAGGCGGGTGTGAGCGTGCCGCTCTTTACTGGCGGCAGGATTCACGCGGAGATCGTGAAGGCAGATTTGGAAATCCAGAAATTGCAACAGCAGAGAGATGACTTGCGGAATTCGATCGCGCTGGACGTGAAGACCGCGCTGATTAATTTGGATTCGGCGCGCAGTCAGGTGTCGGTGGCGAATTTGGGTGTGCGGCTCTCGAAAGAGGAAGTGGATCAGGCGCGGGACCGCTTCAAGGCGGGTGTGGCGAACAACATTGAAGTGATCCAGGCGCAGGATTCGCTGGCGCGCGCGAACGACAATCAGATCGCCGCGCTGTACCGGTTCAATCAGGCGCGGGCGGACTATGCGCGTTCGATTGGGCAGATGGAAAAAGTGTACTCGAAGTGAGGGGAACCGATGAGCATTGAGATCGAGGTAGGGCTAGAAAACGCGACAAAAGTGCGGCCGATCTTGGAAGAAGTGCCGCTGGAGAAAGAAGCGCCGAAAGGGCTGGCGAATCCGAAGGTGCGGCGGCTGGCGATTCTTGGCGGCGTGGTGCTGATCGCGGCGGTGGTCGGGTTGTTTCTCTACTACCACAACCGCGAAAGCACGGATGACGCGCAGATCGACGGCCACATCACCCCGATCGCGTCAAAGATTTACGGGAAAGTATCCAACGTGTTGGTGGACGACAACCAGGCGGTAAAAGCGGGGCAGCCGCTGGTGAAGATCGATCCGGCTGACTATCAGGCCGCCGTGGATCAAGCGAAGGCGGCGCTGGACTTGGCTGAGAGCGAAGCGCGCTCGGCGGGAGTGGACGTTCCGCGCACGGCTGAAAACGTGGCCAGCGGAAGTTCCAGCGCGGATGCGCAATTGCTGGGAGCGCAAGCGGACCTGGCAAGAGCTCAAGCGACATACGAGCAAGCCCAAACGGCGGATTTGTCGTTTGCGCAAGCCAATGTCGAGAAGAGCAAGGCCAACGCGGCGCTCGCGCAAGCGGATTTGGCGCGGTACAAGCCGCTCGTGGATAAGGATGAAATTTCGAAGCAACAATACGACGCAGCGAAAGCAAATGCCGATGCGACGGCGAGCGCGCTGAAAGCGGATGAGGAGAAATTGGCGCAGGCGCAGCGCAACGTGGAAGTGGTGAAAGCGCAGTTGGATGCTTCCAGGGCGCGCGTGCTGCAAGCGCGAGCCGCGGTAGAGGGAGCGCAAGCGGACAAAAAACAGGTGAGCATGCGTACCGCCGACGCGCAGGCCAAAATCGCGAAAGTCGCGCAAGCGCGCGGCGCGCTGGACGCGGCCGTACTGAATCTGAGCTACACGAACATCGTCGCGCCGGTGGACGGCGTGGCGACGCACAAACAGGTCGAGCCCGGACAGATCGTGCAGGCAGGGCAGGGGTTGCTGGTGGTCGTGCCGCTCCAGGATGTGTGGGTGACGGCGAATTTCAAAGAGACGCAGCTGCGGAACATGCATGCCGGACAGAAGGCAGACGTGAAAGTAGACACGTATGGAAAAACGTTCAGCGGGCATGTGGACTCGATAGCAGGGGCGACCGGTGGAGTTTTGAGTTTGCTTCCCCCGGAAAACGCCACGGGCAACTACGTGAAAGTGGTGCAGCGCATCCCCGTGAAGATCGTGCTGGACCGGGATTCCCTGGGCTCGGCTGTGCTGCGGCCGGGGATGAATGTGGACGCGACGGTCATCACCAAGTAGTGCGTGGAAAAAAGAAAGTAAGTTGAGCAGTCATACGTAACAACAGATAGCGGCGCAACGAGCCAGAGCCGAACGAGACATGCGAAACAGACTACTAGCCAAGTTGAGGATGCCGGACGGGACGATCAACCCGTGGGTGATCGCCGTAACGGTGACGCTGGCGACGTTCATGGAAGTGCTGGACACGTCGATCGCGAACGTGGCGTTGCCGCACATTTCCGGGAATTTGTCGGCTGGCGCCGACGAATCCACTTGGGTGCTGACGTCGTACTTGGTTTCCAATGCGATCGTGTTGCCGCTTTCCGGCTGGCTTTCCGGGCTGATCGGACGGAAGCGCTTTTACATGTCTTGCGTGGCGCTATTTACAGTTAGCTCGTTTTTGTGCGGGCTGGCGCCGAGCCTGGGCGTGCTGGTGCTTTTCCGGATTCTGCAGGGCGCGGGCGGTGGCGGGTTGCAGCCCAGCGAGCAGGCGATTTTGAACGACACGTTTCCGCTGGCGAAACGCGGGATGGCGTTTGCGGTTTACGGGATTGCGGTAGTGGTGGCGCCGACGATTGGGCCGTGGCTGGGCGGCTGGATTACGGACAATTTTTCGTGGAGATGGATTTTCTACATCAACGTGCCCGTCGGAATTATTTCGCTGCTGCTGACCTCGGTTCTGATTTCGGACCCGCCGCACATGAAGCGCGCGAGCGTCAAGCGTGGATTCCGCATCGACTACATCGGAATTGGGTTGATCAGCCTTGGACTCGGCAGCATGCAGATTGTTTTGGATAAAGGCCAGCGCGACGACTGGCTATCGTCCGGGTTTATCCAAGTTTTCTTTGCGCTGATGCTGATTGGGATTATCGCGGGGATCGTTTGGGAGTGGCGGCATAAAGAACCGGTTGTCGATTTGAAGATGCTGAAAGACCGCAACTTCGCGATCTCGACGGTGGCGATGTTTTTCCTGGGCTTCGTGTTGTATTCGAGCACGGTGCTGATACCGCAGTTTTTGCAAGAGATGCTGGGGTACACCGCGGAGCTGGCGGGAAAGGCGCTTTCGCCGGGCGGCGCGGTGATCATGCTGATGATGCCAGTCGTCGGATTCCTGGTGTCCAAGCTGGATACGCGGATTCTGATTACGTTCGGGTGCACGGTGAGCGCGATTGCGCTGTTCTGGATGGCGGGCTGGGATTTGCAGCTCGATTACAGCCATGCGGTGCGAGCGCGAATGTTGCAGAGCTTCGGCCTCGCTTTTTTGTTTATTCCGATCAACGTGGCGGCGTTTGCGTACGTGCCAAAAGAAAAGACGAACATGGGGACGGGAATCATCAATCTGGCGCGAAATATCGGGGCCAGCGTGGGAATCGCGACAGTGACGACGATGCTGGAGCGGCGCACGCAATTCCATCAAGCGCATCTGGTGGAGAGCGTAAACAGCTTAAATCCGGCGCTACTGAAGATGACGAACGGCAACACGGTGCGTCTAATATCCTTTGGGTCGAATGCTTCGCATGCCGCAGTGCAGGCGAGGGGCATGGTCTACAACCTGGTGCAAGGCCAGTCGGCAATGCTGGCTTTCATCGACAACTTCAAGATGTTGGGCGTGGTTTTCCTGGCAGTCATCCCAATCTTGTTGATGATGAGGAAACCGAGAGTGCCAGCCGGAGGTGTTCCGGCGCACTGAGGCGCGAAAGTGTCCACGCATCCGGCGAACGAGCTTCTTGCAGCGATTTTTTAGTGGCTCATGGCAGTGAGTTCTTTGTTGTAATGGGGGGAACGATGGCAACGCAAACAGCAATAACAACGCAAACAGCAATGGTAACGCAGTTCAGTGAAGACAAGCTGATTCGCGCCGGGCAGAAGGGCGATGCGCAGGCGGTGGAAACACTGTTCCGCCGTTACCAGCGGCCGCTCTTTCAGACGGCGTTGCGTGTCCTCGGCAATACCGAGGATGCGGAAGATGCTCTGCAGGACGGGCTGCTTTCCGCGTACCGCAACATGAAGCGCTTCGAGGGACGCTCGCAATTTTCGACCTGGCTGACGCGCATCGTGATCAATGCGGCGCTGATGAGGCGGCGCAGCGCGAAAGCGCGTCCATCGGTTTCGCTGGATGAACCTCCGCGCGAAGACGAGCTGCCGATTGCGGAGCGATTCGCGGCCGAAGGCCCGAACCCGGAGCAAGTGTTTGCCGGAACGGAGCTGCGGGAGATGATCAGCGAAAACCTCGATGAGCTTTCACCGCTGTTGCGCACGGCGTTTGTGCTGCGCGAAGTGGAAGGCTACTCGACTGGCGAAGCCGCAAAGAAACTCGGAGTCACCGAGAACACGCTGAAGGCGCGGTTGTGGCGCGCACGGCACCAAATGGCTGAACGGCTTGGGCAACGGCTGCGGCGCATCAAGGACGATATGACCGGCGGCGGCATGGGCGACGCCGAATGCAGCTACTGCTGAACGGCTGAAGTAATGACGTAATGATGTAAGGAAGTAACGAAACGATGCGAAGAGGGCCAGCGAAGTTTGCCGGCCCTTTTCGTTTGTGAACTAGCTCTACCAGCCCGTCTGAAGTCGTGCCTTAGCTGCGAGTGACGCGGGAGTTCCGAATAACTCCCTAAGCGCACGGCCTCTGGCGGGAATTCGTCCTGTGTGGAAATTTCCCATGTGTGTTTGAAAGCCCACGCTTTCGCTATCCCTTTGTGTAGTGCAAACCCCTTGTCATCAGTAATAAGGCCGTTGGACTCTGCCGTGCGAGTAATCTTTCCATTTTATGAGTGATGATTATTGGGAGGACTGCTGTGCGCCTTATGAAACTATTTGTCATCGCGATGCTTCTTCTCTTGGGCAGTACGGCCAATGCACAAGAGCAGCCTGTTACCGTCCACGTCCGTCCCAGCCCCATTTCTCAACTGCCCATCGCCCTTAGCAAATTGGCTAGCCGACCGGCGGACATTGCGCTGGTTCCGCGAGGCGAGGGTGCACGCCACGGTCAGCTTTGGATCAACACAGCGTACGATCGTCAGCTCTACATCACAGGGAGTGTGGATGGCGAACAACCTGACTTTCCGCGCACCAAAGAACAAATCCTCTCGAAGGACCACGTTGAGGTTTGGCTCGCGGCCACACCAGATGTGGATTTGCCCGAGATCGGATGGGGAAACCAGTTTGACGACGTGACGCTGCCCAAGGGGGCAGATTCGTGCGAAGAGTGGGCCAAAGATATCCAGGGCGTCGCGGACGAAGTGAAAAAATGCAAAGACTGGGTCGCGCAGCAAACCGCATACCGTTCTCGTCTAAAGCGACTTTTTCTTCTCGAATGGCTGCTGACACCCGATTACGGTATCGAATCATTTGCGACGCCTGCCTACGAAGAAATCCAGAAACGGTACTCCAATCTCGGCGATGAAGTCCCCGAAATTCTGAAACCTCATGGAAAGGTTCAGATGTATTTCTTTCCGGAGCAGTTCGGCTATTCCTTCGAGATATTGATCCCGTTTGAAGCACTGCCACCTCTGCCGTCGCTGAATGCGGGCGAGCTGTATCTTGAAGTGGACGTCGTGAAGGCCGCACATGAAGGCAAACAGGTCGGTGCATACTCGGTTTCTTCCGCGAAGCGGGAATACGGTAAGCCGGAAACGTTCAACGTTCTCCGGCTGGATCCGCCGCTCTACTTTTCTTTGACTCCTTGCACGCTTCCACTGGCGGGAACCGACAAGAGGGGAGGTTATCACCCTGCGTGGTTCATTCCTGTGGCAGGTCCGGAGCCTCGATATCAGACCGATACCTTCATCCTGGTGAACGACCCGGCGGGCTATCGATACGAACCGGAAGGACTTTCGCCGAAGGTTCGGGAGACTCATTACTTCTGGCAAGGGGGCGGGCCAGGGGAATGGGTGTGCGGTCCTCATCTCACTTATAAGAAAGGCAACTCTTCCACAAGCTATCCGTACAACATTAGTCAGGAAGGTTTCGAGATTAAGCGCCTTCCTGGTGGCGAGTTACTCCTGAAGACCGGCCCGCGGGTATGGTATTCGGAGTTCGGTTCCGGCCAATGCGGCGCCTGTCCACGGACGGACCTGCGAATATTTGGTCTGACTGGAGATATGAAAATTCGTGAAGCACTCAAACTCGGAGATACCATAGACGGCCCCAGGCTCTTTTCGCAGGACTTCACCGTCTCCGCCGATTGGTCGCGGATCACGGAATTTGAGCTCGGAGGAAACGAGGAAGACCTGCCTGGTTCTTGGTCCTCAACAACTTATTGTCTCTTCGTGGATACGGAAAAGGACCGGACCGGCACCCACGTCTACAAAACATGCGAGCACGGAAAGAATGTCCAGCCGCCGAATCCGCCAGTTCTGAAGGAACTTCGCGACCTGCAAAACTAACCGCCGTGGGCGCGTGACGTGCATTCCGCAGCCCTCATCCTGCAGAACATGGAAGAGGACAGCCAAGATTCATCGCCTGCAGAGTGCACATGCAAAGGGGCAGGGGCTGGCTGTCCCATTCGCTCAAGACAAAGTGTCAGGAATCCGCCAGGTCTATTCTGTCAGGGATGTGCGCGGTCTGTGCCGCACCCCTGCCCCTCCCCCCTCCCCTTTTTTCATAAGTGTTGATTCTAAACGTGGATAAAGTGGTTTGTTTTCATACAGATTTGCAAGTGTTGATTCTAAAGAGATTTAGAGAGAGTGGATTTTATCGCTGGTTGGGGATGAGTTGGATTCGCATTTGGGGCTAGACGGCTCGGAGGCGTCGGGTTGATCGGCGATTTGCGCTGGAGCGGATTGAGGCGCGGGCGGAGCAGGCGGACATTGGCGTTCGCCGGACTGTTTGAAATTGTGGGCGACGGTGCGTGCCCAGGAAGCGGTGCCGAAGGCGCTGATGTATTCCTTTTGGGCTAGATGGAGGGTTTGGACGAGCGTTTGGCCGAGAAAGGCGAGGGTGGAGGCCGTTTTGGGTTTGACCTGGCCTTGGGCGACGGCAGCGAAGAGACGGCCCAAAGCGAAACTCAAGTCGCCGGCGGACACATAGTCGCCGGAAAGAAAAAAGGCGATGTCCTCGCCAGCTTCGTCGCCAGCGAGGGCTTGCGCCTCCTTGCGGGCGTGGAAGGCGCAGAGATGCGGATGGCCGCTGCGGCGCGGAGTGCGGCATCGGCGGCCATCGGTGAACGTGAACGAACACAAGGACGCGCGGTCCTTGTCGCGATTAGTGGACATGGAAGTCTCCGGAAAGAAAGATTTGGGATTTTTAGGGGAGTCTCGCGGAAGCGAGGCGCACTTTTCTACGGAAAGAAGTGTAGCACAAGGCCATTATGATGTCAATATAATTCTTTGGATGTACTGATTGGTGATTCGAATCGCTTGTCCCGCTTCGGGCGCGGTGGTCAGAAGTCCAAAGGCGAGAGAAATGGCAGGTGGAGCATGCCTCAGAGGCCGTGGAAAAATCGAGATTCGAGTCGCGGAAGAGAAAAGGTACGGCCTACTCATATGAAGGGCAGAAGTAATGACGTAATGATGTAAGGAAGTAACGAAACGATGCGAAGAGGGCCAGCGAAGTTTGCTGGTCCTTTTTCTGTGTGCTTGGCATGTTCGAGGTCCTCTGCAGGGGCAATTATGGCTGGTGGAGGAACAGAAAGGTGCCCCACTCCTAGCGGTCGTTCGGGATGCAATTCGTTTGATGGATTCCTGGTTTGTGTGGCCGGCGCATGGGCCGGGCCCCCTCCCCTTTTTTTGTAAGTGTTCATTCTAAAGGGTTTTAAGTGCAATGATTTGGAAGTGTTGATTCCAGAGAGTTTACAGGCGTGTTTTTGCAAGTGCGGATTCCAAAGGAGTTAGTGAATGGAGACCTGCGACTTGTGGATTTGCCGACCCGAGGTGTCTGCATCGCCTCTCTGCGTTGTAACCCGCAACTTCCGGATTGCCGACAATCCGGAAGTCAGCTCGGTTTATTTCATTGGCCGCGAACCTGTGATTAGGATATCCACGAGCCTCCTGGCGCTTTGTTGCCAGTCAGGGCTGGTCGCCACGTTGGCGACGCCGACAAGAGCCCGAAGGAGATCCATAGGATGAAGGTCCTTCCGAATGTCGCCGCTCTGGATCGCGCGCTTCACCAGGGCATCAATCGCTTCATGGGTTTTAGCGTAGGAAGCTGCGAACACTTTCTTGTGATCTCCGATCAGGGTATTCAGCGCAGGGGCAATGATCTGCTTCGTCTCGATGGCATCAACGAACAACAATAGCCAGGCTCGCAACGCTTCCACCGGCAGCATGCTTTGAGTGAACTTCCGCCCTGCTGCGGCCAGCTTTTCTATCTCAGACCGATAAACTGCCTGGAGAAGTTCCTCGCGAGTCGGAAAATGGCGATACAAAGTCCCCGGCCCAACGCCTGCCTCTTTGGCGATGTCGTCCAGGCTGGCGTTTGCGCCCGACCGGGTGAACGCCTCCTTGGCGACCTCCAAAATGCGTTCGCGATTCCGCAGCGCGTCGGCGCGCGGCTTTCGCTCGGCAGGTTGTGACCGTTTCGTGGGCATAAAAAAGATGTAACCGGAGATAGTCTCCGATTATCTAAACGTTCGGAGACACTCTCCGTTTTATCGAAGGAGGCGTGGCTCGTCAATAGCGGCTGCCAGGAAGGAACGCGAACGGGCCGGCACAAGGAGAAAAAAATGGCAAAGGTTCTTGGGGCGACGTCAACAACAGAAGAAGTTTTGACTGGCATGAATCTGCACGGCAAGCGGACTCTCGTCACGGGCGTTTCGGCTGGTCTTGGCGTGGAGACGGCACGGTCTCTTGCCGCGCACGGGGCGCAGGTCGTCGGTGCGGCGCGGGATTTGGCGAAGGCCAAAGCGGCGACCGAACAGGTGCGGAAGGACGCTGCGGCCAATGGCGGGAGTTTCGAACTCGTTGAGCTCGATCTTGCCAGCTTGAAGAGTGTTCGGGCCTGCGCCGACGCACTACTGGCAAAGGGCGATTCTTTCGACCTGGTCATCGCCAATGCGGGAGTGATGGCGACACCGCTCGGACATACAGCGGACGGCTTTGAAACACAGTTCGGCACCAATCACCTCGGCCACTTTGTCCTAGTGAACCGGATTGCGCGCCTTCTTCCCGCAGGAGGGCGACTGATCAATCTGTCTTCTTCCGGTCACCGCTACTCGGACGTTGACCTTCAGGATCCCAACTTTGAGAGGACGCCCTATGAGCCATTCGTCGCGTATGGCCGGTCGAAGACGGCAAACATCCTGTTCGCCGTTGCGTTCGACCAAAGGCACCGCGAGCGTGGCGTGCGCGCCGCAGCTGTGCATCCGGGAGGCATACACACCGAACTGGGTCGCCACATAGATCCGAGCCGCATTCAAGGGATCCTCGACCAGATGAACCAGCAGCTTGCGGCCGAAGGTAAGGGGCCTTTTCAGTGGAAGAGCATTCCTCAAGGAGCCGCCACTTCCGTGTGGGCCGGCGTCGTGGCTCCCGCCGACGAGATTGGCGGCCGGTATTGCGAGAACTGCCACGTCGGCCAGATCGTTCCCGATCACGTGACGATCAGCGCTATCAGCGAAGGAGTGCGCGGATATGCGCTCGATCCGAAAAATGCGGAGGCGCTCTGGAAGAAGAGCGAAGAACTGGTTGGAGAGTCTTTTTAGACGCGGATTCCAGCTTGGGAAATAAGAAGTTGTCCATCGTCATGAAGTGAAGTAAAGGAGGAATTGTAATGCGCGTATTCGTCACAGGGGCCACAGGGTTTATAGGTTCCGCTATTGTCCGGGAGTTGATCGATGCAGGGCATCAGGTGCTCGGTCTCGCCCGCTCGGATGCGGGCGCCAAGACTCTTATCGCGGCTGGGGCCCAGATCCATCGCGGTGATCTCACCGACCTCGAAAGCCTCCGAAGCGGCACGGCGGAGGCAGACGCGGTGATTCACACAGCGTTTATCCACGACTTCGCCAAGTTCGCGGAAAATTGTGAAATCGACAAGCGTGCTATCGAAACTCTCGGCTCGGCGCTCGAAGGCTCCGAGAGGCTCATGCTTGTCACCTCCGGTATGGCGACGGTGGCGCAGGGGCGCCCAGCTACAGAAGAAGATGGTCCCTCTCTCGCGTCTCCGCGCGTCTCGGAAACGACGGCTGAAAAGCTGTTGAAGCGTGGCGTGCGCGTGTCGGTCGTTCGTCTTCCCCAGGTTCACGACACGGTCAAGCAGGGCCTCGTTACCTACACGATCGCGCTGGCTCGCGAGAAGGGTGTGTCAGCGTACGTGGGCGACGGACGGAACCGTTGGGCGGCTGTCCACGTGCTCGATGCCGTTCGACTCTACAAGCTGGCGCTGGAGAAGCAGGAAGCAGGGGCGACGTATCATGCGGTCGCCGAAGAGGGCGTGCCGGTCCGGGAAATCGCCGAGGCCATCGGCCGCGGCCTGAAGGTGTCGGTCGTTTCCAAATCCCTCGAGGAGGCGGCGGCCCATTTCGGCTGGCTGGGTATGTTCGCTGGCCGCGACCTGATCGGTTCGAGCGTGCAAACGCAAGCACGGCTGGGGTGGCGCCCAACTGGGCCGGGATTGATTGCCGACCTCGAACAAATGCGCTATTCGGAAACCCCTGGGGATAGAGTATCCGCAGTGCCTGTACGCGCATCCCGCTGATGGACGGAGACCGACCGAAATGAAGATGGAAAATCGGCGCGGCTCACAAGGGCGACCCGGAAGGCGGGTAAACGCTAAGTTAGGAGATTAAACCATGCAAATCAAAGACCACGTATTCATTGTCACGGGCGCTTCTTCGGGGATCGGGCTGTCAACAGCGATGGCTCTCGCTGATCGCGGCGCGAAAGTCGCCCTTTTGGCCCGCAGTGGCGATGCGCTGCAAAAGTTGTCGCAACAGCTTCCCGGCAGCTTGCCCGTCCCGGCAGACATGACGAAGTTTGATCGTGTGCGGGAAGCCGTGCGCGCTGTTCACCACCATTACGGCTGCATCGACGGGCTCGTAAATAACGCCGGGCGCAGCTATGCGGCTTCCATAGAGGAGATCGAGCCCGAGATTTTTGACGAAATCTTCCATCTCAATGTTTTGGGCCCGATCATCGCGATGCAGGAGGTAATTCCGGTGATGCGAGCCCAAGGCGGCGGAAGCATCGTGAACATCAATTCGGGAACTGCGTTCATGACTATTCCGCAATACAGTGTTTACTCGTCTTCGAAACGTGCGCTTCTTGGCTTCAGTCTCACGGCACGCGCCGAACTGGAAAAGGACCGCATCGTCGTTAGCGAAATCTACCCGTTTATCACGGCGACAAACTTCGGCAAGAACAGGATGGGGAGCCCGGCCAACGGCGGACCGTCTGCCAATTACGCCGGCGGCGACAAGCCTGAATTCGTGGCCGGTCTCGTTCTGCAGGCTATCGAAGAAGGGCAGGCTCAGTATTTCGCGAATGATCGCCTCCGGAAAGTGGCTGGGGCCGCCGGCTAGGACACCACGAAAGAGACGCTTGTATTCGAACCGAAACTCCTGCTTCACGTGGGCTAGGGAAGAGAGCAGGACTTGGCCGAGGTAGGTGAGGATAGCGGCTTTGCGAAGAGGGACGCGGTCCTGCGCGGCTGCGGTAAAGAGTTTGCCGAGGACGTGGTTGATTTCGGTGGCGGTGAGGAAATCGCCGTTGAGGGAGGCGGAAATTTCCTCGCCCAGACGCTGGGATTCGAGGAGTTGAAGTTCTTGGCGGACGTGGAAAGCGCAGAGATGTGGATGGCGGTCGCGACGCGGACTGCGGCATTGGCGGGCATCCGTAAAAGTGAAAGAACACAAGGACGCGCGGTCCTTTTGAGGCGTGACCGCGCAGCGGTCAACGTCGCGATTAGTAGACATGGAAGTCTTCAGAAAGAAAGATTTGGGATTTTTAGGGGAAGCCTCGCGAAAGCGAGACGCACTTCTTTACGCTGGCAAGCCTACCAGAGTGGCGTTGTGATGTCAATACAATTCCTTGAGTGTACTTACTAGTGATTCGAATCGCCCGACGTGATCGAGTGCGACTACCGAAGAGCGAGAGTCGGGCAGAAGCAGGGCAGGGAGGACCTCCTTGTGGCCTGCGAGGCAAAAAGAAGCTCGCGAGATTGCCTATTTTAGGTGGATGCGGTCGGCGTTGTCGTAGTCGGACATGTCGGAGAGGATGATCTTGTCGCCTTCTTTGAGTCCGTCCAGGACTTCGATTGCGTTTACGGATGAGCGGCCGAGTTTGACGTTGACGCGCTCGGCTTCTGTGCCGTCCTTAACGAGTTTGAATAGTGAGATTGTGGAATTTGCCGCGCCGTGGACCGGGCGTCCGACGAAGAGGATGTTGTCGATCTTTTCGATGTCGATGGTGGCGTCGATCGGGAGATCGGCACCGGCTCCTTCGGGTAGAGGGCCATCGAGGGAAATGTAGACAGTGCGGGTTCCGTCTGAGGATGATGCGTTGATGGCGGTGACGTGACCCTTCACTAGGCCTTTGCGCGTGTCTATAGTGGCGGTTTGATTGGGCTTCACGTCCGCGGTCTGGACGACCGGGAGAGCTATACGAGCGACCAAGCCTGCGGAATCTTCGGCGTGGACGAGCGTTCCTAGTCCACGGACTTGCCGGACCATGGGACCTCGCTTGACGGTGTCGGTCCAGATGGTGTTGTAGTATACGGTGGGTATGTCGCGGGAAGAGCTGCCGCTGACTCCGCCGGAGACGCCTCCGCTAACACCGTCCCTAACTCCATCGATAACGCCGCCTAAGACTCCTTGTGCGACGCCTTTGGCTACGCCACCTGCAACGCCTTCTGCTACTCCGCCTAGCGGAGGATTTTGTCCGGCGCGCGGTGCGGCTTTGAGGGGGAAAGTCCATACGACGAGGATTATGGCCAACGCGATGAAGCACGAGATGGCCGTCAATGAAGCAATCAGTCTTGTTCGGGACATACGAACCTCCTTTAGCATGAGAGCGACGCGCTCGGGGAGCTGACGCTCGACGAGAAATGGCGGCGCAGGAATGGCCGCGGTTCGGCTGGGGCCGGCGGCAAATTCAAGCAGAGCTTCCAGGTAGGGCTTGCGCTCTTTCGTGAGTCTTACGACTTCGAGATCCACAACCTGCTCGCGCGCCAGACGGACGCGCGCGATGAGCCAGGCGATCGCGGGATGAAACCAAAACATGGCACGAATCATTTCTTCGCCCAAGTGATGTGTCCAATCGTGACGCCGAACGTGGAGCAGTTCGTGACAGGCAATCGTGGCCTGGAATCGCGCGTCCATGGATGGGAAACGTTCGGGCAGAAGGACCACCGGAGACGTGAAGCCGAATGTGACGGGCGAATCTACATCGGGGGACAGGCGGAACTCGGCGCTGGCGTTCACGCGGGCACGCATATCTTCGAGAACGCCGGCGGATTCAGGGAGTAGAGAGATTGAAGAAGATGCCTGCCGGAGCTGGCGAAGTCTTAGAAGTCCCATCGCGAGGATTGCGAATCGTGCGGCAATTCCCGCGAGAATTACGACGCCGAGAATTTGAGCGATGAGTTGAAGGCTGGGAAAATGCCAGTGCGAAACGGTCGGGCTGGATGCTGGAATGATACGGACCGCCGTAAGGTCCGGCGCAATCGCAATTGTGCCGACGCCTGGGAGGAGATGCCAAGGCTGAATCACTGGGAGCACCAGGCTGATGGCAAGGAGCGCGCGCCAATAGACGAGAAGCACGCGGGGCTGGCGAATCTGGAGCAGGCGCGGTAGAAGTCCGGCGGCCAGCACGAGCAGAGCGACCTGGGCGCTCCAAAAGAGGAGATTTGAAAACCACAGCGGCATATTCACTGGCGCCTCCGATTATTTCCGTGCAGTTCCGGAACGCTCATTTTATTTCCTCGATCATGCGAGCCATTTTTTGCAAATCTTTTTCGCGGATGTGGCGGGTTTTGACGAGATGAACGAGGAGCGGTTCCGCGGAACCGTTGAAGACGCGGTCGATGAATTCGCGGAGCATGCCGCCAATGACCTGGTTCTTGGTGTGCGCGGGGCGGTAGATGAAGGCGCGGTCCTGGCGGCGCTTCTTCAAATAGCCTTTGGTTTCGAGGATTTTCATCATGGTCATGACGGTGGTATAGGCGATTTTGCGGCGCTCGAGCAGCGCTTCGTAGATATCCCGGACGGTAGCGGTTTCGCGCTGCCAGACGAGCTTCATGATTTCGAGTTCCTGCGGGGTGAGCGTGGTGTGTTTGGGTCTCATAGCTATCCGTTTTATAGTACTAAGTAATTCGTATGTCAAGAGGAAAATCAAAGACAGTTGGAGAGCGGGGAGGGGATGCAGTGCGGGTATCCCTCGTTCTATTTGCGGGTGAGCGATTCGGCAGTGAAAACGGCGAGCTTTTTGAAGAGCGGTTCGGCGAGGGCTTCCTTTTTTTCGGGCGGAAGATTCAAGTGGTGCTCGACTTCGGATGCCATGTCTTCGAGTTGTTTGGAGGGAGCGGATTCCGCCAGTCGCTGGAAGAGCAGCTTGTGGGCGCGTTTTCGCTCCATGACTTCGAGTCCGTCGAGAATCTGGCGATGGGAAGTTCCTTCCCAGATGGCGAGAATCATGGCTTCCCGGAGCCAGCGCTCGGCGCCGTATTCGGCGAGGACTCCGAGGCCGCCGTGGACTTCCATGGCCCACTTGGCGGTGTCGACGGCGAACTCGGCGGTCCAGTATTTGGCGAGGTGAGCGACGAGGCGGAACAGATGATAGCGATCAGAGTAGGGCGTGCGCTCCATCCACACGTCGTTCAGGAGGTGGACCGATTCCCACGCGAGGGCAAACGCCGATCGAAGCGCGTTGAGGCGGGTTTCAAATTGATGATGGAGCAGGGGATGTTCGAGGATGGGCTTGCCGAAGGCGGCGCGATGTTCGGCGTACGCAAGCGCGTCGCCCATCGCGCGTTGAGCCAGCGCGACACTTACCACGCTGTTGGCCACGCGAGAGAGGTTCAACACTTCGAGGATCAGATAGATTCCGGAGTCAGCCGAGCCGAGGAGGTAGCCTTCGCTGTCTCGCAGCTCTATTTCTCCGGTGGGAACGGAGCGGGTGGCGATTTTGTCTTTCAAGCGGCGGATAAAATAGTTCAGGTCACCATTTTTGCGTTGTCGAGGCACCAGGAACAGGGCCAGACCGCGCACGCCTGTTGCGGCACCTTCCGGGCGCGCGGCCACGACAGCTAATTCTGCGTTGGCATTGCTCGCGAAGTATTTGTCGCCTGTCAGCAGCCAGCCATCGCCCGCGGGACGGGCAATCGTCTCGACGGCGGCTCCCAAATCCGAGCCGCCTTTGATCTCCGTCATCCACGTGGCGCCTTGCCAGACGGAATCGTCCATGCGCGTGAGTTGCGGGAGAAAACGGGATTGCAGTTCAGTGCTGCCGTATTTGGCGAGAGGGACCGTTGTGCCGAGCGAGACGGTGTAGGGGCAGCAGATGCCCGGATCGTGGAAGGAGATGGTGTGCATCAGGAGGTAGGTGGGGAGCAGGGATTTTTCTTCGAGAGCGCGCCAGACGACTCCAGAGTGGTAGCCGCGGCGCAAAATCGTCCGATATTCGTGAGGATAGAGAATTTCATCGACGCGTTTTCCGTGGCGATCGAACATGCGGAGCCAGGGGGTTCCGGCGCGGTCGATGGCGTTGGAGATGGGGACACCTTCGTTCTTCCACCAAACTTCCTCGGCTTCGAGGACATCGCGGTGCGGGATATCTTTGAGTTGACTACGCAGAAAACTTAGAGGGGAACGGAGTGTGTCGAAGGCTGTCATTAGGTTTGGTTTCTAGGCGTTGCCCTTTGGCGGAGCTTGGGGAATTTCGGCCGAACTGCGAGCGGCTGGGTAGAGACCGAGCAGGCGCAGGTCGCTGGTAGCTTTTTGGACTTCTGACACGGCGGACTTGAGGATTTCGGGATGATCTGTTTCTACGTCGATGAAAAACTGATATTCCCAGGGGCGGCCGTGAATGGGGCGGCTTTCGATTTTGAGAAGGTTGACGCCGAGGCGACTGAAGGGTTCGAGGGCGGCAAGAAGAGCGCCGGGCCGATGAGCGAGGCGAAGGGCAAGGGACATCTTTAACATCGGTGGCGGTACCGATTGTTCCATCTGGCGCATGCGAAGCTCCACCATGATGTCAGTCACTCCGGGAGACGCAACGCTTGCAGAATTTGGAATATCGCGTGGGCGGTCACCATCGCGTTCCGCAGCGAGAAGCAGGACAAAGCGGGTAAAATTTTCGGCGTCGTCTTGAATGTCGTCGGCGAGAATGACGCCGCCGTAGTGTTCAGCGGCGCGGCGGCCGGCGATGGCCGCAGCAGTTTTGTCGCCGCGGGAGAGGACTTCGCGGACACTGCCGGCTGTGTCTTCGGCGGGGACGCGCTTGAGGTGGGGATGAGCGACGAAGAAACGTTCGCATTGCGCGAGAGCCATGGGATGGGAGGCGACAGATTTTAAGGAATCGAGCGTCGCACCGGGGCCGGCGATGAGGCGATGTTGAATGGGAAGAATGGTTTCCGCGACGATGCCGAGCTTGCTGGCGAGGAGGAGATCGTAGACACGGACGACGGAGCCGGCGAGGGAATTTTCGACGGGAGCGAGAAGGGCGTCAGCGGCACCTTCCTCGATGGAACGAAAAGCTGAATCAAACGTTGGGCGGGGGACCGGCGTGATGTCGGGGCCGAGGAGCTGGAGGGCGGCTTCTTCGCTGAAAGCGCCGGGCTCGCCCTGGAAGGCGATGCGCATCTGCAACTTATGGAGATTTTCCGCTGTCATAACAAGGCCAGCCTTTTTAGTTCGGCGAAGTTGCGGCGGCGTCACGGGTTGGGCACAGGAAAGGCGCGTGCTGCCGCTAGAAACCGCGCCCTATGATGAAATGAAAACGGGGCGGCTGCAAGCTGCGGCGCTGCGCTTGCAGAACTGCGATAGCCGCGGTGGCTAAGAACCGAGCAAATCCATCCGAGAAACTACGCAATGAAATTGCCGATGGCGGTGAAAATTGTGGCGACGCTGGCGCTGCTTGGACTGGCCGTGTGGCTGGGAACGAGCGAACATTTTTACAAGTCGGCGCTGCTATCCATCTTTTTTGGTGTGACGCTGGCGAGCGTGGTCTTGATTCATTTTCGGGTGAGGCCTTGCTGGCAGGATGTGCTGGGCGTTCTCGGCGGCGCAACTCTATTCGCGGTCGTCGATTTTGTTTTTTTGCATTTCACGCCTAGCTTGGCGGGGATTGCTTCCTTTCTGGGGATCAGCAGTCTGTCGATTTTGGGACTGCGCGCGATTTGGTCGCAAGGCGCGGAGCAAGAGCAGATGGCGCTGGCGTTTGTTCCCGCGCTACTTTTTGTGACGTCGGATTGGGGCAGCACGATCTTGCTCGGTTGGACGTCGAAGGCCAACCCGAAAGTTCTCGATCTTTTTTTGTTTTCGTTTGATTCCAGTTTGCGAGTGCAGATTGCGTTTTTGATGGGGCAGGCTTACGCGCTCTGGCCGTGGTTCAAAGCGGCCGGAACTTTTTTTTACATTGGGCTTCCGCTGGTCATCGGGCTTGTGTACGCGGGGCAACTTCTGCGCGACCGCACTCGAGCTATCTCCGCGATGGTTGCGTTTCTCATCACCGGCCCGGTCGGCGTCGTTTTTTACAATCTTCTACCAGCCGTAGGACCGATTCACATTTTTCTGAGCCAGTTTCCGTGGAAGCCGATTCCGACGGAACAAGCGACACGCTTGCTCGTGGAACCGATTGCCGTAGCTGGCTTGCGCAATTGCATGCCTTCGCTGCACATGGGATGGGTGTTGCTGGCGTGGTGGTATTCGCACGGGCTATCGGTATGGGAGCGCGGGATCGCCATGGCGTTTGTGGTGTTCACGATTTTCGCGACGATGGGAACCGGGGAACACTACCTGATCGATTTGGTTGTAGCTTTTCCCTTCGCTGTGTTCTTGCAGGGGTTATGTGCGCTGGGTTTACGATGGAACGATCAAGCGCGCGTGACTGCCGTCCTCTATGGATTGTTGGTGACACTCGGATGGATCGCGGCGCTTCGCTTCGCACTGAAAGTTTTCTGGATTTCGCCCATTTTGCCTTGGATCTGCTGCCTTGTGACAGTTGCCTCGGCAATCTTCGTGCAGAGGAGACTGGAAGCGGCGATAGATGGCCGTGAGAGCCCGGGGGTGGCGTCCACGAGCACCGTCCCAGTCAGCGTGTCCTGAATCTCCGCAAAAAACGAGTGCTACACAACGTTGTGGGAGACGGCAGCCACATTGGCGGCGCGTTCGAATTCCGGACTGTCCCGAAGCACGTCTCCGCGACAGCCGGGCGAGGTATACTGCGCCAAGGGAGAAGTGACATGAAACTGGAAAGACCCGAGCCGGGAGAGTACGCGGCCTACTACGAGAAATATATCTCGCTGTTTCCTGGAACGGACGTAGTGGGCGCACTGGAGGCGCAGCGCGTGCAGACGATGCAGCTCTTTGCGGGACGCAGCGAGCGGGACGGCAATTTTCGCTATGCGGCGGACAAGTGGACGGTGAAGGAAGTGCTGGGCCACATCAGCGATACCGAACGAATTTTTACTTATCGGGCACTTCGGATTGCGCGAGGAGACCAGACGCCGATGCCGGGTTTCGAGCAAGACGATTACGTGCGCAGCGGCGGATTCAACGAACGGCCGCTGGCAAGTCTGGTGGAGGAATTCGCGCACGTGCGAAGCGCCAGCCTGGCGTTGTTTCGCTCACTTGGCAGAGACGCCTGGTTACGGCGGGGCACCGCCAACAAGAACGAAGTGAGCGTGCGGGCGCTTGCTTTCATCACCGTAGGGCACGAGCTGCATCACCGCCATATTCTCGAAGAGCGATACTTTTCGGCTATTCCGCGCGCCTGAACCGCGCGGTTCGCGGGCGCTTGCCATGCCGGGGTTTAAGCAGGAAAAAAAGCAGAATAGTCGCCAGCGTAATGCTGAACGCCGCTGCAAGGACGGCTGCAGCCTGCGCATCCAGCGGATGTTCGAAGGCGTCTCCGAGAAGGTAGAGACCCAATATCAGGAAAAGCGCCGCGAGAAAACTGGCCAAACTTCCAAAGGTACGTGCCAGCCCTCCGCGAATGACCAAAGGCTTGACGTGATGCCCGGCGACACGGACAAGAGTTTCGGCGCGCATAGCTCATCCCTTGCGGGAACCCCCTTGCGCCGAGACCGGATCTTCTAGGCGCAGAAACTCCAGATACGTGAGAGCCGGCGGAGCGTATTTTTTCTTCATCGGCGCGCCGCAGACGCAGAGTGGATTACCCCCGCCGATTCCACTCTCTGACTGGACCAGAACTTCGCAATGACACGCCGGATTGGTGCAATGCCATTGTTCCCCTGTTTTCATGAACATGATGCCCGTCCCTCCCTTGAGTGCAAGCTTGCTGGGATTGCCGAGAAGGCAGCTAAAGCCGGGGCTCGCAGTAAGTGGAGAGCAACTATATAGAGCGGTAATTAAAAGTCAAGAGAAAGATTCATTGGAAGTAAAAAGTACTCTTACGATAATATACGAGAATCCTTGAAGCCGGTCTTCTCGTAGGACAGATGGCATTTTTCGTGCGCTTTTATTTCGCTATTGGCGCCGGGGAGCGACCGCTCGTGTGCATCCGCTCTTGGGAAAGGCCTATTGTGGCGACGTTGACGCAAGCCGCCGACGAATGTTATAAAATACTGTTCAAATAGGCAGCGTCAGGCCCACCGTATTGCCCCTTCCCGGGTAGGGGGCGCGGCGCGGCTGCCAATCTGGTGGCCGGTCCGTGGCCCCAAAGCGAGTTTTAGGCTACACAACTTAATGCAAGAAATTGTTCGCCAATTGGGAGAACTCTTCCTTCAGGCTGTGCCTACAGTCCTGATCATCCTCCTTTTTTACTTCATCTTGCGGGCGCTTTTCTTTAAGCCGCTGCTTGCGGTGATGGCCGAGCGCGATGCGCGCACCGTGGGCGCGCAGAAAGCCGCCGAGCTGGCCCAAACTACGGCCGCTGACAAAGCCAAACAGTACCAAGACGCTCTGAAGCAGGCGCGCACGAAGGTCTATGCCGAACAGGAGGTTGCGCGCAAGAAGCTGCTCGATGAGCGAGCCGAGGTGATTAAAACGGCGCGCGCTGCGGCTGCGGCGCAGGTGGCGGCCGCCAAGGAACGCATCGCTGGCGAGGTGGCTGCGGCGCGCCGCGAAATCGAAGCTACGGTTGCGCAGCTTTCCACCGAAATTGCCCGGCGCATTTTGCAATCGCCGCCGCGCCCAGGCAGTTCGGCAAGAGAGGCCCGATGAGCAGACTCTCGAAGAGACAAACCTGGCGGCTGATCGCGACATCGAGTCTGTTCGCTCTCTTTTTCTTTGTTGCTTTGAGCGCGCAGGCGGCTGAAGAAGGCGGGAGTTCGGCGACGGGGCGCGCGACCGAAATATTCAAGTGGATCAATTTCGGGATCGTTGCGGCGTCCTTGATCTGGCTCTTTGCCAAGTATCTGCCACCGAAATTCCGGGGCCATGCCGAGAAGATCAGTTCAGCGATTACAAAAGCAACTGCTGTCAAAGAGGAAGCAGAGCGACAGGTCCGCGAGGCCGAGGCCAAGCTGGCGAATCTGAAGCAGGAAATCGCGGCTCTCGAGGCCACAGCAAAACGCGAGGCTGCCGAGGAAGGCGAGCGCATTCGGGCTCTCGCGCAGAGTGACGCGAAGAAAGTCGGCGTCGCGGCTCAGGCGGAAATCGAAGCAGCAGAGCGCGCTGCTCGCCTGGAGTTGAAAGCCCTGGCCGCTTCTCTCGCCGTGGACGGCGCGGAATCGCTGCTTGCAAAACAGCTCACGTCCGCGGCGCAGGAATCCCTCATGGATACTTTCGTGAAAAGCCTCGAAGAGAGACCGAATTGAAGTCCGCCAGCCTCCAATACGCGAATGCGCTCGCGGACGTCGCGCTGGCCCAGGGCGCGGCAGATGCAGCGATCAAGCAGTTGCGTGATTTTGGCGCGGCATTTGCAGAGTCGAGCGAGCTGCGGAATTTTCTGACGAGTCCCGCGGTGCCGCGCGATGCAAAGCATGGCGTTATCGAAAAAATTGCGGCGCGCCTCGGCGCAGGCAAGATCATTCGCAACTTTCTTTTTGTGATCGCGGATCACCAGCGCACGCACATCCTGCCGGAAATCGTTGCCGCTGTTGAGGATGTTATTCGGCATCGGCAAGGCATCGCCGAAGCGGAGATTTCTTCCGCCGTGGAGCTGAGTGCCGCGCAAAAAAAGCGGTTTGGGCAAACGCTTGAGCGCCTCACCGGCAAGAAAATCCAGGCAAAGTATTCGCTGGACGCCGCGTTGCTAGGCGGTGCGGTTGTGCGTGTGGGCGACACTGTTTATGACGGCTCGGTGCGCAACAGCTTGAACGAAATGCGCGCGCTTCTCACGGCGGAATAGCGGAATAGAATTCAGGAGCAGGCATGGCGAACATTAAGGCAGACGAAATCAGCAAGATTCTGCGCGAGCAGATCGAGAATTACGAGCAGACCGTTTCGGTCGACGAAGTCGGCGCGATCATCAGCGTCGGTGACGGAATCGCGCGCGTCCACGGCCTCGAAAAGGTGATGGCCGGAGAGATGCTCGCTTTTCCGAAAAACATTTTCGGCATCGCACTCAACCTCGAGGAGGAAGAAGTCGGCGTCGTGCTGCTGGGCGAGTCTTCGGAATTGAAGGAGGGCGACGTCGTCAAGCGCACGAATACGATTATGTCTGTTCCGGTGGGAGAGGCACTTGTCGGGCGCGTGGTTAGCCCGCTCGGCGAACCACTCGATGGAAAAGGGCCCATCGTTTCGAAACAGCGCAACCCGCTCGAGCGTATTGCTCCCGGCGTCCTCGATCGACAGCCGGTTCGCGAGCCGCTGCAGACGGGCATCAAGGCTATCGACGCCATGATTCCGATTGGGCGCGGGCAGCGCGAGTTGATCATCGGTGACCGCCAGACCGGCAAGACCGCGGTCATTCTCGATACGATCATCAATCAAAAAGGCGGCGATGTTATTTGCATTTATTGCGGAATCGGGCAAAAGCGCTCGACGATCGCTCAGGTGGTGAAGACGCTCACCGATGCTGGCGCCATGGACTACACGATCGTTGTCGCGTCCAGCGCCGCCGAGCCTGCATCGCTGCAATACATTGCGCCTTACGCCGCGTGCGCCATGGGCGAATATTTTCGCGACAACAAACGCCACGCTGTCGCCTTTTACGACGATCTCTCGAAGCACGCGCAAGCCTATCGTGAAATTTCCTTGTTGCTGCGCCGCCCGCCGGGCCGCGAGGCTTTTCCTGGCGACGTGTTTTATCTCCATTCGCGCTTGCTGGAGCGCGCGGCGAAGCTCAACGACAAGCTAGGTAAGGGATCGCTCACGGCGCTACCCGTAATTGAAACGCAGGCCGGCGACGTATCGGCGTACATCCCGACCAACGTGATTTCGATTACGGACGGGCAAATTTACCTGGAAGCCGATCTTTTCAACGCTGGCATTCGTCCCGCCATCAACGTTGGGATCAGCGTCAGCCGCGTTGGCGGTAACGCGCAGATCAAGGCCATGCGCCAGGTTGCCGGCACTCTGCGGCTGGACATGGCCCAATATCGCGCACTCGCCGCTTTCGCGCAGTTTGGCTCCGATCAGCTCGATAAAGTTACGCAAGCGCAGCTCGCCCGCGGCCAGCGGCTCACCGAAATCCTGAAGCAGGATCAGTACGCGCCGCTCTCCATTGAAAAACAGGTGCTCAGCCTTTACATCGCAACAAGCGGCGCTATGGACAGTGTGCCCGTCGCTGACGTTCGGCGATTCGAACGCGAATTTTTGCAATTCGTAGAGACGAACTATCCCTCGGTGCTGAAGAATATCGCCGCGAAAAAAGCTCTTGATGATGCCATCAAGGCGGAAATCAAAACTGCCGTCGACGGGTTCAAGGAGCGCTTTACGGCTTCCGTAGCCGCGGCCGCCGCCAACTGAGGCCACGAACGTAACGAACGATCATGCCCACACTTCTCGATTTCCGGCGCCGCATCCGCTCGGTGAAGAACACCCAGCAGATTACCCGCGCGATGAAATTTGTCGCCGCGGCCCGCTTGCGCCGTGCGCAGGAAGCGGCTCTCGCAGCGCGACCCTACGCGAAGGAGCTTGCGCGCGTGTTGCGCTCCATCATGTCGCGCATCGATCAGCCCGAGCATCCGCTGCTTGCGCATCGCCCCGAAGAAAAGATTCTCGTTATTGTTTTGACCGGTGAACGCGGCCTCGCCGGGGCTTTCAACTCAAATATTCTTCGCAAGGCCAATGAGTTTTTCCGTCCCCATCGAGGCAAGAAGCTTTCCGTGATTCCGGTGGGAAAAAAAGGCCGCGACGCGCTGAGAAAGGCGGGATTTCATTTTCCCGCCGAGTATGTAAACGTTCTGGCTCAAGTCAATTTTGGAACCGCGCGGGATATTGCTTCGGTTGTGACCGAACTTTACGCCAAGGAAGAAGCGGACGCAGTGTACATCGTGTTCAGCGAATTCAAGACCGTGATGACGCCGAACCTCGTACTAGAAAAACTTTTGCCAGTCGAGGCGATGCGCGCCGACGAAGAATCCGCCAGCGAAAAAGACTCCGCGCAGGTCGATTACATCTACGAGCAACCCAAAGAACAGCTTCTCGACAAGCTGCTCCCGCGGTATATCGAGACGCAGATTCTCCGTGCAATGCTGGAATCTTCCGCGGCAGAGCATGCCGCACGCATGACCGCCATGGAATCCGCGACGAAAAACGCCGGCGAGGTCATCGAAGCGCTGACACTGCACATGAACAAAGTGCGCCAGGCGGCCATCACGAAAGAAATCATTGAAATTGTCAGCGGTGCATCGTCCACCGCTTAGGAGCAGGCATGGCAGAGAAACAAGCAGCCGTCGGACGCATCGTGCAGATCATTGGGCCGGTGCTCGACGTCCAATTTGAAGCGGGGCACTTGCCCTCGATTTATAACGCGGTTCGCATTACGAGCGAAGGATTCAACGTTCCGGAACCAATCGACGTCACCGCTGAAGTGCAGCAGCATTTGGGCGAGGGTCGCGTGCGCTGCGTTGCCATGGAGCCCACGGAAGGGCTGGTCCGGGGCATGAAAGCAGTCGATACAGGAGCGGGCATCACTGTTCCTGTGGGGCGTCCGACGCTTGGCCGCGTGATGAACGTGCTTGGCAAACCCGTCGACCAGCTCGGTCCACTAACGAGCAAGACAAACTATCCCATTCATCGCCCCGCGCCGTTGCTGTCGGATCAGTCCACCACTCTTGAAATGTTTGAGACCGGCATCAAGGTCATCGATTTGATTCAGCCGTTTTTGAAGGGCGGGAAAATTGGATTGTTCGGTGGCGCCGGCGTCGGCAAAACCGTTCTCATTCAGGAATTGATCAACAACGTCGCGATGCAGCACGGCGGCGTGTCTGTGTTCGCGGGCGTCGGCGAGCGTACCCGTGAAGGAAACGACTTGTGGCTGGAATTCCAGGAGGCTGGCGTTGTTGTCCCCGGAAATTCTGAGAAGTCCCGCGCCGCTTTGATTTACGGCCAGATGACGGAGCCGCCTGGCGCGCGTCTTCGCGTCGGCCTCACCGGCTTAACGGTGGCGGAATATTTCCGCGACGAAGAACACCTCGACGTTCTTCTTTTCATCGACAACATTTTCCGTTTCGTTCAAGCGGGCTCGGAAGTTTCCGCGCTTCTCGGCCGCATGCCTTCGGCGGTCGGCTACCAGCCGAACCTCAACACGGAAATTGGCGAATTGCAGGAGCGCATCACCTCCACGAAGTCCGGCTCCATCACTTCCGTCCAGGCGATTTACGTTCCAGCCGACGACTACACGGACCCCGCTCCGGCCGCGACGTTTACGCACTTGGACGCCACCACAAACCTCAGCCGCCAGATCGTCGAGCGAGGTATTTATCCCGCCGTCGATCCGCTAGCCAGCTACTCGCGCATTCTCGACCCGCGCATCGTCGGCGCAGAGCACTACGCTGTCGCGCGTGGCGTGAAATCGATCCTCCAACGCTACAAGGATCTGCAGGACATTATCGCCATTCTCGGTATCGAAGAACTTTCCGATGAAGACAAGCGCACCGTGGCGCGCGCGCGCAAGATCGAGAATTTCCTTTCGCAGCCCATGTTCGTGGCCGCGCAGTTCACCGGACTGGAAGGCAAATACGTCAAAATTGCGGATACCGTCCGCAGCTTCAAGGAAATCGTTGAAGGCAAGTACGACGACATTCCGGAGCAGGCGTTCTACATGGTCGGCACGATTGATGAAGCCATAGCGAAGTCTGAAAAAATGAAGGCGAGCGCATAGACACGTAAATGCTTCCCGACTCCATCGAACTGATCATCGTCACGCCGGAGCGGCAATACTTGCGCGAAGGCGTCGTCGAAGTCGTGATGCCGGGCGCGGCAGGAGAGCTCGGCATTTTGCCCGGACACGCGCCGCTCATGACCGAGCTCGGCATCGGCGAACTGACGTATCGCGGAGCTGGTTCGAATCCAAGCGGTGCTCTTGCCATTATCCAAGGGTTCGCCGAAGTTTTGGGCGACCGAGTTACCGTCCTGGCGGAGACTGCCGAACGCGCCGCGGAGATTGACCTTGCCCGAGCGGAGGCCGCGAAAGCTCGCGCGGAACAACACTTGGCCGCCGGTGATCCGAATATCGACTGGGATCGCGCGTTTATCGCGCTCCAGCGCGCCGTCATTCGAATCCAGGTTGCGCGCAAATATCGCGGCGCTCCCGTCGAAACTCGCTGATCCAGGCTGGTCCTTGCCGGATGCAACACATCTTCCTGCGTCTTTAGCGACGCCCTCCCCTGTTCCGCATCTAATAGTGTTGGAGCCCTTGATGGAAACCCTGACGATGTACACCGCTGCTTGGTGCCCAGACTGCCGGCGAACCAAGAAATTCTTGAAAGAGCGCGGTGTGGAATTTCGTGAAGTCGATATCGAAAAAGACCCATCTGCTGAAGAAATTGTAATCAAAGCCAACGACGGCAAGCGCAAAATTCCTACGCTGGAAATCGGCGGACGCTATTTCGCGTGCAGTCCCTTCGACGCCGAACAATTGGCCGAGGATCTCAAGATCCCGCTAAATCCGTAATCTTTGTGCGGGTTTCTCTTGGCAGGGCACAGCACGGCTGCGCCACCGGTTTGGCTAGGTCTATTCCACTGCCGCGCCACGCACCCAAACATTGGTGAGTTGCAACCCTTCATCCAGCAGCACAATATCCGCATCCGCTCCGATCCGCAGCGCGCCTTTCTTGAATTCGATCCCCAGCAATGCGGCGGGGTTCAGCGTCAGCATGCGCACAGCGTTAGCCAAAGGAATCCCTAGCCCAACAATGTTTCTCAGCGCTCGATCCAATGTCAGCGTGCTCCCGGCCAGCCTTCCTTCCGAGTTGCGGCAAATCCCGCCGCTCACGGTCACTTCCAGTTTTCCGAGCATGTACTTTCCGTCGGGCATTCCCGTGGCCGAAATGCCGTCGCTGATTAGAATCATGTGCTCGGGTCCCTTCGCCTGCAGGAGGACCTTCATGGCCGTTTCTTCGACGTGCACGCCGTCCGCGATGAGTTCTGCGCTCACCTCCGGAGAAGTAAGCACGGCTCCGATCACGCCGCTGTCGCGGTGCGAAAACGGCCGCATGGCGTTGTAGACATGCACCGCATGCCGAACACCATGGGCAATCGCCGCGCGCGTCTGCTCGTACGTTGCATCGGTGTGGCCGACTGCAACAACCAACCCCGCCTTTCGTGCCGCGTCGATGCATGGCATGGCGCCGAGCAACTCGGGTGCAATCGTCAAGATTTGGGCATTTCCCGCCGCAGCTTGCAGGAATTTTTCCAAGAGCTCCGCCGACGGCAGCTTCAGCCATTCCGTTGGGTGTACTCCCCGCCTCGCCGGACTGAGAAACGGGCCCTCAAAATGAATCCCCAGCACTTCGGCACGTGTGTCGTCCGTTTCGTGCTGTTGCGAAATGTAACGCGTGATTCCCTCGACGCTGCGAACCGTGTCTTCAGAACTAGCCGTGACCGTCGTGGCCACAAACGATGTCGTCCCATGCCGGGCTACCGTCTTGGACACTCCCGCCAGCGCTTCTGCACTGCCTTCCATCACGTCGTGCCCGCCGGCGCCATGAATATGCACATCCACAAAGCCGGGAATTGCGGTCTTCTCCGTCGCGGAGACCTCTTCGGCGCCCTCGGGCAGCCGCATCCCTTCCCGGAGTCCCAGCTCTTCAATCACTCCGTCGCGGATTAGAATCCCGGCGTCAGTAAGTTCGGCGGTCGGAGTCAGGATCCGGCTGACGTGCAATAGAGTCGTTGTCATAGGTCAGGCTGTATCGTAGCGGAATCCGCCGATCTTTCAAAAAGCAAAACGGGCGAGGCAAAAGCCCCGCCCGCCAAAAAATACGCGATTAAGAATTCTTATTTGCCGGATCCCGCCGCCATTTCGATGCTCTCCAGCTTTAACGTCTCGCCGTCTACCGTGCCTTTCACCGTGACGTGATGCCCGGCGTGCGCCGCCACTTTGTCTTGCGCGTCCACAACGTAAACCTTCTTGTCCGCGTCATTGACGAACACGTATTTCGCGCCGCCCTTTACACATTTTATCGTGCACTCGCGCGCACCATCGTTTGCACCTTTTGCGCCGCAGTTGCTGTCCGAAATATAACCGGTCCAGGTCCCGTCCGCGGCCATGGTCAATGCTGCCGCAAATAGCGTTCCCGCCAGTACCGCTGCAAATCGTATTTTCATGGCTTTTCCCCTTGATAGAATCTACTGCATTTGAAGCTCGGCCGGATGGCCCTTAGCTTGGCACAACCAGTGTCCTCCGTCCATACACATCCCTCTCATACTATGAGGAGAAAAGAGTTGTGGATGTCATCGAAAAAAGAGGGAGAGTTCTCTAGAACTCTCCCTCGGGCTCTACTCTCTCAAACACTCGTGACGGGGTTTGTCTCGCGGACCGCCTTATTGGCCCGAGCTGGAATTGCTGGCAGCCGTCGTCTCCGACGCTTTCGGAATGCTCAAGTAACCGGAGGCGGTGGTTTTAGTGACCTTGTTGACCACCAGTTCGAGCGCCGAGCGGGTGCCGCCCGTATAGAAGAAAATTGGCTCGTTCACGGACCGGTTTTTCTTCTCGAAGCTCTTGTCATCCGCCAACACGTTGATCGTATATTGGTTCTTCTTGGTGTTCGTGTCCTTCAGCTCGACCTGGATGCTGCCCACCTTCTGGTTTCCACCCTTGCGCGACACTGTGAACTCAAAGTAATCGCGCTGGCCCATGCGGCGAAGCTGGTCGATTTCGTCATGGTTCCGCGCAATCAGCGTGCCCATCTCGCTGCGGGCCATTTGAAGATTGTTTTTGGTGGCGTCCAGGTCGCTCTTGACTCCGGAGACGTCCCCGTTCAGTTTGTCCACATCGCCCGCGTTCGCCTTGGTGGCCAGTTCGGCCTTCACGGACGATGCCAGCCCGTCGACCTTCTGGTCCACGGCTGCCGTGGCGTTCTTGTTTTGTTTCCGCGCTGCGATCAACTCGCCTTGCGTCAGCTTCAGCCTATCGGTCACGACTCTCAAGTCGCTCTGCAATGCCTGATTGACTTCATCTTCTTTTGCCAGCCGCTGCGCCAGCGCATCGTTTGCCTGTTTCACTGAGGCTTGCGTGGTTTGCTCGATGCTGTTCGCGTGATTCAACGCGCTCCAGCCGACTCCTAGTCCCAGCAAGGAAACTCCGCCCAACACGGCAACCGCCAAGCCCACCCAGCGTGGCGTTCCGGTTGTGGTGTGGCTAATGGGTTCCTGAAACTCGCTCATAAACTTCTTCTCCTTTGGGGTTTTCCCCCTGCGCCAGGGAAAGGTGCACCCCTTTCGCCAAAGCTCGGTTTCCACGATGCCGTCTCGTAACCCAAGTGGATGCATAGGCTTGTCAGCAGGAAAGAGAGGCTAAGTGGGTAGGCTTATACGTACTAGTACTAGTAAAGATTACGTTCTTGCTCGTCCTTCTGTAATTTTTGCTGTTGACAGTTTGGAACAGGTAAGCAGCCTGAAAGCCAGGTGCTAAAGAAAGACGCCGCCGCTCTGGCACAGGTCTGCCGACTCTAAGTTATTGCTAATTAAAATGTTATGGGAATCTCTTCAAGCTGCTTGGGGGGCTGGTTCCTCATCGGAACCCTTCACAGGCGTAAAATATCGGTCCAAGGTGCTCATCGCGGCGTCCAAAACCATGTGGCAATCCGAGCAAGAATCCAAATGCCGCTTGATCTCGCTAGCTACTGGCGGCGAAAGTCTTCCCTCTAAGTACCAACAAATCAGATGGATAGTGTCCCTGCAACTCATAACTGCGGTCCCCCCGTGGCCCCGCGGCCGATGCCCGGCCCGCCTATCTACAGTGCATTTGATTCACCAAATCCGCGCGCAGGCACAGGATTTCTAAATGCCGAATTTTCAATGATTTGGGGGACCGATGAGCCGCACCAATGCGAACGGCCTAAACTCTTACGGGAAAGATTACTCTGCCTTTACGGCTTTTGTGCAAAGGTTCCAACCGTTGTGCGATCAGCGCCTCGGTACTACGCTCATTTCCCGCAATGCCTCTATCCGCTTCTCCAGCGGAGGGTGGGTGCTGAAGAGGGAGGAAATGCCTCCCATTCCAAACATTGGTTTTACGATGCACAGCGCCGCTGTGGATGGGGGAATCGCCGTCGTCGGGATCCGTTGATTGTAAGTCCCGAGCTTTTGGAGAGCGCTGATTAGCCCATACGGCTCACCAACCATTCGCGCTCCCGTGGCATCCGCCGCATATTCCCGCTGGCGCGAGAGCGCCAACTGCAGCAGGAACGCTGCCAGCGGCGCAAGGATCATAAGGAGAATGGCGACGAACCCTCCATTGCGGTCCCGCTCATCCTCGTCGCCTCCGCCGAGCCATGGACCCCAACGGGCGATCCACATGATTGCTCCTGCAAGTGTGGCTGCGATGGAGCTGATCAAAATGTCGTAGTTGCGCACGTGCGATAGTTCATGCGCGATAACGCCTTCCAGTTCCTCATCATTCATCAATTCCAGCAAGCCCTGCGTCACAGCTACCGACGCGTGCCGCGGATTTCTCCCGGTCGCAAACGCGTTCGGCGCTGCGTCAGGTATCACGTATAACTTCGGGACTGGGATGTTTGCTTTGGCCGCCAACCGTTCCATCACCGCGTACAGCCGCGGCAATTGCTCGCGCGTAACTGGCTTCGCGCCGCTTGAGGCCAGCGCGATCTTATCGGAAAAGAAATAAGCGAATGCATTGGTGCAAATCGCGATCCCCAGCCCAATGGCCATGCCGTTTCGTCCGCCGAAGTAGGAACCCACGGCCATTAAGAAGAGCGTCAGCACTGCCAGCACAAGCGTTGTTCGAAGAACTCTCATCGTGTCCCTTCACTTCTACATACGGACAAAGCCAAAGATTTATCGGAGCGCGGAATCTCGGAGAGGGAGCAAATCTCTCGCAAGGCTCCCTCTCCTGCTTTTTAGATCCGAGCCGCCGCCGCCGGTTGTTTCGCCTTCGAGCGTTCGAAACGCATCGCGTCTTTTTGCCCGTCGCGATCCACTCGAATGTGGTCCCCTGGCAGCACTTTGCCTTCCAGAATCTGCAGCGCCAGCGGATCCTGAATCAATCGCTGAATCGTTCGCCGCAGCGGCCGCGCCCCATACGCCGGGTCGTAGCCCTCTAGCAGCAGAAGTTCTTCCGCTGCCGGCGTAAGCTCCAGAGTGATTTGCCGTTCTGCGAGCAGATTCTCGACATTCTTCAGCATCAGCCCGACGATCCGCGCAAGTTGTTCCTTACCAAGCGGATTAAAGATCACAATTTCGTCGATGCGGTTGATGAACTCCGGCCGAAACGCCGCGCGCAACGCTTCCATCGCTTCTTTTCGCGCGCGCTCTGGATCCTTGTTCGAGAGCTCGAAGATGGCCGTCGATCCCACGTTGCTGGTCATCACCATCACCGTGTTGCGGAAGTCCACGGTCCGGCCCTTGCCGTCCGTCAGCCGGCCGTCTTCCAGAATCTGCAACAAGATGTTGAACACATCCGGGTTCGCCTTCTCAATTTCGTCGAACAAAATCACAGAGTAAGGATGTCTTCGCACCTGCTCCGTGAGTTGCCCGCCTTCTTCGTAGCCGACGTAGCCAGGAGGCGCGCCAATCAGCCGCGACACGCTGTGCTTCTCCATGTACTCGCTCATGTCAATGCGAATCATCAGCTTTTCGTCATCGAAGAGAAATTCCGCCAGCGCCCTGGCGAGTTCGGTTTTTCCCACGCCGGTCGGCCCAAGGAAAATGAACGACCCGATCGGGCGTTTCGCATCGGACAGTCCGGCGCGGCTGCGGCGCACGGCGTTAGCGACTCGCGCCAGCGCTTCGTCTTGTCCAACCACACGCAGCCGCAGCCGCTCTTCCATGTGCACGAGTTTTTGCGCTTCGCCTTCGAGCAGACGGCCCGCGGGAATCCCCGTCCATTTGCTCACCAATTTGGCGATGTCTTCTTCGTCGACCTCTTCCTTGAGCATCGGCGAATCTTTTTGCACCGACGCAAAACGCTCTTCTGCTTTCTTCAGTTCCTGCTCAGCCGCCGCAATCTTGCCGTAGCGTATTTCCGCGACTTTAGCCAGCTCACCCGCGCGCTCGAATTTCTGTTCCTCCGTTTTGAGTTGATCGATCTGCTCTTTCAGCTTGCGGATTTTCATGATCGCTTCTTTCTCCGCCTGCCAGCGCGCCTTCCGGCCGCTCGAGTCCTCTTTCAACTTCGCCAGCTCTTTTTCGATTTGGTTGCGCCGTTCCTTGGAATGCGCGTCTTTCTCTTTGAGTAACGACTGGCGCTCGATTTCCAATTGCAGAATACGCCGCTCGATCTCGTCGATCTCCACTGGCAGCGAATCGATCTGCATGCGCAGGCTTGCCGCTGCCTCATCGATCAAGTCGATTGCTTTGTCAGGCAGAAAACGATCGGAAATGTAGCGGTGCGACAGCGTTGCCGCCGCAATAATGGCTGCGTCTTTAATTCGCACGCCATGATGAACTTCATAGCGTTCCTTCAAGCCTCGCAGAATCGCAATCGTGTCTTCGACCGTAGGCTCGCTCACGAGCACCGGCTGGAAGCGCCTCTCCAGCGCCGGATCCTTCTCGATGTGCTTCTTGTACTCGTTCAACGTCGTCGCGCCAATTGCACGCAACTCGCCTCGCGCCAGGGCAGGCTTCAACATGTTCGAAGCGTCCATCGCGCCTTCCGCCGCACCCGCACCAACCAAGGTGTGCAGTTCGTCAATGAACAGAATGATTTGACCTTCCGCTTCCGTAATTTCTTTCAACACCGCCTTCAAGCGATCTTCAAACTCCCCGCGGAATTTCGCGCCAGCCACGAGCGCCGCCAAGTCCAGCGCCACGATACGCTTGGTCTTCAACACGTCCGGCACATCGCCGGAAACGATGCGTTGCGCCAGACCTTCAACGATGGCGGTCTTGCCGACTCCTGGCTCCCCAATCAAAACTGGATTGTTCTTCGTGCGCCGCGCCAGAATCTGCATCACGCGCCGGATTTCTTCGTCGCGCCCAATGACCGGATCGAGCTTCCCTCGCCGCGCCAGGTCCGTCAGGTCGCGCGCGTATTTTTCCAGCGAAGCGTAGGTCGCCTCCGGGTTCTGCGACGTCACGCGCTGGTTTCCGCGCACGCTCGTCAGCGCTTGCAAAATCGCTTCATGCGTTGCTCCTTGACGCTTCAGCAATTGCCCCGCCGCATCGCGTTCTTCCCCGGCCAGCGCCAAAAACAAATGCTCCGTCGAAACGTATTCGTCCTTGAATCTCTCCGCCTCATCAAACGCCCGCTCCAATACGTTGTTCAGAGGCTTTCCCATGTGCTGCTGCGCGAAGCCTTGCACTTTCGGCAGCCGCGCAATCTCGCGCTCAATCTCTTGTGTCAATGCTTCCGTGCGAATACCCAGCCGCGCCAGTAGCGGCGGCACCACTCCGTCCGTTTGCGACACCAGTGCCTCGAGCAAATGCACCGGCTCAATTTGCTGATTTTCGTGGCGTGCCGCCACGTCGTTCGCCTGTTGCAGCGCTTCTTGCGCCTTCACTGTCATCTTGTCAAATCGCAGCATGTTCTACCTCTCTTCTCAACAAAAAGGGGCCAGCGCTCAGGCCAGCCCCCTTTCTAACACAACTTTGTTGCCGGCTTACTTCGCTCCAGCGGCCGCTGCCGCAACCGCCGGCGTTCCCACGTTCACCTTAATCTGCTTCGGCTTCGCTTCCTCGCGCTTCGGAATCGTCAGCGTCAGCACGCCATTCTGGTAATCGGCCTTGATCGCTTCCGAATTCACGGTGTTGGCCAGCGAGAAGCTCCGGCTGAACGCGCCATACGCACGTTCCACGCGCAGATAATTGTCTTCGTTTACTTTCTTCTCGAACTTGCGCTCACCGCGAATCGTCAGGATGTTATTCTCCACCCGGATGTCCAGATCCTTCGGATCAACTTCCGGCAGGTCGGCCTTTACGACCAGTTCATGCTCGGTCTCATAAATGTCGACCGCTGGCGCCCAGCTCGTGAGGTTTGATTCCTCCGCCGAACGCTCTAGCACATTACCAAACAAACGACTCACTTGCTCCTGCAGGGTAGCAGCCCCGCGGAAGGGTTCCCAACGGTTCAATGTAGTTCTCATCTTGCGTCCTCCTGAATTACTTACTGCGATTGAATAATATTATATGAGTCTGTCATTGTCAAGTCCTATTGAACTCTAATGATTAATGCTAACATATTTATTTTCAATAATATATGGGATAATTTCTTTCTCTTTTTTGCCAGAACTAGCTACGAACTCCCAGACACTTGAACGAATCTCCTTTAACTCCTTTCCTTTGAGCTCCCGGCTCCAGATGCTGCTAGACTTCCTCTCGATGCGACTGGACGACCTCGATTACCATCTTCCCCCCCGCCAGATTGCCCAGCGGCCTCTCGACCGCCGTGACTCTTCCCGTCTCCTCTTGCTCTCTCGCTCCGAAGGCAGCATGGAAGACCGTCTTTTTGTGGATCTTCCGGACATGCTCCGTAGCGATGGATTGATCATCCTAAACAACACGCGTGTCATTCCCGCTCGCCTCTATGGGCGCCGCGCCGGCGTCCACGCTCAACCTCCTTCGCGTTCGACGCGCCGCGAACATCTCACCGGTAAGGTGGAGGTCTTCCTCACCCGCCAACTCGATCTGCAATCCTGGGAAGCGCTCGTCCGTCCCGGCCGCAAGATGCATACCGGAGAACGCGTCCTTTTTGGGGAAGGGGAACTCGAAGCTGAGGTAGTCTCCCGCGGCGAGCTGGGGCTGCGCACTCTACGCTTTGTTTCACGTGACACACGCGGGGTCTCGGAGCATCTCGAGCGCCTCGGGCACATTCCCTTGCCGCCTTACATCCATCGCACCGATGAAGTTTCCGATCGCGAGCGTTACCAAACGGTCTTCGCCAAACAGCCTGGCGCGATCGCCGCTCCCACCGCGGGCTTGCACTTCACGCCGGAAATTCTGGAAAGAATTCGTGCTCGGGGCATCGAAATTTGTGAGCTAACACTCGAGGTGGGACTCGGAACGTTTCAACCAGTCCACAGCGAAACTCTGGAAGACCACGTAATGCACGCCGAGTCCTATGAAATCCCGGCTCAAACCGCACAGCGCATCCACGAAGCACGTATCGCGGGCCGTCCCATTCTTGCCGTCGGCACCACGGTCGTCCGCGCTCTCGAAGCCGCAGCGCTTCGCGCGGCAGAATCCGGCTCCGCCGAATTACTTCTCTCCGGCAAAGCCGACGCCCGCTTGTTCATCTATCCTGGATTTCACTTCCGCGTGGTGGACGCCCTGCTCACAAACTTCCATCTGCCGCGTTCCACCCTACTCGCGCTGGTTTGCGCATTCGCTGGCCGCGAAAAAGTACTCGCCGCTTACAACCACGCCGTGCAAGCAGACTACCGCTTCTACAGCTATGGAGATTGCATGTTGATTCGCTGACATCCACTAAGGAATGATTCCGAAAGAGGTAAAGGGTTTTTGAGGCCGACTGCAAAGCCGCATCAAGCGGTGAATCGTCTTAGCCATCGCCGAAGCCGGTTCCTGCCATTGCAAAATTTGTCCCGAGAAAATTACGAGCAGGGAAGCCACCATCGTCGGCAGCCTCCCTCTCGTCCATTCGAAAGGAGTCACAGAAACTCCTCGCTTACTCGTTGAACACGAAAACGCGCGTCTGTCCCGAAAACCGGACTTCCTTCACCTGGCCGTCTTCCCCGATCAGTACGGAATCGTTCCAGGATTTCGTGGAGCGCTCTTCCCATCGCCCTTCGCTTTCCACGACGGTCTGCCGGCCCTTCTGGACGGTTGCCTTGTTTCCGTCGATCATCAGGCGATATTCACCAGCTTGCAGATCAGCTTTGCCGATCTTTGCCGACTGGGCGATGTTGATGGTCTTGCTGAACGGTTTTGCGAGGAGCGGCACCGTCGACGCCAATGCGGCTGCCAGCGCCAAACTACGGAGAATCGAATTGAATTTCATGCGTGTCAACTTCCTTTCCGTCAGGATCGAGTCAGCCGCATCACTGCCGCCGCAAGCTGAACAGAGAGTTGACACGCGTGCTGGGGGCGAGTAGTCTCACCCGCAAGACACCTCGTTCTTCCTGGACTAACGGCCGGAAAGACTGCGTGTCATCGCCCCGCGGCTGCCACCGCGGGGTTTTTCTTGTAATAGCTCTGGCTTGCCTGCGCAGCTCTACCGGCTGCATTTGTATAGACGAAGCCGCCCCCGCGAATGTTTCGCCGCCCATCATTTTTTCTTCTTGAATCTTGCTGATTATTTACTTTATTTCACCTTGTTAATACTTCTTCTGCTTTTGCGTGCTATGCGAGTTTGTAAAATTTCCATAAAGAATCCGAACTTCTCGAGAAACCTTTTTCCTTCTGCTCCGTCAACTCCTTTTGCTTTCCCCTCCCACCGTGCATCGGCTCCCTTCTTCATCTATACTCAATGGCATTTTGCGGATGGCCTGAATGCGCATTCTGGTTCTTAGCGATCTTCACGCAAACGCCACAGCTTTCGCTGCTGCTCTCGATTCTGCAGACGGCCGCTGGGACGTTTCCGTGTGTCTCGGAGATGTCGTCGGCTACGGGCCCGATCCGCATGAGGTTGTCGCCCGTCTTCGAGAACTCGGCACGCAAACCATTCGTGGCAATCACGACAAAGCAGTGGCCGGACTGATGGACACCACCGATTTCAATCCCGTTGCGAAAGCCGCCGTGGATTGGACGCGCTCCCAGTTGAGCCCCGAGGATCTCGCGTGGCTTTCCGCGCTGCCTCAAGGGCCGCTCGCAACCGACGGTATCGTCCTGGTACACGGCGCGTTTCAAGATGAGGATGAGTACGTGTTTACCCCCGCGCAGGCTCTCGATGGTCTTCTCGATTCCACCGCCGAAGTTACCTTTTTCGGCCACACCCATCATCAAGGTGGCTTCTCCTATCAGGATTCCAATCTCGAAGTGCTCCAGATTCGCCCGCGCGCCTCGGAGTCTTTCTCCGCTCTGCGCATTGAACAGCCGCGCCGCTATCTCTTAAATCCCGGCTCCGTCGGACAGCCCCGCGACGGTGATCCTCGCGCTGGTTTTGCCATCGCCGATCTCGAACATCAAACCGTCGAATTCTGGAGAGTCCCTTACGATATTGCCGCCGTGCAGGACCGCATGCGCGCCGCGCACCTCCCCGAACCTCTGGTTCAGCGCCTGATTGTTGGCCGGTAACCGGGGCGCCGTTAAACAGAGGCCGCTAGTCATGCCATTTGTTTTCTCTGATCCGCGATTCTCGCACCCGCTTGACGCCCGCCCACTTTCAGGCCAGCATCGTCTTTTCGCCAATCTCCATGCCTGACACTCTGCAAATCGAGGCGCCCGAGCAACCGCAACCAAAAGCCGGGCGCTCCTGGATTGCCTGGATGGGCGCTGCCACGATCGCCATCGCCTTGGCCGTGGTGATGTGGCCTGGCGCGGAGCGCCGTCCCGCTTCCAGAACGCGCGAATCTCATCTTCCCTTCGGCTCTGCCGAACAAACGTACGCACCGAATCTTCAAATCGAAAACCTCTCTCTCAGCCGCGCCGAGAATTTTCTGAATCAAGAAGTCACCACGCTTTCCGGCCGCCTGACAAATGCCGGCAATCTCCCGCTTTCCAACGTCGAGCTTACCGTCGAATTCTCCGACCAGCTCGGCCAAGTCGTTCTGCGCGAATCCCGCGCCGTCTTCGCGCCGCAGACGCCTCCGTTTGCTCCCGGCGAACGGCGCGACTTCGAAGTCTCCTTCGAGCACATCCCGTCTTCCTGGAACATCCAGCAGCCCCTCGTCCGCGTCTCGGGCATCCTGTTTACTTCTAAGAAAGAATAGTTTCAAAGACAATTGTTTCCTTTATACTTCTCGGCGTGGACCTCTCGGCCGAACTGCAAGCTTGCCTCAAGGAATTCACCGCGGATGGCGCGATTGAAATTCGCGAGAATGGCGGACGCGTCGCTCCTTTCTCTGGCCTCTCCTGGGAAGTTCGCGGCGCCGCCGAGAAGCCCCTCCTGCACCTGTGGTCGGAAAATCACAATTTGACGCGCCGCGTGCTGGCCATCACCGACCATTCCGACCAACGGCTCGCGCTTGCGGTCGAGCGGTTTGGCCGCTCCAAGCCAGACCGCCTTGAATTTATTCGTCTGGAATTTGAGCGCGCACACCGCGACCTTTCTCGCCAGGCGTTTTGCGATCGCCTCGGCCATCTGCTCGCCGAACAATTTCCCGACGAAACTGTCGTGTCTTTGACCGCCTCGCCCGATCTCGAGCATTCTATTTCGGGCAACTACGTCCGCGGTCTTCTGCGGCGCGGCACTTCTCACTTCGCTGTCCTCGCCGTTCCCGACGGGGAATCCGCGGATACCGTGGAGAGCAGCCTCACTTTCGCGCTGCTGTGGCTGGATCGCGCGCGTAACTTAAACCGCCGCGGTACGATCAACTCCATTCGTCTCCTTCTGCCAAAAGGAACCGCGCGCCATGTGGCTTATCGCGCCGCCGCGCTACATCCGGATTTATCCATCGAACTCTACGAGCGCGATCCCGTCCGCGATTCCTTCGAAAAGATTGATCCGCGTCGCGCCGGAAATCAAGACACCTGGCTCGTTCCCCATCGCGAATCGCAAGCGCTTCTCGATTTTTCGAGGTCTGCGCTCGATCCTGTTGTTGCCTTTTCGCCGCGTTCCATCGCCGTCCGTCCCATCGCGCAGTCCCGCGAAGTTTGGCTCCGCTTTCGGGGGCTGGCGTTTGCCCGCTGGGACGATGGCCGCGTCTTTTTTGGCTGTCCCGACGCTCGCGAGGAACTCCGTCCCTCGTCTCTGCCCTCCCTGAAGAATTTGCTCCAGCAGCTTGAAAATCACCGTCATCCGCTCGCCACAGAAACGCGCCATGCTCTCTATCGCGCGCAGCCGGAGCGCTGGCTCGAGGCCCTCGTTAGCGAGGATGTCACTCGCGTCGATGCGGCCCTCGACCCTCGCTTTGTTTATTCGCAGGTTTTCGCGCAAGCCGGCGGAGAGCACGGCATTCTCGATCTACTCACCGTAACTCGCACTGGCCGCCTCGCCATCCTCGAACTAAAAGCCAGCGAACACATTCATCTCCCGCTGCAAGCTGCCGGCTATTGGCTTCGCATCCGCCGTCATTTGGAACAGCGCAATTTTGCTCGCTACGGATATTTCCCCGGAATCGAATTGCAGGCCGCTCCGCCGCTCGTCTATCTCGTTGCTCCGGCGCTTCGCTTCCATCCGTCCACGGACACGCTTCTGCGGTTTCTCTCGCCCGACATCGAGAGCACACGCGTCGGCCTGACCGAAGGCTGGCGGCGCGGCTTGCGCGTCGTCATGCGCCAATAGCCGCACCCCCCGAGTCTTTCGCTTTATTCCTGGCCCGCACAGACGCCCGTCTGCGGGGTCATTTGGGGTAAGAGCGGTTGAGGCCGCAAGGGGTTCTTTCCGAGTTCCCGGTGATCCGACCGGAATCCTTGCCACGAGGCCGTGGCCTCGAAGAAGTCTTGGCGCACGGTATCCATTACGTGTGCCCGGTTATAGGGGCGGGTGCTCCCCAAGGTTGCAGTCTTCAGATATCATGGCCTTCCGTGACCGCAACGAAGGAATCCGCCCCGAGTTCGCGCCGCCGCGCGGTGCGCGACATCCTGCTCTACGGCGTAGCTGGCGGCCTGCTCATCGCCGTCCTGAAGCTGACGGAGTACCGCTTTCTGGTCGTCGAGCATTCTGTGGAGATTTACGGCGCCCTGGTCGCCGCCCTGTTTGCCGGACTGGGCATCTGGCTCGGGCAGACACTCACGAGAAAGAAGCCGGCAGTGATCATCAAGGAAGCCCCGGCGCAGGCCCCGGTCCAGCCCATGGGTCCGTTCGTCGCCGACAAGACGCGCGTGAGCCAGCTCGGGATTACACCGCGCGAGATGGAGATTCTTGGGCTCATCGCCACGGGTTTGAGCAACCGGGAGATTGCCGGGCGGCTATTCGTCAGCGAAAACACGGTGAAGACGCATTCGAGCCGGCTGTTTGACAAGCTCGGCGCAAAGCGGCGCACCCAGGCGGTGCAGATCGGCAAGACGGCCCGGCTGATCCCGTGACGCGTGCCGCCCCACCCAAAAGCATGATTTTTTGCTCCCCCCATGCAAAATCACCCAAAAGGGTGACGACAACGTTTACGTCCCCCCGCTACATTTCTGGCCCGTGAGGTCTGGTGAAGGAGGCTTATGAAACGCGTAACCGGCATTGGCGGAATTTTCTTCAAATCAGAGAACCCGCCGCAGCTCTATGACTGGTATGAGAAGTATCTCGGCATCCAGCGCGAATCGCACGGCCAGGGAGCATCGTTTCACTGGCGCGAACTGCAGGCGGCGGACGGCACCGAGCCCGGCCCCAAAGCCGTGACTGCGTGGTGCGTCTTTCCACAGACGACGAAGTATTTCGGCGCGAGCAAATCCGGCTTCATGGTCAACTACCGCGTCGACAATCTCGACGCGCTGCTCGAAGACCTGAAGAAATCGGGAATCGAAATCGATCCGCACCGCGAAGACTACGACTACGGCCGGTTCGCCTGGATCACCGACCCCGATGGCAACCGCATTGAGTTATGGGAACCAAAGGAAGACTGACCGCAGCTCCGGCGGCCCCCGCTACATTTCGCGCGCGTTAAAGCAGGTTTCACGGAATCGAGGCAAAAGGAGACTTAAATCTATGAAAAAGACTGTGCTTACTTTCGGACTGATTTCCGGCGCTATTTCCTCGGTGCTGATGGTGACCACTGTGCCCTTCGCGCACAGGATAGGCTTTAACAAGGCCCTGATCGTCGGTTACACCACCATCGTGCTCTCGTTCTTGCTGGTGTACTTCGGCATCCGCTCGTACCGCGACAACGTCGGCAACGGCCAGATCACGTTCAAGAAAGCTTTTGCTGTCGGGATCTGCATTACCTTGATTTCCTGCATCTTTTACGTCGTGACGTGGGAAATTCTCTACTTCAACTTCATGCACGACTTCATGGACAACTACGGCGCTGATATGATCGAGAAGCTCAGGGCCTCGGGTGCGAGTCCTGCAGCCGTCCAGGTGCAAATTGAGCATCTCAAGAAACTAAAGGAGCAGTACGAAAACCCGCTCTTCAACTCACTGATGACTTTCATCGAGCCCTTCCCGGTTGGGCTCGTCATCACGCTTCTTTCCGCGGCGGTTCTGAGAAGAAAGCCGCAATCGCAACCGGCGCCATCGCCCTTGCCGGCATCCTAATTGAACCCGTTCCCGCGAATGTGCTCCCTGCTTCTCCTGGCGTCGTCGTTGACGTTCATGAGTAAGGCGCGCGTTTGTCGGCACTGACCGGCCGGCGAGCTGATAACTTCCGGGTTGTCCGTGACTCAACAAGGATTAGAGGCAGCGCTACAGAATTGCCATTTTCGCTATAAGGTTGCGGGCGCGGATTCTTCTCAGAACGGCCTTCGTTCGTCAGAGGAGGATGGCTCAGGATCGAACGGCGTGGACCGGCGTGTGCTGACAATGTGGAATAGCCCATATAGAGAACAAGCGTTGGCCACCGCGTGGAAACAGCTGGGGAAGTTATGCGTGAGCCGCGGCCGTGGCGGGCAGGGTGAACTGAAAAGTAGCGCCCTGCCCACTGGCACTCGTGGCCCACAAGCGGCCGCCATGCGACTCAATGATCGACCGGCTGATAGGCAGCCCCATACCAGTCCCGCTATTTTTGGTCGTAAAGAACGCCCTGAAGATTTGATCCGCCTGCTCCGCGGGTAATCCCACACCGGTATCCCTGACCGAGATCATCAGCTCACCATCATTGGCTTCCGATTTGATGGTGAGTTCGCTCCCACCGCTCATTTCCTTCATGGCATCGATGCCATTGAGCATGAGATTCAGGAAAACCTGCTGTAATTGCACACGGTCGGCCATGATCTTGGGAAGATGCTCGGTAAGCTCGGTGCGGATGGAGATCGAGTAGCGGTTCGCTTCGCTGCGCAGCAGGACAATCATTTCTCGAATCATTTCATTTACATCAACCAACTCTCGCTGTAGAGCGCCCTTCTTGAACAGCGAGCTGATGCTGCTAATGATGTCAGCCGCGCGCGTTACGTCTTTAACCAGTCTCGATGCGGCTTCGCATGCCCCTGATACATCGGGGTCCTCGCGCCCAAGCCACCGCAAGCAGGTTTTGGCGTTTATTAATGCTGCACTGATCGGCTGCTTGATCTCGTGCGCCAGGGAAGCGGTCAGCTCGCCCATCGTGGTCACCCTACTTATGCGCGCGAGATCCGCCTGGGCCTGACGCAATCGTTCGCGCTCTTCACGCGCGAGCTTCCGTTCTATGGCAATTCCGGCGAGGTGCGTGGCCATTTCCAGGGCGCGGGTCTCAGGCGGGCTCGGACTGCGCGGTTCGCGATAATACATAGCAAACGAGCCCAGCGCCTTGCCCGAATGCGCAAGTATGGGAGTGGACCAGCAGGAGCGGAACCCATAGGGCTCGGCCACGCTTCGGTACGGCTCCCAGAGCGGATCCAGGAGAATGTCGGTTACCACAACGGGCTCTCTGCGATACATGGCGGTGCCGCATGACCCCGCCTTCGGCCCGATGCAAAGGCCGTCGATGGCGTCGCTGTAGGGCTTGGGAAGACTGGGAGCAGCGCCGTGCCGCGCGTGCTGCCCGTCTTCGTCGAGGAGCAGGACAGAGCAAAGCAAGCCGTCAAATTGGGCTTCCACCACGCGAACCAGGTTCTCCAGTGTTTCCTCCAGCGGAGCATCGCGCGCTATCATCTCCAAAATGTGGCTCTCTCCGTCACGCAGCGCCTCCGCCCGCTTGCTCTCGGTGATATCCGTCACCGCCCCCACGAATTCAAACCTGCCCGATTCATGGTTTGTTGAGGGATGCCCCACAACTCGAACGAACTTCACCGAGCCATCGTGCATCAGCAGCTGATGTTCAAAATCAAGAGCCTTCCTGTCCCGTGCTGCTTGATCAAGCGTTTTTTGGACGAAAGCCATGTCCTCCGGATGTGTTCGCTGCAGTAAGTGTTCCAGTGTAGGTTTGGTGGCTGGGTCGAATTCAAAAATTCGAAACGTTTCCTCTGACCATACGATATGGCCACTGGAAACGCTCCACCCGAAACTGCCGGTGTGGCTCACTCTCTGTGCTTCCGCTAAATAGGCTTCACTCCGCAGCAGCGCCTCCTCGGCTCGCTGACGTTGGAGTACTTCCTTTGTCAGCTCGCTGTTGACAGCCGTCAGTTGGCTGGTCCGCTCCACGACACGTTGCTCAAGTTCCTCATTCAGGCGCTTGATTTCCGCCTTCGCTTGTTTGTGCCCAGCGGTTTCGATAACGTCCCAACCCCCGCGCCGCTTTGTTACCGCAAACTGATGTGTGCGCACCACATCCAGGATTTCGGCAGCTCCGCATGCAGCGAGCGGGTAGGTGCATAGCACCGCCAGATGCTGCCCGGCGATAGCCTGATTGAGTGACTCTTCGTATTCACAGAAGTCCTTCCAGTCCTTTTTTTCGAGCCAGGCCGTATCTCCAGTGACCCTTACGCCTGCGTAACCTTTGGCTGATGCGCGCGCCAGTTTTTCGTTCCAACCGCTAATCACCCTGTTGAGATCAAACGTACCATCTTGCAGATACCAGTCGCGAGCCGCGACAATCTCGATGCTCTGGTCCGCGAGGTATTGATCGAGGTCAGGAACAGCTCGTCTTAATGCATGCCTGGCATCGTCCTCCGTGAGGGGTTCGGCAACCACCCACAGGCAAAATTCCTGGCTCTCCAATCCAGCCTTGCAGTAGGAGACCAGTGTTTCGAGGAGATCCGCTCTTGTCTCGTAGAAGAGACAAAAGTGTGTGCCCCAAGGCATGTCGCCGACGACGTCGACTCCGGTCTTTCGCATCTCGGTGGCCATCGCGGTTACCTCCCAAACTTCATCTTGGAAATAGGGGTTAAAGCGGCTGCGATCGCGGCGGACGGAACTGCAAAACTGTAGCGAGGAATCAGCGGTAGTGACGTCGGGGATGGAGGGTCCCACTGCGCCATGGCTTACCTCACCTGGATCGCGCAGACTGTTGGCTTCGGATGATAGCGCGGTTGCTCCAGCTTGACAAACCCGAGCGCAAGTGTCGACTGGGCACTGCGTACGCTACCCGCTACACTCCATGCCGTTACTCCTGCCCGACGGCGTAGTGTTTACCGAACTGGTCAACTCCCGGACAGTCGGCAATCCGGACGTGATCCAAGAATGGCCTTGCAAACTATCCCACTACCCACACCACACGTCTCCTTTCTGTCCCCAGCTTTTCACTGTATTTTCTTGCTGACGAAATCTTCTGTTCCGAATTCCCCCGGCAAAGTAGAATCATGACTGTTAGGCCTCAGGAGCTCATATTGGATTTTTCCGCGACCATCCGGCATACGCCACACGCTTCTCTCATTGCTCTTCGGGGACGTCTCACGTTTTTCGAAGTTGGCGTTCTCCGTGAAAACATCACTCGCCTGCTCGCCGAGGGCCGTAAGCATCTCGTCCTCAATTTAAGCGGCCTGCAATACCTCGATAGCTCCGGTATCGGCGAGCTGGCGCGGATCTACGTGATGGTGCTCAAAGGCGGGGGTGAGTTGAAGGTTGTTGGATTATCACGCAACGTGGAAGAAGTTTTGAAAGTGACCCATCTCTACCAGGTCTTCCCGGAATTCCCGGATGAGGAAGCCGCATTGCAAAGCTTTCCCGGAGCGAGCACCGACAAATCGCCTGCAAGCAAGTAGTAGAAAAATACTAGTTAAAAAATCAGGTCCCAAAAAGGAGAGAAGCAGTTAAGGCGTTGGGCCTTAACTGCTTCCCGGGGTGTGTCCTCGAAGTGGTTAGTTATTGATTTAGATGCACGCCAGCGAAAAAGGTTTCACTTTCCTCAAAAAACTTTTTCGCTCCCCGTTTTGCGGAAAAGGCTCAATAAAACAGATACTTACGCCACCGCTCGTCCCGGTGTCCGATAAGCCGCATCAATTGCCGCGAGGTATGCAGCGTGAACGGCCGTGGCCGCCGTGCCAGCTTGAACCCGGCCTCTTCCGGCGTCCGGTCGCCTTTGCTGTTGTTGCAACGGTAGCAACACGCCACCAGGTTTTCCCAGGAGGAACGTCCGCCCCGCGACCGCGGCACCACATGGTCAAGTGTCAATTCCGAACTGGGAAAAATCCTCCCGCAGAATTGGCAAGTATTCCGGTCGCGCAGCAAAATGTTTTTCCTCGAGAGCGCCCGGCTCTGCTGCGGAATGTGCCGGTAGGCCAGCAAACGAATTACCGAAGGCACTTTGTGCGCATGCGCCGCCGAATGCACTTCTGCGCTGTGCATTTCCTCCGCCTGCGCCACTCCCTTCAGCAGCAGGACCATGGCCCGCCGCACCGCCGTCACATTGATCGGCTCGTAGGTCGCATTCAGTACCAGCACGGGCTCTTGCATCAGCGATGCACGCCTCGGCAATGTTGAGTTGTGGAATCTACTGTCCGTGGGATCCGCGGAACCGGGCGCAGCCGCCCCGGCTACTTCGGGGGCATACCGCCCTCGGTAATCGCCCGACTTTGGCCGGTTTGCGCTCATCGCGCTACTCTACGTTCACCAACCCTACCCTACAGGTTACCACTATCCGGGGCTGGAAGGGGGTTTCTCGCCGCCCGTGCTACTGTCAGTCCTAGTACAGACTTGGCTCCCGACTCCAGCAGCGCTCTCGCACACGCGTCAAGCGTTGCCCCGGTGGTCATTACATCATCTACCAGTAAAACGCGTTTATTGTCAACGTGGCTGCCCGAACGTGTGGCAAAAGCGCCACGAACCGACTCCCATCGCTCCTCCAAGCTCAGCACCTGCTTGCCAGGCCGCGGCCTCGTGCGCATCAGCAAGACTGCCCGATGCGGCAAGCCCAGCTTTCTGGCCAGCGGTTTGGAAATGAGCCCTGCTTGGTTAAATCCGCGTTGACGCTCTCGATCCCTGTGCAAGGGAACCGGCACGACTACGTCTGCCGCCAGCACCCCGCTCTCCCGCCGCACCATCTCAGCTAATCGCTCCGCGAACCATGCCCCCAGCGGCTCCATTCGTTCCCACTTCAATAGCAGGATGGCGTTCTTCATAGCTCCGTCATAAATCCCGTAGCTTCGTGCCCGCTCAAACGCGTACGTCTTCAGCTGGCAAGTCCGGCAAACAAGCGGCTCTCCCTCGCGCACCGCCATCCACGCACCCGCCTGCCCGCAGACCTCGCAAGATTTTTCGGGAGCCGCCTCGAACGAAGCCAAGCACTCCTCGCAGATGGGCACGTGGCTCGCTCGCACCAGCAGCGTGTCGCAAATCCTGCACCCCGCGGGGAATAACACGCTGACAACCGCGTCGCTCGCCTCCGCAAGCCATCCGCGCACACCCCTACTCAGCCCCTTGCCCGACGGTATGGAAGACGCATCTCCCATGGCGCACGGAGCACTGTACGCCTCCCATCGATTTATTTAAAGAGGAACTATTCGAAGGAAATTACCAGAAAGTTAGAATAGATCGGAGAGCGAGATTGGTTCGGGGCCCTACTCACTATTCACTACCCACTACTCACTTTCTTACAACAGTCCCTGTTCCATCTTCTCCTGGCAGGTGATGCAGTGCTTGGCCCACGGTACCGCCTCGAGCCGCTTCTGCTGCATCTCCTCCTGACAGTTCGCGCACACCCCGTATTCATCGGTGTTGATGCGCTTCAACGCCGCATCGATCATATTCAGGATCGTGCGGTCCGTGTTGGTCATGCCAAAGAGGAACTCCTTGGTGTAGGAGTTCGCCGCCTTATCGGCGAGGTCCACCGTCGGATCTTCATCCGCGGTTCGTCCCTCTTCTTGCGTGCGCGCGATCGTCTTCATCAGCTCCTCGCGCCGCACCTGCAACTTCTTCCTGTAGTAATCGAGCCTTTTCTTGTCCATGGAAGTCCCGCCCCTCTGTCTGCTTTCGGGGCCATCTAAAAACTCCGTAGTGTAGACCTGCTCTTTCGGAGTGTCAAGGCACTGCATACAGACTCGTGCTTAGATGCCTGCACGGCTCGATTGGTCGCAAGCCACGGCCCGTCGGAAAACCTTCTGCCGTGGTTCGATCCCCTTGCTTCCATAGGCGTGAGACATATTGCATCCCGGAAGGGAGAGGAGTATAGTCGATTATCGATATACCGACTATCGACTACCTATGCCAAAACGAAAACTCGATCCGTTGCCTTCGGCGGCCTTTCAAATCCTGCTTTCCCTCGCTGCGGAAGATCTCCACGGCTACGGCATTATGCGCCAGGTCGCGGAGCAGACTGACGGCCGTATGCGTCTGGGTCCCGGGACGCTCTACAGCTCCATCCAGTCTTTGCTCGAAGAGAAGTTTATCGAAGAGCTTGACACGCGCGAGGACATGAAACTCGGCCAGGAGCGCCGTCGCTATTACCGCTTAACCTCCGCCGGACGCAAACTGGCGCGCTCCGAAGCCGACAGACTTGCCGGCTTGTTGCGCGTCGCTCGCACCAGGAAGATTTTGAGGGGGGACTATGTCTGAGAAGATATACGCCTTGCTGTTGCGTCTCTTTCCTTCTCAATTCCGGGAAACCTACGGCGAGGATGCACTGCAGCTTTTTCGCGATCGCGCCCGTGACGAAACAGGGCTTTCTTCACGCGCCAGGCTCTGGTTCGACTTGCTCGCCGATTTGGCGATTTCTGTACCCCGCGAATATTTTTATGCCGAGCCGGAGCTCATCGCTGCTTCGGGCCAGCGGTTTGGCGGGACGCCTTCCTTCTATTTTCTGGGCGATAACGCGCCTCGCCCCGGCGCGCTTCTTCTGGGAGCCGCGCTTTCCATAGTCGCCGCGCTCACTTTTTCGAATCTGCTCAGCCAGGGCGGCGTCTATAAGCCACGAAACGCTTCTGCTCGCCAACTGCGTCAGTCCGCCCCGCCTGCGCATACTGCGCATCAGGTCGCCGGCGATAGAAACTCTCCAGCAACCGGCACGAACGAGACGGTCGCGTCCGGATCCTTCGACCAAGGCGACTCGGACGACTCCATACCAGCACCGCGCAACGAAGCCGGTGCGTCGGTTGCGGCACCCGTTGGACAAGGAAACCTGGACGCCGCTGAGCGCCAACGCGTAGTGGACGCAGCAATTATCAATCTAAAGCAGCATTACGTTTATCCCGACAGGGCCCAGAAAATAGCCGAGACGCTTCTAGCTAACAAGGAGCGTGGCGAATATGACGCAATTGCTGACGGAAACGCCTTCGCGCATCAGCTCACCAAGCAAATGAGAGATGTAAGTCACGATATGCACCTCGAACTCGTCTACAGCCGTGATCCTCTGCCGCCGCAGCCTACGGAGAAGCAAACACCAGAAGAACTCGCTCGTTATCGCGAAGCGATGAAGCAAATAAATTGCTCCTTCGAAAAAGTCGAGACCTTGCCGCACAACATCGGCTACCTAAAACTTAATTTCTTCCCGGATCGTTCCGTATGCGAGCAAACCGCGACCGCCGCGATGGCTTCTCTAAACCACGCGGATGCTCTCATCGTTGATCTTCGAGACAACCGCGGTGGCATGCCGAACATGGTCGCACTAATGGCTTCCTACTTTTTTGACCATCCCGAATACTTCTTCAACCCCAGAGAAAACACCACGCAGGAATCCTGGACACATTCGCCCGTTCCAGGGAACAAGCTAGCCGACAAGCCTGTCTTCGTCCTCACTTCGTCCCGCACTTTTTCCGGTGCCGAACAGTTCTGCTACGACTTGAAAATGCTAAAACGCGTCACTCTCGTCGGCGAAACAACTGGTGGCGGCGCCCACTCAGGTGTTTGGTATCGCATCGACGATCATTTCGGAATGGGCATCCCCGAAACGAAGCCTATTAATCCTTACGCGACGCCCGACTGGGAAGGCACCGGTGTCGAGCCGGATGTAAAACTCAACGCCCCGGACGCCCTCGCCACAGCCGTGAAGCTCGCGCAGAGCAAGCTACCGAAAAAGTAGCCGTTCGCGATCTCTCGCGAACAATTCGGATTCCTGTAGGGGCGGGGCTTGCCCCGCCCGCAGCTCCCAGCGCGCCTATTCAAGGGAGCCGTTGAAAATCGTCTTCGCGCCGTTTACGGCACCACCGGCACAATCAACGCCGACGGATGTGCCTTGTCGTGGTAAATCACATTAGTTGCCTTAATCATGCGTGTCCCCCGGGCTTGAATCTCCCCCGTATTCAAGTTCCGATCGAACCGCGGAAAGTTGCTGCTCGAAACTTCCAGCCGCAGTTTGTGCCCGGCGAGAAAAACATTGCTCGTCGCCCATAGATCCACTTTCACGTGGTACGTCTCTCCCGGATTCGCGAGCTCCGGCTTCTCTTGCGAATTGCGATAACGCATGCGCAAAATTCCGCTCGTTAAGTTTTGCGCAAACCCATTTGGCCACACATCGACGAGCATCCCGGTAAAATCCGTGTCCACCGCCGAGCTGCTCGCGTACAAATCCAGCGTCACCGGCCCGGTCACTTCCGTGTCCTGCGCAAACGCCGGCGTCGTGAACACCAGCACATCCGCACGCCCCTCCGCCGGCCGCTGATCTTGCGGCCCGATCCCTGTCGGCAAGGCTCCGCAGCAGAGCGGCCCGCCAATCGTCGGCGCCGCGTCGTTCGGATCGTAAACGTACTGGTCAGCTTTTTCTTCTGCGGGCGCCGCGGTGCTCAACGTTCCATTTCCCGTCAATCCATTCGCTCCGCCGCCCGTCGAGTGCAGGTAATAACGCGTGCTCTTCGCGCGCGCCAAAGGCCAGTCCTCTTCATCGCGCCACTCATTTTTCCCCATCACAAAAATCTTCACCGGCTTTTCGCGCTCCACGCCATTCGCAAGGCCCTTAAAAATCGAGTCGTACCATCGCAGAGTCATCTCGTCCTCATCGATCGGCAGCTTCTCCCCAAAATCCACCGCCCCGACTTTTCTGTAGTTCGAACCTCCCGCGTGTCCACCGACGTAAACCACCAGTCTCTGCCCATGTTTGGCTGCGTCCGACCCGCCTTCCGTCTTCAATCGCTGATAGTTCCGCAACGACCCGCCCAAAAAAATGTCGTACCACGCCGCAAAACTCAGCACCGGCACCTGAATCTCTGCGTAGTGATCCTCGATCGACCACTGCTTCCAATACGCATCGAAACTAGGATGCGCCAGCCAATCCTTAAAATACGGCGCAATCCCCGCCGCTGAAGGCGCATCGAGCACCGCGTAATCCGCCAGCGGCAACGTCTTCGTCCCGCCAAGCGCATCGCCGTTCTCTTCCACGCGCCGCCGCATCGTGTTCATCGCCAATCCCGTGCTCCACGATTCGTTGAACCACTGTTCGAATGCCCCGCCCTGATACGTCCATCCGTCATGATAATTTGCCGCCGTCACCGTCGGACAAATCCCCGCCAGGTGCGGCGGCTTCGCAATCGCCGCCAGCATTTGCGTCGCCCCCACGTACGACCCGCCAAACATTCCCACCTTGCCATTCGAATACGGAAGCCCCGCCGCCCACTCCACTGTGTCGTACCCGTCCGCCGATTCGTTCTTGAACGTGTACCACTCCCCCTCCGACGTAAATCTTCCACGCACGTCCTGCTCGACCACCACATACCCGCGCGCCGCCCCCTTCATCCCAAACGACATCTCATTCGTCTTGTCATACGGCGTCCGCACCAGCAGCACTGGAAATTTCCCGTCCGCCTTCGGCCGGTAAATATCCGCGCGCAGTGCCACGCCGTCGCGCATCTTCGCCGCCACGTTCCGTTCGATAATCACCTCATAATTCTCCGCCGCCCACGCCGCTCCCTCCGCCATGAATGCGAACATCACCACGTACGTAGCAAGCCGCATGGCTCTCTTCCGCCCATGCCCCAAGCTGTTCCGTAAATACATTTTCATGGCTCTGCCTCGTCTCTGCAGTTTTCTTTTCTGAACTGCCGCTTTCGGAAACTCTCTTTTTCCCCTCGAAAGTTGTGGAGCGTAGGCTCTCTCCACGCCCTTGTCAAGCAGGCGCCACCGCATCGCTCTCGTTAGTACACGAAATGTCCGCGCCGGCGGGCCGTCCAGGAATTCCTAACTCTTCGCGGGCCTTTTGCTCCTAATTCCGCGAAACACGATGTAAACCAACGCAGCGGTCACAACCACTCCCACCACGGCCGCCACCACCGGGTGTCCGTGCTGCAAAAGAAATGGCAGCATCTTTCGTCCATACCGCGCCGCCAGATACGCCAGGATCGAATACCTCACGATTCGTCCCAGCGCCATCGCCAACAAAAACTTTTTCACCGAGTACTGCATCGCACCAGCAGCGAGCAAAAATGGGACAAAGGGCATCGGCGGCGGCAGCACGGCCGGGATAGCGATGGCCGCAAATCCCCATCGCTCAAAAATTCCGTAAACTCTTTTCATCGTCTTGGCAGGTACTCTGCGCGCCAGCGATTCTTTCCCTCCCTTGTGCGCCAGCCTGTATGTGACGTACCCTCCCAGCACCGACCCGAGCGTCGCCATCACCGCGTAGTAGAACCAGAACTCCGCGCTTCGCGCCGCCAAAATAATCGTCAGCACATCCATGCTGCCCGGTAGCGGAATAATTGAACTGTCGATGAGTCCCAGCGGAATGAAGCCCAAGGCGCCCAGATGAACCAGCCAGCGCCTCATGCTGTGCTCCAGTGTCGGTTTGGCGGCAGCAATAAGCAGCCGAGTGAGGGTCAACATTCTCTTCGGAAGTCCGCGCCTATTCTCGCACGCTTTAGGACGTGATCAGCATCCCCGCCGCTGTTGAGCCGTTCCGTTGCGGACCGGGATGCACGAAGCACAGATCCGGAGAACTGCGGCGACTATACTTTACGGGAGTACGTGCGGAGGAGGGAGGTAATCGTGCCATCCCGCCCAGAAGCGGGAACGAAGCGAAAAGCGTGACGGACAGGGTGTCCGTCACGCCTCTCAGGGGGTGTGGTGGGGTGCATCTGATACTGGCGAATCTCCCTGACGTCAGCTACAAGAGCGCGCCCGGAAGATTCAGGGAGACAAGAAGCACGATCCTGAACTGGCCGGATTCTGTCATACAGTGATTGCCTCGCGCAGTACCATATAGCACAGGACCCCAAATCGAAGATTCGACAGCATGGATCGCGTTTTTGCCTCATCCGATGACAAAACGTCTGTCGTCACCTCTGTCCTGCCTCATCGGTCCTCTCTGCGTCCTCTGTGCTCTCTGTCCCCTCTGTGTAAAATTCCGAATCTTTTCTTTCAAATCGAGTACAATGTAATCAGTTGTAATCAGAAGGCATCATGCCATCGCAAAAAATTCTCACCCTCCGCCTGGATGGCGCCCTGACCGGCAAGCTGGACAAACTCGCCAGGGCCACCCGCCGCTCCCGCTCTTTCCTGGCCGCGGAAGCCATCCGCGACTACGTTGCCCTGAACAGTTGGCAAATCGAGGAAATTCACAAAGGCCTCGCGGAGGCGGACCGAGGCGAGTTTGCAACCGAAAGCGAAGTAAAGCGAGTGGCCAAGAAATGGGCTCGCCGTGCGCGTTAGGTGGCTGCGCATAGCGCTGGCCAACCTCGAAGCGGAAGCAGACTACATCGCGGAAGACAACCCAGCGGCAGCAAGCCGGGTCGTGCAAAGGATCTTTCGCGCCGTCGCCCTTTTAAGGAAGAATCCCGCCATCGGCCGTCCAGGCCGAGTTCCGGGCACACGCGAGCTAGTCGTTGGCGACACGCCCTACATCGTCCCCTACCGAGTCCGCGCAGACGCCGTTGAAATCCTCCGCGTATTTCACGCCGCCCGAAAATGGCCCAAAAAGTTTTGAAGGCCACGCCGCTGAACGGCTATCGCCGCGCTGCCGAAACTTGCTCCGGCTGAGCCCTGAAGACCGTCGCGAGTGCCTTCGCCGTGCACGCGCCCGCAACGCCGCTCCCCACCACCAGCAACACCGCAGCGCTTGCCAGTGAGCCTGTTCTTAGCATCAGCGCGTCGGCGAGCAAGGATCCGAACGCCAGCCCCACTCCAAGACTCACCGCGTTGACAGGAACCCATCGCCCGCATTTCGCCGCCTGTCGTCGCAGCACAAGCCACTGCGCCAGCCCCACGCCCGCGCCGCCAATCAGGCCGATCGTTCCAAAGCTCGCAGCTCGCGCAAGAACTCCCAGCATCCGAAAGTTAATCGGCCCGCCGAATATGGCGCGCCCGATTTGCTCCACAAGAACCACCCCGAGCGTAAGTCCCAACGCCATTCCCACCGCGCTGCCAATCACCCACCACGCGGAGGACGAAATATGCCGCCGAATCACCGGCCATTGCGCCGTCCCCAGGCTTAATCCCACAATGCCCAAAACAATCGGCGTTCCCGCCATCGCGCCCAGCACAGCAAAAATCGGTACGCCCAAGGGCAGCGCCAAAGCCAGCCCCGCTACGATCCCCAAAACTGTAAGTGCGCTCCACTGCAGCCGTTCCGCCAAATTGGAATTCATTCGGAATCTCCTTCCCGGCTCGAGAAACGCCCTCATTGTACTCTTTACAATTCTCCGGTGCGGAATGATGAGACGTCTGGGCCTCCGTTTAACATCCAATACTGACGTTTCGACCGTCGTTTCCGGCCTTTCGCTGTCTGCCAGTTGACCTACGATGGGTATAGGGGATACAATGTCCCTGTGAAGTTTTGTCGACGTTTCGCAGTTCCCGCCGATATTATGGCTGTGATGAGCCATCCAACCCGCAAAAAGCGAGCCTAAACCCTTAAAAATAGGGTATTTACTTGAGGACAAGGCGGGCACTGTGGTCCCAGGTGTGGCATCATATAGATGTATAAACAGAGTGCTTGACAGCATCATATAGCGTACCTACGATGGCACGCTCGCAATTGGAGGCAAGTATGTCGCCCGTCCGTGAGCAGTTTCTCACATTGCTTGAGGTCGAAGAAGTAATTCGCAAGTTTGAGGAAAAATACAAAGTTTCTACCACAGAATTTCTCATGAACTCAGAAATGCGCTCCACTATGCTCGATGACGATGTTTTTCAGTGGGAAGCGTTTAACGCGCACAAAGACGAAATACAACGCACAGCCGACGAACTTCGAAGCGTCTACCTGCAAAAACTGGTCAAAACAACAGATGGACCTTGCGCTGCAAATAACAATCTGGCGCTCGCGGCGTAATAATGCCGTTGAAGGCGACGGAGTACGCGAAATTCCGGCCCTCAATTGATTCGCAATATGACGCGTTAGTGCTGCCAGCCGATTGCGAACATCTGTATCCACTAACCATCAATACGTCAAGTTCCGTCGCATGGTGGTTACGGTGGTATATGCGATTCAGCGACGACAAATATATCCGCATCGCGGAACGTTATGAGAAGTGGGGAGGGTTGGTCGGCCTCTCGAGAAAGAACAGCTATGCCTACCACTACGGCGACATAGTTAAAGTCGGCGATGACGGATTGCCTGCGTATGCCCCCGGCGATCAGGTAGACATACGGATCGACAACAGTTGCAGTCCAATTCACCTTCACTATCTCGCACCCAACCCACACTATCCAAATTCCGCAGTGCAAGGACTCGACCTCGAAGACATGGATATGTTTACTTTCGTCAAAGGGATTTTTCGCCACAGATCCTCGAAAAAGCCGATAAATGAAATTTTCAAATTTCAAGTTGGGTGAGCTATGCAAAAGCAATTTACATCTCCGACAGTTTATTTTCTCCAGGAAGGACACGAAAACCTCCGCGATTGTCTACAAGTCGCTTTCCAATCTGCCAAACAACAAAACGTTGAGAAGATCATCATTTTCACGGCACGAGGGGAAGGCGTGCGAATCGCGATTGAATCGTTTCGGTCACAGCCGGATTTTGCAAAGATAAAGATCGTGGCTGTCTCGTTTTCCAACGGGAAAGTTTTTACAGATAAAGATGGTAAGCAAATCGAAGCAAAGATCGAGAGTGAAGACGTTCAATTCTTTCGTGAGCACAACATTTCGATCGTTCGGGCGCATCTCCCTTTCGATCCGATATCCCCTTTTTACAAAAGCAACGGCATGCTCGGACAAGATCTTAGCTTGGTGAGCGAGGCCCTCGGGATATTTGGTGGAAGTATGGCGTTGTGCGTACAAGCGATCACGATGGCTTGCGATGCTGGAGAAGTAGAGATCGGCGAGCATGTCATAGCTTTGACTTCTGACACGGCAATCTTGGCGCAAGCATCCAACACTGACCGGATGCTCGGCGAACTGATTGTTCGAGAAGTCCTCTGTAAAGCCGCAGTACTAACCGTCAGCCGTAGAGAAAAGTCCGAGAAAATGTCCGGTCAACTATCTCTTGAGATGGGGTCCGACTCGAAGACACTGCCTGCTCCTATTGAGATCAATGAGGCCCAGCCTAATCCAAAGCCAGAAGAAAAGTGAATCCGTAACGGACTATTTGGGTGGGCGGCACGCCTTCCATTGCGAGTGGGACAGGCTTTCCAATCAGGGGGTCCCCACTCCCATCAATGGGCAGCCGCCCGCGCGGGTTATGAAGAGCAAGCCACACCACATCCGCCGAAGAAAACGCAGCAACCGAGAAGAAATCCAAAGTTGTACCAATTTCCGCTATTGTGGACCTCATACATTCGAACGTTGTCGTTAAACAAAGAAATGAGGAAAGCAAAGAGGCATATAAAACCCTGCCACAGTCCAGGAAAGAATCCCGCGACGTTGCCGTCCTGATTTGGTTGATTGGTGATCGGATTCGGACCTGCAGTGCATGCGACCATTACGAACAAAACCGCCACCGAGAGAGCAAAGAATAACCTTTTATGCATGGAACCTCCCAGCTGTTGCCGAGAGTCTACCACCGAAATAGAAAAACCCAACCGCGGCGGGTGGGACAGCCTAAGCGGCAAACAACGATTCTGATTTTGTCTTTTTCTGGGGTGACCCACCTTTTCGGGCTTGGTTTTTGAAAAGGTGGGTCTTCCTCAGTCATGCCGAGTGCACCGCCTGACCGCGAATTGTCGTGAGATTTCGCTCCATTCGCTACTAGCCAGGTCAATTCTGTGCTGTATGGAACTGCGCTCAACAAGAACTCTGCGATAAAATCCTTACGCGTGCTTCTTGTCTCCCTGAAACCTCTCGGCGCGCTCTGGTAGCTAACGCCAGGGGGATTCGCCAGTATCAGTTGCACTCTTTTGCATCCCTGAAAAGCGCGACGCCTTTTTGAGTCCGTCGCGCTTTTCCACCCACTAAACGCGCCGGGTGCGCCAGACGCGATCCTGCGTTTAGGGCGCGTGGACATGGCGGGTTCCTCTTTTCGAGTTTCGTGTTTCTAATTTCGATTTCCTCCGTTCGCCTTTTCCACACTTTTCCACAGCCTTAGCAACCCGTCCCTCCTCGCCCAACTCCCTCAAACTCCTCGACTTCCGCCACTCCCCTGCGAATCCACGCTTCCCCGTTTGAATGACCATGCAGTACACGCAAAAAAGGTATTGACAATCAGTAAATATCGTGCTACCATGTCTTGCGAATTCGACGCGCCGTCCGTTTCCGACGATCCCTTCGTCTCAGCGCCACCTCTCCGCCCTCAGCGTCACGGTGTTGTCTTCCTCCAATTTTTTTCTCTCCCCTTTCGACTTTGAACTGTCGACTGTAAACCTCCTTTCAGTAAGTCCTTTCCTTGCCACTCTTACAGACTCTCTGCAACTAACAGAAAACACATCCACTTTAAGTCCCGTGTTTGCCACTCTTACGAACCGCGTCAACCATAACCCCTTTGTTTGCCACTCTTACAAGAAACACCCGGGGTGGGGGGACAGTGGCACAGGCACTCCTGCCTGTGCTCTTTCCGCTTTGCTACTTCGTGACCTCTTCACCTCTTTCCGCGCGCACAGCAACGCCCGCAACTCCATTCCTTTCATATATTTACTTCACGTTTCTCTGGACACCCCGGGGGTACCCCTCATTGCGTCCTCATCTCCTCGGCTCCTCCATGCAAAGTTCGCCTGCCCTCGCATCCAGACCAAGCTTCGGAGCGCAATCACCTTGCCCGTGTTCGGCCGACTCCGGCTGGGCTACAATCGCCACCATGCCTCCCTTCGCCTACGCCATGCTCGCGGCGGGATATCTCCTCTGGTTGGCGCCGTTCTTTCTCCTCAACCGCACGGCGCAAACCGCAAAGCAAGTCGACAAGCGCGCCCGCTGGGGCATTATTCTCGTCGCGATTGCCTTTATGCTTTTGTGGCAGGGCCATTTCTGGGAGAGGTCCCCAAGACCCTGGCAGTTCGCGCTCTCCATCGTTTTATTCTTGCTCGCGGCGCTTCTTTCCTGGACCGGCGCGCGCGCCTTGGGGCGCCAGTGGCGAATCGATGCCGGCCTCAACGCCGATCACGAACTCGTTACTTCCGGACCGTACCGGTTTGTCCGCCACCCCATTTACGCGTCGATGCTTTTCGGCTTCTGCGCCACCGGATTTCTGATCACTCCCTGGTGGCTGTTCTTGCTTGCCATTTTGATCTTTATCGCCGGCACGGAAATCCGCTTGCGCATCGAGGACAGCTTACTCGCATCGCATTTCGGCGAGCGTTTTGCAGAATACAAGCGCCGCGTTCCGGCCTACATTCCGTTCCTCAGGTAGCGCGTTTCGCGCTCATCCCTTTCATCCGTGGTTTCCCTTCCAGCCGGGCCGCCGCCAGCACCAGATCTTTCAATCCTTTTTTCTCCAAATCTTCCACCGTGCGCAGTTTCACGTGCCGCAAATTTTTCCCCGTGCCCTCCAGCAAACTCTCCGGATCCTCCAGCGAGGTCCCGTAGTGAAATCCAAACGTAACGTGGTTCTTTCCCACCATGTAAAAGCAAAAGGGATCTTTCGCTTGAAACGTCGGGATTCCCCAGGAGTTCGCCGCTATTTTCGTTCCCGGCATAGCGGCTTTCACCAGGCTGCGCAATCCGCGCACTATTTTGTGCAGCGCAGGGTTGTCGTCCTTCAGGTACGGACTCTTCTTCTTTGTCTTGCGAGGACTTGCGCTCATGGAAACACCTTTCCGCCGCGGCGAGGAGAAAATCTTACTTCGGAGTCCTGTACCATTGGCAAATTTCTCGTGTTATTCGAGCCGCGTCAAGAGGGATTGCTGTCGGCCGCCCGCGAACGTGAAAGGATGTTGCCGCATTCCAGGCATGTCACAGACACATGCCTTCACATGCGCGAAAAAACGACGCTGAACTATTTCTCTTTCCGTTCGAGATGGAAGCAAGTACTGGCAAGCTGTGGTTCGCCGCGCGAGGCCCATGCCTCCCGCGCATTCGCGAAACACGCAGGGAGCACAACTCTCCCTGAAGTGCTCCCCCACGCGTCTCCCGACCAACTACCCCCACGACTGGCACCTGGATTACGGTGCCCCCATTGTTCAGAACGAGGGCATTTGAATTGGGATGGGCCTAACTACACGCATAGTGCGCCGCGTGGCAGAATCGTTTCACCCGTAGACCGAGCCATCGGAGGGCCTGCTTCGAGAATAGCGCCGCGCTTCCGCACGCCGCGTGCTCCTGGCGCACTGTGCCGCTCTCGGTTTGATAGAATCGTCGCCGATGCCGAGGCACACGTTATTCCGCTGGGTTTTGCCCGCCATACTAGGTTTGTTGGTTGGGTTTGTGGCGCTGGCTTGGGCGATCACCAGCGAATCCACTCTGCCCGTCTCGTTGGTCTTGCTCTTTTCGCCCGGCCTGAAGACTGCGGAACTCGTCATGCCTGCCGCTCACGAATCCCTCGCGTGGACTTTCGGCTGGTTTCTCCGCATCGCCATCGCCGTCAATACTATTTTCTATTTCGCGATCTTCGCCCTGCTCGCTTATCTCCTCGATCGCCGTCGCTCCCCAACCAGCTAACAAGCCGGCAAATCCTGCCCGTCCTGCTTACACCGAGAGAATGCGGCCAAAGAACGACCTATAGCGCTGCAGTGCCAGCCGGAGATCCTCGGTCGAGACATTGTCGTCGCGATCCCGCTCCTCCGATTTGTTTTACCGCATCCGTTGTGGGGCCGGGAGTGTATGATTCGTCAGACTCGGCAGGGAAATCGCCCCGCAATGAATACACTACTGCTCATCGCGAATTGCGAGTGTAGTACCCGCCGTTTAGACGCTGACCCTTCTCCCCGACACGAAATGCAAAATGAGGAGAATGATGCCGATGACGAGCAAAAGGTGGAATAAACCTGTGGATACGTGAAATGCGAAAAGGCCAAGCAACCAGCAAATAATCAAAACAGCCGCGATGAATCCCAACATGATTTCTTCTCCTTACAGCCGCGCGCGAAACCGAGCCCTCTCTATATTTGCGCACAGCTCCCAAGCCCCAAGTGCAATGAAGTTTCTTGCAGACCTAACTTGCGCGTCTGAAACAGAAATATCTGTTCACTTAGGGACACTGCGAGTGCGGTTGCTTCCATTGATCGCGCGCATGACGGGCCTATCCAGATTCTCCAACGGAACACGCTCACGCACAGGAGCTGCTGGGCCGGCTATCGATTAGTAGAACAATTTAGGCGACCAATTCTCGCGGCCTTCGGGCAAAAGGTCGAAGAGATTCCAGACCGGAGTAAATAGGTCTATGCCTCTGTGGTTTGGGTCGCCGTTTGGGCCCGGATGAAGCGAGGCTTCGGTGGTATAAAAATGATGAATTTTGCCGTCAGGTTCACGGCTGAAGACGCTGAGGCCGGGATGTTGTCCTCCCTCACGTTCGACGTGGAAATCCTGGTTGAAACTACACTGCCCGCTGGACAACAACCGGATTTTGTCCCATCCCCGCCGACGGGCCCATTCCCGGAGTTCCCCGATTTCCACCTTGGCTACCAATACAAAATTCGCTTTCTGGGTGATATGCGGAGCGATCGCGTTGTATCCATCGGCCCACATCGTACACATTGGACAGGCAGACATGTCGGTCGCTCCCCACATCATGTGATCCACGATGAGCCGATTTTTGCCAGGCGCAAATAGGTCTGACAGGCGAACATCCTTGAACTGGCCAGGGGATTCGTCGAGGACATCAGCAGGGCCCTCGCGAAAAATGTAGTCGGTTGCAACCGCCGGCCCCATGGGGAGTTGTCTTCGAAGCGCCGCAACACTTTCCCGTTGATCTTTCAGCGCAATTTCCGCCTCAAGCAGTTCGTCGCGCAGCTTGCGATACTCGCTTTGTAATCTCGCGGCTGTTGTCGTCATAAAGTTCCTCACTCAAACCTATTCATCTGGAATTGGCACCACGCTCTCCTACGGTAGCAGCGGCACGCGGCCGGGACTGTGCGGTTTAAAACACCAAGGCACCTCGTATCGGCAGCATTTGGTCTTTCCGAGGCGCCAGGGACTGCCACAAATCAGATTTGAAGCCTAGCCATACACGCTGGTGCAGGTTTGATTCGCAAGCCGCACAGGTCTCTGACACGTTGTTCCAAGAGAGGATTATCGGTCACTGCGCGAGAAGCACTATTCGTGGCGCAGCGCCACGGTGGGATCGACGCGCATCGCTCTTTGTGCCGGGATGTAGCAAGCGAGCAGCGCGACGAGCGCCAGCAAAATGGATACACCGACGAACGTTTCGAAATCGGTGGCGCTGATTCCATAGAGCAGGCTGGACATCAGGCGCGCAAGCCCAAACGCCGCAACAACGCCGATGGCAATCCCGATTCCCGCGAGTTTCAGACCCTGCCCGACGACTAGCCGAAAGACGTCCCGCCGCGGGGCGCCGAGCGCCATGCGAATGCCTATTTCGTGAGTGCGCTGGGCTACTGAATAAGAGATTACGCCGTAGATTCCAATGGCTCCAAGAACCAGCGCCAGGCCGCTAAAGAGGCCGAGCAGCACCAGAGTCATCCGCCGCGTCGCGACCGAATTGCTCACCAGTTCTTTCATCGTCGAGATATCGAAGAGGGGCTGGTCCTTATCAATCGACTGCACGGCCTCGCGAATCGCCGAAGTCAGCGCTGCGGGATCGGCTCCCGATTTCACAAGCAAAGTCATGTCGCTCGCGGCGTCCTGCCGAAGCGGCACGTAAACTTCGAGCCGCGCTGGATTCGCCAGTCCGTATAACTTCGTGTCGCTGACAACCCCGACGATCGTGCACCACTTTGGCGCGTTCTTCGCCGATGGATGGCCAAACATAAAGCGTTTGCCGATTGGGTCCTCATTCGGGAAAAAGCGCCTCGCCGTCATCGCGTTAATCATTCCAACGAGCGGCGCTTTTTCGTCGTCTGTATCGGTGAAAGTTCGGCCACGCAGCAACGAGACTCCGAGTGTCTCTACAAAGCCTGGACTGATGATGTGCACGTCGGGATGCGGATAATTCCCTGGCGCCGGCACGGCCATACCTTCCATGGTAATGTCTGTGCGGCTGTGACTGTCTGTCAGCGGAACGACGGTGCCCACCGCGGCGGCCTCAACTCCCGGCAGCACGCGCACCTTATCAAGCACCTGCTGCCAAAAATTTAAGATAGCTGGATCTTTCGAATATTGCTGAGTCCGCAAACTCATTCCCATAGTCAGCACGCGATCGGGCCGAAACCCAGGATCAACTGCCAGCAAGCGGTACAGGCTTTTCATCATCAAGCCCGCGCCCACGAGAAGAATCAACGCCAGCGAAATTTCCGCAGTCGCCAGCGCAGCGCGAAGCCGGTTTTGCCCCGCGCCGACGCTGGCGCCGCGCCCGCCTTCTTTCAATTCCGATTGCACATCAGGCTTGGTCAAGTGCAATGCTGGTGCGAGTCCAAAAATAAAAGCAGCCAACATCACAACGCCCGCCGCAAACAGCAGAACGGCGCCGTTCAGATTCACCGTAGCGCCGGACAGCATATCCGCCGGAATCAGCCGCGACATTCCGCCAATCCCGGCAACGGCAAGCCCCAGGCCCAATACGCCGCCGAGTACCGCCAGAACAAAACTCTCCGTCAGCATTTGGCTGATGATGCGCCCTCGGCTGGCACCAAGCGCAATGCGCAACGCAACTTCCTTGGAGCGGCTCGCCCCGCGAACGAGGAACAGGTTCGCCACATTCGAACACGCAATCAGCAGCACGAACACTACCGCACCAAAAAGCACCAGGATCGCGGGCCTTATGTCGCTGACGAATGCGTCTCGAATCGGCTGGAGCGCCACGCCAAACCGATCGTTGCTCGCCGGATATTCCGTTGCCAGCCGGGCCGCAATGCCTTCCATTTCCGCGCGCGCCTTCGTGAGGCTGACACCCGTCGCTAGTCTTCCAATCACAACCAAGTCACCGCGAGCGCCACGTTCCTTGACATCTTCGGGATTGCCCGTGGCCCACACACCGATCGGCAACATCACGTCCGTTTTGTCCAGCGAACGATAGTTTGGAGGCAGCACACCAACGATCGTGAAACTGCGGTCATCCAGTTTGATCGTTCTACCAACAATGTTCGGATCGCCTCCGAAATGGGATTGCCACAGCGAATAACTCAGCAGAAGCACGGGCGGCGTGCCGGCTTTCTCTTCCGATGCCTCAAAATCCCGGCCAAGGAACGGGCGAACGCCCATCATGGAAAGAAAATTCGGGGACACCGCACCGCCGCTGATATTCTCCGGTTGCGTCACGCCCGCGAGATTGAAACCGACCCCGCGGACGGCAGCCATCTCCGAAAATGTGCGGCTCTGGCTGCGCCAATCGAGGAAGTTTGGATAAGAGACGCTGACAGTCCCAACCATCGGTGTCGTCTCGTTCAGCACGATTAGACTCGAGGGGTCTTTGTACGGCAAGGGCCGCAGGAGAACAGCGTAGACTACGGAGAAGACGGCGGCGTTGGCCCCGATGCCCAGCGCCAGGGTCAGCACGGCGACGGCGGTGAAACCGGGATTTTTACGCAGCAAGCGCAGGCCGAAGCGCATGTCCTCGACGACTTGTTCGAGCCATGCCACGCTCCACACCTCACGGGTCTCTTCCTTCACGCTCATAACGTTGCCGAACTTACGCATGGCCGCATAGCGCGCCTCTTCCGGCGACATCCCGCGCTCGATGTTGTCCTGCGTCTCCCGCGCGATGTGGTCGCGAATGTCTTCGTCAAGTTCCTCGAGCATCCGTCTGCGCCGCCACATCATTCGCCTCCAAACTGTTCCCTACTCGTGCCGGAGGGCGACCATGGGGTCGACGCGCGTGGCGCGGCGTGCGGGAATGTAGCATGCGGCAAGAGCAACCAGCGCCAGCAAAATCGCAACTCCGGCAAGCGTCGCTGGATCGCTTGCGCGCACGTTGTACAACATGCTGGCGAGATAGCGAGTGACTCCAAGGGCCACGCCGATGCCCACAGCGGCCCCAACAACCGCCAGCACAATTCCCTGGCGCAAGACCAGCTTCAGCACGCCTTCCGGTTGTGCGCCGAGGGCCATGCGAATGCCGATTTCGCGCGTGCGCCGAGAAACTTCATAGGAAAGAAGCCCGTACAGTCCCACGCACGCCAGCACCAGCGCGAGCAGAGCAAAGAACCCGGATAGACGAGCTACGAGCCGCTCTTGAAACAGCAACCGGTCGATTTGCTCCGATTCCGTTTTCACATCAAACAAAGGCAAATTCGTGCTTACTTGCGCCACGGCTTCGCGTACTGCGGGAAGAATGGCTTGCGGATCAGCGGCCGTGCGCAGCTCGAAGGTCGCTCCACCGAATCTTTGCGGCATGTACAACATGGCGTGAATCTCCCGGCGCAAGTCGTTGTATTTCGCGTCGCGCACCACGCCGATGATTTCGAAGCCTGGACTCGCCGGTCCGTCCGCGCTGGCCTCCGCCTGGCCGAACCGCTTCCCGAGCGGATTTTCCTTTCCGAGATATTTCTCGACGAACGCCTGATTCACAATCACGGGAGTCGGCGCCGATGTCGGACCCGCTCCATCGTTCGCAACGGACAGCTTAAAATCGGATGCAGTGAATCCGCGGCCGATAAGAAATGGAATGCGCATCGTCTCGAAGAAATTCGGACCGACGCCAAGCGTGTCTGCCTCTGAATTCTGATCTTGCGGGGTCGCCGGCCAATGGAACATGGTAATCATAAGGCCGTTACTCAACAGCGGCATCATCGAGTAGCTCGCGGACTGCACCCCGGGCGTTTCTGCGAGCCGGCCCTGCAAGTCGCGATACAGGCTGTCAGCCTGCGGGCCTTTGTAGCCGATCAACGTCGGGTCGATTCCGAAAATCAAGATATTGTGCGAATCGAATCCAACGTCGACGCTGCGCAGATTCTGGAGGGTACGCACCAGCAAACCCGCGCCCACAAGCACAACGATCGCGAGCGCGACTTGCGCCACCACCAGCGCGTTGCCGATGCTGAACCATTTTCCGCTGGCTTGCGCCGACTTCGCCCCGGATCCCTCGCCTTCCTTGAGCGCCGGCGTCAAATCAACGCGCGCGCTGCGAAACGTCGGTGCAATGCCGAAAAGAATTCCGGTTAGCAGCGAAATCGCCACAGTGAACCCGAGGACGCGCAGGTCGACGCCCGTCGCGAAGCCCAAGGGACGCGGTTGATTGCTCGACACAAACGAAATGATTGTGTGCGCTCCCCAGTAAGCGAACAAAATCCCCAGCGCCCCGCCTATCACCGAGAGCATTACGCTTTCCGTCAAAAGCTGGCGCACAATTCGCGTGCGCCCGGCGCCCAGCGCCAGTCGCACAGCCATTTCCTTTTGCCGCGCTGCGGCCCGGGCGAGCATCAGCCCCGCGACATTCGCGCACGCAATCAGCAAAATGATTCCGACAACCAGCATAAGGACATACAGCGGATTCGAGTAGCGCGAACGGCTGCCGGTCAAACCACTCTGCGCCGACACAAGCATAATTTCCGGGTTATCAGCGGCCGCGGATAATGTCTTCGGGCCGTCAGCTGCTTCGGACCCGTGCGCACCGCCCGCTGGGGCCGCTCCTGGAGGACCCGCGATGATGACCGGCCTATTGCCTGCCGATGGAGGCGGCCCGCCGGATGCAATTTGCACAGAGCCCGCCATCGGTGCTCGCTGTGGCACTGCGGACATGCCCCTCGCGCCGTTGCCGCCAACAGGTGCGTTCGGCATCGGAGGAGGTGTTCCTGCCGCCACATCACCATGGAAAAGCGGGACGGCTCCATGAAGCATTTCATTGCGAAAGAGGCCGCTCACCGGCGCTTGCGCCTGCGCGAGCTGTGTTTCCGGTTTGAGCCGGCCGATAATCGTGAGCCACCAGTAACTCACGTTGCTCTGGCGATTTTGCCAGCGCATGGTATCGGTAATCCGCTGCCCGTCGGAAAGCGGCAGCCAAACGTCGTAATCGCTGCCCGGAGTAATCCCAGTAAATCTCTGCTCGGCCACGCCGGCTATAGTGAAGGGGACACTGTTCAATTCAATGGTGCGGCCTATCACGTCGCGAGAACCGCCAAAGGCGCTCTGCCAGTAGCCATAATTCAATACCGCGACGGGTGCGGCGGAGGGCATGTCGTCGGTTGTGTCAATCAGCCGGCCTGCGGCGGCCTTGAGACCCATGGTGCGAAAGAAGTCTCCGGAAACCAGTTGGCCGTTGATGACTGTCGCAGGGCCGTTCCCTGTCAGATTCAACCTGCCGGTGTTGGCGAAGGCAGCCGTCCCCGAAAAAATATTCGCTTTTGCGATTTCACGAAACATAGGCTCGGAGAAGGAGCAGCCGCCGGGGTTCTTGGCACCGAGACGCATATCGTTTACGCAATCGCCCGCCGATTGGTACCCGTGAACGTTCGGCGAGTTGCGCGCGGCCCATTGCAGCAAAACCAGTTGCGAAGGATTCTCGACCGGGAGCGACCGCAGCATCACCGCGTCTATCAAACTGAAAATAGCGGTGTTGGCGCCAATGCCCAGGGCCAGCGTAAGGACGGCGACCGCACTGAAGCCCGGAGATTTGCGCAGCATGCGCAACCCGTAGCGAATGTCCTGCCAGAGTTGCTCCAGCCAGACCACGCTCCATACCTCGCGAGTCTCTTCCTTGACGCGCATCACGTTTCCAAACTTTCGCATGGCTGCATACCTCGCTTCTTGCGGCGTCATGCCGCGTTCGATGTTGTCCTGCGTCTCCCGCTCGATATGATCGCGAATGTCCCCATCGAGACCTTCGAGCATGCGTTTGCGGCGCATCATGACTCGCCCTCCTACTCACTTGGACGCAGAATCCGCGCGATCGCTCCCGCCAGTTTGTCCCACTTGCGCGTTTCGACGGTCAGTTGCCTCCGGCCTTTGAGCGTCAGCTTGTAAAATTTGGCCCGGCGGTTGTTCTCCGAGGTGCCTTCTTCCACCGAAATCCATCCTCTCTTGATGAGCCGGTGCAGCGCTGGGTAAAGCGACCCCTGCTCGACCTGTAACACTTCGTCGGAGTTGAACTCGATGGCTTTGGCTATGGCGTGGCCGTGCACCGGCCCCAGCCGCAGCGTGCGCAGAATCAGCAAGTCCAGCGTTCCTTGCAGCAGTTCGATGCGTTCGCGTTCTTCTCTGGTAGACATTCTAGGTGAAGCTACAACTCTTCCAGTAGAATGTCAAGGTAAGGGAAGTCTGTTCCCGCAGATGAAATGGCTGCGAACTAGCGCTTCGCTGTTTGCTTTGCTTGCTCTGCGCGGGCTTCCACTTCGGCGCGGCAGTGGCGTAGCACGGTGTCGGTGTTGCGAACCGACTTGCCGTCCAGATTGTCCGCATCTTCAGGCAGCAGGTCGATAATGTGGCCAAACTCGTGCAAGAGCGTCACCATCTGCGCGGGCAGCGTGTCCCCTCGATAAGACCCGACGGTCAGCAAGCGCGCGCCATCCGACTGCAAGGGACCGCCTTCCTTGCTTACTTTTAGTACGTTTCCCTGCGACTGGTAGAACGCACCGTGCGCATTGATGGTTATCGCCGTATGCGCTCCCCCATCCTGCGTGGCGCTGGCGACGTAGGGCTGCCGCCAGAGGATGAGCGAGTCCGGCTGCGCCGACTCAAGAATCTCATGCGCGCCATTTTTATCGAGCACAAAGCTGAGCGATCGGAAAGTGGCCGCGGGCGTTGCGTCCTTCGTTGCGAACCACTCGGAGCAGGTATTCTCGGAACGCAGAATCTCCAGGACCTCTTCGCGCGCCCGCGCGATCTTGGCGCCCGCTTTGCCGAAGGAAGAGAGTTCCGCCGAAACGGTATCCCGGGATTCGCCACAGTCGTAAATAGGAGGAATACCCGGGATATGCGGGAGACCTGGAGCACCGACGACATTCTCGGGACAAGGATTGTTAGCCAGAGCCCGAGACGTGGGAAGGGGAGCCGATTCCGCACAGAAGATCTCCGTTGCTCCTGGAAGGGTGAAGTCGGCTGGGGTGGCGTCCCTACTTGCCTGGCCTTCGGTTCCATCGCCGAAGCGTCTGCCGGCGGGCCAGTTCATGGGGAGCGCCTGGCACTTCGCCAGCCAGGCTCCAGACTTTGGTGAGTTGCCCGGTGGCTTCGAATCGTTGAAAATCGATGAGCTTTGCGAACGAACCGGTGTGCTGGCAATCAAACAAATAGCAACAACTATTAAAACAGCCGGGAAACCATAGCGCGCGGCCGACATCCCTGCCTCCCCTGCCCCGAGTGCACAACCACCACAGGCCGCTTGCAGGGGAGCTTTCTCGGGTGGCCACCAACCCGATCGAGCTGCGCAAACGGTTCAATCCTCTTCCGGGGCTAACAAGAAGACGAGCTTTCGCCCCGGAAGTCTCCTCAATTGTTTCTGGAATTTCTGCGAGTTAGAAAACAGAAAGGTGGAGGTTGTGGACTTTACATCATTTTAGGATGAACGGCCGCCGCGAGGCCGGGAATGAAAGCGGTCCAGTTGGCGCAAAGATTTAAGCCTTTCCCGTTTCTTTCGCCACATCTTTCGGCACTGGTCCCTGGGTGGGATCTGCAGATTCCGCGATGTGATAGGGCGCCGAAACCGCAAAGATGCGCTCGTTGCCGCGAACTAGGATGGTCCACTCGAGAAGGCGGCCGCGCTGATTGTGCAGAAAATATTCGTACCAGCGGTCTTCGACCAGTTCCGGAATCACCACCACAATCCGCCGGTCCGGATGTTTCTCCGAAAGATCGAGAATGTACTGCACCAAGGGAACGATGATGAAGCGGTACGGCGACGGAAGAACTTCGAACTTCGGCGGCTCCGCGCCGGCTTCGCGGAAGGGCCGCTCCACGTAACGTTCCCAGTCCTCGCGCAGCAGCTCGGAGTGCTCGCCTGGCTCGACGTGAATGGCAATGATCTCGGGCGAAAGCCGTGAAGCGAATTCCAGTGCCTGTTTGCAGATGCGGCTCCAGCGGTCGACGGGCACTACGACGATGGGAGGATGGTCTTGATTTGCCGGAACGACGGGAACAGTGCTGGTCGTGGCGACCAGGACTGCGTGATAGTGGCGCCGCACAACACGGAAGAAAAGGATGAGCAGCGGAATGAAGAGCAATGTGATCCATGCCCCTTCGACGAATTTTGCGACGAGCACTACGATCACGGTAATGCCCGTGACGAACCCGCCCAGGCCATTGACCAAGGCGCTCTTGACCCAGTGCGGTCCGCGGTTTTTCCGCCAATGCACGACCATTCCAAACTGCGACAGAGTAAACGCTAGAAACGCGCCAACGGCATACAAAGGAATCAGTCTGTCTGTCACGCCTCCAAAGGCAATAAGCAATACGCCGGTCAACACCGCCAAAACTACAATCCCGTAGGTGTAAACGAGACGACGCCCGCGATACCCGAACGCGTGTGGCAAATAGTTGTTCGTGGCGATGGCTTTGCAAAGGCGCGGAAAGTCGGCGAAGGCGGTGTTCGCGGAGAGAGAAAGAACGAGCAGAATCGAAGCAATCGTCAGGTAATAGAAAATCCCTTTGCCGAAGACGGCGGCAATGAGCATGGAAAGCAGGCTCTGGTAGCCGGGCTGGCCCGGGTCAGTTGCTGCAATGCCATAGACCTTTACGAGAAAAGAAATTCCGGCGAGCAGGAGGGCCAGGAGAAAAATAATGATTGTGAGCGTGCGCTGCGCGTTCTTGACGGCGGGTTCGCGGAAGGCTTTCACGCCGTTGCTCACTGCCTCGACGCCGGTGAGCGCCGTGCAACCGCTCGAAAACACTTTCAAGAGCAGCCAGAAGCTGACGGCCTGGGTCATTGCCGGAGGCGGCGGCAACGGCGCAAGCGGCACGGGGTGCCCGCCGCTGAGAAACGTACGCACCAAGCCGCCGCCGATGGTGATCAAGAGAGTCCCGACGAAGAGGTACGTAGGCACTATGAACGCACCACCGGCTTCGCGGACTCCCCGAAGATTGATGATGGTGATGACGAAGAGAATGCTGACGCAGATCGCCACCGTGTGCGGCAGCAGCGAAGGCACTGCGGAGACAAGCGCGCCAACTCCGGCGGAAATGCCCACCGCCGCTGTGAGAATGTAATCCGTCAACAAAGCTGCGGCCGCGAGCAGGCTCGGAAACGCCCCAAGATTGTAGCGCGCGACGGTGTACGACCCGCCGCCGGAAGGATAAGCGGCAATTGTCTGGCGGTAAGAAAAATAAACGATGATCAGAAGGGTGATGATGGCCGCACTGATAGGCACGATGTGCTGCACGCCCATAAGTCCAAGCGGAATGAGCAGGCTGAGCGCCGCTTCCGGGCCGTACGCCGCGGAGCTGAGGCCGTCCAACCCAAAGATGGGAATCCCCTGCAGAGGGCCGATCTGTTCGGCACGTTCGTCGGAAGTTTTGATGGGCTTGCCAACGAGTAAGTCGAGGATGTTCATGGTCGGCTCGGTCCGTCTTGAGGGATAAATCCGGAGTGACCATTTGCAATTAGAACGGAGGGAAAGTCAACCATTTGGATAGAATGCGACTAGTGGCGAGGAGAGAGGCGGAAGGACGGGGGATCGTCGAGGATGATTTGGCCAGTATGGGTGCACCCGGCACCCTTCGGTAAACCATATTCCAAAGAGATGCCTCACGCGCGGCGATCCAATTGGGTTAAGAATGCTCGACTCGCCCGGACTGGAAAGTCAAAAACCGCACGCAAAATCGGCGTCTGGCGTACCTGCCGTATTGGGCACTCGCTCGAGCCGCCCGCCCCGCCATTGCGAACTGAGAGTGCGGCACGATTAGGCCGACTCTTTGGGTCCGGTAGGTGGAACTTCCAAGCCGGCGCATCGTGAGCGCCAGCCCTGGCGGAACTTTTCGCGCTCTTCGGGAGTCATCTTCTCCCAACGCTCGTCCATGCGCTCAGCCATTCGCCGCCGCATATTGGGGCGAGGGCCATGATGACCACCCCATCCGCCGAACAAAATCCGGCAGAGAGCCAGCAATCCAACAGCCTGCCAGAAGGTGATTTGACGCCATCCGAACAGCGTCGGCAGCAGCCAGTTCCAGAGATACATAACCAGTTCGCCGCCAATCCAGATGAAAAGCGGGATCGCCAGTATTGCTAGTGGGGCCAGAAAAATCCATTTCTTCTTAGTCATGTTGTGCTCCTCGATTCTTCGTATCATTTCCTCGCATCATTTCTCTGGGTCATTTCTTCATAAATTCGTCGTGAATACTCTGCAATCGTTCGCGCAGGTGCAGCACAGCGTAGCGCTTGCGCGAGAGCAGGGTGTTGACGCCGACGCCGGTTTCCGCCGACAACTCTTTGAAGCTGCGCCCTTCGAGTTCGTGAGCGACGAAGACTTCACGCTGCTCGTCGGGCAGTTCGCCGAGCGCAAATTCCAGCTCATCCAGAAGCGCGTTGCGGAAGTAGAGCGCTTCGGGGCCTGCATCGGGTGATGGCAACAGATCTTCGATGTGCAACAACTCGCCGGCTTCGTCCACGAACGCTGCGTCGCCGAAGGTCTGCGGCTTCTTCTTGCGGAAAAGGTCCGTGATGCGATTGCGAGCCACGCGAAAAAGCCAGCCGGTGACGTGCTCGATCGGCATCAGCAGGCGATTGGCTTCGACCAGTTCGTAGAAGACTTCCTGCACGATGTCCTCGGCGTCAGCGGGATCGGGCACACGCCGGCGGATGAAGTTGCGCAGCCGCCCGCGCTGTTCCGCGACGACTTCGGAGATTTGACGGTCTTGCTCGGTCATCGAGATGACGCTCAAGCGCTTTCCCATCCATTGCTGAAGACGAATGGAGGGCGCGGATATTGTAGAGGATTGGGGAGGGGCGATAGGGGCGTGGGCTAACAGCATTAGGGGTGCTCCACTCGCCATCGACGCAGGGCTTCCCCTGGCGACGCTGGATAGCGGGTTGCGGGCGGCGGTGAAGGCGGGCGTGGCTCTTTTGAAGTGAGCGCAAAAGTCAAAGACCACACACGCAAAACCGGCATGTGGGGCACCCGCTACTCGTGCCCTACTGTCGCTGCCCGGGGGAAAGTGACGCGATGATCCGGCTGACTAACTCGGGGGCAGTGAGATACCAACGTTTTACTCTTCGTGATCGAGCGGTTTGCCGTCAGGTCCTACCTGAACTTCGGATTTCTTTCCGTTTGTTTCGACCTGTGCCTCGTAGGCAACCAGCTTGTCTTTCTTGGTGAGAGACTCGACTTTCGTAATCTTGCCCTTACCGGCCTTGGCCTGCAATCCGGCTTTGACTTCCGGCGAGAGCGAGTCGAATGCAACTTGCTCCTCGACTTCGACGATGGAGCCATCGGCGGTCATGGAGATATCCTTGCTGTGGCCGTTGACCGTCATTTCCGCTTCGTAGAGAGTTTGGCCATTTTCTTTTTCGGTGGAGAAGCCGCGAATCGTTGCTCCTGTACTTTGCGCCGCGACTGTTTTTTCGACAGCAGGCGGGAGGTCGGATCGCTTGATTTTCTTTTCTTGGGCCGAAGCGCTGCCAGCAATTAACAAGAAGCCCGCCGCAAAAGCTACCATATAGTTTTTCATTGTGATTTCTCCTGTATGAGGGAGTGCCCTCCGTGTTGAGAGAAGTCTACCGTCGGCTTCCTAAACGGGAGGTAAACAGGAATTAGGCATGTGTCCGACTTCAAAGTGCGGGACGGCTTGGGTATATCGGGGAAACGTGAGGAAAAGTCAAAACACGCACCCTTGACACGGAAGGGTGCGGCACCCTCAAAGTCCAAAACAACTGCTAACGCTATGCCCCCTGCCATGGTTAGATATGATTGGTTGTGGTGAGTTGACTCTGGGAGAGCTTTCCGTATGAAGAATCTGTTTGAAGCGGCTCGGGTGGAAGAAGTGAAGAAGCGGATAGCGCAGCTGAGGCCGGATAGCGAGCGGCTGTGGGGCAAGATGAATCCAGGGCAAGCACTGGAGCATTGCTCCCGAGGGATGGAGCTGGCGCTAGGGGACAGGATTCCGCCGCGGCTGTTGGTGGGGCGGATCATTGGGCGGATGGTGAAGCCGATGGCGCTTGGGAACGACGAACCGATGCGCCGGAATTCGCCCACGGTAAAGGGTCTTGTGGTGCAGGATGAACGGGACCTGGGAACGGAACGCACGCGGTTGTGCGGATTGATCGACCGGTTTGCCGCGGCTGGGCCTGCGGGGTGTACCACGCATCCGCATAGCTTCTTTGGGCGGCTGACGCCGGACGAGTGGGCGATATTGATGTACAAGCATTTGGACCATCATCTGCGGCAGTTTGGGGTTTAGCGGCGGCGAAGTTTGCGCTTATCGAAAGAAGGCGATTTCTACCAGGGTGCCTGGCGGGACATTCGGAATTTCGCGGTGGCAGGTGATTTCGAGGATGTGATCGCCATGGCCGCCCTTGCCCATGTCGTCGAGGGGACGGATGCGGTAGGCCCAGAGGCCGTTGATGCGGCAGACTTCGAAGAGAAAGTCTTCGGGTTCGTTTAGGTCCTTGCCGCGAATCCTAAAATGTTCTTGGATTGGGATGGGCTGGCCGACGTTGACGTTGAGAGTGCCGGGGAAGAGTTTTTCGCCAGTGGCTTTGGCGAAGACGTCGGGATATTGGTTCATGCGTCGAGAGAAGTGTTTTAGGCCTGCGCCTTCTCCGTTTCTGCAAACGTGTCCTTTCAGGATTAGCATGTATCTCTCTACGGCTCCGTCAAAGCCGCGCCCCTGGCGCCGTGCCGAATGTGAAGGATGTTCACCGCGTTTTTGCGTTTGTCCAACGCGTAGATGATTCTGTACGTGTTTGGGTTTTTCCCAAAAAGCAGATGGCGAAGCTTTTTGTCTTCTGGAGTGACTGCCCCGCGTCCGGGGAATTGCTCCAAACTGTAAATCGCTTCGGCAAGGCCGTTGAACCACGCGAAGGCACTCTCGGACGAGTCGGCTTCGATAAATTCGTAAATCGTTTCCAGGTCCCGAAGGGCGCGATCAGCCAGCCTAACGAGGTATGGCATTCTTGCGGCGGAACATTTCCAGCGCTTTGCGGGCAGGACGCACGCGGCCCTTCTTCAGGTCTTCCATGCCTTGACGAATGCCTTCCTGCGCATCCGCTTGTGCGGCGATATCCAGCAGGCGCTGGTAGGCTTCGGCGTCCTGCACGACGGCTTCTGCCTTTCCATTGACGGTGAGCACGAGCGGTTTTTTGGTCTTTTTGAGATGCTTCATGAACTTCGCTGGATTGCGCCGGAATGTGGTCATGGCTTGAATATCTTTTTTAATGTCGAACATGAAAGCCTCGCACGATAATGGTAGCACCCTTAAAGGTGCGATAGAAGCGCGGGGAGTGACCCACCATTTGCAAGAAACAAAATCGCAAACGGTAGGCCACCTCAGAGTTAAAGAACTGCCACCCGCTCCGTAAAGCTTGAAACTGTCACAGGGTGTGGAGCATACTGTGGAGAGGACTCCACATAATGGAAACTGTGCAGATTGTCATCGATAAGGACCTCTTGCGTGCTGCCGATCAAGCGGCACGGCGGACCAAACGCAATCGCTCCGCATTGATACGGGATGCTCTGCGAGAACATCTGCGACGATTGCGCGTTGGAGAAGCCGAGGAACGCGACCGCGCGGGTTACGGCCGGCAGCCTCAAGGGGGGAAGGAGTCTCTCACCTGGGAGGCGGAGGCCGCGTGGCCGGCAGAATAGCGCGCGGAGAAGTCCGGCTTTATCAGTTCGCTCCGCCGGATAAAACACGGCCGGTCGTCATCCTCACACGAGACAGCGCTCTTCCCTACCTTTCCGCGGTGACGATAGCGCCGATCACTTCCACCGTCCGCGGAGTTCCGTCGGAGGTACGTCTGGACGGGGACGACGGGATGAAAGCACCGTGCGCGGTGAACCTTCATAATGTAATCACGGTTTCGCAGCAACGCTTGGGAAAGCGCGTGGCGCAATTAAGCTCGGAGCGAATAAAGGAAATCTGTGCAGCTGTACGGTTCGCTTTGGGCTGCGACATCAGCTAAGCGTCGAGTGGTGGCAGGATGGGATTGCCGCTAGCGGTGCTGGATAAGGGGCTGCGGGCAGCGGCGCTGCTGAAGTGAAGGGCGAAGGGACAAGAGCAAAGCCAAAAGTCGCACCGTTAGATGAGCCAAAACCAAGAGTGGGTCACCGACCCTTATCGTCGCTATGGCCAGACAGGCTCAAAATTGGCAAGACGATTTACGGCTCGTCTCAAACTCTCAGAGTTCGCACTGGCTGCCTCTATATCCCACGTGGTCTGAACAAATCCAGTCAAACACCCGTTGTAATCGGGACCTTGTTTGGCAGTGCTTCCGGTGCGGGGAACAATCCTACCCCTGATGTCCTTTGATCTAGATCGGCGAGCCAGAGAGACGAGTGCAGCCTTGGGGTCCGGAATCTGATCGCAGGCTGGAGGAACTAGGGCGGTCGATACTGACAAATATCTAGCTAGGTTAGATGGATCAGCAAGCAACCACGACTCAACCTCTCTTACGGCAACACGAAAAATGAGATTAGAGTGGATAGGGACTTTCAGCCAGTCTGAAATCAAATCCGGCGCGCAGTGATACTCATCCAAGTCTGTAAGAATAATGAACGGAATCCCTCTTGCTGCGGCGTTCCAGCCCGCTACGGTTTTTCGCAAGTAGCCGAAGCCTGTTCGACCATAGGCTGTACCTATGTGGTAGTCGCGGGTGGAATGCCTGATAATCGTTCGAAGCACGACCTCGCTCAGATCGTCTTCGACAGCTAAGTTAATTGGAATTGAGGCCATCGAAAAGTGGCAAACTCTTGAATTGGCTTGGTGCTGTTCGAGGAAGCGCGACTTCCGCCGCTGTGAGCCCGGCGTTTAGTAAATCTTTGACCTCCCGAATTGAAGACGCTACTTCAGCGACGGTGCCTTCGCGGCCCGGGGTAAGCATTACGACTTCCTCACCTCCGATGCCCTTCTCTGAAAGTAACTCCCAACTGTGGGTACTGATAAAAATTTGTCTCTTTCTCCTTCGTTGAATTCTGTAGAAAAGGGCTGGCAATTCATGAACTATGCCTGAGTGAAGCGAAAGCTCTGGCTCCTCAAGTAATAAGGGGGCGTCGCCGTCGAGAAGCGTCCAGAAGAGGCCAATGAGCCTCAAAGTGCCGTCGGAGAATTGATCCTCCCGCTGGCGACCGGCGTTCGGCCTCCAGTGGGCATAGGTTGCCTCCAAGTGAGGTACGCCTGTTTCGTCCTTGATGTCGGATAAATTTTTAAGCTGAGGAACCGCGGCTCTCAGCACCGATTCGATCTGACGCAGTCTCGCTCGACGGGTCTTCTCGCTCGTGCGGGCGACTCTCTCTAGGAAGTCACGACCGTACGGATCTTCGGGGATGCCTGGACCCTGGAACGCCTCAGGATGTTTAAGCAGTTGGGGCACCAGATGCAAGTATTGTATCGACTCAAAAAATCTTGCCAGTTCTCGGAATTTTGCATTTGCGCTTATCTGCTCAAGGTGAGTCTGCGTTAATCGTAGTTCGTCAGCGTCGTCAGCGTCGTCTGGGCGATCTAGTATGAGATCGTCACCTTTGTACACGCGCTCGTACCGTAGGATGGGTTGTCGATAGCCTCTGACTTGTTGCGTTATGCCAATCTCATATTTCCAAAGCGCCTTTGTACCGCCATTAGCCATTTCAACCGCAATTTCGACATCGGGTTCCTTCCGAGCAGCAAGACATCGGATCTTCGATACCGAACCGCGGGCGACTATGCTTCCTTGTAAGCCACCGCCAGGCTTTGCAATGTCGCGAAGGAATCTAAAGGCATCTAGCAGATTGGATTTTCCGGAAGCATTTGGCCCTACGAGAAAAACTCGCTCCGCAAAGTTCACATCTACTTCACGGAAGTTGCGCCAATTTTTAAGGATCAGTCTCGAAATCCGCATAGTTCGTGAGATGATTCTACACCTAGTCTAGCCGAGGTCGTTCATTTCTAATCTTGTTGTAGGGCCCGCCCTCAAATGAGTACCTTTGCACAGCGTCCACAGGGCTGAGGAAAACGGCAAAAATAATTATTGCGGGGACTTGACGGATTTTGAAAAATCGGTATACTTACAAATGGCTCGGGGGTAGCTGAGCCAGCAGGGCATCACAGTCGGGTCGAAGAAGCGTCTTCCCAGCGTAATACCAAGCGAAGGCCAAGAAGTAGATCCTATAGTGAGGTTCTTTACGAGCACAGGCTAGAACGAAGTCGAGCATCGCGTGGAGCCACCTAAGTGTGGGTGGCTGTACCCGGCGCTCGACGCCGGGTTTTTTATTTTGTGGAAGTGAGTAGTGGATAGTGAGTAGTGGGTAGGCGAAGAAATAGAAGAGCCATCCTGCGGTCACGATTCATCTAACACGGAAGCAAAAGCAGAGCTGGAAGGCAAGATCGCGGAACGCGATCGAGTAAGACCCTCCAGACAAGCCTTAATGCGATTAAGGCATTCCGATAGACTCGGAATAAAACGCTCTTTGACAACAGAAAGGCTGGCAAGTCCACGCCGATAACTTGGCAGGGATTACGGTTCCTGCTGGGGCAATGGTGTGGATTATTTACAAGTTTTGCTCGAGAATCGAGCAATACTGTGGAAGAAAAGGCGGCTTATTCAAAGGCAGAGGTTAGAGGTTGGAGGTGAGAACTCAAAAGCTCACCGCCGGCGGCTAACAGCTGATTTCCGAGGACTACAGAGTCGAAAGCCTGCAACGAATACCTGAAGTGATTTTCCAATAAAATCATGAAGACTTCTTCGTGCCCTTGCCCGGGTTGCGAGAAGATTTGTTGCGAGGATGTAGGGAGCTATAGGAATCGGGACGTCGAAGGCCGGATTTAAAAAGCGCGGAAGTTAAGCACCGCGTGAATCGCAAAGGATGAAAGTCCGGAGCGGAGTCTGGAAGAAGACGGATTGAGTAAGTTTTATGATTAAGCTACTAAGGGCGTACGGTGAATGCCTTGGCGCCAGAAGGCGATGAAGGACGTGGCAAGCTGCGATAAGCCTCGGGGAGCCGCAAGCAGGCTTTGATCCGAGGATCTCCGAATGGGGAAACCCGACGGGATGAACTCCCGTTACAGCCCGCTGAATACATAGGCGGGTATGAGCTAACCCAGGGAAGTGAACCATCTCAGTACCTGGAGGAAAATAAATCACAGAGATTCCGAAAGTAGCGGCGAGCGAAATCGGAACAGCCCAAACCCAAGTGCTTGCATTTGGGGGTTGTAGGACCGCATAAGTAGAGTTACCAAACTGACAGCTAGATGAACCTGCTGGAAAGCGGGGCCATAGAAGGTGAGAGCCCTGTAATCGAAAGCTGATCGGACTCGAAGCGGCATCCTGAGTACCACCGGACACGTGTAATCTGGTGGGAAACTGGGGAGACCACTCTCCAAGGCTAAATACTCTCTGGCGACCGATAGTGAACAAGTACCGTGAGGGAAAGGCGAAAAGAACCCCTGCGAGGGGAGTGAAATAGAACCTGAAACCGTATGCTTACAAGCAGTCGGAGGGCCATGCATGGACTTCGGTCCTTGAAAGCCTGACGGCGTGCCTCTTGCTTAATGAGCCGGCTAGTTAATGTCACGTGCAAGGTTAAGCGCAAGCGAGCCGTAGCGAAAGCGAGTCCGAATAGGGCGACAAGTACGTGGTATTAGACGCGAAGCGGGATGATCTACCCTTGGCCAGGTTGAAGGTCGCTTAACCGCGACTGGAGGACCGAACAGGTGTGAGTTGAAAATCGCTCTGATGAGCTGAGGGTAGGGGTGAAAGGCTAATCAAATTCCGTGATAGCTCGTTCTCCCCGAAATGTCTTTAGGGACAGCCTCATGTGAATTACCACGGTGGTAGAGCTCTGAATGGACTAGGGACCAACTCAGGTTACCGAATCCAATCAAACTACGAATGCCGTGGATAAGTGCATGGGAGTGAGACTACGAGGGATAAGCTTCGTGGTCAAAAGGGAAACAGCCCAGATCGCCAGCTAAGGTCCCTAAGTATGTGCTAAGTGGGAAAGGAAGTGTATTCGCTCGGACAGCCAGGAGGTTGGCTTAGAAGCAGCCATCCTTTAAAGAAAGCGTAACAGCTCACTGGTCAAGCGGATATGCACCAACAATCCAACGGGGCTCAAGCACATCACCGAAGCTGCGAAATGGTTATTTCTTCGGAAATAATCTTTGGTAGGGGAGCATTGCGTGGAGTCTGAAGGTAGACCGAGAGGACTACTGAACACTACACAAGAGACCCTGCCGGCATAAGTAGCGATAAACACGATGAGAACTCGTGTCGCCGAAAGTCTAAGGTTTCCTGAGGAAGGTTAATCCGCTCAGGGTTAGGCGGGTCCTAAGGTGAGGCCGAAAGGCGTAGCTGATGGACAACAGGTCAACATTCCTGTCCCGCCTGGCGACGTTATCACGATGGGGTGACACAGAAGGATAGGAGAGTCAGGTGATGGATATCCTGATTGGCCACTGTAAGCCGGATTCCGGAGGCAAATCCCCGGGGTCATTCAACGGTGAGAGTGGCGACGAGGTCACACGACCGCAAAGTCTCTGATTTCACGCTGTCGGGAAAATCCCCTAAGGAGTCGTCCAGGTGCCCGTACCACAAACCGACACAGGTAGACGAGGTGAATATCCACAGGCGCTCGAGAGAACACTCGCTCAGGAACTAGGCACATTAGTCCCGTAACTTCGGGAGAAGGGACGCCGCGGTAGGGTTTATAGCCCGAAGCGGTCGCAGCGAATCGCGCTCTGCAACTGTTTAACAAAAACACAGCTCTCTGCAAAGTCGAATACGACGTATAGGGGGTGACACCTGCCCGGTGCCGGAAGGTTAAAGCAAGGGCTCAGCCCGCAAGGGCGAAGGCTTGAACTGAAGCCCCGGTGAACGGCGGCCGTAACTATAACGGTCCTAAGGTAGCGAAATTCCTTGTCGGGTAAGTTCCGACCTGCACGAATGGTGGAATGATAGAGCGACTGTCTTGGCGAGTGACTCGGCGAATTTGTGGTTCCGGTGAAGACGCCGGATGCCCGCATCTAGACGGAAAGACCCCGTGCACCTTAACTGCACTCTGGCCATGAGTAACGGATTGATCTGCGTAGAATAGGTAGGAGCCTGTGAAACCTTGGTTTCGGCTGAGGTGGAGGCAACAGTGAAATACTACCCTGACTAATCTGTCGCTCTAACCTACCGCCCGTGACGGGCGGGGAGACACGGCCAGACGGGTAGTTTGACTGGGGCGGTCGCCTCCTAAACTGTAACGGAGGCGCCCAAAGATCGGCTCAAGCGGATTGGAAACCCGCTGTGGAGTGCAAGAGCATAAGCCGGTTTGACTGTGAGACTTACAAGTCGAGCAGGAACGAAAGTTGGGTCTAGTGATCCGGTGGTCCCGCGTGGAAGGGCCATCGCTCAACGGATAAAAGGTACGCCGGGGATAACAGGCTGATCTAAGCCAAGAGTTCACATCGACGCTTAGGTTTGGCACCTCGATGTCGGCTCATCGCATCCTGGGGCTGTAGAAGGTCCCAAGGGTTAGGCTGTTCGCCTATTAAAGCGGTACGTGAGCTGGGTTCAGAACGTCGCGAGACAGTTCGGTCCCTATCTGGTGTGGGCGCAGGAGAATTGCAGGGAGTTGTCCCTAGTACGAGAGGACCGGGATGAACAGACCTCTTGTGTACGAGTTGTCCCGCCAGGGGCATAGCTCGGTAGCGAAGTCTGGAAGAGATAATTGCTGAATGCATCTAAGCAAGAAGCTCGCCCTAAGATAAGTTCTCCCAAGGTTTAAGACCTAAGAAGGGCAGTCGAAGACTACGACTTTGATAGGCTGGAGGTAGAAGCGCAGCAATGCGTGAAGCTGACCAGTACTAATCGCCCGTTCGGCTTAATCATAAAACTTTCTCATTCCGTCTTTGAGGAAGAAGTGATTCGTGACTGGTGACTAGCGACCCGTGAAGAGTTCGCTGGTTGCAGTCCGGGTCACAAAGAGAAGATCGCCTTCTCTTTCGCAGTATGTTCGACTTCGAGTCGAACTTGTAAATGCCAGCCTTATTGTGGGTCGTTCAGCGACTACACAAATTCTGTTGTCGCACTCGCGATCCTCGCTCGGGATGAGCTTGGAGTCAGTCCGCGAGTTTCCAGTTTCCTGGTGATCATACCGCGAGGGTCACACCCGTTCCCATCCCGAACACGGAAGTTAAGCCTCGCCGGGCCGATGATACTGCACGGGCAACTGTGTGGGAACGTAGGTCGTCGCCGGGATTAAAATACAAAAGGCCGTCTTGAGCAATCAAGGCGGCCTTTTTGTTTTCCGCGCTGCTGTTGTGTAGGGGCGCGCTTCAGCGCATCCCTCTTAACCTGTCATCCCGACCGGAGCGTCAGCGCCTTTTGCTGACGCGCAGTGGAGGGACCTCTCTTCATCCCTCCCTCTCTTCTCTTTTCCCTCTTCTCGTATATAATCCCCCAGCCATCACCTCCATGGTTTACCACATCTATATCATGGCCAGCGCCTCCGGCGTCCTCTACACTGGCGTCACCAGCCACCTCGAAGCCCGCGTCGCGCAGCACAAACAAAAACTCTTCGCCGGCTTCAGCGCGCAATACAACACGACCAAACTCGTTTATTTCGAGCCCTTCTCCGACGTTCGCAACGCCATCGCCCGCGAAAAGCAGCTCAAGCGCTGGCGCCGCGAGAAAAAAGTCTTCCTGATCGAACGCGCCAATCCCGCCTGGCGCGACCTCAGCGCCGACTTCCCCCGCTGATAAGAGAGGTCCCTCCGCTACGGTCGGGATGACAAAATTTGGGGCCCACCCGAAAATTTTGGGGTTCACCCGATCGTAACCGTCAGCGCTTCGTCCGCTTCCTCGTCTTCCTCTTCTTCCTCTTCCTCTCCCTCTTATCTTGTCATCCCGACCGGAGCGTCAGCGCCCTTTGCTGACGCGCAGTGGAGGGACCTCTCTTCTCTTTCCCCGATCTGTCATCCCGAACGCAGTGGAGGGACCTCTCTTCTCTTTCCCCGATCTGTCATCCCGAACGCAGTGGAGGGACCTCTCTTCTCTTACCCCGATCTGTCATCCCGACCGCAGCGGAGGGACCTCTCTTCTCTTACCCCACCTGTTATGATAAATATCTGCGCCAAGCGTCAAACTGGCGCGTGGGAAGGCTCACGGTGGCTCTGGAAATCACGCAACGCGAAACGGATGGCCTCTATCTTCTGGCTCTCCGCGGCCGTCTGGCGCTCGGCGAAGAGAGCGTCGGCTTTCGCTCTGCCATTGACAATCTTCTTGCCGCTGGCGCCGCTCGCATCGTCGTCAATCTCGAACACGTCCACTATGTGGACAGCGCCGGCCTCGGCGCCTTGATCGAAGCCCATCGCAAAATAATAGCCAAGGGCGCGCGCCTCCGCCTCTCTAATCTCGGCCCCAACTTCCGCCGCGCCCTGGAAATCGCCCGCCTTCTCGGCCTCTTCGACTCCTACCCCACCGAATCCGCCGCCCTCTCCAACTTCTAGCGCCCCTGTCATCCCGACCGTAGTGGAGGGATCTCTCTTCTCTTTCCCCGATCTGTCATCCCGACCGTAGTGGAGGGATCTCTCTTCTCTTTCCCCGATCTGTCATCCCGAGCGTAGTCGAGGGACCTCTCTTCTCTCTCCCCGATCTGTCATCCCGAGCGTAGTGGAAGGACCTCTCTTCTCTTTCCCCGCTCTGTCATCTCGACCGCAGTGGAGGGACCTCTCTTCTCTCTCCCCGATCTGTCATCCCGAGCGTAGTCGAGGGACCTCTCTTCTCTCTCCCCGATCTGTCATCCCGAGCGTAGTCGAGGGACCTCTCTTCTCTTTCTGTCATTCCGAGCGCAGCGCCAGGCGGTCACCGTTCCCCTTCATAAGGAAATCGCTTTCGGCACGCTTACATGCCAGACAGGAACAGCTCACTACTCGATTACGACCGATTTGATTCGCGTACCGTCGGGCAAGTCCTTGGTCTGCCGGAAAATATCAGCCAGCAGCGAGTAGTGCACGGACAGATTAGTCGGCGAAACATTCTCCACTGCATATTTACCGCCCAGGATCGGCGGAATCTTGTACCCGTAGCATTGGTCGTGAGAGAGCGTGAGCCCGGCGGCCACGCACCGATCCACCAGCGGGATCATCAGCCAGTGGTTGGCATTGTCGCTCGCGTCGATTCGCGCCGCGAAGTCGTCGCGGCTATCCGCCAGACGCTGCATCACGCCGGTCCCCACGTCCAGCATGTGCACCGAACCGTCTTCGAAAATGGCGAACACGTCGCCAAAGCGGTTCACCAGCCACACCGTAAAGGACGCCGGCAGAACACCCAACCAGCCCGACAGAAGTTCCGCCCAATCCTTTCCGCTCTGCTCAATCAAATAGTCGTGTACGTTCATGGACCTGAATCCCCAAACGCGCTTCGTATCTCCACTATACTCGACGATCCTGCCTCCATTCTCTCCCACCCCGCCCACACTGCTAGGAACGTTCGTAATCTGTCATCCCGACCGGAGCGTCAGCGCCCCTTGCTGACGCGCAGTGGAGGGACCTCTCTTCTCTTTTCCCGATCTGTCATCCCGACTCCCACGATCTGTCATCCCGACCGCAGTGGAGGGACCTCTCTTCTTCCAACATCCAACTTCGAACATCCGACCTCTGCAGGGGGCTTTGTTGACCGCGCGTCACTCAACTACGAAGGGAAGTGATGACCATGCGAGATTTTAAGGTGTTTCTGGAGCCAGACTCGGACTACGGGGGCTACGTGGTGCTGTGCCCTTCGCTCCCTGGCTGTTATTCGCAAGGAAAGACGGTCTCCGAAGCGAGCCCTCTCTGTCTGCTCTTTCGTCATTGTACCTTCCTGACGCGCTTGCCATTTTTCTCAACGAAAGAGATAGCTGCCCATTCAGGAAAACCTCGTGATACACGGTCGTATTCCTCGTTCGCCTTTTGCGTTTGCTTCATCGCCGCGTATGCGTCGCCACGCTTTAAGTACAAATCTGGTACTACTGTTGATTTAAAGTCTTTTGCCTCGATCAGGAATTGCTTGGCAAAATCCGCATATTTCATTGCAGGGAAAAACATCGCTCGTAATTTCTCACACAAAGCGTCGTCCGGTACGGAGTCGTACTCTGGATATATTCGACGGAACTGATCGATGTTCATTAGGAACACCGCATACGAAATTTTTTGTTTGATCGCGGCGCTGATGTCCTCAATTGCCTTTGGATATTCGTGCAGTGTGATGTGCACATCGGCGCGGTTCTCGTATGAGCTGCAAGTCTCTTTGCACCCCATTGCGATGGATTGAGTGAAGTCCAGAACAGCCGATTGGTAATCTCCCAACGAGACTTTTGCCAGTCCCCGATCATTGTAGGCACCCCGCGCCGCTTCACCCGTAGGTGTTACTTCCAGCACCTTGTCATAGTCCCTTATCGCTTGGCGATACTCCTTCAACTTGAAAAAAGTTTCTGCTCGTAGTGCGTACGCCGGGCCAAATCTTGGGTCGAGCGCAATTGCTCGGGTCAATGATCGAACGCCCGTTCGGTGAAATTCGTCAAGCGCGAGACACTGCGGCGTTCGGGGCACAACGTCGTCCAAGCACTCTGCATTCTTGACGGACATCAGCCCACCCAAGCGACCTATGCTATACAACTCGCCGATAAAAAACGCTGGAAGTGGTGCGGCTGGATTGAGCGTAGTTGCGTGGTGGAACGAGTCGAGAACAGGCCCGTAATCGGAATTTAAATCGAAGCTATAAAAGAAAGTTAGATAAAGCCCGAGATACAGGGGCGGACGATAATCTAGGGGGAACCGCCGTTGCAATGTGTCTAGATCAGGCTGAGTCCACACGCAGGGTTGGGTGGTGGTGGTCGGCTTTACATTGCCGTCATTGAAGACATCTTTGGCGCTTTCATAGTCTTCCTTTATCGCCGCATCGAGGTCGCGCATTGACTCCTCGAAGTGACCGCCATCGAACTCAATCTTCGCCTTCAATGCATAATGTTCCCTAAGTGTGGAATATGAGGTCGATGTCGATTGCGTACGCAACGATATGGAGTGATTGATGTCGTCGAGAATTTCAGTCGAATTTGCGCGGACATTGCACGAGAGGGATGCTCGTAAGAGATAAAAGTCTGAATTGGTCGGCTCAAGACGAATCAGGCGATTAAGTTCTTGGATTGCCGGTGCAAGTGTCTTTACGTCATGTGGGTTTGCAGCGCTTATAGTCTTGCTCTGCACGAACTGCAACAGGGCGGGCGTCGGTGGGGTCGGCATTGGCTGTGGCTCGCCCGCCAGTTCAAGTGGTTCAGCAATGTGCCGAAGACGCGTATCGCGCGCTTTGTGACTAGGAAGGGCCGACTGACCGAACGCTAATGCGCCAACGACGGCACACGATAGTAGAATGCACAGCCATCGGGAAACCATTGCGTTATTCCGTCCCATCAAATACGCACTCAAATTTCGTGGCCGACGCCTCTTGGCAAAGCATCGGTACTCCCCATTTATTGCTATCGTGGAACTGCCGTTCGCTCACTTCATCGAGAGCTACGTTCGAAATTCGCACGTAATCCCAGTTCATTTCGTCTGAGTCATTTTTGCGTTGGTCGGAGCACCACATCTCTTTTGGGTCTGGTCCGGCCTTGCCTCCTTCGATCACCGATCTTCCAGTCAACAACATGCAATGTTTGGCGCGTCCTGCTTCCCACGCGTGGAGGGCTTTAACTTTCACATTCGCGTGTTCGGTCGCCTTCGAACAACCAATCATGAGTACCGTTATCAGAAGGATTCGTACTGGCAATTCACCCTCCGCGTCTGCATGGCTGGATTATAATGGGATTAAGTAGCATCCATCATAAGATGGTGCTCAGAACCCACTTAAAATTAAACATGCGTCCGCTCGAAAGCCTCTTCATCGGTTGCGGGGTGCCGCACCCTTTGGTTTTTCAAGGGTGCGGGTTTTGACCTTGCTTCCTTTTCTAGTAAGTGCGCGGCGACTCCTTCTTCTTCTTCCTACTCACTACTCGCCATTCACTACTCACTGTCTTTTCCCGTCTCACCAAACTCGCAAATTCCCGCCAACTCCTTCCATCCACTCCACTTCCCCGTCTCACGTTCGAATGATAAATAATAGTACCATTACCTTGACAGTAATCGAAATCCATGCTACCATCCTCTATGTTTCGCCCACGTCCCACCCTTCGGCGCCCGACGTTTTCAGCGCCGTCCGTCCAGCTCCCCTCAGCATCTGGGCACTGCCTCTCCACCTGCTCTTTCGCTTCTCTTCGTTCTGTCGGCTGTCAACTGTCGGCTGCAAGCTCACCTGTAAGTCCTTTCTCTGCCACTCTTACAAGGCGCCTGCAAACCACTGAAAAATCAGCCACTTTAACTCCTGCATTTGCCACTCTTACGAGTCACGTCAAGCATAAGTCCTGTGTTTGCCACTCTTACAGAAAACACCGGGGGTGGGGGTTACATCCTTCAAACCAAAATCCCACCGTCCTCCCAGCCCCGAATCGCAAGTCACCAGCCACCGCATGGGTTCTCTCTCTTCCACCAGTCATGAGTCACCAGTCACAAGTCACTAAGTCCTGCACAATCCGCACTTACGCAAAATGCCTCCGCAACCCCTTCAGAATGAACACTTCCAAAACACAGGACTTAAAACCCTTTAGAATGAACACTTACAAAAAAAGAGGGAGGGGGGGCCCCCCGCTGCGCATTGGGATGACAGAAGGAGAAGAGAGGTCCCTCCACTGCGGTCGGGATGACAGACCATCGGAGGGAACGATCAGCCGCTTGCTCGGCTCTTTCCGCTCAGGTGCGGGTAGCTGGGATTACAAGACCATCCAGGCTCAAAGACGAAGCGTGTGGCGCCGGAGTCAAACTCGCTGCAACGGCACCGGACATAACGTGGTGGAAAGCTTCCTGGAAGCGCTCCATTTCAGATTGCGTTCCGACGGTGATGCGAACGTGCGTTGGCCACACGGGCCACTGGCGACCGATGAAAACATTTTGCGTAGCCATCGCGGCGATGACGTCTTTCGCGGGGCGCTTGGCATCGAGCATGAAGCAGTTGGATTGGGACGGAACGAAGGAGTAGCCATTTTTGGAGAGCCATTGAAACGTTGCTTCGCGGACCGTTGCGTTGATGTGTTTTCGCTCGGGGACGAGGCGCGGGTCCTTCAGGCTTGCCGTTGCGGCGGCCACGGCGGTGATGGGCATAGCGCTCCAGCCGGAGAATGCGGTCATTTTTTCGAGAAGATCAGGACGGGCGATGGCAAAGCCGCAGCGCAATCCGGCCATGCCGTAGATTTTTGAGAAGGTACGCAGAACGATCAGGTCTTTATCCGCTTTCACGAGATCGAGCGCGGAAGAAGCGTCGGAGAAATGGATGTAGGCTTCGTCGACCAGAAGGATGGAATCCTTGGGTTTATTAGCGAGCAGAAACTCGATATCCGAATGGCTGGTGAGCGTACCGGTCGGATTGTTCGGCGTGCAAATATAAAACATGCCCGCATCCGGAGCCGCCGCCAACATGGCTTTTACATCGTGCGTGTAGGTATTGGTGAGCGGAACTTTGACGACACGCGCGCCAGAAGCTTTTGCGGCATGCTCGCCGGCTTCATAGCCGGGATCGGCAGTGACATAGCTTTTCGTGGGAGACGTGAAGGCCAGCACGGAGTAGTGCAACGGACCGCTCGAACCGGGGAAGGCGTGGATATACTCGGGCTTGAGCCCTTCTATCTCGGCAAACGCTTTTATGAGATCCCTGGTCATCCAGTCTGAGTAGCGGCCACCCTGCGAAGCGACGCTGTTGACGGCATCGCAGGCCACACCGCAGGGGCCCAGAGGATTTTCGTTGGCATTAATGAGCACTGCATCCTTGGGATAAGGATAAGGAAGTGAGGCGGCATGGGCCAGCATCGGTTCGGTGACAATGCGATATCCAACGGCCACCGCTGCGGCGGCTGCAGAAACTTGCAAAAATGAGCGACGAGAACGACAGGCGGGAGTTTCTTCTACCGGCATGGAATTACCTCCAACAAGCCGCCCGCATTGCGCGAAGTGGCTGAAGACAAACTATCACGATCCGAGATTGACGCGCCTGCTATTTGCATTCATTTTCTTGCTAGCGCGCATCTACAAAGTGCGCCGCGATTTCTTGAGGCTTCGCGGAATGTAGAGAGAACAAAAAGGGAAAAGTGAGGCGGACCGCAGCACGAGCAGGGGCCTAAAATCTATGTTTTCAAATGATTAGGAGTATTTTCCCGCCGGGCAATGGGCGTGTTTCCCGTGCACGTACACGCGTTCGGCAGGCCAGAAAATTAGAAGAAGTACTATTGACTACAGCATTCAAGCGAAATACCTTGGATACCTTGCTTTTTGCGGAATCCGGCCGAGTACGAAACCTACACGCAGTGAGGTCAGGCATGGCCACCGAAACCTTAGTAAACACCGTCAGCAGTTCCACCGGCAAGGCTCTTGAGGAGCGTTGGGAGAAATTACGTACCCATCAGCGCATCGTCTCTCGAGTGAAATTCCAAGTCGAATGGGAAGAAGGCTCCGAACGACAGCGCGCCAACGGCGTTACTGTGGACATTAGCAAGTCAGGGTGTCTAGCCGTGGTTGGAGCAGGGCTTCCTCTGCGCAAGCGCGTCCGCCTAATCAATCCCACTAGCGGACGAACCGCCGAGGCGCATGTAGTTTGGCGAGACCATGAGGCTTGGGACGTCGGCCTGGAGCTCATTAAGCCGGACCCATCCTTCTGGGGCGTGAAGTTTTAATTTGCTGTCCTTGAAGGCGCGCTCTGACGAACGGCGCACGTGCAGGCTGGCGCGCCGGATCACCGTAGATGCTAGAAAGCGTTCTGAACGCTGAGGCGTATCGCGACGGAGTGCTTCCGTTTCAATTGGGCCATTTCTCCTTCGGCAAACTCTTCTGAATCGTTTCCAGGTTTTGGAAGCCGTCTTTGATCACCGTTTGCTTGACGTTGTCCTTGGTGACCACAACAGGGCGTAGAAATATCGCCTGCACCGTCTTGGCTCCGTTGGAAATCGTGACCGCATTTTTGACAGGAGTGCCAGCCGCCAGATTTACCGCAGCTTCCGCAGCCAGTTTTGCTTGCATGCCGAGCGGTTTATAGACCGTCATGGTCTGCGTGCCGTCCAAAATCCGGATGATTGCGGCGAGATCGGCATCCTGGCCGGAGACCAGAACTTTGCCTGCGAGTTTGTGCTCCGCCAAGGCTTGAATCGCGCCTCCCGCGGTTCCGTCATTGGAAGCGACCACGGCGGTAACGTCCCCCTTTGTGGAATCAATCGCTTTGGACATGATGGCGTAGGCCTCGGCAGGGTCCCAATTTTTTGCCCAGCCGTCGCTGACGATTCTTATGTCTCCACGATCGACCAAGGGCTTTAGTACTCGCAGCTGTCCATCGCGCAAGACTTTAGCGTTGTTGTCCGCCGGTGATCCACCAATCAGAACGTAATTGCCCTTGGGGGCGAGCCGCGCGAGCGTGGAGGACTGCAATTCGCCAATGACCTCGGCGTTGGTTCCCACAAAGAAGTCCACATCAGCATTGCGCACCAGGCGTTCGTAGCAAAGCACGGGGACGTGCCGAGCTTTTGCGGCGTTCACAATTCGCGCGGCCTTGTCCGTGTCGTGCGGCACCAGGACGAGAACTTTCGCGCCGGAATCCATCAGCTTTTGGGATTGCTGCAATTGCAAATCGTCGTCTCCCTCAGCTGTTTCCACGAGTACTTCGGCCCCGAGCTCTTTTGCGCGCTTTTGGAAATTGTCGAGATCCGTTTGCCAGCGCTCGACTTTCAGGGAGTCCATCAAATAGCCGATTTTTAGAGGAGCGTCTTGGGCGGAAGCTCGTTGTCCTTTTGCGAGATAGAGGAGAGAGAACGAAACCGCAAACATCGATAGGGCGAGCAGAAATCGACGCCGCGAAGGCTGCATATTTTTCACCGCCACGTACTTAAAACCGTAGCACCGGCCCGTCATCGCCACAATCGGATTGCGGCCGGGAGCGGACCAAGAGTAAAGGGGAAAGAGGGCGGATGACCGGTTTCGCGACAGTTTGTCCCGTGAGCGGCCGGGGAGGGGACTTCTGCAATCGGACGGTTTCGGGCTAAGGGCTTTCGTGGCAAGCACTTGCGCACGTTCCGCTGGCGGCCTCTCGAGTGCACGCTGGATGGGTGTAGACATCCTACATGCCATGGGTGTAGAACATCTACATCCAGAAGTGAACATGATGCCGCGCTATCAGAACCGCATTGAGCTGCTGCAAGGAACGCTCGATCTGCTCATTCTGCAAACCCTGCGCTGGGGGCCGCAGCACGGCTACGGCATCAGCCAGGCGATTCGCGCAAATTCGGGAGACATTTTGCAGGTGGATACCGGTTCGCTTTATCCGGCGCTGCACCGGCTGGAACGGCAGAAATGGATTTGCGCAGATTGGAAGGTTTCTGAGAATAAGCAGCGCGTCCGGGTCTACCGGCTGACGGCCAAAGGCAAAAAACAATTGGAATCCGAGCGTTCTCGCTGGGCGCAGGTCTCGGCCGCCATCGCGGGCGTGCTTAGTCCCGGGAAGAGGGAGAGCGAAGCGTGACATTTTCCTTTTGGCATCGTCAAAAACGTGAACGCGAATTAGACGAAGAGCTAGAAAGCCATTTGCAAATGGCAGCCCAAGACCGCGCGGACCGCGGCGAAACGCCGGAGCAGGCGCGCCGCGCCGCGCGTCGGGAGTTGGGTAACGTGGGCTTGATCAAAGAGGTCACGCGAGAAATGTGGGGCTGGGCCTCGTTCGAACGGCTTGGGCAGGACCTGCGATATGGCTTGCGGATGCTTGCCAAATCACCAGGATTCACCGCGGTCGCCATTCTGACGCTGGCTCTCGGGATTGGAGCGAACACCGCTTTATTCTCCGTGGTGAATGGCGTGCTTCTAAAACCGCTGCCGTATCCGCACCCAGAGCAACTGGTGGAGCTGAGCGAGAGCAAGCCGAATTTTGAAACCGGTTCGATTTCCTTTCCGAATTTTCGCGACTGGCAAAAGGATAATCGTACGTTTTCTGGAATGGCCATTTCTCGCGGCTACAACTTCAATCTGACGGGCGTAGGCGAAGCGGAGCAGCTACGCGCCCGATTCATTACGTCGGATTTTTTCACCGTTCTCGGAGTGAATTCGCTGATCGGCCGCACCTTCGCGCCGCATGAGGACGATATCGGCGCAGCACCCATCGCGATGGTCAGCGAGGAGTTGTGGAGACGGAAATTCAGCTCTTCTCCCGAGGCTTTGGGGAAAACCCTCAGCCTCGACGGCATGAGCTTCACCATCGCCGGCGTGATACCGGCCAGCTTCGAGCTCTCATTGGGAAGCTTCCACGACATCGATGTTTATGTGCCGGTGGGCCAGTGGAGCAATCCGCTGTTGCCGAAGCGAGGCGCCGGCTTAGGGTTTCACGGCATTGGACGGCTGAAGCCCGGCGTGACTATCGAGCAGGCTCGAGGGGACATGTCGCAGGTCTCGGGCAACCTTGCCGCGGCGTACCCGGATACGAACACTGGAATCGGAGCTACGATACGGCCGCTAAAGCAGACGATGGTCGGCGAAGTAAGCACGCTATTGCTGGTGTTGCTTGCGGCTGTCGGATTTGTGCTCTTGATTGCATGCGTGAACGTAGCGAACCTGATGCTCGCGCGCGCATCGGCGCGCACGCGCGAATTCGCAATCCGATCGGCGATGGGGGCAGGCCAGGCGAGACTGGTACGCCAACTCCTGACGGAAAGCTTGCTGTTGGCCTTAATCGGAGGGGCGCTCGGCGCGCTGCTCGCGGGCTGGGGAACACGGGCTGCACTTCGCCTGCTAGCGGGAGGACTGCCGCGCGCAAGCGAAGTCAGATTGGACGCGGGTGTGTTGCTCTTTACCGCGGCCATTTCCGTAGGCTGTGGGATTTTCTTTGGTTTGGCGCCGGCGCTGAAAACCGGAGGGCGAAATTTACACGACCGGTTGAAGGAAGGGGGACGGGGCGGCAGCGGTCTTCGCAACCGCGCGCAAGGAATTTTGGTTGTCGTGGAAACGGCGATGGCATTGATCTTATTGATTTCGGCGGGACTGATGGTACGAAGCTTGACGGCGATTTGGCACATTAACCCGGGATTTGATTCGAGCAATGTTCTGACTTTCGGCGTGGCTCTCCCGCCTCCCATGCGCAACGCCAGCGCTGCAGGCATTCGCGCGGCACTTCGAAACGTGGATCAGCAATTGAAGGCGGTTCCCGGAGTGAAGGCCCAGTCTCTCTCATGGGCTGCCGTGCCGCTGAGCAGCGACGATGAGGATCTCTTCTGGATTGAGGGAAAGCCCAAACCAGAGACCGAAAATGACATGAGCTGGTCTCTCAGTTACGTGGTGGAGGAAGACTATTTGAAGATGATGGGCATCCCACTCGAACGCGGAAGGTTTTTCACGGCGCAAGATAATGAGAACTCTTCGCACGTCATCGTAATTGATGATGTGTTCGCCCGAAAATATTTTCCCGGCCAGGATCCGATCGGGCAGCATGTCTTTTTGCAAAACAAGGGAGGGCGCGCGGAAATCGTGGGCGTCGTGGGACACGTCAAACAATGGGGACTCGTTTCCGACGACAGTGAGTCGCTGCGCGCAGAACTGTACTTTCCCTACATGCAATTGCCGGACCCCGCGATGCTTCTATCCTGGAACGGAACAGGCGTGATGGTGCGATACGATCAAACCGCCGCAAACATCGGAGATTCGCTCAGGTCCGCTATCAAGGGGATCGGCGGCGAGTACGTGATGTCCAAGACGCAAACGATGGAGCAAATTATTTCCGATTCACTTGCCTCGCAGCGGTTTTCCATGTCTGTGCTCGGCATTTTCGCGCTGCTGGCTCTGGGGCTTGCCTCGGTGGGAATTTACGGCGTGGTTTCTTATCTCGCCGGCCAGCGAACGCAGGAGATTGGCATCCGCATGGCTCTCGGCGCAAAACAACGAGACGTGCTGCGAATGGTGTTGCGGGATGGAATGAAGTTGACGCTCGCAGGCGTGTTTATCGGCTGTATGGCTTCGCTTGGATTGACCAGATGGATGGCCAGCTTGCTCTTTGGGGTAAGCGCAACCGATCCGCTGACGTTTATTGTGGTGGCGCTCGTGCTGGCTATCGTGGCGTTCGCGGCGTGCTACATCCCTGCGAGGCGCGCCATGCGCGTCGATCCCATGGTTGCGCTGCGATATGAATGATGAAGAGATTCGCTGCAAAAGTTAGTGGCTTGCCGAAGCAGCTCGATTTTGGACCAGCGCGTAGGAATTGCCATAGAGGTCTTTGAAGACCGCCTGTGTGCCCCACGGCAATTCTTTCGGTGGCTCGGCGAATTTCACGCCGCGCGAAGAGTATAGCTCGTAGGTCTTCAGGCAATCATCCGTCGCGAGAACCCATGTCGGATTTTGCCCGATTCGTTCGGTCATTCTTCGCGCGCCTTCTTCGCCATGCATGGAGGGCTCCGGTTTCTGCAGAACGATTTGAATGTCCTGCCCCGGTGCGGCTACCGTGACCCATCGTGCGCCAGGACCAAATTTCTGATCCGAGCGCTTCTCAAAGCCCAGGATTTCCGTGTAGAACTTCAGCGCCTCGTCGTAATCGCGAACTAGAATGGTCACATTTCCTAACCGAATGCTCATGGGAGTCTCCTTTTTCATTTATGCGTGGTGCACTGCGCTTCGGGGACATCGGGAACCGGTCCATCGCCGCTCCACTGCTCGAGGAGCGCAGGAATGTTTTTCGTGAGAATCCTCGAGCTCCAGCCCTTGCCGAGCATGCGGCTGACCATCCAGCCACGCATGCCGCGGAAGCCGTTGTGTTCGAGACGGACGATTGTTCCTTCCGCGACGGGCTCGAGTGTCCATACGACTGTCGTGTCGAGTCCGCTGCCGCACCACGAATAGACGAGCTTGCGCGGCGGATCGACTTCGAGCACCTCGCAGTCCACAATGCCGGTCCAGCCTCGTGGCTTCGGCTCAACGCGGAATTGGAATTTATGGCCAACGCGCGGCTCGAAATCGTTCTTCATCAGCCATTGGGCGATGGCTTGGTGGTCGGTCAGGGCGCGCCAGACTTTTTCCGGCGAGTGCTTATACGTGACTTCAAAGGTTAGATCGCGTTTCATCGCCGGCCTGCCTTTTTCTCATTTGCATCAAGGAACCTGCCGAGTGCGTCGAGCTTCCCGCGCCAGAAGCGCTCGTAGTGGCAGACCCAATCGTGGATTTGGCGAAGCGGCTTGGCGTGCAAGCGGTAGTAACGTTCGCGGCCGTCGCGGCGGACTTGCACAAGGCGCGCGCGAAGAAGAATGCGCAAGTGCTGGGAAATGGCGGGCCGGGTCATGGCAAAGGGCGCAGCGATTAGGCGAACGGGAAGTTCGCCTCGTCGAAGGAGATCGAGAACGCGGCGGCGCGTGGGATCGCCGACGGCGGCGAACACGCCACGAGAGAAGGGAAGCAGCATACGCGTCATGCCCCTAGAATAGGTAAGTGACTGCTTACCTGTCAAGCGCAATGCGTGTAGCTGAGGGCAGCAGGAATGGCGGCCAAGTTTTGAGGATGTGCCTTCTAGGGGAGAGTCTACCGAGCAGAAAGCAACCAGGCGTCGAGGCGCGGCGAAACCACGGTGCAAAACCGTGCAGCGCAAAGCGCCGCAAGGATTCCTGTAAAAACATCCATGGTGTAGTGCGCACGTAGGATGAGCACTGTAGCGACCTCAAATAGAACGATACCCACGGCCACGATCGTGAGCCAGCGCTCGCCGAGGCGCGCCAATTCGATTCCGCCAAAAACGGCGATGGCCGTGTGTCCGGAGAAGAAAAAATCGTTTCCCACGTTGTAGGTGACGAGCGCGGAAGGAAATCCCGGATAGTGCCAGATCATGTTCGGAGGCGCAGGGAGCGAGCATATGGCTTGCAGGATTTGGCGCAGCCCAAGGAGTAGAACAAGTCCCAGAAACGGCCGCACGCTCGGCCCGAAAAGCCAGCGTCCGAGTAAAAAGAGCCCCAGCCCGTCGATTAGTGCAGAACTCAAGATCAGTAGCACGTTGGCGGCGGTAGGAGAGTGGTAGAAGTACGAATTGAGTCCGGCAGTCAGCGTGTGAAGCGCGTCGCCCACTCCCGTAGCTGGCGCTGCTCGTTGTGCGATCAGTGATTGCGTCCAGAACCAGATACCCAGCGCTAGCGCCGTAAGCACAATCCGGCGGATCAAACGGCGCCATTTTCGCGCGCTTTCAGCGGCAGTCACTTGCTGGGAATCCACGGTCTTGGCCGGCGCAGCTTGCACGGGGGCGCTCATGCCTGTTTCGCGACTTCCTGCGCGAGCTCGCGCGCCTTTCGCAAGTCGAGCTTGCCTGTGCCTAGATAAGGCAATTTTTCTACGTGCAGAAATTGATCCGGGCGGGGCCGCCAGAGCGCGGGCAAATCACATTTGGCAAGCAGCTCCAGAGTTTCTTTTAATTTATCTTCCGGAAGCGTGTGGAGCACCATCAGGCGCTCGCCTTTTCGTTCATCGGGAACGGCGGTCACCACGAACACTTGCTCCGTCGCGTGCGCCAGTTCGTGGAGCTTGTCCTCGACTTTGATGTGAGGAACCATTTCGCCGCCAATTTTGCTGAAACGGCTCAAGCGATCGGTTACGCGCAGGAATCCGTCTTCGTCGAGCATGGCGATGTCGCCGGTGTTGTACCAGCCATCTTGCAGAACGGCGGCTGTTTTCTCTGGTTGGTTTAAGTAACCCTGCATCACGTTCGGTCCGCGGACCAGCAGCAAGCCGGGTTGATTGACTGCCAGGGGTTGTAGGGTTTCAGGGTCGATAATTTTCACGCTCATGCCCGGCAGCGGGTGGCCAATGCTGCCGCGCTTCGCGCCGACCTGGCGGAACGATGGCGCGCGAAAATCGATTGTGTTCACGGTCACGGCCGGCGAGCACTCCGTGCAGCCGTAGCCTTCCAAAGGCCGCAGGCCAAAGCGATCCTCGAACGCCTGGGAAATGCGATCCGGCAGTTTTTCAGCGCCGGCCATTACGAAGCGCAAACTGCCGAATTGTTCGGGCTCGCAACGGCGCGTGTAAGCATTGAGAAAAGTGGGTGTGGCGAGAAGCATCGTGACAGCATATTTGTTGACGAGCGCGCCGATGACGCGAGAATCGAGCGGATTCGGGTGAAAAACAACGCCGATTCCGGTGGCGGCCGGGAGGCAAAGCGTTCCAGTGAAGCCGAAAGAGTGAAAGAACGGCAGAATGCCCATGATGCGATCGTTGGAATGCAGAAGAAAGACTTGGTTGAGCTGCTCGACGTTTGAAGCCACGTTGTAATGCGTCAGCACTACACCCTTGGGCTCGCCAGTGGAACCGCTGGAAAAAATAATCGTGGCGATGTCGTCGAGCTGCGTCTTGCGCTCGGCTCCGGCGTACTTTTCGACAAGTCGCGGTGGAAGAAAGAACGCCAGAGCGGCGCCGAGGCGTTCAGTGAAACGCGGCTTCTGCGCCAGGTCTTCCAGGAAAATCGTCTCCGCCGGCGGTTGGACATGCACGCGCTCGAGAAAAGCGCGAGCCGTGATTACCGTTTTCAGATTGCATTGTTTCGCGCAGGATTCCAGTGTTTCGTTTGAAGCTGTGTAATTGAGATTTACGGGCACTTTGCCCATCAGCATGGCTGCAAAATTTATCAGCGCGCCGGGAATCGAAGGGGGCAGCAAGATCCCCACCATCTCTTGACCTTGCCACGTATTCCTCAAGCGCCGCGCCAGGAAGAGGGTTCTCGCTAGAACCGCGAAGAAAGTTAGCTTCGGCGTTTGACCATCGGCCATGGCGAAACGAAACGGATGGCGCCGCGCCGTATAGAGGAATGTCCTCGGCAGCGGCCGCATTTGAGGCTTGCGCCGCTCGAATGCTTCCGCTCCGAGGTCCTGCACGGCCTGGCGGGCTTCTTGTGCCGACGCCGTGGAAGGCAGTGGCGGGCCAAACGTTACGCGCACGGGATACGGCAGGTGGCGCGGCAATTTCCAGAGGAAGCGGCCGCCCGCAAAACTGAAAATGGAGCCCCACACGCCGTCGAGGTTCACTGGGATGATTGGAACGTCGACGCCCTTAATGATGCGTTCCATGCCCCGGCGGAACGGCATCATCTGGCCGATGCGCGTCATTTGCCCCTCGGGGAAAATGCAGACCAGCTCGCCGTCTTGCAGCGCCTGCGTCGCGCGGCGCAGGGAATGAATCATTTCGCGCGGTCCCTGATCGGAGGAAATCGGAATCACGCCCAAGATTCTTGCGAAGGGCTTGACCAAGGGATGATCGTACGAGCCTTTGAACATCAAGAAACGAACCGGACGGTCGAGCGCAGCGAGGAGGAGGACGGCATCGGCCATCGAAACGTGATTGGGAACAAGCAGCGCGCCGCCCCGGGCCGGGACGCGTTCGCGCCCCGCAACGTCTAGCCGGTAAAGCGTGTGCGTCAGCATCCAAAGCAACAGCCGCAGCAGCGAATCTGGCAAAAGCCATAAAACGTAAGCAGTCGCCGAGAGAGACATCACAGCTGTCCAGATGAAGAAGGACTGTAATCCGACGTGCAAGTAATGTGTAAATCCAGAATAGATTGCCGATGCGCCGATGACTCCCACGAATGACAGGAAATTTGCGAACGCGATGACGCTGCCTTTTTTGTCTTCAGCGGGCCGATGCTGGATTAACGCATTGATCGGGACAATGAAAAACCCGCCGGCAAATCCGAGTGCGGCCAGCAGCAAGATCACCTGAAGAAACGTCAATCCATGAAGAGAAATTGCGAAAGCAAACAACGACATGCCCACGGCGCCCAGCGGGATCAGGCCATACTCGATTTTCCCCGCGGAAAGAAGGCCAGCCGCATAACTGCCAAGCCCGATGCCGATGGCAAGCGCTGCTTGCAGGTACCCGCCATGCGTTTCGTCGATATGCAAGACCTCGCGGCCGTAGAAGACGATCACGAATTGGAGCAGAGCGCCGAGAAACCAGAAGTAGGTATTGCCGACGACGGCGAGATGCAAGGTGCGATCCGCGCGAACGATTCGGACTTGCTTGATCAGATCGCCAAAAATGTTGAAGCGGAATTTTCTGGAAGGGTCGGCGGCAGGAACGCGCGAGATTGTGAAGCTCGTTGCCAGACCGAACAGAGTGCAAGCGCCAAAGATGAGACCCGCATAAAGCTCTCGTCCATGAAAGCGCTGGGCCAGCAATGGGCCGGCCACCGCCCCGGCGATAATCGCGATAAAGGTCGTCAGTTCGAGAATCCCGTTGCCCCAGGAGAGCAGCTCGTCCGGAAGTATCTCTGGCAGCAAGCCGTATTTCGCGGGGCCGAAGAACGCAGCTTGCGTGCTCGCGAGAAAAATTACGGCAAATGCCATACGGGTGCTGCCGTTCGCGAAGGCATAGATTGCAAAAAGCATCGCGAAAATTTCGAAGAGCTTCGTGGCGATCGCCACGCTGCGTTTACTGAACCGGTCCGCCAGATAACCGCCAGCCATCGAAAACAGAAGAAACGGCACGGCGAACAGATTTCCGACGTAAAAAACCAAGAGGTCCTTTTGTGAGTCGGTGGGATTGGTCCCGAGGATGAGAAAAATTACAAAGAACTTCAGGCCGTTATCATTGAACGCGCCCTGAAATTGGGTCGCGATTAGGCTCCAAAATCCGAGCCGCCACTTCCCGTTAGGCTCTCGCTTCAAGGGACTTCCGTCATCTGACATGCAGGCGCACCCATGCGTTCAAGTGGAAGCTACAAAGATAGAACGATCTTAGCAGCCCTTCTTGCACGCAGGCGCGCGGCAGCGGCCAACTGTGCCGAAAACGAGACGTTGGTTTGTAAAGTGCGCGAGTCTATGGCTTTGCAGCCGCGGCCTTAGCTTTGGCAGGGGCTGGCGTTTTCCGTCCCGAGTTCAGGTGGTCGAAATTCAAAGCGGCGTTGAGTACGAGCATGAAGTTGCCTTGCGTTTCCTGACGCCACATTGGATTCGTCGCGAAGAGCACGATATGGCCGCGACCCACGGGCACGTCAACGACCGCGGGTGAGCCCGCAAGCTCCGAACCTCCGGCCAGCATGCCACTGATCCACAAATCTTTCTCGTCGGCAAAACGCAATATCACGCGCGGGAAGAGCGATTCTGGGGGGATAAACGCGTCCACAAATCGCCTGGTTTGCGGTTCAATGTATAACTCCTGCTCGGCCCGGCTGCGGTGTGGAGGAGGCTCCGGCGTGGTCCAAGGACGCCCCTGCGGAATATCCGGATCGGTCGTGGACCCTCGTCCGCTCGGGCGTGGCGCATTCGCCGCGTCTTCAAAAGATGTGCCCGGCAGAGAAATTCGCAGCACCGGTGCCTGATTAAAATAAACGCCAAGCGTTTCGTCGTAACCATAGGCGATTGGGCTGGATTTGTCTTCCACGTTTGCACGCAGGATCGACCCGCGCGCCTGGAGCTGCCGCGTCTCCGCGATACTCACCGTGTCGGTGAGTCCCAAATCCACGGGGAGACGCACGCTCGAAGCGATGGGCAAGAACACGCCACCCTCCTCGACAAATCTTTTCAAGTTTGCGACGCCTTCGAAACCAAGGCCACCGCGAACATCAGAAGCCTCGTCGATCCCTCCCCAATTCGGCGTGAGCGCGGAATTCTGCCACGGCATCGCGCCTCCATAATCGCTGCCATCCGGCAGAATGCGCTTCGGAAGGCCACTCAACATTTGGGCGGCGTCCGGCGCGCCCGGAGGGTAAATGATGACATCGAATTTTTCCCGCAGGTTCGGCATAGTATGAACCGCGGTCTCAGATAGGTAAGTGTAAGGCACGCCTGATTCTTCCAAGCCCAGGCGGAACCAACCCTCATTCTGTGTGCGCGCCCAGGTGTGCAGCAGGGCAATGCGTGGGACGCCGACTTCGTGTCGCTCAACCTCTGGCACCGCTTCCGCGCTTGTCACGCGAATGCCCAGTTCACGCGCAGCGGTGTTCAGCCGCAGATCGAGGTCGGGCGGATTTCCCTCGACCGGGAGGAGAAAGGAGCCGGCCGCAAATTTGTGGTCGGCTGCATCGAATGCTTTCTCCGCCGCAAAAAATTTTGCGTCCTTCAACCGGAAACGCAGAGCCGCGAGGTTTGGTTCAGCGGTGGCGTCTATGACGTAACACTTCGCTACAGGCGACTTCCCCTTAACCGCGTGAGGCGGCAAGACGCCTCCGTCCGCGCGGGCGACCTTGTCGACCAGGGTCATCGGAGCCTTCAGTATGGCCGTGTCCGTGATGCGCAGCGTCTTCACGTTGCGCAAAGGCCCGAGCGTCCAGCCCGTGTCGTCGTAGGGACGCGGGTCATTGGTCGAGTAATACTGCGTGTCGAGCAGCATGTCCGCGATGCGGCTGTAAGGCTGATCCATTCGAATGATGTAGCTGCCGAGCGGGATCTTCGCTGTCGTAGCTTCGTCGCCCTTTTTTGCCGCGGCTTCGCTCTTTGATTTGTCTGCTTTCTCGTTTTTGATCTCTTCAGCAACCCTTGCGTCGAGCTTGGCCTCCGTCGGTTTTGTCGCAGAAGTGGAAGCTACTTTTACTTCAAAATCTTGCTCGAGTTTTTGCACCTCGGTGCCTTGCCGTTGAAGGAGGTTCGCGAGTTGCGCAGCAAGCGCGGGCCGGCGGCCATCATTCACAATGGCCCACGCGACAGGACCTTCCGTGGTGGCCTTGGCCACGGACCTCTTGCTCTTAAGGTAGAAATTGTTAAGGAATTCCTGCCCATGTTGCGCCATGTAGTCCAGCGCCAAAATCAGCCCGCTTTGCTGCAGATTGATGTCATTGCGGAACGACCATTTGACCTTTGCCAGCGGAGGGTTCGGACGAAACCACGTTCGCGACGTTGCTGAGGACGGCAGCGTGCGCTCCATCGTCTCGGGCGTCAAATTGCCGAATGTTTCATAAAATCGCCCGATCGAATTGTGGCCATTGGCCACGTAAAACATGTAGTTTGCCGCCCAGCCATCGTAAAAGCCGTGGGTCCACACTCCCGGCACGCCGCGTTCCGTGAGTTTCTCGATTTCGTTGTAAGCCATCTTCTGCCATTCGCTGACGACGATGGGATCAAGCCAAGCGTTATAAGGCCCGGTGCCTGTCGAGATGTAGAGATACGGAACGGATTCGTGCAGGTCGTGCAAGACTTGCGGATGCCAGTTCAAAAAGTTCTGCATCATTACTTGTGAAAGTTTGAGTCCCATGCCGATGCCATCGCGGTTGTTGTCGTGCTGCACATAGCGCCCCCAATAGAGGAGGCCCGGCTGCAGCTTGTCGGGATTCGCCTTCCTGTAGTTCCAGGAATCTACTATACGGTCGTGTCCGTCGACTTCGACGATCGGCGTAATCAGAAATACGACATTCTTGCGAACGTTTTGGATCAGCGGCGTGTCTTCCACGGCCACGCGGTAGGCCAGCTCCATCAACATCTCCGGCGATCCCGTCTCCGGCGAGTGAATCGAGCCGGAGGCCCAATAAATCGGCTTGCCGCCATCGATGAGTTGCTTTGCGTCGGCATCAGTAATCTTGCGAGGATCGGCTAGTTTGGCGGTGATATCGCGCAGGTGATCGAGTTGCGCGATGTTGGCTTCGTCGCTCACCGCGACCAGCAGAAAATCGCGCCCCTCTTCCGTTTTGCCCACGCGGTAGACTTTCACGCGCGGGCTAGCCTTCGCGAGTTCGTCGTAATAGCGGTAAATATCCTTCGAATAGGTCAGAAAGTCCGGCGCGCCAACGATGTGACCGAGAATTTTGTCCGGCGAGGGCACTGCGGCCGAAGCCGGAAGGTGATCGACCAGGTCGGTGAGAAAAAACGGTTCTGTCGTAAACTCGCGAATTTTCTTCCCGTACTCCTCGTCGTTTGCCGGAGCACCCTGTGCGCCAACAAGCAACACAGCGAAGCCGGCGCAGAGAAAAGCTGCCATCGTTGGCAACCAAATTCTCCGCGCTAGGCTCCTCCCCGCCCGCGCAAAATCACACAAGTTTCCGCTCGGAACTCTCATCATCGCCTCGCTTTATTTTTTTGCACCCAACCGGCCGCTGCACCATGGGACGGGCCCTGCGCAACAAACGTTTCAGGCGTTTTTATAGCATGCCCGCTTCACGGAGGAACCGCGGTAGCATAATGCTTCTTTTGCTTGGAGGGAAGAATGACCAACGGAGCAGAGCTTCAAAAATCCGTGCTCATCACCGGCGCAACCGATGGCTTGGGCCGGGCCACGGCTCTACTGCTGGCGCAGCGCGGCTATCGTGTTTTCGCCGCTGGACGCTCGGCGGAAAAACGCGCCCAGCTCGATGCGCTGGCTCGAGAGAAGAAGCTGCCGCTCGAGACGCTGGAACTCGACGTCTGCGAAGACGCATCCGTCCAGCGGGCCGTGGCCGCCGTTCTCGCAAGAGCCGGCGCGATCGATGTCCTCTTCAACAACGCCGGCGTGAACTTCTCCGCCGCCGTCGAAGACTTGCGCATGGAGGACTGGCGTCGCCAGTTCGAGACGAATTTTTTCGGCGTTCTGCGCGTAACGCAAGCCGTGATGCCGCACATGCGCGAACGCAAAAGCGGGCGCATCGTGATGATGAGCTCCGTCTCCGGATTCGTGACCGCTCCGACGCAAGGCGCTTACAGCAGCAGCAAGTTCGCCCTCGAGGCCATGAGCAACGCGCTGCGCCTCGAACTGTATCCCTTCGGCGTGGAAGTGATTCTGATCGAGCCAGGCTACATCGTGACAGGCATCCAGCAAGCCGCGATGGAACTCTCCAAGCCGTACCGGGATAAAATGAACAACGGACCCTACGCCACGCTGTACGCGCGATTCCTTACCAGTGTCACGGGCGCACGCGCCAAATCACAAACCACACCCGAAGACTGCGCGCTCACCGTCCTGCGGGCTATCGAAGCGCCGAATCCGAAAACTCGGTACCTGGTCACCGGATTGGCGGTCGTTGCGAAGTGGTGCAAGCGCTTGTTGTCAGACAAAATGACAGACGCGATTTTCCGGCGGAGGTTTGGAATTGTTCGCGCGAAATAACCGGCTCGCGACCCTGGAACTGAGTGGAGCGAGAGAAGTGTTACGGATTCGAAATCTGGAACGAAAGGCTGTTCTCTCGCAATTCCTGCCACTTCTTGGACCACGCCTCGTGAACGGGGCTCTCGGCATAGTCAGCGGCAGCTTCAGCGCTCGTGAACTCAATTGCATACACACCGCTGAAATCCTTGATCTGGTTGCGTTCCGTCTTGATCCAGATATTCTTGATGCCTGGAATTTTCCCTGCCATCTCTTTTAGCCCGTTGATGGCGATCTCCCGGTCATTGTTTGAAGTGGCGTCTTTAAACTTGTAAATCACGACATGCAGCACCGTTTTCGGCTGCCCGAACCGGTTTTGCCCTGCCACACTTCGCGCATGCAGCGAACCGGCCGCGATTCCCGCTATAAACAATCCCGCGCCCAAAGCAATCTGCGCCACGCGTTTCTTGGTTGATGTCACGTCATCCTCCCGTCGTTGCACCCAGCCAGTCTATGAAATATGCAAAGGGCGAGGCAACCTGCCGAAAGAATTGCCTTCGCCCTCGCTCGCCAAACAGTTTGACGCGCTCGCATTGCCACCGTTACGCTGCCAAAGGATCTTTTTCGGGGGTGGAATGGACGTCTCGCCTGGCGAATTACCTGCGCAACAGATGCAGCCGGGAAACCTGCCGCCGCTCCCGCAATTGTGGGTCGGTTATCTTCTCGGATTCGCGACTGTCGTTGCGGAACTGATCGATCCAGCGCTCCACACTCCGGATTCTGCCGTAACCCTCTTCCCAGTTCCCAACTTATATCTCTTTCTTCTGATATTCGTCGGATTCGTCTATTGGCTTGTCTGCGTGTATCGCTATCACGTGATCATGCAGCATGTTCCTGGCTGGAAGCACCCCATTTCGCCCGCGCGAGCTGTCGGGTTCCATTTCATCCTAGTTTATAACCTGTATTGGGTGTTCAAGTGGCCTCAGGAGATAGCCCGGTTCGTGAACTGGAGATTTGGGCATCCAGTGATGAAACCACAAATGGTGGGCCTCATGGTTTTCGCTGCGTTTGTCATGCGTTTTCTGTTTGATCCGGGGCTTGGCCTGATCCTGCTTTTCTTGGCCGCCTCCTACGTCTCCGGTTGCCTTCGCCGAGCCTTTGCCTTGCCGCCGATGCCAACCGTGAACCCTCCGCCTTCCCCGGAATGAATTCGCGAAAGAACCTGGGAATGCCTCAAGGGAGCCGCAGGCGCGTGCGCCCAGATATCCAAAGAAAAACGGCCCGGTGAAGATGTCTTCTCCGGGCCGTTATCTCTCTTTTCCAATCTTAATGGTTTGGTTTGTTTGGCACGTCTCCGGCTTTCGGGTCCGCCGGCGTTGCCACGCTTGCAGCGATCGGCTTGCCTGCCTCACTGCCGAAGCGCGTCAGGTAGGGCATGAAGGGTGTCACCTCGAATGGCATCTTCTCGCGTTCGGCGAGAGTGCCCATGGGCTTGCTCTTGATTAACTCCAGCTTGTCATTCCAGGGATCCAGTTTCACGCGGCCGCCGATCGGCAGCGCCGCGATCATCTGTGGATTCTGCTTCGAGTCCACTGGAGCGGAGGATTTCAAGTCGACAAACCCGCCCACGCGGTCTCCCAGGTGCGGGCTGATGAGGTTGGGAATTTCCTTCTGCCGTGTTTCCACCGCCGTGAGGAACAGCGCTGCATTCCCCAATTGATTCTTGTAGGGCGAGTTGTTCAGGAATACGAGCGCTTTCGCATTCGCAGCTTTTTCTTCATCCGGCGTGCGCCCGAATCCGAAGTGGCGGAAAGTCTCTTTGTCATCAACCAGAAGCTGGTCGAAGAAGGCGTAGGTCGAGTCCATGCGGTGGCCCAAGACGACGTGCGCCAGCTCGTGCGCCACGATCGTCGCAAGACTCGCTTCATCCGGCAGCACGTCAATCAACCCGCGGCTGAGCACGATGGTATGCCCGATGGTGTAGGACTCCAGCGTCGAAGTCATCATGACGCGGCACCGGACTTCCGGTTCCACGTCGAGGTTATTCGTCACTTCCAGGTTGTTCACGACCGTGTCGAGAATCTTGTCAACTTCGCCCTTCGGCGCCATCAGCCCGATGCGCTCGAGCCGGTCCGAGACGTTGTCTTCGGCCTGGTGGTCCCAGGAACGCTGCGCCTGAATCGGCGAGAGGTCATTCGCTGTTTTCGTATCGTCGTTCACCGGCGTCTCAACCAATATTTTGCTGAGTTCCTGTTCCTGTTGCGCGTGTCCGATGTTGTAGCCCCACAGCCGCGTCTGCGCCTTGAAGTCCAGCTTCTTGCTCATGGCGTAATGCAGATCGCTTTCCTGGCTATAGATGAACGACGGCAACCACAGACCCGGCTGCACGTTTGTGCGCCAGCTGTCGAAGTGGAAGTACCAGCTGGAGTGTCCGCCGCCGCCGTATGCACCATTGAATCGAACGATGTTGTAATCCACATCCTCGACCCAGATGCGGCCCAGGAAGCGTCCCTTGCCGGACTTTTCCTGCGGCGCCACGTCGAACACCAGGCAGCGCACTTCACCCACGAATTCCCGCTTCACGTAGTCAAATTTGTAATGCTGTTTGTCGAAGCCGTTCGTGTCGATGAAAATCATCTGAAGGAAGCCGTCCGGAAGGAACTGCATCGCGAACGAAAAGAAATTTCCGATCGACCCGAAGATCTTTTTCCCTTTGTTCTGCGCGTCGCTCAATCCCACCAGAGCGACACCCTTCGAGAAGTCGGCCCGCCCCAGAAAATATTTGTCGCCCGCGGGGACTTCGCCGAGGTCTTTATCGGGTTTCAGGTTCTGAATGTACGTCTCCACCAGCGGAGAGTATTGCCGTATCTGCTGGTTTAGACGGTTTTCGTTGGTGATCACGCGGTCGATCACTTGATCCATCGTCCGCGCTTGCTGCGGTTCGGGTGCCGCCGCGCTGGCGATGGTCCCGGACCCACCCAAGACGAATCCGAGGACAACTGTAGCTAACATACGCATTTCTCTCTCCCCTCAGTAGGCCAGGCGGAACTCAATCCGCACGCGTGCCGGAAAATCTACCGGCTGGCCATCGCGTTTTGCTGGCTTGAACTTGATTTGTTGGGCCGCACGGACCGCAGCCTCATCGAGGCCGTGGCCCAATCCGCTCACAACGTGATTTATTTGCATGGTGCCGTTCGAGAGGAACACCACGTCAATCACCACGTCGCCTTCTAACTTAAGACTACGCCCTTCAGCCGTGTACTCCGGCTTGGGCTTTTCCAAAATGTCAACAGGCGTGTCCGCTGGACCTCCAGCTGCAGCCTTTTTCTTCGGCGCATCCGCTACGGTTTGATCTCCGAATCCTGAAGACACCACTTTCCCTTGCTTGCCTCCGCTTGGGGGCGGGTTCGCGATTCCATTCCCAAATCCCGTGCTCGCCACAGTCCCCTTAATTCCTTTGTCGCCTCCCGTGCCATTGCCGTAACCCGGCCCGCCGGGTAAAGCTGGCGAACCCAGACGGTTCACATTGGTTGCGTGTTGCGTGTCGCCCTTGCCAGGTATCCCGTTCGGATCGCCAAACCCGCCAGTTTGTACTTTATTTACGGGCGCTTTCACCGTCGGCACCGCCGCGCTTCCAGAATCCATATTGTTTAGCTTCACGTCTTCTTTGGGGCGCTTCGGTCCTTTGCTCTCCAGATCGATCTTCGCCGCTTCCAGATGCGCCTGCATCTCCGGCGCCATCGCTTCTACTTTTTGCGCCTTTGGCACCACGGCCTTCGGAATCTCGAAAATGTGCGGCTTCTTGGGTTCCAGTTTCACCGGCTCGACCACTTCAGGCTTTGGCTTCGGAGGCGGCGTTTTCGCTTTCACTACTTTCGGTGGCGGTGGGGGCGGCGGAGGCGTGGGAATCTCGGTCACCGGTTGCGCTATCTCCACATTCTGAAAGTGCAGCGCGGTCTTTAACTGGTCCGGATAGATCAGCGGAATCAGCACGCAAAAAGTCAGTATGCAAAGTTGCAAAACCGCGCTCACGCCTATCCGGCTCCAGCGTGGTTTTGCGTCTGGCAGTAAGGCGAGCCTTGCAGCTACTGGTTTCGTCCCAATGGCCGCTTTCCACGCGTCTGGATTGGGTTGGCGACGCCGGTCAGCGTCTAACCCGACGCCCAACCGCGTCGTACCCCTCGGTGTATCTGCAATCATGGTTGTCATCCGCGTGCCGCCTTGAGAAGTTTCATCCTCGGGAACCTTGGACATCTAGGAAGGCCTAGCGTTCCCAAGTTCGACCGTTTTTTCGAAACCTGCGCTTTACCAGTACTAGGGTACTTACGGGGCTGAAGGTGTCCGAATAGGACTTTCGTACTAGCGTCGCGAAGTCGCTAATGGTCCCGGGAGCGCACGGTTTGCACCCCGTTTGCTAACCCGGCCAGGCGGTTCTTGTTGCGGGGTTGGGGGGCGCAACCCGTATAGGATACCGCAATCCTGCCCTTCGGTGTCCGTACTTTTACGTACAGGTCCTCCCGGGCTGGATTAAGCTCTTAGGATGCCGGGGATATCCCTGGCGTTGGATGGTCTGCGATACTCTAATCGCTTGAAATCTCCATGAAGCAAGACACCCCAGACCGGTTGCGCGCCAGCAACCTAGCCGCACGTTCCAGCTCACCGCAAACGCTGGCGGCGTCTCCCGCGAAGCTCGAGTGGCTCTACGCGCAGTCTAAAGCCGGCCGCTGGGGACTCTCGTGCGAGGGATTTGCCGCTTCACTCGAACGTAGCGCGGAGAAGCGCCTCGCCAGCGGAAACCTCGCGCCCGAAAAACTCGACGAGTATCTAAGCGCGCTGCATCTTGAAGACCTGGCGCTGGCCACCGCTTGCATGGAAAACTGCGAGCCCGCTTGGGAGCATTTCGTCAACGCCTATCGCCCCTACCTTCGCTCCGCCGCGTCTGCGGTTCTCCGCTGCAGCTCAGCTTCCCCGGAAGCCTGCGAACTCGCCGATTCTCTCTTCGCCGAGCTCTACGGACTCGCGGATGGCGCGCGCCGTGAACGCTCGCTCTTCCGTTATTTCCACGGCCGCAGCTCGCTCAAGACCTGGCTCCGCGCCGTTCTTGCCCAGCGCCACATTGACGCCATCCGCGCAGGCCGCCGCTTCGAATCCCTCGACGATGACGACGCAAAACCTAGCGCAAACAAAACGGCGAGCCGCGTTTTCGTCCAACCCTCCGACCCGCATCGCGAGCGCTACACCGCACTTTTCGTTCGCGCTCTGCAAACCGCTCTCTCCGCGCTCGATCCGCGCGATGAGCAGCGCCTTCGCCTCTACTATGCCAAGGAGCAAACACTGGCCGAAATCGGCAGGCAACTCGCCGAGCACGAATCCAGTGTCTCGCGCAATCTGGATCGCATCCGTCTTGCTCTCCGGCGCGCCGTCGAAGAGACTCTTCGCAAGGGCTGCCCCGCCGCCAACGGTTTCGCCGCCGAGTCCGGCCTCAGCGACGCCCAAGTCTCTCTTTGTTTTGAGTACGCTTCTGCGGATGCCTCGTTCGATTTGGAAAAGATCCTTCAGCGCCGCGGTCGCACAAGTCCTCCTGCCGGGAGGCCCGACCCATGAAATTCCGTTCCATCAACTCTGATTGCAAGAACGCAGCCAATCCTCGTTCTAAGGAAGGAGAAAACCATGGCGTCTGACGACCGCGACCGGACCTTTGAAAAAGCGCTCGCTCGCCATCTGCGTTCCTCCGCAACTTCCGGCCCAGATGCCAACGCCTTCGCCGGAGCGTCCGCTGATCTTTGTCCCGATGCCGAAACACTGGCCGCCTATCACGATGGCTCGCTCACCCCCGACGAACGCAATCTCTGGAAACAGCATGTTCTGGGTTGCGACAATTGCCAGCTCGTACTCGCCCATCTCGCAACCTCTTTCGACGTTGCGGTCCCTCCAGAAACCAGCGAAAATGTTCTGGCAGCGCGGCAACGAGTTTCCTCCGCTAAAACCGCGTCGCCTGCTCCCATCGTTCGCCCAAGTCCTCTGCACAGTTTGCGATGGCTATGGCTCGTTCCCGCTGGCGCCATCGCCGCAACGCTGATCGCTTGGGTTTCCTTACAAGAACCCAAGCCCAGTCCACTCTCTCGGCCGTCGCCCGTGGAAGTAGCCGAAAATCGGCAGCCCCCGCCTGCCGCTTCTTCGCCGAAGCCTGCACGAACTCTTTCGAATGAGCGCAAGGAGAAAGATCAGCCCTCCGCTCCAGCCGTTGGCGGAAACGCTGGCGCTGCCTCAGCAGATCGTGATCTTGCCTCCAAGGAATCCGAAAACCCGCTCCAGCCAGCCCAACAAGCTCCATCTCAGAATGCGGCCCGTCCTGCTCATGGACCTTACGTGAGCCAGCAGAAACAGCAAGAACAAATGGGACGAATTGCCACTGGCAGCGCCGGCTTTGCCGATCGAAAAAAGCTCGATGCGCACTCCAGCCCCGACGCAACTGGGGATCTCGTAGGAGCCCTCGAGCAAAAAGCTCCCGCAGCCGCGCTGCCGCCGCCTCCTCCCGCATCTTCGGAGCCGGGCTTTGTCGCCGATGGTGCCGTTCCGCCGCCGCCGGCGGCGAAGGCTGCGCAGCCCACACCCGCGCCGCCAGCACCATCAAAACCTCCCGCACCCGCCGACTCGGGCTCCGAAACCGCGGACACCATAAGCTCATCTGGCGCTAGTGCTTCACTTCAGGTTTCGGCTGCTCCCCAATCCTTCTCCAAAACACGCGCCATGATGCGCGCCGCAGGGCTGCAAAATTCCCATGTATTTGGAGCTCCAAGTGGAAAGCAGTTTTGGCGCATCGGCCCGGGCGGTTCGCTCGAATATTCCAAGGACAAAGGTTTGAACTGGACTCCACAGATCAGCGGCGTCTACACCGATCTCCTCGCGGGCTCCGCTCCATCCGCAAAGACTTGCTGGATTGTCGGCAACGCAGGAACCATCCTTCGCACTACCGACGGTGGCGGGCACTGGACCAAGCTGGACTCACCAGTAACAAACGACATCAGCGGTGTTCGAGCCTCGGATGCCATGCACGCCTGGATCTGGTTTGTGCCCGACCTGCAAACCGGTCTTATCAAGATGTTTCAAACCTCGGACGGCGGACGCACCTGGTTCTCTGCCCCCAGCGAGTAGTACACCGCAAGCATCCGCAGCCGCCTCGTGCAAGGAATTCTCTCCCCGCCGTTCTAAGCTGGAAGCTAAATCTTGGTTGAGGTGAACATCATGGAATTCCGCAAATCAAAATGGCAAAGCCGCCTTCCCTGGATCCTCTCCGGCACCGCTGTTCTGCTTGCCGTTGCCGCATTCTTTTATCCCGCCTGCCGCTGGCAGCGAGTCTTTGCATCGCAAGAAAAAGCCGCGCAGGAAAAAGAAGCGCCTCGCGCTACCGCCTCTGATCAATCCACCAGCCTCAATGATCAGACCGATCTCAACGTCACCGTCTACAATTCCAACATCGCACTCGTCCGCGACGTCCGCAATCTCACTTTGCCTGGCGGCACATTCCGCCTCAAATTCATGGACATCGCCGCCACGGTAAATCCGGCAACGGTCCATTTCCGTTCGCTCACCGACCCCGATAAGCTCGGCGTCATCGAGCAGAACTACGAATACGATCTTCTCGAACCCGCCAAGCTCCTCCACAAATACGTCGGAAAGGAAGTGACGCTAGTCCGCTCCTATCAAGACAACGGCACCACCAAACACGAGGAAATCAAAGCCACCCTTCTCTCAGATAACAACGGCCAGGTCTGGCGAATCGGCAACGACATCGTCACGGGAACGTATGCCGAGAGCTATCGCTTCCCCGAAGTTCCCGCCAATCTTTACGACCGCCCCACGCTCCTCATGTCGCTCGAAAATTCCGGCTCGCGCAAGCAACAAATCGAAGCCTCCTACCTCGCCAACAACTTGTCCTGGAATTCCGACTATGTACTGACTGTCGCGCGCGACGACAAAGCCGCCGACCTCGACGGCTGGGTGACTCTCGTCAACAACAGCGGCACCGTGTTTCACAATGCTCGCCTCCAGCTCGTCGCCGGCGACCTGAATCGCCTCCCAACGAACGGCCGGAGAGACATGATGGCGCTTCAAGAGCTAAAAGCTATTCCCGCTGCCGCCGGCCAGTTCCAGCAAGAGAATTTTTCTGAATACCATCTCTACACGCTCGGCCGACGTACCTCTGTCGAAGACAAAGAAACCAAGCAAATCAGCCTTCTTCAAGGCTCCGGCGTCCCCGTTGAGAAAATCTTCGTCGTCAACGGCCAAAACTACTACTACCACAATCGCCAGAACCCCGGCTCACCTCTCAAGGACGCCGTCATGGTCTATTACAAATTCAAGAATGACGAAAAGACTGGGCTAGGCATTCCGATTCCGGCCGGCAACGTCCGCGTCTACCAGAAGGATTCCAAAGGCGGCATTCTTTTCGTCGGCGAAGATCGCATTGACCACACGCCGAAGGACGAGCACATTTCCGTTCACATCGGCAACGCTTTCGATGTCGTCTGCGAACGAAAACAGACCGACTTCAAAAGCATAGGCTCCAATACTTGGGAAATGGAATTTGAAATCACTCTACGAAACCACAAGGACACACCCATCACGGTGCAGGTCAACGAACCCGTAGGCGGCGATTGGGAGATGCTGAATTCAAGTTACAAGTACACGAAGACGAGCGCATGGGCCGCGCAATTCAACGTCCCTATCGACAAAAACGGCACCTCCGTCCTCCGCTACCGCATCCGCGCCCACTGGTGATTCCGCCGTGACGCGCGTCGCGTCCATGCAAGGTCGTAGCTCTTCGGGTCCGCAGGGGCACGATGTATTGTGCCCCTCTTGGTTTTATCTTCGCTTCTCTCGCTTTCTTTACACCGCCTCCGCCAGAAAAATCATCTCCGGCGACGTGTCCACGAGCGGCGAGCGATCAAAATCCCCATACACCGCACTGACCCGAAACCCGCATCGCGCCAGCAAATGCTCCACCTCATATCGAAAAAAATACCGAAGCGTCCAAGCAAACACGAGGCGCTCCTCTTTTCCCCGCGCATCCGTCACATAGAAAATCATCTCTACATCATTCCTCTGCTCCGCCCGGTGAAACGCCGTGACGCGCTCCATGATCCGCACGCGCCGTCCGTCCGGCATCGAATATTCCGCTACTAACCCTTCCTTCTGATAGGCCGGATCATGCATCCGCTCGGCATCCGTCTGAAACACATCCAAAATCAACTGCCCGCTCGCCTTGCCAAATCGTCCCCCTGCCACCTCAAGATGTTTTCGCACGGATTCCAAACACGAAATCTGCTGCTGAATCTCCAGAAGATGCTGCATCGGCCGAAACGGAATAATCACCAGCACGAACTTTTCGCCTAGATCGAACCGCGTCATGTCACCTTGTACCAAGTGGATCCGCTCGCGCGCTTCCATCCGCATCGAGGCCCGCTTCTGATTGCACCGCTCCAGCATCCGTTCAGAGATATCCAGACCGGTAACCCGGTGCCCCGCCTCTCCCAGCGCCAAAGTAATCCGCCCCGTCCCGCAACCAAGCTCCAGCACCGGATCCCCGAATTCGTGCACGGCGTCTCGGTAAAACGCGACATCTCCGAGGCGCCCCCGCACGATCGGCGACTCGTCGTAGTAGTCCGCAATAAACCCATCGTACAACGCTGTGCTCATGATGCATTCTCGAATGCGGCCGCCGGGCGGATTTCCTTTACCTCCTGTACCTCCTTTACTTCCTTTCCCTCATTCCACAACCGCGTCCGCCTCAATCTCCACCAACATCTCCGGCGAAATCAATTTGCTCACTTCCACCATGCTCGTTGCCGGCCGTATCACCCCAAAAAATTCTCCGTGGGCCCGCCCAATCTTTTCCCAGCCGGCAATGTTCGTAACGAAAATTCTCGTCCGCACCACGTCTTTCAACCCTGCTCCCGCCTTCACAAGTGCTGCCTCGATATTCCGAATCGTCTGAACGGTTTGCGCGTACGGGTCACCCACTCCCACAATTTTTCCGTCCGGGCCCGTGGCCGTCGTACCCGAAACCGATATCACGTTCCCGACGCGTACTGCTCTCGAGTACCCCACAATCGGCTCCCAAGCTGTCCCGCTCGAAATATTCTCCCGTGCCAAATGAGTCTCCTTCGCCTCACGTTACTGTGTCGTCGCAAGGCTGCATGCTAAACTGAAAGAATTATGGCACAGCCCGAGCGCGATGTACCTGCCGGGCCGCGTCCGGGAAAACGTCATGCTCTGTAACAACATACTCGAAGCCATTGGCCACACACCGTTAGTGCGCCTCAATCGCATCAACCAAGGGCTCAAGCCGCAGATCTTCGTCAAGGCTGATTACACCAATCCTGGCGGCTCGGTGAAAGACCGCATTGGCATCACCATGATTGACGACGCCGAAAAGCGCGGCCTCCTCAAGCCTGGCGGTACCATCATCGAAGGCACAAGCGGCAATACTGGCATGGGTCTTGCGCTCGTCGCTGCCGTCCGTGGTTACAAGATGGTCTTCACCATCACGGACAAACAATCCAAAGAAAAAGTCGATCTTCTCAAAGCGCTCGGCGCCGAAGTTATCGTCTGTCCCACCGCCGTCGAGCCTGACGACCCTCGCAGCTACTATTCCGTCGCCAAGAAACTCGCGCGCGAAATTCCGAATTCGTTCTATCCCAATCAGTACGACAATCCCATGAATCCCGAGGCCCATTACCAATCCACCGGCCCGGAAATCTGGGAAGACAGCCAGGGAAAAATCACCCATTTCGTGTGCGGCGTGGGCACCGGCGGCACCATCAGCGGCGTCGGAAAATATCTCAAGGAAAAGAATCCCGCCGTCAAAATCATCGGCGTCGATCCCATCGGCTCGCTCTATTACGATTTTTTCAAGCGCGGCGAAGCCGTGAAAGCCAAGACTTACGTCGTCGAAGGCATCGGCGAAGACTTTTTCCCCACCACGATGAACATGAAGATTCTTGATGACGTCCTTCAGGTCACGGATGAAGAGTGCTTCGTCGTCGCGCGCCGCCTGGTAAAGCTGGAAGGCATTTTCACCGGTGGTTCGGGTGGCGGCTGCATCTCCGCAACTCTCCGCCTGGCCAAAGATCTTGGCCCTGAAGGCTTCGTCGTAGCGTTCCTGCCGGACACCGGTATGCGCTACCTCAGCAAGGTCTACAACGACGAATGGATGCGCGAGCGCGGCTACGTCGAAGCCGCCGTTCGCATCACCGCCGCCGAAGTCGTCAACGCCAAGCACAAAGCCGGGAAAGTCCGCGAGCTAGTCATCGCTCGCCCCTATCAAACAGTTTTCCACGCGCTGAAAACCATGCAGGAGCAGGACATTTCGCAAATCCCGGTCTTTGAAGAGAATCTTCCCATCGGCACCATTTACGAAGATCAAATTCTCACCATGGCGCTGCAGGGCAAAGACCTGCGCAAACTCGTTGTCCGCGAAGTCATGAGCAAGCCGCTCCCGCGCATCCCGGGCACTTCACCCGTCGAGCGCGTCACCTACATCCTCAGCCACGAAAACCCAGCCGTTTTCGTCGAAATGGACGGCGCCAAGTTCGAAATCCTTACCAAGTACGACCTGATGAGCACCGTCGCCAGTCTCATGGAACAAAAACGTTGAATTCCTATCCGTCCGGCGCAATCCACAAAAGCAAGGTGAAATACTTTTGAAGATTCTTGACTTCAATGAACGGCTGAAAGACTCGATTCTCATCGCAGATGGCGCGATGGGCTCGATGCTGCACGAAGCAGTTGGCACGCAGCGCTGTTTCGATGAACTCAACGCGACCGAGCCCGAAGCCGTCTTCCGCGTCCACCAGGCGTACATCGAAGCGGGTGCGCAAATCATCGAGACCAACACATTCGGCGCGAACCGCTTCAAGCTCGCGCCGCTCGGTCTCGCCGACGAAGTGCAGCGGCTCAATTCGCGCGGCGTAAAAATTGCACGTGAAGCCCGCGAATCCGCTTCGCGAGAAGTTCTCATCGCCGGCTCGATCGGTCCGCTTGGCCTCGGCGTGCAGTCGCGTCACCCCGCTCCCGACGAGATTCTGGACGTGTTCCACGAACAGGCGCTGGCTCTCGAAGAGCGCGGGGTCGATTTCTACATTCTCGAAACGTTTTCGTACATCGAAGAAATTCTTCTCGCTGTTGACGCTATACGCTCCTTCTCCGGCTTGCCCATCGTCGCTCAGCTCACTTATTCGGAAGAAGGAACGACCTTCGGCGACTTGCGCCCCGCCGATGCCGCCGCGCAGCTCAAGGCAAAGAATGTTCAGGTCATCGGCGCGAACTGCACTCTCGGCCCGCAGCCATTGCTCAAAATCCTCCGTGAACTCACCGAAGTCGACGACCTCCGCGCCAGTGGCATGCCCAATGCCGGTCTCCCGAAGCGCGAAGGAGACCGCATCGTTTATCCGAAATCCTCGCCGGAATATTTCGCACTCTTTGCCCGCGAAGCTGCCGCTCTCGGCGTCCGAATTCTCGGCGGCTGCTGCGGCACAACGCCCGCACACATCCGCGCCATGGCCGAAGCCGTCAAGTCGCTGCGTCCGGCAAAATCCACCGCTGCGCATCACTCGGTCGAAGTCGTTGCAAAACCGGCGCCCGTTTTGCAGCGCGAACCGGAAAGCAAATTCTGGAAAAAACTCCAGGCGAAGGAATTCACCGTCTGCGTCGAGATCGATCCGCCGAAAGGTCTCTCGCTCGACCGCATCTTCGAGCAAGTCGACAAAATTATGGCCTCGAACAAAGTCGACGCCATCGACATCAACAGCGGCGCGATGGCTCGCGTCGGCATGGACGCGCTCATCACCGCCGGCGCCCTCGAAGCGCGCGGCATCGAAACGGTTCCGCATCTCACCACGCGCGACTTCAACATCATCGGCTTGCAAGCTTGTTTGCTCGGAGCGTGGACCGTTGGCGGTGTGCGCAACGTCCTTGCTATCACCGGCGACCCCCCTGCCGTCGGAGACTATCCGGAAACCAGCGGCGTGTACGAAGTCGATTCCGTCGGTCTCGTAAAAGTTCTGAGCCGCCTCAATCAGGGCACGGACTGGGCCGGCAAAACGCTCGGCGGCGCAACCAATTTTGCCATCGGCGTCGCCGTCAATCCTGTCGCCGACGACCTCGACAACGAAATCGAACGCTTCCAAGCCAAGATCGAAGCGGGCGCGCACTTCGCGATGACCCAGCCAATCTTCGATCCTGAGCACTGGCACGCCTTCGTCAAAAAACTTGGGGGCAATCCGTCCATCCCCGTGCTCGTCGGCATTTGGCCGCTCAACAGCTACAAGCAGGCGTTGCGCCTCAACAACGAAGTGCCCGGCATCGTCATCCCGCCGGAAGTTCTTGCGTCGCTCGAATCCGCCGGTGCTGCTGCGCGCGAACGTGGTTTCGACCTGGCCCGGCAAATGCTAGCCTGGTCCCGCACCGAACTCGCCGGCGCGTATCTCATTCCGCCTTTCAAACGCTACGAAGAAGTACTAGACATTCTCTAGCCTGTTTTTCTTAGTGTGCGGAACGGACTTCAGTCTGCCTCCCTTTCTTTTCGCGTCCTCTTCACCACGCGCCGCAAGAGCGGAACCAGAACCGCGTACGCCAATCCCAGAAAAACAGGAGCGATCAAACACCATGCCACCGCCGCGTGCCAGACGGTCGTCCACAAAAGTCGCGTCGCGCCCCAGAAGCTGGCGTGAACCATCGCCAAAATCTGCGAGGCAGACAGCGGCAAATGTTGCGCTCCGAACAATGTTTCTCCCGCGCGAAAAAACGGAATGAGCAGCGCAATCTGCAACGGGTAAACAAAATAATTCACGATCTGAATCGCCGGCAAATTCAGCCGCCAGATAAATGCAACCAGCGCACAAAGCGCCGTGGTCGACCCCAACACAGGAAACACGCCCAGGGCCACGCCGAGCGCGAGGCTCAGCGCCATCTTTTCCGGCGTCACACCCTGCCGCAGCAATTCCACGATCGGCCGCGCAATTCGTCGGCGAAAAAATCCGTCTTTCCTAAGCCCATCCAGCTCCACGCAATGCATCCTCGCTTCCATCATATTCGGAAAGTTGTTTTCATTGCCGCTCTTCGTTTTCTGCTCCCCTGTGCGATGAGGGGCTTGCGGAGTTTCGGCGAGCGACCTATGCTCCGTGCGTCTGGGGAGGTAGCGAGACGATGAATAAGAGCTATCGCTGGGTACTGGGTGGCGCGGTCCTGGTCTTGTTGTTTGCACTGGGCGTGCGAACGGGGAGGCAGACGAAGGCGGCTGAGGCACGCGAGGCGGATCGCGCCGCGATAACATTGGCTTTGAATGCGCAGCAAGCGGCTTGGAACCGCGGCGACGTAGACGCATTCCTGGTGGGCTACTGGCATTCTCCGGATCTGACGTTTTCCGGGAGCAGCGGAGTCTCGCGCGGCTGGGATGGAGTGATGGCGCGGTACAAGAAGAATTATCCGGACCGGGCGGCGATGGGACAGCTCGATTTTTCGGAGATGGAGTTCCGGTTCATGGGGCCGGATGCCGCGCTGGTGCTGGGGCATTGGCATCTGAAACGCGACAAAGGTGACATCGGCGGCGTGTTCTCGCTGGTTTGGCAGCGGTTTCCGGACGGATGGAAGATTGTTCATGATCATACGAGCGCGGTGGAAAAGTGAAGAAGGAACAAAGTAGCGAGGAAACAAGAGTAACGCGTGACACCGGTCCGTGGCGTCTCCTGGAGAGGGCCGGTCCTCAGTTCACTGTCTGGGTTGCGGCCTTCCCGATCACAAATATGTCGATTGGTATTGCGTAGGCCATTCGTGTTTGGTTGTCAGGGCGGAGCAGGCTATAGACAATTTGATTTTTGGTCTTCTGCAGAATTTTCTCGAACAGAAATCGGGTTTTTCCAATTGTTCCTTCCGCGCCCAACAAATCTTCAGCGCAAGTGAGCACCCGTTGTGACAGACCTCGTTTCGGGTCATCGGTCCAAATCATACGCGGTATCGCGGGGTCAGGTAAACACAGCTTGATTGGAGTAGCCCATCGTAACGTGGGCGGCTTGGTGCCCACATCAAAAATCGCCTGCTTCGGATAGCAGAGATAAGATACCTCGCCTATCTTCAGCATAAGGAAACACTCGAAAAAGTAAAATTTTCCGGGAAGTGTCAGGGAGGTTCCTGATTTAGCCCGCATTGGTTGAGGCGGCGGTGACAAACGCCCGAGGGAAATCGGTTCCGGTCTCCATACTTGAGCTAATTTCTTAAACCACGTCACAAACTTAAACCCTGGAGTGCTTGGATTGCTCATACATAGCCCACAACCGACTTGGACTGTGGCACCGGATCGGTCCTGCAACGAACTCGGCGATGGTTCTCCGTCAGGTTCGCCATTTCTTGTCTTGTTCGGTGCTCTCGCGGACGCGGAATGCGGTGATCTTCCGGATCAGTGGTAGCGGCAGGGGCTTCGCCAGGGGAAACTGGATCGAGCTGTCCGATGTGGCAAATTTCGAGAGACCCTTCGCGAAGGCTTTCACAGCGGACGGGGTGGGATAAAAGCCGATGTGATGTTTGTGCGCGGCGAACGTGACGAGGATCCTCTGATAAGAAAAGGCCGGCATGCCCCACTTCAAGCTTTCCGTGGCTCCAGGGGCAGACTTGCGAATACACGCATGCATTTCGCGCAGTTTCTTCTGAGCCCCTTTGGGGGCGGCATCAATGTACTCGGCGATGGTTTTAGGCCGCGCTTTTTTTGCAGTCATGGATTTGTTTCATCAACTCTCTTGCTGATGCTCCGATGGCTTTTGCGATCAGCTCAGTGAAAGGCGTGCTTCCGTGCTCTTGTACGTTGCGCGTCATCCCAAGTTCAGCACAGGAGATCGTGTTAGCACCGTTTCAGAGGGTATATCGAAAGATTGAGAGAGGAAAGGTAAAAGACCCCAGGCGTGAAACGGCTCTTGGCGTTCCACTCCCGCGATATTTTGTCGTTGCATCTGGGCCATTGACGACTCGCCTATCCGAAACGTAAGCTGCTGAAACTTCACTTCAGGAGTTGACTCTTGGCCGCTTGGCGCAAACCCGGCCCGATTGGCACAGAAAGTGAAGTTGTCGACGTCAACGACGGCACGTTGGTTCGCAACCTATCCCCAATTCCTGGACCTTGTGGTCATCAGGCTATCGATAGCATTACGCAAGAACGGATTTCCTTCCATCGGCAGCACCAATCACGCAAAGGCCTGCCCATTCTGCACGAGGGCATGAGCGGCCCGCACGTTCGGTGGGTGCAGATTCTCCTCAATCAACATGGGGCGGCGAATCCGCCGCTAAGGGTTGACGGCGCCTTTGGGCCTAAAACGCTGGCGGCCGTGCGAAGTTTTCAACGCGCTTCATCGCTTTCCACCGATGGCACGGTGGGCATGCAAACGTGGTCCAAGCTTGTCGCCCTCGGCGCGAGCTCTCAGGGTTCCGGCGGCGGACCGGAATTGTCAGCAACCAAACCGGACCTGGGCGCACAACCAGAAGCAATTTCCGTTACCGATTGGCCGCTAACGCAACGCTTCGAGAAAGTGTTGAGGCTGGCGCCTCAACACATGGCGCCCGAGCTGGCGACTCAGTTTCGCGCCATGCTTACCCTGGGAAACATTGCCATCGCCGTGGGCACGCTCGCCGTCTGGGCAGTTTCGCAGGCCTTCGGTGTAGGAGAAGTCGTTGACGTCTTCATGCTCGTCGTGGGAGCGGCCTTCATTGGCATGGGGATTTTCAAGGCAGGCGAGGATTTAGGCGACTGCCTGGTGGCCACGCTGGAAGCGCAGGGCCTGCCCGATCTGGATCGTGCTGCGGAGTATCTTGCGCAGGCAGTGGTCATTCTCGGTGTCACAGCGTTTTTCGCCTTGCTTGCAAAGATGGCGAGCAAATTTGCGCGAGGAGGCGCGGCCACCGAAGAAGGAGCTGCGGGAGGCCCGGGTGCCGCCGCTGCGGAAGACGCAGCGCCAAAGCCGCCTTCATCTCCGAAGGCACCAAAGCCGGCTGTCGTCGACGAGCCTAAACCAACTGTTCCTCCCGAGCTGAACCCGATCAAATTGGCGGAATCAATCCGGAATGCGCCTAAAGGTAGCGCCGAGCGGGCCCAACTCGTCGACCAGTTCGCAAAAATGTCCACGCATGTGAAGGAACCCGCCGACCGCGTTGTGCTCGGCAAGTGGGTTGACGGAGGCGGCTACGTTGAAGAGGCCAAAAAGAATGGCGGAGTCTGGTACGAAACGCCTAAGGGCACTTACAAAGCAATGGGAAAGGATGCGGCGTGGGAAACCAACGAAGCATTTCTGAAGCAGCAGATGGCTTCTGGCATCCCCAAGCTTGAATTCACCGGCATGTCCGCAGACGAAGCTGCATCGCAATTGGCTGATTTGCAGGCTACGGGCCAACCCATTGAGAGCGCCCCGGCACGTATAAGGGAATTTGATTTAATGCAAAGGAATGCGCCAAACTACGGTTACGTTCAGCAGGGGATGACTTTCACAAAGGTGCCTTAAAATTTATCTAGGCTACCGAGGGGAAAATGCAGAGCGGCAAATGCTCCCAGGAATTTCTAAGCAAGATTAAATTGAAGTTTAAGTTCTTGTTTGAGCGCCATGGTTTCGTTCCGAAGGTTTGCGTTGAAGCCCGAGAGGGAGAGTACTGTCTTGTGATACTGGCGTCCGATCGGTGCCAAATCAAATTCCGCCTTGAGAAAGGAACTCCAGAGTATTTCTTTGGGACTTTAAACGCACCGCCGGTTTGGGAGGACAAGCCTGGGTGGTATGCCGGAGACGCAATCGTCGCGTACCTATTCACGACGAAACCGGAATTAGCCATCCCGTGGCTCAAAGAGAAAAATGAATGGGGCACTGAGGAAACCTTGCAAATGTTTTCCGTCAGGCTGGAACCGGTCGCGGCTGACATAATTTCAGCGTTTGCGGCCAATCTCAACGTGGACTGGTGGAAAAGTTATCAAGCTGACAGAAGCGAACGGATACAAAAGATAAAGGCTCAGCTCGCACGCGGGGAGAAGGTTCTGCCTTGACGACTGGTGGGCACAGCCAACTGTTTGAAAACTCCCGCAAGGGCGGAGCATCACCTGTCGCCTAGGGAAAACCCGCCCACGGGTCAGAGCTCTCTCCGACGCACTGCTGCCTCGATCTCGAGGGCGGATTCGCCGAATCTTCTTAAACCATTGAATACACAAACGTTAGGTGGTTGTTCTCAGCGTTCTACAAGGGTGGTACTGGTGGGCTATTGGCGCGGCAGGATGGGCCGGGCAGAATGTGGGTAGAGGCTACTGAGGGATGTTCGCCGCTATGCTACTTGCGATCTCCATTGTGGCGCTTTCGCAATTCGCCGTGTACTACTGGCGGGCGATTTTGGCGGGAGTGGCTGCTCAGCCAGTTTCTGAGCGGGTTTTGGCCGCGGCCAATCTGGACGCCGGGCGGATGCGGGGGCGGGATTTCGAGAAGCTGGCTGGTTTGCACGAGTTGACCCCGGACCTGGGACCTGGCGGTGGCGGGTTGAGTTTGGTGCGGACCTATTACCGGATTGTGGAAGGGCTCGGCGCGCTTTCTGGTGTACGGCTGCCCGCGGTGGCCGAGTGGTGCGAACGCGAACGGGTGATTTGCGCGCGGTATGCGGCGGTGCAGATTGACCGGCGGTTGCAGGCGAATTTGGCGCTGGTGGCGGCTTTGCGGTCTTGCTAAGGCGACAAAAAGAACTCCACGAATAGTTTCTACTGTTCATCCTCAGTTTTGGTCGACTTCCTCATTTGTCTTCACTCATTTGTGTGCGTTTCCTGAAACTTGAACTAGGAAAATCTGAAAATGCGGCGCTGAGTAACAGCGGCGATCAGGCCTGATAGATAGTGTGAAGAAAAGGCGCCCTGAATCGTGCGCCCAGGCGAGATAGAGCACACCGTGCTGTGCCCCTACAACGGCATCAAGCTCATTACAAGGGCATTACAACGGCGGGATGCGGGTGTAACCTTTTTGAGGTTTGGCGGTAATCACTCTATGAAAGAGCAAGAACGGGCCGAAACGGAAAATGACCAGGCAATGAAGTTGGCTCCGGACGAGGATTTGATGCTCGAAGTACGTAATGGCGCGGGCGAGACGCTGGGGGTGTTGTTCGACCGGTATCACGCGCCGCTCTACAATTTTTACTCGAAGCTGACGGGGGACCGGACGCTTAGCGAAGATTTGGTGCAGGAAGTGTTTTTGCGGATTTTGAAGTACCGGCAGAGTTATCAGCCCGGGACGCCGTTTCGGGCATGGATTTATCAGATTGCGAGGAATGCGCGCGTGGATCATTACCGGAAGACGCCGAGGCACATCACGTTTGAGCCGGAGATGGTGGCGCCAGTGATGCCGAAAGATTCCGCGCAACAAACGGAAGAAGCGGAACTATTGCACCGCGCGCTCATGCAGATGCCGGACGAGAAAAGAGAAATATTGATATTGAGCCGTTTTCAGGAATTGAAGTACGACGAAATTGCCCGTTTGCTAGGGTGCGAACTTGGGACTGTCAAGACACGCATTCATCGGGCGATTCAGGAGCTGCGGCAGAATTTCAAACAGTTGGAGCGCGGGCTTGCGCCACGGGACGCGGGGCCTGCGGTCGTAAAGACAATTCCACCCCGGAGGTTCGGAAATGAAGTGTGAAGAGATCGGAGAACTCCTGCCGGATTATTTGCAGGGGAGTTTGAAGGCTGAGCAGGACGGTTTGGTCGAGCAGCACATTGCAGAGTGCGCGGATTGCCGTGAAGACGTGGTGATTTGGAAGAAGCTGTCATTGCTACCGGTGGAGCAGCCGAGCGCGGCGTCGCGCGAGCGATTCGAATCGATGCTGCGCGCTTATCAGACGGGGCGCAATGATAAAGCATCGCTGGGATTTGAACGTTCGAAGCGCGGTTCCGTGTGGAGTTGGTTGCGTTCGCCCGTCGGCGCGGTGGCCTGGAGCGCGGCGTTGCTCGTGATGGGGATTTTTGCGGGGAATTATTTCGGGGGCAAAACGACGCACACGAACGCGAACCCGGACGAAATTGCGCAGATGCGCATCGATTTGGCGAACATGAAGCAGATGGTAGTGCTCTCGATGCTGCAGCAGCAGTCCGCGAGCGAGCGGCTGCAGGCAGTGAGCTACAGCCGTCGCGAAGATCAGCTCGATCCGCAAGTGATGTCCGCGCTGGTCCACACCCTGCGCTACGACGGCAGCGTGGATGTGCGGCTGGCGGCGCTCGATGCTCTAAGCCGGCACGGCGCCCAGCCGCAGGTTCATAAGGGAGTTGTGGATGCGCTGCAGGAACAGCAGTCGCCTCTGGTGCAGGTCGCGCTGATTGATTTGATGGTGGAATGGCGCGATCCGGATGCGGCGCAGCGATTGCGGAATTTTGTGCAGACGCCGAATTTGAATCCGACAGTGAAGCAGCGTGCCGATTGGGCTTTGAGCAAATTGAATTGAGGAGCATAGCGTGCGTAGAAAAACATTTGTTCCGATTTTGATGGTGTATGCGGTGGCGATGCTTCTCTTGCCGGCGATGCTTGCGAACAAAATGGCGGGCGGGCGTTCGCGGAAAAGCATCGTGAGGTCGCTATATTCGGTGCTGGAGCCGGAAACGGTATCGGCGAAGGGCCGAGATGACGACGACCGCTATTTAAGCGCGCGAGACGAGGAAAAGATTCAGAAGTCTTTCCCAATGCCCGCCGCAGGACAGAAGTCTCTGGAAATCGACAATGTGTGGGGATCGATTGAAGTGATTGCGGACACGACGGACAAAGTAGAGCTGACCGTGGCGCGGACGAACCAAGCGGAGTCGAAAGAAAAGCTGGAGCGGGCGAAAAAGGACGTGACGCTGGACATTTCACAGGAAGAGGGCGCGGTGAAAATGTATGTAAATGGGCCGTTTCGCTGCCAGTGTGACGACTGCCGGCATTCGCGCGATGACGATGGATATCGCGTCAAGATGGATTTTCAAGTGCGCGTGCCGCGCGACATCGATATCAAGGTGAAAACGGTGAATGAGGGGCGAGTGAAGGTGAGCAACACCAACGGGAGTTTCGTCGTGCGGAATGTGAACGGGGACATTGAGATGGAGAATGTGGCGGGATCGGGCACGGCGCGGACGGTGAATGGACCGGTAGTCGTTTCGTTCCGTCAGAACCCGCGCGAGAATTCGGAATTCAAGACGGTGAACGGAAAGATCGAGCTGCGGTTTGCGCATGACCTGTCCGCGGATTTCCGGTTCAAGACGTTCAACGGGGGAATTTACAGCGATTTTCCGGTGACGACACTGCCTCTGCACCCGATTCAGGCCGAACACAAAGGCGGGAAAGTTGTTTACCGGGCCGATCGGTTCACAGGAGCGCGGGTGAACGCAGGTGGTCCAGAGATTCAGATTGAAAATCTAAATGGAGACATTCGCATTCTTGAAAATCATGAATAACCAATTACTTTCGTTTCGATCGTTTGTAGTGGCAGGTGCAATGCTTGGCATAGCGTTGATCGCGCCACGATCTGGGGCGCAGACCAGCCCCGACCGCGTCTCAGTGAATCTGAGCGATCCGGCGCGGCCTGCGTTTGTGAAAGCAAGCATGGTGAACGGTAGCATTACCGTGAAGAGTTACGAAGGCAAGGAAGTGGTGGTGGAGGCGCGCACCAGGAATGAGGAAAGAGAGAAACCCTCGGGTGGGCCGAAGAGGATCAATATTTCGACGACGGGCTTGTCGGTGGAAGAGGAAAGCAACGAAGTGCGCATCAGCACGGAATCCTACGCACGCACGATTGATCTGACGATTTCGGTGCCGGTGCATACATCGGTGAAGCTACGGGCGGTGAACGATGGTGACATCGCCGTCACGGGAGTGGACGGCGAGATTGATGTGGACGACGTGAACGGCGAGGTCAATCTGAATAACATTTCCGGAAGTGCGGTGGCGCATGCGTTGAACGGCCACGTACACGCCACCTTTACAAAGGTGAATCCGCAGAAGCCCATGGCGTTCAGTTCGTTGAATGGAGATATCGACGTGACGTTTCCGGCAGACTTGAAGGCCAATGTGAGCATCCGATCGGACCGCGGAGATGTGTTCAGCGATTTTGATGTGCAACTGCAGGCGTCGGCACCAAAGCAGGAAGTGGAAGATGGGCGCGGGAAGGGCGGCAAGTACCGCGTGAAGATCGACAAGACCGTGCACGGCACGATCAACGGCGGCGGGCCGGAGTATCAGTTCACGAATTTTCAAGGGCAGATTTACATCCGCAAGGCCGGCAACCCGCGGTAAGGCGAGATGGTGGTCTTTCGAGAGTGAGAAACCCATTAGCGGAGTCTCGAAATCGTCGAATGTTTCGACGATCAGGACTTCTTCTTCGTGGGTTTCGGTTTTAAGGTCTCGATATACGCGTAACTACGCTCGAGGTACTTGCGTAGTTCTTTTGTGTTCCTCAACAACGCATCGGGAACCGTTACATACTCCTTCATGACGGCGCCGTAGGCTTCAAACAGGGTCGTCCTATACTTCTTCAGGAACTCCTCTCTTTCTTTTTCGGGAAGCCGCAGAGCCAAAGTCCCGGCCGGATTCAAATACGTGAACATGTGGCCGTTGAGCGAGGTATAAGGATTCGCAGCGCCTTTGCGCTGGATTTTTGGATGGGTGGCGAGGAGCTTGTCGTACAGAGCCTGTTTATCCTCGGGGATATTGCATCTTTTCTTTGTGCTCATGGCGTTTTCCTTCCGCGTAAAACGCAGGACTCTCTAATAAGCCCAGCGGAGGAGGACGCCGCCGGTGGTGTAGCCAGCGCCGACAGTCACGATAAGCACCAGGTCGCCCTTGCGAAGGCGGCCGTCCTTTACAGCATCCCACAAACCCAATGGAATCGTACCTGCCGTCGTGTTGGCATAGCGGTCGATATTGACGAGGACTTTGGAATCATCCACGCCGAGGCGCTCTTGCGCCGCGCGAATGATCCGTAGGTTGGCCTGGTGAGGAACGAGCAGAGCAAGATCATCTTTGGTGAAACCATTGCGTTCGAGAAGTCTCGTGGACATTTCCGCCATGCGGCGTGCGGCGTACTTGAAGACTTGCGAGCCCTCTTGATGGACAAAGTGAAATTTGTTTTCGACGGTTTCCGGCGTTGCGGGATGCAGCGAGCCGCCGCCGGGCATGTACAGAAATTGGCCGCCGGAGCCGTCGACATCATGCTCGAAATCGAGGATGCCTTCGTTGTCGGCTGCTGGTTCGAGCAGCACGGCTCCTGCGCCGTCGCCGAAGAGGATGCAGGTGGAGCGGTCGGTGTAGTCCAGGATGGAACTCATCTTGTCACTGCCGATGACCAGGACTTTTTTGTGGGCGCCAGAACCAACGAATTGTGCGCCCACGGTGAGCGAATAGGCAAATCCCGAACACGCGGCGGAAAGATCAAAGCCCCAGGCTTTTTTTGCGCCGATGCGGTCTTGCACTAGGCAGGCAGTTGCGGGAAACATCATGTCCGGCGTGACGCTGGCGAGAATAATCAGTTCAATGTCCGCCGCGTCGATCTTGGTCTGAGCGAGGAGGGCTTTGGCGGCTTCGGTGGCGAGATGCGAGCTGGCGACGCCGCTTTCGGCGATGTGGCGTTCGCGAATGCCGGTACGCGTGCGAATCCATTCGTCGCTCGTGGCGACCAATTTCTCGAGGTCGGCGTTTGTGAGAACTTTTGGAGGAACATAGCCAGCGACGCCCGTGATTTTAGCCGCGATGCGGTGGGACATGATGCTCCTTGGGGGTTAGTGCAAACCAGGCGAATCCGAAATTCTATGCGATGCGGATGCGAGGTTACAAGGCGAGAGAGCAAGAAACAAGGATTTGCGGCGGCGCGGAACCGGCAAGAAAAACGGAGACACAGATTGCGCGCGACAGCTCATTCCGCAGGCGGGAGAATTTCGTGGCGCCAGGTGAGCGTGGCAGTTTTTTGTAGCATGGCGGAGACGGAGCAGTATTTCTGCTCGCTGAGCTCGATGGCGCGCTTGACGGCAGCTTCTTCGAGCGCGCCGCGAAGGCGATAAAGAATCTCGAGTTTTATCCACACCGTGGGAGGCTCGGAGGCGCGCTCGCCCGTACAAATTACCTCGAGAGCTTCGAGTTTTTGACGTTTTTTCTTGAGGATGCTGACCACATCGGTAGCAGTGCAGGCTCCGAGGGCCATGAGGACAAGCTCCATCGGCCCGGGAGCTTTGTTGGAAGTACGGTCGGAATCGACTGTAATGGCGTGGCCGGAAGGGCTCGTTGCAACAAATTCTTCTTTGCCTATCCACTGAACGGATGCTGTTTGCATGGTAGCTCCTGAAGAAACTACTTCAGTTTCCCATGGTAAAGAATACCAGCCGCGAAACGAAGTTGAAGATGAGAAACGTGAAGCTTCTAGGGCTTGCTATCCATTACTTTCTTCAGGCTAAGAGCGTCTTTCAGAAGTGGAAGTCCCGGATCGGCGTCTTTCCAGGCGTCGAGAAACCAATCGAGCTGCTTTGCGGCGTTAGCTTTGTCCCCTTTTGCGAAATAGATTCGCGCGAGATGGTAATGCGCTGCAAGCCAGTCTTGCTGGGGCTCCCAACCGATCGGGGGATCGGCATCGGCCAGCAATCGTTCGTACCAAACAGCGGCTTGCTCGGAGTTGCCGGAGGCGGCGTAGGCGCGAGCGAGACCTTCGATAGTCATCGCGGATCCTTTGGCTTTGTCCGCGAGCGAGAAAAGTTCCACGGCGCGCTCTTTGTTGCCGCGCCCGAGTTCCAGCTCGCCTTCGAGGGCTTGTAAATCGCTCGAATTATCGGGATTCTTCGCGTCCGCGACAATGCGGATTTTCTCCAAAATATCCGCCGCTTTTGTCAGGCTTCCCGCGCGCGCGTATTGCGTTCCGAGCCAAAGGCCTGCGCGGACCACCGCGCCCGAGGAAGACAAGAAGGGAGCCGCAAGGTCCAGTTCACGAATTTGAGCTGCGTGATCGCCCTGACCATCGGCGACAATGGCGAGAAGATTGCGCTCCCGCAGGATACTCAAGGGCCATTTGTAATTTTCATCGGAGAGGAGCGCTTCCTCGAGCCGTGGTTTTGCGGCGGCATATTTGCCGTGGTAGAGATCGAGCCAGGCAAGAGAGCGGAGTCCCTTTGCCTTTAGATCCGGCTTGGCAAACGCGAGCTCGAAGGTTTCGCGAGCCTTGGCCTCTTCACCGACGCGGAAAAGGGTCATGCCGTACTCGTGATTGATGTTCTGGTTGACCTTCCAGGAAGGATCCAGCTTGAACGCTAGTTCGTAGTTGCGGAGCGCCTCGGGAAAATTACCGAGCCCATTATAGGCGGTGGCGATGTCGACGTAGAGAGAAGGGTCGTTCGGGGCAATACGCACGAGTTCTTTGTACTGCTCAAGGGCCTCCTGCTGCTGTCCATTGCTGCGCAGAAGAGAAGCGTAGTTGAAGTGCATTCCCCAATCATCGGGATATGCCTTCAGATAGACATCAAAACGGTTTCTGGCGTCATCCACGTGACCGAGGTCTTCCGCGTAGCGCGTTTGAATGTAAAGCCGCTCACGATCAGTGGTGCGTTCGGAAAGCTGGAGAGCTTTCTCCATGTGTTCTTTGCCGCGGGCAGGGTTATTGTAAATGTGACTGTAGTAGGCGCTGCCGAGCGCGGCGTGAGCCATGGCGAAATCGGGGTCGGTCTTAACAGCCGACTCGAAGGCCTGCATGGCAGGGTTATATTGTCCCTTACTCCAAAGCGCAGCTCCGTCGGCAAACAGTTTGAGAGCCTGGAGAGAGCGAGTGGTTACCAAAGGCAGGGGACGGTTGGCTTTGCTCGTGGCCAGCATGGATTCGCCCAGGTCGCGGCGCACATGCGTGGCTACCGCGCCGAGCGCGTCAAGCACGTGGTCCTGATCCTTGGCCTGCTCGAGGTAAGAACGAACGGCGACGCCGGACTTTGGATCAATCAAACGCGCGGTGAGGGCATATTGCTGGCCGACCTTGGCGATGGAGCAACTCAGAACCGCGCGAATGGCTTCGCGCTCTGAGATATCACGTGCCAAGTCCTCTGTGATTTTTTCGTCGCCGGTCTTGCCCATGCGGTGCAGGCTGTCAGCAATGCGCGCGCGGGGAACAACGTTGGCGTGCGGAGATTGTTCCATGCTGACCGTTAACGCGGTGAGAAGCGAGCGCTCGAAGAGTGGGTCCCCAGTCTGGTTGTCAAAATCGGTGATCAAGAGCCAATCGCGAGGAGCGAAAGAGAGGACCGGACGCGCACCAACCAGCCACCAAACCGTGGCTACAGCAAGAGCCACCAAGCTTGCGGACAAGTAGACGGCGCGTGGATGCGCCCGCAAGCCCTGCGCCCAACCGCGGCGCGACGCCGGACGCGCCACGGGAACAGAGGAGGACGAAGACGTTTGCTGAGCGCTGAGGCGCTCAAGGTCGACGCGCAATTCGCGGGCGGACTGGTAGCGAAGGTCAGGCTGCTTGTCTAGTGCCTTGAAGATGATGGATTCGATTTGGGGCGAGCTTCGGCGGTTCCATTCCTGCAAAGGGCGTGGTGCTTCGTGGAGGATTTGCTGGATCAAGCGGGGAGCCTGTTTTTCCTGGAAAGGCCTCTGGCCGGTGGTCATCTCGTAGAGAACAACTCCGGCGGCGAAAATATCGGAACGGGAATCCACCGTGCCTCCGCAGAGTTGTTCGGGTGCCATGTATGGCAAGGTGCCTGCGCCATCGGTCTGTGTAAGAGTTGCGGTCGCCTCGCTGCCGGCGTCTGCGTCCAGCAGACGGGCCAAGCCAAAGTCCAACACTTTTGCCTGTCCCTTGGGCGTGACCATGATATTGCCAGGCTTGAGGTCTTGATGAACGATACCGTGTTCATGCGCTTCTTCTAGCGCTGCGGCGATCTGAAGGCTGATGGCAATCCATTCCTTCTCTGAGAGGGAGCCCTTGGAGAGGCGCTGCCCAAGTGTCTCGCCTGGGATGTACTCCATGACGAGAAAGTCGATGTCGTCCTGCGTGTCGAAGTCGTAGACCGTTCCAATGTTCGGATGGTTGAGTTTGGCCAGGGCCAAAGCTTCCTTGCGGAAACGTTTGCGTGGTGCGTCATCACCGAGCTTGCCGGGAGGGAGGACTTTCAGGGCCACGTCGCGGTTCAGTCGCTGATCGCGAGCCCGAAAGACGATTCCCATTCCACCGGCGCCGATTTGTTCGGTGATTAGGTAGTGGCCGACAGTTTGGCCGATCATGCGAAAAGCACCTTTGCGTGGCATCTTAGGATGCGCTCCGGGACAAGTCAACGCGCGGGGGAGCTGGAACGCAGGCGTTTCGAGAGAGTGGTAGGAATGCCCTGGAAGTCTGTCGTGAGCGTTCGCGTTGGTCAAAAAGAGGTTACGATACTCAGCTTGGCACGGAGACGAAACGGAGGAAACGCATGCTGAAACGAAACGAGCGAGTGATGAGGTGGGCAGGAATCGCAGTGCTTGTGGTGCTGGCATTGCTTGGGGCGGGCCACTATCGGGCGAGGGCAGTGCAAAGTGCGGCAGGGAGTGAAGCGAACGGCCAGCCATTCGTGATTGAGTACTACTACAAGGCGAAATGGGGGCACGCAGACGAATTCCTGGTGCTGTTTAAGAAGAATCATTCTCCCGTGCTTAAGAAGGAGATGGAGCTGGGACGAATCCTGAAAGTGAGCATGACGGCACCGCGTTATCACACGACGGAAGATGGGCGGTGGGACTTCCGGGTGACCATCGTGTTCAAGAACGCGGCGATCGCCAACGATAATTTCGACAGCGGACCGTTGATCAAACAGCTCTATCCGGATCAGGAATCGTACAAAAAGGAAGAGCAGAGGCGATTCGAGATTTTGGACGCCCACTGGGATTTGCCGATCAAGGAGGTTGACCTCGACGGGCGGTGAGAAACACGCGGTCTTCGAGCCACCGTCGGGAGAGTGGGACAGCCGAGACAATTCACAGGAAGCCCAAATTGGGACGCTAGCGGACAAATGGGAAATTAAAGGACCCTCATCTCTGGGGCTTCCCCCGCTAGCTTGCTCACTTACTTCTTTTCAACCACCGGCGCAGCGACATCGTTTTTCTTTATGGGTGCTCTCCCGCCAGGTATGTGCTTGGATGGAACCTTTGCTTCAGGGCTGCGAGGACTCCAATCGCTCGGAGGGAAGGCGATTCTCCAGAACCGCGGCGAGGGCGCTTCAAATTCGACTCCCACTTCTCTCTTCCCCGTTCGATCTGGGCCCAGATGGACGACGCGGCAGACGAGCTGCTCCATGGTTTGTCCGTTTGTCATTCCGAGAAGCTGGCCGACCTCGACTGTCAAGGCCAGCTGTATGAGCGCCCCGTGGGCGTTGACAATGAGAGTTTGCGTTTCCTCCGAGGCCACATTCGTTCCGGGTCCTTCTCGGAGCACTACAACAGGGAGCGCGAGGCAGACACGCTGGCTCCGGCGTAACTGCAACATCTTGTTGGTAGGCTGGAGATCAGTTGGGTTCATGGCCACAATTTCACGCTGCTTTTATTGGCACGTGTAGGGCCAAACTTTAGTGAGCCGTGCGTTCCCAAATTGGGAATGCTTTCTTTCCTGAAGGGCTTACGCCAAACGGAATCCAAGCTGCTCCGCAAAACGAGCACAGGACGAATATCCGTCCTATTTGCGCGTGAGGTGAAAGACCATGAGCGTATCTTTGCCGTTTTGACGCCAGGTCCAGGTTTCGGTGATGTGGTTGGCGTCCTCAAAGAGGATGACGAGGCGATGCTGGTGGCCTTCGGTCGGGGATTTGAGGTTTCCGGCGCTTTGAAATTCAAAGCTAAGCTCCTTGACGTCGTCCGAGTCGGGAGTAGCACGCATACGGGGTTGATTGTTCGTGGGGCAATAATGGACGAGAGAGATGGAATCCTGGTCGACGCTATAGAGAGAAACCATTTCGTCCATTCCGGAAGCCGCGAGCGTCTCCATGACCGCGGTGTTTGAAGCCATGGCCTTGAAGCTCGTCTTCGCAACCATGCCGTGCTCGTCTTTTCCATCCCACTCACCGGCGAGGGAGAGCAATTTCTTGAACGCCGCGTTGGAATGGGGTGAGGCGAGAAGCGGCAAGGCCGCGATGGAAGTGAAGACAAGCAGTGAAAGTATGAGTCTGCGGCAGTTCATAAGTTTCCTCCCGAGCTCGCGGTTCGGAATCTAAGACGGCTATTCCGGAGGCAAATCTCCAGCTTCGAACTCGGCCTCCGCGATTGCTGACGCGCGGGCGTGCGCATCAAGCGCACTCGGCCTGCGGTGCCCCTACGGGCTTGAACAATTGCTCGCAGTCCTGCTTGTCGGGCTTCATCTGGATGGAAACGGGATTCACTCCGGACTGTACTCTTTGACGGATTGAGAAGGCGAAACGATAGCAGCCCTGCGGAGGAGAATAGCTAAGAGTTGCGCGGGGCGGAGGTGGCGACTTCAATGATGGGGTTAGGAAGCTGGCGCATGGTGCGGACGAAGACCTGGACGATGGCGCCGTCAAACTGAGCGTTGGCGCAGCGTTCGAGCTCAGCAAGGGCTTCGTTGGAGCTGCGGCCCTTTTTGTAGGTGCGGTCGCTGGTAATGGTGTCGTAAGCGTCGGCCACGGCGATGATGCGCGCGCCGAGAGGAATGCCTTCGCCAGAAAGAGCGTCGGGATAGCCGGAGCCATCGAAAAATTCGTGGTGATGCAGAACCATCTCCCGAATGCGCGCCAGCGGCGCGAGGGGATCGAGAATCTTGGCGCCAAATTTTACGTGGGACTTCATGGTTTCCCATTCTTCGGGATTGAGAGGGCCGCTCTTGTTCAGAATGTTTTCGGGGATAGCGACTTTGCCGATGTCGTGAAGGACGCCGCCGAGGCGAATCTCCTCGATTTCTGCGTCAGACATGTTGAGAGACTCGGCGATGAGTGCGGCGTAGGAGGAGACCTTTTGCGAATGTCCCTGCGTGTAATGATCTTTCGCGTCGATGGCGAAGGCCAGCGAGGTTACGGTATCGAGGACGGCTTGAGGGAGACCTTCCGGGCCGCGCGAAGACGTAGGCATGGTAGGTTTGTCAACGGCGCTCTCGGTCGAGGAGAGTGACTCGGTGAACTGTTTGAGGCGCGAGTAGATTTCATCGAACGCTTCTGGACCTGTGGCAAACAGGCGCTTCAGAGTTACGCCGAGATAGGCTTCGAGGACATCGCGCTTCCATTTTTTCGCTTCGTTGGGATCGAAATGATCGGCGGTCGAGACGGCGTTACCGCCCTGGTGCTTGGACAAATACATGGATGCGTCGGCCACCTGGATGAGTTCTTGCGGCGAGGAGCCATGGAGCGGATAGCAGGCGATCCCAAAGCTGGCGCTGATGTTTTTCTCTCGCAGAAGAGGATCGGCGGAGACCCATCCGCGCAGCTTGGTGGCTAGCTGGCGGGCGTGCTCCATGTTGGTTTCCGGCATCAGAATGACGAATTCGTCGCCACCGTAGCGCGCCACGACATCGGAGCGTCGGCAATTCGTCTCCAGGATGTGGCCGACGCGCTGGAGAACAAGATCGCCTTCGAGGTGGCCGTAAAAGTCGTTTACGAACTTGAAGCGGTCGAGGTCCATGAGGACAAGAGCGAAAGCGCGGCCGGCACGCGTCGAGCGCTTCCACTCGGCAGAAAGAGCTTCCATGAAGAAGCGGTGAGTCTTGACGCCGGTGAGGCCGTCGGTGATGGCCTGTTCCTGGGCCTTCTGGAACGAGAGGGCGTTGTGCAGTGCGCCGGCAATGAGGTCGGCGAGCGTCCGGAGGAGGAGGATTTCTTCCTCGGAGAATTCGGCTGCGAAGGAAGATTCGACGTAGAGCACTCCGTGAAGCTGCTCTGCATAAAACACCGGGAGCGCCATGGCTGCAACGGAATCTGGCAAAAGCGGCTTGTGAGGGGAATCACCGGATAGCGCAGACTGGAAGTCAGCCAATTGACCGCTGCGAGCGACGTGGCCGATGAGGCCATTGCCGAGGGGGATGCGCCGGCCGAGGGCGCCGCGGCGGGCGCCGGCTTCTGCCTGGACGACAAGTTCACGCGTCGAGTATTCAAGCACGCAGATGCCAATGTGATCGTAGGTAAGGCCAGCTTCCAATTGCTCCGCAATTTTGGCGAGCATTTCGTCGGGATTGAGAGTGGCGATGGCATTGCGGGAAATTGTGTTCAGCAGCGAAAGATGGCGCGCCTTGGTGCGCTCTTCGTGGAAGAGCCGCGCGTTTTCGATGGCGATGCTCGCTTCGCTGGCGAGGACGCGCATCAGTTCGAGATGTCCTTCGTCGAACGTGCGCTCGTGGTCGGAGAAAACAGCCATGGCGCCGATGGCGTGATCGTATGCCACCAGGGGCACACCGCAAAAACAGCCGCGGCCGCGGATGGGTTCGACGCCTAGTTTTTTGACCTCGGCGACATAATTGTCACGGATAAGCACGGGTTGCCTCGTACGAATAATGTATTCCGTGATGTTGTTGCCGATGGGCCGGCTGCGCGGAGGCTTCGGCGTGCCTCCTATGACTTCAATATCGAACTGCATTTCATCGCGAAGAGGGTCGAGTGAAGCGATGTAAAAGTTCTCCACGTCAAAAAGGCGGCGAAGCTCTTCCCATACTTTGCGCAGCAAGTCTTCCTTGTTCAGGGTCGAGCTGAGAGCCCGGCCAATTTCATTGAGGACGTGAAGCTCCTCGGAGCGCCGGGAAGTTTGCTGGATGAGGTAGCTATTCTCGACGGCCATGCCTATCTGGTGGCCGAGTGCGAGCAGGAGCCGGTATTCCGCGGGAGTAAAGCGACGACTGTCCGGCGTGCCGAGCAGGAGCACGCCAAATGCTTGCTCCTTGGCTTGCAGACTGATAGCTACGATGCTGCGCAGACCTTGCGCGAGAGCGAGCTGGCGGAAGCGGCGAATGGGTTCTTCACGCTCGAGAGCGGCGACGGTGTCGTCATTGCGGAGATCGCGGAAGCCGAGCAGGCCGCCCAGTCGCGAAACCAGCCCAACGAGATAATCGTCCAGCCCCTGTTCTTGCGCCGTGCGGCAGAAGTTATCGCTGAGTCCGACGGCGACGACCGAGGTGGGACCCAATGGGTCGCCATGATGGAGAAAGAGCGCGCCCGCGGGCAGGCGTATGACTCCCAGGACGCGGTCGAGAGCTTGAGAAAGCATGCGCTGAATTTCTCCGCCCACGAAACTGGAGGTGGCCAGATTGAGGTTGGAGAGGGCCAGCATGTTGCGTTCGACGCGGCGCTTTTCTTCTTCGTAGAGGGCCATGACCATGAGCATGGCCACGAAAGCGGAGGGTACGGCGGCTGCCGTCTGGAAACTGATGTCGCGGAAGAAGGGAGCCGTCCGGAAGAAAGAAAAGGCAACGCCCACCGCGGCCCATACGACAAAAGAAACGGCGAGCAGCCAGTCGGCGAGAGTCTCCTGGCGGCGGCTTTCCAGCCAGAAGATATACGCCACGGCCAGAAAAATTGCCGCCGCAGGAAGAATCACGGGAAAGTTAAACCAACGCAGGGCTACGGCGCCCGCCCAGAATACGAGAACGCCACCGGCGGCCGCGGCGTGGACTGCCCACAGCGGACGCTGGGCATAAAGCTGGGCGCCAAGAAAGAAAAAGATTCCAGCGGCGGCATAGAGGAATTGATCGAGAGCGGTCTGCAGCGGCCAATCGTTGCTGCCGCCGGAGAGAACTGGCCCGAGATAGCTGAGCGCAACGACAGCCCATCCCGCCGTCCAGTAGACGAGATAGGGGCGGCGCTTGAGCTGGTAAATATAGGCGAAGAATCCGGCCACCAATGAGGTAGCCGCCAGCAAAGCCAGTGCGATGAAGCTCTGGTTGGTCAAGGCCTCGGTCAATTCTCCGTCCCACGCGCGGACGGCTCCGTTGCACCGTGCAAAGACGGCAATGCGAATTGTGCCCTAAGGTGGAAAGAATTACCTCTACTGACGCACGGGGACTACCGTGCGGCAGCGCAGGGACTCACCTCGATGCACAAAACAAAGTACTTGTGATTATGGATGATGCAAATTTCAGGAAGCAAGCGTACCAGGGTACCGGTTGCGAAAGAGGCAGCAGGGTGGGGGGTAACAACTTAGAGACATTTCAACAGGCCAGGAACGAAGAAGGAAGACTCAGCCTAACGGCGCGGGGTCCGTAGCAAGCGGATTATGCGAGGGCACGGCGTTCTGACGCGGCAGGAGCACGACTCGGAAGTCGCCGATGTCCTCATCCAGGATATTCGAGTAAATGACGAACAGCGAGAGAGCGCCCCCGGTAACAAAGCCGAGCAAAAGGAAAATCAGGCTGGTGACAAGAGGACTGGGCTTGAAGAGTCCGACAAACATTCCCATCGGGTAGGTCACAAAGATGATCGAGAGCACGGTGTACAGGACCGTGCGCCAGGTAAAGATCCACCAGACCCGCAGGGTGCGAACGAAAGTGGCCTTAAGCGTTTCAGCCGTTCCCGCGCTCCCGCTGGGAACCAAGCCTAGCCGGAAGTGTCGAAACGTCTTTCCCAAAACGTAATGCATCACAAAAAGAGCCACGATGTAATTGATGACATAGGGTCCGAATCTCGTGACCGGAACCAGCGCCCTTGCGGGGAAGATGAAATTCTCCCAAAGAGCACGCACAATCATGCTCAGGAGATAACCCAAAATCAAACTGATGAGCGTTGTCGGCCAGTAATACGCCCACCAAATGCGCAAGCCGTGTCCTAGATTCGGCTGCATGTAATCGTCGATTGCCGGGGCTGCGTGAGCTCCTGCGGGAGGATCGAACATGGTGGGCATGTTTGACATAGCGAGCGGCGCGATTCTTGCCGAAGCTATTGTCAAAGTCAAGTACCGCGCATAGAACTCTTCGCCCGATAAAATCCACAATATTTGTGAATGCCTCAAATCGCTACAAGGCTTGGCCTTAGCGCGCGTGTTGGACGAGGTCGAGCGGATTCGCTAGACTGAATAATTCACTCCAACTAGAGAGAATCTGCATACGATGAGCGAAAAAGTGGATCAGGGGAACCCGGGCATACGAGTCCGGTTCGCGCCTTCGCCGACAGGATACTTGCACGTCGGCGGTGCCCGGACTGCGCTGTTTAATTGGCTGTTTGCGAGGCACCAGCACGGCACCATGATTCTGCGCATCGAAGACACCGATGCCGAGCGAAACAAGCCGGAGCTGGTGACCGGGATTCTGGATGGATTGAAATGGCTCGGGGTGCCGTGGGATGAAGGCCCGTTTTACCAGTCGCGGCGCACCGAGCTTTATCGCGAGGCCGCTAAAAAATGCCTGGCCAATGGAACCGCATTTTTGTGCTACTGCCCTCCGGAAAAGTACGCGGGCGGGGACCACGCGGAGCCCGGCCAGGACGAAGAGCCGAAGGGTGGCGGCCCGCGGCGCGTTACGCGGTGCAGTTGTCGCGACGACAAGCCTTCGACTCCGGGCGCGAAACCAGCAGTACGGTTCAAGGTGCCCCTCGGCGGAACGACAAAGTTCACGGATGTGGTTTTTGGCGAGACGGAATTCTCAAATGACGAAATCGAGGATTTCGTGCTCCTCCGTTCCGGCAAGGGCGACAAGGAGTTCGGGCAGTCGATGTATCAATTGGGCGTGGTCGTCGACGACATCGACATGCGCATCACGCACGTGATTCGCGGCGCCGACCATCTTTCCAATACTCCCAAACAAGTGCTGTTGTACCGCGCTCTCGGAGCCGAGCCGCCGCTCTTCGCGCACGTGCCGCTGATTCTCGGACCGGACAAGAAGCGCCTGTCGAAACGCCACGGCGCCACCGACGTCAACATGTACCGGACGGAAGGTTTTCTGCCCGAAGCCTTCCGCAATTTTCTGGCGCTGCTGGGATGGTCTCCGGGCAACGATGACGAGTATCTGCGCACAAACGAATTGATTCAGAGATTTTCGCTCGAGGGCGTGAGCCGCACGAATGGTGTATTCGACAAAGCCAAGCTCGAATGGTTCAACACGCAGTACTTGCAGAAACTTCCGATCGAGGAACTGTTGCCGGAAGTGGAAGTGGAATTAAAGCGCAGCAAATTGTGGAGAGAAGAATGGGCGGCGGGTGCGCCACCTGGTCCGGACGGAAGAGATCACGCGTGGTTTTCGCGGGCGGTGGATTTGCTGCGGCCTCGAATTCGGCTGGTGCCGGATTTTTCCTCGTGGTCGCGCGCGTTTTTCAGCGACGATTTTCCGATCGATCCGGCGGCAAAAGAAAAATTCTGGAAAGATCCGAAAGTCCCGGAGCTTCTCGCCAAGCTGGCCGGCGCGCTCGCGGCGCTGCCCGCATGGAACCATGACGCCTGCGATCACGCTTCGCGCGCCGTGGCCGAAACCTCGGGTGTAAAAGCGGGATTGTTGATCAACGCGTGCCGTGTCGCGATTGTAGGCCAGGCGGTCGCTCCCCCACTCTTTGACACCATGGTCGTGCTCGGCCAACACCGAGTTGTAAACCGTTTGCGGAAAGCGCTGGCGCAGTTCCAACCGATATAGTTTGAACAGAATGCCGGGGATTGTCCCAGCGTTTTTTCTCGCCGCCTATTCGTCGCGCAAGGCTACGACCGGATCAACTCGTGCTGCGCGCTGCGCGGGGATCACACACGCTGCGAGGGCCACAACCACCAGCGCCGCCGCAGTTCCGGCATAAACAAGTGGAGCCGCCGGCGTCACGCCGAATAGCAAAGTTCGCAGCAATACCCCAAGAATTCCTGCCAGCGCCGCGCCCGCGATTAATCCAATAGCGCTCAACTTCAATCCGCGCCCCAGAATCATCCGCGTCACATCACCAGGCCGCGCACCCAAAGCCATGCGCACGCCGATCTCGCGTGTTCGCTGGGCGACAGAGTAAGCCAGCACGCCATACACACCGATGCAAGCCAAAACCAGCGCAAGCCCCGCGAAGATGCCGAGTAGCGTCATGGGCCGCGCGCGGTCGGCAACATTTTGTTCCATGAGCTGATCCATCGTACGAATGGCCGCGACGGGCCGCTCGCTATCCACAGCCCAAACCGCGCCGCGCAGCGCATTGATCACGCTCGCCGGATCCTGCGAAGTTCTCGCAACCAGATAATCCGCGCCCGGATGCTCCACCTGATTCACCGGCACGTAGACCGCCGGCTTCATCTCCAACAACAACCCGCGTTCGCGGATATCTTTCACTACGCCCACGACGGTTCGCCACGATTCCTTCGACCCGGTGAGCTTCAACCGTTTTCCGACGGGATCGACGCCAGGCCAGTGGCGCTTCGCGAGGAACTCGTTGATGACTACGACCGGCTGCCCGGACTCGACGTCGCGATCTTCCAGAAGGCGGCCCGACTCGAGAGTTACGCCAATGGTCTCGAGATAGCCTGCGGTGACTTCGCGGTAGAGCGCGTCATTGTCCTGCCCAGGCAAAGGCGGCGGCGCGCCTTCTATGAAGTAGCCTTCCGTGTCGCCTACGGAAGTGAACGGAACGTCCGATCCGAAGCCGACACCTTTGACCCCTGGAAGTGTTCGCGTGCGATCCAGCACGTCCCGATAGAACGCGCGCAGCTTTTCGTTGGTATCGTATTTCGTGTCGGGCAGCGGCACGCCCATCGTCAAAAGGTGATCGGAACGAAATCCCATATCCAGGCGACGCAGATTCCACAGCGTTTCAATCATCAAAGAAGCGCCCACGAGAAGCGCAAAAGCCATCGCAAATTGCGCCACGACCAGAGTGTCTCGCAGCCGTACGCCGCCGCGAGATTCGCCGGCGCGCCCGCCCTCCTTGAGCGATTCCTGCAAAGAAACATCTGTCGCCCGCAGAGCTGGCACAAGCCCGAAGAACACTCCGGCCAGGATGGAGACAGCCGCGGTAAACAGCAGCACTGGCGCGTTCAAGGCAAACCCTTCGCCAGCGATCTGCATAGGAACGAGGTCTTTGAACAAGCTCCAGCAAAGCCTGCCAACGACCAGTCCCGCCACTCCTCCGCCGGCCGAGAGCAACAAACTTTCTGTAACGAGCTGCGCGCCAATCTGCGCGCGGCTCGCGCCCAACGCAATGCGCACGGCAATTTCTCGGCGTCGGCCCGCAGCGCGCGCCAGCAGAAGATTTGCCAGATTCGAGCAGGCAATCAGCAGCACCAGCACGGCCGCCACTTGCAATACCCAAAGCCCCGTAGCGGTGTCGCCGGCGAAATTCTCTCGAATGGGAACCACCACGGCGCCGATGTTTGTGTTGGACTCGGGATACTGCAGTTGCAGCCTCTTGGCGATTACTTCCACGTCGTGCTGTGCCCGCTTGATTGTCACGCCGGGCTTCATACGCGCAACGACTTCCAGATTGTGACGCGTGCGCCGGGCGAGATCCTCGGGCGTGAAAGACGCCGGTTCCCAGAACTCGGTGGCGATGTCTGGAAAGAAAAAGCCACGAGGCATCACGCCCACGACGATTGTCGCCTCGTCGTCCATCAAGATGGAACGGCCCAGAACTGCAGGGTTGCCGCCAAAGCGCCGTTGCCAGAGGGAGTAGCTCAGAACCACGACCTTGCTCTTGGCCGCATCCTCCTCGGCGGTAAAGGGCCGCCCGATCGCGGGCTGAACACCGATCACATCGAAAAAGTTGGGAGTCACGCGGCGGCCGAGGAGCTGCTCCGGCGCCTGATCCCCCGTGAAGGCGGCGTTCGCGTAACGGATCGCCACCACATCGGTGAATACCTGGTTTTGCGTCCGCCAGTCCACGTAGTCGGCCGCAGACAGATTGTTCTGCGGGAAGCCGACATAGGACGCGTCTTCCCACAGCATCACCAGCTGGCTCGGCTCCGCGTAGGGCAGCGGGCGCAACAACACTCCTTCGACGGCGCTGAAAATGGCCGTGTTGGCGCCGATTCCAAGCGCCAGCACAGCCAACGCCGTTGCGAAAAAGCCGGGATTGCGCCTCATTTGGCGAAACGCGGAGCGAAGGTAGGCGTAGAGGTTCATGCCGTAGAAGACGCTTGGGCGGGAAAAAGGTTCCTCATTTTTGCGACTGACTACGTACAAGAAGGCTAGGGGCTTGCAGGCGGGTTAGTTGGCTGACCAAGGGTCCTTCTCGCGTTAAGTCGGAAGCGGAATCCGCTATTTCGGAGGGAAAAGCTCCGGGTGGGCGGGCTTGCCGGCGGTTGCAGCGACGTTGAGGGCCGCGTCTAGTGTGAGCGTAACCGGAGGCAGGCAGATTTCCGTGCTGCAGGCCTGATAGCGAAGTTTGAGGGGGATGTGCTGCGCGCCGAGAGGCGCGCTCGCGAGTGCAGTGATAGGAAGCCGAAGCGTTATGGTGTCCTCGTAAACGTTCAGCGGTTTCTTGGAAAAGGTGAACGAGTGCAGCGCGCCCTTGGGATAAGTAACATCGCCCAATTGAAAGCCCGCGGGAGCATCGGCGCGAAGATCGGTGGCGATTAGATAATCTTCCGATTTTTCGCGGGCATTGATGTGGAAGCCGGGGCGGATTTTCAGGACTGCGGCGATTTGAAATTGACTGCCGCGGCCTACGGGATCAAGCGAGACATAAATTGTGGGAGCGACGACGTCCTTCGGAGAAGGAACCTGCTGCGGCGCGGAAGGCAGTGCCGCAACGGCCACCAGCAGTAGAATGCTGACGAAGACAGCAGCAGCGAATTTCATAGTTTGACCTGGGTGCCGAGCTGCTGAGAAACAACGCGGTTCATGACTGCAAAAAGATCCTCGCCCGTTTTTTCCAGAACGAAAGCATTTTTCGCTTCCGACCAGCCGAGTTTGAAAGAGGTAGAGAGCGCGGAGATCCAAATCTCGCGTATCGGCGTATTTGGAGAAACGACGAACTTCACTTCCTCCGGTTCCTCGAATATTACTTCGAGTTTGCCGCTTTCCCCTTCGACATCGAAGCCTTGCTGATCCGCAACCACAAGCAGACGCTTCTTTAGCTCTTCAAAGGCAGCGTCCGCTTTTCTCTGAAAATCTTTCTCTTCGAGCATACGTTCAGAGTACATGAGCGAATTTCTTACTTCAAGGGAAGTGGATAGTGGTTCGTGCATAGTGCCTAGCGAAGAAAAAACAAGGATGAGCTAGCGATCCAGTTTGCCGCGCAGCGAGGTGAGCATACGCCCAATCTCGTCAGCCATCTTGAGCGCCTTAGTCATCTCCGATGACGCGAAAAAACTGAGTCTCCTTCCAATTTCCAAATGAGTTTCTAGCTCCTTTAAAGATCCATTCGCCAGAAGCAGAAAGCGAAGAAATTCCTTCTTGTGCCAGCGGCCAAAACCCTCAGCGATGTTAGCGGGAACGGAGACGGCGGCGCGGCGCATTTGAGAGGCAAGCCCATATCGTTCGTTGGTAGGGAGAAGATGCGCAAGCCGATAGCTCTCGATGACCAAGTCCATAGACTTCTGCCAGACCAGAAGGTCTTGGTGGCGCTGGATCTTTCTCTTTGGCTCATTTGGAGGCAATACCGCCGCCTGTGATTTAACCACTACGCACTAACCACTAACCACTTTTTTCTCAGAGTTGCGATTCGATGATTTTGCTCATTTCATCCTCGCTGATGATGCCGGTGACGCGCTTGATTTGCCTGCCGTCGCGAGAGATGAGGATGCTGGTTGGGTAACCGAAGAGGCCGCCGAATTTATCGGCCGCATCATCATTGCCGATGAGGATTTTGTAGCTCATGGGCAGCTTGCTGCCATTGACGTCGAAACGCTCTTTGCTGACGAATGGAGCGACGACGCTTTTGCCTTCTTCATCCAACGCGATGCCGAGGATTACGAATCCCTTGGGGCCGTATTTCTGCTGCATCTCGATCAGCCAGGGAATCTCGATGCGGCACGGCTCGCACCACGTCGCCCAGAAATTCACCAGCACAACTTTGCCTTTGTACTCGCTGAGGGAAACGTCTTTTCCGTCGAGGTCTTTGAGCGTAAGTTCGGGCTCTGGCAAATCGGCTTTCGGATTATCGGCTTTCATGACGGTCTCGCCGGGAACCGCGGTCTTTGCCTTGACGCGCGTGACCTTGTCCGCAAAATATGTGCCGACAACTAGAGCCAAGACCGTCACGATCACTAACAGCGTTTTCTTCATTTTCTTCCTCAACCCCAATTATACCGAAACACGGATTTTTCTCGCCTGGACTGGAGGAAGCCGGGAGCCGGCTATTTTACGCCCGTCAAGGATTTTTCCAGCCACAAAACAGCGTCGTTCAAAAAACTGAGCTTGCCCGCCAGCCAAGTCAGCTTGTTCACGAACACAAGCCCGCCGACGAAGAGTAGCAACGCTCCACTAAGTAGTTCGACGACGTGGAGATACTTTCGGAAGCGTTGATAAAACTTGAGAAATTGTCCGATGCCGAGGGCCGTCAGCAAAAAAGGCACAGCCAGGCCTGCGGAGTAAACGGCTAAAAGCAGAATTCCGCGAGCGATCGTGTCGCTGGCCGCGGCAAGCGCAAGCACCGTGGCAAGAATCGGTCCGATGCACGGCGTCCACCCAAAAGCGAATGCAAAGCCGAGGAAAAAACCGCTAAAGAGGCCGGGCTTCGTGCTGGTGCTGCGCAGATGCACGTCACGATTGAGCCATTTTGCGAGTGCTGGACCAAAGAAACCAATGAGCGAAAGCGAGAAAAAGTGCACCCAGCCGAGTCCGAAGAAGAGCGGGCCGTGATGGAGAATGGAAGCGACCCCCAAAACGACAAGGATGGTTCCCACGATCAAACCAGCGCGGAAAGTGAGCTTGACCAGAGCGCCGACCAAGTGCAAACCGAACAGCAGGATCAACGCGCCCGCAATCGGTGCGAGTTGCGCGCGGTTCTTTAGAAGAAATGTGCCGACGGCGCTCGCCGAAGCGCCGAACGAGATGAACACAACCGAGAATCCAACAACAAAGGAAAGCGCCGAAGCAAAAAGCCCGCCGCGCGGCTGCTGGCCTTGGCGCAATTGCTCCATGCCAATGCCGGAGAGCATCGAGATGTAGCCCGGAACGAGAGGGAGCACGCAGGGAGAGAGAAACGAAACCAGCCCGGCGATAAACGCTGCTGCTAAAGAAACGTCAGTCATCTTTTCTTGGACCTATTTTTACGGACCTGAGCTGGCCTTGAATTCAGATCTCGAATTATGTTACTGGCACTAGACCCGGCGCGCGCCGCGCTTATTCCAGTTTGTGTAACTGATTCATTTCTTGCTTGGACTTCTCTAATTCTCCCACAAAGACGGGAAATGCGCCCCACGCGTTAGCGAGGACTGACTGCGGCAATTCCATTAGACGCACGCGAGCTGCATTAGATATCTACGCAAGGAAACGGACGACAGATGAATGGTTTGGCCGACGCAACTCCGGATCCAAGTCCACCGAGCCCTTCGTAAACGAAGGAAAAAGAAGGGTTTGCAAGTCGTGTGCCTGGCAGGGTGCTTGCGATGTGTTTCTCAGGCGCTTTGAGGGCGCCCGGCAGGTGGCTATGCAGTGGACACCCAACAAAGTGACTGCGTTGCGCGTGGCGGTGGGATTTGCCGCCGTGAGTTTGTTTGGGCGCGGGCCGTGGGCGAACCTGGCGGCAGTTGGGCTGACCGTGACAACGATCGCGCTAGACGCTTTGGATGGACACATTGCGCGGCGCAAAAATCTCGCCACTCCTGTTGGTGCGCAGCTCGACATCCTCGGCGACCGCATGATCGAAAACGTGTACTTCACTTATTTCGCGGTGGTGGGGATGGTGTCGCTGTGGCTACCAGTTTTCTTTTTTGCGCGCGGTGCGGCGACGGATTTTTTGCGCGGGCTGGCGATGCGCGCGGGGCACTCCGGGTGGGGTGCGAACGCCATGCTGCAGACCTGGTGGGGACGCGCGCTGGTCGCGTCGCGCTGGAGCCGCGGTTTGTATGCGGCGATGAAATGCCTGTGCTTTTGCTATCTGGGATTGGAGTTGGCGCTGACACGCGGCCCCGTGGCCCTGCTGAGCGGCATGACACCAGATTTGCATTCGCTGGTTCGTGTCGGCGCGCATGTGCTGACGTGGATGACGGCGGCGTTTTGTCTGTTGCGCGGGTTGCCGGTGCTGGCGGAGGGTTGGCGGTTTGTTTCGGACGTAGGCCAAGTTCGCAGGGTGAAGAGAGTTGCGCAGGGGGCGCTGTGATGCGGGCGAGTGAGGTAATGGAGATACAGAGAGTAAATGAGATAGAGCAGAAGAGTGCAGGTGTCGCGGCGTTTTTTGATTTGGACGGAACCCTGGGGCCGTTGCCATCGCTGGAGAAAAGATTTTTTTGGGTGCTGCGGCATCGGAGGCTCATAGGGATTCGCAATTTTGTTTTGTGGTTCGTGGAAGCGGTGCGGCTGATTCCCCGCGGGATCAATCAGGTTATGCACGCGAACAAGATGTATGTGCATGGAGTTTCTGTCGCTGAGAAAGACTCGCCACACATGCCGTCGTTTTACCCGGAGGCGGTCGAGCGCGTGGCCTGGCACGCGGAACGCCGGCACTTGATTGTGATTGTGAGCGGCACTTTGGAGTTTTTGGCGGAACGCGCGGCTCGCGAGTTGGAAGCCGAGCTTCGCGCGCGAGGTTTGGCCTGCACGATTCGTGTTTGCGCTACAAGGCTTGAGGAGAAGCAAGGACGTTGGACCGGACGCATCATGGGGGAAGCGATGTTTGGCGAGGCGAAGGCTCGGGCCGTTAGACGAGTCGGCGCGGAAGCGAATTTGGATCTACGGCGATGCTTTGCATACGGAGACAGTTCGAGCGACGAGTGGATGATCGAGGCAGCCGGAAAGCCGGCGGCAGTGAATCCATCGAATGATTTGGCTCGCATCGCTCGGAGAAATGATTGGGCGGTTTTGCGCTGGGGAGCAGAAAAGAATTTTACACAAAGTGTACAGAGAGCGCAGAGGACGGACGGGAGTGACCACGAATTGCAAGTGGTGCGGGCGAAGGCGGGATTCAGGGCATGAGAAGCGCTGAGAGAAACGAATACAGGGAGCAGGAGTGCGCAATCGCCTGGCGTGACGGAACGCTTCGGACCAGTGAGAGAGCCGGGGCCGTCGAACTGGAGACTCTGAATCCTGGGGGGCTCGCACGGCGGGAATTGGCAGCCGCCTGGGCTGCTTGCGGGATGTTTGAGTTTGTCGCATTGGGATACTTGGGAGTTTCGAGCGCGTTGATTTTGCTTTTTGCTGAGAACTTGGCGCATCCGGTACGGATGATCGGGCTGCAGGCGTTGGTCGCTGCGGTGATTCTGGTTTTGTGCGGAACAGAGGCTCGTGTTGCTGAGCGTGAGAAGTGGAGTGAGGGAGCAAGAAAGGAGACAGACAGGAATTTCTGTCCTACTTTGGAGGATACAAGAGCGGGCAAAGACAAGAGTGTCTGTCCTACCTTGAGGTTTTGGCATTCTTGGCGGCACTGGTATCCGCATTTGTTCTTCTTGTTTTGTTTTGAAGAAATGGGGCGACTGGCGCATCTAGTGCAGCCGGAGTGGCAGGATGCGAAGTTGATTGCGTTCGATCACTGGCTTACCGGAGTGAATCCTTCGCTTTGGCTGGAGCGGTTTGCCCATCCGGCGCTGAACGAGTTCATGCAGTTTGCTTACTTCAGCTATTTTTTGTTTTTGCTGATTTTGGGGGCGATTCTTTATTACCGGCGCGAGTGGGAAAGCTATTGGGCGGTGATGACATACTCGGCGGTTGGGTATTCTCTGGGGTACATCATCGCGATGCTTTTTCCGGTGCAGAGCCCGTGGTTCACGTTTGCAGGGATGTGGCATGGAGAATTGGCGGGCGGGCCGTTCACCGCGGCGATAAATCTGATTGAGAAGTGCGGGCGCGTGCATGGGGCGGCTTTTCCTTCGCAGCACGTTGCGGGAGCGATGGCGGCGTTGTGGGGCGCTTGGCGGCACCGGCGATGGCTGTTCTGGGTCTTTCTGCCGTTGGTTGTTTGCATGTGTGTTTCGACCGTGTATGTGAGGAACCATTATGTGGCGGATGCGCTCGGCGGGTTGATCACCGGGACGCTGGGGTATTTCATTGGGAGCTGGCTGATTCGACGACGTGCGGCGGCGGAAGATGGCAGAGCACAGACTGAAGTCTGTGGCACTCGAATCTAAGCGGCGTGGCACCCAAATCTATTAGGCCCCCCTCCCCCTTTTTTCGGAAGTGTTCATTCTAAGATACTTAAAGTTGATTGTTTTTACAGATTTACGGAAGTGTTCATTCTAAAGGGCTTGACTGCCAATTTTGCACTAAAACTGTGCAAGATACGGAAGTGCTCTAAACAAAGGACTTGGAATTTTGTAAAAGGCCTGAAAGCAAAAAGCGCTGACAAGATGCCGGCGCTACCGCGAAAGGTCGCAATGCTACCCAGAAACTACTATATACCAGAAGTAATCGTTTGTCAAGAAAAATGCGAGCATATCAGTTAGTGGTTTAGATTGAGGTGGTTAGCGCGGGGTGGGGGCAAAAAGAAAGAGGGCACGATGTATCGTGCCCCTACACTGGGGGCCGGCGGTATTCGGGGTGAGCGCGCTCGAAGGCGTGAGCAATTTGCAGAAGTAGATGCTCATCGGTGACGGCGCCGAAGAGTTGGAGGCCGACTGGTAGAGCGGAGGGTGTGAAACCGCAGGGAACCGTTATTGCGGGAACGCCGACGAGATTGGCGGGGCGGTTGGGGCGGAGGAGCAGGGCGCGAGTGGAATGATCCTTGTCGCCGAGGCGGATGGATTCGCAACCGATGAGTGGGGCAGCGATGGGTGTGGTTGGAACCGCGACAGCATCGACTCCTGCACCTTCCAATGACACATGGAACTGCTCGAGGAATTCATGGCGAAGATCAAGAGCAGAGAGGTAGACCGTTGCGGAGACCTTAGTTCCCATTTCCAGGCGGGAGCGGACGTCGTCGCCGTAATCGGCGACGCGAGACGGGAACCATCCGGCCTGCTGGTGATAATGAGTGGCTTCGGCCCAGGCGATTTGGTTGCCAGCGTCTTCGGTTTCGTTTAGAAGCGGCAGTGAGATGTCCTTCAGCTGCCCACCTTGCTTTTTCAGGACGCGAAGCGTTTCTTCGAATACGAATCGAACTTCTTCGGAAATCACATCGAAGAAAAATTCGCGCGGAACGCCCAGCGTGAATTTGAGCGGTTTTGCGGAAAGCCTGCGCGATGAGGGCAGACGCGGCTCGCCTTTCACGAGGTCAAGGATGGGTTCGAGGAGAAGAGCTACGTCATGAACCGTGCGGGCTAGCGGGCCAACGCAATCGAGGCGCGGCGAAAGCGGAATCACGCCGTCGGCGCTGACGCGGCCGAGCGTTGGCTTGAGGCCGACGACGCCGCAGAGAGCAGCGGGGATGCGGATGGAACCGCCCGTGTCTGTGCCGATGCTGCCGTAGCAGAGACCTGCGGCAACGGCGGCTGCTGAGCCGCCACTGGAACCGCCAGGGATGCGCGACAGATCCCAAGGATTGTGGACGGGGCCGTAGTGCGGGTTGTTGCTGGTGACGCCGTAGGCGAACTCGTGCATGTTGGTTTTGCCGAGGATCACCGCCCCGGCTTCCTTGAGCTTTGCAACGATAGCGGCGTCGTGTTGCGGAACGAACTTCCCAAGAATCCGTGAGCCGGCAGTGGTTCGAACGTCCTCCGTGTAGATATTGTCTTTCAGCGAGATGGGAATGCCGTGGAGAGGGCCGCGGTCGCGATTTGCTTTGCCGCTCAGGAGTTCGGTTTCTGCTTTTTTGGCTTGGGCGAGGGCGAGTTCGGGAGTGACGGTGATATACGAATTGAGCTTCGGATCGAGTTGGGCGATACGAGAGAGCATGAGCCGGGTGAGTTCAACGGGGGACAGTTTGCGCTTGCGGTAGAGGCGAGCGACTTCTTCGATGGAAGCGAACGTGAGATCAGCGTCGGTCGTTGGGGGCATGGTACGAGTAGGCGCGAGAAAGAATTTAACACAGTGCGCCTGGCAAGCTGGGGCCCACCAATGCTGCGCCCCTACAAGGGATTCCCTTGACTCATCGCTGGTGAGGAATTGGGGCTAGAAGATTCTTTCCTGGCGGCGGAGATTTCCGAAGGAGCCGATGTTGGCGATGATGAAGGTGGCGGTGAAGCGGTTCTCGGTGCGGACCTGGCCGAGGTTGATGCGGCGATATTCGAGAGCGAGGCCGCAGCAGTTTCCGTTATAGCTGACTTGGACGAGTTGGCTTTGGAGGGTTTGGTTGGTGAAGTCGTAGCTGACGCCAGTGGTGAAATTGAGGCCTTTGCGGGTCAGGTTGCCGTAGCCGACGAGGGCACGGACCTGATTGGAGAGCGGCTGCTGAAAGGGGACGAAGCCGGGCGGGGGTGAGGGTGGGAGGTCACCTTGGACGGGATTGTCGTTGAGGCGAAAGTAGGAGACGGTGGCGAAGAATTCACGGTAAGGCTTGATTTTGATGAGAGTGCCAATGGTGACGAGCCTCTGAATCTGAGGATCGTATTGGAGGATCTGTTCGAGGTCGTAGAGGCCGCCAGGAGTGATTTTGAAATCGCTGACGATAGGAGACCAGTTGCGGGGACCGAAAGCGAAGGCAAAGGGCGAGATGGAATTGAGCGCTTCGAATACGTTGCGCTGGCCTTCCAGAATGGCGCCGCCAAAGGTGGGATCGAAATAATGTTTTTGAAAGATGCTCCAGGAAAGTAGTTCCTGCGGCTGGTCGTCGCCCGTTTTGGAGAAGAGCCGCTGAGTGATGCGGTATTCGACTTCGTTGGTGTCGGTTAGGGTAGCGTCGGAGTCGAAGCGAATGAAATCGGCGAAGTTGTTTACGCCGGTGACGTAGCGGTAAGTGATGGCGGGTTCGATGGTGTGTTTGTAGCGCTTGCGAGGCTTGTCTTTGTTGAGAGAGGAACGGTCGAAAAAACGCTCGAGAGTGGGAGGGCGCAGTTCTACGGCGAGTTCGCCGGTGTTGCGGGTGATCGATTGGCCGCTTAGTTGGCCTGCTGAATTGTAAGAATCGCCGTAGTAGGTGGTGCGGAACGCGGCGGAAGTGGTGACGCCGAACCAGGCGCCGAAGTGCAGCGGGATGGTGAGTTTGGGAGCGAATTCGGTGCGCGATACGAATGAAGGCGTGTTCAGAGGAGTGTCGTCCTGGCGATGCAAGGCGCCGGAAAAGGCGTCGAATGAAAAATAGAACGGGAGATTCTGCCACGGGGCTTGTTCGACAGAGGCGAAGCGGACTTCGGGAGCGTCACGAAGAGAAACGCTGACCGCTGGAGTGGTTATCCCGGTGGTGGGGGATGTGATCGGAATACTGAGGAAAGTTTTGTCAGCGAGGGCGGCGAAATTCAGACTGAAGCCACGGAAATTGTTCGTGAGGAATGTGGCGCTGCGAACTTCGGAAGTGATGGCCTCGCCAAAGCTGTCGGCGAAAGCAAGCCGGAAAGTCAGAGAAGTAAGTGCGCTGTCGTCAGCGACAAAGCGCCAGCCGTTTGGGAGGAGAGACTGAACTTCCACTTGCTGCTGGTGGCCGCCTTGTTTTTCGAGGATCGAGGTGCCGTTCGGGCCAGGTTCGAGAATGCCGCGGTCGATCACGCCGAAGTAAGTGTATTTGATGGAAGTATTCTCGAAAGGCCGGGCGCGGAATTCGCCTCGTTCGGCGGAGCCGCGCTTCGTGAGCAGTTCGGCTCCCATGGTGGCGTCAAACCAAGGTCGCGGAGCCAAATAGAGGGCATCGCCAAAAACAAAGCCCTTACTATTGCTTTGACTGATCACCGGGAGCAGGATGCCGGATTGACGGATTTTTTCGCCGGCCGGCGCGGTGGCGTAAGGCAGCCAGACGAGCGGCACACGATATAGCCGGAAATTGGCATTGACTAGAGCAACGCTTTTATCCAGACGAATGCGGGCGTGCGGGGCGTAAAACTGCCAGGTGGGATGCTGTGGGTCGCAGATAGTAATCCAGCCGCGGCGGACGAGGTATACGTCGCCGGGGAAGCGTTCGACCTCGGGAGCCTGGAAATAGAGAGGGTTTTGAGAAATCAGAATGAGCGGATTGGCACGGCGCTCGATTTTAACGGTGCCGCGAACGTTGGTGAAGGTGCCGTGGCCAGTGCTTACGTTGTAATGAGCTTCGTCGGCTTCGAGATGTTCGTTGTTGTAATCGAAACGGACGTGGCCGCGAGCAACGGACTCGGAAGTTTTTTCGTTGTATTCGACATGGTCGGCCTGGAGTCGCTCGTCACCGTAGTGGATGTCGACGTTATCGTCAACGATAAAGAGGTCGCCGCGTTTTTGTTGCGGGCCGCGAGACCAGATTTCGACATCGCCCGCCTTGCCGGAGTGCAGGCGGATTTGTTGCGCAGGGGAAACCTGCAATGCCGGCCCGCAGAAAAAATAAAACAGCGTCGCGAAGAAAAGAAAGAAGCGAAGCGCGGACAGAATCCGGGCATGGGAGTGACCATTCACGGGGAACATTTGTGCGATGAAAACAGTTGGATAGCCTAGCATGCGGCTGGGGGGATGTGTAGCCGAGGTGTGATGCACTGCTCGCAACCACGCGCGCACGCGCGATGGGCCCCTGAAAGCACGGGAGCGAAACGCGGAGAGAGTGCGGCGCGTCTGTCTGAACATCTGTCTCGACATTTGTCTTAACAAGGGTTGGTTGGCCATTCCTGAAACAATTGATGCACACCGTGGCATTGAGGAGGTATGATGCCCGGCCTTGCACACTAGGGGGAAGAAAATGAATCGTGCTTCGTCTGCTTTGAGAATGATTCTGGCTGCGGGTGTGTTTTGTGTTGGACTGGCGATAGCTGCGCCGGCGGGAGCGGCCGGCCAATCAAATCCGACCGACAAGTTAAAGAATTTGGAGTTTCGAGAGATCGGGCCCGCAGTGATGGGCGGGCGGATTGATGACTTCGGAGTCGTCGAGAGCAATCCGAATATTGTGTACGCGGGGACGGCTTCGGGCGGAGTTTGGAAGACGACGAATAACGGGACGACATGGGAGCCGGTGTTTGACAAGGAAGGCGTGTCGACGATCGGAGACATCGCGATCGCGCCGTCTGATCCGGCGGTGGTGTGGGTCGGGACAGGGGAGCCGAACAACAGGCAGAGTTCTTCGTGGGGAGACGGAATTTACAAGTCGCTGGACGCGGGCAAGACCTGGCAGAAGATGGGGGGGCTGGCGGCGACGCATCACATCGGGCGCATCGTGATTCATCCGAAAAACCCTGAGGTGGTTTACGCGGCCGCGCTGGGGCATTTGTGGGGGCCGAACCCGGAGCGCGGGGTCTACAAGACGACGGATGGCGGGAAGACGTGGAATCAAGTGTTGAAAATCAATGATGACACGGGTGTGAGCGATATCGCGATGGATCCGGAGAGTCCGGACACGCTTTACGCCGCGGCGTATGAGCGGAGGCGGACGCCGTTTGGATTCAACGGGGGCGGACCTGACGGGGCGATTTATAAGACGACTGACGGCGGAGCGAATTGGAAGAAATTGACGAAAGGGTTGCCGTATGAAAACGGCGGCGACGTTGGGCGAATCGGGCTCGATATTTACAGGAAAGATTCGAACGTCGTTTACGCCATCGTGCAGCATGAAAAAGGCGGGACGTATCGCAGCGAGGACAAGGGCGAGACGTGGAAGAAGATGGGTGACACGAACCCGCGACCTTCGTATTACAGCCAGATTCGAGTCGACCCCAACAATGACTTGCGGATTTGGGAACTGGGCGCGCAGATGTACTACTCGGAGGACGGGGGGAAGACGTTTTCGACGCAGCGGGTGAAGAGTATTCACGGAGATTTTCATGCGATGTGGATCGATCCGGCGAATTCGAACCACGTGATTACCGGATGTGACGGAGGAATTCACTGGAGTTACGACAACGGGCGGACTTGGGACTTCATTAATACGATTGCGATTGGACAGTTTTATGAAGTGGGATTGGACAACGAAAAGCCATACAAGATTTGCGGCGGTTTGCAGGACAACGGGAGTTGGTGCGGGCCGAGCATGTCTTTGACGCGGGACGGGATTGTTAATAGCGATTGGACGTTGATGCCGGGCGGCGATGGATTTTATGCGCGGATCGATTACGCCGAGCCGTGGATTGTGTATACGGAATCGCAGGATGGGCATATTTCGCGGCGCGATGAGCACACGGGGCAGCAGCGGGAGATTATGCCGGTGGCCAAGGCCGGCGAACCGCATTACCGTTTTCAATGGAACTCGCCGATGGAGGTTTCGGCGCATGATCACAAGACGATTTACTACGGCGGGAATTACTTGTTCAAGTCGACCGACCATGGGGATTCGTGGACGCGTTTGGGCGGCGATCTAACTACGGGAGCAGACCGAAACAAGCTGCCGATTTTTGGAAAGACGCCGGACAAGAATACTTTGTCGCGGCACGATGGCGTCGAGGAATATCCGACGATAACGACTCTCGCGGAATCCCCGCTGACGGCGAACGTGCTGTGGGTGGGAACAGACGACGGAAACGTGCAAGTGTCGCGGGATGGGGGGAAGACTTGGAAGAACGTGGCGGGGCGCGTGCCGGGAGTGCCTAAAGGAACGTACGTGACGCGCGTGGTGGCGTCGAAGTATGGGGAGGGCTCGGCGTTCGTGACGTTTGATGGCCACCGGACGGACGATTACAACGTATATATTTATCAGACTTCGGATTATGGAGAGACCTGGAAGGCGATCCGAAACGGAATTCCGGATTCTGCGGGGACCGTGCACGTTGTGCGCGAGCACCCCAGGAGCGCGAACTTGCTTTTTGCGGGAACGGAGTTTGGGCTGTGGGTGTCGTGGGACCACGGGACGAATTGGACGGCGCTGAAGAATAATTTTCCAACCGTGCCGGTGGATGACATTGAGATTCAGACGGAACAGAACGACCTGGTGCTAGCGACGCACGGGAGGTCGATCTGGATTTTTGATGACATGACGCCGATTGAGAAGTTCGACGCTAGCGTGGCGAGTTCGGATTTGACGTTCTTCAGCCCGCGGCCCGCGATCTTGTGGGATCTGCGCGAGCGGCGATGGAGCGCGGGGCAGAAGATGTTCACGGGAAAGAATCCGCCGTATGGGGCAATTTTGAATTACTACCTCAAGGCGCCGCTCCCGCCGGAGGCGCCGAAGGCGGGCAAAGACGAAAAACCGACCAGCGAAAAAACCGCGGAATCAAAAACGCAAGAGGAAAAAACCAAGGGCGAAAAGGCGAAGGCCGCCGAACAGAAAGAAACCACGGTCATGGACGAGAAAGCTAAAGTACAACAAAAAAAGGAGACTCCAGCAGCCGCCACGGCAGCACCAGGAAAAGCGAGCAACGAGGAAGCGGCGAATAAAGAAGGCAAAGCAAAGATCAGCGTGTACGACAAAGACGGCAAGTTGGTGCGGGAATTCGATGGGCCTGGGAAGGCGGGCGTGAACCGCACGAACTGGGATTTGCGTTGGAGTTCGCCAGCGGTACCGACGCCGGAACAACTCGAGGCGGCTGCGGCGGGGCTTGATTTTGGGCCGCGGGGACCGCTGGTCGAGCCGGGTGAATACACCGTCAAGATCAAGGCGGGGAGCAAGGAAGAATCGCAAAAAGTTGCTGTGGAAGACGATCCGCGAATGCAAATGCCGCCAGCCGACCGGGCGGCACGAAGCGAGGCGATCCAGCAGCTATACGGAATGGCCAAGACGTTGGACAAAGACCGCAAAACGATTGAAGGAATCAAGGAAGGATTGAAGGCCGCGAGAGAGCAATGGAAAAAGGATGCCGACAAGCCGGATGCACCAAAGATTCCGGCGGAGATACAAAAGGCGGCCGATGAGCTACAGAAAAAGGTGGACGCGGTCGCGGAGAAGTACGCGCGCGAGCGCGAAGGATTGGGAAATGCGGGTCCGCCGTTTGAATGGAAGCCGGAGCCGTTGCCGCAGCAGGTGCAAGGATTGTTGAGGGATCTGGACGGGTTCTGGGCGGCGCCGGGAGGGCAGCAGAAGGATAAGCTGGCGGAGTTGCCGCCGCTCGTCAACGATGCTTCGGCGCAGGTGAAGAAGATTGCGGAAGAGGATCTGCCGGCGCTGAATAAGAAAATGAATGATGCGGGGATACCGCACATCGTCCCCGTGCAACCGCAGCGAACTGGCGGCCGGGGCGGAGACGCGGAAGAGGGCGAGCCGTAGGTTGGAGCGATTCGAAAGACTCGCACGATTTAGGTAGAACACGGAGGAACTGCATGAACGCGAAGAAACTCGGCGCACGCGGCCTGGCGGTGTGGTTTGTGGTTTTGGCAGTGATACTCGGCGGATTCGGCGGGGCTGCTCAGGCGCGGCCACAGGATGCCGCGGGACAGAACAAACAAGAGAAGAAAGACGAAAAAAAGGACGAGAAGAAGGGGCTGCCGTTGAAGCCCGCGCGAAAAATCGAGTTCACGACGGACGAGGGGACGTGGCTCTCACTGGATGTTTCGCCGGATGGCAAGACCATCGTGTTCGAGTTGCTTGGCGACATTTACACACTGCCGATTGAAGGCGGAGTTGCAAAACTGATCGATGGCGGGATGGCGTTTGACAGCCAGCCAAAGTTTTCGCCCGATGGAAAATGGATCGCGTTTATTTCCGATCGCGAAGGCAGCGAAAACATTTGGATCATGCATCCGGACGGCAGCGGCGTGAAACAGGTTTCCAAGGATCCCAACAACGAGTTTGCCTCGCCGAGCTGGTCGCCGGACGGGAACTACGTCCTTGTTTCCAAGGCGGGGTTCGGCATCACCACGTTTGAAATTTGGATGTACCACGTGGAAGGCGGCTCCGGTGTCCAAATCACCAAGGCGAAGACGACGCCGACGACGCCGAGGCGGGAACGAGGAAATGCTATCGGAGTCGTGGCTTCTCCGGACGGTAAGTATCTTTACTATGCCAAGCGGAACGGCGGGTTCGAATACAACGCGCAATTCCCGCTTTGGCAAATCGCGCGACGTGACCGCAAGACGGGCGACGAAGACATTTTGCTGGAGCAGGCGGAGAGCAGCTTCCGGCCGGTCCTTTCGCCGGATGGGACGCAGCTTCTCTACGTGACCCGCTACGAGACGGAGAGCGGGCTGCGTTTGCGGAATCTACAGACGGGTGAAGATCACTGGGTGAGATATCCCATCACTCGCGACGATCAGGAGTCGCGCTTTACGCGCGATCTTTTTCCGGGATATGCATTTCTTCCGGGTGGCCAGGAAATCGTCTACAACCAGGACGGAAAAATTCGGCGGCTGAACATCGCAAGTGGAGCGGAGAACGTGATTCCGTTCACGGCGCAGGTGTCGCAAGAGCTGGGGCCGAAGCTGGATTTTCCGCAAGTCGTGGAGCAAGGCCCGGTGAAAGTGCGCTTGATCCAGGGGCCGGTGGAATCGCCGGATGGCAAGAGGATGGTTTTTTCCGCGATGACGCACCTTTACGTCATGGATATTCCCGGCGGCAAACCGCAGCGGCTCACGAGTGGTAACGCGCATGAGTTCCAGCCGGCGTGGTCGCCAGATGGAAAATCCATCGCCTACGTGACGTGGTCGAGCGCGGGCGGGCAGCTTTGGAAAGTTTCGGCAGCGGGTGGAACGCCGCAGCGGCTTTCCAAGACGGATGCGTTGTACAGCAATCCAGTTTGGTCGCCAGACGGAACACGAATTGTGGCGCTGCGCGGGAATGCCTACGACCGCGATAGACTCCAGTTCGACAGCGGCCAGACGCATAACGCCGATCTCATCTGGATACCCGCGCAAGGTGGCGATGCGAATTTGATTTTGCCCGCGCGTGGCGCAGGCTCGCCACATTTCACGCACGATAAGGACAGGATTTACATTTACACACGCGAGGGACTAGTGTCCCTCCGCTTTGACGGGACGGACCGTCGCACGCATATCCAGGTGAAAGGCACCGGTGGGTACTTTGCCGAGGAGCCGATCCCCGCAAACGACGTGCGGGCAAGCCCCGACGGGCAGTGGGTACTGGCGCATGTCATGAATCAACTTTACGTAACTGCCATGCCCGTGGTCGGTGGCGAAGCGCCCACCGTGAACGTATCGTCGCCATCCGTTCCGGTGAAACGGCTGACGGATATCGGCGCCGACTATTTCAACTGGGCCGATGACGGGAAAACGATCACGTGGGCCGTCGGAGCGAGCCTGTTCCGCGAGCCTCTGAGCGCGATTTCTTTCGAACCGCCGAAGGAAGACGAAAAGAAAGAAGGCGAGAAGAAAGACGCCGGGGCGCAACCGGCGGATACCAGCAAGGATGAAAAAAAGGACGAGAAAAAAGAACCGAAGAAGCTGAAGGAAGAGGACAAGAACGTAGAGGAGATCACCGTCAGTCTCGAAGTTCCGCGGAAGACCCCGAAGGGCACTATTGTGTTGCGAGGCGCGACCGTGGTGACGATGAAAGGCGACGAGGTGCTGAAAAACGCGGACGTTGTGGTCGAGGGCAATCGCATCAAGAGCGTCGGCCCAAAGGGCACGTTGCCCGCGGGCGCTAAAGTGTTCGATGTCGCCGGAAAAACAATTGTGCCCGGCTTTATCGACACGCATGCGCACTGGTTCGAAATCCGCCGCGGCATATTGGACACTGAGAATTCAGCGTTTCTGGCGAACCTGGCTTACGGCGTAACTGCCGGACTCGACGTCCAGACCAGCACGAACGACATGTTTGCGTATCAAGACCTGGTGGACAGCGGCGACATTATCGGGCTGCGCGCTTTTTCGACAGGACCTGGTGTTTTTTCCGATAACGATTTCAAGTCGGAAGAAGAAGTAAAGGGCGTGCTGACGAAGTACAAGAAATATTACGGCACACACAACATCAAGAGCTACATCGTCGGCAACCGTAAGCAGCGGCAGTTCATGGTACAGGCTTCAAAAGAACTGGAGATGATGCCGACGACGGAAGGCGGATTGGACCTGAAGCTCAACCTGACTCACGTCATCGACGGCTTCCACGGCAACGAGCACACGCTGCCTATCACGCCGCTCTTCAAGGATGTGCTGCAGATATTCGCGCAGTCTGGAATTGCGGAGACGCCAACGCTAATCGTGAACTACGGCGGCCCATTTGGGCAGGAATTTTGGTTCGAGAACACCGAAGTACACGACAACGCGAAGCTCAACCACTTTACGCCACACAACCTTCTTGATGAAAAGACCAACCGGCGGCCCGACTGGTTCCGCAAAGATGAGTACGCATTTCCGAAACTTGCCGCGCAGATGGCGAAGCTCGTACGGGCTGGAGGGCTTGTAGGAGTAGGCAGTCACGGTCAACTACAGGGGCTTGGATATCACTGGGAGATGTGGATGCTCGCGAGCGGGGGAATGACACCGCTTGAGGTGTTGCGTTGCGCGACGCTGAATGGGTCTAGAATCGTGGGGCGGCCGCAAGACCTTGGTTCGATCGAAACGGGGAAGCTGGCCGATTTAGTCATTCTCGACAAAAACCCGCTCGACGATATCCACAACACGAACACGATTCACTGGGTGATGAAGAACGGCGAACTGTTTGAGGGTGATACGCTGGATCAGGTATGGCCTGAACAGAAGAAACTCGGGCCACTGTACTTCTGGAATTTCGACAAGCCGAAGATTGGTGAGCCGTTGAGCTACGGGAAGACGGCGACTCCGTAATCCACAAGCCGGTCAAAAGTTGAGCGCGACAGGAAGGCGAAGGCTTTTCTTATCGGACGGCTGGGCCAGCAGGGGCGCAGCGTGTAGCGCCCCTACAAGAGGAAGCGGAAAAAGAAAGAGAACACGATAGCGTGGTCCCATGGCCTTGCGAAGGCTGCTCACTCCTTGGGTTTTGCTTCCGTTTTGGTTAGTGCCGTGCGGTACCACTCAAAGGTCCGGCTGAGACCTTCTTCAAAAGTGACTTGTGGATCGTAGCCCAAGAATTCGCGCGCTTGTGTGATGTCGGCTTGCGAATCACGAATGTCGCCATCGCGGGGCGGATCGTACTTGGCTCCGAGTTTTTTGCCGGAGATTTTCTCGAGCAGGTGAAGTGTTTCATTCAAGGTAAAACGGCCACCAGTCCCCACGTTGAAGGTTTTGCCGGAAACGTTTGGCGCTTCGCAAGCCAGGAGATTGGCCTGCACGGCGTTGTCGACGAAGGTGAAGTCGCGGGATTGTTCGCCATCGCCAAAAAGGACGGGCTGCGTGTCTTCCAGATAACACATGCATAATTTTGCCAGGACGCCGGAGTACGGCGAGCCGGGATCCTGGCGAGGGCCAAAGATGTTGAAGTAGCGGAGCGAAACATTTTCCAGGCCATAGCAGCGGCCAAAGGTTTGCGCGTAGAGTTCGCCAACATATTTTGTAACGCCATAGGGCGAAATGGGCGCCGGCGGCATGGTTTCGACTTTAGGCAGCGTCGGCGTCTCTCCGTAAGCGGAAGAGGAAGCAGCGAATACCACGCGCTTCACTTTGGCGTCGCGCGCGGCGACGAGAACGTTGAGAAATCCATCGATGTTGATTTTGTTGGTTTCGATGGGATCCTTGACGGAGCGCGGGACGGACGTGCGAGCCGCGAGGTGGAGCACGTATTCGGCCTCATGCATGGCCTTGCGGACGACTTCGATGTCCGTGATGCTGCCCTTCATAAATGTGATTTTGTTGCGGACTTCGGCGAGGTTATCCTCTTTGCCGGCCGAGAGGTCGTCGAGGACCACCACACTGTGGCCGCGCCGCACGAGTTCGTCTACTGTGTTCGAGCCGATAAAACCGGCGCCGCCTGTGACGAGGTAGCGCATTCAGGAAATCCTCCTCGATCGATGTCCGCGAGCGGCGGAGTGCCGTCTCGGTCATTGGCGAGGCCCCGGCGAAGACGCGGGCCTCGCGTTTTGATAACCTCAGAGTTCGTGGTCAGTGTCCGGCGGACTTTGCCGGGCTGCCGCGAACGAATTCGTATTGTACGACGGAAGACCAAAAGACAAGGGACTGTTTCCAATGCAGGTCGCAGAAAGAGCATGAGCTACCGAAAAATCATCGGCATCACCGCACTGTTGATGCTTGCGACCGCAGCAGGGGGCGGCTATTACTTGGTGCGGCAACGCAGCGAGGCCGCGGCGCGGGCATCGGCTACCGCAGAAGACCCAGAACCGATGAGCGCCCCAGCGACGGAGCTCCCCGCAGCTGTGCCAAAGGGTCCTTCGACGGCTTCGGCGGGGAACAAAAACGGCGAACCCTTGGCGGATCCCGGGTTGCCGCTGCGAGGCGGTGAAGTGCTGGAATATACTGCGAATGTCGCCAACCTGAGCAATGTGGCCAATCTGAAATTACAGGTGGGTGAACACAAGGATTTTTTCGGAAAGAGCGCATGGCATCTGCAAGCATTCGCGCATACGGAAAATCCGCTGCGCATGGTCTTTGAGCTGGATGATCAGTTTGATTCGTACAGCGACGCCGGCACGATGACCAGCCTGCAGTACGAAATGCACTTGAATGAACGCGGGCAGAAAGTGGACTCCGTCCAGCGCATGACGGCAACGGGAAGAGAGCCGGCCCCTCCGGACGCTACAGAAACGCGTGTGCTCCCCGGAACGCGCGACCCGCTTGGGATGCTGCAGTACATGCGAAACGTGGATTGGACGAAGACGGCGGAATTGCGATGCCCGGTCTATGACGGGCATAAGCTCTATGACGTCAGAGCCAAGTTGGCAAGCGCGGGCGAGGCGGTCACTGTTCCCGCAGGAAGTTATAAAACTTCAAAGATCGAGATTCGAGTGTTTGAAAACGGGCAGGAGATGAAGGACGCCCATTTCACGATGTACTTCGCAAACAACGTTGCGCGCACGCCCGTACTGCTGGAAGCGATCATGCCGTTCGCAACGGCGCAGGTGCAGTTGCTGCACGCGAAGTAGAGGTCCGGACTTCGTTTGAAGATTCAGAAGGTTTCCAAACCAAAGTACGACAAAAGCAACGCACCTGCCAAAGGCGATTAAACGCTAGGCCGTTGCCAGCTGCTCGATCAATGCACAGGCGATGTGGCCAATGGTGATATGGGCTTCCTGGATTCGTTGCGGATCTTCCGAGGGCACGTTGAGCAGTAGATCGACTTTGCCGGCGAGTGCGCCGCCGGTTTCACCAGTGAAGGCTACGAGATAAGCGCCCCGCGCGCGGCCGGCTTCTATTCCGTGAAGTACGTTCGGGCTTGCGCCGCTGGTCGAGAGGGCCACAAGAACGTCCTGCGCAGCAACGAGCGATTCGATTTGGCGGGAGAAAATGCACTCGAATCCGTAATCATTGCCGGCGGCCGTGAGCACCGACGGATTGGTTGTCAATGCGAGAGCCGCAAGACCACGCCGGTCGGCGCGCAGCCTAACGACGAGTTCAGCGGCAAGATGTAAGGCATCGGCCGCGCTTCCGCCATTTCCGAAAAAGACAATTTTCCCGCCACCGCGCAACGCCGCCGCGCTTTTTTCGGCAAATTGTGCGATCCGGCAAACTAGCTCGCTGGAGATGCTCTGTTTTACGCGAGCACTTTCCTCGAGTTGACGTCGGATTTCGTCGGCGGATGAGGCCATCGGCGCTTAGCAGAGAACGATTCTGTCGCGATGACGCATCACCCGGCGAGTGGCGTTGCGCGTGTCTACCACAAGCTTGGCGGCGTCCACAATCGCCACGTAATCATAGCTCGAGTGATCGGTCGCAATGATGACGCCGTCATAGCTCGTCAGCGTTTGCGCGCTTAGCGGGACGGACTTCATGTTTTCGTAGTTGTAGTGGCGCATTTTGTGAAGTTGCGGGAAATAGGGATCGTTGTATTCCAGATTTGCTCCGCGCAGTTGCAGAAGCTGCATGATTTTCAAGGTTGGCGATTCACGGAGGTCGTCGACATCCTTTTTGTAGGCCACGCCGAGGATCAGCAGCTTTGCTCCCTTGAGGCTCTTTTTGTGCTCGTTGAGAGCAGCGGCGACCGCATCCACCACGTGATAAGGCATTGCCGTATTGACTTCACCGGCCAGTTCGATGAAACGCGTGGAGAAGTCGAACTCGCGCGCTTTCCACGAGAGATAATAAGGATCGACGGGAATGCAGTGTCCGCCGAGGCCGGGGCCGGGGTAGAAAGGCATAAAACCAAACGGCTTCGTGGCGGCTGCGTCGATCACTTCCCAGATGTCGATGCCCATTCGCAGGCTAAGCATCTTCAGTTCGTTGACCAGCGCGATGTTGACGCAACGAAAGATGTTTTCGAGGAGTTTGGCCATTTCCGCGGCTCGCGTGGAGCTGACCGGCACGACGCGCGCTACCACTTGCGCGTAGATCGATTGCGCGGCGCGCCCGCTCGGCGGATTTATGCCACCAACGACTTTGGGAATCTGCGCCAGCCCAAACTGCTTGTTGCCGGGGTCTTCCCGTTCGGGCGAGAAGGCGAGAAAGAAATCGCAAAAAACATTTTCGTTTTCTGGACCGGCAGCGATGGGGCAATGCAGGCCACTCTTTTCGAGGATGGGCAGCACGAGCTCCTCGGTGGTGCCCGGATAGGTCGTCGATTCCAGAACTACCAGTTGACCCCTTTGAAGATGAGGCTGGATGGAAATAGCGGTCTGTTCGACGTAGCTGAGATCGGGTTCGCGGCGTTCATCCAAAGGAGTTGGCACGCAAATTATGATGGCATCCGATTCCTTGAGGCGCGCGAAGTCCGTGGTCGCGCTAAAGTGCCTGGAGTTGACGAACTGCTGGATCTTGGTTTGCGGGATGTGCTCAATGTAGGACTTGCCGTTGTTGAGCATCGTCACTTTATTCGGATCGGTATCAAATCCCGTGACTTTATGGCCCGCTTCTGCGAAACGCAAGGCTAGCGGCAGCCCAACATATCCGCAGCCAATGATGGCGACTTTCAGCTGAGCGCCTTTGAAGAATTCGGGTTTTCGGTCCATTGGCATGAGTTACGTCGCTCTCCTAGTCATTATTGGGGATAAAGCAGGCCATTCGGCCGAGTGGACAAAGACACATCAATATAGCAGGTTCTACACGAACAAAAAAACGCGGCGGTGCGGAGTGTTACCGCTTGTTCAAGAGCGGTTGCGGGCTGCGGCAGGACGCGGGAAGATAGATACCGATGCATCTGGCGACGAGAAAGAAAACGCAGAGCACGGCCGCCTTTCAGAAATGACTCTCCTTGTCCTGCTCCTGGGGCTCGCTGTGGGTGTGCTTGTTGGACTACTGGGTATCGGCGGGGGCGTGGTGCTGGTGCCGGCGATGGTCTATCTGTTGCACATGGACCAGCATTTGGCTCAGGGGACTTCGCTTCTCATTCTTCTGCCACCCGTAGGACTTGGAGCGCTGCGCGAATACTGGAAACAAGGTGAAGTGGATTTGCGCGCGGGAATTCTGTGTGCGTTGGGGATGCTCGTGGGTGGCTACCTCGGTGGGTTAATTGCTGTTCCGCTCGCTTCGCGCCATCTTAAGGGAATGTTCGGGTGCTTTCTCATTTTGGCTGCGCTTTTGCTTTGGCGGAAGCCGCAGCCGCAGAACCTGACAGCGGCCGGCGCCGGTGAGGAGTCAGCCCATGGCTGACAGCGTGCTGCGTAACGCAGGTATTTTTGTGGCGGCTTGCGTCTGCGGTGTCGCCTCAGGACTATTCGGGATCGGTGGTGGCGTGCTTCTGGTCCCGTTTCTTGCGCTGTTTTTTGCGTTTGGGCAGCATCGCGCCCAGGGGACCAGCTTGATTGCGCTGATCCCGCCTACGGGGCTGCTGGCGTTTTTCGCGTATGCCAAGGCGGGCTACGTTTCCTGGAAAACCGGGCTGCTGCTGATCCCGGGAGTTTTCGTTGGAGGAATTCTGGGCGGTTGGCTGGCTAAACGGCTTCCGCCTCGGCGAATGCGGCAGGCTTTTGCAGGGCTGATGCTTGCGCTGGGAGCGTGGCAGGTAGTTACAGCTTGGTGGCGATAGGGAGATCGCGAAAACTATGGTCGATGTGCATTGTCACATACTGCCAGGACTGGACGACGGTCCGGAAAATATGGAGATCTCTCTGGCGATGGCGGAATCCGCGATTGCGGAGGGGATTACACATGTTGTAGCCACGCCGCACTCCAGCAATGAGTATTCATTCGACTTTTTGCGGGTGCGGGAGTTGCGAGAGCAACTTCAAGCGAAAATTGGCGACCGTTTGATTCTGGCCACCGGCTGTGATTTTCATTTGAATCCAGAGAATCTGAAAGCGCTGCGCGCCCATGCCCCGCGCTTTTGCATTAACCAGCGGGACTACCTGCTTGTCGAGTTCAGCGAATACTCGATTCCGCCTGCTATGGATCAGACCTTGCATGAGATTCAGCTCATGGGATTAAGGCCGGTGATAACGCATCCGGAGCGCAACGCCATCCTGCGTGTGCAGTCGCAGCGGCTTGCGAAATGGGTTCGGCTCGGTTGCTTCATTCAAGTGACGGCGGGTTCTCTCAGCGGAGTCTTTGGCCCCGGAGCGCAGAAGGATGCTTGGCGCTGGATGGCCGACGGATTGGTTCACTTTGTGGCCAGCGACGCTCACAATATGCGCGGGCGGCCGCTAAAGCTACAGCCCGCATTCGACCTTGTACGGGAACAGTTCGGAGAAGAAAAGGCTCGAGCTCTATTCGTCGAAAATCCGCTGGCCGCCTACGAAGGACGCGATCTGCCGCATGTCCCTGAAGTTCAGGAGGAAATCGAGAGCCCTCGCCGCAAACGCTTTTTCTTCTTCTAAATATTCAGTTTGCGGGGCGCAGAGGCATTCCGGCCCAAGCATTCAAGATTCCCAGGAATTCTCGAACAACATCTAGTGCGTCGCCGGCAGTGCGCCACCATCGTCCGGGTTCAAAAGGATCATCCGAAGCAGCGCGTACAATGGCCTGCCCGCGGCCTGCAGCGAGTCGGTGCCATAAGATTCGCACGCGGCGCGTATGCACTTTGCTTGTCACGATGATCACACTCTTACCCTTCTCTTCTTCAAGTGCCGCAGAAACGGCCCCAAGTTCATCAGATGTGTTGATGATGGGGGGTTGAAGCGAGCGGATAGCGGCTGCCGGCACCCCTTCGTGCATCAACACTTGCACATTGTAGGCGTCTTCGCGGATGTAAGAGATCCCCATGGCACCGAGTGTGGCGCCAGGTTCAGTAGAGTGCGTCAGCCACACTTTTGGCGCGTACCCTTCTCGATACAATTTCGCAGCTTCCTTGGCTCGCATGGGCATACGACCGCTAAGGACGACGATGGCCTGAGCCTTTTCGAGGGGGTCTTCCACTACCAGCCAGCGGCCCACAAAAAGAAGGAATACCACCGCACCCAGCAGCAATGTACCTGCAAAGCCGAGCACCAGCAGGCGCGTTCGGCGATGCCTGTGCGGGGCGGTTTCTGAATTTTTCTCGGGGGCCATCGCTTGAGGTTCCTCGCAGGGTGGGCGCATCGTATCTCTGGCGAGATATGTGGTCAATTAGGCGAACGCAAGCTACACTAACGGGCTGCTATTTTGGGGGGTGCATGAAAGCGGTGGTGACGGGGGGAGCCGGATTCTTGGGGTCGCATCTCTGCGACCGCTTGATAGATGAGGGCTGGGATGTATTGGTTCTCGACAACCTGGTCACAGGAGTCGAATCTAACCTCGGCCGGCTCCTCAAACATCCCCATTTTCGCATCGCACGGTGTGACGTTTCGAAATATATTGAAGTGCCAGGTCCGGTGGACTACGTCTTGCACTTTGCGTCCCCGGCCAGTCCAGTGGATTACCTCAAACTTCCCATACAGACTCTAAAGGTTGGTTCTCTCGGCACACACAACGCGCTCGGCCTGGCGCTGGCCAAGAAGGCGAAGTTTTTCCTGGCTTCGACCAGCGAATGCTACGGCGATCCGGAGATCTCTCCGCAGCATGAAGAGTATTGGGGCCACGTCAATCCCATCGGGCCGCGCGGCGTCTACGACGAAGCGAAGCGCTTTGCCGAAGCCATGACTATGGCCTACCACCGCTATCACGGCGTGGACACCCATATCGTGCGAATCTTCAATACGTACGGGCCGAGAATGCGCCTCAATGACGGCCGAGCGCTTCCGAATTTCGTGCATCAAGCACTCACCGGGAACGCGCTAACTGTCTATGGTGACGGCAATCAGACGCGGAGCTTTTGCTACGTCTCTGATTTGATCGAGGGCATCTACCGATTGATGCTGTCTGACGAGCACTCTCCCGTAAATATCGGCAATCCGCAGGAGATCACCATTCTTGAATTTGCCGAACGGGTTCGCTCGCATTTCGAGAATGCTCCCGCGATTGTGCTCGAACCGCTCCCGCAGGATGACCCGAAGCGCCGCTGTCCGGACATTACCAAGGCAAAGCGGATTCTAAAGTGGGAACCCAAAGTCGGATTGGAAGAGGGACTGCGATTGACTCTTGATTATTTCAAGCAAGGATTCGCGGCCGAGAAAACTGCTTAGCGGCAAGCAAGGGTTTGCTCTCGTCTGAACGGCACGAGATTGGCAGCGATCAATACTCGCTGCTTCTAGCGTCCACTACGCTCTTCCGAACGAGTAATACTCAAATCCAAGCTCGCGCATGTGCTTGGGGGAATAGAGATTCCTGCCATCCACGACAAGGCCGCGCGCCATAAGCGGCTTGGCGCGTTTCCAGTCCAGATTCCGGAATACGTCCCACTCGGTACAGACGAGCGCGGCATCCGCACCACGAAGAGCGTCGTACGGGTCCTCATGATACGTCACCTTCGGGAAGAGTGTCTTCGTCCTCGAGATGGCTTCCGGATCGGTGGCATGGACAATCGCGCCTTCCTCGAGAAGGCGCTTTACGACTTCGAGCGCCGGTGCAAAACGAATGTCGTCCGTATTGGCTTTGAACGCCAGACCCAGGACGGCGACGTGCTTGCCTTTGACCACCCAGAGGGCTTTGTGCACTTTTTCTAGAAATCGATCGATGCGTTGCTTGTTCACACGCTCCGTGGCTTTCAATAGATCGAAATCGACTCCAACAGTGGCCGCGAGATGAATGAAAGCTTGCACATCTTTCGGAAAACAGAAGCCGCCAAACCCCAGCCCCGCGTTGAGGAATTGTCCGCCAATTCGAGGGTCCAGACCCATAGCATGAGTAACTTCCTTCACGTCTGCGCCGATTCTTTCACACAGATCGGCAATCACATTGGCGTAACTGATCTTCAGCGCAAGAAACGAGTTCGAAGCGTGTTTGATCAGTTCGGCGCTGTTGATCGTGGTGACGAGGAATGCCGCCTCATGAGTCGGGGGGCAATTCCCGTTGTGCACGGGGCAATGAAATTTGCGCTCCAGGATCGGCCGGTAGATTTCGCGCAAATCCGCCGCTGCTGATTCGTCCTCTACGCCGACCACGATGCGGTCCGGATGGAAGAAATCTCCGACCGCTGTGCCTTCGCGCAAAAATTCAGGGTTCGATGCCACGCGAAAAGTGGATTTGCCGCCACTGCTGTAGGCGGCCAGCGCTCTTTGCAGTTCCAGCCCCGTGCGCGCGGGTACGGTGCTCTTTTCAATCACCAGCTTGGGTGACCGCGCCTGTTCGGCAATCTGTCGCGCCACCTGGTCAATCGCGGAGAGGTCAGCTTCGCCGCTCTCTTTCGGCGGGGTGCCCACGCAGATAAAAATGGCATCTCCCGCTCGGATGGCTTCGCCAGCATCGGCGGTATAGGAAATGCGCCCGGCTTTGCGCGCAGACGTCAGAATTTCTTCGAGGTGGTGCTCATAAATAGGCACCTCTCCGGCTTGAAGGCGCCTGATGCGTTCCGCATCTATATCGGTGCAAGTCACTTCATGCCCAGCCGCAGCAAGACATGCGCCGGTCACCAATCCTACGTAGCCACATCCAATCACAGAGAGGCGCAAGTCAGATTCTCCTTGAGTGTGCTTCAGGCCACAACGCAACTTCGGACTGAATTCGCCGCAAACAATTTATTTTGACCGAACCGCGGTGCGGAAGAAAGGACATCATCGCGAGGCGTTTCGCGGCCTGCACAATCTCTATGGAGCGCTAGCCCCTCTTCTGCCCCATGAACGGTCTCGTCTAGCCCTCAAGCCTCTCCCCATAAGCAGTCCGCGCAAACCGAGCAGCACAAGCCGCGGCTGGCGGCGCACGACATTCCAGAGCAGGCGCGTGGATTCATCGCGATTGATCTCTCCCAGAGACTCGCGCGTGGAAGCGTCGAGCAGGTCAACAAGCTGCGAGTAATCCTTTTGCTGGAAATGATGCAGCGCCCGCCGGATTAACCAGTGCGTGCCAAGTTCGCGGCGCAGCGCCGTCAGCTCTTTGTTCCGTCCTCCGCGCAGGATGGATTGTCCGACTCCGAGCGCTCCACGTAGCCCCGTTACGATTCCGCCGACGGTGGACACTTTCACCTGAGCTGCCGCATCGCCTACCAAATACACTTCGCCATTTCCTATCTGGCGACGCACCGGCACCCACCCACGGTAAACCGGTATACGGGCTCCTTGCCATTCCAGCGGCTCCAGGTTTTTCTTCTCGAGGAACCGCGAAAGGCACTTCTTGGTATCGCGGCCATCCTCACCGATGATTCCAAAAGCGCCTCGCTCCGCGGATTCGGGAATCAACCAGTAGAAGTAGGGCGTATCGTCTGGGACGAACCAAACGCGCGTGGTGTCCGGCGGATGATCCTTTGGCAAGCGAACGATGGCTTGGACCAGGGGGACCGTCTCAATCGGCGGCCAGCCAGCGCTGCGCGCCACGCGGCTAGAGGCTCCGTCCGCGCCTACGACGCTCGCGGCGTGTAATTCCTCGCGATGTCCGGCGGATTCCACCTGCACGCGCAGACCACGGCCATTCGGAGCTAGTCCAAGAAAGCGGGTATCAAACGAAAGTTCAGCTCCTGCTTGCTGCGCGCTTCGTGCCAGTGCCGGGATCAGACGCGAGCGTTCGATGATGAGATCAGGCCGCGCAAGCGCGACCTGTGCCGACCGTCCATCGGTAAACAATTCGAACCGCCGGATTTCGTTCACAATACTTTCGGAAGCGGCGGCGCCGAGCTGGCTCCGGAATTGGTCGGTTACGATTAGCGAGCGTGGCTCCGGTTCGAAGCCCGGCCTTGATTCCAGGACGCGTACGCGGCGTCCGCCGCCGGCAACCGTGGATGCCGTATACAGACCCGCTGCGGAACCTCCGACTACGATGACCTCACCGCTCTCCCCGCCCTGCCGGGGACTCTGTTCAGTGCTTGACACGATTTCGCTTTCCCAAGTCGCGCATACACCCCGGACTATTACTCTGCCGGGTGCTCGCGCTCAAAATTCTCAAGAGTCTAGACAGCTTTCCGCCCGGCCCGATGGGATATGCGACGAAATTGGGTGAGCGGACAACCCGCTAAGTATAACGAATCCAATTGTGCGGGCAAACCCGCGGAGCCCCTTCGAAACCTGAAGGACCGGCATATTCTGAATTGGAAGCACTTCAGGAGAGAGCGGCTGGCTTTTGCGCTTGGCGTTCATACGGAGCACGTTCGAGAAACATCACTCCACACAGCACTATGGCAAACGCAATAACCGCCACTAGAATCGCAGCAAGGGGCTGTAGGTAGGTCACGAGCACGGCGGCTCCACCGCTCAGTAGTCCCAAGAAATACATGCTAATAACAGCGCCGCGATGCCCCAGACCGAGATTCGCCAGGCGATGAGCGGCGTGGTCCTTGCCTGGAGTGGCAAAGGGTAACAGGCCGCGCCGCGAGCGCGAAATCGTTACGAGAGTCGTGTCGAAAATCGTCACGCCCAGAATCAGCAGAGGAGCCAGCCAAGCCGAAAGGTGGTTGGCCTGCTCGAGCCGCAATTTCAGCCCTAGTGTGGCCATCAGGAACCCCAGGAACATGGCCCCGCCGTCGCCCATGAAAATCTTGGCGGGCTTAAAGTTCCAGCGTAGAAAACCCGTCGCTGCACCCAAAACCGCAGCTGCCAGAGTCGTCACCAGCGTCTGCCCATTCAGGTAAGCGAGCAAGGCGAAGAAGATGGAAGCGGTGGCCGCTACCCCTGCGCAAAGGCCGTCCATATGGTCCAGAATACTGAAGGATGCGGTTATCCCAACGACAAAAAAGACAGTCAGAATTGCGTCCAGAACGTAGCCCGTTCGTCCGCCCAAAATATATTCAAAAACTTGTGCGTGAATGCCGGTGACCAGCAAAACGCATGCTGCAAGCGGCATGCCTAGAAATAATTTAATCTGATGGTGCAGCAGGCCGCGGTCGTCGAGAATACCGACAACCGCAACGACGGTCGCACCCGTCAAGATTCCAACAATCTGGGCCCGCGCGGCTCCGCTAAACGTAAACAGAACTGCAAGCACCACGGCCCCATACATGGCTAGCCCGCCCAGCAGAGGGATCGGGTTGAGGTGGACTTTGCGCGGTCCCGGAAGATCGACCATACCCACGCGCAATGCCAGCGCGCGCACGGGTACCGTCAGCATCAGCGATGCAAATAGCGCTATCAGAAACGCCAGCAGACCAGCGGGCATCTTCCCTCGATTTGTTTGAAGGTCCTGACCGGAGCGGTGCGGCCAGTGCCTCAATCATGTTCTGCCGGATTGGGGCCCGGCTCCCAAGAAAAAAATGGCTGCCCCACGCAGCTCTAACACGATACTTCGAAAACAGTTTCGCTTCAATCAGGATTGTTTGCGGCGTAATCAGGAAGACGGATTATTGGTTGTTTTTGTTCACCCTATTCAAAAAATGCTGTGCAGCCCGTGAAACCGCTTTTACTTGCGCGTCCCTATCTTTCGGTGAGCATCCTGCCAAACGTGCGCTTCACTTCTTCGCGATTCTTTGTCGCGTAATACCAGTCAATGGTTCTCTTCAAGCCATCGCGGAAGAGCACTTTAGGCTCCCAGCCGAGCAGTTTCTTAGCCAAAGAGTTGTCCGCGACGCGATTCAGCGGGCCCGTCGGCATGTCGGGCCGCAGCTTTATCTCGGCTTTGTGGCCGGTGAGATCGCAGACCATCTTTGCCGCGTCGATGACTTTGATGCGCTCCATGGTTCCCAGGTTAATGGCCGTGCCATCGTTGATTTTTTCGCCCGCGAGAATCGTTCCTTCGACAATGTCCTCGATGTACGTCCAGTTGCGGATTTGCGTGCCGTCGCCCCATACTTCGAAAGGGTTCTGTCCGAGAAATGCGCGTGCGATCATGGCTATGACCGCGTGATTTTCAACGCCTCGCGGTCCATAGACTGTGAAGTAGCGGCAGGACGCTGCTCCCATGCCATGTTCTTTGGCATAGGCGCTGAGCGTAAACTCGCCCATCAGCTTAGCCCAGCCATACGTGTTATCGGCGTCGTTGGGACCTTTCGTGAGATCTTCGGTGAGGTAAAGCTCTTTCTTGACGTCCGACTGAAGGAAGTTTGGATACACACAGCCGGAGGACGCGAACACGACCTTTTTCACTTTCGCGCGCAGCGCTTCCGCGAAAACGAGGCCGTCTAGGAAAAAGTTGGAGGCCGGTCCCGCTTGGTGGAGGTCGACGTAGCCGCGGCCGCCATGATCGGCGGCGAGATGAAACACGGTGTCCACACCTTGCATCGCGGAGCGCGTAACGCCAGGCTCACGTAAGTCTGCCTGGATAAAATCAATTTTTCCGGTGGCAACGTGTTCATTGATATTGTCGCGATGCCCGCTTGTAAGATCATCGACGATACGAATCCTTGCGCCACGTGCGAGTAGGTGATCCGTCAGCGTTGAACCGATGAATGAGGCGCCTCCCGTCACCAATACTAACCTTCCGCTCCAAAAATTCTCTGAAGACGTCACGCTTTAACGGCCTCCTCGATAATTTTTACAAATTTCCGCAGTTCTGTGACTCTATCATAGTCGGGCGCAACCGCTCGGGCAGCCCGGCCCATGCTTTGCACAGTCGCTCCGCCCCTAACAAGTGAACGAACGGTCGCAACCACCTCTGCCGGGTTATCCGGATCGGCGGAAACCGCGAATCCGAATTTTGCGCCAAGCGACGCCGCGTCCGTCTCTTCCGGCGCGACGGCTAGGATCGGCTTTCCGGCCACGAGGATTCCATACATTTTGCTGGGCACCACGACTCCTTCGAGGCCGCGCTTCACGGTAATGACGTGTACATCGGGAGCTGCTAGGACAGAACGGATTTTAGCCGCAGGAAAAAACGGGAGAAATCGCACGTTCTTGGCTTCTTTTGCAAGCGCCTCAACGTGCGCTCGCTGCGCGCCCTCTCCGACGAACACGAGGCCAACGCCATCCGCCACCAAATTCCGCATTGCGGTGATTAAAGTCTCCCACGCGCCGTAAAAACCAAGATTCCCGGCGTGAAGAAGCACGAATTTATAGTCGCCGCGAATCGCTTGAATGATCTCGCCGTCAAGCGAAGGCGGCGGCGCATCGTGCGCTGGAATATCCGCCCCGTCGCGGACGATTTCGATGCGCGACGGATCGACGCCCTTCGAGATGATGCGTGCACGCATGTCTTCGCCGAGCACGATTACACGGATAGCGCGACGAAGCGCCCAGCGATGCAGTCTTTCCCAGACGCGCGCGAAAAGACCGGGCGCGACAATCGACCCGCCTACCGCCATGTCTGGATACATGTCGCGGATGTTGTAGACATAGGGCTTGCCTTTTAGAAGCGCGGCGATCGCTCCCACGATTCCTTCGAATGGCGGGTCGGTCATTGACAGCACTACATCGCAGCGCAAAAAAAGCGCTCGTGGAATCGCCAGCGCGACGTAGGTCAAATAGTTCAGCACGCGCCGCTTCATGGCGAAACGCGGGTAATCTGTCGAACCAACGCGCAGGATTCTTGCGCGCCCAGCAGGTTCCGTTTGCCAGAGCCGCCATGGCCTGCGTTCCGTTGGATCGTAGGAAGGCCTCCCACAAAGCACCGTAACGTCGTGGTGCGCAGAAAGCGCTTCTACTACGGTCGCCGCCATCTTCGCCGTCGCTGAAGTGTCCGGCGGATAGTAGAGATTGAGGAGCAGGATTCTCATTCGAACGGTGCTCGCGGCGTGTTTTTCACGATCGGGTGATCAGAAAGTCGCCGAGCACCAGCGCATCCATTTGTGTGCGTTGGAAACAGTCCAGCGCTTCCTCGGGCCGGCAGACAATCGGCTCATTGTCGTTGAAAGAAGTGTTCAACACGACCGGCACTCCCGTAAGCTGCTCGAACGCCTTGATCAGGCTCCAATAACGCGGGTTGGCCTCGCGCGTCACTGTTTGCAACCGGCCTGTTCCATCAACGTGCGTAGGTGCGGGGATTTTTTCGCGCTTCTCGGGGCGCACGGAATACGCCAAGGTCATGAATGGAGAAGGATGTGATTTCTCGAACCATTCGTTCGTAGATTCGGCGAGAATCGAAGGAGCAAACGGGCGGAAGATTTCGCGATGTTTGATGCGCTGGTTCAGAATCTCTTTCATCTCCGGACGCCGTGGGTCGGCGACGATGCTCCGGTTGCCGAGCGCGCGCGGTCCCCATTCTGCGCGTCCTTGGAACCATCCAAGTATTTTGCCACCGGCCACAATCGCGGCGGTGCGTTGCATCAGGTTGTCTTCGGACAGTTCTTCGATCTGGCAGCCGTTCTTTCCCAATCCATTTGCGTCGATAGCGCGGCGAATCTCGTCGCGTGAATATCCCGGCCCCCAATAGGCGTGGCCCATCACGAACGAGCGCGGCTTTCTGAGAATCTGATGCCAAACATAGTATGCGGCTCCAACCGCCAGCCCCGCGTCCCCCGCCGCCGGATGCACGTAAACCTGTTCAAAGCCCGTCGTATCGAAGATTTTTCCGTTGGCCACGCAATTAAATGCGACTCCACCGGCGAGGCACACCGCTTTCAACCCGGTGCGCTCTGCAAGCCTCTTCAGCATGCCGAGATAGACTTCCTCAAGCCGCGTTTGCAGCGCGGACGCCAGATTGCGGTGCCTCTGCTCGAGCGGCTCTTCAGGATTGCGCTTTGGCCCGAGGCGTCTTTCCATTGCTTCCGAGAACATCTTGCCGAGCGTGGGAGTTTTGTCCGCCTCCGCCCAACTCATTTCGGGACCCGTGCGGTGATGCGTGAAGTAGTCGAGGCCCAGGCGGAATCCGTTTCCATTCGCGCGCACGATATCGCGAAAGGCCTCGAGTTGCTCTGCCTCGCCATACGCCGCCAGGCCCATGACCTTGTACTCATCGCCGAATTTCAGAAAGCCCAGGTACTGCGTCACGGCGCTGTAAAACAGGCCGAGTGAGTGAGGAAACGTAACCGCGCCTTCAATTCTCATACGGCTGCCGTCGCCGCTTCCCCACATGGTGCTCGCGAAATCTCCAAGGCCGTCCGCGGAAAGCAACGCCGCTCGTTCGAACGGCGAAACAAAAAACGCGCTGGCGAGATGCGCCTGATGGTGTTCCACGCGGTGAAAGCTTGAGGCAACTCTTGCCGGATCCGTGTCGAAGGCCTGGGCTAGCGCTTCCGGAATTCCTGTGAATTTTGCCAGAACTTTCATTCGCTCGCGTGCGAAGGCCGGCATTCGCAGGGCATAGAAAAGCTTCGTTCCGAGCCGCGCGTAAGGGTTGCGCGGCACGGCCACGTGATCGATATCCTTGAGTCCCAGACCCGCTTCTTTCAAGCAATAGCGAATCGCCTGCGCCGGAAAGCCAGCGGCGTACTTCACGCGGTTAAAGCGCTCTTCCTCCACAGCGGCCACAAGCCGGCCTTCGCAGACAATGGCTGCCGACGCGTTGCCGTGGTAGGCGTTGATCCCAAGAATATTCATCGCAAGTGAATTCAGTCTACCTCAGGAGCGCGGATCATGCGGCCAGGTGGCGCTTGCACCACTCGTTGAGGACATACAATGACCAAGGCCGCGACCACGATGTCTTGCCTTCGAGAAACGCCGCCCAAACGCTGCGCACGCCCTCTACCCGAAGGTGCGGTGCAAGCGATGGCGCGATGTCGGCAAAACTCGCTCCCAGCCGCGGGCGCAACGGCCCTCGAAGCCACTCTTCCCAAGGCAGCGTAAATGTCTTTTTCCGCTGCCCAAGAATTTCCTCCGGCAAGAGTCCTGCCAGAGCATCCACTAGCAATGCCTTTTGCGTTCCGGCGCGATTTCGCGCTATGTCGGGAAGGGAACCAACGAATTCGACAAGCGGCGTATCCAGCAGAGGCACACGTACTTCCAGTGAACGCGCCATGCTGACCGAATCAGTATCACGCAACAGCGTGCTTGCCAGGTAGCAGCGCATTTCCAGCCAAGCGGTAGCGGCTACCGGCTCTAATTTTCCAGCCTCGCTTGCTGTGCGGTCCAGCCAGCCTAGCCACGTCGGTTCGAGAGTCACGCCGTCGGCGCCCACGGTGCTCGGACGGAATCGCGGCTCTATTAACCGCTCAAGCTGGCCCGGTGGGAAAAGTGCGCGCGCGTAGAAGTAGGGATGAGGGAGTGTGTCAGGGTCGGTCCATGCAGCTACGGCTTTGACGGCGGCGTCGCGAGACATTCGCGTTCCGAAGATACTCGCGATCAGTGGCGAGATGGCTCGCCGCAGCGGTCGCGGCACAAACCACGCCAACCGAGTAAGCCGCTGGAGCAGCGCCGTATTTGCGAAGCTTGCATAGCCCGCAAATAGCTCATCCCCTCCCAGGCCAGAGAGCGCCACTTTCAGCCCGACTTCGCGCGCCGCCCACGAAACGAAGTACGTATTGATGCCGTCCATCGTCGGCTGGTCGAGGCCTGCTAATGCTTCGTCGATGCGCGCAAGCATGGCGGTGCCATCGAGAGGAATCTCCGTGTGCTGCGTGCCGCATTGCTCGGCGACTTTGCGTGCCAATGGAGCTTCGTCGTACCCAGTTCCAGGGAACGACAACGTAAAGCTACGTATTCCTGCTTGTGAGCGGGATGCAAGCGCGGCGATCGCGCCGGAATCCAGACCGCTGGAAAGAAATAGTCCAACGGGCACGTCTGCGATGAGGTGCGCACGAACGGCATCTTCAAGAAGCGGACGCAGTCTCGCGGCAGCCGCATCCATGGACTTAGGTTTGCGCGGGTCGCGCGCGGCCGGGCTTGTCTGTGGATCCCACCACGGCCGCGCCCTCGGCACGCGACGCCGCTCCGGAACATAGAGCAACATGCGATGCCCGGGTGGAAGCGAGAATGCGCCCTCCACCAGGCTTACCGGTTCCGATGAGCTGCCAAAGAGCAGGTACGAAGTGAGCGCATCCTGAGAAAGTTGCTTCGGGACGATGCCGCTTGCGAGCAGTGCACGCACTTCCGAGGCAAACGCAAAGCCCTCCGCTGTTTGCGTGTAGTAGAGAGGTTTGATACCCAGAGGATCGCGCGCCAGGAAAAGCAAAGGCGCTGTTGCAAATCGTCCGCGCAAGTCGAGCAAGGCAAACGCAAACATTCCGCGGAGCTCCGTCAAAGACTCTTCGCCCCACTCCTCCCAGGCATGTACCAAAATCTCCGTGTCGGATTGCGTTGCGAATCGGTGTCCCAGAAGCGTGAGGCGCTCGCGGAGTTCGCGATAGTTATAAAGCTCGCCGTTGTAGATGACCGAGACATCCCGCGTTTCGTTCCAAACAGGCTGCTGGCCGCCGGCGAGGTCGATGATGCTCAGCCGCCGCATGCCTAGCGCCAATCCCGGCGCGCGTTCTTCTCCGATCAGGAATCCTTCTTCGTCAGGACCACGGTGCCGCATCGCGGCAGCCATCGCGCGTACACGCAACTCGGCATCCTTACTCCGCGATGCGAACGCGACACCGCAAATACCACACACGCTACTGTTTGATCTCCGGAGTCGAAAAGAAGGCCACCCCAGCGCGGATGGCATGCTCGCGCAGGTGGAAGCGGGGAATTCGCAGACGGCTATCGGCGTACCATGCCAGGAGGAAGCGCAGCAGCAGGAAGAAAAGCACGGCCGCCACGCTCAGCACCAGATAAAAAAACGACTCTCGCTCGAGGAGCAGGCTCCAATCGATCGCTTCCTCCCAGGCGGGAGCGATGGTGCTCAACACCTTCCTCAGCGCAAATCCAAGGTAAGGCAACCGCGCTAGCCGTACATGCGCGAAATGATCGTAGTTGTATTCTCGCGGATATTTTGGGAAGACGCTGACTGCTTGTTCAAAGATCGCAGGGTCCTGCAAATCTTTGCGAGTCAGGTAGTGCCCCGCCGCGTCCTGCATGATCAGGCGATACGTTGGGTCAACGATGATCCACCGCCCGCCTAAGTTGACTTCAGCTACCACGTGTTTCGTATTGTTATCGGGAGTCAGCAGAAGCAGCCGCCGCGCTCGTAAATCGGAGCTTCGCGCCAGATTCAAGAATGCATTGGTGGCCGTGCCGCAGATGTTTAACAGTTGGCTGTAAGTGAGCGTCATCTCCGGATCGCGCTTCGCAAGTGAGTCTGGATTCGTGGATGTGGCCCGCGACGGCTCCGCGCGCATCCAGCTCAAGATGGCTGCCAGCTTCTGTTCCTCGGGCATATTGTTGGGCACTATCGCATCCGAAAATCCATCCAGATACCGGCGCACCGAGTATTCCCGAACTCCCGCATACAACAACGACACTACAACCACGGCGAGCAGCAGATTCACGCCTCGCCACACCACACGGAAGATGAGGTGCCTGGTCGTACGCAATTCAGTTACTCCGATGCCTCGAATTTTGCACTGGGCGCAGTCTTAATTGCAAGCGAGTTATATAGTGTTTCCATCTCGCGAACGGGCTCTTCCCACCCTAGCCGCGCTGTCGCTGCCTTACATCCAGCCGCCAGCCGTGCGTGCAATTCCGGGTCGCTAATCACATCTTTGATTGCGCGGGCCAGCGCCCCGGCGTCATGCGGCACCACCCGTCCCGCCACGTCCGCCAAAAGCGGAGCGATGCCACATTGTTCCGTGACGACCATGGGAGTGCCTGCTGCCGCCGATTCCGCAGCGGTATTCCCGAAGTTTTCGTTTTGCGACGGGAGGACAAACACATCCGCATCGCGATACGCCGCCCATTTTGCCTCTCCGAAAATCGCTCCGGTGAATTGCACTTGCGAACTCACGCCAAGCTGCGCCGCCCTTTGGGCGAGGCGCGCCTTCATGCCGCCTTCGTCGGGCCCCGCAAACACGAGTTGCAAGTTCTTTTCTCCCGCTTCCGTCGACAGCGCGGCAAACGCTTCCAGCAGCAGGTCTGGGCTCTTCTTTTCCGACAGGCGCCCAAGAAAGAGGATCACTCTCGCTTCCTTAGCAATTCCCATTCCTTGGCGAAAAGTTCCCCGCGCCGGCCACGAAGAAGGCGTTTCTACCCCATTGCGTCTCAGCACGATCTTCGCGCGCGCCACGCCTCCGCTCATCAACTCCTCGATCTCTTGCTGCGATGTCGCGACGATGGCACTCGCTTCAGCGAACAAACGCCGCCCAAAAAACGCGTGATAAATCCGCTTCAGCCGCAAGCTGCGCACAATGGGCACAAACATCCCTATCGGCTCCAGCACATAAGGGATTTTTCTCTTCACGCAAGCGTCTGCCACCGCAGGCCCAAGAAAATCGTACAGCCCGTAAATGTGCGCCAAATCAAAGTTTTGCAGCTGCGCCCTGCAAAATCGCTTCACCGCTGGATTCCAGCTCACCGAACGGTACCGCAACCACGTCGGCAGGTAAATCGCGGTGACGCCGTTCTCCACGCTGCTCCATCCGAACGGACTGCGCTCCGCCCACGGCGCCTCCTTCGCGTTCATGCGCTCTTCGAGGCCCCAGTCCGCCGTTAGCACCGTCACCTGATTCCCATGTCTGGCGAGACCTTGGGCCAGCGCCCGCACTTTCACCGGCGGCCCGCCAAACTCCAGAAAGGGGGCATAAGTTTCTGTAACGCTCAGGATTCGCATTGTTCGCGAAGGATTTTCTTCAGCGCCTTGGCAAAAACGCTGAACCGGAATTCCCGCTCCACGCGCTGCCGACCGCGTCCGCCCATTTTTTGCGCCAGAGCCGGATCCGAGAGCAGGGTCTCGATGGACGTCGCAAGTTGCACCGCATCTCCGTGCGGCACCAGAAAACCCGTCACGCCATCCTCTATTACTTCCGGTGCTCCGCCATGCGCTCCGCCGATCACCGGTTTTCCATACGCCATCGCTTCAAGATAGACAAGCCCAAAACCCTCGGCACGGCTCGGCAGAGCAAACATCTCGCAAGTTTCATAGCACGCCGAAAGCTCCGCGAAACTCAAACCGCTAAGAAAGTGTACATGTAGATTCACGCCATTCTGCTCGGCCAGATCCTCCAGCCAAGCTCTGTCATCACCATCGCCGACGGCCAGAAGCTGCAACTCCGGCCAACGCGTCAGAAGCCGCGGAAGCGCCGTGATCAGGGTGTCCATTCCTTTGTACCGCTCCGTCGCCACCCAGCGGCCCACCGTAAGTATTACGCGCCCTTCCGGATACCCGTGCGGAAGCTTTCTCGGCGGCGCGTTCGCCGGAATCACTTCAAATTCCGGGTCAAGCGCCCAGGGCAGCACACGAATTCTCTCCCGCTGTACGCCCTGCTCGGCCACATGATTCGCCGTATCCTTGCTTGGCGCGAGCACCACATTCGCCCATCGCAGAGCCAGCCGTCGCCACATCGGAAGTGGCTCCCATACTTCCACCCCGTGCGTGCAAAGAATTGTCCTGAGCCGCGGCGCCGCGATCTTCATGGTTTGCGCGACAGGTCCCAGGTTCGTATGTGCTGCCAGAACCACCTTACCGTGACGTCCCGCCGCGCGTATCGCAGTAGCGGCAAACCTGGTTTTGCTTCGCTCGCAACCAGTAAACACGAATTCCTTGCCCCCCACCGACATACGATGCAGGTCCGGTGTGTCGTTCAAGCTCAACATCCGGCAGTCCAGGTGCCGGCTCGCCGCAAATTCGCTCAGCACCGCCGCCATCTGCCTGCTGGCACGCTGCACCCCGCCCGTCCCCTCTAATTCAGTAAACAGTCCAATCAGCACGCGCCGAGTCTGCCAAGTGCCAAGCAGGAACGCAAGAAAAAGGGAACTTTAAATATCAATTGGTTGTCCTCTTGCTCCGCCACACGCTAGGTGTTAGGCTCCTCGCCAAGTTCCTCAGGAGTGAAAAACCGTGACGGGGCGACTCCTCCTCCTTCCTCTGAGCTTGTTTGTTTCTTCACTTGTTTGTGCCCAACAAGCTTGTCCGCCCCTCCAGCCGCCAGTCCCCGATCCCGCAAAACTTCTCTTCACTCCCAAACAGGAAACGGAACTGGGAGAAATTGTCCGCCAGCAATTTGAGAGCGACTTTCGTGTCATCGAGGACAGCCAGGTCACCGGCTATTTGGACCGCGTCGGGCAGCGCGTAGCGCGCCATCTTCCGGACACCGGTATCCACTTCGAATTCCTTTTGTACGACCTCCCGGAGATCCAGGCCTTCAGCATGCCTGGCGGCCGCATTTATCTTTCGCGGAAAATGATCGCCTTTCTGAAAAGTGAAGATGAGTTGGCAGGCGTATTGGGGCATGAGATGGGACATGTTGCCGCCAGGCAGCAGGCCCTGGAAATGTCACGCATGTTCAAAGACGTCCTCGGCTTAAAGAGCGTTTCGGACTCCGACGATCTTTTCGCACTCTACAACCAGCTCACGGATAGTCTCCGATTGAAGAAGCACCACGCGGAACCCTCCGGCAACGAGGACAAGGGACAATCCATCGCCGACCAGATCGGTGTCCAGGCCGTTGCCCGCGCCGGTTACGTTCCGCAGGCATTTCCCGATGCCCTCGATCGCATCATGGCTACCAAAGGCAAAACCGGAAACTGGGTAACCGATTTCTTCGGGGCCACCTCTTCGAACTCTCGCCGCTTGCGCGAGACCCTCAAGGATGTTTCAAGCCTTCCACGCGCCTGCATCGAAGCGGCGTCAGCTGCAAACCCCGAGGAGTTTCAACGCTGGCAGTCGTCGGTGCTCCATTACAACGGCATCGGCCACTCCGAGCGGCTTCCAGGCGTTCTCTCGCGTAAGAGCCTCAACAATCCGCTTCGCGGCGACATCGAACGCTTTCGTTTCAGTCCCGATGGACGTTACCTGCTGGCACAAGACGAAGGCGGAATTTATGTTCTCACGCGCGACCCTCTGAGGTTTCTATATCGGATTGACTCAGCCGATGCGCAAGCTGCGCAATTCTCTCCAGATGCAAAACAGGTCGTCTTTTTCAGCTCCCACCTGCGCGTGGAAACTTGGGACGTCGAACGTCAAGAACAAGTTAGCGTTACCGATGTCTCCGCTCTTCATGGATGCAGGCAGACGGAGCTCTCCCCGGATGCAAAGTATCTCGCTTGCTTCGACCACGAACTCAATCTTTCTCTTTTCGATGTGGCGAGCGGCGAGATTCTTTTTCAGCGCGACAAATTCTTTACTCTTGAGTCTGCGTTTGACGCCTTCGCTGGCTTCTACAGATTCTTATACCTGTTGACCCATCCCGACATCGTCGTCCTGCGTTTTTCTCCCGACGGCCACTACTTCGCGGCCTCCTCCCGTACCGGAGAGGATGTCGTGTTTGATTTGAATTCTCGAAAGAAAATCAATGTGCCGGGGACTATCCATACACTCATGGAATACAGCTTTGCTTTTCTTGGCCCCGATCGCATCGTCGGCTTGGATAGGTTTCACGCAGAGAAATCGCCCGTCGCGGAATTCCCCTCTGGAAAAGTGCTGGATCGCCTCCCGCTGGGAGGCGGGAGCCTGGTCGCCGCCACAAATCCAAAATACTTGCTTATGCGCCCGGTCATCAACTTCCCGGTCGGCGCATACGACCTGGACAAAAAACAGATTGTCTTTAGCAATCGTACGGCGGCAATCGATATTTGGGGAGACGAGGTGGTTAGCGAGCGCCTGAACGGTGAAATCGGCTTCTACAAGATGGGCGACTCTAAAGCTTCCGTTGTGACGCAGTTGCCCCTTGGCAAGCTGGGCGGCCTCCGCACTTTTGTCGCTTCGCCTGACCTGAAATTCCTCGCCATTTCCACACGCACCCGCGGTGGCATCTGGAACTTGGAGTCCAACGAACGCGTCTTCCACGTCCGTGCGTTTCAGAGCGCCTACTACGCTCCCAATGTCACCTTCTTCCTGGATTTTCCCCCATTTGAAAAAACGGGCCGGGAACTGGCCGTTGCCAGTCCCGTCACACGCCAAACCAAATCGCGCCCCGTGGACAAGGACGACGACATAACCTTCTTCGGCGACGTTTTGTTCCGCATCACGCATGGCGAAAAGAATCGCGGGGCAGGCCGCAACTATCAGCTTGATGCTTTGGATATCGTGGACCAAAAGCCACTCTGGTCGCGCAATTTTCCAAAGCAGGGGCCTTCTATTTCGGGCTCACCCGCCAGCGGTAAGGTTGTGCTGATCTGGTCCGCAAGCTCTGGCGGAATCCGCGTTGAAATCGCTCGCGAATCCAGGCTTCAAGCTCTGTGGGACAAGGAAAAACCCAAAGAGGGCGACTATCTTCTCGAAGCCTTGGATAGCCGCAAAGGCGCGCTCGCCGGCGCGGCGGTTCTGCACACGGGCAATCGTTCTTACGTTCCTGAATCTGTAACAGTCGTCGGCGATTGGCTGGTCGTCGAGGACAACCACAACCGTGTTTTGCTGCTTTCCATTTCCACTGGTGAACAAATGGTACGCTGGTTTGGCTATCGTCCGGAGATTTCGCGCAACGGCCAGCGTCTTTGCTTGGCCAACGGCCGCGGCCATTTGCTCGTCTACGACTTGCAAAGCCTGAAGCTGATTGACGACCTCTACTTCGTCAATTCCATCACCGCGCACAACTTTTCCGCGGATGGAAAAAAACTATTCGTCCTCACCAACGACCAAACCGCGTTTGAGTTTGACGTACCCTCCGGCGGAATCAAAGCCGCCAATCAATAGTCGGATGTGCAGCGGTTGCTGCCTGCTCTGTGCTGCGACGCTGTTCAAGTGTCCCGCGATGCCTCTCGCCGCTTTCTGCCACCAATTGCCGCCCACCATGGCCAGTGTTAGACTCGCGCCGTTTATCCAACTGTGAACAGACTGTCCACGCCCCGGGTCCCTCTTGTGTGGCCGCTCCCCAGACTTTCCGAAGCTGCCCTCCTCGTAGCCGTCCAACTCCTCGCGGTCGTGGCAGCCGCGCCGCAGTCAGCGCGGCCACACGAGGAACTGCATGGCGTCCTATCCCGCCAACCGCTGAAGCCTCCACTTCGCAACGCCGATGTCGTGCTTCGCTATAGCCCCGACGGCCGCTCTCTCATGGTCCAAAACACATCCGGTGTCTACTTGCTTTCCCGCGAACCGCTCACTTTACGCGCACACATGGCCGCCGAGGAAGTCTATCCCGCCCGCTTCTCTCTCGATTCGCAAGAAATCACCATCATTGGCCACGGCTTGACGTCGAATCGCGAAAAACTTCCCGGTGGGCCGGTTCTCGAACAAAAGGAACTCCCCTTTCACGACGGCTGCCTCGACGCGGAACTCGCCCCGGGCGCGGAGTTCTTTGCCTGCCTTACACCCGAACTCAAACTCGTCATTTACCGGCTTTCCACCAACGAATTGGTTTTCTCGGCTTCGTTGGACCAAGCGATTTCTCCCAATCGAATCGTATATATCCCTCTCGATCCGGACTTCGCATTCTCTAGCCCCTTCGGATTCCGCCTCGCCAACTCCTGGGACTCCATGGCCAACAAAGGTTTGAAATTCATCTCCATGATTTTTTCTACGGACGGCAAAGTGCTCCTTGTGAGAAATGAGTCGGAAACCTTTACTGTGGACCTCTCCACCGGGAGAAAAATATCGCTCGCCGGATGGCTCCACAAACGCTTGCACGCTTCGTTTGCCCTGCAAAATGACGAGAGCGTTCTCATCGCCTCCGGAGAAAAAGAAGCCGCATCCGTTGTCGTCTCCTTGCAAACCGGCGGCGTGACTGGAAACCCCTCTTTCAAGGCAGACAGCGTGCGGCTCGCCACCAATCCACGCTATGCCATCCTCTCTGATGCCGGTGCGCCTGGCGTCCGCGTCTTCGATTTGGAGCAAAACCGAGAACTGGAGCCGCCCAACAATCTATCTATCGACGTCTTCGCAAACGAAATGACAGTCCTGAACGAAAAAGGCTCCTTATTTGTCTATCGCATCGGCGAAAAACTTCCCTTTCTTGCCGCCGATTTGCCGCTCGACTCCCTGCCTTTGCTTCGTGCCGCCGCCGTCACTCCCGCCCTCGACCGCATCGCATTTTCTGTGGAGGGCAACGCTGCCACCTTTCAAGTAGCCACCGGCGAACGCACCTACACCGGCCCGCGCCTTTGCGCCGCAATCTTCTCGGATCAAGATTTTGCGCAGCTCCTTCTTCCCCGCGATCGAAACAATCCGTCCCGTGTGCTACAGCTGGCCCTCAGCTCTGGCAAGACCACTCCTGCCTGGAGCGGCGGAAAGAACCGCCTCCGTTCTGGAGGGCCTGTCCTCTTGGAGTACGCCTTAGCGACCCCCATCGGACATCGCTTCGTTGTGACCCAGGAGAACGACATCCCCTACGGCTTGCGCGCTCTCGATCCAGCCACCGGCAAGGAGCTGTGGAAGCGCGAATTTTCCGAGAACAGCCCAGTGCCGTTCGCCGACCCGCAAGGCGATCGCCTCGTCCTCGGCTGGAAAGCGCAAAGTCCGCACGCGCAATCTGCCGCCAGACGAATCCCCTCGGTTTGGGAAGTATTCAAGCACGCAAAAATCTCCAAACTGGATTCTTATTTCGAAGTTCTCGATGAGCGCTCAGGAAAGTCCGTCGGCGGAATCCTCATTCAGGTCGGCAGTGGCCCCGCAAGCTACGACGCGGCGTTTTCCGCCGGCGACGCACTCTTCCTGATAAAGGACGGAAAACGCGTCTCTGTTTATTCTTTGCAGGACGGCAGTCTAAAAGCCCGCCTGGTTGGTGGAATTCCCGCCGCAAATTCCCAAAGCAATCTCTTCGCGATGGAGGAAGGACCCGGCCGCCTTTTCATCTACGATCTGTCTACCGGCGCCAAGCTCGATCAACAGATTTTTCCAGAATCCATCGCCTACGCCCACTTCTCCGCGGACGGCAATCGTCTCCTGGTGCTAACCAGACACCAAGTCGCCTATGTCTTGGATGTCGGCGCCGTGCGCACCGCCCGAAAGTTCGCGCCCGATTCCCAGCCTCGATAACTCCTCCGTGTCAACTCGCGCAGAAACATCACAGCGCCTCGGTGTGCTAAGCGAGGACTTCGCCTCTAACTCTGCTAATTGCACCCTCGCACACATGCAGACTGCCTGAACGCCGAATTTATTCTCGCCGTTGGCTCTTTTTTCGAAAAAAAAGAGATACAACTTCGCAACTCAATTTGGAATAAGCCGCTCTCCTCTCCGGTCGAAATAAATGCACTCACGTTTAATTGTGATGCGAGGAAGTTCATTGCATTCTGTGCAGCACAGCATTGCGCGCAGCAATACTCAGGAGACAAAGGAGAAGAACAATGAAACTGTTGAGTGGATTGTTAGTTCTGGCTGGTGTGCCCGTGGCCCTTGCCGGAAATAATGCGCCTCTTCCGAAAGACAACGTGGCCGAGTTTGTGGGTCAGAAGCTGGATGTCACAACGCTTCCCTCTTCCATCCGCCCGAAGCCGCAGAAGAGCAAGAAGACCTTCAGTGATTATGGCTACGTCATGCAGCAAATGGATGACAAGCAAAAGCTCATCGAGGCGACCCCAGAGGGCTCCCAAATCAACATCAAGATCCTGGAACAAAATACATCTGGAATTTACGTCTGCGTTCAAGCTTCGGGCCAGACTCCGGACAGCGGCCCCGTCCAGCGCGTGGTCCTGCTTAAGCTCAAAAATGCGGACGGCCTTTTGAAGGGCAGAGAATCATGGAAGGAATTCAGCGGCTGCCCGGTCCTTGGAGGCGATGCTGCTGGGACAGGCTCCTACGGCGACTAATCACCCATCCCTCTGAAAAGATTCTGCGGATCGACCCACCAGCCCCAGCCTCGGCACACTGGCAGACGATCCGCAGGGTCCCCTAATCGCGCTCTCGGAATTCTTACCCCGTCGGTGAATTTCGTCTCTAATACTTTTGCACTATTCCACAGTCTCCTCCGCCCATATACCCTCCTCGAAATTTCGGCAATTTGCCATTCGCTGTTGCGACAAAGGGGTTCCTCATGTCCGTTCAAGCTTCCACTCTCGATTTACATCCGTCCCTGGTCACCACGAATGCCTGGCGCAGCCGCACGTTAGCCGTAATCCTCATGATCGCCATAGCCGGCATTTTCTGGGTCGATTCGCGCTATCCCGCCCTGCTCAAGCGTTACCGCGCTGGCACGCAAGTCAAAGCCGCAGGCGCTCTCACCTTTGGTGCCGTGTACCAGGTCGATCGCACTATGCCGCTCTCCACCCGCGTTTGGCGCACCACCTTCAACTGGCTCGACGCCAACCGCGTCGGCATGACTTTCTCCTTCCTCTTCGGTCCCGCCGCCCTTACTTTTCTCGCCACGCTCCGCCGCCGCCGCACCAACTCGCGCTATCTCAATACTCTTTTCGGCGCCGCCGTGGGCATGCCCTTGGCCGTCTGCACCAACTGCGTCGCCCCCATCGCGCGCGGCTTCTACGCTTCCGGTATGAGCACCGAATCCGTTCTTGCCGCCATGTTTGCTTCTCCCGCCCTCAACGTCGTCGTCCTCGCCATGACCTTCGCTCTCTTTCCTGTCCAGATCGCCCTGCTCAAGCTAGCCACGGTGCTTTTCCTCATTTTCGTCTTTTCGCCAGCTGTCGCTTCACGCGAAAACAAATCCGCTCCGGCCGTCGTTTGCCCCATCGAAATCCCCCTCTCGGAGACCTGGGCGCAAGCGCTTCTCTCGACGGCTCGCTCTTTCCTCAAAAGTTTCCTGTTTGTTTTCCGTGTCGCCTTTCCTCTGATGCTCCTGGCCGCTGTCCTCGGCGCGCTAGTCATCGAATTACTTCCCACGCAAGCGCTGATAGCCCAGGCCACGATCGGCGGAATCCTCCTCGTCGCTCTCGTCGGCGCCTTCCTTCCGGTACCCATGGCTTTCGACGTGGCCATCGCTTACATTGCCATGACTAAGGGCGTGCCGCTCCCCTACGTTGTGACGATCCTCTGCACCCTCGGCATCATCAGCGTCTTCTCTCTTTCCGTCGTAGGCAAAACCATCTCTTGGAAAGTAGCCGCCGCGACCTACTCCACAGTCGCAGCTCTCGGCACGGTAGCCGGCCTTCTAACGCGCGCTCTCAGCTGATCCCGCAAAACCGGCGCCGCGGGCGACGAGGTTCCTAACCTTAAGTCGAAGGCAGATGCTTAACCGAAAATCGGCCCAGAGCCCATAAGATTCGCGAGCTCGCCAAAATGCTCGAGATAAATATCCGCTGGGTACGCCTCCCTGTCATGTACGCCAAATCCGTAATTCACTGCCGCAGCAAGCGTGCCCGCGTTCCTTGCGGTCTGCACGTCCACTTCGGAATCGCCTACCAGAAGCGCTTCCCGCGGCGCTGCGCCCAATTCACGCAAGATCGTCCGTGCGCCTAGCGGATCAGGTTTCTTCGTTTCGAAACTGTTTCCACCGTAGATGGCTCGGAAGTATTTCGAAAGCCCCATCGCCTCCAAAATCCGCACACTTATCCGCACCGGCTTGTTCGTCAAAACCGCCATCGGCAAGCTCGCCAGTTTTTCCAGCGTTTCCGCCACGCCCGGATACGCGCACGTCATATCCATTTTGTGCAGCTCGTAGTAACTCAGGAAAAATTGCAGTGCCCGTTGCCGTTCCTCTTCCGTGCTTCCATCTCCGAGCGCCCGAGCCACGAGCTGCGGCGCGCCGTGCCCGATGTAACCGGAAATCGTTTCTTCCGCCAGCTCCCTGCGCCCCAATTCGCGCAGCATCGCGTTGACCGAATGAATCAAATCCTGTTTCGAATCGATCAGCGTCCCATCCAGATCGAAAATCAGCGCCCGCACGGAACTAAGTTTCGCGTCAGCCATGAATCCTTCATCTTAATATGCCCGCCCCTGTTTCGCTCCGCGCGTCGCGGTTTTTAACGCATCATGAAAGCTGCATTAATGAAAGCGTTCTATCGTTTATCAGAATTGTCCCCACTTCGCGTAAACTAAGGGGCTTGTCGTTCGGCCCAAAACACAACCGGAGACCCACATCACATGGCCCAGGTTCACCCCTTCCAGGCGTTTCGCTACAACCCCCAGCGTGTCCCGTTCGAACGCGTCCTTACTCAGCCCTACGACAAAATATCTGCGTCGATGCAGGACAACTACTACGCGGCCGATCCACATAATTTAATCACCGTCGAAAAAGGCCGCGCCTATCCCACGGACAATCCGCAGAACAATGTCTACACGCGCGCCGCCGCTGCCCTGGAGAAGTGGATCCGCGAAAACATTGTCGCCCAGGATCCAGTCCCATCTTTCTACGCCTACACCCAGGAATACACTGTGCCAGGATCGGGCGGGCAGCGCACTCGCCGTGGTTTCATCGGTGCCGGAAAGCTTGAAGACTATTCCGCGGGCATTATCTTTCGCCACGAACACACGCTCTCCGGTCCCAAAGCCGACCGCCTCGAACTTCTTCGCCACACGCGCACCCACACCGGCCAGCTTTTCATGCTCTATTCCGATCCCCAGCAGCGCATCGATGCCCTCCTTAAAGATGCGGAGTCCGCCCCTACTGCCACTACTCTGCACGATGAATTTGGCGTTGTTCACCGCCTGCGCGTCATCGCCGATCCCGCCCGCACCGCTGCCATCAAGTCAGCGATGGAAGAACACAAACTCGTCATAGCCGACGGCCATCATCGTTACGAAACCGCCCTGAACTATCGAAATGAGCGGCGGTTGCATGCTGGCGGCCTTCATCCCTCGGCTCCCTACGCGCAGGCTCCTTACGACTTCGCGATGATGACCTTCGTCAACACGTGCAGCGAAGGCCTCACCATCCTGCCCACCCATCGCCTCGCCGCAAATCTTCACGATTTTTCCTGGAGCGAAGCGCGCCGCTACCTCGAACCCTGGTTCGAAGCCCAGCCATTTCCCTTTGCCAGCGACGCACAAAAAACTGAAGCGCAAGCCAAATTTCTCGCTTATTTACACGAAGCGCGCGGGCAGAGAGCGATCGGCGTCTATCCCGCTGCGGAACACGCCAAGCGCGCGTACTACGTCTTAACGCTGCGGCGCGGCGCCGACCTTTCACAACTTCTTCACGCCGTTTCGCCGCTTCAGCGCGAACTGGATGTGGTTTTGCTGCACGATGGCATTCTTGAGCCCGCGTTCGGCGTTACACTGCAGGCCGTGACCGCCGAGAAAAATCTCAGCTACGAGCGCGAAGCTTCGGCCGCTCTCGACGCCGTCGACCGCGGCGCGGCGCAGATCGCGTTTCTCCTCAATCCCGTGGATGTCGATCAGGTCGCGCGGATTGCCACTTCCGGAGAGGTAATGCCGCAAAAATCTACCGACTTTTACCCCAAGCTCCTAAGCGGCATCACGATGTACCGCGTGGACTGATACACAAATGTTCCCCCGCCTCGGCGCCATTCACCACACATATGGAATCAGCCGGGAGCGCGTCTGCAGGCAGTATTCCGGATAGCCAGCTAATTCCTGTCGAAGGATTTTTTCTTCATTCAGAATTCGCAACACGATAACAGGAATGATCAGCGCAAAAACGGGCGCCGCCCAATACGAGCCTAGCGCCAGCGGCGTAAACAAAATCGAAATCGCTGCCCCGAGATACATCGGATGCCTCACGATCCGATAGGGCCCAACGGAAATCACTCGCTGATCTTTTTCCACCTGAATGATCCTCGAAGCATAGCTGTTCGCAGCCGCGACCCAATACGTCATCAGGTATCCTGCAATAGCAATCGCTCCTGAAAAAATCATAAGCCATGGCGGCACCTCGCCGAAAGTCCCGCGCGACCATCCCAACCGGAAATCAAATCCCGGCAGCAAAAAAGCGCCAAAGAAAATGATCTTTGCGAATTTCATGATCAGCTTCTGCTCGCCGACTTTTTCCTTAGTCTGCAGCCTGCGCTCCACTAATTGCGGATCGCGTTCGTAAAAATAAATCGAGCCCGCCACCATCGGTATCAGCAGGACTCCCAGGAATATCCAGCCCTGCCAGAATTTCAACGTGCCTGCGGGAAGAAACAACATCGCGGCGGTCACGATGGCCGTGAGCAGGCATTGAACGGCGAGTCTTGCTTTCAAGCTCATGCGGTCCCGGATTTAAGCGGTTCCAAAAGCAAAAGGGCACGCGCACGCGTGCCCTTTTGCGAAGTCCCTTCTTCGTGCTGAGGCCCAGCTTACTTGGCGAAACTGGCTACCGCTTCCGCCTCGGTGTTGTACACGTCGAACACCGTCAGCAGCTTCGTGATTTGCAGGACTTCCTGGAATTTGGCGCCCAGGTGCGCCAGTTTCAGCGCCGCGCCCTGCGACTTCGCGCTGTGATGTGCGGCCACCAGCGTGCCCAAGCCCGCGCTGTCGATGAACGTGACGTTCGCCATATTCAGCACGATTTTCTTCTTTCCTTCGGCGATCAAGCTCTTCACTTTTTCGCGCAGTGCGTTGCTTTCTTCGCCAAGCACGATGCGCCCATCCAGCGCCACCACGGACACGCCATCCACTTCCCGGTACGTCATCTTCAAGGCCACTGTGTTTTCCTCCTCATCGGATAGCAGTTCCGGCGGCAACCCGGGCCGGGACCACAAAGCTTATCAATAATAGTCCGCGCACGACATGTAATACCCGCAGACCGGGCAAATCAATTTGCAGCGCCTCGATTCCAGCCGCTGCGAGCACACCGGACAATAGCGCGAAGCATCTTCCCCCGCGACCCCCACGGACGCTTCAACTCTCGCCGGTGAGGCATGTTCCACAAATACCTCAACCCGCTCCCGCTGAACCGGGGCAAGCTCCTGTTTCGCGGCACTATTCACGGCCCGACTCTTATAGCACATCCCCGCTCAACAATGGTAGCGCAAGGCGCACACGTCCCGTCTCGCGCTCGGCTTGCCTTTCTCTCCCCGCACCCGTTGTAACCGATCTTCACCCGTAGGGGCACGACACGTCGTGCCCTCTGTTGGTTCGTTCCTCTGCTCTTCTCCTAACTTTTTCTCTGCTATCCTCAATCCTCGATCACATGCCTCCACTCACTCCCGAAGTCCGCGGCCTAAACCTCGATCCCCAAGCCCGCTGCCTTCACTACCACGGTCCCACCGACATCGTCGCCATCAAAATGAAGTGCTGCGCCACCTACTTCGCCTGCAAAGACTGCCACGCCGCCCTCGCCACCCACCCCATCGAAGTCTGGCCCCAGTCCGAATGGCACACCCCAGCCATCCTCTGCGGCTCCTGCCGCACCGAGCTGACGATCTCCGCCTACCTTGAATGCAACTCCGTCTGCCCCGCCTGCAATTCCGCCTTCAACCCGCGCTGCCGCAACCATCACCATTTCTATTTCGCGATCCCTCGGACGGGCGGCGGATAAGACATAATTGTGATTTGTATCAGCGAAGGCACGGACTTCAACACAGTCCAGCATGCCAGGGAGGGCCCCCAGAGCGCAGGAATCAGTTTCCCGCGGGTTCTCCGCTTAGTCTCTCTCCCCCCGCTGGGAATTCTGGCTGCCTGCCGAAGGGGCAGAATCCGCATCGGTGGCGTCCCAGGTCTTGCGGTCGATGGGCTGGATTGGTTCCAGTTTCTTTTGTGAAAGTGATTTGTTCACCGCAGAGAGTTCCTTGGCAACAAACGCGTCGAATCCGCTGGCGACGTCCTCCAGCTCTTTCTTCAGCGACTCGATGCGCGCGGTCTGATAATCGGTGGGGCGCCCTTCATAGTTCAAGATTTCTCCATAGAGTCCGGTGGTTTTTTCGCGGATCCGTTCTTCGCCGGTCACAGCGCCGCCTTCGGTCGTGGCCACAATCTTCTTTCGCATCGCTTCCACTTTCTCCGCGAGTTCCTGCAGGCGCTTGCCCAAAGCGGCGTCTCCCTTCACCCTTGCGCCTCGCTCCAGGAGTGTATCGTGCACTCCGTTGATGCGATCGACATCGAAGCTCATGTCCCCCAGCAGGCGACGCAGCCGCATAGTCGCGTCAAATTCCAATTTGCGGTCTTCCAGTGTAAATTTCGCACGCGGATCGAGCTCCACCGCGAGCTGCGTGGTGTAAGTTTCTTTACCGCGCGTCATCTTAACGGTGTACGTTCCCGGCAAGATTCTTGGGCCCTGGGCCGCCTCAAAAGCGGCAGTGGCTGCGGGCGGCACGTGCGGCGCCTTCAGCCTCATGGACCATTCCACGCGGCTAATTCCTCGTCGGCTGTTCGGCGGGAGCGTGTCCACCACCTTGCCCTCCGAGTCCAGTATCTCGAGTTTCATTTTTCCAAAAATGTGCCGCTTGCTCTGGTAGTACGTAATCAAAGCCGCGTCCGGGGGGTTCGGCCCGGTGAACACCGCGCTTCCATCCGCCCACCCGCCGTTCGCTTGAATGCGCTGCTGCACTGGCTTCGCCTGTAGGAAGACTGCCTCCTGCGCCATGACTTCGGGCGTCAGCTTACGCAACGGCGTGATGTCGTCCACGATCCAGATGCCTCTCCCATGCGTGGCCACCACAAGATCCGATTCTCGCGGATGAACAACAATGTCCCGAACGGCAACCGCCGGAAACTCGTGCCCCTTGTAGCGAGCCCAGTGGTTGCCGCCATCCAGTGAAATCCAAAGACCGAACTCCGTTCCCAGGAATAATAGGTTCGGGCGCACCGTATCTTCTTTGATGACGTGCACGTAACCACGCACACCGATGCCCGCGGCCACGATCGGCGTCCACGTCTTTCCGTAATCGGTAGTCTTGAAAACGTAAGGCTCCATATCTCCAAATGTATGCCGATCGAACGCTGCATAAGCCGTCCCCGCGTCATACAAACTAGCTTCCACCCACGATACCCATGAAGCTTTCGGCAGATTAGGAACGTTTGCGACAACGTTGCTCCAGGTCTTGGCGCCGTCGCGCGTCACCTGCAGGTTCCCGTCATCGGTACCAACCCATATGGTTTGTCCATCGCGTGGCGACTCGCTGATCGAATAGATGGTCGTGTGCGTTTCCGCAAAAGAATTGTCGACCGTGACGCCACCGGATTCCTCCTGCATCTGTTTCTCCGGATCATCCGTGGTGAGATCCGGCGAGATGCGCTCCCACGACTGGCCATGATCGCGAGAGCGGAACAGGAATTGCGCGCCGATGTAAATCGTGCCCTTCTCAGTCGGGCTCATGTGGATCGGCGTGTTCCAGTTGAAGCGGAGCTTCTTTTCTCCATAGTTGGGCTCTGGCTTGATGAAGCGGGCTTCCAAAGTAAAGCGATTCACGCGGGCGACAAAGCCGCCCTGCGATTCTGCATACACGTAGCTCGCGTCGGCTGGATCAGGGAACGCCCAGAATCCATCCCCGCCGCCAAGGTTTTCCCAGCGGCCGTTGGTAATCCCACCCGGATACTGAGAGTCGCCCATCCACACGCTGTTGTCCTGCAATCCGCCAAACACGTGATAAGGATCGGCGTTGTCCGTGCTCACGTGATAGAACTGCGAGATCGGCAGGTTGTTGCCCTTCCACCAGGTGCTTCCACTATCGTAGGAATACCAGATGCCTCCGTCGTCGCACGCAATGAGGTGATTGGTATTATCGGGATTCACCCACACATCGTGGAAATCACCGTGCGCGCTGCCGCCGATGGAGCTAAAACTCTTGCCGCCATCCTCGCTCAGGATCAATACAAGGTCGGGTTTATAGACTTTGTTCTCGTTTTTTGGATCGACGATCAGATTCGCAAAGTAAAAGGGCCTCCAGACCATCCAATTGCTGCGGTCTCGCTCCTCCCACGTCTTGCCACCATCTTCAGAGCGGAAAAGAGCACTCCGCGTCGACTCGATTAAGGCATACACAACGTTTGGTTTCGATGGCGCGATCGTTACGGCTATGCGGCCCCACGGTTTCGCGGGCAGCCCCTTGGCGCTTTTTTCATCCAGTTCGGTCCAGGTCGTTCCGCCGTCCGAAGTCTGGAAAAAACCGCTGCCGCTAGCCGCCGTCGGATTCTCACCGCCCGAGCGAAACGTCCATCCCTTGCGCCGAAAGTCCCACATCCCCGCGAAAAGCACTTTGGGATTCTGCGGATTCATCGAAATCATCGAGCACCCGGTCGAAAGGTTTGGACCCTTCAGAATCTTGTTCCAGCTTTGTCCGCCGTCCGTCGTTTTGTAAACGCCGCGGTCCTCGCTGTCGCTCCAGAGTTTTCCCGGCACGCACGCGTAAACGGTGTTCCCGTCCTTCGGATCAACGATGATTTTCGAAATGCGCTCGGAATTCGGCAGGCCCATGTTCGTCCAACTGTCCCCGCCGTCCGTCGACTTGTAGATGCCGTTCCCGATCGACACGCTGTTGCGTGTCCAGGATTCCCCCGTCCCGGCCCAGATTGTTTTCGGCGCTTGCGGATCGATGGCCAGCGCGCCAATGGATTGCACGGCCTCCTTGTCGAAAACCGGCTTGAACGTCGTCCCCCCGTTCGACGATTTCCACACGCCCCCACTCGCTGCTCCCACATAGACAGTGAGCCGGCCGTCTTCTTTTATGGCCGCAATCGCTGACACCCGCCCGCTCATCGCCGCCGAGCCGATGTTTCGCGCCCCGAGCCCGGAGATGGAATCCGAATCGAATTTTGCCTCTTGCGCCGGCGCGGACCCGGCAAAAATGATCAGCGTGAGAATCATCCTCGCGGCAACACAGCAACAACGCATCAATTTGTTCATATGGAGGCATTCCTCAGAATTGGAGTAGAGCCACGTCTGTCTCGCGTGGGCCCAATCATCGATATTCGGACTCGCGACAGTCCTTCTGGCCTGTCCTCGCGTCAAACTTCACTTTCCAGCCGGCGGCGCCTTGGTTTCCGGTTTCGAGGCGGGCATGGAGAAAACCGCATCGTCCAGCTGCACGTTCTGTTCGATCTTCTCCACCGAAATCTGCGTGCGCGACGCGCTGCCTTTTTGCGCCTGCTCCACGGTAAAAGGATAAAAAATCCCGTTCACCTGTTCGTAGTCCCCGTAGTACAACTCCGACTCCTGCAGCGCCCCGCGAATCGTCGTTTGAATCTCCACCTTCAATTCCAGATACGAATCGCTATCCAGGTAGTAGTAGCGCACATCTCCGTTCTTCATGCTCAGCTTAATCTTGAAACAATCCGTTCCCTCCATCGAGTCGTGTCCTACAAGTTCCGCTTTATGCCCCTTTTCTTTGTACTCCATCAACGGCCCATCCATGTCCGCGTCCACGACAAGACTCTTCAAATCGTCCTGCGACAGCAGTTCCGCATCCTTGCGTCCGCCAAAAGGAGAAATCTGCCACCCCATTTTGCCGTCGTAGGCCTGCACCTGCGCCAGCCCCTGGATGATAAATTCTTCCCGCACCTTGTCCGCGCGCTTGTTTACCTGCCGAAATTCCGCGCGAAACGATCCCTGCGTCAGCTTTGCGCTCACGCGCACGCTGCGCACGGATTTCAGTTTTTCGCCTCCGCCTCGCGCCTGAATATTTTTGGCGATCACCTCATCCACGGTTTGCGCGCCTGCGCTGAACGAAAACCACGCCAAAGCTGCCACTAAGAGAAACGAGAAGCGGAAAATGGAGCTCAACGCCGTCCGCGGCTTCACACCCAAATGTATTTTCATAAGATCACTCCAAGACGCGCCAGATGCGGCCAGCACCAAAGGGAGGGGACCAAACCGCCGAATCATTATATCCATAACCTACGTTTTGCCGTTGCGCCGATAAGCCAGATTGACCATCTGCCCAGCCCGCGCCGCCGCCACTCCGGTCTCGACCGGCGCGTTCGGCTCCTTGCGCGTTTTGATGCAGTCGAAAAAATTCTGCATGTGGTCGATGGTCCCATCCCGGAAGCTGTCTGCCTTTACAACCGGATTCTCCCTGCCCGCCACGCCCTCGTGATAAACGCCAAAGCCGCTCCGGTTGATCTTCATGGTTGCCTCCGTGCCGCGGAACTCCAGCCCGCCGTCGTCGATCGAGGAAGCCATCATGCCCTCGTACACCACATCAAACCCTGGATAGCGCAGCGCCGCCTGCACCGTGTCGGGACAATCCCATTGCTCAAAAATATATTTGTCGGCGAGCATCTGCGCATCCCGCGGCTGATCAACTTTCATCGCCCAGTGCACCACATCGATCCAGTGCGTGAACAGATCGGTCATCGCCCCGCCGCCAAAGTTCCAGAACCACCGCCAGCGGTAAAACTTTTCTTCGCTGAACGCCTGCTCTGGCGCGCCGCCAAGCCACTGCTTCCAATCGAGCGCCTGCGTGTCGATCGGCTTAGCCCCGCTCCATGCCCGATAGTTCTGCCACCAATAGGTCCTCACCTGCGGAACGCGCCCGAGGCTCCCTCCCTGAATCAGCTCGACCGCATCGCGAAAGTGGCTCCAGCTCCGCTGCTGCATCCCGCATTGCAAAATCTGCTTGCTCGAGCGCACCGCACGCGTGAGGGTAGCCCCCTCCTCTAACGTGTGCGTCACCGGCTTCTCAAGATAGACGTCTTTGCCCGCCGCCAAAGCATCCGCCGCTATGCGCACATGCCAGTGGTCCGGCGAAGCAATAAGGACGGCGTCGATCTCCTTCTGCAGCACTTCGCGATAATCCAAGTGCGTGGTCGCGATGCCCTTGGACCGTTCTTTGATCGCGTCGCGCCGTGGCCCATACACGTCGCTCACCGCCACAATCTGGTACTGCACGGCCCTGTCGGCCGCATTGAGCAGGTCGCCCATGCGCCCGCCCGCTCCAATCACGCCAATGCGCAAAGTGTCGTTCGCGCCAAGCACGCGGCTCGACGCCAGTGCGGTCAGCCCGCCCGCAATCAGAAAGCTGCGACGATTCGGTGGATATTCCATGCCGACCATCTTAGCGATTCGCTGTCACCGAGGAAAGTGGCCTGATTGGATAACGTGATCGGCCGCGGAGCCTTCCTCTATATATATCCCTCTCTCACAGTAGTAGGAGCATCGCGTTTTTTTGTCGCGTGCATTCACGTTCCTGTGAGAAGTACAATGCGCCACATACAATTCTGGGGATCCATTGCTTGAGAGTAATACCCTCAAGCCACAGTCAGCCTGTGTGCCATTTTCAGCTTTCGAGAGGAAGTCCATGCCGCCTCGCAAATCCTGTACATTGATTCTCGGCCTGCTTCTCGCCCTCGTTCTCAGCCCGGCAGCTCACGCCCAGACTAACCAGACTAAACTGCTGCGCTTTCCCGATGTCCACGGTGACAAGGTCGCCTTTACATACGCCGGTGACCTCTGGCTAGCCTCAACCTCTGGCGGCCTGGCCACGCGCCTGACTTCGCATCCGGGCATGGAACTCTTCGCCAAGTTCTCTCCCGATGGCCAATGGATCGCCTTCACTGGCCAGTATGACGGCGACGAACAGGTCTACGTCATCCCCGTAACCGGTGGCGTGCCGAAGCAACTCACGTTTTATCCTGCGCGCGGCCCGCTAAACCCGCGTTGGGGATACGACAATCAGGTCTACGGCTGGACCCCAGACGGCAAATCCATTATCTTTCGCTCTTTGCGCGAGCATTTCGACCTCGGCGACAATCGCCTGTACACCGTCTCGCTCGACGGTGGCTTGCCTCAAGCTCTACCGATGCCAAGATCGGGGGCCGGTGATTACTCCCCCAACGGTTCCAAAGTCGTCTACTCGCCGCTATTTCGCGATTTCCGTACCTGGAAGCGCTATTCCGGCGGCTGGGCCCAGCAGCTCTATATCTTCGATCTGACTTCTCACGCCGCGGAAAAAATTACCGACGATCCCCGCTGCCACCGTGATCCCATGTGGGTCGGCGACAAAATTTACTATTCGTCCGACAAAGACGACACTCTGAATCTCTACGCCTACGACACAAAGACAAAGAAAACCGAGCAGCTTACGCACAGCACCAAGTGGGACCTCCGCTGGCCGAGCACCGATCACAAAAACCAGATTGTCTATGAACTAGCCGGCGAGCTGAACATCTACGACATTTCTACCGGCCAATCGAAGCAGGTCTCCATCACTGTTCCCACCGATGCCCTGGCGATGCGCCCCTCGCGTGTGTCCGCCGCCGGGCAGATCGAAGGGTTTGACTTAAGTCCTAAGGGTGAGCGCGCCCTGATCTGGGCCCGTGGCGATGTATTCACCGCTCCGATAGAAAAGGGGCCCACGCGCAATCTCACGAATTCTTCCAACGCCCACGACAAAGCGGCGCAGTGGTCGCCCGATGGCTCGAAAATTGTCTACATCTCAGACCTCGATGGAGAAGAAGAACTCTATCTCATCAACCAGGACGGTTCCGGCAAGGCGGAAGAGCTGACCCACGGTCTCCATGCCATGCTTTACCAGCCGGCCTGGGCGCCCGACGGCAAGCGCATCGCCTTCGCCGACAAAGACGGCAAGCTTTTCGTTCTCACTCTGGACGACAAGAAAGTCGCGCAGATTGCTCAGAATCCTCGCGGCCCTGCGCATGACTATGCATGGTCCGCCGATGGCGGGCATCTGGCCTTCTGCCTCGACAATCCCAGCGGGTCCTCCTCCATTTACATCTGGAGCGTTATCGATGGACAGGTCCACCGCGTGACCGGTGAACTCTTCGATTCCGGTTCCCCCGCCTGGGATTCCGATGGCAACTACCTCTATTACGTCAGCACTCGCGAATTCCATCCCCAGTTGAGCTTTATCGAATTTAACTTCGCTACGAACCGCGGCAATCAACTGTATGCTTTGGCCCTCCGCAAAGACACCAAGAATCCTTTCCCGCCGGAAAGCGACGAAGTAACCCTCACGAAGGAAGGCGAAGAATCTTCGGCGGACAAGGCCAAGGCTGCCGACAAGAAGGAGGAGAAAAAAGACGAGAAGAACGATCAGAAGAAAGAAGTAAAAAAGAAGGAGTACATCCGCATTGATTTCGACGGCCTTGCGGATCGCGCGGTCCGTGTCCCTGTTGGCGCCGACAACTATTCGCACCTCGTGGCGGCAAAGGAATACCTCGTTTACGCCCGCGAGGGCGCTCCGTTCTATGGCCGGGATTCTTTTCCGGATTCGAATCTCGTGATCTTCTCCTTGAAAGACCGCAAGGAAAGTGTGCTTGCCGAGAAGATCGAGAATTTTGTCGTCTCTCAGGATGGCAAGAAGGCGCTCGTGCGCCAGGAGCACAACTTTAAGTTTTATGACGTGAAGCCGGATGGAAAGGCCGGCGCCAAGAGTGTTTCCACGGACGGCTTGATGGTGGACCGCATCCCCCACGAGGAATGGGTTGAGATTTACAAAGAAGTGGGCCGCCGCTACCGTGATTTCTTCTACGTCGAGAATATGCACGGTTACGACTGGAACAGCCTGCTCGCCCAGTACCGCCCGTTGGTTGACTTTGTCGCGCACCGTTCCGATTTGAATTACGTCTTGGGTGAATTGGTGGCGGAGCTCAGCGTGTCCCATGCCTATCTGCAAGGCGGCGATTTCGAAATTCCCAAGCGGCCCGAGGTTGCCCTGCCGGGTGCGCGCATCGAACTCGATTCCACTGCCGGCCGTTACCGCGTCACGAAAATCTACATCGGCCAGAATCAAGAAGATCTGTACCGGTCGCCGCTCACGGAAGTTGGCGTTGACGTGAAGGAAGGCGACTACATCCTCACCATCGACGGCAAGGATCTAACCCCCAGGGACAATCCCTACGCATTCTTGCGCAACAAAGCAAACCGGCCCGTGCAGTGGACAGTGAACTCCAAGCCCACGCTGGAAGGTTCGCGCACCATCACCTACCGCCCCATCACCAGCGAAACAAACTTGCTTTACCTCGCCTGGATTACGCGCAACCGCGACGCCGTTTCCAAAGCTACCGGCGGCAAGGTTGGTTACATTCATATTCCGGACATGGGGGAAGACGGCATCCGTGAGTTCATCAAGTACTTCTATCCCCAGATTCGCAAGGAAGCGCTCATTGTAGACGTTCGCGCCAACGGCGGCGGAAACATCTCCCAGATGCTCATCGAACGCCTGCGAAGAGAATTGTTGGGCGTCGGATACGACCGTACCGACCAGCAAACGGAAACCTACCCCGACACTGTGTTTTACGGGCCCAAAGTCTGCCTGATCAACGAAACCTCCGCTTCCGACGGAGACATTTTCCCCTACATGTTCCGCCAGGCGGGCCTTGGCCCGCTGATCGGCAAGCGTACCTGGGGCGGCGTTGTGGGCATTACCGGCCATGGGCCGCTGATCGATGGCGGCGTGGTCTTTGTCCCGGAAGCTGCTTCCGCTTCCGTTGCCGGCCAGTATGTCATCGAAGGCCATGGCGTCGATCCCGATATTGTCGTCGAAAACGACCCGGCCGCCGAGATCGAAGGCAAGGATCAGCAGCTCGATCGCGCCATCGCCGAAATCTTGAAAGCCCTGCAAGCCAACCCGAAAAAGTTGCCCCCCCGCCCGCCAGACCCTGTGAAAACGCCAAAACACTGAGCAACGCAAGAGATTCGGGGGTGCCCCACACGTCGGTTTTACGTGTGGGTCTTTTGACTTTGCTTTTGATTTTGATTTTGTCGCTTTGTTTTCTTTTGGTTCTCTCTCTCGCGAGTTCTCATGAGTTTTTAACCCGGGCGGGTGGCTCGGCCATAATGTGGGTAAGCAAATCGGGGTGCCCCACACGTCGGTTTTACGTGTGGGTCTTTTGACTTTGCTTTTGATTTTGATTTTGTCGCTTTGTTTTCTTTTGGTTCTCTCTCTTACGAGTTCTCATGAGTTTTCAATCCGGGCGGGTGGCTCGGCCATAATGTGGGTAAGCAGATCGCGGGTGCCCCACACGTCGGTTTTACGTGTGGGGCTTTTGACTTTGCTCTTGGTTTTGTAAGCTTGTTTTCTTTTGGTTTTCCCTCTCACGAGTTCTCATGAGTTTTCAATCCGCAAAATCAATCGGCACCAATCCTCCGCCTCCTTTTTCATAAGACAAGAAACTGCTCCACACCCACTCACCCGGTTTTCCGACTAGTCCCCGTTTCACCGGATTGGCGTGCATGTACTCGAGTTTCTCTCGAATCTTCTTAGCGCTATACACATTAAAATCGTAGAACCGAGGCTGCCAGAATCGCGGCAATTCTGCGCCACCCTCTTTAAATGCCAGCCGCATTTGTCCCGTCGGCGCGCGGCGTCTCTGCTTTCTCAAATCCCGCGAAACGCGCTGCTTCAGAACTTTCAGCACCAGCGACGGCGTGCACTTCGGTTCCTCGCTGATCAGCAAATGGACATGTTCCGGCATCACGACATATCCAATCAGGAGAAAATGATAGCGCTCGCGAATAGCCGCCAGCGCCCTGACGAATGCGGTCCGAACCCGCGCTGTTCCCAGGAGCGGCAACCGGCGGTAGCAACTGAAAGTCAAAAAATGGAGATGGCCCTGTCCGTAGTAGCGCTTGAGTCCTTTGGGCATCCAGCCACTCCAAAACCCCCACACGTAACCCCGACGTGTGGGGCACCCCCGGCATCCTAACGCTGCGTTCACCTACAGACATGGTATATTCGCCGTGATGATCTCCGTCCACATGAAAAACAAAGCTCCAAGAGGCGCCCGGGCCACCCGCCAAACGCGTCGCAATGCTTCCCGCCAGCGGCAATCCCGAATACTACGCCGAAGACCTGATAGGCACTTCTCGTGTGGTGACCACCAACTCCGGCGTGCTCTGCTACGACGCCGACTTTGATCCTTACGGCGGCGAGCATGCGTACACCAACAACTGCCCGTCCAGCAACGTCTACAAGTTCGAGAGCAAAGAGCGCGACACCGAAACCGGCAACGACGATTTCGGCGCCCGCTACTACTCGGACCGTTACGGCCGCTGGCTCTCCGCCGACTGGTCCAGCATGCCCACTCCCATTCCCTACGCCAATCTCGCTAACCCCCAAACCCTCAACCTCTACGCCATGGTCTCTGACGATCCAGAATCGTTCACGGATCTTTTTGGCCATGAAGCGGGCCTTTGCTACGGATGCGGGCCAGGCGGCACAACAGTGACGCCGCTCGACAGCGGTTACCCAAAGGATGAGCACCCGATCCGGACTACGCTCCTGATAGCTGGCATAGGTCTGGCCGCAGCCGCTCCCGAAGCGGAAGTACTAGTCGCGTATGGACGAGGATTGATTGCCACTGCTGCCACCTACCTCTTAACGCCGCAGGGACAGCAGACCGCAGTCAACATAACGCAGGCGGTCGGCGATTATGTAACCGGATCGGTCAGCCCAAGTTCGCCGTCGGCCGTAGGTGCAGCACGTGAAGCGGCCGTAGCGGCATACGAGGGGGGGACAGTCTCCGGTATGATGGTCAAAGGGGCCAGTACGTCCACCGATGTTGACGTTATCGGAAAGGCCGGCGAATACATCGGCGTCGGAGGCCCTGCAAAAGGAGCGAGTGCGGATGCCCTATCTAGCTTCGGTCAAAAGCTGAGCGCTCTCAAGGAAGCAGCCGGCAAAGCTGGCGTCGGAGTTAAATACTATCTCGAACAGGGCACGTCTAAGCAGGCCATAGATCTCGCAAAGAAAATCTTAGGAAACAACGCAGTGACCGTGTTCAAAATCGTAAAGAAAAAGAAATGGGGAATTTTTTAGTTATGCGCCACGGCTGGATATACTCATATGAGTCCCCCCCCGCAGAGGAGCGTTGCGAAGAATTGCTCGAGTATTTTGCTACGCGAGGGATTTCCCTGGCAGAGCCAGAGAGTGGCAGAGTCATCAGACTTTCTGGTCTCGGCGAGCAGATTTCCTCCTCGAAAGAGGATATCCTGAGTCACTGCAAGACAGACCAGGACCTCAGCTTCAATGTCTATCTTGGGCCCTCCGACAACATTTTCTGCGCCTTTCACAAAATAAATGCGGACCTCTTGCGCGAGAGCTACAGTCTTGACGGTAAAACCGAGCAGCAGTCTATCTTTGTAATCAAAATTCTTGCAGATCTCTTCGCTATCCGCGCGAAGAATCGGTTAGCGCTTGCATTTGTCGCGGACAAGTACGCGGAGTTACATCTGAACTTCCACTGGGACGATTTCATTCTGGGCGCCGCCACACCACACGAATGGCCCATCGCAATGGCATTCTCAAAGCGTTTCAAGAGACTTAGCAATGTCCCGCCAGGCTATCAGGCGCGAGACAGCGGCACTCACATTCTATTCACTTCAGACACAGTAGACTGGGGTCCGACCACCTAGCCGGGCGGGTGGGGGACCTTAGCGTTCCGAAATGATTTTGCCTTTTCTTTTTCTGGCGTGCCAACGCTTTGCGCTTTTTGCAAAGCGTGGGTCACTCCTCTGTCTCATTCCGCCGCTTTCGACTTTTCCACACGTTTCCACAGCCGTATCAAATCAGTTAGCCCCCGCCCAACCCCTTAAAATCCCTCCACTTCCGTCAGCCCCATTCGAATACCGACTCAGTAATCAAGAAAACTATTGACAATCGGTAACAACTCGTGCTATGATCCCCTATGTTTCGCACTCGCCGACCCCTCTCGCGCCCCGCCCTTCCCACCAAATCCGTCCCCCTCCCTTTTTCCGACCTCTGCGCACCGAGTTTACCCCGACCCGGTCGGACCGTCGGAGTTCATCCCGAGCGGCTCGGAGCGTTTGGTCCTCTTCCTTCCACTTTCAACTCTAAACTTTCGACCTTCAACAGCCCCTCGCTAAGTCCTTTCCCTGCCATTCTTACAAGCTCTCTGCAACTAATAGAAAACACAGCCACTTTAAGTCCTGTGCCTGCCACTCTTACGAGCCGCGTCAAGCATAAGTCCTTTGTTTGCCACTCTTACAAAAAACACCGGGGGTGGGGTACCCTCCCACTACTCACCCCACACGATCCACTACCCACTTCCTACCCCTTGAAACCCCTACCCCACATGGCGCATCCTTATCTATGTACGTGCAAGAAAGGCCCGGCGGCCCGGGAACCCAGGTACTCACCATGCGCCGCTTCCTGATTGCTATTGCTTCCCTCGCGGTTCTTCCCGCGATCACTTCCGCACAAGGTCGAGGAATGATGTCCGGCATAGCCCGGCCAGCAATGGCTGCGCCCGCCCCGCATGTTGCCATGCGCGCTCCCATATCCAGTGGAACTCACGTTAGTTCTGCAAGCCACGCCGTCGCAGGTTATCCGCGTTATGTGCGCACGCGCTCGGGCACGATCGTCGCTCGCCCCTCGCCGCGCCCAAGCACCCCGGTTCGTCGCAATGGTTCCGGCGGCTCTGGCAGGCCGTTGCGCTCACAGGACATTGTGCCGGGGCTGGGATTTGATTACGCCCACGTCGCCGCTACCCACCCAAAAGGAGTTCACGACCGGGATCGCAATCGTAGGGATAGCGGCGGGTTTTTTCCATTGTTTTTCGGCGGCGGATACTACATGCCGTTGTTTCCTGACGATATAGAAGAGGCTCCTGCTGCGGAAGCACAAGCCGCCGACGGCGGGCAGCCCGAACCTCAGCAATATGCCGCCAGACCCGGCGACTACGAACCGCGACAGAACCGCCCGCCAGCAACGCAGGCCGCTGCCGAGCAAGAAGCGGAAGCCGAACCTTATGTTTTTGTTCGCCGCGATGGAACAGTCTTTTTTGCAACCGCCTACGCCTGGGAAAACGGCACGCTCCGCTACATCACCGCCGAAGGATTACGCCGCACCGTCACCGCCGACAAGCTCGACTTGGACGCCACGCAGCAGTTCAACGAACAGCGCGGCCTGACTTTCCGCCTCCCCGCCTGAGGTTGGTTGGCACAGCGCGGCGAGCAGCGCCTAGTGAGGATCAAGAAAGTAAGAAGTGAGGCGTAAGCGGCAAGAAGTAAAAGAGAAGAAATAAGAAATCTGGCGCGTACCTGCTTTTGTTTTCCGCGATTTTTATTTTTTCACTGGCTCGGGCATAACGTAGCCAGAGACAGCTGGGAGTCCAGCTCGTTCGAGCTGCACCGTCGTGTGATCAATCTTGAATTCCTTCGCAGCTTTCTCCTGAATGGCGCGCAGCAGCCGCTCGCATTGATCGAGGTGCATATCCGGAATCCGCGCGTGGAGGCTGAGCGCATTGTGGCCTCCGCCCAGCGACCAGATGTGCACGTCGTGGACTTCTTGCACGCCTTCCACGGTGAGGATGGCGCGCGCCACTTCCTCGACGCGCATCTCTCTGGGGCGGCCTTCCAGTAGGATATGGGAAGAGTCGCGCAGAATGCCGATGCTGGACCAGAGAACGAGCAGGCCTATGGCGATGCCGAGGACGGGATCGATCCAGAGCGCGCCAGTCATTCGAATGGCGACGGCGCCAACTATGATGGCGATGTTCGAGAGGGCATCGCCGAAATTGTGAACCAGGATGCTGCGGAGGTTTAGGTCGCCGCGGCCACGAACGAGAGCAAGAGTGATGCCGCCGTTTACGGCCAGTGCGGCGAGCGACGTCCAGATCATCCAGCTTTCGACGACGCGGACGGGAGAGCGGAAGCGTTCGAATGCCTCGTAGCCGAGCCAAACAGAGAGTAGGACGAGCAGAATCGCGTTGGTAAAAGCGGCGAGAATACCGGCGCGATGATAGCCGTAGGTTTTTTCGCTGTCGGCGGGACGCTCGGCCCAGCGCATGGCCAGCCAAGAGATTCCCAAGGCAGGAACGTCGGAGAGATTGTGGACGGCGTCGTTTAGAAGTGCGACGGACCTGCCGAGGACGCCGCCGAAGATTTCGGCAACGACCAAGCCAAGAGTGGCGACCATAGCCCAACCGAGAACCGACGGGCGCAACGCAGGGTTGGGGTGTCCGTGATGACTGTGCGAGTGCGGATGGTGCACGTGGCCGTCATTATGGCCGCGTTCGGGATCATGAGAGTGCTCGCCCATCCGCTCCATTTTACGCACCTGGGGCCACTTGCGCAGCCGCATTGAGCTTAGTGGGAAGTTTGACACGTCTCCGGCGCGAATTCATTGACGCATTTCCCCGTGGCTGCCAACATCGAACTAGCTTCCCCTTCCGCCTAAAAGCGGCGGGAATGGCCTACGCACCGGGTGTGCGCTGAGGGACATGACGGCTCCCATTGCAAAACTAAGCTTCTGGGGCGTTCGCGGCTCGACGCCGACGGTGGATCCTGCCACCTGGCGTTACGGTGGAAATACGCCTTGCCTCGAATTGACCGCGCCGGACGGAACGCAATTTATTTTGGATTGCGGGACGGGGCTGCGCATGCTCGGCAGCCGGTGGGGCGCGCCAAACGTTGGCGGAAATCCAGAAACGCATATTTTTGTGACGCATTACCACTGGGACCATATCCAGGGGATTCCGTTTTTTGCGCCGCTGTATGCGGAGAACAACGAATTTCATTTTTACAGTTTTCGATCGAAATTCCTGGGGCGCGACAGTTTGAAGCAGGTGTTCGAAGCGCAGATGGCGCTGCCGTATTTTCCCGTGGACATGTCGGCGATGAACGCGAAGCGTAAGTTCAAGGAAGTGGAAGGCGGCGATTCGTTTACGATCGGCGAAAATAAAATCACAGCGAAGTGGCTGAATCATCCGCAGGGATGCCTCGGATTTCGTATCGAGACGCCGGCGGGAACGGTGGTTTACGCGACGGACAACGAGCCGGGGGATCCGAAACTGGATGAGAGTTTGCGGGAACTGGCGGCGGGCGCAGACATTTTTATTAACGATGCGCAATTCACGCCGGAGCAATTGAAGACGACGCGAAAGGGCTGGGGGCATTCGTCGTGGAAAGAAGGCGTCGAACTGGCGCGCGAAGCCGACGCGAAGACTCTGGTGCTGTTCCATCACGATCCGGACTCGACGGACCGCATGGTGGATTCGATTTTAAAGCAGGCGCGGGAAGAATTTGATTCGGTGTTTGCGGCGAGCGAAGGCATGGTGATCACGCTGGGGTCGACGGGAGACACTGTGCAGGCGCACATGCCGGGGGCGCGGACGTCCTTGCGGCGAGAGGCGCAGTTCCGCGCGAAGGTTACGGGAGTGACAGAAGACGGTAAAGAGTTTCAGGAAGAGACCGTGGTGCGCGACATTTCTTTGCAAGGCGCGCTGATTTCGCTGCAGAACATGCCGCAACTGCAATCGGAATTGCAGGTTACGATGCAAACGCCGGGCGAGGATGGTTTGCAGTCGTCGATGCGGTTGAAGGGGTATGTGGTGCGGATCGATGCGGGGACGGAGAAGGGGCACATCGCGGTTGGAGTTGTCTTCACGGATTAGTTCGCTGTAACAAGCCTACAATACGACGCAGGAGGCTCATATGGAGAACGTGTTCCGGGATTTTCGGTACGCGGTGCGGAGCCTTGCGAAGGACCGCAAGTTTGCGTTTGTGGCGGTGTTTGGGCTGGCGCTGGGGATTGGGGCGAGCACGGTTGTTTTTAGCGTGTTCTACAATTTGATGTTTAATGCGGTGGCGGCGAAGGATGCGGAGCGGCTGGTGGTGCCGGTGGTGCAGGACGAGGAGAAGCCGGGTTACGCGGGTTATGACTACGAGTTGTGGGTGAGCTGGACGGACGTCAAATACTTACGCGAACACAATCAAGTCTTTGAAAACGTGGTGGGGTCGCACAGCGGAATTGCTGTCGTGCGAGATGGCGCGAAGACCTACCAGTTTGAAAACGGGCACGTCTCCGCAGATGCGTTTGAGTTCTACGGAGTTGCGCCGATCCTCGGGCGCGGCATCGTCGGGGACGACGGGAAGGCGGGCGCACCGCCGGTGTTTGTGATGAGCTACCGCACGTGGAAAGGCGAATTCGGCGCGGAGCCAGGGACCGTCGGCAAGACGTTTGTGGTGGAGGGACAGCCGACCACGTTGGTAGGCGTGATGCCGGAGCGGTTTCATGGTTTCGGAACCCGACAGGAAATCTGGACGCCAGCAAATGAGGATGCAGAAACCGAAAAAAGAGCGGGAGTCCACGCACTGGCTAGGCTGAAACGGGGCGTGACGCTGGCGTCCGCATCGGCGGAGATGAATGTGCTGGCAAAGCGCCTGGCCGCGATGCACCCGGACAGTGATGATTACCCAAAGAAATTCACAGCGCGCGTGATCGTGGCGAATGACTATTTGATGGGCCCCTCTGGGGCGGGAGTGGTGGTTAATTCGAAGATCGATTTGAAAAGTATCCTTTACGATTTGCTGGCGGCGGTGCTGGTGCTGCTGTTGATTGCGTGCAGCAACGTGGCGAATCTGCTGCTGGCACGGGCGACAGCGCGGGAGAAAGAGCTCGCGATCCGAGCGGCGCTGGGCGGATCGCGCTGGCAAATCATGCGGCAACTGCTGATGGAGAGCCTGGCGCTGGCGTTGAGCGCATGCGTCGCAGGATGCTCTGTGGCGTGGATGGCGATGAAGGCGGTGGATGCGACCATCCATCAGAAGGCGTGGCAGCGGATGAGCGGAGAAGCGGTGATCGGTTTGAATGTCACTGTGTTGCTGTTTGCCGCCGGAATCACTGTGTTGGTGACCTTGATTTGTGGATTGGTCCCGGCGTTGCGCGCGACAAAACGGGATTTGCAGCCGCAATTGATTGGGAGCGGGAAGGGAACGAGCGGCGGGCTTCAACATGGGAGATTGCGCGGCGCGTTGGTCATGGGGCAAGTGGGGCTTTCAATCGTGCTGTTGACCGGAGCAGGGCTGATGATGCGAAGCCTCTACAAGCTGACGCACATTGATATGGGTTTCAATCCGAAGAACATTCTGGTTGCCGGGTTTGCACCGAGCCGCAAGAGCGATCAGCTTCCAGACCGGGCGTTGATGGTTACGGCGGAGGGACGCGCGCGTTTTCAAAGAGCGGTCGAGAAGATCCGAGAGGTGCCGGGCGTCGTCAGCGTCGCGGTGAACAACACGATTCCCGGCTATGGTCCTTCGGCTGGACCGCGGGTTGCGGTGCCAGGCGAAAAGAGAGGCTTGGAAGCAGGGCTGGATGAGTGCGATGAGAATTGCCTGGATGCCCTGCAAATGCGGCTGATTAGAGGCCGATGGCTTTCGCACGCGGAAGTGCAGACAAGACAGCTTTCTGCGGTCCTCAACGAGCGATTGGCGCACGCTTTGTTTGGGGAGTCAAATCCGGTTGGCCGGCAATTTGAGGTGAGCGGCTTCAAAAGCAGATTTAAATTCTCAAGCGCTAATCTGCCGGAGAATCCTGTATTCGAAATAATCGGTGTCGTGGGCGATGCGAAGAATTCGGGGCCGCAATCGCCGGTGTTCCCGATGGCGTTCATTCCGCCGATGATTACCGGCGATTTCATCGTGCAGATTCGAACGGGCGTGGACCCAGCTTCGATCGTGCGTTCTGTACAAGGTGCAGTGTGGTCCGTGGATCGCGGGGAAGTATTTTGGCTGCTGGATCCGCTTTCGGAGTTTCTGGAGGAACATACCTACGCGTTGCCGGAGTTTGGCGTGACCCTATCGGGGCCGCTGGCGGGGATTGCGTTGGTGCTGGTGGTGATTGGGGTGTTTAGCGTGATGGCGTATACGGTGTCGTTGCAGACGCGTGAGATTGGAGTGCGGATGGCGCTGGGGGCGCAGCAACGGGAGATTTTGAAAATGGTGCTGCGGCGCGGGGCGGTGCTGATTGGGACGGGGATTGGGATTGGGGTGTTGGCGAGTTATGGGTTGACGCGGTTTTTGGCGAGCCAGATATGGGGAGTTTCGGCGACGGATCCGTGGACGTTTGGGGTGGTGGTCGGGCTAGTGGTGATAACCGGGCTGGCGGCTTGCTTGCTGCCGGCGCGACGAGCGGCGAGTGTGGATCCGTTGGTGGCGCTGAGATACGAGTGATGGTTGCGGAGGGTTCGAATGGATAGTGTCGTGCGAGATCTTCGGTATGCGATTCGCAGCCTCGGGAAGGACCGGCGTTTTGTGGGGACGGCGGTGTTTGCGCTGGCGCTGGGGATTGGCGCGGCGACGGTGGCGTTCAGCGCATTCTACAATTTGCTCTTTAATGCGTTTGCGGCAAAGGACGCGAGGCGGTTGGTGGTTCTGTCGGTGCAAGATGCCGAATCCGCCGGACATCCCGAGATGAATTTATATCCTCTGGCAGGTTCGCTGTCGGACCTCGATACGATACGAAGCCAGAATCAAGTGTTCGAGGAGGTCATTGGATACCACCGCGGGCTCGCTTTGTTAAACGATGGAAAGGGCAATCACCAAGTTTACGTTGGGAGCGTAACGGGGAATGCGTTTGATTTTTATGGAGTGCCGCCGCTGCTGGGGCGCGGAATTATCACTGAAGATGCGAAGCCCGGAGCTCCGCCGATTTTCGTTATGAGTTACCGCGCGTGGCTGGAGGAATTCGGCGGGGATATGAATCTGATCGGGAAAAGTTTTCTGCTGAATAGCGAGCAACGGACGCTCGTTGGCATCATGCCGCAGCGATTCCAGGCGTTTGGTGCGCTGCAGCAAGTATGGGCGCCGATCACGGATACGCGAGGAGTCGGCGAAAGTAAGAGCGAGCCTACCGTTGATACGATGATGGCCCGGTTGAAGCCGGGGATGAAAGTGGATGCGGCGTCGGCGGAGCTGGACGTGATCGTCAAGCGGCTGGCGAAGAGCAAACCTGAGGAATTTCCAAAACATTTCACGGCGCGAGTACAGTCAGCGACAGATTTTCTGATGGGACCGTTGGGTATCGGAACGGCGGGAGGACCGGAGACGGAGCACTTCGACATCAAGCACATGCTTTACGATCTGGTGGCAGGAGTGCTGTTGCTGCTTTTGATTGCGTGCAGCGGCGTGGCGAATTTGCTTTTGGCGCGGGGTGCGGCGAGAGAAAATGAGATTGCGGTGCGCACGGCGCTGGGCGCATCGCGCGGGCGACTCGTGCGGCAACTGCTTGTGGAGAGTGCTGTGCTGGCGGTGACAGCTTGCGCGGTAGGTTGTGTGTTCGCGTATTTCGGCATGAAAGCCGTCGCGGCGGCTATTCCGCACAAGGGCCAAAGCGTGGGAGGCGAAGCAGTCATCGGTCTGGATTCGATGGTCTTGTTTTTTACGCTGGGCGTGACGGCGCTGACGACACTGCTCTGCGGTTTGGCACCGGCGCTGCACGCGGTAGGGCACGATGTGCAGCCGATGTTGACCGGAAGCGGGCGCGGGACGGGCGGAGGTTTCCGGCATGGGAAGTTTCGCGCAGGCTTGGTGATTGTCGAAGTAGCCCTGTCGATTGTGCTGCTGACGGGCGCGGGATTGATGATTCGGAGCTTCTATGAGTTGACTCATATCGATTTAGGATTTAATGCCAAGAATCTTTTCTTTGCTCCAGTGGGGCTGCGGTCGGCGAGCAAGGGGGCGACGGGGCAACAGCAAGGCGACGCAAAGAAAACCGTGGAGTTTGAGCGATTGAAGGCTCTGCCTGGCGTGATAGAGATCGCGGTAAATAATTCGTTGCCGGGCTATAACCCGGGCAGACGGTTTGAGGCGACCGTGCCGGGCTCGACGCGTTCGGAGACGGTTGGATTTGACGGCTGCAGCGAAAACTTGATGCGAGTCTTGGAAATGCAGATGGAGAGCGGGAGATGGCTCTCGGAAAGCGAGGTGAATACGGCGCAGCCGGTAACGGTCATCAACCAAACAATGGCGGCGCGATTTTTCGGCGGAGAAAATCCACTCGGACGGCAAATTCAGGCGAGAGGGTTTGATGACAGGGTGCAGCCAGCGCGAGATGCCTATTTTCAAGTGATCGGAGTGGTGCGCGATATAAAGGATTTTGGGCCGCAAGTGCCAGTGCTGCCGATGGCATTTGTTCCGTACACGATCAAGGGAGGCGGGCTCCTTTTTCTGAAGACGAAGGGCGATCCTGCGCAGTTGATGAATGCGGTGCGGCGGGAAGTGTGGGCCGTAAACCCTGACGCGATTTTTTCGCCGCAGATGGGGCCATACATTGATGTGTTTTATGGTCTGACGTACTCGACGCACGAGCTGGGCTTGACGACGTTCACGGGAGTGGCGGGGATCGCGCTGGTGCTGGTGGTGATTGGCGTGTTCAGCGTGATGGCGTATACGGTGTCGCTGCGGACGCGAGAGATTGGCGTGCGGATGGCGCTGGGGGCGCAGCAGGGGGAAATATTGCGGATGGTGTTGTGCAAAGGACTTGTGTTAATCGCTGGGGGGATTGCGATTGGCTTGTTTGCGAGTTATGGGCTAACGCGATTATTGGCGAGCCAGATTTGGGGAGTTTCGGCGACGGATCCTTGGACGTTTGGGGCGGTGGTGGCGCTGGTGGTGATCACCGGGCTCGCTGCTTGCCTGTTGCCCGCGCGACGCGCGGCGAGTGTTGATCCGCTTGTCGCGCTGAGATATGAGTGAGGGTCGCTGAGGGCTGGAATGGATAGTGTGGTTCGGGTATTCGGTATCGAGTGAACAAATTGGGCAGTCATGGTGACTTCATCTAACTCCCCAGCGACCGTGGCGGCGCTTGTCGATTCGCTCCGATACGATCCATTCTACCTCACCATTACTGAAGATTTTGCCGATGATGAGGAACGCAGACGGCAGGCGCTTGCCTGTTACTTCGACTACTCGATGAGCGAGGGCGCTCGGATGGGCCGACTTGTCGTGTGGCCTGATCCGTCTGTCGGCGCGGCCGTGTGGTTGTTGCCTGCAGAAACGCCGGTGTACGACGCAGTGGCGAAGGCAAAAGCTGAATTTCTTGCTGCGGCGCTCGGCGCCAATGGAGGGGAAGCCTACCGGCGCATTATTGATTATATGCGGCCGCGGGCCTTGGCCGCGGTCGCCGAGTCAGCCTGGTATTTATCGATTGTCGGCGTGGCGCCTCCGGCCCAGGGACAAGGTATCGGCAGGCGCCTCATTGAACCGACCCTCGCTGAGGCAGATGACGCGGGCGTCGATTGTTATTTGGAGACATTCCACCGTCGAAATCTGCACTTCTACCAGCGGCTTGGGTTTTCGGCCGTAGGGTCGCACGCCGAGCCGGCAACGGGTGCGACCTATACCATTATGCGCCGGAACCCGAAGGCGCGGCCGACACACTCGTAAGCGGCAATCGATTTTTTCAGGTTGACATCTTACCCGAACGCGCGGATACTCAGGTTACATGCCTACCCAAGAGACAAAAGAACGATTGGAATTATTGCAGGGGACGCTCGATCTGCTGATTCTGCGGACGCTGATTTTTGGATCGCAGCACGGGCAAGGGATCGCTCGCGCCATCCAGGAAACGTCGGAAAAAGAGCTGCTCGTCGAGCATGGGGCTCTCTATCCCGCACTTCAGAGGCTGGAAGAGCGAGGCTGGATCTCGGCGAAGTGGGGAATTTCTTCCAACAACCGCAAGGCCCGGTTCTACGCACTGACCGCCGCAGGCCGCAAACAACTTGTCCGAGAAACCACGAAGTGGAAGCGGTTGGCGAAGGCCATCGCGCGGATTATTGGGCCGGAATCGGCGGAAGGTTAGATCCCATGTTTGGCCGCAGGCGCAAACTCGACGACTTTAGCTCGGAAATCGAAGCGCACATACAGCTCGAGATAGAGCGCATGCGGGAGCAGGGGCTGAGTGAAGAAGAGGCACGAGCGGCTGCGCGCCGTTCCTTCGGCAACGTCATGCATGCTGAAGAGCACTTCTACGAATCTGGCCGCTGGCTTTGGTGGGACCATTTCTGGCACGACATTCGCTACGCCCTGCGCATGCTGCGCAAGTCTCCGGGCTTCACCGCCATCGCCGTCTTGACGATCGCCTTGGGCATTGGAGCCACAACGGCGATCTTCAGCGTAGTAGACGCCGCTCTGTTACGCCCTCTGCCGTACCTACAGCCGGAGCAACTCGTAAGCATCCAGGATGATCTTCCCGGCGCGGGCGCGCGGGATGCAGGGATGTCCCCACCCGAATGGCAGGACCTGCAGCGCTCCGGAATCTTCGAATACGTTTCACCGACATGGTTCGACGAAAATAATCTCACAGGCTCATCGCAACCCGAGCGCGTTCGCGTACTGATTGTCGCGCCGAACTATTTTGCGCTGCTGGGCGTGAAACCGCAGTTGGGCCGCGCCTTCAATCACGAGGATCACACGCCCGGGATGTTGCTGGAAGTGCTTATCAGCGACGGCTTGTGGAAGCGGGCCTTCGGGGGCGACCCGCATATTTTGGATAAGAGTGTGCGGATGGATACCGACTTGTACCGGATCGTTGGCGTCATGCCGGCTGGCTTTGACGCGCCGGGGCGAATAACCGAAGAGAGGAATATCGAGGTTTGGGCGGCAACTAGTTTTTACGGCGCGCCAATGCCTGATCACCCGCCGCGGAACCGGCGGAATCTTCCGACAGCAATCGCCCGGCTCAAGCCGGGGTTAACCATTGCCGCGGCACAGAGCCGGTTAGACGGGCTTGTCGCATCCTTGCAGAAAGAATATCCCGCTGATTATCCGCCGCAAAGCGCATGGACGGTTCGATTGACGCCGCTCAAAGAACGCGTGGTTGGCGATGTGCGCCAGTCATTGTTTCTCCTGCTTGGCGCCGTGGGATTAGTCCTGCTGATCGGGTGCGTGAACCTTGCAAATCTCCTGCTCGCCCGAGCAAGCGCGAGAGGGCGCGAAATGGCCGTTCGCCGGGCGCTCGGAGCCGCGCGGAAACGGCTGATGGCGCAATTGCTGACGGAGAGCTTGCTTCTGTCGCTTCTGGGCGGAGTATTTGGTTTAGCGATTCTCTTTTGCGCGAAGGCATTTCTGTTACGTCTTGTACCGGACAGCCTGCCGCGGCTGAATGAAGTCTCCATAAACTGGGTCGTTTTGCTTTTCGCTCTCGTCGCCTCACTTCTCGCCGGCGTGATTTTCGGCCTGGCTCCCGCCTTGCATGCGGGGCGAGTCGATTTGACTCATGCGCTCAAGGAGGCGACGCGCGGCTCGAGCGGCTCCGGGCAACAGGCGCGCACGCGGCGCGTGCTCGTGGTAACGGAATTTGCGCTCTCTTTGGTGCTGATGATTGCCGCGGGCCTTTTGCTGAGGAGCTTCTGGGATTTGCTGAATGTGCAGCTGGGATTCAATCCACAGAGTGTGATGACGGTCCGAACGAGGCTGCCCTATCCAAATGATCCCAAGACCGACGTCTACCGAACACCCGCGCAGGAGGCGCCATTCTTCCGCGAAATACTTCGGCGTGCCGGAACGCTACCGGGAGTCGAAGAAGTAGCCCTTGGCGATACTGCTTCGATTCCGTTGGACCAGAGTCTTCGGGATCTAAAGCTTATCTCCGAAGGGCAGTTTCTCTTCACGCTCGAGGGGCACGACATTTGCAGCGACCAGCCTGCCGTAGTCGGGCGGTCGAGCGTGACCCCAGAATATTTTCACTTGCTGAGAATCCGGATTCTCAGCGGCCGCTTGTTCAACGAATTGGATACCGACAACACCTCGCAAGTCGCGGTGATCAATGAGGCCTTCGCGCGCGCGTACTGGTCCGGCCAAGAATCCTTGGGCAAGCGCTTTAAGAGCACTCGAGCGGAGTCTCCCTGGATTACCGTTGTCGGCATAGTCCCAAATGCAAGGACCGAATCGCTGGCGGAAGCCAGCGTCCCCCAGATCTATCTGGATGTATATCAGACCGGCGCAAAACGCCTGGCCATACTTCTGCGCGGACATTTGGACACCGCTGCAACTGCAGATCTAGTGCGCGAACAAGTGCAGTCCGTCGATCCAACGCTTCCCGTTTCCGGCGCACAGACGCTCAACGAAACGGTATCCGCCTCTCTCTCCGAGAGGCGATTCTCGGTGCAAATCGTCGCGCTGTTTGCGCTAACGGCCGTGCTTCTCGCGGGGCTCGGAATATATGGAGTGATCTCGTACTTGGTGAGCGAGCGCACACATGAGATCGGGATTCGCCTGGCGCTTGGCGCGCAAAGGCGGAACATACTGCGCATGGTCGTGCGTCTGGGACTAGGGCTGGCCGTTGCAGGTGCTGCGGTCGGGCTTGTCGGGGCGCTGATCGTGTCGCAGCTAATGGCGGGAGTGCTTTACGGCGTGAGGCCGACGGATCCTCTGACGTTCGCGGGCGTCGCTTTTCTTCTCGTTGGGGTCGCTCTGCTTGCTTGTTACATTCCGGCGCGGCGGGCCGTCCGCGTCGATCCACTGGTCGCGCTGAGGCACGAATAGCACAGCCGCAGGGACCCATCGCATGCCGAAAACCCATAAGTTTGTTCCTACAAATCGAGGGAGCGTCACTCCAATGAAACAAATACGAACCTTCTCAGTGATGGCCGCACTCCTCTTGACCGCGCCCGCTTTTCAGCAACTTACAATGAGCGCCGCAGCAGCCACGAGCGCTCCTCGAGCCCAATCGTCGCAGCAACCTTCAACCATTGCCTCCGTCGTCGACCGCGACATCAGTGCCATTGAGAAGCAAGTCGTGGACGCCGCCGAAGCCATGCCCGAAGACAAATTCAACTTTTCGCCCGAGAACCTAAACATTCCGGGAAGCGACTACAAAGGTGTGCGCTCGTTCGCCGTGCAGGTGAAACATATCGCCACTTCCAATTACTTTATCTGGTCCCCGCTAACCGGCGAAAAACTCCCCGAAGGCTTAAACGACGGAAACGGCCCCTCGAACTTGAGGACCAAAGCCGACATCATCAAGTTCCTCAAAGACTCCTTCGCCCTGGGTCACCGCTCCGCAGCCACTTTGACTGCGGAGAACATGTTGCAGTCTCCACCGAACAGCAAATCCACCCGGCTGCGCTTGGCCGAATTTGGCGTCGCTCACGCGTACAACCATTACGGCCAAATGGTCGAATACCTCCGGATGAACGGAATCGTTCCACCTGCCAGCCGTGCAAAATCCGACTAGTTAGCGAGGCATTCTTCATGAAGCCAATAAGAATTCTTCTTGTGTTGGCACCAATCATCTTTTTCGTGAGCGGCCTGGGCCGAACCACGAAGAGCGCCGCACCTGCTAGCGCAACGCAACAGTCGCCGCCAGTTGCACGCGTGGTCGATTTGAAGGCGTCCGACGCCACGGTTCTGAAGGCCAGCTACTTTGCCGCGGCCAAGCCGGGCCCCGGTGTGTTGCTGCTGCACCAGAGCAACCGGACACGTGACTCGTGGGACGGCCTAGCCCGGCAACTCGCGGCGGCTGGAATCAACACGCTTACGCTCGATATGCGCGGATTTGGCGAAAGCGGCGCGCCTTATAGCAAGCTGACGGATGAGCAGAAGGCAAAGGTAAGCACCATGTGGCCTAGCGACGTTGACACGGCGTTTCAATACTTGGTTTCGCAGCCAGGCGTCAAGCGCGACGTCATCGGCGTGGGAGGAGCCGGGTGGTTCGGCGTCCTCCATTCCATCGAAGTAGCGCGTCAACACCCTGCTGAGGTGAAATCGCTGGTATTGCTTTCCGGAGAGACCCTTCAAGACGGCTTGCAATTCCTGCAGCAGGCGTCACAACTGCCTGGGCTATTTGTCGTGGCCGACGACGACGAATACCCTCCCACGGTCGAGGCGATGGAATGGCTCTATATCACGTCCTCCAGCCCAGGGAAGAAGTTCGTGCACTATTCGGCTGCACAAGATGCGCCCTGGACATGGTACGAAACCAGCGATGCCAGCAAAGTTCTCGCCAACGGCGGCCACGGAACCGACATGTTCAAGCCCCATCCCGAACTGCCCGGCATCATCGCGGATTGGCTTGTAACCACGCTGATTAAGACGCCGGGTCACGCGCCAGCAGACGCCTTAGCATCTGCAGCAATCCTCAATCAACTCTGGACGCCCGAAGGAGTCTCGCGCGTCAAGCAGCAACTGATGGAAGCCCGGCAGAAAGATCCCCAAGTGCAGCTATGGCCGGAAATTAACGTCGACATCATCGGCGAAGACCATGTGCGCCAAGGCGAGTCGGACAGGAAGGCCGGCCAGTTGCGCGAGGCCAAGATGCAGATAGATACAGCGATTGAGATCTTCAAGCTCAACCTCCTCGCGTATCCGGACTCCGCGGACGCGCACTATAACCTAGCCGATGCGTATTTGAAAAATGGACAGAAGGATCTGGCGCGCCAGTACGCGGAAAAGGCACTGGCCATGATTGATTCTCACAAAGCGCCTCTGTCGTCGTGGTCCGACACCGAGCTGCGGCGCGCCGAGGTTCGTATCGCCGTGCAGGACACACTCAAGCAGCTAAATGCGACCCATTGATTTCGATACGGGCGTGATTCGGTTACGAGCTGGCTCGTGAAAATCCAATGTTTTGACGCAAGGAGATTACTAAATTGACGACAATCACTCGAATGAAGCTAGATCGATTTTTCTTGTCGGTGGCCGCATCACTTTTCACGCTGTATTCATGCGGGCGGGTCACTGCCCAAGCTCCGGCTCGCGTCACGCTAGTCAAGGCTGGCCGGCTGCTCGATCCACGGACCGGGAAAGTGCTCTCGCCCGCAGCGGTGCTGGTTGAAGGCGGCAAGATCAAGGAAGTCGGTGCACCCACAAAAGTACAGGCACCGCCGGGCGCAAAAATCATTGATCTGGGCAACGCAACGCTGTTGCCCGGCTTGATCGACAGCCACACGCACTTGCTGATTGACGTAGTTTCGCAACCGGAAGCCGAGCGGGCGCGCCGGTACAACGGCTCCTTTGTGCCGGACCTATTGCTGGCGATTGTCGAATCGCCAAGCAAACGAGTGTTGCTTGGCGCGCAGATGGCTCGGGAAGATCTGGAGAGTGGTATCACCACGGTGCGCAATCTCGGGCACTCGGGGATTGACGGGGATGTTGCGCTGCGCGATGCGATCAATGCGGGACGCGTGCCAGGCCCGCGGATTTTAGCCTCCGGACGAAAACTGGCGCAGCAAGAGAAAAATGGATACGTCCAGAATCTCAATCCGGCGCTGGCAGGGGCCATCCTGCAACAGGAGTTTCTGTCGTTCAACGGCGCGGACAGCGCGCGACAGGCCGTGAAAGACGATCTTTTTTATGATGTTGACGTCATCAAGGTCACCATTGAGGATGACACCTCAGTCGCGGAAATGAATGCGATCGTCGAGGAGGCTCACCGCCAAAACGTGAAGGTCGCTGTCCACGCCGTCACCCGAGGCAGCATTCAAACTGCCATTGATGGAGGCGTGGATTCCATCGAGCACGGCAACGAGGTAACCGATGAGCAGCTCAAGCAGATGCGGGACAAAGGGATATTTTTCGACTTTACACCGACTTCCTATGGCGACTTTTTTACCAAGATTTTCGAGGGAACTATTGCGATGTCTTTACAGTTGCGACCTGAGCGTCTTGGTTCCGATGAGCCTACCCGGCAACGGTACAACGATCTGGCTCAGCAGCTTCTGAAGGGACCGAAGTTTCCGGATGAGTCCGCTGAGCGCTACGATCGGGAGTACGACAGCCTGGTTCAGAGGGTGTTGAAATCGGGCGTGAAGTTTGCAGCCGGAACCGACATGTGCTGGTTCTATCCAGGAAAAACATGCGGGCAAGCGTCGGTATCAAGATTTCCGACTTTGCATGAAGCGGGGATGCCCTCCCTTGACGTGATTCGAGCCATTACGAACAACGCCGCGGAAATGTTGGGCTGGCAGGACCGTGTGGGTGCGATTGAGGCCGGGAAATTCGCTGATCTCGTTGCCGTCGCGGGAGATCCAATCGCCGACATTACCGAGATCGAGCGCGTTCGCTTCGTGATGAAGGGCGGCCAAGTGGTTAGAAATGATGTTGCGTCGCACTAGGACGTAACCGCCTCTGAAGGAACCGCGCACGGCGCATCGGTGAGTTTCAGACAGCAGGTCCATTCAAAGGAGAGAGTCATGACGAAACGATGCTCGACGCGGTTTGTGGTCCCACTACTTGCACTCAGTCTTCTTGCTCCCGCCGCAACAACTCTTTGCCCGCAGAGCCAGCCACGGAATCAACCCACTGGTCCCGCGCGTTCCCGGGCTGACGAGACGCTGGAGAGCTGGAACCATATCGGCAACAAGCTGATCGCGATGGCCAAGGATTTTCCCGAAGACAAGTACGATTTCAAAGTACAGAAAGACGAGCGCACCTTTGCCGAAAACCTTCTGCACGTCGCTGCTGTCGATTACGATGTGATCAGCAAGGTCTCCGAATCGAGCATGGGCCCCGATTTTGGCAAGGACAAGCACAACCCTTCACGAGACGCTTACAAAACCAAAGCCGACGTGGTGAAGCTTGTCGAGCAGGCCGTCGCCGACGGGGCGGCCGTGATCAAACAGCAGGGCGATGCCGGGCTGGACAAAACGACCGCATTTGCGTGGGAAACTGGGAGGCACGTAGTTCACAATTCCTACATCTGGACCGCGGCCATCGAGCACAGCGCCGAACACTTCGGCCAGCTCGTCGTCTACTACCGCGCGAACAACTTGGTACCGCCGGAATCGCGGCGTTAATGTTGGAACGGTGGCTCCTTCGAAAAGAGGCCGGAAGCGGCGCGCTGCGTTACAATCTTGGCCTTATGACCACGGCTGGTTCGCGTACAGCAAACTTTGTCCCTGCGAGTGTTTTGGATAAGAAGCGGCCATCGAAGGTGGCGCTGATCCGCGGGTTGGTGCGGCAGGCACCGTTTGTGGCGAAGAATTTTGGGCTTTATTTTCGGAATGGGTGGCGGCGGCAGATTATGCGGACGAATGTGGTGGCGCCGCATGCGGTGACGTTTTATGTGACGCACAAATGCAATTTGGCTTGCTCGTATTGCACGCAGAAGGAGCCGGACGTTTTCAGCGACGAATTGTCGACGGGTGAGACGATTCGGATCATGCGGCGAATCCGCAAAGAGACGGATTCGATCGTGATTACGGGCGGCGAGCCGACTTTGCGGGCGGACATCGAAGAGTTGGTGGACGCGGCACGGTTTTATTGCAAGTTTCGGTCAGTGCTGCTGATCACGAATGGAACCCTGCTGGATCGCAAGCCGGGGATATTGGGCGCGGTGACGGGGTTAGTCGTGAGTCTGGACGCTTTGGCGGCCGATCCGTCCAATGCACTTTCGAAACCAGCGGCGCTGCCCAAGGTTTTGCAGAATCTTGCGATGGCTAAAGAAGTTTTGGGAAGTCCACAGCGGATCACGATCAGCACAGTGATTGAGGAATGGAACATCGGGGAAGTAGAGAAATTGCTGGATTGGTGCGGGGCGGAAGGGTTTGTGTTCGCGGCGCAATCGGCGCAGATGGAGAAGATGCCGAATCTGAAGCTGGTGCAGAATCCGAAGTATCAGGCCCTGGTGGACAAAATCATCGAGCGGCGGCGGTCTGGGGTGCAGCCGATCAACGGGACACCGCGGACGATTGAAACTCTGCTGCGGTTTCGGGAGTTTCAGTGTTATCCGACGATGTTTCCGCGCGTGTATCCGAATGGGGATGTGTTTTATCCGTGTGAGCCGTTGCGGAAAGTGGCTGGGAATTTGTTGAAGGATGGATCACTGAGAAAGATTTTCGCGCGCGGGAAGAAGAAATATGGGGATATTCCGCCTTGCCAGGGGATCTGTTATTTGTTTGGGAATGTGCTATCGCACTACTACGTGAATGATTTTTGGGGATTGGCGGGGGATTTCGTGCGGTGACGAAAACGTGAGTGCTGCCTGCGCTAGAAAGAGATTTTAACGCGGAGGGCACAGAGATCGCGGAGGGAAGATTCTCCGAGGTTTACCTTATCGCAAGTGAGAAATAATTCTAGTTCAGGTCAGAGATTTTTTTGTCTAGATGGGCTAGAGCGGCTTCTAGAGACTTTCGGTGGTTGGGATTCGTGGCGGATTCCAGGTCGTGGGCAATCCTGATCCGGGATAGCTGCAGATCTTTGCGTTCCTGTTCGCGGCGGAGCTCATCCGCGGTTTTACTGTTGTTGCCGTAGTGCCCCTTGGGCGCTTGGCCGGATTCGACCTGCGATTCTACGTCTTTGCTTTCCCATCCTCGCGCCATAGGTATAGTTTGACACATTTTGCAGCAGGCGCGGGTGTTTATGAGAAGAAAGTTCGGGGACGCAGGGCGCGCATGCAGGATGCGTCAGCAAGGGCGGGCTGAGTTTAGCCGATTGCGCGATAGATGATCTTGCCAGCGCGGAGTGTGTATTTTACCTGGGCCAAGGCTCGAATGTTCGTGCCGGGGTTTTTCTGGAAGACGGCTAAGTCGGCCTGAAGGCCTGCGGCTACTCGTCCCAGTTTGCTGGTATCGCCAAACCGCTCGGCGGGAGAAGTCGTAAGGGAGGCGAGAATCTGGGGAAAGGTCATGCTTGCTTCGGACATTAGAAGGAACTCCTCGGTGGGGTCATATTCGACGGCGCCCAGGTCGGTGCCGAAGAGGACTTCGCCGCCTGCCGCGACCCAGGCGCGGAGTTGACTGATTTCGGTGTTGGCGACTTTTTCTTGGTCGGAGAGACGGTCGTGGCGCGCGTAGTATTTCCAAAGAGTGAGGGTAGGTGTGAGGGCTACGTGACCGTCTTTCATCGCGGTGAGCAAAGCTTCGTCCCACGGGCCGGAGTGGGGAGTGGTGTGAGCGATGATGTCGCCGCCGCCCCGAACCGCGGTGAGGACGTCGGCGCCAGAATTTGGGTGAACGAAGACGGGCTTACCTGCGCGGTGGGCTTCTTTAACGGCGGCTTGAAATGTGTCTATTGAGAGCGAGGGACTGCGCGGCGAGGATGCGAAAAGTTTTATGCCGTCGACGCCTTCGTCGAGGAGCTTTTTGGCGGCGGCGGCCGCTTGCGCCGGGTCGGCGATCTCTGGAGCTGGAAATTTCATGAGACCCATGAGGTTGAGAACCTGGTCGGAAGGAAATGCGCCGGGGGGAACGAGGCCCGGGCCTGTCGAGCGAATTCTCGGGCCGGGGATTTCGCCGGAGTCGATGCGGTCGCGAAGGCGGCGCGTGTTTTCCCACGAGGAGCCGATGTCGAACACGGTGGTGAAGCCGTAGCGAGTGAGCATGTCCTCGAGCTGGCGAGTGAGTTCGGGGGCGGGCATTGCGGCTGCATCCGCCCATTTTCTTTCGAAGAAATGAACGTGGCTATTCCAGAGGCCGGCAGTGATGGTGAGACCGAAGCAATCGAGGATGTGGGCGGTTTCGGGAAATTGCATTTGCGCTCTGGCGCCCACGGCGACGATCTTTTCGCCTTGGACCAGGACGACACCGTCGCGGATGGGGGCTTCCGTTGGGCTGACGTAGATCGTGGCGCCCACGAGTGCGGAATAATTGCCTGGAGAGCTTGATGATTCGTTCACGAGTTATCGTCTCCTGGCGGACGACGGGCGGGGACATTTTAGCTTAGCTGAACGTTAAGCGCTGGCGGCGCGGCGGCGCGGCAAAATGGGGAGCGGGGCGGGCATCACGCTGCCGAGCGTGCTCTGGGGGGACGCGAGCCAAGTGCTCGGCGAAGATGCCTTGATACGAGAATTCGGCGGCGTTATCGGACCAGCGAACTTGCAGGAGCCAGCGGTTCTTTGCTTGCGCTTGGATTGCGTTCGCGGAAGTGATTTCGGCGGCGGGAATCACGAGGAGCGGCTGAAAATGCGAATCGAGCGCCCAGACGCGTTCCGCGCCAACAAACAGCTGGACGCGTACAGGCGCGGCATCGCTCGGCTGGTAGCTTCCTCCATTTACGATGACCAGAGCGCCCAGTTCGCGGGCTTTGTCGTCAGAAGCGTTATGCGGCTGGACGGGGGGCAAAAGGATTGCCGCGAGGAACATTCCAAGACCGACGATGCCGGCAAGCCAGCTATTCCAAAGACTGAGCGGCAGGATGACAAGTGCAGCACCAGCGAAACCTAGAAAAATGCGGAAGGCCATCCAAGATTGGGCGTTGTGGCGGATGCGGAGAAGCTTGGGAATGAGAAGAACGGCCGCAAAGAGGGCCCCGATCAGCAGGTTGCGTAAACGCGCACCGGTTCTTTCGTGTTGAGATGCCGCAGTGACTGGGGCCGTGCTCATCTGACTTCCTTATCTTGTCCACCCACTTAGAGTACGCGGCGGGCTCTATGGTTTCAAAGAATCTATCTCACGCATGCGAGCAAAGGCGCGGCGGAGGTGGGGAATGGTGATCGAGCCGCCGACGATCAAGGCAACGTTCAGAGCGTCGATGACTTCCTCGCGGTTCCAGCCCTCTTCACCGCAGCGAGCGAGATGATAAGTGATGCAGTCGTCGCACCGGAGAACCGCGGAGGCGACCAGGCCAAGAAGCTCTTTCGTTTTCGTGCCGAGAGCTCCGGGTTCGTAGGCTTGATGATCGAGAGCGAAGAAGCGCTTCATGCCGAGGTGGCCGCAATTGAGAATTTCTTCGTTCAAGTCGGCGCGAAACTTTTGAAAATCTTCGAGGCGGTCCGCCATGTTTCCTCCGGGAGTGAAGCGGGTATTATGGACCAAATCCTGTTCGTTCGGCAGGATGCGGGCTGGGAGCGCGCGAAGAGGGAAGGATTCAGGCTCTTAGGGGAGTTACTCGGCGACAGCCGCCAGCGCTTTCTGCGCTAGCTCCTTTGCGCCGGGCTTACCCGCCAAAACCAGATTTGCCCATTCCATGCCGACCTGTGACAGACGAACAGATTCGCTGGTTAGTGATTCCGGACCGCCGGAATCATTGCCTCCAAAATAGATGCGGTCCATGGGTTGCGCGGCGGCAATTCGGTTTTTTGTGTATTGTCCGGGGGCGGCTATGAACATGGGATGGCCCCGGCGATAGATGCGGACTTCGACGGGATCGACGTTGAAATCGGGAAGAACTTTCTGGAAATCGGTGAGGACGCGGGCGGCGAGCGTCTTACAGGCCGCTTCATCGAGCAGAGTGGAACGGAATTCTTCGCGCAGCGGAGTGTAGAAAGAGAGGATATTGTTTTTCTGTTTGTAGCCGGGATCGTTGCGGACGGTCCAATCGGCGACGATAAAGTCGGTGAAGGAATTGCCAGGGCACCAATTGTCGTAGCCGCGATTGTAGACGGGTTTGTCGAAGATGAGGTTGACGACGGGATAGGGAGCGAAGCGCGTGCGGCGCATGGCGGTGCGCTGCTCAGCGGGCAAACCTTGGACAATGCGCGAGGTGATGTGCTTGGGCGTGCACATGAGAACCACTTTGGCAGAAACGGTTGCGAGCATTCCTTCGCGAAGATACGTAACGTTTACCGAGTCTTTCTCCTGGACCGCCGCGACGACCGTTGCTTCGCCGAGCATGCGTTCTTTGGATTTTGGCTGAAGGATTTCGACGAGCCTATGCGTGATGCAGCCGAGGCCGCCCGGCAAGATGGCGCGCTTGCCATCACCGCCGATGAAAAGATCGTTCGCGTTGTAGAGGCCGACGTAGGCCGAAGTGTCCGGCGTGGTGGCGCCCCAGTTGGAAGGGCCGTAAATGTCCCACCACTGCTGGACTTCCGGGGCATAGCCCTTGGTGAATTGCGAGAAGGGAAGCACGTCGAGTTCGGCCATGCGCTCTTTGATTTTCATTTTCATGACGTCTTCGCGGAATTTCAGGAAGCTGGCGACGATTTCCTTTGGGTAGGGAAGCTGGGTGATGCCGGTTTTCCAGGTGTCGGGGACATACGTTTTGTTGACGAGCGTGGGATCGGGCATGTTAACCATCGGGAGTTTCAAGCCGAGCTCTGAGGCAAGTTGATCGCCTTCATCGCCGTGATAGGCATAGGCGGAGCCCGTCGCGAAGGGCTGGCCGTCGAATTCTTCCAGATAAGCGTTGCCGCCGAAGTGGTCTTCTTTTTCGAGCAGGAGCCAATCCTTGCCGCGAAGGAAATAAGCGGCGGAGAGGCCTGCGACGCCGCCGCCAACGATGAGGATTTCGGATTTTGAGGTAGCGGCGGGGAGATCGAAGTGATGGCCATCGCGGACTTGATGGCAGATTTCGAAATGTTCGCCTTCGACGCGCGGCGCTCCGCTCGGTTTGGAGTCCGACGGAGTGGAATCGGGCGCGGGAAGAAGAGCCGTATCCACCGGACAGCCCGATGCGACCGAACCTGCAACGACGTATCTGATGAATTCACGGCGCGAGTGCGACATTCGTCCTCCCATGATTGCTAAGGCCTTTCGTGCAGCTGCTGTGCTTCCGTTCCGACGCTGCGCATGCGAATGCGATACCAAATGATGATGAGCGCAACGGAAACGGCAAAAATCAGTGTGGAGACGGCGTTGATCTCCGGCGTGATGCCGCGGCGCAGGCGGCCCCAGATTTCGAGCGGGAGAGTATTTTCGCTGCCGATCAAAAAGAAGCTGACAGCAATTTCGTCCATGGAGAGCGTGAAAATGAGAAGCCCCGCTGCGATCAAGGAGAGCCTGAGATTCGGCAGCGTGATGCGCCAGAAGGTTTGCCAAGGCGTCGCGCCGAGATCGAGCGAAGCTTCTTCTTGAGCGCGATCCAGTTTTTGAAGGCCGGCGAATATTTCGGTCGTAGCTACGGAGATCAGAGCTGTGGCATGGCCAAAAAACACCAACGTGAGGCTGCGCTGAAAGCCTGCGAGAACGGCAAACATAAGCAGAGAGAGTCCGGTGATGATACCGGGGAGAATGAGCGGAAGAAGAACGAGCCGGCGGAAGAGAGATTTGCCTGGGAAGCTTGCGCGGTCGAGAGCAAGCGCAGCGAGAAGACCCAGCGCGAGCGAAAGAGCGACGGCGCCAGATGCGACGAGGAGACTGTTGAGCACGGAATCCCAAATGGGACCGTCGGCGAAGAGCTGGCGATACCAATCGAACGTGAATTGCCGAGGTGGAAATCCGCCGATGCTGTCGCGATTGAAGGAATATAGGATGAGCACGACGAGAGGCAAATAGATAAAGGCGAAGACGAGCACGGCGTAAATGGCGAGCAGAGGGGAGCGGCGCATTGGAGATTCCTGGCTCATCTGAAGGACCAGCGTTTTTCCAGTTGTTGCGCCAAGAAGAGAAGCGAAAGAGTGATGAGCAAAATGCAGACGGAAATCGCAGCGCCGAGCGGCCAGTCGTAGGTCGCGCCGAAAAGAGTTTGGACGATGTTGGCAATCATGGTGCCTGAAGAGCCGCCGACGAGGAGAGGAGCCAGAAAATCGCCGAGAGAGAGAACGAAAGCGAACGTGGCGCCGGCGAGAAGGCCCGGCATTGAGAGCGGAAGAATCACGCGAAAGAAAGTGGAGAAGGGAGTGGCGCCGAGGTCTTGCGAGGCCTCGACGAGCGGGCGCGGGATGTGCTCGAGCGAGGCGTAAATGGGAAGGAAGACGAACGGAGTGTAGATGTGAGTGAGCAGGAGCACGACGGCAAAGGGACTGTAGAGCAGAAAGCCGACGGGCTCGCGGATGATATGCGCATATTGGAGGAAACTGTTGAGGACGCCATCGCTGCCTAGAATTGTTTTCCAGGCGTAGCCGCGCACGAGATAGCTGACCCAGAGAGGGACGATGACGAGCTGGTAGAGCAATTCTTTGCGTGGGCCGGAATGAAACGAGAGGTAGTAGGCGAGCGGGTAGCCGAGGACTAGAGAACAGAGCATCACGGCGGCGGCGATGCGCATGGTGCGGAGGAGCACTTGAGCATAGAGGGGATTGGCGAGTAATTTTCTATAGTTGTCGAGATTCCAGTGATGGACCAGGGCGCCGTCTTGAACGGCCCAGAAGCTGTGCGCAAACATCAGCGCGTAGGGCAGAAGAAGGAAGAGCGCGACCCAGAGAAGCGGCGGGATGGAGACGACCGTTTTGTAAGCGCGTGAGTACATGAGAAGAGGTGACTAGTGACTTGCCTTCTCTCTTTGACGCTGCTCCTGGACTCGGACTGCGTCTGCGATTGTAAAAACAAAATCGTGCTCGCCGGTGAGTGGACCGCAAGCGGGCAAACGTACGCGCAGGAGCTGGCCCCCGCCGCAATCCACTTCGAGCAATTCGCTGGCGCCGCCGTAGATTTGCTGGCGGACGGAGGCGCGGAATTTCACTTCGTTGAGCTGGCGTTTACCGTCTGGAGAAAGACGGATCGTTTCCGGACGAAGCGAGAAAAGAGCGGAGCCGTCCGTGCCATCGAGAGGCCAGCGCAGTACGCCGCAGGTTGCGATACCGCGGCGAATCTCGCCACTCAGCAAATTGGTTTGCCCGATGAACTGAGCAGTATAGGCCGTGGCGGGGTGCGCATAAATTTCTCGCGGCGAAGCGACTTGCTCGAGGCCGCCGTCGCGGAGCAGCGCGATACGGTCGGAGAGGGCCATGGCCTCTTCCTGGTCGTGAGTGACGAACAGGAAGGTGATCCCGATTTCGCGCTGCAACGCTTTCAATTCACCTTGCATTTCCTTGCGCAGATTGGCATCGAGCGCAGAGAGCGGTTCGTCAAGCAGGAGGAGTTGCGGCCGATTCACCAAGGCGCGGGCCAGAGCCGCGCGCTGCTGCTGCCCACCGCTGAGGCGGGAGGGGCGTGTATCGGCGAATTCCAACATTTTGACCATGTTCAAAGCCTGATTGACGCGAGCGGGAATTTCTTTTTTTGGAGCGCCTTGCACACGCAGGCCATACGCGACGTTATCCCGTACGTCCAGGTGCGGGAACAGGGCGTAGTTCTGAAATACCGTGTTGACGCGACGTTTGTGGGGAGGCAGCGTGTCCAGACGCTCGCCGGACATCCAGACTTCGCCGGCTGTGGGCTGTTCGAAACCGGCGATGAGGCGCAAAAGCGTTGTTTTTCCGGAGCCGCTTTCACCGAGCAGCGTGAGAAATTCGCCAGCGGCGATATTAAGCGAAATGTTCTTTAGAACTTCGCGCGGGCCGAAGCGTTTGGCCACCGCGCGCACTTCGAGCAGCGGAGCATTGGTGTCCACGGAAGCAGGCTGCGGGATGGCGGCGGAGCTCACTGCGCGGCTTTCACCTCATTCCAGATTTCGTTGTACTTGGGGCGGCGCGGCACATCTTGCCAGAAATAAATCCGTTGCATGTAGGCGTCAGGATCGTCCATGTGGAGGTTTTTCTTTTCCGCCTCGGTCATAAGGGCGGTCGAAGCGGGATTGGCAGGAGAATACCCCGTAACGTCGGTCACTTTTTTCTGGGTTTGCGCTTTGATCATGTATTCCACAAACTGCGCGGCCAGTTCTTTTTGCTGGCTGGCTGCGGTAATCATTAAGTGATCGATCCACCCGGTGGTATTTTCTTTCGGGATGGTTTCGCCGATAGGGAGGCCGAGCTTGCGGAGCTGGTTGGTCATCAGAGGCCAACCCATGGCAGCGATGATTTCGTGGTTTTGGAAGAGATTCGTTAGCTCGCCACCGGTGGTCCAATACTTACGAATATTGGGCTTGAGTTCGATAAGCTTTTTCTTTGCGGCTTCGAGCTGGTCGTCAGTCAAATTATAGATTTGGTAGGGATCGGGTTTGTCGTAGCCCAGAACTTGCGCGGCCATATAGACGCTGGAAAGCTCATCCCAGAGCGAGATTTTTCCTTTGTACTTTGGATCCCAGAGGATGCTCCAAGAATTGGGCGGTTGCGTGAAGACCGTCGTGTCGTAGAGCAGAGGATTTGGTCCCCAGACAAAGGGTACGCCGTAGGTTTGGCCGTTCGCTTTGACGAGCGGGGAATTGCGGAGCTTGGGGGAGAGCTGGTTGTAAGAAGGAAATTTGGAAAGGTCTAACGGCGCGGCGAGACCGGCGCGCACGATCGATGTGGCGACGTCGCTGGAGGGCGAGATGACGTCATAGTTGGAAGCGCTGCCGCCGCGAAGCTTGGCTACCAGCTCGTCGCTCTGACCCATGTACGACGCGACGATCTTGCATTGGTGGGCTTCCTCGAAAGGACGCACAAAGGAGGGATCCGCGTAGCCTTCCCAGACGAGTAAGCTAAGTGTTGTTTCTTTTTTCTGACAGGCGCCGCAGAGTATCGCTAGCGCGAGAATTCCCAGGACGATTGCGCGCCGTCTCATTTCGTCTCCGACTTCGACAACATCTACATCCTCCTGCGCCTCGAATTACCGATCACGGGCCACTTCTCCTAAAATGTCGGCGGCGTATTCACCCACAGCAGCCAGGTTTCGGAACGACCGGGATTCTTCCATTTATGTGGCGTCGAACTTTCGAAATAGAGGCTGTCACCGGGCTTGAGCCGGTAATGCTCCTTGCTGTTCAGCCAAATTTCAAAGTCACCTCGAAGAATATGCAGGAACTCTTCGCCTTCATGCGAATAAGACTCACCGCTGCCACCACCAGGTTTGATGCGAAAAAGATGCGGCTCCATCGCCGTCTGGCCCCAGGCGAGAAGCTCCATGCGCACGCCGGGAGTGGTCTCGAGAACTTTTCGCTGGCTTGGCCGCACGAGCCGGGGATTTTCAGCGGCGGTTTCAAAGAGCGAGAGGATATTCGTGCCATAGAAGCGCGCGATGCGGCGCAGCGTGGAGATGGAAGAGCGCATCTGGCCGCGTTCTAGCGCGCTGAGAAAACCGACGGACACTTTTGTGGCGCGCGCCACTTGCGCGAGGGAGAGGCCTCGGCGTGTGCGCAGTCTGCGAAATCGCTGGCCGGGAAGCGGAGCGCTGTCCGCTGGCGTCCTGACAACCCCCTGGCGCTTCAACACATGGACGATAGCCGCGGGATTCAGTCCGCGCGCGCGGCGCAGAAAAATGGCGCGCTGCAGCAGCCGCACATCGGCCTCCGCGTACAAACGGTAGCGGCTCTCCGTGCGCTGCGGAGAAAGGAGACCGAGCGCTTCCCAGGCGCGTAAGGCCGAAGAGGAAATGCCGACACGGCGCGCCACTTCGCTGATGCGCAGCGGGCGAAAGCTCGCTCGATTTGCTGATGGCTTCGAGAAATTCTTTCTGCTTGACACGGCTCCCGGCTTTCTCTAAGTTTGCTGGATTATAGTAAGGTTTCGGGGGCACAGCAACCTCGAAGAATTCGCTGCCAAGAGAATTCTTCGAGACAAGGGGTGAGTTCATGAAAACGGGTGCAGGACTGTGGCATCGCTATACGCGCGGCCACTTCGCATTTCTTTCCCTGCTCTTTCTTGCGTGGGTTACGTTGGGTGCAGCGCCGTTCGCCGGGGCGCAGAGTACCGGCGGGCGGATACGCGGAACGGTCAGCGATCCCAGTGGCGCCTCCGTGACAGCCGCCACGGTTACGCTTATCAATGAGGCGACACACGCCTCCCGCGACGTGCAAAGCGGAGCGACCGGAGAATACATTTTCATCGAAGTGCCCGTCGGCAGCTATGAAATTGACGTCACTCAAGCAGGATTCAAGAAGTATGTGCACAAAGCTGTGGCGCTGGACTTGAACGAAGTTATCAGCGTCGATATCACGCTGCAACTTGGCTCCTCGGCGGAAAGAGTAGAGGTCACGGGCGCGCCGCCGGTCATCGACACCACCTCGACGCAGCTCGGCGCGGTCGTCAACGAGCGTTCCTCGACGCAGTTGCCGCTGAACGAGCGCGACGTGTATCAGTTGCTGCAATTGCAGCCGGGAGTCCAGTCACAGATTGGAAACAATTTGTTTTATGGATCAGACAAGCCTGGAGTTGTGACCGTGAATGGCGGACGCGGCCGCTCGAACAATTACTCCGTGAATGGCGGCGATGGAAACGACCTGTTTGCCAACCTGCCCGCCGTGCAGCCATCGCCGGACAGCATTGAAGAGTTCCGCGTGATCAGCAATTCGTTTGACGCCGAGTATGGCCGAAATTCCGGTGCGGTCGTCAACGTGGTGACCAAGTCGGGCACGAACGACTATCACGGAAGCGTCTACGAATTTTTCCGCAATGATGTTCTCAACGCGCATGGATTCTCATTTCAACCGACTCCAAAGCCTCCCTTCAAGCAAAACCAGTTCGGTGGAACTCTCGGCGGCCCAATCATAAAAGACAAGGTCTTCTTTTTCGGGTCGTATGAAGGGCGGCGCATCGTACGTGGCATCGTTTCGCAGCAAGTGCCCGTCCCCACGGCTGCGGACGAGGCAGGAGACTTTTCCGCATCGCCATTCGGTGTGAACGCGACTTTGACCGACAATACTGTCGCTAATATTTTGCAAAATCGGCCGGGTTGCGCTGCCGGAATTTCTACGGAGGGAGGAGCAGCTCCCGTGGCGGGGACGCTGTATAGCTCTATTTTCGCCGGCAACAAAATACCCACGGCATGTTTTGATCCAGTCGCGAAAAGTATGTTGCAGTACTTGCCGGGCTCCGGAGGCAGCAGCTCGCTCGCCCAAGACGTCTCCAAGTCCACGGACCGTGGCGATCAGTTTTCGGTTCACTACGACCAAATCCTGAACAAGGCCCAGAAACTTTCGGTCTATTATTACTACAACAACGACAACACGCTGGATCCCTTTGCAATCTTCCAGTTGGCGGGTGCTTCGCTGGGCAATTTCGGAGGCCGGATCATTTCGCACGTCCAGCAAATCAATGCGAGCCATACGTGGACGATCGGTTCAACGGCGGTGAACGAATTCCGTTTCACATTGTTCCGGGAAGCCGAACCACAGTTTTACACGCCTACGACGACGAATCTCGTGACAGCCTCCTGTGGCAGCGCCATTCCCGCCGCACAGTGCTTCGGCGGAACGTCCGATACGGCACTCGTCGACGCCAATGGCGTCCCTCTGGGTACCGCCGCGGACCCTAATACGCCACAGTGCCCCGGCCAATTTGGCTGCGGAATTCACCCGGGGCTGGGCGCAAAATTTGAAGGCGTGCCTTTTGTCACTTTGAATGGCACCACCGGACTCTTTGGAAACAACTTTGAAGGACAGTTGCCGCAGACGGGCAACACGTTTCAGTTCAGCGACAACTACAGCAAGATCATCGGCAATCACAGCCTCAAGTTTGGCGCAGACACCCGCTATCAGAAGTTCGATCAGACGGTCTACTTCAATGTAAACGGCGAGTACATTCTGGGGACAGGCGGTACGAATGATACGGGTTCTGCCGACCCCTATGCGAACTTTCTTTTGGGCTTGCCGACCTCTTACTCCCAGGGTTCCGGCAACAAGGAACTGGTGCGCAGCACTTCGCTCTATCTTTTCGCACAAGACAGCTGGAAGATTAAGTCCAACGTCACGCTGAACTATGGTCTGCGCTGGGAAATGAATACGCCGCTGACCGACATTGGCCAGAAAGTGCAACGGTTTAATCCCGGGCAGAACTCGACGATTTATCCCTGCCAGCTCTCCGCGGTAAGCATTGCGACTTTTCAGCAGCAGTTTTCCCAGTTTCAAGGGCCCAACCCGCCTACACCAACCTGCGCCAATACCGGTACTCTGCCCACTGGACTAGTGGTCCCCGGTGACAAGGGCGTCCCAGGCGGTTTGATCAACACCTACACGAAGGCATTTGCGCCGCGGCTCGGATTGAATTGGAGTCCTGGCTGGAAAGGCAACGCGCTCTCCAAGCTCACCGGCGGCCCGAATAAAACTACCATCAGCATGGGATGGGGGCTCTTCTACAACCCGATTGAACAACTGGTTCTCGAGCAGTTCGTCGCCGAACCGCCCTTCGGCATCAGCAACTCGGTTTCGAACCCGCTCTTCAGCACTCCCTTCGTGGGACAAGATGGGACGACCAAGCCAAACGTGTCGAACGGCTTCCTCACGCCTCCGCGTGGCCAGCCGGTAGACTGGTCGCTCTATCGTTCGATCTTGCTCTTCGGACAATTTCCGACGACTCTGCGGACGCAGTACTCGGCACAATACAACTTAACGATCAAGCGCGAACTGCCGGGCGATATTCTCTTCCAAATCGGTTACGTTGGTTCCCAGGGCCACCGGCTTCTTGCGATTTTCGATCAGAATGCCGGCAATGGCCAAACTTGCCTTGATCTGAATTCGACGCTGGGCACGGGCACCTGCAGCACGTTCGGTGAGGACAGCTCTTACACCATTCCTGCTGGAACAGTTATTCCTGCCGGCGGGTTCCATCTACCTTACAACGCCGGTTCGGGGGGCTTGGTCATACCCGCTGGAACAACACTGGCTAATCCTGTGACACTCGTCGGGTTGCGCCCGTTTTCTTCTCCCAATTGCCAGCCTCTGAATCCGAATCCTTTGACGAACGGCTGCCCCGCTGATGGGACACCTACCTTTGGAAGCATCTTTAATGAAGATACTGCGGCACATTCCAACTACAATTCGCTGCAAACCCTTTTTCAGAAGCAGTTCTCCCACGGAATACAATTTCAGGCGTCCTACACGTACAGCAAGTCGCTCGACAACGCCTCGAGCTTCGAGGAAATTCTAAACCCGACCAACTTCAATGCCACTTATGGGCCATCGCTCTACGACGCGCGCCATCGCTTCGTTTTCAACTACGTCTGGGATTTGCCAGTGCCGAAGATGCAAGGATTTGCCGGCAAGGCTCTAAACGGCTGGCAGGTTTCCGGGATCTATACGTATCAGAGCGGCTTCCCGATCTTGATCAACAATTGCAATGACAGCGAGTTGGAAGGCAGCATTCAGGGATTTGAATGCCCTGGGAAGCCGAATCTCGTTACTGCCTTCAAGGCATCAAATCCGCGCGGCACTGTCTGCGCTTTTGGGACCGGGACGCTTTCCGGAACAGGTACGCCTTGTCAGCCGGTTTCCGGTTTTGGGTTCGATCCCAATCAATTCGACAACACTATCAACGACCCGAGTACCGGACCTTCAACGGATCCCACGGCGATAACGCTCGGCCAATTTGGGAATGCGCCGCGCACCGTCTGCTGCAATTCTCCCATCAACAATTGGGATCTGGGCGTCTTCAAAGACACCCCGATTGGCGAAAAGTTGCGTTTGGAATTCCGGACGGAATTTTATAACGTGTTCAACCACGCGCAGTTCTACAGCATCGATGGCAATTCCGGAAACGCCGGCACGACTTTCGGCCAGCCGCAAAAGGTGCGCGACCCGCGGCTGCTGCAGTTTGCGCTGAAACTTCTGTTTTAGCGATCCAAGGAACTTCAAAGTAACATAGAGGCGCGGCTTGCAAGGGCCGCGCTTTCGTCCGTTCGAAAGACGAAAGAGCAGCAGCACGATATCGAGGGTTCTGGTAGCACAAACTGACTGCAGGGAACAGACCTGCCAGCGTTGGCCACTTTGTGGCCGCACGGATATGGAACAAGGAAATGCACGACGCACTACAGAAGGAAATCGCCACCTACGAAAAGCGCACGCCGAAATCGGCGGACGCTCACAAGCGCGCTTTGCAACGCATCCCGCTCGGCGTTGCCAGCAATTACCGCCACTATGAGCCCTATCCGCTGTTTGTGAGAGACGGAAAGGGAAGCAGGATTCACGACATCGATGGGAATGAATACATCGACCACAATTTGTGCTTTGGCGCGCTGATGGCCGGACACTGTCATCCCGCGGTGGTGAAGGCCGTCGAGCAAAAGTTGCACGAAGGAACGACGTTCGGCATGCCGCACGACATGGAATGGGAGCTTGCCGAAGAGATTTGCAAGCGCTATCCGGTCGAGATGGTGCGATTCGGCTCGAGCGGCACGGAAGTCACGATGCACGCTTGCCGCATCGCACGCGCCGCCACGGGCCGCGACAAAATTCTGAAGTTCGAAGGCGCTTACCACGGCTTGCATGACACCGCGCTCGTCAGCGTCAAGCCCAAGGCCGAAGATTACGGCGATCCCGACGCTCCCACGTCCGTTCCCGGCGGAGGCGGCATTCCCAAAGATTCTCTCGCGAACGTCGTCGTCGCCGCTTTCAACAATCTCCCAAGCGTCGATCGCCGCTTCCGCGAAAACCCCGGCCAGATTGCCGCGATTATTCTCGAGCCCATCTTGATGAACGTCGGGCTATGCATGCCGCAGCCGGGCTTTCTCCAGGGCTTGCGCGAAATCGCCACAAAAAACGGCGCGCTGCTTATCTTCGATGAAGTGAAAACCGGCGCGAAACTTGCCTGGGGCGGCGCGAGCGAATACTTCGGCGTGAAGCCGGACATTATTTGCCTTGCGAAATCCATCGGCGGAGGTCTGCCGCTGGCCGCGTTTGGAGCGAGCCGCCCCGTGATGGAGTTGATCGCGCAGCACAAAGTCTTTCACGGGGGCACGTACAACACCAACCGAGCAGCGATGGCTGCGGGCCTCGCGACATTCCGCGACGTCCTCTCTCGCGAAAACTACGCGCACGTCGATAAACTCAGCAAAAAGCTGACCGAAGGCTATCGCGCCATCGTCAAGAAAACCGGCCTGCAAGCCTACGTCGTCAGCGCTGGCGTCAACGGTGCGCTGATGCTTTACCCCCAAGAAATTCGCAACTACCGGGACTGGACGAAAATCGACGTCGACCTCTGGCGCCATTACTGGTTTGCGATGGTCAATCGCGGCGTCCTGCCGCAGCCTTATTGGTGGGACGAGCAATGGACTATCTCCGTCCAGCACACCGAAGCGGACATCGACCAGCATCTGGCTGTGTTTGAGGAAGTCGCGCCCGGGCTCGCGAAGGCACAACTCGAGCGTGGCGCACACTTTGTAGGCGCCGCAGGGCATTAACCCCAGGAGATTGTTCCATTGCAGAACGAGGTCACCATTGCAGCCGTCGCGCCCATCGCGCCTGTAGTTCAAGAAGCGCCTGGTCTCCGCCGCGTGCTGGGACGCATGGACCTCGTTCTGCTTTTTGTCGTCGCCGTTTTTAATCTGAATGTCGTCCCCTCCATCGCCGCTAACGGTGGCGTCACGGTCTGGCTCTGGGTCATCTCTCTTTTGCTTTTCTTTTGGCCGCAAGGCATCGCAGTGATCGAGCTTGCACATCGATATCCCGGCGAAGGCGGCGTTTACCTCTGGGCGAAGGAAATCTTCGGGGACTTCCACGGATTTCTTTCCGGCTGGTGCTACTGGACCAACAATATGATGTATGTGCCCACCGTCATGCTCTACTTTGTCGGTGTTTCCGTTTTTGCACTTGGTTCCGGTCATGAGGGTCTGGCGGATAACAAAAAATTTGCACTGACGGCTTCGCTCCTGCTGCTCATCGTGCTCGTCGTGATGAATATCGTCGGACTCGGCGTCGGGAAGTGGATCAACAACCTCGGCGCGATTGGCACCGGAATTGCCGCCGCAGTCCTCATCGGGCTCGGCATCGTTGTGTGGCTGCGGTTCGGGACGAGCTTTACATGGGCTGACTTCCGAATTCCGCCCAACCCAAGATTCGTCCTGAATTCCTTCGGGGTGATTTGCTTCGGATTGGTAGGCCTCGAGCTTGCTTCGGTCATGGGTGACGAAATCGAAAATCCGCAAAGGACTTTGCCGGGAGCCGTCGCCTGGGGCGGCGTTCTGTCGGGCTTACTTTACGTCGGGGCAACGTTGACGTTGCTTATCACGATTAACAAAGGTGATATCAACGTGCTGCAAGGCATCGTGCAAGCTGTCGGTCAAATGGCCAGCCGCGTTGGAGTCATATGGATCGTTGCGCCCTTTGCGTTTCTGCTGAGCCTGTCCATTGCCGGCATCGCGTCCGCGTGGCTCGGCGGCTCGGCGCGCATTCCGTTTGTCGCGGGACTCGATTCCTACATGCCGTCCTGGCTGGGCAAAGTCCATCCACGCTACCACACGCCGTACGCGGCCCTGATCGTTCACGCAGCAGTGTCCATGGTCCTCGTGGTGCTGAACTTTAGCGGTTGGTGGATCTGGAATAAAACGATCAGCCTGCCATTTGTGGCGTACATCCTGCGGTCTCTCGGGTTTGTCGTGGCAAATTTATCGGCCAGCGAAACCGGCGTGCAGGAAACGTTTCAGAAATTGCTCTCGCTTGCCGTGGTCCTTCAGCTGGTTCCCTTTATCTATATGTTTGTCGCTCTGCTGAAAATCGCGTTCAGCGATTCCTTTGCGAAGGGTGTTTATAACAAGACGACGTTGATTCTTTCCGGCGCCAGCGGGCTTGTCACCACGATTCTGGGGATCGCGCTGGCCTTTTTTCCAGCCCAGCAGGTCACATCCTTACTTTCCTACGAGATTTGGATGTTCGGGGGCACTCTGTTTTTCATCGGCCTTGCCGCATTTTTCTTTTTTGTTTACGGGCGGGGCAAGACAGCGAGAAAACTCGCGGGGGCCGTTTCGCGTGCTTGAACGCGGCGCCTCCTCGCAACGGCGTTCCCGCGATAACGATTTTGGGAGGCTGTGATGTCTAGCAGTGCGACAGCTGGAGTTCGAACGTACATGAATTACGTCAATGGCGAATGGGTTGCGAGCGCCTCGGGAGAAACTTTCCCGGTTTACGACCCCTCGACCGAGGAAGTCATCGCCCATGTCGCCGCCGCTGGAGCCGCCGATGTCGATCGAGCGGTAAGAGCCGCGCGCGCCGCGTTCGACGGTGGGCCGTGGGCCACGACTTCCGCACAAGATCGCGGCCGCGTGCTATTTAAACTCGCTGAAAGAATCCGCCAGAACAGCGGTCTGCTTGCCGAAATGGAATGCCGCAATACCGGCAAGCCCATTGTGGAAGCCGAATACGACATCGCGGACGTCGCCACCTGCTTCGAATACTATGGCGGGCTTGCCAACAAAGTTCTGGGCAGCGTGAACCCTGTGCCTGCCAACGCGCTCAGCTTCACGCTGCGCGAGCCTGTCGGCGTCGCCGGGCAGATCATTCCGTGGAACTACCCGCTCCTCATGGCGGCGTGGAAGCTTGCGCCGGCGCTTGCGGCGGGCTGTACTTGCATTCTCAAGCCCGCGGAGCAGACCCCGCTGACCGCGCTCGAATTTGCAAACTGGTTCGCCGAAGTCGGATTGCCGCCGGGTGTCGTTAACATCATCAACGGCTTCGGCGAAACAGCAGGTGCCGCGCTCGTCGCGCATCCGGGAGTCGACAAAATTGCCTTTACCGGCAGCGCCGCAGTCGGCAAAATCATCGTCAAAAGCGCCGCGGACACGCTCAAGCGCGTCACGCTCGAACTCGGCGGCAAATCGCCCAACATTTTTTTTACCGACGCGGATTGGGAAGCGTCCGTCGATGGAGCCCTCTTCGGCGTGTTCATCAATCAAGGCGAAGTTTGTTCTGCAGGTAGCCGCATTCTCGTCGAAAAGAAAATCTATCCAAAATTCGTCGAGGCCATGACCGAGAAAGCCAAGCGCATCAAGCTCGGCCCTCCAAGCGAACGCGAAACGAAAATGGGCCCGCTCGTCAGCAAAGAACAATACGACCGCGTCAGCTCTTATCTCGAACTCGGTAAGAAAGAAGCAAAGGTCGCCATCGGCGGCGGCCGTCCGAAGCAGTTCGGCAAAGGCTATTACCTCGAGCCGACCATTTTTTACGACGTGGATAACACCGCGCGCATTGCCCGCGAAGAAATTTTTGGCCCGGTGGCGTCCGTTATTCCCTTCGACGGTGAAGCGGACGCCATTCGCATCGCCAATGACACGCCTTACGGTCTAGCTGCTGCGGTCTGGACGCGTGACATTTACAAAGCGTTTCGTGTCGTGAAGTCACTCCGCGCCGGGATAGTCTGGGTCAATCACATGCAGCCGACCTATGTCGAGGCGCCCTGGGGCGGCTACAAACAGTCCGGCTTCGGTCGTGAGCTTGGTCCGTGGGGGCTCGAAGAATATCTCGAAACAAAACAGGTTTTCGTCAATCTCGACGAGACGCCGATCGGCTGGTATTAGCATTCGGGACGCCGGCTATCGTGTGGCCGGCGGCCAGTGAAAAAGGAAAAGAAAATGGCTACGATTCAGATTCGAACAGAAATTCCAGGTCCCCGTTCGCGCGCGCTCATGGCGCGCCGCGAGGCAGCCATCCCGCGTGGGCCTGCCAACGCCATGCCCGTTTTCGCTGCCCGCGCGGATGGCGCGAGTATCGAAGACGTCGACGGCAACCGTTACATTGATTTTGCCGGAGGAATTGGCTGCCTAAATGTCGGTCACCACTCTCCGCGGGTCATCTCCGCGATTCAAGCTCAACTCGAAAAGCATCTGCATCTCTGCTTCGCCGTTACCCCATATGAAGGTTACGTCGCCGTCGCGGAAAAGCTGAACTCGCTGGCACCCGGCAATTTTGCGAAGAAAACCATTCTTCTAAATTCCGGTGCAGAAGCTATTGAAAACGCCGTCAAGATTGCGCGCGCCTATACAAAACGTCCCGCCGTCATCTGTTTTGAGGACGCTTTCCATGGCCGCACGCTTCTCACCATGTCGCTCACCAGCAAGACGCATCCTTACAAAGCGGGTTTCCAGCCGTTTGCGAGCGACATCTACCGCATTCCTTTCGCGTATCCGTATCGCAATCCATCCGGAACTACGTCCGCCGACTTTGCGCATCACCTTGAAGACGCCTTCAAGCGTTCCGTCGCGCCAGAATCCGTTGCCGCCCTGATCGTCGAACCCGTTCTCGGCGAAGGGGGTTTTGTCATTCCGCCTCGCGACTACTTCAAGCTTCTCCAAAATATCTGCCGTAAGCACGGCATTCTCTTTATCGCGGACGAAGTGCAATCTGGATTCGCGCGCACTGGCAAATGGTTCGCTTCCGAACACTTCAGCATCGAACCCGATCTAATCACCACCGCGAAATCTCTCGGCGGCGGCATGCCCATCGCGGCAGTCACGGGCCGCGCGGAAATCATGGACGCACCCGGTCCCGGTGCTCTCGGCGGCACCTACTGCGGTCATCCTGCCTCGTGCGCAGCGGCGCTAGCGGCGATCGAAACGATTGAAAGGGATGGTCTGCTTGCGCGCTCGACGGCTATCGGCGAACACTTTGAAAGGCGCGCCCGCGGCTGGCAGAAAAAATGGCCCTTGGTCGGAGACGTTCGTGGCCTCGGCGGCATGTGCGCCATCGAATTGGTGCGCAACGCCGAGACTCGCGAACCTGCCGACACCGAAACAAAAGAAATCGCCAGGTACTGCTACGAACATGGTCTCATCATGATTACCGCTGGCACTTTCAACAATGTGATTCGCATTCTCGTTCCGCTCGTTGTCACTGACGAACAGTTCAACGAAGGACTGGATGTACTCGAAGCCGCCCTAGCAGGCGTCGCGGAGCGCAATCAGGCCGCGCTTTCTCACGCCTAGTCGCTCGACAAATCATGCGCGAGTGCCCAACAGCTTCGAGTCGCATCTAACCCGGGGAGATCTTCAGGAGTATCTGATGCAAGAGACAATCACAAAATCCGTGAATATCGCGGCCGAACTAAAAGACCCTCGGCTCTTTCGAGAGGCCTGCTATGTCGATGGCCAGTGGATTCAAGCAAGCTCGGGCCAGATGATCAGCGTGGACAATCCCGCCACAAGAGAAATCATCGGCAAAGTGCCGAAGCTGAGCGGCGCTGAAACACGCTGCGCCATCGAAGCTGCGAACGCCGCTTTCCCCGCTTGGAGCAAAAAAACCGCGAAAGAGCGCGCCGCCGTTCTTCGCCGCTGGTTCGACCTGATGATGGCCCATCAAGAAGATCTCGCACGCCTGATGACTCTCGAACAAGGCAAGCCGCTCGCCGAGTCGCGCGGAGAAGTTGCCTACGCCGCCGCATTTCTCGAGTGGTTCGGCGAAGAAGCTAAGCGCGTCTACGGCGATACGATTCCGCAGCATCAGGCCGACAAAAGAATCGTCGTGATCAAACAGCCCATCGGCGTAGTCGCCTGCATAACTCCCTGGAATTTTCCGCTGGCGATGATCACGCGCAAAGCGGGACCAGCGCTCGGCTCCGGCTGCACCGTGGTGCTTAAACCCGCTTCGCAGACTCCGTTCTCGGCGCTGGCTCTCGCGGAACTTGCAGAGCGCGCGGGCGTTCCAAAAGGCGTGTTAAATATCGTCACCGGCTCGGCCAAGGAAATCGGCGCAGAACTCACGTCCAATCCCATCGTTCGAAAACTCTCGTTCACCGGGTCTACAGAGATCGGCAAAATCCTCATGGCTCAGTGCGCGGGAACGGTCAAGAAACTTTCGCTCGAACTCGGGGGGAATGCGCCACTCATCGTTTTTGAGGACGCGGACTTGGACGCCGCTGTCGAAGGCGCAATCGCGTCCAAATATCGCAACACGGGACAAACGTGCGTGTGCACGAACCGTCTGCTCGTTCAAGACACTGTCTACGATGTGTTCGCCCAAAAGCTGGTCACCGCCGTAAAAAAGCTAAAGCCCGCTCCGGGATTGGAAGCAGGCTCAACGCAGGGCCCGCTGATTGACGACGCGGCCGTCGAAAAAGTCGAAAGCCACATCCGCGACGCGCAATCCAAAGGAGCAAGAATACTCGTCGGCGGACATCGCCACGTCCTCGGCGGCCGCTTTTTCGAACCGACGATTCTCACCGAGGTCACGCCGCAAATGGCCGTCGCGCGAGAAGAAACTTTTGGACCGGTCGCGCCGCTCTTCCGCTTCAACTCGGAAGCCGACGCCATCGCGCTGGCAAACGATACCGAGTTTGGTCTCGCCGCTTATTTCTATGGCCGCGACGTCGCCCGCGTGTGGCGCGTCGCCGAAGCCCTCGAATACGGCATCGTCGGCATCAACACCGGCATCATTTCCACGGAGGTTGCGCCTTTCGGCGGCGTAAAAGAATCCGGCCTCGGCCGGGAAGGCTCCAAATACGGCATGGATGAATATGTCGAAATCAAATATCTCTGTTTCGGCGGCATCTCCTAGCGCGGCCGGGCATAGGCCCGGCGAAGCCCGCGTCCCACCAAGGTCCTAGATCGGATTGATGTCTTCGTTTTTCTCCAACCGAGCTATGAGTCCCTGAATTTGCGTCTTCGCTTGATCTGGCGCACTCGCCAACGCGAGCTTCATCTCTTTCACCGCCGTCGAAAAGTCGCCTTTTGCCGCCGCCATCCGCGCCAACTCGCCATGCGTATACCATTCGTTCGGCCGCTTCTGTATGTTTATCTTGAAAACGGCAAATCCTTCGTCCTGCTTCTTCTGAATTTGCAGGCCGCGCCCATACACATGGAGCTGTACGCCCGTTGCTTTATCGAATGCTTTCGCCTTGATGGTCTCGGCCTCCTGTTTCTTTCCCATCGCCTCAAGAATCTGCGATTTCGTCAGGAGGTTCTCGAATCTCTCCTCGTTTTGGATGGAAGTGTCTTCCCACTTCAACGCCTGGTCGAGGCTGCAATTGCCGTCCAGGCACCACAGCGCCGCCTCGTCATAACCGGCCCACGTAAACCCTCCCGTGTTTCGGAGTTGGTTGCGGATACTTCGCTCGGTAATCGCCTTGACGTCCACGGAAATGTGAAACGGAACCGCCAGCTTTTCCCACCGCAGCGTCGCTGCCGCCGACTCCGGCTTGATCTCATCGAATGTATACGTCATCGCTTCGCGAAATTCTGCCGGCTGCGGCTTCACCTCCACGCGCAAAGCATCTTCTTTCTCGTCGTAGGAGAAACTTCCCCACGACGTCGAATTCTTAGAAAAAATAATCGTCCAGTGATCGGCGTTGGGAATCACGTGCAAGCCGTACGTGCCCGCCGGCAGCAGCTTCCCTTCGACAGAAACGTCATCCGCAAACGTAATCGTAGTGTTTTCGTTCGCTCCCGCCCGCCACACTTTGCCGTACGGTATTGTCTTCCCCCAAATTTCTCGTCCGCCCACAGAAGGCTCGTGGTAGACGATCGTTATATCCGTCAACCCAATTCGCTGTATAACCACCGCACGCTGGCTCAGCGTCGGCAAGTTCAACTCCGTCGCCTGAGCGCCATTCTTGAATTGCGCATCGGCCCGGCCCGCCAGGCAACCTACACCAACCAGAAAGCCCAGAAAAATCCCGCATACTTTGCGCATAAGCACACCCCTCCATCATTCTGAAGAAAACAAAATAGGCCGAAGCGTACGTCCGCTTCGCCCCCTCACCCTTTTCCGATAGACGCCTGGCGCGCCAATGTGTGAGCACCATGTGCGGAAGATGCATCTCTTCTTCCGGCGCCAACGCGCCCAGATGGGCCACGATTGCTGGAGAAATGTTTCTTTGGCTTTTCGGCCTGGCCGTTCTTTGTTTGGCTTTTACTCTGAACATCAAGTGGAAGTGAATCGTGGTTGGTTCCGGTTCCGCCGTTTACTTCATCGCCGTCTCTTTTGAGGAAAAGCTCAGCCGCATCCGGCACAAGACCTGAACTGCCCGCGTAAAGGCAAGCTTCCGCGAATGCGGACAAATCTTTCCGTGAACTCTAACCGCGCAAATGCAGATGATCCGCGTTTCTAGGGTTTCGTCGGTTCGGTGGGCGGCTGTGGTTGGGCCGGCGGCGCCGGCTTGTAGACCGCTGCGGGCCTCACTGGCTGATACGCTACCTTGATATCCTTCTTCTTCGGTTTCTTCTTCTCTCTGCCTCTTCTATCTCGGTTGCCCATCGCTATGTCCTCTCCAGGATGATCTGTGACAACGGGGACTAGTTTACCTGACACCGCGCGCAAATGCCTCTGTCCCCAGTCCAGAACAAGAACCTCGAAGCAGTACGCCTCTCCAGAATTCTAGCGCGTTCAATGGGCGCAAAACATTTTGGCCGTAAACAATCGTCGCGGCCCTGTTAGGCTCTACTGCACGGTCAGCATCACCGGGTTTGGTGTCTGCTGCGAGAACGTGCCCGACGTAGCCGTAATCGTCAATTGCGATGTGCCAGGCGGCGTTCCTTTCATCGCGCTGGCGCAACCAGCCAGAACGGCACCGCTGACCAGCAGGAGTGCCAACGGAACGATGGCTGCATACCGCCTGAGCCGCGGAGTTCGCCGGATCAGGCGCGCCGCATACAGTCCCGCGAGCAGTGCGGCGATCCAGGAAACGAGGAGCATCCGCAGCATCGGTGTGAGCGGCTCATCCATCGGCGAAGCGGGTGGTGCCGCGCTTCGCGCCGTCGTCATAATCATCAAGTTGACGGTCGATTTTGTCGCGCCAGGAGTTACGCTGAATGGGACCAGACTCGCATGTGCCGGCAGTCCGGTAACGCTGAACGCAACTTGATTGGCGAAGCCATTTGCCGTCGGTGTAATCGTAATCGGAATGGAAGCGGTCACTCCCGCCTTCACCGTAACCGCCGACCCCGGTCCGGCAATCGTGAACCCATCCACTGTGAAGGTGATCGACGTTGGCGTCGGGCCTCCCCCAGGCGTGGGATTGACCACGGTTATGTTGACCGGTCCTGCAGTGGTGACATCGGTCGCCGGAATCGCCGCAGTCACCTGCGTCGGGCTGACGAGCGTCGTCGCTTCGGCTTTCGTCCCAAACATCACCACCGACGTCGCGACGAAATTCGTGCCGTTAACTGTCAAGTTGAAGGCCGTGCCGCCCGCCCCGTGCGTCTGGCCAAGAGTTGTCAGCGTCGGCACGGGATTGTTGATAGTGAAAGTGAGTGCGAGAGAAGGACCGACGGAAGGCGGAGGATTTGTCACGGTCACATTGAACGTGTCGGCGGAAGTGATCTCCGCGGCGGTGATAGCGGCCGTGATCTTTCCGCTGTTTACGAACGTAGCCACCGGGCTAAACGACTTAGCCGGGTTAGCCTCGTTGAAGGTCACTGTCGCGCCGCTCACGAACCCGCTTCCGTTGATGGTTAACTGGAAGGCGGGCCCGCCAGCGAGCGTGCTTGTCGGCACAAGGGAAGCAAGAGCGGGCTGCGCGTTATTGATGGTGAACTGAGCCGCGGGTGTGGACGTGCCGCCCCCAGGTCCGGGATTTGTGACCGTCACATTGACGATGCCTGCGTTCAAAATGTCAGCCGCTGTAATCGTAGCGGTGAGTTGTGTGGCGCTCTTAAATGTTGTGGGTTTGAGCCCGTTGTTGAAACTCACTTGAGAGGTGGCGACAAAGTTCGTGCCGTTCACGGTGAGGACAAAGCCCGCGCTGCCAGCAGTTGCGCTATTTGGAACGAGGCTGGTGGTCGTGGGCAACGGATTGTTGATGCTAAACGGCAAGCTGCCCGTACTGCCGCCGCCCGGTCCGGGCGTTGTAACGGAGACGTTTACCGTTGCGGCTGTGGCGATATCGGCCGCAGTGATGGCCGCTGTGAGTTGGGTCGAGCTTACAAACGTGGTCGTTTTCCCTACGCCGTTAAAGTTCACGACGGAGGTCGTCGCAAAGTTCGTGCCATTCACCGTCAGTACGAACGCCGCGCCGCCGGCAGTCGCACTCGTGGGACTGAGTGACGTGATGGTTGGCGCTGCCGCTGTATTGGTCAAAGAGAACGGAGCGGGAGCAGCGACGCCGGCTACAGTCGCGTTGACCACGTAAGCCCCGTTGGTGAAATTGGCGGTAAACGTAGTCGCCGATGCCGTGCCGGTGGCGTCGGTGTTCGCAATGACTGTGTTGGTTCCGTTAACGAACGTGCCGCTCGCACCGCTACTGGGCGCCGTGAAAGTCACTACGGCGCCAGACACGGGATTTCCATCGACATCTTTAACGAGCGCTTTTAACGTGGCAAAGGCCGTGTTGAGATTTACTGTTTGCGGAGTTCCGGATGCCGCTGTAATGCTTGCAGGCGCCCCGGCGAGGTTGGTCAGTGTAAACGTGGCTGTCCCCACGATTCCCGCGGCGCTTGCCACCACTGAGTAAGTGCCTGAAGTTCCGTTGGCGGTGAACGCGTTGGCCGTGGCAAGTCCTTGCGCATTCGTCGTCGCGGTGTTTGTTCCAGTGAACGCTCCGCTGGCTCCGTTGGCCGCCGGATTAATCGCGAACGTTACCAGCACGCCGCTCACTCCATTGCCGAGCCCATCGGTAACGCTCACCTGCAGAGGAGTCGCGAATGGAAGGTTAATCGCCACACTCTGCGGCGTGCCCGCCGATGTCGCGATGCTTGCGGCCGTTCCCGCGACCACATTAAATGCCGTGCTGGTGGCTCCGGTTATGGGTGCTCCGGCACTGGCCGTCAGTGTGTAGTTACTCCCTGCCTTGTTGATGCTCAGGCCCGGGAACGTCGCCACACCAGCTACGGCGTTCCTTACGAGTGTCCCAGAAAGTGTTCCGCCGCTAGGATTGGTGCCGATACCAATAGTAACGGCGTTCGTGGCGGTCGTGACGGGATTGCCCGAAGCATCCTCGAGCGTAACTTGGACCGATGGTGTGATGCTTGCTCCAGCAACCACATTCGTGGGCTGGGTTGTAAACACTACCTTTGTTGGCGCGCCCACATAGGTGAACTGGTCGGCCGCCGATGTGGCGCTGGTCCCGCCGGGTGTGGTTACCGTGACGTCTACCGTGCCGGCTCCCGCCGGAGAAGTGGCCGTGATCTGCGTCGCGCTATTCACCGTGAACGTAGTCGCTGTCGTGGCCCCGAACTTCACCGCCGTGGTCCCGGTGAAATTCGTGCCCGTGATGGTCACCACCGTCCCGCCCGCTGCTGGCCCGCTTGCCGGATTGACTAGCGTCACTGTGGGCGCCGCCACATAGGTGAACTTGTCCGCCGCCGATGTGGCGCTGGTTCCGCCCGGTGTGGTTACCGTGACGTCCACCGTGCCCGCTCCCGCCGGAGAAGTGGCCGTGATCTGCGTCGCGCTATTGAACGTGAACGTGGTCGCCGCCGTGGCCCCGAACTTCACCGCCGTCGCTCCGGTGAAATTCGTGCCCGTGATGGTCACCACCGTCCCGCCCGCCGTCGGCCCGCTCGTCGGACTTACTGACGTCACCGTCGGTGGCCCCGTATAAGTGAACTTGTCCGCCGCCGATGTGGCGCTGGTTCCGCCCGGTGTGGTTACCGTGACGTCCACCGTGCCAGCTCCCGCCGGAGAAGTAGCCGTGATCTGCGTCGCGCTATTGACCGTGAACGTGGTTGCTGCCGTGGCTCCGAACTTCACCGCCGTCGCTCCGGTGAAATTCGTGCCCGTGATGGTCACCACCGTCCCGCCCGCTGCTGGCCCGCTTGCCGGACTGACATTGCTCACCGTGGGCGCCGCCACATAGGTGAACTGGTCGGCCGCCGATGTGGCGCTGGTTCCGCCCGGTGTGGTTACCGTGACGTCCACCGTGCCGGCTCCCGCCGGAGAAGTGGCCGTGATCTGCGTCGCGCTATTGAACGTGAACGTGGTTGCTGCCGTAGCCCCGAACTTCACCGCCGTGGTCCCGGTGAAATTCGTGCCCGTGATGGTCACCACCGTCCCGCCCGCTGCTGGCCCGCTTGCCGGATTGACTAGCGTCACTGTGGGCGCCGCCACATAGGTGAACTGGTCGGCTGCCGATGTGGCGCTGGTTCCGCCCGGTGTGGTTACCGTGACGTCCACCGTGCCCGCTCCCGCCGGAGAAGTAGCCGTGATCTGCGTCGCGCTATTGACCGTGAACGTGGTTGCTGCCGTAGCTCCGAACTTCACCGCCGTAGCTCCGGTGAAACTCGTGCCCGTGATGGTGACGCTCGTCCCGCCCGCCGTCGGCCCGCTCGTCGGACTTACTGACGTCACCGTCGGTGGCCCCGTAAATGTGAACTTGTCCGCCGCGGATGTGGCGCTGGTTCCGCCCGGTGTGGTTACCGTGACGTCCACCGTGCCGGCTCCCGCCGGAGAAGTGGCCGTGATCTGCGTCGCGCTATTGAACGTGAACGTGGTTGCTGCCGTAGCCCCGAACTTCACCGCCGTGGTCCCGGTGAAATTCGTGCCCGTGATGGTCACCACCGTCCCGCCCGCTGCTGGCCCGCTTGCCGGATTGACTAGCGTCACTGTGGGCGCCGCCACATAGGTGAACTGGTCGGCTGCCGATGTGGCGCTGGTTCCGCCCGGTGTGGTTACCGTGACGTCCACCGTGCCGGCTCCCGCCGGAGAAGTAGCCGTGATCTGCGTCGCGCTATTGAACGTGAACGTGGTTGCTGCCGTAGCTCCGAACTTCACCGCTGTCGCTCCGGTGAAATTCGTGCCCGTGATGGTCACCACCGTCCCGCCCGCTGCTGGCCCGCTTGCCGGATTGACTAGCGTCACTGTGGGCGCCGCCACATAGGTGAACTGGTCGGCTGCCGATGTGGCGCTGGTTCCGCCCGGTGTGGTTACCGTGACGTCTACCGTGCCCGCTCCCGCCGGAGAAGTGGCCGTGATCTGCGTCGCGCTATTGACCGTGAACGTGGTTGCTGCCGTGGCTCCGAACTTCACCGCTGTCGCTCCGGTGAAATTCGTGCCCGTGATGGTCACCACCGTCCCGCCCGCTGCTGGCCCGCTTGCCGGACTAACATTGCTCACTGTGGGCGCGCTACCTGGGCTGGCGCTGAAGGTAAGGTGGAAGTTTGTCGTCCCGCCATCGCCGAGTACCGCAGATACCATAAAGAAGTACGTTGTCGCGGAAGTCGCGGCGAAAGAGACCTGCGACTGCGCGATACCCGCGGAGGCGCTGGCGTTGCACGCCACTTGCGTAAAGCTGCCGGGCGTCCCGGTTACTGCGGTAAGGATTGTTTCGTAGGGGCTCGTCAGCGTGTCGGCGGTGATGGTGCCCGCACTGGGCGCAGTGAACTTGTACCAGACGCTATTGGCGATTCCTCCGCTTGCCGCCCCAGCAGGAGCGCACGAGGGCGTTGGATCCGCCCCTCCGGTGTTGATCGTAGCCTCGATGGAATTCACCGTATTCGTGAACGGCGTGGGGCTGGCATTAATTGCGTTGGTGAAGGCGTCGTTGGCTGGCGCGGCGCTGGCAAAATCCAGGCTAAACGTCAGAGTTCCACCGGCTCCGCTCGCGCTCGCGTCGCTCACCATCATGTAGTACTTCGTTCCGGCCGTCACAGGTACTCCAACCAGCGTTGCCGGTGTCGTCCCTGCAACATTTCCGCTGAAGCAGGCGCCTGGCACTGCCACCAGGCTTCCAGGTGTACCTGTCCAACCGGAGACAATCGTGGTGTAGCTGCTGAAGCGCGTGTCGAAGATAACTCTGCCACTCACTGGCGGCGTAGCCGTGAACCAAACGCTTCGTGCTTTGCCGCCTTGCGTCGCTGTGCCCGGCGCGCAAGCGGGAGTGGGATCATTCACACCTCCCGTGTTCACCGTCGCTTGCGTCGTGTCTTCCGTGATCCGGAAAGGTAAAGTCGCCGCCGCATTCGTCGCAAAATTGATGTTGTCATTCGTCCCCGGAGACGCCTGCGCTACGATCAGCGTCTTTGGTTCCGAAGCCGTCCCTCCCGGAACGGGTGTAGTCACCGAAATCGCCAGCGATCCAGCCGTCGCAATGTCCGAAGCCGGAATCGACGCCAAAAGTTGCGTCGCGCTCACAAACGTCGTCAACCGCGCGCTTCCATTCACGTTTACAACCGCGCTCGGCGCAAATCCTCCTCCGTTCACTGTCAGCGTAAACGCCGGCCCACCAGTTGCAACTACAGAGGGGGAAATGGAAGTGAGTTCTATGCCGGTCCCTGTTAGGTTCGCGCTGAGCTGCGTCGCGGAGGCTGAGGTCGTTACGTTGATGGTCGCGATCTCGTTGCCTGCAGGCAGCGACGGCGTAAACGTAAGACTCGTATCACACGCCGTGAGCGGGTTCAGCATGAACGGCACCGTAGTGGGGCAAGCCGCATTCCCATCCCCGCTCGCAACAAAGGGTACGAGATGAAAATCCGCCTGATTCGTTCCAGCGATGGTGAATGCCGTGGTTACGTTAACCGCCGAGCTGCCTAGATTGAACAGTGTTGCGTTCATCGTCGGGCTCGTAGTACCCACAGCAACGCCGCCAAACGCCACAGGAGAGAGAGTCACTAGATTGGCGGCGCCATTGATTAAGCCGATGATCGGTATATGCTGCGGCGAGTCCGCGGCCGTATCCGTCACGTTCAACGTTGCGGTGCTATCTATATTTCCCGTAGCCGGATTAGCGAAGAAGGTCATGCCGAAGTTACAGGTTCCACCGCCGGCCGTGAGTGTGAAGCTACCCGTCCCGGATTGACCGCTTGTCGGGAAGTTGCAACTCGTTCCGCTCGTTGGCGCGGCGAAATTAAAGTTGGTCGCATTGGTACCAGTTATGCTCTGCGCGGAGATACTGATCGAGGTGGCCCCGACATTCGTGATGCTCACGTTTAAGACCGCCGTTGTCGATCCCACATTGATGGGTCCTAGCTGAATGATCGGACTGGGATTAAAAACCAACGGATTCGCCGTGATAGTAATATTCGCACTGCCTGCAAACCCACCTCCAGGGAGCGGATTGTAGATAGCCACGGGAATCATCCCGGCCGTAGTGTTCTCAATCGCTGGCACAGTGACGGTAAAAATAGTGCCGTTGCCGGAGGCCGTCCCACCGAAGACTTGAAAATTGTTGAAGGTGACAACGGTGCCCGGGACGAATCCCGTACCCGAGAATTGCAGTGTGACGGGATCATTCGTGAGCGTTGGCGTGGGGGAGATGGAAACGGTTGTCGCCGTCGGCACCGGATTCATGACGGTAAAAGGCAAGGAACCGGTCTCAGCGCCGGCTGGATCGCTCACCGTCGCGTTGTAGACGATTCCCGTCGAAAAAAGATTTGTGTTCACAGTAGCCGTGAGTTGTGTCGTATTCACGAACGTCGTCGGAATCACGATTCCATCGAAGAGAAGTTGCGTATTGGAACTGAAGTTCACGCCGGTCACGGTTACTTGCGTGGTGGCGGCGCCAACCATCACCGCCGCTGGCGTCAGCGAGCTCAGGCTGGAGACGGACGGTGGCTGCACGTCGGTCAACTGGATGTGCCACGCGCTCCGCCCATGCGTAAACGCGCGAAGAATGCGCGAACTCCGCCGCATCGCTAGGCCCTGCACCGGCGAATTCGGCAATCCGTCTCCAATGACCGTCCAGTTCTGGCATGGCGTCGCGGCCGTGGGATTCTCGCAGGAGAACACGCCTACGTCCGAAGCGATGTACAGGGCATCAAAAGTTGGACTGCCCTGGTGATACACAAGGATGTCGTTCACTGGCGCATCCGGCAGATCGCCGCTGATATCCGACCACGTGGCCCCGCCGTTCGTCGTGGCGAAAACATGCCCTTTGCCGTCGCATCCGGCGCAGCTGCCAAATCCCGAGAATGTAACGAAGGCAATGTTTCCTGTGGAATCGCTGCGCTCTGTCCTTACGGCCGTGACAAAGCGGCCAGGCAGAAGCCCGTTGTCAAATTCCGTCCAGGAAGACGCCGCGCCCGCCGTGGCGTCCAGCGTTTTCCACACTTTTCCATTGCTCGTGCCCGCGAATACGATGCCCGAGCTCTGGTGGGACACGTCCATCGACGTGATGTCGCCTGCCCCGGCGCATGCCGCTCCGAGCGTATTCGTCCCGCTTGCGAGATCCCCTGTAATCGCTGTCCACGTCGTCGTGTCGGTTGTAGGCTCCCCAGTTGTGGTCTGCCATAACCGGCAGGTGGCGAAATACAATGTGGCCGGATTGTTGCTATCGATGGTTAGTGGGGGACTGAATTCCATCAGTTCGGAGGTTATCCCGGTGTCCACGGGCGCAAAGCTGGGGTTCGGTCCGGCTACCACCGCTCCATTGAATACCGATCTCGCAACCAGTCCGGGACCGCTTCCCGGAGCGCACGTCGTGTACACCGTGGTCGGAAACAATGTGTCGACCGCGGTAGACGCACCATCACCGCAGGCCTGCACTGCTGTCCAATCCAAAGTCCCGCTGAACGCCTGCGTGTCGTTGTCCTGCGTTCCGCCAAACGCCGAATTTTCGTCACCGAGTCCTACGGACGGATTCGGATAAAACTGCGTAATCGCCAGTTGCGTGTTGAGGTCCACCCATGTGGGCGATACCCCCGCCGGAAGGGGATTGTCCGTACGCCACATTCCCCCGTCGTCGCCTACATAAAGTCTTAGAGTAGCTCCGCTGGGTGTGAACACGATCGCGTGAGTATCCACGTGTGGATGCGTGCCTCCATTTGGCCCCGCAAAATCATCAGCTGCCGTCCCTGTCCATGTCGTACCGCCATCTTTACTCTCGAACAGCGACGTAAAGTTATCCGTGAACGCCCCGCCTCCAATCACGACATTGTTGGCTGATCTCGGATCTACACCTATTGCTATGTCGTAGAAGCACTGATGATTGCAAAACGCTGGAGTGTTGTTGAGTTGGCTCCAAGCGGTCCCGCCATTCGTAGTCTTGAAAAAGCCCAGCAAGTCGCTGGATGTCGTAGAAGAATCAGCAATCGCTGCGTACACCGTTGCCCCTACGCCTGATGTGCTCGCTGCGTACCCCAACGTGATTCGCCCAACGTTCGTCGTTGGGAGTCCGCCCGCCTGCTTTGTCCAGTGCGCGCCGGAATCTATCGATTTCCAAATGCCATTGTTGGTCGCGCTGGGGGAAAAAATGTCTCCCAAAGCCGCATAAGCTATCGCGGTATTTGAACCCACGCTCGTCGGCTCAAACACGACACCCGTGCCCGCGGCTCCCTGAGCCCCCGCGGCCGGTCGGATCCACGTCGTGCCTCCATCGAGCGATTGATAGACTCCCCCTCTCGGGTCGTTTCCATCAAAGAAGTCGACCGCAGCAAGGACAACATTCGAATTTCCCGGTTGCACTGCAATCGCCCCGACCTGCGCGCCACCCACTCCTGGCGCTTGCGCTCCCGCGAAGATGGACGCACCTAATACCGTCCATGTGTTCCCACCATCCGTCGACTTCAGGATTCCCGCGCCGTAAAACCCGTCATGGTTGAAATCATCTTCGCCCGTCCCCACGTAAATCGTCAGGTGATTGTTGGGATCAATCGCAATCGATCCTATTGCCAGCGAAGGCTGCGAATCGGTCAGGGACTTCCACGTCGTCCCACCATCCGTCGTCTTCCACACCCCTCCGGCCGCTCCGCCGATATAAACCGTGTTCCCCGTCGCGTCCGCCGGATCCACCGCAACCGCTGTCACTCGCCCTGAAGTAGTCGGAAACCCCGAATTGCCAGCACCAGTAAAATTCCCAAATGGCCGATTCGTCGGCTGCGGCCCCGTCAGATGCCACAATCCATCCCCCGGAAAAGTGATGACGCTTGCCGGATGAAGTCCCGAACTTGCCTTCTGCCGCAGCTTCATCGCATCTCGCTGCTGGATCGCTTTTTGGAAAGCCCCGGAAGGGATGTGCTGCAAGGGATATGCGCGCTGATCGTGAAACCACTGTTCCCGCGCCCGAACATTGTCCTCTTCGTGCTCGTCTTCGTCTTTCGCCTCTGCCTTCGTCGGCGGTGTTATCGGGATAACTTGACCCTGCGGCTTAGGTGCCGGAGCTTTTCCTGCCGGTTTTCCCGCCTTCTTTGCCGCAGTTGCACTCCCGCCGCTCGCCGCTTTGGGTGCTGACCTGGGCGCTGCCGAGTTCGCCTCAGTGTTTTTGGGTTCGCCCTTTGCCGAAGCGGTTTCCCCTTTTGGCGCCGCACTCGTATCCGCCGCCCGCGTCTCTTCTTTTTTCGAGGCCCGCCCCCCCGCATGCGCGACGAGCGAGATCGAACCAATCGTGATTGCGCATATCAGAGCGCCGATCGCCCACCTCTGCCAATGCTCAAGTCCCCCTGCCGCCGCGACGAGCCGTCCCACATCTCCGCGCCATTTTGCTGCCGCGAGTTTCATCCAGGAAGAGGGATGGGCGTTTCGGAAAGGATTGCGCATGGCTCAAGGCCTCCCAAGGGACGTGACTTGCTCAATTCTCAAGGGCCGTCAACGAAAGCTCCGCTTACACCTGTAGTGATTGATAATGCGTTTTTGAATCAAAAATTGGCTCATTTTCCAAAAGCGGAGTGCTTATCTCTTCCAAATAGAACAAGCAGTATCTGCGGGCGGGCGAAGACAAAGGACTACTACTGCGGGCAGTAGAACAACTCCGAGAAACCCTGACTATAAGCCCGGGCCGGTGCGCACTATAGGAGAGGGTTACCGCTCGCTCTGGGAGCACGAGCATCTTTCCTTCGATCTACAAAACAAATGCCGGCGACTGAGACGGCGTTGCGCGGCATACTCCCTCGCGAAGAGATTCCTGTCAAGCAAATTTCAGGTGACAACCGCCCCACGCGGATTGGCCTTACCTGGTCAAGTTGAAAGAAGGGAAGTCGCAGATGCCGCGGAAAATATATTTAAGTTAAGCCAATGCCTCACGACAACCGGTTCGGAGTGAACCGCGCCGTCATCCCCATCACACGCCGGTAATAATCTTGCTGCTTCAGCCGCGCCCCGGCCGCTTCGTCGATCACAAACGTAACGTCCGGATGCAGTTGCAAACACGAAGCCGTCACGGACGCGGTAATCGGTCCTTCAATCGCCTCCGCGACCGACTCCGCCTTTGCTTCGCCGGTTGCCAGCAGCAAAATTTTCTTCGCTTCAAGGATTGTCCCGATGCCCATGGTGATCGCGCACTCCGGCATCTCTTCTCCCGCGCCAAAAAACTTCCGGTTATCCTCAATCGTCTCGTTCGTCAAGACTTTCAGCCGCGTCCTCGACCCAAAACTCGAAGTCGGCTCATTAAATCCGACATGCCCGTTCCGCCCGATTCCCAGAATCTGCAAATCGATCCCGCCAGTCTCGCGAATCGCGCGCTCGTAGGCCGCGCAGTATTCCTCATAATCCCCGCCGATCGTCCCATCGGGAATATGAATATTCCCCGGCGCAATATTCACGTGCGCAAAAAAATTCTCCCGCATAAAACAATGAAAACTTTGCGGATGCTCCGCCGCCAAACCCAAATACTCGTCCAAATTAAAGGTCACCACTTTCGAGAAATCGAGCCCCTGTTCCCGATGCAGCCGCACCAATTCCTTATACATCCCCAAAGTCGTGCTACCAGTAGCCAGCCCCAGCGTTGTGCTCGGCTTGCTCCTCACCGCGCCAGCAACAATCCGCGCCGCCTCCCGGGTCAATTCCTCATAACTCGAGTTCAGTAGGACCAGCATTTCCCCGCCCTGTTCCCCAAGCTCCGCGCTCTCGCCTCAAAAACAACAAACATCGAAAGTCGCCCGCAAGCGCCACTCCCGCGTACGATCGAAATCGGCCGCGGAGCCACGCAATACTATGCCAGCCGGTGCTATATATACCAAGTCTTCGCATCTCCCAAATCGTCTCGGAAAATCCTCAAAATTCTTCGAGAAAGGAGTAGAATGCCCCGTCCAATTTAAGCGGTCCGTCCAGAGCTATATAGCAGTATACTAGGCCGTTCAACGCACCATCAGTTCACGCACCAAGCGGAGCAAAACGAAATATGGTCCTCACCGCCACCGATTGGATCGTCATCGCCGCCTACCTGCTCCTCAATCTTCTCATCTCTCTCTACTACCGCCGCCGCTCCTCCGGTAGCACCGAGGAATTTTTCGTCTCCGGCCGCAACGTTTCCTGGTGGCTCGCCGGCACCTCCATGGTCGCTACGACTTTCGCCGCCGACACTCCTCTCCTCGTCACCGGCCTCGTCGCCCGCAACGGCATCTCCGGCAACTGGCTCTGGTGGTCGCAATGCCTCTGCGGCATGATGACCGTCTTCTTTTTCGCGCGCTACTGGCGCCGCGCCGAAATCCTCACCGACGTCGAATTCGTCGAACTCCGCTACCAGGGCAAACCCGCCGCCTTCCTCCGCGGTTTCCGCGCCATCTATCTCGGCGCCCTGATGAATTGTTTGATCCTCGGTTGGGTCATCAAAGCCATGATCAGCATCACCACCGTCCTACTCGGCGACGCCATCGCCCAAGGCCGTGTCCTCTCGATCGGCATCGGCGGCCACAACCTCACCACCTACACCCTCGGCTCGCCCGAACACACCGCCCTCTTAATCTGCGTGCTCCTCTTAGTTCCGTTCACCGGCATCTACACCTTCATCGGCGGCCTTTGGGGAGTCCTCGTCACCGACCTCTTCCAATTCGCCCTAAAAATGACCATGATCATCGTCCTCGCCTGGATCGCCGTCGCCAAAATCGGCGGCATGGCTCTCCTAAAAATCCAGCTCTCTCATGTCAATGACGTTGCACGCCAGTCGGGTCAGACCACCGGCTCCATCCTCTCCTTTTTCCCGTCATTCCATCTTGGCTGGACGACCGACGCCCTCTGGACTCTCCCCGTCATCACCTTCGCGCTCTACCTCGCCGTCCAATGGTGGGCCAGTTGGTATCCCGGCGCCGAACCCGGCGGCGGCGGTTACGTCGCCCAACGCATGTTCAGCGCCAAGGACGAAAAAAATTCCCTCGGCGCCACGCTCTGGTTCAACATCGCGCACTACGCCATGCGCTCGTGGCCCTGGATCGTCACCGGCCTCGTCGCCGTCGCCGTCTACTCCCCCTACGGCGGCCTTCACCCCAGTGCCGAGTTCGCCGCCGAACCAGAAAAAGGCTACGTCATGGTCCTGCGCGATTTTCTCCCGCCTGCTCTCCGCGGCCTGATGATAGCCGCGTTCCTTGCCGCCTTCATGTCCACAGTCGGCACGCAATTAAACTGGGGCACGTCCTATCTCATCAACGATTTCTACCGCCGCTTCCTGGTTCGCAAAGCCACCGACAAACACTACGTCTTCGTCAGCAAAGTCATCATCGTCCTGCTCGTCATCCTCAGCGGATACGCCGCCGCCAACATCACCAGCATCCAGTCCGCCTGGCAACTCCTCCTCGGCATGGGCGCCGGCACGGGCTCCGTCCTCCTCCTCCGCTGGTACTGGTGGCGCATCAACGCCTGGAGCGAAATCTCCTCCATGATCGCCGCCTTCGTAGTCTCCATGTCGCTCACCCGCGTCCAGTTCGCCGGCAACAGCTCCGTCGTCTTCGCAAAAACCGCCCTCATCACGACGGCAGCCACCACCATCGTCTGGCTCGTCACCACCCTAATCACCAAGCCCGAGCCCGAAGCCAAACTCCTTCAGTTCTACCGCCGCGTCCGCCCCACCATCCACGGCTGGAAACACATCGCCGCCCTGGCCCCTGACGTCACCCCCGTCCGCGACCTCTCAGCCAGCACTTTCGACTGGATCGCCGGCTGCCTCCTCGTCTACTGCGCCATGTTCTCCATCGGCGAACTAGTCCTCCACCAATGGCTCCCCGGCATCCTCCTCCTAATCATTGCCGCCCTCTCCGCCTGGTTCATCTTCTGGAGCCTAAACCGCCGCGGCTGGCAAACCTTCTCCGGCGCCGCCCCCGCCCCCGCCCCTCCGCCCCACGTGTAGGCCTGGCCTTCCGATGCCGGCCGCTCTCAACGCTCCGCACCGATGAATTCATTCCGCCAGCTAACATAACGAAACCCCTCCAAGTTTCTTCAGCAAGTCGCAAGCCTCTAACGAAAATCTATTCTTCCGATCCTCTGCGGCGTCGCAATGCCGTAGTCTTCGCAAACAGGACCAGGGAATATCCCGGGCAGGGTACTAAAAGCCAACACGCAATCGAGATTTGACGCCGCTGGGAATCCGCGCATCTTATATGCTGATGCAACGAGGATGACGCTGCGCCGCTCCCAACCGGTTCCGGAGATAGCGAGAACTCGGGGGAAGACGAGCACAATGATGGAGAGAAAGTAGGCCCATTGCAGCCGGTTGAAGGAGGCAAGTTTAGCGATGTCGGGATTCTAGCGCTTGTCCCGGAGAGTTGGAGCTTACGGTGGATGTCACGCCACCAACTCCTGACTCGCCTTTCCAGGTATTTTCCTGTTGTTTGGGTCAACCCTGCAGAACTATGGCGCGAAGCGCTTTTCAAGAGACCAGAATCATCGCAAGAACGGTTTCAGAATCATCCAGGATTCACGGTTTACCGCTCCCGCGTTCTTCCTAAATTTTATCGGCCTAAAGGGCTGGCGGAGTGGGTTGAGAAGAGGCGCCTCCAGCAAGCTCGCGATTTGCTCATCCGGCAAGGCTGCAGAAGAATTGTTCTCGACCTGTGGCGGCCAGAGTTCGGCGTAGCTCTGCGCATGGTGCCGAACGATCTCAGTTGTTATCACATCATGGACGAATATTCGTTCTCGGACATCGAGGTGCCGCTCTCCGAGGAAGAGCGAAGCGTCATTACCGCTGTGGATCAAGTGTTTGTGTGCTCCCCAGGCTTAATGGAAAAGAAAGGCTCTCTAAATCCTCACTCAACCCTTATCCCGAACGGTGTGAGTTATGAGGCTTTCTCCGCGCCTGCCCAGGAACCGCGCGATCTCGCCGTGATTCCTCACCCGCGCATTGGCTACCTCGGCTATTTGAAGAAAATGCTGGACTGGCGTTTGCTGAATGATCTGAGCCTCAAACATCCCTCCTGGTCCTTCATCCTCGTGGGCGCGTCTCTCGATCACGCAGAAGTCGAACAAGGAATTCGCGAACTACGAACACGCCCCAACGTGCATATCCTGGGCCCCAAACTGACGCCCGAGTTTTCCGCGTACCCCCAGCACTTCGATGTCTGCATCATGCCCTACCGCTCCACTGCTTACAGCCAGTACACCTACCCCTTGAAGCTCCACGAATACTTGGCCTCGGGACGCCCCGTCGTGGCCGCACGCACGCGCACTCTCGATGATTTCGGCCGCTTCGTCCGGCTGGCGGAAACGTTGGACGAGTGGTCGGCCGCCATCGCCGCCGCCCTCGAGCCATCGGATAACCTGAAGGAAAAACGCGCCGAGCGCCAGGCCGTCGCGCATCAGCACAGCTGGGACCTGCTCGCCGAACGTATCGCCAGGATTTTTTCCGAACGCCTCGGTCTCCCATGGCCCGAACTACCTCCAGGCCGTTCCTCCGACCTCGTTCCCTCCGCCTCCTTCACGGAACCCTGAGGCCGTATCTACCCGATGTGGATTTGCCTCTCAGGATGTTAAACTCCTGCACGACACTCCCAGCCGCTGTGAATCACCAAGGACCACCCATGCTCACAAGTTCAGCAACCCAGCAAAATCCCCGCGCAGACTCCAGCACCCTGGGCGCACTCTGGATCCTCTACGGCATCCTCCGCCTCTTAGCCGCAATCCTCCTGGTCCTCTACGCCGGCACAGCCACCGTCATGTTCGGCGCGCTCCTAACCCGCGTCGTCGATTATGCGGCCTTCATGGCCATCTTCCACGTCCTCTATATCGCCGCCATTCTCGTCACCGCCCTCTCTGGCATCTTCGGCCTCCTTGCCGGAACGTCCCTTCTCGCCGCAAAGCCTTTCGCCCGCGGCTTCTCGCTAGTCGCCGCATTCCTCTCCCTCTCCGACCTTCCCCTCGGCACAACTCTAGGCATCTACACCCTGATCGTCTTCCTCCCCTGAACTCCCTCATCCGTCAACCTCGCCGCGTATCGCCCGCGAGCCCAGTACCATCTCGTCTGCCCCGCAAGACCCGCTACATCTCTCCAAACGTGATACAGTCTCGCCACTTTCACTTCCGCCGGAGGCTCATTCATGTCCACGCCCACCGGGCTGAATCTTGGCGGTTCGACGTACGTCCCGGCGTCCAAGCCAACTTTCGCCCCACAACCCGTCCCACGTAATGCCGCGTTGGCGTTCTTGCTCTCGCTTCTCTTGCCCGGCCTCGGACAATTCTATTGCCGCAAAAATTCTCGCGGCGCCTGGACAATGGTTTTTTTCCTCATTTCTCTGGGCGTCACCCTTTGGCTGACTCCGATGCTCGGAGGCGAGGCAGCCGCGGGCATTGCGCTCGGTTGGGGCGTCCTGCTGCGAGTCGCGGTTTTCCTCTACGGCTTTGCTTTCCTCGATGCCTACTTCACCGCTCGCGAAATGACCGCCGGCACCGATCCCTTCATCGCGGAGAACCCTCGTGTCGCCGCCATACTGAATCTTCTGACTCGCGGTTTTGGTTACTTCTATCTAGGGCAGCGCGCCCTGGGCTTTGCCGTTTTTATCGGGCTTGGCATTTTCCAACAGGTGATCGTCCACAGTCTCAGCGCAGGCAACGAAGCGGCCGGCCCGCTCCTCCTCGAATTCATTCTTGCAGGGTTGGGAATCCACGCCTACGATATCGCCCGAAAACGCGAGAAAGAGATTCTTGCCTCCATCGAACCGCCTCCGCAACTCGCTGCAGCCACCAGCCTTCCCTCTGCTGTTCCGGTCGGTCTCGCGGCCCTTTTAGCCGCCGCGTACCTCGGGTTGTGCTGCATCGGCCTGTTGATGCCCAATTATTCCGCAATCGATCAATCGCACGCGCGCATCTCTGTAGGACCTAAAGAAACCGTCTATTCCAATCCGACCTACGGCATCGAATTCACGGCTCCCGCCACGTGGACTCTCACGGATCAAGATACCAAGTACCCGGTCGGCGCTCGCCGGAATGACGACGTCTGCGCCGCGGATTTGCGTCTCGTCGCGTGGTCTCCGGTTTTGTCTGCCGATTCTTACGCCCGCGCTCTGTCCGCGCAACTCGAGCGGCCGGAAAACAAAGCAAGCCGCCTCGCGCAAAACACACCCTCCACGCTAGGTGGCCTGCCAGCGCGCGACATCGTCCTCGCCATCGAACAAAATGGAAACCACGTCACGGAACATCAAATCGCAGCCAAAAAAGGCATGACGCTCTACATCCTCACAACGGATTCCCTCACCGAGTCGATCCCCGTCTGCCAACCCGACTTTCAATACATCCAACAACACCTCGCCCTGCCTAAATAATCAAAACCCATCCCGGGTCAATTTGCCCTGTCACGGCCGACCCCTCGTCTGGCCGATCCACCCAAAGCCTAGAGTAAGCCATTCTACAATTTGACTTACATTCCAAGGCCACGTATACTTTTTGTCAGTTGGACTACCTATGAAAAACTCCACAAAAAATGCAGTTTCCACAGTCACCACCAAAGGCCAGCTAGTCATCCCCGCAAAGCTCCGCCGCAAGTACGCCATCCGCGAAGGCACGCAAGTCGCGTTTGTCGAAGAAGAGAACCGCCTGGTCCTCCAACCGCTCACGCCGGAATTCGTCCGCAGTCTCCGCGGCTCCCTAAAAGTCGATCCCTCCGCTCTGAAACTCCTTCTCGAAGACCGCAAAAAAGAGCGCCAGCTCTGAGACGCTTCGGCTCATGAAGTCCGCCAAGTCTAGGAAGCCCAAGCCATGAAGCGAGTCGTTCTCGACGCCAGCGCAGTCATGACCTTCTTCGAGAACCGTCCCGGCGCGGACAAAGTCGAAGACCTCATCCATCTCGCCGTCGCCGGCAAACGTCAATTGCTAATGTCCGTGGTTAACTGGGGCGAAGTCTACTATTCCACCTGGCGCGCCCATGGCCCCGGCGTCGCCCGCAAGATTATCGAAGACATTGCCCAGCTCCCCATCGAAATAGTCGAAGCCGACCTCGACTTGACGCGCGCAGCCGCCGAACTCCGCGCCGATCACAAGCTCCCCTATACCGACTGCTTCGCCGCCGCCTTGGCCGCCCGCCGCAAAGCCTCCCTAGCCACCAGCGACAAAGACTTCGCCACCGTCGAAAAAAAGATCGACATCCTCTGGACCACGGCCTAGCTACCAACGCCGCGATCCTCTCCGCACCCGCATCCCTGGCCCACACACGTCATTCCGAACGGAGCAGGCCGACGCTTTTTCTTCCGCTTTGCTCCTGCAAAGCGGTCGGCCTGCGCAGTGAGGAATCTCTCTTCGTCTTTTGTTGCCCCCAAATCAACGACGACTTTTTATGATAGCCTCCCACCCAACCCGCCATGAGAATCGTCGTCTGGAATTGCAAAATGGCCCTGTCGCGCAAGCGTCGGCACCTCTATGACCTTCACCCCGATATCGCCGTAATCCCCGAATGTTCCCAGAATTGCCTAAGTCTCTGCCTGCAAGACAATTTCGAAGGCCGCTGGTTCGGCGACAATCCCCGCAAAGGACTCGGCGTCCTCGTCGCCAAACCTCTGCATATCGCGCGCGCCGGAAAACCACGAAGCAAGTGGGTCGTTCCCCTCTCCATAACGAGCTCCCTCTCAGGCTCAACGTCGGGGTTAACATCAGAAGTTGTGTGTGATTTTCTCCTGATTGCCGTTTGGACTATGCCCGTTCCAGGCAGTCACGTCAGCAGCTATATCGGCCAGTTGTACCAGGCCGTCGTCAACAATCCCCAATGGTTCGCCCGCAAACCCGCCATCGTCTGCGGCGATTTCAACAGTAATAAGTTTTGGGACCACCACCGCCCGAATACCAATGGCCACAGCGGCAACCACTCCGCCGTCGTCACCCTGTTAGAAAAACACCGCCTCGCCAGCGCCTACCATCATTTCTTTTCCGAATCCCAAGGTGCAGAGACGCAGCCCACCTACTATTTCTGGCACCACAAAAATCGCCCCTACCACATCGACTACGTCTTCCTCCCCCAACACTGGGCCTCCCAAATCAAACGCGTCGAAGTCGGTACCCACGCCGCCTGGTCCAAACTCAGCGACCACGTCCCCCTCTGCGTCGACGTCGCCGTACCCGCTTCGTAGGTTCGCGCCCGAGCCGGATATTGTCGATATTTACTACATAATGTTAGATTTACTTCGCCTTTGCCTGTGGAGGTCATCTTGAACAGCGTTCCTACTAGCTTCACGATCGCGGACTACTGCGCCAGCATGAAGAGGGGCGAAATCATCGTCAACAAGGATTACCAGAGGAGCGATCAAGTCTGGCCTACCGTGGCTCGCTCCTATCTAATAGAGACGATACTAAAAGGGTTTCCCATTCCGAAGCTCTACCTTCGGCAAGTCACCGATGTCAAAAGCAGAAAAACTTATAAGGAAATCGTAGACGGACAGCAGAGAAGCACAGCTATCCTAAATTTCTTCGACGACGAATTAAAGCTCGGCAAATTGGTCGATAACGAGGATCTCCGGAACCAGAAATATTCGGAACTGGACCAAGAATTCAAGCAAGCTTTTCTTGAGTACCCAATACAAGTAGATCTTTTCGTCTCGGCTTCCACGTCGGAAGTCATCGAAGTCTTTAGACGAATGAACTCCTACACGGTACCCCTGAATGCCGAAGAGCAGAGACATGCGTCGTACCAAGGCAAATTCAAGTGGTTCATTAACGACCTAGCTGACAAACTCGAAGGAGCCCTGCTTGCAATGGGCGTCTTCAAAGAAAAACAACTTGTGCGGATGCAGGACAATAAGTTGCTGACAGAGTTGTGCGACTCCTTTTCGCACGGAATTCGAACGACCGATAAGAAGAAACTCGACGCGATGTACAAAGATTTGGACGACAATTTCCCGGAGAAGGAGAGCTACTATCAGCGCCTTATTGATTCCTTCGGAGCTATCAGAAAACTCGAGTCCATTCACGAAACCGCTTTGATGAAGCCTTATATGATTTACTCGCTGGTGCAAGCAATCAGTCATGTCAATAAACCAGTGAAAAAATTCAAACATTTATTCAGATCGAACCAAAGATCCATCGATTACGTCACCGCGGCCGCTAATCTTACGGCGCTAGCCCAAGCAACCGAAAGCGACGAAGAGACAGGAAAGTTCAAGAAGTTTGTCCTCGCATCAAAGGAGAAGACTAACGTTCGCAAGCAGCGCGAAATCCGATTCAAATGGATGTGCAGGGCTCTAACGGGCGAGCATATCTAATGAACCCGTCTCACCATTTGGGCAATCTATATCGATCAACAAGCAAGCGCTTGACTAAACTGCGGAAAGCAGTGAGCGGCTTGAGTTTCCCGGTAAATGCGAGAGAGGATTTGGCGGTCGCCTGGGTCGTAATCGAGAGCGCTAACTTGTGGGCAGCATTTCTGCGAGCGTACTACATATCGGGCGCAATTCAGACAAAGACCAGGTCCGGGGCCAGTGTAAGGTTTCAAGCGGTCAGTTTCCCAAATGTCGATGCTGCAATCAGGTTTGCCATAAAACAGTCAAAAGGGAAACCGTTTACGAAGCCGACGATCTCCCGGCGCGACGAACCAACTTGGCACGACCCGCGCACCTACCTCAGCCTTCAAAAGACAGTATCACCCACAAATTTAACGCAGCTTTACAATGCGTTCTCGACAGGGATGACGTTCCCAAAATACCTTCCAACAATCCGCAATTTCTATGCACACCGGTGTGACGAGACGTTCCGGAAAGCAGGTGTAGTCGCCGTCAAATTAGGCCTAGCGACCAAGCCTGGGTTCCGGCCCACGAGATTAGTCTGCTCTCGATTGCCGAAGAGACCACAAAATCTCATAACGGACTGGATCGACGAAATGCAAAACGCAGTCGACTTGTTATGCGCTTAATCGCCGCGTCTCCGATTTGCTCATAACGACGACACTCTCCACCGCGTTGAAGGACGACCTGTACTCCCCGGCCCGAGGATTGATGCCCGCCATCGTACGAGACAGAGGAAAGTCGTATTTTCCACGCACATGCAATCCGCAGTGGGCCCCCATCTCAACAATTACCTTCGGAAGGTCATTGTGGATGTCCTTATAGTAGGAATCTTGGACAACAAGCACACACAAGGCGCCAGTTCGTAGAACTCGGCTTGTCTCCGATAGTGACCGGTAGATCGACCGGAAATATTGGAAATGGTTCTTATAGTAGTACGTCGAGGAAGCTTTCGCGTTATGTTGATAGAGTGTGGTCAGGAAACGCAGACAGGTCGGCCCCCAGCTGTCTGATGGTTCCGATATTTCCTCGGGCACGGTCGTATTGCCAATTAAAGCGCGTCGCAACCTCCCGAATTCGTCATCTTCAGCGTAACCAAGAGCCGCAAGCTCTACCGAAGTCGCGACTGCATAGTCGATGCGCGTGCAATAGGGTGGAGACGACAACACAAGATCAACCGCGGCGTCGGATAAGGGCAGTGACTCTGATGACGCTATCGCAAGCACTTTCTTTCCCGGAACGCATGGGTTCAATCGGTCGACCGGAAAAAGTAGCATTTTTTCAGCCTCGGCTCGAAAAACCGCACGGACAGCAGCGCGGTCAGGCTGCAGACGACGCCTCGGCTCACGTGGCCGTTTGACCCAAGTCGGGTTCGAGGAGAAAAAAGAATCTAAAATCCGCCTCAACGTTCGGAACAGCGCCACGTAAAAAAACGCCGCCAGATCGGAGATTCGCTCCACACCAAAAGTCTTGAGGCTCGAGTGCCGAACGTCATCAATGAGCAGCCTCTGGATTGCCGCCTCGATACCTCTGAGATGGGAAACGGAGTCAGGTACTAGCCAACTAAGGAGCGGGTCCGTGGAGGATACGTCGACTGCTTTTAAGCTCTTCCGGCAGATGTCTGCCAATAGCGGCCTTAGACTTGGATACTCTTCGGTGCTGAGGCTGCGCGCCTTGGCGACCACCAACATCACAGGATTTAAATCGTATCCGTAGCTATTATGTCCCAGGCATTGGGCCTTAGACGTTGTTGTTCCGCTCCCATTCCATGGGTCAAGCACCCATTGATCCTCTTTCAGGCACGAAGAACGGAGTACGGAATCAGCAAAGTCTTCGGAAAAACAAGGATAGTACTTATACCATGCGGCGCGCGACGCAGCGGCGCGGCGTGGTTTAGGATTAATAATTTCTAGACTCATTGTTATTCAGGAGAAGCTTACAAGAATTCTCGAGGAAGGCGAATAGCCGTGTGCTAGGTTCGCCGTTTCAACATGGGTCTGCGGGTTCTCGGCCCCCCGCGGCAGTGCGCGAGCGATGGAGATCCGAGTGAGTCGAGTAGGCCGGGTCACTTCCGGTGCTGCTCTAACTTCTCCACCACGCTATCCAAATCAGGATACCCAGCCCCAAAGCTCCGCGTAAACCAGTTTCCCCCGCGCTCCGCGATCTTCTCCCCATCCGCCACCACATCAAACTGACCCGTCTTGCCCGGCACAAGCACCACTTCCACATTCAGGCGATTCTTGATGAGGTTCACGAGACTCGTGACCTTTACCTTGTTGTTCTGTCACGTCGGGCAGTGCACGATTTCAACCTTCATGGTGTTCTCCGATCTGCCTTGCATGAATTTGCTGTTTCCCCGATAGCGCGGGTGCCCCATCCTTGCGGGTTTGGTTCATGCAAGGGTGGGTCTTTCTTTTTCTTGCCTCTTCAATCCTCGCTTCTTCGGACCATCCGTCGCAAGGTCTCTTTTGCCAACCCACACCAAACAAAGAACTTACTATTTATTTCTTGACAATAGTCACCAATATGCTATAATGCTTTTTCGGATTGAGGACGGATTCTTTTCCGGCCCTCGCAAGTCATGCCTGCCCGCTTGGTAGTTCGTAAGACTCCCCAGCAACTTTCAGTCCCACCCGGATTACCACTTTATAAAGACCGCACTCTTCTAACCCATCCAGAATCAACACTTCCACAAGTGTTGATTCCACTCCACTTCAACTCCCCCACAATCAACACTTACGAAAAACCCCAGGGGGGAGTCCCTCACTCAACCCCCAAAGTTTTGCAACTCGTTACCTCCGGCTCCCAACCGAACCTGCTCCCCACCTTCTCCCCGGAACTGTCGACTCTGTGTTTGTTTTTCCTTAACTCGCTCCGTGCCGTCAATGGATCCACCGCGCAACCCACAGAAAACAAAGCCACTTCAAATCCCACAGTGTCGAATGTTGACGCCGCGTCAAGCATAAGTCCTTTGTTTGCCACTCTTACAAAAAATACCCGGGGGTGGGGGGCACATGTTTCAAGCCAGAAGCCTCCGTTGCTGTCCGAGAGGGTGTCCTTACCTCCTTACTTCCTTACCTCGTTACTTCGTCTTTTCCTCAGCCTCTGCGACTCCCACATATTTGTCCGCTCCGCCGTAGTAGAAGAGGAACGACCTGTGAGGAGGCTTAAGCTCTGTCCCGTCCTCAAGGAATCTCTCTTCGCGGGGGAGCATGCCCTCGATGAAAACGACGTTCGGAACCTGCCCAATTTTCTCCCACTCTTTTTGCGGCGCGAAGATGGGCTCATCCGTTCGCGAAATCACTTTTCGCGGATCGGCGCGGTCAAAGACCGCAACACCCGTGCGATACACCAGCTTGTCGTCGGCACCGTTGTAGACCAGCACAATTCCCGCAGGCGTCAGAATGGGCGGAGGCCCCGGTTCGACCACTCGCGAATCAAATTTTCCCGGTCGCCGCGGAAGCACCGGAGTTTGCGTCGCTTCCGTCCAGTGAATCAAATCATCCGAGTAAGACAGCCCCATCTGGTCGGTCTTGTCCGCGGCCGTTCCGAGCCAGTACATCCAATACTTCCCGCCGATTTTCTCCGGCACGATCGCTCCGGACTTTGTCCAAGCCACGTTCCAATTTCCTTTGTACGCCGGCAGGATCACGCCTTTGCGCTCCCAATGAATCAAGTCCTTCGACGTGGCCAGGCAAAGCTGCGCATCTTTTTTGTTGTATCCCGTGTACGTCAGGTAGTACGTGTCGCCGAATTTCTGAAGCCGCGGATCTTCCACTCCGCCGTCTTTTTCGTAGTCGGTCTCGGGAGAAAGAACCGGCTCTGCCCTGCGCGTGAAATGAATACCGTCGTTACTTTCGGCGTAACCAATGCGCGATGTGCCTGCCGCATCTTGCGCGCGGTAGAGCATAACCATTTTTCCGAACGGCAGTCCCTCAGCGCTTTTCCCCAATTGATCGTTGGTGAGGACCGTCACAGCGGGATTGAAAACTCCGGTGGATTCCCATCCCGTTCCCTGCGGCGAGAGAATTGGCGTTTCCGATGCGCGCCACCATGCACCGAAAGGCAAGTGCTGTGCGGACGCAGCGAAATTAGTCGCAGCGGCCGCGAAACTCAACGACGCAGTGGCGAGCAATACTGCGAGAAATATTTTACGCTTCTGAAAACTCATTCTCGGCGACTCCTTACTTCGCAGAATTACTTGGTTTGGCAGGTGAGGCCGGCGGCTTGGCAGGTTTCGGCCGCTCGAACTTTGCGGAGCGCACAATTCCTTCGCCCTCTTTCACCACGATCATTTGATTGGGCTTCACGTCCTTCAACATGTCGACCGCGCCGCTCGGCCAGCGAATTTCGAGCAGCTCGACTTTCTCCGCTTTTCCTATGCCGAAGTGCACGCGCAAATCATTTTGTGAAATGTAACTGCCGCCGCTGCGCACTTCGTCGATTTGCTGGTGCGGCTTCGTCTCGCCGGGCGGATGCGTCACGCAGCGCAAACGCGCGCCGATTCCGCTGCGGTTCGATTTTGTGCCAATCGTTTTTATCTTCAACCAGTTATTTTCAAGCCGTGAATCGCAGCGCAACAACTGGGGAAAATCGTTGTTAGTGTTCACGACCACGTCGATGTCGCCGTCATTGTCAAAATCGCCGAACGCCGCACCGCGCGACGCCACCGGTGCCATGATCCCGGCGCCGCCTTGCGAGGACACATCTTCAAAATGGCCGTTGCGCAAATTGCGATACAGAATTTTCTGCTGCGGATATCCCGCTTCCGTGCGCAACTGCTCGACTTCGGGATAGACGTGGCCGTTGCAAATTAAAATGTCAGGCCAGCCGTCATTGTCCATGTCGAAAAAACCGCAACCCCAGCCAAGGTACTGCGTATGCTTGCCGAGGCCCGCTGGAAAAGTGGCGTCCTCGAAATTTCCGCCGCCGGTGTTGTGATAGAGCGACGGCGTATCGCCCGCGAAATTTGTTTTGACGATGTCGAGGTTCCCGTCGAGATCGTAGTCCGCGGCGGAAACGCCCATGCCGGCCTGGGGTTTGCCGTCCGCGCTCAGCGCGCATCCCGCTTCCATGGCCACGTCGGAGAAGGTGCCGTTTTTTTTGTTTTGATAGAGCGCGCTGGCCGTCGAATCATTCGCGACGTAAATGTCGGGCCAGCCGTCGTTGTTGAAATCGGCGGTGAGCACGCCGAGACCGAACGTTCCATTCGCCTGAAAAATGCCGGCGCGTTCGGAAACGTCGGAGAAGGTGCCGTCACCGTTGTTGTGAAACAAAATGTTTTTTCCGCCAAGAAGTCCCGGCGGGCCGCACGCGACAAGCACTCCTTTGTAATTGCACGGGCCGGATTCGGGCAGCGGCGCAGTCGCTAGATCGAGATCAATGTAGTTCGCGACAAAAAGATCGAGGTGGCCGTCGCGGTCGTAATCCACGAAGGCGCAGCCGGTGTTCCAGCGTTTGCCGCTCGTGCCGACGCCGGCTTTTTCGGTGACGTCGGTAAACGTACCGTTGCCGTTGTTGTGATACAAAACGTTTTTTCCGAACGATGTGATGTAAATGTCGTCGAAACCGTCGTTGTCGTAATCGCCGACGCAAACGCCTTGCCCCCATCCGTAGTGAATGATGCCGGATTTTGCGGTGACGTCGGTGAAGGTGCCATCGCGATTATTTTTGAAAAGATGCGATACGGGTTCCTGGCCTTTGGGAAAACCTTCGAGGCGCCAGCCATTCACTAAAAAAATGTCGAGCCAGTCATCGTCGTCGTAATCGTAGAAAGCGACGCCGCAGCCTGTCGTTTCGAGCAAATATTTATTTTTGTGTTCGCCGCCGAAAATTGTTTTTGCGTTGAGGCCGGATTCGCGGGCTACGTTGACGAAGCTGACGCCGATTTCTTTCGGTGGCGGAGGATATTGGTTCGAATCACCCAGAGTCTCACTGCGAGTATCATCCGGCCGGGTGGGGCGCGCTAGAGCCAGGATGCTTTCTAGCGGGAGGATTAGCGCGGAGCGGCTTAGAGATTTAAGAAACGCGCGACGTGAGGAAGACAAATGGAATGATACCTTCCCGGGTTTGGCTCGTGCTAAGATTTGCCGCTGCTCCATATTGTACGGCCAAATGATGATTCAATCCGAGGAGCGCGAGAGAATCAATGGTTCTCTTGTGCTATGGGCCTTCCTACCGTGACCGAAAGAAAAGACAAAATTCGAATGAATCCACTACTTCGCGCCGGTGTGTTTGTCGCAGCGCTGCTTCTTTTTCTCTCGGCAACGATTGTAAAAGCACAAGTACAAGCACCTGCCAAGGCCCCGCAGACAGCCAACGCGCAAGAGCCAGCACGTGCGCTGGAACTCACGCGGGCGGTTCGGCCATGGGAATTTCTGCCGGCACTGGGAACGCGGGCGGGGCTGCTGGGAAATGAAACGGGGCGAATGGAGGCGTGGGTTTATCCTCTGAAGATTTTTCGCGACTTTCATTTGAAATTTCACGTGGACGGAAAAACGCTAGGCGCGGATTCGCTGGCGCGGACGCTAATCACTCGGCCGGAATCGAGCACGATCCTCTATACGGGCGATACATTTTCGGTGCGAGAGACTTTTTTTGTGCCTGTGCGGGAACCGGGAGCGGTGATCGTTCTGGAGGTGGAGACGGAGAGTCCGCTTGAAATTGAGGCGGCGTTTCACCGGGATTTTCAATTGGAATGGCCCGCTGCGCTGGGAGCGACGTATATCGGATGGGATTCCGCGCTGAAGGCTTTTGCGTTTGGGGAAGAACAGAGGAAGTTTGCCGCGATTGTGGGGTCGCCGGGCGCGGCAAACGCGGAGGTGGAATTCCAGACGAACTATTCGGAGTCGCAGGAGAATTCGTTCCGGCTTGGGGCGATTGCCAAGGGTAAAGCGTCGCAGATCATCGTGATCGCAGGGTCGATGACGGGCCGGGCCGAGGCGGAAAGCGTGTACCGCCGGCTCACGTCTGGATACGGTGAAATGTTGCGCGAATCGGCGGACTACTACCGGAACTATCTGAGCCAGACGGTGAGCGTGGAGCTGCCTGACAGAGAGATCCAGCAGGCCTACGACTGGTCGAGGGTGAGTCTGTTGCAGGGAATAGTGACCAATCCGTTCCTGGGGACAGGATTGGTGGCGGGATATCGCACGTCGGGGGAAAGCCAGAGGCCTGGGTTTGCCTGGTACTTTGGACGTGATTCGCTTTGGACTTCGTTAGCGCTGAATGCAGCAGGGGATTTTGCGGACACGAAGACGGCGCTGGAGTTTGTGAGCAAGTTTCAGCGGGAAGACGGGAAAATTCCGCATGAAATCTCGCAAGGCGCGAACTTCGTGGAATGGTTTAAAGGCTACCCGTACCCATACGCATCGGCGGATGCGACGCCACTGTACATCATCGCCGTGAACGATTACGTGGTGAACAGCGGCGATACGGCTTTTGCGAAAGCCAAGTGGGCAAGTCTGTGGAAGGCGTATCAATTTTTGAAATCGACGTATGACGCGCGCGGGTTGCCGCAGAATCAGGGAGTGGGACACGGCTGGGTGGAAGGCGGGCCGCTGCTGCCGGTGAAGAGCGAGTTTTATCAGAGCGGGCTAGGCGCAGAGGCGCTGCGGGCGCTTGCGAATCTGGCCCGGTTTGCGGGACAAGCGGATTCGGCGGGGGCGCTGGAAAACGAGTTCGCGAAGCAATGGCCGCTGGTGAACGACAGCTTTTGGATCGCGGACAAGAAACGGTTTGCGTTTGCGCTGGACAAAAACGACAAGCGGGTGGAAGAGCCGACGGTGCTGACGACTGTTCCCATGTGGTTTGGATTGCCAGGCGAGGCGACGGCAATTTCCACGATTCGGCAACTGGCGGATGCGGACCAGCAAACGGATTGGGGAATGAGGATCATATCGAGTCGCTCAGCGGTTTTTAGCGGAGGCGGATACCACTACGGATCGGTGTGGCCGCTGTTCACGGGCTGGGCGTCCGTCGCCGAATACCGCTATCACCAGGAGTTTCCGGCTTATGAAAACTTGCGCGCGAATGCGCTTCTGGCGCTCGACGGATCGCTGGGGCACGTGACGGAAGTGCTTTCCGGGGATTACTATCAGCCGCTGGCGACTAGTTCTCCGCACCAAATTTGGTCGGCGGCGATGGTGGTGAGCCCGCTGCTAAAAGGGATGTTTGGACTAGAGAAGGACGCAACCAAAAAGACGCTGCTGTTAGTGCCGCACGTGCCGGCGGATTGGACGAATTTCAAGATCAGCAATGTGCGGGTCGGCGACAGCATGCTGAATTTGAGCTACCAGAAAACGCTGAGTGAAATCACGCTGGAGGTGACCCGCGCGGGCGGGGAATGCGCGCTGGACTTCGAGCCAGAGCTTGCAAACACGGCGCTGGTCAGCCGCGTGGACGTAAACGGACGCCCGCTCAGCTACGATCAGCAGATTTCGGCGGAGCATCATCACCTGAAAATAAAATTTCCGTTGAAGGAAGGGAAGAACACCGTTCGCATCTTGGTAGCGAACGATTTCGGCGTGTCGTACGCGTTTCGGCTGCCGGAGCTCGGAAACGAGAGCTCCGACCTGCGCATTCTTTCCGAAGAGATGGGAGATGTAGCGGCACCGATGGAGTTGGTCACCGCCGGCCGAGCGGGAGCAACTTACGATTTAGCGGTGTGGAACCCGGGCATGATTGATTCCGTGCGGGGAGCGGAACTGATAAAGGATGCGGCGGGCGTCGCGAAACTAAGGATTCATTTTGCCGCGAAGGAAGGTGAGGATTACCCGCATCAGCGAGTGGTGATCTTTTTACACCCACCTAAGATGCCTCGAAAATTTGTGAAGCAATAGCCGGAGCCCAATGCGAGCCTCCTGGTAGCTGCGGAGCGAGTTTGGACAGGAAGAAGGCGCGTGGGCGCGAGTGGAGCTTTTCGGGGAGATTGGCGATGCGGCGGAATGTGGATATTTAACAAAGAGGGCACGGAGAAGAGGAAGGCGCGCATGAAACGAAATATTTTGGCGTCGGCGTTGGCAATGTTGGGAGCGATCTTGGGGATTTGCGCGGGAGCGGGCGCGCAGGCGAAGGGCGTGGATGCGGAGGGGCATGCTTGGTGGCAGCATGCGGTATTTTATGAGATTTATCCGCGGAGTTTTGCGGACAGCAACAACGATGGCATCGGCGATCTAAAAGGCATCACTTCGAAACTGGATTATTTGAAAGAGCTGGGCGTGAATGCGATTTGGATTACGCCGTGTTTTCCTTCGCCGCAGGTGGATTTCGGATACGACGTTTCGGACTATGAGGCGATCGATCCAATGTACGGAACGATGGCGGATTTCGACAAGCTGGTGGCGGAGGGAAAGAAGCGGGACATCCGTGTGATTCTGGATTTTGTGGTGAATCACACTTCGGACAAGCACAAGTGGTTTATCGATTCGGAGTCGTCGAAGACTTCGGAGCATCGCGATTGGTACATCTGGCGAGATGGGAAAGGGCCGGATCGGCCGCCGAATAACTGGCTTTCGACGTTTGGGCTGTCGGCGTGGAAGCTGGATCCAAAGACGGGCCAATATTATTACCACTATTTTTACCCGGAGCAGCCGGACTTGAACTGGCGAAATCCCGCGGTGGAAAAGGCGATGCTGGACGTTACGCGGTTTTGGTACAAGCGCGGGGTGGCCGGATTCCGTTTGGATGCGGTGGATACGCTTTATGAAGATCCGAACTTGACAGACAACCCGGTGACGGCGGGGATGGACAAGTTTGGGCGGCCGAACATGGACGAGATCCACAACAAGAAATTGCCGGAAGTGCATGACGCGATGAAGAAACTGCGAACGGTGGCGGATGAATATGGATCAGTGCTCATCGGGGAAACCTGGACTAGCAATGTGGATCAGCTGAAGGATTATTACGGCGCGAAGAACGACGAACTACAGATGCCGATGGATTTGATGATGACGGGATTTAAAGGGCTGTCGGCGGATGATTATCGGAAGCATATCGCGGCGGTAAATGCGGCGGGGCATTGGCCGGTTTATGTGATTACAAATCACGACATCGTGAGGTCGTACACGAGATACGGCGACGGAATCCACAACGACGACATCGCGAAAATGATGGCGGCGCTTTATTTGACGCTGCGCGGGTCGGCGATCATGTATTACGGCGAAGAGATTGGGATGGAGAACAACGATCCGAAGAGCAAGGACGACGTGCAGGACCCGATCGGGAAACTTGGATGGCCTCTCGAGAAGGGGCGCGATGGCGAGCGAACGCCGATGCAGTGGAATCACGAGGCGAATGCAGGCTTCAGCGTGGCGAAGCCGTGGTTGCCCGTGCCGGCCAGCGCGAATACGCATAACGTGGCGGACGAGATGAAGGACCCTGATTCCGTTCTGAGTTTTTACAGGAAACTTTTGGCGCTGCGTCACACGGAGGCGGCGCTTTTGGATGGCGACTATGTTTCGGTAAACGAGGATAGCCCGAATGTGTTGACGTATCTGCGGCGATACAAGGGTGAAGCGATTTTGGTCATTCTGAATATGTCAGCAGTGGAACAGAGAGTGCCATTTGATCTTTCCGCGACGGGGTTTCGGGAGCCGAAGCTGGAGGTTTTGTTGACAAGTTTTCACAAACAGGTGAAGGGGATGATTGCGGTATTGCCGATGGAGCCGTACTCGGTTTTTATTGCGAAGATTACGAAATAATAAAAAAGAATTCTGCACAGAGGACGCGGAGAGCACCGAGGTCACAGAGAAGAAAAAGCAGATCCCTCGCTTCGCTCGGGATGACGAATTGTGGGTAGCGTCGACTCAGGGGCAGTGACGATTTGGCGTCAGCGAAGAGGCGGGGAGAAGTCGGTTAGGGTGAGGAAGGTGGAGTCGACTTTCTCGACGATTTTGCCGTTGGCTTCGGACTTTTGTTGGACGGATTGCCATTCCGGGTCCGCGCCGAAGGCTTTCCAGTTGGCGACGGCGGCTTCGCGGCTGGGGTGGGCAATGATGTAGAAGAGCGTTTTGCCTTTTAGGGGGTCGTCGGTGGGAGTCCAGTAGGCGATGTTCTTGATGCCATGCTTCTCGAAGAGTTGCATGGTGTGTTCGCGGAAGCGGCGGAGGAGGTCGTCGAGCTTGCCTTCGAAGGTGTGGTAGACGCGGAGTTCGTAGACGGTGGAGGTAGATTGTGGAGCGTTGGCCAAGGCTGCGGTTGGGAGAAGAGCCGCTGCGGGCAGCGATTGAAGCAATGTGCGTCGGTTCATAGACGGGATTGTAGCAGAGCTGTGTGGGAAGTGAAGAGGGTCCTGGTGTATTAAGCTGAGAGACTTTGTTGGTCTCATGTTGGGAGGGGCAGCATCCAATAGCCGCCGGAGGAGTGAATCAAAATGGCTTCCGCGCTTCCAGAAGCACAAGGGACAATTACGGTTAGGCGGAACTCACCGGATGATGTGCAACAGCGTCAAATCATAGTGAAGCTGGACGGGGAAAGTGTCGGGGAGCTGCTTTACGGGGACACCATCTCGGTGCCAGTGACGACAGGGCATCACCGACTGCGTGTGGACAATACTTGGAATTGGAAGACCGTGGAGCTGGATGTCGCTGCCGGGGACCACTTGAAATTTCAGACAGTGAGCCGCGCGGGGCGGTTTACGTGGTTTCTGGTGAGCATGCTTGGGGCAGGACCGATTTATGTATCGATTAAGCGCGAGGATTGAGACATAGCTGTGCTTGGAAGGAAGGTGCCAGCAAGAAATCTGGCACAACTGGGCGGAAACTGTAAAAACTAGCGAAGAAACCTGGGTGAGAAGTTGAACTAAGAGCGCGCGCCAATCGTCTTGAAGGAAAGGGGGGACGCGAGCGATGGGAAACTTTGGCTGGATTGAAAATATTTGGCAGGACATTCGGCTTGCGGCGCGCGGACTTCGGAAGAGCCCGGGGTTTCTGGCGGTAGTGGTGCTGTCGCTGGGGCTGGGGATTGGGGCGAACAGCACGATTTACAGCGTAATCGATGCCCTGCTATACCGCCCGTTGCCGTTCGATCACCCGGAACAGTTGGTGGTGATTTGGGAGACGGAGCAAGAGCATCCGGGGGATTACAACGCGCCACCGATTGCGGAGAGTGTGGATTGGAAAAAGCAGAACACGGTTCTTAAAGACATTGCGCTGACGAGCTTCACAGAGGGGGTGATTTTGTCGCGGATGGGCGAGCCGCAGCCGGTTCAGGTGCAATACGTTACGCCGAATTTTTTCGGGTTGCTGGGCGTGCAGCCGATTATGGGGAGAATTTTTACCGCGGACGAAATGCAAGACCGCTCGTATGCGGTGGTGATCAGCAGTGGGTTTTGGAAGAGCCACTTTAACAATGATCCGCAGGTGCTGGGGAAGACGTTTAATGTGGATAGCGTGTTGTCGACGGTCGTGGGAGTGATGCCGGCGGGATTTGCGCCGTTTTATGGAGGGAAGATCGATCTGTGGGTGCCGGTGAATCCAGAGAGCGCCAGATATTCCGCGAGGATTGACCATTGGTTGATGCCGGTGGCGCGGCTGAAGCCGGACGCGACGGTGGCGCAAGCGCAAACGGAGATGGACGTCATTGCGAAGCGGCTGGAGTTGGCATATCCGAAGACAAACAAGGGGGTTGGAAAGATTGTTAGGCCGTTGCACAAGGATCTCTACCGGTTCGCGGGACCGGTGCTCTATCCGCTGCTGGGAGCGGTGGGATGCGTGTTGCTGATTGCGTGCGTCAACGTGGCGAACTTGATGCGATCGAGGACGGAAACGCGGCGAAAAGAGTATTCCGTGCGTGCAGCGCTTGGAGCAAGGCGGGGACGGTTGATGCAGCAGTTGTTTGCGGAGAGCTGGCTGCTGGCGTTTCTGGGTGGGTCGCTTGGAATTTTGTTTGCGTATTGGGGGATTCAGATATTTCGAAAGCTCGCTGGTGATTTTCCAAATTCCGATAGCGTTGGGATTGATGCGCGAGTGCTGCTGTTTACGCTTGGCGTTTCCGTGTTGACGGCGACGATTTTTGGGTTGGCGCCAGCGCTGCAGGCGTCGAATCCGGATTTGAACGTGGCACTGCGAGAAGGAGAAGGCAGGACGGTGGCGGGTTCGCGAGGGCGCACGCGGCACGTACTGGCGATTGCCGAAGTGGCCCTGGCGATGGTGCTTTTGGTGGGCGCGGGGCTGATGATCAACACCATGCTTCGGTTGCAGAAGGTGAATCCGGGGTTCGACACGAAGAATCTTCTGACCATGCTGGTGCAATTGCCGGAAGGCGGGAAGTATTTGGAAAGAGTGCCCGGCGGGGACATGGAAAAAACGCTGCCAAGCGTGGCGGCGTTTCATCAGCAACTGCTCGAGAAGATTGCGGCGCTGCCGGGAATCGAGTCATCAGGGATTATCAGCAGTTTGCCGATGCGCGGAGCGATGATGTTTACTTTTTCGATCCTAGGACATCCAGCGCCGCCACCGGACAATCGGCCGCGAGCGGGGTTTGACGACGTGAGTCCGAGTATCTTCCGAACGCTGGGCATTCCGTTGAAGAAAGGGCGTTATTTGGATGAGCACGACACGGCAAGCGCGCCGTGGGCGATCGACGTAAATGAAACTTTCGCGCGGCGTTTTTTCCCGAACGAAGATCCGATCGGGCAGCAGGTGGTGTTTCGATTCGGTGATTATGGAATAGACGAAGGGCGGCCGCGGCTGATCGTAGGGATTGTGGGAGACGTGAAGCACTTCGGGCTGGGAGAGCAAGCACCGCCGTTTGCATACGCGTCGTATCGTCAGGAGCAGGCAGTGGTACCCGGCGGCACGGCGTTGGCGCAGCTTCACCACAACGTGGTGATTCGCAAAGTTTCCGGGCCGGGCGCGGGCGGCGGGCACGAATTAGCCGGGACGGTGAAGAAAGCGATCGGGGAGATTGATCCTGACCTCCCGGTCACCAGCGTGATGACAATGGATGATGTTGTGTCGGAATCGATGGGCGATCAGCGGTTTTACATGAAACTGCTGGGGCTTTTTGCGGGGATGGCGCTGCTGCTGGCGGCGATTGGGATTTACGGCGTGATGTCTTATTTCGTGAGCGAGAGAACCCGCGAAATCGGGATTCGCGTGGCGTTGGGAGCGAGGCGCGGCGATGTGCTGGGGCTGGTCGCGACACTGAGTCTCAAACTCGTGGGACTCGGAGTGGTTATCGGACTTGCGCTGGCGTATGGGCTAACGCGATTCATCGCGAGTTTCTTGTATGGAGTGAAGGCCGCCGATCCCCTGACGTATGCGGCGGTGGCGCTGGCGTTGACTGGCGTGGCGATGCTCGCGACGTATATTCCCGCGCGGCGGGCGATGAAGGTGGATCCGCTGGTGGCGTTGCGGTACGAGTGAAAAATATAGGCCTTCCGCAATCAATGATCGGCGAATTGCGGCGTGATGTTGAGCGTCGCCGACGCGATGGAGTTCGTAAGGTGTGCGTAGGAGGGACAAGCCCCTCTCCGACAAGATTTCGTGAAATGGTTACGATCCGGATTTTTCCGAGACACAATTCTAGTTCTTGTATAGTGTGGCGGGTGTTTCGGTACGAGCGGAGAGGTGTGCCGAAAACCAGAGGAGGAGAGAGCATGTCGCGGAAAACTGTGGCGAGGTCGGCGATTGCAGCGGTGATTTTGCTTTGCGGATTGGCGATTGCGAGGGCGCAGATGCCAAATCCCCTGGGCGGGCCTGTGAGTTTGGAGAATGCGAGAAAAGCGGCGGCTCCGGCACTAGCGGAAGCGGAGAAAAATCACTGGACCGTGGCAGTGGCGGTCGTGGACACCGGAGGAAATCTTGTTTATTACGAGAAGATGGACAACACACAAATCGGGAGCGCGAATGTGGCCATTGAAAAAGCACGGACTGCGGCGCTCTTCAAACGGCCTACGAAAGCGTTTCAAGACATTCTGGCAGGCGGGGGAGATGGGCTGCGGCTTCTAACCCTGAAGGGAGTCGTTGCCGTCGAGGGCGGTTTTCCGCTGGTGATGGACGGCAAGATTGTTGGAGCAATCGGCGTTTCTGGCGCGACAAGCGCGCAGGATGCGCAGTGCGCGAAGGCGGGTGCGGACGTTTTGAAGTAAAGCCGCGTTCGCACGCGGGGAGCTACTTGCTGGATCTTTTCTCAGTGAGAGCGATGGCTTCATCGACGACCTTTTGGATGCGGCGATCGCGGGCTTCAGGCGAACGATAGTAAAAGATTGCAAATAATGATCCGCGGCGATATCTCGGCGTCATGAGATTCCAACCTTCGAGGGCGCGGGGATCGCGCGTAAAGGCGAGCCTCAGAGCAGGCGGGAGTTCGCGCTCAGCTTCCATGACAGAAAAAAGCTGCTCGCCGACTTGCTCAGCGCGGCGGACGCGGGCAGCGGCGCTCTTGGGCTGCGCGATCGAGTCGACGAGCCACTTGCGAATGGAATAGTTCAGTGTTTCAAACCAGCGGCGCAAGGAACGGTCTTCGGCGAGGATGCGTTTGAGTTCGGCGGGGAGGGTAACGACGCGTTCTTCGGTGTCGGGTTCGAGAAGAAATTCCGCCGCCGTGCCCTCGAATGCGTGGCCGCCAGCCTGCATCTTTTTGTTTACGAGTAAAAAGTGTTCGCCTTTGCGCGTCGGAAAGAGCGACGTGCGAAACGCGAAGCCGTTGATTTCGCCTCTTACGCGCAAACGGCCGCGCGTTCCCCAGATTTTCTGGACGTTGAACGGAATCCAAATGATGACCCAGCCGAGGTTTGAGCGCAGGCGCTCAAGGATGGCTCTAAATGATTTCTTCGCCGTCTTGGGCATATGCTTCGTGATCGTTGTGCACACAGACGAGGCGAGCGGATTTTACTATGACGGACAAAAATAAATCGGCAGAGTTATTGGAAGTTTTCGAGGAGCCAGGCGTTGGAGCTACTGCTAGCTTCCCAGATGGCGACGTGGCGTCCATCGGGAGAGGGGATCGCCCACCCGAGTTCCATCTCGGATTCCTGGAGGACGGGTTTGGCCTTTCCGCGCAGGTCGACGTTTAAGAGAGTTTGCGTGCCGGCCGGGCTGGAAGCGCGAACCCACAGACTGCGGCCATCAGCAGACCAGTCGATGTAGGCGACTCCGGACCACGGTTGAAAGCTGATGGTGCGCTCCGTCCCACCGGCAACCGGCAGTAAGCGAATAATGGCAGGCTCCTGAGTGCGAAGCTTCTTGGAAAGCGCGAGGGTCGTTCCGTCGGGAGAAAGCGTCCAATTGTGCAAGTACCATTCCGGGTCCACGATCCTCGTAAATTCATTTTCCTTTCCTGAAACGGGGTCGAAGGTCATGAAAACCAGGCCATTCGAAGAGAATTTGCTGAAGATGCAGACTGTGGAAGGCGCGCGCGCGCATTGCACATTGGTAATGCCAAGCTCAGCCAGCACCATTTGCGATGTTCCCCCAACAAGAGGGACGCGCATCAACTGGGTCCGGCGATCGGCATCGGTTGGCGAGGGATTCAAAAGGTAAAGAATCTCCGAACCGTCGGGAACTAAACGAGCACCCTGCGCGTTCTTATTGCCGCCAACAAGCAGATCGGGAGCCGGCTGATCAACGGATTGTTTGAAAATGTGCAAAGCACCGTCGCGATCCGAAGTGAAAATGACGGACTTGCCATCCGGCGTCCAAGCGAAGGGCATATTCCTGCGCTCATCCAGGCTGAGGCGATGAGGCGTACCCAGGGCGGTGCCGTTGTCTTTAACTTCAGCAACATATACTTCGGGAGCGCCGGCCCAACGCAAAAAGAGCAAATGACGTCCATCGCCGGAAATGCCGGCGCCCACCTTTGCGTCTGGACCGTTCGTCAGGCGTTCTGGCTGGCCCCAGGTTTGATTCCCCCTTGCGTCAACCTTGATAGACCAAAGATTTGAATCGTTCCGACTTGGCGGAGGCTCACCGAGAGAATAGATGAGGCGTCCATCGAGGGCCCAGACCAGAGGGCCATGGAGGCGCGAACTGGAGAGGATGTAGTTGGTCTTATCTGAGACGGGATTGCAGATCCCGAGAGAGACTTCGGGCTCTTTCCACCCATGGATATACACCGTCCGAATGAAGGCAATGAGGCGGTTGTCCGGGGACCAAACGGCGGACTCGATGTTGTCCCCTGGTTCACCAAGAGCCTTGCGAGCTTGCTGGCCGTCAGACTGCATTTGCCAGATTTCCTCACGACCGTATTCGCCGCGGAGGAAGACAATCTTTGAGCCATCTGGCGAGACAGCGCCGTGGTAACCGTTGTCCACGAGTTTCACCGGTGAGCCACCAAAGACAGAAGCGTTCCAGAGGCCGGGTTTCTCCGATGGCGACGGGGTGCTCGTTACAAGAACATGACTGCCGTCCGGGAACCAGTTCACGTAACTCGGCTTGAGCGAGTCCGGCAAAGCGACGGGGTGAGTTTCGCCGGTGCCCACAACGCGAAGCATGAGACCGACGCGGTGGGCAAATGCCAGGTATTTGCCATCGGGAGAGATGGCGGCGCTGAGGATGGGGTCATTCTCCGGATTGGCAGTCAGGCGGCGCTCTGTGAAGCGAATCGAGGCGGCGGAGCGGTGGCCCGCATGCCAGCCGGCGCTTACTCCGGCCAAAAGGACGGCAGCTATTGCGAGCGGCAATCGCCAGCGACGCCGGGGTTGGGGTGGCGTCGTGCTCTCCTGCCAAGCCCGAGGAAGGGGTTGGGGCCCAGAAATGCTTTGCTGTGGCACCCGGTTGACCGGAACGAGGAAGCGGTACCCTCGGCGCGCAAGAGTTTCCACAAAGCGGGGATTTTCGGCGGAGTCGCCGAGAGCGTCCCTAAGTCGTTTGATTGCGGCGTTAAGGCCGTGGTCGAAGTCTACGAAAGTGTCCGCCGGCCAGAGGCGGGCATGTAGTTCCTCGCGAGTGACGAGCTGGCCGGGACGCTCCAGGAGCAGGGTTAGTACTTGAAATGGCTGGTCCTGAAGTCTGACCTTTGAACCGCTGCGGCGAAGTTCGCCGGCCAGCAGGTCAGCTGCGAAAATGCCGAATTGGATGATGGAACCTGGACCGGTCTCTGGCACGGCTTGCCCCCTAAATCAGTGCCACTCATTCAGTAATACGGTCGAATTAAGAAGATGTTTCCGAAGTTCGCTTGGTCACCCGGGCGCACATCTATTTGACGTAAAAGAACTTAATTCGTCATCGAGAGATGGGGCGAGCGTCATCCTCCAAGCATTGAGGTATCTTCGCGCCCGGAGCAGGTTGGGCTTCACCGAGGAGGTGAAGCCGTGGAGAACAAGACCTGGCGAAGGTACATATTGTTTGGACTTATCTTTTGTTTGAGGGGACTTCCGGTATGGGCTGAGGACGGGCGGCCGCCGGAGGTAATTGTAACCATTGCTGTCCACAACCACGCAGGAGTTCCGCCGAGTACGCTGGCTCAAGCGGAGCGGACGGCGAGTTCGATATTCAAGCAGGCAGGGGTGGACGTGGACTGGGCAAATTGCGAGCCGCCTACTGCTGCCGTGCAGATCGTGGCGTCCTGCCGTATTACAGAGTTCCCAAAGCACTTGCAATTGACGATTGCGCGCCGGTCCATGAACTTGACCGACTCTGTTCTTGGCGTCTCATACGTGGGCGAAGATGGAAGCGGGTGCTACAGCAATGTATTTTTCGAGCCTGCCGAGAAACTGCACAAGCGCCTTCATGTAGATTTGGGGACGCTGCTAGGACATGTGGTGGCGCATGAGCTAGGGCATTTGTTGCTTGGCACGAATTCGCACTCGGATACCGGAATCATGCGCCCGCACTGGAACGATCGGGATTTGGCAAACGCCGGCAAGGGCGAGCTACTCTTTACTCAAGCGCAGAGCCAAAAGATGAAAGAGAAAGTGGCAGGCAGCTTATGCCGAAATAGGGAAATACTCGTTGCGGCGGGGACTGGCAAGGACTGAACCCTTAGTCTTTCTTGGGCGCGGCTTGGACCAGGATACCGAAGCCTTCTCTGAGCATGTGGATTTTGTCGACGGCGAGGTTGTCGAATGTTTCTATGAAGCCGCTGGGCCAGCGAACTTGCACGGAATCGAGTTTGGTGGCGGAGCCGAGGCCGAAGTGGACGCGCATGTCGTTGTTTGAATCGTAGCTGGAGCCGCTGCGGACTTCGTCAACGAAGAAGCGCGAGCCGGCTCTCATAGTGATGCGGGCGCCGATGGCTTCTCTTGAAGAAGCAAATGAGGTAGTGGAAGTCGAGGAGGTAAAGGACGAAGAAGGGTTGAGATGTGGCGCTTGTGGAGCGGAAGCCGGTTTTGAGGATCCATTTTGTTTTTGCGAGGTGGCGGCGTAGGACGAGCCGATTAAACGAAAAGCGATCCAGTGATTTGAGTTGCGAACGTCGTTGACGAGGAGGCTGGGCGGCGCGTTCATGTTGCTGATCACGGCGGAGAGGTGGCCGTCGTTCCACAAATCGCCAATGGCGAGGCCGCGCGAAGAATTAACGGCGGTGATGCCCGGGCCGGCGTCCACGGAAATGTCTGTGAAAGTGCCATTACCATTGTTGTGATAGAGGATGCGCGGTTCCTGGAAGGAGCTGCCGAGATGCTGGCTATCGACTTCGGGGTAGACGTGGCCGTTGACCAGCAAGAGATCGGGCCAGCCGTCGTTGTCGAAGTCGAAGAACATGGCGCCCCAGCCAAGGTATTTGGTGTTGAGGCCGAGGCCGGCGGGATAGGTGACGTCGTCGAAAGTGCCGTTTCCGTTGTTGCGATAGAGAGTGGCAGTGTCGTCGGAAAAATTGGTTTTGAAGATGTCGAGCTTGCCGTCACCGTTGTAGTCGGCGACAGTTGAGCCCATGCCGGCTTGCGCGCGGCCGTCTTCGTTGAAGGCGGCGCCGGCGGTGATGGCTACGTCCGTGAAAGTGCCGTCGCGATTGTTGTGATAGAGAATGCTGGCGGTGCTGTCGCAGGCGACAAAAATGTCGGGCCAGCCATCGTCATCGTAGTCGAGAGTGGAGACGCTGAGGGAGTAGTGGCCGTCGGCTTTGTCGATGTGGGATTTCGCGCTGACGTCTTCGAAGGTGCCGTCGCCGCGATTGTGATAGAGAATATTCTTTGAGGGCGGGAGTCCTTGTGGTCCGCACATGACGGGAGCGCCTTTCCACATGCACGTGGAACCCTCGCCCGGAGCGGGCGCTGTGGCGAGATCGAAGTCGACATAGTTGGCGACCATTAGATCGAGATGGCCGTCGCGGTCGTAGTCGACAAACGCGCAGCCATTGCCCCAGGACTTGCCGGAGCCCGCGACGCCAGCTTTTTCGCTCACGTCGGTGAAGGTGCCGTCGCCGTTGTTGTGATAGAGGATGTTTTTTCCATAGTAGGTGACATAGAGATCTTCCCAGCCGTCGTTATCGTAGTCGCCGACGCAGACGCCCTGGCCCCATCCGGAGTGGGTCAGTCCGGCTTTTTGCGTGACGTCGGTGAAAGTTCCGTCATGATTATTATGATAGAGATGGTTTGTGGGAGCTTTTCCGGAGGGAGACGCACCGAGACTGGTGCCGTTCACAATGAAGATGTCGGGCCAGCCATCATTGTCGTAGTCGAAGATGGCGACGCCGGTTCCCGTGGTTTCAAGGATGTATTTCTTGGTGTCCACGCCGCCGAAAACCACCGAGTCAGTGAGACCTGCTTTTTTGGCGATGTCGGTGAAATGAGCGAGAGGCTTGGGATTGCTTTTTGGAAGCTGCGCGGCGCTGAAAAAAAAAGAAAAAGGCAAAAGAAGAGCAAACGAAATCCAGGAGAGTTTGAAATGGAACCGCGAACGAGGAGTCGGACCGGAAATCATGAACTCTTGGCATACTAAGGGGCGGATAAAGCAGGGTCAAGGCGCAACACCGGCCAGAGCTTTGTCCAAAAAAATAGAATGGGACTTGATTTGTACTCTTTCGAACTACATCGCGGATTGAGAGCCGGGCTGCGAATTGGCGCGCTTGCGGTGGCGCTTCTTCACAACTGCGCGGGCGGAGATGCGCAGACGGAGAAGTCAAAATCGAGCTCCGACGCTGCGGCGGCCAATGCGATTTATAGCCAGGGAATTGCCGCATTGCAGCAGCGGGATTTTGCCAGGGCGCGGGAGGCGTTTGAAAAGACAGTGAAATTGGCTCCGCGGAGTCCGGAACCGCACAATTCGCTCGGATGGGTTTTGTTGGTGCAGGGGGAAACGGATGCGGCCATCGCCGAGTTCAAAGCCGCGGTGAAGTTGAAACCGAGTTTTGCGCAAGCACACATGAATCTTTCCAGCGCGCTGATGCAAGAAGGAGATACGCAGGGCGCAGTCCATGAGGCGCGCGAAGCGGTGCGGCTGGCTCCGAAGGACTCGGAGACCCACCACATCCTGGGAAAGGTGCTCTCTAATTCCGGCGATGCGGCCGGAGCTGCCGCTGAATTGCAGAGCGCGATCGCGATCGAACCGAACCGGCCGGAACTGCATGACGATCTTGGTTCGGTGTTTGTCCAGCAATCAAAGATGGAGGAAGCGGCGGCTCAGTTTTCTGAAGCGCTAGAGCTGCAGCCGCAATTCGCGCAGGCGCATTTGCATCTTGGCGTCTTGCGCTTGCAGCAAAAGGATATCGAAGGAGCGGAGCCGGAGTTGCGCGTGGCCACAAACCTGGATCCGGGAGACTCTCTGGCGCATTACTACCTGGGGCAGACGCTCGAATCGAAAGGAGCTGCGGACGGCGCGCTTCAAGAATATCAAGAAGCGGCAAAGCTAGATCCCCAGAATGCGGATGCGCAAAAACATGTGGGCATTTTGTTGCAGCGTTCGGGGAACGGGGAGGATGCTTTAGCTGCATTCCGAGAAGCGGTGAAGATTCGGCCGGAAAGCGCGGATGCGCACAATGATCTTGGGCTTGCCTTGTTGCAGACCGGCGATGCGGAGAACAGCATTCGGGAATTTAGCGCGGCGCTGAAACTGAAACCGAAGGACGCGGGCTATGAGGGGAATTTGGGAATCGCTTATTTGCAGAAGTCGGATTTTGACGCGGCGGTGGTGCAATTTCAGGCCGCTTTGAAAGTTGCGCCGCAGGACGCCACATTCCACTACGACTTGGGGCTGGCGCTAAAGATGAAAGATCAATTGCCGGAGGCGATTGCCGAATTCAGGAAAGCGGAGGAGCTGGATCCCAAGCTGGCGGATGCTCACTACACGCTCGGAGTGACCTTGTGGCAGCAGGGCGAATTGGGGGCGGCGGCAGAGGAGTTGCGAGCGGCGATACATGCAAAACCAGATTATGCAGAGGCTTACTACACTCTTGGGTCCGTGTTGAAGCAGAACGGGGATTTGCGGCCAGCGGCCGATGCACTGCGCGAGGCTATTCGTTTGCAGCCCGATTTCGCGGGAGCGCACACAAATTTGGGAGCCGTGCTGCGGCAGCTCGGGGACGCAGACGGAGCCGCAGCAGAGAGCCGCGCGGGTATGGAGCTTCTGAAACAAAAATCGAGCGAGCAGGCGGCGGCGTTTGCGACAAACTCCGGACGCAGGCTTCTGAACGCTGGGGATCTTGATGGGGCGATTTCGCAATTCCGCGCGGCAATTCAGTCGCTGCCGACGTATGCGCCAGCGCACTTTCAGCTAGGCGTGGCGCTGCAGAGGAAAGGGAGCAAAGAGGAAGCGTCGAAAGAATTTCAGAAAGCGGCGGAGATTGATCCACATCTGAAGGCGCCAAGCCAATAGGCAGAAAAGAAAGCGAGCGGCTCCGCGAAACTAGATTGGCGTCTTACGAATGGCTACGAGCTCGGTTTCCACCGGCACACCGCGAGCGACTTTCGCACGAATGACGGCTTCAAAGGGTTTGAGCTCGCCATTCGGCGAAACGGAAAGGCGCAAGAGCAGCTCTTCCAAAGAGCTTTGCCTGCAGACGTACTCAACGGCGGCTTGCGTGCCGATCGTGGTGTTTCCCGCTAGGATGAGCACGGATTGGCCCTGATTGATTCCCTTTACAAGGCCGAGGAGAGCGTAGTCCTCGGTGAGAGGCACACCAGAAGGAGTGGCGAAGAACTCCTTGCCTTCGTCGGGTTGTGGGTGCCTGTTGATAATGGCATGGTCGCCTTTACGAGGACCGGAAGTAAGCTGCTCGAAAACGAACTCCTGAGTGCCGGGAATTTCTAGCAGAGAAAGGTTTTCCACCGGCGAACCGATGAAAATCAAATTATTGTTTTTAGCGTCGTCGAGCGAAAAAAGGCTTCCGCGCTTGACGCGAATGCGGCGGTGAAGAAGGCCGAACACGCGATCGAGCTCGTGAACTGCCAAGACCTCGCCGACGCCGGTGTAGTGGTCGAGAATGTACGACCCGGAGTCGCGCGTTGCATCGCGGTAACGCATGCCTGTCTCGGGGCGGCCGACAAAAGCGGCGTTGCTGAAAACCACCCAGGGCTCTTCCGGCCCCGAGGTAAAGCCCCTCCAAAAGACGCGGAAAGCGGCCGGCACGGGTTCGGTCTCGCTCGCAAGACCCACCGGGCTGGAATTGCGTGTTGCCAGTAGCCACACAATCACCAGGATGGCTGCTGCGAGGAATATGGAAAGGGAAATGACCTCGGTTCCCCACCTGCGCTCGGGGTTCTTCTCGAGGACCTCTGTTCGTGCGACCCCATTTAGTGTGACGGGGGAAGACTTCGGGGTTGAAGCATTGCGATGATGAAAGGAAAGCACATAGGTGCCCTTGGGGAGTTCCACGACGATGGGGTCTTCAAGGCCATCCGAGCCGTAGTACTCGGTAAGCTTGGAGCGAAGGCGTCCTGCCTGCACACGGACCATGGAATCGAGTTGAGGATCGAAATCAGGGGAGCGCCCGAAGACTTCGGTGGCGATTTGGAATTCCTTAATGGGAGTGCCTGGGTGATCCACGGCATGTTTAGCCAAATAGCGGAGCAGTTTGCACAGGGACTCCGAGCCATGCAGGGCATGACTGTTGACGAGCCGATTAATCTGCTCGAGAAGATGCTCCCGTTCGGTCACACAGGTCCTTGATACGTTGAAGTAACAGGAGTGTAACAAGCCACGCATCTCTCTGCAAGGCAGAGAGTTATTCGATGTAACCGTATCAGACGCATTGAGACTTCTAACAGAAAGCCAAAAAACGAATAGTACGCATCAATATTGCCGCATTATCCGTCTGGGTAGTGGTGCCGACGCGCAGACTGCGTTTGGGACGGATGTGCGACGGCCTGATTAGGCTGGGTGCTTTAGTGCGAGGCGCAGGTCGAGGGCGCTTTAGGTACGTTGTGGGGGTGCCTTTAACGGTTGAGCCTGGCTCATTTTTTTGCGAGTTTCGGTTCGGCCTTCCTTTGTCTAACTAATATTCAATCAAATCGGACGTGCACGAAAGCTTGGCAAGCTTGTCGTTGACATAGTTGGGGGCCAAGCCCTTCGACGATTGGACTTGTAGCGCTTTTCTGAGGATATGGGAAACGGATCTGCTAGGAGGGGTGGGATGGCAAAGCGACTTGTAGTTCTAGGTTTGGCGGTTCTGTTTTGCGTGTTTTTGTTGAATGCGCCGAGGGTGTCAGGGCAGGCGGTTTTTGGAAGCATCATCGGGACGGTGACGGACCCCCAGGGAAATGCCGTTGTCGGGGCCAAGGTAACTGTCACTTCGAACACCAAGAGCTTTACCTATGATACGACCACGAACGAAAGCGGAAACTACGCTGTTACGCATTTAATTCCGGACAGTTACAAGGTTCACGTAGAGGCCACCGGGTTCAAAGCGTACGATGTGCCAAGCGTTTCCGTTTCCGCGGACACTTCCTCGAGTGTTGATGCTGCCATGCAGGTTGGCGCCGTTACGCAGACCGTCGAGGTTACGGGCGACATTCCTCAACTCCAGACGGACCGCGCCGACGTCGATGTCCAGTTCAGCCAGAAGTACGTCGAGGATTTGCCAGTGCTCAACCGCAATTTCACCAGTTTTGAATTGCTGTCGCCGGGCACTCAGAAGCTCCCCGGTTTCAACCACGCTGCCACCGAGAATCCTCAGGGTGGGGGCCAGATTGAAGTCAACGGGCAGCACTTCTCGGGCACCAACTTTGAACTCGACGGCACGGACAACCAAGATCCCATCCTTGGCATTATCGTTGTAAATCCGAACCTCGATGCTATCGGAGAAGCCAAGATCGCGCTGCAGGATTACGACGCAGAATCCGGCAAGGCGACTTCTGGAATTATCAGGGTGCAGACGAAGTCCGGCTCAAACGAGCTCCATGGCAGCGGCTTCTTCTACTATCGCAACAGCAACCAGCAAGCCCGAGACCCATTCACCAACAAGCCTGGCGTTCCACTGGCGGCTGCGACGTGGAAACAGTATGGGGGCTCCGTCGGTGGTGCCATCATTAAAGACAAGCTTTTCTTCTTTGGCGACTACCAAGGCACGAAGCAGATTCAAGGCATAACAAACCAGTATACAATCCCGACAGCAGAAGTACTCAAGAGTTGCGTTCTCGCGACGAACCCCACCAGCGCCACTCCAGGATTTTGCGACTTAAGTCAGTACGTTACGGCCGTAGGGGCCAACGGCCTTCCCGTAGGGGCCAGCGCCAATATCTTTGACCCCGCGAGCAACGCTGTAAACAATCCTACTGGATCTAACCGCACACAGTTCTGCGGACCCGCAGGGTGCGCTACCGAGCCGAATTGGATTCCTATCAGTTCTAATCCTGCGATCAACCGCGTCCCTGTGAATGTGCAAAACGTGTTGGCTTTGTTTCCGACTCCAACGGTCACTTGCGCCGCGACGCCGACTACCAGTTGCCTGACCAACAACTTCGTGTCGACGGGTTCTGGGCCCTTCAAACAGAACTCTTTTGATGTTCGCATCGATTACAGCGCTCCCCACAACTTCCAGGTGTTCGGTCGCTTCAGCCTCGATTACTTCTCCCTATCTGGACTTGGAGGCCTTGGTGCTCTCGGTGGCTTGGGCTTTGGTCCAGGCGGCCTTGATGGGAGTTCCAACGTGCATAACTACAGCTTGGCTTCAGGCTTTACTAAAGCCATCGGGACGCAGTGGCTGACGGATTTTCGCTTCGGATACTTCAAGTACAACCCGCAAACGCACTACTCCGACGCGAGTCAAGCGCCGATGGATAAACTGGGCTTTCCTGGACTTAACTCGGGAACTGGGATTGCTGGCCCGCCGGAAACTGGCGGCCTCTCTGGATTCCAGTTTCAGAACGGCAATGCTACTCCGACCCCGTTCGGGGACGGCTTGAACATTGGCCGTTGTAACTGCCCGTTGACCGAGAGCGAGCAGCAGTTCCAGTTTGTAAACAACTGGACGCGCACTCAGGGCAACCACACCATCAAGTTTGGCGCGGATATTCGCTATGCCGAGAACCTTCGCGTGCCGAGCGACGCCAGTCGCACCGGGCTCTTGAACTTTGACGCCAACGGTACTTCCAACGGAGGCAACAGCGGCCTTGCTCTGGCCACCTTCTTATTGGGAGACGTTTCGAATTTCCAGCGCTTTGTGAGCACCAGCTTGAACGCCGCCGAGCGCCAGAAGCGCTGGTTCTTCTATGGACAGGACTCCTGGCGCATCAGTCCAAAATTCACGATGACCTACGGCCTCCGCTGGGAAATCTATTTCCCCGAGAGCGTCAATGGCAAAAATAACGGAGGATTTGCAAACCTGGATCAAGGCGTAATCCGCGTTGCCGGGGAGGGTCCCATCGGCTTGAACGGCAACATCAACAATACTTATAAGGCGTTTGCGCCGCGTCTCAGCTTTGCTTATCAGTTCGATTCTAAAACCGTGATGCGTATTGGGTACGGCCGCGGGTTCGATATCGGTGTATTTGGATCCAACTTCGGCCACGTGGTGACGCAGAACCTGCCGGTCCTTGCGCAACAGTCAATACAAGATACAAACTGCTCACCGCTTCAGCAGTCAACTTGCGGCCCGGGCACGTCGAACAACCGCTATCCCGTCTTCACTCTCAGCCAAGGGCCACAGGCCTTTTCTTTTGCCGGTATTCTCGGCGCAATCTCGGCTGGGGGCACACTGCCCTTGTACGGACCAGACGGCACAGTCGCGCCCAGAATTCGTCCGACGGTTCAGCGGCTCCCTACCATCGATCAATGGAATGCCACGATACAGCGGCAGCTGACACCAACAATTAGCCTCACGGTCGGCTACATCGGCAACAAGGGTACTCATGTGTTTGCCGGTCAAGGCCCGTCTTACAACAACAATGAGCCTGCGATAGGTACTGGGACAGACGCTTATCATTGCTCGCCGAACCCTGCACCAAATGCAGGAACGTTCGATTGCGTACAGTCGTTCGTACCGTCCGTGCCGCAATCTAATCGCCGTAAGTATTTCTTGAACGGCGTCCCCGCGTTTACCTACCCGGGTTCGACGTATACCGACGCTCAAGGCGTTGTGCATCCAACTCCTGCCTGCTGCGCCGTCGATACGGGTTACTTCGGTAACGACGCCGATGACAAATACAACGCGCTGCAAATCAAAGCTGAAAAGCGCACCAGTTATGGACTTCAGTTCCTGGCGCACTACACTTTCTCACATGCATACGACTACGACGCAGGCTACTTTGACGTAAACAAGGTCTTTGCTTGGGGACCCAACCCGTACAATCGGAATCAGGTATTTGTGGCCAACGCGATCTATGAATTGCCTATCGGCAAAGGCAAGAAGTTCATGGGCGACGCTGGCCGCGTTACCGATCTCCTCATCGGGGGATGGCAAGTTACCAATACCGTAACTTATGGCACTGGTCTTCCGTGGACGGCGAGCCTCTCGAATTGCGGACAAGTGTCCGATGCCGGACCGTGCCGCCCCAATCTAGTAGGAAACAAGGGGATCCAGACTGGAGTTACTCGAAACAGCAATGGGACGTTCTGGTTCACGCCGATTTCGACTTTGAGCCAGAATCTTCCAGAGATCAAATTCTCTCCCACTGACATAAGCGGAACGAACGACTCTTGCGGGACAGTGCGTCCGACAGCCGGCTCATTTGCTATGCCTGCGTGCGGGCAAATCGGCAATGCCGGTTTCAATACGTTCCGCGGCCCGCATGCGTTTTACGATGACATGGCATTGTCGAAGACCTTCAACATTACTGAGCGCTACAAAGCGCAGTTCCGCTTCGACGCTTACAACCTGTTCAACCATCCCGTTCTGGCTCTTCCCAACGGTTGCGTAGATTGCTCGAACGGTGGCCAGATCAGCGACATCGAGGCGGATTCCGCGCCGGGCGCCCCCATCGGCATGCGGCAACTGCAGTTTGGCGTCAGGTTTACGTTCTAACAACAAACAACACATACACCCCAAACCGACGGGGAGCCCTCACGGGCTCCCCGTTTTTTATGTTCTAATTTCCTTTTGTCGTGTTGGAACGACCACATGTCTAAGGTTCACTGGTCTCGCATTGCTCTCACGGGGAGCATTCTCGCGTGCTGGCCGACTCATGCCGCTGAAACGCCACGAGCGGCGCAGTCTACTTCGGCCTTCGACTCTCCTCGCTCCCCACAATCTCAGCCACCCGGAACCGAGTTCGATGGGGCGAGGCGGCTCTCGCAGCAAGGACAATACAACGAGGCGATCAGCGCCCTTCATCAGCTCGAATCAGCACATCCAGGCTTGAAAGGCCTTTCCCATGAACTGGGAGCGACGTACTACAAAATGGGCGATTATGCGACCGCGATCGCATTCTTGAAAAAGGCACTGGAAGAGAATCAAGCGGACGCCGAGGCGGAGCAATTGCTGGGATTGTCCTATTACCTCTCGCAGCGGCCTGCGGAGGCCATTCCAGCGCTGGAAAAGGTTCAGACGTGGTATCCCAGCGCAAATGTCGACGCGGCGTATATCCTTGGGATTTGTTACATCCAGACGAAGGAGTTTCCCAACGCGCGAAAGGCGTTTGCCAGAATGTTTGACGTGCCTGCAGAATCGGCGGCCAGTTATCTGTTCACGGCACGCATGCTGCTGCGGCAAGATTTTGGGCCGGTAGCCGAAGAGTATGCCCACAAAGCGGTGGCGCTTGATCCAAAGCTTCCCTTGGCGCACCAGCTTCTTGGGGAGCTGTACCTCTATCATTCCCAAATAGAGGAGGCCATTGGGGAGTTTCGGAAGGAGCTGGAACTCAATCCCGGCAATGCCACAGCGTATTACAAGCTTGCCGATGGCTACTCGCGCGTGCAGAAATACGATGAAGCGGAGCGGTTGCTACAGCGCTCTATTTGGCTGGATTCCACGTCCACGGGGCCGTACATACTCCTCGGCAAGGTCTTAGAGAAGAAGGGCGAAACGGAATTGGCCGTGCGCGCCCTGCAGCGCGCGCTGGCGATGGATCCCAATAATCCCATTCCGCATCATCTTTTGGGGCAGGCCTACCGCGAAATGGGAAAGAACGACGACGCAGACCGTGAGCTGAAGGTGGCCGGTCAATTGGAGCAAGGCAAGAATTCAAAGCCTTGAAGGGGATGCCCTGGTCCATGAAGTCTTCCAATAGCGCATTTCGAGCGCTTGGGATTCTCGCGGTGCCGCTTTTCCTATCCGCGCAGGCGCTGCTTGCGCAGGAAACCTACAACGAATCCTGGCGGCCGCAATTTCATTTTACTCCGCCAAGAAACTTCATGAATGACCCGAATGGCTTGGTCTACTACAAGGGCGAATACCATCTGTTCTACCAGTACAATCCGCAGGGAACGGAATGGGGCCACATGAGCTGGGGCCACGCGGTCAGCGCGGATATGCTGCATTGGAAGAATTTGCCCGTTGCGATTCCCGAGGAGCCAGGGAAATACATGATTTATTCCGGCAGCGCGATTGTGGACTGGCACAACGCGAGCGGATTGTGCGCCAGCGCGCACGAGGGGGATCCCTCTTGTTTGATCGCGATCTACACCGCGGCCGGAGCGAACGTACAAAGACAGAATCTCGCTTTTAGCAACGACCGGGGCCGCACCTGGACGAACTATTCGGGAAACCCGATCTCGGATTTGAAGCAGCCTGACTTTCGCGACCCCAAAGTACTTAGATACGAAGAGCAGAAGAAATGGGTGATGGTGGCCGTCCTCGCTGACGAGCGAAAAGCCGTGTTCTTTGACTCGCGCGATTTGAAGAATTGGGCATTCCTCAGTTCGTTTGAAATAGGGGGCAATGAAAAAGGCCAGTGGGAGTGCCCAGATCTCTTCGAATTGGGTGTGGACGGCAATCCGAAAAACAAAAGGTGGGTGTTGGTCGTCAATCGCAATCCCGGGGCTCCCGCCGGCGGCACGGGAACGCGATATTTTGTGGGCAGCTTCGACGGGACACACTTTGTGAATGAAACTCCGTCTGGGCAAGAACTTTGGGCCGATCACGGCAAGGATTTCTACGCGACGAATTCGTTTTCGGACCTACCTCCGACGGATGGGCGGAGAATCTGGATGGGGTGGATCAGCAACTGGCAGTACGCGAATCGCGAACCGACGGCTGGCTGGCGCGGTGCGCAGTCGCTGCCGCGCGAGCTGAGCTTGGCGCAATTCCCGGATGGAATTCGGCTCGTGCAAAAACCCATCGCGGAGACGGAAGGCTTGCGGGAGAAAGAGGTGCTGCGACTCTCGAACGTTTCCATCCCGACAGCGATCCAAGCGATGCGCTTGGCGAACGTGCGTGGAGAAACGTTGGAAATCGAGGCGGAGTTCTCCCCAGGAGATGCCAAAGATATTGGATTCCAGCTGCGCAAAGGCGCTAGTGAAGAAACACTTTTGAGTTTCACGCACGCGAACAACGAAGTGTTCGTGGATCGAACCCGGTCTGGACAAGTGTCTTTTGCGCCGGATTTTCCTGGCCGCCACACGGCGGCTTTGCGGCAGAGCGCGCGAGTGAAACTGCATGTCTATTTGGACTGCTCGAGCTGGAAGTTTTCGTCAACGATGGCGAGGTGGTCCTGACGGAACGCATCTACCCTTCCGCCGGAAGCGACGGAATTGAATTGTATTCGGGCGCTGGGAAGGGCAAAGTGCTCTCGCTCACTCTCTGGAAACTGGGCTCTGTATGGCGCTAGCCATTGGGATCCTGCGGATTTAGCGGAGACGGGACAAGACCCCAGGGGCGTCATGCGAGAGCGTTGCTTTACAAGGGGAACGCGGGTCGTCTATGAAAAAGTTCGCGACGGTCGGACTGGGCGAATTGCTCTGGGATGTCTTTCCGGAGGGCCGCCAGCTTGGCGGTGCGCCCGCGAATTTCGCGTACATGACGAGTTTGCTGGGCGATGAGGGGATCGTCGCAAGCCGGGTGGGAAACGATGAGCTTGGCGAAGAAGCCAAACACCGGCTCGAGGGTCTCGCTCTTGGAACTTCCTGCATTCAGCTTGATCCGACGTATCGCACCGGGATTGTGCAAGTCGAAGTCGATGCGAAAGGCCAGCCGACATTTCAAATTGCGGAACCGGTCGCCTGGGATGCGTTTGAATGGACGCCGCCGTGGCAAGCGCTGGCGCAGAGGGCAGATGCAGTCTGTTTTGGTTCTTTGGCGCAGCGGTGTGCGCAGTCTCGCCAGACCATCCATTCCTTCTTGAAAACAATACGGCCGGAAACCACGCGCGTTTTCGACGTCAATCTGCGGCAGTCTTTTTACTCCGCGCAGATCCTCGCCGATTCGGCGAAGCAGGCGGACATCATCAAGTTGAACCACGATGAGTTGCCGATGGTCGTGCAACTGCTGGGTTTTCCGTTTCACGACGAAGAGTCTTCAGCGCAGTGGCTTCTGCATACATTTCACATCAAGCTGGTGTGCATAACGCGAGGGCCGAGAGGGAGCTTGCTGGTGAACGAGTATGCTAAACACGAGCACCCGGGGATTCGCGTGCAGGTGGCGGACACGGTGGGCTCTGGTGACGCGTTTACGGCGGCGCTCGTTTATCACTATTTGCGGCGCGATTCCCTCGCGACCATGAACGAGGCGGCCAACCGAATGGGATCGTGGGTCGCGAGCCAGACAGGCGCTACCCCCGCGCCCGATGAAGCCCGGCTAGAAATAATCCGCTCCGTCAGCGAATGACGGAAGCGCGAACGAATCTCTAGTGCGTTGAGGCTGGGGATTGATCCTGATCTTTAGCCAGCCGTGCGACTTCGGTTTGCGGCAAGTCGTGCAACAGGGCTAAGAACACACCGTTCGTCCAGCCAAAACCGACGATGTTCATGTGGTAGCCGGCGGTCACCTGCGTTTCCGAGGATCGCTTCACGGCATCATATTTTTCTCGAATGGTGCCGTCTCGCCGGAAATTCTCCATCACCATCGAAAGAAATTTGTAGGAAAGCCGGTTCGCATCCTCATGGAATCCGTTGCGGCGCATGCCTTCGATCGCCATCAATTGATTCGGCGCCCACGCATACGGAAAATCCCATTGCGCGCCGGTTTCGTACGGACTCATCACCAAGCCTCCGGGCTGCTCGAACTTGCCGATGTGTTGCATCACGGTGCGAGCTTGTTCAGGGGTCGCAATGCCAGTCCACAGAGGATAAAACGTGGTGACGTATTCATACGTCGAGCGCGCCTGCTTCTCGAAATCGTAGTCGAAGAAAAGTCCTCGCTCGGCGTCCCACAGATATTTTTGAATGTCCGACTTTCGTCGCTCGGCGCGCTGCCGCCATTTCTCCGAATCTTCTTTATGGCCCAGTGCCGCGCTCATTTGTTCGAGATCCTTCTCGGTTTTGTAGAGCAGACTGTTGAGGCATACTGGAGCGTAATGGTGCGTTCCGGCGCCGTAAGGACCGAAGCGGAAGGAGATGTCGAATCCAGACTCGCGCATCGCGCGGTCGCCTTTATAGTAGTCCGCACTTAACGCGACTGTTCCCGCAGGATCGCAAGCCGCCGAGGCCATGGTCTTGGCGACATCGCAAATTTGCAGCGCAAATAGCGGTCCGGCCGTGACCGGAGAAAGCTTCGAAGCACTAGTTTGGAAGACATAATTCCGACCCAGATCTGCTGGGCCCAGAAAATACGCGGCCACCTGACGGTAATGGCCGGTTTCGTCCTTCAAACTCTCTGGCGCAGGGCCGTTTCCGAAATCGAAGTAGCGAGAGAGGCCGGTCAATCCCGCGCGATGCGGTTCGCTCGTCCATAGTTCGTAATCTTTGACGGCATAGTCGTATGCTTTCGCGAGCCACTCGTTGCTTTGGTGGCCGCCGGCTTTCTGTGCGTCATAGACCGCGAGGATCATGGAGGTTAGAAACGGAGGTTGGGAGCGCGTGAGGTAGTAGGTGCGGTTGGCGTTCAGAACGCCTCCGTAATGCTCGATTTCAAAGAAGAAATTCTCGACCATACCTTTCGCGAGATCGATTCTGCCGTCGCGCACTAAACCGCGAATAATGAAGTAGCTATCCCAGCCATACATTTCATTGAATCTTCCGCCAGGCACGACATAGCGGTTTTCCATGTAAAGCAGTCCGGCGGGATCGATTTTTCCGGGGTCCATTTCCCCGATGTGGTGAATCACGGCCGGCAAATGCTGGACCTGCACATTGCACTGTTTCTGAAGCTGCTCGACTGAAGGAGGCACGGCAAAATCGGCGGGAAGATAAAGTACAGAAGCTGAGGACAGCTTTGTGTCTACCACCGTCGCGCAGTCCGTAAGGGAGCGAGTGAGCGAATCCCAACCCGTCGAAATGTACGCGCGAATTTGATCGAGAGAGTTACCCGCCGGTTTTGAATCGACGCCTGCGGAGGACGGAATCGCGCTTAGCAAGCAAACGCAGAGCAGGCAAACGTAGAACTTCTTCAGTTTTTGCATGAGGCCAGCACCCTCGCCGTGCACCCTCGGCGGTGCCCGTTGCGGCACTAGCAGCATAGTCCGTTATCCAGACAGGGGCAACTTTTGGGACGGCCTAAAAGGGGAATACAGCGCTTATAACTTATAAGAGGATACTAGCAGCCACTGCTAAGTCCTGTGCGTAGAATTAGTTGCGAGGAATCGAGGCAAAGTTTGCGGTGAATCGGGGGTGTCCACGTTGGCCGCCCAACATGAATTCTGGGCCTCGTATTTAACCGGCGGGTTAAATACGAGGCCGCCTCAAAATGATAGTCACTCTCCCTGCAATTCCAGGGTGAAGAACATCCACTCAGGCGGACGCTGCATGCACCTTTGGGGCCGGCAGGTATTCCACTGGGATGAAAAGATGCTCGCAGCGTTTGCACTGAAAGCCGTTTTGCTTCATGTTGTCGGAGAGATCCGCGAATTTGGACCGCGTCTTTGCTTTGACCCATTTACGCGCGAAAAAGCCAGCAACCAAAGTGCCGGCAAAGGCAAAGAAGCCCAGGTATTCGTTGAACAGACCAAAGACAATCCCGAAAGCGATTCCGAAAAATACCGAAGCCAAGGGAATCCAGAGGTTGTAGACATAGACCACACCAAAACGCAGAATCTTTCCAAACAGGCCTGTGGCCGACGTGACCATAGTAAGTTTCTGAGTGTCCTCGCTCTTGCACTTCGGGCATGTCAGATCCATCTTCATTCTCCCTTCGTAAGCTGCTGAATTCATTCCCCTACATCCAGACACCAAATCTGCAAACACAACCCATTTGGCCGAATTGCCACACTTCGGCAAACCCACCTTCTCCGTTGCCGCCTGGCCACCTGGGTGATAGAGTTCCGTCCGATGAAGGGGCCAAGCTCCCCGTCTCCCCGCACCGGCAAACCCTAGGTTTGCTGCTTCTCACTACGCATTGCGCAAAAGGGACGAGAAAACCGTCATGAGGGCGAGAAACTCGCGAGGAAAATCACAGGATACTTTCCCCGGAGCACCCCCAGAAACACCTCAGGTGGAGCCCACGGAACCAGGTCTGCCGTTGGAAGACCGGAACGCATTAGACCACTTGTTTAGTGCGACTTACGAGGAACTGCGGCGGCTGGCGTCCAGTGTGAGGCGCGGCGATCCAAGCGCCACGCTCAATCCCACGGCGCTGGTCAACGAAGCGTGGATCAAATTGTCGAAATCGCCAGAAGTCGCACCGGCTTCGCGCCTGCATTTCAAGCGCATCGCCGCCCGGGCTATGCGCCAAATTTTGATTGAAGCGGCGCGCCGCCGGAACGCCGGGAAACGCGGTGGAGGGCAGGAAGTCACTGTCAGCTTCGACGATTCCTACCAAAAAGCGCCTTCCTGCGGAGAAGACTTGCTTCGCCTCGACCGTGCCCTGGATGAACTCGCACGCATGAATCCGCGTCAGGCAACGTTGATAGAAAGCCGATTCTTCGGTGGGTTAGACATACCAGAGACGGCGACTCTCTTAAATGTTTCCGAGGCCACCGTACTGCGTGACTGGCGTGCGGCGAAGGCGTGGTTAGCGCACGAGCTTCGCGAAGCCTCTTGACGGGGCAAGTTTCTTTATCCAGCTTTTTGAGGGTAGAGATGGATAGCGCTCGCTGGCAAAAAATCCAGACTCTGTTTCACGACGCGGCCGACTTCCCCCAGGCTGAACAACGCATTTTTCTGGAAAGGCAGTGCGCCGGTGATCCGGCGCTCGTCTCCGAGGTGATGCTTTTGCTCGAGGAAGATGCTCGAGGGTCTTCTTTGCTCGACAGCGATATCGCTCAGATTGCGGATCACGTCCTCGCTGATCCGGCTACGGCTCCTCTACCCTTCAAGGAGTTCGGCCCTTACAAAATAGTGAGGGCGCTTGGTGAAGGCGGTATGGGATTCGTCTACCTGGCCGAGCGCAAGGACCTTGGCAGCCAAGTCGCGATCAAGATTCTGCGAGATGCGTGGCTTTCTCCAGCGCGCCAGGAACTCTTTGCCATGGAGCAACGCACTCTCGCGCAACTCAATCACCCAGCAATCGCGCGGCTTTACGATGCGGATACTTCGCCGGATGGCTCTCCTTTTTTTGTCATGGAGTACGTCGAAGGAGTTCCTCTAACACTCTACTGCGACAAAAACAACTGTTCCATCCACGGGCGCTTAGGGCTATTTCGATCGGTTTGCGAGGCGGTCCTATACGCACACCAGCATGCCGTTATCCATCGCGATCTAAAGCCTTCCAATGTCCTGGTGAAAAACGACGAAACAGTGCGCCTGCTCGATTTCGGCATCTCCAAACATATCGAGAGCCTCGACGACTCCGCCAAGCAAACTATGACCGGCTTGCATCTGATGACACCTGCTTATGCCGCCCCAGAGCAAATCCGCGGCGAACAGGTCGGAATCCATTCGGATGTGTACTCGCTTGGAGTCATTCTCTACGAACTCCTGGCGGGACGCCTTCCGTTTGATGTTTCCAACCGAACCCCGGCGCAGGCCGAAAAAGTTCTGACGCAACAGGAGGCGGAGAAGCCGTCGGCGGTTGCGGACAGAATCCCCCGTCTGCCACAGGGCAGCGACGACGCGGCCCCCGTGAATAAGACCGAATGGGCAGACCTCGACGTGCTTTGTCTCACCGCAATGCACAAGGATCCCCAACGCAGATACAGATCCGTGGAAGCCTTGATTCGCGACATCGATCACTACCTCCAAGGCGAGCCTCTGGAAGCTCAGCCAGACACGCTAACCTACCGCGTGAAAAAGTTTGTCACGCGCAATCGGCAACCGGTTGTGGCGGTTGCAGCGGTGGTCGCGCTTGTCCTCGGCTTGGTGATTTTCTTTACCGTGCGCCTGGCTATCGCGCGCAACGCGGCTCTTGCCGAGGCCGCACGCACGCAGCGCATTCAAAAATTCATGACCAATCTATTCCAGGGTGGAGACGCTTCCGCCGCGCCCGCGGAAAGCCTCCGCGTGGTCACTCTTCTGGACCGCGGAGTCCAAGAGGCGCAGTCGCTCAACGCGGAACCGCAAGTACAAGCCGATCTCTACGAAACGCTTGGGACCATTTATCAAAAACTCGGAAAGCTTGAGCAGGCCAACACCCTCTTGAATTCCAGTTTGAAGGAGCGCAAGACACTCTACGGTTCCGATGCGGCCCAAGTGGCGGAGAGCATGGTCGCACTCGGCCTGCTGCGAGATGATCAGGCTCAGCTGCCCGAAGCAGAACGCATCGTGCGGGAAGGTCTCGCCATGAGCAAGCGGCATCTCCCTCCCAATCACCCCGCTGTCGCAAAAGCGACTTCAGCACTTGGAAAGGTGCTGGAAGACCGTGGTTCCTACGACGAGGCTATCAAGACTCTGGACGAAGCCGTACGGCTCCAGTCAGCGAAAGGCGCGTCAACTCCGGAACTCGCCGTTAGCTTGTTCGAACTGGCAAACACGCATTTCTACGCCGGCCACTATGACGTTTCCGAGTCTATCAACGAGCGATTGCTTCCCATGTACCGCCAAATCTATGGCGAACGCCATCCTCGCGTTGCCGATATATTGATCAATCTGGGCGCCATCAAGTACGACCTCGGGCATTATCCAGAAGCTGAGGAATACGACCGGCAGGCGCTGGACATCGTCCAGGCGTGGTATGGCAAGGACAACCCGGAAACTGCTTCCGATTTGACGATTCTTGCTCGCGCGCTTGTTCGCGAAAACCGCGCTGACGAGGCTGTGGATTTGCTTCAGCAATCCTTGGCCATCAAGGAACGCGTGTACGGCAAAGTGCACCCGAGCGTGGCATCCTCCCTCAACGAATTGGGAACTGCAGCGCTCGGCCAGGGCAAGAGCGACGCTGCGGAACAATACTTTCTGCGGATGGTGGAAATCTATCGCCAAGTTTACGGAGAGCGCCACTACCTATTTGCCGTCGCGCTTTCCAACGTTGCGAGCGTTTACACCCGCCGCGAGGAGTGGTCCCGCGCCGAGAAAATTTTCCGGCAAGTCATTCCAATTTTCATCGAGTCGCAATCTGCAAATCACATCAATACCGGCGTCGCGCGAATCAAACTCGGAAGAACTCTGCTCCGTCAGAATCGTTATGCCGAAGCGGAGGCCGAATCTCGTGCGGGCTATGAGATTCTAATCAAGCAAATGGACCCGAAAGTGAGCTGGCTCACGAATGCGCGCAAGGACTTAGCGGAAGAGTACGATGCTCTGAAACAACCCGAGCAAGCCGCTAAGCTCCGCGCAGAAACGGCCGCACTGGATAACAAAGCTTCCGACTCCGGTAAGAAGTAGTACGCAGTGCAAGGGATAGCCAGCGAGCGGAGCGGGGAATCATTCACCGAAACAAGGAGTCGCATGAGCCCGGGCGAAATCCTGCGTTTGGGCGGCGTTCGAGATGTCGCTCACTTTAAGGAGCATCTTGCTGCGCTGCGCTTAACAATCCCATGCGACGACGAGCTGGTTCGTGGAGCAGAGTCACCGCTGGCGCAGCCACTCGTCCGCGAAGGAATCAGGATTGGCAATCGCTTCGCAATTAATCCCATGGAAGGCTGGGACGGAACACCCGATGGAAATCCGAGCGAACATACGCTTCGCCGGTGGCAACGATTCGGCCGCAGCGGCGCAAAGCTGATTTGGGGAGGCGAAGCAGTCGCCGTCTGTCACGAGGGGCGGGCCAATCCGAATCAGCTTTTGGCGGCTGAGCACACGCAAGCAGGTCTAGAGCGGCTTAGGGCTGCGCTCCTTGCGGAGCATCGCAAAGTTTCTGGACCGGATGATGGCCTGCTAATCGGATTGCAACTGACGCATTCAGGCCGTTACAGCTGTCCGAACCAAAAGGGGTCTCCTGAGCCACGCATTCTCTACCGTCACCCGATTTTGGACCGCCGGTTGAATTTACCTTCGGACTATCCATTGCTGACCGATGCCGAAATCGAAGGAATCATTGAACAATTTCATCGTGCCGCGCGCATGGCGAACGAACTTGGTTTCGACTTTGTGGACATCAAGCACTGCCACGGTTACCTGGGGCACGAATTTCTTGGCGCCCATACGCGAGAAGGGAAGTACGGCGGAAGCTTCGAGAATCGAACGCAGTTCTTGAGAGAAGTGGTGCAGGGGATTCGCGCTGCCGCTCCGGGGTTGCAAATAGGCGTGCGACTTTCCGCGTTTGACTCCATTCCATACCGGCCCGATCCTGCGCTGTCTGCGCCCGGGAAGCCTGGGCCGGGAATCCCAGAGGAGTATAAGACTTTGATTCCTTACCGTTGGGGATTCGGAGCCGACCAAAATGATCCGAGGCGACCAGATCTTGCCGAACCTCTACGCTTCTTAGCTTTGTTGGAAGAGCTGGGCATTCAGCTCGTGAATCTTACAGCAGGGAGTCCTTACTACTGTCCACACATTCAACGGCCGGCGTTTTATCCACCCTCGGACGGATATCAGCCGCCCGAGGATCCTCTGATCGGCGTGGCGAGACAATTGGAAGCGGTGCATCGCCTGAAACAACAGTTTCCAAAACTTATCATTGTTGGGACGGCGTACAGCTATTTGCAGGACTTTCTTCCACATGTGGCGCAAGCGGCGGTTCGCCTGGGATGGGTTGACTCCATTGGATTGGGACGCATGGTGCTCAGCTATCCGGAGATACTCTCCGACGTGGTAGTGGGCCGTGCGTTTCAACACAAACTTGTTTGCAGAACATTCAGTGATTGCACGACTGCGCCGCGCAACGGATTGCCATCGGGATGCTACCCGCTGGATAGCTATTACAAAAAGTCTGCGTTGGCGGAACTTCTTAAGGTTGCTAAAGCGCGCCGCTAGCGATGCGGAACGTCAAATCGAGACTGGAAACTTTCGGCATGACCATCAAGACGATTGAGACGCAGAGAAAGCTAAATCGTGACGTACAAGGGATTGCGGCTGCGCTACTGCCTTACGAGACGAACGGCCAGGTGGCGGTTGCGGCATTTCAGCAGCATCTAGTGGCTACGCAACGCGCCGGATTGATGAACGCAGTAAACATGGACACGGGCTACGTAAATTATTTGAACGAGGCCGAAAAACTGGAAGTGCTCGCATGGACTCGAGAAGCATTGGGTAGAAATGTGCCATTTGTTGCTGGCGCGTATATCGAAGGATGCGACGGCGATGTTGTTTCGCTATACAGAAAACAGATGGATGCCATCGTGAAGATGGGTGGCGTACCTATCCTGTTTCAGACGGCGCGCCTGCATGGAAAGCTGTCCAGAGAGAAGGTGGCGACGTATCAAGCGGCATGTCACGGATATACACACGTGTTGGGATTCGAATTGGGAAGCATGTTCGCGCCGAACGGCGAGATTTTCGATGCAGACACTGTGCAGGGCTTGATGGATATTCCCGAGTTGAAAGGGATGAAGCATTCTTCGCTGGACCGCCTCGTGGAGCTGGAACGGCTGGCACTTCGCGACGCGCGGCGCCCGGATTTTCACATCTACACCGGCAACGATCTGGGCATCAATATGATTGAATACGGCTCTGACTACTTGCTGGGACTCGCGACCTTCGCGCCGGAGAAATTTGCCGAGCGAGACCGACTTTGGAAGAGCGGCGACGCGGCATATTACGCACTTTCCGATGCCCTGCAGTATCTGGGAAACGTCGCTTTCCGCGAGCCTGTTCCCGCTTATAAGCATTCAGCGGCGGCTTTTTTGCACATGACCGAGCGAATTCCCTCGATGCGGACGCATCCGAAGAGTCCGGAACGACCCGTGTGGGAACCGGCAATACTGCGGTCCTGCGCGCAACGGCTCGGGCTTTTTTGATTCCGTGATGGACTCGCACTCAGAACCAATACTGGCCGATGTTGTCGCGTGTGAAATCAAGCGGCGAGCCCATAACAATTCTGTGAGCCTCGGGGAAGACACGAATCTGCCCGACGCCGGGGACGTCCATGCCATCGCGGGGAGTTTCGTGGCGGAGCGTCATCGCTCCCACAGCGGCTGTCAGGCGGCCTAGTTTGCCGGGATCCCACAGAGTGATCGTTTTTACGGTTTTGTTCTCGATGTACTGCCGCATCAGATTGGGTGTCGAGAGTCCGGCGATCGCAATTTTCCCGGCGAGTCCCGCTTGCTCGATGGCACGGGCTATGGCAGGCGGTGCGGCGGAACTGTTTCCGATGAATCCTCGCAACCCAGGATAAGCTTGCAACAAGCTCTGTGCCTGCACAAAGGCTTGCTGCTGATCGTCATTTCCAGGAACTACGGCGACCAATTGCATTTCCGGGTATTTTTCTTGCTGTTGTTTCTTCATCCAGTAGAGCCAGGCATTCAAATTGGAGGCGGTCAGCGAGCCGGTGATGATGGCGAATTGTCCGCGGCCGCCAAGCTGCTCGGCCAGAACGTCCATGACGTGACGGCCGAGGGTTTCATCCTCAACCTGGCTGACAAACCAATCGCGAGAGTCTGGTTGCGCGTCGGCATCCCACGTCACTACGGGAATGCCGTAGCGGCGGGCGCGTCGCAGCACCGGTGCCAGAGCGTTGGAGTCATCACAGGAGACAGCAAGCACCGCCGGATGCCTTGCCAACAATCCGGCGATGACGTCCACCTGCAAGCTGGCGTCCGCTGCTGTGGGGCCAGTGTAGAAGAAATGAAGACCCAAGCGTCCCACTTCCTGTGACGCTCCATCGCGCGCGGCGTTAAAATACGGGATGCCGACCAGTTTCGGCACCATCACGAACAGCGTCTTGGAGTTGCGCGGAAGGCGCGAGCACGCCGATGCATGAAGGAGCAGGGCCAACGTGAAGATTGCAAAGACGCGGCAAAGACGATTCTTCATCGCCGATCCTCGCGGCTTCCTCGCAAGAGAATTCCGGCGGCGACCGCAACGAGAAGCAAGACCGACGTGAGAGCGCGTTGAACAAAGGGCGGAACGTCGAGAAGAAGCAAGCCGTCTTGAACAATGTAAAAAGCTGCAATGCCAACTAGAGTTCCGATGACGGAAGCGGAGCCGCCCTCAATTGGGGCGCCGCCGAGAACTACCGCGGCGATGGCCATCAACATTAATCCTTGGCCCATGTCGGCGCGGGCGCTCGCCAACCGCGCCACAAGCAGTATGCCGGTCATCCCACAAAGCAAACCCTGCAACGTGTAAACACCAAAAAGCGTGAGAGCGACTGGGTAGCCGGAGTATCTTGCAGCGACGCGGTTGCTACCGGCCGCGACGACGTAGTGTCCCCACAATGTGTAGCGCAGAAGCACCGCGGAAATTGCGGCTACTCCCAGGAAGAGAAGGAACTCAACGGGAATCCCAAGAAGCACCGCGTCATTCCACCACAGCAGACTGTGCGGAAATCCCGCGAAGCTGCTTCCATTGCTGACGGCCAAAGCGATGCCGCTAAACAGAATCATGCTGCCGAGCGTGACCAGGATGGGCGAGAGGCGAAGAACACCGATCAGCAGTCCGTTGAAGGCGCCGCATAGTAGACCGGCGGCCAGAGCGGCCGCCTCGATTGCCGGGACGGGCAAATCGTGATGTGCGGCGATACCCGCCGCGACTGCCGCGACGCCGACGATCGATCCGACGGAGAGATCGATTCCCCCGGAGGCAATGACGAACATCATTCCGAGAGATACGAGGCCCGCTTCAGCGAGCGGTTGCGCAAGAAGCTGCCAGTTCAATGCCGACCAAAAGTCGCCGCTGCGGTAGCCAGCGTAGATGGAGAAAAATAACACCAAGAACGTAACGACGACTGGCTGCAGGTTTGCCGAGAGACGCAGATCCATTCTTCGCATCGCGATTTTCAGCGAGGAATTCCCCAATTTTTGTAGAGATGCCGATGAAGACGAAGTCATGTGGAAGGACTCTGCCGCAGTATAAGCCTTCGATGGAGTTGCGGTGTACTGCTCAGGATCACGCCGACAAGGACGATCGCGCCAGTGGCGATGTTTTGCCAAAACGTTGCCACGTGCAGAAGCACCAGCGCTTGTTGCAATGAGCAGAGCAACAACACGCCCAGAAATGTGCCCAGCAAGCTGCCGCGTCCTCCCAGAATATCCGCGCCGCCAAGAACGACCGCGGCGATGACCGTGAGCTCGTAGCCATTTGCAGCATTGCCCTGCACTGCGCCCAGCTGTGCGGCATAAAACACCGCGCCAATGGCTGTTAACAGGCCAAGCGAGATATACGCGAAATAGATCGGCCGCCGCGGCGAAATTCCCGTGCGCATGGCGGCGAGAGGAGAATCACCGTATCGGAAGAGCGCTCGCCCAATCTGCGTGCGATGAAGGATCCAGGCTGCGGCGAGCATCAGCAGCGCCGCTGCCATTACGGAAGCATCCAGTCCGCCCCAGCGTGGTTTTCCGATGGCATTTAGCCAAGAAGGAATCGAACTCTCCCATTCTCCCTGGGTCCACTCCAGAAGCAGCCCGCGAAACAATCCAGCGGTGCCAAGCGTCGCGACGATTGGAGGAATTCGCAATTCGGCGATCAAAGCGGCGTTCACAGCGCCAAGTCCAGCGCCTGCTAGCAAACCAAGCGGCAGCGCGACAGACGCCGGGAGGCCGTGGTTTCCGAGGCGTACTAGCACGACACTCACCACGGCCAAAATAGCGCCAGCGGATACGTCGATCCCTCCGGCCAAAATCACGTTTAGCATTCCTACGGAAATAATCAGCAGCACACCCATGCTTCTAGCGAGAAGCGCCAGGTTTACAGACGAAAAGAATCTCGGCGCGGCGGTGGCGAGTGCAATTCCCCACACGAGGAGAAGGCAAGCCAGTTTCGTTTCGTGGCGATGAAAGCTCAGGCGAAATCGCCCCGAGGCGCGCGAGGTCGAAAACATCACGCTTCGCCCCGCGCTTGCGTCGACGATTGCTCCTCTGGCGCGCTACCGTGCAGCATGGCGGCCATCAATCGTTCACGGTTAATTTCTGTACGCGTGCGATCTAAGACCAGAGTGCCCGCGTGAAAGACCAAAATGCGATCGGCCACTTCGAGCACCTCCTCGGCCTCCGAGCTGATGACCAGCAGAGCAGCTCCGGCGACGGCCCACTCGCGCATTCGTTTATGAATTTCCGCTTTGGCGCTTACGTCCACGCCCGCGGTGGGCTCATCGAGGATCAAAACGCGCGCCCCGGCCATGTGCCAGCGCGCCAGGAGCACCTTCTGCTGGTTTCCACCGCTCAAAGTTTCGAGCGTCGAGTCAGGTCCCTGACATCGTATGCCAAAATCGGAGATGCCAGCGGCCGCTCTGTCGGTTTCCTTACCCAAAAAGCCGAATCGCGCCCGCAGATGTTCGGTTGCGCCAACCAGGTTTTCCGCCGTGCTGCGCCGCGCAAAAAGCCCCGAGCGCAGCCGGTCTTCCGGTACATAGACCAATCCATGCCGCATCGCGCTCCGTGGGCCGGAAAAACTCAACGGTTTTCCTGACATGCGAAGTTCCCCGCGGTCAAAACGCTGCAATCCTACAAGAGATTCGGCAAACTCCGTGCGGCCTGATCCCGTTAGGCCCGTTAGCACGGCAATCTCACCAGCGCGCAACGTCACGGAGACGTTGCTGAAGCCTCCACGCTGGGTCGCATTTCTCACGGTCAGGACATCTCGACGTGGGCTACTCGGCATTTCTCCAGCAACAGCATCACGTCTTGCAGAATCATTCTTCTTAGCTTCGGCCTCGCCGAACATGGCACGCGCCAACGCGTTTCCGCTGACCTCCGCCGGCGATGCGGAAAGCGTGACGGCGCCATCACGCAAAACCAGGTAACGGTCTGCAATCCGCCGCACATCGGCAAGCCGGTGGCTGACAAAAAGTACGCCGACGCCACCGCTGGCAAGCTTGCGAAGGTACGTGAGCAAGTGCTCCGTGTCTTGCAAAGATAGCGCGGCTGTCGGCTCATCCAAAATCAGGATTCGCGAATCATAGGTAAGCGCGCGAGCGATGGCCACGCGCTGTCTCATTGCAAGTGGAAGTTCTTCCACATTGCGGTCCAGGCATTCCAGAAGTGGCGAATTCGCCTCGACGTGTTCCAGACTCGCGGCAGCGGCGCGTTTTGCAGCACGAAACGAATAACTGAACTGACCGGCCGGCTCTCCAGCGATATTTTCTGACACGGTGAGCTTGGGAAACAGACTCAGGTCTTGATAAATCACGGCGATCCCAGACGCGCGTGCCTCGCGGACTCCGCCCGGAAGCGCCTTTCCTTCCACCTTGATTTCTCCGGAGTCTTGCCGCGTGGAGCCCGCGAGAATCTTCACAAGCGTCGACTTTCCCGCGCCGTTGTGCCCCATGAGCGCGAGAATCTCTCCCGGTTGAAGAGACGCGTGGACATCACGCAGCGCCGCTGTGCCGCCGTAGTATTTCCAGATGGCGTTGATTTCAAGCAATGGAGAAGAGGGCATGTGAACGCATTCGCTGGCAGAAGGTTCAGAAACCTCGACCGCCGCCGGATGATACTCGATGACCGTTCAGCGAGGCAACGATTTCGCGATGTTCGGAAGCGTGGGGTTCATCGCTCGTGGCCGCGGCGTCATGTAAGATAACTACGTTCGATTGCGTTGGAATCAGTACCGCTGCGCTGACTTCATTTCCCACTGGGAGGAGTTCATGGGTGCTTCCACGCCTGCCGTGCCCGAACTGCGCTACTTGAAAGATCTTTGGGATGCGGAGTTGGCCGCGAAGTTTGACGAGCCGGAATTGCTTCGCTATCGCTCGAATCTTTTGGGGGCCGATCTTCGCATAACAAATTTCGGGGGCGGAAACACCAGTTCCAAAATCGTCGAGAGTGATCTCGTCAGCGGCGCCTCCACGACAGTCCTGTGGGTGAAAGGAAGCGGCGGCGACCTCGGGAGCATCCAGCGCGGAGGTTTCGCCACTCTCTTTCTCGACAAGCTCGTCAGCCTCAAGGGCCGTTATCGCGGCGTTGCTCACGAAGACGAAATGGCGGAATTTTACCCGCTCTGCTCCTTTGGCAAGAACAGCGTCGCGGCCTCTATCGATACTTCTTTGCATGCCTTTCTACCGTTTCGTCATGTCGATCATCTTCACCCCGACTGGGGTATCGCGCTAGCCGCGACGGCTAACGGTCTCGAACGCCTCGAGGAGTTCAATCGCCGCTTTCATCGACATCTGGTGTGGGTGCCCTGGCAGCGCCCGGGGTTTGAGCTGGGCCTCATGATGGAAAATGCAGTAAAGACAAATCCCGGCTGCGATGGCATCGTGCTTGGCGGACATGGGCTCTTCACGTGGGGCGACACGCAGCGCGAATGTTACATGAACACAATTACGATCATCGACCAGCTCGGCCAGTTCGTGCTTGGCCACGCCGAAGGCAAAACCGCTTCTGTTTTCGGCGGGCAGCGCCATGCGACGAGGCAAGATCGCGAAGAAATTGCCAGAAGCATTTTTCCAGTGATTCGCGGGCTGGTCTCCGGCGAGAAGCGTTTGATTGGAAGCTACAACGGCTTGCCGGAAGTCTTGCAGTTTGTGAATTCAAATTGGGCTGCGGAGTTAGCCCACCTGGGAACAAGTTGTCCCGACCATTTCATCCGCACGAAAATTCGTCCTCTATTCGTCGATTGGAATCCCGCAAGCGATATTGCCGAATTTCATGCCGCCCTCCAACCGGCGATCAAGAATTATGGCGAAGAATATCGGTATTACTATGGATGCCACGCAACCGCGGATTCCCCTGCGATTCGCGATTCGAACCCAACCGTTGTGCTCGTGCCAGGCGTGGGCATGTTCAGCTTTGGCAAGAGCAAGACCGAAGCGCGCATCACTGGAGAGTTTTACGTCAACGCCATCCACGTGATGGAAGGCGCTACTGCGCTCGATGGTGGAAACTCACCAGCCAAAGTTCCGCAGGCAGGAGCTGCGGCTCCGCATTCCGCGTTTACCGTGAAGCACAATTATGTTGCGTTGCCGCCTTCGGAAGCGTTTCGCATCGAATACTGGGCCTTGGAAGAAGCCAAACTGCGCCGTCAGCCGCCGGAGAAAGAGTTCAGCCGCCAAGTCTTCGTCGTCGTGGGCGGCGGCAGCGGAATTGGGCGCGAAGCTGCAATTCAAGGGGCGCAACGCGGTGCGCATGTTGTGGTGGCCGACCGCGATATGGAAGCTGCTCGAAACGTCGCAGCGGAGGCCGCAGCATTTTGCAACGAGGAAAGTGTATTCGCGGTGGCGCTCGATATTCGCGACCGTGAATCCATTCGCCGCGCACTTCATGCGACGGTCGCGGCTTTCGGCGGCTTCGACTGTCTCATTAATACCGCGGCGCTGTTCCCGTCGTCTCCTGATGGACGAATCTCAGACCAACAGTGGCACAGCACTCTCGATCTGAACGTCACTGCCAACTACTTGCTCGCCGACGAAGCGGCAGCAATTTTCGCCAAACAGGATCTTCCAGCGTCGTTGGTCTTCACCAGTTCGGCCAACGCAGTGGTTTCCAAGCGCGGCAGTGAAGCTTACGACGTTAGCAAGGCAGCGGTGAGCCACCTCATACGCGAGCTGGCGGTCTCCCTTTCGCCGCGAGTCCGCGTGAACGGCGTCAGCCCCGCGGCGGTGGTCAAAGGCTCGACGATGTTTCCGCGCGACCGCGTGATCGCTTCCCTCAAGAAATACGGAATTGCGTTTCGCGAAAATCAGGCCGACGACGAATTGCGATACCTTCTTGGCGCTTTTTACGCACAGCGAACGCTGACGCATCAAACGGTTGAGCCTGCGGATTGCGCTCGCGCGATTTTGTTTTTGGCAAGCTCGCAAGCGCGTTGTACTACAGGTCATATCATTCCGGTAGACGGCGGACTACCAGAGGCTTTTCTACGGTGAAGGGTGGAGGGAGTCAATCCGTGGAACCGGTTGAGAGCGCGCAAAAAGTTTGATACGCCTTTTCCCACCTCTCCGTATCCTTCGGCTCGAAAACGCGCGCCGGAAAACTCGTCGAGATGAGAGCGCGGGCTTCGCCAAGCGAACTTACGGCTCCCGTGGCAAGCAACTGCATAGCAAGATTTCCGAGGGCAGTCGCTTCGACTGGACCGGCAAGCACGCGCCGCCCGGTGGCATCCGCGGTGAACTGGTTAAGCAGATCGATTCGCGAGCCTCCGCCAACTATGCGGATCTCCTGAAACTTCGTCCCCACCAATCTTTCCAGCGATTCCAAAACCTGACGGTACTTCAGCGCTATGCTCTCCAGGATGCATCGCGTCATCGGGCCAGGCCCAACGGGTTTCGGTTGTCCACTTTTTGCGCAGAATGACTCGATCGCCTGCGGCATGTATTGAGGCAAAACGAATGTACTGTCATCCGGATCGATGAGATGTTGCAGAGGTGGTTCGGCGACAGCTTGCGCTAGGAACTCTTCATATTCGACGGTTTTTCCCTCGCTCTGCCAATCCTTGCGGCAGCGCTCCAGCAGCCACAATCCGCATATATTCTTCAGCAGCCGCACGGTCCCGCCGACTCCTCCCTCGTTAGTGAAATTCAGACGGCGGGCTTCGTCCGTGACTATCGGGCTAGTTAGCTCCGTGCCCAGCAGCGACCAGGTTCCCGAGCTAATCAGCGCCACATTTTTGCCGGAATGTACCGCCGCAAAGGCGGAGCCGGTGTCGTGGCAAGCGGGAGCGATCACCGCCGTGCCCGAAAGTGCAGCAATGCCAGAAGCCGGTTCCGGAAGGAGATCTCCCAAGATGGTGCCCGCTTCCACAAGTGGCGGCAGCATGTGAGTGGGGATTCCCAGCTTGCGCAGGATTTCCGTCGACCATTCTCGTTTGCGCACGTCAAGGAATTGCGTGGTGGACGCGTTGGTGCGCTCGCAAACAATCTTCCCGGTCAGCCAAAAATGAAACAAATCCGGGATGGTTACAAACTGTTCGGCCGTTTCCAAAATGCGCGGTGTTGAAAGTTGAGTCGCATATAGTTGGTACAACGTATTAAAAGGCAGAAATTGGATACCCGTGATGCGGTAAACAATCTCAGGCGCCAGAATTCTCAACGCGCTGTGCATTACACCGTTGGTTCTTGGGTCACGGTAGTGAAACGGGTTTTCCAACAGTGCGCCTTTTTCTCCCAGAAGTGCGTAATCCACGCCCCACGTGTCTACGCCGATTCCATTCAGGCGCTTGACGCCGTGCGAGCCTATGGAGCGCAGCGCGGCCCTCATTTCCAGCCATAATCGTGGCACATCCCAGTGCAAGCCGCCGTTGTAAGTCACCGGCTCGTTTCGGAATCGTTTGATTTCTTCGATGGATAAACGTCCAGAGTGGAATCGCCCCAGAATGGCCCGGCCACTTTCGGCTCCCAGGTCGAATGCGAGGTATGTAGACCAGCCAGAAGTTTCTGACATATTCTCAGAGAAGAACCTGCGGGGCCGCAGCGCTATGCGTAACTCGAGACCGACGCGGCAGCACGCTTGCTCCGTTCTTCAGTGATACGTCCGAGATATCCGCTTCGCCGAAACGCGTCCAGGGGATCCTCAGGCAAGCCGTGGGAGCGCGCCCATTCGCGAATCGCAGGCCGGACGTCCGTCGAGAACGCTTCCTTAAGGCATGTCTCCGCGTCCACCAGCGCGCTTTTGGCCTGGCACGCGGCCAGCTTTTCGTGACCCACAATCGCCGCCTTGGCGTACAGTTCTTGGGCGGTGGTCACGGTCTGGATCATCGCCTCGATCTTACCTTTCAAGTTATGGCTCTGATCAATCATGTAGGCTACATCCGCGCGTTTCCCAGTCTCCCACTCAAAAAAGAAAATCTCATGAAAGATACGGAAAATCTGGTACGGGTCGATGGAGCCGAGGGTCAAGTCATCATCAGCGTAACGGCGGTCGTTGAAATGAAACCCGCCAAGCATTTCGTCCCCCAGCAGCCATGCGACGATTTGCTCGATGTTTTGGCCCTGGTAGTGGTGGCCGGTGTCCACCAGCACCTTCGCTTTCGGCCCCGCCTTCTTCGCGAGCGACAACGCCATACCCCAGTCGGCAATGTCCGTATGATAAAACGCCGGCTCGAACGGTTTATATTCGACCAGCATTCTTTGCCCCGGCGAAAGACGCTCGTGAAGCGCCGCGAGACTCTCTTCAAACCATTTGCGGCGCTGCCGTATATTCGCCGTGCCCGGGTAATTCGATCCGTCTGCAAACCACAGGGAAACGTCGCGACTGCCCAAATACGTGGCCAAGTCCGCGCTTTCCAGAAGGTGAGCAATCGCCGCCGCGCGCGCGGTGGCATCAGGATTGCCTACGGAACCGTGTTTGTAGAGTTGATCCTGAAACAAGTTGGGGTTGATCGAACCCGGCCGCACGCGAAACTTTTCGGAGAGTGACTTGATACTCGCGACGCCAGTCACACCTTCCTGCAAGTCCCACAGAACGTGCAAGGCAATCGTGGGACAAACACCCGTGAGGCGATGTACTTCCCCGGCATCACTGAATTTTTCCTCGATCGTCGCGGCCGCGGCCGGCTGCAGAAACTTGCCGAATCGTGTTCCGGTATTCGCGAAGCCCCAGGAAGGCAATTCAATCTGAAAAGAGTCCAGCGCGCGTGCGATGAGTTCGTCTGTTTTCACGCGTTGCTCCATCCCCTTCGGCCCCCGGTTCGCAGCAGCCTAATCGTTCATCGCGAATGCTATTCTCTTTTTGCAGTGATGTCCATTTATGGGCGGGCAAGCTCCTTTAGCACGCGAAGATTGGCACCGCAGCTTTCCGGCCCCAGCCGAATCGCTGCATTGAGCCATTCTCTTGTAGTATCTTGTGGAGTGCGGGCCCGTAGCTCAGCGGTTAGAGCAGCGGACTCATAATCCGTTGGTCCCAGGTTCAAATCCTGGCGGGCCCACCAACCACCTCCGGGTCCAACCCGGACAAATCGGTTACTGTCTGTCGCTTAGGTCTCGGGTCGCTCATCACTCACCTAGCAAGACCCCCTCTTGGGAGTGACTCGTGTGCCTCAAGACACGCGAGTCGCCTCCCGGACACAGTTACTAATGCTCTATCCGGCCAGTTTCTTCGCATTAGCGTCATTCTTTCGCGTGGCATAATTCGTGCACAATCTCAACTCGGAATGGGCTGATTGCAGTTTCGCGTCATTACGAACATGTTTGAGCTACGCATCACAATTCTTCTTCTCGGCTTGTTGGGTCTCCTGGCGTTCCTTGCTCCCGCCTACTATCAGCACGGGAATTTATCTAGTATCTCTCGCGGAGAGAGCACTTCCAATGCGACTGAGGGCCAGCCCTGCCACTCCCAACCTGCGCCAACCTCCGACAACCGATTCTCCGACGGCACTCCGGATTTCCTGCGTCTAGACGCGCCTTCTGACCAGGACACCTTCCGGCGCTGGTTCGCGCTGATTGCCGAATTTCAGGCTCTTCGCCCGGCAATGGAACTCCCTCGCGAGATTAACGACTGTGCCGCGCTGCTCCGCTACGCTTACCGCAACGCCCTGCGCACGCACGACGCCGGCTGGTTTCGCGAAACGCAAATTGCCCCTCCCTCCGCTCTTCCGTCCCTGGAAAAATATCGCTATCCACACACTCAGCTGGGTGCCGCGCTCTTTCGGATCAAGCCCGGTGCGTTTCTACCTGAAGATTTGAAAAATGGAGCCTTTGCCGAATTTGCCGACGCCAAAACTCTGAAGGATTTCAATATGTACTTTCTATCACGCGACATCAGCGCCGCTCGCCCCGGCGATCTGCTCTTTTATCGCCAACTCGAACAGAACTCGCCGTTTCACTCCATGATTTTCATTGGCCGTAGCCCGTGGCTTTCTGAATCCAGCCCGGCGGACAGCGGCGACGTGGTCGTTTATCACACCGGTCCGATCGGCAACGCTCCCGGCGAAATGCGCCGCCTTACCATCACAGACCTTTTGCAGCATCCTTCGCCGCGCTGGCGCCCGGTCGCCGGCAACAGCAATTTTCTGGGTGTTTTCCGCTGGAATATCCTGCGAGGAGCAAACTAGTGCGCTGGAAACCGATTCTTCTTCTTGCCTGCTTTTTCACTCTCATCACGCCTGCCGGCGGCCAGCGTCCTAACGCCTTTTTCTCTCTCTCCACCAACAAGACCTATCTGCCCGGCGAAAGAATTGGCCTTCGCGTCTATGCCACTAACGTGGACGCCCTCGAATTCCGCGTTTACAAAGTGAATGACCCCGCGCTCTTTTTCGAGCGACTCGACAACCCTCACGATTTCGGGCGCTCCGCTCCCAAGGAGCATGTCGATAACCCCACTTTCCTCGAACGCTTCCACGATTGGAAACACGGCGTTTGGGTCGACATCCGCGATTTCTTCCGCTATCAATTTTCTGGTCGCTCGCGCTCCCGAATGCGCGAGGAGCACCAGGCCAAAGCCAAACCCCAGGCGGGACCGACGGCGGACGTTTTCGCCCAAGTGCCCGTGATCAACAGTTCTCAGCTTGTCGCCCGTTGGAAACAGGAGATGCCTCCGCGTTACTTCTCGGAAATGGAAAGTGTTCCAGTTCAGAATTTATCCAAGGGCCTTTATCTCGTCGAAGCGACGGATGGCCAGCTCCGCGCATACACCATCGTGATCGTCAGCGAACTTGGCCTCGTCACAAAAACTACCGCCGGGCAGGTCCTCACGTTTGCCGCAGACCGCCGCTCCGGCGCTCCCATCCCCGGTACCGATGTGCGCGTATGGGCCGACAAAAAAGAAAAGGCGCACCTGAAGAGCGATGCCAGCGGCCTCGCCGAAGCCCCCGTCTCCGAAGGACAATATCAAGACGTTCGCATTCTTGCCGTTCACAACGACGACGTCGCACTCGTCACGCCCTACTCCTACAACATCAGCAGCAATCCCGCCGAAGACTGGACTGGCTACGTCTACACCGACCGCCCTGTCTATCGCCCCACGCATACCGTCCACTTCAAAGCCATCCTACGCACGCGCGCGGGCGAGCGCTTCAAAGTTCCTGCAGGTGAACAAGTCCAAGTTCTAATCGAAGATCCGGACAGCAAGCCCGTTTTTCAATCTACACTTCCTATTTCATCGTTCGGCACCATCCACGCCGACCTCGATCTCTCCGCCACGACTGCGCTCGGCTATTATTCGATCACGTCAGCGGCCGCGGAGGCCAGCGTTACGCCATCAATGGCGGCTTCTATGTGGAGGAGTATAAAAAGCCCGAGTACGAAGTCAAAGTGACGACTTCCGCCCCGCGCATTCTTCAAGGAGACTTCATCGAAGCCACGCTCGAAGCCAAATATTATTTCGGCGAGCCTGTCGCCGGCGCCGATGTGAAGTACGTCGTTCACACGCTCCCCTACTGGTCTCCCTTCATCGATCGCGATGAGGAGGAAGCTACGCCCGGGGAGTCCTTCGGGGAAGAAGGCGACTCCGAGGGTTACGCCGATTACGGCGGTGATCAAATCTCCGAGCAATCCGGCAAACTCGATGCCGACGGCAAACTAAAAGTCCGCATCCCCACACGCGTCGATGCCAACATCACAACGACGTCCGCTATCGTATCGAAGCCCGCGTCACCGATGCCGGGAACCGCGAAATCGCTGGCCACAGCGCAGTCATCGCCACCTATGGGAGTTTCGCCGTCGGCATCTCCGCTGAAAGCTACGTCTATCAAGTCGGCGAGTCCATCCGCGCGACCGCCGTTGCGAAAGATTACGATGGAAAGCCTGTTCAGACGGCGGTTCACGTCGAATTAGTCCGCGGCTACTGGTGGTATCGCGCCGAAAATCAGAGAGAAACCGTCGTCGAATCGCGCGACGCAACCACCGGCCCTGATGGCACCGCTCTTGTAACCTTCAACGCGAAAGAAGCTGGAAATCTCTTTCTACGCGTGAAAGCCCAGACTCCCGAACAGCGCGAAGTGCAGGCCAACGGCTATCTTTGGATCACCAGCACATCCAATAATTGGTGGGGCAGCGAGAACCACGAGATTCGTATGGTTGCCGACAAAAAGTCCTACAAAGTCGGCGACACCGCGCACGTCCTCGTCTTGACAGGCATGTCGGATGCCTACCTGCTGGTCACAACGGAGGCCCGCACGATCCAGACGAAGCGCATCATCCACTCGACGTCTTCTTCCGTTACGATCGACGTTCCCATCACCAGCGAGCAGCAACCCAACGTCTTCCTGACCACCGCCTTTATCCACGACAATAAACTTTACTCCGCGAATAAAAGTTTGAAAGTCCCCGCCATCCAGCAAAAACTCCAAATCGATATTCAACCCTCGCAGAAACAATTCCAGCCCGGCCAGAAAGCCAGCTATACGCTCCTTGTCCACGATTCGAATGGTAAGCCCGTCGCGGGCGAATTCAGCATCGGCGTCGTCGACGAGGCAATCTACGCTATTCGCCCCGATACCAACGGCGACCCCCACGATTACTTTTATGGTCCTGCTTACGACCGCGTCTCGCTCGACTCCTCGCTTAGTTTTTATTTCAGCGGCGAGGCAGGGAAAAAACAGATGTTCCTCGCCTTTCGCGGCAATGCGAATCCTCGCTCGCTCGCTCAACTCAAACCTGAGACTCTCGTCCAGCCCAAGGTCCGCAAACTCTTTCCCGACACAGCTCTTTGGCTAGCCGACGTTCACACCGACGCCAGCGGCCGCGCCGAAGCCCAACTCACATTTCCCGATTCGCTCACCACTTGGCGCGCCACAGTTCGCGGCGTCACCCTCGACACCAAAGTCGGCCTCGCCATAAACACCGTCATCGTTCGCAAAAATCTGATGGTCCGCCTCGCGGTCCCGCGCTTCTTCCGCCAGGGCGATGAAGTCACTGTTTCCGCGATCGTTCACAACTACCTCGCAAACTCGGAAATCCGTTCAGGTCTCGCTCGATCTTAAAGGTCTCGAAGTTCTCGCTGGCCAGACCACGCCCCTCGAAGTCCCCAGCAAAGGCGAAGCAAAGGTAGACTGGCGCGTCCGCGCGCAATCCGTCCACGAAGCCGTTCTTCTGGCAAAAGCTCTCACCAACGAAGAATCCGACGCCATGGAAATTACGCTTCCCGTCATTCCGGTTGGCGTGAAACAAAGCGACGCGAAATCCGGTTCCGTAGCCGGCGCCGATCAGGAAGAAAAAACCGTCGTCACGCTCCCCGGAAATCCCGATCAATCTTCCCCCCGCCTGGACATCACGCTCACCCCGTCGCTTGCAGGCAGCCTCTTCTCCGCACTCGACTATCTCACCAGCTATCCCTACGGCTGCACCGAGCAAACCATGTCCAGCTTCCTTGCCCAACATCGTTGTCGCAAAAGCGATGAAAGATCTCAAACTGCAAGTCCACGGTGGACACTCCCGAGCTTCAAAAGAAAATCGAAGCCGGTATGGCGCGCCTGAAGGATTTCCAGCACACCGACGGCGGCTGGGGCTGGTGGAAAGAAGATGACAGCCAGGTCTTCATGACCGCCTACGTCATCAGCGGCTTCGGCCACGCTCGCGAAGCCGGTTATGATCCCGGTGCCGACTCCATAAACCGCGCGATCGACTATCTGCACTCCGCGCTCGCGCAGCACGCCAACATGCACGAAGATCTTCGCGCCTACGTCGTCTACGCACTCGCACTCAACAACTCTGCAAAGCCGGAAGAACTGCAAGACGCCTGGAATGCCCGCAGCAACATGGGCACGCAAGGCCTCGCAATGCTCGGCCTCGCGCTTCTCTCCACAAACGGCCAAGCGAAAGCGCAAGAGCTCGCCGCCACCATCGAATCGCAAGCCGTCGTGACCGATCTCGAAGCCAACTGGCCGTCCCTCTACGACCACCTGATGGGATTCGAAATTGACGACGCCGCGGAAACCACCGCCTACGCCGTCCGCCTCCTCAGCCTCGTGAAGCCCGCCAGCCCACTGCTTCCGAAAGCCGCTCTCTGGCTCGTCAATCATCGTGAAGGCGGATACTTCTGGTTCAGCACCAAGCAAACCGCCATGGTTATTTTCGGTCTCATCGATTACCTCAAGTCCAGCCACGAACTCGACGCCAGTTTCCGCGCCGAAGTTTACGTCAACGGCAAACAAGTTCTCGCGCGCCAATTCACTCCAGCCGACGCCTGGAATCCTGCGCCGCCTGCCGTTCACCTCGACGCCGCGCAGTTGCAAACCGGCCCCAACGAAATTCGCATCCACAAATCCGGCACAGGCCGTCTCTACTGGTCCGCCACAGGCGCTTACTTTTCGAACGACAAGCGCTTGGTCCAAAACAACAAGCTCTCTCTCAACATCACGCGCGACTATTTCAAACTCACGCCTGAGCAGTCCAACGGCAAAATCGTCTACAACCTCGATCCGCTCCAGGGCGACCTGCGCATCGGCGACATCCTCGCGGTGCGCGTCACCGTCGGCGGCACCGAATGGCGTTACCTCCTCATGGAAGATCCCATCCCCGCCGGTGCCGAATTCATCACCCGCGATGATCTCTACGAACTAAAGCAGCGTCCGTCCTGGTGGGAGTACTGGTTCACGCGCCGCGAATTCCACGACGACCGCGCCGCCATCTTCCAAACCTATTTCACCGGTCGTCACGAATATGTCTACCTGCTCAAAATCGTCAATCCCGGCAAGTTCCAGGTCAGCCCCGCGATGGTTCAGCCGATGTACCAGCCATCCATCATGGCCACCAGCGACGCCGCTGTCGTGGAGGTGAAGTAATGTCTCGTCTCGAAACCGCCCGTGGCGCATTCGCGGACTGCTTCCGCAGCGGCCGTCTCTGGCTCGTTCAGTTTCTCGCCAACCCCATTCTGCTCGCGCTCTTCGTCGCGTGGCTCCTCATCCCGGTTGCGACGAACTTGCACTTGCTCTTCAATTTGGTTTTCGCATTCGTGCTCACGGTGTCTGTGCTCACCCTTCACGCCGGCACGCTCAACGTCTTCGCTGATTTTCAACGCAGCGATGGCGCGCAACTCTGGCCCGCCTTTCGACGCGCACTGCGCCATCTCGTGCCCGTCGCCATTTGCGCCGCCGTCTTCTGTCTTCTCTGGCTCTTAGTCAACTCACTCGGATCTCTCCAGACCGCTTTTCCTCCCTACGTTCGCTCCACTCTTCCCGTTTCTCTCCGCCGGCACATCACGCTGCACGCGCTGGACACGTTGTTCTCGGCGGTACTCTTCCTGGCGCGTTGGGTTTTCGCCCCCGGAATGGTCCTGCCTCTCCTCGCGCAAGCCGCTGACCTTGGTTTTCGCGGTTTCGGCAGGCAAGGCCTCTCGGCCTGGAGAAAAACGGTCTTCAGTTTCACCTACTGGCTGGTGTTGTTGTTCGCCGCTCTACTCGGAGTACTTGCAACACAAAAACTCATGGCTTGGACACCCAACTTCAAAACCTCGACCACTCACTCCGAGGCGATTAGTCTCGCGTGGCGTCTTTCCGTCTCCTATCTCTTCGGATTATTTTCCTGGATGCTGACTTGCTCAGTTGTGGGTCGCGGCGCCGCCGCCGTTCGAAGTTCCTCCGATGTCTCCGGGAATCCCGCTGCTTAACCAGCCCAACACAATTTCTTTTCCGTGTTCCTGGACCAGCGCAGTCACGCGGCTCTGTGCTGCTACATAAGCCTTCTGCACCTCATCGCGATTCTGCGGCCGCCGCAGCACTGCCTCAATCTGCTCGTCCGTCATCCCAACCGCAGTAGTCCCCGCCGCATTTGGGTTCGAAAGAAAAAGAACGATCCCCTCTCGAAACCACAAGGGCGTCGCCGCTTTCGCCTTCTCTTCCACCAGCACATGAAAAACCTCGTGCCGCAGCGTCGATTCCACGATTGCCCGCTTCTGCAATTCCGCAATCGGCTGCAACCGGATCGTCTTCCCGCGCGTGGACGCCGCCACCCACCCGGGCTGCCCCGTCGTGTCGCGGTACGAATCCAGAGTCGCAAAAACCTGCAAGCGCACGCCTGCGCTCGCCTTCCATCCAATCGCCTCTTCGTCTTCTTTTAAAATCCGCTGCGCGGTCGGCAAGATCGGCGCATCAATCTCCGGCTGCGTGCTCAATAGCTCCACGCGTTCGTTGCTTCGCTTCTGCCACTTTGCACTTTCCGTCGTCCCCGAAGTTCCGAGTTGCGTCCCCGGATAATAAAAACTCAAAATCTCCCGATAACTCTTCCCCTGACGCGCCATCTCTTCCGCGCCCGCCTGGCACATTCCCACGCCGTGTCCCGACCCGCGCCCCGAAAAAACAATCTGCTCCCCCGCGTTCCGAACATCATACAAGTCGCTCCGGATTTTGTTCCAGCCTAGCTCGCGGTCCACCGCAAAACGAAAAGTCGACGCCGAAAGCGGCGCATTTCTGCCTGCACCACCCGACAGCTTCAATCGCTGCGCCCTCCCGCTCTCCGACCGCGAGACAACCTCAATCTCGCGCCAACCCGCGGGCATCGTGAGCCCCGCCGCCCGCAGCGCCCGGTCCAAATCCGCCACCCGAATCGCGCTCTCCCATTTCAAAACGCCCCGTGCCTCGCAGTACCTGTCTTCATGCGACGTGAGATACGCTTCCGTCACTGCGGGCCACGCTTCTTTCGCTGCTGCCGTCGTCCCTCCACAATTCTGGTGGTAAAACGTCTGCGCCAGCTTCCCTTCAAATCGCAAAACCTCGCCGCGCGTCGCATTCACGGCCGCACGCACCGCCGCATTCGCTCCCTTCCATCCAAACACCTGGCAATGTGTCGTATCGCAAAAATCGAATCCCTCCTGTGCATGTTGCCCCAAAAATCGCATCGCGTACGTCCGCGCCACCACCGCCATCGCCCGCTGCGATTCCACATTCTCAAAGTCGCCGCTCTCCGCCATCAACACCGCGGCCACATACTCCTCCAGCGGCATCGTCACCGTCACCAAAACATGCCCTGCCCTCCGTTCTATGTGCGCGGGATAACTCCCCGAGAAAAGTGGCCCGCTAGACGGCCGCAATTCGTAATGTCCAGTTACAAAAAAATCCGCGCCGCCGTTTTCATCCCCCGCTGTTACCGCGAACTCAAGCCCCCTTTTCTCCGCGCAACCCGGACACAACCGCCAACGCACCTCTCCATCCACCGCGCGTACTGAAAGCGTGTCAGGCGGTCGCGCCGTATATAGCCGCACCCGCACGTCCTGCGCGCACACCGCATAAGGCGCAAGCACCATCCACGCCAAAATCATTCGCGAACTCTTTACTTTCACTTTGCCCATCCATTTTTCGCAGCCGCGGCAAAAACGCCGCGCGCCACACCCGCCGCATCCCCGCCAGTCCCCTGCTCCAAATAAATCACCACAACAATCTCCGGTTTCTCCGCCGGTTCGTACCCCACAAAAAATCCGTGCGTCCGCGCGTTCTCCCGCGAAGCCGCCGTCCCCGTCTTACCCGCAATCTTCATGCCCTCCACATTCGCTGCATGCGCCATGCCATACGCCACCGACTGCTCCAAGCCGGCAAACACGGCGGCGTCCCTTCCCATCGCGCTCGCGCCGCCTTTTAGAGCGGCGCTGGCATTGAGGCCGTCCGTAGGGGCGGGGCTTGCCCCGCCCGCCGCATCCGCGCCATTCCTTTTCTCCAGCGCCAACTTCCGATACGCACCCAATAACTCCAACGCCGTCACCTCAATCCCCCGATCCCCCAACGCCTCAAGTTGCAGCATGTCTCTATCTCGCGGCATTTCGATCCTTCCTCTCGCCTCTTCCTTCACCAGCCCGCTCGGCGAATCCAGCCCCGCTCTGTCGCAACGCCTGCACCAACTCCGCCCCGCTCAGCCGCGTCGCCGCCTCCGCAAAATAGGAATTGCATGAATACGCAATCGCCTCTTCCGCATTCAACTCCACGATCGAACTCGCATGCGAGCAATCCATCCGCACTCCGCCAATCCGCAGCGGCCTCCTGCACAGCAATCTTTCGCTCGCCTCGATCTTTCCCGATTCCAGCAATGCCATCAGCACAAACGGCTTCACGGTCGAACCCGGCCTCGCCAATCGGTGCGCCGCCAAATCAAGCTCATGCGCAGCCAAAATCTCCCCCGTAGCCACATCCGCAACAACCGCCGCTCCGGCCCGCCCCTCCATCGCGTGCTCCACTGCAGCGCGCAACTCTTCCTTTTTCTCGGTGTTTACTCCACTAAGCATCCCAGCCGGTAAAACGAATAGCAGCAAGGCGAAGACGCGGATTTTTGAGCATTTCCGCATGTCAGCCGATTGTAATGCGAGCTGCGTCTTTCGCAGCCGCCGCTTTTCGAGATAGTGTTCGCCCTGTACATTGCGCCAGTTAACCGCCATGCGTCATTTCTCTTTCGGCGCCTTGTCCGGTCGCAGGCCGCACGGTACGGTGAATCAAACACGGTCGCGGCCCGCAGGTTGCGAGCCCGCGGCCGATCAATCGCGATGGGTTTGGCTTGATCACCTCAGCCAGACGGGTCTTGTAAGTTCATTTCATTCGAATAGGAGCCACACGTACGATGAAAAGCCTTAGCAAACTGATGTTCATTGTTTCCGCGCTATTGCTCCTCGTGCCCGCATTCGTTTCTGCAAAGCCGCAGCCTCCGAGAGAGCATCCCGCGTATCTTCACGCTCTGACGGATCTCCGTCACGCGCGCGCCCATCTGCAGCGCCCCGATGGCGGCGAATTGCGTGAACAGGAGAAGAAGGCCATTCACGAAATCGATGAGGCTATCAACGAAATTAAGAAGGCCTCCATCGATGACGGCAAGGATCTCAACGATCATCCTCCGGTTGACGTTGGTCTTGATTGGCGCGGCCGTCTTCACCGGGCCTTGGAACTCGTGAACAAAGCCCACAACGACGTCGCTCAGGAAGAAGACAATGCGTCGGCTCAGGGCCTACAGCAACACGCCCTCGAGCACATCGATAAGGCTCACAAGCATATTGAGGAAGCCATTCACATCGTCCAGTAGTTCTGCGTAACCGTTATCTGTTTCTTGGACGCCGCGACTGTTTTCAGTCGCGGCGTTCTTTTGTTTGCCAGGCAATGCTGTGCTGCTAAGTGTTACTCCAGCTTTTCGTAGACCGTTTTCGCTTCCGCCAGCCGCTTCAGCACATACTCTTTCTCCGTCGGCGAATTCCAATCAGGATACTGCGACGTCACCTCGATTGTCCGCGTAATCCACGCCGCAAAATACTTCGCGTCCGCCGGGGAACGCGGCCTCTTGCTCCCAATCGTCAAGTAAACCGGGCTCGTCGTCGCATACACATAATTGTCCAGCACCGGATACTCGGCGGCGTCGCTAGCAGCTCGCAGCAGGCACCATCCGCTTTCCTTCAGCGGAAGCGTCCCGTTCACGTCAGCGGAATCGCGCTTCCCCTCAAGCTTCAACGCCTGCGCCACGCGCCCGTTGCAAACTATTTCGAAATGATCCACCGGCACAATCGACCGCAGCTTCGCAGTAAACGGCACCGCCGCCTGTGTCCCCTCGAACTTCAATTCATCTCCGACGCGCTTTCCCCCCAGCGTAAATTCAATTAACGGCCCGTTCGTCGCAAACGTCCGCCCTTGTTTCAAACCTTCCTTCCAGGCATCTAGCGTACGCGATGCTTCTGGCACCCACACGTACACCCGGTCCATGCCAACATGTCCACGGATAGGAGCGGCGTAATCCGCGGTCGCATCCGTCCCCGCTCCCGCGGGAAGACGGAATCCCAGATTCAGCAACCGGTACCACACCGCCGCCGTCGATTTGTGATCGCTAAATCCCACGATCTCCACGTAGTCCAGTTTCCTCAGCGCCACATCCACGGGAAGCTCGTCTGTAATTCGCTCGGGTGGGTTGGCAAATGGATTCGGTTCGGCGTCAAACGGGTGCACTGCTCCAACGAGCGCACCCTGAAGGCGCGCCATGTCGTACACGTCCGCATTCATCGGATACAAACTCGCCGCCGCTGTATTCGGATATCCGGCATAACCAGGCAATAGAATCGAGCCTCGCAGACCAACGAGTCCGCGATGTCCCCAATAACTTGTGTGGAATTCCTGGCCGCTGACGATCACCACATTCCCGGAGGCGAAGTCCTCTTGGTATTCCCCGACACTCCAGATATCCGGAATTCGCTGTTCCTTGTTGACAACGAGATTGCTCACAATACGCAATCCTTCCGCTTTTGCCTGCTCCGCCAAACGCTCGGAACTGTCCTGGTAAGCTCCGCCGTAGTTCATATGCACGTGCAAGTCGGCGCTGATCCAGTTCTTCGCGTCGAGCGGTCCATTTCCTAGAGGCTCGAGTTTTATCGCCACTCGCTTTTGATCCCCGGGCTTTACCTCCACAGTCTTCTCAATCGGCACGTACTCGAAACCCTTTGCCACATCGATCTTAATCTTGCCGGCGGGCACCACCAGGTTGGCCAACTCCTGCAGATGGAAATAATGTGTTTCAAATGGCCGCTCTCTACGGTCAAACCCGTCATCGGCATGAACCCAGACGGAATCGGGCGCCAAGAATCTTCCGTTTTCATCGGTTACAGAAACACGTGCAGGCAAGTTATTGCCGTTGCTGTCCACGACGCTCAGCTCGATGGTCCCGTGCGGGTTGAGATAATTCCGCTCTTCAATGGCCAACTCACCCAGAGGTCCGCCCGGAACGCTTTGGAATTCAATCTTGGTTGTTGCCGTCCGGCCGGAGTTTGTAATGAACGCGAGTTGCTCTCCGTCCGGAGACCATCGCACATTCGTGCAATCCCAGCCGTTGTAAGTGAGTGGAAACGCATCGCCGCCGTTCGCTGGCATCACCCACAAATTGTGCCACTGTCCGCCGAGATACGAGCTGTAGATGATGCGCGATCCATCGGGCGAAAAATCCGGTCGCGCTCTCCATTCCGTCTCTTCGTAATGAATCTCGCGCGCCTCGGCGCCGGGCTCCGCGTGCATTCGCCAGAAGCCGCCCGTTCCGTGAATGTGTCCGCGATTAGAGACAAAGAGTATTTCCTCGCCGTCGCGTGTCCACACAGGGCTGATCTCAGTGTCAAACGCGCTGTAGTAATAGCGCGGCAAATCGCTCCTCGTCTCCCCAGTCAGCCGCACTACGTTCTCCAGTTTTCCTTCGCTCACTTTCGCGCGGAAAATATGAAATCGCTTGTTGTACGAAGTCGAAACGAAAACGATCCGTTTCCCATCCGGCGACCACCGTGGCTCCACGTTCACCGCGCCGCCGCTCGTCAGTTGCAGAGTTTCTCCGGAACTCAAATTCAGCAGCCATAATTCCACCGCATCTTTTTGATACGAAACGTAAATGACGCTCTTTCCATCCGGCGACCAATCTGGTTGGTAGTCGTATCCCGGACCGTCAGTAAGCTGCTGCGCTATTTTCGAATTGGTTTTCTGGCGCCACAGCGAGCCAGCCATCGAATACACCACTTCTTTTGAGTCCGGCGACCACGCCAGGCTGCTGGGGCCGCTCGTCAACTGCGGCAAATACATCTCGCGGAAATAATAAGGATGCGGCAAGTCGATTTGAGGAAGGACGGGCTTTCGCTGCGCGAAGGCCGGCGAGACCGCCGCCGCAAGCGCAGTTAGAAAAAGCAGACTTCTTTTGAGCACGTTAGGCCAGGCCTGCTTTAGACAGAGGCAATTCGCGGATGCGTTTGCCCGTCGCGGCAAAAATCGCGTTGCACAGCGCAGGCGCAAATGCAGGCAGGCCCGGTTCGCCTACTCCTCCCGGAGGAGCTTCGCTCGGCACGATGTAAGTATGCACTTCGCGCGGCGCGGTATTCATTCGCGCCACCGGATACCCGTCAAAATTCGATTGGTCGATGACTCCGTTCGTGGCCGTAATCTCCCCAAAAAAAGCGACGCTTGTCCCCATGACGGCCGCGCCTTCAAATTGATTCCTCACCATGTCCGGATTCACGACTGTTCCGGCGTCGAGCGCCGTATCCACGCGGTCGACATGCACGCGCCCCGCGTCGTCCAAATGCATTCGCACCACGGACGCGACGTACGTCAGGAAGCTGCGATGCAGCGCCAGCCCCATCCCAACTCCGTTGCCGAGTTTTTTCTTTCCCCAGCCCGACTTCTCCGCCGCAACCTGCACCACTCTTTTGAATCGCGCCGTGTCGATCGGATATTGCGCGTAGTCCTGGCCGTAATTGGAATAGTCTTTCGGCAGTTCGCTTTTTGGAATGATGCGATCCGGCCCGAGAAGCTGGAGCGCGTACTCAACCGGATCCTTTCCAGCTGCTTGCGCGAGTTCATCTGTGAAGGACTGAATCGCGTAGGCATGGTAAATGTTCGCCACCGAGCGCAGCCATCCGATGCGAACGTGCGCCGCGGCTGGCCCGTTTTCGGAACGATGATTCGGAATCGCGAACGGCAGATCGCTGAAGCCCAGACCAAGTTCATCCGCATCTGAATACATTTCGCCGTCTTTGAACGTCGATCCGATGGGAGGGAACACAGTTCGCTGCAGCCATGCCGTTGGTTTCCCATCGTCGCCCAGCGCCGCTTTCATATACATCGCGGACACGGAATGGTAAGTGTCGAACTTGATGTCGTCTTCGCGGCTCCAAACCACTTTTACTGGTTTGCCCGTTTTCTTTGAGAGCACCGCTGCTTCGACTGCAAAATCTGGAAACGATTTGCGGCCAAACGCGCCGCCCAGAAGCGTTACGTTTACCGTCACGTCTTCCTTTTTCGCTCCAACGGCTGCCGCGATGGCGTCTCGCGCCCCTACGGGGCTTTGCGACGGCGCCCACACTTCTACTTTTCCGTCTTTGTAAACCGCGAGCGCCGCTGGAGGCTCCATCGAAGCGTGCGCCAGCAGCGGCGCGTAGTATTCCGCCTCGATAATTTTGCCGCCTTTTGCAAACGCCGCGTCCACGTCGCCAACTTCTCGCACCACTTTTCCAGGCTTCCGCGCGGTCTCCTGCAATTCCTTTTTGTAGGGATCGGAATTGAATACGTTGTGAGAGCTGTTGTTCCACTCAATCTTCAGTTTTTTCTTGCCCTGAAAAGCAGCCCACGTGTTGTCGGCCAGCACGGCCACGCCACCGAGCGCCTGATAGAGAACCGGCGCTTTAAACGTGTCGATGGTCGCGGTTTGCTTCACTCCTGCTACCGTCAGCGCGGCCGAATCATCCAGCGATTTCACGGTGCTACCCAACACCGGCGGATGCGCGACGCTCGCATAAAGCATCCCCGCCATGTGCGCGTCCTGCCCAAATTTGGCTTTGCCAGTGCACAAATCCCTCAGGTCATAACTCGCAGCGGGCTTCCCGATGTAGCGCCATTCGCTGCGCAGCTTCAGTTTCAGTTCTTCTTTCTTCGGTACGTCCAGTTTCGAAGCTGCCGTTGCAAGCTCTCCGTAGCCAAGCTTTTTCCCCGATGCTTTGTGAATGACGTTGTGCAGTGCCGTGGAGCATTCCGTTGCGGGCACGCCCCACTGCTGCGCTGCCGCGCGCACCAGCATCAGCCGCGCCGACGCTCCCGCCTCGCGCAGCGGCACAAAAAAGCTGACCACCGAGTGCGACCCGTCTGTGTCCTGGTCGCCGTATTTTTCATCGCCAACGGCTTGCACGACCTTCACTCGGGCCCAGTCCGCGTCCAATTCGTCCGCAACGATTCGCGGCAAGGAGGTGCGGACACCATTTCCCATTTCCGAGCGGTGCGCGATGACGTATGCCGTTCCGTCCGTTCCGATAGCCAAGTACACGCTGGGTTGCAGAGGTGCTTTCTCTGATGGCGGAAATGGATTGCCAGCGCCGTCGAAGGCTGCCTCTGCGAAAAGCTGCTCCGGCATCACGGAAACGCCGAGCACAAACGCTCCCGCCCCCACGAGCGTCTTAAGGAAATCGCGTCGCCCGTGGCCGCTTTCGTAGTCGTTCTTGTATATATTCTCGATGTAGATCATATTGCCCACGCTCCGCACGGAAACTTGACGCCAACAACTCTAGCCCAACATGCTACCGCCAATCCTGATACTTGCAAGCGCGGGCCGCTGTTTCCGGCATTCCACTCAAGCAGACCCTCTACTGCTCGGGCCAGGCGCCCAGAGCGCGGCGCAAATCCACGAGCTGGCCGAGGTGATAGGCATTGTGATCCGCGAGAACCAGCGCTTCCCGCAAGATAGATTGTCCCTGGCCATGCGGAATTTTTGCGAACAGATCCGTGCTTGGGTCCCGCACCAGGTGGACCATTGCCTCCAAATCACGCTGGAATGCCGCAACGCTTTCGTTCCAAGCTGCGTCATTGGCGGGCGCCGGCGTTCTCGGCCAGTATCCGCCGGGAAAAGGCGGCGAAACATGTTTTGGGTTTCTGCTGAACTCCAGGATGTCCCACTGCGCGAGCCGCGCGTGCTCGAGTAACTGCCAGCCCGTGTGCGGAAGGGCGTCCGCGAAAGTCCCATATTTTCCGGCGGGGAAATCGTCCAACGCATCCATGAAGTGGACGTGCGCGCCTCCGCCTTTCAGCAAGTAAATCACCTGCTCGCGCAATTCGCGATCTGTGGTGCGCGCGGCCTTCGGCGAAGTTTTCTTGGCTATTTTCTTTGCGGCTTTTTTTATTGTTTTTTTCTTTTTCATTCTGGCTTCCCGGATATCAGCACTTGCTGAGGCATTCCCATCACGGAGTGCAATGTGGTTTTCGCAAACCCCGCATTGACAAACATTTTTTCGTATTCCGAAAAAGTATAGGCGTCTCCGGCGTCGGTCCCCACCAGCATGTTGAGGCTGAACGCCGCTGCCGCCGGCGGCGTCACGCGGTCTTCATTGGGCACAAACTCGAGAGTGACGGCTTTTCCACCCGGTTTGAGCGCGGCATAAACGCGGCGCATCAGCGTCTCGCAGGTGGGCATATCGAAATGGTGGAAAATATTTGTCAGCAGGACAATGTCATACCCACTGCCAAGATCCGTTTCAAACGCGCTGCCGGGGCGTGCGGTGTAGCGGCTGGAAACGCCGGCGGCTTGCGCGTTTTCTTGCGCGACGGCCAACACAGACGGCCAATCCACGGCAACGATTTGTGCCTGCGGATTTTTCCTGGCGATGGTGATGCCGTAGTTTCCGTGTCCCGCGGCAATGTCCAATACGCTGCAAGGTTTGCCTTCCGGTGCGCCGATGATATCCGCGATGAAGTGAGCCGCGGGCATGGCGAGCGCCGCCATCGATCTTGCGAAAGCGACCCAAACTTCATCCTGTGGCTTGGAATTGTCTCCCTGCGTTCCGGCCGTTCCGCCCTTGCGCACGGCGTCGGTCAATGCTTCGGTATTTTTCTTGTGCCAAGGGCTAGCCAGAAAACCGGTCACTGCGGCGAGAGAAGCGGGGGAGCGCCGATCGAGAAAAAGCGCGGACTCCTCCGTGAGCGCGTAACGCCCGTTCTCTTTTGTGAGGAGGCCAAGGATTGTCAAGTAATCGCAAAGAATGCGCAGACCGCGTTCGGCAGCGCTGATCTTCGCGGCGAGGAGCGCCGGAGTATTCGCGCCCTCTCCGATGGCCGTGAAGACGTCCAGTTCGATTCCCGTTTTCAGAGCCGCGGTGTTCTGGAACGCATTCATCAGAGTAAAAATCCGTTCCGGGGTAGGGTGGCTCGCGGTGGACGGTGTGGCCATTAAGTCAGGCTCCTTGGTTGTGCTCTTGCCAGTTCAAATATACACCGTGGACAGCGCCTGGTTCACTGTTCAATTCAATTGCTCCCATCCGGGCTGGACTGGCATACTTTCTCTCCCCCGCACCGCGTCCGAGGAGAACCTTATGAAACGCGAATATCACCGCTGGCATTCTCCGCGGCTGGGCATCGACATGGGCGTCATCGTGCACGGCCACTGGGGACAGCCGATTCTCGGGTTTCCGACCAGTGCGGGCGACGAAACGGAACTGGAAGGCCAAAGCATGATCGGCGCGCTGGCCGATTTCATCGATGGCGGAAAAATAAAATTCTACAGCATCAATTCCATCAACGGGCTGAGCTTTTATAACAAAGGCGCTCATCCATTTCACCGCAGTTACGTGCAATCCGTTTTTGACTCTTACCTTCGCGAAGAAGTCGTACCTTTCATCTGGGACAATTGCCAAAGCTGGGGGATCGCGATTTCCACGATGGGAGCGTCATTTGGCGCGTATCACGCGGCGAATTCGCTCTTCAAGCATCCCGATGTGATCAAGCGTTGCTTTGCGATGTCCGGCGTGTATGACGTGCGCAACTTTATGGACGGGATGTATGACGACAACCTATATTTCAACAATCCGGTGGATTATCTGGCAAACCTGAACGATCCCTGGGTGTTGGGCCAGCTCGACTCTTGCGATATTCACCTCGCTACCGGCACAGGTCAGTGGGAGAATAGCGGACCGACCTATCGCTTGTCGGAGATCCTTTCGGCCAAGGGAATCCGCCATTCGCTGGACAATTGGGGTCCGGAGGGCGGCCACGACTGGCCCTATTGGAAGCATCAGATGCGCGAATATGTAGCCCGCCTGTTCTAAACCGCTCCCTGAAAATCTGGTTGGCGGGTTTACGCGACGCAGACGCGGGCTAGCGTCGGCGCCGCTTGATCCGGCGTGCGCGTTCCGGTGGTGACGCGTTGACTTGACTGGGGCCCCCACCTAAGATGCAAGCTAACGGACGGAAAACACACCATGATTGGCCAGACCCTCGGCCACTATCTCATCGTCGAAGAGATTGGAGCGGGCGGGATGGGTGTGGTATATCGCGCACGCGATAGCCGCCTGGAACGCGACGTAGCGATAAAGGCCCTACCCGTTGGAATGCTCTCGGATCCGGAAGCGCGCAGGCGTTTTCGCAATGAAGCGCTGGCTTTGGCGCGGCTCAATCATCCCAATATATGTTCGATATTCGATTTCAGCAGCGAAGATGGCGTTGATTTTCTGGTGATGGAGTACGTGCCGGGCTTGTCGCTGGACAAGCGGCTGACTCAAGAGAGCCTGCCTCTGGATGAAATCCCGCGCCTCGGGGCGCAGCTTGCGGCCGGCTTGGCGGCTGCTCACGAACAGAGAGTGGTGCATCGCGACCTGAAACCGGGAAATCTGCGGCTTACTTCCGACGGACGCCTGAAGATATTGGATTTTGGGCTGGCCAGGCTCTTTCATCCCGAACGGGGCGTCGACGCGACGCTAAGCCTGGCGGAGACAAGCAGCTTCTCCGGGACAGTTCCGTACATGGCGCCAGAGCAACTGAGAGGTGAAGCACTGGACACCCGGACGGACATTTACTCGGCGGGGGCGGTGCTCTACGAGATGACGACGGGAAGGCGGCCCTTTCCTGAGCCACAGCTGGTGAAACTGATCGAATCGATTCTGAAGAAAGACCCGCCGAAGCCCAGCCAGATCAATCGAAAAGTGTCCCCCGGGCTCGAAACCATTCTGCTTAAGGCGATGGATCGGCAGCCGGAGCGCCGGTACCAGTCTGCACGCGAGCTGGAAATCGATCTGGAGAGGCTGGGGGCGGGGCAGCCAGTCGTCGCTTCGCGGGGAAGAATTTTATCCACGCGCGCGATTATCTCGGCGCTCGCTCTGGTGTTGATCGCTGGCATTGTGGCGGGTTGGTATTTCGCGCATCGCGGCCGTACGACGCAATCCGCAACGCAGGATTCGGCAGGCAGGACCGGGCGTGGTGTCCGCGTTGTACAACGGCGTTCGGTGGCCGTGCTTGGGTTCAAGAATTTGTCCGCGAATCCAGCGGAGGCGGCGTGGCTTTCTACTGCGCTTTCCGAGATGCTGAGTACCGAATTGGCGGCGGGCGAGCGTCTGCGAACGGTCTCGGGCGAGAACGTGTCGCGCATGAAGCGCGACCTGGTGCTCACGGACACGGGGACCTACGCGAAGGACACACTCGATCGGATACGCCTGAATTTATCGAGCGATGTGGTTGTTTTCGGGACTTACGTCGTGGTGCCTGATCGTGCCGGGGCCAAGATCCGAGTGGACTTGCGGATTCAGGAGACGGCAACGGGGGATACCGTGGCGGAGGTCATCGAAACGGGTAAGGAGTCTGACTTGCTCGAAGTGGTTTCGCGGGCCGGCGCGAAGCTGCGCACAGCTCTGGGAGCGCCGCAGCTTTCGACGGAAGACACGAGCCACGTGAAGGCAGCCGTGCCCCAATCGACGGACGCTGCGCGGCTGTACGCCAGTGGACTGGACAAGCTACGGATGTACGAGAGCGGGGCGGCGAGAGATTTGCTGCAAAAGGCGGTGGCCGCCGATCCATCGAGCGCGGCCGCACACGTGGCCCTGGCGACGGCGTGGGGCCAGCTGGGGTATGACGCGCGGGCGCTGGAGGAAGCCAAGAAGGCCGTAGAGCTTTCGACGAATCTTTCGCGGGAAGATAGTTTGTCGATCGAAGGGCGCTACCAAGAAGCGGCGCACAACTGGCCGAAAGCCGCTGAGGCGTACAAATCGCTCAGTACGTTTTTTCCGGACAATCCGGATTACGCAATGCGACTTGCGACAGCGCAGGGGTTCGCGGGCCAGCCTGGGGAATCTCTAGCGACGTTGAACCGTCTTCGCGAGGATATTCCGTCCATGAAGGACGACCCGCGGGTTGATCTGGTGGAGGCCAGCACGGCCGACCATTTGTCCGATTTCAAGCGGGAACAGGCGGCGGCGCAGCGGGCGGTGGAGAAAGCCAAACTTCGTGGCGAGCGGTTAATGGCGGCGCGCGCGCTGCTGCTGGAAGGCTGGGCCTGGCACAATCTCGGCGATTCCGCGAAGTCGGTGGCCACTTCGCAAGAAGCGAAAGCCACTTATGAGGCGGTTGGCGATCGCGTTGGAGTAGCGCGAGCGCTGCACAATCTGGGAATTGATTCGCTCCAGCACGGCAAGTTGGATGAAGCAGAAAAACAGTTCAACGAAGCCCTAGCCATCCGGCGGCCGATCGAAGACAACCAGGGGATAAACCGCGCGCTCGCGAATCTCGGAAGGATACGTGAGCAACGAGGCGATCTCGAGGGAGCCAGGAAGTTTTATGAAGAGAGCCTGGCCATTGCGCGCAAGATCTCCGATCGCGGATCGATCGGAAATGCTCTGGGGAACATCGCCAATATATATGTCTCGGAAGGACATCCCGCGGAGGCCCGCCGGTACTATGAGGAGTCGCTGGCGTTGCACCGGGAAACCGGAGACAAGGTAGGCATTGCAGCCGCGCTGGCGAATCTGGGAAACCTTGCGTTGGACGCCGGAGACGTGGCCTCGGCGCGGAAGATGTATGAGGAATCGGCGGCGAAGTTTGAGGAAGCAGGGCAAAAATCCGGCATGGCGCAAATCCGGGTGCTTCTTGGGAGCCTGCTATACGATCAGGGAGATCTTGCTTCGGCGAAAACGAACTACGCGCAAGCCCTCGCTTCGGCTAAAGCGATTGGTGATCCGGCGACGGCGGGCGACGCGGAAACGGGGCTGTGCAACGTAGCACGGTTTGAGGGGGACTGGGCTGGCGCGCGCAGTCATGCGGAGAACGCACTGGCTGCGGCGCGCGCTGGGGGCGAGAAAAAGCTCGTGGCTTCGGCGTATTTCGGATTGTCCGGCGCGCTTCTGGGACAGGGTGATCTCTCCGGCGCTGATAAAGCTGCCACGGATGGACTGGCGGCGGCCCGCGAAAGTGGCGACAAAGATATTATCGCCACCGGATTTTACGACGCGGCGGAGGGGCCATTTTTCCGGGGCGATTTTGCCGCGGCGCAGAAGGGTTACGAGCAAGCTCTCGCGCTGCACCGGGAGACCAAGAATTCAGGGGCCATTGCCGAATCGCAGCTGGCTTTGGCGGAAGTGGCCCTGGCGCAAGAGCAGGCGTCTCGCGCGACCACGCTGGCACAGCAGGCGGCCGCCGACCTGCACCGGCTAAAGAGTTCCCACCTCGAAGCGAGAGCTTACCTTTTGCTCGGCCGGGCGGCTTTGCAGCAGCGGCGGGTCGCCCAGGCGCAGAAGTTTTTTGCACAGGCTGCGGCTCTTGCCGCGAAGAGCGCGGATCCGGATCAGCGGCTGGAGTTTGCCGCGTGGTCGGCGCGGGCCGATGCGGCGGCGGGTTCCGGGGCGACGGCGCTTAAGACACTCCATGATTCGGTTTCGGAGCTGGGGTCGAAGGCGGGCGTGAACGTGCAATTTGAAGGACGTCTCGCGCTGGCCGAGTTGATGCTCAAGTTCGGCGACGCTTCGCAGGGGCGGGCGCAGCTGGAGGCAATCGAGAAAGACGCTAGCGGTAAGAGTTTCTCCGAATTCGCGCGGAGAGCGGCGACTTTACGGAATCCCAGCTAGTTGGTTAACCGTTAAGAGACTGATTTTGAGCGGGGCGAAGATTTGCTATCGGCACTCGTGGTGGCTGTTGCTCTGCTGGCCGTGGGTTTCGTGGTGTTTTGGATAGAGCCGCTGGCTGTTTTGGGTGTGCTCGAACGGCTGACGCCTAATTTTATTTATCGCGTTCGTACGGAACGTCCCCTGGCTGCACTTTCCTTTGACGATGGCCCACACCCGGAGTTTACGCCGCAAGTTCTTGAGATTCTGAAGCGACTCGACGCCAAGGCTACGTTCTTTCTTATTGGCGAGAGGGCCTTGCGCAATCCCGAGTTAGTTTCGCGAATCAGAGATGCCGGACACGAAGTCGGCAACCACTACTTCAGAAACGGGTCCACGCTGCTGCACTCGGATGCCGAGTTCGCCGGAAACCTTGGGAAGACTGAGAAAGTTCTCGGCATAGAGACGGAGCCGAAGTTGTTTCGTCCGCCGGGCGGAGTTGCGTGGCCCAGGCAGTTGCGGCTCGCGCGAGCCCACGGGTACGAATGCGTTTTGGGCTGTGCGTATCCTCACGATCCGATGCGGCCTCCGCTGTGGTACATAAAGTGGCTCGTTGAAAAGAATCTCCGACCCGGGAGTATTGTCATACTTCACGACGGTATTTCGGATCCGCGTCGGAGCCTTGAGGCTTTGCCACATATTCTCCTCGCGGGGCATGCGAAAGGTCTGCGCTTCGTCTCGATCGGTACGCTGATAAGGGAAGCCAGCAAATAGGCAAATGTAACTAATCAGGCCCGCCGGGATCATCCACCTCAAGATGAGGCTGTTTTGGACTATAGTTGCACTCCAGAATTTGCTTGGGAGGAGGCTGCGCGTGAAAAGGAAGATAGTGGTGACGGCGTGTGCGATAGCGGCGGCGCTTGTGTGTGCGGCGTCTCTCCGGGGTGAAACAGCGTTTGCGGTGAAGAATTTGCGATGCGAGTACAAGGTGGATCCTGTGGGGATCGATGTGCGGAAGCCAAGGTTGAGCTGGGAGTTGGTCAGCGCGGAGAAGGGAGTTTTGCAGACTAGCTACGAGGTGCGCGTGGCGTCGTCGGAAGTGGAGCTGGCGAAGGGGAAGGTGATTTGGGATAGCGGGACGCAGGCATCGGATGCGTCGACACAGGTGGAGTACGCGGGGCCGGCGGTGGCGAGCGAGAAGACTTATTTTTGGCAAGTGCGGGTCGCGGACAATCACGGGCATTTGTCGGAATGGAGTAGCGCGGCAAAGTGGGAGATGGGGTTGTTGGAGGCGGGGGACTGGAAGGCGAAATGGATTACGCCGCAGCTTGCGGAGGATGAGACGAAGTCGAATCCGGCGCCGATGATGCGGAGAGAGTTTTCGGTGAGTGCCAAGAAGAAAGTGGAGCGGGCGAGATTGTATGCCTCTGCAATGGGATTGTATGAGTTGGAACTGAACGGCAAGCGCGTGGGAGAGGAATATTTTACGCCGGGATGGACGGCGTATGACTTCCGGTTTCAATACGAAACGTACGACGTGACGAAACAGTTGAAGAGCGGAGCGAATTGCCTTGGGGCAATGCTGGGGGATGGCTGGTTCCGGGGAAGAAGCGGATGGGATAAGAGGAGAAATGTTTATGGCATGAAATTGGCGCTGCTGGCGCAACTGGTGATTCGGTATACGGATGGGACGCAAGACATTGTGACGAGCGGCGAGAATTGGAAGGCGGCGACCGGGGCGATCGTCTGGTCGGATATTTATGACGGCGAAGAGTATGACGCGCGGCTGGAAAAAACGGGATGGAGCGCGGCGGGTTTCGATGACAAGGATTGGAAAAGCGTGGCGGCCACAGATGCGCCAAAGGCGAAGATTGTGGCGCCAGTTGGACCGCCGGTGAAGAAGATTGATGAGCTCAAGGTTGCAAAGGTGTTCAAGACACCAGCAGGGGACACCGTGCTGGACATGGGGCAGAACATGGTCGGGTGGGTGAAGTTTCGCGTGACGGCGCCGGCAGGAACGACAATCGCGTTGCGGCACGCGGAGGTGCTGGACAAGACGGGGAATTTTTATACCGCGAATTTGCGGACGGCGAAGGAGACGATACGGTACACGACGCGCGGCGGAGGAACGGAAGTGTATGAGCCGCACTTTACGTTTCAGGGATTTCGCTATGTGGCGGTGAGCGGATGGCCGGGAGAAGTGAAGCCGGAAGATTTTACGGGAGTGGTGGTGCACTCGGCGATGAAGAGGACGGGGACGTTTGAGAGTTCGAACGCGTTGCTGAACCAGTTGGAGCACAACATTCTCTGGGGGCAGAAGGGAAACTTTGTGGATGTGCCGACGGATTGCCCGCAGCGCGATGAGCGGTTGGGCTGGACGGGAGACGCGCAGGTGTTTGCGCCGACGGCGTCGTTTAATTTCGATACGGCGGCGTTCTATACGAAATGGCTGAGGGACGTGGCGCTGGATCAGGAGGACGACGGAGCGGTGCCGTTTGTGATTCCGAACGCTTTGACGCACGACACGCGGAAAGGCGCGGCGGCTTCGGCGGGATGGGCGGACGTGGCGGTGGTGCTGCCGTGGACGATGTACCAGGCGTTTGGAGACAAGAGGATTTTGGAAGAACAGTATCCCAGCATGAAGGCGTGGGTGGAGTACATGCGCCGGCAGGCTGGGGAGAAATACATCTGGAGCAAGGGGTTTAGTTTTGGAGATTGGCTGGCGTTTGCGACGACGAGTGCGGATTATCCGGGGGCAACCACGGCAAAAGATTTTTTGCAGACGGCGTATTTTGCGCGGTCGACGGAATTGCTGGCGAAGACTGCGGGCGTGTTGGGGAAGCGCGAGGACGCGGCGGAGTATGCGGAGTTGGAACAGAAAATTCGGGCAGCATTCTTTAAGGAGTTCGTGACGCCGAATGGAAGGCTATCTTCGGATACGCAGACGGCATATGCGCTGGCGCTGGAGTTTGATTTGCTGCCGGAGGCGATGCGGGCTGGGGCGGCGGCGCGGCTGGCGGAAGACGTGAGGAAGTTTAAACATTTGACGACGGGATTTTTGGGAACGCCGGTGCTGTGCAAAGCGCTGAGCGATTATGGATATTTGGATGAGGCGTACATGCTGCTGAACCGCACGGAGTATCCCTCGTGGCTGTATCCGGTAACGCAGGGCGCGACGACGATTTGGGAAAGATGGGACGGGCAGAAGCCTGATGGGAGTTTTCAGGATGTGGGGATGAATTCGTTTAACCACTATGCGTACGGAGCGATTGGGGACTGGATGTACCGCGTGGTGGCGGGACTTGAGTTGGATGAGATGGCGCCGGGGTATAAGCATATTTTGATAGAGCCGCATCCCGGCGGTGGATTGACGAAGGCCGGCAGTTCGGTCGAGAGCATGTATGGACTTGTAGCGTCGGGTTGGGAGATTGCGAACGGGAAGATGACCTTGACGATTAAGGTGCCAGCGAATACGACGGCGACGGTGCGATTGCCGAATGCGAAGTTGGAAGACGTTAGAGAGGGAGGGAAGGCGCTGGCCGGGCGCTCGGATATTTTTAAGGCGCGGCAGGTGGAGGATGCGGTGGTGTTGGAAGTAGGATCGGGGGAATACACGTTCGAGAGCGCGTACTCAAGGACAAAATAAAAATTGGCGCATCGCTCCAGCGCGGGGAAGCTTGGAGGAGATTTTAGAAAGCGAGGGGATGAGGATCGAGATCAGGCCAGGCCGAGGTGGTCTAGTTGATAGTGGCCTTTGGAGATGACTTGATCTTCGTCGATCCACACGTCGCAGTTGCGGGTCAGGACGTCGACGTGTGTTTTGGATTTCCAGTCGGCGTGAGTCTGGCTGCCGTAGGGGTCTCCGAAGGCGATGTGGACGCCGGGAAATTTTTCATCTTGCAGAAGGATGCCGATCATCGAGGAGAGGCCGAGGTTGGTCCCGAAGGCCAGTTCGCCTACGCGGTCGCTGTTTTCGTCGGTGTGACAGTATTGCCAGAATTCATCTTCGAGGTCCTTGCGGGCGCAATCGACGCCGGTCAGGCGCGCGCCTTCGATTGTCAAGACTAGTGGCGTGGTTTGCAGGTCGCCGTACTTTCCATTGAAATGATCACCCGCCGTGGCGTCACAGACGAAAGTGCCGTCAACCGTAGCGGGCGTGGTGAAGACTTCGCCGGCGGGCAAGTTGGACCAGTAGCGCGGGCTGATGAGGCCGCTGGTTTTGACCCAATCGAGGCCGCGATCGAAATGCGCGGCGAAGCTCGTGCCGGCTTCGGTTTTTACGGTGAGCGTTTGCGCGCGCAACATACGTTCGCGAAGCTTGTCGCTGAGGCGGTCGACCATGCGGTAGTCGGTGCGCATGCCTTGCTGCATGATTTCGGGCGTGACACCGACCATGTGGGCGTAGCGGATTTGGCGGCGCTCGACGACGCGGACGATGGCCATGCGTGCGCCGAGTTCGCCGGGTTGCGGGGTCATGCACATGGCGCCTACATCAGCGGTCTCGAGGGCTTGCAGGACTTCGGGGGGCGCGACGGTCATGGGCCGAGGGCCAAAATCTTCCAGAAGCAAGCCGGTGTATTGCGCGCCGCGGTCTTCAATCGCGGCCGCGATGCTGGCGGCTACCGAGCGGCTGGTTTCGTCGGCGATGAGCGCGACGTGCTCGCCGGGGCGGACGCTTAGGCAAGTCTCCACGGCGTTTTTGGCGCCGGGCATTAACTCCGGGTCTGGGTGGCCAAAGTACATCTCTTAATTTTACAAGAATTGGCGAAAATTTGAAGCGGCGTTAATGAAAAGTGCTCGCTGCTATGGAAACAGAGCAGAAATGAGAAGTCGGCGGACAATTGGCGTTTAATCTATCGCGACGTGCCGTCCTTTTTGCATTCAAGGATGTAAAGACGAATTCCTTCCAACATGCTGGTTTTGGCCTCTTCGATGGAGTCGCCGAGGCCGTACACACCCGGCAGATCTTCGCTGTAGGCGTAGTACTGCCCGTCCTCTTTTTCGATGGAAATCGGATAGGTGTAGTGGGTCACTAGACTAAATCCTAGCTGGCAAAACGGGACGAATCAAGGTGTTACTGTTCGCCGCTATGCATTGGCACTTCGCGGCGAAACGCGGAAAGCAGGAACCTGGCCGCCGCCGCTGGTGACATTGGCCAGGCCGGTGGCGCTCAGGCGAGTGAGGAAGCCGGCGACTTTTCCGCGGAAGAGATAGGGGGCGAAATCGACGAGCATGTCGCGGTAATCGACTTTGCCGACGTTGGCGATGTAAGGGAAGACTTCGCGGCGGATGGGGATGCGTTCCTGGACGATCCAGGCGCCATTTTTTGCCGAGAGGGCCCGGCCGATCGCAGCGTCCCATGCAGATTCGTCAGTTTCCCAGCCTAGAGTTACGCCGGAGCCGCCGTACTCGTCGCTGGGCTTCAGCACGAGGTTTTCGCGTTCCTTCTCGATGAATGCCAAGAGTTCTACCGGCTGGCCGTAGTGAGAAGTTTTTACGTCGGCGACGATGCGTGTCCACGGAACGTGGCGGCGGATGAGTTCGCGTTCGTCGTAGGAAAAGAGCGAGCCATTTTGCTCGTCGGTGAGGACAGCGAAGAAGGCTTTGACGTGGGGGATTTTGCAGCGGAAGGTGTTGGCCACGCAGGCGGCGTTGGCGGTGTAGGCTTTTACGAGGGCGGCGCACTCAGCAGGCTTGGCGACGATATCGTTGATCAGGACGCGGCGGTAGACGAGATCGATTTTTTTGCCATGGGCAACAAGCTTGTTGCCGTCGAATTCGAGTTCGCGGGGATCGGCGATCACCGTGGGAACTCCCATTCTCTCGAAACGGGACTGTAGAATTTCGAACTCGCTAAAAGTGGGAACGTCTTCCCAATCCACGATGGCGATTTGCGGCGGGCTGGCCGAACCGCCCCAATCCACATAGCTCATTACCAGGGCGTCGAGGAGTTTGGCGCTGAGCGGGTAGCTGTGGATCGAGTAACTCTTCGCGAATTTTCCCATGACTGGAAGCTCGCGAAAAATTTCCGCCAGCGTTTCCGCGTAGCCCGCGCCTGCCGGAGATTCTCCGTTATACTCCGCGAACTTCAGGGAATCGGGCAGGAGGAAAGCATCGAGGCGGGAGGCCGTGCAAGCGCGGCCGTAAGCGACTGGGAGACGCGCGAGTCGTTCTTCTTCAGGGCGCAAATGAAGCTGGGCGAAAAGATGTTTGTCTTCGAGCGCGGCGGTGACAACACGTTCGCCGAAGTCGGCGATAGTCTCGGCAACACTACGAACTCGCTCCTCATCTTCGGGCGAGAGAAAAAACGGCCGGAGGAAAGGGCAATGGACGCGGTCGCCAAAAGTGAGTTTTGCCTGGCGCAATCGTTTGAACAAATCTTGCGGGAGAGCGGGAAGGCGAAGCAGCATAGCCTTCAAAATGTCGGTCCACTCGTCGGCGGGATTTCGCGGCGTGATCGAAGGCGTCGGCGCGGTGGTCATGTGGATTTGAGTCCTGGCGAGCCCGCGACAGAAACGGGAGCGGAAGATTGGCCTGCAGCAAGACTCTTGGGACCTCCGGTGAAACCGCGTGCCGCGCCAATGCCGAGCATCTCCTCCCAACGTGGCCAGGGGAAAGAAGCGGCACCATGGAGAGCGCGGTCGATGACGAGCCGGGCCATTTTGCCGACGACATGCTCGAAATAGAATTCGGTGATGCGGTCGCGCTCCATATCCGGCGCAGGGTTCAAGAAATCGATAGCGAACGGCACTCCGTCTTTTACCGCAAATTCGATGGTATTCATTTCGTAGCCGAGGGCTTCGTTAATTGTTTGCGCGTCTTTGACGATGCGAGCGCCGAGCTCAGATGACAAATAATTGTGGTCGACGAGATATTTGCGTTCTTTCGGGTCGTAATGGACGGGAGTGATATCCGATTTTCCAAACGTGAAACACCGGACATATTTGTCAAAGTCGATGAACTCCTGCAAAGTCATGCAGTAAGGCGAAGTTTTGTCGTAAGCCGCGAGAAGCTCTTCTTTGTTGTGGACTTTGTAGACGTGCTTCCAGCCGCCACCGGAAAAGGGTTTCAGGATGGCAGGGCGACCTACGTAGTCGAGTAGTCCATCCCAGTCGACGGGATACTCCAAGTTGTGAAGCGATTCGGCGGTTATGTCGATATCACTGGGATATCCCTTTTGTGGCAGCAGGACGGTTTTAGGGATGGCTATGGCGAGTTTCGAGGCGACCGCATAATTGAAGAATTTGTCGTCGGCCGTCCACCAGAACGGATTGTTGATGACGTAGGTGCCTTGAAGGACGGCATGTTTAAGATAGCCGCGATAGTATTCGACTTCGTGAGAGATGCGGTCGACGATCACGCTATAGCCGGATGGCTCGCCCATGCGTGTGCCGCCGAGCTTTGCGAATTCCGCCGCAACGCCGTCTTTTTTTCCAAGTTCATTGACGCGAACGATGAAGGCCGGAGGAAAGCTGTATTCACGCCCGCAGAGAAGGCCAACCTTTTTCATGTTTTCTCTCCTGACAGGTGAAACCGAGACCTGGTGCTTTGCAGATGCCGCTAATTGATTGCGTGTGCCGAGGAAGCCCGAGGCTCGGTGACGCCGCGCGTTTCCGAGACCAGATGTCTGACGACCGCCTTGAGGTCGCCCGTTTGTTGATAAACGCGCAATTGGCGCTCCGCGCTGGTGCCGTCTTTGAGAATGGTGTGAATGTACTCGACGGCGCTGCGGCTGCCGAGATCGTCCACGACGTCATCGACAAAATCGAGCAGCTCGAGCGCGAGTTCGCGCATGGGGACTTCGGCCTCTTTGCCGAAATCGATCAGCTTGCCTTCGATGCCGTAACGGGCGGCGCGCCACTTGTTTTCTTCAATCAAGGCGCGGCGGTAGAGGCGGTAACTCTGATTGCGCTCGTAGAGGCGATGAAGCTTTACGACGATAGCTTGCGTGAGCGCAGCGATGGAGACGGCTTCTTCGACCTTGGTGGTCACGTCGAACATGCGGAACTCGAGAGTGCCAAACACGGGGTGAGGCCGAACGTCCCACCAGATTTTTTTGCCGTTGTCGATGCAATTTAGTTTCATAAGGAGATTGACGAAATTCTCGTAGGCGCTCCAGGACTCGAACTGTTCCGGTATGCCGGTGCGTGGGAAACGGCGAAAGACGGTGGTGCGGTAGGATTTCAAGCCGGTGTTGCGTCCCATCCAGAAAGGAGAGCTAGTGGACAGCGCGAGCAAGTGCGGAAGAAAATAGCGGACCATGTTCATCATGTCGATGGTGGTCTGCTTGTCGGGCATGGCGACGTGAACGTGCATGCCGAAAATCAGAAGCGAGCGAGCGAGTTGCTGGAGTTCCTCAACGATGTGTTCATAGCGTTCGCCGGGTGAGATGACCTGGTCAATCCAACTGGAGAAGGGGTGAGTGCCGGCCGCGGCAACCTGCAAGCCAACACGCTCGGCCGCGGCCACGAGCTCGCCACGGGTGCGATGCATTTCGATGCGCAGCTCGCCGACGTTTTCGCAGATTTTAGTGCCGGTTTCGACGATGGATTGATGCATCTCGTGCTTTACTTGCTCGACGATGTCGGGAGAAGCGGCCGAAACAAGTTGCATGACATGAGAGCGCAACGCGCAGGTGGCGGGGTCAATGATCTGGAATTCTTCTTCGACACCTATGGTGAAGCGGTGAGCCATGAGGTGGCCCTCCGGATGGCCGTGATCTTATAGGGGACTTCTCGAGCGGTATCATACCGCGCAGGCGGGAAAAATACACCCATTGTCGAGTTCGGACGCTAGAGGGTTTCCGGCGTTAACGGGGGCTACCCCCCGGGACTTTTGCATAAGTGTTCATTCTAGAAGGACTTAAAGTTATTTGTTTTCATACACTTTTGTAAGTGTTGATTCTAAATACCCTTGGCCGTGCGAATGTGCACCAAAATAGTGCAGAGGCTCGGCGATTTTCGTAAGTACTGGGAATGAAAGACTTACCGCTGAAAGGTAGCCCTCGAAAAGCAAAGACGCCAGCATGGATGCTGGCGCCACTGGATCTGATGACAGTCTTGCCCAAGACTAAGTATATACGAGGGACAACATTTGTCAAGGACAAAGTCACAGCAACCGCAAAACAGAGTGGGACAGACACGCATGTCTGTCCCACCGTGGATCGTAAACCGAAGCTAGAGCGAGCGCAGGAAGTTCAGCAGATCCTGCTTTTGCTGCGGACTCAGCTGTCTGAAGTTGCTGATTACACCGTTGGCCTCCGAACCGGCACTTGCGTGTTCGCGAATGGCATCGAGGAGATCCGTGGTGCGGCCATCGTGCAGCAAGAAGATTCGTTGCCCGAGGCCCCACAAAGGTGCGGAGCGGAACTCGTCCGGACCCGCTCCGCCTTGCGAAACGCCATCGGCAAGGTTCGTACCCATGTGATGGACGAGCAAGTCGGAGAAGAGGTTGGCAACGCCCGGACCTAGGCCAGGCATGATTGCCGAGGGCGAGGTGCGAAGCGCGGGCGTGTGACAATTTGCGCATCCGATCGCATTGAACACTTGGCTTCCATTGGCGATAGAGGTTGCCCCGCCCGGGTTTGTGGTCGAGGCCGCCGGCGGAGCCAGAAGCCGCATGAACATGGCAAACTGCACGACGTCGCTGGGAACCGCCGAGTCTGGGGACGCTGTCATATTGGTCCCATCCTCGGGTGTGGGGTTAATCCTGCACTCTCGCGGAAGACCGCCACGTTGTGCTTCATCTGGACTGGCGCGCTCGTTTTGAAACAATTCGTTGGTGACGCCCATTTCGACGTTGTACGCTTCGCCCGCGAATATTTCGAGCGACTTGTTTTGCGCTTTCCAGCCAAAGCGGGCGATCGCGCCGTCGTTGCCGTCGCGGTTGGGATGGCCGGAAATGCCGAGGGCTTCCTTGGCTCGTTCGTTCTGTTCCATGTTCGCCATGATGGTCTCGTCTGAGATGTTTTCGATCAAGCCCGCGCCGAAAACAGGCGTGGGTATCCGGAAGATGACGTTGTTCAGCGCCAGATTATGTGCGAAGTCAGGCGGCCGAATGGAACAAGTGCCCGCATCGCCGCGCCCAGAAATGACGAAGAGGTCATGTACTCCGCCGTCCGGCGTGTTGCTGAGCGAGCCATCTTGATTCAAAAAGAATTTGAATCGCGCCTCGCGCACCGGGCCGTCAGGAGTTATGAAGGATGGCAGGGTATTTTGGCCAGTTTGACCAGCGAGATTGTAGACGAGAGTTTCCGGATTTGGCCCAAGATTGGGAAACGCGCTAGTGCTCGGACTCGTGCCGCCGACCGCGGGCTGCGCATGGCAGCTCGAGCATTGGTTGGAGTTGAAACGCGGGCCGAGGCCGGTGTTGTTGGGTTGGCCGCTCACAACTTCAACGGAAGTGAAACGGCCGAGTCCGTCCGTAAAGAACGAAGACGCCCCGGCGGTTTTTGACAAATCGAGCGGCTGGCCCGCGTCAATCGTGCCGCCGCGAACACCCGGATCGTGTGGAGAGAGCTGACCAAGCGTGACCGTGGCAAATGAAACGGCAACCAAGAATGCAACACAGACAAGAGGTTTGCGGACGGGAATTTGCTTTGATTTCTCGACTATACGTGCGACTACACCTGTGGACATAGCTTCTCCTTGAGGCAGACCGGTAGCGCGGTGTTTTCCTAGGCTAAAGCCTCGAGGCTTGCTGCGGATGGACACCTGGCTGCGTGGCCGTGCCAGTGATCAGAACGCTCGGTGAGGACCTGTTGCGAGAAGGGCTGAGTGGGGTGAGCCCAAGCGTAAGGCTGGGAAGCTGTGCGCGAGAAACTATGGCGTTGCGAGAAGTAAGTCACCTGAACCGAGGTACAGTTTTGGTACAAGTACGAAAACGCAAGTAAATCGAGGGTGGATTCAGAAGAAAAAACTGCGGCTTCTTTTCAGCAGATGACCAGAAGTCTTAAGGCAGTTGCAAACAAGAATGGGACAGACACGATTGTCTGTCCCACCGGGTGCGCTACTCGATTGGCCCTCTTAATTCGACTACTAACCTCGGACTTCGATCCGCCGCGTCAGGCTGCACCCAGCGCGCGGCGCTGTTGGAAGCACTCGCGGCAAAAAACCGGACGTCCCTGAGTGGGCCGGAAGGGGACAGTAGTTTCCTTTCCGCACTGGGAACAGGTTGTCTTTGTTTCCGAGCGCATCTGCGAGGCGCCGCCGCCTCCACCACCGCCTTCAGCGCGCTTGGCCTTGCAGCCTTTGCATCTCTTCGGTTCGTTCTTGAAACCTTTGTCGGCGAAAAACATTTGCTCGCCGGCGGTAAAAACGAATTCAGCGCCGCACTCCGCACACTTCAGTACCCGGTCGTGGTATTCCATGAGCCGCTCTCCCCTTGCCCGAGCCGGGCAGGGGGATGGGCACATTTCGCACAGTGGGCCAAGTTTTGAAATGAAACCGAAAGTCCGGGCGTACCGGGCTGGGGTCCCTTGGGCCTGCAAGTGCGAATCTGCAACAGAAACCCAACGTCTCTGCCTAACCGGGGTCTAAATCACGGAAGTGCGGCGCTGAACGGCAGCGAGGCGGAGGTTAGTCCGCTTCTCGCCGCTGCTTCTTGCGCAGTCGCTTCCGCGAAAGGGCTTCCTTGGCCCGGCGTTTTTCGCCTGGCTTCATGTAGAAGCTGTGCTTCTTGATTTCCTTGATGATATCTTCCTGTTGCACTTTGCGCTTGAAACGGCGCAGCGCGTTTTCCAGAGATTCACTTTCCTGGATAATGACTTCAGCCACTTTTACATTCACCCCCAATCCGGTTCGGATTGGCTACGTGCGGTGTGACTGCTAGGTTCGACACCGCCCCTGGTCATTATCGCATGGCAGGCGCTGCGCGGTCACGCACACCGCTCACGGCGTCCCGCTTGAAGCTCCCACAGAGCAGTCTGCAATTACCTGCTCCATGGACTACATTTCGACTTGCGCACCATTAACCGTTGTGGACTCACCCTGATGAGGTAGATGGCATCTTCTAATCAATTGCGGGCATGGAAGTCAAGGAATCTTTGTAGAGGGCCGGGAGAGGGCGGGATTTAGTATCCCTGTAGTTACGGAGCTAATTTTTGAGTACATAATGCGAGGAGAGCACTGGCGTGGAGGCACTGGCTGCTCTTGTTTTCCTCGCGGTTCTTGCGCCACTCCTTGCATGTGCTGTTAGAATGGGCCGCTTTTCAAAAGTGTGTCCGGAGGCCAGCCATGTCTGCGATGAGCGATGCCATCGGAGTACTGCTCGCTGGGGGCCAGGGCGAACGGCTGTGGCCGCTGACGCGGGACCGCGCCAAGCCGGCCGTGCCGTTCGGGGCTTTGTATCGCATCATCGATATTACCCTTTCGAACTGCATCAACTCCGATCTGCGGCGCGTGTTTGTCTTAACGCAATACAAAGCGTTGAGCCTCAACCGGCACGTCCGCGCGGGATGGTCTCCGCTGGCGGGGCTTGGCGATTACATCGAAGTGCTCACGCCGCAGATGCGCGTCTCGAAGGAGTGGTACCAGGGCACAGCCGATGCCGTCTACCAGAATATCTACTCGATCGGCAGCGAGCGCTCCAAATACGTATTCATTCTTTCCGGCGACCACATTTACAAAATGAACTATGCCAAGATGCTGAAGCAGCACGTTGATTCAGCGGCGGATGTAACGGTCGCCACCATCCAGATTCCCGTCGCGCAGGCCGCTCGGCAATTCGGTGTAATTGAAGTGAGTAAGGACTGGCGGATCATCGGCTTTGAAGAAAAACCGGCCGAGCCGAAGCACTCTCCGCATCATCCAGGCCATTGCAACGCATCGATGGGCATTTACATTTTCAATACCCAGCTCATGATCCCCATACTGCTGGCGGACTCGGAGGACCCAAAATCGAGCCATGATTTCGGCAAAGATATTCTTCCGAGGATTATTTCGAAACACCGCGTGTTTGCGTATAACTTCGTGGACGAAAACCAAAAGGATGCTCTCTACTGGCGCGACGTGGGCACGCTCGATGCCTATTATGAGGCGAACATGGATCTGGTGAGCGTCTCGCCCGTTTTCAATTTGTATGACAGCCACTGGCCGTTGCGAACCTGGCAGCACCAGTATCCGCCCGCCAAATTCGTCTTTGCAGATCCGGAGCGAATGGGCGTGGCGCTTGATTCCATCGTCGCGGGCGGTTCGGTTATCTCCGGCGGCCGCGTACAGAAGTGTGTGATCGGCAACAACGTCCGCGTCAACAGCTATTGCGAAGTCAACGATTCCATCATCTACAATCACGTGAATATCGGCAGGCACTCGCGCATCCGGCGTGCGATCATTGACCGGCACGTTAGCCTTCCCGAGCGCACGGAGATCGGGTATGACATGGAAGCTGACCGGCGGCGTTTCCATGTGACCGATTCGGGCATCGTCGTTGTCGTTCGTCAGGAATCTCTCATCGAAGAACCCGAAACCGCGTAAAACCAGACTTGACGGCCAAGCAACCTCATCAATATTCCTGTTTCTTCGTGCCCCTGTGCCTCGGGGCTAATCTTCTGTAAAATCATCAATTCGCATTTACTCGGGAGAACAAACAGACATGTCCACGAACATCACTCGCGTCAACGCCCGCCAGGTCATCGATTCGAGGGGGAATCCTACGGTCGAAGCCGACGTGTATGTCGGAACCGGCGCGCGAGGCCGGGCTGCGGTGCCATCCGGTGCATCCACCGGCGAACATGAGGCGCTGGAGTTGCGGGACGGCGACAAGTCACGGTATCTCGGCAAGGGTGTTCTGAAAGCTGTAGGCAATGTAAACGGCGAAATTGCCAAAGCGGTTGTGGGACTGGACGCCGCAGACCAGCGCGCGCTGGACAAGCGCATGATCGAACTCGATGGCACCCCAACGAAGTCCCGCCTAGGCGCCAATGCCATCCTCGCGGTTTCCATGGCGGCAGCGCGCGGAGCTGCGGCGGCGCAGAATCTGCCGCTATACAAATACTTGGCGCGCTACTCGACGGACACGAGCGCAAATCTTCTCCCTGTTCCGATGATGAACATTTTGAATGGCGGAGCTCATGCAGACAGCTCTGTCGATTTCCAGGAATTCATGGTTATGCCCATTGGTGCGCCGAGCTTTTCGGAAGCCCTCCGATGGGGAGTGGAAGTATTTCATTCGCTGAAAGCCGCTTTGAAAAAACACGGTTATTCGACCGCGGTGGGTGACGAAGGCGGCTTTGCCCCGAGCTGCAAGTCTAACGAGGAAGCGATCCAGATTGTGCTCGAAGCGATTGGCGCAGCGGGCTATAAGGCTGGCGAGCAAGTGAGCATAGCGCTTGATCCGGCATCCAGCGAGTTCTACGACAAGGCGAGCGGTAAATACGTTTTCAAAAAGTCAGACAAGTCAGCGCACTCTTCGGAGGAGATGGCGGCGTACTGGACAAGCTGGGTCGAAAAATATCCGATCGTTTCCATCGAAGATGGGATGGCTGAGGACGATTGGTCTGGTTGGAAAGCGCTGACACAATCTGTTGGTGCGAAGTCCTCGAAGAAGAAAATTCAGCTCGTCGGAGACGACCTCTTTGTGACGAACACGACGCGGCTCTCGCGCGGCATTAAAGAGGGTATTGGGAACGCGATTCTCATCAAACTCAATCAGATTGGCACGGTAACCGAAACCATCGACGCCATAGAGATGGCGCGCAAGGCCGGCTACAACTCGATCATTTCGCATCGCTCCGGTGAAACGGAAGACACATTCATTGCCGACCTCGCTGTCGCCACTGGCGCCGGTCAGATTAAGACAGGTTCTGCCTCGCGCACTGACCGCATTGCTAAATATAACCAGCTCTTGCGCATCGAGGAGGAGCTGGGGACGGCGGCGCGTTTCAACGGCAAAGCGGCGCTCCGTTAACGGATTCCAGGCCCAAACGGGGCCAATGCAAACGTGGCCTAGTTGCGCCAGGCCTGTTTCTGCTTCGTTTCTCTGCGAGCTAGCGCAAAATCCGGTTTGCTTTAGAGAAGGAAAACCCCATGAAATACAATTGGATTAAACACGCGGTCCTCGCTCTGCTGTTGTCCATTCCTGTCACCCAGTTATCAGCCCAAGCAGGAAATGCCCCGACTCTCCCAACTGCGCCGCCCAATCTTCTGTTGCTGGTCCATCAGCAATTCCGCTTTGGGAGCGAAAGCGCGCGCGAGAAGTATGAGACTGAGATAGCAAAGCGCTGTAAGGATCTGACTGTCCCCAATCAATGGATCGATTTGCAGTCCATTACGGGCGCGCCCGAGGCGCTTTCCTTTGATCCTTTCGACTCTTTCGAACAGGTGGACTACGCCTCCACTGGTTGGGGCAAAATATATGCTGCCCACGCCGAACTGGCCGGATTACAGCAGAAAATTCGCGAACTCGAAACGAGTGAACGTACAATCATCGCCGTACGCCGCAGCGATCTCAGCTACCACGCAAACTTCATCGATCTATCGAAGTCGCGTTACATGCGTGTACTGGAAGTTCGGCTCTTGCCCGGCCATGAGGAGGAATTTGTCGAGGCGTTTAAGACGCTGAGAGCCGCGTATGAGAAAATCAAGGCGGATGCGCCCTGGGTCGTGTATCAGGTGAACGTGGGAATGCCGTCGCCCACTTTTCTTGCGTTCGTACCCATGCATGCGCTGAAGCAAAATGACGATCTTCTCGCGTGGCGAAGCCTGCTGCGCGATGCCGAAGGCGAAGCGGGCGCCGATCGGATGCAACAAATCGCGCGCGTAGCTTATGCCAGCACGGAGAGCAATCTCTACGCCATCAGCCCCGAGACGTCTCACGTCTCCAAGGAATTTGCCGATGGCGACCCGGCTTTCTGGTCGCCAAAAGCGGCCACCGGCGCAAAGAATCCCGCTAACGCAGAAGCGAAAGAAGCATCTGTACGGAGTAGAGAGGAAACAAAGCAAAAGCAATAACACCCAAACTCTTACATCAGAGATTTCATGAAGCACCCACCAAGAGTCTCTTCGCGCGATGAAACCGTTTCCATCCGCGCCACTGTCACCGGCGACATTCCTGCCCTCGTCCGCCTAATCAACACGGCGTTCATCGTGGAACAATTTGTTTTTGAGGGTGATCGAATCAACGCCGAAGAGACACAAGCCTTCATGGAGACCGGCAAGTTTTTGGTAGCGGAAGACTCCGGCGGATTCGCCGGTTGCGTTTATGTGGAAGTCCGTCAGGGCCGCGGCTATTTGGGATTGCTGGCAGTGGACCCGTCACGACAGGGAACAGGTTTAGGCCGGAAGTTGGTCGCCGCCGCGGAAGACTATTTCCGAACGGCAGGTTGCAGTGCAGTCGATTTGCGCGTCATCAGCCAACGCACTCCGCTGCCGCCCTTCTATCGCCGCCTCGGGTACGCCGAAATCGGCACCGCCCCATTTTCTCCAACTCTACAGGCAAAAGTGCCTGGCCATTACATCGTCATGTCTAAACGACTTACGTGATCCGGCGATTCATTTTATGCGGATGGAAGAATCAGTGTGATTCCTGCGGAGGCGGACCAAAATAGCGATAATGGCCCGTAATTTTCCAGGCGAACAACACATCTTCCATCTTCGGCCCCTGCCCGATGTTGTGGACGATTAGCAATCGCCCGCTCTCCGACGACTTCACATTGACCACAATCCCTATGTGTGGCACATCGCCGCCCAAATCCCACGTGACGATATCGCCGGGCGAATAATCCTCCGTGCGCAACGAAATCGGCAGGCTCTCTCCCATGCGGCTGAAAAACACCATCAGATTCGGCACGCGCCGGTGATCGATGCTCGGATCGGGATGTGCCTGATGCCATTTCGATCTCGGAGAATACTCCGACCAATTTTTCACCATGTCTTCGTGAACTTCCTTTTGCAAATCCACGCCCACGGCTCGGTAGGCGCGTATGATTTCGTCGGAGCAGACGCCCGTATCCGCGGGGACATCTCCGCCGGGGTAATCCAAATGGACGTAGGCGGAAACGTATTTCACGGCATGGTTTGTGCGCTCAATCGCCGCAGCGACTAGCCTGTTCAGGAAGTCCTGACGCGGATTTCCGCTAGCCGGTCTGGTTTGCGCGAAGCCGAAGGTAACCGCACTCCAGACGCAAAGCAGCGCGAGCCATCTTCTGATTGAGCGAGACCTCTTCATACGTCCATTTTACCAGTAGTTTCTGTTACGTCTGTGAACGGCTGAACTGCGGTGTGGGGGATGCGCAACAGCGCACGCTATGGAAGCGCCTCCAGAAGCGCTCCAACCGTAGCATTGTCGCCGAAGGTTTGGCTGGTGTGCGCGAACCGGTCCACATTTCCCGGTCCGAACACGAAGCTGCCGCCCAGTTGAAATGGATTTTGCCCTAGTTTGTGCTGATGATGGCCGGCTGCACGGGCACGCTTTCTTGCCGCGGCGTTATCACTTCGCAGAAGGTGCAAGAGGTTCGCGGACTTCAATTCCGCCACGCGATAAGCTTCGCGCCTTTCGTCGATCAGAAGAGGAAAGGTGATGCCCGTTTCATCGCGAAACATTCGCGCGTAGTTGCGGTCGCCTAATCCGACTGCGGCGAGCGCGGCTCCTTTGTCGCGGAAGGCTGGCTCCTGTTCGCGCAACTGCGCGACGTGCTCGCGGCAGAAGATTCATCCGTAGTGCCGGAGAAAAACCAGCACAGCTGGTTGCCGGGCCCACAAGGAGCCGATACGTATCTCCTTCCCATCGCAATCGGGGAGGACGATCTCCGCGAGTCTACTGCTGAGAGAGTTTTCCATGCTTTCCCAATCTTGAGCAGCGCCACTTGCAGTGTCAAGCCTCCTGCCTCCGCGGCGGACCTCTCGTATGGATGTCTGAAAACTTCACACTAAACGAGTAGCCTCGCCAGGCTTTTCCGTCACGTGGCGTCGTTCGGCTCCATCTGTCGGAATGGCACGACATTACTTTCTTGCGAGTCCAATTTGAATCCCTGAAATCTCAACACTTCCGCTTGGCTGTGGAATTGCTTCTCCCCTCAGCACTTCTGACCGGGGAAGGTTTATGGGGAATTGTTACTTTCGCGGCATCATCTTTTGCATTTTTCTGCGTGCTCTCGCGATCACCAGCACACATGCGCAAACGGATTTTCCGCGCGTCGAGACGGGAGTCCAACTTACTGCGCTCGTACTCAATTCGCCCGCCAATGCCGGCGGTCTCGGCCTCGGCGCCCGTTTCGGATACAACCTGACAAATCACTTTGGGCTTGAAGGCGAGGTCAATCGTTTTCCTGGAGCTGGCACTCTCGGCGGACCGAATGTTAGCGTGACGGATGGCCTGTTCGGCTTGAAAGCGGGACTCTTTGCGCGGGACACCGGCTTATTCCTGAAAGCTCGTCCCGGCTTCGTCCATTTTCCTCAAAATGGAGACTTGCAGGCGCGCGGACTCACCCACCTGAGTCACTTTGCGTTTGACGTGGGTGTGATCGGCGAGCGCTACTTGTCAGACCATCTCTATCTGCGCCTGGACTTGAGCGACACCATCGTGGCCTACGGCAACGAGAAGGTCGCCGATACCGTGACGGGACAGCTCAACCGCCTCGGCACGCGGAATAACGCGACGTTTGCCATCGGATTCGGCGTCCACTTCTGAGTTCATTCTCCCGCGAAGTGCGTTTGCCATGGCGCTGAGTATGTTGGTTTTTCATCATCTCTTTCACAACTCAGACACGCGTTGGTCTCTGATTGCGCACACAGGTGCCGTTTCTACCCGTGTTTAGGCCGAATCCCAGCTAACTTGGAGCTATACCCCGGAGGACCGAGCCGTGGCGGACCAGCCAAAAGTTACTTCCAAGCCCGAGCCCACGCAGGACGAGCGCAGCATGGCTTTTCTTGCGCATCTGCTCCAGATTTTTACAGGTTTTATGGGGCCATTAGTCATTCTAATTATCAAACAGAATTCGCAGTTTGTGAAATTTCACGCGCTACAAGCTATTATGTGGCAGCTTTGTTACATGGCGCTCTTTCTTGGCAGCTTCGCGCTTTTCTTTTTTGCGGCGTTCGTGGGTGTCTTCCACGAAATATCCCGGCCTCACAATCCAAGTACATTTCCAGCCTTCTTCCTTTTCTTTCCTTTGCTCTGGCTCCTAGCGATGGGTGGCTGGGTTGCAAACGTCATCCTTGGTGTGGTGTACGGGATCAAGGCCAATCGCGGGGAGTGGGCTGGCTACCCGATTATTGGCAGGTGGTGTCTCCCCAAGGTGGTTCCTGGTTCGGCATATCCGTCGCGGCCTTAGCACCTTGATCTCCATTCAGCCTCCGTTCTTTCTGCGTGTATAATCCTGCTCCGCTATGAGTGAGCAAACTCCTGCGTCACCGATCGCATCGGGCCCGCTGCGGCAGCAACAAATCTACACACTCGGCCTGACGGGTGGCGCGCTCTCGGTTCCAGTTTCTCTTTCCCTGCTCGAGCAGAAGGCGAAGGAAATGCTTTCTCCGGCTGCGTTCGACTATGTCGCCGGCGGGGCAAGCGGCGAGGACACGGTGCGCGCCAATCGCGATGCCTTTTACCGCTGGCGGATCGTGCCGCGGATGCTGCGCAACGTCTCGCAACGCGACCTGAGCGTCGAGCTCTTCGGCGTGCAACTCCCTGCGCCGGTGATTCTCGGTCCTGTGGGGGTTCAGGGAATTCTTCATGCAGAAGGCGAGCTCGCATCGGCACGCGCTGCCGCCGCCCTTGGCTTGCCGTTCACACTCAGCACAGCGGCAAGCCGTACGATCGAAGAAATCGCGCAAGCAGGGTATGGCGCGGGAACCGGAGTCCATTGGTTTCAATTGTACTGGGGGAAGAATCCCGACCTGACCGCCAGTATGCTGCAACGCGCCGAGCGCGCGGGATACAAAGCGCTGGTAGTCACTCTCGACACCAGCATGCTCGCCTGGCGGGAACGCGATCTTCAGCATGCCTATTTGCCCTTCCTACTCGGCCAGGGTCTCGCCAACTACTTCAGCGATCCAGTTTTTCGCGCGCTTCTTGCGCAACCCCCGGAGCAGAATCCGGCCGCGGCGATTCAACTTTGGAGCAGCCTCTTTTCGAATACCGCGCTCACCTGGCGAGACATTTCCTTTCTTCGCCAACACACCAGTCTTCCCATTGTTCTGAAGGGCATTTTGCATCCGGAAGATGCTGGGCACGCTCTGGATGCCGGCGTCGACGGCGTGATTGTCTCGAATCATGGCGGCCGCCAGGTCGATGGGGCCATCGGCACGCTCGAAGCTCTCCCCGCAATCGTGCGCGAAGTAAATGGACGGGTTCCCGTGCTATTTGACGGAGGCATCCGCCGAGGGGCTGACGTTTTCAAAGCATTGGCTTTGGGCGCTCGCGCCGTTCTGCTAGGACGGCTCTATACCTGGGGGCTCGCGCTTGCCGGCGAACAAGGTGTGCGCGATGTAGTTCTGAATCTTCTAGCGGATCTCGACCTTACGCTGGGTCTCAGCGGCCACACTTCCTGCCGGGCCCTAGATGCTTCCGCCTTAGCCGACTCAAGGTAACTTTTTCATCCATCAGTGCCTCTCAGCCCACCAACATGAGGCCGCAGATTTAACTCCTCGAAGCGTACCCGTCTCTCCTCGCTTGGAATGCCCGCAGATAGCGCACGAACGCAATGCCATGTTTTGCGGCCAGGGCCCAGAACACCTTGTCCCCGATGATGGATGATGTCAACGCGGAGGTCCCACGTTTTGGGCGCAACGCCTATCGAGATCTTCGGCAGAGGGCTCGCTTCTGACGGCAGAACGTGCCTCTGGGGATTTGCTTGAAACCGGTGGTCTGAAGGCCAGGTAATGCAAAATGCGAATGGTGCGGGTTTCTGGTGATTCAGGAGCACCCCTTTTGCAGCGGAACCTGGCGTAGACACCGTTTCCAGCCGAGTCTCGACATAAGCGCTTTATAATCAATATTTTGAGAATCCTAAGAGCGGTTCTTACTTAACTGCTCGGTTAAATAAGCATAGGTTGCGTTGTTTCGACCAGCCTCCAATCGTTCCTGCCTAGTACTAGAACCTTTGGACAGGGAAACTCCACACTAGACTGAACCAAACGGACCGGCCAAATTTGGGCCTTCCAGCCCATTGCCCCGAGTGACTCCTGCTTGCATAATGGGCGCAGATAAGAGGCCCACCAATGGGTGGGACCAAAGACCCAGGTCCCAAAGGAGAAATACAGTAATGCGTACTCGGCAAAAAGGCTTTTCTCTCATTGAGTTGCTGATCGTCGTGGCGATCATCCTGATCATCGCGGCCATCGCAATTCCGAACCTCCTAAGGTCGCGCATGGCGGCCAACGAGGCTTCGGCAGTCGGTTCGATTCGCACGATCAACACCTCCGCTGTGACGTATTCGTCCACCTATCCGAACGACGGCTTCCCAGCTTCGCTGGCAGCATTGGGCGGTGCGGCTCCTTGCACGGCTACCTCGGCGCAAGCTTGCTTGCTTGACCAGGTTCTGTCGGCCGGCACAAAGAGCGGTTATGTATTCGTGTGGACCGGCGACGGCAATACGCCTTCGGTCGGCTATTCGATCACCGGAACTCCGGTCACGGTTGGCACCACTGGTCAGCGCATGTTCTGCTCCGACCAATCTGGTGTGATCCGCTTTGACCCCTCCGGCGCTGGCTGCACGAACGCTAGCTTGGCGCTGCAGTAAGGTTAGGGGCCTGCCGGACTTCTGGTCGGAGTAAGAATCGATGGAGCACGGGATAGAATCCCGTGCTTTGTCATTTTTGGGCCCGGATTTGGGCGCTGGGATATTCCCGATAGTTGAGTTCCTTCGCTCTCCCCGCTCGCAAGGCTGCCCTCGCACAAGTTGCGGCACCTCTCCCCCGGTGCCATAATCCAAACTTACTGCGCAGAGTGATCGGGACAAGAGAAGACTCTTGTCCCCCGAGTCATTCGACACGCTCATTGAGGGGGCTCCATGGCGATACGCGATAGTTGGATTGCATCGAGAGAAGCAGGAGCCGCGACGGGAAATGGAAATCGCAACATGTCGCAGATGCACTTCGCGCGGCAGGGCGTCATAACCGAAGAGATGCAGTACATCGCGAAGCGCGAGAAGCTTGAGCCCGAGCTGATTCGCAGCGAAGTGGGGCGCGGGCGTTGCATTATTCCCGCAAACGTCAATCACCGCAACCTCGAGCCGATGGCCATTGGCATCGCCACGAAGTGCAAGATCAACGCAAATATCGGAAACTCCGCCACAAGTTCGAACATTGAGGAAGAACTTAAGAAACTGCACCATGCCGTGCACTATGGCGCGGACACGGTGATGGACCTTTCAACTGGCGGGGACATTCCAGTGATCCGCAAGGCGATTATCGATGCGTCGCCAGTGCCTGTTGGTACCGTGCCGGTGTATGAGGCGATCTCGCGTGTACGGCGTCCCGAGGACTTGACGATTGATTTGATGCTGGAGGTGATTGAAGAGCAGGCCGAACAGGGCGTGGATTACATGACGATTCATGCGGGCGTGCTGCGCGAGCATGTGCCGCTGGTGCGGAAGCGGATTACGGGAATTGTCAGTCGCGGTGGTTCGCTTATGGCCCACTGGATGGAGCACCATAAGAAGCAGAATTTTCTCTACGAGAACATCGAAAAGATTTGCAAGATTTTCAAGAAGTACGACGTGAGCTTTTCGTTTGGCGACGGTCTGCGTCCGGGATGCATCGCCGACGCAAGCGACGAAGCCCAGTTCGCGGAGTTGAAAGTGCTCGGCGAGCTGACCATGAAAGCGTGGGAGCACGACGTCCAAGTGATGATCGAAGGCCCTGGGCACGTGCCTCTGGACAAGATCAAGGAGCAGGTCGACAAAGAAATGGAATGGTGCCACGAGGCGCCTTTCTATACGCTGGGGCCGCTGGTGATTGACATCGCGCCGGGCTACGACCACATTACCAGCGCTATTGGCGCGGCGATGATCGGCTGGCACGGCGCTTCGATGCTCTGCTACGTCACACCGAAGGAGCACCTCGGCCTACCGAATCCGGAAGACGTAAAGCAAGGCGTGATTGCCTATAAGATTGCGGCCCACGCGGCGGACGTGGCGCGTCACCGGCCGGGAGCGCGCGACCGCGACGATGCCTTGAGTTATGCGCGGTTCTTGTTCGACTGGAACAAGCAGTTTGAGTTGTCGCTTGATCCGCCGACCGCGAGGGCCATGCACGACGAGAATCTGCCCGACGATTTCTACAAAGAGGCCAAGTTCTGCTCGATGTGCGGGCCGAAGTTCTGCTCGATGAACATCACCCAGCTTGCCGAAGCGGAAGGCGGCCACGATCAGACGGAGCGTAAACAAAAGTTCGTTGAACTGTTGGCCAAAGTTCAGGGCGCGTAGGAACGGAGTTTTGCGTGGACGATCCCATCGACGAGCGCGTCTACGCACTCCTAGTCGAAGAGTTGTGTGTGCCTCGCGAAAAACTCGCAGCGAATAAAACCCTAAGCCATGACCTCGGCATGGAAGGTGACGACGCTGTGGAGTTTTTCGAGAAATTTGGCCACGAGTTCCGAGTTGATTTCAACAGCCTGTATGAGGATTGGACTAAGTACTTCGCGGCCGAAGGCGTGAATCCCGCCGTAGTGCTGGTTATGCTGGGGCCGGGAGCGTTGATAGGTTTCGGGATGGAACAATTGTTCGCTGGTCTTCCCACTTGGATCTGTTTTTTTGTCGGAATGTCGATTTGGCTTGTTCCGTTTTTCTATTTTGTTCGGCGTCGTTCTCGGCGAGCTCTTCAGATTAGCATTCAGGATTTAATAGATTGCGCCAACGAAGGGCGCTGGAGCAAATTGCCTCCTACACGTCTTTCGTGAGAATTCTGATCGGCAGGTACACGAAATGTCCTTCATACGCGATGGTGTGGCTGTGGTCACGGGCGCGGGGAGTGGAATCGGACGCGCGCTTGCGCAGCAACTTGCAGCGGTTGGCTCCGCGCTGGCGATCGCAGATATCGATGAAAAGGGTTTGGCTGAAACCGCAGCTTCGCTAACAAACAAGTCAGCGCTCTCAACGCACGTCCTGGATGTTTCCGATGAGAAAGGCGTCAAAATCTTTGCCGAGGAGGTCGTCACGCAGCATGGCCGCGTGACTCTGCTGATCAACAATGCGGGTGTGGCGTTGATTGGCAGCTTCGAAGAATTATCTCTCGACGACTTACGATGGCTGATGGGCATCAATTTTTGGGGCGTTGTGTATGGGGTGACATATTTCCTGCCGATCCTGAAGCAGCAGCCGCGCGCCCAGATCGTCAATTTGTCGAGCGTCTTCGGAATTGTCGCCCCCGTAGGACAGAGCGCATACTCGGCGAGCAAATTTGCCGTGCGTGGACTCACGGAAGCCCTAAGGCACGAGCTGGAGGGCACCTCGGTTTACGTCTCTTGTGTTCATCCTGGGGGAATCCATACCCCGATCGCAAAACACGCGCGGTTGGGCGCGCGTGCATCCCCAAGCAAGCACCAGGCGTCGATCGACTATTTTGAGAAGGTAACTCCCACCTCTCCGGAAGCCGCCGCGGCTCGCATCCTGAAAGGCGTCGAGAGCCGCGAACCGCGCATCCTCATCGGGCGCGATGCTCGACAAATTGACATTGTGCAAAGGCTCCGCCCTGCCACCTATTGGAAAATGATGGCAAAGAGAGCCAATGTGCCGGCCACGACAAAGTGATTTGGGAATGCTTCTGCTTTGACCCGGCGTGGTGTGGAAGTTATACTCTGCGGCGGAAAACGACTATTCCTGCGCAAGTTGTGGGTCAAGTTTCTCGTTCATCATTCTCAATCGTAGAGGAGAGAACATGCCGTTTGTGCGAGCCGCCAAGATTTCCGACGTTCCTGCGGGTGCCATCCATGAGGTACAAGTCGAGGGCAAGGCCTTGGCGCTCGCCAATGTCGCAGGTAAGTTCTTCGCTATCAACAATACGTGCCTGCACAGGGGAGGCCCGCTGGGCCAAGGGTCCCTTCAGGATAAGATTGTTACATGCCCATGGCACGGCTGGGAGTACGACGTAACCACCGGAAAACTGGTCCAGAACCCAAACATGGGGGTGGCTTGCTATCCCACCGAAGTTCGTGGGGAAGAGGTCTTTATAGATTTGGCGTAAGCCTTCATGTAACTCTTTAAAAACAAAGAAGATACTTAGAATCCCAGACTTTCCAAGGCCGCTGCACCGTTTTCCTCAGTCCGGTCCGAATCGCGGCTAACCCTAACATTTTGTTTCGCTTTTTGGTCTTCCCCGTGTATATTGCTGCCGACTCGACGCCTCGATGGCAACTCCGACTTCGCAACGACACTACTGGATATTCAGCGCCGACCCGCACCACTACCATTGGGACACTCTATTCGTGAAGGGCAAGGAAATGTGGCACGGTGCCGAGTCGAAGCCCGACGCCATCCGTGCGCTCAAACAGGTCCGCAAAGGCGACCGCGTGCTGTGCTACCACTCCGCGCCGGAGAGGACGCTCTATTCGATCGCAGAAATCACCCGCGACCCGTACCCCGATCCTCATGACCACAAGGAAAAGAACCTCGTGGCGGACTTGAGAGCGTTTGATCGATTGCCGAGGCAAGTCACACTGGCGGAGCTGCGTGCCAATCCTGCCTTGAAAAAAATGAAGCTCCTAAAAAATGTGCGCGTGCTGGTTTCGCAGATTACCGAAGCCGAGTACCAGGAAATCTTGCGCATGGCTGGAATTGTGGCCTCCCCTGGCATCCCGCTCCCCTAACGCCATGCTCGAAGGAATTCTCTCCGGGAAGACGCGAGTTCTGGACCTCGCCTATGCCATCAACGATAAGCTGGTTCCTTGGCCGGGCGATGAGCGGTGGTTCGAAGCCAAAGACAATGCCAACGTCGAGAAGGATGGCTACTTCACACGCAGTTTCTGGATGCTGGAACATTACGGGACGCATTTGGATGCGCCGATCCATTTTCCTCCTGGAAAGACACCTCTAGACCAAATCCCGGTCAGACAGTTTTTTGGAACAGCCGCGGTATTTGACGTTCGAGCGGAAGGCGCCGCGGATCCAGACTACCTGCTACCCGCAGCGCGGATTGATGAGTGGGAAGAGCGGAACGGCCACATTCCAGAGGGAGCCATTGCACTGCTTAGGACAGGCTGGGCCTCACGCTGGCCGGATGCGCAAAGTTACCGCAATCAGGATGCAACAGGGCGGATGCATACTCCGGGATTTTCCGTTGAAGCTGTGGAACGGTTGATCGAGCGCAAGGTCAGCGGCCTTGGATGTGACACAATGAGCGTCGACTCCGGGGCGTCCCAGGACTTTGCCGTGCATCGATTGGCGTTGGGAGCCGGACTCTATCATCTGGAGAATCTGTCGGATTTGAGCGAACTGCCGGAAAATGGTGCATTCCTAATCGTGGCGCCGATCAAGCTCGAAGGTGGTTCGGGTGGCCCAGTCCGCGTATTTGCGCTGCTGCCGTGGGGAAGAGCGGAATAAACGCAAACATTTCCGGGTCCCCTTACGTCTTAAGAAGGAAGGGTTTGTCTGAGGGTGGGTTCGTGAAAACAATCTGGTGGTGCCGCTGTAACAAAGTGCTGCTGTTGTGCGCCTTCCTAATTGCTGCTGCGGATGGCCGTGCGCAGTCGCAGGAGTTTCCCGTCAGCACGCGCACCCTCAAAAATGGCATGAAGGTGCTGGTGCAGCCAGACCACAGCATTCCGAACGTAGCGTTGTACATTTTCTACCGCATCGGGTCGCGGAATGAACGCCCCGGGACGACCGGCCTCTCGCACTTTTTCGAACACATGATGTTCAACGGCGCAAAGAAATACGGACCGGGGGACCTCGACAAGGTGATGGAAGCCAACGGCGGCTCCAACAATGCCTACACCACGCAAAACGTGACCGTCTACCAGGACTGGTTTCCGCGCTCGGCGCTATCGCTGATTTACGACATCGAGGCCGACCGCATCCGCGATTTGACGTTTGATCCCAAGAAAATTGCTTCTGAGCGCGAAGTGGTTGCTTCCGAGAGGCGGCTGAGTGTCGATAACAATAATTCCGGTTTGCTCGACGAGCAGCTGTGGGCCACGGCTTTCATCGCGCACACCTATCAATGGCCGGTCCTCGGTTGGATGAGCGACATCGAGCATTGGACGATGGAGGACTTAAAGCACCATTTTGAAATGGGCTACTCGCCGAGCAACGCCACGATGGTCGTGGTTGGCGATGTCTCGCCCGAGGAGATTTTTCAGCTCTGCGAAAAGTATATCGAGCCAATTCCTTCCCACGCGCCTCCTCCGCCGGTAACCACGATCGAACCCGAGCAGCTTGGCGAGCGCCGGCTGGTGGTTCACAAGCCTGCCGAACTGCCCCTGGTCATGATCGGGTATCATGTCGCGCAAACCAATGATCCAGATTTCTACGCGCTGAATATTCTCCGCGGCGTGCTCTTTCAGGGAGAGAGCTCGCGGATGTATCAGCGGCTGGTGGACAAGGATCAGCTAGCGCTTGACGTATCCGCCGAAGTAGAGCCGGCGTTTGATCCCACACTGGCTATCATCATTGCCCAGCCGCGGCAAGGTGTGGATCCGCAGGCCTGCGAAAAAGCCATTTACGATGAATTGGAAAATGTGAAGAGCGCTTTGATTAGCGATCGCGAGCTTGAGAAAGCGAAGAATAACCTCCTGGTTGAATTCTACAGGGAGATGAGGACGATCAGCGGGCGCGCGAACACGATGGGGACCTATGAAGTGTTCATGGGTGACTATAACAAGCTATTCGATGCGGCAAAAAGCTACTCGGCGGTGACGAAAGAGGACGTCCAGCGCGTAGCGAAGAAATACTTCGGCGCAAATAACCGGACTGTAGCGACGCTGCTTCCCGACAATGAGGAGAAGGCAAAGCAATGACATGCGGAAAGAACAGCCTGCGCCTTCTCGCGCCCGTCGCATTCCTGCTTCTGCTTTGCCCGGCGATGCCTGGGCAATCGCTGCGCCTGCCGCCGCACGAGAAAATTGTGCTCAAGAACGGATTAACCGTGCTGTTGATGGAGAAGCGCGGCGTCCCCCTCATCGATATCTTCGCCGTCGTCAAAACGGGAGCGGCAGCTGACCCCGCTGGGCAGGAAGGGCTCGCGTCCGTCACTGCCGGGCTCTTGCGTAAGGGAACGAAGACCAAGACGGCGCAGCAATTTGCCGCCGACTTCGATTACATCGGCGGCTCGTTTGGCGCTGACGCGGGTGCAGACTTCACGACCGTAAGCGCTGAGTTCCTGACAAAAGACCTCGCCAAGGGTCTGGAGCTTTTTTCCGATGCCGTGCTGCATCCAACATTTCCGGAGACGGAAACCGATAAAATTCTCGCCCAGAGCCTCGACGGCGTGAAATCCGCGAAAGACGAACCGCGGGCCGTGCTTGGCTTGTACTACGCGGGCTATCTCTACGGCGCGCATTCTTACGGGCGTCCGTCGGATGGCGACGAGCTTTCGCTGAAGCGCATCCCGCGAGAGGCCATCGTCAAGTTTTACGAAACCAACTACGCGCCTGGAAACATGATTCTTGGAGTCGCCGGTGAATTCGATGCCGCGGAAATGCGGAAGAAGCTTGAAGAAACATTGGGCGCATGGCCGGCACACCCAGCGCCAAGCATGTCCATCACCCCCGTTCCGCCGATAAAGGGGAAAAAACTCCTGCTGATCGATAAACCCGATGCGACGCAAACCTATTTTGCCATCGGAAACATCGGTACCGCCGCAAACGACCCGGATCGCGTCGCGATTCGCGTGGTCAACGCGATTTTTGGAGGGCGATTCACATCCGAGCTGAATGAAGCGCTGCGCGTCGAGTCTGGCTATACCTACGGGGCAAGCTCGTTTTTTGATTCACGGAAGGCTCCCGGACCATTCGAAATTTCCAGTTTCACCAAAAACGAAACCACGACTCCGGCGATTGACCTCGCCCTGCAAGTTTTGGACAAGCTTCATAAGAACGGCGTGACCGAGGAGCAGCTCAAGTCTGCGAAGAGTTACATCAAGGGACAATTTCCGCCGACGATCGAGACGTCGGGACAGCTTGCCCGCCGGATCGTCGTCAACGAATTTTACGGGCTGGGCGACGACGAGGTGAATCAGCTCGAAGCACGCGTGGACGCAGTAACACCGGACATCGCGAAGCAGGTAATACAAAAACATTTTCCGCTGGATAATTTGGTTTTCGTCCTGATCGGGAAGGCCTCCGTCATTGGCCCAGCCGTCAAAAAGTATGCCGACAAAATGGATCAGCGCCCCATCAGCGATCCCGGTTTCTGGCCCCCGCCCGCGGCCGCACAGAAATAATCGAATGCGGAGCGATACAGAGGGATCAAGAAATTTGTTCAAAGTTCTTGAGGAGGAACGATGCGTTTTCGAATTACGGCAATGATGGGGACCATGTTACTGGCGTCGTTATTTGCGGCAAGTGGGTCCGCCGCGGCGGAAGAGAATCCGTTGCTCGCGCAGGCGCCCACGATGGGCAAAACGCAAATCGTGTTTGCCTACGGCGGATATCTTTGGAGCGTGCCGCGGGATGGCGGCGAGGCGCGCCAGCTAACGACCGGGGGACACGAGGGCCGGCCGAAATTTTCTCCGGATGGGAATTGGATCGCCTTCACGGGCCAGTACGACGGCAATGTCGATGCTTATGTCATGCCCGCAACAGGCGGCGAACCAAAGCGACTAACCTGGCATCCCGACCCGGATGTTGTTGTCGGATGGACTCCGGACGGCAAGAAGGTGCTGATCAGTTCGCCGCGCGAAGCCTACGCGGATTTTGACCGCCTGTACGCCGTGCCGGTCGAAGGCGGCGTTCCGGAAGTTCTTCCCATGTGGCGCGGCGAAGCAGCTTCGTATTCGCCGGATGCCACGCGCATAGCGTATGTGCCCAATTTCAAATGGCAAACCGCGTGGAAGCGCTATCACGGAGGACAGACGACACCGATCTATGTGCTGCGGTTAAGCGACTTGCAGCTTGAGAAAGTGCCGCGAGAAAACTCGAATGATGATGACCCTGTTTGGATCGGCGACACGGTTTATTTTTTGTCGGACCGCAAAGGCGCTGTGACCATCTTTTCCTACGACACGAAAACGAAAACCGTGAAGCAGGTGCTGGAAAACAAAGGGCTCGACCTCAAGTCACTTTCAGGCGGACCGGATGCGCTGGTCTACGAACAGTTCGGAGGGATCTACACACTCGATCTGAAAACCGAGAAAGCAAGTAAAGTCGAAATTCACATCTCCGGCGATTTGCCGGCAATACGCCCGCACTATGAAAAGGTAGCGGATAAAATCCAGAACGCGGCAATCTCACCAACGGGAGTTCGCGCGGTGTTCGAAGCGCGCGGCGAAATTCTGACCGTTCCTGCGGAGAAGGGCGATGTGCGAAACCTCACGCGAACAACGGCGGTGGCGGAACGCGATCCGGCGTGGTCTCCCGACGGCAAGTCGATCGCATTTTTCTCCGACGAATCCGGGGAATACGCGTTGCACGTTGTCGATCAAACCGGATTGGGCGCGGTAAAGAAAATCAATCTGGGAAATCCGCCTTCGTACTTCTACGGGCCACTGTGGTCTCCAGACAGCAAAAAGATTGCCTACACCGACAAGCGCCTGAATCTCTGGTATGTGGACGTGGAAAAAGGCACGCCGGTGAAGGTCACATCGGACCGGTTCGAGGATCCCAGCTCCACGATCAATCAATCGTGGTCGCCGGACAGCAAGTGGCTCACGTATGGGAAGTATCTCGAAAACCACATGCGGAACATCTTTGTGTACTCGCTCGAAACGGGAAAAGAGTCGCAGATCACGGATGGGACCAGCGACGCGCGCTATCCGGTGTTCGACAAAAATGGGAAATCTCTCTATTTCGCGGCTAGCACGGATGTGGGACTCTCCATCGGCTGGCTCGATCTCTCAAGCTTTCAGCATCCCATTTCGAGAAGCATTTACGCGGTGGTGTTGAAAAAGGGCGATTCTTCGCCCGTCGAACCGCAGAGCGACGAGGAAAAAGCGGCGAGCGAGGAGAAGGGCAAAGACGCTGACAAAGCGAAGGACTCCGACAAAGGCGGTGATAAAGGGAAAGAAGGCGAGAAAAAAGAAGGCGAAAAGAAAGAGGAAGTAAAAGTCACGATTGACCTCGATGGAATCGGCCAGCGGATCGTGGCGATGCCGATAAAAGCGGCGAACTATGTTGGCCTGGATGCGGGCAAGACCGGCATTCTGTTTTTGAGCGAAATCCCGGGCGTACCGAGCCTGACCGAACCAACGATGATCTCGGTTTCGAAATTTGACTTGAGCACCCGGAAGACAGAGCCGTTCCTCGGCGGCGCGAGTTCGTTTGTGGTTTCAGCGAATGGCGAGAAGGTTCTTTACCGTCAAGGTCCCGGACCCACTGCGCCATGGTTCATCGCGGCGACAGCAGTTGTGCCCAAGCCCGGAGATGGCGCGCTGAATCTCGAAGGAATGGAGGTCTACACTGATCCGCGCGTCGAATGGAACCAGATGTACCACGAAGTTTGGCGGATTGAGCGAGATTTCCTTTACGACCCTAACCATCACGGATTGAATATCGCGGCCGCGGAGAAGAAGTATGCACCTTACCTAAAGGGCGCAGGAGGCCGCGCCGACGTCAACCATCTCTTTGATGAGATGCTAGGCGAAATCACTATTGGGCATATGTTTATCGCTGGCGGAGACGTGCCGCAACCGAAGCGGGTGAAAGGCGGTCTCCTCGGCGCCGACTACAAAGTGGAAAACGGGCGCTACCGTTTTGCCCACATTTTCAACGGAGAGAATTGGAATCCTGAATTGCGCGCTCCGCTCACTCAGCCAGGAGTCGACGTCAAAGCCGGAGACTATCTGCTGGAAGTGAGTGGCCGCGATGTGCGCCCCCCGATCGACGTCTACAGCTATTTCGAAAATACGGCCGGCACGCAAATCAAAATCAAGGTCGGCCCCAATCCTGACGGTAAGGACTCTCGCGAAGTGACCGTTGTGCCCCTGCCCAGCGAATTTCCTTTGCGCAACCTCGCTTGGGAAGAAGACAATCGTCGCAAGGTCGATCAACTGAGCGGCGGCAAGGTCGCTTACGTTCACGTTCCGGACACTGCAACCGGCGGCTTTATCAATTTCAACCGCTACTACTTTGCGCAAGTCGGAAAGCAAGCCGCGGTCATCGACGAGCGTTACAACCACGGCGGCGAAATCGCGGATTACATCATCGATATGCTCAAGCGGCCGCTGCGCAATTGCGATATCACGCGCGAAGGCGGGGAATTCTGCTCGCCGCTCGCACAAATTTACGGGCCGAAGACCATGATCATCAACGAAATGTCCGGATCCGGCGGCGATGCCTTGCCTTGGATGTTCAAGCAGGACAAAGTAGGGCCGCTTGTCGGGACGCGGACATGGGGCGGGCTCGTTGGAATTTATAATTACCCCCCGCTGATGGATGGTGGCTTCGTTACGGCGCCGCGCGTGGCGATTTTTGGCTTGCACAACGACTGGGAAGTGGAGAATCACGGCATTGCGCCGGATATCGAAGTAGAGAATGATCCAGCCTCGGTCGCGGCTGGCCACGATCCACAGCTTGAGCGGGCCGTTCAGGTGACGCTCGAAGCACTGAAGTTGCATCCAGTTGTGATTCCCGGGCCTCCGCCTTATCCGAACTATCAGAAGAAGTGACTTGCACAAATTGCTGCCAATGCCGCACCTGATGCGATTGGTGCTGCCCTGGGCCTGCGGCGCCGCACGGGGATGTGCTATTTTGAATGTGATCCCTCCATGCCCGAACTTCCCGAAGTCGAAACAGTAGCGCGAGGCCTACGGCGAACGATCGTGGGCCGGCGGATTCTATCCGTGCGGCTCGGGAAAACCGATTTCATTGATGACCCGGCGGCCCTCGAACAGCATTTGCCGGGACGAAAAATCGAAGCCGTTGAGCGCTACGGCAAGTTCATGTTGTTACGGCTTTCGGCTGTCAACGGCGCCGGCTCCCCGGCTGCAAACGGCGATGCGGCGCCTGCCGCTCTACTCGTACATCTGGGAATGACGGGGCAAATCGCACCGAATCCCGCGGCCCTACCCTGCGAAAAACATACGCACGCATGCTTTTTGCTCGACGATAATCGCGAGCTTCGTTACACCGATGCGCGGCGGTTCGGCCGACTGGCTTATCTTTCTGCAGGGCCACTCGCTGAAGAGTTGCGGACCTTCGGCGCCGATCCGCTGGAAGTTACCGTTGAGAAATTTGTGGAGCAAGCGCGAACCCGCCGCGCGCGGATTAAGGCGCTGCTGCTGGATCAGAGCTTTTTGCGGGGCGTGGGAAATATCTATGCGGACGAAAGTTTGTGGCGCGCGAAGATTCATCCAGCCCGCCTCGGCGCTTCGCTGAAAAAGCAACAGGTGAAGACGTTGCATCGCGTGCTGCGCGAAATTCTTGAAAAAGCAATCACCTTGCGCGGCTCCTCGATCTCCGATTTTCTTGACGCTGAAGGGCAGCCGGGCGAATATCAGCGCCACCATCGCGCTTACGGACGCGAGGGCAAGGGCTGCTACCGTTGCGAAGCCTTGATCCGGCGCGTGATTGTCGCGGGCCGCAGCAGTTATTTTTGTCCAAAGTGCCAGCCTGCTCCGCGGGGCGTTCCCGCGCTTGCACTGCCACGAAAGACGGCGAAGAAAGCCGCCAAATAGGAAAGCCGGATGCGAGCCGTAGTGCAAAGAGTGAGCCGCGCACGCGTGACCGTCGAAGGGCGCGTCACGGGCGAAATCGGCAACGGGCTGATGGTTTTGCTCGGCGTCGGGCGCGAGGATACCTCCGCAGTGGCGGCATCCATGGCGGAGAAAGTGGCAAACCTGCGCATTTTTGAGGACGACCAGGGAAAGATGAACCGCTCGCTCCTGGACGTCAAAGGTGCGACGCTCATCGTCTCGCAATTTACACTTTACGGCGACGCGCGCGGACAGCGGCGGCCAAGTTTTATCTCGGCCGCTCCACCGGAAAAAGCCAAAGCGCTTTACGAAGAATTTACTCTGGCAATGCAGGGGCTTGGTGCTGGTGTTGCGACAGGAATTTTTCAGGCGATGATGTCTGTGGAGCTGGTAAATGAAGGGCCGGTCACGATCCTCCTCGACTCCGACAAAACGTTCTAGCCCGGCGCGCCACCCGAATGCGGCCAAAAAGTGGACGAAAGCCGCGGCACTTCGCGAGCTTAAGGAGCTTGCCGATCCGAAGGTGCGAGCGAAGCTGGCTTATTTCGGTGTGAACGTTCCGAAGGCGTATGGAATATCCGCACCTGTCTTGCACGCTTTCGCGCGCCATATCGGTAGAGATCAATCGTTGGCGGAGGAACTCTGGTCCTCCGGCGTCCATGAAGCAAGAATCCTCGCAGCGCTGATCGGGGAATCGGAAAAAATCACGGCAGCGCAAATGGAGCGATGGGTGCGCGATTTTGACTCGTGGGACGTGGTAGACACGGCCTGTTGCTATCTTTACGCGCAAGCGAAACCCGCGTGGGACAAAATCTACGAGTGGAGCGGCAGGAGCGCGGAGTTCGAGAAACGCGCCGCGTTCTCTTTGGCAGCATATCTGGCCTATAAGGACAAAACTACTGATGACGCGCGCTTCGAGCGTTTTCTCTCCGTGATCGAGCGCGAGTCGCACGACGAACGCAATTTCGTGAGAAAAGCGGTTAACTGGGCGCTCCGGAATATCGGAAAAAGGAATTTGCTGCTCAATGCAGCAGCAATCCGCGCCGCGGAGCGGATTCGTCAGCAGGATTCGCGTGCCTCGCGCTGGATCGCCGCAGACGCCCTGCGTGAACTAAAAAGCGAACCGGTTCAGGCGCGTCTGCGCAAGAAAGCAGGCTGAAGAATGGCCAAGAAAACCGGGAATCAAGGTGTCAAGATTCGGCGGGCGCGCGCCAGCGACGCTGCGCAACTGGCGGCGCTGAGCGGACAGCTTGGATATCCAACGACCGCCACGGAGATCATAAAGAGACTGCGCAAGCTGAAGCCCGCATCGCAAAACGCGTTGTTTGTGGCGGAATCGCCCGACGCAGGCGTCGTAGGCTGGGCTCACGTCAGTGTTACGCACCTCGTCGAGTTTGGAACGCGGGCCGAATTGAACGGCCTCATCGTTGCGGAAGGCCAGCGAAGCCTCGGAGCAGGAGCGCGCTTGCTGGAAGCCGCCGAGGATTGGGCGCGCAGGCACGGCTGCCCCAGCATGTCTGTGCGCTCAAACGTCATTCGCGAACGCGCCCACAAATTTTACGAGCGCCAGGGCTACGAGCACTACAAAACGCAAAAGGCTTTCCGCAAGCCGCTGTAAGTCTGCTCTCACAGTTCTAGCCGCTTACTGTCAGTTGACACCTCTATCCCCTCGCGTGGCAAGGTATATCGCATTACGATATACTTAGCCTGTGTCGCTGGAGATCACGCCCGCCGAATACCGCGCGCTGGCCGAGCTGCGTTACCGCATCCGCCATTTTCTGCGCGAAGGAGACGCGAAGGCCCGGGCTGTCGGGCTCGAGCCCCAGCAGTACTTGATGTTGCTCGCCATTCGCGGACTTCCAGAGGGCAGCGAAGCGACAATCCAAACGCTCGCCGAGCGCCTCGCCCTTAAACACCACAGCACCGTGGAACTTGTCGATCGCCTCGAGACGCGCGGTTACGTGCGCAGAACCCGCAGCCGGGACGACCGCCGCCGTGTGTTCGTCTCCCTTCTTCCACGCGGCGAGCGCTTGCTCGAACAAGTCGCGCGGAACCGCATCAGTGAACTGCGCAGCACAGGAGAGGCTCTAGTGGGCGCGATCGAAGCCCTGCTCGACCGCGGACAGCACACTGGCAACAAACAGAAAAAAGGACCCAAGAGGGAATTGAAAGGCAAGCGTTCCCGGCGATAAGCAAAGAACAAGACCAAGCCGAAAACGCGGCAGGGCGATCCGCGCCGAGAGTTGGCAATAGAATGACGCAACCCTCAGAACCGACACACGCTAGCTGGTGGAAATCTCCATGGCGGTATTGGAACGCTCTGCTTCAGGAGCGCGAAGAACAGGTCTTCCTTATCTTGACGCTACTCATCGGTGGCCTGGTTGGACTGATGGCTGTCGCCTTCATTCTCTTAACCGAGCGAGTGGGGTCACGACTCTATCCTGTCGGCGGAGCAGGGTGGCATCGCGTGCTTATCCCTATAGTTGGCTCCCTCGCGATGGGGTATTTGTTGTACCGCTATTTTCCCGATGCGCGCGGAAGCGGCATCCCGCAAACGAAAGCGGCTCTATATGCGCGCGAAGGCCGCATCACCGCCGGCACGACATTCGGCAAGTTCTTCTGTACCTCCGTCACGCTAGCCAGCGGAATTCCGCTGGGACGCGAAGGGCCGACAGTCCAGGTTGGCGCCGGCATCGCTTCCGTGCTGGGCCGCAATCTCGGACTGCGCCCGGAAAAGGTAAAGGCGCTCATCCCCGTAGCAGCGGCTGCGGCCATCGCGGCTGCGTTCAACACGCCGCTGGCGGCGGTGCTGTTTGCGCTTGAAGAAGTCGTGGGCGATCTTCACGCGCCCGTGCTGGGCTCGGTCGTTCTTGCTTCCGCCACTTCCTGGGGAGTACTGCGGCTTTTGTTGGGGAATGATCCACTTTTCAAAGTTCCGCAATACCAGCTCGTCAATCCCTGGGAATTCGCAATTTATGCCGTGCTCGGTGTCGCCGGAGGACTCGTGTCGGTAGCCTTCACTAAACTTTTGCTTGGCATGCGTCAACGATTCCTGAAATTTCCGCGCAAGACGCTTCCTTTCCAACCAGTTGTTGGCGGCATCGTGGTTGGCATGATGGGTTGGTTTGTGCCGCAAGTACTGGGTGTCGGCTACGAGCATGTAGGCGCAGTCTTGAATGGAGGTATGGCGCTGAAGCTAATGGTTTTGCTCTTAGTCTTGAAACTTTTCGCGGTCATCACGAGCTACGCGTCTGGAAACGCCGGCGGTATCTTTGGCCCCAGCCTCTTCCTTGGAGCCATGCTCGGAGGAACCGTCGGCTCCATAGCTCACCATCTGTTTCCGAACCATGCAGCAACGCCGGGCGCCTACGCGCTGGTAGGAATGGGCACGGTCTTTGCAGGAATCGTGCGCGCGCCGATGACTTCGGTCGTCATGATTTTTGAGATCACGCGCGACTACGCGGTCATCGTCCCTCTCATGATCTCAAACTTGGTCAGTCTGTTCATTGCGTCGCGCCTTCAGAAGCAGCCCATTTACGAATCGTTGGCGCATCAGGATGGTATTCACTTACCCACGGTTGAGACGCGCCTGCAAGAAGGGCAACGACAGGTGCTGCAAGCCATGCGGCCAGCGGCACAGGTTCTATTTGCCGACATGACCGTGCAGCAAGCTCTGGAAAAAATTCGCTCTAGTGAATCCACCGCTTGGCCCGTGACCGACGATCGAGGTCTAATCGGTGTTTTAAGTTTTGGCAAGCTCCAGCAGGCTGCGACATCGAGTTCCGAGACGAAACATCTTAAGGAATTACTCGACGGGGAAGACTTCCCACATCTCCATCCGGACCACCCCCTCAGTCTTGCGCTCGAACGCATGGGCGCGTATCAGGTGAACGCGCTCCCGGTGGTCAACCGCGCCAATCTTCACAAACTGGAAGGTATCGTCACCTTGAAAGACGTCCTGGCCATATATGGCGTGGGATAATCCGAGGAAGCGTAGTTGGAATCGCGACTCCACTCAGGCTACTCTTAACAATTCGTAACGACCATCTCCACCCGAATCGCACAGGAGAATCGATGGACTACGTCAACCTCGGCAAGACTGGCCTTAAAGTCTCCCGCATTTGTCTTGGCTGCATGACCTACGGCGCGCCCGCCACCGGAAAAATCAAGCCCGGCAGCCACGCCTGGGCGCTCAACGAAGAAGAAAGCCAGCCCTTCCTTCGCCAGGCACTGGAGGTCGGCATCAATTTCTTTGACACCGCCAACGTTTATTCGGCAGGCGCGAGCGAAGAGGTCCTCGGCCGTTTCCTCAAAGCGAATGTCCACCGCGAATCCGTCGTTATCGCCACGAAGGTACACGGCGTTATGCGCGATGAACCAAATGGCCGCGGCCTCTCACGCAAGGCGATCTTCTACGAACTCGAGCAGAGCCTTCGTCGTCTTGGCACCGACTACGTTGACCTCTACCAGACTCACCGATGGGACTACGAAACGCCCATCGAAGAAACTCTCGAAGCCCTTCACGACGTCGTGAAATCCGGTAAGGTTCGCTATATCGGCGCCTCATCTATGTATTCGTGGCAGTTTGCCAAAGCCCTCTACCTCGCCGATCTTCACGGCTGGACTCGGTTCGTTTCCATGCAGAATTACTACAACCTGCTCTATCGCGAAGAAGAACGCGAAATGATGCCGCTTTGCCAGTCCGAGGGCATTGGAGTTATTCCTTGGAGCCCTCTGGCGCGCGGCCGCCTGACACGCCCGTGGCAATCGGAAAACACCAAACGCTTCGAGACGGATCAGTTCGGCAAGACTCTATACTCGAAGACGGAAGAAGCGGATCACAGAGTCGTGGACCGATTGGGTGAACTCGCCGAAAAACGAGGCTTTCCACGCGCGCAACTCGCTCTCGCGTGGATGCTCAGCAAGCCTTTCGTTACCTCTCCGATTGTCGGTGCCACCAAACCGCATCATCTTGTGGACGCGGTCGCAGCACTCTCGTTGCGCCTCACACCGGAAGAGATCGCTTCTCTCGAGGAACCGTACACGCCGCATCCTGTCCTCGGCTTCAATTGAGCCCCGTGGTCTGCGTCGCTTGATCGCGAAACCGAACAGACCTTTGCCCGCCATTCCCGTGACCAGGAGCACTGATCAGAATTTTGGTGAACCTCTCTGCTAGTCCCGAAAATTGGGATACTTTTGCCGAAGCTCTTCAAACGCCGGCGATGAGGAGCCACGCCGCAAGTGATAGCGAAGGATGCGGCGTTCATCTCCTAACGGCTGGGGATTCTCGCTTAGAACCGAAGCCACATCGCCGCGGTTCTGAATTCTCGAAAGCTTGAACGACACTCGCTTGCCCGTCGGTGCGAGCCGCACCACTACGAACTCACCTTGTCGGTACGCGGATCCAGGGTCCGCCGAATAAACAATTTCGTGCCCCTGAAAATTTTGATAGCGGATCTTCAGCGAATAATCGTTTGGATCGGCTTTCCCCTTGAGGTGCGGGAATACTTCGCTGGCGGGTTTGCCCGCGACACGGCTCTGCCGGAATGCTTCGGCGTATTCCGAGTCGTATTTTTCGCACGATGGGTTCGCGCACTTCACTTTCCAAAAAGATTTCTTTGCACCGCGGGTTCCGCACTTCGGGCACGCGACGGCATCATCGAATTGGCCCATCTTCGGCCTCCTGCAAAACAGTTTCCAGGGAAACGGCTAAGAAAACGTCGGTAAATCTTCAGATTTACCGACTTCAATAAGGCCCCTCGACAGGTGACGCCTCTCTCCCACGAGTTCCTCTTGCGAGGATGGTGTCGTCACTGCTTCAGGGCTTGGAGAGAAAGCTGCCGTTCCCGCGGTTTGCGGGCGCGGCCTGGCAGCCGTCTCCCTGGAACTTTTCTGGTTCTGGTAACTCTTCCAGACGAAAAACGGTGCGGCGATCTGGCCGTGCCGGATCTGGCGCCGCCGGTGAACGAGCGAAGGCAATCCCATCGCGCGCAAGCTGCGGAAAGGCAGAAGCCGGAAATGCGATTTGCGGTGCCCGCCTTGGAACGCAATCGAATGAATCTCTTCCGCGAGCCAGCGGTCGAGAAGCTGCAGCTGATCCTCGTCGCTGACGTGCTTAAGATAGTAGTCAACGATGGCCACGTTGCGCACACTTTGTTCCAGCGCATGCCGCGCGGTCGCGATAGCGAATTCTGCACGTTTTCGCGGATCGTGGATGCGAGCAAACTTGGCGCGCTTGCGCCGGAAAGCAAACCGGAAAACGTTGCAGATTTTGCGGCACTTGTCGCGGGAGAGGCGGACGGCGCCATCCGCGCAGAATTCCAGACCGAGATGCCGGAAGCGCGAAGCGGCGGAAAAATTGATCGCCGAGGCTCCACAACGAGAGAGAAGCAGGTTTTCTTCATGGCTGGCTTTGCTACGCAGCCTCAACTTATCCAACGCCTCTTGAAAATGCGCTATCGCGGCTTCGATCGTTTCACGACTGCTGGAGAGCAAAAGCAGGTCATCCGCATAGCGGAAGTAGCGCAGACCAGAGAGCGAATCGAGCCGACGATCGAGCGGCGTGAGATACAGATTCGCGAAGAAGCACGCCACCGGCGTCCCAAAGGCAACACCTTGCTCGGCGTGAAGCGTTCGTCCCTGGTCCTCGTACGGGAAGTGCACGCGCTCTTCGAGCATGCGGAACAGATAATCGTCAGGTTCGATGAGCTCCGCCAACTGTGCCAACAGCAGCCCGTGATCCACCGACGGAAAGTAATTCGCGATATCCCTCTTCACAACATAGAGAGGAGTGTCCGTCGCCGCGAATAGCTTGGCAATTCTTCGCTGGCAGCGGTCCAAACCGAATCCTCGCAATCGATACGCGTAGCAGTTTGGCGAAAACCAATGCTGCAGCCGAGCGCTCAAGAGGCGATAGAGCAGCAGATCGACGAGCCGTTCCTCCCAAGGATAGATGCAAAGCGTCCGCTGCTTTCCGCGGAAATTGCGGTGCAGGGCCACGCATGGCCGCGGCGAAAACGATTCCCGTGTCAGCGCGCGGTGAATGTCGGCGAGATTGTGCAGGCCGGAGCGGGCAAAGTCGTAAAGATCTCTTTTATCCGTTGAAGCGAAAAGCGCTTTCCGCCAGGAAAACAGCGGCTTGGTGTAGATGCGGACCGCCGCCTTGTAGAGCTCAGCCTCGCGGTACACGTCGCGCCAGCGCAACTTCCGCCGCGGTCCAAGATGGGCAGCGGAGGACAACCCCGATGATTCGCTCGTTTCCAAAGTGGCCGGATTCTAGTGCGCGTCCAAGACGGGCGTCAATCACGCATCTGTGGATAACGTCTACGGCCTGAGTCCACGCGCAAGCAATCCAATCCCTTTGTCCCTGTCCTCATAAGCGGCGGTCCCGCGCACCTCGAAGCCCGCCATTCAAGATTATCTCTGGTCTATATTACCCAATTGATTTATGCTGCCTTCGGCGTGGCCTGGCCTGCCTTTCACATGCTCTTCAAAACACAAAGCGCTTCCGTCTACGGCATCGATGCCTATCTGGTCGAGGTCGAAGTCGACGTGGGTTCCGCCCGTATGCAGGACTTCAACGTCGTTGGCTTGCCGGACAATGCCGTCAAGGAAAGCCGCGAACGCATCAAGTCCGCTCTCCGCAATTGCGGCTTCGAGTTTCCGCATGGCCAGGGCGTGACCATCAACCTCGCCCCCGCCGACGTTCGCAAAGAGGGCTCAGCGTTCGACCTTCCTATGGCCTTGGGTTTGGTCGGCTGCATGGGCCACTTTTTCGGAAAGCAATTGAACCAGTGCATGTTCCTCGGAGAGTTGTCGCTCGATGGAAGCATTCGGTCCGTACGCGGCGCACTCTCCGCGGCGCTCGCCGCCCGCGAGTTTGGCCTTAAGTCGCTTGCCGTGCCGGAAGCAAACGCCCGCGAAGCAGCCGTGGTCGAGGGCGTGAACGTATTTGCTCTCAAGACGCTGCCGCAAGCCGTGGATCTGGTCAACGCTCCGGAATCGTTTCAGCCCATCACTGTGGATGCCAAGCAGATGCTGTCGGAGGCAGCGCAATATTCCGTCGACTTGCGCGACGTGCACGGCCAGCAAGCGGCGAAGCGCGCGCTCGAAGTCGCCTGCGCCGGCGGCCACAATATCCTGTTCATCGGGCCACCCGGTGCGGGCAAAACGATGCTCGCCAAGCGTATTCCCACAATCCTCCCGCCCATGTCGCTCGACGAAGCCATCGAAACGACACGCATCCACAGCGTTGCTGGAGTCCTAGAGGACAGCCGCGGCCTCGTCGGGACACGCCCCTATCGCTCTCCGCACCACACCATCAGCGACGCCGGTCTGATCGGCGGCGGTGCCGTCCCGCGCCCCGGCGAAGTTTCGCTCGGCCACAACGGCGTTCTCTTTCTCGATGAGCTGCCGGAATTTCAGCGCAACGTGCTCGAAGTCATGCGCCAGCCGCTGGAAGACGGCGCCGTAACCATCTCTCGCGCAGCCGTCTCCGTGACTTTTCCCTCGCGCTTCATGCTCGCCGCGGCCATGAATCCTTGCCCCTGCGGCTATTTTGGCGATCCCATGCGCGAGTGCCACTGCACTCCGCCCATGATCCAGCGCTATGTTTCGAAAATCTCCGGCCCGCTTCTCGACCGCATCGACATCCACATCGAGGTCCCCGCGGTGAAGTACAAGGAACTCCGCGCCCCCTCCTCTTCCGAGGACTCAGCGGCCGTCCGGCAGCGCGTAATCACGGCGCGCGATAAGCAACTTGATCGCTTCCGCGCAGAAAAAAAGACGTACGCCAATGCCCAGATGATGCCCAAGATGATCCGCAAGCATTGCGCAATATCTGCCGAAGGTGAGAAGCTCCTGGAGAACGCCATCACGCGTTTAGGCCTCTCCGCGCGCGCCCACGACCGCATCCTGAAAGTTGCCAGGACGATAGCCGACCTGGATGCCTCCGAAAACATCGATCCGCGCCACCTAAGCGAAGCCATCCAATATCGCACGCTGGACCGCTCCTACTGGGCATAGGAAAACAAGCATGCCTGTCTGCTGACCTGTTCCCCAGTTCAACGCAGTCAAGCTCACCATCTCCCTGAAAATCCCCAAGTGCTCCATTGACTTAGGTTTAGCCGCTGTGTTACCGATAAGTGCGCTCTCTTGGGTGTCATTTGCCTCCGGTAGCGCGCCACGCATGGGCACTGACCCTAAGCACCTCGAAGTCTCGCTGGAGACGCAAGTGGAAAGCGTAAATCTAGCCGAGGAAATGTGTCTTCGCGTGGCCGAGGCGGCCGGTTTCGGCGAGGACGATTGCTACAAGATCGGCATGAGCGTGCGCGAGGGCGTCATCAACGCATTTCACTACGGCAATCAGGAGCGCCCCGATAAGAAAATTCATCTGGCCGTCGATCTCACCGGCGACAAAATGATCATCCATGTCCTGGATGAAGGTACTGGCTTCACGCTCGCCGACGTGCCGGATCCTCTGGCCGAAGAAAACCTGTTGAGCACTTCAGGCCGCGGCATTTTCCTGATGCGCGCCTTTATGGACGAATTCGATGTGGTACCTGGGCGCACAGGCGGCGCGGAAATTGTCATGGCCAAAAAGCTGCCTCTCCAAGGCAACCCGGGATCGAATGGCAAGGGTAGCCAGGACGCTTCCCCGCACCAAGGAGCCTAGAAGAATCATGGCACTGCGCGCAACGCATCGAGACGCTGGTCAATCCACCGTGGTGGACCTCAGCGGCAGGATTACCTTGGGAGAGGGGAGCGCTCTGCTGCGCAAAACCGTCCGAGGGCTGCTGGACGAAAAACGCATCCACATCGTGCTCAATCTAGCGGACGTGGATTACATCGATAGCTCTGGCATCGGCGAACTCGTTAGCGCCTACACGACCGCGAAAGGCCGCGGCGGTGAGCTAAAGCTGTTGCACCTCACAAAAAAAGTGCACGACCTGCTCCAGCTCACCAAACTCTACACTGTCTTCGACGTTTATACCGACGAAAGCGACGCTCTCCGCAGTTTTCAATAATCTGCGATGCAGCCAAGCAGGGATCCGCAGCACTGGGCGCTATCCACCGCTCGCGTCAATCGTCCTCCTGCGGCACAATCGTTCCAGGGCCATTCGTTTGCTAGTTTCATGAACAGCACCTGTGAAACCGCGTGGATTGTCGAGCGGGCAACCGCCCTCGGCTTTGATCTCTGCGGAGTGGTGCGCGCGGGAAAGTTTGCTGAGCTGGACCTGACCACAGAGTGGCTAGCGCGTGGCTACGCCGGTGAGATGAAGTATCTATCTGACCGGCGCCGCACCGATCCCCAAAGCGTAATGTCCGGGCTCCGCAGTGTGATCGTATGCGCCTTGAACTACAACTCCTCGGCACCGAGATCCGTCGATGCACGCCAGCCGGAGGGATCCGAGCCACGCGGCTGGATTTCCCGTTACGCCTGGGGACAGGACTACCACGAAGTCCTCCAGCAAAAGCTCCAGTGCTTGGCGGACAGCCTCTCTGAACGATTCACTGAACCGCATGAAGCGCGAATCTACGCGGACACCGGTCCTTTACATGAGCGGGTCTTCGCCAAACACGCTGGCCTCGGATGGCTTGGAAAAAATACTCTCTTGCTGAACGCCAAGCTCGGCTCCTGGTTTTTTCTTGGCGTGATTCTTACGACTCTCGATATTCCGCCCACCCTTGGTCCAACCGAGCTGCCTCCCCCCGACCTCTGCGGCTCCTGCGCCAAATGTATCGAAGCCTGCCCGACCGGAGCCCTCGTCGAGCCCTACGTGATGGACGCGCGTCTCTGCATTTCCTATTTGACGATAGAGCTGCGCGGAAGCATTCCCCAAGAATTGCGCGAACCCATGGGCCACCATGTCTTCGGCTGCGACATTTGCCAGGACGTTTGCCCCTGGAATCGCCGTGCCCCAGTGACACAAGCTGCGGAGTTTCAACCAAGAACTTTTCCACCGCCCATAGCAGGTCAGCCAAGCGACCCTGTTGCTCCCGTCACCGCCACCGCACCCGCCGAAACAGAATCACTCTTCCTGCCGCGGCTCGAGTGGCTGGCCGCCCTGTCCGAAGAACAATTCCAGGCAGTTTTTCGAGGGAGTCCGGTAAAGCGCACGAAGTGGCGCGGTTTGGTCCGCAACGCCTGCATTGCTCTCGGCAATTCTACTCCAGCGCCTGGTTGGCGCTATCACGAGAGAATCTGCGCACTCCTGACCCAACTTTCGTCCTCATCCGACCCGCTAATCGCCGAATCTGCCCAGTGGGCGCTTTCGTGCATCCAATAGCCATGGCGAGGTCTCAGCATTTCAACCTGCTTTCCTCGAGCCGCCCCAATAGCCGCATTATCGCGGCGGCATTGAGCCGTCTCCACGATGAGCGGTATGATACCTCCGGCTGATTGAGCAGTATGCTAAAGTCGGCTGGTTGGCCAGCCTCCTCGCCGCAGGAGATCCCCATGAATCGCCGGAAATTTCTGTTCAATACCGGGATTGTCGGTGCGGGATTTTTTGGAGCGAACAGCGGCGCTTCTGTGGCTATGCGCTCCAGCACCGCGCTGGATTTTGCATCAAATCTCAAACTGGAGGAAAAACCCGTGGCATTTACCGTCCCGCCGTTGCCTTACTCATTCGACGCACTCGAACCCTACATTGACGCCAAGACCATGGAAATTCACCACGACAAGCACCACGGCGCCTACGTCACCAACCTGAACAAGGCGCTCGATGGCCACGCCGATCTCCAAGCCAAATCGCTTGAAGACCTTCTCAAGAGTCTCGACTCCATTCCCGAGAACATTCGCGCCGCCGTCCGTAATAACGCCGGCGGCCACTGGAACCACTCGCTCTTCTGGACACAGATGAAGAAAGGCGGTGGCGGTGAGCCCAAAGGGGATCTAGGCGCGGCGATCAGCTCGACATTTGGATCGTTCGCCGGCTTCCAGGAAAAACTCGCCGCCGCTGGCCTCGGCCGCTTCGGTTCCGGATGGGCCTGGCTTATCGTCAAGGACGGCAAGCTGGCCATCGATTCGACGCCGAATCAAGACACTCCGTTTATGCTTGGTGGCAAAGCAGTCCTCGGCCTCGACGTTTGGGAGCATGCCTACTACTTGAAATATCAGAACGTTCGCGGCGATTACATCAAGGCGTGGTGGAACGTCGTCAACTGGGACTCAGCCTCTCAACTCTACGCCGCCGCGAAGAAGTAATAAGACACGCAAGCTAACGGAACAGAACAAAAAGGCCCGATCCGATTCGCTCGGACCGGGCCCTTCCGCGTTCTCCAGCTTTTTGTCTTTCAGTTAGTATTAAGCCATCATCTGTCGCTTCGCCAGCGGAACCACAGCCGCGGAACGTGAGCCGTTGTTGTAGCCCTGGGATATCGGCGCAAACGTCCGAGCTTCCCGCGTTGCCACGGGCATCGGCATGGGCATCGATCCCATGGTATTGCGTGAAGCTTCGCGCACCAACTCCATGCGCCCACGCACGCGGAACTTCGCAAGCAGGGATGAAACATGAAATTTTACCGTGCGCTCGGAAAGATTTAGCGTCGCGGCAATTTCTTTGTTGGCCAAGCTCTTCATCACGCCGCCCAGCACTTCCTCCTCGCGGCGCGTGAGTTTTACGGGGCTGCCGACAGAGTGTCCTGCCTGCAGCAGTTTTTCAGCTTTTTCGGTCAGGCCCTCCAATAGATCATTTTCCGCCTTAACCATCACCACGTAGTCGTTTGGCGACTGCCCTCTCACCATGCAGTGCATCGCCAGCAGACCGGCAGCCTGGTCCACAGGGAAACATCCGTCGGGCCCGGCTTCCACGTGAAAGTGGGCTACCCCAGTGCTTTTTTCATAAAAATAATAATGATCGCGAGGAATTGCCGGGCGGGGACTGTTTATAGCATGATGCTGTTCACTTCTGCGGATAAGCTTCACACGCACCCCTCAGTATGCAGCCTCGTTGGACAACCGAAGCTTTTTCTTTTAGATTGAGCCTCCCCGTCGGGAGACAAGCTGCATTGCGTAGGCAAGCGGCCAGGTAAGAAGCCGTAACAGAGGGCTATGCACCCGGTGCCTGGACCCTCAGAAAGGCCACACCGAGCCGCGAGAAGGAGCTCCCTGCCAGTTCGCCTGCGTTATGACACCGAACCGCTCCATTTATGCATTTTTTCCTCCGAATTCCCAAAACTACAAGTCGTTCAGAAGAGGAGTACTTACACGCGCGCTACGCACAAAGTAGGACTCATTCGCGAGTAGGAATTGCATGGTTTGCGAAATTTTTCCATTACCTTGTAACCTGTCCAAAAGAACCGATGTTCAAATTGACGGACAAAATGCGTACAAGAAACCGCGGTTTCGAACGATGAAAGCTCAGTCATAATAAAAGATTTGTCCGCGTAAGGCCCACGATTTGCTCTGGCTTGTGGAAAACTACCTGTGGAAAACTTCTCTGGATTTCAAAATCGCAGTCCTTATACCTTCAATAGGAAAGAATGCGAGTCTGTTCCGGTGCGATCAGCTCGTACGTAACGCCGCGCCAACGTATCTTCCGCGTGATGAGCGAGATAGCAAAATTCACCACGTATAAAAACGGGATGAACACCGTCAACAACACATAGATCCACGCCTGGCTCGCGATTTGCGATCGGTATGCCGGTAAGACCTCCGAGATTCCCGCTGCCCGCAGCGCACCTCGAATCATCGCCAGCAACACAGGCAAGAAAGTGAGCGCCGCCAGGTGAAACGCCGGCCGCGTCGCCAAAAAATCACCAAGCGTCAAAATTGTCCCGAGCATGAGCGCCAGACAGTAGAGCACGTGCGTGCCGGCTGCAATCCCCCACATTTTTTCCGCATACACGCGCGTAATCAAAATTTGCCGGTTTGTGAATTCCATCAAGCCAGTGAAATCCGTCTCCACAAACGAAGGCACGATGCATTCCGGCAAAAAAACAATTGAGCGTCCCGCCCGCGCCAATGCGCGTGTCATCGAATAATCATCGCTGACCGAATGCAGCCATTCTTCGACAACTCCCGCTTGATCAAAGACGCTTCGCCGTATCGCCGTGCCCCCGCCCCAGCAGAAATTTTTCCCTTTCTCGCTCAGCATCGTGACGATGGGGGCATTCCACGCCGCCAGCAGCGCTGTCGCGAAATTGTTCCGGTTGGGAATCAGCCATCGCATCGTAGTCGTCGCGCCAATGTGGGAATCGCTCAGTGGAGCCACCATGCGGTGCAGCCAGTTTTTCGCCGGGCGTCCGTCCGAGTCGACAAAAGTAAGCACGTCGAACTCCGCCGGCAACTGCACGATACCCAAACGCAGATTGTTCACTTTCTCGCCGCAACCCTGCGGTTTCTCCGTGAGCACCACATGCGCTTTCGCGCGGGAGGAGGAAGCCACGCGCTTCGCGATGTTGTATGCCGGATCGGTGGCCGACGCGAGCAGGAAAAAAATCTCGTAGTTTTGATAATCGAATTCGGTGAGCGACACCAGATTGCGCTCGAGAGCCGCCTCGATCCCCTTGCACGGGCAGAGCACGGCAACCTTCGGGGAATAGAATCCCGGATCGGTGTGCATGCGCCGCCGCGCATAGCCCAGCCACTGCAGTCCCAGCCCGATAAGGTAGAGGCCCAGAAGGATCTGCGTAATCGCTAGAAAATAGAAAATATAGGATAGAGTTTCCACGCCTTTCGAGAATAGCAGACGGACTGCGCTCGCGCATGGCCGCGTCTGCAGGTAGAATCCGACAGGTAAACGTCTCGCTTAGGAGAATTACATGCCCAATCGTGTGGACTTCAGCATGGTGACGACAGCAACCGAACTAGCTGGTTACCGCATTGTGCGAAATTTTGGGATCGTGCGCGGCATCATTGTCCGGTCGCGAAGCGTGATCGGAAACCTCGGTGCCGCGCTGCAAACCATCGTCGGCGGCAACATCACGATTCTCACGAACCTTTGCGAGAAAACCCGTGAAGATGCCTACGAATTGCTCCTGCTACATGCCGGTGAATACGGTGCGAACGCCGTCATCGGCATGCGCTACGACGCCACCGAAGTCATGCAGGGCGTAACCGAGGTTCTGGCGTACGGCACCGCTGTGCAAGTCGAGCGCATATCGTAGCGCGCATCGGGAACCTTGGCGTCCGCTCGCAGCCAGCCCTTCCGCGATGATAGAATCTCGCTTCCCATGTATTGCTCTTCCTGCGGCGCACAGGTTTCATCCAACGGGCGGTTCTGCTCTACTTGCGGGGGAGCTCTTGAGCTGAACACTGCTGCAACCATCGACTCGAATGATCTGAGTGCTGAGCAAGAGACCATCGCTCCGTCTGTTTCACCTGCGACGCCGCGCAAACCCTCCTCAGCTCATACTCCAGCGCGGCCTACTCGCACGCCTTCCAGCAGCGGCACCGTTGCAAAACTAACCAGTTCTGATCCCGTGACTGGCGGGCGCTTCACGCCAGGACAAATGATCGCCGAACGCTATCGAGTCGTATCCCTGGCCGGTCGCGGCGGCATGGGCGAAGTCTACCGAGCGGAAGACCTGAAGCTCGGCCAACTCGTGGCCATCAAGTTCCTTCCGGAAATCCTCTCGCAAGACGCAGCCGCTCTCTCGCGATTTCATTCCGAGGTTCGCATCGCGCGCCAGGTTTCCCATCCAAATGTTTGCCGCGTATTCGATATAGGCGAAGCCGATGGCGTGCAGTTTCTTTCCATGGAGTATGTCGACGGCGAAGACCTGGCCTCCGTCGTGCGTCGCATCGGCAGACTCTCTCCCGACAAAGCCACCGAAATCGCGCGCCAGATTTGCGCGGGACTTGCCGCGGCCCACGAGCGCGGCGTCGTTCATCGCGACCTCAAGCCCGCCAACGTCATGCTCGACGGCGCCGGAAAAATTCGCATCACCGATTTCGGCCTTGCCGGAATCGCTGCAAGCATTCAGGGCGCGGATATTCGCGCAGGCACGCCCGCCTACATGGCTCCCGAACAGCTCGCAGGAAAAGAAGTCACCACCAAGAGCGACATCTATTCGCTGGGCCTGATCCTTTACGAAATTCTCACCGGCAAACGCGCCTTCGAAGCTTCCACTCTGCCCGAGCTAATCAAGCTTCGCGAACAAGGCACGATAACCAATCCTTCGACTCTCGTCCGCGACCTCGATCCACTCATCGAGCGCGTCATCTTCCGCTGCCTGGAAATCGATCCCTCGAAACGCCCGGTGTCAGCCCTGCAAGTGGCAGCCGCACTTCCGGGCGGCGATCCCCTAGCCGCCGCACTGGCCGCCGGCGAAACGCCCTCGCCGGAAATGGTCGCTGCCGCTGGTGCCACCGAAGGTGTTCGTCCCGCTCTGGCGCTGGGCCTTGTTCTCGCCGCGCTCGCGGGATTGATCGTTTTTCTCTTTGCGCATGATCGCACCCAGCTCATCAACAAAGTCACTCTCGACGTGCCCACCGACGTGCTCGTTCACAAGGCAGCCGAAGTTGTCCGAGCACTCGGTTACACGGATGCTCCCGCGGATACGGCCTACGACTTCTCCGCCGAGGGAAGCTACCTGCAATACATTCAGGACCACGACAAGACATCCACGCGCTGGAATTCCCTCAGCGATGACCGCCCAGCGGCCATGAGTTTCTGGTACCGCCAAAGCCCTCGCGAGATGCGCCCACAAAGATTTTTTTCCTCCGGCGGTGCGGGCAAGGTCACGACTTTCGATCCGCCAATGGGTGTGAGCGGCATGATTCAGTTAGCGCTGGACACTCGCGGCCGGCTCATTCATTTTGAAGCCGTCTCCCCGCAAAAGGATTCTCCCGTCGCTGCTCAACCCGCCACCGATTGGAGCCGCTTGTTCTCCGCCGCTGAGCTCGACGCCGCAACTTTTCATCCCGTCGATTCGGAGTGGACTCCTCTGGCCTGGGGTGACTCTCGCACGTCGTGGGCCGGTTCTGTTCCCGGTCATCCAGACATCCCCTTACGCATCGAAGCGGCGTCCTACCGCGGCAAACCAATCTATTTCGATTTAATTTATCCCTGGGTCATTCCGGACCGCAGCGTCCCTTTCTCGCCAACCCGCCAGCAGAAGATCGCTGAGTTCATCGTCGTGACCCTTTTCCTGGGGATCGTCATCAGCAGCGTCCTCATTGTCCGATACAACCTGCGGCATAAACGCGGAGACACACGCGGCACGCTCCGGCTCGGCACCATTATCTTTTTGACTTTCATGGCAATGTGGCTGCTCCGCGCCCACCACGTCGCTTCTCTCAACGAACTCGATCTCCTCCTGATCGCCTTCGGTTGGGGGTTGCTGTATACCGCGCTGGTTGTTCTTCTCTATCTTGCGTTGGAGCCCTTGGTCCGCCGCAGGGCGCCCGAGACGCTTATTGGTTGGAGCCGCCTTCTTGCCGGCCAATTCCGCGACCCTCTCGTGGGCCGGGATCTTCTCATCGGGGTCGTCTACGGTGTTGTGCTCGTGCTCTATGAAATCACCGACAACTTCGTTCTTCCGTTGATCGGCAAACTGCCGCCTGTTCCCGGCGTCGTTGCGGGAGAATCCCTGCTGGGCATGCGTATGGCGGTTGGACTTCTTCTCTTTTACATCCTCTATTTTGTGTTCTACTCGCTCGGGGTTTTTTTCGTGCTTTCTCTTCTTCGATTGCTGCTCAGGAAAGATGCCCTGGCCTTCATCGTTCTTGTTCTGCTGGGCGCCCTCTCCAGTTGGGGTGGAGAATACAAGGTCATCGATTTTGTGGCACTTGCTTTGATCTATGCAACTTTCTTGTTTATCTTGAAGCGCTTTGGGCTATTGGTTCTGGTTGTGGGGTTGGTCGTCCAGAATATCCTACTCGTTCTCCCTACCACCGCCCGCTTATCCCGGTGGTATGCCGCTCCCGCATTGGTCGGCTTAATCGCCATCGCCGCGCTCGCGTTTTATGGATTCCAGACTGCGCGAGCAGGGAAACCGCTTTTCGGCGCCGGCTTCTTCGAAACCTAGCGCTTCATGCGCACAGGCGCTGCTTCTCCTTCATGCAGAACGGCTCCAGTGATATGGGCTGCGAGATTCTCCAATTCGTTCAGCGCGCGGCTGGCCGCGACCCGTGCTTTCTCCAGGAACGACGAATCCAGAAGAAACGCGCAGCGATCGACAAAGGGATGGCTGGCGGCCTCAAACGGCTTGCGGCTGCGGCGCGCCGAACTATTTCGCGCGAGCAAATCTTCATACATCTGCAAGTCCGTTTGAAAGTCGAGCGCGTCTCCCGCGCTCCATTTCTGCTGCCGCGTGAGCGCCGCCAGAAATTTCCGCCGAAACGCCGCGGCGTCCTTCCGCAACATGGGGCGCGGCTTCGCTCTGCCTGCAGGCAGCGGTTCGGCATAAGTAACTTCCAACGCCCGCGCCATAACCGCAAGCAGCGCCTCGCGTTGCAACAATTCGAGGAGATCACGGTAAAGCGAAGCGTGGACCTGCAAGGCGTGGCGTCCGTGCTCCACAACGTACGAATCCACGAACCGCGGAACAATCCGCTCGCGTTGCAACCCCTCTGTTAGTTGCTGCGCTAGCTCCGCAGGCGCCTCCGGTTTGATTTGTTTTTCGTAAGCCATACTCGAGACCATGGTAGCAGGAGTTCCATTCCGCGCTCGGCCGGTGTAGCCAAAAAAGAAAAAGCCCAGCGAAACTCGCTGGGCTTTTTTTGATTGTTCGTAGAGGGCACGATGTATCGCGTCCTCTTAGGCTGTCACAGGTTCAATTAGTGAATCGCCCGCGGGCTTTCCGGCCCCACGCGCTTCGCCTTCGGTTCCGGCTGCGACACGATCGGCGGCGCCATCGTTTCCTTGGACAGCGCGTGCTCCAGCACTTCATCGAGGTTGCGCACGTAGGTGATCTTCATGTCGCCGAGAATATCCGGCGGAAGATCTGCTACCGCGTTCGGCTCGTTGTCTGCCGGCAGCAGCACTTCCTTGATCCCCGCGCGCTTTGCGCCGAGCACCTTTTCCTTAACGCCGCCAATCGGCAGCACGACGCCCGAGAGAGTCATCTCGCCGGTCATCGCTAGCCGGTCGCGCACAGGACGCCCCGTGAGCAGACTGATCAGCGCCGTCACCATCGCCGCTCCTGCGGACGGGCCATCCTTCGGCACGCCGCCCGACGGCACGTGAATGTGGATGTCATGCTTGCGGAAGAAGTCTGGATCAATTCCGTACCGCTCCGCATTCGCACGCGTCCAGGTCAGCGCCGCGGTCATCGACTCCTGCATGACCTCGCCAAGGTGTCCCGTCATCGTGAACTGCTTCCCGCCGCGCATGCGGCTGGCTTCAATGAACACGATGTCTCCGCCCACTGGCGTCCACACAAGCCCGACAGCCACGCCAGGTTTCTTGACGCGCTCCTCGACCTCTTTCTCCGCACGGAACTTCGGCACGCCCAGATATTCGCGAACGATCTCTGGCGTAACCACCATCTTCTCCGTGTGGCCTTCGGCGAGCTTGCGCGCTTGCTTACGCGTAATCGTGGCAATCTCCCGCTCAAGGCTTCTAACGCCGGCTTCCCGCGTGAAGCTGTGGATGATTTCCCGTAGCGACTCGTCCGAGAATTCAATCTGCTCGCCCACTTTCAACCCATGCTCCTGAGCTTGCTTGGGGATCAGATACCTATGCGCGATGTGAACCTTCTCCTCGCCGGTGTATCCGGCGAGTTCGATGATCTCCATGCGGTCTCGCAACGGTTCCGGTATCGGATCCATCCAGTTCGCCGTGGCGATGAACAACACTTTCGAGAGATCGAACGGCACGTCCAGGTAATGATCCCTGAACGCATTGTTCTGCTCCGGATCGAGCACTTCCATCAACGCCGAGGACGGATCGCCGCGGAAATCACGGCCCAGTTTGTCGACTTCGTCCAGCATCATCACCGGATCATTCGACTCCGCCCGCTTCAACCCTTGAATAATCTGTCCCGGCAGCGCGCCGATATACGTGCGCCGGTGGCCGCGGATTTCCGCTTCATCGTGCATGCCGCCCAAAGCGATGCGCACGAATTTGCGGCCCAGCGACCGCGCAATAGATTTTCCCAGCGAAGTTTTTCCAACGCCAGGAGGCCCAACGAAGCACAGAATCGGCCCCTTCATTCCCGGCTGCAGTTTCTTCACCGCCAGGTAGTCGAGAATACGTTCCTTCACCTTCGCTAGATCGTAATGATCTTCGTCAAGGATTTGCTTACCCTTGGCAATGTCGATCTCGCTGACGCCCGAAGACTTTGCCCACGGCAAAGAAGTCATCCATTCCAGGTACGTGCGCGAAACCATGTACTCTGCTGACGCAGGCGTCATCTTGGCGAGACGTTTTAGTTCGCGATCGCACTCTTTCTTGGCCTCGGCCGTCATCCCAGACTCTTCCACCTTCTTGCGGAGCTCGTCGATTTCCTGCGTCGAATCGTCGGATTCACCGAGTTCCTTCTGGATGGCCTTCATTTGTTCGCGCAGCAAATACTCGCGCTGGTTCTGGCCCACTTGCTCCTGCACTTGCTCGTGAATTTTCGAACGCAGCTCCAGCACTTCCAGCTCTTTCGACAGTTCGCGAATCAACATCTCGAGCCGCTTGCGCACGCTAGGAGTTTCGATCAACTCCTGGCGCAGCAATGTCGAAAGCGACGGCAAGGTCCCCGCGATAAAGTCCGCCAGGCGTCCAGGATCGTCAATGTTCATGGCAACAGACTGCAAGTCATCCGAAAGTTGCGGTGAGTGGCTTACCACGTCGCGGAACAGGTCCTGCGCATTGCGCTGCAGTGCCTCCAGCTCCGCATCCACATCCCCCGTAATTTCTGGCTGCGCTTCCACCCGCGCCCGCAAAAACGGCCGCAAGCCGATCAACTCCAGCACGTTCACGCGCTGCAAACCCTCCAGGAAAATAACCACGTTCCCGTTGGGCATTTTGACGGTCTTATGGACCTTCGCCAGCGTACCGACCTTATGCAGGTCCGCTGCGGCAGGGTCTTCAATCCGAGGGTCCAGCTGCGCCACAACCCCCAACAATTTCTCCTCGCCTTCGAGCGAGTTAACTAGGGCCAGTGAGCTCTCTCGGCCTACCGTCAAAGGCAGTACAGCCCCTGGAAACAGGACCGTATCCCGAACCGGCAGGATCGCGAGAATCTCTGGCACCGAATACTTTTTCTCAGCCATTGTGAGTGTCCCCTAAATGCGGGCGCACAGAAGATTCACCTGCGCCTTAAAACGTTAGATGCGAACTACAGCAAAAAGATGCGGCAAGGTGCAAGTGCGATTAGCATGAAATCTTAGTATAAGAAGCTCATATCCTAACATTCGTCTCATTGTCTTGCAAATGCGCAGGTAAACCATGAAATATCATATACATAGAAGGCGCCTCCAAAGGCCTTCCCAACCTCCCCCACATTGCCTCAACCATCCCCCATGAATCGAGTTTACTTCAGGCTTTGGCCTTCCTTGAAGCAAACCTCTTGCGGACGAATTCCTCAGCCTCTCCCTTGGTTGCAATCTGCCCCTCAAGCTGCGCGTCTTCCACCGCCCTCAGTATTTCGCTAAATAGCGGTCCAGGGATATAGCCCATTTGGCTCAAATCAGTACCCGTTAGGACACGCTGTGGACGAACTTCTTCCACCGGTGTTTCCGCCAAGAAGCGCTTCACCGCCCCATAAGAATCCAGATTGCGGTGGCTCGAAAGGCAATCCAGCCGATGCAGTTCCATGTGCTCTTCAAAATGCGGCAACCGCACGAATCGCTTCAGCGTCGATGTCCGCATTCGATCCACAGCCGCGAAACGCATGTGGTTGGCCACCAGCGCGATAATTTGCTCCGTTTCTTCGTTCGAAAACCGGTACCGCCGGCATATCGCTTCCGCCATTCGAACGCCCACGTCCACGTGATGATCGAAGCGAATTCTGTCGCCGGTCTGCGAAGCCGGCCTAAAGGTCGGCGGCTTTCCTACGTCGTGGAGCAGCACTCCCCATGCAAGCGTTGGGGAAGTTCCGGCTGGCAACCCCTCGATCATCAGCAGCGTGTGTATCCACACGTCTCCTTCGGGATGAAACTGTGGCGGCTGCTGCACGCCCTTCATCGCGGCGATTTCCGGCAGCACAATCGAAAGCAGCCAGGACTTTTCAAGCAGTTCGAACCCACGTCGGGCCGCGCCTTCCGTCAAGAGTTTGGTGAGTTCTTCGCGAATGCGCTCCGCGGAAACATCCGTAACCGCACCAGCGCGGCGGCGAATTGCCGCAAATGTCTTGTGATCGATCTCAAATTCGAGTCGCGCCGCAAATCGGATAGCGCGCATCATGCGCAGCTTGTCTTCTGCGAATCTCCGGTCGGGCTCTCCAATCGCGCGAATCACACCCGTTTTCAAATCCGCTTGCCCACCGACAAAATCAAGAATCTCGCCGGTGTCATGCCGCATCAGCAATCCGTTAATCGTGAAATCGCGTCGCTGCACATCTTCTTGTGGCGTTTTCGAGTAAACCACGCGGTCCGGATGCCGCCCATCGGAATATCCCACGTCAGAGCGAAATGTCGCGACTTCCACTTTCACTCCGTCGCGTGGCACTAGCACGACGCCGAACTGCGCGCCGACAGCGATGCTCTCCGGAAACAATTCCATGACGCGCTCAGGCGTGGCGTCTGTCGTGACGTCATAGTCGGCCGGTTCGCGCCCCAGCAAAAGGTCACGCACACAACCGCCCACAAGCAGCGCCTGATGGCCGTTGCGCAGCAATGTGTCGCAGATCGAGTTGGCGAGTTCGCGGGGCGTCACACCGCGATTATGCGACACTCGGGGCGGCAAGGCGAATCCCGCATAAACCTTAGTTTCCGCGGTTGGTTATTTGGCCCGAACCACAAGACAGGTGATGTCGTCCGACTGGCGCGTAAGGCCGACGAATTCATCCACGCGCTTCATTAGAAATTGCAGCGATTCCTGGGCGTTCCAGTCGGGCAGCGCGCGGATAGCCTCGAGCCAGCGGTCGTCTCCGAATAGGTCGCCCTTTTCATCGAAGGCTTCGACGACGCCGTCCGTATAAAAAATCAGAGCGTCGCCAGGTCTAAGATCGAGGGCAGCTGTATCGTAGACGGCCCCGGGCTCGATGCCTAGCGGCAAGCCGCCAACTTCCAGCTTTTCGAGCGTCCCATTTGCGTGGCGCAGGACAGGTGGATTGTGGCCTGCGTTTACATACACAAGATGCCGCGTCCCCGGATCGTATTCGCTGAGAACGGCAGTCGTAAACCGCCGCCCATCGAGGCTGTGCGCGCTGGCATAGCGGTTCAGCCGCACAACGAGCTCTCCCAAAGGAGCGCCTTCACCCGCGATGGTGCGCAAGCTCGCTTGCAGCGTGGCCATGAGCAACGCCGCGGGAATGCTCTTTCCCGCCACGTCGGCAATCACCAGCATGAGCTTCCCATTTTCTTCGGCGCTCGCTGTGGGATAGAACGCATCGTAATAATCTCCTGCGACGGAATTTTGCGGGCGTGAAGCGAAGGCGACCTCCGCTCCAGCCACAGTCGGCGGTTGCGAAGGGACAAGCCACATCTGAATTTCTCGTGCGATCTCCAGGTCGCGCTTCATCGTCACTTTGTCGGCCAATTCCAGCGACAGCAACAGCAAGAACAAAAACGCCGAGACCATGCCAAAATTGAAATCGAAAGTTACATTGTTGTGGCCTTGTACATTAACGTTCGGAACGAAAAATAATACGCTGGCAATGATCAGAATCACGCGCCGCGCAGGCGTAAGCTTCATCACCAATGACCAAAACAGAGCCTTGAGGATTCGCCCGAATCGCGGCCGTCCTCGCCGGTTCACCATCTCTTCCGAATCGGCTTCTTTCATGTAGAAGCCGTAGCTGGCCCGGGCATCCGCGGAGAATTGCGACCACAGCTCGTCTAGTTGGCGGCCTTCACTGACGCGCTGCCAGAATCCGGAAAGTTTGCCGCCGCGGATGCGCGCTGCCGTGCCAGAAGGAGGTGTTACGGGACTCATGCCAGAAGTATAGGGTATCCGCTGTTAAAACGCCGTGATACGCATCACGACTCACTCGACTTCTTGAGGTTCGCGCGCCCCAAAGCGTCCCACCTTGCGTCGTCGCGCTCGTTGCTGGAGCCGTCGGCACGAAGTGAGCCGCCAAATTGCACTTTGCCAAACCCGAAGCGGTCCCGCAGCTTGTCCGTTGCGCGCGTCAATTTCTCAAGCCGCTCGCGGCGCCTAGCATCCAGCAGGTCGAGTTGCTCTCCGCCGTGCGTTAGGCCACTCAAGCTCACGCCGAGCAGGCGAACTTTTCGTTTCATGTCGCGATGTTCGGCAAAAAGCTTTTGAAACACCAGAAAGATGTCCGCGTCTAGTTTTGTCGGCTCCGAAAGTGTCTTCCTACGCGTGTGCGTGTCAAAGCCCGCGTAGCGGATCGTGAGCGTAAGCGTGCGCGTAGCCAGCCCCGCTTCGCGCAGGCGCTTACACGCTTTTTGCGAAAGGTGGCTGAGCAAAGCGTGCAGCGCTTCCGAGTTGTCGGTGTCCTCGCCAAATGTGTGATTGTGCGAAATGGACTTCGGCTCGGCGTCGATGACGAATTCATAGGAATCGCCGCCGCGCGCTTTGCGATAGAGCGCATCCCCCCATTGGCCAAAGATTTTGTCGAGTTTTTCCGGCGCGACTGCAGCGAGCTGGTCCACAGTTTCGATGCCAAGTGCGCGCAGCGCACGTTCGGTGACTTCGCCGATCCCTGGAATCTTCCGAACAGAAAGTGGCGCAAGAAACCGCGCTTCCTGACCCGGCGCAACCCAGACGAGGCCGCGTGGCTTGGCTTGGTCCGAAGCAACTTTGGCGACGAGACGCGTAGTTGCCAGCCCAGCAGAGCAAGGAAGCTCCGTTGTCCGAGTGATGGTGCGAAGGAGTTTGTCCGCTGCTGCCAACGGTGGTCCGTGCAGCCGCTCCGTGCCTGCTAGGTCAAGATAAGCCTCATCGATCGAAACCATCTCAACGATCGGAGAGAACTTTGCGAGAATCGTCGCTACCCGATCGCTCCACTCGCCATATTTCTCGTGATGTCCCTCAAGAAAAACCGCATGCGGACAAAGCCGTCCCGCCGTTCGCAACGGCATCGCCGAATGAACGCCGTACTTGCGTGCCTCGTAACTCGCCGCTGTAACGACGCCGCGCTGATCGGGCCGTCCGCCAACAACCACGGCTTTGCCGCGGAGCTCGGGCCGCTCCAGCAATTCCACCGACACAAAAAACGCGTCCATGTCGACATGCAAAATCGACGAGATCGCATCTGCCGCTCGCTCTTCCAGCGGCCCATGTTTCGCCCGAAATCGTGCCATCTCCGGCATGCGGTTAGCCTACTCCCGATTCAATCTTCGCAACAACTTCGTCCTTGCCTAAATTCGTTCGGCGGCGATGACGCGAGGGATGCCGGCTAGGTCGTTGGTCACCGCGACATTATTCCATTGGGGCGGATCGAGAAGGGGCCGCACGGCGGGGAGGCTGTTGTGGCCCAGCTCTAGGACCAGGAGGCCGCCGGTGTGCAATTGGCGCGCGGCTTGCGCGATTAAGTCCGCATATAATTCGTAGCCTTCTTCGCCGCCATAGAGTGCAACCTCGGGCTCGTGGTCTCGGACTTCGCGCATCAGCGATTCTTTTTCTTTGCGGCCAATATAGGGCGGGTTGCTTACGATCAGATCGAATGGGCGAGACTCGTGCCCGGGTTCCGCCAAGTTCTGTTGTAGGGGCACGATATATCGTGCCCCTACGGTCAAGCCGTTGAGCAAACTGCACTCCACGAGATGGATTCGATCCGAAACCCCGTGGCGGGTAGCGTTGCGGCGGGCGACGGCCAGAGCCGCGGCGGAAATATCGGTCGCAACAATCCGCGCCCCTGGGAGTTGTTTGGCGAGGGCAATGGCGATGCAACCAGAGCCGGTGCCGACGTCGATGATGCGCAGACCATCGCCGGTGAGAGTTTGCTTGCGCCCAGCGCGAATTTCTCGCACGGCCAGGCGATCGAGAGCGACTTCGACGACGTGCTCGGTTTCGGGGCGCGGGATCAACACGTCGCGAGTGACTTCAAATTCCAGGCCCCAGAATTCCTGTTTCCCGGTGATGAACTGCGTTGGTTCGCCGCTCGCGCGCCGCAGAATCAACGAAAGGAATCGATGCGCGTCGAGGCCGGGGATCACTTCTTCGGGATGCGCGTAAAGCCAAGCGCGGTCGCGGCCGAGGACGTGGAGTAGCAGCAACTCCGCTGCGAGCGTGTACGAGGGGACATTCGCGTCGCGAAGCTCGGCTATGCCTCGTTTGAGTGCTGTGCGAGCGTCGATGTGTTCCGGGCCCGCGATCACCGCTGCACCGGGTAGATAGACAGCAAGAGGATCAATGCAGAGGGCGCAGAGACGCAGGAAGGCCGGAGGGGAAGAAACTTCCGGAATAGGAAAGAGCTGTTCATCGCTGAAGAATCCGCCAAGCAATGCGCTCTTACGCGCCGGCTAGTTCTTGCTCGAGGCGCTCTGCTTCGTAGTGCGAAACCAGAGCGTCAACGAGCGGGCCGAGCTTGCCGTCCATGACGTCCGTCAGTTGGTGGAGCGTTAGGCCGATGCGGTGATCTGTCAGGCGGTTTTGTGGAAAATTGTAGGTGCGGATTTTTTCGGAACGATCGCCGGTTCCGATTTGGCCGCGGCGTTCCGCGCCGATGGCGGCTTGTTGTTTTTCGAGTTCCATCTCGTAGAGGCGGGTACGGAGAACGCGCATGGCTTTCGCGCGATTCTTAATTTGCGATTTTTCGTCCTGCTGCGAGACGACCAGGCCGCTGGGGGTGTGCGTGATGCGCACGGCAGAATAGGTAGTGTTCACCGACTGTCCGCCAGGGCCGGAGGAACAAAAAGTGTCGATGCGCAAATCTTTTGCTTCGATCTTGATGTCGATTTCGTCGGCTTCGGGAAGGACCGCGACCGTTGCCGCGGAAGTGTGAATGCGGCCTTGCGTTTCCGTGGCGGGCACGCGCTGGACGCGGTGAACGCCGCTTTCATACTTCAGCTTGGAATAGACTTTGTGGCCTTGAATGGCCGCGACGATTTCCTTGACGCCCCCGAGGTTGGAAGGCGAGCTTTCGAGGACTTCAACTTTCCAGCCGAGCGCTTCCGCATAGCGCGAATACATGCGGAAAAGTTCGCCAGCAAAGAGGGCGGCCTCGTCGCCGCCCGTTCCTGCGCGAATTTCCACAATGACGCTCTTCTCGTCGTTCGGATCTTTCGGCAAGAGAAGCAGCTTTAGTTCGCGCTCGACGATTTCTTTACGCGCGGCGAGTTGTTTCTCTTCGTCGAGCGCCATTTGCTTCATTTCCGCGTCTTCGTTTTCGAGGACCATCTGGTGCGCGCCGGCAAGATCCTTTTCGATCTGCTTGAACTCACGGTGCTTCGCGACGATTTCCTCGAGCTCGGCGTGCTGCTTGGCGATTTTCTGGAAGCGCGCGGAGTCCGATGCGACTTCCGCTGTCGAAAGTTGCTGCGTCAACTCGTCGTAGCGAGTGCCGAGCTGATCCAATTTGTCTGACAATGTCATTACGGCCATGGCAAAACCTCGAAAAGAAGTGACTGGTGATTCGTGACTGGTGAAAGCAGCGATGTGCTCGCGACGAGGGCGAGAGAGGCGGGATTAGCTAATAGAACGCGGCGTACATCGATTTGCTCTAGTCCTAGAATATCCGAGAATTCCGGTCTACGCAATTGGATGCTCGCCGACGTTGCCGCGATGCGAAGCGATATACTACGATGCCGTTGGCGCTCAGCTGTCCGCCTTAGCCCTTCGGCTTCTCTCAGGGTGAAAAGGTGGACCCTGGAAAAGTCTGGCGCAGCATTGAGCTGCCTCGAAAGATTGCGGCGGAACGGCGGCGGAAAGAACGAATGAGCGAAGCGGTTCGACCGATTTTGCAAACTACGCTTCAAGAGCGCGAGCCTGCGCCGGAAAACGACGCAGGCTTTCTTTGGGACTTTTGGTATCCGGCGCTGCGGAGCACGGAAGTTAGAGGCAACCGGCTGGCGACGGCGATGCTGCTGGAAGTGCCGCTGGTTCTGGGCCGCACGTCTGAGGGCAAAGCGTTTGCGATGCGCGATTCGTGCCCCCACCGGGGGATACCACTGTCTTATGGACGTTTCGACGGAAAGACGTTGGAGTGCAGCTATCACGGGTGGAAATTTGAGGCTTGCAGTGGACGCTGCGTTGAAATTCCGTCGTTGACTAGCCAGGACAAATTGAAGGTGGAGCGCATTTTCGCCGGGCACTATCCTTGCGAAGAAGGCGATGGTTATGTCTGGGTTTACATGACCGCTCCGGGAACGCGTTTGGCGGAGACCATGCCAGTGGCCCCGATATTGTCCACCTTCAGCGAAAAATATAGGATCACGCATTTGGCTTGCGACCTGCCTTCGCACGTGGATCAGGGGATTATTGGATTGATGGATCCGGCGCACGGGCCGTTCGTGCATCAATCGTGGTACTGGCGGAGCCGGCACAGCATTCACGAGAAGGAAAAAAAGTTCGAGCCGATTCCGAATGGATTTCGGATGAGTCCGCATACGCCTAGCTCGAACAGCGCGCCGTACCGGATGCTGCAGAAATATACCGGCGAGCCGGTGACTACGACCATTGACTTTGTCCTGCCGAATATCCGCACGGAGGAGATTCGGAGCGGGAAGCTGTGGTTTTCGAGCCGGGCGACGGTTACGCCTGTGCGGCGCGATCTTTGCCGGATTGATTTTGTGGCGGCCTGGAACCTGCTGCTGCCCGTCTGGATTTTCCGGATTTTTGCGCAGAAATTTTTGCGGCAGGACCAGGAGACGATGATCCTCCAGGCCGAAGGGTTGAAGCACAATCCGCGGTTGATGCTGATTGATGATGCGGACCGGCCTGCGAAGTGGTATTTCGGGCTGAAGGCGAACTTGCTGGAATCGCGGCGGACGGGCGCGGCGATGGTTCATCCTATGAACGGTCCAGTGACGTTGCATTGGCGGTCATAAGGACCGAGCAAGGGCAGGGAGACAGGCAGGAATGCCTGTCCTACTTCGAAAGACGAAATCCGCAAAGAGAAACCGGAAGTCACAAGGGCTCCAGAGTCTGAAGGACCCCCACCCCCGCCATCCAAGGAAGTGTGAAGTAAGCCCGTGAAGAGATTGGGGTTGCGGGCGTTCGTGTGCGTCGAATGTTTACTCGCTGTGGAAAAAGAGGGAAGGGGTTGGGCGAACTTGTAGGTTGACGGGGCGCCACCCCCGGTGTTTTGCAAAAGAGTGCGCAAATTATTGATGCTGGGAGAGTTAGAGAGATACTCCTTTTTGAAAACTGTGGAACTCGCTGAGCGGATGGGATTTAAGTTTTCGACTTTTTGCGGAAAGAGTGAAAAGAGTGAGGAAGACGGATGGTAGGGTTGCGTTGTTGCGGGCGACGCGACTCGGCGGGGTTGAAGCCTTTTTTAACACGAAGTTCGCGGAGGTCGGGGAGAAGAGGAAGGTGCGACAGCGGATATTTAGCAGCCAACATACGGGAATTTAGCACAAAGATACGTCGGATGTTAAGTAAATTCTTAGTTATCGTTCGAATCAACGCGGAAGTTGTTGAGAAGACCGGGTCTTAGCGTGCTAAGAATCGCAAGCACAAGAACAGTTAGCAAGGTAGCAAGTGCAAACGGAAGTGGACGCGGCGTGAATTGCGGGATGCGCGATGAAGCGAAAGTCAGCGGAGGCCTTGGAGGTCGAAATCGACGGAGACGACGTTGCCTTCTGGTGGGGCGATTTGAATGGTGGGGGAGTCGGACTTAAAGGCTTTAGCGGGGAATTCAAGTTGGAGAGTCGCACCGGATAGAGAGCAGCCGCCGTCGCTATCGCAACTGTAGAGTGGGAATCCCAAGAAGCTGGATGGTACAAGGAGTTTTTCCTTGTCGAGAACCTGGATTTGGAAATCTTTCCAAAAGTCAGAGGGGCGGAGAGCGTAGCCAATGGGAGAGCCGGATCTGGAGCCAGTCGGGCGGGGAATAAGGGCGCCGTAGGTTTGGGTGAACTGGATTTGGATGACGATGCGGACGAGTTCTTCCTGGTTGCGGTGATCTTGCTCGGCTTGTTGTGCGCTATAGCCCATGCTGCGCTGGTTGGAAAGCTGTGCGACGAGGGCGTAGGGAGTGAAGAAAGTGACGGAGGAAACAGCGGGACCAGTTTCGGGCGACGGAAGCATTTTTGTGTAGCGGTCCAAGAAACGAGTAAGGGATTGGTCGTGGTGCTGGCCGAGGAAATAGGCTTCGCGGACGGCTTCTTCGGACAACGGAGTGTCCATAGCCAAGGACGGGACGGGAAGCAGAAGTGCGGCGGCAAGGACACAGGAAATGGGGCGGAGGCTAGGGTGCACTTGGGGTGCCCTCCTGAGATTAAGATGTGTGGCAGGCGTTGCGGGTTTCACGCGCAACGGAAGGTATTGCCGAAGCCGTGGCTAACTAGGGTTTCGTGGTTCGTGGAAGGGTTCAGCGGAGGCGGGAGAGGTCGAAAGGGGCGGAGACGTGTTGACCGTCAGTGGTGATGACTTGGACGTTGGCTTCGTCGGAGGCGACGTCCTTGGCATCGTAGACGAGCCAGGCTTGCCAGCCGGTGGGATAGACCCAGCCGTGGGGGCCGAGATAGCCATACGAAGAGCTGCTTGCAGCGACGTAGGCAAAGGGGCCCAGGTCTTCGGAGATGAAGGGGAAGTGATTTGAGTTTTGGATGTAGGAAGGCTGGAGAATAATGCGAAGAGGTTCAATCCATTGTTCTTCGCGATCGGGGCCAGTGCGTTGCGAGAGGCCGACGCGGAAGTCGCGGTAGAAATCGGGGAGAGGCTCGTCGCGGCCAGATAGCTGCTTGTCGCCTTTAGCGGAGCGATAAAGTTCAAGAACGCCGTAGGTATCGGTGAAGTTGATGCGAACGCGGACATAGAGTTTGTCGTGACCGTGGCGATAGTCGAGCTCCGCTTGCTGGGCGCTGTAAGCGCCGGAGAGGCGGCGGGAATGTTCGATGATTTGGGCGTAAGGCGTGTAGATTTCGACCTCGGAAATATGGGGGCCCTGATCGGGAGCGGGGAGAGTCTTAACGTATTGGGAAAAGAAGGAGAGAGTCGATTGGTCGTTGTGCTGCCCAAGGAAGTAGGCATTGCGGACGGCTTCGGGGGAGAGGGGCGTGTCAAACGCAAACGTGGAAGGGATAAGGAGCAGACTCAGAGCAAGGGCAGAAGAAGAGGTAAGCAGGGAATGCATCGGGAGGCCCTCCAGCTAATTAGACGAAGGCAATAATACGCGTGTTTCATGTGGGGCGGAAGTTTTCGATCCGGAGGAGTGGCGGCTGCGCCGGGAAGACGACGGATGACAAGGGTGGCAACCGGTGCAGCAAAGCGGGTGTCTAAGCAAACAACGGAGGTGAGACTCCAATGAGTCCTCGCGCGATTTTTCTTGCTGGGATTGCCCTGTACGCGATTTGGGGAGTGAAGACAGTAGCAAGGAAACCCCAAGAGCCGAACCAATCAGCAAAAGCGAGTTTGCTCGACAGCGCCGCAGTAGACATAGCTGACGAGGATGTACCTAGCCATCGGAACGGGCCTCGCAGAGCCTTGCGAGTGCCGCGCACTCAGAACATTTTCCAATCTGTGAAGCTGACGCTGATTGTGGATGTGGACGGAAATGTTGTCTCTGCAATGCCGCAAGAAGGACCAAACGACGTATATTCGCAGGCCGTGGCAGAGGCGAAAGAGTGGAAGTACACTCCGTTCGAAAAAGAAGGAAAAAACGTTGTGGCAAAGATTACGGACTACGTGAGAATTCTTCCGCCGGAGGATTTGCCGAAAACTCACCAAGATTTTCCCGGAACTCAAAGTACAGCGGGGGTGGTGATGACGCTCTCTCGCTCTGGTTGCTATGGAACCTGCCCGGCGTACAACATCGAGATTCGGGGGGACGGCACGGTGATTTATGAGGGCAAGGGTTTTGTGGTGGTAACAGGAGAACATCGCGACCATCTTTCACCGGAGCAGGTTGAGGAACTCGTGGATGCGTTCCGCAAGGCAGATTATTTCTCATTGAAGGATGAATACCGGTACATGGTGACGGACTGTCCCACGTACACAACTTCCTTTCTGGATGATCGGGTGAAGAAAAGCATTACGGACTATGTGGGAGAGGAACTGGGAATGCCGGAAGCAGTGACCGAGCTAGAACAAACGATCGATCGGGTGGCGGGCACGACAAAATGGATCAATGGGAATGGAGAAACAGTCGCGGCGCTAAAGAAGGAAGGCTGGGACTTTAAATCGGAAGAAGCGGCGAAGACGATGGCGCGTGGGGCACTGAAAGGCAGCGCGGAATTTGTGCAAGACCTATTGAAAGCGGGAGTGGGAGGCTCGGTAGAAGATGAATCGGGGAACTCGGCGCTGGCGGCAGCTGCGCTCGCGGGAGATCACAAAACGCTACAGATGCTGATCAAAGCTGGTGTGGGGAAGAACGACGTGCAGACAAAAACGAGTGCACTAGGGGCTGCCGCCAGAATGGGTGATCTGGAAATGGTTCGAGAATTGATCGGGTACGGAGGAGATGCAAAGGGAGGAAGCAGCGGAGAGCGCGGATCGTGGACAGTGCTGATGCAGGCAGCGGCGTCGGGCGTTCCGGAGGTTGTGGAGCTGATCTTGGCGGCGCATCCAGATGTGAATGCGAGTGACGAGAAAGGACGCACGGCGCTGTGGTACTTGTGTGACGCGAGTGATTTCTACGATAAGAAGCGGCAAGCGAATCGAGGGCAGGTGATTCACCTGTTGGCGAAAGCAGGTGCGGATTTGGACGCGCAGGACGAAGAGGGGAATACGGCGCTGCACGGCGCGTACAACGAGGATGTTGCAAAGGCCTTGATCGAGGATGGCGCGGACGTGAATGTACGGAACAACGACGGGGAGACACCGCTGATGAGGAACTTTTCGGTTGAGGCGGCGAAGCTGATGATTGGGGCAGGGGCGGACGTGCGTGCGAAAAATCATGAAGGGAAGACGGCCTTGGATTTTGCCAGGCAATTGGAGCCGGAGGGCGAGAGGGTGAAGTTTTTGCTATCGGTGGAGTCGGCGAAGGCAGGGCGACCGTAAAACAGAAACAGACAGGAAAAAGCCATTTTTCGGTGTATGGCTAAAAGTGCGGCGCGGGCTGCGCCCAGAATGAGAACAGGGAAAACTAGATGCGGCGGGGGGTGTTGGGGAAGTCGAGCCAGACTTTTACGCCGCAGAAGTGGGAGCCTTCGGTGCAGATCGGCGTGGTGATGTTGGCACGGAGGTGGCAGGGGGGGCCGATGTGTTTGGCGAGTTGGGGATGGACTTGGCGGAGTTGGGCGACTTCGTCCATGGAGGCGGCGTAGATTTCTTCCTGGGCGTTGAAGCAGGTGCGCATGGTCCATTTGTGGAGGAGATGGAGGAGGGAGCCGGATTCGACCAGGCGGATGGATTTGGCGTTGGGGAGAAGGTAGAGAGCGATTTCGGGGGAGACGCCTTCATCGAGGAGTTTATTTTTTGCGGACCAGGCGTCTTGCATGGCGCGGTCGAAGAGTTCTTTGGCGTGGGGATTTTGGGTTAGGAGAGCGGGAGTGATGTAGTCGGGGTCGCGGGTGTCGGCGAGAGTCAGGAGCGGGCGGGAGCCGGGGACCATGCGGTGGCGCTGGTCCTGGCTGTCGGCGGTATGGCTGATTTTCTTGGCGAAGGTGTAATTGGCGTGTTGGAGAGCGCGCATCATGGGGGCGTGGACTCCGACGTCGAGGATTTCGAGGCGGTAGGGATTGCGAGCGGGATTGAGCAGGCGGTCGATGGCTTCGGAGTCGGGGCATTGGGATTCGGTTAGGCCGACGACGGCGCGGTAAGCTTCGGCCATTACGCTGGGGGCGTTCGGAGAGTAATCGACTAGCTTGGATGTTCTTCCGGAGAGCTTGGCGTCGAATTCTTTGGCGAAGGATTCGCCGTGGCGCGGATCGGCTGGTGATTGAGTGGAGTTGCCATTGAGTGTGGCTGGATTCCACTCGGGCCGTTCTTCGAGAGGTTCGGTCCCGAAGCGTTCGAAAAATTGCGCGTCGATCTTCTTTACTTCATCAACCATGGCACCGATGATTTCGCGAGATTCACTGGGGGTGTCGCTGGCGGCGCTCATGCGCCGGAGGCGGTGGAGGACGATGCCGGAGATGGTGTGGACCATTGTGGTGAAGGCAGCGACGGGGAGAACGTAGCGCGCGATTTCAATGGCTCGCTTTTCGGCGGCTCGCTCGATTTTTTGGAGGCGCTTGGGATGGGACATGGTGCCGATGTGCCAGATGTCGCTGAGGATGGCGCGGGAGTCGTTGACAAGGAGCTGAGAGAGTTCACGATAGGTGTTCCAGGCGCGAGCGACGGCTTGTTCGTAGATGGCGCGGTGGGCGTCGTTGAAAAAGAGGGAAGAGTTGGGGATGTAGGCTTGCGCGCGATCGAGGCGGACGTAGCGCTGGCTTTGCTGCTCGGAATTGTAGAAGGGATGGGCGTGGAGGAAAGACCAGACGAATTGGCGGCTGACATTTTCGAGGCCGAATTCGAAATGGGCGTGTTGATAGACGGTGTGATGGCCGCTGTAGAACGTGGCCGCGCCGATGTTGAGACGCTGCTTGTCGGTGATTTCTTCGGGGACGATTAGGCGCGAGGCATAGCAGGTGCGAGCGGCGGCGATGGCGGAATCGTAGGGATGCGCGAAGGCGTTGCGGAGGGTGACTCGAGGTGGGGCGGTTTCGACTAGCTCACCGGGACGGCTCGATTCGAACATGCGGGATTGCGTGGCCACGTTGGTGGTTCATTTTACACGGGACGGAAGGATTTAACACGGAGGGCTCAGAAATCGCAGAGGGTACTGAGAAAAAAGAAAAGGGGGACAGTCTCGAACGACTGACCCCCTAACTATTTGGAGAATGCCGCGAGTTACTTTTTTGCGGCGGCGGTTTTTGAGGCTTCGACTTTGGCGGCGGCGTCGGCGTATTTTTTAGTGAAGCGTTCGACGCGGCCGGCGGTGTCAATCAGCTTTTGTTTCCCGGTGAAGAAAGGGTGGCAATTGGAGCAGATTTCGACGTTTAGCCTGTCGCCCTTGATAGTCGAGCGAGTCTGGAAATTATTGCCGCACGCGCAGTGGACTGTTACGGCGTGATAGTCGGGGTGAATACCGGGTTTCATGAGGCTCCATTCGTTCGCGTCCGGTCTGCACGGCTTCCCCGGGATTCGGGGCCTCACCACTAAGGCGGTGAGCTACAGCCGCGTCGCTAGGTCGCGAGGCAAACCCCAATTATAGGGGATATTGGCGAGATTTCAAAATTTGGCACAGATGTGGGTTTTGGACGTTGATTTGAAGAGCTCTTTACGTACGTGGAATTTGGATCGGCAGTGGGCTATGTTTTCAGTCGGAGATCGATTCGTGATGGGGTGTGGAGAATGAGCTGGATACGTGGAATGGGTCTGGTTGTTGCGGTTGGTGTGATGACAGCTGTCGCATTTGGAACTGGGGCGGGAAGCGCAAGAGATGAGATCGACGCGTTCAACAAGCGGTACGTTGACATGCATTTGAGGATGGATTCGGCTGGGATATTTGCGACGTGGGCGGAGGATGGCGTCAGTTTGATGCCGGGGGAAGCGCCGCTGATTGGGAAGAAAGCGATTGTGGCATGGGTGGAGAATATTCTCTCGCAGATGCCGGGATACAAAGTCGTGAAAGAGGAGATCGATTTTCACGATATTCAGATCTCGGGGGATTGGGCTACGGAATGGGGAAATGAGCATCAAGTGGTACAGCCGCCGGACGGGAAGCCGGTGATCGATTCGCGCGGAAAGATGGCACTGGTGCTGCATCGAGAGGCAAATGGGGACTGGAAGGTGAAGCAGGAGATGTGGAACCAGACGCCGAAGCAGTGAGTGGTGCGAGAACATGCGCACACTACGCCGGAAGCATGCGCGTTGCTTTTTTTTAAGATGAAGGTTTTATTTCCACCCGCCTAAGTTCTTGAGAAGCGCCAGCGGGTGACGGATTCGGCGAAGTTGGGGGCGTGTTCGTCCTGGCCGAAGGCGGTTTCAGGTTCGACGCGATAGACGTTGCCGCCGGAGGATGTGAGCATGGGTTCGACGTCCCCTCCGTATTTTTTGTTGTAGATGGTAGCAAGACGCTTCCATACGGCGCGGTCCTTGATTTCGTGAGGGATGCCTTCGAGGATGACGGCTTCATCGGCTTGCTCGGTGCCGATCGAGCAGTAGGTGTGAGTGGCAATGTTTTTTGCTTTGCGCGTGTTCGGGCCGGTGCTGAACCAGAATGCGTCTTCCCACCAGACTCCCCAGACCAGCATGAGATGAGAGCGGCCGCCGGGACGAGTGGTGGCGATCCAATAGTTGTGTGATTTTTCCAGGCGCTCGAGAGCCCAGCTCCAGGGTTTCAGGCCTTGCATTGGATCCTTCGGCATCGCTGGGTAGTCGGGCCAGTGCGGACGGCTTGGCGTGGGTTCATTCATGGGGACCTCTGCGCGAGGCTATTTAGCAGCCGGAATTCTAACAGGATCGGGGTGCTGCGGGAATTGGCGGAGTAAGAGTCAGCGATGGCGATTTGCCGCCGTTCGCAAGTGTTTGCGCTTGCAGGGTGGAGTGCCTTCGCGTAGCTTCGCATGCATGCGCGTGGAGGCGGTTGGAGAGATTCCGAAACAAGCGGGTGGAGCTCGAATAGCTTCTTCGGAAGCGGCGGCAAGTCTTGCGGTTAAGAATTTTCTTGCGGCGATCGAAAGCGATGACTCTTTGTTCTGCGTTGCACAGCCACTGGCGGGGCCGTCGGCAGAGGAATCGTCTAGCGGGCGAGTTTGTTCTGGGGACATCGTTCTTGAGTTTCGGCAGGCCGAGCATAGCGGCAATCGGAGCCTGCATTTTCTTTTGATGGAGAAATTGATCGAGCTTTTGAAGGAGGCAGGATCCGCGGAGACTCTCGAAGCGACGCTCTGCTTGACATCGGGAAGTATTTCGATAGGCAGCTCGGGAAGCGGAGAAAAACCAGTTCAGAAACAGTTTGCGATGTGGATCAGGCTCGCAGCAAAGGGAGATTCGGAGGAACAAGCAGTGCTGAGGTGGGGACTGGGGCTCGCTCACGTACAGCAGGCGGTGCTTTTCACATCACGGCATTTGCGTATGCACCTTGCGCAGACGAGTGGTTAATATTGGGAAAAGACGCTCGAGTTTTAGCTTCAGGTTTAGACGGCAGCGGTTCAGGAGACAAAGGCGCAACCGATACGATAGGCACCTTGCGGCGTACGCTGGAACCAGACGGGCTTCAGGTTGACGCGCACGGGCGGAAGAATAGGTACGTGCAAGACGGCAAGAATGCTTTCCGGGATTTCTTCCTGCGATTCGAGTTCGAGAGCAACTCCACCAAAACCGAGATCCAAGACACGCGCGCGTCGATTACCTTGGTCGCCGATAACGGCGTAAGCGTTTGTGCCGGACATGGAGACGCGTTCAGCTTTGCGGGGAGTGGAGTAGACGCGGGCAGGGGGCGGGACGGCTAGGGCGTGACTGCCGGAAATCTCTGATGCGGTAGTCGAGCCTGAGGCGGAGATCGAAGTTTCGACTTTTTCTGGCGCGCGTTTGGATTCGAACGGAATGGGCTTCGGCGCGGGAACCTGGCGTTCGGAAGAAGCGGGAGACGTGGGTTCAGAGGCAGGAATGGAAGAAACCTCGGTGCGAGGGCCGCCAATGGGAGTCTTGCCGTGGTTCGCGTGCTTCAAGCGGTAGAGGCGCTCATCGGCAACGCGGATTAATTGTTCGGCTTGATCGCCGTCTTGGGGAAAGGTGGCGACACCGTGGTCCATGCTGACGCTGACACCCATTTGGAAGTCGCTGATGGATTCTTCAAAAACGGTGCCAACGCGGCGGCTGAGAGCTAGAGCTTGTGCTGCATCGGTTTGCGGAAGCAGGAGGGCGAATTCGTCGCCACCGATCCGGAAGGCAGAGTCCGAAGTGCGCAGAGCTTTTTTCAGCGTGGCGGCCGCGGCGCGCAGGACTTCATCGCCACGCGGATGGCCGTGCTTGTCGTTTACCTCCTTGAAGCGATGCAAATCGAGCATGACGAGGCCGAGGGGCTGGCCATAACGGCGGGCGCGATTCAGTTCCTTTTCGAAGGCTTCGCCAAAGAGGCGGCGGTTGTAGAGACCGGTAAGGGGATCGGTGACGGCGTTCAACTGCAACTTTTTTAGTTCGTCGTACTCGATGAGAATGGGGACGCGGAAAAGTCCGGCGGAAGTGAGCACATCCATGAGTGCTGTTTTCAAGGAGATTTGCCGCTCCATATGTTCGCTGAGTTCACGGCGACGCGTGAGCATTTCATCCCAGAGTTGCACGCACTGCGCTTCACGAAGATCGAGGTGGGTGATGGTGCGGAAGTAGCGCTGGAGGAACTGGCTACGCGCAGCTGTATCCAAGCTTTCGAGCGTATCCGCAAGCAGCTCGAGGTATGAATCCTCAATCGGCAAACGCGGGGGCGCAGGGGCGCCGGGGCTGGGCATATCCGGTATACACCTGACTTTAGCCTATCCCCGCGGGGTTTGGGGAAAGCACATGTGGCTTTCTCTTTCTATGAGGAGCAAGCAAAAGACCAATTAAGAGAAGATCTCGCGCTGCTCCGGGGCCAATCGGGCAAATCTGGATTCCTGGTTATGTTGTTAAATCAATTGGATATAGGGCCGATTCTTTGGGAACGGTAGCCGTACCGATTCGAGGCGATGTAACATTCTTACCCGAGTCGAGGGAAGCCGTCCGTCAAAGCGGCAATACTTTACTCAAGTGGCTTGAGGAATTCCAGTCCAAAGAGTCGCATTTCGCCTGCGGAATCCTGGCGAAGGACTCTCGCAGTGATGGGCGGGGTTTCGCTGGGGACGACGCCTGAAGAGGCAGAGGAAGGGGCGGGGATGGTGAGATGGACGAGCTGATCAGGGCGCAGAATGTGGGTAGAGGCGACACAAGCGCCGGTGGCGCTGATGTTGAGAGTCTTTGTAAGTTCGATGAATTCGGCTCCGGAGGTGTCGGCCGCGCGGAGGAAAACCGGCATCTGCAAACGAATGCGGGGGGACCGTCTTAAGTTAGAGGGATCCACGCGCTTACCATCCTTCAGAAGACCGGTGGGCATAATATTTCGCTTAGTACCAAGGAACTAGTACGGGAATGAGCATATTGAGTGCCACTTATGAATGGGAGGATATGAGAATAAGTCATTTATTTGTAATCAGTTGACCAAAAGCCTGAACATATAATTTCCTGCCCGACCATTCTTGTTCACCCGCACGCGACTTGGTTTCCTGAAATGTGCAAATGGAACGCATTTGCCATTGACAGCCCGAAACTCCTCTGCGAGCATGGAAAATCAGCTAGGGAAAATTTTTTCCCACAGCATTCTAAAGTAGTGGAGAGCTGTCATCCGCAAATGCCTGGGATTATTGCCACACCTACAGTTTCCGACCCTCTGAAAGTCCTAGCCATGCCCTTCGGATTTGTGAAAGCGCTGCTGGAAGCGGCGAAAACACCGATTTGGGTGGCGGAGAGAAGCGGGCGGGTCCTGATCTCAAATGGGAGCGCTCGGGAATATCTTGGGACAGAGGGCACAAGCGATGATAGCCGGTTGAATCTGTTCAGTGACCTCCTGAAGGTCGAGCCGAATCAAGTCGGACAGAGAATTGACGCGGGAGAGTTTGAAGCGGAAATGGAAGTGGTGCGCGGAGAGAGGAAGATTCGCGCGCGCATTCAATGGATCGCCGAACCGGGATGTCTGATCGTTCAACTGGATACGGAGCCGTCCATAGAGGCCGTGCCTGATGTGGCGACGCAGCTTACAGTACAGGAACTGCTGCAGGAACGCGAGATTACCTACCGGAATTTGCTGGCGGCGTACTTGAAATTGCAGGAAGTGAACCGGCAAAAGACGGTGTTTCTGGCCTCAGCAGCGCATGAATTGAAGACGCCGCTCGCGGTGATTAAGGGCTACTACGACCTGATGCTGACGGGCTCGCTGGGAAGGCTGACGGACAAACAGCGCGACATTCTGGAGGAGTCGAAAGACAGTTGCGAGCGGCTAGTGCGGCTAGTTTCCATGTTCCTGAATTATTCCGCTCTAGAAAGCGGAAAGCTGGTGCTGCAACTGCGCGAGAATGATCTTCGCGATTGTTTGGATGAACTGGCGAAGAGGTGGTCCGAGGCTTTTCAACGCAAAGGAGTCAAGTTGGAGGCGAGCTTCGATCCATCGATTCCGACGTTCCGGTTCGATTATCAAAAAGTGCAGCAAGCGGCCGCCAACCTTTTGGACAATTCGCTGAAGCATACGCCGGCGGGCGGGAGTGTGACGCTGAAAGCCGGCCCTCATTTTTGGGAACGGCGTGTTGCAGCGGTCGCGCCAGTGGAAGAGCGGCGGCGATTCCGACTGCCGCGGCCGAACAGCGTGGAAGTCTCCGTGGCAGACTCGGGACCAGGCATTGCGGCGGAGCATCATCAGGAGATATTTGAAGACTTTGTGCGCGTGGATCGCAACACATCTGGAATGGGTTTGGGACTCGCGATCGCAAAGCGGCTAATCCAGGCGCATCGCGGGAAGATCTGGGTGGAGAGCGAACCGAAGTCAGGGAGCAAATTCACATTTTTGCTGCCTATGGATCAGGGGTAGTTCATGAGAATTTGGGGCAGGTAAAGGGAGAATTCGATGGCCGATAAAGAAAAAATTCTGGTCGTGGATGACGAGCCGAGCATCCGCAAATACTTGCAGACGTTGCTGGAAGTGGACGGATACGACGTCGAGACAGTCAGCTCGGGGCGAGAAGCCATCGCGAAGGTGAACGGGGGAGAGCGGCCTGACTTCATTATTTTAGACGTTCTCATGCCGGAACTAAACGGAATTGAGACGTTGAAAGAACTGATGCAGGCGGACCGCAGCCTGAACGTCATCATGCTGTCCTGCTCGAACGAAGTGGGCACGGTTGTGGAAGCGATTCGAATCGGAGCGCACGACTACCTTACGAAGCCGTTCGAGAAGACCGAATTGGACGCGGCGATGTTGAAGTCGCGGCAGAAGAAACAGCTCACGACGGAAAACCAGGCACTGCGCGATTACTGCGACCAGGTCACGGAGGATCTGAGCTTCCTTGCCGCCAGCCCGCAGATGGTGCGTATCCGCCAGCAGATATTGCAGATTGCTCCAGTGGACGTGCCGGTTTTTATTTGTGGAGAGAGCGGCGTTGGCAAGGAAGTCGTAGCGCGAATGATTCACCTGCGTTCGAAGCGACGCAACCAGCCGTTCATAAAGGTGAATTGCGCGGCGCTGCCCGGGGAGCTGTTGGAGTCCGAACTGTTCGGGTTTGAGCAGGGCGCCTTTACGGGCGCAATTCGGAGCAAGCCCGGCAAATTTGAAATGGCGAACAAGGGGACGATCTTCCTCGATGAAATCGCGGAGATGACTACACCCTTGCAGGCGAAGCTGCTTCACGTGCTGCAAGATCATCAGTATTCGAGGCTCGGCGGCCGACACTTGATCGATACAGATGTGCGGGTGCTGGCGGCCACGAACGTTGATGTGCAAGAAGCGATGAAGACGGGCCGCTTCCGTGAAGATCTGTATTACAGGTTAAATGTGCTTTCGATTCTCGTGCCGCCGCTGCGAGAGCGACTGGTCGAGATACCATTGTTATTCCGCCATTTTCTCGAGCAGTACAGCGAGAAATTCGGGAAGACGCCGTCAGGTCCTTCAAAACATTTGCTGGATGCAGCGGTGAACTATCCGTGGCCGGGCAATTTGCGCGAACTGGAGAATTTCGTGAAGAGGTACGTGATTCTCGAGGACGATGAAGGCAGCCTGCGGGAGCTGGTGGAGATGTCCTCGGCGCGGCAGCGTACTTCTCCGCGCGAAGAGTCCGCCCCGCCTCGCGAACAAGGGCTGAAGGCGCTGGTGCGCGGATTGAAAGATGAAGCCGAGATGGAAGCAATCGCGGATGCGCTGGAGAAGACGCGTTGGTGCCGAAAGGATGCCGCGAAAATGCTCGGCATAAGCTACAAGGCGCTGCTCTACAAGATGAGGCAATTTAATCTGGATACGCCGCGGACGCGACGTTCGCCTGCAGGGCCAGGCGTGGTGGAGACACCTTCGGCCGTGGGAACGCGGAACGATTAGAAGTACGGAAACTTGCCGCTTCCATCTGACCACTGGGGGATGGAACTGGCAAAGTTTGTTGGTTTCTAGTAACTTCACATGCCGGCAGCGCGGTTCAAAGCACGTCACCGCCGCAAATACTGGAGGTCGGGGGAATGACGGAACGCCGAACGGCTCGTCGTTATGATTTGTCGTTGCCCATCATCATTCGAATTCCCGCCGAACGCCAAGACGATTCCCAGGAAGGAAAGACGCGCGACATTTCGACGCGCGGGCTCTATTTTGTGATCGAGCAGGACCTCGAGGCTGGCTCGGAGCTGGACATTACACTGACACTGCCCGCCGAGATTACGCACGGGACGGAAGTATTTGTGCGCGCTCTGGGAAAGGTTGTCCGAGTGGAACGGCGCATGGAAGATGGGACAGCACGCATGGGCGTCGCTGCGGTGATTGAGCGATACGATATCATTCGGGGGGAGGCGGCGAGAGCGTAGCGAGAAGGCGTGCCGCGGAGCCGCGTCGCCGGAAGCTGTGGGCGGGCTGCTCATTCCATTTGGTTTGTCAGAAGTGCTGGAACATTGACAACGTGAAGTAGCAAGACATCCCGTCTTTGCCCTACCGTTTTAACTCTCGAAGAACCCATTTCATGCGTACACGCGGAATACGCAAGTGTAAGTGTCGGGCATGTTGTCCGGCAGGACCCACATGCGCTGGGCTTAAGGGGCGGGTTTGAAGGCCACGGCGGAGCAGGCCCAGGGGCCTGTGGGGGTATTGTTGTACATGGGTATCCAGGTGATGGAGACGGGAGAGGTGCTGTTAGTGAGGTAGTGGCCCCAGCCGTTGTTTTGGTCGATGGGTTCGGGGCCGCTTATATTTTCTCCGTCAAAGGTGTTGGTGTCGAAGAGCCAGCCTGAGCCTACGATTCCAGCGCCAGTGTTGTAGTCCCAGATGATTTCGGCAAAGATGATTTCGCCTGGTTGGGCGGGAGTGATGGTGAAAGGCATGCTGACATTGCCGTCGGCGGATTGCGAACCAGTGGCTCCGCCGGTGGTATCGAGCGGAGAAGCGGCGGCGCCGGTGATGTCGTACAAGAAGAAAGTGAAGTCACCGTCGGTGGCGCTCCAACTCACGGTGAGGCGGAGGTTGCCTGAGCTGTTGGCACTTCCGGCGTAGAAGGCTTGCGTGACGTCGTTTCCGTTTTCAATTTGAGTGGCGCCAGCCTGAGCCCAGGCGTTGTTGTTGCTGTCGGCCACGCCGGTGACGGTGCAAGCGAGATAACCGCCGCCAATCATGGCGACGAGCAGATTGCCGGAGGACGGAAACTGCACGGTAGTGGGATTGGGAAAGGGATTATCGGTACCGCCGGCGTTGGCGTGGTAGGGAATATTTTCGTGCACGAGATGGACGATGCGCATGCCGGAAGGAACGGCTCCGGAGGAGCCGGTCTTCAAAAGGACGGCAGCGGAGATCCACTTTTGGCTGGTACCCATGGAGAGGGTGGGATTGATGGGGGCGGTGGAGTTGTACTGACCGAATTGAGCGGCCCAGCCGTCGAGGATATCGGCACTCAAGAGGCTCCAGGAGATGTTGCTCTGGGAGCCGGCAGTGAAGCTGGATTGATTGACGGAGAGACTGAAGGCTACCTGATAAACGAGATCGCCGCTGGCGGAGGGAGTCAAACTGCCGGCAGTGACGGAAGTGCCGGATCCCTGGGAGCCGGTGCCGGGGCCGTCGATGCCGATGACATTGTCAAATTCGGTGGCCATGGGCTGAGTATAGCCGCCGGGATCAGAACTAAAGCAGACGGAGACGACGCGAGCCCCGGCAACGATGTTGAAAGCGGTGGCAATACCAATGGATTGCGTGTCGGTGCTGTCGAAATAATGGACCTGGACGGAATAAGAATTGCCTTTGTCATCGTGGACGGAGGGGGTGGGATTGCCGTTGAAGGTAAAGCCGACGACGAGAGTATTCCCAGCGGTCGTGTAGTTGGGAAGCTGGAAGTGGTAGCAATACGGGCTGGCAAAGGCGTTGTTGACGCCTCCGCCGCGGGTGTTGGAACTGCTGACGTGCTGAACAAGCTGAGCAGATGCGCCGCCGGAGGAGGTCGCAACCGTCAGAGTAGCCGTGGCGCTGGGGGTATTGCCCGCAGCGTTGCTGACAACCACCTGGAAGGTGGAACCGTTGTCCGCGGATGTGGTTGCTGGAGTGGTGTAGGTCGACGCGGTAGCCCCGGCGATGTTTACGCCATTCTCCTGCCACTGATAGCTGAGTGGTGCTGTGCCTGTGGCGGCCACGCCGAAGGTAGCGGTTTGGCCTGCGGTCACGGACTGATTCGTTGGCTGCGTTGTGATCGTTGGCGCCACGGCGGCGGCGTTGACCGTAAGTGTGACTGTTGTGCTTGGTGCGCTACCCGCGGTGTTGCTGACCACGACCTGGAAAGTGGAGCCGTTGTCACCTGAGGTGGTGGCGGGAGTGGTGTAACTCGAAGCTGTTGCACCGGAAATGTTGGCGCCGTTCTTTTTCCACTGATAGGTAAGCGGTGCTGTGCCTGTGGCGGCCACGCTGAACGTAGCGGTTTGGCCCGCGGTCACAGTCAGATTTGTGGGCTGCGTTGTGATCGTTGGCGCCACGGCGGCGGCGTTGACCGTAAGTGTGACTGTTGTGCTTGGTGCGCTACCCGCGGTGTTGCTGACCACGACCTGGAAAGTGGAGCCGTTGTCACCTGAGGTGGTGGCGGGAGTGGTGTAACTCGAAGCTGTTGCACCGGAAATGTTGGCGCCGTTCTTTTTCCACTGATAGGTAAGCGGTGCTGTGCCTGTGGCGGCCACGCTGAACGTAGCGGTTTGGCCCGCGGTCACAGTCAGATTTGTGGGCTGCGTTGTGATCGTTGGCGCCACGGCGGCGGCGTTGACCGTAAGTGTGACTGTTGTGCTTGGTGCGCTACCCGCGGTGTTGCTGACCACGACCTGGAAAGTGGAGCCGTTGTCACCTGAGGTGGTGGCGGGAGTGGTGTAACTCGAAGCTGTTGCACCGGAAATGTTGGCGCCGTTCTTTTTCCACTGATAGGTAAGCGGTGCTGTGCCTGTGGCGGCCACGCTGAACGTAGCGGTTTGGCCCGCGGTCACAGTCAGATTTGTGGGCTGCGTTGTGATCATTGGCGCAACGGCGGCGGCGTTGACCGTGAGTGTGACTGTTGTGCTTGGTGCGCTACCCGCGGTGTTGCTGACCACGACCTGGAAAGTGGAGCCGTTGTCACCTGAGGTGGTGGCGGGAGTGGTGTAACTCGAAGCTGTTGCACCGGAAATGTTGGCGCCGTTCTTTTTCCACTGATAGGTAAGCGGTGCTGTGCCTGTGGCGGCCACGCTGAAGGTAGCGGTCTGGCCTGCCGTCACGGATTGATTTGTGGGCTGCGTTGTGATCATTGGCGCAACGGCGGCGGCGTTGACCGTGAGTGTGACTGTTGTGCTTGGTGCGCTACCCGCGGTGTTGCTGACCACGACCTGGAAGGTGGAACCGTTGTCGCCTGCGGCGGTTGCGGGAGTGGTGTAGCTCGACGCTGTTGCACCGGAGATGTTGGCGCCGTTCTTTTTCCACTGATAGCTGAGCGGTGCTGTGCCTGTGGCGGTTACGCTAAAAGTGGCAGTTTGGCCTGCGGTGACGGACTGATTCGCTGGCTGAGCGGAGATGACCGGGAGGGTGGCATTGGAGACGGTAACCGATACCGCAGAGGAAGTCGTGTGGTTTCCTGCGGCGTCGCGAGCTACGGCCGTAAAAGAATGAAGGCCGTTCAAAAGTTTGGTCGTGTCAAGGGGGAGAACATAAGGTACGACCGTGACTTCAGCGCCGGTATTCGCGCTGTCCACCTGAAACTGCACGCCAACGACGCCAACATTGTCGGACGCGGTGGCAGCTACGGTGATGGTCCCCGAAAGAATCGCACCGGAGGCCGGCGAAGTCAGGGAAACCGTGGGAGGGGTCGTATCTGGTCCGCTTGCCGTGGTAAAGGTGTAGTCGCGACTTGTTGCCAGGAGGCCGGAGGAATTCCTGGATTTGACGCGGTAGTGATAGAGAGTCGCCGCAGTCAAGTTAGAAATAGTGACGGAGTGGGTCGCAACCATCGAAGAGTTGAGAGAGGAAGTTGCTCCGTAACTGGCGGAAGCCCCGTAGTCCACTTGCGAGTCCGATGCCTGATCCGTAATCCAAGAAATCGTCGCGGCGGTGGCGGAGACTTGGGCGGGAGTAACGCCTGAAATAGCTGGAGAACCGGGGGATTGAGATTGGGGCTGCGAACTGATAAGTCCCGCGCAGCCGGAAACCCAGAAGACGAATGCTGCAAACACTGTGGCGCTGACTAGATTTCGCTGGAACCGCAGAAGTCTTCTGGACAAGTTCATAGATCAGGCTCGCCTCTTCTAAATGGTAGACAGCAATGTAGTTAAGAGTCCGCCTTCCCAGGACCCCCAAAGGCGGACGGACATTTGCTGCAGCCCAAGAATACAGAGGCGAGAGCATCGACCTAACTGTACGGAGGTACAAAAAGAGGCCAGTGGCGGCTAGGTGGCAACCTCCTGACCTAGGTGAGGGAGACAGAATGAAAGGGTCAAGGCCGAGCTTTGGTGAGTGGACTATGGGAAAGCAGACGTCTTTGCGTGAATCCGCGGTTGATTTGATGAGTTCCTAGCCAACTCGGGGAGTTGTTCCGTGTGAATCTAGAACCTTAGGGGTGGACTCCTAGCGCTAGTGATTCTTCGGGCTGGGCGCTCGCCGCCAAGGAGAGGCTATTGCGGTCCTGAGACCGGCGAGCGCGGCGTAGACAGGTGCGAGGCCTGCCGGGCTAAGGGGCGGGTTTGAAGGCCACGGCGGAGCAGGCCCAGGGGCCTGTGGGGGTATTGTTGTACATGGGTATCCAGGTGATGGAGACGGGAGAGGTGCTGTTAGTGAGGTAGTGGCCCCAGCCGTTGTTTTGGTCGATGGGTTCGGGGCCGCTTATATTTTCTCCGTCAAAGGTGTTGGTGTCGAAGAGCCAGCCTGAGCCTACGATTCCAGCGCCAGTGTTGTAGTCCCAGATGATTTCGGCAAAGATGATTTCGCCTGGTTGGGCGGGAGTGATGGTGAAAGGCATGCTGACATTGCCGTCGGCGGATTGCGAACCAGTGGCTCCGCCGGTGGTATCGAGCGGAGAAGCGGCGGCGCCGGTGATGTCGTACAAGAAGAAAGTGAAGTCACCGTCGGTGGCGCTCCAACTCACGGTGAGGCGGAGGTTGCCTGAGCTGTTGGCACTTCCGGCGTAGAAGGCTTGCGTGACGTCGTTTCCGTTTTCAATTTGAGTGGCGCCAGCCTGAGCCCAGGCGTTGTTGTTGCTGTCGGCCACGCCGGTGACGGTGCAAGCGAGATAACCGCCGCCAATCATGGCGACGAGCAGATTGCCGGAGGACGGAAACTGCACGGTAGTGGGATTGGGAAAGGGATTATCGGTACCGCCGGCGTTGGCGTGGTAGGGAATATTTTCGTGCACGAGATGGACGATGCGCATGCCGGAAGGAACGGCTCCGGAGGAGCCGGTCTTCAAAAGGACGGCAGCGGAGATCCACTTTTGGCTGGTACCCATGGAGAGGGTGGGATTGATGGGGGCGGTGGAGTTGTACTGACCGAATTGAGCGGCCCAGCCGTCGAGGATATCGGCACTCAAGAGGCTCCAGGAGATGTTGCTCTGGGAGCCGGCAGTGAAGCTGGATTGATTGACGGAAAGACTGAAGGCCACCTGATAAACCAGGTCGCCGGAAACAGTTGGGGTCATAGTTCCCGAGGTGACGGAGGTACCAGATCCCTGGGAACCGGTGCCGGAGCCGTCGACGCCGGTGACGTTGTCAAATTCGGTGGCCATGGGCTGAGTGTAGCCGCCGGGATCGGAGCTAAAGCAAACGGAGACGACGCGAGCGCCGGCAACGATGTTGAAGGCGGTTGCAATGCCTATGGATTGCGTGTCGGCGGAATCGAAATAATTGACCTGGACGGAATAGGAATTGCCCTTATCGTCGTGGACGGAGGGAGTTGGATTGCCGTTGAAGGTAAAGCCAACGACGACGGTGTTACCAGCGGTCGTGTAATTGGGAAGCTGGAAGTGGTAGCAATACGGACTGGAGAAAGCGTTGTTGACCCCTCCGCCGCGAGTGTTGGAACTGCTGACGTGCTGAACAAGTTGAGCAGATCCTCCGCTGGAGGACGTAACCGTCAGGGTTGCTGTGGCGCTCGGGGTATTGCCCGCCGCGTTGCTGACTACCACCTGGAACGTGGAACCGTTGTCGGTTGAGGTGGTCGCCGGAGTCGTGTAGCTGGACGCCGTTGCGCCGGCGATGTTTGCGCCGCTCTCCTGCCACTGGTAGCTGAGCGGGGCGGATCCTGTGGCGGCGACGGAGAAGGTGGCCGCCTGGCCCGCGTTTACGGTTTGATTTGTAGGTTGTGTTGTGATCGTTGGGGCTGAAGAGGCCGAATTGACCGTCAGGGCTGCTGCCGAACTGCTCATACTACCCATGTTGGCACTGATCTGGGAGGTGCCTGTTCCGACGCCCGTGGCTAGACCCGTACTCGCTCCCATTGTTGCTACCGAAGTATTCGATGAAGCCCATGTCACGCTTGAAGTGAGGTTCTGTGTGCTGTTGTCGCTGTAAGTCCCGGTCGCAGTGAATTGCTGAGAAGCGCCCTGCGCGATCGAAGGACTCGTGGGCGTCACAGCAATGGACATGAGGGCGGGCGGTGGCGGAGCTACTGCGCCCGCGGCCTTGAAGGCTACCAGCTGCATGATCCACGCGGCGGAGGAACTAAGGGGAGCACTGGCAGTATAACTGCCAGCCGCCGAAACAACCTTGTCCTCAACGATGTCACCGTCCGGGCTAGTTAGAATGCGCTTAGTGAAACCACTTCCAGGGCCGCTAGTCATGCTAACGACTATGTTGGCGCCGAGGATCAAGTCGCTGGGATTCGTTGTGACAGCCGATGACGTAGCGCTTGAACTGCTGTACCCAGTGGCCGATACAGCGACATCGAAGGGACTTACGGTGTCCAATCCGCCGTACTCCAGAATGCGAATGTCAGGAGCAACAGCCGAACCGCTAAATTTCACGGTCAGCACATTCGCGCCAGCGGCGGCGCCGACGATGTTCTTCGCATAGTAGATGGATTGCGTGAGGGCGCCGGAGACTTGCGTCGGACCCGCAGTAAGCGAGTACACGTTGCCTGAAGAGTCGCTCACCGAAGTGACGGCGGTGGCTGAGTCATTCCAACCGACGACGGCCACGTTCAGGTCTCCAGCAATTTGCGCCGCGGAATAAGGAACGTTGACCGCAGTTTGGCTGGACTGCGGAGTGGCGTAATTCGATTGAACGAAACTAATGCTGGCCTGAATCGTGTTGGTCACCGCAGGAGTAGCGGCGTTTGCGACGCTGGAATAGCCGCTGAGGTTACCGGCAGCGTCGGTGGCGCGGACACGATAGCTATAGGAAGTAGAGGCGGTGAGGCCGGTGTCGCTGTAGGTGGTTCCAGTTGGAGTGGCGATTTGAGAGAAGGAAGTGCAGCCGGAACCGAGGCAGCGCTCGAGGAGATAGCCGGTGACGCCGACGTTGTCCGTGGAAGCCGTCCAGGAAAGATTGACCTGAGTGGTGCTGGCGGGGGTGGCAGAGAGGTTGGAAGGAGCAGAGGGCGGAGTCGTATCTGGTGCAGCAAGAGTCACGACGCTCGCGACGTTGGAATAGCCGCTGAGGTTCCCGGCAGCATCGGCGGAGCGGACACGATAGCTATAGGAAGTAGAGGCGGTGAGGCCGGTGTCGCTGTACGTGGCTCCTGATGGAGTGGCCATTTGGGAGAAGGCAGTGCAACCGGAACCGAGGCAGCGTTCGAGGAGGTAGCCGGTGACGCCGACGTTGTCCGTGGAAGCTGTCCAAGAAAGATTGACCTGAGTGGTGCTGGCGGGAGCGGCAGCGAGGTTAGAAGGAGCAGACGGTGGGGTCGTGTCTGGCACTGCTAGAGTCACGACGTTTACGATATTGGAGTAGCCGCTTAGATTGCTTGCCGCGTCGGTGGCACGAATACGATAGCTATAGGAAGTAGAGGCGGTGAGACCGGTGTCGCTGTAAGTGATTCCTGTTGGAGTGGCGATTTGAGAGAAGGAAGTGCACCCGGAGCCGAGGCAGCGTTCGAGGAGGTAGCCGATGACGCCGACGTTGTCCGTGGAAGCCGTCCAGGAAAGATTGACTTGAGTGGTGCTGGCGGGGGTGGCAGAGAGGTTGAAAGGAGCAGAGGGCGGAGTCGTATCTGGTGCAGCAAGAGTCACGACGCTCGCGACGTTGGAATAGCCGCTGAGGTTCCCGGCAGCATCGGTGGAGCGGACACGATAGCTATAGGAAGTAGAGGTGGTGAGGCCGGTGTCGCTGTAAGTGGTCCCTGTTGGAGTGGAGATTTGAGAGAAGGAGGTGCAGCCTGAGCCGAGGCAGCGTTCGAGGAGATAACTGGTGACGCCGACGTTGTCCGTGGAAGCCGTCCAGCTTAGATTGATCTGCGAAGGCCCAGTAGAGGTTGCGGAAAGATTTGATGGAACGGTTGGAGGTTGCGTATCCGCGATTTGCGTGACCGGCGTGCTCATGTCGTTCTGGATTTCTGCGGGAGCCAGCGCGCGGTTGTAGATGCGCACTTCGTCTATAATTCCCTTGAAGTACTGGCCGAACGCGGCATCGCCTCCGATTTGCAAAGGTTTTGTGGAACTGGTGAGGGAATCGGAAACCGAGCGGCTTGCGACTTGCGTACCATTCAAATAGAGCCGAAGCGTAGCCCCGTCATAGGTGGCCGCGAGATGAGTCCACTTATTGGCGGCCAGGGCGGCAGTGCCTGCGAGGAATTGATCGCCGTGCGAACTAAACGTGGCACCGACAGCGGGCGGGTTCTTTGAAAGGCTCGAACCGGCCTCGAGGAAGTAGATGTCGTTTTCCTTGTAGATGACATCCTGCCAATAGGTGGGGACACTCGTTGGAGAGACCCACGCTTCCAGAGTCATTCCGGAGGATAGATGAAGCGAAGGCGAGTCCTTTACATCGACGCGAGAAGATTTTCCGCTAAAAGAAAGAGCCGCGCCGTACATTCCGGCAGTGGTCCAAGTAGCGCCTGAGACGGTTCCGTTGTTGCCATTGCCTGAAGAATCGACGACGATCGTTCCCGAGCCCTCGTTAAATGCATACGCTGCGACAAGTCCCGATGTGGCGGCGTGAACCTTTGCCGGGCCAGAATGGGAGATGGAAAGTAAAGTAAGGCCGATAGCAAAGACGGAGATCGCCAAGAAAAGCGGGGAACTTTTGAGAGAAAGCAGCTTAATGGCATTCGAACGCACACGCATTCCAAATCCTCCTGGTAGGACGGTCCTTCGACTGAATGGAATCTGTTCACTCTTCTCGATGGGGGGAGGGGCCCACCGTTATCAAAACTCGACTAACGGCTTCTGGAATTCTTGAGTTGAATGCAATTTAAACGGACTTCTCAAGGGAGGGGATGAGAAACCGCACAACATTGTCCGCATGCGTCCTGGATTTTCACGGTCGAACTTCCCCCGAGCCACAGCGGGAGGTTTTCGACACCTTGAGCATGCACCAGGGAGAGAAACAAGACTGTACAGGATTATACAGGCCCTCCCGTGGGCGACGGCGACATTTTAGCAATTGGGTTCACCTGATTCAACCCGGGAAACCTACGAATCACCTAAGAATAAACTCACGTCTGTCGAACGCAGCGTTTCACGAACCCAGATTGCAGCAGTGCTAGAGATTTCGTTCAGAAAGGAAAACAAGCTGGACAGCGGTGATGCTCCTTTCCTTTGTGCGTCATTGTTTGAAAAGGGATGCTTGAACTCGGAAAAGGACGGGCCCGATGGGAAACCTCGGTAGGTTGGGGGTGGGCCCGAAGCAATCTCTCATGATCAACAGTTTGTGGTGCTTCGGACGAAAGCAAAATCGAAAGCTTAATTTGTCGTTCTTAACTTCATCAGCTGTTGCACTGGTTTCCGTATTTCTCGTGGGCAAGATTGATCGCAGTTAGTTTATGCGAGCTGAACGCCCAGCAGCAACGATGGAAGACGTACACTGTTTGAACTGCGGGAGCCTTCCAATGACATCGTGAGTCCCACTGTCGAGAGAAGGAGTGTGCGGGCTGAGGTTGTCAACAATTTGTTGGCACGGCCCATGAAGACATATCTAGGCAATTGTTTTCTCTTGTGGTGTCTGTGTTTTCACTGAGTCCCAGAAGCAAGGCATCCAGGCTGCGATTCCTTCCTTGTCGCTAGACACCTCTCTGCATCATGAGCAGGCCTCCTGTAAGCAACTGAAAAAAATAGAGTTACAGATATCTCTCAGCCAACAATCGCTGAACTTCCGCAATATTCGCCGTTCTCAGATTTGGCGATGCGGATGCTCAATCCGTCTTGAAGGGATTCTCTTGGGAATCGGGATGGCTGGCAACAATACACTCCATACGAGCTCGGGGACGGATGATCGGGTGCTGCCACCGGGGGACGTGATTTTCGGCGGCACGCCTGCCATGAAGGCGATCCGGCATCAGCTAGAGAAGATTTGCGACGCCGACATTCCAGTACTCATTCAAGGCGGAGGTGGAAGCGGCAAAGAGATTCTTGCCCGTTGGATTCACTCACGATCGCCCTGGAAGTCAGGCCGATTCGTCAAGGCCAATTTTGCGGCGATTCGCGGGTCCCTACTCGAGATTGAATTGCTCGGCAACCAGGCGGATGGCTTTACGGGTGCTGTATCGCCCAATCCAGGCCGCGCGGAGATCGCGAAGTATGGTTCACTCTTCTTCGATGAAGTTGCGGAGTTAGATCTTGCATTGCAAGCGGAGCTCTTACACCTGATGCAAGATGGGCGTTTTACGCGGCCCGGCGACTTGCAGGAGAGGCAGTTGACAGCACGAGTTATTTGTTCCACGGGCCGCGATCTTGCCCAAGAAGCATCGGCAGGCCGTTTCCGCCCGGAACTCTTCTACCGGATCAATGGCCTGCACGTTAAGATGCCGACGCTGAGAGAAAGGCGAGAAGATATTCCAATCCTCGTAGAGTATTTTCTTTCGCAGTTCGCCCTTCGATTTGAACGTAGGGTGACGCCCATCTCCTCGCAGACAATGCACTACTTGCGGCAGCGGGAATGGTTGGGTAATATCCGGGAATTGGAGAACTGTGTTGCTAGATATGTGCTGCTTCAGTCTGAGGATGCATTCCTAGCCGAACACCCAGAAGATAAGCGACGGAATACTTTGGTTCCGAAGACGGTGGGTGCAGCGGTTCCACTCAAGCGGGTGGCGAGACAGGCAATCCGAGAGCTTGAACGCAACCTAATCCTGAAGGCCCTTCAGGAAAACCGCTGGAATCGACGAAAAGCGGCACAAGCTTTGAACATCAGTTATCGGTCCCTGATCTACAAAATCCGCGAAGCAGGTCTTCCGGGGAAGAGTTTTCGGAGCAGCAAGCTCCGGCCCAACACGGGGGCATCCGAACCTACGCCCGACGGCGAAACTGGGCAAGACACGCGTACAACAAGTTCAGAGCCTTCCGGGCGCTAAGCTTATGCACAAAGACCAAGCGGAAGCTGCGGTGATCGCGAAAACAATATCGGACGGCTGGGACCACTCAAGCCGTGAAGAGTTCGTCAAATATTATGCGGAAAAAAGCACCCGTCCGGCGCAGTTGCAACACTTTCGCTCGGTGCGAAATACAATTCTTCGCGTTCTCAATTTGCGAAATGCTCCGGGGCGCAAGTACGACGTTCTCGATGTTGGATGCAATGTAGGAGGCCAGTGCCTCGATTGGGCAGAGGACGGCCATCGAGTCCATGGTTTGGACATAAGCGAACCTCTCTTGGAGCTGGCAAAAAAACGTGCTGCAGAATCAGGCTTCAGCATCGACTATCGATTGGGTTCGGCAACGGATCTTCCTTGGGCAGACGAGTCCATGGACGTCTGCATTGCGGCAGAGTTGCTCGAGCATGTTGTGGACTGGGAGGTGTGCCTCCAGGTGTTCGCGCGAGTGTTGAGGCCGGGAGGTGTCTTATTCCTGACCACTTCCAACGCTTTGTGTCCTGTTCAGTACGAGTTCAATCTCCCTCTCTACAGTTGGTATCCGAGGCGCTTGAAGAGACGCTATGAACGTTTGGCTGTAACCACGCGTCCTGAATTGGCTAATTATGTAAAATACCCAGCTGTGAACTGGTTCAGCGCTTATAGCCTGGGTGCGGAATTGTCGCGACAAGGATTCAGGACGATGGACCGATTCGATCTCTTCGATACCGCCGACAAAACAAAAGCAACTGGATTTGTTATAACTTGCATACGAAAGCTTCCTCCGCTCCGCTTTCTTGCCCACGTCTGCACTTCCGGAACAATCGTTCTTGGGATTAAAGAATAAAAGTACCGCGAGCGGTGCTTGCGACGGACAAACGAAGTGTATCGGTTTGGCCTGCAACATCTAGATGGTTTAGCTATCTCCGGAGTTTAATGAAGATGTTATCAGAACCGGATAACTTTTAGTCGTTCGCAGGGCTGCCGGAGCTGTTTGGAACCCTTTCAAGCAGCTGGTCAAGGACTTTCATCGACGAGGGCCAACTATGCATGGAGTCAAGGGGCTCCCGTCCTTCGACCGACAACTTTTTTCGCGATTCCGTATCCTGGAGCAATCGAATCACTTCGGCCGCAAATTGCTCGGCGCCGTCCGCCACCAGAAAGTGTTTGCCTGGCATGGCTCCGATTCCCTTCGCTGCCTGCGGCGACGTTACAACCGGGATGCCGAGCGCGAGGAATTGCAATATCTTGTTTTGTGTTCCACGCGCTATCCGCAGTGGGGCAACGGCGACGGCAGCATCCAAGAGGTAGGGACGTACATCGGGAACATGTCCCGTGACGGAAATGCCGGGAATCTTGGCCAAATCCAGAACGGCGGGACTTGGATTTGAACCTACAATGCGGAATGCTGCTGTTGGCACTGCTTGACGGATGAGGGGATAAATATCACGGGCGAAAAGAAGCACCGCGTCGATATTGGGGAAATAATCCATTCGCCCAAGGAAAACGAGCACGTTTGAACTTGGAGGATTCTCCGGACGAGGTTGAAAGTAGGCCAAGTCCACGCCATTTGAAATTAACGCCGTGGGGCGAGTGACGTTCAGTTTCTTGATCTCCTCTACCTCTCCCAAGGTTGTAGCAGTGCAGAGATCGAAAGTTTGCGCCATTTGGAATTCGTAACGGCGCAACTTTTCTGCCTCCAGCCTGTAGCCAATGGACAAGGGAGCGCGCCTAAAATGCGCGTAGTCCAACCATTTGACCGAATCTACATCACCGAAGTCGAGCATCCGGAAACCGCAAGAAAGATCCTGGACGTACTGGGATGCGAAGACACAATGGACCAGGATGGCGTCGAACCGAAATCGCCGCCATGCATCCTGAATCCTTTGCTTCAGCCGCCTCGAAGAGAAATAAGCAACGGAAGAGGGCATCGAAGAGAAAAGGGCGCGGCCGGCATTGATCCATCGAGTGCGACTGGGCAAGACCTCCGCGATGACATCTTCACAATATTCTCGAAGAGGCTGACCCTCTTTCAACTCCTGTTCGGAATGCGCCAAACTTGCCACGACAACAGAGTGCTTCTGCCCGAGATGCTGGATCATATGAAAGGGCCGGATTTTTCCGCCGCGGTTTGGGGGGTAAGGGAAGCGGTGGCAAACGAAGAGGATTTTCATCGCCGCTCGAAAGCCGGCTCGGGAGCGGTGTGAACGGTGCGCCAGTCCGAATGGTCGAGGAAGATTCGCGACCACAACTCCAAGTTGATCAGCGAGAGCAAGTGGTCCGTGTGGTCGCGGCGTTGAGAATCGTGAGCAGTTATGATGCTTTGGACCGCCGCGGGATCGAAAATACCACGCTTGCGAACCTGGTCGGGCGATAGCGTTTCCTGAACGAGGAATCGCAAATCCTTACGCAACCAGGAACCCACGGGCGCGCCAAATCCTCGCTTCTTTCTTCGAAGAATCTCTGCAGGAAGCCAAGGTTGCACAGCCTTCTTGAGCAAATACTTTAAGGTGAGGCCGTGGACCTTCAGATTGGAGGGCATACGGCCGGTGAGCTCGATGAGTTCTGAATCAATGAAAGGCGCACGGCATTCGATGGAGGCGGCCATGGACATCTTGTCGGTCAAGAGCAGCAAGTCATCGGGCAGGGAAGTCTTCAGGTCCACATAAATGAGCTGGTTGAGGCCATCGCAATCAGAGCAACGGCCAAAATAATGCCGTAGAGTCTCGGACGATGGCACTTGGTGGTGTGGGTGTTGAGCCGCGGTTGCCGAGCCGAGGATCTCAGCGGCGGCCTCGGGAGAAAAGACACCGACGTGTCTCGAGTATCGGGTGACCCTGTCCCATCCGGCGGTATTCACGAAGGCCGCCGCGTACCGAACGTTGTTTCGCCACCCCGAATGGCGATCTTGCGGCAAGCGATTAAGCGCTTTCGGGAGCCAACTGTTTCGTATGAACCCAGGCAGGTGCTGGTAGTGCCGTTGCAAGTTGTCGCTTAGATATCGGCGATAGCCGCCGAAGATCTCGTCCCCGCCCACGCCTGAGAGGATCACGGTCACGCTCTCACGTGCAAGACGTGAGACCAAGTAGGTCGTAACCATCGCAGAATCGGCGATGGGCTCGTCCATGTGCCAAATGAGCTTGGGGAGGAGATCGCTGACATCGGGCCGGACAATAATTTCGTGGTGGTCGGTTGCATAGGCTTTTGCAACGATCCGGGCGTAGGGAAGCTCGTTGTAGAATTCATCGTCGCCCTCGAAGCCGATGGAGTAAGTCTTGACAGGGCGATCTGTTAAACGCGCCATTGCGGCAACCACGGCGCTGGAGTCGATTCCTCCGCTCAGAAATGCACCTAGCGGCACATCGCTGACCAAACGAATGCGGACGGATTCCAGGAACTTCTCGCGGATGAGTTCAATCCATTCTCCTTCGGAATGCGATTCGATTCGATTGAACTGAGGATCCCAATACTCCTGATCCGTAATGCTGCCGTTTTCGTAGACCAACAGATGCCCGGGAAGAAGCTTTTCGATGCCCTCGAAAATAGTGTTTGGGGCGGGCACATACCCCAGAGACAGATATTCAGGCAATGCGGCTAAGTTCATGCGGCGGGGAACTTCCTCCGCTTGCAAGATAGATTTGATCTCGGAAGCAAAAATGAGAGTGTTTGGGCTGCGCCAGACGTAAAGTGGTTTCTTCCCGACGCGGTCGCGAGCCAGCACGAGACGCTCGCGCACGGTATCCCAAAGCGCGATGCTGAACATGCCGCGCAGATGCTTGACGAAATCCAGCCCTTCATCTTCATAAAGATGAACGAGCACCTCGGTATCACTTTTGCTCTGGAATACATGACCTCGAGCCAGGAGAAGCTCGCGCAATTCCAGAAAGTTGTAAATCTCGCCATTACAAACGACCCAGACGGTCTCTGTTTCATTGGAGATTGGCTGATGTCCGCCAGACAGGTCAATAATGCTGAGCCGGCGCATCCCCAGAGCCACACCACGCCCGAGATATTTACCCTCATCGTCAGGGCCGCGGTGCTCGACCGCAGCTCCCATGCGGGACAAGAGCGCGGCGCCGGGGATCGAATCATGATTCAGGCTAACGATGCCGTATATGCCGCACATCATTCCTCCACGAGGACAAGCCGCAAATGCCACTTATTGCTGAAACGTCACCGCCATCTGAACTTTCTATCCTGGCAGTCTGCCATTGACAAAAAAATGCAGAGGCCGCCATGGAACCAAATCTCAGAGGCCCTTCGATTCCGTTGCCGGGTTCGACTGGTGGCGCCAGGCCTTGCCGTCATTCTGCTGCAGCCCAGTGAGAGCCCGAGCGAGATCTGCGGTTTGATTCCTTCGATCGTACCGCCGGACCGACTCTAAATCGGCCGAAGGATGTTGACCTGTCCGCACTGCTCCCAGAAAGGCGGGAAGAGCTTCATAAATGGCGTTCTCATCCGACAAATCGACGATGCTGGCCCCGCCAGTTTCTCTGAAGAGCGCCGCCGTATCTCCGGTTTGAGTCGTTAAGGCGAGAATGGGCTTCCCCAGGCGCAGATACTCGTAGGCCTTAGCGGGGATCTGGTGGTCGCAATTGCCCGCCTGGAAGAGCAGCAGGCCATCGCTCGAAGCTGCTTCACTAAGTGCCAGTGGATAGGGCAAGGCGGGAAGCAACTGAACGACGTCGGCAATTCCGAGCTCATGCAGAATCTTGGAGTAGTACTCTTCGTTTCCGGAAGCGCGGAGTTCAATCTTAAGATCAGAAGGCGTGATTCGACCCTCTTTTAACAGGCGTGCCACGGCGCGGAAGAAGGGTCTGGGATCCCGCTCCGAAGGGTAAATGACGCCGAGATGAAGCAATCGAACGCAGCGCGAATTAGCTCCTGCTAATCGGTGCAGCGGCAACTGACTAAAATCTTCCTCGTCGTAGCCATTCGGGATCAACAAGCATCTCTCGGAGGAGAGATTGGGATACCGTTTGAGGTACATTTCCATCGAGGAACGGGTAGTAAAGACAAGGCCGGATGCATCGTGAATCGCCGCTCTCTCCAGCCGCCTATAAATCTTGCGGATGAGTGGATCGCGTGGATAGTCATCCTCGGTCATGGAATCTCGAAAGTCAACGACCCACAGTCTTCCGGTCAATTTTTGGAGAAGCAAGCCAATCAGGACTGCGCTCGCGATTGGATAGGTAGTGATAATCACATCCGCCCGGTGCTTCCGAATGAGGTAGAGGCCGATTCCGACGGCGGAGAGAACCCAACTGGTCCATCGGTCCGGAAGAGCCATCCAACGCGCGTAACGACCTCTAAAGGCCAGGTGCCGCTGTGTGTCAAGTGCGAAGGCACGAATCACCGGGACAGCGGGAGGAATGTCCTTGAGCAGAGTTGGATCCGATTGTTCGTAGGCGCGTTCACTCGCCGTCAGAACGACGGGCTTCCAACCGGAATCGGGAAGGAATCGGCAGAATTTTAGAATTCGAAGAATCCCGCTGCCCCCCGAAAAAGGAGGAAAATGAAATGCAACAATGAGAGCGGTCTTCATATTTTGAGTGGAGCTTTTCATGATGCCATTACCGCGGCATCTTCCCAACATTGATCGGCGACGTATGCGTTGCATTCTCCGCGCCGGCGAATCAGAAAATCTTTTCCAGCTTCGACCCACACTTCAGGGGGCGCGGGATGGCTCAGGAATCCCAAAGGGCTGGCTGTACGGGCGTACGCGCCGGACTGGAACACGCCAATCAAATCGCCGACAGCGACCGAGGGGAACTGGACTGAGCGGCCAAGCACATCCAGAGGCGTGCAAAGGGGACCAACTACATCAACGACTTCGTTGGCTGCCTCTTTAAGCCTATTGAGCACAGCCAGCGGGTAGTTTCTCTTGATGGTTTGACCCAGATTGCCGGAGGCAGCCAGGTGGTGGTTCATTCCGCCATCGACAATGACAAATTTTTTTCCGCGAGAGTCTTTTACATCAGTAACGCGAGTTACATAAACGCCCGCCTCCCCCACGAGGAATCGGCCGGGCTCAACCATGAACTGCGTTCCTGAAAAGAATGTTTCGGATTCTATCTGCGCGTGAAGTGTTGAGAGACCTTCGCGAACCTTGTCCAGGTCCAACTCTATTTCGTTTGAAAAGTAAGGAATACCAAGGCCACCGCCGAAATCCACGGTGTGCAAAGGATGTCCGACACGGCGTGCGATCTGCAGGGCAAGATCCAAGCCTTTGCGGTACTGGTTGAGGAGGATCTCAGCATCTAGGATTTGCGTCCCGGTGAAGAGATGAATTCCCTGAAAGTTGAGATGATCATCGGAGAGGACGCGGTCCAGAACGGCGGTAACACACTCTTCGTCAATTCCAAACGGGGCTGGTTTGCCACCCATGCGCATGGCGCCCCCTTGGGCGTCGCCTGTCGGATTTATGCGGAGCGCGACGTTGGCGGGAGTGCCGAGGCGGCGGGAGATGGCACTAATCCGATCGAGTTCGAGCGCGGACTCCGCATGGATTTCGCCGACTCTATGCCGCAAGACCAAATCCAGCTCGGATTCGGACTTTCCGGGACCAGCGAAAACTATCCTGCTCGGCGGACATTCCGCTTTAAGAGCTTGTAGGAACTCACCGCCTGAGGCGATTTCCAACCCACAGCCTCGTTTGAGAAAGTAGCGCAGAAAAGCGCCATTTGGATTCGCTTTCACAGAGTAGCTGATGGCAAACCTAGGAGGGAGTGCTTCCCGAAGCAAAGCAAGTTTCCGGTCGAGGACGGAGCGATCGTAGACGAAGAAAGGCGTACCAAACTTCGAGGCTAAGGAGTTGACAGACAAGCCACCGAAACAGAGCTCCTCTGACGAAGACGGAAAGTGTTTCCGAAGGAGGGTAACCACATCGTTCATGAAGTCAATCCTTCACGACGCCGCAGCGCGGGGTAGTCCACTTTTCCGCTGGTGGTCTTGGGCAACTCGTCGAGGAATTCCAGAGTTTTGGGCACCATATAACGCGGCAACCGCTCACTACAATAAGAGAGAAGTTCTTCAGGCTTCAGGGAAGTTCCGTCCTTGAGGACGACATATCCCTTAATCGATTGGCCGAGCGAGTCGTCGGGAATGCCAATCACCGCAGCTCCTCGGAGCTTGCCACTGGAGAACAGCGCTTCTTCCACCTCCGTTGGACTGATTCGGAAGCCGGACGACTTGATCATGGTGTCTCTGCGGCCGACAAAGTATAGAAAACCTTCCTCGTCCATTTTTACCAAGTCTCCTGAGTAGCAGACTTTCTCGCAATCACCCATTTCCGCCGGCAGCAGCGGATTAGGACGGAGTGCCCGTTTTGTGTCTTCGGGGCGGCCCCAATAGCCGAGCGAGACGGTCGGCCCACGATGCACAAGCTCTCCAACCTCACCAGGTTGGCAAAGTTCGCCGTTTTCTTTCACGACAAGAATTTCAGTATCGGGGATTGCCTTCCCCATAGAGGTAGGTCGGCGATCTAGCTCCTCCGGCGGAAGATAAGTCGAGCGAAACGCCTCGGTGAGACCGTACATCAGGAAAATCTTCGTGGTGTTCAGCGTCTGTCGAAGAGTCTTAAGGACCGTCTGGGGCATCGCGCCGCCGGTATTTGTAATGTAGCGGAGGGCGGGCAATGGTTGCCGCTGCAAAGTCGAGTTTGGCTGCGCGAGAAGGCTCCAAAGAGTAGGGACTCCAGCAAGTCCTGTGATGCTTTCTTTGAGCAAGACTTGCACAATTTCGCGCGCAAAGACGAAATTGATCAAGACAAGAGTTCCGCCCTGCTGAAAAGCAGTCATCAGTTGATTCAATCCGGCGTCAAAACTGAAGGGGAGCACGGCTAGAATGCGTTCATAGCCCGTGATGCCTAAATAAGTGGAGACGATACTGCTGCCGGCAATCACATTGTCGTGGCTAAGCATGACGCCCTTAGGTTTGCCCGTCGAGCCCGACGTATAAAGGATGGCGGCGAGATCCTTTCCAATGAAGGCTTCGTGAAGGGTTGCAGGTGGTTCGGTCTCGCACATCCGGTCGAAGTTCAAAAGAGGAAGCGAAGTCTGCGCGGCAGGCTCCTCCGAGGTAAGCACGATGAACTTCAAGGTTGATATCTGGAGAAGGATATCGCCCAAAGCGGCCAGCTTTGAGGGAGTCGTGATCAGACCAGTCATTGCGCAATCTTTGGCGATGTGCGCAACTTGCTCTGGATATAAGAGCGAATTGATTGGGACAAACACGCCGCCCGCTTGCGACGTCCCGAAAATCGAAATCACTTGTGGAACGGAGGCCTCGAGAAAGATACCCAAGCGGTCGCCGCGAGACAACCCTGCCTGCCGCAAGGCGGAAGCCAGTCCAGCCGTCCGGCGAGCCACCTCTCGATAGCTCAGCCTTTGCTGCCCGTGAACTAGAGCCTCTTTGTCTGGCTCTCTCCGAGCGCTTGATTGCAACATGTGATGGATTAGAAATTGCATAGACGCACTAGTCAGAAGCTCCAGAATTTAAAGTTTGCGATCAGCCCCGAACGAACATTGCACGGCAGCTGCGGGGCCTGCACTCCTTTTTTGATCAACAAATCGAACAACGTGCCCGATGCTTTGGAAGTTCTCCGGGATAAGTTCATCATCGGAAACTTGAACCGCAAACTCACGTTCTACGAACCCGACGAGGTCCAGGACACCAAGCGAGTCCAGGATTCCGCCCTCAAGGAGTGGATCGTTCTCCTGAATTCCTCGCTTCCGGGCGAGCGGAAAGTTCGCCAGAATGAAATTTTTTATGCGATCACTTGCTGTATCCATTGCACTCATCAATTCTTTTCTCCTTAGCTCTCTCGATCGCCGTCCATGAGCAGCCAGTTGTGTGTCGAAACCTGCGCGGGCCTGGAAGGGACTGCAGCCGACGGAAAAAGGAACACAGGGCATGATTCGCGTCGCCGAAATCCCAGGCTCTCAAACAACTTCATATATCGATGAGAGCCGAGAACGGAGGCACTAACCGTCATCGCTCCTCGTTCGCGCGCCGACTCTGCCGCATGCAAGACGAGATTGCGTAATATTCGAGTGTCGGCGGTTCCCAGGAGATCAACAATGCGAACGTCCTGGTCTTCTTGCGTCAGGATTAAGTACCCGATGAGGGCGTTCTTTTTTCGAGCCGTGAGGATCTCGAACTTTTGAACGGGATGCGACAAAAACCGCCAATTCAGATATGGAGCGTCACGAACCACACAAACGCCAGCGTTCTCGAGCGTCTCAGCCGCCAGTCCGGTGAATTCGACGTTGCAAGGGCCTTCGTGCCATCCGATCTCATCTGCAGGTTCAATCCGGGGGCGCCCCCGACGCCACTTCAACGCTCTGTTTCCCAGAACAATGAGACTGCGCGCAAGCACACGAGACTTAATACTTGACGCGATTTTTCGATCCACTCTCAACGGCTTGGCCATCCGTACCATTTGGTCCTGCGGCTCAACTCCGAGTCTTCGGTACACTGCCGACATGCTCTCACTTGGAAAATCATACGCTCGTTCCGATGCAGGATAATTGGTAACCTCGAGACACGCACGCTGCAACTGCAACGCCGGGCCAAGCGCGCGGAAGCTCGGATGAATACAGAAATCTCCAAGGACGAACCCCTGGAGGACTCGGCCATGAGCGCAAATGCGGCGCGGAAAAGCCGCAGCGGCTCCGATCAAAGCTCCGTCCGCCGCATTGGTTGCCAGCCATATGAGGGCTTGGCCCGCCGGATTCTCTAAATAGAGCCAATCAAATCTTCGGTCGCTTGAGAGGGGTGCCAAGAACTCTCGAAGGAAGGCGACAAGACGTGATCGATCTTCCGGGAACTTTGCAGACCGGATCTGTATCGGCATTGAATCGGAGGTCCTCGGACACCATGGACAAACACCCGTTGCGTACGCAGACAGGGACTATGCAAGCAGACTGCCAGAACCAGCAGATGAAAGCCATGGAGATTATTTATATATATTTGAAAAAGAAGGACTTACACAGGCACTACAATGGTTTGGACGGCGCCATTCCTGGATGCCAGTTGACTCGGAAAATTATTTCCCACACTCATTTCATTTGGCCAAGCTGGCTCCAGGATCGGTCCTAAGCAGTTCAAATCCTAAGCACTGCAAGCATCTGAACTCGCTTTCCTCGAAGTGCAAAGGTTTTCCTCATTACAGCCGATTTTGGGGTGGCAGCAAAAGACAGACAAGGACGATGAAGCGGTAAATATATGATTTAGAGCGGTTTAGTGTAGATCGACCTAAGAGCAAGTTGACGAGGTGTCTGGTGCCCGAGTTGCGGTATGTGAAATGTGCTCTAGGCGGATAGCTCAGCTGGTAGAGCGCCTTCGCTACACGGAGGAGGTCGTAGGTTCGAACCCTGCTCCGCCTACCACTCGAAATACAGGTTCGGCAGCCACAAACAGTCGACTGTGTCACGACAATGTATTCGTTCAGAGCTGGAGAGCCCATAAGCAATGCTTAGAATTGGCGGTCAGAAGATCAACTCGCAGACCGTGCTGTTAGCTTCCTCTGACGCGCTGCTGATACTAGTTTCTCTAGTTTTGGGAATTTGCCTGCGCTTTTTGCATTGGCACGCCATCCTGGCGTACCTCCAGCAACCAGGGATTATCCTTCGCTTGGTTTTGCCGGTGATCACATGCGAAGTGGCACTCTACTATCACGACCTTTACAGCCCAGAATCAGTACGTCAACTCACCGAGCTAGCGTTGCGGTCCGTTCAGGCGCTCGGTACGGCTTGTCTAGGTCTGGCCATTCTGTATTTCATAGCTCCAGATTACAGTTTAGGCCGGGGAATCTCGGTAATTGCTGGTCCCATCATGTTTTTTCTGCTGGTGGGCTGGCGCCTGATGCTCCAGCACAAGGGTTTTGAACTACGAGAGCCCCAGCGTGTGCTCATTCTAGGTACCGGCCCAGCTGGAATCGCTCTCGTGAGGGAAATCATAGCCCGACCGGAGCTAAAGCTTAAGGTGGTAGGTTTCTTGGACGAAACCGGAGAGAACATCGGCAAGTCGCTCGTAAACCCAGGAATCATAGGCGCGGTGGCGGGAGTGAAAGAAATGGCAGTCTTACATAAGGCTGACCGCCTGATCTTGTCCTTGACCGAACGTCGGGGAAATATGCCGGTACGCCAACTTCTGGATTTGAAATTCGCAGGGATCGGCGTTGAGGACGCGCATACCGTCTGGGAACAGATCTCCGGGAGGATCCACCTTCAGCATCTTTCGCCAAGCTGGCTGATCCTCTCAGAAGGGTTCCGGAAGCCAATTCTGCTGGTTGCTGCCAAGCGCGCGGTGGACTTTTTATCTGCACTCACCGGATTGATATTGACACTTCCTTTCATGATTGCAGTTGCGGCAGCGATCTGGATAGAAAGTGGAGGCCCCATTCTATTCAGACAGCAGAGAGTGGGTATGCGAGGGCGAACTTTTGAAATCCTAAAGTTCCGGTCAATGTATCAGAATGCGGAGCAGAACGGACCCAGCTGGGCGGCTGACAGGGATCATCGTGTTACTCGCGTGGGACGGATCATTCGCAGGCTGAGACTTGATGAGTTGCCCCAGTTTATAAATGTGCTTCGGGGTGAGATGAGTTTGGTGGGTCCCCGACCCGAACGTCCTGTGTTTTGCGAAATGCTCGAGCGGCACATTCCTCTGTACGGGCAACGGCACACCGTTCGACCTGGCATCACGGGTTGGGCTCAAGTCAGATATCAATATGGGGCCAGCATCGAGGAATCGAAAACAAAGCTGGAATTTGATCTCTTCTATATCAAACACATGTCTGTGCTGCTGGACATAGCGATCATCCTCGAGACAATCAAGGTGCTTTTCACTGGTCGAGGTGCAAAGTAGGCATCCGACAAGGATCTCGCACTGGGAGGTTCTGTTTTGACGTTTATGCGCAGAGTTAGAGATAAGTTGCTTGCTGGACCATGGGTTTATGGCTACGCGTTTCTAGTTCTGGTCTTCAGGATTCTGCAACGGATTGAAACATTGAGAGTTCAAGGAGTTACCTCACAGAAAGAGACTGTAGAATAGAGTCTGCCCAGCGAGGCCTAATTGTATTCCCGCCCAGCATGACCGAACAACTTAGTAACCGCCTGCGTGGCGGTCCCAAATGGAGAGTTGTCCTGGCGATTTACCTGGTAGCTATTGCGTCCGCTTTGACTGGCCTGGAGGGAGACTCAGTCTCCTACTGGCATGGCCAAAGCGTCGACAAGCGGTCGGCGCTGGGCTCCGCGAATTTGCGATCGAATGCATCCCTCGACGGAATGCCCAACCGAGAGGATTCTCCATCTGATTTTCAGGGCCGCTGCAGTAACCCAGGAGTTATTCGTTGCGTTGGGTTCGACTCTCCTGCCGACATTGCGGGCACGTACGGGGACGTCTCGGGGATCATGAGTGGTGCCACCAGGCCGAGTCTAGATACTGTCATAAAGGCGTCCGGCAACAGCTCCCTCAGATTTACCGTGCCGCCGCGGTCCGCAGCCGATACCTCAGGATCCTATTTCACGAACTTCTCGACCGACTTGAAAGCACAGTTCGGGGAAAACTCTGATTTTTATATTCAGTGGAGACAACGCTTCTCTCCTGAGTTTCTGAACACCAAGTATCTTGGTGGAGAGGGGTGGAAGCAGGTCATCATTGGCTCAGGCGACCAAGCGGGCCATCCTTATGCCTCCTGCACCGCGTTAGAGATAGTTCTCCAGAATACCTATCAGCGAGGGTTGGCTGGACTGTACAACTCTTGCACGGGTTCTAGCTCGCACGGAGGTTATGACCCATTCGAAGAACCGTTCGGCTCGGCCAATTTTAAGCTTCAAAATGCCATGCCCGCGCCGTATTGCCTGTATTCTCAAGCGCACACGAGTCCACCGACGACCTTTCCACCCACGGGTAATTGCTTCCCATATTATCCAAACGAGTGGATGACGTTTCAGATCCATGTAAGGACAGGACCACGTGCGAACGATGAGTTTACGAATAGCTTCGTCCGGTTATGGATCGCGCGGGAAGGTCGGCCATCCAAGCTTGTGTTCAACTGGGGACCGTACAAGCTGAGCGCAGGAAATCCCGCGGAGAACCAGAGATTTGGCAAAATCTGGCTATTGCCTTACCACACTGGGAAGGATCCCAACCAAGTCTACGAGACAGGATATGTGTGGTACGACGAACTCATCGTATCGCGGCAAGCGATTCCGGATCCCAAGTAATTCGAAGAGCCACCTCGACTATTCCAGGCTCTCGAATATGCCCACACCATGGGCTTGTCTAGCGAGTGGACCCAGCCCAGCGTTGAATCCAGAACTTTCCGGTTCCAGCATTCACTGGCCCCGGTAAGGGTGTTCTAATTCTTCGGTTTGCCCCCCAGGACAGGTAAAGGCCAAGTATCAACACATGGCCGCTTTTTCGCCTTATGTCCAGTTACATCAAAGCGATATCTCCCTCTAGCCTTGCTACGCGTGGGGTACGTGCGTACGTACGGCAGCTATTTGGGTGCAGGCAGCCGACAACGGAGGAAAGTAGACAGTGCTTACGACAATTCGTTCCGCAAAGGATGCGAGAAACAATGTCCTGTTCCTTTTTGCCCTCATGCTGCTTGGCGTGGTCAACATAGGACTCAGTGGATGTGCAGGTTTAGTTTCGGCCGGCGGTTCAAGCAAGAATCCAACTCCATTCACCATTAGTAATGCGAAGGCAGCTTCCGTCACTCAGTCAGGCTTCCAGGTGGACTGGTCTACAAGTGCTCCGGCAACTTCGAAAGTGAATTACGGCTTGACAGCTTCTTATGGTTCAACCACCGGTGTAAACTCGTCGATGGTGAGCACTCACCAGGTGGCTGTCGCAAGCCTCGTGCCAGGTAAGACCTACCATTTCCAGATATATTCCACCGACGCCAGCGGGAATACAGCATCCAGCGGTGACATGACCGTGTCGACACTTGCGGACATGACTCCGCCGACGGTTTCGATCACCTCACCTGCGGCGGGCTCTACGATTTCCGGTTCGGCAATAATCATCAGCGCTACAGCATCCGACAATGTCGGGATTGCAGGCGTTCAGTTCAAGGTTGACAGTGTCAGCACGGGTTCGCCGGTGATCGCCGCTCCCTATACTTACACCTGGAACACGACGATGGTCGCAAATGGGAATCACACCCTAACAGCAGTGGCTACCGACACAGCCGGCAACAGCGCAACCAGTGCGGCTGTGAGCGTGGCGGTCAACAATACGACGAAGGACACTACGCCGCCGACGGTATCGATCACCGCACCCGCGAACGGGGCGACGGTTTCCAACACCGTGACGGTCTCCGCGAATGCGACGGACAACGTTGCGGTGGCAAGCGTGCAATTCAAGCTCGACGGGGCCAACCTGGGCAGCCTGGACACCACCGCGCCGTATTCGGTCTCCTGGAACACGACGACGGTCGCAAATGGGAATCACACCCTAACAGCAGTGGCTACCGACACATCTGGCAACAGCGCAACCAGTGCGGGTGTGAGCGTAGCGGTCAACAATACGACGAAGGACACTACGCCGCCGACGGTCTCAATCACCGCGCCCGCGAACGGGGCGACGGTTTCCAACACCGTGACGGTCTCCGCGAATGCGACGGACAACGTTGCGGTGGCAAGCGTGCAATTCCAGCTGGATGGGGCCAACCTGGGCAGCCTAGACACGACCGCACCGTATTCGGTCTCCTGGAATACCACAACGGCTAGCAACGGCTCTCACACTCTGCGAGCCATCGCGACGGACACGTCCAACAATTCCGCCACCAGCGCGGGGGTAATTGTGACTGTAAACAACGCTGCCGGGGCTGCACCGACGATTTCCGGGGTCGCTTCAAGTTCCGTGATATCAACCTCCGCCGTAATCAACTGGAGTACAGATATTTCTTCTGATTCTCAAGTTGATTACGGTACGTCCACCTCCTACGGGCAGACCACCCAACTGAACTCTTCTCTGGTTACGAGTCATTCTGTGAGTCTCGCAGGGTTAAGTGCCTCGACTCTCTATCACTTCCGCGTGAAGTCTAAGAGTTCCGGCGGGAGTTTGGCCACTTCCGCTGATTTCACGCTAACGACCGTACCTACGCCTCCTATCCAGACCGGGACATCGCTATCTAGTCTGGCTGCCTCTATGCCACCGGGCACATGGGCGCTGCTGACCACCAACGGCTTCAACAGCGGGAACGCGGTACGCCCGCCTGATGGAGGGAGCTCGTTGGAGTACATGGATCGCGGCTCTTGGAATCCCATCAACAAGACGGTAATGATTCTAGGCGCGGCCCACGTTGGCGTAGAAACGCAGAGCACGGACGTCTTTTCGAAGTATACGGACTCCAACAACACGTGGTCTGTCTTTCCGAACACGTTGGGCGCTTCGGCAAGCACGGCTTTTGACACTGCATTCTGCAACGGGTCTTGGTGTGACATTGGACATGGCTACGACCAGGGAACGATAGATACCTCGACTGGGGACTTCTACCATCGCCAGTACGGGGCTGGAAAAGTGATGAAATGGGGGCAGAGCACGCAGGCGTGGCAGCAATGTTCCGTGATCCCCAGCGGGTCCTACCAAGTTGCAGGTGCCTTAACTTATTTCCCCGACCGTCACTCGCTAGTTTGGCTCGACGGCGATTTCGGCGCATGGGAACTCAGCATTTCTGGCGGTTCGTGCTCCGGCTCGTGGACGCACATTGGCGGAGCAAACCAAGACAGCTTCAGTCCTCGATTGGCGGGTTTGGGTTCATACCACAACGAAGGCGAATATAGCTTCCTGTGCCAGTGCGTTATTCTCGGTGGCGGCAACGGAAGCAACGTCCTCTATAAGTACAGCTCGGCCGGCACTTTCACGCAGATCGCTACACCGCCGGTCGCGAAGGTCAAGATTCCGGACGACTCGGTTCCTGACGGCACTGTGTTCACGGTAGATCCTGCATCAGGGCACTTTATGTTATGGGATCAACCAACGGCAGGAAGTCAATACTACGACTACAACCCAAATACGAACGTATGGATAACAGTACAAACCAGCGGAGGGGCATTTCCTAGCCCGCAGGGCAATGATTTTGACGTTGTCGCGATTCCGATTTCCGACTACGGAGTTACCATGTTCGTGGAGGCAGGCGCAAACTCCGGCGGACAGGTGTGGCTCTTCAAGACGGCCGCCGGCGCTGCGGCGCAAGGCGGCGGAGCGAACCCCACGGCAATCTCATCGGTTTCAACAACGGGCGTCACGACGACTTCAGCCTTAGTTAGTTGGACGACGACCGTGGCGGCCGACTCGCAGGTATTCTACGGCACCACGAACAGCTATGGACAAAGCACGACCTTGAACTCCTCGTTAGTAACGAGCCATTCGGTCACTCTGCCGGGACTGACAGCAGGCAACGAATATCACTTCCAAGTGAAATCCCATGATGGTTCGGGGACTTTGGTAACGAGCGGGGATTTTAGCTTCTCCACTCTCCTCGGCGTGACCAACACGCCTCCTACGGTTTCGATCAGCGCCCCAGTGAGTGGCGCCACCATTTCGGGCACCGTCAGCATAAGTGCGACGGCTTCAGCAAGCGCTGGAATCGCGAGCGTGCAGTTTCTTGTCGATTCGGCCAACCAAGGAGCGCTGGACACCACCAGCCCTTACTCCCTAAGTTGGGACACGACTACGGTGGCCGACGGAAGCTATACATTGGCTGCGATTGCGACCGACAACGTGGGGAATTCGGTTACGTCAGCAGCCGTGACGGTCACGGTCGCCAACAATTCAGGACCTGGAAATACGGCCGATTTTCAGGCGCGTTGCGCAGCTGCCGGCGTTATTCGTTGCGTCGGTTTTGACACAGGCAGCGATATCAATGGCACTTGGGGCAACAATGTCGGAATTCTGGCCGGGGACGTAGTAAATCCCACCCTCGATTCGACCGTCAAAGCTTCGGGGAACAGCTCGCTGAAATTTACGATTCCGGCGCTGGCTGGAGCGAATAGCTCCGGATCTTATTTTGCAAATTTTTCGAGTGATCTTTCTAAGCAATTCGGCGAAAACTCGAATCTCTACATCCAGTGGAGGCAGCGGTTCTCTCCTGAGTTCATCAGCAACGCCGATTCAGCTGGAGGAGGATGGAAACAATCGATCATTGGGACCGGTGACATCCCAGGCTGCACAACCAGCAGCGGCTCCGCATTCTGTTCTACATCCTGCACGGATCTGGAGGTCGTTACTCTAAATGCTCTCCAGCGAGGGTTTGCGCAAATGTACGATTCATGCACTGGATCCACGTCGCATGGAGCATACGATCCCTTTGAGCAGCCCTTCGGTTCGGATGACTTCAAGTTGCAGAACGCGATGCCGGCTCCCTATTGCCTGTATTCTCAGGCACACACGAGTCCACCCACAACGCTTCCACCTGCGGGAAATTGCTTTGGCTATTTCCCGAACGAGTGGATGACCTTCCAGGTCCACATACAGACCGGGCCTCGTGTGAACGACGAGTTTACGAACAGTTTCGTGGAGCTCTGGATCGCGCGAGAGGGCCAGCCATCTACATTGGTAATCAATTGGGGGCCGTATAACTTGAGCGCGGGAGCAGCGGCAACGAATCAGAAATTTGGGAAGGTCTGGTTGATTCCCTACAACACAGGTAAGGACGCCACGGTTTCCTATCCTGTGGCGTATACGTGGTACGACGAGTTGATCATTTCGACTCAACAGATCCCGGATCCGAAATAGCAAATGATCCATACACCAGATGGAAACAGCTGAACGGTGTTTAGAACACTGGGGATCAAGTTCAAGGGTGTCGCATTGAATAGACTTTCTTCTGCGGCTCCTCCCACTTATGGATTGATCAAAGGAACAGCAGATGAATCACTTGCGGAGCGCCGGAGGCGCTCCGCTGACTCGTTTCGTGCGTAACAACCTGCGCACCGCTTCACGTGCTTTAGGAACCCATCGATTCGGGTAGTAATTGACGTGGTATAAAGTGCGCGACCGCCCAATCCATTTTGTGTGCCACTCCATCAAGCGGCCGTAGAACTCCAGTAGACGCCAGTCGCCACGGGAGTATGCCCAGCGAATAATCTCTTCTTTCATCAGAAAGCCGGGCGCCAGCTGTTTCAGAGTTTCGTCGAAAGTGGTCTTGAGGTTAACGCGCATATCCTTATTTCCTACCCACAGTTCACTTGCGATAGTCTTGCCGTCGAGCAAGAGCTCAAAAATTGTCCCTTCTCCCCGCCCGCAGAACATTTCCATGACCTCGCGATAAAAGCGGCCCTGCGCATTTCCTTCCGCAACTGCGGTGCCACCCTGTGCTTTCCAACCCTGGGATTCCAGCACGCCGTACGAGCGAATGCACGCTGCTACGCTGGAGGGATCAGAATGAACCAAGAATTCGAGTCTCTTGCCCTGGTCGGCAAGTCTGCGGCGTCGGCGAGCATTATTCTTCTTGAGGTCATCGCTGCGTGATGACCAGTAGTCGTCAAACGTGCCCTCAAGGGATAGGCTGCCGGTTTCGATGTAACTTACCACCTTCAAGTTCGGCTGCTGAGGAGCTAACGGGATCGCAGAAAAGTCGGGATCCTGGTGTTGAATGCCCAGCTGAAGCGGATAGCCTGGCAGTGATCGCATGAGATCCCGCAAACCCTCTCTGGTGTCATCTTTGTAACCCAGCACTATAAGCCCTAAGGGAGCTTGGGAGGGCTGAAAGGTCTCCCAAATTCCCCATCGCACTGATGCGAGGAGAGCCATTCCTGGCCGTTTGGGGTCCGCACTGATTCCGAGCCGGACTTCCTTTCCGCCAAAGTGACGAAGCAATGCGTCAACGAAGTTAGCTTCGAGCAAAATGTGATTAGCGAAAGACCGATTGATCTCATTCCACCGTTCCTGGTGGGCTTGAAACTGTTCCATCGCGGGCATGAATTCCCAGCTCATTTGGCCTATTCCGATCTTCTTGCGTTGTTATGGTTAACCAAGTAAAAGTGTCCGGAAGCGTATTTCGTTGAGCTCACCGTCTTCAAGGAAACTTATGAGGCTCGGCGGAAGCGCTCGTATATCGTAATTCCCGGAGCAACGGCTACAGCTAACAGGGTTAAAGGATCGAGTTCGAGTTGTTCCCACACGATCCGGCGCTCAACGCTACCGTTATGAATCAAATTGTGCAGCAAGCCCCTTGCGTACTCGATCCGATGCTTACGGATTGCTGTCACGATCAGAGTTTTTTGAGCTTCGGTTAGTTTGAAATTCTTGAGGATGTGCTTTTTATATTTGAGCAGATCGTGCGCGACATGAAGGTACTTATCTGTTCCCCATCCGGAATTCGAGAAGAGGTTTACTCCTGATCCGTATCGGCACTCTGGGACTGATGAAAAGGCAATTCTTTGAGTCAAAGAGGTGAGTCGAATCCAAAAGTCATAGTCCTCACCCGCATTGTGGAAGTCGGGCAGAAATCGCAGGTTTGAGAATTTCGAGAAATTGTACGCTACCGTAGAAGTTCCTATGATGTTTCCTGTAATGATCTGGTCGAACATGTCGCCAGAGTATTCATGAATCGGCTCGGAAGGGTGAATGCGCGGATGGTTCTCGACCAGGATTCGCCCCGCGCGCTTAAATGCCGTGGTCGCTTGATCGAGCTGGTAATGATCAGCGAAATAGAAATCATAGCCGTGTTGGAATGCCCACAAGGCGTGTTCAATGTGTGAGTCCGTCCAGACGTCATCGGAATCTAAGAAGGCGACATAGTCTGTATCGGGTTCGACGCGATCAAGGCCGGTATTGCGGGCGCAGCCGACTCCTGCATTTTTCTGCTGAATGACGCAAATCTTGTCTGGCATACAGGACGAGAATTCATCTAGGTCGGACAGTGCGGTCACGGGAGAACCATCGTCGACAACAATGATCTTTACGAGCGCTCCCGTCTTTTGATTCAAGGCCGAACATACGGCTCTTTTCAAGATACCGGGTTCCCTTTGGAAGAAAGGGATGATAACAGCGACTCTTTCCACAGATCCATCCTTACTGCCCAAGTGCGCTTAGCTCATTCCGGCCGTGAATCGTAGCAGGGAAGAGTTCAAGAACACTCCAGCTGAAAAAATCAAACGTTACCGCTGGATTCTAGCTGTCCAACACGATTGTCGTGGACATAGGTACCCACGCTAGTTCCAGTTCTGCCTAACCCGCATTACGGCGTTAACGATGCGCTCTAAGTGCTGACTCTTCAAACTCTGGTGTACGGGCAGAAAAACTAGGTTCATATACAACTTGTCAGCGTCGCTGAATCTGCCCGCTGGTAAATCATCAGGGCGGACACCGTTCCAAGTGACTGCGGGAATACCTTCTCTTCGTATGGCATCGCAAGCATCCTGTCCTGCGCCAACCATCAATGGGAATACCCAAGGGCAGACTCCGGCAGGCAAGTCTGCCTTTAGCGGCCGCCAGCCGTCGATGCTTCCCAACGTGCTATGCAGGAATTCGTAGTTCGCTCTGCGTTGTGCTATCACCTCTTCAAGGTCAGAGTGCAAGAAGATCAATTTGGAAAGTCGAGACATAGGATAGTTGACCATCTTATTGTCGAAGGAAACGTCGGTCTTCTCGATGGTCAAGGATGCAGAATCCGGCCCCCGGTTCCGAAACAAATTGTTCGCCTTTCTCGCAAGCCGAGTCAAGGAACGATAGACTCGAAGAAATGGGGAGGCAGAGTTGTTTGCCAACTGATCGAGGATGTCTTTAGCTGCTCTCATCGTAAGGAGCAAACTCTCGGACTCCCATCCAACAGCAAGGTCAAGAACGGGCCGGTTCAAAATCAAAGCGCCACCATCGAAGATTGGGAAAAGCTTGCGCATACTGAAGACGCTGGCATCTCCAAAGCTGCCTAATAGCCTCCCTTCAAGCTCTGTTTGGAGCACGTGAGCACAATCCTCGATTAGAAACAGTTTCTTAGAGCGGCAGAACTCCATCAGAGGATGAATTGGCTGAGGAAAACCGAAGTAGTGAATGATGACTATTGCGCGCGTTCTTGGTCCGACCTCATTTTGCAGATCGGAGAGCACCACGTTGCCCTCCATATCTACGGGGAAATACCTCACTTTGGCGCCATAGGCGAGAATCGCTTCAGGAACGGCTTTGCATACATACGCCGGAACGAGCACTTCATCATCTGCTGAAAGCTGCGCTGCCACTAGAGCATAGTAGACTGCGTTGCGTGCCCAGAAGAAAAAGGAACTGCGGGATGAGGGATTAAGCTGAGGAAAGGAATCGCTCCGCCTGCGCATACGGAGCAGGCGCCACGAAAACAAAGGGTCTTGCGGCACGCGAGATTTGTCTGTGTCAGTCCACACGCTAGATATTCTTCTGACAAATCACAATGACCATTAAAGGCTTACCAAGCCACTCCCCGAACCAATCCGTTAAGCGAATCCCTTGCTAACTCGTACTTATTCCGAAGCGTGCAAGACCGCATGGTGTTCGGTCTAGGGTTTGCGGCCATCCTCCGACTAATAACTGTCGAGCACACTAGCCTTTGAAGACTTCAAGAATGGAAAGCAAGTTAGTGACCACATGAAAAGCTTTTCCTACTTATTGAATTCATGTTCTTGTGATAGATCCTACGGTAAGAGCATCAGCCTTTGGGTGGCATTTTAACTCTTTAATTTACAGCGAGTTATGGGAAAGTTGGAATTGTCTCGTGGTAGCCGAATTGCTCCTTTTCTTTGCTACTCACAGACTTACGCCTCAGGAGGTCGTTTGAGAGCATTCATAGGTGGTCCATTGGTTGCCTCGGTAATCAGCGCCCTCGTCTTCTTGTCGCCAGCAACCATGGGAGGGGAGGCGAGTGCCTCGGAAAAACCTGTTGCCATGCTGAACTTCGAAGCGTGGACCTCCCTGGACGTAAACCGAGAGTCCGATATAACAGTTCAGAGCACGGACCAGGGTAATAAAGTCTCGCCAAGTGGAAAATCAGATTCGGCACAGACGAAGACGCAGCAGGACAAAAATGACCCGTTGGTTTACCGCATTGGAATTGAGGACGAACTGCAAATTTCTGTTTGGAAAGAGCCTGAACTCTCCATTACAGCGGTTGTGCGTCCTGACGGAATGATCACTATGCCTCTTCTAAACGACATTTACGTTGTCGGATTTCAGCCAGTGGAGCTGCAAGCGCTGCTTGCGGAAAAACTTAAGCCATTTGTCAACGAACCACAAGTAACAGTGGTGATTCGCGGTATTAAAAGCCGAAAGGTATTCGTGTACGGGCAGGTGCTGAAAGCAGGCGCTTACCCCTTGGTTACGAAGAAAACTGTCTTAGAGATCTTGACGGAGGCGGGTGGGCTTGCTCCTTTCGCAAAAAAACGCTCCATTTACATCTTGCGCGAAGTAAACGGCAAGAAGACTCAGATTCCATTTAATTACAACGATGCACTCAAGGGCAAAAGCCCCCAATCGAACGTGGAACTCTTACCTGGGGACATTGTGGTAGTGCCTTAGATGGTCCTTGCCCAAGCGGAGGCTGGAATGACGTGGCATTTCCCATGGAGAAGATTTTTCCTTACTTTATTGCTAGTTGTTGGCTTGGCGCTGTCAACGCGAGGGCAGCAGACCAGCCAGACTTCACAGAGTTCAAGCGGCGATACTCCGCAGTCGCCGACTTCGACTCCAACGGATTCTCCTGACAATCCCGTCAAGACTCCGCTCTCAACACCCCCTCAAATTGAGGTCCGTGCCGCCGGAAGCTCGAGCCCGCTGCCTTCTTATGTAAGCTTCCTACGCTGGGGCCCTGTCTACGTACGATCCTTCGAGTTTTTCCAAAGCTACGACCAGATTTCAAATACTGTGAAGCAAGGCGGAGGCATTTTCGATCAGGGAAGTTTTAATGCATCCGTATTTCGCACGGATATCGTTTTTGACAAAGAGATGAAGCGAAGTCGCCTAGAGTTTGAATACTCACCTAGGCTAACGATTGTTAACGGCCAAGTGAGCAATGATTTCGCAAACCAGAATGCCAACCTGAATTTTGTCGAGCAAATAAGTCCCAGGTGGACGCTTGGTGTGGGCGGTTCAGTGATCTATGACAGCGTGCGCCATCTCTACGGCGACTACTTTTTGGATGTCAATGCGATCACGGGGTCCTCAGTCCCAAGTTCGTTTCTCGACGGTTCGGGGAGTTGGCTGACCTCAAGAGTTACGACGACCCTGTCATACGCGATCAGCGCGACGTCTACGCTTTCTATTGCACCTTTTTATGGATATGGCCACGTCGGTGGGTCGATTAATGGACCACAGCCTTATTCTCTCGATCAATATGGGGGGCAAGTTCGTTGGGTAAAACAGTTGTCACCGACAAGCACCATCGAAGCTAGCTATTATCCCCAAGCAGTCCAGTTACGCGGAACCACGGTTCTCTATCAGACTGGTGATGTCGGGTACACACGCCAATTTGGACAATTTACGAATATTGCCTTATTCGGAGGTGTGCTCTCTGAAGGGTTTGCTAGCGGCCACCAATGGGAATTTAATGGTTCGGCGCAGCTGTCAGAAAAGTTCGGGAGATCAATGGCTTCCGTCGCATATTTTCGTGGGATGCCGCTTTACTTCGAGCTTGGCTCCCAGGGTGTAGCACAAAGGATTGAGGGAGCATACACAGTGCGGTTGTCTCAAAAGTGGTATTGGAGTGTTCGTGGAGGTTATGAAGATTCCCTTTCCGGTCAGAATGTTGATCTTTCAGGAAAATACGTATCCACAGAAGCCGGCTATTACGTGGCAAAGCAGTGGAATTGCTTTTTCTCGTACGGTTATAAGTTTCAATCGAGCAATGACCCAGCTATTCTGTCAGGGACGCGTGACTTTTATTCAGGCGGTATCCGCTGGACAGCTCGCCCGGTCCAATAGTCGGACGGCGCGAACTACGTTGGCAGGTTAACCTAGGAAGCCGCCGGTTCAGTAGGCAGCGTTACGAGACCAACTGGGCCTAATCGCGTTTCCTCATCCCCCGACATGCAATAAATTTCGCACTAGCACACGGGACCATTTGAGGGCCGGGATAGCACGGACCATGGGAAATAATTTTCCGCGGTACGGCTGCCGTGGGATCTCCCATTTCAAAAGTCGCGGTAGTGTTCTTGTAAGCTACTTATTATCAACGCGTTAGAAGGAGATGCTTCAAGCTGCCCGACCGCGCCTTGGTCATCAGATTGCAGAAGTACAGCTGGGAACACAGTCTTTCATTCATTGCGTTCTGCCGGAGATAACGTCCTGTGGATAACGAACAAATGCACGGAAGTCCGCTCCTTCAGGGAGAAGAATCCATACAGATCCGCGAGTACATCGAGGCGGGCAAGAGACGCAAGTGGGCCATCATTTTGCCGGCGATCGGAGTTTTCACGCTGGCGGCGGTTACTGCTTACCGGATGCCGAATACGTATAAGGCTGAGACCGTCATCATGGTCGATCCTCAGCAGGTTCCAAGTAACTACGTGGCGCCAACTGTAAGTAGCAGTATCTCCGATCGACTGTCCACAATTCAGCAGCAAGTGCTCTCACCCAGCCGAATTCAAAAGTTGATTGATTCTCTGAATCTCTACCCGGAATTACGGGCAGTGCGCAGCAAAGAAGAAGTGGTTCGGATGATACAGAACTCGATTTCTGTGGATACCGCCGGTTCCAGCGGGTCTCGTCTCAGTACTTTTCGCATCTCCTTCGTCGGCAAGCATTCTGGAGAAGTGGCCCGCGTGGCTAATCAGCTCGCTACTATTTTCATTGACGAAAACATGAAGGCGCGCGAGGAGCAATCCGTCGGCACCGCAGAGTTTCTGGATCATGAGCTTGAGCAGACCAAGGCCGAACTCGAACGGAAAGATAAAGAAGTTCAAGCGGTCAAGGCCCGAAACATAATGGAACTTCCAGATTCGAAACAATATCACATTGAAGTGCTTGGCAACCTGCGAGCCCAGCTTCAGGCCAGCCAGGACCGCGTTAATCAGGACCAGCAGCAAAAAGCTTACGTGCAATCTTTGATGGCCAATTCCCATCCGACAGTAGATCTTGACTCCAATGAGCAGGGCACTTCTGGTTCGCCCCAACAGACTGAGATTCAAAAACTCGAGTCGCGTCTTGCTGAGCTCGAGACTCGGTACGGACCAAACCATCCTGACGTTCGACGAGCCCGAAAAGACCTGGAAGACCTTCGTAAGAAAGAAGAAGCGCAGGCAGCCAAAGTCCGAACCCAACCGCAGGTCACGGTAGAAACGTTGGCATCAAATGCCAATAAAAATCCCGTTCTGGAGTCGCAACTAAATAAGCTCAACCAAGAAATTCAGGAACAAATCAAACTGCAGGCGCAACTACAAGAACAGGTCAATTTTCATACTTCCAAGCTCGAGCAAATCCCCCTCTTCGAACAGCAGATTGCCGGGCTGATGCGAGATTATGAATCACTTCGAACGCATTACACGAGTTTGCTAGACAAGAAGCTCTCAGCGCAGATGGCGAGCGCCCTAGAGACACACCAAAAGGCAGAGAGATTCCTGATTCTTGACGCGGCAGTGACTCCCGACCGTCCTTTCTCGCCAAACCGGCCGTTCATTTGCCTGGCAGGTTTGATTGGCGGGCTGTTGGGCGGAATCGGACTTGCAACAATTCTCGAAATGGGTGACGAGGTGTTACGGAGTGAGAGCGAAGTTGCGAGGATCTCTGGAAAGCCGCTTTTGGCTGGTATCCCGCATTTGTCCTCTACCGGAGAAATACGACGCAGGCAGCTACAAATTGCCAGCGCGCTGGTAGGGACAGTAATTGGCTCCGCAGCCTTGGGCTTGCTGGTCGCTAGAGTGATTTCACAATCATCTTAAACGGGAGGCAGTGCCACAGTTCTTAGGAATTCTTGAGCTAGTGGCGCTTGGATTTGAATCTTCTTCGGCATTGACCGACCAAGAGTTTGCTATGTATCCAAATCTGAAAATCGCGATCTTCAAAAAAAGGCTTCAGCAGAATCGTCTCTCGAAAATCGTGGGAATCAATGAAGCCATTCTCAGTAAGATCATCCATGGATATCGCGAGCCATCAGAATCGCAAAAGAAAATTCTTGCGGCCTACCTTGAGGTGGACGAGAGCTGGTTGTTTGAGAGATTTGAGGGTGTGGCTTCTGGCCACCCCGTCGTCAACCCGGAGACGGCAGAGAGAGAATAGTATCTTGCATTTTCCCAGCGAAACTGCGGACATGTCACAAGGGGAGGAACTCGAGACTTTAGCACCCGTGCGCGTCCATTCGTTTAAGCCCGATATCGCGCCGGATTGGGACCGCTTTGTGCTTGCCCAACCGCACGGCACGCTGTTTCATCTCACCGCGTGGAAACAGGCGATTGAGGCAACTTTCTCTTACGACCCTTGCTATGTCTACGCGGAGCGCGGCGGTCAAATCACCGGGGTCGCACCGGTGTTTTTGATCTCTAACTGGATCGAGGGGCGTTGCTTGCTTTCCACTCCCTTCGCGGTATACGGCGGAATTTGCGCGGCGGACGCCGAGTCGGAGAATGCCCTTATCGCGCACCTTAAGGATTTAGCGCAATCGCGGAAGGTGGAGCACCTAGAATTTCGATACAGAACCCATGAGGACATAGCGGGATTTTCACGCAACTCGCTCTATGTCACGTTTACGACGACTATTGCCCGGGACCCGGATGCCAACCTCAAGCGGCTCCCACGGGACACGCGGTACATGATCCGAAAGGCTGCGAAAGCGGGGTTGTGCGTTGAGCGAGGTATTGAAAAAATTGACGATTTTTACCGGTTATTTGCCCATAGCATGAAACGGCTCGGCACGCCCGTGCTGCCGCATTCCTTCTTCCTCAATCTGCTCTCGGAGTTCAAAGGGTCGGCCGATTTGCTCTTGGTCTATTCTGGTTCTAAACCCGTGGCAGGGGTTTTCTATTTTGTGCATCGGGACACCATCCTGCCCTACTACGCGGGATGCAGCGACGAGGCGACTCGGCTGGCAGCCAATAACTTCATGTACTGGGAACTACTTAAGTACGCCGCCGAGATCGGAATGCGAGAGTTTGATTTTGGCCGCAGCAAGCGGGGCACTGGATCGTTCGATTTCAAAACACAGTGGAATATGAGCGTCCAGCCCCTCGACTATCAAGTGCTGCTAGTGCAGCGCAAGGAAATGCCAAATTTCTCGCCTGTTAATCCGAAATTCGAATTGGCGGCTCGCGTGTGGCGGCAATTGCCATCGCCTCTTGCGACTTGGCTGGGCCCCCATGTTGTTCGATGGTTCCCGTAGAGAGCCGGTTCGGCACTCAGCTTGGCAGATTTGCCCTCAAGCTGAATCAATTGTCAACCACAGGGCTGCCTCAACTCTTGGTGATCCAAGGGAATTGATTCGAGAACTCAAGAGAAAGCTGCGTAGAGCAAGATTGAAAGAACCTATAACTATCGAAACTGATGATGTGTCCCGGCAGCCTGGATCAAATGGCGGTAATCCGCGTGTTAATTCTTCAGCTCCTTTTAACGAACTTATGACCAAGCCGCCAAAGAACGTCGGGGCGCTGCGCGTGTTGCATGTCATCAATTCATTTGGCGTTGGTGGCACGGAGCGCGGTGTTTTGAAGTTGATGGCCGGCTTGCCTCGAAATATTTTCGAACAAAGACTCTGTGCAATCCGGGATGTTGATGAACAGCTTGCTGCGTCTGCCAACGTCTCCGGACACGTGCTGCGAGCCGGGCAAGGAGGTGGAGGATTCAAATTTCTCCTCTTTCGGTTGCTGCGACTGTTAAAAGCCTTCAGACCCCACATAGTGCACTCTCGAAACTGGGGCGCGATTGAGGTGGTACCCGCTGGATGGATGGCAAACGTACCTGTAGTGATTCATAGTGAACATGGCTATGAACTAGACATGCTCACAGGCATTCCACTTCGCCGACGATTGGTAAGGCGAGCCGTCTATCCGATGTGTGATGCGGTCTTTACCGTGAGCCGTGAGCTGCGGGATTACCATAGCCGACAAGCTTGGTATCCCACTGATCGGATAAAGGTGATTTCCAACGGTGTTGACTCAGCCTTGTTCGCCCCTGATCCCCAGGTGCGTCAGCGCGTTCGATCGGAGTACCAGTATTCCGCGGACACGTTTGTAATCGGGACGGCCGGGCGCCTGGTTCCAATCAAAGACCTGACGACTCTGCTCAGAGCGGCTGAAAGTCTAACAAGGAGAGACTTCAAAGTGTCGGTTTTGGTCGCTGGCGCGGGGCCGGAGCTGGAATCGCTGCAATCGTATGTACAAACTTCACAGCTTCTCGCGGGTCGGGTGAGATTTACGGGCCTCTCCTCCAACCTTCCTGAGCTATTCCAAGTAATGGATGTGTTCGTTCTTCCCTCGCTGAGTGAGGGTATGTCCAACACGCTTCTGGAAGCCATGTCGTCAGGTTTAGCCTGCATCGCGACAGATGTGGGGGGCAACCCCGAACTTGTGGAGGACGGGAAATCCGGATTCCTATTTCAACCGAGGGATGTCAACGAATTGGCAGACCGCTTGGAACTATTGATTCGCGAGACGAACACTCGAAAGCAAGTCGCAGCTGCGGCTCGCACGCGAGCGGTGACGGAGTTCAGTCTGGAGCGGATGATCGAGAACTATACGCAATTCTACGTTGAGTTAGCCATGCTGCGCGGTATCGTTCCCGGGAAGTGTTGAGACATGTGCGGAATTACTGGAATTTTTGAATACAACCGCAAGCAGGAGATCCCGCCGGACCTCGTCCACCGGATGAACGAGACGATAATTCATCGCGGACCGGACGACGAAGGAATCTATACCGGCCCTGGCATCGGCCTTGGATTTCGACGACTCAGCATTATCGATGTGGAGGGTGGTCATCAGCCCATCGGGAACGAGGACGGTTCTCTCTGGGTCATGCTGAATGGCGAGATCTACAACTATCCTGAACTCCGTGACTTGCTCCTGCAAAAAGGTCATCGGTTAGCGACGCGCTCCGATACTGAGACCATTGTCCATCTGTATGAAGAATTCGGCGAGGCATGCTTTTCCAAGCTTCGAGGGATGTTCGCCATCGCACTTTGGGACTCACGGCAGAGGAAACTGCTTTTGGCTCGTGACCGGATTGGGAAGAAGCCCTTATTCTATGCCGTCGATCAGAACCGGATTGTGTTCGCTTCCGAACTAAAAGCCCTGCTCGCGGCGGACAATCTCTCCCGTGAGATAGATCCACAAGCTCTTTCGGACTATTTTTCTTTTGGCTACATCGCCGCTCCGAAAACGATTTATCGGTCGGTGCAAAAGGTAAGGCCGGGACATTATGTCGTAGCCTCGGAAGGCGGATTCCGGGAAACAAGTTATTGGGATATTTCCTTTTCAAAGATTGAGACGCGCAGCGAAGGTGAGTGGTGTGAGATCGTAAGGCAGGAAGTCCGAGAAGCCACTCGGGTCCGGTTGATGAGCGACGTCCCTCTGGGAGCTTTTCTCAGCGGTGGAATCGATTCGTCTTCGATTGTCGCGGCTATGACCGAGATCACGCAACGCCCGGTGACGACTTGCTCGATCGGGTTTGATGTGGCGGAGTATGATGAAAGCGAGTTTGCCCGAAAGATCGCGCAGCAATTTGGGTCGGAACACCACGAGTCTCTTGTTCGGCCCAACGCGATTGACATCGTGGACAAGCTGGCCTGGCATTTTGACGAGCCATTCGCGGATTCTTCTGCGGTTCCCACTTATTACGTTTCAAAAATCGCACGCGAAAGTGTAACCGTAGCATTAGGGGGAGATGGGGGGGACGAAAACTTCGCGGGCTATAGGCGCTATCTGTTTGATTATTTTGAAAACCGAATGCGCAAATATGTACCCGCGTGGATGCGCCGAGCCGTGTTTGGCCCCCTCGGCAAGTGGTATCCTCCCCTGGCCGCGGCCCCGCGTGTCTTTCGGGCAAAGTCGACGTTCCAAAGCCTCTCGCGTACTCCACTGGAAGGGTATTTCAACTCAATCTCGATTTTTCGGCCGGACGACAAGCACCGCTTGTTCACGGCTGATCTGCACCGGAAGCTGGCGGGATACGATTCGCTTAGCGTGTTCCAGCATCACTACGATCGTGCGGGGACTGATGATTTGTTGTCGCGGATCCAATACGTAGATATGAAAACCTATTTGCCCGACGACATTCTTACCAAGGTCGATCGCGCGAGCATGGCCGTTTCTCTCGAAGTGCGCGCGCCTTTGCTGGACCACCAACTAATGGAGCATGTCGCATCCATTCCCTCAGATTTGAAACTTCATGGACGCACTGGCAAATATATTTTCAAAAAGGCAATGGAACCTGTGCTCCCCAACGACATTCTCTACCGAAAGAAACAAGGATTCGCGATTCCTCTGGATCGCTGGTTCCGCTGCGAACTGCGCGATCTTGCCCACGCTTATCTGTTCCGTTCGGACGAAGGCTTGCTGGAGCACAAATTTATCCAGAAAATCTGGGACCAACACCAAAGTGGCCATTACGACCGCTCAGCCCACCTGTGGTCTATTCTAATGTTTCGAAAGTGGCAGGACACATTCGGCGCCCGGAGAATCGGATGAGCGGCATTTGCGGCATCTGTGCGCCGGGAAGGACGATCGATTCTTGCGCCCTGGAATCCATGACAGAGGCGTTAACACTTCTGGGTGAAGCGCGGAAAGGATCAACGGTCGTCAATTTCGCTGCGTTTGGTGTTGCACAAAGGTGGGATTCTCAGGACGTGGCGACGGTGGACTGGGTACAAATCGCAGTTGATGCCGACCTTTACAATCTGGCGGAACTGAAATCAATACTCACGCAACATGGATATGCGTCGAACGAATGGACGGTCGCTCAGTGTCTTGCCCGTTTGTATATCCTTAAGGGTGCAGATTTCCTGCAACATTTGAACGGAGTCTTCTCGCTAGCCCTGTGGGACGGGAAGTCACAACGACTGCTGCTTGCGATCGACCGCCTTGGCGTAAAGGGCCTCTATTGGACCCGCGAAGGTGATCGTTTGCTGTTTGCTTCTCGGCTCGGAGCGCTTCGCGCCGTCCAGGAAGCTCCCTCGGAACTATCCGCGCCCGCTCTGACTCAGTTCCTTATTTTTTCCGTAATCCCACACCCACTCACTATTTATCGTGGAATTGAAAAACTCGCTCCCGGCACACGACTGCTATTTGAAAACGGCACGGTGAAACAAGAACGCTACTGGAGTCTGAGTTATGTGGAGTCTGCTGACCACAATGTCTCATCTTGGGCGAAACGGCTGCAAGAACAGATGCGAGTGTCCGTTCATCGTCACCTGCGGGATGCGACACCGGAAAAGACAGGTGCGTATCTCAGTGGAGGCACGGATAGCAGTAGCGTCGTTGCGTTCATGAACGAACGATTTTCTCCTGTAAATACTTTTTCAATGGTTTTTTCAGAGGCAACGTATAGTGAAGCCAGTTTTGCCCGCACGACTGCCAATCACTTTCGTACTCACCACCATGAGCGTCTACTTGGTCCTCAGGACGCTCTCGAGGCGCTGACACAAATCACGCAATACTACGATGAGCCGTTCGCTAACTCCTCGGCTTTTGGCGCGTATTACTGCGCAGTCCTAGCGCGCGAATCCGGCATCGACCTCTTGCTCGCAGGCGATGGCGGGGATGAACTGTTCGCTGGCAATTCGCGCTACGCCGAGGATAGAAAATTTGGCCTGTACCACGAGCTCCCCTCTTGGATTCGAAAAGGCCTGATCGAACCCGCTACTGGGCTTCTGCCGGCAAATGACGGGTGGCTGAGTCTCCCCCGAAAATACGTTCGAAGGGCTTCGATTCCAAATCCGCGCCGAATCTTCTCTTACAATCTATTTCTCAGTACTGACCCCTCAGAGATTTTTGAAGCGGGATTTCTCGCCCAGGCGCCGCCGGAAGCCTGGCTCGACATAGCCAACGAACATTATCATGCGGCGCAAGCACACAGCGAGCTGAACAGATTGCTTCACCTTGATGTCAAGATGACGCTTGCTGACAATGACTTACGAAAGGTGAGCGGGACCGCGGAAATCGTTGGAGTCCGCGTTCGGTACCCCCTCCTGGACTACCCCCTCGCCGAACTTTCCGCGCAAATCCCAAGCAAACTAAAAATGAAGGGGTTTCAGAAGCGCTACATCTTCAAGCGAGCGATGCAAAGCATCCTCCCTCACGAGGTACTCTACAAGAAGAAGCACGGCTTCGGAGTACCGTTGGGGTTGTGGCTTCTGAAGGATCGCAATCTGAACGCACTCATGAACGACGTCCTGGGCGATCCCCGGACGAAGCAGCGGGGTTATTTCCGAAAGGGTTTTTATGATTCCATCCTGCGAAATCACCGCGAGGGTCACGCTGGATTCTACGGAGAAATCCTCTGGTATCTTGTTTCGCTTGAACTTTGGCACCGAAAGCACTTCGATATCCACGCGGTGGCCCAAAATGCTCGATAAGAATCCAGCAAGCGGGCCTTTAGGCGGACAAAACGAGGGAATGGTGACGCAGCAGGGAAGGGAATCTGGTTTGACGGGGAATGCTGGAGTTGATTGGCGCAAGCTTCTCGCAAGCGGCCTATACAGGACAGGCATGTTGTGGGCTGCCCGGGCAATTTCGAAAACCCACGAACTGCATTTTTCTGAGGGCTCGCGCGTTCCCAGGCTGAGAAAGGTGACCACCCCAAAATTCCTAATTCTTTGCTACCACCGCGTCGGGACGGGAGGAGTACCAATCTACTCCGAGTTATCTCCCCAACTCTTCGAGGCGCAGATGCGCTTCTTAAGAAAACACTATCGAATCGTTTCTCTGGCAGAGGTCTGCAAAGGCCTGCAAACGCCGTCCGGCATTGGCCCCTCGGTGGCGATTACATTTGACGACGGCTACCGCGACGTCTATACGCAGGCGTTTCCAATCCTGCAGAAATATGGAATCCCCGCGACAGTCTTTCTGATTGCAGATGCGCTGGAAACCGGCAACGTCGCGTGGTACGACCGAGTTTTCGCCGCATTCCAATACGCACATGCGGGTGACTTTCCCGTTCAGCTCAACGAGCTCAGGGTATATCAACTTACTTCCCGGCAATCTCGTCTTCAAGCGGCGTTTGAAACGATGTCTCACCTTCGCGACCTTTCCAATGAGGATCGAAAAATGTTTTGCGCCGATCTTGAAAGGCGAGTCGAACTGCCGAGCCTAGAACTCGAAAACAAAATGATGAACTGGACGCAAGTCCAGACCATGCAGAATGGGGGTATTTCTTTCGGTTCTCATACCGTGACCCATCCTGCTGTCAGCCGGTTAAGCTCCGCCGAGCTGGAATTTGAGATTTCAGAATCGAAGCGGATCTTGGAAGTGAAACTTGGGCGAACGGTAGAGGATTTTGCATATCCCTTCGGCCAACCGAGAGATTGCGGGAATGCAGCAGGCACGCAGCTGGCGAGTTCGGGCTACCGCAGCGCCGTCACTACGGTTACCGGAATCAACATGCCCGGAGTCGACCTATATGGTCTGCGCCGCGTGCAAGTCGGCCCAGAGCACACTTTGCCAGTCTTTTCTCTCTTTCTAAATCAGTGCTTCTTGCACGCCAACCATTTCGAGGTGAGTTGCATAGTTGCAGGAGATGGACACCCCACTGCGGGTTCGGCTGAAAGAGTTTCCTCGATAAAGAAAGCCCGCCATGCGTGATTTCATCGTATTAGCCATCATCTTGGGAGCTGCGCCGATTTGTGTTTTTCGTCCATTCTTCGGAGTCTTGATGTGGACTTTAGTTGCCTATCTCAATCCTCATCGTTTGACCTGGGGCGTGGCTTATAACTTTCCGGTGGCCTTAGTCATCGGTGGCGCAACGCTCGCGGGCCTTCCCTTCGCAAAGAACACAAATAAACGGATATTCAATCTTCAGACCATTCTATTGATCGCGCTGTTTGGATGGTTTTGCATCACATTCCTACATGCTTCCCAGGACCCAATTCTTGTCCGCCATTTGGACGATAGCCGAATGGAGCTGGAACGTATTGGAAAAATCCTGCTTATGATTTTTATTACGATCCTCTTGGTCAGTTCGAAAGAGAGGCTGCGCAACCTGTTTCTGGTGACCACTTTTAGCTTTGGTTTTTTCGCCGTAAAGGGGAGCCTCTTCGTTTGGAGAACCAGCGGCGAGTTCAGAGTCTATGGCCCCCCCGACTCATTTATTTCGGACAACAACGCGTTTGGGCTCGCGCTCAACATGGCGCTGCCGATGTTTTATTACATGGCGAAAAACGAGAGCAACCGTTGGATTAGACGGCTCCTGTACTTGTCGTTTTTCTGCGGCATCATTGCGGTCTTGCTCACGTACTCGCGCGGTGCCTTGCTAGGCCTATTGGTAGTTCTCGCTGTGATCGCGCTGAAATCCAAAGCCAAAATCCTCGCCGGCTTCCTAATGGTGGCATGCGCATGGACCGTTCTGACTTTTGCTCCTTCACAGTGGATGCAACGCATGGGCGACTTTGCGCATGGCAACGTGGACGACTCGGCGGCGCAGCGGTTGAATTCGTGGCGGTTTGCCTGGGAACTTGCCAAGGATTATCCGATCACCGGGGGCGGGCTGCGGACTTTTACGCCCGAACTGTTCGATCGTTATACGCCCCAGTTCGTGTTTAATGGGCCCCATAGCATCTACTTTCAGACGCTAGGCGAACATGGGTTCGTGGGCCTGGCATTATTTCTTTTGTTGCTCGGGACTACGTTGTATAGCGTGCGGACTGTCCGCAAACGAGCAGCAATGTTCGCGCCCGCGGCATGGATCATTCCCTACTCACACATGATCGAAGCCAGCTTGCTCGCATTCATGATCAGCGGCGCCTTCCTGGAGCTGGCATATTTTGACTTATTCTATCAATTAATTGCCACAGTAGCGCTCCTGAAGATTCTCCTTCGCAAGGAAATTTTGCTGCAGGTGAAGGAGAATGCCAGACTAGCCACGCCCGGCGTTGTGAGCGGGCTTGTTGAGGAGAGCGCCGGATTCTGATCGGGCAAAGTCATTATTTCTGTTTCGAGGTAAAACATGTTTTGTACGGCACAAAATCTCCGATGCTGGATCGCGGTGAGCCGGGGAAGCCTCGCTGGGTTGACTCTCGCTTGTCTGCTTGTTGTATTTCCCTCATCAACTGCAGCGCAGACTTGGAATTGGACCAAGGAGGTTGTGGACACAACGGGGAAGGGCATATCCATTGCTGTGGACGAACTAGGAAATGCCCATGTGAGCTACGCAGCAAACGAGGAAGGATTGAAGTACGGGTTCAGGCCTGCTGGGGATCAGTCTCGATGGGACAAGATGGTGCTTGGGGGAGGAGTCAGTTACACGAATATCGCTGCGGACTCTCGAGGTAACCCTCATATATGTTCAACTTATTTTTCCCTGCCACTGCGCTATTTCCATTTCGATGGCAAACAATGGCAAACGCAAGAGGTCAATCCTGAAGACAGAACGTCCGTTCAGCACCAATGCGCCGTTGCGGTTTCTCGAGATGGGGTGCCTCACGTTACTTGGTATGAGCTCCCGCATCTCAGATACGCGGTTCTTGAGAGTGGGATTTGGATGATGCGTACCATCGATTTCGACTTGCAAACAGGCAAATGGCACAGCCTGATTCTCGACGATCATGGTAATCCATGCGTCAGCTATGATGCTTTTATTAAGGGTCTTTTGAATTTTACCCGGTGGGATGGTAAATCGTGGAACAAAAGAGTTGTTGACGCTCGGGGCGCGCACGGGGCGGACTATAGCTTGGGGATGGGCTCATCAGCTGCGTTTGATTCTCGCGGGAATGTCCACATCACCTACTACAGTGACACAGAAATGCGCCATGCCTGGCAGGATGGCGATAAATGGAAAGTTGAAACGGTGGATAAAGTTTCTCCTACCGGGGGCTTTGCCGACTACCGTGATTCGTTGCTCTTCGACTCGGATGGCTTCCCACACATCGCATACGAGGACCACGGAGCCTTAAAGCACGCCTATTTTGATGGCAAAGAATGGAATATTGACGTCGTCGCTCCCACGGGGATCACGCTCTCTCGATTTAGCTCTATGGGGATTGATGCCAAGCGAAACATTCTCTACCTTGCCTACCAGGATCCGCTCGACGGATCTCTTCGAGTTGCAATTGGACGGAAAAGCAAACAACCCCAGACCGTTGCGGGTACTAAGAGTGGAAATCAATAGGCTTCAAATCCAGTGGGCATGGGCTAGTTTCAACTCTCCCGAGCTTGCCAGACACCGCCAAGCCGAATGGCCTCAGCCCAGAAGCTTATCTGTGCGGCGTGCTCACGCTCATTGCTGAGAACCCCATAAACTGACTCGACGAACTCTTGCTCTGAATCCTCACCGCCAGATCGATCGAAAAACTACACCGCGCACCCGAAGAATCGCGTCCTCCGTCAACCCCTCCCTCACCGCAGGCTTACGGAAACTACGGCTGCTCTCCCCCTAGCGAGCGGCTGAAAGAGACTTTTCTGACACGTTCCTGAGCACATCGCTCAATAGGTTTCCTACCGATTGCCAGCTGTAATTCTGTTCCACAAGGCTTCTTGCACGCTCGCCCAGTTCTTTTCTCCTTTTGGTGTCGCGCAGTAGCTCAACCACCTGGCGAGCAAATTCCTCCGGTCGGTCAGCAAGCAGAAGATGTTTCCCAGACACAGCGGGCAGCCCCTCCGCACCTATAGACGTAGAAACGATTGCCCTCCCCATGGCCATAGCTTCGAATATTTTCAGCCTGGTCCCTCCGCCTACCAGCAACGGTACAATGTACACGCTGGCCTTCGCGATGTAGGGTCGGATGTCTTCCACTGTGCCGGTTACTTCGATTCCACGCAATTCACTGGCGGCCTGGATTAGTTTCTTGGATGGGCGCCTGCCAACTACCCAGAGTGTAGCGTCCGGTATTTCCTGGCGAATCCGGGGCAGTATTTCACGCATGAAATAGAGGATACCGTCCTCGTTCGCCAACCAATCCATCGAACCTGTGAAAACGAGGGCATTCGCCTCTTCTTTTTCTGGTGTCGGGCGAAAGTATTCCACGTCTACACCTGTCGGAATGACAGAAATATTGGACGGGTCCAAAATGCGCTCGAAGAAGTTTGCGTCCGTCTCAGATACAGCTAAGACGTGATCCGATCGCTGCAAATAACGCAATTCCATTCTTTGCATTGTTCGATATTCGCGATAGCAGACTGCCCGCCAAATCGGATTTCGTGCCACCCGGAATAGGCGCTCCCATATCTGAGTTTCCACGTTGTGAGTAAAGAGGACCCTCGATCCAGGCAGATCCCAGGGAATGACTTGCGCTGTCAGCAAGAAATCGCAAACGATCAAGTCGTAAGATTCCGCCAGAAGATGTTTGCGCAACAGAGCGGTAACGTGCGGCTGACAATATTTCGTAACTGAGTATGGCAGGCCTGAGAGAATATTCTTCGCATATGCTACGTACTCTCCAGCGCCTCTTTGTTGTGGAAGCGTGATCGGCACGCTGTGAACTTGGGAGAATATCTGTTTGAGCTGATCTTGAGGGTCGTCGGGAGTAGGCGGGTAGAACGTGAAAATGGAAACTTCATGGGATTTTGCTAGTTCCTTTGCCAGGTTAAAACTGCGAATTCTTCCCCCGTGGTCCAGAGGAAGCAATCCTCCTGATTTCACCCACAGAATTTTCATTCAGATATACCTGGTTACCAGCAGATGCCTTCGTACGCGCTCTTTCCATCAGGCCGACGCGACTTTTCGAGGTTTACGAGGTCGACCAGGATTTGGTCCGGACGGATGCTACGAAGAAGACTCTCTTTATCCACCTCCCGATTGCCAATGATAAGGATTTCCGCCCCCCCGATGACTTCCTGCACTTTTTCCTTGAGCAACATGCCGACGTGGGGAATGAATTCGTCAATAAACTGCCGATTCGAGCCCACGAGCCGCCCTAACGTCACGTTCTCGTCCCACACCTGCAACTGGCAACCTTCACCCAAGAGTCGCTTCGCCAGGTGGACAAGAGGGCTTTCTCGCAAGTCGTCCGTGCCCGCTTTGAAGCTCAATCCCAGCATACCAACCCGCCGTTTGCCAGATCGCAAAACGATCTCCACGGCTCGCTCAATGTGTTCGGTGTTGCTGGGCAGTATCGATTCTAGAAGAGGAACGCGGAGATCGTTATGTTTTGCACAATAAACAAGGGCGCGAAGATCTTTGGGCAAGCAGGAACCGCCGAAGGCGAAGCCGGGACTCAGATAGGCTTTGGAGACATTTAGCGTAGTGTCGGATGTGAATATTTTGGTGACTTCTTCGGAATCCACTCCGAGATGTTTGGCCAACACGCCGACCTCATTTGCGAATCCTACTTTGACGGCATGATAGGCGTTGCATACATACTTAACCATTTCGGCCGTGCTTATCGAGGTTGCGAAAAACTTAGCATCTGAGAAGGAATAAAGTTTGCGGAGCGGCTCCAGCTGCCCCGGCTCATTTGCACCCGCAACTGTAAACGGGGGATTAAAGAAATCCTTTATGGCAGTTCCCTCACGCAAGAACTCAGGGTTGTAGCATACGGCAAAATCGCGGTTTGCCTTTTTTCCACTGGCACGTTCGAGCGCGGGAATCACCACATTCTCTGTGGTGCCTGGCAAAACCGTACTACGCAGCACTACCCAGTGGAACTCGTTTTTTGTACGGAGTGCCTGGCCAATGTCCTGGCACACACGCTCCACGCCGGAGAGATCAAGTTGGCCATTGCGGAGGCTTGGAGTGCCGACGCAGAGAAAAGAAATCTCAGTGCCGTGCACTGCGGCCTTGGCGTCCGTGGTGGCGTGAAGATGGCAGGCCTTATTTGCAGCCGCAAGGATCTCCCCCAACCCCGCCTCGACGATTGGGCTCTGCCCGGAGTCCATCGCTTGCACCTTGGCCGCATTTACGTCCACTCCCATCACACGATTCCCTTTTGACGCAAGGCAAGTGGCAGAAACCGATCCCACATATCCCAACCCAAAAACGCTGATCGCTCGAGTCATTGACGACTGACACCTTTCTGGCCGTTGAGCCGCTCCATAGGTAAGACTGCAATCTCGCTGCCGATACCCAGCGAAGATAGTTCGCGAGTCCTAACATAAGTCGTTTAATATCAATATTTTACGGGATTTCCGCAAGAACTGTGTTCGAGCTCGGGCGAACCTCCCGGGAAACTAGTCGCCTTTTCTGGCAAATCGCTTCCTTCCTACCAGTGCTCCGCTCTTTCCTCGCAAAGCCTTCAAAACACGGCAGAAACATAGAGTTGTCAAGGGGTCTACGGCCCTCGACAAAGCCAGCTCGGATGAACTCCGGAAACACTCAGAGTGCTCTGCTTCCTACAGGTTTAAAAACACTGCATCCAATCGTACCGGGCTTCGAAGCGGCCAAAACTGACTGAACGCTTCATTGTAACTTCGACGAACCGGCTTCGTCTCCGACTTTGCCACCTGCAAGTTTCTTGATACGCTAAAACCAGCGACACACGAATGCATTCTTAACGAGAAAATGAAAACTGAGTCTCAGCGTGTCCTCCTGACCGGCGGAGCAGGGTTTATCGGGTCTCATGTAGCCGAGGCCTTGCTCAAGCGTGGAACCTCACTTGGGATTGTGGACAATCTGGATAACTTCTATTCACCTGCTTGGAAAAAGGCCAATCTTGAGGCAACTCGCCGTGTCGGTGCCTACGAGTTCTTCAATCTCGACATTTGCGAAATAGACTCACTAAGCAAAATAATTAAGCAATACAAGCCGAGTGCAGTCATTCACTTAGCTGCTAGAGCTGGAGTGCGGCCCTCGATCGAGCAACCACTCTTATACGAACATGTAAACGTGCGTGGTACTTTGAATCTCTTGGAAGTGTCGCGCGAATTCGGCATCAGGCGTTTCGTATTCGGATCCTCGAGTTCAGTGTACGGCGCGACGAGTCGTGCGCCTTTCTCTGAAGACCAAGTGGAACTGCGGCCGCTCTCCCCGTACGCTGCCACGAAGCTGTCGGGGGAACTGCTGGCCTACACTTATGCCCACCTTTTTCAATTGGAGGTAGTCTCACTCCGGTTTTTCACGGTCTACGGACCTCGCCAGCGCCCCGATCTGGCAATACACAAATTCATCGCTTTAATTGAAGAAGGAAAGGCTCTACCCATTTTCGGAGATGGCGAGGCAGGCCGGGACTATACATATGTGGATGACATCGTTTCCGGTGTGGTCTCAGGCCTCGATTATGAATTCCCGGCGGAGACCAAGACACGGTTTGAGAACTTCAATCTGGGCAACTCCCACCCTGTAAAGTTGACGGAGCTGATCGACGAAATCGAGCGCGCAACATCCAGGTCTGCTCTCCGTGAGCAAAAACCGCCTCAACCAGGAGATGTACCCCTCACGTGGGCAGACATCCGCAAGGCAGAGCGATTGCTAGGCTACAGGCCCGCTACGCCACTGCGGCAGGGTCTTAGACGATTCGTCGAATGGTACCGTTCGACCGATCCCAGCCTGCGTGCTTAAATTTGGCCCCTCCTATTTATGCAATTTGGCCGAATGCGGGAGACTGTAATTAGAAACAATTGCCAGAAGCGAGGATTCTATTGTTGCGCGTCCTAACTTTTACTAGTCTCTTTCCCAACGCTCGACAGCCGCAGCACGCGGTGTTCATTTACCAACGGATTGCCCACCTGGCCATGCGACCCGGTTGCGTCGTCCGAGTTGTCGCTCCTGTGCCTTACTTTCCGTCGTGGTTTCCAGGAGCAAGATGGAGTGCCTTCAAGCGGATCCCCAAACACGAAAGAATAGGCCCTTTGATTGTCTATCATCCTCGATACCCGCTCTTGCCGAAGATTTCAATGCCCGTCCAAGGTCTTCTGATGTTCCTGGGCACTTTTACCCTGGTTCGCCGGTTGCACAGGAAAATGAAGTTTGACTGTATTGACGCACACTATGTCTACCCTGACGGCCTCGCAGCAACCCTCTTGGCAAGACTTCTTAAAATACCTGTCATCATCTCTGCCCGCGGAACTGACATAAACCACTTCCCAAAATTTCGGATGATTCGGCCGATGATCCGCTGGACGCTCAAACAAAGCGATGGTCTTGTTGGTGTTTGTACCGCGCTCAAAGATGCGATGGTAGAAATTGGTGCTCAGCCGGCTAAGGTGCAGGTCATTGGCAACGGCGTCGACTTGCAGCGCTTCGCGCCCATTGACCGTGCAGCGGCCCGGCGCAAGCTCGGCATTTCGGAGGAAGGAAAGATCGTCGTCTCCGTTGGGTCACTGATTCCCCGCAAGGGGTTCCAATATTTGATTCCGGCATTCGCAAAGGTTGCCCCACGCCATCCAGGCCTCCAACTCTATCTCGTAGGGGAAGGGAATTTCCGGAGAGAACTCGAAGGAGTTGTAAGTAAGTCTGGGATGCAGGGTCGAATCCATCTTGTGGGAAACCGGGCGAATGAGGAGCTTGCACTCTGGTATAGCGCCGCGGAAGTGAGCTGCCTGGTCAGCTCTCGCGAAGGCTGGCCCAACGTGCTTTTGGAATCGATGGCCTGCGGCACCCCCGTTGTGGCAACGCGCGTGTGGGGCGTGCCCGAAATCATCGTTTCGTCCGAATTGGGCATTATGGTAGAGCAAAACACCGAGGAGATTGCCAACGGTTTGGAACGTGCGCTCCAGACGCAATGGGATCGAACTACCCTGGTACAGCACGCTCGGACAAGAACTTGGGAAGTAGTTGCAGAGGAGGTTGAAGATTTTCTTGCTGCTCGTGTGTTCGAACCGGCCTCTCGAGACAAAACGAACTATATGCAGGGCACATGACGAATCTAGGCCTGGCCGACAGCCGTGTGTCGGACGAGGACCAGCTTAGTTCGCTCTACGGCGACTCCGCGTTTGACCATAGCTTGCTTCACTGTCGTGAAGCATGCTGCGGCGGCGCTGGGACGCTTTCAGTGATTCCCACCGTTAGGCGACATGAACAATTTCGAATGGTCAGGAAGTCCGTCTTTTTCCAATGCTGCTATCAGCTCCCCTAAAGGACAAAACTCGAAATCTCGTAATAGCTTCCGAAGCTTGGACTCGGTTCCCCGCAAACCCAAATAATGCCGTAGCCGAGACGTCAGTTTTCCGCGCATCCGAGGCTGGTTCGCGTCAAGTTCCCAGGGATGCAGGTAGACACACACCGGGCGCCCCTCCTGTCGATTGAGATGCGAAACACCCCATTTAGTATATGCGTATGGTAGAAGTCTCAAGTACGCGCCGCCACCCAGAGGCGCACGGCGACCTGCGAATTCTAACGTCGGGAGCGGAAATTCCACCAGATGCCCTGAGAGTGTTTTTATTAAAAAAGGTGACCTGGATGCTTCCACAAGGCCGTACCCAGGATGATTCACCGGGAAGATGCTGGAGTCATAAGTAAAGCCGAGTTCACCGAGAATCTCGAAAGCCCAAGGAGTTTCTCTTGTGATGGAAAAGCTCGGAGCCCTGTATCCGCTGACGGACTTGCCGCTTACGCTTTCAAGTAAGCATTTAACAGTATGAGTATCTTCGCGAAATTCAGCCGGCGTCATTTGGTAGACTAGGCGATGGCGCAGACTATGACAGGCGATTTCGTGCCCGGAATCAGCTATGCGTCGAACAACTTGCGGATATTTCTCAGCCACCCAGCCCAAGACAAAAAACGTGCCTCGGCATCGGGAGACTTCCAAGATTTCTAGCAGCTTCTCAGCAGTGTATTCCAACCTACTGACATAGGAACCCCACTGTTCGGCTGTGATCTGCTGGGAGAAGGCCGTCACATGCATGTAATCTTCAAGGTCTACCGTGATGGCGTTCTTCATGGAAGATTAAATTAGCATGTTGATGGCCACCACACGTCGCTGGCCCGGAAGCTGTATAAACCTCTCATTTACAGTAGCATACAAGTGAGCTGCGTTTGAAGCCCAGCAACCTCCGGGACTCAGCTGCTCACCGCCAAAACCGCACAGGCTACATACTTAGAATCAGGGCCTCCAAATCCTAAGTGAGATGCGCAGGAAACCGCGTGTCGGTCGATCTCATCGAGAGAACTAAAATATCGGAGGTTTGAACAGGCAAAGGAGAGCATCGCCGCTGGCTCTCAGAGTACAATTGCGACTGTCCTAATCGCGGAGTGCGGAATCGCAACCGCACAAGGCTTTGTTGCTTTTGCAGTTCTAGCCAAAATGAGGCCCTGACGGTTTAAATTGGCGGGAAGTAATAGGTTTGACGCACACCATCGAAGGCTCCTGGCTATTGGGTGCACCGGCTTTGCCCGTAGGCGAGCTTGGGAAAACTATTTCCATGCCACTCCGGGCGGGGAGCAATTCTGACCTATGGCCATAAACATGCACTGTCAATCTATTCAAAACAAACAAGTTAGAGGAAGCCGCCTTCCCTGGCCGGACATCCGCTTTGGTACAGAATTTGCATATGCTATTGTGCGAATCGAGTGTGCCTGCTCCTCTGAATCCCCTGGATTGGGGCCCACCGGCTGCATTGAGAGAGTATTTTGGGAAGCAGCCAGAAAGCCGAGGAAAGTCCTTCTGAAGCCCATCGTGGGAATTAGAAATACCCAGACGGTGATTTCATCAGTGGGATCCTTCTCCTAATATGTATCTACCTTTCTTTAATTTAACTGAGGAGCCCTTCAGGCTCACGTCCGATCCTAGGTTTTTCCACCTGTCAGAGCCTCACGCGGCTGCCTTGGCAACTCTGGTGGACGCCGTCAAGCGCCGAAAGGGGTTTGCGGTCCTAACAGGCCCGATTGGCACCGGAAAGACAACAGTTCTTCACACGGCACTTCAGATTCTTGCTGAGAAGGAAGCAGTCGGAAGTCCGATTGCCTCCGCATTTATTCTCAATCCAGTGCTCACTCGGGACGAATTCCTCGAGACGATCCTTGAGGAGTTGGAGATTCCCTGCACTTCGACAAGCAAGCCTGCCCGCCTTGCAGCTTTGCGCCACATGACGCTAGAGATGCAACGAAAGGGCGGGACTACTCTTTTGCTGGTCGACGAAGCACATTTCTTGAACTCGGAGCTTCTGGAGGAGATTCGCCTTCTGAGCAACGCGGATACCTACCAGGAAAAGCTGCTGCAGATTGTTTTGTGTGGACAGCCAGAACTTCTGACTCTTCTTCGCCGCCCCGACTTGCGAGCATTGCAACAGAGAATTGCAAGCACCTGTTCTCTCCGGCCCTTCAGCTTGTTCGAGTTGCGATCGTATGTGGCGGAAAGGCTGTACGCAGCGGGCTTCCGCGGAGATAAGTATCCGTTTCCCACTGCGGCCCTGGAAGGTGTATTTCGGTTTTCCAAGGGTGTGCCTCGGTTAATAAACCTGCTCTGTGACGCGAGTCTGGCGATTGGATTCAAGACGCAGCGATCCCTGATCAGTACAGATATAGTGGAAGAGGCAGCAGCAGAGATTGGACTAATCGAGGCCCCTGCGAACCCTCCCACGCAGGAAGCGATTGCAGTTCCCAGCAACGGTGGGGATGGCCATCGGAACGTAGGCACAAAGTCAGCCCTTGATCTCTTGATTCAGAACATGAAACAGCGACGCACTTCGGTGATGGAGTGACGCATGAGTAAGTACTTCAATGACGTACAGAACGCAGATTTGTGGGCCCGCAAACTAACGGCCAGAGCAGAGCTCGATCAGGATGAGGTGATCGAGGCCGTCAAGAAGAGTGTTTCTTCGGGTCCGTTAATCGCAGAGTCGCGCCTGGGAGAGGCCAGACGAATCCATATTGGAAACGGAAACGGCACGCCTCTCGTGTCATGTCCCGATCAGTCCGCCAAGGTGGCGCTGGAGGCTTACCGGGGCTTGCGTACTCGATTAATCCGGGCGCAATCGAGTTCTGGATTGCGGACGATCGCGATCACTAGTTCACAGCCAGGTGAGGGAAAGACCCTAACGGTAATGAACCTCGGCATCTGCTATTCCCAGCTACCCGATCAGAGCGTTCTTTTGATCGACGCGGATCTACGAACACGAGGACTTTCCTCGTTGCTTGGCCAAACTCACATCGCGGGGCTGTCCGAAATCCTGGGTGGTCAAGCGACGGCCGCCGATGCCGTCCTTGCCACCGATCAAAAAAACTTATTTGTATTGCCCGCAGGTTCTATCCCATTTTCGCCACCCGAACTTTTCAGTAGCCCCCGTTGGATCGATTTTCTGGGATGGTGCAACGAAACTTTTAAGATTGTGCTCATTGATACTCCACCGATCGTTCCCCTCGCGGATTTTGAACTCATCAACGCAGCCTGCGACGGTGTGGTTTTAGTCGCACGCGCGCGTCAAACGCCTCGTGAAACTCTGAAGAAGAGCGTGAGTTCTCTCGATTCCAAGCGGTTACTGGGTATCGTGCTAAACGCTACCGAAGTCGGCCCCAAAAACCACTATGGCTACAGTTAGAGCAGCTTGTCGGATCTTGCCGCCCTGCTTTCTTGAGATCATCTCATCAGCGTTTGGCATGTTTGACTGATTCACACCCGTCAGCGGTTCACTTTCGCCGAATCGGGTCTCTTGCAAAAAGAATAAAGGTCATGGAAGAACCGGGCTGTAAGCTAGCTTCACCGTGTGGCCTTTACTTTACTCAAAGGGCTCCTGGCACCCTCAACCCGAATTGTTTGCCGCAGCGCACCGTGACCACTGACTCTGCTTTGTTGCCCCCGAAAACTGCTCGGACCTGCGAGAGGCACGAGCTAACCACTTTGGGGAGCGATGGCACTCATTTCCTTCTATGTGGCTGGTTTGCGTTATATTCGGTACCTGTAAAGAAATGCCAGAAGATTCTGGTCTGAACCACTCTAGGGAATCGTAAAGGGGGAGCAATGCCCAACTTCGTTGGGATATGGGACCAGAAATCGACCGAGCAGGGCATACGCCAGGCACTTAAGACGCAACTTCACCGGGTCCGCATACCAGGAATCACCACCAATGACTGCCTACTGGTTGAACCGGGCTTAGGCGTGGCTCTCATGGATACTCAGCTGCTCATGAATGGTGAACAGCCCGCGCGCTCGCCAGACGGAAGGTTGTCCCTATTCATCGACGGAGAGCTGTATAACGCTTCGGAATTGAAGCGCTCCTTCCGATCTTCTCTCCCCGATGCGGAACTTTCGACAGCCGAGCTCTGCGTTCATCTGATTGCTATTCACGGCGAAGAGGTGGTGCGGAGGTTTAACGGCCTGTTCTCTTTGGTAATGTATGACAGTGTTGCCAAACGGCTGCTCTTGATCTCTGACCGTTACGGCTTTCGACCTCTCTTCATAGCCCAACGCGATTCCTGCCTACTCTTCGGCTCGGAGATGAAAGCCCTTTGTGCGGCAGATACCAGACAGCGGCACATTGACGAGATTGGTACAGTCGAGCTCTTCTGCTACGGCACCTGTTTCGCACAACAAACGTTGATCCAGGGCTATACACGCCTCGCGCCCGCCACAATTTTAACCGCTGACTCTGACGGAGTTCGCTTCAAGAAGTATTGGAGCTATAAGTATGAAGAGGGGGGGCGGGCTCTTGATCAACCCACTTACTTCTCGGTGTTCGGCACACTCCTGGACCGTGCTGTCGAGCGATGCATGCAAGGATCCCGTCGCATTGGAATTCTACTCAGCGGCGGGTACGATAGCCGCGCAGTCGCTGCCTCCATCCGGAAACATCATCTGCCTATCTCAGCGTTTACGTTTGGTCGCCCCGAATCCCGCGACGTGCGGTTTGCGACCATGCTTGCTGAGCGGCTTGGCCTCGATCATGTTGCGTTAACGAATCCTGGCGCCTATTTACACCCCTCTTGCCATTCGGTCGTTTGGCGTACCGAAGGAATGTTATCTTTCGCGAATACAACCTCAATACGATTTCATCGCGAGATGAAAGAGAAAATGGATGTTTTCTTGACGGGAATTCTCGCTGAATTTGGGGGCTCCCACACCTGGCCGGCCCTTCTTGTGGCGCGTTCACGCCAACAAGCGATTCAAGCGATTTTTGATCGCATTCTTGGAACTCGGCTCCAGGCGGCGCGCCGGGTTTTCAATCCGCAATACTTTGACCGAGTCCTCGAAGGGGTAAATGCTCGCTTTAGAGATAGTTTCTCAGCGGTCTTGAATGATCACCCACTCAACATAGCCGATAGCTGGAACGTGATTCATCTGCAGCCTCGCGGAACCTACCATGCCCCAAGCATTGATCGCCCGCGCTTCGAAGTACGCGCTCCCCAGATGGATGCAGAGCTAGTCGATTTTTTACTTACGATTCCCCCAGCGGCTCGCTTGGAGCAGCGTGTCTACAAGAAAATGATCGCCTTTCATTTTCCAGAGATTCGCGACGTGCCGTGCACAAACAGCGGACGGCCAATCGACCCGCGTTTTGCGACAGAATACACAAGAATGACGATGGGTTATGGAGGCCGAAAAGCTGCTTCTCTCTTCCGGAAAGTTCTACACAGGAACGCCCCCTTGGGACGAGAGTTCCGCGACCTAAACGACGACTTCCGCGCTGAGCCGGAACTCATGGACAAAGTACTCAAGCCCCTGCTTCAGGCAGGAGTATTTCCGCCGGCCATCTTCAACCTCTCGGCTATCGAGGCAATCATCGATGAGCACTATAACAAGCGAGGCAAACACGAGAACATCCTATCCCTTTTGATTTCGTGGGGGCTTGGTATCAAATACTTCGTGCATGATGATCTATCGGACGTGCCCGAAGCCATGTATCAGGCTTAGGAGACAATTGGTCAGGCACATTGGATTGAGCAGTGTCCTGCGGTTCGCTGGACTCCGTCAGCTCTCATGATCAGCGATTTGCAGCCGGTAGAACGCGGGACTAAACTTCCTTTGTTGTTTGCTTGCTTGCAATACCTGTACGAGAAGTCGCAAGCGAGCGACGTATCCCGCGGACTAGCAACCCCAGAGTGGAAAGCACTATCCCCACGAGGAAAAGCTGCGTGGATTCGGGCAAAGCATTTAGAGCGGTCACTAAGGGCTCCTAACTTACGCTGTCATTTGAGCAACTCTCGTACCACTATCCACGGGCGCTAACCCTCCTATTTTCAGTACGTTTCAGCCAAGGCGAGACCACGAAGGTAAAACTTTGCAAGTTTGTCGCCTGCTTAGTCCAAGGACTTTCCCACAGGAACGGGCATTCTTCAGATTTCTGATTTGGTTGACGCGTCCCGTCGCGTGAAATGCCCTCGCTCGTTAGCTTGTTTGCGCTCTTCTTCCAAACCACAAGGTGAGCGGTCAAAGTCATGATCGTGCCTGATTTCCAGGGATCGGGGAGCCCACCCATAAGAGGTCGGTCAGTGTGCGATGGAACCTAAACCATTTCTTTTCAGTGGGAAACTCATCCCAGACTCGATAGAGTTAGAAGCGTCCATATGAACTCCGCTGTGAAAAGCAGTACCTACGAAGGGAACTTTGCGGGCTACAGGCTGGCTGTTCCCGGAACTGGAGATCCCATATCGCTTTAAGAATCATAAACTTACGAGCCATAAGTGTAGGTCAGCCCATTCTGGCTTGGCCCCTTGCTTGCTCATTTCATCAGCGAACGCATTTTGAGCGTGCTTGAACTGGCGCCTAGCCCATTGATTTCCGGGTAGATGCGGCCAGCTACTCGCGGATTCTTTAATCGCACGACAAGGAGATCGTTACAATGCGGGTCATGCTGACAGGCCACTTGGGTTACATCGGGACCGTGATGGCCCCTCTTCTGGTACAGGCTGGCCATGAGGTCGTCGGGCTGGACAGCGACTTTTTTCAGGATTGTACGTTTGGTGCTTCGCCGCAGCCGATCCCCTCTCTCCGAAAAGATGTGCGTGATGTCGCTCTCGGCGATCTCGAAGGATTCGACGCCGTAATCCACCTTGCGGGTCTGTCAAACGACCCCTTGGGGAACCTCAACCCTGACTTGACTGACGAAATAAACCATCGAGCTTCAGTCGACTTGGCAAGGCTCGCCAAAAAGGCTGGAGTGCAACGGTATCTGTTCTCCTCATCCTGCAGCACGTACGGAGCAGCCGGCGACAAGATTCTGGACGAAACAGCGGAATTTAACCCCGTGACGCCGTATGCCCGCTCGAAAGTTCTCGTCGAGCAGGATGTTGCCGAGCTGGCTGACGCGAACTTTAGCCCCACGTTTCTTCGCAACGCCACTGCCTATGGAGTTTCTCCCCGGCTTCGGTTCGACCTCGTTTTGAACAACTTAGTCGCCTGGGCATTCACCAGCGGACGGGTCTACATCAAGAGCGATGGAACCCCATGGCGTCCTATCGTGCACATTGAAGATATCTCGAGGGCTTTTCTGGCAGTCCTCGAAGCACCGCTCGAACAAGTTCGCAATGTGGCCCTAAATGTCGGCTCAAGCGAGGAGAATTATCAGATTCGAGATTTAGCGGAGATAGTTCGCCAGACTGTCCCTGGCTGCGAAATTGAATATGCAACGGATGCCGGTCCGGATATGCGCTGCTATCGTGTGGACTTTAGCAGGATCAAAAAAGTGCTTCCCGGATTTCAATCGCGCTGGGACGCACGCCGTGGTGCACAAGAACTCTACGACGCCTATCGCCGGATAGGTTTGAAGCTCGGCGAATTCGAAGGCCCCCGCTACCGCCGGATCGATCAGATTCAAAGCCTGCTCGGCTCTGGACAACTGGATGCAAGTCTACGTTGGCACGCATCGGTTTCCCCAATAGCCCTCGAGACAGGCCGCTAAAGCTGGCTGAGTGCAAAGACGGCATGCTCTTTACAGAAACCCCTCTAAGAGGCGCTTTCTTGATTAGACTTGAGAAGCGGGTAGACGAACGAGGCTATTTTGCCCGAACGTTTTGCCAGCGAGAGTTCGAGGATCACGGGCTGAATTCCAGAGTTGTGCAATGCAACGTCTCATTTAATCAGCGCAAGGGCACTCTGCGCGGGATGCATTGGCAAGCACCACCATTTGAGGAAGCAAAGCTTGTGAGTTGTGTTCGCGGTGCGATATACGACGTGATTATTGACCTCCGCCGGGGTTCGCCGACATGTATGCGTTATTTTGCAACGGAGCTTTCTGGAGCTAGTGGAAACATGCTCTACGTACCGGAAGGTTTCGCACATGGCTTTCAGACTCTTGAAGATAACTCTGAAGTTTTCTACCAAATGTCTCAATTCTATTCAGCGGAACACGCGAGGGGCCTCCGTTGGGACGACCCCGCGTTTGGAATCACCTGGCCTCACGATGACCGAATCATCAACGAGAGGGATCGCAACTACCCGCTATATTCGCCTGGGATGGTATTTCAAAGTTGACTCACGCAGCGACAATCACTGAGAACATGCGAGCCTCCTCCGGCGAGGAGATGATGCGGCTCATTACGGAACTCTTTCCGATTTGCCGCAGCATCACGGGCGATGGATTGCGCGCGAGCCTGCGTATCCTCCAACAGATTGTTCCGCTGGAGATTCACGAGGTGCCGACTGGCACCCGCGCGTTCGATTGGACGGTTCCCCGCGAGTGGAACATCCGCGATGCTTGGATCAAGAATTCGCGCGGCGAAAAAATCGTCGATTTCCGCAGTTCTAACTTGCACGTCTTGAACTACAGCATTCCAATCCACGCAAAAATGTCTCTAGCGGAACTCCGGCCACACCTATTCACTTTGCCGGACCATCCGGAATGGATTCCATATCGCACCTCCTACTATAAAGAAAGCTGGGGTTACTGTTTAACCCAGCGACAGTTCGAAGAGTTGCGTGAGGACGAGTATGAGGTTCGCATCGATTCTTCTTTGAAGGATGGTCACCTTACCTACGGTGAGCTTTATTTAACGGGCGAGTCAGATGACGAAGTGCTTTTTTCCTGCCATGCCTGCCATCCCTCACTGTGCAATGACAATCTTTCCGGAATGGCCGTGGCTGCGTTTCTCGCGCGGCGACTCAGCACGAATTCCCATCGGCTTTCTTATCGTTTCTTGTTCATTCCGGGGACAATTGGCTCCATAACCTGGCTGAGCCGCAACGAAGAAAAGCCCGCTCCGATAAAGCACGGGCTGGTGCTGAGTTGTCTCGGTGATAGAGGCGGATTCACCTACAAGCGCTCGCGCCGGGGTAATGCGGAGATCGACCAAGCCGTTGCTCACGTCCTGAAGTATTCCGGCCGGGCATTTCAGATCGCGGACTTCTCTCCTTACGGCTACGACGAGCGGCAATTCTGTTCTCCTGGCATTAATCTTCCCGTCGGGCGGCTCACTCGAACGGCTAACGGCTGCTATCCCCAATACCACACATCAGCTGACAATCTGGACTTCGTTTGTCCTGAATCCCTCGAGGATTCTCTCGAACAGCTTGTCGCTATCATCCAGCTTCTCGAGAGCAACAAGACCTATCTCAATCTGAGTCCCAAGTGCGAGCCGCAGCTCGGGAAGCGGGGTGTGTATCGGGCCATCGGGGGAGTCCCGGATGCAGGTGCGCGCGAATTGGCCATGCTTTGGGTTCTCAATCTGTCAGACGGTTCGTATTCTCTCCTGGACATTGCCGAGCGCGCCGCTCTGCCGTTCACCGCGATAGCGAGCGTAGCGCACTCGCTCCTCGAACTTGGTCTGCTTCGGGAAATCGGGAGGACTGGCGGCGTATCGTGAGCGCGGTGGAACAAGTCGGAGTAGTCACCGGAGCTTCGAGCGGGATTGGTCGGGCCACGGCTCTCGCACTCGCCCATCGTGGCATGGTTCTGGGCCTCGTTGGGCGCGACTCCAAGCGCCTCGCGGACGTTGCGGCTGCAGCGCGTTCTTCCTCTCCCCGCGTGGAAGCGTATCAAGGAGATTTGAGGCTGGACGAAGATCTTCACCGAGTCGCCATGAACATGCAGAAGGACTTTGCAGGCGTGGATGTGTTAGTGCATAGTGCCGGGCTTTTTCACATGGGGGCAGTGAGCGAATCGCCTGTCGAGGAATTGGATGAACTTTATCGTGTTAATGTCCGCGCACCCTATGCGCTGAGCCAGGCCCTCCTTCCATTGCTTCGCGCGCGAAGCGGACAAATTGTGTTTGTCAATTCAAGTCTCGGTCTGAATTCTCGGGCGGGTGTCGCGGGTTACGCGGCGACCAAACACGCCCTGAAGGCGATTGCCGATGCGCTTCGTGCAGAGGTCAATCCGGATGGTGTGCGCGTTATTTCTATCTATCCAGGGCGTACTGCCACTCCGCAGCAGAGGATCATTCACGAGAAAGAAGGCAAACCCTACCGCGCGGAATACCTGTTGCAGCCCGAAGACGTGGCTCGCGCCTTGCTTGACTCTCTCTTGCTGCCGCGCACGGCCGAAGTAACCGATATCAACATCCGTCCCATGCATAAGTCCTAGGAAAAATTCGAGGAGATATGTCGAACACCACTATCGTCGATTCAATTAAAGCCGTACCCGGACAGCGTAACGCGGGCACCAAGGATAAGACTTCTGGATCCTTCTGCCGGTTTTGCCGCGCCCCGCTAACGGTGAACTTCGTAGACTTGGGAATGTCGCCTCTCTGCGAAAGCTATCTCTCCGCGGAGCAATTAAACGCGATGGAACCGTTCTACCCTCTCCATGTTTTTGTTTGTGGCCAGTGTTTTCTCGTTCAGCTCGAGGAGTACGTACAGCCGGAAAGCATATTTTCGGAGTATGCGTATTTTTCCTCTTATTCGAGCTCCTGGCTCCAACACTCGAAAAGATACACACAAGACATCGCGAAGCGCTTCGGATTGGGCGCCAACGATTTAGTGGTCGAGCTGGCCAGCAACGACGGATACCTCTTGCAGTATTTCGTCGAGCAGAAGATTCCTGTCCTCGGTATCGAGCCCGCGGCCAACGTCGCCAAAGTCGCTGTCGAAAAGGGGGTTTCGACGCTGGTGCGGTTCTTTGGTACTGAGTTGGCCCGGGAACTCGCTGCTTCTGGCAAAAGACCAAACGTGCTGCTCGGGAACAACGTCCTTGCACAGGTTCCTGATCTGAACGACTTCGTGGAGGGCATGAAAATATTGCTCAAGCCGGATGGCATCATCACCATGGAGTTCCCGCATTTGCTTCGGCTCATCGAAGAGAATCAATTTGACACCATCTACCACGAGCATTTCTCTTACTTTTCGTTCTTAACTTCTGAAAGCATCTTTGCCGCGCATGGTTTGACTTTGTTCGATGTGGAAGAGCTCCCGACTCATGGTGGGTCCCTGCGTATTTATGCGCGCCATGCGGAGGATCATTCCAAACCCGTCATGCCTCGAGTCGAAGAATTACGTCGCCGCGAGCAGGAAGCCGGCCTTAACCACCTCGATCGTTACGCTTCATTCGAAGAGAATGTCAGGGAAACCAAGCGCAAATTGCTTGAGTTCTTGATTCGCGTTCGCCGTGAGGGGAATAAGGTTGTTGGGTACGGCGCGCCGGGAAAAGGCAATACGCTCTTGAACTATTGCGGCATTCGCACGGATTTCTTGGAGTTCACCGTAGATCGAAACCCTTATAAGCACGGAAAGTTTCTTCCGGGCACCCACATCCCTATTTTGCCGCCCGAGCAGATTCAAGCGGCGAGGCCGGATTTTGTTTTCATACTTCCTTGGAATCTCAAGGACGAAATCATGGAGCAACTGTCGTTCATCCGAGAATGGAATGGAAAGTTTATCGTTCCTATCCCCGAAGTTAGAGTCTACGAGTAAAGCCGGGGAAATCTATGGTTCCAAGTCTTCGGAAAGAGGAGCTTAATCGATGAAAGTGGTTATCTTTTGTGGCGGTCTTGGGATGCGCCTTCGCGAATATGCGGAGAACACCCCTAAGCCCATGGTGCCGATCGGTTACCGTCCCATTTTATGGCACGTCATGAAGTACTACGCGCACTTCGGCCACCGGGATTTCATACTTTGTCTCGGCTACCGTGCCGATGTCATCAAGGATTACTTTCTGAAGTATGACGAGTGCTTGTCCAACGATTTCACACTCGCTCAAGGAGGAAAGCGCCTTGAGCTCTATCATAGTGACATCCACGACTGGAACATCACTTTTGCGGACACGGGCGTAAACTCGAATATCGGCATGCGTCTCAAAGCCGTCGAAAAGTACTTGTACGGCGAAGAAATGTTTCTCGCAAACTACGCCGACGGGCTAACTGACCTGCACCTGCCCGACATGATAGAAAACTTTCAGGATCAAAGGAAGACGGCCAGTTTCATCAGCGTGCGCCCGAGTCTCAGCTATCACGTTGTCTCCGCGGACCAGGAAGGCCTCGTAAGTGAAATCCGGGAGATCTCGCGTTCCAACCTGCGAATCAACGGAGGCTATTTTGCCTTCCGCAACGAGATCTTTGAGCATATTCGTCAAGGCGAAGAGCTCGTTCACCAGCCTTTCCAGCGTTTGATCGAGCAAAAAAAACTGAGTGCTTATCCCTACGACGGGTATTTCGCCTCCATGGATACCTTCAAAGACAAGCAGGCCCTAGACGACCTCTACAGTTCAGGCAAAGCCCCTTGGGAACTTTGGAAAGAGAACGGCGACAAGCGCGAGGTAGAAATCACTTCTCCGATTCTGCCGACTCCTCAGGAAAAGGCTTGATAACATACGCAAGGAGCGATTGCGAGTGCTGAGCATTCCCTTTTCGACGCCTCCAGGAAAACAATTCACCGTTCTTTGCCTTGGCGCCCACTCGGATGACATCGAGATCGGGTGCGGAGGCACCCTCTTGCGTTTGCTGGAGACGCGCCCAGACGTCCATGTCCATTGGGTCGTCTTCAGCTCGAACGCCGCGCGCCGGAAGGAAGCCACACGCAGCGCGCGAATGTTTCTAAAGGGCGCAAAATCCAAGCGGATCATTGTCCACTCTTATTCAGACAGCTTTTTTCCCTATCAAGGTGCAAAGATAAAGAGGGAGTTTGAACGCCTCAAGAAGCAGCTGAATCCGGATCTGATCTTGACGCACTACCGGCACGATCTGCACCAGGATCACCGCTTGCTGAACGAACTCACTTGGAACACCTTTCGAGGCCATTTCATCTTGGAGTACGAAATACCGAAGTATGACGGCGATCTTGGGCAGCCGAATGTCTTCGTCCACCTCGAAGAATCCACTTGCGCCCTTAAAGCCACCTATCTCGACCAGGTCTTCCAGACACAACGTCACAAGCATTGGTTTTCGGAAGGCACGTTTCTAGCACTGCTGCGGTTGCGCGGCGTCGAGGCAAGTTCGCCGACCCGCTTCGCCGAAGCTTTCTACGGGAGGAAAATTAGCCTGCAATTTCCATCGAAAACTCACGACGCCCAAGTCCGAGGTGCCTCAAAGTGACGATTGAATGGTTTTCGGAGTTTTGGCGCTACCGCGAGTTGCTATATTTCCTCGCTTGGCGCGACGTCAAGATTCGCTACAAACAGGCCTTTTTGGGCGCCAGTTGGGCCATCATCCAACCATTATTTACGATGATTATCTTTACTCTCTTTTTCGGGCGCCTGGCCAAGGTTCCAAGCGACGGCATTCCATACCCTTTGTTCTCTTACTCTGCCCTCGTTCCCTGGACCTACTTTTCCTCCTCGTTGAGCCAGGCGGGCAACAGCCTGGTCACCAATTCGACTCTCTTGACGAAAGTTTATTTTCCGCGCGTCCTGTTGCCCGCTGCTTCCATCCTCAGCGGCATGTTGGATTTCCTGGTCGGCTCGGCCTTCCTGGTTTTTATGATGGTCTATTACCATGCGAGACCCGGATGGTCGCTGCTCCTGGCTCCTTTTTTTATTCTGTTGATGATACTCTTAGCTCTCGGCATCAGCATGCTTCTCGCAGCCATGAACGTTCGGTTCCGGGACGTGAAATACGCGCTTCCTTTCCTCATCCAAATCTGGCTGTTTGTTACGCCGATCATCTATCCCGTGACATTTCTTCCCGCGAAATACCGCGGCATTCTCTCTTTCAATCCGATGGCGGGAATCATTGAAGGATTTCGAGCCTCTCTATTTCCTTCGGCACGCATGGACTGGGGCTTGGTCGGTATTTCATCCGGTGTGACTCTATTTTTTCTGATCGTCGGCGCGTTGTATTTTCGTAAGACCGAGAAGACATTCGCGGACATCGTATAAGCGCTGACGATTGAGACTAAGGATCGAATCTAAAACCAATGAGTGAAACAATCGATGTCGATAAGCTCTCCAAGAAGTTCGAACTTGGAGTCCTCCAGCGTGACACCATGTTACGCGAACGCCTTGCTAACGTACTGCGAGCACCTTTCCGTGGCCGTTCTTCTGCCGCAAATACTCTGTGGGCGCTTCAGGACGTGTCATTTAAGATTGCCGATGGTGAAGTCGTAGGAATCATCGGTCGTAACGGCGCTGGCAAGAGCACTCTGCTTAAGATCCTTTCGAAAATCACCTATCCCACCTCGGGGCGCGTCCGCGTGGCCGGTCGAGTGGCCTCACTACTCGAGGTGGGGACGGGTTTCCACGAGGAGTTAACCGGACGAGAGAATATCTTTCTCAACGGCTCAATCCTGGGAATGAAGAAGAAAGAAGTCGAGACCAAGCTTGATTCTATTATTAGCTTCGCAGGTGTCGAACGATTTATCGACACGCCGATCAAACGCTATTCCACTGGTATGCGCCTGCGTCTCGGTTTTGCCGTGGCCGCGCATCTCGACCCGGATGTTCTCATCGTGGATGAGGTACTCGCTGTCGGCGACGCCGGTTTCCAAAAGAAATGCCTAAACACTATGCAAGAGCTGCGAACCAGTGGCCGCACGGTTCTCTTCGTCTCCCACAATATGGCGGCGGTTGAGAATTTGTGCACTCGCGGCATTTGGATCGACGGCGGCCGTGTACGCCAGGATGGGCCTACACGGGAAATCATCGACGCCTACATGGGAACCTTTGCTGGCGCCCGCGAGACCATGGCCGATTTGCGTTCGGTTCAAAATAGACGAGGCTCCGGCGAGATTAGGTACACCGGCATCGAGTTTCTGACTCCCTCAGGCGAGCAAATGCTCGTGGTGCGCAGTGGCGACAGCCTTATCGTTCGATTCCACTATCACGCTTCAACGCCGGTTACTCACCCAAGTTTTGGTTTCCGCATGTACACCGAGATGGGAACCCTGGTGACGGATACAAGCACCTGGCACCATGCCATCGACATTCCCTTGGTGCCAGCGGGCGACGGCCACTTGGATTTGGAGATTGATATGCTCAATCTCATGCCAGGTCGCTATTATTTCTCCCTCTGGATTACCGGATTCACCTCTCCCATCTATGACAACATCGAGCATTGTGCGGAACTCGAAGTCGAGCTGGGCAACATCTATTCCTCGGGTCGAATACTGGACGGTCGTTTTGGCTTTGTCTATTTCCCTCAACGCTGGAAGCTTGGTGGTCTTAGCGGCGTATCCGACACGGGAAGCGGCTCGGAGGTCGCCGGCATACAGCCTGGACAAAGTATCCTCTGTGAGTAGTGCTTGGAATTTGGAGGCTTTCTTTTCTTTCGCCGCTTGTTTCCGGCGTCTACAGCTGAAGTTGCTCACTCTTCGGACGCACTTTTCGCCACACTAGCCTTCCCAAGCGCGTGAGAGTGTTCTTTGGATTCCCCAGTAGATCCAAGACTTCAAGCAGCACAGGCTTTGCGAGCTTGCTGGCATGCAGTTCATAGCCCATCGTCTTCAGACCTCTCCGGTGATACTCCCAAAAGGCCTTCCCTGCCGGCGGCAATAGATACCTCGCGAGGCTCTTCAAATACTTGCGCTCTGATTCCTCGAATAGGCGTGTAGCTTCCGCTGGCGGGAAATAAAAGCTCGAATATTTACCCAGAAAAATGAAATTGTCCAGCCGATAAGGATCGAAACTGAGGATAGTCGAAGTGATCCCTTCATTGTCCGTCCGGTGAAATGTCAGGACTTGGTGTATGAATCCGAAATTCCAGCTTTTCAGAATGCGAAGACATACGTCCGAGTCAAAACCAAAGCTCTCTTCGTCAAAGAACGGGTTCAAGTTTCGCACCACTTCGGAACGGTAAAGCAAAGCGGTCGGAGTCCCGAATAAGTTTACCTTTTCCTGCAACTGTAGCCGGCCAAGCTCTTGGCCCGCGATAACAGTTGTGGAATAGGGCAAGCCGGTTCCTTCCACCCTCTTGCCTTCAAGTTGATACGAACTAACAATCCCCACGCTGGGATCGCCCTCCGCGACCGCGATCATCCATTCAAGGCAATCGGGAAATATCCAGTCGTCTGCCTGAACCATCTTGCAATACTTGCTTTCCGCCGAGATCTTTCCGAGGGCCGAATTATAGTTCTGAGCCTGCGACAAAAAATCCGTATTTCGGAATAGGCGCACGCGTCGATCGCGGGCGGCATATTCTGCCGCGATGCGATCAGATCCGTCAGTACTGCAGTTATCTAAGAGGATGTACTCCCAATTCTCATACGTCTGGCGAAGCACGCTTTCAATGCACTCAGCAAGGTAATCGGCGGTGTTATAGATGGGAGTTACGACGGAAACCAATGGACAATCGGCGCTCATTGATTTTGCGGTGAAACGATCACCTCATTTAGGTTCTCACGTGCTCTTCACCAAGCGTTCGACAAGGATTGTTTTGTGCGCGAGCCCCACCGCGACGCAGCCTTCCACCCTCCGCGGTACCCGCTCAGTCCTTAGTCGCCTCATCCACTCGCTTCAACCAGATCTCCCGCCAATAGGAGTAGATGCTCCTTGGGCATCCTATCCTGCGGTCGCTGTATAAGGACCGGCAGGTGACGCCCTCGAGCATGATGCACGCCCCCGGCAATTTGCTCATTTCCCCATTCTTTTCGTTGACGATGTGATCCACTTTGCTCAGTACGCGGTGCTTGCCATTGCAGTAGGGTACCATTTCAGCGTCAAAGTAGAGTCCGCGATTCCGATTGTTTTGGTCTAGCGTTGCCAAAATCTCTTGATAGCTCTTGACTTGAATCAACTCGCCCACTTTGAGATTTAGCTCCTCGGTCGGCGTCTTCTTGAGTTCGCCGGATCGGTACGGGTAGGGAATTCCTCCGCGCATGCGTTGGAAACGGTCATACATCCAAAGCAGCCCGCGAGAAGCGCCAATCTTCAGCGCCTTCCTGAACGTCCAGAGAAACATCATTCGTACGATATCCGATATCCCCGCTGTGCCGCAGCGATAGTCGCGGACGTACTGGCGAGCATCCCACCACGGCAACGGCGCAGACGCCCTCAAAAGTTCCGTTGCCTGGCAGGAATAGATTGTTCCCTTGCCCTCTTCTTGCCGTGCCGCTGGTTGTGTTGCACGAATCAAGGCCTCGCGCGTCACGGCCCCATTGCCCCCTGATGCGGCGTTCGAACCTCGCGCAATCCCTGTAGGTTTTTCAGCGGGTGTGGACGCCTGCTGGCCCGCCTCTACTCTCTTCAGCCACGATTCCTTCCAGAAGATCAGGCAACGAGCCTGGCAACCATCATGGGCCGATCCATCGCACCTCAAGTCGTCCAGATGAACGGTGTTCCTCATCCGCCTCGACCCGCTGTTGTTGATCGTATCGCACGTTTTGTCTGCCCGGCGGTACACGCGAAACTGCCTGCCACAACAAGCGAGCATTTCCGGCATGAATGGCAGCCCTTCCAAATTTCCTTTCTCATCCAGCGTGGACAGGATCTCAGATTCGCTGCGCACCTCCACCAATTGACCGGCCTTCAGTCTTAGAACGGCCTCTATTTTTGGCGAACTCTCGTCCATCCTCGAAAGTCCTTTCAACTCATCAATTTCTGGCCGGTGGAATCAAGTTCTACCGGCAGCATACCATGCAAGCAAAATCGCCAGTCCGTTCCCATTACTCCGTTTCCAAAGCATGAATCACTTTAGGGCGAACTAGATTCATTGCCAGCTCTCTGACCTGTTCTTCTGGCGCATCTTGATCTTTCTTTGGACGTATGCACCTGTCACTGGGAGTGTTCCGGGGCCGCGCACCTAGCTCCAGGTTCGCTGCTTGCTCCAAAGTGAACCAGGGGTCTGGCTAACTATGGTAAGGGCGTGCTCATATCAGACTGAATCTGTGCCTGAGTCAGAGCCACGTTGTAGATACGCACTTCGTCGATGAGCCCTTTGAAGTACTGACCATACGTGGTATCGCCGCCGATTTGCAGCGGATTCGCTGACGTGGTGATCGTTCCGCTCTGCGCCGCGCTGGTCGCAAGCGTCCCGTTCACATAAATCTTCAGCGTTGTCCCGTCGTACGTCATCGCGAGGTGTGTCCACGTGTTGGCTGCCAACTGCGCCGTTCCATAAGCGAGAGGCTCCGCGCTGGAGGTGAGCAGTGCACCTGCTCCTGGCTTATTACCATTCGACGATGCCGCTTCCAGGAAATAATTGTCGAGCGGTTTGTAAATCACGTCCTGCCATCCGGTTGGCGCTGAGCTGGGATTGACCCACGCTTCCAGCGTGACCGCCGTCGTCAAATGGAGAGACGCGGAGTCGTTGACGACCACTTGTGCGTTCGTTCCGTTGAATGACAACGCGTCGCCATACTTCCCGCTGGTCGTCCACGTTGCGTTCACAATTGTTCCCGTATTGCCGTTGCCCGAAACGTCTGCAACCGTCGTTCCAGTGCCCGCATTGAAGTCATAGGCAGCTACCAGCCCTGGAGTGCCCGTGGAGGCGCCGGTTGTCGCTGTAGCCGTGTTCGAAAAAGCGCTCAGGTTGCCGGCTGCATCCGTTGCCTGAACTTGGTAACTGTACGACGTCGAGGCCGCCAGTCCCACGTCGCTGTATGCCGTGGTACTCCCGGAAACGCTCGTGACTGGAGCGAAATTCGTGCAGCCGCTGCCCGCGCATCGTTGGATGTTGTACCCAGTTACCCCAACGTTGTCCGTCGATGCCGTCCACGCTAGATTGATCTGGCTCGAAGATGCCGCCGTCGCCGTCAAATTCGAAGGAACCGTCGGTGGCGTGGTGTCGCCTCCGCCGGAAGAGCCCGAAGCGCGAAACGCCACCATTTGCATAATCCAAGGCCCGGATGGACTCACATTCGCAGCCGCGCTGTAACTCCCAACAGCCGTTACCATGCGATCTTCCGCTATATCTCCGTCAGGACTGGTGAGGATGCGCTTGGTGAACCCGGTTCCGGCTCCCGTGGTAAGAGTCTGAACAATGTTTGCGCCGAACAACAGATCCGCCGCGTTTGTTGTCGTGACCGCTGCGCTCACGCTTGAAGTACTGTTGCCCGTGCTGCCGGAGGTTATATCGATAGGAGTGTTCGGGTCAGCGCCAGAGTATTCGAGTATTCGGATATCCGGAAACGCGGCCGGGCCATTGAAGGTTACCTTCACTGTATTCGAACCAGCGGTGGCTGCGGGAATATTCTTCAGATAATAGATCGACTGCGACGCGGTCCCGCTAATCGAGGTCGGTCCCACGGCGAGCGTGAAGTTGTTGCCTTTGGAATCAATCACGGAGCTCACGGCAGCTGTCGAGTCATTCCAGCCAACCACCACCACGTTAAGGTCACCTGCCGTCTGTGCCCCCGCATATGTAACGCTAACGCTCGACTGCGACGATTGTGGCGTGGCGGAAGCTCCCTGCACGAAACTGATGTTGGCTGTCGTTGCAGTTTGCGTCGTTGCTGTGGCTGTATTTGAAAATGCGCTCAGATTTCCCGTCGCATCCGTAGCTTGCACGCGGTAACTGTAGCTGGTCGAAGCGCTCAATCCCGTGTTGCTGTAGATGGTGGTAGTGCCTGATACGCTTGCGACCTGTGCGAAGCTAGTGCATCCGCTGCCCGCGCATCTCTGAACGAAATATCCGGTTACTCCGACGTTGTCCGTAGAAGCGGTCCAAGCGAGAATGATCTGGCTCGAGGACGTTGCTGTGGCCGTCAAGTTGGACGGAGCCGTCGGCGGTGTCGTGTCAGAAGACTGTGTAGTGGTGCTGGCAGTGTTTGAGAACGTGCTCAGGTTGCCGGCTGCATCCGTCGCCTGCACTCGATAGCTATAGGGCGTTGAGGCGGTCAACCCCGTGTCGCTGTAGATTGTCGTCGTTCCGGAAAGGCTCGCGACCTGGGCGAAGCTGGTGCAAGCGCTTCCTGCGCATTTCTGAACAAAATATCCGGTTACTCCGACGTTGTCCGTAGACGCGGTCCAAGCGAGATTGATTTGGCTCGAGGACGTCGCTGTGGCCGACAAGTTGGACGGAGCCGTCGGTGGTGTCGTGTCGTTCGACTGAGTGGTTGCACTCGCCACATTCGAGAAACCGCTTAAGTTGTTGGACCCATCAAATGCCTGAACGCGATAGCTGTAACTCGTCGACGGCGTGAGCCCAGTGTCGTCAAAACTATTGGCACTTGGCTGAGATACCTGCGCAAAAGTCGTGCAGCTGGCTCCTTGGCAGCGCTGGACATTGTATCCCGCCACACCCACATTATCCGTCGACGCCGTCCATGTTAGGTTGATCTGTGTTGCCGACACTGCTGTGGCCGCCAAGTTCGCTGGCGTGCTCGGGGGAGTCGTGTCCGCCTGCGTTGTAGCGTTTGCAACATTCGAAAACGTGCTCAGATTCCCCGCGGCGTCCGTGGCTTGCACTTGATAGCTGTAGGAAGTTGCAGGATTCAAGCCCGTGTCGTTATAGCTCGGATTGTTACCGGTGATGCTCGCGACCTGCGCAAAGTTTGCGCAACCACTGCCCTGGCACCTCTGCACGTAGTATCCGGTGACGCCAACGTTATCCGTCGATGCTGTCCACGATAGATTGATTTGGGTGGGGGACGCCGCCGTCGCCGTCAGATTGGTGGGCGCCGTTGGCGGAGTCGTATCGCCGCCGGAAGAGGCAGCCTTGAACGCCACCATCTGCATAATCCACTGGCCTGGACTCAGGGGTGCCGTCGCGGTGTAGCTGCCAGTTGCCGTCGTCAAGCGGTCTTCCGCAATGTCCCCGTCGGGATTCGTGATCATGCGATTCGTGAAGCCGGTTCCTGGCCCCGATGTGGTCGTCAGGACAAGATTAGCCGCAAATAGCAAGTCAGTCGCATTCTTGGTCGTGACGGCCCCGCTGCTGCTGGTTGCGCTGTTGCCGCTGCTAGCGGCGGTCACGTCGACCGGTGTGCTGAGGTCCGCGCCAGAATATTCCAGTATGCGGATATCCGGGTAGGCAGCTGCGGTAGAAAAGGTCACCGTTACCGTGTTGCTTCCCCCTGCTGCACCTGCGATATTCTTGGCGTAGTAGATACTCTGGGAGGCCACACCTGGGATCGTTGTGGGACCCACCGCCAGGGTATACGCGTTCCCTTTGGAGTCCATAACGGATGAGACTGTGGCTGTCGCATCATTCCATCCGACCGCAATCACGTTGAGGTCACCCGCTGCCTGCGTGCCCGCAAAGGTCACCGTTACGGTTTTAGTCGACGATTGTGGCGTCGAATAATTCCCCTGCACAAAACCGATGCTACCTGTTCCCCCGCCTTGGATCGTATAGGTTCCGCTTGCAACAGTGCTGTTATTCAAGCCGGGTGCTGCCGCCATTGCGTTGATGGTCTCCGACGAGGTCACGTTGATTGGCGTTAAGTACACACTCGAGGCTGTGCTGGGAGCGGTCCCGTCGGTCGTGTAATAAATCGTTGCTCCTGAGGTTGTATCGGAAAGGGTTACGTTTTGTGCGGAAGTGTAGCTCCCAGGCAAGGGACTGAACGTCGGCGACGCCGCCGCTGGGGCCAGATTCAACAGGCCATACCCATCCAAATGCCCCAAGGTGCTTATATACACTTTCCCGTTCGCCACCGTCGGCACCGCAAATTTCACAGCGTTTGCGGCCTGGTCCCGATTGGCGGGCGTCTGCGCCTGGGAACTATCCCAAAGTTCGTTGTTGAGATTAGTCGCGTCATAGGCGTACAGCACAGCAGGGCCTGTTGGCGCGCCGTTTGTCCCGCTTGCCGATGAGTCAACCGCCCAAAGAATTGCGTTCGAGGTTCCTGCTGCCGAGATCGCAGGCGTCAGCCCAGGAAATGCAAACGACGCGTTAGATTGGGAAGAGGGCGCAGTGTTGAACATCCCTTTCGTCGTGTCGAAGGCATAGGCTGTGAGGGGAGCGTTTACGCCCGCAATGTAGAACGTGTTTTGCCAGAATTCTCCCGAGGAAGATATACCACTCGCGCTAAGCTGCCACGTTTGCACCGCCGCGTTGTTATTGTTGCTGTTAAACTTCCCCATGTTGTCGCGGTTCAAGAGGTACAGCACTCCCTCTTTTCCTCCGCCAATCAGAAGATGCGGGTACGGTCCCGAAACCGAGTTAAGCAGCGTGATCGCTCCTCCAGCCCCCAAATCTCCGTTGTCTGCGTTGAGCGTTGATTGATCGTCCGGCGTGAACCAGTCTTTAAGGCTCAATCCTCCAGTCGTGCCTAGTTTGAGAAAGCTGTCCCCAAATTCCGTTGTTCCGTTGTAGGTTCCATTGCTGGCGATCACATACATGTAGCCGTCGCTGTCGATCGTGGGTGCGCTTCCGGACATCCATACGCCGCCCCCATTCGTGTTGGGCGTCGAACAGTATTTGCCCGTCAGCGTAAGCGCCGCCGCATCATAGCCGAGTACCCATCCATGCCATGGCTGGTTGTCGCCGTGTGATCCCGAGGCCATGTACACGGAGCCGTTCAGGAGGGCCAATCCAGGCCGCTGGTTTTGGTGCAATGCGCTGTACGGCAGGCTGCCCCCGCTTGAGCCGTCCCCGGAACCGGACACTGACGCTGCCAGCACCACCGGTGCCCCGGATGTTTCCGCCCCTGTGGCGAGAACTAGCCTGTGCAGTCGCTGATAGTAACCTCCACTTTCCTTTGTCTTCGAAACCACATACAGAAAATTTGTCGCCGGATCAATTACTGGTGTGGACGTAATCCCTATTTCCGTGGGGATGTCGCCCGTTTCTCCCGTGTCCGCCGCCGGCACGGTAGTCGCCCCTGATCCCGCTCCATAAGTGGAAAGCAGCATCGAGGCTTTCCAATATTGCGTGCAGGAAGTGCCGTTTCCATTGTCTGCGTCGAACGCGTACACGCTATCGTGCTGCGTTGCCACAATCACTATGTTGTGGACTCCGCCGCCGATCGCAACGTTCGCAACCCACAATGGTTGCGCATAGACGGCGCCATCCACGGTGCAACTGAACAGCTTTCCAAACGAACTCGTGTTCACGTTGGATGGCGTCAAAACATATTCCTTGGAATTTATGCTCGACCGCGTCAGGTCATTCCGGTAGGTATACATCCCGGCCAAATCTGTCACTCCGATCGTCGCCGTCGCGCTCCTCGTAACGTTAGCCACACTGGTAGCGGTCACCACGTACGCGCCTCCCGTCGTGGGTGCCGTATACTTAACCGTCGTCGAAGTCACTGCGCTCAAGATTCCGCACGCGCTTCCTGAGCACGATGAGCCTGAAACAGTCCACGTAACGCCCGCATTCGAGGAGTCATTTGCTACTGTTGCCGTTAGCGTAACCGACTGCGAAAGGGTCAGTCCGAACGTGGAAGGAGTCACTGCCACGCTAATCTGTACCTGTGGTTGTGGCGTAGCTGCCGCTGCTACACCCGGCAGCGGGTGGCTCCCCATAGCGAAAAGGACGCTGCCGAAGGTCAACACTAGACCCACAACCACTGCGGATCGGTTCCTCACAGATGACTGCCTCTTCATGGAGCCTCCAAAATCCAAATCTCAGAAGTCAGGGGAATGCGACGAACCGTCTGGACCGGTCGAGCGGCCAGAAATGATGTCTCTTCGAGACCAGCACTCACACCATCACACCTGTATTCACTGTGCAATTGTGTTGCCCCCGGTGCTAGAGGCCCTGCTTTCACCTTTTACCTAACTTTATTGTTTTCAGTAAAATACACGGGGACGATAGAATGGAACCTGAGCCGGTTATGCCCTTGGAAGAACCACTTATCCTCACATGAGAAAATCTTTGCAGTCTTTTTGAATTCTGCGGTCTTGGTTCAATGCTCGCTCTAAAGTCGATTCCGCGCCGTAGGAGGGGTACAAGGCATTCACCTGCGACCGGATTATCGCTTTATCTGCCATGCGCGCCACCGCCTCCTTCGCTGTCGGTGATGGCCCTAAACCAAGGAGAGTGACGACTCCCTCATGGGATTGCCGAAATCCGGAAGGGAAGGATTGTCGGTCTCGGTTTTGCTTCACAAACTCGCGGAATTGACGCCAGACTGGGTGGCGTTGCTCATATCGATTTCGAACACCCGAACTCTCGGGCTTTCATAGACTAACCGGAAAATCTTCGGGTCTGCGGTTTGCAGGGAAACAAAAGACACGTCATCTGGCGGCAAGTAATAGCTGTTTTCCCGATGCGCCACTACCACGTACTTGACCTCGTGTCGACGTAACCCGTCAAAGAGTATCTTTACGTTCGTGCTTGGAGGGAACCATACCACCTTTCTTTCCGCGTAGTGATACACGATGGGCACGTGTCTTGCCATGACGACCACATCAGGTTTTGTATTCGTTGCAATCCAAATTCCTGCCTCGGCGTCTGAGGAAATCGTGTTCGTGCGGGACGTGAGATCCAGATTCCCTCGAGCTATGCTAATTTGTTGGACGAGACCAACAAGGATAAGACAAATGACCGCTGCGACCCCGAGGACCCTGGGCAGTTGCGCCGGGTTCAATCGTAGTGCGCGGACTCCCCGGGCCACACGCTCAACGACCGCTTCTGATGACTTCGGCCATTCGGAACCCTTCCATATCATCCAAACTGCGAGAATCGCCGATAGTGTCCAGCACGCGAACGACAACTCGTCTTGTAATCCCACATGAATCCTCGGACGCGTGACACTCAATCCGCGAGTCCAGATCCAGGATTCAATTCCCAGAACGATAGCCGCAGGCAACCACACCGCTCCCACCACGCGCGAGTTTTGCTTTGCCAACAAGCCCAGTGCACGCACACCTCGCAATAAGTAGACGCAAGCCAACGGCGCCACTGGTATGAAAAACCTGGCTTCGAATTTCCATGGCCACAATAAATACACCATCTCATATCCAGCGAAATACCAATCGCAGACATCTCCCCCCGATGGCCAGACCGAACTTACCCATCCCAAAGAAATCAGCAAAAGCGGCGCAAGGATCAACGTCGACATCCAAGCGGTGTTAATCCATCGGTGTAAAACCAATTCCGCCAGGAGATTCGTATCGTCTAGCGCATTACGCGCGACACGATACGGCACGTCGCTCAACTTCGCCATTCCTAACTCTGGATAATTACCTTCCTTTACTAACAATTGTTTCAGATAAGGTTGCGGATATCCCGGCAATGGCCATTCCAAAGGCGGTGGTTGTCTCTGCATCCACAACCCCTGCACCATCACTCCCACCACAACAGCCGGCATGAACAGTTTCAGGCGAGTGATCCCCACCTTTCGATCCTTGCATAGACCAATTACAATGCTTGCGACTAGGGCTCCTAAGAGAGCCACTGCCGCCGTCGCAGCCATAACTGAAGCCACACATAAAACTGTGAGCAGAACTCCCCACGCAACATTGGATTTGCTCAAAGCGGATCTTTCCAATCTTCCGGCCACCAGCAAAGCGGCCATTGTAAAGAAAAAACAAATAAAGGCGGGCGACACCCACTGGGTGGCTGTCGAAAAATAGATTCGGGAGGACATCAATAGCAGACAGATTGCTGCGGCGCTTATCCTCGACACTTTGCGCCTCAACACGCCATACGTCACGAGGAAACCCATCGTATCGAACACCGCCATGGCGCGCAGGCAAGCCAGATGACTGCAGGATTTGAAATAGCAAATTAGCGCCAGAATTGCAGACAGTCCGGGGGGTTGATTAGTCTCTAGGCGCCCTTGGATCCCATAGTACCCGTGTTGAAGGATCGAGCGAGCGCAATCGGAATAAAACACATCATCTGTGAGAAAACCGGATGCCCGCTCAGAAAAGACGAACTGTAGCGTCCCAAAGAAGAGAATCAGCCCGAAGACAATGGTATCTGTGCGTTCAAACCCATCTGATTGTCCCGGTGTTCCGGTCCCCGAGTTTGTGTGCTCGTGTCCACCGGGTCTTTGCCCGACATTTGGATTACTTGCAAAAACCATTTGGAAGTGAGCCTACTTGAGCAGGAATCTGGTCGAGTTGGAAGCCAAACGTGTCAGCACTCTATCATGCGACCTTAGCCCTTGCAATCTGACGTGCGCTAGAACGCGAACCTCACTCCCGAGCGCGTACCACATCAAACGCTAACAGATGTGACCCCGCGAAAGGCGTGGCCATGGGTCATGAACTCCCTTTTCGGATTTGGCTTCCAGACTACCTGCCAAGTGCCTCTTGCAGAATCAGATATCGTTCTTGGAGAAGACAATGTGGATCCAGTTCCCATGAGGTTGCGTCCATAGAGCCTGGATCTTCTCGATGCGAACGCCGACGGCTGAGCAGACCTTGTGCCAAAACTTCCTCCTTTGCGGAGGAACCATGGTCGCGCCACAGTGAATGCAAGGTTCGTCTTGGTTGTACGTGCCCCATGGGTTGCCAGCGAGGTCCAAAAAGAAGGTAGCAAGGGAGTTCGTTGCTTGCCGGTTGGTGCCTACGAAGGATTTGGAAACAGCCCGCATTCCAGGAAACAGCCCACACAGTTTGTCTTCATCGAAGGAATGCAGATGCCCCCAGGGCGGGTTGACTTTTCCACAGGACTGACATGTCGTTCGTCCCAGGCGGGTATCCTGCCGGAAAGGGACACCCACAATAATCTCATGTCTTGCCACACGGACCAGTTCGCTGCACGCCCGGCGAACGTCCGGAATGTGTTCGAGTACTTCCGCGCAAAAGACGCAATCAAAGGATTCATTCGGGAAAGTCAGCTTGGTCGCATCGCCGGCGACAGTAACAACCCCTGGAATTTCAAAAGATGGCCGCTCGAGATCGAGGGCGGTTACCTCTTTTAAAGTAGGCTATCAATAGCCGAGTGAAGTGGCCGTCTCTGGCACCGACGTCGAGAACCGAATGACGGTTTTTGGGCAAAATCCGAAGAAGATCCGCAGTGCGGGCCTTTTCCATTTCCCGCTCTCGGTATTTTTCCAGATCTGCCATTCCTTCCGGCCCCTTCCATTTGCTGGGTACGCGCCTCGTAATTTCCGCTAACGGCCGCCGGCCAGAGTCAATCGCTAGCTTGTAACCTCTGGTCCGGGAGCTGCCAATAGAGTCCTGCCAGCTTCGAGGGATAAGCCGCCCGGGCTGGCTCCAGCAACCATGCGAGCATGGCACACCGAAGGTAATCGCTTAGCGCGAAACTTGATGCTGAAGACTCCTCAGCGTGCCTCCGACCCAATGGCACTTTTCGCATGTCGTAACCGATAAATCTGTCCTTGGCTTTCCGCTTTGAGACCTGGTTGCGAAGGCTGCCAAATAGCTTCCCCGGATTCTGCCACACTACGCGAGCATATTGAATACTCTCTCTGCCGCAATGTCCTAAGCTCCACAATGCAGATACCTTCGAGCAGCAATCCAAAGATGCCGTCCGAGGCGACCAGAGACACTCACTTTGAGTCAGTACGTACGGGTCTCATTCGCTACGCCTACGGAGATGAAGAAATTCCGGCGCGTAGGGGATCTGATGCTCACTTCCAAAATGGATAGGTAAATGGACGAACTTACCGTTCGCCTTCAGCAGTTACACTTCACCCGTATCGCCTACGGAGAAGTACGTGCAATCCGGGTGATGGAACACCAATGCGCTCACGCTGGCCTCCGGATCCATCATGAAACCTTCAGTGAGCTGTACCCCAATCTCTTCCGGCCGCAGCAGCTTCCAAATTCCCGCCTGGTCGTCCAAATTCGGACACGCCGGATAGCCAAAACTGTACCTCTTCCCTCGATAGCGCGAAGTGAATCGCTGCGCCATCGTCATCTCTGGCGAGTCAGGGAAGCCCCAATCCTCGCGGATGCGCCGGTGCAGCCACTCCGCGCACGCTTCCGCCGATTCGATGGCCAGCGCCTGCATCCCGTGAGACTTGAAATAGTAGCCTTCGTTCTTTGCTTTCTCCGACCGATCGCGCACACCTTCGCCCGCCGTCACGACAAAAAGCGCGACATGATCGCGCTGCCCGTTCTGCGGCGGCAGCACATAATCACTCAAACAGAGAAAGTCACCCACTCGCTGCCGCGGAAACCGAAACGTATGCACCGGTTCCAAACCGCCCGGCGCGAACAGATGCATTGCCTCGTCGTCCGACTCCGCTTCAAAAAACTGCCAATCCGCGCGCGGCTTCATGAACTCCGCCGCTTCCCGTTTCACTTCTTCCATACTTTCAAATAGCTCGACCGCTTTCGCATCGCGCTGCGCAAACCGTTTTTCAAAATCGCCGCGAAAACCCATATGCCGCCCATACAACATGAACGGGTTGATGTAACTCCACACCTCGTTCAAATCCGGCACTAGCCGCACTTTTCGATCGAGATACCCCACCTTCGGAATCGGAATGTCCGTCCTAACTTTCGGCGACCGCGTTACCTTCGGTAGCTCAGTCACTTTCACCGTCGTCGCCACCGCAAACCCGTTTCCCGCCGCCGCATGTTCATGCAAAACCTGTTCCCGCGTCGCAGGGTCCATCAACTGATTCATCAGTCGCAGCCCTGTCATGGCATCTTTTGCGTAGCACACCGCCCGCCCATAACTAGGTGCAATCTTCGTCTGCGTAAATCTCGCGGACAGCGCCGCCCCGCCCACCAGCAGCGGTATCTCGATTCCCGCGTCCTTCAAATCGCTCGCAGTAATCACCATCTGCTGCGCGCTCTTCACCAGCAACCCGGATAGCCCTATCGCGTCCGGATGATGCTGCAGATAAGCCTTGATCAGTTCTTCCGGCGGCACCTTGATGCCAAGATTCACCACGTCATAGCCATTGTTCTTCAAAATGATCTCCACGAGATTCTTCCCAATGTCGTGTACGTCGCCCTTTACCGTCGCCAGCACGATTTTCCCGCGCTTCGCCGTGTCCGCCTTCTCCATGAACTGTTCGAGATGATTCACCGAGGCCTTCATGGCTTCCGCGGATTGCAGCACTTCGGCCACAATCAGTTCGTTCGCATTGAACAGCCGCCCCACCTCCGCCATCCCGGTCATGAGCGGTCCGTTGATGATCTCCAGCGGCGCAGCGCCTTCGGCCCGCTTGCGCTCCAGGTCCGCGATCAGACCGTCCCGCGTCCCTTCAATGATGTAGTTCGCCAGCCGCTCGTCCAGCGGCAGGTCCGCCGCAAGTTTCTTCTCTTTCTTCTTCGCTGTCCGGAAATATTCTGCAATGGCCGCAATGTGGTATTGATTGACCGCCGCGCGCTGCTCTTTCTTTTGCTCGCGCCAATCCGCAGGAACGTTGCGCAAGCAACTCCGCCTGAGAATGATCCGAGCGGCACATCCTTCGGCGGATGCGAAAACAATAGGTTCTCCGCAAGATCTCTCTCGTGCTGCGGAATCGAGGCGAACCGCTCCAGTTTTTCCGTATTCACGATCGCCAGGTCCAGACCCGCTTTCGTGCAGTAGTACAGAAAAACCGAATTCACGACTTCGCGCGCGCCTGCGGGCAATCCAAACGACACGTTCGAAATTCCCAAAATCGTCCGCACATCCGGCAGCGCACGCTTGATCAGCCGAATTCCCTCCACCGTCTCGACGGCTCCGCCAATATAATTCTCGTCGCCCGTTGCGCACGGAAATACCAGCGGATCGAAAATGATGTCTTCCGGCCCCAACCCGTATTTTTCCGTCAGCAGTTTGTAACTTCGCTGCGCAACGGCCAGTTTCCTGTCCCGCGTAAACGCCTGCGCCTGCAGCTTGTCCTCATCGATGCATCCAACCACCACGGCCGCGCCAAAATCATGAGCAATCGGCACCACGCGCTCGAACTTTTCTTCCCCATCTTCAAGGTTGATCGAATTGATGATCGACTTGCCCTGGCAATACGTCAGCGCCAATTCAATCGCCGTCGCGTCGGTCGTGTCGATCATCACCGGCGCCTTCACTTTTCGAATCAGCTTCTCGTAAAACACCGGAATGTCTTTCTTCTCATCCCGCTCCGTGCTCTGCAGGCACACATCCACGATGTGCGCCCCGCCCTTCACCTGCCGCCGCGCAATCTCGCTGGCCTCTTCCCATTTTTCTTCTGCCACCAAGTTCTTGAACAGCCTCGACCCAATCACGTTCGTCCGCTCGCCTACCAGCAGCGGCCGCGTGCTGTCCTCCGCCTCAATCGTCTCGATTCCCGAATACACCGCTCTGTGCGATTCCCCCGGCCGCACGCGCGGTTTCTTGCCTTCCACCATCTGCGCAATCGCGCGAATATGCTGCTCGGTCGTCCCGCAGCACCCGCCCACAAAGTTCAGCCATCTATGATCCACAAATTTCTCGAGTCTGCGCCGCCAGAGAACTCGGCGTTTCCAAATATTTCCCCTCTTCATCCGGAAGCCCAGCGTTCGGATAGCACGAGACAAACTCGCTCGAGAGCTGGCTCAAAGTCCGAATATGATCCGTCATGAACTCCGGCCCCGTGGCGCAGTTCATCCCAAACGCCAGCGGCTTCACATGCCGCAGCGACGCCCACATCGCCTCGACCGTCTGTCCCGCCAACATCGTACCCATCGGCTCGATCGTCACCGACACGATCACAGGAACCTGCATCCCGATGTCTTTCGAAAGTTTCTGAATTGCGAGCAGCGCCGCTTTGATATTCCGCGTGTCCTGGCAAGTCTCCACCAGCAGCAAATCCACGCCGCCTTCGACCAACCCTTTCGCCTGCGCGTAGTACGCCTCGATTAGTCCATCGAAAGTTACGCCGCCCGTGACGGTGATAGCCTTCGTAGTCGGCCCCACCGACCCCGCAACAAACCGCGGCTTCGCCGGCGTGCTCAACTCATCTGCCGCCTGCCTCGCCAATTCCGCTGCGCGTTTATTCAAAAGATGTGCGTCCGCCGCCAGCCCATACTCCGCCAAAACGATCGGCGCCCCGCCAAAGCTGTTCGTCTCAACAATGTCCGACCCCGCCTCAAAATACTTCCTGTGAATGTCCAGCACGACATCCGGCCGCGTCCGCACCAAGTTCTCGTTGCAACCTTCCAGCGCCGGGCCGCCAAAATCTTCCGCTGTCAAATGCCGCTGCTGCAGCATCGTCCCCATCGCTCCGTCGAGCACAAGGATCCGCTCCGAGAGCAACTCTCGCAGTGCCTTCACGGATTCGTTCAAATTTCGCATCAGGGAAAAGCCACAACTCCTTACCGGACTACCTCTTGCACGGGGGACACCAGCAGAGAAGGCCGCGTTCAGGGTACACCCCTATTTTACGCAGCTTCCCAGTCAGAATCGAACGCCTTGCAGCGAACTAGTGCTTTTTTGGCGCGAACGGTCGTTCCCGCGCCCCGAACTGCCTGAACTCAAATGCTATACTGCCGTCCTCGGAAGCCTTCGGCTATTTCATGAGCAGCCCCCTGAAAATCATCAACATCGTTGGCGCCCGCCCCAATCTCCCTAAGATTGCCCCGCTCATCCGCGAAATGCAGCGCCACCCGGAGATTGAGCCCATCCTCGTCCACACTGGCCAGCATTACGATGAAGCCCTTTCCGACATTTTCTTCCGCCAAATGGGCATTCCCACTCCTCACGTGAATCTCGAAGTCGGCTCCGGCTCTCATGCCTCGCAAACCGCCGAAATCCTCAAGCGCGTCGAGCCCGTACTTCTCGAACACCAGCCCGATCTTGTTCTCGTCGTTGGCGACGTCAACTCCACCATCGCCGTCTCACTAGCCGCCGTAAAACTCGGCATTCCGGTAGCCCACGTCGAAGCCGGCCTCCGCAGTTTCGATCGCTCCATGCCCGAAGAGATCAATCGCATCCTTACCGATGCTGTTGCCGACTTTCTCTTCGTCACCGAAGAAGACGCCATCCAGCACCTCCTCAAAGAAGGCCGCCCCCGTGAATCCATCCATCTCGTCGGCAACGTCATGATCGATTCTCTCCGCCACTTTTTGCCCATTGCCCAGCAATCCCCGATCGGAGAAGATCTCGGCCTGAAAAACGGCGCCGACTGGCACCGCTTCGGCGTCCTCACTCTTCACCGTCCTTCAAACGTTGACTCCACTGAAAAACTCGCCGAGCTCCTCGGCGCCATCGACTCCATCGCTGCCCAGGTACCGGTCATCTTTCCCGTTCATCCGCGCACTCAGCAACGACTCGCGCAGGCCGGTATCAAGACTCATCCTCAGTTAAAGCTGATCCCGCCCGTCGGTTATCTCGATTTTCTCTGTCTCCTCAGCAAGGCCACGCTAGTCCTTACCGATTCCGGTGGCATCCAGGAAGAAACCACCGCCCTCGGTGTCCCTTGTCTCACGCTCCGCGAAAACACCGAGCGTCCCATCACCATCTCCGAAGGCACAAACCTCCTCATCGGAACTGACCCGGCAAAAATCATTGCCGCCGCACAGACCATCCTCGCCGGAAAAGGCAAGCCCGGCCGCATCCCCCCGTTCTGGGACGGTCACGCCGCGGAGCGCATTGTTGACGTTTTACTAAAGAACCGAATCATCGACCCCCGGCCAAAAAGCGCCCTACCTGTTACGTAACAATTCGAGAACACGCCCCCCCAAGAGACTTGCCCCTTAGGACAGTTTTCACTACGCTGGCAGATAGTGGCTACCAAGCGCGCATCTTCAAAACTGACCGTTTGCATCCTCTCGCCGCACCCTCTGGTGCTGAGCGAATTCGAACGCGTTTTGTCGAAGGCTCAATTCAAGGTCGTCGTCAAGCAGCTCGAATCGACGCTCGCGCCCGACATGCGCAATCTCGAGCCGCCCGTCGCGCAGGTTTACGTCATTGACGGCCACGCTGCCCGCCCCGCCACCGGCGCTCTTCTTGCCAATCTGATGGAACGGCATCCCGAAGCCCGCCTCATCGTCGTCGGCGAACAGCACACCGACGCGAACAGCTATCAACTCCTGCGCCTCGGAGTTAAGGGTCTTCTAACCTACACCGAAGCGCGCGACCAGCTCGTCCGTGCCTTGCCACTGGTAGCCAGTGGTGGTTTCTGGGTCCCGCGCTCCGTCCTTTCCGGATTCGTCGATTCCATCCTCACGAATCAAGGCCGCCGCCTCAAAACCGATTCCGTCACCAATCTCAGCCGCCGCGAACAAGAAGTTCTGGACTCCCTGCTGGAGAATCTCTCTAACAAAGAAATCGCCAGCAAACTCAACATCGCCGAGCGCACCGTAAAATTTCATGTCTCCAATCTCCTAAGCAAATTCGGCGTCCGCCGCCGCGCCGACCTGATCCTTCTCACCTTCCAGCGCCGTATGTCGGCGCCTTAGTCTTTTTGGCGTTCGGCAACGCTCGCTGGCTCCCAATCCCTCCCCAATTCTCCGCTGACAACCCCGCGCCATCCTGATAGTTTTAATACCGGCACGAACGTAAAACGAATTCCTCTTGCAAAGGCGAGGTCACTCTCTTGAATGTTCTTGTCACCGGAGCAGCAGGCTACATCGGCAGCATCTGCGCGGAGGTTCTCCTCGCCCGTGGCTTCCAAGTCATCGCCCTGGACAATCTTCAGGAGGGCCACGCCGCCGCCGTACCTCCTAAAGCGATCTTTCGCTTAGCCGATCTAGGTGTCCGCACACAAATCGAAGAAGTCTTCTCTAAGCACAAGATCGATGCAGTCATGCACTTCGCCGGTGAAGCCCTGGTCGCCAAATCCGTCCGCGAGCCCAGCACCTTCTACGCCGCCAACATTGCCGCGGGTGTCAATCTCCTCGACGCCGTAACTCGCCACGGCGTGAAAAAATTCATTTTCTCTTCGACTGCCGCCACCTACGGCGAACCTCACACCGTCCCCATCCCCGAAGATCACTCCAAGAATCCCATCAACCCTTACGGCAAATCCAAACTCCGCTTCGAAGAAATCCTCTCCGATTATCGCGCCTACACCGGCCTCCACTACGCCACTCTCCGCTACTTCAACGCCGCCGGCGCCTCCGCCGAGCGCGGCGAAGCCCATCGCGTCGAAACCCATCTAATCCCCAAAGTTCTCGACGCCGCCCTCGGCGTCATTCCGCACCTCGAAGTCTTCGGCGCCGACTACCCCACCACCGACGGTACCTGCGTCCGCGATTACATCCACGTCCTCGACATCGCCGATTCCCACCTCCGCGCCCTCGAAGCCATCGAAACCATCTCCGGCGAGGCTTTCAATGTAGGCAACAGCCGCGGTTTTTCCATCCTCGAAGTCCTCGACGCCGCCGAAAAAATCACCGGCCGTAAAATTTCTCGCAAATTCTCCCCCCGCCGCCCCGGCGATCCCGCCGTCTTGGTCGCCAGCAAGGAAAAACTTCATCGCGCCCTGGGCTGGGAAGCCCAGCATTCCTCTCTCGAAGAGATCATCACCTCAGCGTGGAATTGGAAGCAGAAACACCCCCACGGCTACGCCGAAGCCAAAACTGTCTAGGTTATCGACATCAAAGCCTGGAGTTGCTAGAGGAACTTGCGCGAACTATGCACTTAGCGCGGTTTTTACCAGTCACCAGTCACGAGTCACCATTCACTAATCGGCAATCTTAAACCAAAAAATGCACCACAATGCCTTCACGCCATCTTTCCAGGTAATCTTTTTGCCTTCTTCGTACGTGCGCCCCGCATAGCTGATCGGCACTTCGTAAATCCGCCACTTACCCTTCGAAATTTTCGCGGTAATCTCCGGCTCAAATCCAAACCGGTTCGACTTCAGCTTGATTCCCTGCAATACCTCTTTGCGAAACACTTTGTAGCAAGTCTCCATGTCCGTCAGCTTAAGATTCGTCATTACATCCGACAGCAGCGTCAGCGTTTTATTCGCCACGTAGTGCCAAAAGTAATGCACCCGCTGTGGCCCCGAAAGAAATCTCGACCCAAATACCACGTCGGCCCGCCCATCAATAATAGGCCCTAGCAATGTGGGATAGTCCTTCGGGTCATACTCCAAATCCGCATCCTGCACCAAAACGATATCGCCGGTCGTTTCGGCGAACCCCCTCCGCAACGCTGCCCCTTTTCCCTGATTCTGCGCCTGAAAAAATATCCGCAGATCCCGCACGTCCACTGGATCTCCGCCGTCATGCGCTGGCGCCCAGGTCTCGCCTTTCCCCTGCGCCTGCACCATAGCTTCCAGGATTTGCCGCGTCCCATCCGTCGAGCAATCGTCCACAATCACGATTTCCATCCGCATCTGCGTCTCCAGAACGCGCCGCAGGATTTCTTCAAGCGTTGCTTTTTCGTTATAAACAGGAATTACGACCGAAAGCTTCGGATTGTCCAGCGCAGAGGGGTGTCGCCGCAGGGCACACATTTTCAGTAAAAAGAGTGTAACGACCTGCCCCGCTTTGAGTAAAGCCAGGATTTCAGCGCATGTTTCTATTGCGCCCATCTTTCCGCAACCCTCCGGAGCGGTTATCCTATCCCCTGCTGTCCATGGAGAAGTTGCCGGGCATGTCCGCGGAGTGCGCACACAGTGAGGAAGCCTCTTCCTCTTCTCTGTGCCCTCAGTATTCTCCGTGAACTCTGTGTAAATTTCTTTCCCTAGATTTTTTGCGCTGTTTCGTGAATGAAATGACCACCTTCTTCATACAACAATTCGGCTGCCGCGCCACCCAAGCCGATGGCGCCGCCCTCGAACGCCAGCTCCTCGACCGCGGCTGCACCCCAGCGCCCGATCCCGCCACGGCCAGCGTCGTCGTCCTCAACACCTGCACCGTAACCGCCGCTGCCGACGCCCAAGCCCGCGACTCCATCCGCAAAATCCACGCCCTAAATCCCGCCGCCCGTCTAATCGTGACAGGCTGCTACGCCCAACGCGCCCCCGAAGAACTAGCCGCCCTCCCCGGCGTCAATTGGGTCGTAGGCAATTCCCACAAACCCCAAATTCCCAATCTCGTAACTCAAATCGCTGCGGCCGCTTTCACTCGTCCAAAGGAACAGCAACCTGTCATTCCGAGCGGAGCGAGGAATCTCCTTTTTCCTCCAGCCCCGCACGCCGCGAGCCTTTCCAACATTTCGCCAGCCTCTGCCTCCAACAATTTCGTCCCCACCACCGCCCTGATCCCCGATGCGCTAGACGCTTCCTACCACGCGTTCGTAGGGGCACAGCATGCTGTGCCCGGTCTTGGCAAGATTCCAGATCCAGACGCCTTCTCCCATCCCGCCCAAATCCTCACCGGCGACATCTTCGCCCACCCCGAATTCCTCTCCGCCCCCATCCAAGGCGGCGAATCGCACCACACCCGCCCCATCCTGAAAATCCAAGACGGCTGCAACAACCGCTGCTCCTTCTGCGTCATCCCCTACGTCCGCGGCAGAAGCCGCAGCCTCCCCCCCGACGCCGTAATCCGCGAAATCCAATCTCTCGTAGGACAGGCGTTCCTTCCTGTCTTCTCCTCTACCTCCTCTACTTCCTGTACCTCCTCTACGTCTCCCGCCCGCGAAATCGTCCTAAGCGGCATCAACCTAGGCACCTACGGCCGCGACCTCACCCCACGCGTCGAACTCATCGACCTAATCCGCCGCATCCTCGACGAAACCAGCATAGAGCGCCTCCGCATCAGCTCCATCGAACCTCAAGACGTCACCCAAGATCTAATCAATCTCTTCGCCAGCACCGACCACATCGCTCAGCACTTCCACATTCCCCTCCAATCCGCCTCCGACCCCATCCTCGCCGCCATGCACCGCTGGTACCGCTCCGAACACTACGCCCGCCGCATTGACCTGATCCGCGACCGCCTCCCCAACGCCGCCATCGGCGCCGACGTAATCGCGGGCTTCCCCGGCGAAACCGAGTCCGACCACGCCGCCACCCTCAACTTCATCGACCGCCATCCCTTCACCTACCTCCACGTCTTCTCCTATTCTCCCCGCCCAGGCACCAAAGCCGCCAACTCGCCCGATCAAGTCCCCGCCCCCACCATCAAACGCCGCGCCCGCGAACTCCGCTCCATCGGCGAAGCCAAGTCCGCCGCCTTCCGCCACTCCCAAATCGGCCGCACCCTCCGCGTCCTGACCCTCCACCGCGACGAATCCGCGGACACCGAACACCCACGCACCGAACACACCCCGGCCCTATCCTCAAATTACTTGCGTGTTCAAGTCCCTGGAATCTTTCCGTCAAATCGCTGGCTAGATGTTGGAATCACAAACGAAGAAGGGAACTACTTAACAGGCGAGCCTGCATCCGCTCTCAGGGAATCCTCCGTCAACACTCCGCTCTCCGCGTCCTCCGTGTAAAATGTTTTTCCGCTCCTCTTCTTTACGTCCTTACTTCTTTACTTCTCTTTTCATCAGCCTTCAAATATCACCTGCGCCAAAGCCTGCATCTCCGTATGCGTAATGCTCAAGGCAATCCTCTTCACCCCCAACTCCTCCGCGATCTTCTTCGCCTCCCCATCCAACCGAATCGTCGGCCGCCCGCCCAACTCCCGCACCACCTCAAAATCCACCCACCGCACCCCGCGCCTCCACCCCGTCCCCAACGCCTTCATCGCCGCTTCCTTCGCCGCAAACCGCCCCGCAAACCGCTCATACTTATTCTTGAATCTCTCGCAATACTCCCTCTCCGCCACGGTATACACCCGCCGCAAAAACGGCTCCCCATGCCGCTCAATCGCCTTCTGAATCCTTCCCACCTCCGCCAAATCCACGCCCATCCCAATGATCACGCCGCCCTTATCCTTTCTATTCCTCGTAGGAATCACGCTATCACCCCGACAGTATATAGCCGCCAATTTCGTCACTTGACATGAAGTACTTTGTTTTGTAAAGTTCCCCAATGCACCTCACCTCTCGGTTCCCTGTGCAATCTCCGAAGCGCTTATGGCTCCCCACCGAAATGTCCCGCCCGCCACTCCTGGATCCCGCGATCCACGCAGGACCGATACATGCGCGGTATGCGCTTTTGATCAATCCCTTCTACCCGAAGGATCCGCACGCTAGCTTCGGCAAGCACGTTCTTACGCCGACACTCGCTTTGACCAGTTTCGCCGCGACGACACCCGAACACTGGCAGGTCCGCTATTGGGACGAAAATCTGCTCGACGGGCGGCCGCCTTTTGAGCCTATGCCCGAAGTAGTCGGGATCACGGTCCACCTGACGTTTGCGAATCGGGCATTCGAGCTTGCACATTGGTACCGCAGCCGCGGAAGCAAGATCGTGCTGGGCGGACTGCACGTGCTGTCGTGTCCCGCGGATTGCGCACCTTATGCGGACGCGCTTGCCGTGGGCGATGGCGTGCAACTTTGGCCCAGGATTCTGGCGGACGTCGAGTCGGGCTGTCTCCGGTCGAAATACACGGCAACCTATGAGAGTGACTATCGCCAGGATCCCGCGCCAAGACGATCAATTCTGCCCCGCAAAAGCTTTCTCACCACGACTAGCCTCATCGCCACCCGCGGTTGTCACAACCGCTGTGGCTTCTGCTACCTCTCCACCGACGGCTTGCGAATGCCCTATCGCATGCGCGATCCCGCTCAGGTCGCCGCAGAGTTCGCGGCGGATGGGCAACCTTATGCCGTCTTCATCGACAACAATCTCGGCTCCAACCGTGCGTATCTCCGCGAATTGTGCCAGGCGCTTCGCCCGCTGAACAAAATCTGGAGCGCGGCAGTTTCCATCGACGTCACCGACGATCCGGCTTTGATCCGTACCATGGCTCTCGCAGGGTGTACCGGCGTTTTCGTGGGATTTGAGTCCCTCACCGACGAGAATCTCGCCGACGCAAAAAAGAAAACGCCCAAAGCCGGAGACTACGCGCGCCGCGTTCGCATGCTCCACGACAACGGCATCCAGGTAAACGGCTCGTTTGTTTTAGGATTCGATCACGACCGCAAAGACGTCTTCACCCGCACCGCCAACTGGATTGAGGAGAACCGCCTCGAGTGCGCCACATTCCACATCCTTACGCCTTACCCTGCCACGCCCCTCTTCCGCCAAATGGAAGTCGAAGGCCGCCTTCTTCATCGCGAATGGTCTCTCTACGACACCGCCCATGCTGTCTTCCGTCCCAAGAACATGTCTCCCGAGGAACTCGAACAAGGCTACGCCTGGATGTACCGCCGCCTCTTCTCCCACGCTTCTATCTGGCGCCGTCGCCCCGCCGATTGGCGCGCCGTCGCTCCCTATCTCGCCATGTCCTACCTCTACAAGCGCTCCAACCGTGCCTGGCGCTTCCTCATTAAGCACCACCTCGTCCACACCGCCTGGCGCCCCCTCGTCGAATTGACCCGCCTCCGCCACGTCCGCTTCCGTCAGGAATTGGCCGCCACCGAAGCCCCAAATCACTCCGCCGCAATCATTCCCGCCTGCCGCACCACGCGCCTAGATCCCGTCATAGCCCTGCGCGAAGAATAACCGCCGACGTGCTTCGGCAATATCCAGTCCCAGATCAATGTCTTCCCTTGTGGGGGCACGATTCATCGTGCCCTTCCTCGCTGCTGCGCCTTGTCAGGCCGCAGAAAGCGCACTGATCGTAACGTAATATCCGTCCGGATCTCGGAGCGAGAACTCCTTGGTTTGAGTGTTTGGATTCACGTGTGGCTCCTCTTCGAGCCGAGTGACGAGAGAGCGTGCCCTTTGAAGCGCCAGGTCGAAATCATCGACACGGAAGAACAACAGGAGCCCGTTGCCGGGAGTCCCGTGATCGGGGCTCATCAGTGAGGGATGCTCGTGGGCGCCCCACTCGTGGAGACAGAGTAAAACAGTTCCATCTGAATCGAGGATTTGCCCAAAATAATCATGGGCAGGAAGGGTAGCCGGCTGACCGAACAGCGCCTGGTACCATTTGAAGCTGCCCGGCACGTCGCCTACCCCTATGATCGTCCACGTGCGCTTCATCGGGTCCCCCTCTGCGGACTAATTCTTGTTTAGACCGACCTGGATACAACCGGTCACCCCAGAACTTGCTGTACTGTTTTATGCCGTCAGGCGGGTCAGGCCAAACCTGCCATCGCCTAGAGATAGATCCTCTCAGACTGGCAAATCGTCGGCTAACCGGAAGCTACCCGGCTTCCACCGAGAGATTAGTCCTGTCAGGTCGGCCAAGTTTACCGGGCATACCCCCATTGCGCGCCATTTCCTGGCTATTGCGACCCCGTCACGGCTTTATTCGCATGCGATTATACTGATACTCTTATGGCGCCAACGAAAACATCACCGAAGAAGCGCGTCTTCCGTAAGAATCGCCGACCCATCGCCCGCCCCTGGACCGCACGCACCTTCAACGGACTCAAACTTCTCCAAGTCCCCGCCTTCTCCAAACTCCCTTGGCTAATCCACGCCTTCAGCACTCGACCCGGCGGCATCAGCCCTCTTGTAGGCGAAAAAGTCCTCAACCTCGGCTTCACCGATTGGGACACCCGCGAAAACGTCCAAGAAAACCGCCGCCGATTCCAAACCGCCGCAGGCGCCCGCGACCTCCCGCTAATCGCCCTAAAACAATTCCACTCCGACGTAATCCACCTCTTTGAGACGCCTTCTACCGATCCCTGCCGAGGCGACGCTTCTATCACCAACCGCCCCGGCCTCCTCCTGGCCATCCAAACCGCCGACTGCGTTCCCATCCTCCTCGTCGACCCCAAAAAACGCGCCATCGCCGCCATCCACGCCGGCTGGCGCGGCACCCTCGCCCGCATCGCCTCCAAAACCATCGGCAAAATGCAAATGCACTTCGGCACCAACCCCCGCGACCTCCTCGCCGCCATCGGCCCGAGCATCGGACCCTGCTGCTACGAAGTCGGCACCGAAGTCGCCACCCAATTCCTCTCCCAATTCCCAGACGCCCCCGGCTACTTCGACGAATTCCGCACCGGCGACGAGCCTAACCCCATCCAGTGGCTCAACAGGATGCCCCCCGGCCACCAACCCCCTCCTAAAGGCGTCCTCCTCGACCTCCGCAAAGCCAACCGCTCCCAACTCCTGGCCGCTGGCCTCCGCCCCCAAAACATCCACACCATCGACCTCTGCACCGCCTGCCGCCCCGACCTTCTCTTCTCGTACCGCAAACAAGGCCCCGCCTCCGGCCGCCTAATGTCCGTCATAGCCCTCCGCCCCTAATCCCAAGCGCCCACCGGCTCACCCCTTAACGAAGCAGCTGTAGGGGCCAGGGTTGCCCGGTCCGCTTTTCCCATTTTCCCATTTTGGTCCTTGACAAATGCTTACTTCAGGTGTATAAGAAAAGCTAGGTAATATTGTGCATTGTCCCCAGTAGCGCCAGCATCCTTGCTGGCGTCTTTGCTTTTTGGGTCCCACATTGCCTAAGTTTCTTGTTTCCAACACTTAGAGAAACAACCCGCATTTTTGCACAATTTTGGTGCATTTCCGACAATCCAAGTTATTTAGAATCAACACTTGCAAAACTGTATCAAAACAAACAACTTCAACTATCTTTAGAATGAACACTTATGCAAAACATAGGGGGGCCCCGGCCACACATACCATGCTCTATCTATAGCCGACAGCCGGCGGCTGCGCGCCCTCAATCTGCAGCAACGCCAGCTGCCCGCAGGCAGCCATCACGTCTCGCCCACGCGAATACCTCACAAACGCCGGTATGCCCCGATCGACCAAAACGCGCCGAAACTCCTCAATCCGCTCTGCCGAAGACTCCCGGTACGGCAGCTCGCCCGGATTCCACGGAATCAAATTCACTTTCACGCTCTTCAGCGGCGCCAGCAAACGCACCACACGACGCGCATCTTCCGGCGAATCATTCACGCCGCCCAGCATTACGTACTCAAACGTAAGGTGTTCCCATGTCCGCAAAGGGTACTTCTTACAGGCGTCCAGCAAAACGCTAAGCGGATACTTCTTATTGATCGGCATCAAAGCATTGCGCTGCTCATCGTTCGACGCATTCAAAGAAATCGCCAACTTAGGCCTCACCTTTTCCAGCCCCAGCCGCTCTATCCCCGGCACAATCCCGCTAGTCGAAAGCGTCACATGCTTCGGCGAAATCGCCACGCCCTCCGGATCAAGCAAAATCCGCAACGCCGCCATGACCGCATCAAAATTCAAGAGCGGCTCGCCTTGCCCCATCAACACCACATTGGTTTGTATGGAATCGCGCTGCCTGGCTTGTGCAGCGCTTTTCGTAGCGCCGGGCTTCAGCCCGGCATCTTTTTCCTCGTTCTTTGCTTCTCGGCCGCGCCGATCCTCTTCCAACGCCACCAGCACCTGCCCCAAAATCTCTCCCGCCGTCAAATTCCGAATCAACCCGAGCTGCGCCGTTAAACAAAACTGGCAATCCACCGCGCATCCCGCCTGCGTCGAAATACAAATCGTCTGCCTGCCGTCGCTAGGCATAAACACTGCCTCGACGGATGCGGCCCTCCAAGGCTTTCTCTTCTCTGTGCCCTCTCTGTTCTCCGCGCCCTCTGCGTTAATTCCTTCTTTTTCCGTCCCGCCCAGCTCAAACAAATACCGCACCGATCCATCGCTAGACGCAAATCGCTGTTTCACGACGGGCAAAGCGATCGTCGCTTCCCCAGCCAGCCGCGCCCGCAGACCCGTCGGCAAATTTGTCATCTGTGCGACGTCAAATCTTCGCTCCGCATACAACGCGTGGTATATCTGCCCGCCGCGATACGCCGGCTCCCCCATCGCCGCGCACATCTCGCGCAACTCGCTCTTCGATTTTCCAAGCAATTCCATGAGTGTTTGCGTGAACTCTGCCGCAACTGCCTTACTGCAACCGAATCACCCTAAAGAATATCGTGTTTCTTTACTTCATTGCTTCTTTACGTCATCACTTCCTCTTTTCAGCGTTATAATTTTCCTACCATGCAAAAACAACTTGCCGTCGAGCAACTCGCCATCGCCGACTGGGTCAAAGGCCTCGCTGCAATCCCCGAGCGCGAATTCACTCTCGAGAATGTTCAGGACTACATCATCCATCACGCCGTCCGCCCCGAGACGCTCGAAAAATATCTCTTCTTCTCCAAGGGCAATTACACGCGCAACCTCATTTTCAAAAACGACCTCTTCGAGTGTATGACCATCTGCTGGGAAATCGGCCAGCACAGCCGCATCCACAATCATCGCGATCAAAACTGCTGGATGTCCGCGCCGATCGGCCGCCTGAAAATCCAGAATTTTCGCGTCGAAGAAAAAGACGCCTCCTGCGGCACTTGCAAAATCATCCCCACGGAAGTCTACGAAATGGACGGCACGCACCCCGTCCACGTCAACCCTCTCGAGCCTGTCCACCAAGTCCTGAATCTGCCGGAATTTAATCGGCGCGCCGTCAGCATCCACGTCTATTCCAAGCCGTTCGACACCTGCGAAGTCTACCAGCGCGAACGCGGCACCTACGGCGACGTCCCCCTTCACTACACCAGCGAATACGGCAAGCTCCACCCCGACGAAAAACTCCTCTAACCCTTTGTGGCGCAGACTTCAGTCTGTGCGCTTTTCCATGCCGCCTGTGTCACAATTAGCTATGGCTACCGCCACCGAAACTCGCGACATCCAGAAGCATGTCCTCGGCAACGGCCTCGTGGTCATCACCGAGACGATGACTCACGTCCGTTCCGTCTCGGTAGGTGTGTGGATCCGCAACGGCTCTCGCCGTGAAGTCCCCGAAGAAAATGGTTTGGCCCATTTCATCGAGCACATGGTTTTCAAAGGCACGGAACGCCGCTCCGCCGAAGCTATCGCCCGCGAAATGGACTCCGTCGGCGGAATGCTCGATGCGTTCACCTCGAAAGAACAAATCTGTTTCAACGCCAAAGTTCTCGACGAACATCTCCCCATCGCTTTTGACGTTATCGCCGATCTCGTTCTTCGCCCCAAGTTCGATTCCGATGATGTTAGAAAAGAACGCCAGGTCGTCCTCGAAGAAATCAAGATGGACTTGGACAATCCCGAATATCTTCTTCACGATATTTTCACGCGCGGCTTTTGGCCCGAACATCCGCTCGGGCGCCCCATTCTCGGCACGCCTGAGACAGTCCGCGGCTTCAATCGCGAGCATCTTGTCGAGCGCTTCCGGGACTGGTTTGCTCCCGATCATCTCGTCATCACCGCCGCTGGAAACGTCACGCACGAAAAGGTTTTGGACCTCGTCCAGCGCGAGTTCGGCGATCTCCGCCCCGCGCGAACGCTCGAAGATCACACCGCTCCACTGACCCAAGCGCCCATCCATCTCGAAACCAAGCGCGACCTCGAACAGGTTCATCTCTGCATCGGCGTCCCCGCGCTTCCTCTCGGCCACGAAGCGCGTTTCGCTGCCGCGGTCCTCAACAATCTTCTGGGAGGCGGCATGTCCTCGCGGCTCTTTCAAAACATCCGCGAAAAAGAAGGCCTCGCCTATGCCGTCTTTAGTGAGCTCACTCCCTATTCCGACGCTGGCATGTTCACCGTTTACGCCGGCACCGCCAAGGAAACCGTCGGCCAAGTCATCGACCTCACCATCAAGGAATTCCGCGCCATGAAGGAATCCCCCGTCAGCGATGAAGAGCTCACGCGCGCCAAAAACCATCTCAAGGGTTCGCTCATGCTCTCCCTCGAATCCACTACGTCACGCATGTCGAATCTCGCCCGCCAGGAACTCTATTTCGGCCGCTTCTATTCCCTCGACGAAATCCTAGCCTCCATCGAAACCGTCACCCTCGCCGAAGTCCAATCCCTCGCCCACGATTTCTTCCGCCCCGAACAAATCGCCGTCACCGTCCTCGGCCCCCTAAACGGCTTCACCCTCGACCGCTCACGTTTGTCCTGTTAAGTACTTGTCGTGCAAAAAGTTCATTGATAGGCTGGACCGCTAACAGGTCCGCTGAAAGATATTTTTCCTTCTCCGTAGGAGCTGTATGACGTGTCCTACCTGTGGTTCTGAACTCGACTCGGCAGCACACTGTTCGCATTGCGCAAGGCCCAGCGCGCCTGCTTCCCTTGCAAATTTTTCTCCTCTCTCCGGCGACGCTTTCTTGCCCGCGAAGCCTGAAGCAGCGCCGAATCGATGGAAAGCTCCGCTCTTCACAGTTCTCGCGCTCCTTCTTTTCGTGCCGGTTATTGGGCTGAACTACTTGCGGGCTCTGCGCTGGGCGGGCCGAATCAACGCAGAATCATTCGGCTACATGCTGGGCGGCATCCTGATGAGTGTGCTGCTGGGCCTGCTGGGGATGTATGTGGTCAGAAAAGCGCGCGGCAAGCAAACCGCGCCTGCCTCCAAAGCTCTAGGCATCGCATCCATCGCGCTTTTCTTCAGCTTTTTGGCATTTTCCGGGGAGATGGCTAACCGGCATCCCGGCACTGATTCCGATGCTTACCACCAGGCCGGCAATCTCCTGAAAGAAGCCGCCGGAAAACAGCCCGTCAGCAAAGACGCGAATTGGTGGGACGCTCCGACGAGAGATTTTTTTCAAGACATCCTGCAAATGAACCAGAAGTACTCAGCGGAGGCTGCCGCGCTCGATAGTTCCGCGATCAAAGATCTGTACTCCTCCAATTCCTATGGCGGCAAAGTGCACATGGAAAGAGTGATTTCGCAACTGCAAGCGGCGCTGGCGGTGGACGAGAAGTATGCGTCTCTGGATCCAATCATGAAGAGAATGGACGATCGGGTCGCCGCAGTAAATGTTTCCGAAAGTCAAAAACAAGCTTTCTTGAAGGGAATGAAGAACAGCATGGAGAAGAGCCTGGCCCCGCGCGAGGAACTTCTTCGCACCGAGGAAGTCTGGATGAAGAGCACAATCGACTTGTACAAGTTTGTCACCGCGCACACGAATGACTATTCCATTCGAGACAACAAGCTTTATTTTAGGAATGATGCCGTGAAGGATGAGTTCACGTCCCGGCAATCCAAAGCTATCGCGCTCCACAAGGACTTCCTGAAGGCCAAGAGCGCGTTTGAAGAATCGCGAAAGAGCAAATTGAACCAGCTGGGCGTGTCTCCCACAGATTTGACTCCGTCCCAGCTCGGAAAACCCCATTAGTCTTTATTTCGCGAAGTTTTTTAGACCCTCGATGCCGACACGGTTTCAAACTCTTCTTTTCGCGTTGACGTGCGGGAATCGCTCTGCCATCATTCTGAAAATTCGTTTGTGTGATATTTTGTAGTGCAATTGAGGGCAAAGCGATCGGCTTGCGGGTTTCCATACTGGCGTCAGGCAGCTCGGGCAACATTACGCTGCTCGAGACTGAGCGGACCCGACTCCTCGTGGACTGCGGCCTCGGCAAACGCGAAACGCTCGCGCGTCTCGCGGCTGTCGAGCTGAGCATCGACCGCATCGACGGCATCCTTATTTCTCACGAGCATAGCGACCACTGCAATGGCCTGCCGCAAATGCTGGGGCTTTGGAAGGCTCCACTCTTTGTTACAGAACAGACCATGGACGCACTGCACCGCGTCCTGCCCGACCGGCTGGCAAGCCGCCTACGCGGAGTGGAAACCATTCAAGCCGGCCAGCATTTCACGATTGGCGATATAGATGTCCATGCGTTTCAAATTCCGCACGACGCCGCCGACCCCATCGGCTTCACCTTTCGCACCAATGGCACAAAAATGGCGCTCGTCACCGATCTTGGCTACATGCCCGAGCTCGTCAAAGTCCACCTGCGGGACGCCGATTGTCTGCTGCTCGAATCCAATCACGATCTGGACATGCTGAAGGTTGGGCCGTATCCCTGGGTCGTCAAGCAGCGGGTCCTCAGCCGCACCGGACATCTATCGAATCACGCCGTCAGCGAATATCTTTCCGATCCGGAAGGCTTTGACGCTCGTGCGCGGTACCTTGTGCTCGCGCACCTCTCACAGGAAAACAACAATCCCGACCTCGCGCGCCTTTCCGCCGAAGAGGCCCTCAACCGGCGCCCTGCGGAATGCGCCTTCCACGGCGAATTGCTGATCGCTTCGCAGGAAAAGCCGCTCAAGCCGCTCGAACTATAGCCTCTAGATTTCACTCGCATCTTTCTGCATTCTCCTCTAAACTATTTCTGTTCTTGGTAGAGGTGCGGAGGCCATAAGTAGCCCGGTGAGCAATTCCGATCAGCGTCGGACACCGCGGCAAAAGGGGCCATGTTGTTATACTCCGCCGAAATCGCAGCGGTAGCTGTTGCCGCCGCGGTTGGGGAACGGGTCTAAGGCCTGTCCACTGTCATCCGTTTAGATGGCTGCATTGCAGCCAGTGCTAAAGCCGGATGGAGCGCTATCGAGAGGCAGCGGCCTCGAGCAGTTCCTCGCGGTTCCTTCCTTTCGTTTCGCTCCCTCCAGAAATAATCGGTTCGCATGAATCTTTTTGAACTTACGCGCGCGCTCGTCGATATCGAATCGACAACGAATCGCGAGCAAGCAGTGGCTGACTTTTTGTCCGCCCAACTGTCGGCGCTTGCCACGCGAACTTCCGGCCGCCTGGAACGCATGTCGGTCGAGCCGAACCGCGACAACCTTTTCGCGGCGTGGGGCGAGCCGATCGTGACGCTTTCGACGCACATGGACACTGTTCCGCCGTTTTTTCCCTCGCTCGAAGACACCGAATTTATTTGGGGGCGCGGCTCGTGTGACGCGAAGGGAATCATCGCTGCGATGATCGCCGCCGCGGAAAAACTTCTCGACTCCGGCGTAACAAATTTCGGATTGCTTTTCGTCGTTGGTGAGGAACGCAACAGCGCCGGCGCAAAAGCCGCCGCCGCCAATCCGCGCGGCGCGCGTTTTCTAATCAACGGGGAGCCGACCGAAAATCAGCTTGCTCTCGGAACAAAGGGAGTGCTGCGCTTCGAAATCACCGCGCACGGAAAACTTGCGCACTCTGCTTATCCGGAGCTGGGCCATTCCGCCATCCACTCACTGCTGGATGTTTTGCGAGCTATTCGCTTGATTCCGTTGCCGGAAGATCCGCTGCTCGGCCCTTGCACGCTCAACATCGGCACTATCGCAGGTGGCCGCGCTCCGAACGTCGTTGCCGATCATGCCCAAGCCGAGATCATGTTCCGCACCGTGGGTGAGCCGTCGGAAATTCGCCAAGCGGTTCTCGCCGCCGCTGCGGGACGCGCGGAAGCTCGAGAAGCTTTACACACACCGGCGATGCGCCTTTCGCCGTTCGACGGCTTTCCCACCACGGTTGTCGCCTTTGCCACGGATATTCCGACATTCAACGGCGCGTGGGGGAAGCCGTTCCTGATTGGCCCAGGCAGCATTCATTTGGCGCACACCGCGGAAGAGCGCATTCCGAAAAAGCAATTGTCGGAAGCGGTCGAGATCTACGCGCGCATGGCAAGGCAGCTTCTCACCACTGGAGCAGCGCAAGCATGAGTCACGGCCTCGCCATCGTCGGCTATGGAAAAATGGGCAGGCTCATCGAGCGGCTCGCCCCGGAATATGGTTTCGACGTGCGCGCGAAATTTTCTGGCGGCGACAATCCCGGCGGAGCCGGATTGTCTCACGAAACTCTGCGAGGCACTGATGTCGCCATGGAGTTCAGCACGCCCGTGGCCGCGCCTATGAATATCCGGCGCCTTGCTGTTCTGGGTGTGAACTGTGTCGTCGGCACGACCGGCTGGTTCAACGAGCTTCCCGCGGCCCGCGAAACTGTCGCGCAGGCGAAGACCGGACTTGTATGGGCAGCAAACTTTTCCGTCGGCGTGAATCTTTTTATCGAGACCGTTGCGCAAGCCGCCGCTCTGTTTGCGAAACATACGGAGTATGAAGCCTGGGGCTGGGAAATTCATCATTCCGCGAAAAAAGACGCGCCCTCGGGCACGCTCAAGAAACTTGCTGAAGAGATGCACACAGCGGGTTATGCGCGGCGGGTCAGCCTAAGCTCGAATCGCGCCGGTGCGACTCCCGGCACGCACGAGATCGGTTTTGACTGCGCCGCGGACACCATCACGCTGCGCCACACGGCACGCAGCCGTGAAGGTTTTGCTCGCGGCGCTCTGCAAGCGGCTCGGTGGGTCGCCGGCAAAAAAGGCTTCTACGAGTTCAAGGAGATCCTCAACGAATTAAGTTGAAGGCGCTCTGTAGGCGGCGGCCTTTAGGCCGGGGTCTTTCGGCTATGTAGTGGGATCCTTCGGCCGCCATTCGAGGGTTTCGGCAGTAGGACGTTTAACCAAAGAAGGAGAAACACCATGTTCACCGGTACCGGCACTGCGCTCGTAACTCCATTTCGCCGCGATGGTTCGCTCGATGAACCCACGCTGCGCGCTCTGATCAAGCGCCAGATCGATGCAGGCATCGATTTTCTGGTGCCGTGCGGCACGACGGGCGAAAGCCCTACGCTCACGCACGAGGAACATTTGCGCGTCGTGGAGATCGCCGTGGAATTGGCGAAGGGACGGGTGCCGGTTCTCGCAGGCGCAGGCGGCTACAACACCGCCGAAGTGATAGCGCTCGCGCGCGAACTCGCCGCAATCGGCACGGACGGAATTCTCTCCGTCACGCCGTATTACAACAAGCCGACGCAGGAAGGTCTTTTTCAGCATTACAAAGCGATCGCCGGAGCGATTGCGCTGCCCATCGTTGTTTACAGTGTGCAGGGCCGCACGGGCGTGAACGTCGAACCAGCGACGGTGCGGCGCCTGGCGGCGATCGAAAATATAGTGGGCATCAAGGAAGCTTCGGGAAACATTTCGCAAATGGCCGCGATTCTGAATGCGGTTCCGGACGATTTCATCGTGCTGAGCGGCGACGACGCGATCACTTTGCCTCTTATCGCGCTCGGCGGGCGCGGGGTGATTTCCGTGGTGTCGAACGAGATTCCCGCAGACATGGCGCGTCTCACGCGGCTCGCTGTCGACGGCGATTTCCATGCCGCGAGGCAAATTCACCGGCGCGTACATCCGTTGATGGAGATAAACTTTGTTGAATCGAATCCCATCCCGGTCAAGGCCGCTATGGCGCAAATGGGTTTGCTCGACGCGGTATGGCGTCTCCCGCTCGTTGCGCCAAAAACGGAAAGCGAAGCGCGCATTCGAGCGGTGCTGGAATCGCTGGAGCTTGTTGAGACCAGCACGCTGCCGCGCGAGAGAGTTCATGCTGCCGCAGCAAATTGAGCGCCTCTTTGACGAGCCACCCGCTCAGTACAACGAAGAACACTTCCGGCTCTTCCGCGAGTTTAAGGACGCGGTAAATCGCGGCGAAGTGCGCGCGGCGGAGCCGGATGCTGCCTCGCCCACGGGCTGGCGCGTCAACGCCTGGGTGAAAAAAGGGATCCTGCTGGGTTTTCGCATGGGCGTGGTCGTTGACATGTCCGTCGACCCTTCGCGCCAGCCGTTCATCGATAAGTCCACGTATCCTGTTCGCGCCATCACGACTACCGACGGCATTCGCATCGTGCCGGGAGGATCGAGCATTCGCGACGGCTCGTACATCGGGCGCGGCGTCGTGTGCATGCCGCCGATGTTCGTTAATGTGGGCGCGTATGTCGGAGATGGGACGATGATCGACTCACATGCGCTGGTCGGGAGTTGCGCGCAGATCGGGCGCAACTGCCACATTTCCGCGGGTTCCCAGATTGGCGGCGTGCTCGAGCCAGTGGGAGCGATGCCGGTGATCATTGAAGATGAAGTGCTGGTGGGAGGGAATTCAGGCGTTTATGAAGGAACGGTCGTGAAGCATCGCGCGGTTCTTGGCACCGGGACGATTCTCAATCGCTCGATACCTGTTTACGATCTCGTGCGTGACGCGGTGTACACAGCCAGCGAAGATTTGCCTCTCATCATTCCCGCGGAAGCAATCGTCGTTCCCGGTTCGCGCGCCGTCTCGCACGCAATCGGTGCGAAACACGGCCTGAGCTTGCAATGCGCGGTCATCGTCAAATACCGCGACGCGAAGACCGACTCCCGCATCCAGCTCGAAGATCTTCTCCGGTAATTGGCTCCATTGAATATTCTGGATATTGATGGACGGGAAGTCGTTTTTGTTTCCCGGCAATTTAAGGGAACCAAATTGCACGTCGTGTTCACGCAGGCAAAGATGATAGCCTTTAAGATTGTTGTGTGGCACGGCACTCGCTTTCGCATGCTGGCAAGAATGTCCTTCCTGTCGGTGTTGGCCGGACTGGCCGGCGGCATGGCTTGCGCGCAGGAGCCGCCTCCTCCTCAGCAGCCGCCCGCTCCGTCTACGGCTTTGCAGCAGGAAGCCTCGAATAACTTGGCCGCGCCATGCATTCAGCCAGCCCCGATGGTGCGGCTAGAAGACTACGACGGGCCGTTGGGGAAGTTGGTCGGCACTCTCGCCCGGCCCTTGGAACGCAAGGCCGTGCCGTTACCGCACTACAAGCCCGGCCTGAAATTGTGTACTCTCAAACTGAAAGATAAATTCGCTCTGTTCGTACAGGATTCGCTTGACCCGGTCGCGTTTCTCGGCGCCGGTTTCGACGCGGGGATTGACCAAGCGGAAAACACAGACCCCAGTTATGGACAGGGGGCCCAGGGGTATGGCAGGCGCTTTGGCGCCGAACTCGCTGGTCAGACGTCTTCCAGGTTCTTTAAGGATTTCGCGTACCCCGCGATATTTTCAGAGGACCCGCGCTATTACCGTGTGGGGCACGGACTCGCCGGGAAGCGTTTGCTTCACGCGATGGAGCACGTGGTCGTCGCTCAACGCGACGATACCAGGCGCATGTTCAATTTTTCCGAATGGCTGGGAACGGCGAGCACAGTCGCGCTGAACAACACATATCACCCGGACTACCAACGCGGGTTCGCTCCAGCTGCACAGCGGGTGGCCTACAGCGTCCTTCAAGACATGGGCTTCGATGTGCTCCGCGAATTCTGGCCGGAGGTTTCCCACATATTCAAGCTACCGTTCCGCGGAGAACCCGACCTGGTGAGTCACGACTCCAATCCTGCCACCAAGTGAGCCCTCTCGGTGCCGGAAGGGCTGATTCACCAACTACTATTTTCGAGCGTTCTCTTCAGCGCGACAGTACCTGCTCAAAAAAATCTAGGGCGCGGGGATCGTTGGATTGTCCGAGCCAGAACATCGCTTGCTTGCGGACTTCGCGGTTGCGGTTTGTTTTGGCTACTTCGATGAGTTTTGGGACGCCTTCATCTTTCGGCATTTGGCTTAATGCGAAGACCGCCTTCTTCTTCACGTCCGTGTCGGGATCATTTTCTATCGCGCCGGTGATTGCGCCCATGGCTTTTTGTCCCGCTTTTTGCGCGAGCCAGAAGAGTGCTTGGCCGCGCACGTGCGAACTTTCGTCGTCTTTGGCCATGCGTATCATTTCGTTCAGCGCTTCCGGCTCGTGGCTTACGGAGAGCGCGAACGCTACCTGAGAGCGCACCTCGGGGCTGGGATCGCTCTCCGCCATTTTTTGCAGCAGCAGTTCGCCGGCTTTGCCGCGCGAGGCTCCCAGCCAGAAGGACGCATGCTTGCGAAGTTGCTCTGGCTGATCTGTGGCAACAAACGATTCGAAAGCGCTGTCGGCTGACGGATCGGCATGGAGCGCAATCGCTGATAACGCGCCCTGGCCGATCTCGTGTTCACCGTGGCCTTCGAATGTCGCTTTGCGCACGAAATCTGCAAGCAGCGCGACGCTTTCAGCGGGTTTCACACCTGTGAGCCAAATGAAGGGCAGCCCGCCGGCGTCCAGAGTGCAATTTTCCGAAGCTTCTCGAATGCGCGTGACCTGTTTGCCTTCGAGACGGATGAGCACGACAAGCTGACGCGAGCCTTCCAATTGTACGGTTCCACGTGCTGCTTCTTTCTGTGAGGTCGTGCCAGTGACGCCATTTTCTTTCTCGAGGCGGCACGTGCCGCAGCCACCGTAGCCATCGTTGAAATTTCCGCAGCAGACGGAGCGGTCGCCGGCGATTTCGGCGACGCTATACGCCACCCATTCTGGTTTGTCTGCTTGCGCTTCGATGCCACGCAGAGCGTCGGCAAAAGCGCCGCTCACCACGCGCGTCTCGATTTTCGCGTTGATCACCTGCGGCGTTTCCCCCGACTGTCCAGCTTGCAAAGTCCCGCCTGCGAAAAGCGCCGCTGCCAGAACCGCCTGCCCGATTAAGAAAATGCGCAACGTCTTCATATCCACCTCACGACTGCTTCAGTTTTCGAGGCCCGCTGTATGGAACCAACCCAGAATCACCAGTCACCATTCACAAGTCATTCCCCAACTCACTTCTGCAAAATCTCCATCAGGTAGTCGTTGCCTTCTTTCGAGTTCATCAGCGCGAGCTTGGACACCGCGGCCTTCTTGAGCCCCGGATCTTTTTCGCCTCGCGCGATGGTCACCAATGCGTGCGCATTGCCTTGAATGAAGAGTGCGTTGAGCACCGCTTCTTTGTTCTCGCGGTCGGTTTCTTTTGCGTAAATCGCCAGAAGGGCTTCTCTGGCGTCAGCAGAACCCACGAGGCCCAGATTACGAATTGCTGTGCGGCGAATCTCCGGATCCTTCTCTCCTTGCGCGGCTTCCGCGAGGAATTTTGCGTCGCCAGAGAGGAAGAAAGCCTGCAGGATGTCTTTTTTCACTTCAGGCGCAGTCTCTGTCTTGTAGAGCTGCCGCAATTCTTCCGGTGCGTGGACCAGACCGAGCTGCCGAATCGCCTCACCGCGCAACGTAGCATCTTTTTCGCTCTTGGCGGCTGCAAACAAATGCTCCTTATCGCCGCCAATCATGTAACTCTTCAGAATCGCGTGTTTCACCGACACATCGTTGGTCGACGCGTAAATCTCGGCAAGCGTTTGCCGCGACTGCTGCCCGCCGAACATTCCCAGATATTGGACGGCCTTCCGCTGCAGGTCTGGATTGCTCTGTCCTTTCGCGATTTTTGCAAGAACCTCTTGCGCTTGCGGCGAGCCGTTTTGCCCGAGCAGGAAAAGCGCATTGGATTTAAGCTTCGGGCTCGCGGGCCCATTCAGAAAGGTCTCTACCATTGGCACGCCCCGAGCCGGGTCACCTTGCATGATTCCGCGCAACGCCAGGATCTTCAGGTCATCGGTCTGATTATCAGGATTGGAGGCCTGCCCGTTCGACTGCCGTACTTCGATTTCCAGCGCCTTGGCGTCTTTTATCCATCGGCTCTGCGCATATTTCTTTTCCAAGTCCGCGATCGTTGTCAGCGCGGAGTCTCTTTTCCCCAGCTTGTTTTCCGCGTAGGCCTTCCAATACATCGCCGCATCAGTTTGCGGCCCATTCATCGAAGCAAGTTCGCTGAATTTCTCGGCCGCCCGGTCGTAGCGGTCTTCGTCGAGCGCTTCGCGGCCGTCATCGTAAAGTTCTTCGAGCCGTTCCAGACGCTCCTGCTCGCGGTCGCGCTTCTCCTGTTCCCGGTCGCGCGCTTCTTGTTCGCGGTCGCGTTTCTCTTGTTCACGATCGCGGGCTTCCTGCTCACGGTCGGCGCCGCTCTGTTCCTTCCAGGAATCCGTGGCCGCCGATGCAGCGCCGTGGGCTGCCGCAGGCCGCGTCAGTTGCGGTGCGATTAGCAAAGCCGCCGCGACCGTCCAGATTTTTACCGCTCTGCTTGTCTGTTCTCCGATGCTCATGCCTTGTTCCTCTCTCTTGCTTTCGATTCCGTCGCTGCTGGTGCGGAATTCGTTGTGTTCTGCTTTTCCTGCAATTCCTTGCCGACCACTCGAACTTTGAACAAAATGCCGTGCGCTTCGATGCGCTTCTGCAGGGACTCCAGTTTTGCCGGGGTGATCTCTTGCGGGCTGTGCGCCACGTCCAGCAGCACGCGCTCCAGGTCATCCAAAACGTCGGCCAGGGCCGCATCGCCATTCTGCTGCGCCGTTTCGCGGTACAAACGGTTGGCGTCCAGCAAATCTTCCGCTCGTTGCTGCTCCGCAGCGATATTGATTTGCTTTGGCCCAGAGGCTGGCGGCGCCGCGTTTGCCAGCTCCATCAAAACCATCTCTGACTTGCCCAAGTGGTCGCCAACCGCCACGACGAGCACGCGTTCCCGTACTTGCGCAACGCTGGCCGCTGGCGCTCCCGAATCTTTTGGTCTGGACCATCGCCCCGCAACGAAAGCCGCGATCACGATGGCGGCCATCGCACTGATAGCCACCCAGCGGCGCGGTTCGAACCACGCGCGCCATCCGCGCCCCGCTTTTTCCGGCAGCCGCAGGGCAATCTGTTGCCACACCGCGCGCCCGTATTCGGCGCCGCGCTCGGGAATGGGCAGATGATCCAGCGCGTCGAGCACCGCTTCGATGCGGTCGAGCTCGGTCCGGCAGGCCGTGCAGTCTGTCAAATGCTCGGCAATAGCTTCGCGTTGCGTAGTCTCCCCCTCTCGATAGCCAATCAATTCTTCTTCCGTCAGGTGTTTCATAGTTCCGTTCCCCTGGGCTCCGGCGCAGCCCCAGCGGCTTTTGCTTGCAGCGCGCCTCGCGCTCCCACGTACGGTTCCAGCGCTCGCCGTAATTTTTGGACCGATCGAAATACCGTGTTCTTCGCCGCGCTCGTCGTGGATTTCAGCACAGCCGCGATCTCTTCAATCGCACAGCCTTCCCAATGGCGCATCACAAACGCCGTTCGTTCCGAAGAACTCAGCTCCTTGAGCGCTGCTTCCATCTTTTTCCTCAGCTCGGTGTTGCCCGCGAGCCGATCCGGAGTCGGCCGCTCATCCGGCACCAAATCCAAAGGATCCTGCTCTTGCTCTTCGGCCAAGCTGCTTGGCGTTTGGCGCCTCGCGTCCTCGGTGCGTTTTTGCCTCATGCGATCAATCGCGTAATTTGCGGCGATTCGGTACGCCCAGGTGCCGAAATTCGCGCGCGATCCGAATTGCCCCAGGTTCCGATAGGCCCGTAAAAAAGCCTCTTGAACTATTTCCTCCGCGTCGTGCTCATTTCCCGTCATGCGGTACGCCAGGCGAAAAAGCTGCTGGCTGTGGCGCTCGACGAGAATCCGGAAAGCATCGCGCTCGCCCGCGAGCGTGCGCTCGACGGCGAGGGCATCACTCTCTCGGGCCGCGCTCTGAAGTGCCTCGCGGGCTTGGGTGCTTCCGGCGCTTTCGCTCATCCGAATCATTAGACAGGAAAAAGGGCTTGCGGTTAGGTCAGCTTGGGGTTGAGACGCCGCCTATGCCGAGACGGCACAGGCCAGAAGCCATCCGTAAGTCCTGCAATATCATCGCACTCCGGGGCTAGTTGTCGGAGTACGCTCTCAGATAGTTTGTTTTTTCGGATTGCTCAGTGCGATCTCTCGCGAGCCGGGCGCCGCTTCGTCACCTTTGCAAGGACGAAATCTTCTACCCCCGCCACTTTCTTGCGTCAATCACCTTTACTCATATCTTAGCGCCACCGTCGGATCGACAGACGATGCCCTTCGCGCTGGTATGAAGCACGACAAACCAGCAGTGGCGACCAGGAGCAGGACCACGCCCGCCAGGATCAGCGCATCGAGCGAACTACCCTGAATCCAGCGCGCGAGCACGCGATTCAGCGTAATCGTCAGCAATACTCCCGCTAGAACTCCGCCAGCGACGCTCATCACCGCGGAACGAAACACAATCAGCAGGACATCTTTGGGACTTGCTCCCAGGGCCATGCGAATGCCGAATTCGCCGGTTCGTTGTGTGACGGCGTAGGAGATGACGCTGTAGAGTCCAGTGGCGGCGAGCGCCAGCGCCAGGATTGCAAATCCCGCAAACAAGGTTGCTACAAGATGTCCTTGCTCCCATTCCGGCTCATGTTTGATCCAGCCATCGAGATCACGAACATCTCGGTCAGACTGCTGGTCAGGATCCACAGTGTGAATCTGTTCGCGGACGGCGTGGAGCACCGTGAGCGGCGGGACGCTGGTTCGGACGAGGATCTGCGTGAAAACCGGCATCATGATGGTGTAGGGAATATATAAGGAGGGCATGATGGGATTGCGCAGGCCATCATTGCGGGCATCGCCGACAATGCCTACCACCTGAAACCAACCGTCGCTTCCCGCGGCGGCCAGGCTAAGCGGTGGCTCGCCTTTCAATTCCGGAATGCGGATCGTGTTGCCAATGGCGTCACCGTTCGGAAAATATTCTCGAGCCAGCGTTTGATTAACTAGTGCGAGCTTCGCGCCGCGCATCGCTTCGCTTTCATACCAGATTCGTCCTTGCACCAGAGGGACGCGAAGCACTGCGAGATACCCGGCAGTGATGAAGTTGATGCGTGCCCGCTGTTCTTCCGCTGCCGGCTTCCCTGAAATCTCGAAGCGCAGTTCCCATCCGTTGTTTGGCGGGGTGGCATTTGTCGAAAGCCCGGCGGAGACAACTTCTGGTATCTCGATTACCTTCTTCTCGAGCTGTTTGAAGTACGCTCCCCTGGCTTCCCAGGTTGTGTAGGTGTTGTCATGGACCGGGATGCCAACGGACATGACGTTGTGAGGATCGTAGCCGAGATTCACGTTCATCATGCTCACGAAGGCCCGCATGGCAACGCCGGCCCCCGCTAGTAATAGAAGCGTTAGGGCAATCTGGCCCGCTATCAGGACGCCGTGAGTCCGGCGGCCATGAACTCCAGTCGTAGTCTTGCGCGAATTGGCTTGCATCACACAAGCCAAATCCGGACGCGCGGATTGAAGCGCGGGCGAGATGCCGAACACGATGCCGGTCAGCAGCGCGAGACCAACGCTAAAGAGCAGCACCGGCAAGTTGATGCTGATAGCGGCTTCATGTGGGAATGAGAATTCCGGAAGCCACTCTACGATGAGCTTCACCAAACCATTCGCCAGTGCCACGCCAAGGGCCGCGCCGGCGAACGCTAACATCAGCGCTTCCGTGAGCAACTGTCGCAGAATGCGAGAGCGCCCGGCGCCGATCGCGGACCGGACCGCAAGTTCGCGCTGACGCGCCGTGCCCCGGGCCAGCAGCAAAATCGAGACGTTTCCGCAGCCGATTAAAAGCAACAAAGCCACGGCAGCCAGCAGGAGGTAAAGTGTCCCTCCGATCCGCTCTACGAAGTGGTCGTTCAATCCCGCCAGCGTCACACGGAAATGCTCTGGGAAGTGGCTAGGGGTTTGCTTTGCGAATTGTTCGAGCAACGACTGGAGCTCTGCGTTTGCCGCCGCACGGGTTACGCCGGGCTTGAGCCGAGTCATGGGAAAATAGGTGCGCGTCGGATCGGCCGTGAGCTTGAGCGGCAGATAGACTTCGCCGTCTCCCCAAGTAAAGCGCGGCCGGACCACTCCTACGATTTCGTAGCTCTTATGGACTAACTGAATTTTCTTGCCAACAATGTCGGGATCGCCGTTGTAGTGCCTCTGCCAGAACTGATAACCCAGCACGGCCACATTCTCGGGATCCTGACCCTCGGGCGCATCCGACGGCAGCAGTCCACGGCCAAGCAGCGTCGGCACGCCAAGATAGATGAAAGCATTCGACGTGAGATAGACAGCCCGGACGTCTTCGGGAAGATCACCTTCGGTCGTGGTGAGGTTCCACCCTCCCATAGCTGCGACGCTCTCTACCGATCCCGCCTGCCGAAGCTGTTGCAATTGTGGGCCGTTGAGGTTGATAAAGAGGGGGTTGCCCCTAGTTTCGCGAACAGTCAAATGCACCATGCGGTCCGTATTGGCATACGGATACGGATTCACCAGGACGCCGTAAACCACGCTGAACACCGCTGTTGTAGCGCCGATGCCGAGCGCGAGCGACAGAATGGCCACGATCGTAAAGCCCGAGTTTTTCAGCAGCATCCTCGCGCCGAACCGCGCATCGTCGGACAAATCTTCCAGCCAGCGCCAACCCCATGCATCCCGCGTAACCTCTTTCACCAGGCCCACATTCCCGAATTCGCGTCGCGCTCCTGATTGCGCGTCATGCATGGATGCGCCGCGCTCGCCGCGCTCTGTTGCAGCCATTTGCAGATGGTGCTGGATCTCTTTTTCCAGCTCTCTTTCCCGCTTTCTCCACAGCCACCAGAGTTTCATGGCGCACCCTCTTACTTCGCGGGATTCAAAATGCCCGCGATCGCATCCGATATCTGCTCCCAGCGCGAGCGTTCCTTAGTGAGCCGCTTCCTGCCCGCCGCGGTCAACCGGTATACCTTTACTTCCTGCTTGTTCTCGGAAATCTTCCAGTCCGCGCCGATCCATTTTTGCTTTTCGAGCCGGTGGAGCGCCGGGTACAAGGACCCGGCATCAACCTGCAGTAAGTCGCCAGAATTGGCGCGAATCGTCCGGCTGATGCCAAAGCCATGCTGCGGGCCCCAGAGAAGTGTTTGCAGAATAAGGAGATCGAGCGTGCCTTGCAGAAGCTCGATCCGGTTTCGATACCGCTCGTTCATTCCGCCTCCGGCGGTCAGGCTATAGACTGCCTATATCCTACCCTATAGACGTTCTACTGCCCCATTTGGTTTGCACTTTCGGGGCCTGCTCACTTTTTGTGCAAACCCTTGAAAGGGAGGTGTTTGCCGTGAAGTTCGGACTTCCGAAGGGTTCGATGACGACCGATTTCGCGCACCATCGTCCCACAATCGCATGCTTTGCAGGCCCGCCCGGGGCTTCCCCCCGCACGCCGGCGGCTGCGCCATGTCGCTTGGGATCCTTCCCCTTGCTTATTGACAGGAGTCCTTGCATAATCCCTGTCAGTTACTAAGGGGAGCCTCGATGACTAAACCCACCGACCTAGTCCAAGGCACGCTCGACCTGCTCATCCTGAAGACCATCGCCCTCGAGCCCATGCACGGCTGGGCCATCGCCCAACGCATTCGCAGCGTCTCCAACAATGTTCTTCAGGTGAACCAAGGCGCACTCTATCCCGCCCTACACCGCCTCGAACAGCAGGCCTGGATCCAATCCAAATGGGGCGAATCGGAAAATAATCGCCGCGCGAAATACTACTCCCTCACACGCGCCGGCCAGAAATATCTCAAAGCAGAGGAATCCAACTGGGAACGCCTCTCGTCCGCGATCGGACTTGTCTTGAAGACAGTTTGAGGAGGAACGCGCCATGCGCTGGGTCCGAAATGTTTCTAATTGGCTCCGCTCCTTGTTTCGCAGGAAGACAGTCGAGCAGGAACTTGGCTCTGAACTCCGCTTTCACATCGAGCGGCAAGTCGAAGAAAATCTAGCCGAGGGAATGACGCCCCAAGAAGCGCGTCGCGCCGCAGTGCGCGAATTTGGCGGCGTCGAGCAAGTCAAGGAAGATTGCCGCGACACTCGTCGTTCAAATTCAATCGAAACCTTTTTGCAGGATCTGCGTTATAGCGGCAGGATGCTGCGAAAAAATCCCGGCTTCACCGCGGTCGCCGTGCTCACCCTCGCGCTGGGCATTGGCGCCAACACCGCAATCTTCAGCATGGTGAACGCCCTCCTGCTACGCCCCTATGACTTCAGCAATCTGGATTCGCTTGTCCGCGTCTGGGAAACCCGCGGCATGGATGAGGGCTACGATGCGCGACGGGTCGCTCTTGCGGATGCATCCGATTTTTTCTCCGGCACGGATGTCTTTCAGAATCTAACGACCTATCGCGAGCAGAGTTTCAACCTTGCCATCGAAGGCAACGTCGAACCCATCTTGGGCTGCAGAGTCTCCGCGAGTTTCTTTGATGTACTCGGCAGAGGCCCCGCTCTCGGACGAGGATTTGCGCAAAAGGAAGAGCAGCCAGGTTTTGAACAGGTCGTGATCTTGGGCTACGGTCTTTGGCAGAGACGCTTCGGCGGCGACGAAGGCCTCCTTGGCAGAACCATCAAACTGAACGGCCGCGACTACACAGTGGTGGGAATCATGCCGCCAAAGTTTAGCTATCCGGTGCCGTCGGAATTGTGGGTGCCGTTCGCGTTAACTCCCGCGGAAAAAGCGGATCGCACGCAACTGACGACCATGGCCCTTGGACGATTGAAACCCGGAGTGACGGTTGAAAAGGCGAAAGCTGCGCTCGCTTCTTATTCGAACCGGCTGGAAAAAGAATACCCGAAAACCAATGCCGGCAGATCGGCCGTGGTTCTACAACTTCGGCGGGAGATGTATCTGTACACTCTGCCGCTTTTTCTGTTGCTGCAGGTTGCGGCAGCGTTCGTTTTGCTTCTAGCCTGCGCCAATCTCGCGAACTTGATGTTCACACGAATGATCGGGCGGCAGAAGGAAATCGCCATGCGTACCGCATTGGGAGCGGGCCCGCGGCGTTTAGCGCAGCTGTTCGTCTCCGAAACGTTGTTGCTTTCATTGGTGGCGGGCGTTGCGGCGGTCAGCGCGTCTTTTTGGAGCGTTCGGCTTCTACGGACAAGCATTTCCATCGAGTGGACGAAATGGGTGCCTGGCTGGGATGGAATTCAAGTGGATACGGCCGTCCTGGCGCTCACCATTCTTCTCGCGGCTGCAGTTGGTTTGGCATTCGGCTTCGCCATCGTGTTGCACACTGGCAAAGTAGACCCCGGCAAGACATTGAAGGAGTCGGGTCCCGCATCGCTGACGCGAGGACGGGCAAAATTGCGCAGCGCGCTTGTCGTGGGGCAAGTGATCTTCGCGCTGGTTTTGCTGGTGTGCGCCGGCCTGACGATTCAAGGATTCGTACGGCTCGCGGCTGTGTACGATGGATTTCAGCCGGAGCATGTCCTGAAGGCGGAAGTGCATCTTCCTGAAAACACGTATTCCGGCGGAACGAAAGCGGCCACTTTTTACGAGCAACTCCTGCACTCCGCAGCCGCGATGCCCGGCGTCAAGCATGCGGCACTGGCTACAAACCTCCCGGCGAGCAATGTGGATAATGACACAACTTTCTTCACCATCGAGGGCCGGCCGGCAGCCAAAACAAATGAGACGCCTTCCGCTGACTGGCTGACCGCGAGCCCGGAATATTTCGGAGCGCTGAGGATTACGCTTGTGGCTGGACGGCTCTTTGCCGAGTCCGACAATGCGGCGGTCGAGCGAGTCGCGGTGGTCAGCCGCAGCATGGCCGAGCGCTTTTGGCCCGGTGAGGACGTCGTGGGCAAGCGCATCAAATTGGGGGCCGTGGATTCCGTCGATCCATGGATGAAAGTTGTCGGCGTCGTCGGAGATGTACGTCAGAACTGGTGGAATCCGGCGGCGCGCCCAACCATCTATACAACTTTCCTGCAGTCGCCCCGCGATGCCATGACAATTGTCCTCCGGGTGGATTCGAATCCGGCAAGCTACGCCGCTCCGCTGCGCGACGCACTACGGCAAATGGACCCGGGCCTTGCTCTTACGGGGATCAATACGCTGAAGACAGAGGTTGTGGATTCCATCGGAATTATCCGCATTCTCGGGGTCTTAATGGGGGTGTTCGGACTGGTCGCCTTGACGCTGTCTTCCGTCGGAGTGTATGGCGTGTTGTCCGAGAGCGTCGCCCAGAGAACGCGCGAACTCGGCATCCGGCTTGCTCTCGGCGCGCACCCGCGAGACTTGATGAGGCTGGTCATAGGACATGCGCTGAAACTCGCAGGAATAGGGCTGGCCATCGCGCTTCCCATTTCGTTTGCGGTCAGCCGCGTTATGGCCAATGTGATTTTCGGCGTCGTAACCGCGGACTTTGCTGTTGTGGCGGGCTTCACGCTTCTGCTTATCGTCGTCGCAGTTGTGGCCGCTTATTTTCCGGCACGCCGTGCCTTGCGAATCGATCCCATGATCGCGCTGCGTTACGAATGAAGGGTGTCAAAGACTGGAGGCTTTGCAATGCGCTTATTCCAGAACTTCGCGAATTGGCTGCGCTCGCTGTTTCGCAAAAAGACCGTCGAGCAGGAACTTGGCTCGGAAGTGTGCTTCCACATCGAGCGTCAAGTGGAAGAAAATCTTGCGGCGGGGATGAGCCCCAAAGAGGCACGCCGCGCAGCACTGCGCGAATTCGGCGGAGTCGAGCAAGTCAAGGAAGATTGCCGCGACACCCGCCGTGCGAATTACGTCGAGAATCTCATAAAAGACATACGCTATGGCTTTCGCATGCTCCGCAAGAGCCCCAGCTTTACTTTTTTCGCTGTGGCCGTTCTCGCTCTGGGAATCGCAGCAAATTCCGCCATCTTTAGCATTGCCGACAACGTCCTCATCCGGCCAATGCCTTACCGCGATTCCAATCGGCTCGTAGTGGTCATGGAAGACGCTTCGGCCTACGGATTTCCCCACGACACGCCGTCGCCTGGAAATCTCGCGGACTGGAAATTGCGAAATCAGGTCTTCGAAGACATGGCCGCGCTCCCCTATGGGGGCTTCTTCAATCTCACCGGTGATGGAAACCCGGAAGAGCTCGCCGGAAAAAAGATTACCGCAAATCTTTTTTCTGTCTTGGGTGTGAGCCCCGCCCTCGGTCGCGATTTTCGGCCGGAAGATGATGTTCCCGGCGCGCCTCGAGTCGCGATTCTCGGTCATGGTTTCTGGCTGCGAAGGTTCGGCGGCGATCCACAGATCGTTGGAAAAGAAATTTTGCTGAACTATGAGAAATGCACCGTTATCGGCGTGATGAAACGCGGCTTGCAATTTCCGGACCGTGAAACCGAGCTTTGGATTCCCGCTCAATTCACGAAGGAAGACCTGGCCAATCACGGAAGTCATTATCTGCAAGTGTTTGCTAGGCTCAAATCCGGCGTCTCGCTCAAGACCGCGAATGCCAATCTCGCCACCATCGCATCGCAGTTGGAAAAGGAACATCCCGATTCGAACGCCAAGGTTGGCGCCTTCGCTATCCCGCTCCGCGAAGAAGTCACTGGAGATGTTCGCCCCGCGATTATGATGCTCGTAGGAGCGGTCTGTTTTGTTCTGCTCATCGCTTGTGCCAATGTCGCAAATCTTTTGCTTTCTCGCGCCACCGGCCGGCGCCGCGAACTGGCCATGCGCCTCGCTCTTGGTGCCACTCGCGGCCGGGTCATCCAGCAAATGTTGACTGAAAGCATCCTGCTTTCTCTATTTGCGGGAGCTGCTGGGCTGCTGCTCTCCATCTGGGGAACAAAATTTCTCGCAACTTTAATTCCTGTTGGCATCGCGCCAATGGCTGGTACTGGTGTCGACGCCCGAGTTCTTCTTTTCACGCTTGGCGTGTCTCTCGCCACTGGAATCCTGTTCGGCATCATCCCTGCTTCGCGCGTCTCCCAATTCCAACTGACGTACTCGTTGAAACAGGGCGGCGGCCAAAGCGGCGTTGGTTCGGGAGGCCATCGTCTCCGCGACGCTCTCGTGATTTGCGAAGTCGCCCTCGCCATTGTTCTGCTCGCTGGGGCAGCCCTCCTCATTCGAAGCCTTCAAAATCTCTACCACCTCGATGCAGGCTTCCGTGCCGATCATGTTCTCGTGATGCGCACTCCTCTGCCGAGACCCAAATACGAAGCAATTGCGCGCAGAAGAGCTTTTTATGATCAAGTCCTCGCGCAAGTAGAAAGCCTCCCAGGTGTCGTCTCCGCGGGTTACACCACGTGGGTTCCCTTGACGAATGACGGCGGAGCGACTGGTATCACCCTCGAAGGAAAACCTGAGCCCGCGCCGGGAAATTTGCTGATCCCCAATGTGCGCATCATCAGCAAGAATTACTTGTCGACGCTTCGAACGAAACTCATCGAAGGCCGCTTGTTCGAACGAGGCGACTCCGCCGGAACTCTTCCCGTCGCCCTCGTTAACCAGAGCATGTCGAAAAATTATTGGCCTGGCGAGAACCCCATCGGCAAACGCTTCAAAATCGGAACTTATCGCCACAACTCTCCCTGGATCACCATCGTAGGCATCGTCGGCGATATGCATCAGGCCGGCCTCGACGTTCCTGCACGAGCGGAAATGTATTTGCCGTATCAGCAGCAGGATTTTGGATACGAGCCGGAGTATCTCGCCGTTCGCGCATCCGGAGATCCGATGGCGCTCGCGGAAATTGTGCGGCAGCAGATCTGGTCGGTGGACAAGGAGCAGCCCGTCGCGGGCATGATGCCGCTCGAGGATCTTGTCGACGAGAATCTCGCTTCACGCAAAATGCAGGCGTCGTTGCTCAGCGGCTTCGCTGCGCTCGCGCTGTTGCTTGTCACGCTGGGAATTTATGCGGTGCTTTCGTTCGCGGTAACGCAGCGCACGCAGGAAATCGGCGTGCGCGTCGCGCTTGGCGCGCAGCCAAGCGATGTTTTGCGCATGATTTTTTCACAGGGCTTCAAGTTGTTTTTGATCGGCGCAACGATTGGATTGGCGGCTGCTTTCGCATTGTCACGCGCTCTCGTGCATTTGCTTTTTGGCGTGAGCGCGTACGACCCTGCGTCCTTCGCAGGCGTGATGATTCTCTTGGCTGCGGTCGCTCTGCTGGCCTGCTACCTTCCGGCGCGCCGCGCCACGCGCGTCGATCCGCTTATTGCTCTGCGCTACGAGTAGTTTCAGAAAAACTATCTTCCCGTTTAAGAGGAAGCCGTTTGCGCGCCGATATTGCCGCGGAGGCCAAGGGCATCGGCTTCCTCGCGCATCGCGGAAATGCAAAAGCCGATGTGTTCTTCGAGCGGGATGCTCAGCTCTTCCGCGCCTTTGCGAACATCTTCGCGGCTCACGCCTTTGGCGAAGGCTTTGTCCTTGAGGCGGCGCTTCACGGAGTCCACTTCGAGATCCAGGATGCTCTTCGACGGGCGAACGTAGGAGCATGCCGTGAGGAACCCCGCGAGCTCGTCGCAGGCGAAAAGGGTGTGCTCGAGCGGCGACTGGCGCGCGACGCCGGAATAGTCCGCGTGCGAAAGTATCGCGCGCACGATTTCTTCGGAGTAGCCGCGCTCGCGCAGAACTTTCGCACCTTCAGCGGGATGGCCGGCGTCGGCGGCGTGTTCGTTGTTTGGCCAGCGCTCGTAATCGAAGTCGTGGAGCAGAGCGGTGATACGCCAAGTCTCTTCATCGGCGCCCTGCTTGCGCGCGTACGCGCGGACGCAGGCTTCGACGGCCAGCATGTGTTTGCGCAGGCTTTCCGACTCGGTGAATTCGCACAGCAGCTTCCAGGCGTCGTCGCGTGTGGGCATGCGTTTCTCCAGGTTGCGGAGACAGTAGTTTAGCGCACTGGAGAAAGAAGTCGACAGGTCCGAACTGAAGGTACTTCAGAGTGGTTTGCGATAGAGGATGCTGCGCTCGGCGACTTGGAAGCCGAGGGAGGCGTGGGCGCGCTGGGAGAGGGCGTTTTCAAGTTGGGTGTCGGAAGCCATTTCGGTGCAGCCTTGGGTGCGAGCCCAGTCTTCGGCAGCACGGAGAAGGGCAGCGCCGAGGCCGTGGCGGCGGTGAGATTCCACAACGTACCAGCCTTCGACGTAGCCGACGGGATGCGATGGATCGCAGCCGTCGGCGTGGGAGCGCAGGCCGGCTTCGAGGAAGCCGAGTAACGCGGCATCGCTGGATTCCGCAACGAAGATGGTGGCGGGAAGAATTCCTGGAGCTCTGCCGCTGAGAATCAAAGCAAGTTCGTTGGCGTGGTCCTCTGCGGAAGACTCCGGCCAGAGCGCGTGGCGCAGTTGGGCTAACGAGTCGCAATCGGCGGGGCGGGCTGGTCTGATGTGGAATTGTTTCACGGAATTACTTTACAAGAGAACCGTAGCGACCGGGTGTCGAGACGAAATCACCGTAAGGGGATTCGACGTATGCAATGCGCAAGGCAGGCAACGCGAGACGGCGGCGCTGGCATCGCAACAGTTAACGCAGCGCCAAGACATACCGTGACGGGGGTTCCTGAGGCGGTTAAAGAGCTCCGGAAAAATCCTTGAGCGTGCTGGTGTGTCTTGGTTTGAACGAATCCCAAAGAATCATAGAGCGAGTTGCCCTGAAGGAGAGAGACAGTGAACTGGATGACATTGCTTCGAACTACCGCGCTGACGATGGCGCTTGGGTTGTGCACGAGCGCGTTATTGGCGCAGAGCCGGCCCGCGAACACCACCGAAGCGGGCGCGAAGATTGCCGCGATCAACATGCGCGCGGCGATTGCGAACACTTCGGAAGGTAAACAGGCTGCCGCGCAGATGGAGACTGAGTTCCTTGCGCGGCGCAAGGAACTCGAGGACCTAAACAAAAAGATCAACGATTTGCAGCAACGGCTGACGGCAGGAGCGAATACGCTTAGCGACGAAGAGAAACAAAAGTTGACGCTCGAAGGCCAGCGGCTCACGCGGCAACTGGAGCGCAGGCAGAACGAATTTCAAGAAGACTTGAACGATGCGCAAACCGACGTCATCGGGCGCATCGGGAGAAAGATGGTGGAGGTGCTGGGGAAATATGCGCCGAGTAACGGCTACGGCGCGGTGCTGGACAACTCTTCGCAGACCACGCCGGTGATGTATGCGTCGACGGACATCACGCAGGAGATCGTGAAGTTGTACGACCAGACTTATCCGGTTAAGAGCGGAGCCGGTGCGGCGGATGGGAAGACGGCGCCGAAACCGGTGACGAAGCCTTCCGAACGGTAGACCTGGAGTCAAGCCTTCGCGTGAGTTCAAGCCAGGATGTTAAAGATCAAGAAGGAAGATGCAGAAGGCAATCTCTTTTATCGGTGGCCGCAGGTACACGGCGGCACTCAAATTTTCATCCTGTGTAGGCGATCTCGAAAGTAGTCTTTCCAACTCTCTGGCAATGCGGCGACCTGCAAGGCTCGACGCAGGGAATCGGCATCTTCCCCGTTAAACCTTTTGGCGATGTAGAGCCGAGTGATTTCCGAGACCGGGACGCGGTTTGGGTCTTGCGCGATTGGTTTGATCTCATCGCCGGCGCCCACCTCTCCTTCGCGCGTAACGGCCAGGTAGAAACCGCTGCGGCCACTGGCGAGGAAGCGCTTCACTATATCGTCGGATTGAAACCGCACGCCAAGTTTGTAGCAAGGAAGGCGAGGCTGGGTCACAACCACTTCCGCAGAGCCGACCGAAAATGTGTTCCCGAGATGGATTGAGTTTTCCAGCGGGCCGTCGATGGTGAAGTTTTCTCCAAAAATTGCGGTCGGCAACTCGCGGCCGGGCAATTCTTTCTTCCAATAATCATAATGTGCGATTGCGTAGCAGTAGACAGCTTTCTGCGCGCCGCCGTGGACCGTAAGGTCTGCCTGGCGGTCGCCGTCCAAGTTCAGCGTTCGCAAATGGACACGGCCCTTGACGGGCTCTTTGTAAATGCCAGTCGTTACGGTTCTTCCGTGCCAGAGCACATCTTGGGGGAGGCCGACGTTGAGCGAGACTATTTTCATGCGTTGCTGATTCTTTCCCGGTGGATCCATAAGGGCTCAGGAACAATAGGTTACACGGTCGTGGCCGGGAGTGCTTCGATTAGGCATGGCGGCGCCGGCGAGACCGATTACGGCTCGTAACAGTCGTAATTGCGTTGGGAAATGATTTTGCCGTTCTTAAATTGGAGAAACGCGGCGAAGTGGGCGCGCATCTTGCCCCCTGCCGGAATGGTTTGAAAGGGGACGGCCAAGGTGCCGGTCCAATCGATTTCCAGGGCGACTTGATCGCCGCTGGAAAGTGCGTTTCGGACCGCGTACGTTTGACTGGTTATTGCCTTTTTGCCGCGCTCGACGGCAGCGAGAACGCCTGCCAAGTTGTCGCGACTGCCGTTTGGGAAGAATTTGCTCGGAAAAATTTCCACGATGACATCTGGCGCGAAGAATTGAGTCATGTCCTCGGCGCTCGCTCCTGATTCGATGGCTTTGAGGTATTGCCTGGCGAGTTCGAGGTTTTCAGAAGGGCCGGTCATGTTGGGTCCTCCTATCGCATAGACCGTTGAAGGCAAGGAAAAATTCTAACAAATGCGGGCGGATTGAACGGACTGAAGTCTGTGCCACGGCAGACTATTTGGATTTGGAGGTGAGGAGTTCGAGTTCATCCAGGGAACGGGGCCAATCTTCGCGGAGGAGGCGGGATAGGGCGCGGTCGGCGAGGAGTTTGCCGCCTGTTTGGCAGGTGGGGCAGTAGTTGGTTTCATTGCTGGCGTAGCGGATACGCTGAATTTTCGTGCCGCAGCGGGGGCAGGGTTGTTTATAGCGGCCGTGGACGGCCATGCCTTCGCGGAAGGCGGTGACTTTTTCTGGGAATGTGCCGCCGGATTCGGCGCGGAGGCGCTCGGTCCAGTGGGTAAGGCTGGCGCGGATAGCGTCGTATAGGCGCTTGATTTCGGGGACCGGGAGTTTCTGCGTAAGCGCGAGAGGAGAAAGTTTGGCTTCCCAGAGAATTTCGTCGGAATAAGCGTTGCCGATGCCGCTGAAGAGGCGAGGATCGGTGAGGGCGCGCTTGAGAGTGTGATTGGCAGAGAGCAGCGCTGCTGCGAATCGCTCTTGAGTGGCGTCGAGCACTTCGAGGCCGCCGGGGTCGAGGGAACGAAGTCCCTCTTCGCCATGGACCACGTGCAGAGAGGCGCGCTTTTGTGAGCCGGCTTCTGTCCACAGAAGAGTGCCGTTGGAAAAATCGAATGCGGCGAGACCACGAGGCGGCGAAACTTTCACGCGGCCAGGCTTCGCGCCGAACGGGTGCCAATGAAGACGGCCAGCGATCATTAGATGGAGGACAAGCCAGAGTTCGTCTTCGAGGCCGATGCAGATGCGTTTGCCGAGGCGGCGGAGTTGGATGGCTTGCTTGCCGGAGGCGTCTGCAAGGGGCGGATTCGCGGTGCGGAGGAGAAAAGGGCTGACGACGCGCACGGCTTCAAGAGTCTGGCCGAGGATGCGCTTTTCGAGTGCTTCGATGTAAACGGTGATGTCGGGGAGTTCCGGCATGCGCTCTCTAAGCTGACGTTCCAATTTGGGGCAGACACCATCGTACAACGGCTCAGGAGTTCTTGTAGCTAAGGCGACACTAACGGAACGGTGGTTTGCGGAGCCGACCACAACAGATTGTGGGGGCGAAGAAAAATTGTCCGGAGACTGGCCGATGGGACAGCGAATATTTTTCGTAGAACTGCCACGGGAAATAATGCATATACAAAAATAGTTCAAAAATACTCTTGACAGAAAATGGCCACTCGCACGATACTCCCCTCGCGCCAGTTTCTGTCTTCCCCATAAGAACGTTCCGACGTTCCTTCCTACATCCGCACGCCGGGCAAAGTCAGCGAGGAGCACCGGTGTCAGTGCAAACAACAGAGAAAGAATCGATGAGTTCATTCGAAATGGATAGGGAAGTCATTCGCTGTAAGACATGTGGTCTCGTCCAATACCGGACGCGCACAGGAAACTGCCGCCGTTGTGTGCGCGCCTTGCCTCAGCGTTTGGAATTCCTGATTCCTCCACCGGCACCTCCGGAGGAAGCAGCCGCTGAACCCACGTCCGAAAAGTTCGCCAACCAACAGACGGTCGAGAATATCGGCCAGCGCATTCGTCAGTTGCGCGAATCGCGCGCGATGACCCAGAGCCAGCTGCAGTCGCGCTCGAAGGTGTCGCGCTCCTACTTGTCGCGCATCGAGAGCGGCCAGATGACGCCGAGCCTCGGCACGCTGGAAAAAATTTCCGAGGCGCTGAATGTGGGCCTGAACCGTTTCTTTATTCCGGAATCCGACGGCGAAGCGCTGCTCGAGGATCCGTTCATCCAGGGATTGCGGCCGTTCCTCCGCCAGTTGGATTGGGAACAGTGGCAGTCCATTCTCAAGAGGCTGCAGGCGATCAGTGATCACGTCCATGCAGCGCCGGTCACTCTCCGCCCTATCGGTAATCCGGCGCGGATGCCGCAGCCCGCGCCGGCGAATGGCAACGGGCACAACGGACATATCGGTGCCGGCCATTCGAATGGGCATGCGATTTCGCATTCCCATGGGCAGCCGCAGGGTTATGTGCTGCGGCGGCCAGGAGCAGGGCCGGTGTTTCAGCGGCCGGTAGCTAGGTAAGTTTTTCGTTTCAAGGGCAGAGCACAGATTGGCGCGGTGTGACTGTGAGAGGTCACACCGCGCTTTTTGTTTTCAATCGACGAAGCAAATGGCGAATGCACGCGAGAAACACTATTGCCGTGCACCCAAGGCAGAGACCCCAGGCTCGCGGAGTGGCGCAGAACTGCACTGCCTCACGAGAGGGCCACAAAAGATACAACGCCTGCGCTGCAGACAAGATTGCGCCGGCAGACAAGAAAATCAAAACTAAGACTGCGATGCGTCTGATTCGTTGTCGCATGTCCTCAGTCCCAGCGTGCGACCGGCCTTCTACCGCCAAGAAAATTCTAACACTCAGTCGCGGATGACAGAAACTTTGGCGGCGGGGACTTCAAGACGCATCATGCGATGGGTCGAGTCGAGGTAGAGGTCTACTTCTAGGTCGGTGGTGTTGACGCGAAAGCCTTCGTAGGATTTTCCATCGATGGCGGCGGAGCCGGTGGATTCGGCAGTGATGGTGCCAGGCATCAGCTCCTGCGGGATGAGCACATTGAATGTTTGAGGGCCGCGCTTGGACCAATCGTAGAGGCGAGCGAGGACTGCGTACTGATGGTAGAGATTGTTGTCGAGGACGGCGATGATCGGCGTCCCGAAGGTGAAAGTCTGGTCAAAGGGCTGCGCACCTTGCATTTGCAGAGTCATTTTGGCGAGCCCGTTGGTGAAGAGGACGCGTGCGCCGTTGGTTTTTTCCGCTTGAGAGGTCCACTCGTAGCTGATGGGAGCGCCGTCGGGCTGAAGAGCGAGCGAGCCGGAGACTTTGCTGGCAACAGTTTGCGAAGCTTTGATGTCGGCGTTGCCCTTGGCGAGCCAGGCGTCTCCTGAAGGCATGATTTCGAACTCTTCATGACCGACGGTTTGTCCGTCGAGCTTGATGGTGAGCTTGCCTTTGTCTTGAGTGAAGACTCCAGCGCCGGGCGCAGCATTCTTCTTTTGAGCGGCAACGCTCGCGGCAGCGCAAGCCAAGATCAAGGCGACGCTGAAGAAGAACGAAAACTTGGCCTGAAGGCCACGCGATCCCGTTTCCATGGAATCCCCCTTTCGCAGTAGACGGCGAAAAACGATAGAACTCTTGCGGAGAACAAGTCTCCGAAGATCATTCTAGCGAAGGCCGGTCAAGAATTTGGTTTTTCGACGACGAGATGTGCTTCGCTGCCACCTGCCACGACAATGCCGCGGCGGAGGATTTCAGCGACCACCTGTGTGGGATCGCTGGAGCTGTCCACCCGGTAGTCAGCGAGCTGATAAGAGGGAAGACGCTGGGCGTGGAGTATACGGAAGCTGGCTTCATCGCGAAAGAGCGGCCGGCCAGTCATGGTCATGCAGCGAGAGAGCAGAAGCTCGATGGGTGAGTCGAGCCATAGTACGGGGATGCCGGCGTTTCGCAGAAACTCCGGGCAGCCGGGCTGGGCGTAGGTGCCGCCGCCGAGGGCCAGGACGGTGGCTTCCTTGAGTTCGAAAGCGCGGCCCAAAGCGGCGCGCAACTGATCCGCTTCGATTTTGCGAAAAGCCAGTTCGCCGAAGCGTTCGAAAATCTCAGGGATGGCAAGACCGGCAGACTGTTCGATGCGCTCATCCAAATCAACGAAACGCCACGCGAGTTGGCGCGCGAGAAGCGTGCCAACGGTCGTCTTGCCGGATCCCATGAAGCCGGCAAGGCAAATCACCTGGGGGCGGGCGGAGAGGCCACGCAAAGGGGGCGGTTGAGTCACTGTTCTAAGTAGAGCGCGGCCCCAAAGGGCACGCTATGTATGAGCGCGAAAAATTAATCGCGCCTCATGATGCGGATTGTACCACTGTAGGAGGAGAGTTCGACTTTCGCGAGGCCCATGCCGACAGTGCCGAAAAGGCCATGCGCAAACTTGGAAGCGGCATGTTTTACGCCGTGCGAGTCAGGCTTCAAAAACGCAGCTGCTTGATTGTCGACGATCCCCGTGGAAGTCTGAGCCTTCAGGTCAAACGAATCCGTGCTGGAAAAGCGCACCTCGACGAGGCCTTTGCCGCTCTTCATGGAATAGAGGCCGGTGCGCACAAAATCGCCATCGAAGAGAATATTCCCGGTGGTAGTCATGAGGTTAACATCGTTCAGGTGAGGCTGAAGAATTTGCGCGTTGCCGCCGATGGAGCTGAAATCGAGCTTGCCGGCGCATTGCGTGCAGACCAAAGAGCCCCCGGTGGTCTTGACGATGATGTAGCCCGAAACTTCTTTCAGGTGCACGTCACCGGCGTAGCTTTCGAGTTTCATGTCTCCCATGACCTGCTCGACGTAAATGAGACCAGTTTCGGTCTTGAGCTGTAGCTCCGTTTCTTCCGGAACAGTGAGTTGCAAATTGGCTTCCAGTTCCAGAGGCAGCGCCCCGGGTTGAAGGATGGTGGCAGTAACGTCGATGCGATCGCCCACTTGTTCGATTTCGAAGCCAATTTTGTTGGAAGATTGCGTGCCAACGACGTCCACTTCGGAATTCTTCCAGGACTTGACCTCGATACGGCCATTGGCCACGTTGTGAATCACGACCACGGGCCGTCCGGTGATCTTGAATTGCCTTTCCACGGTTTGTCCCGTGCCAGCCGCACGGGAAGGCGCGGCGCTCCACAGAAAGAGACCGGCGCAGAGAACGGGCAAGATGCTTCGTTTCACACAAGACTCCGGCCGGGCCGGTGTGGTCCCCATCATTCGAAGGCTCATGTTAGTTTATGCTCCTTCCGCGCTCAATCATCGCGGAGAGTAATTCGGCTTTTTGCTGATAGGCGGCGGACAAGTATTCACGCGTCAGTTCATCCTGAGGCTGTTCCTTGAGGTGCCGCTCGCAGTCAGCAATAAATTCGTTCACTTTTTTCAGATTGTCGCGCAAAGAGGCATCCACCGGGGAAGTGCTCGCGAGAATCATACTGGTGGCTACCGGCTCCTGATCATTCAAGGCTTGCGCAGTACCGGCGAATTCCCCAGCTGGTTGCGGAGAGGAAGCCTCCGCCGTACGAGGCGCGGGTTCGGCCTTGGCGGCGGTTACAGGTGGCGCAGGACGAACAGCTCTGTCACTGCGAATCTGGAAAACGGCGGCAGCAACGATGAGGATGCCAACCATCGAGGTGGCCAAGACGCGGTTGCTGAAAAAAGCATGGATCGATTGCCACCAGGAATCCGGCTCGGCGGGAATGACGTCAGACGGAGTCCGGATGATGCCTTCTGCTTCCAATTGGGCACGAAGAGCAATCCAAACTCGATCGGGGGGAGTAATTTCCGGCGGCAGCTTTTTCGCAGCGTCCACGAGGCTCGTGAGATCCGCGACGTAATTGCGGCAATCGCGGCATTCGGCCAAATGGGCGCGCGCTTCGACGGGAAGCGGCTCCAGCCCTTCCTGCTCCAGCACAAGTTCTACGTCTTTGCACTGCATGGCACTTCGCTCCGCGGCTAACTAAAGGACCTGGGTAGCCGTCCAGCTCGACATTCTCGTTACCTGATATGACGCTTCCCCGGGCCAGACGGTTGGCTGCATTCTAACTCAATCGCCGAGCCCTGCTTGCGTTTTTGCAGCGTGACGTTCCGCCCGAGCCTGGTCCCGCAAATCTTCCTGAAGCAACTCGCGCAGGCGCGTCCTCGCTTTATGCAACTGCGACTTTGAATTACCTACCGAACATCCCATAATGCCTGCAATCTCGTTGTGCTCGAATCCCTGTATATCGTGCAACACAAACACGGTCCGGTACCCCGGTGGAAGCTTTTCGATCGAGCGTTCCAGATTGACGCGGTCCACGGCCCCACTGAGTCGTAAATCGGGCGCGCCAATATCTTTTCTTGGGCCGCCTGTCTCTTCATCAGGTTCCGTCGTTTCTTCCAAAGAAGCCGCCGGGAGCGTCTTCTTGCGCAAGCGCATCAGGACCACGTTTACCGTCATCCGGTGCAGCCAAGTGGAGAACGCCGACTCGCCACGGAAGGTCCCGATCTTACGGAAGAGCTGCAAAAATGCTTCCTGCATGAGGTCTTCCGCGTCGGACGGGTTGCCAACCATTCGCAGGCACAGAGCGTATACGCGGCGGCTGTGGAGCTGGTACAAATGCTCAAAAGCCGTGGCATTGCCGGCCTGGGCCAGACGGATGGCTTCCGCTTCAGTCGCCGACTTAGGTGACTGAGACGCATTCACCCTATTCGGTGTCTGAAAAGCAGTCGACACACTGGGCTCGCTTGGTCGGTTTCTGGCCAACGGTCCAAATGCGGTGCATCCAACGGCTCGGATGCACCGAATACCTCCTAGAGTTGTCCTCGCAAAACTGGCTGTTCCTAATCAAACAAGCGGGGACACCATCTTATTCCCAGGCTACTCGAGCCTGGCGCCCAACCATCTGGCTGGATGCACTATTCTCCCCCGATTGGGGCCATGCGTCTATGGCGGATCAAGCGCTGGCTAAAGGTCAGCTTCTTCGGTTTGGAGACGCCCATCTGGGTACAGACGGTGGCTTGGAAGGCGTCTAGCTCGTTATCGGGCAGCGCCATGAGAAAGGATTTCAACAAAACGATGGCTTCCCGGAGGCATGTATTCAGGTCGTAGTGAGCAGCATCCACCGCCTGCCATTCCGAGTCGAAATTGAGCGACGTACCGTTGGCGATGTCCGTGGCAGCGGCGCAAAAATCGTTGTTGAGATCATCCACCATCTCACCGAGGGTGCTGATCTTATAGAGAAACTGAGAACGCTCGGTAAGCAGGACGCGGCACAATAAGTTGTTGATAAGCGCGACTCGCTGGCCACGGGCACCCTGAAAATTGGAGGGATCGAGTGGAGCAGCGTTGGGAACCGTACCGTAATGTTTGGCGTGCTCGCTCAGTGCCCAAAGCAAGGCGACCAGAGGGTGGGCGAAACGGCTACAGAGATCGGGTGTGACACAAACGGCCAGGCTGGCCTTCGCCAAGCGTCCCCCTTGACGCAGGGCGAGCGCTTCATCTAAAGAAACGCTCAACATATTGTAGGAGATTTCCAATTGGCGAACATAGGAGCGAAACACTTGCTCTTTTTCTTGTGGTAACCAGGCTCGCCAGTCATCTTTAACAGTCATGCCGCGGGCTGAGAGGGGGCGCACACGGTCTTTCACAAGGGGTCTCCCAGGGGAACAGAGCGGGGAGTATAACAAATTCTTATTCGGAAAGGACCACTTTCTTGCAAGTGTGACTTGCCGGTAATAGAGACCCAGCGGCAGGAAAGTGAGTCCGGGGTCTTCATGCTGTTGCTCGAAACCGGGAGCCACCGCTATACTCGCCTGCGGTTACGCCGAAAGGATCTCCTTTGCAATTTGAGCCTCGCGACCAGTTTGAGCAGCGGCAAAAGAAATTCGAACAGATTCAAGCTCTCGGACATGAGGCATTTCCGAGGGAATTTCGCTGGTCAGACACGCCGGCAGCCCTTGTGGATAAGTATGGCGAAAAGTCAGCCGCCGAGTTGGAAGCCGATAAACACGAAGTGCGTGTGGCGGGGCGGCTCGTTTCTCTGCGCTTGATGGGGAAGGCGGGCTTTGCCCATCTGCAAGGTTCCGGCAAGCGCCTACAAATCTATGTAAAGAAGGATGTTGTCGGCGAGCGCGGCTTTGCCCTGTTCCACTTGCTCGATCTCGGCGATTTGATCGGCGTTCGCGGACACCTCTTCCGGACGAAAACCAACGAACTTTCCATCTGGGTGGAGGAGCTGACGTTTCTCGCGAAGGCTTTGCTGCCCCTTCCGGAGAAGTGGCACGGCCTCACCGACGTCGAACTCCGGTATCGCCAGCGCTATCTGGACTTGATTGCCAACGACAAATCTCGCCAGGTGTTTGTCGCGCGGGCGCGGATTATTCAGGAGCTACGGCGCTTCTTCGATGCGCGCGGATATATAGAGGTTGAAACGCCGATGATGCATCCTATCCCGGGAGGCGCCGCCGCCCGGCCTTTCGTCACGCACCACAATACATTGGATATTGATTTGTATTTGCGGATCGCACCCGAGCTCTACCTCAAGCGGCTGACGGTCGGTGGGTTCGACCGCGTCTACGAGATCAACCGCAATTTCCGCAACGAAGGAATCTCGACGCAGCATAACCCGGAATTCACGATGCTCGAATTCTATGAGGCGTATAGCAACTACAGGGATTTAATGGAAATGAACGAAGAGCTTTTCGCGCTGCTGGCGATGAGCATCACTGGGTCGACATTGGTGAAGTACGGCGAGCAGGAGCTGGATTTTTCAAAGATGCAGCGGCTGACGATGCGCGAAGCGATCATCAAATATTGGCCTGCTGGGGCAGGCGCCGCACCTACGGAAGTCGAGCTCGCCGCGCCGGGCGGGGCCCGCGCGGTCGTGGAGCGATATAACGAGTGGGCGAAAACCTCGGGCGCGCCTTATGCTGCTTCGAAGGGTGTTTTGAAGGATGGCGAGTGGACGGGATTGTTATTCGAAACGATGGCGGAAGACAAACTGATCCAGCCCACGATTTTGTACGATTTTCCCACGGACATTTCGCCGCTATCGAAGCAGAAGCCGGAGGATCCGTCTTTGACGGAGCGATTCGAAATTTACGTCGCGGGCATGGAAGTGGCCAACGGTTTTTCGGAACTAAATGATCCAGCGGAGCAAGAGCGCCGCTTCCTGGCGCAAATCGCGCGGGGCGGAGAAGAAATGCCTAAGCAGCTTGACGTCGATTATATTCGCGCCCTCTGCCACGCCATGCCGCCTACCGCCGGTGAAGGCATCGGCATCGACCGCCTCACGATGCTGCTCACCGACTCACAGTCCATTCGCGACGTGATCCTCTTCCCGCTCCTGCGCCCCGAAGTGCGTCCTGAGGCGCGGCAAGACTCCGCTACCGAGGCGGAGGGCGCGTAAAGTATCCTTTTTCTAATGCGAATCACCCATGCGATTTGAATGGTTCGTGGCGCGACGGTATTTGCGGTCGCCTTACCGGCCGGCGGTGCTGCGGCTGGTGACCTTGTTTTCCATCCTCGGCGTGGCGGCCGGCGTGGCCACGCTGGTGATTGCGCTCGCCATGAACACTGGCTTCCGCGAGACGCTACAGGATCGGTTGCTGGGCGTCACCGCCCACGTTTCGCTGACGCGCCCGGGCTCGGTCATCCATGACTATGAAGGGCTGGCCGCGAAACTCGCGGCGATTCCCGGTGTGCGCTCTGTAACGCCGGCGTCCTATGAGACCGTTCTATTAACGTTTGGCGGCGAAGCGCGGGGTGTGGTTGCGAAAGGCGTCGAGCCAGAACGCGAGCGGCGCGGCGATGAGGCGCTGCAGAAGATCGTTGCGGGGAGCCTTGATTTCACGCCAGACGCGGTCGGCATTGATGCGTTGATGGTCGGCAAGCAACTGGCCGATGAATGGAAGATGGGGCCGGGCGACTACGTGACGATCCTGAGCCCGCAGGGGCGGTTGACACCGTTTGGTTTGAGTCCGCACACGCGGCGTTTTCGTGTGGCCGGCGTTTTCGATTCCGGCTTCTACGATTACGACGAAAACTGGTGTTTCTTGGCGCTGCGCGCTGCGCAGTCCCTGGCGGGCACGGCCGATGTGGTCAATGTCCTTGAATTCCGGCTGGAAAACCCTGAGCGCGCCGCTGAGATTGCGCGACAGGCGGAAAAAATGGCCGGGAAGAATTTTTTGGCCACTACCTGGATGGAACAAAACTTTGCGCTGTTCCGCGCTCTGCGTTTGGAAAAACTTGTCACCGCGATCTTCATCGGGTTGATAACATTTGTTGCGGGACTGAACATTCTTGTCGTGCTTTCGATGATGGTGACGGACAAGGCGCGCGACATCGCGGTATTGATGTCCATGGGGACGCGCCGCGAACAGATTCGCAAGATTTTTTTGTGGCAGGGAATCGCCATCGGTTTCACGGGGACAGTGATCGGACTCTGTGTTGGCTATGCGTTCGCGCTTATTGCGGGAACCTATCATCTCATTCCGCTCGATCCGCAAATCTACGCTGTTTCCTATGTGCCGTTTCATCCGAGCGCGCTCGATGGCGTGTGGATCACCCTGGCGGCAATGGGGATTTCGATTGGAGCGACGATCCTGCCGGCGCGGGCCGCGGCTCGGCTACTGCCGGTCGAGATTCTCCGTTATGAATGATGCAGCGGTGCGACCGGACCGGATCGAAAGGCATGACGCCATTGGATTTGGCGCGTGGTTTGCTCGTATAAGTCAGCAGAGGCCAGCGGGCAAAGCCGGGATGCCTCCCTCGCCATCCCGAAGAGGTCGAGCCCGTTACAAGTTATTGAAAAAAGGAAGCTTAAGAGTGTTCCAAAGTTGACGTTTGCCAGGCCTTTTGGTGACGGGCAGGCGTTTGGTAGAAATGGGAAACTCTTGGGCAATTGAGCGGGATACTTTGTGCCAGCTGGGGAGCACGGCGATGGGGTGGGTTGCATCTAAGGTAAGTGAAGCACTCCAACAAAGCGGGCAAACGAGGATCAGGCTTGAGACCACAATGACTCAGCCGCAAGACAACGCGAGCCAGACAGTTCGAACGAGCGCAGCGCGCGTGCGCGGCACAGCTTCCGTGGTGATGGAAGCGCGAAGCCTGAAAAAAATATACGGGAGCGGCGAGAAAAGTCTGGCGGTTTTGTCCGACGCGAACTTGAGTTTGCGGCAAGGCGAGATGGTTGCCATCGTTGCGCCTTCCGGAGCGGGCAAGAGCACTCTCTTGCATTTGCTTGCCGCGCTAGACACGCCAACGAGCGGTACAGTATACTTCGCAAATAAAGCCATTGAAACGATTGATGATGACGCGGCGCTTGCGGAATTTCGAAACCGCGCGGTGGGTTTTCTCTGGCAGCGGCACCAGTTGCTGCCTGATTTTACGGCTGCAGAAAATGTAGCCATGCCGCTGTTGTTGCGTGGCGAGGATTTCACTTCGGCGCTGGGGACGGCGCGGAAGTGGCTTGCGGAGGTCGGCCTGGAAAATCGGGCGGATCACCGTGCAGGGGAACTCTCCGGAGGGGAACAGCAGCGCGTCGCTATAGCCCGGGCGCTCGTCACTGGGCCAACCGTGCTGCTGGCAGATGAACCTACTGGAGATTTGGACGAGCAGAATGCTTGGGCCGTGTTCGAGCTACTGGAACGGCTGCACCGCACGCATGGGTTGACGTCGCTGATTGCGACGCACAATCTGGCTCTTGCTGCGCGGTGCGACCGGATACTCGGACTTGAACATGGCGTTCTGCAAACTCGCGGGGCTGCGGCCTCAGCGAGCGAGGCCCCCGGGGGAGAAGCGAGCTAACGTGTTCGAACGCTACACTGAAAAAGCGCGACGAGTCATATTTTTCGCACGATACGAAGCCAGCCAGTACGGCAGTCCGTACATCGAGACCGAGCATCTGCTGCTCGGATTGATGCGCGAGGACAAAGCCCTGGCGAACCGTTTCTTGCGGCAGCAAGGATCGATCGAGTCGATCCGCAAGGAAATCGAGGCCCGTATCACCATTCGCGAGCGCATTTCGACTTCCGTCGAAGTGCCGCTCAGCGCCGAGTGCAAGCGTATCCTGAACATGTCGGCCGAAGAAGCCGAACGTCTCGGGCACAAGCACGTGGGCACCGAACATTTGTTGCTCGGGATCCTGAGGGAAGAAAAGTGTTTTGGCGCGGAGATTTTGATGGAGCGTGGGCTTCGCCTCTCGACCTTGCGCGAAGAGTTGGCGCGCACTTCCGGCGAGAAAACGACTGCAGCGCGGCCGAAGGAAACTTCTTTACTCGCGGAATTCAGCCGCGACCTTACACAGGCTGCCAGTGAAGGCTCACTCGACCCGCTCGTTGGGCGCGAAAATGAAGTCGAGCGCGTCATCCAGATTCTTTGTCGCCGCACAAAAAACAATCCTGTGCTGATCGGTGAGCCAGGCGTCGGTAAGACTGCCATCGTCGAAGGGTTGGCACAGCGTATTTCCGATGGCGACGTCCCCCCCTTCCTGGCAGATAAGCGCATCCTCTCCTTAGACCTTTCCTTGATCGTCGCCGGCACAAAATACCGCGGACAATTCGAAGAGCGCCTCAAAACCATCATGAAAGAATTGATGGAGAGCCAGAACTCCATCGTCTTCATCGACGAATTGCACACCTTGGTAGGCGCGGGCTCCGCCGAGGGTTCGCTGGATGCTGCGAACATTCTGAAGCCGGCCCTTTCGCGCGGTGAGATTCAGTGCATCGGCGCCACGACGCCCGGCGAATACCGCAAGTCGGTCGAAAAGGACCGTTCCCTTGAGCGCCGCTTCCAGGCCGTCAAAGTTCCCGCACCGAATGAAGAAGAAGCCGTCCAGGTGATCCAGGGCGTGCGCGAACGCTACGAAAAGTTTCACGCCGTCAGCTACACGGATGAAGCCTTGCGTTACTCGGTTTATCTTTCGAACCGCTACATCCCCGACCGTTTTCTACCCGACAAGGCTATCGATCTTATTGACGAAGCCGGAGCCCGCGTAAAACTCCGCCAAGCCACCGTCCCCGAAGAAGTCGGCGAAGTCCAGAAGCGCGTGAAGTTCATCACCCACCGCATGGAAACGGCCATCGCCAATCACGAATTCGAAAAGGCGCGTTTTTATTCCGAAGAAGAGCGCAAGGAAAAAGAAAACCTGCGCACGCTTCGCGAACGCTACAAGCTGGATGATGCCTCCACCGGCATCGTTTCCCGCGAGGACATTGAAGAAGTTGTCTCGCGCTGGACCGGCATCGGCGTCACCTCTATCAAAGAAGACGAGCAGCAAAAGCTTCTGCGCATCGAGCCGGAATTGCACAAGCGCGTCATCAGCCAGGACAAAGCCATCACCGCTCTGGCCCGCGCCATTCGCCGCAGCCGCGCTGGCCTTAAATCACCGTTGCGCCCAGTCGGCTGCTTCTTCTTCCTTGGGCCTACCGGCGTCGGCAAAACCGAAGTCGCCCGCCGTCTCGCGGAATTCTTGTTTGGTTCGGAGAAGTCGTTGGTACGCTTCGATATGTCGGAGTTCATGGAAAAGCACTCCGTTTCGAAGCTCATCGGCGCGCCTCCAGGGTATGTGGGCTACGAAGAAGGCGGGCAGTTGACGGAGCGCGTTCGCCGGACGCCGTACTCGGTCATCCTCTTGGATGAAATCGAGAAGGCGCACCCGGACGTCTTTAACATCTTGCTGCAAGTGTTTGAAGACGGGCAGTTGACGGATGGTCTCGGCAACACCGTGGATTTCCGCAACACCATCATCATCATGACTTCCAATCTCGGCGCGCGCCACTTGCAGCGGCGCACTTCCATCGGTTTCCAGTCGGGTGCCGATGAAGCCAGCCAGAAGTCCATCGAAGAAATGGTGATGAATGAAGTAAAACGGGCGTTTAATCCGGAGTTTCTCAACCGGCTGGACGAAGTTATCATTTTCAACGCTCTCGGCGACGAAGACTTGCTCCGCATCATCGATTTGCTCGTGGGCCAGCTGAACGATACGCTGATTCACCGGCAGGTGCAGGTGGTGCTGTCGCCGGAAGCACGCCAGTGGATCCTCGAGAAAACGTGTGCGGACCGTAACTATGGGGCACGGCCGCTCCGGCGGGCTCTTCAAAAGTACGTCGAAGATCCGCTCTCGGAGGCGCTCATCCAGGGAGGAATCCAAAGGCCGGCGACGCTGCAAATCTACGTCGCTGGAGAAGCCTTGGCTTTCCGTCCCGTGGTTGAGGCAACCCCGGTTATCCACTAGCGAATCTGACACAACGCAGTACGGGTGATCTCGACCAGGTCGGGGTCAACTATCGACCGGCCCACACCGGGTCCGGCGGGAGAAAAACAAATTGTGTTTCGGGGGCGCGGCCTTGACGACCTCAGCGGCCGCTTATAGGAGAGTCTGTTTGCCGTTTGGAGTTTTGGCGTCTCGGGTTACCTGGATCGCAGCCTTCTTTTTGTTTCTCGCGTCCAGCTCACCAGCAGCAACGCAAAAAAGTCTCCTCGCGGGACTGTCTGCATCCGCGGACGCGCGATGGTTGTCCCCCTCTTCTGATTCCGCGAAATCCGAATCCGTTACTACAGGCGAACCAGCAGCTGCTGATCAAGACGTGCAGCAAGCCGCCAACGTCCAGCCGGCAGGCGTCATCCAACGCATCGAATTTTATGGCAACCGCAGAATCCGCAGCGACACGCTGAAGGCACGCATTTTCAGCCGCGAAGGCGACCCCTACAATGAAGAGACGCTTCGGCGGGATTTCCAGGCCCTCTGGAACACCCAGTTCTTCGAGGATGTAAAGCTGCGCGTCGAAGATTCGCCTGACAAGCCGGACGGTAAGATCATCATTTTCGATGTCAGAGAACGCCCGCAAATCCGCCGCATCCGCTACGACGGCAATCATTCGATAACGGAATCGGATATTCTAGACCGCTTTAAAGAGCGTAAAGTCGGGCTATCCGTGGAAAGCCCGTTCGACCCCACAAAAATCAAAAAGGCCGAAGTGGTGCTCAAGGAATTGCTCGGAGAGCACGGCCGCCAATTTGCGAAGATTACCCCGCAGTACGAACGCATCGCTTCAAGCAACGCAGTGATCCTGGTCTTCAAAATCGACGAAGGTCCCAAAGTTAAAGTGGGCAAGATCAACTTCGTCGGCAACCACGCCTTCAGCGACCGCAAACTGCTGCGCGCCATGAGGCATGACCGCCCCTACGGCATTCCGCTTTATTTCTTTGACATCCCCGTTTTGAGCAAGACCTACGACCGTGAAAAGCTAAACGAGGACCTGGAAGTCGGCTGTCGCGGCCTGTACCAGGATAATGGCTACTTCCGCGCGGTCTGCGCCGGAAACGGTCCGATTCTCCAGAATGTGGATGTTCCCCACAAGGGTGTTCCCGTGCCCGGCCTTAAGGCGCACGTCGGCAAGGCCGTGAACATCACCATCAAGATCGAAGAAGGCGAACAGTACCGCATGGGTGCCCTCAAAATCGTCAGTTCAGACCCCGATAAGGCACTGTCGCTCAAAGTCGACCCGCTGAAATCCCTCTTTCCCCTCAAGGAAGGCGATGTCTTCAACGTCGACAAGCTCCGCAAGGCTCTCAAAAACTATTCCGACGCTTACGGACAATACGGCTTCATCGATTTCACCGCCGAGCCCGATTTCGACATCAATGATGCCGAGAAGAGAATCAACCTTACCCTTCGCTTCGACGAACAAAAGCAATACTACGTCCGCCGCATCAACTTCAGTGGCAACACCACCACGCGAGACAAAGTTATCCGCCGCGAGTTGCTGATCGACGAAGGCCAGCTCTTCAACAAGCGCTACTGGGATATCAGTATCCTCCGCCTCAACCAGCTCAACTATTTCGACAAAATCGAAGCGGACAAAGCCGTCGAGCTCCAGAAAAACACCAAAGACGGCACTGTCGACATCAATCTCAAACTCAAGGAAAAGGGAAAACAGTCCATTGGCTTGCAGGGCGGCGTCAGCGGCCTGGCGGGCGGCTTTATTGGTCTCACCTACCAGACCAACAACTTCCTCGGCTTGGGCGAGACGCTCACCCTCTCCGCGCAATTTGGCGAAATCCAGCGCACCTTGCAATTCGGCTTTACGGAGCCTTATCTCTTCGACCGCCCCATCTCCACCGGCTTCACCGTCTTTTCGAGCAAGTACAATTTCAACCAAGCCAGGCAGGAAGCCCTGCTTACCGGCCAGCAACTCAGCGTCAACCCGCAATTCATTCAGAATTACGATCAGAACAGTACCGGCTTTACGGCGTTCGCCAGCTACCCGCTCAAGCGGTTTTCTTTCGCTAGGCTTGGCTTATCCTACGGCCTGTCTCGTACAAATATCACTGCCTTCAATGCCGCCTCCACTTTGTTGTTCGAGCAGTTGCAGTTCCGCGCCATCGCCGGTCCTAGCGCCCTCAACGGAATCGTCTCCAGCACCATTACTCCGACGATCACTTACAACACCATCGATAATCCGATTAACTCCACAAAGGGCAAAAGCTTCTACTATTCCCTCTCTTTCCAGGGCGGGCCCTTGGGCGGCAATGTAAAAACGATCACCAACGTCTTCGATATCAAGTATTTCCACCCCATCAACAAACGCCGCAACGCTATCGGCCTGCACTTCAATACCGCCTTTATCACCGGATACGGCGGCGGCGAGGTTCCTCCATTCAGCCGCTTCTATATGGGCGGCGAAAACGATATCCGCGGATTTGATATTCGCTCTATCTCGCCCGTCGTATTCATTCCCACGGTGACGTCGCAAACCCTCTTCTATCATTTCAACGGACAGCAATTTAATTTCGGTCTTCCCGTCCTCGTCTACACCGCCACTTTGCCTGGCGGCGACTATCAAACTTCCGGCAACATCGAATACCGCATCCCCATTGCCGGCCCCGTTACCATGTCTCTCTTCGCCGACGCTGGAACCGACGGCATTCTCAAAACCAGTGCCTTGCACCTCGATCCGACCGGCATCGCGAACATCCAATCCACTTTTCCGCAGGCCCCGCTTACCAAGACTCTCGGTATTTATCCCGGCACAAACTTCCGTATCAGGGATTCGGCGGGCATCGAGTTTGGCGTCAATCTTCCGATCGTGCAGGCGCCGTTCCGCATTTATTACGCTTACAATTTGAACCGGTTGCATTCGCAAATCGCTGCGCCCAATCCGTATGTCAACCCGTTGACGCTCAAGAACTGGAGAGACACGTTGGATGGACTGGCTCCAAATCTCTGGGAAAACGAGATCGCGCCCCAATTGACTTTCCTGAACAATCCGGGGCGGTTGAACTACTTCGAGCCCAAAACGACTTTTCGCTTTACGGTCGGAAAAACTTTTTAGCCGTGCAAAGCGGCGAAGCAATTGGAATTGTCTGGGAAAAATCACGCCGGCGCGGCCGCAACCTTTGCGGCGCGCTTGAATTTGGGGAGGCAAGAGAAATGAAGTTGTGGAAGATTTCAAGCTATCTGATGCTGGCAATCCTCGCGCCTTGCTTGCTTTCTAGCGGATGCGGCAGCAACAGCTCCGGCGTCAATGTAACCAAGGTGTTGATCAGTTCCTCGGTGGGCCAAACACTCATTTTGGGTCAGTCGACGACTCTCACCACCACGGTTACTGGTCCGTCGTCCAACACGAATGTCAAGTGGGTCGGGTGCACGTACACTACTCTTCCTACCACCCCCGCCGGCAACACAACTCGCTCTAATCCCGTAGCTTGTCCTCCAGACCCAAATCACACACCCAGTGACCCTAACTTCACTATCTTTGGCGCACTCACCAACGAGCAGGCCACCGGTACCGCGACGTTCACTGCCACCTCGGTTCTCCCCGATCCAACCAAGTATCCCTCGCTGCTCGTCATCATCACTGCGCAAGCCCTTGCGGACTCAAGTAAGAACGGCACCGGCACCATCCCGCTGGCCATCGATTCCGGCATTCAGGTTACTCTCTTGCCCGCCACTGCCGCCGTTCCCACTAAGGAACAGCAGCCCTTCTTCGCCATTCTCACAAATGACAACACCCAAAAGGTGAACTGGTCCCTCACGCAGACCATTCCCAGCAGTACCACTCCCACGACCCCCAACATCTACGCCGGTCTTCCCACTTGCACTGTAAGCGGCAATGCCACAGGGTGCGGCTCAATAGATTCCAACGGGGTCTATAGTGCTCCTTCGGCTGTGCCCACTGCCAGTGTGCCTGCGAGCGCCAGCACCACACCTACGATCCTCACAGTCGTCGCGACCTCTGCCGTGGATCCCACGCGCTTTGCCATTGGCACCATCACCATCACGCAGGGCGGGCCCATCACCTTTAACGGAATCAGTCCCACGATCGCTCCCCAAGGCGCCGCCTATTGGGATATCTATCTGAATGCGCCAAACATCTCTTCGGCTTCGCAAATCACTCTCACGGATGCGAACCACAACGTAACCCCACTTAACTCGGTGACCGGTCAGGTCAAGATTCTTTTTCCGATTCCAACTGCTACAGTCACAAATCCACCCTCGTCAGGGGCACGCATCCGCCTTTTTGCCAATAATCTGTCGAACAATGTCGCCAGCCCAGTCACCGTCAGCGTCACCGACTCCGGCGAGCCCGTCACAACTTGTACCGGCACGCCTCTTCCAACAGGTTGCACCTCGGCCGGAACGTTTAGCTTCAATATTTTGCCGGTTCGCCTGACAACTTTGAATTCATCTCCGAACGATATAGTTCAGGGCGTGTTCCCTTCAGGGGGCACTATCCCTATCACAATTGACGGAGGTTATTTCGGGCAGAACGGCCAGGATGCAAACGTATTTTTTAACAACACGGTTCCGTTCACGACCAATGGCAAGGGACAGCCTCTGTCATCGCCACGCCAGCTGCAAGTACAATTGCAGAGCGGTCCAATCAATTCTGGGCTCCCCGGTCTCTATTCTCTTGCCGTGTCCAGTGAAGTTGGTCCCCCGTTTGCGGTCAATCCTTCCGTCACGGATTTGGCCATCTTCCCGGGCTTTTCTGCAAATCCGCCAGTCGTGGCCGCTACCATTACGGGTGTCGGAACCAATCCGAGCGCGGTCGATATTGATCCCACTCTCGGAGTCCTGGTTGTCGCCGAAACAGGCTCAAACGCCGTGCAGTTCTACACCATCGGAGTTGGCTCGCTCACCCCACTTGGCGGACCGGTTCACGTCGGCCTTACTCCCACAAGCACAAGTGTTCCGACTGGCCTCTCCGTGAACCGCACCAACCACACGGTCGCAGTGGTCAACTACCAGGAACAAAGCGTCACCGTTCTCCCCATCCCTGGGGGCTCCACTCAGGCTCCCTTCACCATCGACATTTCCAACGCGCTGCAAGGCCAGGCTACGCCTGCCCCTTTCCCCTACTCGATTGGCGTGGATCCAGATACGAATATGGCGGTCGTAGCCTACTCCTCTACCGCTTCCTCTTCTGCCGCCAACCTCGGCTTTCTCGTGAACCTGAATACGGGTGCGAATTCCTTCGGATGTCCGCTCAAAATAAGCCCCCCGCAAAATGGAGCGCTCAATGGAGAGTGCCTCTATGCCCAGGTCACTCTAAACACCGGGCAGTATCCACAGGTTGCCATGGCGCCTCATGGCCATCTCGCCTTTGTCACCCCCGGCGGGTCCGGCGCTTTGCAGGGAGTGGATGTAACCAAGGGTTCTGCCTCCTCTTTTATCAAGTCGCTTACACTCGCCGCGGGAATAGTGACGGCCACTACGACTCTCGCCAACGGCCTCGTACCCGGTGATTCTGGCACCGTTCTTATCGCTGGCGTTCCGGGACCCGGCAGCCCCGGCAATAGCACCACGGCGACCTTCAATGGCGTGTTTAACGTCTCCGCCATTAGCGACACCAGTTTCAGTTACATCGTAAACTCCACTGCCAGTGGCACTGTGACCGTCCCTCCGGACCCCAACGATCCAACGAAAACCACCGCCCAGGTGTTCTTTAGCAGCCCGAATTTGATCTTCGGCGGCCTTTCGTCCTTCACGCAAGGCATCGCCATCAATCCCGTCACCAATACGGCCGCGCTTGCTGATGCCAACGCCACCAATTTTTCACAAATCAATTTGATCAATAACCTCGATCAAACCATCAGTTCGATTTCTTTCTCCGCCAGCTGCACCTTTTACACGGTCACCCTCCCGTGCGCCGGCTCCCCTGAGTTAGTGGGAACGGCTGACGTAGCGTGGCAGCCGTACTCGAATGCCGTCGTTTCCTACAACCCCCGGCTCAACCAGGTTTCTATTTCCGATCCTGTCAGCTCAAGGCGCTATGCATTCGTTTGTGAGACGAACAGTCCAGCGAATATGAAAACAACCGCGCCGCCTCCCTGTTTGGTCGACCCGCAAAATGCAGGCGACCAAGCAACATTTAACAGCCAGACCATCTTGGCAGGATCTGGCAAGGCTACGTTGGCGGTCACAAATGGCTCGACCAACTCTCTAACACTATTCGGTGGCCTGGCCGTCGATCCCGCCACCAACCAGGCCTTTGTCGTCATGTCCGGCAGCAACCAGATCGACATCGTCAATCTCGGCCCGTCGGCGACGACCCAGCTAAAAGCTGTTCAAATTTCGGAGATTCTCGTGCCTAGCCCCGTTCCTGGACTCGGCGTTGTTGGGGGTATTCCCAATGCAACTGTGCCACAAGGAACGCTAACGTCGGCGACCGATCTCAAGAACGTGCAAGTGTTTGGTTCTGGCTTTGATACCAAAACCCAAGTTCGTTTGGACGGTACCGCCATCCCGGCCGCCAATGTTCAATTTGTGAGCAGCCGGCAGCTCACCGCCACCATTCCTGCTGCAAATCTTACATTCCCACATCGCTTTGCTCTCGATGCGGTAAATGGAAGCGGCGTGCAATCCAACGCTGTGGACTTTTTCGTTCTTCAAGCCGTGGACTTGTCCAAGGTTTGCACTAGCGCCGGCGGCACTCTGCCGAGTTCCGTGGCCATTGCCGATCAGCTCGCTAACGGGCCCTTCTCTCCTGTCGCTGTCGTCACCAACAGCGGTTGCAATAACATTTCGGTTGTTGACATCAATCCGACAGCCACGGTCAACGGTAAAACCGTGCAGAATCCTAACTTCGGCGCGATCCTTCATACCATCGCTGTTGGCACTACTCCACAAGGAATCGCGGTGAGCCAGCCCTTTGGACTAGCCGTCGTCGCCAACAACGGCGCTGGTACGGCCTCGATCGTCGATCTGATTAATAATAAATTGGCAGTCCCCGATGTCTCCACAGGGACGAACCCCGCCGGCGTGGCCATTAACGATGCCACTGGTGCCGCCATTGTCGCCAACACCGGTTCGAACACCATCACCGAGATCAACCTTGGATTGCTCTCCGCGAATCCCCCGCCGGCAACGCTCACTCCCATAAGCATTGGCGGCTTGCAACAGGCCACGGCGGTGGCTATTGACCCAGATCGCGGAACCAACAATCAAGGCATAGCCGTGGTCACGACCCTGGCGCTCCAAAATGGCGCTGCTCCCTTAGGCCAACTGCAGGTCGTGGATATCGGTGTGGCATCTCCAACTCTTAGCACGACGGCACAGACCGGTAGCGTCACTGCGCCGGCGACTGGCATCGTGTTCGACCCCGTCGTGGCAACCGGCGGTAACCCTGGCGTTTTCTACGCAAGTTCCAGTGGCGGCAACATCATCTCGTCTTTTAATCCGGATTCTGGCACCGCCATAACCGTAAATGTGGGCATTAATCCGACCGCGCTTGCTATTAATCCCGAGACCGGAGCGATCCTGACGACGAACCTCGCGGGCAAAACGACGTCGCTCGTCGATACCACTTCAAGTCCGTTGAAGACGGTCAAAACGATTGGCCTCCCGGGCTCTGGTCAGTTCGGTGTGGCCATCGACCAGTTTACGAATCTTGCTGTAATCGTGGATCAAGCTAACAACCGGCTGCTTATCTTCGCGATGCCGAATTAGGCCGTGCGGCCGTTGCGGCGTGAGCGAGAGCCATGATCGCCCGAAAGTGATGCACGCTTTCTGATTGCGGCGGGATGAGCGGGTCGGCTATACTTCGGGGTTTGTGTGGTGCCCGCGGATGACGCAGGCTGGCGGAATCAAGTTCAAGCCAATCAAAGATTGGCTCCGGTTGGTCTCGAGGTCATCGAGACCATCCAAAACAAGGAGAATAAAGTGAATTTTAGAATGTTTTTGGGATCCGCTGCTCTGTCCGCAGCATGCCTCATCGGCACGGCAGCAGCCTGGGCCCAAGCGGCCCCCGCGACGGGCGCTGCTGGAACAGTCAAGTCGGTGGCCATCATCAATCTTCGCGGCGCGATCGGCAGCACGGCGGAAGGCAAACAGGCGTCCGCGGAACTGCAATCGCAGTTCGCTCCGCGCTCTGCTGAAATCGACACTCTGACGAAGCAGATCAGTGATCTCCAGCAAAAGCTCCAGGCAGGCCAAGGCAAACTGAGCCAGGAAGAAGAAGCGCGCCTGACGGCCGAAGGCCAAAGGCTCACGCAGCGCCTGGATCGCCGGCGAAACGATTTTCAGGAAGATGCCAGCGCCGCGCAACAAGATGTGCTCGAGCGCATCGGCCGAAAAATGGTGGACGTTTTGGACCGCTTCGCGCGCGAGAACGGCTTCAGCATTGTTCTGGACACCTCCGGTCAGAATTCACCGATCCTCTATGCTTCGAATCAGATCGATGTGACCCAGGACATTATTCGACTTTATGATCAGGCGTACCCGGTTAAGGCGGGCGCCACTCCGACGGCCCCCAAGCCGGCTGCAACTACGCCTAAACCAGCAACTCCGCCGCCTGCAACGAAGCCGCCTCAGCAATAATTTGCTGCGCGCTTCCGAAGTTCGATTTGTGTAGACGCCCCCGCGAGTTTCGGGGGCGTTTCACTTTTGTCCAGTGCAACGAACTCGCTCGGCGGCTTGGCGTGAAGGAAATAGAAACAGTCGTCATCTCCCGCAAAAATTCGATATAGTAGGCGAAACAAGACAGGGAGGACTTTATGCCCGAAGCAAAAACACGATTGGAACGGATACCGCGCCCACCGGTGTTTGCAACTCCCGCGGAGGAGCGCCGCCATCGCAAGGAGAGGCTTGCGGCAGCTTTCCGTTTGTTTTCTAAGTGCGGCTTCGACGAAGGCGTCGCGGGCCACATCACGGCGCGCGACCCCGAGCGGCTCGATCATTTCTGGGTGAATCCCTTTGGAATACACTTCAGCCAGATTCGCGTGTCGGATCTGTTGCTTGTCAACGATCGCGGCGAGGTGGTGGAAGGCGAACGCGAAGTAAACGCTGCGGCGTTTGCGATCCACTCGCGAATTCATAAAGCGCGGCCCGACGTGATTGCGGCAGCGCACGCGCATTCGCTCAACGGCAAAACGTGGTCTTCGCTCGGGCGGCTGCTTGATCCACTCACGCAGGATGCCTGCGCGTTTTATGAAGACCACGCCGTGTTCAACGATTTCACCGGAGTGGTTTACGAAACCGATGAAGGCGACCGCATCGCCAAGACGCTCGGTGACAAAAAAGCGGCCATCCTCTGCAATCACGGATTGCTGACGGTCGGGCAAACCGTGGACGAAGCGGCGTGGTGGTTCATTACCATGGACCGCTCCTGCCAAGCGCAATTGCTCGCGGAAGCCGCGGGAGAGCCGCGCAAAATTCCGCACGAAACGGCGAAGCTGACGCACTCGCAGGTGGGCATGCCGCTGGTAGGCTGGTTCCAGTTTCAGCCGCTGTGGGACCGCATCACGCGCGAGCAGCCGGATCTGTTTGAGTAGAGCAGTGAGTGGCGGGTAGTGAATAGTGAGTGGTAAGTAGCCCAGAGCTACCGCCGACCTTCTGTATGCTCTAGCAGGCGCAGCATTCAAAATACTTATCGACTGGCGATTCGCGGCTGGTGACCGTCCGAGCGGATGTAGGGGCCGCAGTCCAAATGCAATCTTCTGTAGACCCGGGGACGTAGACCCCCACCCCGGGGTATCCAGAGAAACGTGAAGTAAACGTATGAAAGAAATGGGGTTGCGGGCGTTGCTGTGCTTGCGCAGCAGCGGCGAGTGGCTGTTGACGAGTTGCAAAACTTTGGGGTAAAGAGAGGGGCACCCCCCTCCCTGTTTTTTGTAAGTGTTGATTCTGGGGGAGATGAAGTGGAGCGGAATCAACAGTTGCAGAAGTGTTGATTCTGAACGGGTTGGGAGAGGGCAGCTATTATAAAATGGTAATCCGTGTGGGACGGAAGATTTTGGGGGAATTTGAGTGACCGCGCGGCGGAGGGCCATGACTTGCGTGGCGCAGACGGAGTCCGCGTCCGAATCAACAAGACGAGTATAGCACATTGTTACTATTTGTCAAGGATAAACTGTAAGGCATTTGTTTGGTGCGGGTTGAGGGCAGGTCAGAAGGCGCGGATCTTGGCCGATCAAGGAAAAACGCGGGGACCCGCCCTTGCATGAACCAAAGCCGCAAGGATGGGCCACCCCCCTTGGAGAAAGACAAAGTCTCATCGCCAGCAAAGGATGCTCCACCCGCCAGCCGTTGTTGTGGGATACTGGCCGATAGGCCGGTGCCGGGAAGGAAACACGCGCGGGAAAGCCCAGGGATTCCACCTGCTTGACTCTGTACGATTTAGGGAAGGTAAGGGATACCCGACGTTTCGCAGTTGATCTGTAAGTTTCGATCGGTGAAGGGTCCAACCAGCCACCTCATCCATTCACCCCAAGGGTGCCCCTTTGGAGGTGTGAAATGTTCAAAACTCAGGTGCATCGGAAGCACTGGCTTGCTTTGGCAGCGGCAGCCGTTTTGACGGCCGCGGGCTGCTCGCAAGCAGCCACGGACCAAGCCAGCAACACCGCAAAGGAAGCGGACACTGCAAAACCTGCAGTCGCCGCGAAACCTGCAGCCGCCGCGAAACCTGCAGCCGCAGCAAAACCTGCTGCTGCAGCGAAACCAGCCGTGGCAGCAAAAGCTGAGGTTGTAGCCAAAGCGCCGGAACCGACGATGATGGTCACAGTGCCGAAAGGGACAGCGATCAGCGCGACGGTAGGCCAAACGCTCGCTACGGACAAGAACAAGGTGGGTGACACCTTTGCAGCCAGCCTCACGACGCCGATTCAGGTAGAAGGAAAGACCGTGATTCCGAAGGGCGCGCACGTAACCGGGCGCATCGTCACGGTGAAAAAGCACGAACTGAAGGTGGCGCTCGCTTCGGTGGTAATCCACGGGAAGTCCTACACGCTGGACACCAACTCGATCGCAGGACCGAAGAGCCAGGCCAAAAACGATGCGACAGATGCCGATAAGGCCAAGGCGAAGAAGGACATAACCACTCTCGCTGCCAAGAGTCAGCTGACGTTTAAGCTCGCTAAACCAGTCACCATTCCAGTGAAGGGATAGCAAGTATAGCTGGGTGGTTTTTAGCCGCCGAGCTCGAGCCAGCGCAAGCTGACTGGGTTCGGCGGTTTTTTGTTACATCCAGCAGGGAACGGCCAGGTGTGCCGTCGAATTCAAAAGCTTGCTCCACCCGCCCGTCACCCTGTGAGTTGGGTATCGGTGGACGAGGATCGAGCTGATTTAGCGGGGGCGGCGGTTCGCTACTTACTTTGGGGAGGTTTGCGTTTTGCGATTAGGACGACTGTTGGGTCACGGATGGTCATGACTGAGGAGTCGGCTTCTTGGGTGAAGTGGATGCGGACGGCGGGAGCGCCCCAGGGAGAGAAGATGCGGTTGCCCAGGTGGGAGAGGGGACGGCCCATGGAGCCTTTGCGGGTCCAGACGAGTTGAGCGTTGTCGACGGTGACGTCGATTTGCTGATTGGCGGCGCGGCCGAAGATGTAGGTGCCTTTTAGGGCTTCGGCGTCGGCTGGGGAGAGGGGGACTGGCGTGTCGGCGCCGGCGTCGCCAAGGGATTCGAGGAAATCGAAGACGGGGCGCGCGGGTTCGCCGCCCGCTTTGGCGTGGGCCAGGAGGCTGATGCTGTGGGGGCCACGGATGCGTTGTGCGCCGGGTTGAGCCGCTAAGAAGGCTTTGACGACTTCGAGTTGGCCTAGCATAGCGGCGGAAAATAGCGAGGGGCGGGCTCCTTTGGAGATGAGGTAGTCGGCAATGGGGCGATTACCCATGTGCGAGGCGGCTCCGAGGGCGTCTTCCCAGTCGCCGAAGCCCCAGTCCCAGGAAGCGCGGGCCAGGGAGGGGCGGGCGCCGACGAGTTCCTTGACGCGATTGAGATCGAAGTGGGCGACGGTGACCATTTCGCGGACGAGCTCCGGCGGCTGGGTGGGGAAAAGGTCGATGACGGAGTCGAGATTCGGCGAAGCCTCTGTGGGTGCATCGGCGGTGGGCATGGATGTGTCCTTTTCGGGATAAGTCAGTTTGGATCCGGGGGGTGTTAATGCGCTTAGCGTTCCGGCGGGAAGCGCGAGGGCACCTACCTTTAATAGACTTCGGCGTGACCAAATATTTGGCATTGATCCTCCGAGGTGCGGACTACGACGCGTTACTGCCGAACGCGCGGACCGGCGGTGCGTGACTCGCTGCTGGGGTGAGGATGTGCCGTGTTTGTTGTGCAATCAAGTTAAATTGACCTTGCCGGGGGCTAGATTAGTGTGAGGCGCTAACTATTGAGAGTTCATCGATTTGGAAGGGGAGGTAAGGGGGTTCCAGACGAGTCGGTGACGACGCGCGGCGAGAATTCGTTGGCAATTTTTTGGGCGCCTTCGGATTCGACGCCTAGGGGATCGGCTAGTGAGCGGTCCATGCGGGAGACCCAGAGGTGAGTTTGCTGGGGTAGGCGGATGAGGTGGGCCAAGATGCGGGTCTGGGGGCCGCTGGTTTGGACTTGGCCCAGGACGACGTATTGGGCGTGAAGCGTTGAGGCTATGGCGGCGAGATCGCGCTGGTCACGGGGGAGGCGCAGAATGCGAGCGTTGCCGATGACGTCGTAACGACCGAGACTTGTGGAGGTGAGGCGCTCGACGACGTTGTCGGTGAGGGCGTCGGCGAAGCGGGTCATGGCAGGGTCGCTGGTTTCGTTATCGAAACGCAGGACGGCAACGATGGGGCGGTGCTTGGAGCTTTGCGAGGAGCGGAGCCGATAGTCAGCTGCCGCCAGGGATAGAAGCAGGAGTCCCAAGCAAACGGATGCCGTGATGGCGATGGCGGATTTGTTTTTCGCGGAGAGGGCGGAAGTGCGGTCGGAAATCTCGGCCCCGCCGATGCGCTCGATGGGGGCGATGAACTGGTAGCCGCGACGGGCGAGGGTACGGATGTAGCGGGGCGTGAGGGAATCGTCGTTCAGGGCGGAACGGACTTGGGTGATGCAGAAGTTGAGGCCGCGGTCGAAGTCTACGTGGGTTTCGTTGCCCCAGATGGCGGCGCGAAGCTGTTCGCGGGTGACGACGTTTCCGGCGTGTTCGATTAGGCAGGCTAGGACTTGGGCGGGTTGAGATTGAAGATGGACCAGGTTGCCTTCGCGGCGGAGTTCGCGGAGGGCGGGATTGAACTCGAAGAGGCCGAAGCGGTAGCGGGTGGCATTCATCTTATTTGTGATTGTCGCATAGGTGGAGCGAAAGGCATCGGGCAGTGCTGGGCCGTGTCTTGCTTTTGCCTTGCTGGCGGAATATACTCTATTTTCGCTCTGAAGCGGGTCGCACGGATGGGTGGGCGCAAGCCCACTTTTTTGTTGGGCCGGTTGGAGTGCAGTGGACACCGGCATTGCTTGGGGAGTCTTCGGTTGGATTTGGAAAAAATTCGGGATGCCGCCGAGCGCGTGGCGCGGTCGGAAGGGCTGGAAATCTTTGATGTTGAGTGGAAGGTGGGGAAGCAGCGCTTCCTAAGGGTCAGCATTGACCGTGTTCCGAAGGCTGGGGCGGCGATGACGGATTCGGCGGGGACGGTTATGGCGGGTGCGGAAGCGCGCGAGGGCGGGCAGCTGGGAGTCAGCCACGCGGATTGCCAGCGCGTGAGCCAGCAGTTGAGCGTGATTTTGGATGTAGAGGAATTGATTCCGGGACCGGGGTACATCCTGGAAGTGAGTTCGCCGGGGATGGACCGGGCTTTGCGGAAGCCGGCGGAGTACGAGAGATTTCGCGGGCGAATGGCGAAGATTTCCACCACCGAGCCGGTGGAGGATGAAAAATATTTTGAGGGGCGGTTGGCGGGATTTGTGGATGGGAAAGTGCAGTTGGAGTTGAAGGGGAAAGTGGCGCGGACAGTGGAGTTGCCTTTGGAGAAGATCCGGAAGGCGAATTTGATGGTGGAGTTTTAGAGGCAGTGAGTAGTGGGTAGTGAATAGTGGGTGGAAAAGAGAAAGAACCTTACAGCGGCTGATGTGGTCGCCGGAAACGGCTGAAGAAGGAAATTTAGAGCGAGAGAAATTTTAGGAACGGGAAGACGATCGGGAACGGAACATGGCGAATCTGCTCTATCAGCAAATTGAAATGTTGAGCCGCGAGAAGCACATCGAGACGACCATCGTGGTGTCTGCGATTGAAGACGCGATGGTGGTGGCGGCGCGGAAGCATTACAAGACGGAAGAGGACCTGCGCGCGAAGTTCAATCCGGAGACCGGACAGGTGGACGTGTATACGGTGCACACGGTCGTGGAAGAAGTGGCCGACCCGAAGAAAGAGATTAGCCTGGCGGAGGCGAAGAAGAAGAATCCGTCGGCGGAGATTGGGACGGAAATTATCGCGCCGAAGTCCACGGAAGCGTTTGGGAGAATAACGGCGCAGACGTTCAAGCAGGTGATTTTGCAGAAAGTGCGCGAGGCGGAGCGCGACACGATTTACAACGAGTACCACACGCGTGTGGGCGAGCTGGTGACGGTGATTGTAAAGCGGGCGGAAGGGCCGGATTTGATTGTGGACATGGGGCGGACGGAAGCGCGGCTGCCGAAGCGCGAACAGTCGAAGCTGGAGACCTACAATATTGGGGAGCGGTTGCGCGTAGTGATCAAGATGGTGGACCGCGCGGCGAAGGGGCCGCAGGTGATCGTATCGCGAGCGGATGCGAGTTTGGTGCAGCGGCTGTTTGAGATGGAAGTGCCGGAAATTTATGACGGGACCGTACAAATACGGCATGCGGCGCGGGAAGCGGGCGAGCGGACGAAAGTGGCGGTGGCGAGCCGGGATAAGGACGTCGATCCGGTAGGCGCGTGCGTGGGAATGAAGGGCATGCGCGTGCAGTCGATTATCCGCGAATTGCGCGGCGAGAAGATTGACATTATTCCGTACAGCGAAGAGACGGTGGCGTTTGCGCAGAAGGCGTTGAGCCCGGCGAAAGTGACGCGGGTACAGATCACGGACCCAGAAAACAAGAAGCTTGAGGTGATTGTCGAGGATTCGCAGCTTTCGCTGGCCATCGGCAAGAAGGGGCAGAACGTCCGGCTAGCCAGCAAGTTGATCGGCTGGGACATTGATATCAAGAGCGAAGAAGAGAAGCGGCAAGAAATTGAAGAACAGATGACGGCTCTGACTGCACCGGCCACGCCGTTGACAGCTCTGGCAGGCGTGGGCCCGAAGACGATTGAAAAAATCGAGGCGGCGGGAATTACGAATGTGGAGAAACTCGCCGGGATGACGCCGGAGCAGTTAATGGAAATCCCGGGAATCGGCGAGAAGATGGTGGACAAGATTTATCAGGCGGTGAATCGGTTCTACGAAGGCGGGACAGAAGCTGCGGCCGCCGCACCGGCTGGCGAAAACACAGACGATATGGCTGTTGAAAGCGAAGCGAAAACTGCGGAAGGCGAAGATGCGGCTGAGAGCACTGAAGCGGCGTCCGAGTCCGCAGAAGGTGCGGCCGCGGCGGAGGAAACTCCCGAGGCGGCTGCGACGGATGGTGAAAGAGCGGCGGCAGCAGGTGAAGAGACGCCGGCGCCAGAACATTCCGACGGCGGGGCGAAGGCAGAGGAAGAGCCACGACCATAACTAACAATTGGCCTCGGCGGAGTTGGGGCCGATGGAATTTTTGACCGCAGAACGGTCCATAGGACGCATGAGCGAAGCAAACCAAGTCCGAATCAACGAACTGGCCCGCGAACTCGAGGTCAAGGCCAAGGCGATCATTGATCTGTTGCCTGGCTATGGCGTCACGGAGAAGAAGACGCACTCGAGCTCGATCCCCGAGGATGTCGCGGAGAAAGTTCGCAAGAACATCCTGGGACAGGCGCAGGCTGAGGCTGCAGCGGAAGCGGCTGCGAAGGCAGAAGCCGCAGCGAAGGAAGCTGCCGCCAGGGCTGCACGGATGCGTCCAGCGGCTCCTCCAGCACCCGTGGCTGCGGCGCCTAGTGCGGCCGCGAAACCGCCCGCTCCCACTGCCGCGCCAGTCGCTAGTCCAGTGGCCCAAGCCGCGCGGCCTGTTGCTCCTGCCGCACCGGCTCCGGCTGCTCCCGTGGCGAGCGCCCCGGCTGCAGTGCCGGTTGTTCCGAAGGCGCCGGTTCCGGGTCCCGTTGGGGCAACGGCCGTTGTTCCGCCACCTGCCGCAAAGTCCGTTGCGCCGCCCGCACCAACGGCGAAACCTCCGGCAGCGATACCGATTCGTCCGCCATCGTCAGCACCAACGGGACAGCCAAGCGCAGCGTCTGCCGGAACGCGTCCTGCAGCTCCGTCTGGAACTCAACCTGCGTCTGCGCGTCCGGCTGCTGCTGCACCTGGCGCAGCTGGAGCGCGGCCTGCGGCGCCATCGCGGCCGATGCCGACGGGGAATCGCGGACCGGTTCCGGGAACAACTCCGGGAAGCGGGCAGCGCTCCGGCGGAGGACCGCGTCCGGGCCAGCCAATGCGCCCGATGCAACCTGGCGGTCAGGGAAGGCAGTACACGCCGCGGTCGGGTGGACCGGGTGGGACTGGGAGTTCGCCGACGAGTCGACCGTTTGAGCAGCGGCGCGGAGCGATGCCTACGGGCACGCGTCCGGGGCCGCGCATGCCGGGGCGTCCGGGAATGCTGCCGGCGTTGCCACCGGACAAAGTGCCGCCCAAGGCGGAGCCCGGGAAGCCGCTCTATACGCGTAAACCCGCGCAGAGACAGCGGCCTGTCATGGACAAGCGGGAGCAGGAGGGTGAGCGCAAGCTGCATCCAACGCGCCAGCGTCCAGGAGCGGGCGATCGGAGGTCTGCTGCGGCTGTTATTGCGCCTCCGGAGCCGAGGCCGCCGCGGGACGTCACGATTACGGAAGGCATCACGATCCGGGAACTTGCGGAAAAGCTGGATGTGCGCGCGAAGGATCTTTTGAAGACGCTGCTGGATCGAGGAGTTTTCGCCAGCATCAACCAGGCGCTCGACGTGCCAACGGCGACAACGCTTGCGGAAACATTCAGCGGAGTGGTGAGCGTCGTCTCGCTGGAAGAAGAGATGGTGCTGGAAGTCGCCAAGGAAGAGACCAAAGAAAGTCTGAAGCCGCGTCCGCCGGTCGTCACGGTGATGGGACATGTGGACCACGGCAAAACGAGCTTGCTCGATGCGATTCGCGAAGCAGACGTTGCGGGTGGCGAAGCGGGCGGGATCACGCAGCACATCGGGGCGTACAAAGTGGTGGTGAACGACCGCAGCGTGGTTTTCGTGGACACGCCGGGTCACGAAGCGTTTACGAGGATGCGTTCGCGCGGGGCGAAAGTGACGGACATCGTGGTGTTGGTGGTAGCCGCCGACGATGGCGTCATGCCGCAGACGAAAGAAGCGATCGATCACGCAAAAGCCGCGAAGGTGCCGATCATCGTGGCGATCAACAAGATCGACAAGCCGGAAGCGCAGCCGGAACGAGTGAAGCGTCAGCTTTCCGACTTGGACCTGGTTCCTTCGGAATGGGGTGGCGTCACCGAGTTTGTGGAAGTTTCGGCGAAACAGAAAAAGGGCATCGATAAGTTGCTGGAAACCATTTTGCTGGTTGCGGAATTGCGCGAGTTGAAGGCCAATCCAGACGCGCCGGCGAGCGGAACCGTTCTCGAGTCTCGCGTTGATAAAGGACGCGGACCGGTGGCTACAGTTCTCGTACAAAACGGGACGCTCAATTCCGGCGACTTTTTCATCTGCGGCTCGGTATTCGGCAAAGTGCGCGCGATGTTTGATGATCGCGGGCGCACTATCAAGGATGCGCCGCCATCGACACCCGTGGAAGTCCTAGGATTGCAGGGCGTCCCTGAAGCTGGCGACCACTTCCAGGTGACCGAGGAAGCCAAGGCGCGGCACATCGTCGAATACAGGCAAGGCAAGCAGCGCGACGCGCAGATGGCGCGCTCGAGCGGAGCACGCATCACGCTCGACCAGTTGCACGAGCAGCTGAAGGCCGGCGACGTGAAGGAATTGGGCATCGTCATCAAGGCGGACGTGCAGGGCTCGGTGGAAGTGCTCAGCGAAATGCTGCCGAAACTTTCGACGGACCAGGTAAAGTTGAAGATTATCGGCTCAGGCGTAGGCGCAGTGACAGAGAACGACGTTTTGCTGGCATCGGCTTCGGGAGCGATCGTTATTGCGTTCGGGATTCGGCCGGATCGCAAAGCGATGGAACTTGCGCAGCAGGAACACGTGGACATCCGCTCGCACACGATCATTTACGAAGTGTCCGACGAGATTAAGAAGGCCATGGAAGGCCTGCTCGAACCTGTGATTCAGGAAACGCATTTGGGCCGCGCGGAAGTGCGAAACACGTTCCGGGTCAAGGGCTCCGGCACCGTTGCGGGCTGCTATGTTGTGGAAGGCGTGCTCAAGCGCGACGCACAAATTCGCGTGGTGCGCGACGGGGTGGTTATCTACACCTCGAAACTCAGCTCGCTGAAGCGCTTCAAGGATGACGCGAGCGAGGTGCGCACCGGATTTGAATGCGGCGCGGGCATCGCAAACTTCAACGACGTGAAAGTCGGCGACATATTGGAATGCTTCAGCGTGACAAAGCTGAGCGCCGCGGAAGCGGCGGGCCAGACAGTCGGGACCGCCGGCCGTAAGTAAGAGTTAGTCCCCCGGAGCGCTCATGCCGGTTGGTCTGCTTACCCTTGAGCTGCACATCCCAGACGCGCAATCGTTGAAGGACAAGCGGCAAGTATTGCGAAGCTTGAAGGATAAGCTGCGAAGGCAGTTTAATGTTGCGGTGGCGGAGTTGGACCACCACGACGTCTGGCAGCGATCGGTGGTTGGCGTCGTAACGCTTTCGAATGAAGAGAAGCATCTGAAGGAAGTACTGCAAAAAGTCCTGGATGAAGCGGACCGCATCCTGGGCTCGTCTTTGATCAACCAGGCGATCGAGATTATTTAGAAGGTTTCGCGAGAACGCAAATGAGTCCAGCCAATCACCGTCACGAACGGGTGGGCGAGGAGATCGCTCACGAGATCAATGCCATGCTCGCGGGTGAGCTGAAGGATCCGCGGCTGGAAGGCATGGTGGTGGTCAGCGAAGTGCGCGTGCAGCCGGACATGAAGCATGCGCGCGTGTTCATCAACATGCAGGGAACCGGCAAAGAGCAAGCCGATGCCATCAAGGCGCTGGAACATGCTTCCGGATTTATCCGCCGCGAATTGATCGAGAGGCTGCAGCTTCGGCGTTTGCCGGAACTTCATTTCACGCTAGACCACTCGCAGGAATATACCGAGCGCATCGATCAACTATTGAAAGAGATGAAGAAGGACAAGCCGGCCGCGTCCTGACCTTAGTGTTGAGTTGGTGGACTCCAGGTGCAAAGTGACTGGTGACTAGTGGAACCCGCCACCGAGCGCGCGGCATGTGTTCGAACGGCGCCATTTCGAGACGCCTGATTGAAGAGACACTCCATTTTTTCTCGAAGACTAGTTAGAGACTATTTATTCCATGCCACGCCAACCTCAGCCAGCGCCGTTCGACGGCGCGCTCGTCATCGATAAGCCGCGGGGAAAAACTTCCCACGACGTCGTCGATGCGGTGCGCCACCTTGCCGGGTTTCGACAGATTGGGCATCTAGGGACGCTGGATCCTCTGGCAACCGGCGTTCTTGTGCTTCTGCTTGGACGGGCCACGAGACTGGTGCAGTTTTATAATGGGCGCAGGAAGCGTTACTCGGCGGGTTTCCGGTTCGGCTTTGCGACGAATACTTACGATTCGGACGGGGAAGCACAAGGGCCGGACGCCGCGCCCGTACTGGATGCCGCAGCGCTCGAAAAGCTGGCGGCGGAGAGCGTGGGCCGATTCGAACAAATGCCCCCGGCCTTCTCCGCAAAAAAAGTGAAAGGCCGCCCGGCGTACGAGCTGGCCCGCAAGAAGCAACCCGTTGAGCTTAAGCCCGTCGAAGTCGAGCTCTTCGAATACAAGTTGACAGGGATCGAAGGCAGCGTGGCGCGCTTCGTCATCGAGTGCTCTTCGGGCACATACATTCGCTCACTGGCGCACGACATGGGGCAAAAACTTGGATGCGGAGCGCACCTCTCCGAGATTACGCGGACGGCCGTTGGCGAATTTTCGCTGGACCAGGCCATCAAGCTGGAAGAGCTGGCGGAAGCCTCGCACGCGGGGAGATTTGCCGATTGCATGATCCGGCTGGAAAACCTGCTGCCGAATTTTCCGCGAGTGAACGTGCTGCCCGTCATCGAGAAGCGCGTGCGGCACGGCACGAAATTCAACGTGCAGGTGTCGCAGATTCAGCCTGGCCGGGTGGAGCTGCCTCCCGGTGCGACCTTGCAGCTCGATGGAGGACAAGCAAGGCCTCCGCGCTTGCGCGTGTTCAGCCAGCAAGACAAGCTTGTCGCGATTGCCGAGGCGGTGGTGCCGCGAACGTATCAGCCGATCGTCGTTTTCGAACCACTGGCATAAATAAGGAAATTTGCGCTGAGGAACGCCGAAGTTCGAGCGCCTCTCTAAGCCATTTCGGTTAGGGCTGGCGCGCAGGAGGCGCAGGGAGAGCCGGGGAACCAGTGCGGCCCGTACTGGTGTCGCGTCCCACGTAGATGGACCGCGAAACGCGGTCCGTGAGCCGCAACTTGTGCGGAGTAATCAGAATCACCATCTCGGTGTCCTGTGCGGTGGTGTTTCTTTGCCCGAAGAAATAGCCGGCCGCGCCGGGAAGATTTGCGAAGCCTGGTAGGCCGGTGAGAGTGCGGGTTTCTTCGTTGTCGAGCAGGCCGCCGATGACGGTGGGTTCATCTTCTCGAATACGGACGGTTTGGGAGATCGTGCGGTTGGTAATGATCGGTATGCCGTTGATGCTAGAGCCTGCGAGGGCGCGAATCTCGAATTCCAATTGGAGCGTTACTTCGTCGTTCGGATGAACAGTCGGTGTAGCCTTGATCTTCACGCCGAGATCCTCATATTGCGCGCCGGGATAAGGCTGCTGCGCGATTCCAGCTCCCACGTTTGAAAACAGGCTGGCCGGACTCAGAATTACGGTGACCTGGCCCGTTACGCCTGACGGATCGTCAGTGACGGCAACATCGGGCAAAGAAGCGCCGTTCAGGCTGGCCGCCAGGATAGCCGTGGGATTCGTGCCGACGGGAAGTTCGAAGGGAGGCGCGAACAATCCCTGGCCAAAGCCGAGGAATACGGACACGCTGTCCGTTTGCGGGTCGGTCACGGCAATGTCCGGATTGCCATCGGCGTTGAAATCAGCGATGGTGACCGCCGTCGGCGCTTGGCCTGTGGCCAGCGGCGAGTTCGTCGCGGCGGTAAAGGTGCCGTCGCCATTGCCCAGCAACACGCTAACCGTATTGTCGGTCTGGTTCACGACCGCGAGGTCGGGGTGGGAATCGTTGTTCAGATCGCCTGTAGCGATAGCCACTGGACGTTTGCCAACCGCAAACGGCGAGCCAGTGGCCTGGGTAAACGTGGCGTTCCCATTGCCGAGAAGAATCGAAACGTCGGCGGTCGTCTGATTCACGATCGCCAAATCCAGATTTCCGTCGGAATTGAAATCGGTCGCCGTCATCGCGATGGGGCCGGTCACGGCGCTGGGCAGGGCAAACGGCGAACCCGTGGCTTGCTTGAAGGTTCCATCGCCGTTCCCGAGGAACAGGGAAAACGTGTTGTCCGTAAAATTCGCCACCGCAAAATCCTGGTTGCCGTCGGCGTTGAAATCGCCGGTGACGATGGCGCTCGGCTGTTGGCCCACGGTTATCGGTGAACCCGTGGCTTGTTTGAACGTGTCGTCCCCATTGCTGAGAAGAACTTGCACGGTATTGGAAACCGGATCAGTCACAAGCAGATCGTGAAAACCGCTGGTAGTAAGCGCCGCAGAAGTAATGGAAGGAGCAATCGCGGGCGCGGCCGTTCTAGCTGCGCCAAGCGAGATGGGCGAACCTGCCTGAAGGAAAGTGCCCGAGCCTTGATTCTGCAGAATGGTGAGGGTGTTGTCGATTTCGTTGACGACCGCGAGATCCTGCAGACCAACGTTGCGAAAGTCAGCCGAAGTGAGCGCTACTGGCCCAACACCGACGTTGTAGGAAGCGCTGGGCAAGATGCTGTTGGAAACTCCGCCAATCGATGTGGCCGCGGTCGAGGCGCCGAGACTTCCGGAAAGCAAGGAGAGCGTGATCGGATAGCGGTCACCGACAAAGAAGGAGGCCGGTTTGCCGTCCTGCGCGCGCAGGAGAACCTGGCGCCCGCTGTGCACCAGAGTCAGCGCGTCGGAAAACTGCGCCGCTATTGCGGGCAGAGTCAAAAGGAATGTCGTTTTTCCACCGCCCACCACGGTCAGCGGAGGGATGAGGGAACTGAGATTGAGAGAGCTTCCGGAACTGGCGCTTGACCCGTTTCCGAAGATGGTCGCCAGCAGAGTGATTAATGTGCTGAGGTCTTTTGCTTGCTGCAACTGGGAAATTAAGCTTGGAGTGAGGGAAATCAGCTCCGCCGAGGAAGGCGGCAGGAGGCCGAGAGTGCGAGCTTTGTTGCGATCAACCTCAAGAATCTCTATCTCCAGCAGCACTTCACCGCGGGCTTTTTCCACTTGACGGATGATTTGTCCCGCGAGCGCCAGCCGCTCGGGCGTGTCGCGAATACTCACGGCATGGCTCTGGGCAATCAGTTCGACGCGCGTAGCTCCCGTCATCTCACGCAGAACGCGCACCAGCTCGGTCATCTCTTCCGTGCTCACGGAGGAGGGCAAGACAAACGATTGTTCAGCTTGCACACCATATTGGCGATGCTTGTCGATGGAGTCCTGGGCAACGAACAAGAGGGTGGAAGTCAGCGGGCGGAAGAACGTGCCAGTCTGTGCGCTGAGGACTTTCAGCGCGGTGGGGAAATCGACATTTTCCGCGCGCAGGTGGACCGGTCGCGCGGTCAGATCTGGATCGAAGGTGACTTTAATTCCGAAGAGCTGGCCCAATTGCTCATAAACCGTCCTGGTGTCCCCGCGCAGGTTGACGTCTTGTTTGCGGCTGAGCGGCTTCAGCTCCGGCAGGCCCTCGATTTTTTGGCCGGGACTTGCAGGCGGCTCATCCTTCATTGCCTTCATTTGGTTCATCCGCTCGGTGACGATGGTGTTGCTGGGATCGATGAGCAGCGCCTTGGCTAACTCCTCCGTTGCCACATCGGCGTGGCCGGCGAGAGCGTCGCGCTCAGCAGCTTCAACGTGGTCGCGAACGAGCTTGGAACGCATGGAGGCGATGCGTTCGATCAGGGCGGTGTCCTGCGGTGCAAAACGCGCGGCTTGCTCATAGTAGTTGAGGGCTTCATCAAAACGCCCTTCGGAGAGTTCCTTGTCCGCGAGCTCGGTGAGTTTCTTGGCGGATTTCGGATTGGGCCGCGGAGACATTTCGAGCTGCGTTTCGTTGGGAGCAGTCTGCGGCGGCGAAGACTGCGCTTGCGCGGAGGACTGCGCTCGGGAGGGCGCACAGCAAAGCAAAATCGCCAGCAAGATGGAGATGGTTTGGCGGCTGAGAGTGAGAATCGACATGGAATTGAGCAGGCTGGGTATTTTACCGTATGTTTAAGTAAGAAGTCGGACCGGATTGGTCCGGTTGACGTAAATTCATACAAGAGGTAGACTTAAAGTGCAGTTGCAAATCGTTAACAACTGGAGATTCCTTGCTGGCTGCTTTGCTCATTGCTCTCCGTGAAGGTGTCGAGGCCTCCCTCGTCGTTGGCATCATCCTTGTGTATCTCTCCCGTACGGGTCGCTCGCAACTGGCGCGTTTTGTTTGGTATGGCGTCGCTGCCGCCGGGGCGCTGAGCTTGGCCGTGGCAATTGCCCTGGAGCGCTGGCGGATCAGCGAGGACGGGTTCGAGGGGGTGATGTACCTCGTCGCGGCAGCGTTCGTCATTACGATGATCCTATGGATGAATCGCGTTGCGCGCCACCTGAAAAAAGAAATTGAGCAGAAGATAGAGAGTTACGTGGGGCGGGCGGGGGCGGCGGCGGGTTGGGGCATTTTCTTCTTCGTTTTTCTCATGGTTTTGCGCGAAGGGGCGGAGCTGGCGATTATTCTGCGGGCGGTGGAGCTTTCGAGCGAAGGTCTGCAAACGTGGATTGGCACGGCTTTGGGAATTGCGGCGGCCGTGGCCGTGGGATTGTTCTTTTTAAAGGGGACGCTGCGTGTTCCGTTGCAGCGGTTTTTTGCGGTTACTAGCGTCATCTTGATGCTTGTTGCGTTTCAGCTTGCGCTGACCGGTTTGCACGAGTTGAGCGAAGCGCAATGGTTGCCGTCCAGTAAGGGGGAGATGGCGATCATAGGGCCGGTCGTCCGGAATGAGCTCTTTTTCTTCGTGCTGATCTTTGGGGCGGCTGCGCTGTTGGTCCTGCGCGAGTGGCAGTCGGCGTCCCATGCGAAAGTGGCGAAAGAGACTGTCGGTGAAGCGGAGAAACGGCTGCTCGAAGCGCAGAATCGCCGTCAGCGGCGGTGGATGATAGCGGCGGCGACGGGATGCCTGGCCGTCATTCTGCTGTTGACCGGAGACTTTGTCTACACGCGTGCGAATTCCGCGCCGCCTTCGGCACGGGCCATTGATGCCGCAGGCAACGAAGTGCGTATTCCCGTGAGCGAAGTGCAAGATGGCAAGATGCACCTGTTTACGATCAGCGTGGGAGGTCAGTCGCTGCGCTTCATGATCATCAAGAAGCCGAACGGTTATGGCACGGCACTGGATGCTTGCCGCATCTGCGGCGCCGAGGGTTATCGCCAGGATGGACAGAATGTTGTTTGCAGGCACTGCGGCTCGGCGATTTATGTGCCGACGATTGGTGAGGCCGGTGGATGCAATCCAATTGGCGTGCCGTCGCATGTGGATGGAGCCGATCTAGTCCTGGACGTTTCATCGCTAGTGCAAGCGACCAAGGAGATTCCGCAGTAGGGGCACGATATATCGTGCCCCTGCGCGAGTGCGACCACCAATCCCATGTTCCTCCGTCTCGTTGCCGATTCGTTTACACGCCGTCCGCGCCGCAAGGTGCTGACAGCGGCGGCGTTGTCGCTGGGCATGGCCGTGGTGACGGCGGCGCTAAGCGTTTCGCTCGACGTGGGGGACCGCCTCGCGAGTGAGTTCCGCAGCCTTGGCGCGAACTTGCTGGTTACGCCGCAGGCCGATTCGTTGCCGCTGGAGATTGGCGGCGTGGATTACCGCCCCGTCAACGCCGGCGCGTATCTTCCCGAAGCGGACCTCCCGAAAATCAAAACGGTTTTCTGGCACAACAATATCATCGCGTTTGCTCCCGTTCTGGAAGTCTCTGCGACGCTTCCGAGGGTGACTTACGGAGATGGCCATCCATCGGTTCCAGAACTGCAGATCCCGCTGATTGGAACGTGGGCTTCGAATCGCGTGCAATTGCCGGAAGGAGGCGTTTTCGTTACGGGAATTGCTAAAACCAACCCATGGTTCCATGTTGAAGGGAAATGGTTCTCAGACGAGGGTCGCCTCGAGCGTATCGAGATGCCGCCGATGGGGCACTCCTACCTTACGGCACCTCCGGAGTGTGTTGTCGGCGAAAAACTAGCGGCGCGCCGGAATATAAAAGTCGGAGACCAGGTGGTTGTGAGCGTAACGACGGCTGGGAATTCTCAGAACATGCAAGGCTGTGATGTCACGGGGATTTTGTCCTCCGGCGGCCCTGAAGATGAAGCGCTGCTCATGCCTCTTGCCAGCGTTCAAAAACTTGCGGACAAACCCGGACAGTACCGCAAGCTCTATGTGAGCGCGTTGACCAAGCCGGAAGATGATTTTGCGCGACGCGACCCTAAGACGATGAAAGCTGACGAGTTCGAGCGTTGGTCGTGCAGCCCGTATGTTTCTTCCATTGCCTATTCCATTAAAGAAGTGTTGCCGGGGACGGATGTGCGCGTGATTCGGCGCGTGGCCGAGGGCGAGGGCACTGTCCTCACGCGGGTTCGCGCGCTGCTATGGATGGTGACCTTTGCGGCGCTCTTGGCTGCCGTGCTGGCTGTCGGCGCTTCTTCCGCGGCTTCAGTGATCGAACGGCGCACGGAAATTGGCCTGATGAAGGCTTTGGGAGCAGGTTCCGGGACTGTTGGTTTCCTCCTCGCCGCAGAGCAGCTTGTACTCGCGTTCGTTGGTGGAGGTATCGGCTACTCCCTCGGCACGATCCTCGCGCGCCTTGTTGGGCAGAAGATCTTTGGCGTTGCGCCGGAGCCCTCCATGCTTGTTCTTGTTGCGGTACTTGCGCTCGCTGCTGGAGTCACTCTCCTCGGCAGTGCTATTCCGCTACGGCGCGCTTCGCGTTACGAGCCGGCGCCCATTCTGCGAGGCGAATGATGTCGTCTCCTCACTCGAATAACAGGCGAATGTTCTGGCGTATCGTTCGACGACTGGTCGGAGCAAATCGCGGCCGCCTCTTCGTCATTCTGCTCGCCCTCGGCGCTGGCGCCGCCGTCACCGCCGCTCTCCTCAATCTCCAAGTCGATGCGAAACGCCGCATCACTTCTGAGTTTCGCGCGTTCGGAGCTAACGTATTCCTCACGCCTCGCGATTTGAACTCCAATGCGCTTCAGCCCGGCGAGCGTACTCTTGATGCGGCCATCTACGAACGAATTCCTCACAGCAACGGCTACGATGTCGCCGCAGCAGAGCTTTTGTACGGCATCGTTCAGGTTTCACCTTGGGATGTCCGCTCGCAGATCTCAGATTCGCGGCGCGCAATGTCTGCCGTTCTGGTTGGGTATAAGTTGTCAGGGAATGACCTAGGCGAAATATTTCCCTCTACGATTCTCGCGGAGCCCCAGGGGCGCGTGCTCATGGGAGTCGAGCCCGGTCTTCGCGTGTCCACTTGCGAGTTGGGCGAGCAATTGGCAAAGCGGCTGGGTGTTCAAGTCGAGCAGTTTGTGGAGCTACAGGCTAATGGTTCCAATGTTGTGTGCGACATCGGTCGCATAAGGCGTTTCGGAGGGCCAGAGGATGGACAGATTCTGATGTGGCTTGATGCCGCTCAAGAACTTCTCCGCCAGCCTGGCCGACTCACCGCAATTGCGCTACGCGTTCCCGGGAACCCTGGGAGTGTCCAGCAGTATCTTGCGACGTTGCAATCGTCGTTGCCGGACGTCGAGGTGCACCCCCTTCGCCAGTTCACCGAGGGCGAAGCCAAGATCTACTACCGAATCAGCAGCTTGTTGAATGTTACGGTCGTGATTGTTCTTCTGCTTACAGGTTTGTGCGTCATGGCCGCGATGACGAACGTCGCGATGGAGCGCAGGAACGACGTCGGACTGATGAAAGCCATTGGCGGCGCGATGCGGCGTGTTTTGCGCCTGTTCCTGGCGGAAGCGGCGCTGCTCGGCTTTGCGGGCGGCGTGATTGGGGCTGCGGCTGGCCTTTTTCTTTCTATTTGGTTGGGCAAGCAAGTGTTTGGCGTGGCAGCGCAGCCGCGCTTGATTGTGTATCCTGTAGCTGTGGCTCTCACGATGATTGTTGCGATTCTCAGCGCGTATCCGCTCCGGCGGCTCGCGAGCATTCGCCCCGCTTCCGTTTTTCGAGGTGAAGCGTGAGCGCTCCTGTTCAAATTCTGCCCGAGCAGAAGACGGCAGCGCCACAGGTGGCGATCGAAAACCTCGTCAAGAAGTACGGCACTTTGCGCGCTCTTGATGGCCTCAGTTTCAACGTGGACGCGGCCGAATGGGTGGCGCTCATGGGTCCGTCCGGTTCAGGCAAAACCACACTCATCAATATTCTTGGCGGGCTCGATAAACTCAACTCCGGCCGGGTTGTCGTGGATGGCGTTGACCTCTCGAAGCTCGGCGAGAACGAGATGGTCCGATACCGCGCCGAAAAAGTCGGGTTTGTATTCCAGCAATTTCATCTCGTGCCGTATTTGAATGCTCTCGAAAACGTCATGCTGGCGCAATATTTTCACAGCGTGACCGATGAGAAGCAGGCCGAGGAAGCCTTGCGCCGCGTAGGCATGGGCGAGCGCATGACGCACCTCCCGGCGCAACTCTCCGGAGGCGAACAACAGCGCGTGGCCATCGCGCGCGCGCTGATCAACCAGCCGAAAATCATCCTGGCCGATGAGCCGACCGGCAATCTCGACGAAGCGAACGAAGAAATCGTCCTGAAAATCTTCCGCGAGCTGCACGAAGCAGGTCACACGATTTTGATGGTCACGCACGACCCGGACATCGCGAGGCAAGCAGACCGCCGCATCGAGCTCGCCCACGGCCGGCTCCACTTTGACACGGCGCAGCACGGCCCCGGCCACCCGCTTGCTTGCCCGCTCGCCAACACCGCTGATTGCTGCACTCCCGTTTCCGCTGACGACGAGATTCGCTTCGATCATCTCCTCGAGCAGATTTGGATCTGCGGCGAAGAAGGCAAGGCGGCTCAGGTCTCTAGCCTCCACGCCACCGGCTCAGCCGGAAGTCTCCCGCTTGTATCCGACGAGCCCGCCACGAAGATTCTGGGACGAATGACCGAACTCCACTTGGTGCAACTCCAAAACGGCGAAGCTCAGCTCACCACCGCAGGAACCCAGCGGGCGCGCGACGTCGTTCGCCGCCATCGCCTCGCGGAGCGGCTCTTCAAAGATACTTTTTCCATCGACGAATCCGAGGTCCACACACAAGCCTGCAAGTTCGAACACATCATCAGCCCGGAGCTGGATCAGCGCATCTGCACCTTCCTCGGCCATCCGAAGACTTGCCCGCACGGCAATCCCATCCCCCCTGGCGATTGCTGCAACGGAAAACCGAAAAGCTGACCCTGTCCTCTCGCATGCCCATTCCACTCGATCCGCGAAAGAAGGCGACCGCCGTCAAAGTGCACGTCAAGACCGGCGCGGGAGTCGACATCACCTGGGCCGACGGCCATGCGAGCCACTACGACTTTGCCTATTTACGCGAAGAATGTCCCTGCGCCACGTGCAACGATGAGCGCGGCAAAAAAGATGCCTTCGCCGCCGCCGCACCCGCTGCCAACTCATTTGCGCCGCTGCCGATGTTCAAACCCAAGCCCCGCGCGCAAGCCGCAACCGTCGTCGGCAATTACGCCGTGCAAATCAGCTTCACGGATGGCCACTCCACCGGCATCTACAGTTACGACCATCTCCGCAACATCTGCCCCTGCGCCGAGTGCGCGAAGGCGTTCCGCACGCCGGCCCCCTAAATCGTTTCAGCGTTATAAAAATGGGCCGCTCGGCTAGACTTCGCTGCGGAAAAATGCGAGCATTTTAACCCGCAGATCGAGATCATCCGTACATGAGCAGCCCTCCACGCAGCCCCGCTGCCGCAGGCAGCCGGGGCAACGGTATTCCGCGCGTCATCGTCGCCACGACGGCTCTGCTTAGCTTTATCTCTTTTTGGCGCGCTGCCGCCATCGTTTTGAACGATCTGGCCTCCTCCGCCTACTACGCGGGCGGCGAAGCGGAAGGCTACATCGGCAAAACCGCGCCGTGGTTCATCCTCGGCATTATGTTGTTTTCCTATGCGGTGCGCGCCGTTTACGTCGAGAGCTGCAGCATGTTCGTGCGCGGCGGCGTGTACCGTGCGGTCAAGCAGTCCCTCGGCGGGACTCTTGCAAAATTCAGCGTTTCCGCGCTGATGTTCGACTACATCCTGACGGGCCCCATCAGCGGTGTCGCGGCCGGGCAGTATCTGGCCGGCCTGATCAGCGAGTTGCTGCAATACTTTCACCTCGGCGGCCCGCTCACGCCGAACGAGGTGAACTTCATCGCCGCGAGTTTTGCGATTCTTGTCACGGTTTATTTCTGGTGGGAAAACACCAAGGGCATTCCGGAATCGAGCGAAAAAGCGCTACTCATCATGAAGTTAGTGACTGTGATGGTCGTGCTTTTGATCGCCTGGTGCATCTACACGGCCGTTTTGAGGCATTCCGCACTCCCGGCCTGGCCGCACCCGCGCAATCTGCGTTTGAGTGGCAGCGCGCTCGGCTGGCTTGCGGGCACCTCTCTCCCTAACATTGGAATCATTGCGATCTTCATTGCTCTTGGGCATTCGGTCCTGGCGATGAGCGGAGAAGAGTCTCTAGCGCAGGTATATCGCGAGATCGAAAGCCCCAAGCTGCCGAACCTGAAGAAAGCCGGACTCGTCATCTTCGTCTACAGTTTGGTCTTCACCTCTCTCGTTTCTTTCTTTGCGGTGATGATCATTCCCGACACGGTCCGGCAGAATTACCTCGAGAACCTCATCGGCGGCCTGGCGATGAGCTTGCAAGGCCCGCTCATAACGCGGCTGATCTTTCACGCATTCGTGGTCGTTGTGGGTACGCTCATCCTCGCGGGAGCGGTCAACACTGCCATCGTCGGCTCGAATGGCGTGCTAAACCGCGTTTCCGAGGACGGCGTTCTCAGCTCGTGGTTTCGGCAGCCGCATCCGAGATTCGGCACCAGCTACCGCATCATAAATATCGTCGTCGCGCTGCAAATCATCACCATTTTTATCAGCCGTGGCGATGTCACCTTCCTCGCAAACCTGTACGCGTTCGGGGTTATCTGGAGTTTCACGATGAACGGTCTCGCGGTGCTCGTTCTTCGATACACGAGGCCCGGAGTGCGCGAATTCCAGGTGCCGTTCAATTTCTATATTCGTGGCGTTCAAATCCCCGTCGGCCTCGGCTTGATCACGTTGACGCTTTTTCTCATCGCGGTCGTCAATCTTTTCACAAAGCCCGTCGCCACCATGGCGGGCGGCACTTTCTCCGTTCTGCTCTTTATCGTATTCACGATTTCCGAGCGCCGCGCTCATGGACGTGGCGGGGCTCACATGGAGATGGACCAGTTCAACCTGGAGCTGGAGTCCGAGTTGACGCCAGAAGCCGTCGGCGCGCGGCCCGGCAACATACTCGTTCCCGTGAGCAACCACTTCAATCTCTACCACCTGGGCAACGTCCTCGATCGCATCAAGCCCGGACGGCGCGATGTCGTTGTTCTACACGTGCGGTTGTTGCGCCGTTCCGCTTCCGGCGAAAACGAACTGGATGCCGATCAGCTGTTCGGCAGCATCGAGCAGCATCTCTTTTCGCAGGCACTTTCCATGGCCGAAAAGCGAGGGAAGTCGATTCGGCTCGCGGTGGTGGCTTCAAACGATCTTTGGGAAGGCATCTTGCGTGCGGGCGCTTCGCTGCAGTCCAGCACGATTGTTATTGGCCGCTCGGCGAAGGACAACACCGAAGAGCAGGCCCGGCAGATCGGCGACGCGTGGGAAAAACTCGGCGATATCAAGCCGCAGTTCAACCTCGAAATTCATCTGCCCAACGGCGACAAGATTTACAAGGTTCTGGGGCCCCACGCTCCGAACCTGACCGCCAACGAGGTCAATCTTCTGCACCGCTTGTGGCTGCGTTTTAGCGACATCCTGGCGCCTCAGGAGCTGCATCACCACGATGTCGTGCACTTTGCTCTGGAAGAAGTCCAGAAAGAGATCGAAGACGGCCAGGAAGACGCAGTCGTGAAGCGGCTGCGCGCCCACATCACGGCAAATCAATCGAAAAAACCACCGTCCTCGTGAAGTGGGGCCGGCCCGCGCGCATTTTCAGAGGCATAAGGGAGGTTAGTCTTAAGCGAGTTGCGTTGTGCAGTGGCCGCAACGCTTCGCCTGGATCGGAATGCTCATCGCGCACTGCGGACAATCCTTCGTTGTGGGAGCAGCCGGGGGCTTGGTGGTCCAGCGATTCACCATGCGCACCAGTAGAAACACGGCGAACGCGACGATCAGAAAGTTGATGACATTGTTCAGAAAGACTCCGTAGTTAAGAGTTGCCACTCCCGCCGCCTTGGCCGCTGCAACCGTGTCATAGTGTGCTGTGGAAATGCTGATGAACCGGTTCGAGAAATCGACGGGTCCAACGAGCCGCCCGAGAGGAGGCATCATGACGTCGTCGACAAACGAAGTGACGATTTTTCCGAATGCCGCGCCGATGATGAAACCGACGGCCATGTCCAGCACATTTCCGCGCATGGCAAATTCTTTAAATTCCTTCAGCATGGTGCGTCTCCTTTACGTGTGGTAGCGTGGGCCAAACGAGCGCCTCTGCGCGATTGCAGAAGCAGAGAGGGCCGTTCGTTGGGCGGATTATATCTGAAGCCAAACGAAAATTAAGTCGGGAAAGCGGCTGTTGAAGGTCAGCGCGGCCGGAAGACCAGCGCCGCTCCGATGATTCCACGCAAGCCCATCACTACGCCTGCGGTGGCCAGCAGCGGAGCGATCCACAAAAAGGGCACGCGGGAAATGGCCAGCATCACCACGCCGAGAAGAGTCAGCGAAAGCCCGCGTGTCCAGTTCTCCCAGCGCGCCCACCACTTGTTGGGTCCATAGAGCGCCCGCAGTCCCCAAAGGATTAGCGCACCGCTGAGGATAAACCAGGACGGTTTGTGGCGCTCGACGAGGACGCGTCCCGTGAGTGCCAGCCAGACGACAAGCACGCCCAGGAGCAAAAAGATCACTTCAATCATGAGCCGCAATGCGCGCTGGGGCGTCAGCATCATCATACGGCGAGTTTAGGGGACGCGCTCGATGCGCACTTTCTGCATCACCACGGGCGTCTTCGGCCGGTCGTTCGAATCGCGCGGCAAATTTGAAATCTTATTCGCCACGTCCTGCCCCTCGACCACCTCTCCAAAGATGGTGTGCTTGTTATCCAACCACGGCGTTGCGGCGACCGTGATGAAGAATTGGCTTCCGTTCGTGCCCGGCCCGGCGTTGGCCATGGATAGCTTGCCGGCCTTCGAGTGATTCAACGATGGATGAAATTCGTCTGCGAACTTATATCCCGGCCCGCCGCGGCCTGTTCCCTGCGGGCAACCGCCTTGAATCATGAACTGCGGAATCACCCGATGAAAGCCTAGCCCGTCGTAAAAGTTCTTCTTCAGTTTTTTGCCGGTGTTTTCGTCCGTAAATTCCTTCGTGCCCTCAGCAAGTCCGATGAAATTCTCGACGGTTTTCGGCGCTTCCTTTTCGAGAAGCTTCACCACGATGTTGCCCTGCGATGTCTCGAAAATCGCGTACGTTCCTGTTGGTCGGCTCATGCACTCTCCTCGTGTACTAAATTATCCTACACGAGCCGCCTCTGCCCGCGCCACTCGCGATCCGTCACCAGCTTTTTTGCTTTCGCAATTCCGTGATGTGCGCCGTGTGGTGTTTTCCGTGCCATTCATAGAGAAACAGGAGCCAATCCACGGTCCGTTCGCCATGCTCCGGGTGTACGAGAACGCGCGCAAAATGCTCCGCCTTCAGCGACCGCCACAAGCGGTCCCAGCGCGCATGCACGGAATCGAGCAGCGTCTGCGAACTTTCGATGGGCGCCGCTTTCGAATCAGCCAACTCAGCCCAGGCGGCTTCGTCATAGGGCTTGATCGTCGGTTTGTCCTCGGTGAGGGCAAGCTTCAACCGCACAAGCGCATTCATGTGGCTGTCCGGAACGTGGTGAATGACTTGGCGCACGGTCCATCCGCCCTCGCGATACGGCGTATCCAGCTGTGAATCGTTCAAGCCTTTCACCGCCGCGCGCAATTTGGCCGGCGTTGCGGCGATCTCCACGATGGCCTCTTGTCGTCTTTCGGGGGTCACTAGGGCTGGCATTACGAGCTTTCCAATTGGGTAACGCGGATCCATGCGATTCTCTCCTCTAGCTGCCGCGATATTTCTATCGCCGATGTTGGTGACTATAGCTGCGTCTCTGCGCAGCGGTCAACGCGACCTCTAACGAAGCCCTCTCCAATTTGGACGCCTGGCAATCCGGTCCGTGAGGGAGGGGATGCTACAATACCGACCTCCAACAGTTATCAGGTAGTTGCATCGGAGAGATGAATCGAACGGGCGTGCTGCCGAATCTAATGGTACGGAGATAATGGGAATGCACAACGTCGTGATAATCGGCAGTGGCTGCGCCGGCCTCACCGCTGCAATTTACGCCGCCCGGGCCAATCTGAAGCCGTTGGTGATTGACGGCCACGAGCAAGGCGGGCAGCTCTCTCTCACTACGCACGTCGAGAATTATCCTGGGTTCCCAGACGGCATCATGGGGCCCGAGCTTATCGAGAACATGCGCAAGCAGGCACAGAGATTCGGCGCGGAGTTCAAAGCGGGGGCCGTGAACGAAGTCGACCTAACGCACCGTCCGTTCAAAATCACCGCCGGAAAAGAGAGCTACGAAGCAAAGGCTTTGATCGTTGCCGCCGGCGCCACCGCGCGTTTGCTGGGTCTGCAGGGCGAGCGTGAGCTGATCGGTCATGGCGTCTCCACCTGCGCGACCTGCGACGGCTATTTTTTCCGCCAGAAGGCCATCGCCGTCGTTGGCGGCGGCGATTCCGCGATGGAGGAAGCCAACTTCCTGACGCGCTACGCCAGCAAGGTTTACCTCGTCCACCGCCGCCACGAATTTCGCGCCTCCAAAATCATGATTGACCGAGCCCGGGCGAACGAAAAAATCGAATTCGTCACTCCTTTTGTCGTCGAACAAATTCTTTCACCCAACGGACACGTCGATGGCGCCCGTCTTCGCAACATTCAGACGAACGCAACGCGCGAAATAGCAGTGGATGGTATTTTTGTTGCCATCGGGCATGATCCAAACTCAACAGTCTTCAAAGGCAAGCTGGAGATGGACTCCAACGGGTACCTTATCGCCAAACACGGCAGCCTGACTTCGATTCCTGGCGTGTTCGTAGCAGGCGACGTTCAGGACCATCGCTACCGCCAGGCGGTCACCGCGGCAGCTTCCGGCTGCATGGCCGCCCTGGACGCCGAAAAGTTCCTGGAAGAGCACACGGACTAGTCGCAAAGGAATTACACGGGCATAATCATACGGCATGCTCCGCGCGACGCTTCTCAAGCTCTCCGAAAGTCCCCGCTTCGCGAAATGGGTTACCTCCAACGGCACCACGCGCCGGATGGCTCGCCGCTTTGTCGCCGGCGAAACACTGGACGAAGCCATCGAAGCCGCCCGCGCCTGCAACAACGCCGGAATGGTCGCCAGCCTGGACTACCTTGGCGAAAACTGCGCCAATACTTCCGATGCCCAGCGCGCTCGAGATGCCTATCTGGAAATTTTCGAGCGCATCCACCAGGAAAGCCTCCACGCCAACGTATCGTGCAAACTGACGCAGCTCGGCCTGGACCTCAACGTCGATTTCTGCCAGGGCTTGGTTGTGTCGATTGTGGAGCTGGCTGCGCGCTATGAGAATTTTCTCCGCGTCGATATGGAAGGATCGGCGTACACGCAACGCACTCTCGACATCGTAAAGCGCGTGCGCGCGCGAAATCCCGCCATCGGAACAGTTATCCAGGCTTACCTTTATCGAAGCGAGACGGACGTCCAGGAGTTACTCACCTACGGCTGCCGCATCCGTCTTTGCAAAGGGGCTTATAAAGAGTCGGCGGATGTTGCCTATCCGCACAAAAGAGACACGGACTTCAACTTCATTCGATTGATGAAGATTCTCTTGCCCAGCGGTTTTTACCACGGAATCGCCACGCACGACCCGCGCATGATTGCGGAAACGATCCGGTGGGCTGCTACCAGGCAGATTTCGAAGGATGACTTCGAGTTTCAGATGCTTTACGGCGTGAGGACGGACTTGCAGCGTATGCTCGTGAAAGACGGCTATCGCCTGCGCATTTACATTCCCTATGGCAAGGACTGGTTCCCCTATTTCATGCGCCGCCTTGCCGAGCGCCCCGCCAACGTCGGCTTCTTGCTGCGAAATCTCTTCCGTTCCTAGCTTCCTCGCAGTCTTACTGCTTGCGGCAGACCGTCATGCCATCGCGCAGCGGGATGAGCACCGGATAAAGCTCTTTCGAGGAATAAACCAGACGGTTGAATTCTTGCACGCCGAGCGTCGCCGCATCATCCGGAGCCGCTGGCCGCGCTGCCTTGCCTGACCACAGCGTATTGTCCGTGATAAACAATCCTCCTCGCCGCAGCTTTGGCAACGCTACGCGCAGCGCGTCCGCGTATTGATCCTTGTTCACATCGTTGAAGATCAGGTCGAATTTTCCAGGAGTTTTCTTGAGCAATTCGAGCGCGTCGCCCACCTGCACTTGGATGCGTTTCGCCACGCCCGCCCGACGAAAATACTCCCGCGCGCGCTGCGCATTTGCCGGGTCTCCGTCCGTGTAGTACACCCTTCCTTTAGGTCCAGCGGCTCGCGCCAGCCAGATCGTCGAATACCCGATCGCTGAGCCCATCTCGAAAATGCGTTTCGCTCCCGAAACTTGCGCAAACAGCGTGAGCAAGCGCGCCACCGCCGGGCCAATAATCGGCACGCGGTGTTCTTCGGCATACCGCTCCATTTCGCCGACAACGGCGTCTCGCTCCGGCAGCAACTCGTAGAGATACTGCTCGACGTCGTCTTGTATGAAGGTGCTTCGCAAGTTCGCCGCGCGAATCATAGGCTCTCTCCAGGTTTGAGCGCATGAATCTGGAGCCCAGGAATATCCCGTGTCTCGTGCCGCAATCCTTCCACAGTGCCGGTCAAAAATGGAAACGTCGCATAATGCATGGGAATAACGTGCTTCACTGCCAGCAGCCGGATGGCGTACGCCGCCTCGCGCGGCCCCATCGTGAAGCGGTCCCCAATCGGAATCATCGCCAGTTCGGGCTTGTACAGCTCTCCGATCAGCTTCATGTCTCCGAACAACGCCGTGTCTCCCGCATGATAAATCGTGAACCCTCCCGGCATTCGGATCACAAAGCCCGCCGGCTCGCCGCCATAGTGCCGCGCACCATTTTCATCGATGGAATTCGAGTGAAACGCGTGCGTCATCGTCACTTCGAATTCTCCGATCTTCTGCGAGCCGCCTTTTCCCATCGGACAGGTTTCCTCTTCAAATCCCTTGCTCTCGATCCACAAACAAGTCTCGAAGATTGCCGCAATTTTCGGTTTGTGTTGCTTTGCAAGCGCCAGCAGATCGCCCAAATGGTCCGTGTGCGCGTGCGTCAAGAAAATTACATCCAGGCGCGGCACGTTTTTCAGCGCGGCGGGGCATACAGGATTCGTCATCACCCACGGATCGATGAGCGCCACGTGCCCCGACGGCGTCGTCAACGAAAACGTGCTATGTCCAAAATACGTGATTCGATTGCCCTTCGTATCGAGCATCGGCCGGTCTCCCAATCCTTCGTCGAGTTTTTAGAGTTTAGCTTTAAGACCAGCGCTACTTTCCTTGCGACCCCGTGCTCCCGCCGCCGGCCAGCAGCCCTCGAATCGCTTCTTCGTACTGCTCCCGGCTCTTCTCGCCAATAAAATGGCCGGCCTGCCGCCCATCCTTGGTATAGAAAATCGTTATGGGCATCGTCCCGGTCCATCCCGGAAGCACGGATTGTCTGAACGCCTCCTCTGCCCCCGCGGTCTTGCGGTAGTTTGGGAAGATCGGTTTGTACCTTGCCAGAAACCTTCGCATTAGGATCAAATCGCCGTCGTCATCCATACTTACTCCAACGACCTGTAGTCCTTTCGGCGCATACTGTTTCGCCAATTCGTTCAACATAGGGTATTCGTCGCGGCAAGGCTCGCAGTATGTCGCCCAGAAATTCACCAACAGCGCTTTCCCACGGTTTTGTTCCAGGACCTTTTGGAACCCTTGCGCGTCGATCATCTCAGGATCGTGTGGAGCTTTGATTTGCGGTGCCGCAAGGCCCGCGAGAGCCGTGCCAGCGGCAAACAACGCGATTGCAGCGATAGCTTTCTGAATATTCATGTCTTTACCTTCCCGAACCATTCTAGCCGCATGTGCGAAAGTTGAGAATCCCGTCCCCGCCAAGTACAATCTACTGCATCGCTTGTTGACCCCGACAGGGGCGTGGTATAAGAAAATTCCGCCGAGCGCTTCCAGTTCCCGGAAGCCCTCTCGGTCCGCCGTCCGAGCAAAGGAGATTTGAATGGCTTACGTAATTGCTGAGCCCTGCATCGGAACAAAAGACACCGCCTGCGTGGACGTCTGTCCCGTCGATTGCATCCACCCTCGTAAAGATGAGCCGGAGCATGAAAAGGTCAACCAGCTCTATATCAACCCGACGGAATGCATCGACTGCGGCGCCTGCGTCCCGGTCTGCCCGGTAACCGCCATCTTCGCTTTGGAAGACCTGCCCGAGAAGTGGAACAGCTACACGCCGGTCAACGCGGAGTACTACGCCGCGAAGTAACACCAGGGCAGTCCCAAACTCTGGATTTCAACGCTTACAGCGGCACCCCTCGGCGTGCCGTCCTGTTTTATTCAGCCTTCTAACCGCGCCGTTTCCGTACGCCGTGCCCCGCCGCTCAGCGTCCGCTTGCGCACTTCTTCGAAGGTAGTCGCAAACAAAATTTTCTCTACCGCACCCTGCACATCTTTCCATATCTGTTTTAGCCCGCAGCTTTCTCCCTCCACGCATACTCCGCCCATCGCTTCGTTGTGTACGCAGCTGGATTCCGCGAAGGCGCCATCCACTACTCGCAACACCGCCCCCACGGAAATCTCCTCGGGCGCCCGCGCTAGCGTATAGCCCCCGCGCACGCCGCGCCGGCTCTCCAGAATCCCCCCGCGCTTCAATTCCAGCAGGATTTGCTCCAAGTATTTCAGCGGAATGTGGTGTCTCTGCGCAATTTCGTGGATGGTCACGACCTCGGGATACTGCAAACTCAGGTGCAGCACGGCCTGCGTCGCGTATTCGCCTTTTGCTGTAACTCGCATCGTATGCTCTTTTCCTTGGTTAGCCTTTCACACGTCGGCAGGTGTGTCAATCTCCGCCGTCCGCCCTTCTGCCAGGGCTGGCCCAACGTCTCGCAGCCCCATGCATCCAAGCAAAGTGCGCCTTTCGCGCATTTTTATCATCTCTTGAATTTGAATTGTTGCGCCACACGGTATGATGTTTGAGAGCAGAATTGTCCCCATGCCCGAACGCTTTCATCTCGTCCTGTTGATTCACGCCCACCAGCCGTGTGGCAATTTCGGCCACGTGCTCGAAAAGGCCTACAAAGACTCTTATCTGCCATTCATCGAGCTGCTGGAAAAACATCCCGGCGTACACATGGGTCTGCATTATTCCGGCCCGTTGCTCACGTGGATTGAAGAGCATCGTCCCGAGTATTTTGCCCGCCTGAAAGCTCTCGTCAGCGCCGGACAAGTCGAGCTGATCGGCGGCGGCTTTTACGAACCCATCCTCGTTTCCATCCCCCCGGAGGACCAGCGCGAACAGATCACGCGCCTCGCTTCTTACCTCGATCAACATTTTGGTCATCGGCCCACCGGCGCCTGGATCGCCGAGCGCGTTTGGGAACCGCAACTTCCCTCCGCGTTAGCCGCTGCCAGCGTTAGCTATACCCTTGTCGACGACATTCATTTCCTCTCCGCCGGCTTCGAGCCCGAGGAACTCTTTGGCGCCTACATCGCCGAAGACCGCGGCCAAACCGTCTGGCTCTTCCCTGGCCAAAAAGCTCTCCGTTATTTCATCCCCTTCGGCAAAGTCGAAGAGGTTATTGCCTATCTCCGAGACGCCGCGGCTCTGCATCCTGGCGGCGTGGCGTCGATGGGCGATGATATGGAGAAATTCGGCGTCTGGCCGGGCACCAACGCCCATTGCTACAAAGATGGCTGGCTCGAAGATTTCTTCGCTGCGCTCGAGAAGAACTCCTCCTGGCTGCGCGTTTCGACTCCCGGCGAATACCTCGCCGATCATTCGCCTTTGGGCCGCGCCGACCTTCCCACCGCCTCCTACACGGAAATGATGGAGTGGGTTCTGCCCACGCGTGTCCGTCAGCGCTACCACGCCGTCCAAAAGGAGTTCACGGCGCGCCCCGAGGTGCTCTCGTTCCTCCGTGGCGGCTCCTGGCGCGGTTTCTTCCGCAAGTACGCCGAATCCAACTTGCTCCACAAGAAAATGCTCCGCGTCTCTGCGCGCATCGCCGCGGTCCCCGCCCGCCACACTCCTTCCAAGGCTTCCGAGGAGCTCGCCCAGGCGCGCGATTTGCTCCTTCGCGCCCAATGCAATGACGCCTATTGGCACGGCATCTTCGGCGGCCTGTACGCTCCGCATCTCCGTACGGAGCTTTGGCGCAATTTAATTCGCGCCGAAGCCATCGCCGACCGCCAGTCCGCCGCCACGCTCATACCCCGCGTCGAATTGCTGGACTACGACGCGGACGGCGCACACGAGCACCTCTTCACCGCGTCCGAATACCAAGCGCTGCTCAAGCCCACCGATGGCGGCACACTCGCCGCGTTTGATTTTCGCCCCGCCGCCGCGACTCTCATCAATTCCATACAGCGGAGGCCGGAGGCTTACCACGCCCGCCTCCGAGAAGCCGCAAAAACCGCGGTGCCAGGCGCGGTCGCCTCCATTCACGAACAAACTCTCGTCAAGGAGCCTGGCCTCGAACGTTTTCTCCGCTACGATCGCTGGCCTCGCCACGCGTTCCGCGCTTTGCTCTTCGACCCCGCCCGCACGCATGCGGAATATGAAACGCTCGAGCTGCAAGAAGATCCTGGATTCGCTGGCGGTGCTTTTCAGGTGAAATCTTCCTCCGCCAACGACGCTCAACTGATTCGCGAAGACGAACTGAAGATCGCTGCCAAGAGCAATGCCACCGCCTCCAAGCTCTCGTTCGCCAAGCGATTCTCTTTCGGCCCCGCTCCGCACGGCTGCGAGGTCGGCTGCGAAATCGGGTTGAAGCTCAAGCACGCCCTCGCAACTCCCATAGCCGTCGGCATCGAATCCGTTATCAATCTTCTCGCTCCCGCGGAGCCCGATCGTTTCTTTGAAACGCCCACGGGGCCGCAAAGTCTTCGCTTCAGCGGTGCCTTGCCCGCTCCGTTGCTTCGCATGGAAGACGGCTGGCAGCGCATCCGCATCACTCTGCACGCACCGGGCGCAAAGGAATTTTGGGTGGCTCCCATTGAAACGGTTTCCGAATCCGAGGAAGGTTTCGAACGCGTCTATCAGGGCTCGCAAATCCTCGCCATCTGGCATCCGCCGCTGGCCCCGCAAGACCCGTGGTTCACTCGCCTGGTCTGGCGCATCGAATCTTTTTAGTCTTCTGGCCCGAAAAACGCGCAAATCTTCTCTGGGGTAGATCCTGCAGGGGCTGGGCTTGCCCCGCCCGCACACGCCCGGCTGCACGAACAACAACGTCCCTACGTCCCGTCCTCAAAAGGTTTTGTGCTATCTTTCCCGCAGCCGGAAAGAAAGTGGGATCTCTGCCTCTCTTGCGCGACACTTCCAGAAGGTTTTCCTTTGCCCTGCTCAGTGCGTCTTTTGCTCTGCTCACTGGTTGCTCGTCCAATCCTGCCGGTGCGAGCGCCATCCCCTCTTTCCCTTCCGCGGAACAAATAACCACCGCCTCGGCCTACGCCTATCCGCTCAAAATCTCCAAAAATGCCCGCTATCTCATGGATCAGAACAACAAACCGTTCCGCATTCAGGGTGACTCCGCCCAGTCCCTGATTGCCAATCTCACCTATCCCGAGGCGGAAGCCTATTTTTCTGACCGGCAAGCCAAAGGATTCAACACGATCAATATCAATCTCCTCGAACACAAGTTTGCCCTTCGCGCTCCCGCCAACCGCAACGGTGATCCGCCTTTCACGTCGCCCGGCGATTTCTCCAAACCCAACGAACGCTATTTCGCATTCGCGGATTCCATCATCGATCTGGCTGCGTCCAAAGGAATGCTCATTAGCCTCGCCCCGATGTATCTCGGCGCAAGTGGAGGAGACGAAGGTTGGTGGACAGCTTTGATTGGCGCCTCGAATTCGCAGGAGGTTTGCTACAACTTTGGTTTGTACATCGGAAACCGCTACAAGTACCGCAAAAATATTCTCTGGGTCATAGGCGGCGATTACACGCCACCGTCTGGAAGCGAAGGAGAAGCGCGCCTCCACAAATTCATGGAGGGCATCAAGGCCGCCGGCGCCACTCAATTGTGGGCTGGCGACTGGGATTCCGGCGGCATTTCCACCGACGAGCCCGCGTTTTCATCCTCCATGGACCTCAATGCCGTCTATACGTACGGCAAGGCGGGGAAGTCTGGCGCGACTTATGCCGAGGCGCGCAAAGCGTTCACTTATTCGCCACCGCGTCCTGCCTATCTGAAGGAAACCGGTTACGAGAGCGAAAATTGGGTCGAAGGAGCCCCCGCCTCTGTTCGCAAATACGCCTACCGGGCCATCTTAGGAGGCTGCACAGCGGGCGCATTTTTTGGCCATCGCGACATTTGGGAATTTGCCACCAGCAAATGGTGGTCCGGCTTTAACTTCGGCCACGCCTCATGGCAGAGCTCGCTGAATTCTGCAGGTACTTTCGATATGGTGCGCCTGGGTAAGTTGCTCGACGCCCTACCCTGGTTCGACTTGGTGCCTTCCGGCCTTGCGGGAACAAAAAACTTCGTCACGCAGGGAGGGGGAAACTACGAAGACGCCGATTACGTTACCGTCGCGGCCACGGCCGACGCCAAGGGCTGCTTGCTTATATACCGCCAGCAGCCAAGAATTCTGTGACTTTCACGGTTGATTTGGCACTGCTGAACGGTTCTGCTCGCGCGCGCTGGTTCGATCCAGCTTCTGGGAAGTACACCGAGATTTCGCCGAATTCTCTTCAGAATCGAGGAGCCAGGAGCTTCACCACTCCAGGGAAAAATGCCGCTGGCGCAACGGATTGGGTTCTCGTCCTCCAGGTCGTACCCGGCCAAAATGCGAGTCCAGACGTTAAATAAGCCCTACTCGAGGGTTCACAAGAAGCTCCTTCTTCATTCCACAATCAGCAAATTCTGCGCAAACGGCCACTCCTCATCCACCCACTGCCCTTCGCATCGAAATCCTGTCCGCTCCGCCATCTCTGCCGCTTCCCTAATCTGATACTTGTGTGAGCTCTCCGTCCAAATGGTCTCATCTTCATCCAGCGAAACCCGCAGCCCCGCTGCCGGAATTTCCACACGCTGTCGGCATGTCGATCGTAGGTGCATCTCCATTCGCCGCTCCCTTGCGTTCCATCGCGCCTCATGCCGGAAACTCGCCAGGTCGAAGTCCCCGCCCAGCTCCCGGTTGATCCTCGCCAGCAAATTCATATTGAACGCCGCCGTCACTCCCGCCGGATCGTCATAGGCAAGAATTGATCCTCTATGCTCTTCTCCAAATCTGTTCCCAACAGCAGCGCATCTCCTTCGCGCAATATCTGCCGCACGCTCCGCAGGAAAACTTCTCCTGCGTCGCGATCGAAATTCCCGATGGTGCTCCCGAGAAAGAGCACCAGCAAATGGTCGCCTTTGGCGCGTCTTTCGGCCACGGTGCGCAAGCCTTCCAGATATGGCTGTTCATGCCCGACAATACTTACCAGATCGATCTGCCCCAATTCCTTCTCGCAAGCCGCCAGCGCCGAAGGTGAAATTTCGATAGGGAAGTAGTAGGTTTTCTGCCGCCTCGAAAGCGCTTCCAATATCCAGCGCGTCTTTTTTCCGCTGCCGCTGCCAAGCTCAGCAACATGCAACGGCGATGGCAGCGGCCCACGATTTCGCCCGCATGCTTCTTCAACAGCCGCGCGTCCGCTCGTGTCAGCCCGTATTCCGGCAAAACGCTGATCACCTCAAACAGTGCCGAGCCCACCTCGTCATACAAATATTTCGACGGCAGTTCTCGTTGTCCGCTCTTCGTCAGGCTTTCGCGCACGTCAGCCGCGAATTCGGACACATCCCTTTGGAAGCGTTTGCGTTGGCATGTTGGCTCCCAAGGGCCCAGGATTGTCTTGCGATTGCTAGTCTTCCACGCAACGGAACGTTGCGTAGACGTACGGATAGTGCGGCTGGAACCAGTTTCGGAAGGATCGCCGCAACATGCACGCAGCCGTTCGCGGCGACCCTCCCTTCATCACGTAGTGTTTCCCATCGAAGAAATTCGCGGAATAGCCGGGGTAAAAGGGCATCGCCACAAATCCAGGGAACGGCGCGAAGTACGTCCGCGTCCATTCCCAGCCATTGCCCACTAAATCGTGAACCCCGAACGCGCTTGCCCCTTCGGGATGCGCGCCCGCCGGTGCAGGATCCCACTGCTTAAAATCAAAATTGCCGTGCCGTGCCCCCGGCGTCGCCTCGCCCCAGGGATAAGACCGCTCTCTCTGGCTCCTCCGGCATTGTGCAGGCTGCCCGACGAAATTGTTCTTCGCTCTGCAACCTCGGCGCCCTAGCCACTTCGCATACGC
>CAWAIG010000004.1:0-293966 GCA_963782135.1 uncultured Acidobacteriota bacterium
TAATCCCGGACCGAACACGAACACGATCAGCGAAGCTATGAGAAACACGTAGGGCGCGGCTGCGGTGAATTTGTCCGGATCAGTAAAAATGGAATGGAGCGCTTCCTTGTCCGCGGTTACGTAGGCCATCACCATGTTGATGGTGAGCACAAACGAAATCAGCCGCGAGAACAGACCGACGGCGAGCAAAAAGCCGCCAAAAAATTCGAGGCAGGAAATGGCCGTAGCCGTGAAACCCGGCGCGGGCAAGCCCAGGCTGGTGAAAAACTCCGTCACTTTATCGAGGTTGTGCAGCTTGCCCCAGCCGCTCTGCATCAGCTGGATGCCCCAGTACAGACGCACAAAAAGCAGGAACGGATGCTGGAGGTAATCCGCGTAATGGCAAAGCTTGTCGTGCCACGATTTGGTAGTCGTCAGTATTTTATTCATGAGAAGTTTCAATGCTCGAATTAGCAATAAGGCTCAGCGAGTTTCGCGTTTTTTCTCCGGACGGCAGAACCAGCCAAACGTAGCCCAGGTCTGAAACCAGGTTTGCACTTTCAGAGGCCGCTCTTCCGGGGCGATTTTGCTCTTGCGAAACGCCGCTGCCACGGCAGCGCCGAGCGTCTTGCCATGGCGCAGGGCGGTGAGAATGGAGAATTCTTCCGGCTCGAGCCGGCGGAAATAAACGGTGTAGTCGATGCGGTGCACAGCCAGAAAAATCTGCGCCGGTTTCAGCTTGGAGACAGCGCGCACGCGCTTGCGTTTGCGATGCTCCGCGAACGTGTTGCTGGCAAAATCCGTGTCTTCATCTTCCTTCCGGACTTCGAGGAGGAGATCATCGACAGGATAACGAAAGCTCAGGAGTCTTATATACGGCTGAAGGATCAGCTTCAGGCGCGCGCCCGCCGCGCTCGAAAGGTCCTCGGGTTGCAGAGCAGGTTCGGCCTTCCCGTCAAAGGCTTCGATGTCCGCCCACTCGAGCCGCACGATATCCAGCGCAAGATTTTGGTTGGAGCCGGCCCATTTGGGATTTTTTCGCAGCCACGGTTCAAGGCGCGAGCCAAGATCGCGCAGTGTAAACGATTGCGAAGGATTGTCGATGAAATACGCCTTGGCCATGGCGTCGAAGCCGCGCTCGCCAAGAACAGCGCGCAAGCCGGGAAAATCCTCGGTCAAGCCGGATAACATGCGGAACCAGTATTGCTTGTTGTAGATTTCGAGGCGCTCAAACGAAGTGAGCCGGTCGTTCGGTTTGATGAAGCGGGCGGCGTAACTCTTCATCGGCCCGCCGCCTGGAGCGCGGCGCTGCATCCGCATGGACCCGGTGAGCGGCTGCATCACGGCGCGGGCCATGGTGCGCTGAAGCTCCATCAGTTTCATACGGCCCTCGCGAGCGCGGTGGCGCGCAGGAATTTATTGGCTTTCAGGGCTTCGTCGTGCACTTCCTGGAAGGAGGGGATGCTGTCGTCCCATTCGAGGAGCGTCGCGGTATGGCCTGCTCGCTGAATGGCGCGCTCGTAGAGTTTCCAGACGGGATCGATAACGGGATGATCGTGCGTGTCGAGGATGTATTTTCTGTATTTCGAATGGCCGGCGATGTGAATCTGCGCAACGCGATGCGCGGGGACGCTGTTTACATAGTCGAGAGGATTGAAATTGTGATTTTGCGACGAAACATAAATGTTATTTACGTCGAGCAGAATGCCGCAGTCCGCGCGCTCGACCACTTCGTTTAGAAATTCCCACTCCGCCATTTCGGAGTCGTGGTATTCCGCGTAACTGCTCACGTTTTCGACGACGATGGGGACTTCCAGAAAATCCCGCACTTCGCGCACTTTTTGCGCGGTAATCCGCGCGGCCTCGAACGTGTACGGCATGGGGAGTAAATCGTGCGTGTAGCGCCCATCCACACTGCCCCAGCAAAGATGATCGGAGAGCCACGGCGTTTTCGTGCGCTTGACGAGGTCCTTCAAGCGACGGAGGTGCTCGCGGTTCAGCTTTTCCGCCGAACCGAAGTACATGGAAACCCCGTGCTGAACCACTTTGTATTGTTCGAGAATCTGATCGAGTACGTGCAGCGGCCGCCCGCCGTCGATCATGAAGTTTTCCGAAATAATTTCGAACCAGCCGACGACCGGCTTTTTTTCCAGAATGTGATGGTAATGCGGAGCACGCAGGCCGATGCCAATTCCGTAGTCCGTGAACCCGTTAAACCGATTCGCTGGCATTAATTTCTCCGGAGATGGGAAATAAAGAGGGGGCCGGAGAATGTCACCAGCCCCCCTACAGCAGAAATGCGTCAGCAGGAAGCTGCCCTTAGGACGGCTTCTTCTCGTCCATCGGTTTGCCGTCGGTCCTGCATTCGCCCTTGCCCTTGCAGTCGTTCTTGCCCTTGGTAGTTCCGCAGCCGCCCTTGCCCTTGCAAGAGTTCTGGCCCTTACAGGCGTGCTTTTCTTTCACCTTGGTGTCAGCCTTCTTGTCTGTATCCTGGGCTGTGGCCGAAGCCTTTCCCCCGGTGAGCAGACTGGAAGCCTGAACACTGACGCTGGTTCCCGCGAGCAAGCCCGCGATCGCCGCGCCAGTGATGAGGAACTTATTCGACTTTGTCATGTGATTCTCCGCCTCCATTTATTTTGAATCTACTGCTGCCCTTCCGGCGGATCGCCCGCCGTGAAGATCAAAAAATTGAGCCGGGAGACGTTCTACGATCGTGAGGCCTCCCCGCGTCTTCTCCGTGCTCCCCAACGAATCTGTTCGGCGTCACCCTGCGAACGATTTCCGCCCCAGTTAGACGGTAGGCTGCTGCAAACGATTCATCCATTTACGGAAGGTGATAGCGCCGCCAAATCAAAAAGTGTTCGCGCCATTTTTCAGGGCTACTTCCGAAGAAAGTTCCGCCATAATCCCAGCAGACCTGTGACCGCCCGAATTTATTCCCTGCCAGGATGATCCGAGCACTTTTTGATTTTGCTCCAAAGATTGCGGGATGGTGGGGGCCGCGCAAGCGTACCCCCGCATTGACACCCCGTCCCTCAATCCGGGGCTGTGGCACAACTGGTATCCTCCCATTGCGGGCTGGCGTCAAGCGAAAAAAACGAGAACAGTCTGGAAGCCGGGTTAGCTAGCCTGTCCTCCACGTCCCGGGGGGATCAACCTTGCTTGCCTCCCACCTCTATGTACGCGGGTTCTTGCGAACTGGATGTTACGCCAGTCCGCTCCGCCAGGTCTTGAAATAGGAAATCACAAAGAGAACTCCGAGCAGGGAGTCGGTTCCAGCGAAGACAAGTTCCGACGGGCGCGTGCGTCCTTGCGCAACCAGAACAATGATGGCTGCGGCGTAGGTTGCCTTTTCGAGAATAGAGGGAAGCATCAAGGGCCTGTAGCGCACGGGATCGGTAGCGATGATGCAAAACGCGACCTGCCACGCCAGGGCGCAACCCACGAAGCCATAAAAAAAGCCGGGATGCGTGATGGCCGGCGGATCTTTCTGGGGGATGACGTCGAACATAAAGTAGAGGGGCGTAATGATCAGGAAGCCCCAGATGCCCGCGACCCAAAAGACAATTTTTGCGAATTTCATGACCGCCTCCGGAGCCGCGCGTTATAAGAGGAGCGGCCGCCCGGGAATCTCGTTGAGGAACAGGCGCGTCACGGAAGCGGCTTTCTTAGGGCTTCCGCAATCCCGGCCTCTGCAAGGGGCGCCATGAGGTCGTATCCGGCCTTATTGGGGTGGACGCCGTCCGGGCTCAACTCCGCTTTGAGGCCGCCGTCACTATTGGCCATACCTGAGTAGTAGTCCACATAGACGAAGCCGTTTTTCGCGGCGTATTCCTTGATCCACGCGTTTAGCTCTCTAATCCTGGGGGCGGGCTCCAGCCCTTTGTGCCAATGAAAATCGCTCGCTGGCAATACGGAGCACAAGACAACACGAATCCCACTTGCCCGGGCGAGTTCGCTCATGGAGGCGATGTTGTTGCCAATCTCCTCGATCGATTCCTTCCCGGTATTTTCGGCGAGGTCATTTGTTCCGGCCAGCAAGACCACAACCTTAGGTTTCAAGAGGACAACGTCCTGGCGAAAACGGACCAGCATTTGCGGGGTGGTTTGCCCGGAGATGCCGCGATTGATATACGGCTTTCCCGGAAAAAACTCGCCGCGTCCGGGAGAGGTTGCCGTTGCTTTCATCCCCCAGCCTTCCGTAATGGAATCTCCCATGAACACGACTCGCGTTTCGCCCGGCGATGGTGGCGGCACCAGCTTATTGGCGTCGCGGAATCTTGCGAGGAACGGCCAGTCATTGTAGGTACGTTCCAACTGCGATTTCTGGTAAGGGGTCAGGTGTTCCCAGGTGGCAACCTGGTCGGCTGGTATCTGGTTCTGAGCGGGAGCCGGCGGTGCGGTCGCCTGCGAGAAAGCTAACGAGCCGCAAATAAGAACCGCCAGAGTCAGGAACAATCCACTGAGCGCATAAGTAATTTTGTCTTTTCCAGGCACCGAGAGACCTCCCGCCAGCGTGAATGGCCAAATTCTACCGCAGGACCTAAGAGAAATCCCCTATCGGTCGAAAGATCGGGCGTCTTTCCAGCAGTTTTCGATCGCGAATTCCACTTCTCCGATTACGGCTGCCGGCTCAACAGGCCGCTGCCGAACCGAGACTTCGCCCGTGACGGATTCTGACCGGTGGAATCAATAGGCAATTTCAGCCAGGACTGAAAACCAACTCACGACGGGCAGAAAAACCGCCGACGCGATTAGCCACCACCGTCGTTGCAGTCGTCCCCAAAAGATGCATGGAACTGCGATGAGGAACAGGACAAGTTCCACGCTAACAGCATGAGACAGTATTTGATCGTACCTAACTAGGGGCGTCCACAGGGCGATGAATATGAACGCCTGCGCCGTGACAGCGAAAAGACCAATGTAAGCCATCACCTTTCGCCACGACGGGAGCGACACGGATCTTACGATCTTCCCCACAGAACTCCACCCGAGGAAGAGGCCCAGTAAGGAAGCTACTATCATCACGAGTAAAATAGCGCCGGGTAGGAAGTTTCTAAACATTGGACCGAGGCGAGCTCGACGGCCTGATTAGACTAAGGCTTCGCTGCAAGATTCTACGCTAACTCTTGAATAATTCGCGAGCCACTCTTCATTCCGCTCGAAAGTGCGATCCAAGGGGCTCGATGCGTTCGGACTGCGTCAGCATACCGATCAGCCGTTCCTCGAAGGCATCGATGTCGCCGCCCATCTCGCGCGTTGCACCGGTGTGTACAAGCCGGCCTCTCGTGATCACACTGATCTCACTGCACAGGCTGCGGATTTCTTGCGCGTCGTGGCTGCTGAGAAATGTGGTGACGCTCTCCGTGGCCGCGAGCCGGCGCAATAGGCTCCACATGTCGCGTTTGGCCGGCAAGTCCAGCCCACGCGTGGGTTCGTCGAGGAAGAGAACTTTTGGACGGCCCATGAGCGCGCGTGCGATCTCGACGCGTCGTTTCATGCCAGTGCTGTAGGTTCGGATCAGCTTGCCGCGAAACTTGGCGTCCAGGCCAACGTCGTCCAGGATGCGCTCGACTTCGTCATCGGGATTTGGCATGTGGCGGATACGAGCGAAGTAGGAAAGGTACTCGCGCGCGGTCCAGGTCGATTGGCTCTCGCTTGTTTCGTCGCTCACCAGCCCAACGAGCTTTCTCACTGCAAGAGGTTCCTTGACGACGTCGTGTCCCCAAAGCTTGGCGGTGCCCTCGCTCGGCGGGAGCAGCGTAGTGAGCATACGGATAGTTGTGGTCTTTCCTGCGCCGTTCAGGCCCAGGAATCCGTAGAGCTGCCCCTTCGGGATTTTTAACGTGACGTGGTCGACGGCCACGAAGTCACCAAAACGGCGCGTAAGGCCATCCATCTCGATGGCGTAGTCTGTCGCCTCAGTTGCCTTCGCCTCGCTCACCGCGTCTGCCTCCACCGTTTGAACGCCGCGCCAAAACACACGAGCGGAAGAATCAGCGAAGCAGCACCCATTTCGTAAATGGCCTTGGACACTTGCGCATCGACGGCCGCCCGCGCGCTGAACGTCCGCGCCTGGCTTTCGCCCGCGACTTGATACGTGCCCGTCACCTTCAGCGGGTAGCGGACACCGCCGATATCCCAGGGATTGGTCGGAATCAGCGTCACAGGGATGCGAGTCACCCAGCCGTTTACGACGTGGTGCCCGTCCGCCGCCGGCGGGCCCAAGTCATTCGCGTAGGCGTGGGTCTCAAGAGCTTGCGGCGCAGGGGCCAGCGCGTCGGGAGAAGCGGTCGCTTCCAGTCCGTTTTCCCCGAGAAGTTGGAGGTGCACGTCCGAAATGCGTTGCGTGGTTTCCACTGGCAGCAAGACCAGCAGATCGCGCCGCGTGGGCTCGTCAGTGCCGAACGGCGGCCACTCATCTCGATTGAGGATCGTGCTGCAGCACCGCGCTGGCAACTGACCACCGGGCCATGTCAGAGCGAGGCTGCTGCCTGCGCGTGAGAAAAGCCTCTGGATCGACGGCGCGTTTGTTGCGTGGGGCGCCGGCTTGTCATAGTTGGTGTCCGCCATCGCCACGGGGAGCACGATGATGCCGACGATCCCGAGCGCGATGATCCAGCGTTGACTGCGGCTGGCTTCCCACGTCTCGACGCCTTGCGTCCGTAGAAATGCCCACACGGCGAGCGCGAACGCGACGACGACCACGGCCACAAGGCTGATCCATGTCCGCGTCGTGGTGGCCGGAATGCTTCCCACGGCCAACGTGAAGCCGAAGGCGTTCTTGAGCAGTACGGCGGGGCTCGCGAGAGTGAGGTGGCCCGTGCGTGTCGCACCGTTACCCTGCGCCACCAAAAGTTCCTGTAGTGGTACGAACCCGGCGTACGCAAGGAGGACGCCCATGCCCGTCGCGGCTGGAGCGGCGATGCTCTCGCCGATAAACAGCACGCCGATCAGCGTGCCCAATGCGATGCTCATTAGGAGCAGGCAGGGAGCCCAGATCAGTAATTTCTGCAAGAGAAGCGGCATGCCGACGTGATGCATATAGACCAGCACCATGGGGACGAGGGCGACGTAATACGCGGCGGCCATTGTGAGCAGCACCAGGATTTTGGCCATCAACCAGTCGCGGCGTTCGACCGGTGCGGTGAAGACGCTTTCCACGAACCGATTCGCGCGCGGGCTGGCGAGGAAGGCAGCCGAGAGTGGGACGAAGGCCAGCGGTACGAGGAAATACGCGATGATGCCGTACCCGTCGAGCCAGGTGTCCTGGGTGCCCACCGTGGCCACGCAGCCGACGGCAAAGAGTATGACACCGGCACCGATCAACGCGAAACGGCCGCGCATGGTGGCTCTGAGTTCCTCGACGTACAAAGTTCCAATCGCCATATCTACGTTTAACCTTGGGCGCGGCGCACGTCACACTGTGTGAGCGGCTTCCTCAAACGACCGTTCGGATGCGCTGCGGAAAATATCAGCTCCCTCCTAAACAGACGATTAACGGAAGGATAGGCGATTAACATGGATTCCGATTGCTTCCGATATGCCGTAGCCCAGGAGAATCCAGAAACAGTGCTGACTAGCCTGCTATTGCGGCAGTCCGACGCGATGCATGAGGTCGCGAAACCGCGGGTCCGAGCGAAGCGGGTCCAGCCGCAGATCGGCTCTGACGAAGTAAACAACGTCCGGGGATCTCTCCTCGTACGCCTTCTCAAGGAACTCGAATGCCTTGTCCTTTTGACCCAACCCCGAATATATGACTGCGATCATGTAAGGCGAGACGTAGCTGACTTTCGATTGCCGCTGCAATTCGCCAAGTATCTTCTCGGCTTCGGCCCTCTTACCCATCGTTGCGTATGCGTGCGCAAGCCCAGCAACTGCATCTGAGTTGTGCTCCAATAACTCGACGGCTCGCTGATATTCTGGAACCGCTTGCGCTGGCCGCCCTGAGCCCTCGTAACCGACGGCAAGCCAGTAATGACTACCCCCGTTGCCAGGATTCGCGGCAACGGATTTCTGACCAGACTCGACCAGCGATTTGTAGTCCCGCTGGTGATAATAAACGCCCGACTCATCGATCAATTCGAAGGGGTAGGCGGGATCGAGCCTCCGGATCTTTTCTAATTCAGCCAGCGCCTCAGCGGGCCGGCCACTCCATGCTAAGTACCAAACAAGCGACTGATGACCCGCGACGTAGCTGGGATTTAGGTCGACTGCATAGCGGAGCTCCTTCTCGGCTGTCTGCCAGTCCCAGGCATATTGCCAATCGAGATATCCAAGCGATTCATGGGCCTCGGCGAGCGCCTCGTCAAGCTCCAGAGCTTTGTGGATGGCCTCGCTGCCATGCCGATAGGCCTCCTGCGGGGGCACCAGTCGAAAGGCGCCCAGGTCCAGATAGCAATCCGCGAGCCCCGCGTATGCGGGTGCAAACTTAGGATCTTTTCGAATGGCATCCTCATAGTAGGCTTGGGACTGTTTAAGAGCAGCTGGCGTGCCCGTGGCATACCTGTAAAAATTTCCTCTTAGATAGGCTTCGTAAGCCTCCGGATTCACGGCTGGCGCGGATCGTAGTCGAGTCTGTTGTTCGGGAGTCAACTGCATGCGAACCTGTTGCGCGACCGCCTGTGCCACCTCGCTCTGCAACCTGAGGACGTCTCCCAGATCGCGCTCATAGGTCTCGGCCCAGAGGTGCTGGTCCGTTCTTGCTCGGATGAGCTGGACCACGATGCGCACGCGGCTGCCTGAGCGCATCACGGACCCCTCGATCACACCGTCGACGTTCAGTTCTTGGGCAATCTCCGGCAAACTCTTATTTGTTGCCTTATAGCGCATGGCGGAGGTGCGGGATACGACTCGCAATGCGCCAGTCTTGGAGAGCTGAGTGGTAAGTGCGTCGGTCATTCCGTCCGAAAAGTATTCTTGTTCCGGGTCTCGGGAAAGATTCTCCAGTGGCAAAACCACTAAGGATTCGATGACCTTTCCGCCCGCGCGGGTCCTCCATCGATAGTTACCACCCCAATTCAACACGGCGGCCAACGCTAGAATTGCAACAGCGACGCCCGCTAGACCGAGCAGGTAAGGCCGGCGCATCGCTTCCGCTGCGAGTGACACGAGGGTGCGAGGTGGTGCAACAGCTCGCACATCACGCAGGTCAACCGGCGCAATAAAGCGATAGCCACGTCGCGCCAGAGTTTCAATAAATATCGGATTTTCCGCGGATTCGCCAAGCGCATCGCGTAGCCGTTTGACAGCCGCGTTCAGGCCGTGCTCGAAATCCACAAATGTATCGGTGGGCCACAGCTCCCGGCGCAATTCTTCCCGTGTGACGACTTCCCCCGAGTGTTGAAGAAGGGTAACCAGGACCTGGAAAGGCTGCGCTTGCAGTTTGATCTTGACGCCATCCTTGCGCAGCTCGCCCGCGCGCAGGTCCACTTCGAACAGACCGAAGCGAACGGTTCGCGACTGCTCAGCATCCGCCATGTCCAACCCTCGCCGGAAGAGTGTAGCACCGCAGCTCTGTTGCCCTGCACCCTACCCGCAAAGTGGAGGCATGCTTCTGTCTGCCGCATCGGTTGTCCTCTCCGAAATGTAGAAGTGATATCCTCCGCTGTGCGTTCGGTCACATTGAGCGGGAGGTGGCGCAATGGCGACAACTTTTAGGGTTGGAAATTCCTTTGTGCGGATAGCAGGGTGCTTCGCACTTATCTTGGCAGCCTTAACGGGGGCAATTTGCGCCGGCGCGCAGACGCCTTCGCCGGCATTACTCGTGCTTGAAAAAAGCGACGAGAAGTTGGCGATCGTCGATCCGGGCAGCTTGAAAATTGTGGGCCGGGTGCCGTCTGGCGGGGCACCTCATGAAGTGGTTGCGTCGGACGATGGCAAGTTGGCTTTCATTTCCAACTATGCCGATCAACGCGGCACGCTGAAGACGCTATCTGTGGTTGACTTGTCGAGCCAGAAGGCTCTGACGCCGGTCGATCTCGGGGCTTTGCGTGCGCCGCATGGGCTCGCGTTTGGCGATGGCAAAGTGTATTTCACCGCGGAGGCGAACAAGGTGATCGGGCGGTACGATCCCGCGAGCAATCAGGTGGATTGGGTGCTCGGCACGGGGCAAAACGTCACGCACATGGTCGTCCTTTCGAAGGACCTGAAGACGATTTTCACTTCGAACATTGGATCGGACACGATTTGCGTGATTGAGCCGGTCGGCGGGCGAAATGGCTGGAACGTAACGCCTGTTCCCGTCGGCAAAGGGCCGGAGGGATTTGATCTTTCGCCAGACGGGAGAGAGGTGTGGGCGGCGAATTCCGGGGATGGCACCGTTTCGGTCATCGATGTGGCTTCGAAGAAGGTCACGGCTACACTCGACTTGAAAACTAAACATACGAATCGGCTCAAATTCACGCCCGATGGGAAGCTCGTGCTGATTTCAGATGATGGCGGCGGCGAATTGGTGATCGTGGACGTGGCCTCGAGGAAAGAGCGCAAGCGATTGAAAGTCGGCCAAGGACCCGAGGGCACTCTGGTTCAGCCCGACGGCGCGAAAGCCTACGTGGCGCTCAGCAGAGACAACGCCGTCGCGGTGATTGACTTGAAGACGCTCGAAGTGACTGGGAAGATCGCGACGGGGAACGGGCCGGACGGTTTGGCTTGGGCGCAGCGCAAATAATCTCCAAGGAATGGCGCTCGAGTAGGCTGGACTGCTTCGTTTTTCAGTCCTTCTTTCCAAATTTTGCGTGAGCGGCCTCGATCAGCCACATCTTCAAGACAGATAAATAGTGCGGGTTTACATTCTGGAAGCCGACTCCCATGCCCTGGCTTGGCTGAGAATAGAGCACAGCGCCCTGGGACTCGAAGTATTTTCCCTCTGTGTAGACTTTGAGTAGGAGTTGCGACCCCATGGGCCGCGGATCGGGCATTTCCACGTAGCAACCGTAAAGACTTAGCTCGGTCACGCGTGCGGAAATGCCTGCGGACGCGCCCTTTTCAATGACTTGGACCGTCGCATTAAAGGGAAACCTGGGAGTTCGGCGACGCTCGTCATGCATGGATGCACCCCGGTTGGCAGTTTCGCAATTCTATCGCTACTTGGGCATGTTAAGGGCCAAAATAATGGCCAAAATGGGGCGAAAGTCGGGGAGAAAGTCGTGGGGGGCACCCTGAGGGGTTGGCGGCTAGGTAACTTTTGCCCGAAGAAAGGGACCGACGTACTATTCAGGTTTACCGCGGCTGTGCCGATGATGCGCAGGTATGCCAAACCTCTACTTTTGCCAACCACACGCGAAAAACCAGGGGATGTTGCGAGCGGTGCTCTCCGTAAATGAATGCGAACGGGTGGTCAGCAAGCACCGCGTCAAGTTTTTTGGCGAGTGCTTTCCTAGTCTGTCCGACGGCGAGGTTGGGGCGGGCGATTTTGCCGTTCTGAAATTCGCGGCGGAAGAGACGGTGGGGGACTGGCGCGCGGGGTTTTATAGACTCGACTCAGACCTCGTCGAATTGAATGATGCGCTGCGAGATCTGCAGCGCTAGATTCAGATTTTCTGCTCGCTTCGCAATAGATTTGAAGGCCTCGACGCATGGCGCGAACCGAGTTTTCCTCACTTTCAGCGAATAGCTCAAAACATAGGCCTCATTTGATTCTCTGGTGATCCACGCGCATGCGTGGAACGCTTTCCTCGGTTCAAGTTTGAAGTTTGAGGTGGTGTCAGTGCGCGCGAACGCCGCGCAACGAGTGATGCGCAGGCACAACCATTTCCTCTTTGGTGTCTAGTATTGAACAGATTTACCTCGCCCGGCTCGGAAAAATGGTATTGTTAGGCTGCCTAGCAGGATCGACACACCAGGCACTCACGCATTCAATTAGGCAGATCGCCGGAGAAATCATGGAACTTCTCGCTACACAAGAAGCACGGCCGTGGGAACGTCCGTTCTGGAAACCAGTGCACGGCAAGGAAGGCGTGTTCTCTTATCTCGTCCTCATTCACGTGCTGGCCGTCGTTGGACTGATTCTCTTTCCTCTGCCGAGCTGGAAAGTTCTCGTGCTGGCGCTGCTATTCATTGCGTTCGGCGGGCTGGGCACTACGGTCTGCTATCACCGGCTACTGGCGCACAAAACGCTCAAGGTCAACAAGTATGTCGAGCAGTTCCTCATTTTTTGGGCGGTTTTCAACGGTTCCGGTCATCCCGCGAGCTGGGTTGCTTACCACCGGCTTCATCATTCCGTGACGGATACGCCGCAGGATATTTCCAGTCCCAAGCAAGGCGGCTTCTGGTGGGCGCATTTGCGCTGGCTGTATCAAACGCAGCCTGCGGACAAAAAGCGATGGGCTCCGGAGCTGACCGGCGGCATGTACAAGGTATGGGGCTGGTTGGAAACTCCCGTGATCATTCTTTCGATTTTTTCCGGACCGCTGCTTGGCTTCGGCTGGATGGGTTTCTTTTGGATCGGCGCGATTCGCTTAGTCTACACGCTGCACATGCAGTGCTTCGTCAATAGCCTGACGCATCTTGGCCACGCCAAAGAGGGCATCGAGGACTCCAGCATGAACGTGTGGTGGCTCGGTCCGTTCCAGATCACAGCGTGGGGAGAGAATTGGCACGCCAACCATCATTCGCACGCTGGCTCCGCACGCCTCGGCTTGCGCTGGTGGCAGACGGATATCGGGTGGTATTTCATTTGGACACTGGAGCGCGTCGGTCTTGCGCATAGCGTCAAGCGTCCGCGCATTTCGTAGTTAGTCTATAGCCTCGCTAAATCGCGCTCGCCGCAATGCTATGATGGCGGAGTGTACGCGCAGAAATTCAAAGTAAATGTCGTGATTCGCGGCCAGAGCCGCGCCTGCCCGCTCGATTGGCTCGATCAATTCTGCATGCGCAATTTCACGAATTCCGCGGATTTCGACGATACCTTGCCCGTGGCGGACGGCCAAGTCGAAGCCAGCTTCCGTTTGACGCCGGAGCGCTTCGCCGAGGGCCTGGGCGCGTGGCTCACGCAGAGGGGCAAAGGCGAGGGCCAGCCCGTTGTAGTGCAAGTCACGCCGGAATAGTCCGCAGAAACCGCTTGCAGGGGAAAGGGAACTGGAGCGTTGTTGATGCTATGCCGCGGAGTCGCGCTTCTCGCCGCTGATGGCCGCGCGAATCTCCGGTAGTGCAGCCAAAGTGGCTGCCGCGCCTGCGGCGACCATGTCCGGGGTCCTTGTGAAGTCATCCCAAACAAAAGGCTTTACGTCCGGCTCGAGAATGACATCAGCCTGTTGGCGCCAGGTGAGGTCGGTGTGACGCTGCACGATGGTGAATGAGCGGCTAAGCACATCGGTGAAGGTGCGAGGTTGTTGGAGGTTGCCAGCTTCCAGATAAACGGCGATGACGACGTCTGCCCCGAGAAGCAGAGCACCTTCCACGGGCACTGGCGAAGTCAGAAATCCGTCCACCAGGGTGCGGCCCTCATATTGAATGGGCACGAATAGCCCCGGATAGGCACACGAGGCACGCAGCGGCAGACCGACAGGCCCGCGCGTGTAATAGACAGAAACGCCTGCGTTGATGTCCGTAGTGGCGATGGCGAGGGGAATAGTCATCTCCTCGAAAGTTTTCACGGGCGTGAAGCGAGCCAGGAATTTTTCCAATCGCTGGTTGGTGGCCAGGCCAAGCCAAGAAGGGGTCCAGCGGCCGAAGTCGGTGAAGCTGGTGGTCGCGCCGATGCGCTCCATTTCATCGAGTGGCGTGCCCGCACAAAAAGCTGCGCCTATAAGAGCGCCAACGCTTGTACCGGCCACAACATCGATGGATATCCCAGCTTCGCGCAGGATTCGCAAGACGCCAATGTGTGCAATGCCGCGCGCGAATCCGCCCGCGAGCGCGAGGCCTACGCGCGGGCGCTCCGTGGATTTGCGCTCTTCGGGGAGGGCCAGGGAGCGCAACTTTTCCTTGGCGGACTGGAGCCAGCCGAGGGCATCGGACGGTTTTCGAGTGCTCATTATCACCTTACTGTAACTCGCGCTTGGCGCCGGAGCCATAGTTCGTTTGACCAGGGGATGGCGGTTTTGTAACCTGTCCACTCGTCTCATTACCCAAAAGGGCTCCGGAAAAGGCAGGCCATGAAACGTCGAATCGAGAAAGCTGCTGTGTTGGGTGCGGGAACCATGGGTTCGCGTATCGCCGCGCATTTGGCGAACGCCGGGTTGCCGTGCATCTTGCTGGACATTGTTCCCCCGGACCTGAAGCCCGGAGCGCCCGCCGGAGACCGCAATAAGATTGTGCGCGCGGGGCTTGAGGCTGCGAAAAAATCGAAGCCCGCGGCGTTTTTCACACCGGCGCTGGCGGAAAAAGTCTCTATCGGAAATTTTGAGGACGATTTGGCGAGGTGCGCCGAGGCCGACTGGATCATCGAAGTTGTGGCGGAGAATCTCGAGATCAAAAGGAGTTTACTGTCGCGCGTGGCGCAATTCCGCAAGCCGGGCGCGATTGTCACTACAAACACTTCTGGATTGCCCGTGCACTTGATTGCGGAAGCGATGAGCGAGGAGTTTCAACAGCACTGGGCGGGGACCCATTTCTTCAACCCACCGCGGTACATGAAGTTGGTCGAAGTGATTCCTGGGCCGAAAACGTCCAGCGAAGTGATCGAGACGCTAAACGACTTTTGTGACCGGAGGCTCGGCAAAGGCGTCGTGCTCGCCAAGGATACGCCGAACTTCATCGCCAACCGCATCGGGACGTTTTCGATGTTGAACGCCATCCGGCTCATGACTTCGTTGGGGATGACCATTGAAGAAGTGGACGCTTGCACGGGACCGGCAGTGGGCTGGCCGAAGTCGGCGACGTTTCGAACGGCGGACCTAGTTGGGCTGGACGTGTTGGTGCACGTCGTCAAGAACATTTACGAAACCGCTCCGAATGATGAATCGCACGAAATGTACAAGGTGCCTGCGCTGATCGAAGAGATGGCGCGGCGCGGATGGTTGGGAGACAAAACCGGCCAGGGCTTCTACAAAAAAGTGAAAGGCGAAGGCGAAAAAGAGATTTTGACGCTGGACGTGAACACGATGGAGTACCGGCCGCGGCAGAAGCCTAAGTTTGCCTCGCTGGAAATGGCCAAAGCGATTGAAGACACGCGAGAGCGGCTGCGCGCGCTGGTGGGGCCGGTACTCGAAGGGCAGAAAGGCGACAAAGCGCAACAGTTCATCTGGGGCGGGCTATCGGAAATGTGTTTGTATGCTGCGCGGCGCGTGCCGGAGATTTCGGACAGCGTTGTGGACGTGGACCACGCTCTGCAGTGGGGATTCGCGTGGGAGATGGGCCCGTTTGAAATGATGGACGCGATCGGCGTGAAGGCATTCGCCGCGCAGGTCCAGAAGGAAGGACGCGCGCTTCCACCACTGATCGAAAAAGTTTTGTCCGGCGGCAGAAAAGGTTTTTACGAATCGGAAAAGGGCAAGGCGACGGTCTTCGATGTGAAAAGTGGTGCGTCCAAGCCTCTGGAAACGCCAGCTGGCGTGATCATTCTGAAATCGCAAAAGGAAGCAGGACGCGAAGTCGACCGCAACTCGGGTGCAAGCCTGATCGACCTGGGCGACGGCGTGGTGTGCTGCGAATTCCACGCGAAGATGAACGCCATCGGCGCGGACTTGGTTTCCATGATGCAGAAAGGATTGAAGCGGCTGGACTCGGACTTTGATGCCATGGTCATCGCCAACCAAGCGGTGAATTTTTCCGTTGGCGCAAACGTGATGCTCATGTTGGTCGCGGCACAGGAACAAGAGTGGGATGAGTTGCACATGGCGGTGAAACAGTTTCAGAACGTGAACCTGGGATTGAAATACGCGCCGAAGCCAGTGGTGGCGGCGCCGCAAGGGATGGCGCTCGGCGGAGGATGCGAAATCGGTTTGCACGCCGCGAAAATTCAGGCTGCTGCGGAAGCCTACATCGGGCTCGTCGAGGTAGGCGTGGGTTTGATTCCCGGTGGTGGCGGAACGAAGGAGATGCTCATCCGCGCGAATGAACACGCAGCCGGCGGCGAAGATTTGGATTTGTTTCACGCAATGAAGCCGGTGTTCGAAACGATTGCCACGGCAAAGGTGGGAACAAGCGCGGAAGACAGCCGTGCCCTGGGATTCTTGCGGCGGGAGGACGGCGTCTCCATGAATCGAGACCGCCTGGTCGGCGATGCAAAAGAAGCGGCGCTGGCGCTGGTGCGCGGCGGGTACAAGCCCCCGGCGGCAAGCTGGCAAGAAGGCGCGCAGACCACACAGATCAAAGTGCTAGGGGAACAATTTTTGGCGGGCGCGAAGCTTGTCATTCACATGATGCAGCGCGGTGGCTACATCTCGGACTACGACGCCCATGTGGGACGCAAGCTCGCGAACATTCTGGCAGGTGGGCCGCTTACATCGCCGCAACTCGTGAGCGAGCAGTACGTGCTGGACCTGGAGCGCGAAGCCTTCGTTTCACTCTGCGGCGAAAAGAAAACGCAGGAACGCATGGCCTTCACGCTTAAGACCGGCAAGCCGCTGAGGAATTAGCCGCAGCTCCACCCACCACAACGGAAGAAACCCTACGCCACCGGCACCGAGAAATGTTCGTGCGCAATGCGCAGTTTGCCGGTGGCGTCACGGTGCAGGAAGTGCGTTGCCCGCACGGTCTCCAGTTTTTCCGCCATGCGTTTGCCGTCCACATCGCGGCCGGTCGCCTGGAATTGAAACGTGTAGCTCGCGGCGCCGGCATCGTTCCCGCACACCACAACGTCGATCGGGCTCAGTTTCAGTTCCATGCGCGTGTCCGGGTTGAAATATTCGCGTGAACGGCGCATTGCGTCCAGGCGGCCCGGCTCGCTGCGGCCCATGGCAATTTGAAAAACGGTGCTGCCCGGCGCATAAAAATCGTTCAGTTCTTCTTCGGACTTGGCCAGAAACGTCGCCCAGAAAAGTTCGACGGCCTTGCAAACGTCCTCGGCGGTCAGCTTTGTCGAGACGAGGGACATGGGTGGCTCCCTAGATAGTACGTGCAAGCTGATTTCTTACTCTACGCGAGCCGCGACGGTGCAAATGCCCCTATTCAGCGACCGTTGCCGAAGCGATAAAGAGCCGTGCGCAAAGCCCCGGATAAAAATAACGGCTAGAAACGCATAGAATCGTATTACAATGGCGGTTCTTGTTTGAGCGAATTGGAATACCGCCGTTGAGGAGAGCTGGATGCACCGAGCCGCACTGTTGCCGCCGCGGGAAGCCTCGAGGATCCTGGGAATCAGCTACCCCACACTGAAACAGTGGATCTATCGCGGAAAAATCAAAACGGTAAAAACGCCCGGTGGCCATCATCGCGTGCCTGAGAGCGAGATCGACCGCATGATTCCAAAAAAGCTCGATCGCGGCGATATCACGACGCGTCGCATCAATTTCCGCAAGATCAGCGGCCGCAACCAGCTGATCGGGCGAGTGATTGCGCTGAAATACAGCGGCTTGCTGGCGCAAGTGACCATGGCTATCGGCGAGCAGCACATCACGGCGATCATCACGGCGGATGCGGCGAAAGAAATGCGGCTGAAGCCAGGAGAGCGGGCGGCAGCGCTGATCAAGTCCACGGAAGTCATGATTTTGCGCTTGTGAAGTTGCGACGGCTCTTGACCAAACATTGACGAACGGCGGTTCGTAGCTCATGACGGTTGAAAAACTAACGTGTTAAAGCGTCGGGCATTTTTGGCATCTCTTGTCGTTGCGCTGCTGATAGTAAGAGCCGCGTGCGCGCAAGAAATCCGCGTGGCAGCCGCGGCGGACTTGAAGTTCGCGATGCAGGATGTCGCCGTCCAATTTGAGAAGAAATCTGGGGCGAAGGTGGACGTGAGCTACGGCTCAAGCGGAAACTTTTTTTCGCAGCTTCAGAATGGAGCGCCCTTCGATCTGTTTTTTTCCGCGGACATCGACTATCCGAGAAAACTGGAAGCAGCAGGCCTGGCCGAGCCTGAAACGCTCTACGAGTATGCGGTGGGCCGCATCGCGATCTGGATGGGCGCGGATGCAAACGTAGATCTGGCGCGCCTCGGATGGAAGGCGATACTAGATCCCAGCGTGCAAAAAATTGCGATCGCCAACCCGGAACACGCGCCGTACGGGCGCGCGGCGGTGGCGGCGCTGCAAAAAGCGGGGATCTACGAGCAGGTAAAAGCCAAACTCGTTTACGGTGAGAATATTTCGCAAGCCGCGCAGTTTGTCCAATCCGGAAACGCTCAGGCAGGTATAGTCGCGATCTCGCTAGCCGTTTCGCCGGGAATGAAAGCCGGCAAGCGATGGGAAATTCCGGCAGACATGCATCCGCCGATCGAGCAAGCCGCGATCATCCCGAAGAACGCCGCAAACAAGAATGGGGCCCGCGCGCTGATGGAATTCGTGAAGAGCGAAGCCGGGCGCGCGACGCTCTCGAAATATGGGTTCACTTTACCGGCCGCTTCGCAGAACAACTAAACATGGACGCGTTTCTACTTTCTCTCCGGCTCGCGCTTTGCGTTTCCGCGATCCTTCTGGCGGGCGGTTTGCCGCTCGCCTATTGGCTTGCGTATTCGAACTGGCGCGGTAAGTTCTTGCTTGAAGCCGTTGTAGCGTTGCCGCTGGTGTTGCCGCCGACTGTGCTCGGCTTTTACGTGCTCGTTGCGATGGGCCCGCGCGGGCCGCTGGGGAAATTGTGGCAAACGTTTTTCGGGCATGGCTTGGCGTTTACGTTCGAGGGCCTCGTCCTCGCGTCCGTGCTCTACAGCTTGCCATTCGCGGTGCAGCCGCTCATCGCCTCGTTCGAATCCGTGGACCGCAAACTCCTCGATGCTTCCGCGGTTCTCGGCGCCGGTAGGCTGCGAACGTTCTGGCGAGTGGTCTTCCCACTCTCGATTCCCGGCGTCGTGACTGCTTTGGTTCTCAGCTTCGCTCACACGATGGGCGAATTTGGCGTAGTGCTGATGGTAGGAGGCAATTTGCCGGGCGTGACGCGCACGGTCTCGATTGATATCTACGACCACGTGCAATCGCTCGAATACGCGGAAGCGAATCGCATGGCACTCGTGCTACTCGCAATTTCGTTTGTAGTGTTGTCCGTCGTGTACGCCGTCAATCGTCAAGTAGGGCGCCAAATCGGGCGCCGCCTGTGGACACCGTGGGCAGCGAAGTAACCTCAGCCATGCTAACGGCGCGCGTGCAGTTGCAGCGTTCGCGCGCGGGCTCAACTCCGTTTGTGCTGGACGTTTCCCTGCAAGTTCCTCCAGGTATCACCATTCTTTTTGGGCCTTCCGGAGCCGGCAAATCCACGCTCCTTGATTGCGTCGCGGGGTTGGCGCGTCCTGACGCGGGACGTATCGCCGCTGGAGATGAAGTGTTGTTCGATTCGGAGGCCGGCGCAAATTTTCCGCCTCAAGCACGGCGCATCGCCTATGTTTTTCAAACGCTGGCGCTCTTTCCGCACATGAGCGCCGAAGAAAATGTCGCTTATGGACTCGATGGCCTGCCGCGGGAACAACGCACCGCGCGCGTGGAAGATATCTTGAAGGCCTTTGGGGTGGAGAAACTGCGCTCGCGCAGGCCTGCCGAAATCTCCGGCGGCGAGCGCCAGAGAATTGCGCTGGCCCGATCTCTAGTTGCACAGCCGCGCGTCTTGCTGCTCGATGAACCTCTGACCGGTCTCGACGCGGAATTGAAGGCCGCCATCGTCGACGACCTGCGTGCATGGAATACCGCGCGACGCATTCCGATCTTGTACGTGACGCACAGCCGCGAGGAGGTGGACGCGCTCGGTGAGCGCGTGATCGCGATGGATCATGGCCGCGTTGTAAGCGAAGGGACCCCTATCGAGGTTTTGGAAGCCCCGCGGCGCAAACGGCTCGCGCAAACTGCCGGTTTTGAAAATCTGTTAACCGGAACCGTCATCGACTTGCGCGAAGCGGACGGTGTCATGCGCGTGCGGCTCAACCAAAGCCTTTGCGAGATCGAGGTGCCACTGGGCTACGCGGCCGCGGGAGACCGCGTGCGCATAGCCATCCGCGCCGGTGATATTTTGCTTGCAACGTCGCAGCCACATGGCCTGAGCGCGCGTAACGTCATCGAAGGCCGCGTTGTGGCGTTGGAAACGCGCGGCGCGCTGGTCAGAGCTCGTGTGAACTGCGGAGTGGAATTTATTGTGCACCTGACGCCGGGAGCCGCCAGAACTCTGGAACTGACGCCGGGGTGCCGCGTGTGGCTGGTGCTGAAAACACACTCGTGTCACTTAGTCGAAGAATGAACAAGCGCACCGCGCGAATACTTCTCAGGATTTCGGCTTAGGCGCCGCGCCGGCCGCGGAAGCCGCAGGCGCGGAGAATCTCACTTCCGCTGCTTCCAGTGTATCGCCCTTCGGCGTCGCGTGAATCACCACGCGGTCGCCCACAACCAGATCAGAAACCTTCGCGGGTTTGTCCACATTCCCGCTTCTCAGGATATATGTGGTCGTGGGAACCAGCTTGACCTCGACGGTAGTGCCGTCCGCGATTTTCACCGTGACCGAATCAGCGCTCGTTTTTTCCACCGTGCCGACGACGTGCTTCTTGTCGCCATGCGCCAGAGCAACACCGGCAAGGAGCACAACTGATAAAAGAAGTGCAAGAGAGCGAAGCTTCATCATAACCATCTCCAATAGGCTGGGGCCGGATCAATGCCGGCCTAAGTATTATTCCACAAGATTGCACAAGCCGAGCCGCCGCGATTTTCTCCGTGGTCTGTTGTGACTCAGCATTTCCCTCGCCCTAATGATGATGATGGGATTCCGGTTTGGGCGCCGTCGTCGCTCCATTCAAGAAGTCGTTTTCCTCCTGCTCCTCCATCCGGTCGTCAGGTCCTTTTGGATTGTACTTTTCCATTTCCATCCGCTCATCCGCCGTCAACTGCGGCAGGTGCCGGATAAACTCCACAAGCTTCCAGGTGTCTTCCGGCGAACTGTGGATGTTGGAGAATGCCGGCATACCTGTGAACCGCACGCCATTCTCAATGATCCAGAAAAGCTCGCCGTCGGAAAGGTTCTGCGTTACCGAAAGCCGCAGGTCCGGCGGTTTCGGATAGAGTCCGCTGCCCATCATCGTGTCGCAACTTCCGTCGTTTCCGTGGCAAATGGCGCAGTGGTCGGCGAAGTGCAACCGGCCATCCCGCAAATTTTCCGCTGAAGCTGGCACGGGATTGTGCAGCGCGCGCGCCGAGCTCGGCAGCGCCATGTGTCTCGCTTTCCGCGCCATCATCACCTCGAGCGCCGTCGGCGTTGCCTTGGCACTCACGCCGTTGTGGAGAAAGGAATAGGCGACGAAGCCGGCGCCGAGCCCCGCAATCACCAGCACAAGCAGAATCAGAGTTCCGCGTTTCATGGCCTTGCAACTAGCATAGTCGACGTGAGGCGCGCGGTGGTAGCCCGGATTTCTTTGCCCCGAAGCTTTGGTTCACCCGCGCCTGGACACTTAAACTGCCTCTGGTAGGATACGCCGTGGTATGCGACCCAAAATCTATTCGAGTCTGGATTTGGCGGTGGCCGATATTCGAGACGGCGCTCGAATCATGTTTGGCGGTTTCGGCGGCGCGGGATTTCCCAACAATTTGATCCAGGCGCTGGCCCAGAAGGGCACGAAGGATATCACCGCCATCAGTAACAATTGCGGAACGCGCGACGGCGAGCTGGGACTGATGTTCAAGAACGGCCAAGTCAGGCATGTGATCGCATCGTTTCCCGGTCCGCATTCGAACTATTTTCAGGAGCAACTTGCCGCAAAAAAAGTAACTCTCGAACTCGTGCCGCAAGGAATTCTCTGCGAACGCATGCGGGCTGCTGCCGCGGGGTTGTGCGGATTTTACACAACCGTGGGTGTGGGCACGGAAGTCGCGGCCGGAAAAGAAGAGCGCCTCATCGAGGGGAAACGCTGCATCCTCGAGTTGCCCATCCATGCGGACTACGCTTTCATCAAGGCCGACACAGCCGACGAGCTGGGCAATCTGACCTACCGCCTGGCGGCGCGGAATTTCAATCCGATCATGGCCATGGCGGCGGCGACGACCATCGTGGAAGTCGAAGAAATTGTGCCTGTCGGGTCGATCAAACCGGAGAATGTCGTGACGCCGGCGATCTTTGTGCACCGCATTGTGCAAGCCAAGGGAATTCGCTATGTCTGATAAGCCGCGGCTCACGCGTGAACAGATCGCGCAGCGTACCGCAATGGAGTTGCCCAACGGCGCTTACGTGAATCTTGGATGGGGCATCCCCAATCTCATTGCCGACTATTTGCCGGAAAATAAGGAAGTTTATTTCCACAGCGAGAATGGCATTCTCGGCATGGGGCGGCGCGCCAGACCAGGCGAGGAAGATTACGACCTCGTCGATGCAATGAAAGTTCCGGTGACCCTGATGCCCGGCGCATCTTTTTTTCATCAGGCGGACGCGCATCTCATGACGCGAGGCGGTCACCTGGACGTGGCCGTGCTCGGCGGATTTCAGGTTTCAGAAAAAGGCGATCTCGCGAACTGGAAGATTCCAGGAGCGAAAGGGCCCGGAGGAATTGGGGGCGCGATGGACATCGCCGCGGGCGCGAAAAAGCTCATCGTCTGCATGGAACACACCACCAGGGAAGGCGCGCCAAAAGTCGTGCGCCAATGTACGTATCCGCTGACGGGCCTCGCATGCGTCGATACGATTGTCACCGATCTCGCAGTGATCGACGTGAAGCCCGAAGGATTGATGCTGCGCGAGATCGCTCCGGGATGGCACATCGAAGAATTGCAAAAGCTGACCGAAGCGCCTCTGTTGTCCGTAGGCCGCGCACCGGAGATAAAATTTGTCTGAACTCTCTTGTGACGCAACGCGATAAGCGCGCAAGCGGTTGGATGCCGCATGACGCGTCGCGCATGGTAAAGTTTGGGTGCTCTGTGGCAGGAAGCGGAAGTATCAGGAGGAAGTCATGGCAGAAAATATCCCGGAAAAATACGCGGACTTATTGGAAAAGCCTGCGTTTGGAAATCTCGGCACAATCATGAAGGACGGCAGCCCGCAAGTGACCCCGGTCTGGGTGGATTACGACGGCAAATATGTCCGGTTTAATTCCGCGCTCGGCCGCGTGAAAGACAAAAATGTCCGGCGCGACCCGCGCGTATCGGTTTCGCTGCAAGATCCAGCGAACCCCTATCGCTATCTCGAAATTCGCGGCCGCGTCGTCGAGATCACGCAGAACGGCGCCGACGATCACATCAACAAGCTCTCGCAAAAATATTTGGGCAAGCCCGTCTACCCGTTCCGGCAGCCCGGCGAAGTCCGCGTCCTCTACAAGATCGAGCCGCAAAAAGTCAGCTCCATGGGATGACAATTCTTTCCTGAAAGCTCACTCAATCTCCCTTTACTATAGGCGCGCGGCGACACGCGCGGCTATGTGGCCGTCCATTGTGCGAAAAATGAGCACGAGGCTATCCGTTAAGGGAACGTCCGCTGCGGGGATGCCAAGTTCGTAAGACCACAAATAGCGCTTGGGCAATTCCGCCGCGAGACTCGTCGCATACGGCTGAATCGGATCGACGGAGAAGTGCACCAAGGCTATTTTCCCCACTGGTCGCAGGTCCACGCCGTGTTTCCAGTAGAACGAAAGCTTCATCGAGCTCATCGTTTCCTGCGTCAGATAAACGCCCGTGCCAACCGGCTGCAGTCCCGTCGAGCATGGTTGATCGCGGATAGTCAGCGAGAGCAGCAGCTTATCGGGGAACTGCGTGACTTCGTTTGTGCCGAGGCGAAAAATGGTTCCGTCGTCGCTCTCGTAGGACTTCAGCCCGTTGAAGAAATCGGCGGAGGTGATGCGGCCGTTGATGCGAAAGCAGGCGCCGTCCGGGATGCCGCCGTCGCCGATGAGGAAAAGGCCGCCGTAATAATTCTCAACTTTGGGATCCGGTGCTTTTGGATGCTTGGTCTTTTTTTGCGATTGAGCGCCGGCAGGAAAGAACGCGAAGGACGCAGCGAGAGCCAGGGAAAAAAGTCGTGAAATATGCGCGCTCATGAGAGAGTTCCAACGCCATCATTTTACTCCCGCGGGCTGCGCGCGGAGAAGGAAGGTTATCCCGTCGGTCGTGTAGGAGGCTTTGCCGCCACCGAGAGGCTTGGCCTCGACATTTCCGGCGCGGACGGCTTCGATCGCGGTGACCAGCCTTGGCAACACGGATGGATCGGAGACTGGCACGTTGTGTGCGCCGAGAACGAGTTTCACTTGCGGGGCGAGATCGGCGAGCCATTTTACTGACGCAACGTACGCGTCCAGATTTGTTTCCGGGCGGAAGAGCCAGATAGGGCCGGGATAGTACGTGTCGCCGGTAAAGAGCAGGCCGTTGGCGCGGTCGATCAAGGCGATGGAATCGGGGGTGTGTCCGGGCGTCGCAATGATTTCCAGGACGCGCCCGCCAAGATTGACTTTGAAGCCGTTTTTCACGAACAGCGAAACGTGCCACGGCTTGGTCACGTAAGTCTTCGGGTCAAAACCTTTCGGCAGACTGCCGCAGACCATGCCGGGGGCAAGTTCTTCTTGCGCATCGTCGCGCGAGCCCTTTGCGTTTGCGCGCGTGAACTCCGTGTCCACGCCATAAACAAACGTGAAAAGCGAATTGCCGCCGACGTGGTCATTGTGTGTATGCGAATTCAGCACCACAACGGGCCGGCTCGTCAATTGCGTCACGACTTTATGGATGTTCGCGATCCCCATCCCCGTGTCGAAGAGCAGCGCCTGCTTAGTGCCGACAATGAGATAGGAGATGACTTCTTCGGCTTGGTGCGGCTCGTAAATGGCAAAAACGCCGGGCGCAACTTTGTAGACTTCAAACCACGGCTCGTTCGGGAGGACGCGTTCCAGCGCCTTGTATTCCGGCCGCGGAAGCGCGTTGCACCAATCCGGGCTGATGGTCTGCGGCGGCCCCGCGAGCGGCCCGGGTTGTGGGGGCACGATATATCGTGCCCCTACAAATGCAAGATCCTGCGCGTGCGCGACGGATGTACAAACGACCAGTCCAAAACACAAGCAGAGCATCAGCAGCTTCATCAGTTTTTACCCGCGGGTGAAGGGACGAAGATGGATTTGGGAATCATCATGTGGACGCCTTTGTTGCCATCGACCAGCTCCGTGATATGCAAGTCGGCGGCCACACTGGACAGCATGTAGGCGTCGTCGCGCGAGAGGTGCTTTTCGGTCACGAGAAAATCGATCATCTCGCGCACCGCCAGCGTGGCGCAGGCGTTCAGGTCGTCGTTGAGGCCCATGGTGATGTAGTGTGTGGGCGTTTCGGCGCGTGGCCACTTCAGGTGCATGTCCTTGCGCACGATGAATTGAAACGTGCCGACCAGCGAAGTTTCCATCGCGGTGATGTCCACTTCGCCGTCGCCCTGTCCGGCGTGCCCGTCGCCCACTTCAAAGAGCGCGCCGGGCGCGTGCACGGGAATGTAGAGCGTCGTTCCGGCGACGAGGTCCTTGTTATCGAGATTGCCCGCCATAATCCACGGCGGCGCGCTGTTGAAGCGTCCCGCGCTTTCCGGCGGCGCGTCGCCCATGCTGCCGAAAAAGGGATGCAGCGGAATCTCGATACCCGGCGCGAATTTAGCGATCATGCGCTTCTCGTCCAGCGGAATGATTTTTATCTTCGAGTAAGGATAATCGTCCGGGATGTAACCGCGCCCCGGCCCGAACGCGTTGTACGCATACGGAATCGCCAGCTTGATCGCCAGAATTTTCACTTCCAGCACGTCGCCGATTTCCGCGCCTTCGATGTAAATCGGCCCCGTCAAAATATGCCCGCCCGGCCCTTTGTCTTTCACCTGGTCGGTGATATCGCGCAGCGATTGCTCCACCTGCTCGGGCGGCAACCCCGCATCCTCCAGCCGCTTCGGACTATTCGTAATCAGCGTATCAATCTGCACCGTGTCGCCCGACTTCACGCGCAACACCGGCGTTGCCTTCGCGTCGTAGTACCCCCAAGCCACCGTCTTCGGCGTGGCTTTCAGCGTGTACGTCGCCTGGGCGTTCGCGCGCTGAGTAGCAAGCAAAGCCATCGATGTGACCGCCAGAGCTGCACTTATTGAGATACGTCTCGTAGCGGAGCGATGACCCATCAAAGAAGAAATAGAATTCATTTTTTAGTTCGTCTCCCCGCCAGTCGGCGAATCTCTCCCCGCACAGCCTTGGCCCTTTCAGGCGATAAGGTGGACATTTGCTCTAACACAATCTCGGTCATACGCTTCGCAGCCTGTTCCAATTTTTGGGCATCTTTTCTCGCCACAGTCTTTGAAGAGCGGCCATTGAGAGCAGCGTGAATGTTCTTGAGGCGAACCTCTTGCTCGTCATCTGGAAAGCCTTCGAGCGAATCAAGAATCAGGTCGGAGACGTATCCTGCTGCCTTTTTCTGGTAAGCGCGTTTTTGTTTCGTCGTCACGGCTGCATCCTCAGACTGCATAAGGGTAGCCCCATATGCGTTCCAGTCCCACTTCCTGACGCATTGCTCACCTTTGTGCGCAACACCGGCGTAGCCTTCGCGTCGTAATATCCCCATGCCACCGTCTTCGGCGTCGCCTTCAGCGTATACGTCGCCTGCGCCGAAGCTTGGTGAGGTGTGAACAACAGCAGTGCACCAGCCGCTTGTACACAACGCGAGTAAGCTCTTCGACTCATCATTCATTTCTCCATTAGGAAAGAATTATTCGTGCCTCAGGGCCACAGCCATGTACGGACCGGAGTCGTCGCTCTCTTGGCGCATCCAGAGCACCTGCCATTGGTCTCCATCCTTAACTTTGAAGTAGAACTTTTCCTTGACTCCCCCAAATGAGGCCTTTTGGTAGTCCTTGTACCAGGTATAGTCACGGACTCCCATGGGAGAAACGGGCTGGTAGTTTCTACTTTGGGTCAGAACATATACTTTTCCTATCAAATCGAGTGGCGAAAACTCCCGGAGGATTTCAATCGCTTCGGTTGCTAAGTCAGATGGTTGTCCCCCTAATAATCTCCGCACCGCTGCAAGAGTCGGATCCCCCCCCCGAAACTCGCCGTATATGAAAACCCGGTTTACCATAGGTGTGGCTCCTCAACTTCTAGCAGTTTTGCATCCGGATTCAACTCACTCGCTTTTTTGTATTGGTCCCAAATTGCTTTCACGCTTCTCGGTGGGTCTTCAGGGTACCAACATGCGTAATTTATATCTTTGAGGTTAGACAGATGGACGTTTACGTCCAACACGGGATTCTGTAACTGCGGCGCTGATTCACGTATGAAATGCCGGACATCGGCTGTTGCCCCTTCTTTCTTCAGAAGGATTACAGGTTTCTGTCGCCCGCGCATGAATCCCCACTCGTGGATGACGTTGGGGCGAAGTCCGTCTAGGCAAACCACTCCGAATTGACTTTCAGAAATTTCCTTCTCGATCTGTTCTAATTGACTTCCGCCACTCCCGAGAGCGGACGGTGTCAATCGAATATCGTAGTATTCGTGAAAGACGGCCCATAAGAGCGTGGATAAGATGAAGTTGGACTCTTCCGCGGTCGAATACGAGAAGAAAAAGTCGCGCCGCGGCTGAACGTTCTTGTCGCCACCGTCATTTTTCATCGGCGAGTCATCTCCTCCGGTTTTGTTAGTGTCCTGCGTTCATCTCGTTGGGGCTACTCCATCGATTCCTTGTAGGCCTTTAGAAAGATGTTTTTGAGGGCTTGCCTATGCGCCGCTATTTCTCCCTCATTTATCATGAAACGAACTGCACCCCACCGCTTATCGATTCCGATGACATCGATATCCGCGTTTCTTAGCTCTTCTCTAGCAGCTTCAAGATCGCTGACTCGGACCTCGACCCGCAGAAACTTCTTTTTGGCCTTAAAAACAGCAAAATTATTCGCCCGATTTCCTTGCCGGAGTCCAATGTAATGTTTGTTGTATGTGAGAGCTAGGCTGTTGTCGAACTCCTTTAAAACCCCAAGGCACTCGTCGGCTAGTCGTAAGGAAAGCTCGGAGCCCTTCAGCTCCCAATAATCACGGTCCGTCGGCTCACGCTCTGAAAGCTCCTCTTCCTCGATTGTGCTAGAGGAGATTTCGTCCAGCACCCTTACGAAGTCCAAGATTATCCTCTCATCTATCTGAAGTGCATTGAGTTGCAAGGCCACTATCGGGATTGTCCCGTTGAAGAGAGAAATCACGTTCAGGAATCGGCTAGTAATTTCTTCCGCAACTAGGACGGCGCAATGGTCGAAGGTGGGTAGTCGTTTCCGCTCGACGTCCCAGTACTCAATGCAGCGAATAATGTGGCTCTCGTCTACACGGCCCAGCATTATCTCGACCTCGTATCTCTTATCGATTTCGGGATCCTGCAAGAGAAGATCGAGTCGTCCCGCCTTCGGTTGCATTCTTTCGGTTTCTTTGAGGACTAGGTCTCCGAAGCCAAGAATTGAAGGGTCTTTAGCGATCACGTCCTGCAACCAAGCCTCATCGAATTCGGGGTGGTCCTTTAGCCAGATCTTTGTCGCCTTAACGTATTGGAGATTGTTCGCCATCTTTCCTCCCACATTCATGGGTGCGTCATGTCCTCGGGCTTGACGAGGGCGTCGAATTCTTCGGCGCTTACGAAGCCGAGTTTGATGGCGGCTTCGCGGAGGCTGATGTGGGAGTGATGGGCGGCTTTGGCGACTTGCGCTGCGGCGTCGTAGCCGATTTTGGGAGCGAGCGCGGTGACGAGCATCAGCGAATTGTGGACGTAGTGTTCGATCTGTGTGGTGTTGACTTCGATGCCTTGGACGCAGTGGGCTACGAAACTGTTGGAGGCGTCGGCAAGCAGTTCGACGGAGTGGAGATAGTTGAAGATGATGACGGGCTTAAAAACGTTTAGCTCGAAATTGCCTTGCGAGCCGGCGAAACCGATGGCGGCATCGTTACCCATCACTTGGACGGCGACCATGGTGAGCGCTTCCGCCTGCGTGGGATTCACTTTGCCCGGCATAATCGAAGACCCGGGTTCGTTTTCGGGAAGGGACAGTTCGCCGAGGCCGCAGCGCGGCCCGGAAGCCAGCCAGCGAATGTCGTTGGCGATTTTCATGAGCGAAGCGGCAAGCGTTTTCAGCGCGCCGCTCGCGAAGACGAGTTCGTCATGCGCGCTGAGCGCGGCAAATTTGTTGGGATGCGATCGGAAGGGCAGGCCGGTCAGCTCGGCGATTTTCTTCGCGGCGCGTTCGGCGAATTCGGGATGGGCGTTAAGTCCAGTGCCGACAGCGGTGCCCCCAATGGCGAGGTCATAGAGGCCATCGAGAGCCATGGCGATGCGGCCGCCGTCGCGGTCGAGCAGATTGACGTAGCCGGAAAATTCCTGGCCGACGGTGAGCGGCGTGGCGTCCTGCAAATGCGTACGCCCGATTTTCACGATGTCGGCAAACTCCTTGCCTTTCGCGTCAAGCGCGTCGCGCAGTTTCTTCACCGCAGGCAGCAGCCGCTGCCTCGTTTCCGTGGCCGCGGCGATGTGCATGGCGGCGGGGAAAGTGTCGTTCGAGGATTGCGACATATTTACATCGTCATTCGGATGTATGGGCTTCTTGCTTCCCATCACGCCGCCAGCAATCTCAATGGCGCGGTTGGAGATGACTTCGTTGACGTTCATGTTAGTTTGCGTGCCGCTGCCGGTTTGCCAGATGCGCAAAGGGAAATGCTGGTTGAGCTTCCCGGCGATGACTTCGTCGGCGGCTTGCATGATGAGCGCGGTCTTGTCAGGCGGTAGCTTGCCGAGGTCCTGGTTGACGAGCGCGGCGGCTTTTTTGAGGATGCCGAAGGCGCGGATCAGCTCGGGTGGCATAGTGTCCTTGCCGATGGCGAAATGGATGAGCGAGCGGGCGGTCTGCGCGCCGTAGTAGCGGTCGGCGGGGACGTCAATCTTGCCCATGGAGTCGGACTCAGTGCGAGTGGCGATGTTGGCGCCGGTATCGTCTATTTCAGACATGGCTGCTCCTGGAAAGGGTAGCCCACGATTTTAGCAGGCACACGAAGAAGTAAAGAAGTAATGATATGGGAAAGTAAGGAACAATACCGCGCACCGGCTCGGATCGTCCGCTAACCTATTCTACGTAAAGCACTTAAAATTACTATTGACATCTGTTATCATTATGCTATAATGCTGTGTGAATTTAGCTCAAAGCCCGTCTCCCGTCTCCCGTCTCCCGTCTCCCGCCCACAGCCTTCCTTCTTATGGCCCCTTGCCAAGCGCGTCTCCGCCACTGCGTCCCATAAAATATTCGGCAACTCCTTTAGAATCCGCACTTCTACAAGTGTTCATTCTAAACAACTTCAACTTTTGCGAAATCAACACTTACGAAAAACCCGGGGGGAGGGTCCCCCTTATCGTTAACCAGGTTACGGTTAACCAGATCTGCGTCCACTTCCCGCCCGGCAGGGAAATTATCCATTGCGCAGAAACCGCGTGGGTTGGCGATTGGAAACAAGACGGTGCCCCGTTGGCCGCTAAGGCGAGTCGGAGGCGCCACGTTGTGTATAATTGAAGCCTTGGGGAAGCAGCGCAATTCATGCCAGAAGAGACAAAAACGGTAAAGGCTAGCGCGGAAGTGTCGCGAGAGCGCCAGCGGAGGTTCCGGCGGACGCGTGTCCGCGAGCTGAAGATGATTGCCAAGGCGCTGGCGTCCACGAAGCATCCGATTTTGGTGCACATCATTCCGATGCGCCGCTGCAATCTGGACTGCGGCTATTGCAACGAGTACGACAATGTCTCGAAGCCGGTGCCCCTTGCGGAGATGAAAAAGCGCCTCGACATCTTGGCGGACATGGGTACGTCGATCATCACCATCAGCGGCGGCGAGCCGCTGATGCATCCCGAGCTTGAAGAGATTATCCGGCACATCCGGAAGCGCGGAATGATCGCGGGAATGATCACGAACGGGTTTTTGCTGAGCAAGGAGCGCATCGCCACGCTGAATGAAGCGGGGCTCGAGCACCTGCAAATCAGCATCGACAACGTAGTGCCCGACGAAGTCTCCAAGAAGAGCCTCAAGACCCTGGATATCCGGCTGGAATGGCTGGCGGAATTCGCGGTATTCCAGGTGAACATCAATTCGGTGCTTGGCAGTGGAGTGAAAGACCCGGAAGACGCGCTGACGATTGCGCATCGCGCTGTGGAGTTGGGGTTTACGAGCACGGTGGGAATCATTCACGATGGAAATGGCCAGTTGAAACCTCTCGCACCGCGCGAGTTGGAGATTTTCGAAGAAATTATGACGCTGGGGAAGCGCTCGTTCTCGCGATTTAATGATTTTCAGCACAGCGTGGCGCGCGGCAAGGAGCACGACTGGCGCTGCCGCTCGGGCGCACGCTATTTGTACATTTGCGAGGACGGGTTGGTGCACTGGTGCTCGCAGCAGCGCGGCTACCCGGGCATTCCGCTAACTCAGTACACAGACGAGATGCGCCACCGCGAATACTACACGGCAAAGCATTGCGCGCCGATGTGCACCGTGTCCTGCGTGCAGCAGGTGGGGATCATCGACAACTGGCGTGGTCCGCAGACGCTGAAGCCCAAGCCCATGGCCCCGCCTGCGCCGCAGCCCGAACTGGTGCAAATCGGCAGTGCACGAAGCGATTCCTAAGAACAAACTAATTTTCTTCCTGCAACGGACCTTCTATTCTCTTTCCGCGCACATAGCCGGCCACGCCGGTTGACGATAGGGCCGAGCTTCCGAAGAATGAGAGCATGCAATCCGCAGCAATCGAAATTGAAAATCTAACCAAGGACTACCCGTTCGGTTTCCTGCACCTTAAGAAGAAGAGGTCGCTGGAAGGCTTGACCATGCAGGTCGAGAGCGGCGAAGTGTTTGGTTTTCTGGGGCCGAACGGCGCGGGGAAATCGACAACCATCAAGCTGCTCGTTGGGCTGATTTTTCCCGAGGCTGGCACGGCGCGCATCCTGGGAAAGCCCATCACGGATATCGAGATGCATCGCGACATCGGCTATCTCCCCGAGCAGCCATATTTTTACGATTATCTGACGGCGGCGGAAGTGCTGGATTACTTCGCGAGGTTTCACGATTTGACGGCGGCCGACCGGAGCGAGCGCGTTGCCCACATGCTCAAGAAAGTGGGGCTGGAGACAGCGCGAAAGATTCAGCTGCGGAAATACTCGAAGGGAATGCTTCAGCGCGTGGGGTTAGCGCAGGCGATTTTGCACGATCCGAAAGTGGTGATTCTGGATGAGCCGATGTCGGGCTTGGATCCCATCGGACGGCGGGAGGTGCGCGACATTATTTTGGAATTGAAGCGCGACGGAAAGACGGTGCTGTTCTCCACGCACATTTTGTCCGATGCGGAAATGCTGTGCGACCGGGTGGGCGTCATCGTCGGAGGAAAATTGCGCGGCGTGGGTGCGCCAGGCGAAATCGTCGGAATGAAGGCGCAGGGCATGGAGATTTTGTTCGAGTTGCCGGGCAGCGGGGCGAACCCGGCGGCCGTTATTGCGAAGGCGACGAAGACGGGCGATCGGTACCGCTTGCAAGTTTCAGAAGAGGAGTTGTACGCGGCGCTCGAACAACTTCGAGGGACGGGAGCGAGAATTCTCTCCGTGGCGCAGGTGAAAGCTTCGCTGGAAGAGTACTTCATGCACCTGATCGAGGCGGACCGGGCGCAAGCGGCGGCGGTCGAGGTGAGCGGCAAATGAGGCGCGCGGGCGCGGTGGCGTTGAATACCTTTCGCGAAGCGGTGCGCGACCGCGTGCTGTACAACCTCGTCTTTTTTGCATTGTTGATGATGGCGGCGGCGATCTTCGTCGGGGGAATCTCGATTGGGATCGAAGAGATAGTGATCAAGAGCCTGGGTTTGAGCGCCATCTCGGTGATCGGGTTGTTAATCGCAGTGTTCATCGGCGTGGGGCTTGTTTACAAGGAGATGGACAAGCGGACGCTGTATGCGCTGCTGGCGAAGCCCGTACGGCGGTGGGAATTTTTGCTGGGAAAATTCGGCGGGCTGGTTTTGACGCTGGCGGTCAATACGCTGGCGATGGCGGCGGGGCTGTTCGCGGCTCTATTGTACGTGAAGCATCCTCTGGAGCGCGGGGACGCCATGCTGCTCATCGCGATTTATTTCATTTTGCTGAAACTGATGCTGGTGGTGGCGCTGGCCCTGCTTTTCTCGTGCTACACAACGCCTTTGCTTGCCATTCTGTATACGTCTGCGCTCTACATCGCCGGACTGTTTGTGGAGGAGATGCGAACTTTCCACTTTGCCACGCCGAACCCCCCGATCGAGGCTCTGCTTCGAGGACTTTCCTACCTGCTGCCGAATTTTGAAAATTTCAATGTGATGGCCGCGGCCGTGCACGGGCGCGAAATCCCCAACGCTCTGATTTTGCAGAATACAGCTTATGCCGCGCTGTACAGCGGCATCGTGTTGCTTGTGGCCGCGGCTGTTTTCTCGCGGCGGAATTTGAAATGAATATACCGGGTTCGAAAAGCTGGACGTTGCTGGTCTTGCTGCCGCTGGGATTTGCCGGCGTCTGGCAACTTCAGCACCGCATCGACAGCCAGCGAGCCGCGTTGCACCAAGAGCGCGATGAGCTGGTGCTGCGCTCCGGTAAGCTGGTGAAGGCGATGAGCCTCGAATATGCGCCGTTGATGGCGGACATCTACTGGACGCGTGTGGTCCAGTATTACGGCGACAAGCGCGCGCGGCACGATCCTAATTTCGAATTGCTGTGGCCGCTTCTGGATCTTACGACGACGCTGGATCCCAACTTGCTCGTAGCTTACCGCTTCGGATCAACTTTTTTGAGCGAACCTTCGCCGCGAGGGGCGGGACACCCAGAGCTTGGCATCGAACTGCTTGAGCGTGGAATCAAAGCGAATCCCGAGTACTGGCGATTTTATGAGGACTTGGGTTTTATCTACTATTTCGAATTGAAAGATTACACGAAAGCTTCGGCGGCGTTTGCGGAAGGAAGCAAGAATCCCGATGCGCAGATCTGGATGAAAATTATGGCCGCGAAAATCGCGGCGGAGGGCGTATCTCTTCAAACTTCTATCTTTTTGTGGAACGAGGTTTACCAGACGACGAAAGATCCGCAAGTGAAGGAAAACGCGCTCACGCACTTGCAACTCTTGCGTGCAGAGCAGGATTGCAAACAACTGGATGCGCTCGCGGATGAATTTCAAAAGCGCACCGGCCGGCGTCCAGCGCGTGTGGGCGAACTGGTACAAGCTGGACTGCTGCCGCGCTTGCCGGTCGATCCGATGAACTATCCCTACGTTTTCGGTCCGGACGGCAAGGCGGCGTTAAATCTGGACAGTCCTTTGCTCGAGCAGCAGCTTCTTCACCAAGACTCAAAGTGAGTCTCTCGCAAGGCTGGGCCTATTCCTCTGTCTTTTCCGTTTGCGAAGTGGTGCAGAGGAGCGTCATTTGGGGGTCGATGACGAGTTTGTGCGGGGGAACTTGCGTTAAGAAATGGAAAGCAGTTTCGGGGCCGGCGGCGACGACGGCGCCGAGGTATACGTTGTGTCCGGAGCCATTGTTGGCATAGAGCGGTACGCTGGTGATGAACGAGCGCGGCACATTGGTCTGAAAGAGTTTCCCGCGGACGACTTCTCCCTTGTCGGTGTGGTGCGTGGAAAACTCGACGCGATAGTGCGGGATTCCCGTTCCGCGGACCCATTGCTCGAAAAACCATTCCATGGAGCGGCCGCCTTCGAGATCCATGGCAGGGGTCATGACGGCTTCGACTTCGTGCTGGAGATCGTCGGTGGACAGGGCGCGGTACGCGTACTTCGTGGAGAGCGTGCGCAGTAAGCCGACAAATCGCGCATCGGGATCCTTGGCGCCGGGCTGGCGCAGCATTTCGCGCAGCATGTGAATCACCCAAGAGCCTTTGCTGTAAATTACATCTTCAAAGCCGAAGGGCGACTTAGAGGAGTTCAGCCGGTTGCCGAGAGGCAGCGCACCAATCTCGCCCGCGGGGGTATCCGAGCCGGGAATTTTTTCCTGGAGTTGCTTACGGTAACGCTCGAGCCAGAGGCGGAGCTCGTGTGCGGATGGTTTCCTGCTATCCGCGAAAAGCAGCGCGAGATAATTGGCGATGGCTTCATCGATCCACTGATCCCGGTAATTGGACCAGCCGACGACGTTGCCCCACCACTGATGCGCAACTTCATGATACGGGACGATATCGGTAAACGCCTCCTGGCGGGCGGTAGAGAGTCCGGCGCGGTTTTGCGCTTCGGGCGACAAGAAAGAATAGGTTGAGATGTAGAGCAGGCCGGGCCAGCCCTGGCCAAAAGTGCCGGGGATTTGCGAGACGCTGAGCGTGCGAAAAGGAAAAGGTCCGCCGAAGGTTTCATAGAAACGGATCGAAGAGTCAATCTCCTTGCCAAGTTGTTTGAGCGTGTCGGCAGGTCTCGGAGGTGGAGGATGCAACGCCTCGCGGTTCCTGCCGCCGGACATGCTGAACGGAATATCGATGGGGGGAAGCGATTCCGGGCTTGCCGAATCGAGACGATTACTCAGGGCTTGTTCGAGCTGGCGGTTGGCGTAGACGTCGATCGCGCGCGACTCGCTGGCGAGGGAGCTTGAGGCGTATTCGCCGAGATTGAAACCAGCGATGGAGAGCGGCTTTTCGCTTCGCCAGTGGCCTACGCGAAAATCTCCGGCGATTTGTTCATCGATTTTGGCGCCGGTGGCGACCAGCTTCAGATGGCGCGGCCAGCGCATCGTGACATCGTAGGATGCGAAATCCGCCTGATCTCCGAGGCGGGGATACCAGCTTTCGCGCGCGCCAACGAAAAGGACTTCGTTGCCTGCGTTTTCAATGACATTGCCGCGATAGTGAAAATGAATCGCAAACTCCCGGCCTTTTTGCGACGGCTGCGGCAGCACGACATGGAGATAGTCATTGCCGCGGACGCTGCGCTCCTGGAGGTTCATACCCTCGTTTTGAAAATACGGCAAAGGTTTGTTCTGCTCATCCGTTACAGTTTCGGCGTGAAGAGCGCGGGAAAGCTGAAACGTCAGTACCCGCTCGCCGGAAATCTCGGCGCGCAGATGAACGGCTGCTGTCGCGTCGAGGGAATTGTCTGGCAGGACGGTTGTGTCCAGCGTGTAATCCAGCGCGTGGAATGCAACTGGCGGGGGAACGGAGCCAGGGACGCTGTAGGAAGCCCAAACGTCGTAATACATAGAGTTGCCAGATTTACGGCGCTGGCCGAACAGGACCTGCTCTCTCCGCTGCGGATCGAAGAGGAAATCGAAGGGGCCAGTATCGACGCCTTCGAGCGCGGCGTAGAAATAAGGATTTGGGTTTTGCGAAAGCCGGTCTTCGAGAATTCGCAAGGATTGAGAGCCATTCAGCTGCGTGACGAAGGAGTCCGAGAGCGAGGCAAAGGCGGTGTCCAACTGCGGCGTTAGCTTGGCAGATTGGAACTGGTGGAGGAGATCGTCCGTGGCGTCATCGGTGAAGCGCACGTAGGCGGCGATGAAAACCTGGTCGAGAACGGGAGCGCCCAGAAAATGCGCCATCTGCTGTTTTTCCACGACATCGCGCGGGAAAGCCAGGGCATGGCCGCGGCCGGAGAAGACGAAGCCGGTGGCGCGTCCATCGATGGGGGCGAGGAAGGCGAGTTTGCCTTCTTCGAAGTAGATCTCGACGTCGCCACGGCGGAGTTCGATGCGGTTGGCAGTGACGAGTTGGTAGGTGGAAGCGGGATCGAGACGGAGGGCGTTGAGTGCATCGTAGAGTTCGTGCGGCGACTGATCGTTGGTGGAGGAGACGGGTGGCGCGACGAGACACCACAAGATGAAAAGTGCCACCCCTGGCCGCATGCAAGAAGTGTAGTCACATTCGGCATGGCGGAACAAGGCCGCGCCGGGCGAGCGAGGGAAGAAGATTAAAATGGAAAGATGCGGCAAACCTCTCGATCGTGGCGCATTTTGATTGCAGCCGTGGCGCTTCTTTTTGCGGCAGCCGCGGCGCAGGCCGATACGATTGTTCTCAAGAATGGACGCCGGATTGTCGCGCTCAACGTAAGAGAAGAGGGCGACAAAGTGAAGTACGAGACTGCCGCCGGTGAATTGAGCCTGCCGAAGTCCATCGTCGACCATATTGAAAAGGGCGGCGTGGTGCCGATGGGGGATTCTCCAGCGGCTGCGGCGGCGAATCTGGCCATCACTCCGCCGGCCATGGAAGCGACAAGCGGTGGCACGGAAATCGAAAGTGGCGCGGTGCACGACGGAGCGATTGACCGGGATTACATCGCGAAACTGGAAGGAGCGGCAAAGGCCGGCGGACAACGCGCCAATTTGAGCGCGGCGCTTGCGCATCATGCGGCGGCACAGTTCGAGCTTTCGCGCGGCGACATGGAACACGCGCTGGCCGACGAACGTACGGCGCTCACGTATGCTCCGGAAGAGCCAACGCTGCTGATGAACGTGGCCTATCTGCATTTGCGGCGAAGCGAGTACAAGCAGTCGCTGGATTATCTGGAACGGGCGCGACGCGTTGCTCCCGAGAACGCCGACGTGGCGAAGCTGGAGGGCTGGTCGTACTACGGCCTGAACAAGATCGATCAGGCCGTTGCGGAATGGAAGCGCGCGCTGGCTTTGCGGCCCGATCCGGAAGTGCGGGCGGCGCTCGACAAGGCGCAGCGCGACAAGCAGGAAGAGGAAAGTTACAAGGAAAACGAAAGCAGCCACTTCACGTTGCGCTACAGCGGAGCGGCGGAGCCAGCGCTGGCCCGCGACGTTTTACGCACGCTGGAGGCTCATTTTTCAGTGATCGAGTCCGAGCTGAATTTCACGCCGCCGGATTCCATCGGCGTGGTGCTTTATACGCAACAGGCGTTTGCAGACATTACGCGTGCGCCGGGCTGGGTGGGTGCGCTGAACGATGGGCGCATTCGCGTTCCCGTGCAGGGATTGAATGGAGTGACGCCGGAGCTTTCGCGCGTGCTGAAGCATGAGCTGACGCACAGTTTTGTCGGGCAGAAGACGCGGGGCCACGCACCCACTTGGATCCAGGAAGGTTTGGCGCAATGGATGGAGGGCAAGCGCAGCGGCGAAAATGCCGACGATTTGACGCAAATTTACAAAGATGGGCATGCGACTTCGCTGGGCCGGCTAGAGGGTCCGTGGATGGGCCTGCCGAGCGATACAGCTGCCTATGCGTATGCATGGGCGCTGGCGAATATTGAATGCATCGTGCGAGCCGGTGGCATGGGCGACATCGAGCGAATCCTCGACCGCATCGGCAGTGGCAGTTCCACGGAAGCAGCGCTGCGCGAAGTGCTGCACAGCGATTACAACGACTTGATGCAGTCCACCGCGGAATACCTTCGAAAGACTTACGGACGATAGCCGGATCGAGCGAACTAAATCATTTCAGGAACTCAAAAGCAGTGCCGCGAGCAAAGCGGCGCGGGCGGGCATGGTGTTGATGAGGATGTGTTCGTTCTGGGAGTGGGCGCCGTGGCCGACGGCGCCGAGGCCGTCGAGCGTGGGGACACCGAGTGCGGCGGTGAGATTGCCGTCGGAGCCGCCGCCGGCTGTGCACTCTCCTAGAGATAAACCCATTTGCGCGGCCAAGGCTTTGGCTTTGGCGAAAAGCGCGGCGCTCATTTTGCGTTCGAGCGGTGCGCGATTGAAGCCGCCACGAATTTCGAGTTTTGCGCCGGGAAGAATAGGACGTAACGCACGGAGGCGGCGCTCGAGGCGATACATGTCTGCGACGCGGAGCGCGCGAAGATCGAGGACGGCGCGGGCGCGCTCGGCAATGACATTTACGCGACTGCCCCCCTCAATGATGTCAGCATTGACGGTCACACCGCGGCGGACGTCATTCCACTCCTGAATGCGCTGGAGCTGCTGCGCCAGCTCGTGAATGGCGTTGATGCCTTCTTGCGGCGCGAGGCCTGCGTGAGAAGCGCGGCCGTGGACGATGAGTTCGGCCTCGCCTACACCTTTGCGAGCGGTCTTAAGCAATCCGCGCGGCCCAAGGGATGGCTCGAGTACAAAGACGGCATCGCTGCGGCGCGCCTCTGATTCAATCAGCTTTCGCGAGGCACCACTGCCAATCTCTTCGTCTGACGTGCAGAGAAAGACCAAGCGGTGTCGGAGTGCAGCCTTCGTTTGCTGCAACGTTTCGAGCGCGAAGAGAGCTTGGACGAGGCCGGCCTTCATATCGAAGATGCCGGGGCCGTAGGCTTTTCCGCCGGAAACTCGGAACGGCATTTTGGCCAGAGATTCTGAGGAATAGACCGTGTCGTAGTGGCCGAGTACGAGGAATTGACCCGTGGGCCGCGATTTCTTTGGCCACCAGGTAATGCGGAGCTGGTCTCCACGGTGCTTCTGAGGGATTCGTTCGACACTTGCGCCGCGCTTGTGCCATTCCGCGGCGAGGAGGTCGCAGCAGAGGTCGGCTGGCTCTTTTTCGAGGCTGGGAGATTCCGCGAGAACGAGCTGCTGGAGCGTCGACAGCATCTCCTGCAATCGGGGCTTGAGAAGCGGCAAGAATTCTTTGGGGTAATTCGTCTCCGGCATGGCCGGGACATGCTAACAACGAGAGGCAGCGGGGGCAATGGCGCGACCGCTGAGAGGCTTATAAACCAGGTAATCAAGAAACCGTGCGCAGAGAGCAGCCGAGGAAGAGCGCATATCCCGGTGGGCGCAGGTTCGCATATAATAGAAAGTTTGCCGGGCAAGAGCGAAGCGCCGCAGTAAGGATCTGTGGCGCGATGGGGAGCAGGGATGATACTCGACGTCGTGGAGATTCAGAAGATACTGCCGCATCGCTATCCGTTTCTGATGGTAGATGCCATTTTGGAAATGGAGCGGTTGAAGTACATCGTCGGCCTCAAGAATGTAAGCATTAACGAATCGCATTTTCAGGGTCACTTTCCGGGTAAGCCCATCATGCCCGGCGTGCTGATCATCGAAGCGATGGCGCAGACGGGAGGGCTGCTGCTCTTGCTCGAGGTTCCGGACCGCGAAAGCAAATTACTGTATTTCGTGGCAGTGGATGGAGCGCGATTCCGGCGGCCTGTGGTGCCTGGCGACCAGTTGCGGCTGGAGGTCAAGGTTATTTCGTGGCGCGGCGACTTCTGCAAGCTCGAAGGCAAGGCGACGGTGAATGGGCAATTGGCGGCGGAGGCGACACTGATGTGCAAGATGGTGGATCGCGAGCTTGGCGCGAAGGCGGAAGAACCCGCGAAATGAGCAGGCTGGAAATTCATCCGCAAGCCGTTGTGGCCTCGAGCGCGAAGCTGGGCCCCGGAGTGAAGGTTGGGGCGTACGCGATTGTGGGCGACGAAGCGGAGCTTGGCGAAGGTTGCATTCTTCACCCGCACGCTTTTGTGGGCGGGCCTGCGAAGTACGGGCGAAACAATGTGTTCTATTCGTTTTGCGCGGTTGGCGGCGATCCGCAGGATTACACCTATCGAGGCGAACGGACCGAGCTGGTTGTGGGCGATAGAAACATCTTTCGTGAGTACGTCACCGTCAGCCGGGGCACGCAAAAGGGCGGTGGAGTCACGCGGATCGGCAACGAAAATTTTTTTCTGGCTTACTCGCACGTGGGGCACGACGACCAGATCGGAAATCAGACGCTGTTTGTGAATGGCGCGACGCTGGCGGGGCACGTCGCCGTGGAGGATTTTGCTACGGTTGGCTCGTTTTCGGTGGTGCACCAGTTTTGCCGCGTGGGGCGCTACGCATATGTCGGCGCCTGCACGGTGATCGTACAGGATGTGCCGCCGTTTTCGCGCGTGGTCACGGAACGCGAGACGAAGAGCTATGGCGTCAATACTATCGGGCTCGAACGCAAAGGATTCTCGAAAGAGCGGCTGCAAGTGCTGGATCGCGCCTTTCGTCTGTTGAGCCGCTCGAAAATGAACACTACGCAAGCCCTCGCCGAAATGCGCGCGAAACTGGCTGGCTCTGACGACGTACAGGAACTCATTCGATTTATCGAGACGGCCGAGCGCGGAATCGTGAAGTAAGCGTTGCCGCTCAGCCTATACGCCATGCCGGACGCCACCGCCAACACGATAGGATGGGGACTTATCGCAGGAAACGGGCGGTTTCCGTTTCTCGTGCTGGAAGGCGCGCGCAGCCAAGGGATCGAGATGGCAGTCATTGCGCTGAAGGAAGAAGCCTCGCCCGAATTGGAGAAAAGCGCGAAACGGCTGCACTGGGTGAGCCTCGGCGAGCTAAGCAAGGCTATCGACCTGATGCACAAGGAAGGTGTGACGCAAGCGGTGATGGCCGGGCAGGTGAAGCACAACAAGATTTTCAGCGCCATCCGGCCAGACTGGAAACTGGCAAAGCTTCTTTTCTCTTTGCCACGGAAAAGCACCGATGCGCTGATAGGCGGGATCGCGCGCGTGCTGCAGGATGAAGGGATTCATCTGGTGGACTCGACTTTGTTTTTGAAGCCGCTGCTGCCTGAGCCTGGTGTGCTGACACGCAGGGCGCCGAACGAGCAAGAAACCGCTGACATCGCCTACGGGCACACCGTCGCGCGGCGGATCGCCGATCTGGACATCGGACAAACGGTGGTGATTTCGGACCAAGCCTGCGTCGCCGTCGAGGCCATGGAAGGAACGGACGAAACTATCGCGCGCGCGGCGCGGATTGTCGCCGGAAAACCTCTTGTGGTTGTGAAAGTTAGCAAGCCGCGGCAAGACATGCGCTTCGATGTACCCGTGGTCGGTTTGCCGACCATCGAACAGATGAAGAGCTCCCGCGCCACGGCTTTGGCGGTGGATGCGGGACGCACCTTGTTATTTGACCGTCAAAAACTGATCGAACTGGCCGACGCGGCGGATATCGCCATTCAGGCGTTCGCGGCGCCAACGGCTGCGGAACCGAAGAGTGATTCAGGGGGAATTAACAAAGAATGAGCGGGGCGGGGCCAGAAACGAAGAAAGTCCGCGCCGCCGTTGTCGGGACGGGGGAGTTCGGGCGCAACCACGCGCGCGTGTATCGCGAGCTGGAGGGGGCTGAACTTGTTGGCGTTTACGATCAAGATCAAGCCCGCGCGGAAGCCGTCGCCGTAGAATTTCAGACACGCGCGCTGCGCAGTCTTGACGAAGTGCGCGAGGTTGCTGAAGCGGTCAGCGTAGCGGTGCCAACGGTCGCGCACGCCGAAGTGGGTTGCCAGCTGCTCGAGAGCGGGCTGGACGTGCTGGTTGAGAAACCCATGGCCCTGAATCTTGCTGAGGCGGGTGAGCTTCTCGAAGCGGCGCGACGGCACAAACGGATTTTACAGGTGGGCCACGTCGAACGCTTCAATCCCGCCGTGGCAGCGGTTGAGCCGATACTCAATCGGCCGCTGTTTTTCGAAGTGCACCGCTTGGGAGTGTTCACCCCGCGCAGCCTTGACGTGGAAGTGATTTACGACGTGATGATCCACGATCTGGATATTCTGCTGGCCTTGGTGAAGGAACCGGTGACGGAATTGAAGGCGGTGGGCATTCCCGTGCTGACGGACAAGGTGGACATCGCGCACGCGCGCCTGGAATTCGCGGGCGGCGCTGTCGCTAATGTGACCGCCAGCCGCGTCTCGACGGAACGCGTGCGTAAAATGAGATTCTTCCAACAACACGAGTACATTTCGCTCGACTACGCGCGGCGCGATGCTCTGCGCGTGGGCGTAAAGAGGCCAGGGCCGCAGCCGGAGTTTTCTTTCGAGAAATTGCCCGCGCCCAACGTGGAACCTCTGCATGCGGAACTCGAGGAGTTTCTGGAGGCGGTGCGCACTCGCCGCGAGCCGCGCACCAACGGAACAGCGGGCCGCGCGGCCTTGGAACTGGCAAGCCGGGTGATGGCGAGCATCCAGGAGCACGGCGAGCGCGTCCAACTAGCAGCGTTCGCCTCGCAAGAGAAAGCAGGAAAATGATCCCGCGGACCCTAGTCCCGCTTGGTTCCCGTCCGCCAGCCGCGGATGCTCCGCCCTCACAACGGAGGCGTCCGACGACGTTGGACGAGCGCACGCTTGTTCCGGCGATGCTGCCGATCGTCAAGCTCGACGGGAAATCAAGTATTCCCAGGTCGCTCCCGCTGGAGTCGATCGCCGCGCGCGTGGTCGTTCCGCGCGATATAAATCAGGAAGCTTACAACGTCGAAGAAAACCACTCGACTCCTGTTCAACCGACGGACATGGACCAGCGGATCACCGTTCCGCAAGGCGCAGCGCCGCCGGAAAGAACGGAAGGACCGGTTATCCCTCCGGCCGACCTGGTCGATCTCGACGTCTTCATGACGGGCGAGGTAAATCTTCTTACCAAGCCGCAAACGGAAGAAAAAGCAAAGTGGGATTTGATTACGCGTGTTTCGTCGGTGGTGTTCCACATCGTGCTGATCGCGGCCATTTTGCTGCAAGCGAAACTTTTTCCGCCGCACGCGCCCACACAGCAGGAAATTGATCTGGCTAACCGGCAATTGACGTGGATACCGCCGGAGAGTTCGTACGCTCCCAAGCCAAAAGCGCAGCCTCAGCCAGCGCAGCCGCCGGTGGTGCATGTTGATCCGCGGGTTATAAATAAAGTGGCTCCTCCCGTCCCTCAGCCTGCGCCGAGGCCGGAGCCTCCCAAGAGAGAGTTGCCGGATGCTCCCACACCGAAAATAGCGGAGACTCCGCGCGAGGTGGATCCGCCAGCGCCTAAGCCGGACGCGCCGAAAGCGCCGCTGAAACTTGATACGCCGGACATGCCAAAGCCGCAGCACGGGCTGGTGTTGCCAAAGGCTCCTTCGGTGGAGGATTCCATACGCGACGCCTTGAAGGCGCCGAACTCCGGCGGCGGCCGAAGCGGCGCGATCACCGGGCCTGGGCCGCGTCCTAACGGCACGCCGGGCGGAGGCCCTCCCGGGCAAGGCTCCGGCTCGTTCGGGAATGGCTATGAGATTCTGACGCCGACGGAAGGCGTAGACTTCAGCGATTATATGCATCGCATGCTGGAGAACGTGCGGCGGAACTGGTATGCAGTGATGCCGCAGTCGGCGCTGCTGGGGGATCGTGGGCGGGTTTTGCTCAGATTCAAAATCATGGCGAACGGCAATGTTCCGAACGACGACCCGGCACGCGAGATAGGCTCGGGAAAAGAGCCCTTGGACCGCGCGGCGATTTCCGCCATCCGCTCGTCCAATCCTTTTGAACCTTTGCCATCGGCTTTCCACGGCCCGTATATCGAGATTCGCATCATGTTTTTGTACAATTTGCCTATCGAAGACGCGTATCGGTGAAGCTCGTCCGCCAGCAGGTTCTTGGTAGTCTCCTTCTCGCATTGATTGTGCTCGTTGTGTTGCTTGTCCGCGCTTGGCATATTCTGTTTCGATGAATCCTCAAACATCCGAACTGCCGCTGGTTGCTGTCGTTGGCCCCACGGCATCGGGCAAGTCCGCGCTCGGAGTGTGGTTGGCGGAGCGATTCGACGGAGAGGTGTTGGCATGTGATTCGACGCAGCTCTATCGCGGATTTGATATTGGCACCGCCAAGCCAGGTCAAACGGAGCGTCGCGGCGTTCCGCATCATCTCATCGACGCGTTGCGGCCCACCGAAGACACAACAGCCGGCGGCTACCGGCAAATGGCGCTGGCTGTGCTGGAAGAAGTGCGGAGCCGCAGCCGGCTAGCGGTTCTCACCGTCGGCACTGGATTGTATTTGCGTGCTCTGCTCGAAGGATTGGCGGACGTGCCGCAACGCTCCCAAGAATTGCGGGAAAGGCTGCGTGCGAGCGCGCAGGAGCATGAAGCAGGTTACTTGCACCGGTTGCTCAAGCGGCTGGACCCGGAAACGGCAGGCAAGATCGCGCCTGCGGACGAGCAGAAATTGATCCGCGCCATCGAAGTGTGCGTGCTCGCGCGGAAGCCCGTTTCGGAAGTGCACCGCACCGGACGCACACCGCTCGAAGGCTGGCACGTGCTAAAAATTGGATTGATGCCCTCGCGCGACGCGCTCTACGAGCGCATCCACGCGCGTACGGATGCCATGCTGGCGACAGGGTGGATGGAAGAAGTGCGCGGATTGATGGATAGCGGATTGCCGGAAAATGCCAAGCCCTTCGACTTCATCGGCTATCGCGAGCTGCGCGAGGTTTTGCGCGGCCAAAAGAAGTTCGATGCGGCACGCGCGGCGATTCAGCAAGCCACGCGGCGCTACGCGAAACGCCAGTTGACCTGGTTCCGCAAGGAGCCAGGCGTTCATTGGTTCACTGGTTTTGGCGACGATCCGGTGGTGCGAGACGAGGTACGCGAATGGCTCCGTCGGCAAGACTTGACAGAGTCGCAGCGGGCAAGCTGAGCGAGTATAATAAACAAAGGTGAAGAAAGACCCCCTCCTCTATGGCTCTCTCCGCACTATGGCTTCAGGACTGACTTTGTGACGAAAACTTCGCAACCAATTTCTACTTCAACTGCGGATCGCGCTTTGCTCGTTGGTTTGGGCTGGAAGCGCGCGCCGCGCTTTCCGGGCATGCCCGCAGGCGAGCGGGGGCGTGAATCGCTCCTGGAGCTTGTCGAGCTGGCGCGCAGCGCCGGGGCGGAAATCGCAGGCACTGTTTTTCAAGTGAGGGAATCGGCCGATCCGGCAACGCTGGTTGGGCGCGGCAAGCTGGACGAAATCCGCGCGGAAGCCACCACGCATAAAGCACCGCTGATTATTTTCGACAGCAACCTCTCGCCCATGCAGCAGCGTAACATCGAAGCGGCGACCGAGCGCCGCGTGATCGACCGTACGCAGTTGATTCTGGATATTTTTGCAAAACACGCTCGAAGCCGCGAAGGACAGTTGCAGGTCGAGCTTGCACAGTTGAATTACATGCTGCCACGGCTTACGGGGAAGGGCGCTTCGATGTCGCGGCTCGGAGGCAAGAGCGGGGGCGGAGGTTCCGGCGGAGCGGGAGGGGGAGCGGGGCGCATCGGCGTACGCGGACCCGGCGAAAAGAAACTGGAAACGGACCGCCGGCGCATTCGCGACCGTGTCGGCAAAATTCAAAACAGTATTGAAGACATCCGCAAGCAGCGTGCTCTGCGGCGCGAGGCGCGCAACGCTGTGCCTCTCGGCACGATCGCGCTCGTAGGCTACACCAACGCGGGTAAATCGACGCTGTTCAACGCGCTGAGCCGCGCCGAGGTGCTCGTCTCCTCGCGGATGTTCGCCACGCTGGACCCGACGATCCGCGCGATTCGTTTGCCCTCGAACCGGCGCGTTCTGGTGTCAGACACCGTGGGATTCATTCGCGATCTTCCCAAGGGTTTGCTGACGGCTTTCCGCGCGACGCTTGAAGAAGTGCAGGAAGCCGCACTGATTCTGCACGTGAGCGACGTCTCGAATCCTCATCATGCTGAACTGGACGAGGAAGTGGACAAGATTCTGAATGATCTCGGTGTAGCGGACCGGCCGAGGCTGCGCGTGTTCAACAAAGTGGACCGGCTTACGCAAGAGCAGAGAGCTCAACTCATCCACCGGAACCCGAACGGTGCGGAGCCAAACGAGGGACCTGTGCTTGTCTCAGGCCTCACAGGAGAAGGAATCGACGAGTTGTTGCGGCGGATCGATGCGGCTCTTCCGGTAGATCCGGTAGTTACGCTTTCGCTGCGGCTGCCGCTTGCGGAGGGCCGCACACTGGCGCTCGTTCACGCGCTCGGCCGCGTGCTACACTCCGAGGTCGAAGACTCTCACATGTTGCTGGACGCCGAGGTTCCCGTCTCTATTGCGCGCAGGCTCAAGCTGAGTGCCTTTGCAAACGACGGAACTTCGAAGCGGGCGCTTGCGTAATAGGAGGTGAGGGGGTTGCCATGGCCGGATTCTTACTGTGGTGCATCTTGTTCTTCTTTTGTTGGCCTCTCGCGCTGCTCGCGCTGGTGCTTTATCCCTTTGTTTGGCTGATTCTTCTGCCGTTTCGCATTGTGGGGATTGCCGTGGATGGCGTTTTGTCGTTTTTGCGAGCCCTCTTTTTCCTCCCGGCGCGCATCTTGCGAGGACCTCGAGCCGTTTGATCGCCGGTCCCTATTTGCGCCAAAGTAATTCCTGGGGCATGGTGTGAAACCGCCTCGTTTTGGACGCTAACTACGTCTTTCCTGAAGGGTTTGCAGACTTTTAGAAACCCCATCGTGCTGTGGAAACCTTGTGGAAACCGTTTCCTCCAAAATTATCTTGCCCGCGAAAGTTTCCTCAACGCGAGGCGACCCGCCGGGAAAAGTTCTTGTAAAACGCTGATTTTAATAGCTTTATTTTGCCTCTGTGCATTCTCGCACACTCACCCGGCGCACCATCTGCTTCCACGTAGGTTTTCGACATTTGCACAGGTTTGCAGCAGAGAGAGTACGGATGAGTATAGCTTTGCTTGCGGCGCAACTCATTCCGCTTGTTGACGTTACAGTACCTGCCCGGGCCCGCATCCTCCCGTCCGCGGACGTTGACGCACGGAGAGCAGGAGTCTATAGTCAGGCGAGCGGTGGACGAAGCCTCAGGGGCGGCCTCTCCGCGGCCACGTTTCTATGAATCTCCCCAACTCACTCACGGTTCTGCGCATCTTTTTCGTTCCCCTGCTGATTGCAGTCTTGCTCACCAAGAGCCCGAACGTGGATTTCCGCGGCTTCCCCATGCACTTCGAGTTCTGGGGAGTTTTGATTTTGCTCTTGGCGGCGGCGACAGACTGGGCCGACGGGTATTTTGCACGGCGCCGCCTGCAAGTGACAACGCTCGGCATTCTTCTGGATCCCATTGCGGACAAACTGCTCATCTCGGCGGCTTTTATTTCTCTCGTTGACATGCACTTGGCCCCCGCCTGGATGGTGGTGATCATAATCGGGCGTGAATTCACGGTCCTCGGTTTGCGGAACATCGCCTCCGCCGAGGGATTTACCATTGCTGCTTCCTTGCTTGGAAAGACGAAAATGGTGCTCCAGGTGTGTGCCGTAGCCGTTCTGATCGCGACTGACCAGCATCCTCTGCTGGCTCCTCTTGCGAAAGTTCTTCTATGGTTGGTGGTGATCAGTGCGCTGGTGTCGGCGGCGCAATACTTTCTGAAATTTTGGGGCCAGCTTGATGACCGTATCAAGCAGCGCCGCAAACTGCGCATGATGGAGAGCCACAAAAAGTCCGAGGATGCCGTCCCTCTCTGAAGCCGACCACCGGTCTCTGCTCGAATTGGCGCGCCGGGCGATTGCCGAAGCGGTTTCCCTTGAGAAGCCAGCCGAAGGCATACCACAAAGGGGAGTGTTCGCGGAGAAGCGCGGAGTTTTCGTCACGATTCACGAGCGCGGCCGTTTGCGCGGCTGCATAGGCGTCATCGAGGCATTCGAGCCGCTGGGTGAGTCGATCGCGCGATGTGCGGCCAGCGCGGCGCTGCACGATCCGCGGTTCTCGCCGGTCCGCCCGGAGGAGCTTCGAGAACTGCAAATCGAAATCTCTCTCTTGTCTGCGCTCGAACCAATTCATCCTGAGAACATCGAGATCGGCAAACATGGCTTGCTGATTTCGCAAGGTGCAAAGCGCGGGCTTCTCTTGCCGCAGGTGGCGGTGGAACACAAACTTGGCCGCGAGCCATTTCTGGAAGAGACTTGCCGCAAGGCGGGTTTGCATGCCAAGGCTTGGCAGGAGCCAGAAACCCAAATCCTTGGATTCACTTGCGAGGTCTTTTCGGAGCGAGGAAATATCGAGGAACAGCCGCCTCGAGTTGCCTGAAGGCTTCACCGTTTCTTGGCCGGGAAACAGGCCTCCGGTTCAAAAAAATAGGCCCGCGCGAGGAGTACCTCGCGGCGGGCCGGAAGTTTCTTTTTCGGCGGTTATCGCCTATTCGACTTCGACGTAGTCGCCGGTGTAAATATCCGCAGAGCTGAAGGTGAGAAATACGGTCGATGCGTTGCGACTCACGTTGAGAACGATGCCCTCTCCCAGTACCTCACGCGGCAAATCGTTCCAGTTGTACCGCCCTGGTGAACTGCCAAAGCCGTAGAGACGGTCCTGAAACCCCTTGGTCTGGGGAGCAAGCTCCGCCAGGGTACCCTGGTAACGGAATACCCGGAAATAGTCGCCTACTTTTACGCCTTTGTTGGTGCCCAGGTTCACGTAAACGGTGCTGCCTTGGCCAGCCGACTGCTGATAATCCCTTGACTGAACGACCATCGCGACGGGCTTGCCGCTGATGGGCGCGAAGTGGTCAAAGGGGGCCGGGTCCTTGTACGTTGGCTCCGGCCTCTCCTGAAATGGGAGAACGATATCGCCTCGCTGCATGTAGTTGCAGGATAGGGTCACTTCTGCGGTTGCCGTCTTTGGCTGAACATTAACGACTCGAAGTTGGCCGGCATCCGCGTAGTACGTACCCATTGCCTTCAAGAGCTTGGACTGCCACTTGAACCAGTTCACTTCCAAAGCGTCCGTCTCTGGCCTCACGACGGAATAACGATCGCCGACCCGCACACCTTTGTCTTGGCCACGATTAATGGTTACGTAGTCGCCGCGCGCAAACACTAACTTGATGTTCGACTGCTCGCCAGATACCAGCCGGGTTGCATCTGGGACCTTCTGGTCGCTTACGAAACCCGAACAATAGACCGTGGAATAGCCTGGCTGCGTGGCAGCAGTCTGTGCCGAGCAAATCCCAGCGCTTGCGAGGACAAACGTACATAGAGCAGCTAATTTAGCGCGCATTCCAAGACTCCTTCAAACACGCCCTACGGGCCGTGCGGGGACGATTCTTTGCGAAAGTATCAGGGCTACTGCGACGCGTCAACAAATACGCCGGGACCGCTTTACACTTTTGACACTGCGTGCTACAAGCCGTATTTTCAATAATATGCCGAGAACTGGGAACCGGGACTCGCTCTTTGGGGACGGGATCAGACGTATCTGCGCCGTGGCCGCAGCCTCAACGGCAGTGGAAATGGCCCGTTTGGTCCGTGAGGGGCTGCGCGAATCACCTACCATTGAACTGCGCCTGGACTGGCTCCGCAGCGATAAAGAACGTTCTCGCTTCCTGCTCTGGTTGAAACGACACAGATCCCGCGGCGCAACCTTCCTCGCCACCTGTCGCCGCAGTGAAGGAGGAGGGAAACTTTCTGGAGGTGTCCACGCCGAACTTTATTGGCTGAACCAAGCTCGCGAGGCGGGCTGCTCGTGGTGCGATTTGGAGATCGAGACCTTGCGCGCTTTGCCGCGCAGCAAGGCGATGAGCAAACTGGGCCTGCCACCGCACATCTTGCTCTCCTTGCATGACTTCCGGCGCATGCCGGCGCGGCTTCAGCTCGGGCATTCCGCAGCGCAGGGTGAAGCCAACGCCCTAAAAATTGCAGCTCAAGCGCATACGATTCGCGACAGCATTCGCCTCCTGCGTCTGGCGCGAAGCTCGCGCAACCTCGTCGCCGTGCCGATGGGCGAAGTCGGCCTTCCCGCGCGCATCCTCGCATTGCGCGAAGGCAGCGCACTGGCGTACGCGCCCATCGGCGATGCCACTGCTCCGGGCCAGGTTTCTCTGCATGACTTGAAGCAACTCTACCGCGCCCACGAGCTGACCCGGCGTACTCGCGTCTATGGGGTGATCGGCGACCCCGTTGGGCACTCGCTATCGCCCCTTCTTCACAACACCGGTTTCATCGCCCGGAAAATCGATGCCGTGTACCTGCCCTTCCTGGTGAAAGATCTTCGGGATTTTCTAAAGGCGGTGCCGGAATTCGGGATTCGCGGCTTCAGCGTCACCATTCCGCACAAACAATCCATCCTGAAGCATTTGCAAGAATGCGATGCGCTCGCCGCCGAGATTGGCGCCGCCAACACTGTTGTCGTTCGGCGTGACGGCACGCTCATTGGCAGCAATACCGACTACGTTGGAATACTTCGCGCCTTGGAGAAGAAGCTTGGACTGGCCGGCAGCCGCGTGTTGATCTTCGGCGGGGGCGGCGTTGCGAGAGCCGCGGCTTTTGCTCTTGCAAAAGCAGGCGCTCACGTTGGGATCTGTGCGCGCCGAGAGAAGGCCGCGCGTGAATTAGCCAAAGCCGTCGGCGGCGAAGTCGTTCCTCGACGCGCTCTGCAAAGCGAATCGTTTGACGCCATCCTCAACGCCACACCGATCGGCATGCATCCTAATGATCGTGTCTCGCCGCTGTCCTCACGCGAGCTAAATTGCCGCCTGGTCATGGACCTCATCAACCGCCCGCAGAGGACGCAACTCTTGAAGCTCGCCGCCCACAAAGGAATCGCAACAGTTTGCGGAGTAGAAATGTTTGTCCCGCAAGGCGTCGCGCAATGGGAACTTTGGACTGGTCAACGCGCGCCGGAATCTGCCATGCGCAAGGCCGTTCTGCGCGCGTTGCGCGCGTAAGAAAAGTCGCGCCTGCACGGTTAATCCAGAAATGCGATAATGCCGACCTTGGAAAACAGACTTTGGCCGTGAACTGATCCCATGATTCAGCCCGACTTTCGCGAATTTCAGCGCCTCGCCAAACAGGGAAACCTTATTCCCGTCTATGAAGTGTTTCCCGCCGACTTGCTAACGCCCGTCAGCGCCTATCTGCGCATTGCAAAAGGGGCGCGCTACTCTTTTCTGCTCGAAAGCGTTGAAGGTGGCGAGAAAATTGCGCGGTATACCTTCGCCGGCGCGAATCCCGAGGAAGTCTTCCGTTATGGAGGCGGCGCCTGCGTTCTAGAAAGTCACAACCGCATCCTGTGGGAGGAACGCGATCCCGTCACCTTTCTGCGCGCGCGCATGGAGCGCTTCCGTCCCGTGCGTCTGCCGGGCCTGCCTCCCTTGGTTGCCGGCGCGATCGGCTATTTTTCCTATGATATGGTCCGCCTCATTGAGCGGCTTCCCAAGCGCCTGCGCGATGACATCGGCCTCTACGACGCGCAGTTAATGTTCTACCACGGCATCATTGCATTCGATCACGTCCAGCATCGCCTCTGGATTGTTCGCAATGTTTATAACGACGGCGAAGGCAGCCTTCGCACAAAATACAACGCGGCCGTGCGCGAGATTCGCGAGACGCGCCAGTTACTCGAACAAGCCTCGCCCGCCGAGCAGCCAAAGAAAAAATCCAAGAAACGCGGCGCACCGCTGCGCGTCACTTCCAATTTTCGCCGCCCCGAATATCTCGAGGCCGTCCGCAAAGCGAAGAATTACATCCGCGCCGGTGATATTTTTCAGGTGGTGATCAGCCAGCGTTTCTCCGCCAAGACGCACGCCGAGCCGTTTGACGTCTATCGCGAGCTACGGGCTCTTAATCCGTCACCCTATCTTTTCTTCTTGCAGATGAACGACGTCGCGGTCGTCGGCAGCTCGCCGGAAATGCTAGTAAAGGTGCAAGGCCGCGATGTTTTCTACCGGCCCATTGCCGGGACGCGCTGGCGCGGCAAAGACGAAGCCGAAGACCAGCGTCTCGAAAAAGAAATGCTCGCCAGTGAAAAAGAACGTGCTGAGCACATCATGCTTGTCGATCTGGGACGGAACGATCTAGGCCGTGTCTGCGAGTACGGCACCGTGAAGCCTGAAAAACTGATGACAGTTGAGCGTTACTCGCACGTCATGCATCTCGTTTCGAGCCTGCGCGGGCGTCTTCGCGAAGATGTCGATTGCTTCGACGCGTTGATGGCGTGCTTTCCCGCGGGAACGGTATCCGGCGCTCCGAAAGTGCGCGCCATGGAGATCATCGAAGAGCTGGAACGTACCCGCCGAGGTATTTATGCTGGCGGCGTTCTATACTTGGATTTTGCGGGGAATCTCGACTCATGCATCGCCTTGCGCACCATGGTCATCAAAAATGGTGTGGCTCACGTGCAAGCCGGGGGAGGAATCGTGGCCGATTCCACGCCCGAGGGCGAATACGAGGAGTCCGTGAACAAGTCGAAAGCCTTGCTCACTGCTCTTGAGGCTGCGCATCGCAAGGGGAAGTGAACGAAGTTTTGGAAGAGTGTGACGGAAGCGTCTAATAAAGTGATCCTGCTCCTGGACAACTACGACTCTTTCACCTACAACCTCGCCCAGTATCTCGGGGAGCTTGGTTGTCAGGTCGAAGTGCACCGCAACGACAAGATTTCGATCGAGGAGATCGCCAAGCGCAAGCCGGAAAAGATTGTCATTTCCCCAGGGCCCTGTACGCCGCAAGAGGCCGGCATCTCCGTGGAGTTAGTCGAGCGGCTCGCTGGAAAATTTCCCATCCTGGGTGTCTGTCTGGGTCATCAAGCCATCGGAGCGGCCTTCGGCGGCAAGATCGTTCGCGCTCCCAAACTCTTTCATGGCAAAACAAGCGAAATCCATCACGACGGCAAAAACATCTTCCGCAAGCTGCCCGAGCCGTTCACCGCAACGCGCTACCACTCGCTGATCGTCGAACGCAAATCGCTCCCGCGCGATCTAACTATCACCGCCGAAACCACCGACGGCATCATCATGGGCCTCCGCCACCGTCGCCACAAGATCGAAGGCGTCCAATTCCACCCCGAGTCCGTGCTCACCACCTCCGGCAAACAACTCCTTCAGAATTTCCTTTCACTGTAGTCCTAGGAGGAGGCGGCCGAGTTGTCCATTCGTCACAAGCGAAGCGAATCTGCCTGCGAGCCTAGTAAGCTGAATTAACAGCGTGAAACCGGCGGGCGCTGTCGGAGGCATTATGAAAAAATCCATCGTTCTGATAATCCTCATGCTGAGTTTCGCCGAACACCAGGCCGCTAGGGAGGAAAGCACTAAACGGATCGTGCTGCCAAATCCAAAACTGTTGCGCTGTGCGAACTCCGATTGCAATGCGCTCTGGCTCGAAAACTCTTCGGATCCAAACGCCGTCTTCCCCAAGCAATTCATCATTGACATGAATCAGAACTGTCTCTATGGCTTCCGCGTGCGGTACGAAAAGTCCGTTCCTTTTGACGACGTCAAGGCAGCGATCGACGAACGATACGGAAAGTGGGCTGTCGCTGGCTTGGAAAGCCCGACAGGGGGAATATGGCGCGTGAACTCCGAGAAGTTCGCGATCCAACTTGTCGTCGCCAATAAGAAAGATGAAAAGATGGGCTTCGCGGAGGCAGGAGAGAAAGAGGTTTTCTACATAGCGCTTGGCGGTGCGTCTGCGTGCAAGGGTCAGTGAGAATGACGGCCGCTTATCCTCACCAATTCAAATCCGCCAAAATTGCCGCGTAAATTTCCATCCCCCGCCACAAATGCCCCAGGCGCAAATTTTCATCCGAACTGTGCTGGTGATTGTCGTAATTCACGATCGGCACTCCAATCCACGGCAGACCCAATTCCTCAAAAATATACATCGGCACGCTTCCGCCCAAGGTGGGCGCGATGACCGTATCGCCACCTGTCGCGTCTTGTACAACCTTGACCAGTGCCTTCGACACCGGCATATCCATCGGCGTCCGCGAGGCTCGATAACCGCCCTGGTCGATGACTTTCGCGATCAGCGCATGCGTGCGCCGCTCCTCCATCGTCGGCTCGCGGTCAATCACAAAATATCCCTGCTTCTTGATGAACGCCACGATCTGCTCGAATTTTTTCTTCGGATCCTCGCCTTTCACGAGCCGCGCCTCGAGCGAAGCGTCCGCCTTGTCTGGAACGACGTTCTGCGCACGCTGCCCAACGTAAGCGCTTTGCAGCCCGCGAATGTTTAGCGAGGGCTCCTGCAATAACTCGACCAACTTCTTCCCCTCGCCTTCTGGCTTTGCGATGCCCAGCTCCCGCTCCAGATCGGCGTCATTCACAGGCATCTCTGCCAGCGCTTTCTTTTCGAGGTCGCTCAATGGCGTCACGTCGTCGTAATAATCGTCGATCAGCACGCGCCCATCCGCGTTTTTCATCGAAGCCAGCAACCGCGCAAGTTCCATCGCCGGATTCGGCGCCCAATTTCCGTAGTGCCCGCTGTGCAGAGCTCGCACCGGTCCATACACCGTGATGTCCAGCCCGATGTCGCCGCGGTTCCCGAAGAAAACGAGCTGCCGGCCTGATTGATGCACCGGTCCGTCCGCCGTAATCAGCAGGTCCGCCTCCAACAAGTTTTTGTGCAACTCGAGAGTGTGCGCGAGGTTTGTGGATCCGGCTTCTTCTTCGCCCTCAAAAATGACTTTTAGATTCACTCCCAGCGGAATCTGTTTGGCGCGCAGCGCGTCCAGCGCGGCAAGCAGCGCCACGATTGGCGATTTGTCGTCGGAAGCAGAACGCGCGTAAATCCGCCAGTCGTCTTTGTAAACCGCCGGTTGCTTCGCGCTATTCTCCGGAAACGAAATGCGTTTCCCACCGGCTTCAATCGCGTCGCTTCGCAAGACGGGTTCGAACGGCGTGCCGTCCGTCCACGCGGCGGGATCCACCGGTTGGCCGTCATAGTGCGCGTAGAAAATAACGGTGCGTGTGGCTGCGGGCGCGATCAGCTTGCCAAAAACCACTGGCCCTCGCCCCGTGATCGGCAGCAGATGCGTTTCAATTCCTCGAGCCTCCAGCAACTCGCGGAGGCGTTCCGCATTTTTCTGGATATTGGGCGTGTCGCTCGCCACATTCGGGATGGCGAGAAATTCCGTCAGCTCCCGGACAATCCGATCCTCATGATCCATCCGGTAGTCGCGCACTTCCTGAACTACCTGCGCTGACGCGATGGGAGCCGGCTTCTGCCCCATTGCCGAACACACGCTAACGGCAGCCAACAAACTAGCCCCAATAAATCTCAATGAGTTTCTCCTCTAACTTTCGAAACGGCTTCACTGCTGTGCAATCTCACACGCCTGGGCGCTGCCCCAGCAGCACTCTCATTTTCTCATCTTACCTGTACTAACGGACAGCCGTCCTATCGGACACTCCCCGTTTCGTTTTGTGCGGAACCCGGCAACAGCCGTTTGCGCAAAGTACCAGTGCGCCCGTCGTTTCATTAACCAACACTAAGAATTCGCTTTCCTTCGGAGGTTTCGCACAATCATGAGCCGTCGTATTTTGGCCCTCGCCCTTTCCTGCCTGCTCTCGGGCGCCGCTCTGCCTTCTCAGACTGCTCCTGCCGGCGTCGTCCTGCAATCCGCCAGCGCGCGTTTGAATACCACCGATGCTGCTATCGGATCCACGATCTTCGACGGCGACCGCATGGAGACCCAGGAGAAAGGCGCGCTGAGCTTGCGCTCCGGCCAGGTGCAGCTCACTCTTTCCGAGCTGAGCACCGTTTGGATGAATCACGAAAACTTGATTCTCACTCCCACTCTCCAGCGGGGCACGGTCACGTTTCGCGCCGAAACCGGAACGGGAGTCGAGATTAGAGCCGACGACGTCCGCGTGCGGCCTCATTCGCCCGTGCTGACCGTCGGGCAAGTGACGCTCCAAGACTGCGACATCCTGGTCACCGCCCTCACGCAATCGCTCGAAGTCACTGCAGGCAAAGAGTCCAAGCTCCTCGAGGAAGGCAAAACCTACCGCGTGGTGCGCAAGGGCGCGTGTGGCGCAGCCCTGAGCCATCCCGCTCTCGCCGTGGGACAGAGCCGTTTCTTCATAGTTCCTGCCGTAATCGGTGGAGGAATTCTGATTTGGGGCATCCACAAGGGCCTCGAAAGCCCTGACCGCCCGTAAGCCGCCGCCGCAAAGTAAAAGCCAATCTGTGAGTTCTTAGGGACGTTCTTGAGTGAACTCGACGAGGGCCTCGAGCTTTTCCTTCGCTGCTCCCGAGTCGAGAGCCGCAGCGGCTAGCTGTGCGCCTTCGAGAAAGCTTGGCGCAACATTCGCCGCTACCAGCGCCGCGGCAGCATTCACGACGACGATATCGCGTGACGGACCGCCTTTGCCCGCGAAAATATTACGGATGGTCGCCGCGTTTTCCAGAGCCGTCCCGCCGCGCACGGCCTGGATTGGCGCACGTGAAACTCCAAAATTCTCCGGCGTAACCGTAAAGCGCCGCGCGCTGCCGCCTCTTACTTCTGCAACCAAAGTCTCTCCGGCAAGCGAGATTTCATCCAGCCCGCCCGCTCCGTGAACCACGAACGCGCGCTCCCCGCCAAGTTCGGCGAGCGTCGCCGCAACCAAATCGACTAGCTCTGACGATGAAACACCAAGAACCTGCGCCCGTGCACCGGCAGGATTGGTAAGCGGCCCGAGAAGATTGAAAACGGTGCGCACTCCGATCTCCTTGCGTGCCGGGGCGGCATGGCGCGCCGCAGCGTGTGCAGCTCTTGCGAAGAAGAAGCCGATCCCGATTTCGCGAATCGCCCGGCCGAAATATTCGATAGGCAAATCGATGCGCACGCCCAACGCTTCGATCACGTCGGCGGAACCACTTCCCGAGTGCGAAGCGCGATTGCCATGCTTCGCAACTCGCGCACCCGCCGCTGCAGCGACGATGGCTGCTGCGGTGGAGATGTTGAATGTCGCGAATCCCTTGCCGCCGGTCCCGCACGTATCCACAAGATGCTCGGGCCGCGGTTCACCGTCCACGAACACCGGCGCGGCGTGCCGGCGCATCACGCTTGCGAACCCGGCAAGCTCCTCGACCCGCACCGGACGCGCATTCATCGCGGTAAGCAGCCGTACGATATCAGGCGTCTCGACCCGGCCCGCGAGCAGCTCCTCCATTACCGCTTCTGCTTCTCCCCGCGAGAAAACATGCCCGGATACGGCGCCATCAATGAGGGATTTTGTCATCTGGATTCAGCCGAGCAGCAATCGCAATTCCGCCGTAACCTTGCTCCGTTTTATACTTTCCGAGTACACTCTAATGTTTGCGACGACACGAAAATTCTAACACTACGGAACCCCGATGAAGATTCATGAGTATCAGGCCAAAGCCATTCTCGCGCGTTACGGTGTCACCACTCCGCGCGGCGAAGTGGCTTTTTCCAAGGAAGAGGCCCGCGAAGGTGCTGCCAGACTCAAATCCAACGTAGTGGTCGTCAAAGCACAAATTCACGCTGGCGGCCGCGGCAAAGCGGGTGGCGTCAAGCTCGCGCACTCTCCCGACGAAGCCGCGGAAATCGCTTCACACATGCTCGGCGTAAATCTCGTCACGGCCCAGACCGGCCCCGGCGGGCGCACCGTCAAGCGCGTTCTCATTGAAGAGGGTCTGGACATCAAGCGCGAGCTCTATCTCAGCATTCTTGTCGACCGCAGCGTCGGCAAAGTCGTCTTCATGGCCAGCGCCTCCGGCGGAATGGACATCGAAGAAGTCGCCAAGACGCATCCCGAAGCCATTATGCGCGAAACGATTCATCCCGCGGTCGGTTTGCAACCTTATCAAGCGCGCAAGCTTGTCTTCGGCCTCGGCCTTTCCGGCGACGTCGCCATGAAAGCCGGCCCGTTTCTCCAAGCCTTGCATCGCGCTTTTGTCGACACGGACTCTTCCATGCTCGAAATCAATCCCGCCGTCGTTACCGCCGACGGACGCCTCGTCGCTCTCGACGCCAAGATGACCTTTGACGACAACGGCCTCTTCCGCCACAAAGAGCTGCGCGAGTTGCGCGACCTCGACGAAGAGGATCCTCTGGAAGTCGAAGCCTCGAAGTACGGACTGAATTACATCAAGCTTGACGGCACCGTCGCCTGCATGGTCAACGGTGCCGGCCTCGCCATGGCCACCATGGACATCATCAAATACGCTGGTGGCTCGCCCGCCAATTTCCTCGACGTTGGTGGCGGCGCGTCCTCCGATCAAGTGAAAAACGCCTTTCGTATTTTGATCGGCGACCCCGGCGTGAAGGCCGTGTTCATCAACATTTTCGGCGGAATCCTGCGCTGCGATGTTCTCGCCACTGGCGTAGTGGCCGCAGCCAAGGATCTGCAAGTGAAAGTTCCGGTAGTCGTCCGTATGGAAGGCACCAACGTTGAGCTAGGCCAGCAAATCCTGCGCGACAGCGGCTTGAATTTCACCATCGCCAACGGCATGAAGGACGGCGCGCAAAAGGTCGTGCAACTCGCACGGGCGTAGTGGCAGGTGTTAATGGAAGGCGCAAGGGATGTGAAGGAAGTAGAGGATGCAAAGGAAGTTAAGGAGGTAAAGGATCGGAGCAGGGGCGGCCCTGTCAAGAATTACACAGACTTGTTGGTTTACCAGCAAGCGTATCGATTGACCTTGAGGGTTTCCGCGTTCTCCAAAACGATGCCGAGGGAAGAACAATTTGAACTTGGACGTCAGCCTCGCCGTTCTTCACGCTCGGTCGGCGCGAATATCGTCGAGGGATGGACAAAACGAGTCTCGCCCGCTGAATTTAAGCGCCACTTGATTATCGCCGCAGGCGAAGTCTCGGAGACGAAATACTGGTTGGAGCTGGTTGCGGATAAAGGCTTCGTCGTCAGGGGTACTGCGGAGTCTCTGGTTAGAGAGTATTCGAAGCTCGGATTTATGATTCACAATCTCTGGAAGGAGTGGAGAAAACTGTAGCGTTGGAGGTTTTATCCTTTACCTCCTCTACATCATTTACCTCCTTTACCTCGCTTATGAGCGTTCTTGTAAATGAAAAGACAAGGCTGATCGTTCAGGGCTTCACCGGCCGCGAAGGAACTTTTCACGCGCAACAAATGATTGAGTATGGGACAAACGTGGTTGGTGGCGTCACCCCAGGAAAAGGCGGGACGAAGCACTTAGAGCGTCCAGTATTCGACACGGTTCAAGAAGCCGTAAAAGCAACGGGCGCGAACGCCTCTGTGATTTTCGTTCCGCCGCCCTACGCCGCCGACGCCATCCTCGAAGCCGCCGACGCCGAAATCCCGCTTGTCGTCTGTATCACGGAAGGCATTCCGGTGATCGACATGGTACGCACCGCTGCAACAGTCGACTTCAACAAAACGCGCCTTATCGGCCCGAACTGCCCCGGCGTCATCTCCCCGGGCAAATGTAAAATCGGAATCATGCCCGGCCGCATTCACAAGCAAGGCAACGTCGGCGTAGTCAGCCGCAGCGGCACGCTCACTTACGAGGCCGTCGACCAACTCACCCGCCTGGGCATTGGCCAATCGACCTGCATCGGCATCGGAGGCGATCCCATCATCGGTACTTCCTTCCTCGACGCGATGCGCCTCTTCAACGACGACCCTGGCACGCACGCCGTGATCCTGATCGGCGAAATTGGCGGCAACGCCGAAGAAACCGCCGCGCAATGGGTCAAAGCCAACGTAAAGAAACCGGTCGTCGGCTTCATCGCCGGCCAAACGGCGCCCCCAGGCCGCCGCATGGGCCACGCCGGCGCCATCATCAGTGGCGGCCAAGGCACCGCCAAAGACAAATACGCGGCCATGGCCGCAGCCGGCATCCGCACGGTAGAAACCCCGGCGGACCTAGGCTCGACCATCGCCGCCGCCCTGAAATAGGTCGAAATAACGAAGTAAAGAAGTAACGAAATAATGATAAAACGTCTTGGTCAGGAGTGCTCGCGTGCCGATCAAGACGTACAAAGACTTGAATGTGTTCCGCGAATCATATCGTCTGTCGCTCAAAGTTTCGCGAACTACTCGCAAGTTCCCGGGTCCTGAACAGTTCGAGCTGGCACGTCAATTAAGACGAGCCGCCCGTTCGATTCCGGCTAATATCGTTGAGGGCTGGGCAAAGCGGGCCTCCGCTGCGGAGTTCAAGCGGTATCTACAAGTCGCCATAGGCTCTTGCGACGAATGTAAGCTCTGGACGGAAATGAGTCGCGACGAAGGTTTCCTGAGTGCTCAGGAGTGCGCAATGCTGGAAAACGAATTCAACTTAGTAGGAGCGATGCTCAAGAGCCTTTGGAAAAACTGGAAGAACTATCAAACATGAGTTCCGGGTCTTTTCTTTACTTCCTTACGTCATTACATCTTTACTTCAACTCCTAGGAGACTCACTTGTCACTCGAACGAACTCTCGCAATCATCAAACCCGACGCCGTCTCGCGCGGTCAACAGGGTGAAATTCTGGCACGCATCCACAAAGCCGGCTTCACGATCGTCGCCATCAAATCGATGCGCCTCACCAAAGAAGAAGCCGGCGGCTTCTACGCCGTCCACAAAGCCCGCCCCTTCTTCGGCGAACTCACCGACTTCATGTCCTCGGGCAAAATCTTTGCCATGGTCCTCGAAGCCGAAGGCGCCATTTTGAAATGGCGCGACACCATGGGCGCCACCGACCCCAAGAAGGCCGCACCCGGCAGTATCCGCCACGACCTCGGCACCAGCATCGGCAACAACTGCACTCATGGCTCTGACGCCCCCGAGACCGCTGCCTTCGAGACCAGCTATTTCTTCGCCGGCCTCGAACTTATTTGAGCGGCACAGACTTCAATCGGTGCTTTGTCCGCCAGCCATCGGCCCCCGCGGCTCTGAGAGCCGTCGTAATGGCGCACCTCCCGAAAGCTTAGTGCTCTTCTCCTTTACTTCCTGAACCTCCTCAACCTCCTCTACTTCCTCTCCTCAAGGGTGATCCGGACTTTCCACGCCCTTCCCCGTACCGCTATTCGTCCCTCTCCACAGCACGGCGATACCTGCTGCCGTTGCCGCGCCAACCCCAATCAGCACAATCATCTTTCCGCGCTTCCCCGCTTTTTTTGCACCCTGCTCTCCCGCCGCCCCATCCTCGTCAGGATTTAGCAGCACCCTAAACGATTTCCCCTCCGCAATCGTTTCTGTATCGCCGTGATAGGAAATCGCTGCCGGCCCTCGCTCCGCAAAAACAAGGAGCTCATACGGTCCAACGATCCGAACCTGAACCACACCACGCGTTTCGGCCGCCGCACGAACGCGCGCCGAACTCGCAACGATTTCCGCATCCATCCCTTTCGGAGCGGAGAGCACCACGGCGCCCGAGACAAGTTCCGCCTCAAACTCTTTCGCCGCACCGCTCGTGCCTCTGTGAACCGTCACGCAGCTCTGGTCTTTCAAGTACAAGAACGCTTCGGCAACCTGCAGCTGCAAGGAGCCGCCTGCCTCGGTCGAAAGCCGGTCGCCGTCGTAGATCATCGTCCCTTCGGCAGCGGCCAGAGAACCCGAGCTTGCATGATCTGCCCGGACAACAATTCCAAGCGCATCCGGTTTGCCGCTGCCGGGAATGCCTGCCAGAAAAAATGCCATTGCGATCGCCAGAAGGCGCTGGGTGCCTGCCATGTGGTACCTCCGACTGCCGCCGTAATGCCGCGAATCGAATAGCGTGCAGTCATGGCATATAAAGTATCAGTAAATACATATCACGAGTTAAAGTATAAGTAAATATAGCGAAGAAAGTTTCAGGCAAGCCCGCAACACCAACGCCTGGAATCAAGGAAGTTAAGGGGTGAGGCCTTCGACGCGAATCTCAAACAAATGCGCCCAATCTTTTCCGGTAACGAAAAGCCTTCGCCGCGCGGAGTCATAAGCGATTCCGTTGAGCACGCCTTCGGGCTCCTTCTGCTCTTGTGAACCCAGCACGGAAAGATCGATCCACGCGCGCACTTCTCCCGATCGAGAATCTATTCGCGCAATTCGATTTGAATGCCACACGTTGGCGTAGATATCGTTCTCGATGTATTCGAGTTCATTGAGATTGGTGACGGCTTCCTTGCCAGCATAAACTTCGAGCGTGCGCACCACTTTGAACGACTCGGGATCGAGATAGCGCAGGCGGTTGGTGCCGTCGCTAAGGATCAAGTTCGAAGCGTCATGGGCCAGCCCCCATCCTTCGCCGTCGTAGTGAAATTCCCGTAGCTTGCGGAAGCTCCGCAGGTCATACACAAAACCCGTCTTTGAGAGCCACGTCAGCTGGTAGATCTTCCCCCGGAAAACGGTCAGCCCTTCTCCAAAATATTCAGAGCTCAGGTCCGTCCTTTGCAACACTTTTCCGCTTTCTAGATCCACCTTGCGAAGGGAAGACTGGCCCGTCTCTCCCGTGCTCTCGTAAAGGAATCCTTCGAAGTATTCGAGCCCCTGCGTGAAAGCGTGCGGATCGTGTGGATATTTTTTCCGAACCTCTGCAGCTAGCACGGGAATGGATTGCTCCGCCATTTGAAGCCTTTCTGCTCGCGCTCGATCGGCCCCGCCGGTGATGAACGCGCACGCGCAAACTGTCAGCGAAAATCCGAGCGCCCCCGCCGCTAAATTTGTGAATCTACGAAAAACCCAGGGTTTGAAGTTCATGAATCCGGCCTCGCGCCTCGAAGCTTACCGCGAAACGCCTGTCTCATTCTTCGCGTAGACACCCGCCGCAACTCATCTCCTATAATGTCCTTATGGAACCTCTCCGCGAACTCGGCCGCACCCTCCTCTTCCTTGGCGGCTCCCTGGCCATCGTCGGCGCTATTCTCTACTTCGGAGGCAAACTCCCTTTCCGCCTCGGAAAACTTCCTGGCGACATCATCCACCGAGGCGAACACACCACTTTCTATTTCCCGATCGTCACCTGCCTCGTTCTCAGCCTCGCTCTTTCTCTACTCTTCTGGCTCTTCTCTCACTTTCGCCGTTAGTCGCCGCCAAATTCTCCCCGCGCCCTCGCTCTCTTGTTATATAGTTCCCGCGTCCAAAAAGGCAGCGCCCTGGTTCGCGCAGCAAAATCGCACCGGAGATCTCGTCATGAAACTTCCGTTTTTCGTCCTCGCCGCTATTCTCGCCGTTTCGAGTGCGGACATTGCCGGTCAATCCAGTTCGGAGAAACCCGCTGCTCAACAGCACGCGACTCCTCAGCAAACTCCTCCAGATCCCTTCGCTAATGTTCCCGCCGCAAAACCCGAGGACGTTCAGTCCGTCGAAAGCCTTCTGGCCGCGCTCTACGACGTCATCTCCGGCCCCCCAGGCGAACGCGATTGGAACCGCTTCCGCTCTCTTTTCATGCCCGGCGCGCGCCTCATCTCCGCGGGAAAAACTCCTGACGGCGCTGTTCGCGTCCGCCCGAACAGCGTGGAAGACTACGTCCGCCTCGGCGGCAACTATTTCCTGAAAAATGGTTTCTTCGAAAAACCCATCGTCAACCGCGTGCAAACCTTCGGCAACGTCACGCAAGTCTTCAGCAGCTACGAATCCCGCCACGCCCTCGGCGAAGCGCCCTTCGCGCGCGGCATCAACAGCTTTCAATTGGTCTACGACGGCAAACGCTGGTGGGTCGTGAACATCCTCTGGGACGAAGAGCGCCCTGACAATCCGCTTCCGAAAGATTTCTCCAAGCCCTGATTGTGTAGGGGCCGCCTACCGAGGCGGTCCGCTCCACCCTTCGCTCGATTCGCCCTTCGATGCCGCCGTCACGATTCTCTCTCCGCCTCTCTTTACAGTCTTGCGCGCACCTCCTATAGTCGTTAGTGCATGCCGTTTGCTCCCTCCAAATGCATTTCCGTCCCTGCGCGAGTTCTCGCGGCGTCATTTCTTCTCATTCTTCTGGTTTCCACACTCGCTCTCTGCGCACGCGCCGAAACTATCAAAGACATCCACCCCACCGGCTACGTCACCGATCTCGCCGGCGTAATCCGCGCTGATAGCAAAACGCGCCTCGAAAATCTCTGCCTCGAGCTCGAACAAAAAACCGGTGCCCAAATAGCTATCGTCACGGTTCGCTCCCTCGAAGGCGAAACCGTCGAGCAGTATGCCAACGAACTCTTCAAGCAGCTCGGCGTCGGCAGCAAAAAAGAAAATCGCGGCGTCCTCGTCCTTGTCGCTCCCACCGAACGCAAGTACTGGACCGAAGTCGGCTACGGTCTTGAGCCCGTCATCAACGACGCGCGCGCCGGCGACGCAGGCCGCCTCATGCGCTCCTATTTTCTCCAGGGAAATTACAGCGCCGGTATTGAAGCCGCAGCATGGCAGCTCGCCAAATACATCGCAGATGATCGTGGCATAACACTCACCGCCACGCCGCCTGCGCGGCCCGTCCAGCGGCCCGAAGACAATTCCCGTTCTTTTCCCATCTGGCCGCTTCTAATCTTCATCTTCGTCATCATTAACATTCTCAGAGCGCTCGCTAGAAGCGGGTCTGGTCGCGGCGGACGGCCTGGCGGCGGCTGGTGGATTGGCCCCATGATCGGTGGCATGCTTGGCGGCGGAGGCGGCGGAGGTTTCGGCGGCAGCTCAAGCGGGGGCGGCGGAGGTTTCGGCGGATTTGGCGGCGGGAGCAGCGGAGGCGGTGGCGCGGGCGGGAGTTGGTAATGGCCTTAATGGATGACCGTAATCCGCGGTCATAGTTCGTGAGATTGCACAAGGAGCGGTAGCACAATGCTGTCGACGGAAGCAAAACTGACGGATCTCGTAAGCCGGATGAAAGAATTCGCCGCTGGGAATCTCGAGTCCATGATTCTCTATGGCTCGGCGGCCCGCGGCGACTACAAGGAAGGCCACTCCGACCTGAACGTTCTCTGCGTTCTGCGCAGCGTGGCCGCACGCGAATTAACCCGAGTCACGCCGGTCGTGCACTGGTGGTGCAAAGACCAAAACGAACCCGCCCCGCTCTTTTTCACCGCCGAAGAGCTACGCCAGTCCGCCGACGTTTTCTCCATCGAGCTGCTCGACATGCAGGACAGCCGCCGTGTTCTCTATGGCGCTGACGTTGTCGCCGGCATCGACGTCCCCATGAATCTCCATCGCGTCCAGGTCGAGCACGACTTGCGCACGCTCCTCCTCAAGCTCCGCCAGCATTTCCTTCTCACCGGACAAAAAGAAAGCGAGCTTCGCGCCGCTGAAGCAAAATCGTCTTCCAGCGTCCTCGCGCTTCTGCGTCACGCCCTGATTGCCTTCGAGGAAGTGCCGCCAGCCGGCGCCCACGAAGTTTTCGCCCGCATTGCCGCGCTCACCGGCGCCGACGCCGAAGCTTTTGCCGCCGCGTTCAAGCTCCGCGATCGCCACGCTCACTCGGATGATGTCGTGCGCACGTACGAAAAGTACTTAAACGCCTTAAGTATGGTAATTTCCGCACTGGATAAAATTGTTCCCAAGCACGAGTGGCACCGATCCGGCAAAGCCGGTTCCTGATTTCTTCGGAGGCAAGCATCATGAAAGTAGCTCTCGTAATTTTGGTCGTTCTCATCCTCATCGCACTGCTGCTCGGCGGCTCGTTCATCTCGCGCCGCAATCAAATGGCCATCAAGCGCGAGGCCGTAAACGCTTCGTGGGCCCAGGTCGACGTCGTCCTTCAGCGCCGCGCCGATCTGATCCCCAATCTCGTCGAAACGGTTAAAGGGTTTGCCACACACGAAACCGAAGTCTTCAATGACATCGCCAAAGCTCGCGAAGGCTACATGAACGCTACCAATCCCACTGACAAAATCGCCGCTAACAGCCAGCTCGAAGCCTCTCTCGCCAAAGTCCTCGTCCTCACCGAAAATTATCCCCAGCTCAAATCCAACGAAAATTTCCTCCGCCTCCAGGACGAACTCGCCGGTACGGAAAACCGCATCGCCGTCGAGCGCCGCCGCTACAACGAAACCGTCCAGGACTTCAACACCTACATCTCTCTCTTCCCCAACAGCCTTGTCGCGAGCATGAGCGGCTTCACGCGCAATGACGCCTACTTCAAAACCGAACCTGGCGCCCGCCAAGCCCCCAAAGTCAATTTCAACACGGCGCCCTCAGCCACTCCCGCTCCAGCGCCCGCGAAGCCCTAATGGGCGTGATCGAAGCATCCTATCGCAAGACCTTGTGGACTCGATTCACGCCACGCCGAATCAATAGCTTCAGTAAACTGCTTCGACACTTCCGCATGGCGGAAGTTTGCCGTCGCGCGCTATAGGTGATTCACTAGTGGTGTGTCCAGTGTTGAATCCATCGCGAGCTTCTTTAAGGGACCAACGTTCCTGGGGATGGATTCGTTAGGCTGGATCTTTTTCATTTTTACGTTGCTGCTTTTCGGAATCCCCTACACACGGTTCTTTCTTCGTCGCCGAGACATCTCCTCCTGGCCCATAACCACGGCGCGGGTCAGCGACGCAAAAATCGTCGCCGGCGTCCCGCAAGAGTACGTTCCTCGAATGGCCATTCGACCGGGTATGCCGACGGTCATTCCGTTCCACTGCCGCGCGCAATATGCTTATCAGGTTGATGGTGCCGTTTACTCTGGTTGGTTCGCTCTCCTTGCCAAGAGTCAGACCGAGGCGCAGGAACTTAACAAGCGTCTTCAGGATCTGGCCGTCCGCGTGAAATACGATCCACGCAAAGCTGCGGACTCCGTCCTCGAAGAACCCAGATTGTTCGACAAAAAGATAGTCCAAGCCGGCACCAACCCGCTCAACCCCAATGTTTGGTAACCCAGGCCAAAAAACGATTCTTTGTACCCAAGACCCGTTCGAAACTTCGTACAACGCGCAGCAAACAAACCACTTACAGTAATCACTTGACAAAGGGTATCAATATGGTATAATGCCCCTGCTCTTTCAGCGGAGGAGAAAAGGAGGTTTCCGCCATGCCCGCTCTTCCTCGGTCTGCTCCGCCCCCCCGTTCTACGCGCTTCCGGTTCGTTTCTCTAAACTGTCGGCTGTTAGCTGGCGGCTGTCAGCCTTCGTCTCGGCTAACTCCTGTGCTTGCCACTCTTACGGTAGATTTGCAAATGACTGAAAACAAAGCCACTTTAAGTTCTTTCCCTGCCACTCTTACAGGCCGCGTCAAGCATAAGTCCTTTGTTTGCCACTCTTACAAAAAACAGGGGGGGTGGGGGTATGCCGCCGCCATCGACCCTCGAATTCCGCGTTCAGCCTTCAAACTTCAACTTTCAACTTTCGACTTCCAGCACCAGTCACCAATCACCCGTCACCCGTCGCCCGTCACCAGTCACCTCCCATGAGCCAACTCACCTTCAACCTCCAGCCCACCCGGCGCGCTCTCACCGTCAGCGAACTCACCGCTCGCATCCGCGATCTTCTTGGCAAAAACTTCACCGACATTTGGGTCGAGGGCGAAATCTCCAACTGCCGCGAAGCGCAATCCGGCCACATCTATTTCACGCTCAAGGACGACCGCTCACAGGTCCGCTGCGTCTTTTTCAAACAGCAGCAGCGCGGCATCAAGTTCCGTCCCGAGGATGGCCTGCACGTCACCGTTCGTGGCTCGATCAGCGTCTACGAAGCCCGCGGCGAATACCAAATTTACGTCGAGAATATTGAGCCCGTCGGTCTCGGCGCCCTGCAGTTGGCGTTCGAGCAATTGAAGAAACGCCTCGAAGCCGAGGGCCTGTTCGCCGCCGAGCGCAAAAAGCCGCTGCCCATGCTCCCCAGCCGCATCGGTTTGATTACTTCGCCGCGCGGAGCTGCCGTCCGCGACGTCGTGCGCATCCTGCGCCGCCGCTTTCCCAATGTTCACTTGCTGGTTTTTCCTGTGCGCGTCCAGGGCGAAGGCGCCGCCGCGGAAATCGTCAAAGCGCTCAAGTTCTTCAATCAAAAAAAACTCGTCGACGTTCTTATTCTCGCGCGCGGTGGCGGCTCCATGGAAGATTTGTGGGCCTTCAATGAAGAAATAGTGGCGCGCGCTGTTGCCGCCTCCGAAATCCCTGTGATCTCCGGCGTTGGCCACGAAACCGATTTCACCATCGCCGATTTTGTCGCCGATGTTCGCGCCTCGACCCCGTCCGCGGCCGCCGAGCTAGTCGTTCAAACGCGCCGCGAATTCGACAAGCACATCGCCGATCTTCGCGAGACGCTCGCCAGCCTGGTCCGTTATCGCCTCCTCGACCTGAGCAAGCGCGTCCACGAACTTTCCGCGCGCCGCGGCTTCCGCCGCCCGCTCGATCTCCTCCGCCAACAGCGTCAGCGCGCCGATGAAATGACGTCGCGCTTAGCGCTAGGCCTGCGAGCGCGCCTCGAACAATCGCGCAAACGATTCACCGCGCTGCACCTGCGTATTGCTACATTTGATTTTCGTGTGAAAATTTCCGCGTTCCGTTTGCGCCTCGAAAAGCGCACCGCCGAACTTGGCGTCCGCATCGAGCGTCGGTTGCGCAACAAGCGCGAACGCCTCGAGCGCCTCGCTCTCCAGCTCCAGGAACGCAGTCCGTTGAAAGTCCTGGAACGCGGCTACGCCATCGCCACCGACGCCGCCGGCAACCTCCTCCGCGACGCCGCCCAAGTCAATGTCGGCGACACAGTAGCCATCCAACTCCACCGCGGCCGCCTCACCACCGAAGTCCGCAAAAAAGAAGGAGGGTAACCAGGACATGCCGACCAGCCGGACAAAATTCATAAAGAGATGTGCCCAGTGGATTCCAAAAGACCAGTCGGGGCTCATACCCCGCCGAACACGTGGTGTTTATGCTCTTCTGCAAGAGCGTCCAAAGGATCGATTCGACGTCATGTATATAGGGATGACGTCGCGTAGCAGCATTGGAAAACGCCTCGGCAGACACAAGACCAAGCTAAAAGGGTGGACCCACTTCTCGATGTTTGAAATCTGGGACAACATAGGCGAACAAGAGCTAAAGGAGTTGGAGGGCCTGCTGAGAGAAATCTACAGAAAAGACACGCAAGCCAACCGCCTGAACAAGCAACGCAAATATCAAAGATTGCAGAAGGTTCGTGAAAACGACCTAAGCAAATGGAAAGGCGAGGCGGAATGACTCTCGCCGACATTACCTGTAAACGTCTTTGCGATGACAGATCGTCACCACCGTCACGACGCGGCGAGCGTCATCGATGTCGTAGATTATCCGGTAGTTTCCCGCCCGGACCCTCCAGCCTTCCCGGCCCTTGAGTTTTTTGCAGCCGGGTGGGCGAGGATTATCCCGCAGGGCTAAGAGGCGCTCCTCGATCAATTCGTAGGAGGGCGAAGGAATTGAATTGTGCTCTTTTTGAGCCCCAAGAAGAACGAAAACGGTGTAGTTCACTTCCGATTGCGGCGGTTCTCAGCCAGCGCTTGCTCCAGCGGAATGGCGGCGTCGCCAGCGGCTTTGGCTTCATCGTATGCGCGGATGTCTTCCAGATCTTCCAGTTGTTCGAGGATTTTTTCGTATTCCTCGACGCTGATCATCACGGCGACTTTTTCTCCGCGATCGTTCACAACGAATTGGCGCGTATTTCCAGTCAAAAGTTCCATGGGAGCATTTTACTCCCGGGTAGCTAAGGAGGGCAACGAAAACTAACTCTGCTTTGTGCCGGAGAACAACTAAAAACGAGCTAATCGTCGTCGGAAGAGGAGGCAACCTTGAGTACGGCGAGGAACGCTTCCTGTGGAATATCGACCTGGCCGACGCGCTTCATGCGGCGCTTGCCTTCTTTTTGTTTCTCGAGCAGTTTGCGTTTGCGCGAAATGTCGCCGCCGTAGCACTTGGCAAGAACGTTTTTGCGCATGGCTGCAACGGTTTCGCGCGCGATGACGCGGCTGCCGATCGCGGCCTGAATCGGCACCTCGAACATCTGGCGCGGAATGAGTTTGCGCAACCGCGTCACAAGTTCGCGGCCCCGCTCGTAGGATGTTTCGCGATGAATGATCAGCGCCAGGGCATCCACCGGCTCGCCGCCCACAAGCACGTCCAGCTTGACCAAATCGGATTCGGCGTAGCCCGCGAGGTGATAGTCGAGCGAAGCGTAGCCGCGTGAAACGCTTTTCAAGCGATCATAAAAGTCGAGCACGATTTCGTTGAGCGGCAGCTCGTAGGTGAGCATCACGCGCGTCGGCGAAAGATACTCAAAATTTTTCTGCGTGCCGCGTTTTTCCTGGCACAACTGAAGAATTCCGCCGACGGACTCTTCGTTGGTGATGATCATCGCTTTGATGATCGGCTCTTCGATTTTTTCGATCTCGCTGGGATTGGGAAATTTCGCCGGGCTGTCGACTTCGATCACTTCGCCGCTGACGCGCGTGATGCGATAGCGCACGCTGGGCGCGGTGGTTATCAGGTTTAGTCCGAATTCGCGCTCCAGCCGCTCCTGCACGATTTCCATGTGCAGCAAGCCGAGGAAGCCACAGCGGAAACCGAAGCCGAGCGCCACGGAATTTTCGGGCTCGTAGAAAAAGGCGGCGTCGTTCAGCTGCAATTTGCCGAGCGCGTCGCGCAGCGGTTCGTAGTCGTCGGCGAGCACGGGAAACAGTCCGGCGAATACCATCGGTTTGATGGCTTCAAATCCCGGCAGCGGCGGGGCGGGGCGGGCCGCTTCCGTGACGGTATCGCCCATGCGCGCGTCCGCCACGCGCTTGATGTTCGCGACGATGAAGCCCACGTCACCCGCGCCAAGTTCCTCGAGCGCGACGGGCTTGGGAGTGAGCGTACCGAGCGTTTCGACTTCATGCACTTCGTTGCTGTAGCAGAGCCGGATTTTCGTATGTTTGGTGACGCGGCCTTCCATCACGCGCACGAGGACCACGGCCCCGCGATAAATGTCGAACCACGAATCGAAAATCAGCGCCTGCAGCGGATTTTCCGAACTGCCTTTCGGCGGCGGAATGCGCTTTACGATGGCTTCGAGGACGTCTTCAACGCCGAGTCCGCTCTTTGCGCTGATCAGCAAAGCGTCCGCCGCGGGAATCGCGAGCACGCTTTCAATTTGCTCTTTGACGAATTCGGTCTGCGCGGCAGGCAAGTCAATCTTGTTGATAACGGGAACGATCGTCAAATTATTGCCCGCAGCGAGAAACGTGTTCGCAACGGTTTGCGCTTCGACGCCTTGGCTGGCATCCACGACGAGCAGTGCGCCTTCACACGCGGAAAGTGCACGGGACACTTCATAGGAAAAATCAACGTGACCCGGCGTATCAATCAAATTGAGCTGGTAGGTGTTTCCGTCTTTCGCGGTGTAATGCAGCCGAATGCTTTTCGCTTTGATGGTGATGCCGCGCTCGCGTTCGAGATCCATCGAGTCGAGCACCTGTTCGTGCATCTCGCGCTGCGAAAGCGCGCCGGTCATCTCCAGAAGCCGGTCCGCGAGCGTGGACTTGCCATGATCGATGTGCGCGATGATACAAAAATTGCGTATGAACTTCGGGTCCATGTATTTCGATTATCGCATCCACTCTGCGACTGCTTGTATTTTTTCAGTTCCCGGCAGGAGCCGCATGCTTCGAGGAGCCAAGACACCAGGCTGCGCAAAACCGTGCCGTGTGACAGTTCAGTTTGCCACAAGGAGTGAGTAGTGAACAGTGAGTAGTGAGTAGCAGGGGGCGGAAGCGGCAGAATGTTGGAATGCGCCGGAAACAGCCGCGGGCACGGCGCGTCTAAAGAAAGCGGAGGTAACCTCGAAATGATGAAACGAGTGACGGAGATGGTGATCGTGATAGTAGTGGCGGCGGTGGCGATTGTGTCGATGGTTCTTCGCGCGCAAGACAACAGCGCGAAGCCGGCGCCGACGCTGAAGAGCGTATTGCTACAACAACTGAAGGACACGCATACCAACAGCAACTGGTTCGTGTGCGCGGACGTGGCGGTGGCGGGAGTGACGCCGGAGCAGGCGAACTGGAAAGACGGAAAGGGGAACCATTCCGTCGGCCAGCTGGCGTATCACATCTGGTTCTGGAACGAGCGCAATCTTCGCAACATGCGAGGAGAGCATCCGGAGAAGTTCAGCGGGAATAACGACGAAACATTTGACAAGTTTGACGCGAAGAGCTGGAGCGAAACCGTACAGAAGATGGATGCGGTACTGACGGACCTGGAAAAGATGGTCGAGAATGCCGACGAAGCCAAGCTGAAGGCTATCGCTCCGACGATCGCCAACATCAACGCGCACAATGCCTATCACATTGGGGAAATCGTGATGGTGCGCAAGGAGCAAGGCTCCTGGGATCCAAAGAAAGGCGTGAACTAAAGCTCACTCGTCTCGTAGGGTGCGGACAGGCTCGACGCGCGTGGCGCGATACGCCGGCACGATTGTAGCGAGGACGCCGACCGCGACTAGGAGCGATGCAACCGTCGCGAAGGTGAGCGGGTCGGTGGGGCGCACACCGTAGATCAGAGAGGAGACGACGCGTCCCAGCGCCAGCGCCGCGGCGAAGCCGATGCCGACGCCCAGCAGAATCGGCTTCAGACCATCGGTGACGACCATCTTTAAGACGTCGGAGTGCGACGCGCCGAGAGCCATGCGTATACCGATTTCGCGGACGCGGCGGCGAACGGCGTAGGAGAGGACGCTGTAGATGCCGACGGCCGTGAGGAGCAGGGCGAGCGCAGCGAAGGCGGCCAGCAAAAACATGTTGGAACGCTGCGGCTTCACGGTGTTGGAAATCAATTCATTCATAGTCATCACGTCCGTGACGGGCGTTTCCGGGTCGACCTGATGCACGGCGCTGGTAACTGCTGAAACGGCGCTCATTGGGTCTGTGCCAGTGCGCACGGCAAGACTCATCGGAAAAGAGCGCCAGGTTTCGGAAGGCGGAGAAAAGACCTGATCCAGCGGCCAATACACTGCCGCAACCGGCCGGGTCTCATCGAGAGAATCCAGTTTCACGTCGCCCACGACTCCCACAATTTCGCGGGAGACACCCGGAAAGAAAGTTAGCGTGAGGTGTTTGCCGAGCGGGTTTTCGTTGGGCCAAAAGCGCTTGGCCATGGACTCGCTGATGATCACGGCGGGATTTCTGCCTGCCACGTCACCGTCTGTGAGGTCGCGGCCGCTCAGGAGCGGGACGCGCAAGGTACGCAGATAGCCGGGACTGATGAGGCGGACGTCCACTTCGGGCTGGTCGGCCATGGGCACGACAGGCTGGCCCTCGATGGCGACGGGTTGGTGCGAACCGCCGCCGCCCATAGGAAGGTCATCAATCACGCCGGAGGACTCCACGCCTGGAGTGGCGCGGACTTGCTGAAGGACGCGCTCAAAAAAGGAAATGTAGGCGGTTGGCGTGGTGAATTTATTGGCGGGAATCGAAACGGTCATCGTGAGCAGACTGTTTGGATCGAAGCCAGGCTTGACGTTGCTAAGTTCCCACAAGGTGCGAACCATGAGGCCGGCACCGATCAGCAGCACCAGCGAGAGAGCAACTTCGGAAACAACCAGGAGGCCGCGCGTCGTACCGCTTCTGGAATCGGAACTGCCTCGGCTTTGGCCTTGCTTGAGCGCTTCGTTGACATCCGCTTTCGTAAACCGCAGCGCCGGGAGAAGACCGGCGAGAGCGCCTGAGAAGAGGGCAAGAAATGCGGTGAATGCCAGAACGGGAGCATTGAGAGTGATCTCCGCGAAACGAGGAAGCCGGTCGGCGAGGAATTTGACGAGCAGAGTGGTGCCGAATCTGGCGAGAAACAGGCCCAATGCGCCTCCGGCCAGGGAAAGAAGCAGCGTTTCGGCCAATACAAGGCGTAGGATGGCGCCGCGGGTAGCTCCGAGGGCGGAGCGGATGGCGATTTCTTTTTTTCGGGCGAGGATTTTGCCGAGAACAAGATTGGCGACGTTGGCGCAAGCGATCAAGAGCACGAAGGCGACGGCGCCCAACAACACGAGCAAAGCGGGGCGGACATCGCCAACGGTTTGTTCGCGCAAAGTAAGGATTTTGGCGCCCCAGCCTTTGTCGTCCTCGGGATAGAGTTGCTCGAGGCGAGTGGAAATGGCGCTGAGTTCGGCTTGGGCGGCGCGGATATCCACGCCGGGTTTGAGGCGGCCGATGACCAGGTAGTTGTGGTTACCGCGGACGGCGCGCCTTTCGTCGGTCCACGCTAGGGGCGTCCAGAGCTGAGCCCAACTGGGATATTTGAACTTGGGAGGCATGACGCCGATGATGGTGTACGGCTCGCCATCGAGAACGATCCTTTGGCCAATGATAGCGGGGTCGGCGCCATAGCGTTCGCGCCAGAGGGTGTTGCCGAGGACGACGACGTGACCCTGACCGGGACGGTCGTCGTCGGGGGTAAAGCCGCGGCCGAGAACAGGTTGAACGCGAAGGATTGAAAAGAAGCCCGCAGCGACGGGTGCGGCTTCAATCGATTCCGGGCGTTCCTTGCCGCCGACGTTGAAGCGCGCGCCGCCAAAAGCGGCCATGTCTTCAAAAGAGTGGTTCATGCTCCGCCAGTCGAGGTAGTTCGCCGGGGAAACGGAGAAAGTCGTCATTCCCGGGAAGCTCTTGGCGGGAGGGACGTGCCAAATCTGCATGATGCGAGAGGAGTCTTGGTAGGGCAGAGGGCGTAAGAGAACGGCGTTCACCACGGAGAAAATGGCGGTGTTGGCGCCAATGCCCAGCGCGAGCAGGAGGATGGCGGTGACGGTGAAGCCTGGGTTGCGAAGAAGGATGCGAAAGCCGAGGCGAAGGTCCTCGAAGAGGTTACGCATAAGAAGGCACTCCTGGCCGCCGATGAAAGGCAGGTCGGCGGTGACATGCATAGGAGACGGACGAAACAGCAAAAGGTTCCACGGATTTGGCGAGGATGGGCGTGCCGGATACCACAAGGCGGGATTGCGCTTTTTTTGCGAGGCTTGCAGCCGGGGTATATAGTTGAACGAGGGCGAGCGCACCTCTCATCGCGCGCGACCCAGCAGAAGATTCTCTAGTCAGCCGACAGGCAAAGCAAAGGCAACCCGAACGGATGGCCGCAGACGTCAGCAAGCACCTGGACCGCGCAAAGCGATTCCTCGAAAAGAACCGCGTCGAGGATGCTATCGAGGCCTATTTGGCAGTGCTCGACGACGCGCCGCAGCACCAGGAAGCGACGCAGGCGCTGGGAGACCTGTACGCGCGGATGGATCAGCCGGAGCGCGCCGCCGTTTATTACGGACTGCTCTTTGATTTGTTGATTGATCCACGCGACGAAACCAAAGCGCTGGCCATCTACAACCGTTTTCTTCGAAGCGCTTCCACCGCGCAACCGCCAGAGCGCATCGCCCGATATGCATTTCTACAGCAAAAACAGAATCACCCCGAAGAAGCCATCGATCAGTATTCCAAGGCCGCGGAACTTTTCACGGGTGCGGGACGCCAAGAAGACGCACTGTTCTGCTGGGAGCGCATCGCGCAGCTCGATCCAGAAAATCTCAGCCGGCAGCTCCGCCTGGCCGAAGCGGCTGAACAGCTCGGCAAGAATGCCCTGGCAGCGCGCACTTTTCTGAGGGCGGGGCAGCTTGCAACGGCGGGCGGCGCCGAAGTTGACGCACTGAAGCTGCTGAGCCGGGCCTACAAACTTGCGCCGCAGGAGCGGAGCGTTGCGCTGCTCTACGCGCAAGCAAAATTGCGGGCCGACGAATCAGCGGATGCCGCCACGCTTCTCGAGCCTTTCGCGGCAACGGAGAGCGACACTGTTTTCCTCGAGACCTTCGGCGACGCTCTGATACGCGGAGGAAATCTCGACCGCGCGCGAGAGATTCTCGAAAAACTATTGCGTGAAAAAAACGCAGGCGCGGAGCGGCTATTCGAGCTTGCCGACGCCTATGCTTCCACCGCGCAGACCACAAAAGGGGTGGACGTACTCCAGACACTCAAGCGGCGCATGTTCGCGGACAAGCGACAAAATGATTTCGCGACGCATTTGGACGCCGTCGCCTCAAAGCATCCACACTCGCAAGGCATGATGGAGTTTTGGGCCGCGGTTTACAACGAGCTGAACCGCGAATCACAGTATTTCGAAATCCTCGTAAAACTTTTTGATGTGTACTTCAATGCGGGCGATTTCCGGAAGGCCTGCGATTCCCTCGAGCGCCTGGTGGACATCGACGCCTACGACTACCGGAACCAAGAGCGGATGGAGAAGCTTCGCGGGCACGTGGACGAATCCTTTTTGAAGAGGGTGGGTGGCCGGCTGGCGAAGTCCATGAACACGGCGCCTCCGCCGCCATCGCACACCGGGGCGGGAGCAAGCGTCGCGCAGGCGCCGCCAAGTTCAGAAGAAGGGCGGCATGCGCAGGCGCTAGAGGACCTGATCGTACAAACGGAGATTTTTCTGCAGTATTCGTTGCAGACGAAGGCGCTGGAACGGTTGCAAAAGATCGCTGTCATGTTCCCGGGAGAAGAAGCGCGCAACGCGCGATTGCAGAATCTGTATCAGATGGCGAATTGGTGGCCACCGGGCGCGGCCAAACCCAAGCAGGAACCCGCAGCGCCTGTAGCCCCGCCAAACGAGCCTGTCGTGGACGCGCAGCCGGTCCAAATCACCACGCGGACGGGCGTCTACAGCGCAGAGACGCTGCGCGATCTTTCGAAAATTTCTGAAATCAACCAAAAGATTTTCCGCCAACAGACGCCGCGAGCCATGCTGAACACGGCGGTGAGCGAAGTTGGATCTCACTTACGCGCTGCGCGATGTATCGCCGTCGTCGGCGCCCCCGGCCGCCCGCCGGAGATGTCCGCGGAATTTTGCGCGCAGACGAGCAAGCCCGCACCGGGGGCGCAAGTCGTCCTGCTACTTGCGCAGATGGAGAAGGCGGAGCCGGATGAGCTGGGCGGCTTGGTTGTCGATGCCACCGAAGGATCGATTGTCACGGAACTCGGACTTGCGACCGCGCTTGGCGTGATGATCACGGATAAAGAGACGCAAGCGCCCGCGGGAATGCTCATCGTGGGCCACGCCGAGCCGCATAAGTGGAAGCCGAACGAAGCATATTTTCTACAAGCGATCGGCGATCAGATGCTGATGAGCGTGAGCCACACGCGGCTGCGTTCACTGGTGCGGCGCATGGGCGTTTCCGATGAACGCACGGGCTTGCTGAGCCGAAGTTCTTACCAGAGCTGCCTGTTGACGGAGGCGGACCGCGCGCGCAGCCAGGGCACGCCGCTGGCGCTGGCGATCTTGCAAATCGACCGAGGAGCGGAAATTCTGCGGCAGCAGGGAGAATCGCCGCTGGAGCGGTTTTTAGAGCAACTGGCGCGGTCGCTGCAGCCGATCGTGCGGCAGAACGACGTGGCAGTGAAGTATACGTCGTGGTCGCTGGCGTTTATTTTGCCGGATACAACGCTGGCGGGGGCGCAGAATCTTGCCGACAAATTGCGCCGCGCGGCTTCCGGTTTGCGCCCGCCGTGGGATACGACGCAAATCACGCTGAGCGCGGGGATTGTGGAAGCGGTGGCGAAGCATGAGTACGACAGCGAAGACATTGTGACGGATTTGATCAATCGCGCGGAGTTCAGCGTGGAAGAAGCGCGGAAAAAAGGCGGGGATACGGTGGTGACGTTGGAGACACCTAAGGTTTAGGCAATGCAAATGATGGTAGAAGGTCTGTTCCTCCTCTCCTTGTTTCAATTCATTGCCTCGTCTCCGCAACACTGGACGCAAACGGCGAAGGAAACTATCTGGCACGAAAAGTACACGAACTGCGACAAAGGCTACTCGGTCAGCCTTCCGAAAGGGCTCCTCGCACACGGTGAACTTTCTCCCAGCTCAAATCACGGGTTTCTTGTCTCGGCCAAAGCTCCAGACACAGTTGCTGAGGTGACTCTGGAAACGCAAAGGCTTGTGGGCGTCTATGATTCTTATGACGCCATGGGATATGGGAGCGCTCGAGCTTATTTGAAGGCAGAATTGACGCACGCCCGGCCGATCGAAATTCTTGAGAGCCGCGACACAAAATTTCGCGGACTTCCCGCCGCATACGTCCGCTACCGCAAGGGAGCTGGTGACGGCGCAGTTGAGACCGCGGAAATGATCATATTTCGGAGCCATCCAGAGAACTCGGGCCCAATCTTTTACGTGATCTGGATGCGCACTCCCAGCGCGCATTACGAAGAAGACCGCAGACTCTACCAACTGGTTTGCGATGGTTTCCGTATCATTCCCGTACCGCGCGGTGAGTGTTCAAACGATTGATGGACGCGTGGCTTCTTTAGATCAGAACTTCTGATGGTAGTGTCAAACATGGTCATGTTATAATGACCATGGTCAGATGGAGAGTTCCATGAAAAAGATGCAGGCAAGCGTATTTAAGTCGCGTTGTTTGAAGGTGATGGACCGCGTCCAGGCCACCGGTGAGCCGGTGATCGTGACGAAGCGAGGGAAACCGATGGTAAAGGTGATTCCCATAGAACAGGAAAACGACGATATATTCGGCTTCATGAAGGGGAAATTCGAGATCGTGGGTGACATTGTGTCCCCGGTGACCCCGCTCGAAGATTGGGAGGCCTTGAAGGAGTGATCCTATTGGATACGCATGTTTTGATCTGGCTGGCTCAGGAACCGGGGAAAATCTCGGCTAAAGCTCATACCGCGATTCGTGGAGCGAAGGGCGGTCTAGCGATTTCCGACATCACGATCTGGGAAATGGCCCTATTGGCTGGGAGAGGCCGATTAAACTTGACCGGCACGATCGACGCATTCGTGGAAGAGATTTGTTCGCGGACGGCTATCCTGCCGATAACGCCACGGATCGCGGCGCTGGCGATCCAGTTCCCGCCAAGCTACCCAAAGGACCCTTCCGACAGGCTGATTGGCGCAACGGCAATTTCTGAAGGGATTGAATTGGTCAGCGCGGATGAGGGAATTCAGCGGACTGGAATCGTTCGGACGATCTGGTAATTCTCCGGCGAATGGGGAGCCTGCACCATTTAGGTCGATAATTCGCTGGTCTAAATTATCGTCGCCTTGATCTCGGCCGTAGAATGAGTGAGAGCAATTTCCGAAAGTGAGGAAGCATGTTTCCAACGGATGTGGTGATTGTGGCGGGGGCGCGGACGCCGATGGCGCGATATACCGGGGCGTTTTCGGAGGTGAGCGCGATTGATTTGGCGGCGCACGCGTCGAAAGAGGCGATCCGGCGTTCGGGCGTCGATCCAGGAGAGTTCGATCACGCTATTTTTGGCAATGTGATGCAGACGAGCGCGGATGCGATTTATGGCGCGCGGCATGTGGGATTGAAGGCGGGGTTAAAAACGGAGACGCCAGCGGTGACCGTGAACCGGTTGTGCGGGTCGGGGATTGAGGCGGTGGCACAGGCGGCGCAGCGGCTCTTGTTGGGCGAAGCGACGATGGTGCTTGCAGGCGGCATGGAAAATATGACGCAGGCGCCGTTTGTGGTGCGCGGGGCGCGAACTGGATTGAAACTTGGCGGCGGGGCGCTGGAGGATTCACTGTTTGTTGGGTTGACGGACAGTTACTGCGGATTGCCGATGGCAATGACCGCGGAAAAATTGGCGGAGCAGCACGGCATCACGCGCAAGGACGCCGATGCGTATGCGTTGCGCAGCCAGCAGGCGGCGGACGCTGCGTACAAAGCGTGCCGGATCCGGGAAGAATTGGCGCCCGTGGAAGTGAAGCAGGGGAAGAAGACGATTTTAGTGAGTGAGGACGATCACCGGCGGCCGGAAACGACTATGGAGACGCTCGAGAAGCTGCCACCTTCGTTCAAGAAAGACGGAATCGTGACAGCGGGAAATGCCAGCGGGATTGTGGATGGAGCGGCGGCAGTGGTGGTGACGCGAGAAAAGATTGCGAAAGAGCGCGGACTGAAGCCGGTGGGAAGAATTGTGGCGTGGGCGGCGGCGGGAGTCGATCCGAGCATTATGGGGATTGGACCGGTGCCTTCGTCGCAAAAAGCGTTGAAGATGGCCGGGCTTGCGCTGGAGCAGATGGACCGCGTTGAGGTGAATGAAGCGTTTGCGGCGCAGTATCTTGCAGTTGAGAAGGCGCTGAGGCTGAATCGCGACAAGACGAATGTGAACGGGGGAGCGATTGCGCTGGGGCATCCGCTGGCGGCGAGCGGGACGCGGCTGCTGATTACGATTTTGAATGAGTTGCGGCGGAATAACTTGCGATATGGATTGGCGACAGCTTGCATTGGGGGCGGGCAGGGGATTGCGATGATTGTGGAAGCACTGAAGAATTGAGGTAAATGAAGTAGAGGAAGTAAAGGGCGTAAAGGAAATTCGTCTCTGGTAGACTTTGAGCGCCGGTGAAGAGGGCACGATGTATCGTGCCCCTACAGGGCGAGGATGTCGAATGGCGCCTTCCGCCCAAGTTGGTGGCGGGAATTCCAAGAGGAAAAAATGGCGATTCAAAGAGTGGGAGTTGTGGGGTGTGGGTTGATGGGGTCGGGGATCGCGCAGGTGTGCGCGGCGGCGGGGATTGCGACGGTGGTGCGAGAGGTGAGTCCAACGATTGTCGAGAAAGGGCTCGCGAGTATTGACAAAAATTTGGCGCGGCTGGTGGAGAAGGGAACGATCACGGCGGCGGCGCAGAATGAAATTCGCGGGAGGTTGCGCGGAACGACGGCGCTGGAGGATCTTAAGGATTGCGACCTGATCATCGAGGCAATCATCGAGCAGTTGCCGGCGAAGCGCGAACTTTTCTCGGCGCTGGATGCGCTGTGCCCGCCTGCCACGATTTTTGCCAGCAACACGTCGTCGCTGACAATCACGGAAATCTCCGCAGCGACGAAGCGGCCGCAACGGTTTGTGGGTTTGCATTTCTTCAATCCGGTGCCGGTAATGAGGCTTGTGGAAGTGGTGAGGACGATCGCGACGGACGCGGACGTGTATGAAGAGATAGTGGCCTTTGGCACGAAGCTGGGAAAGACGGCGGTGCGGGCGCACGACTCGACCGGGTTTATTGTGAACCGGTTGCTGGTGCCGTATTTGCTGGATGCCATTCGCGCGCTGGAAGAGGGTGTGGGCTCGATCGAGGACATCGACAATTCGATGAAGCTCGGTTGCGGGCATCCGATGGGGCCGCTGACGCTGCTCGATTTCGTCGGATTGGATACGACGTACTACATTTCGCAGATTATGTTTGAAGAGTTTCATGAAAGGCGTTTTGCTTCGCCGCCGCTTTTGAAGCGGATGGTTCTGGCCGGATGGAATGGGCGGAAGGCGGGGCGGGGATTTTATGACTACGCGGACCCCGCGAAACCTAAGGCGATGAAGTTCTAGCACCAGCGGCCCACATCTGCGGCAGGAAGAAGGTTTCTCTTAACACAGAGTTCACTGAGGACACAGAGAAGATCATGGCCCACGAGAATCTGTTGTACGAGAAGAGAGACAGGATTGCGTTTGTTACGTTCAACCGGCCGAAGGTCTTGAATGCATTGAACCGCAGGACGATGGAAGAGTTGCAGCAAGTGCTTCTGGATGCGCGCGGCGATGAAGCTGTGCGCGTGTTGATTTTGACGGGTGCGGGAGAGAAGTCATTTGTCGCTGGTGCGGACATCGGAGAGCTTGCGCAGCAGACGCCGGTGAATGGAAAAGAATTTTCATTGTTCGGGCAAGGCGTGATTCATTTGCTGGAGACGATGGGGAAGCCATCCATTTGCGCGATCAACGGATTTGCGCTGGGAGGCGGTTGCGAGATTGCAATGGCGTGCACGATTCGAATCGCCAGCAAGACGGCGAGGCTGGGGCAGCCAGAAGTGAAGCTAGGAATCATCCCGGGATATGGAGGAACACAGCGGCTGGCGAGGCTTTGCGGCAAGGGCGTGGCTCACGAACTTTGTCTGTCTGGTGAGATGATTGGCGCGGAAGAAGCGCTGCGCATCGGACTTGTGAATCATGTTTACGAGCCTGCGGGACTTTTGCCGGCAGCCGAGACGCTGGCAAAAAAGATGATTGCGAACGCGCCGGTTGCAATGAAGTACACGATGGAAGCGATCGAACGCGGGATTGAGATGCCTCAGGAGGAAGGATTGTTCCTCGAGGCGACGCTTTTCGGTTTGGCTTGCGCGACGGAAGACATGCGCGAGGGCACGAAGGCATTTTTGGAGAAGAGGGCGGCGAAATTCGTTGGGAAATGACCGACGTAAAGGAAAAGAGAGCGACGCGGACTAGAGATGGCGGAAAAATTACAACCTGGAAAAATTGATGGCGGCCTCAGCGCGACTGGATTGCGTTTTGGAATTGTAGTCAGCCGGTTCAATAGTTTCATTACTGAGCGGCTTCTGGCGGCGGCAGCGGATGCACTGGAACGCGCGGGGGCGGCGAGCAAGGACGTGGATGTGGTGCGAGTGCCAGGCTCGTTCGAATTGCCGCTGACGGCAAAAAAACTTGCTTTGACTGGGCGGTACGACGCGCTCATTGCGATCGGATGCGTGATTCGCGGCGAGACTTCGCACTACGATTACGTTTGCTCGGAGACGGCGCGCGGATTGCAGCTCGCGCAGATGGATTCGGGCGTGCCCATCCTGTTTTGCGTGCTAACTTGCGACACGCTGGAGCAAGCGATCGATCGCGCGGGGCTGAAGGGCGGCAACAAAGGATTTGAGGCGGGGCTGGGGGCGATTGAGATGGCGCATCTGTCGCGCAAACTGCGCGGCGCGCAAGGGAAGCCACCCGCCAGCGGAAAGCCGCGGCGCAAGTAACGTGTCGCTGCGCACAAAATCCCGCGAGTTCGCGATGCAGATGCTTTTTCAGTGGGACATGAGCGAGCAGGAGCCCACGAAACTTGAAGCTAAATTCTGGCGGGCCGCCAAAGCGGCGGACTCCACGCGCGCGTTTGCGAACCGGCTGTTCGAAGGCGCCGTGAAAGATACGGCTGCAATCGATGAACTGATCGTCAAGCAGGCGGAAAATTGGCGGCTTGAAAGACTCGCGGTAATTGACCGCGCGATTTTGCGGCTGGCGATTTACGAGCTACGGACCACGGACACGCCGCCGAAGGTCATCCTCAACGAAGCGGTAGATCTGGCTAAGAAGTTTTCATCCGAAGAGGCCGGTTCATTTGTGAATGGCATCCTCGATGCCGTCCATAAGTCATTGAACAATAAGTAGTTACGAACTCTAACTCGACAGACTCTCACTGCTTCCTCACAGCGATGTATTTCCGCAAGTTTTTAAGAAACTTTCCCGTGCTCATGGTGTTTTGAAGGATTAAATCCGGACAGGTCACGGAAGTTTTCTTCAGGAGAGAAAACCATGGATGCACATAGATTGATTGGACGAACTGCGCTTGCCCTCGCATTCGCCGGCCTGTTAGCCGGAGGTGCCTATGCCCAAAGCCAGGACTCGGCCTCGCAACAGCAGGACATCAGGCAGGATAAGATGGACATCCGGGAAGACAAGAAAGACCTGAGCAAAGATCGCGCGGACCGCAACGCAGACCAGAAAGACATCAACCAGGACAAGCGTGATCTTAAGAACGACAAGCAAGACATTCACCGGGACAACAAGGACATCAACAACGACAAGCGCGACATTCATCAGGACAATAAGGACATTAGTCATGCTAAAAACGATTTGAGCAAGGATCGGGCTGACCGAAACGCCGACCAGCGCGATATCCATCACGACAAGCGCGACCTGAGCAATGATCGCGCCGAGCGCAACGGCGATCAACGCGACATCAACCACGACAAACAGGATTTGAAGCAGGACGATCAGAAGTACGGAGCCAACAGCTCCGAGGCAAAAGCGGACCGCAAGGACCTGAACAAAGACCGCGCGGATCGAAATACCGACCAGCGCGATATCAATCACGACAAGACCGACCTAAGCAAGGACCGCGCGGAAAGGAACGCGGATCAGCGCGATATCAACAAGGACAAAAAGGACCTGACCGCTGATCGAACGGATCGCAACAATGACGTCAAGGATTTGAACAGCGATCGCAAGGACCGCAACCAGGACGTCAAAGACCTGCACAGCGACCAGAAAGACTTGAAGCAGGACCGCAAGGACCGCAACAAAGATCAGAAGGACATCAACAAAGACAAGAAGGATCTCAAGGCGGATCGCAAGGACTTGCGGAAGGATCGCGGAGCGGCTGCGGCTCCCCGAAAACACTAGCCTCAGATAAATCTGACGTTGAAGATGTAAGAAGGCCGCTCACCGAATGTTGGGCGGCCTTTCCTGTTTGCTGCACTGGCTTTCCAACACTTCTGACCTATTGAGCTGCCGGACAGTGCCTCATCTGCGCGCCGCCTGCAATTCCGTCAGGAACGCGATATCCCCAATTCCCGCACGCTGCACGTCATCCAAAACAATGGAAACGTCCCGGAATCTCGCGCGTTGGTCCACGACGAGAAAAACCTTGCGCTGTGCGCTGCTGTGCAGCCGTTGCCGAAGCTGCTCGGGCAAATCTTCGCTGGCGACCTTGGTGCCTCCAAAATAGATGGCGCCGTCACGGGCAAGCATAACTTTGAGGGCGTCGTCACGAAGCGCAGCTGGCATGGGCATTGCGTTGCGAGAGATGTACCGATCGAATGGCATGCCATGATGTGGTTGCGGGAACATCATCTCGACAAGCAGCAAAACAACCACGCAGCTGAGAATGGATTGTGCGAAGACGGACGAATCGATGCCGGAGAATAACGCGTGCCGCCTGCTGCCCAATCTGCGGTTTCGAACGCGGAACTGTAAGCGCGAGAGTCGGACTGGCATGCTAGTTTGCCTCTGGTGTTTAGACACCACAGGCGGTTGAATCGTGCCGGGCTATACGCGGATAGTGCCTTCGAAGACTTTGACGGCGGCGCCGCTGACGCGCGGAACTAATTTCTTGCCGTTTTGCGTGACTTCCACTTCGATGTGGCTCGGCCGGCCCATCTCGTCGCCTTGCAAAATGCTGAGAGTGTGGCCGGCCGACAGTTTGCCGTGCTTCACGAGGTACGCGCCGAGCGAGCCGGCGGCGGAACCGGTGGCGGGATCTTCATAGTTTTCCCAAGGGAGCATGCCGCGCGAGAAAACTTTGCTGTTGCCACTGAGCGCGAAACAGTAAGCCATCGTCGCGTTTTTTCCGAGAAGCTTGCGCAGCTCAAACATGTTCATGGAGATTTTGCCGAGCACGCCGCGATTCCTGAGCGGCACCATGAGATTGAAGATGCCGGTCGAAACGCACTCGGGATCGAGATGAGGATCGAAATCTTTCGGCGCAAGGCCGAGCGATTTGGCCAGAGCGGTTTTTTTGAACTTGATAGGGCGGAATGCCGCTTCTGTTTGCGTCATGGTCACGCGCTGCGGACGGCCATCCTTGAAACGAATCTCGACGGGAAGGACGCCGGCGCCCGTTTCTTGCATTATATGCACGCCGCCTTCTTGCGCAGGAACGACGCCCAGTTCCGCCAGAAGAAACCAGGTGCCAACGACCGGATGGCCGGCAAGTTTCAGCTCTTCGCGCGTGGTGAAGATGCGCAGGCGAGCCAGGGCGCGCTCGTCGGTCGGCTTTTGCACGAAGACGGTTTCGGCGAGATTCATTTCTCGAGCGATGGCTTGCATCTGGTCGTTCGAAAGACTATCGCCATCAGTGAAGACGGCGAGCGGATTGCCCTCGAAGCGCGAGTTGGTGAAAACGTCGAGAGTGTAAAAGCGGTGTTCCATGGGATTGTGAGCGGTTGCTTGAGCACGTGCACCAATCAGATTCGCACGAGCTGGGCGACGGTCCTTTCGTTGGTTATGTTTCCCGTGTTGAGTGTGGATTTCGGTTCAATTAAAACGATGTGCACTTCTTCGTCCGCGGCAGGGCAGTGCTCAACGCCGCGCGGGACGATGACAAACTCGCCTTCGCGAACGACAGCTTCGTGGTCGCGGAACTTCATGCGCAATGTTCCATGGACGACGAGGAACAACTCGTCTTCGCGCTCATGATGATGCCAGATAAATTCGCCTTTTAGCTTTACTACTTTCACGTAGCAGTCGTTTACCTCGCCAATCACCCGCGGGTTGCAGTAGTCGGTGAAGCGGCTGAATTTGTCGTTCAGGTTGATCGTTTCCATGTGTGCACCTACAAAGTCCGAACAAGTTTGGCTACGGCATCAAGAACGCGCCGCGTCGTTTCCTCTTTTGACGTTTCGCAATAAACGCGAAGCAGATTCTCCGTGCCGGAGGCGCGAACCAGCAGCCAGCCAATTTCGCCGAGATAGATTTTGATGCCGTCCATGTTTTCACGGCGAGGGATGGGCCAGTCCAGGAAGCGGGTTAGCTTGCTGTCGGACAAATAGGCGACCGCTTTTTGTTTCTGCGCCGGTGATACGTCCAGATCCACACGGCCGTAATGAAATTCGCCGAATTCGGCATAGAGCGCTCGGAGCATGTCGCCGAGAGATTTGCCGTGCCAAGCCATAAGCTCGGCGAGAAATAGCGCGCAAACCGTGGCATCCCGCTCGGGCAAGTAGAGACTCGTGCCGATGCCACCGCTTTCTTCGCCGCCGATCAAAATGTTTTGTTCGAGCATCAGCTCGCAGATGTACTTGAAGCCGATGGGAACTTCGTGGAGCTTGCGGCCAAACTTGGCGGCAAGTTTGTCAATCAGCTTGGTAACGGAAAAGGTTTTTGCAATTTCGCCGGGCAGATTGCGGGTGCAGGCTAAGTGCCAGACGAGAAGCGCGAAGATTTGGTGCGGATTGACGAAGGAGCCGTCCCGGTCCACGGCGCCGATGCGGTCGCCATCGCCGTCGGCGCACAGGCCAGCGTCGTATTTGCCGGCGAGCACGGCTTCCTGGAGTGGCGCAATGTGCGGCGGAATTGGTTCCGGGTGCACGCCGCCGAAGCGCGGGTCTCGCGTGCCGCGAATTTCGTCGCAGGCGATTCCGTTGCGTGCGAAGAGCGCGGGGAGCAGGCCTGTCGCGGAGCCGTGCATGGGATCGGAGACAAACCGTAGCTTTGCGTCGCGCAGGCGCTGCCAGTCGATTAGTTTCTCGATAGTGTCGAGGTAGGGAGCGCGCGGTTCGAGCGGTTGAATCAGTTCTTTCCGGGGAGGGAGCGGCGCTACAGCGTTCTTTTGCACTTCGGCCAGTTCGATTTCAATTTGCGCGACGATGGATGGCAGAGCGCTGCTGCCATAGCTGGCTTTGTACTTGATGCCGTTCCATTGATAAGGATTGTGGCTTGCCGTGATGAGAATCCCGCCTGCGGCGCTACGTTGGCGCACGAGAAGACTGATCGTGGGGGTGGGGCACGGTTTGTCGGCAAGCCACACGGGAGTTCCGGTCGAGGCAATCACTTCGGCGACCGCTGCGGCCACGCTGTCTGACGCAAAACGGTGGTCGTATCCGACAAGCACGCCCTTGCGCGCGTCTTCGCAGCGCACGACATAGCGAGCGATGGCTTTGGCCACAATGCGCGCGTTCGCAAGTGTAAAGTCTTCGGCGATAACGTCGCGCCAGCCATCGGTTCCAAATTTAATGGCAGTCATAGGAGGCCCAAGGAGTATACGCGAAGCGATATAACCGCTAAACGGCCAGATTGGACTGAGGCGTCTAGAAAACGCTGTTACAAAAGCTTAGTGAGCTTTCGTTCTTCGAGGGATTTTACGATTTTGGCGACGTCCTGCGCGCGGTCGCGCGGGACGATGAGCAGGGCGTCGGGAGTTTCAACCACAATCAAGTCGCGGACGCCAATGGCGGCTACGAATTTTGCCGGGCTGTAGAGAAAATTGCCAGTGGCATCGAGAGCGAGGCCGTGGCCGGCCAAGACGTTGTCGCCGGATTGTTTGGCGAGGAGTTCGTAGACGGCGGCCCAGGACCCGATGTCGCTCCAGCCAACGTCCGCGGGAATGACGAACACGGGCGGGGATTCTTCCTGGCGCGTGGCATTTTCGAGAATGGCGTAGTCAACGGAAATATTTTCAAGTTTTGGATAGACAGCGCGGAGGCGGCGCTGGTAGGTTTTTTTGCCGATGGTCTCGGCCAGAGTTTCGAGAGCTTCGTGCGTTTTGGGAAGGAAGCGCTTCAAATTTTCAAGAAATGTGGAGACGCGCCAGAAGAACATTCCCGCGTTCCATTGAAAATTTCCAGAGGCGACGTATTGTTTCGCAACATCGAGCGCGGGTTTTTCCGTAAAGCGCCGAACCGCGAATGCGGGAAAACCGCTGGAGCCGAGAGGGTCACCGAAGCGCTCGACGTAGCCGAAGCCGCTGTCCGGCCGAGTCGGTGGAATGCCCAGGACGATCATGCGTCCGGGTGCGCGTGCGAGCTCGAGAGCGGCGCTGACGATTTTGCGAAATTTGTCCGCTTGCGCGATGAAGTGATCGGCGGGCAGCACAGCCATCAGCGCATCGCCTTTCGCGGCGTGGCTCACGTGAAAGGCGGCTAGGGCGATAGCGGCGGCGGTGTTGCGGCCAACGGGCTCCGTCAAAACGCGGTTACGCGCGGCTGGGGGCAGCTGCTTTTTGACGGCAGCGGTTTGCTCGACGTTCGTAACGGTCCAGATGCGACCGGCAGGAATGAGCGGCCGCAACCGAGCGACCGTCTGCTCGAGCATCGTATCTTTGCCAACGATGTTGAGAAGCTGTTTGGGCGCGTGCATGCGGCTGCGCGGCCAGAAACGCGTGCCGCGACCACCAGCAAGAATGACCGCGTGTATCGTGAGCTTTTCAGTCGGCATCAGGATACTTTAGCTCATCCTTCGGACTGAATGGAGCGGCCACAAGCAAGGTCGTCTTCTTCTTCGGATAGTAGCCGCGGCTCCCAAAAACCGCAGGAAGAAACCAGCACTCTCCTTGCTTGTAAGAAAAGTGGCCATCGTTGGTCCTTGACATGTCATGAGGATGGGAGGACCAGCCGATTTGTCCTTCACCCTCCAGAAATACCCATAAGCTGAACCGCTCGGGTGGTTTCCGAATCGCTTTCATGTGCATAGGATAGTCAAACTCGAGTGTCGACGTGGAGAAATAGGGGCAATCCACTAACTCTTCGCCAATCCTCTTTTTTAGAATGAGCCGTTCACGGGGCGCTACTTTGGCGCTTGCAGTGGAATTGAAATTGATCACTTCCAGGGCTTTGTCAAGGTGGAGTTCCCGCGGTTTTCCGTGGGCATCGCGGCGATCGTAATCGTATAGGCGATAGGTAAGGTCGGAATACTCTTGAACTTCGCAAATCACCATGCCTGGGCCAATCGTATGCGGCATTCCCGCCGGAAGGAAGAAGGTGTCGCCAGCATGAACTTCGTACGATTGAAAGCGATCTTCCAGCGTGTGGTCGACAAGGGCAGCGAGCAACATCTCCCTGGTGACGCCCGGCTTGAGTCCGGCTAGCAAATGTGCTCCCGGTTCGGCTGATACCACATACCACATCTCCGTTTTTCCGCGACCACCGGCAGCGGCTTCGTGCGCAGCGGCGTACGCGTCATTGGGATGAACCTGGATCGAAAGCTTGTCGGCCGGAAAAATGAATTTTAGAAGAAGAGGGAAGTCTGCTTCGCCCTCAAATTTTGCGCCACGCCACCCGATTGTCATTTCTTTCCAGGCCTGGCCGAGCGTCCGTCCAGTGAACGGGCCGTTGGCGATTCGGCAATCTACGCCAGTCAGCCAGGCTTCACCAATCAGCGGATCGAGGTCGTGCATCTCTGGGAAAAGTGGCGCGAGAGAGCGCGAGCCCCACAAGCGCTCGGAAAATGCCGGCTCGATGCGGAAGGGCTCAGGGCTTGTCGGAAATGGGGTCACAATTTAGGCTGCGGCTTCGACGCGGGTGAAGAAGCGCTCGAGACGGCGCAAGCCCTCGTCGATGCGTTCGATGGACGTAGCGTAGGACAGGCGCAGATAACCCGGCGCGCCGAAGCCTTCACCTGCGACTAGCGCCACGCGGGCTTGATCGAGCAGCAGCTTTGCAAGCTCGCCCGTATCTTTCGCGATGGCGTGGCCGCTCTCGCCGTTCGAGAGATGCGACGCGACGTTCGGGAATGCATAGAACGCGCCGCCGGGCATTTCGCATTTCACGCCGGGAATGGCGTTCAAGCCTTCCACGATGCGCTTACGCCGCCGGTCGTACTCTGCGAGCATCACGGGCACCGAGTCCATCGGGCCGGTCATCGCGGCGAGCGCGGCGTATTGCGCGATCGAAGTCGGGTTCGACGTGGACTGGCTCTGCAATTTGGTTAACGCCTGAATGAGTTCCGCAGGCGCCAGGGTGTAGCCGATGCGCCAGCCGGTCATCGCAAATGTTTTGGAAACCGAGCCGATGATGATGACGTTGTTCTTCGAATCCGGCGCGCTGGCAATCGAAAACGGCTTGTGCGGCGCGTATGTAAAATGCGAGTAGCACTCGTCGCCCATCAGCCAGACGTTGTGCTTTTTGCAGACCGCCAGGATGCGAGCGTACTCATCCGGAGGAACCACGCCGCCGGTCGGATTGCTCGGCGAATTGAGAATTAGAAGTTTCGTTTTGGGAGTGATCGCTTTTTCAATCGCAGCTGCTTTGACACTGAAGCCATCTTCAGGCCGCGTCTGCACATAAACCGGCGTGCCGCCCGCGTACTTGACGATGTCTGGAAAACTCACCCAGTACGGCGCGGGAATAATAACTTCATCTCCCGCTTGCACTAGCACACTCATCACGTTGAAGATGCCGTGCTTTCCGCCAACTGTAACGATGCACTCCTTCGGCGCGTAGTCCGAGGCAAGCTCGCGCTTGTGCCACGCGCAAATCGCCTCGCGCAAAGGCATGATTCCGCCGGTCGGCGTGTACTTTGTCTTGTTTTCCTCGATCGCTTTGATGGAGGCCTTCTTGATGTGGTCGGGAGTCGGAAAGTCCGGCTCGCCCGGGCCGAAGTCAGCAATGTCAACGCCTTGCGATTTCAGCCGGTCAGCTTCGGCGATGACTGCCGCCGTCGGCGAGATTTGTATGCGATTGATTCGCTCTGTGAGTTGCACGCTTTCTCCTGTGGGACAGGCTTCAGCCTGTCTCCTCGCGCCAAGCAAACAGGCGCATGAAGTTTTTATAAAACTTTCGATCGCAGCCGCCGCTCAACTTCCGGAGGCACAAGATCCTTCAGCGGTCCGCCAAGCTGCGCGATTTCCCGCACCAGCTTCGAGCTCAAATAACTGAACGTTTCGCCGGGCAGCATAAATACGGTTTCCAGTCGCGGCTCCAGTTTTCGGTTCATCAAAGCCATCTGTAGCTCAAACTCGTAATCGGATATTGCGCGAATGCCGCGGAGGATAACACCAGCGCCGCGCTTACGAGCAAAATCGACGAGCAGCCCGTGAAAAACGTCCACTTCCACGCCCGGCCATTTCTTCGTGACTTCGCGCAGCATCTCGACGCGTTCAGGAACCGAAAACAGCGGCTGCTTCTCGGCGTTGTTCAACACCGCGACGATCACCAGGTCAAACATTTTCTCGCCGCGCTCGATCAAGTCGAGGTGGCCGTTCGTCACCGGGTCAAACGAACCAGGATAGATGGCGATGGATGTTTTCATGGGCGCAGCATGGAATTCCTTATTCTAACTCAGGCCGGGAAAATGGCGCGCCGCAAAGTTTGTGCCCTCCTGGTTCAGCGGGTTAGGGAAGGCAGTTTTCGCTTCGCGCCGGACTTTGACTATGACAGTATCCTCTGTTGCCATTTTACGCGCGATACGATGCTGGATAGTTCTTGATGCGATTCAAAAAGGAGCTCCGAAAACATGCCTGCTGGCCCCTCGATGCGAGGTCTCGGTTTGTTGGTGCTGGGCGTTTTGATGTTTTCCCCGATGGCAAAGGCGCAGGAGCAAAGTCCCGTCTATCTGATGCCCGTTCCCTCGAGCGTCCAAATTGGCGCGGGCCGGCTCGTGGTGGATTCCAAGTTTTCCGTTGGTTCGACGGGATACACGGAGCCGCGGCTTGACCGTGCAATCGAGCGCTTTCTTCGCCAGCTTTCCCGGCAAACGGCAATTCCGCTGGCAACAAGACCGAGCGCCCTCGCCAAAGCTGTCCTCGTGATTCACACGGACCATGCCAGCAAGGAAATCCAGGAACTTGGCGAAGATGAGTCGTACGTCCTCGAAGTCACCACTTCCGGCGCGAAACTCAGCGCGCCCACTCCGCTCGGCGCGTTGCACGGTCTGCAGACTTTTCTTCAATTGGTAGAAGTGTCGCCCGAAGGATTTGCCGCCCCTGCGGTCACCATCAACGATAAGCCGCGCTTTCCCTGGCGCGGGCTGATGATCGATTCCGCGCGCCATTTCGTCCCTCTCGATGTGCTCAAAAGAAACATCGACGGCCTCGAAGCCGTGAAGATGAACGTCTTCCACTGGCACCTCTCCGAAAATCAGGGTTTCCGCGTCGAGAGCAAGAAATTTCCGAAGCTCCATGAGATGGGTTCCGACGGTCTCTACTACACGCAGGACGAAATTCACGACCTGATCGAGTATGCCCGCGACCGCGGCATCCGCGTGGTTCCCGAATTCGACGTGCCCGGCCACAGCACGGCCTGGTTTGTCGGCTATCCGGAACTTGCCAGCGGCCCGGGCCCCTACGAAATCGAACGGAAATGGGGCGTCTTCGATCCGGCTTTCGATCCCACTAGTGAAAAAACCTACAAGTTTCTCGACCAATTCTTCGGCGAAATGGCGAAGCTCTTCCCCGATCATTTTTTTCACGTTGGCGGCGACGAAGTGAATGGAAAGCAGTGGGACGCCAACCCAAAAATCCAGGAATTCATCAAGGCTCACGACCTGAAGAACAATCGAGGGATTGCAATCGTATTTCAACAAACGCCTCGAACCGATCGTAAGCAAGCACGGCAAGAGCATGGTCGGCTGGGACGAAGTTCTCGACCCGACTTTGCCAAAAGACATCGTCATCCAGTCTTGGCGCGGACCGGATTCGCTTGCGGCAGCTGCGAAGCAGGGTTTTCGCGGCATTCTTTCCAACGGTTACTACCTCGATCTAGGCTGGTCCGCTGCGCGCCACTATGCGGTGGATCCGCTCAGCGGCGCAGCCGCGAATCTCTCTCCCGAAGAAAAAGCCCGAATTCTCGGCGGCGAATCCTGCATGTGGGCGGAGTATATAAATCCGGAAAACATCGATTCTCGTATCTGGCCGCGAAATGCCGCCATCGCGGAACGCTTGTGGTCTCCGCAGGGAGTGACCGATCCCGCGTCCATGCACACGCGAATGGAGGCGCTCGCCAATCGGCTGGAATGGCTCGGCCTCACGCACAAGTCGTATCACCGCCAAATGCTTCAGCGCATCGCCGGCCCGAGCACTCCCGAAGAATTCACTGCGCTCACCACACTCGCCAGCGTCGTCGAGCCAGTGAAAGACTACACCCGCGAAGAAACGGCGACCGCCGAGCCGACCAGCATCACGCCGCTGAACCGCCTCGTGGACGCCGTTCCGCTCGAAAGCGCGGCTGCCCGCCATTTCGGTGAATTGGTGGACAAGTTCATCGCAGCCTCCTGCCACGACCCTGCCGCGGAAGCGCGACTGCGCGCGCAGCTCTTCGCCTGGCGCGACAACGACGCCAGGCTTCAACCACTTGCGCAACGATCCTTCCTGGTAAAGGAGGTCTCAGCAAGCTCGCAGGATCTTGCGACGTTGGGAGCGATAGGCCTTGCCGCCCTGGATTTCCTCGCCAAGGGCCAGCGGCCGCCGGATGATTGGAAGGTCCAGCAACTCGCGATCATTCAGCAAATCCAAAAGCCGAAAGGGCAATTATTGCTGATGCCTGCGCCTGCCGTTCAAAAGCTAGTGGAGGCTGCCGCTGCGGGCGGAGCTTGTTCCGTCACCGAACTGATTTCGACAAAAAATCGAAAGACGTTGTAGATGCGGGGCTTGCCCCGCCCGCGTAGGCTAGCTTGCGGGAGCTGAATGACGAGCACACTCTCCCGACCCCGAATCGGTAAACGTCTTCTCCTCTTCCGGAATGAATTGCCAAGTGTAATGCCCCGGCGTAAGCGTCAATTTGATCACGCCATAGGTATCCGTATTCCGAATTTCGCTATTGGCGATGGCAAAACCCAGCGGGTCGTGGCTCCGCCCACCCGTTCCCACGACAATTTCGCGAATGCCATTTACAGGATCGGCTTTCCCCTCCGGATCCTGCGGCGCAAAGCGCTCGTACGAATGTTCATGCCCCGCCAAGACTAGAGCGGCATGAGCTGCGTAAAGATCCTGCCAAAGCTCCTTCAATTCCGGGTGAATCGCGTGACCCTTAAACACGCCGCTACTGAATAGCGCGTGATGCCCGTAAGCCAGCACGCAAGCATCAGGATGCTCAGCCAGGTCTTTGCGAAGCCACTCCTCTTGCGGCGATCCCTTGCCGCAGCCGCCCAGGTCCTCTGCGTTGCAATTCGTGTTCAAGGCAACGATGTGCCAAGAGCCGAGGTCAAAGCTGTAGTACCCCTTGCCCGCTGGACCAGCCTGCATCCCCCAATACTGAAAATACCCTGACGCAGTGGGCTCGGCGTACTCGTGATTACCCAAAGCCGGCTTCGTGCGAGCCTTAAACTCTCCCCAAGTCGCTCCATAGCAATTCTGAAACTCAGCGGTGCTGCCTCGCTCGTATGCAAGATCTCCGGCTGCAAAGACCGTGCCCGGTATCCCTTCGATCAGCTTGGCTGTTGCGCGAGCTCCCTCAGGGTTCTTACAGCTGGCAATGTCGCCTGCACCCACAAGAGTGTAAGTCTGCCCATCGGCAGAAGCTTGCGAAGGCGACGGGTCTTGCCTGCGCTCGACCATCGAAGGCTGCGTCGATTGGGAGCAGCCAGCTAAATGCAGGGGAGCGAACAAGAGGGCGAGCCAAGCTGTCCGCTCAAGGAAAGTACAACCAAAGAAATGAGCGATACCGTCCCAGCTTCGACTTGTTTTCGGCATGGTTTCTCCGGCTAGCCTATCACGAGGTAAAGACAACGACCCAACTTACCATTGACCGCTCAAAACTGACCGTCCATTGCAATAAGCGACCTTTCGCCGAAATTCTCTGGTAAGTCCGACTAGATTAGTCTTATTATAAGCTCCACGAAATAAAGGATTTGGGGGTAACTACTAGGCCCGTTAGTTTGACTCGGAGCGCAAAACAGAGTATCCTCTTATTGCGACTGAATCAGTCGCATATCCTGCGGGGGCAGGAAGCAGAGTGAGAAATGTTTAAGCTATCCAAAAAAGCCGACTACGGGCTGATCGCGGTCAAGCATTTGGCCATGCACCGCCAAGAACATGCGTGCAGCGCCAATGAAATCGCCGAAGAGTACGGCATCTCGGTCACGCTAATGGCGAAAGTGTTGCAGCGTTTGGCACGAGAAGGGGTCGTTGTTGCGAAGCACGGTTCCACGGGGGGCTATCTGCTGGCGAAGGACCCTGGACAAGTCAGCGCGCTGGATGTGATCTCGGCCATTGATGGTCCTGTGCTCATCACCTCCTGCGTGACGAGCCACGGGAATTGCGAAACCACGGAGAGGTGCTCGGTCCGCGAGCCGCTCCGCCGGGTGAACGAAAGTATTTTGGGAGTTTTGAGCACCGTAACAATTGCGCAGATGAGCGAGGACCCGAATGAGCCCGCGCTTGTCGCCCTATCGGGCCCGATGCGATCGGGTTCGCATATGAGTTCGAGTTAGGAGACTAAGGAAATGGCTGTCAAGCTGCCGATTTACATGGACAATCACGCAACCACGCCGGTGGATCCGCGCGTCGTGGAAGCGATGCTGCCGTATTTCACCGAGAAATTTGGCAATGCCGCAAGCCGCAACCACAGCTTCGGCTGGGCTGGCGAGGAAGCTGTCGAAACCGCTCGTCAGCAGATTGCTTCGCTGATTGGCGCTACGCCGAAAGAAATCATCTTCACCAGCGGCGCCACCGAATCCGATAACCTGATGATCAAAGGCATCGCGGAAATGTTTCGCGAAAAGGGCAATCACATCATCACCCAAGCTATCGAGCACAAGGCTGTGCTGGACACTTGCAAGCGCTTGGAAAAAGACGGCTATGAAGTCACCTATTTGCCGGTGCAGAAAGATGGCCGCGTTAACCTGGATGAGCTGAAAGCCGCCATCCGTCCGACCACCATCCTGATTACCATCATGTACGCCAACAACGAGATTGGCGTAATCAACCCTATCGCCGAAATCGGCAAAATCGCCAAAGAACACGGGATTTTCTTCGCGGTAGACGGCGTGCAAGCCGTCGGCAAAATTCCGGTCGACGTTCAGAGGGACAACATCGACCTGTTGGCCATCAGCGGACACAAGATTTACGGCCCCAAGGGTGTTGGCGCGCTCTATGTTCGCCGCCGCAACCCGCGCGTGCAGCTCTCTGCCATTATCGATGGCGGCGGCCACGAACGCGGCATGCGCTCCGGCACCTTAAACGTGCCCGGCATCGTCGGCTTGGGTAAAGCCTGCGAGCTTTGTCAGCAGGAGATGCAGGAAGAGGGCGCGCGGCTGAAGGCGCTTCGCGACCGCTTGAAAAAGGGCTTGGAGGCCAAGCTCGACGAGGTTTTCATCAACGGCTCGCTCGAGCATCGCCTGCCGAACAACCTGAACATGAGCTTCGCTTACGTCGAAGGCGAATCGCTCCTGATGGGCATCAACGACATCGCCGTATCGAGCGGCTCGGCCTGCACTTCGGCGACTTTGGAACCCAGCTACGTCCTGAAGGCCTTGGGCGTCGGTGAAGATCTAGCCCACACCTCGATCCGCTTCGGCCTCGGCCGCTTTAACACGCAGGAGGAAGTCGACTACGTCATCGACAAGATGGTCCAGGTTGTCACTAAGCTGCGCGAGCTTTCGCCGCTTTACGAGATGGCCAAGGAAGGCATCGACATCTCCAAGATGAAGTGGCAAACCGCCTAATCCCTGCATCTAAGGAATTTAGGCAGCACGAGATCTCAAACAAAGAAGGAACAGCAATGGCAAACGAAGGAACAATTCGAATCCACCGCTCGATTGGCGGCACAGGAGCCGCTTTCCGAGTGACATTTGTACCCTATGAAGAGGGCGAAGAGGCCCCCGCCGCAGGCGAGCGCTCTTTCCACGAACTCCAGCAAGTTCGCGCCTTTTTGAAGATGCTCGGCGTTGGCGCCGAGTTCATCAAGGATGCTCTCCGGCAGCTTACCGCCGGACGTTCGGCGTCCGTTCCGAACGTCACTCTTTCCGAAAAGGCCGTAAAGAGCGCAGGCTTTGGAAATCTCGTCAATTTGGCAAGGAGCAATAGCTAATGGCATACAGCGATAAAGTGGTTGAGCACTACAACAATCCGCGCAACGTCGGAAGCTTGCCCAAGGAAGACCCCAATGTTGGAACGGGTCTCGTTGGCGCTCCCGAGTGCGGCGACGTGATGAAGCTGCAGATGAAGATCAATCCCGATACGCAGGTCATTGAAGAAGCCAAGTTCAAGACTTTCGGCTGCGGCTCGGCGATTGCCAGCTCCTCGCTCGCCACCGAGTGGGTCAAAGGCAAGACGGTCGAGGAAGCGCTCTCGATCAAGAACACGGACATTGTGCGCGAGCTTTCGCTTCCGCCGGTGAAGATTCACTGCTCCGTGCTTGCCGAAGATGCCATCAAAGCCGCCATCGGCGACTGGAAGAAAAAGCACGGCATCGAAGCGCCCGTAGCCGAAAAGGCCGCGCACTGACGGTTGCCTCGAAGGTGGCCGATTGGTCTGGAAACGAGGGTTGATCTTCGCCACCCAACGGTGTTCGGGGCGCAAGACGCGCTCCAGAGCTAAGCTCTTTAGATTGAACACTTGCAATAGGATGGCTTCTAAAGCTTTTGGAATGAACACTTACGAATTGTAAGGACTTAAAGTCGTTTAGAATGAACACTTACACAAAAACGGGGGAGGGGGGAGTACAGGCACCGGCGACGCCCGCCATCCACCTTACCGAGGCTGCCGCGAAAAAAATTCGCGAACTCCTCGAAAAGGAAGGCGTCTCTCCCGAGCAAGGCGGTCTGCGCGTCGGCGTTCAAGGTGGCGGCTGCTCCGGCCTTTCCTACGCCATGCGCCTGGATACCCATCCTCGCGACCGCGACAAAGTCTTCGAGGAGTTTGGCGCCCGCATCTTCGTCGACCCGAAGAGTTTTCTGTACCTGAACGGCACCACCCTCGAGTACGAGAATACGCTGATGCGGCAGGGTTTCGTTTTTCAAAATCCAAACGCCGCCAGAAACTGCGGCTGCGGCAGCTCGTTCACGGCTTGAAGTAGCACAGGCACTCATGCCTGTGCTCTTCGATTTTTGTTTTTTTTGTAGTTTTTTGTTCGTGTGCAGCGGGGGATTTTTCAGGCGAGTCAGACCAGTGGTTGGCAGCCGCACCCGCCAGCCACTTTTTTTGTGCCCAGTTTGGGATGAGCGATTTGCAAATGAGCACACTAGCCACATCTAAAACGAACACCGAAGCAACGGACTATTTCGCCATTTTCGGCCTGCCGCGCAAGCTGTGGATCGAAATGAACGCTCTCGAACAAAAATTCCTGCAACTCAGCTGGAAACTGCATCCCGATAATTTTGTGAACGCCACCGAGACCGAACGCGAGCTTTCTCTGAAGCGCAGTTCCGAACTGAACGACGCCTACCGCACCCTGCGCGATCCGGTCGCTCGCGTCGAATATCTTCTCGGTCTCGAGAACATGCGCAAAGAAGGCGAGCACAAACAAAAAGCTCCGCCCGAATTGCTCGAAGAAGTCTTCGAGCTGAACGAATCCCTCGACAAGTTGCGCGAAGCAAAATCCGCCGGCAGCGATCTGGGTGCCTTAAAGTCGCGCCTCGAATCGGCCGAGAAAAATTTCGCGGAGAAACTCGCCGAAGTCGATGCCCAGCTTCAGGAAACGGCTCGGGACTGGGACGCCGCAGTTGACGCAAACGCGGACGATTCCGCGTGCAAGAAAATCATGACCCGTCTGAACGAACTGCTGAATCGCCGTTCGTACATTCGCAACTTGGTGGTGAACGTCACTAAGGAATTGGGAGAGGCATAGAGAAGCAGAATGGGACGCATCGTTGGCATTGATCTTGGGACAACGAACAGCTTGGTGGCTTATACGGACAGCCAAACGGGCCAGCCGAGGTGTATTCCCGGTCCGTACGGCAGCACATTGTGTCCGTCTGTCGTCAGCCTCGATTCGGACGGCAGCATTATTGTCGGCGAAGCTGCGCGCAACCGCCTGCTCACTCAGCCCGAACGCACGATCTATTCCGTAAAACGCCTGATGGGCCGCGGCACTGCCGACATCCAAGCCGAACTTGAACTCTTCCCGTTCCGCATTGATCCGGCGAGCAAAAACGTCATTCGCGTTATGCTCGGCGAAAGAATTTTCACTCCGCCGGAGATCTCCGCATTCATCCTCCGCGAGTTGAAAAATTGGGCCGAAGCCTATTTCGGCGAACCCGTAGACCGCGCCGTCATCACCGTGCCCGCGTATTTCAATGACGCCCAGCGCCAGGCCACCAAGGACGCCGGTAAAATCGCCGGTCTCGAAGTGCTGCGTCTTGTCAACGAGCCAACCGCTGCAGCTCTCGCTTATGGTCTGCACGAAAAGCAGCGAGGCCGCGTAGCGGTCTACGATCTCGGCGGCGGCACGTTCGATATTTCCGTCCTCAAGCTCATCTCCACCACCGACGGCGATATCTTCCAGGTTCTTTCCACCAACGGCGACACGCACCTGGGCGGCGACGACATCGACAACCTCCTCCAGGCTTTAGTTCACGAACAGATTCTTCAGCAGGACGAGATCGACTTCTCGCCTCACGGTGAGCTCGCGCAAGAGCTCCGCAAAGCTCTCATCGCCATTAAGCATCAGCTCTCCGAGAGCGAGTCCGCTACTCTGCGTTTCCCGTTGCCCAATGGCACGATCTACGTTTATGAATTCACTCGCGGCGCATTTGAAGCGCTGATTCGCCCGATCGTTGACCGCACGACGGGGCCAGTGAAGCAAGCGCTGGCGGACGCAAGGCTCAAACCGGCAGAAATCGACGAGGTGGTGTTAGTAGGCGGCACCACGCGCACTCCGCTGATTCGCCGCACCGTCCAGGAATTTTTCGACCGCAAGCCGCACACCGAACTGAATCCCGATGAAGTCGTCGCCCTCGGCGCCGCCGTCCAGGCCAATATTCTCGACCGCGGTGTCACCAACATGCTCCTGCTCGACGTCACCCCGCTTTCGCTAGGCATCGAAACCTACGGCGGTGCCGTGGCGAAAATCATCCCGCGCAATTCCACGATCCCTGCCAGCGCGCAAGAGCTCTACACCACCGGTGTCGACAACCAAACCGGCATTGACATCCACGTCCTGCAAGGCGAACGCGAACTCGCGAAAGACTGCCGCTCGCTAGCCCGGTTCACGTTGAAAGTTCCGCCCGCTCCCGCCGGCCTGCCGCGCATCGAAGTAAAATTCCTCATCGACGCCAACGGCATCTTGCAAGTCGCCGCCAAGGATCTGCGCAACGGCGAGCAGCGCACCATCGAAGTCCAACCAAGCTACGGTATCAGCGACAACGAAATTGAGCGCATGCTCGAAGAATCCATCGAATACGCCGAACAGGATTTTGCCGAGCGCCAGACTATCGAAGCGCGCACCGAATCCGAATCAATCTTAGCGGCCACAGCAAAAGCGCTTGCCAACGAGCAATCGGGGAATCTGCCGTCGGAAGAACGCGCAAGAATCGAAACCGCGATCGCCGCGCTAAAAGACGCCACCGCCAGCACGGATTACAAGTTAATCCGCAAACGCATCGACGACCTGAATCACGCAACGGAACACTTGGCGGAATTACTGATGAATTCAGCAGTCCAGTCGGCCCTGCAAGGCCGCAACCTGGCCGAGGTCTGACATTTTGTAGGGGTACGATACATCGTGCCCCATCTTGGAAGATTTGAACCATTAGCAATCGTAACGAGGGTGAACAAAAATGGGCGGAAGCAATCCGTACATCGAAGAAGTCAAATACACACCCGCCACGAAGAAATACAAAGTCACATTTCTTCCCAGCGGCAAAACGATCGAGGTTGACCCGGCGAATATTCCCTACGGCCACAACGGCCTCCCCGGCAGCATTCTCGACATTTCCGAAGGCATCAAAGCCGGCCTGGACCACGCCTGCGGAGGCGTCTGCGCCTGCTCCACCTGCCACGTCATCGTGAAGCAAGGCCTCGAGTCTTGCAACGAAGCCACCGACGCGGAACTCGACGAACTCGACATGGCCCCCGGCATCACCCAAAAATCGCGCCTCGGCTGCCAAACCGTTCCCGACGGCACGACCGACATCGTCGTGGAAATCCCCGAATGGAACAAAAACTACGCCAAAGAAGCCGATCACTGAGTTTCGGTAGCTCGGGCTTCAGCCTGCGCTCTTCCACTAGTCATCAGTCGTAAGTCACCAATCACGCTTTCTCGCGAGGAGCTATACATGCCGCCAACATTCGGTTGGGACAATATCGAGGACATCGCCATCGGTCTAACCGACAAACTCCCGGAAACCGATCCACTCACCGTCCGCTTCACCGACATGCACAAGTGGATCACCGAGCTCCCTGGTTTTTCCGGCGATCCAGCCGCCTCCAACGAAAGCAAACTCGAAGCCATCCAAATGGCCTGGCACGAAGAATTCCTGGATCGCCAAAGCTAATCGCCGCGGCTCGCAGCCGCTTGTTCATTCCCTGAATTTCTCTTATCCTAGATAGGTTCCACACCCGCAAAATGTGGCGCTATGGTGCAACGGTTAGCACGCGGCCCTTTCAAGCGCGGCCACACCCTCCAAAACACGCGACTTACGTGTAAAATCAATGATTTACGGGCGTATTGGAATGCCCTGAAACGTCGTGAAAAGAGGGTTCTGGGTGCAATTCGGGTGCAATTTGCACTCAGTTCGGACAAGCCGATCTCAAAATCCAGTGACCGCAAGGTCGTGACGGTTCGACTAATCTGGCGGCTTGCAGTCTATGTCCTTAATGAACTTTTTCATCACCCGTGCGTTTTTGAACTTGCGTAGGCGATACCCAAGCTTAGGAACTATATTGTCTGGAAGGATGTCCTCGCGTCGAATAATTGCCAACTTACATTTTCTGTCGGGCAAGAAGCATACAACGCACAATTCGTCAGCTACCAGTCGTTTGGTTTTCGGATCAATTTCCGTACCGTAGAAATCGGGTATCGCGTACAGTTTTTTGCAACCCTTTACCTCGACCTTGAGTTGTTCGGAACCTCTTTCAAGAAAGAGGTCATATCCACTGTGTTTTCCGCCCCTGTGAGACACACTCGTTACCTCCCACCCAATTTTTCTGTAATAGCTCTCAGCGAACTTCATTGCGCGGAGTTCCACACGCTCTTCCTCGTGCTCTTCCATTTCATTCTCCGGTTGAGATGAGGCAATCATATTTGTGCTGTGCGTCGAGTTCGAACCTCGCCCCCCACCACTCACGCACGCAACAAACTCTTTAGGAGACGCTGCATTATGACTTTCTCAGTCGGTACGGCGACTCGGATGGCTTCTCTCAGATTTCGCAGCAATAAGCGGTGTTCGAATCGGATGCGTCTGGCCTTTGTGAGACGCGATGCGCGAGCAAGTTCACGCGCCCAACTCTTCAGTGCTTCTGCCAGCTTGATTAGTCTTTTTGGACGTTTGCGGAGAAGACGGCCAGGAGGAGACTTTATGAAAAATCTTCCACTTTTCGTCTCATACGTCAATCCGTCGTGACCAATACGCATTCCTAGTCTGCGCCAAGCAGCAAGCAGGTAAGTTTGGAGGGCAAAACCGTGGACTTCGCTGTGGCAACCGCAGCAGAGCGGCACCAAATTGCGTTTTCGATTGTCGAATGGATTTCCGCTTTTGTGATGCCACTCGTGGGGCACTCTGTGGTCAGTTCGGTGTTCGAATTGCGTCCGGCACAGGTAGCAATCGGCGGGTAATCCCCTGCGTTCCATCCCGCTTGTGACTCGATGGCGTGCTGTCCTCGCGTATCCCCAGACCGATTTTATCTCGCGCATCATCGTAGCTCTACGGTTCAGGTCCGGGGAACGATAGCGTCCAACGCTAGTTGAGATGCTCTTTCCAGTAAGCCTTCGGCTTGTTTCAAATAGTCGGGTGCTCGCCCTGCCGTCACTACAAAAGTCTGCTTCCTCACCGTTTGGTATGCCTTTTCAAGCTCACTCTTGGCGTTTGCCAACGCCGCGTCTGTCTCTATTAATAGGGTCGCGCATCCGGGAATTTGTCGAGCATGGCTCAGAACGTTAAGCAACCCAGATTGAGCGAGCGGGGTAGGGTCGGGATTCCCATGTGGCGGTGGAGCAATGGTAGCGGCCTGAGTTTTCCAATAAACGATGAGGGATTTGGCACGCCGAATCGCTTCGAGAACAATTTGTGGCCCCTGGCCGATCTTCTCCTCGTAAGACTCTTTAAGTAGGCGAAGATTTTCCTGCGCCGCGATAGCCTGATCTACAGATGCCTTCGCAGCCTGGGTTGCTGCGTCCGCCGCTTGGGTTGATGCCTTCCTGATCTTGTAGGTTTCAACCGTATACCAGACGAGTCCGACGAGGAGGAGGCACTGTACGATGAAGTTTGCGAGTTGCAGCCAATCGGACATAAGAATAGAAGCTAGCCCCCTATGGAAAAATCGGCTCTGTAACGGGCCTCATAGATTTCTCTGGCGTCAGGACTGCGCTCAGTCAATCGTTTCCAGATTTTGGATGCTTGTTCAGCGTTTCCGAGTTTAGAGTGAAGCTCAATTTCACTAATGATTCCGAGCAACGTCAATACCGTCCGGCAGAAATGACGGAATTTATACTGATGGATGGATCTCTCCTCCACTGCTCTTCGATAGTGGTCGGGTGCAATATCTACAAGCAGTATTCCCGCAGCCATCATAAGACCCGCTGGCTTCAAGTGAGCCTCTATGGATGTATCGCTGTACAGCAATTCATGCAGAAGTTTTAGAAAAGTCTGACTCTTCGAAACTATCTCCGTAAGATGGTGAGGATGGGGCCATGCGGGTATTGCCGAACTCGGCTTAGCCTTTTGTTCGGGAGTCAACGGCATTTGCGTTTCCAGCATGTCCGAGAGTTCCTGCATGTCTTCAAACCAGTCTCGCCATTCTTCGGCTGTTCCATATCGTCTTCGAGCGTAGGCGATTTGCTCCCGCAATTGGCGGTATGCGGCTTGCTCGTACATAAGAGATCGTGTCGAAAAATCATCCATCATGTATACAAGTGTGAACCACAAATCCATCATCTGGCGGTTAATAGACGGCGCAACCAAAACGTATCTCGGCAAACGTTTTGGGTGTTCCTCCGTGTCAGACAGGAGAAAGCCAAGAGCCTGATAGGAGTTAGCTGCGGACCTGAGCATAATCAAGAGCAATGTAAGTTCTCTGTACTCTCTAAAACTCCCGCTGGACACCTCTATTCCCTTGATGCGTCGTTGCAAATCGCTGTCTGTATTCCGTAACAATCCGGCGAGCGGTTCTTGGATGAGAACAAAATTAACAGTCTCCAGTGGCTTGCGTTCTCTATTGGCGAAGTGTGGTGTCAAGGTCATAGCAGTCTTATGTGTTTACTATACACGTAATCAACAGGCGTAATGAATGTCTAGACCGGAACCAACCCCTGTGCCGCCGCTTCAAGCACATGAACATCACTCCCTCATTTCTGAAAGCGTACAGGCTGTATCCAAAGATAAAGACTCTGTTCCGTAACCGACTTGGTGACGTAGAATCGCTCCCATGATCGACTCAGGGGAGGTGTACCATGGCTTGGCAAATAATCAGTTTATGTAGGGATACGACAGCAACAGATCCGCCGCCGATGTTTCGAGCCACCGTAGCGAACCTAGAAAACCCCGGTGCCCTTCCTACCCACAATTTTGGGGAAGAACCAGCGGTGCGCGACTTTTTGAGAGACCTCCACATACCCGAAGCCGAAATTGACGCAGCATTCGCCAATCCACCTAACTGCCATTCAGCGATTAAGAAACCGGGCAAACGCCCACCTAGCCGTAAGGGAGGACGCTGACCATGCGAAATCTGCTGCTGGGGTTTGTGTTTGGCGTTTTTGTAACGTCAATGATTGCGGGGAAGTCCAGCAAAGCGCAGGCCCAAAGCCAGCAATCCGTAAAACCACCGACAAGGCTTTACTCCGTCGTTGGCACAGGATGGCAAACCTGTAGCGATTGGAAGGCCACCACTCCGAGTTTTAACACCGGGTACATCATCGGCCACGATGAAGCTATGATTCAACTTACCCAACTACTTAGAAACAATCCTAGCGCGGCCGACGTGATGCAATCTTTCGATGCACCTGCCGGAATCAAATACGGCGATGAGAGTAAATCGGTGGACAAATTTTGTGAAGATTACCGCAACGTTCGAATACCCTTAGTTAACGCGCTCGGAATTGTCCTGCTTGACATAGCTGGCAAGCCATCTATAGACGACAAGACACTACGAATTCTTCGTTGCCAAGCTGCGGCAGGAAATGATGAGAACAGAATCCGGGATTGTGAGGACAAGCCGTGATCGCGCATCTCAACCGCGAGTCGGACATTCTCGTCTGGATGCACGAGCACCGGAACTTGGCGTATGATAAAGTTGTTTCAGGATCGTCCCTGATTTTCCCCTAAGCGAAATTCCACCCGCGTGCGGCGGAGGGTTACACTGCCTCGCAAGCTCGTTTGGACAGAGAGCCAAGAGTTTCACGGCTACGGGTGTTCCCAGTGCGTGTGGGTGTTTCGGACTTCCGGTGCATTCGTTGGCGAATCGCTGGATAAAATGAAGCGAGATTACATAGAGCAGCGTGACAAAGAATTTACCGCGCATGTTTGCAAAATCGAGAAACCCAAAAAGTCATAGAGTGAAGTAGAATCGCCTTCCCAATCTCTACCCGCACCAAATCCAAACTGCGGGGTTCCCATGACCGAAGAACGCAAGCACGCCATTTTGTTTGCCGCTACGATTTTGTCCGCCCGAAAACTGATCGACTGCATTGAATCTGACAAACCGAATTTTGCGAAAGAGTATTGGGTGGATAAAGCGATCAATGAGGCCGCGTTCATCCTGGAGAGGATAGATAAGAAGTGGCCAACGGCGTCTGCCAGCAGGTAGCCTGTCACAGTTGCTTGATGTTGAACTTGCTGATACGCTGCACCACAATCGAGACGTTCCCGCCGAGAGTTCTTCGGGAGGTCCTTTAGTGGGCTTCTACATTCGCAAGGGCTTCAACTTCGGTCCACTCCGCCTGAATTTGTCTCGATCTGGTTTAGGGGCCTCAGTTGGTGTAACAGGCGCTCGAATCGGAGTGGGGCCGAGAGGCTCATACGTCCATCTCGGTCGCGGAGGTCTTTATTACCGACAGACGATTGCTCCTCCTTCTCCAAGTGAACAGCCGTCACAGAATGTCCCCGTTGTCAGCGATGCGCTTCAGGAGATTTCGAGTTCCGCAGCTCAGACCATCGTTGATAGCTCCGCAGCACAACTACTTCAGGAACTCAATCGGGTTAAACGCAGAGTCGATCTGTTTCCTGTTTCAGTCATTATTGGCAGCGTTCTCCTGATTCTGATGGCGGTTTCCGAAATTGAGTGGTGGGCTTGGCTAGGAGCTGTGCTTGCCGTAGCCATGATCGTGATTTGCGCCCGGCATAATGATGTGACTGACGGGACGTTGGTTTTGCAATACTCAATCCATGGAAATGCCGAGCAAAACTTTTCCCACCTTCAAGGTGCATTCAAGCGATTCATAGGGTGTCAGGGCATTTGGCGCGTTGACGCCGGAGCATCGACCACCGATTGGAAACGGAATGCTGGCGCTGCATTTTTGGAACGAAGGTCAGCAGTTTCTCCAGCTTTTGCGCCTCCACCGAAAGTTCAGTGCAACGTTAGTGTGCCAATGATTAAAGCTGGTCAACAAACCTTGTATCTGCTTCCTGATCGACTGCTAGTTTACGATTCGACTGGAGTCGGTGCAGTGCCATATATCGACTTGCAAGCTCAGTCCGGAATCACGAGATTTATTGAAAATGAGCAGGTCCCCACGGACAGTACTCAGGTTGGGACAACCTGGCGATATGTAGCCAAGAACGGAGGCCCCGACCGGAGATTTAACAACAACCGCCAGTTACCCGTAATGTTGTACGGTAACTTGAGGTTGTCAAGCAGTTCCGGTCTAAATGGACTGCTTCAGTGCTCCGTACCCGAAGCAGCTGCGGAACTTTCGTCAGCAATCCTATCGCTAGGATCACACTCAGAACCAGACAGAATCGCCGTTTCGTTCGCGTCCTCAGCGCAACGGCATGTATTCGCACGTGTGGGAGTTTGGTTTTCACTCGTGATGTTGATTTGCGCCGTCCTGGTACCGATTGCGTGGAATATGGCGACGAGCGCGGACCAGCAGGCTTTGCAAGCCCAACTACCTCTGCAAGCTCTACAAGCACGGCACCAATTCGGGCTTGCGTTAAACCACGAACTTCAAAGTCGGAAAGTCAAAAATGTGTTGGTGACCGTTGCCGACACAAAGCTTGAACTTCAAGTTTCGAATGAGTCTCCCAAAGCAGCCCGACGTGACGGCCTGAAGCCCCTCGACAGAAATTCGTTATTCGCTAAGTTGTTGCCTGCAAACACGGAAGCCAATCTTTGTGCATTAGGCTTCCGAACGATTCAGGTCGCAGTTGATGCAGAATCGCCAAAAGAACTGGCGCTGGCGTGCTCATCGACTCAACGCTAATCGTCTCGTCCTTTGTGTTCTGGTCCATTGGTTCAAAAATGCTTCTGTAGCCGAAAGGAGACTTTAATGAAGACACGCTTATTGCTTGTAGGCGCGTTGTTGATGTTCGGTGGATATCTCATGGGAAGAATCGGCACGCGTGAAGTGCAGGCCCAATCGCACGTTAGCATTCCTAAGAGTTGGGGACACTGTATTGGAGCTTTGAATAAGTCGAACGGGGCAAGCGGGTTGGTGTTCGAGGATTCAAACGGGGTTGTGCGGCTCGTTGACCTTTCTGGAACAGACGTGATGGTTTTCGACCGTCAATGATCCGTTTGTCTCCCCGTTGTTCATGGGACGGCGAGAATGACCACTCAAATCACACTGTATCCGATCAACGGAGTCACAGAGTCATGGCAGGATGACCCGTTTGACCACTCAATGCTTCCTGCTCAGATCGTGCCCAACGTAACGATTGAGAACGTCAAGTCGATGTTCAACGAACAGACGTTTTCATGGGTTGGCAGCGAGATGGGCAAGCGCGACATGGAGACTCTCGGAGGGGTTAAATACGCAATTGTTCATCGCTATGAAGCCACTTCCTTAGACGCGGGTCATGCACAGCAGCAGTCAGTGGACCTTGTGAACAACATTGCGGCCTGTCTGCGAGTAGTTCGCCCGATGCGGCAGTTCGCTTCGTTGATGGTGGGCAACCTGCGCGATGACGGAACAATTCAAATTCAGACCTTCAACCATCCTGTCAACCTAATGGATGTCCCGCAATTACAGAAGGGGTTCTCTCTCCGCAACAGAGACGTGGTGGAACTGCAAAGTGTGGTGGGTGAGTTTCTGCGCGGGATGAAAGGAGAATTTTGGAAATTCAAGATGTCCGTCTCGTTCCACGATGGCGGACACTTTGCGGTGTCATATTGGAAGAGCAGGTTCATGCTGTGGTGCTCAGCCGTGGAGGCAATGTACACTTCCCAGAATCTCGAACATCGGGGAAGCCGGGTAGCAAAAGAAAGGATAAAGTGGTTTTTAGGAGAGGCAACTTCAATCTATTTTCCGCGTGACATTCAGTCGTTCATGCCAAAAGCCAGCTATAAGGTTGGCAATATCGTGGGCGAGTTATATGAAGTAAGGAACTGCATAGCGCATGGCGAAAGGATTCCAGACCGATTCTTTACAATCGTTCCACGGGGCTATCTGGGTGAGGACGGCAGCATCATTACCGTGCTACACGACGGACTCAGCTTCATCATTCGTGCAAGTGTGCTGCGAATCTTAAAGAATAACTTGCTGGAACATTTTGCAGATGGGCCAGCATCAGAGAAATATTTTGGCGCTGCGGGTCTGACGAACTCAATGTTAAAGAAAAAACTGAAAAGGCCATAATGCGCTTGTGCCAAGCTGAATGTTTTCAGAGAGAACCACGGTTTAGCCGTCTCATGCTTTCGTTCCCGGAGATTCTTTCACAATAACTCGGACGTTTGAAAGAATTGCGGAGTTGTCTCGCTCGCACTTGTATCTTTCCTTCAACCGTGACACCAGTGCCGGGTTCGTTTCCCCGCACAGAAGGACAACTATGAAGTTTTTCTTTGGTTCCAACGACTCGATCTGGCCTACCAAACGGTCGAGTTGCGCTTTGGAGATAAAGTTCCGTTTTAGTTCGACAAAAACTGCTGACGATCCGAAGAATCCTGACTGCTCAACGTAGATGTCTGTAGTGGTCCCAAGATGCCGATACTCAGGTTCAATTCTCTTTGCGTCCTTCAATCGCTCGCGGAGGTATGCGATAAATGAATCTCGATATTTCAACTCTGTGGGCAGCAGTTGAGGTTGCCACTCTTTAGCGATCTTGCGCACGCTTTCGAATGCGGACATAGGAACCTCGTCAGGCCGCATTATAAAGGAAATTTATCCAGTCGCCCCAGGGTGCGTGGAGCAATTGTTGGCTGCGTGGTCTGGAACTATAGATGGTGAGCATGGAAAATAAACCCAAAGCGAACCGCGTAACTCGGAAGATGATAAATGACGCCCTGCGAGAACGTGGACGGGACGAATCGTTGCGACCGGGTGGTGGCTATTTCTATTTTGGCGGCGGTGAAGCAGTCAACTGGCTTACGAACTCGGTCAGAGTGCAGCGGGTGTCTGACCTTACGCTAGAACAGTGGCTTGAGGAATTTGACAAGCTACTGAGGCTCGACAAGAAGCTCCATAAGCGGAAGTAGGTTGAGTTCCTTCAACGGAATTACAATTGGAAGGCTGCGGGATACTCGATGAATTGAATGGTACTTGTGTTAGGAAATGTCGGTACTTGGCGCACGAATCCAAGCTGCAAAGACTTTGTTTTGGCTTCCTAACGAGCGAGCCACAGCGCATAGCGAATCGCCTGGAACATCGTCCACTGATGGTGCGCTCGTAAAATGAAGTACCAATCGAAGAGGGACGGTGATTTCATAAATTTCCTACTGACCGTGACCGCCGTACTACGGATAGATAGTGCCTTGGGAGTGCAGTTCGTTTCGTATGTGCTCGACATAATGCTCCTCAACGTCCCTAGTGTGGGCAGGTTGAAAGCGGTTGTCTGTACATTTATGTACTAGATTGGCGAATGTTCGGTGGTAGGCCGAGCAAGGCTATTCGGTGTATCACGTCTGCTTATATTGGTGAACTTTCCCGTCCAGAACGACCGCGATATATCTGCCGTGTTCGAGGAATTGCATAACCTGTTTGCCTTCTCGCGCTAGTTTCGCCCACCTAGACTTGGTATTCGGATTCTGTTCCAGTCCGCGCAGGTCTCGGTCTTCGAAGCGAAAATCGATCTGTTTCAGCTTGCTCTTGGAAGTTTGGCGGACACTGTAGGTTTCGCCTTCGAGATCGACGGCTTTCTTTTTGTCGATCAAGGATTGCTGCCAGACGGAGACTAGGACGGTTTCGAGATTCGCGGACATAAAACGAGGATAGAAAAGTTGGCGATGCGCTCCGAGTAGCATACGAGGCATATATCGTTCCATCGGCTGCTGAGACGTTGGCAACAATCATTAAGGGGCAGTTCGTTGAAGGCATTTACAGGCGAGAAGATTATTGCGAATAACGCAGAAATTTCGAAACGGTTCGCACTGCTGGAGATCGACTATGGAGTCGCTCGATTTATTCATGGCGGTTCCGGCAATGGACTAGAAATACCCAACCAGTTTTCAACGACCGCCAAGGATACGAAGGACCATATCACTGCGCTGAGCCTGTTCCTACAATCAATCGGGCGTTCACGTCTTGACGCTTGTGCCGTGTGCGTTGCAGTAGAAGCGGGAGGAGCAGTCAGCGGCGATTTCGGAAACAAGTAGATTTCTGGTCGTCACTAATGGTTGTGCTATGACAGCTTCCGCAAGGCCTCTGCCATCTTCTTGCCTTCCCAGTTTTTCCAGAAGACATCCAATCGTTTATTAAATTCCACGTGGTCTTTAACATCCTGCAGAGCTACGGCTTCGGCAACCCGTGCTCCGATGTAAGCGGCGAGAGCGTCGTTAATGAGAATTGCGAGATGATGCGCCTCGTGAATCGCGGCGAACTCTTTCATCGGCTCCGGTTCGCCGTAATTGTCTTCGGTACCCGCGTATTCGAATCGCTGCCCTACGCCGAAATTGTCGTAGTGAATGCCATCGGAGACCAAAATCATAAAGGTGCGCATTGCCTGAAATATTCCAGCGACCCTATCCGCATGAATTTGCTTTCTCCCTATCGCGAGCTGCTCCAGAGTTTCCTTGCGTTGGTCCCTCGCATCTTTGCGGTCCCAGAAGAAGATCGCCAGCAGCGCAATTGCCTCCAGCCAAAGAGCCATCCACTCATTGCTCTTCAAGAAGGAATACACGACGCCATACCACCAAAGTAAGCCGCACATAGGAGAACGATACAACACGAAGGTGGTAAGTCAGCTTGCAGTTGTTCAGAGAATAACTGTTCTGGATCGTCCTCCGTAGAACATTCGAATAGGAGGAAAGCAACTATGGGCAACAACATACTAGACGCACAAACTTACTGCGCGACGGGCTTCCATACCCATTTCCCGTCAGTGGTGCGTATGGCCTCGAAGGGGAAAATCTCCTTCCTGCGCCACGGAAGCCAATCCGGCCTGTAACGCACGATAAAAGTAAAACTGCCGCCAGTGAAGTTGTTGATTGCCGTAAATCCAAAATTTCTGGGATAGGGCAAGCCCATTTTGTGCCCCGCCGAAAGTATATCCGCTGTCGCATCGTTCGGTACATGAGTGAACTCCCACGGACCAACGACCTGAAATCCAGTCTTAGGGTCGCTGTTCTCCAAATGAAGATTCGCAGCGGAGACAGCAACGCTGTGAATATCGAGAGACCCCTCGTTCGACAAGACGAATGTGGTCCCAAGGGGGTTATACGATACTAGAGAATCAGAAGGGTCCACAGAAAGTTTGGTTCGAGTGCTTACTACAAACCCAAGCACACCCAAAATTGCTGACAGTGTTGCAAGTATTTCGAGAGGTATTTTCCACCATCTTCCTTTTTCGAAGAGCGAAGTCAGAAAAGCCCAAGAAGAGTCCAGAGTGCGACCAACGGACCGTTGCGCGGCAACGATTCGAACGGACAATGGAAGTTTTGTTCCGTGCACCAAAGATTATCTCCAAGAAAAAGGCAGAGTGGCGCGGTTGGGACCCTATTCGCCAGCCGCGAATTGCATCCACAGTCCTGCAACGATAAAACCTACACCTACCAAGATGAAGCCGACGGCCCACCACACGCCACCAAAACGCCCGGTGCCTTCGGACCTTTGATAAACCCAATCCATTAAACCGAACACAGATTGTAAGGTGCCGATTTCCCGCAGCGTTTCACCAACCAGATTCCATCGCTGCCTACCTTTCAACATTGAGAATGTCCTTTATGCGTTCTTCTTGATCTTCGCCCACCGAGCTTCGCAAACTACATGTTGCTGCGAAACTCCCTTGTAGAGCCGCTTTTTCGGCTGCTTCCCAAGCTTTTTCATGGGGAACTCCCTCAAATCGGAAGTCCTGGGTTTATCCTGCATCACGAATCTACATCTGCTTCAATTTCTTTACCACTTTCGATTATTCGCGTATATTCTCGATACTCGGCTCTGAGTTCCGCGATCAATTCCGAAAAGGTCTTCATCACCACATCTTTCGAAAGACAAAAACTAGAGCTTTTTTCATATCCGAATACAAAGCAATGCACATTTTTAACGTTGGCTTTGTTTTTCTCAATCAAGGCGCGATACGTCAGGATTTGGCCGATATGATCTGCCTTGAGTGGAATCCCAGGAGCTTTGAGTTCAACTAGAACGACATCCTGGGAGCTAGGGACAACCTTGAGAATCAAATCCGGTCGTTTCTTGAGATCAGGCTCGAATGGTAAGTTCTCGTCCACGAATTTCGATAGAGGTCGATCACTTTGGACGATCTCATATTGTTTGCCCACCAGCCACGAATTCTTGTCAAAAATGTCATGCACGTCCCGTTCATGTTTTTGGGGATTCGTGCATGTCGTTTCGAGCAGATCGATCACTTTCAATTTCTGGTACACGAGAGAAGCCATCGTGGAGACCTGATTTAGTCTCAGGTCTTCGAGAAGGCGGCTGAACTGAGTCAGGTCGTCACCGGATGTTGCAGATAGAGCCTTGAGGATGAGGTCGATGCGCTCGGCCTTGACCTCATACAGCTTGATTGCCAGTCGGTCCAATGACTCGAAGCTGGCTTCGCTAAGCTTTAAGATATTTTTGTTGGATAAGAGTTTCTCGAATAAATCGGGATGTTGGGAGATCAAAACAGTCAACCCCGCTTGGTCCACAGTTGGGATCGTCTTCTCCCATTCGGAAAACTCTTGCAAATCACCGTCGATCAATCTCTTTAGATTGGTCCAATCTCGTCCTCGGAGGATGAATTTTTGGTCCGGTGTTTTGCTATTTCCAAAGAAATTCTTTTCGAAGACTATGTAGTTGTCGTCGGGTCGCCCTTCCCACCCAACAACCGCAAATTTGACGCGACCGCTCTTCCACTGGCGGGTGTCGGCTTTTAGCTGCTTAGGTTTGTCCGCTGGTTTCTGGGGCGGTTCCATCACTTTATCCTAACTGCGAATATGTTACCTTACCTCCTCCGGCACGTCTGGTGCGGCCTTGTCGATTGAGATAAATTTCCTGCCCGGAGGATTCATGGACATTCTGGCAGCAATCAAGCGCGAAGAAAGAAAACTCGAAAAGCAGTTACACAAGCTACAGCATCAGTTGAACGGAGTCCGAGCGGCTGCAAAAGCACTCGGTGATTCAACAAGCAAAGAACTCAAAGTCGTGAAGAAGCGCGTTATGTCTGCCGCTGCGAGAGCGAAGATGGTGAAGGCGGCGAAAAAGAGATGGGCGAAGATTCGGGCGCAGGCGAAGAAGGTCACAGGATAATCTGTTTCATCTTTGAGGAATTGCTCTAAAGCCCTTAGTTCCTGTTTTGTCGAAGAAATTGTATCAACTGCTCGTCTCTTTCTAACCCACGACAAAACTCAATGCACTCGGAGCACTTTCCCTCGTTCACGTGTTCCATGAATTTGAAAATGTTCGCATGCCGGAATTTCTTGCAAGGATTCAGGCGGGGTGAGCTTCGCAAGACAGCGCGAACTTCCGGAGGCAAATCGTTGTTTCGTTTCTTACGAGGCATCTGATGGTCAAAATCTCAACCTTCGAGAATTGCGAGAACGCGAGTCTACCACGGTCTTGCCAGTTTCGGGATCAGGGGCGATTTTCACTTGTCCGACTGGGAGCGTGAGTTAGAATTCCTGCAATGAACTCGGAATGTTCCATTCAGTGGTTGTTCAAACCAGGGAAATTAAAGTCAGCACTAGCCCATCACTTAGCAGCACCGCTGCCCCGAGAGCGAGAAGCCTTTCTCTTGCATCTACAACGCCAAGGAACGAATCCGTCCACCGTTGCGAAGTATTCCCCAATTCTGATTCAGATAATTCGGTCTCTCGGGCTAACGAAGCTGCGCGACGTGGGACTTGACGAAGTCCTGCAGGCTAGGGACCGCCGGAGAAATCAGCGCGGCTTGCCAGCGTTTAGTAGAAAGGGACAGCATCGCGCAGATCAGTTCGCATGGCTCGCCACAAAATGGCTGCGTTTCCACCGTAGGCTAAAGCTCCCACGATGCCCAAAGGAACCGTGGGCCTCCAAGCTAAACGCGTATGCGGAGTTCATGCGATATCGCGGCCTTGCACCTGTGACTATCAGGTGGAAATATCAAAAAGCGATTCAATTCCTGCGATGGTTCTCTCTAAAGCGCCGAAGCTTTCGTTCTATTCGTCTCAACGATGTCGATCAGTATCTGAGTCTCGAACGAGCCACTGGTTTGGCTCCCGGGACATCAGTCAGAACGGCAAGTGCATTAAGATCATTTTTCAAGTATGCGGCGAGGCATCGCTGGTGCAGCCAGCACTTAGGACTCGGAATAGAGAGACCGTGGGTGCCTAAGCCTCGCTTCCTGCCTCATGCATCCGATTGGCGCGAGATCCGGGAAGCGCTTGAGCACGTTCCCACTCGTCCCAGTGACGTTCGCGCTCACGCTGTCCTATCTTTGCTCGCTGGATATGCGCTCCGTCCGAGTGAAGTCACACGGCTTCTCCTCACGGATGTAAATTGGAGGGATAAAATTCTGAGCGTGCGAAGGTCAAAAGGGGGCCGTTTCCAGCGATTTCCTATCCCGCGACAGATCGATGACGCGCTTTCGAATTACGTTCTAAGAACTCGACCCCGGGTTTCGTGCCCGAACTTCTTCGTGACCTTGTATCCCCCTTTTCGACCGATACCTTCGGACACCATATCGAAACTCATCAATGACCATCTCGAACGGCTGGGAGTAAAGCATCCTCCCTACCGCCCTCGTTCTATCCGTCACGCCTGCGCGACATATCTCTTGGAAGCAGGTTCATCGCTCAGAGAGGTGAGTGATTTCCTCGGCCATCTCCATATTCGGTCAACGTCAATCTACGCCAAATGCGACATGAAATCCTTACGAGCGGTAGCAGATTTTGACCTGAGCGGCTTGGCATGAAGATTTTGAAGGCGATTGCGGTCTACATCGAGCGCAAGCGTGCTGGTGGTCTCTCCTATCGTCAAACAGCGGAGTTCCTCTACAGCTTTTCTCGCCTGACGGGGAATGTGCAGCTTGCGTGTATTACGAAATGTCAGATATGTGAATTTCTTAGCGGCGGACGAAAACCGACTGTGGATAACTGGGTCCGCAAATATCAAACGCTGAGTGCCTTCTTCAAATATTGGAAACACCGGGGTCACATTGAGGTTCTACGAATGCCCCCGCCCCGTCGAAGGCACCGCGACGGTTCACCCCATTTATTTATACTCGAACGGAGCTTAGTCAAATACTGATAGCGACCGGGCGCAGCCAAAGGGGACGCTGCCCTTCATCAGTTGATGGCTTCACTTTCAGCACAATCATTAAGTTTTTGTATGGAACTGAAGTTCTGATCGAAGAAATGCTAACCCTCCGTCTCGATGATGTGGACTTAGAAGAGAGCATGATGACTCTTCGGCGTCCCAGCATCGGTACGTCAAGGCGCATTCCGATTGGACCTGACGTGCGGAAGATTCTACGTCGTTATCTGAGTTCATGCATTCGCAGGGGTAGCAACGACGATCATTTCTTTCTAAATAAACGAGGAGATGCCATTGGGTATCTAGCCATATCAAGAGACTTTCGGAGACTGCGAAGATACGCGAAGGTCACGAGACTTGATGGAGGACATCGCCAACCTCGATTCCGTGACCTACGGTTCACTTTTATTGTGCATCGACTGACATCGTGGTTTGAGGAGGGAGTGAATGTCGAACGGATGCTTCCACCTCTTGCGGAATTTTTGGGCGAAGTTGACCCTCGAACGGTTCACAAGTACCTTGCATTGACTCCGGCACACTTTCGCAACCAGTTGCGTTTCTTGAACCTGTTAACATAATCGCAGAACCATTTGGGGAGAGTGATCCAGGATAAGCGGACTGGATACCACTTGGCTGTGTAGTCGGATTACCGGAAAAGTGGTTTCGGGCCGACGCGAGCCTTCGCCGCGCTAACCTTTCGGCCTGTACCCTTTGCATTTGCAGTTTGGATACCCGCACCTGCTCAAGAGCTTCTTGTCTCCAGGTTTAGAGTAATGGATGGTCTTGCCGTGCGTGCAGCGGCATGGTTGGATTTTTGGCATCGGGGAAAGCGTATCACGGGCAGAGGGCGAGGCGTCTTGGACGATCTATTCTCATAAACCTGCTTGTAATAAGCCGATAGGGAATGTGGCGTAAACTTAAGTCGGTGTGAAGTATGTCAGAATTGAACATAAATGCATTGGCCCGGCTGGCCCGTGGAGTGGCCCGGCTAGCAGAGGTAAAGCGCGTCCTTGCAAATGGTGGACTGGTTCGGTTCATTTGGGCATCGGGCCATACCGTTCTGGTCTCCGGAAATGGCAAGCGACTGACGACGTTGGACGGGCGCACGTACCAGGGCTTTCTCAAGACAGTCGCTCCTAGTCTGCAAGAAACCACGACAGGCTCAATTGAAACCCAAGATTTGATAATTGAATGGAAGATCGACCGTGAATGAGACGAGGTTCTTTCGGTCTTATTCGAAAAGTTGCGCCGGACAGGACTCCCCAAGCAGCGCGAGAACTCGAAGCAGAATGGAGGAGATGGTAATGAAACTTGTCGTAGCAACACTCCTGGCATTGTTTTTCGCCGGATCGGCGCTTGCCCAGGCAGCCGATAAGCAATATCAGGTGGGATCGTACCTTGGTAATCGAATGTTGGCAGACGGCACTTACACGAACAACATCCATTGCGGTTCAGGCGAGGATTACACATGCACAGGATCGGCGGGATTCAACAGCTTCGTTGGGTATTACGTGCGGACTGACGAAGGCGTTTGGTCGCTCGTCACCAACCGCCAGAGTGATGACATCACCCTGCGTCGGATGGGTATGACTCCCGCGCATGGTAAAGCCGAGAAGCCTAATCTGTTGGACTCTCTGAAACCCGGTGATAAAGTGGCATTCCGCATCGAAAAAGACCGCCGCCTTGGTGCCAAGGGCAGCTTCCACGTATTTATTCCACGAGCCGACGATCCCAAGAAAGAGGAAAAGTTCGAGGGTACTCTAACTCCCAAGACTCTCCCCGCAGCAGAGGCACCAAAGCCTACGGACAATATCAAGGCAATGTGTGACGCCCACCGCTTCTCGCCTGATGATGAGAAAAAGTATTGCACCGAAGCTGCGCCAGTTGCTTCCGTGTCCGTAGCCCCGACAGTCTCCCCAGATGTCGCCGCTTTGCGCCAAAAATACGCGGACGACATCGCCTCCATGCTCAAGCAACAAGGCAAGCAGGGCTATGTCGAATTTTCTGGTGATACGGAGACCATGCACGCCCCGGAGGGAACGAAGGAAAAGTTCGACGCCCTCGTCGGGAAAAAGGCTGTTCTCGCGGCTTTTGATAATATGCAGGTCAACAAGCTCGTCTACACGAACGACAAGGACTTGACCCTCGTGTGGCAGCGCAGCAAGTAGCGAGCAACAGCCGTAACTAGGAAGATTTTCTTCTTCTTCGTCTTTTCCTTCTTGTCCTGTTTATCTTTTGACTTTGGGATTCCGAGAAGCTTTAACCACCAAGGGATCGTGAGTGTCCCATCGACAACGTTCCGAGAATCGGAAAGGGTGGCTATCGTAGACCTTCCCGGTGTGCTGCCATCTATCAATGTACCTCTGGCTTCGCCGTCCCCAACAAATCTGCTAGTCTCTCCCAGATGGGATAGTCACCCAGGCGATCTGCAACAAATGTCCGCTGTCCAGGCTCTAGAGCTTCTGGACGGCAACCAGGACAGAAGCGTTGCTCCCGCTCCGGCGTGCCGAGCTTGAATCTGCAATCAATCAGATAGACCGAAGTTTCAGCTCCGCAATTTTTGCACCTCATCGCTGCCTCCGATTCGCTCGCTCGTCAGTTAACCGTTGTCATGACACGTTGATGGTCTGGCACCAACCATTCGGGCCGCGACAGATGCCAGCGAAAGCATTTTTGACAGAAGTGCGCAATGTCGCCGTGATAATTGACATTGCCCGGATCATCTCGGAACGCTTCAGCATCTTCCTTGTTTGAAAAATGTGCGCGAAAGCTTCCAGAAACTCGGCGGCATGGTTCTAGGATTTTGTCCGTCAAGTTAATCTCCTGTGGAATTCTTCGGAATCTCTAGTCTGAATTCGTGCACCAGGGGTTCAATCTGAGGGGGAAGATGATAGTGCTCCCGGAGGTGAATTCTGAGTTTCGCCTTTTCCAGCGGGTTCATCTTCCTGATTCTCTCGAAAGCTAGGTCAGTAATCTCCCGCAGGGTGCAGAGGTCGCCGTTCATTTCTGTACTTTCTGCGTAGTTTTAACCTTCTTCGCAGCTTCTTTGTCTAAGCTATTTAGAAGATTCTTCAAGTAAGCTTTGATTAGTTCTTTGTTTGGTGTTGACATTTATTCCTTTCCTGCCTGTTCTGCCGCCGATACCGGAGGAATCCCAAGATGTGCTACGCCGTGTCCCGCAGCTAGGACGCTGGCGATTATCTGTGCCTGCTTCTTAGACATGTTGCTAAATCCTACGACCGTGCGAATCTCCACGGGGTCCGGCGTGAATTGCCGGATGGTGTACTTTCTTGGGGCGCTTATGCCGTCAGAACCGCGAAACTGTTCGCTCGTGATGAAGTAAATTCCTCCCGGACCTTCGTACACGGTTGGGAGAATGCGGCTGGAGAAGAATCGCATCGTGTCCACCGAAAAGAAGTAGCGGCCAGCGCGTTGGTCGGCTTCGCGGATTTGGTCGATAGTCCAGGTCATCCGGCCCTCCGCGTTGCTCCCTGGTCTTTGATGGGAGGGAATATCCACGCAATCCCAGGTAGCGGTTGATAGTTGTTATCAACGCGCTTCGCAATTGGCAGTTCAACCCGGCGTCCATTCTTGTAAACACACGACGCTACCCAGGTGCCGGATGGAAACACTCCACGGCGGTTGCGATTGTAAAAGTCCGCATCACCACCAGAACCAGCCAGTTTCAAAGTCTTGCCACCGACTTCAACTGCTATGGCGTCGTGTATCCCAAGCGGACGCTTGCCGAGCCAGGTTTGTGTGCTGAGATTGGAAGTCTTCGGTGTGAGCTTATGGACCCAAGCTAGGTGATGGCAACGTTCGAAATGTTCGCCGCACTCAATCTTCGCCCAATCCGGTTCATCTCCATTCAGGTCAACGACCGCGACATCCTCTTTGTGATTCAAATCGCGGACGAACATTTTGTGTTGCTCTTCATCGAATGCGTACAGCCATTCGCAGTCCGTGTGCTGCAAATCATTTTCTGTCCTGGTGTCTTCGGTCTCGCCGGGACGACCAGCAAAGCATTGCGGACGGCGATAGTCCGGCAGTTGTGAATAAACCGCGTAGTCCCGCGAACCGCCGATTACTTTCTGCCACGTATATCCCGGCTTGAGCGAGAAGTCTTTACCGACAATTGCACTCCAGCCACAAACCGCGTGCGGTGCGTCCACCAGATACGCGAGCATCTTGCTCAGATCGCGGCGGAAGTGACCGCGATACAGATTCCAGAGAGTCACGCCCAGGTCAGTCGGATTTGAATCAGAGTGATGGTAGCGCCCGATGAATTTTCCTTCACCTGTGGCGCGAGCCATGATTCCACGAGTGCTCATCGGGACACCGCCTTGCGATTCAGGAGTTCAAGGCTGTTCGTGGAAACCATGCAGAGAAATGTTCCGGTCACGGGGTCTGCTACGTAGCATTGCCCTATCGTATTGGCCGGGGGAGCGGAGGAAAGATTGATGACCTTGACGATCTGGCCGGGTTTGAGTGAGTTACCCTGGCACGGACGGATGACATCCCAACCGCAAGGGTTGTAGCGATATGTCTGATTGACTCGAACGCGCATCAGAGCACCGCCAATCCCGCTTCGATTGCGCCGTGCACTATGGCGTCTACATAAATCAGGTCAAGAGTAGGAGAGTTACCGCTGGTCTGGAATGCATCGCTAGACACTGGAGCCTCACTTTCAGGCCCCGTCTTCAGCGATTGCTGACCGTGGGAAAGATTTTTACTGCGATTATTGTACATCAGCGTCCTCTTTTCTGCGCCAGCTTTTTCTTGAAGGCGCGTATGTGTTTGCATGTACTGCGATTGATGTGGCGATACAGAAAGTCTTGAGCAGTGAAAAGCTGCGGCCAACTTTTACAACCCCGTGATTAATTCGGTCAGGTCTTGTGAATGAACGGACGACGCCGTATTGCTTGACACCGTGGGTGAGATGACCTGCTACGCGGGCGGAAACAACATTGCGGGTAGAACTACGATGGGATAAATTGCGACTCAACATTGCTGGACGCCTCTTTCGTCCGGTAGTGCCAGGAGTCGTTTGCCCCTACAAGGGCAGACGGCTCCGCCATTTCTTTACTGAGTTTTCTTCACATCCTCCGATTTGAGATCAGCGAACAATTTCAACTGCGCTTTCTTAGCCTGTTCCTGGGCTGTAATTTTCTTTGCCGCTTCAACGAACCCTCGAATTCTGTTTTGTCTTCCTTCAAGACTTCCAAGATCGTATTTCATTTCTTCCGCCTTTCTAGAAACTCGTCAATCGCCCGTCGAATCTGCGCGGCTATCGGAACATCCTCAGTCTCCTGAATCTTGCGCATCTTCGTGATCTGGGGCTTGTCCAGCCAAACCGCGATCTTTTCTCTGTCTTCGGTTTTGGTCGTTGACTTCTCTTTCACATTCAGAAACCTAGCATGGATGTCTGTGGATGTCAATATGAGTGCTAGTCCAAATCTAAAACCGTAATCGACTGGAGGGACAAGAAAATGTAGTTCTGGGCAGAATTCAAAAATGATCTGTCCGACCTGCGGCAGCGACACTGAAACCATATCGCAAGGCGGGTCGGGCTATGATACTTTCACTCGCATATAGCGTTGTTCTAAACTGTCAGGCTTCCAGAGATCACGGCAATAACCTTCATGCGGAAGGTTTCAGAGCAATCCTCCGCGAAGTCAAGACGGGAGACTGAAATGAAACACCTGGTCTTAGCTCTATTGATCGGATTTACGTCGGTCGGGGTTGTCGGGGCTGCCACGCAATCGGCATCGCATCGAAAAGACATACCAGCGATAGCTAGGGCTGCGGATCAAGCAATCGTAACGATCATCACGGCGGCTGGTGACAAGCCCATAGCACAGGGCACTGGTTTTCTGGTCAGCGCAGATGGAGTGATCGTGACGAACTACCACGTCATCAAGGAAGGAAACAAAGCTATTGTTAAATTCTCTGACGGAACGGTCTTGCCAGTTGACGGTGTGCTTGCAGCCGATAAAGTCCGCGATCTCGTGCTCATCAAAATACACGGCAAAATCTTCCGAACGCTCACCCTTGGTGATTCCGACCGAGTTCAAGTCGGAGAAGAAGTCGTTGCAATCGGCAATCCACTCGGATTGGAACTGACAGTCTCAAATGGAATTGTGAGCGGACTTCGAACAGATAAAGAAGCAGGCGGCAAGTTCTTGCAGACGACTGCCCCGATCTCTCCTGGCAGTAGCGGTGGACCGTTGTTCAACATGCTCGGTGAGGTCGTCGGGATTAACACCATGTATCTCGAAGGCGGCGAAAACCTAAACTTTGCGATTCCAGTCAACGACGCGAAGCATTTGCTCATGAATCAATATGCAAAACTTCAGAACTTGCCTAACGAAGTGGAGAAGGAAACTCTGAAAGAAAAGCACGGCGAAGATTCACCAACGCCTCCATTCGACGGTCAGGGCTTAGACTCGCCTGCATATCGGCAGTATGAAGAACTCTTAAAAGCAAACGACCTTACGATCAGGGCTGGCCTTTACGCCTGCTTCTATGACAGCAAAGAGAGAAGCACAAATTTCTTTGTGATAAGTGCTAATCTTCGCAACAAACACGATATGGGAGCAATCGTGAACAATTTTACAGACGGCGTTTTACGAGACAGCCCTCTTATATTTGAAGGAACGATACAGCCATTTTCATCCAAACAGGGCATATTCGGTGATTTACCCACTCTTAGCCAGAAAAACGGTTTCGATAAAACTCACGAAACTGATGTTCTTAAATGGGTTTCTGGAGACATCGCAATAGAAGCAGGTTGGGGAAAGTTGGCTCCCAGCCAAGTACGAATGGGTTACAAATTCAAACTCCAACACTCTACCGGAAGATTCGTTGAAGACACTACCTTAATCTTCCCTGCCCCAGACCCAAGTTCGACAATCCATGAACCTGGGCGTTGCATCAGAATTCCAAATGGCATGATGAGTCCAGAAGAGGAATATAGGGTTCTCCCGGATGACGTGGAGAAAACTCCGGCTGCTCTGAACACGCCGACCGATTCTCTTCCACCAGACACGATAAAAGTAGACGACCCCGACACACCGGAACAGTTTTGGGAAACCGTAAAATACTGCTATCAAAATCCAACCAACAGCGTAAAAGCACCTGACGGTGAAGTGGTTGGCTGCAATGAGGTAATCGCCATAGTGGAGGCGCGAGTGAAAGCTTGCAAGAGCAAAGACCCAAAGGATAATCCCAAGAACTGCAAGGGCTTCCTAAAAAGCGTCAAAGACCTGAAAGCAGGTCGGCTATGAGCCAATCCGCTGGCTCCGCCCAGAGAGCAGAATAATTCTGATCACGGTGTTCGTTCTGGGATGTTTTGCTAGCGCCCCTCAAAGAATCGGTGGATAAATCCATATCAGTCTTTCAGGGGCTTGCCGCGAAAGTTCGAGCTTGCGCCAGGAGAAGGATGTTGAGAATTTGTCGCCAGTGTGGGAATCCGGTGAGTCAATTTGTTGTGAACGTCGTTGACGGGTCGCAGCGGCGCGTGCGCTGCCATGACCCCGATCAATGGTTGCTAAGACATGTTCGGGTTGAACGACGGGATGGAACGGTCACTGACCTTTATATATGGGCTGTGTCCAACGCCTCAGCATTTCGATCCGTGGGCTGGAGCCGGGATATCTACTGTATGTTGGCGCGACCACTATTCAATTGAATCCCACCGAGTATCCTTATTACAGGCGTGTATCCGAGATTGAAATAGATTCAGTTTAAATCCTGCGGGCCGCTGTTCTAAATCGGCACCCTGGTACAGTTACATCTGATGTCGCCCGATATATAGAATAGCTCTGCTGAATGGAGAAGTTTGAAACCTGCTGCCCGCAGACGCATCTTATACAGATGGCAAACGATGGCATCCGGTCGAAATTGAATTAGATTCATTTAAAATGTACAAATCGGACGCATTATCAAAGATATAGCTTGACAAACCGACAGCCTTCGAATATGATTTTTTGAGTGGGAGTATCGGGGTTCCTCTGTAGTTCCTCTATCTGACCCACGTTCAACCAATCTTGACGGCCACGGTTAGCCTCTGTAGTTCATAGAGTGCCGTAGGGCGTGGCCGTAAATTCCAAGCAAGAATGGTTGCAATATCCCGCTTCGCGGTGTGCAAGACCGTAAAGCACCTTTGGACAACACGGGTGTGTTTATGCGTCAAGCAAAATCTAATCCATGTAGTGAAACACTATCGATAACAATCCAGCCACGCGGCCTACGTCCGCCTGCGGCTGCGGCATATTTGGGCTGCACCGTATTCCATGTTGAAGAAATGATGCGGTCCGGCGAGCTGCCATTTCGTCTGGTCGGTGGGGCTAGAGTTGTAGCCATTTCTGATCTGGACAAATTGTTCGAGCGGACTCCGGTTCAATCGGGGCGGCTCGCCGGAGGCGGGAAACATTTAAGGTTGAAAGCGGTGGCCGCATGATTCCCGATCCGCCCTCCCCTGCTGCCGTCTGCGGACTAGGTGCAGTGTTTGCATACCGTCGAGATCGAGACGGAGCGTTGTTGTCTCGTATTTTCCGAGTCTCTCGACAAGGAAAGAAATTGAAGGTCGTCCACTGCTTCACCAAGAAAGTTGAGAATGCTGAACTAGTGTGCCGCGCAACTGCCTCATCTCGTTTTGCTGTTTATCTAGATAAGGAGTCGCGCAAATCATCGAAGGGTTCAACGTTTTCTATCGTTGATGGAGCCGGACGAATTTTATTCACGACTGCAAATCGAAAACGAAGAGGTTGAAGTGGAGTAGCGCCGGGAGTCCGGCAGAAAAGAGAATGCCATGAAAACATTTCCAGCAAGTTTCACAGAATCCAATGATATATGCACTGTCGTCATAGTTGACCAGACCCATCACGAGGAATTAAGAGATGGCGTCAAGCAGCGCACAGTCAAACTAACCATTGAATGGGACGGTACAAATGTCGTGATTCCCATTACTGTTACCGAAGGGGCGAGAAAAGACGCAACTAGTCAATTGACTCTGAACGTCGAAGACACCCGCCGATTGATTCAGTATCTTTCTCAAGCTATTGAAGACGTTGAACAGTACGTCGAATCCACGAAAACATGACTTCTGCTCTTGCAATTCAACAAAGACCAGTCAAACGTTTGGGGCCGAGACTCGTGGGATTGCCTCCAGATGAATCTGTTGTCTCCCATACTCCTGCGCCTGCAACTTCCGGTATCGCACAGGTTCAACAAACCGTCGATGCTGTGATGGACGCGGCCCGTGGTGTCATTGAAGAGTACGCGCCGGAGAGAGATCGTCAAGTTAAGGACGCAGTGAAAAATGTCTTCTCCCCGGCTCCAGTCGAACCTCCGGTAAAACGTGGGCGCGGGAGGCCCAGAAAGTATTCTGGTGGGACTGTCCAAGAACGCGAACGGAATCGCAAGCGTGATGAGCGCGATAAAGCAAAATCGAAGCTTGCGAAATTGCTTGAGCACTTCGAATTGAAGCTCGACTCTGTGATTCCGTCAGGACTGAAAACGAAGTACGGCATCGATGTCGATACTTACCGTGAACTACTTGACTCCGAACGCACGCAAACAAAAGTCTTCAAAGAAATCACTCTCGACCTGAAAATGATCGGCGCGATCAAGACTCCTGGGAAAGATTCGGATTCTGCGGGGAAGTTTTTGACTGATGCCCCTCATGGCAAAGGCAAGTTAGTGCTTTCGGGTAAGCCGGGTGAGATTCATGGGCTGCGCCAAAGTCGGGAGCGCGGCTTATCCAAGCCAGATGACCGCGCTGATGATAACTTTGTGCCGCCTGAATCACTGCTATCAGATACCGCAGAACTGCCAGCCGGGGATCGTCGCAAGACAGCACCAACAGGCCACGGGCCGGACGATCTCGAATAAACGGACAGTGTGCTTTCGCTTCTAACTAGCTTATTTTACAAATAGATACATCATCTGAGGTTGGAATTGCCCTATAAGTGAGAGGGAACAGCCCTCTACTAAGGTTTGGCCGGAGCCTTCCTTTCTCTCGTGCTCTTCCTCCGGTGCGCCCTGCGTTCTCCTGATCGTGGGGCGCTATTGTTTTGCATAATTGTGGGAGTCATTATTTCGTGTCATTCGCTAAATACGACAACAGATCGGTCATCCGTGACAAGCTCAAGAAATTAGACTGCACAGAGAACGCCTTCGCTGAAATTAACGCTGTGATGGGGCGGACCAAGTTCTTTGCCGCGATGCGCGGGGAGCCGGGTAAACATTTTTCTGAATCTGAAGGTAAGAGACTGTTTGAGATCATCACCGAAATGGAACAACTCCAACATCAACTTGATGTAGGAATAAATTGGAGCAATGTGGATCGGGTCATACTGGCTCTGGTTGCGCGAAGAATTCAAATAGCAGGTGAGTCTGAAGATCGTAAGATCGATAGCATCGTTGAATCCACAACAAACAATTTAAAGTAAATAATTTCAATAAGTTAAGAATCAGGGGCCAATCCTCGGATGAAGACTATAAGAGGATATATGGCTAAAGAAACAATCGAGCAGTACACCGAACGCAGGGTAAGGCAACTGATCAGCGAGGGTCTAACTGACTTCGATATCATCCAGCAGTTGAAAGCGGTCAGCGGTCGTAAGATGGTTGAAGCAACTCTCGCGGCAGTAAAACAAACAGTTCAGTAGCACCCTTTTCCGGCACAGCAGTTCGCGCCATCACAGGGATTAAGAAAGTAGGTGATCAAAATCAAACCGCGTCAAACGCGGAAGGAATTAAACAATGAAAGGTACGATCATGTTTTGGAATCCGTCACGTCAGTACGGATTCATCAGAGTTACAAATTCCGATGGAAGGGGTAACTTTTTAGAGCAATACTTTTTCCACATCACAAATCTCAAAGGCTTCAAAGAGACCGACGTTGTTCTCGGACGCGATGTTGTTTTTGAGTTAGGGCAGCCAATAGCAATTGGAAAGAAACCACAGGCTATCAATGTCTGTTTCGTTAGTCCGGTAAAAGTCGGAGCAACGCTAGAGCCGAACAATGCGTCTCAGAGCGAGGTACGCCGATGAGCACCCTCGCACAGCTAGCAGAAATAACTGCACAGTTTGGTCGATACCCAGGAACAGCGCCGGAAACTCCAGCGATCACGGCACCGAGTCAAGCAGAACCAACCAAAACACCCTTTGAGGATCGCGCATGTATCTTAGTCAAGCTAGGTATCCCGGTCGCTCCAGTACAACCGAGAGAAAAGGCTTGCAAACTGCCAGGATGGGAGACCTTAGCCACCACTGATCTTGGAAGGATCAAACAGTGGAGCCGGGAGAATCCTGACTTTAATACCGCTGCGGTAGCTCGTGCAGAGATCGGCGGGTTCTGCTTCTTCGAAGTGGACGCGCCGAATTTCCATCTGGAGATCGAGAAGCAGACCGGACAGAAGTTCCCCGAAACATTCATGGTGAGTTCAACACCGGGAAAGGGAAAAGGTCATTTCTATTTTAGATCGACTCCGGCCTCAATCGCTTTCTACAATTCTGTTCAGAAGAGCTATGTCAGTGGTAAGGATGAAAACGGGCGAGAAAATTACAGCTTTAGAATAAACAATGCGTATGTTGTCGGTCCCGACTCGGTCAAACAAGATGGGACTGTTTACACCGTCGTTAAGGATATTCCAGTTGCGGACTGTCCTGATTGGTTGGTGGATTACTGTTCTCAATCAAAGACTGAAGACAGAAAGCCAGAAACCGCACCGCAGGAAACCGTAAAGGTCCATGAGGGCGGTCGTAACAGCTACTTAGCATCTCGTTTGGGCAAGGTCCATCAATCGGGCGTTAAGATGCCGGAACTACTGACAGTTGCTCTCCAGCTTAATGAACAGCATTGTGTTCCTGCGCTTGAGGAAAAAGAGGTCCGGGTGATTTGTGAGAGTATCGCAAAATACCCGGTCAAAGAATCCGGCCAGATGATTTTCGATACTCCGGCGCACTCTCCGGCTCAACCAGAAATTGTTGTGCCGAAACTGAATAAGGTTCCTTTTCCCGCGTTCCCCGAATGGACGATGCAAAGCACATCAATCTATGAAGGATTCGTGAAGCCTGTGTGTGCAGTGAACAGTCGCATCCCGTATTTTATGTTTCTTCCAGCAGCAGCGATCATGATGAACTATCTTGGGAATAAAGTTCGCGTTGAACATCGCAACCAAATTCCTTCGTTCTTCATGGTGCTGATCGGAGAGAAGGGCCGCGCCATCAAATCTTCCTCAGTGGAAGATGCGATTGAGTACTTGAATGTTGCTGGATTTGTCCGTCATGCAAGCGGAGAAATCAGAAACGCTGAAGGTAAGTCACTCGTATGGACGGTCGGCTCTCCTGAAGGACTCGGTTTGGAAATGGAGCGAACACATTGTAGGAACGCGACACTATTTTATGACGAGTTGAGCACATTGACCAGCAAGACGGAGATTGACTCCAGCAGCTTGAAGTCTTCGTTGCTGACTCTGTACGAAAGCGGGAAGTTTTCGAACACGATCAAGTCGCGCAGAGAGGCTTTCAGCATAGACCCGCGAACCTACTGTGCTTCGTTGATTGCTTGCAGCACAAACGAAAACTTCGAAGACAACTGGTCTCGTCTATGCGGTAAGTCTTCGGGTCTTGATGACCGCTTTATCTTCTTACTCCAGCCGCAGCAGCTACCGGAGTTGACGCCGAAGATTGACGTTAACACGGTCGCCGGAGCAATGGAGACCAAGAAGAGAATCGATAAAGCAGTGCAGCAGCAGGTGTACAGATTTGAGGACACTACCGACCTTGAAAACAAGATAGGCGAACTTGGAAACCGCACGGAGATCAGAGCAGAAAAGTGGGCGCTGTACTTTGCTATTGACCTGGGGTTGGACAGCATCACGGAGAGTTGCGTCGAACGCGGTTTGGCTGTTGCTAACTACGAGAAAGCGGTCAAGAAGTACCTGGGATCGCCGGAAGCGGAGACCCGGATTGCTGCCGCTCAAATCAAGTATCGTCGGCTGTTGGAACGTAAGTTTGATGGCCGTGCTAAGACCAGGGATATGGAACGCGCCATGAATTCAAACCGCTACGGTACTGAGGGCTGGTATCGGATTTACGACGGATTAAAGAAGGCCGGAATTATCGCGGAAATTGGCGGTAACATGCCGGGAACTATTAAAGAGGTTGTAATTCGGGAGCCGCTGGACGAGTAACAGGCTGTGATGACACAGGTATGATGACAGGTTGAAATCGATAAAGGCTTTAGTTCTATTGGTTTAGTAACCTGTCATCAGTCATCACCCCTGTAACAAGGGGTCAGTGTGAGGAGGTAAAAGAAAGAAAATGAGAATAATAGAAGAATCAGACCCAATCAGATATCCAATTTGATCTGAAATGATGTCGTGTTACAGGGGCACCGCTTGATGACAGGTTGCCAAGTGATAGCAAATAAAAGTAATTAGTAGTTTTGACCTGTCATCACATCTATGTCATCGATGGTCCGGCGGACTTCTGATGTGTCCGGCATTTCCAATGATTTTGAATACACATTGAGGTATTATCGGAATAGGTCAATTATCGTAGTACAGTGTGGATACACCCGCCAAATACAGCCAAATTGAAATTGTAGTAACAGAATGGTCCCAGAATGCCATTTCGGACAAAAGATCACGGGAAATCGGCTGCGAATTGCAGGGAATGGCACAGCAGGAAGCGACCCTGAAACGAAAAGCCCCGCCGAACATCAGCGGGGCCGGGGAACTGGTGACACAATTTTAGGCGGTGGCAAACACGTTGCCGAGGATTCGATTGCTGACTGCTTGGGCTTCGGTAGTACTGACATGTGTGTAACGAACGGTCGAGGAAATGTGGGCATGCCCAAGAGCTTTCTGGACGAATGCCAGATCAGCGCCATTTCTTAACAAGTGGCTGGCGTAACTATGCTTTAAAATATGTGGATTTATGCGGCCCACTTCGAGTCCGGCGAGTTCGGCGCACTTACGGAAGAGATTGTAGATTTGCTGTCGGGTTAATCCAGAGCCTTGGCGCGATGTAAACAGCATGATAGAGCCGTCAGCTTCACCGCGCTCACGCAGCCAAGCCGCCAGGACGAGCTTTTCATTAAGCAGAGGATTCTGGTGCTCGCGGAGTTCTTCGACCGTGTGCTGGCTTCCCTTGCCACGATTGCAACGGACGCGGCCATTGCGAACGTCCTCAAGGGTCAACGAGGCAATCTCACTGGCTCGCAACGCGTGAGAATAGCCGAGCAGGAACATCGCAAGTTCACGGGCACCATGTTTCCGAGCGCATTCGAGGACTTTAAGCAGTTCATTCGGTTGAAGATATTCCATTTATGGCCTCCAATCTTTAAACTGGCTACAGTGTAGCCACAGCGAGGATGTTTGTCAAGTACTAATTTTGAGTTTGTCAGAAGCGGAAAATGTCAAACTCGATTGTGATGAAACAAAAGGCTTTACACAGTTTTACTGTAGCCACAAAGTCTGCCCTTGAATGGCTACATCGCAGCAAGGTATCGTGAGGGCATGGAAAACGAGAATACAGCCGGACAAATCGTTAAAAAGCCGCCTGTTAAGCGGAATATGCCAATCCGCAGGTTTACGTGTCCTGATGAGCTTTGGGACAGCGCCGACCGCGTTGCAAAGAGTGAGGACCGCAGCGTGTCCTGGCTGATTCGCAAGGCAGTCGAGGAGTACATTGACCGCCATCGCGCTACAAAGCGTGCGGCGAAACAAGCAGCATTCGACGCGGAGTTTGATCGAGCTAACGCCGGAGACCACAAGGTCATCGCATCAAAGAAGAGCAAGTCGGGTAAAGCGTAAGCAATCGGAGGGATAACCTCCTGCAAATCTCGCAATAAAACTGATTTTCGTTTTCAAACCGAGCAAATTGCTTTTGGTTCGGTATTCGTTTTGCCCGTGAGCAGATTAATCGCCAAATTATAATGTAACATGTGACAACAGTAAGGGACGTTGCCGGAAGTTCGAGACACCTCCGCACTCCACCCCAAGCCCATCATTCTAAACGCTTTAGATGACGAAGGTGCTATTGCCATCTTCATCAAAGCGGTAACTCACGAAATACCCAGGGGTATCCGCAGATTCTGAAAAATCTAAAAGGACCCGTCCCAGGAAAAGACCCAGGGGCACTGACCAATTCAGATTTTATAAAAGGACCCTCCCCGGCAGTACACCGGGCCGGATCAATGAATTCGAATGGTACCTGGAACAACGGGTACTGAGGAATATATGAACATACAAAAGAAAAAGCGTGGCCGTCCCACCACCCAGGACTACTCAAAATATTTGAAGCTGGGAGAAACCCTCGACATGTTTGCCGCAGACGATTCCGTCCTGCGCAAGAGACGACACGATGAAAAGGTAAGACAGACTAAGGAAGATCAGGAGGAGCGATCTTCTGTCCCGGACTGTATAGATTGGGCGTGTTCATGGAGCACTAAATACCCAGAGCAGTCCGCCGAACTGAAACAGTTTATCGCAGAGACGACGAAGAAGATCAGCGACGAGCTACAGCTACCAGCAGACCGTAAAGACAACGGCGACATCGATCTGATCATCGATCAACTCTGCCGATGTTCTCTAAGTTTCAAAAAGAAATCATGGGTATGGGTAAGGAAGACAGTCCAGGGATACGCGGTCGGTGGTGGGTACATCCCGGACTATTTCGGTGATCAAGTTCCGCTAGTGAACTACTACAACCTGAAACCGTCAGCAACATTTTCGGAGTTGTATATCGATGTGCTGAGGGAATTGGACAAACGCTACGGAACACTCAAAGACACAAGCGCGGAATTCATCAAGCAGGAGCTAGCCGGGAGTTTCAAATTATCGAAAGACTGGTTGCCCTGGTGGAAGCAACCCAAGCGGGTGAAAGTTGAGGAACACAAATCGGAAGTGAAGAGCTACCGCACGAACGAAGACATCATCAAGGAACCGCCCACACCACCGCAGCCACGACCGGAACCACAGGTGTCAGTGTACCGACCACCGAGCTTAGTGGACTATTCAACCCGCGATCTGGACCCGGCAGCATCTGCTTATCTGGCCGGACAGAAAGACCCGTATCCACAGAGGTCGCATTTGGGTCCGTACGGATCGAAAGATAGAAAATTCTTATACGGTGAAGGGTGAGATGACCCTGATTTGCGTTACGTGCGATCAGCAATTCGAGTCCGTCCCAAAAACAGCAGTCCAGCTAACTAGGTCGAGAGGTTCAGCCATTACGTACCGTTTCGAAGACGGCGCGGTCCACGTTCTCCGTAAACAAACAACATTTAACGATGACAAGAGGGCGCGTGGCGCTCACAGCCGCTGGCATCTCAAAAAGAACATCGACAAACCAGACTGTAAATTTTGCAATCCCGCGACCGGGAACAAGGAAACAACATGAATAAGCTAGAAAAACAGAAGTTTATACTCACGCACCGCCCTTCGATCAAGTTTTCCACGTTGCAGGAAATCTCCGCAACCGAACTTGACAGGCTTGTGGCTCACATACAAGCCGAGGTTGCGCAGCGGGACGCTGCCCAGGCTCTCGTAGAGCTAAAGCTCCTACGCGACGGAGGTCTTCGGAATATGCCGTCCAACTTCTCGACCATAAAGCGAAGTTTGGGACCGTACTTCACAGTGGAGCAGTTCCGCCAAGCTATTACACTCCCGGCGTTCAAGAATTCATTGCAGTGGGATGCACAGCAACCATTCGCTGAAGCGGTGCGGGAAGAACAGCAAACTAAACAGTTAGAAGACAAGCGCCGTCGTGAGTTCTCTGCGGTCGTGAAGGCAAATCCAAAATTTAACCTATCCGACTGTGACGCCAACTACTTTTCCTGTAACCAGCAGATCGAGGTTTTATTAGCAGCCCATGCGTTGACAGAATCTACGTACATTCAAAATCTTACAGAGGGGCTTGTTGCGGGTTACTTTTCAGGTCTCGTCCAGAATGGTCCAGAAAAGACACAGGATATAGACCGCCAGAACCGCGAAGGATTAATTCAAAAACTAACGGCTGAAGGCAGGCTGAACCAGTCAGCCCAATATTACCCTACGGTTCGTCGGAGGATACTTACGGAGAGCACGTTCAGTGAACTCAGGGAACGAGCCAATCTTTTAGCAGAGCTTGCCGACAACCATAGTCACGATAAATTTCTGAACAGCCTTCACTTCGCTGATCTTTTCGCGTCAGTCCGCAGCAACTCCGAGTACAGGTCAGACGTGGAGCAAATGCGAGAGCGCCGTCGTTTAGCTCGAATGAGTCCTAGCGAAATACGTGCTGAGAATGAGCGAATCCGGGCCGTAGACAGCACTATTGAAAGACATGAGTCGGATACGACCCCAGACGGGTTCAAGAAGCTAAGACCGGAATCAAAGTGGAATGGAGAACCCATAGATAAGGGTCTGTTATGGCGCGTGTCCAAGGAAGATGTCGTCAGACTTATAAAACTCTACGGCAAGCCACAGTTGGACGACAGAATACGCAACGGGATCACCCCGGTAGCGGTACAGGAGAATTAAATGTCACGATCATCAGCAACAATCACACAGCAGGAACAAATTGCTTGGCACGAATTCTGCGAAAAGCACAATTTCATTCCCAACGGAGAGAACGCGGACTTAGCTGCGAACTACTTCTTGAATGTCTGGGGAGTGGACATAAACCCACAACATCTCGAAGCCGCACTTGAGCAACTGCGTCCATCTCTGAAACAGTTTGAGCCAAATCAAAAGCTTTACTTGGACCTGTTTAGTGCGCTTCCACCATCGGAGCAAGAAGCATTTCTCTCATGGAGAGGAGGGCAGGGATTAAAGGACAGTTTCTATAATGGCGCAATCATCCTTCAATATATTAAAGCTCATGGCTGGCCCGTAGATAATGCACATTTGCAACTCACTATTGGGCAAGCCCGTGTAGCCGGAAGTTTGGAATGGGAGTATCAACCGACTCACGTCCAGAGCAGGCACGCAGCGGCTGACGATGGGAAACCGTTCTTCTCTGAGGGACTGGTAAAGCAAAGTGACGGGTCGTTCGGGCGGTCGCCTCTCGATTACGCCAGAGAAGCACGGGAGGCCGCAGAAAAAGCCAATCCCCAGGTGATGCCGCAGGAGCAATTAACAAAGTCGGATGCAGCTTGGAAGAACATGGCCCAGGAAGCGTGCAGGTTCGGAAATCACAGCCAGCAGGCTCAATTAGAGAAAGTCTACAAGGACGGCGTTTCTCAAGCCCTCCCGTGGCGTACAGTCTACGAAAATTGCAACACGCTCCGGAATCAGTTTAAGAAATCTGCAATGACCGTTAGCAAGGCGGGATGGTACAGGCGATGAAAGCAGCCCACCCGATCAATATTTGTACCGAACGAATTTAGCCCCTCCTAGACTCCAAGTAATTCTCTGCCCAGGTCATTCTCCTTCCCAGAGCTTGTTATCGGATGATTTGGTTGAATCCAGAAATGAAATGGAGGTAAGCGGGGCCGAATATCCGACCATCGGCAGCTTCAGCAATCCTGATAATTCTGCCGCTGTATCAATTGTGTCGGAAAGAATGCCGGGTTAGCGAAACATGATCGTAAGCATTCTTCGAGCATAGCCCAGGAGCCGGACTGAGATAGCTACTCGGTCCGGTTTCCATTTTAAGAGTTTGTTTCAGGATCAACCTGGACAAAAAGCACTGAACGCGAATCCATCGCGTCGGTGCATGGAGTAGTAAAAACATGACAGCAGATAGAAGCACGAGTTTTCAGAAGGACCCTCAAAATGCAAGACCAGAGAAACCTGATTTTCATACGGGTGGTGGTGCGATGGGCCTGCCCACGCCGCATCTCGAAAAAGCAGACGGCAAAAATAGAACTGAGCCGATCTCAATCACTACTGGTTCAGGCGGCACCGTCCGACCGGAGAAGCTTCACAGTCCCGGCCAAACGGCTGGTGTTAGCAATCCCTCATGTGGTCCGCGCAAGAAAAAGTAAGTTAGGCAATAAAGGCGGCGTTTTCGGATGCCGCCCACATTTGCAGCAGGGGCACGTCACCGCGTGCCCTTTTATTTTAGGAGATTTAAATGGAAGAACTAATGACTGTAGAACGTTGGAGCGATCCAATAGTTAGAGCAAATTTCTACAGGGGATTTGTTGACTGCTTTACTCTTGTCGATATAACTCCACAAGATGACATTGCGGACATTCGTAAACTCGAACCGGAAAACCAGCCGTCCTGCTAATCTTTTCGATGTTGCCAAATCTTTCGTCATTCATCGCCGGGATGATACCGATGACAGCGGTTGCGCTCATTGCAGGCGAGCCAGGGCATTTAGGACAAGTCTTCTGCGCAATTGTATCTCTCGGTTTTTCGTTCTCAGGTTCGTTAATCGGACTTGGAACATCTCCCGGAACAGGACCCGAAAGGGCTTTTAGACCCGCCGTAACATCTGGTTTATCAGTCACACTTTTATCATAACATAACGGGCTTGACATCCTGTCCCGGTTGTGGTAGTCTGTTTTTCGACGGCCCTGGGTTTCTCCGGGGCCGATTGTTTTGCCTGCAACCGATGTGCAGGCACGCCTGTAATATCCGGCCACCATGTGACTAGGATTCAGACCCGAAGGATAGGCGCAAAAGTCGGCATTTGGATAAAAGGGTAGTGCTCCACATTGCGTCATAGCACGGGGATAAAACCCCAATAACGGATGCCCTCCTGATGAATCGCACGCCCGCATAGCGTGAATCCTCCCCGTAATTGGTGGGACGGAAATTCCGAATTAGGGCGTACTCCGCCCGAAATCTTGGAAGTGTTCTGTGTCGCCACAAAAGAATATCACTGCTATTTCAGCGCCAATACCGCCGAACGATTTGATCACGATTGAAGAGATGGCAAGACGTTTACGTCCCGACCAGCCGCTAGAGAAGGGAATTGCCTGGGTCCGTGAGAAGTGTCGTCGTCGTTGTGCTAACCCGATCCCTGTTTACAATCTCGGTCGCCATTTGATGTTCGATTGGGTTCAGGTATCAGCATGGATCAGGAATTCATCTAGACCTGTTCATGCACCGCATATACGTCGAAAGAAAATAGCGAAGCGAAGGCGGGTTTGAAAATGCCGCGCCTGAAAAAGAAGTGGACGGTCCCGCCTGTAGTAGAGATTCCAAAGCCAGTTCAATCACCGTGTGATACCCCGGCGCACCCGAATGTAGTGCAGGCTGCACGTCATTTCGGCACGTCTCCATCTGCATTTCGCCGTCTGGCAATTCAGGAGGGCTTCAAACGTGTCCGTGTAGGTAATAAGGATACGTATGATCTGAAAGAGATGAACGAATGGTGGGAGAGACAGGCGAAGGCCGCATGATTAACATGCTGCTTAATTTTTGGTAGCGCCAACGGGAATCGAACCCGTAGTCTTTGCCTTGAAAGGGCAACGTGTTAACCGATTACACTATGGCGCCACATCGAGATTGTATCATTTTCCCTGCAAAGCACCGAACGCGTCCTGGATTGCACTGCGGTCCATGATCGCGTAGCGGCGGTACATGCTATCAGTTTTGTGCCCGGTAATCTGCATGGCGACAGGTTGAGGAATTCCTTTGATGGTCATGTTCCGTGCCGCTGTCCGGCGAAAGTCATGAGGCTTCATTCCACGGTACGCACGTGTTTCAGGATTGTAGATTCCAAACCCTAATGCATCACATGCCACGCGCCATTCATGACGGAAGTTCGTTGTTTCGAAAATCGGTTCGCCGGATTTACGAACCACTTGTTTCCGAATGTCGGCTACGAAATCGAAGATCGGCGTGCCGTCACGATGGACTAAAGGCAAGACAAAGTCTTCGCCGTTTTTCGTTAGTTCGCCGGGAACGTGCAGTTCGGTTATCTCGGCGTTGACCATATCCCACGTCAGTTTAGAAGCCTGACCGGAACGCATTCCGGTGGCATACAGGAAACGAAGAAATGGATGGTAGACCCCAGTCATTTTGCCCAGAAGAGCATTCAAATCGTTCTCATCCATGAATCCCCGGCGCTTATTATCCACGTCCGTCAAGATCGGGAATGCCGGGATGTCGGTTTTGTGAATTTCCCCGCGCTTCGCAGCGAAGTTGAACATGGCGCGGAGTATGGTCAGCCTCTTGTTCGTTGTGGCCTTAACACCATTCTCAACCCATTCGGTAGCCTCGTTTTCAATCTTTGTAATCTGCTCTGATTCAAGTGGCTTCCGCCGACCGCGCATAGCCTGCTGCTTGCGCAGTGCAATTTCCTTCACAAGCGTTTCTTGTTTGTACTCCAGGACCTGGGGAAGTGATTCACGCCATTTCCTGAACTGATCGAGTTTTTTGACGGTGATGGCGCTGATGCGAATGTCCTTGAAGAAAGCATCCAGGTCGCGCTGTACGCCAGTTTGCAGCACCTTGCCCCCATTCTTGACGTATGCATCCCGCATCTCTTCATAGCGCATGCGGGTGCCGGACTCGTGGACCCCTGCCTTCTCTTGAGCGCGCCATTCAGATAGCATTTCCGTGGCTGTGTCGATATCATCAGTTCCAGTCTTGCGCTGGAGTCTTTGACCATCCACAGTCAGGATCATGAAGTAGTTGCGGCCTACTTTTCTGATGAACCCTTCGCTCACCTCGTGCTGTGCCATCTGAACCTCTCGTATTCCGCCTGCCAGAATCCCCAAGTGCAATCTGGGTGCAATTATACGATAATCCTGAGTATTGTCAAGCATAATGGTGTGTTTTTCCGCCCTTTCAAGGCCGAAATACGGGTTCGATTCCCGTTAGCGCTACCAACTAGTCCATCGATCATAACTTGTTCGAGGTTGTTCCATCCTGGCCAGCGCTTCCGGCTATAATCCAGGACAATATCTCTCCGAAACGAACGGCAGCGCTGCTTTAGAGGAGCCGCTTTGAGCTACGTCGAGAAACATCTTATTTCCGGTGAAACGATTCAATATCAAACCAATCTGCATTGGATCGTCATGCTTGGTCACGCCGGTCTCGCGGCGTTTTTCTTTCTGGCGGGCGTCGCGCTTCTCGTGTTTTCCTTCGGCGCACAGCACACGGGAATATCTCATTCCAACGCGCTGATTTGGGTCGCGCTCGCAGCGTTCGTCGTCGCGGCGATACTCTTCGCCGTCGGCCTCATCAAGCGCAACGCCACCGAAATGGGCCTCACGAACAAACGCGTCATCGTGAAGACCGGCCTCGCCAATCGGCGCACCATCGAGCTTCTCCTCTCCAGAATCGAGAGCGTAGTCGTGGAAGAACCCGCGATGGGACGCGTCCTCGGCTACGGCACGGTCACTATCCGCGGCACCGGCGGAACTCCGGAAGTCTTCGAGAAAATCGCGCACCCTCTCGAATTCCGAGAGCAGGTCCAAAGCCAAATCGCCAGCAGCCAAAAACAGGCGTAACCAATTTTCGAGCGAACCCGCCCCGCTTGGAATAGTCGATAGAGACAGAGTAAACTTAGGATTGCACCTGTCCGGAGGCTGCCATGGCGAGTCTGATGCGTACATCCAATCCCGCCCTAAATGAAAGGGCTTTCAAAGGGCAAGTCGCTGTTGGTGATGCAATGACGATGCAAGGTACCGTCAACAAGACGGGCCTGCTTTTGCTCTGTGTTGTCGCGACAGCCGCCTGGACTTGGGGACTCGCGCACTCGAACACGCCCGAAGCCGCGATCCCTTGGATGATCGGTGGTGTCCTCGGTGGCTTCGTTGTCGCGCTGGTAACGATTTTCTAGAAAACCTGGTCTCCGTTCACCGCGCCGATTTATGCGCTCCTCGAAGGTCTCGCCCTTGGCGGCATCTCCGCCATCTTCGAACAGCGCTATCCCGGCGTCGCAATCCAGGCAGTCGGCCTAACCTTCGGCACACTCTTTGTGATGCTTCTCGCTTACAAATCCGGAGTGATTCGCGCCACGCAGGGTTTCAAGACCGGCGTGATCGCCGCAACTGGGGGCATCATGGTGTTCTATCTCATCGGGATGGTCCTCCGAGTGTTCTTCCATTTTCAAATCCCGGTGATTTATAGCGGCGGAGTGTGGGGAATCCTCTTCAGTCTTTTCGTCGTCGTCATCGCCGCCCTGAATCTCGTCCTCGACTTCGACCTGATCGAAACGGGCGTCAACGGTGGCGCTCCAAAGTACATGGAGTGGTACGGCGCCTTTGGCCTGATGGTCACGCTGATTTGGCTCTATCTGGAAATCCTCCGCCTGCTCGCCAAGGCGCGCCGCCGATAAAACTGCCAATGGCTTGAAGGGGCGGGCTTGTTTATCCTGAGCTTCGAAGGGCACTGCCAGGGCAGACTAAAACGTCAGCCTCAACCGCGCCGAAACGCTCCGCGGCGTCGCCACCGCAGTTCCCGAAAACAGGCTCGCGAAATTGATCACGTTGACGTGGTTAGTCAGATTCTCCGCCTGAATCTGAAACGCAGCGCTCCGCTGCTCTTTGTGGTACAACTCCGCGCCAGCCGCCACATTCAGCGAATAATTCGGCCGCACGCGGCCCCTGTCGAAATTCACCTGATTTATGATCGCAGCGCCGTACTGCGAAAGAAGAAAGTTCAAATCGATCGCTCCGTTGCCGATTTCTACAGGCAAGCCGCTGCCATATTCGCTGCCGAACGCCAGCCAAACGCGCTTCGTGGCCTCAAAACGCACCCGCGCCCGCAACGAGTTCCGCTGATCCTGCGAAACCGCGAATTTGCTCTTGTCCGTGAGCCCGCTGGTAGCTTCGTCGCCGAGAAATAATCCGCCGGTGATCGGCCCTTGGCCGATTCCGGATTGGTTTGCGTAACTCACGTAACCAGAAAAGCGTCCCCAGTGCGGCACGGCGAGGCGCACTTCTTCTCCGGCAATCCGCGCTTTGGCAAAGGCAATCGGAAAACTCACACTTGTGTCCAGCAGCATGTCGTCATCCGGGTAATTGTGAAAATCGCGCCGAAACACGTTCGCGTCCAGCCGCAAATTTCCAAAGAAGGACTTCGTGACGCCAATCTCGTAGTAATTTGCGGTCGCGGGCTGCACCGGCAGACGCAGCACAACCGGATCAACGGAATTGAGCTGTGGCGAACTGGCCAGCAACAGATTCTCCATCGCCGGAGTCTGGAAAACGCGATCGTAGGAAGCATGAATCAGCAAGTTCAGCGAGGACACGTAGCGCGCAACGCCCACGCGTGGACTCACCGCGGATTTGTTCACGACAAATCTGTAATGATCGAATCGCAACCCGGCGCTGACGTTCCAGTTGCCGCGATGCCATTGGTCCTGCACGTACGCCGATGGCTCGATATCCCATCGCCGGTCCGCAAATTGAAACTGCTGTTGTGTGCCAGGATCGAACTGCGTCGGATCGGTGATGGTGTACTGGAGCGCCTCATGCACTGGGTTGGAAATTCCATCCGCGCCCGCTTTCCAGTCGTGGCGCCCATGATGGCCGGCAACGTCGCCGCGAGCGTAGCCTTCGCGATAGCCACGGTTTTGCGCCACGATCACCGGTGTCGCCAGAGGATTCGACGTCAGAGTTGCGCTTGCATCTCGCACGCTTCCGGCAAAACTGAGAAACAGATCGGGAGAGATCGTGTGCTGAAAGGAAATCTGCCCTGCGGTTTCGCTGTTATTGATGTCCTGCCGCTGCCCGGCTTGTTGTTGAATCAACTCATTCGGCACAAGGAACCTTACGGCATTGCGAGTCACGGTGATGCGCAGCCGGTCCTTTTCTGAAAAATCTCTTTCATAAGAAGCTGAAAAGCCCCCAGCGTTTCCGCGATTGGTGAAATCTTCCAGCACCGGAGGATCCAGGTACCGGTCGCTATGGAAACCGTCTCCGCTCGCTGAAAACCGATTCTTGCCAGTCGAATAAGAGAGAGCTGCGGAACCTGTCACCGTGGAAAAACTTCCACCCTCGGCGTCAAATTGCCCGTGCAATCCGCTGGGCACATCTTTCGTCGTGGTGACTTCCACAATCCCACCCAGCTTCCGTCCGTACTCCGCGGGAAAACTGGCCGTCAAGACGCGCATCGATTCCACTTCGTCGGCGTCAAACGCCGGCGCGAATGCGGGAGACCGGTTTTGCGTCAGCGGCAATCCGTCGAGCACATATTGAACGTCGTACTCGGAGCCTCGCGGATGCAGGATTCCGTTCGCCTCGATCAGCCAGCCGGGCTGCTCGTTCACCAAATCGGAAAGGTCTCGGCCCGGCTGCGCGGGAATCTCTTCGCCGATCGATTGCCTCCCAATCGAATAGATCGTCCCCGTGCTGCTCGGGTCCACAAGTGTGGCGGAGTCGTTCACCTCAACCTCGGTCGTCACCGGCGCGACACCGAGGGTTACAACGACGCGCACCGGCACTTCCGAGCGGATTTCGATGAGTTTGTTCCACGGTGCAAAATTTTCTGCCGTCAAGCTCAACCGGTAAATTCCAAACGGAAGATCCTGGATCGTAGCGCGGCCATCGGCGCCTATTTGAACCGTGCGATGAAGCTGGTTTGCTTCGCTCGCTAGTTTGGCGGTAGCCGCCAGCGCGCTGCCCTGCGGGTCGTGAACTTCGACGTGCAACTCGCCGCGCACGCGTTGCGCCCGCGCCGGATTCACCGTCGAAAGGATCAGTGCGGCCAGAAGGCACAATTTCGCGGCGTTTTTGTTCGGCGGCAGCGTTTGTGGGTTTTCTCCTGCCACCTGAATTCCTGGCACTTCGAAGCCGGCTTTTCTCATTTCCAAATCGACACTCGGACTGATCCGCAGCAGCTGAGCAAGTCTTTCTACGTTAGCATGAAGCGCCGAAAGTCATTCCGGGTTGCCCGCCCGTCCGTAGCAAAATCACAACTCCTCGCCTTCGTCTCCCGCTTGCCGACTTCGCCGTGTTTCGGCAAAATACGTCTGGCCCGCTGCGTGACCCTTCCATGAAGCCATCGCCGCACTCGAACACTTCTCTCTTCACAGTCGGGCATTCGAGCCTCGAGCTCGATGATTTTCTTAGAGTCTTACTTAACCATGAAATAAAAATCCTCTGCGATGTCCGCAGCCGCCCCGCTAGTTTCCGGTTCCCGCAATTCAATCGCGAACCGCTCGAAGCCTGTCTTGCCTCCGCGGAAATCAAATACGAGTTTCACGGCGAAGCTCTTGGCGGGCGTCCTTCGGACCCTCGCGCCTACCACGCGGACGGCATCGTGAACTACGAAGAACGCCGCAAGGCTGCCGATTTTCGCGCCGGCATCGACCGTGTGCTGGAGTTGTCCCTCGCGTCAAACATCGCTCTGATGTGCGCCGAAGAAGACCCTCTGCAGTGCCACCGTTTCCTCATGATTTGCCCCGCGCTGCTCGATCGCGGCCTCACGCCTTCGCACATACGGCGAGGCGGCGAACTGGAATCGCAACGCGAAGCCGAAGATCGCCTACTTAAACTGCACGACCTAGCCGCCTTTGACAGCGGCTCGCTTTTTATTTCCGAACGTGACGTGGCTCTCCAAGATGCGCTCCGCCGGCAAGCCCAGGAGTTTGCGTTCCGCGCGTCTCCAGAAGCCATCGAGTATTTTTAATTGTATGGAAATCCTTCTATGCACGATCGGATTTGCGGGAAAGACTGCCGAAGAGTTTTTCCGTCTTCTCCAGAAAGCGCAAGTGGAAAGGCTCATCGATGTCCGCCTCAACCGCGGAGGCCAGCTCTCCGGCTTCGCAAAGCACCCGGATCTCGCCTATTTCCTGGAAAAAGTCGCCAGCATTGGCTACTCCCATGAGCCGAGGCTAGCGCCAACGCCTGAGTTACTCGACGCCTATCGCGATAGCAAGGACTGGGCTGCTTACGAAACTGGTTTTCTGGCTCTGATGCAAGAACGCGGAATTCCGCAGGCGGTCGATGTGAGCATGTGGCCGCGGCGAGCGACTCTCCTTTGTTCCGAACCCGGTCCCGAGAAATGTCACCGTCGTCTCGTCGCCGATCTGCTCGCCGCGCACTGGCGGACGCAGGGCCACGAGGTCGAGATTCGCCATCTCATCGCGGCCCGCTCGAAGTCTCCGAAAACGCGCCGCGCAAAGCCCAAGTCCTTGCCATGACCAAGCTGCTCATCACGGAAATCACCCGCATGGGGCCTGCATTCTGCGTCATCGGCCTGCAGCGGGAGAAGGACAAGATTCAGTCCGTTCGTCCCGTTTCCGCGACTGCCAACAGCTGGCTGCATTTCCCCTTTCATCGCGGGGATGTGCTGCAGTGCGATCTCGCTCCCTTTTCCGGCGCCAAGCCGCACATAGAAGATCGCGTCTCGACTCGCGGATTTCAGAGGGAGTCAACGGTTGCCGAGCCGGAAGTCGTCACCTACCTTCGCAAGGCGGAAACTGCGGACTCCCTGCAGGAATTATTCGGCTGCGTACTCCATGAGAATAAGAGCGGTAGTGGCTTGTTCGCAAAGCCATCGGAGGCAAAACGCTCCGTTTGCGGAACGGTGACGCAGAATCTCCGCATTGAGTTTTGTGCAAACGAACTTCGCGCCACTCTGGTCCTTTCTTCTGGCGAAGTGTTGCGAGATCTACCGGTGGTGGATCGAGATTGGCGCGATTTTGTGGACGGCGCGCTGGCCGAAGGCAGAGGCGCAAATCGCCTCGCGCGCCTCGAGCGCTTCTTGAACTCGCAATTTCACTACAAAGTTTTGTCTTGTCCGCATCACTTCATCCGGCTCGGCCTCACACGGCCCTACTACGATCTGTGTTGGCTTATGCTCGACACGCTCATCCCTCTTCCAAAACATGACTGGCTCGAGGAGTTTTGATGACGTCGATCAAAGACGAAAACCACTGGCGACGCCTCGTCGAGGAATGCTTCCGGCAGGAAGCCGGCCCGCTGGCGTCCCTCCCTGATCCCGCATGGGATCTTATCGAAACAGGCGCGCTCGACTCCATGGGCTGGGTCAGTTTTCTCCGCGCGCTGGAGTCCGCGAGCGGTTTGAACGCATTGGGCGCGCTCCTCACGGATCGCACCCCTTCGCTGGAAAGCGTCTTCGAGGTGTTCAAGGAAGCTCAAGAAGAAGAGCAAGCGGAAGGCTCCTCGCTTGACACCGGCCACTTCTCTGCGGGCCGCGACCGAAAACAAACCTCAGTTATCATCGCGAGCTCGTGCGCGGCCGTCGGCTCGCGCAAAATTCCCTCCGACGAAATCGACCGCGCCTTCGGCATGCCACCAGGCAAACTCCGCCTTCGCGCCGGAATCGAGTCACTTGCATATGTGGCGGAAAACGAAAATGAACTCACGCTTGGTGCGCGGGCCGCGAAGCAGACCCTCCACGCCTCGGCTTGCGGTGCTCAAGAACTCGACTGGATCATCGCCACCAGCGAAACGCATCGCAGCTATCCGTCTCTCGCAGCACAGCTTCACTCCCAACTTCTCGCTCGCGAAACCTGCGGCGCGCTCGATGTCGGCGGCGCTTGCCTCGGCTTGTTGAATGGGCTGGCCGTCGCTCAAGGACTCATCGCTTCGGGACAAGCCCGCACGATCGCCGTCATCACCTCTGATGTTCACAGCCGCATTTTCAAGCCTGGCCGCGTGGCTGGAGAATTCGGCGGCTTGTTCGGCGATGGTGCCAGCGCCTTTCTCTTGCGCGCAAAAAACGTCTCCATGCTGGAACGAGTCTGCGTGCTCGGAGAATTTTTCTTCGGCTGTGCCGGCCAATACGCGGGAGCGATTCGCGTGTCTGACGCCCGAAACGGGGACGTCGACGTGCACTTTGATGGCGAAGCTCTCTCCCGCGCGGCCATTACGCGGATGGAGAAAGTGATCCTCGACGTCGAACGCCGCAGCGGCCTCCCGCGATCCTCGACGCAGGGGCTAGCGACACATCAACCCAATCCCCGACTCGTCACACTCCTCGCAAAGCAGCTAAACCTCTCATCGGACAAGTTTCCTGCCGTAGCACAAACCTTCGGGAATCTCGGTTCTTCCACTTGCGGAGTGGCCCTCGATACGATTTTGCAAGCTTTGCAGGGCAGCCCGCTGGCCGAGCCCGGCCCGATATTCCTGGCATCCCTAGGTCCGGGCCTGCTTTTCGGGGGTGGCTGGCTAGTCTTCGCCTGAGTTCCGCTCCACAAGCTCACGTTTCAAAGGTGGCGACCTGTAACCTTTTGTTACAAAGCCAGGGTTCCCCGGCTCTCCTTAAGACTGGAATTCCTCTTAAACTACTTAAAAGAAAGTAGTTACTTGGCTGGCCATCCTGGCGTGGTACGTGCACTCTTCCAGGCGCATGGCAGGTGGTCTGAAGCAATTTGAGGAGTACCGGAATGAGTAAGCGCACCAAAAGAGCCGAACAAGGATTCTCTCTAATCGAGATGGTGGTGGTGGTCGGGTTGGCGTTCACGGTGATGGCCTTCGCGGTCATGAACACGATGAACAGCACGCAAAACTCGCGAGCCAATTCCGCCATGGACGCCGTTATCTCTCAACTTCGTCAAGCACGCGAGTTGGCCATCGCCAAACGCCGCAACGTTCAGGTGCAGTTCACGGCACCGAACCAAATCCAGCTCACCTTGCTGACTTTGCCAGGGGAGCCGATTCCAACTGCGATTCCTCCCACCTATTTAAACGACAACGTTCCCGGTGGATTGAATTTCTATGTCTTCCCCACGCTTCCGGACACGCCCATGGGCTTCGGCAACGGAACCGCGATCAATTTGCAGCAGCCGGGCGGCGGCGGATCCTGGACCTGCATGTTCACAACCTCCGGCGCATTTGTCGGCACGGCGCAATCGGCTGCCACTCTCTATCAGACAGCGAATAACAACCCTGTGAACGCTTCTCTCTTTTTGGGTGTCACGGGAAAGACCAACACCGCGCGCGCAGTAACGGTTTTCGGCGCGACCGGCCGCGTCCGTTCCTACTACTGGACCGGCTCATCCTGGCAGGAATAGGGAGACAAGATCAATGAAACGACAACGCAAAATCTCTCGACTTCCCGCCGGCTTCACGCTGATCGAGGCGATGATTTCCATCATCATCCTTTCGTTCGGTGTGCTTTCCCTCGCCGCCGTCTACGCGCAAGGCATTATGTATGCCAGCCTTACGCAGTACGACTACATCGCGGAAAAGAAGGCGGAAGAAGCCGTCGAGACGATCTTCACGGCGCGCGATACCAAGGTCTTGACCTGGGCCCAGATTCAGAACGTGTCCACGGGTGGCGTGTTTATCGACGGCGCTCGCCCTCTGCTCGACCCCGGCGCAGATGGGCTGGTCGGCACCGCGGATGACAACGCAGCCCTCCCTGATTCCATAATTATCGGCCCCGGCCCGGACGGAATTTTGGGCACCTCCGACGACATTGTGGTCAATCTGAATCCCTGGATGACCCGGACGATTGCCATTACCCCAGTCACGGGAGAAGCAAATCTCCGGCAAATCACCATCACCATCAACTACAAGATCGGCCGTATTCAACGCGCCTATACGCTCATCAGCTATATCTCGGCGTTTGCTTGAGGATGGCGGGAGAGAACTCATTATGAAGAGACAAACTGGATTCACGCTTATCGAGTTCATGGTCGCCATGGGCATAACGCTCGTCGCCTTGGCTGCCACCATGCTCGCGTTCAAAGACGCCACGAATACGAACCAGAGCGTCACGCTGAAGTCCGATCTTTCGGACAATCTTCGCGCCGGAGTCAACCTGCTGGAGCAGGACCTCATTCAAGCCGGCACAGGAATTCCGACGGGAGGCATTCCGGTTCCCTACACGCCGGGTCCCGCGACTTGCCTGGGCAGCGGCGGCGCGCCGATTAACCGCCCCAACCTGTCGGGCGGACTGACTTTCCCCGTATGCAACGTCAGTCTTAACGCCGTCGAACCCGGCTGGCAACTCGGCCCCCCAATCACGAGCCCGGATTCCTCAGGTGGAGGAAATACGGACCTCATCACCATGCTCTACGTGGACAACACACTTGCGCTCAATTCCCGGATGATCAATGAGCCTGCGATAGGCGCCAATCCAGGCTGCCCACTCGGAACTATCACGAATAACGGCCAAACAGTGACTTTTGATTCCACCTGCATTCTGTTTTCGCCCATAGGCATTCAGATCAATGCCGGCGACCTGATCATGTTCAGCAATGCTAAGGGAAATGCCATTGAGGAAGTGACCAGCGTAACCGGCCAGACCCTTCACTTTGCCGGAGGTGATGGCTTGGCTCTGAATGCGCGCAGCGACCCGCAGGGCACGATGACGCAGCTCGAAAACACAAACGTCGTGGGTGGCGTGAATGTTCCCAATGGCAGCTTTCCGCCGACGACGGCTACCCGCATCTGGATGATCACCTATTATCTCGACAATGTGACCGACCCGCTTCACGTTCGCCTGATTCGCCGCATCAATTGGAATCCAGGCCAGCCTGTCGGCGAAACGATCGAGAATCTCCAGTTCAAATACAACTTCGTCGATGGTGTCACCAATCCATCCGGCCAGACCACTATTCCCACAGGCGAATCGGAAAGCCAGATTCGCTCGGTCGATATCATCCTCGGTGCGCGTTCGACCAACCCTTGGGGACAGAATCACACCTATCTTCGTAGCAATTTCATGACGCAGGTCAGCCTTCGCAGCATGGCCTACGTAAACCGGTATCACTAATGAGGAGTCCTACAATGAACGCCGCAAAAAAGCTGATACGACGCGATTCGGGCATCGCCCTTCTCACGACCTTACTGCTCATGCTGCTCATGTCCAGCTTGCTGGTCGGCTTCATGCTGCTCATTACGTCCGGACAAAAGCTCAGCGGCATCAACAACGACTACAGCCGCGCCTTCTACGCTTCGGAAGCCGGCATGGAGAAGATTACCGCAGACTTGGGCACGCTCTTTGATACCAACTATTCACCGTCGGCGGCCCAGATCAGTGCCATTGCCGCCGCGCCACCAACTATTCCTGGGATTCAATATTTACAGTACAACGGGGCTTCGGGTTACCAGATCAACTACAGCACCGATGCCAACGGGAATCCCGCGGCTACGGTTACCGCTGTACAATCCGGCGCCTATCAGGGCATGACCGCCTTGGCCACGCAATACACCCTATTGGTGACCGCGCGCACGCTCAGTAACAACGAAGTGAAACTGCAGCGCACGACGCAAACCGTCGGTATTCCTATGTTTCAATTTGGCATTTTTTCGGACACGGATCTGAGCTTCTTCCCAGGCCCTGACTTCAATTTTGGTGGCCGTACTCACACCAATGGCAACTTGTTTTTGGCTGCAGGCGGTACGCTCACGCTGGCCGACCGAGTGACCGCTGTTAAGAACGTCATCCGCACCAACCTCTCGAACGGTTTCCCCACAACGACCGGATCCTATGGCGGCACAGTGGACATCACCACTTCGCCGGGCACAGCTTCCTATCGCGCGCTTGCGTATACGGAAGGCAGCCTCGTGGGTACGCTCGGCTCTGGCGTCAATCCCATTTGGACGAATATCTCACTTGGCGCGACGAACTACGCAGGTAATTTGCGCAACGGCGCCACTGGTGCAACAGCTCTGAATCTCGGTATCGTGCTGCTTGGAAATGGCACGACTCAGCCAGTGGATTTGATCCGCCGTCCCTTGGCAACCGCCGTTGAAAACGCGGCCGTCACCAACCTTCGCTATTACGCGCAGTCCAGTTTCAAAGTTCTTCTCTCGGACAACTCGGCGGACATCACGAATCTTCCTTGCATTGACACGTCCACCGTGCCGTTTGACCTGTCCACGCTTGCTATGCCAGTCGCTAGTTGGACTGGCACAGCGGCTACCCTGAAGACCCTGATGAACACCAATAACACTGCGGGCCTGAATACCCCGCCGGTGCCCTTGGCGGCTTCCGGTGCAGTGAAGGGTGCAACGGCTTACAACCCCACGAACGGCTACTGGCTTCCCACACCTAACGTAGCTCAATACGCGACAGCTTCGGGCCTGCCCATCATTAAGGGCTTTATTAAGATCGAAGTGCAGACTGCTTATGGCAATCCTTGCGGCACCTGGAAAGACGTCACTCTGGAAGTCCTGAGCTTTGGCTATGCGGGCAAGAATCTGTTCCCCCAGGGTGGTCTGTCAGCCGCACAGTATGGGACCGCCGAGCCACTCCTCGGTTTGCCGACGAGCCAGCTGGCCGTTTCCACTTGCCAGGACGTTCACCCCAACGCGATCATCCGTCTCGAGCGCGTTCGTGATAACCCCTCGAATTGGGCCAATACCAACGCGAACACTCGTTGCGGCGTGACCAACAATGCTCTGCCAGCTAGCCAGGTGTATCCAACCAACCCGGCTGACTACTGGCCGAACGCTCTCTTTGATACTCGCGAGGGCACTCTGCGCGATGTCAGCCCCACCGGGAGTTTAGGTGGTATTAACTACTCACAGATGGTCACCCTCAGCGGCGTCATGCAGTACGTCGAACTTGATGCCAAGAATTTGGCGCGGTACCTCGGAGGCGCCCTCGTGGGAAGTGGCCATCTCTCCTTCGACAACGTCAACGCGCCTAACGACTACACCGCCTACATTTCCGACCGCCGAGGCAACTACACAGGCGCGGCACTGACGAACACTTGGCCGCCACTCTCCCCTACCACCCATGAAACAGGCGAGTACGGATGGAGTGATTTCATAAACCCCGCGAGCGCAGCCGGCTGCCCCAATAACACGCAGGATACCGGCGAAGATCTCGATGTCCTGGGCGCCACAGGTTTCTACACCTATGGTCAGAACCCAACTTACATCATGGCAGCGGGCACGGCATACACAGCCCTCGGCCCCGGCCAATACGGGACGTATAGCTTGGCTGCCCCCGGCAACCTATACGGCAGCACCGCAGCGAGCAATGCCATCGCGCCAAATCCAAACTGCGCGGTGTCCTCGCCTTCGAGCATTTGGCCGATGTCTTATGTCATCCACAGCATGGAGGCGCGTGAGAACCCCAATCCGTTCTTCCGCCGGGCTGTGAAGATCGTAGACGGCAATCTCTTGACCGCGCTCGGCACCTGTCCCGGCACCGTGCCTTGCGGCTTGGCGATTGCCACGGAGAATCCGGCTTACCTCTTCGGCGACTTTAATGCTAACTCCGCTGGTGGGGGCTTCAACGACCCGAACGTGGCCGTCTCTATAAACTCAGACGCGATCACGCTCTTGTCTAACAACTTCAACGACGTGAACACCTTCGCCTTCCCCTATGTGTTTACGGCTCCGTCCACCGGCGGAAATGTGCGAAACGCTATTACAACCTATTACCGGGCCGCGATCATGGCTGGCAAAGGAGTTTCTTTCCCCCAGCCGACCGGGTACACGAATCCGAACGACTTCGGCACCGATGGTGGTGTTCACAACTTCCTCCGCTACATCGAAAACTGGGGTGGCCAGACCCTGAACTATCGCGGTTCGATCATCAGCATGTATTACAACCGTCAGGCAATCGGCACCTTCAAGTGCTGCACGACGGTCTACTCGCCGCCAACCCGCGGCTACAACTTTGATACGGAGTTTCTGACTCCATCGCTGTTGCCGCCGCGCACGCCACTCTTCCGCGACGTGAATACGACAGGCTTTACACAGCTTCTCCTGCCTAGTCAGTAGAACGCAGCGAAGCGCTGCACCCTCGACCGGCCCCGGCAACCCCACGGGGCCGGTTGCTTTTTTGAATCGGCTCTTCCGTAGAACAGAAATTCAAAGACGCGGTTTGTTTGGGAGTTGTCTAGTAACCTGAAACCGCATTAACAAGGAACTGAGAACATCTCGCGATTGTTGCCTCTCTGAATTGTTCTTACTTCACCCATACTGGTCCATAAGCACACTGCTTTCGTTGACTTGCCCATTGGCACAATCTAAGATGACCGCCAAATGTCCGACGCGTCATCTCTAGTCGGCCAGACAGTCTCCCACTACCAAATTCTAAAAAAGCTGGGCGCGGGAGGCATGGGGGAAGTGTATCTCGCCCAGGATACGGCGCTGGACCGAACCGTTGCTTTGAAGTTCATCCTTCCCGAAGCGCAAGGGGGCGAAACCGCTCGTAAGCGATTGCTGGCCGAGGCGCGATCCGCGGCAGCACTAGATCATCCTTTTATCTGCAAAGTCTACGAGACAGGCGACGTGGATGGCCGGCCATTCATCGCCATGGAGTACGTCGAAGGTACAACGCTTAACGATAAACTCATGCAAGGAGCACCGCCGCTCAAAGAGACATTGCGGATCGCCGCGGAAATTGCAGAGGCGCTCACCACCGCGCATACGAGGGGTATCATCCACCGTGATCTGAAACCGTCGAACATCATGCTCACACCGGACGGCCATGCCAAAGTGTTGGATTTCGGCCTGGCCAAGCAGCTCCCTGCCGGTTCCATCGAGACGGGAAAAACTGCAGCCACGACTCTAACGGAAGCCGGCAGCACCGCGGGGACGCTGCTATTCATGTCGCCCGAGCAATTGAATGGTGAGCCTGCGGACGCGCGTTCAGATATCTTCGCCTTCGGCTTGATCTTGTATCAGATGATTGCGGGTATCCATCCTTTCCTAAGGGATTCGCCTCTCAGGACGGCTTGCGCCATCGTAGACGAAGAGCCCCCACCGATCACCCAAGCTGGCGAGAGCCTTCCGGATTTGTTGCTTCATACGATCAAGAGAATGCTCGCCAAGGATCGCAAGCAGCGTTTCCAATCCATTCGCGAAGTGCATACCAACCTGAAGGAACTCCTGCAGGAGCAACCGCCGCAGGCGTCTGTCCTCGTAGCGATCCTTCGGATGTTCCGACCGCTTTGGTTAGCCGGCGTGATCGTGGTGATTATTATTGGACTCACAGGTGCCAGTTACTGGTTTGTTGGCAATTATTTCCGTTCGCCGAAAACGGCACTGGCTTTCCAGAAGCGCGATTGGATCGTGATTGCCGACTTTGAGAATTTGACCGGAGATCAGGTGTTCGACCGGTCGCTGCAGACCGCGCTGACCGTCGGTATTCAGCAGTCGCAGTATGTCAATGTTTTTCCTCCGGGGCGGGTGCAGGAAGCCCTCGGGCGCATGCGCAAGGCCAGCGGGACCAAGTTGGATGAAGCCCTGGCGAGTGAGCTGGCCGTTCGCGAAGGCGTCAAGGGAGTTCTGGTATGCAGTATCGCTGAGATAGGAGGCGTGTATTCCCTTACCGCCAGGCTCGTGGAGCCCAGCAGCCGAGCGACCGTCATGACCGAGGCCACCAAAGCCACAGGGAAAGCCGAGGTGCTTCCTGCTCTGGACTCCCTGGCGAAGACCGTCAGGCAGAAGCTTGGCGAATCCCTTCCCAGCATCTCACAACAAAGCCTGCCGTTACCTAGGGCTACGACAGCATCGCTCGAGGCGTTGAAGACCTATGCGGATGGCAGGAGGCTTCGATTCACCAACAATCAAGCGGGCATTGACCTGATCAAGCAAGCGGTGGCGATTGATCCGGATTTCGCCATGGCTCACGCGGACCTGGGGCTCTACTACTACCTCAGTGGCGACAAGGCCCAAGGTGAGGAACACTTCACCAAAGCCCTGAGCGAACTGGACCGGCTCACTTTGAGGGAAAAGCTTTGGATCCGCGCGGTGGCGGAAGACTCGCGGGGCAATCGAGACCAGGCAGTCACCGATTACCAAACCTACCTCGCGCAATACCCGGATGACAACTTTGCATGGTTTCGGCTTGGTTGGACGTACATGGCCGCGCTAAATCAGAATGAAAAAGCCGTCGAGGCCTTCCAAAAAGTGTTGGAACTTGATCCCACGAGTTCGGACGCCATTGTCGATTTGGCGACTTGCTACGGAAAAATGGGGCAGACAGGGAAGGCCGTCGAGTATTACGAGAGAGACTTCCAGATGCGTCCATCCGACTTAGTTGGAATTTTTGTCAATAACGAGTATGGCTTCACGCTGGTGAAGATGGGAAACCTCGCGAAAGCGGCCGAAACCTTCCAGAAAATGATCTCCGAAGATCAGGACCGGGATAAGGCGCGCGGATACCGCTCGCTAGCCCTGCTGGACATGTACGAGGGTAAGTATTCCGAGGCTTTTGTGAATCTCAAGGAAGCCATCCTGCTCAACAAAGCCATACATTCGTTGGAGAGCGAGTATCGAGATCACATGTTTCTTGCGTCGGCCTACCGGATCAAAGGCCGAACCGCTGACTTTGCATCGGAACTCGCAGCCGCCAATCGAATTCTTTCTCGGGCGCATTTTGGCCCAATTTGGAGCATGTACCTGGCGAAGACTTACGCTCGGAGTGGGAAGACCGGTGAAGCGACGAACCTTCTAAAGGACATGATGGCGCAGGCGCAGAACCCCACGGCTATTTCAGGTATCAACAACAGCACGCGGACCGACCAGACAGCCATTTACATCGTCAAGGGAGAGATTGCTCTGGCCAACATGAAAGGTTCTGAAGCAATGGAGTCGTTTGAGCTAGCACAGCGGGTGATACCTGGCGACCTCAGCTTAGAGTCGCTGGCCTTCGCCTACCGGACTCTTGGGAAGCCACGAGACTCAGCTCTCAAGTATGAGGAGATCATCACCGCGCATTCGCTGGGGACAGAAAGGCAAGAATACTGGATTCTAGCGCATTATGAGCTGGGCAAGATCTATAGGGATCTGGGCGACACCGCGAAAGCTAAGGAATACTACGAAAAGTTCCTGAATATCTGGAAAGACGCCGACCCTGACATTCCCGTACTCGTCACGGCCAAAGCCGAGTACGCGAAGCTTCATTAGTTCCGAGGCAGCCTAGAGAGCAGTCTCGCAGGGCCCTTGGGTTGTCAGCGGTCAATCGGTAAGTGGCCGAATAGTCTCGTTACGGGAAACTGCCTCTAACTATTGTTTTCTTGTTTCGGGAACTACTCATGATCCCGGGCGTGTCCGCGTCGTAAAGCTAGTGTTTACCGTGGGGACCACGCAGGCTTGCAGGGGAGGCCAGCCCGCGTCCGTTGTTGGATTGCGGCAGAGGGACGCCGTGGCGGGAGTGACCAGAGAAGGGTAGACGGTATTGTCGAGCGGCTCCGCATAAAGCTGATAATTGTGTCCAACCGGAAGATGACTGATTTCGTAGGTTCCATCGAATTGTGCAGGTCCTGGCGGAGCACAGCTCCAACCTCCGAGTGTCGCTCCGATCACAGCACCGCTTGCCGCATCCACTGCCACCACATGCGCTCCGAAAATTCCTGTCACTCCGGGCGGCGACAATGGCAAGGAGAGCGGATTGGCTGGGATTATGCGCCCAGTAAGCGAACCTACATTGAGCGTGTCCGTCGGATCTGGGTACAAAACGCGCAGCCCGGTGCGGTCGTCGTCCCCTAACGGAGCGTCCGGTTTTTGGGCGGTCGGGCGGGTTCCGGAGAACGTTCCCGGCGCGGGCGCAAATGGGTACATCATGGCGGCCAACACCGCGGAATGGCTAAAGCCCAGAGTGTGCCCTAGCTCGTGAATCATGAGAGAAGCGAAATCGTAAGCCGTCGGCGATGTTGCAAGCGCCGCAGGCGTGGCAAACGTGATCATGGAACCGCTGTGAGCAAAGTAGATGTCAGCGTCGAGGATCTGTCCGACTTGCGTGGCGGGCGGGCCCGTTCCCACTTGCACGCCGATGATATCGGCAGTAATGACGCGCGTGAACGCCAGAATCCCGGGTGTGAAGGCCCCGTCAGCTTGATCGAAGCAAATCGAGTTCACTCCGTCGGAGCCGCAGGCGTTTTGCGTGGCGGTGCGCGTTACGGGAGCAAAGGTTCCCGGCACAAGAGTCGTGCCGCTTACTCCCGTCCAGACAGCCATCGATTGTGTAATCACCTGTTCGATCTCATTCAGACGTCCGGCGGGCGTCTGGTCTTGCGTGAGGATGGTCACTGGATTAGTTCCCAACGCCGTGCTCCATTGTTCCGCTATTGCGCCCTGCGAAATCAGATGGTGCGAAGCCACGGGGCATGCCGAGCCGCCGGAGACGCTAGGCGACTGGCGTACATCCGGAACGATTTGGTCGAACGCATATCCGCTTGCTCCGGGAATGCCGCAGACGCCATAAATTGCTGCGAGAAGCAACGCGAAAATGTTGTGAATGGTTGTCTGGGTTCTTCCCCTGATCATGGTTCGCCTCGTGCGGGTCATTGGTTTTCCTGCCTCAACGCTTTGTGCAATTTTTCCTTGAAAATGGCCACCGACAGATTGCGAATCCCGCCGCGCCGGAAGGCTCGAGCCTGCGGATCGAAAATCGCCGCCGATGCCGAATCCTGTGTGACCAATTCCAGACCGGACTGCGCATTGCGCGCGATTCGAAAAGTCCCTTGCGACCATCCCAGCACTTGATACGGCCCTCCTTCACGTGCCCACAAGAAGAGATAGACTTCTTCGCCTGTTCGAAAGACCGGAACTTCGTCCACATGCGAATGAAGATGTCCCACATTTCCTCCGAGCAGACGAACGGTCACAATCCCGGACAGGGCGCCTTTTTCGCGTTCCAGAACTTCAAATCTCGTTTCCGTCCAAATCTCCCCCTGCTCCCACAGGCTGGTTGCGCCCAGGCAGCGCATGCGCGCGACGGCCGTGGATTCCTGCGCAAGATCTTCCAGCTTCAGCCGCGACAGTGTCGTGGCACTCGCCGCCACGGCGAGTAGCGCGAGTCCTCCTAGAAAAAGAATCCATAAAAATCGGCGGCGTTGTATGTAGTTCATTTTCCTTTACCTCGCGGTTTTCATTGGACTACCAAAGCTCCGCTGGCAGCGGTCTTGTCCAGATTTGTGTTTTGAATGAAAAGCGTGCGCGCGCCTGGCGAAGCGCTCGCCGGAATTTGCAGAGTTACGTGGATAATCCCAAGACCGGCGGGCTGTTTCGTGATGACAGTGATGTCGCTGGGCCCCGTGACCGTGTAAGTCATGCTGGTGTCCAGTCCGCTTTCGGAGAACACGCAGAGCTCGAATGTGGAGCTGCCGCTGGCAGGCCGTTGCAGCGACACTGGATTGCCGGAGAGCGAACAGGAATTGTTCACTACGGAAAATATTCCGAGCGCGGCAACATTGAGGTCCACGTGGTTGCCCTGGGCGCTGACGCCTGCGGTTGTTGGGTCGACCACGACAATGTCCTTGCCAGTTGCCGTTGGAGAAGCGCTGCTGAGCGCGATCACGTCGTCTGATTTGTTCGGGGCGGCAACCACGAGAGACACGCCGTTGGATTTTGTCCCGTTTGGATTCTGGATCTGCACCGAAACATTTCCCACCGGCGAGACGTCGGCAGCCGTGAGTGGCGCGGAACACGCGGTCGCCGTCAGACAGGTTGTCGTTCGCGCGGTTCCCGCGATCAACAAAGTTGAGCCTGGCCCTGGACTCGACGCCGTAAAGCCGCTTCCTTCCACGAGCACCGTGAAGCCGTCGGCGGCGCCTGCATACACGCTCGCCGGATGTAAGGTAAGAATGTTGGCTCCCGTGGAGATCATCACGTTGGCCGCGCCGGACTGCGTCGTGTCGTCCGAACTGATGGCCACCACTTGCAGGGTGTCCGGTGACGGCGCCGAACTTGGCGCGGTGTAGTTGCCGATCGCGTCGATCGCGCCGCAGACGCCCGCGCTTGCACACGCCGTGCCTTGAATTTGCCAAACCACGCTCTGGTTGTTTGTTCCGAGGACGGCCGCTGCAAAACCTTGCACCGCCAAGGGCGCGAGAGTGATTCTTTGCGGCTGCACGGAAACCAGCACGTGATTGATCACCGTGATTTGTGCAGTCGCGCTTTTCGTGGTGTCCGCGGCGGCCGTTGCTGCTACGCTCACGGGATTCGGCTGGGGAATCGCTCCTGGGGTGACATAATCCACTTGCAGCGAATTTCCGCTCGTGACGCCTTGGCATGGGTTTGAGCCCACAACGCAAATTTGTCCGAGAGAGATATTTCCGCCGGAAACGCCGCTGACACTCCAACTCACTCCCATGTTCGTCGTGCCAAAGACTTGCGCGGTCAGCGTTACGCGGTGATCCGCGGCTAGCGTAGCCGTGGCTGGAGAGAGGCTGACGTTTACGCCAGTCAGGACGGCCATCGTGGCTTGCGCTTTTTTTGTGGGATCGGCTTGCGGCGTTACGGTGACCGTGACGCTGGCAGGATTCGGCGGCGTGCTTGGAGCCGTGTAAGTGGCAGTGTCTTCAGTGACCGTTCCTCCGGAACCTTGCGTGGTCACTACCGTAAGCGTTCCGCAGGTTGCGGAGCTACAGCCTGGCCCAGAGAGCGACCAGGTGAGGACCGTGCTGGGATTCGAGCCCGCGACGGGTGTCATGGTAGCGAGTATCGTTGCCGTGCCTCCGGCAGGCACGCTTTGCGGAGCAGTAACCTGCAGGGTGAAATTGCTGGTGATGTTGATAGCCGCCGATATTCGCTTCGAAGGATCGGCGACACTCTGCGCCGTAAGTGTCGCGGTTGCGGTAGACGGAAGAATCCCCGGGGCCGTGTAGGTGCCGCTCAGATCCACGCTGCCGCACGCAGCGGGGCACGATGCGCCGTCGAGGCTCCAGCGGACCGAAGTATCCGGATGACCGGTACTGGTGATCACTGCGTGAAACGCCTGGGTGGCTCCGACTTCGACACTGGCATTTGGAGGCGCAAGGCTGATTCCGATGTCGCTTGTAATGCTGAGCTGTGCCGTCGCCGATTTCGTCGTGTCTGCCTGGCTCGTGGCCGTAACTTGGACGATCGCAGGCGAGGGCATGTCACCTAGCGCCGTGTAAACCCCGCTGGTTGTGATAGTTCCGTTGGATACTGTTCCGCCTGGAACGCCATTCACGCTCCAGGTCACGTTGGAGTCTGTCGTGTTTGTGACCGTCGCGACAAATGTCTGCGAGTTTCCCAGTAAGACCGAGCCGCTCATCGGGGCCACTGCAACGCTTATGGATGGAGGAGGGGGAGGTGGTGGCTGCGTTCCAGCGTTTCCTCCGCCGCAGCCCTGCAGTCCTTCCATCGTGAAGACGAGAAGGAACGGCAGGACGGCGAACGTGCCTCGCCGGCGGTTTTCTGGAGCGTCCATCCTTTTCACTGTCACAGTGTGTTGCGTGAGAGGCCGCACGCAGGGCGGAATGCAGGCGAAGGGCCAGCGAAAAGGAGCGATTATCGTAAACCTGAAGAGCTTCCACCATTCACCTTGGCATTTCTATAACTCTATGAAAATAATATATTTAAAGTACGACCAGGCGACTATCCTGTCTTTCGGCGCGCCGGTGAAGAATGTGTACCTGCCCCAAGTGTCCGACCGCACTTCCCCAATTGAAATTGCCGCACCGTACGGCTATTCCAAAACGGGAAGCGCTGCACGTACAGCCAAACCCTGCTTTGCTGGCATCTTTGTATTCAACCGATAGGTTAAATACAAAAGGGAAAGAAGGGCGTAGATTCAGTGAACCAAATGACTTGCCGCGGCGTCTGGCAGGTGTACGGGGAGGGCGAGTGCCTTCGGCTCGCATAAAAGACCCAATGCAGGAGCTAGTTCTGGTCCAGTCAGGCCGTGCCGCTGAGAAAGTATTCGCTCAGGAAGCTGCCCAGGCTGCTTTGCGGCGCGAGTTCGAGGAGCGGCTCGCGGAATGCGGGCCGCTGGCGTATCGCGTTGCGCGCGGCGTCCTGCGCAACAGCGCGGATGCGGAAGACGTGGCGCAGGAAGCGCTCCTACGGGCGTACCGGCGGTTCGAGCGCTTGCGCGATCGCGGGCGGTTTCGTGCCTGGTTGGTGCGCATCGCGTTTCGTCTTGCGATCGACCGCGCACGCTCCTCGAAGCGCCGCGAAGTTCGCGAAACACTTTGGTCGCAAACGGCGCCGCGACCTTCGACGGAAGACTTGGCCGCTACTGGCGAATTCCAGACGCATCTCGATCGCGCTATGGATGAGCTTCCGGAGAAACAGCGGCTGGTGCTTTTGCTTGCGGCGATGCAGGGGCACTCGCTCGAAGAAGTGGCGGGGATGCTTGGCCTGCCGGTGGGAACCGTGAAATCGAGATTGTTTTTTGCGAGAAAGCAGTTAGCGGAGAAATTGCGATGCCATCGAAAATGAAAACTTGCGAGGACTATCGAACCGCCCTAACCGATGCGGTCGCTGCGGCTGTCCAACCTTCCTTCGAAATTCGTTCGCACCTGGATGCTTGTGCGTCTTGCCGTGTCGCCTTTGCCGAGGAGACCCAACTCTTCGCAGCCATTAATAAGGCCGTGCGCGCCGCCGCCAACGCCGAAGTGCCGGTTTCGCTTTTTCCGCGAGTGCGAGCCAGGCTGAACGAGCAATCTGTTCCCCGCCACTCTTGGATTCCGGCCAGTGTTGCCTTTGCCGCAGCTTCTGCGCTTATAGTGGCGTTCATTTTCGTTCGCGGGCACCGACGCGAGGGGGCAGAGCCAAACCTGCAGATGAACATTGCTGCGCGTAATCCTGCGCCGAAAACGATTCCGGATGCGCTGGCAGCGGCTGTCGTTCCATCTAGAACTCAAGCTGCGAAAAGAGAGCCGGGCAATCGCCGCCTCGTTACAAGAGGTAATCAGGTGGAGCGAGTTTCCGTTTTAATTCCCGCCGGGCAGAAGCGGGCCGTGGATGCGTTGCTTGCTGGACTGAGAAACCGTGCTTCAAAAGCGGATATGTTGGTTGCTGAGCATCCCGAGCAACCTTCGCAAGACCTTCAGCTTTGGCCCCTTACCATTTCGCCCATTGAGATAAAGTCACTGGCGATCATGGGCGAGGAATCCGCGCCTGAGAAACAGAAGACAAGCCGTTGAACTATTAGAGATTTGCAAAAAGGAGCGTTCGATGAAGAGAGCAGCTTTGGCAGGATTGCTTGTATGCATGGTGTTTGGAACTTCGCGGCTGCTGGCGCAAGACAAAGAGAAAAGCTCCGAGACCAGCAAAGTTCCCGAGACTCAGAAAGCAATTACGCCCTTACGCGTTCAAGTTGTCTTCAACGAATACGACGGTGACAAGAAAGTCGGCAGCTTGCCTTACACTTTACTTGTGAATGCGGACGACCGAGGAGCACCGGCGGCCGTGCGCATGACTTTTCACGTTCCCGTCGCTACATCCAGCGATGGAGGTGCAAAGCATGTGGGCCAATATCCCTTGACCACCAATCTCGACGGCCGCGCAGAAAAGACGGATGACGGCCGTTTCCTTTTAAGGCTGAGCTTGGAGAAGAGTTCGATTTACCTAGCGGGCGCCAACCAAAAGCCGGCTCCCCTTGGAGGAAGCGAAGTTTCCGCCAACGACCCGGTCCTACAAGAATTTCGTACACAGGTGAATCTGCTCGTCCGCGATGGCCAGACCATCCAATCTACGGTGGCGACAGATCCGGTGTCCGGACATCTTTTGAAGATAGACGTGACAGTGAACGTGATCAAGTAAGGGCAGCTGAGGAACCAACGACTAGCCGGCAGCGCCGAGGAGTGAGGTGAGGGCACCCTTCAAGTCTGAGTGCAGGAAACGGTAGCCAAGACTTTCCAACTTCTTTGGCAGGACGCGCTGGCTAGATAGGAGGAGCGCGTCGGCCATTTCGCCGAGGACGATCCGCAACGCAAAGGCCGGAGCAGGGAAGAGAGCGGGGCGGTGCATGGCGCTCGCTAGAGTTTTCGTGAACTCGGCGTTCTGGACCGGCTGCGGGGAGATAACGTTAATTGGGCCTCGGACCTCCGCGTGTTCCAGTGCAAAACGCAGTATCTCCACTACATCTTCAAGCGAAATCCACGACATCCATTGTTTGCCCGAGCCGATTTTTCCGCCTGCGAAAAATCGTAAGGGAAGCACTATTTTGGGTAACGCGCCACCATCGCGCGCGAGAATAACTCCGAATCGCGCTAGAACTACGCGAACGCCGATTGCTTCAGCCTTCAACGCTTCTGCTTCCCAATCCTTAGCGAGATTGGACAGGAACTCATTGCCCGGCAGGCTGTCTTCCGTGAGTAGTTCATCGCCGCGATTGCCGTAGAAGCCTGTTGCAGATGCGGAGATGAGCACGCTCGGCCGCGCGTTCATCTTCGCGAGTGCAGTGACGAGTGCGCGCGTTGTATCGATCCGGCTTGACCTTAACACTTCTTTTCGATCGGCGCTCCAGCGGCCATCGGCGATCGACGCTCCGGCTAGATTGACGACGGCGTCCGCACCAACCGCCGCGCCGCCTAGTGCGCCCGTGGAGGGATTCCAGGCCACCTGAAATCCATCGCTCGATTCGTTTTTTGCAACGGTTCCCGGCCGCACCAGACGGCAAACGGTGTGTCCACCTTTTACCAGAGCGGGTACAAGCGCACTCCCGACCAGGCCGCTCGATCCCGTCACGAGAATTTTCATGGCGATTCTGCTCGATTCTTCTTAAGAAGCGGTCAAGTTTGCTAGCTCAAAACGCTACGCATCCTTTGCTGCCGGGTCAAGCAATAGAAAAGTTAGAAGCAGATTGTTCGGTCGAAACTTTCGAACTTCTCGAAGGCTGTCTTACTGTTGGCGCTAACCGCGCAGGCTATGGCCCGGCACTCTTCGGCGGGTTACAATTCTCTTGTGAGCCTCTCGTCACAAACCGCGCGAGTAAAAGTCCTTTTCTTCGGGCGTCTCAAAGAAATAGTCGGGCGTGCAGAGGACTCCGTCGAGTTGCCCGACGGCGCGCCTATCGAAGCGCTTTTCTCCCACTATGGCGTAAGTCATCCCGAACTCGCGCATTTCCGCACGTCGCTGGTCGCATCGCGCAATCAGGAGTTTGCCGCGTGGAGCACGCCGCTCCATTCCGGGGATGAAGTTGCCTTTCTCCCGCCCGTAAGCGGCGGCTAGTGCGGTTTTCCATGACCAAACCGACCCAACCCGACCTTCTTGCTCTCGTGCGCGACCCCATCGATCAGGCCGCTCTGATCCAGCACGTTCGCGCTGCTGAAGACGGCGCGGTCGTTACATTCGATGGGTGCGTGCGCAATCACTCGCACGGCCGGCGCACGCTTTATCTGGACTACGAAGCTTACGAATCCATGGCGCTCGGTAAAATCCGCGAAATCGCTGCACAAATCCACGAGAAGTTCCCCATCCACCTCGTTGCCATTGCCCATCGTCTTGGACGGCTCGAGATTGGCGAGACGAGCGTGTTCATTGCGGTCAGCTCCGCGCACCGGCCGGCGGCTTTTGATGCGTGCCGGTTCGCTATCGACACGCTAAAGCGGACTGTTCCGATCTGGAAAAAGGAATACTTCGAGGACGGGGCCGTCTGGGCCGACGGCGAGATGCCTCCCGCTCCCTTGGAAACACGAGCGGCGAAACCTGCATCCTAGTAAATCAATGACCTCGTGAATCCATGATCTTGACACCTCCTCGCGCCCTCGCCGCTGCCATCGCTTTTCTTGTCGCACTTTTTGCGGCGGCGGTGGTTTTCTCCCAAGACAAGCCGGACCGTCCGCCGTGGGCTCAGAAGCCCAAGCCGCCGGCCAATACAGCTTCGACCGGCGGAACGGCGCCGGGACCCGGCATCGTGCCCACGCCTACGCAGCCGATCAGCCTACCCGAGGATGCTGACCCGCAGCGCGGCAAGATCAAAGTTAGAGTGGAACTCGTGAATATTTTGGCCAGTGTTCTGGACGACCACAATCGGCCAGCGCCGGATTTGCCCGTCGAAGCTTTTCAAGTATTTGAAGAAGGTGTGGCGCAGAAAATCGAAGTATTCGAATCAGAGACGCAGCTACCGCTCGACCTTGCACTCATGATCGACGCGAGCCTGAGCGCGAACAAGGAAATTGGTTTTGAGAAAGATGCCGCCGCGCATTTCATTCGGCAGGTGTTGCGCCCCGGTGACCGGCTGTCGGTTTTTTCGTTCGACGAAAACGTCACGCAGCTTGCCGCTTTTTCGGACAATGTACCTACCCTACAGGCTGCCGTGCGAAAGATTCCCCCGGGCGCGGGCACTTCGATATACGACGCCGTGCTCCTCGGGGCGAAGGCGCTAGAGCACCGCGGGGAAGAGCGGCGGCGGGTAATTATTTTGGTCACAGACGCGGGCGAAACCACCAGCACCGCCGATTTTGACGCCGCTCGTAAAGAGGCGGTGCGCTCGGATGCGCTTCTTTACACCATCGTCATTCGCCCCGTGAAAAATGAGAGCGGAAGAAATACCGCCGGCGAGCATGCGCTCACAACGATTACGGAGACGACCGGAGGCGATATGTTTTTTCCGGACACGCCTCAGGAGCTCGATGTGATTTTCGACCTGATCGACCGTGAGTTGCGCACGCAGTACCGCCTCGCCTACTACCCAACGCCGCGAGGGCCCGCCAATACGTATCGAAATGTGGAGGTGAAGGTGCTGAACGGGGATTATCACGTGCGCTCGCGCAAGACGTATCTCACCGGCCCTCAGTGAACCCTCGCGATGAGCCCTGCGATTGGTGCGTGATAGTTTCGGGAATCAGCGAGCCTACTGAGGCTTCTTGATGTCGTCGCCGGCTTGTTCGATGCTGCCTTTGACCAGTTCTGTCTTCACTTCTGACTTTTGTCCGGCCAATACTTCGACATCGGTTTCAAAGGTTCGGTAGCCGGGCAGTTCGATCTTGATCTTGTGCTTTCCCGGGCTGACCAGTAGCGAATGAAATTTTCCGCCCAGCTCGCTGGCGTGGCCAACATAATTTCCATCAAGAAAGACAGCTGCGCGTTTCGGCTGGACCGTTACCTTCAGCTCAGACGTGACATCTGGATATTTCGCGCCGGGAAGCAGCTGCATTTTGACTTGAATTGTCTGCATTTGGCCGGGCTCGACCAGAAGCTCTTGCGTTAAATCGACGTACCCGGCTTGCTTGATGGCGATCTCGTGCTTGCCCGGCAGCAGCAGCACTTTCTTGTCGCCCTTGAGTTCCTTGACATAGCCGACATAAGTGCCGTCGATCCACACGCCCGAATCCCGATCCAGCTGCGTGTCGCCTTCAAAACGAACTTCCCCCATGACCTTGCTGCTTTGAGCGGACAGGTACGCCGCGCCCAGCGCAAGTGAAAACAGAGCGAGCAGACTGGTCGTGAACTGGCGCTTAGTTAGTTTGAACATGATGTCGCCTCGCATTCGGGGGCGGGAATTCATTTTAACCCGGATGCGGAGAAAGTGGCGGCAAAAACAGCAGTTTGCGACGGACTTGAAGCAATCCAGATGTAGCTATTTGGCCTCTTCGAGGTGAAGGCCAAATTCTTTGGGGTCTCCTAGAACGCGGAGGTAGTACTTCTCGTCCGGGTACGGATTGTAAATTCGGCCGCCCTTGCAGGGTTTGCAGTACTTTGCCCATCGCGGATTGCTCTCGTCGCCAGCTCCGAGGTCCGTAAGGGTGAATGTAAGCCAGGGCCAAACGCGAATGTATTCGACCGCAATGTAAGGTATCTTCTCTTTTTCCTCGACCACCGTGCCGTAGACTCGCACGAGCGAGAGCGCAGGGATGGATTCGGGATTCCCTTCCATTTTGGCTTGGAAGTCGCCTGATCCGCTTTCAGAAACCATCATGATGTGGCAGTCGGTCAGGCCGTCGAAGAACTTGTGTTCCAGCAAGAGTGTGAGTTTATCTTGTCCTTGTTGAGGCCGTGAAATCCCTCGAACAATTCCATACCAACTCACGAATTTGCCCTGCTTTCCGTGAATTGTATACGGTTCCAACATCGATCCTGTCGTGCGCTCAGATTGGGGAAGCTTTGCGAAATAGGGCTTTTCTCCATCGATTGCCGTATATCCGCAAGTGCCAAGGCTATTTCCGCGTTCCAGCTTCTTAACGGGCTCAATATCGATGGGTGTTTGGGCGAAGGAGGCGGCGCTGGAAAAGAGAAGCGATAACAAGGTCAGAACTGACAACCGCATGACGGCCTCCTTCGAAGCTCACACGTTTAGACACCCAGGACCGTAACTATGTTTCATGCCAGCTTAGCATCGTCCTCGTACAGCGTGATGGATGCTTGGCCATTGGCAAACTGTTGGAATCTCATCATCGAATTCTTTTGTTCGGTGCTAGTGGTAAAGTGGAGAGCGCGTTGGCGCGCTGCGATCTCTGATTCGGTGCTCCGCCGCGCATCCTCTTCATGAGCAAAGACTATCTCGATGCAGCTATGGAAATCGCCCAGGAAGCGGGCAAAATCCTGCGCGAAGAGTTCGACCGGCCCGCCCAAATTGCGTACAAGGGCGATGTCGATCTAGTGACACAAGCAGATAAGCGCTCTGAACATGCCATTGTCGCGCGGCTGACAAAATACTTTCCCGAACATTCCATCGCCGCCGAAGAGGGAACTGGCCACGAAGGCGGCTCGGAATTCCGCTGGCACGTGGACCCGCTCGATGGCACGACCAATTTCGCTCACGGCTATCCTTGTTTTTCCGTCTCGATTGCGCTAGCTCAACGTGGCGCCTTGCTTGCCGGTGTCGTCTACAATCCCTTCTACGACGAACTGTTCGCCGCTGCCCGCGGCGCAGGCGCCACGTTGAACGGCAAGAGAATTTTCGTTTCGAAAGTGGATTCGCTCGCTACCAGTCTTCTGTGTACAGGCTTCCCGGTCCACAAACGCCTCGCGAATCCCAACATTCATTACTACTGGGATTTTACTTTGCGCTCGCACGGCGTTCGCCGCGACGGCTCGGCGGCACTAGATCTCGCGAGCGTCGCCGCGGGACGATTTGACGGCTTTTGGGAATTCGGGCTCAAGCCCTGGGACACCGCCGCCGGCGTTTTGCTTATAGAGGAGGCGGGCGGAAAAGTCAGCGACTTCGCCGGGCAACCCTACCAACCGGGCGGCCCCGTTATTCTCGCCACGAATGGCATCATTCATGAGGAGGCGCGCGGAGTGGCGCTCGAGATTTCCCACCGCGATCCATCGGCTCCTCTCCGCCGGTAAGTCTCTTACCAAGCTGCAATTCCTCCTTACAAAAAGCTATCGGCCCTCTTACGACTTTCTTATGTATATTTATTTATCCTTTTTTGGCAACGAGACTCTAACCATTTAGGCAACGAGTCAGCGTTCTGTGCCCCTCAAAGACGCTCGACATCCGACACCAACAATTCCGTTGCCAACAGATTAAGTATTGGAGTGAGATATGCGCGCGTTCCTAGAGAAACGAATGCCTATTTTGACCATTTGGACTGCCTTGCTTTATACGCTTGCAACGCCCGCGCTCTTGCGGGCTGACGATGATAAGGACAAAAGCGCACCGCCGGCAAAAGCCGTTCCTGCTAAAGCGGAGGCCGCCACTCCGGGATTGACCGAGCGCGAGCGGATGCTTCTTGACCGCGTCGAACAGCTAGAAAAGCGCGTTGCCGAACTCGAAACCAAGGGCGCTCCTTCAGCTGCTCCCTCGGCCGCTTCGGCGGCTGAAGTCGTGGCCTCGCAGCCGAACTCCGCAGGTAACGTTACTGCGTCAGCCGGGACGGTCACGCCGGTGGAACGCGCAGGACCGGTAACCGCAGGCGCCGGCACAAACGTCATCCCTGTGGACAAAGCGATTGCTTCCGTCGGCGGGCAAGCCTCCGAACAGGGCAAGCCCGGCACGGCGAAAGCGCCAGCGAGCGAGCCGTTCGCGTTTGCGGACTTTACGTGGCTGACCGGCAACGCACGGACCAAGGAGTCGCCCATGGACACGAAATTCTTCACGCCGGAAATTCGCGCGGACGTCGACTACGTCTACGACTTCGCACATCCCAAAGACGACACAATCGGCGGATCGAGCGAGATTTTCCGATCCAACGAAGTGCAGGTGACGCAACTCGGCGTGGGCGGCGATTTTCACTACGACAACGTTCGAGCACGCTTGATGACGCAATTCGGCCTGTATTCCGAGACGACGCCGCGCAATGACGCCAGTCCGTCGCGCGGCCAGTGGAATCTTGCCGATGCCTATCGTTATCTCTCCGAGGCATACGGCGGCTATCATTTCAATGTGCTTCATGGCGTGAATGTGGACGCCGGCATCTTCATGTCCTACGTCGGTCTTTTCAGCTACTACCAGTTCGACAACTGGGCTTATCAGCCGTCCTACGTCTCTTCCAACACGCCTTGGTTCTTCAACGGCGTGCGCGTGCAGATTTTTCCGACGGAACACCTGAAGATCGAGCCGTGGTTCGTAAACGGCTGGCAGTCTTACGGACGATTCAACAATCGGCCGGGCATCGGAATGCAGATTTTGTGGCGGCCAAACGGATGGCTATCGGTTCTTGGTAATCAATATATGTTGGGAGAGGATGCGCTGAACACGCCAGGCCGCGTGCGCTATCACACGGACGACAGCATCCAGATCAAGTACTACGACAATCCTGGAACGTTCATCAGCAAAGCCGCGTTTTCCCTTACGGGAGATATGGGATGCGAACACGGTGGCGGCGTCAGTTGCGCCGGCAATTCCGCGAAGGGTCCCAAGCAAAGCTTCCTCGGGTACATGTTCTACAATCGCCTCTGGTTCGACCAAGACAAGTACGCGCTGACGATTGGTGGCGGGCAGATCAACAATCCGGGGCGCTACCTGGTGCTTTTGCCGCCGATCAACGGGGCGACGGCGAGTTCGGGAACGCCCTATTTCACCGAGAATCCCGGCGACCCCTACAAGGCGTGGGACATCTCGGGGACTTTTGACTGGATGCCCAGCCAATACATTACGTTCCGCTGGGAATTTAACCATCGAGCTGCGAATGTGCCGTACTTTTCAGGGTCGGGAGGCGTGACGCCGCCGGGTGGCAATAACGGCGCGCCTGGGTCGTTTGTCTGCCTCGCTGGATTTACGTCGTGCAACGGTTCCCCAGCGAACACGTGGTTCCCGGATCTGCGCAAGACAGAAAATCGCGCGACGATGGCGATCCTCGTCAAGTTCTAACAATGATGGGTCGTGGGTCAGTTGCTGAAACTGACCCGCGGCCCTTCAGATGCCGCGATCTCGGCATTACTTTCCGGTGAAACGGTTTGCCGTCAAGGTCGATTTCGTTAGTTCCTTGACGTTAAGTTCGCCTTTCTTGCCCTTATCCAATCTTTCGAATTCTGCTTCCATAAACTTCATGAACTCCTGCTTGGAGACCATGCCGTTCTTGTCGGTGTCCATAAGGGGCAACAATTGCTTGATCCCGTCCTCACCAATCAACAGTTTATTTTGCGGCTTCGGAACAGATGCTTTTTGTGCGGCGGCATTCCCAAGCATGGTTCCCGTCACAACCAACACCGCGATGACGACGATTATCCACCGCCTTTTTGTTCGCATCAGCATAGTTGACTCCTTATAGCTCTGGCCTTATACGGTGACAAGCACAAGCTAGACTCCAAATCAGGTGTGTATTGGCCGGGATGTACACTTTTGTGCCACGGGATTTGGCGAATGTACACCCACATACCTTGAAATCGTCTATGCAAAGTATTTATGCAACGAATCTAAGTTATTTGAGCGACGGTGGCCCAAGTACTCCGCTCGCTGGCGCCCCGTTATTACCACTCACGCGCACTTTTCTTCGCACTCCCCCGAATCGTCCGAATATGGCCAACAAGGCTGGAACGCTCGGTGAGATGCTTTGCGGCCGCCGGGCGCTTGGTCCTCCTTTCAACCACTGCGTTGCACACGCCGTCACGATTACATCACACGCTTGGCGATCTTTCCTCCCGGGCCATGCAACGTCGGGATACCTTAGAAAGATGACCGCGCTGTAATTCCGCGGTGCTGCTGAGGAGGTTTGTCCGCATGTACAAGATCGCAGCTTTGCTCACGTTCTGCCTGGCGCTCTCTCCGTCATGGAGCCCCCAGAATGAATATCTAGCGGAATGCTACAAACGCTGCCAGGTGCCTCCCACAGATCCAGAAACGGAACGGCAGGAGATTGTGAACCTGGAACGAGAAGCGGCGCACGCCATTCAGCTGAGCGATGGGACGTTTTTCAGGCGCGTCTATAGCGATGATTTTGCGGGTACGCTTTCCCGAGGTGAATCTGTGAACAAGACGGGATTCATCAACGCAGTGCAGTCGAGCGCGATTCGGTACGAAGCCTTTAACGCCTCGGATATCAAGATTCATATTTTTCGGGACACGGCTGTGGCCACTTGTCTGTGGTCCGCGCGAGCCATTGTGAAAGGGCAGAACGTGAACAGCCAGATGCGCGTCATGCACATTTATGTGAACGGCGGGAATGGCTGGAAGGTGGTTGCCGGCCAGACGAGTCCGCTGCCTCCTTACCTGCAGCAGGCGTTATAGACATTCTTCTGAATTCTGGCTGATGCGTCGCGAGCATTTCTGCGCGGGGTGAATTTCCTTAGGCGGGAAGAGCCGCGCGTTCCGCGTTGACGGCTGCTCCAATTATACCCAGTTCGTCGTTCGATGGGATCACTTCAAACCGGCTGCCCTGCAGGGGGCTCATCTTCACCATTTCGTGGACGTTTCTCTCAAGCAATCCCACGTCGACAAATTTCGCATTTGGTCCCGTGATATAGAACGGGCCCGGGCCTTCCATGTGGATGCTCGTTGCCGTGGCGGCTGCGAGTGCGCGGTGGCAAAGTGTCACAAATTCCGAACAGCGCGTGTCGCCCGTTTTGGCATTCGCAAAAACTTCTTCAGGCTCCATATCTAAAAACCGGAGTCTCATCGAGCGGTATCCCAAAATACCTTCCAGGTGTCCGCGACCGCCGCAGCCGCAAAAATGTTCCTTTGGGTCGAGGGTGACCACCGAGTGTCCGCCTTCCCAAACGCCTTCGCTCCATGGATAGCGGCCGAAACCAATGCCATTTCCGAGGGTCCATACTCGATTTATTTTGTGCAACTTGCCGCGAGTTGCAGCGATTCCCGCGGCCATGGCGTCGGCGTCATTGAAGACGCGTACGGGAACTTCTTTACCATCCAAGTGAAGAGCGCCGGTCAGAGCTCCTTGCAAATTGAATCCCTTCACCTGGTGCAAGTTCGGAGAGTCTTCGACAACTCCGTCCCGAATCACTCCTGGAAATCCTAAGCCGATGGCGTGAATCTTCTCACCCTTCGCCAACGTCTCGAGCTGTTGCCGGATGCACTCGGCGATTCTGTCCGCTGGCATGGCCAGCAAGGCGTCCACCGAATCTTCTTTTTCCGGATACCTGTGAAGCGGACCGACGACCTTGTCGCCATCCACCAGCCCCACTGCGATATGTTCCATCACCAGTACACCGGCTGTCCTGCGCATGTTCTCCCTGCCTGTCTGCTGCCTGGCTATCGTTGACGACCTCGCGTTTTGTCCTCTGGGCCTCTGGCTTGGAGCGCTTACGTCTTGGCCAATTTGTTCAGACCGTTAAACGCCGCCGTCTTGTAGCATTCCGCGAGCGTCGGATAATTGAAAACGCTGTCGACGAAATACTCGATGGTCCCCTTCAACGCCATTACCGCTTGGCCAATGTGGAGCAGCTCCGAGGCTCCTTCGCCGATGATGTGCACGCCCAGCAGCGCCTTCGAATCGGGATCGAAGATGAGTTTCAGCCGCCCCGTCGTGTCGCCGCGAATCTGGCCGCGCGGTATTTCCCGGAAATAGGCGATCCCCACTTCGTAGGGCACGCCCTCATCGGTAAGCTGCTCTTCCGTTTTGCCAATGAACGAAATTTCTGGAATGGTGTAGATTCCGTAGGGATAGAGCGCCTTATTCGATTTGATGGGCATTCCAAACGCGTTTGCAGCCGCGATGCGGCCTTGCTCCATCGAAACGCTGCCGAGGCTCGGAAAACCAATCACGTCTCCCACCGCAAAAATGTGCGGCTGCTTCGTGCGGTAATCCGCGTCCACGAGGATGCGTCCGCGCGCATCAGCTTCGAGACCTGCTGCCGCGAGATTCAACTCGTCGACGTTTCCTTGTCTGCCGATGGCGTAGAGCAACGCTTCGCCGGAAACTTTCTTTTTGCTTTTCAGGTTCGCAACCACGCCCGCTTCGGCTGTGTCTTCGACGCTTTCTACTTCTTCGTTCAGCCGCAGGGTGACGCGCCGGTCGCGCAGGTGATAACAAAGCGCTTCCACCATTTCCGAGTCTGCGAACTCCAGCAGGCGCGGCCGTTTTTCGATCAGCGTCACACGCACGCCCAGCGTGGCAAACATGCAGGTGTATTCGACGCCGATCACTCCGCCGCCCACAACAATCATCGTCTTGGGTATCACCGGCATCTGCAAGATCTGATCGCTGTTGATGATCGTGCGGTTGTTGAAGGGAACAAGCGACGTCGAAGCGGGCTTGGTTCCCGTAGCGATGATGATGTTCGCGGCTTCGTATTCTGCTTGCCCGCGCACACCAACTACTCTTACATGATGCGGATCGACGAAACTTCCCATGCCGGTGAAGACTTCGATGCCATTCCGCGAGAGTTGTGCGCGAATTACATCGATCTCGGTTTTGATCACGTGCTGCGCGCGGAACGCCAAGTCCGCCATGGTGATCTGTTCCTTCACGCGGTAGTTGACGCCATAAATGCCCTGGTAATGGAAGCCAGAGAGATGCAGAACCGCTTCGCGAATGGTTTTACTGGGGATTGTGCCGGTGTTGATGGCCGTCCCGCCGATCACTTCCAGTTTTTCGACGAGGGCCGCGCGCTTGCCAAACTTCACCGCTTGAATCGCCGCGCGTTGTCCCGCGGGACCGGAGCCGAGGACGATGAGATCGTAACTTTCCATGGCTGCTGTGGCCGAAAGCCTCGGAAACTGCCGCGCAAGTATACCACCGTCAAATTTGTTGTCTTCTGCGGGTTATTTTTTGGCTCGGCGGATCATTCATAATGTATAGACTTACACTCGCTGCCGCTTTTGAAGTCAAAAAGGAGATTCCGGCTTGCGCGATATATTCGAGGAATCCTTCCGGCGGAATTACACGTCAAACGGGAGGACTGGCCCGTTATGATCTAAAATCTTAATTGGGGACATTCCGGCCTGCGAGGAACTCAAGATGTTCGATAGCTTCCTAAGAGACATTCGCTACGGAGTCCGGAACCTGACAAGGACTCCAGGTTTTACCGCGGTTGCCGTGCTTACTCTGGCGCTTGGGATAGGAGCGAACACAGCGATTTTCAGCGTGGTCGAAAATGTACTTCTCCGACCCTTGCCATACCCTCACCCGGAGAATTTGGTGGAGATCTGGAACACCTATCCGCCACAGGTCCCCCGAGGCGGATTGTCTCCGGGCGATTACGCTGACTGGCATCAGCAAGCCACCAGCTTTTCGGAGATGGGGGCCTATGATGAGATCTCACGAGGGCTCAATCTGACCGGTGAGGGAGAACCCCAACGGGTCCTGGTTGGCTATGCCAGCTCTGATCTATTCCCCATGCTCGGGGCACGCGTCGTGACCGGTCGCTCCTTCGTCCCGGAAGAGAACCACGCCGGTAGTGCGCCAGTAGTGATCCTGGGCCATCGTCTCTGGCAGGGCCGGTTTGGGGGCGATCCAGCCATTGTCGGACGCACGGTTACACTCGACAACAAGCGCTACACCGTTGTAGGCATTCTCCCCGCTGGTTTCCAGCTTCTGCGCTGGGCCGATTTATGGATGCCCCTCGGCCAATATGACGACGACTTGACCGAGCATATTCATCACGCATTCATTGCCATCGCCCGGCTCAAACCGGGCATTACCCTCTCGCAGGCACGCGACGAAATCGGGCGGCTCAATCAACAAGAAGCAATCGCCTATCCGGATGCTCATAAGGGTTTTGGCGTCCAAGTGCAAAAACTCCAGGATCCCTCCGCAGCCAGCTTGCGCAGCACTTTGCTTGTGTTGTTCGGCGCGGTCGGCCTTGTCCTCCTGATCGCCTGCGCGAACATCGTGAATTTGCTTCTGGTGCGCAACGCCGCGCGTGAACGTGAGGTTGCCGTGCGCACCGCCCTAGGAGCCAGCCCCTGGAGATTGATCCGTCAATTGCTCACCGAAAGCACTTTGCTCTCTCTGCTGGGCGGAGTGCTGGGCGTGTTTTTCGCGATTGCCGGACTGAGGGCGTTGACGGCGTTAGTCCCTGCCGATCTCGCCATTTTGAATGGGACCGGGTTGAACGGCTGGGTGTTGGCATTCACAATTGCAGTTTGCCTCGCGGCAGGCCTCGTTTGCGGATTGCTGCCCGCGGCGCGCACGCTAAAGACAAATCTGGCCGGCGTGCTGAAACAGGGAAGTAAGGGAGCCAGTTCCTCCGGGCATCACAAAACCCACAACTTGCTAGTGATCTCCGAAATCGCCATGGCTCTCGTGCCTCTCATCGGTGCGGGCCTCCTGCTCAGAAGTTTTCAACACCTGCTGCAAGTCGACCCCGGCTTCCGCGCCGAGCACATCCTGACGATGGAAATCCAGCAGCCGGCACTTTCTTTTGCGCGACTCAACCAGCTCTCCCAGGAGGAACAGCTAAGGCTGGGCGAGAGGCAGTCTTCGCAGTTTGAACAAATTGCCGCGCAAATCCGTGCCCTGCCCGGCGTCAAAGAAGCAGGGGGAATCGATGATTTGCCCCTTGGCAACGAGTTTCGCCAAGCGTCAAGATTTGTCATCGAGGGCCAGCCGGTTCCTGCCGCTGGCGCGCGCCCGATCGCTCAGACTCGTACCGTAAGTCTCAGCTATTTTTCTTCTCTGACAATTCCATTGCGCGCAGGCCGCTACTTCAACGAGGACGATTGGAAAGTCCTGAACATAGTCATCAATGAGAACATGGCGCGGCGCTACTGGCCGCAAGGAGATGCGCTCGGCAAGCGCGTCAATTTCTGCTCGCTCGACCCAAAACCTTGCTGGTTTTCAGTTATCGGCATCGTCGGCAATGTGCACCAGTTTGGGCTCGATGCCGGGCCAACCTTTGACGCCTATTTCGTTGGCGGGTGGACACCCTATCTCGTTGTGCGCACCGTTTCTGATCCCGTCACGGTTGCCGTCGGCATAACGGACGTCGTCCACAAGGTAGATCCCAATCTGCCGATCACGCACATGATGACCATGGATGGGCTGCTCTCTGACTCCGTCTCGCCACGCCGCTTTTCCGCGGTGCTGGTCGGAATCTTTGCCGCGCTCGCGCTGCTGCTTGCGGCCATCGGAATCTACGGGGTGATGGGCTATACGGTCACGCAGCGTACACAAGAAATTGGGCTCCGCATGGCGCTTGGCGCGCAGCTCACTAATGTGCGCGGAATGATTCTGGGGCAAACTCTCAAATTGACCCTCATTGGGGTTGGGCTTGGCCTGGCGGGTGCTTTTGTTCTTACGCGATTTCTGGCCAGTCTTCTCTTTGGTATCGGCACCTACGATCCGGTTACCTTCCTCGGCGTCGCGCTCTTGTTAATCGGGGTCGCGCTCGCGGCTTCCTATATTCCTGCCCGCCGCGCTATGCGCGTTGATCCGATCGTGGCCCTGCGCTGCGAGTAGAGGTCATCTGGCTTTGTTGACATCGTTGCCGTCTTGCCACGGCATGAGAATTCGAGTCTAAATTGCTTCGCGCGTTGACTTGCCTCCCTACGCACCCTAAGATGACCGCCAAGGCAGGTCCCGCCTCATGATAGGCCAAACTCTGGGCCACTACCGCATCATAGAAGAGGTCGCCGCCGGAGGAATGGGGGTGGTCTATCGTGCTCATGATGTCCAACTTGAGCGTGATGTGGCGCTTAAGGTACTCCCCTCAGGTACCCTCAGTGGTAACTCCTCTCGCCGGCAATTCCGCAAAGAGGCCCTCGCCCTCGCCAAACTAAGCCACCCCAACATTGAAACGATCTACGAGTTCGATACACAAGATGGTATCGATTTCCTCGTGATGGAGTACGTGCCCGGGAACACGCTAGCAGAGCGGCTTGCCAGCGGCGCCCTGCCGGAGAAAGAAGTGGTCGCCTTGGGGATGCAAATTGCCGCGGCAATGGAAGAGGCCCACAGTCGCGGGATCGTTCACCGCGATCTAAAGCCGCGCAATATCGCCATTACTGCGCGGGGACAAGCCAAAGTATTGGACTTCGGTCTGGCGAAGCTCTTGCCACAGGTGAACGAATTGACGGCCGATACCCTGACCGACACACAAGCAGGAGCCGGCACACTGCCTTATATGCCGCCGGAACAACTCCAGGGCGAGTCCGTGGACGCCCGTGCAGACATCTACACCATCGGCGCGGTCCTTTACGAAATGGCCACCGACCGCAGGGCATTCCCGGAAGAGCTGCCATCGCGAGTCATTGATGCCATTCTCCACCACCCGCCAGTCACGCCGCGCGCACTCAATCCCCGTATTTCGCCGGAGCTCGAGCGCATCATCCTCAAGTGCCTGGATAAAGACCCCGGAAGACGGTTTCAATCAGCCAAAGAACTTCTCGTCGATTTACGGCGGTTGGGCCCCACCTCAACGGTGCATCCAACCCCAGTCCCGCCTTCACCTCCCGTCTGGAAGAGAGCCACGAGGCTCGCCACCTATGCTGTGACTGGGCTGCTCACACTTGCCGTGCTGATGACCGGCCTGAATGTCGGCGGCTGGCGCGATCGCGTGATGGGACACCCCCGCCCGCCTCAGATACGGTCTCTGGCGGTGCTGCCATTTAAGAACCTTTCTGGAGATGCTTCCCAAGACTATTTTGCGGATGGCATGACCGAAGCCCTGATTACCGACCTTTCGCAAATCCACGCTTTGCGGGTGATTTCCCGCACCTCAGTAATGCGATTTAAGGATCCGGGGACGCCTCTGTCTGATATCGCACGCCAACTGAAAGTAGATGCCATTGTCGAAGGCTCTGTGTCACGCTACGGTGGAGTCGCCCAAGTCACGGCTCGTTTAGTCTATGCACCGACCGACTCGCAGCTTTGGTCCAAAAGCTATCAGCGTGATCTCCAAAATGTGCTCGTCCTTCAGGGAGAAGTTGCCAGCACTATCGTGCACGAAATCGATGTCACGTTGACGCCTAAGGAGCAGGCGCAGCTCGAGAAAACACAGCTAGCAAATTCCTCCGCACATGACGCCTATCTCAAGGGCCGGTTCCAGTTAAAGCGAGGAACCGAAAATGCCCTCCAAGAAGCTAAGGCTTACTTTGAGGAAGCGGTTGGGTTGGATTCCAAATACGCTCCCGCTTACTCTGGCCTCGCGGACTACTACTGGTTGACGAACGAAGTTTCTCCTCGCGTGGCGATGCCAAAGGCGAAGGAATTCGCGCTAAAGGCCCTGGCATTGGATGACAATTTGGCCGATGCTCATGCCACACTCGCCACCATCAGATTCTATGGCGATTGGGACTGGATCGGCGCGGACACTGAATATAGACGCGCAATTGAACTCGGCCCCAGCTACGCGGACGCCCACCGCGTATATTCCGATTTTCTCTCTGAAATGGGCCGCCACGATCAGGCGCTGGCCGAGATCAGAACTGCTCAGGATCTGGATCCTCTTTCGACAGTAACAAGCATTGATGTCGGCTGGGCCTTGTATTACGCGCGCCAGTTTGACCGAGCGATGGCGCAATGCCGGGAGGTCTTGGACCGGGATCCACAATCGATGTCGGCTCGAGATTGCTTGGGATCGGCTCAATTAGGAGCGGCGGCCTATGACGAAGCAATTTCGGAGTTTCACAATCTCGCCACCCAGTCCGGCAACGATGCCCTGAGACTAGCCAGCCTGGGGCGCGCCTACGCCATGTCTGGCAAGAAGGCTCAGGCAAAGAGAATTATCGCGGGATTGAATGGAACCTCAAGAGTTCATTATGTTCCGGCATATCTGTGGTCGACGATTTACGCTGCTTTATCAGAAAAGGACAAAGCGTTCTCGTGGCTGGAAAAAGCGTATGCCGAGCACGACGCCTATTTAGTTCGGCTTAAGGTTGATCCTGCGATGGACGCTTTGCGGTCCGATCCGCGATTTGAGGATCTCCTTCACCGTATGAAGTTCTAACTTCTTGGTCCACCGTGACCCAATCGTTCGCGTTCGATTGCTACCCCTGCCGTTTCTCCCAACGATGAACCTCTATTTTGCTTTGCGATCACCGTATTCCTGGAGCAACTGTGGGAGCGCCGAGACAATCAACCAGCTGAGCTTGCCGTGAAGCAGTGTGAGAACCCATCCGAGATGATCAGCCTTCTGGTCTATGGCCGATAGCGTCACCCATGGGCCAGAGACTACGACATCCTTTGAAAAAACCTTGTTTGTGTTGACAAAGCTCATGAACCCTTTGGGATCCTTCGAAAATTTGAAATAATCGTCATTCGATACACGCACCAAAGCCAATTGGGGATATGCGTCCTTACCTTCCAGCTCCCAGACCTTCAGGATCTCCACGCCTTCTTTTAATTTGTGCCATTTAAGCGCCTGCATTTTTCACCGCACCCAAAGCTGGACTTCATGGATTTCATGCCCACTCGAGAGAAAAGCATTCTCAAGAGCGGCTGATACGCTTCGTTTCATTTTGTCACCTTTCTTTAAACACAGGACTCCGGGAGGCCGTTGGCGGCTTTTTACAACAGCACCTGCCCGAAGTCAATCAAGTAGTGGGAAGGCATGCGCTCAGGACTCCGGGTTTTAGAGGCTAGTTCGAGGCACTCGCGCGGCCCACGGCCGATTCGAACGCGCGAAACTCAAACTCAAGTAATGCAGGCAAGTGTTCGGCGAAATAGCTCCAGTTGTGGCCGCCGGGATACAAGTGGAATTCGTGGGAGATACGCCGCGAGGTGAGCAGTTTATCCAGAGTTTCTGCGCCCCCATCGAAGCCGTAGTCATCTTCCGTGCCGCAGTCAAAATAAATCTTTAAACCAGCAAGGTTTGCCGCGCGCGCAATCGTTACAGGATCGTTTTGATTCCAGAACGCGGGATCGAATGGCGAGCCAAATGCATCGCCGAGAACTCGCAAGCGGCCCATCTGACCGGAATTTTGCGCGCTAACGTTTGGCAGTTGCTCGAGCAAAGCCGCACTGTGGGCGCCCACGGCGCCGAAAAGCTGCGGATGGCGGAACGCAATGTGCAATGCGCCGTATCCGCCCATCGAAATCCCTGCAATGCCGCGCGTACCGCGTCCCTCCTGAGCGCGATACCGCTTCTCGACCCCCGGCAGGAATTCCTGCAGGAAAAAATCTTCGTAACGCCGCTTCCCGTCGCGCGAATTGATATAAAAACTCGCTCCACCCGCTGGCGTCACAATCAATAATTCTCCCAGTTCGTGCTGCTCCCACAGGTCCTCGACAAGATTCATCCCGCCCGAATGAATGAGGAATTGTTCGTTGTCGCCCAAGCCGTGCAGCAAATAGAGGATGGGATAGCGGCGCGTTTTCTCCGCGTCGTAACTTGGAGGCAACAGCACGCAATACGGAACAGCCCGATCGAGGATCTTACTTGGCAGGGAAACGCACTCAGCGCGACCAGTAGCCCGAGCCGCGGGCTCGCCTAGGGCGCAGCCCAGGCATCCCAGGAAACCCATCAGCAGCGCCGACAACCTGGCGCGCCCAATTTTATTCATACCGCAGGGCCTCGACAGGGTTCAGCCGCGCCGCTCGCGTCGCCGGATAGAGCCCCGCGGCCAGGCTCACGATCACAGCAAAGGCAACGGCTCCCAAAACCAGCCACCACGGCACGGAAAAAACGTGCGCCGATGGCAGATTTTGGCGATGCAAATAAATATTTGTCCCCCAGGTCAGCGCTCTGCCGATAAACCAGCCAAACCCTACGCCGAGGACACCGCCGAACAGTCCCATCACGCCGGCTTCCACAAAAAACAGTTGCTTCACGTCGCGGTCAGCCGCGCCCAGCGCTTTCAAAATTCCAATCTCGCGCCGGCGCTCCAAAATGGCCATCACGAGCGTGTTGATAATTCCCAGCGTTGCAACCGCCAACGCCAGGCTCCCGAAGATCGCCAGCAGCAGATCGAATATTGTAAAAAACAGACGCAAGTTCTTGGTCGCATCCAACAGCGAAAATGTCCCGAACCCCATGGTCTTAATCGCCGTTTCGATGGGTTCCACTTGAGAAGGGCTCTTTGCGCGCACGGTCAAGCTCGCGTACGCAGCCTTTCCATTCGTGGCGCGCACGGCATCGCGAAGATCATTCACCTGGGCTGCTCGCAACGCCGAAGCCACCTCCAGCGGAATCAACAGTCGTCCACTTCCGAATCCGCCGAATCCCGCCGCCGGTTCCGTCTCGATAATTCCAACGATGCGCAATTTTCTCTCTCGCGGAACAATGGAAAACCCTCCGCCAGCGCCACTCATGTCGTTGCCGCTGCCGTCGCTCGTTCCAGCCTGGGGCGGCAGCGCCTGCCGCTCCGCGTAGCGCACCACCAGATCCTTGCCAATCAGTGTCGCCGTCTGCTCGGACAAATCCTTCGCGAATTCAATCTGCAAAATCGCTTCATCTGCATTCGGTCCCGAAAAAAAGCTACCCTGTATTCCATCGTACGCGCCGTTGCCGCGCGCCGAGTCCGGCACTCCAGCCACAATCGTCGAGTACGGACTTCCGTTGTAGCGCACCTCGGTCGGAAAACGAATCTGTGGATAGACTTCCACCACGTTGGGCAGGTGCTCCATCGTTTTTCGCGCGTCGTCATCCAGCGCGGGAGCTTCTTTCGTCGGCACGGCAGCCGCCGCGGGCCGCCGCATCGTTTGCATGTTTCTTCGGGGCATCACAATGACCGTGTCAAAAAGTCCGGAATTCGAGAGGCGCTTCGAGGCCAGTTCTTGCAAGCCCACACCCAGAGAAAGCATGGCCACGAGCGAAGCCACTCCCACCGCGACGCCCAGCGTGGTGAGGGAATTTCGCAGCACGGCCTCGCGTAGATTCCGCAGCGCGAGTTCGCCGAGGTCCCCCGCCTTCATGATTTCACCCCATCGGTCAAGAGTTTCCCGTCGGCAAGTGCGGCGATGCGGTCCGCGAATCGCTCAGCCAGCGGCCGTTCGTGCGTCACCATCACAATCGTCATGCCCAGCTTTTGCTGGATTTCTTTGAGCAGCATCATGATCGATTCGCCGGTCGCGCTGTCCAGATTGCCCGTCGGCTCGTCTGCGAACAAAAGCGTTGGCCGGTTTACCAAGGCCCGCGCTAGCGCTGCTCGCTGCTGTTCTCCCCCGGACAATTCACTCGGCCGGTGGCTCAATCGTTTTTCCAGCCGCACGCGCTCAAGCGCTTCCTGCACCCGCGCACCGCGCTCACCGCGGTCCACCTCCGCCAGCCGCAGGGGGAGTTCCACATTTTCTTCCAGCGTCATGCGTGGTAACAAATTGAACGATTGAAAAACCATCCCCACCGTCCGGCTTCGGTAACGCGCCAGCTCGAGCGAGTTCAACCCCGACAGATTCCTGCCATTCGCGAAAATCGCGCCACCTGTCGGACGATCCAGCCCCGCCATCAAATTCAGCAGTGTGGATTTTCCTGAGCCCGAACTCCCCAGCAGCGCCACGAACTCTCCCGCGTGAATCTCAAGCGTCACATCATCCACGGCCCGAATCACCGCGGCGCCCATCTCGTAATGCCGCGAGACCCGTTCCGCGCGCACAGCCACACCATTCCCCGTTGTCATCATCGTCCCTCGATGGTACTACGCATCCCGCGCGCCCTGAGTTACCAACTGTTTGGAAATCCGGCGCAGCCATGCTCCTTTGCCGTGGCGCCATCCAGCGAAAAGACTCGCAAAAATGCTCCGCAAGAATGGGCTTGACATGAAAGTCCCGGCGTGCTATTTTCCTAGCATAGATGCTAGAAAAATAGCACATGACACAAAAACCCAAACCCAACGCTCTTTCCCGCCGCGAACGGCAGATCATGGATATTCTCTATAAGCTCGAACGCGCCTCTGTCGGCCAGGTCCTCGCCAAACTCACCGACAAGCCCAGCTATTCCACCGTCCGAGCCCAGCTTCGCGTCCTTGAAGAAAAAGGCCACGTGCGCCACGAAGAGCACGGCCTTCGCTATGTCTACGCTCCCGCCGTCCCGCGCGAAGTCGCCCGGCGCTCTGCTCTTCGCCACCTCGTCGAAACTTTCTTCGACGGCTCAACGGAAAAAGTCGTTGCCGCGCTTCTCGGCGGCGAAGTCGCTCGTATCTCTCCCGAAGAACTCGATCGCCTCGCCCGCCTCATTTCGAAAGGCCGAAAGGAGAGCTGACCATGAACACGCTTGCCAACTCCGAGCCCGCGCTTATGTTTCTGATCGCCTGCTGCGCCAAGGCCACAGTTCTCATCACCTGTGCCTGCATCATCGCAATCGCTATGCGCCTTCGTTCCTCCGCCCTGCGCCACCACGTCTGGGCCGCCGCGATTCTTGCCTCGCTTGCGCTTCCCATATTCGCGCTGCTGCTTCCCGCCTGGCGTTCCGCGACACTCGGCAGCGCCGCCGCTCTTTGGAACCCCACACACGTGAACGCGACGAGCTCCGGCTCAGCCTCAATTCCTTCCATCATCGTCGATGCCGTGGCGGCCTCTCCGGCCTTCAACAAACTTTCCATCGGCCTTCTTCTCACCTGGACGCTCGGCTTCTCGCTCGTCTTACTCAGACTCCTCGCCGGACTCGCGCGCCTCGCCTGGGTGTCCGCTCATGCGAAGCCTCTGTTCCGTGAAGATTGGATGCGCACGGTCCTAGAACTTTCCAAGTTCCACAAAATCAGTCGCTTCGTCCGTCTTTTGCAATGCGGCAGTCCTCTCGCCATGCCGCTCACTTGGGGACTTTTTCGCCCCGTCATCGTGCTACCTTCCAGCTCCGCAGATTGGTCTGAAGACCGCCGCCGTATCGTTCTATCTCACGAGCTCGCCCACATCGCGCGCCACGATTGGCTGCTGCAAATTTGTGCCGAGCTCGCCCGCGCCATCTACTGGTTCCATCCTCTCGTATGGCTGGCTGCTGTGCGCCTGCGCCAGGAAAGCGAGCGCGCTTGCGATGATTCCGTCTTGCGTTCTGGCATCGCCCCATCCCAGTACGCCAGCCAGCTACTCGATCTCGCAAGGACTCTGGAAAACTCCGGCCGCGCCTGGTCCACTGCTCTCGCCATCGCGCGTCCATCCAATCTTGAAAGGAGATTTGCAGCTATGCTGAATCCGTCTCTCAATCGCCGTCATTTGTCTCCGAAAGCGAAGTTCCTAATTCCGCTGCTCGCCTTATGTGTACTCGTTCCACTCGCCGCCCTGCGCCTGCCGGGTCAGAATTTGTCCGGGAAATTTACGGGTACCATCCTTGATCCCAGCGGCGGCGCTGTTCCGAACGCAACCATCGTCATGACCAACCACAAAGCAAACACATGCGCGCCGAGTCTAGCACTCCCGCCATGTACCGTTGATATGACCACTTCGGACGCGGACGGCAATTTTGTTTTCAAAGCTTTGCCTGCCGGCGAGTACGAAATGAAAGTGCTCAAGCCGGGATTTGCCACCTACCTCGCGCCGCAAGTTGTCCTCGATCCGGGCCGCGGCCTCGCGATGACCGCCAAGTTGAACATCGGTAGCATCAACGAGACCGTGGATGTACAGGCGGAGGGTTCCGCAAAATCCGCAGCAGCCGCACAGGCATTGGAAGCCGAGGCGAAATCAAAGGCCACGCGCATTCGCATTGGCGGTAACGTGGAAGCGGCGAAGGTGATTACAAAGGTGCAGCCCATCTACCCGGAGAGCGCCAAAGACGCGGGCGTGCAAGGTACTGTGCTGCTTCATGCGGTTGTGGGTATGGACGGCAGGCCGCTCCAGCTGCAAGTGTTGAATAGCCAGATCAATCCGGACCTCGCCCGCGCCGCCGTCGAAGCGGTCAGCCAGTGGCGCTATCAGCCCACGCTCCTGAATGGCGAGCCCGTCGAAATCGATACAACCATCCAGGTGAAATTCTCACTGGCGCCGTAGCCGCTTCTCCATACCTTCAACGAGCGCCAAGGCGCGCACCATCAAAGCAATCCGCAACATGACCCGATTAACTCGATGGTGCGCGTCGGCTTGCCCCTTGCTGCAGATGGCCTCAACTTGCGTCACTGACTAAATAAGACGCCAATATGATATAAGCCTCCTAATTGTGCATGCGCGTGCCGCTTCCCTATTCCGGGCTCTCGGCGCCCACTGCCATTTTGGAGGAATACGATGAGCACAACTGCGCCCTTTCAAACCGGGCCTCCGGTAGCAGCCTCAAGAGTTTGGATTATCTTATTTGGTTTCTATCTCATCGTTCTAAACATGGCCTTGCTCTATTTGCTGATCCGAATCTGGCCCGGAAAGCCTGCCTCCGCGGATGGCCTTGTGCACGTCACAATCATCCACAAATACTTCGAGAGAGATTTAGATTTGGAAACTGTGTACTTGAGTTTAGTCGCCCTTGTCGGAGCGCTCGGAGCCTTCATCCACCTCGCCACTTCTTTTACGGAGTTCCTTGGCAATCGGACCTTCATCGCCAGTTGGAAATGGTGGTATGCACTCAGGCCTTTCATAGGCTCGGCTCTCGCTTTATTGGTTTACTTTGCTGCGCGCGGCGGTTTGATTGCCGGAACTGGAAATGCCAAGGACTTGAGTCCGTACGGTATCGCTGCCTTGGCCGGCTTGGCTGGCATGTTTTCGAAACAGGCCACGGATAAACTGAGGGAAGTCTTCGAAAATCTGTTCAAGACCACTCATCCGTCGACACGGTTTGACTCGGGTAAAGATACCACCGAGCCTGTCGCTGGCAATCCTGCCGCCGATGCGGCAACAGACAAATCTGCTTCCGATCCCAGCACTGGTAAATCTGCCACAACTCCGGCCACCGACAAACCGATCCTATGAAGTTCTAGAGCCGCTCGCAGGCGAGCTTCGTCTCCATACGCGCTCTCGCGCCCTCATGCGTTGACGCGACATTCCGCCAATGTTACGCTCGCGCCGCAGTCTCCAATGATGCATGCGCGCCGTCGACCTCATCCGCAAAAAACGCGATTCCGGTGAACACTCCCGCGAGGAAATCGACTTCCTCATCTCCGGCTACACCAGCGGCGATATTCCCGACTACCAGATGGCCGCCTGGCTCATGGCTGCATGGATTCGCGGCATAAACCGTTCCGAACTCGCCGCGCTCACCGAAGCCATGCTTTGCTCCGGCCAAGTTCTCAATCTCGCGCGCATTCCCGGCAGAAAAGTCGACAAGCATTCCACCGGCGGCGTCGGCGATAAAACTTCTCTCATTATTGCTCCCATCGTCGCCGCGGGCGGCCTCACCGTTCCGATGATTAGCGGACGCGGCCTCGGCCACACCGGCGGCACCCTCGACAAACTCGAATCCATCCCCGGCTTCAATGTGAACCTTTCGCTCGAAGAGTTTTACATCGTTCTCCGCGAATGCGGCATGGGCCTGATCGGCCAGACCTCGGAAATCGCTCCCGCCGACAAGAAAATCTACGCCCTCCGCGACGCCACTTCCACCGTCGAAAATGCCGGCCTCATCTGCGCCTCCATCATGAGTAAGAAACTCGCCGAAGGCATCGACGCGCTCGTTCTCGACGTCAAAACCGGTTCCGGCGCGTTCATGAAGCGCGAAGAAGATTCCGTCCTCCTCGCGGAACTCATGGTCGAAACTGGGCAGCGCATGGGAAAAAAAGTCGTCGCGCTTATTACCGATATGAACCAGCCTCTCGGCCGCATGGCTGGCCATTCGAATGAAGTCATCGAGAGTATCGACATTCTCAGCGGCCGCGGCCCCGCGGATCTCCGCGAATTGAGCCTCGAACTATCCGCTTGGATGTTTTTCCTCGGTGAACGCACTAAGTCCGTAAAGGAAGGCCGCGTTCTCGCTGAATCCATGATCGCCTCCGGTCATGCTTTGGAAAGATTCAAGCACTGTATTCGAGTTCAAGGCGGCGACGATCTTATTGTCGAAAAACCACAACTTCTTCCTCGAGCCCGCTCCCGCGTGGACGTCCTTAGTTCCGCCTCCGGCTTCATAACCGCGACAAATTGCGAACACCTTGGCATTGCCCTCGCCACTCTCGGCGGCGGCCGTGAAAAAAAGGAAGACACCATCGACCACGCGGTCGGCCTGGAATTCCACAAACGTATCGGCGACCGCATAGAAAAAGGCGAGCCTCTCGTCACAATTCATTACAATAGCGGCGCCAAGCTAGCGGAAGCGCAAAGCCTCATCGTCGGCAGCTACGAAATCGGTGAAGCCGCGCCGAGCGAAAGCCTTCCGCTTATTCGACGCATTATTGGATCTTAGCACCTGCCCGGCGGCAACGGTTTCGCCCTAAGTTGCTGGGAAGAATCTTGCACGGCAGAAACAGAAGGAGGTCTACGAATGGGACGTTTCACCGGCGTGCTCGGCCTGCTCACCATGCTCGGCCTCGCGTATCTCTTCTCTACCGATCGCAAAGCCATTAAACTCAAAACCGTTCTCTGGGGCCTCGGCCTGCAACTCTCCTTCGCCGTTTTTGTTCTGCGCTTCCCTATCGGCCGCTACCTCTTTGAAAAGGCCGGTTACTACGTCAATCTGCTGCTGAGTTACGCGTTTTATGGCTCCCAATTCGTCTTTGGCGAACTCGGCTTGCCCGCCGCCCCCACTCCCGGTTTCGCCGCTTCTCCCGAGCACTTTCTTTTTGCCTTCCAGGTCCTGCCCACAATTATTTTCATCGCAGCTTTTTTCGCGCTGCTCTATCACGTCGGCGTTATGCAACTCATCATTCGCATAGCCGCCTGGCTCATGACAAGCGTCATGGGCGCCAGCGGCGCGGAATCTCTCAACGTTGCGGCCAGCATCTTCATGGGCCAAACTGAGGCGCCGCTCACCATCCGCCCGTTTTTGAATAAGCTCACAAAATCCGAACTAATGGTCGTCATGACCAGCGGCATGGCCCACGTCTCCGGCGGCATCATGGCCGCCTACATCGCCTTCGGCATCAAAGCCGAGCACCTTCTCACCGCCGTCATCATGACCGCACCCGGCACGCTGCTCATGGCTAAAATGCTCGTGCCGGAAACCGAGCACCCGCTCACCGCGGGCCGCGTCGAAATGCCCGAAATGGAAAAAGAAACAAATTTTCTCGGCGCCATTTCGCGCGGCACTGTTGACGGCCTTCATCTCGCTCTCAACGTCGGCGCCATGCTCATCTCCTTCATCGCCCTGCTCTATCTCGTGAACGGCGTCATGGGCGGCATCCACAACTGGCTCGGCGCACATCCCCACCTGCACATGACCTGGTTCCCCTCCAGCCTCTCGCAGGTTTTTGGCTGGCTTTTCGCTCCCGTAGCTTGGGTCATCGGTATCCCTTGGAAGGACTGCGCAGAAATGGGCAACCTCCTCGGCACGCGCATGGTCATCAACGAAGTCGTGGCCTTCCAGCACCTCGGCCAAATAAAAGACACACTCGACCCGCGCACCTTCACCATCGCCACCTTCGCCCTCTGCGGTTTCGCAAACTTTAGCTCCATCGGCATTCAGATCGGCGGCATCGGCGCGTTAGCTCCGGAACAACGCGGCCAACTCGCCAAATTCGGCATCCGCGCCATGCTCGCCGGCACCATGGCCAACCTCATGTCCGCCTCGATTGTTGGCGTCCTTTCATGATTTTCTTTCGTAGGGGCACGGCACGTCGTGCCCGCACTGCGCATGTGCCACGGATTCGCAAAGTGGCACAGCCACCTCCGCCCCATCGCGCGGTTTTGGCGCGATGAATCCTGGCCGCGCTCTGCAGTTAGTGACACCGGCCCAACTCAATGTAAAATCCCAACGACAGCATGAGCCCGCCACGAAAAACCGCCAAACAAACAAAGCCAGAATCCGAATTCGAACGCGCCGAATCCGCAGCGAAATTCATCTTTGCCAAAACCAAACTCCGCCCCCAAATTGCGCTGGTGCTCGGCTCTGGCCTCGGTGCCTTCGCCGACGAATTCGAACACGCCACCAAAATCCCTTACGCCGAAATTCCGCATTTCCCCAAGTCCACCGCCATTGGTCACGCCGGCCAGCTCGTCGTTGGCAAAGTCGGCGAAATCCCGGTCGCCGGAATGCAAGGCCGCGTCCACTTGTACGAAGGATATTCCGCCAAAGACGTCGCCTTCCCCATTCGCGTCTTCGCCCGCATGGGAATCAAAGCCGTAATCCTCACGAACGCCGCCGGCGGCATCAAGCGCGAATTCGTGCAAGGCCAGCTCGTCGTGATCAAAGATCACATCAATCTCCAAGGCGTCAGCCCGCTCACCGGTCCCAATGACGAGCGATTCGGCCAGCGATTCCCAGACATGACCATTGCGTACGACCGAAGATTCCGCGAGATCACGATTGGCGAAGGAAACCGCAACCACATCGGCCTGTACGAAGGTGTCTACGCCGCGCTGCCCGGTCCAAGCTACGAAACTCCGGCTGAGATACGATATCTGCGCACCATCGGAGCAGATCTCGTCGGCATGTCCACGGTCCCGGAAGTGATTGCCGCGCGCCACTCCGGCATTCGCGTTCTCGGCGTCTCTTGCGTGACCAACGCAGCCGCGGGCATTCTCGATCAGCCGCTCGACCATAAAGAAGTTCTCGAGACTGCGGAACGAGTCAAGACTCAGTTCATCGCGCTCTTGAAGGCCGTGATCCCGCGCATTGCCGCCGAACTATTATGACAACCATAGCAAAACCGTCATTTCGAATGGAGCAGGCCGACGCTTTTTCTTTTCACGTTCGCTTCTGCGAACGTGTCGGCCTGCGCAGAGAGAAATCTCTCTTCGTTTTTGTCTTTTCTGTGGAGGCCGTAGCGTGACAGAACATGACGCACTCGTGGAAGCCGCGCAGCAAGCGCGCGAAAATGCGCACGCGCCATTTTCGAATTTTCGCGTCGGCGCTGCGCTGCACGCCACTTCCGGAAGAGTTTTCGGCGGCTGCAACGTGGAAAACGCCACTTACGGCCTGACCGTTTGCGCCGAGCGCATCGCCATTTTCAAAGCAATGAGCGAGGGTGAACGCAACTTTGACGCCATCGCTGTCGTCACCGATGCCGATACGCTTACGCCGCCCTGTGGCGCTTGCCGCCAGTTGATCTGGGAATTTTGTGGCGACGTCCCCGTAATTCTTGCGAATTTGAAAGGTAAAACGGAAACGCTCCAAATGCGCGATCTCTTTCCAAAACCATTTGATTCGTCGAATCTGTAGCCGCGGCTTTAAGGCCGCGCTTCAATCACATGAGGCCAATAAAAATGTTTTCCGCTCCAAAAAAAACCTTTCTACTCTTTGTTTTTATCTTGCTTGGCATTCTGCCAATGACCGCCCAGGTTCCGGTCAACCAAGCTCCACCAAAACAGGCCATGGGTTTCGACCTTCTTATCACAAATGCAACCATCGTCACCATGGATCCCGCTCGCCGCATCATCGAGGGCGGCGTGATCGGGGTTGGTGGCGACACCATTTCCTTCGTGGGAACAGAATCCGAACTCCGCATGCAAGCCTTGAAGGGGGTCATGGGCGTTCAAACCATCGACGCCAAAGGCGCGCTCGTATTGCCCGGCTTCATCAATGGCCACACGCACGTCCCCATGACGCTCTTGCGCGGCCTGCACGATGACGTCACTCTCGATGATTGGCTGCGCAAATATATTTTCCCCGCGGAAGCGAAAAACGTAACCGAGGATTTCGTGCGCTGGGGCACGCGCCTCGCCGCTGCTGAACAAATTCGCTCCGGCGTCACCACTTTTGCGGACATGTATTACTTCGAGGACGCCGTCGCCGATGAAACCAAAGCCGCTGGAATGCGCGGCGTGGTGGGCGAAACGTTCCTTGATTTTCCCGCGCCCGACAATAAAACCAACGCCGCCATGCTCGAATACACTGAAAAATTTCTGAAGCGCTGGCAGAACGATCCGCTGATCCACGCCGCGGTCGCTCCGCATTCGATTTACACTTGCTCGCAAAAAACGCTTCAGGATTCCGCAACCCTTGCGCGGAAATACCACGCGCCGATTCTCATCCACGTCGCTGAAATGAAAAAAGAATTGGACGACAGCTTGAAACAGAATGGCCTTACGCCTGTCCAGTATCTCGAGAAACTCGGGATCCTTGGTCCCGAGGTCGTCGCGGCGCACTGCATTTATGTCGACGAAAAAGACCGAAAAACCCTTGCCGATCGCCAGGTCGGTTGCGTCCACAATCCTTCTAGCAACATGATGCTCGCCAGCGGCGTGGCTCCAGTGATTGAGGAGCGCGCCGCAGGGATCGCGGTCGGCCTCGGCACCGACGGCCCTGCGGGCAGCAACAACGACCTCGACTTGATGGAAGAGATGGACCTCGCCGCCAAACTGCAAAAAATCACGAAAATGGACCCGCGCGCGCTCGGCGCGAAATCCGTCGTCGAGATGGCCACGATCGAAGGCGCGAAGGCTCTCCACATGGAAAAGGAGATCGGCTCGCTCGAAGTTGGGAAAAAAGCCGACATCATCTTGATCTCACTAGACGAGCCGAATGCCGTTCCCATGTACGACATCTACGCGCAGCTCGCCTATGCTTTGAAAGCTAACGACGTCGAAACGGTTGTCATCGGCGGCCGCATCGTCATGCGCGATAAAAAACTGCTTACGCTGAACGTGCCCGAGATTCTCGCCAAAGCCCGTGAATACGGTAAAAAGGTCGAAGCCTCTTTGAAGTAACGTAGCGATGAACATCTCCTACAACCAGATCGCGGGGCAGAGCGTGGAACGGCTGGCGGCGCTGAGCGACGGCATCTTCGGCGTCGCTATGACGCTGCTTCTGCTCGAACTGCATGTGCCCGTCAAAGAGCTGATTCACAGCGAAGGCGATTTGCGTCATGCGCTGGCGCCGCTTGCGCCGCAACTTCTGGTTTATTTGATGAGCTTTGTCACGCTGGGCATTTTCTGGATGGGGCAGCAGACGCAGCTCAATCAGCTCGAACGCTCGAACCGCTGCCTGAGCTGGATTCACCTTGCCTTTTTGTTTTCCGTGACCATCATGCCGTTTTCTACAAGGCTGCTGGCCGAGTTCATCCAGTACCGCACGGCGTTGGTCGCGTATTGGCTCAACATATTTTTGCTGGGCGCCATCCTCTATGCCAGCTGGGGGCGCGCGACGCGAGCGGGAGTGGTGAAGAGCGCAATTCCAGCGGAAGTACCAGCCGCGATCTGCCGCCGCATTGTGATTGGGCAGTCGCTGTACGCGTTTGGAGCCCTGCTCTGCATTTTCAATACGTACTGGAGCATCGGCTTTATCGTGTTGGTCCAGCTTAACTACGCTATCGCTCCCCGATTGTGGCGTGGAAAGCGCAGTGAGGAACCGTAAATGGACCGGATAAGTTATTCAGGGTTGCTCGAGACGGCGATACAAGAAGCGCAGTACGGGCTCGCGGAAGGAGGGATTCCGATCGGCGCCGCTCTCTTCGATAGCGCGGGGAAAGTTTTGGGGAGCGGGCGCAACCGGAGAGTGCAGAACGGCGATCCATCGGCGCATGGCGAGACCGATGCGTTTCGCAGAGCCGGACGCCAGAAAAGCTATCGCGACAAAATCATGGTGACGACCCTCGCGCCGTGCTGGTATTGCAGCGGATTGATTCGCCAGTTCGGAATCGGAGTTGTGGTCGTGGGCGAATCCGTGAATTTTCGCGGCGGAATCGATTGGCTTCAGGAAAACGGAATCAAAGTAATTGATCTTGCGTCTAAAGAATGTATTGAGATGCTCGCGAAATTCATCGAGGAGTATCCAGCGCTGTGGCGCGAAGACATCGGCGAAGACTGAGCCACACTCTTTCGGGAAGCGGTCTTCTTGTATCGAAGGTGTGAATGTTCCATGATCCCGAAAATTAGAGGGACGAAATGGTTTCTGTTTGCATTGAGCTGTGCCGCAGCAGGGTCTCTTGTGCTTGCCCTGCGCACGAGAGCTTCCGCCTCGGACGAAATTCCGAAGCTCGCGGCGCTCATGGAATGGAAACCAGGGACGGCCGTTGCGGACATCGGCGCCGGGGACGGCAGTTACGCATTCGCTGCCGTAGAACAGGTTGGCGCAACGGGGAAAATATACGCGACGGAAATCGACGCTGAAAAACTCAAGGGGTTGCGAGCCGAGGTCAAAAAACGAGACTTGCAGAACGTGATCGTGATCGAGAGCGGGGAGGCGGAAACGAATTTGCCCGCGTCGTGCTGCGACGCGATTTTCTTGCGGCGCGTCTACCATCATTTGACCAAGCCTTTGGAGTTCGACGCCAGCCTGATTCGCGCGCTGAAGCCTGGAGGAAAGCTGGCAATCATCGATTTTCCGCCTCATCCGGAGTACGGCAAGGTAAAAGGCGTGCCAAAGGACCGCGAAGATCACGGCATCCAGCAGAAAATCCTGATCGATGAACTGACCAAAGCGGGCTTTCAGCTCGAACAAATCGTGGATGATTGGCCGGCGAATAATTATTGTGTTTTGTTCCATAAAAAATAGGGAAGAGTTATCCTTCGCGAGATTTCTCGCTCCAAGCGCTCTTCGCATCTCAATTCAAGCGCAATACCGGTTTCTCTTCGAGAGCAAAAATGACGTCGATAGTGGTGTCCACTTCCACGCGCCTGCCGGAGACGAGAGTCGGCGCATAGCGCCATTTTCTAACGGCGTCGATCGCGGCCTGAATCAGCAGCGGGTGGCCGGAAAGAACCTCCAGCGATTTTACTGTGCCGTCCTTGGCGAGGATCGCGTGAAGTCTCACGCTGCCCTGGATGCGCGCTTGCCTGGCGAGCGAAGGATAAACGGGCACGACATGTTCGACTAGTTTGGCTGCCTGAACATTTCCAGAGACACCGGCGACCGGGAGTTCGCGCTCATCCTGCCTGGAACTCGCAGGGGCGGAGTCCTTTGACACGAATTGCACCGTTTCCATGGTTTGAGAGAGGTCTTTCAATTCGTCCGCGGTACGTGCGCGGAGATCAAAGCCGATCAGGTAATCTCCCATCTGAGTGACCCACTGCGAGAGATAGCTGTCCTTCTCGAATGAATAGTCGGCCCGGATAAACTTCTGGCCGGAAAGAGTGGTTTCCTCCGGCGGGTGCAAAAAGGTGAGATTGGGCATCGTCATCGACAAAACCTTAGAATGATCTCCAGGATTGTTCAGCATATTGAAGCGCTTGTGGACCCAAATGACGATCCGCGGCATTTGCGGGGTGTAGCTCATCAAGACCGGAGAAGGGCCTGCAACCAGAAGGTTGTAGTTCGGGAATACTTCCGTCTTGTTGTTCGCCGTATTCGGTCCGTTTTTCGCTAGCGCATCCTTAAGCTGCTTGTCGTAGCGATCGTTGTTGTCTGCGATGCGAGTGGAGTCTTCCAAAACATGCCACTCCGCAGGAAACTGATAACGAAAACCGAAGAAGGTGGACTCGAAGTTATTCTGCGCGACGATCGCATCGTCGATTGGTGGCACATGGGTCTGCGCGAGGATGGAACAGGCGAGTCCGAGGAGACAAATCAGGACAGCAGCATGAACAGTCTTCATGGCCATGGTGAACCTCGCGAATCTTTCACAACGGATGGCACAGAAAGGCTTCCGGGATAGATTTGTGAGTGTCTGGCAACGGCGCATTTGATCACGCTCATGCTGATTCATTGAAGGTGTCGTATTTGACGGCGATGTCGCGGACTTCCTGAAGGGTCATGTCGCGGAGGATCTTGCCGTCTTCGAGAATGGTTTCGAGGGCGTTGGTGCCGAGAGCGGAGCTGTCGGGGTTGGGAGAGTCGTTCAGGACTTCGACGGTGGCGAATTCTTTGCCATTGTGGATCAGGTTGAAGCGGCCGCCTTTGCTGGCTTTCGATGGATCGGTTTTGGGATTTTTGTAGACGTTGTGCCACTTGCCGCCGCGGTCGATGGCGGAACACTTTAAAGCAAATTTCAGCGTGTCGCGATTCACCTGTTGAAGCAGCGCGCCGCCCATGCCGTAGCTCCAGATATCCTGAGACCAGCCTTTGCGCGTGAGCTGACCCGTGATGTTCTGGATGGTGTAGTAGTTCACGCCGTCGCCCTGAATAAAGCGCACATTGGGGACGGTGGTCTTCCAGCCCTTCTTATTCACTTCGTAGCCAAAGACTTCCGAGACGATTTTGAAGAGTTCCTCGAGGACGGCAACGGCATCGCCGGAGTCCGGGCGAATGACCAGAGTGCCTTTGCGCTGGAGAATTTTGTCGCGAAGCGCACCGCCCCACAAGTTGCGGACGGCATTGTAGATATCGTAGGAATCGCTGACACAGGCAACGAGGCCCTCCGGGCAGTTTTCCAGAATGTTGGCGTAAGCCTGCCCTTCGTTGGCTTCGCCCCAAGCCGTGATGGTGGAATGTTCGGAGGCCGGAATCGCGTAACCGGCGCAGTTGAGAGGATCTTTGGCCGTGAGGTCCGCGGAATAAAACTGATTGAGAAGCTGAATGGCGGCCAGGGTGTCCGTGCCCAAGAAGTTGAGCAGATGGGCGGCGCCGCCGATAGCCGCCGACTCTTTCGAGGAGACGCCGCGGAATCCGAAGTCGTGGAGCTTGAATGGGAGCAGAGAAGGGTCGCCAGTGCGCACAAGCGCCCGGCCAATCACTTGTTTTATGGCGCGGGAAAGCGTCGCGACCGTGATGGGATACCAAACTTGCAGGAGAACGGTTTCCGCCCAATTGGTCAGCCAATAAAATTCGGGGTCGGTGTTTTCAATGGTGATGAGGGCGTTCAGACTTTTGACTACCGTGCCTTCCTTAACGGCGCGGATGCGCAGTGGAAGGCGGCCGCCGTGTCTTGCGTAAAGGGATTTGAAGCCCTCGTAATTGAAGGACTTGGGGTGGCCGCCAAAGTGGGCGTGAGCGAGGCGGCGGGCTTCCTCGATGTCGTCAAGCGTGAAAACCTGGCCGGCAAAGTTGGATTTGACGATGTACTGGAGCATCGCGAGCATGGTCTCGTCAAACATGCCGCCGCGCGATTCGACGTAGGAATAGATGTGGCGGGTGTCCGGCGGGTACTGCCACCAGTGAGTGAGCTTGTAGGAGTCCGTGTTAAGAATCGGATTCAGCCGCAGGGACTGCATGGGGTTCCTCTGAAAAGAGAATAGAATAGCAGAAGAGGTCGCCGCTTTTCGGACAGCGGCGATGGGCGACAGACGGTTGACCCCCTCCCCCCCGGTTTTTTCGTAAGTGTTCATTCTAAAGGGCTTTAAGTGCCGTGTTTTGGAAGTGCGGATTCTAAAGGAGTTAGAGGTGAGTTCTTCGTATGTGCAGATTCTAAAGGGCTTAATCTGGAGAGCGCAGAAGACCGCGGATCACAGGGACGAAAACAGGTAGCCAAGGATTGGGAATTGAGCCGGAGATGGAGCGCGAGAATCACACGACATGGTGGCAATATAATTACCATTTGTCAATATATTTATTCAGGTCAATAGAATGAGAAGAGACGATTGACCGGGGATGCCTGTAAGTAGAGGAAGAGGAAGGAGTTTGTGGCGCACGGCGTTGAGGAAAACCTGTGGAAAAAGGCTAGCGCGGTTTCTCCGCACCCTTCTTCCGCGCCCACGTGGCTTCAGCGGGAAGGGATGGGCATGCGAGCTAGAGGGTCAGATAGGCGACCTGGACAAAGAGGTCGCTGCCGAGCATGCCTTTGGCCCACGTGGCGTCGAGATCGGCCAGGGGCTTGGTTGCGGCGGCTTCCTGGGCGGACTTTCCGGCGGACTTTAGTTTTTGTACGCGATCGCGGACGGTGACCAGCATGTCGCGGAACTGAGTGAGGTCGGCTTTAGTGCCGAGCGCACCGTGACCCGGAATGATTTTGGTGTTGGTGTCGGCGAGCGCGAGAGCTTTATCGGCAGCGGCAATCATACCGTTGATTTTGCCGCCAGTGCCGGCGTCGATGAAGGGATACATGTTGTTGAAGAAAGTGTCGCCCATGTGGAGGATATTGGCCTTTTCGAAGTGAACGTAGATGTCGGAGTCGGTGTGGGCGGGAGCGAAGTACTGCAGGTTGAGCGTTTCGCCGTTGGCTTGCAGTTTGTGGCTAGTGGCGAAGGTTTGCTGCGGCAGAGCGTCAGCCGGTGAAGGCGGGAAATGCAAACCGAGAATCGGAATGTCTTGCGGCGCAGACATGCGCTTTTTGGTGTTTTCGTGGGCTAGGACGGTGGCGCCAGCGGCGCGAAGAGGGGCGTTGTTGTCGGTGTGGTCGAAGTGCCAGTGAGTGTCAATGACGTATTTCAGAGGGGCATTGCCGAGGCCATCGAGAGTCTCTTTGAGCTTGGGCCAGGCGGTGGAAATGAAAGTGTCGACCACGAACCTGCCGTCGGGGCCGTTGAGCACCATGACGTTTCCGCCCGGGCCGGAGAGCAAGGTGAGATTGTCCGCGAGCTTCTGGGATTGAATGGGAGCAGCGCCAATGCGGGCACGAGCGGCTGCGACCGGGTCGGTGGCAGGGGCTTGTTGCGGGTAGCCTGGGACAGCGGCGCGGAGAAGGCCGGCGGGGAAGAGTTGAGCCAAGAAGGCGCTGCCTGCGAGTGTGGCGGAACCTCGCAACATTTCGCGGCGGGTAAATTGGTTGTTCAAGAGGTCCGAGTTCATTGTTTGGTTCCCTTTCGCTTAGGATCTGGAAACTTATCGGCAGTGATGTTTTCGGAATTGACTTAGAGTAGGCGTTTCGAAGTTTGGTTACAACCGGGTTTTGAGTTACTCGTCGCGGAGGACTTGCATGGGATCGACGCGGGAGGCGCGAATGGCCGGGAAGATGCACGCGGCAGCGGCGACGACGAAGACCAAGAGAATGACTGCGGAAAGAGTGGGGACGTCGGAAGGGGAGACGCCATAGAGAAGGCCAGCGAGAAGACGAGTGGAAGCAGCGGCCAACGCGAAGCCGGCCACGCAGCCTAAGAGGCAGACGACAAGTCCCTGCCAGAGGAATTGTTTGACGATTTGTCCGCGGAGGGCGCCGAGGGCGAGGCGGAGGCCGACTTCGCGCTGGCGGACATTGACGTTGTAGCTCAGCGTGCCATATAGACCCACGCATGCAAGCGAGAGAGCGGTGGCCGCAAAAAAGCTGAGAAGAATGGTGCGCAGGCGGTTTTCGGCGAGCCCATCAGAGAAGTGCTGTTCGAGCGGCGCGAAATCGTAGGCGGAGCGAAGCGGTTCGATGTCGCGAATCTGGCGGCGGATGGTTTCGGCCATGGTCATGGGAGCGTTGCGAGTACGGACGAGGAAGAAGGTGCCGGGTTGGGCGATGGGAGCGCACCAGTAGGCGGTGGGCACGGGGGCGCGATCAAGGCCGGATTCGCGGGCGTCGCCGGCGATACCAACGATTTCAGCTGGGCCGGAATAGCCCATCTCGACGGATTGTACGTGATGGCCGACGACGGGGGCGCCGTTGAAGTAAGCGTCAGCGAAAGCGCGATTCACGACGACCGTCGGCGGGCCATCGGTTTCGCGGCAGAGCTGGCCGGTGAGCAGGGGGATACGCAGAGTGGCGAAGTAGCTGGCGGAGACGAAGCGGTTTTCGGCGACGAGTTTAGGATCGGTTTCGGCGCGGCCTTCCAGGAGCTTGAGTTCAATTTGATATTTGAAGGGCACGCCGGGCACGCCGACGGAAATGGCAGCGGCTTCGACGCCAGGCGTGGCGCGCAGAGTTTCGAGGACGCGGTCGGTGAATTGACGCAGTTTTTCCATGTCGCCGGTTTCGCCCCAGTTCATGCTGAGCTGAAAGGCAAGAATGTGGCTCGAATCAAAGCCGCGTGTGACGCGGCCAAGTTCCTGAAAGCTGCGAAGAAGCAGTCCGGCGCCCGCGAGAAGGGTGACGGCGAGAGCGACCTGGATGCCGACGAGCAGCCATTGCAGCGGATTTCGTCCGGAAACCTGGGTGCGGCTGACGGAGGCTAGAGAAGCGGAGAGATTACGGCGCGTACCGCGAAGGGCGGGAACCAGTCCGCAAAGAAGAGTGACCACGAGGGAGCACGCGAGGGAGTAGAGAACGATGCGTGCGTCGAGATGAATTTCTTCAACGCGGGGGAGTTGGGCCGCAAGAGAGCGGAAAATGTCAGACGTTGCGGACGCGAGAATGAGGCCGAGGCCAGAGCCGAGGAGAGCGAGGAGAAAAGTTTCCGTGAGCAGTTGCGCGATGAGGGCGCCGCGAGAAGCTCCCAGGGAAAAACGAACGGAGATTTCGTGCTGACGTTGAGTGGAACGAGACAAAAGAAGGGCGATGATGTTCGTGCAGGCGATGAGCAAGAGGAGAGAGACGGAGCCGAAGAGCAGCCAGAGGGAACGGCGGGACCCGGCGATGGTAGTTTCTTTTAGCGGTTCAACGGTGATCGAGAGATTGTCAGTCTCGGGAAATTGCCGGGCGAGCTGCGACTGAATCGTGGCGAGATCGGCACGAGCTTGTGCAACGGCGACGCCGGGCTTAAGCCGTCCGGTGATGATAAACCAGTTGTTTTCGCGAGCCCGGCCATAGGATAAGCCGGGGGGAATGGGCGACCACAAGTCGGTCTCACGATCGGGAAATTGAAAAGACGGAGGCATAACGCCAACGATGGGATAGAGACGGCCATCGAGGCGCAGGTTTTTTCCGATGACGCGGGGATCAGCATTGAAGCGGCGGTGCCAGAAGCGGTCGCTGATAAGGACAGCCTCCGGCCCCTTGAGAGTCTCTTCCTCGGGAGAGAATTCGCGGCCGAGAGCTGGCGCAACACCCCAGACCTGGAAGAACCGAGTGTAAACCCAAGCGCGAGTGACTTTTTCGGGAAGCGCGGCGGTGGACTCAGAAACGTCCTCCGTGTAGTAACCGGTGAGGCCCTGGAACGTAGAGTTGAGGCGATTCCAGTCGTCGAGACGAATGGGTGCCACACGAGTCAGGGGAGCTGCGCCGTTGGAGTGGTGTTGCTCGACAAGCATGAGCTGGTCGGCTTCGGGGAAGGGGAGCGGTTTGAGCAGAATGGCGTCGATGGCGGAGAAGACGGCGCTGTTTGCTCCGATGGCGAGGGCTAGCGTGAGGATGACGGTGATGGAGAATGTGGGGGATTTGCGGATGAAACGGAAGGCGGATCTTAAATTGGCAAGCGTGGCGTCCAAGAGTCGAATGCGGTAGACGTCACGGACCTCTTCTTTGATTTTTTCCTGGCCGCCAAGATCCAATCTGGCGCGGCGGCGAGCTTCTTCGGGAGTCATGCCGGCGGCGATGTTTTCGTCGGTGAGTTCGTCGAGATGAAAGCGAAGCTCCGAATTCACTTGCGCGTCAGAGGCGCGCTTGGGAAGGATGGATTTCCACCAGGACATTGCAGGCTCCTACTGCACGGTTTGCATGATATTGGCCACCGCACCGGCCAGACGGTTCCAGTTCGATTCCTCGCTCGCTAATTGCTTTTTACCCTTCGCGGACAGCTTGTAGAACTTGGCTTGGCGGCCCTTTTCGGACTCGCCCCACTCGGCTTCGAGCCAGTCGCGCTTTTCGAGGCGATGCAATGCGGGGTAGAGAGAACCTTGCTGGACTTGCAAGACTTCTTTCGAGATTTGACGGATGCGGAGGGAGATGCCGTAGCCGTGAACAGGGCCGAGGGCGACGATTTTAAGAATGAGCATGTCGAGAGTGCCTTGCAACAAGTCGGATTTCTCTGTGGGCATTGCGTCTCCTGAACTCGATCGATGCTTCAACCGCATGCGCGCCTAATCTTGCTGCGTCGCATTTATAGTCCTAATTGGTTCCGTTCTGTTTTGCCTTGGCTTCGCGAATCTGCTGCATGAGAATGTCGCGAACGTAATGCCAATAGGGCACGAGCGCCAGCGCGGATTGCGCATTTTGTTCGGCGGCCCTCAGGTCCGGTGTGGCACTATTTAAATTGGACCAGGCAAGGCTCATCAGCAACTCTGGCTCTCCCCAAGAAGGCTCCAGAGGATCGTTCGTTGTGCTTTTGCGGGACCGCATAGTTTCAAGGGCTTTTTGATAAGTTTCCATCGCTTTGGGTTGGCCGCCTCCACGCTCCGCGGGAATGTTCCAATAGATCGGTCCCAGCACCCAAAGGAGACGAGGATTCTCAGGGGCGAGGGACTGAGCATCCTTCACAGCTTGACGGGACTTTGCTATCAAGGCTTGCAGCTCAGAGGCATCCTTTTTGTTTAGGGCGTAAGCGAGAAGTCCGTAGCACGATACGAGGCCAATCTTCGCATCCGCAAAAGCAGGGTCGGCGGCGAAAGATTTCTCAAATTCTTCCGTGGCCTGAGTGAGATCGTGCTCGAGCTCTTTGTTGTCGACCTTATCGTTGAAGCCGTTGATGGCCTTGCGCCAGAACGCAAAACCCTGCCAGTAGAGCACGCGGGACGCAAGATCCTTGTTCGCTGCGAAAGAGGAGAGCTGATCATGGAGACGTTGGAGAGAGGAACGGTCACCTTCGTAGTCGGCCTTCTGAATTTGCAGCACGATGTTGGTGGCGGCTTCGCGTTCGCCGGCGGGGGGATTTGCGAAGGCTCTTGCGGGAACAGTGGCCAGGAGGCTAGTAGCGACCAGAAGCGAAACGCAGAAATGCTTCTTCCTAGACATTCTACATATATACGATGCGGATAGGTAGAATGTCAAGGAGAGAGCAAGCGAGCGACCGGCTAGTGCGAGCCAACTGGCGCGGCGGGAGCCGGGGAGTACTTCGCGATTGGAATGGAGAGCGAACCAAGGTTTCCGTTCGATGGGTCGCGAAGAACGATGCAGAGATGAGTCGCGCCTGGGAGAATTCGAACGGGCCTTGTGTTTCTAAGGCCGTCTTTCAATGCTTGTTCGTAGATTGCGGGGGGCAAAGTCAGTTGGAGAGTGTCGTCCAGGCCCTGGATAATTTCACCACGTCGGTTTAGCTGAAGAAAAACCGTTTGGAGAGTGCTGGTCCAGACACCGTTTTTCTGCTCCATATGGATGTCGCGCAGATCAAGATGGAGATCGACGTTGAGAAACTGCTCCCCTGGCGAGCCGGCGGGCTGGACGTGAACGCGCATGGCAATTCCGGTGGCATCGAGTTGACTGATGGCGGTTTGTGAGACGATGGTTTGAATGGTCTTAGGCGGCGTCTTCGCCGAGTCTGGAAGCGCAAAGTAGCCCGTGCGCGATCGGACTTGGGCTCCCGGAGTTTTCACTTTTACTTTGATGCCGTGAAAAGTGCCGTCCCACGTCGCGCTGGCGGCGTAGAAGCCGAGGGTATAGGTCACGCGAGAGTCATCGATAGCGCGACGGATGGCTTCGAATAGGTTGTTGCTGCCGTAGAAGGCCTTGCCGCCGGTGCGTTCTGCCAGAGTCTTCATGGTTTCAAGATTTCCAGGAGCAAGGTGGGCGGGAAGGTGCTCATCGCCTTCTCCAGAAAATTCGGGAGGGGGTCCGTCGGAGTAAACGCCGGCTGCGGTGATTCCGTTGCCCATGAGACCGCGCGCGTCCACGGGATACACAGCGATATCGGCGTCGGTCAACGCCTGCGCGGCCCGCTCGATTTCACTGGAGAAATTCTGGCCGCCGGTGTCGTTGGGCCAATTGAGGTCAAATCTGTCTTGTCCAAGACTGAACGGAAAGGATCCGGAAACCCAGACTAAGTTTTTGCGTCCATTAAGAGAGCCAACGTGGTGCGCGATGGCAATCAAAGCGGCCACAGTCAGACGAACACGGTTCTTGACGGATTCATTCGCAACGCGCTGGTCAAACGCCGCTCTGAAGGCCGCGCGACTGGAAGATTGGTTCGCGGGAAGCCCTGCTGGAAGCGAAGGGTTGGGATCACCCGGGTTTAGATCATTCACACTGGATTCCGCGAGGTCCCGGTGGGACTCTGGCGCAGAACGCGCCAGAGCTTCTCGAAGACTTGCCACATCCATGCTGAAATCATGCAGGGCATACAGATTGTTGCCAAGCCAATAGAGCGCGACGCGGTCCTGTGGTCGGAGCTGCTCGAGGAACTTCAAGACTTGTTTTCGAGTGAGGGCTTGGTCCGCGAACTCCGTGTTCAGGGCGTCGAGGAGTATCACTGTAACGCTAGCCGGAACGCTGGTGTGCTCAGAGAGCCGGTTGGAATAGGTATCGGGTAGAGATGGCGTTTGAGCCTGATCCTGGAACGTGTTCGTGTTAGCGGAGAACACTTGGATCTCTTGGGGAAGCTTGTTATCGAACAAAACGAAATCCTCTTTAGTGAGTCCGGTGATTGGGTTGCCGTGCTTGTCGTTGACGATGACATTGATTTGGACAAGGCGGGTGGTCACGCGCAAGGGACTTGTGGGGCTGGCGTTCAGTGGTGTGGACAGTTGTTCTTTCGTGGGTTGTTGTTGCGAATGTTCAGGTGAGGACGCAGGCCCAGATTGTCCGACTGGCGTGCTTCGTGCAGTCGCCCAAGCGAGCAAGATCAAAAGTCCGGCTGAAGCCAGAATCGAGCGCAAAGGCGCCACGATTGGAAAACGGCGAAGCAAGACGGCCTGCCTTGTTCGCTCGAATCGTGATGAGCGTCCGCGTGCTATGTTCCACACGGGAAGATAGTATGCCTCGACCTTCTTCTCAGAAAGAAGAAACGAAAAGTGCAGCGCTTGGGCTGAATTGTGGCGGCGCTATTCAGGAGTTCCAGGCGACGCGGGAAAGTTGCTTTTTGCGGGATTCCCATTCGGTACCTGAGAGGATTCGCGGGGCAACGTCTATAAGGCGGGGAATGAGGCGAAAGACGGCGGCGGCGTTCCAGGGGCGGCCGTCGCGGGTGCGATAATCGCGGACATTGAGAGCGTCGGCCATGCTGTTGAAGGAGACGTCTTGAACGATCAGCTCGGCGAGGAATTTGAGGGTTTGCATTTCGAGAGGGTCGTCTTCGAGGTGATGGCAATCCGCGGCGATGCGCAGGCCGAAGGGGATCTCCTCGGAGCCTAGCGGTTCTTCGGAAGCCTCGGGCGCGGAGGAGAGTTCGATTTCGCGTTCCCATTCGAGGGCTACGAGAGTCCAACCAGCGTCGTGCATCTTGGAGAGATACATGGAAGTCGGGAGAATGGTGACTTTCTCTCGAATGCGTTCATGTTTTTTCATGCGTGCCTCCTAGAGAATAAGCAAGGTACACGAGCGTGACCCAAACTACAAGAAGTGGGCAATCGAATCGCCTATTCTATTCCATACGTAACCTATAGAAAATGGGAGACTTACTACTTGGGTAGAGCCCGCGAGTAATGAGCAGATGTTCGTCTGTGGGATGAGGATGTCGCGTTGCCGGACAGTTGACAAGGATCATATAACAGGAATGAAACTTCTTGACCATATTGAGGGTTAGCAGAGTATGATTCGCCAGCCGTTGAACCCACCTCAACGTTAACGTTCAATTCCACAACCCGGTCCAGAAAGCAGCGCGGTGCTCTATGCAAAGCGAGGCGCGCCGATTGGAAGATCGTTCTCCCGTGCATGTGACTGTCGATTTGTCTGGCTTGGATATTCATACGACGTCGCAACAGGGAATCACGGAAAACGTGAGCGCCCGGGGAGCGCGCGTGGTGACGAACAAGGCGTGGCAGCCCAATGATCACGTTAAGGTGAGGTCGCTTTTGGGGAGCTTAAGGTCAAGAGCGCGCGTCGTTTATTGCCAGCCAATGGGAAAAGATTCGTTTGCGATTGGTTTGGAGTTGTTTGTAAGTGTTGGCGAATGGACTTCGCCGCAGATGGCGCAACGGCACCAAGCTTAATGCGCGGAGAATACCAGAGGCTCCGAATAGGCGTTTAGAATCTCTGCATCCGCCGTTGCCGTTACGCTAGCGTGCAGGAAGAATTTGGGGCGAACCGAAAGGGTGTCGCAGGGGCGGTGAGGCCCACAGGTGACGCCTCTCGGCTCGCTGGATTGTTAGCGCTTTGGTTGCGGAAGCGGGTTACTGCGTCGCGAACGACGCGTCCTCCGAGGCAGGGCCGCCGGGCAGAACGAGTTGGTTGCATGCCACGCGAAAGGCTTCGTACCAGGTTCGGGTGAAGCTCGAAATAAGTTCTTCCACGGAACGCCCGCCGATATTGATGCCGGAGTGAATGACTTCCCCCCAGGTGTGGATCTGGGTGCCTTCCGGCCGTTCTTCAAACGTAACCCACTGAGCCATGGCGACGCCGATGGCGTGGTCAATCCATCCCACTTTCTTCCCTGGGACACATGTGGTTATGACGTGGTCAATGAGAGCGTTTACGGGGCGTAGAAGCTCGATCTGGAGACGGCTGCCGGGTTCCCAGGGGTTGCCGTCACGCCAGCGCAATTCGCCATAGACATTGGCAAAATTGTTCCAACGGTGTAAATCGGAGAAAACTAACCAGGCGAGCGCAGGGCTGGCCTTTGTGACAACGGAATACTCGAACCTTGCCATGACTTGTTACTAACTTCTCCTTACTGAGGTGTATTGGGGACTAGCCAACCGCTCAGGCGGGGGCGACGGATATTTATACGTTGTTTGTTTAACGCTGTCAAGTATATAATTTGGGTCACGCAAGGCTGGGAGGATAGCCTTATGCCGAGGCAAGCCGATCGACAACTGGAAGGGCGAATAGTAGATGCAGGGTATCAGTTGTGGAGCAAAGGGGGAGAGCGCGCCTTGACGATGCGAGCGGTGGCGCTCGCAGCGAAGACGACCACGCCGACGCTTTATGAGAGGTTTCAGGACAAGCACGACTTGATTGTGTTTCTGAGAGTGCGCGCGAGGGAGAGAATGTTTAAGGCCCTGCAACCGGCGAAGACGGCACTAGAGGCTTGTCGGCTGGGGCTAGAGTTCGCGCTTGCCAATGGGAATGAATACGTACTGCTGACATCGGATTGGACGGAGCGTCTGGTGCGTAAAGAACGAATGCCCTCTTACGAATATGTAATGGAAAGGCTGGCGGGGGATCTCGGAGGAGAGCCCTCAAATCATGCGAAGCTGGCTATGTCGCTGGTCGCACAAGTACATGGAACAGCACTTTTGCTGCTTGGAGAAAGAGTTGAAGCGGGAATCGCTAAAGAGTTTAAGGATGCGTGCCTCGAGGCGTGCAACGCGCTAATCGAGTGCGGGGCAAAGAGAATTGGGGTAGGTGTGGAGCGGTGACGTGACGGGGCGTGTTGTACGCCGGAGCTGCCTTGCATAGTCCGTGATACGTGGCCCGCCAAGGTATGGCATGCAAGGAGGGGAAAGCCACTCCCCTTCAACGAGATTACTTGGCGCGGCGTTTTGCTTTGATCAGTACGTCCGGGGAGTCGGGGCGGCCATTCCAGAAATCGAGGCGGATGCGACCATCGGGAAGCTGCTTGATAGTGGCGGGGATGGCGCTGGCCGTGAGATACCAGCCCGTGGGGAGGACTACCGCGTTGCGGGGGCGACCGAGGCTTCGGTCGAAGACTAGTTCGTCACCGTCGAGGCGGTAGCTGGTCGGCGCAGTGTAGGTTTCGGAGATGCGCAGACGGATGGACTGGCCTTTTTTCACGGGCGGGAATGGGATAAGCACGACTTGCGTTGCGGAAGCGACAGGCTCGCCGGAGTCGATTTTCGAAGCGGAGAGATCGGCACCGGTCATCATTTTGGTGGGGAGTTTTTCACCGGTATCAAGGATGTAGGCGGAGGGGTCAGAGACTGTGCTGCCTTCACGAACGACGTTCAGGTATTTGTCGGCGCCTTCGTGAGATTCGGTGTAATCGTGGTAGAGGCTGAAGGCGTGAGTTTCTGGCTGTTGAAGGAAGTAGACGATGTCCCGGTCTTGGTGGGCGCGTTCGGAAAGACGCGCTCGTTCGGTTTCACCCTGGAAGGGGGATTCCCAACTGCGGGCTTGTGTTGTGGGGCGTGGCCAGGCGGAAGTCCCTGTTTGAGCGCCGAGCTTGGCGCGGAGAATGAGCGGGGCTTCGCCGGAGCCTGGGTTCAGGAAGCTGATGGTGATGCGGCCATCGGGTTCCAATAGGACTTGCGACGGCACATTGCAGCCGACCAATTCGTAGCCGGCGGGCAGGACGATTTTGTTCCGCTTGATGGCGAGCGCGCGATTGAAAACAATGGAGTCGCCATCGCGGTAGTAGCTCTTCGCGTCTTTGTAAGTCTTGAGGATAAGGATTCGGCCTTGGCCTTCCGGTGGCACAGGACGCGCCAGAGAGATTTTGATGAAGTTCGTGTCGGTGTCCGCGTCCGACATGAGCGGGTCTTTACGGGCTTCCGCTCCGCTTACCACCTCAAACGCAAGCGGCGCTCCGGTCATGGAATCGAAGACAGCTTCCTCGCTTGCGGCACTGCCTTTGCGAATGGGATTGTAGAAATACTTCGCGCCGGGCGTCGTGGCGGTTACTTCGTAGGAGATTTTGAAACTGGCGGATTCGGGAGCGAGAAGTTCGTAATGTGTGTATTCATCGGTTTCGGTTTGCTTTGCCGTGGACGGACTAGTGGAGGGTGCCGAGATCTGTTGGGCGCGCAGGGAAGCGCAACCGAATAGCGTGAACAGCGCGACCGCCTCTGCGATGACAGCTACTCTGCGCATATGGAGTCTCCTCATTGGGGCACCGACGAGAGTCCGCATCTTACACGGTCGGGCACAATTGGAAAACTGGGCGGAAAAAAAACAGAACGACCGGATAGAATCACCGGACGGATTTAGGAGTCGAATGATGGCAAAGAAACCGACTGCCGACGATGCGCGCTTGATACTTGAGCTGTATGACCTGAAGCGCGAACCGGAAATGCGGAAGGCGCGGCAGTGGTGGCTGACGACATTTTGGCCAAATAATGCGGATGAGTATGTGAAAGTCGCAATGTTGTTGGGGACGGAAGAGAACAACTGGCTGAGGCAGGTGTTGAGTTACTGGGGGATCGCGACGTCGTTTGTGCGCAATGGCGTGCTTAGCGAGAAGCTATTTTTTACGCCGTCATTCTGCGGAGAATTGTTTTTCATTTTCGCTAAGGTGCGACCCTTCTTGAAAGAGCTCAGAGAGAAGACCAAGAACCCCGACATGTTTCTGAACGTCGAACAGGCGATCATGGGCTCAAGGCTGGGCCGAGAGCAATTTGCAAAGGTGGAACCGCGGGTGCAAGCATTGCGGCCGAAGCAGTGAGGATTGGTGAGGGCGAATTGCTAAGGGTTTCTTTAGGGATAAGGGCGTCCATCGTCTTAGGTGGGGCACTTCTTCTGGGTGTCCAGGCCCAGGCGGAGGATTGCGGAAATGGGGTGGAGCTAACGATGAGCGCTCCAGCCACGGCGCAGGGCACGCTGCTGGTGGCGCAGATACGCAGCGCGAAGCCTCTGAGCGAAGTGAACGGCAGGTGGAACGAGCGAGACGTTCCCTTCTGGCAGGAGCGAGAGAAGGAACAGGGAGCTGCGAGCGCCGATGTGCGGAAGGCGCTGCTCGGAGTGGACTTGGAAAAGGCGGAAGGGAAGTACGAGTTCATTGTTGCCGCGCAGTTGCAAGGCGGCGGGCGAGTGAGCTGCCGCACGGCGGTGGAAGTGAAACAAGGACACTTCGCCACGGAAAACTTGACGGTAAAAAAACAGTTTGTCGAGCCGAACCCCGAGCAGGAAGCTCGCGCGGAGGCGGAAACGAAGCGGCTGCGAGAGATTTATGACCGGGTGACGCCGGAGCGATTGTGGGATGGGCCGTTTCGCGTGCCGTTGGATGGGGAGTTTAAGGGAAGCAACTTTGGGAAGCGGCGTGTCCTGAATGGGCATCCCGGTTCACCTCACGGGGGCGTCGATTTTCCTGCTCCGACTGGCACGCCAGTACACGCAGCACAAAAAGGGCGTGTGGTCTTGGCGGAAGAGCTGTTTTTTTCGGGGAACACCGTTCTTGTTGACCACGGTTTGGGGATTTACACGTTCTACTGCCATTTCTCGGAGATTGATGCCAAAGTCGGCGACGAAGTGGTGGCCGGGACGGTCTTGGGCAAAGTCGGCGCAACAGGCCGCGTGACTGGGCCACATTTGCATTGGGGATTGACGATCCAGCGAGCGCGAGTGAATGCGCTCGACATCGTGAAGGTACTTGGAGGGAGTCAGGTCCCGTAAGATTTCGGCGAATTGGCAGGGTGGTGTGTAATTCCTACTTCCGCGTGACTCAAATTGAACAAAGAAGTGAGAATTCTCGGGTTGATTTCTGATACGCACGGATTGTTGCGTGAGGAGGCGGTGAGCGCTTTGCGTGGTTCGGAACTTATCCTCCATGCCGGGGATGTGGGCGCGCCAGGAATTCTTGAGTCCTTGAAAACCATTGCTCCAGTGATTGCGGTGCGCGGAAATGTGGATACAGGCGCCTGGGCGCAGGCGCTTCCCCTCACCGAGGTTGTCCAAGCGGGTCCTGCGGCTATCTATATGCTACACATTTTGCAGGACTTAGACGTAGATCCGGCGGCCGGACGTTTTCAGATTGTGGTAAGTGGACATTCGCACAAGCCCGGACAGATGAAGAAAGATGGCGTTCTCTACGTCAATCCGGGAAGTGCCGGGCCAAGGCGATTTCAGTTCCCCGTGACGGTGGCGCGGCTGGAACTGAATTTAAGGCCCTGGCGGGTCGAATTCATCGATATCGAGGCCTAAATCCATATCCGATCCACTCGAAGGCCGCTAAGTCAAAGAATCTAAGGTAGTTAACTGTTCGTCCTCCGCTCTCAGCCGACGGTAGTGCCTGAATCGACACCCTGCAGGCCGCCGATAAAAATTCATTTAGGGAAGGGCGAAACGCTTGGCGGCTTACGTGCACTAAGTAAGGCAGTGGTATTCCCAAAATGGAGTTGCACTAGAACGGGTAACGTACTAGAGTACCGGGACATTTGCCGCTATTTTGGTACCGTCCAGCTATTGCTTGGGAAAGTGCCAAAACGCAAAATACGAACAATGTGGACGACGTTCGTGCTAGTTTCCTCACTCGTGTCGACCGTTCACTTCAGCGTCATATACACGAAAGTGTTGATGCTGAAGCCAGTCCAGTATGGGCAGGCTTAGGTCCCCGAGTCGTCAATATCAATCGAGAGGTTAGTGTCTCTCATGGCCATACTTCATTTTCGCTGTAAAGAGCGGCGCAGAACGTTGCGAGTAAGCATCACGGTTCCCATTACCGTGCATGGGCAGGACGAGAACGGCGACAAGTTCCGCGTGAAGGCCAAGTCGCACTCCGTCAACCGCCACGGTGCGTTGCTGCAGCTGGAGCAGCCCGTAGTTGTGGGGCAGATGCTCATCCTGGTGAATGAAAACAGCGACCGGACGGTGGAGTGCCGCGTGGTATCCGTCAAGCGCGACCGGGAAAGCAAGACGTACATCGGCGTGGAGTTTATTTCGTCGGACTCCAATTTTTGGCATATGAGTTTCCCGCTTCCCGGAGCCAAGCCGCTCCGCCGGACGATTGATTCCAAGGCTACCGCGTAGATTCCCAAAGATTAGAGATTAAAGGTATTTAGAAGCCCTCTCTTGAGCGAGAGGGCTTTTTACTTTTGCGTTGGTGTGCGCGGAGAACTTTCTTCGTTGCAAAGCTTTTGGGGGATTTCCGCGGAGATGGTGGTTTGACGCCTGTGAGGGCTTCGCGCGTTTTCTTAGGGAGCTTGGCAACCACCAGGTCGTAGGATTCGCGCAAGAAGTGGGCGAGCTCGTCGGGGGAAAGCGCGTCTTTGGTTTCCAGAGCCACCCACTTGGCGCGAGCCAAGTAGGGAGCGGGAATGATGCCTGGGCGTTCCGTCAACTCGGCGAAGTTCTCCGGGGAAACCTTGAAGCAAAGCCAAATTTTCGCGGGATTGAGCACCGCGATGGCGTGAATCTTGCCAGCCACCTTAAAGACGAGGTCGTCCCCCCATTGAATCTGTTCGGTAGATTGGGGAAACGAAAGGCAGAGATCACGTATCCAGTCGATATCCATAAGCAATTACCATACATGCTTGCGAAAACTAGGGGATGGCCGGCGCCCAAGCGAGGCCGTCCACGCCAGGAGTGAGCTTAATCGACGGAAGCAGTTTGTGGCCGGGGATGTCCAGCAGCTCGATTGTTCCGGCCTGCGGACAGCTTACAAAGGCAAACTTGCCGTCGGGCGTGAGCAGGAGTTCGCCCAAGGCGGGAGGGATGTCGAAGGATTCTTCCACCTTTGCGGCGGCCAGATCGATGACGAAGATTTTCCCGGAGGGAGAGGAGGCCAGCAGTTTGCGGCCGTCTCCGGTCGGTGAGGAGGAATAGACGGTTGCAGGGACTGGAATCCAACTGGCGACTTTGTTTGTCTTTGTGTCGATGACGGCGATGCGCGGAGTGTCTTGATCGTGCGTGAACACGCGCTTACCGTCGGCGGAAATCGAAATGCGCTGAACGGTCTTTGCGATGGGGATGACGGTGACCAGAGTGCGCTGCTTGAGGTCCAGAACGCTCACGCTGCCTGCGGCCACGTTGGCGGTGTAGGCGCGCGTGCCGTCGGGGGAAATGACGATCATGTGCGATTCGATGGCGCCCGTGGGGATTTGCGCAATGACCTTGCGCGTGGCGGGATCGATGACGTCGACAGCATGGTCGAGTTCCGCGGTGACATAGAGCAAGCCGTCGGGGCCGAATTCGGCGCGATGAGGGCGGAGTGGCTTGCCCAAGTCGATGGTGGCAGTCAGCTTGCGGTCGTGCAGGTCGACAATGTCGATGGTGGTGCCGTCGGTGCCGGGCTTGCCGACGCCGGAATTGCCGTAGATGGGAACGTAGGCGAACCGGGAATCCGGGGAAACAGCGACTTCGTGGCCGTTGACTCCGACGATGACTTTCGCAAGCTCCTGGCGCGTTTCCGGATCGATGAGCAAAGCGGTGTGCTCGCGCTGGTTGGCCACGACCAGCATTCCGTGAGTGGGAGGAGCAGGGACGCGCTCGCCTCCAGCGACAAGAGCCAGGAAAAACAGAGAAGCGATCAGCCATGAAAAATTTGCGGACATTTTTTGCCTCGTTTGGTCATTTTGCCTGAGGAATTGGAACAAATCCCGCCGGATTATACCAGTGCTATCCGGTATAGATCAGGGTTGTTCGACGTTGGGATAATGGAATCACCCGAGGGGCAGTGCAGCTCGGCCCTTGTAACCTACACGTCGTAAGGCCCAGCCTAGAATGAGCGAGGAGCATATGCTTTTGGAGACGACGACCGCCAAGATTTCTTATGTCGCGGGATTGACACTCCTATTGACTTCGCTGGGCTGCTGGGCGGTGTTGGGACACCAGGGGAGCTCGCCCTTGTTATCGACCGCTGAGGCTGCGATGAAGGACGAAACGTTTGCCAGGCTAGCCGCCCGCGGAGGCCTGGGAGAGATCAAATTGGGGAAACTCGCAATGGATCGGGGAACCAGCGAAGCAGTGAGGGCTTTCGGAACTCGCATGGTGGCCGAGCATACATTAGCCAGCGGTGAATTCAAGGAAGCGGCTAATGAGGAGCAGATCGAGGTGCCGACTGAACTCTCTGCCAAGGACCAAGCCACTTACGAGAGGCTTTCCAAATTAAGCGGCGCTGACTTCGACCGGGCCTATGCGCAGGATATGGTGAAAGACCATCAGCAGGATTTGCGGGACTTTCAGCGAGAGGCAGACCATGGTAATGACGATGTAATTAGAGGCGTTGCCGCGGAAACCGTTCCAATGATTCAGCAGCATTTGGAGCAAGCTAAGGAAATGTTCAAGACCGTATCGCCACCGATCAATCGAAGGACGACTGGAAATTCCACTCGACGGGCACGCGGGCACTAATTTTTGCGACTTAGGCTTTGTTTTCTCCGCTCTCGGCAGAGAAACCGGGGTCCCTGATTGTGGGGACACCGGCTTTTGGGGGTGGATTGGGATTTTGGCAAATCGGCAAAAGTTCCCGAACATACTGGGCTGCAGCGATTGCGTGATACCCTGACGCTCATTGCGGAGTTACGGCATGAGACGATTCGAAAGGAAGCTGGCTAGAATCTTTGGCCTACTCGCAATTTCAAGTATGACCTTTGCGGCGCTGTTTTTGGTCTGCGCCGCTGCCTCACAAGATCCCGCTAATTCCAGTGTCGAAAGACGCGATTGGCCGGCATACGGTGGCGCGCCGGAAAACATGCACTACTCTCGCCTCGAGCAAATCAATCGGACGAATGTGAAGGAACTGAAAGTCGCCTGGAGTTTTGATACGGGCGAACAAGGCGGCCTGCAAACAAGTCCGATCGCCGTGGACGGTGTGCTGTACGGAATTACGCCGGCGGAGAAAGTGTTCGCGCTGGATGCTGCGACGGGCAGGCTTTTGTGGAAATTTGATTCAGGTATTAAAGGGACGCAGCCGGATCGAGGGCTAGCTTATTGGTCGAGTGAAAAGGACAAGCGCATCCTAGTTGGCGTGATGAATTTTCTGTATGCGCTCGACGCGAGCACTGGCAAGCCCATCGCAGCGTTTGGGAATGAGGGAAGAATTGATCTGCGCAGCGATCTCGGGCGGGAACCCGAAAAGCAGTCGGTTGTGCTAACGAGCCCGGGCATTGTCTACAAGGACTTGATTATTGTCGGCGGACGCAATCCGGAGACGCTGCCTGCTCCGCCCGGAGACGTCCGCGCCTACGACATCCGATCGGGAAAACTGCGCTGGTCGTTTCACACCATCCCGCACCCCGGCGAGTTTGGCTACGAGACCTGGCCGAATGATGCGTGGAAATACAGCGGCGCGGCGAACAACTGGGCAGGCATGGCAGTCGACGCAAAGCGCGGAATTGTTTTTGTGCCGACGGGCTCGGCGGCGTTTGATTTTTACGGTGCCAATCGTGTGGGTGACGATCTATTCGCAAATTGCCTAATCGCTTTGAATGCGGAAACCGGCGAGCGGATCTGGCATTTTCAGGCGGTGAAGCACGATCTGTGGGACCGCGATTTTCCGTCGCCGCCTACGCTCGTGACGGTAAATCGCGACGGCAAAGAGATCGATGCCGTAGCGCAGACGACGAAGCAGGGCTTTGTTTATTTGTTTGACCGGGTGAGCGGGAAGCCGCTGTTTGCGATCGAATACAGAAAATATCCGGCGAGCCACGTGCCCGGAGAAGTTGCCGCGGGAGCGCAGCCCTTGCCAATGAAACCCGCACCGTTTTCGCGGCAAATCTTGACCGAAGAGATGCTGACGAATCGTACTCCGGAGGCGCATCAGTGGGCGCTCGAACACTTTCGAAAATTCCGGAGCGAAGGGCAATTTGTGCCCTTTAGCGTAGGAAAGGACACAGTAATCTTTCCCGGTTTCGATGGTGGCGCGGAGTGGGGCGGCTCAGCCGTCGATCCGCAAACCGCAATTCTATACGTGAATGCAAACGAGATGGCTTGGACGGGAGCGTTGGCGCCGGACACCGGAGAAAACAGTCCTAGGGCCCTTTATATGGGCCAGTGCAGCGTCTGCCATGGCGAGAAGATGACCGGCTCTCCGCCTGCCATGCCTTCGCTCGTCGGCATCGGAGACCGATTGTCGCCGCAGCAGATTGCGACAACGATCAAGAATGGCAAAGGGAGGATGCCGGCGTTCGCCAATTTCGACGATGGGCAGCTCTACGCGCTGGTTGATTTTCTGGTGAGCGGGAAGTCCAAAGAGCTGCCGAGCCAGGAACCGCCGCCGGATATGAAATATAGGTTTACGGGCTACCACAAATTTCTCGACCCGGATGGCTATCCGGCAATTGCTCCGCCGTGGGGAACGCTCAGCGCCATCAATCTGAACACGGGTGAATACGTTTGGAAATTAAACCTGGGGGAATATCCGGAGCTTGCAGCGAAGGGCCTGAAGAATACTGGCACGGAGAATTATGGCGGCCCTGTGGTGACGGCGGGAGGGCTGGTCTTTATCGGGGCGAGCGTCTTTGACAAGAAACTCCGCGCTCACGATAAAGCCACAGGCGAGTTGTTGTGGGAAACGACGCTACCTTTTTCCGGCAATGCGACTCCGGCCACCTACGCGGTGAATGGACGGCAGTATGTAGTGATTGCTGCGGGCGGAGGCAAGGATCTCAAGTCGCCCTCTGGCGGAGTGTATGTGGCGTTTGCCCTTCCGAAATAAACCTAGGACGCGGCGGCTCCTCGCCAGACGGCCAACGTGAACCATGTTAGTGCAACGCGGCCGTCACCGAATAGATCGGCGGGAGATGTGCCGAGAGAACGTGCCAGGAATCTCCCGCGTCCCGTGTGTGATAGAGAATGCCTCCCGCAGTGCCGAAGTAGACGCCTGCAGGGTCGCGATCGTCAGAGGTCATCGCCTCACGCAGGATGAGGTCATAGGCATCAGACTGAGGCAGGCCCTTGGCAAGGAGTTTCCACGTCTTGCCGCCATTGCGGCTGCGCGCCACGCGGAGTTTGCCCTTGGGCACATAGCGCTCCTCGGGGGAATCGATGGGAATGGTAAAGAGTGTGTCCTTCTCAGCTGCGGGAACGGCCAAACCGAAGCCAAACCTGGAAGGAAGCCCCTTTGAAATGTCTGTCCACTTGTCGGAGGTAAAATCGGTGCGGTAAACGCCGCAATGATTCTGCTGATAGAGAGCCTCCGGGTTGCGGGGATGGGCTTTCAACTTGTGAACGCACTGACCGACTTCAGGAAATTTCTCAGGCGAAAAATTGACCAGGACATTTCCATTGAATGGAGACCAGGTTTTTCCGCTGTCACTGGAGCGAAACGCGCCTGCCGCGGAAATCCCGACGATGAGGCGGCCTTTGCCGAGGCATTGAATCGAGTGGACAATCATGCCGCCGGCTCCGGGGGTCCACTTCTCGCGCGTCGGATGATTACACAATCCCGGGACCATCTCCCAATTCGCGCCATTGTCGCCGCTGCGGAAGAGCACGCCAGGATCCGCGCCTAGATAAACGACACCTGGCTCGTCTTCCGCGCCGGGCGCGATGTGCCAGATGCGCTTGAGCGTGGCATTCGGGAGGTCTCTAAGTTCCATCCCCTTTTCGGTGACTTGCCAGGATTTGCCAGTGATGCCTTTAACCTCGAGCCCCTTTTCGGAGATTTGCCAGGTCTTGCCATTGTCCGTGCTGGCATGAAGATGCGGTCCAAACCAAGCGTTGCCTACGGCTGCGTAGTGGCGCTTCGGGTCGCGAGCATCCTGCGAGACATGATGCACCTCCTGGCCGTTGAAAAAAGGGCCGTCGCAGTCCCATTTTTTGCGGTCTTTCGAGGTAAATACAAACGCACCCTTTCGGGTGCCGACCCAAATTTTTATCGCAGATGGACGGGCCATGGAGGTTCTCCTGTAAAAGAAGTGACCTGCTCTTCAAAGACGACGGTAATGTGCATTTTATCGCACTTGGTCGAGCCAGCAGAAGGAATTTGGCGACTTTCCAGCCGAGTAGGCAAACTATGCTGCGAGGCCACTAACGCCTTCACGAACCGGCGCAATTCCAAAATAGGGGGAGCAGGTTGCCTGACCGGGTATTCTCTGATAGTACGCTCATCAAAATATTCTCCTGTTCATGTTCAAGAAGATGCCCTATGAAAGAGTGAGTGTAACGGCTCGCGTGAGCCGAGCATGCCTCTTTAGCGCACTTGCCGGGATCGGGTCGGGTCTTGCATCGCGGCAATTCGCAGACGGTGGATCGAGGAACTTAAGGCTGTCCGAGCCGTAAATCGGACGAGGAGGAGTGGTTCATGAAAACGAGAATCCTGGTTGTATTTGCTGTGGTAGCTTTGGTCGTCGCATTTGCCTATACGGCGTCGACTCCGGCCGCTCCGAATAGAGCCAATGCGAATGCTGTTCCTGCAGCGGCTCCGCAGCCCAACACCACGACGGCAACCGCGGCGGAACCGCATCCGGAAATCCGCGAAGCGATTGCAGCTCTGCGTCGCGCCAAGGAACACATGGAGCACGCTGCGCACGATTTCGGCGGGCACCGCGTGGAAGCCATTCGAGCGACCGACGTGGCCATTCGCCAGCTCGAGGATTGCCTCAAGTACGATAGAGACTAAAACGAAACGTCAACTTTTCGCGGCTATTTCAAGCAGCGTCCGGAGGGAGTTTTCCGCCGGACGCTCTTTTTTTCGCTCAGTTTCTTCGCAAAGAGCGAGATCGGGGTTAAGCGAACACTTGAGGCCCCTGCTTGTATTACAATCGCGCGCTTGTGATGTGCCAAGGAGAGAAGCCGATGCTGGATCGCAGACGATTCTTGAGCGCTTGTTCGGGATTGGGGCTAGGAGGGACGCTGTTCCCCGGGGTTCTTTGGGCGCAGGCGCAATCGCAAGGGGCAAAGAAAATCACCAAGGAGATGATTGACAATGCCGCGGCCATCGCGGATGTGCCCATCCCCGAAGAAACTAAAGAGATGATGCTGGACAACCTGAACCAGCAGGTGAAGAGCTACGAAGCGATTTATGCTTTGCACATTCCGAATTCCGTCAAGCCATGCCTGATCTTTGATCCGGCGGTGCCGGGGACCAAATTTGAAACGGAGCAGCGGCCCGAGCGGATCTCGAAACCGTCGGCTATCGCTGCGCCGGGTACGCTAAAGAATTTGGAAGATGTGGCCTTTGCGAGCGTGCGCGAACTAGCCGAATTGGTACGAACAAAAAAAGTGTCCTCAGTAGCGTTGACGGAGATGTACCTGGAGCGGCTGAAGCGCTACGACCCTAGCCTGAAATTTGTGGTGACGCTAACCGAAGACCGCGCGCGGGCACAGGCGAAAGACGCTGACCGGGAGATTGCCGCGGGAAAATATCGCGGGCCGTTGCACGGACTACCCTGGGGAGCAAAAGACTTGCTGGCCGTAAAAGGCTATCGAACGACTTGGGGCGCTGGCGGTTTTGAAAATCAGATGATCGATGAAGATGCCACGGTGGTAAAGCGGCTGGATGAAGCTGGCGCGGTGCTGGTGGCGAAGCTGACGCTCGGCGCTCTGGCGCTGGGCGACAACTGGTTTGGCGGAGTGACGCGAAATCCTTGGCATCCCGGGCAAGGCTCGAGCGGATCGTCGGCAGGACCTGCTTCCGCGACGGCGGCGGGATGTGTGGCGTTCAGCATCGGCTCGGAGACGCTTGGGTCAATTTCGTCCCCTTCGACTCGGTGCGGCTGTACGGGGCTGCGCCCGTCTTTTGGGCTCGTGCCGCGCACCGGTGCGATGGCACTATCTTGGAGCATGGACAAGCTCGGGCCGATTTGCCGCGCGGTGGAAGATTGCGCGCTCGTGCTGGAGGCGATTTATGGACCGGACGGGGCGGACCCAACCGTTAAGAATGCGGCATTCCATTGGGACGCGGCGCTGGATTGGAAGAAGCTGCGCGTGGGTTTTTTGAAAGCGGATTTCGAGCCCAGGCCGCAAGAACAATCGCAAACGGCCACAGAAGAACCGGCGGCGACTCCGGAAGAGCAAAAAAAGCGAGACGAACAGAAGCGGCGCAGGGAGGCAGGAAGAGCCCGCGCCGAGTACGACAGAAAATTCAACGACGCGGCACTCGCGAAACTGAAAGAGATGGGTGTGAATCTCATTCCAGTGGAAATGCCGAAATTTCCTTACCAATCCATGGTGACCATGCTTTCGGCCGAGGCAGCTGCCGCCTTTGATGAATTGACGCGGACCGGCAAAGACAAATTGCTCACTTCGCAGAAGCCGTCTGACTGGCCAAATTCGTTCCGGTCGGCGCGGTTCATTCCAGCGGTCGAATACATCCAGGCAAGCCGGGCACGGCGCATGGCTATGGAAGCGGTTGCAAAAGTGTTTGAGGGGATTGACGTGATTGTGGCGCCGACGAACGGCGGCGAGCAACTTGTCATCACGAATCTGACTGGCCATCCGTCCGTCATTCTGCCCAATGGTTTTCGCGGCGAGGATGCTCCGAAGCCGCCGACGGACGATCCCAGCGATTTTCAAAATGCGGGAGGACCGGGCACGCCGGTCAGTCTCACGTTCCTCGGGAATCTGTATGGAGAGGCGAAGCTACTAGCGTTTGCACGGGCATACCAAGACGCCACCGGATTTCACCGCAAGCATCCGCATCTGTAAGAGACAGGGTCAGATAACAACGTGATTGATCTGAATTGACTAGTCAGAAGACTAGTCATATACTTGACGATGTCCGAGGTGCTCCATGGCTCACTGGCAGCTTCAAGACGCAAAGGCTCGCTTCAGCGAGTTCCTCAATGCCGCCCTTGAGAAGGGCCCCCAAATCGTTACTCGGCGAGGCGTGGAAACGGCCGTTCTCATTCCGATCGACCACTGGCGGCGGGTTCAGCAGTTGGCGCGTCCTCGATTGAAAGAACTGCTCCTCGCGTCAACCCCAACATTCGAAGGCCTTGCGCCAGAACGAGGCCTCATAAAGCGGCGTGAACCGGTCGTGTTCGAGTGAAGAAGTACCTGCTTGACACCAACGTCGTTTCCGAGCTGAGGAAATCAAAGCCTCACGGTGGTGTGCTGGCTTGGTTGAAAGATCTCAGGGATGAACAAATATTCCTTTCGGCAGTGACCTTTGGTGAGTTGCAAAGAGGAATTGAACGAACGAAGGGTCAAAATCGTATCAAAGCTGAGGAGATTGAATCGTGGGTGGACCGGCTTGCCGGTTCCACCCAGATTTTGTCAATGGATGCGGTCTGTTTTCGCGAATGGGCGCGGGTGATGGAAGGAAAGCAGGACCACCTTCTCGAGGACGCGATGATCGCAGCCACTGCGCGGATTCATGGGCTCGTCGTCGCAACGCGGAATGACCAGGACTTTGCGCAACTCGATGTAGCTGTGGTCAACCCATTCCGCAGTGCAGGCTGATCCACGCGACTCTGGAAACGATTGGAGTCACAGGTGATTGACCAGCGTCAGGAGGGGAAGTAGGATTTGCGCAACGAGCGCGCTGTTTGGTCACTCACACATTAAGGAGACTCTGTGTACTGCTCAAAGTGCGGAAGCGAAGTTTCGAACGCAACGGCTTTTTGTCCCACGTGCGGCCAGGCGGTCTCTCTGTTGGTTCCGACAGCTCCTGCTCCATCTCTTCCAAACCTCTCGCCAGTTTCTCCCGCCCCCGTGGTTACGGCCAGTGCGGGCTACGGCGGGGTGCAGTACTCCTCTGTTCAATACGCCGGTTTCTGGCTGCGATTCGTTGCCTATCTGATCGATGGGTTCATTTCTGGCTTGGTATTCCTGATTCTACTGATTCCCCTGTTGATATTGACCGGAGCGGGTGCCGCACTCAGCAAAATTGGTTCCGGCGAGGACATCAGTGACGACGTGGCCGCCTTCTTGGGTCTTGGGTTCATTTTTGGGTTTTTTGGAATCATATTCATCGTGGGTTGGCTGTACTACGCGCTTTCGGAGAGTTCATCCTGGCAAGCTACGTTGGGGAAGAAGATGCTTAATTTGAAAGTGACCGACTTGAGCGGGCAGCCGATATCTTTTGGCCGGGCTTCGGGACGTTACTTCGCAAAAATGATCACGGGCATGATTCCTTTGGGGATCGGCTACATCCTTGCCGGCTTCACCGAGAAAAAGCAGGCCATTCACGACATGATTGCGAGCTGCTTGGTTCTGCGCAAGGTGTAGCGCTGTCTTCTGGATGCGCCGGAGAGCGCCGTTTCCAGGAGACAAGCCGGTTCACGCGTGGCGCACGGCTTCCATCGGATCGGCCCGCATCCACGGCCGCGCCGCCGAAAACGCCGTCAGCAGCATCATCGCTCCCATCGTGAGCGCGACCGCAAGCAAGACGATCCATTCCACGGGACGAATTCCATACAGCTGCGAACGGACAAGTGTGCTGGCGATGACGCCCCCTACGATTCCCAGAAACAAGCCGGCGGCCGTTACCGCGCTTGTCTGCCCTAGAATCATTGTCCACAAATCGCGCGGGGCCGCGCCAAGAGCCACCCGAATGCCTAATTCTTTCTTTCGTTCGCTTACGGAGTAGAAGACCGCTCCGTACAGCCCCACCGCCGCCAGAAGAAACGCCAAGGCGCCGAATGCGCTGGTGCACACCAGCGTGATTCGTGGGACGTATAGCGAGAAACCCATCAAGTCATCCATGGTCAGAGTCTGGAAGAAAAGCTGCGCGTCTATTCTCTGGAGTGCTTCGGACATCGGCGTGAGCCACTGATGCGGGTTGCCTTTCGTTCGCGCCATGAGATAGACGACGGACTGGTAGTGCTGATTTAAGTCGGTATACATGAATGGGCGAGCAGGTTCGTCGATATCAATGTATTTGCCGTCGCCGACCACACCCACGACGGTGACAACTTGATTGCCATTCTCGATGCGCGCCGTCTTGCCGATGGGATTCTGTCCGGGCCAGTATTTTTCCGCCATCAGATGATTGATGACAATTACTGCGGGGCCCTTTGCAGTGTCCGCCGGGCTGAACACGCGCCCTCCCAACACGGGAATTCCGAGAGTGGCAAAGTAATTCTCGTCAACAGCAACAGACGCAATACTGGCCGCCTGCCGGATCGTGGCGGGCGAGCCTTCCACGCGAACCTGTTCCTCGTGTCCGCCATTCCCGCTCAGAGGCAGGTCGCTGGCCATGCCCGTCGATTGCACCCCGTAAATTTGCGTAGCGGCTCCTTGCATTTTTGCGTACATGTTTCGGCCCTGCTCTTCCGAGTAGCCATTAGATCGCAGATCGAGAGTTAATATTGCGAGGTTGCGCGCGGAAAATCCCAAATTGACGTGTTGAAGGTTGCTCATACTTTGAAAACACAAACCAACACCGATTAGCACCACGGTGCAAACCGCTACCTGGATGACCACCAGCAGGTTTCGGATTCTTCCTTTGCGCGTTCCGCCGACCGCGATCTCGCCACTCAGCGCCCCCGCAAGATTGGGCGAAGAGGAGTAGAGTCCGGGCAACAGACCGGTGGCAAGGCCGGCCAAAAGAACGAGCGCCACAGTTACCGCGGCGACTCGAATGTCTGGCCGAAAATCAATCGTCAAGGGAAGCAGGCCAATACCTGGGATGTAGGGCTTGAATTGCATCAGTTGGCGAAGTCCAAACCACGCTAGCGAGAAGCCAAACAATCCACCGCCAGCTGCAAGGAGCGTACTGTCGACCAAAAGCTCGCGTATCAGCCGGCCGCGAGTCGCGCCCATCGCCGCCCTAACCAGAATTTCATGGCGCCGCGCGCTCGCCAGCGCAAGCAACAGATTGGCTACGTTGGAACACGCTGCGAACAAAACCAGTGCCACGATCGCAAGAATGATGGCTGAGATTATCTTTGCGGAGGACACAGAATCCACGGGCAGCATGCTTGTTTCCGTCAATTGCGCGATTCGATCTTTGTCGCTCGCCGGGTAAGCCACAGCGAGTTGCTTCGATAACATTTGCATGTCTGCCAGTGCTTGCTGACGTGTCACTCCGGTTTTTAGACGCCCGACCAGGCCGAGATTGTGGACGGAGCGGTCCGCGCGCCAATCTTGCGCCTGGTGATTGAGGGTCGCATCTATCGAAAGTGGATACCAGACATCCGGCAGGTCGCTGAAGATGGTCCCGGCAAAGCTCCGCGGCGCGACTCCGACAACGGTCAGCAGAACGCGGTCGACGGATACGGTCTTGCCCAAGATGTTCGGGTCTGCTCCCAACCATTTCCAGTAGGAATAGCTCAGGACCGCCAAAGCGGATGGCCTATCGTCCTCACCTCGTTCGAAGAACCGGCCCAGCACCGGTCGCACTCCGAGCACGGAAAAATAATTATCCGATACCGCATTCATCAGCCCTGATTTGGCGCGGCCCCCATACGTGATCGGGCGCACCGCAATGGAGTACGGGAAGGCGAGGACGTCCGAAAAGACGTGATTATTGTCGCGATAATATTTGTAGTCGTCGTAGTTGGTGCCGCTGAACTCTTCCGTCGGAGTGGATACATAAACCGACAACAATTGCTGTGGCGCGGGAACGGCCGGCGGTCGCAGCAAGAGCGCATTGAAAACACTAAATCCTACCGCCCCGGCGGCCATCGCAATCGCTAGGGAAAAGACTGCGATGAATGTGAGCTTCCAGTGCTTTCTCAGAATCCGCAGCGAAAACCGGATGCTGGAGCCGATCGCCATATTGCCCTCCGTCGTCAAGCTTTTGCCGCCAAGTTCGTGCCTACAGGCTTGCGAAAGCTCGAGCCGCTCTTCTGCCAGATGCAATTCCGGGATTTGGAGTTGCCGAGGCGTTCGATTTCCAGTGCAGGGCCGCCGCAAGTCGCTCTTTGTTGCTCGGGGCTTTCCCAGTATCTAAAGGCCCTTTTGCATCGGGTAGCCCTTCTCGACCCAATCCGCCGCGAAGCTTGTTGGCAGGACAAGAACACGGACGTGGGTGAAACCCATGTCGTGAAGGGCCGTGTAAGCGGGCCGGATGTTCGGGCAGCGGTCGAAAGGGCAGCAGCCACAATAGATGATCAGATTCGTGGAGCGCGGCAACGCGTCCAACCATTTCTTCAATTCCGCGAGGCCTTCCGCCTTGGAAGCCGTCCCATGAAACGCCGCGCCGGGAACGTGCCCGCCCTCGAAGAGCGTACGAAAGCCAACATAAATAACGGTGGAAGCGCCTCCGCTTTTAGAGTTATCCAGCTCTCGCACGAAGTCAGCAGCATGGAGTACTTGCGCGTCTGTCCATGGTTCGGGAGCCTTTTCTTGATTCGCCGCGCCGGACTGATTCGATCGGAGAACAGGCGCAAGAGATATCGCGGCGGAAAAACCCAGCAGCAAGAGTGCCGCGCACCTGCGAAGTTTGGATGGAAGGACCATATTCGAACGCCTCCGCGCACGATTGTAGAGCCAAAGCGCAGCGACTGCGATGCATTTCCGTGGGGACGGTAGTTCTAAGAACCATCTTGGCTAACCAAAATTATTTTTTGAGATCGGCGCGCGTGCGCTGCAGCTTGAGGGCGGTTGTGCGCAGAGTTTCCGGCACGTTCTTGTTGGTGGTCAACTTCTTGAGGTCCATGACATTGCACATCGGCAGCATGTGCAGAGAAACATCCAGCGGCGTCTTCGGGTTGTTGAGGAGATTGCGTACAACGGCGTAGTTTTTTCGAAACTTGCGGTTGCCGGCGATGAGTCGAAGAATCTCGTCCGTGAGGCTGGTCATCGAAGCGAATCCCTCGACTTCCTGATCCGTGAGGCGCGGCGATTGCAGAACCGCGCGCTGGACGACCTTGTTCGAGTCGCGAATCAGCGTGCGGCGTGCCTCGGAGCCGCCTTTGATCGCGAACTGGACACGCTCGGAAACGCTCATTTTGGCGAGCCGCATTAGAAGCGTCTGACGCTTGACAACGTCAGGTTCGGCCTCGGCTGCCGCTTCCGCAAGAGCCGCTTCGTCCATCGCGGAACCAAGCAGTTCGTGAAGTTGATGCTTCTGGTCCGCAGTGATGGACGAGGAATGTTCGAGCGCCGCCGCGAGGGCGGGGGATTCGCTAACGCGCTCCAATTCGTCCATGAGCGCCGTGATGCCGAGTGAAGACAGATGGCGCGCGACGGGAACCAGATATTCCGCCGCGCAGTTTTTGTTTTGCACCATCGCGTCACAGATGCCGGACTTATCGGCAAGATGTTTTCCGGCGTAAGCAAAAAGCGCTGGAATGGCCTTTTCGCGCTTCAGGGCTTCCACAAAAGATTCTATTGGTTGCGAAAGAATGGCCTGTTGGGCGCGCTCGCTCACCATCTCATCGACGTCCCCCGCAAGCACGGCCAGAATTTCCGCGCGGTCCGCGGGCGAGAGATGCGCTCCGCCGGCGCAAACCGCAATCTTCCGCTCGCGGGGAGCGCGGCCTGCGCGAAGGTCTTCGAGAACTTCAGTGCTGAGGGGTTCCACCGGATGCCAGCCTCAAATCTTTCTGGCTTAGCACTATTGTACCGGAGGCTCCGGGACTTCCAACGGGCGGCATGGCGCGCCCGTTCAATTCTAGCAACACCGCCGAGGAATCGGCCGCGGTCACTTCAAATTGCTGGCTGGCCGAAAAATGCCGGGTCTTTCCCGCGGGAAGTTCGGCATCCAGCAAAAGCGTGCCGTCGGCAAGGATGCGCACGCGCGTGGCCGCCGAAGTGGAAACCGCGAGGTCTAAAGGAACGGCGGCCGAAGAAGTTGTGGAGTGGGAGGATGGATCAGCAGACGTAGTCGGTATCACACTTGCCGTTCCGCTCTGCGTTTGTGAAGGCAGCAGCGCGGAAGAGGAAGATTGCTTCGCGGCCCGGTGCGCGGCATAACGCCGCCAGCCATAAATTCCGCCCGCAATGAGCCCGCCCACTACGGCAGCCAACGCAAGGACGGCTAGAATCGGAACCCAGATAGGCGGACGGGGAATCTTGTTCTCGTAGGGCTGCGGAACTGGCAAGCCCTGCTCGCCGCGTGCGAGGTCATACTCGGCAAGCAGATTTTCTTCGTCGAGCCCCAAAAAACGCGCGATCGAGCGCACGAATCCGCGGTTAAAAATGCCCCCCGGAAGTTTGTCCCACTCTTCGTTTTCCAACGCTTCAAGGAAGCGCGGGCCGATTCGCGTGGCCGTAGTGACTTCCTTCAGCGAAACTTCGCGCATTTCGCGCTCGCGCTTCAGGCGTTCGCCAAAAGTCCCACTGGCCATGAATCGAAACCTGTCCTCGCCGGTATACGCAGAACCGCGGAGCGATCAAAAGCGCACGTGATCACAATTGAGCCGCCTCCGGAGGTGCCCTTTTTCTTGTGTTGACCGCTGCTTACGCAAGTCGGGGATGACCGTAAGCCGGTTCACCCACGCGCGGCCACAATCCAAACCACGCGAGGCGCGAAAAACCCCTCGACGAAACTATAGGCGGTGTCGCGCAGCAGTGTCAAACAAAGGATGTAGAAGCAAGGATGAGAGGCTTTTAACGCTGAGACGTTCCGCTTTCAGGGAAGTTTTGCGCCCAGAACTTCAATCTGCTCAATGGCAGGCGGCTTCGAGAACAGTTCGGGCGCTTGTGCCATGAGTGCTTTGGCGATTGGACCATTGAGATGAGCCTGGCGGCCACTTTCGTCCTTAAATGCATCGAATACACCAAAGGTCGTCGGGCCCAATCGCAACGCGAACCAAAGCGGAGTTGTCGATTCTTGATTGGCCAGCGCAAGCCCCGTTTCCAGGAACTTCGCCACATCTTTTTCTTTTCCTGCTTTTGCTTCCAACCGCGCGAACAGTGCGAGCTTAAGCATCTTAGTTCTCCTTTTCTGGGTACTACTCAAGAATCGTCAAGATAGCTCTCACGCGCGAATTTGGCTATTGGCAAGAACGCCAAAATTGATATCATATTTGCCATGAAGATTCATGTTCTCGCGCTGGATGGAGTTTTTGACACGGGCTTGGCGACAGTGTTGGATGCGTTTCAGACCGCCAACGAACTCGCGGAAATGTCTGGATTGGCTTCGCCGCGATTTGAGGTCTCCATTGTCGGCGTGCGCAAGGCGGTCAAAACTTCGCAAGGTCTGCTCGTTCCGCTCGCTCCAGCGCCCATGCGGACCGTTCCGGACTGGGTCGTAGTTCCAGCGATCGGATACAAGATGCCAGGCCCGCTGCAAGTGGCTCTTGCCCGATCGGATGTGAGTGAAGCAGCCAAAGCACTTCAGTCGTGGGCGGATCGCGGTGCAAGCACGGCCGCTGCTTGTATCGGGACCTTTGTCCTGGCTGAATCGGGATTGCTTGACAATCAAACGGCGACGACAACGTGGTGGCTCGCTCCATTCTTTCGCCAGAGATATCCGAAGGTGCGCCTCGATGAGTCGCACATGATCGTAAAGTCCGGGAAAGTCGTTACGGCGGGAGCGGCTCTGAGTCACATGGACCTCGCCTTGTGGATTATCCGGCAGAAAAGCCCGAGGCTCGCCGCATTGACAGCGAAATATCTGGTTGTGGACTCGCGGCCTGCGCAGTCTGCTTACATCCTGGTCGATCATCTTGCTCACTCCGATCCGCTCGTCGAGCGGTTCGAACGCTGGGCGCGCGGCCGGCTGACGCGAGGGTTTTCCCTCGGCGACGCCGCGGCAACCACCGGATCGAGCAAGAGAACACTGGCTCGGCGCATGCAATCCGTCCTGGGAAAGTCGCCATTGTCTTATTTTCAGGAGCTGCGCGTGGAGCACGCGGTGCATCTCCTGAAGACGACCGATGAGAGCGTTGACGAAATCGCGGGACGAGTCGGCTACGCTGATGGCGTCACTCTCAGGAATCTTCTGCGCCGACGGCTGGGGCACGGCGTCAAGGAAATCAGAAGAAGCCTGTAGTTCCGATTTCGTTCTAGCTTTGGGTCTTCACGAATTCTGATGTCCGGAAATTAACATAGAGCCAATCGCTTGTAGCAAGAGTGGCCCACAGTCGATACAGTGGCTTACAAAAGAAGAACTATCCTCTGTGGCGTTGCCGGGGCTCACTGCATGTGAAAAACAAGGTTGGCGTGGAAATACTGCGGCTTGCCATCCTTCACATATGGCTTGAAATGCCATTTGCTCACGGCGCCGTTAATCGCCATGAACACAGGGTTCGGAAGGCCATGAGGATTTCCAACTCCTGTCAGCTTTCCCGATTCGTCGACAGATATCTCCACCGCAAACTCTGTTCCTTTTCCGCCACTGCCGGGAGGGAAAACAGGCTCCACGATGGACGTCGCGAGTTTCCGTACTTCGGCATCTAACAATTCAGGAAGCGGATGCGATTTGTCTACATTGGTGTGGAAAGTGAACCCGAGAAGCGCTTCAACTTGTACGGGAACCCCATTCGATATTGCAGGTTTCAGTCGCCACTTTTTCACAGCCTCACGCAGGGGGTCTTCCAGACCTGTGCTGTCGCAGCCCTCCGGCCACACTTCTCGAACAACTCCTTTTCTGTCCGCCGAGGCGTAAACCGCGCATCCTCCTGTGGCCGGACCTCCTCCCGTCGGTGGCCAATCAATTTCAGTGCTTCCAAGCGCGAGTTTCCGAAAAGTGTCCTCGTCGATTCTCAAACTCACGATTCGTTCGGCTGGCGGCGTAACCTCTTGGACCACAAACGCCTGATCGTCTGGTTGAGTGATCTCTGTCAGTTCGGTGATATGGGCTTCAATTGTGGTTCCCGGTTCCGGGTTGGTCACGATGCGACGTGCAACGCGTTTATCGCCGAAACTCTTGTATTCCTTGAGCTCTACGGCGTACCCCTTGGTGAAAACTGAGGAAAGGAGCCCATGATCGCCTTCAAAACAAATCACCCAGCGATCGACTCTCGCGGGGAAGTCTGCGCAGGTTGTTGAGTTTGCTGATCCCTGAGGTTTCGGAAGTTGCGAATTGGCCTTCTTTAGGACGTCCAGCATGGGTAGGGGATCAAACATGGCGGTGACAAGTTCTTTAAGCCAGAAAGGGAAGTAGTCGCCAGTGTCCTTCTCCGAAACCGCGTCCCCGTTAACCATAAGGGTTTGAGAAAAATTAGGAGACTCAATTATCCGTCTCCATTTTGTGGGAGACACCCAATACTCTTCGACGTTTGCATGGAAGTCGGACTTCGGGTCGGTTGTCTCGGCAATTACCGCTTTTAGATGGAAAGCTTTGCCACCCGGAAGCGTCAACTTCGATTGTTGTACGGCTCGATCGGCAAGATCCGCTAGAGGAACCTTATCTGCGCCATTGGCGAAAGCAGAGGTCGCCAGCGCACAAGAGAGAAATGTAAAGGCTAATCGCATGTACTTTCTCCGTCTCCGAAGAAACTAGGACAGGTGCACTCCAGTCGGACAATGATGTATACATTTTCACGCGGAATCAATGCAACCTGCCCGCAGAAGTCGGAGTAGGAATTCTTGCCTTGAAGGAAAAAAACGCAACGCCGCGCGATAACCTCTCCACGCCTATCCCGCTGCCCCATGCAGGATTCTGGATTCGTCTCATCGCCGGAATCATCGATCTGATTCTTCTCGTGGTCCCATTCGCGGTCTTCGTTTCCTTTTTGGCCGCCGGCATGGGAATCTCCAATCCCTTTTTCAATCATCGCCCGGGAACGCCGCTTAACGAAACCCTTTCTCAATGGGGCCCGACTTTCCTGTTCCTCTGTGTTTGTTTTTTCGCGGCCGAAAGCTGGCTCTACTTTGCGCTCTGGGAGAGTTCCCGCTGGCACGCGACTCTCGGCAAGCGCCTGTTGGGACTGTACGTCGCCGACGCCGCCGGCAAGCCCGTGGATTTCTGGCGAGCTAGCCTGCGTTTTTGCGGCGGCCGCCTCCTGGCGCACGTACCTGCCCTAGGCGGCTACTATTTCGTCCTCGACTGTCTTTGCGTGGGCCTGACACCCAGCAAGCGCGCCGTCCACGACATGCTTTCCGGGTGCCTTGTCCTGCGCGAAGGCGCCCACAGCCCCTTTTTACGCTAAAACCTCGATGCTGCATTTGGACCGTCGGTACACCTCGTACCCGCCGATGGCAAGATGGCCACGCCTGTACCACGAGAATCTTGCACCCCTTTTTGTGAGGCGCCTATACTGGCAAAGATTCGCCGACCAGCCCCGAATCGCGCTCGTAGTGTTGTCTGCGGGCGGCAACGGTCTGGCCTGTAAAACTTTCTGAGCAGGGACTAACCGAGCGTGGACGAAGTAAAGCAGTTTCCAGCCGTGGAACGCCGCCGAAATCCCGCGGTTTCCGCCGAGCAACGCGAAGCGGGCGAAGTCGCCGTCTTCCAGGAGTTGGGGAAGGCGCTGACCTCTTCGCTGCAGCTCGATCAGGTTCTCCGTACCATCATGGAGAAGATCGACGAGTTCCTGCGCCCGGACAACTGGTCATTGCTCCTTCTGGACGAAACGAAGCAGGAACTTTATTTCGAACTAGCGGTCGGCAAGGCCTCCCAAGCGCTGAAAGACGTTCGCATCAAGATGGGCCAGGGAATCGCCGGCTGGGTGGCGCAACACGGCGAAACCGTGGTCGTACCAGACACCTCCAAGGACACTCGCTTCTTTGGCAAAGTCGACGAAAAGACAAAAACGGAAACGCAATCGATCGTCGCCGTGCCCGTTAAATTCCGCGACACCTGCCTCGGCGTGATCGAGCTGATCAATTGCCTCGGCCCGGAAGGATTCGACGATCGCGACCTGAAGTTGCTCGAGGCCCTATCGGACTTTGCCGCCATCGCCCTCGAAAACGCCCGCCACGTGAAGCGAATTCACGAGCTGACCATCACCGACGATTGCACCAGTCTTTACAACGCCCGGCACATGGGCTTCATTCTCGAAACGGAAATCTACCGCTCGCAACGTTACAATTACCAATTTTCGCTCGTGTTCATCGATCTGGATCACTTCAAGCAGGTGAATGACACGCACGGGCATCTCGTTGGCTCACGCTTGCTCGCGGAAATTGGCAACGCTCTGAAAGCGCATTGCCGCCTGATCGATTTTGCGTTCCGCTACGGTGGCGACGAATTCGTGATTCTCCTCCCGCAGACCTCCAAGGATAATGCGCTCAACGTGGCCCGCCGGCTTCACAAGCTAATCCGCGAAACCCGGTGGCTCGACCAAGACGGACTCGGCATCCGCGTGACACCCAGCCTGGGCGTTGCCTCCTATCCCACCGATTCGCGCACCAAGGAAGGGCTGCTGCACCTCGCCGATGAGGCCATGTACCTGGTGAAAAACACGAACCGCGATAGCGTCGCCGCGGCAAACATCGGCATCTTGAAAGACACGACTGCGGCAGCTGCCGAAACCGCTGGCTAGTCGTTTTCACGCTCATACTCTCTCCTTACCATCTTCTATACAGTCCCTGAGAATTTTGCTTAACTGAACCTATGCGAAGAAGTGAAGCGGCGCGGTATGCGCGCTGGTCCGCGGCTGTGGCTTTGCTGCTGGCCTGCTTGACGGCCGGCGTGTATCTGAAGCGCAGCTGGCAAAGAATCCGGGAGCGGAAACTTGCCCCGCCAGCGGCGCCCGTGAACGTGGAAAAGCAATCCAGTGGCCTTACGTTCTCCAAGATGGACGGACCTCGCAAGATTTTCACCGTGGAAGCCTCGAAGTCCACAGATTTCAAGGACCAGAACGCCAGTTTGTTGGAAAACGTAACAGTCACAATTTTTGGAAAAACAGGTGACCGCCACGACACCATTCACACCCAAAGCTGCCAGTACGGAAAAGGCACTGGCGGCGTTACCTGCAACGGCGACGTTCAGATCGATTTGGAAAGCGCGGCAGACGCGGAGCGCAGGGAAAAAGATCGCGCAATCCCTCCGCAGATTGTGCACGTGGAAACCCGCGGCGTGATTTTCGATCAAAGTTCCGGTGCCGCAAAAACAGACCAACCTGTGACATTTACTTTTCCCAACGGCAGCGGTGACGCCGTAGGAGCGCAATACAACTCAGAAGCAGGAACTCTGCGCCTCCTGCAAGACGTTCGGCTGAAACTCAAACCGCCTGTAAAAAAAGATAGCGGGAAAAAGCCCACGAAACCGGGGACGGACGAGGAGGTTCTGGTGAAGGGCGCCAGTCTCGACTTCGGCCGGGATGCAAAACTACTCCACATCTTGGGCCCTGCCGAAGCCGAATCCCGTGCGGCCCGGCTGACCGCCGGAGAGCTCACCCTCGAATTGGACTCCGCATTTCGCGCCCGCAGGCTTCTGGCCATCGCAGGCGCAAACGGGAAGCAGCCGGAGCTTACCTCGCAGCGCGGCGCCGACAAGATGATTATCGATGCGGATCAGATGACGGCGCTGCTAGCTCCGGAAGGCTGGGTCTCTCGAGTGGACGGGGCAGGGAGCGTGCGCGGCTCCCGTCATGGCCAAGAAGAGGACGACGAATTCCACGCCGATGCGGCGGCGCTCGATCTCTGGCCTCGCGTGAACCAGGCGAAAGAGATGAATCTCAATGGCGGAGTCTTGCTGAAGACCCGTATGGCCAAGAGCGGCGATGCGCGGACCCTTCAGACCGGGGCGCTTCGCATGGAGTTTAGCGAAGGAAAAGAGGGCCAAGCAGGCAAGCCTACGAACGCCGAGACGCTTTCGGCTGGGAGCATGGAGTGGACCGATGCGGCCGCGCAAGCCAACACTCCGCCCACGCGCACGAAACTGCAAGCGGACAAGCTACAGTTAGCTTTCGGCGAGGAAGGCAAACCCAAGCAACTGGAGGCCAGGGGCAATGTGCAAACGGAGCGCGCCATTGCCGGCCACGCGCTTCAGACGGCTACGGCCAAAAACGGAGTTGCGCAGCTTCTTGCCGCGGGTGGATGGTCACAGATGGATCTGCAAGGTGACGTTAAGCTGAAAGAGGCGGACCGCAACGCGCAAGCGGATCACGCCACCTTCATGCGGGCCGCGCCGACCGCGCTTTTGACCGGGCAAGCTGTCGCCCGCGACGCGACCACTGAGACACATGCTCCGCGAATCTTTTTCACCGGAACAACCGGCGATATCCGCGCCGAAGGCGGTGTACGTTCCACGGATTTTTCGCCTAATGGAAGTACCGTCCAGCTAGCTCAAGTTCCCGCCAACATTACTTCGGACACCATGCAAGGCAATTCGAAAACAGGACGTGCCGTCTATTCCGGCCATGCGCGCCTCTGGCAAGGCGACTCCGTCTTGGAAGCGGATTCGATCGAGCTCCTTCGCGAAGCAAAAATCCTGAACGCCGCCGGAAGGGTCCGTGCTGTCTTCCCTCAGACGCCGCCCCCAGCGCAACCCAGCACACTCCAATCCGGTACACAGCCATCAACCGAAAAAAAGCCCGTTCTTTGGCACGTAAGTTCCGGAACGCTCACGTACAACGACGCCGCCAGCCTCGCCCATCTCGAAAAAAACGTCGTAGTTCAGTCCCCCGATCAAAAAATCCGCGCACCCATCATGGATTTGTACTTCACGCGCGGCGCCAACAACTCCGCAATCGCTTCAACCAGCAGCACAAAGGGAATCCCCGCAACTCCCGGAGCCCAGCAAATCAGCCGCGCGGTCGGAACTGGTGGCGTCATTGTCGATCAAGCCGGCCGCCGCGCCACCGCCGAACGCGGCGAATATACCGCCTCCGACGGAAAGTTCGTCATGAGCGGCGGAAATCCCACGCTCTACGACGGTTCCGCGGGCACCACCACCGGCCGTCAATTGACCTTCTATTTAGCGGATGATACGATCATCGTCGACTCAGAAAATGGTTCGCGGACGTTGACGAAGCACCGAGTCGAGAAATGACGCGGCCGCCGAGCGGCCGTTCGTGACGAGGTATGCTGAAACTCCAGGCCGTCGAATTGAGCAAGTCGTATCGCGGTCGCAAGGTCGTGGATGACGTTGAACTGGAGATCGGCCAGGGTGAAGTCGTCGGGCTCTTGGGACCCAACGGCGCAGGTAAGACCACTACCTTTTACATTCTAGTTGGTCTTGCCCGGCCAGACTCCGGCCACGTTCTCTTAAACGGCGGCGAAATCACCGACCTTCCCATGTACCTCAGGGCTCGCAGCGGCATCAGCTACCTTCCTCAGGAACCCTCGGTTTTTCGCCAACTGACCAGCGAAGAGAATCTGCTTGCCGTCCTCGAGACCCTCCCTCTCACGCCCGAGCAGCAACGCGATCGACTCGAAGAGCTATTAGTTCAAATGGGACTCGAAACGGTACGCACGAGTAAAGCTTACACTCTCTCCGGTGGAGAACGCCGCCGCCTCGAAATCGCTCGCTCGCTTACTTTGCAGCCTTCTTTCATACTCCTCGACGAACCTTTTTCCGGTATTGACCCTCTAACCGTTAAGGATTTGCAGGAGATCATCCGCGGCCTAAGCCGCTCCGGCATTGGCATTCTCATCACCGACCATAACGTCAGGGAAACACTCAACGTGACGGATCGCGCATACATCGTGAATCATGGCAAGATAATGGCCAGGGGCACTCCGCTCGAGCTGAGCAACGATGCCGAAGTGCGCCGCGTTTATCTGGGCGATCATTTCCGCCTGAACTAAACTGTAAAACTGGAGAGTTTGAGGGGATAATCGGAATCGATCATGGCCTGGCAAGGACTCAAACTCAACCTACGAGTGGCGCAGAAACAGATTCTGACGCCTGGCCTCGTCCAAATGGTGAGCGTCCTTGCGCTGAACCGCCTCGAGCTCCGCGAGATGATCAACCAGGAGATGATCGCCAACCCCGTCCTCGAAGAGCTCAGCGAAGAAGCCACCCAGAGCGACAACTACAGCGACGAAACCTTCCTGAAAGCCGAAACCGAGAAACTTCCGGAGAAGCCCGAAGCCAATCCTTTCGACGAGTTCGATGTCGGCAGTTTTTTCAACCAGTATCTCGACACCGGCGGCGACGGCGGACAATCTCAGGAAAGGGAAGTCTCCGAGCGGCCTTCCTTCGAAAAGTTTCTCTCCTCTCCCAGCGGCCTCACCGATCATTTGGCTTGGCAGTTGAGCATGACCATCTGCTCCGAGTCCGTCAACGAACTTGCCGAAAGCATCATCGGAAACCTCGACGAAAACGGCTACTTGACTGCTTCGATGGAAGAGCTTGTCCAGAATGGCAAGTTTTCTCAAGACGATCTCGACGACGCCTTGGCCGTCGTCCAGGATTTTGATCCCATCGGCGTCGGCGCCCGTGATTTGCGCGAATGCTTGCTGCTGCAACTCAAAGCCTTCGACCCACAAAACACGCTGGCGCAGCAAATTGTCTCCGAACATCTCAAGCAAGTGCAGTCGAACCAGCTGAAAGAAATCGCCCGCGCCCTCAACCGTCCTCTGGAAGTCGTCAAGCGCTCGCTCGAAGTCATCAAGAAGCTCGACCCGCGCCCCGGCCTCCGTTACAACAAAACCGAGCCGCGTCTTGTCGAACCCGACGTTTACTTCCGAAAAGTCGACGACCAGTGGCAAGTTTTCTTGAACGAAGACGACATGCCGCAGCTGCGCCTAAGCCCCACGTACCGGCGTCTCCTCGCGCGCGACGCCGCCGACCGCGACGTTCGCAACTACGTTAAGGAACGATTCACCGCCGCCATCCAGCTGATGAAGAATATCGAGCAGCGCAAGCACACCATTCTCCGCGTCTGCCAATCCATCATCGCCCGCCAGGGCGAGTATCTCGATCACGGCCCGGACGCCCTCAAGCCCATGATGATCAAGGAAGTTGCCGAAGAAGTTGGCGTTCACCCGTCTACTGTCAGCCGTGCTGTCGCCAGCAAATACGCGCACACTTCGCAAGGCGTGCTGGAACTTCGCTCCTTCTTCAGCGAATCCGTGAATGGCCCAGAGGGCAGTGGAATGTCCCTCCTCACCCTCAAACGCCTGGTCAAAAAAATGATCGAAGAAGAAGACACCACCAAACCTCTCACCGACGAACAAATCGCCAAAAAGCTCGACGACGCAGGCATCCACGTCACGCGCCGCACCGTTGCCAAATACCGCGAAGACATGCGCATCCCCAGCACTCACCAGCGACGGGTGAAGAGCTGAGTCGCCGCCCCACGTGAAGCCGTCCGCCAGACACGACGCCCGCCACCTCGTCATCCTCACCGGCCTCTCAGGCTCCGGAAAGAGCACCGTTCTCCGCGCCTTCGAGGACATGGGCTTCTACTGCGTCGATAATCTTCCCGTGGAATTGATTCCCATTTTTGCGGAGTTGCACGCCGCCGGCGAAGGCGACTTTGCCCGCGCCGCCCTGCTGGTCGATGCGCGCGAAGGCGTTCAACTCGAAAAGTTACCGCCGCTCCTGAAGCACCTTCGCAAGGATCATCCCATCACCCTCGTTTTCATCGATGCCAGCGACGACGCGCTTCTTCGCCGCTACAGCGAAACGCGCCGCCCTCATCCGCTAGGCAAGGCACTCTCCGTTCGCGAAAGCCTCCGTCACGAACGCACCCTCATGGAGCCCATCCGCAAACTCGCCGACGTAGTCATTGACTCCACCCAATTCAACGTCCACGAACTCCGCCACTTCGTCACGGAGCGCTTCAAGAATCCCGACCATCGCCCCATGCTGGTTTCCGTCGTAAGCTTCGGCTACAAATACGGTGTCCCCACGGACTCCGACCTCGTTTTCGACGTGCGCTTCCTGCCCAACCCGCACTTCGTCCCCGCCCTGCGGCGCTACACAGGAAAAGATCCCAAAGTCCAAAAATACATCCGCTCGTTTCCCCAAACGGGAGAATTTCTCCGGCGCATCGAAGGCCTGCTCACCTACCTCATTCCGCATTACATCAGTGAAGGCAAAAGCTATCTGACGATTGCCTTCGGCTGCACCGGCGGAAAACACCGCTCCGTCATGCTCGGTGAACAAGTAAAGAATTCTCTCGCGAAGCGCGGCTTCTCCGCCAAGGTCACGCACCGCGACATCGAGAAATAACTGCACCGCCGCAAATTTCAATGGGCGCATCATGTGCGCCCTGGAAACTTGACATGCCGCGTAGCGGCGAATAGCGTACCAAGTAGGATACTTAGGGGAGTCTGAAGCGTGTCCTCTTTGCTTTCACCACAATTGAAAAGACTCTTGAGCTACGTCCGCCCATATTCCATCCGGCTGGCTCTTGGTGTTGTCCTGGTCGCTTTCGTCGCCCTCGCCGAAGGCATGGTCGCCTTCATGATCAAGATCGCGTTCGACTACGTCCTTAAACCCTCCGTTTTCGTAACGAAACCCGTTCTGTTCACATTGCCCGGCAACCACGTCGTCTATCTGAGCGATTTCCTTCCTTCCGGTATTCACAACGTCGCGACTCTATTTATCATCGCACTGCCCTCGCTTTACTTTGCAAAAGCGATCGCCGAATACCTCGGTCTCACCCAGATTCAATATGTCGGGCAATCCGCCGTCACCGATCTTCGCAACCAGGTTTACTCAAAAATCGTCCGCCAACCCATCGCCTTCTTTCAGCATAATCCCGTCGGCAGGCTTCTCTCCGCCACGATCAACGACGTGGAACGAACCCGCGTCGCTCTCTCCGAGTATCTCGCCGACCTGTTCCAAAAAGGATTCAGCCTCATAGTTCTTGTCGTCGTCCTTTTTTGGATGAACTGGAAAATGGCGCTGGCCTCCGTTGTGCTCCTTCCTTTAGTCGTCCTTCCCGTCGGAAAATTTGGCCGCAAGATCAGGCGTTCCGCGGAAAACAGCCAAACTCGCCTCGCCGACCTTAGCCAGATTCTCCAGGAAACCACCACCGGCAACCGCGTCGTCAAAGCTTTTGGCATGGAAGACTTCGAAATCCGAAAATTCCGCGACACTGCCCGCCAGTTGCTCCGCGATAACATGCGCTGGGTGCGCGCCGCAGTCATCACACCTCCGATCATGGATTTGCTCGGCGCCATCGTCATCCCGCTTCTTCTCCTCTACGCACGCGATCAAATCCGAACTAACCAAATGACCCTCGGCGCTTTTGTTGGCTTTGTCTTTGCTCTGTTTAGCGCCTATATGCCGCTCAAGCGCATGGGCTACGTCTATCAGCAGTTCCAAGCCGCGCAGGGCGCAAGTACCCAGGTCTTTGCCTACCTGGACCGGGTAGAAGAAAAAATCGAACAGCCAGGCGCAAAAATACTCGCCCCTTTTTCTCAGATCGTCGAATTTGAGAATGTGGGCTTTGCCTACGAAAACGGCTCTGCGGTAGTCCTCGAAAACATCCGCCTTACGGCGCGCAAAGGCGAAGTCATTGCATTGGTCGGTTCGAGTGGCGCGGGCAAAACCACCCTCGTAAATCTTCTGCCGCGTTTCTACGAGCTGACTACCGGCTCCATTCGCGTCGATGGCGTGAATATTCGTGATGTCACCATTCGTTCTCTCCGCGAACAAATCGCCATGGTGGCCCAAGAAAATATTCTCTTCCACGACACAGTATGGAACAACATCTGTTACGGCCTAACAAACGTGCCCAAGGATCGCGTTGTCGCCGCCGCACAAGCCGCCTTGGCCCACGATTTCATCATGGAATTGCCACAGCAATACGACACCGTGATCGGCGAGCGCGGCACCCGTCTCAGCGGCGGCCAAAGGCAGCGCGTTGCCATCGCGCGTGCCATACTTAAAGACTCCCCCATCCTCATCCTGGATGAAGCCACTTCAGAACTGGATGCGGAGTCCGAGATGTATGTACAGAAAGCTCTAGCCAATCTCATGATCGGACGCACCACTTTTGTCATCGCGCACCGCTTGGCCACCATCCGTCGCGCTGATAAAATTCTCGTCCTCGAGGACGGCCAAATTCGCGAGAGCGGAACGCACACGGAACTCATGGCGCGCGGTGGAACCTACGCTCGTCTCCACGATTTGCAATTCGCAGACGATGATGTTCTCGCGCCGGCACAGGCAGCGCCGGCCGGCGTAACGGCGCCAGCGGAAACCTTATGACTCAATCCTCTGTCGTCTTACCAAAGAAAATCGGCGAATGTTTTTCCATGACCGGCTACGCCCAGGCGCGCAGCGAACAAAATGGCTGGGCGGTCCGCGTCAGCGTGAAGAGCGTCAACCACCGCTTCTTGGATCTGAAGCTGCGCCTTCCGGAAGGCTTCGACCTCTATGAACTGCGTTTGCGCCAAGTCCTGCGCGAGCGCATTCATCGCGGTCACGTCGAGGTTCACGTCAATGTCGATCCCGCCGCCACCGCGCCCATACAAGTGAATCGCGACCTCGCTCAGACATATATGCGCGTCGCCGAGGAATTCCGCCAGCAGTCCCGAGCCGCCGCCGATGTTGACGTCGTCGCCATTCTGCGTCTGCCCGGCGTCATCGCCGGCCTTTCCGCCGCGGTCCCCGAAGCAGAAGAAGATCAAGAACGCCTTGGGCAAGCTATGGACACCTGCTTGTTCGAAGCGCTCCACAAGCTGGATGATATGCGCCGCGCTGAAGGCCGCCATCTGATCGAAGATTTGCGCGCGCGTTTGGCGCGCATCGGCCAGGAGGCGGAAAAAGTCCGCGAACTCGCAGCAACGCTTCGTCCCGTTTTTGCGCGCCGCCTTGAGGCTCGCCTCAAAGAATTGCTTGGCGGCGCCGGGATTGATCCTGCAAGGCTCGCCCAAGAGGCCGCGCTTCTCGCGGAACGCGGCGATATCAGTGAGGAATTAGATCGCCTGCGCAGCCATCTCCAGCAGTTTGGAAAGCTTCTGGACGGCGCCGGCGAAATGGGCAAAAAGCTGGACTTCCTCCTGCAAGAAATGCATCGCGAAGCAAACACGTTGCTGTCGAAAACGCCGGGCGTCGAGAGTGAAGCGCTCGCCATCACTGGCTTGGCCCTCGAAATTAAGGCCGAGATCGAAAAACTGCGGGAGCAGGTGCAGAACATCGAATGAGCGCGGAGACAAAGCTTGCCCCGCTGGTGCTGATTGTTTCGGGCCCGTCGGGATCGGGAAAATCAACGCTCGTGCAGAGAATTTTGGAGTTGCCCGGAACGATGCCTTCGGTCTCGTGTACCACCCGGTCGCGCCGGGCGACCGAAGCCACCGGGAAATGCTATGATTTTGTCACGGAAGCGGAATTCGACGCCATGGTCGCGCGCGGCGAATTCTTGGAATATGCGCGCGTCTTCGGCAAGCACTCTTACGGCACACCGAAGAAATGGCTCGAAGAATCGCGGAAGAAGAGTCTCGACCTCGTCCTCGAGATTGACGTGCAAGGCGCGGCGCAGGTAAAAGAAAAGCTCCCGGAGTCGGTGGCGATTTTCATTTTGCCTCCCTCTCGCGCGGAACTCGAAAGGCGCTTGCGCAGCCGCGGCCAGGATTCCGACGAAGAAATTGCTCGGCGTTTGGCGAAATCGCGGGACGAAATTGCGGCATTCGGGCGTTATTACGATTATTGCGTCGTCAACGACGATGTGGAACGGGCAGGACGCGAAGCACAGGCTATTGTGACCGCGATTCGCTGCTCCGCCGTTCGGCGCAGACCACGGGTGGAAGAACTTCTGGCATCATTTGGGGGGAAAGACTGAAATGACTGTGCAGACAAAAGCTCCGGAGAGCCAGTTTGCTTATGTTGTGCTGGCGGCGAGACGCGCGCGCCAAATTATGGCGGGCGCGCCGTCGCTCATTGAAAATCCTAGAACGCTTAAGGCCACTCGCATCGCTTGCGAAGAACTCGAGCACAGCCTCATCGAGTACGAATTCACCGAGCCGTCTTCCATCGACGAAGACAAAGACGGCAACAAGCGCCGCAAGTAACCACCCGCAGGGCCGTGCTTGCACGAGCCCGCCCGGAATTTGTAGGGGCACGGCATGCCGTGCCCGCTCTTTTCTTAAATTTGTAGGGGCGCAGCATGCTACGCCCCAGCTTGGCAGAATGTATTGAGATAGCAACCGATGCAAATCACTCTTGGCGTAACCGGCGGCGTGGCGGCCTACAAGGCTGCCGAGCTGGTGCGTCTCCTCCAACAAGACGGTTTCACCGTTCAGGTAGTCATGACGCGCGGAGCCCGAGAGTTTGTTACACCTCTCACCTTCGCCGCCCTGAGCGGTCAAAAGGTAATCACCGACCTCTTCGAAAAATCCTCAACCGGTGAAGCCAACGTCGAAAGCGCCATTGAACACATCGCCGTGGCGCAGCGCACGGATTTGCTGCTAGTCGCCCCAGCCACTGCGGACATCCTCGCAAAATTTGCCCGCGGCATCGCCGACGATTTTCTCACTACTCTCTATCTCGCCGCGACCGCCCCGGTAGTAGTCGCTCCGGCCATGAACGTCAACATGTGGAACCACGCCGCGACGCAGGAAAATGTCGAGAAGCTGCGGGCGCGTGGGGTAAAGGTCGTCAATCCCGACGAAGGTTATCTCGCCTGCGGTATGACGGGCGCGGGCCGCCTTGCCGGGCAGAAAGAAATTGTCGCAGCGGTTCACGAAATTCTCCACGCGCAAAGAGACCTAAAAGGCCAAACGATTTTGATTACCGCTGGACCAACGTGCGAAGATTTGGATCCCGTCCGCTACTTGACGAACCGTTCCTCCGGCAAGATGGGTTATGCCGTCGCTGAAGCCGCCGCACGCCGCGGCGCTCGCGTGATCTTGATAAGTGGCCCGGTTAATCTCGATACCCCGCCAGGAGTCGAACGCGTTGACGTTCGCACAGCCGAGCAGATGCATCGCGCCGTCACCCAACGGTTTCCTGAATCCTCCGTCGCCATTTTTGCCGCGGCCGTCGCCGATTACCGGCCCGTGGAAACCGCCGGAGAAAAAATAAAGCGCAACAAAGAGCCGCTTACGATTCGCCTTGAGCCAACGCCTGACATTCTGACCGAGGCCGCGCAAACGAAAGGTGACCGCCTCATTGTTGGATTCGCCGCCGAGACAGACCGCGTCGACGAAAATGCCCGCAAAAAACTGGCCGCCAAGAATGCCGATCTCATCGTGGCGAATGACGTCACCGCCGAAGGCGCTGGTTTCGATCACGACACCAACATCGTCACTTTATTCTCTCGAGATGGCCGCGATTTGGCGCTGCCCAAGCTGAGCAAGAGCGAAGTTGCTCAGCGCATCCTCGACGAAGTTGTGCGTTTGCGAACTCTCCGCGCTGCCCATCATTCTCCTGTATGATTCGTAGCATGTCCGAGCGCATCCCGGAAGCTCTACAGAAAAAACTTTCTGACCGATTGAGTTTTTACGAAGACCTGGGTGTTCGTCTATTCTACAAAGCGCGGGGCGTAGTCCAAGCTCAGACAGTCCCAACGCCACGCCCGGAAATGTCCGCACCGCCTTCACACCAACAAATCTCTTATGAGGAAGCGGCTTTGCCAAAACCCATTCGAAAAACGGAATTGCCCAAAGCCTCAAAACTCACTTCCCGCGTTGCGCCGCCGCAACTCGCGCGAAAGTCTGACGTGTTGCCGGTCCCCGCAGGACCAACGTTGTTCGAATCGATTGACAAAGTTCCCGGCGACACGCTCCTCAAAATTCGAACCGACCTCGGCGAATGCACGCGCTGCAAACTGCATACAACGCGAAACAAAATAGTCTTCGGCGATGGGAATCCAAAGGCTGAGCTCGTCTTCGTCGGCGAAGGCCCCGGCCACGATGAAGACATGCAAGGACTCCCGTTCGTCGGCCGCGCCGGAAAACTTCTAACGCAAATGATCGAAGCCATGGGCTTGCAGCGCAAAGACGTCTACATCTGCAACGTCGTGAAGTGCCGCCCTCCGGAGAATCGCCTTCCTGAAAAAGACGAAGTCGCGACATGCTCTCCGTTTTTGCTGCGCCAGCTCGATGCGATCAACCCCCAAGTTATCGTTTGCCTTGGCGCATGCGCCGCGCAAACTCTGCTCGAAACGAACCGCGGCATTTCCAATTTCCGCGGACAGTGGCTCGAATTTCGCGGGCGAAGATTAATGGCTACCTATCACCCTGCTTACTTGCTCCGCAACCCCAGCGCGAAAAGCGAAGTCTGGAAAGATTTGCAAAGAGTCATGGCCGTTCTCGGCCTCGAACCAAAGAAAAGCAAGTCCGCCGAAGCGGGCAAGTCCTTGTAACTCGACATGGGAGTTTTGCTGGGCCTTCTGACAGCTCTCTCCTGGGGCGGCTCGGATTTTCTCGCGCGTTTTGCCACTCACCGCATCGGCACGCTTCGAACGATGCTATACATGCAGTTCACCGGTTTCCTCCTGCTCACCATTTTTCTCCCCTGGCTCGGTGGCTGGGGCCACCTCAACGACGGCTCCGGCTGGCAACCCTGGGCATGGGGCGCGCTCGCCGGAACACTAAATTTTGTCGCGACTCTAACGCTCTATCGCTCTTTCGAAATCGGCAAACTTTCCGTCGTCGCGCCCATCTCCGCAAGCTACCCCGTCCTGACAGTGCTTCTTTCTCTTTTGAGCGGCGAACACTTGAGAGCCGCGCGCGCCATCGGCATCGCGTGCGCGCTCCTCGGTGTCCTACTCGTTGCCGGCGGAGAGAAAACTCCAGAAGATCACGACGTGGAAGGCTTGCGCCGCAGTGGAAAAGGAATTGGTCTGGCGCTGTGCTCCGCGATAGGATTCGGATTTTTATTTTGGCTGCTCGGCATGCAAGTCGTGCCGCGCACCGGCGCGACGCAAACGGTCTGGCTGATCCGCCTGACGAGTTCGCTGCTCACCGCGCTCTTGATTCTGGTGGCGCGCAAGCCGATAAAGCCGCCGACGGACCGCGTTGCCGGCTGGATTCTGGGCATGGGCCTCACCGATACCGGCGCCTTCATCATGAACAATTTCGGCATGTGCCTCGAGCAAGTCGCCGTCGTCAGCGTGCTGGCTTCGCTGTATGGAGCGGTGACCGTTGGCCTAGCCGCGGTTTTTCTGCGCGAACATGTTTCGCGCTGGCAGTGGCTCGGCATCCTCGCGATTTTTGCGGGTATTTTTCTGATCAGCCGTTAGTCATCACGCTGCTCGAACCCAGAGCAAACTCAAAGCAGACTAAGTGGATCCATATCGACGAGAACCGCGGTCTGTGGGATTTCCTGCTCGTCGCAATACGTCACAGCCCCGCTCAGCAGCTTCGTCAGAATCGAGCGCTTCGGCGATTTCAGCAGAAACTGGAAGCGATGCTCTCTTTTCAATCGCGCCAGCGGCGCGGTTGCGGGGCCGAGAATCCGCACGGTGTGCCCATCGTGCGGTGAAAAATATTCAGAGAGCTTTCGCGAAAAGCGAATCGCCTTTTCCAGGCTAACGTCCCGCACAATCACATTTGCCAAGGAAGTCAGCGGCGGATAAGCCATCATCCTGCGAAAATGCATTTCGCGCTCGAAAAAAGAGGCATAATCCTGCTTCACCGCGTCTTGAATCGCATAATGCTCGGGATAATACGTTTGAATCAACACGCGCCCCGGCAACTCGCCGCGCCCCGCGCGTCCCGCCACCTGCGTAAGCAATTGAAAGGTACGCTCCGCCGCCCGAAAATCCGGCATGCTCAGCGAAGAATCCGCCGAAATCACCCCCACCAGAGTGACGCGCTGGAAGTCGTGCCCCTTGGCCAGCATTTGTGTCCCGACCAAAATGTCCAGCGCGCCGCCGGCAAACGCTCCCAGCGTTTCCTGATACTGCCGTTTCGTCCGTGCGGTGTCGCGATCGAGCCGCGCGATCCGCGCGCCGGGAAACTCCTTACGCAATCGCTCCTCGAGATGCTCCGAGCCTTCGCCAAAAAAATAAACGTACGGCGACTGGCACTTCGGGCATTGCTTCGGCACTTGCTGGATCGAGCCACAGTAGTGGCATTCCAGCCGGTTGCGGCTCTTGTGATACGTCATCGAAATGCTGCAGTTCACGCATTGCACGCTCGCGCCGCAACTCCGGCAAAGGACCGACCATGAATACCCGCGCCGATTGATAAGCACCAACGCCTGTGTTTTGTTGGCGAGGCACTCCTGTATTCCCGCATGAAGCGCCGCGGAAATGGGACTAGTCTGGTGCGTTTTCTGAAATTCTTCGCGGAGGTCGATAATCTCCACGCTCGCCAGCGAGCGATTTTCAACGCGCGACGACATCGTGAGCAGATCATATTTGCCGCTGCGCGCATGGTGATACGTCTCGAGGGAGGGAGTAGCCGAACCCAGCAACGCGAGCGCCCCTTCACTTTTGGCGCGCACAATAGCCACGTCGCGCCCGTGATAGCGCGGCGTCTCTTCCTGTTTGTAACTGTTCTCCTGCTCCTCATCTATGATGATCAATCCGAGATTCTGCAGCGGCGCGAACACCGCCGAACGTGTCCCCACCACTACACGTGCTTCGCCGTTCCGCACGCGCCACCACTCGCGAGCGCGCTCCACATCGCTTAATGCCGAATGCAAAACCGCCACGCCTTCGTACTTCGCTCCAAACCACGAGCGGCATTGCCGCCCAATCCACAAAGTCAGCGCGATTTCCGGCACGAGAATGATCGCCGTCTTCCCTCGCGCCAGCGTCTCCTGCACACAACGCAAATACACTTCGGTCTTCCCGCTCCCCGTCACGCCGTGAAGCAACTGTACGCCGAACTCGCCCAGCTCAAACCGCGCGCGAATGCTCTTCATCGCGCTCTCTTGTTCTTCGTTCAATGCGTGAGCAGGCGGCGCGTACCCCGTATCAAACGGATCTTCCGCTGGATCGACGGGTTCTTCCCAGCTCTCGAGCAGTTCCTCCGCCAGCATCCGTTCAATCAAACTCCGCGAAACCTGAGCGAGCTTGGCCACTTGCGCCAAAGGCAGCGGCCCGCGTTCCGTTTCCAGCAATGACCGGACCTTTTCTTCTTTTTCTTTGAGCGCCCTCTCCGCTTTGTCCGCAAAACCCTTCCACGCGACGATCGTCTGTGATTTTCTTTTCGTGTCCTGCAAACTTTCTCGAATCTCGATAAGGCCCAGCCGTTGGAGGCGTTGTAAGGTCGCACTAGAGATGCCTGACTTCGCCGCGAGGCTGAAAAGTATCGGGCCTTTCTTTACGTTCGCTTTTTCGAGGAACGCAGCCTCCGCTGCCGTCAACCCGTGCGAAAGCTCGCCTCCGCCGAGACTCTCAGCCGCGCCGCGCCCCGCCGCCGTCAACACAATCTCGCGGCGCACATTCAACTCCGTGACCGGCGGCAGCATGGCCCGAAAAACCTCTCCAATCGGAGCGACGTAGTAGCCTGCGATCCATTGAGCCAGTTCAATCAGTTTGGGAGTTAGAGCCGGGGCAAACTCCATGACTTTGGCGATTTCGCGAAGCTTAGTGTTCGCGGGTGCCTGCCCTGCCATTTCGACCGCCACTCCGACCATCGATTTTTTACGGAAAGGGACAAGCACGCGCGTGCCTGGCTGCAGCGAGCCGCGAAGGACCTCCGGAACGGCGTACGTAAACGTCGTGCGCAATGGCACGGGCAGGGCGACGTTGCAAAAGGGCGAACTCATTTCGATCTGTAGTGTATCAGCAGGCCGAACGACGAACGTTTCAGCCTGGGCTGGTGCAAGCAAACTGCGTATCAGTTCCAGACTTTGAGGCGAGGCCAAGCTTCGGCCAGGGAGATTCTGGAGCCTCGGCACACGAGAATCGTGTAGTGCTCCTCCTGCATGGCGTAAGGGTTGTTGAGAGCGGGACCCGTCTGAACGCTTTGGCAACCGCGCTGCGCGTCTGCCAGATCGTAGTGAAGCAAGAATCAGAATTTCGCCGGTGTATTCGCGCGGTCCCCAGTAATAATAATTCTGATGCGGGCTGATGGATTTCGGCAGCCCGTAGCGTGCCCCGAAGAAGTCGATAGCTCCAGCGTCGCCGTAAGTGCCAGCGAGAATTCCGGTCTTGGCGCGCTCTTCAGGCGCAAGTGAATTGTAAACCCGTCCGGTGGCGGCGACCATTTCTTCCCAGCCGAATTCATCGCCGAAATGTTGCGGCAACGGGCCGCGGTCTTGCACTTCGGTGCGCGACATCTTGATGCCAAGCGCGTTCATGTACGGCACGATTTTGTCGACGGGCAAAATCGGAATATTCAGCGGGATCGCAATTATACCCAGCGCGAATACCGCCGCAGGGAGAGCGACTTTGAGCCAGCGCAAGCGCGGGCGCGCAGCGAAAGTAATTTCCCAGAAGATCCCGCCCGCGGCGAAGAGCATGGGATATATGGGAGCGAGGTAATAGTCCTTGCCGTGGAGCGTCATCATAATCGCAAGAAAAACGAGATACGTGATGCCGAGGAAGCGAAAGCTTCTGGTTTTGCCGCTGAAGAGAAGGTAGGTAAGACCAGGAATCCAGACAAGCGCGCTAACGGGGAGCAGCATCATGATTTGCTGGCGCAGAAAGGGCAGCGGAGGTAGGTCGATGTTCTTGTGAGTCTTGCGAACATTGCTGAGGGCTTCTAGCGTGGGGAATTGGTGCGTGTATTGCCAAATCAGATTGGGGAGAAAGATCAGGAAGGCGATCGTAGCGGCTAGCCAAAACCATTTCGAGAGCAAGAGTCGGCGGCTGGGCGACACCAGTAAGCCGACAGTGAGACTGGCGAGAAAGAACGCGGTCGAATGTTTATTTTCCAGTCCGAAACCCAGGAGCGCGCCTGCGGCCAACAAGAGTCGGTGTTCGTTACGGTTGATCGCGCGCAGAAGGAAATAGACCGCGCCCATCCAGAAGAGCGGCTCGAAAGGATTCATGGAGAGCCGCGTGGCATTGCCCAGAATCACGGGAGCGAGCAGCACGGACAGGCACGAGAGAAAAATCGCAAAACGTTTGCCGCCGAGTTCGCGCGCGATGAGAGCGGTGATGAGGATTTCCGCGCCTTGCGCAATCGCGGAAAGCGTGCGAATGGCGTGCAGAGAATCGCCCAGTGCGAAGCGGCTGATGCGCGCGATGAGAGCGACCAGCGGCGCGAAGTCGACGTAGCCCCACGCAAGATGATCGCTGCAAGCAAGAAAATAAAGCTCGTCGCGGAAGTAGCCGTAGCGGCCGTTGGTAAGCATTTGCAAGAGAACGGCTGCTGCGGCGAGAAACCAAGCGATGGATAGCTCGTTCGTCAGAAATGGATTTCGTTTGGATTTCGTGGGATCGAGCGGAGCCGTGGAGAACATTTGTGATTCGAATTATATGTGACTGCCAACGGAGCGCAGAGGGATTTTGCGGCGAAAAAAGGTGGCGCTCGTATTCAAAAGTTTGATGCAGGCACCTCCTCGAAAATGAGGTGCTTGTCCATGTCAAGCATTTGCTTCCGGTAGAAATAGATAGAGAGAAGGACGATAGCCACGAGCGGGATGAAGACGATAGCCCGCCAGGGCTCGCCCAAGCACCAGAATTCGAGTTCAGGAAGATAGGTCGTGAAAAGTACGAAGCCAAAAAGGTAGGCGACGAAAATCAGTGCGGAGTGGCTTTGGAAGGGCGGGTAAGAGCAGGTGAAAGGAATTTTTCGAAAGCGGAGCAGAAGGAGTTCGTCGAGAGCGACAGTGCACGCAACGAAGACGGCAGTGTGTAGGAGCGCGACGCCGAAGCCCCAGAGGATCCACGAACCGGCGAAGCAGATGGGGATTAATGGGAGCAGAGAAAAAGTGAGAAGGACTTTTCGGGCGATGGGCCGCGCCTGCAATGTTTCCGGGTCAATCCAGAGGGCGAAGACCCAATTGGCGCGAAGGTTAGAGGGGATTTCAAAGGCAAGGCGAATTCCGACGATGATGCAGAAACTTAGTACGAATGGAATGGAGAGAAGTTCTTCGGAAGGCGTGCGCAAGTGAACGGCACCGTGAATCGGGAAGACCGAGGCTGCGGATTGGGCGGAAGCGACTAACGCCATGGCAGCAAAGGCTGCGACGATCTGCAAGTGCGTTTCGCTGCGAAGGAGCGTTCGTGTGATGAAGTGAAAGCAGGCCCGTTGCGGCGGATCGCGGAGAAAGACGTGTTCAAAGAGTTTGACGGGCAGAAAATGAAATTGCGAGCGTGGCAGGGGACCGACTTCGGCGGTTTCGGGAATGCGGACGAAGGAGCGCCGAAAGCTGAGTGTGTAAGACAAAATGGCGACAGCGAGAGAGATCCCCAGCGCCAAGAGAGCTGTGCGAGCCATCGCCGCGAAAAACGGATTGTGGCCGTTCCCCCAGAGCGTCTGGCCTATGCCCAGGAACCAGACGGGAGGTAACAGGCTGACCGCGAGTTTGCTCATGCGCGCGAGCTGGCCGAGGAAGGAAGTAACGACAAAGCTGGTGGCGAGAAGCGCGAGGTAGAAAAGCGCGATCAAAAAGCGTACGTAAAGAGAGATTCTGCGGAAGAGCGCGTATGGCAGTATCGCCATGAGCAAACCGATTGTCGCGAATACGGCAAAGAAACTAAACACACTGGCGAGAACAACCGTAACGGCATGGCCCGCGGCAAATTGCAGAAACAACACTTTGAGAGAGAGCTGCGAGCCGACTACGGCGACGGGGAAGAGGAAGAAGCTGGCCGCGTTCACATCGACAGTGAGCGCCATGGCAAGCAGGAAAATGGCGGCGAGATTTCCGAGGAAAATACGGCGCAGGGAGACGGGCAACGGGACGATGTTGGTGTAATCACGGCGGTCCAGGAAGAGAGCGTCCCAGCGCCACACGGCGGCCGCGCCGGTGACGACCATGCTCAGGACGATGAAAAAATATTCATCTGGGATAGTCGCGATGAACGGGTCGAATCCACCGAACGAGAGAACCATATATTTTTCGAAGAGGAGAAGAGAGACCAGAACGCCAGGCATGGCGAGGAGAATCAGAATGACGCCAAACGCGACGTCCATTTCGGAGCCGCCGGAGTCTCCTCCACCGTGGAAGACGCGGCCAATGAATACGCGCAGAAGAGTAGGGAAGGGGCGCCGGGAGTACGGCTCCCACGCCTCGCGGAAAAACTGTTTTGCGCGCGCGATCAAGGCGAAACCACCAAGTCGACAATGCTGTTCGCGATTTGAAGCACGTCTCGATCTTCCACAAGATGAAGAAAAATGTTCTCCAGCGAAGTTTGGCCGATGCGTTGCCGAACTTCCTCCGTCGAGCCGCTGGCGATGACTTGGCCTTTCCTGAGGATCAGCAGACGCGAACAAACTTTTTCGACGACTTCGAGGACATGCGAGCAATAAAAAATGATTTTGCCCTTCGCGCTAAGCGATTGAATGAGATTCTTAAAGATGAGAGCGCTAGCGACGTCGAGCCCGGAGAGTGGCTCATCGAGAATAAGCACGTCAGGATTATCCATGAGCGCGGAGATGAGCAGAATGCGCTGCCGCATACCTTTGGAGTAGGAGCTAAGCGATAGGTGACGTTGCGGATAGAGGGAAAAAAGCTCGAGGAAGGAGTCGATTTTTGTTTTCATGCGCGGTTGTGACATGCCGCGGAGGGTGCCAATCATTTCGAGGTACTCCTGGCCGGTTAAATAAGGATAGAGATTGGCCTCTTCGGGAACATAGCCGAGATGTTTCCGATAGCCGACGAGATCGCGCTGGATGTTTTTGCCGTTAAAGAGAACCTGGCCGCCAGTAGGTTCCAACAGGCCGATGAGCATCTTGACGGTAGTGCTTTTGCCCGAGCCGTTTGGGCCGAGATAGCCGAGGACTTGACCGGGCTCAAGCGAGAAGTCAATGCTTTGGACCGCGAGCACCGAGCCGTAATACTTCGTGAGCCCCCGCGCTTCGAGCATCGGGCACCTTCCTGCGAGCGGACGGACTTTGAGCGAATCCCAGGATAGTCACTTTGACACCGAGAGCACGGAAAAAGTTTCCAACGATGGTGTTGCCATACAAGCTACGTCTATCTGCGGATATTTTACCTTGCGCTCGCTGTGTTCAATATGCAACTTACAAGGAATCTTCTATCGTCCTAGCATGGCTCAGCACTTGACGGTTGGCACCGCGGAGTCAAGGTGCACCGGCGGCCCCCGCGAAACCAGAACCACAGGCTGGGACTGAGTGATGGAAGTAGCTTTTAGTGACCGCACGGATTGACTCCCGCAACCGCCAAATCTCCCGAGGAACCCCTCAAAAGTGCGCTGTAGGTTGAGATGTGTCTACAAGTGTCTTCAATCAAGAAGTCGTGTCTGCGGGAAAGATTCTTCCCGCTCCTTGCCCTTGGCCTTTTCCTGAACCTCACACTGATCCTCTGGAGCCCGAGTGCGAAGGCCCAGGTGCAGGTGTCCGCCTTCGAGAACTCAGAAGGTGAAATCTCGGGCACCGTGCTGCTGGAAGCGGACAAGCGCCCGGCAAGCCAGGTGGCGGTCAGCCTGAAATCGCGTGTCGCCGGAGTTTTCCGCAGTGTTTTGACGGACTTAGAGGGTCACTTCAAAGTCAAGAATCTGCCCCGTGGTACCTACGACATCGCAGTAGAAGAACAGGGATACGAGGCCACGAAGACCAGCGCGCAACTGGACGGCCCATCCACAAATTTGGTGGTTTACTTGAGGTCTAGATCAGGGCCAATTCGCCAGAGCAATTACACGGTGTCGGTGAGGGAGTTGAGAATCCCAAGCAAAGCGCAGGAAGAGTTGCGGAAGGGTTTGGAGCGGAGGGCAAAGAATGATCCTGCTGGAAGCATTGTCCACTTCCAAAAAGCGGCGCAGGTATTCCCGGGTTATTTTGAGGCTTATTACAATATCGGCACGGCGGAATTGGCGATGGGCCACACCGATCAAGCGATGAAAGCTTTTCAGACGACTATTGACCTCAGTGGGGGGCGGTACGCCTTGGCAGAGTTCGGATACGGCTACGTCTTATGCGGGGCAGGCCGGCCGGACGAGGCAGAAAAAATCATCCGCAAAGGTTTGGAAGTCGATGACTCCGCGTCCCAAGGGTATGTCATTCTCGGTCAAGCACTTAAGCAGCTGAACCGGCTGGACGAGGCCGAAAAGAGTGAGCGTGAGGCGCTTCTCCGCAATCCAAATATGGCAGGCGCTTATCTTGTGCTTTCGGATGTGGCCGAAAGCAGAGGTGACTATCGCACGCAGGTGAAGGACCTGGACATTTATTTGAAAATGCTGCCCAACGGCCCCGCGAGCGAGCTTGCCCGCAGAGTGCGTGAAGAGGCTCAGGAAAAGCTGGCAAAATCTCACCCGCAAGAGTGAAGTTCCCGCAGAGGAATGCCTTTTTCATCGAACAGTGATCGGTTGGGAAGCTAGCGGCGCGCTCCGAGATCAAGGGGAGCAGCTCGCTTGCGCCAGAAGAAGTAGGCCGGGATCCCGAGGACGAAGAGGCCGATGGCAATGGCGAGATTTATGAACTGAGTCGGGTCCAGAAAAGCGACTACGATGGCGTTGCCGACGATCGCCGCGGCGGCGAGAACGAAGAGCAGGGGCGTCCACGGGTAGCCGGGGACACGATATGGGATAGCGAGGCCTTTGCCAGCACGGCGTAGCGGGAAAATGGCGGCTGCGCCAAGCCCGTAGAAAATCCAGCCGATGAAGATGACTCCGCCGATCAGCTCGGCGAATTTGCCGGCACAAGCCAGGACTGCTGACCACACACCCAAGGCCACAATCGCCGCAGCGGGAGTTTGGAAGCGCGGATGAACCTCTGCAAGCTTTTTGAAGAAGAGGTTGTCGTTGGCCATAGCGTAGAAGACGCGAGGGGCGGTGAGGATCACGCTGTTGGCGGCGCTGAAGGTGGAGACGAGAATGGTGAGCGCGACGATGATTTCGGCTCTGCGTCCGAGAACGACACCGACGGAAGTGGAGGCAATGGTATTGCTAGCGGTTGCGCCGGCGGGGCCGAGCGCCACGAGATAGGCAATCACAGCGACGATATAAAGCCCCGCGAGGGTTAGCGAGCCCAGCAGGAAAGCGCGAGGGAAGGCTTTTTGAGGGTCGACGACTTCGCCGGCGCTGTACGTACCGAATTGCCAGCCTTCATAGGCCCAGAGGACGCTGATCATGGCCAGGCCAAAGCTGGAGAGAAGCCCGAGACCGCGCTGAGATGAGCCCAACGCAGAAGGCAAGTCTCCGGCGTGGTGGCCCAACGTGAGAAGGATGGCGCTGAGAATGACGATGATGCCGACCTTGATGAGGGTGGTCCAGTTCTGGAGGTTGGAGCTTTTGCGGGTGCCCCAGACGTTGACGGCGGTGACGACGGCGATCATGACGACGGAGAGGACGGTTTTTCCCAGGGCGGAGAGCGGGATGATCTCTGCGAGGTGCTCCGTGAAGGCACGGGCCAGGGCGGCGACGGAACCGCTGGCGATGACCAGGAACAGGCACCAGCCATAGAGAAAAGCGGGGATGCGACCAAAACCGTCGCGGATGAAACAATAGAGGCCGCCGGCTTCGGGGTTTGTGGCGGCAAGCTCGGCATAGGTTAGGGCGCCGAGGAGAGACAGAGTGCCGCCGGCGATCCACACCAGAAGTGAGAAGCCGACGGAGCCGTTTAGCTGGCGAAGGATCAGGCCGGGGGTTAGAAAAATGCCGGAGCCGATGACCGAGCCGACGAAAAGTAAGAAAAGGTCGCGAAGACGGAGGGTGCGCAGGAGTGGGGGCATTAGTCGGCGGCGCGGATCTTGGGGCGCGTGTCCAAGGGATGCATGATAGCTGGAGTTGGAGGACGGTCAATCGAAAGTTTGGCTCGTGAAACTGCGACGAAATGAAGTAACGAGGTAATGAGGTAAGGAAAGAGCACAGTCTGAAGTGTGTGCCACTGGGGGCCCCCCTCCCGGTTTTTTTGTAAGTGTTCATTCTAAAGGGTTTTAAGTCCTGTGTTTTGGAAGTGCGGATTCCAAAGGGGTTAGGGGCGAGTTTTGGGGAAGTGCGGATTTTAAAGGACTTAGTGACTTGTGACTGGTGACTCGTGACTGGTGGAAGAAAAAGAGCGGAGGCGGTGACTGGTGATTTGTGACTGACGGCTGGACGGACGGCAAGATTCTTCAATTCCAGCGGGTTCTTCGCTTCTGACTTCTCCGAGGTAGACTGCCTCAAAAGAGCACAGACTGAAGTCTGTGCCACGATGGAATTCACGATGGCAGCCCCCCACCCGGGGTGTTTTTTGTAAGAGTGGCAAATAAAGGACTTATGCTTGACGCGGCTCGTAAGAGTGGCAAATGCTGGACTTAAAGTGGTTTTGTTTTCAGCTAGTTGCAGATGGCTCGTAAGAGTGGCAGGGAAAGGAATTAGGGGAGCAGTGGTGAGTGGCGAGAGACGAGTCGCGTGAGGCGAGGAGTGAGACTCTATCCCCCGGGTATCCAGAGAACCGTGAAGTAAACGCATGAGAGGAATGGAGTTGCGGGCGTTGCTGTGCGTTCGAGGTTTACTGGGTGTGGAAAAGAGGGGGAGGGTTTGGGCGAAGGAGGATGAAGTAAAGGAAGTGAAGGAGGAAAACGAAGTAGAGGAGGCCAGGGAAAAAACGGGCGTGGGGTGGATGGAGGAGAAGGTTTGCGGGTTCGGCGAGGACAACATGAAGGAGTGTAGCATGGGATTGGCGAGGAGGTAAAGTGTTTTGCAGGGAATAGTCGAAATTGACGGTTGAACTGCTATTAGGGAGATTGAAGGGAGATAGGGAGGAGGGAGGAAGAGTCAAAAACCCCAGACGCAAGTCGTCGAATGGACTAAAACGAGGAAAGAGTAGGAAAAAGAAAGACCCACCCTTGCAAAACCAAACCCCAACCCGCAAGGATGGGGCACCCGACGGAGAAAGACAAAGTCAAAACCCTTGTATGGCGCTAGGGCTGTCCCACCCGCCCGATTATCAGAGCACGTCCCATCTGTCCCCCGTGTCCTATTTCTAAAGTCCCGTTACTCGACTCGTGTCTCTATATTGGCACCACTGGCATGTAGGGGAGCTCGCCGGAGGTCTTGGAAGCTCGAGGATATTGAGCACCTCCTTCAAGAATGAAAGAAACTTGGAATCATCCCGGTGAATTTCCACCCAGTTCACTCCTCCGACTAATGAGGCAGACTGGTCACGGCTCCCTAAGAATGAGGAGGGTTCAAACACTAAGAGCCCTAATTTGGTGACTGGAGATAGCAAAAGATGTCCAGGGGCAGCCTTCTCCAACGCAGCAGCGTATCCGTGGAGCTGGCGGCCATAAAACGTCTTATGTTCGCTCCTCGGACTGGATGTCTTGAAATCGACGATCCCGTAAGTGCTGTCGTCGAATCGCACCAAGGTGTCCAGCTTTCCTTTGATCGTGCACGTGGAACCATGCCCCGGCACCGAGATAGGGGCGGATTGTACCCGACAGTCGCTCGTGTTGATCGTTCCCGGTGGCAAGAACGGAATCGCAACACTAGTGTGCTTTCCAGCGTAAAATTCCCTCATTTGGGAATCTATCAACCTGAAGATCCCAGGCATTGGAGTTCTGGGTCGAGGAAAGTTCGTCACAACCTTAAGATAGAAACAGCGCCTGCACTCTTCCCAGAGGAATGCAAAGTCCGAAGGATTAAGAACCCAGTTGTCCTTGCGATTCATGGTTTTGATGGTTGGAGTACGCTTACTAGTGGAACCCTCGACTCAGGAAAAAGAAGGCAATCGAGCCTGTTAAATCAGAGGAAAGCAGCACGCCCACGCTGCCCCCACCGCCTCACTCTCGATTTGTTCAAGAGGAAAGCCATGCTTGTGTGTAGCTGCAAACAGCCATTAAGTTGGGCGAAGCATGATTCTCAATATACCTCCCGACTCTGTTTCGCGTCCAGCTCTTTGCCAAAGTCGAATCCCGTCCACTTCGTAAACCAGTATTTTTGTTTGCTAATTATGGCCGCTCGTAAATGGTTACCCACTACTTCATGGATCTTCAAGAGATCGTCTTTGAGAGCTTGTGTTACGTAGGGACATGCCAGTATGTCGAGCAGAAGGAGCGTGAGCTCAGTGTCTTTGCGCAGTGTGCTCTTCTTCTGTTCGAATTTCTTCTTAATGGTTAGTTCCATGGCTATCCTGAGTTTGTCGTATTCTTTTCTGTTCTTCATGTAGAACAAGAGAACCACGGTGGAGATGTAGTTGGGCGGCGCTTCGATCCGGACCGAGCCGGTAGCTTTTTCAAATTCCAACTTGAAGTATGAACACAGCATTTCCGTGCTCAACCAATAATTCTTTCCAAGCTCAGCTAGCGCTATTAGCAGATAGAGTGTTTCAACGGGGGTGTGCTCGGAGTTCGCATTCTTAACTAGAATTAGAGATATATTGTCGAAAATTACCTTGAAGACTGAATGCTTGACGTCTGGATCGATCCCCCGCTCCTTCAGGAATGAGATGAATAGATGCAATATCCTGCACAGCCTAATTGTGGTGTTGGCGCGAGGAGAAACGGAGAAGATAAAGAAAGTGAACTCGCAAATTTCCTCGATTGCCTGGCCGAGCTGCTTTTCAGAATTCTGGTCCTTCTTAATTGAGCGATGATCCTTAATGATCAGCTGACTCTTGCCCTCGACAATTGACAAGGCATAGTTGAGGGTATCCTTGTATTCAACGGAATATTCCTTAATTATGGTTTTAAACTGAGTGATCAGAGCGTTGGAGTTTATCTTAATGGAGCCCGTCTTCTCGACGGTCTTCGAGGCAGTTTCCTCTTTCTCTTCCGCCTGTTCAATCTTATACGTCAACTTTTCATTCAAGAGCCTTTCGATGCGCAGCTTGGCCATCGAAATGTTCGTAATGATTGGTTTGTCATAAGGTACAGCTTTGCTTTTATTCAGGTAGAGCTTGTAATCCTTCAGATTTAATTGGAGGACCTGAACAACATCGTTCTTGACCGCCTCGTCGTTATAAAAAACGAAATAATCATCGACGTAGCGAAATATTTCATAGTCAATCTTGTGAATGTGCCCGACAGAATCGCGCCGGAGGTCGTTGCAGACAGCTCGGTCGACAGACTGGAGAATGAGCTCGGCGAAAATGCGTGAAAATTCTGGACCAATTATGATCCCGTTGGTTTCGTTGTAGTTCATATGTTGCATCAGCTTGTCAAACTTGCCACCAAAAGTATCGAGGGAGCGCGGGACATTTTCTTTTACGGCTTCCCTGCCGTACAGTGCCCATGTCAGGGAATGAGTGTATATGCTGTCAAAACACTTTGAGATGTCTAGCTTGAGAAGTTTGTTGTACTTCTTCTCGCATCGATGAAATCTATATGATTCATAGAATTTGAAAATATGGCTGTAATCCTTGTAAACAAAAAAGGACCTTAGGTTCTCGTATTCCTTATCGAACTCTTCGACTCCGACGGTTTCCCCCGATAACGTGCGGTAGTGTGATGCATCCTTATGGAAAACGAATTTAGATATTCTGGAAGGTCGCCTAATCGAAAAGGGGCTAACGCCGCAATGATAGAGGATGAGTTCCTTATAAGAATCATAGAGGTCTATTAGTTGCAGTTGATGTCGCGGATGGCAGATCGTCAGCTCCCTAAATTCGTCCTCCTTGTGGCGCAGCTTGAACCCGAACGGGATTGATTCGAACTTCGGTGGAATCTTGAACGAATTCTCCTCTACTGTCTTTCCAAGCTCGATAATCGCTCTAGTCTCTATCTGGATGCTCTTCACGATGCCAAAAAGGAGACGAACTGTGGCGTCGAGCGCTGCGTTGTCCTTCTTCCAACCTACTCGGCCATCGCATATCCTTACCTTGTTCTGAAGTAGGAATTCGTAGAGGTGACGATTCGAGAACGTCAGAGGGAGCTCATAAGGCAGTACATCCGATAAAATCGCCCGCTCCTTCCTATATTTAATGTTTGTTTTCTTACGCCTCATAGCTCCACAATCTAACAATCTTGGCTAGTTCGCGCGGAGTAAATTGTCGGAAACGGCGCTCCGAGAAACCCCGCTTGAACGAAAATTTGGATAGGAGGCTTTTAAGGGAAGCCGCCTTGATGGCGTCCGTTTGCGCTCTTAGTTCCGTGTCGGCCTCTTCCAGTTCGTCCGCGCTTGATATGAGGCTGTTCGCGTAGAAGACCCCGATCAAAATGTTGGCCTTATTGTTTAGCAATCGAGTGTTTCCGGTCAGAAACGCGATCCGCTTAAGCAAAAGCCTTCGTGCTTTTTTCTCGTTAAATCCAGCTTGCTTGGAGTAAGCGTCAAAAGATTTTATTATCCGATCTTTATATTTCGTCATCCTCTTCGCACTTAGACCTATCTTGATGGGGTCATCGCCCCCGAAGTTGATCTCGTACCCTAGATATTCGAGTTTTGTGTTCTGCGGCTGCCGAAGATCGCACGGGATGGTCTTAGACTTGTTGAGTTCTAGTCCTAGCGCTGCTGCCTCTTTCTCTAAGAATGGTAGTAGCTCTGTCACGGAGGAGTTGGGATGCGGGGAAAAGATAGCTACTATGTCGTCGACGAATCTGGCGTAGAAAATGATTTCTCCGTGCGCTCTCACTGCCTCGTCGAATTGTCTTATGTACAACTCAGATAGGTAGGCGCTGATCCCGATGCCTCTGGGAATCCCCGTCGATGAGTGCGAAAGCGATTGGTAGTCGCTCAGTAGTTGTCTGATTACCTTTCTTGAGGGCAAAGCTAACAGAGCATTCTGATCGATTTTTCTAAGCAAACCGTCCCGGGGAATGGACTCGTAGAAGTCTTTTATGTCTGTGCGAATTACGTATTTAGGGAACGGGTCTTCTAGGACGCGCCTAAGCTGACAGATAATTTCGTATCGGCTGCTCTGCTTGACCTTGTATAACTTCCTTAAGTTATATTGCACCTGCTTAATAATGAAGTATGCTTTTGCGGTACTTTCGATCGAGTAGGCCGGTTTCCCGCTGGGAATAGTGACCGACTTTAGGTTGATCCGGAGGTTTCCCGTGCTAATCTCTGAGCATATTGCTCCCAACTCCTTCGATAATAGATCTTCTTTTTTTGCGCTCAGCTTTAGCTTTTCCTCGTTCAAGATGGCTTTTTGAAGCTGGTAGTATTGCGGTAGCAGAGTGCGCCTCTTTTTCTTTAGGCCCCGAATATCGGCCATGCAATCCTTGATTGCTTGGGTTACCTTTTCGATGTCGGGGAAAAATCGTCCCTCTAAATAGACGCCCCTCCGATTTTCGTAATCAAAAATTCGGCGGAAATTATCGATGGTGAAGGACTGATTAAGCATAGTTGTCTATTGCGAGGATTAAGGTTGCTTACTTTACCATCGTGGGGCTATCGCTCCAAGTAACTATCGCTCGATGAACCCGCGCTCCCTCCGGTGCCCCATGCGTTGGTTTTGTGTTTGGGGACTTTGGCCTTGTTCCTTCTTGATTGCACAGGTGAGGGATCCCGGTTCTCCCTACGCGCGCCGCCTACTTTGCAGGGGCAAACCGGAAAGAAAAAGCGTCTGCCTGCTGTATTTTGACGGCGTGGGGTGGGGCCGACTCGTGGGGCGTTAGGAAGAGGCGGCTTGTTTGCGCAGGGGCTTAGCCGAGGCTTGCGCTTCGACGGATTTGCGGACGCCTTCAGCGTGGAGTTCGCCGCGTTCGAGAAGATCGAGGATCTGGTTTGCGGTCAGCGTATCTTTGCCGACGGAGAAGATGATCTGGCCGTCGGCGGTTTGCATTGGGAAACTGACGGCTAGCCCATGCTGGCGCAACAGGTGGACGGCTTTCACGATGTCGTCTGTTCTTTTTAGGGAATAGCTCACGGCAAACTCACTAAACGGTAGCGACATCATTACGGAAACGGAGGAGTTCGTCCAGGGGCAAGATTGGTGCGCACACCGGTTTTGCACAACTTCCCCACTTCTTTGACCTGGCGTGGGCTGGGCGAGGAAGCGAGGTTTCCTCGGGCTCGTAGACAGGTGTGGGAGGGAGAGAGATTTCATCGCACAAAATGCGTGCGATGGGGTGGCGGTTCTCGCTGCGCGGGCCCGAGAGGCGAAGAGAGGTCCCTCCGCTGCGGTCGGGATGACAGGGCGGGGGAGGGAAGGCCGTTGGCAGGAAGCGAACGTGAAGGAAAAGGCGCAGGCCTGCTGCGGTCGGGATGACAGGGTGGGAGAGGGTCGAGTTGGTGTAGTGGCAAACCGACGTTCAAATGACACGGGGCGAGGGGAATAGGGTTAAAATGAGGGCATGCAGAACTGGCGAGAACGGATTAGCGTGAATCCGGCGGTTTGCCATGGCAGAGCGTGCGTTCGTGGAACACGCGTCATGGTTTCCGCCGTGATTGATAACATCGCTGCGGGTGTTCCGCGCGATGAAATTCTGCGTAGCTACCCCACGCTGACAGAAGCGGATATTGACGCTGCCCTGGCGTACGCGGCTGAGTTAGCACGCGAGGGGACTGTGGACTTGCAGCTGGAAACCAGAGCTTGAAGTTCTAAGTCGACGAAAATCTTCCGGCGGAGCACGCCGCGATCCTCCGCGAAGCGGGCCACGAGGCGGATACTGCCGCCGATCAGAAACTGTCGGGGGCTGAAGACTCGGAGCTGTCCGAACGCTGCCATGCAGAGGACCGAATACTCCTGACGCTGGATTCGGATTTCGCAAATGTTCAGGCGTATCCCCCGAAATCTCATTCGGGGATTGTGGTTTTTCGCTCTAACACCCAAGACAAAGTAACGCTCATTTCCCTCCTAAAGCGGCTGGTGCCTGTGCTGGCACGGCGATCACCAAAACAGCAACTCTGGATTGTTGAACAAGACCGCATACGATATCGCGAAGACTGAGACAGTGCGCGGGGAGAAAAAAGAGGAGGCGAAGAGAGGTCCCTCCACTGCGGTCGGGATGACAGGGCGGGGAGAGGTCCCTCCACTGCGGTCGGGATGACAGGGCGGGGAGAGGTCCCTCCACTGCGGTCGGGATGACAGGGGGCGGGGAGGCGCGGAGTTGGGAGTGCGGGCTAGAGGCTGCGGGCTAGAGGCCGAAGATGGGGGCGGGCATGAAGCAGAGGATGAAGACAACCAGGGTTAGGAAGGCGGCGAAGCGGCGCGGCGGGTCGAGGGGGACGGGATCGTAGATCGGGGAAGTGCGGAGGAAGCGGAGAGCCAACAGGAGGGCTGCCCAAAAATACCAAACAAACCAGACACGGCCGAGGGGAAGAAGGGCTAATGGAACGAGGATGCTGGTGATGCGGTGAAGGGTGGGGTCGATGGAGCGGAGGATGTGGCCGCCGTCGAGTTGTCCGGCGGGCAGGAGATTTAGCGAGGTGACGAAGAGGCCGACCCAGGCAGCGCGGCCGATTGGTGGGAGCAGAAGGAAGTGGGGATTGACGCCGGGATGAAACAGGGCGTCGAGAAGACGAAGAAGCAACGGCGCGCCGAAGATGACGCTGTTTTGGTTGGGATCGGGATGGGCGATGGCGGGGACGATGCTGGAATGAAGTACGCCGTAGATGAGGGCTGGTACGGCAAAGACAAGACCGGCGAACGGGCCGGAGGCACCGACATCAAACAGAGCGCGAGTGGTGCGAATGGGAGAACGAATTAGGATGAACGCGCCGAAAGTGCCGATGAGGTTGGGGAAGGGAACGAAAAACGGGTAGGTGGAGTGAATGTGATGATAGCGGCAGGCGAAGAAATGGCCGAGTTCGTGGGCGAGAAGAATGGTTAAGAGAGTGGCGGCGAAGGGTAAACCAGCGAGAAGCCCTGCGGGATTTTTGTAGAAGAGAGTGAAGGCGTTGAGGAATTCGTCGAGGGAAGCGGCTTGATTGTTGGCGTAGGCGATGGCGAATTGCGTGCCTGCGGCCAGGCAAGTGCAGAGCGTGAGGAGAAAGAGGGCAATGGCGAGAATGAAGGATTTGCGGGAGGGGCGCGGGCGAACTGGAACGTAAAATTGGGCACGCGGGGGAAGAGCGCTCCAATCAACGGGAGCTGGAAGGGTGTTTTCTGTGGGGTCTGAAGGCGGTGTGCTCACAAAGAGTTCAGAAGCTCAAGAAGATTGACAAATATTAAGTACAGCATAGTTGGAGTAGTTTGCGCCAGCGGGTCAAGCCAGAGCATTCGCATCCTGCACACGCTCACGCCAGTCGGAGTGGCAATGGCTGGCGCGGACGAATTCGATCCGTACGAGGACTGAGAACAAGTAAGCCGCACGTGACAGACTCAAGTGCGGAGATGGACTACGACTTCTTGGCGGCTTCGATGCCTTGGAGCTCTTTGCCGGGTTTGAAGCGGACGGCTTTGCCGGGGGGAATGCTGACTTCTTCGCCGGTGCGCGGATTGCGGCCGATGCCGGTCTTGCGGGGCTTGACGCTGAAGACGCCGAAGCGGCGGAGTTCGATGCGCTGGCCGCGGCCGAGAGCTTGCTTCAAGGATTCGAAAACTGTTTCGACGGCTTGCTCGGCCTTGGTGCGGCTGATGAGAGTCTTGGCCACAACCGCATTCACGATGTCCAGCTTGATCACACGCGCCTCCCGCTTCCGAGGCAAATGCTAGAGGGTGAAGCGCAGGTTGTCAAGACGAGATGGGTAAACTACACTGATTCGCTTTCGGCAGGAGAGCGAATGCTGGGGCCTTGCAGACGAGGCGAAGGCAAGCAGACAGCTAACAGCTAACAGCTTAAGGAACAGCCAAGAGCGTGTGGTGGAAAAAGTTCGAGAATTCAAAATTCAAAAGTTGAAGTGAGGAGGCGTGGATGTCCGTAAAGCCAGACCGCTGGATCCGCAAAATGGCGCTGGAACACAGAATGATCGAGCCGTTCACCGACCGGCAGATGCGCGAAGGCGTGATTAGCTATGGAGTTTCGTCGTATGGCTATGACATCCGTGTGGCGGACGAGTTTCAGATTTTCACGAATGTGAATTCGACGATTGTGGACCCAAAGCATTTCGATCCGAGGTCGCTCGTGCCATTCAAAGGCGACGCGTGTTTGATTCCGCCGAATTCGTTTGCGTTGGCGAGGTCGGTGGAATATTTCCGGATACCGAGGAATGTTTTGACGATTTGTCTGGGGAAGTCGACGTATGCGCGGTGCGGGATTATTGTAAACGTAACGCCGTTCGAGCCGGAATGGGAAGGGTTTGTGACGCTGGAGATCAGCAATACCACGCCGCTGCCTGCGAAGATTTATGCGAACGAAGGGCTGTGCCAGGTGCTTTTCTTTGAATCGGATGAAGATTGCGAAGTGAGCTACAAGGATAAGAAGGGGAAGTACCAAGCGCAAAGCGGGATAGTCCTGCCGCGATTGTAAAATTAGATCTGAGTGGAAATCTGAGTGAGTTTAATGTTGGCGACGGGATATTTGTGTTCGCGCCAGGCTTCCAGGCCGCCTTCCAAAGGGCGAATACGGGTGATGCCTTGTCTTCTGAGGAGGAGCGCCACACGGGCGCTCGTAGCTTCGTTTGGTCAAGTGCAATAGAGGATGATTTCACGATCGTGGGGCAGTAGATCGTTTTTCTCTTCGAGTTCCTTGGCGTCCATACGGAAGGCACCGGGAATCGTTTCGGGATCAGCTTCGAAATCCATGGAATGACGCAGGTCGACGATGACGACATCCTCGCCGGCGTCGAGTTTTTCCTTTAATTCTTCAACGGTGATCCTGGCGATGCGAAGTTCGCGCAGGAAGCGCTTGCGCGCCAGGAATTTGTAACTTAGGTAGGACGCGAACACGCCCACTAGAATGACGGCGAGCCAGCCACCGAGCGAGGCGGCGTGTTCGGCGATGCGCTCAATCTGGCCGCTGAAAACGTAACCGATGCCGAGAAAAGTGGCGGCCCAGAGAAGCGAGCCGGCCGCATCGAAGAGCAGAAAGCGTCTTAGGCGCATTTGGAAGACACCAGCCAGCGGCGGGGCGACCGTGCTGAGACCCGGAAGAAATTTGGCAAAGATCAGGGAACGCGCGCCCTGCTTGGAGAAAACGCCTTCGGTGCGGCGGACACAGGAATCCGGCTCGATGGAAATCTTGCAGAGGAATTGCAGAACTTTGATGCCCTTGTGAAGGCCAAGCTGATACCAGATGGAATCAGCAGACACGGCGGCCAAGGCGACGATAAAGAGCGATGCAAAGATATTTAACTGGTGAGAACCAGCGAGAGCGCCCGCGGCTAGAAGGAGCGGCAGCGAAGGCACGGGTACTCCGGCTTGTTCAGCGAAGACCCAGGCCAGCAAGACGACGTATCCATGATGGAGGAGAAATTCGAGCGTGCGGTGCATTTGGCCGGACTGGGTCCTCGTTTAAGTTTTGTAAGCGACTATTGAGAGACGATAGGAGAAGTATGCCCCCAGCGGCCCGACATGACAAATTCAGATAAAGGCTTGCGTGTGCGGGGAGCAACCTCGCGATCGCGCAGCTTTTCCGAGAGTGCGTCCGGATCGCCAGGATAGCCAATCGCCATGGCCGCGATGGGCTCCCAATCTTCAGGGATTTCGAAGACTTGTTTGGCCCTAACAGGATCGAAACCTGCCATTTGGTGAACGGCGAGGCCTCGATACGTGGCTTCCACGCTGAGAAGGGCCGTGGCTGCGCCGGTGTCGTAGAAAGCGTTGCGATTCGGGTTGCCATTGGCATGAAACTTAAGGCTCGAAACGGACAGAACGAGAGCGGCAGCCTCTTTGGCCCAACTGGCGTTGAATTCCACTAGGACGCCGAGTGTTTTGGCGAAACTTCCCGGATCGTCCTTTGTAGCGACGAGGTAAGCCCACGGCTGCTCGTTACTGCTGGAGGGAGCCCAGCGCGCGGCCTCGAACAGGCTGGCGAGAACGGCGGGTTCGATGGGCTTTGCTGCGAAAGCGCGTGGACTCCAGCGATCGCGGATAAGATCGTGGACGGGGAAACTGGTGGGAGCGGGCTTCTGCATTAAGCGTTTTCCTTTCTTGCGATTGTCCTGTTAGATGAAGGAGAGGGCGTGGATGGTGCAAGGTTATAGGTTAGAGTCCCCACGCATTACGAATGAGAGTTTTGCCCGTAGGGGCGCGGCATGCTGCGCCCCTATGGGCATGAACAATCTTGGCTGAGACGGCGTGCGGGCAGTCTCAGCGCGCTACTTCTTCTGAATCATTTCGGCGTCGATGGTGATGGAGATTTCATCGCCGATCATGCCTGGGCCGTACGTGATGCCAAAGTCTTGGCGAGTGATTTTGGAACTGGCGTTCACGCCGACGCGCTGATTGCCCCAAGGATCCTTGATGGGAGCTGTCGGGCCATCCACATCCAGGACGACTTCTTTCGTTGTGCCGCGAATGGTCAGGTCGCCAGTGACTCTCAGCTTGCCGGGAGCCACCTGTTCGACGCGCTTGGACTTAAAAGTGATGGTGGGGAAGTGTTCGGCGTCGAAAAAATGGTCGCTCTTGAGGTCCTTGTCGCGGTCGGGGACGCGGGTGTCTACGGAATTTACGTCAATAGTGACATCGACGGTGGACTTGGTGATGTCTTTGTCATCGAACTGGACTGAGCCTTTAACGCTGGTAAATGCGCCGCGAACGGTGGAGATGGCCAGGTGCTTGACGGCAAACTGCGCCGATGAGTGTGCAGGGTCGATTTGCCAAGTAGAAGTTGCCGCGGCGGCGGGCAGGGAAAGAGCTGCTGCCAGTCCGGTGATGACTGCGATGCGAGAGAAACTTTGGCCCATGGGTGTTGCCTCCTTAAGTGACTGCTGCGTTTTTGCAGGTTTTTGTTTTGTTACCGTTATTCCGGTCCGCGAGCGCGGACTTCCTCCAACACCTGAGCGAGAGTCTTCAAGCGCGCAGCGGGCAGGTGGCGGAACTGACGCTTGTGAAGCTCGCGAACAGGCTGATCGAGACTTTTCAAAAGAGCTAGACCCGCAGGGGTGATGCGGGTTTTGATGACGCGGCGGTCATCGGTCTGGCGCGCGCGGGAGATGAGGCCGCGCTTTTCCATGCGGTCGAGGAGGCGAGTCATATCGGGGTCGTGAGAAATCATGCGTTCGCCGATGCTACTGCAAGCGAGGCCATCGGGTTCGGCGCCGCGGAGAATGCGCAGGACATTGTACTGCGTGCCGGTCAGGCCGTGAGGTTTGAAGAGCTGTTCGGCTTCGAGGCCGAGGGAATCAGCGGTCTTCTGGAGAGAAATGAAGATGCGGTCCTCCATGGGGAGAGGGGGGTGGGGCACGGAGCGGCGGTTCATGGGGCCAAGATAGTCGTTATGACGACTAATGTCAAGAGGAAATAATTGGCAGAAGATGGGCGCGTCCATTGTTGCACATAGGCAAGCGAGAAGCAGGGGCGGGGCAAGCCCCGCCCCTGCAAGGGAATCGGTGTCGTCGATCATTGGTGGTAAAGACTCGCGCTAGGGTTTGCGGAGAGGGCGGAGATGGACTTCGCTGAGGAAACTTTTTGAGCTTTGGGTGACTATCATTTCGACGGCGTGGGCCACGTCCTCCGGTGATAGCACTTTGGCGGGATCCTTTGAGCCACGGGTGGAAAACTCGGTGGCCACGCTGCCGGGGCAGATGACGCTGACGCGAATGCCATGGTCGCGGAGGTCTTCGGCCATGCAGGCGGAAAGGCCCTGAAGGCCCCATTTGGAGGCGCAGTAGATGCCGCCGCCGGCGAAGGCGTTGCGGCCGGCGAGAGAGCTAATGTTAATGATGTCGCCGGCACACCGCTTGATCATGGAAGGGGCGACGGCGCGAGAGACCAGGAAGACGCTCTTGAGATTGGTGTCGAGGACGCCGTCCCAGTCGGCTTCGGATTTCTCGTGGGCTGGGCCGAAGAGACCGATGCCTGCGTTGTTGACCAAGATGGAGATGGGGCCGAGCGCGGCTTGGGTTTTGTCGACGAGCGCGGTTACATCGGCAGACTTCGAGACGTCAGCGATCTGCGAATGGACCGGCGAACCTGATTTTTTCAGCTCAGCTTCGACAGAGGCGAGCGCTCGCGAATCGCGGCCACAAATGGCTACGCCCGCGCCGAGCTGGGAGAGGCGGAGCGCGATGGCGCGGCCAATGCCGCGGCTGCCACCGGTGACGAGGGCGGCAGCTCCGGACAGCGGAGCAGTTTCACGGAATGAATTCATAGTTGCTTTTTGAGCCATTTGAATTCTTCCTCTCGCTTGCCACCTTTTTTGTGCGAAACTCATCTTAGCATCTAGGAGTCTAAGCAGTTCCCGCATGGCTTGGGATCCTCAAGGGTGTCTTGGAAATTCGAAGAGAAGTTGGAACGTCGGTGGACTAATTCCACAGGCGCACTAAAATTTCCTTGTATGACAGCTTGCGGATAGACGGGGGCTTTTCCTATAATTCCCAAGTTTTGGAAGCAAGGCAATTATTGGCAGAAGCAGAGCACGCAAGACCGGCAACGGAAAATCCAGAATTGAAAGTTGGGCGAGGAGAGTGGGAATGAGCGGAATACGCAAAGTGGCAGGCCTCGCGATTGTCGCGGCGCTTTGTCTGATTCAAGGGAACGGGCTGAGCGTGCTGGCGCGACCACAAGCGCCGGCGGCGGGAGCGCAGGACGCCGGGGCGGCGAAGCAGCAGCCGCCGTACACGATGCCGGAGTACAACGCGGAGCAGGCTGCGGCCGCGGAAAAGAATCCCGCGCAACAGATCAAATTGCTGGATGATTTTGTCTCGAAGTATCCGAACTCCAATTTGCTGATTTACGTTTATCCGCTGTACATGCAGGCTTATGGCCAGCTGAAGGACTATCAGAAAGTCATCACGTACGCGGACAAGCTTGCCGGGCTGGGCGCGAAGATTGATGCCGCAGCGCAATTCAATGCGTACTATACGCACGCCGTCGCTTACAGCACGCTGCTCAGCGATCCGGCAAAGGGCAAGGAGGCGGCTAAGGATCTTCCGCTCGCCAAGTCTGCCCAAGAAGCAGTGAACGCCGCCCTGAAGACTCTGGACGAGATTAAGAAACCGGATGGCGTGACGGACGATGCTTGGGCCACGCAGACGAAGCAATTCCGAATGACGTTGAACAGCATCGGAGCTCAGGCAGCTACGGTACAAAAGGACTACCCTGCCGCGATCACATTTTACAAGGCGTACTTGGCGCTTAATCCTGATGAGGCAATAACGAACTACAACCTCGGAAAGTCGTATCTTGGATTGACTCCGCCCCAGTCGATGGAGGGCTTCTGGTACGTCGCGCGCGGGGCGGCCTCGAAGAACGCTACCCAAGCACAGGCCAAACAACTGAAAGATTATCTGCGGAAGCTAATCCAGAATTATCAGCAAGCGGCGTGCGAAAATTTGACGGACGCGGAGCTCAATGAATTGCTGCAGCTCGCGGCGGGGTCGGTGGACCGTCCTACAAGCTATAACCTGCCGAGCAGCGCGGACCTTGACGCAGCTCGAAACGGGCCGCCCGCAATGACCATCGCGTCGGTAGTGGCCGACCTGAAAGCTGGCGGTGATAAAGCCAAAATAACGTGGCTGGCGGCCTGCGGCCTGGACTTTGGCGCGCCGGGAATTCCTGGCAAGGTGATAGAAGTTGTGCCAGGAAGCGATTCGGTTCAACTTAAGGTGGCGTTCGTAACCAGCGACGCTGAGTTCGATGCTGCGACAACGCCGAACATGGACGTGAAAGTAGTTGGGCAGGCGGATGCGGCCCGCGTGGAGAAGGACAGCGCGATTCACTTTACGGGGACGCTTGCTTCCTATGATCCGGACCCGGCGTTCATGCTGCACTGGGAAAAGGGCAAAGTGAACGACGAGGACATTCCGAAGGAGAAAACTGCTCCTAAGAAGACGCCTGCGCGCAAGAAGCCGCCGGCACATTAGAGCTGGCAAGCAGGCGGGAAACCAATTGTGAACGGCTCTCTGGCTTTGCCTGAGAGCCGTTTTTCTTTTGGGCTAGAGCCGTTTTTCCGCTGGCGCGGGCAAGCGAGAAGCAGAGGGCGGGGCCCTTCCGGGGTAAACAAGGGCCGCACCTACAAAGGATGGCGAAAAATCCGGCTTAGCGGGAGCGGTGGTTCCCTGAAGCAAGTTTGTATTCGCCGATTTTACGGCTTAACGTGTTGCGGTGAATGCCGAGAACCTGCGCGGCGCGGGATTGGTTGCCGTTGGTGCGGTCCAGGACGCGTTTGATGAATCGCTTTTCGAACTCTCCCACCGCCTCGTCGAATAAAATGCCCCGGTCCACCATTTGAATGACAAGCCCCTCAAGTTGATCTTTCACGATCGCACGCTCCGCAGAAGATTTTTCAGGTTGTTCTGGGCCGGTTTGGTGCTACTGGTCGAGCTCGTGCCCAGCCAGGATGCGATAGGCTTCCCGGTATTTGGCACGCGTGGCAGCGACGACATCGGACGGAAGATCCGGGCCGGGCGGGGTTTTGCGCCAGCGGATTCGCTCGAGATAGTCGCGTACAAACTGTTTGTCGAAAGAGGGTTGCGGGCCGCCGGGCTGGTATTGGGCGGCGGGCCAGAAGCGCGAGGAGTCTGGAGTGAGCGCTTCGTCGATCCACATCAGGGAGTTGACCGCATCGGAGGAACCGAGGGTGCTGTGGAGAAGTCCAAATTCGAATTTGGTATCGGCGAGGATGACCCCGCGAGGCTCGGCGTAGGCGGCGGCGCGGCGATAGATATCGATGCTGATAGAACGGACACGGTCAGCGAGATCTTTGCCGATGACGGATGCGACTTGCTCGAAAGAGATATTTTCATCGTGGCCGGTGGCGGCTTTGGTGGCGGGAGTGAAGATGGGTTCGGGAAGGCGATCAGATTCCCGCAGGCCCGCGGGGAGCGCGATGCCGCAGATTCTTCCGGTGGCCTTGTAGTCCTTCCAGCCCGAGCCGGAAACGTAGCCGCGAACGACGCATTCGATGGGAAGAGGCTGCGTTTTGCGGACGATCATGGAGCGTCCGGCGAGTTCCTCGCGGTAGGCGTTGAAAGCGGCGGGGAATTCAAAGGCGCTGAGAACGTGATTGGGGATGAGGTCTTTCAGAAAGTCGAACCAGAAGAGAGACAGCTGTGTGAGCACACGGCCTTTGTCGGGAATGGGCGTGGGAAGAATGACGTCGAACGCGGAGAGTCGGTCGGTGGCGATAATGAGGAGCTTATCGCCGAGGTCGTAGATGTCGCGGACCTTCCCGCGCGCGGCGGGAGTGAGACCGGCGAAATGCGTTTCATGAAGAATGCGCGACACGGGACTGGCAGCCACGGAAAAGTTTCTCCCCAAAGGTGTGGAGCATTCTAGCGCAGCGCCTCGTCGAGGGAAAGCGCCGCGCAGAGGAAATTTTTGGAAGAACTTTTGAGATGAAAGATTTGTTTCTTGTGAGTTTAGGACGAACAGCCCAGCGGCTCTGTTCGAAAGATTTGCTCCCAGTGCGCACCGTCTCTGGTTCTGCGAAAAATCACGTAGCGATGGGATTGCGTCTCAACAGAGACCAACTTTGCGACGACTTCGTCCTGGCCGTCTCCAAACAAGTCGGCCTGGTCCACGAGACGAAGCAACTCTTCATCCGTTTCGCTCTCGGAAAGATGAATCCAGAGAAACTCCGGCTGAAGCTTTTCGCCTGGCTGGCTTGCAATGAAGAACAGGTGGTGGACGAGGCCTTCGTTGTCTCCGGTGTCCAGTAAGAAAGATCCGATTAGGCTAGGCTGAGGTGAAGGCGCGAGATAGGTGCGAGCGACGTACTCGGCCCGGACCTTGGGCAGAAGAGCTTCTGGAATACCATGCTGGCTGAAGAGCTCACGTGCCAGGGCGAGCGCAGTAGCGCGCTGCTCGGCGGTTGCAGGTTCGCGGGATGCGGTGCGGAAATCGCCGGGTTCGGCGTCAGTAGCGAGAGCACGTACCTGGCCACGAATCTTTAGAGGGCCACCGTAGGCCAGGCGCGCAGTGGCGGCGCTGTGATTTTGCTCGCCCACTTGTCCTTCTCCGATGGAAGCTCCGCCGAAGAGCAGCGAATATTTTTTCCCCGACTGCAGGTACTTCGCCGAGAAATCCTCGGGACTTAGCGCGTCGGATAGGCAACTCGTTTGGACGGGCGTCAAGACGGAATCTTCCACTGTCGCGATCGGTTCGATAAGGAGCTGACCGCGGGAATGTTCCTCCACAGCTAGCCAAATGCGTTCCCGGGCGGGGTCATCGTTCTTGGTTTGATTTTGTGGTGGCTTAAAAATGGCGACGAAAGAAAGAAATACAAATGCGGCGCAGGTCCGCAAAACTGCAGAGTGCATGGACTGTCTCGATTTCTCCGCCGCGAAGTGGAATTCTAGCGTAATCGCTGCCGCGATGCATCTGTGGTTGTTCTTGGGTGTGTCTATGCGGCCGAGGCTGCCTTTTGTTTGGGCGCGGGCGCTTCGTCGCCTTCCCAGCGGACGCTTACGAGTTTCGAAACGCCGGGCTCTTGCATAGTGACGCCGTAAAGGACGGAGCCAGTCTCCATAGTTTTGCGGTTGTGGGTGACGATGATGAATTGGGTTTGGCCGCTCATGTCGCCGACGAGGCGGGTGAAGCGGCCGACGTTGGCTTCGTCGAGAGGTGCATCTACTTCGTCGAGGATGCAGAAGGGGCTCGGCTGGTAGCGGAAGATGGCGATGAGCAGTGCGAGCGCGGTCATGGCTTTTTCGCCGCCGGAAAGCAGGAGGACATTTTGCATGCGCTTGCCGGGAGGCGAAGCGACTACGTCGATGCCGGCGTCGCCGGAGCTGTCGGGTTCGGTCAGGCGCATTTCGGCCATGCCACCGCCAAAGATTGTGTGGAACGCTTCGGAGAAGTTATGGTTGATCGCGTTAAAGGCTTGCTCAAATTTTTCGCGGGAGACATGGTCGAGCTCGGCGATCGCTTGTTGTGTGTCGGCGATGGATTTGAGAAGGTCGTCGCGCTCGCGGGTTAGGAATGTGAAGCGCTGTTCGCACTCGTTGAATTCTTCTAGAGCCATCATGTTTACGGGGCCCATGGCTTCAATGCGCTGCTTCATCTCGCGGTAGTTCGTTTCCGCGACGGCGAGCTCTTCGCCGGTCATGAACGCAGCTTCGGTGGCGATTAAATCCTCGGGTTGTGCGTTGACTTCCGTCATGCAGGTTTCGCGCAGATGCTGACGGTCCGAATCGTTGCGAGCGCGGCCGACTTCCGCGTGGCTGCGGTGTTCGCGAAGCTCTTGAAGCGACTGACGGCCCATGCGCAGATGATCTTCCATTTGTGTGGCGCGCGTGCGGCCGGTGTCCCATTCTTGCTCGAGTTGGCGTTGACGGACTTCGAGACGGAGTTTTTCACCACGGAGGCCTTCGAGTTGTTGCGAGAGTTCTTCGCTCTGCTTGGTCACCGCGGTGGTCTCATCCCAAATCGAGGATTCCTGCTGAAGAAGCGCGGTTTCGCGCCGATCGAGTTCCGTGCGCTCCTCTTGCAAACGAGCGGCAAGAGCTTCGGCGGCAGATAGACGTTCATTCAGGGCAGCGAGTTCGGCGCACGCTGTGGCGAGTTCGTTCTGCTCGGTCTGCACCGACGCGCGGAGCTGTGCCAATTGTTCCACGAGGCGCGTGCTCTCGGTTTCTGCTTCGGCGCGGCTGATTGCGGCAGCGGCGTGTTGATGCCTTGCGCGCTCGGCACGCATCCTTGCTTCTTCGCAGTCCTTCCGCAGGCGCGAAAGTTCATTTTGGCAAACAGTTAGCTCCAGACCGAGCCGAGCGAGTTCGCTTTGCATGTGCTCGTGACGGTGCGTAGCGGAGAAGACGCTGCGTTCGGTATCGCGCTGTTGCGCGATGATTTGTTCGAGCGACTCCTCTGCCTCGCGCAGTTCCGTGCTCACTTGCGCAAGCGCGGCTTGGGCGTCAGTCATTTCGTGTTCGAGCTGCAAGAGTTCCGCGTCGAGAGCGCGCAGCTCGCGCTTCATGCCGAGGGGACCCGCTTCATCCGCGCGCCCGCCGGTGACCATCCTGCCTTGATAGCACGTGCCGTCTGGCGCAACGAAAGCGAACTGAGGATTGTCGCGCGCCAGCGTCTCGGCGGATGCCGCGGTATCCGTCAAATATGCCGAACGTAGCCGCGGTAGAAACTGTTTGGCGGCGGCGCCGAGCGGATCGCGGAAGCTGACCAGCTTGTCCAGACGGGAGATCACGCCGTCTTCGATGCGGAAGTTGATGATGGGCTCGTACTCGGCCAGACGCAGGTTGCGGAGCGAATCGACGAAGAAAGTCGCGCGGCCGCCGACTTCATCTCGGAGCAGGGAAACGCCGGCGCGAGCGTGGTCGTAAGTTTCGACTACTACGTACTCGAGTTCGTCGCGAAGATATTGCTCGATAGCCGCTTCGTGCTGCTCTTCGACTTCGGCGTAATCCGCGAGCACGCCGACGGCGTGGAACCTCTGGCCACTTCCGCGTTCGTTGGCGGCGAAGAGCTTTTGTACCGCGTCGGCGGTATAGGAGCGATCGTTGAGGATTTGCGTAAGTGTTGCATGGCGCGCGCGCACGCCGGAGAGGGAATCTCGGAGAATATCGGCCTTCCGTGTGGTAGCTTCGCGTTGCAGGCGCAGCTCCGCGATGCGCGCTTGCAGAGTGGCGGCGTTTTGAGTCAGGGCGTTGAGCTGGCCGTTGGCGGCTTCCCAGTCATAGGCGGCCTGATCGGCTTCGTCGCGAATTCGAATGGAAGTCTCGAGCAGTTCATGCTCGCCGGTTTCGCGTTTGCGAAGCGCTTCCTGATGATGGACGAGCGCCTCTTCCGCCTGGATTTGCTCGCCGTGCAGCCGCAGCAGGCTTTCGCCGGCTTCTGACGCCGAGCGGCGCAGAGCTTCGATGCGCACTTCGGACTCCTGAATCTGATTGATCCGCGATTCCGCTTGCGTCGCTAGCCCGTCTACGCTGACCTGAAGAACGCTGGATTCCTCGCGCAGCGAGGTCACAGTAAGCTGCTGCGCTGTGCTGCGAGCTTCCCATTCCGCTGCGTGCGCGGCAGCTTCCGCCATTTCGGCTGAGACTTGCGTGCGCCGTGAGCCTAGCTCCACGGCGCGCTGTTGATTGAACGTAATGCGGTTCTCGGTGCGATCGACTTCCAAGGCGGTGAGGTTAAGCACATTTTGATTCTGGCGAGTTTCGGCATCCAACTCGTAAATGCGCTGGTTGAGGCGGTCCTGCTCGCCTTCCTGCTGCAAGATGGTTTGGGCGTGCTGCGTTTCCGCAGCGGTGAATTCAGCGAGTTGCTTGGCGATGCGCTCAGCTTCTGCATCAAGCTCGCGAGCTTTCCCGGCGAGCATCTGGCGGACAACGCCGCGCATTTGGTCGCGAATTTCGGCGTAACGACGGGCTTTTGAGGCTTGGCGCTTGAGCGAACCAAGCTGTTTCTCCACTTCGACGACGATGTCGTTCACGCGGGAGAGATTAAGCTTCGAAGATTCGAGTTTAGCTTCCGCGAGGCGCTTTTTGGTTTTGAATTTCGTGACGCCGGCGGCCTCTTCAATGATGGCGCGGCGCTCCATCGGCTTGGTGGAAAGGATTAGGCCGATGCGGCCCTGCTCGATGATGGCGTAGGAATCGGGGCCGAGTCCCACGCCCATGAACATTTCCTGAATATCGCGGAGGCGGGCGATGCGGCCGTTGATCAGGTATTCGCTTTGGCCGGAGCGGTACAAGCGTCGCGTGACGACTACTTCGCCTGGCCTGGTGGCGAGGACGGGTTTGTCGCCGCCTTTTTTGCGGCGTTTGCCCTTCAGAAATTCAGGAAGGCTGGAAGAAGCTTCGTCGGCCTGTGACGAGGATTCTTGCGCTCCTGCTGCTTCTTGCTGCGATTCGGGGGCCGGCGCGGGGTCAAGCGAGAAAATCTGGACATTCGGGTCAGCAGTGGCGGCCAAATCGTTTTGCGGCGAGGTTGCAACCTCGGCGGCGGCTTCGATTTGTGCGCCTTCGAGGACGAACCTTGCGGCCTCGGCCAGCTCGGGGTCTTCCATGGTGATGGTCACTTCCGCCATGCCCAGGGGCGGCCGTTTGGTGGTGCCGTTGAAGATGCAATCGGCCATGCGCTCGGCGCGGAGGGACTTGTGGCTCTGTTCGCCGAGTACCCAGGAGATGGCGTCGACCACGTTGGATTTGCCGCAACCGTTGGGTCCGACGATACAGGTCGTGCCGGAGCCGCTGAAGGTGACCACCGTGCGGTCACAAAACGACTTAAAGCCAACGATTTCCACTTTTCGCAGCTTAAGCAAGATATCCCCTTTTGGTCGTCAACTGCTTCGCGGCTGTGCCCAACATTGACCGCTTTGCGTTTGCCCCTAACCCGTTTCGACTTTCCAAAGCCTTGAAGGCAGTGACACAGACCAAGAGTATCCCATGCACAGCAGGGGCCGGGTCAAAACGCGCGTAGAGAGACGACGCTTTGTTCCTCGTGGGGAGGGTCTTTCGAGCAACAAGACGACCGGTGTACGGTCGCTTAGACAAACGTGTGGCAGGTTCTCAGTCAGAGGCCCAGCCGCCTGGCGCGTGGATGGCGGTACGGGAAAAAAGATTACCACGAGCATTAGGGAGTGTAAAGAGCTACCCCACAGATTGTGTTGGATTGTGCTGGACCACAACCGGGAAAGGCTGCGCAGATGGTGTCGCCCGATCCAGCGCTATTTAACGTACTTGTCGTACCAGGCGACCATACGATTGAGACGGTCTAGCAGGTGCTTCTCTTCCCGGAGACCGTGAGGTTCCCTCGGATAAAGAACGAGTTCGGTCTTCACTCCATAATGCTTTAGACCGCGATAGAGCTCCTGGCTTTGGCCGAGCGGATCCGTAGTATCGGCCTCGCCCTGAAGAACAAGCGTCGGGGTCTTCGCATTCTTGAGTTGCGTGAAAGGGGAGCTATTCAAGTATTTCACGAGGCTATCAGACTCGTAAGGCACGCCGTAGAACCATTCGTCGTAGGCAGGATGCTCTTCGGTTCCGTATTCGGAGATTAAATCAGAGAGGCCCGCGCCGGAGACGGCGGCTTTGAAATCATTCGTCTGGGTAATGGCCCACTCCGCCATATAGCCGCCGTACGACCATCCGCCAATGCCAAGTTTTGTTGCATCGGCGATCCCCCGGTCGACGAGATCTTTGACGCCCCACATCACGTCCTTGAAGTCGGCGCCACCCCAATCGCCGCGATTCATCTCGATGAATTTTTGACCGTAACCGACCGAGCCGCGAATGTTTGGATAGAAAACTGCATAGCCGCGGGCTGCCAAGAGCTGCCCCCATACTTCGATGGAATCTTGCCAGTTGCCCGTTGGGCCTCCATGAATGAGTGCGATCAGAGGCATTTTCTCTTTTGGATCGGCTCCGGCGGGTTTCAATAGCGCCGCCTCAATTTCGAGACCGTCGAAGGACTTGTATTTGTAGAATTCGGGCGTGCCGAGTGTGAGCTGCTTCCAGGAATCGTTGAGGTGAGAAACCTGTTGTGGGGCGTTCTTCTGATCCCACAGCCAGAGTTCAGGAGGTGTCGTGGCGGACTGACCTACGAAAGCAACGTCGCCGGAATCAGAAACGGCAAAGGCACTCACATTGGTGGCTGGCGGATTCGCTGGATTTTTGCTCATGCCTTCGGCAGAAAAACCAACCAGTTTGTGTTGGAAGCCATCTGCGTAGAGCGCGAGGATGGAGCCATCCTTCATCCATCGATGCTCAGAGATGGCGCGATCGAGGCTCGCGCCGGTCAGATTGCGAGTGGCGCGCTTGTCGATGTCCAACAGCATGAGGTCGTGCGGCGAGGGGCCATCGACGCGACAGCCGACGTAGCTGACGGTTGCGCCATCAGGAGAAACGCGTAGATCGCCAAACGGGCCGTGCGGCGCGAAGATCAGTCTGAGCGAACCGTCCGGGATGGAGATCGAAAAAATGCGATGGGTCTCCTGATCGGATTCCGGATGATCTGTTGCGCTGACGACGATGCGGTCGCCAGTCTTCAGCCAGGCGAGCTCGCTGATTTCCCATTTCGCGTCAGTGAGCGCTTTGAGCTCACCTGCAGCCAGCGTGAGCAGCCAGAGCCTGGGTTGCTTGTCGTCTCTGTCCACGAGACGCGCGTCATCCTTATCCTTTTCCTTTTTTTCTTCGGCGTCACTCTTGGCATCGGGAGCAAGAAAGGCAATTTGCTTGCCGTCGGGCGACCACGCAAAACTGCGCACGCTGCGCTTTCCCTTGGTTAGAGCCGCGGCTTCTCCGCCGTCCGCGCGCATCACGTAAATCTGCTGCTGATCGTCGCGATTCGAGAGAAACGCGAGTTGCTTACCATCGGGAGACCAGCGCGGAGAAATCTCATCCTTCGCGGAAAAGGTGAACTGGCGGACCGCGCCCGACTTTTTCTCATACAACCAGATATGCCGCGCGCGGCGCTCGGTCTTGGGTGGCTCCGTGAGAACGAAGGCGGCTCGCGAACCGTCCGGAGAGAATTGCAGGTCCGAAATCGATCGTAAGTTGAGAGCTGCCTCCGGCGTGAATTGCTTGGCGGCATCCGCGGCTGGCTTTTCTTGGGCGCGGGCAACTCCAGCGAGCGTCAAAAGGCTGAGAAAGCCACTGCTCCATAAGAAGCGGTTCATCGCTGCACCTCTCGAATGAGAACTTAGGACTCTATCGACGGATGCGATGACCGTCAATTAGGACTAGTTGGGTCGCACATGGCATGCGCCGTCCAATAGACCTCGAGTCCTTCTTCATTGCGGCTGTCTGGAAGCCTCGGATACAATTTGACGTTTATCCTTTGGAGCAAAACGCCGTCCGAGCTGCGATGCACGAGATACGCTTCCACAACACGCTGGGCGGAGAGATGGAAGTTTTCACTCCGCAAAAGAGCAACGAAGTCCGCATGTACACTTGCGGGCCGACGGTCTACGACTACGCGCACATCGGAAATTACCGCACCTTTGTGTTTCAGGACATTCTTCGGCGATTCCTGAAACTGCGCGGCTTCAAGATGAACCACGTCATGAACTTGACTGACGTGGACGACCGCATCATCGCTAACGCCACGGCGGCAGGCGTGAGCATCCGCGACTACACCGAGAAATTCGCGCAGGCCTTTTTTGACGATTGCAAGACACTCAGTATCGAAGCGCCTGAGTACTGGATTCGCGCCACCGACCACATCGACGATATGGTCAAGCTCATCCAGCGATTGCAAGAAAAGACGTACACCTATCCGAGTGAAGGCTCGATTTATTATCGCATCGCGAAGTTTCCGCATTACGGCAGGCTATCGAATATTGACGTGACGGGGATTCAGGCCGGCGCGCGCGTGGATATGGACCGCTACGAAAAAGAAAGCGCCCGCGATTTTGCCCTCTGGAAAGCGCCAAAGCCGGGAGAGCATTATTGGCAGACGCCCATCGGCAAGGGCCGGCCCGGCTGGCACATCGAGTGTTCCGCGATGGCCATGAAATATCTCGGCGAGACGCTGGATATTCACACTGGCGGAATCGATCTTGCGTTTCCGCACCACGAAAACGAACTTGCGCAGAGTGAGGCCGCGACAGGAAAGCCTTTTGTGCGCTACTGGATGCACTCCGAGCATCTGCTGGTCGAAGGCGAAAAGATGTCGAAGTCGCTTGGCAATTTCTATACGCTCCGCGATCTGTTCGCCAAGGGTTACAAGCCCTCGGCGCTTCGCTTTGCCCTGGCCAGCGTGCCGTATCGCAAGCAGCTTAATTTCACGTTTGACGGATTGCAGCAGGCCGCAAGCTCGGTCGAACGACTTCGGAACTTCGCGGCGCGTCTGGCCCAGGGGAAATTTCCGGCGGGAAAGCAGAAAGGCATGGCCAGCCGTATCGCCGAGGCCGCGGATGAATTTGACGCTGGCCTATCCGATGACTTGAACACGGCCCGTGCGCTGGCCGCCGCCTTCGATCTCCTGCGCGAAACGAACATCGCCATGGATAAGGGCGATTTCCGGCAGGGAGACGTAGCCGCCGTCCAGGAATTCCTCGCGAACTTCGACTGCATCTTTGCCGTTATGGAAGACAACGATGCGGAAAAGCTGCGCGCGCTCGGCTTCGGCGCTGCCGATGGTGGTCCAAGCGACGCGGAAATCGAAAAACTCATCGCCGAGCGCCAGTCCGCGCGTCAGCGGCGCGACTTTGCCGCCTCCGATCGCATCCGCAAGGAACTCGCGGATCGTGGTATACTGATTGAAGATTCAAAGGACGGCAGCGTCCGTTGGAAACGCAAATGAAACTTGCTAATCTCTATCGGTTCCCCGGCAATTTCTCCCCGGCTGAGCTGCGTCCCAACCTCTTCGGCGTAGACTAAGCAATCCTTCTCCTGGCAGGGCGCGCACTGGTATTGGTGTACGCACACAAACCTGCTTTGCGGTTGCCCATCCACATTTACCGCTGACCATTTTCCCCAGGAGGAAAAGATGATTGCCACAATGGAAACGAAACTACCGAAGCTAATTACTGCACTGCCCGGACCCAACGCCAAGCGCGTTGTGGAATGCGACGCAAAATTCATGTCGCCGTCTTATACGCGGGACTACCCACTTGTCGCTAAGCGCGGCCACGGTGCAATTATCGAAGATGTGGATGGCAACTCCTTTTTGGATTTTGCCGCAGGCATCGCTGTTTGTTCGACGGGGCACTGCCATCCCAAGGTCGTAGCCGCTATTCAGCACCAAGCTGCTGAGCTTATCCACATGTCAGGCACGGATTTCTACTACGAAAGCATGCCGCTTCTCGCCGAACGCTTGGTGAACACCTTGTCCGGCGCCGCGCCGAAAAAAGCTTTCTTCACCAATTCCGGGGCCGAAGCCGTGGAAGGGGCCATTAAGCTGGCCCGATATGCAACGAAGCGCGACAAAATGATCGCATTTTATGGATGCTTTCACGGACGCACGATGGGGGCGCTCTCGCTGACCGCCTCGAAAACCACGCAGCGCAAGGGTTTTGGCGCTTTGCTCGCCGGCGTCGAGCACATTCCTTTTCCATACGCCTACCGCTGTACCCACGGCCATACCGCGGAAACCTGCGGCGCGGAAATTCTTGAACAACTCGAGCAACAGATTTTCAAGCGCCTCTTTGATCCCGAGGAAGTCGCCGGAATCATCATCGAGCCGATTCAGGGCGAAGGCGGATACGTCGTTGCGCCGAATTTCTTCCTGCAAGAGCTGCAACGCATTTGCCGCAAGCACGGCATCATGCTCATCGCCGACGAAGTGCAGTGCGGCATGGGCCGCACCGGGAAGTGGTGGGCGCATCAATTCGCAGGCATCCAACCGGACATTATCTGCAGTGCAAAGGGTATCGCCAGCGGCATGCCGCTCGGTGCTATCTTCGCACCAGCCAGCGTCATGAACTGGAAGCCGGGTTCACATGGAACGACGTTTGGAGGAAATCCCGTCTGCATCGCGGCCGCTCTCGCGACCGCGGAGCTCATCGAAAGCCAGTATCTCGAGAATGCGCGCCGTATGGGCGATTACATTTTCACGCGTCTGAGCGATTGGAAAGAAAAATTTAAAATCGTCGGCGACGTTCGTGGACGCGGTTTGATGATTGGCATTGAAATTGTCCGGGACCGGCGCACGAAAGAAAAAGCGGCGGACCTGCGCAATGCCATCGTGGACCTCGCGTTCCGCAAAGGCCTGTGCATCCTTGGCGCCGGCGAAAACACCATACGGTTGTCGCCACCGCTTCTCATTGACGAAGAACAGGCCGACTTCGCAGTACGCACTCTCGAAGAGTGCATTAGCGAAGCGGAGAAAAAAGCCTAACGCGCGCGAGCCGGTCTTGCAGCGTTCGAAAAACGCGGTTCATATGAAGTCCCGTGGCTGCCGCAAAAGTTTCGTGGCAGCCGCGGGATTCTTGGTTATACTGCGCGCGGTACTGCTTGTTTCAGCGGAGAAGCGATGCCAATCCTTTCGCGATTGATTTTCCGAGCCGTCCATTGGGCTGCGCGAAAGGGCTTGCGCGAAGGCGACGGCCCCTCTCCTGAAGCAAAAAAACACGAGGCCCGCCAAACCGGTATTCGTGGCGAGACTTACGCCTATTGGTATCTACGCCGCCACGGCTACGTCTTCGTCGCACGGAATTTCACTCCCCGCGCTTCAAAGGGGGAGATTGATATGGTCGGCTACGATGGCAAAACGCTGGCCTTCGTCGAGGTCCGCACGCGTACCGTCCGCGAAGAAATGTCCGCCTTGCCGGAGCTAAGCGTCACGCCAGGCAAACAACACCTCCTGGCTCGCACTGCCCAACACTTCCTTGCGGAACGCCGCGTTCGCGAATGCCCCTGCCGGTTCGACGTCGTCGCCATCGACAATAGCCCTGGCAAGCCGCCGGTCGTCCGCTTGCACAAAGACGCTTTTAGTCCCCAGATGTAAAATTCCACAGGAAAATTCCGTGGGACGCCTCGCCAACACCGCCAGTCGCGGTACAATCGGAGCCCAGGGGGCGTTCTCTCCGCCCAAATCTTTGATCCATTGTCGAGGAGGTTTGCTTTGCCGGAGTTGCGAAAAGACCCGATTACTGGCCGCTGGGTGATTATTTCCACCGAGCGCGGAAAGCGTCCAAACGATTTTCTGCGCGAGAGCGTGTCTCCTCTCCCCAACGGCAAGAATTGCCCGTTCTGCCCCGGCCACGAAGCCAAGACTCCGCCGGAGATTCTAGTCTACGGCCGAAGCAACGGAGGTGCGAACACCGCAGGCTGGGCTGTTCGTGTCGTGCCCAACAAATTTCCCGCTCTCGGCATCGAAGGCGACCTCGACCGCGAGGGAGAGGGCCTCTTCGACAAAATGAACGGCGTCGGCGCGCATGAGGTAATCGTCGAAACGCCCGACCACACAGCTACGCTGGCTTCCTTGCCCGAGCGCGCCGTTGAAGATGTCCTTTGGGCTTACCGCGACCGTATGCTCGATCTAAAGAACGACAAGAGGTTTCGCTACGTTCTAATCTTCAAGAATCATGGCGAGGCCGCGGGCGCCTCGGTGGAACATACCCATTCGCAACTCATCGCTTTGCCCATCGTGCCGCGGCGGGTCCGCGAAGAGGTGGATAGCGGTTGGCACTACTACGACGAGAAAGAGCGCTGCATCTTTTGCGACATTATCCGCCAGGAGCGCGACACGGGAGAGCGCGTGATCGGTGAGAACGATCACTTCATTACGCTGGCTCCGTACGCCCCGCGCTTTCCGTTTGAAATGTGGCTACTCCCCAAGGTGCACGGTTCATCGTACGAAAACAACCAGAGCACGATGTACGCAAGCCTGGCGCGCATGTTGAAGGACACCCTGATGCGCCTCGACGCCGTCCTTGACCGGCCGCCCTACAATTTCATGATCCACACCTCGCCGATCGGCGAGGAGATCAACGATCATTACCACTGGCACATAGAGATCATCCCCAAGCTGACCAAAGTCGCGGGGTTTGAGTGGGGCACAGGCTTTTATATCAATCCAACGCCGCCTGAGGAATCCGCCCGATTCCTGCGCGAAGCCAAAATCGCCTCGCCTGTGGCGCCTGCAAAAAAATAGCGCGCATTCCGTGAGCTGCGGCCGTCCGCTTTCCGGGCCGCGGTAAGTTTTTTGCTATACTTATCCGTTTGGCGCGGTACCCAAGTGGCCCAAGGGAGAGGTCTGCAAAACCTCCATTCGTGGGTTCGAATCCCACCCGCGCCTCCAATTTTCCCGCTTTAGAATGTGTGAGTTAGAACGCTGCTTTTTCTCGTGTACCCGCCGTGTACCCCGTGCTTGGGGAGTTTGGGCAGCTATAACAGGATCGAGGCCCCACGCACGGGTGAGGTCCGCTTCGAGTTGTTCCTGCCGCGAGCGTACCCACGGCGCGTAGTTTCTCTCTGTGGTCCGCACGCTTTCATGTCCAAGCAGGATGGAAACCCGCTCAATTGGAACGCCTGCCAGAAGAAGTTCTACGGCGAAAGTATCGCGGAAGCGGTGTGGGTGGCCGCTACTGACCTCCGCGAGTTCAAACAACCTGTTTAATCGTTTTCTCCAACTCCCGATAATGGTTTCCAGCTTTGATTCGCCATCCCAAAAATAGTAGTTGCCAGCAACCTTGGGAGTTCCTTCCAGAACTTTTAAAACAAAATCTGGCAGAACATTGTTTACGGGAACGCCCGTTTTTTGCGTGTAGAGAAGCAGCCGATTCTCTTCGATCCTATCGCCGGAAAGACTCACAGTGTCGCCTATGCGCATTCCACCGTACCGCAACAGCAGAACCAGTGCCTGCATACGCTGGGCATTTTCCGAACCGCGACCGGGGAACTCATCCTTGTATTTGTTGATGGCCGCCAATATGCGAAGCATCTCCTTATGCGTGAATGGCAATGTAGGGCAAAGGGTGACTTTTGGCGCCCGCAGATCGCTGGCAGGATTCTCGGGTATCCATTTGCGCTTCTGGCCAAAACTAAAAAACGTGCGCAGCCGTTCCAGTTTTTTGCCGCTTGAGCGTTGCCCATCAGTCCATTCGGAGCGAAATTTACTTACGCCAGACAAAGTGAATTCATCCAAAAAGCGGACGCCTTGACGAGCAGCAAAGTCCACCATCTGACACTCCAAAGTCTTGTACTTCCTGATGGTTTCTTTGTGGAGTTTGCGAGCCTGCATGTCGGCACGATAATCGCCCCACGCATTTACCAGTGTCTTTCTCTCTGCCTTCACGTCTCTCCGGTCATTGGCTTCCCACTCTCGGACGGTCTCTTGCGCTCGCTGCCAGTCGCGCAGTTTCAAAGACTCCCGCAGTTCTTTGCCGCCCAAGAAGCCGTCCACCCAAATAGGGCACTGGCAGTGCCGATGCTCTCGGCCCTTGTCGCGGTGCTTACATGCTTTGCGATGTCTGCGATAAATGGTCAGCATCGTGGCATTCTCCTATCGGACGCCGAACTTCGATGACAGGCGATGATGAACACGTTCGAGCACAGAGTGAGGAATTCGCAGCGTAACATACCGTCTCTTGTGGCGGTGAGTTCGATCTCCCAGCACAAGCACACCGGGCTCAGTCTCGAAAAGTTCGCGAACCTTATCTACACTTAGATTCCACATTTCGGCGATTTCCGTAACGGCGTAGTGCCGCTCGATGTGCACCGAGGTCTCGATTTGGGATGGTACGGCCATTGCGTGTTAGTGACTCCTATATGGTCTAGAAGGTAGTCGAATTGGCTCGTTGGCTTCCGAGAGAGCTGAGGAAAAGATTCTTCTTGCTTTCAGTCGCCTGTCGAGCTACGCTAACGTAAACATCGTACAGCGATGTAGGAGAGTTTGTCAACCATGATGTCGATCCTTAAGAAGAAACCCCGGCATGAGGTTATCTCGATTCGACTCAGCGAAGACCGCCTCAAACTGTTGGAGCGCTACCAGAAGGTGCTCAGTGAACAACGGGGACGCGAGGTGTCCTTGGGAGAGGCCGCCTTCCTTGTTATCGAGGAGCGCGTCGAAGGGATGGACCGTGAAACAGCTCGTCATGAAATGCTCAGCACGCCGACCGCTTCGCTCTATCACATTCGCAAGAAGTGGGAATCGCAGCACACTCTGTCTGCCCCCGAATGGGATGTTCTCGCGCAATACGTGCAGATCGGCACAGAGGGAGAAGCTCAGGAGCCGCCGTTACTTCGGCCTGCGATTCCATCCAGAGAGTCATACCTCAAGTTACTCGACGCCTTCGAAGCCGTCTATCAGAACCGTAAGAAGCATGCATCGAAGCACGCCTGGTATTACTTCGGAAACCTTGGCGGCCACTTCACCGAGGTTCGGCTCTCCGATGATGACGCGGAACAAAGACATCAAGCAGTTCTGAAGCAAATTTCGCATCGCAAGGAGCTGCTGAAGTCGGCGGAGAAATGGCAGAACCCAGGCACAATTGGACGATGCATCCTAGCCGCCATTAGTGATGAAGGAGTCGAGAGCGCTAGACTCGATCAAATCCTTGCCCCGTACTGGCCGACTCTCTGGGGTCTCGCCGCACGGGGCCATTGGGTGCGACATGACCGACAGCCCGTGCGACCAACGGGTCCAAACGAAGATGATTTTCGCCGCCGAATTATCCTGCCTGATCCGCTCAAGGTCGATGACCTGAAGCTCTCGTTTACGATGACAGCTTGCCCGGAGCTGGGCGTGTATATCGACTTTGGCCCAACACGCCGCGTGAACTATCTCATTGCTCGGTACCCCGACTTGGCCGAGTTCCAGGCGATGCTCGAAGGATGGTCGGCCAAGGGTTCGTGGAACGGCAAGCATTTCCTCACGACGCTATCCAAGGAGAAGGGGCCAACATTCACGCTTTGGCTTCGGCAGAACGACGTAGGTATCGACTTCACTGAGAACGAATGGAACGCCCTGCGCGAACTGTTCCAGAAGGCGTGGGCGATCCCCGAGCTTCAGCGGTGGATGCAGGAGCTGCAGTTAGAGTATGGCGAACAGGGTTGATAGCTCGAAACGTCGGTTTGCGGCGCGTTTTGCGAGGAGCGGTGCCTTCGGCACCGGGAGTTGGACTGACACGTCACCCCCAAACGGGTGCCGCTCAGCAACCAAGGTTGCTATATGGGAACTTGCTGAAAATCCAGTGGCTTGCGGAGAAGCCACTTCTATTAGAGCGCCGCGCAGCCACTCTTGGTTCCCGTATGGGAACTTGTTGAATTTATTGGGGTGAACTCCATGCCCTCCCTTCGAACCAAATCCATCAGCACCAAAGTCACCGACGAGGAATACGCCCAGTTTGAAGCCCTCGCAGGCGGAGCAGACGATCAGCGAGTGGGCGCGCGATGTTCTGCTGAATGCAACCAAGCCAAATGCAGGCGAGCAAACAGTCCTGGCCGAAGTGTTGGCGCTGCGAACCATTCTGCTAAACATCCACTTCGCCATATCCCAAGGGCAAACGCTCACCGACAGAGAAGATGCAGCAACTCATCGAGCGGGCGGACCAGAACAAGTTGAGCAAGGCGCGAGAGCGCCTCGCGGAAGCAGCAACAGGGGGTGTGCCATGAAACAGAGGTGGGGCCGAGAGGATGATGCAGGCGAGTTTCCAAGCGAGAAGGCGGTATGGACTATCGGAGCGTTCTGCGTTGCTTTGCTCAGTGTGTTCGCTATCGCTGGTTACCGCTACATGCGGGTGTGGACTCCGCTCCAACAGCACTATCTGACGGCCTACGTTGGCACGCCGGTAGCAGGAGCCTTCCGCGCGGACGGCTGGTACACGCTGTTGATGGTGGTGACGCGGAAGGGTACGCGGATGGCGCTCGACAACGAAGTAGAGCCTTTCGTCACAGAGAAAGGCGAGGGCACGTTTACGCTGACCGAAGAGGCCATCAAGGTAGGTGACTTGAAGCTCGAATGGCAGCGCGCACGCTATGACAATGCGAAGTTGCATGAATTCCTGGGCCACTGGATTTACCAGGACCAGACGCTCACCGATCTGGCGAAACCGGCACTGTGGGGCGGCTTGGGTGTGTTGCTCGTGGGTCTCGTCGTGGCGATCCCGATGGACTCGGCACGCAAGAGAATACGCAAACATGGACGTCGGCTGAAAGGACCGGAGCTTGTGACGGCGCGTGCGTTCAATCGCCGCAACCGTTCAGACGGTATCGGCTTCTTGCAGCAGCAGAGCTTCACGCAAAAAATACTCCGCAGGAAAGCTTGGCTGCGACTGCCGCGCGAAATTGAATCGAGCCACATTCTAGTTATGGGTGATTCGGGCAAAGGCAAGAGCGCACTGATTCGCCAAATCTTGTTGCAGATCGAGGAGCGCGGTGAGACGGCCATCGTGTACGATCCGGCGACGCCCGCCGACTACGTGCCCTACTTTCTTACTCCGTCGCGCGGTGATTTGATTCTCAATCCGCTGGACCAGCGGATGCCCTACTGGACTCCGGGAGACGAGCTGCGGCAGGGGGCCGACGCTCTCACATTGGCCGCGTCGCTGTTTCCCGACCGGCACAACGAGAATTCGTTCTTCGTAGAGGCCCCGCGAAAAATCTTTGCGCACTTGCTCAGCTTCCATCCGACGCCGCAAGAGTTGGTGTGGTGGATGTCGCACCCGGAAGAGATCGACCGGAGAGTGAAAGGGACAGAGTACGCGGCGATGATCGACCGTGATTCGCCGCCACAGCGCAACGGCGTGCTTGGTTCGCTGAGCATGGTAGCTGACGCCATGAAGCTGCTGCCGAGCGAAGCGGAGACGAAGGGGCGTTGGAGCACGCTCGAATGGTCGAAGGAGCGGAGGGGCTGGCTCTTCCTGACGAGCACACCGGACACCCGGAAGCGCCTCGCGCCGCTCATCAGTTTGTGGCTGGACATGCTCGTGCTGCGCTTGATGAATCAAGGCCGCATGAGTCCGCGTCCGGTTTGGTTCATCCTCGACGAGTTGGCGACCTTGCAGCGACTGCCGCAGCTACACACGGCGATCACGGAAAACCGCAAGTCCAACAATCCGGTGGTGCTGGGTTTTCAGGGACGCAGCCAGTTGGAAGTGCGTTATGGGCACGAAGCGGAGGCGATGATGTCGCAGCCGTCAACGAAAATCTTCCTGTGCACGAGCGAGCCGCACGCAGCGAAATGGATTAGCGACACCATACCCAAACAACACTTTAGATGTGAATGTTGTCGCAGTCTGACAGAAAGTTCTTATACCTGTTAATTGCCGGTTCCAGCGACTGAAAATCCAAACCAGAATCTGACCATCGCAGTAAACATTTGAAGATGCCTTCTATCAGCTTCCGCTAGCACACGGTCGCGCCAGGTAAACGGCGACCTGTCACGCCCGTTGCCATCCGCTCCAGCCGCAAATACTAGACCGCTTCGCTCTCTGTCCTTTCAGTGAGTCCGTTGCGATTTGGTTCCCCTGTCTGGTTGAGGGAACCAACTCTCAACTCACCGAAAGGACAAAGAAAATGAATTCAGAAAACATCAAGAAAGTTACAAATCAAGCCATCGAGCAGCTCATTACGGCGCTCAACGAGGGCCGGAGCGAAACGCTGACGCAGTACCTTGCGGCGATTGGCCGATTCCACCGCTACAGTCTCCGAAACGTGATGCTCATCGCATCACAGAAGCCAACCGCAACGCACGTGGCAGGCTTTCACGCTTGGCACAAGCTTGGGCGATTCGTGAAGAAGGGCGAGAAAGGAATCCTGATCCTTGCTCCCATCGTCCGGCGAAAGAATGAAAGCGACGAACAAAACGAGACGGATGAATCATCAACGGCTGTCGGATTTCGCGCGGCCTACGTCTTCGACATCAGCCAGACGGACGGCCAAGAACTTCCCGCAATCGGCAGCGTCAATGGCGATCCTCGCGAGTACCGTGAGCGCCTTGCGAAGTTTGTCGCCGAGCAAGGCATCGCTCTTGAATATTCGGAGGACATCGCTCCGGCGCGGGGCACTTCCGCAGGAGGCAAGATCACGTTGTTGCCCGGACAGTCTCCGGCTGAAGAATTCGCAACGCTGGCGCACGAACTCGCGCACGAAATGATGCACCGCGACGAGCGCCGCAGCAGCACTTCAAAGCGCAGCCGCGAGACTGAAGCAGAGGCCGTCGCATTCGTGGTCTGCCACGCCATCGGCCTAGAAACGGGCTCAGCGTCTCAGGACTACATTCAACTCTACGAAGGTGACGCGAAGCTCCTGACGGCCAGCCTGGAACACATCCAGAAAACGGCCACCCAAATTCTCAATGCAATCGGCGCGGAGGGACCTCCGCGCCACCCGCTTAGCGGGCTGATTGCGCGTTGCAATTGGTTTCGGTCAACAATCCGGGTCCAAGTTGGGTCCAATAACGCCCGAATACCATGTAAAGCCGTAGTGCAAGAGGTATGCAGAGCCACGGAAAAGCAACAGGCTAGCCCTTCTGGATTTATCTTCTAACAAAGAACGCAGAAAATCTAAAATGCTTTGCTGGGCGTCGCTTACAGGTCCTCTCTCCCGACATTTCGCCCTCAGTTGTACCGAAGTTATACCGAGGCTCCAGCCTAAAGCTCTTCGTTCTTCATTGGCTCGCCCCCCAATTACTTCCGTATGTGGACAATCCGGGAGTTGATCACCGTCCAATCTTCTGCCGGAGGCCGCAAATCCTTCTCGTTCCTATCTGACCTGCCCCCCCGTTTTTGGTCTAGTCATAACGAAGCTCCCAGGTTTTTGTGATTTAATTGTCAGCATGGAACAAACCCAGGTTGGGACGCGCCCCGTCGTTGGCGGGATCGTCGTGGTGTGCGGCCTTGCTGTGTCATTCCTGCTGTGGCTGGTGTACGTGCATCATGCCTCGGCCGATTTCGCCGGGCGCTGGATGTTTTTGCCGGCCCTCAACGCACTTCTGAATGGATTGTGCGCGATTGCGCTCTGCGTGGGATTGTATTTCATCAAACACCACAACAGGCAAGCGCATCGCACGAGCATGCTGCTAGCCTTCGCGTTCTCTTCAATTTTTCTCATCAGCTACATCGCGAACCACGCACTGCACGGCGATACGATTTTTCCCGGCCACAGCCCGGTGCGCATTCTGTATCTTTGGATTTTAGCCAGCCATGTGACCCTTTCCATCGTCGCTTTGCCGATGGTGCTCACGACATTCTTTTTCTCGCTGACGGGCCGGTTCGCGATGCACCGCCGAATCGCGCGCTTGACGTTCCCCATTTGGCTGTACGTTTCGATCACCGGCGTAGTGGTCTTCGTGTTCCTCAAGTTATATGTCTACTAGATCTGGTGTTGATCCGCCGTGATTTACCTGAGTAACGGAAGCTAGCGTCGCGCGTTTTTGGCGGAGGCATTGCTAACGTGCAGTTCCTGGCGAGGAACGCGCCGTGAGGTAGGAGCCAAAAACGAGAATCGCAGCAAGAGCCTGAGCGGTTAGAGTCTGGACGTTTGGAAACGTTGAGAACCAAAGACCCATCCAAGAAGGAATCACATGCGCGAGCCACGGAATGTCGGTCACTGGCAACCATTGGGCCTGCTGCATCTCCTGCACCTCCTCGCCCACCATCACGAGCAATACAAAGGCGAGCATCACTCCCGTCGATACGAGCATCTTTCGGTAGGGCAGGTGGCGGTGGACGACGAATGTCAGAATCGCTACAACGGCAGTTGCGAACGCACCCAAAAGTACGCCGTACAAAACAACCAGACTACCGACCTTTAGCCGATAACTCTGGAGAAATAATACAACCTCAAATCCTTCGCGATAGAACGATGTGAAACCAAGAAGGGCCATTCCGGACAGAACGCGCAGCTCACCTCTTTCTTTTCCTCCCTCGCTGAGCAATTCTCTTTTCTTTGATTGTGAAGCGAAATCCAGCCGGTCCAATAGAGCTTATGAAAGAACCAGTTCATGACCAGGAGCAGAACGAGAATCGCGAGCAGTCCCGTTGCAGCTTGAACCGCCAACGCAGAGAGGCTTTTCCCGGTATCATCAAGGACTCGAACCGCGATGCTCCATGTGAGCAGCGTGGCAATGAATGCCACTGTCACGCCCGCTGCGACAGGACGATTGAATTTAGTTTCCTTTCCTTTGAAGCTGGCGGTAACAGCAGTTAAGACCAGAATGGATTCCAGACCTTCACGAAACACTAGAACTGCGATATTCAGTGCCGCTGCGTGCTCTCCCGATATCATTCTATGCGCTGCCCTGCCGTTGTCGTTTCACTACCGTCGGACAGTGCGCTGACTGGTGTTTCATCCAGGTCGCCGTCAGCAATACGACTTCGGGTTCCACCGAAGTTCATTTCGCGGGAGGCGTAGATTTTGTGAACTCGTGCTGTGCCGACGCAGGCAACAGATGCATGTGGCTCAAAAATGCAACGACCTGCCATACCTGCGTGTCGTTGAGAACGCCTTGCTGTCCAGGCATTCCAGTCCAGCGAATGCCGTGCTGGACAATGTAGAAAGTCTGGTTGTCCCCCATCATGTCCATATGCAGCTCGTGAAAGAATTGCGGTGCCGCCGGATAGAATTGCTTCCCAGCGTTGCCTCCGGATTTTCCGGGTCGCCATGGCACCCTGAGCAATTATCACGATAGACCGCGCCTGCGTGCACTGTTTCTTCTGTCGCTTCGAGGGGATTCTTCGTTTCCGGCGCATGACGATCCGTAGAAGCGTCTACGGCCGACATTGCGAACTTCGATTCCGCTTCGGAGGGCTGGATATCCGCGCGAAAATTTAAGAAGCCCAGTTCTGCAAAGGCAACTAGCCCTATAACGATCACCACCAGCGTTGCAATCATTCCACATAGGAACGCACGCATTCAGGTCTCCCCGGTCAGTCGATAGTCTCTTGAACTCACCGTCCCAGCTGCTGGAATTCGAGTTCCCTGCCGACTGTCTCCTGTCAAGTGCAACGAAATAATGTTTTGAAACCGAAATCCATGTGCTGTTGAACATTGCAGTGTAAGAGCGAGAGTCCTGCCTGATCAGCACTAACATCTACGGATAGGTGCGGAACAAGTAAGCAGCGAGATCCCGCACAGCAGAGCCACTGGCCTGTTTCGTCTTGATCGCTTCTGAAACGGAGGCCGCTGCCTGCTCGAAGAGATTTATAGCTATGGCGGGGTCTCCGAGAAGCCTTTCGGCGTAAGAGACGGCTTTGGGGCAATCCTGTTAGCAACGGACAAAACGGTGGGAAGGATTCCTCGGCCCGAGAGGTCAACCGAGTTGAGCAAGAATCGGGGACTGGATTTCGTTTCTCGCACTCGGGTCCATTGGGGTTGCCAATCTTGCCGCCGAGAACCCTGTTGATAGTTGGATGCTATCAGACGGACGATGGGTTCAGATAAGGTATTGATTCTATAGTACTTTAGTACTAGCGTGGTTGAATGCACAGGGACGGCAGGTCGTCCACTGGACGAATGATCGCTCTAGAGTGGGCTGTCGAGCCCTTTGGCTTGCCATCCTTGGTTGGTCAGGGTGAGAGCCTGATTCATGACCGTCTTTCCTGCGGAATACTTCCATTCGAGCACATCGGGAATCCGTTGAGTCGGCTGCGACGGATTTCCTTTCGGGAGTAAGTACGCGTTCTCATGGTGATAGCGCGGAACCGTTCTGTCGAAGCGTACTGATTCGTGAATGTGATGCACGTGGATTTTTACCGTACCTTCAGTGATAAAGAGGGCTGAAGCGATTTCCCTGTTGCTCATATTCTCTGGCCATCAGAAGAAGGACCTGAAGTTCGCGGCGGGTCAGTTTAACTTTGAGTGTGGGAATTGGCAGTTTGGATTCTTGGGTCAACGGGGTCCCGCCCTCATTTATCAATCAGAGCGGCAGAGTCCCTTTGCCTGGCTACGTGCCAGAAGGATTATCCGTTGCTATCCCTGATTTCTTCGCTGCGTCGGACAAGGGAGCGGTAACTCGAACCAGGGTCCCATTCTTATCTGATTGGATTTCCAATCGGCCACCTAGCTCGCTGGCCCTTTCATGCATGCTCCTGAGGCCGACCCCACTTCCCCCGCCGTCCCTAAATTCCTCTAGTAACTCTGAGGGCATGCCTTGGCCGTAGTCCCGCACCTCAAGCGCAATTTCGTCAGCATCAAGCTTCAGTTGAATGTCTACCGACTGACTGTGAGCGTGCCGATGAATGTTCGTCAGACTCTCTTGCAGGATGCGAAATAGCGCAAGTTCCAGCACGCCCGGTAACCGCGTCAGCTCGTGTGGAATAAAGTTGAGCTTGACTTGAATACCACTTCGTTCGGCAAAGCCCTCCACATACCACTGCATCGCAGAAGGCAGCCCCAGCTCATCAAGAAGTGGGGGATGGAGCAAATAGGAAATGGTCCGAGTTTCGGTCAAGCACTTGTCGAGGGTATCCGATAAATGCTCGAAACTTTGGGTTTCTTTCTCCGTTGCGTCTGGCCTTTTTAATGACTCGAGACTCATCTTTGCGTGCGCCAGGTATTGCCCGACGCTGTCGTGCAATTCACGAGCAATTCTTCGTCGCTCGTCATCTTGCGTCTGCCTCAAGCGTACGGACAATTGCCGCAATCGCTTGGCTTGGGTCAGTATCTCGGAGTTGCGAATCTCAAGCTCCGCTGTGCGTTCCTTCACGCGCGTTTCGAGCACTTCTTGCGCTCGGCGCTCACGATCCTTTAGCTCCACCATGGCTAAATAGCCCCCTAGCTGGGAGGCCACGGTGGAAAGCAGTTGGACATGGTGGAGGTCATAGGTGTCATTGCGTTCCACCTGCAGCACGCCGATGATTCGGTCTGCTCCGATGACCGGCAGCACGAGATGGGCTGAACCGGTGCCGGATGGTTCGATATCGCGATTTCCCTCCATCACGTGCAGCATGTCCGAGAGCGACGATTGAAGAGCCGCGCGCGTTGTTGCGGCCGGGTCGGGAATCGTGAAAAGATGCGCGTTCTTCGAGGGGCCCACCAGCAACGCGCAACATTCATAGGGAACGAGGCGGTCGAGCAACTCGAGCACGCGACGAACCCTCGCATCCGTGATTTCTTCCGGCCCTAGCAAACGGGCGATCTCCGCCAAGTTACTCACGATCTGAGCGGAATCTATTGGGTTGCGAACAGAAGTGTTCATCGCCATAAATTCAAACAGTTCCTGATATTCCCGTTTCAAGTAAGTTCGCGAACTGCTGTGCAACCAAGGGCAGACTGAACCAGTATCCTTGCCCCTCATCGCAGCCATGGTTCTGAAGAAATGCCAACTGCTCTGGTGTTTCTACACCCTCAGCGATCACTCTATGCTTGAGACTTTTACCCATGCTGATGACAGCAGCGGCGATGATAGCATCATCTGAACTGGCAATAATATTGTGGATCAACGACCAGTCGAGCTTCAGGGCGTCAATGGGAAATCGAGTCAGATAGCTTAAACTGGAATAGCCGGTGCCAAAGTCATCCACGGCCAGTCGCACACCCATGGCTTTGAGTTGTCCAAGCGCGAATGCGGTGGACTCAGCATGTCGCATGAGAACGGTTTCGGTTAATTCGAGCTCGAAATATCTGGAATCCAGGCAGGTATTCTTCAGAGCAACTTGAACGCCTTCGAGAAACTGCTCGCTCCGAAATTCCAGCGACGAAACGTTGACTGCCACCGGGACGGCTGGCAGGCCGGCATCAAGCCATTCCCGCGTTTGCCTGCATGCCTCGCGTAGTACCCATTGGCCGATTGCTACGATCATACCGGTGTCTTCGGCGATGGTCAGGAATTGTGCAGGAAGAAGCAGCCCATGCTCTGGATGTTGCCAACGTACGAGCGCCTCGACACTAGTGATGTCTCCTGTTTTGAGATTTACCTTCGGCTGGTAATGCAACAACAACTCCTGGCGTTCAAGAGCATATCGCAGCTGGCCTTCCAGGGATTGGCGCGCGACGGCCTGCAGACTCATATCTGGGCTAAAGAACTGGTAATTGTCGCACCCACATTCCTTGGCGTGATACATCGCCGTGTCGGCATTCTTGATCAGCGTCTCCGCATCTTCGCCGTTGTCGGGGTAGGTGCTTACGCCGATGCTCACGGTAATGCGAAGACTGTGGTCGCCGATGCTGTGCGTTTTCTTAAGCTCGGTGAGGATCTTTGCAGCACTAACAGCTGCATCTGCTGCGTGTGTGACTTCTGAAAGCAGTATCACAAATTCATCGCCACCCTGGCGGCTTACCGTGTCAGATTTGCGGACACAGGCCGATAAGCATGCTGCTACGGATTGGAGGAGTTTGTCGCCAATGGAGTGTCCGAGGGAGTCATTGATGTGCTTGAAACCATCCAAATCCAAGAACAACACTGCCAGCTGTTTGTGATTGCGACGGGCTAGTGAAATTGCGTGGGTTAGCCGGTCCTTCAGCAACAAGCGGTTGGGCAACTTGGTGAGACCATCATGCTCGGACATCACGCGCAGACGTGACTCACTTTCGCGGAGCACTTCTTGCGCTCGGCGCTCACGATCCTTTAGCTCCACCATGGCTAAATAGCCCCCTAGCTGGGAGGCCACGGTGGAAAGCAGTTGGACATGGTGGAGGTCATAGGTGTCATGGCGTTCCACCTGCAGCACACCGATGATTCGGTCTGCTCCGATGACCGGCAGCACGAGATGGGCTGAACCGGTGCCGGATGGTTCGATATCGCGATTTCCCTCCATCACGTGCAGCATGTCCGAGAGCGACGATTGAAGAGCCGCGCGCGTTGTTGCGGCCGGGTCGGGAATCGTGAAAAGATGCGCGTTCTTCGAGGGGCCCACCAGCAACGCGCAACATTCATAGGGAACGAGGCGGTCGAGCAACTCGAGCACGCGACGAACCCTCGCATCCGTGATTTCTTCCGGCCCTAGCAAACGGGCGATCTCCGCCAAGCCACTCACGATCTGAGCGGAATCTATTCGGGCGCGAACAGAAGACTTCATCGCTTCGATCTCACTTTGGCCGGTGCTCTTCTCCCGGTTAAGACACCGCGTCGGCCGCTCAAGTCAGCATCGGTAAGTGTCACGCCGCCATGCCCAATCCTGAGCAGTCGAACCTGGGTTTGGTGCTTTGTCCCTCGTGCTTTCAAGATCGAGATGCCCCGCTCAAGCCTCCCGTCAACCTCAATGTATTGGAGTCGTAACAGGTTATCCGCAATAAACGAGATACCGTGCCCGGATAGTTCCTCGGTGCCAAGAAGTTGCGGCGACTCCAGGGTCATAAAGAGCGTTACATCGGCAGTGCGCATGTGCTTGCTGAGCGAATACACCAGTTCCTTGAAGCGGCGCTCGGATGGCACGCCAAGCTGCATCGAGGTCAGACTGTCGAAGACGGCGCGCCGTGCTTTACTTGTGAGCAGCCGTTCCCGAGCGGTCTGGAGGTAACGATCGGTCGAGAGTTCTACAGGTGAGATATAGCTGATCAGCAGCAGACCCTTTCGCTCCATCTCCGACAAGTCCCAACTGAGGCTGGCCGCTATCGTCCGGATCTGGTCCGGCGTCTCTTCTAAGGTGAAGAGAATGCCCTTCTCTCCTTGACGGGCTCCCGCCAACAGGAACTGAAGGCTGAGTATCGTTTTCCCAGTGCCCGACGCGCCCGTAAGCAGCGTGCTGCCGTTACTCGGGATTCCGCCACCGAACAGTTCGTCGAGTCCGTCGATTCCGGTCGACACTCTCGCGAGCTTCTGAACGCGGGGAACGTCCGCTTGTTTAGGCGCACGGACACGCGGGAACACGAAGACACCTTTCTCGCTGATCTCAAGAAAGTGGATGCCCGACACGTAGTCCATGCCCCTGAGCTTCAACACCTCTATTTCGCGAACCGATGTCAGTTCCTGTTTTTCTGCGCCCAATCGCAGGATCCCATCGGCGATCGCAAATTCAGCGTACTTCGAGAATTCATCTGGAACGTACTCGCCAATGAGGAAAGTCGTAACACCCCAGCTCGCCGTCTGCGTGGCGAGATCGTAGACGAACGACCGCGCGACGTGTCCGGTATCAATATGGTCAGCAATCGCACGGAAGCTGTCGATAGCTACGAATGCCGGTTGATGCTTCTCGATCATTGCCGAAAGTTCGGTTAGGGTGCTATCGGCGCCCTTCCTCACGGCGGCACTGAGGTCGGCGATCACGAGCTGCTTGTCGACTAGCGCGGCATCGAAGAAATCGAAGAGCTGCATGTACCGGATGACTTTGATCGCAGGCTCTGACAGGGTCGTAAAGTACAGACATTTTTTCCCTTCACGAGCCGCGCGAAACAGGATCTGGAGCGTTAGCACCGTCTTGCCAGAACCCGGCTCACCGGCGATAACAACAACCGACTGTGAGGGAATTCCTCCGCCGAGAATCGCATCAAACGATTCATCGCCAGTGCTCTCGAGTTGCAGCGTGGGTTTCTGCCTGGTCTTCATTTATCCTCCGAAAGAGACAGGCCACACTTCGCCAGTTGTGGCAACGCCTCCAACCGGCGCAAGACAACCGGTCCGGTCAGCTCGAATAGCAAGGAGCAGAGATCTTGTACGAGGGCTTGAAGCGCGGCGTTTGACCGTTCGTTTGTGTGCTTCCAATCTGGCGGAACGTCATAGGCATACTCAAATCCTTTTCGCGTGATGGCAAGCTTTCCGAGTTCCGGGAAATCTTCCAGCCGCCTCTTTGCGCTCCTCCGCAACAGACTCGCTGTCGCGGGCGAACCTAGGATTTCAATGAGCGCCGTCCAAAGAACGTCGAATATCTCCGAAGGCGTACTGGAAGTTTCGTCGCGTGGGAATTGATCGACACGTTGGTTCACTGTTTTGATTCCTGCCCTTCGACCTGCGGCGCGCCTCGCAGGCGACAACGATGCTGAGGTCTACAGCCACAAGAGATGTGCTGACAAGTCGGCACACTGAGTTGCGAACGCCGGTTCTGGTGATTGAA
>CAWAIG010000005.1:0-380591 GCA_963782135.1 uncultured Acidobacteriota bacterium
TGTCCCTGTACTGGTTCGGACTTACCGTATTGCTCTCGAAGCCGGCCCGGGGTCAAGAATCGCGCGATGCCCATCGGATTCCAGCAAAACCGCCCCAATCGACCGCGGCCTCCCCAGCCAGTTCGTGTCCAGAATCGTCGTCGCAAGCATGAAGCCAGTAGTGTAACGCAGGAAGAAGCGAGCCGTGGATAGTGGGGAGTGAGTAGTGGGTAGTGAAAAAGAAAGAGCGGAATTTGAAGCCGGGAGCTGGAAAGTCCGTCTGTTCGGGACGAGTCTGGTCCCCACCCTCACCCCCACCCCCCCCTCACCGTTTTTCTGTAAGTGCGGATTCTAAAGGACTTTAAGTGCCGTGTTTTGGAAGTGCGGATTGAAAAGGAGATAGTGGAGAGTAGTGAGTAGTGAGTGGTTAGATTGCCGAAAGAGAAGATCTTGGCTTGAAGTAGGTACCCCCACCCCGGGTGTTTTTTGTAAGAGTGGCAAACAAAGGACTTATGCTTGACGCGGCTCGTAAGAGTGGCAGGCACAGGACTTAAAGTGGCTGTGTTTTCTATTAGTTGCAGAGAGCTTGCAAGAGTGGCAAGGAAAGGACTTAGCGAAAAGCGGTTAAAGGTCGAAAGTTCAAAGTTGAAAGAGGAAAAAGCAGATCCCTCACTTCGTTCGGGATGAGCATGAGGAAGTAGAGGGCGGCGCGGGTGAATCATGTAGAAGGATAGCACGAAAGTTACTGATTGTCAATAGCGTTCTTGGTTACTGAGTTGGCATTCGAATGGGGCGGGCGGAAGTTGAAGGGTTTTAAGGGGTTGGGCGGGGGCTAACCTACTTGATACGGCAGTGGAAACATGTGGAAAAGCTAAAGATCAGAAAACGTTCCGTCTGTCCCTCGGTTTCCCTCGGTTTCCAAAAAACCTGAACCCGGGCCACCCCCGCCACCCCGCCCTAGTGTTGGCGTCTGATCGGCTCCGATCGATCTGCTCTGGGAATGGAGATCAGCGTGTCAGGTAAATGTGCAAGATCCCTGGCGAGATATCTACCGATATCAGTAAGTGAATCGGGATGTGATTCGGGATTTCGGCGATAAACGAGGTGGCGCTGATTGGGTTTCGCTCCCTCAAGGTACCAATACGATCCATCCGGCATTTGTGGCTCGGGAACTACAAGGGTTGGTAGCTCCCAGAATTTGGCTTTGGTGACCAATTCTAGAAATGCATTTATGGCTTCGTTGGAGGCCGAGCATTCCTGATTAAGAAGAAGTTTCGTTTCATTGTTTATGGTCTGTTGGTATGCGGTCTCTTTCGCAAAGATTTTCGCCGTTCCGTTGGCCGCTATCGCCAAGCGCAGAACAAAGAATTTTCCGCCCGGAAACCCCATCCACACCAGGCGATACGATTCCTGTTTATTGGAATCGATATTGGAGGGATCGGATAAAGGAGGCTCGCCGATGATGCGCAAATAAAGCGCCAGCGAAGCGATCCTGTTCTTAATCTGCTTATCAGCCAAGGGGCCGGACGGTGTGAACGCACAGTCGGGAAAATACAGACTGGTATTTTGCTCCAGCCGCTTCTGAGCCTCGTCCGTTCCTTGCACGGCGGGGCTTTGCGCATGTGCGGAAGGAGAAAAAAGACAAAAAACCGCCAAGTTAACGCAGACAAGGAATTCAATGGGCTTTAATGACATTGCTGTACTCCGGTAAAAGACGGGAGGGCCACAGGAGGCCCTGAGAGTTGGCACATGCTCCGCCCAGGTCCTTCGGTGCCAAGCACCAAGATAGCAAGCCCTGCACCAACAAGCTGCGAAAAACAAGTGGAAAGCAAAACCGGCACGCTTAAAACCGAAGCGTAGGGCACTCCCAAACAAATCAAAACCAACTGCGCAGATTCTGCGCCTAGTCTCTGCGCCACCCGCCTTCCCCCGGAATCGTCGTCGCAAGCGTCGAAGCAGTGGTGTAGCGCAAGCCGAAAGCGGATTCGAGAAACCCAATTCTAAGATTAGTTGTGGCTCATTAACGAATTTACTTTTGGCTCCTAGAGTCTGGGTGCAATTGGAGCAAGGGGAGTCATGGAAATGTTCAAGCCTTCCTTACTGCAAATTTACGATCACACTGCTGCCATGGGTCAGGCCGCCGGTGTTCCCCTGAATTTCGAATTGAGTCGTTCCCGTAAAGACTATATTGAATGGAGCGGGAGTTTGAGATGGAAGATTATTCGCGTCGCCGCTGTATTGTGCGGTGCAGCCGACCGTGCCCACGCCGAACGCGGGCGGGACAGCCCAAGTGACTTGGCCGTTTACTAGAGTGAGTGGTCCGCTTTCTGGCCCGGCGGCCGCGAAAATATTCACGGTGCCTGTTACAGTTTTTGAAGAAGTCACAGTAACAGTTATGGTGATTGGAGCGATGTTAGGACCTTTCGAAGTAGCCGCCGAAATCGTAATCGAACTCGGGACTGCGCCTCCACCGCCACCACCACCTCCTCCTCCCACTCCCCCTCCCCCACATCCAAGTACAAATGCCTCCAAACAAAAAGCAGTTGCAAGCAACGCTGCGGCGAGCTTGCGCCGCTTGTCTCGAGCAAAGAGCAACGCAAACGCAAATATCGCGCCAAGCGAGGTCAAAAACCAAGTAGTTCCATTCGGTGAGAAGTACGGGGTGGACGGGGTCTCTGTACGTCTAACTTGAGCTGCGGTAGCGCCAGCCGCGTTCCCGGATGGTCCGGTCGTATTCAGTGTTAAGGTCACGGGGACTGCTGATCCGTTCAAGCTTACAGAAGATGGGGATATATTTACCGTGGCTCCTGAAACCGAAAGACCAAGGACGCCAAGGGTCACTTGGCTGGGCGTATTTGAAGTAGGTGTTACATTGAATGTTACCGTTGCCGGCTGTCCGGCAGTCGCATTGATAGTTAGCGGACTTGGTAGAGTGAAATCGGGGATATTCACGGTCACAAAATCACCGGACGTGCTTACATCTGTGTAGTTTGGGTCACCGCTATAGGAAACGCTGATCACTTCTGAAAACTGAGGCGTTGTGGACACTGTGGCGGTCAGTGTTGGGTTTCCACTCGCATCTGTTCCGACCGCCGTGGTAACTGGCCCTGTTATGGCAGTAGATGAGCCAAAGAAGCCCACCCTTCCAGTCAGACTAGAGCCTTTGCTGTTGCCCGTCACGACTGCCGTTACCGTAATGCTCTGCCCGTAGTTAATTGATTTTGCGCTCTCGGTTTGCGATAGAGAGGTCGGATATTTCACCACAAAAGTAATCGGGCTGCTGGTGGAAGGCCCGTAGTTTGCGTCCCCGCTGTAAGTCGCAGTAATTGTATGGCTACCACCCGTCGAAATGCTTGTCGTTGTGCTCGCATACAACACGACATTAAAGCCCTGACCTTGCGCCATCTGCGTCACGGTGCCAGGTAACGCATTGCTCCCATCCAGAAACGTTACTGTTCCCGTCGGGCTCACGCCCGCCACGCCGGTCCCAATCGCCGTACCCAGAGGAAATGGTTGGTTGACCACCGCAAAGCTCGGATCGTTGAACCACTGTTGAGACGTGGGTGCCGGAGTAATCGTAAGAGTGTCCGCGGCGGATGTGCTGCCCTGGTAGCTGTTGTCGCCGGAATATTGAGCGGATAGTGAAAAGGTTCCGCCGCCTAGAGTGGGCGCGATGTCGCGGGTATATCCTCCAGTATTTAGTGCAAACGAGCCGCCATCCACTGGGGATCCATTCGCCGTCAACGAAACCTTCCCTGTCGGACAGGAGAGAGGGCTTTCGCTGAGACACGTGGGACTCGGCGGTCCGGAAGGATTGGCCACTCCATTTTGGTCTGTCACGTACATGCGAATAATGTATGGCGTCCCATAGACGAAAGAACTGGCATTCCCGTTGGTCACGTTTCCGCCGTTGGAATTAAACGTCGGAACTACGATGAATGTCTTGCTGCTTTCTTGTCCAACGGTCACTTGAACCGGTCCGGAATCGCTTGGCGCGTTCGTCCCGTCTCCCGCATAGTGCGCCGAGACGTTGTACGTGCCGCCGGGCAAGCTTTGCGTTTTGGCCCCGCTGACCGCACCGTTCGTCAAGGTGAAATGATCAAGTCCCTGCGTTGGGCCATTGGCGGGAATCGGAGTGGCGATCAGGGATACGTCCCCGCTCGGCGCGCCCGTTCCCGCATTCGCTTTTACATTGATTGCCACAGCCACATTTTCGTCTGCGCCGTGCGTGATCCCCGTAGTTGGCGAAAGAGTGAGCGTGCTGGTCGTGGGAATTCTGGAAACATTGACCCAGCTGGTCGCAAGGCTGTTCACGTTGACCGTTCCCAATCCCGTGGTCATGTCATAACCCGCGGTTGCGGTCCAAGCCTCGGTTGTTGGGTGGCTCGGATCAACCAGTACACCTGTGCTACCTACAATACTGGCGCTGCAGTCCGGCGAACCTCCCTTGCAAGGCACGCTGTTTGTTCCGACCCCAGGAGTGCCAGTCGGCAAAATGGAATTTCCTTTTGTCACGTCGTTGAAAACGCAGCCTGTCGTTTCTGCTGTGCTGGACGTGCAACTCGCGCCCGCTTTGTTCGCCAAGGCGTATAGCACGTAATTCGCGTTCCCTTGGCGATTGGTGCCCCCATGGGCTGCCTGATATTGGTTCACGAGGGCCATAATTCCGGCAAAAGCCGGCGCCGATGCGGACGTGCCCCCCACGACGCCAAAATCAAGGATTCCCGCGGAAGCGTTATTCAGATCGCATTGCGCCGCCCCCGATACGGTCTGGTCACTCTGGCAGTACACGTATCCTGTCCCATCAAATCCGGCGCTTGCGAAAAGGGAGATATCCGGCTGGTCCCGGTGGTTGTCGTTGGGCATACCTACGACGCCCATCTGCCATTTGGGCTTTGGGTAAATATTGCTTGGACCGCCGCTGCCTGCCACGATGTTAACGGAGCCGTTCGGTGCTGTTGGGCCGCATCCGCTCAACCCGATCTGCGCGCAGTTCTGGTTCCATGGAATCTCCGGAATGTAACTCTTCGCGGATGATCCGGTAGGATCATTGGTTGCATTCCAGTACGTTCCCCAGGTATTCACGTCGTCAAAATCCGTGCCGCCCACCGACACGTTAAACGGTGTCGATGCCAATCCACTTACCGCCAGGCCGAGCGTGGCCACTTGCTCCGTACCGAAATCGTCGCAACCTGCGGAACCGCCGTCTCCCGCGGACAAAATCACAGTAATGCCCTGCGCTGCGGCTTGTTCCCATAGTTGGCTGTAAAATGCATTGCCTGCGGTTCCAAGGCCAGCCTCGCACTGTCCGTAGCTCTCGCTCATGGCTCCCGCGAGATTTTGCTCTACGATGTAGAGTGCCGAGAGATCGATTCCTGCAGAGGCTGGCGTGGAAGCCGAGACGACAAACTTCACCGTCGCTCCCGGCGCAGCGGCTCCTGACCACTCAACATCCAGGTCGGCTTCCGCTTCTTCGCCTTTGGAAGTGATGCCCGGGTCTTCACCATTCAAGATCACATTCGTTGCGTCGAAATTTGCCGACAGCCCGAACATTTTTCGGAACTGCTGTACGTCCTGCACATTGATGTTGGTCTCGCCTACGACCGCAATAGTCTGTCCCGTCCCATCATTACCCGCCGCGAGTAAAGGTTTAGAGTTGTAGATGGTTGCGAAATCGCCCGGAGCCAGTCCGTAAAAAGTCGTCCCGTTGAACGGGTTCGGAAACGTAAACAGCGGCTCAAGCCCAGGCTTGCCGGCAGTATGACGGAATTGTCCAAGGATACGGGCGTAGGACTTCCGCGGAAAATTATTCAGCGACACAAGACCTGTGACGACCGGCGCCAGCGCCGAGGGAATTTGCGGGTCTCTGGCGTTGGCCGTGTGCGCTTCGCCGTTCACCAGGTACATGTGCATCTCCGTGTGAAACGCGTTTCGCACCTGTCCCGCGTTTCCAGAAAACTCGATTACCGTCCGGCCTGCGGAGACGGTATTGATCTGAAAACCGTGCGACTGCAACCAGTTTGTCACGGTCTGGATGTCCGCATCCGCGGGGCCAAATTGTTGGCCGAACTGTGTGGGCGTCAGCCAGGCATGATAATTCGCCGAGGATTTATTCTGCTGGTCATCGAGCAGTTTTTGCAGAGCGGCTTCCTGGTCCGCGCTGCGCTGCAAAAGAAGCAGCATGCGATGCAAGGGCTGGCCATCACTCACCGCTCCTTGATCAAACTCAGCGCGCGCTAGGGGGTGCACATTGCCCTTTAGCAGGACCAGATTGCTTTCATCCACGGCTTGCGTGATACGGGCGGGGGCGCTCGTGGTTTGCACGTCGGCATCGCCGCCTGGCGATTGCTTTTGCTGGCAGAGCGCGCCGGGGGCAAAGAACGAACACGCAGCGGCCAGAGCCAGCGCCAAAAACAAATCGTGCAGACGCAAATTATTTGTTTTCATAATGGGCCCACGCAGTAAACGATAGTTGAACTTCTGTGGAGGCGCTCGTGCCCGTGGGACAGAAGGCTGGGCGGCAGGCGCGGTGTCTCCAAGCGGAGAGTTGCCAAGGGTCAGCTCCCCGTCAGAGGCAGTTCCACCACAGTGAGTGGCGGCATCCTAACACAATGTCCGATAACTCACTAGATACTTGCCGCGCGCAAAATCGTGCGGGGATATCGTACAGACGCCAGGCACGCCTGCAGTCCGACTCGATTTTGGCAAAGGGGGTTCGCGCCAACCGCGGTGAGTGTTCGGCCCGGCGAATTCCTCGCAAGCGTCGGGCGCGGGAAAGGAAAGACTTGCGGATAAAGGGAAACCTAGAATAGGCTTACGGCACCGCGTCCTGTGGTTTCTTGCATTTTCTCCCGGGGTTGGAAAAAGTGGGGGAAGGTATCGGCGGTGTGGCAGCTAAGGGCAGGTAGTTTGCCGCGATAAGTCCAAGCGAGTTTGTGGCATCGTCGAAGACGTCGCTACAACGGGGACATAATCGACTTGGGTTCCGAAACAGACAAATCAGGGAGACGAATCATGCGCAATTGGTGTGCGGCAGTAGCGGTCAGCGCTCTATTGGCTTTGCCGGTGTGCGCCCAGCAGAATGGGGACGGCGCGGGCGCCGCCGCAACAACGGCGGAGAAGAGTCCCGCCAAATCGAACGCGGCGGACATCGCGCCCGCTTCCCGAAATCTTTTTGCTCTGCCGGAAGCTCCGCGCCCAAAACCATTTCCGGCTGGCGCCAAGTCGAGCGCGGACACGCCGCCAGGGAGGATGGTTCCCGGTTTCGAGGTCGCGGGCATGTTTGACTACGTAAATATCCATCCAGGCGGCGGCTTCTTCAATTTTAGCAATTACGGCGGATCCGGTTCCTTCACGTGGAACCCCTCGCGTTGGATCGGGCTCACCGAAGAACTCGGCGGGTTGAGCTTCAACCGAAACGTTAACGGTACGTCGGTACACGGCGGTATCACGACCTTCCTGCTCGGGCCTCGTCTGAACCTGCGCAAATTCGATTACTTCGTTCCCTTCGCGCAATTCCTGCTGGGCGGCGCTCATGTCGGACCTCCAATGACCGGCGCCGGCAGTCAGAGCGCCCTCGCGCTGGTTGCTGGCGGCGGTGTGGATGTCGTCCTGTCGAAAAACATCGCGTGGCGCTTCGCGGAACTCGACTACATGATGACCAATTTCTCCGGGCCTTCCCTTGGCGGAAACGCCCGGCAGGATAACTTTCGCCTCGGATCTGGCATTGTTCTGCGCTTTGGTTTGCCGCACGAAGCACCTCCGGCGCCAGTGAATCATCCGCCCGTAGCGGCATGTACAGCGAGTCCCACCTCCGTGTTTGCCGGTTCAGGAGACATCGTCGCGATCCACGTGGACGCCAGCGATCCCGACAACGATCCGCTCACTTACAGCTACATAGCCACGGGCGGCTCGGTGGACGGCTCCGGCCCCGACGCGCGCTGGAACTCCGCGAGCGCTACTCCGGGCAGCTACACCGTCACAGCCCAAGTCAGCGACGGCAAGGGCGGCACGGCGTCTTGCGCAACAGACCTGAAAGTTGAACCGCGGCCGAATCGTCCGCCGACCGCTAGCTTGTCAGTCGAACGCAGCCCCATCCTGCCGGGCGAGCACACCGGAATCACCTGCACGGGGAGCGATCCTGACGGCGATCCGCTGACCTACAGTTATTCGGCTTCGGGAGGCCAGGTGACCGGCAGCGGTTCGAATGCCACCTTCGATGCCACCGGCTTGCAGCCCGGAACGTACACCGTGAAGTGCACGGTGGACGATGGCCGCGGCGGTACCGCTGATGCTTCGGGCAACGTGGAGGTCAAGGAACCTCCACAGGTTCATCAACTGGAACTTAAACTGGCGCTGCACAGCATCTATTTCCCGACGGCGCAGCCCACGGTTGCCAAGCCCACAGGCGGATTGCTGGCCAGCCAGGCAGTCACTCTTGACGCTCTGGCAGCGGACTTCAAGCAGTATCTCACCTACAGACCGGACGCCCACTTGATCCTGGGCGGCCACGCCGACGTCCGCGGAGCCAAGGACTACAACCAGCTTCTCTCCGAGCGCCGCGTGGAACGCGCCAAGAGCTATTTGATTTCAAAGGGTGTTCCCGCCGATCACCTCGATACCAAGGCGTATGGCGTGGAACAAAACATGACCGACGAAGAAGTCAAGAAGCTTCTCGAAGACGATCCGGACTTGACTCCCGCGGAAAAGCAGCAGTTTGTGAAAAACCTGCTGACCATTCGCCTGGCCAACAACCGGCGCGTGGACGTCACCCTCAGCACCACGGGCGAACAATCCGTGAGGCGCTTCCCGTTCAACGCAAAGGATGCTTTGACGTTGATGAACAGAAAGGTAGAGGGCGGCGCGGGAAAAACGCCTGCGGCAAAACCGCCAGCAGCCAAGAAGCCGGCGGCAAAGCCCTAACGGGAAAGGAACGCCACGCGGAAATGCGTGGTTCGGTTCCCTGGATCAAGACAAAGTGATTCGCCGAATTCGGCGATTTACAGAACCCGCAAAACGAAACGGGCTCCCTCGAAAAAATCGGGCGAGCCCGTTTCCTTTTCTGAACGAAGCACTGACGCGAAGGAAGGAATCTTCCGCGTGATTTGTGAGCAAGGGCTCGTGCAAGAAAAGCAGAACCGCTTTTCTCGGCGAAAGCGCGCACGGCAGGTGCTGTCGGCCCGCTCGTTGCGTACGAGCCATTCCCGGAGTGGAAGCGCATCGCATACCGATTTGGTAAACCACTGAAATATAATAACTTATAGATTCGCGCCGATGTTCCACAGGGGTAATTGTGCGCCTAATAATTCCCGATTCCGAACTGCCTGGAAAATGTTAATATAGCTAAGTTGCTGAATTATGAATTACTCGCACCCGTTTTCCGGAATTGGCACTGAGTGTGCAATTGAAACCCGCACTCGTCTTCCGCGAGGTGAATGCTGATGAGCGAAGAAGCCGGAGTCCAACGCGCTGCGATCCCCATAAGCGTCCTGGTTGTTGAAGACGAAGAGAGCACCCGCAAACTCTGCGCCGACGTGGCCGAGTCTTGCGGCATGAAGGCCATCGTCGCCAGCAGTGTCGAGGAAGCGCTGCGGCGTCTCGAGAGCAATGCCGTCGATATTATTGTCACCGACTTGATCTTGCCGCCCTCGAGCGGCCTCGATCTTCTGAAACTGGTTCACGAAATGTACCCGCAAGTGGCCGTCGTGGTCCTGACCCAGTACGGTACCATCGATTCCGCCGTCGCGGCCACGCGGATGGGCGCGGTGGACTACGTCACCAAGCCTTTTCACATCGAGGATCTGCGCGCCCGGCTCGAGCGCGTGGCCCGCGATATGGACCTCGACCGCGAGAACCGGCTCTTGCGCGAGCAATTGCGGTCCAAGCCTGGCTTCGGCGGGATGATCGGCGTTTCCGCGAAGATGCAGCGCGTCTACAAAATGATCGAAAAGGTTAGCCAGCATGAGTATCCCGTGCTGATCCTGGGCGAGAGCGGCACCGGCAAAGAACTCGTGGCCAAAAGCATTCACTACTCCGGGAAGCGCAAAGAACGCCCCTTTGCTCCCGTGGACTGCTCTTCGCTGGTGCCCACGCTCATCGAATCGGAACTCTTCGGCTACGTGAAAGGCGCCTTCACCGGCGCCATGCAATCGAAGCAGGGTTTGCTCGAAGCGGCCCAGGGCGGAACCCTCTTCCTCGACGAAATCGGAGACATGCCCGTGGACCTGCAAGCCAAGCTCTTGCGCGCTTTGCAGGAGCGCGAAGTGAAGCCAGTGGGTTCCACGGAGCGGCGCCACATCAATATTCGCATCATCGCGGCCACCAACCGCGATCTGGAATCGGCCATTCGCACCGGCGCCTTCCGTCAGGACCTTTATTTCCGCCTAAACGTTGTCCAGATCAAGCTTCCGCCCTTGCGTGAGCGCAAAAGCGATATCCAGCTTCTGGTCATCTCTTTCCTCGAAAAATTCTCCGACCCGCACGGCCCCCCGCGGACCATCTCCGATGACGCCATGCGCCGCCTGATCGCCTACGACTGGCCTGGTAACGTGCGAGAACTCGAGAACGCCATCGAACGCGCCGTGGCCATGGGCTCCGGCCCCATCGTTCACGTGGGAGACCTGCCCTCGCATTTGCACTATCCCAGCAGCGAACGCATCCCCGAAAAGGACGAACTCCTGCCCATGGAGGAGCTCGAGCGCCGGGCCATACTGCGCACTCTCCGCGAAACCGGCGGAGACAAGCTGGCCGCTGCCCGCATGCTCGGCATTGGAAAAACCACGCTCTACCGCAAGCTCAAGCAGTATCAAATGGAACAAGCCCAGCCGTAGCGGGCGTGTCAGAAAGTTAGCGCGGGGACAATCGGCTTTCCTCCTTTCGATGTCCCAAACGAGAGAATTCCCCCTTTCAAGGGCCTGCCTCCCCGAGACGGCATCGACGCTTCTCTCCTCCGTCCTTGCCCACTGTTCTGCGCGCTCCTCCCGAAGCTTGACGAGAATTCTTCCGCCAGGTCCACTCTGGGAACGAGCGCGGCGCCAGTCTCGGCATGGAACTCTGACGGTAACCGCACTGCTCTACCTTCCTCCGCAAATTACTGAGTCCAATAGCATTAGACGTCTTTCCAGTTGGGCCTTTCTGTGCATGTACCCGTGCTGGGAAGGCCACGCTCTGGCGAAATATCGCCGCATTACCCGGGGCAACAGATTCGAGGCGCAAGAAAGATGTGGACTTGGCGAAAAAAACGAGTGGAGGAAGGTTTCCGGCGCGGAGCGGCACGCGCCGGGCTCGACGGCGCGCCCCGAGCAAAGCTGATGCGCGAAGCGCTTCACACTCTCTCGAGGGATAGCCGCGCCGACCGTATCGGCGTCTGGTTGGAACAGGATGCCATCTCGTGCTCGGACCCACTCGCAGCAAAATGTCTTCGCGGCATGATCTGGGAGGCCAAGGGAGAGGACACACCTGACGAATGGGAGAAGTTGTCCCTGGAGCCCCTTCTGCCGCTGGAGCTGCTCGCATCCGGAAAGAGCGTCTACCAGGTACTTGATGATTCTCAGGATCAACCCTCGAATCGGCCGACGTTTGGGCCACTAGCGGGCTTGCGGCATGCACTTTGGACTCCCATTGAGGGCAAAGGCCATCTGCGCGGCGTCATCCTTAGCGGGTCGCAAAAAAAACACACGTCCCTGCCACGGGAGTTGGCGGAGTCGGTCGCCGCCGAACTTGCGCTCGCGCTCGAATGCGAGCAGGAGCAACGCCTTGCCTGCGAACGCCAGGCAGACGTGCGGCTCTGCCAGCAAATTCTTGCCGCTCTCAGCGGAGGCGCTTCTCCGGACACGGTGTTGTCACAGCTCGTCGCCAGCTGCACCGAGAACCCGACGGATGCATCCGGAGTCGGCGCGTCTTTCGCCGTCATCGCCCACCGGCCCGCGAAATGGCCGAACGCAACCGACTCAGCGGAGATGGACTTTGCCTGGGAAAGCGGCGATTCCGCGTGGACTGGCGCGGTCGAGAGGGAACCCCTTGCCAGCCTGTGGCGCGCAGCAGTCGCGGCTGGACACGTCCAGGGTGAGGAGCCCCCCGCCAGCTGGTGCAAAGCTAGGTTGGCACGGCTGGTCGCGATTCCCCTCTTATCCGCGGGCGAAACGCTGGGTGTGCTGGTCGCCGGCATCTCACAGAAGACTTCTTCGCTGGCCACGCTCGAGCGACTTGAACTGCGCGCCACGCTAGCCGTCCCCGCGCTGGAGCGCCGCAGGCTGCGCGCGGAACAAATCCGGCGCACTGCCCGCCGCCATGCGCTTCTGGAATTCAGTCCGGAGGCCACCGTTCTTCTCAATCCCCAGGGCAATATTGCCGGCCTGAACCGCAGCGCAAAAGCGTTACTCGAGGAAACGCGCGGCGAACGAAGCCGGGATTCCTCGCAATCGCAACCCGAACCGTCTTCTGCGCAGGAACCGGTCTGGTCTGTTGGCAGCCCGCTGGCCAGTCTTTTCTGTGCGCGGGAGCAGCGTCGCATCGAGGAATGGGCGAGCCGCGCTCTGGCGGGTGAGCGGGACAAAGCCCTCGAGGTTCAGGAGATTTGCGCGGCCGAACTTGTCAATGGAGCGCGTGTGCGCCTCCACGCTCCCCTCTTTGCAGGGGATGACCTCGCCGCCGTGGTGCTCGGCCCAGCGGCGTCTCAAGAAGCCGCGCTACAGCGCAGCCGCTCCGATGCGGAACTCCACAACGTACTCGAATGGGTCGAAGAAGGGATTTTGTTGTTCGGCACAAACCACGGCATCCGCGCCATGAATACGCGCTTCGCGCAAATAGCCGGCCTCTCTCCTGAGCAGGCCGCGGCTTGCACAACCCTGGATAGTCTGATCGCGCACCTCGGTGAGCGCGCCGCCGAGCCGGAAAATTTCGCAAGCCGGTGGCGCGAGCTGGCGCGCAGCGCCGAGGGAGGAACCCGCGAAGAGCTGCAGTTAGCGCGGCCCGTGCCCCGCGTGCTCGAGCGCTCGGTACGTCCGGTTCTGGATAAGGCCGGCAACCGGCTCGGCCGCATCGAAATTTACCGCGACCTCACCGCTCAGCGCGTTTTTCAAGCCAAGCTGCTGCAAACCGAAAAACTCGCCGCGCTCGGGCAGATGGTCACCGGCATCGCCCATGAATTGAGCAATCCGCTGACCAGCATCCTGGGCTATTCGCAACGCCTCTTGGTCCGCAAAGACCTCGCCGGCCGCGCCGAAGAAGCGCGCCAAATTTACGAGGAAGCCGAGCGTGCCAGCACGATCTTGCGCCAACTCCTGCTGAGCGCCCGGGAAGCGCGGCCGGAGCGCAAGCGAGTTTCACTCAATCAAGTGGTTCTGCGCGCCATGGAGTTGCAACGCTTCGGGTCGGCCGCGGAAAAAATTCGCATCGAGTTGGACCTCGACCCAACTCTTCCGTTTATCACCGGCGACTCCGGCCAGTTGCAACAAGTGCTGATGAATCTAATTGGAAACGCCCGGCAAGCCATCGTGCTGGAAGGAACAGCGGGAACCATCCGCCTGCGCACCGCAAGGAACGGCGACAGCCGGATACACCTCCAGGTCATCGACGACGGTCCGGGCATTCCCCAAACAATTCTCGCGCGCATCTTCGATCCTTTCTTCACAACCAAGCCGGCAGGCGTGGGCACCGGCCTCGGGCTCGCCATCGTGCTCAGCGTGGTGCGCGAGCACGGCGGCCAGGTAAGCGTCTCGAGTCCGCCGGAGGGCGGCACCGTCTTCACTGTCGCACTACCGGCGGCGGCTGAGTCCTCCATCGAACCGGTCCGCCCTTCCCGGGATTCGGACGAGCCGCTTTTGGCGGTCTCGCGCGCGTCTGCCGTTCTCAGGAACCGACCGCATGCCCTGCCGCAGCGCGCGTTGCGTTCCAACCATCGCGGAACACGCGTCCTGGTCGTCGAAGACGAGCCCACCGTGGCCCGCCTGATCGCCGATGTGCTCGAGGATGAAGGACTGCACGTCGACGTGCTTCTGGACGGACGCGAAGCACTCGATCGCGCGGCGCGCGAGCCTTTCGACCTAGTGATTTGCGACATGAAAATGCCCGGGCTGGACGGCCAGAATTTCTACAGGTCTCTGGCGCGCTCGCGGAATCCCCTTCAGGAAAGGTTTTTGTTTGTGACCGGCGACGTGATTGCGCAGCAAACCCAAGAATTCCTCGAGCGAAACCGTCTTCCGCATGTCGCGAAACCTTTTCGCGTCGAGGAGCTGACGGAAATTGTCTTCAGCCTTCTGGACAACCAGTCGGCGCGCGGAGGACGCGCTGCGGCCGCCAAGAAAGCCCATTGAGCTGTCGAAAATGTTGAGGAATGGATGACGACATGACCCCCCGGGAATACACAATTCTTCTCGTAAGCGATGACGCGGCGCTGCGTGCCGCGGCGCGCCATGAGCTGGAAACCATCGATGAGCGCCGCCAGGTTTCTTCGGTGAGCACGGTGGACGCCGCGCGCCGCGTCGTCGAGGATGCGGCGCCTGCGGTGATTTTGCTCGCGGAAGCAGCAGAGGGGCAGAAAGTGGGCGAGCCACACGAACCCTCCGAGAGGCTGGATGCCGCGGTTTCCTCACTGGCCACATACGCGCCGGTCGTGGTGATCGGAGACGCGGAACATCAAACCGAACTGTCCGGCCTGGTGGCTGCCGGCAGCGCGGATTACGTCGTGCGCACAGGCGGGTGCCTGACAGTGGCGCTGGGCCTTGTCGAACGGCGGTTGCGCAAGGCCCAGGATGACGCCCAGGCACTGCCCGCTCCTGAAAAATCGCCCGAGGCATCGCGAAGGGATGGAGCGCCAGAAGCGGACCGGGAAGATTTCGGCGAAGTGCTGCGGCACGAATTGAACAACCCGCTCACGGGCATTCTCGGCAACGCGGAACTGTTGCTCTCCGAAATCCGGCGGAAAAGCGACGGCCGCTTGCCGCAAGGCGCACCTCAGCGCCTCGAAACCATTGCCGCGCTTGCGGTTCGCTTGCGTGAATCGGTGCGCCGGCTCAGCACGGAATGGGAATCACGGGAACATCCGGTGCATTCGCGGTAGCCCGAGATCAGCGCGAGTAAATATCGCAAAGCGTTCTCCATCGGCGGTGATCGCCGCACCGCTCTTCGTTGCGTTCTTCACCAGTCGCGAGTCACCATTGGCCAGCCGCCGCCTTCCCTCGCTTGCAAGATCCCGCTCTTTTCAACCCACGGCACTCCTGCTAGGCTTACGTCCAACGCGGCGGCCGTTTTTCCGCCTTGTACGCTATGAGCGAATCTCCGGTTCGTCAGAGAGTGAACGAACTTTTCCCTGAGCTGCTCGATGGGCTGCGGCTGCTGGAAGGCCGCTTCCCGGCGAATGAGATCGCCAATCGTGTGGTGCGCGCCGCGATGGGGCAGCCCGGAGTCGCCGGCGCCAGGCTCTGGCGAGCCGACCATGGCGAGGCGGAAGTCTGGGCCGAAGCCGGAACCGTTCCTGCCTCAACCCCCGCGGGCATAAAGCCCGGCTTGCCCACTGACAGCAGCAAAGACCCTTCGATCTGGGCGGGCGCGCTCGGCAGCGACGATTTCCGAGTGCGCGTTCTCGAGGTCCGCGGCGCGGGGCCGCTCGAGGACCGCGTCCGCAGCCAGATGGATTTGCTCGCGCGCTTTTCCGCCGTGGTGTTGGCGCTGGCGGAGCGCCGCGGCGCGATGAAAGAGCTTTCCAGCATTATCGAAGCCACCAAGAAGCTGAATTCCACGCTCGATCTCGGCGAACTAATCCACATCATTCTGCAGATTGCCACGCGGCAGACGGGAGCAGAGCGCGGAACGGTTTTCCTCGTGGACCGCGAGCGCAACGAAATCTGGTCGCTGGTGGGACTGGGGCTGGAGCAGCAAGTCATCCGGCTACCGGCGGAGCGCGGCATCGCCGGTTGGGTGGCGCGCGAAGGCTCCGCGGTGCGGCTCGAAAATGCTTACAACGATCCGCGGTTCGAGCCGGACATCGACCGCAAGCTGGGATTTAAGACGAAGCAGTTGCTCTGCTTGCCCATCCGGAATGAAGCGGGCGACATCATCGGCGTATTGCAATTGCTGAATAAGGCAGAGGGTTTCACGGACGAAGACGAAGCTTTCCTGGACGCGCTTTCGGCGCATGTGGCGCTGGCGCTGGAAAAGGCGCAGTTGCACCGCGAACGCGTCGAAAAAGAAAAAATGGAGCGCGACCTGGCGCTGGCGCGGGAGATTCAAGCGGGATTCTTGCCGGACGCGCCGCCGGGCTTTCCGGGAATTGAAATCGCCGTGTCGCACCGCGCTTCGCAGATGGTCGGCGGCGACTATTACGATTTTCTTCCCGTGCAGGTAGAGGGCGGAGAAGCATTGCTGCTGGTGGTGGCGGACGTCGAAGGGAAGGGCGCGGCGTCGGCGCTGGTGATGGCCAACGTGCAAGCGACGCTGCATGCGCTGGCGGATCACGTCGAGCCGCTTGAAAAATTGCCGGCCACCATCAATCAAAAACTTTTGACGGGAGCGCGAGCTTCTTTCGCACAAGGCCGCGCCACAAAATATTTGAGCATGTTCCTTGCGCTGGTGGAAAGTGGCGGACGAAACTTCCGTTATGTGAACGCGGGGCACGTGCCGCCTGCGGTGATTCGCGCGGATGGAAGCGTCGAATGGCTCGACGTCGGAGGCATGATCGTGGGGTTGCTGCCGGACGTTCAGTTTGAGTGCGGCACCGTGGCGCTCGGGCGGGGCGATCTGCTGGTCGCGTGCACGGACGGGATCACCGAGGCCATGGACCCGGTTGGAACGGAATTTAGCCGCCAGCGGCTGGCAGAACTCGTCACCGGGGTGCGCGAACGCACTCCTGAAGCAATCCTGCGCGCGGTTCTTGCAGAAGTGGAGACGCATTCGCGCGACGGAATGTACGAAGATGACCGCATCCTGATGGTGATGAAAGCGCTGTAAAGAGACGTGATTGGTGATTGGTGACTAGTGACTGGTGCAACGCCAAGATGCGAAGTTTGTGGTACTCCGACACCGCCGAATGTGAACGCCCACAATTAAATCAAGTGACTCGTGCAACGCCCGTGCGCACGGCTTGTTCTGGTGCTTGAGGCAGGAATTGTTTCTTCAAGAACCGGTGGACGAATAGCGGCGCAAGCCGATGCGCCATGCTGTGACTGCGAGCGCGAACGTGGCTGCGGCCACGAGGGGAATGAGCGCGGCATAGATGCGAAATTCGGGGCGGCCGAGGAGTCGCGTCGCGGGATAGAACGTGGCGAAGCCGAAGGGAATGATCCAGCTGAGAAGAAATTGGATGTAGCTGGAGTAAATGGAGAGCGGATAACGGCCAAAGGCCAGGAGATTCCAGAAGGGCGGATGAATGCCGATGCGGTCCTCGAACCAGAACGAAAAGCTGGAGAGAAAAAGAAATACGGAAATGTAGATGAGGCCGCCGCAGAGGGCGAAGAGAGCAAGGAGTAGAACATCGAGGGCGTGCCACTGGTATTGGAGGCGGCGTGCAGCCCAGATCACCACGACGAGACCGACGACGACTTCCTGCAACGACTCGATGCGGAACGCGTCGAAGACTACCTGGAACAGGGAAGAGAGCGGGCGGAGAAGAACGCGGTCGAATTTTCCTTCCATGATGTAGGTGGCGCCGAATTCGTAAAGGTTGAGCGAAAAAACGTTGAAGAGGCCGAAGGGGATGAGCGAGAAGCCGTAAAGAAATACGACTTCTTCCATGCGCCAGTTGGCCAGAGTGGGAACGCGCTTGAAAAGAACGAAGACGAATCCAAGCGAGAAAATCGTGGCGGCCATGGAAGTTGCCGCGGAAATGAAAAAGTCGCCGCGATAGCTGACGCGAACTTTCGCGTACTGCGCGAAGTAGGAGCCGAGCAGGGCGGCGTGGCGTTTGAAATTGATGAGTGCGTCGCGCATTTAGCCGCCGTGGATGGTGATTTTGCGGGTGGCGCGGATCCACCAAACGTGGCCGAGGAAAAGTAACGCGGCGACCCAGAAATATTCTACGGCGAGGAGGCGGAGCGATTCGGCGAGAGAGAGGCGGCCGAGGTAGATTTGCAGCGGGGTGTAGGCGATGTGCTCGAAAGGGAGCCACGAAGAGAGTATCTGGATCGGGCGGGGGAAGAAGTTCAGCGGGATGAGGAGGCCGCTGAGCAACTCGATGAGCCAGAATTTCGCGCGAATCAGCGCGAGGATGGACGTGAGCGGGATGGCGCAAGTGCCGATGATGAAATTGAGCGCGCCCATGATGAAAAAGCTGCCGATGGCGGCGACGAGGAACAGAACGAAATTGAGTTTGGAGGCGGGCGGCAGAACTGGAAAGAGCAGAGTGACGATGATGGCCGTTGGCGCGGTGAGAAGGATGAGGCGGAACGCGGATTCGCCCATGGCGCGCGCGAGCCACATCCACTGGACAGAGACGGGCCTGATGAAATCCATCGCGATTTTGCCGTCGATCACTTCGTAAGCCATTTCCTGGTCGATCGTATTCCAGTAGAAGGAGCGGAGAATCCAGCCGGCGCTGACGTAGGTGAGTATTTGCGGAAGAGAGAAGCCCGCGATGGGGCCGGTGGCCTTGGCGAAGACCGCGCGCCAAATGAAAAAGTACACGGTGACGTTGATGAGATACGTGATGATGCCCGTGTAGTAGCGCAAGCGAAACGCGAGGATGTTGACGAAGCCGATGCGGATGAACTCGCGATAAATCTTCAAGCCGGCAAGCAGCGACGGCTTGCGAACGGGAAGCGGAAATGTTTGCGTTGCGGCCATTGAAGTGTTCTTACGGATGTTCTCCGTTTTTCTGCAGGTCTTTTTACTTCGCGACTGGCAAAATGTTTTTCTCCTCCGGCTGGCACAAACTCATTTCGGCTTCGCCGGAATAGATGCGCTTGATGATTTCTTCAATGGGCTCGTCTTCGATGACGAAGTCGCGGACGTCGACGGCGGCGAGAATCTGGCGAATCAGGTCGCTGGAAGAAACGCGGGCGCGGTCGAAGCGCAGGCGGCAGGTCATTTCATCGAGCCGTTCGAGATGCAGCGTCGCAGAGCCACTGCTGCCATTCGGCGCGAGAGCGGGAAGATTTTTCTCGAAGGCGGCGAGGCGGGCGCTTTGATCGCCGTCGCGAAGAATGAATTTGATTTGTTTGGTGCGGAGGAATTGTTCTTTGAGGCGCGCGAGCGGGCCGTCGTAGAGGACGGTGCCGCGGTCGATGATCATGATGCGGCGGCAGAGCTCTTCGATGTCGTCGAGATCGTGAGTGGTGAGAAGGACCGTGGTTCTGTAGCGCTGGTTGATGGCGCGAAGAAATTGGCGAATGTGGTCCTTGGCCACGACGTCGAGGCCGATGGTAGGCTCGTCGAGAAAAAGGATGGGAGGATTGTGCAACAGAGCGGCGGCGAGGTCGCAGCGCATACGCTGGCCAAGAGAAAGTTTGCGAACGGGAACGTCGAGGAGTTCGGTGAGCCCAAGGACTTGGTTGAAAAGCTCCATGCGCTCGTCATAGTCGCGTTGCGAGACGTCATAAATTCGACGGAGAAGCTTGAACGATTCGATGGCAGCAATATCCCACCAGAGTTGCGTGCGCTGGCCGAAGACGACGCCGATGGTTTTTACGTAGGCGGCGCGCTGTTTCCAAGGCACGAACCCGTTGGAGACAATTTCGCCGGAGGTCGGCACCAGAATGCCGGTGAGCATTTTGATGGTGGTGGATTTGCCGGCGCCGTTGGGGCCGATGTAGCCGACCATTTCGCCGCGGCCGATTTCAAAATTTATGTTTTCGACGGCTTTAACGGTTTGGTATTCGCGATGAAAAAGATTGGCCAGGCCGCCGAGGATGCCTTCGCGCCTGCGGAAAGTGCGGTAGTGCTTGGAGAGAGCGTGTACCGAGATGAGAGGAGCGTCGAGCATGAAAGAGTAATTTTAGCACGCGGGAGACAAAAGACCGGCGCGGCACCTTTTCGGTACGAGTGACTCACTTTAACGGCAGAGGTTTTCGCTGTCGCTGCTGCGTTACGGAAAATATATAAAACTGACAGACAGGAATGCCTGTCCCACACAACCAACATTGCGAAAATGCACAGGCAATGCTGCTTTCAAAATGCGCTACAGAACGCGCTATCAAAACACACTGTAAAAACCGCACAGACAAGAGTGTCTGTGCTACCTGGCTATTGGACGGACTTGGCTTGCGCAACGTTAGCGAAAAAGTCGAGGACGCGGCGCTGGAACTCGGCGGGTTGGAAGCCGAGAGCGGCGGTGTGGAAGGCGCCGGGGACTTGCCAGATTTGTTTGGGGCCGCGGGCTGCGGCGTAAATGCGCTGCGTGTGGCGACAGGGAAGTGCTTCGTCTTTTTCGTCGCAGATGAGGAGGACGGGAAAGGCGCGCGTGGCGACAGCTTTTTCTGGAGAAACTTCGGCGACGGGAAGGCCGGTGAGCTTTTCTCCGCGATAGAGGAGCATCCAGCTGAAGGGCGCGAAGAGTGTTTTGCCGAGGAGCGGCGAGCGGCGTAGGCCGGCGTAGTCGTAGGAGGCTTCGCGCAGCGTGGAGAAGGATGCTTCGGCTACGACGCCTTCGATGCGCGGATCGGCTGCGGCGGATTGCAAGGCGATGCCTGCGCCCATGGATTCGCCGAGCGCGAATATGTGGGAAGAGGATGTAGAGGAAGTTAAGGAAGTAGAGGAGGTAAAGGAGGTAAAGGATTCGGAGCCGAGTAGAGCGTCGATGATGGCACGGGTGTCGTTGCGTTCGAGCCAGCCGTAGGTGGCGATTTGGCCTTCGCTGGCGCCGTGGGCGCGAGCGTCCATCATGACGACGCCGTAGCCGGCGCGGAGGAGGAATTCGGACTGGCCGATGACGCCGATGCGGTTGTCGGCAACGCCGTGGAAGAGGAGGACCCAGTTGCCGTTGGAATGGTCGGAGTGGACGATCCAGCCGCGGAGGAGGATGCCGTTGGGGGCGCGGACGTTGAAGTCTTCGCGATGGCCGCCGGAGTGGGCAAAGGAGGCGTCGGCTTCGCGGATTAGGTCCGGGGTGAGTTCGCGGCGGATGGGATGAAGGAAGCCGGGAGCGACCAGCCAGCCTGCGATGCCTGCCAGGAGGGGGGCAAGAGGAGAAGGATCAATAAGATACGGATGAGGCGGCGGCGCAGGGTCATGGACATGATCTAGAGTAATATACGAGAAAACGAGCTGGCTCGTTCGGGGCCAATCAGGGCAGTGTGCTAGGAATGCACCCGGCCTTGCGCGTCAGGGACGTGCCCGGTCTGTACCCCGCCGGTTGGCTGACCCCCTCCCCTGTTTTTTTGTAAGTGTTGATTCTAAAGGATTTTAAGTCCTGTGTTTTGGAAGTGCGGATTCTAAAGGGGTTACGGGTCGATTTTTGTAAGTGTTCATTCTAAAGGGTTTGTAACGAGGTAGCTCTTCGTTAGCCTGTTCCTTCAGAGCAAGGTGGTCGGGGGAGGGATGGACTTCGGTTTAGGTTTGGGCAAGGAAACTGGAGTGTTGCGCCAACCTTGCCGCCGCATCCGTTTGGCGATTGTGATGCGGGGCCGGCTGCTATAAGACGCACCAAGCCAAAGCCTGTGATCCCCAAAACAAAAACGGCAGCCGATGGCTGCCGTTTCTTGGATTTCTCCCTGCTAGAAGAGTACTTCAAATGGGCAGGGCAGTCAAGGGCAATTTGGGTGAGTTGGGAACGCTGCGCTGATTTGAGTGTCGAACGAAAGGAAACCAATTCTGGCGGCTTCGCCTCAGAGGCTTCATGCGGCGCTCCCTTGCGGCCGAAGGGCGCATAGTGCTTTGTTCCGAAGCGGGGGCTGACAGAAGAGGAGAAACATGCAAATTCCTGTTGCCGTGGTGTTCTGCTTTGCGACTTTGTTGGGGCTGGATTTTTCCTGCGTCGCGCAGGAAATCGGAGCGGTGGATTTAAGGCCTGTGACAAGTCCAGCGAAGATTCCGGCCGCAGGAAAAGAGAAGAAGGACGTGACTGCGAAAAAGGAGACAGATCAACAAAACGATTTGCCGCGCGGGTGCCAGAAATTGCTCCCTGGAATGATTGCGGACGGAATTGTTAACACCGAGGACCATCAACTGAGGCCAATTCTCGTTGAAGTCGTAAAGCTAAGCGATAAAGAACCGGCGGAAGGGAGCGAATTGGAGGCCGAGGTGCGGCTGCGCAATACGGGAACGCAGAATATACAGATACCGTGGAGCGTTGACCCGAACGTGACAAAAACGGGCCAGGGGCCGACGGGTTACGAATGGGAAGGAGGGTACTTCGAGGTGTTATTCAGAATGAGAAACCCGCATGGCGTGATGCTCAAGAGTCTGTCGCGGGATCTGTACGGCACGAAATTCCATGAGGGAAGTTTGTTGACGTTGCAGCCAGGCGAGTGGGTCACCGCGAAGATTCGGTTCAAGCTGGTACCGGAGTACCTGTATATAGACTTCAAAGGACAAGAATCGGAATTGTTCGCGAGATGGGAGCAAGTTCGCAGAACGATGTCGATTGCGGACTGCAGGGAGAGTAACGCCTATTTTCGCTACGAACATTATTACGAGCAAGAGAATCACGGCATGACGATTCATGTCACTGGCGAGGCCCCGAAACCGGGCGGTGAACAGGCCGCAAAACCGGAGATATCCTTGGCGCACGACATTCCCGGGTCCTTACCCGGAATGGCTATGGCTCCGCCCCGATAGAGTGTCCCGGCGGAAGGATGGGTTATTTGCTGGAGAGGGCGAACTGGTTGCCGTCGGGGTCTTTGAAGACGCTGCTGGAGCCCCAATCTTCCTTTTTGGGTTCGGAGGTGAATTGGACGCCTTTGGATTTGAGGATTTTGGCGGTGGCGAAGAGGTCGTCGCACCAGAAAGCGATGGATTGGAATTGGCCGATGCGGTCTTCCTGGCCCGGAGGGGTGAAGAGGGCGAGGCCGGTTGGCGAGCCGGGAATGGACAGCTCGATCCAGCGTTGGGTGTCGGTGTAGGGCTGGTCGGTGACGACTTTGAAGCCGAGGGCTTCGGTGAAGAACTTCAATGAAGCATCCTGATTGCGAACGGGGATGCTGATGAACTTGATGCCGCGAATCATGTGAGCCTCCTTTGGAAAACTTTCGAGAAGATAACTTGAGGCAATTGGGGATTGCAATCGGGCAGGGGTTGCTATAGGAATGGTTGGTATAGTTGGGGAGAGGCGGTCATCCACACGGGAGAAGAGCGGTCATCCTCGGAAGGATGACCCTACAGAGGCGGGCGATGATTGCGATGGATGATTATGTGGTGGATGTATTGATGAGGGATTTGGTGGGGCATGACCGGAGGCCGGTTTGTTTTTTGGTGTATGTGTGGCTGGCGGCTGAGTGTGGGCGGAAGGGCGGCGTGGTGGAGATTAGTTACCGGGAGATCGCGCAGGGGATTGGAGTGTCGAAGAGTTCGGTGCAGGGGGCGGTGGGGTGGTTGGTGCGGAGGAAGTTGATTGAGGCGAAGAAGAGGAGTGTGACGGCGACGCCGAGGTATGCGGTGTTGAGTCCGTGGAGGACAAAGAAGAAGTAAAGATGTGAGGAAGTAAAGATGTAAAGAGATTTACACAGAGGACGCAGAGAGCACAGAGAAGAAAAGGCAAGACGGGCATGGAGAAGAAAACACGGGCGCGTGGATCAGTCTTGTCGAGAAGGAGCGCAATGGATTGCGCTCGTGTTCCAGGATACGAGGCGAGTCCTCCGGAAGATAGCTACCAGGGATGCTAATGGTCAGGGGACGAACCACAGCGTACATGTCGAGACAGTGATGGGTGCGGACAGAGGGGTGTGTCACGCTGGCCCGCACCCATCCCTCGACCACAGCGCTATTAATAGTTGTTTTTCACAGAGCCACAGGGTTCACGGAGGTTAGACTCCCGATTTTAAAAAAATGAAGCAGACAACTGATAAGGAATTTATTTGAAATTTTGGAGTTGGAGGGCCGGGCCCTTCGAGACTCAGGGTAAACAAGCCCGGCCCCTACAAGGAAAAGAACTAGGATCGGAAGAGGACGGATTCGCGCTGGAAGGTTTTGACGGCGACAAAGATGGCGATGGCGGCATAAACGCAGGTGGACGCAAAGATTAGGGCTATGGAGCCCCAGTGATAGGTGCCGGTAATGATTTCTTTGCAGATCAGGCTGGTATTGAGGATGGGAATTAGGGCGAGTTTTGGGGAGAGCTCGACTCCGGGCATGAGGGAGGCGACAGCGGGAATGACCACGACAAACGTCATGGGAGTCAGGTAGCTTTGGGCTTCTTTGTAGGTTTTGGCGAAGAGGGCGACGGTCATCAGGACGGCGGAGAATAGGACGGAAAGAGGAAGGGCCATGAGAAAGACGGCAAGAATGGAGATCCAGCCGAGATTCATCTGCAGTGTGTGGTCGCCGGATGTCGCGGCTTGCGAATGGCCTAGAAAATAGAAAGAACTACCCATGGAGATGACGGCGAGGATAGCCGTCGTCAGGGACGCTGAGAAGACCAACAGGAATTTTCCGAGCACGAGATCAAGGCGGGAAATGGGGCTGGAAAGGATAGTTTCCATGGTGCCACGCTCTTTTTCGCCGGCAGTGAGATCGATGGCGGGGTACATGGCACCGGTCATGGAAAGAATGATGACCATGTAGCCGATGAAGCTGCCGATGCCAGCGCCGCTCACTTTTTCGGGTGGAGCGGCATTTTCCTTTTTGATCTCGAAGGGAGAAACGACGGAAGCGGGAAGGTCCTTGGCCTTGAGGCGAGCGGCGACGATTTTATCCTTGTAGTCCCTGAGAGATGTTTCGACGTGTTTGGCGCCAAATTCGGATTTGATTTCCCCTTCGTAATAGTAAATATCAACGGTCTCTGAATTTCCACTTGCCAAAGAAGCCTGGAAGCCTCTGGGGATCTGTACCGCGGCGCGGATTTTTTTGTCGGAGATTTGATCTTTCCAGTTTTCAGCGTAAGGAACAAACTCGAGATCCTTGATGTCGTGGAGAGTCGCGAGCACCTCTGGGGAATCCTCGCCGTCGATAATCATGACCTTGGGGATTTCTTTCTCGGCCTTGCCGAGCAAGACGCTGGTGACGGAGATCATGCCGGTGATGAGAATAGGAAACATCAAGAGAGGCACGAGGACCGTGGAGATGAGGGTGCGGCGGTCGCGGAGCCACTCGGTGAGTTCCTTGCGATAGACGATGCCAATGGCGTGAAGGTTCATTGAGCTCATGCCTCCGAGTTGGCGTACTGCGGACCGACGACCTTAACGATGATTTCTTCGAGATTGTGTTCGGCGTATTTGTCGCGAAGCTGAGCAACGGTGCCTTCGGCGAGGAGTTTGCCGCCGTGGATGATGCCGATGGAATCGCAGAGGCGCTCGACTTCGCTCATGATGTGGGTGGAGAAGATGACAGTCTTGCCTTGGGCGCGACAGTCGCTGATGAAACTGATGATGGTGCGCGCGGTCATCACGTCGAGGCCGGTGGTGGGCTCATCGAAGATCATGACGGGGGGATTGTGGACGAGGGTGCGGGCGATGGAAGTTTTTTGCTTCATACCGGTGGAGAGTTTGTCGCAGCGGCGGTCGCGGAAGCTGTTCATGTCGAGGCGGGAGAAGATGTCGTCGATGCGTTTTTTGAGGGTGGTTTCATCGAGACCGTTTAAGCGGCCGAAGTATTCGACCATTTCTTGAGCGGTGAGGCGAGGATACAGAGCCGTGGCGGTGGAGAGGAAACCGACGTTGGCGCGGACTTTTTCGGGTTGTTCGACAACGTCGAACCCGTTGACGACGGCGGTGCCGTCGGTGGGTTCGAGGATGGTGGCGAGCATGCGGAGGGTGGTGGTTTTGCCGGCGCCGTTGGCGCCCAGCAGGCCGTAAATCTTGCCGGGTTGACAGGTGAAGCTGACGTTATCGACGGCGCGGATTTCGCCGCGCTTTTTGTCCTGGAAGCGCTTGGACAGGGAACGAGCTTCAATCATGAATGGACCCCTCGCTGGCAGTTGTCGAAAGACGGTGGTGCGATGGTTCTGAGTCTACTACGGATGGGGGTGCGGAAAGATTTCAAGGGGGAGTGAATAGCGAGCAGTGAATAGTGACTAGTGAGTAGAGTTGGGCGGGGCGGGCCTCGCCCAAAACGTGTGATCGGGGGACGGAGGCGGAGATCGGGGTCGCGCGTAGCGGGAGCGCGGGCACGGCGATGCCGTGCCCCTACGGGAATGCGAGGTAGAGGAACGGGGCATGCCAGGGGAGTAGAGGCGCGCATCCTGCGGGGGGAGGGGCGCATCTGTATTGTATTGGAGATGGGACACTTATTAGGAACGTTGGTGGAGAAAGCGGCGCGGCTATTGTTAGAATGAAACACTTCGGGGCACTCCAGACGTAGGGCAGCAAGCCACGGACAAGATTGAGGACGGCCATTGGGCGCCAGGGATTGTGTGTGCTATGGCGCTAGTGGACTGAGTTTGGGCGGAATAAGAGAGCATGGATCGCAGGCTGCGAAACCGGATTGTAATTTCCCTGTTATTGGCGGGCGTGGCGGCGGTTTTTCTGTTGTGGCTGAGCGCGCGGAAGCCGGCGGCGAAAATATCCGCAGTGACGCCTACGAGGGAAAACCTGGTGTCGTCGATCAGCAGCAACGGAAAAGTGGAACCGATTTCTCCGTACGTGATGAGGGCGCAACTGGATACATTTGTGAAGAAGATTTATGTAACCGAAGGGCAGACCGTAAAGAAAGGGCAGCTTTTGCTGGAGCTGAACGTGAAGGAAGTGGCGGCGCAATTGGCGGAGACTCGGTCGAAACTTTTGCGGGCGCAGGACGATTTGCGGGCCGCGAAAGCAGGTGGAAAAGCGGACCAAGCCGCAAAGATTGCCGCCGACTTGGCCACCGCGGAGGCGGCAAACGACCGTTTGCAGCGGGCACATGATTCGCTGGCGCGGCTGGCGGAGGGACAAGCGGCTACGAAAGAGGATCTGGCGGCCAATGAACAGGCCCTGGCGAACGCAAAGGCGGAAGTCACGCGATTGCTGGCGGTGAAGCAGGAGTTCGACCGGCAGGCGAGGCTGGATGCGGAACGCGGTGAGTTACAAGTGCAGCAGACACTGAGCGAAATGGCGGCGCTTGAGGACAAGGTGAACAACGGGCGAATTACCGCGCCGGCGGATGGGACTCTCTATGCCCTGGGCAGAAATGCGGCAGCGCTGCCGTTGAAAGCAGGGGATTACGTGAGAGTGGGGGATCTGTTGGCAGAGATGGCTGATTTGCATAGGGTGCGAGTGCGAGCGTTCATCGACGAACCGGATCTGGGGGCGCTCGAGGCGGACGAGCCCGTCATCATCACGTGGGACGCATTGCCAAACCGAAGCTGGGTGGGCAAAACAGAGATCATTCCCAAGCAAGTGGTTCCTCACGGAACGCGGAGTGTGGGAGAACTGCTGTGCGCGGTGAACAACGACAAGCTGGAGCTTTTGCCCAATATCAATGTGAACGTCCGGATCAATTCGAAGGAGCGGATGAATGTGCTGGCGGTGCCGCGAGGAGCGGTGGCATCGGAGGGCGGGCACCGGTACGTGTTTGTGGTGAAGCCCAACGAATTGGGCGTCGGTAAATCCAGGCTGGAGAAGCGGGAGATCAAAGTGGGCATCGCGGACGCGACGAGCTATGAAGTGATGAGCGGATTACAGGAAGGTGAAATGGTGGCGCTGCCAGGAGATGCGGATTTACATGATGGCATGCCTGTTCAGGTTGTGAATACGAATGCGGCGTAGACGGGGGATGGGGATACAGGGTCAGAGGAGCGGGTGGGCGCTGCTAGCCGCATTGCTGGCGGGAACGTCGATTATTTTGGGGACGGTCAAGCAAAGCGACGCGATGGAAGCCGCGCGGCGCGCCTACGAGAGCAGCGACTATTCGAAGGCCGTGATGGAATTGCAGACGGCGGCAGCGAAGGAGCCGCAGAACGGCGAAATACAATTGCTGCTGACCAAATCCTATCTGGAGCTTCAAGAGCGCGACGCGGCCGTCAACAGCGCGGAGAAGGCGGTGGCCATCGATCCGAAGAGTTCGGTGTATCACGAATGGCTGGGGAGGGCGTACGGGGAGAAAGCGGACCATGCATCGATGTTTTCGGCGATGGGTCTGGCGAAAAAGACGCACAGGGAATTTGAGATTGCAGTGCAACTCGACGAAAAGAATTTTGCAGCACGGCAGGCGTTGATTGAATTTGATTGCGCGGCTCCGGGGATGGTCGGGGGCGGGGAAGAAAAAGCCAAGCCAGAGATTGAGAAGCTCAAGGACATGGATGCCTCAGAATGGCATTATGCGGTGGGGAATTGCCGGCGACAAAAGAAAGATTTTGTGATTGCCGATGAGGAGTTCAAGCTGGCGCTGGAGAATAGCCCGAAGTCGGCGGAACTTATTTTCGACATCGGGGATTACGCGGTTAGGCGGAGCCAGGCGGAACGATTGAGGGAGGTCGCGGAACTTGGAGAGCGGGTGGCTCCCTCGGATCCGCGCGGGAAGTTTTATCGAGCGGTGGCCCTGATTCTCAAGAATGAGAAGCCGGAAGAGGCGGAGCGCTTGTTACGCGAGTATTTGAAGAAGGCGCCGAAGCGGACGGGTTACCCGCGATATGCGACTGCACATGAATGGTTGGGGCGATTGTACGAGGGCAGAGGCGAAAAAGAATTAGCGGCCAAGGAATACCAGGCGGCGGTGCAATTGGAGCCGAAAGACAAAAGCGCGCGCGAATCGCTGAAACGCGTGGAGAAGAATTGAAGTAGGGCGGGGGAGAGCGCCCCTGGCGGCCTTCGCGAAATCGGAAGCTCCGGAGGACACGGCGAGTAAGAAGGGGACGAGTTAGGCCGGATCGAGTAAACCTTCATGATGGATTTGAAAGAAACGCTGTCGGTGTCGATCGACGCTTTGCGGGCGAATAAGTTGCGCGCGATGCTGACGTCGCTGGGCGTGATTATTGGAAGCGCGTCAATCGTGCTGGTTGTTACGGTGGCATTGACTAGCCGGAAATTCGTGATTTCGCAGATTGAAGCAGTGGGGTCGAACTACGTTTGGGCAGAGCTGGTAAGAAGCACGGAGAAGGCCCAGCCGTTGAGCTACGAACTTACGTTGGAGGACATGCAGGCGGTGAAGGACACCATTCCCACGGTCGTGCAAGTGGCTGGAACCAGCGACATACAAACGTCAGTGGTAGCTCAGGGTGTGGTGCGGCCAGTTACGCTAATTGGAGTGACGACGGGGTACAGGGAGATTCGGCGACTGGTCGTCTTGCGCGGCCGTTATCTGGATTCTGTAGATATGGAAACGCGAAGCAAGATGTGTGTGATCACACCGCAGCTCGCGAAGAGGCTCTTCGGACAAGACAATCCCGTGGGTCGCGATTTGCATGTGGGAGAGCTGATCTTCACGATCATCGGTGTGTTCAACGAGCGAGTTGATACCTTTGGGCTCTCAGACATCCAAACTGAAACTGTCCTGATACCTTTCGGGTTGATTAAGTACTACACGAACGAAAATACGCTGAAGGTTCTGGACGTGCAGGCGGCCACGCCAGAAGATGTGCCAAGAGTCGCAGCGGCGATTGACGCAGCTGCTGCAGAGCCGGCATCCCAGCGTGGCGGAGTACAGCGTACGCTACTCTATCTTCGATATTGACAGCGGCGAAAGACATTTCTCTCGCACTGACGATAGTGCTGATCGTGATTGCGTTCATCGCGCTGCTGATCAGCGGGGTGGGGATCATGAACATCATGCTGGTGACGGTGACTGAGCGGACGAGGGAGATCGGGATTCGAAAAGCGATTGGAGCGGCGCGCAAGGAGATCATGTATCAGTTTTTGACGGAAGCGTTTTTGATCAGCGGGGGCGGGGCAGTGTTGGGGATTTTGATCGGGCTGCTAGTGCCGGTGATCGTGCAGTTTTTCTTGCCGGGGAATTTGCGGGTGCCGGTCTCGACGATGAGCGTGGTGCTGGCGTTTGTGGTTTCGTGTTCGACGGGGCTGTTTTTTGGGTACTTGCCGGCGAACCAGGCGGCGAAACTGCAGCCGATTGAATCGCTGAGATACGAGTAGGGCGTGGTTGTGGGGCGGGGCAAGCCCGGCCCCTACAGGCGCGGGACCGCGTGGCAAGAGGCGAGTAGCGAGAGAAGGAGTCGGGGGAATGAGAAAAGCAATTGCGGTCGCGGGCGGCGCGGCGTTGTTATTGCTATTTGGCGCCAACGTGCAGGGACAGACGGCCGTGGAACAAACACCGAGTGGACAAGGGGAACGACGACACCAGCGGGAACGGCTGCGGGAGAACAACAGGGCGCGCTTGTGGCGCTGACGCTCAAGGGCGCCATTGAGATGGCGTTGCGGAACAGCAAGGACATACAAGTTGCGAAACTGCAAGCTAGCCTGGCGACACACGCTTCCCAGGTTAGCAAGGCGGAATTTTTACCGAATCTGTATGCCGGGTCTGGAGCTGGATACACGTATGGAATTCCGGAGACGCCGGGAGGACGCGCGCCTTCGGTCTTCAACTTCACCTATACGGAACAGATTTTTAATGAACCGCTCAGGGGGCAGGGGAAAGAACTGGAGGAGCAAGCGCGTTCGCAGAAGAATCGTTTTGGAGGATGTGAAGAACAGCGTGATCGCACGGACGGCGATGGCTTATCTGGAGCTGGCCAAGGTGCGGCACTCGCTGGAATTGCTGCGCGGAGAGCAGGAGAGCGCCGAGAAGATTTTGCAGGTGACGCAGGAGCGGCAGGGAGAAGGTTACGAATTGCCGGTGGAAGTGACGAAGGCGCAGCTTACGAAAGCGCAGGTGACGCAGAGAATTCTGCAGCTTGAGGGGCGCGAAGACGAATTGGCAGTTTTCTTACAGGGGCAGCTCGGGTTGGGGCAGGAGCAGGCGATCGAGGTCACGCCAGAAGAGTTGCCTGGCGAAGCAGAACAGGAAGGCGCAAATCTTGTAGCGATGGCGATGCAAAATAATGCGGGGCTATTGCTAGCTGAGTCCGACGTACGGGCGAAACAGTTCCGGTTGAAGGGCGAGAAGCGGGGAAATTATCCGACGCTGGAGGTGGTTGGGACGTACAGCTTGCTGGCCAAGTTCAACAATTACCTGGAATTCTTCAACAAGTTTCAGAGAAACAACATAAATGCGGGCGTGCAGGTGCAGGTGCCTATATTCAGCGCAAAGACGAGGGAAGCCATTGGATTGGCGCAGATCAATCTGGAGACATCCCAGGCGACTCTGGCGAGCAAGAAGACGCAGGTGAGCGCGGAAGTGCGACAGAAAACGCGCCGCTTGCGGGAGCGAGACGCGGCGAAGGAAGTGGCGCGGCTGGAATTGCAGTTGGCGCAGCAGAATATTGCGGTGCTGCAGGAGCAATTCAGCGAGGGAAAAGTGAATCTGCGTGAAGTGGAACGAGCGCGCCTCGAAGAGAATGACAAATGGATGGCGTATTTGGATGCGAATTTCCAGCGGCAGCAGGCGCAACTGGATTTGCTCAGGACGGCGGGGCAGTTGGATAAGGTGTGGCAGTAAGACTTAATGATGTAAGGAAGTAATGACGTAAAGAAAAAAAGCTAGTAGTCGGTCGTGATTCGTGACCGGTGATTGATGCAACTGGAACAGAAAAGTCTAGAGGCATTTCTGTCTGCCGTGAAAGAGCTCGATGCGGGCTTTGGCGGGTTGCCTGCGTTCGAATCGAGAGCGCCCCGGGCCGCAGGGATAGGCGAGGCACTGCGCGCCACTGCGGAGCGGTTGCACGACAATTTTCCTTACTTTCACCCGCTTTACGCGGGGCAGATGCTCAAGCCGCCGCATCCGGTGGCGCGGCTGGCTTACGCGCTGGCCATGTGGATCAATCCAAACAATCATGCGCTTGACGGAGGGCGCGCGACTTCCGCGATGGAAAAGGAAGCGGTGGCGGAAATCGCGGCAATGTTTGGGTGGAAAGAATTTCTCGGCCACCTGTGCGGCGGCGGAACGATGGCGAACCTGGAAGCGCTCTGGGTGGCTTCGCAAGTTCATCCGGGGAAGAAGATCCTGGCGAGCGAGCAGGCGCACTATACGCACAAGCGCATCAGCGCGGTGTTGCAATTGAGCTTCGAGAGCGTGGCCTGTGATGCGCGCGGACGGATGGACATGAACGCGCTGGCAACGCGCGTGGCGCGGGGCGATGTGGGGACCGTGGTTGCGACGATGGGTACAACCGCAACCGGTTCCGTCGATCCACTGGCGGAGATCCTCGCTTTGCGCGCGAAGCACGGTTTTCGAATTCACGCAGATGCTGCTTACGGCGGTTATTTTGCGCTGGCGGGGAATATGGGCGAGGAAGCCACGCGTAGTTTCGTGCGAATTGGCGAAGCAGATTCTATCGTTATCGACCCTCACAAGCATGGGTTGCAGCCGTACGGTTGCGGCTGCGTTTTGTTTGGCGATCCTTTAGCGGGGCGTTTTTACAAGCACGACTCTCCATACACTTATTTCAGCTCCGCAGAACTTCACTTGGGAGAGATTAGCCTGGAGTGTTCGCGGCCGGGGGCCGCTGCGGCTGCATTGTGGACGACGCAGAAGCTATTGCCACTGGTGCGGGACGGGGAATTCGCGCGTGGGCTTGAGCGAGGAAGACACGCCGCGCTGGCGCTTTACGAACGGCTTGAGAAGGATGAACGGTTCGCGACGGCGTTCGCGCCAGAATTGGACATTGTGATTTTTGCTCCGCGAGCAAAGAGTGTGAGCGAAGCATCCGCACTTTCACGGCGCGTTTTCGATGCCGCCGCTAAGCGGAATCTGCACCTCGCCGTTGCGGAATTGCCGACAGAGTTTTGGTCCGCGAATCTGGGCGCGATGCGGCGAGATCGCGAAACCATGACGTGCTTGCGCTCCGTGCTGATGAAACCGGAGCATCACGAGTGGATTCCGCGGATCTGGGACGAGCTTTCGGCGGCGACGTCGGAGATACTCGGCGGGCAGGGCGCATCACTTGTTGCGCGCTAGGAATCTCCCAGGGCTACGCGCGGGTGGCGAGCAGTATGTTGATGCGGCGAAGGAGAGTGGTTTTGCTAAAGGGCCTCGGCAGCATGGACGAAACTACTTCGGCGGGGTCTGGAATCTCCAGGGCCGCCATTGGATTGGCGCAGCTATAGAGAACACTCATGTCCGGTGAGTGTTTGCGCAGGCAATGCGCCAAATCCGGCCCGGGCATCCCATCGGGATGCAGCGAGGTAATCAGCAGATGGATGGGGCCGGCACAGGAATGAGCCAATTCCAGAGCCTGATCGGCGTTTGCCGCGGGCAGGACCAGAAAGTCGGCGTCCTCGAGAATCTGTTGCATGGATTCCCGCAGGGATTCCCGGTCTTCGACAACGAGAATGACAGGGTGAGGGGCGGCTTGAGCGTGCGTTCCTCGCATCCCAACCTCAGTTCTCCTGGATGGGCCATACGAAATGCAGATACTTGGCTAAGTATATTACTAAACGGTAATTAGTCAACCGTAAGTTCGATCATTGAATCGAATCAAAGGCGCGTGTATTGGCGCGATTTTGCGCATGCGGCCGTTGGAAGATCCGTTTATTGCTGTAGTTAGCGTTTCGATGCAGAAAGAGCTCAGTTCGTAGAAACAATTGAGCGTATGCAACCAAGTCAGGTAAACTGTTATCTAGATGTAAGGGTCCTTTGATGAGGCCGCAGTTGCGGCCGTGCCAAAGTTGGGACGTCCAGGTTCGGGCAAAAAGGAAATACAAAGCAGCAATGCAGTTGGATTCGAAAGACTGAGGGTGACGAATGCCGGATGTAATGAAGACTTTGCTGTTGAATCCGCCAAGCTTTGAGAATTTTGACGGCGGAGCCAGCTCGCGGTGGCCCGCGACGCGTGAGATTGAGTCGTACTGGTACCCGGTGTGGCTGTCGTATCCCGCCGGATTGATTCCGGGAAGCCGCTTGCTAGACGCTTCGCCGCATAAGGTGAATTGGCAGCAAACCATCGAAATCTGCAAGGACTACGAATTCCTGGTGTTGTACACGTCTACTGTGGGTTTCCATAGCGACGTCAAGCTGATTCGGAAGATCAAGGAAAGCAATCCTGGGTTGAAAATTGCGTTCGTCGGGCCCCACGGGCACATCAAGCCAGACGAGACTTTGATGGCGAGCGAGGACATTGATTTTGTAACGCGCGGGGAATTCGATCATTCGGTGACGGAGTACGCGCACGGGAAGCCCATCGAGCAGATTATGGGCGTGAGCTACCGAAAAGAAGGCAAGGTAGTTCACAACGCACAAGGCCCTCAACTGCACACCGAAGAATTGGATGCGCTGCCGTTTGCGACGGACACTTATAAGCGCGATTTGACGATTGAAAAATACAACGTGCCATTTTTGCTGCACCCATTTGTGTCGTTCTATACGACGCGGGGCTGCCCGGCGTTGTGCACCTTCTGCATGTGGCCGCAGACGGTTTCGGGGCACGCGTGGCGGGTGAGGTCGGTGGACAACGTCGTCCAGGAAGTGAAAAACACGATCGAATACTTCCCCCAGATGAAAGAGATTTTCTTCGACGACGATACTTTCAATATCCGGAAAGACCGGGCTATCGAGCTGAGCCAGAAATTCAAGCCGCTGAAATTCAGGTGGTCTTGCACGGCGCGGTGCCACAGCAAGTATGAAGAGTTGAAGGCAATGGCGGACGGGGGAGCACGTCTCTTCATCGTTGGATTCGAGTCCGGCGATCCGCAGATTTTGAAAAATATCAAGAAGGGCGCGACCGTGGAGATGGCGCGTGAGTTCATGAAGAATTGCAAGAAGGTGGGAATCAAGGTCCACGGGGATTTTATTATCGGATTGCCGGGCGAGACCAAAGAGACCATCAACAAAACCATTGATTTCGCCAAGGAACTGGATTGCGAGACGATTCAGGTTTCGCTGGCGCACGCCATGCCCGGGACCGAGTTACATGATTCGATGGCTAAAGAAGGCTTCTTGAAGGTGGAAGCATTGGCGGATTCCGGCGGCCACCAGTTGCCGCACATCGAGTATCCGCATCTTTCGAAGGCTGAGATGATGGGCGGCGTAAACCGTTTCTATGATGAATACTACTTCCGGCCACGCGTGGTGTGGCGGATCGTGCGCGAAGCGCTTTGGGATTCGAACGAACGCAAGCGGCTATATCACGAAGCGACGAGCTTCCTGAAGCTGCGCTCTGAACGCTGGAAGTGGGTGCGGCAGGGCGGCGACGCGACGAAGCCCATGATTTCCGTGCCGGAGACGCCGTCGGCTTCCGGGAACGACTAAACCGTTATACAAAATGGCAACTGAGGGAAGGCTGCGGGTAAAGACGCTGGTCATGGTGTGCGCGATGGTAGTTTGCGCGAACGCCGGCGACCTCATGTTGAAGCGTGCCATGCTGCAAATTGGAGCGGTGCAGCTTTCTGCGCCGGGGCTGGCGCACGCATTCCGCATGACTGTGACGAGCGGAACGCTTTGGGTCGGCATAATTTTTCTTTGTGGGTTCATGCTTAGCTACATGATGGTCTTGAGCTGGGCGGACTACAGCTACGTCATGCCGGCCGGTGCGTTCGGCTATGCCTTGCTTACTTTTTTTGCGGTGGTATTTCTGCACGAAGCAGTTTCGCCGCGGCGGTGGGTTGGCGTGGCACTGATTTGCGTGGGCGTGCTGCTGGTTGGGCAAACGAAGCCGCGGACAACCGCTGTGACCCGAGAGGCGCTGGCATGATGCACGTCGCCCTGTTTCTTTTCTTTCTCATATTTGGCAGCACTGGCGGAGAGATTGCCATTACTCGCGGCATGAAAGCGACGGGCGAGCCGGAGCGGTTGCGGCCTAAGGAGCTCTTGCGATTTCTCGGCAGGGCTATGCGTAATGGATGGTTCTGGGCGGGCGTGCCGCTGATGGCGCTGTCGTTTTACGCGCTGCTGGTGCTGCTCTCGTGGGAGCCAATTAGTTTTGTGATCCCCGCTTCGGCTTTGAGCTATGTGGTCGGAACGTTTGGCGCAAAACATATTCTGGGTGAAGAGGTGAGCGCGGCGCGCTGGATCGGCGTGTTGCTCGTGTGCGCTGGAGTGGCGCTGGTTGCCTTGGGATAGGCGATGTATCCTGCCAAGGCGGGGTTGCACGAGGCGAGCCGTTGTGGGGCGTAGTGGCTGGAGCGCCGGTCGTTTACGCCGGCGGCCGAAAGGTGCGCGAATTTGTGCGGGATAGCCGGCTTTACACATAAGAATTGGGCGCCAGAACCTGAGCGCATCGAGCGGGCCACTGCCACGCTCGGTCATCGAGGGCCGGATCAGCGCGGAGTGTTCCGTTCCAGCGTGGTTTCGATGGGCGCAGCACGGCTGAAAATCATTGATCTTCAGGGCGGAGACCAGCCCATCGTTACCGACGATGGCGACACCGCGATTGTCTTCAACGGAGAAATTTACAATCATCTCGAATTGCGCGGCGAGCTGGAGAGGCTCGGGCACCGGTTTCATTCACATTCCGATACAGAGACAGTCCTGCATGCTTTCGTTGAGTGGGACACCGAATGCTTTTCGCGGTTGCGGGGCATGTTTGCGATTGCGCTTTGGACGAAATCGTCGCGGCGGCTCGTTCTGGCGCGCGACCGCATGGGCATCAAGCCGCTTTACATCGCAAGTCGCGGAGAAGATCTTTTCTTTGGCTCGGAACTCAAGACCATTTTTATTCATCCGGAGTTCGAACGGCGGCTGAGCTTTGAGGGGCTCGATTGTTACCTCTCGCTCAACTATGTTCCTAGTCCGTGGACTTTGATCGAGGGGATCGAGAAGCTGCCGCCGGGGCAGTGGCTCGAATGGCTGGATGGAAAGACTCGCGTTGAGACTTACTGGACTTTGCCCGCAGGGCCGATTCGAGAGCGCTCGATTGATGCCGCGTGCGAGGAATTGGACATGCTTCTACAGGATTCGGTTCGCGAGCACATGCTTTCGGACGTGCCACTTGGGCTGTGGTTGAGCGGGGGCATCGATTCTTCGACGGTCCTTCACTATGCAGCGACAGCTTCACCGCGGCCCATCAAGACGCTCTCTGTTTCTTTTCTCGGAAGAAGTTTCGATGAAACGGAGTATATCCGGAGCGCGGCGAAGCAGTACGGCACGGATCATCAGGAATTCGACCTGAATGCTGGTGCGGGTTTGCGCGAAGCGATCGAGGAGTTCGCGTATTACTCCGACGAGCCCAGTTCGGACGCGGGCGCATTGCCGGTTTGGTTTCTCTCGAAGATGAGCAAGACGCAGGTGACCGTGGCATTGAGCGGGGAGGGCGCGGACGAGCTGTTTGGAGGATACCTGACCTATCGCGCAAATCAGCTGGCGCGACTGATGCGACGGCTTCCGAAATGGTCGTTGCGTGCGGGGCTTGGCGTTGCCCAGCTATGGCCAGTTTCGGACGACAAGATCAGCCGGGAATACATGGTGAAGCGTTTTCTGGCGGGAAGTCTGATGTCTCCGGAACGAGCGCACGTGTATTGGAACGGAACTTTTTCCGGGGCCGAGGCGCGCGCTCTTTCGGCGGTTGCGCTGCCGGATTCGCTCGAGCGTGTTCTGGGCGAGTTGCGCGATTCACCTGCCGCTCACGACGGAGTGTCTCCCTATCTCTGGTTTGACCAGAAATATTTTCTGCCCGACGATATTTTGAACAAAGTAGATCGCATGAGCATGGCGCATTCGTTGGAAGTTCGGCCGCCGTTTCTGGATCATCGCGTAGTGGAGTTTGCCGCGACGCTGCCACCTTCGCTCAAGATACAAGGTTCGCGCCAGAAAATTGTTCTCAAGGAATTGATGAAGAAAAGGCTTCCGGAGAAGATTCTGCACCGCAAGAAAGTCGGATTCGATATTCCGGCGCACGAATGGCTACGCGGGCCTTTGCGAGAGCTTTTGCTCGATACAATGCAGCACGGGCTCGCTGAGTACAAATCACTTTTCCGGCCGGGCACGGTCCAGGAGCTGGTGCGCCTGCACCTGGAACGCTGCGTCAACATCGGTTACCACTTGTGGGGTTTGCTGCTTCTGTTTCTATGGATGAAAAAATGGCGAATTCAGGCGGGGCCCTCTCTGGCTCCGGCTTCTTGGATACAGGAAAAAACAGGCATATCTACCTAGCGGTCCTGCTCTTCGCGGGAGCCATTTATCTGGGCTGCATTATTTCTCCGCCGTCGCTGATGGACGATTCGGATGCGGTGCTGGCGCAGGCTGCGCGAACGATGCTGGAGACCGGCGATTGGGTGACGCCCCGGCTGGATGGCATCGTCTACCTCGAGAAGCCGCCCCTGTACTACTGGCCAATGATTTTGGCTTATAAGATCTTCGGAGTGCACGATTGGGCGGCGCGCATTCCGTTTGCGTTGTGTTCGATGGCGCTCGCGTGGCTGACGGCGGCAATGGGGGTCTGGGCCTTCGGCAAACGCGCGGGACTCTACGCCGGTTTGTGCATCGCCACATGCATCGGATTGTTTCTTTTTACGCGCATCTTGATTCCGGACGTGATGCTCACGTTTACGGTCGCGCTTGCCTTTTGGGCGCTACTACGCGCTCTCGACGAGGAAGAGCCGCATCCTCGCGTCTGGGCCGGCGTTCTCGCGGCGAGCCTGGGCACGGGACTCTTGATCAAGAGTCTCGTCGGCGTGCTTTTTCCGCTTGCTGGCGGAATTATCTATTTGTTTTTGACGCGCCAGTTGTTTTCTGCGAGGACATGGAAGCGCCTTCATCCCTTCAGTGGCACGCTGATTATCTTCTTGATTGCGGCACCGTGGCACATTCTTGCCACGCTTCGCAACCCGCCACACTTCTATTTCGGCCTGCACAGTGGTCCAGGGCAATACCATGGATTTCTTTGGTTCTTCTTCATCAACGAACAGCTTCTGCGATTTCTGAATCTCCGCTACCCGCGCGATTACGACACTGTTCCGCGGCTCTATTTTTGGCTGTTCCACCTTTTGTGGCTTTTTCCTTGGAGCGTGTATTTTCCGGCGATTGCAAAACTCTCTTTCAAACCGCTGGATCGCGCAGGCAAGATGCGTCTCCTGGCGCTTTGTTGGACGGGCTTTCTGCTGATCTTTTTTACGTTTTCGACGACACAGGAGTATTACTCGATGCCGTGTTATCCGGCACTCGCGCTACTTCTGGGATCCGCCATGGCCGCAGAAGGGAAATGGATACGCCGCGGGACGTATGTTCTTTGCGGAGTTGCGGCGGCCGCCGCTCTCGCCACTCTGATTTTGTTTTTTCTTGTGCGAAATGTGCCTGCTCCGGGGGATATTTCGTCGGCGCTCAGCCATCATCCCGCGGCCTACAAGCTTTCTCTCGGGCACATGCAAGACCTCACGATTGAGTCGTTTGCTTACCTGCGCGTTCCACTGCTGGTTGCGGCCGGAGCGTTTTTGGTGGGCGCGCTGGGAGCTTTTCGATCCGGGGGATTACGCGGTTTTCTTTCGGCGGCAGTGATGATGGTGGTTTTCTTCCATGCGGCTCGCCTGGCCATGGTTGTTTTCGATCCTTACCTCTCTTCGCGTCCACTCGCGGAGGCTTTGCTTCGGGCGCCTGTGGGAAAACTGATCTCCGGCCGACAGTATTATGCCTATTCTTCCGTCTTTTTTTATACGGACCGGACGGCGATGATTCTAAACGGGCGATTTAACAATCTGGAGTACGGTTCGTATGCTCCCGGCGCGCCGAGCGTGTTTATTAACGACGCCCGGTTTAAGGAGCTTTGGCTGCAGCCAGAACGCTATTATGTGATTGCGTGGGATTCGGGTGTGCCCGCTCTGGAAGAGCTCGTCGGGCGTGATCGGCTCAGCGTAGTTGCCACCAGCGGTGGGAAGAGCATCCTCACCAATCATCCGCTGGCTGGGTCTGTCTCACTGCCTTAAGTGAAACGGATGCTGCGGCAAGGAATAGGCTGTGGCATTCCGCGTCCAGAGATGGCGTTTTGGCCAACTTCACGTTTCGCGGCTTGCTTTGACTCTAATTTACCTGTAGAAAAAGAGAAGTTTGCTGCATCTAACCAACGCGATAATTGGCAGTGGATTTTCAGAGGACAAGGGGACGAATTCGGGCCCTAATCACGTATACTATATCTAAGACATAGAAGACGGAGAATGCAGTCGGGCACTCCCAGGTTGCCCACTTATCCAGCTCAGACTGGCGCAAGAAACACGCGCCGCGCCACGCGGCCAAATTGACCAAAGGGAATTTCATTTTAAGGAGGAACGATGAAGATTGCTGTTCTTGGGGGGGATGGCTACTGCGGGTGGGCTACGGCGTTGTATTTGTCGAAGCAAGGGCATTCCGTCGCCATCGTTGATAATTTTGTCCGCCGGCTGTGGGACCACGAGCTTAATGCGCAAACTCTGACTCCCATTCGGCCGCTCTCCGAGCGCTTGCGAGTGTGGCAGGCGGTTAGCGGCAAGACCATCGAGTCTTTCTACGGGGACGTTTGCGACTACGAGTTTCTTTCTTCGACGCTGCGCGCGTTCGAGCCTGACGCGGTGGTCCATTTCGCCGAGCAGCGTTCGGCTCCTTACTCGATGATCGACCGCAACCACGCGGTCTTCACGCAAGTCAACAACGTTGTAGGCACGCTGAATTTGCTTTTTGCGCTGCGCGAGCACCGGCCCGACTGTCACCTGGTCAAGCTCGGAACCATGGGCGAGTACGGCACGCCGAACATCGACATTGAAGAGGGCTACATCACCATCGAGCACAACGGACGGAAAGACATCCTGCCGTTTCCGAAGCAGCCCGGATCTTTCTATCACCTGTCGAAAGTGCACGACAGCCACAACATCATGTTCAGCTGCAAAATTTGGGGGCTGCGAGCGACGGATCTGAACCAGGGCGTGGTTTACGGAACGATGACCGACGAAACGGCGATGGATGAGGTGCTGATCAATCGTTTCGATTACGACGATGTCTTCGGGACGGTGCTGAATCGTTTCTGTATCCAAGCTGCTATCGGACAGCCGCTGACCGTTTACGGCAAGGGAGGACAGACGCGAGGCTTCCTGGATATTCGCGACACGGTGCGCTGCATTGAAATTGCCTGCGAGAATCCGGCCGCTCGCGGAGAATGCCGCGTGTATAACCAGTTCACCGAGCAGTTTTGCGTGCGCGACCTAGCCGAGATGGTGGTCGCGGCGGCAAGAAAGATGGGTTTGAGCGTTGAGATTGACCACTTGCAGGATCCGCGAGTAGAAGCCGAAGACCACTACTACAATGCAAAGCACTCGAAGTTGATCGACTTGGGATTGCAGCCACATTATCTCTCGGATTCCTTGCTCGACTCGCTCATGAATATCGCCATCAAGTACCGCGACCGCGCTGATGCATCACTCATGTTCCCGCAAGTGAATTGGCGCGAACCGCGTAACGACCGGCGCCTGCAGATGGGCAAAACCGCCCGCACATCGTTAGGGGCGGCGCGTCTTGAGAACTTGCCGGAATACGCGGAAAAAGCGAAGAAACGCTAAATCAGCCAAGTCCCTCAGGGTTCACCGGAGAAGAGCGAGTTCCTCTGTGACTCGCTGCGCGAAATCCAGGTCAAATAAAACTGGCACCCCCGTCAGGGCGGCCTCGAATTTTGAAATGAAGCGCTGAATAATTGGTTCCCGATTCCTCAGAAAGTCAATCGACGCGCAAACGCCCTGGTTATCCTCGAGCCAGACCCGGCGCTCGCTCGGTTCTTTGTAGCCGCAACGGATTTCTGAAACGTGTGACTCAGGCACCGCGTACGATCGAATCGCGAGCAAGTGCGAGCCAAAATTGTCGATCGCGGCGATTCCCGGATTACCCGGCCCGTGGATGGTGAACTTGCCGCCAAAGCGCAGCCCAGTGCCGGGATAAAAATCACGACGCCATCTTTCAACCGCTTCAAGCAGGCAATACTCATAGTGAATACTGACGATGCGTCCGCTGGCCCGGGCTTGCTTCTCGAGAGACTGCGTCTCCGAAGGCGAATACAGCCAAGGTTTTTCAACGATGACGTGAAGCTGGGCGGCGATCGCGGCTTCCACCGTCCACGGAATATATGGGCCCGGAACATCGCACAGCCAGGCACAATGAGCGCCACTGATTCTTAGCGAAGTGCGGAGACGCAGCTTGAAGCTGGAATCGCTTTCCCCATAAAGCGACCGGGTGTTTGCGAGGGAAATAACGCGGCGGTTCTCTCCCGAAAGGATATTTTGGATCCGCTTAGCCCAACGGCCGGACCCGAGGACAGCGTATGCCGGGAATTCAGCCACTCTTTGCGACCCTCTCGCAAACAAGCCGAGCGGCCTTTACGGCGCTGACCACTTTTCCTGAAAAAATGTGGAGCTCTCCCTGCGCGGACTCCGTGACGTAGAGGGTCCTGCGATCCTGCGCGGGATTGTCTTCGACGACGCGAATGGTGAAGCGAGAGCCGAGGTAGACCGCGTCCTTGGAGGCGGGCACAGCGAGTGCGGAGTCCTTGCGCATGGCGTCGAAACGCGTGAAGGGAATCGGCTCGAAGTTCGGCCTGTTGAGGAGGCTGGCGTAAGGCTCGGGAAACGGTTCATCGGGGCTGGTGGTCGTCCAGTGATTGGTGTGTTTGGCTGAACCCCAGAGCGAACGCGACGAACTTCCGTACGGGTCAAACGCAGTAAAGGGACCATCGATGACGACCAGGGAAATGCCTCGGAGAGAGGATGGAAGCTCAATAAGAATTTTCTCCGCGACTTGATATTTCGCGGCTTTGAAGATGCCCCGGCTTGGACCCAGGCCGTAGGTGGCCCACACCACGAAATCAAAGTCGGGACGCATCTCCTTGCGCAGACCGCGCTGCTCGAAAGGTATGCCGAGGGTGGCGACGCGCGATGCAATCAGATCCCGCAAAACGCCGGGATCATAAATCTGTTCATCGGCCTCATAACATTTGTCGATGAAACTGAAGTCCATCCAGTCGGGGTGGTACGGTCGGAAACTCACGGAATACCGCGACATGACCTTTTCAAAGAGATCCGGGGACGTTGCAGATCCTTCCCGGGGAATTGCGTAGTAGTGGCGGCTATTGCGAACGATGGCAGGGGCGAACATTTCCTGGAATTCCGCGCGCGCGTCCAGCGTTTCTGTGATTGTTTCCGGGCTGCGCGGATAATGATAGCCCGAATGGATGCGGTATTGATTGATGCCGGAAGCGGCGCAGAGAATCCCGAGAGGATCGAAGAGGCGCACGTCATGGCCCTGTTCCTTCAACCGGATGGCAATCGTGGAGCCGTAGATTCCAGCACCGGCGACGGCGACTCTTGCGCTCATAGTTTTCTTCGTCTTTGCGACGAAGCCCTGCTGGGTTTCTTCAAGATGACGCGCTCTGTGCGCCGGCAGCGTCAGCCCGCACGAGCATTCCTTTCTTAATGGAATAATCCACGCCGCGCCAGCGGATGGTCTTTCGCGCAAAACTGGCGAGCCAGATAAAAAAAGCCACGAGGTCCCACAGGGGGATCAGCAGCATCTTTTGCCAAATGCCTTTCTGTTTCATTCCCCAGATACCCATCAGCCAGGTCAGGGCGACACGCAGCACCAAATACGTGGCGAAATAGGCCCCGGCAATTCCGACGGAAGGATGCACGGCAATGGCCAGGAGCGACCAGGGCAAACCCCAAGTGAAAATCAGGCCGAAATGGCCCCAGGGGCGCATCAGCCGCATAACCGTCATCCAGCGCACCCGTTTGTAGAGCAGATCGCGAAGGGACTGAAAATCAGCGACGGTTTGCACGACATAGGGCAGCAGCTCCACTTTCAGTCCCTGCTCGGCTACCAAACGGCCGGCGAGGAGATCGTCCGCCGGGCGATTCTCAATCACCTGGTAGCCACCGAAGCCCGCATTGCTTTTGCGGGTCATGACGATCGTTTGGCCGAAGGTGAATTTGATCCCGTCCAACGCCCACGCGACCATGATGCCGGGGAAAAAGTCGGAAATCATCCCGATGGACTGAAGCTTGTGAATGAATTTTGGTTCTTCGGTTGAAACATAGAGACAAGTAGCAGCGCCGACCTTCGGATTGCGGAATGGCGCGGCTACAGTCCGCAAATAGTCGGGTTTGACTCGAATATCACCGTCGGTGATCACCAGCAGGTCGTGTTGTGCCTCGTTGACCAGCCGCACCAGGCGGGCCACTTTGTCGTTGATCGCCTTGCGGCCGGAACCAAAGAGCAAGCGGATGCGGCGTTGCGGGAAATCGCATGCGAGCTTTTGGAGGACAGGCAAAGCCGGGTCGTCTTCGTCGACGCAAAAAACAATTTCGTATTCGGGATAGTCTTGCGTGCAAAAGCTGGCGTAATTTTCGTAAGCATCTTCATCCAACCCTTTGATGGGTTTCAGGCAGCTGATGGGCGGGGTGAAATCGGAATTGGCCCCGGCATGCTTCTTCCCTGCGGAGAAAAATCGAACGGTGCTAAACAGCACAAGCAAGTAGTACACGAAGGGGATTGCAGCAAGCGCAAGGAGGATATACTCAGCGACCCTTAGAATCTTAGCACCTCTCGAAAGTCACGCTGATCGATTCGCGCTGGGGCACAGCGAAGAAGGAACATTCTCTGGTCTCTTGGACGGCTCGGGAACATAGGACCGATCGCCTCTCAGATTTCATCGCTCAGTTTCAGCCACGGAACCGCCGAAATCCGCATTCCTTCAGAATGAGCTCCGTCCCCAAAACTTTAGCATACCTAGTCTGAATTCAAGCTCATCCCAGAATCGCCCGGCCCGCGAATTCTGGCTGCCAAGAATAGCTTTGTTCGCGCTGTGTCCAGCGCGAGAGCGATGATACTCTAACGGCTCTGGTTCTAGTCCATCACGATCGTTGGAATGCCTCTCGCCCCTGGCAATCCACAATTGCAAGGTGAATGTCTTCAGATGAAGGCTTGCGTAACTGGAGCTACGGGTTTCATCGGCGGCCCTTTGGTGAAACGGCTCCTCGCCGGAGGAGCCAGTGTCCGCGTCCTTGCCAGGCCATCGCAGCGGGCCGATCAGCTCGAAACAACGGGTGCTCAGGTCGTCCGCGGGGACTTGCGGGACGCCGCTGCGATTTCGCGGGCCGTCGAGAAGGCGGATGTCGTATTCCACATCGCCGCGAAAGTCAATCCGCCGGGTGGAAAATCCGATTTCTTCGAAACGAATGTGGGCGGCACGGAAAGTGTCTTGAAGGCGTCTCTTGAACGAGGCGCTGGAAAAGTAATCTATCTCAGCTCGATCTCGGTTTATGGCCTTGTGAGGGAGGGCGAACAAATCGATGAAGAAGTAGGTTTCGATCCGATGCCGCAATCCCGGGATTTTTACGCTCAGTCCAAGATCGCAGCCGATGAGCTCGCCAGTTCGTTTTCGCAGAAAACCGGCTTGCCAGTGGCCATAGTTCGTCCTGGTTTGATCTACGGTCCCGGAAGGCCGCTCCCGCTGGGACTTCTGGGCTTTAGCGTCGGCGGCACAAGTGTGGTATTCGGGAAGCCAAGCATCCGCGTACCCCTGAACTACACGGAAAACCTTCTGGACGCCATGCAGGCGGCTTCCCAAATCCGCCACGAAGGCCTGCGGCAATACATCGTCGTGGATGACGACGAACTTACGCTGGGTCAATATCACGCGGTCCTTTCCGAATTTGAGAAGAAACGGATCGTGTATTTTCCCAGCTTGCCGCTGCGTGGCGGCATTCCGATTGCCGAAGCTGTGCTCAGGCTGCTTCCACTGAATCCCAGCGCGGGCGCCTCTCTTCATCAAGTCAGGCGCGCCATGCAGAATCGTTGTTATGTCACGCGGCGAATCCGCGAGGAGACGGGCTGGGCACCCAGGGTGGCACTGCGCGACGCGGTGCAACGAACGATTAGCGGCTCCGGGGGTTTTTGAAATCCCGGTCGCGGATTTTGGCGCTGGAATGGAATCCAGTATCATCAAGTATGACTGTCTTTCTGGGTTTCCGCTGATGCAGCCGGTTGCGGGCTCCAGCAGTAACGGACGAGAACTTTGCGATCAAGGTCTGTAACGACTCTTCACTTCAAAACTTATTGCATGATCCTGATCATGGTCGTCTTCGGCCCTCTCGGGAACGTCTTGCTTGGCAAGGGCATGAAAAACGTCGGCACGGCGGCTAGCTGGGCGCCATCCCAACTTCCTCACATCTTTTTCAGCATTTTCAGATCGGGTCATATCTGGCTCGGAGTCGCTTCGCTTCTCACATTTTTTGTCGCCTACATGCTCATTCTTTCCTGGGCGGATTTCAGTTACGTACAGCCGGCCTCGTCGGTCGCGCTTCTCGTCGTCGCGCTTTTGGGGTACTTCTATCTTGGCGAGAAGATCTCGCCCCTGCACTGGGCGGGCATTGTGGTCATCTGCCTCGGCGTTTTCGTCGTCGGGAATACGCCCCCGCGTACTACCGAGGTTCGCTGAACATGCGTGAAGCTCTGCTTTTATTCCTCGTTGTCGTCAGCGGAACAGGCGGAGAGATTTGTGTCACGCGCGCGATGAAACACGTTGGAGAAGTGATGGATTTTCGTCCCCTGGCGGTTGTCCGCGTCATCTTGCGCGCAATGAAAGTACCGTGGATGTGGATCGGCATCTCCATGATGGCGCTGGCTTTTTTCTCACTTTTGGCAGTCCTATCCATTGAAAACGTCAGTTTCGTCGTCCCTGTGACGGCGTTGAACTATGCGGCAGGAGCGCTCGGCGGGAAGTTTTTTCTCGACGAACGTGTTACTCCGCGCCGCTGGGCTGGAGTGCTCATTGTTTGCCTGGGCGTCACGCTCGTTTGGCTCGGCAAACGCTGAACTGCCAGGCCAAGAACGTTGACAGCGTCCAGGGCCGGGGTACCCCCTTCTGCTCTCAACTCACCCTTCCGCTTGCAAAAAATAATCAAAAACATTAGTATACTGTACAGTAATTATTCGTACAGTTGCAAGTCGTCATCACCGAATAGGAGCGCACCTCGCACAGTTTCGAAAATTCCCGCGATTCTTCAAGGAGTCCCTGAATTCGAGCGCTGAGGTTCAAGAAGAATGCTCAAGGAGGCAGTCCGTGTTATCCCCTGTTCTTATCTCCATTTTGATGCTGGCTCTTGCTCCCTTGGCCTACTATCTCTTGTCGTTTTACTGCGTCCTCGACTATTTCCGCGGGCTTCGCAGGATGCCGCAGGCCACTTCTTCCTTCACTCCTCCGGTGAGTATTATCAAACCCGTGCGCAACTTGGACCGGGAAGCCTACGAGAATTTCGCCACCTTTTGTTCTTTGGACTACCCGGAATACGAAGTAGTCTTCGCCGTCACCGACCGGGACGACCCGGTGATACCGGTCATCCAGAAACTCCAGAAGGCCTTTCCGCTTTGCTCCATTCGGCTCCTTACCGCCGTGGCGAACCTGGGTGCCAACAACAAAGTCAACAATCTGTGCCAACTGGTTCAGGAAGCCAAACACGAGCATATTGTTGTGAGCGACAGCGACGTGCGCGTGGAAGCGGACTATCTCCGCAATGCAGTTGCGCCTTTCTCCGATCCGCGAGTGGGCGTGGTGACCGGACTCTACCGTGGCATCTCCGGAAGGGGCCTTGCATCCGCGTTGGACGACCTGGGGATGTACACCGATTCGGCCCCGGGCGCTTTAGTCGCACGCAAGTTGGAAGGCAAGATGCGGTTTGCGTTCGGCTGGACGATGGCCACCACGAAGAAGGTTGTTTCCGAGATCGGCGGGTTCGAGTCCATGGTGAATCATCACTCGGACGACTTTGAGCTGGGCAACCGCATCTCGGAACTAGGATACCGGGTCGAGCTGATGCGAAAGCCAGTTGCTATGGTCCTTCCTGACGAAGGCTTTGGTGAATTCCTGAAGCACGAACTGCGATGGTCGATCGGCCTTCGGAACGTCCGTCCCGTGGCATATGTAAGCATGCTACTCACACATGGGCTGCCGTGGACAGTTTTCGCCGGAGCTGTGGCAATGGCTGCGGGATGGAACAGCATCGCCATTGCTTACGCATTGGCCTACTTGGGTTTGCGCCTCGGAGTAGTCTGGACAACAGCCGTCTGGGGCCTCGGCGACTCTCAGATAGGAAGAAAGTTGTTTCTGGTTCCCTTGCACGACGCAATTAGCTTTTTGGTTTGGGTTGGCGGGTTTTTCTCCAACAAGATCGTGTGGCGGGGCTCTGTGTATCGTGTCAGGAAGGGCTTGCTGATTCCCGAAGTAGGCAGCGGCAGCACGCATTAGAGGTCCGCGGGCCGCCGGCGTCACAACCTCTTCCGCTTCTGTGTTGCTTACCGAACTGGGTGATAGGTAGTCGAAGAATCACTGCCTCTGTGCCAGAGTGCGAATCCTGCGCCATTTCCTTGCGGGGAAGCACCACACGCATCCGCTTTGTGGCAAGCTACTTAAGCAGCGCTCAACGGAACAATCCAGGAACCCTTAACAGGCGGGAAGAGAATCTCAGCGTGACGAACTTTCATTCAGGATGGCGCGATGCGGTGCTTCTTTTGGCGGCGGCACCTCTTGTGTATTACATCGCCGCAACCTTTGCCGCATGGCGTTTCTTCCACCGAGAGCGCAAGCACAAGGTGAGAAGCTACACGCCACCCGTTAGTCTTCTGAAGGCAGTACGGGGAGTGGATTTTGCCACCTACGAAAATTATGCGAGCTTTTGCCGTCAGGGTTTTCCCGACTATGAGATTCTCTTTGCTGTGAATGACGCCGCAGACCCAGCGGTTCCCCTCATCCATCGTCTGATCGCCGAATTTCCGGACCGCAAGATTCGCTTGTTTATCGGCGCGGAGAGTCTCGGCGCCAATCGCAAGGTCAACAAGCTTGCGCGACTCTCCCGCGAAGCGGAGCACGAAATCCTCGTGCTTACGGACGGCGACGTGCGCGTCGGCCCAAATTATTTGCGCGAAGTCGTCGCTCCGTTTGTAGACGAGAGAACCGGCGCGGTCACGTCTTTTTACCGCGGAATTGCGCAGAAGAATCTTGGGGCGGAGCTCGAAGCTATCGGCGCATCGAGCGATTATTTTGCTGGCGTGCTAATGGCGGAGTTGACCGAAGGCATAAATTTTGCTCTCGGCGCTTCGATTGTCACCACAAAACGCTGGCTCTCCAAAATCGGCGGCTTTGCAACCATTGCTGGAATGCTCGCGGACGACTACGAACTGGGTCTGCGCATCGCCAAGGCCGGCGGGCGCGTTCTTCTTTCGCGTGAGGCCGTTTGGACCGTGTATCCCGCGCAAACCGCCAGGAGTTTCTGGGACCATCAGCTTCGTTGGGCGCGCACCGTGCGCCTATGCCGCCCGCTGTCTTACTTTGGGTTAATCTTCACGCTCGGCCTCCCCTGGGCTGTATTGGCGGCCGTGGTGGCGCCCACAAGGTGGATCGCCGCGGCCTACTTGCTCGCCTATCTTGTGTTGCGGCACGTCATGGCGTGGACTGTCGGTGTCTGGGGAGTCGGCGACGACGTGCTCCGCAAGAAACTCTGGCTTGTCCCGTTACGGGACGCCCTTTACTCGATCGTCTGGCTCGCCAGTTTCGCCTCTAATCGCATCACCTGGGGCGGCCGGGAATTCACCATGCACAAAGGTCAAATGGTGCCTCTAACAGCTTCGGAACCGGCGGATTCTGCGCCAGCGACCTCGCCACGCGGTTGACGCCCCCTCGAATCCCGATTAAATTAGATAAGGAGAATCGTGGCTGCCCCGATCCTCGGGGACCTGCTGCGGTTCGTTTTTTTCCTCCCAACGGCTGGGAGATCGTCCAATTGGTAGGACTCCAGACTCTGGATCTGGCTATCCTGGTTCGAGTCCAGGTCTCCCAGCCAATCTTTCATGCGCCAATGACCGCATATTCCGACGTATGAGGCAGCCATGATCGTGATCGTCATGGGCACGACCGGCTCCGGCAAAACCACCATCGGCACCTTGCTTGCGAATCGCCTGGCATGGGAGTTCGTAGATGCCGACGAGTTTCATCCCCCGGCGAATGTCGAGAAAATGAAGCACGGCATTCCGCTGACCGATGCAGACCGCGCGCCGTGGTTGAAGGCGCTGCACGACAAGATCGTCGAGTGGGCCGCCGAAAAGAGAAATGTCGTGCTGGCCTGCTCGGCACTGAAACAGAGCTATCGCGATGAGTTGCGGGCCAGCCCTGAAGTGAAGTTTGTTTATTTGAAGGGAAGCTACGAGCTGTTCTCACAGAGAGTGCTCGCGAGAAAGGGACATTTTGCCAAACAGGATTTGCTCGCCAGCCAATTCACCACCCTGGAAGAGCCCGCGGAGGCAATCATTGTGGACGCTGCGCGTACTCCAGAGGAGATTGTGTCCGAACTACACAGACAACTGGGCTTCGCCCAACCCTCTAATTCTTAGAACTGCTTCGCCCGGCGCGCCTCGTTTAATCGAGGGTGAACGCCACGTACATCAGCTTCTGATCGCGCTGAATTTGCAATGCCACCGCCGCGCCCGGCGGAAGCCTTTTCAGGGCATTTCGCAAACGATCCAGCGTGGTCATCGGCTCGCCGTTCAGCGTGCGAATGACGTCGCCTGTCGCCAGCGGCACTTCTGACGTGGCTCCCACCGCTCGCGCGGCCACGATGATGCCGAAGGGATCGCGCAGTTCCGGTACCATTGCCGCGATTCTCTTGTCGATTTCCAGAGCAAGAATGCCCAGCGCCGGAACCAGATTTTTCTCCGGGTCAGCCAGCGCCGTAACGTGGTCCATGTCTTTGGGCGGGTCCATCAGCGCCACGTCGAATCCTAGCCGCAAATTGCCCCGCAGCACGTCCAGGTGAACTTTGTCTCCGCTCTCGCGCGACATGAGATGAAACGCCACATAGGGGACGCTGCCCGCCGGTTTGCCGTCGATAGCGAGCAAGGTGTCTCCGATGCGCAGTCCAGCGGCTTCCGAAGGTCCGCCCGGCAAGACGTCCGAGATCACAATTCCGAAGTTGCGTGGAAGCTTTAGCCCGTCCGCCAGTGGCTGCGTAATGGTCTGCACGCTGATCCCGATTTCCGGCCGGTGCAGGTGGCCGAATTTGCGCAACTGCTGGTACGTGATGTTCACAACGCCGCTGGGTATTGCGAAACCGAGCCCTTCGTTTCCGCCAGACTGCGACAATATGAAGGTATCCACGCCGACGACTTCGCCTTCGACATTCACCAGCGGCCCGCCGGAGTTGCCTGGATTGATCGGCGCGTCTGTCTGGATATAAACCATCGCCGAGTCAGGATCGGTCTGTCGAGCGACGGCGGAAATGATTCCGTGGGTCACGGTGTTGCGAAGCCCTTCGGGGCTTCCGAAAGCAAACACGGACTCCCCTTGGTGAAGGTTGCGGTAACTTGCCAACTTTAGGGCGCTGAGTCCCGCTACGTCCACCTTGAGCAGCGCTAGATCGATTTCGGTGGCGACGCCAATGATCCGTGCCGGGACCAGACTCGTCTTCGCCGAAAGCAACCCTTCTGCGGAATCGTCCGAATTGGCGCTCGACAGCACCACTTGCACTCTCTGCGCCCCCTTTACCACATGCGCGTTGGTAATAATGTAACCGCTTGAATCGATGACGAATCCCGAACCAATCGCCCGCTGGCGACCAATGACTACACCCGTGTTCCCGTGCTCGGTTTCTTCAATCTGGCCATAGCCCGACACCAGAATTTGCACCACGCTCGGGGACACTTTGCGAATCAGCGCATCCAAGGATTCATTCATGCGCCGCAATTCTTCCGTCGAACGTCCTTGAGCTTGGACTCTGTGTGGCAAAAAGGAAAGGCACAGCAATGCGGCCATCCCAAACAGTATTCGCGCGAGCCGTCCATGCCATTGGTTCCGAATCATTGGTTGGGACTCGACCATACGTGCTGGCTCCTCGTATTCTCGCTCTAGAAATGGATGCTCCGGGAGTGCTCTCAGAGTACAACAAATACCCGGCTTCATGCGTTTTGCGCCTCGGAGGGAATTGGACGCTACCCGGCCGGTATTCAGTTTGATTTCTGAGCCGTCGCGGCCCGCTCGTTCGCATGTTTGACTACGGCCTCGAAACGCGGGTCGCCATGCAGAGATTTGAGATCGGTGTCCTTAGCGATTCCCAAATCAAGGTGGGGGCCTAGCCCATGATCGACGGCTTGGGTCAATAAGGTTAGTGCCTCATCCCGCCGCCCCATCAGCGCGGCGAGGCAAGCAAGATTGTAGACGGAGCTAGCAGTAATCGGGTGATCCGGCCCGAACACGTGGCGACGAATCTCAAGCGCCTCCTGATTCAACTTCTCCGCTTCCTCGTAGTGATGTTGGTCCGACAAAATGTTGGCCAGGTCGTTCATGTAGAGCGCCATATCCGGATGATCTTGTCCGAGGACGCGCCGGCCGATGTCGACCGCCTCTCGGCACATTTTTTCCGCTTCAGCTTGATGCTCTTCGTCCGTCAAAGCGCGGCATAGGTTGTGCACGGTGATAAGCGTTATCGGATGGTCCGGCCCGAGAACACGCCGGTGGATTTCCAGAGTATGCCGGTATAGCTTCTCCGCTTCGGCAAACTGACCTTCGTTTTCAAGAATGTGGGCCAGATTATCCATCGCCTCAACCGTAAAGGTATGCTCCGGGCCAAAAGCTCGTCCCTCGAGGTCCATAGCTTCGCGCTCTAACTTCTCCGCCTCCGGGTAGCGGCCTTCTTCATTCAGAGTTACACCTAGCGCTTCCATGCCCACCAGCGTCGTCTGATTCGTCGGGCCGAGCACCCGTCGACTCTCGTCGACCAGTTGCCGCAACAGTCTCTCCGCATCGCTGTACCGTTGCTCGCGAAATAGTTCCCAGCCTAGACGTTGCTCGGCCGCAAGTGTGTTCGGATGCTTGGGTCCCAGAACATTGCGGAGAGACTCGAAAGCGCGGGCGGCCAACGACTCTGCTTGCGGATACAACCCGAGGTTATCGTACACAGTTCCCATCACCTGCATCATCTGGGCCTGAAGCTCGGGATCTTTCTCAAGCCCCGCGCCGATATTTTTCGACGCTTTGTCCAAAATCTCTCGTGCGGTGACCGCATTGCCTCGCGCCACGCTTGGGTCCGATACCTTGAACATGTTTGTCATAAAGTCCGTAATCCGATTCGCACGATCGCGCTCTCGCGTGATGCGGCGCAGCTGCACGGACTGGTTGATGGCGAAAGCCACCAGCAGCGCCCCCACCGCAAAAGCTGCGGCGACGGCTAATCGATGGCGCTGGACGTACTTCTTGAGCCGATACCTTACGCTCGCTGGCCGTGCCAGAACCGGCTTGTTTTGCAGATACCGCTCGATATCAGCAGCGAGCTCCGAGGGTGTCCCATAGCGCCGCGCGCGATCTTTCTCGATCGCCTTCATCGTGATCCAGTCGAGATCACCCCGCAGCATGTTCACCAACTGCCTTGGTTCCGTCGCGCGCTTCAATGCGCTCTCTGTCGCGGTCTCCTTTTCCACCCGCAGCTTTGTGCTTGGAGTTTGCGGATCCTCTTCTCTCAGTTTCCGCAGGACTTCATCCAACGGCTTCTTTTTCCATTCTTCCAGATCGAAAGGCAGCGTTCCCGTCAGCAGCACATAAAGAATCACGCCCAGCGAATACACGTCCGTGCGCGTGTCCACGTCCTGCACTCTCGGGTCAGTCTGCTCCGGGCTCATGAATCCCGGCGTCCCTACCAGCGCTCCTGCTTGCGTCAACATTGTCTGCTCGACGTTTGCTTGGGACGAATTGGCCTTCGCGATGCCGAAATCAATGATTCGCGGCACCGGCTTCCCATCCACTTCCACGACCAAGATGTTTGACGGCTTTAAGTCGCAGTGAATGATGGCTTTCTGGTGCGCGTGCTGCACACCTTCGCATACCTTGATGAAGAGCTCAAGCCGCTCACGAATTTTCAATTTCCTGTTATCGCAATAACGTGTGATCGGCAGACCGTCGACATACTCCATCACGAAGTAAGGCTGCCCGTCGGCAGTCGATCCCGCGTCAAACACCTTCGCGATGGCGGGATGATTCATCACCGCCAGCGACTGCCGCTCCGATTCGAATCGTTGTATCACCGCGCTGTCATATAACGCGCCCTTGATCAGCTTCAGAGCCACGCGCCGCTTCACCGGGGCGGTCTGATCGGCAAGCCACACTTGACCCATCCCGCCTTCTCCTAATATTTTGAACAACTTGTAAGGCCCGATCGACTCATGGCCGCTAATATTTGCCGTCGCCGCGCCGAGTGCAGTTGGGTCGAGCGTGGTCTCGCCACCCGCCGCCTCCGATTTTTTCGGAGATAAATCTTGTTCGAATTTGGGGAAAGGGTTTTCTTCATCCATGATTGCCTCGCGAGCCGCCTTCCGCTCTGTCGGCCGTGAGCCTAGCACGAGCCGCGTTTGAGCAGGTAGCGGTCTCCTGGTCGCGAGCGCCGTTACGCCTGGGTCCTGTAAAAAGATTATTTGCGACAATCTTAAGACTAGAGCATCTCATTTACGGGCATTGGCCCGTTCGTTGAACCGTGCCGGACCGAGCACCCATGCCACACGCGTCGCCTCTGCCATTCGCAAAAGATGCGACTATAAACCATCATTTGAGTGTGCCTACTGAGGGGTTCCATACCATGGCCAGACTGCAATCCAAGGAAGACCAGCGGCTCGAGGAAGAGCGCACTCGTAAGAAATACTGGAAGCGCTGGGGACCGTATCTATCCGAGCGCCAGTGGGGCACGGTGCGCGAGGACTACAGTCCCGGCGGCACGGCGTGGGAATCTTTTCCGCACGATCATGCACGGTCGCGCACCTACCGTTGGGGTGAAGACGGCATCGGCGGCATCTCCGACCGCCACCAGCTTATCTGTTTCGGCCTTGCGCTGTGGAATGGCCGCGACCCCATCTTAAAAGAAAGATTGTTTGGCCTTACCGGAAACGAAGGCAATCATGGTGAGGATGTGAAGGAGTACTATTTCTATCAAGACTGCACCCCCACACACACCTACATGCGCATGCTGTACAAGTATCCGCAGGCGGAATATCCCTATGCCCGCCTGGTGGAAGAAAACCGCCGGCGCACCCGCCTGGACCCCGAATTCGAGCTTCTCGACACCGGCGTGTTTGTCGGCGACCGTTATTTCGATGTCTTCATCGAATATGCCAAAGCGGACGTCGAAGACATTCTCATCAGAATCACCGCCGTGAATCGCGGCCCCGAATCAGCCACGTTGCACCTTCTCCCTTCTTTGTGGTTTCGCAACACCTGGTCTTGGGGCAGAGATTTGCGCAGGCCCAGCGTACAGCGAGCCACAAGCGTTCCCGGAAGCGTTTGCGCCGAACTCGAACATTGGCGGTACGGAAAACGCTGGCTTCTTTGCGCCGGCCAGCCCGATCTGCTGTTCACACAAAACGAAACGAACTTTGCCCGCCTCTTCAATACCAAGAATCGCACGCCCTACGTCAAAGACGCTTTCCACGAATACCTGATTCGTGGAAATAAGTCGGCAGTGAACCCGCAGCAAGCTGGAACGAAAATGGCCGCGCATTATCTTCTCGACATTGGTCCCGGCCAGAGTCAAACACTCAAACTCCGTCTGACCGACATGGAGCCGCTGGCATTCATGGAGCGAAGTTTGGGGATTGTCGGCACCATCACCTCTCCCGGACATGCTGAGCGCCCCGAGGGCTCGCCTGCCTCAAATGATTTTGGAGCCGGCTTCGACAACTTGTTCGCACTCCGCCAGAAGGATGCCGACGAATTCTACGCCTCGCGTGTCACTTCAGAATTATCTGATGATGCGAAAAATGTTATGCGCCAGGCTCTCAGCGGTATGCTGCTCACCAAGCAGTTCTATCACTATGACGTCCACACCTGGTTGGAAGGCGATCCCGCCGGACCGCCTCCTCCCCCGGAGCGCTGGAAGGGCCGCAACAAAGACTGGACCCATCTCTACAACGACGACGTCATCTCCATGCCGGACAAATGGGAGTATCCCTGGTATGCGGCGTGGGACCTTGGATTCCACTGTATTGCTCTTGCACTTGTGGACCCTGATTTTGCGAAGGAGCAACTGATCCTCCTTCTTCGTGAGTGGTATATGCATCCGAATGGGCAACTGCCCGCCTACGAATGGGCGTTCGGCGACGTCAATCCTCCCGTCCATGCCTGGGCTGCCTGGCGCGTTTACAAAATCGAGCGGCGTGTTCGCGGCGTGGCCGACCGCGGCTTTCTCGAAAAGGTTTTTCACAAGCTGCTTCTCAATTTCACCTGGTGGGTCAATCGCAAAGATCCCGACGGCATGAACATTTTCCAGGGCGGTTTTCTCGGGCTCGACAACATCGGAGTTTTCGACCGCTCCGCGCCTCTTCCCACCGGCGGCCATCTCGAACAATCGGACGGCACCAGTTGGATGGGCATGTACTGCCTCAACATGCTGGCCATCGCACTGGAACTCGCCAAGGAAGATCCCGCTTACGAAGACGTCGCCAGCAAATTCTTCGAGCATTTCGTCAACATCGCGCACGCAATGAACGACATGGGCACCGAAGGCATCTCTCTTTGGGACAATGAGGATGGCTTTTACTACGATGTCTTGCATCTCCCGAGCGGCGATGACCATTTCCTGAAGATTCGCTCCATGGTCGGTCTCATCCCGCTCTTCGCCGTGGAAACTCTCGAGCCGGAAATCGTCGACCGCCTGCCAGGCTTTAAGCGCCGTATGCAATGGTTTATTGACAATCACACCGATGTCCCGGAGCACATTGAGATGACGCAGCGTTCCGCCCGCGGCATCCGCCGCCTCCTTTCGCTCGCCAACAGGAGACAATTGAAGCGCATTCTCAGCCGCATGCTTGACCCAACCGAGTTCCTTTCCTCCTACGGCATCCGCTCTCTTTCCCGATATCACCTCGATCACCCTTACGAAGTGCAGGTCAATGACCACATCAGCCGTGTCGACTACGACCCCGCCGAATCCACCAGCGGCCTTTTTGGCGGCAATTCCAACTGGCGTGGACCCATCTGGTTTCCCATGAACTATCTCCTCGTCGAATCCTTGCAGAAGTATCACCACTATTACGGCGAGGACTTCAAAGTCGAATTTCCGTCCCGCTCCGGGCGCGAATCGGACCTCTGGGAAGTTGCTGCCGAGATTTCCCGCCGCCTCGTTCATATTTTCGTGCGCGGCAAGGACGGTCGTCGCCCCGTCGCCGGCGGCGCGGAAGTTTTCCAAAGCGATCCTCACTGGAAAGATTTGCTCCTCTTCTACGAATGCTTTCATGGCGATAACGGCGCCGGCATCGGCGCAAGCCACCAGACCGGCTGGACCGGCCTCGTCGCCAAATTGATTGAACAGAGCGGAGAGTAATGTGCCGGGCGTCATTTTTCGTCCGGCGGTCCAGGAGGACGAGCAGGCGCTGCTTCGCATGATGCGGAGTCTGGCGGAACAGGAACCGGGCGCCTATTTTTTCGATGAACCGGTTGTCCGCGACGTGCTGCGCAAATTCCTGGCAAGTCCGGACCTGGGCCGGGCTTGGGTTTTCTTTGAAGAAGAAACTCCCGTCGGCTACATTGTTCTGACCTTCGGCTACAGTTTCGAGTATCACGGGCGGGATTCCTTTATCGATGAGCTTTACGTCGAGCCACAATTTCGGCGACGGGGAATCGGCCGTCGCGCCATGCAATTTGTGCAAGAACGCGCCCGCGATCTGGGAGTAAACGCCATTCATCTCGAGGTCGATGAAGGCAATGACCCGGCCGCAAAGCTTTATCGCCGCGCAGGCTACGACGCTCACGCGCGTTTCTTGATGACAAAATGGCTCAAGCCCGGCAGGCACTGAATGGCAGCTCGCGACGAACACACCGGCCAAAAAAGGAGAGCCGTGGCGCTTCAAAACTCTAAGATCCCTATGCCAGTTCAGTTCGGACGCGAAATCTGCGGCAATCTCCCCCCTGCCGAGTCCCGCGAGTGGCTGGTCACCAACGGCATCGGCGGTTTTGCCTCCGGAACGGTCAGCGGTGGCCTGACGCGCCGCTATCACGGTCTGCTCATCGCCGCCCTTCAGCCCCCGCTCGGCCGCACTCACCTCGTCGCTCTCCTCGGAGAAACCGTTCGCTATCTCGGCAGCACGTACGTGCTCGCAACCCATCGCTGGGCCAGCGGTGCCGTCGATCCGCAGGGTTTTCTCTACCTCGAAAGTTTCCGCCTCGAAGGTGCCACTCCCGTCTGGACTTACGCACTCGGTGATGCCTTACTCGAAAAACGCGTCTGGATGGTTCGAGGCGAGAACACCACATTCATCCACTACGCCTTAGCGCGCGCAAGCAGTCCTTTTGAGATCGATCTGAAAGCTCTCGTCAACTACCGCGATTTTCATTCTCTAACCCACGCGGGCGACTGGCAGATGAAAATCGCTCCAGTCGAACACGGCGTGATGATTCTGCCATTCGACGGTGCCACGCGGTTCTTTCTCAAAAGCGCCCAGGCTTCTTGCGAGCCGCATCACGAGTGGTACCGCGATTGTTTTCTTCCCATGGAGACAGAACGCGGCCTCGAAGATCGCGAAGACCATCTCTTTGCCGCGCTCTTTCACGCCAAGCTCAATCCCGGAGAGAGCTTCACCATTGTCGCAACCACAGAAGCCACAGCGATGCTCGATGGCGAAGCCTCAATCGCCCAACGCGTAACTCACGAAGCGTCCCTACTCGAAGCTTGGCAGGCACAAAACGGGGAACTAGCGCGCAACGGTCCTGGATGGCTGCGTCAACTCGTTCTTGCCGCCGATCAATTCATCGTCAAGCGCAGTCTTCCGGAAGAGCCGGATGGCCGCAGCATCATCGCCGGCTACCACTGGTTCGGCGATTGGGGGCGCGACACCATGGTCGCCCTGCCCGGTCTCGCGCTCACCACAGGCCGCTCCGATGCGGCACGGCAGATTCTCCTGGCTTTCGCCCGCTACGTGGACGCGGGCATGCTCCCCAATAATTTCCCCGACGCAGGCGGCAAGCCGGAATACAACACCGTGGATGCCGCGCTCTGGTATTTCGAAGCGGTGCGCCAGTATCTCGCTGCAACGCAAGACGCATCGACGCTTCAGAAGTTGTATCCCGTTCTCGTAAGCATGATTGACGCCCATGTCGTGGGCACACGCTACAACATTCACGTCGATTCCACCGACGGCCTGCTCTACGCGGGCGGCCCGGGCATTCAATTAACATGGATGGACGCCAAGATCGGCGATTGGGTCGTAACGCCTCGCACCGGCAAGCCCGTCGAAATTAACGCTCTGTGGATCAACGCGCTGGAAACGATGCAGGAACTCGCGCGCCAACTGAACCAACCTGCAGAGATGTACGAGCGCCTCTCGGCGCAAGCTAAAAACAGCTTCCAAAAGTTTTGGAATGCAGAACGAGACCGCTGCTTCGACGTGATCGATGTTCCCGGCGCTGCAATGAACGGCGGGAAGGATGCCGCCTTCCGCCCCAATCAAATTCTGGCCGTCTCCCTGCCCGTAAGCCCGCTGCGCAAGGAACAACAAAAATCTGTAGTCGATAACTGCGCCGAGCACCTGCTCACGTCGCACGGTCTCCGCAGCCTGGCGCCCGGCGAACCCAACTATCAAGGACATTACGGCGGCGATCAGAAATCGCGCGATGCCGCGTATCACCAGGGAACTGTCTGGGGCTGGCTGCTAGGTCCGTTCGCGCTCGCCCATTTTCGCGTGTACGCTGCTCGCTCGGCAGCCCTCCGCTATCTTGAGCCGCTCGGGTCACACATCAACGCATACGGCCTTGGCACACTGGCCGAAATCTTCGATGGCGATCCGCCACATACCCCTCGCGGGTGCATCGCCCAAGCCTGGACCGTCGGCGAAGTCCTCCGCGCCTGGAGCACGATCATAAAATCCGGCTGAATTGATTCTAGTTTTGTTGCTGACTATGGGCGCTTGCTCGCAGGTTCGTAGAGCTCGACAAGCACTTTGCCGCCGCCCGGAACGGGCATAAGAAAAAAATTCACGCGCGTTCCGTCCGCTCCGGGTCTCGACTCCGCGTAAACCGCCCCAACTCCAAATTTCTCTTTCAATATCTCCGTTGCCCGGTCCACATTGGAGCATCGAAACTCCACCTGCTGCACACCCTCGCCAAATTTCCCCAAATACCGCGCAATGGCCCCTTCACCGCCAGGCGCCCGAGAAGTCAAAATGTCCAGTGAAACTCCATTCGAAAAGTGCAACTCAAACTCTTCCGCATCTTGCTCTGAAGGCACCTCGGCCAAACGCGACACGCTATGAGCCGCGCGAATCTTCGAAAACGTCTCCCTCTGCACCGCCAGCCCGACCGTCGCTTCCGGTTTCGGCCCGAGCAGCAATGTTGATAATTCCGGGTCGCTCAACCAGGACTTTGCCGCGTGTTCGGCAGACGCTCGCCCAGCTGCAAAAATCTCCGCGGCGGCAGACTCGCGTACGGATGCCTCTGCGGAACAGAGTCCTGCGATCGCGGCATTGAGCGGACTGGACATACTCGCCTCGAAGATTGTAGCGTGACTGGGCAGCCAGATGCAGCCGCCGCTTTGAGCCTGGCGCGAAAGTTGCAACGAATCCCCGCTTCAAATCATCTGAGGGGTATGCCGAAACCAGTTTTATTTACCGTTGATGACGACCCGGAAGTCCTGCGCGCCATCGAGCGCGACCTTCGCAGCCACTATTCCGACCGCTATCGTGTCATGCGCGCCAGCTCCGGCGGCGCGGCCCTTTCCACCCTTCGTGAGCTGAAAGCCCGCAACAATCCAGTAGCGCTGCTCCTCGCCGACCAGCGCATGCCCCAGATGAATGGCGTCGGCTTTCTCTCCGAAGCCATGGAAATCCATCCCCAAGCCAAACGTGCGCTTCTGACTGCCTACGCCGACACGACCGCCGCCATCGACGCCATCAACGAAGCGCGCATCCACTATTACCTGATGAAACCCTGGGATCCGCCGGAAGAAAAACTCTTTCCCGCCATCGATGATCTGCTCACGGACTGGAATTCCACCTTCCGCCCGCTCTACGAGGGCATCCGCGTTCTCGGTACCCGCTGGTCCAACCGTTCCTACGAGCTTCGCGATTTTCTCGCGCGCAATCAGGTTCCTTATCAATGGATCGACGTCGAGCTGGCCCAAACTGACCCGGAAGTTCGCAGCCTCATAGCCTCCCTCGGCCCCGAGGCGGAAACGCTCCCTCTTGTCTTATTCCCCGATGGCACCAGGCTGGCCGAGCCGCCTCTTCCCACGGTTGCCGACAAGGTTGGTCTCCGCACCCACGCTCTCACCAATTTCTACGATCTCGCCATTGTCGGCGGTGGCCCTGCAGGCCTCGCCGCTGCCGTCTACGGCGCTTCCGAAGGCCTCCGCACCGTCATGATCGAGCGCGAAGCTCCAGGAGGCCAGGCCGGGCTGAGTTCCCGCATCGAAAACTATCTCGGCTTTCCGTCCGGCCTATCAGGCGCTGACTTGGCCTTCCGCGCCGTTGCGCAAGCTCGCCGCTTCGGCGTCGAAATTCTCTCGCCCCAGGATGTCGTCGGCCTCCGCATCGACGGCCCCTATCGCTTCGTCAAGCTCGCCGATGGTGCAGAGATTTCCTGCAACGCGTTGCTGCTGGCGATGGGCGTTCAGTGGCGCAGCCTTGATGTCCCCGGCATCGACCGACTCCAGGGCGCCGGCGTCTACTACGGCGGCGGCACCTCCGAAGCCATCGCCTGTCGCGGTGAAACCGTTTACATTATCGGCGGCGCGAATTCCGCAGGCCAGGCCGCCATGCACTTTTCCAAATACGCGAACAAAGTCGTCATGCTCGTTCGCGGCACGTCGCTCGCCAGCACCATGTCCCACTACCTCATCGAGCAAATTGTAAAAACTCCCAACATCGAAGTCTGGGCACAAACCAGCGTCATCGAAGTCCAGGGCGACACGCGCCTCACCGGCATCACCGTGCAATGCGAACCCAGCGGAACGCGCAAGCAGCTCCCCGCTTCGAGTCTCTTCATCTTCATCGGCGCGCAGCCCCGCACCGAATGGCTAGGCAATCTCATCGAACGCGACGAGCGCGGATTCATCCTCTCCGGCCCGGATCTCTTTCGCGATGGCAAGCGCCCTGCTTCCTGGACTCTCGACCGCGACCCCGGCTTGCTCGAAACCAACGTCCCAGGCATCTTCGTCGTCGGCGACGTCCGCCACGGTTCCGTAAAACGCGTTGCTTCCGGTGTCGGCGAGGGCGCCGTCGTCGTCCAATTTATGCATCAATATCTGGCCAAGGTACAATGAGCCTCGCCATCAGGAGAATAGGACGCGCATGACCGAGACACCCGCGCCATCGTCCGCCGAAGAACTCGTCGCGAAGCTGCGAAAGGTTCACGTCTTCGAAGACCTGCCCGACGAAGATCTCGCTTGGTTTATTTCCCGATGTGAGGAACGCCGCGCCGCTCCTGGTGACATCATCGTTCGCGAAGGCGAGGCACCTGACTACATGATGGTTATGCTAGAAGGCGAGATGCGGGCCCGCAGCGAGCACGGAAGCGCAGATGGTCCGGTCTTTGTGGTACAAGCCGGCGAAGTCACCGGCATGCTTCCTTTCTCCCGCACAAAGGTCGTCGGTGTCACTGGCCGTGCTGTGCTTCCCTCGCATTACCTCGGCTTTCCCGTCACCCAATTCCCGGAACTCTTTAAAAGATTGCCGGAACTCGTCCGCCGCCTCGTCGGTTTGCTTGCCGACCGCGTTCGCAGCGTCACCCGCGCTGAACAACAGCACGAGAAACTCGCCGCACTTGGCAAACTCTCCGCTGGCCTCGCTCACGAGCTCAATAATCCTTCCGCTGCCGCTCGCCGTTCCGCGGCAGCTTTGCGCGATTGTCTAGCCCGTCTCCGCGAAGCTGCCCGCACCACAGAGATCGGTCCGGAAGACTGCGGCCTGTTGGCCGAGCGCGAAGAAGAAATCCGCACCACTCTTAAGCCCGCGCAATTCAAGGATGAATTTGCCCGCGTCGAGCGTGAAGAAGCCATTCAATCCTGGCTTGAAGCGCACAATGTCGTAGATGCCTGGAAGCTCGCTCCGCCGCTTGCCGAGTCCGGCCTCACCGATGCTCACCTCGCAAGCTTCGCCGCCGCTGCTGGCGCATCTGTCGGCCCCGAACTCACGCGCTTCGCTACGCTCCTCGAAATGGAACGCATCGCCGAAGAACTCGAGCACAGCTCCGCCCGCATCTCTGATCTCATTAAAGCCATCAAGGAATATTCCTACATGGATCAAGGGCCCATGCAGGAAGTAGATATCGAGCGCGGCCTCGAAACCACTCTCACCATCATGAATCACAAGCTCAAGCGCGGGATCACCGTCATCCGAGACTACGCTCCCAATCTGCCCAAAGTCATGGCCAGCGGCAGCGAACTTAATCAGGTCTGGACCAATCTCATCGACAATGCCGCTGACGCCATGAACGGCAATGGCAAGCTCACCATCCGCACGGCGCGCGAGAACGATTTCGTCCTCGTGGAAATTGCCGACAACGGTGCCGGCATTCCGCCCGAAGCGCTCTCTCGCATCTTCGATCCCTTTTTCACGACCAAAGGTGTCGGCGAAGGCACGGGCCTCGGTCTCGATGTAGTCAACCGCATCATTAAAAACGTGGGCGGTCACATCAGCGTCACCTCCGTCCCCGGCGACACTCGTTTTCAAGTTCGCATCCCAATTCAACCCGCGAAGTAACCGATTCAGGAGAAGAAAATGGCCGAAGTTTGCACTCATCTCGATCAGATTCGCTCCGTAAAACCAAAATCCAAGGGCTGCGAGGAATGCCTCAAGATGGGCGACACGTGGGTCCACCTGCGTCTCTGCCTCACCTGTGGCCACGTCGGCTGTTGCGATTCTTCAAAAAATAAGCATGCCACAAAGCACTTTCGCGCCACCAAGCATCCAATCGTCCGCTCGCTCGAACCCGGCGAAAACTGGATGTGGTGTTACATCGACGAGCTAATGTTTGAAGAAGATTGATGAACGACGAAGTTTGACGGTGAAATAGATCAATTCGCAGGGCTCGACCTTTCCTCAACTCTTACGTGGGAAATGCGTCTCCCGGAACCAATGGCGCCGTCGGCGGACTCACCGGAAACAACTTGTTCGCCAGCGGCCCGTAACGCGGAGCGAAAAACTCCAGCGTGTACGATTGGAAGAACACAAGTCCCGGAGCGTACACAAATCCGACCACGTAAAGTATCCCCGCCAAAACGAGCAGCACCAAAGCTGACAGCAGCAAAATAACCGAAGTGTTGTCCCAACTCACCCCCGCACTCCTGCCAATCAGGTATCCAAGCACTCCAAGCAGCCCCAGCGGAATCAGCAAAATCAACATCACGATCAAATTGACGATCGCGAAAATAATCGCCGCGGCCATCGCAAACGCGATCTTCAACAGCACATACCCGGCGTACGCCAATTTCTCCCCGCCCATCATCGCTAGCAACCGCTGCCAGCCATCCACCGCTCCCACTTCCTCGAACGCCATTACGGGCACCAGAAAATCCCGCCCTAGCATGTCAATGACCGCTAGCACCGCCACCAGCGCAATCACCACGAGTGCCAGCAAAATCCCTCCGCCGATCAATGCCCCGACGTTTTGGTCCGGATGCTCAAACCACCCGGCGCGATAGGCAAGCAACACCGGCACTCCTGCCACCACTCCCACCAAGACGAACGAGCCGAATCCAAACGCAATGGCCCACGCAAAATACCGTCGCCCGGCCTCTCTCCACCGCCGCCACCCCTCGCGCAAGCGGCACTGGCCGGTTACCACCGTATCCAAAAGAATGAACCGGTAAACGCAGTCGCTGTATATCCACAAGAGCACCACCGCCACCACCACCACCACGCCGAGCACGATCCATCCAATATAAGTTCGCATCTCCTCCCATCCCGGTGTACTGATGAGATGCGCCGCCCCAGCCCAACAATCGGACAAGCGATTGCCCCAGTGATTATCGCCGCCCCGATTGGTATTGAAGTTCGGGATACTTCCTCCACCTCCCCCGCCTCCCCCGGCTTCCCCCGTAATGAGTGCTACTACCGCCAGCCGTGCCCACAACCCAAAACGAAACGGCCGGAAAAGCAACTGCTTTGTCCGGGCAAAAGCTGGCGAAATGGATTCCACCGCTGAGGCGCGATTCGGCACGTATCACCTTCCAGGGGAGTCACTCTATTTCTATTTTCAGGGCTCTAGCAACAAGTCTATAGCAATGAATGTCTCGCAGTAAGTTCTTGTCAATAATTTCCCAACAGCAAGGTCTTGGTGGCGCTCGAGGCCACGGGTTTATTCTTTTGTTTTTGGACCAGCCAACAACGAAGCCGCAAGCGCCAACAGCAACATCACTGCCACAACCCCAAGCGATGTCTCCACCGAAATGTGCACCCACGGTTCAACAATCATCTTAGCTCCGATAAACGCCAGCACAAACGAGAGGCCCGTCGTCAAATATCGCAGCCGTCCCAGCACTCCGGCCAACAGGAAGTACATGGCCCGCAGCCCCAGGATCGCGAATACATTCGACGTGTACACGATAAAAGGATCGCGCGTTATCCCAAAAATTGCGGGAATCGAATCGACCGCCAGCGTTATATCAGTAATCTCCACAATCAGCAGCACCACAAACAAAGGCGTAGCAAACAATCTCCCGCCATCCCGCACAAAAAACTTTCTCCCGCTATACTCCCGCGTGACGCGTAAATGCCGTTTCGCAAACCGCGATATGCGGTTCTCCTCGGGATGCATGTCCACTTTCTCCGCGAACAACATGTGCATTCCCGCGTAGACCAGAAACGCTCCGAAGACATACAGCACCCAGCTGAACCGTTCAATCAACTCCGCTCCTGCTGCGATCATCGCGCCGCGCATGACCAGCGCTCCCAATATTCCCCATTCCAGAATCCGGTGCTGGATCTTTTCATCCACCGCAAACGCCCGGAAAATAACCAGAAACAAGAAGAGATTGTCCACGCTGAGAGCTTTTTCGATGACGTAGCCGGTAAAGAATTCGAGCCCGCGCTGCTCGCCATAGAAACGCATCACGACGAGGCCAAACGCCACGGACAGCCCCACCCAGACGAGCGTCCAGATGATTGCTTCCCGCGTTTCCATTTTGTGGGGACGACGGTGGAAGACACCAAGATCCAAAACGATTGCAGCCAGTACGAAAAGATTAAAAACCAGCCAAAGGAGAGGAGTGCCCATGGCTGCGGCGGCCGGCGCGCCTTAAGGTGCCGACGCGGCCAGCGTGTCCGTGGCGTTCAGATTGGTGAGTTCGATCCGGAAAGCCTGGCCCGCTTGAATCGTGATCGGCACATCCCAGCGCACGCGCGCGTCGCCGGCGTTTGCCTCAAGGTTCAGCGAACTGATCCAGTAGTTGCCCGGCGCCAGCTCCCGGAGAAAGGCGTGTCCTTCCAAATCCGTCTCCACCTTGGCCGCCAGGTATTTTGTTTGAGCTATTTCAGGCGCGAGCTTCTGCACCCGCCTCTTCTGGTTGCTGGTAATCAGCGCCCACTTCCTCTGCGGATTCACGGCGTCCAGCTCGAGCTCCACTCCGGAAACCGTCGCCGGGTTCGCCTGGATGAATTTCTTCAGCGCGGTGTAGTACGCCAGCTTGTCTTTTTCGTATTTCTCCGGATGCTCCGTTTTGTCCGATTCCTTGAACTTCGGCTTTGGAATACCCTGCGTCACGCCGCCGCTGTTTGTGTGCTGATAGGCGAGCAAGAATTCCGGCGTGTGGATGATGTCGTCAGCCGTCAGCATTTTGTCCAGTTCCGGCGTGGTCAGGTCGAGAATGTCGTGGGCCTTCAGCCACGTCTTCAATTCCTTCGACACTTTCAATCCTTCGATGAATTCATCGCGCGGCGGGACGACGTCGCTGTCTTCGACTTCCTTGGCAATGTCCGCATAGCTCTTCGTCAGGATGTAAAACATGAATTGCCGCACGGGTTCCGGACGCGCGGCTGTCGGAGTGATACGCGCGGTGATATCCAGTGTGCCAGCGGAGTTCTGTGCGCTCGCGGCGTATGCGAAACACACCAAAATCGCAAAGATAGCCAACGAAATGCCGGTTATTCTTCTCATGCCGGAATCCTAACAGATTGTCCACACCTCAAACAGCCCAACCATCCGATGTGTTGCTTGAATCAACCTCTACCGCGCGAACAGAAGCGCGAAGATTAACAGCCCCAGGCCCGCCAAAATCAACACACCGAGCAATCGCATCAAAAATGGTGCTGGCAGCCCGGCAAGAGGGCCCGGCGGCCGCTTCGGAGGACCCGGCGGATCGACTACGTCAATCCCTGTGGGTTTGCGCGGAGGCAAGCCAAGGCGCGCCGAGGACGGCTGCGGCTCCAGCTCTTCATCCCACGGCCTGAATTCGTACGGCATACAGAAATGCTACTCCCGTTCGTAGCGAATATCCAAAGGTTCAACGCGCCTCGGCTGCGCTGCTCTCCTCACTGAATTTGTACCTGCCGTCGCCCGCCACGATGATTTTCAGCGCGCGATGGTCTTTCTCGAACAAGTCAAAGCCTTCCCGGAGATTGCTCCAGAACGCCAGCAGTTCCGGCTGGTTCGGATGGCTCTGCGCGAGCGACTTGAATCCGTCTTCTGTCAGACGCGCCGGAAATATCTCGATCGGAATATGCCGCTGGCCCGCGGAGTGAACCTGTACTGCCAGCCAGTAGACCTCTTTGATTCCTTCGTCGGTGATAGGAATGCATCCGATCGTCACGCAATTTCCATGCAGGAAAATATCCCCGCCGGGATTCGCGCGCGAGCCGAGGATTCGATCGGCGCTGTTGGGATAGCTGATATGCAGGCTCAAGAAAAAATTGCTCTGCGGATTGAACCAATCAAGTTCGTAGAAGCCTTCCGGCACCTGCACATCGCCGAACTTCCGTTTTGGCCCAAGCACCCCGGAAGTGGCGCAAATCGCGTAGGTGTGCACCAGAGTAAGCGGTTCCCCTGTGTTGCTCGCCGCCCAGAGTTCGAGCTGTGCCTCTTTCTTGAACGCGCGGAACAGGATGGCCCGCGGAGGATAGGAAATCTTCTTTTCATCAAACTTGCGCCGCAAAGCATCGTCTTTCTCTTTTGCCGCGATTCGAACGCGCGGATATTGAAATTGCTCCTCGCGGAACGACTTGGCTTGCTGCGAGGCGGCAACGGAGCCCAGAAAAAGCGCAGCCACGGGTAAGAGCGCCATTGGCTTCATGGGCGGAGTTTATCACTTGCGGACTGCGATCCATTCGCGGGGTGTGCCTTAGGCAAGGCTTTCATCGTCGCGCGATCGCCGTTGCGGAAAACTCAGAATAGGCGAAAGACGGCTTCGACAGTGACCCACGAGTTTACGGCTCTCTTCGCGCCATCGCGAGCCGGAATAAATTTCCACCCGCGCACGGTCTCTACCGCCCGTTCGTCCAGGCCAAAACCTATTCCCTTGACGATGCGAACATCCTGCGCCCGCCCATCCGCGCCCACGAGAACCGCCAGCGTCACCGAACCTTGCACCTTGCCATGCCGCGCTTCGTCGGTGTACGTCGGATACGGACAGTACGCGCATCCAGGAGCCATGAATCCCGGCCCGTATTGGCGCTCGGAACCACCAATGCCCGCCTGGCCACCGTCGCCATCGCCGAGAGTTCCGTTCTTGCCTGTTCCTATACCATGTTTGTCGCCCGATCCCGGAGAGTTCGTCTCATCCTGCATCCATGGCAGTCCTATTTTATCGGTGGGCGTAAGTACCGGCGCTGCGTTCTGGTCAAAAATCGTCGGTGGCTCGGGCAGTATGGGATTTTGGTTTAGTGGAAGCGTGGGCCTCACCACCTGAACAGAAGAGTGCGGAGGAAGGTTTCCGCTCGTGGCGGGGACTGGATTGCGATCGCCACCGCTTCCATTTCCGTTCGAAGGATTTGCCCTAGCGGTTGTGCGAATAACTGGAAACGAATAGCGAGTCAGTGATGTCGAGCCCTTGGTGGGGTGAGGCATAGGTGGAGGTTCCACACGCGATACGAGAAAAAGAATTGCGGCGAAAATCGCGGCGTGCGTGAGCAGGGAAGCCCCTTGAGCGCGCGCCGGACGCAGAGACTTGTCGAACTTGAGGAGATGTATGGGCGCGCCGTTTGCCGATGACGGTTTGAAATGCGAAGGGAGGATTAGCTGGCCCAAATTTTCTCGGACGCGGTTCAACCAAGAATCTGAGAAAGGGGAATTCGTTGTGGGATCGTTGCCGGAAAAAGGGCGCAGAAATGGCTCGCGCATGCGCAGGCCTCCGTCTCCGCCTCACGGTTAGGCCCGACAACGTCTGGAGGCGGGCACCAGTCGGCTAGTCAGAAGTGTCGAAAAAGAGATTGGTTGCCTGCGGCAAAATCTTAACCCCTAATGAGAAGCGAATCAGACAATGAGCGATCAGAACGAAGAGCGGAACCAATAGAACAATAGGAGCTAGTACAGCCGGAAGGTCACTTCGATCGGCACTTGCACGGGCACAATCTTGCCGCTGGGTCCCGCGGCTGGCCGGAACTTCCAGGTGCGCACGGACTCGACGGCTTTTTCCCCGAGGCCCATTCCGGGATCTTTCAGGATCGAGATATTGATCGCGCGCCCGTCAGGCGTGATGGTCACCTCAAGCACAACCGTGCCCATGTATTTCGCTTTGCGCGCGTCATCCGAATAAAGCGGCGCCGGGCAATAGATACATTCAGGAACGCCAACGCCATTGACACCAGCGCGGAACGCGCCGCCGCCCGTGCCCCCGCCTTCGCCGGGACCCAAGCCCCCGCCAGTGCCGCTGCCGATGCCGGTGCCATTGCCATGTCCGAGAGAATCGCTCACGCCGTTGGCCAGTGGATCGCCAAAGTTTGCCGCATTAAGATTCGGCACCTTCAGATCTGGAGGCCCGAGCAGCGACGGGTCCATGGCCAGCTTGGGATCGGGGTTCTGAGGCTTCACTTGGGGCGGAGTAAACTGTGTCCACTGGAACTTGGGCAGTTTGCCTTTGTTGACGGGAGTAAGCGTGTGGTCGTTTGCGCCGCCGCCGCCGCCCGCTTTCTTGGCGCCTGCCGGCAGTTTCGCCATGTACGGGGACAGGTCGATCGCCGTGACGTCGACACCATTCTTGTTTTTCGCCTGGGCGGCAGACCCGAAATGCCAAAACAACGGAATCAATATGACCAGCGCGAAAACGCTCCCGTGAATCGCAAACGAAATCACCTGGGTCCAACCGAAGTTCTCATCCTTCGTCCAGATGTCTTTCACCTTCACGGGCTTGCTGGTGAAATTCGCGGGCGGCAGCTTCGTCGGAAAGAAAACCTCTTTGATGCGCGTGCCAAACCCGCCAAAATTCGTGCCCCACGAAACTGCCAACCGGCTGTTGATAGGGCCTTTCGGCACCGGGCGCGAACTGAAGAAATCTCTGAAATTGTCAAAAACGCCCGCGCCAAACGGCGCCTTCATAAAGGGCGCGTCGGCGCGCTCCCTCACTTTGACTGGCCGCTCGGTAAGAAACTGCTTTAGGTTGGACCAGAAATTATCGGGAATAAGAAGAGCGGGCGCGCCAAACTTAGGAACCGCTGCGGCGGGTACTGGAACGGCATGACTGCTGGCGGCAGACACGCCAACCTTTGTTGCTTCAGGCGGAACGAGATTGACGATTAGGTCCGGCACCATCTTCCCCCTGCTTAGACGCAGTTAGACTGCGTTGGGTGTCCTGAATCCATAAGATTCAACCGAGCCGGGAAAGGTTGCGCCACCCCAGCCGCTGACACCAACTCCTATTCATTGTAACATACGCGATTACACCGCTTTACGTTGTTTCTGGCTGAATACCTGAACCAAAGGACGGCTGTCGAATCGAGCGAGTTGTATTGCTGGCGCACACTTCCATGGCCGAACTTCTGGAACTCAAGAAAACACTCAATCTGCCCAAGACCGATTTCCCGATGAAGGCTGCCCTTCCACAAAATGAACCGAAGCAACTTGCGGCCTGGCAGGCATCGCATCTTTACGAGCGGATTCTTGAAGCCCACAAAGGCCAGCCGCTGTTCGTTTTGCATGATGGTCCTCCGTATCCGACCGGTACCATTCATCTTGGTACTGGCCTCAACAAAATCCTCAAAGACATGATCGTCAAATCCAAGAACATGGCGGGGCACTATGCCCCGTATGTGCCTGGATGGGATTGCCACGGCTTGCCAATTGAAACGCAAGTCGAGAAAGAGCTGGGCGGAAAAGGGAAAGTTTCGCCGACGGAATTTCGAAGGCTTTGCCGGGAGTTCGCCACGCGCTATGTCGAGCAGCATAAGAGGGATTTCCAGCGCTTGGGAGTGCTGGGGCGGTGGGACGATCCCTATCTCACGATGAACCACGAGTACGAGGCGGTTGTCGCTGGCGCACTTCTCGATTTCATGGAAAAGGGCTACGTGTATCGCGGCCGGAAGCCGGTTTATTGGTGCATTTACGACACGACCGCGCTGGCTGAGGCGGAAGTCGAATACGAAGATCACACCAGTCCCTCGGTCTGGGTGAAGTTTGGCCTGATAGGCGATAGGAACGGCGGCCTTGCCGCGATGAGCGACGTGGGCGCGGTGATCTGGACTACGACGCCATGGACCTTGCCGCACAATCGCGCCCTGGCGTTTCATCCCGATTACGAATACGTGGTCGTCGAAACCGAGAAGGGCGCTCTGCTGCTTGCGGCGGAGCGCGTGGCCGCGTTGCAGGCCGATTGTGGAATTAAACAGGTGCGCGTGCGTTCGAATTGGAATGGACGCGATTTTGAGGGAGCGAAATTCCAGCATCCGTTTTTGCCGATGCAGGTGCCAGGCATTTTGGCGGACTATGTGACGCTGGATCAAGGCAGCGGCATCGTGCATACCGCGCCGGGGCACGGTTCGGATGATTTTCTTTCGGGGCAAAAGTATGGCCTGGAAATCTATGCTCCCATCGACGACAAAGGCGTGTATCTCGAAGGATTGCCGGAATACAAAGGCAAAAACGTATTCGAGGCGAATCCCATCATCGTCAAGTTGCTCGAGGATCGCGGAGCGCTTCTGGGAAACCACACTTACACGCACAGCTATCCCCATTGCTGGCGTTGCCACAATCCCGTCATCTTTCGAGCCACGGAACAGTGGTTCATCAGGATGGATCAGGCCGAGCGCGGGAATGAAGAGACTTTGCGTGCGGAAGCGCTGGAGGGAATTCATGGAGTGAAGTGGATTCCGGCCTGGGGAGAAGAGCGCATCTACGAAATGATCGAGAAGCGGCCCGACTGGTGTGTGTCGCGCCAGCGATTCTGGGGTGTGCCGATCATTGTTTTTTATTGCGATAGTTGCGGCGTACGCCTGGAAGATTTTGCGGCGCTGCGCAACGTGGTGAAGTGGTTCGAACGAGAGGGAGCGGACGCGTGGTACAGACACACGGCGGAGGAGTTGCTGCCTGCCGGAACAAAATGCGCCTGCGGCGCGGCTGCCTGGCGCAAGGAAAATGACATTCTCGACGTTTGGTTTGATGCAGGTTCTTCGAATCTCGCGGTTTTGAAGGGCGAGGAATGGCCTGCGGATGTTTATCTCGAAGGCCCGGACCAGTATCGCGGGTGGTTTCAGAGTTCACTGCTGATTGCGACGGGGTTACGCGATCGCGCCCCATATCGCAGCGTAGTTACGCACGGCTGGACGCTCGATGAGCACGGGCGGCCCATGTCCAAGTCGCTTGGAAACGTCGTTTTGCCGAGCGAGATTTGCGAAAAATGGGGCGCCGATCTTCTGCGCTTGTGGGTGGCGTCGCAGGAGTATCAAGCCGACGTGAAAATGAGCGATCGCGTGATGACGCAGCTCAGCGAGGCCTACCGCAAGATTCGCAATACGTTCCGATTTGCCCTGGGGAATTTGTTTGATTTCGAGCCGGGCCGCGACGCTCTTTCCGCCGAGGAAATGGAAGAGATCGACCGGTGGATGCTGGAGCGCACGGCAGACTTGGTGAAGAAATGTCACGAGTGGTATGCGGCTTACGATTTTCACCGCGTGTATCACGCGATTCACGATTATTGCGTCGTCGATCTGAGCGCGTTTTATTTTGATGTGTTGAAGGACCGGTTGTACACGAAGGCGGCAAAGAACCGTTCGCGGCGCTCGGCGCAAACGGTCGTTTGGAAAATCACCAGCGCGCTGGTGCGTCTTGCGGCGCCTATTCTGGTTTTTACTGCCGAAGAAATTTGGAAGCATTTGCCGAAAACTTCCGCCGACGCGGAGAGCGTACACATTGCGCGATTCCCGGAGGCGCGGGATTTCCAGACCGGCCTCCATGCGCCGGCAGCTGCGGATTGGGAGTTGCTGGCCAAAATTCGCGGAGAAGCGTTGAAGGCTCTCGAAGCAGCACGCAACGCGAAGCGAATCAATTCGAGCCTCGAGGCCAAGGTGATTTTCGAATTGTTCACTTCAGACGCCGAAAGACAGTTCCAGGGAGTGCTGCGAAAATACGCGCAGTGGCTTCCGGGGTTGCTGATTGTGTCGCAAGTGGGAGTTCCCGCGGATTTATCGGGTGACATCCGGACGCGCACACTTCATGGAGATTCCTTCCGCTCGGAGGTTTTTCCGGGATTGGCGATGCGAGTGATCGCGGCAGCAGGCACAAAGTGCGAGCGGTGCTGGAACTACTCGACGCACGTGGGCGAGAATCCACGCTACCCTGGCATTTGCGAGCGGTGCAGCGAAGCGCTTGCGGAAATCGAACGAATGGAGTCCGCCCGTTCATGAAATTAGCTCCGCGGCTGAAGTGGCTCTGGCTCACGCTCGGAATTGTGATTTTGGACCGTGCCACGAAAGCCTGGTTCGAAACGCAAACCGACGAAAGCTGGCGCCACGAAGTCGTCCGGCATTTCATTTACTTGGTGCACAGCCGCAATCCGGGCATCGCGTTCAGTTTTTTTGCGGACTCGCATTCGCCATGGCTCCGCATCCTGCTCATCGGCGGCGCGCTTGTCGTGATTTGCGCGCTAGCGCGGCTGCTGGTGGCGGGACAAAGCGGGGCCGCGGCATGCGCAGGCCTTGCGCTCTTGCTTGGGGGCGCCACCGGCAACGTCACCGACCGGATAATCCACGGGGCGGTCACGGATTTTTTTGAAGTCTGGATTGGGAGCTACCGCTGGCCAGCCTTTAATGTGGCGGATTCCGCGATTACCATTGGCGCGATTCTGTTGATTTTGGATTTGATTTTCGCTCCGGCAAAAACTGCTGAGAAAAATTAAATTTCTTTGAGCCCTCCCGGCGTCTCTTGCGCGAAACCGAGTGATGAGGGAATACGTCCCATTGGTTGAGCAGAGATTCAACGAATAGCCGGAAGCCTAACTCGTTCTTCAGGTGGATGGACTCCCAGAAGCTATGCGTGAGCGGAAGTGTGACGCTACGCGTGTGCCTGGATCGCGGAGGCTCTTATGCAGAAGAAGTTGTGCGTAGTTTTCTTCGCGTTCTTCGCCGCTGCATTGCCGGCCATCGCGCAAGACGAGGCAGCTGCAGCGCGCACGGCGGCGGGCTGCGGGCCTAGCCAGGTGTTATTCGACGTAAAGACGGTCGATTCGAAGCATCCGGTCGGGAAGCCGGAAGATGGGAAAGCCTTGGTATATTTCCTCGTCGACTATGTGACAGCCCCGACGATGCGCGTAGGAGTGGATGGCAAGTGGGTCGGCGCGAACGATGGCAAGTCCTATTTCTTTTACACGGCTGAACCCGGAGAACACAATGTTTGCATGGAGTGGCAATCCGGCACCTTCAAAAAATCATCGGAGCGCGTAGGCGAAGCGTTGCACGTGACATTGGAAGCCGGTAAGTCTTACTACCTCCGCCTGAATTTCAGTTACCAGCGAATGCATCTGGAGTTGGCCGACGAAGCGGAAGGGCACTTCCTGATCGGGTCCTCCCTCTATAGCACTTCGCACCCGAAGAAGAAGTAACGGGCGGAGAATCTTCGTGCGGGCCATTGCGCGGAGCACTTTGCTGCGAGTTTGTGTTCGTTCAGAAGGATGGGTGTGCGGACAAGCTGCTAGAATCCCCTGGTGCATTCGCATACCACCCACAATCTCAAAGTCGAGCAGAGCGATGCCGGGGAGCGGCTGGATCGCTATCTGGCGTCGCGTCTGCCGGAGCTCAGCCGCACGCGAATTCAAGAATTGATTGAAGCAGGGCTGGTGCTCGTCGACGGCAAGCCGGCGAAGGGCGCGCACCGCTTGCGAGAAGACCAGAAAATCGCTGTGGATGCGCAGAATCGTCCGCCGATGCGCGCCGAAGCAGAGGATATTCCGCTTGAAATTCTTTATGAAGACGACGACGTGATTGTGGTGAACAAAGCCGCGGGCATGACCGTGCACGCAGGGGCAGGGAATACACGAGGAACACTGGTGAACGCGCTGCTGGGGCGAGGACAGGCGCTTTCGCGCGGTGGCGACGCATTGCGGCCGGGGATTGTGCACCGGCTGGATAAGGAAACGTCCGGAGTCATTCTCGTGGCGAAAAACGATTTTGCGCATGCGAAGGTCTCCGAAGCGTTTCGGCAACGCTTGGTGAAGAAAACGTACATTGCTCTGGTCGAAGGATTGCTGAAGGAAAAGCAGGGCCGCATCGAATTGCCGATTGGGCGGGATTTGCATCGGCGCACAAGGATGGCTGTGTACCGCGAGAAGCCCGGGAGCGCACAGCGCGCCAAAACTCCTGGAGGTCATGCGCTTCGTGGCAGCGTGCTGGCGGGCAACGCACGAGAAGCGCGGACGGATTGGCGTACGCTCGCAGAAGTGGATGGGACAACGCTTGTCGAAGTGCAGCTGCACACTGGGAGGACGCATCAGATTCGCGTGCATTTTTCGGCCGTTGCACATCCTGTTGTCGGAGATACACTTTACGGAGCGGCTTCGCAAATTCGCGTAGGCGACGAAACCGAGCGCGGCGCGTCCAAAGACCGGGAGACGCTTACGATGCCGGTGCTCGGGCGCAATTTTTTACATGCGGCGCGACTCGGATTCTCGCAGCCGCGAACCGGTGTCTGGATCGAAGTGCGCGCGCCGCTGCCTGCGGAATTGCACGAGTTCCTCCGGAAACTTTCGGATGCCGCTGGAGAGGATTCCAAGCGAATTGACGCTGCGCTTGCTCCCTACCTATAATCAACTGACATGTCCAGGGCACTGATTTCCCTTTTTCTTGCAGCGGTTTTACTGACCACGGCAGTCAGCGACCGCGCGCAGCAGACGCCGGCGAACGCTGCGAATCGGGCGCAATCCGCGCCGTCCACTCAAGCGCCCCCGCCGCCGGCACCTCAGCAAGGCCAACAAGGAGAGAAGGCGGCGGCGCCGCAGACTCCGCAGAAAATCATTCAAATTGTTAACTTGGTGGACGTGCTGTTCACAGTGCTCAACCGGCGCAACAGGCTTGTGCCGGATTTGCAGAAAGAAGACTTCCAGATTTTTGATGAAAAGTTTCCGCAAGAAATTCGTTACTTCAGCAAACAGACCGATTTGCCTCTGCGCATCGGGATGCTTGTGGACACCTCGAACAGCATCCGGGATCGCCTCAAATTTGAGCAGGATGCTTCGATCAATTTTCTGTTTAGTGTTTTGCGAAGGGGAAGAGACGAAGCCTTTGTGATGACCTTCGACGACGAGCCGCAAGTCGTCCAGGCGTTCACCAGCGATGCGGGGTTGTTGCGCGATCAAATCATGCAAACGCGGGCGGGCGGCGGAACGGCCATCTATGATGCGATTTACGACGCTTGCCAGAACCAATTGAGCCATCCGCCGCGTCCCCCGGGAGATCAGCCCGACGTTGTCCGGCGCGTGATGATTTTAATCAGCGACGGCGACGACAATCTTTCGACGCACACGCGGGGCGAAGCTATCGAGATGGCGCAGCGCACCAGCGTGGTGATCTATACGATCAGCACGAGCACACAGTGGATCCAGCTATCCCAGACGGATCCCGACAAGCTGGCTAGCCGCAAGACGCACCTGACGGAAGGCGACAAGATTCTCCAGGACTTGGCCGATCAAACCGGAGGACGGGCGTTCTTTCCATACCACGTGGATGATTTGGACCAGTCGTTCCAGGATATCGGCGACGAATTGCGGAATCAGTATTCGATCGCTTACATACCCACGAACTACGTGCTTGATGGCCGCTACCACCGGATTCGCATCGAAGTGCCCGAGCACAAGGGCTATCAAGTGCGCGCGCGCCGCGGATATTTTGCTCGCGCGAATCGAGAAAATAATAGCCAGCCGAGTCCTTCGGGCCCGGCTTCTCCCTGATTTTTGTAAATCCTGGAATTTCCCAACATGGGTTTTCTTTGGTTGCACGCGTGACTTGAGGTGTGTCCGGAAGATCTCTCGTGGGGGCTCTTAAGGATGTCTTTAATTTCGCAGCCGCGAAGGGCAAGCCCTCCTTCCAGCATGTGGAGCATGTGGATTTGTTTTTGCCGCGGCACTAGCGGGAGGTGTCTCGAAGGATGACGGCGTCGGCTTCGTTGTGGCCGCGTTCGATGGCGATTTTTGTGCCGTCCCTGGAAAAGCGGAACTTGTCGATTTCTTCGGAAGTGAAATGAGTGAGCCGGTGAGGAGCGGAGCCATCAAGAGGCTGTACCCAGAGGTTGCCGACACCTTTTTCGCGGACGGCATAGACCACCGACTTTCCGTCAGGAGCAAATCTTAAGGGCGACGAAGCGCGCGGATCGATGTCATGGTAGGTGACCTTCTTGTCGTCGATAGAGTAGAGACTCAGGACGAGTTTGTGATCCAGTTCGCGAACTTCCAGGCCGACCATCGTTTTTCCGTCCGGGGAGATGTCCGCAACCCCGTTTGGGGTGCTCATAATTGTCTCCGGCGTACCGCCATCGATGGAGACACGCTTGAGCGGTTTGCCTTCGGCAAAATCAAGGTAATAGACCCACTTGCCGTCGGAAGAGCATAGCGGATCGGATTCCGCGGCGCCAAACGTGAGTTGCTTGAAGTCGCCTCCGGAAGTATTCATCCTCCAAAGATTGAATGAGACTTTGCCGGAGCGGCCTGCGGAACGAAACACGATGTAGGGCTGCGGGCCGCAGGACCTAAGTTGATCGGAGATGTGATCGGCATCCGAGTAGACCAGAGTATCTCCGCCCTCGGGTTTGACGATGCGGATGTCCGGGACCTGCGTAAGGACGATGCGACCCTCCGTAGTCCAATCCCAACCCCAAACCGGGCTGCTAGAAGAGAGCGGGATGGGATGTATGTCATCTGGCTGGGCAAAACTGGCAACTTCAATCTGATACCTGGACTGAGATTGGTTGGCAGCGATCGTGCGGCCATCCGCGGCGACGCTGGGGTAAAAATAAGCGTTGGTATCCGTCGTCAGGCGGTGGTAGTCGCCGTTGGGATAGCTGATGATGCTCAGCTGAGCGTTCAAGGCCCCGGTGTTACCAAACTCGGAGACCAGCAGGCCAGTGCCGTCCGGCATCCAGACCGGATTGCGGAAAATCTTACCCGTGGCAAACGGGATGATCTGGAGCTTACTGGAGGCCACATCAACGGCCAGGACAGCGGCGGTGATGCCCTTAGCCAACTGGGATTCCGTGATGACGATGGTTCTGCCATCTGGCGACCACGCGGGGCTGTAGTCACCTGGACCTTCCAGCGTGACGTCTTTGAACAACGTGCGATCCGGGGAACCATCGCTCTTGGCCACGATCAATTCGTAAGTAGGAGAGTCGTGGTCTTCGCGCAAGAATGCGAAAAGCTTGCCATCCGGCGCAAAGGTAATAGGGCTATCGACGTCTTTGATGAGCAGCCGGGGAGTGCCACCGAGCATTGGTGCTGAGTAGAGAGAGGCGAGGGTGTGCTCCGCCTCATCGCGGCGGACACAATAAATATAATTGGCGTCGGGAGAGAATGTCAGCCCTGCGTAACGCGTGGCCGCGGGCGGAACAAGCTGCGTATTGCTGGCGCTAGCGATGTGCCGTAGCCAGAGAGACTGCAGGCCATTTTCGTCGCGGACGTGGAGAAGATATTTGCCGTCGGGTGAAATGGCGGCGAGCGCGATATGCCCATTGTTCGTGAGATTCTCGATGGAAAACGTGTCAAAAGGCACGTGACGGCTGCGCATCACGATGGAGTAGATGCCGTAGGCAGCGGCGGCGACCACGACGAGGACGCCGAAAATGCTGAGGCCGGTGCCGAACTTGTGTTTTTTCGCGGCTTCGACAATGACCGAGCTGCCCGATGGCGTCACTCTAGTCTTCGAGGAGGGCGGTTCCGAAACGCCAGAGACGCGAGCAGCGGATCTCTGTGAACTTGCGAGGCGGCTGCCGGAATCGATTTCTCGCTGGAGACGCTTGAGATCGGCGCGCAGTTCGGCGGCGACCTGGTAGCGCATGTCGCGGTCTTTTTCGAGTGCCTTGTTTAGGATGCGCTCGAACTCGGCCGGAACATTGGGATTGATGGTGACTGGGGCGGGGGGCGCGTTGTGAAGGATATTGTCGAAGACGACGGCGCTGGTCGACCCGGGGAAGGCTTGTTGGCCAGTCAACATCTGGTAGAGGACGGCGCCCAGGGAGAAGAGGTCGCTGCGGGCGTCAATTTCTTCGCCGCGGGCTTGTTCGGGAGACATGTATTGGATGGTGCCGACGGCCATACCCGGGCTGGTGAGGAGAGTGTCAACGGGAGAGTCGAGAGTGTGGCCGCCGAGATCTTCGGAATGGCGGGGCAAAAGTTTGGCGAGCCCAAAGTCGAGCACTTTGATGGTGCCGGATTCCGTGAGAAAAATGTTGGCGGGTTTGATGTCGCGATGGACGATGCCTTTTTTGTGGGCGGCATCGAGGGCATCTGCGAGATGGATGCCGATTTCGACGGTGCGAATAATGGAAAGCGGGCCGGAGGCGAGGACTTTGTCGAACGACTCGCCGACGAGCAGCTCCATGGCGATGAAAGTGCGTCCGTCGTGCTCTTCGATGGCGTGGATGGTGCAAATTGCCGAGTGGTTGAGAGCGGATGCGGCGCGCGCTTCGCGCAGGAAGCGCTCGAGAGTCTGGCTGTCGCGCTGGTTTTTTTCTGGTATGAATTTTAGGGCGACGCGGCGTCCAAGCTTGGTGTCTTCGGCCTCATAGACAACTCCCATGCCGCCGGAGCCGAGTTTTCGCAGAATCCTGTAGTGGGCGACCGTCTCGTTAATCATGATCAGGGTGCAAGAGGATGTTAGACGGTCGGAGAAATTCGGTCAATGCACTCTAGGCAACGTAGTTCGGAAGCTCTGCCGAAGAATCAGCTCTTGGGGGCGTAGTAGCCTTTGCGGGCCAATACCTTTAGGTCTTTGCCGGCGACTTCAATTTTGATTTTGCGGAATCTGCCGTCGCGGGCGGAATTGGTGGGGTAGTAGCCCACGGTGTACTGGCTGCGAAGTTCTTCGGAAATTTGGTCGAAAGCTTCCTGGAGATGCTTTTCGGAATTGACCACGATCATGCGGCCGCCGGTCTCGTCGGTGATTTTTTTGGCGATGCTGGCATTGGCGCCGTAGTGCGGGTCATAGACGAGCAGGATATGCACGACCGTGTCGGTGCGCTGCGCCGCTTCGATGGCTTCTTCGACCCGGACTTTGCTGCCGTTGTCTTCGGCGTCAGTCAGGACGACGATGGCTTTGCGGCCAGCTTCGGTTGAAAGCTTTTCGTTGCATGCGAGATAGACGGCGTCGTAAAAATTGGTGCCTTTGGATCCCGATTGCGGGATCGTTCCAGGCGTGACGGGTCCTCCTCCTCCTCCCGTGTTGATTTGTGCTTTGCGGATGGCGCGTTGAAGCTGCGAGCGGTCGTCAGTGAAGTCGGAGAGGAGGTCCACGTCCAGATCGAAGCTCATGATCATGGCTTCGTCGCCCTTGCGCATGACGCGGTTCAGGAAGCTGCTGGCGCCGTCTTGAATGGCGCCGAGCATGTATTGTTCGCTGCCGGACGTGTCCATGAGCAACCCTAGAGTGATGGGCAGCGTCACTTCTTTGGAGAAGAAAGCGATCTTTTGGTCCTGATTGTCTTCGGCAACCTTGAAGTCTTCCTGCTTGAGGTCCGTGACGATGCGTTTGCTTTTGTCGCGCACGGTCACGAAGAGGTTGACCAGGTTAACGCTGGTTTTGATCGCCGGACCTTGAGCGATGGGCTCTTGCGGCAGGGCTGGCAGCGCGATGGCAGCCGCCAGAACCGGCGTCACACACAGCGCTGCAAGTTTCTTGAGAGAAGGCATGTATACTTTCCTTGACGAGAGATGCCCGGCTGGAAACAGCCCGCTGGGGTTCTTCGCCACGTTAAGATGCTAGCAAGGGGTGCGATGGATGCGTCGCCGGAAGAGCCGGCGGCCGTGCCAGCACTGACTCCGAGAGGAAGTTTGGCCTTAGGAAAATGAAAAGTCTACGAAAAATCGCGGGAATGACCAGCGTGTTGTTTTTTGCAGCGCCGGCTTTATGGCTGGGGTTTGCGGCGCGCACACCTCAAGAGGCGGCTCCGGCCGCTCAGGAACCGCCGCCGCCGGACAATGCTCGGTTGAGTGATGCGCGAGCCAAGATTACCGTGAACGCGAATCTCGTCGTGCTGCCTGTCACCGTGAAAGACAGGTCGGGACGGCTCGTGCCCGATCTAGGGAAGGACGAGTTTCGAGTCTTTGAAGACAATGTCGAGCAAAGGATCGATGTGTTCACGTCGGAGGGTTTTCCCTTGTCGATGGTCATCTTAATCGACAACGACTTGAAAAAAGGAGACGCCAAAGAAGTGGAAGATAGTCTGGATGCAATCGTGGGCGGGATGAGCGACTTGGACGAGGCTTTCGTTTGCAGATTTGACCAGTTTTTTCATCCAGGCAAAGGGTTTACCAGCGATCAGGACAAGCTGCTTACCGAGCTAAGGCGCACCAAGCTGGACAGCCACAGCGGGCTGATGCCTCCAGGGGGGCCGTTCAATGGGCCGACCATCAACGGGCGCAATCCCGACGGTTCACCTCCGATTCCGGAGTCCACGCATACCATCCTTGCGCAGCCCACCAAGGCGCTCGACGATGCCGTTTATGGCGCTGCGGAGCTGCTCAAGGCCCGGCCGCGCAACCGCCGAAAGATCATTTTCATCGTGAGCGATGGCGTCAATGGGGGAAAGAAGTACAACACCAATACCTACGACAACACCGTGAAAGAGGTCCTGGCCCACAGTATCTCAGTGTTCTCGGTCGGCGTGGGAAGCGCGTTCTACGACCGCAGGTTTGAGCGCCTCTCCGAGTACGCGCACGCCACCGGTGGGGATGTCTATTACGCGGCGAAAAAGGAATCGCTGCAGGATCTCTATTCGCGCATAACGGAGGAGGCGCGCAACGAGTACACTTTGGCCTACGTTCCGCGAGACACGAACCGTGCCAAGGAGTACCACGACGTGGAAGTGCGCGTGAAGCGCGAAGGGTTGACGATTCTCACTCGCAACCGCTACTACACCGGCGGCATCGCGCAGTAAAAAATAAGAAAAATCAGCGGGTAACGCGGAATTTTCTTGACAGCCGCGTGTGACGCTCGTATACGAAGCGAGATGGCATGTTGGGCAGCGCCCAGCATGACCTGACCAGCGTGATGGATCGCGGCTCATGGGGATCCGCGCTTGAAAGGAGCTTCGCAATGAAGAAAAAGGGCAAGAAAGAAGATGCTAAGGGACCAAAAAAGGGGAAGTAGGTCGTATTCCAGGGATTCGGTTGGTTGGGGCGCCACCCGCTAGGTGGCGTCCTTTTTTCTTGCTAAACAGTTGATACGATCTGCCTTTCGAGCTCCCGTTCGCGAAGATAAAGGAAGATCGGAAGGCCGAGAGAGACTCCCACTAGCAGGACGGACACGATCGGAAGCCAGAGTCTGCGTATTTTGAGCCGCGCGCCTTCGCTGCTGATAAAGCTGATTAGAGTCACCGCGGAAACCAGGACGTCCATGCCGAAGAATCCGCCGATGCGGTTTGCGAAAAGCTGTTGGACGAAAAGCCGCACGTCCAGGCCGTGCTCGATAACCCACGGAACGAATTGAGAATAGGGAAGGATGAGGCCCAGAACACACAGCACAAGGTAGAGGATCTTGCGGTTCATGTTGGCACCTCTTACTAGGAATACGGCAGACACGACACTTTATTTCAAATTGAGGCCCGAGGATCGCTTAGCCGCTTAGCGTCTCTTCATAGGCCGGACAAATCGGCTTGTAGGCGCAGCTGCGGCAAACGAAGCCGGGGTTTGGAGGGAATTGGCCGGCGCGAATGTCGGCGGCGGTTTCGAGTACGATTTTTTGGGCTTCGTCGAGCTGCTTGGCGTCGCGCGTGGTGACTTGGATCTGGTTGTTTTGGAGATAGTGAAAAACCAGGCGAACGGGATTCCATTCGAAAATTTCTTTGGCAGCTAATGCGTAGAGGCTTAGCTGCAAATCCTTCTTGGCGTCGGCGTCTTTTTTGGGTTTTCCCGTTTTGTAGTCGATGATTTCGACGTCTTTTCGGCCGAGGGAATTCACCTGGTCCATTCGTCCGATGATAGTGACGTTGTTTTCCAGCGGAAGCTCGAAGGATTTTTCCTGTTCGAGGACTTGCGGCGGAGCCTCGAGCATTGTGGTGTGGAAAGCGCGCAACTGTTCCAGGCCGTCTTGTTTGTAGCCCTTTTCCTGATAGTCGTCTTCAAAACCTGCCGAACTCCACTCGGTTTCGAAAATTCGCGCCACTTCTTCGAATGGGAGCTTTACGCCTTTTCGGAGCTGGTCCACGAAGCGCTTGATCGTGGTGTGCATCACGCTGCCGAAGCTCAGCACTGCTTTAGGGCCTTCCTTGAGAGACCAGGAACGGCTGAAAAGATACTGCTGCGGGCAACTGCGATAGCCGCTGACAGCCGAAGGGCTCAGCGTGAGAGGTTCGGAAGTCGGCGGATGGTATTCCAGAGCCCAATCCGCGATGCGGGAGAAAACCCTTGGCGGTTCGGACGAAGCAGGGAAGAGTTGCGGATCGACGGCGCCGGAACTCTCTTTTTTTGCGGTCGGAAGAACTTCGGGCAATTTGGGACTCATCTGGTGGACATCACGGCGCTTGATGGCAGGGTCCATCAGGATGTCCTCGACGAAGACCGGGATCTTTCCCTTCTTTTCCGTGAGCGTTGTGAGCGTGAGGCGATTCTCTGCGCGCGTCAGCGCGACGTAAAAGAGGCGGCGCTCCTCCTGAATGTGAAACTGCTCGGCGGGTTCGCCTTCTTTCATGAGCGCGGCGGGGAATTCGAATACGCGGTGACGTTCGATCGCGGGAAATTTTTTGTTGTTGATGCGCAGCAGAAAAACCTGCGGAAATTCGAGTCCTTTCGCGCCATGGACAGTCATTAACTGGACCGCATCGCCGGGAAAGTCTTCTTCGAGGCTGATCGTGCCCCCAGCTTGCGAATAGTAGTCGAGATACTCGACAAATTCGGCGAGTCCGCGCGTCTCGCTCTTTGGCTCCCACTCTTTGGTGAACTCCGAGAGTCGAGTGACGTATTTGCGGTCTTGCGCGCTGGCCCGCTGCGGGACTTCCAGCCAATCGAGCAGGTCACTGAGTATTTCGCGGGCGGTGCGGCGGCGCAGCGTCTTGCGTTGTTCGGATGTGAATTCGACGAGTTGTCCCAACGCGCCGTGCGAGGAATCGAAGGCGAGTTGGCCTTGCGGAGCTTGCAGCATGTCGTATAGAGCTTTTTTTTCTTTTCTGGCGCGCTCGGCGAGGCGCACGAGATCTGCAGGTTCGAGTCTCCACGCCGGAGCGGCAAGAACGCGGGCGCACGCGATATCGTCGAAAGGAGTTGCGATCAGCCGCAAGTAGGCGAGGACGTCTTTGACAAGCGGATGATCGAGGATGGAAAGCTTGCTGATGACAAAAGGGATTTTGTGGCGCGAAAGTTCTTCGACAAGCTCATCGCGGTGAGCATGCTGGCGGTAGAGGACGGCGAAATCGCGCCACTTGCGTCCCGCTGCGTGGAGGCGCTGGAGTTCGCTGGCAACCCAGCGCGCCTCATCTTCTTCGGTTTCCAGTTCGACGACTCGAATCTTTTCGCTTTCTTCTTTATTGGCGCCCAGGACTTTTTTGGGAAAGTCGGCGCTGACGGTGTTTTGCGCGATGACTTGCGTGGCTACGCGGAGGATGTTGGGAGTGGACCGGTAATTCTCAACAAGCGAGACGCGGAATTTCGTGGAGTCCTGGCCTTCGTGCCAGCCCGCGAAGCGCTCTAGAAAAAGTTTGAAGCTGCCGAAAGAGGCGCCGCGAAAGCGGTAGATAGCCTGGTCGTTGTCGCCAACGGCGACGATGTTTTTTCGATCGCCTGCAAGCAGTTCGAGCAGCCGAAGCTGCGCGATGTTGGTGTCTTGAAATTCGTCCACGAGGATATAGCGGTATTTTTCCTGAAGCGCGCGGCGACGCTCGGCGTTGGTTTCGAGAAGCTCGACGGCTCCGGTGATGAGCGAGCCGAAAGAGACGCGCTTTTTTTCGTGGAGCAAATCTTCGCTGGCCCGGTAGGCGCGGGCGATTTCCTGCTGGAGGGCGACCTCTTCGGCGCGCTCCTTGAAAGTGTCCTCGTCGAGTGCGGCGCGATCGGTTTCAAGTTGCGCCGCGAGCCCATCGGCATAATGCTGGTAGTCTTCACAAGAAACAAGTTCATCCTGGCAGCGCGAGAAAAACTCCACGAAATCGTTCAGGAACTGGCCGGGATCGGCGAGCCGCCGGTACTTATCCAGCTTGAGCCGCTCCAAATTTCGCCGCAGCAAAATCCAGTGATCGACTTTGCCGATCATCAACCGCTCGGGCGCCGCTTCCTTCAGCAAGCCTTCGCAGAACGCGTGAAATGTTGCGAGTGTCACCTTCTTTCCGCGCTCGCCAGTCGCTCGCACAACGCGCGCCTTCATTTCGCCGGCCGCTTTGTTCGTGAACGTGAGCCCGAGAATGTTTTCACCTGACAGCGATTCGTCCGATTGCAATAGATGACGAATCCGCTCGGTGATGACGCGAGTCTTTCCTGTGCCGGCCCCTGCAATGACGAGCAGTGGCCCCTCGCCATGCGTGATGGCGCGCCGCTGCGCGTCATTCAGCTTCAGCCCGCTTTCCACAGGCGGATCAAGGTCAAACAGCGTTGCCATAACTTAAGAAGGGTAGCGGAATTTCTGGCGAAGAGGAAACGAAGATAACTTTCAGGCCTTTTTTGATGAGAATAGAGTTTCTTGTGCTGAGAGTTTGCCGGCGGCTGTTTTGGCGTTTATCTCAGCGGACTTGCCGCGTGGAACACTGAGGGATTCCCACTTTCCTGTTCTGGTGAAAGTGAGATGCTTGGCAAGGAACAGAATCTGGCCAACGTGATGCGCGTAGTGGGCAATCTGGCGGTTGATGGCTTGCATGACGGAGTGCGGCTCCGTGCGAATGGTCACAGTTCGCGTGAGGTCGGCCTCGGTCAGTGGTTCGAGAGCATCGAAAACGTATTTCCAGCCGCGTTCCCACATTTCGATTAATTCTGTGCGGCTGGCAGGCGGAGTTTCAAACTCCGTGTCGCGGTTGCGGTCTGGTTTCTCGCCATCAGTGGTCAGGAAGTCGAGCCAGCGCGAGCGCATATTGCCTGACATGTGCTTCACGAGGATGGCGATAGAATTGGATTCCGCGTCCAGCGTGATGAAGAGAGTATCGTCGGGGCACTGCGCTATCGCGCGATCGCCCAGCTTTTTGTAATAGCGAAATAGGCCAATGGAATCTTGCAGGTAAGAAGTATTGAGTTGGTGCGGCATGGCAATATTTTGTACCTGGCGAGGTGGATGTCAACGGCCAATCGCGAAAGTGCGCCATCGCCGGAGGGCTGGAGAGACTCGCGCCAGCGTTTTGTCGCAGTGAAAAATATCGCTTGACATTTCGCTTTTCGTTCGCCTATGATTCGCGCCGCTGAGTGGAGACTATTCGCTGGAGGCCGAAATGACCATTGGACAATCGATGCTGCCCGAATTTGACCAAGAGATGCAGAGCACGCGCAAGGTGCTGGAGCGCGTGCCCGACGATAAATGGGGTTGGAAGCCGCACGAGAAATCCGGAACGGTAGGCTGGCTTGCCTCGCACATCGGCACTGTCCCAGGATGGATTACGATGACCATTAATACAGACGAGCTGGATTACGCGCCGGTGGACGGGCCAGGCTACGAGCCGCCGAAGATCACGAACCGGAAAGAGCTGCTTGCTGCGTTTGACAAAGAGAGTGCGGAAGCGCGAGCCGCGCTCGCCAGCGTGAGCGATGCAGATATGGTGAAGGGCTGGAAGCTTCTTGCCGGGGGCAAGGAGATCTTTACCCTACCGAAAATTGCCTGTATTCGCGGCATGTGCATGAATCACATGATCCATCACCGGGCGCAACTGACGGTTTACTATCGCTTGGTTGGCGTGCCTGTTCCGGGGCTGTACGGCCCGAGCGCCGACGAAGGCATGCCGGATGCAACGGCGGCCGCCGCGAACTAAAACTACGTGAGGGAAAGGCGGATTGTCGTCCGCCTTTCCTTCCTTCCGAATCCGTTCCTTCCTTTCTTCGGCTCCCACCTTCGCGACGGCTCCGGCCGCAAGGCTGTATAATGGTGTGCGTTGCTCCTCCGGAGGTTCACCACTGTCATGGATACTCCCGTAATCCTCTCTGCTGTTCGCACTCCCATCGGCAAATTTCAAGGTGGCTTGGCCGGATTTTCGGCTGTCGAGCTTGGCGGCAAGATTGTGGCCGAAGCCATCCGGCGCGCCGGAGTTACCGCTAACGAAGTCGATGAAGCCATTCTGGGCAACGTGGTGCAGGCAGGACTCGGACAAAACCCAGCGCGACAGGCCGCGTTGAAGGGCGGATGCGCTCCCCGGGTCGCGGCAATGACGATCAACAAAGTTTGCGGCTCAGGATTGAAAGCTGTCGCGCTGGCAGCGCAAGCCGTCCAACTTGGCGAGTCGGAAATGGTGGTGGCGGGCGGGATGGAGTCGATGTCCAACTGCCCATATCTATTGCCGCAGGCGCGGACCGGCTACCGGCTCGGCGACGGCAAGCTCGTGGACTCCATGATCAACGATGGTTTGTGGGACGCATACGAAGATTTTCACATGGGAATGACCGGCGAACTGGTGGCCGAGAAATACGGAATCACGCGAGAAGAGCAGGATCGGTTTGCGGTCGAGAGCCACCAGAAAGCCGTCCGCTCGCGCAAATCTTGTTTTTTCGAAGGACAGATTCTGCCGATCGAAGTCCCGCAAAAAAAGGGCGAGCCCATTGTCATCAAGTATGACGAATCACCGCGCGAAGATACTTCGATGGAAGCACTTGCGAAACTGAAACCGGCATTCAAGAAAGATGGCACGGTGACCGCGGGAAACGCTCCGGGCACGAACGATGGAGCTGCGGCGCTTATCGTCACCAGCGAGCGTAATGCCGCGCGCTTGGGCAAGCAGCCTGTCGCGCGGATCGTGGCGCAAGCCGTCAGCGGCGTGGAACCCAAGTGGGTGATGATGGCGCCGGTAGACGCCGTCGAAAAGCTGCTCACCAAGACTGGCTGGGATCGCGACAAGGATGTTGATCTCATTGAACTAAACGAAGCGTTTGCGGTCGCGGCCATTGCTGTGACGCGCCAGCTGCGGCTCAATCCGGAAAAAGTGAACGTGAATGGAGGCGCCGTGGCGCTGGGCCATCCAATTGGGGCGAGCGGGGCGCGCATCCTGGTTACTCTTCTGTATGAACTGCAGCGCCGCAACTTGAAGCGCGGGATCGCCGCGCTCTGCCTCGGCGGCGGCAACGCCGTGGCGCTGGCCGTGGAAAGAAAATAGTGAGACGGGGCCCAATGTGCGCGTGCGAGGACAGGCAAAGACTCCGCGAAGATTAGTTCGCCCGGCTGGTGCGCGAAGAACTCTGAATCCTTTTGATTAGTGCTACTAAGTTCGGGCAGTCTTGATCGGTTATCGCGGTGAATTTCAACCCCAGGCCATTACTTGGGATGAGATGGCGCACGACAGCCTCGGCTCTGATGTTTCCCTCCTGAACAAGAAATTCGAGCTGGGCTTTCACGCCCTCGGGCTGCCGGACCGGCGTGGAGAGGAACAGCCCACCCACACTCAGATCACTAACCTTCGATACATCCTCGATGTCACCACAGCGCCAGCAGACCCATACGCCGTCTGGGATCTCGACTCGAGAACTCGACCTCCTGGAATACAAAGGCTTGGACAGTACAGCTCCCACGGATCACCTCTGGCCCTGCGGATTCGGCCGGGTAGTTGAACAACAGGTTGCAAAGCCAGTTCAAACGTAATCGGATCGCGGTGAGCAAACAATCAGGGAAAGACCCTAAAATCTCTAAGGATTTGGCTGACGCGCGGAGAGCTCTGCGCTGCTTGGCACCGCCGCTCCCAACTCTTGCGCGCAGTAGGGGCAAAATTTGTCGGTCTCGCCGACTTCGCGCTTGCAGTTGGGGCAGGAGGGGTGCAGGTTGCATTTGCAGTTCGGGCAGAAATTGAAGCGCGCGCCGACCATCGTCGAACATTGCGGGCAGGGATAAGGCAGCGGCTCGCGCATCAGAAAGTAAACCATGAAGCCGATCACCAGGTATCCCGGCAGGAGGATGATTACAAGGAATGTCCACAGTGCCGAACTCATGCCACGGCGCTTGGCGTCGCGGTTCACATAAGCGATGAGGAAGATCAGTGTCGCGATCACCAGCGAGACACCGGTCACAATCAAGGCCAATAGCAAAGAGGCAATTGCGGGCTCGTGCTTGAATTCTGGAGGGAAAATGTCGCCGTTGTTAGCCACGCCGTGCAGGTTAACGAAGAGTGCGACGGCTTGCGCGATGATGAAGAGCACGAGCACACTTGCCACGATCCAGCGAGGAACGATGCGGAACTCGTCCCAGAAGCGGAGTTTCTCCTTTCTCCGGCGGAGACGGTTGAGGCGCTTCCTCTCGCTAAACGAAACGCTTACTTTTTGTTGGTAATCCGACATACGCTCTCCTCTTTCAAAGTCTTGGATTCAGCCGCTCAGTCAGGGTGGTCGTTCTCGTGCGCCAGTCTTAGGTTTTCCATCAGCACAACCGCCGCGGCGATCAGCGCGGGGATCGTCCACCAGAGTCCAAATCCCATCTCCCAGAGCAGCCTGGGCACGCCGAGGTGTTCACCGGCCCACTCGAAGGCGCGCCAGACGTAAGGTGCGGTGGCGATGCCGAGCGCCCAGGACATGGCGCACGTAATCCAGAGGAGGCGGCGCTTGGGTTCGCGCTCGCGCAATTCTTGAGCGCGGAGCTGCACGCGGAATTGTGTGCGCGCGGCGAGTCCTCTAGGAAGGGCAATCGGCATGCCCCGCAATCCGCTAAGAGCGGCACTTGTTTGCTGTGCGACCCGGGAGCAGGTTGGACATTCGCGGAGATGCGCAGCGAGCCAGTCGTGTTCGGATTGAGAGACGCCTTCGATGCGCTCTTGCGCGATCAACTTTTCGGCGCGGGTGTGGAGATTTTCGTTCATGCTGCACTTCCTTGCATCGCGCCGCGAAGGGCTTCGAGCCCGCGATAGAGCCGCGACTTCACGGTGGAAAGCGGTGCGGCTAGCACGCCGGCGATTTCTTCAAGGCCAAGTTCTTCTTGAAAACGGAGAACGAGTACTTCGCGATAGGCCGTTGGAATGCGCTCGAGCGAGGCGTGGACGCCGGTTTTTTCTTCGGCGGTCAGGACCAGATGCAAAGGCGAAGGTTGATTCTGCGCGGCAAATTCCATCGGCGCGCCCTCTTCGGGATCGGTCAGCGAGTCGAGGCTTTGCATTTTTTTCTGGCGCTGCCAGTCGATGACCAGGTTGCGCGCAATGCGGAATAGCCAGGCTTCAAACTTGTATTTGCCGTCGTACTGGTGGCCTCGTTCGAGAACGCGAATCCATGTTTCCTGGAAAAAGTCTTCAGCGCGCTCGCGGCTGGAGGTCAGGTAGAGCAAATACCGGAAGAGCCGGTATTGATATTGCTCGATCAGCTGATCCAGGAGATCGGGGTCGCGGCGCTTGAGCCCCTGGGCGAGGGCCTTGTTGTCGTCGGCCATTTGGGTGGAGAAGAGAACTATCGACCTTAGTGGTGCGGAGGTCAGAGTTGTATATGTCGCGCTCATTCTACAGGGTATACGACGAGCCGCGGCAAAAAGACGCAAAGCGAGCCAGGTGTTCTGACTGGACGGAATCTCAGATGGTTCAAATGGTTCGCTTCAGAACTCTTTCCAATTAACCGCCCCCACTCCCCTGCTTTTTTGTAAGTGTTGCTGATAAAGGACTTACGTTTTACATAAGTGCTGCTGAAACTTACAGTTGCGGGAGTCGCTGTAAGTGTTGATTTTGCTGGGGTTATGGGCCGGGCCCGAGAGTGCCGGGCTAGAGCCCGGCGCTACGTTTGGCGGGCGAGGTTGCCAGGGTTTGCCGTTGCGGTAGTTGTGGTCGAGGTGGACGGCGTAGGGGTCGGGGTTTGGGGTGGGCCGTTGGCGTTGCGGAGGAGGTGGTGGATGAGGGCGGTTGAGGCGCGTGGGACGGGGGATTGGCTACAGACTCGGCGGATTGTGCGGGGCTTGAGGTGGGGTGGGGAGGAAATAGGGAACGGGCCACGGAGAGGGCGGCTTCGACGTTGGCGGGCGAGGGTCGAGTTGCGGTTGGGGGTTGCGGCGGTGGTGGCGGGGGACCTTGGGGGCGGGAGGGAGGCTGGGGTGTGCGGTCGGGCGAATCGGGCCGGGCTTGCCCGGCCCCTGCAGGGGTGGAGGTCGATGGTTGGGCTGGAGGTTGGGCCGGAGACTGGGCAGGGGATTGGGTGGGTTGCTCGGAGTCGAGTTCGGGATCGGGTGGGAAGAGATAGTCGTGGTTGGTGTTGACGGAGTTGCGGACGGCTCTGCGCCAGCCGTCAGTGCCGAAGGCGTTGGAGTATTCGCGCTGGGAGAGGTGGATGGCTTGCAATTGAGTCTGGAACATGTAAGCGACGGTGCGGGCGAGTCTGGGTTTTATGTCGCCGCGGACCACGGCGGGGATGAGACGGGAGAGGGCGGTGCTGAGATCACAGGCGGAGAGATAGTCGCCGGAGAAGAGGTAGGCCAGGTCTTGGCTTATTTTCTCGGTGGCTTGGGAGCGGGCCTCTTTTTGGGCGTGGAAGAAGCAGAAGTGAGGATGGTGGCCGGTGCGGGGAGTGCGGCAGCGGCGGCCGTCGGTGAAACAGAATAGACATAGCGATACGCGGTCCTTGGCAGTGAGCGAAGGCATAGATTTCTCCTTAGATTGAGTTTTGACTGACGGAAAAAGAAAGAGCACAAGCAAGAGTGCCTGTGCTACAAAAAACGAAACGCCTCGCGGTTGGCGAGGCGCAGTACTGAACAGAACTATTATATACTAACGATCATGGGAATGCCAAATAGAAATCTCAGATTGGAGGCCGGCACCCTGTCGCCGCCCCCGGGCACCGGAGCCGTGCAAACTGAGGCGGTGTCCGACCATCAAGTGGCTTGACGCGGTGTAGTAGACTCTCTTCACGCCGACATGTTCTGTCCGCAATGCAAAGCCGAGTATCGACGAGGGTTTTCGAGGTGCGCGGATTGCGACGTTGAGCTTGTGTACGAGCTGCCCGCGGCGGCGTTAGCGACGGTGGAAGCCGTTGAACCGGGGGATCCGGAGGAAGATCCGTTTTGCTCGTTTTGGAGCGGGGACGATCCCCGAATTCATGCGGAGCTTTGCGAACTTTTAGACAAGGAAAGCATCCCTCATAAAACTGTTCGGCGCGAGGATCATCTCTTTCGGATCTCGAGGTATGCGGCATTCCAGATTGGGATACCTTTCTCGCAGTTTGAGAGGGCGGAAGCAGTGGTCAAAGAGGCGTATGGTTCCGATGCGGAGCCGGAAGAGGCAGCGCTGACGCCATACGAAAAGCAGCGCGTTGGGAGTCCGCGAACGATTGCTCCGTGGCTGCCTGCCTCGCGGGGATTTGCGTGGTCAGGCCGAGAAAAGGCTGAGGAAGCGTCGCAAAGCGGAATCGCTTCGGAACAGACGGGTGTCGACAATGTTTATAGACAATCGCGAGAAGGCTGGGATCCGAAGGATTGGTATCCGGAAGATGCGACGGTGGAGATTTGGGAGGGTGAACTGCGGGAGATGGGGGAGTTGCTGGTGGCGTCGCTTGGTGAGAGTCGGATTCACGCGCGACTGGCGGAGGCCAGGGGAGCGCATCGGCTGTTTGTTTTGCCCGAGAATGAGGCGCGAGCACGAGAGATTGTGCGGGAAGTTGTGGAGGGGGTGCCGCCGGAGTGAAGTTTTGACAGTGGTTTGCGTTGTTTTGTCGGGGCGGGAATGGATGTATGCTTGGCGCCGGATTGACGATGCAGGCTTTGCCCTGGTTGCAAGGAGAGACTTATGGCTTCGGCTACTGGACCACAAGGGTCGCTGATTATGTTGTGGGCGGGGGAGGATCCGGCGCTGCATTCGTCTTTGCTGGAGGAATTAGAGGCGGCGGGGATTCCGTATATTGATAAGCCGACCGGGGGTGATGAGGTTGCGCCCACGGCTGATACGCTGCCGATCGATTGGAAGGCGCGATTCGGGTTTCAGGTGGCAGTGCCTTCGTCGAGTCTCGCAGTGGCGGAGAAGATTCTCGAAAGGCTTTTGGACGAAGAGCCGGTGGATATGGAGCTTCCCGCAGAAGATGATGTTGCCCCCGCTGCCGTGGTTCCGGAGCCGGCGCATTTCAGCAGCGCGACATGCGCCGTCTGGTCGGGCGATGATCAAGCGCGCGCCGATTTTTTGAGTCAGGCGCTTAAGGAGAATGAGATTCCTGTGCGGGTCGAGGCGCGTGGGAATGAAGCAACCTTGTACGTTCCGCCGGAAGAGGAAATGCTGGCGCGGGAAATTATCCGGGAGATTGTCGAGGGCGCGCCGCCGGCGTGACGCGGTGTTCTGTCCTCTTTGTAGGGCTGAGTTTCGCGATGGGTTCATGGAATGCAGCGATTGCCACATTGCTCTTGTGGCATCGTATGCCGAAGCTGAGAGTCTAGGCGCGGATCGTCTTTGGGACGGCGATGACAGAAAGAAGTGCGGCCGCATTCTCGATGCGCTCCTAGCCGCGGGTATCCCTTACTATTCAAAAGAATTATTGAAGAAGAATCCTGGGACCTGGATTTCGATATTTCTCTGGCAATTCATGAGGCCACGCCCGACGTTTCATCTCGAAGTTTGGGTCCTGCGGAAGGATCTTTCCGAGGCGAAATCTATTGTCGAGCAGGTGGAAGCCGCCGAAAAAGCCGAATGGGACGACGACGAATAACGTGCCAGCGGCTTGACGCTCCTGGCGGCGACATGCATCCTTTAGCTCTTTAGCTGCCTTTACTTCATCTATCTCATGCGATGCGGAGGGATTGACCTTGTCTATGGATGCGATCAAGACGGTGGCGGTGTTGGGCGCGGGGACGATGGGGAATGGGATCGCGCATGTGTTTGCGCGGGCGGGGTATCGCGTGATTTTGCGGGATGTGGAGCAGCGGTTTTTGGAGCGCGGGCTGGAGACGATTGGGAAAAATCTGGACCGGGAGATTAAGAAGGGGAAGCTGGCGGAGGCGGAGAAGGGAAGTGTGCTGGGGCGGTTGCAGTGCGTTACCGACATGGGGGCGATTGGGGCGGCGGATTTTGTTGTGGAGGCGGTGCCGGAGAAGTTGGAGATCAAGCGGGCGGTGTTGACGGAGGCGGATGGGATTTTGCGGCCGGAGGTGATTTTGGCGAGCAATACGTCTTCGATTGCGATGACTACGCTGGCAGCGCTGACGAAACGGGCGGACCGGTTTGTGGGGATGCACTTCATGAATCCGGTGCCGGTGATGGCGCTGGTGGAGGTGATTCGCGCGCTGCAGACGAGCGAAGCTACGTTCTCGGCGACGATGGAGCTGGCGAAGAAGCTGGGGAAGACGCCCGTGGCGGTGAATGATGCGCCGGGGTTTGTGTCGAACCGCGTGCTGATGCCGCTGATTAATGAGGCGGTTTATTGTGTGATGGAAGGTGTGGCGACTCCCGAGGCGGTGGATGCCGTGATGAAGCTGGGGATGAATCATCCTATGGGGCCGCTGGAGTTGGCGGATTTTATTGGGTTGGATGTGTGCGTGGATATTATGCATGTTTTGTATGAGGGGCTGGGGGATCCCAAATACCGAGCGTGTCCGCTGTTGAAGAAATATGTGGCGGCGGGGTGGTTGGGGAGGAAGACGGGGCGGGGATTTTACAGCTACGAAAAATAACTAGATACGTCATTCAGGTGAGATAATTGGTTTGCAGGCACGCGAGCTTCTGCGATCTACACAATCGAGGCTTTGACAATGAAATCCTACGTTTTTAGAGTGGTCGTCGAACCGGACAAATTTGAAGACGGCCGCGACGCTTGGCACGCCTCCTGCCCCGCCCTCAAAGGCTGCCATACCTGGGGCCACACCTATGAAGAAGCACTGGCAAATATCCGCGAGGCCATCGACCTGTACGTTCAGGATCTACTAGAAGCCGGTGAAACAATTCCTGTGAACCAAGGAACACTGGAGCTGCCGGAACCCGCCGTTGTTGTCAACGTATGACACGAGTTCCACGAGGTCTGCAAGCACGTCGGTTTATCCGGGCGTTGGAAGCAGATGGGTTCGGATTACAGCGCGTGCAAGGCAGTCATCGCATTTATCGTCACGCGGACGGGCGTCGCGTGGTTGTGGCTTTTCATTCCCTGAGCGCCACGTTTCCTATCGGCACGCTGCGCGCGATGATTGCAGACGCTGGGTGGCAGGACGACGACCTACGGCGGCTTGGTCTCACAGAATAAGCCTGGTGCCAGCGGTTTCTCGCGGTCCGAGCCATGGCGAATATAAGGCGAAAAATAATGTTTGCTTTTTGTTCGCCTTGATGGTAATTTGCCTTTCGCGGTTTTCAACAGGTGCGAGATGTATTCGGCGACGGGCCTGGCGATAAGATGTGCGGAACATGCTAGGCTCGAAAGCGAGTTCATCGAGGCGCGGGACCGGATGCGGGGGCTGGTGAGGCTCCGCAAACTGGAGCCGGCGGAAGAGCGGCAGTTGGCGGTGCGGGTGGCGATGGCCATTGCACGGTTGAAGGAGCATGTCGCGGAGCACGGTTGCGAACGCCGGGGCTGACGTGGTTGGCGAATGGCCCTGAACGAAGAATGGCATAGCGAAATGATAATTACAGTGTTACTATATCGCTTCTGCTATATCTCGGGCCACGGTACACGGATTGATGCTAGGCAAGGACGGGCACGGCATGCCGTGCCCGTCCTGGTACACATGAAATTCCCAAATTTCCTCCACCGAGGTGTGAAATGACAGAAGAAAAAGAAAAATTGCTGGCAGCGGCGATATCGCAGATTGAAAAGGACCATGGTAAGGGCGCGATTATGCGCCTGGGCAGCAGAGATGTGCTGGTGCCTGTGAGTGTGATTCCCAGCGGGTGTTTGTCGATTGATGCGGCGCTGGGCGTTGGCGGGTTCCCGCGCGGGCGCGTGATTGAGATTTACGGGCCAGAATCGGGCGGTAAAACGACGATGACGTTGCACGTGATCGCGGAGGCGCAGAAGCTGGGCGGGCAGGCGGCGTTCATCGACGCGGAGCACGCGCTTGATCCGGTGTATGCGCGGAAGCTGGGCGTGGACGTGGATAATCTTCTGGTCTCGCAGCCGGATAACGGCGAGCAGGCTTTGGAGATTGCGGAAACGTTGATTCGTTCGGGTGGTGTGGACATTGTGGTTGTGGACTCGGTTGCGGCGCTCGTGCCGAAGGCGGAACTTGAAGGCGACATGGGCGATCCGCAGATGGGTTTGCAGGCGCGGCTGATGTCGCAGGCGCTGCGGAAGCTGACGGCGATTGTGTCGAAGTCGCGCACTTGCCTGATTTTCATCAACCAGATCCGCGAAAAGATTGGCGTGATGTTTGGCAACCCTGAAACCACAACTGGCGGGCGCGCGCTGAAGTTCTACGCGTCGATGCGCATCGATATACGGCGGATTCAGGCGATCAAGGAAGGCGACGTTGTCGTGGGCTCGCGCACGCGCGCCAAGGTCGTGAAGAATAAGGTTGCGGCGCCGTTCCGTGAGGCGGAGTTTGACATCGTCTATGGCGAAGGGATTTCGCGCGAAGGGGACCTGATCGATCTCGGCGTGGACAAGGGGTTGGTCGAGAAGAGCGGCACATGGCTCAGCTTTGGCGGTGAACGCATGGGCCAAGGCCGCGAAAACGCGCGCGTCTTCCTGAAGGAAAACAAGGACATTCGCGACAAACTGGAAAACGCTCTGCGCAAGAAGCTGGAAATCGCGATTCCCGGCGGTTCCAACGCCGCTGCGCACGGCCCCAACGGCCACGCCGCCGCGTCCGCTCACAACGACAAATCACCCATTAAGGCAGCCGCGGCAGCGGCCACGTCGGGCGCAGCTGACTCGAGCAAAGCCCGTCCGACGCGGTAGCTAGGCCAGCAGGACAGGCATCAGCTTGTGCTGTGTTTTTCCAACCGTAGGGGCACGACACGTCGTGCCCCTCTTTCTTTCTGGCGCTGTTGATTGTACGGAGCGAACTGTTCCGACTCGATCGGCGTGTAGAGTGGCAAGAGTAACAATCCGAGCGTCCATGACCAGCGTTTTCATTGTCGGCAGTAAAGACGGCAGAAGAAGCCGTTCGTCAGCTTCGACTTTGGGCGTGCAGTAGGCTTCCGCTGCAGGCTCTGTGCTAAGCTTTTTGCGTGATGCAACACAACGACGTCATTCGAGAATCGTTCACGACGCAAGCGGAGGCGTTTGCGGCGAATCCATGGGTCACGGATGAAGAGCGCATCCGGCGCTTGGTCGCCGCCGCTCGTCTCGTCGGGGCAGAGCGCGTGCTGGATATTGCAACGGGACCGGGATACATCGCGGAAGCCTTTGCTGGCGCAGCGCGAGAGGTAATCGGCGTCGATCTGACGGAGGCCATGCTCGCGATCGGCAAACAGCGAACGAAGGATCGTGGAATTACCAACGTTTCTTTCCGCGCCGCCGATGCGCAGAATCTTCCATTTGAAAATGGGGAATTTGATGTAGCCGTGTGCCGGCTGGCGCTGCATCACCTTTTGCAACCGCTGCAAGTCTTGCGCGAAATGGCGCGCGTTTGCCGCGCAGGCGGCAGGGTTCTAGTGGAAGATATTTATGCGAGCGAACACCCCGAGCGCGCAGCCTATCAAGACCGCTGGGAGATCCTGCGCGATCCTTCGCATGTGCGCACCCTCTCGCTCAGCGAGCTGCTCCAGCTGTTTCGCGACGTGGGATTGGAAACAGATTCTGTCACCACGGCCGACGATTTGACTCCCGAAGTCGAACGCTGGATTGCGACCACAAAAACGCCACCAGACCGGGCGACCGAAATCCGGCGTCTTCTTGAAGAAGATCGCCTGCATGACCTAAGCGGTACACGCCCGTTTCAAGATGCGACGGGGAGGCTTTACTTCCATGCGCGCACGGCGGTCCTTGCCGGACGCAAGGTCAGCTAACTAATTCGGCCTGTCCCCATGGTCAGTCGTTGATAACAAAGCACATACGGACGTACTGGTGCGCTTCGGCTATTGCGTACTATCCCCCCGAATGCCTAGAATATGTCTCAACCTGAGAGATGCTGTTTCTCGATGGAACAAACTGGGTTTTGCGTCGAGCCTCTAAGTGGCATCAAATGAGTAAGCTCCCCATTTGGCGACTTAGGTGCAACATCACTGAATGCTCGCGCGGTAGGGTGCTCCTTAGATTTGACGAGATAGAAAGCGGTCTAGGAATGTAGGTTGACCGTAGGTACAGGATGAGGTAAGTATTCGCCCTCGGAAGTTTTCGAGGGAAGTCGCGGACAAAAGGCGGTTTAGTGAAGAAAGCGGCAAAATCAGTTCTCGCAGTTTTGATGACGGCACTGTTTGCAGTGCCAGTCACCGCCGCGCCCGGCGGAGCAGCGGCTACTGCGCGCACGCGCAAATATGGATCGCGTTACCGCGGGGTTCCCACCTTTGCCGATTCTTCCAGCGCAGACATCTCGACGTTTGACGATCCAGTCGTTCGTGCGGCGGCGGTTGAGGCGCTGGGTCGATATAACGGATCAGTGGTTGCGGTCGACCCGAACACCGGCCGCATCCTCACGGTCGTAAATCAAAAGATTGCTTTCGGGGATGGATACATTCCGTGCTCGACGATCAAGCCGACTATCGCTATCGCCGCGCTTGAAGAAAACGTCATCACGCGCGACACGATGCTCAAGGTCAGCTACCGGAAGTACATGAATCTGACCGATGCGATGGCGCACTCGAACAACGTGTTTTTTGAAGAGCTTGGGCGCCGCATGGGGTTTGATACGGTATCGAAGTATGCGCGCCTGTTAGGTTTGGGCGAGCTGGCCGGCTACAACCTGCCCGAAGAGCATCCTGGCGCATTCCCCAGCGCGCCTCCGGCGCTCGGCGGCATCTCGCGCATGTCCAGTTTCGGCGAAGGAATTCAGATCACTCCGTTGCAGCTTGCGGCTTTGGCGGCGGCATTCGCGAACGGCGGGACGCTGTATTATCTGCAATATCCGCGCACGCAAGAAGACGTACAAAACTTCGCTCCCCGCGTGAAACGCGATCTGAACATCGCGTCGATTCTTCCCGAAATTCGCGAAGGCATGCTTGCCGCTGTTCTCTATGGCACGGGCAAGTCCAGCTTTGACCGTGGCGGCGACGAGACGCCGCTGGGCAAGACGGGTACGTGCGACGATCACACCACGCCGTCACATATCGGCTGGTTCGTGACGTACGCTGATGAAGCCCATCCGAAAATCGCCTTGGCCGTACTGCTTCGCGGAAATACGCGCACTGTCAAAGGGCCGATGGCAGCCGTTGTCGCGGGGCGTATCTATCGCAAGTTGCGCGAACAGAATTACTTCGCCGATTCCACCGCTCGGGCCGTGTCAGTCAACCCGCTAGTCTCGGGCAAATAAGCAAGAATTAGCTGCCAATCAAGCGTGGTGCGTGCCTCGAAACGCTTCGAGGCATCTCTTCGCGGTTTCCAGTTCGGAGAACCTGCTGCCTTCCTGTTCGATGAGGTAATACTCCACTCCGCCAACGCTTTCCGCGGCTGCGAAAATATCTTTCCACTTCGCGACACCTTCGCCAAACAAAACGGAATAACCTTTGCCGGCCTCCGGTGACCACTCTTTGAGGTGAAGCGACCGGATCCGCCCGGGATTCGCGCGAATCCACGCTACGGGGTCGGAGCCGGCTTCGATGCACGTGCCCACATCGAGCTGTAACATGACGGAAGACTTCGTATTCTTCGCGAGAATCTCGATGGGGCGAACGCCCTCGACGGGAGTGAACTCGGTTTGATGGTTGTGATAGCCGGCCTTCAATCCTGACGGCTCCAGCTTTTCGGCGGCCAAGTTCAGCGAATCCGCGACTGTCTTCCAGCCATCCAAGCCGGCTTTCTCGTGCGAACTGGCCACCACGACATATTTGCAGCCCAGAATCAGATTCATGTCGCGCGCCCGCGAGATCTTTTCCGGACCAAGATACGAACTGTCGTTGTGAGTTGAATAGCAGCGGATGCCGAGATCATCGAGGAGCTTCCTCATCTCCTTGGTTTGACTCTCGGTCCACTCAAAATATGGAGCGTAAAACTCGACGCACTGATAGCCCATCGCGGCGACGGCGCGGACCGTGCCCATCGGGTCGTCGTGCAAAGCATTGCGTACGGAATAGAGTTCGAGGCCAACAGGGATCTGCGCCGCACCCTGGGCACGAAGAGCCAACGGCAGCATGGCCGTGAAAGACAGAAAGGAACGCCGCGAATAAGCTTTAGGAGTCATCGCTGCATCCTACTTGAGATTCTGCTGAAATTCATCAAGAGGTTAAGCGACCCAAGAGGTTAGGCGATTAGACGCAGGGTATTGGATTGGCGTTTGACTGCAAGCGTGGTTTGATACAAAAGTGTTCGTGACAATCTGTAATGCGCTGTTTGCAAATGAGCTTTTGTCCGCGACGCGCCAAGGCTTTTGCGCGTCGAACCAGATAGCGAGTGGCGGGGGAAAGAGTGAATCGACGTTTTGCCATTGTGCTGGTGAGCGTGCTCTGCTTCGGTGCTGGGGTGCTTACCTATGTTTTTCGAATGCGCCTCGCGGCTTCTGCTGAGTTTGAGCATCAAGTAAAGCTCGGTCAGGAAGAAGCAGCCTGGATTCGCTCGCAAGTCATTCTGCCGACAGAGAAGCGAGTCCTTGCCCGAGACAATTTTACTTCTGCGCTCGAAAAGTTCGGGCTGAGCCATCAGGAAGCGGCCAACGCTTCCTCAGCGGCGCAGCACGCATTCAACCTTCGGCAGGTTCGCGCTGGAAATACGATCACCGTTGGCAGGTCCGTTGACGGTGACCTACGGGAGATCGATTACAAAATCGATCCGGACCGCATGTTGAAGATCATTCCGGCGGAGAGCGGCTTTATCGCCGAAGTAAAGGAGATTCCGTCCAAGACAGAAGTCACCGCGGTTTCCGGGCAGCTCGATGATTCACTCTTCAATGCCGTGGAGCAGGCGGGCGAATCATCGGAAATTGCCATGCGTCTCGCGCAAATCTTTGGGTACGACCTGGATTTCTACACCGATCCGCGCAAGGGGGATACCTTTCGCGTGCTGCTTGAGAAAAAGAAATACTCCAATGGCCAAACGGCAGGCTACGGAAAGATTTTCGCCGCCGAGTACGACAACGGCGGCAAAAAATACCAGGCACTCCTCTTCCATGACGAATTCGGCCGCGCCGGCTACTACAACGCCGACGGCAAGTCGCTGCAGAAGGCGTTTCTGCGGTCACCGCTCAAATTCTCCGCGCCGGTCACTTCGCATTTCAGCAATGCGCGTTTCCACCCTATTCTGAAAACGGTTCGCCCGCACATGGGAACGGATTATGGCGCGCCGATCGGAACGCCGGTGCAGACCATTGGAAGCGGGCGAGTCTTGTTCGCGGGGCTAAAAGGCGGCGAAGGAAACATGGTGCACATCGCCCATTCGAACGGCTACGAAACGATGTATCTGCACCTGTCGCGCATGTACGTTCGCGCGGGCGAGCACGTCGAAATCGGAAAGACGATTGGCCTCGTCGGCAGCACCGGACTTTCCACGGGACCCCATCTTGATTTCCGGATTTTGCAGAAGGGCCAGTACAAGAACTTCGAGAAGCTGGGATTGCCGCCTTCCGATCCAGTTTCCAAGAAGAATCTGCCGGAATTCGCCGTTCTGAGGGAGAGGTGGCTGCCGCTCCTTAAAAAACCTGAACTGCTGCAAGCAGGCATTCCCGCCGCCGCAGGGCGGTGAAGAAATCCCCTTCTGGGGTCTCCCAGCGGTTAGTCTTCAATAGATTACGGGAAGTTTGGAGTAATCGGCTGCCCCTTCTCCGGTAACTCGTAGAACGAGTAAGGTGCGATCGTCGTGGGGGCTCGTACCTGGACCACTGTGGTCATCGGTGGCGGCGATTATTTTTTCCGAAAGCTCATTCGCTGAAATCTCAGGTCCGGCATCCGCCAACAGCGCATGCAAGCGCTTCGAACCAAACTCCTCCTCGCGGATGTTTTCCGATTCAAGAATACCATCCGAGGCAAAGAGAACGACATCGCCTTCCTGAAGCTCGATCGTGGTCTCTTCGTATTCGCTGTCGGGGAAGAGGCCGAGCGGAACGCCTTCGATGCGAATTTCGCGCGCGCTTCCATCGCGAACAAGCAAAGGATAAGGACCGCCGGCATTGGCAAGGGTGAGCCGGCGCGCCGCCGCGTCGTAAACGGCAAAGATCATGGCAATGAAACGCGCATCGAGGCGCGCGCCGTGCATCCGGTGATTGAGCATTTGCAGCATGCTTGCCGGATTGCATGTACTGCTCACGACAAGCTCGCGTAATGTTCCGATGGCCAAAGAACCATAGAGCGCAGCCGCTGTACCTTTGCCGGACACATCACCCAGTGCCACGGCCAGCTTGCCTTTGCCATAAGGGAGAAAATCGTAGAAGTCGCCCCCTAGTTCCCTCGCGGGAACATACGCGGCTGCCAGATCAAGCCCCGGGATGCCGCGGGCGCCATGGGGAAGAAGCTGGCGCTGGATTTCGCGAGCGGTGTTGAGATCATCCTGGAGGCGAAATTCATTCTCGCGCGCCTCTTCGTAGAGCCGCGCGTTTTCCAGTGCCACGGCAACGTATGATCCAAGCGTCGCGAGCATGCGCTCGTGCTGCTCCGTGAAGGCGTTCTTCTCCGTGCTCTCGAGATCGAGCACGCCAATCAGCCGATCCTGGAGAAGAAGCGGAATGACTAGCTCGGAGCCGGTGTTCAGGCCAAGTTCGCAGCTGACGTGGCGGGAGTCGTTTCCGACATCATTCACTCGCATAGTGCGGCGCTCAGCGGCGGCTGCGCCCGTTATACCTTCGTTGAGCGCCATGCGCAGGCGCACGGGCCGCGGATCTTCATAGCGCATGGTGAACACGCTCTCGAGGAGCTGCGACGCTTCATTCCAGAGCATTACGCTAAAAACATGGTAATCGACGAGGCGCTTAACGCGATGGGCGACGCGGCTGAGCAACTCTTCGCGGTCCAGGATCGAGGTCAGTTCGCGGCTAACGTCATAGAGCAGCGTGAGGGTTTTGGCCTGCTCAGGGAATGCAGTCAGCAGGCTCTGGGGCACAGGGTCGACATCGCCAAGTATGGCGTACGAGGCGAGTTTGGAGCTATCTTCCATTTGCGAGTGACCTGAGAAAGCTGGTTTATTAGATGTAGCACAAACGAATCGGTTTCAGAAGCTCGAAGCGCTCCCAGGCAGGGGATGTCTCCTGGTCACCCTCGCTTGCGGATTCGCTTGACGGAGGTGGCGCGCAAATCTACGCTAATTGTGGGGGGCAGAAGTGGGAGCCAGGATGAGTGCTCTACAAGGCCAGCAAGCGGCTTCGCGTCCCTGTGCTTACTGCGGGAAGCCAGTGCCTTCGCGGATGAACCGTTGTCCTTACTGCCGTGAGGAGGTTCCCGAAGTTCGTTTGTCCGCGCGCTTTGGCAGGGATGGCCGGCGCGAGATTCGCCGCGGGCTCATGTACATGCTCCTGGGCGCAGTTATCTATTACTTTGCAGGTGGTTACAGCGCGCTGACCCTTCCGTTCCCGCTTAATCCGTGGGTGAGCACCTATCTGGCTCCGGTGGTCTTTCTTGGCGGGCTGGGCATGTGGCTTTACGGCTTTATTCTCAAAATGCGCTCCTGAAATTGGCGTGTTTTCGAGCGGCAGGAGAATCTGGGATCTTAAGCCATAAGCCGGCAGTTCCTCTTTGCTATCGAATCTTCAGCAAGACCCAATAAATCGCCAGCTTGACCAATTCCCATAGTTCATCCGACGAAGTTGCTAGGGAAGAACTCTCGGCAGGCTGGGGATGGCCTGCTTCCGGTCCTGCAGGCGCAGGTTTGAGTCGCTCGGGAAGTGGGCCCGGAGCCGCGAGGAATGCAAGTTCAAACTTGGGATTTAGCAAACGGCGGCAGCACATGCCAATCCGGCGCAGGTGCGTATCACTGCTAACGACCAGCACTGACGCGATATCCGGATGGGCAGCGAGCCACCGGGCAAGTAATTCCACCTCGCGGAGCGTGCCGAATCTTCCCGGTAGCACATACTCGACGCGCACTTGTGGGCCGTCAAAGTAAACAAAGTAATGGCGCTGGGGCGGAGGCACCTCTTGCGCCATTTTCAAGAGATCCAGCGGAACGGGCAGGGTCATCTTCGAAAAGCGGCGGATTTCGAATCGGCCCACACTGAACAGAATCCTCGGCGCGAGTCCTTGGCGGAAGAGTTCCAGCGCATATTCTTTGCGGTGCACCTTTCCGGCGAACACAAAAATCAGGTCGGCGCTATGCGGGGCATCGGTCGGCGAGAGCCAGGCGTGCAATCGCGGTAAGCGCGGCGAGGATCGGAGGGGAGTTAGCAAGCCTCCATCACAATAACCCATTCAGGGTGGAAACCTGCTGCGGCAGCCAACATGCGAAGAAGCGGCGCGGCCCACGATAGCCCTGTCCGAAAGGACAACGTGACCGATTGGGGGAGTACTCTCCTTCCATTCCCTCGCTACCTTCGGAACCGCGTGGCCTACTGATGGACGGGACCCGGTCGGGTCTTGCCAGTTGGGCTTGAGAGAGCGATCGGAGGGGCGAATGAAAAAGCTATTCCTGGTTGTGGCAGTGGCAATGATGAGCGTTTCGTTTGGCGCGGGCAGAGCCGCTGCGCAGGGTCCGCAAGGATCAGGCGCGGGATCAGCGGCGTCGAGCAGTTCGGGCGGCACACATTCCCTGAATCCTATTAAATGGGTGAAGAAAGATCCGAAGTCGGCCAGCGATCAGCTCGAAGCCAAGGACGAGCAAGATAAAAAACTAACCGCCAACCTGCAAGCCCAAGGGGTCCTGCCAGCGAATACGGACGCCAAGAGCGCCTGCGAAAACTTCAAGGCGCTGGACGAATGCGTGGCCGCATTGCATGCCAGCAAAAACGTTGGAGTAGACTTCAACTGTCTGAAGTCCAATCTGACCGGCGTGCAAACGAGCGCGGATATGTCTTCGTGCAAGGGTTCTGCCGGCGACAAGGCAATGACCTTGAGCAAGGCGATCCACGCCATGAAGCCGGACGCCGATGCGAAGGGCGCGGCCAAGACCGCCGAGAAGCAAGCCAAGGACGATTTGAAAGACTCGAAAGGGTAGTTCCCAAACTCGGGGAAACTGAAACGAATTTCGGGTGAGAGCACAAGAGAGTGAAAAGGGCGGGCGAGCCGGAACCTAAGGCGCCCGCCCTTTTCATTTGTTACGCACAAGCGTCCAATAAGGGCGAGCGAACCTCAGGTCGTCGCGGCCTTCGCTTTATCGGCTCGAACCAGCGGCACATCCACCAGGTGTTCAGCCAGGAACCACACTTGAAGTTCGTTGGTCCGGATCACGTCCGAGACGATCAGATCGTTCGTTCCTTCGTCGCCCGCCTCGCTGGCTTGCTTGGCCATCGTGCGAGCTTCCTTCAGGATGACTTCGTGGGCTTCGAGAAGACGTGAGATTTGTACCGGTGCTTCCTCGCGTCCGCGCGGCGGCCTTGGGATTAGAGTTGTTTCGGCAATATCCGCCGCCATCGCCAGACTGATGGCGCCCAGGACCTGGATGCGCTCAGCGATATCATCCACGAGCTCGTCCTGTTCTCCATGGTGCTTGTCAAAGAGCAGATGCAGCTGGTAGAAGGTGTGGCCAGCGACCTGCCAGTGATGTTTTTTGTACAAATCGCGGAGCGCCATGGTATCCGCCAGAAGCTGGTTGAGGTTTGCGGCGCTGGCTGCGCAAACCTCCTCATCGAGAGCAATCGGCAGCTTTGCGATCTTGCCGTAAGGCTGGATTTCTGGGGCGCGCTGGTGTTGAATCGGTCGAGCTTGTTTCGTGCCTTCTTCCAACTGATCGTAGGAAGCATCGCGCTTTTTGTTTTTGGGACTCATGGATATCTCTCCTATCGAGGGAATCTGAGGAAATGCCCAGACCCAATCATACGCCCATTGGGCCAGGAGTATGATGCCGGTGGCGGAGGCACAGATGCAGAAATCCCGGCCCGGGCTGGCCGACGTCCTAGACCGGCTTGAGACGCACTATGGTGAGCAAGCAGCTGTTGGCCCGAGTGATCCTTACGAGATGATCTTGTTTGTGAACTGTGGGTATCCGGCGACGGACGCATCTTGTACGAAAGGCTACGAAGCGCTGAAACGCGAAGTGGGAACGAAGCCGGGAAAGATTTTGGCGGCGCCCAAAGCGAAGTTCGCGAAGCTGATGCGACTCGGCGGAATTGTGCCGGAGCTGCGCGCCGAGCGTTTGAAGACCATCGCGAAGATCGTGAATGAGGAATTCGGCGGGGATTTAAAGTGGTCGCTCGAGAAATTGCTGCAAGAGGAGAAGAAAGGCACGGGCAAAGGGACTCGTCTAGCGAAGAAGGCGTTGAAGGAATTTCCGGTTATTGGCGAGCCCGGCGCGGACAAAATTCTGTTGTTTGCAGGGCTAGCTGCCATTGCGGCCGTTCCGTCGGCATGCATTGGCGTTCCGCAGCGTATCTTGTTTGGCGAAGAAAACAAGAACTACGCCGCGGGTTACCGCGCCTCACAGGAGGCGATGACGGCTGAGTTGGCCGAGAAATTCGACGCGAGGCAGCGTGCATATCTCCTGCTAAAGCGTCACGGAGCGGAAATCTGCAAGCGAACCAAACCTAAGTGCGAGATATGTCCAGTCAGCAGCATGTGCGCGTATTTTCAAGAGAAGCGGCCAGAGAAAAAATAGGGCTAGCTGAAGTCTCTGCCCTCGGGAATCAGCGCGGGCTGGAGCTATTTTACTTCCCAGGTATCGCCTGCGCGAAGGAGCTTCGCGAGATCGCCCGGTCCGCGCTTCGCGATAACCTCTGTGATCTGCTGATTCATCACGTCTTCGTAGCGCGGAAGATCGTCCCAGGCGCGAAGGATGCCGATCGGCGTGGGGAAGCCAGGGCGATGCTCCATGTGCGAAAGCAGGAACGCGTAGGAAGCGCGCGGGTGATGCGCGTCGTGAACAATCAAATCTGATTCGGTTATGCCGTTGCCGAGTTGGACTACCTCGATGTCGCCGTCGGATTTGCGCCTGATGCCTCTGTCACGGTTCTTGCCGAAAACAAGCGGCTTGCCGTGCTCCAACTGAATGATGTGCTCGCTCCGAGCATCGCGCTCCGTCAGGTTGAACCACGCACCATCGTTGAAAATGTTGCAGTTTTGCAGAATCTCGACGAACGCGGAGCCTTTGTGTGCCGCGGCATGCTTCAGCGTTTCCTTGAGGTGCTGTTGGAAAACGTCGACTGAGCGCGCCACAAAAGTAGCTTCTGCGCCGATCGCCAGGGAGATCGGATTGAATGGCCGGTCCAGCGAGCCGAACGGCGTGGACTTGGTCTTCTTGTTGAATTCAGACGTGGGCGAATACTGGCCCTTCGTCAAACCGTAGATGCGGTTGTTGAAGAGCAAAACCTTCAAGCCGACGTTGCGCCGGAGCATGTGAATCGTGTGGTTGCCGCCGATCGAGAGGGCATCGCCGTCGCCGGTTGCGACCCAGACTTCGAGGTCCGGCCGAATCGCCTTGATACCCGTGGCAACAGCAGGCGCGCGGCCGTGAATCGTATGAAAACCGAACGTGTTCATGTAATACGGGAAGCGGCTCGAACAGCCGATACCGGAGACCACGACGAAATTCTCGCGCTTGATCCCGAGCTCAGGGAACACCGACTGGACGGCGGAAAGGATCGCGTAGTCGCCGCAACCGGGGCACCAGCGAACCTCCTGGTCGGTCTGAAAATCTTTCTTGGTGAGCGGCGTGATCGGTGGCAGCGTGGCGGTGCTCATCAGGAGTTCTCCCCAAGAATCTCTTCAATTTTTTGTTCTACTTCGGTCTGCTTGAACGGCCGCCCCTGTATTTTGTTGAGGCCGATGGCGTCGACCAGGTACTTCGCGCGCAACACCCAAAGCAGCTGTCCCATGTTGAGTTCGGGCACCAGCACCGTCTTGTAACGCTTCAGCACGTCGCCGAGGTTCGCCGGCAGCGGATTGAGATAACGCAGGTGCACGTGCCCGATTTTCCGGCCCTGCTCGCGTTGAGCTTTCATTGCGGCAGTGATAGCGCCGTGCGTCGACCCCCACGCAACAATCAGAAGATCGCCTTCGGCATCGCCCGCGGGAACTGCATCCGGAATCTCCTGCACGATGGACGCAACCTTCGCCGCGCGGATGCGCACCATATTTTCGTGGTTTAGCGGCTCGTAATTGATGTTGCCGGTAACGTCTTGCTTTTCGAGGCCGCCGACGCGGTGCTCGAGCCCCGGCGTGCCAGGAATGGCCCACGGACGCGCGAGCGTCTGCGGATCGCGCTTGTAAGGCAAATAACCGCTCGGGCCATTGGCTTCCGTCGCAAACTTCACGGGGAACGCGGGTATATCCTCGACGTTCGGAATTTTCCACGGCTCGGCACCGTTCGCCAGATAGCCGTCGGAGAGAATGATCACGGGAACCATATACTTGATCGCGATACGGCTAGCCTCGACAGCGGCCCAGAAACAATCGCTCGGCGTCGCTGCGGCAATAATAGGAATCGGCGCCTCGGAGTTGCGCCCAAAGAGGGCCTGCAAGAGGTCCGCTTGTTCAGTCTTTGTCGGGAGACCGGTGGAGGGACCCCCGCGCTGAATGTCGCAGATAACCAGCGGAAGTTCGACGGCCACCGCGAGTCCCAGCGCTTCCGTCTTGAGCGCCATGCCAGGACCAGAAGTAGTAGTGATGGCGAGCGCACCCGCGTAAGCCGCACCGATCGCGCTTGTGATGGCAGCGATCTCGTCTTCCGCCTGAAACGTCATCACGCCGAAATCTTTATATTGCGAGAGTTCGTGAAGAATGTCCGACGCCGGGGTAATCGGATAGCTGCCCTGGAACAACCGCAGCCCCGATTTTTGCGATGCAGTCACGAAGCCTAAGGCGAGCGCCTGATTTCCGCTCAGGTTGCGGTAAAAACCGGGCGCAAGCTGCGCCGGCGGAATCTCGTAGCTGATCTGAAAAGCTTCGGTCGCTTCGCAATAGGAATAGCCTGCCTTCATCGCGAGCTTGTTGGCTTCGACGAGCAGAGGTTTATTCTTGAATTTCGCGTCAATCCACCGTACCGTCGGCTCCATCGAGCGGTTGTAAAGCCAGTAGCACATACCCAGTGCAAAAAAGTTCTTGCAGCGGCTGATGGACTTGGCGTCGATGCCCAGATGTTCGAGCGCTACTTTTGTCAGACGCTCCAGTTCGACCGAGAATAGTCGGAATTTGTCGAGCGAATGATCCTCAAGCGGATTGGTCTTCGACTGCGCTTTGCGCAGGTCGTTTTCCGTAAACGCATCGGAATTTACAATGAGTATCCCGTTTGCCTTAAGGTCCGCGACATTCATCTTCAGCGCCGCGGGATTCATGGCGATCAAAACGTCGACCGAATCTCCCGGGGTGTAAACGTCGGTCGAAGAAAAATGCAGTTGGTAGCCGCTAACGCCGGGCAGAGTCCCGGCAGGAGCGCGAATCTCCGCGGGAAAGTCCGGGAACGTGGCGATGTCGTTCCCGTACAGCGCGACAGTATTGGTGAACTGACTTCCGGTAATCTGCATTCCGTCGCCGGAGTCGCCGGCGAAGCGGATGACCGCGCGATCAATCACCTCGCGCTTGTGTCTTACCGGCGGCGTTTCAATCAAAGTTGACATAGTGACCAAGGCTCCGCAGTGTCTCAACTCCCAAACGAATTTCCCCAAGGGAGTGTGGCTCGATTTGTTAGATGGGCGGCGCGTAAAGCAGGTTGGATGTTGCATCCAGCCGCCCGGAGCCGACAGCAAGAGAATACCACACCGGCCCACGCGAAGCGGCAAGAGTGACTGACGCTCAAGAATGTGTCGTTACAGAAAAGACTGTTGTACTTGCCGTCGGTTTCGGACAGGTGCGCGCTTTCAGGCTTTGGCGGCGGCAGCCGCGTCCAAGAAACGCGATCGCTGGAAAAGCAGGACAGCAAGGATGGCCACGACGAACAACATCGAGAAAATCATGGTGATGCGAAAGAAGGAATCGGTGGCAAAAGGATTGCCGCCCGGGTAAGCGGGATATTGCACGCTCATCTTCTCCATCACCTCACGCATGAGGGGACCATAGTTTGGACTGAGAATTGTAATCACGCCATTCACGAGAAATACTGATTGGAGCACCAGCTCGGTATACAAAGCCCACGGCTTCAGCTTGAGCAATCCGAATCCTGCGACGCCAGTGATAACACCAAGAACTCCGAAAACGGCCTTGGGCGCCGCTCCGTAATAAACATGTCCAAAAAAAAGGACTGGCATGGTGGCGGGCATGGGAACAATCATGACCAAGCACATGCACACCGCCGAAAAGATAAAAAAGACCGCAACGATCGCCACAGGAAGGGGGCAAGCCGGCTTGGGTTTTCGAGGCGATTGCGCTGGCGCATCGACCAGCGGGAATCCGGATGCATCCAGCTCCGATGGAGGGACAAAGGGAGCATCCGAGTTCGTAAAGGCCGCGGCAACACGCTTTCGGGTAAAGAGAATGAGCCACCAGATGCCGACGCACAGCGGAATTCCGTAGAACAACGCGGAAAACCACTTCATCCAACTCATCATCGGACCAGCATCAACGTCAGCAGGAAGCCCAGCCGGAATCGTACTGAAGGCCAGGAAAACGAAGGGGATCGCGCACGCGGAGAAGAAAGCCATGATCCCGCCCCACACCAAAATGCAAATGCGGGCCCAGTTTCGCCGGCGGAAAACGCCAATCGCCACGATTATTCCGAAAACGGTAATCGCCAAGAAAATGAGAAACATTACCACCATCGCCATTTTAAAATTTGGCGGCATGGCGGGGCCTGCCTTTGAGGCAGGCAGGTCTGGCATCAGGAGCAGGCCAACGGCGCCCATCAAGCAGCCAAGAGCCCCAAAGGAGCTAAACAGAATGGCAACAATACCGGCAACGGTTACCGCGGGGAGAGATTCGCGTTGGGTTGGCATATTCATGTGTATATCATTTTCAGAATTGCCGCGATAGCGAGGAGAACGTAACGCGAAGACAACTTCCTGCTTGACGTTCGCTTTCTTTTCGCCTAAAATAGAGTTGCTTTATCAGTGCGCGGAGGCGAACTATGGCTCTTACAAAACGCCAAAAGGAAGTCCTGGATTACCTGGTTTCTTTTGACAACAAGCACGGGTACGCCCCCAGCTTTGAAGAGATCGGCAAGGGTCTGAAGCTGACCTCCCTTGCCACGGTTCACAAGCACATCACCACGCTCGAGAAAAAAGGATTCATCCGGCGCGGGTACAACCAGAGCCGCTCCATCGAAATTCTGCAGTTACCCAAACCTGTCAAGGAACAGATCAGCGACAGAAAGATTCAGGAACTGCCACTCGTCGGCCGCATCGCTGCGGGCCGTCCGCTCGAAGCTGTTGAAGAGCGCGAGACGCTCTCGCTAGGTGATTTTGCCCGCGGCGGGAACTCCTTCGTGCTACAGGTGAAGGGCAGCTCCATGATTGACGATCACATCATGGATGGCGATTACGTCGTCTGCGAACAAACGCAAGTAGCCAACGCGGGTGACATCGTCGTGGCTCTGATTGGCGGCGAGGAAGCCACACTGAAAAGGTTTTACCGTGAAGGAGCAGGGAAGATTCGCCTCCAACCTGCGAATTCAGAGATGGCGCCGATCATGGTGGCGGCGAATGACGTCAAGATTCAGGGCCGCGTCATCGGTGTTCTGCGAAAGTATTGAATTGAATTTCCAGTCTTGCGCCCCATTTCAAACGGCTGAGGCGTGCCTTTCTTCCCGCTCGTGTCACTGAATCTGTCCCGGCGATGGTTTTAACGTCGGCCGCGAGGAAACCTCCCGAAAGAGCAGATCCGAGCACTCTTTAGAATTTCCAGTTACTATGTAAATTCAATGTAGCCGCCTGGACACGCGTAGCGTCAAAGGTACGAGGCGAGAGCCGTTTCAAGTGCCGCCGCCAAGGAAACCATCGAACTTGTCGACAAAAAGCCCAAACATACTGATAGTTGAGCCCGACGAGACCCTACGCCAGCAACTCCAGGATGTTCTGCGTTCCGCCGGCTATGAAGTTTCCACCGGGCCTTCGCAGGAAGAAGGGTTCCGCGTTGTCCAAACCGGCATCGTCGATGTGTTCCTGCTTTCCGCAGACCTTGCCGACGTCCTCTGTTGCAGCTCGCTCGCGGAAATCAAAGGCCTTGGATCCACCGCCAACACGCGCGTGATTCTTTTTGCGCGCGGAGGTGGCGCGGTCCGCGCACGGGCTCTGGATCTGGGCGCGGATGATGTGATGTCGCCCCCGTGGGAACCCGCCGAACTGCTGGCTCGCGTGCGCGTGCAACTCCGCGACAAACACACCCTCGAAGAGCTGCAACTCAAATCACGCATCGCGGAAGAAGGCCAGGAAATCGCGCACAACGCGTTTCAGGCCCTGGCGGTGACAGAGAAAATGACGCGTGACGCGTTTTCACTCGGCCGCGCCCTGAAAATCGGCGTTTCCGCGTTGCTCGTTGTCGCTGCGCTCATCTCCATCATTTTTCTGCTCTTCACGCGGCGCGCCGATAAGGAAAACCGCCGCGCCTATTCCGTGATCGCACAGCTCGAGCATGGCGTCCGCACGGAAGAAGCCCTGGTCGCCGAGGCCAACCGGGCGCGCCAAGAACTCCAGCAATCGGACATCACCGAACAAAAACAACAGCTGCAAAAACAAACGGACGATCTGCGCCAAAAAATCTCGGCTGCGGACGCCAGCGAGGTTTCCGGCCTTCGCAAGCAGCTAGACGAGACCACGAGCCGTTTGAAAAAAGTAGAGACGCAATCCGACGCCGCTGAAAACGTCATTCGCGCCAACGCTCCCAGCGTTTGTCTGCTCCACGTCTCGGTCTCGTTCCTCGATAAAGACTCACGCCGCCCTTTGCGCTACGGCGCAATCAATCCCGATGGTCAGCCGCTCAAAGACGGCGACGGCAACGTGGTCTATAGCCTCGATGGTCGCGCACCTGAAGTTCGCGAAGACTTTTTCGGCACCGGTTTCATCGTCGGTCAAAATGAAGTCCTCACCAACCATCACGTCGCGCAACCCTGGTGGAAAAATGAAGAGCTAGACGCCGCCGCGCAACAGGGATTGCAGCCGACCATCGCGGAAATGACCGCCTATTTTCCCGAGGCAAGTACCGGCATTCCGCTGAACATCTCCCAGATTTCCGACGAAGCCGATCTGGCCTTGCTTCGCGGCGACATTTCCGCTCTCAAACGCCCCATTCTAAAACTCGATGGCCGCAAAGAAGCCGCCATCAGCGGCCAGCCCTTAATTTCACTCGGCTACGCAACTGGAATAAGCGCCATTATGGCCCGCGCCGGGGAAGACACTGTGAAAGATATCGTTAGAATAAGCGGCGGCGATCCAAAAAAAATTGTGGACGAGCTCCAGCAACGCAAACTGATCCGACCTTTAGTGACACAAGGGCACATCGGCGATGTTTTGGCCGATAAAATTGTGTACGATGCCCAAACCACTTCCGGCGGCTCCGGCGGCCCGCTGATAAACCGCGACGGCCAGGTGATTGGCGTAACCTTCGCGGTAGTCAGAGGTTTTGGCGGCTCCAACTTCGGCGTGCCCATTCGTTATGCACAACCTCTGCTCAAGCCGTAAGTCATTTCGCCATCGCGGCGAGCACCGCCGCTTCCAGCCAGAATACAGGTTCTATCGAATGACTCGAAAAGCAGTCTTTGGGTTGCGCGCAGTTTTCGTTTGCATCCTCGTCTGCGCGCTCGTCTTGCCCTCCCCAACTAGGGCATACGCCGTGCTGGCCCACGAAGCCATCATTGATGCCGTCTGGGAAACGCACATCAAGCCGCTTCTGCTCGCCCGTTTTCCTGGTTCCACGGAGGAGCAGTTGAGCGAGGCGCAAGCCTATGCTTACGGCGGCTCCATCATTCAGGACATGGGCTACTATCCGTACGGCAGCCATTTTTTCAGCGACCTGACGCACTACGTACGCAGCGGCGATTTTGTGCAAGCCCTGCTTCACGACGCGAAGAGCCTCGACGAATACGCCTTCGCCGTCGGCGCGCTGGCGCATTATGCGGCCGATAATGAGGGCCACCGCCTCGCTACAAATCGCGCCGTGCCTCTCCTCTACCCTGGTCTGAGAAAAAAGTATGGCGACAACGTTTCCTACGAGCAGGATCCGCTCGCCCACACCAAAACGGAGTTCGGTTTCGACGTTCTCGAAGTGGCGCACGAGAGCTACGCTCCCGACGGCTATCACGACCTGATCGGCTTTGAAGTCTCGCAAGAGCTGCTCGATCGCGCCTTTGAGCAGACCTACGGCCTCGAGCTAAAAGATGTTCTCGTTGACGAAGACAAAGCCCTCAACTCCTATCGTCACGCTGTCAGCAAGACCATCCCGACCGCGACCAAGGTCGCATGGAGCCTCAAAAAAGACGAAATCAAAACGGAATTGCCAGGCATTACCAAAAGCAAGTTTCGCTATAATCTTTCCAAGTCCAATTATGAGCGGGAGTGGGGCAAGAATTATCAGAAGCCAACTTTTCGCGAACGATTTCTCGCGTTTCTCTACAAGCTGATTCCCAAGTTCGGCCCGCTCAAGGTTCTCCAGTTCAAGACGCCAACGCCGGAAGCTCAGCGCATGTTCCGCGCAAGCTTCAATGCGACGTTGGACCGCTATCGCAAGCTGATTGTGGATCTAAGAACCGGCCAGCTCGAGTTGCCGAACGACAATTTTGATGTGGGCGAAGCCACAGGTCCAGGTAAGTACGCCTTGAACGATGATGCCCACGCGAAACTTTTGGACAAGCTGGCAGCTCGAAAGTTTGCGGGGATGTCGGCGGAGCTGCGCGACGAACTTTTGCACTTTTTTTCGGAGCCCGACGCAGCCTACGCGACAAAACGCGACCCCAAAGCCTGGGCTACAGTGCAATCGGAACTCACGGAGCTGAAGGATACCGCCCCTTCCGCACCCTCCACCAACGCTCCGGCTTTGCCTTAATTTCAGCCTCTTCTGTCTGCTCCCGGCCGCCACCGGCGCGCTTTTCTGTCGCATCGCTTCGGCTGCATCTAAAATTTGTGCGGTGCGAATCCAAAAAAGTGTTCCAATCGCTCCGCTCACGCATGAAACAATGTAAAGTTTCGCGTAAGCTTCTTGTCGATCCAGGGATGAAGAAGAACAAACCCATCCGAAAACTGCTGGCTGCCAATCGCAGCGAAATCGCCATACGCATTTTCCGTGCGGCGAACGAGCTCGGCCTGCGCACCGTCGGAATTTATTCGCAGGAAGACCGCTTGGCCTTGCACCGCTTCAAGGCGGATGAGGCTTACCAGGTCGGCGCAGGCAAGGGCCCGGTGGTGGCGTACCTCGACATCGAAGGCATTGTCGCCCTCGCCAAGGAGAAGGGCGTAGACGCTATTCATCCTGGCTACGGCTTCTTGTCTGAGAATCCCGCATTTGCCCGCGCTTGCCAGAAGGCGGGCATCGCCTTTATCGGTCCCACTCCCGAGCTTCTCGAACTCCTCGGAGACAAGACGGCCGCGAGGCGGCTCGCGGATTCAGCCGGCGTTCCGGTGCTGCCGGGAACAGAGGAGTCCATCAGTTCCGCAGCCGAGGCGCGTAAATTTGGAGCGAAGATCGGCTATCCGGTCATTGTAAAAGCCGCCATGGGCGGAGGCGGACGCGGCATGCGCGTGGTGCGCAGCGAGGCAGAACTCGATCAGCGGCTCGAGGAAGCACAGGGCGAGGCAAAGTCAGCCTTTGGCGATGCCAGCGTCTTTCTGGAAAAGTATTTGCCCCGCGCGCGCCATCTTGAGGTCCAGATTCTCGCCGATCATCACGGAAATCTGCTGCACCTCTACGAGCGTGATTGTTCCGTCCAGCGCCGTCATCAAAAAGTGGTCGAAGTAGCTCCCGCCGCGAATCTGCCGTCCTCCGTTCGCGCGGAACTGTGCGATGCGGCGGTGCGCCTGGCCCGCAAAGCCGAGTACCAGAACGCAGGCACGGTTGAGTTCCTCTACGATGTCGATGCGCAGAAATGGTATTTCATCGAAGTCAATCCCCGCATTCAGGTCGAGCACACCGTCACCGAGATGGTGACCGGTATCGACTTGGTGCGCTCGCAAATTCTGGTTGCGCAGGGCCACAAGCTGCATGACGAGCCACTCGCACTACCACAACAAGCGAGCGTCCCGCTCTACGGCGCTGCCCTTCAGTGCCGCGTCACCACCGAAGACCCCGAAAAAAACTTCGCCCCCGACTACGGAAAGCTTACGACCTACCGCTCGCCTGCTGGATTTGGAATTCGTCTCGACGGCGGCACTGCTTACGCCGGCGCGGTTCTCGCCGCCTACTACGACTCTCTTCTCGTAAAAGTGACGGCTTGGGGAACAAAACTTCCCGAGGCCTGCCAGCGCATGGACCGCGCTCTCCGCGAGTTCCGCATACGCGGCGTCAAGACCAACATCCCCTTCCTTGAAAATGTCGTCAATCATCCGCGTTTCCGCGCGGGGGAAGTCACCACCTCTTTTCTGGACGAATCGCCGGAGCTGTTCCGTCTGCAAAGCCGCGGCGACCGCGCCACAAAGCTGCTTTCTTATCTCGGCGACGTGATTCTCAACGGCAATCCCGAAGTAAAAGGTAAGCCAGTTCCTAAAGCGTTGGAAAGGGCGACCTTACCCCGAGTGCCCGGCATCGATCCGCCGCCAGGAACACGCCAGCTACTGCAGAAACTGGGCCCCAAGAAATTTGCCGCCTGGGCAAGAAAAGAAAAGCGCCTGCTGGTTACGGACACGACCTTCCGCGACGCGCACCAATCGCTGATGGCGACACGCGTCCGCTCCCACGACTTGCTGGCCACTGCCACCGCCGTTGCCGAACGTCTAGCAAACCTTTTCAGCCTCGAAATGTGGGGCGGCGCAACCTTCGACACTGCCATGCGCTTTCTTCACGAAGATCCCTGGCAGCGTCTCCGCCAGCTTCGCCAGCGCATCCCCAATATCTGCTTTCAAATGCTTCTCCGCGGAGCAAACGCCGTCGGCTACACCTCGTATCCCGACAACGTGATCGTCGAGTTCGTCCGCGAAGCCCACGCACAAGGCATCGACATCTTCCGCATTTTCGATTCCCTCAATTCCATCGAAAACATGCGCGTTTCCATCGACGCCGTCCTCGAAACTGGCGCCGTATGCGAGCCCGCCATTTGTTACACGGGAGACATCTTTGACAAATCGCGCCCGAAGTATTCGCTGAAGTACTACGTCACCATGGCCAAGCAGCTCGAAAAACTGGGCGCGCATTTTCTCGCCATCAAAGACATGGCCGGCCTCTGCAAACCCTACGCCGCCTATGAACTTGTAAAATCGCTCCGAGAAGAAATCGCCATCCCCGTCCACTTTCACACCCACGACACCAGCGGCATTAATTCCGCGTCCGTCCTGAAAGCCGCGGACGCAGGCGCCGACGTTGCCGATGCTGCGATCGCGGCCATGAGCGGCGGCACTAGCCAGCCCAATCTCAATTCCATCGTCGAAGCTCTGCGCCACACTCCGCGAGACACGGATCTCGACATCGAAGCGCTCAACGAATGCTCTGACTATTGGGAAACCGTCCGCACCTACTACTTGCCGTTCGATTCCGGCCCGAAGTCCGGCTCCGCGCGCCTCTATCAACACGAAATTCCCGGCGGCCAGTACACTAATCTCCGCGAGCAAGCCGCATCAATGGGATTGGGCCACCGTTGGCGCGAGGTCGAAAAAATGTACGCCGAGGTCAACCAACTCTTCGGCGACATCGTAAAAGTCACGCCTTCCAGCAAAGTCGTCGGCGACATGACGCTCTTTCTAATGGCCAACGAGTTGCAACCGCGCGACCTCCTAAAGCTCGGCGAAAATCACGACGTGCCTCTACCCAACTCCGTAGTAGAAATGTTTTCCGGCGTCCTCGGCGTTCCTCCCGGGGGATGGCCGCGAAAGCTGCAAAAAATAATCCTCCGCGGAGCGGCGCCTCTCAAAGGCCGCCCTGGCGCAAGCTTGGAAGCCGTCGACCTAGCCGCGGAATCCGCCGCGCTCGAGAAAAAAGTAGGCCACACTGTACGCCGCGATGACCTTTTGAGCTATCTTCTTTACCCTGAAGTGTTCGTTAAGTACGACAAATTCCGCCAGACTTATGCTGACGTAGGCGTTCTGCCAACGCCCGCCTTCTTCTACGGCTTGGCCTCCGGCGAAGAAATCACCATTGAAATCGAGCCAGGAAAAACCCTCATTCTCAAATTTCTGACGGCCAGCGATCCGCATCCGGATGGAACGCGGACCCTGTTTTTTGAATTGAATGGGCAGCCGCGCGAAGTGAATGTGCGCGACCATGCATTGCGCGTCATCGAGCGCACGCACCCGAAAGCCGATCCTGCTGATCCTGGACAGGTTGCTGCCCCGACCGCCGGCGTAATCAGCGGAATCGCGGTGCAAGCGAATCATCCCGTAGAACGCGGGGCTAAACTCTTGACGCTCGAAGCCATGAAAATGCAATCGAATATCTACGCGCCGATCTCCGGCCGCGTCGCAAAACTTCTGGTCACGCCAGGACAGCACGTCGAAGCCAAAGACCTGCTGGTGACCATTGCGCCGTGAGCGATCCAAATCTTCGCAAGCATCAAAGTTTCCGTTCGCGCTTCTTGAGAAACGCGCGTGACCTCGTCGTCTATCTCCCGCCCGGCTACGACGACCAACCAGGGCGCCATTTCCCCGTTCTCTATCTCCACGACGGCCAAAATCTTTTTGACCCTTCCACTTCCTTCATTCCCGGCATGGACTGGAACGTCGGCCAAACTGCCGACGAAAACATCAACGCTGGCGCAGTCGAGCCGCTAATTATCGTAGGCATCTACAACACAGGGAAAGCGCGCATTCGCGAATACACGCCGACCCGCGTGCCAAGACTTGGAGGCGGCCGCGCCGATCGTTACGCAAAATTCCTGATCCTGGAATTAAAGCCCTTCATCGAAAGCCAATACCGCGCTCTTTCCGGCTTCGAAAAAACGGGCATCGGAGGCTCTTCGCTCGGCGGCCTCGTTTCTCTTTATTTAGGGCTAAGGCTTCCGAATGTTTTTGGAAAACTTGCCGCGCTCTCTCCTTCCGTTTGGTGGAACCAGCAGGTCATGCATCGATTCGCAGCGGCTGCGGACGTCCGTCCGCGCCCGCATATCTGGCTGGACATCGGCACACGCGAAGGCCCGCGCATCGTGAAGGACGTTGAACAATTTCGCGACGTGCTCTTGCAAAAAGGCTGGCAACTCGGTGAGGACCTGCACTACCAGCGTGTGGAGGGCGGCGAGCACAACGAAGCAGCTTGGGCCCAGCGCGTCGGCCCATTCCTGCAATTCTTGTATCCGGCCCGCTAGGCCGAAGTATAATCCGCACCTGTCGCGCGCGTGTGGCTGGCGTTCCCGCACTGGCCCACGGCATTCAGAGGTCATCGATGCCAGAGAGCCGTCCTCTCACCATCCTCTGTGTCAGCTCCTACGAAAAAGGCCAGGGATTCCTGCGCGCCTGCAAAGCGATGGGTTGCCGCGTGCTGCTCCTAACCGTCGAAAAACTCCGCAACGCGGATTGGCCGCGCGAATCCATCGATGAAATGTTTTTCATGCCCGAAGAACTTCCCGTTCATGACCTCATCAACGCCGTCAGCTTCGCCGCCAGATCCCAGCCCATCGACCGCATCGTCGCCCTCGACGAGTTCGATATGGAAAACGTCTCGGCCCTTCGCGAACACCTGCGCATTCCCGGCATGGGCCTGACGACCGTCCGCTACTTCCGCGACAAACTCGCGATGCGCGCACGCGCAAAAGAAGCGGGCATCCCCGTCCCCGAGTTTGTCCACGTCTTGAACTACGACAGCTTGCGCGAATTCATGGCCCGCGTCCCTGCGCCCTGGCTGCTGAAACCGCGTTCGCAGGCCTCTGGCATCGGCATGAAGAAAATTCACCAGCCCGCCGAACTCTGGCCGTGGCTCGATCAGCTGGGCGACAAGCAATCCAACTATTTGCTTGAACAATTTATCCCCGGCAGCGTCTACCATGTCGACAGCGTGGCCTCCGAGCGCGATGTGGTCTTCGCCGAAGCTCATGCCTACGGCGCGCCTCCGCTCGAAACGTCGCATCAAGGCGGCGTTTTCACCACTCGCACGCTTCCCCGCGATTCCGCGGAAGTGAAAACACTCTTCGACATCAACGGCAAAGTTCTCGAAGACCTGGGTTTCCTCCGCGGCGTCACTCACGCCGAATTCTTGAGAGCTCATGCCGATGGAAAGTTTTATTTTTTGGAGGTCGCAGCCCGCGTCGGCGGCGCCTATATCTCCGATGTGATCGAAGCCGCCACGGGCGTCAATCTATGGCGCGAGTGGGCGCGCCTCGAAGTGGGAGCCGGGAAGCAGCCCTACCAGTTGCCGCAAATTCGTCACGATTATGCTGGGGTGATCGTATCTCTCGCCCGCCAGGAAAGCCCCGACACTTCCGCGTACAACGACCCTGAAATCGTCAACCGCATCATCAAATATCACCACGCCGGTTTTGTTTTAAAATCGGCCAAGCCCGAACGCATCCAGGAACTCCTGAACTCCTACTTAAAACGTTTTCAGTCCGATTTCTTGGCCACGCAACCCGTCCCGGAAAGGCCGAGCTCCTGAACTGTTGTTTCTTTTGAATTTGCTGCCGCCTTTGGTGAGCGGTCACCAAAAAATTACCCAAACTTAACCGCGAACAGCGGACGAACATACTGTCCAAAGGTCTAGTTACTTTCACGAACGGCCATTGAAGTCTGCGTTTGCCGTCCGCCATACTCAGGAATACAGTTTGCAATACCCCAAGCGACTTTCTGCGCGGGGTGGTGCTATCCCCTTGGGAGGGACCGATGTGGGGTAACAAGAAACCGGACACGCCGCAATCCGCGCTTCCGGAGCCGAAAAATTTTCCAACGAATCAGCCGCCGAAGCCCGCTCCGGCGACTTGGGAGGATAAACCTGCAATGAGTACAGATGCCATGCGTCCATTGGGTGCAACCGCGGACCGCGCTACCGCGCGGCTCGGGGCCAGCCTGCACGTGAAAGGCGAAATTTCCGGCAATGAAGATCTGCTGATCGACGGCTCAGTCGAAGGACTGGTCCAGCTTGATGAGCGGAAGCTTACGGTCGGAACTACCGCAAAGGTCACTGCCGATATCATCGCCCGCGAGGTCGTGGTTTACGGCACCGTGAAGGGAAACCTTCGCGCCAAGGACCGGATTGAGATTAAGAAGGATGGCTCCGTCAACGGCGATCTTACGACCGCCCGAATCATGATCGAAGACGGCGCCTACTTCAAAGGCTCCATCGAAATCGATCGCAGTTCGGAGAAGGAATCCGGCCACAACGCTTTTGCAAAGAGCTCGGCCGCTCCCGTCGGCGCTCCGGCAACGAAAACTATTTAATTCACTTCCATCTCCGGCAATTTTCCTCATGGGCGGCGCGGACACTCAGTCCCCGCCGCCCTTCGATTTTTCCGCTTCTCGTTTTCCACTGCAGTTTGTTTACAAAAGATTCTTAACTTGACAATTATCTTTTTTGGATTAAAGTAAGTCGCTGTAACCCTCTCTACTCCGCGCGCCCAGGCTCTTGCCGCTCTCTCGCAGCGGCAGGGCTCCTTCAGCCCGGGACACGCAAAGAACGTGGGGTTCTCCAATGGGACGCCTAAGACCATGCGCCCCGGACTTGTTGCTCGCTCTTCTGCTGCTGGTATTCCTTGGTTGCGGCGGCGGTTCTTCCAGCATTCCGCCACCCCCGCCACCTCCTCCGCAACCCGATTTCACCATCGGTTTCTCTCAAAACGCCGTTAACGTCCAGCAAGGCACTACAAGCTCGTCCGTTAAGCTGTCCATCAATCCTCTCAACGGTTTCACTGGGACCGTCCAGGTGGTTCTAAGCGGTCTGCCCCAGGGCGTCGTCTCGAACCCTACAAGCCCTTTTAGTGTTGTCGCCGGTTCAAGCACATCGCTTATCTTCTCCGCCGCAGCAAACGCCTCAACTGGAAACTCCACTCTCACGGCCGAAGGCACCAGCGGCTCTCTTTCGCATCCAGCAAATCTCGGCCTTACAATTCAGAGCGGAGTTGCTGCTAGCCTGCCGCGAAGTACCTACGCCAGAACGGACTCGACGCCCACATTGGACGATCCCCCCGGCGAGCCCCGTCATCACCACCTAGTCTACGATTCAGCCCACCAACTCGTCTTCATCGCGAACCGCGCGATGAACCGCGTCGAAATTTTCTCCACAGCCAACGCCACCCGTGTTGCCCAAGTGAGCGTGCCTGGCGCGAGCAGCGCCGATATTTCCGCCGACGGCACTACCGTTTGGGTTGGCACTGTCACCGAACAGGTATTCGCGATCGACACTTCATCGCTTCAAATCAAATCGCGCCATGAAATCACCGGTCTGCAACCTCTTCCCGATATCTTGTTCGATCGCCCCGAAGAATTGCTCGCTCTCTCCAGCGGCAAACTGATGATGCGCCTTCGCCAATCGCAAACGGGCGAGTCGTTGCTCGCCCTCTGGGACTCTTCCTCGAACACCCTCACCAACCTGACCTCGAGCGAGCCGCAACTCTTTCAAAATGGCCTCGGTGCCCTGGCGCGCACCGGCGATCAAACAAAAGTATTGGTTGCCGCAAGTGACGCTAGCGGCGAACTTGCCGTCTACGATTCGAATGGCAACGTTCTTGCCGGTCCGCACGGCTTCGGCACCAGTACCATCCCTCTTGTCGCAGCAAATCCTGATGGCACGCGTTACGCCGCTGTTTTCGTTTCGAACGGCAGCTCGCAAGTCCTGCTTCTGGACGGCTCCTTGAATCAAGTGGCCACGCACGCGTCCTCGGGCGTAAACGGCCTCGTGTTTTCTCGCGACGGCCAGTTCTTGTACGTGAGCGAAAATGCCGCCGCGCCTCCCGTCATCACAGCGCTCGACGGACACACTCTCAACTCCGTCGGACAAGTCCCCGATTTGTGGATCGCGGGAAAACGCACCGAAATCGAAGACGCGGACTCGACGCACCTTCTTTTCGGGATCGCCAATCGAGGCATCGCTTTTCTAGACGCTGCAAGCCCTGCTTCGCTTCCCACAACAGCTCCGTTCTTCGCCGTGGCTCCCACCGCTCAGCCTTCCGAAGGCCCCAACGTTGGTGGCACCGCTATCGCTCTCGCAGGGCAAAACTTTGAGCCCAATGCTCAAGTGTTATTCGGCAGCCAGTCCGCCAGCAGCGTAAGCGCAGCCAGTGGCGCGCTGATCAACGCAACCTCTCCTCCCAACGCCTCCAGCGGACCCGTTAACCTCACCGCCTATTTTCCCAGCGGCTGGCTTTCCCTCGCTCCCGACGCCTTCAGCTACGGTCCGCAAATTCTGCAAATTCTCCCCAACGCGGGGAGCCCCGCCGGCGACGACACCGTCCAAATCTACGGCTACGGTTTCGGCAGCGACCCTACAAAAGTCACCGTAAAAATCGGTGGCGCAACCGCGACCGTCCAAAAGACCGAAATCATTGCAACCATCGCGCCGAGTCTCGGTCTGGACGCGACCTATCCTTTCCCCATCGAACGCCTCACCTTGCAAACGCCTGCGGGAACCCCGGGGAAAGCCGACGTCGCCGTCGCATCGCAAGCCGGATCCGTCAGCGTCTCCAAGGCATTTCAATTTCTGCAAAGCGAGAGTTTCTACCCCAAGACCGCTTTCGATAAATTTGTTATCTATGACCAGACTCGTCAATGGCTCTATTTAAGCGACATCGATCATGTTGACGTTTTCGAGTTGGGCGCCGTCTCCTTTTACGGGAGCAGACTTGATCCCCCGGGCGGCCCTCCCCCCGATGGGCAAGTACGCGGCCTCGCCCTTACTCCCGATGGCACGCAGCTAGTCGCCGCCGACTTTGGCGCCCAGAAGATCTATCTGCTCAATCCAGACAATGGCTCGGGTACGAGCGTCGCCGTCGGCGGCGTGGCTGGATTTGCAGACTCAGGCCCCGTCCGCGTGGCCGCCACCAGCACACAAAATGTCTTTGTAGGTCTAAGTGCCGAGTCTGGCTCTTCGGGTGCCTGCACGTCCTGCCTCGGCCAGTTAAATCTGTCGGCCAGTCCCCCAACCATTCAACCGGCCTCACAACCCGAAATCACTAGTCTCACCGGAGCACCTCTCGTGCAGTCCAACGGCAATGGCGATCAGGTGTTCGTCGCGTTCGCCTCTGCACCTGGCGGACCGCTGGCCATCTGGAACGCATCCACTCCCAATCAATTTTCAACTTTCACCGCGAATGACTCAGCATGGGATCTCGGCTCCGCGGCCGATGGAACAGCATTCGCTCTCCAGGCCAACGGCACCACGGAAATTCGTACTGCTGATCTTTCCCTCGTCTCAGTCCCGGCTAATCCCGAGCTCACGCAAATTCCCGGGCGCAATCAAGTGCCCGGCGTGACTCTCCATCCCAGCGGCGCTCTGCTCTACCAGCCATTCCTTACCGGTTCGGCGGGGAATGCCGGCGTCCATGGGGGCGTAGATATTCTCGATGCGCACAGCGGTGCGCTCCGCCTGCGCATCCTCTTGCCCCAACAATTCATGACCGACGTGGACGGCCTCCACGGCAGCTTCCTCGCCATCGACGAAAATGGCCAACGCCTCTTCGCCATCACTTCGACCGATGGCACAGGGCAAAATGCCGGTGTCACCATCATCGCGTTGGCCAACGTTCCTTTAGCAATTGGAACCTTGAGCCCCGCAAACGGTTCCGCAACTGGCGGCACCACTCTGACGATTCGAGGCAGCGGTTTCGCAAGCGGCGCCACTGTGACCATTGGTGGCAAACCCGCCACCGTCACCTACAAAGACATGAACACTCTGACCGTGGTAACTCCCGCTCTGCCCGCCGGCACGCAACGCATCACCATCACAAATCCCGACGGCGAAACCGTTTCCCTCGACGCCGCCTACACCGCTAACTGACCCAGCCGAATCCCTCCGGACTGATTAAGCCTCCTCTTCCTCCTTACAGCTTCAATCCGCCTGTATCCCGCCGCAAAATTCTCTCCTAACCAAATCCTCTTTTTTCTCATCACATGCATTGTAGAATCCACCATGCAATCGAGCCTCGCAATGCAGCGCTCACTCCATACGAGAGGTCAAGAATCATGGAAACGCGCAAACTCGGCAATTCCGATCTGCAAATTACTCCGGTTGGCTATGGCGCTTGGGCCATCGGCGGCAGCGGCTGGGATTTTGCCTGGGGACATCAGGAAGACACAGACTCTATCGCCGCCATTCATCGCAGCCTCGAACTCGGCGTGAATTGGATCGACACCGCCGCCGTCTACGGCATCGGTCACTCCGAAGAAATGGTTGCACAAGCGCTGAAGACCTGGAGCGGCCCGCGCCCCTATATCTTCACAAAATGCGTCCTCCGCTGGGACGACAAGGGCCGCGTCACCCAAAATCACACCGCCGCATCCATCCGCGGCGAATGCGAAGACAGCCTTCGCCGTTTACAAATGGAAGTCATCGACCTCTACCAAATGCATTGGCCGCCCGCCGACAATGGCCCCGGCCTCGAAGAGGCCTGGCAAACCATGTTCGCCCTGCAAAAAGAAGGCAAAGTCCGCTGGATCGGCGTTTCCAATTTCAACGTCGACCAAATCCAGCGTGCCGAAAAAATTGCTCCGGTCACATCCCTGCAGCCGCCCTACTCGTTGATTCGCCGTGCGGTCGATAAAGAGATCCTGCCCTATTGCAAACGGCACGGCATCGGGGTGATTGCTTATGCGCCCATGGCTTCCGGACTCCTCACCGGCGCAATGACCAGCGAGCGCGCCGCGGCCCTGCCAGCCGACGATTTCCGTAGCAAGAACGCTGAGTTTCGCGAGCCGCGCCTCTCCAAAAACCTCGAGCTCGTCGAGCGTCTCCGGAAGGTCGGCGCCCGACACGGCCGCACCCCCGGCGAAGTCGCCATCGCCTGGGTGCTCGGCAATCCCGCCGTTACCGGCGCCATCGTCGGCGCACGCAACGCCAAGCAAGCCGAGGGCGTCATGCGTGCCGGCGAACTAAATCTATCGCCTGAAGAAATCGCCGAGATCGAAGGCGCCGCCGCGGCGGCAGTGGCTCGATAAGACAAGCAAGGAGGATCGCTCCATGGATTTTGGTCTGAAAGGAAAGAGAGCCGTCGTATCCGGCTCCACGGCAGGCATCGGCTTTGCCATTGCAGCCGCGCTTGCCGCCGAAGGAGCAAGCGTCGTCGTAAACGGCCGCACGGAAGCGCGCGTAAATGCCGCGCTGGAAAAAATTCGCCAGCACCACAAAAGCGCCGATCCGCAAGGCGTCGCCGCTGATCTTGGCACCGCTACCGGCGTGGCAACCTTCGTCAAGCAAGTGCCGCACGCCGACGTTCTAATCAACAACCTCGGAATCTTCGAGCCCAAGCCCTTCGCCGAAATCCCCGATGCCGACTGGATGCGTTTCTTCGAGGTCAACGTTCTCAGCGGCGTCCGCCTCTCGCGCCACTATTTGCCCGGCATGCTCAAAAAGAATTGGGGCCGCATCATTTTCATTTCCAGCGAATCCGCATTTCAAGTTCCCGCGGAAATGATTCACTACGGCATGACCAAAACCGCGCAAGTCGCCGTTGCGCGCGGCCTGGCCGAATCCGTCGCCGGCACCGGCGTCACTGTGAACTCCATACTCCCTGGTCCTACGGCCTCCGAAGGCGCCACAGGTTTCCTCGAGGGCATGGCCAAACAGCGTGGCATCTCAATCGCCGAGATCGAAAAGGAATTCTTCAAAACCGCACGCCCGACCTCGCTCCTGAAACGTTTCGAAACGCCAGAGGAAATCGCTGCCGTCGTCGCTTTCATAGCCGGCACGCAATCCGCAGCCATCAGCGGCGCCACAGTCCGCGCCGAAGGGGGCGTAATCCGCAGCATCTAAAAACAGTTTGTAGCGGCGCGGCTTGCTTACCCTGAGCCTCGAAGGACCCCGCTCTGGGTCTTTTCGATTGGCCGCGCCCACTCCGTCTGCGAGACTCCAACTCAAGCCCGCGCGAAATCCGGCCGCCACGTCTTGATCATCTGTTTGATGGCCTTCCGATCCATCATCTTTTCATCCAAAACCTTCCTCGCAAGCTCCGGCAACTCCGCGTTGCTCGCAAACCGCAACGCCACGAGCTGGTCGATCGTAAATTCTCCGATCCGCGGGTGCAAATCCGCTGGCAGCACCCGTTCGAAGCGCAGCCGCTCCTCGAGCCGAATCACCCTGTCCTGCACCTTCAGCGCCATCCCGCGCGCCGTCCCGATCCCCACAAAAAGCGCCGCCGCCACAAGCACCGAAAGCACTCCGCTCACTGTGAACCACGTCTTCACGCACCAATAAATCGAAAATCCCAAATTAATCAAAAGCGCTGGCAACACAAAAAAGTGGAACGGGGGCACCCATTTCGCATGACTTTGAAAACTCTGCTCAGCCATCTATATCCTCCAAGTTGCGTGCCGATTCTAACAGAAGCGTCCTTCCGAACGGCCCGTGGGTCCGTCCGGCGCAATCCGCGCACCGATCCATTCCCCGCTCACAATCTTCGTCTGAACCGTTTCCATGCCTTCGGCATCCAATGTTCAGGTAAACTGATTTCGATCGCGCGTGGGATCCGCGTTCTGGCACGAGGAGCAAGCAACATGGCAAAAGCCATCTGGGGCGGCAAGGTCATCGCCGAGAGCAACAACACCGTGGTCGTCGAAGGCAACCAATATTTTCCTCCCGACTCAGTCGCCAAAAATGTTTTGAAATCAAGCACGCATACTTCAATCTGCCCGTGGAAAGGCACGGCCCACTACTATCACGTCGAAGTCGATGGCATGAAAAACGAAAACGCCGCTTGGTATTATCCCGAACCGAATCCGGCCGCCGCGGAAATCAAGGGCCGGATCGCCTTCTGGAAAGGCGTGCGAGTCGAAACCGGCAAAAACTAAAACTCCTCCACTCGCCACTCGAACCGAAACATCAAATTCGCCCTCGCCTGAACGGGCACTTCCCGCAAGTCACCAGTCACCAATCACTCCCTCACTTCCCCATCTCATTCTTGAAAACCGCCCCATTGTGCATAACAAAACGCACATGCTCCAGTTCTCCCACGTCCTTCAGCGGATCCCCCGAAACCGCCACGATATCCGCATAAGCCCCCGCCGCCACAACGCCAATCTCGCCTTTCATCTCCAGCATTTCGCTAGCGCGCACCGTCGCCGACTGAATCGCTTCCATCGGCGCCATCCCCAGCGAAACCATCCGCCGGAACTCTTGCGCAATCGGTTCCGTCCACGGAATCCCACCCATGTCCGTCCCAAACACAATCTTCAAATGCGCCTGCAGCGCCTTGCGAAACGAAATCTCGTGCACCGCCGCCCGTGCGCGGTCCCGCTTTCCCCCCGGCGTATCCGCTGGCGCCCAGTCGTCGTAGTACGGAGTAATCGTCGGGCAATACCACGTCCCCTGCTGCTTCATTTGCGCGATCTGCGCGTCCGTAATTTCCAACCCGTGTTCAATCGAATCGCAGCCGCCATCCAGCGCCCTCTGCAAACCAATTCCGTTGTACGCGTGACATGCCACCTTCTTCCTCCATCCATGCGTCTCGTCCACAATCGCTTTCAGCTCCTCGACCGTTAACGTGGGCTGCGAAACAAGCTTCCCCTCCTTGTCCACCCACGACCGGTGCGTCATGTACACCTTGATCCAATCGGCGCCATGCTCGAGCTGCTGCCGCGCCGCCTTGCGCGCTTCCACAGGCCCATCAACCAGTTGCGCGCCCTTCGGCATGTCCAGTTCCGGCGCGTAATCCTCCAGGTTGTAGCCGCCCGTCGTCGAAATCGCGCGCGTCGCGCAAAACAGCCGCGGCCCAGGAATCGTCCCTTCCTCAATCGCTTGCTTGATCTCCACGTCGCCGTATCCCGCACCTTCCGTCTCCAAATCGCGCAGCGTCGTGAATCCCTGTTCCAACGCCCGCCGTGTCGCAAACGTCGCCCGCGCCGCCCGCAGCGCGATCCCCGCCTTCAAAATGTTTACGTCGTACCCTCCTTTGGCCGGATCCTCACCCCACAAAAAAATATGCGTGTGAGAATCAATCAAACCAGGCAAAACCGTCGCCGCGGAAAGATCAATCACTATCGCGCCGGGCGGAATCGCCGCCGCACCATCCGTCACTTTCTCGATGTGCTCGCCACGCACAAAAATCAGCTGATTCTTCCGTGGTGTATCGCTGGCCCCGTCGATCAACGTCCCCGCGCGAATCACAGTCAGCGAAGCTGTGGATGGCGCCCCAGTCTGCGCGCGCAAACTCCCCGCGCTCAAAATCAGCGAAGCAGCCAGTGCCAAAATTGCTTTTTTCATGAAACACCCCTCGGCGGCGGACCGTAGCTTGCCCCAAGCCCACGCAACATTGCAAGAAGTCCGCTTCCCTCCGGCCGCTTAAGCAAAGCCCGCGAAACACAAGTCCTCAAACTCCAGCTCCCTCCGCACCATCGGAGTACCTCTTTATGAACAGTACTATCGTCCGGCCTATTGCCACGGGTAGGCATCTTGCGTTGGGATAGAGTGGTCATGTCCCCACTCCAACGCTTTCTTCAACCGTGCAAAATGTGCAACGCAAGACTTCTAGCCTTTGTGTTTTGTCTCCTGGCCCCGGCGCTCTGCAAAGCACAGGAGCTCGGCCAGGTCGAATGCGCCCGCTCGGGCGACTATGTCTACCTGTACAGCTCGATGATCACCCTCGACATCCGCGCCACGCTCCAATGTGGCCAGCAGGTAGAAATAACCGGCCGGTACGACAACTATTTTGGAGTCCGCACCGCCAAAGGCGAGACCGGCTACGTCCCGCTTGACTCCGTCCTGTTGCTGAAAACCACTCCAGGCGCAAAACCAACGCTGCCCCCGGTCAAGGAGCCGGCCAGAGAGAAAATCCACTACGACCAGCCTGCGACATCCGCCGAACCTCCTTCGAAGTCTTCCGCCTCAACCCAATTTCTCAAATTGCTGGATAGCACGCCCGTTCGCATGAAGCTACTCAAAACGCTCTCTTCCGCGGACGCCCAAGTAGGTGATGACGTGAGTTTCGAAGTTTCAGAAGACGTCGTCGTCGATGGATTTCTCGTGATCCCCAAGGGTGCGAACGCCCTCGGTGTCGTCAACGAAGTGGAGACAAAGAAAGCCTTGGGCCGCGGCGGAAAATTGAGCGTGCTTATCCGGAGCGTCCGCCTCGCGGACAATGAGCAAGCCGTTTTGCGCTCCGGAGGCGAGGCCAAAGGATCGAGTTCCACAGCGGGCATGGTGATTCCCGTAATGCACGGAAAAGACATCTCGTTTCCCAAGGGCATGGACTTCATCGGTTATGTGAACGGCGACACGCGCCTCAAGCGCGAAAATTTCCACGCCGCGCCAGTTACGCCCGACGCCCCGCCCGCCGGCACGGTATCAAACACACCTCATCCCTAGCGCGCGCCGCGCCGCTCCGATGGTCAGTCCGGCGTAAGAAGGACTTCGTTCATCCACAAGTCTTGTGCTTTCCGTGGTTCACACGAGTCACGAGTCACTGGTCACCGGTCACTTCACGCCCGCGCTTTCGCTAATTTGGAATTCACGCCTAACTGCCTAGCAGATTTGGCTGCAGCCTGCTGTAGCCGTGTTCGTGCGCCCACAGCGTCAAGGGAATCGCCGCGAGATCGTCCACCACCGGCACGGCGTTTCCGTCCTTCGTAAGGTCAATCGTTCGAACAAAAAACTTGCAAGTCTCGCAAGCTTCCACGCGAATGTGCGGAAACTGTTCCGCGACATACACTGGCAGCTTTTTTTCTGCTTCTTCGCCGCATGTTGGACACAAGATCCGCCGGAACTCCCACTCATAGCCGCAAAAAGAACAGACCATGCAGCGCTTTCCGCCGTCGCCTTCGAGCCGCAGCACTCCGAACAGCGCCCGCCCGCCGCACAACGGGCACACCCGCGGCGTCGCCAGCACTGGCGGCACCGCGGTCCGTCCCGCAACGTACGCAGTGTAAGGCTGGAGAAACGCCCGAGGAAAGAACTGCGCGAACGCCCCGATTTGTTGATCGAAAACCCCTCCGTTTTCCCAATAGGCCGTCAGAAGGCCGATCCACGAGTCGGATGGCAGCGCGGCAATTTCGCGCGACGCGGCCGCCAGCGCGTTTGGAGCGTTCTGTTCCACAAGCGACAGGAAATTGCGAAAGTGCGGAAGCAGCAGCGTGAGATCAAGGCTGTCCCGCAAGGCGCCAAACTGCGGGATCTCCGCTTGGTCCGCACCTGCATTAGAAATTTGCGTTAGAAAACTTTTCTGAAAGCTCGCGATTCTCTTGTAGAACGAAAGAAGCTCGCTAGCTGAGGATTTTTCCGCGATGAGTCTCTCCGCGCGCCGGATCCGCGCGTCATACTCATTGCTCACCGCTTGTGGAGACGTCATTTTTTCGGCGAGGCCGGTTCACCGGTGATCTCTTTATACCAGCCCGGGTGATACCGTTTCACGAAATTCATCGACACGTCTCCGTGAACCATGGAATCCAACGCCCCGCGCTCCGCGAAAACTCCCATGTACACGTGAAGCAGGAAAAGCCCGATGGTCAGCAGCGCCGACGAAGCGTGTACCAAAACCGCGATATAACGCAGGTAGCGCCAGCTCCACGGAATATTTTCCGGGAACCACAGCACCAGTCCGCTGAGCAACAGAAGCACCATGCAGACCACAAAGCCCCAGAACAGCGATTTCTGTCCCGCGTTATAGCGGCCCGCCGGCGGCATCTTTTCGTCTTCATTCTGAACGTAGTAACCGACGGACTTGAACCAATTCCTGTCGTTATCATCCACCTTCATATGTGAGGCCCACATGCCAAACATCACCAGCACGCAGACGGCGAAAATCAGCCCCATCCACGGATGAAGCATGCGCGACACTTGCCCGCCGCCCAGCATTGCCGCGATCCAAAGGCACCAGGGCGACCAGAACGCCAACCCGGTCAGCAGCAAATAAAGATAAGAAATCGCGGCAACCCAATGCGTGAGCCGTTCCTTGAAGTTGTAGCGCAGCACGTGACCGGTAGGTACGGCCTGTTCGGTCTGACTCACGGCTCTGCTCCTTCATGCGGTTCCTTGATGCTCTCTTCGCGTTCCTTTGGTCCGAACCGCAGGTAGTGCGCGGCAAGACCAATGAGCCCGCCAATCATTGCCACGTTGCCTAGCCACTTCAGCGGACCCTTCCACAGCTTTACAGACCACGGAATACTCGGATTAGATGGCAGTCCACCATAAAGTTCCGGCTGGGTCGCGTCATGCAATACGTACACAACGCCGGTTCCGCCGACTCCCGCCGGATCATAGACTCCCGCGTTCGGGAAGTTGTAGTCATTGCGAAGTTGTTTTGCGCGTTTCTCGGCCATATCCTTCATGTCTTCCTTGCTGCCAAAGTGCAGGCAGCCCGTCGGGCAGGACTTAATGCACGCCGGCTCGAGTCCTTCGCTCACGCGGTCCGCGCACAGCGTGCACTTGAAGACGCGATTGGTCTTTGGGTTCATCTTCGGAATGTCGAACGGACAGCCGGTAATACAGTAACCGCAGCCGATACAGTTAGCTTGCTGGAAATCAACAATGCCGTTCGTGTACTGCACAATGGCGCCATCCGATGGACAAGCCGCCAGGCAGCCCGGATCCGCGCAATGCATGCACTGATTCTTGCGCATCAGCCACATCAACGAGCCGTCTTCTTTCTCGTGTTCGTCGAAAAGAATCAGGTTCCAATAGTTCCACCGCGTCTCCGGCATCGTCTGGTACGTGTTGTCGAAGACCGTTTCGCCAAACGGCAAATCGTTCCACTCCATGCACGCCACTTCGCAAGCCTTGCAGCCGATGCAAGTAGTGGTGTCGATGAGCTTGCAGACGGTAAATTCGCGCTGCGCGTCTTCGCCGGGGACGCTCCCCGCGTGTCCCGATATTTTCTGAACGCGTAATGTCGCTTGGCTCATGCGCGTCCCCTAAGCCTTCGTCACTTTCACGAGGAAGCCCTTGAATTCCGGCGTGTGAGCGTTTGGATCGGTGACCGTCGGTGTCAGTGCATTCACCACCATGCGCTCGGTCTTGCTTTCGTCCTCGGCGATGCCCCGGTATCCCCAGTGAAAGGGAATCCCGATCTGATAGGTTTTCTTGCCGTCGATCATCATCGGCTTGATGCGCTTGGTTACCATGGCCTTTGCGACATATTCGCCGCGCGCGCTCGAGACCTTCACTCGCTCGCCGCCGCGGATCCCCATCTCGTTCGCCATCTCCGCGCCCATTTCGATAAACGGCTCGGGCACGAGCTGAACGTTCATCGGATTGTTCTTTGTCCAGTAGTGGTAATGCTCGGTCAGACGGAACGTCGTGCATACGACGGGGAAGTCTTTCACTGTTCCGAACTTGTCGTCGTCGGTCTTGAATCGCGTTACGACCGGATTATGTGTTTGTTCCGGATGTAGAGGGTTCTGGATAGGGCTTTCAATCGGTTCGTAGTGTTCCGGGAACGGGCCATCGGCAAAGGCCCCGAGCGGCGCGAAAACCCGCCCTACGCCTTCCGGGTTCATAATGAACGGCCCCATATGGTCCTTGGGATTGGAATCAACTTTGAAGTCGGGCACATCGTTCCCGACCCATTTTTGTGTGCCCGCGTTCCACCAGATTTGCCGTCGCGACGCATCCCATGGCTTTCCATCCACATCACAAGATGCGCGGTTGTAGAGCACGCGGCGATTGGCCGGCCACGACCAGCCCCAGCCCGGATGCACGCCCATATTCGAGGGATCAGAGGGATCACGCCGCGCGGTCTGGTTTCCCGCTTCCGTAAACGAGCCCGAATAAATCCAGTTACCGCAGGCCGTAGTGCCGTCATCCTTCAGCCACGAAAATCCCGGAAGTTGCTGGCCAGCCTTGATTTGCACCTTTGTAGCAGGGTCTTCTAAATCAGCCAGCGCCTTGCCGTTAAGCTCTTTCAGCACTTCGCCAAGTGACGGATTCTTTGAATTGGTATAGCCCCATGTCAGATTCAAAATTGGATCGGGGAATTTGCCGCTTTCTTTCTTGTACAGATCCCGAACGCGCAGGAAAATCTCCGCGACGATCGCCTGATCCAGTCGGCAATCTCCGGGTGTCGGCACTGCCGCATTCTTCCAAAGCAGCCACCTCGCCGAGTTGGTGAACGACCCGTCTTTCTCGGCAAAACCCGCGCAGGGCAGCCGGTATACGGTCGTCTGGATTTGCTTCATGTCGCCCTGCTGGATCACCCGCGGCGACCTCCAGAATTCGCTGGTCTCGTCCGGATAGATTTCTCCAACCACCACGAAATCCGCTTTTTTCAGCGCGTCGATATTTTTGTTGGAATCCGGCCCGATGGCTACCCCGTTCATCCCAAAGGCGAAAAAGCCTTTGATCCCGCCGTTGTACATGTTGTTCCACAGATTCGTCCACGAGTAGTCGCGATCCACTTTCGGCAAATAGTCGAACGCCCATCCGTTCTGCTTGGTCGCCGCGTCGCCGTACATCGTCTTCATGAAGCTGACCGCAAATTTCGGCGTATTGCTGTAGTAGTTCCAGGAATCCCATGGGGCCGGCTTGGAGGCTGTCGGTGTCGTGCGTTTCATCCACGCGTCAAAAGAAGTATCGGCGGGCGTTGGCACCTTCAAATATCCCGGCAGCGAATCGAAAAGCCCTGCCATGTCCGTGGCGCCTTGGATATTCGAATGCCCGCGGAGCGCATTGACGCCTCCTCCCGCGCGGCCCACATTGCCCAGCAAAAGCTGCAACATCGCTGCCGTTCGAATGATCTGCGTCCCAAAGCTGTGCTGCGTCCATCCCACCGCGTAAATGATCGTCCCGGCCTTCTTCATGTCGCCGTCTTTGCGAATGGACGTGTACATCTCTGCGGCTTTAAGGAATTGTTCTTTGGGAACACCGGTAATTCGCTCTACCATCTCCGGCGTGTATCGCGAATAGTGCTTCTTCAAAAGCTGGAACACGCAATTCGGATTCTGCAGCGTCAGGTCGTATTCAACCTTTTCCGGCAACGGCGGCAACGGTGCAGGCCCCGCGGGCGTACCGGCAACCGCCGCCGGTTTTCCGCCTGCATAATTCCAGCTAGCGCGGTTATAGCTCTTTTTCTCCGCATCGAATCCCGAGAAAACGCCATCCGTATCCGCAGGAAGCTTGAAGCCTCCATCAACCACAAACGCCGCGTTCGTGTAATTGATGATGTAGTCTTTCGCGATCCGGTTGTTCTCGATCGCGTAGTTGATTATGCCGCCCAGGAAGGCGATGTCTGTTCCCGCTCGAATCTGGCAGAAAAGATCGGCGACGGAAGACGTTCGCGTGAACCGCGGGTCCACGGAAATCATCTTCGCGCTCCGCGTCCGCTTCGCTTCAATCGCCCATTTGAAACCGCAAGGATGGTTCTCGGCTGGATTCCCGCCCATGATGAGCATCATGTCGGTGTTCTTCATATCCACCCAGCCGTTCGTCATTGCGCCCCGGCCAAACGTTGGTCCCAAACTTGAGACCGTGGGGCCGTGTCAAACCCTGGCCTGGTTTTCTAAGTGCACGACCCCCAGGGCGCGCATCGCTTTTACAACTAGAAAATTGAACTCATTCGTATCCGTGCAGCCACCGGTCCACGCAATCGACTCCAGCCGGTTGACCGTATTTCCTTTCGCATCTTTCTCGATGAACGTCTGGTCTCGCGTGTCCTTCACCTTCCGCGCGATTTCGGTCAGCGCATCGTCCCACGAAATGTCTTGCCAATCCGTCCCGCCGGGCCTGCGTACCTGCGGCTTCAACAGTCGGCGGTCATTCAAAATATCTTGTTCGAGCGACGCGCCCTTAGGACACAGCGTCCCGCGGTTGGTCGGATGGTCGGGATCCCCCTCCACATGCACCACCTGCGGCGTCACATTCTTCGCCCGGTCCCCAATCGTGTAAATGATCGTCCCGCAACCCACCGCGCAATAAGGACACGTCGAGCGCGTCTCGTTGGCGCGGGCGATTTTCAGGACTCGGAGTTGCGCGAAGGCCGGCTGGAGGTCGAACCCAAAAATAGCCGCGGCCGCTCCGCCAATCGTGGTGAACTTCAGAAAGTCTCTGCGGGTAGCCTGCATGGTACCCCCTGGGATAGAGACAAACGGACTGCGCCTGGCACACACTTCATAATGCGGATTCGCAGCAAAGTCAAGTATTGGACTACGGTACAGAAGGGAAGGGTACAAAAAATCTTCTCCAATAGTCCACGCTGCCGACGCTAGAAACAGAGTAGGAAACTTCCGAGGGGACGGAACTGTCCCTGCGTCTTCTAGATGTACGCGTAAGCCGCAGATTACAAAAAGTTTATCGAATCAATGGACCGGGCAAGCACGCGGCACGGGAAAACGGCAGAACATCACGAGAATCCAAACTCTAGGCGGACACGGATTGCGTGGCGGGCGCCGCGTCGGTATCGGTTGTTGTGCGCGCGCCAGCTGCCCGGTAGCGAACCACGAGGAGCGTCAGGTCGTCGGCCTGGCTCGCGCCGCGAGTGAAGTTTTCGACCGCTTCGAGGACGCATTTTTGAATCTGGTCGAGGGGACAATCCGTCAGGCCGGTAAGGATTTCGCGGAGCCGCGGCATGCCAAAGAGCTGCTCATCCGGATCCATGGCTTCCGTCACGCCGTCGCTGAAGAGCACGAGCGTATCCCCAGCTTCAAGTTTCAGGCGCGCCGTTGTGTACTCGGCTTCAGGAACCAAGCCGACAGGATAAGACCCTTCGCTGAACGGTTCCTGAGCCACGCCATTGCGAATCAGGAACGGCGAAGGATGGCCGGCATTGATGAACTCGAGGTGCCCGTCGTCATCCAGAATCCCGAAAAACATGGTCGCGTACCTTCCGACCTCAGCGTGATCGCACAGAAATCGGTTGACGTGGCTGAAAACGACCGCGGGATCATGGCCGAGGGTCATCCCGGAGAGCGCGCCCTGTAGCATGGTGGTGAGAAGGGCCGCGCCCAGTCCTTTGCCGGAAACGTCTGCGATCAAAAAAGCAGTTCGATTGTTGCCGAGCGGAAAAACGTCGTAGTAATCGCCCCCCACGGAAAGGCACGGATAATTACACCCAGCCATAGCCAGATGGGGATGATCGGGAAAATTTCGCGGAAGGAGAGCTTGCTGGATGCCGCGGGCAATGTTGATTTGCTCTTCCATGCGCTGCCGCTCACGCTCACGAATGACGAGCCGGGCATTGTCCAGGATGCTGGCAGCGTCCGCCGCCAGAGCATCCAGAATCTGCCGGTCGAGTTTGGAGAAAGCCGCAGGACGCCGCGAATCAAGATACAGCACGCCTAGAGAATGCCCAAACGCTGGCGTGCTGCTGGAATCCGAAGTGGAGCGGTGGACCGCAAAGAGGGGGATGACCACCACGGCCCGCAGGCGCTGCGCAATGACGCTTTGCGCGGATTGCAAGTCCAACTCGCCACGCTCGATGTCTTCAGTCACTACGGGCGAATGCTGGCGTATCGCGAGCTGAATCGCAGTCTGGCTGGGAGTGAGGCTCTCTGGCGGTAGCCGGAGACCGCCGGTGCGCCGAGCAAGGCGCACTTTCAGCGCTCCGGAGTCGTCAGCCTCGAGAAGCATGCCGCGATCGGCGTCAGTGACGGACACAGCATGATCGAGCATGGTGCCGAGCACGGAATCCAGCGGAAGCTGCGAGTGCAGCAGAGTGGTGGCTTCGAGCAGCAAATTCAGTTTGCGAAGCCCGCCGCCAACGGGTTCCGAACTGGTGATGTGCTCGATGCGTGTGAGTAAATTGGGAATGGACTCCTCGCCGCTGGGAGTGCCGGAGCGAAACAGAAGTTCGTATGAATCTTCAAGTCCGAAGGTGATCGAGTCGCCGTCATTCAGCTGGCGGCTTTCCACTTTTTCGCCGTTGACGAAGAGCCCGCGCCGCTGCCCGCGGTCTTCAATGTACAGGCGCCCCGCTTCAATCACCAGCGCAGCGCAATTCCGCGAAATGCGCCGGTCAGAAAGTTGCAAATGATTGCCGGTTTCCGCGCCGCGCCCAATCAGGAACGGCGTCTGCGTCACGCGCACATACCGCCGCGCGCCGTCCGGATTGACGACTTCGAGAACTGCTCCACCCAGGGAGATCGAAGCTGTGTCGGGCATGGGATGCTCGCGACCGGATTGTAGCACGCAGGCGCGCTATTCGTTCCGCAATGCATCCATCGGGTCCAGCTTCGAGGCGCGCAGCGCCGGCACATAGCTAGCCGCCAGCGCGATCACTGCCAGGATCACGATCGCCATCAGGAATGTTGCGGCATCATTCGGTTTCAACCCGAACAGCAGCGAAGTCGCCGCCCTCGAAGCTCCAAGTGCCAAAGCCACGCCTACCGTCAATCCCACCGCCAGCAGCACGAGCGACTCCCGCAGCACAAGCCCCAGGATCGCCACGCGGTTCGCTCCCAGGGACATCCGAATTCCAATCTCGTTCCTCCGCCGTGCCACCATGTAAGAGATCACCCCGTACAAACCAATCATGGCCAGAAGAACCGCGAGCACTCCGAAGAATCCCGATAACTTGGCCATCAATCGCTCGCGCAACAAGCCTTCTTCAATCATGGTGTGAAAGCCGAAGAAGGTTAGGTCGAGGCCGGGATGCGCCGAGTTGGCAGCGTCTTTAACGGCGGAGGTGAGTTCAGGTAGCGGCAAGCTCGAACGAATGAGGATTTGCGAATCCTGGTCGGGCCGCGGGTTCTGCTGAATGGGGAGGTAGACGATTGGTAAAGGTTCTTCTCGCAAGTCGCCATACTTCGTGTCCTTGACCACCCCCACGATTTCAAAGGGTCCCCTGATTTTGCTCAACCGGCGCACGCGGAACATCGTGCCCACCGGATTGCTGGCCTTGAGGATTTTGCGGGCCATGGTTTCATTGACGATGACCACCAGGGGCGAACCCGCAACGTCGCGGTCATTGAAATCGCGGCCTGCCAGCAGCGGTGTCTGGAGGGTCTCGAAAAATCCGGGGCTCACATGATTGAAGGCCGAAACGGGGTTTTGGTCCTCGAGCGGCTCCGAGATTCCGGGAAGAATGTCATGAAATTCCTCATTGCCGCTCAGCGGTATAGTTTCCGCGATGGCCGCGTTGTCCACTCCCGGAATCGCCCGGATGCGGCTCAGGAGCTCATGGCCGAAGTTAGCGCGTCCCTCGTTGGAGAGTTTCAGAGAGGTGAAATCGATGTCGGTGACGAGAATGCCGGTTTGCCGGAAGCCGGTTTCGACAGACGTCAACTTGGACAGGCTTCGCGCGAAGAGCAGAGCCCCTACCAGAAGCGTAAGAGAGAGCGCAATCTGCGAAACCACCAGGATGCGCCGAAGGCCGAAGCGTCCGTGGCCTTCGGTCGTACCGCGGCTGCTCTCTTTCAGTACCACACCGGGATTTACCCTGGTGGCCCGCAACGCGGGCGCCAATCCGAAAAATACGCATGTCAGCACGGCAAGTCCCGCAGTGAAGGCAAACACCCGCCAGTCCGTACGGAGTTCGACGAAGAGCGGATTATTCTGAGTGCTCAGCGAGGCGACGAGTAACTGGCTCAGATTGTGCGCCAGCAGCGCCCCCAGAACGGCTCCGATCGCGGCGAGCAAAAGGCTTTCCGCCAGGAGCTGTCGAATCAGCCTGCCGCGACTTGCGCCAACGGCCATGCGCAAGCCCATCTCCTTTTCTCGTGCGCTGGCCCGCGCTAGCATGAGGTTTGCAAGATTTGCGGAGGCTATGAGCAAGACGAGAGCGGCGAGTGCGAGAAGCAGCCACAACGGCTGCTCATATTCCTTGCGCAGATCCGAAACGCCGGAGTCGGCGGAAAAGGCGCCCAACCGGAACGCGAGGAAAAGTTTACTGTTCTCGGGATTGTAATCGGCGGGCAGCGTCGCCTCAAAAATTGCGGGAGAGATGGCTTGCAGTTGCGCCGTAGCGCGTTCGATGGTCCAGTCCGGTTTCAGTCGCCCCATGGAAGCGAGCCACCATCCGGAACGGCTCTTCATCTGGCTGTCCTCACCCATAATCGCCGGCTCCGCGCAGAGCGGCACAGCTACATCGAAATTGCGGCCAACTTCGACCCCGTAAAAATTGGCGGGAGTGACCCCAACGATCTCGAAGGGACGCCGGCTGAGGGTAATCGCGTGGCCGATGATCGAGCCGTCGCCGCCGAATTCGCGCTGCCAGAAGGAATAGCTGATGACCGCTCCGCCCGTTGGACAACCTGGTGTGTCGTCCGCGGAATTCAAAAAGCGCCCGAGCGCGGGCTCAAGCCCAAGTGTTTGGAAGAATTCGCCGCTGACCCACAAGCCTTGGACATTGTGAACTTCGCCGCTGGGCGCGATGTTGAACTGCGCGGGACTCCAGGCAAACAGATTGGAAAAGCCCTGCTGCTGCGCGTGAATCTCGACCCACATGGGGTAGGTGAGGTCGGAATAGCGGCTGGTGAAGTCTCCGCTCGCCCCTCTTCGTTTGTCGATCGCGATTCTGGCGATCTCTTGGGGATTTTTGACCGGCAAGGTGCGCAGGCGGACAGCGTCGAGTAGCTGAAAGATGGCGGTGTTAGCACCGATGCCCAGTGCTAGCGAAAGAATGGCCGCGCCTGCGAAAACGGGATTGAAGCGCAGCAGTCGCGCGCCGAATCGCAAGTCGCTCCAAAGAGTTTCGAAATGAGTCTCCCAGCTGGCGGATCGCACCTTTTCTTTCACGGCTTCCAAGCCGCCCATTTCGAGGCGCGCCGCGCGGTGCGCTCCTTCGCGAGTCATGCCCGTGCGCATTTTTTCGGCAGTGGACTTTTCAAGAAAGTCGCGCAGCTCATCGTCGAGTTCCTGCTCCGCTTGCCGCCTGCCGAAGAGCCCGCGGATTCCACCCCAAAGGTTTGTCCACATCTCTTTCATCCCCTGTAGGAGCGGGGGCTTGTCCCCCCTCCGTTCCTCCTCTGCTAACTCGCCGTTTGCAAAATTCTTGCAATGGCCGCGGCTTGCCGCTCCCACTCTTTCGTCTCGCTCCGCAGCTTTTGCCGGCCTGTTTTTGTAAGCGAATAGTATTTTGCCCGCCGATTATTTTCCGACGTCCGCCATTCGCATTCGAGCAACCCCGCCCGCTCCAGCCGCCGGAAGGCAGGGAACAAAGAGCCCGGGTTGACTTCAAACACGCCGCGGCTCAACTGCTGAATGCGCTGCGAAATGCCCCACCCATGCAGTGGCTCCAGCGCCAGCGTCTTCAGGATCAGCATGTCCAGCGTGCCTTGCACTAGCGTCGCGGAAGTGTCCGTCATCGCATGTCCTTTGCGTCCGTCCTTGCCCTGCCTGGTTTCTGTACTCTCCTCTGGAGAGTCGAGAGAAGTATACGATGCTCCTCTCGATTGTCAAGAGAAGCGCGACTGCCTCTACAGACGGCGCGCCCCGACAAGCGTTTCCACCTGAACTGGATTTTTTCAGCGATACTTTCCATTGCCGCGCCGCCGCAGGTCAGCGGTAGACGATGGAGCACAGAGAAATCCTGCAATCCTTATCAGTGCCTGCTGCTCTGTTTCTTTTCCTCGGCCTCCAGATGGTCAAGGATTCCCTGCGCCGTACCAAGCAGCGCGTAAGCCTTTGGATAGGCTGCCCCTTCATTCTCTGCGAGAGTGAGCGCGTCTCGTAGGTGACCCGCAGCGACCAGGAAGGACGTGATATTCCACAGAGGCCAGACTCGCGCCTCCGGATTCACAATGCCCTGCACAACCTGCTCCGCCCCGGCGAAGTCGGCGAGGATCGCGCGCGTAACGGCGATCGTGCCCAGAACGTTGTCAGAGGTTCCGGCACCCATTTCAGTTTCTGCTTTCCATGCCCGCTGCAGCGTCGCACCGGCGGCAGGATCTTCATTCTCGGCTTGCTCGAGAGCGAGGCTCGCAAAAGCGTCGGCACGCTCCTGCGGCGCGGAGATATGCTCGATTGCTTCTAGAACATCGCTGGCGGCCCCATGTGCCCCGCGAATCATCCCGATTTCTTGCAAAGCATTCCCTTGGAAGGCTGGGCTGGAGAGGCGGGACGCAGTCTCAAGGGCTTCCGTCATGAGGCCACGCTTGGCCTGTTCCTTGGAAATACACATTAGAGCTAAATCAGACGTTCCCGTTCCCGCGGCCATTTCATCGTTGGTTCTTTGCGCGCCCTTGAGATCCCCTATCTCCGCCTGTGCGCACGAAAGCTCTGGCAGGAACATGCCGTTGCCTCCCGCACCCTTATAGCGGTCGGCAATCGCTGAAAGCCGGTCGAGTGTTACGTAAGCGTCGGCAGTGTCGCCGATTTCCGCCTGCGTGGTCGCGACCTGCGCATACCCCGCGGCGTAGCCCACATTTTCCTTCAGCGCTTCCTCGGTCACCCGCAAGGCACTTCCAATCGCTTCGCGGGCGCCGGCCAGATCTCCGGCTTTGGCAACACGCGTTCCTACACGCAGGAGCGTGTCCACGAGGCGCCCTGGGTCTCCGCTGATCCGGTGTGCAATCTGCAAGGCCCCCTTCAGGTCGCCCTGGTCAGCGCGGAGCTCCGCCAGGATTTCATACTGCACTCCTTTATTCTGGCCGTTCGCGGTGCCCTCGACGAGCGCTAAAGCCCGTGCAAAATCGCCGCCATAAGCGAGCCCCCAGGCAATGCTTCCGGTCGCCTGCGTCTGATCCTCTGCCTTCGCCAAAAGCCGAACGGTTGCCAGCGCGTCTGCAAGATCGCCGGCGCGCACGAGCTGCCCGGCGATATTTGCCCCAGCGGATGACTGCTGGCCTCCGGGAATCTCCGGGATGAGATGGCTTGCCTCTACAAGCAGCCGGCGCGCCTCGTCCCTCCCACTTGTTTCTTGTTGTTCAGCAGGAAGTTTGCATGGGTTGGTGACTGCGGCCGCGAGGATGAGGGCTGAAACGAGCAGGCGCACGATTGGCCTCCTCACTGTATCCAACATACTCCCAACAACTGCGTGCGTGCAATGTACCGGATTTCGCGTTCGAACCGCGGGCGCTAGTGGGAAGCGGCGGCGAGGCGGCGCGTGACGTAATCCGAAACGTACGCGTCGAACAGATCGTTGAGCTGATGCGTGATGGGGCCGGGAGCGGTCGCTATTTTGTTGCCGGCGATTTCACCCACGCCGATGAGATTGCGATTGGTGGAAGAAATGAAAATTTCGTCGGCGGAGTAAAGATCCCCGGGCTGAAGCGTCTGCTCGATAACGGCGACTCCCGCTTCGGGAGCAATCTCGAAAAGAATTCCGCGCGTGACACCTTCGAGACAGCCGGAATTCAAAGGCGGCGTGAAAATCTTTCCGTTTTTCACCGCGAAAATATTCGCGGCCGTGCACTCGGCAACTTCACCTCGCTCGTTGAGGAGCACAACTTCATCGAACCCTTCTTTTTGCGCTTCCGCAACCGCCCAAACATTTTGCAGCCATGAAGTTGTTTTGACTCCTGCAAGCGGCGAAGCGGCGTGCCGCCCTTGTTCGCGAAGAGCGAGTCGCACCGGCTCGTGATATTGCGGAAGCGGCGCCGTGTAAATAATTAAATCGACTTCCGGATGTTTTTCGTCGCTCTGCCAAAATCCAACTTGGTTGTACACCAAATAAATTCGCGCGCAGCCTTCCGTAACTTGATTCGCGCGAATCACTTCGTGAAGATTCAGCCGAACTTTCGCGGAGCTGTACGGCATCGGCAGATGAATAATCGCAGCGTCTTTTTCCAGCCGCCGCCAGTGGCGTTCATAGGCGAACGCTTCGCCGTGGAAAATGCGCAGCGTGGTGAACAGCCCCCAGCCGCAGATCAAGCCGGCCTGGCCGGGCGAAAGCCTAACCTTTTCAATGGGTAGCAGGCTTTCGTTGTGGAAGACGTTGCCGTGAATCACGCGCGCTCCTCTGGGACGGGGTCGTCTATCGAAGGGCTATTGTAGCCGAAGTGGGAGTCTGACGAATATGGACCAATGGCCAGACGCATTGCTTGCAAGAAATGCAGTCCTCTTTTCTTTGTAAGTATAAGAAAATAAAACACTTAAATAAGCAGGAGGTTTCAGTTATGGGCTGGCGCGGGAAGGAGAATTGCTTGGCGAGGAGGTGCAGGCTGAGGGGAGGACGAGGTTTTGGCCTTCGTAGATGCGATTGGGGTCGCTTACGGAGGGGTTTGCGGCGGCCAGGCAGGGCCAGTAGGAGGAACGGCCCAGGTTGGACTTGGCGAGGGTCCAGAGCGTGTCGCCCTTGCGGATTTGGATTGTTGTGGCGGCGTTGTTCTTGGCGCTGCGGCTCACTACAGGGGACGCGGCTACGGCGGGAAGATGGAGTTGAGCGCCGGCGCGGATTTGGTTGGGGTTTGCAATGCGGGGATTGGCGGCGAAAAGTTCCGGCCAGCGATTCCCGCGGCCGAGGTTTTGTTGCGCCAGCTTCCAGAGAGAATCGCCGCGTTGCACGCTTATGGTTTTCTGTGTGGCAAGGGCGGCGGAATGAAGAACGGGTTGCGGTTGCGCTGGGCGAACTGTCGAGACGGGGGCGGCGGGTTGCGCGGGATTGGATGGAGCGGGCGGTTGCATCGGTCGGATCGAAAGGCTTGGTGTCACTTGGCTGGGAGAAATTTTTGGTAGCGCAGGAGGAATCAACCGAGCGTGAGTGCGAAGTGTTGGCCGGACGTCCTTACTGAAATCGGGATGGACATTTGGACGAACGATCGGGAGAACGTCTTCGCGGACCTTAGAAGGAACGCCGGCGTTCGCGTTTGAATGAACCTCGTCGCTAACTTTTGGATGAACCGTTGGGCGAATATTTTCCGGACGAGAGGAGCGGACGTTTGCATGAACTTCGGGACGAATCGGAACTGCGGAGAAAGGATCGCGGCGGAAAACCTTGGACGGAGTTTTGGGCGAAGGCGTTTTGGGACGGAGAACCGGTTGAGACGGAGGACGGATCGCGGGACGCTCCGGCAAAATTGGAGAAGCGAGCGCGGGAGTCTCGAAGGGAAGATGGAACGGCTCTGACTGTTTGGGTTTCAGAGCTTGCAATTCTTTTTGCTTGCGAAGTTGGCGAGCAACTTCGCCGAGAGAAGTTCCGGGAGTTTGCGAATTCGCGTCGAGAGCAGCTGGCGGATTTTGCGCGGGCGAGCAATTATTTTTCTGCGCGCATTCGTTTCGCTTGGCTTCGATTTGCGCGCGGTCTTCGGGAGTCAGGATGTTCGGGTGCTTGAGATCTTCTTCGGTGTAAACATGCTTGGCGCGTTTTTGTGATTCTTGTTTTCGGGTTCGTTCCTGTCGGGCGGCTTCCGCGACGCTTTGATCTTGTTGGCCTTGGGGGTCTTGTTGGTCTTGCGCGCGAGAAATGGCGGCGCCAAAAGTGGCGAGGCTCAAAAACAGAATTGCGGAGGCGGTAATTCGGCAGGAGTGCGAGATTCTCCCTGAGCCTGGGCTTCGCGGCTTGAGGGACATGGGGCCGTTTAGGTCAGTCAGCAACATGGCAAACCGACTACGGGGGGACTCCGCGTAAGAAGAATTGTAGCGGAGTCGGGGGCCATAGTGAAAATTTATTCCTGCGAGTGCTTCCTGGCGGTAAACCCCTGGAGATGCAAGATTTTGCAGGGAGAAAAGCGCCGTTTGGCGTACTATCTGTGCTCTTCTTAGGAGTCCATGAAGGCGGGGGATCTCGAATGAAAAAAGTGACGAACGAAAAATTTGGCGCTGCGGGATGGGGCGCGGCGAAATCCGTGGATAACGCTCAAGGAAACGGCGCGGCTGAGACGCCCGGACGGCGGAGATTTTTGAGGGCCAGTTTGCTGGGAGGAGCCGCGGCGGCGGCTGGTCCGGTGATGCAGCCGGCGTTTGGGGCGTCGTGGAGAGATGCGGCGACGGCGGAGGCTGCGGACGTTCCGGCGTTCGAGTTGGATGAGATCACGATCGGGGAATTGCAGGATGGAATGAAGTCCGGAAAATATAGCGCGCGATCGATTGCGGAGAAGTATCTTGGGCGCATTGCGGCGATCGACAAGAGCGGGCCGATGGTGAACAGCGTCATCGAGATAAATCCCGACGCGCTGGAAATCGCGGAGGCGCTGGACAAGGAGCGAAAAGAAAAAGGCGCGCGCGGACCTCTGCACGGAATTCCCGTGCTGATCAAGGACAACATCGCGACAGCGGACCGCATGCAGACGACGGCAGGATCGCTAGCATTGGTGGGATCGAAGCCGCCCGCGGACGCGTTCATCGTGCAGAAATTGCGCGCGGCGGGTGCCGTGATTTTGGGAAAAACAAATTTGAGCGAGTGGGCGAACATTCGCTCGAACCATTCGATCAGCGGATGGAGCGGGCGCGGCGGGCAGACGAAAAATCCGTACGCGCTGGACAGAAATCCGTGCGGCTCGAGTTCGGGAACGGGCGCGGGAATATCGTCGAATCTTGCGGCGATCGGAATCGGAACGGAGACGGATGGATCGATTGTGTGCCCGTCTTCGGCGAATGGTCTTGCGGGAATCAAGCCGACGATTGGGCTGGTGAGCCGCAGCCATATTATTCCGATTTCGCATACGCAGGACACCACCGGACCGATGTGCCGGACGGTGCGTGATGCGGCGATTTTGCTGGGAGCTTTGACGGGAGTGGATCCCGACGACAAAGCGACGGCGGCCAGCAGCGGAAAGGTTTTACAAGACTACACGCCGTTCTTGAATGCCGACGGTTTGCGAGGGGCGCGCATCGGCGTATTGCGAAAAGCGTTCGGGTTCAATCCAGCAGTGGACAAATTGATGGAGGCGGCGCTCGAGGTTATGAAGAAGCAAGGAGCGACGCTTGTCGATCCGGTGGAGATTGAGACGTCTGGGAAATTCGGGGAGACGGAATTTCTCGGATTTATGTATGAGCTGAAGGCGGACTTGAACGCGTACCTCGCATGGCTCGGGCCAAATGCACCGGTGAAGACGCTCAAGGACATTATTGAGTTCAACGAAAAGAATGCCGCGAAGGAGATGCCGTATTTTGGGCAAGAAAATTTTCTGAAGGCGGAGGAAAAGGGACCGCTGACGACGCAGGAGTATGTGGACGCGATTGCGAAGAATCATGAGCTGGCCGGCAAACAGGGGATCGATGCGACGATGGACAAGCACAAGCTCGATGCCATTGTTGCCCCGACGGGCGGTCCTGCGTGGCTTACGGACATTGTAAATGGCGACTCGTTTGGCGGAGGAAGCTCGGAGTTTGCGGCGGTGGCGGGGTATCCCAACGTCAATGTGACGGCGGGATTCAGCTATGGCTTGCCGGTGGGGATTTCGTTTTTTGGGCGGGCGTGGAGCGAGCCCGTCTTGATCAAGCTGGCATACGGCTTTGAGCAGGCCACGAAATTCCGGAAGGCTCCGCGATTCTTGCTGCACGTCGAATCGTAAGAAAACTAGCTGACAGTTGAGACCCCCCTCCCTCTTTTTCTGTAAGTGTTCATTCTAAAGGGTTTTAAGTCCTGTGTTTTGGAACTGTTCATTCCAGACAATTTACGGGCGTATCTCTGGAAGTGCGGATTCCAAAGGAGTTAGCGAATTGGCAAACGAAATAGAACGAACAAATCAAGGTCAAAACCCCCACACGTAAAACCGACGTGTAGGGCACTCCCCGCAAATTCAAAAGCAAGATTCAAAGGCAAAGTAAGAAGACACCCCTAGGCCTCCGGGCCACCCGCCAAACGAAATAGAACGAACAAATCAAAGTCAAGCCACCCGCCCACCGCCGCAAATTCAAAAGCAAGATTCAAGAGCGAAGTCAGAAGACACCTCTAAACCCCCGGGCCACCCGTCTCCCACCCCACCCCCCCTGGGTTTTTGCATAAGTGTTGATTCCAAAGGAGGTTAAAGTTGTTTGTTTTGTATCAGTTTTATAAGTGTTGATTCTGAATGAGTTGCTCGCATGAAATTGCACCAAAACTGTGCAAGAACCGCTTAGCGTTCGTAAGCGTTGCGAATAAAGGGACTTGAACCGAAAAGCGGATTCCAGAAAGCAAAAACGCCAGCAGAGAACGCTGGCGCTATAATGGAAAGCCACAGTTTTATACAGAAATGATTATACCGCAAGAGTAATCACATGTCAAGGAAAAAATGGCGGATACCTTTTTAGTACTCATTCGAACGGCGAGTACCTGGGGCGTAAGTTGATGAGGGGAAGGGGGATGGACGGGAAACTGGGGAGCGAAATCAGCTAGATGGAGATGACTCGGAGAATTGAGGTTGGAGAGCGGGAAGGAAATCCCAAGACCCAGGTTCAAAAGACGAACCAAGGGCACCCTCCGTCTTGTTTTGACTTGCAAGTGGGCTGCGGATCATCCGGACCACCCGGCCATCTTATGGAAGGAATTAGGAGGATTTTTTCTCGATGGAGTCTATGGCTGCAAACTTCCGTTCTACGTGAGATTCTGAGCGAGGAGCGCCTGAATGCAGCACACAACTTTTACCGGCAGGGACGCCGCAGGTCGGGCAGCGAACGGAAAATATTTGCTTGGGGGTGAGTTCTCTTTTAATCATCCGGACAGGATGCGATTACAGCCAGCGGCGAATCTGTTCAATTTTGAACAATACCAGCCCCCGGTCACGTAAACGGCAACACCGGGCCTGTCCGGTAACGCGACTCACCGGGAGTTAGCGGGGAAACGCCTTTTCTTGGAATCATTCGATGGAAAGGCCGTGAATGGAAGTTCCCCAGAGGGCCGCCTGGGGATCAGACACGATTCTTATCGCGCGCCAAGAGCTTTCCGCAACGACGGGTGGACCTCTAATCCCTCAGAGTAGCTAACAAATCCCTGTTTCCTGAACCGATTCATGAACGTATTAATTCTTGATCGTGTGGTCCCCACCATTTCCGCCAGAACTTTATCAGTGAGGTGGGGTATCTCAGCGCCCGTGCGTCCATTCTTACCCAGGTGCGCAAGACGCAACAGCACGTGGGCCAGCCGTTGTTCAGCAGAGGAGGTCAGCAGGTCTGCCACGTGATCCCGATAGTTCTTGATATTGGACAGCAGGTGGGCCATCAGACAACGTGAGGTCTTATTCTTTGCGCGAATCAGTTGGAGCATCTTTTCTTTCTGGATGGTGCGTATGGAGCTGTCGGTTAACGCGACAGCCGTGCACATACGATGAGGGTAGTCTGCGAGGCAAAGCTCGCCAAAAAAATCGCCCACTCCCAGAATTGCTGTAACTACTTCTGGCCGGTTACTCCTTCGGGTCGAGAGCCGCACTCCTCCCTTTTGAATATAGAAAAGTGTCTCGGCGGGCTCACCTTGCGTATAGATGTTTTGGTCCTGCCGATAGCGCAAGACCTCGCCCTCCAGGCTGGCTCCGGAAGAGAAGTCTCGAAGCTGGGAAGCCTTCTGGTTCGCGTGCTTCAAAGGTTTCTCCGTTCCTGGGCTAGGAATTTTGCGATGCAAGCTTCAAACCCTGCCGGGAGCCTCAGTCTAAGCAACAAGGAAACGTCCGTCTGTCCAGAACGGCACAGGCATGAGGTGGCTCCCAAAGCGCGGCCACCCGCAATTTAAAGCCCGGAATATAAAGCGATGATCGGAGGCGAGACGGCGCGACCCGCAGGAACGCGGTCCTTGGCGCGTTCCAAATCGGGACGAGCGGTCCGCGATGGTGCAGACTATACGGTGTTTCCAGGGTTCTTGTTTTGCCTGGATCGGTATCTTCTGAGATTTCAGTGTCATACACGGGACCTTAGCGAAGAGAAGAGAGCAACCACGATGGATAGGTTCTTGCAGGGTGATATGGAAGGCTTTGCGTCCAAATGGAATGCCAACCGCGGCCACCAGAGGATCCGGTGTCGCGCGAACGAGTGGACACGCCCGGTGATTCTTGCTGCTGCACCAGACAAAAACTGCGGGGCGTCGGGGAATCGCGCAATCCCAGGACCCACGCGCGAACTTCCGGCGTATCGAACGACGAGAATGGTGGCTATGGACCATTGCGGCCATCATCACGCTTCTGCTCACGGCGGCGCTGGCGTCCTTTCTTCTTCCTAACTCCCACTCTCATCAAGATTATTACTCACTGACGGTCTTGCCGCAGGCGATGCGAGGGCTGGTCGGCCTGGTGTTCCTCTTCGACCTCTACACGATCTATCAGTATCTGTTGATTCACCGAATCCGCCGCCAGCTTCTCGAACGCGAGGAGCTGTTTCATCTGATCAGCGACAATGCCGCCGACATGATTGCGGTGGTGGATATGAACGGCAAGAGGATTTACAACAGCCTTTCGTATAAGCGGGTGTTGGGGTATTCGCCCGAGGAATTGCAGGCCTCGACCGCTTTCGAACAGATTCACCCCGATGATCGTGAGCGCGTGAAGAAGGCAGCCGCGGATGCGCGGATATCGGGAGTAGGAGCAACGCTGGAGTACCGGATTCGGCATAAGAACGGCGCCTGGCTGGTGCTGGAATCGACATCGAGCGTCATCCGCAACGACAAGGGCGAACCAGAGAAGCTCATCATCGTGAACCGCGATGTGACGGCGCGAAAGAGCGCGGAGGAGGCGCTGCGGCGGTCGGAGAGCGGATTTCGGTCCGTGGTTGAAGACGCCCCCTACGGAATATACCGCGCGCGAGCCGATGGGCGATTTCTGCAAGTAAATCCCGCACTGCAGAGGATGCTGGGATATGAACAGATGGAGGAACTCCTTGCCAGGGATCTTCCGAGCGAAATCTTTCGCCACGCGGGGGAATATCAGCGTTTGATCCAACTACTCACGCGCACGGAAGAAATCAAGGACGTAGAAATGGAGTGGAAGCGGAAGGACGGCACATGGATCACGGTGCGCTGTTCAGGACGCCGGGTCGACGATGCAAACAATGTGCCAGCGTACTTCGAGGTGTTTGCGGAAGACGTGACGGAGAAGCGGGTACTCGAAAAGCAACTGCGGATGGCGCAGAAAATGGAAGCCATTGGAAGGCTCTCCGGGGGCATCGCGCACGACTTCAACAATCTTTTGGGCGTAATTATCGGGTACAGCAGAGTGCTGAAGCGGGAATTGGGGGCAAGCAGCCCTTTGTCCGAGCACGCGCTGGAAATCGAAAAGGCGGGAGAGCGCGCGGCTTCCTTAACGAAGCAATTGCTGGCCTTCAGCCGGCAGCAGGTCTTGACGCCTGCCATCGTAAACCTCAATACGCTTTCTTCCGACATGGCAAAAATGCTTCCGCAACTGCTGGGGGAAGACATCGAAGTGTCCATGGTGCTGGCGCCCGAGCTAGGCAATGTGAAGGCGGACCAGAGCCAGGTGGAACAAGTGATCATGAACCTGGCGGTGAACGCGCGAGATGCCATGCCGGCAGGCGGCAAGCTGAAAATTGAAACGGCCAACGTGGAGATGGATGAAGCTTTCACGCGGAATCATCCGGGCTCGAAAGCCGGCAGCTACGTGCTCCTGGCGGTGACGGACACGGGCACAGGCATGGACGCAGCCACACTCACACACATATTTGAGCCGTTCTTTACAACCAAGGAGCGCGGCAAAGGCACGGGACTCGGTCTGGCGACGGTGTACGGCATCGTCAAACAGAGCAACGGATATACAGGCGTGGAGAGTGCCGTAGGAAAGGGAACCTCCTTCAAAATATACCTTCCGCGGCACGCAGGTCAGCCCTTGGCCGAAGAACAGCAGCCTTATTCAGCGGAAAAGGTCCGCGGCTCGGAAACGATCCTGTTGGTGGAAGATTCCGAACCGTTGAGAAAGCTTGTAAAGACTTATCTTGACTCCGCGGGATTCCGAGTTTTTCAGGCGAGCAGCGGGGAAGACGCGCTGGAAGTGTCGACGCGAATCGGGTGCGCGCTGGACCTTCTGTTGACGGATGTCGTGATGCCCGGCATGAACGGCCGAGTTCTGGCAGAGTACCTGTTGGCCGGGCAGCCAGGGATGAAAGTGCTGTACATGTCCGGTTATACCGATAGCTTCATCGCCGGGCACGGCGTCCTGGACCCCCATACGCACCTCCTGCACAAGCCGTTCACCGAAGAGGTCTTTCTTCGCACGGTTCGCGAAGTACTCGATAGCGGGAAAAAGGCGGCACCCGCAGAACTCTCCGTGAGGGAACTCGCCGGAAGCGACAGGGGCTCGCGGCGTTAGGGGGAAGTTCACGATGGAAAAACTCTTGATTGTGGACGATGACGAGGCGGTGCGGCGGTTGATGCGTTTGGAGTTGTCCGACATCTTTGAGGTCATCGACTCGGGTGAGCCCGAACGAGGTTTGGCCCTGGCACTGGAAAACAAGCCGGACGCCATATTGCTGGACCTTCGCATGCCCAATTATTCCGGCTATGAACTGCTTCAGACTTTCACGACCTTCAGCCACACTCAGAAAATTCCCATCATTATTGTCAGCGGCGAGGCCGGGGCGCAGATCAAAGAGCACTGCAAGCAACTTGGGGCGTTTGCTTATTTCGAGAAACCCATCGACTTCGCGGCCCTGCGAACGTGTCTGACCCAACTAACGAAGGTGCGGCGGTTTACGCCGCGAAGCGAAGTGCGTGTGCGTCTGCGTGTTCCCCTCATGCTGCGCCGCACGGACGATCGGGGAAATAAGATTGACGAGGAAACGACCACGGAAAACGTGAGTCTCAGCGGTTTTCTGTGTACCAGCAGAGCGGAGCTGTCTCCTGGCACCGTTGTGGAGGTGTATCTTTCGAACCCCAAGGTCCTGTACGTCGGCAAAGCCCAGAACGTGCATTCCGACACGAAGGCCGCGCCGCTCGGCCACTATGGATTCCGCTTTATTGAAAAAACTGGGCCCTGGGTGCTGGATTAGGGGGCCGGTTCGACTTCAACAAGTTATTTCTTGTTTAGCGCGCGTTTGAATTGCACTAGCTTTGAGCGCGAGATTTAGTCAACTGGTGAAGAATCGGCGTGGTTACCAGCGTGGTGACGACGGCCATGATGACGAACATGGTAAATAGAAACGGCGAGAGGACACCCAGGTCCAGGCCGACGTTGAGGACGATGAGCTCCATCAAACCGCGCGTGTTCATCAAGACGCCCAGGGATGCGGCTTCGCGCCAATCCGAGCCGGTCCATCGAGCGGCGAGAAAGCTGCCTCCGAATTTGCCGAGAGAGGCCACGGCGATAATCAAAAGACAAGCGAGCCAATCGCGAGTTCCGCGCACGAGACCGATCTGAGTGCGCATGCCTGTAAAGACGAAGAAGACGGGCAGCAGAAGGACGACGACCAAAGTTTCGCACTTCTCGCGGATGTCGCGCGCCAATGCAGAATTGTGAGGAATGACGGTTCCCAGAAGGAAAGCGCCGAACAGCGCATGAATGCCGATTCGTTCGGTCACCAAGGCCGAAAGAAGCAAGGCAGCGCAGACTACGGCGAACATGTCTTGCGTGGTTCGGCCTTTCGCGGTCTGCCAGTGCACGAGCCGCAATGCGCCTCGTTTCGCAATGAGCAACACGAAGAGGATGAAACCAATTGTGGTTAGCAAAGTGAACCAAAGGCTGCCGGTCTGCGCATGCGCGACGCTGATCACGAAGGCGAGCAGACACCAGGCGACGACGTCGTTGATCGCAGCGCACGCCAGGGCCAGGACGCCGAGGCGCGTTTTTTGCATACCGCGATCGGTGAGAATGCGTGCTAACACCGGGAACGCGGTGATGGACATCGCAACGCCGATGAAGAGAGCAAAGGTGGTGAAGGAGACCGCGCTGTTCGAATAGCGGGGATACAGCCAGAGAGCGATAGCGAGGCCAGACAAAAAGGGCAGGACGATGCTGGCGTGAGAGATGGCGAGGGCGGCTTGGGTGCGCTCTTGCAGGAGTTCGGTATCGAGTTCGAGACCGACGAGGAACATGTAGAGCACCACGCCGACTTGAGAGATCAACGCGAGATAGGGTGCGGTATTGACGGGAAGAACTCGAGAAGCAAGCTCCGGGGCCAACCAGCCGAGAAAGGATGGTCCCAAAAGAATGCCGGCGACTACCTCTCCCATGACCTGCGGCAGGTTCAGCCTGCGGAAGAGAGCGCCAAGAATGCGGGCTACGACAATGATGACAACGAGCGCGAGCAAAACATGCAGCAAGATGCCCGGAGCTTCAGAGGCTGTTGGCCTGGCAGGACCTTGCGGAGCCGGCGCTCCGGTGGATACGAGCGAGAGTCCAAGGGAGCGAATCCAGAAAAAAGCGCCGATACTTGCAGCGAGGCTGGCCGCGTAGATGAGTGCGATGCGCGATCTTCGGATCATGATTGGGTTTTATGAAAAGAAGGGCGGAGGCTGAAATGAGGACGGACAGCACTGCGCTTGCTTGGAAGTGCGTCGCAAGCTCCGCGCTTCTGAACCGAATGATGTGTGATGGGTGTGCTCCTTCGACTAGACCATGTCTGGATGCGATTCGGAGTCTGTTTGCGGCACTACTCTAGTTTAAGCGCGGCGGGTTCGCTACGAGGAAGATCAGCTTGAGTTGAAGTGGAATGTTTTTCTTAACACAGAGTACGCAGAGGGCGCAGAGAGAGGGGAGTCTTCGAGCTACGCTTGGAAGAAACGTGCGTTATTGGCGTGGGAATCGCGTTGACAGGAGGGAGGCTGTACTTTAAGATTGGGGTTTGTCTCTATAGGGAAAGGTGTGGCTGACGGCAATGAGGACGTACGTAGCTAAGGGAGAAGAAGCGGAAGCGCTGAAGGTGGGCGCGAACTGGTTTGTGGTGGATGCGACGGACCAGGTTTTGGGGCGTCTGGCGACGAAGATTGCGCGGATGCTGATGGGGAAAGACAAGCCGAGTTTTACGCCGTACCTGGATTCGGGAGATCACGTTGTGGTGATCCATGCGGATAAGGTGCGCATGACCGGGAACAAGGTCGAGCAAAAGATTTATTACTCGCACAGCGGGTATCCGGGCGGACTGAAAGCTGTGCCGGCAAAGAGGGTGCGGGAAACCAAGCCGGAGTGGATGATTCGCGAGGCCGTTTTGGGGATGTTGCCTAAGAACAAGTTGCGGGCGCGGCGAGCGAAGAAATTGCGGATTTACCGGGATGCGGCGGGTTTGGCGCGGCATGCCGGGCAGAGGCCGCAGGCAGTTGCGTCGTAGAGGAGATTTTCCGCGCGATTGCAGGTGATCGCGCAAGTTTTCCGCACGTTGCTGTTCCTTGAAAAGTGTGGCCGCGTAGTGGTCACCTCTAAGTGGTGCCTTAGGCAGGGAGCAAGACCGGCGTGGAGTTCGAGTGGTTCCGGGTGTCCGGAACCAGGTAATTTTAGGAGGAACGTTGAGTTCTACTGGTACGCCCATTGCGGGCACACAAACTTGGTTTTTGGGGACGGGCCGGCGTAAAGAGTCGGTGGCTCGCGTGTTTTTGCGGGCGGGCAGCGGCAAGTTCACGATCAATGGGCGCGAGGTGGAAAATTATTTTCCGAATCATGCCTGGAAGCATGATGCTACCGAGCCGCTGAAGTTTACGAGCCTGGCGGATCAGGTGGATGTGAAGGTGACCGCGCATGGCGGCGGCGTTGGCGGGCAGGCAGGAGCAGTGCGGATGGGATTGTCGCGGGCGATCTCGCGGTTCAATCCGGAGCTGCGGCCGGCGTTGCGGAAGAATGGGTTTTTGACGCGCGATTCGCGAATGAAGGAACGGAAGAAATACGGGCAGAAGGGCGCGCGCAAGAGATTCCAGTTCACCAAGCGTTAAAAAGGTGACTGGTGACTCGTGACTGGTGAAAGCCAGGTGACGGGTTACGATGGCTCCGGAGGGAATGCGTGGGCAAACCCTTCGAGATCACGGCCGGCAAGCAGCCGGCAATAGGCTGTTCTGTGGTTTGTATTTTGTTTCAGAGGCTGGCGGGCTAAAGCCCGCCGCTACGCGGGCAAAAACAGACCACCGCAAACAGCTATCTAATTAGGAGGAAACTTGGCAGTAGAAATTACGATGAAGGAATTGCTGGAGGCTGGAGTTCACTTCGGCCACCAGACGCGGCGCTGGAACCCGAAGATGAAGGAATATATTTTCGGAGAGCGCAACGGGATACACATCATTGATCTGCAGAAGACCCTCAAGATGTTCCGCGAAGCCAGCCGATTTGTGAGCGATCTTTCGGCACAAGGGAAAGCCGTGTTGTTTGTAGGCACCAAACGACAGGCGCAGGAAGCCGTGGCCGAAGAGTCGAAACGGTGTGGCGCTTTTTTTGTGAACCATCGCTGGCTGGGCGGGACGCTGACGAATTGGGCGACGCTTCAGAAGTCGATCAAGCGGCTGAAGCTGCTAAAGGCCATGACGGAAGACGGCCGGATCAACGAACTTTCGAAGAAGGAAAAGGCGCGGTTGGGGCGCGAGATGAAGCACCTCAATCAGAACCTGGAAGGCATCGAGAACATGTCGCAGCTTCCGGACGCGATGTTTGTGATCGATTCGAATGCGGAAGAAATTGCGGTGAAAGAAGCGCGGCGCATGGGTGTGCCAGTGGTTTCCGTGGTGGATACGAATTGCGATCCGGACGTAGTGGATTGGATTATTCCGGGCAACGACGACGCTTTGCGCGCGATCCGGCTGTTCACTACGAAGATTGCGGATTCCGTGCTCGAAGGGCATACGGCTTACCAGCAATCGCAGGTGGCGGATCAGAAATCGGCGGAGGATCAGGCGATTGTCGATGGCGTCGAGTATGTCGATACGAGCGCTTACGAGCAGTATGAGAAGCAGGAAGGCGACTTCGTCGAGGGAGCTGACGTGACGACTCCCGTGGATGCGGCGCTGGAAGCGGCCGCGGGCGCGGAAGCCACCGTGCCGCCGGACGAAGAAGAGCGATAGTCGAGCGGTCCTACTAGAGAGATTCACGAGGCCCGCTCCAGGCGGCTCGGAGCGGGCCTTTTTGCAAGCATTCACACAAACATTGAGATTCTGAGATTCCAGAAGGAATTTCGCAGAGAGAAAAAGGATGAGTACACAACAGCCAGCCATGCAGATTCCAGCCCAACTTGTGAAGGAGTTGCGCGAGCGGACTGGCGCGGGGTTCAGCGATTGCCGCGCGGCGCTCGTGGAAGCAAGCGGAAATATCGAGAAGGCCATCGAGATTCTGCGGAAAAAGGGACAGGCTTCGGCGGCGAAGAAATCGCAGCGCGAAGCGAGCGAAGGGCTCGTGGGGAGCTATATTCACGCCGGCGGGAAGATTGGCGTGCTCGTGGAGATCAACTGCGAGTCGGACTTCGTGGCGCGCACGGACGCCTTCCAGCAGCTTTGTCACGACATCGCGATGCACATCGCGGCGCTTGATCCGCGGTATGTGAGGCGGGAGGAAGTGACGGCGGATATGCTCGCGACGGAGCGGGATATTTACCGCGCGCAGGCGCTGGCCACCGGCAAGCCGGAAAACGTCGTCGACAAAATCGTAAACGGAAAGATGGAGAAATTTTACGAAGAAAACTGCCTGTACGAGCAGCACTACATCAAGGACGAGAGCGTGACGATCGGCGAGATGATTACGCAGGCGATCGCGAAGCTCGGAGAGAATATTTCCATACGAAGATTTGTGCGCTTCAAGGTGGGCGAGGGAAGCGGGCCAGCAGGGGGGCCTGAAACGGCGCCTGTGCCAGTTCCTGTCAGCGCGTAAGTTCAGCCGTAGAAACGGCATTTCAGAGCGTTCCGGGGAAACCGGGACGCTCTTTTTGTTTCTAGGGGGCTTGCGCGTTGTGCGGGGGCGGGGATAGTTTGTTACAATTCCGAGGATTTTAGAGGGCGCTGACCGGGGGGACATGGCTGCCGCACAGAAAAAGGCTACGAAGAAATCCGTGAAGAAGACGCCGAGACACGCGCAGTTGGCTTACCGGCGCATTCTGCTGAAGCTTTCGGGAGAATCTCTGCAGGGGCCGCAGGGATTCGGGATTCATGGCGAAACGATTCAGGCGATAGCGAAAGAGTTGAAGGAAGTGCACGAACTGGGAATTGAGATCGCCATTATGGTCGGCGGCGGGAATATTTTTCGCGGAGCGCGGCAAAAGGGGTTTGAGATTGACCGGGCGACCGGCGACTACATGGGGATGCTGGCGACGGTGATAAACGCGCTGGCTTTGCAGGATGCGCTGGAGAAAGAGGGCGTGTTCACGCGCGTGCTGAGCGCGATTGAGATGAATCAGGTTTCGGAGCCGTTTATCCGGCGGCGCGCGATGCGGCATTTGGAAAAGCAGCGCGTGGTGATTTTCGCGGCGGGTACGGGCAATCCTTATTTTTCGACGGATACCGCGGCGGCGTTGCGCGCGATGGAGATCAAGGCAGACGTGATTTTGAAGGCGACTCGAGTGGACGGGATTTTTGATGCTGATCCGGAGAAAGTTTCCGGGGCGAAGTTTTTTGCGGCGATTACGTATCGCGACGTCTTGAATCAGAACTTGAAGGTGATGGACGCGACGGCGATTTCGTTGTGCATGGATAACGGGATGCCCATCGTGGTTTTCAATATGAACCAGCATGGGAACATCAAGCGGGTGGTGATGGGCGAGCGTGTGGGGTCCAAGGTAACTCCAGCGTAAAGCGTTTTGAGGACTTCGAAGATGACGACAATTGCTACGACAAAAGACGCGATGGCTGCGGCAAGAACGCGGATGGAAAAGGCGGTGGACGATTTCCGCAAAGAGCTGGCGACGATTCGAACGGGCCGCGCGAACGCGACGCTGCTGGACAATGTTCGCGTGGACTATCACGGGACACCGATGCCGGTGAATCAGCTGGGGACGATGACGGTGCCGGACCCGACGATGATTGTGATTGCGCCGTGGGATCCGAGCGCGGTGGCGCTGATTGACAAGGCGATTCGGACGGCGGACCTGGGATTGAATCCGACGAATGACGGGAAAGTCGTGCGCGTGCCGATTCCTTCATTGACGGAAGAGCGACGCAAGGATTTGGTGAAACAGTTGCACAAGGTGCTGGAGAATCACCGGACGGCGGTGCGGAATATACGGCGAGATTTGAAGGAAGCGATCGAGAAGCTGGAGAAAGAGAAAAAGATCAGCGAGGATGACAAGAAGCGCTCGTTGGATGAGCTGGAAAAGCTTTCGCATGCGGAGACGACGAAGATCGAGGGTTTGAGCGCGGCGAAAGAGAAGGAAGTGATGCAGATTAAATGAGGGAAGAGAAGAAGTAATGACGTAAAGAGGTAAAGAGGACTATGCGCTCGGATCGAGTTGCGGATTTTGGGCGAGGGGAATTTTACGCGGAGGTCACAGAGAGCGTAGAGATCGCCGAGAAGAGCTGAACCGGCCTTGGAGTAGAAATTCCAGTAGTCAATTCATTCCTGCGGGAAAACAAAGAAAAACTCATGGCTTTTTGGGGGCGGCAGGAGTGGTGTCGGCGCGCTCGAGGGTGAAGACTTGCGATTCGTCGTTTTGAACGGTGCGGAGGAATGCGTTGTAATCGGCGGCGCGGTCCGCGGCGATTTCTTTCAAGATAAAATTGAGATGTCGGGAAGCGGTGAGGTTGGCGTCCTTGGCGGAGTATTGCGAAGTGTAGGTGGCGAAGTCTCGCGCGACGGAAGTGCCTGTGGGGATGTGGGCGGTTGTGCCGGGGGGAAGATGAACCGTTGCGCTTACTTCGACATCGAGCGGCGTGCCCAGGTCGATGGGATTGGCGGCCGCGCCGGGCGCGGTTTTCGTTGGCGGGTCGGGAAGCCCGAGGAGGGGCAGAATCGCGGGGATGCGAAGCGGCTTTTTTGACCAGTCCACAAATTTTGGTTGCGTGATTTGGTATTCGACGGTGAAAGGATCGTGCGTTTCGTAAGGATCGGATGCGCTAGCCTTGGCGACCTTGCCGCGGAAGCCATCGGATAGCGCAAGCAGTTGCGCTACTCCATCCCATTTGTCACGCGGCGTCTGATGAAACGCCGTCCGCAACAGCAATTCGTTCTCGCCGCGGATCACATATTTTGCGCGGACGGAAAGAGCGCCATCAGCGGACAGCGTCGCGTCAATGGTCACGCGTTGCTTCGCCGGGAAAGGAAGAGGCGCTTCCAACTTCTCCCATTCGTGTCCCGTGGAGTTCATCTCATAAAAAAAACGGTCGAGTACGAAGGCGCAGCTGCCCGAATTCGTAGGAATAAGACCGAAAGGGGCGACTTCGAGGCTCGGATCGGTCCAGTATCTTTTCTTGCCGTCGTGCGCGGATACCAACAGGCGTTTGAAGACTTGAGGCCGGGGTGGTGCTTTACGATCGCAGTGGCCAGTCAAGGCTGCTTCAGCGCCGAGTTTTAAGGCCGAGGCAAGCTCTGCAAACAGAATAAACTTGTCTTCTGGTGTCGCGTAACCGGAAGCAAGGATCGTGGCCGCTGGGCGCGTGACGAATCCGGTCGAACCCAACGGAAGATCCACCGTCTTGATTTTTTGCGAGACGAAATCGTATAGCGCTATCAGTTTTGCTCGATTCTCTTCCATCCCTTTCGTAAGTTGAAGCGCCTTGGAGGCAACATCTGGCGTGACGGGGCGGGCTCTCGGGGGAACTGATGTGCTCTCATAGTCCCCGAAGCTTTTCAGCGGTTGGTCCGCAAACGAGAGTCGTTCGTCTAGTCGGATCGAAAGAAACTCCCACTCGTGGAACGAGGAATAGGACACATCCGGATCACCCGAATCCGGCGCTTGTGAGGAGTCGACGGCGTGGGGCGAAGCCTTGCGATCCCACCGATAAGTCGTACGCTCGGAACTACCTTGACCAACTGTCTGGATCGAGGTTGCGGCCATGGTCGGATTGATGTGGGGAGTTGGCAATTTCTCTGAGTACTCGGGACTGATAGTTCGGGAAACCGGTACCTCAAGTTCGAAGATTTCGTGGGACACGACGCCAGTGCGATCGAAGGTGTGTTCGAGCCAGAAATCGGGGGCGAGGGGGTGATGGGAGACGGTGGTGATGATGCGGTACTCGAGGGAGTCGCCAGGCTCGAGGCCGAGGATGCGGACGGATTTGACGCGGACATCTTGGTAGGCGGGGGCGTTGACGACGGCGGGATTGGGAGTGTCGGTGATGGCGCTGGGGAGGACGTCGGCGGTGCCGCCGCTGGGGTGAGTGATACGGACCAGGGGGATTTCGATTTGTTCGAACCCGCGGTTGAAGTCGAAAATGAGGCGGGCGAATTGGCGAACGCCGAGTTCGTCGTTGATTTTGACGAAGGCGTGGACTTCTTTGCGGCTGTCGCCGTTGGCTTCGAAGCGGACGCGGGTTTCAAGGAGTTCGATTTCGGCGGGGAGCTTGGATGCGGGTTTGATCTCGGGCTTTTCCTGAGATTTCTCCGGGGTTTTTTCTGCGGGTTTTTGCGATGTATCTTGCGCTGCGTGCGGCCTTGCCGCAGAAACGCCGAGAAGAAAGATGGCAGTAGCAACAGATGCCGCGGAGAAAAAAGTCCGAGTAGCTTTCACGATGGCCTCGCAGGCAGTGTAGGGCGAGAGGGAAGTGGCGTAAAGCAGGGGCTTGATCGTGGTTGCCGGCTATACACGAGAGCGGAACAGGCATGGAGTCGCGACTGCGACTCTGCCGAAACGGTTTTGAGGCTAGCCCGTCTGATGACATGGTAGAGTCTTGTGCGCCAAATTGTTTTAGGTATGAGGAGAACTGGGAATGCGAAAGATTTGCGGAGGGGTTGCACTCATCGCGTTGATGGCTGCGCTGGCTGTGAGAGCCGAGAACAAGGCCGCGGCAAAAGGGCCCGATGTGGACGGGACGAAGCCTGCACTCGTGAAAATCGCGGGCGAGGGGATGCTGGAATCGCATGCGTTTCAATACCTGACCGAATTGAGCGATGACGTGGGATCGCGTGTGACCGGCACTCCGCAGGCACAGAAGGCGGTGGAATGGGGCATCGCGAAGATGCGCGCGATGGGGCTTGAGAATGTTCATGCGGAAAAATGGCAATTGTGGCGCGGGTGGACGCGAGGGACGGCGCAGGCGGAGCTGTTGACACCGATCCGGCGATCGCTGCATGTCGATGCGATGGGTTGGACGGGGTCGACGCCGGCGGGAGGCGCGGACGGGGATGTGGTTACGGTGAATATGTTTGGCCTCGACGATGAGATGAAAAATATGTCGCGGTTTAGCGGGAAGGTCGCACTCGTTGTTACGCGGGGTGAGCCGAACAAGAGTTTCATCCAGCTTTTCGCCCAGTTTGGGGATTTTCTGCGGGCCGCGGGAAAAGCGGGCACGATTGCCGTGATTGGCGGGCAGGGCGGCGGGAAAGCTGCCGGGATGAACTTGACGCACACCGGGATTCTTGGTTTCGATGCGGATTTTGCCGTTCCTGTAGTTTCGATGACGGCCGAAGACCAGGGACAATTGGAGCGATATATTGCGCGCGGGCTGACCCCTCGTGTGCATTTCAATGTGCAAAACACATTTTCCAGCGGGCCGGTGGAGAGCGCCAACGTGGTAGGAGAAATTCGCGGCCGCGAAAATCCGGAGCAGGTGCTGGTCGTTGGAGGGCATCTGGATTCGTGGGATCTCTCTGAGGGAGCGACGGACAATGGAATGGGTTCGAGTTGTGCTTTGGGAGCGGCGGATGCGATTCTGCGAAGTGGGATGAAGCCGCGCCGGACGATTCGGTTCGTTTTGTTCACGGGAGAAGAGCAAGGGCTGGATGGATCTTTTGCTTATGTGAAACAGCATCAGGCGGAAATGGCGAATCATCTCGGTAGTTTGATTTTGGATAACGGGCAGGGGCCGGTCCGAACATTTCAATTGGGCGGTCGCGACGATTTGGTCGAGGCGTTCAAACCGTTTGCGGCTTCGCTCGCGGAAATTCGCGAGGTGAGAGTGGACGACAAGGTGGAAGACGGCACGGACACCCTGCCATTTTCGATGGCGGGATTGCCGGGGATTAATATGGATCAGGATTCGCCGGAATATAAATATACGCATCATTCGGCGGCGGATGCTTTGGAGGCCGTGAAACCCGACGTGTTGGCCCAGGACGCTACGCTGATGGCGCTGGCGGCGTACTGGATTGCGGACCGGCCGGAGCGGTTTGCGACACCTTGGTCGGCCGAAAAGACGGTTAAAATGCTGGTCGGACAGCATGAGGACGACATGCTGAAGGCGTTTGGGCTGTGGCCGAAGGCGTTCGCGGATATCGAGAAAAAAGACGCGCCCTCAAACTAAGCCTATATTTATCAATAGTTTATGGAGAAACGGCAGCTGGTTTCTGGAAACGGAGCATTCCCTGGGGCTGCGTGGGCGACCATCAGCGATTGAGCTACAAGTCATGGGCTGGTACAATGAGAATTCGCGGGGATGCCCGCAAGTGCTTGATTTCCACAGAGATTTCCACTTGGGGCTCGTAAAAGAGATTTGACAGAGCACGTTGTTTTCCTTATACTCTACGTTTTGTCGGGGGTGTTTCTACCCTGACGAGGGCGACCGCTCTGCGGTCGAGTGGGTTGGAAGGGAATTATCTTCGGTCCCGGAACAAAGTAAGACGGAATGGGACAGAAGAGCGGCCGGAATGGGACGCCTGTCCCGCAAAGCCGAGTAAGCCTCTCCGAACTGAAGCCAAGAGAAGAGTTCTGCCTCTTGGAGTGCGTACGGAGTTTCTTGCTGGTTGTACCTCCGGATTCGCAGTAGACCTTTCAGCACAGATGTGTGCTCTCGCGCATTTTTGTTTGCGCGCCTTGCGAGAGCCGCGAGAAATTTTGCGCGCGCATGTTGACCACTTCGCGGTCACGAATGAATTTGACTGTGGTGTGGTCACACAAAGTCGACCGCTTCGAGGTCGCGGATAAAGTTGACCGCTGCGCGGTCACAGATAAAGAGGACGACTGTGCCGACGTTTTCGCAACTCGTAAGAATGGGACGTGAGAAGGTTCTGGTTAAGACGAAGTCGCCGGCGCTGGCGGGCTGCCCGGAGAAGCGCGGTGTGTGCATTCGCGTGTATACACAGACGCCGAAGAAACCGAACTCGGCGTTGCGCAAGGTGGCGCGAGTGCGGCTGACGAACTCCGTGGAAGTGACGACGTACATTCCTGGAATCGGGCACAACTTGCAGGAGCACTCGATCGTCCTGGTGCGCGGCGGCCGCGTGAAGGATTTGCCGGGAGTGCGGTATCACATTGTGCGCGGCACTTTGGACGCGGCGGGCGTGGAGAATCGCAAGCAGGGGCGTTCCAAGTACGGTGCGAAGCGGCCTAAGGCTGCGTCGGCGAAGTAAAACGGCTTTCTAGAAATTGCGAGTGCAGTGAAGAGATTCTGAAGGAGCGATAAAGAGCAATGCCACGCAAAGGACTCGTTTTCCGGCGTTCACAGGCGACCGACCCGGTCTATGCCAGCGACATCGTGGAGAAATTTATCTGCTCGATGATGTGGGAAGGCAAGAAGTCGACGGCGCAACGCGTGTTTTACGGCGCGATGGATCAGGTTGCGAAGAAGACCAACGACGATGCCTTGAAGATTTTTAAGAAGGCTATCGAGAACGTGAAGCCGACACTCGAAGTGAAGACGCGGCGCGTGGGCGGCGCGAACTATCAGGTTCCGGTGGAAGTAAATCCGTTCCGGAGGCAGTCGCTGGCGATTCGCTGGCTTTTGCAGTATTCGCGCGAGCGCGCGGGCAAGACGATGATCGACAAGCTCGCGGACGAGTTGATTGACGCGGCGAATGCACGCGGCGGAGCGATCAAGAAGAAGGAAGACGTGCACCGCATGGCAGAAGCGAACAAGGCCTTCGCGCATTATCGCTGGTAAGGATTTAAGTTAAGGACTGAAGAAAAGAAATCGTAATGGCTACAGAAACCAAAGGGGCGGCGCAGCAGATCATGGGACGGGCTTTCAAACTCGAAGACACGCGGAACATCGGGATCATGGCGCACATTGACGCGGGAAAGACCACGTCGACGGAGCGCATCCTGTTCTATACCGGTGTGACGTATAAGATCGGTTCCGTGGATGAAGGCACCGCTACCATGGATTGGATGGAGCAGGAGCGCGAGCGCGGAATTACGATCACGAGCGCGGCGACGACCGCTTCCTGGGACCGCTTTGGCAAGAAATACCGCGTCAATATTATTGATACGCCTGGTCACGTGGACTTCACGGTGGAAGTCGAGCGCTCACTGCGCGTTCTCGACGGCGCGGTATGCGTATTCGATTCCGTGGCGGGCGTACAGCCGCAGTCGGAAACGGTTTGGCGTCAGGCGGACAAGTATCGCGTTCCGCGCATCTGTTTCGTGAATAAAATGGACCGTACCGGCGCGGATTTCGACCACGTCATCCGCACGATTCGCCAGCGCCTCGGTGCCCACCCCGTTCCTCTGCAGTTTCCTCTCGGTCGCGAAGAGAATTTCATCGGCATCATCGATTTCATTGAAGAGAAAGTGATCGTCTGGCTCGAGGAAACACTCGGCGCGAAATTCGAGATCTTCGATGTCGCAAAGCTTTGGGATAAGTCGTTCGTGGATTCGCGACCGGATGTGGCGGCGGCGCTCAAGGGCTCGGCCATTGATAAAGCTTTCTACGACGAACATCGCAACAAGATGGTTGACTACATCGCCGAGCACGACGATGAAGTGATCGACAAGTATTTGACCGATGGAAAGCTTTCCGTTGAGGAGATGCGCAAGTCGGTTCGCAAATCCACGCTTCTTTTGAAGATTGTTCCGGTGTTGGCGGGCTCGGCTTTCAAAAACAAAGGCATTCAGCCGCTTCTCGATGCGGTCGTGGATTATCTGCCGTCCCCGGTGGATGTGCCGCCGCTCGAGGGTGTGAACCCCGAGAACGATGAAGTTGTTTTGCGCCGGGCTTCGGACGACGCGCCGTTTTCCGCACTGGCTTTTAAAATCATGTCCGACCCGTTCGTCGGACACGTTACCTACATTCGCGTGTATTCCGGCGTCCTGCAATCCGGCAGCTACGTTTACAACCCCGGAAAGCGCACCCGCGAGCGCATCAGCCGCTTGCTGCAAATGCATGCCAACAAGCGTGAGGAAATTGAAGCCGTTTATGCCGGCGATATTTGCGCCTGCGTAGGCTTGAAGAGCGTAACCACCGGCGACACGCTTTGCGACGAGCAGAAACAGGTCATCCTCGAATCGATTGATTTTCCCGCCCCGGTTATTTCCGTCGCCATCGAACCAAAAACCAAAGCCGACCAGGACAAGCTGGGCGTGGCCATGCAGCGGCTCGCGCAGGAAGATCCGACGTTCCGCGTTTCGACCGAGCCAGACACTGGCCAGACACTGATCTCCGGCATGGGCGAGCTGCATCTGGAAATTATCGTCGATCGTATGCTGCGCGAATATAACGTGCAGGCCAATGTGGGCCGCCCGCAGGTGGCGTACCGCGAGACGATCCGCAAAAAAGCGGAAGCCGAAGGCAAATACATCAAGCAGACCGGCGGCCGCGGACAGTACGGCCATTGCGAAATCGTGTTGCATCCGATGCCCAGCGCCGCGCATGAAAATATGCACGAGATGTCCACCGACGAACTGGACGCCATAGCAAAAGAGTTCGCGGGCGGTTCCGGCGGCAAGTGGAAATTCGACAAGGAACACCGGTTCCTATTCATTGACAAGGTTGTCGGCGGCTCGATTCCGCGCGAGTTTATTGCGCCAATCGAAGCGGGCATCCGCGAAGCTTTGGACAACGGTATTCTGGCGGGCTTCACCATGGTGGACGTCGCGGTGGTTTTGGTCGACGGCAGCTACCACGACGTGGACAGCTCGGAAATGGCGTTCAAAATCGCCGGGTCCATGGCTTTCAAGGAAGCTTGCGCGCGCGCCAAGCCCGTACTGCTCGAACCCATCATGAAAGTGGAAGTTGTCGTTCCTGAAGAATATATGCCGCCAGTGTTCGGCGATTTGAACGCGCGGCGTTCGGCGATTCAAGGCACGGAAAATCGTGCGGGCAGCAATGTGATTCGCGTGGAAGTGCCGCTGGCCCAAATGTTCGGCTATGCCACGGATTTGCGCAGCCGCACGCAGGGCCGCGCAACGTTCACCATGCATTTTTCGCACTACGCGGAACTTCCCGCGGCGCTGGCCGAAGAAGTTATCAAGAAACAGAAGGGCGAGAAGTAAGACAGATTTTGATTTAGTCGGTTTACGAATTCGACTGAGGAGCGGAAGGCGATGGCCAAGGAGAAATTCGAGCGCAGCAAGCCGCATTGCAACATTGGGACGATTGGTCATATTGACCATGGCAAGACGACGCTGACGGCGGCGATCACGAAAGTGCTTTCGAAGCACAACCCGAAGGTGCAGTTCCGGGCGTTTGATTCGATTGACAACGCTCCGGAAGAGCGCGAGCGCGGGATCACGATTGCCGTTTCGCACGTGGAGTACGAGACGCCGAACCGGCACTACGCGCACATGGATTGTCCCGGTCATGCGGACTACATCAAGAACATGATCACCGGCGCGGCGCAGATGGACGGCGCGATTCTGGTGGTGGCGGCGACGGATGGACCGATGCCGCAAACGCGCGAGCACATTTTGCTGGCGCGGCAGGTTGGTGTGCCAGCCATCGTGGTGTTTTTGAACAAGTGCGACATGGTGGAAGACGCGGAACTTTTGGAACTCGTTGAGTTGGAAGTGCGCGAATTGCTGAAGACCTACCAGTTTCCTGGCGACACGATCGCGGTCGTGAAGGGTTCGGCGCTGCAGGCGCTCAACGGTGATGCGAAGTGGGAGAAGTCGATCGACGAGTTGATGGAAGCGGTGGACAAGAACGTGCCGCAACCGGTGCGCGAGATTGACAAGCCGTTCGCGATGCCGATTGAAGACATTTTTTCGATTTCCGGCCGCGGCACAGTGGTCACAGGAAGAGTCGAGCGCGGCAAAGTGAAGGTTGGCGAAGAAATCGAGATTGTGGGCTTCCGCGCGACGCAGAAGAAGGTTGTGACGGGCGTGGAAATGTTCCGCAAATTGCTGGATGAAGGGCTGGCCGGCGACAACGTTGGATTGCTGCTGCGCGGCACGGAAAAAGACGATGTGGAGCGCGGACAAGTGGTTTGCAAGCCGGGCTCGATCACGCCGCACACGAAGTTCAAGGCGGAAGCGTATGTGTTGACGAAGGAAGAGGGCGGGCGGCACACGCCGTTTTTCACGGGTTACCGGCCGCAGTTTTATTTCCGCACGACGGACGTGACCGGCGATGTGAAGCTGCCGACGGGCGTAGAGATGGTGATGCCGGGAGACAACGTGAGCTGCGAAGTGACGCTGATCACGCCGGTAGCACTCGAAAAGGGATTGCGGTTCGCGATTCGCGAAGGCGGCCACACGGTCGGCGCCGGCGCCGTAACGGAAATCATCGAGTAATCGGATTCAGAGAGGGTTTTGGAATAACTAAATGAGACAAGGCGACAAAATTCGCATTCGTTTGAAAGCGTACGACCACCGCATTCTGGACCAATCCACGAAAGAGATTGTGGATACGGCGAAGCGCACGGGCGCGGATGTGGCAGGCCCGATTCCTCTGCCAACGACGATCAATCGTTGGACGGTCTTGCGGTCGCCGCACGTGGACAAGAAATCGCGCGAGCAATTCGAGATGCGCACGCACAAAAGGCTGATTGACATTCTCGAGCCGACGCCGGATACGGTAGACGCTTTGATGAAGCTCGATCTTCCGCCGGGCGTGGACGTGGAAATCAAGGCGTTCGGGCACGCGGCAGCGAAGTAAGAGCGGTTTTTGTAGCGCCGGGCTTTAGCCCGGCATCTTGAGCACCACGCAGCCAATATCCGAAGTGCGAGACATGCTGCGAAAGAGAGAGACGAAGCAATGGCGGTCAACGGGATTATCGGAATCAAGCTGGGCATGACGCAGATCTTCCAGACCGACGGAACGCTGGTCGGATGCACAGTGCTGCAAGCGGGGCCGTGCGTGGTGGTGCAGCGCCGGACAAAAGAAAACGATGGCTACGAAGCCGCGCAACTCGGACTCGTGGAATTCGTCAAGCCGCAGCGCGTGAACAAAGCCATGACCGGGCATTTCAAGAAGGCCGGCGTGGCGCCGATGAAAGTGCTCCAGGAAGTGCGCATCGAAGAGTCGAAAGACGAAACGAAAGTCGGCGACCGCGTGCTGGTCGAAAATTTCAAGGCCGGCGAGCTGGTCGATGTCAGCGGCGTCAGCAAGGGCAAAGGTTTTGCGGGCGGCGTGAAGCGCTGGCACTACGCAGGCGGCGACGCCACGCACGGCTCGATGTTTCACCGCGCCCCAGGCGGCATCGGCGGCAGTTCGTTTCCCTCGCGTGTTTGGAAGAACCAGCACTTCCCAGGTCACATGGGCAACGCGCAAGTGACGGCGAAGAATTTGAAAGTCGTGAAAGTGGATACGGACGAGAACCTGCTTCTGGTGCGGGGTTCCGTGCCTGGGCCGAGCGGAACATACATTTTTATCAGCAAGACGCGCAAAAAGAAGTAAGCGCAGCAAGAATTTGCTTAGTTGGAAGAAGGACGCGAAATTATGCCGGTCGTGGACGTAGTCAATTTGAGTGGCAAGAAAGTGGGCGAAGTGGAGCTCGCCGACGCGATTTTTGGCGCGAAGGTGAATCCGCACCTGCTGCACGAAGCGACGCGCTGGTATCAGCGCGAAATTCGCTCGGGCACCCACAAGACCAAGGACAAGAGCGAAGTGAGCGGCGCGGGGCGCAAGCTGTGGCGGCAAAAAGGCACGGGCCGCGCGCGTGTCGGCTCGATTCGTTCGCCTTTGTGGCGCCATGGCGGAACCGTTCATGGGCCCAAGCCGCGCGATTACAGCTACGCGCTGCCGAAGAAAATGTTGCTGGGCGCGTTGCGCTCGGCGTTATCCGCGAAGCTAGCGGAGCAAAAACTGACCGTTGTGGATGCCCTCGAGCTCGAAACGCACAAGACCAAGGGCTTGCGCGAGACGCTCGACAAGCTGAACGGCAGCAAGTCCGCTTTGCTCGTGTCGCACGGCGAGAATCGCAACCTGGAACTCGCCAGCCGGAATCTCGAAGGCGTGAAGCTGGCCGCGCCGCACGTTCTGCATGTTTACGACGTGTTGAAGCATGACCTGCTCGTTCTTTCAAAGGATGCGGTGACGCGGCTGAGCCACACCCTCGATCCGGAGAAGCGGCCGGTGGTGGTTCCCGACGTGGAAACGATTGCGCCTGCAGCCGCTCCGGCTAAGAAAGCAGCAGCGCCAAAAGCAAAAGCCGCAGCGAAAAAGGCCAAACCGGCAGCCAAGAAAGCCGCGAAAAAACCGGCCAAGAAAAAGGGGAAGGAATAAATCATGTCTGCCCCGCACTATCAAATTATTCGCAGGCCGATCATCACGGAAAAGGGCCTGGGCGTAAAGGAAACGCAGCATACGGTGGTGTTTGAAGTTTCCGCAAACGCTACGAAGACGCAGATCAAGGAAGCCGTTCAGCAGATTTTCAAAGTGAAAGTGGACGCCGTTCGCACAGCGAATTATGTCGGCAAAATGCGCCGCCGGGGGCAGAACGAAGGCTACCGGCGCGATTGGAAGAAAGCGTACGTAAAGCTCGCGAAAGACGAAAAGATGATCGAGTACGCGGAAAATCTGTAGTACGAGCAGTTTGGGGCCAAGGCGAGCGAAATGAGATTAAGTAAGAGGTAAGAGGCAGCGATGGGACTGAAGAGCTTTAATCCATATACGGCTTCGCGGCGGTTTATCACCGTCGTGGACAAGAGTCACATTACGAAGCAAGAGCCGGAAAAGGCTTTGCTCGAGCCGAAGAAACGCTCGGGCGGGCGGAACAACCACGGCGAGATCGTGATCTGGCATCGCGGCGGCGGCCACAAGAAGCAGTACCGTAAAGTGGATTTTCGCCGCGACAAAGTGGGAATTCCGGCGAAAGTGGCGGCAATCGAGTACGACCCGAACCGCAGCGCGAATCTTGCGCTGTTGCACTACTCCGACGGCGACAAGCGCTACATCCTGCACCCCGTGGGGCTCGAAGTGGGCGCGACCGTTTCGACGGGCGAAGGCGCGGACATTCTTCCGGGCAATGCGCTGCAGATCAAGCACATTCCTCCCGGCACGATGGTGCACAACCTGGAGCTGAATCCCGGGCGCGGCGGGCAAGTAGTTCGTTCGGCTGGCGGCTCGGCGCAGCTTTTGAGTAAGGAAGGCGAGATCGCTCTCGTGAAACTGCCTTCCGGCGAAGTGCGCAAGTTCTCGCTGGATTGCATGGCGACGGTTGGGCAGGTCGGCAACCTCGATCATGAAAACGAAACCTTCGGCAAGGCGGGCCGCACGCGCTGGCGCGGCAAAAAGCCTACCGTTCGCGGCGTGGCCATGAACCCTGTGGATCACCCGCACGGCGGCGGTGAAGGCAAAGTGAAGGGCAATCACCCGCAAACGCCGTGGGCGTTCCCGACGCTGGGTAAAAAGACACGCAATAACAAGCGTACAGACCGCAACATCGTTGAGAGAAGGAAGTAAGTGGTTTAGTCGAACAAGCGTGACGCAGCAAACGCTTGAAGCTGGGCGGTGATGGCAGAGCGGCCCGGCGAGAGCAAACACCATGAGAGCAACACGAGCAACAAGAACGGCACGAACGGCAGGACGGCGGGGATCGATACGGCGAGCGGCGGCGAAACGCTCGGCGCGCCCCGCAAAGAGAGTCGTAAAGCGCGCAGCGGCGAAAAGCACGAAGCCGGTGCGTCCGACAGGGAAGGTAGTAGTACCGCCGCCGGAGCCGGTTCTGTACAAGCTGTGCAAGCCCGGCTGGGCGGTGATAGTGGAGCGGATTCCGAACGCGCAAGGCACGCGCTTTGTGTGCCCGTTTTGCCCGAAGTCGCACCGCGTTCCGGGGCCTGTGCGGGGATTCAAGAAGATGCGGCGCGCGCCGTGGGGCCGCTTGCGCCGAGTGGAGGAATAGGGAATCGATGGCACGCTCACTGAAAAAAGGGCCGTTTGTGGATGGCCACCTGCGTGAAAAAGTCGAAGGGCTGAACACGCGGAACGAAAAGAAAGTCGTTAAGACCTGGTCGCGGCGCTCGACGATTGTGCCGGAAATGATCGGGCACACCATCGCCGTGCACAACGGGAAGAAATTCATTCCTGTGTATGTGACCGAGCAGATGATCGGGCACAAGCTGGGCGAGTTTTCGCCGACGCGCTCGTTTAAAGGCCACGCCGTGAAAGCGGCGCTCGAAAAGGCTGCAGGCGCGGCTCCGGCAGGCGGCGCGGCTCCAGGTACAGGTGCGGCACCCGCGGGAGGCGGCGCAGCTCCGGCGCCGAAGGCATAAGTTATGGCTGACGTACAGACACAAACCGCAGGTTCGATTGAAGCACACGCGCTGGCAAGGCACGTGCGGATGTCGCCGCAAAAGGCGCGTCTCGTGATGGATCTGATTCGCGGGCAGAAGGCGCAAGACGCTTTGCAAACGTTGCGCTATACGCCGAAGCGCGCGGGGAAGCACATTGAGAAGGTGTTGCGCAGCGCGATCGCCAACGCCGAGCGTAAAGCAGAGGATTCTGGTTCGCCGCTCGATGTGGATCAATTGTTTGTTTCGACCTGCTATGTGAACGAGGGCGCGCGGTGGAAGAGGATACGTCCAGCGCCGATGGGCCGGGCGTTCCGTTACCAGAAGCGCACGGCGCATCTGTGGGTCGGTGTTGCCGAGCATCATGTCGCCGCTGCCGAACGCGTGGCGTCAAACCTGGCAGAAGCGGAAGCGCAGAAGGGCGCGCGGGGAACGATTCGCCGCGTGCGCAAGGCTTTGACTGGAAAGCGCACGCCGTCGAAAAAGGGGAAGAAGTAATGGGACAGAAGACACACCCTTACGGGTTTCGCCTGGGCTACAACAAGCCGTGGAAGTCGCGCTGGTACGCCGATCGCGACTATGCCGATCTTCTTCATGAAGACGTGAAGCTGCGTCGCGAGCTAAAAGATAAGCTCAAGAGCGCGGGCATCAGCTCGATTGATATCGAGCGCGCCGCCAACAAGCTGGTTGTCCGCATCTACACGGCTCGGCCGGGCATCATCATCGGGCGCAAGGGCGCGGAAATTGACAAACTGAAGCAGGAAGTGCAAAAGCGCACCAAGCGCGAAGTGCACATCGATATTCAGGAAGTGCACCGCCCGGAACTCGATGCGCAGCTTGTGGCGGAATCGATCGCGTTGCAGCTTGAAAAGCGCGTGGCTTTTCGCCGCGCGATGCGCAAAGCGGTGGACTCGGCGCTTCGTTTTGGCTGCAAGGGTATCAAGGTGCGCGTAGCCGGGCGTTTGAATGGCGCGGAAATCGCACGCAAAGAATGGTATTTGCAAGGGCGTTTGCCGCTGCAAACTTTGCGCGCGGACATCGATTACGGGACTGCCGAAGCGCAAACAACCTACGGCGTGATTGGCGTGAAGTGCTGGGTCTATCAGGGCGAGAACGTTCCGAAGCGCGCTTCGAAGATTCAGAAAGAACGCGACGCCGTCGCCGCGGCATAAAAATTTGGACTGGCCGCGGTGCGGCCTGCGAGATTAGGGAAGCGAGAACAAAGCGATGTTGATGCCGAAAAAAGTGAAGTACAGAAAGCAGATGCGCGGCCGGCGCACGGGCAAGGCCTGGCGCGGCGGCGATCTGGCTTTCGGCGACTACGGATTGAAGGCGATGGAAGCGGCGTGGATCACCGACCGCCAAATCGAAGCTTCACGTGTCGCTATCACGCGCTTCATCAAGCGCGGCGGCAAACTCTGGATCCGCATTTTTCCGGATAAGCCCTTTACCAAGAAGCCTGCGGAAACCCGCATGGGCAAAGGCAAAGGCGCTCCGGAAAAGTGGGTGGCGGTCGTGAAGCCGGGACGCATCATGTTCGAAATGTCCGGCGTGGACGAAGCCACAGCCAAGGAAGCCATGGGCTTGGCGGCGCACAAGCTGCCGATTCCCACGAAGTTCATCACTCGCGCGGGGAGCTTGTAATTATGCCAAAGCGCATTGAAAAAATTCGCGAAGCGGGCGTGAACGAGCTCGAGGCGCAGCAAAAAGAGCTCACCGAGCAGATTTTCCGGCTGAAGTTTCAGCTTTCGACCGGCCAGGCGGAAGCGCTCAAGCGTCTCCGTGAATCGAAAAAAGATTTGGCGCGCGTGAAGACACTTCTCCGCGCCCAGGAAATCGCGGCAGAGTCGAAGTCGCAAGCAGCAGGGAAGGCGTAATGACAACCGAAACACCAGCGGCAGCAGCAACAAAGACCGAGACGCGCGGCGAGCGCACCATCCTCACCGGCAAAGTGACCAGCGCGAAGATGGAAAAGACCATCGTCGTCGAAGTAACGCGCCTGGTCCAGCACCCCAAGTATCACCGCGTGGTGCGCATCTCGAAGAAATTTTACGCGCACGATGAACAGCGTGCGGCGAAACAGGGCGACACGGTGAGGATTGTGGCTTCGCGGCCGCTTTCCCGCCTGAAGCGCTGGCGGCTGAAGGAAGTGCTGACGCGGAACGCGTCGGCCCAGTAAGCGGGACAGGGGAGCACACCGATGATTCAGATGCGAACCTGGCTGACGGTAGCCGACAATTCCGGCGCGCGGAAGCTGATGTGCATTATGCCTGTGGGCGGCGACGCCGGACTGCAAGCGGGTCTCGGCGACGTCATCACCGCGTCGGTGAAGGAAGCGACACCGGAAAGCCAGGTCAAGCAGGGCACGGTCGTAAAGGCCGTGATTGTTCGAATGCGGAAAGAGCGGCGGCGCAAGGATGGCACGTACATCCGGTTCGATGACAATGCCGCGGTTTTGATCAACGAAGCGGGCGAACCGGTGGGGACACGCGTGTTTGGCCCGGTGGCAAGAGAGCTGCGCGACAAGAAATTCACCAAGATTGTTTCGCTGGCTCCGGAGGTTTGGTAAGCAATGACATTGCGACATGAAAGAGCCGAGCGGCACACCATCAGTATCCGCAAGGGCGACCAGGTAAAAATCATCGCCGGACGCGACGCGGGCAAGACGGGACGGGTGCTCTCGATCAACGCCAAGAAAAATACCGTGGTGGTGGAGCATGCTTCGATCATCAAGCGCCACACGCGGCCGAATCCGGGCAAAAACATCAAGGGCGGCATCGTCGAAAAAGAGGGTCCGGTCAACGTTTCGAACGTGATGATTGTCTGCACCAGCTGCGGCAAGCATACCCGCATGGGTCACACCATTCTTCCGGACGGAACGAAAGTGCGTGCCTGCCGCCGCTGCGGCACGACATTGGATAAGTAAAGGACAAGGCAGAGAAGAGAAATGAAGACGCGACTACACGAAAAGTACAGCAGCGAAACGGTGCCGGCGCTGATGAAGCGCTTTGGCTGGGAAAACAAAATGGCCGTTCCGAAGCTGCAGAAGATCACAGTGAACATCGGCCTCGGCGAAGCCAGCCAGAACGCCAAGCTGCTCGATACCGCTGCGGTCGAACTCGGCCAGATCACCGGACAAAAAGCGATTATCACGCGCGCCAAGAAGTCCATCGCCAACTTCAAAATCCGCAAGGGGATGCCGATTGGCTGCGCGGTTACTCTGCGCGGAGAAAAGATGTACGAATTTCTCGACCGGCTCTGCAACGTGGTTCTGCCGCGCGTCCGCGACTTCCGCGGGCTGCCTTCGAATGCTTTCGATGGCCGCGGCAACTACACGCTGGGCTTGAAGGACCAGCTCGTGTTTCCGGAAATCGATTACACCCGCGTGGACAAGATTAAAGGTATGAACGTCACTTTGACGACGACGGCAAAGAACGACGAGGAAGGCCGTGAGCTTCTAAAAGGTCTCGGAGTTCCTCTGCGCGTTCCTGGAGGGGCGCAATAAATGGCACGCCTGGCAAAAATCGCAAAGACGCATAAGAAACCGAAATTCAAAGTGCGGATTCGCAACCGCTGCCGCGTTTGCGGCCGCGCTCGCGGATACATTCGCAAGTTTCAAATGTGCCGCATTTGTTTCCGCGGCATGGCGCTCAAGGGAGAAATTCCCGGCGTCGTGAAAGCTAGCTGGTAGTCGCCGCGGCAAGCGGCGCAGGAGAAAAGATGCAAACGGATCCCATAGCCGATTTTTTGACGCGCATTCGCAACGCCGCAGCCGCCAAGCACCAGCGCGTGGACGTGCCGGCGTCGAAGCTAAAGACGGAGATTGCCCGTATTTTGAAGGAAGAAGGCTACATCTCTACCTTCAAGATGGTTGACGAGAACAAGACGCGCAAAATGCTCCGCGTTTTCTTGAAGTACACGCCGGACCGGCGCAGCGTCATTTCTGGCGTCAAGCGCATTTCGCGGCCTGGCTCGCGCCGGTATCTGGGCGCAACCGATATCCGTCCTGTGGTGGGCGGTTTGGGGATCAACATTTTGACGACGCCGAAGGGTTTAATGAGCGGACGTTCCGCGCGCAAAGCCAAAGTTGGCGGCGAGATTCTTTGCGAGGTTTGGTAACGGTTTTGATCTCGTAGGGGCACGGCATGCCGTGCCCGTCTTTTCGGATTGTAAATTTTTGAGCTTCTGGAGCTAAGGACGAACAGATGTCACGTATCGGACGCAAACCAATTCCAGTTCCTGCAGGCGTGAAGATCGCGCTGCAAACCGGCCAAGTCGACGTGCAGGGCCCCAAGGGCAAACTCACGGTTCCGCTGCCGCACGGCATCAGGTTCGAGCAGAAAGACGGCGTGCTGACCGCTCTTCGCGACACGGAAGATCATCGAGCGCTCCACGGCCTGGCTCGCGCGCTGGTTGCCAACGCTGTTCAGGGCGTCACGCAAGGTTTCAAGAAGGATTTGGACATCGTCGGCGTCGGCTACCGCGCTGAGCTGAAGGGCAAAGTCGTGGCATTCGCTCTCGGCAAATCGCACCCCATCGAGTTCCCGGTTCCGGAAGGAATCCAGATCACGGTGGATAAGCAGACCCACATCGTGGTCAGCGGCGCGGACAAAGGCAAAGTAGGACAAGTCGCCGCCGATATGCGCGCTCTTCGTCCTCCTGATCCGTATAAGCAGAAGGGCGTGCGCATCACCGGCGAGCGTCTCAAGAAAAAAGCTGGCAAGGCCGGAGCAAAGGCCGGCGGCCCAGCATAGTTTTTTGGCTGCTTGGCGGCCAGAGGTATCGAGGAGAAGAAACAGTGGCATCGGCAAGAGTTCGCAAGCTATCAAAAAACCTGCACCGCCTCCGCGTTCACGAACGCGTACGCCAGCGCGTCGAAGGCACCACGGAGCGCCCGCGTCTTTGCGTGTACCGTTCGCTCGGACACATCTACGCGCAGGTGATCGACGACCGCACCGGGAAGACGCTGGTCTCGGCCAGTTCCGTGGACGGCGAAACGAAAAAGAATTTGAAGGGTGGCGGAAATATTGCAGCAGCCAAAGTGATCGGCAAGACCATTGCCGAGCGCGCCAAAGCTGCTGGGCTGGCCAAAGTAGTGTTCGACCGCGGCGGTTACAAGTATCACGGCCGCGTCAAGGCGCTCGCCGATGCGGCGCGGGAAGCGGGGTTACAGTTCTAAGCCTATGTCGAAGCAAATTTTGCGAGACAGTTTAGCGGTACGCAGGCTCCTGGAGGTGAATCCGTCCGATTTGAAAGATGACGTGATTGCCATCAACCGCGTCACCAAAGTCGTGAAGGGCGGCAAAAATCTCAGCTTCTCGGCGCTCGTCGTCGTCGGCGATAGCCACGGCCATGCCGGATTCGGCATGGGAAAAGCGCGCGAAGTTCCCATGGCCATCAAGAAAGCCATCGAGCAGGCGAAGAAGAATCTGATCAAGCTGAACCTGAAGGGCTCGACGATTCCGCATCAGGTGCTCGGACGTTACGGTTCGGCGCAGGTGCTGCTGAAGCCCGCTCCGGATGGCACGGGCGTGATCGCGGGCGGCCCGGTGCGCAAGGTGATGCAAGTGGCGGGCATCAGCAACGTGCTTACGAAGTCCCTCGGCACTTCGAATCCGCACAATGTGGTGAAAGCCACGTTCGCCGCGCTGCTCGGTCTGAAAGACGCCGCGCAAGTGGCGGAGACGCGCTCTAAAACTGTCGACGAAATCAGCGGCCGGTATCAAAAAGCCGCGGGTGAGAGCAACTAATGGCCAGCAAGAAAAAATCGAGTGTCGAGAGAATCGGCAAAGGGAAGGGCGGCAAGGTCAAGGTGAAGTGGGTGGTGAGCTTCATCAGCTGCACCGATGACATGCGCCAAACCATTCGCGGCCTGGGACTGCGGAGAATGCATCAAGTGGTGGAGCGCGAGGACACGCCCGCGGTGCGCGGGATGATCCACAAAGTGCGGCATCTCGTGGAAGTGGTGGAGTAAAGCGATGGCGAAAAAAGTTTCCCGCGGCCGCAAAGCCGCCAAGAGTGCAGGCCACGCGAAACCAGTGGTCAGCCTCTCCAATTTGAAGCCGCCGAAAGGTTCGCGGCACCGCAAGGTGCGTGTGGGCCGCGGCATGGGCTCGAAACTGGGCAAGACTTCCGGTTCTGGCGACAAGGGACAGAAATCCCGCCGCGGCTATTCGCGCCGGCGCGGATTTGAAGGCGGCCAGATGCCGCTGCACCGCCGCATGCCGAAGCGCGGATTTCACAATCCGTTCGGCGTGACGTATTCGGTCGTTAATCTGGAAGAGCTGAACGTTTTTCCGGAGAACGAGACCGTGACACCGGAGCTGCTGCGCGCGCATGGTTTTGTGCGCCGCGTGACGGATCCGATCAAGGTTTTGGGCGACGGCGAACTGAAGACCAAGCTGGCGATTCACGCGCATGCGTTCAGCGCTTCGGCCAAGGACAAGATTACCAAGGCAGGCGGCACGTTTGAGGTTGTAGCGTAGGGCTGTAGCGTGGCGATGTAAGGTAACGGGGAATCGCAGGGTAAACGTATGAAACGATTCGTCGAAGCTCTCAAGAACATGTTCCGCATTCCGGATTTGCGGAACCGCGTGCTGTTTACGCTGGCGCTGCTGGCTGTGTACCGCATCGGAGCGCACATTCCGACGCCGGGCATCAACGCCGACGTACTGGCGGAAATGTTCAAGCAGGCGCAGGGCTCGGTTCTTGGCATCTTCGATCTTTTCAGCGGCGGCAGTTTCCGCAAGCTCACGATTTTCGCCTTGGGCATCATGCCGTACATCACGGCATCGATCATCTTGCAGTTGATGCAGGTGGTTTTTCCGTACCTCGAGCGGCTGCAAAAAGAAGGCGAGCTGGGACGCCGCAAGATTACGCAATACACGCGTTATCTGACGATCGTCCTTAGCGTGATCCAGTCGCTGACGATCGCTTCGACGCTTCAAGCGACGAACCTGAGTGGCCAATCGCTCGTGTATCACCCGGGTCCGGGTTTCACGTTGATGACCATCCTGACGCTCACGACCGGCTCGGCGTTCATCATGTGGCTCGGCGAGCAGATTAGCGAGCGCGGCATCGGCAACGGCATGTCGCTGATTATTTTCGTCGGCATCGTTGTGGGCTTGCCGCGGGCCGTCGATGACTTGGTCACTAAGGCAAGAACAGCGGCCTGGGGGCCGTTCACCGGGCTGGCGCTGATTTTCCTGATTGCCTTGATGATCGCGGTGGTGGCGTTCATCGTGTTTGTGGAAGGTGGCCAGCGCCGCATTCCGGTGCAGTATGCCAAGCGCGTGATTGGGCGCCGTGTGATGGGCGGTCAATCTTCGTATCTGCCTTTGCGCGTGAATTCCGGCGGCGTGATTCCGCCGATTTTCGCGAGTTCGTTGCTGGCGTTTCCCGCGACGGCTGCGCTGATGCTGGGCACCCGTTGGGCGTTTCTGAATACCATCAAGGAACGTCTGGCGTGGGGCGAGCCGCTTTATACCGTCGTGTACATCACGATGATTCTGCTGTTCTCGTTTTTCTACGTTGGGATTGTGTTCAATCCCACGGAGCTTGCGGACAACATGCGCAAGAACGGCGGATTTATTCCAGGCATCCGGCCGGGACGCAACACGTCCGAGCATGTCAGCAAGATTCTGAAGCGGCTGACGTTTATCGGCGCGGTCTACCTCGCCATCGTCTGTTTGCTGCCGGAGTGGATGATCGCCGGTATCCACCTCGACCATCTTGGCTGGGGCATCGGTTCGTGGTTCGATCGCCACTTCCCGGTATGGTTTCTGAAGGGTTTGGGCGTGCAGTTTTATTTCGGCGGCACGTCGCTGTTGATCGTCGTCGGCGTGGCCATGGACACCGTGCAGCAGCTCGAAGCACAGCTGGTCATGCGCAACTACGAAGGATTTGCTCGAAAGGGCCGGTTGCGCGGCCGGCGGTAAAAACATGGCGACGAGCCCAGTGGTGCCGGAAAAGCGGCCCCCGGAAGAGCTCAATCGCGCCGTGATTTTACTCGGGCCTCCGGGCGCGGGCAAAGGCACACAAGCGAAAAAGCTTGCCGCCAAGTATTCTGTGCCGCACCTTTCGACCGGCGACATGCTCCGGGAGCACGTGGCCAAGAGCACGCCGCTTGGCATAAAGGCCAAGCCGATTATGGAGCGCGGCGAGCTGGTGCCGGATTCGCTGGTGCTCAAGATCGTGGCGGACCGCATCGAGCGGCCAGATTGTGCGCACGGATTTGTGTTCGACGGGTTTCCGCGAACCGTCGCTCAGGCGCAGTACCTGGGCGAGTTGTTGAAGCAGCATGGATTTCGGCGGCCGTTCGTGATTCACCTGGTGGTTGACACGGCCCTGATTCTCCGGCGCATCACCGGCCGGCGCATGTGCAAGACGGGCGGCGAGATTTATAATCTTTACGAGCGTCCGCCGAAACTCGAAGGGCGCTGCGACAACGACGGCGGGGAATTGCTGCAGCGGCCGGACGACCGGGAAGAAATTGTAGCGCCGCGGTTGCAGGCGTATCACAAGCAGACCGAGCCGCTGGCTGCGTATTACCGGAGGCTGGGCTTGCTTCACGAGGTGGACGCCTCGAAGAGCGTGGAAGAAGTGGAGCAGCAGATTTGGAAGGCTCTGCACCACGCGCGCGGCAAACATTAGGCGCTCCGGTAAGGGCCGCAAGCGGGAACGGACCAGCCCGGGAAGGGCTGCTAGTAGAAACGATGGCGATTCATCTGCGCAGTGCGGAAGAGCTGGAAAAGATGCACCGCGCCGGACTGGTCGTACATGAGACTTTGACGGCGCTGCGAGAGATGGTGCGGCCGGGGCTGACGACGATGGACCTCGAGAAGTTTGCCGAGGAAAAAATCGCGGGGAAGCCTGGTAAAGCGGCGTTCAAGGGATACCGCGGTTATCCTTGTTCGCTGTGTACTTCGGTGAACAGCGAGATCGTTCACGGCATTCCGTCGCCAAAGCGGAAACTGCGCGAGGGCGACATCGTCTCGATCGACTTCGGGATGGAAGTGGACGGGTATTTCGCGGATTCGGCGGTCACTGTGCCGGTCGGGCAGATTCGGCCGGAAGTGAAGAAGCTGCTGGATGTCACCCGCGAATCGTTGGACCGCGCGATTGACAAGATGCGCGCCGGCAACCGGCTCGGCGATGTCGGTCACGCGGTGCAGAGCTGGGTCGAGCAGCACGGGTATTCGGTAGTGCGGGAGTTTGTCGGGCACGGCATCGGCACGAAGATGCACGACGAACCGAACCTGCCGAACTACGGCGAAGAAGGACGCGGGGCGCGGCTGCAGGAAGGCATGGTCATCGCCGTCGAGCCAATGGTCAACGCGGGCCGGCCGGAAGTTCGGATGCGGGATGAGTGGGTAGCAGAGACAGCGGATGGCAGCCCCTCGGCGCACTTCGAACATACGGTAGCGATTACGGCGAACGGCCCCTGGATTTTGACGCGGCCGAAAGAAATGACCGGGCCATCTTGGTAAAGTTTCGGGCCCATCGAGTTTGAGTAGCATGTGCAAGACAGTGACCGGGTTTTAGCCCGGCGCTCGTAACGCAGGAGAATATGGCGAGACCCATTCGCGAGAAAAAAGAGAAAGGCGACTCTGGCAATCCCAAAGAGGACGCCATAGAAGTCATGGCCACGGTGATTGAGCCGCTGCCAAATGCGATGTTTCGCGTGGAGCTCGAGAACAAGCATCAAGTGCTGGCGCACGTTTCCGGCAAGATGCGCAAGAATTTCATCCGGATTCTGGCGGGAGACAAAGTAGCGGTGGAGCTTTCGCCTTACGATTTGACGCGCGGCCGGATCGTCTACCGCTACAAGTAGCAGGGTTTCGTAGCGGCGGTCTTTAGACGGCCAGTTTTTGAGTTTTGCGACTTTGGAAGGGGCTAAGTCATCTAATGCCCCTGGTTTGCAGGGCACGCCTTCCGAGGCGGGCCGTTGGCCGCCGAGAGCGGCCGGAATGAGGGACAAAGGCAATGAAAGTACGGGCATCGGTAAAAAAGATTTGTGACAAATGCAAGGTGATCCACCGGCGTGGCGTGGTGCGGGTAATCTGCACCAATCCGAAGCACAAGCAGCGCCAGGGTTAAGGAGACAGAATGGCACGCATCGCAGGTGTTGACCTTCCGCCGCAGAAGCGCCTTTGGGTCGGACTGACTTCGATCTACGGCATCGGGCAGGAGCGCGCGAAGAAGCTCGCCGCCAAGGCGGGCGTCGATCACACGAAGAAGATTCGCGATTTGACGGAAGACGAAGTGAATCATCTCCGCCAGGAAATTGAAAAAGAAGGCCGCGTGGAAGGCGATCTCCGCAAGGAGATCCAGATGAACATCCGGCGGCTGATCGAAATCCAGGCGTACCGCGGAATCCGCCACCGCCGCAATCTTCCGGTGCGTGGACAACGCACGCACACCAACGCGCGTACACGGAAGGGTCCGCGGCGCGGCGCAGTGGCGGCGAAGAAGAAGACCGTCGGCAAGAAGGGCTAAGAATTTCTCTTCGTAGGGGCACGATATATCGTGCCCCTACAGCAAGGTTTCAGATTCGGCGAAATACGAAACGGAGTGAACAGTGGCAAAAGAACAAAAAGGCGCGGTGCCGGACGCAACAGCAGCACCGGCAAAACCGGCGGCCGCGACAAAGCGCAAGAAAGAATTCAAGAAGAAGCGCGAACGGCGCGTCGTGCCGCACGGCATCGTTTATGTTGCGGCGACGTTCAACAACACGCAGATCACCATCTCGGACACGGATGGCCGCGTGATGTGCTGGTCTTCCGCGGGAGCGATAGGCTTCAAAGGCTCGCGCAAGGGCACGCCGTACGCCGCGCAGCAAGCTTCGCTGGCTGCCGCGGGCGTGGCGCGCGACCAGTACGGCATGAAGAGCGTCGAAGTGCGCGTGAAGGGGCCGGGCTCGGGACGCGAATCCGCCGTGCGCGCATTGGCCGCCGCGGGATTGCACATCGTTTTGATCCGCGACGTGACTCCGATTCCGCACAACGGCTGCCGTCCTCCAAAACGCCGCCGCGTTTGATTTTGTAGCACAGGCACTCTTGCCTGTGCGGGTTTGGACTGGATCCGGCGAGGGCCGGAAGAGCACAGCCAGGAGTGGCTGTGCTACCAAGAGTTTTGGGAAGGGAGAATAGAAGTTGGCAAGACACCGAGATGCAGTCTGCCGCCTGTGCCGCCGGGAAGGGCAGAAGCTGTTTTTGAAAGGGCTGCGGTGCTTCACGGAGAAGTGCGCGATTGAGAAGCGCAACTTCGTTCCGGGACAGCACGGCCAGTCGCGGCGCCCCAAGGTCGCGGGTTACGGCCTGCAGTTGCGCGAGAAGCAGAAGGTCAAGCGCACATACGGGCTGCTCGAGAGGCAGTTCCGCTCGTATTTTGAGAAAGCAGTACGGGCCAAGGGTCCGACGGGCGAGAACCTGATCATCATGCTCGAGCGGCGTCTGGATAACGTGGTGTGGCGCGCGGGGCTGGCGTCGTCGCGTTCGCAGGCGCGGCAGCTCGTTTTGCACGGCCACGTTCGCGTGAGCGGGAAGAAGGTCAACATTCCTTCGTATCTCGTGACCGTGGGCGAGGAAGTGGCCATCAAGGAAAAGATGCACCAGAACGCGATGGTGCTCGAAGCGCGGAACGTGGCGCAGAGCCAGAGCGCCGTGCCGTGGCTTGAACAAGACCGCGAACAATTCAAAGCCAAGGTGGTGGCGTTGCCGAAGCGTGAAGACGTGCAGACGCCGCCGATCAACGAACAGTTGATCGTCGAACTGTACTCGAAGTAAGTGGCGGGCACGGCATGCCGTGCCCCTACAGGCCGGAGCAAAGTCCGGCGATTTGAGCGGCGAATGGCGCCGCACGCGCCCGGCGTAACCGGGTGGGCAGTATGGTTTTAGGCAGCCGATCGTTCGGCGGCCAGAAGGAAGGAACACGATGTGGAAGGGTTTTCAAAAGCCGAAGAGACTTGCATCCGAGCTGGAATCGCTGACCGAGAAGTACGGGCGGTTTTCCGCGCAGCCGTTTGAGCGCGGATGGGGCACGACCGTCGGAAACGGGCTGCGGCGCGCGCTGTTGAGCTCGATTGAAGGCGCTGCCATCACTGCCGTGAAAATCGAAGGAGTGCTGCATGAATTTTCCTCGATTCCTGGCGTGGTGGAAGATGCGACGGACATTATTCTGAACCTGAAGCAAGTGCCGATCAAACTGAACACGGACCTGCCGAAGACGATTTTCTTCAACGTCGATCATCCGGGGCCGGTGACGTCGGCGCAAATCGAAGAAGACGCGGACTTCGCCGTGCTCGACAAGAGCGTGTACATCGCGACGGTCAGCGAAGGCGGCAAGCTGCAAATCGAGATGCGCGTGAAGAACGGCCGCGGCTATGTGGCTGCCGACCGCAACTACGACGAAGACCTGCCCATCGGCTACATTCCGGTGGATAGCGTTCACTCGCCGGTGCGCAAGGTCAACTACTCGGTCGAAGCAGCTCGTCTCGGCCAGATGACCGACTACGAAAAGCTGATGATCGAAGTCTGGACCAACGGCGCGATCACGCCGCAGGACTCGATCGGCCTGGCTGCGAAGCTGGTGAAAGACCACATGAGCATCTTCATCAACTTCGAAGAGCCGACGGAGATGGCGGAGCTGCCGCAGGAAATCGCCAACGATCCGCGCCTCGAGCATCTGGATCGCTCGGTCGAAGAGCTGGAACTTTCCGTGCGCTCCTACAACTGCTTGAAGAACGCGAACATCCAGACGATCCGCGAACTCGTGCAAAAGAGCGAGAACGAAATGCTGAAGACCAAGAACTTCGGCAGGAAATCGCTCAACGAGATCAAGGATATACTGACCAAGATGGGCCTCAGCCTGGGCATGAAGTTCGACGAGCACGGCCGCATTATCTGGCCGCCGCTGCCGAGCCAGACGGCGCCGCCGCCAAGCGAAGACACTGTCGGACTGTAAAGGAAGTGGACCAGCCGACAGTTCAAAGTCGAAAGCGAGGAATCTCCGATTTTCGGCTTCGAGACGGTTGAAAATCGAAAGTTTAGAGCTGAAGTAATTACGTTTTGACTCTTGGTATCTGGCTGTGAGCTGTGAGCTAACAATTCAGACGAGAGTTTGTTGGTTTGCAGTTTTCACAAGAACACATTCATGGCCCGCTCGAAAGAGCGGGCCGTCCTCAGATTTCATAGGTTAAAAGGATAGACGATGCGGCATCGCAACTCTGGATCAAAACTTGGACGCAACCCGTCGCACCGTCGCGCGACGCTGCGGAACCTCGTCACCAACTTGTTCGAGCACGGGCGGATCACCACCACGCTGACGCGCGCGAAGGCCACGCGGCCCGTGGCCGAGAAGATGATCACGCTCGGCAAGCGCGACACGCTGCAATCGCGGCGCCAGGCCGCGGCGTACATCATGACGCCCGCCGTCACAGCGAAACTCTTCGGCGAAATCGCGCCGAAATTCGCCGATCGCGCCGGCGGTTATACGCGGATCATCCACGCGGGCATCCGGGTCGGCGATGGCGCAAAGGTCGCGATCCTCGAGATCGTCGGCTACGAGCTGAAGAAAAAAGAAAAGAAAGAAAAAACCAAGAAGGAAGAACCGGCAGCCGCTGCCAGCTAATCCGCTCCCGTTTCGGAGTGATTTCTGCTTCCATTTCGCCCGTTGCGGATATCCGCATCGGGCGATTTGCTTTTCGAGGCGGCCCGGCTGTACTGCACCCCGTCCCCCGTTTTCCTGTAAGTGTTCATTTCAGAGAGTTTACGGGCGTGTTTTTGGAAATGCGCGCCGGGTGTGAACCACAGGAAACTCTAGAACTCCGACTGTGAGCATTACGGTGTCATTCAACAGTTCGAGGATGACGTCGGATTGAGATAGCAATTCTCGCCAGTGTTGGATACCCCACAGACAGCGGCCTTTCGCCATCGGTAGTCTTCTCGCCTTTTGAAATCAAACCGCGAGGTGGCCATGGAGCCGATGCGTCGCAAACTGGTATGGGTCGAAAGACCGGATTTTCAAGCGTGGGGTTGCTCGGAATGCGCATGGGTGTTCAATCCTCCATCGGCGGTCGTTGGCAATTCCGTTGAGGAGATGAAGACGAACTTCGGACGGCAGCGCGACAAGGAGTTCGCATCTCATGTCTGTGCCGAGCACCCAAGAACCACAAAGAATCCCGGTTAGCCAAATCACTCCCAGGCCAAATCCTGTGTGATTCTCGTGTTCATCCGATACAGCTACGATTCAAGGAAGGATATTGAAGCGGCGTTCAAAACTCTCAGAGCGCGAAGGCGCGCGAGTTGAACGCTATCCGAAGAAAGCCTTGGCTAAGCGGGAGATGTTGACGTCTATCCCACCGTCCGCATCGAGATGGCGATGGTACTTGATGAATCCACGCTTTCTGAAATTATTCATAAAAACATTGACGCGCGCGCGCGTAGTGCCGATCATCGTTGCCAGGGTCCCTTGCGATATTCCTGCAAATCTGTGCAGCGTGCGCTGACTCCCCTTGCCTGCGAGCAGCAGAAGAGCGCGGGCTAATCTGCTCTCGCTGGAGTGAGAAACCTGGTCGACGAAATCCTCCTCGATCTGAATATTACGCGAAATCAGATAAGACAGGAAGCAGTAGGAGAGCGCACGGTCGGTGCGGAGCGCTCGGATCATCTCGTTTCTTTCAATGACTTGCAGAGCCGTTGGTGCAATTGCGGTGGCCGTCCTCAGACGAATATTCCGACTTCCAAGGCACGCTTCACCAAGAAATTCGCCTGGCCCTAGAATGGCGACAATTGCCACCTTGCCAGCCTTGGAGGCCACGGAGAGTTTCACGCGGCCTCTTTGAATGTACATGAGCGTCTCGCCGATACCGCCTTGAGAGAAAATAGTTTCTCCTGTTGCGAAGTTTTCATTCACTTTGACCACTCCGCCCAAATCGAACGAGATTTTAGGTAAGGCCTCTACGTTAGACCTCATCGGTTGATTGGACCTCCACCTCTGCTGGGATATTGTATGTCGTGCGGATTCGGCCATCCGCGGCACTGCCATTTCGTGCTTGACTCCGGCTAATATGGCCTCCCAGGGCTCTTTAGGCGCGCTCCTCGTGAGCATCAACCAACTTCGCATCGAAACCGAGATTATTCTGTCCAATTTAGTACACGGGTGTAAAGGTGATTCCATGGCCGCCGGGTGCCGCATCCCTTGTGATTTTCAAGGGTGCGGGGTTTGCTTTTTCCTCGAACGGCCCATGCCAGCCCTAGCACCTTCCGCCAACCCGCACGAATTAAACGACTTATAATTTATACTTGACAATTAGTACCAATATGATATAATGGTTTTGTTAATCAGGGCGCGGATCTTATCCGTGCTCCTCACGAGTCATGCGTCTCCGCCACGCCGTCCTTCAAACTCCCGCAGAATCCTCAGTCCTTCCCAGGTTACCACTTCATAATAGCCGCCCTCTCCTAACCCATTCAGAATCAACACTTCCGCAACTGTTGATTCCACTCCACTTCAACTTCCCCAGAATCAACACTTCCAAGAAACCGGGAGGGGGGTACCCCTCTCAGGGCCCCAAAGTTTTGCAACTCGTTACTACGCATACCACGGCGCGGTGCACACAGCAACTTCCGCAACCCCAATCCGGTCTATGGTTTACTTCACGATTCTCTGGACACCCCGGTGGGTGGGGGGTACCTCCGGAGGGACAGCCATCCCTTGCCGACCATCGGCTGTCCCCACGGATCACAGATACTTGCCAGGCCCCGATGGTTCGCTCGTACCGTTGCGCTGCAACCCCCAAAGTGCCAGAATCACAGTTGTTACTGGTTGGAGGCACTCCGGGAAACATATCCGCTCCCCCGGTGTCTAATAAAGGAGAGCGGACATCGGGTTGGGCACCCGCAGAGTGCCAAACCCGGTCGCAAGTCGGTCCCGGAACGCAAAGCTTGGGATCGCACGAGCAAGAAGGCCTGGGATCCACCGTTCTAATGTGGCGTATTAAGGTGGAACCTACCAGCAGGGTGGCCCGAGCAAGTTGAGCGGGCCGGAAAGGCCGGCAGTGTCCGAATGGGCAGGCGCCCTTTCTTGGGGCCGCGATGAAGCCGAACTCGTCTCTGAGCTGCAAGCCGGCTCGGAAACGGCATTCGACTGGCTTGTCATGCACTACCACGCTCCTGTCTATAACTTGATTTTGAGCATGCTTGGCGACACCTCGGACGCCGCCGACGGTTCGCAGGAAGTTTTCTTGAAAGCCTTCCGCGGCATCTGCAAGTTCCGGCAAGGCAGCTCTTTGAAAACCTGGCTCTACCGCATCGCCATACGCGAAGCGCTCAATCACAAGCGCTGGTTCAAGCGCCATTTGCAAAAGAATGTTTCGATCGACGCCCAACCGGAAGAAGGCCACGCTGCGATTGAAATTGAAGATCTTGGTGCCACCCCGTTTGAGCAGCTGGCCTCGCGCGAGATTCAGATTGCCGTGCAGCATGCTTTGCGGGAGGTTCCAGACGTGTTTCGCACGGCAGTCATCCTGCGAGACCTCGAGGGGTTGAGTTACGAGGAAGTCGCCGAAGTTCTGGAGTGCAGCGTGGGCACGGTGAAGTCACGCATTCTTCGCGGACGGCGGGCGCTCCGGCAAGTGCTTGAGCCGCTGCTCCGGGAGCATGAGCCACGCGCTTCTTCGCACGCTGCAGTGCACGCTACGGGGCAGGATACGGCGCACGGCGCAAGGGTCGAGCCGCAGCCGTCGCCTTTCAGCGATGCCTATTCCGCGGCGCGCCGCGTCAATGGTTCATTCAAAGGGGATTCTTCGGATGTGCAAGGAAATTCCCTGCGTGCAAGTACCGCGGGGGAGGGGCTTTCATGAAGTGCACCACGGTACGGACAAAACTGGCAGGCTATCTGGACGACGCCATCACAGGCACTACGTCGGCTGCGGAGCGCGTGCAAATCGGCGAGCATCTGAACGGCTGCACCGTTTGCCGCGCCGAGTTGGAGAAGTTTCGCAAGCTGTCTGTCCTGCTTTCCCGCATGCCTAAAAATATTCCGCCTTTGGACCTGGCTGTGCGCATCAAAGTCGCGGCGGCGCAGTCTCAGCATTCCCAGGATTGGTCCAGCCGTTTGCGCAAAGTGCGCGACCGCGCGGAAATTCTTCTGGACAACGTTTTTCGCCCGCTCACCGTTCCTGCCACTGGCGGAGTTTTTTCCGCGATTGTGATTTTTGTGTTGGTTCTGCAGTTGATGGTGCCGGGCATTACCGTGCGCGCCGTCTCGAACGATGTGCCGCTTAATATTTTGCGGCCTGCCGAACTTCTAACCCTGTCTGACTACCCGCATGCCTGGGGGTCCGAGCAGCATGAACTCGAGCTTTCTCTTCCGCAGGGTCTCCAGGTCTATGTCACCGTCGACGCTCGAGGCCAGATGGTTGACTATGAAATTCTCTCCGGTCCCGCGAGCCCGACCTTGCGCCACGAACTCGATCAGATTCTTCTCTTTTCGCGTTTTCGTCCGATGATGAGCTTTGGCAGGCCAACCGCCGGCGGCCACGTCATTCTCACTTTCAATACCGTTCGCGTCCGCGGCTAACGCCCCATGAAAATCTGCCGCTTTCTCGGAACCGCAGCCGCGGCCATGCCAATCTGTCTTCTATTTTTAGTTTCGGCAGCCCAGTCCCAAGAGCATTCGCCGAATCGTCCTCCACATCCAACTCCGCCGCTTTCATCGCGCCTATCGGCGGAGGAAAAGCTCCTTCTGGACGCCGCCAACCGCGAACGCGCCGATGCGGGGCTGCAGGCTCTCCGGTGGGACAACGCCTTAGCCGAAGCCGCCCGCCAGCACGCCCAAGTGATGGTGAGTCAGAACCTGCTCTTGCATCAGTGTCTGAATGAACCGCCTTTGGATCAACGTGCCGCCCAGGCTGGCGCGAGATTTTCGATAATCGCGGAGAACATCGCCGTCGGTCCAAATGCCGAGACCATTCACGATGGGTGGATGCACTCTTCCGGCCACCGCAAAAATATTCTCAACGCCGAGGTCACCGCCGTGGGCATCGCTACGATGAGAGGTAGCGGTGGTCTCTTCGCCGTGCAGGATTTTTCTCGCCCTGTCGAAGCCTTGAGCTTGGAGCAGCAGGAAGACAAAGTGATTTCGCTGCTGAAGAGCAACGGTTTGCAGATCGCGAATGTTTCCGAGGATGCCCGCAAAACGTGCAAAATGGAGCTCGGCCTGGACGGTCCTCCCGCGCTGTTCGTGACGCGTTTTGAAGTGACGGATCTGAACAAACTTCCCGATGGTCTTTTGGAAAGGGTGAAGAGCCGCGCCTATCGTAAGGCTGCCGTAGGCGCATGCCACGGCAAGGAGAATGGGAGCTTCACGCGCTATCGCATCGCCGTGCTGTTGAATTGATCGCGCCACGCGTGGGACCGCTTTCCAAAGAATTGAGAAGATTGCATGGGATTTGAAATTTATCATTTGGCGAAAATAATTAACTTGTTTCTTGACGCCGACGGAATCGCCAGCTATTTTTGTGGTGCGACGAAGTTACGCTTTATCCGGGCGGAGGCCTAAGCCTATGCCTTTCCTCCTGCGCGTACCATTTCTCCTAGGATTATCCCTGTTCCTTGTGCCCGGCCAAGCAAGCCCACAAGCTCCCCGGCCCGCCGGAATAAAAATGACGGTTCGCTATTCGTCCGTCGGGCAAGAATCGGAACAGACAACCTATTTTCGTGCGGACGCGAGGCGGCAGGAATATCGCAATATATCTGGCAGCCACTACGGCCCGCATTTGGCTTTCATCGAGCGGTGTGATTTAGGGAAGGGATTCGGACTAAATCTCGACCAGCGCGAGTACGATTCCTACCCGTATCCTCCGCAGCTTCCGAAAGAACAGCTTGCCAAGATGTCGCAAACGCCGCCACCCGCCCAGCCAGGACCGCCGACGTTCCGCATCGAAGAAACAACCGTAGACACGGGCGAGCGAACGGACTTTTTCGGCCATCAAGCACGGCACGTCATCACCACCAGGAAAGAGACGCCCCTCGCAGGCTCGCATCGTTACGCCCAGGATCTCGTTACAGACGGCTGGTACATCGATCTCGAAGCCGAGATTTCCTGCGAGCCGTGGTGGCGCTCTTCCAAAAAACAGAAGGGGATTGCTTTCCTCACGGCGGGCAACGATCCACTCGAAAGAGTCGAAGTCGTGCAAAAAGGAAACGCGGAGCACGGATTCGCAGTGGATCTGAAAGTTGTGGGCACAAGCTTGTTTGTGCTTAAGGACGGAACGACGAAAGTATCTACGTCCAAGAACAAAATAAAGGTCATTGATTTTGTGGAAGGGCCGCTGGATCCGGGGACCTTCGAAGTGCCTGCCGGATTCACAAAGGTTGAGCGCATCAATTGGAACCAGCCCGTAGAAGAGCGCAGCGCGTGGAGCATGGGCTGGCAGCAATTCGTCCTCACCGTAGAGGACCTCTTCAATTGAGGTTTCATTGAGAATTTTGGCTTGTCCAAATTACTTGTTGTTTCTGGCGGAAAGACGAAATACAATACCGCTCATGAATCGCGGCGCCTATTCGTATTGGTTTCGATTTTGGTACCCACCCATCTAGGAGGCGAGGGGCGATTCTGTAATTAGAAGCAGCGCAAAAAGTTTCGACCCACTCGCAGCGAGTGGGTTTTTTTATTTTAGGCCGAGTATTTTTCGAAGGAGTTGTCGAGCAGAGTTTTGCGAAGGAATTTTAGAAAAGTTGTGAGAACAAAAGTGTGGAAAGAAAAAATGGATGCGAGAGGACGAAGCCATGATTATTTCGATGAAGCTGCACGCCACGCGCCAGGAGATCGATGAAGTGCGCAACCAAGTGGAGCATTTCGGCTACAAGGTGCACTCGATTGAGGGAGAAGAGCGCGTGGTGATTGGCGTGGTGGGAGTGGGAGACGTCACGGCGTGCATGGAGTCCGTCGAGTCCATGGCGCAGGTCGAGAAAGTTGTGCGCATCTCCGCGCCGTACAAATTCGTGAGCAAACAATTCCGCGCCGGGAAGACGCGCGTGCGCGTGAATGGCACGGAGATTGGCGGCGACGAGTTTGTGGTGATGGCGGGGCCGTGCTCGGTGGAGTCGGAAGCGCAGATCATGCGCGCGGCCGAAGGAGTGGCTGCGGCGGGCGCCAAGATTCTGCGCGGAGGCGCGTTCAAGCCGCGCACTTCGCCTTACGATTTTCAGGGCATGGAAGAAGAGGGGCTGAAACTATTGCAGAAGGCGAAAAAGGCCACAGGCCTGGCGATCATCACGGAGGTGATGAGCGACCGCGACGTGGAATTGATCGCGCAGTACGCGGACATCATGCAGGTGGGCGCGCGAAACATGCAGAACTTCATGTTGCTGAAAGCGCTGGGAAAATGCGGACGGCCGGTGCTTTTGAAGCGCGGCATGAGCGGAACAATCAAGGAACTGCTCATGTCTGCGGAGTATATCGTGGCACACGGAAACTCCGATGTGATCCTGTGCGAGCGAGGCATCCGCACGTTTGAAACCGAAACACGAAATACGTGCGACATCGCCGCGATTCCCGCCCTAAATGAGCTGACGCATCTTCCGGTGATTCTCGATCCGAGCCATGCAACAGGGAAACGAAGCCTGGTCCCCGCCGTTTCTCGCGCCGGCGTCGCCATTGGAGCGGACGGCTTGATCGTTGAAGTGCATCCCGCGCCAGAAAAAGCCATCAGCGACGGCGCGCAATCGCTGGACATCCCGCAATTCAGCAAAATGATGAAGGAATTGGAGCCGTACGTTGAATTGTGGAAATCCTCGAGGGCAAAGGAAGTAGCGGCCGCAGCGGGATGAGAAGTAAAGAAGTAACAGCGTAACGAAGCGGCCGCGGCGAGCCACTCATCGCGAACACGAATCAAATAGGCTTTGGCACCCCTTCCGCTAGGGAACTGACCGAGAGCACGCGCGGATAATCGTGTCTAGCAGCGCACCGATGAGGCATTCCCCCGGACAGAAACTTTTCGCCCAAAATTAGAATCCAACTTAAGGCCGAAGATTTCTCACTCGCCGTCGAAACCTGGCCGAGCGGACCATTACGCCCAGGGCAAGTCCCATTGCCCGCCCCCCGTCCTGAATGTCTTCTAGAGAGAGGGGATCCTTTTCCCGAAGGCGCTGGAGATCCCGTGTGGATGGGTGACATGTGGATGACATTCAGATGGCGTGCAGCGCGCAACCCCTTTGGCGTTTTGGAGGCGATGTGCCTGGGAATGGCCGGGCTTTGCTCGATTGCTGCTGCGCCCGTGGTGGCGCAAGTCGCGGTGCCGGTTCACGAGGCTGATTCGAGCCCGCGGTTGTTGACTGTTGAACAAGGGCGCTCGATCTTGGATGTAGCGTGGCAACAGGACGCGCCAGAGGACCGCATGCGGGACTGCTCGCATGCCGTTCACCTGATTTACGCGGCTGCGGGATACGACTATCCGTATGCGAGCTCCTTCGAGATTTATGCGGGCAACGAAAACTTTGAGCGCGTGAAAAACCCGCACGCAGGCGACTTGATCGCGTGGCCTGGACACCTTGGAATTGTCGTCGATCCACTGCAGCACAGTTTCTACAGCCTCGTGAGGACGGGGTTGGAGTCGCAGGATTATGAGTCGGCGTACTGGAGGTCGAGGGGAAGGCCGCGATTCTATCGGTACAAGTTGGAAAGCCGTGGAGAGGTAACAACGGCGAATACCGCGGGTGCGTCCAAAGACTCGAATGGCCACACACGACGCATTGCGGGGGCGTCCGTCGAAGAGCGCGCCGCGGGAGAGAATGCCTCTTCGAACCGCCCACCGACGGAGGCTTCCGAGAAGCGTGCGGCGATTTATGGACCGCCAGCTCCGCGTGTGTCGCCCGCATCCAAGGACATAGAAGCGGCGTTCGAGATTCCAGCGAGCGTCATCATTGCCACAGGAAACAAGCCCCCGACGCGCGAGGAAGTGGCGCTGGGTATTTCCGAATTGAGCGACGCGCTCGGCATTCAGTTGAAGACCGATGATCCGCTGAAGAATCAGCGGCCGGTGGTGATCGTCGAGCAATTCAGCGTGGAGCGGGTGGACGTCAAGCACGACCACGGCTGGGTGCGCTTAGCGGTTGACTCCAAAGTGTTGATTAGCGGCGGAGCTACTCAAGTGAGGCGCCGGCACGAAAAAGTTCGCTGGGAACTGAGGCGAACGGAATCGGGCTGGGAAGCGGTCACTCCAACAGATCGAACGTACGTTCCGCACGATGTAGCCGTGAAGAATCTGGCCGCCAACCTTGCCCGACTCACCGAAAGCGATGGAGCCGCAGAGCATCAGCAGGCGGTCTTACGTCAGGAATCGCAGCTCGCAAGCCTTCTAAACGCGCTACTTGATAGCAATCGGGATCGCTAGCCTGAGGTGACCGCGATAATTACGGTTGCCCATGTTGCGTACGGAAGTGCATCCGTCGGCGCAGAGGTGGCAACAGAACGCGGAGAAGTTGAAGGCAACAGCCTTGAAAAGCTGATAAGGAAGAGAGCTGGGCTAATTCAAGTCAAGCAAGATTCGAAAAGGCTTGTTCTTGGCCCAGCGATAAATTGTGAAGTCCTTGTCCAGAGTCAAAATATCCGGGGCTTCAAATTCGTCCGCCAAGCGAATCAGGCAGGCGTCGGCAAGATCGATCTTGCGATCCCGGTATTTTCGCAAAATCTGCTTTACACCGGCGGCTTCCTTGGATAATTGCAAAGGGATTTGGATAATTCCGGCGGCCACATTATCAATAATTGCCTCTGGCGCTCCCGGAAAACCGCGCAACAAATAGCAGCTCTCGGCGATCACGGCTTCGCAGGTTATTAGGGGCGCTGCTGCAGCACGGATGGCTTCGGCGCAGACGCGGTGAGTCTTCTCGCTGCTGTCCAGAAGGGCAACGAGGACCCCGGTGTCGAGAAGGACGGGCTTCACTTCCCAAAGCCGCGCAGGTGTTTTTTGTTCGAGCCTAAGTCGGGTATACCAGACGAGAATTTCCCAAGTCCGATGATGCCGCGCTTCTTCTTTCGCAGATAGGTGGCTTCCAGAACGCGCAGGCCCTCTCGGACGACCCGCGAAGGGCTCCAGCCCAGTTCGCGGACCAGCAGTGTAAGCCTTTTTTGCGAGCGATCATCGAGTCTTGCTTGAATTGCAGAGCGCATAGCTTATTGTACTACAAATCAATGATTGTGTGACAGAACCGGCTTTACACGAGGGGTTGACACACAAATCAGGGATAGCCATTTGCCGGGTCCACACCAGCGACGCGGTGCTGGGGGGATATAATGTACGCTGGTTCGAGTAATTGAGTTTGGCGAAGATACATACATTGTTCCTCGAGGCTCCATTGCAAATCCAACCGAAACTCGCATCCATACGAAAGGCACAAGAATTCCTCGCTGAATATTTTGCGGCGACGCGGTTGATCGCCGCTCCGTTCTTGAGTGAGAGGGCGGGGAAGCGTGTTTACTTGAAGTTGGAGACGGAGCTGCCCACGGGGTCGTTCAAGGTGCGTGGCGCTATATGGGCGTTGGCGACGCGGCTGAAGCAGGAGCGCGTGAAGGAAGTGATTGCGTCGAGCACGGGGAATCATGGGGCGGCGGTGGCTTATGCGGGGAAATTGCTGGGTATAAGGGCGAGGATTTTTTTGCCGGCGGGGTGCAATCCGGTGAAGCGTGGGAAGATCGCTTCCTTGGGGGCGGAGATTGTGGAGAGCGGCGGGCCGGATTTGGCGGCGGCGTTTGAACTTGCGAACGAGTATGCAAAGCGACCGGGCGTTTATTTTATGAATGACGCTACCGATGTGGATTTGCCATCGGGGCCGGCGACGATTGGTTGCGAAATTCTGGAACAGCTTCCAGAAGCCGAAACGATTGTGGTGCCGATGGGAGACACGGCTTTGATTCGCGGGATTGCGGCGGCGGTGAAACAGCTTGCGCCGCGCGTGAGGATTATTGGGGTGCAGGCAGAGCGAGCGCCGGCGTATTTTCGGTCGTGGAAGGAAGATCGGGTTGTGGGGACGGAGACTTGCGACACCATTGCGGACGGATTAGCTACGCGCACGCCGGATGCGGCGAATGTGCGCGAGGTGAAGAAGCTGGTAGATGACCTGGTGCTGGTTAGCGAGGAACAGATGTTGCGGGCGATTGAGATTTTGCTTGTGGAGGAGCATGTTTTGGCCGAGCCGGCGGGGGCGGCTAGTACGGCGGCGTTGCTGAGCGCGGGCGCGGATTTTGGCGAGAATGTAGTGCTGGTTGTGAGCGGTGCGAATATTTCGCGGAATGTTTTGCGGCGGGCGGTTGGGGCTTTGTAGCAATCGGAGGGAACATTCGAAAAGGAAGGGATTTTACACAGAGGGCTCAGAGGACCCGGAGCTCACAGAGAAGAATGGCGATAATTCCAGCGCTTAGGATTTTGCGGACTGATTTGCTGACGCAGAGTGGCGCAGGCCGAGTACTCGCATCAGAGTGGCCTGCACTTTGAGGAGTTCCTGTTCTCGTTCGTGCTCTTCCTTTGTGCGGTCGCTTAGGGCTTCCTTCAAGAGGATTAAGTTGCGGCGAAATTCCATCTGAGCCAGAACGAGGCGGCTGAGGGCCTTGAGAGCCTGCCTCTGCTCGGGCGTCAATTCGCGCGGCGTTTGATCGACCACGCAAATCGTGCCGAGCGCGAAGCCATCCTCGTTAATGAGCGGAGCTCCGGCGTAGAAGCGGATGTGTGGGTCGGCTACGACGAAAGGGTTGTCGCGGAATCGATCGTCCTGGAGCGCGTCGGGAACCACAAAGATTTCCGGTTGCAGAATGGCAGTGGAACAGAAGGCGACCTCCCGGGGCGTTTCGGCGGCCGCGATGCCTATGCGCGACTTGAACCATTGACGGTCTGCATCGATTAAAGAAATCAAAGCGATGGGAGTTTTACAGATGAAAGAAGCGAGATGGGTGAGATCGTCGAAGGAATCTTCTGGGTCGGTATCGAGGATGGCGTATCGCTCGAGCGCCGCAATGCGGGCTGTTTCGTTGACAGGCTTGGTCACAGACATGATGCGCTCCCGGAAATCTTGACGAACCGGCGGATAGTGTCTCGGCGCGCCATCATACTCCAACCGTTCGAATCGCGTCTCCTGGTTCGTCCCTGACGTGGGAATCACCAGTCCTACGAACTCCAACACTACTTCTGGGAAGAATCTCCGAGTTTCAGAACCAATACTTGCCCGTTTGAGTGGAAACTGCCGCCGGTGGCGGTCTTGGCGTCCCGCATGGGATTGGCGGGCATGACGTGAGTGACTTCCGCGACCAATCCAGTGGAAGTGAGCGTTTTTTCCACGTAATCGCGCTCAAGATCGATGTCGGGGTCGATCTTGTGCGTGAGGCCGTTGTTGCGCTGGTCCTTCTCGAAGCCGATATCGTGGGTGGCGGCGCCGACCCAGAGTGATCGGCCGTTGATCTCGAAGGGCGCCTTCCATATGCGCAGGTGATTGCGGGAAGCGACAACGGAGATCGGCTCCGCGTGGGCCCATCCGTAGTCTTGCTGGCGGCCGAATAGGAAGAGCGGGCTCATCGGCATCGTGAGATAGGACTCCTTGGACATGCTTTCGATAAAACCGTGAAGGACCGTCTCTTTGACATTGGCGTCGACCTTGACCCAGCCCGCCGTTTTGAAGACTTTTTCCATGTCGTCCTGAGAGCCGATGATCAGGAAATTGACCATATCGCCGGGATCGCCAGCTTTGTCGGAGATGCGGCGCGGGATTTTCGAGAAGAGATCATAGTCGACGCCGGGTATGGAGGGCACGGCCTTCGCAGTGAAGAGAATCGCGTTGGCGTCGGCCGGGTAAATCGCAATGCGCACCGTATACATTCCATCACCCGTGTCGTTGCTAAGTTGATTGATGCCGATGGAGAGGCGGCCGGAGAGGGGCGACACGAGGTCGCGTTTTGCGCCGATGAGAAACGGTTCCGAGGTGTCTTTGTCGCCGATGCGGCCGATGACCGCGCCGCGCCCAGCCTCGTTGAAGGGCAGATTTCGCAGCAGATCTTTGAACCCGCGAGCGATACCGGCAGGAGCAGTGTCGTTTTGCTGGTCGGCGTAGCGAAGCTTGCCTGTTGCCGAAGCGATTACGCGCTCACCAGCCTGCACGTCGATCCCGGTGTCCACCCAAGGCGAGTCTCCGGTCAGCTGGACTTCTTGCGTGAGACGGAGTTTTCCGGACGGAGTGGCCGCCCCAGTCGATTCCGGCGCGGGAGTTTGCGCCGGCGGACGTGCCGTGTCCTCACGAACGAGTTGGGCGATGAGAGTCGAAGGCAGGCTTCCCAACAGGCCACAAACACCAGGAAAAAAGCGGCTTTTTCTATGAGAAGGGAACGCATAACGTCGGGCCATCCCGCGGGGGGTGTGAACGCATCCTCACTGTTAACAGATGCTTCCCACACTTGCAAGAGTTGGATGGCGAGTGCCTCGGATGAGCCGCTGATTCCTTGACGGATGGGAAGTGCGCTTGTAAATTGACAAGATGCTGCAGGGTTGCCACAGGAGAGTGAGCGCCCCAGGGGACTTTGGCGGAAAAGTTGGGAGACAGTCCCGGGCGTCTGTCCCGGTGCAGAGAATGACGCAACGGTTGAGAGAGTAACCAGCTCGAGCGAGAACTGCGGCAGAGTTCATGACAAAACAATTACAGCGAATCGTGTTGGCGGCATTGTGCGCGGGAGCCCTGTTTCTGCTGGAACCGCTGGCGGCGAGCGGGCAGAGGCCCTTGCCTCCAGAGCCGCGGCGAACCGCTCCGGTCACTAACATTTCGGTGGACGGCAGCGAAGCCATGTTCACCACGATGTGTGCACTGCTGGCGGCTGGCTTCGAATCAAATGTCAGCGCGGAAAACTGGCATCCACTGCGCGCGCGCCTTCGCGAGCAGATGCAGCATCAGCAAGGCCCGGCGGTAGACGCCGTGAGGCAATTTTACAAGGAGCATGTGGTTCGCGATTCGGGGGCCACGCTCTCGCGCTACATCTGGTTTGGGTTGCTTTCCGGACCCGCGCCGAAGTTCCAGATCGCTGTTCGGCGGGACGACATGCCCACAGAAATGCTGGCGCTCGATGGCTTCAGCGAAATTCTCTCGAACTACTACCAGGAGCAAAAAATCGGCCGCCTGTGGAGGGATTTGCAGCCACTCTACAACCGGGAAATTGAAAAAGTGCATGACCCGGTCTCGCAAATTATTTTTGTCACCTCGGGTTATTTGAGGCAGCTTCAGGATCCCACGACTGCACGGACGTTTTCGATCATTATCGAGCCGCTGGTCGGGCGCATCACCAATGTGCGGAATTCCGGCGAGCAGTACTCGATCGTTCTAAGCGGCTCCGATGACATACCAACGGACATCGTGCGGCATGCCTACTTGCACTTCCTGCTCGATCCGCTTCCGCAGCAGTACCCGCACGTGCTGGCGAGCAAGCGAGATCTCTATTTGAAGGCCGCACAAGCCCCCCGCCTCGCGCCGGATTTGAAAGATGATTTTCCATCTTACTTCGCCGAATGCCTGGTACGGGCGGTGGAGTTAAAACTAAAGCGGCTGTCGCCTGGCGAAAGGGACGCGGCGATGGACCGCGATGACGCGGATGGCTACGTTCTCGTAAGACCGATCTTTGTCGGACTAGCGAAGTACGAAAGTTCGGAGCCGTCGATGGCCTTGTATTATCCCGACCTGGTAAGAGGGATCAATTTGCCGGACGAAACCAAGCGGATTAGTGGAATTCAGTTCGCATCCGCGGGGAGAGGTCAGAACCCGGACGACCCTGCCAGCGAAGAAGTTACCCGGCACAGGGTGGCGCAGCCAACGACAGTGCCCAACGATGCCGATGCAATCGCTTCGCTGACAGATGGCGAGCGGCGAATCGCGGAGAAAAATCCGCGAGCAGCGGAGATTTCCTTTCAAAAAGTGCTGGCGAAATATCCGGACCAAATACGCGCGTGGTACGGTTTGGGATTGGTGGCGCTGCTCGATCACGATGGCCTGCGTGCAAAAGAGGTATTTGGCAGGCTGACGACTGGAGAGCACGCAGCGACGCAGGACCCCATGGTGCTAACGTGGTCGCATGTTTACCTCGCGCGGATTTATGATGACGAAGGGCAGCAGGGCCTCGCCAAAAGCGAGTTTCAGGCGGCGCTCGCCGTGCAAGGCGGACCGGAGCAGGCAAGGCAGGCGGCACAAAGAGGGCTCGAAGCTGTCAATCTTGAGAAACCAGTCGAGCGGCCCTAAATTTTAGAATAGCAAGCAAGGGAACCTGGGCGGAGAATCATACTGAGAAACTCGAGCCTGCGGACTCAGACGACGACTTGAGGAATCAAACAGGAGGCGGGAAATGAAGGGGACGTGCCAGATGTGGATGAAAGCGGGGGCATTTGCAGGATTGCTCCTCTTGGGATGTGTTGGGGCAACGGCACAGAGCGGCAGCGGACAGAGCGGGCAGCAGAGCTCGCCGCCACCGCAGCAGCAAATCGACAAAGACAAGGCGAACACGCTGACGCTGGACTCCCCAGCGCCTCCGGTGAACGCCGAGGAAGACGCGGCCTTCAAGGCTTTCGATGCCATGGCTATCACGGACGGTAAAAAGAAAATTCTAGCGGGGGAGGCATTCGTCCAGAAATACCCGCAGAGCCGCTACCTCGCGGCAGTGTATTCCAACCTTGTCAAACTCTATCTGGCGGATAATGAGCTCCAGAAAATGCAAGACGTTGGTGAGAAAGATGTCGCTCTGGCTCCCAACGATGTGCAAACTCTAGCGATTCTCGGACAGACACTTCCGCGGGCGTGGAACTCGAACATGCCAAACGCCGCGCAACAGCTCGAGAAGGCGGAGAAATTTTCCAAATCCGCGATTGAACTCACTCCCACGATCCCCAAGCCCGATGGCATGACAGACGCACAATTCACGCTCGCCAAGAATCAGACGCTGGCGATGGCCCATGGCGGATTGGGACTCGTCTATTTCCGCCGGGGCAAGTTTGACGACGCGATTCCGGAGTTTGAGGCGTCCGCGAAGGTCGATCCGAATCCCGAGGCCGATCCCGTGACCTACTATGTTTTGGCGATTTCGGACGAGAAGACCTCCCATTTTGATGCTGCGGTCGCGGCATTCACCAAATGCGCCGCCATCCCGGGCAGTTTGCAACCGACGTGCAAAAACGGAGCCGAAGAGGCGAAAAAGCTGGGCGCGACGCAATTGAGCGCGCCGAAGTAAGTACCGCTCGTGGACGCGCGCTGTTCCAGGACGCACTATTCAAGGTAATGACCCAAAGTGTCGCAGATCAACTCGAGGAGCGTCTCGGTTACCGGTTTAAGAGCCCGGAACTCCTCGAGCGCGCTCTGACGCACAGTTCCGCAGTTCCAGAGTTGCGCGCGGAACACAAGGAAGAATCTTCGGAGTCGGCCGCCATCCAGGATAATGAGAGGCTGGAATTCCTGGGAGACGCCGTTCTGGAATTGCTGACGCGGGAATATCTGCTGGAGTCGTTTCCCGAGTGGAGCGAAGGCCAGCTCTCGAAGAGCCGCGCGCGGATTGTAAATGCGCATTCTCTCGAAGCCGCGGCACGGCGCATCAGGCTCGGCGAACATTTGCGGCTCGGGCGAGGCGAAGAAAAGTCCGGCGGCCGGGAAAAGTCCACGCTTCTGGCCGACGCCTTCGAATCAGTGGTCGCTGCGGTTTACCTCGACGCCGGGCTCGCAGCCGCTCGGGAGATGCTGAAGCGCCTGCTCTTCGAACAAGCCCTTGAGGAGCGCGGCGAGCGGATCGCGGACTCGGACCGCAAGTCCGCGCTCCAGGAATTTTTGCAAGGGCGCGGAAAGCCCCCGGCGGAATACAGGCTTTCGGGCGAAAGCGGGCCGGATCATCAAAAAGTGTTCGAAGTCGAGGTATGGATCGACGGGGCGCGCATGGCTGGCGGCGCAGGCAGCACGAAAAAAGAAGCCGAGCAGCGCGCGGCGCAAAGCGCGATGGAACTCCTGGAAAAGATGTAACGGCGGTTGGGACAGAAAGGCTGAAAGCGAATGGCGGAAGAAACTGCGCTGAAGGTCGAAGAGCCGGTGGACCCGGTTGCGCCGGCGGAGCCGAAAAAAGAGGAGCACCACGAAGATCCGACGACGATTTCCGAATACCTGGAATCGTTGCTGGTGACCGTGCTTCTGGCGCTCTTTGGCACCAGCTTCGTTGTTCAGGCTTTTAAAATCCCCTCGGCTTCGATGGAAGGAACGCTGCTGATCGGTGATCATCTCCTCGTCAACAAGTTCATCTTCGGCGGCACCGGCGCGTGGTATGAGAAAGTGCTTCCGTATCGGCCGCTGGAGCGCGGTGACATCATCGTCTTCAAATACCCCTACGAGGACCACCAGCATTTTGTGAAACGCGTCATTGGCCTGCCCGGCGACCGCCTGAAGATGGTCGACCAGCAGATGTACGTCAATGGAAAGCCGCTGAACGAGCCCTACGTCGTTCACGACACGACGGCTCCCTATGACAACTTCAACTATTCGTTCCCGCCGTTGAGAGGCCAGTTGATTTCTCCGGCTGTCAGGGACGAATCCGGATGGAAAGAGACGCTTCGCAACTACGTACAAGGCGACGAAATCGTCGTGCCACCAGGAAAATTATTTGCCATGGGCGACAACCGGGACCACAGTTCGGACAGCCGTTACTGGGGATTCGTGGATCGCAGCGCGATTATGGGGCGTCCCTTTCTAATTTATTGGTCGGTGAACGCTACCAGCAGCGACTACACGCAAACCACTTTCTTGCAGCGCGTGGTCGGCGTTTTCGATACGCTCGCTCACCTTCCGACCCGCACGCGTTGGAGCCGGATGTTGCACACGGTTCATTGACGATTGCAGATTTTTTCCAACACACTTTCTACGAGGGTGGTTCAGCGCAGCCAATCGCTGAAACGCTCCAAGAATAGAGCGAAGGCCGAGCTACGGTGGCTTTTCATTTACAAGACAGTCTGCGAAACTTCCTGACAACATGAAGATGCTGCGCAAGTGGTGGAAGCTGGCGCTTACGATTGTGGCGCTGCTTGTGGCCGTGCAGGTTGGCGTATCCCTGCTCGTCCGCACCCGCCGCATGCACGCCTACTTGACGACCCAACTGGAACGCGCGTTTGGCCGGCCGATTGAGGTGGGGCATTTTGCGGTGCAGCTTCTCCCTGCGCCCCGGCTGGATGCAGTGCAAGTGACGGTTGGCGAAGACCCCGCGTTTGGCAACGAATATTTTTTGCGCGCGGACAATTTATCTGCGGGCTTGCGCTGGACCGGCTTGCTCCGTGGCCATTTCGAATTCGGAACTCTTTCTCTGAGCCGGCCCAGTTTGATCCTCGTGCGCAACAACCAGGGCAGATGGAACCTCGAGCGCTGGCTGCCTCCCGCGAAATCCCCTTCGGAAGCGGCGACGCGCGTCTATGGACCGCCGCCGGCGATCGCGCCAGTCAACCGCCTGTTGAAAATCGATTTCGATGAAGGCCGCGTCAATTTCAAGAACACCGACGATAAACTTCCGTTTGCGCTGACAAGTGTCTCGGGAAGCGTGGACCAAGTTGCGCCAGGGCGCTGGCAGCTGCGTCTGGAAGCGCAGCCGTGGCGCAGCGGCGTGGTGCTGCAATCCGCGGGAACGGTGCGTGTGCAGGGCGACGTCGCAGGTACATCTGCGCGGCTGCAGCCTGCCCAGATTACCGTGCACTGGCAGGAAGTCTCGCTCGCGGATCTCTTCCGGCTACTTCGCGGGCGTGATTACGGCATGCGCGGTGTCTTCAGTTTGGACGGGTCGCTAAAGAGCGGCGCGTCGGAGGCCGGTTCAGCCCCAAACTCCGGCAACGGCGCGGAAGCCCTTCCCGGTCAATGGATTTTTTCCGCGGAAGCCCGCGCGGCCCAAATCCATCGCTGGGATTTGATCGAGCGCACCGACAATCCCCGGCTGAGACTCGGCGTCAAGGGCCATTGGAACGTGGCTGCGGGAACCGTACGCGCCGAGGAAGTGACGATAGAAGGGCCGCGTTCGAATCTGCGCGGCTCGGCGAATTACGTATCCGGACCGTCGGCCGGCTTCGATCTCCATCTTGATTCCTCGGGAGTTCAAGCGACGGATTTGCTGGCATGGTACAGAGCGTTTCATCCGGGCGTCAACGATGGAATCTCGGCAGAGCAATTCTTCACCGGCGGGATGACGCTGCGCGCTTGGCCGCTCGAAATCGAAAGCGCCGCATTCTCCAGCAACGGCGGCGTCGTGAAAGTGCCAAGCTTAAAGGTTCCACTGCGCATAGGTCCCATGCGCCTCGGGCGCGAGCGAACCATGCTTGTGTCCGAGCCCGTGCGCATAGCTCTCGGCGGCGCGGCCCGCGACGTCCTCGCGCCGAAAAGGCGCCGCATGGCTACGTTGATGGACAACGCCGCGGACATCACGTTCAATCAGGATCTGAGCGGGCGAGTGGGCAGCATCAGCATTGAAGGCCATGTGCAAAAAGTGGAGGAAGTGCTGAAAGCCGCAGCGGCCTTCGGGCGCCCCATAAATCACGGCTGGGAACTCACAGGAGATGCGCTCGCTGTAGTTCGATGGGATTGGCAAAGACCTCTTACTGGCCACTGGAACGGCAGGATCCTCTTCAACAAGGCGAAACTCGTGGTTGCGGGGCTGAACCTGCCTCTGGGAGTTCAGGAAAGCACCTTGAACTGGAAAGATGGGCAACGCTCGGTGGACGTAACAAAGGTAGAGGGATTTGGAGGTGCATGGTCTGGCTCCATTACGGAAAGAACTATTTCCGAAGGAGAGAATGGCCCTCGATGGAATTTTAGTTTAACAACCGATCGCATGAATGCCGCCGAGCTCGACCGCTGGGTCGGCCCCCGCGCTCGCCCAAACTGGCTACAGAGACTGTTGCCCTCGCTCCTCGGTGGATCGTCGCCGAGCCCAGCCGCAAGCGAGCTTGTCCGGCAAATGAATGCCGGCGGGGAATTAAACATCGGGGAATTGACGATCGAAAAACTAAAACTCGCCAACGTCCATGCAGAGGGCTCTCTGCACGATCTGCAGCTCGAGATTCGCCAAGCGGATGCGCAGTGGGCTGGTGGCGCAGTGCACGCGCAGGTGCAAGCGAAGTTTGCACCCCTCCCTAAATATGATGTGACGGCCAAACTTGATCGCGTAAGTCTTGCAGAAATTCCAGCGCCAGGCCGATTCACCGAGCGGCTTGCGGGATTTGCTTCTGGCACCATCCACATCGAGACCGAAGGTGTAGGCCGCGACGAGCTTCTGCAGAAGTTGACGGGCGGCGGCGAGGTTCAGCTCAAGAACTTGGAATTTCGAGGCTGGGACGTCAGCGCCAGCGTGGCCGACGGCGCGCCCCACACCGGCACTTCGCGGTGGACAAGCGGCGCAGGGACGTTTACGATGCGCAACCGCAGCGTCACCGTTGAAGATTTATCCCTGGATTCCGGCGCGGAGAAAACTTCGCTGCAAGGTACGGTGAGTTTCGATCGCGATGCGGATTTGACGATCGAGACGGCGAGCGCCGGAAAACGGCGCGGCCGTATTATCGGTGTCAACGAAGCCGGGCATGTGTTGAAAATATCCGGACCGCTGGATGGGCCCCGTGTTTCCGTCGAAAAAGCGGCCGCGCGACAGCCCGCGGATTAAGAATTGTGCGCGATCTCGAAAAACGAATTTGGCGTCGTAATTCTGGGATAAGTGGAGGATGTTGATGAAACGCATTGTACCGATGGTGATCCTCGCAGCGCTGATGATCTGCCCGGTGGCGAAGGCGCAAAAACCGACGACACTCGAACAATTTCTGAGCGCGCCCTTCCCGACCGAGTTGACCGCCGCGCCCGCCAAAGGCCGCGTCGCTTGGGTCTTCAACGCGAACGGCGCGCGCAATATTTGGATCGCGGAACCTGCGGCCGATGGAAGTTACAAATCGCGCCAAATCACCTCGTACAAGGACGACGACGGCCAGGATCTCGGCGATCTTAGCTGGGCGCCGGACGCGGAAACCATCGTCTACACGCGCGGCGGCGATCTCGAATTCCCCAACGGCGCCTATCCTAATCCGCAAAATTCGCCGCAAGGAGTCGAGCAGGATATTTGGGCCGTTTCGCTGAACGGCGGCGCTCCGAAAAAACTCGCCGAAGGCCATTCATCCGCAGTTTCACCCAAGGGCGGCACCGTCGCTTTCATCTTCAAAACCCAGGTGTGGATCGCGAAATTGGATGGAAGCGAAAAGGCCGAGCAGTTGATTCATTCGAATGGGGGATCAAGCGAGCTGCGCTGGTCGCCCGACGGCTCGAAACTGGCGTTCGCAAGCCGTCGCGGAGATCACGGCTTCATCGGCGTCTACGACCTTGCGGCGAAGTCCCTGATCTATCTCGAACCGAGCGTGGACAGGGACATCGAAGCGGCTTGGTCACCTGACAGCCGCAGGATTGCGTTTCTTCGCATCCCCGTCGCAAAGGGCCGCATGCCCTTTACCCCTGAACGCGAAGGCCAGCCGTGGTCCATTCGAATCGCCGACGCGATAACTGGCAAAGGCCGGGAGATTTGGCACGCTGACCCAGGCGCCGGCAGCGTTTTCCACGCAGTTGTTGCCGAAAATCAATTAATCTGGGCAGCCGGCGACCGCATCGTCTTTCCTTGGGAGCGTGGCGGATGGATTCACCTTTGGTCCGCACCCACAACCGGCGGAGCCGCAAAGCTGCTCACGCCAGGAAACTTCGAAGTGGAATACGTCTCGCCCAGCGCAAACGGCCAAGCCATCGTCTATTCTTCGAATCAGGATGACATTGACCGCCGCCACGTATGGAAAGTTTCCCCTAACGGCGATCATCCGGAAGCCATGACGTCTGGCACCGGAATCGAAACCGCGCCCGTGCTCGCCAGCGACAATAAAACGATTTTGCTTCTGCGTTCCGACGCACACACCGCGCTGCGCCCTGCACTTATCGCCGGCAAAAGCGAAATCCGCGACCTCGCTCCCGAATCCCTCCCCGCTGATTTCCCTTCGAGCGCCATGGTCACTCCGCAACAAATCATTCTCTCGGGCGTCGATGGCATACAAATTCACGCCCAGCTCTTTCTTCCCCGTAATGCCGGCGACGGCGCGCGCCATCCCGCGCTCTGCTTTTTCCATGGTGGATCGCGCCGGCAAATGCTACTCGGCTTTCACTACATGTTTTATTACAGCAACGCCTACGCCATGAATCAGTACCTCGCCAGCCGCGGCTACATCGTCCTCGCGGTGAACTATCGCAGCGGCATCGGTTACGGCCTCAATTTCCGCGAAGCTCTGAACTTCGGCGCGGCCGGCGCCAGCGAGTTCAACGACGTGGAAGGCGCAGGACTCTATCTCCGCTCGCGCCCCGACGTGGATCCCGCCCGCATCGGACTGTGGGGCGGAAGCTACGGTGGGTACTTGACGGCTCTCGGTCTCGCGCGCGCCTCCGATCTCTTTGCTGCCGGCGTCGATATGCACGGAGTCCACGATTGGAACACGGAAATTCCCACATTCGCCTCGTCTTATAAAGCGACTGAACGCCCCGATGCCGCTCGGCTCGCTTGGGAATCTTCGCCGCTTTCTTCTATCAGCACTTGGCGCTCTCCTGTTCTCTTAATTCAGGGCGACGACGACCGCAACGTTCCCTTCGCCGAAACAGTCGATTTAGCCGAGGCGTTGCGCAAACAAGGCGTCGAGTTCGAACAATTGGTTTTTCCCGATGAGATTCATGACTTCCTTTTGCATCGAACGTGGCTGGCTGCGTATCACGCAACAATCGAGTTCTTCGACAAGCATTTCAAATCGCCGGAGAAATAACGTTCGGCAGGCGGCCTGCCATGCGTGGCGCGCATCGAATGTTGTGCTATGAACAAATGCCTACGATGGCTCGGCTACTGCCTGCTCGCGATGGCGCTTCCGTGCGCGTCGCGGGACAACGCCGACCGCGTCGTGCTATTCCCCAAACTCACTGTCGGCCAGACTATCCGCTATCAGATTGGCTACAGCGCGAAAACCAATACGTCCACCGAAAGCACGGTCGCCGCGCCCATGGCCCCCACCGGCGGCCAAACCAATGAAAATCTTCTTCTTCTTATCGAGGTGGAAGATTTGCGCGTTGATGCTGGCAGGACAGTAGCTCGGCTCCGCACACGATTCGTTGAGCCAGATGCTATCGTCCCGGCCGACTGGGCTGCGACCAAGCCGCCCGGCGCCGCGCCGGCCCCCGGCGACACGGGAAAATCAGGCAAACGCGAAAAAATCGTTGAATGTACGCTTCACACGGATGGTCAAGTCACTGACGTTGAGGGGCTCGATAGACTTTCCCCCGAGGAACAAGCCGCTTGGCAAGAGTGGGTGGCGCGATTTGGAGGCGGCGCGTCCTTCCCCGAGAAGGGCGTAAAACCGGGAGAAAAATGGAAAGCCGAAGAGCCGATTCCCAATGCGCTGCTGACCGGCCTCTCTTGGGAAAAGGAGTCGGAATACGTCAACGACGCGCCCTGTGCGGCTACGAAGCTGACGCCGCAGGGTGATCTCGCCGCGGAAGCGCAAACGCAGGAAACGTGCGCCGTTGTTCTTACCACCGCGATCCTCAAACAGAAATCTTCGCAAAAAGATGCCACGCCGGAGGATTACAAGCTTCACGATCTTCGCACCATGGGGAACGCCAAAGGCAAAAACGAGACAATCACCTACATCTCGCGGAAGACGGGCCTAGTCGTGCGCGCGACCGAGGACGCCAATCAATCGATGAACGTAATCGTTGCGAAGACGGACGGTTCGAATCGCGTTCACTACACAATCGACGCAGAAAGCCACGCCCAAGTGATGCTGCTCGCAGAGACTCCCGCCCACCATCCTTGACACGCGGCCTCCCGCGGCCGAAACCACACCGACTTGCATCGAGGAGTATAATAAAGGATTCGGCAGTGCCCGAAATTCGTGCCGGGAGACCCCTTCCATGAACTTCAAGCTGCGCAGCAACTATCAACCCCGTGGCGACCAGCCTGCGGCCATCGAACAGCTGACTCGCGGCATCGAGAGCGGCGAGAAGCACCAGGTACTCCTCGGCGTAACAGGTTCCGGCAAGACTTTCACCGTCGCCAAGCTGATCGAAGCCTGCAACCGGCCCGCTCTCGTGCTTGCGCATAACAAAACGCTCGCGGCGCAGCTCTATCACGAGTTCAAATCATTTTTCCCGGAAAACGCCGTCGAATATTTTGTCAGCTACTACGATTTTTATCAGCCCGAAGCCTACGTTCCCTCGGCCGACATTTACATCGACAAGGAAGCCACCATCAACGACGAACTGGACAAGCTCCGCATGAGCGCCACTCGTTCGCTCTTCGAACGCCGCGACGTTATCATCGTCGCTTCCGTTTCCTGTATCTACGGCATCGGTTCACCCGAAGCGTATTACGGCATGTTGATCACACTCGAAAAAGGCCAGCACACCTCGCGCGAAGCTCTCCTCCGAAGGTTGGTCGATGTTCAGTACGAACGCTCCGAAGACTTGCGCCGCGGTACCTTCCGCGTTCGCGGAGACATGATCGAGATCTACCCGCCGTATCAGGACGACGGCTTCCGGTTCGAGATGTGGGGCGAGGAGATCGATAAGATTCGTCAGATCGATCCGCTCACCGGCGAGGTCAAGTCCGGCCAGGAAGATCTGCCGCGCGTAACGATCTTTCCCAAAACTCACTACGTGATGCCACAGGAGCAGAGAGACCGCGCCATCGTCACCATCCAGGAAGAGCTTTGGTGGTGGAAAAAAGAACTGGAAAAACAGGGAAAATTCGTCGAAGCCCAGCGCGTCGTCCAGCGCACCATGTTTGACATTGAGATGATGCGCACCATCGGCTACTGCCACGGCGTCGAGAATTATTCCCGCCACCTTAGCGGCCGCTTGCCCGGCGAGGCCCCGCCGACTCTGCTCGACTACGTCCCGCAGGATTTCCTGATGTTCATCGATGAATCGCACCAAAGCGTTGGCCAGGTGCGCGGCATGTTCAATGGCGACCGCGCGCGCAAACAAACGCTTGTCGATTACGGTTTCCGCATGCCTTCCGCGCTCGACAACCGCCCGCTCACCTTCGAGGAGTTCGAGCACCGCATGAATCAAGTCATCTACGTCTCCGCGACGCCCGGTCCGTATGAACTCACGAAGTCCGGTGGAGTCGTCGTTGAGCAGGTCATTCGTCCGACGGGACTTGTCGATCCTCAAGTGGAGATTCGCCCTGTCAAGGGCCAGGTGGACGATCTGCTCGAAGAAATTCGCAAGCGTGCTGAGAAAAACGAGCGCGTCCTGGTGACCACGTTGACAAAACGGATGGCCGAGGATTTGTCCGAGTACTTCACCGAAGTTGGCGTGCGTTGCCGCTATCTGCATTCCGAAGTAGAAACTCTCGACCGCATCAAAATCCTGCGCGATTTGCGGCGCGGCGAATTCGACGTCCTGATTGGCATCAACTTGCTGCGCGAGGGCCTCGACCTGCCGGAAGTGTCGATGGTCGCCATCCTCGACGCCGACAAGGAAGGCTACCTACGAAGCTCGACGTCGCTCATTCAAACGATGGGCCGCTGCGCGCGGCACATTGAAGGCCGAGCAATCTTGTACGCCGATCGCCGCACAGGTTCGATGAATCAAGCCATCGACGAAACCAACCGCCGCCGCACAAAACAGCTCGAATACAACAAGGAAAACAACATAACGCCGATGTCCATCATCAAGTCCGTGGACATGGATCTAGCGCGCATCGTTGAAGCCGATTACGTAACGATTCCCGCGGACGACGCCGAGATGGATGCCGCCACGTCCAAGATCAAGAACGAACAGCAGCTCGCCGAGATGCTGCAACAGTTGGAAACGCAAATGCGCGAAGCCGCCAAAAAGTTCGAATTCGAGCGCGCCGCGCAACTCCGCGATCGCATTCGCTCGCTAAAGCAGAGAGACATGACCGGTCTATTCTCGATCGAACCAGCGCCCGCAGCGGAACCAGCCAGCTAGGCAGCGCCGCTCGATAGGGCAATCTGCGGTTAAACAACGCCGCGCTTCAATTCTTTCAGCGGATAAAAAGTGCCGCGCCACGTTACTCCGCCCTGCCACAGCGTCACCGCCACGGAGCGCACAATCATGTAGCAAAACACCACGGCGCCGATCGGATGCGTCAGCGCGTACAGCGGCGAAACCTTGTTCACCATATCCACGCTGCCGTGCATGCAAAGCGCGATGACCACCGCGATCACGGAAACAAAGCGGATCCATCCGTGCCCGGCGAAAACGGCGAGGTAGGGAACTACGTTGAGCAGAAACACTCCCGCAAGGGCAACCGCCGCAAACGCCAAGTTATATCCCAAAGCCGCGAACATATTCTTTGTCACGCCACGAATGATATTCCTGGCTCCCGCATGCCACCGCACCGAAACAAAATCCTGCGCGATCGCGACAGACGAGCGAAAACCTGATTGCTTTACAAGCTTTCCCAGCTTCATGTCGTCCACCACTTCCATTGCCAGACGCCGGTGCGTGCCGATCGTTTCGTAAGCGCTTCGCGTCAATAATTGAAATGCTCCTATACCCACGTACGCGCGCGAATTCGGATTGCTCACGCTATAGGCGTCCGTCGAAAGATGAAAAGCCAAACCAAAAAATGTCAGCAGCGTTTTTTCCCAGAAGCCGTGCATCTCCACGTTGCAGACCAGCGTGAGGTGATGGAGTTTGCGTTCAGCCGCCACTGTGACCGCGCGGCGAAGAACATCAGGCTTAAATCGCACGTCTGCGTCCGTAAAGAGAAGCCACTCACCCGTGGAAGCTTCATACGCTTTTTGCAGCGCGTGCGGTTTGCCTAGCCAGCCGCTCGGAAGTTCCGCAACGTGCACCACGCGAAAACGAGGGTGCGCCGCGGCGAAGTCATCGAGAATACTGCCGGTAGCGTCTTGCGAACGGTCATCGACGCCAATTATTTCCAAATGTGGATAGTCGAGTGTAGCCAGAGTCGCGAGCGCCGCGGGGAGCTTTTCTTCTTCATCGCGGGCTGCGAAAATCAGAGAAATGCTGGGGCATGCCGCATCTTCGGCAGGCTCGAAATCTTTAATCCAGGGTAGTTTCGCTGCGCCATACGCGATGCGGAGGCCGTGGAACACCCAAAAGGCGGCAACCAGAAAGAAAAAAACAAGTCCAAAAGTGTGCATCAAAATTGGTGTCGAGTGACAAGCTCAGGTTATCCTAGCATGTAATGCCAGGGAGCCTTTCGATCATCGGGGCGGGAAGGGTGGGCCGAGCCCTGGGCCGGCGCTTGCGAGAGTTGGGATGGAAGATCGGCGCGGTGGTGACGCGCAGCGAGACCACCGCACGTAAAGCCGTGCGCTCCATCGGCGCCGGGCACGCGCATGCTTTCCTGACGCGGCAAGTGCTCGCGGCTCAGGTTATCCTGATCACCACGCCGGACCACTGTGTCGCGGGAGTGGCCGGGGAGTTGGCACGAGTTGGCGCGGAAGAGTTGTGCGGCAAAATCGTGCTGCACACCAGCGGAGCGCTGAGCTCGAAAGTGCTCGACCCAGTGAAAAAGTGCGGAGCGGCCGTTGGGTCGATGCACCCGCTGCAGACGTTCAGCGGAGTGGGAGTGCCGCCGCTGGATGGAAAAGTTTTTGCGATCGAGGGTGATACCGGCGCCGTGCGCATGGCCAGGCAGATCGCGCGTTCTCTTGGCGCGGTTCCCGTGCAAATTGAGGGATCGAAGAAGCCGCTTTATCACGCGGCGGGAGCGCTGGCAGCGGGGAATGTACTCGCGCTGATGGAAGCGGCCACGCGGCTGATGACGGCGGCCGGGATGAAACGGCGCGAAGCTGTGCGAGCGCTTCTGCCGTTGACGCGGCAGGTGCTGGAAAACTTCGAGCGTCTGGGACCGCGCGCCGCGTGGACCGGACCGCTTTCACGGGGAGATTATGGCGTGGTGTCGGCACACACGGAGGCAATGAAAGATTTGCCAGCGGAGTTCGCGGAGACTTACGAGGCAGTCAATCGCCTCGCCGCGCTGGTTCTCGCGCAGGATTCGGCAGCCATGTTGGCGGAGCTGGAAAAAGTTGCCGTGAATAAGAAATCAAGAGTGAAAGCGACAGGGGGATAGGCGTGAAGCAACTGCAGATTGCGATGGAGAGCACGACGCTGGCGAACGGACTGAAAGTGGTCATCGCGCCGGACACGACCGCGCCGGTGGTGACGGTGGGGGTGTATTACAAGATTGGATTTCGCCTGGAGCCGCGCGGGCGCAGCGGCTTCGCTCATCTTTTCGAACACATGATGTTTCAGGGCTCGGCGAACGCACCGAAAATGCAGCATATCAAGCTCATCAATTCGAGCGGAGGCGTTTTGAACGGATCGACGCATTATGATGTGACCAATTATTACGAGGCTGTACCGTCGAACGCTCTCGAAAGAGTACTGTGGCTCGAAGCGGACCGCATGCGCGCGCTGAAAGTGGATGACGAAAACTTGCGCAACCAGCGCGACGTGGTCAAGGAAGAAGTGCGCGTGAATGTGCTGAACCAGCCCTACGGAGGCTTTCCGTGGCTCGATTTGCCGCCCGTGGCTTTTCGAAACTGGGCGAACTCGCACAATTTCTACGGTGATTTTGCGGACCTTGACGCCGCGGACCTCGCCGACGTGCAAGCTTTCTTCAAAACCTACTACGTGCCGAATAACGCGGTATTGCTGATGCTAGGCGACGTGAAACCTGAAGAAGGATTTGCGCTGGCGAAGAAATTGTTTGCCGACATTCCCGCGGGAGCGCCGCCGCCGTTTGCCGACCCGACGGAGCCGGAGCAAACCGAAGAGCGCCGCGGCCACGTCGAAGAAAAATTCGGGACGCTGCCCGCAATGGCAATCGGCTATGTTGTGCCGAAGCGGCGTACCACCGATTGGTGCGCGATGGCGCTGCTCGATCAAGCGCTTCACGGCGGACGCGCCGGAAAACTCTATCGCGAGCTCGTCCTCGAAAAACAAGTGGCCGTGGAACTCGACGGCGGAATCGAAGATATCTTCGGCTACAACGGACCCACGCAGATGGTGACGCGCGTTCTCCATAAGCCGGAGTATTCGGGCGAACAGGCGCTGGCCGCATTCGATGAAGTGATCCGCGAAGTCCAGGATAAAGGCATCAGCGAGGACGAACTCGCGCAACTAAAAGTGAAATGGCAATCGGACTATTTCTCGCTTCTCGAGGGCGGCCACGACGGCATGCCGCGTTATGGCTTGATGCATCTGCTGGCGTGCTTCACGCTGTTCGATGGCGAGCCGCAACTGGTGAACACCGTGCTTGATGGTTTTCTCTCCGTGAAGCGCGAGGACATTCAGGCGGCTGCGAAGAAATATTTGCGCCGTGAAAAGCGCTCCATCGTGTTCCGGCTTCCCGCTGCATCTGGTGCGCCTGCACCGGCGGGTGTGAAGGAGGCCGCGTAATGGCGACGCGCACTGTTGAAGTAAACAACGCCGTGCCAGCGCTTTCTGCCGAACGGCAAGTCACTTGGCCGAAGCGGACGCGGGCGCGGCTCTCCAATGGGCTGGAAGTGATTCTCGTGGAATCGCATACGATTCCAAAATTTCACGGCGAACTGTTTTTCCGCTCCGGCAATGCCGCGGCCATTGATCGCGGCCCGGGCCTCGCGGAAATGACGGCGACTGTGGTGCGCACCGGCACAGCTAAGCGCGCCAGCAGGCAGGTCGAAGAAGACCTGCGGAGGATTGGCGCGGACCTGGCGTCGAGCGCGGGTGCCGACACCAGCGCGATTTCCTTTGCCGGACTCTCCGAATTTGCCGAGCCCCTTCTCGGCATGGTCGACGAGTTGGCGCGAGAGGCCTCATTTCCAGAGGCCGAGTTCGAAAGAGAACGCCGGCAAAAACTCGAAGAAGTTAAATTGGAACGCACGCAACCGGGATTCCTCGCGGGTGAACGGCTGCGCAAAGTTTTGTTCGGAGCTCATCCTTACGCGCAGGTCTCGCCGAGCGAAGAGCAAGTCGCGGCTTACAAGCGCGACGATTTGATCAAGCTGTATCGCGACTTTTACACGCCGGAGAATGGTTTGCTTTTGCTCGTCGGTGATTTTCAGCCGGACGCGATGTTTAAAGCTGCCGAAAAAGTATTCGGCGCGTGGCACGGCAAAAAGCCGGAGACGAAATCGTTTCCCGCTCTCGCGAATCCGCGCGGGCGCCGCGCCTACTTGGTGCATTTGCCCGGTGCGGTGCAGACGCAAATTCTTGCGGGATGCCACGCGATCACGAGGAAGCAACCCGATTGGGTGAAGCTCGGTTTGACCAATAGCTTGTACGGCGGCGCGTTCAATTCGCGGCTGGTGATGAACATTCGTGAAGACAAAGGCTATACGTATAGCCCGCGAAGCGGCGTCAACGCATTCCGTCAGCACGGGTATTTTTCGGTTTCGGCGGCGGTGCGCAACGATGTGGTTGCCGCGTCGCTCACGGAAGTCTTTTACGAAATGGACAAGTTGCGTTCCGTGCCGGTTCCGGAAGCCGAGCTTGCCGATGCGCAAAATTATTTAAGCGGCGTATTCTCCATGGGACTCGCGACCCAAAATGGATTGCTCTCGCAAGTCGCTGTGGTGGCGCTCAACGAATTGCCGGACGACTACCTTGAAACGTATCGCGCAAAGGTTCGCGGGCTCACTCCAGTCGATTTGATCGAAACGGCGCGCAAATATCTTGACTCCGCGAACATGCAAATCGTCTTGGTCGGCGACCGCGCGCAAATCGAATCGCAAGCCGCGCTCTTCGGCGACCTCGAAGTCTTCGACACGCAAGGTAAGAAGCTCGGCTAGACCTGCGCTCGATTCTCAGTATTGATTTATTAATATCATTGAGTTATTATCATTTCGCTATGGTTCAGCGTTCGACCGCGCGAATGGTTCTCCTGCTCGCGGTGTTGTGTGCGCTTGCCGCGAGTTTGCCCGCAAAGAAGAAGCCGCCGGCAGCGCCGGTCAACTTGAATACCGCGACATCCGAAGAGCTGCAGTTGGTGCCAGGCATCGGTCCAGTGACGGCGGAAAAGATTTTGCAGATGCGCAAATCGTACGGTGCATTCAAAAGTGTCGACGACTTGAGCGCGATCCGCGGCATCGGTCCGAAGCGCCTCGAAAAAATGCGCAAGTATCTCACCGTCGGCAAAGCCGCCGCAGCGGCCAAGCCGGCGAATTCATCGAAACCTGCAACTCCGCCAAAGGCCACCGCCGTTCCCGCAGACCCACCTTGCCTATCGCTATAGCTCGTGGCGCGGCGAGCATCTCGAAACAAAAGCAGATTCCTCGCTTCGCTCGGATTGACAATTCTTCTCGTCGTCATCAGAGGACCTGATGGGTGAGCTTGGGTTGGTCGATTCGCAAGGGGACCTGGTCGGCAATGCGAATGCCATAGCCTTCTAGAGCGACTACCTTTTTTGGGTGATTCGTGAGGACGCGGATGTCTTTTAGGCCGAGGTCGATCAGGATTTGGGCGCCGATGCCGCTTTCGTGTTGAACCATACGCTGGCGGGCGGGTTCGCGGTCGAGCTGGCCACGTTTGTGAAAATGGATTTGGGGGAGAGCGCCGGGTTCCTCCGCGGTTTCCACACTGAAGCCACGGCCGGTGTGATGGAGATAGAGGAAGACGCCACGGTCTTCCTTGGCGATTGCGGCCAGGGACCGCGAGACGAGTTCACTGCAATCGCAGGCGGTGGAGCCGAAGACATCGCCCGTGAGGCAATGCGAGTGCACGCGGACCAGGGCGGGCGTTTCGCCTTCGAGGTTGCCGCGCACGAGAGCGATGTGCTGATCGTGGTCGACGTCGCTGGCGTAGGCGATCATCCGGAAGTCACCGTAGCGCGTGGGAAGAACGGCTTCCGCGACGCGGCGGACGTAGCGTTCATGTTGCATGCGATAGCGGATGAGGTCGGCGACCGTTAGCATTTTCAAATTGTGCTGTTTGCAAAATTCGTGGAGCTGCGGAACGCGGGCCATGGTGCCGTCTTCGTTCATGATTTCGCAGATTACGCCGGAAGCGTTGAGGCCGGCGATGCGAGATAAATCAACGCTGGCTTCGGTCTGTCCTGCGCGAACGAGGACGCCGCCATTGCGGGCGCGCAGGGGGAAGACGTGGCCGGGGCGGGCGAGGTCTTGCGGGCGGGTCTTCGGATCGATGGCGGTGAGGATGGTAATGGCGCGGTCAGAGGCGCTGATACCGGTGGTGACGCCGACGCGGGCGTCGATGGCTTCGGTGAAAGCGGTGCCGTGGACGCTGGTGTTGATGGGCGACATCAGCGGGAGGTGGAGTTCTTCGCAGCGCTGCTCGGTGAGGGCGAGGCAGATGAGGCCGCGGCCGAACTTGGCCATGAAGTTGATAGCTTCGGGCGTGATTTTCTCGGCGGCCAGAGTCAGGTCGCCTTCGTTTTCGCGGTCTTCGTCGTCGACCAGGACGATCATGCGGCCCTGGCGGATTTCTTCGACGGCTTCTTCGACGGTGGCGAAAGGAGATTTAGTTTCGCTCATGGCAACCCCAAGTCTGCGCATGGATGGGAGTTACGGTTCGTGACAGAGATGATTTTACGGCTCTTGGGCGACGGCGTCGAGTGCGAAGGGAGAGGGAGCGAGTCCTTGGCACCCCACCCCGGGCGTCACGAGAAGTGTGCAGTAAACGACTTTGATATGAATCAGCCCTTTCCGGCTAGAGCTTTTGTAGTGAGGCTGGGAGGACGCTGCCTAGAGAATACTTGCCGGGGCCCGCGAGCAATAGGCCGAGGGCCAGGAGCATTTCGGTCAGAGCATATTCGAGGCCGCCGTGGCTTATGTCGTAGCCGTTCGGGAGATGGACGATGAAGATGGCGCCGAGCATGACGATGATCACGCAGACGGCTCCAACGCGGAGCAGCGCGCCGGTCAAGATGGCGAGGCCTCCGGCGAATTGAGCCAAACCCACCAGATAACCGACGATGACAGGCATTTTCATGAAGGCCGCGAAGCCTTGCGGGCCTGGACCGCCGAACATTCCGAACAAGATGGCGCAGCCGTGATAGAGGAAGGGGAGTGCGCAAGCGACGCGCATGATCAGCAGCTCCAGATCCAGCTCTCGTGCGCCGCCTGTCAATCGGCTCAATGTGCTCATGTAGACCTCCGCTGGTTTGATGGAGATGGTGTATCAAAAGAGTCATGGAAAAGCCAAGAAAATCCTTGGAGTGGAGCGGACTGAGCGCGGAAGGAAAGTAAGCTAGCGCTCGAAGGCGGGGACAGGGGGCGGGGGTAGTTAGCGGAGGAGAGGAGCGAGGAGATGGAAAAGGCTGGCGCCGATGAGGGCAGCGCCGGGGATAGTGAGGACCCAGGCCCAGACGATGCGGCGGGTGACGCCCCAGCGGACGGCGGAGAGCCGCCGCGTGGCGCCGACGCCGACGATGGCACCCGTGATCGTGTGGGTTGTGCTTACGGGGATGCCGAAGGCGGCGTTCATGACGAGGGTAAGGCCGCCGGCCGTTTCCGCAGCGAAGCCGCCAAAGGGAGTGAGCTTGGTGATGCGCTGGCCCATAGTCTTGATGATCCGCCAGCCGCCGGCCATCGTGCCGCCGGCCATGGCTAGGTGGCAGCAGATGATCACCCAGTAGGGAACGGCGAAGGACTTCAGCAAGCCTCCAGCGACAAGAGCCGTGGTGATGATGCCCATGCCTTTCTGCGAGTCGTTGGTACCGTGTCCCAAGCTGAAGAGTGCGGCGGAAAGGAGTTGCAATCGCCGAAACCAGCGGTCGACCCTTCGGGGACGCTGGCGGCGGACAATCCAGCTGGTGAGGATGGTCAAAAAGATTGCGAGAATCATTCCAATAATCGGCGAGAGGAAGATAAAAATCACTGGCTTCAACCAGCCCGGGAGAATCAGCGCCTTGAACCCAGCGTAAGCGACAGCAGCGCCACCATAGCCACCGATGAGGGCGTGGGAAGAGCTGGTGGGAAGGCCAAGAACAAGGGTGATCAGGTTCCAGGAAATCGCGCCGAGCAGGCCGGCCAGGAGGACTTGCTGGTTGATCAGTTCGATGTGAATCATGCCTTTGCCGATGGTGCTGGCGACGGCCGTGCCAAAAATAAACGCGGCAATGAAATTCCAGAAGGCGGCCCAGATGACGGCGCGGAGTGGGGTGAGGACGCGGGTGGAGACGACTGTAGCGATGGAATTGGCGGCGTCGTGCCACCCGTTAGAAAACTCGAAGGCCAGAGTGAGAAAGATGACGGCGATCAAGAGTGAAAAGCTGGTCATTGCGAATCAGGCGCTCTTGATAATGACGCCTTCGATGACGTTGGCGACATCTTCGCATTTGTCGACGGCGGTTTCGATGACTTCGAAGATTTCTTTCCACTTGATGATCTGGACGGAGTCCTTTTCCTCGTCGAAAAGCTGGGCGATGAGCGTGCGGCAGAGGCGGTCGCTTTCGTTTTCGTAGCGGTTGATCTCGATGCAATGCTTGAGGGCTTTTTCGGGAGTGCCAAGGGCCTTGACGGCTGCTGTGACCTCCACTGTGGCGCAAACGAGGACTTTGACGAGGTCCACGGTGCCCTCGCGGATGGAGTCGACGCGGTAGAGGACGAAACGGCTGGCGGCGGCGTCGATGAGGTCGATGACGTCATCTAGCCGGTTGCAAAGCTCGTGGATATCCTCGCGATCGAAGGGCGTGATGAAGGTCTGGTTGAGCTTGGTGAGGAGGTTGTGGGCGATTTCGTCGCCTTCATGCTCGATGGCCTTGATGCTTTGGACCTGTTCGGGGACACCGGTGTAGTGCGAGAGCATTTTCACGAGGGCTTCGGCGCCGACGTGGATATTCTCGGCTTGCTTAGCGAAGAGGTCGAAAAAACCCTGTTCGCGCGGCATCAACCGCTGCAAAAGTCCGTTCATGGCGAATGACTCTCCCCTGAAGAGTCGTAGTGGCGAAGCCCGAAGAGTTTAGCGGAGGAGGGGGCTTGAGGCAAGGAAGGCGGACAACGGGAAACAGGGCAGCTAGATTACGGATTTTCGCTCGGAGCCCGGCTGGAGACCGCCGGGAAGTCTGCCTGCCAAAGGGCCAGAGTGGCGACCAGGAGCCAAAGAGCGGCGGCGTAGGTGGCGTACCAGAACGCTTCTTGGGCTGCGGTGGCGGCTGGCGGGCTGAAGACCACGAGAGAGCCTGTTGAACAAGCATGCATGAGCTGCGCCAAGGAGATGCTTTTGGTGTGTGCATAGAGCCAGGAGATGAGGACGCGCATGGCGGTCATAGCGGCGGTGAAGGCTAGGAAGAAGTGCAGCCAATAGGCGCCGTGGGGGACGGCGGTGCCGAGAAAATTGACGACGGGAATGTGCCAAAGTCCCCAGAGCAGGCCCAACAAGATGGCAGCCCGAAGAGGCGGCAGCTTTAGGCACATTTTCGGGAACGCAAAGCCAGTCCAGCCGATTTCCTCGAAGAAGCCAGCGGGAATGCCAAAGGCAAGGCCGAGCCAGAAGCGATTAGGCGAGTAGATGGGGGAAACGAATGTTCTTAGCAAAAAAAGTATGCCGAGGACGAAGACCGGGGGAATCAAGAGCGCAGCGTACCATCGCGCAGGAAAGCGGAAGCGGCGCATGCGAGAGAAGAGATCGCGCAGACCGGCGGGGCCGTCGAAGAAGCGAGTGAGAAGAATGCCGGAAATGCTGGGGCCTACCAGCATCGTGGGGAACATCAAGATGCCGGTTAGGTTTGGGAGCGGCTGGCCGCGGAGAAGACGGGGAGCTGCTACGAGAAAGGCGCCAAGCCAGGAGAGGAAGAAAGTCAGAACAAAATAGCAAACAACCGAATGGCGGCTTGACCAAGAGCTGGACACGAGAGTTTTGGGAGCTTGCACCGACATGAGAGAGCAGGATTCTACACGGAGACGAGCGAGCGTTTCGATAGAAACTGAAATGAGGCTTGAAAGCAAGGAAGGCGGCTGGAAGGACTTAGCGGGAGGAGGAACTTAAAGGATTTCGTGAATCTGTTCGGTCGCCATTTCCATGTACAGGAAACCATTCAAGACGCCCATCACCGGTCCGCCTACAATTTCAACTTCGCTCGTGAAACGCAAAGGGAAAACCCGTTCGGCTGACCGTCCAAGTCGACCGTAGTTTTGAACGAGCTCCTCGCTTGTCGGCTTGAAAGCGCCGCACCAGAAGGGGACCTGACCCTGTTGAGTGATTATCTGAGGCTGGATTGTGCCTAGACCGCCAGAATATGGGCTTGGAGGGGTGACATAGCCTGCCATGGATGTCCCGTCGGCCAGCGTGAAGCGAGCCTTTACGACGACCATGCCGTCAGCTGGGTCCACTGGTCCAGCAACAGTTTGGGGCCGCACCGTAGCTTCGTCCTGCCCTTCTTCGCCTTCTTCGTCCAATGCAAATTCCCAGACGGGATGTTGATCGAAGTCTTCGACCGTCAATTCAAATACCTGCTTGCGAATGCGCATTTCAGCCTCCCGCCAGTTGATGATCAATCACCTAAACAGCGGCTCCGGAATCATAGTGGAGGTGTCAAGCAATCAAAGCAAAAGGGCGTCCTGGTTTGCACCGGGGACGCCCTTTGGATTGAGGTATTGGGCGAGCTGGTAAAGCCGCCCGGAGCACAGGCAGGAGTGCCTGTGCTACCTGGATTTAGTACATGCCGCCCATGCCGCCTGCGCCGGGGGCTCCTGCGCCGCCAGCAGCTGCAGCCTTTTCTTCCTTGATTTCAGCGACGAGGGCTTCGGTCGTGAGCATGAGGCCCGCGATCGAGGCCGCGTTCTGAAGAGCAAGGCGGGTGACCTTGGCTGGGTCGATGACACCCATCTTGACCATGTCGCCGAACTCACCGGTGTCCGCGTTGAAGCCGAAGTTCTCGTCCTTCGATTCGCGGATTTTGCCGATCACGACAGCGCCTTCATGTCCGGCGTTGTGCGCGATCTGGCGGGTGGGCTCTTCGAGGGCGCGCTTCACGATGCCGACGCCGACTGCTTCGTCATCATGGAGCTTGAGCTTCTCGATGGCCGCGATGCAACGGAGCAGCGCCGTGCCGCCGCCGGGAACGATACCTTCCTCGACAGCTGCGCGAGTGGCGTGCATGGCGTCCTCGACACGCGCCTTCTTTTCTTTCAGTTCGGTCTCGGTGGCCGCGCCGACCTTGATGACGGCAACGCCGCCAACGAGCTTGGCAAGGCGCTCCTGGAGCTTTTCCTTGTCGTAGTCGCTGGTGGTGTTTTCGACCTGGGAGCGGATTTGCTTCACACGGCCTTCGATGTCCGCGGACTTGCCGGCACCTTCGATGATCGTGGTGTTGTCCTTGTCGATGACGACTTTCTTGGCGCGGCCGAGGTCCTCGAGCTTCACGTTTTCGAGCTTGATGCCAAGGTCTTCGGTGATGGCCTTGCCGCCGGTGAGCGTGGCGATGTCTTCGAGCATCGCTTTGCGGCGGTCGCCAAAGCCAGGGGCCTTGACGGCGGCGCACTGCAGCGTGCCGCGGAGCTTGTTGACGACCAGGGTCGCCAGCGCTTCGCCTTCGATGTCCTCAGCGACGATCAAGAGGGGCTTGCCCATCTTGGCGGTCTGCTCGAGCAACGGGAGCAGGTCCTTCATCGAGCTGATTTTCTTTTCGTGGATGAGGATGCGGACGTCTTCGAGGACGCATTCCATGCGCTCGGGGTCGGTGATGAAGTAGGGCGAGAGGTAGCCGCGGTCAAACTGCATACCTTCGACCACTTCCAGGGTGGTTTCCATCGTGCGGGATTCCTCGACGGTGATGACGCCATCCTTGCCGACCTTCTTCATGGCTTCGGCGATGATGCCGCCGATTTGCTTGTCGTTGTTGGCGGAAATGGTGCCAACCTGAGCGATCATGTCGCCCTTGACGTCCTTGTGGAGCTTCTTGATCTCTTCGACGGCCACTTCGACGGCGCGTTCAATGCCGCGCTTGAGAGCGGTCGGGCTGGCGCCTGCGGCGACAGTCTTGACGCCCTCGCGGAAGATAGCCTGCGCGAGCACGGTTGCGGTGGTGGTGCCGTCGCCAGCGACGTCGGACGTCTTGGAGGCGACTTCACGAACCATTTGCGCGCCCATGTTCTCGAGAGGATCCTGCAGCTCGATTTCCTTGGCCACGGTGACGCCGTCCTTAGTGATGATCGGCGCGCCGAACTTCTTTTCGATCACCGCATTGCGGCCCTTGGGGCCGAGGGTGATCTTCACTGCGTCGGCGAGGACGTTCACGCCACGCAGAATCGCTTGGCGGGAATTCTCACCTGTTACAATCTGCTTCGCCATACTGGTATTTCCTCCTGATCAGCTTTTTGCGAACTGCGAAATTTTCAACCAATTACCTAATGCCATCGACGGGCGGGGCAAGCCCCGCCCCTACAGAGTGTTGCTCGCCGGGCGAGCCCGGCTCTTACAGGGCGGAACTGGAACTACTTCTTTGCGGCTTTAGCTGCGCCGCTTATCTTGGCGAGGATCTCTTCTTCGCGAAGGATAAGGAACTCTTCGTCGTCGAGTTTGATTTCCGTGCCGCTGTACTTGCCGAACAGAACGCGGTCGCCTGGTTTCACGTCGAGAGGGATCAATTCGCCCTTTTCGCGCTTGCCAGCGCCAACGGCGATGATTTCACCCTCCATGGGCTTTTCTTTTGCGGAGTCAGGGATGATGATGCCTCCCTTGACAGTTTCCTTCTCTTCAATGCGCTTCACGATTACGCGGTCGTGGAGCGGGGTCAGATTCACTGCCATCTTGGAAGAACCTCCATAGGTGATCTTAAGGTTTGAACAGAGACTGGGAGTACGGAAGGGGAATTAGCACTCCTCGCAGCCGACTGCTAATATAGCAGAAAAGGGCTGCATGTCAAGGATTTAGCGGACAGATGGGTGGGGCGCAAGTGGATTTTATGTCTTTGTAAACCTCTTGTTTATAGATACTTAGCTGGTGCAAGAAAAATACGACACTTGGCGATTGCCGTGCTGCCTATCCGGAGATAGAATCGCGACGGGGACGAGCATTGCAATACTCTTTCATCTACTTGCTGCTAATTGTGCTGACGGCAGGGACGCTCTTGCCGTTTTTTTGGATAGTCGTGATTCTTGGTCACCGGCGGCAGCGCAATTTTGAGCGAGTCCTTTTTTTCCTATGCCTTGCTCTTGTTTTCCACTTCGGCGCTTCGCTGCTTGCCCTTAATACCTGGCTCTACTATTCGGAAAGAACCGTACCACTTTCTTTTCACGCTTCCGCTCGCGAACCACTTCTACATTTTTCTTGGATTTTTGTTTGTATTGGATTGTGGTTTTTGCCGTCGCTCCTGGTGCATCTACACGCGGAATATGCGCAGGTTCGTGGGCTAGTCGTTCCGGGCATAAGAAAGAACTTCTGGGTTGTCGGGGCATACCTGCCAGCGATTCTGTTTTCTCCGTGGCTTTACTGGGCGCTCAAACCTCGGTTGAACTACGACTTTGCTTTGCCTGCGAACGCGCTGGGACGGCCTTTTCAGTTATGGCTCGTGGGCGCCATCTTGATGTCCATGCATTGGCAAGGAAGATTCGCCGAAATTGCGCCGGACAGAGAGCAAAGGTCTTTCCATCGGAACTTGAAGCTCAATTTTCTGACCCTAGCCCTTGTGATTCTGTCGATTCACGCAATTGTTTGGGAGTACCCGTCGGTAGCTGATGGGATGGCCCCATTCGAGTTGTTCGTGGCCGTCCTGGTGTTAGCGCCGTTTGTCGGTTTAATTCGCAAGGTACACAAGTTCAATTTTCTGCAGATTGGGCGGCAGAGGAATCTTATCTACGCGGTATTCGCGACCTTTATCGCATTGCTTTATCTGAGTCTGATTCGTCGCGCCAGTTTGTGGATGGAGCCATATTTACCGCCGGAGGCAACGGCTGCCATTTTGCTTTTCCTTCCTGTGGTGTTCTTCGAACCGCTACAGCGATTGATGCGAGGAATCTTGCGGCGGACCGCGCAAACGGAGATGGACCATGCGCAACGGATGATGGCGCCGATTCAGGAGGTCGCTCGGCTTGGCCATCTGGGAAAGTTAACAGCGTTTATTGAGAAGTGGATCGGCGAGGAGCTGCAGCTGGCGGAGGTGAAACTCACTCTCGGCGACGCTGCGGAGCTCGATCCAGAACCGAAGGCATCCGAAGAGGCTTTCGCCATTCGGCAATCCGGTCGCTCACTAGGGACACTGCGCGTGAAGGCTCATGGGGCGATGTTGTCGGGCGAGACAGCGGCGGCGCTGGAGTTTTTGTGCGAGCAGCTGCCGGGGGCTTTGGATTTGTGCCGGCTGATTGAGGAGAAATTGCAATTGGAGCGGGAATTGGCGGAGAGGGAGCGGCTGGCGGTGCTGGGGCAGATGGCGGCTAGCATCTCGCACAACCTGAAAAATCCGTTGGGGTCGATCAAGACGATTTTGCAGGTGCAGCTGGAGAGCGCGGAATTGCCCGAATCGATTCGCGGAGAAACGAAGATGGTGCTTGAGGAGATTGGGCGATTGTCGTCGAAGCTGAATCAATTGCTGCAGTTCAGCCGGCCGGCGGTGCGCGGTGGCGTTGTCGCGGCGAGTTGCGATGCACACATCGTAGCGCAAGAAGTTAGCGGACTTCTGCGGCATGAAGCCGAGCGGCGTGGCGTCGCGCTACGGGTTGAAGTTGCGGAGGGCGGACTCCAGTTGGCGGCGAGTCCGGAGGCGGTGAGCGAGATTCTGTCGAATCTGGTGGTGAATGCATTGGAAGCGACGGCGCGCGGTGGTCACGTGAGGGTGAGCGGGAGCGCGAATGGCGACGGATTTTTGTTTGCCGTGGAAGATGACGGGCCCGGCGTACCGGAAAGTGCGCGGGAGAGAATTCTGCAGCCATTTTTTACGACGAAGACGCAGGGGACGGGACTTGGTTTGGCGATCGTGGCGCGGCGAGTTGCGGAGTTTGGCGGAAAATTGGATTGGGAGAGTCCCTTGAAAGATGGCCACGGGACGCGCTTCACGGTGAACCTGCCAATTACCGATCGGAGCGGAAAACAGAACTAAGGAACAGGTCTGCGAGAGAGCAGAGTCGCGCGATGGACTCGGGCTTTTCTTAACACAGAGGTCACAGAGTGCACGGAGAGTTGAGATGAAGACGATATTGATTGTGGATGATGAACCAGCGGCGCGTTATGGATTGCGGCGGGCACTGGAGGCGAAGTACCGGATCGCAGAGGCGGATTCGGCGGAAGCGGCGCGGGCGGTGTTGAACACCGAACAGCCTGACCTTGTGCTGCTCGATGTCGTGCTGCCGGGGCAGAGCGGGCTGGAATTTTTGCGGTGGCTGCGCGAACAAGGAAGCGAATTGCCGGTGCTGATGGTCTCGGCGCTAGACACGGCGAAGACTGCGGTGGAGGCTTTGCAGCTTGGCGCGGCGGATTATTTGGTGAAGGGATTCGAATTGGAAGAGCTGCGGCAGCGCGTGGCGAACTTATTGAAGCTGGCCACCCTCGAAAAAGAAAATGACTCGCTGCGGCGAAGGATGGCTACGGAAGGGCAGTTCGGGCAGATGATCGGACGTACGGCAGAAATGCGGCGCGCATTTGAGATGGCGGATCGCGTGGCGCCGGCGGATTCGACGGTGCTGATTCTCGGCGAAAGCGGAACCGGAAAAGATCTGATGGCGCAGGAAATTCACGCGCGGTCGCCGCGCGCGGGGAAGGCTTATGTGGCGGTGAATTGCGCGGCTTTGCCGGAGACTTTGATTGAGTCGGAATTGTTTGGGTACGAGCGCGGGGCCTTTACGGGAGCGGCGCAACAGAAGAAGGGGAAGTTCGAGCTGGCATCGGGCGGGACGTTGTTTTTGGACGAAATCGGCGACATGAATCCTGTGACGCAGGCGAAAGTGCTGCGCGCTTTAGAGAATCGGACCATTGAGAGACTCGGCGGGACGCAGCCGATCCCCGTGGACGTGCGAGTGATTAGCGCTACGCATCGGAATCTTGGAGCGGAAATCCGGGCGGGGAAATTTCGCGAGGATTTGTTTTATAGGTTGCGTGTAGTGACGATCGAATTGCCGCCCTTGCGCGCGCACAAGGCGGATATTCCGGTGTTGGCGGAGGCGTTTTTGCAGATGCACGGAACGCGCCTCGGACGCACAGCACGGCTGACGAGGGAGGCGCTAGCGACGATCGAGCGGTATGACTGGCCGGGGAACGTGCGCGAATTGAAGAATGCACTGGAGCGCAGTTTGGTGTTGTGCCGAGGAGAAGAGATTGGCGTTGAGGATTTGCCGCAGGAGGTGGCGAGTGGGGAAGCGGCGCCTCACAGAAATTCTGATGGCGCTAGCGAGAATGGATTTAGCGAAAAAGATTTTCGCGAGGCCAAGCGGAAGTTTGAAGTGGCGTATTTGACGAAGCAGTTGGGGGATCATCAGTGGAATGTTTCCCGGACGGCGGCGACGATTGGGTTGCACAGGCAGAGTTTGCAGGAGAAGCTGCGCGAATTGGGGATTCGGCGGCCGGGGCGGGAACCGATCGAAGAAGAATAGGAATTTACAAAGAGGTCGCAGAGAGCGCAAAGGGCACGGAGAAGAGAGTGACTCATGGGTGTTGACCGAGGCGGCGCAAACGCTGCCAAAATTGCAGCTTACGTCTTGGCGGGAGGCGGGAGCACGCGCTTTGGGCGCGACAAGGCGCTTGTCACTGTCGGTGGAACCCCATTGCTTGCCCGCATGATTGGCTTGCTTCTGGCCGCTACTGACGGCGCGACGATTGTTGGACCGCCGGAAAGATATGCGGGATCTTCGGTCGGTGTGGTCGCGGATCAGTGGCCCGGCGAAGGTCCGCTCGGCGGAATCGTGACGGCGCTGTTGCATACCCGGGATCAGGAGTCGGTATGCGAATGGAACATGATCGTGAGCTGCGACATGCCGTTTTTAACCGCGGACTGGATGAACTTTCTTGCGCAGCGCGCGAAGCAGAGCGCCGCTCAGGTGGTCCTTGCGCACTCCGCGCATGGGCCAGAGCCGCTTTGCGCGTGCTGGCGAACGGATGCGGTGGAGACGTTGCAAGCCGCATTCGGACGAGGCGTTCGCAAAGTGACGCAAGGGATCTCACTACTGCGAGCGGAAGTTCTTGACGAGCGGGACTGGAAACGATTTGATAGCGCAGGGCGGCTGTTCTGGAACATGAATACAGCGGCGGATTACGAAGAAGCGCGCCGGATTATGGAAGCGGAACATGCTTAACGGACGAGGGAATGACGGACGAAAAGGATATTAGCCGCGGTGTCGCGGCGATGGAGACGGGCGGAGCGCGAGGGTCGCTGGCCGCGGCGGACGCCAAGATTGGCGGCGCTGAACCGCAGGCGGAAAAGTTTTTTGAGTTTCGCGATGTTTGCAAATCCTTCGACGACAACCACGTGCTGAGAAACGTCAGCTTCACGGTGAAGCGCGGCGAGACGTGCGTGATCATGGGGCGCAGCGGCGTGGGCAAATCCGTTTCGCTGAAGCACATCATGGGATTTATGAAAGCGGATTCGGGGCGCATTTTTGTGGATGGCGAAGACGTGACGGATTTCAGCGAACAGCAATTCGAAGAGGTGCGGCGAAAGGTGACGATGGTGTTTCAATCGGGCGCGCTGTTCGATTCGCTTACTGTTGCTGAGAACATTGCTTTTCCGCTCGAGAAACAGCCGGGGCTCGAGGGTGAAGATGTCGACGCTTACGTGGCTAAATTAGCGAAGATGTTGGAAGTCGAAGAGGTGCTCGATAAACTGCCGGGAGAATTATCGACGGGGATGAGGCGCGCGGTGGCCATGGCGCGCGCATTCGCGCAAAATCCCGACGCGATTTTGTTTGACGAGCCGACGACCATGGTGGACCCCATCATGGCGGCGCACATGGGCGACCTGATTCTGCGCCTCAAGGATGCGTTTCACCGCACGTCGATTGTGGTGACGCACGATACGCATCTGGCCAAGAAGCTCGCCGACACCGTGGTTTTCTTGCAAGAAGGCCGCGTGGCATTTTTTGGGCCTTGGGACGATTTCGAAAACTCGAAAGATCCGTTCCTCCATAATTTCCGCATGCAGGATGCTCTGATTCCCGCGCTGGACGTGACTCTGTGAGCGAGGCGGCGCGAAGATGAAGCGCCGGTATTTTCTGAAGGGAATAGCCGCCGCACCGCTGCTGGCTTCAGGCCCCGCCTTTCCCGTGCAGAAAGGTGTTCTCGTCAACGATGTGCATACCGGGCTGAATCCGACGTGGGTTGCGAGCGTCTCCCGTCCAACTTCGGTCGCCGAAATTCGAAGCCTAGTTAAAGACTGCACCAAACATGGCCGCGTGATTTCTGTTTCGGGCAGCCGGCACGCCACCGGAGGGCAGCAGTTCGCGACGGATTCCGTGCTTCTGGATATGCGCGCGATGAATCGCGTCATCGGCTTAGACTCCAAGACCGGTGTGCTGCATGTTGAGGCGGGCATCGAGTGGCCGGAACTCATCCAGGGCTACTCTTCCTTGCAAAAAGAAAGTGTGAGTTGGGGAATTCGTCAGAAACAAGGCGGCGCGGACCGGATGAGTCTCGGCGGCGCGCTTTCTGCCAATGCGCACGGACACGCGCTTGGTTCGCCGCCTATTGTCGGTGATGTGGAATGGATTGAAATTGTCACAGCGGATGGCGCCGTGAAAAAATGCAGCCGGAGAGAAAATGCGGAACTCTTTTCGCTTGCCTTCGGCGGCTATGGGCTCTTTGGAATCATCACGGCGGTTGGACTGCGGCTTGTTCCCCGGCGCAAAGTCCGAAGGCATGTTGAAACGCGCACGACGGCGGAACTCGTTTCATTAATTGAGGGACGAACAGCTGCAGGCGCTCCTTACGGCTATTTCCAGTATTCCATTGACGAGACTTCGCAAGACTTCTTGCGCACGGGAATTTTGACTACCTATGAAAATGTTTCTCCGGAAGCGCCGCTGGGCGCCGAACGCACAGATATCGACGCGAAATTGCTCACGGCGCTCCTTGAGATTGCGCATCGCGATCGCGGATCTGTATACAGGCGGTACGCGAAGCTGGAGCTATCCAAGGACGGCAATGTGGAATGGTCGGATCTGCATCAGCTCAGTACCTATCCCTCTGGCTATCACGCTGAAATAGAAAAGCGCCTTGGTGCGGATTTCGTGGGAGCAGACTTGATTCTCGAGGTATACGTCCCGCGCACCGAGCTGATCCCCTTGTTCGAAGAGGCGCGGCGAATTCTTCTGACAACCGGAATGCCGTTGATTTACGGAACGGTTCGCTTCATCGAGCAGGACAAGGACTCTTTCCTTGCATGGGCAAAGAAGCGCTACGCATGCGTGATATTTTCTCCGCATACATCCGGCGACACGCAAGCCCTCCGAAAAACCGGCGAAGTTTGCCGCCAGTTGATTCGCGCGGCCAGCAAACGCGGCGGAAGCTTTTACCTCACGTACAACCATTTCGCCACGCGAGACGAGCTTGCTTCCGCGTATCCACAATTCCAGGATTTTTTGAATCTTAAAAAGCAGTACGATCCCCGCGAAACTTTTCAGAGTGAATGGTATCGATACTACAAGGGCTTGTATGCGTGAGGCGGCAATCAGGAGGACTACCGCGTGACCCAGACAACCAGCACGCAGCCTGATCCAATCAAGCAATTACGCAAGGCCATGGGTTTTTGGGACGTGCTGCTCTTCAACATTGCCACGGTCCTGGGGCCTCGTTGGATTGCGGCAGCCGCGCACAACGGCTCGTCGTCGATCAGCTTATGGGTGCTTGCGGCAGTTTTCTTTTTTGTGCCTACAGCGTTTGTGATTACCGAGCTATCCACGCGGTTTCCTCATGAAGGCGGGCTATATGTTTGGTCGAAGGAGGCTTTCGGCGATTTTCACGGGTTCGTCGCCGGTTGGACATATTGGATTTATTCTTTTTTTTATTTTCCTGGTTTGCTGTTGGCCAGCGCGGCGATGGGTGCATACATCGGCGGCAGCTCCTGGGGGCATCTCGCGCAGAGCCGTCCTTTCTTGCTGGGCGGTTCGCTTCTTTTGTTGTTGGTTGCCGTGGGTATGAACATCGTGGGACTGAACGTCGGGAAATGGCTGCAAAACGCCGGCGGAGTAATGACGTACGTTCCCTTGCTGCTCCTCGTGGCGACAGGCGGCGTGATTTGGCTGCGCTACGGTTCTGCGACGCATTTCACCTGGGCGAACATGATGCCGCGGTGGAATTGGGAAACGGTCAATTTTTGGCCGCAAATACTTTTTGCATTTGCCGGCCTCGAACTTGTTTCCGCGATGAGCGACGAGATCCGCGACGCGCAGCGCACGCTGGCGCGCGCGATCTGGGGATCGGGTATTTTGATAGCGGTCATTTACATTGCGGGAACGTTTGCGGTTCTGGCGATCATGCAGGCTGCGCGGGTGGATGCGAAGTCCGGAGTGTACCAGGCGCTCGCGATCGGGTCGGAAGCCTTGAAAGTTGGGTTGGTGGGAATGATTGCAGCATTTCTCGTAACGTTTGGCAATGCCGGCGGCGTGGGAACGACCGTGGCAGGGCTCTCGCGCGTGCCATTCATAGTGGGGGTTGATCGTTATTTGCCCGCCGCGTTTGGAAAGCTTCATCCCAAGTGGAAAACGCCCTATGTTGCGATACTCGTGCAAGCTGGCATTTCGCTGGCGTTGCTGCTGGTGAGCAATATTAATGAGACGACCAGCGGCGCTTACCAAATCCTGGTGGATGCCGCGACTATTCTGTACTTCATTCCGTTTCTTTATATGTATGCGGCGGCAATTAAACTTGCCGGACGCAAGGACCGCGGAGCGAGCGAGCATGCCGTACTGATCCCTGGCGGGAGAATCGGCGTGTGGATCGCTGGAGGGTTCGGATTTCTTATCACACTTGGTGGAATCGCGTTGTCATTCGTGCCACCCGGAGAATCGGCGAACAAAATTGTGTTTAGCGTGAAATTGGTCAGCGGCACGGTGATCGCAGTGGCACTTGGATTGGTGCTGTATTACCGCGGCGTGCGCGCCAAGGCGCGCGAAGCTATCGCTGGCGATTGAATACCCGGGCAAGTCCAAAACAAATTTCAAAAGATCGGCCAGATTCCTGGGGTGGCTAGCTCGACGAGATGATTGTCCGGGTCGCGGAAGTACAGGCTGGTGCCGCCGCTTGGCCAGTGAATGCGGTTTTCGATTTCAATCTTATGCAAAGACAGACGCTCTTCCCACGCGGTGAGTTCGTCCCCGGCAATGGAAAACGCGAGGTGGAGCGGACCATGGCCATCGTGCGGGCCGAGAGTGCCAAACGGTAATTGCGTGACGCCGTTCGATGCTCCACGCTTAAAAAGCAGCAAAACGCTTTTGTTGGCTACGTTGTAGGCGCGCAGTCGGTCATCGGCGAACATTTTTGGGAGGGCAAACACCTGTTCATAAAAGCGAGACGCACGATCGAGGTCGTCCACGTAAAGAGATGTTTCGAGCACGCCCGTAAGGGTAGGCATGTTAAAAACCTTCTTCGATGAGACGGGCGAGCGTGAGGGCCGGCGCGGGTGATCCTTTGCGGGCTTCGAGATAGCGCTCGACATATTTTCCGAGGACGTCGCCTTCCAAATTTACGGCGTCGCCGGGTTTGCGGAATCGAAGATTGGTGTGCTCGTAGGTGTAGGGAATCACGGCGACTTCGGCTACGCGCGTGCTTTTATTCCATCGCGCGACCGTGAGACTGATGCCGTCGATGGTGATAGAGCCTTTCGGAACGACGTAGCGCCCGAAATCCTCGGGGACTTCCACGCCGAACCACCAGTTGTTGCTTTCCTCTGCTTCCGGGTGGAGGTGCGTCACACGGCCGTTGCCGTCGACGTGTCCGAGAACGAAGTGGCCACCAAATTCTTTTCCGGCCGTGAGAGGCTGCTCGAGATTCACCTGAGAGCCTATTTTCAGGGCGCCGTTTTTTGCGGCGAACGAAGTTTGTTGAATGGTTTCGCCGGACAGATCAGCGGAGAACTGTTTTTTGCCGAGAGTGACAATCGTCAAGCAGCACCCGTTAACGGCGATGCTGTTGGATACGGCAAGCGCGGACGCCACGGTAGGAGCTTGGATGGTGACGCGTCCGCCTCCGGGCTTGAGATCGAGAGCCTCGATCGTGCCGATATGTTCGATGATCCCAGTAAACACAGTTCGCTAATTTCCCTTACACCGCTAGGTTAATGAGCTTATCGTTCCGAGTGTACAGCATTTCGCTCCGAGGGCCGAAAGCACTAGACTGAAGCTGAACGCTTAACGCAAAGCCATCGAGGTCGCGCCATGAAGGCCTGCCTGCTTAACGCTCCCGCGCGTATCGAAACAAATCCGCTCCAGTTTAAGGACGTGCCGATACCGAATCCCAAGAAGGGCGAGGTGTTGGTACGCGTGCACGCTTGCGGCGTGTGCCGCACGGATTTGCACGTGATTGAAGGCGAATTGCCGCCGCGAAAGTCGCCGGTCATACCGGGACATCAAGTCGTCGGCGTCATCGAGAAACAAGGAGAAGTCGCGAGCCGTTACGCCATTGGCGCCCGTGTGGGAGTCGCTTGGCTGCATCACACAGATGGCGTGTGCGAGTATTGTCGCCGCAGCGAGGAAAATCTTTGCGATAACCCGACTTTTACCGGGTATAGCGTGGACGGCGGCTACGCCGAGTACGTCGTCGCGCCGGAGGAGTTTGTTTATGCGATTCCCAATGGATTCCATGACGAGCAGGCCGCGCCGTTGCTCTGTGCGGGGATTATTGGATTCCGCTGTTTGCGGCTTTCGGGAATCAAGTCCGGCGGCCGGCTGGGATTTTATGGGTTTGGCGCCGCGGCGCACGTGGCGATTCAGGTGGCGCGGTATTGGAACGCGACGGTGTACGCGTCGACGCGGGATGCGCGCCACCAGAAACTGGCCCTCGAGCTAGGTGCGGCCTGGGCCGGCGGAACGCTCGATGCGCCGCCGGAAAAGCTTGATGCCGCGATTGTGTTTGCCCCCGCTGGAGAAATTGTGCCCGCGGCGCTTGCCGCGTTGCGCAAAGGAGGCGTCCTCGTGCTCGGTGGAATTCACATGAGCCCGATTCCGTCGTTTAGTTACGATTTGCTTTATCAAGAGAGAATGATTCGCAGCGTGGCGAATAATACGCGGAAGGATGGCGAGGATTTTCTGCGCATCGCGGCGGAGATTCCGATTCGCATGCACACGCAGGTCTATCCGTTGAGCGAAGCCAACCGGGCGTTAAATGCGTTGAAAAATGATGCGATCGAAGGCGCGGCCGTGCTGCGCGCGAGCGAGTGATACAGCGGTATGGAGTGCGGGAGCCGGGCTCCCGCGTTCGGGGCCGACGCTGAAGTGACGTCGCAAAAGCGGCAGTAAGGCTGCCGCACTCCAGACTTAGCGGTATGCGTCCTGGAGGTATCCTTCGAGGGCGATGTCTGGGCCGAAGACTTGCGTGCGAACTTTTTGAAGCGGCGGGAGATTCAGATTCGGCGCAATGGCGAAAGGCACGCGCGATTCGCCGGAAATCCTGGGCGCATAATATAGACAAAGTTTGTGCACGATTCCGGCGAGGAGAGCCGCACCATTGAGTGTCGGGCCAGCTTCGAGAAGGACGCTGAGTATTTCGCGGCGGCCTAGCTCGGTGAGCACTGCGTCCAGATCGATTCGGCCATCGCGCGAGCGTGTACGCACTACCTCTACGCCCGCCTTTTGTAGGGCTCGTGCTTTCCGTGAATGAGCGGCTTCGTTTGTGAAAACGAGCAGGTCGTCATCCGCTGTGCGGACGAGCCGCGATTTCAGCGGTAGGGAAAGGTTGCTGTCGAGAACTACGCGCAAGAGCCGCCGTCTTCGCGGAAGGCCACTGCGATCCGTCAGAAACGGGTCATCGCTTTGTAGAGTGCCAATGCCCGTGAGAAGCGCATCCGATGCGTGGCGCATGCGATGAACTTCCGCGCGAGATTCTTCCGAACTGATCCAATTTGTGCGTTTCGCCGGATGCGTCTGCTTCCGAGACTTTCTGAGTTTTCCGGGTAGAGCAAGCTGGCCATCAAGCGTCAGAGCGGATTTCAGCGTGACAAACGGTTTCTTCGTGCGAATCCAGCAAGCGAAGGCTTCGTTTAGATCGCGAGCTTCCTCTTCACACGCGCCAGTGAAGACTTCGATGCCTGCCGCGCGCAAGCGATCGAATCCGCGACCGGAATTGTCGGGATTGGGGTCTTCCATCGCGGCAACGACGCGTTGGATGCCCGCTGCGATGATGGCTTCCGTGCAAGGGCCCGTGCGGCCCGTGTGATTGCACGGTTCCAGAGTGACGTACATCGTCGCGCCCCGGGCTTTTTCGCCCGCGGATTTCAGCGCGACGATTTCCGCGTGATCGCGCCATTCATACAAGTGAAATCCCTGGCCCACGATTTGCCCTTCGCGGACAAGGATGCAGCCGACCATGGGGTTGGGACTCGCGAGGCCGGTGCCTTTGCGCGCCAACTCCAAAGCGTGTTCCATGAAGCGAGTGGCGTGAGCGTCCATGGCTTGGTTAAGAGGGTTAATCAAAAAGGGAGTTCGCGTAGGTTTCCGCGTCGAAGGGCACCATGTCGTTGATCTGTTCGCCAGTGCCGACAAAACGGATGGGCAATCCGAGTTCGCGCGCGATCGCGACAACGATACCGCCTTTGGCGGTGCCGTCCAGTTTCGTGAGAATGATGCCCGTGACTTTTACCGTGGAAGTAAATTCGCGAGCCTGAGCCAGGCCGTTCTGGCCGGTGGTCGCGTCGAGCACGAGCAATACATCGTGCGGCGCTCCGGGAATGACTTTCGCCGCGGTGCGTTTCATTTTTTCCAGTTCGGCCATGAGATTGGACTTGGTGTGAAGGCGGCCGGCGGTGTCCACAATGACGGCGTCCGCCCCGCGTGCCTTGGCTGCCGTGACCGCATCGAAAACGACGGCGGCGGGATCGGCGCCGGACTTTTGTTTGATTACATCGATGCCGTTGCGTTGCGCCCAGATTTCGAGCTGCTCGACGGCGGCGGCGCGGAACGTATCCGCAGCGCAGAGCACAACGCTGAGGCCTTCCTGACGCAGGCGATTCGCAAGCTTGCCAATGCTGGTGGTTTTTCCGGCGCCGTTTACGCCAACGATAAAGATCACGCGCGGGCCGGAGCCGTTGGGCGAGGTTGCCAGGTTTTTGGTGGGCGCTGGCGTGGTGGCTGTGTTCCCGAGGGCCTGGCCGTCGCTCATAGTCAGAATGCGAACGATGTGAGACTTGATCTCGCGCTTGAGCTGGCTGGCGTCGGAGAGCGCATTGCGATCCAGCTTTTCGCGTACGGCATCCAGGATTTCGCGCGTCGGCTTCACACCCAGGTCTGCGGCGAGCAGAGCAGTTTCAAGCTTCTTGAGCAGCGCGGGGTCAATCTTTCGCTCGCCAAGAAAAATGTTTTCGACCGACTCAGAAAGCGCCGCCTTCGTCTTACTGACCGAGGCCTTCAGCCGTTCGAGCAACGACGGCTCGACTTTTTCCGGTTTTCCAAAGAGAGAAATCATGCGGTTGAGCTCGTGGCAATCCGCGCAACCTAAAATTGTAACAGAAGCGTCCGATGCGAGGGCGCCACGGTAACGGAGGGCCCATTCACAGCAAGCGGAAGGATGTCAGACAAGATTAAACGGTAACTTCGACGGCGCTGAGCCGGAGCTTTCCGGAATTGATCGAGGCTTCGAGGGCGTTGACGACGACGGTGTCAAACTTCGAGCCAGTGAGAGACTTGATGCGGTTCAGCGCGAACTCGATATCCATCGCCGACTGGTACGGACGATTCGTGGTCATGGCGTCGAGCGTGTCCGCCACGCCGATGATGCGCGCCATCAACGGGATCTGCTGGCCTTGCAAGCCGTATGGGTAACCTCGCCCATCTATGTGTTCGTGGTGCAGCTCGATACCCGGCAGCATTTCTTTCAATTGCGAAACCGGGCGCATGATGTTGGCACCTTTCACGGTATGCTGCTTCATCAAATCGAATTCTTCGGGCGTTAGTGCGCCCGGTTTTTTCAGCACACGGTCCTCGACGCCGATTTTGCCGACGTCATGAAGCAGCGCGGCCACACGCAACTTGTCCAGTTCTTCAGGCGAAAGGCCAAGTTCCCGCCCGATCAGCGTCGAGTATTTCGCTACGCGGCCCGAGTGACCGCGCGTGTATGGATCCTTTTCGTCGATGGCCGCGGCGAGCATGCGAATCGAGCCGATAAACAGCTCGCGGTTTTCTTCCGCCGCTTCCTTCAGCTTCTCGATGTACTCCTCGATATCGCTGGCCATTTTGTTGAAATTTTCGGCCAGTTCGCTGATTTCTGAGGCTCCACGCACTGGCGAGCGCTGGTGGAATTCGCCGCGGCTGATAGCGCGCGTGGACGCCGCAAGGCCGCGAATCGGCCCGCTGATGCCCACGGCAAAAAAGTAACCGAAAAGGATAGCCACGAGGACGACCACGGTGACGAAGGCAAGAGCCTGGCGGTTTAATTCCGTAACGCCAGCGTCGGCGCGAGCGTCGTCCAGGCTGCGTTCGACCACCACCGCCCAATTGATCTCCGGGAGAGTGCTGTAGGTTCCAATCATTTCGACCGGACGTTTCGTGCCCTTTTCCGCAAATCGAATGTTCTCTGTGGTGCGGAGATCGGGAGGCAGAGCGTGAATCTGGTCGACGAGTTTTCCGCTGGCTTCCGCGCCAGGCACGAAGTTTTTCGTGTCGGGATGCGCGACGATGTGGCCGGAGTGATCCACGACGAACACTCTGCGGCCGCGCACGCTGGCGTCCCTCAAACGGTGCGAGATTGGCTCGAGGGAAACGACCGCAGCAAGCATGCCGGTGAAGTTGCCAGTCAAATCCTTCAGCGGGACGGCCAGCACAAAAGCCGGCTGGTTGCTCGGCGCAAGTGCAAGAGGATCGCTGCGAAACTTAACGATGTGCAGCTCTTCGGATTGCATGCAGTTCTGAAACGCGCGAAGGAGAGCTTTGGCCACGAACGGATCCTGCTCGGCGCGGAAATTACCCTGGGAGGCGCTGGTGCCTTTGCCGTTCTTGTCGACCGCGGTCAGATAAAGAAACGTGTCGTGATTGCTCTCGACAAAGTCTTCGAGCAGGTGGGTGACCTTGGGCTCGGCGGCGGGGTCTTCGACATTGTCGATCAGCCCGGTGAGGGTCAGAATTTGCCGCTCGCTGAAGAGCTGTTGCGTTTGATTGAACTCGAAGAGCTGGATTTCCTGGGCCAGCGACCGCGTTAAATCGGATTGCTGGACGCGCTCATTGTCGCCAAGCTTGTCCTGGCTAAGCTGAAGCACCTGGCGGTGATAAAGCCCAATAGGCAGGGCGCTGACGAGGAGCAGCGCGCCCAGCACGAGCCACAAAATGCGCACACGTCCCTTGCGCAGGCGTTGCCACGTGGTTGTGACGGCTTCCGGCATATCACCTCTCAATTTTAGGGGATTAGAAGAGGCAGCGGGGACGGTGAATAGCCCCGCGTCGCGCATCTGCAACTGGAACCTTGGTACTAGTGGCGGTCCCCGGGCCCGGCCTGCCCCGGAACAGGCCCGAAAAGGCTTGAAATGGCGTGTATTCGCGGCGCCCTATTCGCGCTTGAGGGGGCGCTCCATGATGTTTCGGATGGCCTCCCGGGGCGGCCTGCCCTGGTGCAGGATGGCTTCAACCTGCTCGGTTATGGGGAGTTCGATTCCTCCTGCGTCACGCGCTAGGGCCAATAGAGCTCCTGCAGTCCCTACGCCTTCCGCAACCATTTTCATGCCATGCTGGATTTCAGCCAGCGTGCGGCCTTTGCCAAGTTCGGTGCCAACATGGCGGTTGCGGCTCAGCGAGCCGGTGCACGTCAGCACGAGGTCGCCGAGGCCCGCGAGACCGCTTAGAGTTTCCTGACGTGCGCCCAGGGATACAGCAAGCCGCGTCATTTCGGCGAGGCCGCGCGTGATCAGCGCCGCCAGCGGATTCGAGCCGAGACCCAACCCCTGGCAGACACCCGCCGCTATCGCCATCACATTTTTCATCGCGCCGGCGAGTTCGACGCCGAGCACATCTTCATTGGTGTATAGGCGAAAGTTTGGCGCGGCGAATTCTTCCTGAAGTTCATTCGCAAGGGCGATGTCATGCGACGCCAGAACAACCGCCGTTGGCTGGCCGACAGCAGCTTCCGCGGCGAACGAAGGTCCAGAAATCACCGCCATGCGCGGAGGCACTTCCGGCGATACGGCTTGGAAAACCTGGGCAATGACTTGACTCATGCGCGCGTGGGTGGCGGGCTCGAGTCCCTTCGTTGCGCTGACGATCGGTGTGCCGCGATCAAAGTACGGCATGACGTGCCGGTAGACGCTACGAGCGTGCGCGGCGGGAATGGCCACCACGACCGCTCCGGCGTTTTTCAAGACTGCCGCTGCATCATGCGCGACTTGCACGGTCTCCGGTAGTTTGTGCCCCGGGAGGTAGGACTTGTTTTCGCGGTCGCGGCGGATGGATTCTGCAAGCGCGGCGTCGCGAATCCACAGGGAAATCTCATGCGGCTTGTGCGTGCGAGAAAGGACGATCGCCAGTGCGGTGCCCCAGCTTCCTCCGCCAAGGATGGCGATGTGCTTCATGGCGCATCCTGTTTCTTGCTGAACGAAAACTTCGGCTCGTCACCCTGGACTAATCGCTGGATGTTCGCGTCATGCTTATAGACAATCAGCAGCGCCGCGGCGAGCGATCCGAACGTGACTGCATACGGCGGGGCATGATGAGGCGCCCAGAAGAAATAGATGAGCAGCGGCATGGCTGCTGCCCCGGAGATCGATCCTAGCGACACAAAACGCCAGTAGAGTACCACGAGAAAAAATAGAATGGCGGCTCCAAGAAACGCGGGCGGACACAACACCAGGAAAACGCCCGCAGCGGTGGCCACTCCCTTACCGCCGCGAAATCCCAGCCAGATCGGGAAGCAATGCCCGATGAGGGCGCACAGTCCTGCGATCATCATCCAAGTCGAGCTCTGATCAGATAGGCGCGCCGCGACAAGCACGGCAAGCGCGCCTTTCGCGGCGTCCAGCAAGAGCGTGAGGATCCCCGCGAGCGGCCCGGCGACGCGCGCCACATTGGTCGCTCCGATGTTGCCGCTTCCTTCTTTGCGAACGTCGGCTGCTCCAAAGAGTTTTCCCAACAAAAGCCCAAACGGAATCGAGCCAAGCAGGTAAGCAGCTACAGGAATCGAGATGAGTGTCGCGTTCAGCTCGGCCATTCCGCGCTAAGCCTCCTTCGCGAAGGAGAACGCTGCAATGGAAGTGTACTCGGCGCCGGCAGGCTTCAATTTGCTTTCGACGAGGTGAAATTCGCGCGCCTGAAACGAGCCGAATTCTCGCGCGCTGTTCTTCTGGATGGCAGTGTGCAGTTTTTCGGTCAGCCCGGGTTGGGCGAACCGCGCCAGCGTCAGGTGAGGTACGAAAGCGCGCCTTTCTTTCGCAATACCCTGCGTCGCGAGCGCACGATCGATATCTTCAGCGAGCGTCTGGAGATTCGTGGAGGCGTCCAGGCCCGTCCAGAGGACGGTGGGGCGGTTTTCATTCGGGAAAAAACCCAATCCGTGGAATCGAAGCTGAAGCAGCATATCGGCGCGAACTGTTGAGAGCGCTGCGCGAATGCCGTCGAGCTTGGCTTCCGCCACTTCGCCGATGAATTTAAGCGTCACGTGAAGACTCTCCGGGCGCACCCAGCGCACGCGCTTCTCCGCGCTTCGATCAGACAGACCGCGCATGTCCCTTTGTGTATCTTTGATGAATGCTGACAGATTGTCTCGCACGGCGGCGGGAATCTCCAGCGCGGCGAAGAGGCGCACGCTCAGGCTCGCTTCGGAGGCTGCTTGCCGTTATACAGAAAGTGGATGCGAACCATGTCCAGCGCGGCTTGCGAAGCCTGCCAGCGGATGGACTCGCGGTCGCCAGGGAAGCGCACGCCACGCTCTTTGACGCCCCCGGCATGCGCGAGCGCGATGTGCACAGTTCCGACGGGTTTTTCTTCCGTACCGCCGCCTGGCCCGGCAATTCCCGTGATACCGACTCCAAACGTGCTGCCCACGCGGCGCCGAATGCCGTCCGCGAGCGCCACGGCGACTTCCGCGCTGACCGCGCCTTTGGACTGGATGAGTTCTGGCGGAACTCCCGCCCACGCCGTCTTCAGCTCGTTGCTGTAGCAAACCACGCCGCCGAGAAAATAAGAGGAGCTGCCTGCGATGCTCGTCAGGCGCTGCGCCAGCAGGCCTCCCGTGCAGCTTTCCGCCGCGGAAATCGTGGCATTGTGCATCGTCAATTCCGCTGCGATCACATCCTCGAGGGGCGAGCCATCCTGGCTGAAAATGCGGTCCGTCAGAGCGATCTCAAACCCACTCACGATTTCGTCGAGCAGTTTTTTGGCGTGCTCCGCGTCGTCCGTCCACATGCGTAGATGAACTTGAGTCTCGCCGGGAGCCGCGAGCACGGTGGTGCTTACTTCGGGAAAACGCTTGTAGATGCCCATGATGCGCTGTTCGACGTGGGATTCGCCTAGCCCTGTGACGCGAATCTCGCGATGAAACATGCGCACGCCAGACGCGCGGCGTTCCAGCCGCGGCAGAACCTGTTCGCGAAACAGCGGCTTCAGCTCGCGCGGCGGGCCCGGAAGCAGCACGATGAAATGCCCGGCGTCTTCCAGCCACAAACCGGGCGCGGTGCCGCGCGGATTTTCCAGAATCTCGGCGCCCTCGGGAACCATCGCCTGGCGCACATTCACTTCCGGCATTTCACGGTTCAGCGCGCGGAAGCGGCCCTCGATGTAACGAAGAATCTCGTCGTTGCGGCGAAGTTTGCGATTGAGCAGGTCAGCCACAGTTTCGCGAGTAAGATCGTCCTCGGTGGGGCCGAGTCCGCCCGATGCGATGATGAGTGGCACACGATTCAGCGCGTCGCGAAACGCTTCGCTCAGCAAATCGCGGTTGTCTCCCACAACCGTTTTTCGCACCACCTCGATCCCAATTTTATTCAGCTCCTCGGTCAGGAAGAGCGAGTTGGTGTCCAAGCGGTCCGGCGTAAGCAGCTCCGAACCAACTGCAATGATTTCTGCTTTCATCGTGTCAATTATCCGAGAAGTGGCAAGCCGCGAACGTCCCAGTCCAGTGTGAATAGGGCACCAGTGGTGGCAAGGATCGCGCGGCCCGACGGTTGCAGCGCCATGCCGACGAGGCCGGAGCCGCTGAGGACGACGTCGGCATGCGCTTGCGGGGTGATGCGAATGATGCCGCGTCGCCCGCCATAGGAAGCGGCGACATAAAGATTGCTGTCGCGGTCAAACGCCAGTCCCTGCGGACGGCCGAGGCCGCGAAAAAATGTAGTCACGTCGCCGCCCTGCGTGATGCGGTAGACGCGGTCGTAGCTGGAAGTAGTCGGCCCGGTGACGTATAGATCGCCGTTGGGATGAAACGCGAGATGATACGCGGCGAGCGACGGCTCGATGGTCGCAAAAACAAAAATCTCTCGGCTCGGACTGATCTTGAAAATCGTTCCACTGCGGTCGCCTACATAAAGATTTTCGTTGCGGTCGAACGCGATGCCCGTGGCGACGCCCATTCCTTCAATCCACTGCTCGGCGCGGCCATCCGGCGAAATTCGGTGAATCGTGCCATCGTTCCGGCAAGAGGCAAAGAGATTCCCTGCGCGGTCCAGCGCCAGGCCGCTGGGATTCACAAGCGAAGTGACATACGGTTTCACGCTGTAGTTCGCCGTGATTTTATAAAGCGAAACAGGCACGCGCTGCCCGCGGTTGCCCGAAAACGTGACGTACGTATTGCCATACGCATCGACCGCGGGATTGGCGATGGGGTGCAGATTGTCCGCGATCAGCACACCGATGGAGACGGGATGCGGCTGACTTTCGTTCGCGGCGCTCGAGACGCGAACCATGCCGCCGGTCGCGCCATCCGGGACTCGCGCAATCAGCCGGTGTTCGCTCGCAAGCGCCAGCGCGGCTTCTACTTCGCCAAATCGCACCACGGGCCGCGGGTGAGCGCGCGAAGCGAACCCGCTGCCGTGAATGACGATCTCGCCGCCGGGAATAGCTGCGGCAGGCGCGACTCTGTCAATGCGGGGAATGCCGTTTTTTTCTGCCGAAGACCCAAAGCCGAATTTCATACCCAGCCAAGCAACCCAAAGTGTAGCGCTACTCGCAACAGGATAGCAGCGTAGATGCCTGCCATCCAGTCATCCGCCATGATGCCCCAGCCGCGCGGAAGTTTTTCGAGTCGCCGCACCGGAAAGGGTTTCCAGATATCGAATATCCGGAAAAGCAGGAATCCGAGCAGCAGATATTTCCAGTTCACGAGACTCAGCGTGAAAAAAATCGCGTATGTGGAAAGGTCCAGGTGCTCCGTCAAATGCGGCAGCGCAACGGGAATCAAGGGCAGCAACAGCGTGAGGTGCTGCCCCGCGACTTCATCAATCACCACAAACTGCGGATCTTTGATCCCCAAAAAGTCCGCCGCCCGCGAAGCGCTCCACACCCCAATTCCACCCAGCAATACGACGAGACCGAGCGCGCAGAACAGCGGCAACCCCAGCACGGAATTGTGAATGTCGCTGCCAGGAACCAGAAAGTGGTTATCGGAAAACACAGCATCCGTAAGAGGGTGCAGCGAGAACAAGTCGTGAATCGATGTTGGCCGCAAGAAAAATAGCGCCGAGAGCACGGCCGTGAGAACTCCCACAAGCGAGCCAAACGTGCCCGGAGCCTTGGGAATGTAGCCAACCCCGAGGGCGGTCGCAATAGCCAGCGCCAGCCGCGGCTTTTTTCGCGGAGCTGCTTCGGCGGCGGCAATTTCAGTGGATGGTGTCATCGGGCTTGCGGAACCCCTTAAAATCCTCGTCTTCTTCAGCGGCTTTCTTGCCGCCCGTCTCATCCCCCGGTTCGAGCTCGCTCATATCGAAGACCGGTTCGGACACGACGTACTTCTCGGTGGCCCAGTTGCCAAGATCGCGATCTCGGCAGCGCTCGCCGCAAAAAGGGAAGTCCGCGTTAATCTCTGAATCGGTCGGCGCTTTACAAATCGGGCAGCGATGTTTCATCGTATTCGACTCTCGACGGCTCGTGACTCGCCTCTCGCCAAATCTCCATGCCGGTATTTTTGCTTCTCTGTGAACTCTGCTCGCTCTGTGTTGAAATCCCGTTTTAACACACAGGTCGCGCAAGCCGCAGAGCCGACTTCCTGAAGAGTGAGTATAGCTCAGCCGAGGACGCGAAGCGGAGCGCCCGTGGAGATACGAGTGAGCTTTTCCACTGGCGGAATGCGTGGCATCGACGCCGCGTTGGGGATTCCGCCGGCGATGGGCCGCGGCCGAGGCAGAATCTCGACGACGCGCCCGATCAGGTCATAAGTATCAGCTTTGATGATTTCGACGCGCGCCACGTCGCCCGTCTCAGCCGTTTCGCCGGTCGACAATTCAATGTCGGTCAAATAGAGCTTGCCGTCGATATCCGGCGCCATACCTTCAAGGCGCGCTTCCCACACCAGCGGATTGTCCTTCGATGGCCCTTCGACAAGCGCGGTTGCCGTGCGGCCCTTCCACGCACGCAGCTTTTCGCGAGAGAGTTTCTTTTGAATGGCCATTAGCCGGTTGCGGCGATCGGTAATTGTTTCCGGATCAATTTTTTCATCGAGCGAATAGCTATTCGCGTTGTCCACATCCGAATACTCGAAAACGCCCATCCAATCCAGATTGGCGGCGCGCACAAAATCGCAAAGCTCGTCGAAGTCTTTTTCCGTTTCGCCGGGAAAGCCGGCGATGAATGAAGTGCGCAGCGAAACGCCGGGAATCGTGGCACGGATGCGTTCGAGAAGTTTCAGAAAGGCATCGCCGTGCGAGCCGCGCTTCATGCGCGCCAAAACATTCCGGCTCGCGTGTTGCAGCGGCATGTCCATGTACTTGGCAAGCCGCGGATGCGCCGCGAGCGTATCCAGCAATTGTTGCGTCACGCGATTCGGATACGCGTAAAGGAAGCGCACCCACAGCAAATCCTGGACTTGCGCCAACCGTGCGAGCAATTTGGCCAGGCCATCGCGAAGGCCTAGGTCCTCACCGTAAGAAGTCGTGTCCTGCCCGATCAGCGTGATTTCGCGCGCGCCCGCGGCGGCGAGATTTTCCGCCTCCCGCACCACGGATTCGAAGCGGCGGCTGCGGAACGCTCCGCGCAGTTGTGGGATGATGCAAAACGTGCAGGGATGATCGCAGCCTTCGGCAATCTTGATGTAAGCGGCGTGCCTTGGCGTCGTGATGACGCGGGGCGTCAGGTCGTGATAGAGAAACGCAGGCGGCGCAGCGGGCAGCACACGCAAATCGCCATCCACAGCTTCAAGGATACGCTCCACTTCGCCGGTTCCCACGACAGCATCGACTTCCGGAACCCGCTCCAGTATCTCGTCGCGAAAGCGTTCGACAAGGCATCCGGCGACGATGAGCTTGCGTGCCGCGCCAAATTTCTTGTGCTCCGCCATCTCCAAGATCGCATCGACAGACTCCTTTTGCGCCGACTCTATGAAGCTGCAAGTGTTAACCACAAGTATTTCAGCTTCATCCGCGCGCGGAGTCAGTTCATAACCTTCGCGCGTAAGAATACCCATCATCACCTCGCTGTCGACGAGGTTCTTCGGGCATCCCAGGCTCACGAATCCGACCTTAGTCATAGCCAGTAAATTAGCGCCTTTGCGCAATCTCCAATTGTAACACGCAGTGGAAGACGGAAACCAAACCGCCGTAGCACAGGCACTCCTGCCTGTGCGGTTTTGGAGCGATTCCAGAACTTCAGCGTGAAACGAAGGACGAGCGGATCTGCTCGAGTAAGGCGCGCAGGCGAATCGTATCGCAAGGCGCGCCGCCAAAACGCGCTTGCGTGTAGTACTGGGTGAATTCGCGCACGGCGGGCGCGAGTCGAGGCTGCGAAACGGCTGCAGCAAACTCGAACGGCGTTTGCGTAGGCTGACGCGCGAAGCCACGCCGCGCCATCACGTACAAAAGTTCCTCATAGAGACGGGAAGCCAGCTGCGGATTGGAGCGAGCAAGCTCGGGCGAACGGAGCTGCCACGACAGCCACAACCGCCGCGCGAACGTGACAACCAGATCGAAACGCAGCGCCAGCAGAAAGAGTGCGACGGCGAGAGGAAGCAGCAACCGAAGCCCGCTGTCCCAAGACCGCATCCACCTTCGGCCCTTAGCCTGCTGGTTCGCAAACCAGGCGCGGGCGATCTCCGTCCACGTGCGCGTGGTGCGCTGCATGGTTTGCGCCAGCAGAATTTGATGGATGAAATCGTAATTGATGACCCACTCGTTCCACGAAAGCTCGAACCAGTCCATGTACTGGCCCAGGCGCGAGAAAAATCCTCCGGAGGATTCCGCGCCCGGCGGCGTGGGATCAAACGTCATCCAGCCGGTTCCGGGGAAATAAACCTCGACCCAGCTGTGCGCGTCGCTAGAGCGGACGATGTAGTCCTCGCCGAGGTCGTTGTATTCGCCCGGCAAAAAGCCGTTCACTTCGCGCGTGGGAATTCCGAGCGTGCGAAGCATGATGGCCATCGCGGAAGCAAAGTATTCGCAGTGACCTGCGTGAGTCTCAAAGAGAAAATGGGCGAGGGCGTCGTCGCCGGGTTTTCCCGTGAGAGTGAGCGTGTAGGTGTAGCGCGAACGCAAATAGTTTTCGAGAGTGACGGTTTTGTCAAACGGTGTCAGCGAGAGCGCCGTGACCTGCCTCGCCAATTCCGGAATGCGTGGATCGAGCTTCGGCAACTGCAAATAGGCGTCGCGAATTTCCTCGGGATAGTCGGTCGAAGCCGCGCGCAATCTGGGCACATTCCTTGCGGGCAGAAGAGAAAACCCTTCGTAACGCAGCGAAGTGAAATTATGGAAAGGGTTGAAAAGCGAACCAGTGGCATCGCGGATGATATAACTGCGGCGCGCGCCCACTTCCGGGTTCGACCCTTCACCAGAAAGATTTCCGCGCAGAGTGACCGCGTTTGCCGGCGCGAACAGCGTATCGGTCGCGACAGGCTGAAGAAGAATCGTGTAGCGCAAAACGGTCGCGGTTGGATCGGGCTCTGGAGGCCGGTCCATGAGGTTTATCCACCCGCTGAGTCCGGCCGGTATGGTGACCGAATCGCGATCAGGAGAGGACCAACGTTTTCCGTCGAACGCAGAGAGAGCAATACCGCGCCAGCGCAGGCCGGGATAGCCGATTGGTTTGCCGGTGCGCACACGCATCACCACTTCGGAGTTTTTCTTGATCTCGCCGATTTGGCCCAGCTCCACGTCGTCGCTGAATCCGGACATGAGCGTCGGCTGCAAACTGGTGCGGCCCAGATAACCAGCGCTGAAACGGGGAAAGAAGAAAAACAGCGCGCTGCCGATAATCATGGAGCCGAAAGCCACGCTGAGCGCCGCGAGGACGAGTGCGCGGTCGAGGCGGCGTTCTTTCTGAGGCTGTGCATCAACCTCGGGCGCGATCGCGCCTTTTGATCCACGGCGCATTTCCAGCCCGACGAAGGTGGCCACGCCAAACAAAAGAAACAGAAAAAACAGACCGAGGAATGTGGTGTCAATGGTGAGAACGGCGGAAGCCAGAATCGCCGCGAAGGAAAGCATCGTCAAAAAAAGCGCATCGCGATCGGTGGTGGCGCTGTAGAGCCGAATGAGCATGACGAACAACAGAAAATGGACAGCGCCGAGAAGCGCGGCGTAGAGCGCTGGATTGGGTGACGCGGCCACAAAGGAACGCGAAAGAAAAAGCACGTCGACCGGAAAAACGAGCAAGTACGCGACGACCAGCCGCGTTGCGATGCGCTGCGGAATTTCCGCGGGACAACGGCGCCACCAACGGACTCCTTTGTAGAGCACTGCCGAGGGCGCCACGATCATGGTTATTAGATCGAGTTTTCCAGTGCTCACGAGCGTCGCGACGGCGGTGGCCATGAGCAGAAAAAGGGAAGTACGGAAGAAACGCTCGGCGGGGAGCGCGGGGACACTCGTTACTGACGCGGAGGCAGCCATAGGGGACCATTTCATCCTAGCACTACAGCGGCCCGCGGCGGAGAACGCCGCGCGAAACGATAACGCTTATGACTTTAACTTCAGTCTCAACGTGGATGGCTTCGCGGCGGCCGGGGAAGATTCCGAAAGCGCGGCTCGCGCGATTTTGCGCGTGAGATTCGAGACGGGCACCGCGGAGAAGTCTTCAAGGCGAATGTTCTTTGCGCCGTGGATTCGTGGGATTTTTGCAACGGCGATCCGGAATGGAAGAACCGAGACGTTGCGATAGGTTACAGCATGGCGGACTCTGGCGAGCGGCTCCAAGTGGAGCGCGCCATTTCCGGCGGGCAGCGATTGCACTAGAAAACTTCGCAGTTCCGTCAGAGCATCCTTGCGGACCGATACCGTGGGGAAATGCCACATGCGCGAGACGAGCGTGGCGACATCGTCGGCGGCGGGCTTGTTGCTTGTTTTTCTTCGAGGCGGAGTCAGTAGAAGCGTCTGGCCGCGCGGTGTGACAAATACCGCAGCGGCAAGCACGATTTGCATGGCTTCGCGTTTTTTCCGTTTTTCAGGAAAAGATTCGGGGTCGCCCGATTGGCGCGCGCGGCAGAAATTCGCCACAGGGCAAAGCAGGCATTGCGGCGCGCGTGGTGTGCAGACCATCGCGCCGAGTTCCATCATGGCTTGATTCCAGTCTCCCGGTGATTTTGGATCGAGGAGCTCTCCTGCCGTTTTTTGCAGCGATTGCCAGCGGCCGGATTCCCGCAGATCGCCGCGAACGGCGCCGAGCCGTGCGAGCACTCGCGCCACGTTGCCATCGAGCACGGCATGTTTTGCGCCCAGAGCGATGCTGAGAATGGCAGCACCGGTATAAGGGCCGATGCCAGGCAGCGCCATAACGGCTGCTTCCTCGCTCGGGAATTCTCCGCCAAGCTGCGCCACGATTTGTTGCGCCGCCTTCTGCAGATTGCGCGCTCGGCTGTAATAGCCGAGTCCAGACCAGAGCCGCAGCACCTCATCCCGCGGCGCTTCCGCGAGCGAGCGGACATCGGGGAAGCGCGCAAGGAATCGATCGTAATAAGGAATCACAGCGGCGACGCGCGTTTGCTGCAGCATGATTTCCGAAATCCAGATGCGGTAGGGATCTTTCGTGCGCCGCCACGGCAAATCCCGCTGAAACTGGCGAAACCAGGCGAGCAATGGTTTGCGAAAAGAGGCGAGCTCACGGCCAGAGAGCATGATCAAGCCGTATTCTCGCACACTCGACGCAAGAGGCAGTTCGAGAGCTCAGGAAACCCGCTCAGGGCGCCAGGTCTTCGAGAAAGATGACCCAGGACTTGTTCCAGATGCTGGAGGGGATGCTGCCGCGAGATTCGCTGGTGACAATCACACGGAAAATCTCCGGTGCCGCGGCCAGATCCGAGAGAAGCGTGTGCTTGGAGTCCGGCGGACATGCTTTTGCCGTGGCCAGATGGCGCAGAATATCAAAAATAACTTCTTCGGCTTCGACGAGTGGAGTCTCAAAGCCGGCGGTGCGGAATTGCAGGATGGCATTGCGTTCATAGAAATGCCAAGCCAGCGCGGCGCACATCGTGACGGCGCGCTCGAAGCGGGCGTCTGCTTCCTTCGCGGCCAGACCGGCTGACATGTGCGGATCGAGAACTAAAACTACGCGACAGTCATCTTCACGCGTGAACTCGCGGACCATCAGAGAACCCAGGCGCGCGGAAGCCTTCCAGTGCACATGGCGCGAGCTGTCCCGGGGTTGATAATCGCGAAGGGCATACAAATCCTGGCCGCGGCCTTTGGCCAGGCTTTCGAGAGCGCCTTGCATGCCCGGGAGAACTTCAAAGAAATTCCGTGTGGGCTCGACGGAAGGATAGACGAGAGCTTCCGATTTCAAATCGACGCGACGCGCTTTCTGCAAAAAGCCGAACGGGAACCGGGTAACGATGCGAAAAGCTTCCTGAGAATAGATGCCGCGCCGCGGAAAAGTCATGGGCACGTGTTGCTGTACGCGGTCGTGTTTTGGAATGTAGGGAAAATAGACCGGTGTATCGAGTATGGCGGAGTTTGCCGCATGTTTGCCGCGAACAGCTTCGACGCGAAGAGAAAACGAGGGGAGCGTCAGCTTTTCGTTGTGCACCTCGACAAGCGCTCGGACCGGCTGACCTGCGAAAATGTGCTCGGGCAACTGCAGGCGCATCTCGACGCCAGAGAGAGTGACCGAAGAGAGTACGCCGGACATCAAGATAATGGCGATCAGACTTGCGAGAATGAGAAAAAGAAGATTGTTGCCGGTGTTCAGCGCGGCGACGGCGACCAAAAAGATTCCCAGAATGTAGATCCAGCCTTCGCGGGTGACGCGGTACTCCATTTTGTACCCGATCCAGCGAAGAGGCGTCCGTTTGGCCAGAACTGGAACAAGCGTGACGGCGACCCATGCGACGACGACCAGGGAGCCGAGCGCGGAAGCGATGGCCAGGGGCAGATGGCCCAGCTCCGCTGCCGTGCCAGAATAAATCGCGAGGAGCAAAGCGACGCCCAGCGCGGCGATGGACAGAAAGAAAGCGCGCACAGCGGGGCGGTCGGCTTTACCCCAGAGTTGCGCGGCTGTTGAGGCTAGCTTCACAGAGGTACGCGAACGGAGTCGACGATCTCCCGGAGGACGGATTCGGTCGTCTCCGATTTTCTTTGAAGAGAAGCGTGGCGAGCGCTGGCGACCACGCGATGTGAAAAAACAGCCACGGCAAGCTGCTTGAAGTCGTCGGGCAAACAGTAATCGCGGCCGTCGAGAAAAGCGCGGGCTTGCGCGGCGCGCTGCAGCATGAGCGTGCCGCGAGGGCTGACGCCCAACGCGAGCTGCTCGGTTTTGCGCGTGCGATTGACGATCTCGAGAGCATAGTCGTGCAGGCTGGCTTCCACCTTCACGCGGGCGACCGCTTCCTGCATTTCCAGGACGTCTCCGACGCCGGCGATGGGTTCGAGAGCGGCAATCGAATCGTCGTGGATGTGTTTCCTCAAAATTTCGCGTTCGGTTTCGTGCGAGGGGTAGCCCATCTTGATGCGCATCAAGAAGCGGTCGAGCTGAGATTCGGGAAGCGGATACGTGCCGTGGTGCTCGACGGGATTTTGCGTGGCGATGACGAGAAAGGGATGCGGCAACTGCAGCGTCTTGCCGTCCACGGTAACTTGGGCTTCGTTCATGGCTTCGAGAAGAGCCGATTGTGTGCGCGGCGTGGTGCGATTGATTTCGTCGGCGAGAACGACGTTGGCGAAAATCGGTCCGGAGCGAAACTCGAACTCGCGCGACTCCGGATTGTAAACGCTGACGCCCAGAACATCGCTGGGCAGCAGGTCCGAGGTGAACTGGATGCGCTGGAACGTGCAGTGAAACGATTTAGCGAGAGCCTGGGCAAGAGTGGTCTTTCCGACGCCGGGGACGTCCTCGATGAGCAGATGGCCGCGGGCAAGAAGAGTGATCAGCGCAAGCTGAATGGCCTCTTCCTTGCCGTAGATCGCGCGGGCGATGGAGCGCTGAAGCTGCGAGACGATCTGGGACGTGGCCGTCGGCATCTGTTGAAAACCCGGGTCCTTCCTGCTACAAATAGATGACGCTGCGGAGCGTCGCGGCTGCACCGGCCGGGCGACTAGCTCAGTTGGTTAGAGCGCTCCCCTCACACGGGAGAGGTCAAAGGTTCAAGTCCTTTGTCGCCCACCATAACCTTCTCATTTTGGCACTAATCGTCCTAGCGAATCAAAAACTGAGCCATCGTGTGCTCAATCGGTGGTTGCATCACACGCTGAACCGGGCAAGAACTGGCCGGGAGGCCCGTTGAAATTATTTTCTTTTAGCCGTATAAGTGACTACCGAATCACTACGTGCTGACTGGAGCGGCTTGGGCCAGTTCCATTCTATCCATCTTCAAGGAGGCATCCGTGGGTACATTGAATCCTAGTCCAGTGAATGTGCCAGGCGCTGTTAACCCCGCCGGCATGATGGGGAGGTGCCAGGTCTGCGGGAATATGCGGCAGACCAGCCCCGTCACGTTCCACCACAATATTGGGATGGTGGTTTTGCGGCAGACGAGAAGCATTCAGGGGAACATGTGCAAGACCTGTATGGGCAGCAAGTATTGGGAGTTCATGGCGAAAAACCTGCTGCTGGGGCCTTGGGGGATCATTTCCGTCATCATCACGCCGATCTATATGGTCACCAATACGGTGACCTATGTTTCCAATGCGCGTAAGTTGCGCGGTGCGGTAGAGTAAGAGCCGCATCCTCCATAGCTCGCTTCGTCGCCGTATAATCTCGCCGTGACATCCATCCTTCGCACGATTGAGTTTCTGGCTCTGAGCCTCTGGCTCGGGAGCGACGTGTTTCTGAGCTTTGTGGTGGCACCGGGGGCGTTCCGAGTGCTGGCACCGAACCGCGACCAGGCTGGGGCCGTCGTGGGATTTTCGCTCACGCGCATGCATCTCGGCGGCATTGCCTTGGGCGTTGTGTTCTTACTTGTGCGGCTGATTCGGACCCGGAGCTTTGCCAGCTTTGTCACTCCGGCGGCGCTTTGCGTTGTCTTGATGATCGCTTTGACGGCGATCTCGCAGTACACGGTCAGCGCGAAGATGGCCGTGCTTCGCGTGCAGATGGGGTCGATCCAGGCGACGGCGGCGGACAGTCCTTTGCTGGCGGAGTTCAGCCGACTGCATACGATCTCGGTTTCGCTGGAAAGCGGCGTCTTGCTGGCAGGGATCGCGGCAACCTATTTGATAGTGAGAGAGCTCGCTGCTAGCCAAGTATTTTCGCGTTAGTTTTACTCAAGTCGTCTTGGACTTGGCCCCCCTCCCTCTTTTCCTGTAAGTGTTCATTCTGAAGGGTTTTAAGTCCAATGTTTTGGAAGTGTTCATTCCAGAGAGTTTACAGGCGCGTTTCTGGAAGTGTTGATTTCAAAGGAGTTAGTCTGCACAAGGCCGGTATGCCGGTCTTCCGCCTCGTGGGTGTTCTGCGATTGTGCGAACGAGCACACAGCACACAGTTGTTCCAAGAGGCTTGGCGCTGTTCGGGTGACGATTTGACGAATTCGAGTTGGAGCGCTGCCTGGAAGAAGAGTACTTGAAACGCGGTGGCAGGTCCAGGAAAAGACAGTGAGCGGCGAAAAAAGAGCGTCGAACGGTCGGTTTATGAGGCTGAACGGCGGGCTGCCGCGAGGCTCGGAGGTTAGAGAGGCTTTCGGGCAATGAGTCGGTTCGGTTTCGGGTAGTCGGCTGGGATTGAGGGGCTTATGCCGGACCAGAGAGTTTGATGGAAGAGGGCATCCATTTGGGCGGGAGTCGTCGAGCCGCCGTGGCTTAGCCACCAGTTCAGGAGGGAAAAGAGGGAGCCGGCGCTGGCGTGGGCCAAGGCGGAGCGGCGCGTGACGCTCAGGTTGCGCGTTGCTGGAAAGGTGGCGAGGCGCTGGTCGATGGCGCGGGCGAAATGCCCTTGGCCCAGGTCAAAGACGTCGCGAATTTTCTGGGAGGCTGCTATCGAGGAAATGAACTGACGCATGTCGGCGACGTGGGCAAAGAATTCCTGAACGGGAGCGACGCGATTGGACGTGTCGTTGTGGCGGATGAGAGAGGTGGAGAACATCTCGAAGAAATCTTCGACATCGCTGAGGAAGAGATCGTTTTTGTCGCTGTAGTGGGAGTAGAAGGTGGAGCGGCTGACTTTCGCGCGGTCAAGGACGTGCTGGACGGTGATGGACTCGAACGGTTTTTCGTGCATGAGAGCGATGAGAGCGTCACCAAGGCCATCGCGGGTGGCTCGGACGCGGCGGTCGATTTTCTTTGTGACTGGTGACACAGCGACTTTTTCCTTTGCCGCGGGCCAGTTTGAGGCTTGCCACGCGGTTCCGCGTGCGGGTTTTGGCGAAGGGGGCGGCGCGTTTCTGGACATTGGACGGCTCTTTGTTCGGTATCTCGGTGCGTGCGGCGAATTGGCGTTGACGGTCCGGCCAAGCGTCCTTACTGTCGGACGCATGACTGACGAACGCAGAAGCGCCATCGCGTTGATCGCAGGATCAGCGGGCATGATTATAACCATGATTTTCCATCCGGGCGGCAAGATCGCGCCGGAACAGCTCGATCAGGTGATCCGCCTAAATATTGCGGTGCACTCGTTGGCCTTGGCGAGCATTCCCGTGCTGTTTCTTGGAGCGTGGGGAATGTCGCGGCGTCTGGATGGCGGGGACCGGCTGGCGTGGGCAGGGCTTGTGCTGTTTGCGCTGGCAAGCATCGCGGTGATGAATGCCGGGACGCTCAATGGGTTGGTGGCGCCGAAGCTGATGCGGCAAATCGTGGGGGCAACGCCGGAGACGCGTGGGGCGTGGCAGATGATGTTGAATTACAACTTCCAGATCAACCAGGCGTTCGCGCGGGTGTATTCGGTGGGAGCATCGCTGGCGTTAGTGTTGTGGTCGGTGGCGATTTTGCGATACCGGACGATGGGATTGGGCGCGGGCATCTATGGAGTCGTGCTGGGGTTGGCGACGGCGGTGGGGATTTGCTCGGGACTCTTGACGCCGGATCGACACGGATTTGCCATCTTGATTTTTGGGCAGGCGATTTGGTTTTTGGTCGTGGCGAGAGGGATGTGGGGTTTGTCGGGCGGGCAGGTTACTGCTCAGCAGGGCTAACCGACACAATCAGTTCGGAGCGAAATTCTACTACTTGCCTACGCCGGACAGAAATATCGCGGCCGGGATTATGCTGCCATAAGGGATTTCCAGCTTTCCCGAGCGCGAGCCTTTTGCCGTCGGCTTAAACACAACATTGACTATGCAACTTCCACCATCCTCCTGAAGCGGCGATGAGACAACGCAATTGTCCGTCTCCGAGAAATCGCCGTTCACTAGAGGTGTCGCAATCTGTATTTTGGAGTGAGACAAGTTTTTCAGCGTCAGCGCCAGAGGGCCACTCGGCGCGCCAACTGGTTGCTCCCCGAAATCAAGGGAAGATGGGGTCACGTCCAAGACATAGTTCTCGAAGGTGACAGGAATGGGGAGTTGGACGCAGTTCTCCCCTTGCTTGTAAATAGCAGTGACGATCGCGTGCCCTGGACGAACTGCTCTCAGCATTTGATCGTCGGTAACCGCAACTACGTTGCTATCCGAGGAGATGAAAGTCAGGCAGCAAGACTCGTTAAGATCAAGCTCCTTGCCATCGGGGAAGATTCCGACAACGATCGGCCACCTATATTCCTCACCCAGAGTTTCGAGAAAGAGGACCGAGTCCTGCGACCAAAGTTTCTTGGGCAAATCGGGCATTTCGACATCTACCCCGATGACGGCGTCGCTCCCTGCTTCGCGCCCTGGCGAAGCTGCCGAAGCGTAAATTGGATGCTTACCCAATAAGGGGCCGCTGCCCATGGAGAAGTCATCGACGGGAATTTTAAGAGTGAACGACCACGGAGGTGCCTCCCTCATTTCTTCGCTTTGCCCTAAGGGGCTCAAGATCATCATCGCGCGCACGGATCTGCTACTCGGCACCGAAACTTCGATATGGAGAGTGTCGCCGGGATGAACGACCGTGCCATCGGCGGGGCTAATGATTGATATTGCATCCGAGGGCGGCTGCTTGACAGCTATCTGCTGGGACGACGATGAATAGGGCCAGAGGAGCTGGACAGAAAGGACGACAGTGAGAACCAGAAGTAAGAGTCGTCGCGTGCTGGAGTTGAGCATCGGTACTCGCGCGAGAAGTTCAGTATATGTTAACAGAGAGCGTGCTCGTTAGCGGACTTTGTGAATTTATGCTAACGAGCCGACTTGGGTTTTGACTCGGGTTTGCGCTTGCGGACTTGGGCGGGGCGGATTTTGCGCATGGCGGCGTTGCCGGCGCGGTGGCAGGCGCGCCACATATACCAACTGGCGACGGTGCGATAGGGGCGCCAGCGCTCGCCGAAGGCCAAGAGTTCTTTGGGTTTGGGCTTGCGCTTTTTGCCGTAAGTGATGGACCAACCTTTTTGCACGCCGAGGTCGTGGATGGGTAGAACGTCGGGGCGGCCGAGGCGGAAAATCAAAAACATTTCAACTGTCCAGGCGCCGATGCCGCGAACTGAGGTCAGGCGTTTGACGAGTTCTTCGTCGGAGAGTTTTTGTGCGTCTGCCAATGAAGGCACGACGCCTTCGATTGTCTTTTTTGCGAGGTCCTTCATGGCCAGGACTTTGGCGCCGGAGAGGCCGGCTTTGCGGAGGGCTTGTTTGCGGAGCTTGAGCATTTCTTTCGGGCTGGGGGCGCGGCCGGTGGAGCTGAGAGCTTTGATGCGGGCGAAGATGGTGGCGGCGGCTTTGCCGGAGATGGATTGGTAGGCGATGGCTTCGAGGAGGGCTTCGTAGGGGCTTTCGAGTTCGTCGGCGCTCATTTGGAAAGGTTGCGATTCGGCGATCAGAAGCTTCAATTTTTCGTCGCGTTCGGCCAGGGACTTCGTGGCTTCCGCCAGGTCAAAGGGCGGAGTTGGGGGTGCAGAGGACACGTTTGCTCCATTCTGGAAACGGGAGCATAGATTAACAAGGTTCCTGGCATGTACAAAAAAGCGGCAGTTCAGGAGGCGGGTTAGTGTCCGCTTATCCGCCGAAATCGGACGAGTAGAACCCTCGGAGCTAACCAAGGCCAACGGCGTGTCGAAACTTGGCTCGCTGTACTAGCCCTTCCAGACGAACTTACCGCAGGAGCAGGGGACCGTCTCTGTGGGATGTTTCTTTTCCAACGCTTGCCGACAAACTGGACAATTTCTGCGCCACATACATCTACCTGACTTTCTCGTACAAATGGGCCTGCCAATAGAATAAGTTTAGTAGGCCGCAGTTCGCCTGTCTGTACCGATAAGCACATAGGCAAGTTTGATTCTGCTTGCGCCGCTAGGTTACTGAGTAGCGGCGGGGTTTTCTGCCGGATGCTTGGCGTAATAGCCTTTGCGAGCGTAGACCATGTAACCCTTTTCGGCAGCGGAAATCCGGATCTTGCGGAAATTGCCATCCCACTTTTTGTTTTCGGGATAGTAGCCCAGGCTGTACTGGTGGTGGAGCTCCTCTGAGATCTCGTCTAGGGCGGGTTCGAGTTTGTCCATGCCCTGAACGTCCAGAACGCGCCCTCCGGTGGCCTCGGCGAGCTTCTTGAGAGTGTCCTTTTCAAAAATATGGAGCACGTCGCATTTGTCTCTGCCGGGAGCATCGTGAATCTGAAGGACATAGGCGATCACGTCGTTTTCGAGAAGCGTCTGCAGAGCATCTTCCATGGTGGATTCGCTCTGGGAGTCGCCAGAGAGGGCTACGATGACGACGGCCTTGCGCCCCACCTCGCCGGAGAGGTAGCGGAGAGTGGCGACGCGGGTCGCGTCGTAAAGGTGAGCTTCCCGATTTTTGTTAACGGGCTTGCCGTTGATGCCAACCGTGCCTCCACCGGGTAATGAGATGCCTGGAGAGTCATGCCGACCCTGGCCGGCCAGTCCAATCGCCGCTCCAGTTTGAATCGAATGCGCTTGCTGCTCGAGGAGAACAACATCCGACGTGGGCAACTGCACGGTTTCCACCCGCGAGGCGTAGCTCAGAATGAAGCCCAGGTCGGTCGGGCGGACGACATGCTTTACGAACAGCGCCGAGGCTTGGGCCTCCTTGCCGAGAATCCAGGGCATGTTCGTGCCGGTGTCCAAGAGAATACCGAGGCTCAGGAGCACGTCGCTGTGGTGGGCGAAGAACTTGATGGCCTGGGGATGGCCCTCTTCGGAGACGCTGAACTTGTCTTGCGGCAAGTCGTTGGAGAGGTGTTTGTTGTTGTCGCGCACCGTGAAGTAGATGGAGACCAAGTCCACGTCGCGGCGGACGACGCCTTCCTGCGCGCCTTTATCGCTTGCGGTTTTCTCTTGCGCGGAAGCTGATGGAGGATAGCCCGACCCGACGAATGCAAGAACCAGAGCCGCGAGGGAGATGCTGATTCGCGTAGGCATAGAGTGGGCTCCTCTCTGCGCTGCTGTAATGACCGTGCACGTTGGATGCGAGTAGGTTGGAGCAGAGTTGTAGGTGCCAAGCGAAAATCGCCGTTGATGTGGTAAGCCTATGAGGAAATGACTGTCTGACGGGAGGATTGTTTGAGATGGAGAGCTCTTTTGCGAGAGTGGCGCCAGCGGAGGAGGCTGGTGACGAGAATGACTAGGGCGCAGGCTTCGACGAAGAGTTTGCCGCCGTCGAGCCAGTCGATGGGGGCGCCTTTTAGGTCGGGGTCGGTGAAGAGGGAGTGCCAGAAGAGGGCGACAGCGCCGAGGTAGATGGTGAAGTGGAAGGCTTTCCAGGTGCGGCGGCCTAGTTGGATGCGGAAATACGAAGTGATGACCATGATGGCGACAATGTAGAGGGCGATGGCGCCGATGGTGTTTTCGAGCGGTTGTTGCGGGGAGTGGACGGGATAGAGGATGTCGAGGACGCGGAACTTGGGAGATTTGTTGAGGAGTAGCGGGAGCGGGTGGAGGAGTGTGATGGAGAGGGCGATGTAGCCGGTCCGGCTGTGGAGGCGGAAATAGTTGAAGCGGTGGTGCGGCCAGTTGCGGACGGGGCTGTAGCGGAAGGCCATCATGACGCCGAGGAGCATGTTGATGGTGATGGCGGCTACAGCGGTTAGGCCGAGATAGGCGGAGAGATCCAGGATGGTGATGTTCATCGTGAGAATGGGAGGCGGTTGCCCTCGCGCAAGTTGTTCATTATCCCGTGGAACCGATGTTCTCGTCTCTAAAATTGCCAGTTAGACGCATGGAAGGTGAGACTGTTGCCAGCGACCAGGCGTTTCATCTGATTATTTGATGTGCCGAACCTGCCTGAACGCTCGAGCTGGTGTTCAAACCTAGGGGAAGGAGCGGGTGTGCTAGTATTGCGAGTTTATGCAGACAGGAATTATTGGACTACCACAGGTTGGAAAGACAACGCTGTTTCGAATCTTGACGAAAGCGAACGTCGAGGGGAAGGGCGGAGGGTCGGCTACGCATGTTGGCGTGGCGAAGGTGCCGGAGCCGCGGCTTTTGGAGCTGGCGAAGCTCTACAACCCGAAGAAGATTACGTATGCGACGGTGCAGTATGTGGATCTTGGCGGGATGCAGAAGGAGAAGAACCGCGATGCGCTGGCGCCTTTGCGAGAGGTGGATACGATTGCGCATGTGATTCGCGTGTTTGATGATCCGTCGGTGCCGCATTCGGAGGGAAGCATAGATCCGTTGCGGGATGCTACCAACTTGGAATTGGAGCTGATTCTCGCCGATCATGACCAGATTTTGCGGCGGCTGGAGCGATTGGAGAAGGATCTGAAGAAGAAGAGCGAGCCGGTTTTGCTAGCGGAGAAAGCGGTGTTGGAGAAGTGTAAGGCGCATCTGGAGTCGGAGAAGCCTCTGCGAGAATTGGACTTGACGGCGGAGGAGCGGAAGCCGATTGGGGGATTTTTGTTTTTGTCGGCGCGGCCGGTGCTTTATGTGCTGAATTTGGGCGATGACGAGGCGGATAAGTTGGATACAGCCGTGGAGCGGCACAAGTTGGGCGCGCTGCAGGGGAAGCCGAATTCGGCGGTGGTGGCGATTTGCGGGCGCCTGGAGGCGGAACTTGCGGAGATGGATGAGAAGGAAGCGGCGGAACTTTTGGCGTCGTACGGATTGAAAGAGCCGGGATTGAACCGGTTAATTCGCGCGACATACGACTTGATGGGGTTGATCCAGTTTTTTACGGCGGGGGAGCCGGAAGTGAGGGCTTGGACGATTCGGAAGGGATCGACGGCGCAGAAGGCGGCGGGAGCGATTCACAGCGATATCGAGAAGGGTTTCATTCGGGCGGAAGTGGTGAAGTGGAGTGACCTTTTGGCGGCGGGGAGTATCGCGGCGGCGCGGGAGAAGGCACAGGTGAGGCTCGAGGGCAAAGAGTACATTGTGCAAGAGGGGGATGTGATTCTATTTAGGCATTCGGGATGAGGCGAGGACGTAAAGAAGTAATGAAGTAGAGTAATAAAGATTCTGGAAATGGGATTTACACAGAGATCGCACAGAGATTGAGATGTGGTGGCGTTGAGTAAATTGCAAAGGCGGCAGCCGGGCTGCCGCACTCCATATGGGACACGATTTGGCATTTCGGACGGCGCTGGCGGCGGGGCTGGGGTTGGTCGCGGCGGCGGGGAATCTGATTGGCGGGTATTTTGTGGTGCGGCGGGATTGGCCGCGGCGGTATCTGCAATATTTCTTGGCGCTTGGGGCCGGTTACATGCTGGCCGTGGCGTTTGTCGATGTGATTCCTGAGTCCATTCATCTGGCAGGTGAGCAGGCGCTGGTTTTTGTGCTGATTGGCTATTTCCTTGTGCATCTTTTCGAGCACACGCTGGCGCCCCATTTTCATTTCGGAGAGGAAACGCATCTTGATGAGATGAGCCATCACCACGCACGCAACACCGTGCTGCTGGGGCTTATCATTCACACGTTTTTTGATGGCGTGGCGATTGCGGCGGGCTTTTTGGTTTCCGTGTGGCTTGGAGCGATGATTTTTGTGGCGGTGTTTTTGCACAAGCTGCCTGAGGGATTTACGGTTGCGTCCGTGGTGCTGGCTAGCGGCCTGGGGCGGCGCAACGCAATCCTTGCTGCGGGGTTATTGGGAGCAGCGACTTTGTTGGGAGTTTTGCTCACGAGCGTGTTGCAGAGCCAGTTGAAGTACGCCTTGCCCCTTTCCGGAGGAGTGACAGTTTATGTCGCGGCAACGGATTTGCTGCCGGAAGTGAACCGGGAGCCGAATTGGAGGATGGCGGCCCTGGTATTTGTGGGAGTGGCCACGGTATTGATAATGCAGCATTTATTCCACGTTTAATTTCGCAATTTCTTCGCCCCGCTTTCGCCTAAACGCCAGATAAACATTTGCAACTTTAAGAGCCCGTTGGGGTTCGATACAATGTGGCGGCTATGGCCAGGTCGGACGTCCAACTGATGCTGGACGTGAAGGCGGGCGACGAGCAGTCGTTCGAGCTTCTCCTTCAGCGCTACAGGACACCTCTTGTCAACTTTCTCTACCGCATGGTGCGTGCGCGGGAAGAGGCGGAAGACTTGGCGCAAGAAGTGTTTTTGAGAGTGTATCGGGCACGGAAGGACTATGTGCCGAGCGCCAAATTTACGACATGGCTGTTTCGGATCGCGACGAATTTGGCGTTGAACTCGGTGCGGGACAACCGTTACCAGCGAATGGAAGTCTCACTAGACGCGCCGGTGACGGTCGATGCGGAAGATGGCGATGAGAAGGCGCTGGACATTGCCGAGAAGCACCCGAACATCGAGCAGTACCTGGTGGAAGAGGCGCGAAAGAAGATGATCCGGCACGCGATCGACAAATTGCCGGAGAAACAGCGCGCGGCCGTGCTCCTGCACAAGTATCAGGAGCTGGATTATGGAGATATTGCAAAGATTTTGGAATGTTCGGAGAGTGCGCTGAAATCGCTGCTCTTTCGGGCGTACGAAACGTTGCGAGTGGAACTAGCCCCCCTCGTGGCGAGGCACGGGAAATAGAGGAACTACAACCCGCGCTGCAAGGGAAGTAGAAGTAGACCCTGGGTAGAGAAGGAAGGAAGTCATGAGCTGTACACGAATGGAAAACAAAATTTTGGCGTACGTGGACGGGCGCTTGAAAGAGAGCGAACGGCTGGAGATGGAGAAGCATCTCTCCGCGTGCGGGACGTGCCAACTGCGCGTGAACGAATTTCGCGCGGTGAGTTCGTTGCTGGAGGAAGTGCCGCAGATCGAACCGTCGGCGGCGTTTGACGTGCGCGTGCGCGCGCGAGTGGCGGCGGAGCCGGTGAAGCAGGGCTGGTGGGCGTGGTTTACGCCGTCGCCGCGGGTGGCGTTTGCGGCTTCGCTGCTTTTGCTGGCGACGGTGTGGGTCGCTTCGCGGCCATCGGAACATCAACTGACGGCGGCGGACGAGGCGCAGATCAATCAGGACTTGCCTGTGCTCGAGAACTTTGATGTGCTTTCGGATTTTGGAGCGCTGACGGATTTGCCGCAGCCCGTGCAGCCGGATGATGCGGGCGACAGCAATCCGGGTCAAAACCAGAACCAGAAGCAGAGCGACACACAAAATCAGACGATGTAATTGATGAGATTTCGACTCCAACTCGCAGGTTGTTTGCTGGCGATGGGGCTCGGCACGATGCTGGCCGAGCCTTCGATGGCGCAGCGCGGGCGGACGAATACTCCGCCGCCGCAGCACACGCCGCCCAGGGCTCAAGTGAGACAACAATCGAGGCCGCCGCAACACCAGCAACCGAAGAATGCGCCGAAGCCAGCGCAACAAGAAAGACGGCCAAACGGACCTGGAGGAAATCCTCAAGGAAACGGAAACGGCGCGAACCGCCCGGGTAACTTGCCGCATCCGAACGGCAATCCGAATCGGCCGCCATCCGCTTACACACCGCCGCAGCCGCCGAAAAAACTCAGCGACTTGCCGCCGCAGGACAGGCAAAAGGTCATTGAAAACAATAACAAGTACAGGAATCTTCCTCCGGCACAAAGGGAAGAACTGAAAAATCGAGCCGACCAGTGGAACAGGTTGACTCCAGAGCAGCAGAGCCACATTAAAAATGACGTGCTGCCAAAGTGGAAGCAGATGCCGCAGGACCGGCGGCAGGCAATTCGGCAGAGACTGCGCGTGCTGCAGAATATGCCCGAGTCGGCGAAAAATCAGCGGTTGAATGATCCGAATTTTACTCGGGGTATGAGTGCAGAGGACAGGGCCACGCTTCGGGATTTGAGCCACATGCATGTGGGTGCTCCCGATCCTCCAAACGAGTAGCGACGTCGACCGTTCGCGCTTGACAGCCGACGTTAAAACTTGGCGATAGGATCGTTCCAAATTCATCCAACTTCGGAAAATCATCAGTTCATACGTGTCGGAAAATGGAGGTACAGTGTCCCTTCGCTTGCGGCTAAAGCTGTGCCCCGACGATGCCAATCTGGCGTTCGCTTGCGCGGCATGATTTTTAAGCGCTCGTTGACAACGGCGCTCCTCTCGCGGCATCGTGACTGGTTCGCGACGTCGGCATCCAACAAGTGGAGGGAAAATACATTGAAGAGTGACCGCACAGCGGTCAGCCCGGTGCCGTCCACGCGCTTTCGCGCCATGCAGCACCGTAACTTTCAACTTTTCATCGCGGGACAACTTATTTCACTGATTGGAACCTGGATGCAGAACATGGCTCAGCTTTGGCTGGTCTATCAGCTGACCCATTCCGCGGTGCTCCTGGGAATTTTTGGATTTGCGAGCCAAGTGCCGATGCTATTCCTTTCTTCGCTCGGCGGTTACGTGGGTGATCGCTATGAGCGGCATCGCGGCGTCATTGCGACGCAGGCCATTTCGATGATTCTGGCGTTTTTGCTTGCAGGATTGACGCTGACGAACTTGATTAATAAGTGGGAGTTGATTGGAGTCGCATTCCTGGTGGGCATCGTCAACGCCTTCGATGTGCCCATCCGGCAAGCGTTTCTTGTGCAGATGGTAGGGAAGCAAGATCTTCCGAACGCGATTGCGCTGAATTCCTCGATCTTCAATGGAGCAAGGGCGGTGGGGCCGGCGATTGCCGGCTTCGCGATCGCGCTAGTGGGAGCAGGGTGGTGTTTCTTTCTCAATGGCCTGAGCTTCGTCGCAGTAATCGTAGCGTTGCTTCTGATGCGGATTGAACCGAGGCAGATTAAGCCGAGCACCGATTCGCCGCTGCGGAGTCTTGTGCAGGGTTTCCGGTTTGCGATGAGCGATCTGCCGGTGCGGTCTACGTTGCTGTTGCTGAGCACGCTGAGCCTGTTTGGGTTGCAGTATTCCGTGCTCATGCCAATTTACGCGGAAGACATTTTGAAGGGAGGCCCGCAGACTCTGGGATGGTTGATGAGCGGGGCGGGAGTGGGAGCAGTGATTGGCGCTCTTCACTTTGCGGCGCGAACGCATTACAGGGGACTGGCACGTTGGATCGCGGCGACATCGACGACTTGCGCGGTGTGCCTGATCTTTTTTTCCCTGGCGAACAAGTTGTGGCTGTGTATGGCGATCATCGCCGTCGTGGGATTTGCGGCTACGTCGCAGATGGCGGCGACAAACACCCTGATTCAGAATCGCGTGCCCGATGAGCTGCGGAGCCGGGTGATGGCGGTGTACGCGACGATGTTTATGGGGGTCCAGCCGATTGGGGCGTTGATCGCTGGAGGAGCCGCGAAACGGATGGGTGCGCCTCACACGCTGGCAGTGTTCGGATCGCTGGTGCTGCTGGGCAGCTTGATTTTCATCGTTCGGGTGGTCCTGAGGCTGGGAGATACACAACCCTCTGCGGCGGATTAAGCGGGATTGGGGCGGTAGAGCCAAGCGGGTTTCGTGAGCGGCACATCGGCGGGCGGGGCAAGCCCCGCCCCTACAGAGTTGATTTCGGCTAGGATGGCGTCGACTTTGGGGCGCTGCGGGGATAGCGAACAGACGGGGTCGGTGGCGGCGGCATCGGCGGCGAGAAGGAAGGCTTGGCAGCGGCAGCCGCCGAAATCCAGAGTGCGGCGTTCGCAGGTTTTGCAGGGTTCTTGCATCCACGATTCGCCGCGGAATTTCTGAAAGGCGTCGGATACTTCCCAGATTTCTCGAAGGCTGCGGTTCTTCACGTTTTCAAATGACAGGCCGGGAATTACGCGGGCGGCGTGGCATGGCAACGCGTCGCCGTTGGGCGTGATGAGCATGAGTTTGCGGGCCCAGCCGCCCATGCAAGGTTTCGGGAATTTCGCGTAGTAATCCGGAACGACGTACTCCACTTTTATTATTCCTGCCAGGCGCTCTTGGGCTTTCTTCAAGAAATCAACGGACTGCTTGAGCTGCTCGCGCGTCGGCAGCAGGGAATCGCGATTGGCGAAAGCCCAGCCGTAATACTGAACGTTGGCGAACTCGACGCGGCTGGCGCTGGAGGATTCGGCGAGCGCGAGCATTTCTGGGAGCTGCTCGATGTTGCGTCGGTGAATGACGAAGTTGAGAGTGACGGCGACGCGATGGCGCTTGAGCCATTCCAGGACGCGGAGTTTTTGGGCATGCGCTTTCGTCCCAGAGATTTCTTGCGCGATTTCTTCGCGGGCGCCTTGAAAACTAAGTTGAAAGTGATCGAGTCCGGCTTGCACGAGAGCTTCGAGCCGGGATTCATCGAGAGGCAAGCCGGACGTGATGAGATTGACGTAAAGGCCTGCGGCGCGCGCGGCGCGGATTAGATCGAGGATGTCTGGGCGAGTTAGGGGTTCGCCCCCAGTGAAGTCGGCTTGCAGAACGCCGAGCATAGCGGCTTCTTGGAAGACGCGGGACCAGTCTTCGGTGGAAAGTTCGAGATTGCGGGCTTGCAGTTCGATTGGGTTGGAACAATAGACGCAGTGGAGCGGGCAGCGGTGTGTTAGTTCGGCGATTAGGGCTAGCGGATTAGCGGTGGCAAGTGTCATGCGTGTGTGGCGCAGGTTGCGAAACGCGGGAGCAGAGCTCCCGCACTCCACGGGCTATGGCTCGAAATCCAAGGCACGCTCTTTTTGCAGCAGGGCCAGGTAGCCGAGAATATCCTGCTCTACCTTGGCTGGCTCGGCTTTGGAGTAGAGCTGTTGCAATTCAGTGATGATTTGCTGGACGGTGTGTTTGCCGTCGCAGCGTTCGACGATTTCGAGGCTCGGGCCGTTTAGGCGCAGGGCGCGCTCTGGCATGAGCAGCGTGCGCGGCTGCTGTGTCTTTTCGTTCATACGGCATCCGGGAGCGAGGCGCGGGTGGCTTTCGAGGTCAATACTCATCGGGAACCTGCCTCGGCTGCTGGGCGAAACGCGCCGGGAGGAGGCCAGCCGGGTTGAACGTAGGAGAAATAGAGGGCGTCGAGTTGAGCCCAGAGGATGTCGCACTTGGCGCGAAGGGCGGCGTGGGATTGATCCTGTTGTTCGCGCGTCGTGGCGTGTTTCACGACCCAGGCTAGAGCAAAGTCGGCGTCCTCGGGAGCTTGCGTGAGGCGCCCGGTAAAATAGTCGAGGCCGCTCGAGAGCCAGGGATAGTGCTGGCGCAGACGATCCATCCGCAGCGTGATGAGTTTCTTTGAAAAAAGTTCCGTGAGGGAAGAAGCGACTGCTTCGAGATGCGAGCGCGTGGAGACGAAATCGACGTATGCCTGGACGGCGTAGCGCGTTGCGGGAAGAATGCCATCTCCTTGAAGGGCTTGATCGCGGGAAAGGCCAGTGGCTTCGACAAGCCGGAGCCATTTCTCGATGCCGCCAGGTTTCACGCCGTCCCCATCGTGGTCCAGAATACGCTTGCGCCAGGCTAGACGGAAAGCGGGATCCTCGCTGCGCGCAAGAATGGCGGCGTCTTTAATAGGAATGCGGCTTTGGTAGTAGTAGCGGTTCAAGGCCCACGCTTGGAGCTGCCCGCGTGTGAGCTTGCCTTCATGCATCAGTGCGTGAAATGGATGTTTGTGGTGATACCGCTCTTCGCCAATGGCGTGGAATCCTGCGCTGAAGGCAGCTTCAGAAAGAAGCGATGAATCCACGGCATGCGTCATAATGCGAGTTCCATTCCATCATAGGCGATTTCCCAGCCGGCATCACGGACGATGCGGGATTCCGGGCTCTCATCATTCAGCACGGGATTGGTATTGTTGATGTGAATGAGGACGCGGCGAGTCTTGGAGGCTCGGAATGGCTGGCGAAGCAAGCCGCGGTCGCCCCAAAGAGGCAGATGCCCCATTTGCCTGGCGGATTTGCTTCCCTTTCGGACGGAGTTTAGTTCGTCGTCTTTCCAGAATGTGCCATCGAGGATGGCGAGGTCACTTTCTTCGATGCAGTGCAGCCAATGATCCCCAATTCCAGGAAGGTTTGGAGCGTAGAAAAGTTTTTTTTCCTTGGAGACGAGGGTCAGTCCGATGACGGCTTCTTCTGTGGAAAGGCTATTGCGCAAAGATTCGCTGACGTAGTCCGGGAAGGTCCCGTTGAGCGGTACCGCTTTGCAGAAGAGGCCGCTTTTCTTGTCTGTCGGCAATGGAGGGATGAGAGGCATCAGGCGATCCAGCGGCAAAGTTTCCCATTTGACGGGAGGATTGGATCGCGCGAGAACGCGGAAAAGGGTGTTCTCTTCCGTGAGAATGCGCCGGATAGCAATCGTCGAAAAAATCTGCAGAGGCTGGAACTCGCGCAGATGGAGGAGGCCCATGACGGCATCCACGTCGGCGCTGGTCAGCACAACCGCGCTGATCGGCGTGTTTCGCGACTCGGCCGGTGGGACTAAATCAACAGACGAGAGGATCTGTTGTCGAAGATCCGGGGATGCGTTCAAGAGGAACCAACGGGAGCCGTCATTGGAAATGGCGGCTTGGGTTTGCGTTCTAAGACGGGCCTTCATGGTGCCGGCACGCACACCCATACACTGAGGACAAGCGCAATTCCATTGAGGGAAACCGCCCCCGGCTGCGGAGCCGAGGACTTTAACGCGCATTCTGGCACGCCACCAGATGACCGCGGGAGGCGGTCAAAGGATTACAGCTCGGCGTTGGCGTAGGAGCTAACTTCGCAGTTCAGATCGATCTCTTCGTGCTGAGGGGTGGTCCATTCCATGGTCAAGGGCTCCTAGTCAGGGACGAAATTCAAAGCTCAAACCAATGTAAAGTATAGCACGAAGGCGAGCCACGATGGAAGAGCATGGCGTGGAAATGACGATTTGCGCGAGCGCGACCCGCCATACGAAGGATTGAGACGATCCTCTGTAGAAACCACAACCTGTAGTAGGGAAATCTTAGAAATTTCGAAGGAACGGGGAAGCAAGATTTTTTCAAAAAACAGTACGTTTTCTCTTGACAAAGATGGAAACCACCCTATTATGTGGCGAGAAGTGGGAGAGAGTGGTTAGCAGTAGAACAAAGTAGAGTATCTCCCGGGGCTTTCCAGGCGTTCTCGAGGGCAATCGCGAACGTGGGCACTTCTGGCTTCCAAAACGCGCATTTGAATAGGATCTATGAAGCTGCGGGGAAACTGTCCGGCGAAAGTCGACGAGAAGGGGCGTCTCAAAATACCCTCGGTGTTTCTGGACGAACTCAAGGAATACGGCAATCAATTTTATATCACAAGTACGACGGGCGAAACGGCAAGAATTTATCCGATGAAGGTTTGGTCGGAAATCGAAGACAGGCTGGCGCAATTGCCAAGCACGCACGTAGCGAAGCAAAAGTTCCTGTTGCGCACAAGCTATTTCGGACAGCAGGCGGAATTGGATGGGCAGGGAAGAGTGCTCTTGCCCGCGGTGCTCCGCGAAGCCGCCCAAACGATGGGGGAAGTGGACGTATTCGGTGCTCTGAATTATCTGGAAGTGATGAACCACGCGCGCGTACTCGATAAGCTGAAGAATGAGCCGTATACGGCCGCGGATGATACGGCGCTGGGGATTTGAAGAAGTAAGGACGTAAAGAAGTAACGAAGTAAAGGAAAGAATTTCGAGCTTTCGGTGGGGCTGGGCGGAAACACGAAGGGCTTAACAGATTGAGTGCGGCGCATACGCCGGTGATGTTGCAAGAGGTGCTGGAATGGCTGGGCATCAAGCCGGAAGGAACGTACATAGACGTAACGCTGGGAGCCGGCGGGCATTCGGCAGCGATCGCCGAGCGGCTGACCTCCGGCAAATTAATCAGCCTGGACCGGGACGCACAGGCGTTAGAACTGGCGCGGGAGCGGCTGAAGAGTTTCGGGGCGAAGGTGACGGTGGTGCAATCGCCCTTCTCGAGGATTGTGGACGTCGCACAAGAGTTGGGGATTCAGAAGGTGGACGGGGTCTTGGCCGACTTGGGAGTTTCTAGCATGCAGCTTGATCAAGGAGCGAGAGGATTTTCGTTCCGCGAAGCGGCCGCCCTTGATATGAGGATGAACACTGCCGATGAGCTGACGGCAGACGAAATTGTGAATCATTGGTCGGAAAAAGATATCGCCGACCTGCTCTACCGCGAAGCGGATGAGCACGATTCCAGAAGAATCGCCAAGGCGATCGTACGGGCGCGGCCCGTGCGGGATACCGCGCACTTGGCAACGACTGTGGCAGGGGCCCGTAAGCAATGGGGAAGGCAGAGACTGCATCCCGCAACAAAAACGTTTCTGGCGCTGCGGATCGCGGTGAATCGAGAGATGGAGGAACTCGGGCAGTTTCTTTCACGGACCCCTGCTGCATTAAATTCCGGCGGCCGCCTGGTGGTGCTTAGCTACCACTCGCGCGAAGACCGCATAGTGAAGCACGCGTTCCAAGAGGAAGAGCGTCAGGGGACGCTCAAGGTGCTCACCCGGCACGTGATCCAGCCGACCGAAGAAGAGAAGGCGGCCAACCCGCGTTCGCGAAGCGCGAAATTGCGGTGCGCAGAAAGAGTGTAGTTATGAAGGGCAAGAGGAAGAAAGCGGTAACGGCGGAGTTTCACACCGTCAAGCGGATTGATAACTCGCGCTTGGTGCGCAACGTCGAGCCGGCAAAGATGCGGAATCTGTGGCGGAGCGTCGCGCTGGGAGGCGTGGTGGCGGCGTTTTTCACGCTGTACATTTTCCAGCACTTTCGCTGCATTGATTTGAGCTTTCAGCTCGAAGATCTGAAAGCTCAGCAGACGAAGGCAACGGCGCTGAATTCAGAGCTGAAACTGGAAATTGCGGGGTTGCGCAATCCCATGCGCATCGACGTGATCGCCCGCCGCCGTCTTGGTCTGACCCAGCCGCTGCCGACGCACGTGCAAGAGTACGAAGCGCCGGACGGTGCGGAAGTGGCCGCTGCGCGATATGTGAGACCGAACCGGGCGCCGTGACTCCCGCGATCGGCGTTGCTTCCCAATACGAGAAATTTCCCTTTATTCTGAGCTCCCAAACGGAGTGTTTGCCGACCTGAGATTGCCATGCAACAAGACCGCGCCCACGCTCGTTTGCTCATTATCGCCGGCGTGGCGTTCTTGTGGTTGGGCGCGGTGTTCGGGCGCCTCACCTATCTTCAGCTTTACCGCCATAGCGAGTATCTATCGCGCGCACTGCGGCAGCAGCAACGCAGCTTCGAAATAACTCCGGAACGCGGCGCGATTTACGACCGCAATGGAAAACCGCTGGCGATGAGCATTCCCGTGGATTCGGCGTTTGCCGTGCCTTCGGAAATCATGGATGAAAATCTCGCTGCGCGTCTGCTTTCGGGTGTGGTCAACAAGCCGCAAGAGGAAATTCAGACGCGGCTCGAATCCTCGCGATCATTTGCCTGGATTGCGCGGAAACTGCCTCCTGAAAAAGCGGACGCGATCAGCAAGTTGAATCTGAAGGGCATTTACCTTCAGAAAGAGAACCAGCGTTTTTATCCGAAGCGCGATCTTGCCGCGCACGTGCTGGGTTTCGTCGACGTGGATGAGAGAGGGTTGATCGGTATCGAGCGCGAGTTGGACAACCAGATTCGAGGCAAGAGTGAACGAATCGTGGTGATGGCGGACGCACGGCAGCGCTGGTTTGATGGCGGCCAAGCGCAGCGTGAACGCGGAGCCAGTGTCGTCCTGACGCTTGACGAAAAGATTCAATACACCGCTGAACGGGAACTGGCTGCGGCGATGGCGAAGACACACGCTGCCGCCGGCACGGTCATCGTGATGAACCCCAATACCGGGGAGATTCTCGCGCTGGCCAATTGGCCGAAATTTAATCCCAACAAAGCGGGCGATGCTCCGCCGGAAACGTGGATGAATCGCGCGGTCAGCGCGATTTATGAGCCAGGATCCACCTTCAAGCTGTTTACGTTGGCAGCGGCATTCGATCAGAACATTACCCGTCCCGACGAAGTATTCGATTGCGAAAACGGCGCCGTCTACATCTCCGGCCACCGCATTCGTGATCACAAACCATTCGGCTTGCTAAGCGTTTCGGATATTCTCGCGAAATCGAGCAACGTCGGCGCCATCAAGATTGCGCTGCGGCTCGGCTCTCCGAAATTTTACGATTACATACGCGCGTTTGGCTTCGGTACGCTCACTGGCGTTGAATTGCCTTACGAAAGCAGGGGCCGCGTAGCCAGGCTCGAAGACTGGAAACCGATTTCTGCGGGTTCGATCTCAATGGGCCAGGAAATCGGCCTGACGCCGTTGCAGCTCATCACTGCGGTTTCTGCGATTGCCAACGGTGGATTGCTTTACAAGCCGCAGATCGTCGCTGAGCTGCGCCGTGGCGAAAAGGTGCTGCCCGCCGAAGGGTCTGCTGGCGCCTGCGGATCCCAAGACGCGTCATTCGCCCGGAGACGGCCGCGACACTGCGGCAGTTGATGGAAGGCGTGGTGTTGCACGGGACAGGGACTACTGGCCCATCTCGATGGATGGACTTCTGCCGGGAAAACGGGTTCAGCGCAGAAGATTGATCCCGCGACTGGCCGCTACTCGCCGACACAACTGATTGCTTCCTTCACGGGATTCGCGCCGATCAATAATCCGGCAGTGACTATTCTAGTGTCGCTGGATTCTCCTGTGGGGCTCCACGAAGGCGGCGAGGTGGCTGCTCCGGTTTTCAAGCGTATCGCCGAACAGGTCTTGGCTTATCTCAATGTGCCCCGCGATGTTCCGCTGAATCCAAAGCTGATAGAAACTGCATATATGAAGCGTGCAAGCGAAGATGCGAGCGCGCTCGAGGATTCTCCGGCTGTAGACTTCTCCGGCCAGCCCGACCCGCCTCCCGCGGCATCTCAAATCGTGAAGGCCGATGCACGGGGGCAGTCGACTGCCACGAAACCGGTCCTGACGGTCGCGGTCGATCAGGGCGGTGACATCGAAGTGCCCTGACTTCAGCGGAAAGACCATGCGCGACGTAGCGGACATTGCTCTGCGGCTGGGACTGAACCCTGTGCTGGTTGGCAGCAATCTTGCTACCGAACAATCGCCAGCGGCGGGAGCGAAAGTGAGACGCGGCGCAAAAATCACCGTGCAATTCGGGACACCGCTCGAGAAGAAATCGAAGCCGCGCCCGGGAATCAGGAATTAGGATGAGAACTGGATTGAGCCCAATAGAAGATACGAGCAACTCCAAAACGAACCGCACCGAGGAACGCGGGGAAGATTCATCGCGATCCCGCGTCTCTCCTCGAAGCATGAAACTGCGTGACTTGTTGCAGGGCACCGAAGCGAGCGTACCTCCGCCCGCGCAGGAGATGGAAATCCGGCAGGTTGCGTGCGACTCTCGCAAGGTCAAACCGCGCGCTTTGTTCTTTGCTCTGCATGGAGCACAGGCCGATGGAAACGCGTTCGTTCGAGACGCGGTTTCGCGTGGGGCGGCAGCGATCGCGAGTGAAGAGACCGTGCCGGCTTTTATTCCGTCAAGCGTGGCTTGGATTCAAGTGCGCGAAGCGCGCAAGGCCCTAGCAGTGACGGCAGCGAACTTTTTGGGGCATCCCGCGAACGCTTTGCAGCTTGTGGCGGTTACCGGAACCAATGGGAAAACCACGACGACTTCGCTGGTGGATGCGATCGTGAAAGCTTCCGGCGCGAAGACTGGTCTTTTCGGAACGATTGCGTATCACACGCCGCTCGGCGACTATCCCGCGCCCTAACACGACGCCGGAATCCGTCGACCTGCAAGGATTTCTGGCGGAGATCCGCGATGCGGGAGGACGATTTGGCGTTCTGGAAGCAAGTTCGCACTCGCTGGCGATGGATCGCTTGTGGGGCTGCCATTTCGCCGCTGCCGTTTTTACGAACTTGACGCGCGAGCACATGGATTATCACAAAACGTTCGAAGATTATTTCGCCGCGAAGAAAAGATTGTTCGAAGGTACCGGCGCAGGAGCGCCGGAAGTTGCCGTAATCAACACGGATGACGAGTACGGAAAACGACTGACCGGCCTGGCCAAGAAAACCGTGACGTATGGCCTCGAATCCGATGCGGACATCACGACGAAAAAATTTCAACTAACGTTTAACGGTTTGGCGTTCACGGCGCAAACGCCTAACGGAAAAGTCCAAGTTGCTTCGCCGCTTGTGGGCCGCATCAACGTTTACAACACCCTCGCTGCGATTGGCGCAGCGCAAGCTCTCGGTCTCTCCACGGAAATCATCGAAGCCGGAATTCGCAATCTCGAAAGCGTTTCTGGACGCTTCCAGCGCATTGATCTTGGCCAGCCCTATTTCGTGGTGGTCGACTACGCGCACACAGACGACGCCCTCGAGAATCTGATTCGAACCGCGCGGGAATTGAATCCCAAAGGGCGAATCATCACGCTCTTCGGATGCGGCGGTGGAAAAGACCGCACCAAACGGCCAGTGATGGGAGAAGTAACCGGGCGGCTTAGCGACTTGACGATTCTATCGAGCGACAATCCACGCGCGGAAGATCCGCTGAAAATTATCAGCGACATCATCGTCGGCCTTCAAAAGACTCCCGGAAAATATTTGATCGAACCGGATCGCGAAAAAGCCATCGGCGTTGCCATGGACGAAGCGCGCGCAGGAGACATCGTCCTGCTCGCCGGCAAGGGCCATGAGAATTATCAAATTCTCGCGGACCGCACGCTGGAATTTGACGACCGCGACATGGCGCGGCAGGCGCTTCGGGAACGTGGCTACACAGAGACACAGGCCGAAATCAGTACTGGGGAGCCAAAAAACGGCTCAGAGTTTGGCACGTAGCGCGCTTGTCTAGCTTGGCTAGAAAGTGTGGCGAGGGCGCGCGAGCCAATAGTTAACTCGCGAAAGGAGGAGCCCTCAAAATACGGTGACTACAAACCGATACGCGGGGTATCTGCGTAAAGCAAACCCCTTGAGGCATTTATGCGGTGGACGATTGCACAAGTGGCTGGCGCTTTGGGTGCTCGGGCGGGGGCGGGACTCGACCCCATGGCCCGGGTGGCCGGCGTCTCGATTGATTCTCGCACGCTACGTCCAGGAGAACTGTTCGTTGCCATCCACGGACCGCGTCACGATGGACACGATCACGTGGCGGGTGCGCTGGGAAGCGGAGCGCTCGCCGCGGTGGTGGCCGAGCCGAAAGCCCACCGTTACGGCGAGGCCATCAGGAATCGCTGCATCGTCGTGGGGGACACTTTCGAGGCGTTCAAACAGCTCGCTCGCGCAGTGCGCCAAGCTTGGGGCGGGAAAATTGCCGGCATCACAGGCTCCGTGGGCAAGACCACAACGAAAGAGATCCTGGCGGCACTGTTGGGCGCGAAGCTGCGGGTCCTGAAATCAGAGGGAAATTTTAATAACGAATACGGCTTGCCGCTGACACTATTTCGTTTGGAAGAAACGCATCAGGCGGCCGTGCTGGAGATGGGGATGTCGCGGCGCGGCGAGTTGGCGCGGCTCGCGGCGATTGCGCGCCCCGACGTCGGGGTAGTGACCCGCGTCGCGCCTGCGCATTTGGAATATTTTGCCTCGGTGGATGAGATTGCCCTGGCCAAGCGCGAGTTGATCGAGGGGCTGAATGGCCGTGAATCGACCGCGGTGCTGAATGTAGATGATCCGCGCGTTGCGGCGTTTGGCGCGTTTGCGCCGGGGCGCGTGCTCACGTATGGAATCGATGCGCCGGCGTTTTTTTCCGCTGCGGCGATCGAAGACCGCGGGGCGTTGGGCTCGGCGTTTGATTATGTGAGTCCCGAAGGCCGCGTGCGGTTGGAACTTCCTGTGCCTGGCCGCCACGCGATTTACAACGCTCTTGCTGCGCTTGCCGCCGCAAGCGTTTGGAACATCGGCGCCGCGGAAGCGCAAAGCGTTTTTCGAACGCTGCGAGTGCCCTCGATGCGCGGTGAACTGTTGCGTTTTTCGAATGGATCGGCGCTGATCAACGACAGTTACAACTCGAGTCCCGCCGCGCTGCACGCCATGGTGGCGGTTCTGGCCGCAACGCCGAATTTTCACCGGCGGATTCTGGCTGCGGGAGAAATGCGAGAACTGGGCCCGGCATCGCCGATGCTGCATCGCGAGGCGGGAATTTTCACGGCGAAGACGGGCAAGGTCGATTGGGTGATTGGGGTCGAAGGCGACGCGAAGGAAATTGTGGAAGGCGCCGTGTCCGCTGGAATACCGCGGACACAGACGAAATTCTTTTCATCCTCGGACGAAGCGGCGAGATTTCTGGAGAAGTTCATCACATCTGGCGACGTATTGCTGGTGAAAGGTTCGCGCGGGGTAAAGATGGAACGCATCGTCGAAACGCTGCTGACACGTTACGCCGGTCCCGGCGAACTTTCGCGCCAGGAGGTACGGCACTAAAATGCTTTACTACCTCCTCTACCACGTCTTGCAGCGCTATTTCAGCCCGCTGAACGTTTTTCGCTACATTACGGTTCGAACGGTCTACGCCAGCTTGACGGCGATGTTTCTCGGGCTCGTCTTTGGTCCCTGGCTGATTCGCCATTTGCGCGAATTACAGATCGGACAGTACATCCGCGAGGAGGGCCCTCAGGAACATCAGAAAAAGGCAGGCACGCCCACGATGGGCGGCGTGCTCATTGTCTTGTCGACGGCCGTCCCCACGCTGCTCTGGGCCGATTTGACCAATCCATTTATTTTGCTTTCGCTCTTCGCGCTCATCGGTTTTGCAATCATCGGCTTCATCGACGATTACGCGAAGGTTTCGAAACAACGCAATCTTGGCCTCACCGCGAAAAAGAAAATTTATTTTCAGGTACTCGTCAGTCTGATCGTTGGGATTTCGCTGCTCGTTCTCGTGACGCATTACGCGTACTCGACGCAGTTGATGATTCCGTTTCTCAAACGTCTGCACCCGGACCTGGTTTTCCATTCTTTGATGAATTCTCCCCACCTTTGGCCCTTGGCGTTTCTTCCGTTTCTGGCTTTTGTTTGCGTGGTCATCGTCGGCTCGTCGAATGCGGTGAATCTGACGGATGGTCTCGACGGCCTGGCCATCGGCTGCACCGTCATCGCTGCGGGTGCGCTCACCGTGCTGACGTACGTCAGCAGCAACTCGCGTTGGGCTACGTATCTGGAGATCCAGTACATTCCGCGCGTGGGCGAACTGACGGTATTTTGCGGAGCGCTTGTCGGTGCGTCGCTCGGCTTCCTTTGGTATAACGCGCATCCCGCGGAAATCTTCATGGGGGACGTAGGTTCGCTCTCGCTGGGCGGAACTCTCGGCACGGTCGCGGTCATCATCAAGCAGGAAATTCTTTTGTTCTTCGTTGGAGGTATTTTCGTAATCGAAGCGCTATCGGTGATCTTGCAGGTCGGCTCGTTCAAGCTGCGCGGCAAGCGCATTTTCCGCATGGCCCCCATCCACCACCATTTTGAGTTGCTGGGGTGGAGCGAGTCGAAAGTCATTGTGCGGTTTTGGATCGCGGCGCTTGTCTTTGCGCTGTTTGCGCTGACGACGTTGAAGTTGAGGTAGCGCGCATTTGAAGACGGGCGAGTTTGGAATTGACCAATGCCATGTGAAATGGATTTGCGAGGGAAGCGCGTGTTGGTCGTTGGACTGGCGCGGACAGGCGTGGCCACGTCGTTTTTTTGCGCAGCTCGTGACGCACGCGTGACGGCGACGGATTCTCGAACCGAGAGCGAGATCGGCGAAGCGATCGCAAAGCTGCGAGGCGCTGGAGTGGAGCTCGAACTCGGCAGCCATCGCCACAAAACGTTTCTCGAACAAGATCTCATTGTTCCGAGTCCGGGCGTCCCAGCCGACGCACGCGCATTTGCAGGCGGCGCGCGCCAAAGGCGTCACGATTTGGAGTGAAATTGAGCTGGCTTACCGCTTCCTAAAAGGCCGATTGATCGGGATTACCGGTTCGAACGGGAAAACGACGACGACTTCGCTCGTCGAACATATTCTGAAGACGGCTGGCATGCAGACCATTCTCGCGGGAAATATTGGAACGCCGCTCATCGCATGCGTGGAAGCGATGAAAGACGACACCTGGACAGTCGTCGAGCTCAGCAGCTTCCAACTCGCACTCATCGACACGTTTCGTCCAAACATCGGCGTGTTCCTGAATCTGACGCCGGACCATCTCGACCGGCACCATACGATGGACGCGTATGGAGCCGCGAAAGCGCGCCTGTTTGAAAATCAGACCGGCGAGGATGCCGCAGTTTTGAACGCGGACGATACGGCGACCACACCTTATGCGCCGTCGCTTCCGCGCGTCTACTGGTTCAGCAGAAAACATCGCGTCGCGGAGGGCGCCTATCTTAGCGGCGGCGAAATTGTTTTCCGTCAGGATGGCGCGGAAGAAATTCTTCTCAAGCTCGAGGACATCCCACTGGCCGGCGCGCACAACGTCGAAAATGTGCTGGCAGCGGCCACCGCGGCTCGCCTCGCTGGTGCGGCCGCATCAGCGATTGCCAAAGGCGTGCGCTCCTTCGCGGGCGTCGAGCACCGCCTGGAATTCGTCTCCGAAATCGGCGGCGTGCGCTACTACAACGATTCGAAAGCCACCAACGTGGATGCCACACTCAAAGCCCTCGACGCGTTTCCCGGCCGCATCCTGATCATTCTCGGCGGCAAGGATAAGGCAAGCGACTACACTGTGCTGCAAAAGCCGCTCAGAGAAAAAGCGATTCTCGCGCTTCTGATCGGCGCCGCAGCGGAAAAAATTGAGAAGCAAATATCAGGCAGCGTGGCGCTGGAGCGCGCGGAAACTCTGGAGCGCGCCGTCGAAACAGCTTCACATGCCGCGCAACGTGGCGACGTTGTGCTCCTCGCGCCGGCCTGCGCCAGCTTCGACCAATTTCAAAATTACGAGCACCGTGGCCGCGTTTTCAAGGATTTAGTGAAGCAACTAGAAACGCAAGCCACCGGAGCGTCTTCCGGAAAAAGGTGAACGACCGTGCCGAAACGTCTTGAAATGGACCGTTGGCTGTTTGGTGTAACCGTGGTGCTCTGCTTGTTGGGCGCGGTGATGATATTCAGCGCCTCCGCAGTCACGGCGGAGAAAGAGTTTGGCCACGGCTACTATTTTCTTGTGCGGCAAGCCGCGTGGCTGGTTCTTGGGCTCGTGGGAATGTTTGCCCTGATGCGCATGGACTACAGAAAATTGCGCGAGCCTGCCGTGGTCTATACGACCGTGTGCGTCGTCCTGCTCCTGCTCGTGGGGACTTTTTTTGTGGACAAGTCGCATGAGACGCATCGCTGGATTCGCTATGGCCCCGTTGGGATTCAGCCGTCGGAACTTGCGAAGCTGGCGGTGATCCTGTACCTAGCTTGGTTTCTGGATCAGAAGCGCCGCGGCAGAGCCGCCATGGGATTCTGCAAACAAGATTTCTTGCAGACTATTCTTCCTGCCGCGGGCCCAGTTCTGATCTATGCATGCTTGATTCTGGTGCAGCCGGACTTGGGCACTGCCCTAGCCATTGTGCTGGTTGCCACAACCATTCTGTTTGCCGCGGGGCTCTCTTGGAAATGGATTGTCTCGGGCTTCGTAACCTCCTTGCCGGTCCTCTATCTGCTGATCACGCGCGTTGCCTACCGCAACGCGCGTTTGACGTCTTTCCTTCATCCTGATTCTGATCCACAAGGCGCGGGCTTCCAGTTGATGCAATCGCTCATCGCCGTGGGTTCCGGCGGATTCACCGGCGTCGGCCTGATGGAGAGCAAGCAAAAACTATTCTATTTGCCGGAAGCGCACACGGATTTTATTTATGCAGTGATCTGCGAAGAGCTAGGCTACATCGGCGCGATGCTCGTCATTGCGTTGTTCTTGGTATACGGCTGGCGCGGACTGCGTGCCGCCTTTGCCGCCCCGGACGGATTCGGCCGCCTCCTGGCGCTCGGAATCACAGCCCTGGTCCTCAGCCAGGCACTAATCAATTTCGCGGTAGTCCTTGGCATGGTGCCAACAAAAGGCATCCCGCTCCCATTCGTGAGTTACGGCGGCTCGAGCCTGCTGGTGATGCTCCTAGCAACAGGAGTGCTCCTAAACATCAGCCAGCAAGCCACAGAAACATGACGCGGCGCGCGATTTGCGTTTGTAGGGGCGGGGCTTGCTCCGCCAGCGCGCCCAGGCCACAGGCATGAAACTCCTGATCGCCGGCGGCGGCACTGGCGGCCATGTAATCCCGGCCATCGCCATTGCAAAGGAATGGCTGTCACGCGGCAAAGGAAGAGAAGTCGTGCTGGTAGGAACCGAACGAGGAATAGAAATGAAGCTTGTGCCCCAAGCGGGCCTGCCTCTGGAGACGTTGCGCGTAGCCGGCCTAAAAGGGAAAGGCGGCGTCACGCTCGTAAAAAATCTCGCCATGCTCGCGCCCGCGATGCTGGACGCGCGCCGTGTGTTGCGAAAGCACAAGCCCGTCGCGGGATTTGGCGTAGGCGGGTATGCGGCGGGACCGATGATGCTGGCGACATGGTTCACTGGCGTGCCGAACGTAATCTTCGAGCCGAACGCTGAGCCGGGTTTGACCAACAAACTGTTAGCGAAACTATCCAAGCGAATCGCCACTGGCTATGAAATTTCTGCACGCGCCTGGGGAAAAAAGGCAGTCGTAACAGGCTGCCCCGTACGCCCCGAGTTTTTCTCCATTGCGCCGCGACGCCTCGAAAAACCATTTCGTCTGCTTGTGACAGGCGGAAGCCAAGGCGCGCTGCCCATCAACCGGACATTTGTCGACGCCATGGACTCGCTCGCCGCGCGAAAGGGAGAGCTCTCCATCGTGCATCAAACCGGCGAACGCGATTATAATGCGGTCCGCACTGCGTACGCGCGGCGCGAAATCAATGCGGAGGTCGTCCCCTTCCTGACGAACATGGCGGAGCGCTTTGCCTGGGCAGATGTAATCGTTTGCCGAGCAGGAGCCATCACCGCAGCGGAAATCGCAGCCGCGGGCCGCGCAGCCATCTTCATTCCCTTCGGAGCCGCCACCGATAGCCACCAACTGCGCAACGCGAAAGAGATGCAGCGCGCAGGCGCGGGGCGCGTCATCACCGAAAACGAACTCACCGCCGAACGCCTGACGACCGAAATCTTCTCCCTCATTGACCAGCCAGAGCAGATTGAAAGGCAATCAACTGCTGCGCGAACGCTCGCCCGCCCCAACGCCACGCGCGACATCGTCAACCTGATCGAAGAGGCCGCAAACGTGCAAGGAACTGGCCCGAGGGCAAATCCATGATGGTCACTTTCCGCAACTTTCAACGCATCCACCTGGTCGGTATCGGCGGCATCGGCATGAGCGGCATCGCCGAAGTCCTGCTAACTCTCGGCTATTCCGTTTCCGGCTCGGATACCAAGCCCTCAAATATCACCGAGCGCCTGCAAAATCTCGGCGCCACAATTCACGAAGGCCACAAAGCCATCAACGTCGAAGGTGCGCACGTCGTAGTGACCTCCTCAGCGATTCGGCAGGACAATCCCGAGGTCGTCGAGGCTCACAAAAGAAAAATTCCTGTGATCCCGCGAGCGGAGATGCTCGCAGAGCTAATGCGCTTGAAATACGGCATCGCCGTCGCGGGAGCGCATGGCAAAACGACGACGACTTCGATGGTGGCCTCGGTTCTCAACGCCGCGCATCTCGATCCCACCTTTGTTATTGGTGGCAGAGTCAATCAGGCCGGCACGACCGCGCGGCTCGGCAAAGGAGAGTATTTCGTGGTAGAGGCCGACGAAAGCGACCGCAGCTTCCTCATGCTAGCGCCGGTGGTCGCCGTCGTCACCACCATCGATCGCGAGCACCTCGACCAATACAGCTCCCTCGATGACATTCAAGGGGCCTTCATCCAATTCGTCAACCGCGTACCGTTTTACGGCGCCGCAATCCTTTGCGTCGACGAGCCAAACGTCCAGGCCATCATTCCCAGCGTGAAGCGTCCCATCATCACGTACGGCACTTCCAGCCAGACTGATCTGGTCATCAGTGACGTAAAGCTCGAGGGCCTGAACAGTGAGTTTCGCCTCACCTTCAAAGGCGAGGACCTCGGCGTCTTCCACCTGATGCATCCCCCCGGCATACACAACGTCCGCAACGCCGCCGCCGCAGCCGCCGTCGCTCTCTATCTAAATGTTCCCAGCGATTTGATCCGCGAAGGCCTTGCGAAATTCACGGGCGTAGGCCGCCGCTTCGACATCAAGGGCATTGTCAATGACGTCGCAGTGATTGACGACTACGGCCATCATCCGGTCGAGATTCGCGCCACGCTCGAAGCCGCTCGCGGCTGCAAGTTCAACCGCCTCCTGGTTCTCTTTCAGCCCCACCGCTTCTCGCGCACGCAGCATCTCTGGGACGACTTCTGCCGCGCTTTCAACCAAGCTGACATTCTGGTGCTGCTGGATATCTACGCCGCCAGCGAAGCGCCAATCCCCGGCATCACCAGCGAAGCTCTAGCCAACGCTATCCGCGAAGCCGGACACAAGAACGTTCACTATTTCCGGTCCATGCAGGATGGAATCGAATACCTCCTGCGCGAAGCGCGAGCCGGAGACGCGATCATGACCATTGGCGCCGGAAACGTCAGCCGTGCCAGCAACGAATTTATGGTCCTCCTGGGCACGGAACATCCCACGCATCATGCGCATTAAAAACCCCCAAATCGTCGCCGCTCTGCCGGAACTGGGCGTCCAGCTCAAACCGGGTGCATCATTGGCCGAGCTAACCTCGTTAGGCATCGGCGGCACAACCGATTTGCTGCGCATAAACAAGCATGAAGCAATCCCCGGCTTGTTAAATCTCCTCGACTCACATAGCGTCCCGCACGAATTTCTCGGTGGCGGCTCGAACTTGCTCGTCGGCGACGGCGAACTCCCTTGGGTAGTCCTCCAGCTCGCCTCTTCCCTGCCGGATATAGTCCTCGAAGGCAATTTTGCCCAAGTCGACGCTGCCGCCGACCTCGGCCGCACCGTAACTTTCTGCGCCAAAAACGACCTCGGCGGCATGGAGGGTCTTATTGGTGTCCCTGGAACCGTTGGAGGCGCCCTCCGCATGAACGCCGGCGCCTACGGCATGCAAATCGGCAGCTACGTCCGCCAGGTCAAGCTCTACCGCGCCGCGACTCGCAAACTCGAAACTCTCGAAGGCGATCAAATTTCTTTCGAATACCGCCACACATCTTTTGCGCCTGATGATATGATGCTCGCAGTGAAGCTGGAATTACCCTCCAAACCGTACCCTGAAATTTTAAAAGGAATTCGTATCTGCAATGAAAAGCGCCGCGCCAGCCAGCCGCTCGGGCAGAAGAGCGCCGGTTGCATCTTCAAAAACCCTCCGGGCGCATCCGCAGGACGCATGATCGATGAGTTGGGCCTCAAGGGTCTAAACGTGGGCGACGCCCGCGTCAGCAACCGCCACGCCAATTTTTTTGTAAACGCAGGAAAAGCGTCCGCGAAGGACATGCTCGCGCTGATCGCCGATGTCCGCGAACGCGTAGAAAAATCATTTGGAGTGATTCTCGAGCACGAGGTGGTTGTGTGGAACGCGTAAAAGCCATGCAGCGCGGCAACGCCGCGGCCGCCGCCGAGCCGTACCGCCCGGAGCTGCTCGCCGACGAAGAGCCGCGCTACCTCCGCCGCCAAAAGCCCCTGGAAATTCGCCGCAAAAAGTTTGGCGGCCGAACCTGGACGTTCTATCGCCGCATCTTGGTATGGACGATCGTGGGCGCTGCAGGTGTGGCCGCGACGATCGTGGCCGGGCGCTTCCTGCTGTATTCGCCACAAGTGCTGCTCCTCAAGTTCGATCAGATCGAACTGCTCGGCAACCACATCGTGAGCCGCGAAGCCGTGCTCCAATCGTTTGCGCACGACCGCAACCGCAGCGTGCTCCGCGTTCCGCTGGACGCTCGGCGCAGCGAGCTGGAGCAACTTCCCTGGGTCGAATCCGCCAGCGTGCAACGCATTTTGCCGAATCACATCCGTGTCGAGCTAACGGAGCGCACTCCCATCGCGTTTTTGCGCAACGGCGGGGAACTCGCCCTGATCGATGCCCACGGCGTGATTCTTGCCCGTCCTGAAGGCGAAGACCTCCATTTTCCCATCGTCACCGGCCTTCCCGATACCATGCCGCGCGAGGAGCGCGAGAAACGCATCCAGACCTATCAGGAATTCCTGAGAGAGGCCGATCTGGTTCGCTCCGAATCTTCCGACCGCGTCAGCGAAGTCGATCTTTCGAACGCGAAAGATCTGCGCGTGGTCATGACCGGCTTGGCTCCCGCCAACGAGTCGCAAGCGGTCACCATTCATTTCGGCAACAGCGATTTCACCGGTAAGTACCGCATGCTCGTCGACAATTTCGCGCAGTGGCAGGCAAATGCCGGCCGCGTGCAGTCTATCGATTTGCAATACTCACGGCAGGTAGTCGTAAACGCGGATAACACCGCGAGCGCGGCGAAGTTGAGAAATTAAGCAAAGTTGAGAAATTAGGAGTACAAAAATTTATCGATCCAAGGTGGGGGCGGCGGCTTGGCAAAAAAAGATCGTTACATCATAGGGCTGGACGTCGGAAGCACAAAAACGTCCGCGTTAATCGCTGAAATCGACGGAGAACAGGTAAAGTTTCTCGCGCTTGGCGCAGCCGAATCCAAAGGCCTGCGCAAAGGCCTCATCGTCAATCTTGATTCCACGGTTAGCTCCATTCGCCGCGCGGTCGAAGAAGCCGAAGGCGTGGCCAACGTTCCCGTCGAGTCTGCCGTAATCGGCGTGGCCGGCGGCCACGTTCGCGGCGTCAACAGCCGCGGCGGCATCACTCTCGGCAATCGCGCCCGCGACATCGAGCGCGACGACGTCCGCCGCGCCGTCGATGCCGCCCGCAACATCACGCTCCCCGAAGACCGCGAAGTCCTGCACGTCCTCCCCCACGAATTCATGGTCGACGCACAAGACGGCATTCGCGACGCCGTCGGCATGGTCGGCCTGCGCCTCGAAGCCAACGTCCATCTCGTCACTTCATCCATCGCTGCCACTCAAAATCTAGTCACCGCCGCAAATCGCGCCGGGATTTTAGTCAGCGACACCGTCCTTGAGCCGCTCGCTTCCGCCGAATCCTGCCTCACGCAGGACGAGCGCGATCTCGGCTGCTGCCTCCTCGACATCGGCGGCGGCACGACCGAACTCATCGTCTACGGCGGCGGCGTAGTCCGTCACACCGGCGCAGTCCCCGTCGGCGGCGACCACTTCACCAACGACCTCGCCGTCGGCCTTCGCACGCCCATCCCCGAAGCCGAAAAAATCAAGCGCCGCCACGGCTGCGCCGCCACCTCGCTTCTCCACGAAGACACCTCCATTGAAATTGCCAGCGTAGGCGATCGCCCGCCGCGCACCATCTTCGCCCGCATGCTCACCGACATCATCGAGCCCCGCGCTATTGAACTTCTCGCGCTCATCCGCGACGATCTCCAGCGCGCCGGCCTGGACGGACAAATCCCGGCCGGCTTCATCCTCGCCGGAGGCGGCGCGCGCCTGAACGGCTTGATCGATCTCGCCGAACAGTCCTTCCACCTCCCCGTCCGCATCGCGGAGCCCAAAGGTTTGGCTGATCTACCCGAACAGGTAGCCCAGCCGGAATATGCAACGGTCGTTGGTTTAGTGATGTACGGCGCGAAGACGCGGCGCAACGCGTCGCAGCGCTCCGGAAATCTCGTATCCAAACTGAAGTCCATGTTCGCCGGTGCCTCGTGACCCTGCCCGAGCGCAGCACCGCAAACCTGGAGAAGGCTGAGGGACGCATGACAGCAAAAGACGCAGGAATCCGTATGAGCTTCAGCGAAGAGCTGCAGCCCGCAAAAATCAAAGTCATCGGAGTGGGCGGTGGCGGATGCAACGCCATCAACCGCATGATCCGCGCCAAAGTCGAAGGCGTCGAATTCATCACCGCCAACACGGACTTGCAAGCGCTCAAGCTCTCGCAAGCTCCCGTCAAGCTGCAGCTCGGAGCAAAACTCACCAAGGGACTCGGCGCCGGCGCTAATCCCGAGATCGGCCGCAAAGCCGCCCTCGAAGACACCGACAAAATCATTGAAGCCCTCGAGGGCTCCGATATGATTTTCATCACCTCCGGTCTCGGCGGAGGCACCGGCAGCGGCGCCGCGCCCGTAGTAGCTTCGCTCGCCAGCGAACTCGGCGCGCTAAGCGTCGCCGTCGTCACCAAGCCCTTCGCCTTCGAAGGCAAGCGCCGCATGCTTCAAGCCGAACAAGCTCTGCAAGAACTAATCGGTGCCGTCGACACCGTCATCGTAATTCCCAACGAGCGCTTGATGGACACCGTCGAACGCGGCACCAGCTTTTTCGACGCCTTCCGCATCGCCGACGACATCCTCCGCCAAGCCGTTCAAGGCATCTCCGACATCATCACCGTCCCCGGCATCATCAATCGCGACTTCGCCGACGTAAAAGCCATCATGCACGGCCAAGGCTACGCGGTCATGGGCACCGCCATCGCCACCGGCACGAATCGCGCCATCGACGCCGCCAACCGCGCCATCTCCAGCCCCTTGCTCGAAGACAACTCCATCCAGGGCGCCCAAGGCATCCTCATCAACATTTCCGGCAGTTCCAGCCTCACGCTGCATGAAGTTCACGAAGCTTCCTCTGTCATCCAGAAAGCCGCCCACGAAAACGCCAACATCATCTTCGGCGCCGTGATGGACGATTCCATGAAGGACGCCGTGAAAATCACGGTCATCGCCGCGGGCTTCAAGGAAGCCAACAAGAAAACCGTCCAGCAGAAACCGCAGTTCCTCCCCAAGACGTGGAAAGCCGGCCGCGAAGTGGAAACTCCTGTGGCGCAGCAGCAAACGCTGCCCAACGTCGTCCATCAGGTCCAGCAAAACGTCCGCGACGTCAGCCACGAAGTTCCTGCGGACGACCTGGACGTTCCGACATTTCTCCGCCGCCAAGCCCAAAAAGCATAGCCGCTCTTGTACGGGCGGGGCTTGCCCCGCACGCTTTTTTTGCGCGGCAATCAGGGAGAGATTCGCCGAACGCCATCCGACAAGCTCAATCGCAACCGCGTAAAGCGTCTGCCAGTCTCGTTACTTCTATTTCAAACGCCTCGATACTTGCCGCCGGGTCCGCAACCACGGAACTCAACCCTGCGTGATACTCGCGAGCCTCCGTTTTCTTCACCACCTCTCGTACATTCCCCGCATGAATCCCACTCCCCGGCATCACAATCAACTGATCCCCAGCGATTCGAACAAGTTCGCCAAGCAAATCCAGCGCCTCGGGCGCCGTCCGCTTCCCGCCCGAAGTGAGCAGCCGCGTGGCGCCGGTCTCGATGACATCCACAAGAGCCCCGCCCAAATCCGCGCATTCATCGAACGCGCGATGAAACGTGACCGGCAGGGGCCTCGCCTGTTCGACAAGCTGCTTCGTGCGTTCGACGTCGACCTGCCCCTCTGCATCCAGCAAACCCAAAACAATCCCATCCATTCCGGATTTTTTGGCCGCATCGACTTCGCGCTGCATAGCTTCGAACTCGGCCTCGTTGTAGAAAAAATCTCCGCCACGCGGTCGAACCATAGAAAGAATGGGTATACACACCCGTTCACGCGCGGCCCTCAACAACTCCGGCCTCGGAGTCGTACCGCCTTCCCTTGCATTGCTGCAAATCTCGATTCGATGCGCGCCTCCGCGCTCCGCCGCAATCGCGGCTTCGACGCTCTCCACACTAATTTCAAGAAGGTATTTGTTCTGCATCGTGCAGTAGCTTAGCAGACGAAGCGAGCAGGGAAGGACCAGCGTTTACTGGCGGACGACGTCGAAACGCGCGATGGCGAATCCCAATGCCGCGCCAAGAAACACATCCGAGGGGAAGTGCGCCCCGGTGGTTACGCGGGAAAAACTGATCACGCTCGCCAGCCCGTAAGCGACATACGGCACCCAGCGATGCCGCCGGTACCGGCGCGCAAATACCGTGGCCACGGAAAAGCTCATCATCGCGTGCCCCGATGGAAAGCTCGAACCTGTTCCGAGAAAAGATCCGTGGCTCTGAAAAAAAGTGTCCGAGTAGCTCCCATTCGGAGCAATCTCGTTCGGCCGCTGCCTTCTTGTGATGGACTTCAGGACCACCATGAGCACGGCGTCATCCACGACGGCTTCGCCTGCTAACAGAGCCGAGCTCTGATCGTAAGAGTTCTTGCGAATCAGGCTAGCAACATAAAACGTGGCCGGAACAACCGCGATGATGCCTGCACCTGCACCGCTGCTGAACACGTTGTTGAAGCCCGAAAACGCATTCGTCTGCCGGAAGTGCGGCATGGTTTGCGGATCAGTCGCGATCAATCCCGCAGTAGCCCCGACGATGAGAGCTGAAGGCAGCCAGTGATGCCCTTGTGCCAGCTTCGTAGGGAAAAGCCACAAGTCCTTCTGGTCTTGGAGAATATTCTTGGGTAGCTTGCGCAGCGTGGCTTCGCGCACCGTGACGGCTGGCGCTGCAGGAGCAGACGCGTCATCGCCGGGCTGCGCGATCGGCTCGCTGCCACGGCATTGCGGAGGCGTCTCCGTGCGCACCTGGCCACGGGCAATCACAGCTTGCGACATGGACAAAACGGCGAATAGCACAGCCACTGACGGTCGACGCATGGCCGAGATCGCTTTTTGCACACCCCATTGCGTTTCTAGCGGTTTTCTGAATTCCGAACGGAAGTTCATGAATACCCTGTCTGGCTGGGACCGAGCTTATAGCTTAGATGATTCGTCTCAGCAGAGGGCAACCATTGTGGCGAAAAGAATGAGTGTGCAAAAGAGGACAGTTTGTTGAACCACTCTCATAAGCCCGCGACATGTCGAGCATGTAGCAAGCTGCCATTCGTCCAATTCCAGAACATTCCCGCAAAAGCCGCCGCATTCCAGCCCCACATAAAGAGCCGCATTTCGGTTGGGCTGTAGGGCCGATTCCTCCAGATCATTGTGGCATCCGACAGAAACCATGCGGCTCCCACCCCGAGAAATCCGGCGATGACCAGGTCTCCGAAAAAAACATAAACCAGCACCGTCTCGACGCACAAAGTCCCGGCTATCAAAAGTTTCGAAGGTACCGCACCGATCAACGTCGCCGTCGTGCGCCGCCCGCTCAAGCGGTCCGGCTCTAAATCCATCACCTCGCCAAAAATGTGCGAATGCATCGCAAACAAAGCGCCAAAGAGAAACGTCTGCCACGGAAGTTGTGTAACTCCATTCAGCCAGCTGCTCAGCACAAAAACCAGCAAGTAGCTCGCTTGAATCAAAACGTCAAATGGTGGGTGACTCTTCCATCCGAACCGCGGAGCGTTGTAAAGTCCAACGGCAATCAAGAGCACGCCAAGCCAGGCCAGTATTCGTGGCCCAATCAGAAAAAAGAAAATAATCAAGAAAGGAATCTGTACGGCGGCGATCTTCCATCGCAAAGCCGCGAGCTGTTCCGCGGCGCCCAGCGAACCAAACAAGAATGTTCCCTTGCGCGGGTTCAGCCGGTCCGCTTCCGCGTCCACAATGTCGTTCACGCCATACAAAAGAAATCCCAGCGGAAACAAAACATAGAGGAGTCCCAGCCATAGCGTCCGCGAATGCAGAAAATCCGCGTGTCCGACCGGCATCAAATAAAACAGCGCAGTCGTGCTCCAAAGCCCCGGCCGCGAAACTTGTAAGAGAAAAACCAGCTCAGGAGCCCGCGCACTCTTCTCTTTCAAGGCGACACTGCCTTCTTTCAGCGCTGGCAAACTAGGTTGCAAATTCCCGTCTCCCTGTTCTCGTATAGGTCGCTCCCAAGAACTCCAGCGGTGCTGTCTCCACCAGAAGACTATAGAAATGGCATTCCTCCCAGTATGCCTTTCGCATGGAGCTACCAATCGGGTACGAGAGCGCGGATGCGTAAGTAATCTTCACTATGGCCCGTCCGGCCGTCTCCTGCGGCAGGAATCGGTTCCGTTTTCGGTTATCCAACTACGCGGCCAAATGACCGTTCTTTTCAGAAGAGGGACCGCAAGACATGCAGACAGCCTCTAAGTTAGCGGCGATCCGTCCAGAACTTTGGTATTCGCTTCGCGCCGATGATCTCGTTTATACTCCGCCAATGCGGCAAAGCGTCTGGATCCTGTCCCGGCTATTCATCTTCATCCTGGCAGCTTCGGGTTCTGTGTTTGCCCAGGCGAATCCCGAATGGACAGAACCGTTCCCACCGTTTCGCATCGCAGGTAATCTCTACTATGTTGGGAGTAAGGGCCTCGCGAATTATCTGATCACGACGCCGCAAGGCAACATTCTCATCAACAGCGATCTGGAAGCCAATGTGCCCCTAATTGAGGCAAGTGTCGAGAAACTTGGATTCAACTTCAAGGACACCAGGATTCTTCTCATCAGTCACGCGCACTGGGATCACGACGCCGGCGGCGCGATGATCAAAGAAAGTACCGGCGCGGCGTACATGGTGATGGATGCCGACGTGCCCGTGGTCGAATCTGGCGGCAAGGCTGATTTTGCGTACGGCAACACCCCTGCTTCTCTTTATCGGCCCGCCAAGGTCGACCGCGTATTGCACGATGGCGATGAAGTAAGACTTGGTGGCACGGTGCTCGTCGCGCATCTCACTCCGGGGCATACCAAAGGCTGCACCACCTGGACTATGCAGGTCACGGAGCGCGGTAAAACCTACAACGTCGTAATCATCGGCAGCCCTAATGTGAACCCTGGCTACAAGCTCGTCGACAATACGGCTTACCCGCAGATCGCTGAAGACTACGAGCGCATGTGGCGCGTTCTCAAGTCATTGCCATGCGATATTTTTCTCGGTGCCCATGGCAACTACTTCGGACTCGAAGAAAAGTACCCGCACCTGAAAGAAGGAGATGCCAACCCGTTCGTCGACCCTGACGGCTACAAAAAGTACATCGCCCAAAAGGAGCAAGAGTTTCGCAGCGAATTGGCAAGACAAAAACGCGCCGCCAAATGAAAAGCGGAGCAAGAACGACGGACTCGCCTCCGCTCGAAGCGGAAGACGGCATAGTCGGAAACAATCTACACGCCCGAGTAACACATTATCCGGAGATATGAAGCTTTCCCTAAAACGACATGTCCGTTAAGCCGACCTACAAGCACTTGACAGCGTGTCCGAGTAGCCAGTTCACGGGTGGCAAGGATTTGGCGCGGACGAGGGCGAGAGAAAGCCTATTTCTTGTCCTTCTTTGGGGGAATGACCTCGGCTTCGAACACGAGGTTTTCGGTGGCGGCGATATCTTTCTTTTTTCCGTGCTCATCGGTGACGGGATATTTCTGTCCGATAGCAATGTAGTAGGCGATGATTTTGTCCCCCTGATTGACGCTCGAAACCTTCTGCTCCCGGTGGTCCTTCACGAAGGCTTTGAAGCCCGGCATGAGCTTTCCACTGAACTTTTCCGTTTGTCCCTTCTTGTCTGTGTATTGGAGCGTAATTTCGCCGGTGTTTGGGTCTGTGGCGACAATTTCGCCTGTCCAGGTGTCTCCTTTGTACGGGAACGTATAGAGCCCGCCTTTCTCGGACTTGCCGTGCTGGGCGGACACTATCGATGGCAATGAACAGAAGAGTAGAAATGCAGCGACCTTTCGCATGGCTGATTCGCGTCGGTTTCTCGCGGACAAGCGGATAGGTTTTGCTATCGCGGCTGAGTATATATGCGAATCGCGATGGCCACTAGCTGAAGCGAGTGCCGTTACCGGAGAAGTGGGTCCCGGTACCACGTCATTAGCTGGCCTTAAAACCTCACTGCGGAGATGAATTCCAATCGGGTCAAATCCTTGTCCTCTAGGCGATAGGTTTCGCTCTCTGTAACGTGTGTGTACAACAGTGTGAACATTTCCGACCTTCTCTTATGCTCTGCCGCTTTGTCGCGCAATGCTTTCAGTGGGTCGCCGCCGCTATATTGCATGGCCTCCGCATTTCCAGCGACTAAGGAATCAGCTTGCTTGGAATAAAACTCAGTGCGCTCCAAGTGATGATTGCTTTTCTTCTTCAGATGCTCTCGCAATTCTCTGCCGCTGAAATCCAACTTCAATCCTTCAATCATTCTGAACTCCTTTCACTCTTCCCGCCCTGCCAACGATAGCATGGCGTAGAAATTCCATGCGCCCGACCCGCCCGAATACTTCTCAGGCGCGAACTCAAGTCCAAATTAACGCCGTATCGGGAAACAGACTCACCATCCTTCAGCCCCAACAGTTGTACTCTGCGATGCTTGTGATACCCTCTTGCGCCAGGAACTTCGGGTCTCTAATTTTCCGTCGATCCCGAGCCGCTACTTCATCCTGAGGAGACCTTCAATGAAACTCCATTCCAAAAGCATCGCCTGCCTGGCTGTGATTCTTGGGGCCGCTCTCGCTGCCTGCCAGGAGCCGTACCATCAAAAAGAAGAACAATATTATTTGATCTCCGCGAATATCAATTTGCCCTACTGGCAAGAAGCCGAGGCAGGCTTGCGCGACGCCGCCACCGGCATGGGCGTCAAAGCGGAAATGGACGGTCCCACGACTTTCTCGCCAAAGGAAGAGCTGGACTCCTTTCAAAAAGCCGCGGCCCTGCATCCCGCCGGAATTCTGGTCTCCGTCACGAACCAGGAGACCCTCAAACCCGCGATTGACGCCGCGATTCTTCAAGGCATCCCCGTTATCTGCATCGACGCCGATGCCCCGGATTCCCACCGCGTGCTCTTCGTCGGCACCGACAACTTCCGCGCAGGCCAGGAAAGCGCGAAGCGCATGGCAGATATTCTCAAGGGCCAGGGTCAAGTCGTCATCGTCACAGTTCCGGGTCAGCTCAACATGGACGAGCGCGTTCGCGGCGTTACCGAAGCTCTAAAAAAATATCCCGGCATAAAAATCTCCCAGACCATTGACGACAAAGGTGATCCCCGCAACGCGAACGACGCCGTCTCCGCTCTTCTAGCCAAGAAGGAAAAAATTGACGGCGTTATTTGCCTCGAAGCTTCCGGCGGTTCCGGTGTCGCCGAAGCTCTTCACCGCTTGGACCTTACCGGCAAGATCGCCATCGTCTCCTTCGACAAAGATCCGGAGACGCTCGATGCCATTGAAAAGGGCTGGATTAACGCCACCATCGTCCAAAAGCCCTACATCATGGCCTATTACGGGCTGAAGTTCGCCGACGACCTACACCACAACGCGATTCACGAGTTCAAGGACTGGCGCACCGCCCCTGCCGCCCCGTTGCCGGCCTGGATTGACACCGGTACTGCAACGGTAGATAAGAAGAATCTGGCGGCGTTCCGCGAAGCTCTAGCCGCCCACCCGAAACCTTTGTAGGGGCACGGCACGCCGTGCCCTCTTCACCCCACGTGGAATCGGTGAGAAATGCAGGCAAGCTTTTGCTCAGTGTGCCGAAGATCCTCGTCGGCCTGTCTAAATCTAAACCAGGCCGAGCGAAGCGAACGTCGTAATCGAAGCGCACCCAAGAGCCACACCCAGAACCATCCCCGCCAGCACGTCACTCAAAAAGTGCATTCCCAAAACAATGCGCGAAACCGCGATGCTGACAGCGAGGAAAAACAGTGGCCCCTCCAGCGATGGATAAAAGTAGCTCACCACCAACGCGATCGAGAAAGCCGTCATGGTATGCCCGGAGGGAAACGAAAACCGGTCCGGAGGCAATACTTTCGACCAGCAATGCGGCTCCAACTGGCAAGGCCGCGGACGCTGGCTCAGTCTTTTCAATGCCTTAAAGACAAAAATCCCTAGGACCGCCGCCGTTCCCGCCGCCCCAATCGCGAAAAACCTCTGATGTCCCCCGTCGATTAACAGCATGATCCCCAGTCCATACCACAGCCAGCCATCTCCCATCCGCGTGGCCAGGATCATCCACAAACGCACCCATCGCGGAGCTCGCCAGCGGTTCATCCGGCGCATCAGACGGTGATCCCGCCGTTCGATGTATCCCCAGACAGTGCGTGCGACAGCCATGGTTGTTAGCCCATCTAGCCCCAGTTAGCCTCGAAGCTAGAATCCATGTCCCAGAACATCCGTTGCCGCTTTTCGCCGCGCTCCAGCGCAGCCGACCATGCGCGGCAGAAGCGAATCTCGTTTGCCCAGTGGCCCGCCGTAAACGCAGGAACCAGCAGCGAAAGCGGCATAAGTGCCAGAGTCCACGGCTTTTCCATCCACAATGACCACACGATGCTGAACACATCCGCAGTCAACTTAAGATAACTGCCGCTCTCTCCGTGCACCTGTCCCTTGCCCGCTCGCAATCCGGTGAAGAACTCCTCGGCCGTGCGGGCTCCAGGAACTTCGGTAAAAGTCCGCCCCACGCCCGCTATCGTGTGCGAATCGCTCCCTCCTACGGCAATCTTCCCCAGGCGCTTTGCGAACTTTGCGGCACTCTCATTCGCTTTCGGCCACATCTGCCCGTTCCGCGATTCAAACGCCGGTACATAGGAGGCAAACCAGCAGAAGTCCTCATCGAGCCGCTTTCCCGTCAGCCCGGAGAAAACATGATTCACGCTGAAGAACAGCTTTTTCTCGGTCAGATACATCATCAACGAAATGAAGTCTTTACGCCGCCGCTGGATTTCAATATGGTCGCGTTCGGTGATCCCGTAGACGCCGAGATGCATCTCGGTTCCCGCCGGCATCGTCACGGTTGCTTCCTCGCTCAGGAAGAAATCGGGATGTTTCCGGAGAGCTTCCCCGGCGTCAATGGAGTCGTGGTCCGTCAGCGTCACGATGGACATCCCAAGCTGCTTCAACCGGGTGTAAACTTCCGCAGGCTGGTTGTACGATTCGCGGCAGATCCGGCTTAGTATGGGAGTGTTGCACATGCCAGATGCGATCGAGTGAACGTGGAGGTCGCAGCGCATGAAACTATTGTGAATCCGAGATATGAACAGGCCATGAAGAGGTCGCGAATTATGCGTAAATGTGCCCATGGAACTCCTTGAGCACATTGGACTTCCAAAGTTATCCACATGGCATGTTGGTTGCTCTTCGCGGCGAACATTAAGCGTATGGCACAATCAAAATCATGAAAAAAATTCACGTTGTCTTCCATGACGGTGGCGGCGGCCACCGCAATGCCGCCATCGCCCTCCAGACCATTGCGGCCCAGCAGGGACGCGACTGGCAAGTGGAGCTCGTGCAATTCCAGGATTTGACCGACCGCCTGGACGTGCTGCGCAAACTGACCGGCATCCGCATCCAGCAGCAATACAACCTCATGCTGCAGAACGGTTGGACCCTCGGCAGCAAATATCTCTTGCGTGTTCTGCAACTTACAATCAGGCTTTTCCATGGACCCATGGTGCGCCTGCTCGAGGAGTTTTGGCGTGAACACTCAGCCGATCTTCTAGTCTCGGTGATCCCGCATTTCAATCGCGAGATTTCGGAAAGCTGGAACGCCGTCTATCCTGGGCGGCCCTTTGTGACCCTCATCACCGACCTGGCCGACTATCCGCCGAGGTTCTGGATTGAGCCGGTTAAGGAGCAATACGTCATCGCCGGCACGGAGCGCGCCGTCGAGCAAGCGCGCGCCTTCGGTCACGATAACTCCCATATTTTTCAAGCGTCTGGAATGATTTTGCGTCCCGACTTTTACGTGGCAGACAACGTCGATCCCGTTGCGCTTCGCACGGAGATGGGGCTGCGAAGCGATCTAGCCACGGCGATTGTCCTGTTCGGCGGGCACGGCTCCAAGGTAATGTATTATTTAACCGAACGGTTAAATACAGCAGGTCTGCCTTTACAACTGATCTTGATTTGTGGCCGCAATGAAGAACTTGCCGCCAAGTTCCGGGTCAAGAAATGGGATATACCCGTGCATGTTGTTGGTTTTACGAAGGAAATTCACAAACTCATGCGCGCCGCGGACTTCTTGATTGGGAAGCCAGGTCCTGGCAGCATCGCCGAAGCCATGGTTCGCAAGCTTCCCGTGCTTATTGAATGCAACGCTTGGACTCTGCCTCAAGAACGCTACAACGCTGAATGGGTCACGGAAAAGCGCGTCGGCATTGTGCTGAAGAGTTTTGACGAAGTCGTCGAAGGCGTGCGCCAAATGCTGGAACCGGCACGGCTGGCGGAATTTCGCAGAAATGTCGCGGCGCTCGACAATCGCGCCATCTTTGAGATTCCAGAGATGTTAGCAAAGCTTTTAGGCGAGTCAGAGAAAAACGTTAAGCAGTCCGCTGAGTCGGCGATGCACTCGCAAACTTCGGCCTAGCTGGCAGTTTCCGGTTTTGTGACTTTCGCTCTTTCGTTTCGGCCTGGGTGCGGAAAGCGGGGACCGGCATCGCGGTTTTCTACCGGCAACCTGAGCCGCGGCTTGGCGCAGGTCGTCGCCCAACGTCGCGCCGCATACTTCGGCGATTCGCACATCTTGACACAGGCCCGGTGCGCGCTTGACTCCGCACATCGGCAGTAACAAGTCCCGACCGTTGCGGTTCGCAACTCTCCCGATGTGTCCGCCGACAAAATGAACGTACTGCCAAGAAAACACACAAGTAAGGACACCGCTCCGAATCCAAGGGCACGCCGAAGCGGGTGATTGCCAGGGAGGATGCGCATTGAGCGATTCTCGAGGCAATGTCTAAAAAAACCGATAGCGCGGGGAGGCTGAATGTTTTGTTACTGGGGTCCTGGAACTACAGAACAAGAGCTAAGGAGCAAGCGGGAGAAGTCTCGCGTTCCCGATTCAGTTTTGACGAGTTCCAAAGTGGGCTTGCTGGACGGAATGTGCTTTGTGGTGCGAACCCATCCCCTTAGCCAAGTATTTGTTAATAAATGACTTGTTAGAGATTCTCCAGGCGGCCGACATTGGCGCAAACCGTGCATTAGAGAGGTGCATGAGTGCGTTTCACATGACGAGTTGAGGAGAGCGGCGAGTGAGGGGGAAGGGGCTTGCTCGCCGCTTTTCACAATTCGTTCCCACCTGCCTCTGAGAGGGAAGCTAGGATGGATGACCCCACGCGTCGGTGTGAAAACGACACTGACAACGAAACGCACTCTCCGAGGCCCCCGATCCCAAGCGGGGGCCTCATTTTTTTTGATCCCCCAGTTCTGAGGCAGAGTTCTAGTTAATGATTCTCGGTCTTATAAGTTTCCCGGATCTCTGCGGTTCTCCGCTTCGTTAGCGTTAGCTTGCACTGTGGCAGGGCGATCTGCCCGCCTGTTCCGCCATCCCAAAGTTCAAACTCCGCTTCGCAGTGGGCGTATCGATAGTCAATCCAGGCGCGCTGAGCTTTACGCAAGCGTTCCGCATCAGCCGCCTTTAGCCCCTTCGAGGCATGTTCATAGCTTCGGTTCAGTTCTGCGTCGGCCTTCTTCAGCTCCCCGCTTAGGCACTGAGATATGTCTAGAGTCGTCCGCTTATCTTCACATTGCGCTGCCGCAGTTCCGGCCAGCGCAAAGAACGTAGAGAGGAGAAATAGGGTTCGCATGATGCGCTTCCTATACAATTTTGGCGAGAACGCCCAGCATCCCCTGGAGCAGGGAACTCCGCTCAGTTGACCCTGCGCGCTACCGCGATCGCCGCCTGCCCGAGAACATGCTCTATCTGTGTCTCGCGCAGCCGCGAAGCGTCGTACTCAAATGACAAATGCTTCTTATCCTCGCCAATGCGGAAGCTGCGCAATCCATACGTGTTTGCGAACTGGCCGAGATGGCGCAATTGCTCTTCTGTCAGGGGTGACTGCAATTCATACGTAACGTCGACGAGTGTCATGCCGGCATTATAGCAGCCCGCCGCAAGTCGAGCGGCCGGCCGCATGACACTCGCTTGACAAAGAATAGGGGGTAGGGGTATATATAGGGGTGGAGGGTATCATGCCGGCAAACGCACTGAAGCAGGTCCACGGCGGTTCAAGAGGACGCGGCGCACTTTCCTTGGCCGACTGCGCTTGCGCGTCGGCGGCTGGCGGACGCAAAGCCGCCGGCGTGGACCCTGAGCTGAAGGACGCCAACAGGAAACGTTTGCGCCGCATTGAGGGGCAGATTCGCGGCTTGCAAAAAATGGTGGAAGAAGACCGCTATTGCGCGGACATTATCACGCAGGTCGCTTCCGTGCAGGAGGCGCTGCGCGGCGTGGCGCGCAACTTGATGAAAAACCATCTCCATCACTGCGCGGCCAAGGCTCTCCAAAGCGGGAAAAAAGAAGAGACCGAAGCCATGTACGACGAATTGCTCGAATTGATCTACACGCACCTGCGATAGACCGACAGGAAAAAGGACATCCCACAATGAGTTCGCACAACGCAGGCCGAACGCCGCCCCCGATTTTGCAGGGGCCGAGCAAGCACAAGGATCCTGTCTGCGGAATGATGGTAGATCCGCAGAAATCCGCAGCCAAAGTCACCCACAGCGATCGGACCTACTACTTTTGCTCGAAGCGCTGTGCCGGAAGATTTGAAAAGGAACCGTTGAAATTTTTGGCGAAGCCAGGAGTAGCCGGCATGGAGTCTGCTCTTCCGGGGACCCACGAGACACACACTGGACATACCACTACTGCTTCTGACTCGACCCGTCCAGCAACCGAGGGCACCCGTTACACCTGCCCGATGCATCCGCAAATCGTTCAGCTGGGTCCGGGATCTTGCCCGATTTGCGGCATGACGCTCGAGCCGATGGACGCTTTCGCCGAAGTGGAAGCCGACCCCGAATACGATTCCATGTTGCGCCGGTTTCGGGTGAGCGCCGCGCTTTCTCTGCCTGTCTTGCTGATCGCTATGTTCGGCGATGCGCTTAAGCTCCCCCTTTCGGGGGCCACGCGAAATTGGATCGAATTCGTCCTCGCGACGCCCGTTGTACTTTGGGGCGGCTGGCCATTTTTCCAGCGCTTCTGGGCGTCGGTTGTCCATCGCAGCCCCAACATGTTCACGTTGATTGCGTTGGGCACCGGCGCGGCTTATCTCGACAGCGTTGTGGCAACACTCTTTCCGCAATTATTTCCCGCTTCGTTTCGCGACATGCATGGCGCCGTTTCAACCTATTTTGAGGCCGCAGCCGTCATCACCACGCTGGTTCTCCTCGGTCAGGTGCTTGAATTGCGTGCGCGCCAGCAAACCAGTAGCGCGATTCGTTCGCTGCTCAATTTGGCGCCGAAGCAAGCACACTTGCAGGCAGCTGACGGCACAGAAAAAGACGTCGCGCTCGGCGTCGTCAAAGTTGGTGACCGCTTGCGCGTCCGCCCCGGAGAGAGCGTTCCGGTAGACGGTGTGATCCTCGAAGGCGCCAGCGCCGTTGACGAATCGATGGTCACCGGCGAGCCCATGCCCGTTGAAAAATCCACGGGCGACAAAGTCACCGGCGGCACGCTGAACACGAGCGGAAGTTTCGTGATGCGCGCCGAGCGCGTCGGCAACGAAACGTTTCTTGCGCAAATCGTCAAACTCGTCAGCGAGGCGCAGCGCAGCCGTGCGCCGATGCAGCGCCTCGCGGACAGAGTGGCCGCGTATTTTGTGCCCGCCGTGATTGTGGCGGCCATACTCGCATTCGCAGGCTGGGCGCTCATCGGTCCCGAACCACGCTTCGCGCACGCGCTCATCGCCGCCGTTGCCGTGTTGATCATTGCCTGCCCATGCGCTCTGGGCCTTGCGACGCCCATGTCCATCATGGTCGCGGTCGGTCGTGGCGCCCACGCCGGCATCCTCGTTCGAAACGCCGAAGCCCTTGAAACGCTCGCGAAGGTCGACACCCTCGTTGTCGACAAGACCGGCACGCTCACCGCAGGAAAGCCTGTAGTGGCGGCTATCGTAGTTGTTGCGGAAAGAGGCTTCACTGAGAACCGCTTGCTTGGGCTTGCTGCCAGCGTCGAAAGCCTAAGTGAACACCCACTCGCGCGCGCAATCGTTCGCCGAGCAAAAGAGCAAGGCGTTCTACTCGCCCCAGTCACTGATTTTCAGGCGTTTCCCGGAGGCGGGGTAAAAAGCCGCGTTTCGGATCATTTGGTCGTAGTTGGAACAGGCAGGTTTCTAGAAGACCAGAATGTTCGTGCGGCCGCTCCTTCGCAGCTTTACGGAGGGTTTGGCGTGGACGGTCTAGCGTCCTCGTCCATCGTATGTATCGGCGTCGATGGAATCTTCGCAGGGTTGCTCACACTGATAGACATGGTGAAGGAGTCCACGCCGGAAGCGATTCGTGCGTTGCGCGCGGAAGGCATGCGCATTGTGATGCTCACGGGAGACCGGCGCGAGGCAGCGACGACGATAGCGCGTCAACTTGACATCGATGAAGTTGAAGCGGAAGTACGGCCTGAACAAAAAGGCGAGGTCATCAAGCGCTTGCGCGATCAAGGCAGGATCGTGGCGATGGCCGGCGATGGCGTCAACGACGCGCCAGCGCTTGCCGCAGCGCATGTCGGCATCGCCATGGGCACTGGCACCGACGTAGCAATCGAGAACGCGGGTATCACTCTCGTGAAGGGTGATCTGCGCGGCATCGTGCGCGCCCGCAAACTCAGCCGCGCCGCAATCCGCAACATCAAACAAAATCTGGCTTTTGCTTTTCTTTACAACGCGCTGGGTATCCCTATTGCTGCCGGTGTGTTCTATCCAATCTTCGGCTGGCTTCTCAGCCCGATGCTCGCCAGCGCCGCGATGAGCTTCAGTTCCGTCTCCGTCATCGCCAACGCACTGCGCCTGCGCAAAGTTTCACTGTGAGGGAAGACAGACAAGAATATCTGTCCCACTGAGAAGAGACAGATAGGAATGTCTGTCCTACCTCAGCTTTTGCCCAGGATCGAATCGAAGTACGCCAGCATTTCCGGCGAATCCCACTCCTGCATTCCTATGATCTTGCGCGCAATCTTGCCTTGACGGTCGATGATGTAGGTTTCCGGGACCATGACCGTTCCATAGGATTGGGCGATGGGCGAGTGATTGTCTTTCGTAGCGGGATCGCGGTAAGTCTGGAAGACTACTCCGTGCTCGCGGAGAAAGTTTTCGTAAACCGCGGGATCTTCATCGGCAGCTACGCCCAGAACTACGCCGTCGCGCGCTTCGATATACTTTTGCAGCCGGTTCAGCGCGGGAGTTTCCTCGATGCACGGCGGGCACCACGTGCCCCAGAAATTCAGCACCACGACCTTGCCATGAAAATCGGAAAGATGAGCGGGCTTGCCATTCAGCTTCATGGAGAAATCTTCCGCTCGCTTACCGGCGATGGATGCTTCCCCATGCCTGTAACTCGGCAGCGCAAAAACGACAATGATCCCGAGGAAAGCCGCCAAGCCTCCCCAAGCCATGACTTTCGGCCAGATTCTCATCGAATGCTATACTAGCCTATCCGCCGGGGATCGAAAACCGGTCCTTGTCCCCAGACTTCAAAATGGCCAGTGAACAGCCAAACTCGAGCGCGCCCGCGGCCTCCCAACCGCCATCGATCAGTGCGATTGTGCCTGCTCGCAACGAAGAAGCCATCATCGCCACGTGCATCGAATCGCTGGCTCTGCAGCCGGAAATCGCGGAAATACTCATCGTAAATGACCAATCCACCGACCAAACCGCGGAAATTGTTCGCAAGCTGATGACGAAAATTCCGCATCTGCGTCTGCTGGAAACGCACGAGGTTCCCGCCGGCTGGGTTGGAAAGAACAACGCCGTTCACCTCGGCGCGAAGGAAGCAAAAAGCTCATGGCTGCTTTTCACCGATGCCGACGCTGAACTACAGCCCGGCGCGGCAGCTCGCGCCCTGCAAATCGCGCAAGAAAACAACGCGGCGCTGATCTCCTTTTCGCCGGAGCAAATCACGCAATCGTGGTACGAAAAGGCGCTCATTCCGTTTGTCTACAGCCGCCTGGCGAAACATTTCTCCTACGACGACGTGAACAACCCTGCTTCCCCCGCCGCCGCTGCCAACGGCCAGTTCCTGATGATCCAACGCGACGCCTACATCTCCATCGGAGGCCACGCAAGCGTCGCATCAGAAGTTCTCGAAGATGTCGCGCTAGCAAAACGCACAAAGGCCGCTGGATTTCGTCTGTGGTTTGCTTCGGGGCAGGGAATTGTGCGCGTTCGCATGTACCGTTCGTTCGGCGCGATGTGGCAAGGCTGGAAGAAGAATCTCTATTTGCTAGTGGGTGGCACGCCGCGCGCGGTCTTTCGCGAACTCGAGTCCATCATTCCGTGGGCCGCGCTGATCATCATTCTTCTCGGGATTAAAATCCCAGTCGCGCCTTTTTTGGGGGTTTGCCTCCTCCTGCTCCGCCAACTTAGCTACGGCTTGGAGATATCCCGTAACCAATTCCCCTTTAAATTCATCATTTATTATGTGCCTGCGGTAGTCTTGTACGCGGGTGTGCTTTGGGCGTCCTATCGGGGCCACGCGAAGGGGAAAGTCGAATGGAAAGGACGGGAAGTTCCGGTCACTCTTCCCGGCGCGCACCGCTAACGGCACCGACAAGCCAATCGCCATGGTCCTGCTCACGCGCAAAATCGAGTTCGCCGCTTCTCACCTCTATCACAATCCGGATTTCTCGCCGGAAGAGAATCGCCGCGTCTTTGGCAAATGCAACAATCCGCATGGACATGGGCACAACTACACCCTCGAAGTGACTGTTGCTGGAGAGCCCGACCCCGTTACCGGAATGGTCCTCGACCTCAAAGATTTGAAGGAAATTCTCGAGCGCGAAGTGATGCAACGCATGGACCACCGCTTTTTGAATTATGAAGTTCCCGAACTGGCCGGCCAAATCCCGACCTGCGAGAACATCGCCCGCGTCATTTGGGATTTGCTCGATCCGCAGATCAAGCAAGGAAAGCTGCATCGCGTGAGGCTTTACGAGACGGCCGATCTCTTTGCCGATTGCTATCGCAACGGGTCGGAAAGGGCTAAAGCGTGATGCGTCCCGGCGCACAGAATGGCGCGGTGAAAACGGAACTGGGCCGGCGCTATCGCTTCGCCGCCTCGCACCGGCTGCACAATCCGGCGCTCAGCGAGGAAGAAAACTGGCGTCTCTACGGGAAATGCAATAATCCGTATGGGCACGGTCACAACTATGTGCTGGAAATCCTGGTGTCAGGAAAAGTTGATTCCCCCACGGGCATGATTGCGAATCTCGCGGACCTCGACGGCTTCGTCGAACGCGAAGTCCTCGAGCCGTTCGACCACAAATCGCTCAACGAAGACGTCGCTGCATTTCGTAGCACGGTTCCAACGACGGAAAATCTGTGCATCGAGATTTTCCGCCGCCTTCAAGCGTTCCCAAAAGCGAAGCTCGAACGCGTGCGCGTACAGGAAACATCGAACAACAGCTTTGAATACGCTGGAGATAATCCAGAAGGATTCGAGGGATAAAGGCAATGGCCAAACCGACCGAAGAAATCATCTTGAACGAAGAGAAGCCACTCGACGCGCGCAGAATCGCCTGCCACGTTCGCGAAATCATCAAACTAATCGGCGAGGACCCGAATCGCGAAGGCCTGCGCAAGACACCGGAGCGCTATGAAAAGGCGCTGAAGTTTTTGACCAGCGGTTATCTGCAAAACGCGGAAAACATTCTCAACGGTGCGACCTTCAGCGTCGCCTATGACGAAATGGTGGTTGTGAAGGACATCGAGTTCTTCAGCCTCTGCGAGCATCATTTACTGCCGTTTTTCGGAAAGTGCCACGTCGCGTATCTTCCCAATAAGCGCGTCATTGGCCTAAGCAAAGTGGCGCGTCTCGTCAACATGTTCGCGCGCCGCCTGCAGATTCAAGAACGGCTCACCAGCCAAATCGCCGCGGCTATTCAGGAAAAAATCAGCCCGGAGGGCGTTGGCGTGATCATCGAGGCGCGCCACCTGTGCATGCAGATGCGCGGCGTGGAAAAGCAGCACGGGCAGGCGATGACCAGCGCCATGCTCGGCGGCTTCCGTCACAACAAACAGACGCGCGACGAGTTTCTTTCGCTCGTCCGCACAAAAAACTCTTGAGAAGATAGAACAAACAGCACTGTCTGTCTTTTTCCATGCCTTAGAAGGGACAAAAAAAACAGACAGCAAGAGTGCCTGTCCTGCTTCATTTCTTGGCGATGTCCACGGAAGCCCGGGTCGTCTCCCAATCCAGTCGCAAAGTGCATCCGGCGCCGCTCTTGTCGAACGCAATCGTAAAGTTCTCCACCGGCGACGGCAGCGAGGACGCCATCATGTCCAGCCGCACGAAGTCCGAGTCCGCCCCAGGATAAGGAATTCCCCATTCGCCCGTCTTTTTGCTGATGATCAGCGTCCATTTGTCCTGAGCCGGAATCGCGAAGAGGGTGTAGCTGCCTGCTGGCACATTTTTGCCACCCACTTTCAGATCCGCTGTCGTTACAAACGTTGTCGCCTTATTCGCCCCCGCGCGCCACACTTCTCCGTAAGGCACCAGGCCTCCATATACCTTGCGCCCATCCGATCGCGGGCTGGAATAATCCACCGTAATCGTCTTGCCGCCGCCCAGATCACACTGCGCGTTCGCCGGCGGGCTCGTTCGTTTTTGTCCGCAGGATGTCTGTGCCGCCATCAAACTAAAAGCCGCCAGTCCGATGATCGCCAATCGCCTTTGCATTGTTCTTTCTCCTCTCAAATCTTTTACACTCGCAGCAAGCATTCAACCCAATTTGGGGCCACAACGCAACTTGTATGTAGACGCACACCTTGCCCATTGTCGCCACGCTGCCGCTTATGCCGGTCGCGAGTCACCACTCACCATCCCCGCTACTCACTACTTACATTCCCGCCAAATTTCCCTCCGCCCGAAATTGTTTACATTCCTTTACACTCAAAACAGATTTGTGTTAGCCTGAATGAGTCGAAGAGAAGAGGAAAAATTCAGGGGACGACGGAGAGGGGCACTTGAGCACAGCCAAAGCGGTGTTGATCGAGCAATTCCGGCGGGAAGTGAAAGATACTGGCTCACCGGAAGTACAAATTGCACTTTTGAGCGAGCGGATCAGCTACCTCACGACGCACCTCAAGTCCCACGTTAAAGACCACGCATCCCGGCGCGGCTTGATCATGATGGTCAATAAGCGCCGCCGCCTGCTGGACTATCTAAACCGTCGAGACCCGGATCGGTACCGCGAGATTGTTGAACGTCTTAGCCTGCGCAAGTAACTGCCTTACATTTTCATCTTTCACTGGGCAGAAGCCTCTGCGTTTTCACGTAGTGACAACTTCCAATCGAAGTCTGTCTGTCGGCACGCTTGTCAGTCGCGCCGTCGGTGAAATAGTCAGGCACCTGGCTGCATTCGGGCCGTCGTTTCTCGTGGTGTAATCCGGATCGAGTACTCACCTCCTATAGCAATTCTCGCCTCTTTTCTTCTCTGGGGTTATCCAGGCCAGGCTAACGCCGACCTACTCGAAGCAGGAAATTGGTTTCACAGCCGCGCAGCGGCTGTCAGCTCCTGCACGGTGGTCAATCCTGTGGACACACTGAACATGTCACGGCTCGGCCGGGACCAAAGGAAATGATTGCTTATGTCTGATAACACGCACACACCTGCACCACATCAAGTTTCCGTGGAAGTCGGGGGACGCGCCCTCGTTCTCGAAACTGGAAAAATTGCCAAGCAAGCGAACGGCGCGATTACTGCGCGTTACGGTGACACCGTCGTGCTCACGACGGCTTGCATGGCCCCCACGGCTAACGACCGCGATTTTCTTCCGTTGACCGTGGACTATCGCGAAAATACTTATTCGGCTGGAAAGATTCCAGGCGGCTTCTTCAAGCGGGAAGGCCGCCCCTCGGAAAAGGAAATTCTGACCTCTCGTTTGATTGATCGGCCCATGCGCCCGCTTTTCCCGGAGTCCTGGCGCAACGAAACACAAATCGTCGCTATGGTGCTTTCCGCGGATAGCGACAACGATCCCGACGTGATCGCCGTTACCGCTGCTTCCGCCGCTTCTTATTGCTCCGATCTGCCGTTTGAGAAGCCCATTGCTTGCGTTCGCGTTGGCTTGCTCGACGGCCAGTTGGTTGCCAATCCGACCGTCGCCGAACAAAAGAAGAGTTTGCTGAACATCGTGATCGCCGGAACCGAAGAAGCCATTGTCATGGTGGAGTCTGGCGCGCTCGAAGTTTCGGAAGAGACTGTTGTCGACGCCCTCGAATTCGGCCACGCCCAAGTTAAGAAAATTGTGGCTGCCATTAAGGAATTGCACGCGCAGATCAAGCCGGTGAAAGTTGTCGTCAAGCCGCTTTCCTTCGACGAATCTATCTACAAAGATCTCGAGAAAAAGTACGGCGCTAAGCTCCACGACGCTCTCAATACCGAAAAGCATCCCAAGAAAGAGAGCTATCACCTCGTCGATGCCCTCAAGGAAGAAATCATCAAAGCCATCCCCGAAGAGCCCAAGAAAGAAATGGACGAAAAGCGCGCCCTCACCAAGCGTGCCTTCGAGCGGCTTCGCGAAAATATTTTCCGCGATGACGTTCTGAACGCACGTCGCCGTCCTGATGGCCGCGCTTTCGACCAGATTCGCCATATTTCTTGCGAAGTTGGCTTGCTTCCTCGCGTGCACGGTTCCGCGCTCTTCACCCGCGGCGAAACGCAGGCTCTCGCCACTCTCACTCTCGGCACCAAGGAAGACATGCAGCGCCTCGACCTGCTCTTCGAGCAAGATCAATTCAATCGCTTCATGCTGCACTACAACTTCCCCCCGTTCAGCGTCGGCGAAGTGAAGTTCCTCCGCGGCCCCGGACGTCGCGAAATCGGCCACGGCGCTCTCGCACAGCGCGCCCTCGTCAACTTGCTTCCTCCTGAGGCGGACTTCCCGTACGCCATGCGCCTCGTTTCGGACATTCTCGAATCCAACGGCTCTTCCTCGATGGCCACCGTTTGCGGCGGCTCGCTGGCTCTCATGGATGCCGGCGTTCCCATGAAGGCGCCCTGCGCTGGTATTGCCATGGGCCTCGTCGTTGGCGATGACAAGAAGTATTCGATCCTCACGGACATTGCCGGCGCCGAAGACCACTACGGCGACATGGATTTCAAAGTCGCAGGCACACGCGCAGGTATCACTGCGCTGCAAATGGACATCAAGGTTCTTGGCATCAGCATTGCGATGATGCGCGAAGCCCTGGCCCAAGCGAAAAAGGCTCGCCTGCAAATCCTGGACACCATGGAAAAGACGCTCAGCGAAGCGCGCACGCAAATTTCCGCGTATGCTCCGCGCCTCTTCAAGTTGAAGATTCCTCAGGACAAAATCCGCGATCTTATCGGTCCAGGCGGCAAAAAGATCAAGTCCATCATCGAAGCCACCGGCGTCAAAATCGACGTCCTAGAAGACGGCACGGTCCACATTTTCTCGACCAGCGGCGCTGGCGGCGATGCGGCCCTCCAAATGGTTCGCGACGTCACTGCCTCTGCCGAAATCGGCAAAACCTATCTCGGCAAAGTCGTTCGCCTCGCGGAGTTCGGCGCCTTCGTCGAGCTCTTCCCCGGCACCGACGGCCTCCTGCACATCAGCGAAATCTCCGAACATCGCATCCGCGACGTTCGCGACGAGCTGAAGCTCGGCGACCAAGTCCTCGTAAAAGTTCTTTCCATCGAGGGCAACAAAGTCCGCCTCTCGCGCAAAGCTCTAATCAAGGAAGCCCGCGAAAAGCAACAAAAAGCAGCCGCCAGCGGCGGCGGCCAACAAAGTTCCTCCGGCAGCGAAGTCACCTCCGGCGGCGACTCCGGCAGCCACGAATAATCTCAATTCGCACGATAACTAAAAAGGCCCCCGATTTCTCGGGGGCCTTTTGTTTCCATAGATTTTTCGTTTGTAGGGGCACGGCTTGCCCTGCCTTCTGCACAATGTTCTACTCATCACGCTGCTGTTGTTTCTCACCGCCGCGCATCAGCAAGTAGTAGGGAATGTTCATTCCGAGCGCTGCAAAATATTCGTCATTCGTGTAACGAAATCCCAGCTTCGCCATGACTTTCTTCGAATTCGTATTCTCAGGGTGATGACCCGCGGCCAATCCTTTCGCGCCAATCATCTCAAACGCATTGTTAATGACAGCCCGTGCGGCCTCTACCGCCAATCCTTGTCCCCAATACTTCGGCCGCAAATGAAAGCCCAGTTCAGGGATCGCGGCATCAGCACCGTATGGCCGCAGGCCGCAGCAACCAACATGTTCGTTATCCCCGAGCAAAAAGATCGGCCAGTATTGAAACTTGTGCGTGTTCATCCGCTCGATCTCGTGCTCCAATCGCACACGAACTTCCTTATCGGAGAAGGGACCGCCAAAGAACCGCGTCACCTCCACGTCTCCTCATAACTCCTTCGCCACAGGAAAATCCTCCCGCGACCAGCAGCGAAAACCAAGTCGTTCGCTTTTCAAGAAGTAAGGGTCGATCAGCTTGCCGCTCACCTCAACGCCTTCCTGACGCATGTGTTGAATTTGTAGCAGTGTGGAAAAGCCATCGTCCCGGAACGCCTGCTGCGTAGCCCCTCTACTTCCGAGTCTCAGGCGTGTAGTGTTTTTGGAGGTACCCAACAATCTTTGACGCGGCCTCATCCGGAATCGTGGCGCCGAACGTCTTCTTCATTTTCGCCACTTCCGCTTCCCACGCAGCGGCGGGCAGTGGTGGCTGCATGGTGATGTAGCGCGTGCTGTGGCACGTGCTGCAGTAGCCCTCGACCTCCGCCTTGCCTTCCCCCGATTCCATCTCAGGCGGATACAGGGGATACGACCCTCCCGTATATTGCGAGTCAGGCTGACTCTCGCTCCGGGCGGCTTGCGATAATTGCCCCAACGTCGCCGGTTGGTACTGGCCTTTCTGCAGCTCCGCGAAGACACCAGCTGCCGCCAGCGCTAAAAAAACGCAACAAAGTAAAACGAGCTTCGGCACGCTTGTTTTCATTTGCGTTGGACTCCTCATCCCGCGATTCCCGCGACGAGCTCCTGTTTTTCGATGCGATTCCACAAGTAGCCGCCTGGATTCCACACCGGTTCATCGGGCTGCGCGTTGCCTTTCTCATCCGTCGCGCGAACAGCCACCGAGTACTTCCCAGGTGACTTCGGTTTCCACGACGCTTCCCAAGTGCGGAAGGAATACGCCCCGTAGTCCTCGCCCAGCTTTACCTCCGTCCAATTCTTACCACCGTCATCAGAGATTTCCACTCGCGTCACGCGCCCGTATCCGCTGAAGGCGATGCCGCGCAGCACGACCGTCATTCCTGCGGGAATCTTTGAAACGCCTTCCGGCGATACGAGGAACGACCGCACCGGCATCCGAGTGATCGGCACCATGTTCACCTTTCCTGCTTTCACGTCATCCGGCGTGGTGTTGCCCCTCGGCGTCTCCGGAATGCGGTAGCCCGGTTTCATCCAGAAATTTTCGTCGGTTGCCTCGAGGACACGAATCCAGGTCAGGCATTTCATCCAGTACGTCGCAAAATATCCTGGCACGACCAGACGCACCGGAAAACCATTGAGCATTGGCAGAGGCTCGCCGTTCATCAAGTACGCCACGACACATTCGTCCAATATCGGATTGCTGAGATCAAGCGATTTCAAAAAACGGCTCGAACCCATGCCCTTCGGTCCCGATCCGGTCTCGAGTCCCTGAAACTGTACCTGCACCGAGCCTGTTTTCACTCCTGCCACATCAAGGAGGTCGCGGAGCCGCACTCCCGTCCACATAGCGTTCCCCATCGCGCCGTTGCCCCACTGTCCGCCCGCCACTCGAGGCTGGAGCCGGCTGCGACTGTTGCCAGAACACTGGTTCACCGCGGCTACAGAGACCGGTTTGAACTTCTGCATCAATTCCGGAAGGCTGAGCGACTGCGGTTTGGCGACGTTGCCTTCGATCTGCAGTTTCCATTCCTTCAAGTCGACGTTATTTGGGATGCCGTCAAGATGCCAGCGCACATAGAATGCGTCGTTTGCCGTGAACGCCGTCGAAAAATAATGTCGTGGCGTCTCGAGCTGCACGGGCCGATCCGTTAACAGCAACAGCGGCGCTTTTTGCGGCTCCGTGACGTAAGGTCCCACCGAGTTCCAGTGCGGATTGGCTCCTGGTCCCGTGAAAGTTTCGATTGCCCTTGCGGGTGACGGCTCCTGAGCCGTTGCGGAGCCTGTCTCTATCCATCGGCTCAGGGCCAGCCCGCCGCTCGCTGCTCCCAACGTTTTAATCAGCCCGCGGCGGGAAAGCAATCGTTCCTTAGCATTCATCATGCAGGCCTCCGACGTGCGGACTATTAGCCATACTTGCTCGTCGTGTCAACCCGCTTTTATCGGGACTTTGCTGACTGAATGAAAAGGGAGAAATTCTTCGCGTGCTTGTTTAAGATGCCGTTCCGTGGGTCCGCTCAATATCGGCGCCCACGCCGCGCAGCTTCTCGACAATGTGTTCGTATCCGCGATCGATGTGATATACGCGATCGATCACTGTCTCTCCACTAGCCACTAACCCTGCCAATACCAATCCCGCGCTAGCCCGCAAATCCGAAGCCTGCACAGTCGATCCAGAGAGCGACGCCGGCCCGCGCACCACCGCTCTCCGCCCATCAACCGCAAGATTCGCTCCCATTCGAATCATCTCGCTGGCGTGCATAAACCTGTTCTCGAAAATGGTCTCGGTAATCAAGGACGTACCTTCCGCCTGCGTCGCCAGGGCCATGTATTGCGCCTGCATATCCGTCGCAAATCCCGGATACTCCTCGGTCGTCATGTCCGCGGCCACCAGCTTTCTCCCGCCGCGCACCCGCAACGTCGCCTTGTCCACCGTTTCGATGCACGCCCCCGCCTCTTGCAGTTTCGCGATCACCGCACCTTGGTGCTCCGGCTCGCAATTCGTAATCGTCAAGTCGCCGCCGGTAATCGCGCCGGCCACCAGAAAAGTCCCCGTCTCAATACGGTCCGGAATAACACTGTGTTCCGTCCCGTGTAATTCCCGCGCGCCGCGAATGCGTAGCGTCGCCGTGCCGTCGCCCTCGATATGCGCGCCCATCTTCCGCAGCATCACCACGAGGTCCGTCACCTCCGGCTCGCGCGCGCAATTCTCCAAAACGCTCTCTCCGTCCGCCAGCGTCGCCGCCATCAAAATATTTTCCGTCCCCGTCACGGTAATTTTCTCAAACACAATATGGGCGCCCTTCAAGCGTCTGCCTTTCGCTCCTTTGCCCGGCACTTTCGCTTCGATATATCCGTGCGACGTCGTGATTTCCGCTCCCATCTTCTCCAAAGCCGACAAATGTAAATCCACAGGCCGCGCCCCAATCGCGCAACCCCCCGGCAGCGAAACCCGCGCCACTCCCAGCCGCGCCATCAACGGTCCCAGGGTCAAGATCGACGCCCGCATCGTCTTCACCAACTCATACGGCGCCTCCGCATGCTTCAACGTCGGCGCTTCGATCACGTAATCGCTAGCCGGCATCTCCGTCACCGAAACTTTCGCATCCATAAACGTCAGCAACTTACTCATCGTGATCAGGTCGCGCACCTTGGGAATGTTGTGCACCGCAACTCTCTCCGCCGTCAGCAAAGCCGCCGCCATCACCGGCAGCGCAGAATTCTTCGCCCCGCTGATCGCCACCTTCCCGCGCAGCGCCTTCCCGCCCCGAATTAGAAACTTATCCATCCCGTTCGTTCTTCTCTTTGTAGCAGCGGTGCTTTAGCCCAGCGCTTTGGACTGCGGTAGCCTTGTTGCCGCTTTTCTTCTTTGCGGCTGACGTCTACCCCAGCGAGGTCGGAACGTCGCCATCTTGCTTTCTTTTCTTCCGTGCGTTTTCTGTGTTATATCCTTTTCTTCATTCCCCCAGCGCCTTCCGCAAATCTCCGCGAGCCACCGCCAATCTTTTCCGAGCCTCTCTTGCGTTTACACCAAGCTTCAAAATCACCAGCCCCACGCGCATACTGTGTCCCGCCGCCCGCATAGCGTCCTCTGCCGCAGACAGACTCGCGCCGCTCGCCTCCATCAAAATCCGCACCGCGCGCCCATGCAGCTTCTTATTTGTCAGCACTGCATCAATCATCAAGTTTTCATAAACATGCCCCAACCTCACCATCGCCGCTGTACTCAGCATGTTCAGCACCATCTTCTGCGCCGTTCCCGCCTTCAATCGAGTCGAGCCCGTTAACACCTCTGGCCCGATTTCCACGTTGATCGCGATCTCCGCGAGCTGTGCTAGCGGCATGTGCTCATTCGAAGTGATCGCGATGGTGGTCGCTCCGCGTCCCCGCGCATATTTAATGGCCGCCAACACATACGGCGTCGTTCCACTCGCCGCAATTCCCACCACCACGTCTCCCTTTCCCACTCTCGCTCCTCGCAAAGCAGCCACGCCGGCGTGCGCTGCATCTTCCGCGCCTTCCACCGCCCCTGTCACCGCTTGCCTTCCTCCCGCAATGAACGCCCGCATCGTCTCATGCGAAATCCCAAACGTCGGCGGAACTTCCGCCGCATCCAGCACCGCCATCCTCCCGCTCGATCCCGCCCCCACATAAATCAACCGCCCCCCGCCGCGCATCGCCGCCACAATCGCATCCACCGCCCGCGCAATCGCCGGCAACTCGCGCCCAACCGCCGCCGCCACCTTGCGATCCTCCCGGTTCATCAATCGCACAATCTCCACCGCCGTCATGCGGTCGAGCTTCTTCGACGCAGCCAGCCGCTGCTCCGTCCGCCTTCTTTCATCGCCCCTTGATCGCATCATTTCATTATAGCCGTCCGTCGCCGTGGTCCACGCAAACGCAGCAGCATCAGCGCGGCTCTTGCCTCCAAATCATCAATACGCCACAAGTAGCACAAGCTTCGTCCTGTGGTCTGTCCTCCGCCGTTGCTCGACACTTCTGGGCACACTCCCTCGCCTTTGCGCGATTTTCTCCGCGGTGAATCGGCTATGCTAGAAAACGATTTGCTCTACGGATGGGTCGTAACGGCCAAGCTAAAACCATGTCTATCGACCTCCTAAAAAGCCTCTTCGAACAACACTTCCACGCCCCCGTCGAGCGTGTTACTCCCCTCCAAGGCGAACTCGGCGGCTCCGGCCGCAAAATTATCCGCCTAAGCTCCGGCCCGCGTACCGCCATCGGCATCCTCTACAACGTCCGCGAAGAAAACGCCGCCTTCCTCGCCTTCTCCAAACATTTTCGCAAACACAATCTTCCCGTCCCTGAAATCTACGCCGAAGATCTAAGCCAAGGCGCCTATCTCGAAGAAGACCTCGGCGACACCACGCTCTTCGAATTCCTCTCCAAAAATCGCACCGGCGGCAGCATCGCGCCCCAAGTCGTCGAAGCCTACAAGAAAGTCGTCGCCATCCTCCCGCGTTTCCAAGTCGAAGCCAGCCGCGATCTCGACTACAGCGTCTGCTACCCCATCGCCAGCTTCGATCGCCAGTCCATCGCCTGGGACCTCAACTATTTCAAATACTATTTTCTCCGCCTCGCCGGCATCCCTTTCAACGAGCACTCTCTCGAGGAGGATTTCAGCCGCCTCACCGATTTTCTTCTCAGCGCCCCGCGCGATTATTTTCTCTACCGCGATTTTCAGTCGCGCAACATTCTGCTTCGCGACGGCCAGCCGTATTTCGTCGACTACCAGGGCGGCCGCAAAGGCGCCCTGCAATACGACATCGCCTCCCTCCTCTACGACGCCAAAGCCGATCTTCCCCCCGACCTCCGCCAACAGCTTCTCTACGACTATCTTCGCGCTCTCGAGAAATTTATTCCCGTCAATCGCGAAGCTTTCCTCGGCCATTACTACGCTTACGTCTACGTCCGCATCATGCAAGCCCTCGGCGCCTACGGCTTCCGCGGCTTCTACGAACGCAAAGCCCACTTCCTGCAAAGCGTCCCCTACGCGCTGAAAAATCTTCGCTGGCTCCTGCATCACGCCGAGCTACCAATCGCACTCCCCGCACTAATGGCTGCGTTCCAAGGCATGCTCGCCTCCGAGAAATTGCAAAGCCTCGCCAGCGATGCCGACAATCTAGTCGTCCGTGTCTTCAGTTTCTCCTTTCATCAAGGCCTCCCGAAGGACGAAACCGGCAACGGCGGCGGCTTCGTCTTCGACGGCCGCAGCCTCCCCAACCCCGGCCGCGAAGACCGCTTCAAATCCCTCACGGGTCAAGATTCCCCCGTAATCGACTATCTCAACCAGCAAGAAAGCGTCCACCAGTTTTTCGCCAGCGTCCTCACGCTAGTCGACGCTAGCATCGCCACCTATCAATCTCGCGGCTTCAAAAACCTTATGGTCAGCTTCGGCTGCACCGGCGGCCAGCATCGCTCCGTCTACCTGGCTGAACAACTGGCCAAACGCCTCCGCGCCAAGCCCGGCGTGGAAGTCCAGCTCCGCCACCTCGGCCTGGAAAACCTCCGCAAATGACCCCCCCTCCGCAACGCCGTTGTAGTTGTAGGGTCATCCTTCTGAGGATGACCGCTCGTCCTTTTCCCTCCCTTCTCCGCTCGGCTTTTCCTTCTTCCTCCGCGTCACCTCTGCGCCCTCTGCGCCTCTGCGTTATCTTTTTCTTCTTCCTTTCTCTCACCACTCACTACCCACTACTCACTACTCACTGGTTCCCCGCATGAAAGCCATGATCCTAGCCGCCGGCTTAGGCACCCGCCTCCGCCCGCTCACCGACACCCGTCCCAAGGCCCTGGTCGAACTCAACGGCCGCACTCTGTTAGAAATCACCCTCTCCCGACTGCGCGGCGCCGGTGTCACCGAAGCCATCATCAACGTCCATCACTTCCCGGACATGGTTGCCGGCTATCTCAAAGCCAACAACAATTTCGGCCTACGCCTCGAAATCTCCCGCGAAGACAATCAACTCCTCGACACCGGTGGCGGCCTTAAAAAAGCCGCCTGGTTCTTCCTCCAAGATCCCGCTCCCCTAGACGAACCCTTCCTCCTCCACAACGTCGACGTCCTCAGCACGATCAATTTCCGCCGCATGCTCCAATTGCACACCGAACATCACGCCCTGGCCACCCTTGCCGTCCAAGCGCGCCAATCCTCCCGCCAACTCCTCTTCAACGACCAACTCCAACTCTCCGGCCGCCGCATCAACAACCAAGACATCGTCATTTCGAGCCCCCACCCCACTGTCATTTCGAGCGAAGCGGGTAATCTCTCTTCTCCGTCGCCTGATGCGCAGGGCCCACAATCGCCACTAGCCCCTAACCCCACGCCACTTCTCGAACCTCTCGCCTTCTCCGGCATCCACATCCTCTCCCCCCGCCTCCTTCCGATGCTCACCGAAACCGGCCCCTTTTCCATCATCGATTCCTATCTCCGCCTAGCCGGGCAAGGCGAAATAATCCTAGCCTTCCGCCACGACAACTCTTATTGGCGCGACCTCGGCAAACCCGCCGACCTAGCCCAAGCCGCCCTCGATCTGCAGCAAAACATTCCTTCGTAGCAACATCTTCACCGAGGACTGCCCGCGTTCGCCATCATCCCCAAGGTGCGAGGACCGCAGCAATAAAAATGCGTACTCAGCTTCCGCGAACTCAGGCCGCCGAGATTTCGAATGCTGCTGCTTTCGTGCCCCCATGTGCTAGTTTTACCGAATGCGCATGAGAAGACGCCTCCGCTTCGTTCTGGTTCTGCTGCTGCTAATCCTCTCTGCCGCCGCCTACGTTTTCTGGTCCATGGGAAACGCCAACTTCTGGGAATCCTCCATCCGAAAGTTCGAGGCGGACGAACGCATCCATCCGCCGAAGTCCGGCGCAATCCTCTTCGTGGGCAGCTCCAGCATTAGGTTCTGGAACACTCTTGCGGCCGACATGGCCCCACTGGAGGTCATCAACCGTGGCTTCGGAGGCTCTCAACTTGCGCACGTCAATCACTTTGCCGATCGCATCGTTCTTCCGTATCGCCCGCGCGCCATCGTTCTCTACGCCGGCGACAACGATCTTTCCTGGCCGTGGTCCAAGTCTCCGCAAACGGTCCTCGACGACTTCAAACAATTCGTGGCCATCGTTCACACCGCTTTACCCGGCACTTGGATCTACTATGTATCCATGAAGCCGTCCCCCATGCGTTGGTCCCACTGGCCCACGGAGCACCACGCCAACCAAATGATTGAGGAATTTACTTTTACTCAGGACCGTGTCCAATTCATTGACGTCGCGTCCCCGATGCTCGACGCCGGTGGCAAAGTTCGCCGCGACATCTTCCGCCTGGATGGCCTGCACATGAACCCGCGCGGCTACGTCCTATGGTCGTCCATCATCAAGCCCATTTTGCTGCAGCGTTTCCCCGTGCAGAAGGCTGACACAGCAGTTGGTTCACAGTATCCCGCTCGAACTAAACTGAGCGAACCAGTCCCGACGAAGCTCGCTCCTATAGGCCAATCGTATCCGTCAGGGGAAGTACACGGTTGACAATGGCCTGACTCTTTGTGAGAACGCGTGGGGGCGTTGAAAAACGCGTGTTTTTTACACTGACCGCCCGCTTTTGAGTACAAACGCCTGTTTTCGACAGTTATTACTTCCGGGTTGCCCATTATCCAGGAACTTCGCTGCGTACGCGTCTTCGATCCCATCCCGACGAAACCGATCTGCGTCGTCTCTTTTTTAGACGATTCCGGACTGCTCACTTCAGCGCGGATCGACGAACTGAGGTTTGTCAACTTGTCTAGCCAAGCGACCATTCGTTGTGCGTCAGCAGCATCCGGGCCATACTCGTGCGCGGGCTAAAAGTGCGCCAGAGTAGCGCGGCCTCTATCGCGAGCGGCTACTATGATAGACATACGGGCGCCGAACATTTTCATCCTTCGTTGCGGTACGAAGGACCATGTCTTACACGTGCCGCAGAGCCGCCAGCGGATCAATTCGGGACGCTCGCCTTGCCGGCGCATATCCAGCGAGAATCGCTGCGCTTAGGAGGACGACACCAGCCAGCGCCAGGATTCGCGGATCATTGGGCTGGGTATCGAACAGAAACGATTTGACGAGCTGGGACGAGCTCAACGCGGCAGGCACGCTGATCGCGAGTCCCACCGCCGCCAGTAGCAGAACGCGGCGCAGAACCATCCATACCACGGCGCCGCGTTGCGCGCCCAGAGCCATACGGATTCCAATCTCGCCGACCTGCCGCGCGACGCTGTAGGACATCGTCCCGTAGAGTCCCACGCACGCCGTCAGGAGAGCGAGAACCGCGAAACCCGTGCATAATTTCGCGAACGTGAGTTCCTGGGTGATGGTCCGATCGATTTCGGCAGCCTGTGTGACAACGTTTGTGACGGGTATGCGGGAATCTGCCTCCCGCACGATCTCATGCACACTCTGAACAAACCTCAGCGGATCACCCGCGGTGCGCAACGCGTAAGTCACTCGGTCCGGAGAAAACTGGCTGACCGCTACGAACACGGTCATTGCACTCTCCTCTTCATTTTTCAGACCACCGTACCGCAGGTTAGCCGACACGCCGACGATTTCGAGATCGCGCTTCTCGTCCGGGAGCGTGATGCGCCTGCCCACCGGATTCTCGTTCCCGAAGTACGTTCGCGCCAGCCGTTCGCTGATCACTGCAACCGGCCTGGAGCCCGGTTGGTCGCGGTCGTCAATCTCACGCCCGGCCAGGATCGGAATCTGCATCGTCGTGAAGAAACGCGGCCCGGCGGACATGAAGCGTGCGCCATCCAAGGTAACAGCGCCGATCTTCATTGTCCCCCTGATTGCCTGCCCCGCGCGAGCGGCGTTGATGATCGAGGATTGCGAAAGCGTCGCGCTGCTCACGCCGGGGATCGATTCGAAGCGCTTGCGAAGGTCCGTGTAAAAAGTGACGATCTCCGGGTCGCGATGCCCGGCCTGGCGCGCATTCAGCGAGAACAGAAGGATGTTCTCGCGAGCGTATCCCAGTTGGACGGAGTACAGGTTGTTGAGTGTCCGGACAAACAGACCGGCGGCGAACAGGATGAGAAAAGAGAGCGCGATTTGGGCGACCACCAGCACATGCTGCGCGCCGCGGCGCGGTCCGCCCCCGCGTCCATTCTTTAGCGCGGGCATGACGTCCGGACGCGTCGACTGAATCGCGGGAGCTAGGCCAAATAACAGGCCGCAAACCACAGAGAGCGCCGCCGTCACGCCCAGCACGTTCCAGTTCAATTCCGCGTGAAGCGTAAAGTTCTCGTGCCCGTTGGAGAGAAGAAACGTCAGCGCTCGCACGCCCCAGATCGCAAACAAGACCCCGAATGCTCCGCCGAGCGACGCCAGCATCACGCTCTCGGTAAGCAACTGCCGCACGACGCGAAACCGTCCCGCTCCCAGGCTGAGCCGGACAGCCATTTCGCGGCGTCGCGCGGCGGCCCTTGCAAGCAGCAGATTGGCGATGTTCGCGCACGTGATCGCCAGGATCAATCCCACCATCGTCAGGAGCACGTACAGAGGCTTGGAATACTTGCGGCGCAAGCTACCCAGACCGGTGGCGCCGGGATTCAGAATCAGAGCGGGCAGTTTCGCGCGCTCACCATCGGTCGTCGCGGTGGTGGCAACCCATTGATGGAAACGAGGAGCCAGCGCTGCCTGCGCCTGGGCCATGCTTACGCCGGGACGCAGGCGGCCCATCATTTCGATCCAGTAGTAGTTTCCGTCGTCATACATACGAGCCGCTCGGTCACCGTCCACGAGCAGATTCGTGTGCAATGGAAGGTAGAGGTCCGGCGCCGCCGCAGGATCGACTCCGAAGAATTCCGGCGGCGCGACACCGATCACCGTGAAGGGAGTGTTATCGACGAGAATCGACTGTCCAATCGCACTCAGCGGTCCTCCAAAGCGATTTTGGCTTGTAGCAAAACTGATGACCGCGACCGGCGCTGCGCCTGGACGGTCGTCTTCGGGGTCGATCAGACGTCCCGCAGCCGGCGACACTGCCAGGGCGCGAAAATACTCGCCGGTGACGTACTCCGTGCTGGCGCTCGTGGCCTCTCCGCGGACGGCCAGGTTATGGTTTAGTCCGTTGAAGTATCCGAAAAGCGTGGAAAAGACGGGATTCTCCTCGCGAAGTGTCTCGAACGCGCTGTATGGGAACATGCCGCTGACCATGGCGCCTTTATCGCCCGGCCACGCCATGCCTTGTACCGCGTGCATGACGTGGACCCATTCCTTGCTGGCGTTCTGAGGCGGTGGACTATGCCAATTCAAGACCACCAGCGACTCGGGATCGGCCACCGGCAGCGAGCGCAACAGAATCGACTCCATGAAGCTGTAGATCGCAGTATTGGCTCCGATGCCAAGCGCCAGAGACAAGACCGCCACGGCACTGAATGCCTTGTTGGCGGTTATGGTGCGACAGCCATATCGGATATCCTGGCCAAGTTCCGACCAAAACCGTGTGATCCAAATCTCCCGTGACTCTTCCTGCTTCAGTCCGACGTTGCCAAATCGCTGGCGCGCTTCAGCCCGGGCGTCCTCCACCGTCATACCGTCTGCTTGCAGTTCCGCGGATTTTTCCGCAAGGTGGAGTTCCATTTCCTCACGCAGCTCCTCGCTGCGCCTGGCGCTTTCTATCCAATACCTCAGCCGTCGTAACATGTCCGTCACTCCGCTCCCATCACGCGCGCGATCGCCAACGTGAGTTTGGCGTACTTCCGGGTCTCAACGGCCAGCTGTTTCCGGCCAGCCGCCGTGATCTTGTAGATCCTCGCCCGCCGATTATTCAACGTCACGCCCCACACACCGTCGATCCAGCCGTTTAGCTCCAGCCGCTGGAGAGCGGGGTACAGCGAGCCCTCCTCGACGAGGAGCTCATTGTCGGACGATTGTTGAATGAACTGGACTATGCCGTAACCATGGAGGTCGCGCACCGACAGCGTCCGCAGAATCAACATGTCCAGTGAACCGGGCAACGAATCGTTCTTTTGCGCTTTGCGTCCCATACCGAGAATTCTTAGCTTACGGCGACGAGATTGCGCGAGTCAAGTTCAGATTGGCGAGCTCTCGCGCCGCAAGACGATTTCGGGGTGCTCGCGCGCGCCGGATGCGAATCGCTATGGGGCGCGCTGCCGTTGTCGACAATGGGCTAGGTCCGATCTCAACTAGCCTAAAGCTCTCAAAGCGCTCCGTCCGAGTGGTAGGCAATCCGGAAGCGATCTCCGCAGGGCGGGCGGACTACGCTTAGCCGCAGCGAAACGATTTTGACTCTGCATCTCCCTGGGGTGGCCCACTTTTCGGTTTGCCTTTTGAAAAGGCGGGCCTTCTCTTCTCTGCGTCCTCGGCGTTGAATCCCTGTTTTGCCTTTCTTCCGCTACCTACTCCCGCGATTTCGCCCTTGTGTACCAAATATCAATTCTGCTATAATAGTTTCGTTCAGTACTACGCCTCGCCACCGCGCGAGGCGTTTCGTTTTTAGCCATGTAGGGTCATCCTTCCGAGGATGACCGCCGCCGTAACCCAAGCAAAATCAACACATATAGCAACTCCCGCAACGAGTTGTTTCGAGAGCCCTTAGGCCAAACATAAGTCCTTTATCAGCAACACTTACAAAAAAAAGAGGGGGCACTTACGATATTTTCTCGAACCCTACATCAGTTTTCTATTTATACCGTAATACCCTCCGCGAGAGCGTGACGTAGATCGTCCCAACTGATTTCGACCCCCAATCTTTTGCGCCGGATCGGAAGCTGCCATGAAATGTCTACTTTTCACTGCCGCTGGCTTTGTGGCGATAATTGTCGGCATTCAAACTGTGTCCAGTGAGGCCTCGCTCACTTCACGCCCGATCCCGCGCGCCGCTCGAACTACGCTAAGCCTGGAAACCAACACGTTCGAGTTCCCCGGGGCCGGCGAGCGCAACAACAATCGAGCGATTGGAGACTTCTGCTGTACGGGAGAAACGGCGGCGCTGCTCGCAAGCGAAGGCACGCCAGTGGGTTACATCTATTTCCACGATTTCGATGGCGGAATTAACAGTGGTTCCCGCTCAGCGGCCATCCAGTTTGGAATTCTGGTCAGCGGCATTTCCAACGCCGCTCAGCCCAAATCGGTTCGCGTAAAGAGTTCCATCGAATTCAATTCAAAAGAACTCAAGCCCGGTCTAACTCGGGGCACCATCGCGGGCGCGCTTCAATTCACCGCAACCATTCTCGATGTGCAATTTGTGGATGAGGCCCACTCCAGATATTGGATGGACAGCATAAAGGTCAGAGTCGACGTGCAGGAAGCTCCGCCTTCCCGAACTGCGCAGCCGCGTCCCGACTCGTTAACCTTGGGGTTCTAGTCTTCCGGCTCAAGCCCAGTCACCGCGCCTGCAGGACACTGAACGCAAATCTCGGGTCGCGCAGCACACTACTTAGTCGGTGCAGCTGTTGTGGCCAAACCCAGCGCCTGCATCACCGCATCGTGTACAGCGGGCCGCACCTCGGCGATTTTGTGGTTTTCGCGAGTCGGATTGACTCGATTGGTTAGGAGCACAACGAAGAGCTGGCGGTCCGGATCGATCCAAATCGTAGTCCCAGTGAATCCGGTATGGCCAAAACTGTGCGCCGAAAAGTAGTGCCCGCTCGAGCTGCCTTCGGTCGGCACGACCCATCCGAGTGTCCGCGTTCCGCCAGAAAGTTGTTGCGGCACAGTGAATTGCGCAATCGTCGAGCGGCGCAAAATCCTTTGATGGGCGTAGACGCCGCCGTTCAGTAGCATTTGGCAAAACGCCGCCAAATCTGGCGCCGTGCTGAACACTCCCGCATGGCCAGAAACGCCGCCGATGGCAAACGCATTTTCGTCGTGGACTTCGCCTTGAATTAATCGCTTGCGCAAAATCGCGTCAAACTCCGTCGGCGCAATCAACGGCCAAAGCTTTTTCGGTGGCTTGTACATCGAATCGTTCATCGCCAGCGGTGTGAATAGGTATTCTTTCGCAAGGTCGTCGAGCGTCCGCCCCGTCAAGCGCTGGATAATCTCGGCCATCAAAATGATTCCCAGATCGGAGTAAATCATCTTTGTTCCAGGTTCGTACTCCAGTGGCTCGGCAAAAATCATTTTCAAAGTGTCTTCCTTGCCGGTGGAAGAACGCCAGTACTCCTTGAAGGCCGGCAATCCCGACGTGTGCGTCATCAAGTGCCGAACCGTCACGCGATGCCGCCACTCGAGTTCCTGTGCATTTTCCTTGGACAGTTTTTGGAGTCCTTTTCCAGGTTGCTGGCCCGCCGTCCATTCTGGCAAATACCGTTCGATCGGCGCATCCAAATTCAGCGGCGATTTGAAATCGCCTTCGACCAGTTTTTCCACCAGCGTCGTCGTCACAATCACTTTTGTTAGCGATGCAACGTCATACATCGTGCGTACATTGACCTGTGCCGATTTCGCGTCGTAGCTCATCTTGCCGAACGCATACAGCGACACGCGTCCGCGGTAGCCGACAGCCAGCGTCGCACCAGGAAAAGCTTTGTCCGCGATCGCGCGTTCGATCACCTCAAACGCCGGGTGGAGTTGCGCTTCCGCGCCCGCGTCCATCGGCTGAACCGTCATCGGATTCGCAGCCTGCTCGATTCCAAATCCCGCTTTCATCTCCACGCCCGGCACAGTCACGGGCAAATGCCCGCGCACCGGGATCTGCCCGAAAAGCGCGCGCGCCACAGAAATCTGCGCCACGTCGCTGATACCAAACGCCGCCAACCAAGTCTCCGCCTGCGGAAAATGCTCGACGAGGTAAGGGCTTCCAAATCCGATGGTCACCACCGGCTTCCCGTTCTTATAAACTTTCTCCGCCAGCGCTGCCTGCTCCGCGGGAATATCCACGTTCCCTTTGCGGTCGCTCACCCTCACAAAAAACGCCAGAATCGCCAAGTCGTACGTATCCGGCGACGGCAATTTCAAATTATCCGCTTTCACAAATCGCGTATCCGCTCGCAGCGTCGTCAGCGCATCCACACGCGAGCGCAGCTCGCGTTCGAGATCTTCACCAGGATACGGTTCCGGATCGGCGTACAGGGCAACAAGCAGTGCGCGCGTCGGCTTGGTTCCATCAAGCGGCAAGCGATGCGCCGTGTCGCGCAACAGCGTCACTCCCCGGTCGGAAATTTCCTGCGCTTCGCGCTGCCATTCGGCCTTGCCGAAATGTTTGTTCAGAGCGTTCACATCGACCAAGCGCTCTTTGTAAAGACCGATGCGCGCTTTCGCTTGCAGAATGCGCCGCACCGATGCGTCGAGGCGTTCGCGCGAAATGCGTCCGGACTTCACCGCATCCTGCAACGCTTCGATCGCTGCATCCGGTACTGGGGGCATGAGCAGAGCGTCTGCTCCGGCGACAAACGCGCGCACAGCAGCTTCGCCCGGCGCGTACCGCACCGTGATGCCGCCCATGTCCATCGCGTCCGTGACGACCAATCCCTGGTAGCCAAGTTCCTTGCGCAAGAGTCCCGTCAGAATATTTGACGAGAGCGTCGCCGGCGTATTTGGATCCGGCTCGAGCGCTGGAATCGAGAGGTGGCCGGTCATGATGCTGTCGGCGCCGGCGGCGATTGCCGCGCGGAAGGGAACTAGCTCCAAATTCTCAAGGCGCCCGCGGTCCGCGCGAATTACCGGTAGATCGATGTGCGAATCCGCGGCGGTATCCCCGTGGCCTGGAAAATGTTTAGCTGTGGCGAGGCCACCGTTTTCTTGAACGCCGCGCACGAACTCGGAAACATATTCAGCAACTTTCTTCGCATCTTCGCCGAACGAGCGCGTGTTGATGATGGGATTGTCTGGATTGTTGTTCACGTCGGAATCCGGAGCATAAATCCATTGAATGCCGACGGCGCGCGCTTCTAGCGCGGTGATTTTCCCCATGGTGTACGCGTCTTTGGGATTGCCTGCGGCGGCGAGCGCCATCGCTGTTGGAAACGAAGTGCCTTCATCGAGGCGCATGGCGGTGCCGCGTTCGAAATCGGCGCCGATGAGAAGCGGTAGTTTTGACTTTGCTTGCAGCTGGTTTGTGAGAACCGCAGTCGGATACGCCTGGCTTTTCACGATGCCCAGCGGCGAGCTTTGCGTGATGTTGATAAAGCCACCGACGTGGAGCTTTTCGACGTCGCGCATCATGTCCGCATACGCGGGCGCATCCGTGGCGGTAAAGCTTCCGTGACAGGTTGCAAAAATGAGCTGGCCGACTTTTTCGTCGAGAGTCATTTTGCCGAGCGTTGTTTCGACCCATTGCGAGGCAGCAGGAGATAATTTTTGCGTGGACTTCGCCGGAGATGCGTTTTTCTTCGCGCCTGATGCATTTTTTGTGGAATCAGAGGGCGTCGAAGAGGATGAGGGCGCGGAAGAAGGCTTGTTTTGACTGCGTGTCGTGTGGGCCATAAGAAAGAGGAACAAACAAAAAGGAATGAACAGTAGAACGCCTGTACCGCGTCCTTTCATCAGATGTGGGTCTCCCGGTTGACGCCCGGATCCTGCGCCTGTATATAACACACGCACTTCAGGCTCACAACGCAGCCCCGAACGAAGCGTTCCAGAATATCATTGGTGACGCACAAGCGGAGGGAATGCTTTGGTTCAAGGTCATCGAAAACGAGGTCTTGCGAAAGAGTTCGGCGTTTTACTAAGCCTCATCTTCATTCTTGCTCACTGTATTCCCTCACACGCCGCAGTGAAAAAATCGGGGCGGCCCAGCCGGGTGCAAACCGGACTAGACGTTCTCGAAGCGGAAAAATTTGCGCCGCTCCGGGGTAAGCGCGTCGGACTCATCACTAATCACACGGGTCTCGACGCGCTCGGGCGATCGACGATTGAAACTTTGTTTCACGCGTCCGGCGTACAGCTTGTGGCACTGTTCAGTCCAGAGCACGGCATCTCGGGGACGGCCGACGAAAAATTTGCGTCTTCGAAAGATCCGGCAACGGGCCTGCCCACTTACAGCCTCTATGGCGAATCGCTGCGTCCCACGGACGAGATGCTCTCCGGCATTGATACGCTCGTTTTTGATATTCAGGATGCCGGCGTGCGCTTCTATACCTACACCGCGACGATGGCGTACTGCATGGAAGAGGCCGCGAAACACAACATCGCTTTCTATGTGCTGGATCGGCCCAATCTTCTTGGTGGCGATATCATCGAAGGCCCGATGCTCGATTCCGACAAAACCAATATTGTCGGTTACTACCCTTTGCCCATTCGGTACGGGCTGACCATCGGCGAACTCGCGCAGTTTTTCAACGCGGAGAATCACATCGGCTGCGACCTGCATGTGATTGCGATGAAAAACTGGCATCGGAATTATTTTTTCGAGAGTACAGGTATTCGCTGGGTGCCTCCTTCGCCCAACTTGCGCACGGTGAAAGGCTCGATTGTTTATCCTGGGATTGAAATCTTGCAAAACGCGGGCGTTTCGGTGGGGCGCGGGACGGAGACGCCGTTTGAGGAATTTGGCGCGCCGTGGATGGATGGAATCGCCGTCGTGGAGAAGTTGAACGCCATCCATCTGCCTGGTTTGCGCTTCGTCGATCAGCCTTTCATCCCGGTTTCTGGTCTTTACGCTGGACAGCGATGCGGAGGTGTTGGGATTCGCATTACGGACCGCGCCGCGGTGCGCTCGGTACGCACGGGTTTGGAGATCGCCGTGATTTTGCAGAAACTTTATCCAGCGAAATTCGATCCGGCAAAATTGCTCCTCCTGATTGGGAATTCAGAAACCATACGACAACTTCAAGCTGGGGTTTCACCCGAGCAGATCGTTGCCAGCTGGTCGACCGACCTCACGAGTTTCGATCAAACGCGCCGCAAATATTTTCTCTACAAGTGATTCGGATTCGTCCGTCGAATAGTCGATTGGTCGAAGTCTGTACCGAAACTCTGTGGTAGAGTCAGCCCATGCGCATTGTGTCCTTACTGCCGTCAGCCACGGAAATCCTGTTCGCTCTCGGTTTCGACAAAGAAATTGTTGGCGTGAGCCATGAATGCGACTATCCGCTGCAAGCGCGGGCGAAGCGGATAGTGATTCATTCGCGGCTGCCTCATGACGCGCCTCCTGCGGAAATCGACCGGCTGGTCCGCGATTACGTGTCGCGCGGCGAGAGCCTCTACTCCGTGGATGCTGATGCACTCGCCGAATTAGCACCGGACTTAATCATCACCCAGGATTTGTGCCAGGTTTGCGCCGCCTCGCCGGATGATTTGGCTGCGACGCTCGCGCGTTTTCCCCATTTGCCGGAGGTTCTTTGCCTGAATCCACAGGACCTTGGCGATGTGTGGCGCGACATTTTGTGGGTTGGGGAAGCGGCTTGCCGCGGACATGAAGCGGAAGCTCTGCTGGAGAAAATTGGGATGCGCCTCGGGCAGCTTGAATGCCAGCTCGACGGCATTGAGCACCGGCCGCGCGTGGCGATTCTCGAGTGGCTCGACCCGTTTTACGTGGCGGGGCATTGGGTGCCAGAAATGATCGAGATTGCGGGCGGGAAAGATGTGCTTGGCAAGAAGCGGACGCCTTCCTTCCGCGTCACCGCCGAGGATGTGATCGATGCGGCTCCGGAAATTCTTTTGATCGCGCAGTGCGGTTACAGCGCGACGCAAGCGCGCGATGAGTACCGCGCAATGTCTTTTCCGGAAGAGTGGAGCGCGATTCCGGCGGTGCGCAATTCTCGCGTGTATGCGATGGACGCGAGCGGTTATTTCTCGCGGCCGGGGCCACGGTTGATGACCGGCATTGAAGTGCTGGCGAATATTTTGCATCCGGAGGTTGTCGTCAGTCCGGAGGCTGAGAGTGCTGCGGTGCCCATCAGCGACCGGCCTGTCACGGTGCATCCACCTTCCGTACGAGCTGCTTCAGCCTACTGAGCTTTCCCAGCGATAGAGTCGCGCGAGTTGTTGGGAAAAGCGGCAGCAGGGCTGCCGCACTCCATATCGCTTCCACTGTTCTTCGGTACAGTTGACATTCCGATGTTTATATGTAAGATGCCTATATATAGGGAGTATGAGAATGATTGCACCTGGAATCAAACGCGGCACGGCAGAGCTGGCGGTGTTAAGCGTGCTGGAAGATGGGCCGCTGCACGGGTATGAGATGGCGCGGCGGATTGAAGAGCAGACGCGGGGTGCGTTGCGGTTTACGCTGGCGTCGCTTTATCCGTTGCTCTATCGCATGGAGAAGCGCGGGTGGGTGCGTGGTGCTTGGGAGACGAGCGAATCTGGACGGCGACGGAGATGTTATCGATTGACTTCGGCTGGCAAGAAAAAGTTGGCGCCAATTCGCGCGGAATGGAGCGAATTGTTTCGTGCTCTGAAACGGCTGACGAAGGTGTCGCATGCGTGATTGGCGAGGGTTTGTGGAAGAGCGGCTCGCAGGCCTGGCATTGGAGCCGGAAGAAAAGACCGAGGTAATCGCGGAGGTCGCGGCGCATCTGGAAGACACTTGCGGAGAGATGCTTCGACAGGGAATGACGGAAGAAGAAGCCATGCGGCGGGCATTGTCGCAAGCCGGGAATTGGCGGAGTTTGCGACGCGGAGTTTTTGTGGAGAAGAGGAGGGAACAAGTCATGCAGAAACGATTGCGGCAGCTTTGGATTCCCGGGTTTCTTTCGCTGATACTTTGCCTGCTCTTCCAGGCGGCACTACAGCGGCTGGGATGGCAACCTCGCATCGTGTGGAGCGGTCCTAGCTCGCCCATCCTTTACATGCCGTGGCTGGTGGCGCTTCCATTTATCGGTGCCCTGGCGGCCTACATCTCGTCGCGAGCCGGCGGTTCGCGGGGAACGGTGCTTTTTGTCAGCGTTTTTCCCGCGATTGCGCTTACTTTTGCGTTCCTGTTCATGTTTCCGTTCAGCATGGCGATCGAACTCATAGCGGGAAGGCCGGTCGATTTTAGCCGGGTGGCCACTGTGCTTCTGAAAGATGGGATTGGCTGGCTGCTGGTTCCGGGAGCGGCTCTTTTACTGGGTGGTTTACTCGCTCACCTTTTGTTGAGCGCACGGTCATCGTCGCGGCACGCGGCGATTGGTTAGCGAGGCGAACGATGCCTGATTGGGAAAGGATCGTAAGGCGCGAACTCGCTGAGCTGGTGCTCGGGCCTGAGGAGCGCAAGGAAGTTGTAGCCGAATTGGCGACGCACCTCGAAGAAAGCTTTGAGGCACTGCGCAAGCAAGGGTTGCCGGAAGAGCTGGCCGCGGAGCGCACGCTGGCGCAGGTGAAGGATTGGCGGGAGCTAAAGCGCAGGATTGAATCGGCACGGAACAAGGAGGATCTCATGACGGATCGAGTGAAACAATGGTGGTTGCCCGGGTTCGTGGCGCTGTTTCTTTCGATGATGCTGCTCATGGCGAATGAGGTCCTGGGTGCCAAGCCCTTGATCTGGAGTGCTCACGGCTCGCAAATGACCGCGCCAGTGGGTGTGATTTATTTGCCGTGGCTGGTGTTGTTGATTCCGATTGGAGCGATGGCAGCTTACTTGGCGGGGCGGGCAGGCGGGTCGCAACGCGCGATGTTTCTGTCGACCGTCTTTCCGGTGCTGCCGCATTTTGGTTTTTTCCTGATTGTGTTTCCCGTGGCGTTGATCCTCGACGATCACGTCGCCCACAACATCATGATCAGCGCCTTATTTATGGGGCTGGCCGTGTGGGTGGTTTTGCCCGGAGTGGCTTTGCTGGCTGGCGGGCTTCCGGTGCAGTTACTGCGGGGACGGGGCACGGCGTCAGGTCACGTCGCGAAGGCTTAAGCCAGGTCTGTAGTGGCCGCGGCTAGTGAAGTTCGCAGCCGATGCGAGAGTGGTTGGTGGACCAATAGACGAATTTCAATTGGCCTCTTACTTCGTCCAGCGGGATGGGGCCGAAGAATCGGCTGTCGTAGCTGTTACCCAGATTGTCTCCGACCACAAATAAAGAGCCTTCCCGAATTTTGACGGTTTTGAACGACGGCAGGCCGGAAGATGAACCGCCAAAATGCTGAGAACGGCAGGGCGCTGGAATTTTGAGCGAGACACCGTTTACGAGGATCGAATCTGCCGGGCCGGGTGAGACCACGTCCCCGGCGACGCCGATTACTCGTTTTGGGAAAATTGTTCCGGAGTGCTCGAAGTCAAAGACTATCAGATCGCCGCGCTCGGGGCTGTGCAATTTGTAGGCGTCCGCGGCTGCAACCACACGCTCGCCCTCGCATATCGTTGGACACATGGAACCCGACGAGATCTTATAAGCGCGGAAGAATTTCAACATGCGGTTCTTGGAATACTCCGGAACGGGATAGCCAACCAGGAGAAAGATGACGAGCGCAGCCGCGATTGCGGCCCTGTCATTGATTGGCGGCGGATCAGCCGCGTTGTATTTCCACGCTAGGTAGACAGCATCAATGACAGCGTACAGATGCAAGACGAACGCAACAGCGAGAGCAACGAGACCAACGGGAAAGATGAGAAAGAGGCGGAATTTGGCGGTCAAAGCGTCGAGTGCCACAGTGCAAGCAGCGAAAGCCACGCCGCGCCAGATTCTGCGAGCATAGAGCTGACCCAGTCCAGGTAAGAACAGACTAAGAAGTGCCGCGATAGCGACTCGCACAGCTCGCGGCAGCTTGCGTTTTGGCTTCTCTGCCGACGGGCTTGAAAAAGAGTCGCCGCCGAGATTTAGTTCGGCCATGTGGAGTGCTGCCTTTTTGTCCAATAGCGGTAGAAGGGGAGGCCGGCGAAGATTAGGAGGAGGCCGATCGAGGAGCGGCCGGGGCGGTCGAGCCAGATGTTGAAGGTGAGGGCTAGAGCGCCGGCTACGAAGAGGCCGGGGACGACGGGGTAGCCCCAGCAGTGGTAGGGGCGCGGCATGGTGGGTTCGGTGTAGCGCAGGCGGAAGAGGGCGACTACTGCCAGGCCGTAGAAAATCCAGCCAGCGAAAATAAATAAATTTGTGAGTTCTTCGAAGGTGCCTGTCAGGGCCATCAAGCTAGCCAGGGCACATTGAAAAATTAAGGCGCGGGCTGGGGTGCGATATTTTGGGTGAACGCCGTCGGCGATTTTGAAGAAGATGCCGTCGCGGGCCATGGCGTAGGCGGGGCGAGCGCCGCTCAGGACGGAGGAGTTCATCGAGCCGAGCGCGCTGATGACCATGGCGACGGTGATCCAGGCGGCGGCGATGGGGCCTGCTACGTGTTGGACTACGTCGGAGGCGATGTGAGGAGAGGCGGCGACGGCGTCGAAGGGCAAAACCTTGAGGCAGGCGGCGCTGAAGAGGAAATAGATTAGAGCGACGAGCGCGACGCCGCCGACCAGGGCCCGGGGGAAATTGCGCTGCGGATCTTTTACTTCGGAACCTACCAGATTTAAATCTTCCCAACCATCGTAGGCCCAGAGAGCCGCGGCCAGCGCGGCGAGAAACGCGCTGAGAACGCTGGCGTTCAGGGCGCTCGGCCACATCGGATCGGGGGTGCGGTGCGCGATCGTGGGTGAAAAAAAGGCGACGCCGATCACAATCACAACCGAAATGATTTTGATGCTGGTTAAAAAAACCTGGACGGCGCCCCCTAAACGGACGCCGAGATAGTTGATGGCAGTCATGACGACGATCCAGAGAACGGCGAGTGGTTGCGCCCAGGTGAAAACGAAATCGTAGGGCTTGATCCAGTTGGTGAGGCCGGGGATGGCGATGTGTAGTGTGAAGATGGGGGCGGCTACGACGGGGAGCAGAAAACTTAGGAAACGCATCAGACCAGCCGCGATGGAGGAGAGGGAGCTGGGGCGGCCAACGATGGAGTGCATCCAGCCGAAGAGAAAGCCCCAAGCGGGGCCGAAGGCGCGGCGGAGGTAGGCGTACTCGCCGCCGGCTTCGGGGATGGCGGCGCCTAATTCGGCGAAAGAGAGCGCGCCGAAGAGGGAGAGGACGGCGCCCACGATCCAGGCGGCGAAGACGATGGAGACGAAGCGGCCTTCGCGGGCCATCTCAGCGGGCTTGAGGAAGATGCCGGTGCCGATCATGGTGCCGACGACGATGGCGCCAGAAGCCCAGGCGCCGAGGCCGCGCACGAGGTCGAGGCGTGGAGGGCTGTGGCCCGTGATCTGTGTTTCGTGATTCGTGGAAGGAGTGTCGGTCATGGAGTGTTGGGTGACATTTTTTTCAGTTGGCGGCTTCGGGTCGACCGTTGGGCACGATGTATCGTGCCCCTACACCTACGGCGAGAGTCGTGAGGCTGCCGATGAGCACGTACCATGTATACGCAATGGGGGTAAATTTCCAAATGCAAAGAACGGTCGCTAGGCCGGCAAACATTCCGATGACTGCGCCGGTGGCGTTCGCGCGGCGGTCGAGGGTGCCCAGGAGGAAGAGGCCTAAGAGGCTGCCGAAGGGGAGGGAAGCGACTGTTAGGCCTGCTTCGAGGAGCGGACCCCACTTTACGAAACCGAAGGCCATTAAGATGAGGCCCCAGATTAGCGTCATGCGGCGCGAGAGGCGGAGGAATTTTACGGGGTCGGTAGAGTGGCCGCGTAGGCGGGAAAAATCGAGGACGCTGCTCGCGGCGAGAGAATTGAGGGAGCCGCTGGCGTTGGACATGGCTACCGCGACGATGGACGCGAGCAGCAGGCCGGCGAGGCCAGTGGGCATTTCGCGGACCAGGAAGAGCGGGAGGATGCGGTCGGTGCGCTCGCCTGGGGCGAGGAGCGGGGAGTGTTGCGCGAAGACGTAGAGCAGGACGCCGATCAGGAGAAAGACGATGAATTGGATCAGTACGATTACGCCGCTGGTGAGGAGGGCGCGGCGGCTGTCTTTTTCGTTGCGGGCGGCGAGGAGTCTTTGGACGATGGTTTGGTCGGTGCCGTGGCTGGCCATGGTTAGGAAGGCGCCGCCGATCAGGCCGGACCAGAACGTATATTTGGTGGCTAGGTCGAAAGTGAAATCGAAGACTTGGAGTTTGTGGCCAGCGGCGGCGGCGACTTGGGTGACTTCGATCCATCCGCCGGGGATGCGGTGGAGGAGAACCCAGAAGGTGACGGCGCTGCCGGTGAGATAGAGGAGGAGCTGGGCGACGTCGGTCCAGATGACGGCTTTCATGCCGCCTTCGAAGGTGTAGAGGATGGTGAGTGCGATGACGATGACGATGGCGAGGCGTTCGGAGGTGCCGAGGACTACGCTGACGACTAGAGCGATGGCGGAGACGCGGACGCCTTCGGCGATCGCGCGCGTGATGAGGAAAGTGCTGGCGGCGACGGCGCGCATTTTTTCGCCGAAGCGTTTTTCGATGAGCGCGTAGGCGGTGAGGAATTGGCCGCGAAAATAGCCGGGGAGGAGCAGGAGGACGATCAGGATGCGGCCGATTAGATAGCCGATGACGAGCTGGATGAAGGTGAGGTTGGTGGAGTAGGCGATGGCTGGGGTGCCGATGATGGTGAGCGTGGAGGTTTCGGTGGCGACGATGGAGAGAGCGAGCGCCCACCAGGGAGCGGTGCGGCCGCCGAGAAAATAGTCCAGGCTGACGGAATCGCGGTCGCCTTGTGCGACTTGTTTTTTGGTGCGGCGGAAGCGCATGCCTAGCGCGGTGACGGCGAGGAGATAGGCGATGACGATGGCCAGGTCGAGTGGGTGGATGCGCATTAGTGGTTTGAGGCGCTCATGTGAGTTTGCAATGCGTGGCCATTCATTCGCTGTGCGCGTTCCGTCGCGCAAAAAGTGAACCGAGGATAGTGGCAGGCCGCACGCAGGTCAAGAAAACCCTATTGAGTGACAGGATTCGGCCGCTGGTTTGGCTGTTAGAGATTTGCTCCGGGTGCCATGACGCATGATTGCGCACGGCTTTTTCTTCCGTGAATGCATTGGGCGCGCTTCTCGCTTATGCTTTTTGTATGCGCTTTGTCTTGGGATTCGACGGCGGCGGCACGAAGACCGACTGCGTCCTGATGGACGAGTCCGGGGCAATCCTGGCGCGATCGCAGGCGGGGCCTTCGAATCCGCTGCGCGTTGGATTTGGCGCGGCAATCGCTGCCATACGTGAGGCGACGCGGTTTGCTCTTGCTCAGGCGGGGTTGCTCGAGAGCGCGGCGGCGGCTGCGATATGCGCGGGTCTTGCGGGAGCGGGGCCTCCCGAGTCCGCAGAAAAGATTCACGCGCTTCTTGCCGCGGAATTTCCGGAATCGAAGGTTCAGGTTTGCACCGATCTCGATCTCGCGCTGGCAGCGACGGGCGAGGGACCGGTGATCGTGCTGTTAGCGGGGACGGGTTCGTTTGCAGTCGGGCGGAACGCGGCAGGCGAAACGGCGCGCGCGGGCGGCTATGGTTCGCAGATTGGAGACGAGGGCAGCGCATACGATATTGGGAGGCGAGCGGTTTTGACGGCGATGCATGGAAACGATCGTGCAGGGGCCGATTCGCTGCTGGGGCAGCGGCTATTGCGCGAGCTCAGCTGCGCAAACTGGTCCGAAGTCAAGGCGCGGGCGCAGACCGCTTCGGATGAAGTGTTTCCTCGATTGTTTGCCGTGGTCGCTACGGTTGCTGATTGGATTGAGAGTTCGACGGATAATCCCGCGCAAACCGCAGCCAGAAATTCGGCGAAAGGGATACTTCGCGCTGCCGCGTTTGATCTGGCTTCGCTCGCGGAAAACCTCGCGGAGCGTTTGCATTTGCGGGGCACGCGGTTTGCGGTGGCAAAAACAGGCGGGATGATGGGGCGCTCGAAGTATCTGGAGAGTCAGATCGACGAGCGATTGAAGAATGCGTTTCCTCAGGCCGAGATTGGAGCCCTTCGTGGATCTCCCGCCGAAGCAGCGGCGCGCTTGGCGTTGCGGCTGTTGACCGCGAGCTCTGCGAAAGGTGAGTGAGATGGGTGGCGCGGACAAAAATCGCGATCGCGCGCTGGTTGCGTCTGGCGATGAACTGACGGCTTTACTTCACCATCCCGACGCGGAAGTGCTGCTGGCGCTGCTCGATAATCCATCACTGGAAGAGACGCAGCTGTGCATCCTGCTGGAACGAAAAAATCTGCCGGGCGAAGTTCTTGAGGAGGTGGCGCGGCGCAAGCCGCTGCTGAAGAGCTATCGAGTCAAGAAGGCGCTGGCGTTTCATCCGCGGACGCCACGGCTCGTCACAATGCGTTTGCTGCGCGATCTTTACTTGATGGACCTCGTGCAGATAACGCTGCTGCCGGGGATTCCGACGGAATTGAAGCGGAATGCAGAGGACCAACTGGTTTCGCGGCTGCCGCAACTGCCGCTGGGACAAAAAATCACCTTGGCGCGGCGCGGACCGGCGCGTCTGGCTGGGGCGCTGCTGGCGGAAGGGCACGCGCAAATCGTTGGCATCGTATTGGACAACGCCTATCTGACAGAAGCGCAGGTGTTGAAGGTGCTCTCACGCGAAAAGCTGCCGCCCGTAGTTGTGCATGACATCGCGCAGCACCGAAAGTGGTCGATCAGTTACAACGTTCGTTTGGCGCTGGTCCGGCATCCTTTGTCACCGCTGGCCACGGTGCTGGCCTGCTTGCCCGAGCTCACCGTTTCCGATCTGCGCGAGCTGGCCTCGCCCGGAATCGTTTCGGATAGCCTCCGCAAGTATTTGCAAGCGGAAGTGCAGCGGCGGATTCGCGCGGGAGAAAGATCTGGCGAGAAGCGCATAACCCCCGAGCCTGGGTCTGCGTCTAATCAAGACTAAGTGGTGTCCTTTTACCCGTAAGCTGGGGCGCACTTCAGAGGGAGTGCGTCCGGCAGGTGCAACTGGATTGCCGGGAACAAAACACCCGGCGCCGGCGTCGTATGGGTGTGCTCGTAGCAGGCGTATGCTTAATGGCATCGAGCGGCGAGATCGCCCTGGCGCCGCACCTTGGGATCCTTGGCAGGGGGGCTTTCCGGGTCAATGGGCAATGGGGACCAAGCATCCCGGCGTTCCGACCGCCGCTGGGCACCGCGTTACTCGTTTCGCGCCAACCTCGAGATCGAATGGGGTTCCGCAATCCTGCGCGCCAGCACGCGCGACATAAGCTCGAATGGAATGTTCATCGAATCGCCCGACCCTTTGTGGATTGGGGCGGGATTTACGGCGCATTTGGTTTTGGACCGGCCTGTCAAAGTCGATTGTTCGGTGAAGCGGATCGAACCGGGGCTTGGTATGGGCGTTGCCGTGACACTTTCCGATGGGCAGCACGAGCAGCGGTATCAGGATCTTCTGGCTTCTCTCTCCAACACGGGTCTATCCACCACAGGTTCTTAAGCTCGTCTTATACTATGCTTGCAGCGGCGCGGGTTGTAGGGTGGATTGCGCTGAGTGGAAGTGGATTCGCCCCCTTCGGTTGGAATGGCGTTTGAGGCCGTATGAGTTTGACCAGATGCCTTGATTGCGGCTCCCCGCGAACCGCTGACCAATGTCCCTCCTGCGGATTAACGTCGGATGCGGCCGAGTTGGTCTTCCGGAGGCGACTGGTGGGGCGGACGGCTATCTTTTTGGTGGGTTCGCTCGCTTTTCCTTACGTAAGCCAGATTTATCCTCCGCTGGATTTGGATTTGATGCTGGTGTTTTTCGGGTTGCTCTTTTTTTTGGCGCTGACGATTGCCGTGATCCTCGAGCGGCGTGCGCGGCAGCATAAGGAGCTGGAAGTGTTGAAACGGATCTATGCTGGATTCATTCCGCTGCCTTGGATTTTGGCGGCTACTCTTTTTGTGAACGGGCGGCTCGATTCGCAGAAAAACCTGGCTTATTATCCGACTTCCGTTGTGAGCAAATTCAATATGAAGGGAATCGTCCGGGGGAGCCGGCGCTTGCATGTGCGTTCGTGGCGTGCGGGACAGAAGGTCGAGGCTTTGGCGGTGGATGCGGATGATTTTGATCGATTTCAGGTTGGTGACACGGTCGTTGTAGCGGTCGAGCCGGGGGCGCTGGGGATTCCGTGGTATTACGGTGTGTACCGGCGGTGAGTGGGGCAGCTCACAGCTCACAGCTCACAGCTCACAGCTCACAGCCAAAGACCTGATCTGTAAGCTCTAAGCTGTCAGCTATTAGCTGACTTTTCTAGTAGGCGGGTTTGCCGTCGGGCTTTAGGGGCAGATTAATGTCCAGGTAGTGGCCGCTCTTACCGAAGCGAAAGCGCACACGGCGGACCATCAAGCCGACGTCGCGCATTTTCCAATCAGAAATCTCGATGGGGGCGCTCGGAAGGTCGGAGAGCGACCATTCGACGTTGTCGCCCCGCGGCTTCACGGTTTGCGGATCGACTTCGTAAACTTCGCCTTCTTTTAGGTCCAGGTAGAGATAGCGTTTCCACAGTTTCACAAGCAGCGCGTCGCGCTTTTCCGAGTGGTAGATGTTCCACGATTGCGGGGCTTCTTCATTGAAACGCACGATGGCGAATTGGACTGGCTTCCAAAGTGTTTTCTCGCCGGCGGGTGCGGCAGAAACTCCGCAGCACGCGAGCGCAAGAAGTAAAATCGTGCCGCTTGAACGAGGAAACATCATTCACCCATTGCCGCCGCGAACCATAGAAAACTCATGAGGACCGAGAGTCCGCACGACGGCCACCTCAATTTTCCTTTGCCGATCACGCTAGCGAGCAGCCCAGCCAAACTTGTCGAGGATCCCCAGCGAAAGAATCTCAGGAGAACAGGATCGTAATATGGAAAACCACCAATAGCCCTCGCCCATAAAATCGATGTGACCCATAGCAGAGCGGATAGACCGACAAAAGTTATCGCTGCTAGCGCCACGTAGCTTCGCCATGCTGGCGCGCCGATCCTTGGCGTAGAGCGTGCCCATCGCCAGATTGCCCAAAACAATACAGCCACAGGCAGCCAAAGAAATACAAACGACATAACCTGGCGCAGGTAAAAACGGATCATTGGCTCCGCTCAGTTGCTAACCGCGGAAAAGGATTTGTCGAGGAGGCGCATGGCTTCGTCGACGTCGGGTTTGGTGGTGTTGAGCATGGGAGCTAGTCGGAGGACGTTGCCCATGAGGCCGCCTTTGCCGATAAGGAGGCCGTTGTCGCGGGCGCGCTCCATGACTTGCGTGGTTTGCGCGGGGGCGGGTTCTTTGGTTTTGCGATCTTTCACCAATTCCAGCGCTTGCATGAGGCCCATGCCGCGGACGTCGCCGATGAGCGCGTACTTTTCTTGAAGCTCTTCGAGTTTGGCGCGGAAGTAATTGCCGACGCTGTGGGCGTTTTCGCGGAGGTCGTCTTCTTCGATGAGTTCGATAGTGGCGCGGGCAGCGGCGCAAGTGACCGGGTTGCCGCCGAAAGTAGCGATGTTTAGTCCTTGGAATCCGGCGGCAATTTCCGGTGTCGTTACAGTCAGCCCCACCGGTACGCCGTTGGCCATGCCCTTTGCGCTGGTGAGAATGTCCGGCGTGACTTCCCATTGTTCGATGCCGAACCATTTTTTGCCGGTGCGGCCCCAGCCGGTTTGCACTTCGTCGGAGATGAAGAGGCCGCCGTACTTTTTTACGATGTTGAAAACGATCTTGAAGTATTCCTTGGGCGGGGTGATGAAGCCGCCGACGCCTTGGATGGGTTCTGCGATGAACGCGGCGATGCTGCCGCTGGTTCCCGTTTGGATGAGATTTTCGACATCACCGGCGCAAGCGACTTCGCATTCGGGGTATTTCAGGTGCAGCGGGCAGCGGTAGCAGTACGGATTAATGGCGTGTGCGATACCCACGCTGATGACGGCGGCTTTGCGATAGGGCGCGTGAGCCGTGACGGATTTCATCAGCGAGGAGCCGCCCGAGTAGGCGTGGCGGAGGGCGACGATGTCATAACTGCCGGTGGCCATGCGTGCGATCAGGATCGCGGCTTCGTCAGCTTCGCTGCCGGAACTGGTAAAAAAGCTCGACGACAAATTACCGGGAGTGATTTGCGCGACCTTCTCGGCGAGCGCGACGATTTGCTCGGTCGGATAGAGCGTGGACATGTGCTGGAGCTTGTTGACCTGCGCGTTGATCTTGCTGGTGATTCTGGGATTGCAGTGGCCCACGGAGACGGTCAAGATGCCGCCGAAAAAATCGAGGTACTTACGCCCTTCGACGTCCCAAACGTGCTGCATTTCAGCATGGTCGGCGACCAGCGGCTTCTGATAGTAGTTTGTCACCGATGGCCAGATGTACTTTTTGTGCTTGGCGACGGCTTCTTCGCTGCGCGACATGGTTGATGGCACGGGCTTTGCGGGCGTGGTCATGGGCGCTTCCTCGGCGTAAGTTTGGCGACGTTCGAGTGTACGACGCGGGGAAACGTGCGGCAAGCGCGCTCCTATCGAAAAGAATGCCAGCCATCTCGCAGGCGACTGCATTTATCTCTTCGGATTATTAACTCACTGGTTTGTTTCCGGGCTTTCGTATTATGACGCCACAGTATTCTAGCCATGAGTACCGCTAGCAAGCTCCGCCTGATCCGTACCGCGCACGACGCGGGTTTCTCAGACGCTGACATTCTTCGCGAGGTGTTGCGCGGAGTATACGGCAGCGAAAAGCGCCGCCAGATGGTCGTTGAGTGGGGAGAACTTCTGGGTAGGACAGCTAGCGAGGCGCTCCGGATCGCACGCGGCGCCGGCCTGATTCCGAGCGCACACCCGTCGCGGGGCGACGCTTAGGAAACGCTTCACGGTAGAGATCCGGAAACGTTTGACGAATGAACTTCTTGTCCTCCGGGGACCCGTCTGCAAGCTTTTTAATCTTGGCAATTCGTTCGGTGCGGCTCATCCCCTCGAACCGGCGTGTGACGGCCCCAATAAGATGTCTTACCGCCATCGAGAGTAGCCTCCGAAATTCAGTATGCATGCTCATTTCTTCGGTGACAAGGCCTGTTGTCGCAGCAACCCATAGCAATCTTTTCCTGAGTCGTACTAGGCGTGAACCTTGGCGTACCTCGTCAACTTGGCTGGGTTGGTCCTCAACCGAGCGCTTCCTACCCATTGTGCCTTGTGGTGCATCCAATGCGGGGAGTTTCAGCGCCACTTACACGAAAGTTCGTGCGAAGACCAGGAGAATAACGATGGCGAAGATGAAGGTAGCGGTAGTCACGAAGCCGGGAGCGGATTTCGAGATTCAAGAGCGGGAGATACCCAAGCCGGGGTTTGGCGAGGTGCGGATCAAGGTACAAGCCTGTGGGATTTGTTTCAGCGACCATCTGGTAAAAGACGGCCTCTGGCCTGGAATCGTGTATCCGCGCGTGCCGGGGCACGAAGTTGCCGGCGTGGTGGACGAGGTGGGCGAGGGAGTGACGGAATGGAAGAAAGGTGATCGCGTGGGGACGGGCTGGCACGGCGGGCACGATTTCGTGTGCGATTCATGCCGCCGAGGAGACTTTATAACTTGTAAGAACGAAGCGATCACGGGCATTTCGCGAGACGGTGGATACCAGGAATATATGCTGGCAAGGCATGAAGCGCTAGCTCGGATGCCAGAGAATTTGGACGCCGCAGAGGCCGGACCGCTGCTGTGCGCCGGGGTTACCACGTTCAATTCGCTGCGGCATAGCGGAGCGACAATCGGCGACTTGGTTGGTGTGCAGGGGATCGGCGGTTTGGGGCATTTGGGAGTTCAGTTCGCCGCAAAAGCTGGGTTTCGCGTCGCGGCGATTGGGCGAGGTCCAGAGAATGCGACGCTAGCCAAGAAACTGGGAGCGTCTGCCTACATTGATACGAATGCGACAAATCCCGCGGACGAACTGCAAAAGATGGGAGGCGCCAAGGTAATCCTAGCGACGGCGCCGAACGCAAAGTCGATATCGGCATTGATCGGGGGGCTCGGCGTGGGCGGAAAATTGCTAGTTGTGGGCGCGCCACTTGAGCCGATGGAAGTGTCGGTGGTGGCGCTGCTCCTGGCCCGGCGAAACATCCAAGGATGGCCCGCCGGATCGGCGATGGATTCGGAGGATACGCTGCGATTTTCGTCGCAGACAGGCGTGAAGGCGATGATTGAAAAGTACCCGCTGGAAAAGGCGAATGAGGCGTTCGCTCGAATGATGAGCGGGAAGGCGCAGTTTCGCGTGGTGCTGACGATGTAGCGAGGATAACCTGAGGGCACGAGCAGAAGTTAGGGACTCGGCAACCGGGTTAAACGCAATGGCGATTCGTGCAGCAACGGCAAGCGACAGCGATGCTATTTGGAAGATCCTTGAACCCGTGATTCGCGGCGGAGATACCTACACGTTGCCGCAGGATATGAGTCGCGAGGACGCGCTCGCCTATTGGAACTCGCCGGGCCACGAAGTGTTCATCGCGGAAGAAAACGGAGAAATCGTCGGGACGTATTATTTGCGCGCGAACCAGAAGGGCGGGGGAGCGCACGTGGCAAATTGCGGCTACATGACCGCGCCATGGGCGAGCGGACGGGGAGTGGCGCGGGCGATGTGCCAACATTCGCAGGAGCGCGCTAAAGCGCGAGGCTTTCGCGCGATGCAATTTAATTTTGTGGTCAGCAGCAACGAACGCGCTGTGCGGTTGTGGCAGAACATGGGCTTTGAAATTGTCGGCCGGCTTCCGAGCGCGTTTATGCACCCGGCGCTGGGATCTGTGGACGCACTGGTCATGTACCGCCAACTCTAGCCAGCATCGTACGACAGTACGGCAGCGGCCTTCACGGAGGCTTTGCTGCGACGAAATGCCTGCCATGCGTATAATGGCGCGCTATGGCTCCGAGCCCCTCCCTCATCGCGCGAACGTTTCGGATGCTGTCGCGGGTATTTCCTCGCTGCGGCATGATTTCGCAGGCGATCGCGTTCAATTTGTTTCTGGCGTTTTTTCCGGCACTGCTCATCATGGTGGGTTTCGCGACTAGCCGCATCGGCGGAAGAACGAGTCTGCTCGATTTGATCACAGACCTCACCGCCTTTCTGCCGCCAGGAAGCCAGAGCATCGTTTCCGAGTTTCTGGTGAAGCGCGGGCCGGATGCATGGAAACTGGCCCTTGTGGGATGGACGGGAACTTTGCTGGCGGGTTCACAAGTGATGCGGCTGCTCATGGAAGGTATTCACAGGATTTATGGAGACCAGGAACAGCCGGGGTTTCTGCACCGGCAACTTCGCGGATTGGTCTTGCTATTAGTGACGATCGCACCGCTCTTGGTGGCGGCGATTCTGGGCGTTCTTGGCCGTCCGATACGGCGCTGGCTTGCGATGGAACTTGGCCCTAAGCATATACTGCAGGGATGGTGGACGATTTTCTTTCCTGCGGTGGCGATCGTGTTGGCGCTGGCGGCGCTGACGGTTATTTATCGCGTGGCGCGTCCGGGGGAGGAACGAATGCGAAACGTGTTGCCGGGAGCGCTGGTCGCGACGTCGCTATGGTGGCTGGTAAACGTGCTATTTGGATATTATGTGCGCCGGGTGCCGTACAGCATTGTCTACGGAGGGCTCGCGGCGGTGATTGGATTGATGGTCTGGATGCAGCTTTCCGCGGTGATTGTGTTTCTGGGAGCGGCATGGAATGCGGAGCTGGCGGAAAACCGGCGGGGTGCGCGAGCCCGCGGATGAAGATCGCCTTCACTCGACGTAAACGAACGACGTGATGTAAGCCTATGTCCGAACAAGTGGTTCGTGTCGAATGCTATGCCGGTTATAAGGCCGAAGAGCGTCCCGTGCGCATCGTATTCGAGGCACAAACATTGGAGATTGCGGAAGTGGAAGACCGTTGGTATTCGCCGGGAGCGACTTATTTTCGGGTGCTGGCGCAGGACGGAGACCGCTATGTCTTGCGCCACGATGATGCGCAGGATGTTTGGAGCCTGACGGCCTACCGGTCGGCCGGGGGTTGTAGGTCAGTTTCCGGTTAGCCTGTCATCCGCCCAGAGTCGACGCCAAGCGCGGAGATCACTTCCTGCAAGCTGACTTCTCAGGACTAATCCGCGGCGTGGAACCCGGATACCTTCCGGGTTGCTGACCAGTCACCCGGAATAGATCGGCATACGGAACAGCACATTAACGTGGCTTGAAATCTATGGCGCGGGGTAACTTCATGTGCCTGTCATCGCGCACCACGGCGAGCTCAGGGCACAACTGAAGCCAAGATTTCAAAGCTAAGGCGGCAGGCCGACGCTACGTAGCAGGTCAGCATAGCGCGGATCAGAGCGCACTGGGTCGAGCCACAAAGCGGCAAACTTAATATTGGGCATATTCGGATAACGTGCCCTATACGCCTTTTCAAGCCAGTCAAAGGCCTCATCAGTTCGACCGAGGCGGACACATAACCTGGCGATGATGAAATAGTGTGGGTGGTTCAATTGACTCTTCTCCCTCTCCAGGCGTTTCTCCCAAAATCCACGGATGCCCGACGCGGCAAAGGCGCTTCGCAGCGATTCGATCTGCTCGGAACTTTGGCTCGCCAATGTCTCCGCCTTCAGTTCTTCGGTCACTGCCTCCGCGTACATCCATTTTTCTTCATAACCCCAAACCAGGGCACTATGGGCCGGCTTGAAATTGGGATCCAACTGGAGTGTCCTGCGAAATTCAGCAATGGCCTCATCCTGTCGGCGGGACCAGCTATAAATCCAGCCCATCCCCATGCTAACGTTTGGCGAAAGGGGGTCCAGCTCACGGGCCCGGACTGCCTCGGCCATGGCTTCATCAAACCGTCCCATGATCCCCAGAAAGGTCGAGTAGCTGTCGTGGCCGAGAGCGTCATTTGGACTCAGTTCGAGGCCCCGACGAAATTCCCGCTCCGCTTCCGGCCAATTCCAGTCGAAGCGAAAATGGACGTTTGCCATGGCGAAGTGCGCTTCCGCAAGCTGGTCATCAAGCTCTAATGCTTTCTTTGCTGCGGCCGCCCCTTTCGACCAAGCTTCCCGTGTCGGCAACTCCATCCCCTGGAAGGAACCCAACGCGTAACAAAGGGCCAAACCCGCATAAGCAGGTGCATACTTGGGCTCCCTTTCTATGGCCATCTCGAAATAGCGAACTGCGCTGTCGTATCCCTCTTTCGTCGAGCGTTCCGAGAGGCTGTACCGGCCTTTCAAATAATACTCGAACGCCTGTGAATCAATGATGCGCGAGTTAGCGATCAGCATCTGATTCTCCGTCAGTTTTGCACGAATTTGGGTTGAGATAGCTTGAGCCACCCGACTCTGAAGCGTCAGAGCATCGCGCACTTCACCCTGGAATTCCTCGGCCCAAAGATGTTGGTCCGATGCCGTGCGGATAAGCTGTGCTGTAATCCGCACAGTACGGTCGGAGCGCGCGATTGTACCTTCCACGACAGCATCCACGTTCAGCTCACGCCCGATTTCCTCTACAGACTTGTGGGCACGTTTGTATTGCATGACCGAGCCGCGGGAAATCACCCGTACCCCGGCCAGCTTGGCCAGGTTGGTGATCAGCTCGTCGGTCATCCCGTCGGCAAAGTACTCCTGCTCTGGATCTGCAGAAAGGTTTTCCAGTGGGAGAACTGCGATGGAGTGAATCTCGAGGCTGGTTGTGCTTGTTCTACTGTGTCGGGCAATCAGGTAGACGCCCGCTGAGAACAATGTAATCAGTAAAATCGAGAGTGTCGCAATCCACGTCGACCGATGCCCGACCTGAATGGGCGCCACCAATGGCTTAGTGATGGATGCAGTTTCGCCCGGCTCAGTTCGCTGCTTCGGGACGCCACCTGTCTTCTGGACTTCCGTAGGACCAATTTGTGGTTCTGAATGCTTGTTTACAGGAAAAATAAACCGGTACCCCAGCCGCGGAAGAGTTTCCACAAAATGCGGATTTTCGGCGGAATCGCCCAGCGCTTGGCGAACTCGCTTGATCGCAGTGTTCAAGCCTAATTCAGAGTCGACGAAAGTGTTTGCAGGCCAGATCTGGCGCTGGAATTCTTCCCGGGTAACCAGCTCGCCGGGGTTCTCCAACAGAAGTTGAAGAACGCGAAACGGTTGGATTTGAAGTCTTATCCTCAGCCCATGCTTGCGCAACTCGCGGCTTCGCAAGTCTACTTCGAAGACGCCAAAGCGCACGACGCGCTGCACTGGGCTGCTTTCCATCTCGGCCCTACACTCTCACGCAAGTGCGAAAAAGTCTATCACAAGAGCCGAGTCGCCAGACCGTGCACCCACCACTTCGGGCGTTAACTCTCGTGCTGTCTGTTGTTGCATCGCCCGAAACGTTTCACCCGCTGTCCATGGAAACTGCGGCGAACTTGCGAAATTGTGCTGCTCATGCTCACGATAATCCATTTCAGTTGCGGGCTGGACTCAAGGGCATCATGGGCGAAATTGCCATGCGGAGGATTCTAATGAAAGGATTCGCAATTCTAGGAATCGCGAGCCTGTTGTGCCTTACAGGATGCGGCACGGCCCCTCCGGTTACAATCCAGCCGAATCCCGTCCCCACGGTCGCCACGATCTTCCCGAACAGCGCCATGGCCGGGGGTGCAGCTTTCACACTGACCGTTAATGGGACGAATTTCGTAGCAGCTTCGATCATCAGTTTCGGGGGAGCAGCGGCCCCCACCACATTCGTCAGCTCCACTCAACTGACTGCCGCAATCCCATCTGCAGCCATCGCCTCAGCCGGCACGGCAACTGTGACCGTGACCAACCCCGCGCCGGGCGGCGGCACATCGAATAGTCTGAACTTCACGATTGCAGCCGCGACTACCAATCCCGTCCCCACGATCACTTCTCTGATCCAAAGCTGCGCCCCCGTCAACGGAGGGGCTTTCAAGTTGTTGGTAAATGGCTCGGGTCTTGTGCCCAGCTCCATTGTGCAGTGGAACGGGAGCGACCTGCCAACAACATTCCTTGGCCCTTTCAACGGGTTGTTGCTGATCTCGGCTCAGGTACCAGCGAGCGACATTGCCGTGACCGGGTCACCCGTCGTCGCCGCCATCACAGTGTTCAACCCTCCACCCGGCGGCGGTACATCGAACTCCTCGAACTTCACGATATTAGCGGGAGGAGTGGGTCCGCAGTCAATCGCCGTGGATCCAACCGGCAGCTTCGCCTATGTAGCAAACAACGGCTGCCCCGACGACTTCGTGGGCAACGTGACCACGTATACTATCAACTCCACAACGGGAGCTCTCACCGCCGTACTTCCGAACGTGAGCGCGGATTTCGGTCCTATTTCAGTCGCCGTAGCTCCCTCTGGAAAATGGGTATATGTGGCGAATGACGGAGCTAGAGAGGCCAACAACGGCAGCATCTTTGTGTATGACCTCGACGGCACGACAGGCGCTCTAACTTTGACGGGAGACGGAACTGGGTGTCAAAATTCGTCCACTTGCATCACTCCCTTTTCGTTGGCCGTGCATCCTTCCGGCAAGTTCGCCTATGTGGCGGATGAGGGCGGTCTTTTTCCAACCATCGTATCCATATTCTCGATCGATGCCACGAGCGGGGCCTTCACGTCTATAGGTACGATCTCCGCCGGAGGCCGGGCCGAAGCGGTGACTGTGGATCCCACGGGCAATTTCGCTTATGTAGCGAATGTGGTTGACCCTGGTGGTGTGCCAGGCAACGTGTCCGCCTACTCCATCAACTCCATCACTGGTGCCTTAACTTCGATTGGAATGACTGCTGCGGGAACAGACCCTGCCTCCTTAGCTGTGGATCCTACCGGTAAGTTCGTCTATGTCGCGAATTGCGGGTCGAGCAACGTCTCGATGTACACCATCAACACGACAACCGGGGCTTTAACCTCCATTGGCCAAGTCAGCGCAGGTATGAACCCTTCCTCCGTAGCCGTGGATCCCACCGGCAAGTTCGCCTATGTCACGAATTCCGGATCGGCTGACGTTTCGATGTACACCATCGGCGTCACGACGGGGGCCTTAACATTTATGGGATCAGTAATGGCGGGTTCCGCTCCCAGCTCGATCGCGATCCACCCTTCGGGCAAGTTCGCCTATGTGACGAATTTCGGCTCGAACAGCGTTTCCACGTACAGCATCAATACCACCACAGGAACCTTAACGCTGATAGGGACGGCAGGCACGTGAGGGGGCGGTCCAGACTCTCCGGTTGTTGATCCTCCCTGAAGTCCTCCAATGAGGCGCATTCCCCCCGTGCTCCTGTGATTCCTAGCGGATGACGGGCAACCCGGAAGTTATCGGTTCGTCGGTCGGATTAGTACCGACAAACGCGCATGTGATGACTGGTCCGGCCAGCTTCCGCCGGTCGGCAAGCCGGAAGTAATCCTCAAACAACGCCTTTTCACATTTCGCCGCATTATCGGAAGCTGACCTACCACCTGGCTGGCAAACGCGTTGACACAAAAATTAACCAGAGCGTATAGTCATAACGCGAGTGTTGTCCCAACGTTCCCCCGTAGTGCCGGTTCCCCGGAGAGCCGGCGGTGCCTGCGGATGCGGATCAGAGAAGGAAAGGGATGTCCTACCTACCGCAGTTCCCGTTCGCGTGGCGGTATACGTGTCTTTTATTGCTGGCAGCGCTGACAGGTATCGGCGGCCTCGTTCGCGCGCAAACGCCTCCTCCGCCGGCCGCGAGCCCTGCAACGCAAACCCCTGCTGAACCAGCGAAGCCGCAAGCTCCAAGTGCCAACGACAGCGCGGAACTATCGAGCCGTGATACGGCGCCAACGTTCAAGATACGCGTAAACCTTGTGCTGGTGCGCGTAGTAGTGCGCGATCAGCAGGGCAAGATCGTCCCAAACCTGCACAAGGAAGACTTTCTACTGTCCGACAATCGCAAGCCGCAAACGATCTCGACGTTCAGCGTCGAAACACCGGAATCGCACTTAGTTGCCGCTACCACAAGCGCCGACCCCAATGCCCCCGTCGATCCGGAGGCGGCGAAGGCGGTATCGGCGGCTCTGCCGCAGCGCTTTGTTTCGGTCGTGTTCGACGACCAACATCTCACGATGCAGGATGCATTGTTTGTTCGAACATCCGCGGGCCGTTTTTTTGATTCGCTGGCGGCGTCCGATCGAGTTGGCATTTACTCGACTTCCGGGCAGTTCACGCAGGAATTTACCGATGATCATGAGCTTTTGCGCAAGTCGCTCTTGAAGATCATCCCGCACTCGCCGACGCAAGGAATCCACGATTGTCCAGACATCAGCTATTACGAGGCGGACCTAATCCAGAACCAGCAAGACCCGCAGGCGCTGGCGATTGCGGCGGAAGATACGGTGCAGTGCGCGTTCAACGGCGACGAAACAAAGCTTAGCATGGCGCGAGCGATGGCGCAGGGCATGGCCGGCGCGGTGGTTGGGCGCGAGGACTCGTCGACAGAGTATGCCTTGCGGCACATGGAAGAGGTTATGAGGCGGCTGGCGGCGATGCCAGGCCAGCGCATTATGGTTTTCGTTTCTCCGGGGTTTATTACTTCAACGTTGCACCTGGAATTCAGCGAGCTTGTAGACCGCGCGACGAAGGCGAATATCGTGGTCAACACGATTGATGCGCGGGGGCTGTACACGCCGGATATGGGAGACATCGCCGACCCGGCGTCGAACGGTTCGTTTCGAACAACAGGGTACAGGGCCACATACGCGGTGGCGGCTCAATTGGCACAAGAAGACGTGCTCGCGGAGCTCGCCGACGGGACGGGCGGAACGTTTTTCCATAACCGTAACGATGTGGATCAAGGCATGCGCGAGGCAGGAGCGGCGCCTTCCATGACGTACCTGCTGGGTTTCTCACCGCAAAACATGAAACTGGATGGGAGCCTGCATACCTTAAAGGTGTCGTTCACACACAAAACCAACTACAGAATCCAGGCGCGGCACGGGTATTTCGCGCCGCGGCACGTCACCGATCCAGCCGAGGAGGCAAAACAGGAGATTCAGGAAGCGCTCTTTTCGCAGGACGAGATACGCGATTTGCCGGTGGATTTGCACACGCAATTTTTTAAGACGGAGGGATATCAAGCTCGGCTCGCGGTGCTCACTCATGTGGATATCAAAGGTGTGCACTTCCGAAAGGCGGACGGCCGCAACCGGGATGACCTGACTGTCGCAACAGCGATCTTCGATGAAAATGGAAATTACGTGACGGGCGGAGAAAAGATCGTGCAAATGAAGCTCTTGGACCCAACTTACGACCGGTTGAGCCGGTCAGGCCTGAACTTGAAGACGAGTTTCGACGTGAAGCCTGGGACCTACTTGGTGAGGCAGGTTGTGCGGGACTCGGAGGGATCGCAGCTAGCGGCGCGCAACGGCGCCGTAGTCATACCGAATTGATGGGGGAGCCAATGAATACGAAAAAGAATCGCGGGCGGAGAACTTGGGGATTGCTTGCTGGAATCGTGGCGGGTGCATCATGCTTATTTTTGGCGCAGCTTGCGGGTCAAACGCCGCCAGGGCAGACGCCAGCGGCACCGGCTCAGACTCCTGAGGCGAGCCAGCAGCCGGGAGTGACCATTAAAGCGGAGTCGCGCCTCGTGCTGGTCGATGCCGTGGTGACCGACAAGAAGGGGGGCTACGTCCACGACCTGACGCAGAACGATTTCAAGGTATACGAGGACAACAAGGAACAGGCCGTGGCGAGTTTTTCGTTTGGCGCGGATACAGCGATTCAGGCGCAGGGGCAGAAGAGGTATTTGATCCTGTTCTTCGATAATTCGACGATGGCGATGCCCGACCAGATTCAAGCGAGAGATGCTGCGAAGAAATTCATCGATGCCAACGCCGGGCCGGACCGGTTGATGGCGGTTGTGGAATTCGGCGGAACCCTGCAAATTGTGCAGAATTTTACGGCGAACGCGGACAGATTGCGCGCCGCGGTCGGGGGCGCAAAGAGTTCGTCAGTCGATCCCAACGCACAAGCACCCGTGGAGGTAGCCTCTACCGGGCTCTCCCCGTCGGCCAGTCCATTCGGGGGAGCAGGCGGAACGAGTTCGCCATTTTCCTCGATGAACAATGCGGAAGCGGATTTTGGCGCGAGGAGCATGCTGCTGTCGGTGCGCAGTTTGGCAAAGAATCTGCGCGGAGTACCTGGACGCAAGATGGTCGTGCTCTTTTCTTCGGGTTTCCCGCTGACGTCCGAGAGCCAGTCCGAACTGACGGCCACGATTGATGCTTGTAACAAAGCGAATGTGGCGATTTATTCGCTAGACGTGCGCGGTCTCGTAGCCACGCCTCCGGGCGGGAGTTCACAGCTGCACCCTCGGGAAGAAGGGAAGCGCGCGGTTGCCGTCCGCTCCTACCCGAGCAACGTTTACGGAAGAGCCCGCGTGGTGCTGGCGTCGTATTCTGCTGCAATGCTTCAACCGCAGCGTCCTGGCGGCGGAGGCGGCACTGGAGGTGGTGGTGGCGGAGGTGGACGGCCAGGCGGCGGAGGCGGCACCGGAGGAGGGGGTACGGGCGGCACGGGCGGAGGCGGTACAGGTGGAACGGGTGGCACCGGTGGGACAGGAGGCAAAGGCGGCTCAGGAGGTACAGGAGGCACGGGCGGAACGGGCGGAACAGGCGGCAAAGGGGGGACAGGCGGAACGGGTGGAACAGGTGGGGGAACGACCGGACGCTCTGGCGGAGGAATCGGGAATACGAACAACCCAAACAACGTATTTACGCAACCGAGATCGATTGTTCCACAATTCCCTCCGTCGGCATCGACGAATCAGCAGATTCTCGCGGCGCTCGCGGAAGGAACGGGCGGCTTCACGATCTTCAATACGAATGACTTGCTGGGCGGACTGGAGAAGATCGGGCGCGAGCAGAACGAGTTCTATATTCTCGGTTACGTGCCGCAACAGACCCCAGAAGGAAGCTGTCACACTCTGAAAGTGAAGATGAACCGAGGCGGGATGAACGTAAGGTCGCGCAGCGGTTATTGCAACACGAAGTCGACAAACGTGCTGGAAGGCACGCCGGTGGAGAAGCAACTTGAGGCGCGTGCGACCGGTTCGCAGGCCGGAACGATGCAAGGCGCTTTTCAGGTGCCGTACTTCTATACGGCGCCCAATGTGGCGCGGGTAAACCTGGCGATGGAAATTCCTTCGAACACGGTACAGTTCAACAAGGAGAAGGGAAAATATCACGCCAGCTTGAACGTGCTGGGGATCGCGTACAAACCGGACGGCACCATCGGAGCCAAGTTCAGCGACACGGTGAATCTCGATTTGGAAAAAGACGAGGTCAAGGAGTTCACCAAGCAGCCGTATTTTTACCAGAATCAGTTCGACGCCGGATCGGGCAGCTATAAACTAACGCTGGTGGTGAGTTCGGGCGGCGACGCCTTCGGGAAATACGAATCACAACTGCAAATCGATCCCTACGATGGAAAACAGTTCAGCCTCGGAGGATTGGTGCTTACGAACTCGATGCAAAAACTGACGGACATTCCGACCAGTCTGGATTCGGTGCTGCTCGAGGACCGAACGCCCCTGGTCGTTAGAGGCCTGCAGATCAATCCATCCGCCAGTGACCGGTTTAAGAAGACAGATAACGTCGTTGTGTATACGGAAGTCTACGAGCCGCTGCTTACTTCCGCGACTCCTCCGCAAGTGATGAGTGGTTATGCGATTTTGGAGCGGAAGAGCGGGAATGTGGTCTTTAAGACCGGAGCGGTTCGATTGGACGACTTCATTCAGAAGGGCAGCCCAATGGTGCCGGTGGGCTTGGCTGTCAAAGTGAAGGACCTGCCTCCCGGCGGCTACCAGTTGGTGATGATGGCGGTGGACGGAGCGGGAAACCACGCCAAGAATCGCACGATCGATTTCGACTTGACGGAATAGTGGAAGGCGCGAGATGGCCGCTGCCCTTTCCGGGAGACGGTTAAGTGGCAGGCTGGCGGGAAGCACTGCCCGACTCCGCCATCAGGCTGCGCAAAACAAACCAGCAATTCGCAGGGCGCTCCGAGAGACGCCGCATGAAATAGGGGCACCAGTCGGTGCCAAAGGGCACGTAGACCTGGAGAGTATCTCCTGCGGCGCGCACTTGCTCTTGAAGGTCGCGACGAATTCCGTAAATCATCTGAAATTCGTAGCGGGATTTTTCCAGCTTGAGCCGGGCCGCCTCGGCTTGGGCGTGCGCGACCATGTTCCAGTCGTGAGAAGCGATGGCTGGTAGGAAAGTGCCTTGAGCTGCGCCATGGAGGAGCAGAGTGGTCAGCTTCTTGTAATTGGCATCCACGTCGCCCTTTTTCTGGAAAGCGATTTTTGCGGGCTCACGATACGCGCCTTTGACGAGACGAATTTTGGGTTTGATGGGCGCGAGACGCTGCAAATCTTTCTCCGTGCGAAAGAGATAGGCCTGAACGGCCAGCCCGCAATTGCCAAGTTCCTGTTGCACAGCCTCGAAAATGTCCAGAGTGGCGTCGGTATAGACGCTTCCTTCCATATCCATTTCAATGGTGCGGCCGAGGGCGGCGGCGCGGGCGGCGATTTCGCGCGCCATGGAGCGGCAGAGGTCTTTGTCGATGTCCAGGCCAAGTTGCGTCAGTTTGATGGAGATGTTTCCGCTGAGATTCTTGGCGTGCAGCTCTTCCACCATGCGGAGGTAGCTGGCGCGGACCTCGCGCGCGGCGGCTTCGCTGGTGACGTTCTCGCCGAGATGATTCAGGCTGACGTTGCGGCCCTGAGAGCAAAGCTGCTGGCTGGCCGAGAGAGCTTCCTCGAGGGACTCACCAGCAACAAAGCGGCGTGCGAAGCCATTTTTCATGCCGTGACGCGCGATGCGATCCGTTACGCCGCGTTTTTTCGACAGCCAGAAGATGAAGTTGCGAATCAGCACGAACCCTCCCGGGGAGAAGCAGTCCGAGAATAAGGGCAGCGTGGCGGGGCGTCAATACTGCGCGCGGCCGGCCAAACGCGCCGTAGGTCCAAAAGGATGAAGCGGTTAGGAACGGAACTGTACGAATGGCCAAAGTAAGGATTCGACACTGGCCTTTCTTGCGCGCAACTTACCAGCGGCGGTAGGGTTATTCTAGAAAGCGACAAGTGTTTGCGGACCATTCCGCCCGGCAGGAGAGTGTCATGAGCGTGCAGCAACGCCTCGCCTCGCAGACGGCCTCCATTTCGACGGCGCCCCGGTCATTCCTGGCGGCTATCCTCTCTGTGACATGCGTGTTCTCGGTGGGCATCGATGTGCCTTCGCTTGCGGCGAAGACCGCGGCGGAGAAAGATAAGAAACCGAAGCAAGACCCGGCTCTAAAAAACCTTCCCGTCACAGAACTCAGCGCCGATGAAGCGATTTTCCACGCGCTGAATCGTTTGGCTTACGGCCCGCGGCCTGGAGACGTGGAACGCGTGCGGCAAATGGGGCTGGCGAAATGGATCGACCAGCAACTGAACCCGAGTTCGATTGACGACAAAGCTTTGGAAGCGCGGCTTGAGGATTATCCGACGTTGAAGATGTCCACTGCCAAGCTAATCGAAGATTATCCGCAGCCCAAGCCGGCCGAGAAAGAAGCAGCGAAGCGCGCGCAAGCGCAATTGGAGCAGCAACAGCAGACGCGATCCGACGCGGCGGCGGCAGTCGTTGCGAAAGATATGCAGCCGACGCCTGCTGCTAAGAAGAAAACGTCCGATGCGGAAGCCAACTCGCCTACTGCGCCAGCGCCAACCGCTGGCAGCGATGCGAATGTTCCTTCCTCCATGAAACAAGAGCCGGCGATGGAGAATCCCGGCGCGAAGGGCGCGGGCAGACGGGACTTGTTGGGCGTTGACCCAAACAATGTGCCCCGTGCAATCGCCGAGGACAGCAAACGTCCGCCACGCATAGTCGCGGAGCTGGCCATGGCGAAAGTGACGCGGGCGATCTACAGCGAGCGGCAGCTTCAGCAGGTCATGGATGATTTCTGGTTCAATCATTTAAATGTGTTCGCGGGGAAGGGTGAAGACCGCTACTACCTGACCGCTTATGAACGCGAGGTCATTCAGCCGCACACGCTGGGGAAATTCAAGGACCTTCTGACGGCATCGGCGAAGAGCCCGGCGATGCTGTTTTATCTGGATAATTTTTTGAGTGCCGATCCGCGCGCGGCCCAGCGCGAGGCGCAGGAACGGTATGCACGTCAGATGGCCCGGTATCGTGGATGGGGCCCTCCGCCGGGACCGCCGTCCGCGCAGAAGAAGAATAACGAGCGCGGGCTGAATGAAAACTATGGCCGCGAATTGATGGAGCTGCACACGCTCGGTGTTGATGGCGGTTATACGCAGAAAGATGTGACGGAAGTGGCTAGGTGCTTCACCGGTTGGACAATCGAGAAACCCCGCCAGAACCCGGAGTTCAAGTTTGACGACCGGTTGCATGATCCCGATCCGAAATATGTGCTGGGCAAAAAGATTCATGCCGGCGGGATGAAGGACGGCGAGGAAGTGATCGACCTGCTGGTGCATGACGCGAGCACGGCGCGCTTTATTTCGACGAAACTGGCGCGACGATTTGTTTCGGACAATCCGCCGAAGGAATTGGTGGACCGGATGGCGCAGACCTTCACCGAGAGCGACGGCGACATCAGGGCTGTGATGCACACGATGATTTATTCGCCGGAGTTTTGGTCGCGGGCGTCGTATCGCGCAAAGATCAAGACGCCGTTTGAGTTGGTGGTTTCCGCCGCGCGCGCGCTGGGAACGGATGTGGACATGCCGCAGCCGCTGGTCGGCTGGGTGGGACGCATCGGGGAACCGATTTATCAGTGCCAGCCGCCGACGGGCTACTCAGACAAGGCGGATACGTGGGTGAATACCGGCGCTCTGCTCAACCGGCTGAACTTTTCGCTGGCGCTGGCGGGGAACAAGATGCGCGGGTCGCGCACGGATGTTGCCGCGCTGCTTGGCGTGGAATTGTCGGGAGACGCGAAGGCGGCGCTGGAGCGCGCCGTACAGGTTTTTCTGGGCGGGCAAGCGGGGCCGACGACTGTGGAAACACTGGAGAAGCAACTGGACAGTCCGCAAGTGGTGCAGGCGAGGCTGGACGATCCAGTGAAGATGGTGGATTTAGGGGTTGTGGCGGGATTGGTGCTGGGAGCGCCGGAGTTTCAGCGGAGATAAGAAGCTGACAGTTCACAGTTGACAGCTCACAGCTAAGAGAAGAGCGGAAAAGTTGAAGCGATACGGTTTTTTTGGATTTGCCGGAACGAAGCGCTCGAAGAAGTGAGAGGCTCATATGAGTCATGCATGTTGCGAAGGCGTAAGAGGATTGAAGTTTTCGCGGCGGTATTTTTTGAAGCAGGGCGGCGTGGCGATGGTTGGGTTGAGTGCGATGCCCGCGTTTCTGCAGCGCGCTGTGGCGGCGACGCCCATGCCGAACAAGAAGCAGCTTGTGGTGTTGTTTCAGCGCGGTGCCGCGGACGGCTTGAACATTGTGGTTCCTTTTGGCGAGCCGAACTATTACCGGATGCGGCCGAGCATTGCGATTCCTCAGCCCAATCGCGGCGGAACCGATGCGGCGATTGACCTGGACGGATTTTTTGGGTTGCACCCTAGCCTTGCGCCGCTGGAGCCTTTGTTCCACAAGAATCAACTGGCCATCGTGCATGCGGCGGGATCGCCCGATCCGACCCGATCGCATTTTGATGCGCAGGATTTTATGGAGTCGGGAACGCCTGGATTGAAGGCGACGGATGATGGCTGGCTGAACCGGGCGCTCGAGACCGTGCCCGAGGATGACGCCTCACCGTTCCGGGCCGTGGCGATGGGGCCGAACCTGCCGCGGATGCTTCGCGGAAGCGCTCCGGCCATCGCGTTGCCGGATTTGAAGCAGTTCAAAGTGATGGCGCAGGCGCCTGGGTCGGGACAAATGGTGGAAGGCGGGTTTGAGGCGATGTATGCGCAATCCGTGGACCACGCTTTGCACGGCACGGGTGCGGAAACGTTTGAGGCTATCGATCTATTGCGGAAGGCCGATCCATCGAAGTATCAGCCGGAGAACGGAGCGCAATATCCGACGAGCCGGCTCGGGCAGAGTTTGCAGCAAATCGGGCAGCTCTTGAAGGCGAACATCGGCGTGGAGGTATTGTTTGTTGATTGCGGCGGTTGGGACAATCACGTGAATGAGGGCGGAGTGCAGGGGCAGCTCTCGAATCTGCTGAAGGATTTGGGGCAAGGGCTGGCTGCGTTCCATGACGACATGGGCGACCGCATGCAGGAGATTGTGTTCGTGACGATGAGCGAATTTGGACGCACCGCGAAAGAGAATGGAAACCGCGGGACCGACCATGGGCACGCGAATTGCATGTTCGTGATGGGCGGCGACGTGAAGGGCGGGCGAGTGTATGGCAAGTGGCCGGGGCTTGATGATCATCAGCTCAATGAAGGCCGCGATCTGGCGCTTACTACGGATTTCCGCAGCGTGATTGGAGAAATTCTGACTCTGCACATCGGCGTGAAAGATCTTGCGCCTGTGTTTCCGGGGTTTGACAATAGTCCGCGTAAATTCACGGGACTTGTTCGCGTGTAGAGTGTTCCGCAGACGGGCACGGCATGCCGTGCCCCTACAAGAAAAGCAGAACCGCCGGCGTACAGCGGAGTATTAGTTCAGTTCGCGAATCCAGATGTTGCGGTAGCGCACAGGGTGATTGTGATCCTGTAGCGCGAGCGGAAGTTTGTCCGGACCCGCTTCGTACGGCGGACGGACATGATGGCCGGTTGGTCCGGTGGGCTCGACGTTGTCTTGCGTAAGGATGCCGTTGTGAAAAACGGTGACGTGCGCGGGCCGAGTCAGTTTTCCGGATGGGTCGAAGCGCGGGCCGTGCCAGATGATGTCGTAGGTCTGCCATTGGCCGGGTGCGCGCGAAGCATTCACCAGCGGCGGATACTGGCCATACACGGCGGACGCCTGCCCGTCGGCGTACGTCTTGCTGTTGTAAGAATCGAGCACCTGGATTTCGTAGAGCCCCATCAGGAAAACGCCGCTGTTGCCGCGATCCTGGTCTTCGCCCTTCGCAGGATCGGGTTCGCGGAATTCGACGTGAAGCTGGCAGTCGCCGAAGGATTCCTTGGTACGCAGGTCGCCGGTCTTCGCGGCGACCTCGAAGTAGCCGTTCTCGACCTTCCACTTGGCGGGGCTGCCGTCTTTCTTTTGCACCCACTGCGACAAATCCTTGCCGTCGAAGAGCACGATGGCGTCCGAAGGCGGCTTGCCTGGCGCGTCTTGTGTGCTGGTGGTGCCAGGAGTGACCACCGGCGGACTCGGACGGTTGCGGTCGTGGATTTCCCACTTGGGATCGACTTGAGCGCGTAAAAGGCTCGGGATTGCAGCAATCACGACTGCGGCCAACATGGCGAGACGGTTTGTTTTCATGGTTCGGACCTCGGCTCCGATGCGCGAGGATTCTAGCTCTGATTTGTTTCTGAATACAGAGTTGTTGTGGGAGACGCGACCGCAATCAGAAGGAGCTGTTTGATCGGTGCCAGACCCACAGGACGCATCCGAGAACTGCCCCGAGGCTGAGCGAGATGAGGAAAAAGTAACGCGACTCTGGTACGCCGACGAGGGCAATCAGAACAAAGCCAAGCACAATGAACAGCCCGATAGCATGCCCAGTCCATTGACCAGCACCCACCGGACCGAACGGCACAACGTTTGGATAGGAGCGCGACGATGCCGTTGGTCGGCCATTCCGCAAGGTACGCAGGCTCGGATAAGAGAATCTGTCCATTACTCAAACTATACGCCTAATCGCCGTTTAGGATGACAGTCAAAAGAAAGAGGGGCAGCTAGCGGCCGCCCCCGGGTTGTCCGGATGGTTGATGCAACTAAGCGGCGGAGCCGCGGATGCGCATGCCGTAGAACGAACGGTAGACGAAGACGAAGGAGACGACGAAGAACGCGGCGGCAAGGATGTGCGTCAGGCCGTTGCCTCCCTGGCTGGCAGTGAGTTGCACGGCTAGTTCGACGGCGAGCAGGCCGAAGAGCGTCGTGAACTTGATGACCGGATTCAGGGCGACGGAAGAGGTGTCCTTGAAGGGATCGCCGACGGTATCGCCGACAACCGTGGCGTCATGGAGCGGCGTGCCTTTTTGTTTGAGTTCGACTTCAACAATTTTCTTGGCGTTGTCCCAGGCGCCGCCGGCGTTGGCCATGAAGATGGCCTGATACAAGCCGAAGATGGCGATGGAGAAAAGATAGCCAATGAAAAAGAAGGGTTCAACGAAAGCGAAGGCCAGCGTCGCGAAAAAGACAGCGATGAAAATGTTGAGCATGCCCTTTTGCGCATACTTGGTGCAGATTTCGACGACCTTCTTGCTGTCGGCAATGCTGGCCGCCGCCGCCCCTTCCAGGTGAATGTTCGCTTTGATGAATTCGACGGCACGGTAAGCGCCGGTGGTGACGGCTTGCGTGCTCGCGCCGGTGAACCAGTAGATCATCGCGCCGCCGGTAATGAGGCCGAGAACGAAAGGCGCGTGGAGGAGCGAAAGATTATTTACGTTTTCCGTGAGGCCGTGCGTGAGCGCCATGATGATGGAGAAAATCATCGTGGTGGCACCGACGACCGCCGTGCCGATGAGCACGGGCTTGGCCGTGGCTTTGAACGTGTTGCCCGCGCCGTCGTTGGCTTCGAGCATCTCCTTGGCGCGCTCGAAGTTCACGTCGATGCTGTAGTCTTTTTTCAATTCCTGCTGGATGCCGGGAATTTGTTCGATCAGCGAGAGCTCGTAGACGGATTGCGCGTTGTCGGTGACCGGACCGTAGGAATCCACGGCGATCGTGACAGGGCCCATGCCGAGGAAGCCGAATGCCACCAGTCCGAAGGCAAACACGGCCGGTGCGAGCATGAGGAGTCCGAGGTCAAGATTGCTGATGAGATAGCCCAGGGACATAAGGACAACCATCGCGAGACCGATGTAGTAGGCCGAGAAATTTCCAGCAACGAAGCCGGAGAGAATGCCGAGCGACGCGCCACCTTCTTCCGCCGAAGCGACGACTTCCCTCACGTGACGCGATTCCGTGGACGTGAATACTTTCACCAATTCCGGAATGACGGCGCCTGCCAGCGTGCCGCAGGAAATGATCGTTGCTAGCTTCCACCATTGTGAGGCATCGGTGCCGAGCGTGGGAATAATCAGATAGGAGATGACATAGGTGAGCGCGATCGAGACGATCGAAGTGATCCAGACAAGGGACGTCAAAGGCGCTTCATAATTCATTTTGTCGACGTTGCCGTACCTGGCTTTGGCGATGAAACCGTTGATGAAATAGGCTCCGGCGCTGGAGACAAGCATCATGATGCGCATGACGAAGATCCAGACCAGCAATTGCACCTGGACTTTTGGATCTTTCACGGCGAGAAGGATGAAAGTGATCAAGGCAACGCCGGTCACGCCGTAGGTCTCGAAACCGTCGGCGCTTGGGCCGACGGAGTCGCCCGCGTTGTCACCGGTGCAGTCGGCGATGACGCCGGGATTGCGCGCGTCGTCTTCCTTGATTTTGAAGACGATCTTCATCAAGTCGGAGCCGATGTCGGCGATTTTCGTGAAGATGCCGCCTGCGATACGCAACACGGCCGCGCCCAGCGATTCACCAATGGCGAAGCCGATGAAGCACGGTCCCGCGTAATCGCCGGGAATGAAGAGCAGGATGAAGAGCATCATGAGGAGCTCGACGCTGATGAGCATCATGCCGATGCTCATGCCTGCTTCGAGCGGCGTGTGATAGATCGGATAAGGCTTGCCGCGAAGGGCGGCAAAAGCCGTGCGCGAATTGGCGAAGGTGTTTACGCGAATGCCGAACCAAGCGACGCCGTAACTTCCAGCCATGCCGATGATGCTGAAAACGAGGATGATCGGCAGAGTGACTGCCGTGGGATGGACGGGAGCAAGCACGCCAAAATAAAGAACGATGACCACGGCGATAAAGAGCCACAGAAAAACAAGGAATTTACCCTGCGTGAAAAGGTAAGTTTTGCAGGTCTCGTAGATGAGCTCGGAGATGTCGCGCATGGACTTGTGGACGGGCATACCTTTGAGGCGGCTGTAGATGGCCAGCCCAAAGACGAGGCCGAAGACGCAAAAGACGATGCCGAAGAGCAGCAGTTTGTGGCCATCGATTCCAAGAAAGGTGACTTGCGAAAGATCTGGTACCTTCAAGGCGGCTTCACCGCCCGCTTCTTCAGCTGAGGCGGCAACGCCTGTGAACAGCGTCAAAAAAGCTGCCGCGGCACTACCTTTGGCGAATCTACATCCCAAGGACCAGGCACTTGCAAGCCAGGTGCGCATTAAAAACCCTCCATGAATAAAATTCGGATTCAGAGCCAACCGCCGCCCTGCACACTTGTTTCCGGCACACCATTTCGTCCGAACGCTTCTTATTTAGCGCCGGGGGACTGCCTTGCCGGATGTCAAAGGCTCCCACCTCAGACGGGACAAAAACTTGCCTTTTGTGGTATCTCGGTTGGACCGAGGTTGCCAGTGCGCTCACCCAACCTATCTGCCGCCGCAAAGGGCGGCACTGCCCCTGTTGGGCTCGAGCACGGGCGTACACAAAACGTTGATTTATAACATTTAGCGGAGCGGCGGGTCAAACGGAGCGGCGGCATTCACGCGGGCACGGTATATGCCTAGGTGTAGTGCCCAGGGTGACCCAACCTGGGACGTTTATAGGACGGTATCGCGCCGAATATGCGGGCGAAAAACAATTGCAAAGCGATGGTAACATGCCTGCATTGCCAGACCAGGAATTGACCCGGTTAAGACGAGAGCCCATGAACATAGATTTTTTGCCGGCAGCAGCCAGCCGCCCGGCCGCCATCGGTACAGTTCACCACAATAGAGCGCGCGTTGAACCCGACTCGGTCTCCCAAATGCCGTTCCCGCTGCAAAACGTTTGCGCGCAAAACCACGACGATCAAGCCGCGGGATACGCGTGAGAAATCATTTCTTTATCACTGGGACGGACGCCGGCGTTGGGAAGACGACGCTGTCGGCGCTGCTCTGCGCGGCGTTGGATGCGGTTTATTGGAAGCCGATTCAGACAGGGACGCTCGAAGGCTCCGACCGCGTAACCGTGATGCGGCTCGCGGGAATCGGGACGGACCGCACGCTGGACGAGGTTTACAAGTTTGTGCCGCCGGTTTCGCCGGATCTGGCGGCGCGCTGGGCGGGGGTGGAAATCGATCTGGGCCGCATCAATCTGCCCACGAGCTTGTCGAATGATTGGCTAGTCGTCGAGGGCTTGGGCGGTGTGCTTGTACCAATCAATCAAAAGCAGTTCATGCTGGACATGATGGTCAAGTTCAGGCTTCCAGTGATTCTTGCGGCGCGCAGCGGCGCTGGAACCATCAATCACACGTTGCTGACGCTGGCGGCTTTGCATGCAGCCGAATTGCCGGTGCACGGCGTGGTTTTGATTGGCGACCAGAACCGGGAGAACCGGGAGACCATCGAGCGTTTTGGACACGTCCGGGTCATCGGTGAAATACCGCGCCTTCCGAATCTTCACCGCACCGCATTGATGCAAATCTTCATGAACCACTTCGACCGCGCCGCGTTTTCGCAATAGCTTCGCGCGATGGCCCTGCCGTTGCTCCAGAACAAGGAAAGTGTCTGCTAGACTGGCTGTCCGATTTGCGGGCGGATGGATTTTCTTGCGCGTGGCGGGACTTAATTGCAATTTTGGGAAATGAAAATGGAAAACGGGAGTTGCGGTTGGCTGTCGAATCTTAGCGGATGGAAGCAAAAGGTGGTGGCTTTTGCGACCGGGCTGGGTGCTCCAGGTCTTTTTCTGATTTCTTTTCTGGATTCGTCGGTGCTTTCGTTTCCGATCATAAATGATTTGCTTTTGATTCAGCTTTCGATGAACAAGCCGGAGCGGATGCCACTTTATGCTTTGATGGCGGCAATTGGTTCGGTGCTGGGATGCGTGCTACTTTATTTTTTGGCGCGGCTAGGCGGAGAAGCTTATTTTCATCGCAAGGCGGGAGCGCGAGCTTTCGCGATTCGTCATTGGGTGGAGCGCAACGGATTTAGGGGAATGTTGATTGCTGCGCTGCTTCCACCGCCGACACCGTTCAAGGTATTTGTGTTTGCTGCGGGCGCGTTTGAAGCGCCGATCGTAGGATTCACCAGCGCTATCACGATTGCGCGGTTGTTTCGCTATTTCGGCGTCGGATATCTGGCGGTCCGCTACGGCTGCAATGCGTTGCCTTACCTTAAGGCGCATTGGTTGTTGGCGACAGGAATGACGATTGCGTTAATTGCGGCGAGCTATTTGCTTTCGCGACTGTTATTGCGGCACAAGCCGCATCATGACTTGCCGAGTTAGCGCAAAAAATCAGCGGTGCAGGTCTCGCGCCCAAACCAACTCCTCCGAGGTAACTTTGTTGTTCAGATCAAGCTCGATGACAGCGGCTATCTCATGTTGTGTTTCGCCAGCGGCGGGGTAACGCAAATCGCGCAAGACGACGATATAGCCGGATTCGGTTTTCTCCAGGCTGGCTTTGGGAATCCGCGCTGCGGCGAGGAATTTTCTGGCGGCGGCTGTACTTCTCGCCGCATCTAGCGCGGGGGAAGGTTCCGGCTTAAAGAGCCTCATGCTGGAGTCGGGGTCGAAGTTACTCGTGGAAGCGGCGTCAACATCAATTTGATTCAGCGCGCTGTCGGTTTCCACGAGTCCATGCCAAGTGAGGATCGAAAGAGTCTCCGGAAAAGCGCTTGCGCGCCGGGGCGTTTCTCCGTGAAACGTCCTAGATTCCATGGTGGCCAGGACATTCGAGTGCAGCGTTGCACGCGCGCCCACGTAAACGAGCACCAGTGCGAGGCCAACAATGGCTCCGATCTGTCCGCGCGGCTTTTTCGACTTTGCACCAATCTCGGAGCTAACAAGGTGTAGCAATTCCGGAAGCGCGATACACGCTATTAGTATCGTGAGAATCCACGGATCGAGGCTGGGAAGCCAGTCTGCGGCAAATCGCCGGGAACTGAACGGCCAGAAGAGCGAGACGCCGTCGGATTGGCAAGTGTCCATCGCCAGATGCAAGAGAGCGGCACATACCGGTGCCCCCAAGAGGTAGGCAAAGAAACGGCGGAACAGGAAAATTCGCCTGGCGGCTGGCTCCTCTGGAATGGTTTCGTCCTTCCCCAGGTTGCCGAGTGGAATGCGCGTCCCGTACCAGCGGTTGGCCAGGTGGCCCGAAACGGCTACGATCACGATGGGAAAAAAAAACGCCGCGACGATAGAGTGAAATGAAGTTCGGTACCCTGCCAGAAACGTCGCGGGACCGCCGTAGACGCACAGCCAGTCCAGATCTGCAACTATCCCAGAGAGAACCGCTGAAAATACCGCCACTCTTCCGGCTCGCGGAAAAAAGCCTCGCGCGATGGCGAGGGAGGCGAGTCCATGGGTGACGATGTCCACGGTTACGTCTTCGAGGGTGCTTTCGTTTCCGAGGCGAGGCCGTTGCGAGGCACGAGCAGCTTCAGAGCGCGCGGCACAATTTTGAACTCCACGGGAAGACGTGCGAGCGGTTCGCCGTCCACCTGCGCGTAGATCGGGTCTTCACCAAGCGGTTCGCAGAGCACGCGATCCGCCTTCCAGAAGTCCACGCCTTCCGTGCCACGGAGTTTCCCCAAGAATAAAGTTGGCAGGTAACTCAGGTAACGGAGGCCGCTCTGCGTGGTCAGGGTCATCAACTCGAACTGATCTTCATAGAGATCCGCGTCGGTGGTGATTTTGAAGGGCCCGCCGTAGTTTTTGGTGCGGCCGACCACGACGAGCGAGGAATTGATTTGCTTGCCTGCGGCACTGACGCGAAAGTGTTTGAATTTGTAGCGGAAAGCCTCGCGCGCGCCCTGCCACCAGTAGGCAAGGATGCCAACGCGGGCTTTGAGATCGAGGTCGATAGAGTAGACGATCATGCCATCCGGTCCCGCGCCGGCGACGCTGAGAAAATATTTAGTCTTCGCGGGTTCGTTGAGAGCAGTGGCGAGTCCCAGGGGAATTTCCCGCACGACTCCACGAACGAGTAATTCCGCCGCGCTGGGAATATCCCACGGCAAATTTAATTCTTTGGCAAGCACATTGGCGGTTCCGCCGGGAAGAAGCGCGAGCGGCACGCGATGACCATTTTTTTGACCCGCGAGTCCGTTGACGATTTCATTCAGCGTGCCATCGCCTCCGCAGGCAATAACGAGATGACGTCCTTCTTCATGCGCGCGCTGCGCGATCTCAGTCGCATCTCCGGCCTTCGTGGTTTCCGTCAAGTCCGTCTGAATTCCGACCGCGGCAAAAATGCGGCGAGCCTCATCGAGCATGGTCCGCCGGCCGTGGCCGCCGTTCCCGGCGTTGGGGTTGTGAATCAGCAGTGCGTTTTGAATTTCCGTGGTCATTCCTTGTCCATGCTCAGTGTCAGTCGTTTCTTGCCATCTACATTCTATATAATGTCGGGCGAAATTGAGCTATCCCTTCTTCAGAGGGTTTCATGGCCAAAGCCGCAACTGCTTCCATTAAGAAAGAAATCGAACAGCTTCGCGAGAAGCTTCGCCATCACGAGTATCAGTATTACGTCCTCGATGAACCGGAAATTTCGGACGCGGCTTACGACAAGCTGATGCAGAAGCTGCAAGAATTGGAGTCTGCCCACCCGCAATTGGTTACGCCCGATTCGCCCACCGTCCGCGTAGGCGGCGCTCCGCGCGAAGGTTTCCAGAAGGTGCAGCATGCGCGGGCGATGTTGAGCCTGGACAACGCGTTTTCCTACGATGGGCTGCGCGATTTTGACCGCCGCGTGCGCGAAGGCAGCGGCTTGGAAAAAATCGAATATATTGCCGAACACAAGTTCGATGGACTGAGCATCTCTTTGCAGTACGCGGGAGGCAAGCTGGTGCGCGGCGTGACGCGCGGCGATGGCACGACCGGCGAGGAGGTCACTCCCAACGTGAAGACCATTCGTTCGATTCCGCTGCAAGTGGATGCGGCGGTTTTGAAGAAGGCGAAGCTGCCCGCGGATTTTGAAGTGCGCGGCGAAGTTCTGATGACGCGCAAGGCGTTTGAAGAGCTGAACCGGCAGCAGGAAATGTCGGGCGGCAAGATTTTTGTGAATGCGCGCAACTCCGCGGCCGGAGCCGTCCGCGTGCTCGATCCGTCCATCACCGCGGCGCGTCGGCTGGACTTTTTCGCCTACTATCTTTTCGTCGATGGCAAGGTCCCCTTTCCCAAGCATTCCGAGTCCCTGGGAGCACTCAAGCAATTGCGCTTCCGCGCTTCCGACGATTGGAAGCTGTGCAATGGGATCGAGGCGGTCACCGCCTATTGCGACGACTGGGACGCCAAGCGCGAAAAGTTGCCGTATGAGATCGATGGTGTGGTGATTAAGGTGAATTCGACCGGGATTCAGAATGAATTGGGGTTTACGTCGAAGGCGCCGCGCTGGGCGATTGCCTTCAAATATCCCGCGCGGCAGGAGACCACGGTCGTTAATGATATTCGCGTGAATGTGGGGCGCACGGGTGCGCTGACGCCGGTGGCTTTTCTGGAGCCGGTGCAAGTGGGAGGCGTCACTGTCAGTCGTTCCACACTCCACAATATGGATGAAGTCGAGCGCTTAGGCGTGCAAATCGGCGATACCGTGCTGATCGAGCGCGCCGGCGAAGTGATTCCGCACGTCCTGAAAGTCGTGAAAGAAGGGAAGAACCGCAGGCCGTTTCACATGCCGGCGAAGTGCCCGGAGTGCGGGAGCGCGATTCATCACGTGGAAGGGGAAGTGGCGTACCGTTGCGTGAATGCGGCGTGCCCGGCGAAGCGGAAAGAGTCTTTGCTGCATTTTGCGAGCCGACATGCGATGAATATCGATGGCCTGGGAGAGAAAATCGTCGATCAGCTGGTGGACAAGGGGCTGGTGAAGGATGTTGCTGACCTTTATTTGTTGAAAGAGGACGTGGTCGCCGGGCTGGAGCGCTTGGCGGAAAAATCGGCACAGAATTTGCTGGCCGAGATTGAAGGGAGCAAGAAAAGCAGTTTGGCGCGTTTGATTTATGCTCTGGGTATATTCTCTGTGGGCGAGAGAACGGGGCAGTTGCTCGCGGAGCAGTTTTCGTCGCTCGAGGAATTGGCCGCCGCGAAGGAAGAACAGCTTGAGGCTGTGCATGAAGTCGGCCCAAAGGTTGCGGCTTCCATTGTTGAGTTCTTTTCCGAGCCCGCGAATCGCCAGCTTATTAAAAAGTTGAATAAAGTTGGCGTGCATCCCACCGCCGAAAAACGCGAAGTCAAAAGCCAGAAGCTCGCCGGCAAGTCCTTCGTCTTCACCGGCGGCCTAGCCAATCGCTCCCGTGAAGAAGCCGGCGAACTCGTCCAGCAACACGGCGGCAAAGTCTCCGGCTCGGTCACAAAAAAAACCGACTACGTAGTAGTCGGCACCGACCCCGGCTCCAAATACGACAAAGCCAAAGAACTCGGCGTCCCCATCCTCACCGAATCCGAATTCGAAAAATTGATAGGAGTCAAGTGAGATGAATTGCGAGAATCCGTTATGGAGTCTAGAGCCTTCCCAAGCCACGGCAAATTGAACTGCTCACTGTGCTTTTCGTCATGCGGTGAAACCATTGAGAAACTTCCTTGGAGATTCCGCAACGACCCAGGGCACTGGGGAAGCTCCAACCCCAGGGTGCTTGTCCTGGGATTTTCAAAGGGCGCGACCCAAGTTCGTGCCTACGATAACAAGAAATTTGAGGACGTGGCCTTCGCGAAGGAAAGGTCACGGCTGAAATCCATTCTGGTCATTCTGGGTCTGCTAAATGCGCAAGACGACTTTGATTCGAGGTTTCAGCCCGGTGAAGAGTCTTTCGCGTTTGCTTCGTTGATTCGATGCAGCGTTTCCCGATTCGACCCGAAAGCAGCTGACTTTAAGACTAGCGGCCCAATTATTTTGAAGTCATTCAAAGAGAGTGAGCCTAGGCGGCTAATGAAGAACTGTTCGGAGCGCTTTCTCAAGGATCTACCAGACAGTCTCAAGCTGGTAGTTATGCTGGGAGTCCAAGATCAATACATCAATGAGTGTAGGAAACTCTTAGCCCCACTGCATCAAGACGCGATTGCCGAAGTCAACACGGTGGCCTACCGAACGACCAGGGTTCTGTGGGTCCATGTTCCTCATCCATCCGGAGTCAACATTAGACACTTCAACAATTGGGTCTCGCAGCCCAACAATCAGCCACCCATGGGCACCAAGCGCGCAGATGCGATCGATGCAATTCGGCGCTTTGGTGGACTGCACTGACTGAACCTTAGAAACTTCAAATAGACTTCAAAAGCAAGAATCGATCGCTGGCTTCTTGCGGAGCTAAGTCCTTTAGACGCAACACTTGCAGCGAGTTGACAATGCTCCGCCAATCCTGCGTCCTACCATGCGCTAAGTCTTTTAGAATCATTAGTCTCTCGGATTACCGTAACTGTTGATTTGGCAGGGGATACAGTCAGCTTAAGTCTTTTAGATGCAACACTTACAAAAAAGGGGGGGGAGGGTCTCGAATCTGCTCGGCCTGTCGACAAATGCAAGGAGTGTACTCGTTGCAGGCTCGCCGATTCTGCGCCAATCGGCTACAATTCCATTGGCGGGTGAGCCGGGTGATCGCTGGCTTGGTCATCGCAAGATGGCCGAGCGGGAGGAAAGTCCGGACACCGTCGTCGTAGGCTCGCAAGAGCCGGTGACGAAATAGGGCAACGCGCCTGGTAACGCCAGGGGGACGGTAGCACAGACTTCAGTCTATGCCGCTTCGTTTGCGCGAAAAGAATCGTGCGACGAAGAAAGAGCACAGGCTAAAGCCTGTGCTACGGTTCACGGAAAGTGCCACAGAGAATATACCGCCGGCCGAGAGAAGCACGGTGGCATCGCGCAGGAAAACCTGCGAGACGTCTTCGAAATGCTCGCTCAGTTTGGCAAGGGTGAAAAGGTGGGGTAAGAGCCCACCGCTCCGATGGCAACATCGGAGGCACGGAAAACCCCGCGTGGTGCAAGGCCAAATAGGAGGGGAGAGCCGGCCCGGCTCGCTGAGAACGCTTACGAAAGTGAGCGTCCTCCCTCGACGATGGAGCAATCTGTCATTGAGAGCAACCCTCGGGTAGGCTGCTGGAGTCGTGGTGCGAATCACGACCTAGAGGAATGATCGCCGCTGCGTGCCGTCCCTTACAGGAGGGCACGCCGCACAGAATCCGGCTTACAGGCTCATCCGCTATAATGCTTTTGTTTTGTTGGTCTTAACTTGACTTCCGCGCGCTTAGCGTCTATTTTAGCGTCCAGTTCGCCAGAGGTGGACGCTAAATGGCACGAGTCAACATCACCCGCCAGATCAAAACCCTTACCGGCTGGAAAAACGTCTCGCTCGACCATGATGGCCGGGGACGAATCAAATGGGGGACCGGGGCCGGCCGGTACATCCTCGAGTGGTATGAGGGTGCGCAACGCAGGCGACAAGCCGGCGGAACTACACCTGCGGAAGCTTTGGAAGCTCAGCGCCGGAAACGCCTTGAACTCGACGCGCGCGAGTCCAACGTCGAGCTCCCGATTCTGAACGAAGAGGAAGATACGTTCCCGCTCCAAACGTTGCTCGCGAATTTCCTCAAAGACATCCGGGCATTCCGCAAACCCCTGACTTACCAGAAATACGAGCACATTCTGGAGCTGTTCTGCGAATACGTGGCGCCGAAGGCGGACGCCCGGCAGATCACGACGGACGACATCAAGAGATTCCTTGCCTGGAGAAAATCAAAAGGCTTTGATCCGGGTACCACGCTCTACACCGACCGGGTCATCCTGCACAACTTTTTCTCCAAGCTGAAGCTCGACAATCCCGTGAAAGAGGTGCCGCGTCTCCCGCGTTTTCGAAAGAAGCCGGTGGCCTACACCGACTCCGAGCTAAAGAAATTTTTCGCCGCTTGCGATGCATGGGAGAAGGCATTTTTTGCTTTGGCGCTATCGAGCGGCTTGCGGCGAGGCGAACTGAAAACACTACATTGGTCAGACCTAGACCTTGCCAGAAAGCGTGTCTACGTTACCGCAAAAGGGGAATACCAATTCACTCCAAAGGACTGGGAAGAACGGAGCGTGCCCCTTACCCGGGAGGTCGCACAGCTCATGAAGAAGCACCGCCACATGGATGGTTGTCCGCTTGTTTTCCCCTCGCCGAACGGCAAGCCGAATTATCGATTTCTTCATGACCGGTGCAAGGCCGTTGCCAAGCGGGCCGAACTGAATCCCGACCATTGGTACTTGCACCGCTTCCGCGACACCGCCGCCACGCGATGGCTGCGTGCTGGCATCGATGTTCGCACCGTGCAATCCTGGCTCGGCCACGAGTCCCTCGAGACAACGCAGAAATACCTGGAACCCTCAAACGACACAGAACGCCAGCTTGCGCGCATCGCGCTGCCGCTGTAAGACCTACGGCTAGAGATCTGTTCGACGAAGCCTTCTTCCATTTCCGTTGCCCGCGGGCCGGGGCGGGTAGCTTTGCCTCGCAAGCCACTCCAGGACTTCCTGCTTCCGAAATCGAAGGTTCGTTTGGATGCGGACGTAAGGAATCAAGCCGCGCTGGACGTAGCCATAAATCGTTTTCACATCGATTCTGAGAAGGGCTTCGAGTTCCTTGGCGGTGAGAAGTTCGGGGAGCTGTGCAGTGCTCGTTTGCGCGAACGAACTTGACGTTTGTGGGTGTTGGTCCATCGGGATCTCAATCTATCTCGCCTCTCCACTCAAACGCTGTCATGCGTTCGGGCCGCCTCCCGGAGTGCGTTGCGCCTTTCTCTCGCCGGTTTTTCTGATCATTCTCCCCCGCCCATTCTGAATTATCGGTTAAATCTTAGGCACTATACCCCTGCTGTCAAATTAAGCATATACGCCGGATCGCCTCTAAATTCTGACGCGTAGCACTGATCCCCGGATCTGCCACCTGAAATCCCGTGGGAGGCTGGGAGCTGTATCGTTGCCTCAGAGAGTAATGGAGGAACCGTTCGTCTGTTCTGCCGAGACGATTTTCTTTTGCCAATTCGGTGTTTCATGCCTAACATTCGGCACTTTTTGATCACAAAGGGCAGCGTTGCGGGAACCGAGGCGATTCAAGCCGTCCTCGCAGAGACAGCACCATAGTCGTCACCGACGGCGTAATCAACGCTCTCCCCCAGTCGCACTTTCAGTTCTCTTAACCAGCCCTGCGGACTTAGGCCATGAATGAGCCGGCCCAAAAAACCGAGCCGGTCAGCCACGTTGCCTCGGTTGTGGCGAATGTCCTCCCTCGCGACTCTCCCATAGATGGTTAGAAACTCTGTCATGTTGACGGGCTTCGAGAATAGGTAAGTCGCGTGCCCCTGCTGAGGCGTTTCTGCGACCACCGCTCTCTCGAGATCAAAGATATATTCCGACTGAAACAGGTAGAGGCGACGAGCGCGCTTCGAGAGCTGCTTGTAATAGAAAGCGTCGTAGTCCGGCTTCCACGTAATCAACGATATATCGAAATCGGCCGGGATTCCAAACTCAGCGCAGAGCTTTTGTAGATCGGCTCTCTCGACAGGTGCGGATTCGATGCGGATGCGAATCAGGTCAAGTGCTTCGGAAAATTCACCGAAGCTGTGGTGGGTCTTACGAGCCTCGGCGATCTGTTCAGCAATGCTTGAGGGCAGTGCGACTTCGATGCGGCTCGGAAGTGCGGTCTCCCACTGCGCCAGATGCCATGCCCCGGCGCGCTGTTGATATTTGCCGCTCTGAATGAAGGTCGCCTTGAGGCCGATCTTAGTGCCCAGAAGATGCTTCCACTGATTCCAACTTGAATCCCACAGCAACGGTAACGATGTTTGGTCGAAGAGTACTTCCAGTTTTCGGCGAGAATCTCGGTAGATTGCGCGGTCATTGTAATAAGCAACCTTTCGCAATGGTGCTCGGAAGTGTTTGAAGTTCTGTTCGGGAAGGAACGACAGGATGCGCGAGGCGTAAAATGTCGACCCGTCGCGTAAGATATCACCTGCAACTAGCAGGGAACCAAATCCGCCATAAGGGAAGAGTGCAGGCGATGTTGGATCATTTAGGAGAGCGTCGTAGCAAGTACGCAGCTCTGGACGCGCGAGGATGTTGAAGGCGCGATTCAGCGCGCGAACATCGCCAGTCGGTGCGTGTGCAGTGCCGAGCTCCATGGTGCAGAGTTTGAAGGCGAGCCGCAACTCCGCGGGCGACACCTTCGGAGTGACCCGCAGGAGTTCGTAGAATGACGGCTGCCGGTCCCACCCACGGTGGCGATTGCCCACATAAAAGTAATCCCTCAGTACCTCACAACGAAGGTTGATGGCGGAAATGCCCAACTGAGAATCAGCAACTTCGGCGGAAACGAAGAGGTTATTGCGCTTATCTTCTCGGGGCTGGGTCGCGTAACCGATCTCGGCCAGAAAAACGTCCCACCTTCTCTCCTCAAGATGGATCTTACGAATGTATATTTGTGTGCCCGCGTTGGCGGCTTTATGATCCAAAGGGAAGAGCAATTCGTCGCCAGGTCGAATGAAGGACGCCACGAAATTCGACACCAAGATGGAAGTGCCGTCAGTAAAAACGCACTCTGTCTTCGCGCCCGTTGGATTTGTCTTAACGACCTTCCGCTGGCACATGTTGGGTAGTGCGTCTGCATTGACTGAACCTGCGGCACCCATTTCGCCGCGGACTCTAGCACCGGTCGAACATCCTGCCAAATAAGTGAGCCATTCCCATTTCAAGCCCCGCAGTTACAACAACTTAAGGGCATGGCCAGGAGTGGCATGAAGGGCTTCCGCGTCATGTTCATTTCTAGGAACTCCGAGCGGCAACGACAGGCGAGCACAAATGATTCGACTCGCTTTCGAACTTGCGAAGGGTGGTCAGTCAGATGCGTATACGAGTAACTCAGCGAGACATCGACGAAGGTGCGCAAAGTAATTGTTTTCACTGCCCGGTTGCCCGTGCCGTCAAGCGTGTGTTCAAGGCAACTGAGGCCTGGGTACGCGAAATCATTGTCGTCAGGAAGGCAGGCTGGGAGCGGACTTATGTGACGCCAACGGCAGCGGTGGACTTCATTGAACGGTTCGACTCGGCCTTGCTTGAGTTTGAATCCCCAAAACCCTTCAGCTTCACTCTCGATAAACGTCTAAGAGCAACATTCGGCGGAAACCGGCCCGTTAAAGGCTGATAAAACCCAAGAAAATATAGACGTTATAGAAAACTCCCCAAATACAGAAGAGGCGATGCATATGGCAGGCGGTGGATCACTACCCGAGAGCTTTTTGTGTGCAGATGGAGGGCAAGCACCCGAGCAGTACCCCGGACCGGAGCCGCTCAATCTGGAACTCCACGAGTTAAGAAGCCAATTGGAGTCCACGGTTAGCCCGGGCGGTCTCATTGGTGTTTCCTTGCGGATGCGAACGATTCACAATCTCATCGGCAAGGCAAGGGACCATACTTTTCCTGTAATCATTCTCGGCGAGACAGGCACCGGGAAAGAACTCGTCGCCCGATATATTCACAGTTCGGGTTCACGGAAGCACGGTGCCTTTGTTGCCGTAGATTGCTCATGCCTCACGCCCACTCTGGTTGAATCTGAATTGTTCGGGCATACACGCGGTGCGTTCACGGGAGCCGACACAAACAAGAAGGGGCTGGTTGAGGCCGCAGAAGCTGGAACCCTCTTCTTGGATGAAATTGCAGAACTACCGAGAGAGTTGCAAGCAAAACTTCTTCGCGTAATTCAAGAGCATGAAGTCCGTCCTTTGGGTTCCACTGACGCCAAACCAGTCAACGCCAGATTCATCGCAGCTGCCAATCGCGATTTGAAACACGCCGTCGACGAGGGGGCATTTAGAAGAGACCTCTATTACCGCCTTAACGTGTTTCCAATAGAGATGCCCCCACTGCGCGAGCGAAAAGTGGATATCCCACTTCTCGTGACGGCCTTCCTGACAAAACATGCCGATTCAATGCGCCCGATTGAAACGATATGCCAGGACTTCTGGCGAGCGGTGATGTCACGGGATTGGCCGGGAAACGTGCGTGAATTGGAAAACTTCGTGGCGCGCTGTATCGCACTAGGGTTCGGGCCGACGCTTCGGGACGAAGATGGTTGTCTAATTCCCGAAGAGATCGGAAACAATACTCTCGCAGAGGCGGATACACACCGGCTGGATTCGATAGAACGGTGCACCATTGTGAAGGCGCTGAAAGAAACCAAGGGAGACAAGATCGCTGCTGCCCGCATCTTGGGGATTGGCAAGACCACGATCTACCGCAAGCTTAGACAATACAGCCAGAACCCTATTTAGCCCACTGCGATTCGTGCGTTGCTGGAGGCGCCAGCGAGACCGGCAAGACCTTCACAGCTTGAGTCATTTCCGACACATAGGTTCGTATTTTTTGACCTCACCTCGTCTGAAGCCACCCTCTGAACTAAATCCGATTCGATGGAGGCCGCCATGCGTCTTGCCGGACGCGAACGTCTGGGGTTTTATCCCCTTCCAGCTCGAGAGGCGGAGCGAATCCGTAGATTCTTAGTATTCCCGGACAAGCCTTGTTGCGCGCTGGACCCTTGCGTGGGGGATGGTGCCGCGCTCGCTGAAATCGCTTTTGACAAAAAGGTCTTGCGATGCGGCGTAGAACTGGACGCTGGACGAGCGGAACAGGCGCGTACTAAAGGAATCGAGGTGATCCACGGGAACTGCTTTGACGTGCAGTGCCCCGTGGAATCGTTCTCGCTGATCTATTTGAACCCGCCGTACGACTTCGAGATCGGCGAAGAGAAATCGCAGCGCATGGAGAAGCTCCTCTTGGAGCATGTGCACCGGTGGCTGATACGCGGCGGCATCCTGGTGTTCGTTGTTCCTGCCAAGCGAATTGCCGATTGTGCTGCGCTACTTTCAAGAGACTTCCGAAACGCGCGTGTGTATCGGCTCACGGAGACTGAGAGTGCCCGCTATAAGCAAGTCGTCCTCCTGGGGGTCCGTCGTACTCGGCAAGAGAGGGATCGCCTGGGGGACAGCGATATAATTCAGGCGCAGCTATGGCTAAGCTCCCTCGAAAGAAAACTGGAAGAGCTTCCACCGCTACCTTTAGAACCTGACCACCTCTACGCCGTGCCGCCGAGCGGACCCGTGCGTTTGGTTCACCGCGGGCTCCCTTTAGACCAAATAGAAGACCTACTCCCGAAATCGTCGGCCTATCGCCAAGCCTCAGCCGTTCTTTTCGCGCAACAAGCAGACGTGACTGGCCGCCCACTAACACCCCTGCACGGTGGGCACGTGGGCCTGCTCTGCACGGCCGGAATGCTCAACGGGATCTTCGGCGATGGTGAAGCACGGCACATCGCCCACTGGCAGTCGGTCAAGCTCGTGGAAAAGTCTGAAGAAGAAGAAGACGGGAAGACCATCATTCGAGAAAAGGAGCGATTCTCGAACGAACTGACCCTGGTCTTCTGCTCAGGGGAGATTGCCACCCTGAAATAACTCGCTCACGTCAGGAACCCGCCCTTTCCGTTGATCGCTGAAGTCCCGCTTCGCACCCCAACTCAAACCCGGAGGTTCCCAAATGGACACTTGTGTCTCCGCGGTCCAGCACCTTCGCAGAATGCGAGGAGGGTCGCAATCGCACCTTCTCCAAGCCTCAGATGGTGCCCACTATGTCACCAAGTTCATGAACAACCCTCAACACGTCAAAGTTCTTGCGAATGAAATGTTGGCAACAAATCTTGGACTTCGGCTTGGATTACCGATGCCGCGCGTCGAAGTGATCGACGTGTCGGACTGGCTGATCGAAAATACCGACGATCTCCGCGTAGAGGTGGCAGGAGCCAGTATTCCCTGCAGTAGCGGCCGGCAGCTTGCCTCACTGTATGCGGGGGACAAGGTCGAAGCCAGCATTTGCGAGTATCTTCCCGACGCTGAGCTTGCGGCGGTCGTCAACATCCAGGATTTCGCGCGCGTCCTGGTTCTTGACAAATGGACATGTAACAGCGACGGACGCCAAGCTATTTTCGTACAGCAAGCGTCACGAAGCCGCAGATACACGGCGATATTTATCGACCAGGGATTTTGCTTCAACGCTGGCGAGTGGAACTTCCCCGACGCTCCGTTGCGTGGCGCTTATGCGCGGCAGCGCGTGTATGAAACCGTGACGGCATGGGAGTCGTTCGAGCCGGCGCTCACACGCGCCGAGCAAATGGATCTTGGCGAACTCTGGCGATACGGAGCCCAGGTACCAGAGGAATGGTACGAATATGACGTCAGTGGGATGAACCGTCTGATCGAGACGTTATATCGCAGGCGCCTTAGGATCCGCGACCTGATCAGTGCGTTTCGCAAGTCAAACCGCAATCCATTTCCGAATTGGGCAGAAAGGTAGGAGGTTCCGTGGAAGACCATTTAACGTTCGAAGAACAGCTAAAACAACACCAAGCCGCCGCCAAAGCTGCGATCCTCGCGCAATGTGACCGCCTGGCCGCTGCGGGTATTACTTTCGTCGCTGCGCACTTCGATGGATCGGGCGATGACGGAATAACGGAAGACGTCAAGTGCTACGATTCCGATGTCTACGCCTACGAAGAATACGAGCATGTCGCTCATGACGCCTCCGAACTGCAAGACCACTTCGAAGTGCTGGTGCCGTACGGTTACGAAAACGATGCCGGTGGGTTCGGGGATGTGGTCTTGGACGTGCGCAAACGCACAATCACCGTTGAGCGCAACGATCGCTTCGAGGACTACTCAACGACGACCTATGAGGTCTAGCCATGGCGCATCCACTCAAGCACGCGCAGAGCAGCGCCAGGAAGTTCGGGGGCCAAGCCGAGGACTATCTTGCCGTTCACCAGTGGTTTGATGAATCGAAAGCATTCTTCGCCGACTTTCGCCACCGTGCTCTCCGCCACCACGCAGAGGGAATTTTCCTGAGTGAGAGGATTTTTGGTGTGACGATCACAAACAGTGACGGAAACCAGGTTCCGGTCCGCTACATCGGAGAACAGCACATCAGAGAAGACCTCGGTCGGATTCCGACGGCCCAGGATTGGCTGTCACAGATCAAGCCACAGCGCTGGATGTATGGCCAGCGTCTAGCTATCGAGGAAGGCAGTGGTGATGACGAAGGCGGGCGCGGATAAGAAAAGCGCCTTGCTTATGTCTGTCAATGACTGGAGGAAACGAAAATTGCAAAACGCTCATCAGCGCTTTGGATCGTTGGAATTCACCAAGCGCACGAAGGACACGACCACTCGTGTTCGGGTCCACATTGACCGGGCCGTTCTGGAAACTCCAAAGGATGAACGGGGCCAATCCAGCGCACACTTGATCTCAATGATTGGCGGAGATTCAGAGATCGGTGCGCTATGGGCGGCAGTAACCGAAGGAGCTTTGTTCCAGATTCAACTACCGGGCCGCACGAGCATTCCTGCTTCTCTTGGGCCAGAAGCGCAATGCTTTCGCGGCAGTGTGATGGTGCCGGGCAGGAAGCGTCCGGTCCGGCACTTGGTGGCTGTATCCGCCGAAATAGCCAAGACGAAACCAGGCGCGGATCGTGAGGCCGCGCGCACTATCTTGTGCGGGGACGACCCGGCATTTGTGCTTTATCGCGTTGCGTATCGATATGGGTTGCCGGTGGTACCGGCGTGGGCGCCGTGGTTCATGCGCGAACTGAATCAGCGAAAGTCGATTACCCCATTGTTAGGCCTCGGATGTTCACCCGTTTTGGTGAAAGGGAATAAGCAAACGTTTCTCAAATGGATTGGCAGGGCCCTAAGAGAGTGCCTCATCCGAATACCGGCAGAGAACGGATCAATCTCCTGGAAGTTGCCTAAGACGTGGGAGTAGTTTCCGTGTAACTGACAACCCGGGATATCGGTCGCCACAAGGGCGTTTAGCGGTACTGATTCACACAACCTGTTAGACCACTGCCGTGACAGTTAGCGGGTTATGATGCCTGGTTAGAGTCACCTGTCAATTCCTGGAACTACGTAGCAAAAGAATGATTCAATCCGACTGATTCTGCGACCGTGCGACGGGCAAATGCCATCCTCGGTATATCGCCATAACTCGCAGCCAGAAGCACAGGAGTGCGCCCACGGTCATTATCAATGGGAGCCGGATAATGCAAAACATATCCGATCACTACTACGACGCCAGCAGCTAGCGCAGCAACAGCATAAATATCCGCCTGAAGCACCGTCGGCGTTTGGTTGACAAGCACATCGCGCAGTATTCCACCACCAATCCCGGTTAGCACTCCCATAAAAATCGCCATCACCGGATTGAGTCCCGCGATGAGCGCCTTTTGTGTGCCGGCGACGGCAAACAGACCGAGTCCCGCGCCGTCGAATAACAACACCAGCCTGCGACGTTTATCGATGTCGGGATACCAGAAGAACGTCACCAATCCTGCCAGAAGAGAGACCCCCAGGTAGCGCCAGTCGCTAATGGCCGCTGGTGGCACCGCGCCAATCAGCACATCTCGTGTGATCCCGCCGGCATTACCGGCCGCGAACGAGAGTGCCATCAGACCGAACAGATCGAACCGGCTTTTGACACCCGCTGCCGCACCGCTGAGTGCGAAAACAAACGTGCCAAGCAGATCCACAGCATCCAGAAAAGGACCCGCTAGTTGATATCCGTGGATCAGCACGCTGTTCACGAGGCCAGCCACGCATGCGCCGCAACAACGAGGGCCTTCACACCTGTTTCCAGAGTCGGATGAATGACTGGTGCAAAGGCGGGGTTATGGTTGGTTGGAAGCGAGCTGAGTTTTCCCTCTTTCTTTGCCTTGGCGTACACCGCTGGATCATCTCCGCCGAAGAACCAATACACTGCCGGAACGTCCCACCCAGCTCCAAAGCAGCCGAAGTCCTCGCTTGCCATAGTGGGCTTCGTCTGTTCGATGGAACCGGCAGGGAAGTTCCGGAGCAAATGCATCGACGAGCTTCTTTGTCGCGTTGGCATCATTCCTTACTGACGAATACTGATCGAGTGGCGTGATCTCTGGCGGTCTTGGCGCTCCTGATGCCGCTGCCTCAGCCTTCGCAATGCGTTCAATCGCCGCAAGCACACGCTTGCGCACACCCTCGTCAAATGTGCGCACATTCAATTTGATCAATGCCTCATCCGGAATAATGTTCTCTTTCGTGCCGGCCTGTAGTACCCGATTGTCACCACCGCGGAATCCGTGGGCGCGACCTCCCGGGAGACGATCGTTTGCAGCCGCATTACGGTCGAGGCGGCCATGACGACGGGGTCGATGCTGGACTCGGGCATCGAGCCGTGCGCGCCGCGCCCGAACATGCGAATCTGCAGGCTATCGGCAGAAGAGGTGACAATACCCGCACGCCAATCGATGTTGCCCGACGGCAAGCTCATGACGTGCTGCCCTAGCACAACGTCCGGTTTTGGAAATCGTTTGAACATCCCATCATCAATCATTGCCTTAGCGCCTTGCGCGGTCTCCTCGCCCGGCTGAAAGACCGCCATCAGCGTCCCTTTCCAGGGGTCGCGGCTCTTTGCAAAAAGATTTGTTGCGCCAATCAAGCAGGCAACGTGCATATCGTGCCCACACGAGTGAGCTACGGGTACGGTCTTGCCGGTGGGGTCAGTCCCCGTGACGGTGCTCGCGTAGGGAAGGCCAGTCGCTTCTTTGATGGGTAGAGCATCCATGTCCGCGCGTAGCATGACAGTGGGCCCATCGCCGTTGTGCAAAATACCTACAACGCCAGTTTTGCCGACCCCGCTAGTGACCTCAAATCCCAGAGCCTTCAGATGATTCGCAGCAATACCAGCCGTTCGGGTCTCCTGCATCGACAATTCCGGATGCGCATGTATGTCCTTATAGACGGCCTCCAGTTCTGGAAGCAATGTGGCGAGACTTGCAAGGATTTCTGTCGGCTTGTTCGAGCTCATGAAATTAGTCTCCTGACGTCAGGTCGCCACCTATGGGCTTAGTGGCAATTGCTGTTGTCCGCGTTGGCGATTTCCAGAAATGTAATACTAGTCGGTGCGAAACTGATGTGACCTGCGCGCGTTGACTGACCCAGGAATTGTGGCAGGTCGCCATCTCTGTTCAGTTCAAGAGTCTTCCCGTTAAGCTGGACGGTTGTGTCTTGAAGTTGCTTGGCAGTCAGCGTGTAGCGTTCTGCTTCAGACGGCAATGTAATTTCATGGACTTGCTGTCGGTCGGCATTGATGACCAGAAGCGTGACGCCGCCGGGATGGTTCCGAAGGCAGTGAGCATAGACGTACACATTCGGGATTGGCGATGTGTGGGGATCGAGAACCGTCGCACCCATGAGGCGTCGCCAAAGCAAAGCGGCCCAGTAATTAGGACGTGGTGCGAAAGTATTCTCGTCTAACAGGCCGTAGTCGCTTGATGCCAGTGTGTTGTGCATAATTACTTTCACGCCACGCTGGGCGAGGGACGCATGTTGAACAAGATATCGGAAGGTGTCTAGAAAAGTCGATGCCCATGGGTTTCCTCCGCAGGCTGCATCGGCGGTTTCCGTAATCCAGAGTGATTTGCCCGGTTCGAACCTGTCTCGAAGGTTCGCGTAGAATGCGCCAATCTTTTCCGGTCGCGAGAGCCAATCTTGAGAAAGTGCCGCTGCTACGGTTGTTTGTGATGATGCGCCCATGCTTGCGCATCGCTCCGAAGCAGCTGCATAGAGATGGTACGAGAAAACGTCGAATACGGGACCGGCTGCGTGGAGCAGGTCTTCGGATTTAAGTACTCCACCACCCATTGGCATTGCGAACGGTCCCTCGCCGACTGAACCTGGGCCGAGAAATAGTGTGTCGGGCGTAGTTTTCTGAAGGAACGTACGGAAGACAGCAACGTCGCGGCCAAAGCTTGCGGCATCGTATCCTTTCGGTGCGCCGCCCATCGCTGCATATGTCGGCTCATTCATGAATTCGCTTGCAGCGATTCGCCCTCCAGCGGACTTGGTGTATTCGAACAATTGCCGCGCCTGGTCCGAGGTCCATACGCCTTGAGCATCACGCGATCCTGGCCCCGTAGCCACCGATGTCACGATTTCGGCATTCACTGCACGAGAAAAATCGATGACGCCCTTCCATTCCGCTCGCGTTAAGACTCCGCTGAACCCCGATGGCGCATTCGCTGGGGCGGCATTTTCCGAATCCTGAAAATAGGCGCTATTGGCCCACGTACCGCTGACTCGCACATATGCAGGGCTTAACGCCCCTGCCAGTTTTCGCAATCGCGGATTTGAAAGATCGATGGGCGCTCGATAACGATAGAGGTTCGGGTCTATGCCTGCCGGGGTGAAACCCGCCTGGGGGGCGGGCTCTTGCGCTTTACTTTCGCTCGTGTTGCTCCCGTATGGTTTCCAAAATCTCCCGCCGATGACCTCCACCATTTCAATGTTGTAGGACTGGAAGCGCTCATCGACCGTGCCAATAGCGGGCATCTTTGCGGGATCAAGCGATACAACCTGGGCGATCAGTTGCATCGCTAGAACCACCACCGAGGTTATGCATAAGAATACGGCCATGCAAATGCATCGACGAATACTTCTGCTCATTTCTTTGTTTTTCTTTCCCATTCCAGAAGTCGCAGCTGTCACCAACACGGGTTGTGCCATATTTTTTCACCGTCTACTGCACTTTATCTAGGTTGCATATCGTTATGCTGCGATATCGCACATCATGATTTGGAGTTCTTGATCCACGCGCCATAAGTTTGGATGAAGGCACCAGGCCTTCTATCCAACTTTTTAGTGGCCTAAGCTGAAAGGCCAGCCGAGGTATAGAATAAGCCCCGGCGGGCTGATGGCTAGCACTTGTTTAGGCGAACCACTGCTGGCGTGTAATTTCGGAGGATCCGATGGCACAGAACAATCTTGAACTCATGCGGACACTCGACGATTCGTGGAACGCACAGGACTGGGATACGTTTGAAAAGCGGCATTCCAAGGACACCACCGTATTTTGGCCCGGTCAGGCTGAGCCGACAAGAGGGCGCGACAATCACAAAGCGGAGTCCATCGAATTTTTCAAAACGTTCCCCGACAATCATCTGATCAATCATCCCTATAAAGTGGAGATTGCTCAGGGCGAATGGACCTGCACTGTTGCGGATTTTACAGGTACGATGCGGGGACCGATGAAGGGTTCCGACGGCAAGCTGATCGCGCCAACCAACAAGAAGTTTCATATCGAGTTCTGCACCGTCGCACACTGGCAGAACGGCGAGATCATCGAAGAAAAACTCTTTTATGACTTGGTCGGATTGCTAAAACAGATTGGAGTTATGTGAGTATTCCTGGCCCGCTAGCTACACATCACGATTTGTGGGTGCTTGCTTTCAATACCCAACCGTAAAAGCGCGGCAGAACCACCGGGCTAACCGACCTGTACGGTTAGCATCGATATTGATCCGCCGTCGACACCTTCAATGGGGAAAGTGATGAGTTCGCGTTGCTGCCTGGTCGCGATGACATACAGCATAGGCAAGTAATGATCCGGTGTGGGAATCGAAAGCAAAGCCTCAGGTCCCAGATTCTCATAATCAATAAGCGGTTTGTATTCCCCAGCTACCATCATCTCCTTTGCATCGCGTTCAAAGCGAACAGCCCAATCGTAAGGATCGGGCATGTGCCGACCCCAAGCATACGCATGGAGATTGTGGACTAAGTTGCCGCTGCCGATGATGAGTATGCCCTCTTCGCGCAGGGGCGCGAGCTTCTTGCCAATCTCAAAATGGAATGATGCTGGTTTATTTTCGTCGATGCTTAGTTGGACGACGGGAATGTCAGCATCGGGATAGACGTGGCGAAGTACCGACCAGGTGCCATGATCGAGCCCCCAGGAGTTGTCGAGCTTGACCTCTAGCGGCGCGAGCAATTTTTGCACTCGACGGGCGAGTTTGGGATCACCAGGCGCAGGATATTGCACCTGAAACAATTCTCGCGGAAATCCGCCGAAATCGTGAATGGTTCTCGGCGAAGTGGCGATGGTTACTCCGGTTTCTGAAACAAACCAGTGGGCCGAGATAGAGAGAATGGCTTTCGGTTTGGGTGTTGTCTGCCCTATGCGGCTCCATGCTTTTGTGTAGCCATTGTCGAGGACGGCATTCATCGGATTGCCGTGACCAAAAAAGATCGCGGGAAGTATCTTGGCCATGTCGAGAGCACCTCTCTTTGGTTCACGCCACCTCTGCGGGCTATTGCGCGGGCGGCCTAGTGCTGTTAACCACGTCTGCTCAGCCGCCAGTCAGATACTGAGCCCACAGTATCACTTTTGCGGAC
>CAWAIG010000006.1:0-23892 GCA_963782135.1 uncultured Acidobacteriota bacterium
ACGCCGTGCCCCGCCGCTCAGCGTCCGCTTGCGCACTTCTTCGAAGGTAGTCGCAAACAAAATTTTCTCTACCGCACCCTGCACATCTTCCCATATCTGTTTTAGCCCGCAGCTTTCTCCCTCCACGCATACTCCGCCCATCGCTTCGTTGTGTACGCAGCTGGATTCCGCGAAGGCGCCATCCACTACTCGCAACACCGCCCCCACGGAAATCTCCTCGGGCGCCCGCGCTAGCGTATAGCCCCCGCGCACGCCGCGCCGCTCTGCCAGAATCCCCCCGCGCTTCAATTCCAGCAGGATTTGCTCCAAGTATTTCAGCGGAATGTGGTGTCTCTGCGCAATTTCGTGGATGGTCACGACCTCGGGATACTGCAAACTCAGGTGCAGCACGGCCTGCGTCGCGTATTCGCCTTTTGCTGTAACTCGCATCGTATGCTCTTTTCCTTGGTTAGCCTTTCACACGTCGGCAGGTGTGTCAATCTCCGCCGTCCGCCCTTCTGCCAGGGCTGGCCCAACGTCTCGCAGCCCCATGCATCCAAGCAAAGTGCACCTTTCGCGCATTTTTATCATCTCTTGAATTTGAATTGTTGCGCCACACGGTATGATGTTTGAGAGCAGAATTGTCCCCATGCCCGAACGCTTTCATCTCGTCCTGTTGATTCACGCCCACCAGCCGTGTGGCAATTTCGGCCACGTGCTCGAAAAGGCCTACAAAGACTCTTATCTGCCATTCATCGAGCTGCTGGAAAAACATCCCGGCGTACACATGGGTCTGCATTATTCCGGCCCGTTGCTCACGTGGATTGAAGAGCATCGTCCCGAGTATTTTGCCCGCCTGAAAGCTCTCGTCAGCGCCGGACAAGTCGAGCTGATCGGCGGCGGCTTTTACAAACCATCCTCGTTTCCATCCCCCCGGAGGACCAGCGCGAACAGATCACGCGCCTCGCTTCTTACCTCGATCAACATTTTGGTCATCGGCCCACCGGCGCCTGGATCGCCGAGCGCGTTTGGGAACCGCAACTTCCCTCCGCGTTAGCCGCTGCCAGCGTTAGCTATACCCTTGTCGACGACATTCATTTCCTCTCCGCCGGCTTCGAGCCCGAGGAACTCTTTGGCGCCTACATCGCCGAAGACCAGCGCGGCCAAACCGTCTGGCTCTTCCCTGGCCAAAAAGCTCTCCGTTATTTCATCCCCTTCGGCAAAGTCGAAGAGGTTATTGCCTATCTCCGAGACGCCGCGGCTCTGCATCCTGGCGGCGTGGCGTCGATGGGCGATGATATGGAGAAATTCGGCGTCTGGCCGGGCACCAACGCCCATTGCTACAAAGATGGCTGGCTCGAAGATTTCTTCGCTGCCCTAGAGAAAAACTCCTCCTGGCTGCGCGTCTCCACTCCCAGCGAATACCTCGCCGATCATTCGCCTTTGGGCCGCGCCGATCTCCCACCGCCTCCTACACGGAAATGATGGAGTGGGTTCTGCCCACGCGTGTCCGTCAGCGCTACCACGCCGTCCAAAAGGAGTTCACGGCGCGCCCCGAGGTGCTCTCGTTCCTCCGTGGCGGCTCCTGGCGCGGTTTCTTCCGCAAGTACGCCGAATCCAACTTGCTCCACAAGAAAATGCTCCGCGTCTCTGCGCGCATCGCCGCGGTCCCCGCCCGCCACACTCCTTCCAAGGCTTCCGAGGAGCTCGCCCAGGCGCGCGATTTGCTCCTTCGCGCCCAATGCAATGACGCCTATTGGCACGGCATCTTCGGCGGCCTGTACGCTCCGCATCTCCGTACGGAGCTTTGGCGCAATTTAATTCGCGCCGAAGCCATCGCCGACCGCCAGTCCGCCGCCACGCTCATACCCCGCGTCGAATTGCTGGACTACGACGCGGACGGCGCACACGAGCACCTCTTCACCGCGTCCGAATACCAAGCGCTGCTCAAGCCCACCGATGGCGGCACACTCGCCGCGTTTGATTTTCGCCCCGCCGCCGCGACTCTCATCAATTCCATACAGCGGAGGCCGGAGGCTTACCACGCCCGCCTCCGAGAAGCCGCAAAAACCGCGGTGCCAGGCGCGGTCGCCTCCATTCACGAACAAACTCTCGTCAAGGAGCCTGGCCTCGAACGTTTTCTCCGCTACGATCGCTGGCCTCGCCACGCGTTCCGCGCTTTGCTCTTCGACCCCGCCCGCACGCATGCGGAATATGAAACGCTCGAGCTGCAAGAAGATCCTGGATTCGCTGGCGGTGCTTTTCAGGTGAAATCTTCCTCCGCCAACGACGCTCAACTGATTCGCGAAGACGAACTGAAGATCGCTGCCAAGAGCAATGCCACCGCCTCCAAGCTCTCGTTCGCCAAGCGATTCTCTTTCGGCCCCGCTCCGCACGGCTGCGAGGTCGGCTGCGAAATCGGGTTGAAGCTCAAGCACGCCCTCGCAACTCCCATAGCCGTCGGCATCGAATCCGTTATCAATCTTCTCGCTCCCGCGGAGCCCGATCGTTTCTTTGAAACGCCCACGGGGCCGCAAAGTCTTCGCTTCAGCGGTGCCTTGCCCGCTCCGTTGCTTCGCATGGAAGACGGCTGGCAGCGCATCCGCATCACTCTGCACGCACCGGGCGCAAAGGAATTTTGGGTGGCTCCCATTGAAACGGTTTCCGAATCCGAGGAAGGTTTCGAACGCGTCTATCAGGGCTCGCAAATCCTCGCCATCTGGCATCCGCCGCTGGCCCCGCAAGACCCGTGGTTCACTCGCCTGGTCTGGCGCATCGAATCTTTTTAGTCTTCTGGCCCGAAAAACGCGCAAATCTTCTCTGGGGTAGATCCTGCAGGGGCTGGGCTTGCCCCGCCCGCACACGCCCGGCTGCACGAACAACAACGTCCCTACGTCCCGTCCTCAAAAGGTTTTGTGCTATCTTTCCCGCAGCCGGAAAGAAAGTGGGATCTCTCCCTCTCTTGCGCGACACTTCCAGAAGGTTTTCCTTTGCCCTGCTCAGTGCGTCTTTTGCTCTGCTCACTGGTTGCTCGTCCAATCCTGCCGGTGCGAGCGCCATCCCCTCTTTCCCTTCCGCGGAACAAATAACCACCGCCTCGGCCTACGCCTATCCGCTCAAAATCTCCAAAAATGCCCGCTATCTCATGGATCAGAACAACAAACCGTTCCGCATTCAGGGTGACTCCGCCCAGTCCCTGATCGCCAATCTCACCTATCCCGAGGCGGAAGCCTATTTTTCTGACCGGCAAGCCAAAGGATTCAACACGATCAATATCAATCTCCTCGAACACAAGTTTGCCCTTCGCGCTCCCGCCAACCGCAACGGTGATCCGCCTTTCACGTCGCCCGGCGATTTCTCCAAACCCAACGAACGCTATTTCGCATTCGCGGATTCCATCATCGATCTGGCTGCGTCCAAAGGAATGCTCATTAGCCTCGCCCCGATGTATCTCGGCGCAAGTGGAGGAGACGAAGGTTGGTGGACAGCTTTGATTGGCGCCTCGAATTCGCAGGAGGTTTGCTACAACTTTGGTTTGTACATCGGAAACCGCTACAAGTACCGCAAAAATATTCTCTGGGTCATAGGCGGCGATTACACGCCACCGTCTGGAAGCGAAGGAGAAGCGCGCCTCCACAAATTCATGGAGGGCATCAAGGCCGCCGGCGCCACTCAATTGTGGGCTGGCGACTGGGATTCCGGCGGCATTTCCACCGACGAGCCCGCGTTTTCATCCTCCATGGACCTCAATGCCGTCTATACGTACGGCAAGGCGGGGAAGTCTGGCGCGACTTATGCCGAGGCGCGCAAAGCGTTCACTTATTCGCCACCGCGTCCTGCCTATCTGAAGGAAACCGGTTACGAGAGCGAAAATTGGGTCGAAGGAGCCCCCGCCTCTGTTCGCAAATACGCCTACCGGGCCATCTTAGGAGGCTGCACAGCGGGCGCATTTTTTGGCCATCGCGACATTTGGGAATTTGCCACCAGCAAATGGTGGTCCGGCTTTAACTTCGGCCACGCCTCATGGCAGAGCTCGCTGAATTCTGCAGGTACTTTCGATATGGTGCGCCTGGGTAAGTTGCTCGACGCCCTACCCTGGTTCGACTTGGTGCCTTCCGGCCTTGCGGGAACAAAAAACTTCGTCACGCAGGGAGGGGGAAACTACGAAGACGCCGATTACGTTACCGTCGCGGCCACGGCCGACGCCAAGGTGCTGCTTGCTTATATACCGCCAGCAGCCAAGAATTCTGTGACTTTCACGGTTGATTTGGCACTGCTGAACGGTTCTGCTCGCGCGCGCTGGTTCGATCCAGCTTCTGGGAAGTACACCGAGATTTCGCCGAATTCTCTTCAGAATCGAGGAGCCAGGAGCTTCACCACTCCAGGGAAAAATGCCGCTGGCGCAACGGATTGGGTTCTCGTCCTCCAGGTCGTACCCGGCCAAAATGCGAGTCCAGACGTTAAATAAGCCCTACTCGAGGGTTCACAAGAAGCTCCTTCTTCATTCCACAATTAGCAGATTCTGCGCAAACGGCCACTCCTGATCCACCCACTGCCCTTCGCATCTAAATCCCGTCCGCGCCGCCATTTCCGCCGCTTCCCCAATGTGATACTTGTGTGAGCTTTCCGTCCAAATCGTCTCATCTTCATCCAGCGAAACCCGCAGCCCCGCTGCCGGAATCTCCACACGCTGTCGGCATGTGGATCGCAGGTGCATCTCGATTCGCCTCTCCGTAGCGTTCCAACGCGCCTCGTGGTGGAAACACGCCAGGTCGAAGTCCGCGCCCAATTCCCGGTTGATCCTCGCCAGCAAATTCAAATTGAACGCCGCCGTCACTCCAGCCGGATCGTCATAGGCAAGCAATTGATCCTCGACGCTCTTTTCCAAATCTGTCCCCAACAGCAACGCATCTCCTTTGCGCAAGATATTTCGCACGCTCCGCAGGAAAACTTCTCCTGCGTCGCGATCGAAATTCCCGATGGTGCTCCCGAGAAACAGCACCAGCAAATGGTCGCCTTTGGCGCGTCTTTCGGCCACGGTGCGCAAGCCTTCCAGATACGGCTGTTCATGCCCGACAATACTCACCAGATCGATTTGCCCCAGTTCCTTTTCGCACGCCGCCAGCGCCGAAGGCGAAATCTCAATGGGGAAATAGTAGGTTTTCTGCCGCCGCGAAAGCGCTTCCAGTATCCAACGCGTCTTTTTTCCGCTCCCGCTGCCCAGCTCCGCGACGTGCACCGGCGAAGGCAGCGGCTTAACGATTTCGCCTGCATGCTTCTTCAACAGCCGCGCATCGGCGCGCGTCAATCCGTATTCCGGCAGGACGCTAATCACCTCAAACAGCGCCGAGCCCACTTCGTCATACAAGTATTTCGACGGTAGTTCTCGTTGTCCGCTCTTCGTTAGGGCCTCGCGCACGTCAGCCGCGAACTCGGACACAGGTCTTAACGGAAGGGTTTGCGTTAGCATGTCGGCTCCCAAGGGCCCAGGATTGTCCTGCGATCGCTAGTCTTCCACGCAACGGAATGTCGCGTAGACGTACGGATAGTGCGGCTGGAACCAGTTCCGGAAGGATCGCCGCAACATGCACGCGGCCGTTCGCGGCGACCCTCCCTTCATCACGTAGTGTTTCCCATCGAAGAAATTCGCGGAATAGCCGGGGTAGAAGGGCATCGCTACAAATCCAGGGAACGGAGCGAATGTCGTCCGCGTCCATTCCCAGCCATTGCCCACCAAATCGTGAACCCCGAACGCGCTTGCCCCGTCCGGATGCGCGCCCGCTGGTGCAGGATCCCACTGCTTAAAATCAAAATTGCCGTGCCGCGCGCCCGGCGTGTCCTCGCCCCACGGATAAGACCGCTCTCTCTGGTCTTCCCGCATTCCGTAGGCCGCCCGATGAAATTGTTCTTCGCTTGGCAACTCGCGCCCTAGCCACTTCGCATACGCCGTGGCTTCCGCATGGCTCACATATACGGGCCAGTCCAATGGCAAGCGAATCTCGCCGAACATCGCCCGGTACATCCACAGATTTCCGTCGCGTCGCCAAAACGCCGGATGCTGAACTCTCTCTTTTTCCTTCCAGGCCCAGGCTTCCTCACTCCACAGCGCGGCGTTTTCGTACCCGCCCGCCTGAATAAATCGCAAAAAATCCCCGTTCGTGACGTTGCCGCTCTCGATCGCAAACTCCGCAACGTCCAGCGCATTCGCTTCCAGTTCGTTGTCCCAGCCGAATTCATCACCCGTCACGTACTTCAGTCCCAGCGTTACTTGTCCCGCTGGTATTTCCACGAGCCGGGACTTCATTCGCGCGGCGCCATGGCTCAATGCGATGGGCCCCCGAATTTTTCTCTCGGTCGGCACCCGGTGCAGCATGTACGCCAATGTCTCTGCGTGCATCAACCGGTGCTCGATAGCCACCTCGAGCATCGGAATCAGCTGGGGATGTCCCTCCGCAGGTCGCGTAAGCGCACGTTCAATAGCATGATCGAGCTCATTCCGCAGCCGCCGGTTGTATCCTTCCACTTCTCCGCGCTCTGGCCAATCCTTCGGTCCGTCGTTCGGCAATCCCCCTCCCACAGGGTCGATTCCAAACGCAAATAGGTCATCGAACGTCCGGTGCACGGACCGCAACCCGAACGCGCGATGCGCCAGTAGGTTCCAATCGAACGCCTCGACGTGTCCCAGATAAAAAATAATGCGGTGCCGTTCTGGAATCGGCCTATCGTAAATAGCCTCGTTGCGCACAATGCCAAACAACGAATCGGTTTGCGCTCGTGCATTTAATAGGCGGGTGTGAAGGTCGTGCCGGATGCGGACAGCTGTAGCGGTGGCTCCCATGGCGTCTTCCCCCTTACTTGGATGCGGCTTCCGCGAGAAGGATGCGCCGAAATTCGGCGCCGGGGAGGCTGAGTGGAGTACGATGTTCCCCCCTGCGGGGTGAGGCTGTCAATCGAAATGAATGCGAAAATCGCAGCATCATCAGATGCCGCCATCGAATTCCGCGCCGTCGACTACTGCATAAACGATATTCCTGGCCGCGCCATCGTCTCAAACGTCTCATTAACCATTTCGCGCGGCGAAACCCTCGTTCTCCTCGGCCGCAGCGGCAGCGGCAAAACCACTCTCCTAAAGCTCATCAATCGCATGTTAGTCCCATCCCAAGGGCAGGTCTTTGTCGAGGGCCGCGCCACCACCGATGGCGATCCCATCCGTCTCCGTCGCGGCATCGGCTACGTCATCCAGGAAGCCGGTCTCTTTCCACATTTCACCATCGCGCAAAACGTCGCCCTCGTTCCCACTTTGGAAAATTGGGATTCCGCACGAATCGCCGCCCGTGTTGAAGAACTACTCCATCTGGTAGGTCTCGATCCCGCCGAATTCTCCGCCCGCCGCCCCCGTGAACTCTCCGGCGGCCAGCGCCAGCGCGTTGGCGTCGCCCGCGCTCTCGCCGCTGACCCGCCCATCCTTCTCATGGACGAGCCGTTCGGCGCCCTTGATCCCGTCACCCGCGCCGAACTTCAGCGCGAATTCAGCTCCCTCGCTCGCCGTCTCGGCAAAACCATCGTTTTCGTCACGCACGACATCCGCGAAGCGCTACTCCTCGGCCACCGAATCGCTCTTCTCCATCAAGGCCGCCTTGTCGCCCTCGCTCCTCCTCGGGAATTTCTCCGCCTCGACCACAGCGAAGTCCGCGCCTTCACAGAATCTCTCGCCGTCTCCAACGGAGTCGCTCCATGAGCCCCTGGAATTTCTTCCTCACTCACCGCTCTGAAATCTTCAGCGCCACGCTCGATCACCTCACGCTCGTCATCATCGCCATGGCCTTCGCCATCGCCATCGCGGTGCCGCTCGGCATGCTGATCGTGCAGCATCGCCACCTCCGCGCCATCGCGTTAGGCATCGCCAATGTTTTTCAAACCATTCCCAGCCTCGCCCTCTTCGGCTTCCTCATCCCCATCCCCTTTATAGGCGGCATCGGCCGCCGCACCGCCATCGTCGCCCTCGTTCTCTACGCTCTCCTCCCCATTCTCCGCAACACCTACGTTGGCCTCAGCGGCATTGACCCAGCCATCCTCGAAGCCGCCGAAGCCATGGGCATGACCACGACACAAATCCTCCTGCGCGTCCGCCTCCCTCTCGCCCTCAGCGTCATCCTCGCCGGCATTCGCACCGCCACTGTCATCACCATCGGAGTCGCCACCATCGCCGCCGCCATCGGCGCGGGCGGCCTCGGCACCTTCATCTTTCGCGGCGTCGCCATGGTCAACGACTCCGTCATCCTCGCAGGCGCCATCCCCGCAGCCCTTCTCGCCATCTTCGCCGACCTCCTCCTCGGCCAACTCGAACGCCGCCTCAAAGTCTTCTGATCTCTCGATTCTTTCCGCCGCGTTCTTCTCTGCGCTGCCTCAGGGTCCCTTGCGCCTCTGCGTTATCTTTTTTCCTTTTCCCATGAGAAACTCACCCAACGATGCGCCACACCCTCTTCCGATTCCTTTACCTCCTTTACGTCCTCAACCTCCTCTACTTCACCTCCGCCTGCCACAGACCTGCCCAACCCCGCCTAACCATCGGCTCCAAATTTTTCACCGAGCAAGTCATCCTTGCCGAGCTCCTCGCCCAACACATCGAAGCCCGCACCAACATCCCTGTCGAGCGCAAAACCAACCTCGGCGGCACCCTTCTGGTCCACAAAGCCCTCCTCTCCGGCGATCTCGATCTCTACATCGAATACACCGGCACCGCCCTAACCGCCGTCCTAAACGAATCGCCCAATGTTGACCGCTCGGCGATCACACAGAACAACGACAACTCCACCGCCATCTACAATCGCGTCAAACAGCAATACGCCCAAAAGTTCAATCTCGACCTCACCGAACCTCTCGGCTTCGAAAACACTTTCGCCATGGTCGTCCGCGGCGATGACTCACAGAATCTCCGCCTCCACACCATGTCCGACCTCGCCTCCATCGCTCCCAAATGGCACGCCGGCGTCGGTTACGAATTCCTAGAGCGCCCTGACGGTTTTCGTGGCTGGAGCGACCGCTACTCTCTCCGCTTCGCCGCTCCTCCCAACGTCATGGACCTCGGCCTCCTCTATCGCGCGCTCGTCGATCATCAAGTCGATATCGTCGCTGGCAATTCCACCGACGGCCTCATCGACTCTCTCCATCTCGTCGCTCTCGAAGACGACCGCCACTATTTCCCGCCCTACGACGCCGTCCCCATCGTTCGCCGCGCCGCCTTGGAAAAATTTCCGCAACTCCGCCAAGCCCTCGCCGATCTCTCCGGCAAACTCACTGCTGCCGACATGCGCCATCTCAACGCCCAGGTCGACGCCGATCAACGCGACGTCGCCGCTGTCGTCCGCGCTTTCCGCGCCGCAAAAAATCTGTAGTACGTAACCTTTTGCCCGCCACGCAGCGTCTAATCTTCAGCGCGCGTCACCACGGCCCTGAGCACCCAGCCCAGCGTTAAAAAAAGCGACTTTGGCAGCGCACGCGGGTTTTATCAGATGTGAGCAGCAAGGCCCATTCAGCAGTCAGCAGCAAGATTCCCGGCTCCATTTTTGGGGAAACACAAAACGCACTTCGGAGGCTCGCATGAAGTCACTTCTAGGCGTTCTTGTTCTGTTCTTGCTCTCTTCTCTTCCTGCGCTCGCGCAAGAAAGAGGCGGGCAGCATCCCGCTCCGCAGGCCAGAGACGTTGGTCATGGCTACGTTCCGCGTAAAGGTCCGTCCCCGGCAAGGCCCGCTCGGCACGACACACACACGGAAGCGCCCAAATATTCCGATAAACAAGGCCACCCCGAAGCTCCTCACGTTCACACCAACGGCAAGTGGGTGGGCCACGACACCGGCCGCGATGATCCCCACTATCACATCGATCATCCCTGGGAACATGGCCGCTTCACCGGCGGCTTCGGTCGCGGCCACGTGTGGCGCATCGAAGGCGGCAACCGCGATCGCTTCTGGTTCGGCGGTTTCTATTTCAGCGTCTCCGCTGCCGACTACGGCTTTTGCGATGACTGGGACTGGGGCACGGACCAAATCAGCATTTTCGAAGATCCCGACCACGACGGCTGGTACCTCGCGTACAACGTCCGCCTCGGCACCTACTGCCACGTCCAATATCTCGGCAACGGCTAGCCGCTGGTTTGCACCAATCGCACGGCGCGCTGCACCACGCTCGCGCCGTACACAACCTCGGCTACCGCTCACAACGTCAACTCATGTAGGGGCACGATACTTCGTGCCCCTCTTTCTTTTATTGCGAATGTTAGAAACGGAGGGTTCTTCTCAATCGGAGAACATACACGAACCTTCAGTCAGCGACGCGGTCCCGCTTATTCCTGTTTGGTAGCCAGCAGGTTGCAATTCGCCACGCATCTCGCCGCCTGCATCTCAACTTCCGCTTTCTTGTGATTAGGCATCTTCGCGCCCGGCTCCGGCACGACGATCAGCGACTGCGGCCCATCGCCTAGGTTGAACGTGCACTGGAACTGTTGCGACTGCACTCCGCGCTGCTGGCAGGCGTTTTTCTCCAGCGCCGTTTCCAGCGCTTCCGGCCTCGCATGCAGTTGGTCCGCAATTTCTGACGGCAGCATCGCCACCACCATCGGCACCGGCGATTTAATCTTTATGCTCACCTGTTCCCCGTCGTGGTCCGGCCTGAATCCTCCGTAGACCTTCAGAAACGACGTCAGCTCATACTTCTCTTTCACCTGCTCCGTCCATTGAAACTCCGGCTGGATGCAATTTTCCACGCAATCCCAGCGGTAATATTGGATGTGCAAGTCATTCGGCGACGTAAATTGCCGCTTGGACGCCCTGGCATTCAGCACCGCCGTAATTCCAGCGCCCACCGCGCGTTCCATCTGGTTATTCGGATCCAACACCTCGCCTAGCCCGGCAAATACCGATGCATCCGGGCTGTATCTATCATCCCGGATGATCAATATCATCGGCTCGACCGGCAGCTCGCAAACGTAGGTGATCTCGACGACGTGCTCTCTCAGGCACACTTGCCGCAGCCTCGCGATAGCCTCTGGATGCTGCAACGCCTGGTTCCAGTCCTCCACCGGCGTCATAAAAATCGTGACCGGCTTCTCCGCCCTGATATCGACATGATTGTGTTCGCCGGGCGCATTCGGACGGTACGTCCCCGCCGTATGATAATTCCCCGGATCCAGCCGCACGCTCTCGTCATTGGCCGGCACCCAATTGAAAATCCGCGGCTGCTGCCCATAGGCCGCTCCGGAAAGCGCGCCCATCAACAAAACCCCGAAAAGGACCTGCCCCGTTTTGTTTTTCTTGGTATTTCGAGTGTTTCTCATAGTACTTCCATTGAATCGCCCCTCTTCCCGGCTGACAAGTTCCCATCACGAACTTGTCGCTTTCCAGTATCCTGTCCAGTCGTACAGTCGGTTTCGCTTGCCCTAGAACTCCCGGTACAATTGCCCGACATGTATTTGACCATCACGACTACGCACAGCCCCGCCACCGATCTCGGCTACTTGCTGCACAAGCGTCCCGGCAAGCTCCATTCCGTCTCGCTCTCTTTCGGCCAAGCGCACGTTTTCTATCCCGAAGCCACCGAAGCACGCTGCACTGCAGCCCTGCTGCTCGAAGTTGATCCAGTCGAACTCGTCCGCAAGCCCGGCGGCCCCTCCGGCGATGGCGGTCTCCTCGACCAATACGTCAATGACCGCCCCTACGTATCTTCCTCCTTCACAAGTGTTGCGCTAGCCCGCGCATTCAGCACCGCCCTCGGCGGCCGCAGCAAAACAAAACAAGAGCTTGCCGATGCCGAACTCCCTTTTGAAATTCACATTGCCGTTCTCCCGTGCCGCGGCGGCGAAGCGTTTCTTCATCGCTTGTTTGAGCCCCTCGGTTACGAAGTCAGCGCGAATCGTCATCCGCTCGATGAAAAGTTTCCGGAGTGGGGCGAGAGCCGCTATTGGAACGTCGCCCTCTCTGCCAAAAAGCGATTGCAAGATGTGTTGCAGCATCTCTATGTCCTTCTGCCTGTCCTCGATGATGAAAAGCATTATTGGGTCGGTAAGGACGAAGTCGAAAAGCTTTTGCGACGCGGCCAAGGCTGGCTCGCGTCCCACCCCGAGCGCGAGGAAATCACTCGCCGCTACCTGAAATACCAGCATCGCCTCTGGCGAGAAGCGCTAGCTCGGCTTACCGAAGGGGAAGACGACCCCGATGAGACAGCGGAACTCCATTCCGCTGAGGAACTCGTTCTCGAAGAGCGCATCAGCCTCAACCAACAGCGCCTCGGTTCCGTCCTCGCAGCCTTGCGTCAGTCCAGTGCCAAGCGCGTTTTGGATCTTGGCTGTGGCGAGGGTCGCCTCCTTTCCATGCTTTTGGCTGACAATTCCTTTTCGGAAATCACGGGCGTCGACGTCTCTCCGCGCGTCCTCGAACGCGCCGCTGAGCGACTCCGCCTCGATTCTCTGCCTCCTCGTAAGCGTGAACGCCTCAAGCTTCTTCAAGGCTCACTGATGTACAAGGACGCGCGTCTCGCGGGCTACGACGCCGCGGCCGTCGTCGAAGTTGTCGAACATCTCGATCCCCCACGCCTCGCTGCCTTCGAGCGTGTCCTTTTCGAACACGCGCGCCCGGCCACGATTGTCATGACCACGCCGAACCGCGAATACAATGCAAAGTTTGAGACCATGCCCACTGGATCTTTTCGCCACAAGGACCATCGCTTTGAGTGGACCCGCGCGGAATTTCAAGCATGGTCCAATCGTGTAGCCTCTCAACACGCTTACAGCGTGTCGTTTTTACCCATTGGCGATGAAGATGCCGTTCTTGGCGCTCCCACCCAAATGGCTCTTTTCCGGAGCGGAAAATAAATCGCATGAAGGAAAGATTCTCGTTCCCCGATTTGTCTCTCGTCGTTCTCATCGGAGCCTCCGGTTCCGGCAAGAGCACGTTCGCGCGGAAGCATTTTATGCCGACCGAAGTTATCTCTTCCGATTATTGCCGCGCGCTTGTCTCCGACGATGAAAATAATCTCGCAGCAACCAATGACGCCTTCGAGCTCCTCCATTACATCGCCGCAAAGCGGCTCGCCGCTGGCCGCTTAACGGTTGCGGACGCTACCAATGTAAAGCCTGAAGACCGCAAGCCGCTCATCGAGCTCGCGCGCCAGTATCATTGCCTGCCCGTCGCCATCGTCCTGAACATGCCCGAACGCGTTTGCCAAGACCGCAATCACGTTCGCACGGACCGGCGTCTCGGCAATCACGTCGCCCACAACCAACTTCAGAACTTGCGTCGCTCCCTCCGCGGCCTTGAGCGCGAAGGCTTTCGCCACGTCCTGATTCTTTCTTCGCCGGAAGAAACCGACTCCATCGCGCTGGAGCGTGTCCCGCTCTACAACAACAAGAAAACCGAAACCGGTCCCTTCGACATCATCGGCGACATTCACGGCTGCTATGACGAGCTTGTGGCGCTCTTGACCAAGCTCGGCTACTCGCAATCGCCGCCTGCCGAGTCAGCTCAAGAAGCTCCACTCTTTGTTCCGCCGCCCGGTCGCAAAGCCGTCTTTCTGGGCGATTTCGTCGATCGCGGTCCCAAGACTCCGGCCGTTCTTCGTCTCGTCATGCAAATGGTGGCTGCCGGTTACGCCTTCGCGGTTCCCGGCAACCACGACATCAAGCTTCTTCGCAAATTGCGTGGCAAAGATGTCCAGTTGACCCACGGCATCGTCGAAACTCTCGAGCAACTCGACAAGGAGACTTCCGAGTTTCGCCAGCAAATCGCCAAGTTTCTGGACGCCCTCATCAGTCATTACGTCTTCGATAGCGGCCGCTTGGTCGTTGCGCACGCAGGCATGAAGGAAGAAATGCAGGGCCGCGGTTCAGGCAAAGTTCGGGACTTTGCGCTCTTCGGTGAAACCACAGGTGAAGTCGATGAGTTTGGCCTTCCCGTCCGCTACAATTGGGCCGCCGACTATCGTGGCCCGGCCATCGTCGTTTACGGCCACACGCCCGTTCCCGAACCAGAGTGGCTCAATCGCACGATCAATATTGACACCGGCTGTGTTTTCGGCGGAAAGCTCACTGCTCTTTGCTATCCCGAAAAAGAACTCGTCTCTATCCCCGCCGCCCATACGTACTACGAGCCGGTAAAGCCTCTCCTTGCGGCATCCGCCGCACCCATGCTCAGCGCACAGCAAGCCCACGACGACCTTCTCGATCTCGCGGATGTGATTGGAAAGCGCTTCATCACTACTCGTCTCCATTCCAATGTCACCATCCCCCAGGAAAACGCCATGGCCGCCCTCGAGGTTATGAGCCGTTTCGCCGCCAATCCCAAATGGCTTATCTATCTTCCGCCGACCATGTCTCCCACCGAAACAAGCCATGAGCCGGGCTGGCTCGAGCATCCCGTCGAAGCTTTCGCCTACTATCGCCATGAAGGCATTCCCGCCGTCATCTGCGAAGAAAAACACATGGGTTCTCGTGCCGTCGTCATTCTTTGCCGCGATGAAAACGTCGCGCGCAAACGGTTTGGCGTCGTCAGCGAAGGCATTGGGGTTTGCTACACGCGCACGGGCCGCCGTTTCTTCGACTCCACCGATCTGGAAACACAGTTTCTTCACCGCATTCGCGAAGCGGCAGACCACGCGAATTTGTGGGCCACTCTCCAAACCGATTGGTTCTGTCTCGACGCGGAATTGATGCCCTGGTCTGCGAAAGCACAGGAGCTCCTTCGTCGTCAATATGCCGCTGTCGGCTCATCCGCTGGTGCCGCTAATCGCGAAGCACTCATCGGTTTGGACCAAGCCGCACCGCAAGACTCTGAAATCGCGGCCTTGCGCGATCGCATGCGTGAGCGTGCCTCGCTCGCAACTCTTTTCGTCGATTCCTATCGCCGTTACTGCTGGCCCGTCCAGTCGCTTGGTGATTTGAAGCTCGCCCCGTTTCATCTGCTGGCTTCCGAGGGCCACGTTCATACTGACCGCGACCACCAATGGCACATGGAGACTCTCGCCCGACTCTGCGCCGCCGTTCCGGACCTTCTGCTCGCGACGACAAATCGCAAAGTCGATCTCGTGGACAACGATAGCCAGAAACGAGCCATAGATTGGTGGACCGAGCACACGGAACGCGGCGGCGAGGGCATGGTTGTCAAGCCGCTCCGCTTCATCGAAAAAGGCCGCCGCGGAATCGTCCAGCCCGGCGTCAAATGTCGCGGCCGAGAATACCTTCGCATCATCTACGGACCAGAATACACACTCCCCGAGCATCTCGATCGTCTGCGCTCCCGCGGGCTGGGCCGTAAGCGCTCACTCGCTCTGCGCGAATTCGCTCTGGGCGTCGAATCCCTCGAACGCTTCGTTCGCCAAGAGCCTCTTCGCCGCGTCCACGAATGCGTCTTCGGTGTCCTGGCGCTCGAAACAGAACCCGTCGACCCTCGCCTCTAAGGTTGGTGTGGCACGGACTTCAGTCTGCGCTCTTTCTTTCTTCGTACCGTCCCCTGACTTTTCCACAGATTTCCACAGCCATCTCATTCCACTAACCTCCCCGCCAACTCCTTCCATTCCCACAACTTCCGCCCGTCCCGCAATCGATCGAACCCTCTCCGTTCGAATGACCATGCAGTACACGTAAAAATGGTATTGACAAATAGTAATTATCGTGGTACCCTATCCTATGAATCGGAGGCGCTGCCCCCTTCCGACGACCCTGTCGTCTCAGCGCCACCTCTGTGCCCTCCGCGTCTCTGCGTTATCTTTTCTCGATCTCCTTCTCTCCCCTCTCAACCTTGAACTTTCGACTGTCAACTATTCTCCCGCAACTCCTTTCCCTGCCACTCTTACCAGCTCCCTGCAACTCACTCAAAACAAAACAACTTTAAGTCCCGTATTTGCCACTCTTACGCACCACATCAACCATAACCCCTTTGTTTGCCACTCTTACAAAAAACACCGGGGGTGGGGTATCCCCACTATTCTTTGGAGAAAAAAATGAAAGCTAAATCCGCCATCACCAAATCAGTTCTTGATTCCACCCGCTGCCAGCACCGCACCACTTCGGGCCGCCGCTGCAAACTGCCCGTCGAAGCCCCAGGCGCGCTCCATTGCTACACTCATACCCAGGAGCTTCGGAAATACGACGCGCTCAATCTTAAGACCGCCCTTCTCACCGACCACCAGGGTTTTCAAACCGCCCAGGGCATCAATCACTCCCTCGGCAATCTCTACATACTCCTCGCCAACAACTACATCTCCCCTCGCCGCGCCGCCGTCCTCGCCTACATCAACAGCCTCCAGCTCCGCACCCTCCCCGCTATCGATGCCGATCAAGCTGCCGGCATCACCGACCCCACCGCCCCGGAAGAAGTCACCGCCGATCTTCCTTCTTCCGCCGATGCTTCACCTTCTTCCGCACCCCCAGCCAGAGTGGACTCCGGCTGGACCACCGAACCCGACCCCACCAAAAAACCGTCATGACCACGACGCAAAAATCCGACCGTAGGGGCACGATTCATCGTGCCCTCTTCGCTCTCGCGCCGCGCGCGTCCCGTAGGGGCACGGCACGCCGTGCCCGCCTTTGCTCTAACCGGTCAACTGTCACGAATCACCAGTCACCCTCTTTTGACTCTGCCGCCTCGCCAACATACAATCGCGCCTGTTCAAGAATGCAACGCAATCCATTCGACAGGTGGGGACAACGCGATGAAAAAGATTCTGTGGCTATGCACGGCAGGATTTCTTTTGATGTGTGCTCAGGCGACGCGCCTTTCGGCGCAAGCGCCAGAACGAAGCGAACCGCGCGCGCCGGAAGCCAAAGCACCCGACAAATGCGACGCTGCCGCCACGAAGGAAGAATCCTCCGTCACCGATCACACCATCAAGCTCGGCGGCCAAACCATCCCCTACAAAGCCACCGCCAGCACCACGCTGCTCAAAAACGACAAGGGCGAATCGACCGGCCTCCTTTACTCCGCCGCGTACACCCGCAGCGACGTGAAAGATCTCACCACCCGCCCTGTCTCCTTCCTCTACAACGGCGGCCCCGGCTCCGCCACCATGTGGCTGCACATGGGCGCCTTCGGCCCGCGCCGTGCCTGGACCGTCGACGGCACTTTCACTCCGCCCGCTCCCTACAAGCTCGTCGACAATACCGAAAGCCTTCTCGACAAAACCGATCTCGTGTTCATCGACGCTATGGGCACGGGCTACAGTCACGCTGTCTGCAAAGCCCAGGAAAAAGACTTTTACGGAATCGACGAAGACGTCGAAGCCTTCGGACAATTCATCGTCACCTACCTGAGCCGCAACGACCGCTGGAACTCTCCCAAATTCCTGATTGGCGAAAGCTATGGCACCTTCCGCTCCGCCGCGCTCGGCAACTATTTGCAGAGCCACGACACAGTTCACTTGAACGGCATCGTCCTCATCTCCTCCGTCCTCGATCTCTCCACCATCACCTTTCCCCCCGGCGATGATCGCTCTTACATCTACTATCTCCCCAGCTACGCCGCCGTCGCGTGGTATCACAAAGTCCTGAAAGACAGGCCCAACGACTTGCCCGGTTTCGTTGAAGAAGCACGCAAATTCGCCCAGGGAGAATATGCCGACGCGCTCTTCAAAGGCGCGCAACTTTCCTCCGCCGAAAAGGCCGCCGTTGCGAAAAAAGTGTCTCACTTCACTGGATTGAGCGAAGACTATCTGATCAAGGCCGATCTCCGCGTCAACCTCAGCCAATTCCGCGCCGAACTCGAACGCAGCGAGGGAAGGACGGTGGGCCGCATCGACGCCCGCTTCACTGGCTACACGGCTGATTTGCTCGAAGAAAACGCGCAAGGCGACCCGGAAGGCCCCGCCGTCGGCGGCGCATACACTGCGCTCATCAACGAGTACAATCACGACGAGCTAAAATTCGGAAAAGACAAGGTCTACCACAACACCAGTGGAGGCGGTGGCAGTTGGAACTGGACTCGCCAATCCAGAGGTCCGCGCGGATTTTTCCCCAGCGGCCCAAATGTCCAGGGCGATCTAGCGCAAGCGATGATCACCAACCCCAAGCTGCAGGTTCAAGTCGAAAACGGCTACTACGATATGGCCACGCCGTTCTTCGCCACCGAATTCACGATGGAGCACCTCGGCCTCCCCGCCGATTTGCAGAAAAACGTCAAGCTCGACTACTACAACGCCGGCCACATGATGTACCTCCACGACGAGGATCGCGTGAGCCTCCACAACCAAATCGCCAGCTTCATCGACCGCGCCACGAAACCGTAGCAAACGAGGGAAAGGAGGCAGCTTCAAGTGATCGAGAGACAGAAGAATCGAGCCATTGAGATCCATGATTCGGTACTTGACGATCTGTCTCTGCGGGACGGTCAGGCAATTTTGCATTTCTCGCACCTGTACATTCACGAGTCGGAAGGCAGAGTTGGCATTGATCCTGGAAGCGGCTGGAGTCAGGAAGGCAATCTGACGATCAGCAATGCTGTAGTAGAAGGCTCATTCTCGGAGTGGCCCGCCGATCTGCACAAAGGCCAAATCGCCGTGGATGGCACAGTTTACGAGAACGAAATCCCTATTTCGCTCAATGTTGTGGGCAAGATCGAACTGCGATTGCAGTCCTGGAGCGATGTCATTTTCATCGTCGGAAAAGGAGCAAAGCTGGAGTTGGTCGGAGAGGCGACATATTTGGAAGAATTCCCGGGAGCTGGCTAGCGCCGCTTTTGAGTGGCGGCGCTAACAAGAGCCTGATTCTTCTGCTCGGTATAAACGACGAATTCTTCGTACGGCCCTTTGAAGTCTTCGATCTTGCCGTCGTGGAAATGCCAGATGCGCGTCGCGACTTCATCAATCACATCGTGATCGTGAGTAACAAGCAGCACGGTGCCGTCGTAGCGCTGCAAAGCAATGTTGAGCGCATTGATGGATTCCAAATCGAGGTGGTTGGTCGGCTCGTCCAGCACCAGAAAATTCGGCTTCTGCAGCATCAAGCGGCAGAAAATCAGCCGTGCCGATTCGCCGCCCGAAAGCGCGCGCGTTGGCTTGAGCGCATCTTCGCCGCTGAAGAGCATCTGGCCCATCAGCCCGCGCAATTCCTGCTGATTGGCGCTCGGATCGAACTGCCAGAGCCAGTCGATGGCGGTCATGCCCTTGGTGATGGATTCGCCGTGATCCTGTGCGAAGTAGCCCACGGCCACTTCGTGGCCCCACTTGGTTTCGCCGCCATTGATTTTGAAATGGCGGTCGTCGTCTTCGATGAAGCCGGGCGCATTGAGGACCAGCGATTTCAGCAGCGTGGTTTTTCCGGTTCCGTTGCGGCCCATCAGCGCGATTTTTTCTCCGCGTATAACGGAAGCCGAAAAACGCGGAATCACTTTCAGGTCGTCGTAGGATTTTTCGACGCTGCGAATTTCCAGCGGATGGCGGCCTGAATTGCGCTTCATGTCGAATTTAATGTACGGCCGCTGAATATTCGAGCGGGCCAGTTCGGTAGTCTGCAGCCGCTCCACTTCTTTTTTGCGCGAAGTGGCTTGCGCGGAACGCGTACCGGCGGAAAAGCGCGCGATGAATTCGTTCAGTTGCGCGATTTTCTTTTCGCGATTCGCATTTTCCGTTTCAATGCGCGAGCGAATCTGTGTTTTTGCCACGACCATGTCGTCGTAGCCGCCGACGTACATGATGATCGTTTCGTAGTCGATGTCCGCGGTGTGCGTGCAAACGCTGTTGAGAAAATGGCGGTCGTGCGAAATCACGATAAGCACGCCTTCGTAGTCGGTCAAATACCTTTGGAGCCAGTGAACGGAATCGAGGTCCAGGTTGTTGGTGGGCTCGTCGAGCAGCAGCGCCGTGGGATTTCCAAAGAGCGCTTGCGCCAGCAGGACGCGCACTTTTTGTCCACCTTGCAGTTCGCCCATTTTGCGTTCGTGCAGCGAGCTCTCGATGCCAAGTCCGTCAAGCAAAGTTCCCGCATCGGCTTCGGCGGTGTAGCCGCCTTCTTCGCCTACGATGCCTTCGAGTTCGCCGAGGCGCATGCCGTCGGCGTCGGTTAATTCCTCATGCGGCTTGGCGTAGAGCGCGTCGCGCTCTTCGAGCGCTTTCCAAAGCGCGGCGTTGCCCATGATGACGGTATCGATCACGCGATATTGATCGAACGCAAACTGGTCCTGCCGCAGGACGCCCATTTTCTTCGGGCGGGTGATGGAGCCTTTGGTCGGCTCGATTTCGCCGGTCAGGATTTTCATGAATGTGGATTTGCCGGCGCCATTCGGGCCGGTGACGGCGTAGCGGCGCCCGGCCATGAAGGTGCAGGTCACGTCTTCGAACAAGACGCGGGGTCCGAAGCGCATGGAGATGTTATTGACTGTGAGCATAACCCTCCCATTGTAGCGTGAAATTGTTGCGCGCGCTTGTCACAGTGTGTGGCAGCCGGTACATTTGTCGCGCTGCAAAAGGGCGATTCGAAGGACATGAAAAGTGATTCGAACGGCATGATACGAGCGATTCGGAAGGCGGCGACTTCGCTGGCGCTGATCGTGATTGTGGCGATGAGCGTACGCGCGGGATTTGCTTGGGACCAGGCGCGGAAGATTTCGCCGGGGGTATTGGGGATTGTTCCGTTTCAGCAGGAGACGGGGAACATTGCTTATGCGCTCGCGCAGGGTAAGGGATTCGGCAACGTGTTTCGAACGGAGACCGGTCCGACCGCTTGGTTGGCGCCGGTGTATCCGCTGATTGTGGCGGCGGTGTTCAAGCTATTCGGGACTTTTACGGCGCGGGCCTTTTTTGCGTGCGTGGCGCTGAACATAGTTTTTTCTGCGGCGGCTTGCGTGCCGATTTTCTTTGCAGGGAAACGCATCGGCGGATTGGGAGCAGGTACGGCAGCGGCGTGGCTTTGGGCGGTTTTTCCGAGCGCGGCGATGATGCCGTTCGAGTGGATTTGGGATACGTCGCTGTCGGCGCTGCTTGCGGCCTTGATTTTGTGGGCGACTCTGGAGTTGGCGGAATCGGAAAAGTGGCTCGACTGGGGCGTATACGGAGTTTTGTGGGGGCTAGCGTTGATGACGAATCCGGCGCTGGGTGTGCTCCTGCCATTTCTTTTGGGTTGGGTTGCGTTGCGGGGGCAGGGAGAAAATCGCATGCGATGGAAACGGGCGGGACTGGCGGCCGGCGTGACCATTTTGTGTTGCGTGCCGTGGACGATTCGCAACTTTGCAGCGTTTCATCGATTTGTTCCTGTGCGGTCGAACTTTCCGTTTGAATTGTGGCTTGGGAACAACGACATTTTTGACGAGCATGCGCGGGGCGGGCGGAAGTCGATCACTCGAACAGAAGAGGCGAGGAGATATGCGCAGCTTGGCGAGACGGCTTACATGGCGGAGAAATGGGAGCTTGCTACTTCGTTTATGTGGGCGCATCCGGGATTGGAATTGCAGCTGGCGGGGAGGAAGTTTGTAGACTTTTGGATGGGGACGGAATCGCCTGTGAAGAATTTCAGGGAGACAGATTCGAGCTTGATTCGGGGGATTCTTTTGTCCAGCTTTTTGACGGCGGTTGGCGCGTTGTTTGGCGTTGTTGCGTTGTGGGGAGGACGGAAAAAGATAACGCAGAGACGCAGAGTTCTCGAAGGCGGCGCAGGGGAGGAGAAGAACGGAACTGAGGGGAAGACAGGAGTGGCCGGGAAGTTTGTGTGGCCGCTGGCCGCGTTTCCGGTGGTTTTTCCGTGTTTGTATTATGTGACGCACGCGGACCTTCGTTACCGCCATCCGATTGATCCCATCGTCTTGTTGTTGACCGCGCTGGCCGTGGCAGAAGCGTGGCGTTTTGCGCGTGTGCGGTTGGGGCCCGAAAGCGCTAGCCGTTTGTCCCGCAGGGGGGAGGGAAGAGTGAAACCAAGGGCGATGGCTGCGACTGGGCTGTGCGAAGTCTCGCATCACATCGGTTCCCTGCCGGACACATTCCTACGCTCGCCCCGACGCCCGCCGCTCGAAACGCGCGTATATTCGACGCCACAAGGCTACCCTCTTCGCGGAGCCTCCTGCTTCTTGTCCTTCCCGACCAGGGCCATCACCCTGGCAATCTCGATTTCGATCGCTTTGGCGGTAACGGGCTTGGAGAGGTAGCCATCCATGCCGGCCTGTTCGCATCTTTGCCGGTCTTCTTCGAATGCATTCGCGGTCATGGCCACGATCGGCAAGTGTTTTCCGGATCGTTTCTCTCCGGCGCGAATCTTCTCGGTGGCCTCCAGTCCATCCACCATGGGCATTTGCATGTCCATCACCACCAAGTCGAACTCCTGTTCGGATAAGAGCCGCAGCGCCAACTGGCCGTTGAAGGCGATGGTGACCGCGTGCCCCATTTTCTCGAGAGCCGGGAAGTCAATCGCTGATTCACGAGATTGTCTTCGGCCAGCAAGATCCGCAAACTCGCGCGGGCTTTCGCCACAGGCTTCGCTGCCTCCGAAAGTTCCGCCGCGTCGGCCTCTCCGTGGGTTCCCCGCAATGCCTCATGGAGCGAGAAGCGCCGGAAAGGTTTGACGATGAAGCGTGTTACCGTCAACTGCTCGCAGCGTTCTCTTTCTGCCGCATTCAGTGGGCGCGAATGAGTCAGAATCACGGGCACATCAGGGGACGCGGATCGGTGCGGCCGCCGGCAGGTAAATCCTCCCGGACTTGGCATGTCCATTCTATCGAAATCGCGGAAAACATCGCGCCGGTGCGTCGCGTTCCGCTAACAACGCCAGCGCATCCTTGGCAGCGGCCGCCGGGACGACGCTCATACTCCAGCGAGGGAACAAACGCTCAATGAGTTCTCTATTCATGGAATTGTTATCGACGACAAGAACGCGCCGCAACAACTGCGGCATCTTCGTCCGCAACGTCGGTCTTTCGACCGCCAGCTTTTCTTGCGCCGACTCCCCAGAACACCCTCATGGTGAAATGGAACTCGCTGCCGCGGCCTACCTCACTTTCCACCCAGATGCGCCCGCCCATCAACCGTACTAGCCGCTCGCAAATCGAAAGTCCGAGTCCCGTGCCGCCGTAATGCCGCGCAGTGGACATATCCGCCTGCGCGAAGGCTTCAAAGATTATTTTTTCGTTTCTCCTCCGGGATTCCGATGCCCGTGTCGAACACCGTGAATTCCAGCATCAGGCCGTCCTTGGGTGGCCCCAGCATGCCTCCCCAAAAATGGCCACCTGCTCCTTCGTTGGTGAATTTCAGAGCGTTTCCAGCAAGATTGATGGAAAACCTGCCGCAAGCCGCGTGGAATCGCCGCGCACCACGTCCGGAATATCTCTCACCGACATTCCACACCAATGCGACGCCCTTTTGCTGGGGGCGGAGAGCGCGAGCGGCTCCAGCGCATCCTCGATGCAATCTTCCACGGACATGTCGGCGATCTCGATGTTCAGCTTGCCCGCCTCGATTTTCGACAAATCGAGAATGTCGTTGAGGAGCGTGAGGAGCGATTCGCCAGAACTCTTCACCATGGTCAGATAGTCGCGCTGCTCCGCATCCAGGTTGGTTTCCAGTGCCAGCGAGGTCATCCCCAGAATGCCGTTCATGGGCGTGCGAAGCTCGTGGCTCATATTTGCCAGAAATTCGCTCTTCGCGAGGTTCGCGGCTTCCGCATCCTCCTTCGCCTGCCTCAGAGCTTGCTGCGCATTTCTTCCGCTCGGTGATGTCCACGAAGGTTACGACGCCGCCCAACATCCTCCCTTGTTGCAGCAACGGGTGACACCATAGTTCGGCGTCGAAACTGGTCCCGTCGGCCCGCCAGAGGAGCTCGTCCGTTCCGTGGAATTTTCTGCCGGCTAGCAGCTCTTTCTGCACCGCGCATTCGTGCGCGCGGATAGGGGCGTTCCGTCTCGCCGCGTGTGGTGGATCACGTCGTGTAAGTTTTGCCCCAGCAGGGACACCTG
>CAWAIG010000007.1:0-104446 GCA_963782135.1 uncultured Acidobacteriota bacterium
CCTGAAGCGCCGTCTGCATAGGCTGGTAGCCTTCTTTCTGAACTTCCAGGCTGTACTGGGCAGGATTCAGGTCATTGAAGCTGCAGGGCGTCTGGCATTGATTCACGACACGTCCCGCAGGTCCGCGCAGAACTGCCGTGGCTCCACCAGATCCGTGACCACGTGGATCGCCCCGCGTCCCCCTGTTGGAACTGGATGTCCCCCGTCCACATCATGGCCATTCTCAGCCACTGCCGCGTCTTCATACTCGATATGATCCACCACACGCACGCTGGGCGGAGCATCGCGCAAAAACTTCAGCAGCGCCCCGTGTTCCGAGGGATGCAGTTTGCCTGACAGAACCAGTGTATTTCCAATGGCTTGGACCCTGGCCCGTCCCTTCAGGCCCTTCTCCAAGATGGCTTCTTCGATTCGCCCTTTATATTCAGCAGCCTGCGCGCTCACTACAGGCTCAATCTTCTTTGGCGTGGGCTTTTCTACGGGAGGCTCTGCCGTCTTCTTTTCCGCCGCCGCGTCGGGGTTCGCTGCCGCCGGCGCTTCCGTTCCAGTGGGACTTCCGGAAGGATTGTTTGTCGCGCCATCTGCAGGCGTCGATGCTGCCGCAGCATCGTTCTCGGTGTGTTTCTGCGCGGCGTTGATTTTGCGAGCGTCTTCAAACACCGGCCGCAGCTTTTGCACTCCGTAGGCGATTACGCCAAGCAACAGCAAGGCAATGAAAATACTCCCGATCACGCTCTTCTTTTTCGGTTGCTCTACGATCGGTGCAATGGGCCCGGTGCGGCGCACCGCGGGCGTCTGTGTAGGACTGGAAGCTCGCGCATTTAGTGACCGCGTGGTTGCCACGGTCATCGGATCTTCTGGTTGGAAGCTGCGGCCGCCCGGCGCGCCAACTCCTGTTCCACCGAGTGGCAGCGTCGCGTTCGGCCCGCCAAGGGCCCCCGGCCCTCCCGCCACCATAGTCTTATCCGGACTTCCGCCTGGCGCGATGGTGCGGTAATTCCGCAAATCCTCGAGCATTTCGCGGCAGCTCTGGTAGCGCGCTTCCGGCTCCTTGGCCAGCGACTTCATCACCACTGCGTTTATACCAGGATGAATCGTCGGGTTAATCTGCCGCGGCGGGACTGGCTCTTCGTTCACAATTTTGTAGATGACCGTCGTGATGTTCTGGCCCGGAAAAGGCTTTTCGCCCGTCACCATTTCGTAGAGCAGAACCCCCAGCGAGAAAATGTCGCTGCGGCCATCGACCGCCCGGCCCTTCACCTGTTCCGGCGACATGTAGCTCGGTGTGCCCATCACGTGGGCGGTCTGCTGCATGGTGCCGAACTGCAAAATTTTCGCCGTGCCGAAGTCGGTGACCTTCACCGTGTCGTCAGCGGTCAGCATGATGTTCGCCGGCTTGATGTCGCGGTGCACGACGTTTCGCTCGTGCGCAAACTGCAGCGCGCTGCACGTCTGCTCCATGATGCGCAGCACGCGCGGCAGCGCGAAGGCTATTCCGCCATCGAGATGCGCCTGCAAACTCTTGCCTTCCACCAGCTCCATGGTGATGTAGTACAGGCCGTCTTCTTCGCCCGCGTCAAAGACGACCACAATGTTCGGGTGGGTCAGCAAACCAGCCGCGCGCGCTTCAGTCTGGAACCGCGTCAGCAACTCGGGGCGCGAAAGGCCCGTGCCTTCTTCGCTCAATTTGATGGTTTTTACCGCGACGGTCCGCCCAATTACCGGGTCCGTCGCCTTATAAACCACACCCATAGCGCCACGGCCCAGCTCGCCAGTAATCTCGTAGCGTCCGGCTTTCAAGACTGTTGTCATCGCTCCGTCCGACTTTCCATCCACCACATTCATCGCGAGCTGTAAGTTGGTCCGTGCTGCCAAACCAGTTGGTTAAATACGAACCTCTACCCTAAAAAACTGAGTTAAGTGCCGCAAGGACCCGTCCAAGCCGATTGAACCGCGGCAAAGTGGGTCCATCCGCGGTTGCTAAAACTTGAGAAACACGTCCGCTGACACCCGGGCGCCCTATCATGCACAGTACCCACTAATTTTTAGGTTGGTCAACGCTACTGGGGTACCAGTGTTTCGCACTCGACACGTGGCATGCGCCCAGAGCACTCCGGGGCGATTGGCGCCCTTCGCCGAGCCTAAGTGCTGCTTTTCCAGGCACTAAGCTCGCCTTTGAGTGCCGTCTATGGTTAGGGTCGCGGCATGGCTTCGCCGGGGGACATACTGCGCTCCGGCATCGGGACGTTAGTCTCGCGGATGGGCCGGTCGACTTCGCCGGGCCGCGCGGGGGCTTCCAGGCCGTCTGTCAGCAAATAACCTTGCAGGGCCAAGCCGTTGGTCCACACGCCTTCCAGCGCGGCTATATATTCGATCTGCAACTCGTAGAGTTTACGTTGCGCTTCCAGCACGCGGGGGTAGGAGGCCAGCATTCGCCCATACTTGTCCACCAACAGGGTGTATGCCTTCTTTGCGTGCGGCAGAATTTCGTCGCGATACTCCACCGCCATTAACTTCGCGTTTGCGTATTCATCGACTACTGTGGCGGCGCGTTCACGCAGAGTCAGCGCCACGCGCGTCTTCTCCTGCTCCGAACGCTCCAGATCAGCGCGCGCGGCGCCGACGTTGCCTTGATTGTGGTTGAACAGAGGGATCTCCACACTGGCTTCCGCGATTCCTTCCCAACCTTTGGCCCACGGCACGCTTCCCAAAGTTTCGTGGTTATATTCCATTCCGGCTCGGAGTTGGATATTCGGAATAGGTTCGCGCTGAGCCCGTGAGAGCGCTGCTTGCGCGCGTCCTGAGGCAGTTTCGGCGATCTGTACGGCAGGGCTAAGTTTTGCGATGGTTTCGACAGCCTCTTCTTCGTTCAGTTCGGGCCAGCCACTCTCCAGATTGCCTGCCACCGTCGCGAGCGGCAGAGTGGGTTGTCCAACTACAGCCGCGAGCGAACGCCATTCTTCGCGAAGCGTGTTCTCTTGCATTCGCACGGCCATGCGCATGCGTTGCGATTCTACTTCTGCTTCCAGCACTTCGGATTCGTCAGCTTGCCCGGTGTTCATCAATTCTCTTTGGGATTGCGCGCTGTCTCCTGCAATCTTCGCCAAATCCCGCCGCGCGTCCAGCCATTCTTGAGCCGCAAGTACGCGCAGAAACGCCATCTCCACCGCGGTTGTGACGCGCGTGCGCTGCTCCTGGGCCTCGATTTCCGCCAGTTTGGCCTCCCTTCCAAAAACCTCGCGGCTCTTTCCTAGTTTTCCGCCCGTAACAATTGTCTGCTGCACAAAAAATCCTTGCTTGCCACCGCCGACCGATCCGCCTCGGATCTCGTCACCGGTATAGCCGACGGAAGGATTCGGGTAGAGCCCCACCTGCTGCTGGCGCGCTTTCGCCGCACGGATTTCGGCTTCCGCTTGGCGCAACGTTGGATTCGTTTCAGTCGCCATTTTTTCCACTTGTTCGAGCGTGACGAGTTGTGTGCGTGCGTTCTCTTGCGCGCGGCCCATTCGCGGATATACCGGCGCGACTAGAGGAATGTCGCCGTGGTGGTGATGCGTTTGTTCCGGCATGGTCATTTCCGGCATCTTCGCATCCTGTTGCGGAGGCTTTTCCTGCGCACGGGCTGCAATCACCAGAATCGCCGACCAGAGAAATATTGTGGCGAGTGCCAAAGCTTTCTTTCGCATTTGCGAGCGCGATCCGGCTGACGGGGATTTCAACACTGAGGTCGCAGAGAAGGGGAGGCGGAATGAGAGGTTTTTCTTACGAGCCATGGGAGTGCTCCTTTTGCTCTGCGGTGCCGGTGTTTTTTATTCGGTGCATCATCTCTTCGTATTCGCGATCGGGCAGCACGCGGATCAGTGTCATCATGCCCATCATTCCGGCGCTCCAATTTGGGGGCAGACCGTGCGTCTCAGGTTTTGCTACCGCGTCATCCATTCCCATTTCCATGAACGCATCCTGTGGGAAGCCCGGCACGCTGTTGGCATTTTCCGCGATCGGAGAGTGATGGACGTGTTCGAACGGCACGCTTTTTGCCAGGGTTTCCATCTGGCTGAGCGCCTTCGCATCGGTTGTGTTCGCCGTCTCAATGGCACGATCTCGCAGAAGGTCCATCATGTTGTTCATCATGTGGTGTGGCAAATGGCAGTGCACCATCCACGCGCCGGGATACTTTGCTTCGAACTCGACGACGCGCGCTTGCGCCACGCCGACGAGCACGGTATTCATCGGATACCACGTCGATTCTGGAGCGCGGCCTCCTTCCGTTCCTGTCAGGACAAATTGATTGCCGTGAAGATGAATCGGGTGGTGGTCCATGCCCATATTGATGATGCGCAGGCGCACGCGGCTCCCGAGCCGCGCGATCATCGGAGTAATCGCTGGGGCGGACGCTCCGTTAAAAGTTAGCCAGTTGAATTCCATCGCCGCCGTGTTAGGGACGGTGTTGTTGGGGAGAACGGCCCACTCCTGCAAGATGACTCCAAAATCATGATCGGCGCGCGGTTTGTAGCTTTTTTCGGGATGGGCCACGAAAAATCCGATCATGCCCATCATTTCCTGCATCGCGCCGTGCGAGTGGTAAAAGAACGTGCCCTCCTGATGCACGGTGAATTCGTAAGTGTATTTTTCTCCCGGCGCGATCGGTTTCTGGCTGATCCACGGAACGCCGTCTTGCTCGATGGGCACTTCGAGGCCATGCCAGTGAATGGAAGTGGATTCCGGCAATCTATTTTCGAAAACAATGCGTACGCGTTCGCCCTGTTGGACTTGAATCGTCGGGCCCGGGCAGATGCCGTTGTAACCCCACGCGTCGATGGTCTTGAATGGGGCGATTTGTCGTTTCACCGGCTCCGCCACCAGCTTGAAAACTTTTACGCCGCCATCCATTTCATGCGGCAAGTCGGCCAAGTCTGGCGTGATCATGCGCAAATATGGATCGGGACCCAGTGGCGCAGGCGCAGCGTCCTTCTTCTTATGATTGCTATACGGACTATGGTGCCGGCCTTGTTCGATCGCGCGCGCCGCTTGCGGGTCGCTGACTTGTGCGTCGCCCCGCAGAGCCTCCGCCAATCCCAAAAATCCCGCGCCAAAAAAGGCCGCGTCCTGGAAAAATCTTCTTCTCGTTCCGCTCATTCTTCCCTCCCGGAATTGCTCTTCTAGCTGTTAGATAAGGTGGACTAGCGGATCCCGTCGCCTTCGCAGCGGATTAACAGTGGCACCACAAAAGGGCGAAACTCACGGCTTTAGCCGAAGCGACTTCGTTTGCTGGATGGATTCCGAAGAGAACTTCAGATGCGGAGAATCGTGGTCGGCAGCAGGAGGTCTCCCGATTCTAATGGAACTCGATGCACGTCCCAACGTCCTGGACTTTCATCCAAACTCGCAAGACCATGCTCGAACGAGCCACCGAAAACCGTTGGCGCGGTATCGCTCTGTACTTCCCGCGAAAGCGATGACTGTTGCTCCGATTTGACGAGCACCGCGGAAAAATCAGCAGCCCCACAAGCTTTGCTGGCGGCAACAAGCTGCGCACCGCCGTAACTTCCCATGCCTGCCATGTCGTGACACTGCCCCTGGCGCCCTCCGCTCGAAGAACAGGCGCTCGCGGCACAAAGAGGTGCGCATACCGGCGCAACCAGTAGAGCCAGTACAATCACGAGGGCAAGCGCGCTCGCGTTCGCCGGACGGTTCCTAACTGGAATCGTTTCGTTCATCCTTATTTACTCACGCTACCCTGTCGCTCTCCAGCCGTCAACTCGCACTTCATTTGGTGTTATTCTGCTTTTTCTCGCGGTTTGGATGCCCTAATACCCATGCCCGTTCGAATCACCATCGACTCCCACTTTCCCTGCGAATGAGCGGTATACGAACGTGAAATAACCCGCGGCGAGGATCATCCCGACAATCCACCAAATGAATCCGACTTTTAAGCCATACGCCCCGGCTTTCGCCCCTTCGACTGTCAGCGAATAGATCGGGTTGCGTGCGGGCAGCACCATGGGGTAAACGCCGAACACGACGCTCGTCAGCATCCCGAGCAGGAACGCGCACGAAGCGAAAAACGCCTTACGCTCGTCGTGCTTCCTCAATTCAAACACCACGCCTGCAAGCCCAGCCACGGCAAGCAGCGGTAATACAAACCCTAAAGGCCAAGTGACAAAATTCTCTTTTATCTGCGGCTGCACCTGAAAGGTCACGGCAGTGACGATCGCCGTGAGCGCGACGACGCCCCACCAAACGTGTCCTGCAATTTTTTTCGCGCGATCGTTAACCGCGCCGCTCGTTTTTAATTGGACCCACAGCGCTCCGTGCATGACCAGCGCGAGCATCGCCAGCACGCCGACTAAAATCGTGTACCAGTCCAGAATGCCCGTCTCGTCCCCTAGCCGGAAATTTGTCCACAACGGCTCGAAAAAATAACCGCTGGCATCGAGCGGCACTCCACGCACAACATTTGCCAGAGCAGCTCCAAAAAACAACGCCAGCAACAAGCTCGAAGTACAGAACAAAAAATCCCAGAAGGGATCCCACACCGCGCTCCTTACGTGATTGCGAAATTCGATCGAGCTGCCCCGCAAAATCAGCAGCCAGAGCACCATCATCAACGGCAAATAAAATCCGCTGAACCCGCTCGCGTACAATACAGGAAACGCAAAATACAGCGTCCCTCCTGCCGCAATCAGCCACACTTCATTTCCATCCCACACCGGTCCGATGCTCGCCAGAACCTGCCGCCGCTCATCGTCTGTTTTTGCAACGAGCAGATGAATCGCGCCTGCGCCCAAATCAAAGCCATCAAGCAACACATACACCGCGATCATGATGGCAACGAGGCAGAACCAGATTGTTCCCATCTTGTCCTCTTCAGTCTCAATTCGCTGCGACCGAGATTCGCGCGTCTATTCGCGAGTCTGCTTCGTCCGGACCAGGCCCTTCTTCAATCTCGCGGTAAATCAAGAACAACCACAAAATCCCCAGCACCGTGTACATCCCCATAAATCCAATCAAGGTGAACCACGCGTTGCCCGCACCTACGCGCGGCGAAACTCCTTGCGCTGTGCGCATCAATCCATAAATCAGCCAAGGCTGGCGGCCCAGCTCCGCCGTCATCCATCCCGCGGTGTTCGCGATGTACGGCAGGGGCACGCTGACCATCAAAATCCAAAGCATCCATCGCGATTCATAAAGCTTTCCGCGCCACAGCAAAAATGCCGCCACCACCATCACGGCAATGAAGATCGTTCCCAGCCCCACCATGAGGTGATAGCTGAAGTACAAAAGCGGAATCTGGTCGGGCCACTCATCCTGCGGAAAAGCTGTAAGCCCACGAACGTTTGCGCTCCAATTTTGATAAGTGAGGAAACTCAGCATCTTGGGGATCACCAATGGATTGTCGAGCTTGCGGTTTTTCATGTCTGGCTGCCCGAGAATCGCCAGCGGCGCGCCCTGCTCCGTTTCGAACAATCCCTCCATCGCCGCCAGCGTGACCGGCTGATTTTCGGAGATCATTTTCCCCTGCGCGTCGCCGGTGGGCATAAGTTGTAAGAGTGCCGCAACCGCACCCACCAAAACGCCGCCTTTTACGAATGTCCGTCCATACGGTTCATGCCGGCTTGTCAGCAAATAAAACGCGCCGACCGCGGCCATCACGAAGCAACCGGTCTGGACCGCGCCTACCATCGTGTGCGCGTATTGCCAAAGCGCCCATTTGTTCAGCAGCAATCCCCAAAAACTCGCCAGCTCTATCTCGCCACTCTTCATAAACCGGTAAGCCACGGGATGTTGCATCCACGCGTCGGTCGCCACGATGAAAAATCCCGAGAGCCATGATCCGAGCCAAACCAGAAACGCCGCACACCAATGTCCTATGCGGCCTAGCTTCTTTTCGCCGAACAAAAACAATCCCAGAAAGCTCGACTCCAGGAAAAAAGAAAACACTCCTTCCATCGCCAGAGTCTGTCCAATCACGCCTCCCGCCGTTTTCGAAAACGCCGCCCAGTTCGTGCCGAACTGAAACTCCATCGGGATGCCGGTCACCACGCCAAGAGCGAAATTGATGGCGAAGATGCGCGCCCAGAACCGCGCTGCGCGGTTGTAGTGCTCGTCGCCAGTCCGCAGCGCTTTCGTTTTCAAATAGACGAGCAGCAGCGCCAGCCCCATCGTTAATTGCGGGAATATGTAATGGAAAGTGATTGTGAACGCGAAGTGCAGCCTATGGACGTTCAGCGCTTCATTCATTCCAACCTCTCGCCACGTCTCGCCCCTTTACCACTCGCCCGGCATTCGGCTCTTCGAATCACACGACTGCGTAGTTTTACTGCCAGCATTCTCCCACTTTCTCTGTGACGCGGGACACATATTCGAATGTTCGCGCAAATTGTTTGTGGTTTTTGAAATCGAGGAAAACCTGGTGGGGCTGGGGAGATTCGAACTCCCGACAAACGGTTTAGGAAACCGTTGCTCTATCCATCTGAGCTACAGCCCCGCTCTTCCACATTGTAATACGTTCCCAGCCCGCTGTGGCGCAGCCCTTTGCCTCGGCGTCACCGCGAATCAATTGGGCGGGGCGCCCGGACGCGCTCTCGGCGCCGGATCGGACTGCAACCCGGGGGCTACCTTGTCGATGCGGAGGCCCTTGACAATGCTCGGCCAGTATTCCCTTAGAAGATTGTTCGCCGCGCTAAATCCGATTCGAATGCCAAAGCGCTCGAAGGTTTTCCCAGCCGTCCGTTCCGAGTCCGGAAGATAGGTGTTCGCCAGTCCCTCGGCGAGCAGCGGCCCCGCTGTTCCGGGGATATTGAACTTATTAGCTCCCGTGTCCGTTCGAATGACCACCGTGCGAAGCAAGGCGTGCCCGACTCGCGCCTTCCATCCGCCGTTGCCTCGCACAAAATATCGCGGGTCTTCCCGCAGCACTGCGGGAAGCAAAAACGTGCCAAAAAAATGGCTCGAGGCATCGCTGGCCATCGAAGAGCCAAATCGTTTTCCAAAGCCCTCGCCGCCCTGTCCGTATCCGGCGAGTGTTCGGCGAGCTTCACTGATTCCGGCCGCGGCCGCGGAGGTCAAAATCTGCGGGGGAGACAAGCTGGTATCCAGAAATAGCTTGAATTTCTCGCCCGCGGTCAGCGGCCCCGATGTTCTTGCCAAGTCTGGATAGAACCACGATCGCCTTGCAATCAATTCGAACGGGCCTTGCCCCCCATTTTTTTCTTGCGGTTTTTGAGTGGAAACGGCTGGCACTTGCTTGGGCGCCGGAGCGTCAGGCAAGTTCGGGGGCTCCGGCTTTTCCTGCGCCAATGTGGCGCGGCTCATGAATAGGACCGCTGCCGCTGCGAGCAAAACCTGGGCTCGTTGCTTCATCGCGGCAATCTTATCACGCGTCTTCTGATGCTTGCCTCCAAACCACTTACTACAATTTTTTTGTTCCGCGTTCGACGGCGCTTCTTCGCGCGCCCGGATATCGGCGCTCCAGGTTTCACCGAATGAGATTGGACGAAGAGCGCAGCAGTGACGCAATTCCAATTAATTACTGGTCTTCTGCTCGCCGACAGCCTCTTCCGGCTGCTCCTCGGCTTTTTGCCAAGTGGAATCGGGGTTATATTCCTTGATTGCTTTGGCGAGAACCTCAGTCTTCTTGCCCAGATCCTTCTGATAAACGACTCCATCCGTGCCAACGAGGAAGGTCATCACGCCGGACGAGCGGTATTCCGCTGGATAGGCCACGAAAGCGAAGCCCTCGGTCATTTTGCCGTTCACGAGGTAACTTTTCGCACCGCCTGGGGCGTTTTTCCCCTGACGCGTCAGTATGTGGTAGTAGTAGCCGCGATAAGGGGTCGGAGGGCCGTTTTGACCTTTGGTATAGCCCTCGGCGACGGCCGAGGCCACCAGCGGCCCGATGGGGCTTTGGGGTCCGCCATCAGCAACTTTCCAATAGAGTCCATTCTGCTGCCCTTCATCACTGAAGATTTGGCGGGCGTACTCGTTATGCTGTGTGGAGTAGTATTCCTTTTGCGCTGCCACGAGCTCCTGGCAAACGCGAATGGTCGACATTTCGTTCCGGCCAACCTGCCGGTACAGAATTTCTTTCTTGCCTGCGTCGGTGTCGAAATACCAGGAGCTGCCCTTATTCACGAGCGGTATGGGCGTGGGCCAATTCTCAGCTCCTATATATAGGATAGTGTTTCCATCCGGTTCTTTCACCAGACGGTGCATTTCCTGGTATTTCCTCACAAAGTTGGCGCGGTTCTCGGCGTCCTCGGTATCGTCTCCCGAGGACACGATTTGCTTTCCGTCCGCCCCGAGGATTTCGAGCAATGCTTTTTCGTCGTTGTTCTGCGCTGCCGTGACGAAGGCCTTGCTCGCATCTTCCGCCGATGAGAATGTCTTCTGCCCTCGTTGCTGTGCCAAGGAACGCGCGGGAAAGCCCCCCGCCAAAAGGAGGGCAATTGCGGCCATTTTAGAAAGATTGGCCCAATCCAATTTGTCAAAGTTCAGCTTCGTCCGCCGCATGTGACCTTTCTCCATTTGTGAATTTCACGAGCTAGTAGAAACACTAAGAACCTGCGATCAATGACGCCTGCCGCCACCGCCGCCTCCTCCGTGGAAACCTCCGCCGCCTCCGAAACTGGAGCTTCCACGTGAGGAAAAGCTCCTGGTCTCTCCGCCGCGGTTGTAGCCGCTGAAGGCTCCTGAGCGGACGCCGCTCTGGCCGTGGGGTTCGGCATACCCTCGAGCAGCCTGGCGGTCGCCGTTGAAAGGTCTGGCTCCTCCACCGGGCCGGTCGAAGCCTCTGCCTCGCTCACCGCGGCCGCCGTAGAAGTTGTTCCGGTTATAAAACGTGCGGCTCCGGGAGTAGTACCGGTCGTGGTCATAAACTGCGTACCGGTGATGCCAATCAAATCCCCAATGGCCCCAACCCCATCCGAAGCCTCCGAAGAAGCCGATTCCGAAACCAACTCCGAACGAGAGGTACGGGCCTTCATACCAAATTCCCGGGTACGGATACCAACCCGGCCAGGCCACTATCGGGCCGCCGTACACCAGCCACGGATCATATGCGGGGACATAAACTACATCCGGCTCGGCAGGCTCGATGACTACCGTCGAGCCTTGTGTCGTTACAGTTTGCTGCGGCGTGCTCTTCAGATTCCCGGCTGCTTCGGCCCGTTGGCGCATTACCTGTACTGCATCCATCACATCCTGTTGTTGATTGTAGTAGGCGTCCCCCAAAGAAGAAGTCCACGACAGATTCTTGTCCATATTTCCAAGGACGGAAGGAAATGCAGCCAGAGCTTTGACGCTTGGATCCCAAGGTTCTTGATCCACTGCTTGACCCAAAGCTTCACCTTTCAAATCAGGATGCGCTTGGACCCATCTGTCGGCCTCGACGACTTGCTCGGGAAACGTGGACGCCGCCAGAATCTGCGCCACAAGCGAGTCCGGATAGAGCGCAATGGGCGCTACCAACTGCTGCAACTGCTCGGGAGTTTGCTGCGCGTAGGGCGCGGCCTGACCATCCTGCGGCGGGACTTGATCCTGTGACTGCGGTGGGGCTTGCGTGTCCTGATGGGCCGTCAGGTTCTGAGGCAGAGTTGCGAACAGCAGACCCAACGACAACAGGGAAGCCAAAACCACCTTGCCCAACCGAAGTCTTGACAACCTTTTGGCCTGTCCCAAAATGTTCCTATTCTTAAATCTCCTCAGCGTTTTCATCGCCTTTGGCCTCTCATACACTTAGATGAGCAAAACGTGGTATCGGATAACTAAAAGAAATGTTCCGATAAACTCTTTGCAATCAAAGTGTTCTCCGCTCTTTGCAAAAACAACCGGATGCCACGGCCCAGGCAAAAAGGATTACAGATTTTTTCTCCTTGTACTTATCGCTGCTTACCTATCGAACCGAACCAAGCGACCCTCTCGGCTGCGAAGTTTCCAACTCTTCCACGACTCATCAGTCACCGGTCACGAGGCCGGTCCCCGTGCTATCATCATTGCCACTCCGTCACCCAGCCCTGCCGAATTGGAGACTGTCATGAAACGCACCCTTCGTATCGTTGCCGTCGTAGTCGTCGTTTTGATCCTTATCGTCGTTGTCGCTCCCTTTTTGATTCCCGTCGACAAATTCCGCCCAACCATCGAAGAAAAAGCTTCCCAGGCGCTTGGCCGTAAGGTGGAGCTCGGCAATCTAAGTCTTTCACTCCTCAGCGGCTCGCTTTCCGCGGAAAGCATTTCTATCGGCGACGATCCCAAATTCAGCACATCGCCATTCCTCACCGCGAAATCATTCAAAGTTGGAGTCGAGATCGTGCCGCTCATCTTCAGCAAGACCCTCAACATCACTGGCATCTCCATCGAGAACCCCGATGTCAATCTTCTTCACAATCCCGCGGGCCAGTGGAACTATTCCACGCTCGGGGGCGCCGCGGCCAAGTCTCAACAAACGAAGGCATCAACCTCTCCCGCCGATCTGTCCGTCCAGAAATTCTCGCTCAAGGATGGGCGCATCACGGTCGGTTCCACGGCCAGCCAAAAGCGCAGCGCCTACGATCACGTCAACGTTGCAGCTTCCGACTTTTCCATGACATCCAAGTTTCCCGTCACGGTTACCGCCGACCTTCCTAACGGCGGAAAGTTCAAGCTCGACGGAAAGGCCGGACCTATCGACCAGGAGGACGCTGCACTCACTCCCATCGATGCCAAGCTCGAAATAACCGGTTTGGATCTCGCGTCCACCGGCTTTGTCGATTCGAGTGCGGGTCTCGGCGGCCTTCTCGATCTCAGCGCCGACCTCTCCTCACAAAATGGGGAAGCAGAAAGCAAAGGCAACGTCAAAATCTCGAAGGCTCTTTTCATTGCCGGGGGCTCCGCCGCAGGCGTTCCCGTCACCATCGATTTCAATACGAAATACAATCTGCGCAAAAGCGCTGGAGTCCTTGAGCCATCGACTCTCAAGATCGGCAGCGCCGCCGCGCATCTCAACGGCACCTATGAGACCGGCGGGGAAGCCACGGTCGTACACATCAAACTCGACGCCAAGGATATGCCTGCGAAAGATCTCGAAGCTTTTCTCCCCGCGCTCGGCATCATTCTTCCAAAGGGAACTTCACTTCAGGCGGGCACGCTCAACGCGAATCTGAATCTTGCGGGCCCTTTGAGCAAATTAATTACGACCGGCGACGTCGGACTTTTCAACGGAAAGCTTGCGGGCTTTGATCTGGGCTCGAAGATGAGTTCCATTGCCTCGCTCGCGGGCATCAAGAGCGGCAAGGACCTTGACATTCAAAAGCTCACCACCAATCTGCGCATGGCTCCTGATGGTCTCAAGGCAGAGAATTTCGTCGCTATTGTTCCTTCGGTTGGCAATCTTTCCGGTGCAGGCACTGTCGACTCGAAAAACAATCTTGATTTCAAAATGGCGGCCATGCTCACAAGTACGCTCGGCGACGTAGGAAGCCCGGTTTCGGACGCCAGCGGGCTTCTCGGCAAAGCGACCGGCGGCGGAAGCGGCTGTAAGACCGGAACAACCGTCCCCTTCCTGATTCAAGGCACAACCGCCGATCCCAAATTCATCCCGGACGTTGGCGGACTAGCCGCCGGCATGCTCAAATCGCAGTTAGGCTGCGCCGCTGGACTAGGCTCCGGGCTCGGCTCCGGCGCAGGAAAAGACGCCGCCAAAGCCCCCGCCGATGCTGTAAAAAGTCTCGGCGGTCTTTTCAAGAAGAAACCGCCGCAGTAGTAAGCGGCGTCGGGGCAATCCGATTCTCAAAGCGGCATTGAATTGAAGAAGCGTTCGATAGATTACTCATAGCGAAGCGCGATGATCGGATCGACACGCATCGCTCGCCGCGCCGGAACCCAGCACGCCACCAAGGCGACGAGCGTCAAGAGAGCGGCGATGGCCGCGAATGTCGCGGGATCGGATGGCGTAACGCCGAAGAGCAGGCTGGCGATAAGCCGAGTCGCCGCAAGCGCCCCGGCAATTCCGAGAGCCAGTCCGGCGAGAATGAACAGCATGCCGCGTGTGAGGATGAGCCGGAAAATGTTTTTCTCATCCGCTCCAAGGGCCATGCGAATTCCGATTTCTGGCGTGCGCTGCTTCACCCAGTAGGACACGGTGCCGTAAATTCCAACGGCCGCGAGCAGCAGAGCCACGGTTGCGAGCGCGCCAAGCAAGAGAGCGTTGAATTTTCTTTGCGACTCGCGCAGCGAGAGGAGATCACTTACGACGCCGACGTGATCAATCGCAAGATTCGAGTCGACGGAACGAACCTGCTCGCGCACGGCAGGGACAAGGGTGCGCGGATCGTTTTTGCTGTGAATCACCAGATCGTCGACCCACTCGCCATCGGACGCCACGTACGACATGAGGCCGGCCGGTTGCTCGAGTCCCTCTTGCCGCACGTCACCCACAACGCCGACGACGGTAAACCATGGGCTCTTGAAATTGGGATCGTCAAATTTCAGACGTTTGCCAAGGGGATCTTCGTTCGGCCAAAAACGATTCGCCATCGTTTCATTGACGATGATATTGGACGGCGCATTCTCAATTGTATCCGCCGCCGCAAAAACGCGGCCCCGCAGGAGTGGAATGCCCATCGTTTGGAAGTAGCTGGGAGTCGCTTCACCGTTTGGAAGCAATGGGCGCTGTCCAGGAGGATCCGCGGGTTGCCCTTCGATGACGAAAGGAACCTTATACATTTCGCTCGGGAAAAGGACATTCGACGTTGCGCCAACGGAGGTGACACCGGGCAAACCGCGCAAGCGGCTCATCATCTCGCCGTACAGAGAATTTCTCTTTTTCTCGTCGCGGGCGTCCGCGGGAGCGCCGGGCCAGTAGACGTGAAGAGTGAGCACATGGTCCGCGTCGAAGCCGGAGCCAACCGCGAAAATCCGCCACAGGCTGCGCACAAGCAAGCCCGAGCCGACGAGGAGAACGAACGCGAGCGAAACTTGCGCGATGATAAACAACTTGCGGAGCGCGTTTGCACGCGGCGCGGAATGGCCGGAATTGGTTTCGCGCAGCGCGCGATTCAAATCCACTCGTGGCGCGGAAAGCGCGGGAAGTAATCCGCAAATAATCGAGGTGAATGCGGCGATGGTGGCGGTGTACCCCAACACGCGAGCGTCAAGAACTGAGCCGTTGAGCTTAGCGAGATCGGGATTGAGTTTGGAAACCAAATTCAAAATCCAAACGGCAAGAAGAATGCCCGCGGCGGCGGCGACGCTAGCAAGCAAGAAGCTTTCGCATAGAAACTGCTTGATGATTCTGCCGCGTGTCGCTCCCAGCGAGTATCGAACGGAGATTTCTTTTTCGCGGCCAGCAGCGCGAGCCAGGATGAGATTCGCCGCGTTCAGACACGAGATGAGGAGCACCCCGGCGATTGCGCCCCAAAGCACCAGCAATCCCTGGCGGACTTTCTGGGATAGCTGTTCGCGCAGCGGCACGACGCGCACGCCGACGCCGCCGTCGATGGATGGATATTCCGATGCGAGACGCCCCGCGATGGTATCCAGTTCCGTTTGCGCTTGCGCCCACGTCACACCCGGATTCAGGCGGCCGATGACATGCTGGTTCGGGTATTGCCGCGCTTTCGTTTTGAAAAAGTCGCCGACCTCACGCGGCGTCCATAATTCTGCTTCGTCTGGAAAAGAAAACCCCGGCGGCATCACGCCGATGATGGTGTTTCCACCGGCAGAGACGCTGCGCCCGAGCACTTGCGAATCGCCGCCAAATCTTGTGCGCCACAAGTGGTAGCTGATGATCGAAACATTTGCATGCCCGGGAATCTGTTCATCGGAAGAAAAGCTGCGGCCGATCACAGGATTTACGCCGAGCACCGAAAAGAGATTTGTCGAAACTAGGGCGACGGGTGTTCGCTCCGGGTCGCCACTGCCAGAAAGGATGGATTTGCCGCTCATGAAAAAGGCCATGTCGGCAAAGATGTGGCTTTGCGAGCGCCAGTCCGCGTAATTTGGATAGGAAACCAGCCCTTCGGTTTCTCCCGTGCGTTGATTGTTCTCCCAGAGAAAGGCGAGCCGGTCGGCATTCGGGTAGGGAAGCGGACGGAAAAAAGCGGCGTTCGCGAGACCGAAAATCGCGGTATTAGCGCCAATGCCGATGGCGAGGGTGAGCACAGCAAGCGTGGCGAAGCCGGGATTCTTGCGCAACATGCGCATGCCGACTCGGAAATCTTCAAACAGGTATTCCAGGCCGCCCCACAATCGCACAGGCCGCATAAATGCTCCTACGCGAATAATTTCTCACCTTGGAAGACGATCGTCCAGCACTCACTCATAGCGAAGTGCCACGATGGGATCGACACGCATGGCGCGCCGGGCAGGAAAGTAAGTCGCAGCAATCGCGACCAAAATCATTAGCAACAGGGCTCCGAGAAAGCTCATTGGATCGGCGCTGCTCACCCCGAACAGCATCCTCTTGATCAGCAATCCCGCCCATAGCGCAAGCACCAAGCCGGCCGCGAGTCCCGCGCCAGTGAAGCGAGCAGCTCGGCGCATCAGTAACGCAACAATGTCTTCGCGACGCGCACCAAACGCCATTCGTACCCCAATCTCAGAGATGCGCTGCGAAACAAAGTAATGCATCACGCCGTAGAGGCCGACCGCCGCGAGCAACAAAGCAAGCCCTGAGAACATTCCCATCAGCCACGCTTGAAAACGTCTTGGCGCTGTCTGCTCACGCAACACATCCTGCATGGTCATCATTCCGGAAACGACGACTCCTTTGTCAACGGAACGAAGTGTGCTCCGAATGGTCTGCGCGAGCTGCATCGGATCGGTCGAAGTTCTCACCACCAGGTTCGGAGTGGCCTCTCCACTTTGCGCCTGCACCTCATAAATCTCTGCCATTGGCACCCGCTCAAGACCGTGACTCCGCATATCCGCCACGAGCCCGACCACGGTCACCCATTCGTCATTTCTGCCGCGTGGGTCGAATCCCCTTAGCCGCTTACCAATTGGATTTTCTGTGGGCCAATACCGTTTCGCGAGCGTCTGGTTGATGATGGCCACCGGCGGCGAATCCGGACCGTCCTGCGGACTGAAGAATCTGCCCTTCATGAGTGGAATCGCCATGGCACGAAAATAATCGCCACTAACTTGCGTCCAGACCAGGGGTGTCCAATTGGACTCCTGCTCCGCAACATGTCCTTCCACCTGCCGCAGCGCGTGGTTACGGTTTTCCTCCAGAAAGAATATATTCCCGACCGTGCCCGCTGCTTGTACGCCCGGAATTTGACGCAGTCGCTCCAATGCGCTCTGGTAATACTCCGTCATGCGGGCCGGAGGAGTCGCATCCGGATCGGCAAACTGCGCCTGCATCGTGAGTATGTGATCGGGTTGGAAACCGGGGTCAATTTCAAGAACCTCCACAAAGCTGCGGATCAGCAGGCCGGCGCTTGTCAGCAAGACCAGGGACAGCGCGAATTGGGCTCCGACCAGCAATCCCTGCGTTCGAAGTGTGCTGGTTGCGCTACTTTGCTGGCCCGTCTTCAATAGCTCATGCGGGTCGCACGCGGAGAATTGCCGCGCTGGCGCAAGGCCAAAACTCAGACCGCAAAGCAGCGCCAGCAAAAAGCAGAATATCAGCGCCGTGGTATCGATGTGAGTCTCGTCGAGCCGGGGAATATTGAACGGCGGCAACGCGATAATTAACTTGATGGCAGCTCTTGCGAGCAGCACTCCTGCGCCCCCCGCAATAACCCCCACCAATGCCGACTCAGTCAGCAACTGTCGAATGACTCGCCAGCGACTCGCTCCCATGGCTGCCCGTATAGCAAATTCCCGCGCCCGCGCGACGCCGCGTGCCAAAAAAAGCGTTGCGAGATTCGTGCAGGCAACTAGCAGAACCAACAAGACGCAGAGGGAAAGCAACAACAGTGGCCGGCGCATTTCTCCAGCGACATATTCATCCAGCCGGCGCACCCGCACTCCTAACGTCTTGTCAGTCTCCGGGTACTCACTCGACATGCGTGCCGCGATCGTATCTATCTCGGCCTGTGCGTCCACCAGTGCAACCTTCGCATTCAACCTCGCGATGACCTGAAATCTAGCATTACCTTGAGGACGATTCAGGTTAAGCGGGTCGCTGGCCGAGGGCGCCTCGAACGGGTTGGTTGTCAGAGGCGCCCACAGTTGCACATCGACAAAAGGAAAGCGGAACTTCGCCGGCATCACGCCCACCACGCGCCAAAGCTCACCATTTATATGGACGGCATGTCCCAGAACGTCGACGGAACCCCCGAATCGGGATTGCCAAAGTCCATGGCTAAGGATGACGAGGCGTTCCCGGCGCCGCACATCCTCGTCCGTAAACGAACGTCCCAATTGCGGCTGAATGCCCATAAGCGCGAAGAAGTTCGCCGACACGAACGCCCCTTGGACCTTTTCGGGCTCATCTGTCGCGGTCAGCGTGAGCACCGACCAGCCCCGCTTGTAGAACACGGCCAAATCTTCAAACGAATGCGCCTGACGCTTCCACTCAACGAAATCGCGGTAACTCGTGCTGCCGTCCGACAGCGCCCCGAGCACCGACCGCGTATCCGTAACCCACAGCATCGCCAATCGTCCCGGTTCTCTGTACGGTAGCGGCCGAAGCAGCACAGCACGCATTACGCTGAAAACTCCCGCATTCGCGCCGATTCCCAAAGCGAGAATCAGTACCGCCGTCGCGTTAAACCCTGCACTCTTGCGCAAGATACGGAAGGCGTAGCGAAGATCGGCGAAGAAACTCTCGACTGAGGGCCAGCGCCAGACCTCGCGGCTGTCTTCTTCCATCAGAGTGATATTCCCGAACTGGCGGCGGGCAGCGTGCGCTGCTTCTTTCCTGGACATGCCGCTGGCGACGAGTTCCTCGATCTTTTCTTCGAGGTGCTCGCGGATTTCACCGGAGAGATCGTTGTAGAGGCGGCGGCGAGAGAATATTTGCTTCAACCAATTCATAGATCACCCGGCGCAAGAATGGCGTAGCAGGTTCGAGAATTTGTTGACAGTGGTCATTCGTAGCGCAGCGCAACTATCGGATCGACCTTCATGGCGCGACGTGCCGGAATGTAGCAGGCCAAAAGCGCAACCAAGATCAGCAGCGCCACGACGGCGGCAAACGTCAGGGGATCGTGGGCTGTTACGCCAAATAGCAGGCTCGTCATCAGCCGCGACAATGCGAGAGCGGAGGCCACTCCAATGCACACACCCAACAGAGCCAGCTTTGCGCCTTGGCCGAGAACCATGCCCACGACATCTCCGCTCTGCGCGCCAAGCGCCAAACGAATTCCAATTTCGCGCTTGCGTTGCGACACGGTGTACGAGATCACGCCGTAGATGCCTATGAGCCCCAGCGCCAGCGCCATCGCTCCGGCGATTCCAAGCATCACGAGCGTGAAGGAAGTGCGCGCGACCGATTTGTCATACACTTCCTGCATTGTCCGCACCGACGCCAGCGGCAGATTCGAATTTACCGACCACACCGCTTGCCGAACTTCGCTAAGAAAACTCTCCGTCCCCACGCGATCGCTTCGAATGACGAACGTCACTTCTCGAATAGCCTGCGCCGGACCCATTCCAAAAAGATTCTCCACCATTGACGGCCAGTACACGATTTCCGGCGCCTTCTCCTGCACGCCCCTTTCGCGCGCGTCCTGTATTACGCCGACCACCTCACGCCAAGGCAGTCCCGGGTCCTCGCGCAATCGTTTTCCAATAGCGTCAGCTGGCGTGCTCCACATTTCACGAGCCAGATTCTCAGAGACCATCACCACCGGCCTGAGCCCATACACCTCGTCCCATCTCAGGTCGCGGCCCGCGATGATTCGCGTACCTGCCGCTGCGAAGAAACCAGGCGAAACGTGTTTATAAAAATACAGCGGCGGAATCTCGCCCTTCGGATACGTCTTGCCCTCCACGAAGATTGTGTCCCAATCCGAGTCGAATCCTTCCATCGGCATCTCGCTGGCAAACCCGGCCGATTTCACGCCCTGAATTGCTAAAAGCTTGTCGAGAATCTCATTCTGTGTTCGTGTCACGCGTTCCGCATTGGGAATCAGCAAGCCCGGAATCGAAATTCGCATCACCTGCAGATGCCGCGCATCCGTGAATCCCGGCTCGACCGTTCGCAGCGCCTGGAATGTGCGAATCATCAAGCCCGCACTTACCAGCAGAACGAGCGCCATAGCCACCTGTCCAACGACAAGTACGTTTCGCGCGCGGTGCCTCTCACGGCTAACACTTACCGTCCGCCCGGCGTTCCGAAGTTCCAGCGAAGTCCGCGGTCCCGCATATTTCAGCGCTGGGATCAAACCGAACAACAGACCAGAGAGCACTGAAAGCAGTAACGCGAATGCCAACGTGCGCGCGTCAATCGAAATCTCGCTCAACCGCGGCAAATTCGCAGGACCTACATCCGCCAGAAATTTCACCCCGGCGTAAGCCACGCCCATACCGGCCACTCCGCCCATTAGCCCCAGCATCACGCTCTCCACCAGTAGCCCCCGCACGATTCGTCCCCAGCCCGCGCCTAGCGCCGCACGCACAGCCAGTTCCTGCTGCCGCGACTCCACCCTCACCAGCAACAAATTCGTGACGTTGGCGCACGCGATCAGCATGACCAACCCAATCGTCCCCATCACCACCCAGAGCAATTCGCTTACGTTGCCGATGACTTCTTGTTTTAGCGGACGAATCAGCGGCGTGATTTTCCACGTCTCGTAAACGTGCGGATTCGTGTGTGGGCCGTTCGACCACGAGTCCATCCAGATCGATAGCATTCGGGTTATGTCGGCGTTGGCTCGCGCAATCGTTACGCCAGATTTGAGCCGCGCGATTCCGTGATATCCAAAGCCTGCCAGGATTAGCTTGCCGCGGTCGAACGCCAGCGGCACGATTACATCGAAGTCCGTATCGACGAATCGAAATCCTTGAGGCATTACGCCGACAATTTCCCGAGGCCGCGAATCGACCGTCAAGTTTCGCCCAATCACCGAGCGGTCTCCCGCGAAATGTCGTTGCCAATATCCGTAGCTCAGCATCACGGTTTCGTGACCGCGCGGAATTTGGTCAGGGTGCGCAAGCCAACGGCCAACTGTGACTGGAACGGCGAGCGTTTCTAGCGTGCCGTCGCTGACTTCAACCGTGCGCACTTGTTCCGGCTCGGCCAGGCCCGTGATATTCGCCGTGCCGGTGTCCCACACGCCCAGTGATCGAAACGTTCGATTTTGATCTGCATAGGTGAAGTACATCGAGGGCGACAGGAGCAGACCGTTCTCGAAATCGGCCAGCCCTGCCGCGCCCGGCGCAGTTTGGTGCAACGCGACCAGTTCTTCGGACTCGGGATAACTCAGCGGCTTCAGCAACACGCTATTCACGACGCTGAAGACCGCAGCGTTAGCCCCGATACCAATCGCGATCGTCAACAAGCCCACGACGGTGAACACGGGATTGCGGCCCAGCATGCGCAGGCCATAGCGGACATCCGCGAAAAGATTCTCGATCGAGAGCCACCGCCATACGTCCCGGCTATCCTCTTCCAGTAAGCTCAGATTCCCGAATTGACGGCGAGCGGCAGCGGTAGCTTCTTTTCTGGAAATGCCGGTGGCGACGAGTTCTTCGATCTTTTCGTCAACGTGTTGCTGCATCTCGTCGGAGAGATCGTTGTAGAGGCGGCGGCGCGAGAACAATTGTTTGAGCCAGTTCATGAGTCACTCCACGCTAAGACGCGAGCAATACATTCAAATATTTGTCCAAAGCGATCATTCGTACCTCAGTGCAATCATCGGGTCGACGCGAGACGCTCGCCTGGCCGGCAAAAAACTGGCAATCAACGCGATGGTTATCAATAGGGCGGAGGCGCCGGCGAAAGTGAGTGGATCGTTGGGTTGAAGCCCAAAAAGGAGAGAACCAGCACTTCGAGCAGCGGCGAGGGCCAGCAGGACGCCAACCCCGACGCCAAGCGCAAGCACCATGAGGGTTTGGCGCATAATGATGCCAACAACATTCGCTCGGCTTGCGCCAAGCGCCAAGCGAATGCCGATTTCGTTTCGGCGCAAGGCGACGATGTAGGAGATGACGCCGTAGAGTCCAACCACGGCAAGAAGCACCGCCAGGAGGCCGAAGAATCCTGAGAGCGCGGCCATGAGGCGCTCCTCGACGAGGCCGTCGCGAATCTCTCTCTGAAAATCAGCGAATTGGGTGACCACATCGGGGTGTTTTACGGCGATGACCCGCTTCGCAGCTGCGGCGACGGCCGCAGGAGCAAGATCTGAGCGAATCATTACGCTAGTCCACGGACCCTGGCCGGGGAATTGCGATGCCGGTGCGAAGGTCATAGGCGGGGTCTGGCCGCGCAGGTCGTTGTATTTCGTATCGGGGATGACGCCGACAATTTCGTAAACGGTGGCGGGGTAATCCGGCTCGGGGCTGGTACGCAGTGTTTGCCCGATGGGGTTGCCGCCTCTTAAATAGCGGCGAACAAACGTTTCATTCACCAATGCCACTCGCTGCGATGATGCCGTATCTTCCCGCGCAAGGCTGCGGCCCTGGATGACCGGAATGCCCATCGTTTCGAAGTACTCGGGACTCACCCACGTGAATTTGGAATTTCCTTCCTGGGATCCGATGCGAATGCCATGCTCCCAACTGCTTCCAAGCAACGGTGCATTCGTGGTGGTCGCGGCGTTCAAAACTCCCGGCACGGAGCGCACTTCTTCCAGCAATTCCCGTTGGAAGTCTGCCCAACGTTCCTTGGGCAGATTCGATTGCCAGAATCCCAGGAATGCCTCGGTAATGCCGCTCTCGCGCATTCCGGGATCAAAGGTCATCAGGTTGCGAAAGCTGCGCACAAAGAGGAGAGCGCCCACGAGGAGCACAAGGGAAACGGAGACTTGCGTCACGACGAGAAGCTGCTGCAACGAGAAACGCTCGCGGCCTCCCGTTGTTCCACGGCCACCAGCCTTCATCGCAGAAATGGGCTCCGCGCGAGTGGCGCGCAGCGCGGGTGCAATTCCGAAAACGACGCACGTAAAGGCCGCGACGCCAGCCGCAAAAAGGAGCACACGCCAATCCGTCACCATCTGTAGATTTGCTTCGGCTCCCTCTGTCGAAAACGACCACACCAGCAGCCGGCTCAAAGATTGCGCTAGAGCGACACCGAGGGCGGCACCTATTGCTGCGAGCAGCAGACTTTCCGTGAACAGCTGCCGCAACAGACGGCTGCGCGATGCCCCCAGTGCCAGCCGAACCGCCATTTCCCGCTGACGGGCGCTCGCGCGGGCCAACATGAGATTGGCGAGGTTTGTGCACGCAATGAGTAGCACGAGTCCCGCTATGCCCAGAAGCAGGAATAGCGAACGGTCATAGTCCCGCAGCGAGCTGACGCCTGTTGACGCAGGGTAAGCTGCGAGCCGGAAGTGTTTGTAAGTTTCGGTCCAGTGCGTGTCGCGGCCGGGTGGAACGGTGGCTTCGAAAACGCCGGAGCTAAGTGCATCCATTTCGGCCGAGGCGCGTTGCATTGTCACGCCTGGCTTCAGACGGCCCATCACCGATACTTCGAAGATGTCCCGCCTTAGCTCATCCTTCCCCTGGCAATATGGAATCGCGATATCGAAGCTTTCGCCCACCACCATTCCATAGAACCCTGGCGGCGTAACGCCGATGATTTCTACAAGTTCGTTATCCACGACGAGTTTGATGGCAGGGGAAAGCTCGCGTCCGCCCAGTTCGGTCTGCCAATAGGGGTAACTGACCACGGCGCTGGTCATGGGACACGCGCCCTCATCTTCGGGCATCAGCAAACGTCCGCGGAAGGGGCGAACTCCCAAGACGCGGAAGAAATCGCCGCTCACGCGAAGCTCGTGGAAGTGGCGCATCTCGCTTCCCCGGCCCACGTACCTTAGGTTCACGCTCCAGGCAAATACGCCTGAAAAGGATTGCTGGTGGTCCCTGATTTCCTGCCACAATGGCCGCGTCAATTCTCCATATTGCTGATTGAGACCCATGCCCTGGTGCCCGGCGTCCGTAATCCGCACCTCGGCGAGTTCCTGAGGATCTTGCACGGGCAGGCTGCGCAAGCGGATGGCATCAAGCAACATAAAAATGGCGGTGTTTGCGCCGATACCGAGAGCAAGAGTAACGATCGCGGTGACTGTGAATCCGGGGCTCTTGCTTAGCATGCGTAGGGCGTAGCGAACATCGGCGAAAAAGCTTTCGATGGTGGGCCATTGCCAGACTCGGCGGCTGTCTTCTTCCATCAGAGTTACATTGCCGAATTCGCGGCGGGCCATGGCACTGGCTTCCTTTCGCGAGATGCCGCTGGCAACGAGTTCCTCGATCTTTTCTTCGAGGTGTTGTTGCATCTCGTCGGAAAGATCGTCGTAAAGACGGCGGCGCGAGAACGTTTGTATGAACCAATTCATCAGTCACTCCGCACTAAGACGCGAGTAATACATTCGGTAATTCGTCTAAAGCCATCATTCGTACCTCAGAGCAACCATGGGATCGACACGCATAGCGCGGCGCGCGGGCAGGTACGCGGCGAGAAATCCCACAGCAAGCAGGGCCAGAACTGTTCCCCCGTGAATGCGCGGATCGAGGGGCGCGACGTCATAAAGCAGGCTGCCTAAAAAGCGTGAAGCGATCGCCGTAAGCCCCAGCCCGATGGGCACGCCGACGACAAAAAACCACGCCGCCTCTCGAAGAATGGACCAGAGCACGTCGCGCCTCTGCGCACCCAGCGCCATGCGTAGTCCGATCTCCGCCGTGCGCTGGGTCACACGCTGCGTCTCCAAGCCATAGAGCCCGATGGACGTGAGCAACAGCGCCAAACCCCCGAAGAACAGCGACATCACCGCCAGAAGCCGCTCGCGGCCCACGGAATCTTCCAGTTGGCGCTGCATAGTCACGGCCGGCATGAGCGGAGTGTCCGGTGCAAAGCGGTGCAGTGCGTCCTTGAATGCAGCGACTGCGGCCGAAGTATCCCGGCTTCGCGTGATAAAACCAAGGTCAAACTGCGATAATACTTGTTCGTAGGAATAGTAGATTGTTGGCGGAGCGGGCTGCCGAAGAGAGTTATATTTCGCGTCCGCTACGACGCCGACAATCTCGCAGGTGGGACGCGTCGTTACGGGCATCGTTGAACGCACATGCTTGCCCAGCGCGATTTGCTGCGGGAAGAAGAAGTTCGCTGCTGTCTGATTCACGATGCACACCGGTGGCGCGCCGGAGCGGTCGAACGGTGAGAATTCGCGGCCCATAAGGACTCTTGTCCCTGCCGTCGTGAAGTAATCCGGCCATACGATGTTCTGGAACAAATGCCTCTCTTCTGGCCCATTTCCCTCGACAGGAGTTGCGCTTTGATCAATCCCGTCCTCGCCAAGCGGCCGGACCGCAAGGACGCTGACGGCTTCCACACCGGGAGAGCGCCGGATCGCATCCACCATATTGCGATACAGTTCGAGCCGGGCTTCTCCTTTTTCGGTGCGCCGCTCGAAGTCAACCGCAAATAATGTCACGCCCTTTACCCGAAAGCCGGGGTCCACACGCAAGAGCTTTCCGGTGCTGAAGGCAAAGAGCATCGCAACCGACACGAGCAAAAGAGAGAGCGCCACCTGCAAGGGTAGAAGACGTGCCGCTAGCCGGCTCTTCCTTCCGGACAAGCCCCGCTGCTTCCCTGACCTCAGCATCGCTTCCGTGTCGAAGCGCGTCATGTTGAGTGCAGGGAGAGCACCAGAAAGAATCACGGTGAGCGCTGCAAGACCGATGGTCCAGGCGAAGACTGCGGCATTGGGGTGTAGATCGAGGAAGACGGGAAAGTCCGACTGTTCGACATAACGAACGAGCAATGCGCTCATCCATTGGGACAACACGATGCCGGCGCCGGCGCCCGCGGTCGCAAGCAACGCGCTTTCGATAACCAGTTGGCGCACTAGCCGCAGCCGGCCTGCGCCGAGCGCGCTGCGCACCACGAGTTCATGCTGCCGGTTCAGCGAGCGAGATAATTGCAGGCTCGCCAAGTTTGCACAGCAAATGATCATCAGCAACCCGACTAGCGCCTGCAATGTCCAGAGTGCCCGGCCGTAGGCTTCTCCAAGCGGTGAATCGCCCGTGCGGCCGGGAGAGAGGGAAAGTACGCCATCTCGGAGATCATCTACACTCTGATAATTTGTCGGCAGCGCTTCCTTCAAGACATCGCCCGCAATCGCCGCGAGATTTGCTTGTGCCTGCTTGCTGCTAACGCCGGGCCTGAGGCGGCCCATGGTAAAAAGCCATCTCCAATCGGGCTTGAAGCGGCCCGACGATTCGCCGTGGAGAGCGGTATCAAACGCGAACGGCAAGACGACTTGCGGCGCGTAATCCACGGTGATCCCGTTGAACGAACGGGGCATTACGCCGACGATCGTCGCAGGGGCTCCGTTGACGATAATGGTCTGGCCTAGAGCGCCGCCGTCCCCGCGAAAATGCTCGAGCCAGAACGCTTCACTGATGACCGCAGCAAACCCGTTGGCGCCGCCAGCCTCGTCATCCTGCCACTCAAGCAGGCGGCCGAGACGCGGCCTAAGCTTCAGCGTCGGAAATGCAGAACCTGTCGCGTACGCGGCTTGAATTGGCCGCGACACGCCATTATCGGTCAGGACCATTGGCGAGTTCGTCCAAGCAAACAGATCCGTGAAGCTGCTTTGACGCTCGCGCAAGCGGTCGAACATCGGACCGGAGAGCGCCCCTGCCCCCGGTTTTCCGGGTTGACCGAAGGAAATATGAACCAGCTCTTGAGGCGCCGGCACGGCGAGACTCCGCAGCAGGAGAGCGTCAATCAGAGAAAAAACTGCCGTGTTGGAGCCGATCCCCAGCGCGAGGATCGTGACCGCGATCAGCGTGAATCCCGGAGTCTTGCGAAGCATGCGCAGGGCGTAACGAACGTCGGCGAAAACACTTTCGATGGAGAGCCAGCGCCAGACGGCACGGCTGTCTTCTTCAATCAAAGTGGCATTGCCAAAATCGCGGCGTGCGGCGGCACTGGCTTCATTTCTCGACATGCCGTTCGCAACGAGCTCCTCGGTCTTTTCTTCGAGGTGTTGTTGCATTTCGTCGGAGAGATCGTTATAGAGGCGGCGGCGTGAGAATAATTGTTTTAGCCAGTTCATGACTCACCTGGCGCTAGGACGCGTGTAATTCCTTCCAGCATTTTTTCGAAGCGCGATACTTCGTGCTCGAGATGTTTTGAGCCGGCGGCCGTCAATTTGTAAATTCTCACGCGGCGATTTGTGGAGGAGATGCCCCATTCGGCTTTGACCAGTTCTTCCTTGAGGAGACGTTGGAGTGCGGGATAGAGGGAGCCTTCTTCGATTTGCAAGAGATCGTTGGAGGTGCGCTTGATGTGCTGAACGAGCGCGTAACCATGCAGGGGCTGGCGCTTGAGTGTTCGGAGAATCATCATCTCGAGTGCGCCGGGAAAGAGGTCGCGTTGTTCAGATTTTTTCACGGTCGCTCCCGAGAAACTGCGTAGGCTATGCCCTACAAGGCCTAGAGTAAAATAGTGTAAAGGGGCTTTGCCGTCAAGAGATATTTCTCGACTCAGACGGAGTGAGGGAAGGGAGGCTAGACAGCCGTTGATGAGCTACTCATAACGCAGAGCCACCATGGGATCGACGCGCATGGCGCGGCGGGCGGGAATCCAGCACGCGAGCAGCGTGATGAACGAAAGCAGCGCGGCGACCGACACATACGTGAGCGGGTCGCTGGGGCTCACGCCGACCAGCATGTTGGACATGACCCGGGTAAGAGCCCAGGCACCGGCTAGTCCGAACAGCAAGCCTGCGGCCACAAGTTGCGCGCCTTGCCTGAGGAGAAGAGCGAGAATTTGGCGGGGGCTGGCGCCGAGGGCCATGCGAATGCCGAGCTCTTGGGTGCGCTGCGTCGCGGCGTAAGAAACGACGCCATAGACGCCTACGACTGCCAGGAGCAGGCCCAACAAACCCATAGCCGCTGCGAGCGATGCTCCGAGACGGTAGATGAAATATCCCAATGTACCGCCCAGCGATTCCTTCATCGTTTGGGTTTCTTCGATGGGGTCATTCGCGTCGAGCGCCTGTATTTCGTGTTGAACCATACGAGCAAGCGATTCGGAAGGCAACGAGGAACGAATCTGCAGGGTACGCTGCGCCGTGAAGTGCTGCGTGAGAGGGACGTAAAAGTAAGGCTGCGGATCTTCAGCGAGAACGCGGTACTTGCCGTCGCGTGCGACGCCGACGATTTCGACAAATGGTCCGGTATCGCTGGTCAGACTAAAACGCTTTCCCATGGGGTTTTCGCCAGGCCAAAAATGCCTTGCCATCGTTTCGTTAACGATCGCCACGCGTGGAGACGTCTCGCTGTCGGCGTCCCTGAATGCGCGGCCAAGGAGCACACGAATGCGGAGCGTGTCGAAATAGAGTGCATCGACGCTGTTGAAGAAAGCTCCGGGCGCTCGTTGACCTGAGGGCACCCGTCGCCCTTCGATGTAGACCGATTGGTTGCCAAGAGTACTACCCATAGGAACCGATGCAGCGAGGCTCACGGATTCGATTCCCGGGAGCGCGCGGACTTTTGTTTCGAGCGAGCGGTAGAACTCATTGGTCTCTATTTCGGTGTAATTGTTGAGGGAAGGATCGAGCGTAACGTTCAGAAGCTGGTGTGGATCGAAGCCTATGTCCATGTGCTCGACGGCGTTCAGGCTGCGCACGAAAAGTCCGGCGACGATGAGCAACGTGAGCGAGCCGGCGACTTGCGCGGCCATAAGGTCGCCGCGAACCTTGTGCCGGGCCTTGCCGCCGGCGTCCGCGCGGCCGCCCTGATGCAACACGGTATTGACATCCACGCGAGTGGCGCGGAGAGCAGGCGACAGGCCGGCGGAAACCGCGATGAAGACTACCGCCGCGAGTGCGTAGACAAAAACTCTCCAATCAAAACCGAAACCGAGCCGAACTGGAATGTTGGACAGATGGGTGGAGCTGGCAAATCGGCTTAGGCCAGCGCCAAGGGTTACTCCGGCAATTCCACCGACGAGGGCCGTGAGCATCGTTTCCGTAAGCATTTGACGGGCGAGTCGGTAGCGTGCGCCGCCGAGAGCCGCGCGAATAGCCATCTCACGTTGCCGGACGGAAGCGCGCGCCATGAGAATGTTTGCGATGTTCGTGCAGGCTAACAGTAAAACGAGGGCGCCGAGGATCAGAAACAATCCGGAAAACAATATGAACGCATTGTTGGCGTAGGGGATCGGGCGCGAGAGCCGCTCGTCCATCACGCGTACGCTCAAATGTTTGTCTGTCACAGGGTATTGTGCAGCGAGCCGCCGCGAGATTACGTCGAACCTGCTCTGGGCCCGGGCGAGAGTGATGCCCGGCTTCAGTCTGCCAAGAACCAACATTAAATGTACGTCACGACTATTCCAAAAGTTGCTGGCCGAAGATTGGTCGAACACAGTGCTGAGCGGGGCGTACGCATCCATCTCGAAGACAGTAAACTGTCCCCGGAACTCTTTCTCCATGACGCCGACAATCGTTGCTGGCTTGCCGCCCACGCGCACTTGCTTGCCGATCACCTGCGGATCACCGCCGAATCTTCTTTGCCAGAAGGTATAGCTGAGGACGAGGATGGCCGGTTCGCCGGGGTGCTCGCCTTCGCCGGGAAGGACGAGCCTGCCGAGAGCGGGCTTCACGCCGAGCGCGGAAAAATAGTTGCTGCTGACGCCGCCGATGGTCAGCGTATCGCTATGGCCCTCGGCCGTGAAGTTCAAGCGCCACGCCGTGGCCGAGCCGAAGACTTCGCAGATCGGCGCCGTTTGTTCTCGAAATTCCACGAATTGCGGATAGGAAAAACCGAGCGCTCCGAGAGAAGAATCACCAGACTGAATCACCAGAGCGGCGATTTGGTCGGCCGAGGGAACCGGCAGACGCTGCAGCAGGAGGCCATTCACCAGGCCGAAGATGGCGGTGTTGGCGCCGACACCGAGCGCGAGAGTGAGGATGATAACAACTGTGATGATCGGATTCTTGCGCAACATGCGGGCGGCGAATCGGAGGTCCTGGAGGAATGTTTCAACCACCGGCAACCTCTTTCGATCTCGATACGCTTCTTTGGTCTGTTCGAGGCCGCCGAGCTTGATAAGGGCGCGGCGGCGGGCTTCATCTGGCGACATGCCTGCATGTAGATTGTCTTCGAAGTGGAGTTGAAGATGCGTTTCCAGTTCTTCGGCAAGCTCTTGCTGGTTCCGCTTTCCACGGAACAGTTCGCCGAACCGCGTCAACCACGCTCGCAAGCGTCTCATCGAAACTCCTGATCTTTGAACCGCTAAGCTCGCACCTCTAACTTCCAGAACTCATTCGTAGCGCAGCGCGACCATGGGATCGACGCGCATGGCGCGGCGCGCTGGAATATAGCTGGCCAAAAGCACGACGAGAAGGAGGAAGAGTGAAACGCCTGAAAACGTCGTGATGTCCGTCGCGCTGATTCCGTAAAGCATGATGGAGAGAACTCGAGTCATTGCCAGTGCCATGGCGAGACCCGCTGCGACGCCTGCCAGGGCCAGGAACAATCCCTGGCGGAGGATTAGTTGCAGAATTTCGCGCGGTTTGGCGCCGAGCGCCATTCGAATGCCGATTTCGTGCGTGCGTTGGCTCGCCGTGTAGGCAATCACGCCGTAAAGTCCGACGGAAGCGAGCGCCAAGCCGAGCATTCCGAGCATTCCGAACAGTGAAGCGCCGGCTCTTGGAAGTAGCAGCGAAATGCTAATTCTCTCTTCCAATGATTGGAGCTGCATCACAGGCACTTTGCTGTCGATTTGGCGAGCATCGTCTCGCAGCGCGGCGAACACGGGCCGCGGGTCATCCGCGACCCGGACAAGGAGCGTCAAATCAGGATTGCCCTGTTGCTGAACGGGGCGGTACACGAATGGGCGCGCCTGTTCTCCGAGGGTGCGATATTTTCCATCGCGCGCTACGCCCACCACTTCCGAATATTTTTCGTCTTTCGCGAAGCGGACTTTTTGGCCAATCGGGTTTTGTCCGGGCCAGAAGAGATTTGCCAGAGTTTGATTCACGATGACCACAAGCGGGGAAGAAGATGTGTCTTGCTCGGCGAACTCGCGCCCGCGCAAGATGGGAATCTGCATCGTCTCGAAGTAGCCAGGTCCCGCGCCGGAGCGGTCAACATACTGCCATTGCTCGATTGGACCTGTGTCTTTGCCTTGCGGGGCGCAGCGTGAAATTTGAATCGCAAATGTGAGGGGGAGACGCTCTCCGAGTCCGACGGACTGAACACCCGGCAGCGAGCGGATGTCAGAGGTCAACCTTTCATAAAAGGATAGCGATTGCGTTTCGTTCAATCCCGCAAGTGAGGGATAGAAAGAAGCGGTGACCACGCCATCGGACTTGAACCCGGGATTGACGCGAAACGCATTGCGCATGCTTCGCAAAGAAAGACCGGCGCAGATTAGCAGCACCAACGATACAGCGACTTGCCCGACGACGAGAACCTTAAGCGTGCGTTGTTTGGAGCGGCTGCCGCCCGCGCTGGACGCTTCTTCCTTGAGCGCCGGCCCAAGAGTGAGGCCGGACGCCTTGAACGCGGGAATGATACCGAACAGGAGCGTTGCCGCGGTGACGGCGATCAGCGTGAAAGCGAAAACGCGAGTGTCCAAGGCGAGGCCGAGCCCGATCTGAATGGGGATGCCGAGGTGCATTTCTTGAAGGGCACGCGATAGCGCCCTGTCAAACAGAATTGTAAGCAGCAAACCTAAAGCGCCGCCCAACATAGAGAGCAGCAAACTTTCCGTGAGCAACTGCCGGATCAAGCGAAAGCGGCTGGCGCCGAGCGCGAGGCGCAAAGCGATTTCTTTCCGGCGGACGGAAGCGCGCGCCAGAAGCATTCCGGCGATATTGGCGCACGCAATCAGGAGAATCAATCCCACGAAGCCGAGGATGACATACGAGGTCAGATAGAGAGCGCTGTCAACTTCCGGAATGATTTTTACCTGGCTGGCAGGTAGGATTACCGCGCCGCGGTCCTTATTGGATTTTGGATACTGGAGCGCCAGGCGATCAGCGATGGTTTTCAATTCCGCCCCAGCCTGCGGCGCCGATACGCCAGGTTTGAGCCGCCCGGCGGCAAAGAGCCATTGGCTGCCGCGATCTTGCAGCGGATCGCCGAGATGCAATATTGGATCCATCGAGACGGGGAGCCACAGTCCGGGCGAGACGCCTCTCATCAGGCCGAGGAAATTGCGCGGAGCGACCCCAATTATGGTGAGAATATTTCCGTTGAGACGAACGGCCTTTCCGACGATCGCGGGGTCAGCGTTGAATTTTCGCTCCCACATGGAGCAGCTCAACACGACGGCGGGGTAGCCGCCGGCAACGGACTCTTGCGTTGCGTCAAAGCTCCGCCCCATAAGGGGCTTCACCCCGAGCACATCAAAATAGTTTCCCGTGACCGCTTCCACAGTGATCATCTCACTCTCGCCATTTCGTTCCAGCGCCACGAAATTCGGTGCGAAACCGAGTAATCCTGTGAGAGTTCTGTTGTTGTCGCGAAAGTCGAGGTAGTCGGGATAGGCGAGTGGGACGTAGTTGAACATTTCGCCAGCCGAAGAATTGTATAGATCAACTAATTCCTGCGGGGCGGTGACCGGAAGAGGGCGGAAGAGAACTGCATTGATCACGCTGAAAATGGCGGTGTTCGCGCCGATGCCTAGCGCCAGCGTCAGGACGGCAATGCAGGTGAAACCGGGAGTTTTGCGCATCATGCGGACGCCGTAGCGGATGTCCTGGAGGATGGCATCGAGCAGAGGGAGGCTGCGGCGCTCGCGGTAGTTCTCTTTGGTTTGTTCGACGCCACCGAGCTTCATGATAGCCTCCCGCCGGGCTTGTGCCAGCGACATGCCTGCTCGCAGATTGTCGTCGATATGCAACTGGAGATGGCTCTCCATTTCGGCGGCAAGCTCACGGTCTGTGGTTTCTTTGCGAAAGAGCCCGGCCATGCGGAAGAACCATGCGCGTATGCGTCTCACGACCGATCCTTTCTACGAAACTTGAGCCGATCCAAATTGCGATCCCGCAAGATTCGCCTGCCTTTCATCGAGTCATTCATAGCGAAGTGCGACGATTGGATCGACGGATGCGGCGCGCCGCGCCGGGATCGCGCTGGCGATCAGCGCGACCAGCGTCACACCCACCAGCGCGCTGAGATACGAGATGGAATCTCCGGGCAGGACGCCGAAGAGCATCGAGCGCATGAGTTGCGCGCCCGCGATGGCCAGTGGAACGCCAACGGCAACACCCGCCACGCTGATCAGCAAACTTTCGCGCAAGACCATCCAGAGCACCTGCGACCGTTGCGCCCCTAACGCCATGCGCACGCCGATTTCGGATGTACGGCGGCTGACGCGATAGGCGAGCGTGCCGTAGAGGCCGGTAGCCACGAGAAGCACCGCGATCAAACCGAAGAACATCGAGAGCCGCGCGAAGAGACGTGGCTGCGCAAAGGATTCATCGAATTGCGCGCGCTGCGTCATCGGTTTTTGCATCGGCAGGTTGGGATCCAGTTCGTGAAGAACCGCGCGGACGCTCGGTATGAGCGCTTCGGGATCGCCGCTGGTGTGCAACTCCACTTGCATGTCTGAGACCGAGCGGCGCTGCCAAAACGGGAAGTACAGCATTGGCCGCGGTTTTTCATCGACGCTGGTGTACTTGCTATCGGCAGCGACGCCGACGATCGTAAACCTTTGCTCGGGCTTCACGCCGCCTGCCGAGTGGCCCAGCGAGTCGCCCTTCGCGAAAAAGCGCTTCGCGAAAGTTTCGTTGACGACCACGACTTTCGGAGCGGTGCGGTTGTCGGAATCCCGGATATCCCGGCCTTGCAGAATCGGAATTCCCAGCGTATGCAGATAGTCCGGACCGACGTCATTCGCACGCATGCCGATCTCGGAAAAGTTGCCGGTGGGCTCGACGCCATCGATGGCGAAGACTCCGTTGTTGCTCCAGCCTGAACCGAGGCGATTATCCATCAAGGTTGCCGACTCGACGCCCGGGACGACGCGCAGGCGATCCAGCAGGTTCTGGTAGAAGCGTGCCTTTTCGTCGTCGGAATGCGTGGTGAGCGGACTCGTGCCGAAGACGAGGAGTCCGTCGGTGCGAAGGCCAAGGGGCAGCGTCTCATAATTGCGAAGCGAGCGGACCAAAAGCCCTGCGCCGACCAGCAAGATCAGGCATAGAGCCATTTGCACGGCAACCACTAATTTGCCGGCCCACGAACTTTTCTTCGTGCGTTGCGCAGCTGCATTGGAACTCTTGACGACCGTGCTGGCCTGAACGTCGAGGGCGCTGCGCAACGGAGCAAGACCGAATACCACAGCGCACGCGAAGGAAATCATTAGAGTAAAGAGCAGCACGTTGGAATCGAGCGAGAAGGGAACTTCCAAACTCGACCAGGCTGCGAGAGCGCGGCTGGCGGATACCGCAAACATCCAGCCCAGCGCCGCGCCCGCGGTTACGAGCAAGAGGCTCTCCGCGAGCAGCTGCCGCAAAAGGCGGCCGGGTCCGGCTCCCAACGCCACCCGCAATGAAAATTCGCGCTGGCGCACGGAGTTCCGCGCGACAAGCAGCATGGCCACGTTCGCGCACGCAATCACCAGAACCAATCCGACCATGGCCATCAGAATTTTAATCGGCTGATCGTACTCATCGCGGAGGCCCTGAATCCCTTTCGCTGGGGAAAGATCGAGAATTGGTTTGCGGCTTTTTGGATCGGGTGTGCCGAGGCCGATCAGAGCAGAGCGCTGGAAGCCAGGATCCAGAATTGTCAGAGCTTGCGCCGGTGTTATCTGTGGCGCAAGGCGGCCGATCAGCCGTAGACACCACCAGGTCGGCGTACCGTACAGCGTGCTGTTGGACGCCGCATTGCCCCACGCATTCAGTTCGGGGCGGTTTTGCAAAGGGATCCAGAAATCGGTCGAGCCGCCAGGCTCAACGCCATAAAACCCCTCCGCGGTCACGCCGATGACAGTGAACGGCAGCCCTTTAACGTAAATGGTCTGGCCGAGGATTGAAGGATTGCGCGCGAAGCGTCCTGTCCAGTAGGAATAGCTGAGCACGGCCAGCGGCGCGTGCGCGGTTTCGTCTTCGGGTGTGAACCCCCGGCCGCGTGCAAATCCAGCGCCCAGTCCAGAGAAAAAGTTGCCGCTGACCATGTCCGCTTCGGCTTCCTCGGGATCTTCGCCGATGCGGACGGCTACTTTGCCGATGGCCAACGGCACGTAAGCCATCAAATCCGAAAACGCGCCATGCTCTTTGCGAATTTCTTCGAAGACCGGCTCGGAGAAGGATGTGTCGCCATTGCCGGTGTTCATCGCGCCAGGGGGCTGATCGTTTGGCAGGCGCAAAAACATCAATTGCTCGGGATGAGGCAACGGAAGATTGCGAAGAAGGACGCTGTTCATCACGCTGAACACGGCGGTGTTGCCCCCAATGCCGAGCGCAAGCGTTAGGACAGCTACAAGAGTGAAGCCGGGATTCTTGCGAAGCAAACGGAGGGCGTACCGGCAATCCTGCAGAGTCGTTTCCAGAATAGGAAGCCCGCGGCGCTCCCGGTAGTTTTCTTTGGTTTGTTCGATGCCCCCAAGTTTCATCATGGCCTCCCGCCGGGCTTGCGCCGGCAACATGCCCGCGCGCAAGTTGTCGTCGATGTGCAGCTGGAGATGGCTCTCCATTTCATCGGCAAGTTCGCGCTCGCGAGGTTCTCTTCCGAACAGCCCCGCGAGTCGAAGCAACAAAGCGCGCAGCCATCTCATCTCTAAACCGTTCCTTCAAATTCCAGAACTACTATCAAAACTCTCCAAAGCTCAACGCCCGATTGCTCCGGCTACTCGTATCGCAATGCCACGATCGGGTCGACGCGCGATGCGCGCCGAGCCGGAAGGTAACAAGCGAGCATGGCAGCGCCGGTGATCAAGACCGGTACAGATAGAAAAATCCAACCGCCCGAAATGTGATAATCCTGAAAAAGACTGCCGAAGGCTCTTGGAAGAGGCAAAGCGAAGATTATCCCGGAAGCCACACCAATCAGTGTGAGCTTCAGTCCATCCATAATTACGAGGCGCAGAATGGTTTGTTTTCCAGCGCCGAGCGCCACGCGAATTCCTATTTCCTGCCTGCGTTGTCCCACGGTATAGGCGACCAGGCCATAAATTCCGATGCCGGAAAGCGCCAGAGCAAAAACGGCGAAGGTCCCCATCATCTTTCCCATGATCTTGTCGCCAGCCACTTCGTTTTCGAGAATGTCTGGAAGGCTCATAACTTCGCCAATCGGCTGGTCGCGATCAATCGACCAAACCGCTTCCCGCAAGCCAGGGGCCAGCGAGTTGGCGTCGCCGATGGCGCGCACCATGACAGCGGCTTCGGCCATCGGGTGCTGCTCGAAAGGCTCGTAGATTTCCGGATCATCTATGGAGCGAAGCGGCCAGCCTTTCACGTTCTGGACGATGCCAACAATGGTGCGCCAAGGGTTTGTGGTGTGGTCCGCCGAGTCAATACGAATCTGACTTCCCAGGGCGTCTCCCTGCGGGAAGAACTGCTCCGCTAGTTTTTGGCTCACCAAAGCTACCAATGGTGCGTGCGCATCATCGGCCGCAGAGAAATCACGGCCGGCGATGATCGTCGTTGCGCTAGCCTCGAAATAATGCGTGCTCACGACGCAATATCGTGCGTGCGGCAGTTCGCCCGCGGGCAGATTTTCCTGGCCGCGAAGGCGAAAAGGAATCTCTTCGGGTCCGGCGCCTGGCAGAACCGAAGTGATGGCAGCAGATTTGGCGCCTGGCATGGAGGAAAGGCGGCTGGCGAGTTCGCGGTAAAACTGGATTTGTGCGGAAGCCTCCTTGTAGCGGGATCCGGGGAGGGTGATCTGAGCTGTCAGGATCCGCTGGGGATCGAATCCCATGTTTCTGCGCATCCCCTCAACAATCCCTTGTATAAGGATGCCGGCTCCGCTCAATAGCACGACAGCAAGGGCCACTTCACTGGCGACCAATACGCTGCGCAAACGGTTTTTCTTTTTGCTCGAAGAAACCGTTGCGCTTTCATTTTTCAGCGTCGCGAAGATTTCCACCGACCTCGCCTTCAGTGCGGGAGCAAGCCCGAACAGCAGCGCCGAGAAGACTGCGATTGCGGACGTGAAGCTCACCACACGCCAGTCGGTCTTTAGCTCCAGGAGTTTGACCGCGTCGTTGAACGACAGCGCGGCTTGCATCACGCGCTCGCCCACGAGCGTCAAAGCCAACCCTACGCACGCGCCCAGTGCAGCAATGAGTAAAGCTTCCGTCATCAACTGGCGCACCAGACGGGTTCTTCCCGCCCCAATCGCGATGCGCACAGCCATTTCCTTGCTTCGCCCCGTTGCGCGCGCCAGCATAAGACCCGAAATATTCGCGCAGGCAATGAGCAGTACCAAGCCGACGGCGGACAGCAGGAGAATAAATGCGGACCCGGCATTGAAATCGCGAATCATGTATTCCTGCAGAGAGAGCGAGTTTGCTTCCCATCCGTTATCTGTTTCTGGGAAATTCTTTGCCGCAAGAGCGCCCAGAGTCTTGACATTTGCCTGCGCCTTCTCCAAGGTCACCCCTGCCTTCAGCCTGCCGAACAGGTACAAATTGCGTTCCTGCCTGGCTGCCGCACCCTGCTGCGATTCGTTCAAGACCAAGGGGATCCATACTTCGCCTTGAAACGACATCAAGCGGAACTGCAACGGCATCACTCCAATCACGGTGTATCGCTCGTTGTTCAATCGAACGGCCTTGCCGATGAGACCGGGATCCGATCCAAATTTCCTTTCCCACAAGCGGTGGCTCAGAACCACGACGTGGTTATACCCTTCGTGATCTTCGCCGGCCGCGAAAGTTCGCCCCAACTCGGGTGAGGCACCGAGCACGGAGAAGTAGTTAGCAGTTACGCGGACCGCGCTGACGCGCTCGGGGTCGCCATCGCCTGTCAAATTCAAACTGTTGTAAGGATTCGAGGCTGCTAATTCGGAGAAGACCTGGTTTTCATGCTTCCACGTGAAATAATTCGGAGCCGAGACAGGGTACAAGCCGGCCCCCCACATGTGGATCGGGCTCAACCCGTACACTACTGCCAGCCGGTCCGGATCCGAGACCGGCGGCTTCACATAGAGAACCGCGCTCACAAAGCTGAAAATGGTCGAATTGGCGGCAATCCCCAGCGCGAGGGTGAGCACAGCCACGAGAGTGAATCCGGGATTCTTTCGTAACATGCGCGCGCCGAAGCGGAGGTCCTGGTAGAAAACTTCCAGCAGCGGCAAGCCGCGGCGCTGGCGGTAGTTCTCTTTGGTTTGTTCGACGCCGCCGAGTTTCATGATTGCCTCCCGACGCGCCTGCGCTCGCGACATGCCCGACCGCAGATTGTCTTCAATGTGCATTGCAAGATGACTTTCCAATTCGGCGGTAAGTTCATGCTCGCGCCGGCCCTTGTTGAACAAGCCGCCAAGCCGGGTCAGCAGAGCACGAATCCATCTCATTGCAGCACCTGCTCTTTTTGTGTGATGCCTTTACTCATCGAGTTATCCGCTCATTCGTACCGCAGCGCGACAACAGGGTCGACGCGCATGGCCCGGCGCGCCGGAATGTAGCACGCGAGGAGAGCGACGCCCGTCAGAAGCAGTGAGACGGAGGCGAAGGTCAGTGGGTCGGCAGGCGTTACGCCAAAAAGCTGGCTGCCGAGCAGGCGCATCAGCGGGAGCGCGGTGGCGATTCCGAGCGAGAGGCCAAGAAGATCGAGGCGTACGCCACGGCCCAGAACGAGGCGGAAAACATCCCGGCGTTGCGCGCCAAGCGCCATGCGCACGCCGATTTCATGGGTGCGCTGGGCTACAAGATTGGAGATCACACCGTAGATGCCGACGCTGGCAAGAAGCAGGGCAAGCGCCGCAAAGACTCCGAGCAGCACCATCGAAAAACGACGAAAAGCGAGTGAGGTGTCCAGGAGTTGCTCCATGGTTTCTGCGCCGTACATGATCTGCTGATCGTCCACGGCGCGAACCTGCTGGCGCACGGCATCAAATAAACTCAGCGGCGAGGCAGAGGTGCGAACGACGACGGAGGAATTCTTGGCGAGAAGGGAAACGAGGCGATCAGGAACTTGGCGGAAGGAGAGATAGAGCTGGAGCTGATTGTCGGCATCGGGAGGCACGTCGAGACCAAAATGCTTCACCGTTCCGGCGACACCGATGATTTGGACGCTTTCCTCAAAGAACTGAAGCTGAAGCGACTTGCCGAGAGGGTCTTCATTGGGAAATAGTTTGCGAGCCAAGCTGTCGTTGATGACGGCAACCAGAGGCGCTCCTTCGGCGTCCTGCGGAGTAAAAAAACGGCCTCGCAGAAGCGGGATGCGCATCGCCTGAAGATATTCCGGCCCCACCCCGTACCAGAGAGCGTCGGGCATATCTGTATCTTTGTCCGGTTTGGAACGGTCTTCGCGATAGAAGGAAATGTCGGAATCGCCGGTTAATGGAAGATTCCCAAAAAGAACGGAGGCTGATTCTACGCCGGGCAGCGATTTGAGGTTATCAATCAACTGAACGTACATCTGACGGGTCTTCACTGCGCTCGTGGCTTTGTCAGGAGAAAGCGCGATGCTAAAGATGAGGGCGTTGTGAGGGTCATATCCTGGATTTACGGCCCAGACACGCTCAAGACTACGAATGAGCAAGCCCGCTCCGATGAGCAGAACCATGGCGAGAGCAATTTCGGAGACAACCAAGACGCCCTGCGCTCGATGATGAGCCCCTGAGCTGCCGCGCCCACCTTCTTTGAGCGTGGCTTGCACATCGACGCGCGACGCCTTCAGAGCGGGAACGAGGCCGAAGAGAGCGCCAGTCAGCACGGAAACTAAAAATGTAAAGAAGAGAACGCGGAAATCGAGCGCCGCCCCTTCGCCAGGAAGCAAATCCGCGGGCGCAGCCACAATCATCGCGCGTGTTCCCCAAACGGCCAAGCCGAGAGCGAGACCGCCACCCAGAATGCTCAGAAGCAGAGTTTCAGTAAGCAGTTGGCCCACGATGCGTGCGCGGGTTGCGCCGAGAGCTATGCGGGCAGCGAGTTCGCGTTGCCTGCTCGTGGAGCGCGCGAGGAGCAAATTGGCGACGTTGGCGCAAGCGATCAGAAGAACGAATCCGACTGCGCCGAAAAGCAAAAGCAACACACGCGGGAGATCTCCGAGATTGGCGTCGAGGAAGGGAAGTGCTGAAAACCTTAGCTCGGTGTCTTGCTTGGGGTAAGCTGCCGCGAGATTGGCGGCGATGCGGCCCATGTCGGCGCGCGCTTGCGAAAGGGTTACATCGACTTTCAGGCGCGCCAGGCCGATGCTGCCGATTCCGCTTCCACGCACGCGGAACGATGGTTCGCTCCACTGGCCAATAGGATAATAGACATCGGTTTGAGCGAAGAGCTTCGCGAGCGTCGGGACGATGCCGACCACCGCACACACATTTCCGTCGACGATTACGCTGGTGCCGACAATCTTCGGATCGCTGCCAAATTTTCGGCGCCACAAGCCTTCGCTTAGCAGTACGACAGGCGCGGCGCCCAGGCGATCATCCTCCTTGCTGAAAGTGCGGCCCAGCAGTGGCTGCAATCCGACAATCGGAAAGAAATCGGGAGAGACCATCCGTAGCACGACGCGCTCCGGCTCGCCGGCGCCCGTCAGGTTCACAGTGTCGCGGCGATGCAGTGCCAACAGTTCAAAAGACTGGTTCTGTCTTTGCAGGTCCAGGAATTCCGGATAAGGAATCGAAGAGCCTTCGTAACGATGAACCACCATCACGCGTTTGGGCTGGGGGAAAGGCAGTTGTTGGAGGAGCACTGCGTTTACGACGGAAAAGATGGCGGTGTTGGCGCCGATGCCCAGCGCAAGCGTGACCACGGCGATGGCAGTGAAGCCGGGATTTTTTCGCAGCATGCGGATGGCGTAGCGCGTGTCTTGGAACAGTGTTTCGAGCAGTGGCAGACCCCGGCGCTCGCGATAGTATTCTTTCGTTTGTTCCACGCCACCAAGTTTCATGATGGCCTCCCGGCGCGCCTGCGCTGGCGGCTTGCCTGTTCGCAGGTTGTCTTCTATGTGCATTGCGAGATGACTTTCCAATTCGGCGGTAAGTTCACGCTCGCGCCGGTCCTTGCTCAACAAGCTGCCAAGCCGGATGAACCATGCACGCAAATGCCTCATTAAAATTCTCCGTAATAGGTGTCAGGAGCGTTCTTCGCCCGGCGCCAGGAACCGCGCGAGAATGGCGGTAGTCTGCTCCCACTCGCGCTCTTCCTTATTCAATTGTTTCCGGCCCGCGCGCGTGAGCTTGTAATACTTCGCCTTGCGATTGTTGTCCGAGAAGCCCCATTCGGAGCTGATGTAGCCCTCCTGCTCGAGCTTCAGCAGCGCCGGGTACAACGTCCCGTAATTCACTGCCAGAAGGTCGCCGCTGGTCTGCTCGATTCGCCGCGCAATGCCGTAACCATGCAGTGGCCCCATCGCTTGCAGCGTCTTCAACACCATCAGCGCCAGCGTCCCTTGCCACACATCCGCCTTATCGCCCATCGCTCTCCTCTCGGTTCCTATGGGAAACCCATACCGAAGATGCCATAGGTCCTATGGGAAGGCAATAGAAGAAACGAGGTTGCCCTGCAAATTGTTTCCCATTATTTGAAAAATTTTTGAGCCCGCCCGCCGCGCGTCCGTCTCTTTATCCTTGGTTCTTTTCCCCAACTCCTTGCCCTCCTTGACTCTTCCGCAACTTCTGTCTAGCCTCATGCGTCTAGTGAACGGACGGTCTTGGGATCGTGGTTCGGAAAAATTCCCAAAAAGGAGCTTGCATGCGTTCTGTCCTCGCGCGCCGGTGCCTCTTGGCACTCGCGTTTGCTGTAACTCTCCTCGCTCTTCTCGCTGCCGCGCCCCAAGTGAGTGCGCAGGGCGGCGAGCCGCAGTACTTCGCGATTCGCGGAGCAAAAATCGTTCCGGTATCGGGTCCGCCTATGGAAAACGCCACCGTCGTTATGGCGCATGGCGTTATTACGGCCATCGGCAAGGATGTCGCTATTCCCCCGGATGCCTGGATCATCGAAGGCAAGGGCCTCACTGTTTATCCCGGTCTTTTTGATTCGTTCACGGACGTGGGCTTGCCCACTGCCGCTCCCGCTCCGGTGAGCGCTGGCGAAGCCGGCGGGGGCCGCCGGGCTGCTCCGACAGGGGAAGTTTCGCACGGTCCCCAGGACCGTCCGGGCACTACGCCTTGGCGGAGCGCCGCGGACGAACTCAGCCTCGGCGACAAGCGCATCGAAACCTGGCGGAATGGTGGCTTCACCACGGTGGTCTCCGCGCCCAAAGGCGGCATGCTTCCCGGTCAAGCCGCAGTTCTCGATCTCACCGGCGATCGCGCCAGCGAACTGGTCGTAAAGACGCCCGTGGCCTTTCCCGTGTCCTTGCAACCCAGCGGAGGTTTTGGAAATTTCCCCGGCTCGCTCATGGGCGCTCTTTCCTACGTTCACCAGGTTTGGATTGACACGTATTGGAGCGCCGTGGCCCAGGCGATGTACGAAAAAAATCCCCGGGGCGTCGCGCGGCCGCGATACGACCGCACCGAAGCCGTACTCGGCGAGGCCGTTGAGGAGCACATGCTGGTGCTGATCCCCGCGAATAATTCCGTGCAACTTCGCCGCGCCCTCGACCTCGTGGATAAGTGGCAGTTGGACCATGGCGACCACGTGGACGGAGTTATTTACGGTGGCCAAATGGGATACGAGGTGGCCGGCGAAATCGGCGCGAGAAAACAGAAAATACCGGTGCTCGTCAATTTGAAGTGGCCGGAAGGGGAAAAAGATACGGACCCCGATGAAAAACCATCGCTGCGCACTCTGCGCTTCCGCGACAAAGCACCTTCCTCACCAGCGGCGCTGGCCAAGGCGGGCGTGCCGTTTTCTTTTTATTCCGGCGGGATTACAGCCCCCAAAGACATTCTCAAGGCCGTGAAGAAATCTATTGATGCAGGTCTGGCCCCCGATGCCGCGTTGCGGGCGCTCACGCTTACGCCGGCCGAGATCTACCGGGTTGCCGACCGGCTGGGCTCCATCGAAAACGGGAAAATCGCCAACCTCGTTGTGACGGACGGCGATCTCTTTGACGAAAAGACAAAGATCAAAATGGTTTTTGTGGATGGCAAACGGTTTGAATCGCGCGAACCTGAAAAGCCGAAGGATCCTCCCAAAGGAAACATAACAAGCAAATGGAAGCTCACGTACACCACGCCCGAAGGGCCAGAAGAGTCCACGGCGGAACTGGAAATGGCAAGCGATGGCTCGCTCTCCGGAACTCTGACGAGCAAGCGGGGCACAGGCAACATCATCAGTGGATACCTCAGCGCCGATAAATTCAGCTTTACCATCAATATCCCAATCGAAGGAAATCCGACGGACGTCGTGTTCACAGGCACGTTTGACGGCAGCTCGCTGAAGGGCGCCATCGATGCCATGGGGTACACGATAGAATTCACCGGCACCAAACCCACGGCGCAGGCTGACGCTAGCGTTGCTTCCTCGATTCGGAATCGAGCGAGTAGTGATCCATCCGTCCACGGGGGTGCACTATGAAGGTTCCATCCATGCTGCTTGACAGGCGTTTGCTCGCTGCGATGGCTCTCGTGTTCTCCTGCCTCGCGCTTCCACTCCTGACCCGCGCGGCTAACCCGCCAGACGCCCCGTCGGTGATTCTGATCCAGAACGCCACCATCCTCACCGTCTCCCACGGCACCATCGAACACGGCTCTATCCTTATTAAGGATGGCAAAATCGCCGAAGTCGCTGCGTCCATCAAAGCCCCGAAAGATGCGCAGGTCATCGACGCCGCCGGCCAATTCGTCATCCCTGGCATCATCGATTGCCACTCGCACATCGCCGTCGACGGCAGCGTCAACGAAGGCAGCGTATCCGTCTCTTCGATGGTGAACATCGCCGACGTCCTGAATCCCGATGACATCGACATCTACCGCGACCTCGCGGGCGGTGTCACCGTCGCCAACGTTCTCCACGGTTCCGCCAATGCCATCGGCGGCCAAACCGTGGTCATCAAACTGCGCTGGGGCCAGCCCGCTTCAAAGCTTCCGTTTGAAGGTGCCGTCCCCGGCATCAAGTTCGCTCTCGGCGAAAACCCCAAGCGCTCCAACTTCAGCATCCCGGGCTCGACTCCTCGTTATCCCCTTTCGCGCATGGGTGTCGAAGAAACGATTCGCACCGCGTTTGTTGAGGCTCGCGACTACAAGAAAACCTGGGACGACTACGACAAGCGCGTCGCTGGCGGCGACAAGAACGCCATCCCGCCGCGCCGAGATCTTCGTCTCGACCCGCTCGTCGAGGTGCTCGAAGGCAAGCGCTACGTCCATGCGCATTGTTACCGCGAAGACGAAATTCTCATGCTGCTTCGCGTAGCGAAGGAATTTGGCTTTAAGGTGCGCACGCTTCAACATGTGCTGGAAGGCTACAAAGTCGCCGACGAAATCGCCGCCGCCGGAACGGGCGCCTCCACATTCTCCGATTGGTGGGCCTACAAAGTAGAAGCGTACGACGCCATCCCCTACAACGCAGCGGTCATGACGCGCCGCGGCGTGATCGTTTCCGTCAACTCCGACGACGCGGAAGAAGCAACGCACCTCAATCAGGAAGCCGCCAAGTCGATGAAGTACGGCGGCCTCACGCATGACGAAGCGCTTAAACTGGTCACGCTGAATCCCGCGATTCAGCTCGGCATCGACAAGCGCGTCGGCTCCATCGACGTCGGCAAGGATGCCGACCTGGTCATCTACAATCACGACCCGCTCAGCGCCTACGCCGTCGTCCAACAAACACTGATCGATGGCCGCGTCTACTTCGACCGCAAACGTGATATCGCCGACCGCGAAGCCCGCGAAAAAGAAAAGAAAGCTCTGATGGAAAAAGAGAAGAAGGCGGAAGAGAAGAAGGCCGGCGAAGCCAAACCCGGCGAAAAAAAGCGCGGTGAAGGGAAACCCGAAGGCAAACCTGAGGACAAACCCAAGCCGCCGCAAGTAGCCACGGTTTCTGGAGGTGCTCTGTGAAAAGCGCCCAAATGACATTTCGATTCGTGACGACCGCCGCGGCCCTTTGCTTCTTTTGTCTGGGCGCTTCCGCGCAATCGCAACCGGCTTCCACCTACGCTCTAACACATGCGAAAATATTCACGCTAGTCGGTTCGCCAATCGAAGATGGCACTCTCGTAATTCGCGACGGCAAAATCGCCGCCGTCGGCGCCACCGTGGAAGTTCCCGCCGGCGCGCAGGTCATCGACGCCAAAGGCTTGCAGATTTATCCCGGCCTCTTCGATCCCGTCACGCAGATGGGCCTCAGCGAAATCTCCGCCGTGAACGCCACCGTCGATACCGCGGAAACGGGCGCGTACAACCCCGACGTCGTTGCGGCGACGGCCGTATTTCCCTCCAGTGAACACATCCCTGTGACGCGCGCCGCGGGCATCACCGAAGTCCTCGCCGTGCCGGACAGCGGCGGTTTTGATGGCGGCGGCTCACGCGGTGTCATCGGCGGTCAAGCCTCCGCGATTCATCTCGCCGGATGGACCATCAACGACATGCTCATCAAGAAGAGCGTCGCCATGGTCATCTCCTGGCCCGAGATTCAGACACGCACCTTCGATTTCGCCACGTTCTCGCGAAAAGAAAAACCCTTCACCGAAGCCAAACAAGAATACGAGAAACAAGTCAACGAGCTAACCGACTATCTCGATCGCGCTCGCCACTATGCGCAAGCCATGGGCCACGGCGGTCCTTCCGATTTTCAGCGCGACTTAAAACTCGAAGCGCTCGCTCCAGTCGTTCGCGGCCAGTTGCCGGTGCTCGTCTTTGCCGATCGCGCCCGCGACATTCGCAACGCCGTCGAATTCTGCGACAAGCAAAAACTAAAAATGATTCTCGCCGGTGGCGAAGAAGCGTACAAAGTGAAGGACCTGCTGCGCTCCAAAGCAATTCCCGTTATTCTGCGCCCCACTCTAAGCCTGCCTCCTGAGGAGGACGACGCCTACGACCGCTTGCTCTCCCAACCCGCCGAACTCGCTGCTGCCGGCGTGCGGTTCGCCTTTGGCAGCTTTGACAATTCCTTCGCGCGCCGCCTCGGTCAGCAAGCTGCGAACGCCGTTGCCTACGGCCTGCCCTACGACGAAGCCCTGAAGGCCGTCACGGTCTATCCCGCGCAAATTTTTGGCGTCGCCGATGAGGTCGGCACTCTCGAGACCGGCAAAATCGCGAACATCATCGTCACAACCGGCGACCCGCTCGAAATCACAACCGACGTGAAATACCTCTTCATCAAGGGCCAGCGCACTTCCCTGGATAACCGGCACCAGAGGCTCTACGAAAAGTATTTAAACCGGCCAAAAGCCGCAGCCACGAACTGAGTCGGAGCCGTACGTTTCACTGCTTTGCAGGGGCGGGGCTTGCCTCGCCCCCCGCCGCTGCCGGTAACGATTGCTCATGCCATCCGTCTGAAGGATGGGGTAGACACGCCCCACGGGATAATCCATGTTCAGTCTCATGCAGGATGTTCGCTACGCTTTCCGGCTGCTCGCCAAAAGCCCCGGCTTTACCGCAGTTGCCATCCTCGCGCTGGCGCTCGGCATCGGTGCTAACACCGCTATCTTCAGCGTCGTCAACGCCGTTCTTTTGCGCCCCCTGCCTTATCGCGATCCGTCCCATCTCGTTCTGATCATCGAGAAAAGCAAATATCCCACCATCACCGTCTCGTACCAAAACTATTTGGATTGGCGCGACCAAAGCCATTCCTTCGAATCCATGGAAGCCATCTACGGCGCCAACATGACCCTCACCGGCAAGGGTGATCCCGAACGGCTAGTCGCTCGCCGGGTCACTGCCGGCTTCTTTCCCGCTCTGGGAATCTCGCCGAAAATTGGCCGCAATTTCACGCCGCAAGAAGACACCGGTGGCGGCACGCCCGTCGCCATTCTGAGCTACGGACTCTGGCAGCGCAGCTTCGGCGGCTCGAATGGAGTCCTCGGCCAGACCGTCAACCTCGATGCTCAGCCCTACACCGTCATCGGAGTCATGCCCGCTGGCTTCAAATTTTTCCAGGACGCCGACGTTTTCCTTGCATTTCATCCCTGGGCCAAAACCCTTCCTGACGATCGCAATTGGCATCCCGGCATCCTTCCCGTCGCTCGCTTGAAGCTCGGCGCCACCCTCGAACAGGCTCGCGCCGAGATGCAAACTATTTCCAAGCGCCTCGAGCAGCAGTATCCCCTCTACAACACCGGTTGCAGCTCCGACGTGATTCTCGCGCACGATCAGCTTGTGCAGAGTTCGCGCCCTGCGCTCCTCCTCCTCCTCGGCGCCGTAAGCTTCGTTCTCCTTATCGCCTGCGTCAACGTTGCCAATCTTTTGCTCGCTCGCGCCGCCGCGCGTGGCCGCGAGGTTGCTATCCGTACCGCCTTGGGCGCAGGCCGCCCGCGTATCGTCCGTCAACTCCTCACAGAGAGCATCATTCTTTCGCTCGTGGGTGCGGGACTCGGCCTGCTCTTGGGCTGGTCCGCACTCGATCCTCTACTCAAAGTCTCTGCCAGCAGCCTCCCGCCAGGCGCCGTCGTCGGCCTCGACGGCTGGGTCTTGGTCTTCACGGCGGGCGTTGCCATCGTCACTGGCCTTCTCTTCGGCATTTTCCCCGCGCTTCGCACCACCAAACTCGATCTTCGTGAAACTCTGAACGAGAGTTCACGCGGCTCCACCGCCGGCCCCGGACATCATCGTCTCGGCAACGCTCTGGTCTCTCTTGAGATCGCCCTCGCCCTTCTTCTCCTGGTGGGTGCTGGCCTTCTGTTGCGGAGTTTTTCGCGCATGCAGGATGTCCCGCCCGGTTTTCAAGCAGATCACCTTTTCGTCGCGGATATTCCCGTTTCCCAAGCCTCGTACTCCAAACCTGAGCAGCGCTTTGCGTTTTACGACCGCCTCGTCGACCGCGCCCGCGCCTTACCCGGAGTTCGCGCCGCGGGCGCCGCAACCTTTTTGCCAGTTAGCGGCGGCGGCTCCGTCATTCATTTCAATATCGCAGGCCGCCCGCCCAAGTCCGCCAGCGATTTCACGGCCGCAGGCTACCGCGCCGTCACCTCCGGCTATTTTGAAGCTCTAGGTTTCCGCTTGTTGCAAGGCCGTTTATTTACTCCAGCCGACACGGAGAACTCCCCAGCCGTTTGCGTCATCAATGCCAGCATGGCCAAAGCCTATTTCTCCGATATCAATCCCCTCGGCCAGCACATGCAGCTGGGCGCCACTCCGGTCAAGGAAATTCCCATGATGGAGATCGTCGGTGTCGTTGGCGACGTCCGTCCCGGCCTCGGCATTGATCCACAGGCCGAAATGTATCTGCCCTACCGGCAAGCCGACGGCCTCTTGCCTGTTTTTCAGCTTTCGGTCGTAATGCGCACCGCCGGCGATCCCTTGCTCCAGACCTCCGCCTTGCGCAGCGCTCTTTCGCAAATCGATCCCAATCAGCCGCTCGTCAAAGTTCGCACGATGGAAGAAAACATGGCCACTACCGTGGCCCAGCCGCGTTTCCGTGCCTGGCTCCTTGGGGTCTTTGCCGTTCTCGCGCTGGTGCTTTCGGGCGTGGGCGTTTATGGCGTGATGTCTTATACCGTCACACAACGCACCAATGAAATCGGTATTCGCGTCACGATGGGCGCGCAGCCTCAGGACGTTTTTCGCAACATAGTGGGCGAAGCGTTGCGTTTAGCTCTACTCGGTGTGGGAGTCGGGCTTGTCGCAGCGTTTGCCCTGGCGCGCCTGTTGCGCACCTTTCTTTTCGGCATCAGCGCGTACGATCCCCTTACTTTTGTGGCTGTTTCGGTCCTCCTGACCATGATTGCGGTCGCGGCCTCCTATTTTCCAGCCCGTCGGGCAACTCTCGTCGATCCTCTGGTGGCCCTCCGATACGAATAGGGACCGATGGGATACCTCTCCCCGTCCGGGCTAACCAGCACAAAAACTGCAAACTGTCGTTAATCCCGGCCTGCCTGCCTCGTCTATCCAGGTAGGGTCACCTTTTTAGCGAAACTTTTGACCCGTACTCGCGTTTAGAAGGGTAAGTCCAATGCGGCACGCCACTTATCTTGTCCCTCTAGTCTTATGCATGGCCATGTCTTCGGGCAATTTGCAGGCGCAGGAGCCCGCCAAGATTGCCGATCAATACGTGAAAGCCGCGGGTGGAAGCAAAGTCCTGTCCAAAATCCAAACCATGACGTTGGAAGGCACTTTCACGAACACCGCCGACGGAAAGTCCGGCACCTACACGCTCGACACGAAATTGCCCAACCGCTACTACTCGGAACTGGTGCTGAACGACAAAAATGTGATCGAGGCCTACAACGGCAAGTCCGCCTGGCACCAGACCGCCGCCGGAGAGCTCGGCACGCTGCTCGGACAGGAAGGCCTGCAACTCGAAGCCGCTTCCAGCTACTACAACTCACGTTTCCTTAATCTTAAGAAAAACAAATTGGCGCTCGCGTTTGTAGGTCACGCGCAGGTCCGCGGAAAGGATGCTCTGCAAGTCGAAGTCACCGCGCCAACCGGCGTGAAACGCGAAGTGTTCTTCGACCCACAAACGCACCTGATTGTGAAAGAAGCCGGCCCCCTGGGTGGTGTGAATGAAGAAATCCTCTACGACGACTACCGCACAGTCGATCGCGTGATGATGCCCTATAAGATCGAGTTGCATCGCGGAAGCGACGTCTACACCATTGATGTCACCCGCGCCGCGATCAATGGCACCGTCGGCGAGCGCGTTTTTGACTTTCCCATAAAATCCCAGGTCAAGCTGCCGGACCTCAAGGCACTCTTCAAGGAGATCGACGCCAACCAGAAAGCCATCGACAAGCTTAAGGAGAATTACGCCGGCACGCGCGTCGAAGAAGAAACAGAATTCGAGAAGGATGGCAAAGTCAAAAAGACTACAGTGAACGAGTACAACTTCTTCTATCTGAACGGCGATGAGGTTTCCACGCTGGTCAAAAAAGAGGGCAAGCCGTTGAGTGACGAGGAGCAGAAAAAGGAAAACGAGAAAACGCAAAAGCAAATCGCGGACATTCAGAAGCACGAAGCCAAGAAGGAAGCCAAGGACGAAAAAGACAAGGAAGAAGGCAAGAAAGATAAGGAAGACGATGACGTCGACATCGAAACGTTTCTAAGAGCTTGCCAGTTCGTCAACCCCCGGCGCGAGCGATTCCGCGGCGAAGATGTCCTCGTTTTCGATTTTGAGCCGAATCCCGAATACAAAGCGCACAAACTGGTCGAAAAGATCATCCAGAAACTGGCCGGCGTCATCTGGATTGACGAAAAAGCCCACGACGTGGCCCGTCTCGAAGCCTATTTCGTCGGAGACTTCAGGTTCGCCGGCGGCCTGCTCGCCAATCTGCAAAAGGGAACCAGCTTTATTTTCGAGCAGGCCTACATCAACAACGAAATCTGGCTCCCCACCTACATGGAAGCCCACATCGGCGTCCGCGTCCTGCTGCTGAAAGGCTTCAACGTCAACGCCGTCACCCACTACTCCGATTACAAGCGCTTCAACGTCGAGACCCTCTCCACCATCAACCAACCCAAATCCACCACCGCCATCACGCCAAACCCCAACGACCCCGCCACCGAAAAACCCGAAGACTAGCTGGCGTGGTAGTATGACGCCTGTGTTGGGAAGCAAGTCGTAGTCTCAGCAGGTGGCGAAAGATGGCGAGATTGGAATCCGTGCCGGTGCAGTTGGGAGCTTCTGCCCCAACTTCTGCCTCCTCCGTCCCGGCCACGACGGTTACTTCGCGGCACTCTCTCCTCGTCCGCGTCACTCACTGGATTACCACCCTGTGCTTTCTTGCGCTCCTCGTGAGCGGGGCTGAAATTGTAATCTCTCACCCGCGCTTCTACTGGGGCGAAACCGGCAATATACACACCACACCGCTCTTCAAACTCCACATCCCCTCCTCGCGCGCTTTGGTCCCCACCGGCTACGGCTACGTGCTGCCAGACCAGAACGGCTGGAGCCGCTATCTCCATTTTCAAGCTGCCTGGATTGTCGTATTGACCGGCTTGCTCTACGCCATCTCCATCTTGTTCACTGGCCACTTGCGCAAAAACTTGCTCCCGGGTAAGGCCGATCTTTCGTTGCGGGCGTTTTCCTCCTCTATCGCCAGCCATTTGCGCTTACGGCGCCCGCCTGCCGCAGAAGCCTGGTCGTATAACCTGCTTCAACGCCTCACCTATCTCTTCGTGATCTTCGTTCTGTTCCCCATGGTCATCTGGACCGGCTTGGCGATGTCCCCCTCCTTTGTTTCCGCGTTTCCGTTCACCGTCAATTCGCTCGGCGGCCAGCAATCCGCGCGCACGCTTCACTTCTTCGTCTCCCTGGCTCTCGTGCTCTTCCTTCTGGTCCACGTCGTGATGATTTTTCTTGCCGGATTCTGGGGCCGCATGCGAGCCATGATCACCGGCCGGCCCGGCACACCCCTGGAGCGCCCATGAGCAAGCTCTCGCGCCGTAAACTCATCACCACCGGACTCGCAGCCACCGCCGGCGTAGCAGGCCTGGGCGTGGCCGCGCGCCTTGCCCAAAAGTATGGACTCGTCCCGCCCGATCACGGCGGAATCTACGGCCTCGGCGAAACGCTTACCTATGCTTCCCAGCGGCTGCTCACCAGGCACTCTCTCGCCCGCGAGTTCCATCCGAGCCAGATTTCCAAACCTCCGCTCGCCAACGAAATGGCTCCCTTGCCTGACGCCTTCAAGCGCCTTCAGGCCGGTGGATTCGCCGATTGGCGCCTCGCGATCGACGGCCTTGTCGACCGCCCGGCCTCCTTCTCGCTGACCCAACTCAAAAGCTATCCGTCTCGCAGCCACATCACCATGATCCAGTGCGAAGAGGGCTGGTCCTATATCGCCGAGTGGATTGGCGTGCCTCTCCACCACGTCCTCGATGTCGTCGGCGTCCACCCGCAAGCCAGATACGTTGTCTATTTCTCCATCCAGAACGATTGGTGGGACAGCATCGATATGGCCGATGCCTTGCATCCGCAAACCTTTCTCGCCTATGGCATGAATGGCGATGAACTTCCCGTCGGCAACGGCGGCCCGCTTCGCATGCGCCTCCCCCGCCAGCTCGGCTATAAGAGCGTCAAATTCATTACCCACCTCACCGTCACCGAAAGTCTGAAGGCTTTCGGCAAGGGCCTGGGCTCCGCCTCCCCAGAAGGCGGCTATGCCTGGTACGCCGGCATCTAACCGCCCCGTTTCCTGCCCTCCCCCATTTCCGCAACCTCCCCTCCACCTGAATGGGAGGGTCTTGCCCCGCCCATTCTCCCCCCGCAATACCCCCCGCCCCTCGTTCCCTGCGCCCGGAGGACCGCTGCCCCCTCGCGCGCATTTTGCGCGATCTATCTACATTTCTCTTTCTCTATTCTTCCGAGCGAATTGTTGTTTGTTTGCTCAACCAGCTTGGGAAGTACCATTGTGTCCGATTAAAGCGACAGAACAGCATAGCCAAAGAGTGTTTCGGAGGCCGCCCTGGCAACGCGATACATCCGAGCAGACATTTGCTTTCCGTTGCTGGCCTCTTTTCAGCCATTTCGAAGATGCTGCAAGGGGCAGTTTGGCTCGTTCGGAAAGGACTCAAGCGTATAACCGTGCCCCTCTGCAGCGTCAAAACCGAAACTCCATTTCAACGGGTGTTTACGATGCGCTTTTTCTTGCAGTTGCCCGGCTACTTCTCTTTGGCCGTTTTGGTTCTGATTGCAGGCTGTTCGGGTCACGCGAACCAATCCGCCGCGCCTTCATCCGTTTCTGTTCCTGCCCGGCCGACCTTAACTGGACTCGTCCCCAACACCTCGACGGTCGGCAGCACTGGCACTCTGATTCTAAGGGGAACAAATTTTGTTCCCGGGGTTACGATTAGAACTCCTCCCGGGGTCGACCTTCGCAATATTCGAGTGAATGGCCCTACGCAAATCACCGCGGACTATACGATCGGCCCGAATTCTTGGCTGGGGTATTTGAACGTGACAGTGACCACGCCAGGCGGTACAAGCGAACCAGTAAGATTTGCGATTTACCCTGGCGCTGTGCAGTTTGGCCTTCCTGCCAACGGTGGAAGCCCAAAACTGCCAACCCGCGGGGCTGACGTTGCGCCATACGAATCTTTCGACGTGGGCCTCCACGCCGCCTACATCCCCAATCCGGACGGCTCGCGGACGGATGCCTACCTCGATGTCTCATTTACCGATGATAAGGGCCACCCAGTAACCGTCGGTGGCAGCTACCACGGCGATATGGACAACGTCGTGGCCCCCGACGACGACGACGACGAACCAGGTCCCGGCGTCACTCCGTATTCTTTTGCCGTGCAGAGTCCGGAAGCGGGAAGGTACGTTTTGCATATCAAGAGCTCCCGGAGTGGTTCGTTCGAGCTCGAGATCGACACAACCACTTCCTCGCTCACCACATCGGGGCATGAGAGTCTGGCCCTCCTCAGCGATATTCCCTCCTATCCAGGAAATCTATTTGAGCTCCACTTCGTCTGCCACCGCGACCCTTTCAGGATGGACATCGATAGCGGAGGGCTGCAACCGCCCAACGGCGCGTTCAGCTTCGCTCAGCCTCTGACCTCAGAGGTTCGCCTGCCAGCCGAAGTGAAGGCACTCGGAGTGGTGATTTACTACGACCCTCTGATGGAGCCATCCTCCTTACGCGCAGTGCTCGATGGGAATGAGCTAACTAACCGGTTTCACGTTCGCCCTGGTGAACTTGAGCTCGTATCTATAGAACTAGGTTCGGGCCAGCACACTCTGATAATCCGGGCAAACAACAAGTCTGGGCTGTCTACAGAACAGCAATTCCATATCCAACATTGAACTTTGCGTGGAAGGACGGAAGCCGGGTGCCGACGTGGCGGAGGGAGTGGCCGTCGCACTACCTATTGTCTCCGAAAGTTTGAGACTACCGTATCGCTCCTCTTGACAACCAGTAGGAGAAGCGTATTCTCCTCCTGGTAGCCAGGGGGTAGGGAGATTCTATGCCTGAGAAGCCAAGCGACCTCGTCCAGGGCACGTTAGATATGCTCATCCTAAAAACACTGGCGTTGGAGCCTATCCATGGATACGGGATTTCAGTCCGAATCGACCAGATGAGCAAAGGCGTTTTTCGCCTCAATGCGGGCTCGTTATTTCTTGCCATTCAACGGTTAGAGAGGGATGGGTTAATCGACGGTGAATGGAAACCAACCGAGAACAATAGGCGAGCAAAGTACTACGCTCTCACACAAAAGGGACGAAAGAGACTCAATAACGAAACGCAAGAATGGGGAAGGCAAGTAGCGGCGATTGCCAGAATTTTAGACGCATCCTGAGGAGTGTCCTATGTCATTGCTCCGAAATGCTGCACGCGGGCTCCGGTCCCTTTTCCTAAAGGAGCAGGTGGACAGGGAATTGGACGAGGAACTGGGCGCCTACTTGGAGATGGCAGCCGCCGAAAAGATGAAACAAGGCATGAGCCGCAGAGAAGCCCTTCGCGCCGTGCGCCTAGAGCGCGGCAGTCTCGAAGTTACGAAGGAAGTCGTCCGCTCTGCCGGATGGGAATCCATCTTGGAGACGTGCTGGCAAGACTTGCGCTTCGGCCTGCGCATGCTACGCAAGTCGCCGGGATTCACCGCCGTTGCAATTCTGACGCTCGCCCTCGGAATCGGCGCCAACGCGGCCATTTTCAGCATGGTGAACGCCCTTGTGCTCCGACCGCTGCCCGTCCATTCCCCGAACGAAGTCGCATCACTGGCCTCGCAACCTCACGGATTCGGTTCGAGTAACGGATTTTCCTATCCCGACTTTGAAGATATTCGCGACCAAGCCACTTCCGTGTTCCGCGACATGACCGGCATGCAGCCGTCCCATATGGACGGGTTCAGCATGAACGGCCAAAGCCAGCCGATTTGGATGAGCTACGTCACGACCAATTTCTTTCAGGTAATGGACCTGCAGCCTGCGCTCGGGATTTTCTTCGAGCCTTCCGATGGGGGGATCGATGGCTCCGAGCCGGTGCTAGTGCTGAGCTACTCGTTCTGGAAAAACCATATGGGAGGCGATCCGAATATCGTAGGCAGAAGCGCCTCGATAAACGGGCGTCCAGTGACGATCATCGGCGTAGCCCCGGAAGGCTTCAGAGGAGTTTATTCGATTCTCGATACGCAGGGCTACTTGCCGGTGGGAATGGCAACGGCAACCTTGGATAGCCCCAAGGATTTTCTGACGAACAGGAGCGTGGAAAACATCGAGATTCTCGGCCGACTCAAACCGGGCATGAAGGTCGGCCAGGCCCAGCCCGTGCTTGCCGTAGTGGGTCGTCAACTCTCCGAGCAATATCCAGAAATCCACAAGTGGGATTGGCTCCAAGCCTTTCCCGGTGGTCCGCTTAACGCCAACCCGCAAGACACGGCTGTCATCGAGTCCATGGCTGCGTTTTTCCTTTTGCTTGTCGGGCTCGTGCTGGTGCTGGCCTGCATGAATGTTGCGAATTTGCTTTTGGTTCGGGCCGCAGCGCGCCAACCCGAGATGGCCGTTCGTGCGGCCTTTGGAGCCGGCCGTGGGCGGCTCGCGCGGCAGCTCCTCACAGAATGCCTTCTCCTCGCAGCCCTAGGATGTGGGGGCGGTATTGTTCTCGGAGTTGCGGCCAGCCGCTCAGTAAACTCTATAAACTTCGCGTCGGCCATTCCTATCGTATTCAACGTAACCTTCGACTGGCGAGTGCTTGCCTACGCTGTAGGTGCGGCCCTCCTGACCGGAGTGCTAGTGGGGATGACTCCAGCGGTTCGCGCAGCACGCAGAGACCTGAACCCTCTCCTGCACGAAAGCTCCCGAACCTCGACGGGCGGCCGCCAACGTGCTCGCAGCGTCCTGGTTGTCGCCGAGTTGAGTGGCTCACTGATGTTGTTGATCATCGCGGGATTGTTCGTGAGGAGCCTGCGATCTGTTGAACGTTCCGATCTGGGATTCGATCCGGATCATGTTTTGAATCTGACCATTTCGCCCACAGACGCCGGTTACGAGGAAGCCCAGGCAAGTCAATTTCTCAAACAGGTTCTTCAGCGGGCGCGCGCGTTGCCGGCTGTTGAATCCGCCAGTCTCGCAGCCACCATTCCCATGGGTCACTACAACTACGGAGACGAACTGAAGATCGAGGGTTATGAAACTCCGCCCGGCCAGCAGCGGCCGCTTGCCGGCTACAACGCAGTTTCGCGGGAATATTTCCGAACTATGCGGATACCGCTGATTCGCGGGCGCGATTTTTTCGATTCCGACGACCGGACCTCGCAGTACGTGGCAGTCGTGAACGAAGAAATGGCCAGGCAATACTGGCCGAATCAGGATCCTATCGGCAGGCACTTCACGACCGGAAAGGACTCGACGCATCCGATTCAAGTGATCGGCGTGGTGAAGAACAGCCGGACTCAGCACCTGACTGGCTCATTCCGTCCGTATTTCTATCGCCCTCTTACTCAATCTTACCTGACTCCCGTGACTCTCCAACTTCGAACAGCCCTGCCTGCGGCGACGGCTTTTCATCAGGCGGTCGATCTGATTCATTCGCTCGCTCCAGCCATGCCTGTTTTCGACGTGCAAACGATGACTCAGGCTCTCGACACGCTCAATGGGTTGCTGCTCTACCAAGTCGGCGCCGCACTGACCGCATCGCTGGGCACTCTGGGCCTTCTGCTCGGCCTGGTCGGAGTCTACGGAGTCGTTTCTTACGCTGCGGCCCAGCGCACGCACGAGATCGGTATCCGAATGGCTCTCGGCGCGGCCCGGTCGAGCGTCTTGAAGATGATTCTTAGGCAGGGCCTGATTGTAACGGCGACAGGCGTCCTGGTGGGCGCTTCGCTGGCCGGCGCGATTGGGCGCCTTGCGAGAGATTTGCTGGCGGGTGTTTCGCCCATGGACCCGCTGACGTATGTTTGCGCATCGGGCCTGCTCGCTGCGGTGTCACTCCTCGCCTGCTACATCCCCGCACGGAGGGCGATGCGCGTTGATCCGATGGTCGCCTTGCGTTACGAGTAGGAAGCTACCCTTGTCCATGTTGCGGAGTATCAGAGGCGGAAAGGCAGGGCCGACAACCACGCCAGGGCGCTGTTTCCTCAGGTCTTAACGGTAAGGTTTTTATCCTTTCATGGATCGTCCAATGATCCTCCCCTCGCATTTCCATCAACTCCCACGAAACAAACGACTTACAGTTTATCCTTGACAAATAGTAACAATATGTTATACTGTTCTAGATTGATTCGGGCACCTGGCTGTCTATGCCCTCGTCGCTTATGCGTCCCCGCCGCGCGGTCCTTCAAACTCCACCAAAATCCTCCGTCCCTCCCAGGTTACCACTTTATAATTGCCGCCCTCTCCTAACTCCTTCAAAATCAACACTTCTACAACTGTTGATTCCACTCCACTTCAACTCCTCCAGAATCAACACTTACAAAAAACCGGGGAGGGGGTCCCTCCTTTCAACCCGAAAGTTTTGCAACTCGTCACTACTCACGTGTCACCCAATCTGTTCGCATAGCAACGCCCGCAACTCCAACCCCCTCTACGGTTTACTTCACGATTCTCTGGATGCCCGGGGTGGGGGGTACATGCTTCAAGCCAAAGGCATTTCAGTTTCCCTTCGTTCGACTTACAGCGCCTCACGCCCTGCCCTGGGCTCCATCTCGTTCTTTCGTTACCTCCTTACTTCGTTGCTTCTTTCTTCAGTGTTACCATGCCCTCCGCATCCAGGAGCAATCCATGCCTAAGAACTTCCTTTCCACCCTTTTACGCACCATCGTTCTTGCGTCTCTCGCCTCCTCCGCTCTCTCGGCCCAAACCACATTGTCCTCATCCCCGCTCCGCGTTGCCATCGCCGGACTCGTTCACGGCCACGTCGGCGGTTTCCTTCAGCAGAACCAGCGCCGCGCCGACCTTCAGATCGTTGGCGTCGCTGAAGCAGACACAAAACTTGCCTCGTTCTACGAGTCGAAGTTTTCGCTGCCGCACAACATCTTTTTCGCCAACGTCGACGAGATGATCGAGAAGACCAAGCCGCAAGCCGTCTTGGTCTACACCAATACCTTCGACCATCGCAGCGTGGTCGAAGCCTGTGCCCGTCATGGCATCCCGGTGATGATGGAGAAGCCCTTAGCCGTCAGCAACGAAGACGCCCGCGCGATGCAAGCCGCCGCCCAGCGCGCAAAAATTCCTGTCCTCGTGAACTATGAAACCACCTGGTACCGCAGCAATCGCGCCGCTTATGACCTCGTCCACGAAAACGCCATCGGCGACATACGCAAAGTGGTCGTCCACGACGGCCACCAAGGGCCAAAAGAAATTAACGTCGAGTCGTGGTTTCTCAACTGGCTGACTGATCCAAAGCTAAACGGTGGTGGCGCGCTCTTCGACTTCGGCTGCTATGGCGCCAATCTAATGACCTGGCTCATGGACAACCGCAGACCGGACACGGTCACCGCGGTCACCCAGCGCATCAAGCCTGATATCTATCCACACGTAGATGACGAAGCCACCATTGTCCTCACTTATCCCAAAGCCCAGGCGATCCTGCAGGCTTCCTGGAACTGGCCTTTCTCTCGAAAGGATATGGAAGTCTACGGCCAGACCGGCTATGCAATCACGGTCGAGCGTGATGCGGTACGTGTTCGGTTCCCCAAGCAGGAAGAAAAACTACAAGACGCGAAGCCGCTCGCTCCGCGCGAAAGCGATTCGGTGAATTATTTGAGAGCGGTCGTTCTCGACGGCATGGCGCCGCATGGCCTTTCTTCGCTCGAAACCAACATGATCGTCACGGAGATTCTAGACGCGGCGCGCCAATCCGCCGCCACAGGGAAGACGATTCACCTTCAAGGATCAAAATGACGAGCCGCCCCCGCGTCCTGTGTAGGGGCACGATACATCGTGCCCGCTTTTCGCAGCCCCGCGTCCTTTGTAGCGGCGCGATTCATCGTGCCCTCTTCGCGCGGCCCGCAGCTCTGCACAAAGATCGAAGGACCAACCGCAACAGCGCAGCCACTCACGCAGCAGCAACATATATAGAGGATCGCGCGATACAAGAGAAGAACAGAACGGGTGGATTGCCGGGACTCGGCTCGGACTATCTACTTGACGTGCACCGGACGATCCAGCACGTCGCGCACTTTCTGCGCCAACACCGCCGGCGTGAACGGCTTCTGCAGAAAAGACAAACCCGCCTCCAACACGCCTCCCTGCGCCAGGACATTGTCCGTATAGCCAGACATATAAAGCACGCGTGTGCGCGGATGGCGCTTGGTGATCCGCCGAGCCAACTCACGCCCGCTCGTTCCCGGCATGACGATGTCCGTCAACAGCAAGTGAATTTCCTGGGAGTGCTTCTCGGAGAAGTCCTCTGCTTCCCGCGCACTCTTTGCGGCCACCACCGAGTATCCCTTTGCGGTAAGAATCCTGCTGGTCAGCTCGCGCACAGCCTCTTCGTCTTCCACGAGCAAAATCGTCTCGCTACCTTTGGACGCAATAGGAAGATCCACTCTCTCCGGCTTGGCTTCCACGTGCGCCTCGACGCGCGGCAAATACACTTTGAAAGTGGTTCCTTTGCCCGGTTCGCTGTACACCCAGATGTATCCCCCGCTTTGTTTCACGATTCCATAAACGGTGGACAAGCCGAGCCCCGTCCCTTGCCCACTCTCCTTCGTCGTGTAAAACGGCTCGAAAATATGCGCCACCGTCTCGGGGCTCATCCCGATCCCGCTATCCGAGACCGCCAACATCACATAAGCTCCCGGCTTGACGGTGACGTGGTCGCGCGCGTACGTCGAGTCCAAATCCACGTTTACCGTTTCCACCGTCAACCGCCCGCCCTTCGGCATGGCATCCCGCGCATTCACCACCAGGTTCATGATGACTTGCTCGATTTGCGCCGGATCAGCCTTCACGTGTCCCACGTTCGCTCCACACCGCGTCACCATCTCGATGTGTTCCCCCATCAGCCGGCCCAACAGTTTGTCCAGCCCCAGCACGATCGCATTCAGATCCAAAATTTTGGGCTGCAGAACTTGCCTTCGGCTGAAGGCCAGCAATTGGCGAATCAGCGTGGAAGCGCGTTCCGCCGCATTCTCGATCTGCTGCACATCGGAGCGTAGCTCCGGCTGAATCCCGCTGCGTTGCACCGCCAGCTCGGCATAGCCCTTAATGATGGTCAACAGATTGTTGAAGTCATGCGCGATCCCACCTGCGAGCCGCCCGACAGCTTCCATCCTGCGCGACTGCTGCAATTGGTTCTCCAGCAGCTTGCGCTCCGTGATGTCGACGATGATCCCTTCCATCACCGGTTGTTTATAGCCTCCCGAAACCACCACGGCGGTGTCGCTCACCCAGATCACCGCGCCGTCTTTTCGTACAATCCGGTACTCCGCTTGAAAACGCTCGCCGCGCAAGCTCGCCGCTTCGGCCGCCTCGATCACCGCGTGATCCTCCGACGGGATGTGACGCGTCCAATCTCGCGAGTTGGCCAGCCATTCGTTCTGCGTGTAGCCCGTTATGGCCTCGATTTGGGGACTGACATAATGCCATTCGCCGTGAATGCCGAGTTCCGCGATATAACTGATCGCCGCGACCTGTTCCACGAGCGTGCGATATTTGTTTTCCGCCTCCGCCCGCGCTTTCTCTGCTTCTTTTCGCGCGCTGATATCGTGCCCCACGCACGCGGTAACTCCATTGGACAACGACGTTATCGCCATTTCCACGGGGATGGCCGTTCCGTCGTGCCGCCGCAGGTTGATTTGGCCGGACCATTTTCCTTCGGACTCGAGGGACTTGCGAACCTGCAGGTGAATCGACTCGATATCGCGCGGGTCATAAATCTTCTGCCAGTGCACGCCCAGCATGGACTCCGGGTTTTCGTGCCCCAGCATGCGGGCGAACGCCGCGTTCACGTAAATGTGTTCTCCATTTTCGCCGATGATGGAGATTCCATCCGCCGCGGAATCCATGGCCAGCGCCTGCCGGCGCACCGTCTCCGCGGCATTGGCTTCCCGGTAGCCGCTAATGCCCACCCGGACCGCGAAGCACAGAATGGAAACACCCAGCAACGAGAATCGAAGAATTCGCCATTCGGAAGGGAATTGCGCTACCTGCACGAGGACAATCAGCGGCGCTAACACGAAGAACGCGTTGTTCAGAAAGACTCCGCTGAAAGTTTTCCGGCCCAGCGCCCGCGCCGTTGGCGTGGCCGCCGACGGTTGCCATCTCGCGGCCCAGAAGGCCCCCCAGAGAAACGGCAGCGTGTAACACAGGTCTGTGAGCGTTCCGGTTGGCGCCGGCTTGAGGGAATGAAGATACGCAGAGAGGGCGGACCCAGCAGTGTACAGGGCGAAATATAGTGCAAAACCTACATACAACTTGCGAATGGAGGAGGTGCGCGCCCGCGCAATCTGAAAGCAGGCCAATGCGAGGATGGTGCTTTCTTGGCCAAATTGCACCCATAGCTGGCGCACGAACATATTCTGTTGCTGGAGTTGTGGCGAAGGCACATAATAAACGCCAAGAAAAATGAAAAAGAATACGATCACGATCTGGATGAAATCCAGAAGAAACTCGGGCTCGAATCGCTCCGAATCCTTCTCTTGATCCAGGAACATCACCATCGCGAAGAAAATCGCATGCAAAGTGAAAAAAAACCGCACTGCGGAACCGGGCGCTGGCGGGGTATGCAGAACGATTTCATAGTACATCCAGCCGAGGTTCGCTACGCTCCAAGCCGCCAACCCGCAGCCCACCAGCGCCCAGAACGGCCGAGCCATCCCGCGCGCTCGCCGCGACGCACGCAGGCACATGACCGCCGCCAGTGTGCTGGCAGAAACCTCGAGAAGGTTCGCCACGAAGGTGCCGGCCGGTGACACCCCGAGGATTAGCGCTTGCGCAATATGGGCGCCGACAATGGTAGCTGCAAGAAAAAGGACCTTCCGAGACATTCCTGGTTGTTCTCTCAGCCGGGGAGATGAACGATCCCGCATTTCAAAGCTTAACCGAATTCACAGACGGATTCCGCAATCTTCCAGGGTACGTGTCTTTGGATGTAACGGGTGTTTCAGTCTCAGGAATGGCCTTTCCCATTGGCCTGCGGGCCTCGGACTAGAGTGTCATTCCGGCAAACCGCTGAGCCATTCGCTCGGCAGTCTGTTTTGAAACGTATGAATGTTTTGCATCCGATGGGCCTTAAATCGTGAAGCAGCCTGGAGCAACTCTTGGGCATCCAACACGCATGACCACCGCTCAACCCAATCCGAGCATTACCCCGCGAGAGATTTTGAGCGCCTGGGGAAAAATCTTAAGCGGCAAAGCGCCCATGCTTTCCATCGAGATAACGCGCGAATGCCCGCTCAGTTGTCCTGGCTGCTACGCCTACGGAGATGCGCACCTTGGCGGCGGCAAACTCCTTTCCGAACTCAACGATTTTCACGGGGACGCGCTAGTTAATGGCGTGCTGGAATTAGTGCGCAAGAACAAGCCCATGCACGTTTCTCTAGTTGGTGGCGAACCTCTTGTACGCCATCGCGAATTGAGCGCCATCCTGCCCGCCCTCAACGCCATGGATATCTTCTCGCTGGTCGTTACCAGCGGCGTGATCCCCATTCCCATGGAATGGATGAATCTGTCCCGCGTGCGCGTCGCCATCTCCGTGGACGGCTTGCCGGAGCACCACGACATCCGCCGCAAGCCCGCGACCTACGAGCGGATCCTGAAGAATATCGATGGGCGCAAAGTGAACGTCCACTGGGTGATCACCCGTCCGATGCTCGAGCAGCCCGGCTATTTGGAGAAATATGTCGAGTTTTGGAATGCCCGCCCTGAAGTCGATCACCTTTGGGTGAGCCTGTACACGCCTCAGATCGGCGAAGAAAGCGCGGAAAAGCTGGGCACGGAAGACCGCCAAGAAGTTGCCCGTGTATTGCCGGCTTTGGCGCGGAAGTATCCGAAGTTCTTAATGAACGAGGGCATCGCGCGGGCGTTCCTCGAACCCCCGGAGAATCCCGCCGCCTGCCTCTTTGCGAAAATGTCCGCAAACTATTCCGCGGACTTGCAAACCCGCGTCGAGCCTTGCGTCTTCGGCGGGACTCCCAACTGCGCGGAGTGCGGGTGCGCCGCGAGCAGCGGGTTGCACTGGATTCGCACCGTCAAAGTGGTTGGCCCACTGCGCGTCGGACATTTTGTGAGCAGTTCGGTCGGTGTCGGCTCGCTCGTCAACCGCCTGCGCCGCGGCGGAGAGAAGCCGTCGCGCTGGGGCTCGAACCCTCCGCGCACCGGCAATAAGCCCGAACTCGTGCAGATCGCAACCTAGTTCGGCGTGGCCTCGATGGAGGCCCTCAGTGCTTTCACCACTTCTCCTGCGATGTCGTCCTGGACCATGAGGATGTCGCCGGACGGCCGATCGTAGGTTTCCGACCAGACAACAAACCCGTTATCCGGTCGAATCAGCCGCGTGTCAACGCGCAGCCTCGCGCCGGCCTTGCGCACGCTGCTATCGAGTACATAATCGACACCCAGCGTCTTGGCGATATCGGCGATCGTTATTTGCGGAGTCCTATGCGAACGCGGCCATAGTTTGCCCTTGAAATAAAACGAGGACGCGGGAGGTAACGGCAGAAGTTCCAGTGCCGAATCGTGATCTGAACCAAGCGTCCCATCATCATGTACCCGTCCCGTTATTCTCGGGTTCAAGCGAGCGAATCCATTCCTTGAGCCGCGCTGCCTCCATTGCGATCATGTCGGGGTCGTGGAAGGTGTGAGCCAGCACCGATACACCTTGCGTTGCGGACAGCAGATGGACGGCGAGCCCACGCGAGTCGGCCCCTTTGCCAAGCGCTTTGAATTGCGCCTCCATCCATGCCAGAGCCTCCGTGAACAATACCGTCGATTTCTTCGCAACTGCGCCGCCGTGCTTGTGCAGTTCGGAGCACAACGTTCCGACAGGACAGCCGCGGAGCGCCAGTTCCTCGCGGTTGTTGATCTTTATCTGGACAAAGGCACACAGCCGCTCTTTGGGGGAATCTGCTTTGTCCATCTCGTGCAGCAAGCTCCTGAATCGCGAAGCCTTCCGTTCGACAAAGGCCTCGCCGATCTCGTCCTTGGTCTTGAAATAGTAGTAGACGTTGCCCAGGGGAATCCTGGCCTCCTTCGCGATGTCAGCGAGGGCCGTCTTGCCGAACCCGTAGTGATAGGCGACCTTCTCGGCGGCCTGCAAGAGCCGCGTGCGGTTGTCTGCTTTCATTTTGGGCATCGCGCCGTCCAATAGTCAGTTGACTAGCTTACATGGTATGTCTGAGAAAGTGTCAAGGTCAATGGCCCGCCACACGGCATCCCTCTTGACGCGCGAGCCCGAATGATAACCATGGGCCGGAGCCTGTCAGGAGCCTGATTGCGCAAGAGGCCAATGAAAGCGTTGGCGCCATCATCTGGTTTTGAGTATCGTGTCAGTCAGTCAACTGACTATACGAAGGCGGCAAACCTTGGAGGAGAAGGAACTCATGCACACAAACCATAAACCAGCCGTGGCAGTGCTCCAACGCTGGAAATTCAAGGGACGGATTGTTTGGTGCACCACACTGATCTCCTTTGCCGCTGGATCGCTCCTTACCGCCCGGCTGACGCACACGAACCAGGTGAGGGCCGATAGCAATCGCGTATTCGAGCTTATGGTTTATCACACTGTGCCGGGCAAAGTGCCGGCCCTCGAGGCGATCTTTCGCGACGTTTCCAAGCTGCAAACCAAGCACGATATCAATGTCGTCGGCTACTGGGTGCCGGGCGACGATGATCCCGCCTGGGCCAACACATTCATCTACCTGGTGGCTCATCCCAGCCTGGACGAAGCGAAGAAGAATTGGCACGCGCTTCATGCCGACCCAGCGTTTCCAGAGTATAGGGATCAGGCCGCCCAGATCCTCGAAAAAGTAAACACACAGTATCGGGTGGACGAAGTGTACATGCGTCCGTCGGATTTTTCGGCAATGAAGTAGCGCGCGCCGTGAGTCGAGCGCTCGAACAAGGAACAAACGACACCTGCGCCCAATATCCGGGAAAGAGGGAGATCAATGATACAACTCATACGACGCATCGCTTTCTACTTTTGCTCCTCAAGGATTTTCTCTTCGCCCGGGTTCGCGCAGGCCGGTGTTTGGTGTGCAAGATTCATGTTTGCTTTTCTCGCCTTGGCCTTTATCGTCGCTGACGCTGGACCGACTGCTGCTCCGGCGGATCACTGGGTGGTTAGCTGGGGAGCAAGCCCATCTCCGCCTCACGATGCGGCGAAAATCCGCGCAGAGGGACTCGAATTCGACAATCAGACGCTGCGTGAGATCGTCCATCTGAGCATCGGCGGCTCTGCGGTCCGCGTCCGTTTCTCGAATCTCTTCGGCAAACAGAGTCTTGAGATCGGAGCCGCTCATCTCGCGCTGCGGACGAGCGACTCCGCGATCCAGCCGTCTTCCGATCGCGTACTAACCTTCGGCGGCGCGCCCGGAGTCTCTGTTCCGCCAAACGCCTTTGTCCTGAGCGATCCGGTAAAGCTTGCGGTGCCCGCGGAAAGCGATCTCGCCATCAGCATTTTTGTTCCTCGCGTGGCACCCGCGGCCGGCATTCATTACCTCGCGCAGCAAACCTCCTATGTTGGCGCAGGCGATTTGACCGTCGCGCCCTCCATCGCAAACCCGCGCGCCATTGCCTCCTGGATATTTCTCGCGGGCGTGGATGTCAGCGCACCGCTCTCGGCCGCGGGCATCGCAGTTTTTGGTGACTCCCGTGTCGATGGCGACGGTTCGACCGTAAACGCCAACAAACGCTGGCCGGATGCCCTCGCCAAAAGGCTCTCGAAGCAGGGCCTCTCGCTCGGAGTGCTGAACGCGGGAATCATAGGCAACCGCATTCTTCGGGATGCGCCGCAGGTTGCTGTGGAACTCGGGGTAAACGGCCTGGCTCGCTTCGATCACGACGCGCTTGATCAGCCGGGCGTCAAATACGTCATCGTTCTTGAGGGCATCGTCGATATCGGGCTCCCAGGCACGCAGTTTGCGCCCTCGGAAACCGTAAGCGTCGACGATTTGATCGCGGGCATGAAGCAGCTTATTGAGCGGGCGCATGACCGTGGCATGAGGATTTTTGGCGCGACACAAACTCCCTTCAGCGGCGCCAACTCGATCCCCGGCCTCTTCAGCGCCGAGAAGGAAGCGCAGCGGAAGGCTTTGAATCAATGGATTCGATCGAGCCGCGCCTTCGATGGAGTGATTGACTTTGAAAAGGTTGTGCTCGATCCGGCGAACCCAGAAAGAATCCGCCCAGCGTGGGATAGCGGCGATCACATTCACCCCAACGACGCCGGATACGAGGCGATGGCGAACTCAATTGACTTAACTCTGTTCAAATAGGCCGCTGCTTGGATGGTGCAAACAATCAGAGGTGGAAAAGAGGATATCGAATGACTGGTGTTTCTGCAGGCGGGCTATGGGGGAAAAGGAACGCTCTAATGGCGATCGCAGTGGGCGGCGGGATTGCGGGGACTTTGGACCTTTTACAAGCTTGCATCCTGTTTGGATGGGGCATTCCGCTCGTGATTGCGGCCGGCTTGCTGGGCCGGGAAGCTTTCCATGGAGGCGTCGGGACTTATGTTCTTGGCGTCGTGCTGCACTTCTTTATCGCTTTCTCAGCAGCGGCTATTTACTATGCGGCAAGCCGCAAGCTGCGGTTTATGACGGAGCACTCGCTGGTGTGCGGTTTGTTCTTTGGCGCTGCGGTGCAGGAAGTAATGAATCTCATCGTGTTGCCGCTCTCCGCGCTTCACGCGAGGGGACCTTACAAACTTCATGACCTAATTCTGGGGTTGGCAGTGCACATGGTGGTGGTCGGGCTGCCGATTTCGTTCAGCGTCCGGCGGTTCGCGAAATAGACGTGTACTCGCTTTCGGCGGTTTGACGCGGATTTTCCAGTCCTATCCGCAGCAGCCGGGCCGCTTTCTTAGCGGCTTTCGAACGGGTAACGATCCTGGGATTGCACCGCGGCTGCGATGCGCCGGCGGAGAGCGATTGTATCCACCGGAGCCCGCTTGCCGAACCTCTTCAGCACGGCCATCTGCGTGGTGAGCATATCCCCTTCGTGAACCGCCGCGATGGCGCGTTTGACTTCGTGCTCGACGCGCTCCGCAGCGTCGGCGATAAATACTCGCGTAGCGTCAATCATCGTCTGCGTCGCCGCTTCACCCTTAGCTGCAGCCGCCTTCTGGGTGCGAAGCAGGCATGACTCCATCGCGTACACTTCCATCACCACATTCGAGAGTGCTCCGATGAGTTCCTGCTCTTCACCGAGCTTGTCGCGGAATTTCTGGACCGCGCCGCCGGCCGCTTGCAAAAACATCTTCTTGGAGTTCGCAACCACGCGGGCTTCATCGGCCAACACGCCTTCCGGCGATTCCTCGAACGATGGGCCGGCGAGAATCTCATCCGCCAGCTTCATCGCCGCAGGAATCAGCGCCAACTGCCCGCCCATGGCGCGCTTCATCAGCATTTGGATGATCAACATGCGGTTGATTTCGTTGGTGCCTTCAAAGATCCGGTTGATGCGCGAATCGCGGTACGCGCGGCACACCGGATAGTCCTCGTGAAAACCGTATCCGCCAAACATCTGAACGCCTTCGTCGACGACGTAATCCAGCATCTCGCTTCCATATACTTTCGCGATGGAACTCTCGATGGCGTATTCCTCGAGGACTTTCATGGTGTTCTGAATCTTGTCCCCGGAGCCCGAAGCCGCGACCATCGCCGCCTCAATGTTCCCGGCGGAGCGGTAAACCATCGATTCCACGCCGAAAATCTGAATGGCCATCTCCGCCAGTTTTTCCTTCATCAAACCGAAATCGCCGATCTGCTTCCCGAAAGCTTTCCGCTCCTTCGAATACCTGGAAGAATTCTGCAGCACGTGTTTTGAGCCGCCGACACAGGACGCCCCAAGCGTGAACCGCCCGGCATTCAAAATGTTGAAAGCCACGATATGGCCGCGGCCGATTTCATGCAGCACGTTTTCCTTGGGCACTTTGCAGTTCTCGAGGAAGATCGGCGTCGTCGAACTTCCGTGAATGCCCATCTTGTGTTCTTCGTTGCCCGGCTTGAATCCCGGAAAAGTTCGCTCGACGATGAATGCCGTGAACTTTTCCCCGTTGATTTTCGCGAACACGATGTATACATCCGCGAATCCGCCGTTGGTAATCCACATTTTCTGGCCATTCAGAATATAGTGTGTGCCTTCCGGATTCAGTTCCGCGCGAGTCAAGGAATTCTGCGAGTCCGATCCAGCTTGCGGCTCGGAGAGACAATACGCGCCGATCCATTCGCCCGTCGCCAGCTTCGGCAAATACTTTTTCTTCTGCTCTTCGTTTCCGAAATAGACGATCGGTAGCGTCCCGATGCCCGCATGCGCGCCGTGGGTCACGGCGAAACCGCCGTAGATAGAAAGCTTCTCCGTGAGAACAGTCGCGGCGATCTTGTCGAGGCCCGCCCCGCCATACTGCTCCGGAATCCCACCGCTCAACAGACCAAGCTCCCCGGCCTTTTTCACAAGTTCCGGCATCAGCCCGGGCTTCTTGTTCTCCAATTCCTTCACCAGAGGCAGCACTTCCTTGACGACAAACTCCTCGGCGGTCTGCCCGATCAGCTTCTGATCGTCGGTGAGATCAGCAGGTGTAAAAACCTCCTGGGGAAGGGCAGTTTCCAAGAGAAAACTCCCGCCTTTGGCGGCTGGTTTGGTGATCGTTGCGGTGGCCATCAATGCCTCCTTGTCGTGCTGCTAAGTGGGACAGACTTCAGTCTGTCTCCCCTTCAACCTCAGCAAAATTGCCTACGCTCGGCCGCCTACTCCGAGCCTAAGTCACATGCCCTTCTGCGGGTGCCTCAAAGGCGCGTGGATGATGTCCGAAAACGAGTGGGACGCCTTATTTTACTACTCGATAGGGGAGCAGGTAAACAGCGTTAAGTGCGCGAGTTCCGGCGGCCAGAAGGCCGCTCAAGAGGTCTTTGATCGCACATCTCTAATGGACGATACAATAGGTCTTGACAAAATAATTGGTCCGTTGGAAACTGACCCTGCATTCAAAAGGGGCCTCGTTAAAGACCATGCGCATCACCCGCAGCGGCGATTGGAAAATCCCCAGCACTCGCACTTCGCGGCTCTCCGCGGCCTCGGCTGGCGTTGGTCTCGATATGGTGAGCGAGCCCGCGCATGCCGCCGTACTCCTCCATCACCCGCTGCGGCTCAAGATTCTCGCGGCCCTCCTCGAGCCCGATTCCGCCACCGGCGTGGCCAGGCGAATGAAGCTCCCTCGGCAAACCGTGAACTACCACGTGCGCGAACTCGCTCGCGCACGCTTCCTGGCCCGCGCCGGACGCCGCCGACGCCGCCATCTCTTCGAACAATGCTACGTAGCCACAGCTCGCGGCTATGTCTTGTCACCCGAGCTACTGGGCAAACTGGCCGCCGACCCAGCACAAGTCGCGGACACCTTCTCAGCGAAATACTTGCTCGGCCTCGCCTCCAAGCTGCAAGCAGAGCTTGCGCGCTCCGCGGAACTTGCCGCCGCAACAGGGAAGCGCCTCGCCACGCTCTCCATCAACAGCGAGCTCCGCTTCACCTCGCCAGAGCAGCGCGCCACTTTCACTGCGGAGCTGCAACGTGCCATCGTCGAACTAGCTGGGCGCCACAGTTCGCCCTTTACCACCGCAGAGGGTGCCCCCGCAGAAGGCCGGCCATTCCGTTTGGTAGTGGGTTGCTATCCCATTCCCCCGGCAAAGGATCCACAATCTCCGCCCCAAACCGTGAGCACTGAAGGGAGCGCGTCATGACCGACAAACCTGTCGACAAACCGATCGAGCATATCGGACGAATCATACGCGCCGAGATTCGCACCAAAGCCACTCCGCAGCAGGCCTACGACGCCTGGGCCGACCCGGAGAAAGTCGCCCACTGGTTTCCCGACCGCGCCGAAGGAAAAGCCGAGCCCGGCGCAACCATCACCTGGATCTTCGACAAGTTCAATTACCGCATTCCTTACGAAGTTCTGATCGCGCAGCCAGCCGAAAAATTCGCGATTCGCTGGAATCCTCCGCCTGGGATGAATCCAGGAATCCTCGAAGTAACCATCTCCAAAGAAGGCGGCGAGACGGTCATTCGCCTGGTGAATTCCGGCTTCCGCGAAGGCGCGGAATGGAACGACGAGTTCGAAGGCATCGATTCCGGCTGGCGCATGTCGCTGGCGTTGCTGAAGCACTATCTCGACAACTATTTCGGCATTTCACGCAACTCGTTCCTTGTCATGCGGCCCGCGGAGTTTTCCTTCGATCAGGCCGTCCAATTGCATCTCAGCGCAGCCGGCCTTCAAAAATGGCTGACAAAGAAAGGCGAGTACGGCGAAGTGGGAGAAAAGTTCGTGCTTGAACTTCAAGAAGGCGGCAAAGCAAGTGGGCGCGTTCTAGCCAAATCAAATCGTGAAACGACTCTCGGCTGGGACGAAATTCACGGCGTCCTGGAGCTGAAAGCCTTCTCCATGGGCCCGCAAAGAATCCTATGCGTACGCGGCTGCGGCTGGGGATTGCCCGCAGAAAAAGCCAAGGAACTTGAAGTTCAAATGGAGCGAGCCATCGAGAGGCTTGCGGCCGCGCTCGCTGCAAACAAGGCAACTGCCTGAGACGAAGATCGCACGCAAAGGTCCAGAAGGCACGGCGCGACAAACACAAAATAGGGCGCGCATCCAGACCGAAGCAAAACAAGCCGAAGAAACAAAAAAAGAACGCCGCCTCGAGCGAGAGATAGAGATCAAGGAATCCATCGAAGTCCAGGCATGGCTCTCCGCTTTCTCAGTGCCGTCATCACAAGTGGAAGACTTCGGCAAAAAATGGCAGCAGCGCTTGCACGAAATCTTCCAAGAGTGATAAGAATGGGGCACTTTTTTCAGGCAAAGCCCACAACTCTAGGCTCTTTTAGTATTGAACAGATCAAGGCGGACAGGCAGGAATGCTTGTCCATCAGGAGGCCACATGGGACGCCCCGTCGTTCATTTTGAAATCGGCTGCAAGGACAAGACGAAAACAGTGGATTTTTATTCCCGGCTCTTCGATTGGAAAATCTCCGACGCAGGTCCGGCCGCGATGATCGCCGCGGAGTCTGGCGGCATGACCGGCCACATCACGTCTCTCGGCCACGAGCCGCATCACTACACCATTTTCTACGTGGACGTGGATGACGTGGCCGCCTACCTGCAAAAGGCCAACTCGCTGGGAGCCAAAACGCTGGTCCCTCCCGTCGATATTCCCACGGGCACATTCGCGTGGATGCAGGACCCCGAAGGCAACACCGTCGGTTTGTGGAAGCCTAAAAAATAGAACTCTGCGAGCGGCGGATGGTGCAAGCACCGCGAACGCCGAACGAGGTGGGTGCAGATGAAATGGGTCGTCAGAATTCTCGCCGGATTCATAGGAATCGCCGTCCTCGCGGTCGCGGCGCTCTGGCTCGCGGGATTTCGCCCTGGCCACGATCACATCGCCGCCGAAGTGCTCATCGACCGCCCCTCGCCCCAAGTGTTCCGGTATCTTACCGACGACGACCTGGTGAAAAAATGGATCGGCGGGCTGGTGGAACTCAAGGAAATCGCAACGCCTCCGGATGGCGGCGAAGCCGGCAAAAAATTCCGCGTCGGCGAAGTCTACAAAGACCAGCGCGTGGACATGGAAATGACCGTGACCCGCTACGAAAAAAACCGGATGCTTTCCCTCTACATCACTTCGCTGGGCGACCCGAGCAATGGCTTTACGGAAACAGGTGATTACACTCTCGCGGAAGAAGACGGAAAAACGCGCCTGCGCTTCGAAGTGAAAACCAAATATCTCGGCTTCCTTCCGCGGCTGTTTGAGCCGTTTATCACGGCTGAAGCCACCAAAAAACTCAACGAGGACCTACTGCGCATGAAGCAGCTCCTCGAAGCGGAACCAAAGCCCAGTTGAGGGAGGATTCCAGGTCGAAGCACCAAACACAGACGGAGGAGAAAGCTATGAAGAAGAATCGGGGAATCGTTCTTGCTGCAAGTGCGCTGACTCTGACAATCGCAATTTGTGCCAACGCCTGGTCAGTCCGTCAGCAAAAAAACGAAGCTAAATCGGAGTCCGCCGCCAAAGCGGCTCCCGAAATGGACCGCCTGAAATTTTATCTCGGCGAATGGGATTACACCGAGACCTACCCAAAGTCCGCCGCCTATCCAAACGGCGGCAAAAACACCGGCCTGTACACGAGCAAACTCGGCCCCGGCGGAAATTCACTCATCAACGGTTTTCATTCGCAGGGTCCGGTCGGCGATTTCGAAGGATTGCTCGTAATGACGTGGGACCCCAAAGAGTCCGCCTACAAAGCCTATGTCTTCGGTAACGGATTCCCGGGCGCCGTTGTGGAGACGGGCCAGTTTGAAGGAGACGCCCTCGTGTTCCGCATGGAGTTTTCCGCCGGCGGTTCCACAGTAAAACTGCGAAACGTCACACGCCTTGTCAGCCCGGGGAAACTTGTAAGTGAGGAGTACTTCACTGCGAAGGATGGGCCGGAGGCGCTGTTCGTAAGTGTCGAAGCAAAAAAACGCTAGGCGACCGGCGTGCGCGCCTTTGTCGCGAGCGCCTGCTACGCGACTATTTCGCGGCAGCCGCGCCCGAGTCTTTGAACGTGATCAGCAGAAACCGCGACCTGGTTCCAAGCAAATCCACCACCTTGCGCGAAGTCCCCGCAGGGAGCCACAGCACGTCAGTCTCGTGCAGGAATGCAGCGTGCTCGCCGCCGAGTGAAACCTCCAGGTTCGCGTTGCTCATGGCAATCAGAAGGGTAGCCGCTCGCGGCGCTGCCTCCTCATAGTCCCTCCCACCTTCGATGATCACCCTGTCCAAGCGAACTTCATCGCTCTCGAAACAACCGCTCATTTGTTCGAACGGTACCTGGTTGTTTTGTTTCAAGTCAGCGGCCTTTTCCGGACACGAACCCAGCGGACGTTCATCACTCTTATCCCCAACATTCCGCGGCGTACCCTGGGGGCGCGCCAACTCCACAGTAATATTGTGAAACAAAATCCCCGCATCGGTCCGCGCGATATGCGCAAACCCGCCCGGCGAATAACGCGTTGATCCATCCTCCAGCACCAAGTGCGCTTCCGGCTTCCCTGCCACGGCATTGATGACGTCGGTTGGCCCCAGCGTTAAATAGATGTACGGCAAATCGTGTTGATGAAGCAGCGTGGCATCCAACGGCGGCAAGGTAACGTTGTAAACGTGAACGAAATCATTTCTAAGCACCAGCACGTGATGCGGTTCCGCGCTCACCGGCACAGCGCCTGAAGCCTTGATGGGATTCTGAACGTCAATCTGGATGTCCTTTTTTATGTCCGAAGGATTCGGAGCGGCCGTCTGCGCCGGCGCAACGGGAGCGAACAGCATAGCAAGTGTGGGCAACCAGGCCATCTTCATCGCGACGTATCCTAGGATCGATCACACGCAGAGTACTGGCAAGTTAAACGCTTACCAGGACGGAAGCGTTACAGTCAGGACGAAGATTGTAGCAAAGCGGCGTCCTAAAGCCGCTCCAAGATTCCCGCAGCGCCCATTCCCCCGCCGATGCACATCGTCACCATGCCGTAGCGGGCATTCCGCCGCTGCAATTCTCGAAGGATGGTCGCGGTCAACTTCGCTCCAGTGCATCCGAGCGGATGACCTAGCGCGATAGCGCCACCATTCGGATTCACGCGCGCGGGATCAAGCCCCGCCTGCTGGATTACCGCCAGCGATTGCGCCGCAAACGCTTCGTTCAATTCGAACACCGCGATGTCGTTCAAACTTAACCCCGCCAATTTCAGCGCCTTGGGAATCGCGGCCACTGGCCCAATCCCAAACTCCTCCGGCAAGACGCCCGCCGTGGCATACGCCACAAAACGCGCCAGTGGCTTCAGCCCCAGCGACTTCGCGCGTTCCTCGCTCATCACCACCGCCGCCGCCGCACCGTCGCTCATCTGCGAACTGTTCCCTGCGGTAACCGTTCCCTTAGCGTGAAAAGCCGGCTTCAGCTTAGCCAAAGCTTCCAGCGAAGTATCCGCGCGCGGCCCTTCGTCCGTCTCATATGTAAAAGTCTGAGTCGCTGGCTTCGGCGCGGACTTCGCTTTGGCCCCTCCCGAAGAAGCGCCGTTACCGTTTGGCACGGCCGTGATTTTGACTTCCACCGGAACCGTCTCGTCCTTGAAGTGTCCCGCCGCAATCGCGGCCAGCGCTTTCTTATGCGACTCCACCGAAAACTGGTCCGCCTGCTCGCGCGTAATCCCAAACTTCCTCGCGATATTCTCTGTCCCCAGCCCCATATTGATATAGGTATCTGGGCTGTGATCCACCAGCCAGGGATTCGGTGAAACCTTGTTCCCGCCCATCGGCACCATGGTCATCGATTCCGTTCCACCCGCCACAATCACCTGCGCCGATCCAGCGCGAATCCGCTCCGCTGCAATTGCGATCGCCTGCAACCCCGAAGAACAAAAGCGGTTGACCGTCATCGCCGACGTCTCAATCGGCAGGCCCGCCCGTAGCGACGCGATCCGCGCCACGTTCATGCCCTGCTCGCCCTCCGGCATCGCGCAGCCAAGAATCACGTCGTCAATTTCCTTTGCGTCCAAGCCCGGCACACGCGCCAGCGCTTCCTTAATCGCCAGCGCCGCCAGATCATCAGGCCGCGTCGCCCGCAACGACCCCTTAAAAGCTTTTCCCACAGGTGTACGAACAGCAGAGACGATCACAGCGTCAGCCATGGCAACCTCGCAGTCTGGACTTCCTCCTTATTGTTGGACGGCCAGCCGGGAAAAGCAAATCAACCAACTGCGCAAAGTTTCGCTCATTCCTGACTCTAAGTAGTTTCACCGCCTGAAAACGCAGCTCTTGCGGAAATCCAGCGCGCATGCGCAAGGCCTCGATGCCGCGTCCCAATAGTGGCATGCCGCCCAACCGAACTCTCCGATCGTCCTATTCCTTCTGGAGTCTGGCCCATGTCTGTTCTAGGTTGCGCTCTGCGCATGTTAGGACAGGCATTCTTGCCTGTGTCACAGTTCATGTCTTGATTCGGCCATCGTCTCCAAAAAGCACGGTGCCGCCGCGCTCCAAGTCACTTCTTGATCGCCGCACCCTTCCGCGGAATGAACAAGGTCCCCGGCGGCGTGATCTTATTCACCTGCGAGAAATTCTTCTGATTCAATGCCAACCCGATTCTTCCCCGCGAATCAATGTACAGCAGCGCTTCTCCCACCGGCACATCCATAAATGTCTTCACATAAGGCACGCTCAAGGGCTTCTTGTTCAGTTGCACAATAATCTTGTCCCCGAGCTGATAACCCAGTTTCTTAAATTCCTCCCCCGGTATATCGCTGATCAGCGATCCGTACGGATCATCCAAACCAATGATGTCCCCTTCGATGCCGTTCTCCGAAGTGCTGGACACTTTCGGCGTAAGCTGCACCAACTGCGGAACCACCGGCCCAGCCAATGCGAAGTCCCATCCCTCCGCCAAGTGCGCCGCCGCCGGCGAGAAAATGTCACGCCCGTGGAACGTGGAAGAAACCTGCGGCTGAAGCATCCACCCCGTGTTCGTAATCTCCCGGGCTGAGTCCAGCCCATCCCTGTCAATCACAGGCGTAATCAACCCATTGTCCGGTAGCACGAAATATTGTCCCTTCTTCGATTTCACAATCACGGCTTTCCGCGACGTCCCTACTCCGGGATCCACGACCACCAGAAAAACCGTCCCCGAAGGGTAGTAAGGAGTCACGCCCGCCAGAAAGCGCGCCGCCTCTTCAATTTGAAACGGCGTCACTTGATGAGTGATATCCATCAAGCGCACGTCCGGCGCGATCCCCACGATCACCGCCTTGCACACCGCCACCGCATCATTGGCCGTCCCGAAGTCCGTCATAAACACGATCGTCGGCCGCCCCGCCACACCGCCTGGTCCATTCGCACCCTTGTTCCCCGGCGTCTTGCTACATGCCCCGCAAAAAAGAGCGCCTGCCAAAACCAAAGTTGCGAAAAGTCGAATACGCGAAGCCATCAAGTCTCCCAAGTTCATTGATTTTTTGTAAATTCAGCGAGTGCCGGGCAGGTCTCGCCTTATCGGAGATCGGAACGCAAGCACTGGACGTATCACACTGCCTGGTCACATCAGAGCGATCCCAATTCGTCCATCCCCCCATTCGGATGGATGAATGGGGGGCAGTATACAGGAAGCCGGAAAGCCATGTCTCCCGCTTTCGCTCTCCTTCCGTACTGTCCGGGGACTGAGAATCTCATTGGGATTCGTTCTTATCTCCATTACAATAATCGGGCTTCGTGAGAAGTAGAAGTTACGCAAGACCAAGAAGCCTGCCCCTCCCAGAGAAGGCCCAGCCGCATTGCGTACGTGCATTGAAACTGGAACTAAACAAAGAGGAGAGTGCCGTGCTTCGAAGTTTAATTGTGGGTGTGTTTTTGTTCGTTTGCGCGACGAGTGCGCCAGCCGATCAAGTGACTCTGAAAAATGGCGACCGTCTGACCGGAACCATCGTCAAGTCCGACGCCAAAACCCTTTTGCTGAAAACCGAGTTTGCGGGTGACGTCAGTTTCCAGTGGGATGCCGTCACTTCCATCGTATCCTCGCAAACGCTCCATCTTGCCCTGAAGGATGGCCAGACCATCGTCGGCACCGTCACCACCGCCGATGGCAAATTTGAAGTCGCCACAAAAGAAACCGGCCTTGTTGTCGCTACCAAAGATGCCATCGTTGGCGTCCGCAATGATGCCGAGCAAAAAGCCTACGACGACCAAATCGAGCGCCTCCGCCATCCGCACCTCACCGACTTCTGGAGCGGCCTACTCGACACTGGCCTCAGCCTTACCCGCGGCAATTCCGAGTCGCTGACCTATTCGCTTTCCGGAAAAGCCGCTCGCGTCACGGACCGCGACAAAATCGCCGTCTACACCACCGCCATTTACACCAACAGCGCCGTCAACGGTATCAGCTCTACCACCGCGCACGCCATCCGAGGTGGTGTTCGCGGCGATCTCAACGTCAGGGACAAGTTCTTCGTTTTCGGTTTTACAGACTTCGAATACGACCAATTCCAGGACCTCGACCTGCGCAATGTAATTGGCGGCGGCCTCGGCTACCACGCCATCAAGACCAAAAACACCACTTTCGACGTTTTTGCGGGCGGCAGCTACGACGCGGACTTCTTCGGCGCCATCGCCGCCACCGCTACCACCCCTGCCAGGCCCGCCATTACCCGAAAGACGGGCGAAATCGTTGTCGGCGAAACCTTCAACGCCAAAATAAACAATCGCACGACGCTCACCGAACAATTCAGTCTCTACCCCAACCTCTCGGATACCGGAACCTACCGCTTCCAGTTCGACACCACCGCTGCGACCAAGCTGAAAAACTGGCTCAGTTGGCAAGTCACCTATAGCGACCGCTATCTCAGCAATCCCCTCGTGGGTTTCAAGAAGAATGACCTGCTACTTTCCACCGGCGTGCGCTTGACATTCGGCAAGGGCGTGTTCTAAATGGGTCGCACCCATACCCCTTCCCTCTGCATTTAGACAAAGGAGGCAGGCATGATCTATTGGCTAGTCGTTGGTCTTATCGCTGGATGGCTCGCAGGACTCGTCATGAAGGGTGGCGGCTACGGCATCATCGTTGACATCCTTCTGGGCATCCTCGGTGGTTTCCTGGGTGGCTGGATCTTCGGTCGTTTGGGCATCTGGCCGGCCGGAGGCATGATCGGCTCGATCCTCGTCGCTTTCGTTGGAGCCGTTATCCTCGTTTGGATCACGCGCCTCCTGAAAAGAGCCTAGCGCGTCGTTTACGTCGCGGTGCGAGACAAATCGCGGACAAAAAAATCGCGCCTCTGAGGGCAGATATCCCTCCGGCGCGATTTCACTTTTCGGCTGCTCCTCAATTCGAGCATGGGCTTCCTTCCTGCCCCATCCGCCTGACCTGTCCTTCCCGCATTTGATACAATTCGAGCGCTTTCCTCACAACCTTTTAGCGCCAAAGACCCCTGTACGCAGGGTCAGGTTCGAGGTGCGTAGTACAGGGAAAAACAGGCGAAAACAGGAGCGAAAGGTTAGCCGTATATAATGCACTGATAGTAAAGGGCTTATGTGGTTTCAATGTGGGTCATAGCAGTACCAGACGCCTGGTTTGGGCCCCAAAATGTGCCTTCCGTACCATCGCGTTTAGGCCAGGTCTGGTGTCAAATGGGACAGGTAAGAGGGGCTGGACCAAATGGCAGGTCCCGCGCATCTAAGGGGCAGGCCAATCAGTGAGCCGGAAGAACTAAAGAAATCGGCAAGGGTTGCAGCAAGTGGGGATCGAGAACAGAGGAAAGATGAAGACCAAAGACAGCAAGCGGAAATGGATGTGGTGGTTCCTGGGGGTTGTGCTCGCGCTTCAACTGTATTTCGTACGCGAGCTCTTGGCAGCCTTTGCTCTTTTTGCAGTGGGGTTTGCCGCCATCGCTTTTGTAGTGATGAGCCTCTACATGCTCCAGAAGGCTTGGGAAGCCGGCGTTCAGCGCGTAGCCGACAGCCAGCATCCTGTAGTCGACCTGGCGCGGCGTGGAGTTAACGCTGTCGAAGATCTGGCGCGCCGCCCGTTGCGTCGCCCGGGTTCAGCCGCAGCTCGTTAAGAGGCCAGCAAGATTCTGGTTTTTGCCAGAGCACACGCAGAACTGCCGGTCCTGACTCCTTCAGGGTCAACGCAGCTTCTGTGGAAGCAAGAGGAAGAAAGCCAGCCGTCCTGAGAGAGCGGCTGGCTTTCTTCTTTTCTTTGACCCTGTTTCTTCACTTGCTCTACTCATTCCATTCTTGCGCACCTATCTGAGCAACTCATTTATTTTCATCAATTTATTGCAATTTGCCCGTGATTTAGCCCTGCGGGCGGCCGTCCTTTCAAAAAGCACTTGACAGAAATTCTAGCCTGTCGTATTTAACCTACTGGTTAAATACGAAATGGCTCGCCAAGAAACCGAGGACCATCTTACTTCCACTTTTGCAGCCCTCGCCGATCCTACGCGCCGAGCCATTCTGGCCCATCTGATGTCTGGCGAGTCCTCGGTCAGTGAACTTGCGGAGCCGTTTGAGATGAGCATGGCCGCCATCTCCAAGCACCTAAAAGTGCTTGAAAACGCTGGACTTATCACTCGAGGACGCGCCGCTCAATGGCGCCCCTGCCGCATTCACCCCGCGCGTCTGAAGGAAGTCGCCGAATGGGTAGAAAACTACCGGATGGCTTGGGAGAAGAAGCTCGACCGCCTGCATGACTATCTGAGCGAGATGCAAGCCAAGGAGAAGAAGCATGGGCGAAACAGCAAGTAGCTTCGCCGCGGGGAGCGAAAGCCTCTACCGCCTGGCGGATCATCTGGACGGATCACGTCGCTAGCGTTTGGTTATGTGAGAGCGGACTATGTTTTTCGGCCCATCTTCGTCGGACGTCAGCAAGGAGTTGTTCCTTGTCGGCGCGCATTTGGCGGACAAGCGCCTGGTTGCCGGTCTCTTCATGGCGCGCGGCCCACAGCACCATTTCCGTCAACACCGGCGCAAGATCGATTCCTTTGGCCGTCAGCGCATAAATCATTTTTCGGCCATCCGAAGGATCTCGGTCCGTGGTGATGATTCCGTGGGATTCCAGGCGGCGCAGGCGGTCCGTCAAAATATTCGTGGCGATTCTTTCATCCGAGTGAAGAAATTCGTTAAACGTCTGGTAACCGCGCAGCATCATGTCGCGGAGGATCAAAAGAGACCAGCGGTCGCCAAGCATTTCCACCGAAGCGTTCAGCGGACATCCCGAGCGGCGCTTCGGAGCGACCACCTTTTTTGGCATATTCGCAGGGTAACGCATATCACTTGCATTTTGCAAGTGATATTGGCACACTGCTTTCCCAGCGGGACGATTTTCGCCGCGCTTTCCCCATAGGAGAATGGAAATGCAGCAAGCACAGGTGGGAATATCTAATGCCGCGCAGATCGAGGCGCCGCGCGTTGCACACGGCAGGCCCTTGCTTATCGCGGGGCTGCGAAGTCATTTCGCGGATGCGCCTTGGAAGGGAACACCCGAACTTTGGCAACGACTCGCGCCGCAACTCGGCAAAATTCCCGGGCAAATGGGCCTCAGCGCATACGGATTGTGTTTTCTCCTGCCAAACGGCGTCGATTACTTAGCGGGGGTCGAAGTGTCCGGCCCTTCTGGACTTCCAAACGGATTTACCAGCGTGAGCGTACCTGCGCAGAAGTATTTGGTATTCTCACACCGCGAACACGTCTCGAAACTCCATATCACGTGCGACAAGGTCGCCGAGTGGCTCCCAACGTCCGGCTACGAAGCCGCGAAGACACCCGGCGCTCCAGATTTCTTTGAATGTTACACCGAGGAATTTGATTCACGAACGGGAATGGGAGGCATTGAGTTGTGGGTTCCCATCAAGGGGTGAAGTAGCAAAAAAAGACTGTCAGCAATCAATTCGTACGATACTCGCGGGAATGGTGGAAACAAATGTTGGAACGAAACGTCATAGTCAGTCAAAGGAGAGCGCCATGCAAATGAATCCGTATCTTATTTTTAATGGGCAGTGCGAGGCCGCGTTCAAGTTCTACGAGAAGGCCCTCGGCGGCAAGATCCAGGGGATGATGACTCACGGCGACTCCCCCATGTCCGACAAAGTGCCAACGGAATGGCGAAAAAAGATCATGCACGCACATATGACCGTGGGCGGAATGGTTTTGATGGGCTCCGACGCGCCACCAGACCACTATCAAAAGCCCCAGGGCTTCTCCGTCTCACTTACGATCAAGGACCCCGCCGAAACCGAGCGCATCTTCCATGAACTGGAGCAAAACGGTACAGTGCAGATGCCCGTCCAGCAAACCTTCTGGTCGGCTCGCTTTGGTATGCTTGTGGATCAATTCGGCATCCCGTGGATGGTTAACTGCGAGCAGGCAGCCGAGGCGGCCGGCTAACGTTTTGTTCGAGCGGCGCGCATAATAGCGTGGCTGGAGCGCGGCGCGAGCCTTGACACGCAGGGATGGAATACTGAAAAAGGAAATCTAGATTTCTTATGGAACTGGGGCACGATGTATCGTGCCCCTACAAGCGAACGAAGGCCGACGCTTAGTTTGGAGAAAATCGTGGAAGCAGCTGCACCGACTTCGAAGAAAATGATCTGGACCGGACGCGTTATCAGCGCCATACCCGTACTGTTAATGGTCTTCAGCGCGGTGATGAAACTGATCAAGGCCGCTCCTGTCGTACAGGGAATGCCGCGATTCGGATATCCCGAGAGCCTGATCGTCATCATCGGAGTGCTCGAACTCCTCTCTTGTATCATCTATTTAATTCCGAGCACTGCTGTTCTTGGCGCCATTTTGATGACCGGCTATCTTGGCGGCGCTACAGCCACCAATGTCCGCGTCGGCGATCCGTCCTACATCATGACGGTTCTCTTGGGCGTCTTTGTGTGGGGCGGGCTTTTCTTTCGCGATGCCCGCGTTCGCGCACTAATTCCTTTTCGCAGCTAGCCGGCGCTCGAGTAAACGGGTCTTTTGTTCGCGAGATTGATTTAAGGAGATGCATCGATGAATTTCAAACCCGAGCTGCTCTTTAATGATTTGAAAATCGCCCTTCGCTCTCTCATGCGCGCCAAAGGCCTCGCCATTACCGTGATCCTCACGCTGGCGCTCGGCATCGGTGCCAACGCGGCCATCTTTACGCTCGTGCGCGGCGTGCTCCTCCGCCCACTAGTGAATCGCGACGAAAGCCGCCTGATCTACATCAGGCAGAGCATGCGCGGGATTGGCAGCGAGAATACGACGTTCTCCGTACCCGAATTGAAGGACATCGAGTCCGGCGCGCACAGCGTTACCGCGTTCGGCGATTTCTCGACGATTCCGCTCACGATGGTCGGCCTTGGCGAACCACGCTCGGTGCAAGCCGGCATCGTCGGCGGCACTTACTTCGGCGTGATGGGGCTCAACCCGGTACTCGGTCGACTCATCGGTCCCCAGGACGACGGCCCCAAAGCAGACGGCGTCGTCGTGCTGACCTATCGCTTCTGGTCCACTGCGTTTCACAGCGACCCCAATGTCCTCGGCAAAACCGTTCGCCTCGGCAGCGGTCCCATGGGCACGCGCTCGGCAACAGTCATTGGCGTTCTCGAGCCTTCGATTCCGTATCCCGCGGATACCGAGATCATGGCCAACGTGGTGACCAGCCCGCACCATCTCTCAGCGACCATGCAGGATGGACGCGTGCATCGCATGACCGAGCTGTTCGGCCGCCTGGCCCCCGGCGTTACCGTGGACCAGGCGCGCGCCGAGTTACGTACGGTGTACGGCAACATGATCGCGCAGCACTCGGAGGCCTACTCGAAGCAAGGCGATCCCCAGATCAGCGCCACGCTTTTGCGCGATCAGATCACTTCCGGCGCGCGCACCGTCTTGTTGGTCTTGCTCGCGGCGTCGGGCCTGGTCTTTATCATTGCGGTTTCCAATGTGGCGAACCTGATTCTGGCGCGCTCGGTCCGGCGCGAAGGGGAGTTGGCGGTTCGCGCAGCCCTTGGAGCGAGTAAGGCCATGCTGCGCCGGACCTTGCTGGCGGAAAGCTTGTTGCTTTGCGGCGGTGGCGCCTTATTGGGTGTGCTTAGCGCGCGGCCCATGGTGGCGATCCTGACGCGCTACGCCTCGCGGTTCTCCGTCCGCGCTCTCGATCTTACGGTGGACTCGAGCATGCTCTGGGTTGGCGCAGGGCTGGCCATCCTTGCAGCGATTTTGCTGGCCTTCGTTCCGCGGCTGCCCTCAGCGAACTCGTCACAGGGTTCCGGTCTGGCCACTGGCGGCCTGCGCATCACCGGCGGCACCAATCGCCGTCTGCAAGTCTTCGCCATGACCCAGATTGCCGCCTCGTTCATGCTTCTGGCTGGCGCCAGCATGCTGCTCAAGACGCTCATGGACATGCAACATGCTCGAGAGCCGCTCGACACACAACGGGTGTTGGCGGTGAATCTACCCGTGGATTCCTATGACAAGACTCCGGAGCAGATCAACCATTTCTATGAGGACGTGGTGCGCAATGTTGGGCAGCTGCCCGGCGTGGATGCTACGTCGGTGGGAAGTTCGGTGCCCTGGCGCGACACCGCCTTCGATTTCCAGCTGCAGTTCTCTGCGGACCAGCATCAAAAGCAACCGGGAGACGAGGACCCCCGTTCGCAGTTCCGCACGATTACGCCGGGATTTTTTGCTTCCCTGGGCGTGCCGGTTCTGGCGGGGCGCGACTTCAACGATCTTGACCGCAAGGATAAGGAACCCGTGGTGATCATCAGCCAGAGCGTGGCGCAGAAAATGTTCCCGGGCCGCGATGCACTGAACCGGCATATCTGGTGGACCGATCCGGTGTTGAAATTCATCGGCATGGATTCCACCCCGATGCGCGTCGTCGGAGTGGTGGGGGACATTGATGACCGGCACGTCATCCAGATGCCGATGCTGACCATCTACAGCCCGCTCGACCAACAGGGAATCTTCTCCGCCCGGCTGTTCGTGCACACTCATAGCGATCCCTATGCGCTGGTTACTCCGGTCACTCAGCTCATCCGTGGAATGTCCGCGGATCAGCCGATTGAAAAGGCAGCCACTCTGGAAGACATTCGCGCGGAAGTGCTTACGCCGGACCGGTTGAACTCAGTGGTGTTCGGTGGGTTTGCCCTCGTCGCTCTGGCCATTGCGATCGTCGGCGTTGCAGGCGTTCTCGCTTTCTCCGTCAGCGCCCGCACGCGCGAATTCGGTATCCGGCTTGCCGTTGGCTCGCAGCCTACGCGCTTGCTTGCCGGTGTAATCCGCGAGGGCGCACTCATGGCGCTCGCCGGAATCGTCGCAGGGGCTGCGTTCGGATATATCCTGGCACGGTTCGCGGGCAGCTTTCTGCTTGACATGAAAATGCCGAGTCCCTTGCCGGTGTTGGCTTCGGCCTTCATTTTGCTTCTTGCTGCCGTGGCTGCGTCTGCGCTGCCAGCGGCTCGCGCAGCTCGCATCGACGTGATTCAGGCCCTGCGATCCGAGTGAACTTGGGATACTGGGATTCGCCGACGCCTCTCGGCTCACCGCTGCCCGATTGCGGGTACAAAATTCCGTGACCTTATGTAATGTTTGATTGAATTGTGTGAACTTCGCAATGCAGGGTCCTAATCCATGTGCAGAAATATCAAAACTCTTTTCAACTTCGAGCCGCCCGTTACCTCGGAAGAGATTCGGGCGTCTTCGCTGCAATTCGTGCGAAAAATCAGCGGAATTCACAAGCCGTCGAAAGCTAACGAAGCTCACTTCCTGGCGGCAGTGGATGAAATCGCAGCTGTCTCGACTCGTCTTTTGCAATCGCTCGAGACCAGCGCGCCGCCAAGAGATCGAGAAGTAGAGGCGGCAAAAGCGAAGGCTCGAGCTGCCGAGCGATTTGGATCGTGAGTTCTGACGAATACACTGCCGTGAGGCTCAGCGCGCCTTTCTAACGTTATCCTGCAAAACCTTCAGACTCCCGCCTGCAGACCTTTCCAGCCGTACGGACGCTGTGTCGGAGTGCGAATGGAGGCGTCCACGTTAAGACTGCGTCGGCCGGTCAGCAGGGCGCATGCGCAGCGTCAAAATCAGAACAATGGCGATGAGCATGCTGAAAATGACGTAGAGAAAACCTGGAGTGAACGAGTGCGTGCGGTCGAGGAAATAGCCGATCACGGAAGGTGTCACGAGACTTCCGAGATTTCCAATGGAATTGATCAAGCCGATGGACGCCGCTGCGGCCGATTCGCCGAGAAAAGCCGAGGGCACGGACCAGAAAGATGGCAGGAAAGCGTTGGCGGTTGATGCGACGGTTAAACACGCAAACGCAAACCAAAAATGGGAGCCGGAAAGAATCGTCAGTGCAAAGGCCACGACGCCGAGCATGAGTGGGATGGCGGTGTGCCAGCGGCGCTCGTTGGTGCGGTCGGAATGCCAGCCGTTGAAAAGCATGGCGAGGAGCACGGCGACATAAGGAAGGATGGAAAGTAAGGTCACGGTGAAATCGGACATACTGGAAGCGCGTTTTAGAAATGTGGGAAGCCAGATCGTCAGAGAGTAAATGCTGCTGACGGCGAAGAAATAGATCAGCGTCAACTGAATGACAGTCCGCTGGCGCAGTGCTTCCCAGATTTTGTACGAGCGCGCCGCTTTCTTTGCGAGCGCTTCCCGCTCAAGTTCGGCTGTGATCCATTCGCGTTCTTCCAGCGAGAGCCAGCGAGCTTCGCGCGGCCAGTCCGTGAGATATAAAACCGTGATCACGCCGAACACGATCGCCGGGATTCCTTCGACGATAAAAAGCCAGCGCCATCCCTGAAGGCCGAACCAGTGCACGCCGAGCAGCCAGCCGCCGAGAGGGGCGCCGATGATGTTGGCGACGGGGATCGCGATCATAAACATGGCGCCGGCTTTCGCGCGATCTTCAGAGCGGAACCAGTGCGTGAGATAGACGAGAACGCCGGGGAAGAAGCCGGCTTCGGCCACGCCTAGCAGGATTCGAACGAGGTAGAAATGTGTGGGCGTTCGAATGAAGGCCATCAGCACGGTGATGAGTCCCCAGGTCACCATGATCCGCGCGAACCATTTGCGTGCGCTCCAGCGCTCGACGATGAGGCAGCCGGGAATTTCGAAGAGTAGGTAACCGACGAAAAATATCCCGGAGCCGAAGCCGAAGACGCGGTTGCTGAAGCTCAGGTCGTGCGTCATTTCGAGGGCGGCGTAGCTAACGTTGACGCGGTCGAGAAAGGCGATTACGAAGAGAGTGAAAAGGAACGGTAAGAGACGCCGGGCAATGTGGCGGCGCGCGGCCAGGCCAATCTCATTTGTGGAAGAAGACAAATCCATGCCGCTTGGGCTTCTAACATAACGAGACGTGGATTGCACGCGAACGAAAAATTGAGACTTGGTCAGTTTCCGGTCAGCGTTAATCACGATTTGGACTCATGAATCGAAAGAATTTTTATGTTCCCGTCGAAATCGTCTTTGATGCACGCTGATATAGCGTCAGAGAACTCATCAACGAGCGCGAGCCCATTCGAATCGAAATCATTCTCCGCTTGCAAAATGAGTTGGCAGCCATCCCAGACACACGTTACGTTCGCATGCCAGGGCCTAAGCGTGAACTCGTTGGAAATGTCGCGCGCACCGGCGGCGCCGGCGTGTGTGGGAACACCCTTGCAAGCTAAAACTATCCGATACATGTTGGCAGCATCACCTTTTGGTCAGTGGTGTTTCTCCAGCAAAATCAAACATTCACCAGTACGTCCGCGCCGCTCAGAGGCAGTGTATGCTGTCTCCTTCGGGAACTGGTCTAGTTGGATGGGTTTCATCGGTTCTGCAATCTGAGGCCGAGCCGTTTTCCAGAACTCAAACCGTTCGTGCGTCGGTATCCAATTCAGCTTCACCCCACAATCGGCCACAATGAATTGCATCGGGACTGTCTGCAAAAGTTCTCGGATTAGGTTTTGGTCAAGGGGCCGAATGCGCTCGCCGAGTAACGTGCCCCTCTCATCCCAAATTTCAGAGAGAGGAAGTTTAATGACTATCCTGTGGGCAGGTCTCAAGTTCCCGGCCTTTCATCCTGAAGCCGAATCTATCATGACTTAACACAAGCGCCCGGTTAATCGGAAATTGACGCACTACACAAAAAATGGGCGGATTATTCCTTGGTTTCCGCGCCGGGCATGACGTTTTTGAGCGGTTGCGTGCGCTTGGGCTCGAGCTCGGGATGGGGGAGCGGTTTGCGCGGGAGCATTTGGTCGCGCATGGCGGCGTTGTAGACGAAAGTGGCTTCGACGAGCGCGGCTTGCGCGAGGTCTTCGGCTTGCAAGCGCTCGTAGGTGTCCATGTTCGAATGATGCGCCCGTGAGCCGTAGTCGAGCGGGTCCTGGATAAATTGGAATCCGGGGAGGCCGACGGCGTCGAAAGCTTCGTGATCGGTGCCGCCGGTGTCGCGCATGGTGAGCGTGGCGACGCCGAGATCTTTCAGCGGTTCAATCCATTGCGCAAAAATCGGGGCGATGGCGGCGTTGCCTTGCAAATAAACTCCGCGGACTTTCCCGCTGCCGTTATCTAAATTGAAATACGCGGACAGTTTTTGATGCTCGGGCTTGAGCTGGATGGGTCCGGCGGCGTCGCGATCGTACTCGGTGACTGTTTGCTGATCGGGCTCGTTCGAACGCGGCACGAAACCAAAATGCTGCTTTACGTAGCCGTAGGATCCGAACTCGCCCTCTTCTTCGCCGGTCCAGAGGCCGACGCGAATGGTGCGGCGCGGCTTGATTTGCAGCGCATTCAGAATGCGCATGACTTCCATGGCGACTACGGTGCCCGCGCCGTTGTCGGTTGCGCCGGTGGCTGAAGCCCAGGAATCGAGATGGCCGCCGAGCATGACGACTTCGTCTTTCAACTTGGGATCGCTGCCGGGAATTTCGGCGATGGTGTCGAAGCCGTGTTCGTGGTCGCCGGTGAACTTTGTGTCGATGTTGAGTTCGATGCTTACGGGGACGCCGGCTTTCAGGAGACGGTAGACGCGGCCGTAGTTTTCAATCGCTGTGACCGCGACGGGCAAGGCGTTCGCATGTTCACGTTGATAGATGAGCCAGCCGAAGCCAGCCCCGGTGTCGTCGAAGATGGTGCCGCCGGAGCCGCCGCCGTTTCTGCCGTCGCGGCTCGGCGTGATTGCGGCAACGGCTTGTTCGGCGGCGAGGAAGCGGCCGATTTTTTCGCGGAAGGCCAAAGTCTTGAGAAATGCCGCGAAGGAAAAGTTGTTGGCCAGGTTGGTGGGATATTCCTGGATGCGTTTGAGGTCGGCGTCTTCGTCGCGCGTGAAGAGCGGTTTCTCGACGGGCTTCACTTCGCGCATTTCGCCGAGGAAGACGATTTTGCCCACGAGCTTACCTTTGTATTTGTCGAAGTCCGCTTCTGTCTTGATATCGACCCATACGGCAGGAGCTGTCACGGGGCCCCTAGTGGCTGGCGACCACGGTGCGGCTTGCGCGATGAACACGGCCGCGTCCGGCGAAGCCATGCGCACCCAGGTGTTTAATTGTTGCCAGCCCATGCCGAACTCGCCCCAGTCCTCGAGATGCGCGTTGCTGCAGCCCATGGCGGTGAATTGATCGCGCGTCCATTCATTGGCGCGCTTCAAATTCGGCGAACCTGTCAGGCGGGGTCCAATTCCATCTGCTAGCGCGGAGGCGTACTCCATGATGTGCGAGCGCGTGAGAGCTTCCTCGCGAATGCTCTGGTACATCGCGAGATCGAGAGTTTCTTTTTCCGGCTGAGGCATTTCATAGGAGGGGCGCGGCGCTTCTTTCGAAGGAGCTTCTTTTTTGTTTTTGTCCGCGGCGAACAAGGAAAACGCAAGACCTGCGGCCAGAATCGTGGTTGAAGCGAAAATACTTAGTGAGCGCATAAAAGCTTCCTCTTTTTTCTTCAACGAGTTCGAGGAGCATAACAAAGGCGCGGAGAATTACCAACAAACGGAATCGGGGCTCGAGAGGGAGAACACGCATGCGGGAGTCGCCCATTCCTGACGCAAAAGAACTCCGGGCCTCGGGCGTCTGCACTGAACAAGCCCAAGGCCGGGAGGTGGAGGACCGGCAATCGCAAACGGTTACTGTTGCGGCGGCGAATTACGATCTGGCGCGATCGCCTCGGTCATACGGAAGACCGCGGCGAGCACTTCAAGGATGACGCGGCAGTACAGAATCCAGAGGAAATAGCTGCAGAGTGCAGCGATGAGTGCGATCAGGCCTTGCACCGGCGTCTGCTGGAAGGCCAGCACGACCCACGCGACGGCGGCGACAAGGCCGACGAGCAAGTGAAGCGCGTACAAGAATTTCAACATCTTCGGAGTGGCATACACGCGGAAAGAGAAATCCATCAATCCTTCCCACATTCCCTTCGCTTCGGGCATCCATGCCTCCTTAAAATGGAGTAAAAGTCTCTGTAATGTACATCAAACAGCAAGCCACCGGGTGCCGGCTGGCATGAGCAGCAAGCCTGTTCAATTTTACTTCCAAGCGCTGTGAAAGCACTTAGCGAATTTCGAAATGAAAGACGTCCACCACTATATTTGTTCTGCGATTCAAGAGAACGATGTGCCCTCCGATGAGCACATGCGCACAATCGGGAGGCGGCGGGGGTAGCCGTCGTTCGAGGTCTTCCGGACAGGGCTGCAGCCGTTTCTGGAGACCCGGAGGAAGCTCGCCGCGCCGCACGAGCTGTTTTTCCAACCCAGGGGGCAGCTGATCCCGCTTCGCCAAGCCAGGCGGAAGATGACCTTCGTGCTCGCTATACCATCCGCGCATCGCTTCGCGATCATGGTCTTTGTAATAGCGTTCGCCCTGGTCGTCGTCATCGCCGTGCTTATCGTGGCCTTTTCCATGTCCCTTGCCATGGTCTTGACCGAGAGCCACACCGCTGGTCAGCAGGCAAAACCCTATCGCGGCACCTAACATCCACTTCGCCGATTTCATTGTCTTCTCCGTTTGCTGGGCAGGTGTCTATCAGCGTAGCTACAAACGCGGCCACTCGCAATTATGCGGTTCCGCGCACGTGTCCAAACGGCACACTTTTACTTCGTGGCGGGAACAGTGGGGCGAACCTTAGGGTTCGCGTTTCTGTTTAGCGCCAACGCATCGTGAGGATGTCCGGGAATCCATCTCCATGCTAGGATCATCGCCGTAAATTTTGGATTCGAGGCTTTCATCGTGCGCCACACTTTGTTTCTTCTCGTTGGAGTCGTGGGGATCTCCACAGGCGTCTTTGCGCAGCAGCCGGGATGGCCGCCCGCGCCTGGCCATGCGACGTTGAACATCTGGCCTCATGGTGCGCCGGGCGCGCCGACCAATTTACCTCCCGAAGGCGACACGACTACGGCCAAGGATAATGTTGTTGCAGGCCGGGCCGTCGTTCGAATCGGCAACGTCTCTGCGCCCACGCTGACACTGTACACGCCGACCGGAAAGAGTACGGGCGCAGCGATTGTGGTTTTCCCCGGCGGCGGGTATCGCATTCTTGCGATAGACCTTGAGGGCACGGAAGTTTGCGATTGGCTCAACTCGGCGGGGATCACTTGTGTTCTTCTCAAATACCGCGTGCCTGATACCGGGCCGTATCCTAAATCCGCGGCAGCGCTTCAGGACGCGCAGCGCGCGGTCGGCCTCGTGCGGTCACACGCTGCGGATTGGCACATCGATCCCAAGCGCATCGGCGTGCTCGGTTTTTCCGCGGGAGGCCACCTTGCGGCCGCGCTCAGCACTCATTTCGAGAAGCGCCTTTACGATTCGATGGATCCTGCTGACCAGGTGAGCTGTCGGCCTGATTTTGCGGTGATTGTTTATCCCGGTTATCTGGCGATCGCGGAGCAGAACTTTGCAGCTAATGCGGACATCCATCCGACGGAGCAAACTCCGCCTTCGTTTATCGTGCAGGCCGAGGACGATCCGGTGCATGTTGAAAATGCCACCCTGTATTTTCTTGCGTTAAAGAACGCCAAAGTTCCTGCGGAATTGCACATCTATGCTCAGGGTGGGCATGGGTATGGGCTTCGCCGCACGGAGCTGCCAGTTACAGGTTGGCCGCAGTTGGTGGAAACGTGGTTGCGCACCATTCAGATGGTGCCGAACGCCGTGCATTGAGAGTATGCGGTCGGCGCCCTCACAGGGTAAACAAGCCCCGCCACTACAGCTCACATTCAGGAAAAAATATTAGAAGAAGGCGGCGCCTCCATCGACGTTGATGGATTGGCCGGTAATGGCGCTGGATTGCTGAGAGCAGAGGAAGAGCGCGGCGCGGGCGACTTCGTCGGCGGTTTGGCCGCGGCCTTGCAGAATTGTGTTCAGGAAGCCGGCGAGCTGTTCTTTGGGGCTGACACCTAGCTTCGCGGCTAACGTGTTGCCTAATTCTTTGGACATGCGCGTTTCCGTCACGGGTCCGGGACAGATGGCGTTGACGCGCACGCCTTTGCGGGCAGCTTCGGCAGCGGTGATGCGCGTGAGTCCGAGCATGCCCGCCTTTGCGGCGGCATACGCGGAGCCCCACGGAAACGCGGCCTTGGCGGAAAGGCTTGAGATATTCAGAATGACTCCGGAGCTGCGCCCGTACATTTCCGGGAGGACGAGTTTAGTTAGCAGGAAGGCGGCGCGCAAATGCACGGCGATAACGTTGTCGAACTCCACGAGAGGATAGTCTTCGACGGGAACGACGGGGCCGTAGTGGCCGGCATTGTTGACGAGGATCTCGATCTTGCCGAATTCTTTCCGGGCTTCCGCGATCAAGCGCGTGCAATCCGCTTCGAAGGCGAGATCGGCGATGGAATAGTGGACGCGTCCGCCGCAACTGGATATTTCTTTTTCTGTGATGGCGAGCTCCGCTTCGGTGCGCGCCGTCAGGAAGACGGAGGCGCCTTCCGCGGCAAAGAGTTGCGCGATGGCGCGGCCAATGCCGCGGCCCGAGCCGGTAATCAGAGCGACTTGGTCTCTAAGAAGCATAGGAGAAGAGGATAGAGCCAGCGCCCTGTGCAGGCAAGAAACCAAGATCTTCGGGAGAGCGCCGCCTTCCTCTTACAGGCGATAGAGCTTGTACGCAGGCTCAAAGAGGAGCAGACTCACTGTCTGGCCAAGAACTGTACTTGTGTTCAGGTGTAATTCGCCTCGCCGGTGTTTAAGCTACAACTAAGAGAGTGTGCATCGCTGCGGATTTCCGGCACGGGCCGGTCCGCCTTTCCAGAGACCGCGGCTCAAACCCAGCCCAGCCGCTGATTTCGATTTGGGGGTAGTGTCTGTGCGCCGACCGATTTTCTTAATCCACTTAAGTGCGGTGGCTGCTGCGCTCGCATTCGCGGGTTGCGCGGGATTGGTGTCCTCCAACGGCTCGAACAGCGGAACGAAAACGGTTGCGCCAACAATTGCCGCCCAGCCGGCCAGCCAAATTGTAACAACCGGGCAAACGGCGACGTTTAGCGTGACGGCCAGCGGGACTGCGCCATTCCGCTATCAATGGCTGAAAAACAACGCGAGTATTGGTGGTGCCACGGCGGAGAGTTATACGACGCCGGCGACGCTTGCCGGCGACAACGGCGCGAAATTCAATGTAGTCGTGAGCAACTCAGCGGGGAGCATCACCAGCGCGATGGCTACGTTGACGGTGAACCCGGCCGCAGTGGCGCCAACGATTACTGTGCAGCCGGCGAATCAGACCGTGACGGCTGCGCAGACGGCGACGTTTAGCGTTACGGCGACCGGAACGGCTCCGCTCAGTTACCAGTGGCAGAAAAACAGTGCGAACATTAGCGGGGCGACAGCAGCGAGCTACACGACACCGGCGACCGCCTCTGGCGACAACGGAGAAAAGTTCGATGTTGTGGTCAGCAACGCAGCCGGAAGCCAAACGAGCACGATGGCTACATTGACCGTGAACGCGGCAGCGGTGGCACCGACGATCACGACGCAGCCGGCGAATCAGACGGTGACGGTTGGGCAAACGGCGACGTTTAGCGTTACGGCGACGGGCACGGCTCCGCTCAGTTACCAGTGGCAGAAAAACAGCGCGAACATTAGCGGGGCGACGGCAGCGACTTACACCACGCCAGCGACGGCTTTGGGCGACAACGGAGCAAAGTTCGATGTTGTGGTCAGCAACGCGGCCGGGAGCCAGACGAGCACGATGGCTACGCTGACCGTAAATGCTGGCGCAGTGGCGCCCACAATCACCACGCAGCCGGCGAATCAGACCGTGACGGCTGGGCAGACGGCGACGTTTAGTGTCACGGCAACCGGCACGGCGCCGCTCAGTTACCAGTGGCAGAAAAACAGCGCGAACATTAGCGGGGCGACAGCAGCGATCTACACCACGCCAGCGATGGCTTTGGGCGACAACGGAGCAAAGTTCGATGTTGTGGTCAGCAACGCCGCGGGGAGCCAGACGAGCACGACGGCTACATTGACCGTGAACGCGGCAGCGGTGGCGCCGACGATCACGACGCAGCCGGCGAATCAGACGGTGACCGTTGGACAGACGGCGACGTTTAGCGTTACGGCAACCGGCACTGCCCCGCTCAGTTACCAGTGGCAGAAAAACAGTGCGAGTATCGGCGGCGCGACGGCATCGAGCTACACGACACCGGCCACTGTGACGGGCGACAACGGCGCTAATTTCGATGTGATTGTCAGCAACTCTGTCGGAAATCTAACAAGCACGATGGCCACTTTGACGGTGAATCCGGTCACGGTCTCCAACATTGATGTCGTCACCTATCATTATGACAATTTGCGAACGGGGCAGAACCTGAACGAGACGATTCTTACGCCTGCGAATGTGAACTCCACGAAATTCGGCAAGCTGGGCACATTCACAGTGGACGGACGAGTGGACGCGCAGCCGTTGTATCTTTCCGCGGTGGCCATCCCCACTTTGGGTACGAAAAACGTTTTATATGCGGCGACGGAGCACGGCAGCGTGTATGCGTTTGACGCGGACTCCGTCAATGGAAATACAAGCACCTTTCTCTGGAAGGCTTCGCTGCTCGGCAGCGGCGAGACGTCCAGTGACGACCGTGGTTGCGGCCAAGTCTCCCCCGAGATTGGCGTCACGTCCACGCCGGTTATCGATCGCACGCGCGGAACCCACGGCGCGATCTATGTGGTTGCGATGTCGAAGGACGCCAGCGGAAATTACTTTCACCGCCTCCATGCGCTCGATCTAACCACCGGCGCAGAACTCTTCGGCGGGCCAATGCTTGTGCAAGCCACCTATCCGGGCACCGGCGACAGCAGTTCCAATGGCAACGTGGTTTTCGACGCGAAGCAATATAAAGAACGCCCTGGACTCTTGCAGATCGGCGGGACGATCTACACGACGTGGTCTTCCCATTGCGATGCGCGGCCGTACACTTCCTGGGTAATGTCGTACGACGCGAACACGCTTGCACAAACGAGCGTGCTGAACCTCGTGCCCAACGGCAGCGAAGGCGGGATTTGGATGGCGGGAACAGCGCCCGGAGCCGATGCGTCCGGCAACATCTATTTTATGGTGGGCAACGGCGATTTCGATACCACGCTTAACGCGAGCGGGTTCCCAACGAATGGGAATTGCGGGCAATGTTACGTAAGACTGTCGTCTAGCGCGCCGATGAAGCTGCTCGACTACTTCACGCCGTCGAATACTGTTTCGGAATCAAACGCCGACACGGACTTCGGCTCGGGCGGGCCGCTCCTGTTGCCTGATCTCGTGGATGGAAGCGGTAACACGCGCCACTTGGCGGTCGGCTCCGGAAAGGACTCGATCATCTACGTAGTGGACCGCGACAACATGGGGAAATTCAACAGCAGTTCCGACAATATCTATCAGCAGATCAGCGGACAGATCGGCGGGGTGTGGTCCAAGCCCAGCTACTTCAATAACACGGTCTACTATGGAGCCGTCGGCGACCATCTGAAAGCTTTCCCTATCACAAACGCGAAGCTTTCAGGGACGCCTGCGACCCAAAGCTCCAACACCTTCTCCTATCCGGGGACGACGCCGAGCATTTCGGCCAACGGCACGTCGAACGCGATTGTGTGGGCCGTGGAGAACGGCTCGACAGGTGTTCTGCACGCCTTCGACGCCACGAACTTGACGAGCGAACTCTACAATTCGAACCAGGCGGCCAACAATCGCGATCATTTCAGCGACAACAAATACGTGACGCCCATGGTGGCCAACGGCAAGGTGTACGTGGGAACGCCGAACAGCGTCGTGGTTTTCGGACTCCTGCCCTGAGCGCTTTCTAAAGCAGGTCCCTTAGGTCGTAGCGCGGTCTCGCTTGCGGATGTAAAGCAGCTTCTCCACCGTGGCACAGACGGTTCCCGAAGAATCTTTCAGCTCAATCAGGTAAGTACGGTCGATCGAGCGCTGCGTTTCGAGTGCCCCTCGAATGGCCGACAGCTCTTCATCCGTGACTGCAAACCGGGCGTGCAGCGTCTCGCGTCCCGGCTTTTTGAATTGAATCGACGCGGCCTTGTCCCACACTACGTAGTCCTTCCCAAGACGGCGGATCAGCATGACCATGTAGATGGGATCGATAGCGGAATACATGCTGCCGCCAAAGATGGTGCCGACGTAGTTGCGCGTGCTGCGAGAGAGCGGCAGATCAAGATGGACCTCGCTCCAGTCTTCCGCGACGTATCGCGCTCGTCCGCCGGTTCCTCGATAGCAGGCAAAAGCATGGAAGGACCAGCAGCGGAATTTATTGGAAAAGTAGGAATTGAGAGACATGGATGCAAGATAGTCTAGCGCACGGCGAACGAACGCAATGGCACGGACTGGCTCGCACCAGAATGGAAGACAAGGGTGGGAGCCAAAGAGGAAAAGCAAGAGAGACAGGCAGGAATGCCTGTCCCACCGCTACTTCTTGCCTGGTTTCAAATCCTTCAGCAAGTGATGAACGAGGTCGTTGATATCGCTTTGCGTGAGCGAGAACGCCTCCCGGCGCACGGGCTTTTCACCAACGGCGCGATAGACGAGGTGCTTGGTCCCTTGCTGCACCCAGTCGAAGACGATCGTTCCTTCGCGAAAATGAATGTTTTCGTAGCCCACGAACGCGGGGCCATAACCCCAGGACTCCCAGCAGCGAAACGGCCCGCAAACCAAGCCGGGATACGCGCCGGGGTAGGCCACGGGTACGGTCTCGTTGCGGCGGTTTGCAGCAAATTTATAGTCCACCAAATAATCCGCGGCGGTGGGGTCGCTGACTTGCTTGAATCCCTTCGAAGTGAGTGTTTCCTCGATGGCCGTCTTCACTTTGCCGCGAACGATTTCGTCGTTGGGATCGTGAACGCGCGCCACGGGTTGATTTCGAGGAGTACGCGTGGGTTCATCACGCGAAATCACGGGGCGATTGTCGCCCGTTCGATTGTCCCGCGCGGCGGCCGCTTCTTCCACCGCGGGGCGCCATGCCCACGTGGCGTTTTTCGCGATGCGCACGTCTGGGTCGCGAGTTACCCGAACGTATTCGTCGCAGCCGGCTACCAGAATTAAAGAAAGAAAAGCGGCAGCGGTCAAAAGCCGCTTGGTGGTAAGAAAAGGATGCAAATGCTGCATTTGACGAGCCTCCAAAGGCATATTTATCCTCTGCCCTATTGAACCCAACACTCGTTGGATAGTTGCGGCGGAGAAATTGGTTGTGCCTGGCGCGCCTTCTTTGCCAAAACGACAATCCATCAGGACCCCGGAACTCCCCAATCCTTTGGTGGAAAAGTGACTGGCCAGAATTTCGGCGACGGGAGATCAAACTCGAAAGCTACAGCGAAGTAGTCGGCGCTCGGTTGATCGACGCGCACCACCCGGCAGCTCTGCTCGAGGCCGGTTTGCGGGCTCACCAGAATGAACGGCTGGCCCACGAGTAGCTCCGCTTTCAATTTCATCAGGCCGCCATGCGCGTTGACGACCAGCGTATGCGTGGATTCCTCGACATGCACGCTGTCGGGCGTCTCGGCGAGAACCTTGACGGGTATCTGCAGCATCACCCGTTCGCTGCGCCGGCGATCTCTCGGATCCGAAGGGGGCACAAGACTCTCCGTTAAGTGGCGGCGTTCGCTGTAAGTTCTCGGGAACGCACAGAAATCGCATCACTGTGGTCACCCAAGAAGCCTGTCTTGCAGCAGCATGGCCTGGCCGCACACTTGGCATGAGTCGACGAACGATTCCATGCCTGTTCATTAGTCTACCTAACGCATGCGCGGGCACCCTGGCAGGATTGGCCCTTGACGTGGATTGGTAAACGCCGTCACCGCATCGAGGCTTCAGCGCAGCGGCGGGGATTCAGCGGAAACTCGGGGATTTAAGGAAGCATCTTGGATTGCAAGCGGGACTTCACGTCCGGCCACTCTGAATCGAGGATACTGAAATAGACAGTGTGGCGGATGCGGCCGCTTGCGGTGATCATGTGGTTGCGGAAGGTGCCTTCCTCGTGGGCGCCAATGCGGAGGATTGCCGCGCGGGACTTTTCGTTGAGCGAATCGGTTTTTAGCTCCACGCGAATGCAGCCGAGCGTTTCAAAGGCGTGCCGGAGAAGAAGGTATTTTGCTTCGGTGTTGACACGGGTGCGCTGCCAGGCGGGAGCAACCCAGGTCCAGCCGATTTCGACGCGATGATGCGTGCGGTCAATGTTGCCGTAGCGCGTGCAGCCGATGGCGCGGCCGCCGGATTTTTCCATGAGCGCAAAGGGCAGGGAGACGCCACGGGCCTGTTCGTCGAGCGCCGTGGCGATGTACGCGGTCATCTCTTCGGGCGTGCGCACCTGCGTGGGAATCCAGCGCCACAGTTCCTCATCAAGGCCAACCGCGGCGAGCCCGGGTTGATGCGTTTGCGAGAGAGGTTCCAGCCTCACGTAGCGGCCTTCGAGGATCACGGGCGCGACCATCATTTCTGTGCTCATTTGCGTGTTCATGCCGAGGGGCATGTTACCGCCGCCTCAGCGCGCAAGGGAGCACCAATTTGGCTACAGGCGGCAAGGACCGCGCTCATGCGCAACCCAAAAAGCGCCAACGGGCGTCTTATCTCTTTTCGGATGTGTGGGAACTTTCTGCCCGCCACGGATGAATTGCTTGTAGGGGCGGGGCTTGCCCCGCCCGGCTTGCTAAGCCCAGCCCGACCTGCGGCTTGTAGTGTCTTGCGGTCATGGCACTTCGAATTTATTTCCGGGACGCACTTAATGACTGACGCACCCGTTTCAAAGCTGAGCTAGGAAAAGATGAAAGACTCCTCTCCCAATCGTCTAAAACATCGTTCCGCATTCTGTGCAATCAAAGCATCGCGGCTCGTTCGCAGTAGCTTGTTGGTGCTCGCACTCGTACTCTTGACGCTCGCGGCTCAAGACTTTCGAGCCCAGGAGAAGCCTCCCGCCGGCCAGACTCAGGCGCAGCCACAAGGGCAAGCGCAGCCTGAACTGAAGCGGCCGCAGGAAGGGCAGCCGAAGATTGCGGTCGAAGTCAAAACCGTCAGTGTGCTGGCCACGGTGCGCGACAAACACGGCAAGATTATCTCGAATCTCACCAAAGACGATTTTCAGTTGGATGAAGACGGCCGTCCGCAAACCATCAACTATTTCGCGCACGAAAGTGATATGCCGCTGCGGCTGGGGCTTTTGGTGGACACCAGCTTGAGCCAAAGGCGCGTGCTCGATCAGGAGCGCAGCGCCAGCTACAGCTTCCTCGATAAGCTTCTGCGCCAGGACAAGGATTTAGCGTTTGTGATTCATTTCGACAGGGAAGTGGAGCTTTTGGAGGATTTCACTCCCTCCCGTCCCAAGTTGCAGGCCGCCCTGCAAAAGCTATCGACTCCTCAATTCGACGGTGGTAGTAGCAACGGCGGTGGGGGTAGTGGAAATGGCAACGGAGGTGGCGGAGGACGCGGTCGAGGCTCGCACGGCGGAGGAACTCTGCTCTACGACGCGATTTTCCTCGCGTCCGACGAACTCATGAGCAAGCAACAGGGCCGCAAGGCGCTGATCATTCTTTCGGACGGCGTGGATCACGGCAGCAGAGAGACGATGGCGGAAGCTATCGCCACCGCCCAGCGCGCGGACACGATCATCTACTCCATTTTGTTCGCCGACGAGGAAGAAAACAGCCGCCCCGGTGGATTTGGAATGGGCGGCAGAGGCGGCGGCATGGGTGGTGGCCGCGGCCGTGGCGGCTATCCTCCTCGGGAAGAGCGCCCCGACGGCAAGAAAATCCTCGAACAAATTTCCAAGGAAACCGGCGGCCGCCTGTTCAAAGTCTCCAAAAAGGAGACGGTCGACGCCATCTACGCCGAGATCGAAGAAGACTTGCGCAACCAGTACAGCCTCGCCTACACCCCGGACAAGGGCAACACCGCCGGTTACCACAAAATTCGTCTCGTCGCCAAACCAAAAGACCTCGCAGTCCAAGCCCGCGACGGTTATTACTTCGGCCAATAAGATGTGATTGCACGTAATGTTACGGTGTCTGCGGAAATGCCAGAAACTGAACCCGATAGATACGATGGACTCCGTTAGTTTTGCGTTCGGGGCCGGTCATTTCGTCGAAATAGTGGACTGTTAATTTCATACCGACGGGGATTTGGGAAACCACAAGGTCGTGCAAACTCCCGTCTTTCATCTTGACTTGGTAACCTTCCACTACGACCCCGACGAAATTCTCCTTTTTAGCGCCGTCTGTTACCGCGAGTGTGATTTCTCTCATGGAATCGTTCGTTGAGGTGACCGTACCGGTGCGGCTTTCGGCTTCATCCGGCAGAAACTCGACCAGGAAAATAAGATTGAAGCGTTGTTTCGAGTCACGAGGCGATTCCAAAAGGTTTTTACCGAAGGCCTTGAAAGGGGCAGTTACCCCAAGATCATCAGTGGTTTGGTTCGGCACGTAGTAGACTCTGAGATGGACCCCTATCGTGATTCCCGTTGCCACGATTCGCTGCTTTTCCTTGTCGCCATTCGTTTGCACTCGAAAGCTTTTTGAAAGAACGCCCTCAAAAACGTCAGTTCTCCCCTTGTGAGTGTACACAAGCGAGAGTTCTCTTGTTGCGGGGGCCGTGTTCGAGACGATGCCTGTCCACGTGTCGCCTTGATATGCAGAGGGAAAGTAACCGTTGTCTGCGGTTCCGTGTTGGGCAATGAGAGACACTGGGAGGAGCAGTGTAGCGAGCAAGACGAAGACGCGGCATTCGCTCATGGTCTTCAACTACGTTATTCGAAGACGCATTTTACAATCGCAGAATGCTTCTTTTCCAATAATATCAGTGTCGAGGGCAAACGGTGTGCCTAGCCCATACACAGCGTTCAAAGTTTTCAGTTGCCCGGTACGCTCCTCGTCAAGCGCTTCGAGAGGAATTCACGGATTAAATTCGTACCCAGTCGCCCAGCGAGGCCAAGGGCCGCATTGGTGAAGACCAGATTCGCTCCTCGATCCGCTCTGGGATAGTACAGATTGGACAGCGCCGCTGAGGAAATATCGCCAAGCAAAAAAGAAAAGTTGGGTACGCTTCGCCCACTATCGCTTCGTGTGACAAATGGAGAGCTGAGCGCATGCATGAGGCGAGACTTAAAGGAGCCGGTGCCCTGGTAGTAGTAGCGCGGATCCTGGTGAAGGAGCGCGGGGAAGACCGCATGAGTCAGGAAGTCACTGCTGCGTCCGTCGGCAAACCTTGCCGCATAACGTTTGCCATATCCCGCGGCACCTTGCCCGTAACCGGGATAGGTGTTCGTCGCCTGCTCGATGCCGGCACCGAGGCCGACGCCGATGAAGGCAATGGGATCGAAACTGTTCCGTGCAGTGAGCGAGAATTTCTGTTTCCAATTGAGCGGTGCGGCGTCATGAATGTAGCTTGTAAAGAAGTTTGGGATGACGCCGATCAGACGCTGCTTCTCTTCAGCCCTTATCTGCTCAGCGGCGATTATCTCGGTGGGACGGACCGTCACCTCTATGTTTGCCGTCGCAATAGATAATGAGACGTCAGGAACCTCATACGCCTGCAGCGCCCCGACGGCGAACTCTGCGGATGTAAAGGGTGCAAAACCCTTAGCGTTGACGGTCACGAGGTAGGAGCCGACAGGAACCTTTGTAAAATCAAATTCGCCGTTCTCCTCGGACACCATCGTAAGCAATTGTGTTCCATCTCCATGCATCAAGCTGACATCTGCGCCGGAAACGGCGGCTCCACTTACGTCCACCACGGTGCCTGCGACGCTGGCTGACCCCTCGGCAACGGGTGTTTGCTGAGCCGAATTCTGCGGGTCTGAATGGGGTAAAGGTGCATCCAGGAGGGAGCGGCTAATAATCTCGTGCCCGGCAGTTCGCTGCTGAGCGATTACGCTCGCAGGAACCATGCACAGCAGTAGTGACGCGCTTGCGAAGACCGCATGAAGACAGGGGCGTGTGGCCTTTCGCAAAGCGCGCTTCCAAAGCCGAGAGGAAGCCACAGCGCGTAACTCGGTCACGCCCATGAAGCTGGTGCGTAGGGGAATAGGAAGACACATAGGGAAGTCACCACAAGCTCGTTGAGGATTCTTGGCACTTGAATGCGTCAGCTTCGCTGCGGAAAACATCGAGCTCTGAAACCATTGGTCTCCACCGGGCTGGACGGCCTCCCGGCGTGTTGCATGGGAAGTCTGCGCTTCTGAACAAGATTGTGCCTGTTCAATACGACACACACTAAGTCTAGTAATGATCTCCGACGGCACATCATCAGTCAGGGGTTGCAGCTTCCACCTGTCCGCAAGGGGACTTTCCACCGCCGTGAACGGGCTCAGTCTTCCTGGCTAACGCCGAAATCGGAAACTGTCACAACGCCAGGAAACCCGATGCGGGCGAGGCGCGGCGTAGGGTATGATAGAGTGTTCGGAAATTACTCACTTAGGATAACGATGCAGACTGCGACAAATGGCAAGGTATTGCTGAGGGTACGGCCGCGGGGGTTCTGCGCGGGCGTGGTGCGAGCGGTGGACATCGTCGAACTGGCGCTCGAAGCGTACGGCGCGCCGGTCTACGTCCATCACGAAATCGTGCATAACACCTACGTGGTGGAGCAGTTGCGCCGCCGCGGGGCGATCTTCGTGGAGTCCATCGAGGACGTGCCGCACGGCGCGGTGCTGGTGTTCAGCGCCCACGGCGTGCCGCCTACGGTGCGCCAGGAAGCCAAGGACCGCGCGCTGAAAGTGATTGACGCGACGTGCCCGCTGGTCACCAAAGTGCATCTCGAAGCGCTGAAGTTCGCGCGCGAAAAGCGCACCATCATTTTGATCGGCCACAAGGACCACCAGGAAATTGTCGGCACGTCCGGCGAAGCTCCCGACCGCACCATCGTGGTGGATTCGGTGGCGGCAGTGGACGCCCTGGAAGTCGACGAGCCGGACAAGCTCTCGTTCCTGACGCAAACCACGCTCAGCCTCTACGACACGCAAGAAATCGTGGCGCGCCTGCGGCAAAAGTTCCCGCCATCAAAGGCCCGGCCAGTGACGACATTTGCTACGCCACGCAGAACCGGCAGGAAGCCGTCGAGCAAGTCGCCAAGGACGTGGATTTTCTTCTGGTGGTGGGCTCGCCGAACAGCTCGAATTCGAACCGCCTTGTGGAAGTGGCGAAGCGCAGCGGCGTGAAAGCCCAGCTCATCGATTCGGCGCCCAGACATCGACGTGAAGTGGCTCGAAGGCGTAAAGCGCGTCGGCTTGACGGCCGGCGCCTCCGCTCCCGAAGTGCTCGTCGAGCAAGTCAGCGAGCGGCTTGCCGAATTTGGCTTTACGGATCAGCGCGACCTCGATTTGATCCGCGAGGACGTGCGCTTCACGCTGCCTCCGGAGCTGGCGACGATTGCGCCCGCACCGCGTCGTTAAGTAAGAGGCGTTGAAGATTCTGTAGCATCACGCGGTAATGCAGGAAGCATCAGGGCGGGCCAATGGCCCGCGCAGTTTGCAGTCGGCCCAGCGCGGTAGGCGGGGACACAAAAAACAAGGAGCTGAACCTTGGCGGTCAAAATCGTCCGTCAGCCGAAGAAGATTGCCTTGATTGGCGCGCCGTCGAGCGCGGCTGCATTTTTGCCCGGCAGCGAGAAAGCTCCCGCAGCGTTGCGCGCCGCCGGACTGGTCGAACGGCTGCAAAGCGCCGGCTACGAAGTGATCGATCATGGCGACTGCGCGCCGCGGCTTTTCGCCGACGATGACGAACACAAACGCGCGCGCAATTTGCCGGAAATCGTCGCGGGACTGAATGACCTGAAAGTTCGCGCCGAACTCGCCGTGAAAAGCGGCGCGCTCGTGCTGGTTCTTGGCGGCGATTGCGCGCAAGTCATCGGACTTTTGACTGGCGCGCGCCGCTACTACAAACACGTCAATCTTATTGTGGTTCGACCGCGACGCCGATTTGAACACGCCGGCCATCGACGCCTTCTGGCCGCATCGATGGAATGGTCGTGGCGCACGTGATCGGCAGAGGCGCTCCGGAGCTGGTGCGCTTCTGGGGCGAATCGCCGCTGGTGCGCGAACCGGACGTGACGCTCTTCGGCCTCGAACGGCTCGATCCGCCTGAGCAGGAATTTCTCAGCAAATCGCCGATGCGCCACATCGATGCGGCGGACATTCAATCCAAAGGCGGAAGCGCCGCGGCCCGCGACGGGCTCGCCTACGTGCACGCCGACGCGCACGAATTTGTGCTGCATCTGGATACGGACGTTATCGCCGTCGACGAATTTCCTGCAGTCAACGTTCCCGGCGCCGACGGACTGCGTCTGGCCGAGGTACGCGCGGCCCTCGCCGAATTTGCGAAACACAAAAATCTTCTCGGCCTGGTCGTGGCGCAATACAATCCCGACAAAGACGCTGACGGCAGCGGCGCAAAAAAGCTAGTCGATCTAGCTTGTGGAGGCTCTCTCCGCGCGGCTGGAAGCGCGCAGCCCGCTCCAGCGATTTCTGGCGCAGAGCCAGTGGCTTCGATTGCCACGCCGGCGGCAACCGATTCGCCATCGGATGAGCCAACCGAGTACGCCGGAAGTTTGCTCTTCCGAAACATCCATTTAAGTTTTCGCCGATTAAGTCTCGGCCGAAAATCAATTTTAGCCGTTTCGCTTGTGCGTGGGCAATGCAGGGCGCAATAAATCGCGCCCCTACAAAGGAATGGCGTCCGTCTATTTTTGCGAAGCGGCGGCGGCTTCGGCGCGTTTGCGGTGATAGCGCGCGAGACCCAGCCAAGTTAGATTCAGGCCACAATTAAAAATGTAGTGCTCTGCTTCCGCGGGAGAGAGGCGTTGTGTGATCTCGGCGCTCGCGGCCGCGACGAATTTTTCCAGCGCCGCGTTCTGGTCCGGCGTGGAACGCAGGATTTCTGCCGCGAGCGCCGCCCAGCGCTGCAGATTTCGCCGGTATTCCGCGATGTGCGCCGCAGGATCGTTCGAGTAACCGAAATGCGTCAGAAAAAGCCGCGACGGAGCGCGCGCCGCGATGGCGTCCAGAGAAGCGCTCCAGATTTCCAGGTCGATGTCCGGCGGCGGCGCCAGCGGAACCACAAAGGGTTCGCCTTCGATATGGAACCCCGTCGTATCGCCGACGAACGCTGTTCCATCCGACGCATCAAAATAAGAGACATGATGAGAAGCATGCCCCGAGCAATACATT
>CAWAIG010000008.1:0-834005 GCA_963782135.1 uncultured Acidobacteriota bacterium
GGTCTTTGAATACGCTCCGTACCGGTTCGACGGCAAGCAGATGTTTGCCAAGCATGTCAACGAAGCCTATGAGGGCATCGTCTCGGCGAGCTTCGGCTTCCGACAACCATCATTTCGCATATATGGCGATACCGTGGGTATCGTGAATGCTTACGGCGTGTTTAGGGGAGTAACGAAAGACGGCAAGGTCCTGGCAGTCTACGACCGAGGTACTTTGGTCTTCGTCAAACAAGGCGGGCAGTGGAAGATTGTGAGCGCCCACTTCTCTGCTATGCCCCAGGCTCTCTGAGAATCGAGCCAGGGCATGCGACCACTTGGAGGTGCACCATGACTATCAATAATCCGCTGGCAGATAATTCCCCCGACCACGAGGACCAAAGCCTTGTTCTACGCGCCCGCTCGGGAGATCACCAGGCGCTCGAAGACCTGGTCCAGCGGCACCAAACGTGGATCTACAACATCGCCGTTCGCATGCTGCACCATCCGCAGGATGCCGAGGACGTGACGCAAGAGATCCTCATCAAAGTACTCACCCGGCTCTCGTCGTTTGAGGGCCGGAGCAGCTTCCGTACGTGGCTGTACCGCATCGTGGTGAACCACGTGCTCAATATGAAGCGCGGGCGGGTAGAGCCTCCGTCCATGGATTTTGCTTACTACGGCGCGGCGATCGACGACACGCCAGAGTTAGAGCTCGCCGATCCCAAAGGCACTTCCGCGGACACTGACCTGCTAGTGACCGAGGCGATGCTCTCCTGTACTTCTGGAATGCTTCTTTGCCTCGACCGCGAGCAGCGCTTGACCTTTATCCTCGGCGCCATCTTCGGTGTAAGCGACACCGTTGCTGCTGAGGTGTTGGAGATCACTCCCGACAACTTTCGCCAGCGCCTGGCCCGTGCGCGGCGAGACTTGCGCAACTTTATGAACAACAAGTGCGGACTGGTCAACCAGGCGAACCCCTGCCGGTGTGCCAAGAAGACGCGTGGCTTCATACAGTCAGGGTACGTCGATCCCGAGAATTTGTTGTTCGTCCGCGAGCGAATAGGCGAGGTGCGGGAAGCCGCACCGAAGGTGCATGAGGCCCTCAGCACCCTGGACGAAAAATGCGCGGAAATCTTCCGTGGACATCCGTTCTATAAGGCGCCAGATCTCGCGCCAATGCTGCGGCGGCTGGTCGCGAGGACGCATATCACAAACTGAACGGCAACAGCCCGCGACTGCTTCGCCAAGGTGCGCCGAGGGTGGCCGCACGAGGCGCGGATCCGCGGGGCTGTCACCGTCAAACGATAGGAGGAAGGCCATGATTGACCATATTTATCTCCCCGTCTCTGATCTGGAACGGTCGAGCGAATTTTACAAGAAGATGCTTGAGCCGCTTGGCATCGACATGCCCTACAAGTTCGATCACCTGCACGGTTTCGCGATCAATAGCAATCCGGGTTTCTGGCTGAAGAATGGCGAAGTCGTCAAAGACCTTTACGTCGCATTCACCGCCAAGAGCGCTGACGCTGTCAGGGCCAGCTACAAGGCGGCGATGAACGCGGGAGCTACTTCCAACAAGGAACCGAGCCTTCGGCCCGAATGGCGTGCCGACTACTTCGCGGCAAACATCGGCGACCCAGACGGATACAACATCGAGATTGCCTATAAGCCTTGGCTCTACAAGTAAAAGGTGCGAGCCATCTACCCATCTGAGGCCAGCCGACACCGGCCGGCTAGAACAAAGGAGCACATCATGAAACGACTCGACAATAAGGTTGCGATAGTGACAGGCGCTTCAAAAGGAATCGGAGCGGGCATTGCAAAAGCTTTCGGCGCGGAAGGCGCGGCGGTGGTTGTGAACTATGCGCGCGATCATGAAGGCGCGGAACGGGTGGTGCGCGAAATCACCGGCAAAGGCGGGCGAGCCATCGCCGTGCAAGGCGACGTGGCGCAGAGGTCCGACGCACAACGCCTCGTCGCGGAGGCGAAAAAAGCCTTCGGCCGTCTGGATGTGCTCGTTAACAACGCGGGCGTCTTCTCGTTTGCGCCCTTCGAGCAGTTCAGCGAGCAGGAATTTCACCGTCAGTTCAACACGAATGTGCTGGGCATGTTCCTCATGATCGAAGCCGCTTTGCCGGCCTTCGGGGCGGAAGGCGGCAGCATAATCAACATCGGATCGGAGGCCAGTGTCACTGCCTACCCGACCCTTTCGATCTACGTGGCGTCAAAGAGCGCCGTCAATGGCTTGACGCGCGTGCTGTCAAAAGAGTTCGGCCCCAGAAAAATCCGCGTTAACGCCCTCAATCCCGGTGGAACCGAAACGGAGGGTACGCACGCGGCGGGCGTCATGGGAACGGAGTTCAAGAAGCAGATAACCGCGAGTACGTCGTTGGGCCGCGTCGGCCAACCCGAGGACATCGCGCGCGTGGCCATATTTCTTGGCTCGGATGATGCGGGGTGGCTCACGGGAGAAACCATCTTCGCGAACGGCGGCCACATGTAAAACGACTCCAGGAGAACACCGGAAATGAGCGCCTACTTGATGTTTACACGTACGAATTCACCTGGGTGAGGCGGAGCTGAAGATTTACTGGGACAGGATTCGGGCAACCCTCGCAGGTCACCAGGTCAAGGTCCTCGTCAAGTAGGGTGGTCTTGAATGTCTCGAGGGGCATCCGGTCGAGGGGCATCCGGTCGAGGGGTATCGTGATCGCGGAATTCCCGAGCTTCGAAGCGGCCAAGGCGTGGTTCGAACCATCATTTCTCTTGGAGGGACCATGACAGACAGCTATCCATTTACCGTTTTTGCCGGTGAGTTCAAAGGCAAGCGCGTTCTTGTGACCGGTGGCACGAAGGGTGTGGGGGAAGCGATTGTGCGCCGCTTTGCGTTGAGCGGTGCCTCGGTGGCCACCACCGCGCGATCTGAGGCGGCTAACGGCCAGGACTCTGCTCTCTTTATAAAGGCGGATATCGGAACGGCCCGTGGTGTCCAAAACGTCGTCGATTGCATTCAGCGAGAGTGGAGTGCACTCGACGTCTTGGTGAATAATGTCGGTGGAACAGAAACAAAAGCAGGCGGATTCGAGGTGCTCTCCGACGAGGACTGGCAAAGGATACTGGAGGTCAACCTGCTCGCCGCCGTTCGCCTGGACCGCGCTTTCCTTCCCGGCATGATCGAACGTAAGTCTGGAGTCGTCATTCATATTTCTTCCGTCGCTCATCGTCTACCGTTTCCCAATTCGACTCTCGCCTACGCGGCGGCCAAGGCAGCCCTTACTACTTACAGCAAGGGGCTGGCGAAGGCCGTTGCTCCGAAGGGAGTGCGAGTCACGACGATTTCGCCCGGTTTCATCGAGACCACGGGTGCGAAGGGAATGATCGCCGACATTTCCAGGGGCAGCAGCATCAGCGAGGACGCTGCACGGCAACGGATTATGGACATGCTTGGAGGCATTCCCATGGGCCGGACAGGCCGACCCGAGGAAGTGGCGGAGCTGGTAGCCTTTCTAGCCTCGGACCGAGGCGCGTTTATCAGCGGGGCTGATTACATTATCGACGGTGGCACGATGCCCACGGCTTGATGCCCTCGTATCACGGGCGGCAGATTAGGTCCGGAGGCTTACGGATGCTTTCTCTCGTAGCTGCTCCGGCCGAATCGTCGGCCACTCGGAAACTATCGTTCGCTGCCGCCTGGATGAATGGTCGACTATTCGTAGAAATGACCTCGGCAGGATCCAACTACAGTTGACGGTTCAGATGGTCGACGCAACACTTGCTTGGAGTTTACTCGCCGGAGTTTGGAATCCTAGGGTTTTTCTTGGGCGTTGGTTCAAGAGCAGCTCGACCTGGTCGAGCTGCTCTTGAGAGATGGCGGACAGATCGGTTCCTCGTGGAAAGTATTGTCGCAGGAGCAGATTTGTATTTTCATTCGTTCCACGTTGCCAGGGACTTTGTGGATCGCAGAAGTAGACCTGCACATTCGTGGCTACCGTAAACTCCTTGTGCTTGGCCATCTCCAACCCGCGATCCCAGGTCAGCGAGCGGCGCAAGGTCGCCGGAAGTTTACGAACGTGTTTGCTCAATGCCGCCACGACCACCGCCGTATCTTTGCTCCGCACCTTGATCAGCACGAGAAAGCGTGAATGCCGCTCCACCAGCGTTGCAATGTAGCTGTTCTTTCCTCCGGCCAGCAGATCGCCTTCCCAGTGGCCAGGGATCGCTCGGTCTTCCGCCTCCGCTGGCCGTTCGCGGATCGAGATGGCATCGACGATCTGCCCCCGTGAATGTCCATGCTCGCTGAAATGGCGCGAGCGACGCATGCGCCGCTTCGATCGCAAGTGGTCCATAAGCTCTTTTTTCAATACCCCACGCGCTTGAACGAACAGACTACGGTAGATGGTCTCGTGAGACACGCGCATGCTCTCGTCGTTGGGATACCGATTCTTCAACCACCCGGAAATCTGCTCGGGCGACCAGTCCAAAATCAGTTTACTCGCAACGATATCTCGCAACTTGCGGTTCCTGGCCAGCAAGCAGCGCTTGGGTCGCAAAGCCGATTGCCAAGCTTGTCCGTCCGCATCATGGGCACGATAAGCAGGACGGCCGCCATGGCGTACGATCTCTCGGCTCACGGTCGAGGTGGCACGACTCAGACCACGGGCGATCTCGCGAATCGACGAGTCGGAAGCGATCCCTCGCGAAATATCTTCTCGCTCAGCGAGGGTGAGTGCTAGCCGCGAGCGACGACGCGCAATGGGAGCGATGCCTCCACGTGGCAACAACAGCTTGCGAATGGTGGGATGGGGCCTGCCATAAGCGCGCCCAATCTCATGCATGGACTGCCCGGCCTTCCAGCGCCCCCAAATCTCGTTCTTCTCCGTGGGAGAAAGTCTCGTTCGTTTCCGTTCGATCATACACACCACCCTTCAACACAACAGTTAGATGGTGTTGCATCGACCTATTGAATGCACCGTCGAAAACGGAGCATTTTCATGGTGGATTCTGCCAACGTAGCCACCTAAGATCACTCGCACGATAGTTCGCCACTGGGCTCCGGAGTGGGACGCCCATGTTCGTATTCCCCCTGCTTCGCGAAAATAAAACTCCGGGTTGTCCAATTCAGAGAGTTCTCGAAAACGACTTTGTCGTCGTTACAAGCACAAGCACCGCGCGTGATTTTATTCGGCTTCTCACCGTCGAACTGCGCTGAAAAGAGTAAGAGAAAACCGGCTTGCCAGACTTGCCTATTAAGGCCCCGTGAAAATAGCTAAGTGATTGTGGCGCCTTGCCTTAGCTTATTTTCCCCACGGTTCGCAACGAGGAGGCCGGAAGTTCGAATCCCCTCTCGTCCACCATCTTCTGACCACTTCGTTAGCTGAATCGCCCTGTCGCCACTAAGCGTGTGCTAAGCGGTTCGCTGAAGAGACTCTTGCTTGCGTTCGTACGGAACGTACGCCGGCTCCCAGATATTCGCCTCGAGTTCGCGGTTCAGAGCATCTTCGTCCGCAACCTGCGCCTGTCCATCTCGAATCGCCTGCATGCCCACCGCTTGCGCAATTTCGCGACCCAGCTTGCGCGCCTCCGAAATCGGCGGGAGGAGGCTTGCCTCCTTGTCGTTAAGTGTCGTCAGGTGGCGCACCAGTTCCTCGGCAGCCGCTTTGATCATGGCATCGGTCACACGTCTCGCCTTGGAGGCTACGATTCCAAGAGCAAGCCCAGGAAATATGTATGAGTTATTTGTCTGCGTGATGTGAACCTTCTTCCCGCCAACGTTGACCGGCTCGAACGGACTCCCCGTGCCAATCAACGCGCGCCCTTCCGTCCAGTCCACCAAATCTTGTGGAGTCGCTTCACTGCGCGAGGTGGGATTCGAAAGCGGAAAGATGACCGGACGCGCCGTATACTTTGCCATTTCGCGCACCGCCTGTTCGGTGAACGCTCCAGTTTGACCAGACACACCGATGAGAACGGTAGGCTTAGCGTTCCGGATCACATCGAGCAGGGTGATTTCGCCGTTCGGTTGTCTCCACCCTTGCACTTCCTGTTCCTTGCGCGCATACGGAAGTTGCTCGGGTCGCACGTCCTTAGCGTTTTCGGTGATGAGGCCGTAGCGATCGATCGCGTAAAAGCGTTTGCGAGCTACCTCTTCGCTAAGGCCCTTATCCTGCATGAATTTCACCAGCAAGTTCGTGATGCCCAGCCCCGCGCTTCCGAATCCGACCACCACAATTTTCTGCTGCTCGAGCGAGCTACCCATTACGTTGATCGCGGAGATGACCGTCGCAGTTGCTACCGCCGCGGTGCCTTGAATGTCGTCGTTGAAGGTGCATAGCTGGTCTCTGTACCGTGCCAGAAGTCGCGCGGCATTTGAACCCGCAAAGTCCTCCCACTGAAGCAGCACGTGTGGCCAGCGTTTCTTCGCGCTCTGGACAAAAACGTCGACGAAAGCATCGTACTCTTCGCCGCGAATTCGATGATGTCTCCATCCGATGTAGATCGGACTCTTTAACCTGTCGTCGTTGTCCGTCCCTACGTCGAGCAGAATCGGCAGACAATGCTCCGGATGAATCCCGCCAAGCGCGGTGTAGAGGGCCATTTTCCCGATGGGGATGCCCATCCCGCCTGCGCCCTGGTCACCCAGCCCGAGGATTCGTTCTCCATCGCTGACCACGATGCATTTCACGTCGTCGTAGCGCGGATGACTCAGGATCCGGGCGATACGGTCTTTGTTGGGATAGCTGAGAAACAAGCCGCGGGGTTTTCGCCATATTTCGCTGAAGCGCTGGCAAGCTTCGCCGACAGTCGGTGTGTAAACGAGAGGCAGCATCTGTTCGACGTTGCGGACCAGAAGCGCATAGAAAAGAGTCTCGTTCGTATCTTGTAGATCGCGCAGAAAGCTGTACTTATGGAATGGCGTCGATTGTCCTGCCAGCGCTCGCATGCGCCGCTCGATCTGTTCGTCAAGAGTCCCCACATGTGGCGGCAGAAGACCGTGCAGATCAAATATGTCTCGTTCGTGATCCGTGAAGGCCGTTCCCTTATTGAGCCGGGGAGAATTGAGCAGGGCAAATCCAGAAAGAGAAACCAATTGCGCGTTCATTCTTTATCCCTCGTATCTGAATCAGTTTTACCGGCCAACCGATTGCCGCACGCCTGCAACAAAGGGTCTCGCGACATAATACGTTTCAATCCTATCGTCAGGCATCCCTTTTTAGGGCATCATTACGTCGCTTCTCAGGGTAGGTGGAGACGCGGCGTGAAGATCAGGAATTGACTGAGAATATTGCAGATAGTCTGGCGGCGAGTTCACCGCCAAGGAGAGCGAGACTTTCATGTATCAACCGGAAGCGTACACCATTGCACTGGTCTTCATGATCGGTAGCATGCTGTGCTGGGGCTCTTGGGCCAACACCATAAAACTGACTCCCGGTTGGCCGTTTCAGCTTTTTTACTGGGACTATGTGGCCGGAATTATTATCGCGAGTTTATTGTGGGGCTTGACGCTCGGCAGCATGGGAGGCGGCCAACTCTCCTTTTTGAATAACATTCGCAGCGCCGATGGAGCACATATTTTGTTCGCTCTGCTCGGTGGCGCGGTTTTCAATGTCGCAAATCTTCTGCTGGTTGCCGCCATCGAAATCGCCGGGCTGGCCGTTGCGTTCCCCATTGGCATCGGACTCGCTCTCGTCGTAGGTGTGCTCCTGAACTACATCATCTCTCCCCAGGGCAATCCCCTCTTGCTCTTCGGTGGTGTGGTGCTGGTCACTCTCGCCATTATTGTTGATGCCATTGCGTACCGCAGACGGGAGACGACCCGCAAAGCTCTGGGTGCTCGTGGAATTCAGATTAGCTTGGCGTGCGGCATTCTCATGGGCAGCTTTTATCCGCTCTTCGCAAAATCATTAACTGGACAACATTCCTTTACTCCCTATGGAGGGGCGTTTTTCTTCGCTCTCGGCGTCGCTATCTGCGCCGTCCCCGCCAACTACTTCTTGATGCGCAAGCCCATAACCGGCGGCGCCCCCGTCAGCATGAGCGATTACACCAAATGCCCCGGCCTCTGGCATTTCTGGGGAATTCTCGGCGGCGTCATTTGGTGCACGGGAGCGGTCTTGAACTTTGTTGCCTCCCACGCACAAATCATCGGCCCCGCTATTTCCTACGCCATCGGCCAAGGCGCCACGATGGTTTCCGCCATCTGGGGAGTGTTCGTCTGGAAGGAGTTCGCCAACGCACCCGCGAACGCCCGCAAACTCATTCCCCTCATGTTTTTCTTTTTCCTTGTCGGTTTGGCCGCTGTCGCACTCGCCCCTGTAGTTTCCAAATAACTGAATGCGCGCGTTTTGCCGCATACACTTTGCTCTCCAGCTCCGTTCAAAGAGGCTTGCGAGTTCCCTCTTGGCCACTCGTCAGCGTGTATCGCAACAGATACCTCCTGGAAACCTGCAATTCACAGAACTGAAACATTCCAGTCATTTCTCTCGTTCGACACTCTACGCATGCCCACCTCAAATGTCTTGGAGTACGGCTGCGAGAACCCCCTCGTCTCCACAACTCAGTTTCGAGCCGGCATGGCGCAAACGCTGGAAGACCTGATCGAGTGCCAGCGCTTGCGTTATCTGGTCTTTAATTGCGAGCTTGGGGAGGGGCTGGATAGCTCCGCGCGGATCGGACTTGATCGCGACCGCTATGATTTCATCTGCGACCATCTCCTGGTCCGCGATACCAACTCGGGCAAACTAGTGGGAACTTACCGGATGCAGAGCGGTTTCCGCGCGAAAGGAAATCTCGGGTACTACAGCGAACAGTTTTTCGATTTCACTCCCTTTGAAGTGATTCGCGCGGAAGTGCTTGAGCTCGGTAGAGCCTGTGTGCATACCGAGTATCGGAATTCCTCGGTTCTGCACATGCTGTGGAAAGGGATCGCGAGGTACGCTACGAGTTGCGGCGCGCGCTATTTGCTTGGCTGCAGTTCAGTGACCTCGCAGGACGAAAACGAGGGAATGGCACTCTACGATCAGTTGCGACACAAATATCTAATAGCACCGGCGCTGCGCACAACACCCAGACCGGAATGTGCCTGCCGCGCGAGTGACCAAACGACGACCGTGCCCGCCACGCCACGGCTGTTTCGCGCTTACCTCGAGGTCTCCGCGCGGCTCTGCGGTCCGCCTGCGATTGATCGCGAATTCAAAACCATCGATTTTCTAACGCTAATCGATCTGCGGCACATCCCCGATCGCGTTCGCACCCGGCTGTTCTAGCTGTTTTTTATCAAAGCTAGACGGCAGGCTGGTTTCCAGACAACAACTCCTTCGCGAGGTTCAACGTCTTTTCAGCCTGCGCGGGATCGTCGAGACGGCCGCGTGCGAAATCACGCGTTCCGCCGCCTTTGCCTCCCACTCTTGCCAAGACCTGTTTTAGGATAGCGTTCATATCCTTGGCAGCGCTAACATGCTGTGCGAATAGGATCTGCCCGGTGGACTGTTCGGCCAGCAGCGCGATCGATTTTTCCGTTTTCGCAACTTGCGTTGCGAAGTAGCCGAGGAATTCGGGTTCAACGTCTTCGAAGACGCGATGAACGACGCGGGGGCCGTGGGGGCCCGCTTTGGTTTCACGCACCGCTTGCGCCGCTTCGATTTCCGCGAGGCGCTCGAGAAGCGCGCGCGTTCTCTTGAAATTAGCGTCGCGCTCGGAAAGTGCGCGCTCGACCGCCGCAACCACTTCCTCTTGCGCGCAACTCAACTTTTCCGCGGCTGTGCGAAGACGCAGAAAATCCTGGCGCGCGGCGCGTTCGGCGCGGCCGCCACAAACAAATTCCACGCGCCAGTCCTGCCGCATCTTCGTGCAGCGACGCACGAGAAGAGTTCCAATCTGGCCGGTGCTTTTGACATGAGTTCCTCCACACGGTTGAAGGTCAGCGCCATCGATTTCGATGGCCCGCAGGATTCCTTCGCGGTCGACTTCTTTGCGCACTCCGAGTTCCGCCAAATCTTCAGCGGTGCCATAGCGAACGGTTACGGGACGATCTTCAAAGATGATTTTGTTGGCAGCGCGCTCCGCGCCTTCCAGGATTTCGTCCGAAGGCTCGGGGCCTTGCAAGTCGATCGTGCTCAGCTCTGCCCCGAGATGAAATGAAACTGTCGCCCTGCCATACCGCTCTTGAAACATGGCCGACAGCAGGTGCTGTCCCGTGTGCTGCTGCATGTGATCGAAACGCCGCGGCCAATTGACGCAGCCGAGGACGTCCGGGCTGCCAGGGCGGCGGTCGACGACGTGAATGATTTCATCGCCATCGTCGCGCACGTCGAGTACATTCGCGTCCCCGATTTTTCCTAAATCGTGTGGCTGCCCTCCGGAAGCTGGATAGAAAGCAGTGCGATCCAGAACGAGTCCCCAAACTTGTGCTGTAATTCCGGAGTTCACATCCGGCGGGAGCACTTCGCAATGCACGACCCGCGCATGGAATTCTTTCTCGTACGCATCGTCGTAATAAATCCTGTGTGTCTTCATAGTGTTTAGTAGGTCATGCCTGCAAAGCACGCTGCCACGCTTCCGAGTATTTATAACCGGTCCCCGTATTGAACAGCACGACCGTCTCGTGCGGCTGTATCCATCCAGAAGCCACGAGCTTGCGCGTCGCGCTCACAGTTGCGGCACCTTCGGGTGCTGCAAAAATTCCTTCGAGCGATGCGAGTTCCTTTCCCGCTTGCAACATTTCTTCGTCGGTCACAGTCAAAGCGGTTCCCTTTGTTTGCTTGAGCATACGCAGAATAAGAAAGTCGCCCAGAGGTCCAGGCACGCGAAGCCCTGAAGCCAGAGTTGCTGCATTTTGAAAAAATTCGGAGGTTGCGCGCTGCGATTCCCATGCTTTGACAATCGGCGCGCAGCCTTCCGCTTGCACCGCCACCATGCGAGGCCGCTCCGAACCGATCCAGCCCATCTCTTGCATCTCGTCAAACGCTTTGCACATGCCAATCAGCCCGACACCCCCTCCGGTCGGATAGAGAATCACATCAGGCAGTTTGCCGCCGAGCTGCTCCCAAAGCTCATACCCCATGGTCTTCTTGCCTTCGATGCGGTAAGGCTCCTTTAAGGTCGAAACGTCGTACCAGCCTTCTCGGTCTTTGTGTTCCGCGACGTATTTGCCACAATCGGAGATTAAGCCGTTTAGTTTTATCACCTTAGCACCAAACGCCTGGCATTCCATGACGTTAGCGGAAGGTGTATCCGCGGGCATGACGATCACGGCAGGGATCCCAGCTGCAGCAGCGTAAGCCGCAAGGGCTCCGCCCGCGTTGCCCGCTGTAGGAGCCGCTAAAGCCTTTGCGTTCAGTTGCTTGGCGCGCGAGACGGCCGTAGTCATGCCCCGGGCCTTAAAGGATCCGGTGGGGTTCAAGTCTTCGTATTTAACCAGCAGGTTAAATACACCAAGATTGGCGCCAAGTCTCTTCGTCGGTAATAGGGGCGTCATGCCCTCCCCCAACGTCACCGGAGTGTCGTTTGGCAACACCTCAGCGTAGCGCCAGAGCGTGTGTGGTCGCGATTTGAGGCTATCCAAGTTCAGGGTGACCGCAGCCTTCTTCAAGTCATACCTGGCCAGGAGCGGCTTGCCGCACGTGCAGAGGTGTTGCTCGATGCTGGAATCATACTTCTTCCCGCAAGCGGAGCACTCCAGCTCCAAAACGTTTGTCTGCTTCGGCATAGGAGGCAGTTTAACACAGACCTTTTTGGCCACTCGTTTGGCAGCAGGGGGCCGCTACCGCTCTCAAAGGCATCTCAGATTAAAGGTATAATGGCTAGATGAGTGTCCGGCTAATTGCCTTGGATATTGACGGCACCCTTCTGGACAGCCGTTGGCAGCTTCCAGATGCCAACCGCGCTGCTATTGCGGCGGCCACCGGTCGAGGGATCGAAGTCGCCCTCGTAACTGGCCGGCGGTATGACTTTGCCCTGCCGATTGCTCGCCAGATCGATGCGCCGCTGACCATGATTGTCAGCAACGGCGCGGTCATTCGGACCTACGATGGAGAGACGCACGTGCGGCATTTGCTGGCCCGGGAGTCCGCTGAGCGCGTTTTGGAACTTACGCGGCCGTGGCGGGATTGCACGGGAGTGGTCTTCGACCGTCGTCGGGAGAATCAGATTGTGGTTGAGTCCATTAACGAAGACGATCCGATTCGGACCGCTTACTACATGCGAAATCGCGAGTTTCTGGGATTGGCTAATCCGCTGGAAAGTTGCCTCACCGAAGATCCGATCCAGGTGATGCTGAGCGGAGACGTTGCGCGTATGCGAGATGCGGAAGGAGTACTGCGACGGGCTGCATTTGCAGCAGAGTTCGCACTTGCGGTGACTGTCTACGAAAGCAGAAATTTTTCGATGATCGATGTGATCAATCCGGTCTGTTCCAAGGGCGCGTCGCTGGCGGAGTGGGCCGCTTTGCGCGGCGTGGCGCGGGAAGAAGTTCTCGCCATCGGCGACAACCGAAATGACCTCGAGATGCTCAGGTTCGCTGGCATTCCGGTCGTGATGGGAAATGGCGTAGCGGAGTTAAAGGGCTTTGGATGGCACGAGACAACTAGCAACGATGATGGCGGGGTCGCGGCGGCCATAGAACATTTTGCTTTGCGTGAGGCGGCGCCGTGCGCCTGACGCGATTCGCGCTTCCCTGCGCGTTGCTCTTTGCGGCTGCACCTTCATTGCGCGCGGAGTATGTCGCTTTGCGGAACGGCGAGCGGCTGCATGTGACGGGTTACCAGCTGCTTGGGGAGAAATACCGTCTGCAAATCGCGGGCGGCATCGTGGAAATCCCTGTTGAGGAAGTCGTCTCCATCGAGCCGGAAGATCACTTTGCGCCAGTGCCGACGCCAGCCATTGAGACGGCGCCTTTCCGTGAAATGGTGAAAGCTGCGGCGGCGCGCTACAACGTCGACGCGGACCTGATTACCAGCGTGATTGCCGCGGAATCAAATTTCGATCCAAAGGCGGTCTCAAGGAAGAATGCGCGCGGATTGATGCAGCTCTTGCCGGAAACTGCGGCGCGCTTTGGAGTGCAGGACATTTTCGATCCGCAGGAGAACATCGACGCCGGAACGCACTATCTGCGCGATCTGCTGCAGCGTTATAACAATGACTTAGTGCTTGCCTTGGCCGCTTACAATGCGGGACCGGATCGGGTGCAGCAATTTGGACGAGTGCCGCCGTATGCCGAGACGACTTCTTATATTCGGCGCGTGAAGCGAGCTTACGAAAAAAGCAAAGCTGGTCCAACACTTGAGAGCGCGCCTGGACCGACCACCAAAAAGAAGGTTTCTTCCTCAGCTGTAAACTCGAGTGCGGGAAGAATCACTTCGCAATTCAGCCTGTCGAATTAAATCCGCATTCTTGATTCATAGATTCGTGTTCCTTGAAGCAGAGACCGGCCAACCTCGGACGGGCCCGGCGTGCCGTGCCCCTACGGATCGTTATTGCTGCGTCGGATTGGGAGGCGGGACCGCCGTTGGAGGTGATGGCGGCGGGTTCAGCGGATTGGGTGGAGAGCCCGAAGGAGTCTGGCCCGGGGGAACGGGAGGCGTGCCAACTTGTGAGCCCACGCCGACTCCCAGGTCTTTGGAAGGATCCCAGATAAACTCGAAGAGGCGATAGTTGTGGGCCTTCTCAAAAACGATTACGGAGGGCTGATTGATCTTGCTTCCGATGCCGATGATGCTTCCACCGATGATCGTCGGCGTGTCGCCCATCGGAACGTTTTGAGAATCGGTCCCAGTGCCGGTCGTATCGGTTCCTGATTGACCGGCGCCTGTTGTGGTGGTGCCTGGCGTTGAACCGGGGGCGCCTGATCCCGTTGTTCCCGGACCGGTAGTTCCCTGATTTGTTCCGGTGGCGCCTGGCGTGTTGCTCGCTGGCCCAAAGCCGCCGGAAGCACCCGATTGCCCGCCAATGGTTGCCGTACCAGAGCCTGAAGCGCCAGGCTGTCCCGGGGCGGCGGGCATCTGGACACTGTTCAGAGACGGGTTGAGGCTTCCGATAAGCTGTCCCGCAGGGCCAACGTAAATGAGGCGCCAGGAACCGTCCGCTTTGTTCATGGGATCTTTGTAAGCCTGGCGCATGAAGCGGATGTTCCCGATTTTGGGTTTGGTCAAATCGTCAAGCGAGTTGGGGAAGCGGCCCAACTTGCGGTAGTAGAGCTTGATGCCGCGCGTGTATTGTTTGCCGCGCCAGATCATTTCCTGCTCTTTTTCGCGTTTGCCTTCGGTGAGGATTTTTAAGCCGATGGACATGGTGCCGACGACGAGCAGCGCGGTGAAAAACACGACCAGCAGCAGGGCGTAACCGCCCTGGTTTTTTCGCGCTCGCGCCTCTTGAGGATTGTTTTTCATGCTGATGGCGGGGCGGCCTGTTCCTCCAACGGTGTCGTGCCCGGAAGGCCGGTGGAAATCTCTTGAAACTGAAGATTGGTATTGCCAACCTTCAGGATTCGATACCGACCCAACAGCGTGTCTCCCTCGGTGACGATGTACGTGTCCTCGCCGTCGGTGAAGAATGCGCGCCGTGGTGTTCCGTTCGGGATTGTGCCGTAGCCAAAAAACTTTAGGTTCGCTGGCAAGTGCGCCTCGGAGGGTGGAGGTGGGGGCAGCGGAGCAGGGGCCGGCGGATCTTTCGGTTTATTGGAATTCGCCATTCTCTGCTGGTCCGACGTGAGAGGAGCGATGATGCTGAACGGGTTGCGGCCGTTGCTCTTATACTCGGTACTCTGCGCGCGTATCAGTTCGGCCCAACGAATTCCCGGATTGTCTACCGCGAAGCCCTTGAGGTCTTGAATAAAGGTCGCCGTTATCGTGGAAGGCGTTTGCTGGCGCAATTCAAACCTCCAAACGAGCGCGGCAACAACCACGAGCACGACAAGCACGATAATTTGCTGTTTCTGCTTCATGCGCCTTCTCGCAAGTAGGTCCGGATGTGGACGCCTACCCGAATCGGCCCGGTGGCAGCTTGGGTTTGTGTATCGGTACCGAGCGCCAGGCCATCGAGCACGTAGAATTTCTGTGAGCGCTGCAAGCCATTCACGAATCGGACGACGCTACCATAGTCTCCGCTTACGGTGGCTTCGATAATCACCTCAACCATGCCTCGATTGGGGATTTCCTTGGACCTCTCCGTAAGAGTGACAATTTGGAGACCGGCCTTCTTTCCGACTTCATCGAGTTCGCCGATGATGGAGGAAGTGCTGGTGCTCTCGGCGGGGAGAGACTGCTCGAACTTCTGGCAGTCATTGCGCGTGCCGGGCATATTGTCTTTGATAAATTGCGCCGAGTGGATGTCGTTATTTAGGAGGCCGAGCTTGACGATTTGTTCGTCGAACTCTTTTTGAGGCGTGCGGGGAGAGGAAGAAAGCTGCCAGCTGTAGATGGCCAAGCCGATGTCCGCAGCGATAAACAATCCGACCACGATGAGGATAGCTCGCTTTTGCAATGTGAAGTCGCGGTGCATTAAGTCCTCAAGTACTCGGCTTTCAGCTCGACGACGATCTGGTCCGTAGTGGTCGCTGAAGTTGGACGCTGCTCGGTGACTAATTCGATGTGCGTAAAGGACTTCGAATCCTCCAAAGCCTTAATGAGCTTGTGCTTGGCTTCATCGCTGGTGGCGCCAATGACCAATTTCACTTCGACGTGTCCTTTTTCCTGCTTTGGCTCGATGCTGATGACGCGCACGCCCGCGGGAAGAACCTTCTCGAGATCCATGAACATAAAGGTCCAGTTGAAGCTTCGCGCATCGATGAGGCTGTTGATGAAGGCGGCGCGGTCATGCAGCTTGGCATTCTCGTCAAGGGCGAAAAACCGCTCCAGTGCTGCGCGTTGCTGTTCGAGTTCGGCGACCCGCTGAAGAATTTTTTCGGATTTGGCGCGCATTTCGGCGTTGGCCTTGCGGGCCAGGTAGACATGCCAGCCAAGGCTAAGAAAGACGATAGCCGCAATGGCCCCAACAAGGCCCGAACCGGCGATGAATTTCCGGTGCGTCTCCAGGGGCTTGGTCGCTAGATTGAGCCGTACTCTCATGCTTCCCTGATAACTTCCTTTCTCGAAACCCGCTCCAGACTATTCTAACCGCGATGCAGCATCCAGCCGACCAAACCATCCAGTTCACGGTCGGCCAGCGGACGCGCATCCGCCGGGATGCGCCCCTCAGAGACCCCCGCATGAAGCAGCGAGTGCACCTCGCAATGAAACTCTTCTTCCAGAGGCCGTACAAATTCCGGCAACCGCGAGCCCAGACCCGCGACACGCACGGACTGAATGCCTTCCTGCCACGTGTCCTGGTAATAGGCGGCGACGGGATAGATGTCTTCGAGAAGCATGTGGGGCGTGAGATCCGCGCCGCGAGCAGGAAGCTCCGTGCAGCGATAGCCGCAGAGAACACCCTCGCGGACGATCGCGGTGGTCAACGAAGGACCGGAAACACGCGCAAGGAGCGTGGGGCGATGCTCTTCCACGAGCGCGATGGCTGCCAGTGAGGAGCTGAGCACCACCCCAGGGTGCAGCCCTGCCGCTTCGGCCAGGGATTCGTACTCGCGGATGATGCGCAGACGGGCGAGCGCGGTGACCACGTCAACGCCTGCTTCCCGGGGCGCTTGTCGCATGTAGGAGATGAGCGTTTCGTCGACTTCGAAGGGGACGCTTTTCTTGAGCTTCCAGCGCAACATAGGATCGGCTTCTGCTTTGGAGCGAGGAAAATCATCGAAGTGCTGGACGAAGACACGAATGACGGGATCCGGCAAAATGAGCGCGACGCTCTCGTCCTTGGCGCGCAGTGTGGTGCACACCGCGGTGATGGCGGACTTTAGAGCCGCGGCATTCACGATGTTGGTTTCGACGGCAGAAGGCACAAGGGCACCCAGCGGAAGAACCTCGACGCCGTAACCATCCACCGAACCGGTCCTCGTCCAACGCGCACCGGCGACCCGGTCCAAGCTGATTTCGATTGCCAGCGGCGGATGCGGAGTGGCATCCAACCACCGCGCGACGCGGCGCACGAGATCGCTCTTGTAAATCCCCTGATGAAATGTGGCGGCGCTACTCAACGAAAGTCACCTTATTGATTTCCTTGACGGTGGTAAGCCCCGCACGAATTTTGGCCAGGCCGCTTTCGCGCAAGGTAATCATGCCTTCTTCGCGAGCGATGCGCTTGATCTCGGAAGTTGGGCGGCGGTCCACGATCATCTCGCGGATGCGATCTGTCAAGTCCAACAATTCGCAGATGGCGGTGCGGCCGTGAAAGCCGGTGCCGGAACACTCCAGGCATCCGGCGCCCTCGCGAAGAACTACCGAGGACCACGTTCCTGGATCGAGACCCGCTTCCTTTAGTTCGGCCGGAGTAAAGTTCTTTGGACGCTTGCAATTTTCGCAGATCACGCGCACGAGACGTTGCGCCATGATGCAGTTCAGGGCGGAGACGAAATTGTACGGCTCGACGCCCATGTTGATGAAGCGTCCGATGACGTCGGTGACGTTGTTGGCGTGGACGGTGGTGAAGACCAAGTGTCCGGTGAGCGCGGATTGAATCGCGATTTGGGCGGTTTCCTGGTCGCGGATTTCGCCGACCATGATCTTGTCGGGGTCGTGGCGAAGGATGGACCGCAAGCCGCGCGCGAAGGTGAGCCCTTTTTTCTCGTTCACCGGGATTTGCGTGATGCCTTTGAGCTGGTACTCGACTGGGTCTTCGATGGTGACGATTTTGTCTTCGTCGGTTTTGATTTCGTTGATGGCGGCGTAGAGCGTGGTCGTTTTGCCCGAGCCTGTCGGTCCGGTGACAAGCACCATGCCGTAAGGCTCTTGGATGTAGCGGCGGAAGCGCTTGACCTCGAGGTCGGAGAAGCCGACGACATCGAGGCTCAGGCTTTGGAATTTTTCGGAGAGCGTTTCTTTGTCCAGGACGCGAAGGACGGCGTCTTCACCGTGGCTTGCGGGCATGATGGAAACCCGCAAGTCGATGAAGCGGCCTTTGTACTTCACGCGGAAACGGCCGTCTTGCGGGACGCGCCGTTCTGCGATGTCTAAATCGCTGAGCACCTTTATGCGCGACAGCACGGTCGAATGCCATTCTTTGGCAATCGGTTGCATGGCGTGCTGCAAGACGCCGTCGATGCGGTACTTGACGGCGACTTCGGTGTCGCGGGCTTCAATGTGGATATCACTCGCGCGGCGTTCCAAAGCGGTGAAGATGATTGTTTCGACAAGTCGCACTACTGGGCTGACGGTGGTGTCGCGCGTGAGACGGTCGCCGGAGATGGTCTCTTCGCTCTCTTCTTCTTCCTTGGAAACCTGGAGCGTGAAGGCTTCGGTGGCTTGTTCGAGGACGCGCTGGGACTGCTCGGTGCGCTTGAGGATGTCGCCGATTTGGCGAGCCGTGGCTACTTTGATGGCCAGCTTTTTCCCCAGCAATAAAGGTAGTTCGTCGCTCAGCAAGACGAGGCTCGGATCGGAAACGGCAATCGAAAGTGAATTGTTTTGCACTTCTAGCGGCACGAAGTTGTAGCGGAACATCAAGTCCGCGGGAATGGTACGGAAAAGTTCTGGGTCGATGTGCTGTTCGCTTAGATCGACAAAGGCGCAGCGATATCTGCCGGCGAGCTTGCGCGCGAATTCGCGTTCGTTGACGGCATCGGCGCCGTCGCCGGGGGTCCAATTGTGTTCTTGTGTAGCCACGGTCTCCCTTATCCTACTTTACCGCTCCGCCCGAGAGGGAGAAGGAGAAGATCGGCAAATAGAGTGAAATCAGAATAAAGGCTACCAGCAAGCCCATGAATATGAGAATAACGGGCTCGATGACAGCCACAAGCGCCGAAAGCCGGACGCCAACTTCTTCTTCATAAAACTCGGCGACGCTGGTGAGCATGGGGGCGAGGGCGCCGCTGGATTCGCCGACTTCGATCATGTCCAGCGCGAGCTCCGGCATGGTGCCTTTCGATGCCAAAGCGCCATGAAGCGATTCGCCTTCGCGGACCATCTGCGTGGCTTGCGTCACTGTCGAACGGATGAGTTTGCTGCTGATGGCGTCGGAGGCGGTTTGCAAACCCGCAACCAAGGGAGTGCCGCCCGTGAGGAGAGTGGCCAGCGTGCGGGAGAATTGAGCGACCTGGAATTTTAGAAGGGTGTCGCCGATGACCGGGATACGGAACTTCAGGCGGTCAAAGGCTTCGCCGCCTTCCTCGGTCCTCGACCAGAGAAGGACGCCGAAGGCCGAAAGAAACAAGAGCGCGATGATGCCGATCACCAGGTAGCGGTAGTCGACGGTGAGGGCGATGAGAAACTGTGTTGGGCCGGGGAGTTCCACGTTCAGGTCGCGATAGAGCACGGCAAACTTGGGGATTACGAAAGTGACGAGATACGTGACGATGATCGTCGCGACAGTGATTAAAAGAACTGGATAAACCAGCGTGGCGAGAATCTTCTTCTTCACTCCTGTGCTCACGCGCTGGTAGGCAATGTAATATTCCAGGACTCCGGAGAGGTTGCCGCTTTTTTCACCGGCGAGAATGGCGGTAGCGTAAACCTTGGAAAAGACGCCAGCTTCCGTGATCGCTTCGGAAAGCGACTTGCCTTCGCGAACGCGGTCGCGGACTTTGGAGAGTACGGGGCGAAGTTTGGGAGAGGTGGCGCGGTCGGCCAGGAGGTCCAGCGCGCGGAGGATTGGCAAACCGGCTTTGATGAGGGTATTGAACTGCTGGTTGAGGATGAGGAAGTCCGAGCCGCCAATCTGGCGTTCGCTGCGGCGCTTTCCGAGCGCGCCCAGAAGGCTGCTGCGCGGGTCGACCGAATAAACGAAAAGACCCCTCTCGACCAGTTTCTGGCGCGCCTCGGCTAATGACCCCGCAGCCTCGACGTGCGAGAAAACCCGGCCGTTTGCATCAGCAACGCGGCAGACAAATTCCCCCATGCTTTACAGTTTACCTCATCTAGTTAGTATGCGGAGCAGCGGCTAGGGGTTGGCTGTTCCTCTCGGGAAACGTTCCAGGGAATTAACCTGATTTTAACCTCATGGCCTTGATTCGGCGGGGGTTTCCGTGTTGACGATGGCGACGCCCGTCGGGACATCGAACCGGAAATAGGAATCTGGGACGGGGGGATCGAAGCGCCAGTCGGCGAACTTGAATTCGAGGACGACTCCGCCTTTTTCGCGAACGAGGACGCGGGCAAGCTCTCCGGTTGTTGGCGCAATTTCGAGATAGACAGATTCGTCCGGAGCGGCTGCCTGGTTATCCGCTCCACCGTCGGCCGCGTGCGGCGTTTTGTTATCTTCGCCGCGCAGCGGGCAATACAGCACGATGTTTCCTGGAGTATCGGGCGGTTCGGCCGTGGTGGGTTCGACGCGCGCGCAGATCCGCGACAGCTTCATTTCCCCGGCGAGAAGGGCCAGCGGGGTTCGCCAATCCGTACTTTGTTTTGCCGGCGCGCGGGTTACGGTGTGATCCGCTGGGACATAAAACCAGGCGGTCTTGCCATCCACAAGGAAAAGGTTTTTTTCCGGTGATTCGTACTCCCAGCGCATTCTTCCGGGACGGCGGAAATAAACAACTCCGGCTTCTGAGCGAACAACACGGCCATTTTCGGAATAGCGCTCAAGAAAAGTCGCAACCAGAGTATGTGCGCCGCGGTAACGCGCCTCGAGCTTGGCTGCGACCAATTTAGATTCGGAGATGGTGGACGAGAGGGCGGTTAAGAGCGCGCAGGCAAGGGACAAGAAACAGAGCATGGTGTTTAGTCTAACAAGCCTGTCAGCGACGGCAAACCATGCGCTCTCATGCTATTCGGGCTCTCAAAGCAAAAGAGCACGGGAGACTATCCCGTGCTCCTTGAAAAAACTCCGATTCCGTTGGCTCGATGATTCGTCTACTGAACCGGATTGCTCGCGGGGGTGCAGCCGGCGCCGCTGGGCTCGAATCGAATCACGCTTGTCTGGTCCGAGCAAAACTGACGTTGACCGGACATGCCTAGGGTAACGGGCGTCGCGACGATAGAGTAAGTAACCGAAGGAGTTAGGCCGTCTCCCGTATAGACGTAGCCATAGCCCGCTTTGGTACCGGCGCTAAGGACCTCGTCCAGTAAGCAAGCGTTTGTCGAAGCAGCCACGCAAGGAGCCGCCCCGCCCAAAGCAGCCAGGGTCGGGGGAAACCCGACGTTCTGGTAAGTGCTGGAATACGTAATCACGGAAGTGTTGATGGTACGTACAGACTGGGCCGCTGAGGCTTCATTCGCCACAAGGCGCGACCTGAGATAGTTCGGAACTGCGATGGCGGCCATGATAAGAATAATGGCTACAACGATCAGCAGCTCAATTAGGGAGAAACCGTCTTGTTTTCTTCTCATAAAAGTTTCCCGAAACCCGTTCCCACGAAGACTCTATCTGCTACACACGATGTATACGGCTTGATTGGAGCACTCCTGAGGCCAATCTCTATCCTCCCCTGAACACCGTAACCTTATGTTTTTAAGGAAGTTAGCTAGGGCCGAAGAGCTTTCCAGTCTTGCCCAGCGCCCTAGTTGACACTAATCGTCAGTTTCGCGAGGGACTCTGACGAAAAACGGCGTTGTGCGGACATCTCCAAACTGCAATCGACCGGATTGCGAGGTTTGCATACGGTTTCTCTAAAAGTCGATCTCTGGAAAGACTCGTCAGAGAATTGAATTAGTCCGTGAAGTCCAATCGCGCCTTTGCTCATGGTTTGGAAGGCTGGCCCGTCGAGCATGATTTGGAAGAGGTGCAAGGGAGATGTTGCCCTAGGAGTTCAGAGATTGTAGTCATGCTCCGAAACGGATATCAGAACTGTGTTCCAAAAAAGAACAGAGCACGGAACCGAAGTCCCGTGCTCTGTCGATTTCTTTCCCGACCGGTTGCCCAGTCGAGAGGTAACTTTACTGGAGGGCCAAGCTAGCGTTCGTGCAGCCAGCGCCGGAGGGGTCAAAGCGGATCACACCAGATTGGTCGGAGCAGAACATGCGCTGACCAGTGGTGCCAACCGTGACCGGGGTTCCGGTGATCGAATAGCCGACCGAAGGCGTATTGCCGTCGCCCGTCCAAACGAACTTGTAGCCGCTCTTTGTACCGGCCGACAGAACCTGGTCAAGCAAGCAAGCTTGCGCCGAGGTAGCCGTGCAAGGAGCCGCACCGCCCAACGCTGCCAGCGAAGCTGGGAAGCCGTCGTTCGGATAGGTGGACGAATACGTCACAGCGGAGGTGTTGATCGTACGGATCGAACCAACCGCGGAAGCTTCGTTGGCCGCCATGCGCGACCGGAGGAGGTTCGGAATTGCGATGGCCGCGATGATCAGAATAATCGCCACGACGATCAGCAACTCGATGAGTGAGAAACCCTTCTGCTTCTTCATTCTATCTCCTTGAGAGTGTGAGAGTTTTAGGTGCCAGAGCACGCCGTACAAGGATGCAAGGGGTGTGCCAATCAGGGGTCTAAAGGCAGCTCGACGTTCCAATTCGGGAACTCATTTGTATTCTTTAACTTACCGAATCGGAGAGACTTTCCGTAGTACTTTTGCGGCTCCAAACGGTACTATTACTGGCCTCAAAATGACCCTTTGTGTCGGCGCCGAGCGACGAAAAAGGGCACTTCTCCCCAGACTTTGGCGGAGGCGAACTCCATACAAAGCTATTCCATCCTACAAGTTATGCTTCTTGGCGTAGTGGCGGAACGAGCGATAGCTGATCTTTAGAAGGTCGGAAGCCTTCGTGCGGACCCCGTTGGACTTCTCAAGAGCCGCTTGCAGGTATCTGCGTTCGGTCTCAGCTATCTCTTTCTCAAAGTCGATCCCTTCCGCCGGAAAGGGGGCTTCCACGCCATTGCCGGCTCCCAAGGCCACTGCGGAAGAGTAGCCCGCTATTCGGTCAGGAAGAACGCGCAGAGAGATCTCCGCTCCGGTCTCGAGGGCGACGGCTCGCTCCATCGTGTTCTCAAGTTCGCGGACGTTCCCGGGCCAATCGTAGGCTTCCAGGCGGCGAACCGCCTCCGGCGATAGGCCCTCGATGGGCTTCTCCATCGACTTTCGGAATCGCTCGAGGAAATGCCGTGCTAGCAAAGGGATATCCTCGCGGCGCTCCCGGAGTGCGGGCAGTTGGATCGGAATAACACTCAACCGATAGTACAAGTCTTCGCGAAAGCGGCCTTCTGCAATTTCTTTTTCAAACTCCTTGTTGGTGGCGGCGATGATGCGCACATCCACGTCAATTTCTTCGGTGCTTCCGATCGGCCTTACCTTGCCTTCCTGAAGGACGCGATAGAGCTTGACCTGCATGGTCAGGCTCATGTTGCCAATCTCGTCCATGAAGAGCGTACCGCCGTGGGCGGCCTGGAACAGACCTTGGCGATTGTCGTTCGCACCGGTAAAGGCGCCCTTCATATAGCCGAAGAGTTCCGATTCCAGCAAAGTCTCTGGAAATGCCCCGCAGTTGATGGTGATAAAGGGCGCCTGAGCGCGGAGGCTGTTCTCGTGAATGGCGCGCGCCACCAACTCTTTTCCAGTGCCACTTTCACCGGTGATGAGGACACGGCTGGTTTGCGGGGCAATGGTCTGGATCAAGTCGAAGATGGCACGCATCTTGGGACTTTGCCCTATGATATTGTCGAGGCCGGTGAGGCGGCGCAGTTCCCTGCGCAGGTAGCCGGCCTCTTTTTTCCACTTCAGGCTTTCCGCGACTTCCTTGACCGCGCGGCGAAGCTGGTCGACCAGTTCGTGGTCTTTAATGACGTAGCGATCTGCGCCGGAGTTGATCGCAGCGATTGCGGTTTCCACGGTGGGCACGCCGGTGATGAGCAGGAAAAAAGAATTGGGAGAAATCTCTTTGGTGAATTTCAGGAGGTCGACGCCCGTAGCTCCGGGCATGCGTACGTCGGAGATGATAATGTCAAAAATCTGCGATTCGAGCTTGCGCTTGGCGGCATCGACGCTGTGGGCCACTTCGACGCGATGGCCTTCCTTGCGAAACGTAATCTCGAGCAGCTCGCAGATAGAGCGCTCGTCGTCGACGACAAGGATATGAACCAAGTCGCTAGGAACTTCCTTTGCCACAGCTTTTGTTCCGTGCATAAGACCTCACGCCGTCCGCGGCAACTCGACTATGAATTCCGCGCCGCGGTCTTTCTCTGAGATCACACTGATTCTTCCGCTGTGCGCCTGCACGATTTGGTACACGATGGAAAGACCCAATCCTGTGCCGCCCTCGAATCCAGATTGCAGAGGCTCAAAGATTTTCGCGCGCTGTTTCGCGTCGAGCCCAATACCTGTATCGCGGAACGCGATGCGCAGCCAGAAGGGCAGCCTTTCGATGCCGACGCTGAGCGTTCCGCCGCTCGGCATGGCCCGAAGAGCGTTGTCGCAAAGATTCCAGAAGACCTGCTTGATCTTGCTTGGGTCCACCCGCGCGCGCAATTCAGCGCCGTTAAATGTGCGAACAATGAGGTATTTGTTCTCGACTTCGGGTTTTTTCTCCAGCAGCGTCAGAGTTTCATCCAGCAAACTACGCACATCGGCTTCCTGGAATTCGTAGGTCTTCTCGCGCGAGTAATTTAGAAAGTCGGTGATGATGTGATTCAAACGCTCCGATTCGCGGCTGACGATGTTGACCAGATGCTTCTCGTCCTCTTCGAGCGGAACGAGGCGCGCCAATTCCTTAACCGCACCGGCCATGGCCGTCAGCGGCTGGCGAATCTCGTGGGCGATGGCCGCGGACAGTCTGCCCAGCGCTGCCATGCGCTCCTTCGTGGCCACTTCTTGTTCCAGTCTGCGAAGCTCGGTCAGATCCTGAAAATTGAAAACGTAACCGCTGCGCGTGGAATTCCTGGTGCGCAAGGGAGAGACAGAAATGCCCAGATACCTCTGCTGGCCGTCCGGTGTGCGGAAATCGATTTCTCTTCGGACCACCGGGCGTTCATTGGGACCCTTCAGCCCGGGAAGCCAAAAATTCTCGTCGACGTCGGGCAGCTTCCGGCCGCGAAGATCAACGAAACGGAAGCCGAGAATCTCTTCGCCGGTGCGATTGAGCAGCACAATTTTCCCGTCCAGGTCCGTCGTGAGCAGGCCGCCGCGCATGGAATGAATAATGTCTTCGGTAAAGTCCTGCAGTTCGAGCAGCTCTTCACGTTTTTCTTCGAGTTCAATTCCTTTGCGACGCAGGGACTGCGCAAGAAGGCTGGCAAGATACGCGACGGCGAGGAAGCCGAAGAGATTGCTGAGGAACCAAACCCTCAGCCCCTCTTGGGTCGGGACCAGCAAAAAGGTGCGGGGGATCTTTCCAGCGAAAGCCAGAGCGGTCATGCCACCAAGGATGGAAATGCAGACTACCGTGGTGACAAACGCAATCTGGCGTGAGAACAGGATGCTGGCCACGATGATGACCAGGAGGTAGAGAGAAATAAAGTAGCTTTCCTGCAGGCCGGTGGTATAGACGAGGGCGGAAATGACCAGTACGTCGCCTGCAACTTGTAATGCGCCTTGCCAGGTAGGACCGGGAAGCCATCGGATCATGGCTATGTGCAGAACGGCCAGAGTGACCCAAATTAGCAAGATGGGAAGGAAATAGCGGTTCGCGCCGGAAGGAAGGACGTACTGCGGCCAGATCAGGTCAACGACGAGAATTAAGAGAATTGTGAGCAGGCGGACACGCGTCAGCCAGCCTAACCATTCTCTAGTTGTCGTACTTTGATCCATCGACGGCCCGCGTTCCTGACCCCAGTATTCCCCCCGGGCATTCCCTAGTTTAGACAGAAATGGCGAAGGGCTGGGAGTTCCTTCCCTGCCCTCCGCCAATTGGATAACGCTAGCAGCGCGACGCTGCGACTAGTGCATCTGGCTCAACTTGCCGATCAAGGAGAACAGCGGCAAGTACATGGATATGACCACGCCGCCGACGACCACGCCCAGGAACACGATCATGACCGGTTCTAAGGCGGTCAAGAGGTCCTTCACGGCAGCGTCGACTTCTTCTTCGTAGAAGTCGGCGATTTTCTGCAACATGGCATCCATCGCACCGGTTTGTTCACCGACGCTGATCATCTGCGTGACCATGCCGGGGAAGACTTCCGAGTCCTTGAGAGGTTCGGTGAGCGATTTGCCTTCTTCGAGGGACTTGCGGACTTGCTGCAAGGCCTTTTCGACGACCGCGTTTCCGGCGGTCCTGGCAGTGATGTCCAAGCCTTCGAGGATGGGTACGCCGCTGGCGATCAACGTTCCCAAGGTACGAGTAAAGCGGGCGACCGCGATTTTGCGCATCAGGATACCGATGACGGGCAAGCGGAGGATGGTGGCGTCAATGGCATAGCGGCCCTGTGGAGTGCCGTACCAAACCTTTAAGCCAAAGAGAATGGCTCCGAAAGCGACCAAAGCCAAGAGACCGAAGATGCTGCCAATCATATTGCTCATGCCAATGACAATCTTGGTCGGCAAGGGCAAATCGACGCCGAGGCCTGCGAACAAGGTGGCGAAAATCGGGACGACTTTCCACAAGAGCAAAATGATGACGCCACCGGCTACGGTCAAGACGCCCACCGGGTAGACCATGGCTGACTTCACGGCGCGCTGTAGCTTGACGTTCTTTTCAATATAGGAAGAGAGCCGCTGCAAAATGGTGTCGAGAATACCGCCCGTCTCGCCCGCCTCAACCATGTTGACGTACAGGGCGTCGAAAACCTTCGGGTATTGGCGCATGGCGGCAGAGAGCGTGGCGCCGCCTTCCACCGAACCACGCGTTCCCGTCAGCACCTTTTGAAACATCTTGTTTTCCTGCTGGCTGGCGAGAATTTCGAGGCACTGGACGAGCGGCAAACCTGCGTCGATCATGACCGAGAACTGTCGCGTGAAGATGGCCAGTTCCTTGGAGCTGACGCCAGAGCCGAAGGTCGGCAAGTTGAATTCCTTGCCTTTCTCGGACATCTTCGTTGGCGTAATCTGCTGGCGCCGAAGCAGGTTCTGGAGCTCCGCCTTGCTTGTCGCGGCGAGCTCTCCGCTGACGTTTCCGCCGGAACGATTGGTTCCCTTGTAAGTAAAGACCGGCATAACTTTTCCTCCTCAATCCTACAAATCCATTGACCAAAATCAATAAGCCAAGGGCCTGACGACCCTGAAAAACCTCTACCGCTTGCTCCCCACCGGCGTCTTTGAACTGCTGGGGCCGCTACCACCCGGCGAAGAAACGCCGCGGTTGATCATGTCCTGAAGCTCATCCGCATTCGACGACCGCGAAAGGGCCAAATCGAGCGTGATGAGCTTCGAAAAATAGGCGTTAGCAAGACCTTGATTGAACGTCTGCATACCCGTTTGTCCGGTACCTGTCTGCATCGCGGAATAAATCTGGTGAATCTTGTCTTCGCGAACGAGGTTGCGGATAGCCGGCGTAGGGATCAAAACTTCCATAATCATGACGCGGCCGCGATTATCGGCACGCGGGAGGAGCGCCTGGCAAAGGATCCCTTCCATCACCATGGAAAGCTGTGCGCGAATCTGCGGCTGCTGGTGCGAAGGGAAGACGTCAATAATACGGTTAATGGTGGAAGCCGCGGAATTGGTGTGCAGCGTGGCAAAGGTCAAGTGGCCTGTTTCTGCGATACGCAGGGCCGACTCGATTGTTTCAAGGTCGCGCATTTCTCCGATGAGGACGACGTCTGGATCTTCGCGGAGGGCGGCGCGGAGCGAATTCGCAAACGAGTGAGTGTCGGCGTGAACTTCGCGCTGGTTCACGAGGCACTTTTTGTGATTGTGGAGGAACTCGATGGGGTCCTCGATGGTGATCATGTGCTCTTCGCGCTCGCTATTGATTTTGTCGAGCATGGCGGCGAGCGTGGTCGATTTTCCGGAACCCGTCGGGCCCGTCACCAATACGAGGCCGCGCGGCTTGTCGCAAAGACCTCTGACGACACTGGGCAAACCCAAGGCATCGAAGTTCTTGATTTCCCAGGGAATCGTACGAAAAACGGCGGCCACTGCGCCGCGTTGATTGAACACGTTGCCGCGGAAGCGCGCCAGGTTTTTGAGACCGAAAGAAAAGTCCAACTCAAGGTTTTCTTCGAAGCGGTGCTTTTGTGCATCGGTCAGAACGCTATAGGCCAGCGACTTTGTGTCGGCAGCTGTCAGGGGCGGCATGTCCAGAGCGCGCAAATGACCGTGAACGCGAACACGCGGGGCGCTGTTCGTGGTGATATGAAGGTCGCTGCCTCCCATTTCGATCATTTTCTTGAGCAACTCGCTCAGGGTAATCCCGGCCATCTCTTCACCTTTTTCCTATAACACCGTCTCGCGCAAAACTTCTTCCAGCGTCGTCTGCCCTAAAGCCACCTTAACTAATCCGCTGCGACGAAGAGTAATCATGCCTTGCTCGATCGCCTTCTTCTTCAGTTCCAGAGCAGAGGCTCCGACGAGGATCAATTCGCGGAGTTCGTCGTTCACTTCCATCACTTCGTACAAACCTGTGCGGCCTTTGTAGCCGCCCTTGTTGCAGGTGTTGCAACCTTTGCCGTGATAGATCTTAGTCGTCTTGACCTCATCCGGGGAATACCCAGCGTCGATCAGCGCCTGCTCGGGCAATTCCAGCTCCTCTTTACAATTTGAGCAAATGCGACGCACGAGGCGCTGCGCACAAATGAGATTGACGGATGTCGCGACAAGGAAAGGCTCGATACCCATGTTCATCAAGCGGCTGATGGTGGACGGCGCGTCGTTGGTGTGCAGCGTGGACAGCACCAAGTGTCCAGTGAGCGCGGCTTTGACGGCGATTTCAGCCGTTTCAAAGTCGCGGATCTCGCCGACCAGGATGATGTTGGGGTCTTGGCGGAGGAAAGCGCGAAGGGCCGCCGCGAAGTTCAAGCCGATCTGCTCTTTCATCTGAACCTGGTTGATGCCCGCCAATTGGAACTCGACGGGGTCCTCGGCGGTCATGATGTTGGTGTCGACCGTGTTGAGTCGCGCGACCGAGGAATAGAGAGTGTTGGTTTTGCCCGAGCCGGTCGGACCGGTGACCAGCACCATGCCATAGGGCTTTAAGATGTTGCGCTCGAATTTTTTCAGCGACTCCTGCTCGAAACCGAGCTTGGTCATGTCCAGCCGGAGATTTTCTTTGTCGAGGAGCCGGAGGACGATTTTTTCGCCGTAGAGAGTCGGAACCGTTGAGACGCGGAAATCGAGTTCTTTCTTTTTGCCGTCGGCCTTGTACTTGATCATGATGCGGCCGTCTTGCGGGAGGCGCTTTTCGGCGATGTCCAGCTTGGCCATGATTTTCAGGCGGCTGGTAATGGCGTCTTTCAAGCGGAGGGGCGGTGTCATGACCGTTTGGAGCTGGCCGTCAACGCGGAACCTGACGCGCATTTCGAGCTCGTACGGTTCAATATGAATATCGCTGGCGCCCCGTTTCACCGAGTCGGTCAGGATCAGGTTCACGAGCTTAATGATGGGCGCTTCTTCGGCGGCCTTCTCAAGCGTGGCGGTATCGAGTTCGGCTTCTTCAGCGGCCAGCTCGAGCTCCTGGTCTTCGTCGACCAGGTCCTTCATCATTTTGCTTAGCTCTTCGGTATTGGCTTCCGTGCCGCCATAGAACCGCGAGATGGCTTCGCCGATGGCGGATTCGGAAGCGACGACCGGTTCCACATTGAAACCGGTCATGAACTTGATGTCGTCCATCGCGAAAACGTTGGTGGGATCGGTCATCGCGATGGTGAGGACGGAGCCCACGCGCGAAAGTGGAATGACTTGGTAACGGAGAGCGGTGTCTTGGGGGATGAGCTTGATGACGTTGGGGTCGATTTCGTAATACTTGAGATTGATGGAGGGTACACCGTACTGGCGAGAGAGGACACCGGTGATGTCATCATCGGTGATGAAGCCCATCTTGGTCAGGCAGCTCCCCAGCTTGCCACCATTGGCGCGCTGGAATTCGAGCGCTTTCTGGAGCTGGTCCTGAGTGATCAGGCTTTCTTTAATAAGTATCTCGCCCAAACGGACGGACATCCGCAGCACTCCCTGCCGGTTTGCACCCAGAGTCAACATAGCAAACGGGGGCTACAAAGGCGTGCGGAAATTAGAAGGAAGTTCTGAAATGGCTAATACCTGTCCGCAGGGGCAGGTTTTTTGAACCAGGGACAGGTGCAGTTCTTGACTTGCTTCTTTGCGGTGGCTATCGTGCGAGAGAGCGGCTTTTGTGCGTATTTGTGCGTCAACTCGTTCACGGCACCGGGTTGCGCGTACAAAAGGCTTGAGGTTTCAGGGGAATCCGGTTGGGATGCAAGACTTGCTTTGGCAACCGATTACAATGCTCGTGTGGTCGGCGTATGTCCGCGGCACTGCTTGCCAAGCGGACGCGGGGGCTTTTTGCAAAGAAAATCTTTTTTTGAAGTGATGGTGGCCACGGCATGAGTCGGCTCGATTCCAAACGGCGCTGGAGCTTGGTGGTGGGTGGGGTTCTGCTCACTTTGCTGCTCGCCGCTGTTTTCACCTTTGGTTCGCTGGAAGTTCCGTTCGAGCCGAAGAGCTGGCGCACGTTGATGCCATTGTACGCCGTCTCGTGCTTTATCACGGCCGCGCTTCTGGTCTTCGGTCTCATTCTGGGACGCACCGTTCTCCGCTTGTGGGCGGAGAGTAGCCGCGAGCAGCTTGGCGCGCGGTTCAAATCGAAGATGGTCGTCGGCGCGATGGCCATTTCTCTGCTGCCCATCATTTTTATGTTTATTGTGAGCTACTCGCTGATCAATCGCACTCTTTTGCGATGGTTTCCTCGCCCACTGGAAATCGCCTCGGAGAAGACGCAAGAGTTGATGAACGATTTTGGGCGCGCACAGTTGCCGCGCCTGCGGCGCTTGGCGCTCGGGGTTCAAGAGGACGCCTCGCCGTCGGTTGACGATAAACTGCAGCACGCTTTTGCAAAGGGCGTGGACGCAGCCTGGATTCTTGACAAGGATGGCAAATCGACAAGCGGCGGAGTCGTTTGTGAAAACCAGCAGGAAGACCGGCATGGGCCGATTTGTGCTCAAGTCGGAGTCTTGGGCGAATTTGTCCGATTGATGCCCAGCGGAATAGAAGTCTGGTCAGCCGGCGGTAAGGATTATTTTGCCGTGAGGGTCCCTACAATGCAGGGAGGCCAGACGGCCGGCTATGCTGTCGCGGCGTACCGAACGAGTCCGAACTTCCTTTCACGAATTACGGAGATTCAGTCTCAGACGCGTGAATATTATCAGGAGAAACAGGACCTTAGAGCGCTCAAGCAGCAGATGCTGCTCATCCTGCTTCTGTTCACCGTGCTGCTCCTCTCCGCCGTGATGTGGGTCGCGCTTTTTCTTGCGAAGCAGGTCACCGTACCGATCCAGGCGCTTGCCGAAGGTACGCGCGAAATTTCTGCCGGTAATTTCGACTATCAAGTTCCCGAACAGGCTCAGGACGAGCTGGGCGTTTTGGTGCGCTCCTTCAACACGATGACTACGCAGTTGCGAGACAACCGTTCGCAAATCGATCAGTTCACGCGAAACCTGCAGCAGGCTGTTCAGGAACTTGAACGGCGGCGCCAACTCATGGAGACGGTTCTGGAGAACATACCAACTGGGGTTATCTCGCTCGATGCCAACGGAGCCATCCTCCGTTCCAATACAGCGGTGACTCGAATGTTCGGCGGGGACGCCCGAAATGCACAAACGCTTGACGAACTTCTGGGGCCGGACGCATCGCGCATCTTGCAGCTCTTGATGCGGCGCTCATTGCGCATGGGCGTAGTCTCTCGCGAGATTGAGATCGTCATGTCGGGGCGCATCCTGCACCTCGCCGTAACTGCCAGCTCTCTGGGGCCACGCCGCGCAAACTCCGGCTACGTTCTGGTTCTTGATGACCTCACGGAAATGCTGCGGGCGCAGAAGTCCGCCGCGTGGCAGGAAGTGGCGCGGCGCATCGCCCACGAGATCAAGAATCCGCTTACGCCAATTCAGCTTTCTTCGCAGAGACTGTCACGTTTTCTCGAGCGGCGTGACCCCGCCGAATCGAAAGCGCCGCGGGACTTCGAGTTGACCAAGCTGGTTCAGGAGTGTTCGCGCTTGATCGAGCGAGAAGTGTCCACGCTTGCCGCCCTCGTCAATGAGTTCTCGCAATTCGTGCGCTTCCCGACTGCCAAGCTCACAGCCACTAACGCCAACACCATCGTGCACGAAGCTGTAGAGGTTTTTTCCGGCCGACTCGATGGCATCACACTCAAAACCACTCTTGGCGAGAATCTTCCCGCGGTTCGCGCGGATGGCGGGCTGCTGCGCAGCGTGGTGGTCAACCTGATCGATAACGCCGCGGAAGCTCTGGAAAACTCGACGTTCCGGGAAATTATCATCTCCACATGCGCGCATCCCGACGCAGAAACCGTCGAGATCTGCGTGTCGGACACCGGCCACGGCATCTCTCCGCAGGACAAAGACAAACTTTTCCTCCCACACTTTTCGACCAAGAACCGGGGAACCGGTCTCGGACTGGCTATCGCGGCGCGGATCGTCGCCGAGCATGGCGGCACCATTCATGTGGAAGACAATCTGCCAGTAGGTTCGAGATTCCTCGTGGAACTTCCGGCCGCAGAGCTCACCCCAGCGGGCGTCCCCGATCACAACGGGACGGAAGTCTCACGATGACGGGCAAGCCACACCTTCTCGTCGTTGACGACGAGGCTGGGATTCGCGAATCTCTGTCATCCATCCTCAAAGATGAGGGTTACCTTGTTGAAGCCGTGGCTTCTGCCGAGGAAGCCCTGGAGCGGGCGGCTTCCGGCGATATCGAGGTCATTCTGCTGGACGTATGGTTGCCGGGAATCGACGGTTTAGAAGCACTCAGCCGGCTCCAGGTAATTCCGCGTGCACCCGCTGTCATCATGATTTCCGGGCACGGCACGATCGAGACAGCCGTGCGCGCGACAAAATTGGGCGCTTTCGATTTCATCGAGAAACCCCTTTCGCTTGAGAAAATCATTGTTCTCGTGCGCAACGCCGTGCAGCAGCGGAGGCTCCAGGAAGAAAATCAGCTTCTTCGCAGCGAACTAGGCCATCGCTATCAGGTCATAGGGAACAGTGTGCCCATGAAGGCATTGCGCCAGCAGATCGTGGTAACGGCGCCCACCAACGGCCGCGTGCTCATCTACGGTGAGAGTGGCACAGGCAAAGAACTGGTCGCCCACGCCCTTCACGCCGCCAGCCTGCGCAGCAAGGGGCCGTTCGTGGAGGTTAATTGCGCGGCCATTCCGGAGGAACTGATCGAGTCCGAACTCTTCGGGCATATCAAAGGAAGTTTCACCGGCGCTTCGGAGGACAAGGTTGGAAAGTTTCAAAAGGCGGACGGCGGCACGCTCTTCCTGGATGAAATCGGAGACATGAGCCTGCGGACCCAATCCAAAGTTCTGCGCGTCCTGGAAGAACAACGATTTGAACCGGTAGGTTCGAGCCAGACGATGACAGTGGATGCGCGCGTGATTGCAGCGACAAACAAGAATCTCGAGCAGGAGATCACACGGGGAGCCTTTCGGCAGGATCTTTTCTATCGGCTCAATGTAATTCCCTTCTTCGTGCCGCCACTTCGCGAGCGGCAGGAAGATATTCCCACGCTGGCGCGTTATTTTCTGGATGACTTCAGCTCGGCCTACGGTAAAAAAACGCGTGAGCTGAGCGCGACAGCCATGGAAATCCTAGTGCGATACCCCTGGCCTGGAAATGTGCGCGAGCTGCGCAATCTCGTGGAGCGCCTCGTCATCGTCTGCCCGCAGGCACGCATTGAGCCCCATCATCTTCCGCCCGAGCTTTTTAGAGGCGCCGCGCAGAGTCCTCAACATCCTTACTCGACCCTGCACGAAGCACGCAGCGCCTATGAGCGCGAATTCATTCTGCGAAAATTGCAGGAGCACCGCTGGAACATGACGCAGACCGCATCTGCTCTGGGCCTCGAACGCAGCCACCTCTACCGCAAAATGAAATCGCTGGGCATTGCCGCACCGGACTAAGCCTGTTCAGCGTGTTACGAACGCAGCTGCAACGTTCAAATCGAATTGGGCGAGAGCCAAGTTACGCATACTGTGGGAAACCAATCCAAAATAACAGTTAGGGAATGGCTGTATAATACTATACAATTTCCGCAGCTCGAGGCTAACGACGGGCTTTCAGGCCGGACCTTCAAACGTTCATCCGCCGCTACCAGCTCCCCGCAAAACTAAATGCGGGTCCTCTCCTATTCGAAGAGCGCTTCGACTCGCAAGCCTAGGCAAGCAAGTCTGAAGGAGAACCGTCGTGCTGAAACTCCTTGTCATCTTCGCAGTGTTCGTATGCGTTTCCGCTTCCACTTTGCGCGCACAGACGGAGACGACCAGTGCTCCAGTAGTGGCAGTCTCCTCAGAGACACCAAAAACCCAAGCACCCGCGCCTTGGTACGAGCGGCCGGCGACCGCGCCCTTGTTTCCCCGCAACTGGGTGCGCGGCTACACGGAGTTTGAAGTCGCGCCTTCGCACAATGAGCCCGACTTGGGGCGTTGCGCGTTTCCGCAGCCTGCCGCTTCTGGTGGAATGGCTTCCTCGTGTACGGCCTACGCCCGCTACTTGTTCAGCGGCTACATCGAGTTCCAGCCGCTCAATCGCACTTTTGCCAAGCACGTCTTTCTTTTCTTTCAGCCAAAGTTTTCTTTTGGAAGAAATATCCCCCAGCTAAGTTACCTCGCTTCGATGGAACCGATTGCGTTCGACCGATCCGTGGGGATTGCCTTCGAGCTGCCGAAGAGTCTCACCCTGCGCGTGACGCAGCACCAGGTCGATTATCTGGGGCGATATGCGAATTATCTGGGTCCCGCCGACCTTCGGACGAATGGCCCGTACGGCCTCTACACGACGGTCGGTGTACGCTGGTCTTTTGGCGGGTACGGCCACAACAGCGCGCCTTACTAAGAAACTCAGTTTGTTAACCGTGGCTTTGCGGATTTACCCGCAGCTGGGAGTGCTAACCTTCGCCTTCTTCGTCTTGGCCTAGCGCCTCGAGCTGTGCGTGCCAATCCAGTTCGCGCACGCGTTGCGGGTTTTCGCGCCAGTCAGGAACCACTTTCACGAACAGTCCCAGATAAATCTTTGTATCAAGCAGTTGCTCTAACTCCTTACGCGCCTGCGTGCCTATTTTTTTGAGCATCTCGCCCTTGTGCCCGATGAGGATTTTTTTTTGCGAGTCACGCTCGACGTTCATGGTCGCTTCGATGCGAAGCAGTTTGGGAGACTCTTCATACTTGTCAACTTTCACGGACAGCGCGTACGGCACTTCGTGGTACATCGATTGGATCGCTTTTTCTCTCACAATTTCCGCCGCCAGAAAGCGCTCCGGCTGGTCGGTTACCTGATTTTCGGGAAAGTAAGGCTCCCCTTCGGGAAGCAGGCGCAAAATCTCGTTCAGCAGGTCTTCGCAGCCGCTGCCCTTTAGAGCGGAAACCGGCACGATCGCGGCGAATTCGAACGCTTTGTGGTATGCCTCGATAAGGGGCAGCAGCTTCTGTTTCGGAAGCCCGTCCACTTTGTTCAACGCCAGGATCGTTTTTCCGCTGAAACGCTTGGCGCGTTCGAGAAGAAAGTCGTCCGCATGAGGCGTGGTCCGGCTTGCATCGACCATGAGCAAAAGAACGTCGATGCCTTCGAGAGCGGCGGCCACCTCATGCATCATCTGCCGGCCCAGCGCAGAGTCCGGCGAATGCAGTCCCGGAGTATCGATAAACACGATTTGCCCTTCGGCCCGCGTCACGATCCCCTGGATTCGATTTCGCGTAGTCTGCGGCTTCGCAGTGACAATCGCGACCTTCTGCCCCACTAGGCGGTTCAATAGCGTCGACTTCCCTGCGTTCGGCCTCCCAACGATCGCCACAAATCCCGACCGAAACTTTTCCTTCTGCTTTTGCGCGGCTTTCTCCACTCTTAATTTCTTCTCCGAAATCTCACAGGCCTCTGTGACTTCCGCGCCCTCTGTGTAAATTCTTCTCTTCGTTCTGAACGTTTCATTTCACCACCGGCAATTCTAAAGTGCTCTGGTGTTCTGCGTTATGGATCAATGTGACGTGCGCCGTCTTCGCGTCCTTCGCGGTCTCGAGCGCCACAACTCCTCCGCTGTTGTAATTCTTCTCTACGCTGGGCGTATTTGGGCAGTGCACGAAGAGCCGCATTCGGCTTCCCTTAGCGATGCGTCTGGAAAAAAACGTGAAATTGTCGAAGACGTATTTTTCCATTTTACCAGGCGTGACGAGTTTCTCTTGTCGCAATGACTCACGATAACGCGCCCGCATCGTCGCTCCAGTAAGGAATACGGAATTGCCCCCCGGCAAGACCTCATACACTTCTGCTTCAAGATCCGTGTCCGGAACGTCCATCGCCAGCCACACGCTCAATTTCAGGAATCCAGTGACCTCCGTTGCCTCTCCGAATGGTTCGCTGTGATAGATCGCACCGTTTCCGTACGTGTTCATCACTTCGCGCTGCGATGTCAAGCCGGCCGCATCGTCATCGGGTTCTGCATCCCCCGGCCGCGTATCGAGCGGATCGTACGTCCATTTGTCCGCGCTCGCTCCGGTCGCCGGCTTATCCGTGAGCGTTCCGGACTGAAAAACACTTTCCGCTTTCCCGTTCGAATCCAGATACAGAATTCGTTTCGCGTTCGAAATGCTTTCCAGGCTATCCGCGTACTTCCAATTCTCCGCTCCGGCTCCCACGACGTAATAAGCCACGCGCTTTTTCAAAAACTCGGGCTTCTTTCCGCTCTTCATCACCCAGTCGTACCACTCCGTGTGCAGCTTGTTCAGGTCTAAAACGCTGGCTTCCCCAAATTTCAGTCCACCGACTTCCCGCTTGGGAGTTCTGGTCCCCGCGTGGTCCCACGGACCGATGATTAAATAATGGTTTTGCTTCGCCTCTGTTGTGCCGAACTCCATGTGGCGCTTGTAGTATGTGAAAGCGCCGGGCTGGTCGCCGTCGTAATGGCCGGTGATCGTCAGAATGGGAGACTGAATGCGTTTGTATTGCTCCGGGCTGGGCACCATCGCGTCGTAGTACGCGTCCGGAATAGGATGCTGCAGCCACTTCTGAAACACGGCGGAAGGATTCCCCACGATGCGATCGTATTCTTTAAACGCCAGGTGGCCGTCGTAGTATTCGCGCATCTTCGCTCCCCAAAAAGATGCGTTTCCGAACAGATTGGCGTTGCTGGTGACGCCGCTCGTGAACGAGAGCCACTGCTCGACGTACGGCCCGAATAGGTTGTACTGGAACGGAAAATCCACTCCAGGATGCGCCGCGGCAGCAGGAACGATAGTGGCGAGATGCGGCGGAAATTCCTTGAGCGTCGTCCACTGGTCAAAGCCCGCGTAAGAGCCGCCCCACATCGTCACTTTTCCGTTGCAGTATTGCTGCTTCGCCAGCCATTCGACGACGTCGTAGCCGTCTTTCCCTTCATTCACAAATGGTTCGAACGAACCGCCGGAGTTGCCGCGCCCGCGCACATCGACTAGCGCGTAAACGTAACCATGCTGGGAAAAATACATCGCCCGGTCCATGTAACTGTCGCCGATGTAGGGCGTGAACGTGAAAATGACGGGCAGTGGCTCCTTCTGCGCGTGCCGTTGAAACACCGTGGCGTTGAGCATTACGCCATCGCGCATCGGAACTTTCACGCCCCACTTCATGTCGGGGATTGGCGGAGTTGGAGTTCCATCCTCTTGCGCCAGGCCTCGCGTGGCTGCCGTGCACATGCAAAGTGCCGCGACCAGGATCATCCGGCGCACAACCCTAGTTCCTCTCATCCAACTGCCTCCGCCGGAGCACCGGCCATTCCATTCGAGTACACCCATTCGAACACACGCATGGTATCGCGTCAGAGAAGGAATTCCTACAGGACGAAACAAATGTTTCTGTGAAAAAACGCTGGCGATTTACGAGGGTGCTTTTGCCGGTGCCGCCGCCGCTCGCTTTCGAATCCTCAGCCGCAGCACTTTTCTCTGGTTCGCTTCCAGCACTTCGAAGCGGTACCCTTCCAGATCGACTTTGTCGCCGGGCGCCGGAACTTTCCCTGAAACATGGCTCAGCAATCCCGCAATGGTGGTGACTGTCTCATCGGCGTCCTTCCCGAAATTCACACCCAGCAACTCCTCGACGTCGCGAATGGCCATGCTGCCGCGCATCACAAGACCGCCGTCCGCTTCGCGCACCACGTCAGGCGCGGGCGGCTTTCCGCCGTTCCACCTTTCACCCACGATTTCTTCCACGAGGTCTTCCACTGTCGCGATTCCGGCCACCGAGCCATGTTCATCGATGATCACGGCGAGCGGCTGGCCCTTCTGCCGCATTTCGCGCAACAGTTCCGAGCCCGCCTTGGTCTCCGGCATGAAGAGCACCGGGCGCACCAGTTCGCGCACTTTTCGTTTCGGCAAATCCTGATCGGCTATGTGCAGAAGGTCCTGTGCATGCACTACTCCGAAAATATCGTCGAGAGACTTCTCGTACACCGGCATCTTTGAGAATTTTTCCTCGACAAATTTCGCGTGCAGCTCTTCGAGCGTGGCCTCGGCTGCGATTGCGACAATGTCTGGACGCGGGGTCATCACTTCGCGCACACGCTTGTCGCTGAATTCCACGACTTGTTCGATGAGGTCTGCCTGATCCGCGGCGATGATGCCTTCTTCCTCCGCCGCATCCACCAGCGCCTCGATTCTTTCTTCGGTTCGTTGTTCTTGAGTCATCTCCGGCTCTTGTTCCGAGATTCGCGCAAGCGACTCCGCGCCTTCAAGAAACACGCGCACGGGCCAGACCAACCACATGGCCGCACGGATCAGTGGCAACAGCGGCAGCAGCCATCGGCCCGTCGTGCGGTACAGCAGCATGTCCGGGATAAAGTGCATGGCGATGACGACTTCCAGCGTCAGGAACACGCAGAATTCGAGCAGCGATTCCCACGTACCAGGCACGAAATAGACCACACCGCGCGTGGTCTCCAGCACCAGGAACGCCAGCCAGAAATGGCCGAGAATACGGAATGTTCGCCCGCCGCTGCGTCGCTTGATGCGCAGCTTGGGCTCGATCTCCGCTTCAAAAATCTCCAGATGTTCGTGGACGCGCCCGGTGTTCATGCGCCCGAGTTCGCGATAGATCAGCGTCAGGTAGGAAAAAATGGGCAGTCCAAAGGCGAGAAGGACAACGCCCAGAGAGTAGACCCATGTATACGTGTTCATGCCAGCCCGAATCTTCGCCGCAAATTGCGCTCGATGCGGTTCATCTCGCCGCGGTCGGCTTCGTGGTCATAACCCAGCAAATGCAATACGCCGTGCAGGATCAACACGCGCAACTCATTATTCAAACTTCGCCCATTCTTTTTCCCGTAACGCCGCGCCGTCTCCGGCGCAATGGCAATATCCCCCAAATACGTGTCCGCAGTCCGTGAGTCCTGCTTTCCTCGCCCTTTCTCTGTGGTTTCTGTGTCCTCTGCGTTCTCTGTGTAAATCTTTTTTGCTGCGCTTGCCGCGGGCCGCCTCTTTTTCTGCGCCGGGAATGACAAAACATCCGTGGGCCCTTTCTTCTTGCGAAAGGCTTCATTCATCTGCGCAATCTCTGCATCGCTTACCAAGCAAATTGTGAGGTCCGACTCACCGAGATCCATCTCGGTGAGAACCCGGCGACAGAACGCTTCGAGTGGCTGCCGCGCGACGCGGACCGCACGCTGGCGGTTCAGAATCATGCTCGCTGATTTTCTCTATTTGGATCTTTCCGGGTTAGTTCCGTGGCGGTTCCCGTCGCGGCCTTGCCGTTCGCCGCGCCACCCCCGGCATTTACGCCGCGCTGCGGATGCGCCACATCATATTCCTCATAAGCGCGAATGATCTGCTGCACCAGATTGTGCCTCACGACATCTTTCTCGCCGAACTGCACCACGCCAATCCCTTCGATCTTTCCGCACACTTCGAGCGCCTCAATCAAGCCGGACTTTTTCCCCTGCGGCAAATCGATCTGCGTCGTGTCTCCCGTGATGACTGCTTTCGAATTAAATCCCAGCCGCGTCAAAAACATTTTCATCTGCTCGCTGGTTGTGTTCTGCGCTTCGTCGAGAATCACAAACGAATCGTTCAACGTGCGCCCTCGCATGAATGCCAGCGGCGCGACCTCGATGATGCCCTTCTCGAGGAACCTCTCCAGCTTATCGGCGTCCAGCATGTCATAGAGCGCGTCATACAGCGGCCGCATATAAGGATCAATCTTCTGCTGCAAGGTCCCGGGCAAGAAACCAAGCCGCTCCCCAGCTTCCACCGCTGGCCGCGCCAAAATAATACGGTTTACTTGCTTCGTGAGCAGCGCGCTTACGGCCATAGCCACGGCGATGTACGTTTTCCCCGTTCCACCCGGCCCGATGCCGAACATCATGTCGTGCTTCTCAATCTCTTCCATGTAACGCCGCTGGCTGGCGTTCTTGGGGGTGACTTGCTTTTTTCCAAACGATCGCGTCCTCGCCGGCTCAAACATCCCCCGCGGCGATTCGTGCGGCTCTTCCGTGGCCACGCGCATGAGCGACTTCACTTCCGTGCTTGAAAGCGACTTCCCGTGGCGCGTCAGGTGGTTGTACTCCTCGACGATTTTCACAGCCTGATCGACGCTCTCTTGCTCGCCTTCGATCGTCAACCGCGTGTCGTGCAGGTGCGTGCGCACGTGCAGCGAATCCTCCAGCAAACGCACATTCTCATCTAGCGTGCCGAAGAACGGTTCAATTTTTCCGGATATGTGAACGGTACGTCTCATCCAAGTGGAAGGTCTGCCTGTTAAGGAAGCCGAGTGGCCGATGGGATTCCTCCTCGCTATCGGTGACCGCGATGCAGCCAACTCAGGAAGAAACTATTTACACCCTAACCCACCCCTGCCCCATGGTCAAGTTACGCGCTCGTTACAATCCTTGCGTTCCCAGGCCTCTCTCTCGATAGGTTCCGGCATCTAAGTAAAGGTCCACTCAACAAATCAGGCGTGCCGCTTTATGCCCCGCTCGTAACCTGTACTCTGGTACGAACGCGCTATGGCCCTAGACCATCGGTAACTCCAAGATACCAATCGACGCGGATGGAGATGGCTCGCTGCAAACTCTAGTCACTGAGGGGTGAGCAGAAACAACATGAGAAACAAACTCTTGGTCTTGGGGAGCTTCGCAAGCCTGGCAGTCGCTCTGCCCACTTGGGCCGCAGAGAAGTCCGGCTCCAGTGTTTCCTCGGCACCGGCCACGCTTCGCGGGACAGTAATCTGCCGCGGCGTTCAAAATGTTCCCGTCACCGCCGACGCCGAACAAGCACTTCCGATGCAACTCGTTACCCGCCTGAATTGTGGCGATGAAGTGGCCGTTCTTTTCGACTCCGAAGGCTACACCGTGAACATTCGCACGGCCGATGGCAAGGATGGCTATGTCGCGCGAATGTACCTCTCGGAACACCCTTCGAGCTCCGCAAAGGATCGCCGCGAGGTTGAAGCTGTGGTCGATAACGGCATCGCCCGCTGGCAGTCTGGCGCGCCCGGCAGCGACCAATTCTTCAGTGGCGGCGCAGTTGTCGAATCTCTCATCGCCAACGGAATCACCGTCCAGGTTTCCCTTCAAGACACCGGCTGGAAACTGCGCGCCAGCGTTGCCATCGCCAACGAAGGCGCCGAACCAGTTCATTTCAATCCTGCTGGATTCACTCTCGACGAGTTGAAGCCCCGGCTACGCACGCTCGCTTATCAGAATCCCAAAGAACTGGCGAAGGCTCTAACCCACCAAGTTTATTGGACCAACGCGAGCGCAACCGCCCCCGCCTCGGCAACCTACATGAACGCCGTCTATAAGACTTCGGCGGCCGTCCCCGCCACGCCGAACTATTTGGCCGACATCGCACAACAGGTGCAGTCCGCTGTCCTTCGACCTCAGACCCTCGCGCCTAAAGAGAAAGCCTCCGGCGTCGTGTGGTTCGAGCGCGACAAGAACTCGCAGCAGCTTAACTTGAGGATCTTCGTAGGCGACCAGATCTTCGAATTCCCGCTTTCCTTCCCTCCCCGCAACTAGGTAGCCCGCGTAGGCAACACCCCGACCACTTGAAGGCCCTACGCTCCGATAGACTTTTAGCGGGACGAGTGACCCGTTCCTCGCCAACTGATCTCTCGCCACTTCACCAGGTCGCTATCCCATAGAAAATAATTAACTTGACAGTGGATTATCGGCCGGCGTAGAAGTTTCGCATCCCCCCTGTGGAGGTCCCCATGCGAGTCTGTCGTTTTTTCCTTCTTTTTGTCCTATGTGTTTCATTTCTTCTACCTTCGATCGCCCAGCAATCATCGCCATCGGCCACGCAAGATCCTCAGGCGGTCGCAGTGCTTCAAGCTGCGTTTGCGACATTGCAAGGGCAATCCGCTACGACCTCGGCAAGCCTGGTTGCTAACGGCACCTACACACGGCAACCCGGAGGCTCCAGCCAGAGCTTTCCCATACAAATCGAAGCCCTGGGCACTGGCAGCTACCGCTGGGACTCCAACGACCCTTCGGGGACGGTTACTCTCGTCGTGAGCGCCAACTCAAGTTGGATGCAAGGACCTGACGGAACCAGAGCCCTTGCTGTCGGCGAGACCTTCGGGCGCGGCGGAGAGATATTTCCGTTCCTGCTTCTTAGCAGATGGCTGGGCGCCGCTGGAGTGGGGATGACTTGGGTCGCAGCGGAATCAAGCTCCGGCAAGCTCCTTAACCACATCACAGTGCTGCCCCCCACTCAGCCAGTCGCAGGCCCGCGAATGGCAAATTGCGAGGTCTGGGCGGACGCTCAAACTAATCTGCCCACCCGCATCCGCGTAAGTCACAGCCCCACGGACCGGCGCGTTTCGGTTCCTCTCGATTTGGACTTCTCTGACTATCGCTTGGTCAATGGCATTCTCTTTCCGTTCTCGATCACGTTCTCTAGTGGCTCCCACACAATGGGGCAGATCCAGTTCCAAACGATTATGGTCAATGCCCCGGTTTCCCCAAATGACTTCGTCGCGAGCGGCCTATGAGAACTCTGCGTACCTCCCTCTTTGCATCAATCCTTATCGCCTGGCTCGGCCTTTTCAGCCAAGTTACGTTTGCGCAATCGGACGGCTACCTCTCCTCGAACAATCTCCACGGCATCGTAACGGGCAATACTTACCAGTTCGGAAGCATCGACGACATCAACCTCGGGACCGGCGCGATTAGCATTCGCATCCCGTTGCTCTCCGTCAAGGGCAGAGGCCTCACGGACGAGTACGTCTACACTTACAGCTCCAAGATTTGGGTCGCCAGCCCCATCTGGGACCCAGTCAACCCGAACCTGCTCGACGACCTTGTCTGGGTACCAAGTACCCAGCCGAACGCAGTCATAGGAAAGATTCCCGGGGGACAAGTCCTTTACACCGAACAGAATTACCAGTGCGAGTGGAATAACAAACCGCTGGTTCAGAATGTGGACACGAATTTCACCTATATCACCAACGACGGCGTCACCTATGAATTCCCTAATCGCCACATTTGGAATAGCGACGGCTCGTCGCCTCTCTCCAAGTATTGCCCTGGGGTCAAAATAGCTCTATACGACGTGATGCAGTCGAACGAAGGGGTTCTGCAGCTCGACACCACCAACTTTCCGACCACTGCCCCTATCGTCACAACGAAGAACGGCTCTCGCATTCTCCCGAACCCCCTATGTTCGAGCACCTGCCTCCCCATATCCGTCGAGGATACCAACGGCAACCTCGAAAAATGTGAGCGGTCCCCTTTTTCTGCATCATCCCGAGAGTGAGTCTCCGGCAGTTTTGGTGCTTGTGAATTCGCGGCTAGCCGCGAATTCACAAGCGATTTCGTGTGGCGTCCTCTCCCCGTGAGCCCGGTGAGGACGACTCTCATTGTATTCTCTTCGCCAAGCCTCGATGATCTGCTTTGCGTCCGCCAGCGACGTGAACCAGTGGGCGTCCAGGCACTCTGACCGCAACGTGCCGTTGAACGATTCCACGTACGCGTTGTCGGTCGGCTTCCCGGGCCGTGAAAAATCGATGCGCACTCCCGCATGATACGCCCACAAGTCCATCGCCTGGGAAGTGAACTCCGTTCCGTTATCGCAGAAAAGTGTTTTCGGAACCGCCCGTTGCAAACCAATTCGGCTCAGCACGCGCACCACGTCTTCTCCCTTTAGACCTTGCCCCACCTCGATCGCCAAGCTTTCTCTCGTGAACACATCCACCACCGTCAAAGCTCGAAACCTGCGTCCATCCGCCAGTTGATCGGCCACGAAGTCTAAACTCCAAACCTCATTCGGCGCTACCGGCTTACGGCGCTCCCGGCGATTCGTTGCCGCACATCTCCGCCGCCGCGGCTTGTAGCGCAGTGTTAGGCCCTCTTCCCGGTACAGCCGATACACCAGCTTCTTGCCCACCTGCCAGCCCTCGCGCTTCAGCAGTACCCGGATCTTGCGATACCCATAACCGATTCGGACCTGGGCGATCTCTCGAATCCGCAGCCGAAGAGCGGTTCTCGGCTCGCGTCTGCTTCGGTATCGGAGAGTCGACTCTGCGACTTGCGCGGTGCGACACGCATGTCGCTGACTCACTCGATACGCGCCGCACAGGTAGTGCACCACTGGGCGGCGGCACGAGGGCTTTAGAATTTTTTTGCGAGCACATCCTGTAGCATGGCCTTGTCCAAACTCAACTCGGCCACCAGCTTCTTCAGCTTCCCATTTTCTTCCTGAAGCTGCTTCAGCTGCCGGACCTGGTCGATCTCCAAGCCCACGTATTTCTTCTTCCATCGATAGAAGGTCTGCTCGGTGATCCCCACCCTCCGACACACCTCCACCACCGCCACACCTACCTCCGCTTGCTTCAGAACCGCGACCATCTGCTCTACAGAGAAGCGTTTCCTCTTCACGGCAAATCCCCCTTCCTCCGGGTCAGATTTTGCCGGAAACTAACTCTCAATATGCATCAGAAAATGGGGTGCCGATCAAATGTGAACGGAGACACTGTCCTCCGAACGATGAGCTTCCCGATCAAGGACTCGAATGGGAACCCACAGACCTACGCAATCCACGGAATGGGTGTAGCACCGACGCCCACCTTTCCGTCGACCACTTGCGGCACAGCGCCGGTGATTCAATCACAATACTCCTTTCCCGCGCCGAGTTCTCTGACGCTACCCAACAACTGGACGTATACCTTCTCTTATGACCCTCAGTTCGGCGACATCACCAAGGTAACGCTTCCATCGGGAGGATACATCCGATACGACTACACGATCTTGCCGCAAGTGGACAGCGGACCAGCGAACCTCTATTGCTACCTCGATTCACGTCGCGTCGCGCATCGCTACGTTAGCCCGGACGGCAATTCTCAGCATGAGCAGCCATGGACATACGCCTGGACAACAGGCAACTCACCTACGACCACCGTGACCGACCCGCTCGGTAACGTCACGGTCCACACTTTCGTATTAAGCGGGAATCCGAAGGCAGGGGGAAGAATTCCGCATGAAACGACGACGCAATACAAACAGAATGGCACCGTAATCAAAACAGTCTCGAACACTTGGGCTAGTGACAGTTGCGGCGTGCAGTCCCAGCAAAATAGCACATCACTGATCAACGACGGGGTCAACTATCGAATCACTGACACTACCACTACGCTGAACGACACAAATCAAGTGAGCGACCATCAGACTGATTACGATTCGTATCAGCCGCTGACCGGCTACTGCCTCTCTTCAACTGAGTCCCGAATGAATCCGACCGAAGTTCGCGAATACGACTACGGGAACGGCGCGGCTGGCTCGCTTCTCCGCAAAACGGACTTCACCTACCTGCACAATTCCAACTCGAACTACCTCAACGCTCACATCTGGGACCGGACTGCATCGAAGTCCATTTATGACGGCAACAGCAACCTCAAGGCGCAAATAACATACGAGTACGACAACTACACCCAGGGCCTGACAGCCAGTGGTGCCGTTCAACACGATTCCGCATATAACACAAACTACACCATCCGCGGCAACCTTACGGCCATTACCCGCTGGAGGAACACAGATGGTGCTTGGCTAACCACTCGCAACCAATATGCAGACTCAGGAAATCTTCTGTCCATCACAGATCCCAAAGGTTACACCACGTCGTTCAGTTACACAGATTCCTGGGGAAATACTACTTGCGTCCCGTCCGGTGGAAACGCTGCGGCCTACTCAACCACTACCACAGATCCGCTGACGCACACCTTCAAAGCTACTTACAATTCTTGTTCCGGGACCATCGCCTCCGCAACGGATGTGAACAACCGCACATCGACCGTCACCTATGACGGCATGGGCCGGCCCACTCTGGTCAAAGCCCCTGACAATGGGCAGGCCAGCTTTTCCTATGTTGACACCGCGCCGCTAAGTGCGTCCTCCACGAGCACCATCACTTCCGCCCCCCTGAATATGGTGAACACCATTCTGCTGGATGGGCTAGGCCGCATCAGTCAGACCCAGCTCAATTCCGATCCCAGCGGTGCTACCTATGTGGACACGACCTACGACGCTGTGGGCCATCCAAGCACCACCTCAAACCCCTACCGCACCTCGAACGATCCCGGACCCACCAACGGAATCACTACGTCTATCTACGACGTGCTGGGCCGCCTTTGCGTCGTTGTTCCCCCGGACGGCACTGCCGTCTCCGGCTCGGCCTGCCCCGCCACGGCCCCCGCGAACGATGTGTTTACTACTTATTCTGGCAATTGCACAACGGTCAATGACCAGGCGGGAAAAATTCGCAAGAGCTGCGTGGATGGTCTAGGACGCTTGTCGCAGGTCTTTGAGCCCGACAGCGGAAACAACCTAGTCAATGAAACTGACTACACCTACGACGCACTCGACAACCTGCTCACTGTAAATCAGAAGGGAAACGACTCAAATTCCGGCGATTGGCGCACACGCACCTTTACATACAACTCGCTCTCGCAGCTGCTCAGCGCAACGAATCCCGAGACTGGGCCCAGCGGCTCCAACGGAGCAATCACCTACACCTACGACAACAATGGCAACCTCGCCACAAAAACGTTTCCTCTGCAAAACCAAACCAGTACGTCAACTACCATCACTGGTTACTACTGCTATGACAACGAGAACCGCCTTCTTGGCAAAGCCTATTCAACAACAGTGCTCACTTGCCCTCTAAGTTCCCCACTGGCGAGCTATTCCTACGACGGAACGAATTGCCTCGGCCTCGCCACCTGTTTCAACACCCACCACCGCACAGGCATGACTGACCCCGCCGGCTCTGAATCCTGGGCCTACGGCGACATCACCAATCAGGGACCGACCACCGTCGACCAGCGCACTACAAATAGTGTCACCAAGACCGCAACCTACCAGTCCAACCTGGACGGCTCTCTGGCAACGCTCACTTATCCTAGCGGACGTGTCATCAACTACGCGCTCGCCTATTCTGGAAGCAATTCGGCTTCCCGCGATGCTTCAGCTGTGGATTCCACCGGCCCTATCAACTACGCCACCGCGGCGCTATACGCTCCGCAGGGCGGGCTTTCCTATGTCCAGAACGGAGCAGGATTCTATTCCACATCCCTATTCAACGATCGGCTCCAGCCCTGCTGGGTCTATATCAACACGTCGTCGTCGGGCGCTCCCACAAGCTGCACGCAAACCGGCGTCTCGAACGCCGCCATCATGGATTTTCAATTCAGCTTCGGCCTCGGCACTGCCGACAACGGCAACGTCAGCCGCATCACCAATCGCCGCAACCCGTCTCGCTCCATCACCTATCTTTATGACGAGCTCAATCGCATCCACGATGCCGTAACCGACGCCACTTCCGGCCAGTTCTGCTGGGGACAGCTCTTTGGCACGCAATCCGGCAGTACCTTCACCACCGGCTATGATCCCTGGGGCAACTTCAAGACCATCACCGCCGATCCAAATCGCCCCGGCTGCTCCGTCAGCACCATGGCCAGAACCATTAATGTGTACAATAAAATCGTGGACACGAACTATGTCTACGACGCCGACGGCAACCTCACCGCCGATCCGTCTCTCACTTACACCTACGACAACGAGAACCATCTCACCGCCACGGCAGGCACGACCTACCTCTACGACGGCGACGGCAAGCGCGTCGAAAAAGCCACCACCGGCCCGCCGCTCACGCCTACCAAGCTCTATTGGTATGGCACAGGCACCGACGCGCTCGACGAAACCGACGCCTCTGGCAACACCAACAACTCCTCATTCAACGAGTACGTTTTCTTCGGCGGCAAGCGCATCGCCCGCCGCGATTATTCCAACAACGTCTTCTACTATTTCACCGACCACCTCGGCACATCCCGCGAAATCGTCCAAGCCGGGCAAACCACGCCCTGCTATGACGCTGACTACTACCCGTTCGGCGGCGAAGCCGTCGTCGCCACCAACACCTGCACCCAAAACTACAAATTCACCGGCAAAGAACACGACCCCGAATCCGGCTTCGACAATTTCGGCGCTAGATACGATTCGTCCAGCATGGGTAGGTTCTTGTCCCCTGATCCACTGCTGAACAGCGGGCGACCGTGGCTCCCACAGACATGGAATCGTTACTCCTACGCGCGAAACAACCCGCTCAATATTATCGATCCGACTGGACTCTACGACCTCGTGAACAACTGCGCCTCAGACGATAAAAAGTGCAACAAACAATTCAGGCAGCACGCGGACGAACTGAAGAAGGGGCTTGCAGACCTACAGAAGAAAGTGGACAAGATGAAAGACGGCGCTGAAAAAGACAGACTCGAAGCGGCCCTTACGGTAGTGGGCACGGAAGGAGACCACAACGGAGTCAATGCGACCTTTGGCGCGCTCGCAGGTGATGCTGCCGCAGAGACGAAATTTCAAAGCAACGATATTGGCCAACTGAGCGCCACCATAACGTTTGACCCTAGCAAGATCATCGGTTCAGTCAGCTACGCAATCGACGCCGCTCATGAAGGTACGCATATTGAGGATACGCTCACGGAAGCTGTCAACGATTATATCGCTCACGGCCCAGCGAGCAACGACCTCAGCGACTTTTCTTATGAGTACCGAGGCTATCAGACTTCAGCTTGGGCAGCGTCAGCCATGGGCCTGCCTAACTTGTCCTTTGGCGGTGGAAAATACCAAATCTGGAATCGTAGTTGGGGCGCGGTTGACGACGCTACGGTTACGCGCCTGATAACGGACACGTACAAACAAACCGACGGATCACCTTATGTGGAAACCAAACCACACAATCCTTGGAACAACTGATATGAAAACTAATCAACGAAAATGGCTGAAGACTATTTCATTTCTAACAGTGGCGGTGCCATCTTCCGCTTGGTTATTCGCGTCCAGAGGTCAGGAAGCTCGGCAGGCCCTACCGACTGTACTTACGATAGCTGTGCCCACTTATCCGGCTGTGGCAAGGGCGGCTCACGTTGAGGGAATTGTCCATCTAAGAATCAGCACTGACGGTCACCGTGTGACTACCGTGGAAGTTCACGATGGCACAAAACTGCTTGCAGTTCCCGCACAGGACAACGTTAAAACGTGGCAGTTCTCGCCGCATGACCCGACCACGTTTGTGGTGACATATCACTACAAACTAGTTGCCCAAGCGAAGGGCGATACCTCGATTCCTTCAGTTTTGCTCAGATTACCAACAGACGTAGAGGTGTCTGCAATGCCACACGAGACAGTCGATCCGGCGGCCGGGTGGCCCGGACGTCAGACGCTGGAACGAATCTGGTTGCCCACACTTCGCCTTTACGTGTGGGGGTTTTGACTTTTCCACGCATTTCCACAGCCTTATCAAATTAGTTAGCCCCAGCCCAACCCCTTAAAATCCTTTATCTTCCGCCCGCCCCATAGGAATGCCGTAAGCGTCATCGCTGGCCAGCCGCTCGAAGCTCCACACTTGAAACTCTTCGGGCAATTCGGACTGTTGCTCTGCGTCGAGTTCCGGCAGACCACCGTGGTAGCGGAATCGAAATGCACCTTGCAGGTGAGTGGTGAGGCCATCAGAAAACATCTGTTTGTGGATAGCGCAAAAATGTCGAAATCCACTGCTTAGAATCAGGCAGTTACGGCAGCGGAACGCGAGGGGTTTTTGGACAGACTGTAGAAGGCTCGTTTGGCCGTGGCGGGTGGCTCGGACGCAAAACTCTAGAACGAACTTGGGTGCCCCACACGTCGGTTTTACGTGTGGGGGTTTTGACTTTTCCACACGTTTCCACAGCTGTATCAAATGAGTTAGCCCCCTCCCAACCCCTTAAAATCCTTCCACTTCCGCCCGCCCATTCGAATGCCAATTCAGTAACCAAAAACGCTATTGACAATCAGTAACTTTCGTGCTATCATTCTACATGATTCACCCGCGCCGCCCTCTACTTCCCCATGGTCATCCCGAACGAAGTGAGGGATCTGCCTTTTCCTCTTTCAACTTTGAACTTTCGACCTTCAACAACCCTTCGCTAAGTCCTTTCCCTGTCACTCTTGCAAGCTCTCTGCAACTAATAGAAAACACAGCCACTTTAAGTCCTGTGCCTGCCACTCTTACGAGCCGCGTCAAGCATAAGTCTTTTGTTTGCCACTCTTACAAAAAACACCGGGGGTGGGGGGTACCCCTTCGCATGTTGTCAACCAAATCCGTAACTGCGTCCCCCTCGTGACCCATGCTGTACTACGCTTCCCGCAGCCCTACTCCCCGCAACCTGTTTGACAAAGCTCGGTGCCTCGTTTAACGTTAAATGTTTGAGCGACACCTAAAAGGAGCAATAGATGGCCCAGGGACAGGCTACCAAAATCAAGAAGAAGAAAAAGTCGGTTTTGAAGCGTGCGGCGCAAGCTCGTCAACGCGCCGATGTGAATCGCGCTAACCGCACCCGGGTCCGCACGTTGATGCGCCGTTTGCGCACCGCAATCACCGCCGCCGATGCCACTGCTGCTGGCAATCTTCTGCACCCGACGATGTCCGCGATCGACCAAGCCATTACCAAGGGCGTGCTGCACGAAAACACCGGCAACCGTTACAAGTCGCGTCTCACCCTCGCCTTCAACGGCCTCACCGCCAAAGCTGCGAAGTAGCATTTAAGCAATCAAACTTGATTTCCCTGTAGGGGCGGGCCTCAGCCCGCCCTTCTTGCTTTGCATTTCGTTCCAGGCTCCGGAACGCCTAGTATCGTCCTTCAATTCACGCTTATCTCACCTAAGTGCAACCCCGTTGTAACGCGCGCCGTTCACGCTCTCCGTGCCCATTCGGGCGCTCACCACAATCATTCGATAGAGGAGAATGCATGCAATTGAAGAAAACGGTCTCGAATTGCTCTCTTGCACTTCGAGCAGCATTATTTGCGGTAACCGTGGTTCAATTTAGCTTAGGAGGCCCGCTCGCCGGCTCGCTCCAGGCGCGCGAGCACGACCATGACAAGCAGGGCACGGACAGCCCTATCAAGCACGTGATCGTTCTCATCGGCGAGAATCGGACGTTTGATCACCTCTTCGCTACCTACAAGCCCAAGAACGGCGAGTCCGTCAAGAACCTGCTCTCCGAGGGAATCATCAAAGAGGACGGCACTCCCGGTCCCCATTTCAAGAAGGCCCAGCAGTTCCAGGCCGTCGCGCCATTCAAAACGGAGTACTACATCAGCCTCGATAACGACGACAAGGCTCCTTACTCCACGCTGCCACCGCCGACGCTGAACTTCTCGCCCAGCCCCGACGCCTCGATCGTCGGTGTTGCCACGGAGCCACCTCCTTTTCCACCGGCCACTCCGACTTTTATTTTGGCGGCAATCGAGCCTTCTTTGGAAACCGCCGATCTGCCGTTGCTGACCACCGGCGCTTCTGGTCAGAGCAATACGTTTGTACTCACCCCGGTTCCCGACTTCGATACGCGCGTCGCGAATTTCAACAATCTGCCGAACGGACCGTTTCCGCTGAGGGGCGCGAGCCTCCCTTACGATTCCTACACAGGAGATACGACGCACAGGCTATTCGAGATGTGGCAACAATCCGACTGCAACCTCAGAAACGCCACGCGGAGTAACCCCTCCGGATGCTTGAATGACCTCTATCCGTTCGTCATCACCAACTATACGAATCAGCTCGACAACTTTGACACTCCCCCCGCTATCGACGACAACGGCGGTGGCAATTCCATGGCTTTCTATAACATGCAAGCCGGGGACGTCCCGGTCCTGAAGCAACTCGCCGATGAATACTCCATGAGCGACAATTTCCACCAGTCGTTTATGGGTGGCACCGGCGCTAACCACGTCATGCTCGGCAGCGGCGACGCCATCTTCTGGTCCGACGGCAAAGGCAACCCCACAATGCCACCATCGCACATCGCCAATCCCAATCCCCTTCCCGGCTCCAATGATGTTTACATCGTCGACGTGGGTTTCGACGGCAACTTCGCCGAGTGCGGCGATCCCACGCAACCGGGCATCAAGCCCATCTTGGATTACCTGGAATCTCTGCCTTACGATCCCGCTTCCAAATGCCAGCCCAGCCACTTCTACATGGTCAATAACGACAGCCCGGGCTTTCTGCCTGACGGCACCGTGGATACCAAAGGGATTTCGGGCGGCGGCTCCATTCCGCCGAGCAACGTCCGGACCATCGGCGAGGCGCTAAACGATAAAGGCGTCTCTTGGGCCTACTACGGCGGAGCGTACAGCGCCGCCGTGAAGCTCCAACAGCTCAAGGAGGCGGGCAAAACCACGACCGATCCGAGCATCCTGGTTGGTGCAGCCTACTGCAACATTTGCAATTTCGAGTCCTACACCAACGCGATCATGGGTGACCCGGCGCAGCGGACCACGCATATCAAGGACGCGATCGACTTCTTCGCCGCTGTTGACGATGGCAGTCTGCCAGCAGTCTCCTTCGTGAAGCCAGACGGCTTGCTCGACGGCCACCCTGCATCTTCGAAGGAAGACCTCTTTGAGGGCATGGTCAAGAAAATCATGGACCATCTCACTGCCAACAAAGAACTCTTTGCGTCAACCGTATTGTTCATCACCATGGATGAGGGCGGGGGCTACTACGACTCCGGCTATATTCAACCGCTCGATTTCTTCGGCGACGGCCCGCGCATTCCGCTCATCGCCGTCTCACCGTTCACCCGCGGCGGCCACATCAGCCACACTTACTCGGATCACGTTTCGATCCTGAAGTTCATCGAGCGCAATTGGAATTTGAAACCACTGACTGGCCGCAGCCGCGACAACCTGCCCAATCCGAAGACGGATTGGGACAACCCGTACGTTCCCGAAAACAGCCCTGCCATCGGCGATCTATTCGATCTTTTCGATTTTGATCATCACGATGGCGGCCACGGCGGCGGCCACTGAACGCCGGCAAATCAATCAACAAAAGTCAAGAAAGGGACGGGCTCGACCGTCCCTTTTCTTTTTCACACACCGTGGTGCTCGATGAAAATTCAGGTCCGCGTCTTCATCTTGCTGCCGCGCTTACCGCGCCGGCTGACGACAGCTCCGTTACCAGGAATTCCATGACCGCGCGCTTATCCTCTGCGCCGCCCTTGAGGCGGTCGTCCGCTTTTTGCAGCGCGCGCAAGCCAGCGAACAATTGCGCCTTGGGAATTTTGCGGGATGCTTGCAGCGCAAGCTCCGCCCTCTCCGGGTTCATCGCCAGCGCTCGCGCTGCTTGGTAGCCGTTCGATACGCCTTTCAGTTCACTCGCTTCGATCAGCTTGCGGTACATCCATGCCATTGCGCCGACCATCGAAAGCGGCTCTTCGCCTTCGCGCAACAGCCGGTCTAGAAACTCCAGCGCCTTGGAGGATTTTCTCGCCGCCAGCAGATTGGCCAGTTCCCAAACCGTGGTCGTCTTTTCAGAAATCACCATGAGGCTGACGTCATTCCTGCTGATTAATTTCGCTTCCCCCGCGTGCGTCGCCAGTTTTTCGATCTCCGTTTTCAACCGCATCAAGTCTGCCGCCACGTATTCCGCGAGATCCTCGGCTGCGCCCTTCTCAAACTCCACGCCTTTTTCCTCGGCGATGGCTCTCGCCAAAATCACTGCCGCTGCTTGCCGTTCCCCGGCGTCTTCGCCTAGTTCGCATGCCACCACGAGCGTTTTCTCCGCCAGCAGCTTTCCCAGTTTCATCCGCTGGTCCAGCCCCGTCGCTTCCACCACCAGCACCGTGAACGGCGCGGGATTGTCCAGGTACGCGCCGAGCTGTGCCACCGCTTCTTCACGGTTTTTCTCTCCAAGTTTTTCAATCGCTTCCGCATCTTCGAGAAAAACGACTTGCTGCGGCGAAAGCATTGCCATCGTCTGCGCCTGATCCAGCGCGGCTTGCGTTTCCCCACGGCCCGCCGAATAGCGTGAAACCGCCCAAGTCCGCGCCGCCTCCGGCACGAACTTCTCGATCAACTTCTTGCGGCATTCATCCCGCAGATACGGCTCTTCGCCAAGCAACAACAACGCCGGAATCGCCTTTCCGCGTTCCAACCGCGCCAGCAACTCTTCCGGAGAGACCTGCGCCATCCAACGTTCTCCTAATAATTCTCTATAATTGCAGCCACCAACCGTACCGCAAAATCCTGTGCTAAGCGGTCCAGAGAGGGGTCCTGCTCTTCAAAAAAACTTTTAAGATCCGTCGAAATCTCGTATTGGTTGCGAAACACAAAATTGTCCGTGTGGTAGAGCACCTTCTGCGTGTCTCGCTCGGTGAACGTAACTTCGCATTTCACGGTCACCAGCATCGTCGTCGCGCGTCCCGTCTTCGTGTCGAACAACAGCGGCACCGCTTCCAGGCTCAACACTTTCCCTCGCAGCACCGCGTCACCCTCTTCTGGATTCGATACCACTCGGTAAGACGTCTTTGCCAAAAACTCATGTATCGTCGCGGCGGTCAGCTTTTGTTCCAGCCGGTAGCTCGTTGTCTTATTCTCCAGAGCTGGAACAGCAATCACATGGATGCTTTTCGGCAAGGCGGCGCTGTGCCCAGCCACGTGATATCCGCACCCAGCAACTATAGCGGTGGCCGCGATAGTCAGCCACAAGTGTCGCGTCCCGGTCATGGCAGCATCTCCGCCAGTTTCACGGCATTCGCCGCAGGCATCCGAATGTTATCCGCAGCTCCCCAGAACCACCATGCTCCCGGCCGCGCGGGGTCCTCTTCTGGCACCGCCAAGTGCGCCACTTTTTCTCCTGCCACGCTTACGTTGCTCGGGCCGGATTCTGTATCCGCCGGAATCACAAATCCTGCCTCCTCGCAGGCTGCAACAACTTGATCGACCTTCGTGCCAGGGACAAGCTCCGCGCAGGACGCGAACGCCGTCCCATAAAACACTGGAGCGTGGATCAGTTGCAAGGCCGGCATGACCGATTTCTTGCCGACGCATGCCTTCGTCTCCACACGCAGCCTCTCTCGCACCGCGCTGAGCTTGTGTCTGCTTCCAGGGCCAAACCTGTCGAGGAGATTGAACGCCACTTGCGTGTCAAACACAGGCTGCCCCATCCCTTGAAAAGACAACAGTTGCCCAGTCTGGCCTTCCAGTTCTTCAATTCCAGCGCGGCCGACTTCGGAAACGGACTGAAAACAAATCACCGCTAAACGCGACACGCCGATCTTGAAGAGACCCAATGCCAGGGATGCAGCAACGGTTCCAGTCGCCGAAGGAATCGCGTACACCTCACCATCATCTGGAAACTTTCTGCCAAGCAGCGAATCCAGGTTTGAGAACCAGTTCACTGTTCCGCTGTCGGCAGCAGTCGCTCCCGATAAGTCAATGATCCTCGCCTTCGCAGCCCGCGCCGCCCCCAGGTTTGTGTTAGTGAATTCGACCGAGCCAGTGAAAAACACTTTCCCAGCCCGGTCAAACGTGCCCTCTTCCACGGGTTGAATCACGGCCGCTTCGCCACCGGCCTCGGTTAAAGTGCCGGCTGCAATTTCTTCATCCACCAGCCGAAACTCCGCTCCCGCGAACCGGCTCTCTTCCAGCAGTGAACGCAGTTCCGAGCCGAGAAGCGAGGAAGCGCCCGCAATCACGATTCGATTGGATCCCCGTTCAAGCAATGGCATGAATCACACGGTCCGGGAGACCAGGCGATGCCGGAAGAAACGCACGAGATGCAGGGCTACGCCTGCCGCCGCATACGTGCAGGCGAAAATCACCAATGCATATTCGGAGAATCTCCAGATGATACCCACGAGCAGGCAGACCGCTACGATGGTCAGTGAGGGCTGCTTACGCGTCCACGGAATATCCTTGAAGCTGTAATAGCGGATGGTGCTGGTCATCAGCGCGCCCAGGATCCCCGCCAATGCGAACCAAGCGACGGACCAACGCCACTCGTGCAGCGGGAATTTGAACCCATGCACAAGGGCGGCGATGACTCCCGCTGCCGCTGGTGTAGGCATGCCCACAAAGTTTTTCGAGCCTCCGGGCGCCATGCCCTGCACGTTGAATCGCGCAAGGCGCCACGCGCAACAGATGAGAAACGCCAGGCAGAAAACCCAGCCCAATTGGCTGATCAGCTCAACCCGCTGCGAACCCTGGTCGGGCAGACTCTTCACCCCCCACGCGAAGGCCATCACCGCAGGGGCAATTCCGAAACTGACGACATCCGCAAGCGAGTCAAATTGCACGCCAAATTCCGTGTTCGTTCCCGTCATACGGGCCACGCGCCCATCGAGCGAATCAAACAGAATCGCCAAGCCAATGGCTCTAGCCGCGTGATCAAAATCCTCCCATCCACCCGCGAGCGAAGCCACGACCGCGTAGTAGCCGCAGAGCAGGTTCGCGCCGGTGAACAAGCTTGGGAGCAAGAAAATCCCTCGCCGGAATCGGGGATTGCGAATCCGCCGGGTTACAAACGGCATCTCTTGTTGTTCGATTGGGCCCATGATCTAGTTTTGCTTTCCCACCACAGACACGTTTGCTTCCACATCTGAAGTTTGCCGATCGCTCAAATGCGAGCTCACTCCCTTCGCCGGCCATCGCGCGAGCACGCTTGACCCGCCTTTCACATTCTCGCCTACTCGAACCAGGATCTCCGCATCTTTAGGAACCCAAACATCCACTCGAGAACCAAACCTCACGAGACCGATTCTTTCGCCTCGCGCGACGCGCTCGCCTTCCCGCTTCCAACTCACAACGCGGCGCGCAATCAAACCCGCGATCTGCTTGAAGACCATCTCTCCGGAGTCCGTCGAGAGCGTAAACACATTCTGCTCGTTTTCCATGGAGGCTCGTTCGCGCATCGCCGCCAGGAACTTACCGGGCCGGTATTCCAACTTCGTGATAATCCCCGCCGCTGGCGCCCGATTGACGTGCACGTTCCATACTGCCAGAAAAATGCTGATCCGTTTTCCCGGCCGGCCGGCGTCTTCCTCATCGGTTACGACCACCACCCGTCCGTCTCCGGGCGACACGATCGCTCCGGGCTCAGACGGAATCACGCGCTCCGGATCGCGGAAGAACGAAAAGACAAAAAGCGCCAGACACACCAAGACGACCGCAGCGATCGTCCACTGCGCCAAATACGCCGCGCCGCCGAGCAGCAGAAGCGGCAGCCCAAAGTAGTAGCCCTCTTTGACCATGCCTCAGAGAATATACCTCATCAGCTTCGTCCGCCGTGTGAACGCGCGGGCAAGCAGGGCCATTCTACGACAGAATTTTCGGGATAGCGGGCTTATTGCGTGTATTGTGCCCGCGCACGTTGGATACGCAGGGCAATCCGCTCCATCTCATCCTTGCAGTGGAGCTTCATTTTCTTTAGCTTGATTTCTTCCAGGAGGTCTTCTGAACTGAGGTAAGTAGCGGTGGAGATTCGGTGCAGTTCTGCTTCGTATTTCGAGTGCTGCTCGGCCAGACGCTGATACTCGGCGTCTGTGTCGAGGAGTATGTCCCGAGGTGCCCGCTGAGCGGTGGCCATGCGTCCTCCTCATACTGCGCGAATTGAATTGTGAACACTACATGAACGCAACGATAGCACTCGGGATGGCGGCGTCAAGAGGGAACTATTAGGAATTTGGTTCTAGCCTATCGAGCCTGTGAGTTTTTTCTCCATAGTCATCGCCGCCTCGTCCGGCTCCCGGTAATAGCCCTTACGCTTTCCCATTTTGGCAAAGCCATGCTTCACGTAAAACGCAATAGCGCTCGTATTTGATTCTCGGACCTCAAGATAGACGCTTTTCGCGCCCTGGGAGCTCCACTCTTCAAGGGCTTTTGTGAGCAGCGCAGTTCCCGCGCCTCTCCGTCTCTGTGTGACGCTTACCGCCAAATTCAATAGCTCGGCTTGATCCGCTGCAAGTCTGCCGACCAAGAACCCTTTGATTTCACTATCCGCTTCGAGCACTAGCGCAATTGAGCCGTCTTCGCCCGCAAACTTGGCGTAGCTCTCTTTCGTCCAATTCGCCGTTTCTGGAGCTTCCAACGTAATGGCCGCCATCGCATCCGTGTCTTCCGGCCGAAAGGTCCGTACGCTAGGGAGGCCTCGCGCCTTGCTACTCTCAGGGGCCACTGCCAGCCCGGCCCTTCCAAAAAATCTCCGCGTCCGGCCTTCGCACGTAATTCGCGTCCAGCCCGAGAGCGTCCGTATAACGGCCAGAGGCCGCCTGGTTTGCTGCCATGCGCGCAACCCCTATGGCAAGGAAACTAGAGACCAGCTCGAACCCTTCCGCCAGTGCCTCCCTGGACTTCCATTCCTTTGTCCCAAACATGCGATCAACATCGCTGGAAGCCCAGGCAATCGTCTGTCCACGCGCCAACTCGGCCGCCGTTTCGACGAATCTCCCAGGCTCTATCACCATTTCGTCTCCAACCCGCTCGAGGCGATTTCCACTGCGAAGGTAAACGGCGCCAAACACTTGGCCTCGATTCGCGTCCGTCCACGAAGCCACGTAATTCGCCCCACCCCGGGCCTGCCAGGCGATCAATTCCAACCGTGAGACCGGTACAATCGGCTTACCATACACTTCGCCCCAGGCCTTAACGGTCGTAAGTCCTACCCGCAAAGCGGTGAATGATCCCGGCCCTGCCGCAACCCCGAACACGTCTACTTCCGACAGCGATATTCCCGCCTTTTTAAGTACTCCGTCCACCGCAGGCAACAACCAGGTCGAATAATCCTCCTCGGTCTTATGATCGGCGAGGGCTAAGACCACGTCATCCCGCAGCAATGCGACGTCACCTTTCGCATTACATGTATCTAGGCCGAGTACGATCACAGTCGCATCTTACCGCAGTCCGCTCCCGATTTCCGGAGCGGCAATCCTGGTATCTGCAAGAATATTGGCTGAAACGCACGTTTCATGGCGTGGATGGCACGCAGCGCCGGATTCTATCCTGCAAAATGCAAATTTTGCATATCGCCAACCGCACTGAGCAATTCGACTGCCAAATTCGCACCTAATTTTCCCTAACTCCATGATTCCAATGGATATATCTTGACTCTTGCAACACATACATTTAAACTCTTTAAGTATCTCAGGGGGCATCTCAATCCATGGACTACAAAATCGGTGACAAGGTCGTTTACCCGAACCACGGCGTCGGACTTGTAGAACAGATTAGTTACGGTGTCTTGAATGGTAGGACAGAGCGTTACTTCATGATTCGCATCGTTTCCAGCGGCCTGCGCGTCATGGTTCCACAATCAAACGCAGAAACCGTTGGCCTTCGTTCCGTGATTCGTTCCACGGAATCCACCAAAGTCCTTGGCTTCCTCGAAAAGGGAAAGCTCAATTCGCATCACGACTGGAAACATCGCTTCAAGGAAAACTCCGAGCGCATGCGCACAGGTTCCCTCCTCGAAGTCGCCGTCGTCCTCAAGAGTCTCGTTTCCCTCAGCCGCAGCAAGCCCCTCTCCTTCCGCGAAAAGAAAATGCTGGAACGCGCGAAGTATCTGTTGGTCAGCGAAATGGCCACCGCCCGAAACACCACCTCCGAAAGCGCCGAGGCCATCGTCGTCAAGTCTCTCGCTAAAGCCAAGCTCCAATTCCCGGTGATGACCGAGAAGTTCGAGTAGGCACTTCGTCCTTGTAGGCGCGCCGCAAGCTGCGCCCCAGTTGAGTACCTCTTGCAATCCTCGGCGGGCAACTCAAGTTGCCCGCCTTTTTATTTGCTCAGCGCCCGCTGTTCGGCTCTATCCCCTCATAGTCCCCCTGCGCTGTACCATTAGTTCCTTGCCTACCCTCACGCTCAACCTGTTGCAAGTCTGCGGACGCCAAATGAAGGAAACTTCCCATTCCGCAATTTCGTCGTATAATCTGGGCCGTCAGCAGAGTCCCCGCGAGTCCTCCACGGATGCTCAAAGATCCTCCACTCTGTCTGGATGGAGGCAAGCTCGGGAGACCACCATGAGATCCAGTCTATTACTCGCCGGTCTTTTGCTCTTCGCCACGGCAGCCCAGGCACAACATTCCCGCACGCCTGTCATGGCTGGTGGTGGCACCGGTGGCTTGGGGTATGGCTATGGAGGTTGGGGAAGCGGATGGGGATCGAGCAGCATTGGCTCGCACGGGCGGGCAGTTCGCTACGAAGATCCGAAAAGCTATTCCGTAGAGTATGCGCAAAACGATGGTCCCTTTGTTCCTTCTACCTATATGAAGTACGATGAGGCCGTCGCTCTTGGCCGACAACAACTTGCCGCCGCCGAAAAGGCCGAGCAAAGAGAGGACACACCTGCCCTCGGAGATATCGCTCGATCCAACAGATCGACGAGAGTCCCCACCCTGAAACTGCAATACCGCGTTCTGCAAGACGAATCCGGAAAGTTGGTGGTTTGCAACTTGAACGGCAACAATTGCCGTCGTCCTTGACGAGCGCGCCAAGAATCTCGGCTTCCCCCTATCTCTGGCATAGCGCGGCTCCGAATGGTCTACGCTCTTTCTGTTTCTTCTCCTCGTCGTCTATCTCCCAAACAGTCCACCGAGCGTGACACCGGCTCCGCGCAACGCCCGCGCGACCTCCCCGGCAATCGCCGTCGCCCCCGGCGTATCCCCATGAATGCAAATCGTCTGAGCCGACACCGCTATTTCGCTTCCATCGCTCGCGGTCACGACACCCCGCTCGACCATTTTTAAGGCTTGTCGCGCAGCCTGCTCGGGATCGCGGATCAGCGCATCCTCAAATTTTCTCGAGCGCAACGTCCCATCCGGCTCGTATCGCCGATCGGCGAATGCCTCGGCCGCAACGGTAAATCCCGCTGCGCGAAACACCTCCAGCATCGGGGACCCCGCCAGCCCCACAAGCACGACGTCGCGGCTCCAGCGCGCGACTCCGACGGCAATGGCCTCCGCCAGATCCCGGTTTCGTACTGCCTGGTTGTAAAGCGCGCCGTGCGGTTTCACGTGCACTACGGGAGTTCCGCAACTCCCCGCAACTTGCGCTAGCGCACGCACTTGCTCGAATACGGACTCCGCAACTTCCTCTGTGGACATTTTTAGTTCCAGCCTGCCGAAGTTTTCGCGGTCCGGATACCCCGGATGCGCGCCGATGGCAACGCCGTAGTGCAGCGCCTGCTGAATCGTCGTGCGCATCGTCTGTTTGTCGCCAGCGTGTCCGCCGCACGCGACGTTCGCCGACGTAATCGAGCGCATCAATGCTTCCTGCGTCCCATTGGCGATGGCCTCGGGGATCTCGCCCATGTCGCAATTCAAATCTATCTGTAGGTGACGGCTCTTCATTCCAGAATCAACTCCTTCGACGCCAGCAACTTTTCCTGCTCCGCCAAGAGAGCCCGCGCCGTTTCCATTTCGACCAATTCGAAGCGGACCTCATCGCGCGGCCGCAGTTGCCCCAGGCTGCTCAAATCCGCGGAAATCACATTCGCAATTTTCGGATAGCCGCCGGTAGTCTGTTGTTCCACAAACAAAATGATGGGCAGCCCGGATGCCGTAATCTGCACCGCCCCCAAGGAAACCCCCTCGGAAAGCATCTCGCCTCCGGCAGCCGATGCAATTGCCGGTCCCTCCAGGCGCAACCCCATGCGGTTCGATTCTTCCGCCACGCGATACGTTCCTGCATAAAACATTTTCCGAGCCTCGGACGAAAACCAATCGCTCTGCGGCCCCCCAGTCACGCGCAGGACCTTTCGAGGTTCCAACCGCGCGACGACCTGTGCTGCCACCTTCCTTTTCCGAAAAGTCCGAAAGCTCCCGCCCGCCGTTCCAATCTTCAACACATCTCCCTTGCGCAACGCTCTGCCTTCCAAACCGCCTAGCCCGCTCAACAAATGTGTCGACGCACTCCCCAAAAACAATTTCACGCTAATTCCGCCCCGCACGCACAGGTAACACCGGGCTCCCGCCCGCGTCTGGCCGGTGTGCAGTGTCTGACCTGCCCGGACCTCAAGCGAACTCCACGGCTGCACGCTCTCATGGTCGAGTGTGGCCCCAAAGTCAGACCCCGCAAGGGCGATCTCGGCCCGCTCGGGGAACACCAGCGTCCCGCCGAGCAGAGTCATTTCCAAAGCAGCCGCGCCCTCCGGATTCCCCACCAATCGGTTCCCGATGCGCAACGCAAGAGGATCCGCCGCTCCCGAAGGCGAGACTCCCATCGGGCCAAATCCCTCTCGCCCTAAATCCTGCACCGTCGTCAATAACCCTGGAGCGCGCACCTCGATCAGGCTCATGCGTTCTCCGACTGCAACTTTGCGAACTGCTCTGGCGAAATCGGTACAAACCGCACGCGATCTCCAATCGCGAGCAAACTCATCTCGGCCCGATCCGGCTGGAACATTTTCACTGGCGTGCGCCCAAGCAACCTCCATCCGCCCGGTGTAGCGATCGGATAGACGCCCGTCTGGCTGCCCGCAATTCCCACGCTCCCCGCCGGTACGCTGCGCCGAGGCGTGGCCAAGCGCGGCGTCGTCAACCCGTGCGGCAACTCCCCGAGATACGCAAAGCCCGGAGCGAATCCCAAAAAATACACGATGTAATCCGTCGAAGCATGCAGCTCAATGGCCTCTGTGGGAGTCATCCCATGCAGTTCCGCAACGTCCTTGAGGTCAGGGCCATACTCCCCGCCGTAACACACAGATATTTCCACCAACCGAGGCTCGGGCAGCGCCAGTTTCTCCGTCCGCGCGAGGTACCCGCGCAAAATCTCTTCCAGCTCGGGGTGCCGCAACTTTAGAGGATCAAACTTGAGCAGCAAAGAACAATACGCCGGATGCAGATTCCGCACTGCCACAATCGGCTCCAACTCCAGCAACCGCAGGAGTCTCCGCACCTGGTCGTGACTCTCCAACGTGATTTGTTTTTGAAGCGGCGGGGCTTTAGCCCCAGTCTTCTTGGCTGGCACGTCGAAATAAACGATAAGGGCTTGATCGCTGGCGACCTGAAAACGCACCGCGCGGCTTGCAGAAGCTCCCATCGCGGCGAAAGTATACCCCACGCACTCTCAACCCGTATTCCGCTCAGCCGGAGGTATAATGGGTTTTATGACCGAGCAAGCTTCCAATCTCTTGCAGAAGGCGCTGGCCCTATCGGAGGAAGAGCGCGCCGACCTGGCATGCTCTTTGATCGACAGTCTAGACCCTACCGTGGACGAGGGAGTTGCGAGCGCATGGAACGAGGAGATCGCTCGGCGCATGTCCGATCTGGACTCTGGACGAGCAAAAACCGTTCCGTGGGAAGAGGTTCACGGCCGGCTCTCATCCAAGCTTTCCAATGACAAACAGGGAAGTTGAGTTCCACGAAGCAGCGAGTCTCGAACTCGATGCTGCCTTCGATTGGTACTTAGAGCGCAGCGAAACGGCCGCCCCGAGATTCTTGACGGATCTCAACAGCGCGATTGCAAACATCGCCAAGGCGCCGCATCGCTAGGTAGCAAGTGACCGTGGTACTCGCAAATTCGTTCTGCGACGATTCCCTTTTGCTGTTGTCTATCGAGAACTTCCTTCTTCCATCCAGGTCCTTGCTGTGGCCCACGGGCATCGGCGTCCCGAGTACTGGAGAAATCGTCTCTGAAGAGCGCTCTCTGAAATGATTCACATTCGCCGACCCATGTGAAGCTAGAATCATGGCGTTTTCGAATCACTCTCGCGCCCCGCGCTCTCGCAAGAATGCGACGGTCTTAAGTTCATTCTTGTGCTCGTGCCCCGGAAACTGCATCGCGTAACCGAGCGGCGTGCATTCCACGATTTCGCCTGGCCGCTCGTAGTGGCCCGGGAGTTTCACTCGCACCGACAGGTCCGCGCCGCGCTCCACCAAAAACTGCGCCATCGGCAGACCGCCATCATAGAACTGCGTCACCGCGTGAAAAATTGGGGTCTGTCCACCGACGCCGGATTCATCCACAACTGCGCGCGCATTAACGTCCGCGCCGCGTTCTAACAGCAGCTTCGCAGCCTGCACGTTGCCGTACTCCGCAGCCACGTGCAGTAGCGTCGCTCCCCGCAACTTGAGGAGTCGCGCCCCTGTACTTCCGAAGTCCAGCTCAGGGAATCGTTGATGCACCAGGTTGGGGTCCGCATCAAGGTGTTCCGTTAGAAGATCAAGGCGCCCACGGAGCAAGTCCAGCACGGGAGGCACCTTGTACTTCGTGATGCCGCCCGCCTGGATGAGGAGGTCCATGCACTCGCCGAGCTCCGCCGAACGCCCATATGTGCCGATGACATAGTCCAGCGCCGTCCCCGGATACTTTCGCTCGGCTTTGGCGCAATTCGGATTGGCCCCGTGTTTGAGCAGCCATTTGATCGGCGCTGGTTCCACCGTCTCGCACGGCGCGAAAAGTATCGGGAAGTATCCGTTCCACTCCGCATTCACGTTCGCTCCGTGCGAGACAAGCAATTCCATCATCGGAATGCGGTGCCCAAATAGGGCCGCTCTCATCAACGGCCCGTCGCCGCCCTGATGCACATCCGACCCGTTTTCGATCATCCACTCCGCCATCGCCAGTCGGGTGGGGCCAGGCGCTTCCCACGGTATCCGGCACTCAGCGACCCATGTGAGCGGCCCATCTTTGTTATATCCAAGCGGGGCTCGATGCAATTCAGGATTGCGGGTCATCATGCTCTTGACCCGTTCCAGATCATTTGTATCGATGGCGAGTTTAAGCCGCCCAATCTCCTCGAGCGAATCCACGTACTCCTTCAACTTCGGCCAGCTCGCAAAACCATAAAGCCGCGCGATTTCAAACTGCGCCTCAGTGAGCGATCCAGCCTCACCGGCTTTCAGCAAATCCTTGGCTTGGTCCTTCAAGTGGCGGAGATTGGGGCGTTCAGGAAGCGGACGCGGGGCGTCCCCGGAATGGGTCGACATAGCGACCTCCTTTCATCAAATCGCCCGCAGTCCGCACATCGGGCCGAAAGAAGGTTCGCAAAACTCGATTTGAAACAGGTGGGCTTCTACCCTTTCCGCGGACTGGATGCGTCCCGAACGCACCCGCATCCTACCATAAAGCTCGCAAAGCGAGCGCTATCCGCAAACAGAGCTCAAGTTCTCATCCGGCAAAACCTCACTCCAGAACCAAGCTCGGATCTGCGTTGAGGCTGACGTCCGCAAAAACGCCTGCGCGAAAACGCTCGTACGCTGCGGCGGCGATCATCGCGGCGTTGTCTGTCGAGAGCGCCCGGCTTGGGAAAAACACTTCAATGCCCTTGCTCTTCGACCGTTCTTCAAACGTCGCCCGCAACTGGCTGTTCGCCGCCACTCCCCCGGAGACCAGCACGCTTTCCACTGACAACTCTTCCGCGGCCATCATCGTGCGCTCAACCAAATCCCGTACAACTGCGTTTTGAAACTCCCGAACCAGTGCCAGCGTCTGCGGCGAGCACAGCGGCAGCAACTGTTCAAACTTCCGTTCTCCGCGCAGCAAAGCTTCTTCCCGCGTTCGAATCTCCCCGGAATATTCCGGATGTTCGCGGACGTGATACAAAACCGCCGTCTTCAACCCGCTGAAACTAAAATCGAGCGGATTCCCCCGCGTCTTCGTCGGACCAAATCTCACAGGCGCAGGCGCTCCATTCGAAACCGCCGCCAACCGATCCAGAATCGGCCCTCCCGGATAGCCCAGCCCCAGCAGCTTCGCGACTTTGTCATAGGCTTCCCCTGCCGCATCGTCGCGCGTCTGACCAATTTTTCGATATCGCAAGAGTTGGCTGGAATCTGACCCGGTCGAATCCTCTGCCCTCACTTCATACAAAACCGTGTGCCCGCCCGAAACAATCAAGCAGACCGCGGGCAATTTCGCGACTCGCCCTGCCTTATGCGCCTCCAAAAAAACCGCGTGCACATGCCCCGCCAAATGATTCACCGGCACGAGCGGCTTCCCCAGAGCCGCCGCCAAAGTCTTTCCATACGTAATCCCCACCAGCAACGCCCCCACAAGCCCCGGCCCCTGCGTCACGCCAATGGCATCAACATCCGCAAGTTGCATCCCCGCTTGCGCAAGCGCCTCACGCACCACAGGCACGATTTGCCGCAAGTGCTCCCGCGACGCCAGTTCCGGCACCACGCCGCCATATTTCCGATGGATATCGATCTGCGACGCCACGACGCTGGACAAGATCTCGCGCCCGTCGGCTACCACCGCCGCCGCCGTCTCATCGCAAGACGATTCAATCCCCAAAATGCGTGTCATTTTCAGTCACTCACCGCACGAAACTAAAGTTTCAGATTTTTCAAGTATTCGCGGAAGGGGCGGCCCAACTCCGCGTTCTGCAAAGCGATTTCGACGGTCGCTTTCAAAAATCCGAGTTTGTCCCCCGCATCGTACGATATGCCTTCATAAATGTAAGCCCAGAGACCCTGCTCCTGCGCCAGGATGCGAAGCGCGTCGGTTAACTGGATTTCATTCCCTGCTCCCGGTTTGGTGCGCTCCAGGCAATCGAAAATCTGCGGCGGCAGAACATACCGCCCTGTGATCGCCAGGTTGGATGGAGCTTTCTCCGGTTTTGGTTTTTCCACAAGATCGCGAATCCTCAAAAGCCGCGCGCCAAACGGCGGCTGTGGAGCGGGCTCTCCATCGACGATGCCATACAGATCCGTTTTCTCCCGCGGCACTTCTTCTACTGCAATCGCTCCAACGCCTGTCGCCGCATACACTTCGATGAGTTGCTTCGTCGCAGGATTCTCTCCAGGAATCAGCACGTCTCCCAGCAAAACCGCGAAAGGTTCGTCGCCCACAAGATCTTTTGCCATCAACACGGCGTGTCCGAGGCCGAGCGGCTCTTTTTGCCGCGTGTAACTTACCTGCACCATGTCGCTGATTCGCCGAACCATTGCCGCTTGATCCTTCTTCCCTTTTTCCTCCAAGTAGCGCTCCAGCATCGGCGCATGGTCGAAGTGATCTTCAATCGAGTTTTTTCCCTTCCCTGTCACGATGATGATGTGTTCGATTCCCGAGGCGACACACTCTTCCACCACGTACTGAATCTGCGGTTTATCCACAACCGTCAGCATCTCTTTGGGTTGCGCTTTGGTCGCGGGCAAAAAGCGCGTGCCAAGTCCCGCCGCAGGAAGAACGGCCTTGCGAACTTTGCGTATGGAGTTCGTTGGTTGTGGTGTTTCAGCCATGCGTTTCCTCGCTGGGCTTACTTTTTCTTCGCGGGCCTCTTTTCTTTCGAGGAGCTTTCATTGGAACTGGTTTCTTTCGACGCCGAATCCGTGCCGCCGGACTCCTTGCTTCCCCCATCTTTCGAATCTTTCGCGCCAGCGTCCTTGCTGCCACCGTCTTTACCTTCCGCCGCGGGCTTGCTCTCTTTGCTTCCCCCGTCGGCGGATTTTCCCGCGTAGTCCGTGACGTACCAACCCGAGCCTTTGAATTTAATAGCCGGCGCGGTGATCACCGACTCCACTTTCCCGCCGCAGTGCGGACACTTCTTCAGGTGCGGACCGGCAACCGGCTCGATTTTGTCCGTGTGGCGCCCGCACTTCAGGCACTCATATTCATACAGTGGCACAGCTATTCCCTCCGCTCTATCTCCAAACAAAAAAGTATAGCATGCGGCACAATTTGTCTCCGCAGCGCGTGCTAGACTCAGATGCATGAGCGGAGCCACGGCGGCCGACACGAAAACTGCACTGGGCTGCCTGTACCTCGTCGGAACTCCCATCGGCAATCTCGAAGACATGACCCTGCGCGCCCTGCGCATACTCAAAGAAGTCGACCAGATCGCCTGCGAAGACACCCGCCACACGCAAAAACTGCTCAGCCACTACGAGATTCACAAGCCCCTCATCAGCTACCACGAGCACAACGAAATGACACGCGCCCCCGAGCTCCTAATCTCCCTCGAACAGGGCGCGAAAATCGCTCTCGTCAGCGACGCCGGCATGCCGCTCGTTTCCGATCCGGGCCACCGCTTGGTCACTCTCTGTCTGCGCCATCACGTTCCCGTCGTGCCGATCCCCGGGCCATCCGCGCTTCTTGCCTCGCTCGCCGCGAGCGGCCTGCCCAACGAAGAATTCCTCTTCGTCGGCTTCCTCCCCGCCCGCAGCGGCGAACGCCGCCGCGCCCTCGAACGCCTGCGCATCGAAGATCGCACCATCATTCTTTACGAAGCGCCGCACCGCATCGCCGAGTGCGTCGCCGACGCCCGCGAAGTCCTCGGCAACCGCACCGCCTGCATCGCCCGCGAAGTCACCAAGCTCCACGAAGAATTTCGCCGCGGCAAACTCTCTGAACTGTTTGCCTCCCTCAAAGACCGCCCCGCCAAAGGCGAAATCACTGTGCTTATCGGCGCCGAAGATCCTGCCGACGCCCGAACTCCCGCCAACTCGATGCAGAGTCTGGCCGAGCGCGTCGAAGAACTCATCCACCAAGCGAAACTTGACCGCAAAGAAGCACTCAAACTCGCCGCCAAAGAACGCGGCCTGACGCGCCGCGAAGCCTACGACAAATTGGTCGTCGCGCAAAAACCGGAAAACACGGACCTGTAACAGATGGTGAACCGTCATCTGCAGATGAGAATCCTCAAGGCTTCCAGGCGCTGACTTTGTGCGCCATGTCCCAAACCATGTTGTCGAGCGCGAGCCCGATGTCTGGCTGGCCCGTCGTGCGAGTGTTCGTAAGCGCGGCCCAGCAAAAGCCGGAAGCAGTGCGCACCATGATGGTCGTTGTTCCAGGAAGACTGCCGTTGTGCCACCAATTATTTGCAGAGTTGACGGCCCATCCCCGCGCGTAGCCGGAGTTGACCGGATTCGGCGTGGTCATCCGTTTAATCGTCTCGGGCTTGAGAATATTTGGCGTGGATTTGAAGCCGTCGACGTGATTCAAGAAAAGCACCAGGTCTTTCGGAGTCGCCAGCCAACCCCCATGTGAGTCCATCCGCGTTACGTTCATGTCGTACGGATTCTCGCCCATCTGACCGTAATAGATCACTTCCTCTGGGAAACGCTGCTTCAGAGTGTTGCCGGAAATACGCATATCGCGAACACCGCATCGGCCAAGAATCTCTTCGTGAACGAAATCGCGGTAGGGGCGGCCACTGATCTGCTCAATCACGCGGCCTAGAACGCAGTACCCGAAGTTCGAGTACGCGTACTGCGAGCCTGGAGGATTTTTGAGCGGCTTGGTATTGAGCGTCCAAGAGATGAGCTGCGCATGGTCCATCCCCAGATTCTCAAACATGGGATCGTCGCTTGAGTTGTCCCAGCCACCGCAGGTGTGCGTAAGCAGATGATCGATAGTGATTTCGTCGACCCATCTTCTATACGGAACTTTGCCGAATTTTGTGCCGAGAATCGCGCCCTGGCCAAAAACTTTGTCGTGCTGGCGAAGTTTTCCACGCTCGATCAGCGTGAAGATAGCCGTCGAGGTGATGGGCTTGGTGACACTGGCAATGCGGAAGAGGTTTGAGACGGTTAGCCGCTCGCGAGCCTGACGGTCTGACTCCCCAAAGCCATTCTCATAGACCAAACGGCCCTCACGAGCGATGGCGACGGAGAGGCCCGGCACGTCGAACTTGCGCATGAAAGCAGCGGCGACATCGGCCATCCGCTGGCGCTCCGATGGAGAGATTTCGTCCTCCGGCAAAACCCAAGCGAGCGAGTGGGCGCCGGAAAACGGCATGGCCAAGGCCGAGGCAGATAGAACGCGCTTTATGGCAAGTCTTCTGGTGATGGACGGCATGAATTTCGTTCCTGAACGGATAGGTCGATTTTCAATTTCGCAGCATCAGAATTCACGCGGGAATATAGCAATGGGGGTCAGGTGCGTCAAACCGGACCGCTCGCGTTGCGGCCCGTTGCGGTTGGGTGTAGGGTAGCCGGGCTGGGAAGGGTTGACGGGAGCCCGGCCAAACTTGTCGAAGGTGAGGAGCATGGCTCACGAAACTGAAAAAGACCTATGGAGCAGACGCGGATTCTTGGGAGTAAGCTCGGCAGCTCTCGCGGCGGCCAGTGTGCTTGGGCCAGACCGCGCCGAGGGGCAGGAGCAGACTTCGGCGCAGATTCCCAAGGGCGACAGAAGCGCAAGCGATCCGGGCCCGACAAACGTTGCGGTTGACGCGGCGAACCCTGATTCGAACCATCCCCTCCCAACCGACGCAGGCGGAGTGCAAACCTTCAAATATCCCTTCTCGTTCGCACACAAGCGCTTTCAGCAAGGCGGATGGTCTCGCGAAGTCACGGTGCGCGAGCTGGCCGTTTCCAAGTCGCTCGCTGGCGTGGACATGCGCCTGACCGCCGGCGGCGTGCGCGAGCTGCACTGGCACACCGCCGCGGAGTGGGCCTACATGCTCTATGGCGGCGCGCGAATCACCTGCATCGACGGCGACGGCAAAAGTTTCGTGACCGACGTGAAAGACGGCGATCTGTGGTACTTCCCTCCCGGCATTCCGCATTCCATTCAGGGGCTGGCGCCCGACGGTGCGGAGTTTATGCTGGTATTCGACGACGGCAACTTTTCCGAATATGAAACGGTGCTGCTGACCGACTGGATGGCGCACACGCCCTCCGACGTGGTCGCGAAAAATCTTGGCGTCGCGCAGGCCGCTTTGGCAAAGATGCCCAAGCGAGAAAAGTTTATTTTCCAGGCCGAGATTCCGGGGCCGCTCACGGATGATCAAAGGATTGCGGCCGGAGCGTTGGGCCCGTCGCCCATTGATTTTGCGTTTCGAACGACGCAGCACCCCGCGCCCACCAAACTAAAGAATGGTGAAGTGCGCGTGATCGATTCTAGCAGCTTCAAGATTTCGACGACGGTCGCCGCGGCCATTGTCACCGTGAAGCCCGGCGGCATGCGCGAATTGCACTGGCATCCGAACGCGGACGAATGGCAGTTCTACATCAGTGGCAAGGCTCGCATGACAGTATTCGCGACAGGCGCACGCGCCAGAACGATGGACTTCGAAATGGGCGACGTCGGCTACATCCAAAAAACGCTGCCGCATTACGTTGAGAACACCGGCACCACCGACTTGAAATTCCTGGAAATGTTCAAGAGCAGCTACTACCAGGACCTGGCGCTGTCCGAATGGCTATCGCACACGCCGCCAGAACTGGTTGCAGCGCATTTGAACCTGGACAAAGCCACGCTCGACGCGATGCCAAAAGACAAACCGCTCATCGTACCGTAGCCGCGGCCTTCCTTGAATGCGGCGGCGATTCTCGAGCCGCAGTCAGTTTGGGAAATATTATTCGTATCGCAGAGCGATGATGGGGTCGACGCGCATGGCGCGCCGCGCAGGAATGTAACACGCCGAAACGGCCACAATCATCAATAGTATGCCGACGCCGGCAAACGTCAGCGGGTCATGCGCACTGACGCCGAAAAGCTGGTTGGCCATGAGACGCGTCAGTCCCAGCGCGGCGCCGATGCCGATCGCCACGCCAATCAGCGCCATCCTCGCCCCGTGCCCGATCACCAGGCGCAACACATCGCTGCCTTGCGCGCCCAGGGCCATGCGCACTCCAATCTCGTGAGTGCGCTGGCCGACCAGATACGAAATCACGCCGTAGATTCCCACGCACGCTAGCACCAGCGCGAGCGCCGCGAAAACGGCAAGTAGAATCATCGAAAGCTTCCGCGCGGCAAACGAATTGGAGACGACTTCGTTCATGGTTTGGACGTTGTAGACCACTTCGCGAGAATCGATTTCCGCAACCGCGCGGCGAACGGCGCCCATTACAGCAGCCGGATCGCTTTTGGTGCGTAGTACCACGGCCACAGCGTCCGCCGCGAGCGGCATCAGCTTCTCCGGAAGCTGCATGAACGAATAATCGAACTGTGCCTCGATGGCCGATTTCGCATCGGCGTCTAGCCCCCACTGCTTTACGTGGCCGACCACGCCGACGATTTCAGCCAGCACGTCGAAGCCCGCGATATGGATGCGCTTGCCGACGGGATTTTCGTGCGGAAAATAGGTACGCGCGAAAATGTCGTCGATGTCCACGACCACCGGCGCGTGCTCGTCGTCCTGCGCCGTGATGAAGCGGCCGCGCTCGAGCGTGACTCCCATAGCCTGTTGGAATCCGCTTTCCACGAGATAAAACATCGCCTGTGGCATGTCTTGGAAGTTGGCGGGCTTCGGCTGCCCCTCAATCCAAAAAGGCAAAGCGGAATTGTGGATCATCGGGCGAGAGCCGAGCGTTACGGAAACGGCTTGCACGCCGGGAATACTGTGCATCTTGTCGTCGAAGTGGCGCAGGCGCGCGCGCGTTTCGGCGGAGTTGGTCGTAGGGCCAGCCGGCAAAGACAAACTAAAAGTGATGGCGTGACTGGGATTGAAGCCGGGATTCACGCGCCAAAGCGCCGCGAGACTGCGCACCATCAGCCCCGCGCCGACGAGCAGAACCAAAGCCATGGCTACTTCGACGGCAACGAAAACTCCTTGTAGCCGTTGGCGCGCGCCGCTCAATCCGCGTCCGCTCTCCTTGAGGATCTCCTCCAAATTCACGCGGGAGGTTTTCAGCGCGGGCGCGAGTCCAAAAATAATGCCTGCAAAGAGTGACAGCGCCAGCGTAAAGAGCAGAACGCGTGAATCCAACGAAACTTCGTTGGCACGCGGCAATGCGCCAGGCAAAGTGGCTAGCACCGCTTTGGTGCCCCAAAAAGCGAGCAAGAGTCCCATCGCTCCGCCCAAACCCGCGAGCAGAATACTCTCCGTAAGCAGATGGCGGATAACGCGCCCCTGGCTCGCGCCAAGCGCTGCGCGAATCGCAAACTCGCGCGAGCGCCCCATCGCCCGCGCCAGCAAAAGATTGGCAACATTCGCGCAGGCAATCAGCAGCAAGAAACCAACAGCCGCGAGAAGCACGATCAGGAATGGCTGCACGTTACCAACGATGTCTTCCTTCAGGGAAACAAGTGTGATGCCTACTGCCTTATCGGCCTCCGGGTACGCCGCAGCGAGATTTTGTGCAATGCCGTCCATATCCGCTTTAGCCTGCGAAAGCGTTACGCCAGGCTTCAGGCGCCCCACTCCGTGCGAGCTCACGTCGACGCGGCGGTCGCGAAAATTGGCATCCGTCCACTGGCCGATAGGAGTGTAGACATCCCGGTCGTGACCATAGAAAGTGAAGCCCGCCGGAATCACGCCCACAATCGTGTAGGACGTGCCATTCAGCGCGATCGATTTCCCGATGATTTCGAACGAAGAGCCGAATTTGCGTTTCCAGAATCCTCCGCCCAGAATCACGACCGGCGCGGCGCCCGGACGATCGTCATCGGGGCGGAAGCTGCGGCCAAGAATGGGTACCGTGCCAAGCGTCGAAAAAAAGTCCGCGGAAGCCATGTAACCGCTGAGGCGTTCCGCTTCCCCCATTCCTGTAAAGTTGTAATCCTGGTTGCGGTAGATGGCCATCGATGAAAACGTTTGCGTGTCGCGCTGCCAATCTAGGAAATTCAGGTAAGAAATCGGCGCTTGATCGAAGCCGGCACTCTTTCCATAGAGCGCGACAAGCTGGCCGGAGTGCGGGTATGCCAGCGGATTGAGCAACACGCCGTTGACCACGGTAAACAGCGCCGTATTCGCGCCAATACCCAGCGCGAGCGTCAAAATCGCAATCGCCGTGAATCCCGGCGACTTCGCCAGCATTCGAAGCCCGTAGCGCAAGTCCTGAAGAAGCGTCTCCATGCTGCCTCCCATTTTTCCGCCCCGGGCAAAGTGGACCAATCGTACCGCAGGAAACGTATGTCGTTCCAGCTCATCGGAGAACTCCGGGCAAGTCGGATCGAAAATTGGAACGCGTTTTTTACTGTGTCCTGAACAGGTATTCCGTGTATTTTGATTTGAGCTGACCAGCGAATCGATTCTTCTCTCTGTTGCTTTGCACTCCGAAGGTTGCGAATTCCCGCTGCTCAATGGGATAAAGGTTGCAGTGGGTTCAAGTATCGACCTTCGGTTTAGCGTCTAATGGGGGTCGGATGCGTTGAAATGACGCAAATCGCTGTAAGGCGAATAGTTAGGTTGTTTCGAAACTACGGACACCAGAAGAGGCTTGTGATGAGGAATTTAAGACTACGGTTATTTGTTCCACTATTGCTGATTGCCAGCAGCCCAGCATTCGCGCAGCAACCTAGAAAAGTTGTCATCAATCAGGACTGTTCGGGGCTCGGCGGCAGCAACATGCAAACGCTGTTGACCTTAATTCAATCTCCCCACGTGGAAGTGCTGGGCATAACCGTAGTCAGCGGAAACCAATGGCGCGACGAAGAGGTCGCGCATACTCTGCGATTGCTGGAGCTCATTGGTCGCACCGATATTCCGGTCGTGCCCGGGGCCGTATTTCCGCTCGTGCATCGCCGTAACGAAGCCCTTTTGTGGCAGGCAAGGTATGGAAAAGTCGCCTTTGCCGGCGCCTGGGATGATCGCTGGTGGCACGAACATGACGTAATTCCGACGCTGCCTGAAGGGCAGCCCACTACCCGGCCGGCCGATGAGGACGCCGCTCACTTTCTGATCCGCATGGTCCACAAATATCCGCATGAAGTGACGATCTACGAAGGCGGCCCTATGACGAACCTGGCGCTCGCCAACGCCATCGACCCACATTTTGCCGAACTCGCCCAAGGCCTGGTCTTTATGGGCGGAAGCTTGAGCCCGCAGACAGATGATCCAGAGTTCATCAGCAGTCCACGCCACGAATTTAATTTCTGGTTCGATCCAGAGGCCGCGAAGAGCGTGTTAGAGGCGCCGTGGAAGAAGATCGTCTGCACGCCGGTGGACATCTCCGTCAAAACCAGAATCACGGACGGAATGGTTGCCGAAATCGGGAAGAGCAACAGTGGCGCAGCGCAATACGTCGTGAAATATTTTCTGGCAGACCAGGGCGGTTCCTATATGTGGGATGAACTGGCGGCTGCCGCGTGGATTGACCCAACCCTCATCACCAAAAAGGTCACCCGCTATATGAGCGTCGATATCGACCACGGTGCGGCCTACGGAAACACACTGACGTGGGTAGACAAAGACAACCCGAAGCTTGGCGCACAACTGGTCGAAATCCAGATGGATTTGGATCTCCCAAGATTTAATAAGATGTTTGTGGAATTGATGAAGGCGCCTACCCCGCATGCTCATTGAAAGGCGTACCGGTGCGGTTTGGCGGGAGCACGAGTTTCGGCTAGGATGTGCTTGCGTTCTCGGTAGCACAGGCACTCCTGCCTGTGGAGTTTTTGGCGTGCTCGCGAAGCTGCGCACAGGCAGAATTGCTTGTAACACCGTCATTCGAAGCTATTACAGTCCTGCAATACTGGTGGACTTGAAACACATCGGCCGAGATCTATAAGGCGGAGGAGCTTTCCGTGAACAAATTCGCGGTAGTGGCGTTGATGGCGGTGAGTGGAGCGATTGTGCCGGGCGCGCGGGGCGCAGGACAGAGTTGCGACCAACTAGCACAACTTTCTTTGCCGAATACAAGGATTACATCGGCGCAAACGGTTGCGGCGGGAGCGTTCGCGCCGCCGGCGAACACGGCTCCGTGGCTGGCGGGCGATCCTTCTTTTTACAAGCGGCTTCCGGCGTTTTGCAGAGTGATCGCCGAAGACAAGCCGAGCCCGGATTCCGACATCAAAATCGAAGTGTGGCTACCGACGACCGGATGGAACGGAAAGTTTCGCGGCCAGGGCAACGGTGGCTTCGCCGGCGAAATTGATTACCGCACGCTGGGACTGGCGGTTGCTCAAGGTTACGCGTCGGCGGCCACTGACACTGGCCACGCCGCTGAAGGGACCAACGCGACTTGGGCACTGGGCCATCCGGAGAAGATCATCGACTTCGCGTACCGCGCCATTCACGAAATGACGGTCATCGGCAAAGCCACGACCAAGGCTTTCTACGGCGACGCTGCCCAGCATTCCTATTTTGCGAATTGTTCGAATGGAGGCCGGCAAGCTCTGATGGAAGCGCAGCGCTATCCCGAAGATTACGACGGCATCCTTGCCGGCGCTCCCGCGAATTACTGGACTCACTTGCTGTTGAGCGCTCTGTACGATGCGCAAACCACGACGCTCGATCCAGCCAGCTATATCCCGACGAGCAAGATCCCCACGATTGCAAAGGCCGTGAACGAGGCGTGCGACGCTATGGATGGCGTGACCGACGGCGTGCTGAATGATCCGAGACAGTGTCACTTCGATCCGGCGGCGCTGCTTTGCAAAGCAGCCGATTCGGATTCGTGCCTCACCCAGCCGCAAGTCACCGCGCTGAAGAAATTATATGAAGGCGCGCACGATTCGAAAGGAAAAGTACTTTTTCCTGGATTCTTGCCGGGAGGCGAGGATGGGCAAGGAGGCTGGCCTCTGTGGATTACAGGGCAAGCGCCGGGAAAGAGCTTGCTGTTTGCGTTCGGCGGCGGATTCTTCTCCGACATGGTCTATGACAAGGCCAACTGGGACTACAAAAAGGCCAATCTGGACGAGGCGGTCGCCGCGGCGGACCAAAAATTTGCAAGTGTGCTAAACGCGACGGACACAAACCTGAAACCATTCGAATCGCACGGCGGAAAATTAATCATTTACCACGGCTGGAACGACGCCGCAATTTCCGCGCTGAACTCGATTAATTATTACGAGAGCGTCGAAAACGAGATGGGCAAGCAGGAAGCCGTTTCTTTTATGCGCTTGTTCATGGTGCCGGGCATGCAGCATTGTGGCGGCGGTCCCGGCCCCGATAATTTTGGCCAGATGGGACTCAGCACTTCGAACGATCCGCAGCACAACATCTATATGGCGCTAGAACAATGGGTCGAAAAGGGCGCGGCGCCGTCCACGGTCATCGCAACGAAGCAGGCTGGTCAAGGCGGCGCGGCAGCGGTGAAGATGACTCGGCCGCTCTGCGCGTATCCTCAGGTCGCGAAATACAAAGGCAGCGGCGACACGAACGATGCGGCAAATTTTGTCTGCGCCGCGCCGTGAGCGGAATAACCAAATTTTCGCTGCCTTGCACAGTCAAAGATCTTTAGGCGGCGTTTTCCGGACGGAAAACACGTTGGAAGCGCGGGCCAGTGAATTGTACGCCGACCAGTCGCTCTCCTTGCGTGGGAGCGTCGATGACGTGGACTACGCGCCCAGATGTAGAGAAGTCGGCTTCCGTGCGGCGCGACGCGTAATGCGAAAACGGGATGCGGATTTCGAGGTCGGAGCCGATGGCGACGTCGAAACGCGTGACGAACGCGGCGCCGCTGCGGCATAGATTTTCGCTGGAAGTTTCTTCTTCAAACATAACGCCGCGGCTGTCGCGTCCCCGTACTTTCAGGGGGAGCCGGACGGCGATTCTACGCTCCGAGCGTTGCTTCGAGGCGGTCTGCGGGGTCTGCGTCAAGTGGACCATGGGCTGGGTCCTCTTTTCTGGCGTTCGCCATGCGGCCTGGGTCTTCGGCCACAGAGCGGTTGTTCATTTCGGCAGACGTTGAGCGGCTGACATTTTGTGCCGCCGACAAACGGCTGACTCCCGCGGCAGCTCGGCTCTCGAAGAAGGATTCGACCTTCTCGACAACCTCGCTGGGCGTTCGCGCCGCATGTACGATTCGACGAAGCTCGCTGCCGTTCCCCACGCCATGAGTAAACCAGCAAGCGAACTGCTTCATTTTGCCAATACCGTCGGGCAGGTTGGCTGCATTAATTTGCCTATAGTAGCCAGAAAGTAACTGATGGCGCTCGGCTTCGGTCGGTGTGTCGTATCGGCCACTCGCCGCGTATTGCTGCATTTGGCGGAATATCCAGGGATTCGTGGCGGCGGCGCGGCCGATCATCACAGCGTCGCAACCGGTTTCGCGGACCATGCGCTCGGCGTCTTCGGGCGTGTTGATGTCGCCATTCCCGATGACGGGAATATTCACGGCCTGCTTCACGGCCGCAATGATGCTCCAGTCGGCGGCGCCGGCGTACCCTTGGAGGCGCGTACGCGGATGGACAGCGACGCCTTCGATCCCCATGTCTTCGGCCATCTTAGCGACCTCGACCGCGACGATGGATTTGTCGTCCCATCCCGCGCGGAGCTTGATCGTAAGTGGGATGCAAACGGCAGCACGAACGGTTCGGAAAATTTCGCCAAGGAGCGGAAGATCGCGCAGCAGGCCGGAGCCACCACACTTTACGACTTTCTTGGCGGGGCAGCCGAGATTGATGTCCACGGCGTCGTAGCCGAGTTCCTCGACCATGCGGGCAGCTTCGGCCATGACGACAGGGTTCGCGCCGAAGAGTTGCGCAGTGATGGGATGCTCATCTTCCTGAAAATAAAGGTAGCGAAGCGTTTTGGCGGCGCTGCGCGTGATGCCTTCGGAGCTGGTGAACTCCGTCATCAACAAACCGCAACTGCCGAGGCCGCGAATGACGCGACGGAAAAGCGTGTCCGTCACGCCAGCCATGGGGGCAAGCACCGCGGCGGGGCGGATGGTCAGGTCGCGGATTTGGAAAGAAGCTGGAAGCATGCGCTCGCTCATGGTCTAGTCCAGTCTAGGCCGATGCCGGACACTCTGGCAAGACAAGAGCGGACTGGCCCGTGCTTGGTTGATCGATCTTTCTCTTCTCGCAAACGCGAAGAAGCGCAAGAAACCGACCATGCAGTAGGCGCCTTAACGTAAGATGCAGAGTTAGCCGTCTTGGCTTTCCGGGAAGCAGCTTCGAGGTGGTTATGAGATGGATGGTCGGCCTTTTCGAGAAGCAAACCAGGAACGGCGGGTCACCCAGAAAAAAGAGAGAAAATCAAAATCGTTTCCGCGTCTTGAGTAGGTTCCACACGCCCAATTCACTCGTAGCGTAACGCTTCTAGCGGATCAACCTTCGCGGCACGACGCACCGGCACCCAGCACGCCAGCAGCGCCACTCCCACGAACAACACTCCCACAACGATTAACGTTGCCGGGTCGCTAGGCTGCACTTCAAATAGAAAAGTCCTCAGCACACGCGACAATACAATCGCCAACGCCACTCCCGCGAGTACGCCGCTGGCAATCAATCGAAATCCCTCGCCGAAGATCAAATTCCGGATGTCTTTTTGTTCAGCACCGACCGCGCTGCGAATCGCCAGCTCCCGTCGCCTTGAGGCCACCGAAAGCGAAAGTACGCCGTAAATTCCGACTAGCGTCAGCACGCTGCCCACAACCGAAAACCCAACGAGCAACTGCATCGCAAACGTTCGCGAAGCCAGCGAATCATCGCGAATCTGTTCCAACGTCTTCGGATTTTCGATGGCCGCGGTTGGATCGACGGCGCGCAACTCCCGTTCCACCGCAACCAGAACCGCGCGCGGGTCCGCTGTTGTGCGGATCACGAGATGTTTCGAAAACGCCGTGGCCTGCCACAAGGACAGAAAAATTTCGGGCGAGGCTTCTTGCGTCAAATCGTCGGTGCGGCCATTGGCGACCTGGCCGACGATTTCCATAGCTGGCTTGTCGCGCCCTTGCATCCAAATCTTGCGTCCGATGGCATCGGCATGCGGAAAGTAGCGATCCGCAAATGCCTGGTTGACGATCGCTACGGTTGCCTCCTTGCCCTCATCGGTCGAACGAAACTCTCGCCCGAGGAGCATGCCCACGCCCATCAGCTTGAAATAGTCCTCGGTGACGGCGCGCATCGGCAGCGCAGTCTTCTCGCTCTCCTTGGTGGCCGGAGGCTGCCCTTCGATTTCCATAGTCGCCGGCCAATTGTTCCCGGTAAGCGGCACTCCCCATGCGAAAGCCGCGTATTGCACGCCGGGAATAGTCGAAACCCGCTCCAACGCGTGCCGGTGAAAACTGGCCCACTCTGAATAGCTCCGCACCTCCGTAACACTCATCGTTAGGATGTGTCCCGTGCTATAGCCAGGCGGGACTTTCGCAATATTGATCATCGTCCGAATCAATAGTCCGGCCCCTACAAGGAGCGCCAGTGTGAGCGCCGTTTGGACCGTTGTAACTCCGCGCAGAATCCGTCGTTCCCCAAGTCCCGCAGTTCCTTTGGGTCCGGCGTTCTTGAGCACCTCCATCGGATCCAAACGGAAAGCTCGCAGCGCCGGAAAAACTCCTGCGAAAAGCGCGGCCACCACCGCCGCACCCAATCCCCATGCCAGCACCGCCCATCCCGCCGTCACGCTGTCCAACCGCGGAATCGCATGTCCAGCAATCAGCTTGAACACCTTCACCACGCCGAACGCCAGCCCCACTCCGAACGCCCCACCCAGCAGCGCCAATAACAGACTCTCTGTCGAAACCTGCCGCAAAAGTGCGATCCTTCCCATGCCCATCGCGCTCCGCACGGCGTATTCCTGCTGCCGCTGCAACCCACGCACTAGCAGCAGTGCAGCAGCGTTGCCGCAACCGATCAACAGAACCAGCGCCGCCGCGCCCAGTAGCGGAAACAGGATCCTTCGCCCGTCGAGATTCATTTCGCTTGTTAACGATTCCACCTGCGGCGTGATCCCTTCAAAAGCATGCTCCGCTTGCGCTTCTCTAGCAGTGAGTACCGTTAGTTCTCCTTGTGCTTGTGGAAGCGTCATCCCATCGCGCAATCGCGCCACGATGTTCCAATATGGATCTTTCAGGTATTTCGGGTCCGGCGCCACTGGAATCCAGAAGTCCACCAGCGCGTTTACGTTGTAGTTCGGCTCCTTCGCAGCTCCGGGCGATGGAAGAAAACGTACCCCGGGCGGCATCACGCCTATCACCGTCGGCGGCACTTCCCACCGGCTGATGCGAACGGTCTTGCCTATGATTTGTGGATCGCCGTTGAATGTGCGCTTCCAGAACTCGTATCCCAACAGGATCACCTTTACGGGTCCTGGCCCAATGTCCGAGTCCTCAAAGCTGCGACCGAGCACCGGCTGCAATCCCATGACCTGGAGATAGTCTTTGGTCACTTCCATGCCCTCGGCCGATTGGCTGCCGTCGTTGCGAATCAGAAAATTGAACGTCCAACCGTAAGCAGCGATTCCTTCAAACGATTTCGCCTCATTCTGCCATTCCGTCCATTGTTGGGCGGGCCAGCCGCGTGGGCTTTCCTGCTTTTGGCCGTCCGTTCTCGCGGTCGGAACTAGCACCAGCTGCTGCGGTTTTTTGTAAGGAGGCGGCGTTAACAGCACGCCCTGAATCAAGCTAAACACCGCCGCAGTTGCCCCGATGCCCAGCGCCAGTGTCAACACCGCAATCAGGCTAAACCCGGGTTGTTTCATCAGCATCCGAATCGCAAATCGTATGTCTCGCAGCATCTATCCCCCTCGCAGGTCCCGTGAATAGCCCCTAGACGATGGCTAACAGAGGAACGTTTTAGGCCCACGGCTGGTTCCCACGATCCTGCCTGCTTTGACGAATAAACAGCACGGGAGTTAGAGGCGATTTGGAAGCAGATCGGCGAAACCTGGCCCAAACGATCCCAGTTCGCCCGACTCAAGGTCTGGTCCCACCGTGCGATCTGTCGCGGAAGTGGTACTTAAGCAAGCAGGTCGCACGTTCCGGTGAAGTTCCACTGGAGAATCCATTAGTTCGGTTTGCGTGTTAAGCAGGCATGTGGATTGCTTCCGAGTACCCCGTCCTCCTCCCGTGATTGGAGACCAGCTTCAAGTAATCCTTACCCATTCAGTCTGCGCTGAGCAGTTCATTTCGCGGAAAGGAAGTGGAGGATCTCGCGCATCACGCGCTCCGCTTGATCGGTTTGGAAGAGATATTGGGCGTGGGCAGAGCCTTCGAGAATGATCAGGGATTTGGGTTGGGGAGCTTTGTCATACTGCAGCTGAATGCCGGGGAGGCGGGGGCCGTCGCCGCTGGTGTCCTCGCGGGCAACGATAAACAGGCAGGGTGATTTTAGTTTTTCGGCGGGGCCGTTGGGAGCGCCGCCAAGAAATACGAGACGATCAATCTCGCCTGGATGCGAAGCGATCGAGGCGTCGCCGGCGGCTCCTGCTCCCATGCTGCCGCCGACTACCGAGACGGTCTTGGCGCCGGTGCTCCGCAGATAGCGGACAGCGGCGAGCACATCCAAGTGGAGCGGCGCATCCATCGGGTCGGAGTCGCCCGGACCTCGCGACTTGCCGTAGCCGCGGAAGTCGAGCGCCAGTACGCGAAATCCTGCGGAGACCAGTGCGCGAGCTTGCTTCTCCCAACTTTCCTTGTTGAAACGGCCGCCATGAGCTAGCACGACGGCTCGGCCACCTTCACCGTAAACGTCGGCGTAGATTAGGCCTCCGTCTTCGGTGGGAAAGGAAACGTGCGTTTGCGCACCTGCTGCTTGTGCAAGCAGCAACGCAAGAAAGAATACAGCGATGACGGCGACGAATGTGCGCACGGTGCAAATGTACCATCGTTGTGCCGTAGGCGCTCAGATGAGGGAGGGCGGGGCAAAGGTGCAGTAGCTGCGGTCGGGATTACAGAGCGAAAGATGCCGTGAGATGGGCGGGAGTAGGGAAAGTCGGATACAATCTGCGCGTTGTGCAGGGGAACTGGAACTGGCACAACTGGAATGAAAGGTAGAGGCTATCGTGAGAACTTCGAGGCGAGAACTTCTGATCAGCGCCAGCGGGGCGTTAGTGGCGACAGCATTCGAGTTGGGCAGGCCGACGGGGCTGTTTGCGAATCCGCTGGGCAAGCCTATCGGATTGGAGCTGTACACCGTGGGGGCGGAGTTGGATAAGGACTACGACGGGACGCTTCGCCAGATCGCGGCGATTGGATATAAGGAAGTCGAAACGGGCGTTTCGCCGGAGCGCAAGGCGGCCGACGTCAAGAAGTCGCTGCAAGACGCTGGGCTGCGATGTCAGTCATTGCACATGGGTTTTGGCGGAATGGAGGAAGCACTGCCCTATGCGAAGGAAATTGGTGCGAAGTATGTGATCTCGTCAGTAACGCTGCCTAAAGCTCCGGAGCCGGGCAAGTTCGACATGAACCGATTCATGGCGCAACTGGCCGCTCTGACGCTGGACGACTTCAAGAAAATCGCGGCGCGGTGCAATGAAATGGGCGAACAGGCGAAGAAAGCCGGGATGACATTCGGGTATCACAATCACAATTTTGAGTTCAAACCGTTGGCCGGCGGCGAAATCGGCTACGACGTGGTGCTGCGCGAGACGGATCCGTCGCTCGTAAAATTCGAACTCGACTGCGGATGGATGGCTGCGGCGGGGCACGATCCGGTGGCCTATCTGACGAAATATCCAAAGCGCTACCGGTTGTTGCATATTAAAGATTTTCAGCCGACCGCTAGCCCTTCCGTGGGACTGGACGAAAGTGTGCGTCCGAAGCCGGCGGAGTTGGGGCGTGGACATGTTGATTACAAGCCGATTTTCGCTGCGGCAAGAAATACCGAGGTGGAGTTGTATTACGTTGAGCAGGAGCCGCCATTCACTACGACGCCGGCCATGGAAGCAATCAAGATCGACTTTGAGTATTTGCATGCGATGGCGTAGGCTCCTGTCGGCAGGGGAAGTGCGCGAGGAGTTTCCATGAAACGACGTGAAATGCTACGAGCGAGTGTTCTTGCAGGTGCGGCGGCGGCGCTGCGCCCCGCTATTGCCAATGCGCAAAGCGGGGTCCAAAATGCGGCGCAGCAGCCATCCGAATTGACGCCTGCGCAGAGCGGTGTTGACGCTTCAAAAGACTTGGCGGCGCCGGGATGGAAGCCGCTTTTTTTGGATGAGCATCAGAACGAAACGCTGATTCTGCTAAGCGATTTGATGATTCCGGCGACGGACACTCCCGGCGCGAAGGAAGCGCTGGTGAATCGCTACATTGATCTGGTGCTTGCTGCGGAGACACCGGAGACGCAGCGGGCGTTCTTAAACTCGCTGGGATACTTGGATGGAGAAAGCATACGGCGATTTAAGGCGGCGTTTCGCTATCTGTCGCGAGACGACCAGGATCTTTTGTTGCACGCGCTGGCGTATCCGCGTTTCGGGAGCGGATGGGCTGGCGATACGGGTGCCGTTGCTGATCCCGGTCACGCTCACTTTGAGGCGCTGAAGCGGCGCATCATGACGGCGTATTACAGTTCACAGATTGGCGAGAGAGAATTGGGATGGGACGGAGCGTTTGCGCACGGGCCTTATCAGGGCTGCGAACATCCGGAAGGGGAGCACAAGTGAGCGGGACCAAGATAACGAGCATAGGTGGCATGACTAACATCGGTGGCATGACGAAGACGGCGCAGAACGCTTTGCAAACTACTTACGACGTGGTGGTGGTGGGATCGGGAGCGACTGGCGGGTGGGCGGCGAAACAGTGCGCCGAGGCAGGGTTGAAAGTGGCGTTGCTCGAAGCGGGCCGTGCGGTGAGTCCGAAAGAGTTTACGGAGCACATGCCGGCTTACAAGCTGAAATACCGCGATCACTCACCGGAGGTGGTGCGGACGCGGCCGGTGCAAAAGCAGTGCTACGCGTGCATGGAATACAACTACGAGTGGTTTGTGAACGACCTGGAGAATCCGTACAGCACGCCGCCGGGGAAGCCGTTTACCTGGCAGCGGCTCCGCGTCCTTGGCGGGCGGTCGCTGGTGTGGGGGCGGCAGAGTTATCGCATGAGCGATAACGATTTTAAGGCGGCAAGCCGCGACGGCTATGGCGACGACTGGCCGATTTCGTATGCCGATCTTGCACCGTATTACGACACTGTAGAGAAGTATGTGGGCATCAGCGGAGCAGCGGAGGGAAATGAGATGTTGCCGGACGGCCAATTTTTGCCGCCGATGAAAATGAGCTGTGGAGAAGTTCAGCTGAGAGAACGCGTCAAAGCGAAGTTCGGGCACACGGTGACGATCGGGCGGGCGGCGGTGCTGACGCAAAATCACAATGGGCGGCTGGCTTGTCACTTCTGCGGGCCTTGCGAGCGCGGGTGCATGACCTTCTCTTACTTCAGCAGCCCGTTTACGACTGTGAAGGACGCGATTGCTTCGGGAAACTGCACGCTCATCACCAACGCCGTGGTGAGCCATGTGGACATGGACCCGCAGTCAAACAAGACGCGCGGAGTATCGTACGTGGATCGCTTGACGCGGCAGGTGAAAGAGGTGCGCGGAAAATCGGTGATTCTTTGCGCGCAAGCGTTGGAATCGACGCGCATCTTGCTGAATTCCTCGACGCGGGAATATCCGAATGGGCTGGCCAATTCGAGCGGCGCGCTGGGGCATTACTTGATGGATCACGTCGTTGGAGCAGGGGCTTCGGGGCGTTTGGCGGATTTCAAAACTCTTCCCAATGCGAATGAGCCTGCTCGGCCAAACGGGATTTACATCCCGCGCTTCCGGAACACGCCTTCGAGCAAGAAGCATTCCCAGTTTATACGCGGCTATGGTTACCAGGGCGGGGCGGGCGCGCAATTCAACTTCAGCGCTGAAGGGTACGGAACATCGCTCAAGAAGGCTGTGAAAGAGGGCGAGTACCAGATTGGGCTGGGAGCTTTCGGCGAATCGCTGGCGCGGTGGGACAATTACATCGAGATCGACCGCGATTTAAAAGATGCGTGGGGGATTCCTGCGTTGCACATTAACATGACGCACGGCGACAACGAAGCCGCACTCATGCAGGATGCCGGCGCTTCCGCTGCGGAAATGCTGGAAGCGGCCGGCGCGAAAGATATCCGCGTGCAAGCGAACGTCGAAATGCCGGGCATGGCCATACACGAATTGGGGACGGCGCGTATGGGGAACGATCCGAAGAAATCCGTGCTCAATGCGTTCAACCAGGCACACGACGTGAAAAATTTGTATGTGATGGACGGGGCGAGCTTTGTGTCCTCGGCTTGCCAGAACCCGACCCTCAGCATGATGGCGATCACTGTTCGCGCGTGCGATCACCTGATTGACCGCTTCCGCAAGAACGAGATCTAGAGCGGGCCTCCTCGACTCCTGGCGATTGCCCTCGGGATCGCACTGCGCCCCTACCAGGTTTGCTGATTCTCTTTCTGCTGGAAGGATGACGTTCATGAAAAAAACGAAAGCCCGCAAACGTAGTCCCGGAGCGAAGAGCAAGCGCGCCGTGAAAAGTGTCGACGAATACCTTGCTGGCGTACCGGAAGCCGCTCGCAGCAATTTCGACAAGCTTCGCGAAACGATTCGGTCGGCCGTGCCCGCGGAGGCCACCGAAACAATCAGCTATCAGATTCCAGCGATCAAACACAATGGAATTTTGGTGTGGTACGCGGCGTTCTCGAGTCACTGTAGTTTGTTTCCCACGGCCGCGGTGATCGATGAGTTCAAGAAAGAACTCAAGGGATTCACCACCTCGAAAGGGACCATACAGTTCCCCATCGACAAACTCTTGCCTGTCGCGCTTATTAAGAAAATTGTGAAGGCCCGGGTGGCACACAGCGAAGCCAAAAAGCTGCGCTGAACGGGTTCGACTTTGGCGATCGATTGCGAAGGATGCACGGCGGGAGCAGCAAGTCCAGCCCTGCAGGCTTATTGCGTTGGACTTTTGAGGAAGGCGTCGAGTCTGAGGAATTTGCGGCCTAGCGCGGCGCTGTAGGCGGACCATTCTTCCTCGCCGGATTCGGCGGCCAGCGCGGCGCGCACGGCGGCCATTTTGGAATCCATGTCGTCTAAGTAGTGGAACACCAGAGCTTCGCGGATCATCGGCAACTTTGGCGAGCCGAATTCGTACTGGCCGTGATGGCTGATCAGAAGATGTTGGACGACCGTTTTCAGTTTTGCAGGGAAACCTTCGATCTCATTCATGGCTTTCGAAACGGTTTCGACTTCCATCATGATGTGGCCGAGGAGCTGTCCTTCTGTGGTGTAGCCGATGGCGCGGTCATAGCAGAGTTCGTCGAGTTTGCCGACGTCGTGCAGAATGGCGACTGTCATTAAGAGGTCGCCATTCAGTTCGGGATAATGCTCAGCGACCTGTTCGGCCAAGCCGCAGAGGCCGACGACGTGCTCGAGGAGCCCGCCGAGGTAAGCATGATGCATGACTTTGGCGGCCGGAGCGCGTTTGTAGCGCGCGGCGATGGCGGGGTCGGCGATGATTCCGTTCACCAATTTTTTGAGCCAGGGATTGGCGATGGAATTGGCGTATTCAAGGAGTTGCGTCCAGAGTTTCCCGACGTCTTCCTTGGTGTGCGGCAGAAAATCGGCCAAATCGACTTCTTCGGGCTTGGCGAGGCGGAGCTGTTGCAAGGTGAGCTGCGGCTTGTTGCGGTAGATTTCGACGCGGGCGTTGACCTTCACGATATCGTCGCGGCTGATGTCTTTTGCCGAGGCCTCAAATTGATCCCACATGACGGCTTCGATGGTACCGCTGCGGTCTCCGAGCGCCATACGGAGATAGGACTTGCCCGTCCGGGTGTTGCGAATTTCTTTTTCGTGAACGAGAAAGTATGTGGTGATGGTTTGTTCGGTGCCGAGATCAGAGACGAACGACGTCTTCATCAGGCGCCTGTATCTGCGGCACGCTTGCCGAAGAGCAAGTACTTCTTGTGGCCCTTCTTGGTTTTGGTGACCTCGGGGGTGGCGCTCACTTCCTGAATTTCGGAGTTGCTGCCGCCGGCGGCGTCCTGGTAGCCGGGCTTGATGACCACGTAGCTTTCCTCGCGAAGGGTCTTGAGATATTCGCGAAGAGCCGGCTCCATGCGCTCGCCATAGAGCTTCTCGTTGATTTCAGGTTCCACTTTAGACAAAGCTTGTTCACCTTCGTCGTAATGTTCCATGACTTGCAGGATTAAGAAACCCTGCTTCGTTTCCATCACCGGCGAGAGGTCGTTCCTCTTCATCTTGAAGACGGTGTCTTCGAGCTCTTTGGACAGCTCGCCGCGCTTGTATTGCCCCAAATAGCCGCCTTGCTTGGCGGTGGAACCGTCGGAATAGCGCTTGGCGATTTCGCCGAAGTCTTCGCCGTCCTGGATGCGCTTTAGGGCGGTGTCGGCTTTCTTCCTCAATTCCGCGACTTCCGCCTCATCCTTGCCCGCGGTGTTGACCTCGATGGATCGGAGGGCAACTTGCTCGGGGCGGATAAATTCGTGTTTGTGCTCGTCGTAATATTTTTGGATTTCTTCCTTGGGAACGCTGATGTGGGAACCGACTTCGCTGCCGATAACTTTCTTGGTGAGCAAGCCGTTGCGGATGTTGTTCTTGAAATCTTCCCAGTTGACACCCGACTTGGAGACCGCCTCCTCAAGAGCCTCCATGCTGGGCAGTTTGTTTTCGATGCGGATTTGGTCGAGCTGCTTGATGACCTCCGGCTCCACGCTGATTCCCATGTCCTTGGCACGTTGCACGAGCAAAGACTGATCAATAAGATCTCGGAGGGCATTTTTTTGACGGTCTTCGATGAGCGTTTTCAATTGCTCGGGGGTGCAGCGGTTCTGGCAGTCCTGCTTGGACTCGTCCTCGGCGCTGGCTTTGGAATGCTCAAATTCCGAGCGCGTGATCACTTCATTGTTGACCCGGGCGACGATTTCTTCCACGACCTTGCCTTCCGTTGGGGACACAGCGGCGACAGCCGGCTTTTTTGCCGGTACGGGCTTCTTGGCGGGAGCGCTGTCGGGCGCGTCGGCAGAGGCCTCATCTGGTTTTTCTAGTGTCGGCTTGGGCGTCGGGTTCTGAGTCGGGGCCGGCGGCGGAGGTTGCTGTGCCGCGAGAGGCAAGGCGATGAAGAGCGCCGCAATGACTGCAAGATTTCGCATGTGGTTCCTCACCTATAGAGTTTAGCTCTGGCCTTGAAGGCCGAGCAATACGTTTCTCAGAGCCCCCGGGACCGACTCGCCCCGAGCCGTTTCCAGCCAGAGGACGCCGCTGGGATCGAGTTTAATGCCCTTTCGCGAGCGCACCACCTTGACCAATGTCGCGGGGTCGAGCGGCGTTTCCGCGTGAAAGCGGATGGCGACCCGGTTGCCCTGGCGCTCGACCGCCGAGATGCGCAGGCGCTCACACATCGATTTGAGGACAGCGTACTCCAAAAGGTTTTCTACCGTGCCCGGCGGGGCGCCGAAGCGGTCGGCCAGTTCGCGGCGAACGTCCTGCTTCTCTTCTTCGGTAGCAATCGAGGAAATTCGTTTGTAGGTGCGCAGGCGGAGATTTTCGCTGGGGATGTAGTTTTCTGGGATGCGCACGTCGAGGCCGAGGCTGAGCGTGGTGCGCAGCTCGGGGACGGATTCTTCGCCTTTGAGCTTCGAGACGGCGCGCTCCAGCATTTGGCAGTACATGTCGAAGCCGATGGCCTCGATGTGGCCGTGCTGTTGGCGGCCTAGCATGTTACCGGCTCCGCGAAGTTCGAGGTCGAGAGCGGCGATGCGGAAACCTGCGCCTAGTTCGCTGAACTCTTTCATGGCCGAGAGGCGTTTGCGGGCGATTTCGGAAAGTGACGTGTCCGGAGGAACGAGAAGATAAGCGTAGGCGCGTTGGTGGGAACGGCCGACGCGGCCGCGGAGTTGATAGAGTTCGGCGAGGCCCAGGCGGTCGGCGCGATTGATGAGGATGGTGTTGGCGCGGGGGATGTCGAGGCCGTTTTCGACGATGGTGGTGGCGACCATTACATCGGCTTCGTCGCGAATGAATTTCAGCATGACGCTTTCGAGTTCTTTTTCACCCATTTGGCCGTGGCCGACCACTACTCGGGCCTTTGGCACGAGTTTTTGGACAAGCGTGGCGAGCGAGTAGATGGACTCGACGCGGTTGTGGATGAAATAGACCTGGCCGTCGCGGGCTAGCTCGTTTTCGATGGCGCGGCGGACTAAGTCTTCCTGGAACGAAGCAACGACGGTCTGGATTGCCAGACGGTCGCGCGGCGGAGTTTCGATTAAGGACATATCGCGCAGGCCCACGAGCGACATGTGGAGCGTGCGAGGAATGGGTGTGGCGGAAAGTGCGAGCGCGTCAACGTTTTGTCGCATCTCTTTGAGGCGCTCTTTGTGCGCAACGCCGAAGCGTTGCTCTTCATCCACGACAAGCAAGCCGAGGTCCTGGAACTTTACGTCTTTTGAAAGCAAACGGTGCGTGCCGATGACCACGTCGACTTTGCCCGCTTCGAGGTCGGCAAGAATCTTCTTTTGCTCGGCGGCGCTGCGAAAACGGCTGAGCATTTCGATGCGTACGGGAAATGCGGCGAAACGTTGTTTGAAGGTTTCAAAGTGTTGAAAAGCGAGAACCGTCGTGGGAGCGAGAACCGCAACTTGCTTACTGTCAGAAACGGATTTAAAGGCGGCGCGCATGGCAACTTCAGTTTTTCCGTACCCGACGTCGCCGCAGAGGAGACGATCCATCGGCGTGGGGCGCTCCATATCGCGTTTGATGTCGCCGATGGCGGTGTTCTGGTCGGCGGTTTCCTCGAACTCGAAAGCGTCTTCGAATTCACGCTGGAAATTCCCGTCGGGAGAAAAAGCAAAACCTTGTGCTGTTTTGCGGGCGGCATAGAGAGTCAGGAGCTGTTCCGCCATGTCCTCGAGCGATTTGCGGACGCGCGTCTTGCGCGTGTTCCAACCCGTGCCGCCCAGCTTGTCGAGCGTTGGGTGCGAACCTTCGACGACGCGATAGCTTTGCACCAGGTCCATCCGCTCGAGCGGAACGTAGAGGCGCGCGTCTTCGGCATACCGAAGCAACATGAATTCGCCTCGGTGGCCGTCCGATTCAATTTGACGCAGCCCTTCGAACTGGCCGAAGCCGTGATCGACGTGAACGATGTAGTCGCCGGGCTTCAGCTCGGCGAAGTCGGTGAAGAATCCCGAGGTGCGTAACTTGTGGCTAGGACGCTCGACGGTGGGAGTGACATCGAAAAGATCGGCGTGGCCAAAAATGGTAAGTTTGGCATCAGGAAAGGTAACGCCTTCGGCGAAGGGCGCGCGAATCAAGAGCAAACCCGCGGTTTCGAGCGCGCCTTCGGCGGTGAAACCGGCCGCGGCGCTTTCCGATTCGCCGAGCACGTACGGTACATCGTATTCACGAGAGATATCGGCGAGGCGTTCGAGTTCGCCGGTGCTTGCTGCCGTGAGGAAAACCTTCCCGCCCGAAGCGAGCTGCGACTTCACATCGGCCATGCAGACGACGACGTCGCCATGAAAGCGCGAGCTGGGTCTGGAGGAGAGTTCGAATTGGGCGGCCGAGCCGATGTTGACGGCTAACTGCTCGAGATGAGCTTGAGAAGTTTTCGCCAGCGCGGATGCGAATTCTTCTTCGTTCAAAAAGAAATGTGAGGCGCTCGGCGCCGTCGCGCTGCCATGCCGTTCATAGATCGCAGTGGCTTGCGCGAGATGTTTTTCCGCCGCGTCGCGCAGGTTTTGTGGTTCGTCCAGGAAGACCACGGGCTTAAGCGAGCTTTCCGCAAGTTCGAAGAGCGAACTTTGGCCGCTTAGTTCGGAAGGTCCGAAGAAAGAGGTTGCTTCCCAGGATGGCGCCGCCGACTGCGTTGCGCCGACAAGCGTGGCTACGTTCCATTCCGTCAGCGGCAAAAGCGTCGTTCGCTGCACGGGCGCTATCGATCGCTGCGTACGCGGGTCAAATTCGCGCACCGACTCGACAGTGTCACCCAGCAGCTCAATCCTCACAGGACGGGGCGCTTCGGCGGAAAATACGTCGACGATGCCGCCGCGCATGGCGAATTGCCCTGGCAGTTCGGTCATTTCCGTCCGTGTGTAGCCGACGCCCGCGAGATGAGCGATGAATTCTTCCAGCGGGACTTCCGCGTCTTTTGTGAGCGTGCGCGCGAGCGACAAGTACAGCGTGGCGTCTTGAAAACGCCAGAGAGCCGCTTGCACGGGAGCGATGACCAGCGAGACTTGCCCATCAGTCAGGCGAAAAAGCGTCGCCGCCCGCCGTTCGAGAATGTCCGGGTGCGGGCTTTGCGATTCCCAGGGCAAAGTGTCGAAAGCCGGCAGTGTGGCCACTCCGCCGCTCGCGCCGGGAAAACACTCGAGAAAAAACGGACGGTCTCCGCCAGAGCTTCCGCACGGCGGTTCGAATCGGTGATGAAAAAGGCGGGGCGGCGCAATTCGTGAGTGAGATACGCGGCGATGAGCGCTTTCGCGACATCGTGAAGCCCGGAAAGAGAAATGTGTTGCGCGCCATCGCGCAGAGCGCCCAGCGCGCCTTCCACCGACGGGTGGCGGAGCACAGCTTCCAATCGTTCACGAACGGCAGGCAGAATCATGCGGGAGCGTCAGGCTTCCACGCGAGGGCTGGGAGCGCCTTCGCGAATCTTTCGAAGAATAGCTGTGGTCGAATAACCTGGCACAACGGGGATGGAAACGACGCGGCCACCGGCGGCTTCTACTTCTTTGCGGCCCACGATTTGATCGCCGGGCCAGTCGCCTCCTTTCACCAGCACGTCCGGAAGCAGGCACGCGATGACTTCGCGGGGCGTGGGTTCATCGAAGATTACGACGGCGTCCACGCATTCGAGCGCGGCGAGAATTTCTCCTCGCTCCCGTTGCGGCAAAACAGGACGCCCGGCGCCTTTCAACTGGCGAACGCTGGCATCACTGTTTAGGCCGACGATCAGCACATCGCCGAGGGCACGAGCTTGCTCGAGGCTGCCGATGTGCCCGGGATGCAGCAAATCGAAGCATCCATTGGTGAACACGACGCGGCGGCCGTTGCGTTTCTCGCGGCCAAACCGCAGAATCGCTTCCTCAAGAGTCAGAATCTCCGGGTTCAAAGGAACTCCATGAAGGCCCACGCAAAAACAATCCTGGCGTCAACTGAAACGCTAGTTTATCACGCACGGCATGTGCAACGCTTTCGCGCCGGGCGCCCCTCATGAAAATCAATAGATGGCTGCGTGCCCTTGTGGGAGCGGGGCTGTGCGTGGTGGGTCTGTGGCTGTCGCTCTCAGTTCCCTACCCATTGCATACGTTTCGCATTGACGCTGGTGGCTGCCACTTGGTTACGGACATCGTCGATCCGAAGGAGCAACCCGCAGGAGGAACCCCGCAAGGCTACGTTGTTCTACTCCACGGGCTCTCGGCAAATAAGCGAATCATGTCGTACCTGACGGCAGGGTTTGCTGCGCAGGGGTTGCGTGTGTTTGTTCCGGATTTGCCAGGACACGGGCGGACCGACGGTCCTTTCTCCTATGAGCGCTCTGAGCAGTGCAGCGAAAATCTGATTCGTGAGTTGACAGCGCGCGGCGTGCTCGACCCGGAACGCACGATCCTGGCCGGGCACTCGCTGGGCGGGGCCATCGCGTTGCGCGTCGCATCTCACATCCCCGTCGCCGGCGTGATTGCGATTTCTCCCGCACCGATGCGCCCCGTAAGAGGCATCTCGCCAGAAATGATGCCCTTTCATGAGTTCGGTTCACTCCCCGCTCATTCGCTGGTGATGACCGGCGGCCGGGAGTCACCCTGGATTCGCCAAGGCGCCAAAGATCTTTTGGCGGGCGCCGGCGACGGAACGAGTCAATACCTTGTAGTTCCCCGATCAACACATGTCAGCATTTTGTTCGACGAGGCGGCCATGACGAGCGCGCAGAGTTGGGCGACTGGCGTATTGCGCCTCGAATCAAAACCTGGTTTACCTTCGCATCGAGGGCTCATCGGATTTTTGGCGGGATTTATCGGCATACTTCTGCTGGCAGGACCTTTTCTTCGCGAAACTCTCAGAAGCAAGCAGGCGACAGCGCCGGTTGCTGAAAAAGTTTCCACTCCGGCAAAACGCCGAGTCTTTCTCGAGAATGGATTGGTCGCGCTCGGCACAGTGGGGATTCTTTCGTATTGGAATCCCCTCCGCTTACTGCATCTCTTCCAAGGCGACTACTTCGCGGCCTTTCTGCTGGTTCTGGGGCTCGTTCTGCTTGGACTGCACTGGGATTTGTTGCCAAATCTGTTCGGGATTCGTACGCGTGACTCCCAACCCGCCAGGCCAAGCTACTTCACTCTTTTTGTGGCCGCCTTCGCCGCGCTTCTCCTGCACTTCCTCGTCACCTCATGGATCGATTTGACCTTTGGCGAGGCCTGGCTGACTGCAGCGCGATGGGCACGTTTCGTGCCTCTCTTCATCGCCGTACTCCCCTATCACGCCGCGGAAGAGTTGCTGCTCGGTCCAGTATCGCCAAACAAGCATGCGCCGCGATTGCTCACAGCTCTTTCTCTCCGCTTAGTTGCATGGGTCGCCCTTGTCGCCGGCATTTTCGTTTTGCACAGTGGCGAAGTCCTGCTAGTCCTGCTGGCGCCCTACTTCGGCCTATTTTGCCTGATCCAGGCTTGGGGCATGAACGTTGTCCGGGAAGTTACCGCTTCTCCCGCTGCGACAGCCCTTTTCGGTGCTATACTCCTCGCCGGGTTTTGCCTGGTGGTCTTCCCCACCACTTGATGGGGCCCATTACCTGAAAAAATTGATTGCCAAACCCAGCCGCCGCCCGTAGGTTTCCGCGTCCAGGGACGGAATTCGAGGCCATCAGAGCGAGATAGGACCATGGCAGAGATAGCGATTGTCGGCGGCGGACCTTCCGGCGCGATGTGCGGTGAGCAGCTTGCGCGCGCGGGCCACAAAGTCCAAATTTTTGATGAACACCTCGCCTGGGAAAAACCCTGCGGCGGAGGCCTGACCCATAAAGCCGTTCAGTGCTTCCCTTTCCTGTTGGACAATCCTTATCCCAAAAAGTTGGTGCGCTCCGTCGAACTCATCAGCAGCAACGATCAGCGCGCTAATCTGGAAATGACGCATCCCATCGTCATTTATTCGCGCCGCGTGCTCAACGGAATGTTGCTAGACCGCGCCAAAGCGGCCGGTTGCGATGTGCAGCAGGCCCATGTGCTTGGCGTGGACACAAGCACGACAAAGCCGCGCTATTCCGTGGATGGCGAGTGGCGCAGCGCGGATTTTCTCGTGCTCGCAGCAGGAGCCCGCAATCAAATTGTGCCGGAAACGCGCGCATTACAGCGCGACGAACTAGAAATGACCCAGGGCTACTTTGTACCGCAGACTGCCGACTCCATCACCGTAAAGTTTCTCCCGCACTTCGAAGGTTATATCTGGTCCTTCCCGCGCTGCGACCATCTTTCTGTCGGCATCTGCGGAAGCATGGCCACGCATACCAGCGCGGAGCTCAAAACGCATCTGGGCGCTTTCGTGGAAAAGCACGGGATTTCTACGGAAGGCGCGAAGTTTTACAGCCATGTATTGCCATCGCCGAATGAGAGAACGCTCTCCGATCGCGCGGTCTTGGGGAAGAATTGGGCGTTGGTGGGTGATGCCGCAGCTTGGGTGGATCCGCTCACAGGTGAAGGGCTGTTCTACGCGATGCGCTCGGGCGAGTTGCTGGGCCGCTCCCTGGCGGAAGGCTGCCCAGAAAAATATATGGATTGGGTGAAAGCGGCGTTCTCCTCGGAACTGGAATTCGCCGCACGTATTGTGCGCCGTTTCTACCGCGGGTCGTTCCTCGGCACAGCGGTGACCACGCGCATGGTCCAATTCATGAATCGCAGCGCGGTCTTTCGCCAATTGATGAGCGATCTCTTCAGCGGCACGCAGGACTACAGTAGCCTCAAGCGTCGTCTTTGGGGCCACCTCGGCATCACCGTGAGCGAATTCATCGCCAGCGTCTTGAATCTGGAACGTCCTGCCACCGCGCAAGTTCCGCGCGGCGGCGCAGCCGCGGATTAGAGACTCGTCTGGTTTCGATTCGCACAACCTAGTCGATTGGCTAGGCTCTCCCTATATAGATTTCCGCGCAACCGTTGCATCCAAGAGTCTGAGATAATCTTTCCAACTCATGGCCCCTGAAAAAGAACCGCCTAAAGAATCAAAGCGCGAGAAGCGCAAAAACGCCTGGAAGGCGCTCCCCGACGTCTGGGCGCTGATCAAGCCGCGCAGAGGCTTGCTCGTCCTCGGATTCGCGTTAATGGCCATCAACCGCGTTTGCGGCCTCGTCCTGCCCGCCTCCACAAAATATTTCGTGGATAACGTCGCCATCAAGCATCAGGTTTATCTTTTGACGCCCATAGTCCTCGGCGTTCTCCTAGCAACGATCATCCAGGGACTGACTTCTTTCACTCTGACGCAACTTCTCTCCAAATCCGCGCAGAAAATGATCACCGAACTGCGCCGCCAGGTGCAGGCGCACATCGGCCGCTTGCCGGTCTCCTTTTACGATGCCAATAAAACCGGCGTGCTCGTTTCACGCATCATGAGCGACGTCGAAGGCGTCCGCAATCTCGTAGGGACGGGCCTTGTCGAATTTGTTGGCGGCCTTATGACCGCAGTCTTTGCCCTCGTCTATTTGATCCACGCCAGCGTCTTGCTGACCGGCGTGGCCTTCTCGATCCTCTTGGTCTTCGGCTTCGGCATCAGCAAAGCGTTCTCGACGATTCGCCCCATCTTCCGCGCGCGTCCCAAAATCACCGCCGAAGTCACCGGCCGCCTCACCGAATCGCTCGGCGGCGTACGCGTGGTGAAGGGCTATCACGCCGAAGAGCGCGAAGAAGGAATTTTTGGCGCGGGCGTCCAGCGCTTGCTCGACAATGTCTTGAAAACGCTGACGGCTACCTCGCTGATGAGTCTTTCCGGCGCAACGCTTTTGGGAGTTGTCAGCGCCCTGATGTTGGAACTTGGCGGGCACAAAATTCTGAGCGGGACCATGACGCTCGGCGACTGGTTCGCATTCAACCTCTTCCTCGGCTTCCTGATCGCTCCCGTGTTCCAGATCGTCGCCATCGGCACGCAAATTACGGAAGCCATCACCGGCCTCGAACGTACCCGAGAAATCCTGAACGAGAAGAAAGAGGACGAAGATCCGCGCCGAACCGTCACGATGGACCGCATCAATGGCTTAATCGTTTTGGAAAATGTCAGCTTTTCCTACGAATCCAGCAAGGAAGTTCTTCACGACGTGAGCTTCGGATCGCAGCCCGGAACGGTCACCGCCCTGGTAGGCCCATCCGGCGCCGGCAAATCCACGATTATCGGCCTAATCGCTGCCTTTTACGTGCCCTCCAGCGGCCGCGTACAGGTGGACGGCATCGATCTCGCCACCGTCAAGCTGAACTCCTACCGCACGCAGCTCGGCGTCGTCCTGCAAGAGACTTTTCTGTTTGACGGCACGATTCGCCAGAACGTCGCCTTCGCGCGTCCTGAAGCAAGCGAGGAAGAGATTCTCGCCGCCTGCCACATCGCGCGCGTCGACGAATTTGCGGAAACGTTTGAAAAAAAGTACGACACGCTGGTCGGTGAACGCGGCGTCAAACTATCTGGCGGGCAAAAGCAGCGCGTCTCCATCGCGCGCGCCATCCTGGCTGACCCGCGCATCTTGATTCTCGACGAAGCGACCTCCAGCCTCGATTCCGAATCCGAAGCCCTCATCCAGGAAGGCCTTCGTTACCTGATGCGCGGGCGCACCACGTTCGTGATCGCGCATCGCCTCTCCACAATCCGCCGCGCCGAACAAATCCTGGTCGTCGAGGGCGGTCGAATCATTGAGCGCGGCAACCACGAGTCGCTCTACGCCGCTGGCGGCCGCTACTATGATCTCTATACGAAACAGCACGACGTCGAGAGCAATCTCTTCCTCGCGCCCGGCGAAGGCTCCGGTGAATCCGAAGACGGCGATGCCGCAAGCGCATCAGGCAACGGGCGCCCGGCGGCGATTCCCGACGCAATCCGCCTGATACGCGGACAAAATAACTAAACACAAGAATTAACGTTGGACAAAACGCGGCGGATTGCTCGCGAGGGCTTCTCTATCGCAAGCTTGGCGCTAGGCTCGGCAGTGCTGTCGGCGAATTTATACGGCGGTCGTGCGCCGGATGACCAGCTTCTTCGTCGTCGGCGGCGGGATCAAGGTCGCCATCTTGCGGATCATGGCCAGCACCAGCCGCTTATCTCCATCGGAAAGCGTGGTACTGAATCTCTTGATCTCCGCCAGGAAGCGAATTTCGTCTTGCGAAAGTTCGCCAAGCATTTTTTGCGTTTCGCGGTCGCGCGGCGTCTCTGTCCCCGGGAAGAAATCCGCGAGCGAGATATCCATGGCTTCGGCGATTTTGGCTAGCGTTTCGAGCGACGGCACGGTGTGGCCGTTCTCAACGCGCGAGAGGTAGCAGCGCAATAATCCCGTGCGCCGCTCGATGTCTCCCTGCGACAATCCCCTCTGGCTGCGATAGGACTTGATGACTTCCCCGATGTTTACGCGTGGTTTTTCTTTTGGCACGATGGCTCTCCAGGTCGAGGGAGTAGCTTAGTCGCTAACAGTAGGAAGAGCAAGACGGAATTTCGGAGCGATGATTCCAATTCGACAACGCTTGCTTTTGCCTGTGGAAAACTCCACCGGCTGCCTTCTCGGGATTCTGCCGCGCGCCCAGTTTAGCCCTGCGTCGCCGTAACCGTCGCTGGCTGCTGCAGCCGGAATTCCAGCAACGTTTCGCTTGGTACTTTCACCTGCTGGCCGCGCGTGAACACCTGGACGCCAGCACCTGCCGCGGACCCTGCTCCCGCCCCAATGGCTGCGCCTCTCCCGCCGCCGGCGATGGCGCCGATAATGGCTCCCACCACGGCCCCGCCCCCTACTTTCTTGGCGGTGTCGGACCCGCGCCCCTTCCCTTGCAAACTGTAGTCGCTGCTGACCAGCGGATAATCATGGCCATCGATGACGATACGAATGAGCTCGAGCTGCAACTCCGCGCTGCCCGAGAAATGGCCCGCTTCTTGCGCTTCGGCAAGACGGCCGTAAACGTCCGTGCCCTTGCGCGCCACAAGCGTGTTGTTGAGGTAGAGATCGGTCTCGAGGCTGGCGTGAAAAACGTCGCCGACGTGATTTTTGGAGGAATCCACGCCATCAATCATGCGAACCAAGAGCGATTGTCCTGCCGGAATGGTGATTTCGCCGTATTGCGTAGCAGGGTCCTGGGCCGGAGAACCTTGTGCACTTAGAGCCACGGCAGTGTGTAGAGTCACATTCGCAGCTGGAGGTGGAACGTCCTGCGACACGATAGGTGCTTGCGAAGCATCTGGTGCTGAAGCGTTTGGCGCGCTTGAAGAATTAGCAGGCGCAGAAGAGGAAGGCGTCGAGGCTGGAGCGCTCGTCGCCCCTGAATGGCCCGTGAAGGTCAACGCCACGGCATCCGCCACATTGAAGGTTTGTACCTCGCCCTTGATCTCAAATCGCAGCACAGCCTGTGTGCCGCCCAAATAGCGGCCCTGGAGCACTCGACCATCTTTAAGCTCCAGCGTATCCGCGGCCGCCGCGCCAGCAAGAAATAAACCGAGCGCGATTGCAGCAACCATCCTTACTCGACCGTTCATAGTCTTGCCTCTCTCTCCCGGCGCCGTCTCCGGACTCAACGTCCTTCGCCGGTTTCCCCATGCCACTCGGCCCAGCATTTTAACCTATTTCCGTTGGATGAAGCCGTCGAAGCCTGGGTTGCGTAATATTGTCGAGCTACTGCGTGGCTTGGTAGAGCTGGCGGGTAATGTCCGCCATAAGCGCGGCGCTGACCTTGGTGTCGGCCAGGCCACGAACGAGAATCACCAGCACAAAGGGCTTCGGCGCAAAAACAATCGCGGCATCGTGATGAATCTTGGTGATTTCGCCCGTTTTGTGGGCCACGCGCGTGCCCGCCGGCAGCCCGGCGGGAATGCCTTCGTTGAATTTTTGGCGCTCCAGGATTTCAACCATCTGCCACGAAGATTCCCGGTCGACAGCCTCTCCAAGCGCGATCGCATCCAGAAGTTGCAAGAGCCCGCGCGCGGTCGTCGTATTGTTCAGGCCTTTCGCAAACGCCTTGCCATCTTCAACGCCGCGCAACACCTTCATGCCGTCCGCGTGCAACGAATGAACGGTCGCGCGAATGTTTTCGACGCCCAGCTTTTCGATCAGCAAATTCGTTGCGAGATTGCTGCTGACGGTGATCATCCATTCGCAAAGCTGCCGCAGCGTGCGCGTCTGCCCTTCGGCCTTGTACAAGTCCGCTTCCGAATCATCGGCGGCATCTAGTTTGTAAATCGAGCCGTCCACCAAGCTGTGAAACTCGTTTCTTACCAGTAGAGGATCATCGAGCTTCAGCTTTCCCTCGCGCGCTTGATGGAACAACTCAATCAAAACGGGTACCTTCATCGTGCTCGCCGCGTGAAATGGCTCGTCGGCGCGGAAAAACCATTCCGTCTTGCCATCCAGCGTGCGAAACGCCACGCCCACTTCCGCCCCGCCCTTTCGTATCGACTCCTGAATCGCGGGAATCGCCGCCGCAAGCCTGGAATCCTGCCCATTCGCCGGACGTATAAAGCCAAATGTGATTAGTGCAGTCACACACCACACTGGCAAGGTAAGAAATGCGCGAAGCCGGAGATGTTTCATGGAGTGGCCGGTAGCACGTTCCACCCGTCAAGCTCCACAACTGCCTCTTTGTCCTCCAGGGAGGCTTGACCAAACTTCGCCGTAACGGTTCGGCTTTCCCCAGGCAAGAGCGAAAAATAATTGTCTTCCCAGAAGATCGGTGTGACGTCCTCCCCGCCCTTGCCGCGCGTGACTCGTAGACGAACCATGAACGCAATCGCGCTACCCGGATTTGACACCGTCACCTGAACCACGCCGTTTCCGGAAACCGTGCTGGCGTTCAGCTTTATTTGCGGCAGAGAGTTGAGGCCGGTCAGATCTCCGAATTCCGCCTGTGGCGTATACACCGTATCCTGCTGCTTCGCCCAGTTGAGCGTGTCCGCTTTGGTCGATAGCCAATAGAAGTTGTCGCTGAGCCGCTTTCCTCCGGCATCGCGCAATTGCAGCCGCAAAAAGTAAGTCTTCGAGAGGCCATCGACTTTCGGAAGATCGAATGCTTTTTTGCTGCTGTCGGCGGCCAAATCCAGAGTTGCGTCGTGCGAGCCTTTTTCGGTGGCGTCGGTATTGTAAAGTTTCGCGCTGACTTTCACGCCCTTCAGCGCTTCGTAGCTGCTGTTGACCACGGCAACCGAGTTGTCGTCATACGAATACTGCACATGCACCGGCTCCATCGCTTTCTTCGTCCCGAAATACCCGCCCGCGGGCACCAGATAATAATCGTAAAGATGCCAGATCAGCGACGGCCATCCATTGTTGAGCATCCACTGAATTACCCCAGTCGAGTTGTACTTGTTACGTCCATAAGCCTCGAACATCGCGCGCTCGCCGTCGTACGTCATGGCTTGCGCTTTGCGTTCGTAGTCGTCCAGTGAAGTAGCTTGCCCGTAGCGGCGCGTCAGACCATCAGTGAAGACGTTTATGGTCGTAAAGCGTTCGCCCCCGGAGTGATAATTCCACACTTCATCGATGGGCCAGAGATGCTCCCTGGGAATAAACCGCTCGAGCGATTCGCGCGGCGGAATGGCCGGTCCAGGGCTTGTCTCCGTGTTGTAGCCGTACGCCCCACCCGCTTTTGTGTCCGCCAGCCAATAAACCGGCGGCACATATTCGTACGGCCCGGTCATCTTCACGCCGGATTTCCCACTGACTGTCGTTTTCTCCGCCGAAGCCGAAGAAATAATCGGATTCGGCCATCCCAAATCTTTCTCGATCGCCAAATACATTTTCTCGACGTCGGCAGGCGGAGGCCCGTCGCTGCCATTCAGCCAAACGAAAACGCTCGGATGATTTCTCAGCCGTCCGATTTGATCCGTGAGCGATGCCGCCGCAACCTTCCGCTGGTCTCCTTTCCAGGTCTTCCAGCGTTCCCAAGCGTCGCAGCACGTCCAACCTGGCATCACGAGAATTCCCAGCTTGTCCGTCTTGTCGAAAAACTCGTCGTGGTCCAAACGTCCTTCCAGCCGGATGGTGTTCAATCCCATGTCCCGCACATAAGCCAAATCCGCATCGAGCCGCTCCGGCGACCAACGCAAAAACATGTCCGGCGCCCACGCCGCGCCACGAATCAGCAGCTTGCGCCCATTGATTTTGAAAAGCCGGTAACCCTTGTCCGTGATTTCGGAAGTCACTTCGCGAATGCCAAACTTGACGCTCGCCGAATCGGAAGTCTGCCCGTCCACATCAAAACTGAGCTTCGCCGCGTAAAGATTCGGCGTGCCCATCTGGTAAGGCCACCAAATTCGCGGTTTCTCCAACTTCAGCTGTGAAAATTTCTCCGGCGAGAAACTCACTACCTTTGACTCGTTTGGGGCCAAGTTCACGTTTTGCTTCAACGTGTTGTCACCGATGGTGGCAAGGCCCTGCCTGTCCGCTTGAAACCCTATTTGATTGAAGTCGGCCCAAAGAACGCCACTGACGGGATGGTCCGAAACATTGTGCAACTCCGCGCTGACCGTTAGCTCCGCCGTCTTGTACTCTGCATCCAGCTTCGACGCCACAAACGGATGCCGCACCGAAACATCTCTGCTCGTCGTCAAAAACACTTCCTTCCAAATCCCCATGTCCTTGTCCGCGGGAGTCGGATTCCAGTCCACCCACGTGATTCCCAGATCGTCTTTCTGCGGCGCGAAAATCTCCAGCGCCACCGCGTTCGCTTTTCCGGCGTGGACGTTTTTACTCACGTTGAACTCAAACGCGCGATAAGTTCCCGCCACATCCCTGGCATCGGCGATTTTCACGCCGTTGACCCAAACATTCGCCCGGTAATTGATTCCCAAAAAATGCAGCCAGGCATTTTTCTGCGCGAGGTCCGGAGGCGCCTCGAATTCCGTGCGAAACCACCACGAGCAAGCAAACGGACTTCCCGCCGGCATGTCCTGAATCGCAAAAAACGATTTGTTCGAATAATTCATCCCCGGCAAAGTTTTCAGATTGGTTCCAAAGTACGGATCAGGATAAGTCTTGTCCGTAACCAGCGCCCCCACCACGGTCGCCGACAAATCGGCTTTATGCCAAGCCGACCCATCGAAGCCCGCCGTCGAGATTTGCTCCCCCGCCGCCTTCGCCACACACGACGACTGAATCTGCCAATTTTTGTGAAGGTAGACGCGCGCTGCGGGCTCGGCCTTATCCTGGGCCGCGGCCCCCGCCACGGCAACAAGCGCCGTCACCAGCACCAGCACACACCGGCACAACCAAGTAGAACGGGACATAGAGTTCCTCGCAGAGATTCCGCAGCGATTCAAATCCGGGAGATGCCTTCCGGCATCGTGCAGCGAATATTAAACCGATTCAACTCGGACAAGTATTCTTTTCTTCGGAAACAACGATCAGGTAGGCGTTTCACAAGAGTCGGCGAAATCCGCGTCCGCATGAAAAATGGTCCCGGAGGAGGGGGTCGAACCCACACGGCCTTGCGGCCACCGGATTTTGAGTCCGGCGCGTCTGCCAGTTCCGCCACTCCGGGCCAGCAATTCAAAATAACATGCCGTCGCCCCGCACTCAAGACGCCATGCGGAACGGAAGCAGGTCAGTTCCCCGTTGCGCGAGCTTACAGGGACTTGGGCAACTTGCTCGGTTAATGCGCTTTGTCGTTTCGTTCGCCGAATAAAAAGCGTCGCAAACGGGTAGGAATTACTGAGATTGGAAAGTGGCCGAGTCCGGCCACAGCGGTTATTCCACCGCCCAGACGAAGTATTGCAAAGATTATGACCCCTAATATGATAAGGGCAGTAAGAATCTTTTCAGCCCACGAGTGGTCCATAGAACACCTTTTACCGACGTTAGCACCTTTGGGGGTACGCCGCAATCACCCGGATACGTCAACGCCCTAATAAACGCGGAATCGGAAAACCGGCCCACTACCTACGGACCAGCGGTATTGAAACCTTCGGTAGATAGATTTATCCTCGCGGGGCTCAGACATGCACAAGACTCTCAAGAAACGCGTCTCTCCCACGGCGGCGGAACTTTCACCGACGGCATTCCCGCCGCCGTCGCCGCCTGAATCCCCATATCCGTATCCTCAAAAACAAGACAGTCTTTCGGCGCCACGCCTAGTCTCGACGCCGCAAGCAAAAATGCTTCGGGGTCAGGCTTGCCGTTCTTGTATTCGCCCGCGCAAACCATGGTTTGAAATTTATCCAGCAGCTTCAGCATCCCCAGAGATGCCGTTACCGAATCTCTTGTGCTTCCCGAGACGACTGCAAACGGAATACGCCCGTGCTGCTCTTCGATGTGTTCCAGGACTTCAGGAACCACTTTGAGCTGCGGAAGCATCTCGAAGTAGAGGTTTTCTTTTCGGCGTGCAACCCTTTCCACCGGCATGCTCAATCCGTGTTTTTTGTTGAGCGTGGCGATGATTTCCACGATCGGCATACCCCCCAAAGAATAAAAAAGCTCCTCCTCAAACTCGCAATTCCATTCCCCAAGCACTTTCTTCCACGCCAGGTAGTGAAGCGGCATCGAATCGGCAATCGTGCCGTCGCAGTCGAATAAGTACGCGCCAAATGAGCCCGGGGGCAATTTCAGTTTCATGCGCTATTCAAATCTCCCATTCACGATTGTAAGCGAGCGGCGGCGCCTGCGCTAATCGAGCGCTTGCCCGCCGCTCGTCGAGCCGCTAAACTCCGCCAATCCATGCCGCCGTCAGCGCCGAATGAACGCCGCTCCACGCTTCCAGCGCAACCCCACAGCCTCGCCGGTTTTTGGGCGCTCATTGCGGTCCAATTCCAAGGCGCCTTCAGCGACAACGCCCTCAAGTGGCTGGTCAGTTTCCTCGTCCTCGACGCCGCCCTCTCGAAACAGCGCCGCGATCTCTGGTTCGTCCTGGTCGTCCCGCTACTCTTCGCAATTCCCTTTCTGCTCTTCTCCATCCCAGGCGGCTATCTCGCCGACAAGTACAGCAAACGCAGCGTCACCCTGTGGACAAAAGTCTTCGAACTCGGCGTCATGGCCCTCGCCACCTTCGCTCTCGCCACCAATCGCCTCGACATCGCCGGCATCGCTCTCTTTCTGGCCTGCACACAAGGCGCGATCTTCGGCCCCACCAAGTACGGCCTGCTCCCCGAACTCTTGCCCCTGTCCAAATTGAGCTGGGGCAACGGCATCATCGAACTCGGCACTCTTCTCGCCGCTATCAGCGCCGCGCTCGCCGGAGGCTTTCTCGCTCAGACGTTTCATGGTCGCCAAGTTTGGTCCGGTGTGATCTTTCTCGCTCTCACCTTGCTTGGTCTCGCCATAAGCCTTGGCATCACTAAAGTTCCCGCCGCCGATCCCGCCCGCCGTTTCGATTGGAACGTCCTGGCCGAATTTTTTCACGAAATTCGCCGCATGAGAGCCGACTCCACTCTCTGGACCGCGGTCGTCGCCAACACTTTTTTCTGGTTTCTCGGTTCCCTGCTCTTGCTCAACATCGTCCTCTACGCCACCGATATCCTTCACGTCGACGATGCCCATAGCAGCTATCTCCTCGCGGCCCTCAGTCTCGGCATTGGGGTCGGCAGCTTTGCCGCGGGCATGGCCTCTGGAAAAAAAATCGAGCCCGGCATGGTTCTACCCGGTTTAGGCGGCATCCTTCTGATGGCCGCGCTGCTTTCCCGGCCCGACATCAGCTATTTAGCTGTCCTCGTGCAACTGGCACTCCTCGGGGTGGCGGGAGGATTTTTTGTGGTCCCCGTCAACGCGCTCATTCAACAACGCCCACGACCGGAAGAGAAAGGCCGCACCATCGCCGTCGCAAACTTGCTCTCCTTTGTTGGCGTCGCTCTCCAGCCCCTCGCGCAGTACGCTATGCTTCGCCTCGGCCACCCGGATCCCTCCCGCGTCTTTATGATCGCCGCCGCCATGACCTTGTTCATGGGCATCATTCTGGCGCGCATGCTGCCTGAACTTTTTCCACAGGCCCTTGACTGGACTCGCCTACGGCCAAGAGCTACTCTATAGCCCCCGTTCGCCAGGGGCTCCGGTCGGACAGGAGCATGCGAACGGTTTCCGAGGTCGAGGTTTTCGATGGCTACGGCGTTGACCGCTTCGCGGTCGCCTTTCTCATTGGCTGCACCGCGGTCACCGTTTGCAGTTTCTCCCCCCACAAGCTCAAAACCCGAGCATCGCGGTCTTTCCCACTGGATGAACCGTGTTCTGGAAGAGCTTGCGAGTTTGCAAACTTCGCCCGACCCCGACACGGTCCACGATCTCCGTGTTGCCATTCGGCGCTGCCGTTCCCTTGCTGCCGTATTGGAAGAAGTCGACCCCGACCCTGCCTGGCAGCAAATGCGCAAAGTCGCTCGCAAGCTGTTTCGTGGGCTCGGCGCTGTTCGCGACGCTCAGGTCATGGAGGAATGGATCAAGAAGATCGCTCCAGAGAATGATCCTCTGCGTGTGCAGATACTCGCCGCTCTCGCGACAGATGAGAAACAGCGTTCCGCGGACGCGCTACGCGTGGCTGCAAAATTTGATGAGAAGGAGTGGACCCGTCTCGAGCGGCATCTGCGCCGGCGTGTCCGCCTCGTGCCCGTGGCAGGCCTCACCGCCGAATGCCTGGCCCTCGAGCGTTTCGAGGAAGCGAAAGAGCTTCATAACCGCGCATTGCGCACGGAAAAACCAAAGCCCTGGCATGCCCTCCGCATCGGCCTGAAGCGTTTCCGCTACACCCTCGAAAGCTTACTGCCCGAGCACTCTGCCGCTTGGAGCGAAAACTTGAAGCGCCTCCAGGACCTTCTCGGCGATCTCCACGATCTCGATGTGCTATCTGAATTTCTCTCAGATGACAAAGCCGCTGAGACCTCTAAATCCGTTGAGATCTGGCAAGAAAAAATCGCCGGTGAACGTCACGAGCGAATCGAAACCTATCGCCAGCTCACTCTTGGCAAAACCAGCCTTTGGCACGAATGGCGGCACAATCTGCCCCATGGCAAGCGTTTGGAAGCAGCGGCTATGGCTCGGCTTCGCAGTACCGCGCGCGCCGCCGATTTCCGCATGCGCAGAACGGGACAAATATCCCGCATCGCCATGCGCTTGTTCGAAGTGTTGAGCCGTGTGGATGCCGCACCCGTGTTTCACGAAGCAAACATGCGCCGTTTGATGCAGGCAGCCGCAAAGTTGCACGCTATCGGCGCCGCGGGTGATCGCAAACTCTCGCCGAAGGCGGCGCGCAAATTTCTCCTGGGGTTGACGATCCCGCCGAACTGGACTTCCGAACAATGGGATTTGATGGCCTGGGCCGTCCGCTTTCATCGCGGACCGGAGCCTAAACAAAAAAACGGCTTTGCAAAACTCTCCGAAGAACAGCAAACCGCGGTTCGAGCACTGGCGGGCGTCCTGCGCCTGGCGCGCGCCCTCAGAAAATCCGGTCTCGAAGGTCCCCTCGGCCTTCGCGCTGAAAAATCCCCCGAAGCGATCGTCCTCAACATCCCCGGCCTGCTCGACACAGCCGAAATCGCCGCTCGCCTGGCCGCCGCCAAACATCTCCTCGAATCCGTTCTGGAGAAACCCCTTATCCTCAAATCGGTCCCGAAGCCAGAAACAGCTCCTTCACCCATCGACCGGCCATCCGAAGCGCCGCAACTCGCCGACGCCACCGCCTAGCTCCACGCCACGTCTTCCGAGAATCAATTCGCGCATGTCGTTGCAATTTCAAATGGCGGCTCAATTTCCGATCGCGCGACTAACCTGGAAGTATCCTTCGGCTGGCAGAAGATGAAGTAGGATTGAACTCGCGAAGCCAAAAGTGGAAAGACATGAGCATTGATAAAGAGATGCAAAAAGCAGCCGTAATCGTCTTTGGAATGTTGGCGGTATTGTTTCTTGGGAGCGTCGAAGGCAATGCACAACACGGGACTGCGGGCGCTGGCTATTGGCCCATGGGATATAATGGCGACACCTGGACCGGAATCGTGACGGCGACGGACGATACAACGCGATCCGTGACTCTGACGTATTCTAGCAAAAAGAAGACGGAGACGTTTACTGGAGTCCTGCAAGAGGGCTGCTGCAAGGTCAAGATGTCGGACGGCACGGTGCAGGAACTGAGGCCGTCACAACTTTCGCCCGGACGCCGGATCATGGCGTATTACATTCCGAAAACCACAAAGGCAGAAGGAAAGAAGACCACGGTCAATGAAATCTTTAAGGTGGATTTCGTGAAATAAGTCAGTTTCCGATTACGACGGGTGCCGCACGCGCCGGATGGGGTGTCGTAGCCTTCGGTTTTAAGGCTGCCGGTTTTGACTCTTCTTTCCTTTGACCGGAACTTTTTAACTTCATTCGCATTACTATTGAGGTACAATAGCTCTGTTCAGTACTTCGCCTCGCCACCACGCGAGGCGTTTCGTTTTTAGGCCATGTAGGGTCATCCTTCCGAGGATGACCGCCGCCGTAACTCCAGCAAATCAATACTTACAGACACCCCGCAACCCTGGAATTCTAAAGCTCTTAGCAAATCCGTGAGTCCTTTATCAGCAACACTTACAAAAAAAAGGGGTGCGGCAGCATCCGGCAATCCAGCGACAAGCAACTGTAGGGGCACGATACATCGTGCCCGAATTCGCGCCACCACAGCGTAAGGATACTTGGCGCAATGATGCAGGTGCCGGGCCTTTGCCCGGCTCTTCGGCCCACGCGCAGGGTCTCGCTAGACACCGTCGCAGAAGCCGAAGGTAATCGAACTCACTTCCCCGCGCGGCGGAGCAGCTTCGGCGGAGCCAGCCAAACCAGTTGGCCATTCGGCGGCGAGACACGCTTCAATTCGATCAACGCCACACCCGCCTTCTTAAGGGACGTAATGTGGTGTTTCGAGCCAAGCGCGGACGCGATCAGATCATCCAGCTGCGGAGCGTGCCCAAAAATAAAAATCGCCGAAGACAGTTTGTCCTTGGCCAGCTCACGGAAAAAAAGTGTCGGCTCTGCTCCCGGTAGCAACAAATCCGTGCGCCGGATCTTTTGTTTGGGATACTCCAGCGCCGCCGCAAAAATCTCCGCCGTCTGCATCGCCCGCACATAGGGACTCGATAGCAGCAGGTCCGGCGTCGCGCTGAGCGCGGCAACTGCCGCGGCCACTCGCTTCGTTTTCTCGATGCCTTCCTCGGTCAGGTATCTTTCCGGATCGGGTGGGCACTTCGGATCTTCCCGGTCGATCGCGATGCCGTGGCGCACGACGTACATCTCCATCAGCGCGTTCTCCCTTCAAGAATCTACCCTTTAAGAATCTAAATGATACCGCGGCAGCGCTGCAGCAAAACTAAGCTACAGGTTTCCTACGATGCAGCCTGCCGAAAGTAAAGCCGCACGTGAAACTCCTTTTCAAAAAGTTCCGCGCTGCGGTTCGCGTCCAGCAAGTCTTCCGCCGCGTCGCCTCGCGCGGAAATCTGCAGCGCCACCGCGCCTTGTTGAAACGTCGCGCGGACTTGCATCACTCGCTGGCGGTGCGAATGATCCAACCCCTCGGCAATCCTCAAAATCGCGGACAGACGCCGCGCAATGCGCTTGTCGTTGTTGTTCAGCGTGGAATACGCCACGTGATGGCTCGCCGGCTCCGATTTTCGATTGTGATAGCGCACCAGCGCCGCAACGATCGCGCGGTCGCGTCCTTCGAGGCCCGGGATGTCGCCATTCAAGACCAGATACTCGCCGTGCTTGTGATGTCCGCGATGGCTGATCATGTGTCCAATGTCGTGCAAGAGCGCCCCAGCCTCCAACAGCACGCGGGACTGCGCCGGAAGATGATGCAGCGGCTGAAGCTGGTCGAACAGAAGAACGCTGAGCTCGCGGACGTGTTCGGCATGGGTTTGGTCCTTTTGCAAACGGCGCGCAAAGCTCCGCGTTCCCACCAACAATTGCCGCGCAGCCACGTCGTACCGGTGCGGCTCCGTTCTGGAAAACGCCTCGCGCGCAATCTCTTGGATCAATCCTTCGCGCAGGCCTACGCTTGGAATCGAGAAATTCCGGATGTTCAGGTAGCGCCCGAGCGTGACAAACGTAATCGCCGCGATTCCGATCACGTCCGCGCGGTCCCGCCGGATTGCATAGCTTTTCATCCGCTGGCGCACATCGCGTTCCAAGATGTCCGGCAGCCGCTCACGAAGCAGCGAAAGCTCCAGAGTCGGAAGCCCGTGCAACCTCGGGCCTGGCGCGATATTCGCCAGAGTTTCCGCGTTTCCACCCAGCGCAACCGAGATTTGTTCTCCGAGATTCGGCCGCGACGCCAGCCGCGATTCCAAAAGCGCGCGCACGTACCTGCGTACTTGCTCTGCTTGCACCGGCCGGATCACGCCGGGAATTTTTAGCGTGGTCATCAGCCGCACCGTGCCGATGGGCAACTGCGCGCTCTGCTTCACGGTGTGATCGCGAAGAATGCTGAGCTCCAGGCTTCCGCCGCCCAAATCCGCGACGCACCGCGGCTGCGACTCCGGGCCAAGCGCCGCCAGAACCGCCACGCGGCCGAGACGCGACTCCTCCGAGGAATTGATCACTTCCAGGGAGATTCCCGTCTTCTGTTTGATCTGGCGCACAAACGCGTCGCGGTTGCGGGCTTCACGAGACGCACTCGTCGCCACCGCGCGATAGCGCGTGACTCCAAACTCTTCCATGATTTCGCGGAAATGGCGGAAGGCTTTAACGCCCTTCTTGAAAAGCTCTTCGCTCAAGCGGTGCCGCAGAAAAACGCCTTCGCCCAGCCGCAACGAGTATCTCTCGTTCACGATCGGCTCTATGTCCAGCGCGGAGTAAGCCCGCGCCACGGCGAGGCGCACGGCATTGGAGCCCGCGTCGATGGCGGCAATGTGGACCGGCTCGGACATTTCGGAACTTACCGCCAGAGATGCGCAAGCGCGGCGGAAGGCGTGTATTTCGTCGCGCGAATTCCCAATTGCTCGCCGATGCGCTGGCGAAGCTGCTTGTTGACGGCGGAGACGCTTGCTTCGCCGTCGAGTTCGATAAACGAATGCTTCTTGGCCATCACTTCAAATTCCCGCTTGATCATCGTTTGGTAGCGGATGAAGGACCAGTACAGGTCGTGCGAAAGCGACATATCGCGCCCGGCTTCCCAGTAGCTGATGGCCTGAGCCTTTTTGAACTCGCGCGCAAAAGCCGTTTCCGGCCGCACGTTCAACCAAAACGTCAGATGCGGCCGGAGCGCCATGGCATACAGTCCATTCAAATAGTCACGGTTGATTCCGCGCACCACGCCGCGGGCCACCAAGGTAAAAATAAACCGGTCTGCGAGCACCACAGTGCCCGAACGCAGTGCCGGCAAAACACGATGCTCAACTTGGTCAAAGAAATCCGTCGCGTACATGAGCGCCAGTGTCAGCCGCGTCACCGCGTTTTTCGCCAGCAGCTCATCGATGTCGCGCCCTACGAGGTTCGAGCGTCGCAACCCGCTCGTCTGCACAGCGAAACCTTCCGATTCCAGCCATTCCTGGAGCAGCGCGATTTGCGTCGATCGCCCGGAACCGTCCATCCCTTCGATCACGATGAGGTTTCCGGTGATTTCGCTCGGGTCGAAGCCGACGAGCGCTTCGCCATAGAAATATTGAGCTGTGCCATCTTCGCCCGGCGGTCCCGGTTTCACCGGCGGAAGCGGCGTGCCGGTCGCATGCGAGAGGTCCGCCGGAGCGACTGGCACGTTCAGTTTTTCTTTCTCTTTTTCCTGATCGGACATGCTCACTCCGGAGCTGGAACGCCGGGCGCAAAGCGTTTCAAATCGATTTTGGACGCCACGATATCTCTCATCTGTTTTTGCAGTTTGTTCACTGGCAGTGTGCCGTCCAGTACGACAAAACTGTCGGAATCCACCATCTTGTCGTACTCCTCCAGGATACGCGCCTGAAAAAGCCGGAAACTCTCCGCGCGGTCGTAAGAAAGAGCCATATCCATTCCCGCTTCGTAGTATTTCAGTTTAGGACGCCCGCTGAGGATGCGATGCACCGCCACGTCGAGCGGCGCGCGAAAATAAAACGTGATATCTGGCACCGGCGCAAACCGGTAAAGATTTCTCAGCCAGCGCCCGGGGCAACCGCGAGCCGCGTCGCGCGCAAAGGCCGTGTAAATGTAGCGGTCGGCGAGAACCAAATAGTCGCCCTGAAGGAGCGGCATGATCTGGCGTTCGCAGCGATCCGCAAAATCGGCCGCATGCAACAGCGAAAACGTTGTCGGCGTCAGCAGGCGCCGCTGCTTGCCACGCCGCGTCGCGGATTTCACCAGCGGCGAGGAGTTCCACTCCGTAAAATGGAGCCGGTAACCCCCGATTTCCAGCCAGCGCTTCAATAAATAAAGCTGTGTGCTCTTTCCCGAACCGTCTGTTCCTTCCACGACGATCAGCGCGCCGGGATACGCACGGCTCGGTACCGGCTTTCCCGGCTGCGGAAGTGTGGATTTGGCGGCTTCCGGGCGCGGCTGTTTTTGAGCGATGTCCTGATTTTCCATTAAGCTCTTTGCGAGAACCGATCGGGCAATTCAGCGTATCCCTGCTTTGTTACAAATGCATTACAACACACCCCGCGATAACTGGCAAAGTGCGCTGCAGGCCGCCTCGGGAATCTGGCGCGTCAGAAAACAGAAACTTTTATGTGCAGGAATTTCTTCGGGTTCTGCCGGAACTCGCCGACGAGCAAGCGCAAATCGCCGGTGAGGCCGCTCAGGTTGTCGTAGAGTTTAGGATCGGAAAACAGTTTGCCGGCGGTGGTGGTATTGTCGTTGAGTTTGGCGGTGGCGCTCGCCATGTTCTCGCTGGTTTCTTTCAGCTTGGTGTACAACGTATCGTCGGTTGCCAGCTTGCCGAGCGTTCCTTTCCCCGCGCGGACATCACCGACCACGGCGTTACCGTTAGAGATGGCCTGCTTGGCCTCGTCGTACAACGACGGATCGTATATAAACTTTCCAAGCGTGCCTTTCTGCGAGCGCACATCGGTCAGAATCAGGTTTACGTTGTCCAATCCCTTGTCCACTTTGTTGTACATCTCTTCTGACGCGACCAGCTTCCCAAGCGTGCCCTGTCCCGATTGAACATTTGTAAGCACTACGTCGCCTTTGGAGAGGATGCTGTTCAAATGATTGTAGGCCTGGTCGTCCGTCAGCAGTTTCCCGAGCGTTCCCTTCCCCTCCTTCACGCCGTGGATCAGGTCCTGAACTTCTTCCGAAAGGGCTTGAAGATTCGCAAGCACATCCGCGCTTCGTTCCACTACCTGCGCCATCGCCTTTTCTTCATGTCCCGGCACTTCTTGTCCGTCCTTCAACGGCACGCCGGTAACTCCCAAGCTGATGTTGACGTAACGGTTGCCCAGCAAACCTTCCGTCACCAAACTTGCCGTCGAATCCGTCAGAATGTCGTTTTCATTGTGCTTACTCACGCGCATCACCACTTCGATGTTTTTATTTTTCTCGCGAGGCTTGCCGGGTGTACGCGGGGCCAGCTTGATGGATTCGACGTTTCCTACTTCCACTCCATCCAATCGCACAGGAGCGCCGTTGGCCAGCCCCGAGACTTCCGGAAGATAGGTAATCAGCCGGTACTTCGGCCCAATGGTTCCCGCCCCCGTCACGTAGAAAATGCCAGCAGCCAGAACGGACAGGCCTACCAGCACGAAGAGCCCCACGCGCAGTTCCGTCCATGTCAATTGTTTGCGCTGCGCCATTTTTCTTTCCTCCCTATCGTTTTTGCAACGAGCTGTCTCCAAATCACACGAGAAAACGTTTCAGATACTCATCTTTGGTATTCACAAGGTCTTCCTGACCACCCTCGAAATAAACTCCGCCCTCCCGCAAGACCAGAAAGCGCGTTGCAGCCATCTTTGCTGCGCCCGCCGCATTTCCATTCGAGACGCTGTGCACCACTCGCTTGGTCGCGGCGTCAAAGCGAAAGTTCGCCAGTGCGAAGCCGTCCTGGAGCCGTTGCGTCGCGAGCAGCGCCGTCACGCCATACACGTCGCGCAGCCGCAAGATCAGCGTGATGATCGTTTGCGAAGTGATCGGATCCAGCCCGGCCGTCGGCGAATCATACAGCACAATAGGAGGCTGATTGATCAGCGCTCGCGCGATCGAAACCCGTCGCCGCATGCCTCCGGAAAGCTCCGACGGAACGAGGTCCATGGTGTGCTCCAACTCGACAAATCGCAGCACCTCGAGCACCCGTGGCTCGATCTCCTCGAACTTCACACCGTCTTCGATGAGCCGGTAAGCGACGTTGTCCCCCACGGTCATCGAATCGAACAGCGCCCCTTCTTGAAAAACGAATCCCATTTGCCGCCGGAACGCGAGCAAGTCGCGCTCTGACATGCTGGACACGTCTCGGCCGAACACCTGGATGTTACCCTCGGAGGGCCGCAGGAGTCCCGCGGCCAGTTTGAGCGAAAGCGTCTTTCCCGTGCCGGTTTCTCCCAACAATACTAGCGTCTCGCGCTCCTGCACCTGAAATGACAAGCCGCGCAAAATATCGCCTTCTTCGAAACCAAGGCGCACGTTCTCAAATCTGATAGTTGGACTAGAATCGAGACTCGATGTGATGGGGCCACTCATCGGGCGTGTAGAGGTCATTATAACGGCAATTCAGCCGTAACGCGGGCACGAAACGCACCTTGCTGGGGCGCCTCATCGCATGCAGGCGTGCGCCCTCAAGCACTAGAAAAGTTTGTCGGCGAGGTACAGCGCCACTTTGGTGAGAAACGCGTCGGCCACGATGATCATGACGGAAGAGAGCACGGCGGCTTGCGTCGTGGCACGGCCTACTCCTTGCGTGCCGCCGCGCACGGTCAGGCCCTTGTAACAACCAATCGTCGCCAGGATAAAGGCGAAGAAAAACGGCTTCATAAATCCCTGCATCAAGTCCGCAAAATCCAGAGCGTCGATGGCACGGCGCCAGAACTCGATGGCGCTAAGGCGGAGTGAAAAAACGGAAGCCACGCAGCCCCCCATCAGTCCCATAAAATCCGTCATCGCTGTCAGAAGCGGCAGCGTCAGAAGCGTGGCGATGGCCCGCGGAGCCACCAACTTACGAATGGGATCGGTGCCCATGGCGCGCATCGCGTCCACTTGCTCGGTCACGAGCATGGAGCCAAGCTCGGAAGCGATACCTGTGGCGCAGCGGCCAGTCACGAGCAAGCCTGTGAGCGATGGTCCCAATTCACGCACCAGCGCGATAGCGACTACGTCGCCGGTCAGAGAGCTTTGTCCGAAGCGCGTAAATTGCGAGCCCGTCTGGAGCACCATCACCGCGCCGATAAAAAAACCGGACAGCAGAATAATTGGCAGGGAGCCAGCGCCGATGCTATCCATCTGTTGCAAAACATCTTGCATATAGAAGGGGGGCGTGACCAGGGTGTAAAGTGTGCGGCCGCAAAGGATGGCGTATTCCTGCACGTCGGCCACGGCGCCTTTTAGCGCGTTGACCAGCACTCCCGCAACGGTGATTTGCGGCTCCGCCTTGTCTTCGCGACCTGTGACCTGCAGAGGTGTGTCTGCCACGAGTACCTATTTCGCCAGCCGTCTCGCTGAACTTCTGCGGCACAAAATCCTGAGCCGAAAGCCTAACCGCGCGCCAAGAGCACGTCAAGCAACCACTGCTGATAACTCGCCGGAGACAGAGACTTTTTGGCGCGGGGAATAAAGACAGGTCGAAGGAGGTATCCTAACTCCGAGTCAAAAAGCATGGTTTCCGAGACTAATAACCTGATTGCGCGAATCGACCACCTCCAATTGGCTGCACCAAAGGGTTGCGAGGCCGCCGCTCGCGAATTCTACGGCTCGCTCCTGGGCTTGCGTGAAATCGAAAAGCCTGCTCCCCTGTGCGGACGCGGCGGCTGCTGGTTCCAGTGTGGGGATCAACAAATCCACGTCGGGGTCGAAGCCGATTTTCGCCCCGCGAAAAAGGCCCATCCCGCGTTTGCGGTCACCGATCTTGCTAAACTGCGCGAGTCTTTGATCGCCAACGCCGTGCAAACCATTGATGACAACTCGCTGCCCGGGACACGGCGGTTCTACGCCGAAGATCCCTGGGGAAACCGCCTCGAATTCCTCGAAGCCAACTCATCGTAGTGGCTCAGATTCCGGTAAGCAACTAATCGGGCACTATACGAAAGGCGTGATAGATTAGATTCCCAATGTTGCGCCAAATCCTTATTTGCCTATCAGTCGTAGTCTCGTCTTTGGTCGCGCAGTCGGATAAGCCCGCAGCATCAAACCCGGCACTATCAAACTCAGCCGAAGCCCCTATTTGTGATGTCGTCGCACATCCGGCCAAGTATCAAAACAAGATTATTCGAGCGCAGGGCGAAGTTTTGCATACTGGAATACACGGTGGCGTCGTCTTCGACCCATCCTGCGATGGACACGGACTTCATATCCAAGTCTCCAAATCCGCTGAGGACCATCCTGACCTAATCGCGCTCCATGACGCTATTTTCAAAAAAGGATGTGTTGGCACTGTCGGAAAGGAAATACATGGGATTTTCTTCGGGAGATTCATTTGGAAGCCCCACGACAAGCGCTGGAAGTATTTGATTGAGATTGAGCGAGTCGAGAGTCTCGACGTCAAAATCCTTCCGGGAAGCTGCGGGACGTGACTCCGGTTGGGTTGCTCCTGCTTGATTAACGCCGTATTCGGAAACTGACCCGCCGCCGAACTTCCGACTGGCTGGACGAGTGGAGCATCCACAGTTAAACTCCTTGGTTCCACTGCTCCAAGTTGCCAAGTGAGTGAGGGCGTTCGCGCAGATGCTGAAGTTCTACACGGCGGGTGAATCTCATGGACAAGCGCTGCTTGCGTTTGTTTCGGGGCTTCCTGCTGCGCTGCCGGTGGATTTGAAGTTCATCAATCACGAGTTGCATCGGCGACAGCTTGGCTACGGGCGGGGCGGGCGGCAAAAAATCGAAAAAGATCGGGCTGATATTTTTGCGGGCGTCCGGCACGGGCAGACTATCGGTGCGCCGATCGCGCTTCGGATTGAGAACCGTGACTGGGCCAATTGGGAGAAGATTCTTCCTGTCGAGGCCACGGCTGAATCCGCGGGGCTTGAGAGAAAGCTGCTTGCACCCCGACCGGGACACGCCGATCTTGCCGGCTCGCAAAAATTTAATTTTCACGATGCACGTTATGTTCTCGAGCGGGCTTCGGCGCGCGAAACGGCGGCCCGAGTTGCGGCTGGAGCGTTTGCGAAATTGTTGCTTCGCGAATTCGGCACGGAAATTGCCAGCCACACTGTACAAGTCGGGCACGTCCGTCTCGAACGGGCCGCATCGTGGAAAGAAATTCAAGCGGTCAGCGCTGAGCTGGAATCGCCTTTGCGCTGCGTGGATGCTGCCACGCAGGAGAAAATGAAAGCGGAAGTGGACGCCGCGCTGAAAGCGGGGAATACCGTCGGCGGGATATTCGAGATTGCCGCACACAATGTGCCCGTGGGGCTCGGCAGCCACGCGCAGTGGGATGAGAAACTCGATGGCCGACTGGCGCAGGCACTCATGAGCGTGCAAGCCGTGAAAGCCGTCGAGATCGGCGCGGGCGTGACGGCCGCAGGCTCTTATGGCAGCGAAGTTCAGGACGAAATTTCCTACGATAAAACCGCCAGGCGCTTTCGCCGCTCTACGAATCGGGCCGGCGGCCTCGAAGGGGGCATCACTAATGGGGAAGACGTCGTCATACGAGGCTATCTGAAACCCATTTCGACGCTGCGGCAGGCGCTGCACACTGCGGACATGGTCACCAAGGAGCCAGTTTCGGCGGCCTACGAGCGTTCCGACTGGTGCGTCGTCCCCGCGGGCGCCGTTGCTGCTGAAGCGATGGTGGCACTTGTGCTAGCGGATGCTTTTCTGCAAAAATTTGGAGGAGACTCGCTTTCCGAGATGCGGCGGAATTTCGACAACTATGCCAGACAAATCGACGAGTTCTGAAGAAGCTTCAAGCCCGGCACTGGCTTCCGTCGAAGCCACCGCCGCCGCGCGCAAGATCTATCCGATTGTGAAGTACGGCGATCCCATTCTCGAAAAGCCAACCGTCGCGGTGAAAAAGTTTGACGCCGAGTTCGAACAGCTTACAGAAGACATGTTTGCTTCGATGTACGCGGCGCAGGGCGTCGGCTTGGCGGCTCCGCAAATCGGCCTGAATTTGCGCGTGGCCGTCGTCGATGTCACGGTTGGAAAAAATCCGGAAGCGAAAATCGTGCTGGCGAATCCCGAGATCATTCATGCGGAAGGCGAAGTTCGCGAGGAAGAGGGCTGCCTCTCGATTCCCGGCTTCCGGGGCTACGTGATGCGTCCGCAATTCGTCACCATTCGAGCGCAAAATGCCAAAGGGGAAAGCTTTGAGATTCGCGGCGAGAATCTGCTGGCTCGCGCCTTCTGCCACGAAATCGATCATTTGAATGGAATTCTGTTTCTGCAACACCTCAGCATGCTCAAGCGCGATCTCATCAAGCGCAAAATCAAAAAGCTAAAAAAACTAGGCGAGTGGTAACTTTCACAATTCCTCCAACACTGCTACCTTACGCTTTGTAGCGGCGCGGCATGCTGCGCCACTACACGACCTGAAATCGCGGTTCGAAGGCATTGCGTTCTTGGATCGCCTGCGCATTGCGGCCTCCGGAAGGAATTAGTTGATGCGAATCGTTTTCTGCGGAACTCCCCAATTCGCTGCCCCCACGCTCAAGCACCTCCTCGCGCAACCTGATTTTCAAATTGTCGGAGTCATCACGCAGCCGGACCGTCCCCGCGGGCGCGGCCAGGAAGTTTCCTTTTCTCCGGTGAAGGAGACGGCGCTCGACGCGAACGTTCTGGTGCATCAGCCGGAAAAAATTCGTGCACCTGAAGCTCAAGAGCTTTTGCAAACACTCGCACCCGACGTCATCGTCATTATCGCCTACGGACAAATCATCCCCGCGCGACTTCTCCCTATCCCGAAACTCGGCTGGATCAACCTGCACGCTTCCCTGCTCCCAAAATATCGCGGCGCGGCCCCCATCCATTGGGCCATCGTGAACGGCGAAACCACATCGGGCGTCACGTCCATGCGCATCGACGCGGGCATGGACACCGGCGAAATCTTGCTGCAAAAAGAAATGGAAATCGGCCCGCGCGAGACTGCTCCCGAACTGGCCGCCCGCATGTCCGAGCTTGGTGCTCCGGTTGTGGTGGAGACGCTTCGGGGCTTGGCTGCAGACACGATCGTTCCGCGGCCGCAATCTAACGAGTTTGCTTCCAGCGCGCCGATGTTAAAAAAGGAAGATGGCCGTATCGACTGGTCGCGCTCCGCGCAGGAAATCTATAATCGCATCCGAGGCTTCGCGCCGTGGCCGGGCGCTTACACTTCTTTCCGCGGACAGACTTGCCATATTGGGGGCGAGCCGGCGTCCAATGATTTGGGCGATCAGAGCGTGCAGCCAGGCAAGCCCAGCGTTCCCGGATCATTGCTGGTTCAGCGGAATGCAGTGATGATCTGTTGCGGCGGCGCAACCTATCTACGCGTCCTAAGCGTCAAACTGGAAGGACGCAAGCAAGTCTCCGCAGTGGAATTCGTGAACGGGGCCCGACTGCTTCCAGGTGAACGCTTCGGACAACCGTAGTTTGCGTGCGGTCGAGCGCTCAGGCATACTCAAAAATTGACCCACTTGTGAAATACGTATCTGTCCGGGTCTTCGGCAGAATCGACATTGGATACACCAGCATCGGGAGCTCACATTCCATGAACGTTTTCGAATCATCTTCAACGCGCGGGAGCATCAAAGGCCGCGCGAGACAATTCTTGCGCTTTGCCGGATGCTGGGCGCTCGCGGCGCAACTCGCCACTCTACCCGTCGCTTCCGCGGCCGGCGATAAGCCTGCTGCGAAAGCGGGCAGCGACCCGGTCATAAAAATCATGCAAGCGGAACTGGCGCGTGCGACTTCCGATCTTGGAAAAGCGGATTCCCCTCCCTATTACATGAGCTACACGGTGTATGACCAGAATCTTGTTGTGCTCGTCGGCGCTTATGGCAGCCTACTGACGGATGCATCACTGCAGCGCCGTCAAGCCGATGTGGTCATGCGCGTTGGCGCGCCTGCTCTCGACAACACGCACGGGCAAAGCCGCTCGACGGGAATGACCTCCGGCACGTTGCCGGTTGGCGACGATCAGGACGCCATCGCACGCGTCCTCTGGGAACTGTCTGACCGCGAGTACAAACGCGCCGCTCCCGCCTTCCTAAACGTGAGAACAAACACCGCTGTGCGCGCCGAAGAAGAAGACAAGTCGCCGGACTTCTCGAAGGAATCTCCCGAGACGCACTTAGGCAGCGTGACTCCTCCGCCCGCTTTCGATCGCGCGGCCTGGGGAGGCGAAATCCGCCGCCTCTCGGGCGCGTTCCGCAAGTATTCCGATGTCTATTTTGCGACGGTTGTTCTGCAAGTGACGGATTCCAATTCGCGCATGGTCTCGAGCGAAGGCAGCGCGATTGAAACGCCCAGCGCCACCACGCGCCTCATTATGGAAGCGCAAACACGCGCCGATGACGGCATGGAACTGCTGCGCGTCGAAACGTTCCAGGCGCCTTCCGCGGCCGGGCTCCCCAGCGAAGCGGTTCTCAACGCCAAAATCGCCAAGATGGCTGATGACCTGAAGGCCCTCAAGAATGCTCCGGTCGCCGAGCCGTACGATGGCCCGGCTCTTCTGAGTGGGCGCGCCGCAGCTGTGTTTTTCCATGAAGTGCTCGGCCATCGCCTCGAAGGCCACCGCCAGCGCGACGAGGACGAGGGCCAGACCTTTACAAAAAAGGTTGGCCAGGAGGTTCTTCCGAAATTCCTGAGTGTTACCGACGATCCGACCGTCCGTGAACTTGCAGGGATGAAGCTTGCAGGGTCCTACGATTTCGATAGCGAGGGCGTTCCCGCGAGGCGCGTCGAAGTCATCAAGGATGGCGTTCTGAAAAATTTTCTTTTGTCGCGCATGCCGATCAAGGACTTTAGCCAGTCCAACGGCCACGGACGCAATCAGCCTGGACTGATGCCCACGGGCCGCCAGGGCAATTTGATTGTGACTTCCACGCAAAGTGTTCCGGAAGCCGAGATGCGGCAAAAACTCATCGACGAGATCAAAAAACAGAACAAGCCATTCGGTTTATATTTCGACGACATTCAGGGCGGCTTTACTCTTACCACGCGTTCGCTACCGCAAGCATTCCAGGTTCTTCCCGTGATCGTCTTTAAAGTTTACGCAGATGGACGCCCCGATGAATTGGTGCGCGGAGTCGACATCGTTGGAACGCCACTTGCGGCGCTTACGCGCATTCTGATGACTGGCGACCAGCAGCATGTCTTCAACGGCGTTTGCGGCGCGGAAAGCGGGCAAGTGCCTGTTTCCGCGGTCGCTCCGGCTATGCTCTTTTCCGAAATGGAAGTCCAGAAACGGCAGCACTCCCACGATCGGCCGCCCATCTTACCGGCGCCGGGATTTGAAGACGGTGCCGCCGCAAAACCCGCTGCAAAAGATGACCAGGCCAAGCCGGCGGTGAAGCCATGAGAATCCTTCGCTTACTGACTTCTTCTCTGCTAACTGTTTTGCTTTTTGACGGTGTCGCGCAGCTTCACGCTGCCTCGCACAGCGGGGCTCCAAAAGGATTAGCGGAAACGGCCGGCGTATTGGACACAAGCGCTTCGGACTCCGTCGCGCCCCATCCCGGCGCCGCTGGCGATGCGCTTCTGGAAGCGCTGCTCACCGAACTGGACCGCTCCAAAGCGCAACTCAAAATCGAGCAAGTCCAGGCTCCCTACTACATTGAATACCGAGTCAACGACGTGGACGATTACGACGCCGAGGCCGCCTTTGGCGCGCTCCGCGAGAGCCAGCGCGTTCATCTGAGGATTCTGCGCGTCGTCGTTCGCGTGGGCGACTATAAGCAGGACAGCTACTTCGGCCAGGGCATGGGAGAAACGAACATTCTTCCGCTCGACAATGACCCTATCGCTCTGCGCCACCAAATCTGGCTGACCACCGACGAAGCTTACAAAGCTGCCGGCCAGGCGCTTGCCGAAAAGCAAGCCGAGATGAAGCGCTTCAGCGCGGACCCCAACCCCGTTGATGATTTTTCCAAAGAGCCTGTCGTCACTTCACTCGACCCCATCGTTTCTCTCAAGATCGACGAAGCTGCCTGGAACAAGACTCTCGAGGAAATGACCAATCTTTATCGCCAGTATCCCGAGATTCAATCGGTCAGCGCCTCCGCCCGCTTCTCCGCGGTTAATGAATACTTTGTCGATTCCGAAGGCACCGTTACGCGCAATGGCAAGACGACCTACAACCTCCAATTGAACAGCTCAGCGCAAGCCGAAGATGGTATGCGCCTGAGCCGCAATCCCTACTGGATGGTTGGACGCGCGGAAGAACTTCCCACACGCGAGAAATTGTTCAGTGACGTGAAGCAGGCTCTCGAAACGGTGGCGGCGCTTCGTAGAGCGCCGATCGTCGAGGAAGAATATCGCGGGCCTGTGCTCTTCGCTCCCGATGCGGCGGACGATGTGATCGCTTCGCTTGTAGGTTCAAACGTGGTGGGGCGCAAACCGCAGCCGGGCAGGCCCAATCGCACCGTGGGCGCCTTCGCCACCAGCTACAAAACCCGTGTCTTGCCGGGCTTTCTCACCATCATCGACGATCCGACGCTGAAGGAGTTTCAAGGACATAGCCTGGTGGGCAGCTACGACGTTGACAATGAAGGCGTGAAAGCCAAGACCGTCAACGTCATCGAAAACGGCATGCTCAACAACTATTTGGTGGGCCGCCAGCCCGTGCGCGACTTTCCCGCGTCGAACGGCCACGGCCGAGCGGCTCCGGGATCTTTCCCGTCCCCAAGTCTCGGCGTGTTGCTTTTGAAGAGCGCCGAAGCGCAATCGCCGGACGAGCTCAAGAAAAAAATACTTCAGATGGTCACGGAGCAGGGCAAGCCTTACGCCTATCGCGTGGACACGCTCGGCCCAGGTAACACGCCGCGTCTTTTGTATCGCGTGTACGCGGATGGCCACGAGGAACTAGTCCGCGGCGCCGTTTTCAATGAACTCGACGTCCGCGCTCTCAGGAGCAATCTCATCGCTGTCGGCAATGATCCGCTGGTCAGCAACCGCAGCGGCGGCGTGCCGACGACTATTATTTGCCCCTCGCTCCTCTTCGACGAACTCGAAGTGAAGCGCGCCGACACCAGCAAAGACAAGTTGCCGGAGTATCCTGCTCCGCCAGTCAAAAAGTAAAAATCTTTCCGTTACCGCGTGTGCCGTTTTACAATTAAAGCGCAAACAGGAATCCTGCGATCGGCCAACTCTTATGACTCTCAGAGAGCGACTGGAATGGGTAAGCCGGATGGCGCTTCTTGTGTTCATCCTGGCGGCCGCCGCATTTCTGAGCGCTATCACGGCCATGCGCATCGCCATTCATGGGCGTGAAGTCAACATGCCGAATCTGGTTGGCAAAAACGTCACGGAAGCCAACAGCCTGCTTCATTCTCGCGGGCTTGTCCTTCGGGTTGCCGACCGGATTTACAGCGAACTTCCCATAAACGTCGTCGTTCGCCAAAGCCCGCCACCGGGGATGCTCATGAAGGTTTCGCAGCAAGCTCACGTCGTTCTCAGCCTGGGCCAGCGCCAACTGCAAATTCCATTGCTCGAAGGAAATTCTCTTCGCGCTTCGCGTATCGAGTTGCTGCGCGCAGGATTGCAAGTCGGCGAGGTTTCCGGAATTACCACTATCGATGAGCCCGCGGACACCGTTATGCTGCAAACGCCCCGCCCTGGCGCAGGCGCCGCCACTCCTCGTGTGGACGTCCTGGTTTCCAGCGGCCCGCGCGAGAACGCCTTCGTCATGCCGCACCTCGTCGGGCTCAACGAGGCCGACGCGCAGCATCGCCTCGATATAGCAGGACTTCGTCGCAAAGTGAACTACGTCTCGGCGCCACAGTGGCCCCACGGTGCGGTCATCGACCAAACTCCGCTGGCCGGCCAGCGCATTCCCGCTGGTATTACCATCGACCTCACGGTCGCAAATTAAATCTCTTTTCAATACTTCTTATCCACACGAAATTAGCTTTCGAACAGTTTCCGCGGGCACGCGCGCAAGTGTGCGTCATCGAAAGTAAGAATCGCTAGCACCCGCTGTTGACTTAACGTCACCAAAAACCGCTGCCTGTCCGCCAGCATATTAAGCACAGACTGGCCCACGGAGAAACACGAGTCCGTTTGTGTCCCCTTTGAGACAGACAGGTGAATTCCGTGCGTGATATCTCTTTCTCTAAGGCTTTTTGCTCCTCTCTGGTTCGTTGCTACAGCTATCCTCGCTCGCCCGACGGAAGCATTACGTAAGGAGAATTTCAGATGAAAATGTTCCGGTACGTCGCCTTTCTGCTGCCGCTCACAGGCTTGGGGATTCTGGCGCCAGCCGGGAAAGCGCAAGCAACTGTTGACTCGAGTGACGCGGCCTCAGGGGCGGACGCCGGAGCGTCGTCGACTGTAAAGCGCCCGGAACCGCTCTTCGTCTACAGCCGGCCGACCGAGAAGATGAAACTTCGAACCTACCTATTCGATGCGTACGGTCCGTATCCAATCGTAGGGGCCGCCTTCATCGCCGGCGTCAATCAGGCAGAGAGAACCCCGCCTGAGTGGGGCGAGGGCGGTCGGGCGTACGGTCAGCGATTTGGGTCCAACCTTGCCATTGCCGCGGTAACCACCACGACGCGGTACGCTTTAGCGGAAGCCTTCCGGGAAGACACCGTCTATTACCGCTGCGAGTGCAAGGGCGTATTCCCTCGGTTGCGTCATGCGCTCATTTCGACTGTGACGGCCCGCCGCGGCGAAGACGGCCATCGCCGCTTGTCTTTCCCCGCGCTCGTTGCACCCTATGCAGGAACAATGACCGCTGTTTACGCATGGTATCCGGAGCGCTACGGTCCCAAAGACGCCCTGCGCATGGGCAACTTTACCCTCCTGGCGTTCGCGGGAGAAAATGTCGCGCTCGAATTCATCTATGGCGGGCCGCACACACTTTTCAGCCACCTTCATCGCCCGGCGTTTTCGGGGACGGATGCAGGAGGCACGTCGAACCACTGAGCATACTGAGCCACACTGAGCACAAACTGTGAGTCACAACGCAAGCATTCCCCACCGCCTGATCGGCCAGGACGCACCGCCCGCTCCGTCATTGGTGCGAGCTACTTTCGCTACGCTTTGGAGTCCGCTCAACGGCTTCCTTGAGTGGTTCGGTGAACTGGGACTTTTTGCATGGCAGGTTCTGAGGGCTGCAGTGCGGCGGCCCTTTGAAGGACAAGAACTATTTCGACAGTTCGACGAAATTGGTTCGAAGTCCTTGCCTTTGGTGGCCTTGGCTGGCGCGGCCATCGGTTTCGTCCTCGCGTTGGAGAGCCGTAGCAGTCTTGTTCACTTTGGCGCGCAGTCCATGCTTCCCGCCGCTCTCGTGTACTCAATCATCCACGAAACAGGACCGATCGTAACCGGCCTGGTCGTGAGCGGCAGAGTTGGCGCAGGCATCGGCGCTGAGTTGGGCTCCATGAAAGTAACCGAGCAGATCGATGCCATTGAGGCTTCGGGCGTAAACCCCTACAAGTTTCTGGCGTTCACGCGCATCCTGGCCTGCATCCTCGTGCTTCCTCTGCTGACCGTTGCTGCCGATTTCTGCGGCGTCCTCTTCGGTTGGCTTGCTGAGACTTTGGCCGAGCCAGTCTCCTTTCACAGATTCATCAGTCAGGGTTTTGCCGGCTCTTCCTTCAGAGACTTCCTCGCCCCCACCTTCAGGACGGTCGTCTTCGGCCTGATCATCGGCATGATCGGCTGCTTCCAGGGAATGCGCACGAAGGGCGGAACCGCGGGCGTGGGACTCTCCGCCACAAGCTCCGTCGTCCTTTCCTCGCTCTTCGTCATTCTGGCGGACGTTATTTTGGTGAAAATAATTTTGGTGTTCTTTTCATGATGCCCGTTGAACAGCAAGTCTTGCCGGATGTGGAAGAGCGCGGAGCCACTCCGACGATAAGGACCTCCGACGAAAAGAGTGTCGGACCGGCGGTCGTTGTCCGCGGCTTGCACAAATCCTTCGGCAAACAGATCGTTTTAGATGGAATCAATCTGACGGTGAAGAGCGGCGAAACATTGGCCGTGCTCGGACGCAGCGGCACCGGCAAGAGCGTCCTGCTTAAACTCATCATCGGCCTGCAAGCGCCAGACTCGGGCTCCATTCTCGTCCACGACCAGGAAATTGCCCGCCTCGATCTCGAGGCACTAAATGCGCTCAGGAAAAAGATGGGGTTTTTGTTTCAGCACTCCGCACTGTACGACTCCTTGAGCGTCGAGCAAAACATTGCCTTCCCACTAAAGCGCCACACAAAAATGACGGCTTCCGAACGCGGAGATCGCGTAAAGCAACTCCTCTCTAGTGTGGGCATGGAGAGCGATCTCAAGAAAATGCCCAGCGATATTTCCGGCGGCATGCAAAAGCGCGTAGGGCTGGCACGCGCGCTGGCTCTCGATCCCGGCATTCTCCTGCTCGATGAACCAACCGCAGGCCTCGATCCCATCACTTCCGGCGAGATCAATGAGCTTGTTCTCAAGCTGCAAGAGGAGCATGACATGGCGTCCATTGTCGTCACTCATGACTTGCAAAGCGCAAAAACAATCGCCGACCGCATAGCGCTTCTCCACGAAGGCCGGGTGCTTATCGAAGGCAGCTTCCAGGACCTTGAGAAAAGCGATAACGAATTTGTCTCGGAATTTATGAAACGGGATTCTTAGGGAGCGCATATGTCAAGGGCGGCGAGGGTTGGAGCTTTTATCATCGCAACGCTGGCGATTTTTGCGGCGGGCGTTTTCATCATCGGGAGCAAGCAGTACCTATTTACTCCCACCTACCGGCTGAAGGCCCAGTTTGCCACCGTGGTGGGCCTCGATTCAGGCGCGGAAGTTCGTATTGGTGGCGTGCACACCGGGACCGTCCGTGAAATCGATCTGCCGAGCAAGCCGAACGACAAAATCACGGTGCTGATGGATCTCCAGCAATCGACGCACGGCATCGTCAAGCAAGATTCCGTTGCTTCGATCGAAACCGAAGGCCTCCTTGGCAACGAATATGTCGCGATCTCTTTCGGAAGCGCCCAAGCACTGAACGTAAAGGATGACGATACAATCGGAAGCGAACCACCGCTGGTGATCGCCGACCTGATGAAGAAAGCCGACGGCATTCTGGACACCAGCCAGGAAGCCCTGAACAACGTCACGGTGGTCACGGGCAATCTGAGTTCGATCAGCGCGAAGATCAATCAAGGTCAGGGAACCATCGGCGCGCTTGTGAACGATAAAAAGGTTTATACCCAGCTCGATGAGACCACCGCGGGCCTGCGCGACACCGTTAACCACGCGCAAGCAGGCGTCACCGCCTTCCAGGAAAACATGGAGGCCATGAAACAGAATTTTCTGGTGCGCGGCTATTACAAAAAACGCGGCTATGAAAACTCCGCCGATCTCGAGAAAAACGAAATCCCTCAGCTTCCCGATTCCGCGCCCCTGAAATCCTTCGCGTTCGACTCTAAACAACTTTTCGAGAAAATGGACACCGCCAAACCCAAGAACCAGAAGTCATTGCGCGCAGCCGGACAGTTTCTGGCCGACACGGAATTTGGCGTTGCGGTCGTCGTAGTTTCCAGCGGCACCACCGGCGATGCCCAAAAAGACCTGGTGCTCACGCAGGCCCGTGCTATGGTCGTTCGAGACTATCTCGTTGGGAATTTCTCGTTCGACGATTCGCAACTTAAAACTCTGGGACGCGGCAAAGGTAACGGCCCCACTCCGGATTCCGGCTGGGGCACGGTGGAGATCATCATCTATCCGGCTGACACCGAAGCACCGACACAAACCAGTGCCGCTAACCCCAAATAAATAGCAGGGGATTCAAACGCTCGCCTTGGTAAGCGCGAAACTCGATCGGATTGACCCGAAGCTCTATGAACAAATCAGTGTCTGATCACATAGCGAAAAATCCAACGCAATTCAATATCGCGGCCATCGCCAAACTGGAAGAGGAAGCTCTAGATCGCCGCACTCGTACCGAGCGCCAAAGCGATGCCATCGTAAGATTCATCGGCAGCCCCAAATTTCTTCTGTTGCATGTAATTCTGGTCACCGCCTGGAGCACGGCAAATCTCAACTTGATTCCCGGCTTGAAAGCCTTCGACCCCTTCCCCTTCGGCATTTTGGCGCTCTTCGTCTCCTCCGAGAGCGTTTTCCTGACCATTTTCGTGCTTATCAGTCAGAATCGCATGGCCCGCCAAGCGGAGAGGCGCTCTCATCTCGATCTTCAAGTGGGAATGCTTGCGGAGCAGGAGCTCACTATGATGCTGCAAATGCTTCAAAAGCTTTGTCAACACGTCGGCGTAGACGTGAAATCCGCGACCCAGCAGGTCCAGGGCTTCAGCGAGACCACGGACGTGCACAAGCTGGCCAGCGAACTCGAAGAAAAGCTACCCGAGCAGTAGCCAGCTTGTGTCCCTGCCCTTCCGTTAACGTCCGTAAACCAAAACGTGAAACGTTCCTTGAATCGGCGCGCGATTGGGATGCGGCCGGTCTGCGGTTGGGGCCGGCGCCGGACCGAAGTCCGCCGTATCCAGGAACAAATTGTGTGTCTTGGTATCGAGGCCCATCGTCTTAGCGCCGAATTCCGTCTTGATCGTTTCCGCTTCGCTGAATTTGTCCGGAGAATCTTCGTGGAACACGTGGACTATGCCGTCGCGCGTTGAAACAAAAACCATGCCTGTTTCGGCGTCGTACGCGGCCGCATCCACTCCAGCTGAAATCGGGAAGGACTGAAGCACTTTTCCACTGTCCGAGTCCAGCACAACCATCATTTGAGGATTCCTCCCAGCGCTGAACAGCCGGTGATGCTGAACATCCATCGCCAGAGCCGTGGGGGCTCCCGCGGGAGCCAGCGGCCACCGCGATTTAATCTTTAGCGTTGCGGAATCGACCGCCAAAAGTTCGCTCTTGTCTTCCAAGTTGATGTACACCGTGCCCTTGCCATCGGCGACTGCAAACTCCGGGCCGCCGCCAAGTGCAATCGTCCCCACCACGCTGCCGCTCTTGGCATCAATGACCGTCGAGCTGTGCGGATCGCCGTTCATAACAAAGACGTGCTTCGAAGCAGGATCGTAAAGGACGCAGTCCGCGTCGTTATCAGCCTTGGCTTCACCCGTCACTTTCAGCGTCTTCAAATCAAAAATGATTACTTTTCCTTGAGCGCCGTCGCTAATAAAGCCGCGGCCAAACTCGCTGGCCACGGCCACACCGTGGTCTTGCTTCAGCCCGGTAATATTACCGATGAGCGCGCCGCTATCGGCATCGAGCACCTTAATTTCCGTGCCGTGCGAGAGATAGACGCGGCGAGCGGAAGAATCGACTGTCACGTAGTCAAAATATTCGCGAGTGCTCCCCTCGGCCGCGCCAAAGCTGTATTTTTTCAACAAGTGATAGCTGTCAGCGGCTGCCAGCATTAGCGAGGCAGCGCCCAGAACAATCCCAACCACAGCGGCTAAAAGACGTCCGAAACCTTTTGCTTTCATGTCAACCCTCCGTCGCGATAAATGGCATTCGTAAAGCTCTGTTTTTGCAGTTCGAGTCTTGTTTGGTGAACTGGGCTCACCACGTCCAAAAGAAACTAGCGCGTCCAGCCTAAACAGAGGATAAATCGAGGCGGCCTGCCTATCGTTTCTTTCCTTCTCCGTTGCTTAAGCTCTAGTGCGCATCTCCATCAAACAAAATGCGGAACGCATACGCGTAGCTCCCTGGAGCCTGTTGCGGGAGTTGTATTCGCAGCCCATCAGCTTGTTGCTCAAACGCGAGGTTCGCATCCGATCCCAGCAAGACAACCGATCCGATCTTCCGCCCGCCCAGGGCGTTGCTGCCGAGCGAATGTATAACCGCATCGCCGCCCGAAGGCCAACCAAGTTCAATCGCATAAAGCGTGTTTCCTTTGGTAGTGAAACGAAAATCCTCAGAAGTGTAACCTGTGGTGTCCGTATCATGAAACGAACCTGCTGCGACCTTAGTCGGTCCTTCGCCGTAAATCCTCCACGGCCGCGTGCCGTAAATCGCCTCGCCATTCACCTTCAGCCACGAACCGACATCCCGCAATACCGCCTGCACTTCCTCTGGGATCGTGCCGTCAGACCGCGGGCCGATGTTCAAAAGGAGATTCCCGTTCTTGCTCACGATGTCGATCAGTTGCTGCACAACAAATTTCGGCGTCTTGAAGGTGTCGTCCTTAATGTAGCCCCATGACTTGTTGCTGACCGAAGTGTCGGTCTGCCAGTACAGCGGGCGAATGTCTCCCAACTGCCCGCGCTCCAAATCCAGCACCGCACTGTGTTCCTGAATGGCATAATCCTTGTAATTGATCACTCCGACGTGATCGCCAAATGTCAGCGAGGTGTTGTAATAAAACGCCGCGAAACGCGTCAAATCTGCACGCACCGAGGGCTGACCGATCCACCAGTCGAAATACATGATGTCCGGATGATATTTCTCGACGATTTCCGAGGACCGAGCCAGCCAATCCGCAGTCCACGCCGAAGACACGAAGGTAAAATCGTTCGACAGCGGCGTGCCCTCCTTGGCTTCCAACCAGTTGTGCGCCGGCCCGTAAAACGCGGCGTAATTCGGATCATTGATGTCGGAGGCTATCCGCCTTCCGACACCCAAGAAGAAATTATGTTCGACGCGGTGCGAAGACGCGCCAAAGTGCAGGCCTTCCGCCCTCACCGCCTTCGCTAGTTCTCCGATGACATCGCGGTGCGGCCCCATTTTCGCTGCGGTCCAATCGCTCAGTCCGCTGTCGTACATCGCAAACCCATCATGATGTTCCGCCACGGGAACCACGTATTTCGCCCCCGCCTCTTTAAAAAGACGTGCCCAAGCCGCCGGGTCAAAGTGCTCGGCCTTAAACATGGGCACAAAATCCTTATACCCAAACTTATCCACCGCACCGTACGTGGCGACGTGATGCTTGTGTTCGTCTGATTCCTCTCGGTACATGTTCCGCGGGTACCATTCGTTGCCAAATGCCGGAACTGAATACACGCCCCAATGTATGAAAATCCCGAACTTCGCGTCTTTGTACCACTCGGGCACCTCGTACGTTTGCAGCGATTCCCAATCCGGACGGAACGGGCCGTCATGGCTCGCTCGCTCCACTTCCTTCAGGATCGCCGCGCGCGCTTCATCATATTTTGCGGTGGCGTGCTGCCAAACTTGATCGATCTCTTTTGGATCTTGAGCAGCCGTTGGAGCGGTTGCACTCGAAGAACTTGCGTTCTGGGCATTCAGGTTCGAAGGAGCGGCTCCTAAGAGTCCACACAAGCACAAAAGCGCCATAATCCAACGCCTCGACCATCCAGCCGTTAGCGAGAACATGTGCCTCCGTGCTTTCGCGAACAGAAAAATTGCGCGTTCGAGTTCGCTAGAATCTCGCAGAACCTAGGCGCTGTTATTTACTCAGAATCTGCGTTGCCGTCAATGCATAAACCGCGCCGCATTCCACCACGCGCCGCATGTCCACGTATTCCTTCGGTCCGTGAGCAACCGAAAGCAATCCCGGCCCATAGGCATAAGCTGGCATCCCTTGGGCTGCATAAAATCGCGTCTCCAGTAGTCCCGGACACATCTCAAACCGCGGTTCCTTCCCGGTGATGACTTCAACGCTTTCGGCGAGCGCTCGTCCTAAATGCTCTTCCTCACCGCACGCCGCCGATCCTGCTTCCTGCAGAATCTTCCACTCGAGGGGAATCCCGTCCCGGTTGCACTCTTTCAGCAGTCCGATTAACCGCGTTTTCTCGACTTCCAGGTCTTCCTCCGGATTAATCCGCCGGTCCACCGTGAACCAGCACCTCTCGGGCACCACGTTAAAGTTCGAACCGCCTCCGCTCTGCCCGCCAACCATCAAAATGGAATGGCGCGCCCGCGACGCCGCCTTCTCGCTTCGATCCGCCGATTCAAGTTCGGCGTCTATACTATGGTCCGTCTTCCGCGACTCCACTTCTCGCTTCAACGCAAGCAATCGCTCCACCACGCGATGCATTCGCTCAAAAGCGTTTTCTCCCCGATGCTGCAAACCCACGTGTGCCGATTTTCCCCGCACTTCCACCTGCAACGAAATCGCTCCACGATTTGCATTCCAAACTACGCCGCTCGTCGACTCCGCGGTCAACATGCCGATCCCGTTGCGCCCCAGCAATCCTTCCCGGGCCAACCACGCCGATCCGCGTTCTCCTCCCGTTTCTTCGTCCGGAACGAGCATCAATCCAATCTTCCCCTGAAGCCTCACTCCACATTCTTTCAAGGCCCGCATTGCGTACAGCATTGCGACAATCCCACCCTTCATGTCGCAAGACCCGCGCCCAAACAAAAAATGCTTCTTTCGCACCGGCTTAAACTGCTCCGCCGTTTGCGCGGGGACCACATCGTAATGCCCGTGAAAATAAAAAGTCCGATCTCCCCGCCCGTATTTCCCCATGAGACAAGCCGGATGTTCTTTCGCACTTTTTGCTTTAGACTTTGGCTGGATCCGCTCGAACTCGAAGCCAAACCTGCGAATGTACTTTTCAAGAATTGCGGCCACCGCCCGATAGTTTTTCCCGGGTGGATTCTCCGAGGCGATGGCCACTAGCTCCGCAAGCACCCGAGCCATCTCTTCCTCGTGTGCTCGCAGCCACTTCAAAATCGCCCCAGCTCGACCGGCGTCATCGGCTTTTTTAGCGCCCATAATCGGCGATGCTACAACTCGGCAATTCCAGCGCACAGCGCCATTTTGGCTTCGCGGCGATCATCGTCTACTCGCCTACACTGGTGGACAGGCAGGCCGAACGGCGCGCCACGTGCCCTTTTTCGCGTCTCAAGTCCAGTTACCTGGATAAACCACACTCCCTAGAGTGGAACCCTTAACAGCCCAAGAGATCTCCACACCGGGGTGCATCCATGAAAAAGATGGCGTCCGTTTTCCTCTTTGCGGCGATGCTACTGAGTTTTGAACAAACGAGAGCAAACGAGAAACGCGCAGCCGTTCCCTCCAAAGTGCTTTCCGCCAAAACAATCTACGTCGATAACCAAACAACTGATGCCGAGTTGCAACACGTCGCCTACCTGGGTTTGAGCAAGTGGGGCCGGTATGAGATTGTCGACTCTCCGCAGAAGGCCGATATGGTGCTGCGTCTTTCCGGAAGCAGCGTCGTGAAGTTCGTTCCGGGGGGCGATGCTTCCGCGACCTACGATCCAAAGCCGGTGAGCGAAAAATCCGCGGGAGGCGAAGAACTCGCCCCGCCAGGCTGCACACGCCTTAGATTGATCGACCCAAAGAGCGGAACGACGCTGTGGCTGGAAGTGAGAAAAACGTCAAACGCACAAGAGAAGAGCAAACTCATTGAGGGGCTGCACGAGGCCGTGGATCAACAGGAGAAGAATCACAACAAGTAAATCGAAGAAGCTGAGTTAGAGAGTCTGGAAAAGAAGACAAAGCGCGAGAGGCTGGACATCAACCGATGCGGTTTTGCTCACCCTTCCCTGCTTCGTCGAGCCAACGCTGGAGAACGGGCTGGTACTGAGGCTCGACTTCGAGGAAAGCAACACCGGCACCCATGTTTGGCTGGGAGTAGACGATTTTCGATTTGGCCTGGAAGTAAGCGTCCCCGGCCGAAATCTTCACCAACACCAGGGTACCCACAGGGAACGGATTCATCATATCCAAATAACAGCCATAGAGGCTCAACTCGCTGACGCGCGTAGCAATGCGCACCTCGGACGCCTCCTCAATAAGCTCGGCGCTGGCAATAAACGTATATCTAGGTACTCGACGGCGTTCGGATCCCAATGAGTTGCCTCCGATAGGATGCCCTGTTCTACGATGGTACGACGGATTACGAAAATGTTGTTCGCCATTCGCCCAAATCGTAACTAGAGCGCAGCCATAGGCTGCTGGGTTCCTGACATAAGGAAGATCACTCGTCGCGAAGAGCCGTGGTGGGATCGAGCCGTGCGGCGCGCCAGGCGGGCAGCCAGGACGCCGTTGCAGCGATTGCGAAGAAGACTGCGGCCATGGTAGTAAAAGTTGGGGGGTCGGTCGCTTTAACGCCCACAAGCATTGTTGTCATTCCGCGTGTGAGGGCGAATGCGGCGAGCAAGCCGGCCGCGACGCCGGCGGCAGTGAGACGTAGGCCTTGCCCCACTATAAGTTTGAAGATTTGGCCAGGGACAGCGCCGAGCGTCATTCGAACGCCGATTTCGGCGGTGCGCTGCCGCACGACGGTCGCAAGCACGCCGTAGAGTCCGACGCCCGCCAGCAACGCGGCGATGACCGCGAACGACCCGATAAGGAGCAACGAGAATCGCGTACCGCTTTGCGCCTTTTCGACGACGGCATCCATGGGCTGCAAGTCGGTGACCAAGAGGTGCGGGTCGAACGCTTTAATTGACGCGCGAACGTCGCTCGCGTATTTCGATGGATCGGCGCCGAATCGGAGGGCCCAGTGATCGGTGGCGCCGAAGCCGATGTATGCGTCGGTAAAGTAAACTTGCTCGCGTCCGGGCTCGCTTAAAGATACACCGCGCTGGTGGGCGACGACGCCGATGATGTCGACCCAGACGGGTTCGGGCGTTTGGATGCGGATAAGAATGCGCTTGCCGACCGAGGACTGACCGGGATAGGCGCGATCGGCCAGAATTTTATCAACGACGGCATAGGTGCGGCCCGGCTGGTTGTCTTCGTCGGTGAAGGTGCGTCCCTCGAGGAGAGGTGTGTGCATGGCTTCGAAATACCCAGGAAGCACGATGAGAGGATCGACTGCTTTATACCTGCTCGCGTCGGTGAGGGCTTCTTCGGTGCCCCAGCGAATCGGGCTGTAGCCACCAGTCAGCGGAAAAGGATTCGAAGACGTAACGCTTTGAACGCCGGGGATGGCGCGCAGGCGATCTTCGAGCTGGCGAGTAGCGACGGCACGTTCTTCCGGCTTCTGGAGAAATCGATCGGACTGAACCTGAAAGGTGAGAAGACCATGAGGATTGAACCCGGGATCGATGCGCTGCAATTCGAGAAAGCTGCGGACCATCAGTCCCGAGCCGATGAGGAGCACATAAGCGAGAGCGACTTCGAGGCCGACGACGATCTTGCGCGAGAGGCCGCCACTGGCGAGGCCTTCGCTGCGGCTGGTACCGCGCAAAACGATCATCACGTCCGGCCGAGCCGCGCGCCACGCAGGCGCCAGGCCGAAGATGGCGGCGGCGGCTAGGCTTGAGATTACAGTGAAGATCAGGACGGTCGAATCAATTCGAATGGTGTCGAGGCGCGGAAGATGCGCCGGAGCGATAGCGAGCAGTTCGTGAATACCGAGCCAGGCGATGCCCAGACCGCCTAACGCGCCGATGGCCGAGAGGAGCAGTGATTCGGAAAGAATCTGGCGAGCGAGATCCCACCTGCTGGCGCCGATAGCGGAGCGAATGGCAAGTTCGCGTTCGCGCAAAGAAGCTCGCACCAGCAAAAGATTGGCGACGTTGGCGCAGGCAATCAGTAAAAGAAAAATGACGGCGCCCATGAGCGCGAGAATTGCAGGGCGGACTTCGGATACGAGATGCTGGCGCATCGGCTCGACGCGGATGGCGTAGCCCGCTGTATTTTCGATCGAGAAATGCTTGCGTGCTTCTGCAGCGACCTGATCGGCGGCAGCTTGTGCTCGCGCGATGGTGACGCCCGGTTGCAATCTGCCAATCACGTGCATCGAAACTGAATTTCGTTGCTCGGCGTTGTAGCCCAGGCGATTGGCCACCCAGATATCAGGTGCGGCCTCCAAATCCGCGGCGGGCGGGAAGTAGATCTGAAAGTGCGGAGCCAGGACTCCGACGATGCGCGGACTAAAGGGCTTCCCTTTATTTAAGGATTGCCCGAGTACAGCGGGATTCGAGCCGAATTGACGCCGGAAATATTCGTAACTGATGATCGCGATGAGCGGCAGACGTTGAGGGGGCGTTGCCGATTGGGTGCCTGGCGGGGGCGGAGGTGGTTGCGGCTGGCCGTCGTCATCGGAGAAATCGCGGCCGAAGGCGATCTTCGCTCCTACGAGCCGGAAGTAGTTGGTGGTCACAAAGCCCATATGAACCTGTTCCGGCGTGCCGTCGTCGCTGGTCAACGTAAAAGGAAAGGTGAAGACGCCGGCGAGGCCCTGGAATTCGTTTTTGGTGGCTTCGCGCAGATCGATAAAATTCGCGTTCGAAAAGGGAAAGTCCTTGACGCCGCGATTGCGCATGTCGGTGGGGATGATGACGAGCTGATCGGGGTTTTGATATGGGAGCGGGCGCAGAAGCACGGCGTTGGTGACGCTAAAGATGGCGGTGCTCGCGCCTACGCCCAAGGCAATGGTGATAGCGGCGGTGAGGGCGAAGATCGGACTCTTGCGGAGTGTTCGGCCGGCGAAAGTCAGATCGCGAAAGGACATCGTTGCACCTCACTCGGGGGCGATGCGGCGCCAAGAATACTACCTTCGTCGCGTCCTCGGCGTAGAATCATGGTCTATGACGGATCGAACCAGAGCACGGGAGTTGGCGGCGGAGTTTCTTCGGAAGGGTGACCCGACCGGGTGGTTCGAGGCACTTTATAAGGAGGGAGAAGCGGGCAAAAGCATTGTGCCGTGGGCGGACCGCGGGGCAAATCCCGGTCTCACCGAATTTTGGAAAGAGCACCCGCAAACAACCTCCGGGAAAAAGGCGCTGGTGATCGCGTGCGGGCTCGGCGATGACGCGGAACAATTGGCGGCATGGGGATTCGAAACGACGGCCTTTGATATTTCGGAGACAGCCATTCGAACAGCGCGCAAGCGTTTTCCGAAGAGTGAAGTCAAGTACAGTGAGGCGGATTTGTTTCAGCCGCCAGCGGAATGGGAACGGAAATTTGATTTTGTATTCGAGGCGAATACGGTTCAGGCGCTTCCTGCCAGCGTGCGGGCACAAGCGATTCAGAAAATCGCCGGGTTTGTGGGGCCGGGAGGCAAGCTGCTGGCGATAGTTCGAGGGCGGGAGTCGCACGAGCCGGAAGGAGAGATGCCATGGCCTCTGACGCGGGCGGAGTTGGGGGAGTTTGTTCGCGCGGGACTAAAAGAGGAGAGCTTTGAAGAATACTTTGACAACGAAGAGCCACCGGCGCGAAGATTCCGGGTGCTGTACACGAGGTCATGAGGAATGTAACGTCTGTTGAAAGACATGAGGAGGAGTCTTGCGCGAGAAAATATGGCAGAAAATAGAAAGACGGGATACAGCGAAATTGGTGAGGACTAAATCGGGTTGGAGTATTGCAACGTTTGTTGCGTTCAGCATGGCGATTGCTCTGGGCGCAATAGGCCCTGCCCGCGCGGCGGGACAGGCCGGCAAAGCCGAAGACGCGCTTGCTGGAACGTGGAAGGGCGAGCTGGGGGAAGGCGCCGGGAAGCTGCATATCGTTTTAACGATTACGAAGCTTTCGAGCGGCGAACTTAGCGGGCAATTGGTGAGCGTGGACCAAGGCGCGACGATTCCGATGGAAAACGTAACTCTGAAGGGCGATGCAGTGCGATTTGAAGTGAAGGCCGTGGGCGGGTTGTACGAGGGGACGTTGAATGCGGCGCGGACGGAGTTTGCAGGGACGTGGACGCAAAGCGGTGCGCCCGCGCAACCGCTGAAGTTTGCGCGCAGCGCGGAAGATTCAGGCGCAAAGGACAGCGCGGCGCAAAAGCCAGCGGAGGGGCCGAAAGAAAAACCAATTTCTACGTTCGTCGATGTAGTCGTGCCAATAGCGCCGACGGCATTCAAGGCGGACGGGAAATGGCATCTCGTTTATGAATTGCATTTGAACAATATGGACCGGTGGGATTACCGGTTGACGAAAGTGGAAGCGATTTCGGGAGACGCGAGCGGGCGTTCGCTTGTGGCGTATGCAGGAACGGAATTGGAAACAGTGATGGCGCGGCCGGGGCAGCCGGGCGTGACGGAAAAAGCGAAGCTGGGCGGCGGAACAATGGCGGTGGTTTATATGTGGGTGACGCTGGACACGGAACAGGCGGTGCCCGCGACGATCCGGCAACGACTGAGCGTGAAGATTGGAACCTATCCGGACGAAATGATCGTCGAGACGGTGGCGATTCCCGTCACACGCGGACCAATTGCGATTAGCGCACCGCTCCGCGGAGATCACTGGCTGGCAGGCAACGGGCCGTCGAACACGTCTGGGCATAGAAAGGCGCTGATTCCAATTGACGGGCGCGCGGCGATTGCGCAGCGGTTTGCGATTGATTGGGTGCGATTGCGGGACGAGGGGAAGACATTCCAAGGAGATGAAAAGGACAACAAGAATTACCTCGCGTACGGAAATGACGCGCTCGCGGTGGCGGATGGCGTGGTTACCGAAGTGAAGGACGGCATTCCGGAGAATGTTCCGGGAATCAATTCGCGAGCTGTGCCGATCACCCTGGAAACCGTCGGTGGCAATCACGTGATTCTGGATATTGGCGGTGGGCATTTTGCGTTTTATGCGCATTTGCAGCCAGGGTCGTTGCGCGTGAAGCTCGGTGACAAGGTGCGGCGAGGGCAAGTGGTGGGGCTGGTGGGAAATTCGGGAAATTCCACGGAACCGCACTTGCATTTTCATATTGAGAACGGAAGTTCGCCACTGGGAGCCGAAGGGCTACCGTATGCATTGGCGTCGTTCGAAGTGGTGGGACATGGGTGGGATTGGAAACCGGCGGACGCAAAGGGTCCGGCGGAAGTACATAAGAACGAGATTCCGATGGAAAACGAAGTCGTGAATTTTTCGACGACTCCCTAGCGAACTTAAAACTCGAGCCGCGGGACAAGTGCTCCCGTGGCTCGAGGCGGCCCAAGGAAAACCTATTTTGCTGTTTCCTTCTTGTGTAGCGTGGAGCAGGCGGTTAGCGCGGTGTTGGGGTCGACGGCGCTGTCGCCGGCTTCGATGAGGCGGATGACGCCCTCTTTGTCGATGACAATGTTGGCCCGTAGCGCCCACTTGTAGGTTTCGTTTTGGACGTCGTAGCCCTTCAGGATGCCGTAGGAGGTGAGCATTTTGTGGTTCATGTCGCTGAGGAGCGGGAAACTGATGTTAGCTTGCTTGGCGAACGCCGCATTGGCGGCAGGACTATCCATGCTAATGCCGAAAACTGCTGTATCTGAGGTGTCGATCTTGCCTGAGGCGATTCCAGCCTGGACCGCCTGAAGTTGTTTCGTTCAACCGCCGGTAAAGGCCAGGACGTAGACGGCGAGAAAGACGTTCTTCTTGCCGCGGAAGTCGCTGAGCTTTACATTTTTCCACTCGTCACTGAGAAGGGTGAAGTCTGGCGCGGTGTCGCCGACTTTCAGCGTCATCTTCGCCATTTCCGGCTTTTGCGCCTCTTGCGCCCGGGGGGAAACCAAGGGCGTAGCGGCTAGCAAAGCCAGTAGAGCTAAGGCACGTTTCATTCGCACTCTCCTGTTACAGGGTAAGTCTAAGGAACAGCTAGCGAATACACACTACCAAGACGTATGACCGCTGCACACTCAAAAATATTCCCGGCCTTGAGATGGACGGGCGGGGGAGAGTTTTTCTTGGAGAAGAGCGGGAACTTCACGGATGCAGCGTTCGTATGTAGGATGGACGGGTGAGAACGCGAGTGAAACAATCGCGGTGGTGTGTCGTCCTAGGGGATGAGACGGGTCAGTAGGAGGGTGAAATGAGGAGATTTGCGATTGGCGGGTGGGAAGGGCTTCGAACGAAGGGTGGCCGCGCGATTTTGGCTGGCGCGGCTTTGTGCGGGGTGGTGAGTTTGGCAGCGATGGGTGTAGCGGGGCAGGAGAAGGACAAGAGCGGCGTAAATGTGACGGTGACCGGGAAGGATGGGAGCGACGTTGGAGGGCTGGTGATCAGCGCGCAGGCGTCGGCTAAAGAAGCAGGGCTGCCGCTGTACCCGGGTGCGAGGCCGCACAAGGACGAGAAGGACGATTCTTCCGGGGCGAAATTGGGACTTTGGGGAACCACGTTTGGGTTCAAGCTGGTGGCAGTGAAAATGGAGTCGGATGACTCGCAGGAAAAAGTGGCGGCTTTCTATCAAAAGGCGCTGGCGAAGTACGGGACCGTGCTGAATTGCAGCGATTCCTCGAAAGCGCAGAGCGACAAAGACAAGAACGACTCCTCAAAAAAACTGACTTGCGGAGACGACCATCCGGACCCAGGCGGGCTGCTGTTCAAGGTTGGTTCCAAAGAGAAGCAGCGTATCGTCAGCGTGAAGCCGAATGGGGCAGGCTGCATTTTTAACATCGTTTACCTTGAGGCGCGTAGCGAAGACAAGACTCCGGCTTAATGCTAAGCCGACTGCCGATGGGAGTGCGCTCTCGCATGCGCTCGTTCGTGGTGGCAAGTTTCGGAATGCTGACGCTGAGCGCTACGTTCGGCGTCACGCACAGCCACAACCAGGAGCCAATCCGGGTCAAAGTAAATTTGGTGAGCGTCGCGTTCGTCGCGCGGGATGCGCGCGGCGCTTTAGTGGACAATCTCACGCAGGACGACGTAGACGTAGTTGAAGACGCTGTACCGCAAAAGATAGCCTTCTTCTCGCGCAGCGCGGACGTGCCCCTAACACTGGGTGTAGTGGTGGACGCCAGCGGCAGCCAGGATCACTTCTCCAAACAACATAAGAACGATCTGGAAGTCTTCTTCAAGGATGTTTTGGGTCCGAAGGACCGGGTGTTTTTGGTGGCGTTTGCGAACCATATCCGCTTACTGAGCGATTTTTCGCAATCAGGCGGAGATTTGCTGGATGTTTGGAAAACTTACCAGAAGTCTAAAGTCAGATTTCCGTTGCTAGGACCCGACGAGGATCGCGACCTGGGGACGGCATTCTACGACTCGATCTATTATTCGGTGACGGAAAAATTGGCGCGAGAAAATGGTCGCCGCGCGATTTTGCTGTTCAGCGACGGCGAGGACAACTCGAGTTCGCACAATATGATGACTACCATCGAGACGGCGCAGAGCGAAAACGTGGTGGTGTACGCGATACGGTACACGGATAAGGAGCACGGGAAATTGACCGCACGGAACAAGTATGGGATTAGCGTGATGGACCGCGTGGCGCGAGACACCGGCGGAGCACACATCGATGCGGAGACGACGGATGCGCATGTATATTTCCGGCAGATTGCGGAGGAGTTGAGGACGTCTTATGAGTTGGGTTATTACCCGACGGATCCGTTGAAGGATGATAGCTTTCGGAAAATTGTGATCAAGCCCAAGCGCGAAGGTGTGAAAGTGCGCGCCAAGACCGGGTACTTCGCAAGATAGATCGATGGCGGTCCCGGCGCGAGTAGTGACCAGGCCAGAGTGCTGTGTTGGCTCTTGACCTGAAGAGTGGAGATGCCTAGGCTAGGGATTATGGAAGTACACCTGAAGCCGGAATTGCAGGCGAAAGTGGAACAAGCCGCGGCGGATAACCAGAGCGCGCCAGCGGATTACGTGCAGCAACTCGTGGAAAATTACGTGGAGCATGATGCTTGGTTCCGGAAGCAGGTGAAGAAGGGCCTGGACCAACTCGAACGCGGAGAGTTTTTGACCCACGAAGAAGTGGGAACGCGGATAGAGAAGTTGTTTCGTTCCTAGATGCAGATTCGGTGGTCACCCGCGGCTGCCGACCATTTTTCCCAAATTATTGAATTCGTTCGACAAGACAGCCCGCAGGCTGCGCAACGTGGGGCGCGGGCGATCTACGACAGCGCGGGTTCCCTGGGACAGTTTCCATACAAGGGCAGAAACGGAAGGGTTGAGGGTACGCGCGAGCTGCCTTTGCCATCGCTCCCTTTCATTGTGGTTTACCGAATCGTGAACGACAACGTGGAAATCGCGAATGTAATACACGGCGCACAAAAATATCCGCCAGCCAGTTAGAGGAAAAGCAGACTGCGGGTGCTACCGGAGGTAGCCCCAGTTGTGGAGTTTGTCGGAGTCTTCGACCCAGCGGTCGCCGATGTCGGTGCGGTAGTACATGTTGGCGATCATGATGTTTTTGATGCGGGAATAGACCTGGGCCTGGGCTTGCAGCATGGTTTGGCCGATGCCGACGACGACAAGGACTACGCCGCTGGTGCCAGCGATGAGCCATTGGCCTTTGACTTCTTTTACGTCTTCGATGTGGATGCCGTCGTAGTTGGGTTTCTTGAGGACGATGGCGCCATTTTTGGAGAAGGATTCGAAGGTCGGTTCGTCGTCAAAGGGAAAGGGCGGGACGACGATGCGGACGCCTATTTGGAAGCCGCTGCGTGTGCGCCACTTGGGCTCGACGCCGGTGGCGAGTTCCCAGAAAAGATCGCTGATGGGCGTGAGCATGCCTTCCTGCTGGATGCTGATGGTTGGATAGCCGAAGCGGCTGGTAAATTCCAGCGGGTAGATGCCGTTGTTGTTGACGATACAATTCAGGTCGATGTAGCCGACGTAACCTTCTTCGGCGAGCTTGGACTCCATTTTGAGGAGCGTTAGATTGAAGAGGCGATTGGGGTCGCTCCAAAACATGGAGGTGCCCATTTCGCCAGTGGGCGGGCCGATGTTGCCGGGGAAAAGTTTCTTGTGCTCGAAATTGATGTTTACGGGGCTGATGAATTTTTTGCCGTTGAAGAAGGCGCCGACTGCTACTTCGACGCCGGTGACCCGGCGCTGGAGCTGGAAGACTTTGATTTCGTCGGAGAAAGCGCGCTTGTAGGCTTCCAGCATTCGAACGACGTCGTCGCCGTCTTCTTCCTCGCCGACAAAGAGACGGCGTTTTACGTTTTGAGCTTCGCCACTGGGTTTGATGACGTAGCGGTCGGGATTTTTCATCACGAATTCGATGGCGGGATCGAAGGAATCGAAATCCTGATACGGGATAATGCTGACGCCGGCTTTTTTTAGCTCTTCCTGGCCGAAGGAACGATCATCTTCGAGGCGATCGGTATACTCGGTCCCGCCGATGACGGCCTTGCCGGTGGCCCGCAGAGCGTGGGCTTTGGCGCCTTGGCCGAGCGTGTCGTCGAAGACGATGATGTCGGCCCATTTGGCGTCGCGCTCCCAGTCTTTGGATTTGGGGACAAAACCGTCGGCGATGTCGCGCTCTTTTTCGGCTTCGATATAGTAGCGGACGTCATGGCCTTCTTTGAGAACCTGCCAGGCGATATCGCCGATGAGGCCAGAGAGAGAGACAAAGAGAAATTTGCGCTTATCCATTTAGGTTGGTGGGCGTGTGGCCGCGGCTCCTCCGAAGCGTAAGCGACGTATAGTAGCCAGGGTGAGTCGGGACATTGTTACATTTCGTTGAAAATAATTGAAGACCTTGAGGGAGTTGAGGCAACCTTTGTAGTTGAAATTGTGCATCACAGAGGGTGGCGTAAGGTGGGTTGGACCTGTCCGGAAGGGCAAAGTTCATGCTCCACCTGGCCTTTGGTTCAGGGTATACTTGCAATTGCCGCCTGTCGGAGGGCGGGGCATCAAGGAATCCAGTGGGTTTAGTCGAGGATTGAGGCGAAGAACCCGAAATTCGCGAGAGAGGTGAAGTTTGGGCCGAACTGTGATTTGTGCGACCTCAAAGCCATATTCAATTAGGAAGTGTATAGCGTTCTGCGTTTTGGGGGCGCTATTTTTGTTAAGCGCAACCTCGAGCCATGCACAGCTAACGCAGGTTTTCCACAAGAAGAAAAAAGTCAACAAGTCGACGAGCGTGGACAACAACGCGCAGCCGGACAAGATCCTGTACGACAAAGCGATGGAAGACATCAAGCATGGACGGCAGGAAGTTGGCCGTCTGAACATGCAGACGCTCATCAATACGTATCCCGACAGCGAGTACCTGGCGAAGGCGAAATTGGCAATCGCGGACTCCTACTACAAAGAGGGCGGCACATCGAACCTGGCGCTGGCCGTCTCTGGCTATAAAGACTTTGAAGTGTTCTTCCCTTTCCTCCCCGAAGCGACTTACGCGCAGATGCAAGTAGCGATGGCGCACTACCGGCAGATGGACAAGCCGGATCGGGACCGGACGCATGCCAGAGCAGCGGAGGATGAGTTCCAGACATTTCTGCAAAAATATCCGAATGACCCGTTGGCACCCAAGGCGCAGCAGCACTTGAGGGAAGTACAGGAAGTGCTGGCGGAGGGCGACTATCGGATCGGCTACTACTATTACGTGAAGGGCGATAAGCGGGCCGCGGCTGCCAGGTTGCTGGCAGTGACGAGCCGGTATCCGTTGTACAGCCGGTCGGACCAGGCGCTGTGGATGTTGGGCGATATATTGGAGAGTAGCGAACACAAAGAGGTAGCGGCGCTTTATTACGGGCGAATTGTGAAGGATTATCCGCTGTCAAGCATGGTGCCTGGAGCCAAGGACAAGCTGAAGGCGATCGGAGCGCCTGTGCCGCAACCCGATCCCAACGCCGTCGCGTGGATGACTGCGGAACAGAATGCACCGAGGCCGCATACGAGCTTGGTTAAGAAACCGCTGGGATTGATATCGAACGGCCCAAAGGGAGAGCTACTGAGGGCTTCGACGAGCGGAAACCCGAACATGCAGCCGGAATCCGACGCGATGTCTGCTGGGGACATTCTGACGCCCGGAGGCCAATCCAAGCTGGGAGCTGGTACAGGGCTTGTTGCGACTATCACGGCGGGAGGCAATGGCGCGACGGGTACAGCAGAGACTGTAGCTACGCCGACCGGCGAAGGCGCGACTAGCGACGCTGCGGGAAGCGCTCCTGCGACGACGGAGACGCCGAAGGATCCGGGGGCAGCGCCGGCAACGGCTAGCCCAGCCACTAGCGACAACGTGGCGAAGAATCCTGCGGCAGCCGAGGGTGCGACGGAAACGCCTGCGAAGACAGATGCGCCGGCAGCAGGAACAGAGACGAAGAGCGACGCTGCAGATGCGGGTACCGCGCCAGCAGCGGAAGCGGCGAAAACAGGCGACGCGCAAAATAGTGGCGATCCGAAGAAAGAATCGAGCAGCAAGAAAAAGAAGGGATTGCGCAAGCTGGTGCCCTGGTAGTTTGTACAGGCGAATAACGGGGTTGGGACAGGGGTGCGGCTGCGGCCGCACCCCTTGTTTTTTGAGTGCTGGGCCCCCAGAAGGCCCCGGGGAGGGCATATTCATTTCCGACACACCGGTACTGCGTTGCGATTGACGGCCAATTCGCCGGGTGCTCCAATATTGTGGAGACTTAAAGACGACGCGGTCGCGAAGCGGAAAGAGTTTTCCGCGACTGCGGAGCGCTCGACGTTTGTTGCGACCGCAAAGCGGTCAAGATTATGCGCGACCGCAAAGCGGTCGACACGCGAAATGCGGGTGAAGTAGATCCGGAGGACGATTAGTGGCCAGGATCCTCGTTGCCGACGACAACAGCAACATCCAGAAGATGGTGGGGCTTGCCCTGAAAGATCAGGGCATTGATGTCGTTGCCGTGGGCAATGGCGAAGCGGCAGTGCGAAAGATTTCCGACATCCGGCCGGATTTGGTGCTTGCGGATGTGTTCATGCCCGTGCGAAACGGATACGAAGTTTGCCAGTATGTAAAATCCGACAGCACGCTTGCACATATCCCGGTGATTTTGCTGGTGGGTGCGTTCGATCCCCTGGACGAACAAGAAGCGCAACGCGTTGGCGCGGATGGTGTCTTGAAGAAGCCGTTTGTGCCGCCGGATCCGCTGATTTCGATGGTGAAGTCCGCGCTGGCTCGGGCGGGAGTATCCGTGGGCGGGGTGGCGCCTGCGCCGCCGGCGCACGAAGAGCCGATACGCGTGGCGGAAATGTTGACGCCGCGAACGGCGGCGCCGAGCCGCGGTTTACCCAGCATGAGTCCCGTGGCGTCCGTCGAAGAATTCCCATCCGTCGAGAGCGAGCCAGTGCCGAATGAGATGCCTGGAGCGCGAGAGCCGGTGAAGATTGACGCAGGATCGCAACCGCTGGCATTTGGAAATCTGCTGGAATCGCCGGTTGCAGAGCAAGAAGAGGATCTTGGCTACGCGACAACGGCCCGGCCGGAACTGGAGCGGGATTGGAAGTCCGGCGACAAGGAAGACGAAGTGGAGGAAGAGGAAGAAGAGGAGGAACAAAGCGCTTCGTGGCGTCGCGATGGCGGCGGCGAGGTGATGGAGGGAGAGCCGGCGGCAGGAAGTCCGGTGAAAGATTGGCGCGAGACGGCGTTCTCGGAAGCGCCGGCGCGGAAAATGAGGAACGAATCCTGGGCACCGCAAAAAGAGATCTCCAGCCTTGAAGAAGCAGCCGAATCTGAACAGCGCGTGAGCGCGATGGTGACAGATGCGCCGGTTGCAGCCACCAGGGTGCCACCAGCAGCAATTCCGGCGTTCACAGAAGACGCTTGGGTGGCCGCTCTGAACCCCAAAACGACGGCTGTGGAAGCCGCAACGATGGAAGCTCCGGCGCCAGCGGTACACGAGCGTCAAGTTGCTGCGGAAGTTCACGAGGAGACTCCTGTTAACACGCCCGCAAAAGTGGAGGCACCTGCGGAACCGGAAAAGCCTGCGGCGAGTTCCTGGTTTTCTTCGGTGGCCAGCCCGTGGGACGCAGAAGTGCAAAAAGCAAACCGGCTGGCATCGACCTGGGATACCCCGGCAACGAGCGTGCCAACGGCAAGCGCGGTTCCCGAGACGGTGGTTTACTCCGGGGCACATGAATCGGCCGCAAAGGAAGATCCCGCCGCGACAGTCGATGCTCTCACGCCGGTTTTGCGCGAAGAAGTGAAGGCAAAGGTAGAAGAAGTGGCGCTGCCAGCGGCGACCGTGGAAGCGATTCGCGAAGAGGCCCAGTACGTTGCAGAGACTGCAGCGCAGGAGGCGCCCGCCGTGGACACTAACACGAACGCAAAGGCCCCTGAACCAAGCATGGAAGACCTCGTGGCTAAGGTGCTCGCCAAGATGAACCCGGATATGTTACAGGCGGTTACGCGAGATATTTTAAAGAACGTCGTGGAATCGATGGTTCGCGACGAGTTGAACAACAAGAAATAGCAGTTCCCTCCCCCGACAAACGCCACTCGAATTCTATTGTTGATCTGGCTGCTGGCCCATAAAAGGCAGTGTCAGTGATGCTCCTGGTTTATTCTGTCAGGGATGTGCCCGGTCCGCGCCCCGCTGGTAAGGGGCCCTCCCCCCGGGGGTTTTGCATAAGTGTTCATTCTAGAGGGACTTAAAGTGGCTTGTTTTCATACACTTTTATAAGTGTTGATTCTAAGCAACTTGTTTGCTCTAAATTGCACTAAAATTGTGCAAAATAGATGCGTTATCCACAAGCGTGGAAAACAAAGGGACTTAGCGCTACTGACGGATTCAGAAAACAAAAACGCCAGCGAAATGCTGGCGCTACATGGACAAGGCGTAATTATATCTGGAAACTACTATATATCAGGAGTAACGAGTTGTCAAGAGAAAAATCGCGAAAAAACTGAGAGAAATGGGAGTCAGTTGCTTGACTCGATTGGTGATCTCGGGTTGCAGAGTGCTGCGCCACTACAATGGCAAGTCAAAGGTATCCCGAATGGGAGTAGTGGGTCAGTTTCCGATAATCCGACTTCCCAGGCGTCTTCGATTACTTCCGGTTTGTTCGACTTACCAGGCTCTTAGCACCTCGCTGCGAGTCGGTTCGTTTGAGCCCCGCGTATGTCGAATTGGGTTAGGTGGGGTACACTCGCGCCGTGAAATTCAGCCCCACAATGAAGCCTGCCGGTTGGGTTGCTTCGGCGGCTCTGTTCGGTGTACCGGCTCTTGTCTTTGCATTTCTCTTCCATTGGCTGGGACCGCATCTGGTCCAGCAAGGTACGTCATGGTGGCGCATCTTCCATTTGTTGCTGATCCTTCCGCTCAGCTTGATGCTGGTGGCAGCACTTTGCGGCGCGGCGTTGGAGGTGAAGTTTCCCGGCTGGAAGGGCCTCATCGAAAGGTTACGGCTTGCGGTCCCGAAGCGAACGGTCTGGCTCTGGGCTATCGCGCTTTCCGGGTTTATGTTTGGGGGTACGGTAGCTGATCTCGTCGCCGTCGTGGCCGCTGGGCTGGCCCTCTGGCTCGAAAGAACAGGGCGCATCTCGGGCTTCGCGGGGGTTTTAGCGGCCGTCCTAGTGAAACGCAGCGCGTATCTTCTTCAGCCGACTTTCGCTGCGGTTCGATTCTTTAACCCTGCGCTTTTCAACGATTCATTTTTTGGGCACTTCGGTCCTCACGACTTCATGGGCATTCCACTGCATGCCGCCTGGTGGATTCCTGTCTACTACGCGGCGATCATGTTCGTGTGTAACATCGGTGGCGAAGAGCTGTGGTGGCGGGGATATGTGCTGCCGCGGCAGGAACTGGCGTTCGGCCGGGCTACCTGGATTATCCACGGCATTCTTTGGTCGGCGTTCCATCTCTTCATGCAGCCCACCCTATGGGATACGCTGCGGATGTCGATCACCGGCCTGGCGCTCAGTTTTGTTGCGCAGCGTACGAAAAGCACGTGGCCGGGCATCATCGGGCACAGCTTCGGAAACCTGGCTTTTTTTCTAAGCCTCGTGAACGGCGTCAGGAATTAGCGTCACGTTTGCCAGGCTCCTTCTAACCGTCCACTGGCGTATTGCAGCGACCATCATGTCCAGTTAGGCGGTTACCGGAAAAGTGGAATTTGTCACCCAGAAAGCCAGTGACACTCGCCTGGCAAGGCTGACTATTCCAGGAGTCAGCGTGCAGTCCGCCCGGCGCCTTTGGAGTTAACCGTTTGCAGTACAAGTCGCTTGATGAGATGCAAGACGAGATCGTCATCAAGTAAGACCTGCATGCCCTCTTCCACGCAGCGGTTGCGGTATGTAACTCCTCGACCGTCGGGAATGTAGCCCCGGTTTACGTACAATCTTTGCGCTTGGTTGTAGCCGGGGTGTAGGCCAACGCCAATCCCGGCGACACTGGAACGCAGCGAGATTTCTTCTTCCGCCCGATCCAGCAGCCGCGTAGCAAGTCCCCTCCGTCGGAATCCAGGCAGTACATTCAAATCTTGGATCTCTGGAATCTGCTGCTCTACGAAGGCGGTGTATGTGGGCACCCAGTTCACCGTCACGTAACCCGCGAATTGCCTATCAACAGTTGCGACGAGGCATGCGCGGGTACCGGCCAACTGCTCAGCCAAATAGCGCCGATATTGAGCAACAGGCTTGCCCGCTCCAATGCCACTGAATGCGGCAGAGATGATCTCCGGATCACTGTCATTGAGAGCTCTAATTTGAACACTTTCCGCCATCTCTCAATTCTCCCAGCTAATTCTAATTGCCTGTCCGAAGGTAATCCACATGCCTGATAAACGCGGTTACCGTACAAGTCCTATAAAAGGGAATGTCAAGAGACATTCTTCGCCGTTGGCTCGATGCCGACACTTTTTTGTCTCGGCATTCAGCCCAACCGTTTGAACGTGCACTCGTGATCGAGTGGTCTTGCTCAGGCGACGTAGTTTCGTGCTTCGTTTCGTCACACGAAACGGTGAGATCCTTCTTCCTCCCTGTGGTTCCATTTCACTGTTGTGACGGCGCCATTCGTTTCTGAAACATCAAGCCTGACAGTTGTCCACTTTATGAGTGGCAACGCATGGTCCTATCTGAGACTCGTGGCCTATGGCTTTCTTGGATTGTCCGAGAGGGCATAGGGTGGAATCGGAGACTCGCGTGCTTGAAGCACGGGCCTGACTTGTACGATGGATACTTCCCCTCGAATCCGAGCGTCTCAAGAACCCGACGGCTACCGCCAGGAATAGTTCTCCGGGTGGAACGGACTCTTTGCCAGAGGCGCTCAAGCTGCTTGTGGTTTCAAATAGTTGTCGTCGAAACGTACCTCCTTTTTCCAAACGATCAACGTGATCGCGGCAATCTTCCTCGCCAAGGTCAAGCGCGCCATCGTGGGCTTCCTTCCCTTAGCCAGCAAAGCCTCGTAGAAATCGTGTAGCGGGCCAGCAGCGGTGCTGGCTCTCATCGCTGCACCCTTGAAAATATCTTTGAGGTCGTGGTTGTGATTCGTATTGAGACCCCGCAGGGTGACGGATTTCTTCGAGCGTTGTAGCTGTTGCTCCACGACGCGGTACTGCGCGCTGTCGTGGGTCTCCAACCCCAGCCCGCTGTAGGTCCACAGTTGCCGCTTGGTGCGGAACCGATGAGGCGTCTGCATCACGGCAACCAAGTGAGCCGCTCGAAGCGGACCAATACCAGGAATCTGGCGTAGCAACTTCGTGGCACGGTGCTTCTTAGCCTCGACCAACAGCTCTTTTCGGGCTTGTTGGCGCACCAGCCGCAGAGCGTCGAGCTGTTGGTAGTAAAGTTCCGCCCGCAGGCGCACGCCAGCTTCGGTGATCTTGCTCAACCATTCCGAACGGTAACGCGGTGCGTAGACTTGCGTCCCGGCACAGGGAATGGCCCAGCTCCGATACAAGGCCTTGAGCCGATTCATCACCCGCCCGAGATCCTTGCTGATCGTCAAATAGCTGCGGGACAGTTCCTTCAACATGCGCAGGCCATGTTCTCCGTGATAGACCGGTTTGATTTTGTTCATGTACAACAGGTCGGCCAGCTTGTGTGCATCGATCCGGTCACTCTTACTGCCATCCTTCAGCAAAGCAATCTTCCGCGGATTACACACCACCAATTCCGTAACATGCGGCTTCAGCAGATCGTACAGCCAGCCAGCCCAGGTGCCTTCTTCAAACGTGACGTGCAAATCTCCACGTAGCCCGTGGATAAACTGCAGAATGGTGCTCGCCTTGGTCTCGATGACGCATTCCATCACCACCTTGCCGGCAAAATTCAGAACTGCGATTGAAATGCTTTCCTTGTGCACGTCCAAGCCGATATATTGAGTGCTAGTCATAGAGGGTGTTCCTTTCTGTAGGGAATGAGCCAAGCACTCAAAACCTACTCCAAAAGGGGCGCCCTTTTATAATGTGTGGAATCGGCTCGATCCTCAATGTCCGGTTACGCGACTCTCCAGGAACTTGTTGATAAGTCCTCTGGAATCAACAAATCGGTTTGGACAAGTTTCTGGCACCAGCGACGCGTCGAAGACGTAATCAATGGTAATCGGGAGTTGACCGGGCACGCACATCGGACTCTGGAATTTGAGAATAGAAGCCTAGACCCCTATTGTCCGGACCGCGGTAATTTATTCATCGCGTCAAACGCTGCGAGCGCCTCTTCTGGCCGGGCGCGGACCACGAAATCTTCCGTAAGATTCACCCAGCGAACCTTCCCCGACGGGTCGATAAGGAATTCCGCTGGTCGCGAGATGTCTGCACCGTCGCGCCGGCCATGCAGGTGTACCAGATCCCACCTGCGAATCACGTCCTCCTGTGCATCCGAAAGAATCGGAAACGTGTAGCCCTGCGACCGACGCAGGTTTTCGGAATCCTCGGGAGAATCCACACTGATGGCCAGCACTCGAATTTTCCTCGCATCGAATTCCGGCAGCGCCTTCTCGAAACTCCGTAACTCGGAGTTGCAGAACGGTCACCAATATCCACGGTAGAAAATCAAAATCACGCCGGCTGCCTTGGCCGCGCTCGTCGCGGCGCGGGTTGTACTCTCTGGAGTGAACGGAGAATTCAACGCACCCGTTAAACTCACTGGGTGGTTCTGCGAATCAGGCAACGTGAAATCTGGCGCCGTCTGGCCCACCTGCGGCGCGCCGGGCGAAGCGGGTAACACATGCCGCGCGCCGATAAAAATGCCGTAGAGGAAAAATCCGCTGAATGCCAACGCTAGCACCGCGAGGACACTGCCGAAAATTTTGCCGCGAAACAGGTCCGAATGCCGGAATGCGCGCACAAGCCCCAAGGCGAGCAGCACCAACCCGAGCGCGATCATCGGCAGGTTCGCCCACGGAAAATCGCGAAGCGCCGGGAAGCGAACGAAAAACAGCGGATAGCTAATCACTCCCAGGAAAACGAGCGACGCGCCGGCCCACACTGCCCAGTTCCAGTTTCGTTTCATCGCTAACGCCTCTCCCCGCTCCACTCCAAGTACGACTTCCGATCTGCCTGCCCGGGAGCGCGGATTTGAAACTTGTACCCCTGAGTCTAGCCGAGGATGCTATTTCGTGAGAAGTTTTTCGCGGGCGTGTTCGAGTGCCGCCACTCGTGGTTGAGTTCTCCGAGAGAGCGGGTGGAGACGTAGTCGTTCTACGAAAACCCTTAATCCTCAATCCTGCTAGCGCAGAAGGCCAAATCCTGATAAACGCGGTGACCGGAAACTGCCCCACTACCTGAATTGGCGTTGAATTGACGGAGTTGGTTTTTCCCCCGTATAGTCGAAGATTACTCTGTTCTCAAAAGAGGACACGTGTATGCGTGCGAGTGAAAATAGGCGGGGAGTTGAGTGACGAATGGCTCGAGAGATTGCTAAAGCTTACGAACCGCAGCAGATAGAGCCGCGCTGGGCGGAGTATTGGGTTAAGGAAGAGCTGTTTAAGGCGGACCCGAACGCTCCCGGACCGGTGTTTTCGATCGTGATACCGCCGCCGAACGTGACGGGCTCGCTGCATATCGGGCACATGCTGGACCACACGGAAATCGACATTTTGACGCGCTGGCACCGGATGAGGGGGTACAACACCCTGTACCTGCCGGGAACGGATCATGCGGGGATTTCGACGCAGCGGGTGATGGTGAAGCAGCTTGCGGACCAAGGGATCGATTACAGGACTCTGGGGCGCGAAGAGTTTGAGCGGCGCACTTGGAAATGGAAAGAGGAGAGCGGCGGAACGATCACGAAGCAGATGAAGCAGATTGGGGAGAGCTGCGACTGGTCCAGGGAGAAGTTCACGCTTTCGCCGGAACTTTCTCGCGTGGTGCTGGAAGTATTTGTGCGGCTGTATGAGGAGGGGCTGATTTATCGGGGGCACTACATGGTGAATTGGTGCCCAAGCTGCCTGACGACGCTGAGCGATTTGGAAGTGGTGCATGAAGAGCGACAAGGGAGCTTGTGGCACATCCGGTATCCCGTGGTGGGTTCGAGTGAATCATTGATCGTGGCAACGACGCGGCCGGAGACGATGCTGGGGGATACGGCGGTTGCGGTCCATCCGGAGGATGAACGATACAAACACCTGGTGGGAAAGAAAGCTCTGTTGCCGCTGATGAATCGGGAGATTCCGATTGTTGCGGACCAAATGGTGGAGCGGGAGTTTGGGACGGGTGCGGTCAAGATTACCCCTGCGCACGACCCGAACGACTTCGAACTAGGGAAGCGGCACGGTCTCGCGGAAATCAACGTGATGACCGATGATGCGCGCATTGACTCGAATGGCGGCGCTTATGCCGGGTTGGACCGCTTCGAGGCGCGGAAGAAGATTGTGGAGGATTTGAAGGCACAGGGTTTGCTGGTCAAGACGGCGGAGCATACGGTACCGCTGGGGTTGTGCGAGCGCTGCAAGACCGTTGTGGAGCCGCGGGCTTCGACGCAGTGGTTCTGCAAAATGAAGCCGCTGGCGGAGCCGGCGATTGCCGCGGTCGAGCGCGGCGATATCCGCATCGTTCCGGAGAACTGGAAAGCGGTTTATTTCCACTGGATGCGAAACATCCGCGATTGGCCAATTTCGCGGCAACTTTGGTGGGGACACCGGATTCCCGCGTGGTATTGCCGGGAGAATGGGCACGTGACGGTGGCGCGAGAGAGGCCTGCGGCGTGCGGGACGTGCGGGTCGAAGAATTTGGTGCAAGACCAAGATGTACTGGATACCTGGTTCAGCTCGGGGCTTTGGCCGTTTTCGACGCTGGGCTGGCCGGCGGATACGCAAGACCTGCGGACGTATTATCCGACAAGCGTGTTGATCACTGGTCATGAGATTTTGTTTTTTTGGGTGGCGCGGATGGCGATGATGGGCATCCACTTCACCGGGAAGGTGCCGTTCCGCGACGTCTACTTGCACAATATCGTGAAAAACGCCGAAGGACAGAAGATGTCGAAGTCCAAAGGGACGGGCATCGATCCGATTGATGTGAACCGCGAGTACGGCACGGACGCGATGCGGTTTACGCTGGCGCTGATGGCGGCGCCTGGGTCGGACCTGGTTTGGACGGGAGACCGGATCGAGAGTTCGCGAAATTTTGCGAACAAGATTTGGAACGCGGCGCGGTTTTTGTTTGTGAATTTGGACAAGTTCGAGCAGGGCGGGACAGGGCTGGAGGAGCTGGCTTCGCCGGAAGTGAGGGCGGCTGCGCCGTATTCGTTCGGCGGAAAGGTACCCCTCGTGGATGCGTGGTTGTTTTCGAGGCTGGCGAGCACGGTAGAGATGGTGAACGACGCGCTGGCGAATTACAGGTTTCATGAGGCGGCTCAGGGCGTGTATCAGTTTTTCTGGGGGGATTTTTGCGATTGGTACATCGAGTGGGTGAAGCCTGAACTGCAGAGCGCGAACCGGGAACGTGCCGTGGTCGCTTGGAAAAACATCTTTGCGGCATTTGATGCGGCGCTGAAGCTTTTGCACCCGTTGATGCCATTCTTGACGGAGGAACTGTGGCATCAGTTGCCGCAGCCGGCAGGGGCGAAGTCGATCGCGCTGGATAAGTATCCCGAAGCACGGACTGAATGGAAAAACGGTGCGGCCGAGAAGGAATTCGCGCGGATTCAGGAAGTGATTGTGGCGCTGCGGAATATACGCGCGGAACTGAAGCTGGAGCCGAAAAAGAGGGTTGCGGCGGAGTACTTCAGCGCGGACGCAGGAGAGCGAAACTTGATCGAAGCCAACCGGGAGGGGATCTTGCGTTTGGCGGTGCTCTCGGAATTCAAAGTTGAAGATGGGCGCATTCCACAAGGCGGGGCAATGCGGTCGACGACGCAGTTCGACGTGCGAATCGATCCAAAAACGGCTTCACCAACAAACATTAACGCCAGGGTGATCGAAGCGTCCGCAGAGTTGGCCCGGATCCGCAAGGAGATTGAGAAGCTGGAAAAGGATATCGCTTCGAAGGAGAAACAGCTTGGCGATCCGACATTCAGAAGCCGGGCGCCGGAAAAAATCGTTAGCGGAATGGAAACGGCGCTGGAAGAGAGGCGAGTGGAATTGAAAAAATTGCAGGAGAGATTGAGCCAGTTTGAGGGCGGGGACAAGCCCGCGTAAAGGCAAGAATCGACGCACGAAGACGATTCCGGCGGGCGCGTGGCTGGCGGCGCGGGAAGTGAGCGGGGCCCTTCGAAGCTCAGGGCAAACAAGCCCCACCTCTACAGCTTGTGGACAGGCGCTGGGGAACGTAAGCTTAGGCGGCGGTTGCAAGCGTTGTAGGTCGGGTTGAGTTTGCACAGACTAAAGTCTGTGCCACATCGATGGCTCAAGAGACACTTCCTGGAATAACGGACAAAAGGCTGGCGGCGCTGCTGACGCTGCTGGCGGAGAATGCAACGATTGTGATCAGCGGGGCGCGCATTGCACGGGAAATTGGTGTGTCGCGATCAATGGTGTGGCAGTGGGTGCGGCAATTGCGCGGGCTTGGCGTGCGGGTCAAGGGGAAAGCCGGTGAAGGATATTTTCTGGAGCGCGTTCCGGATATTTTGACTCCGGACATGTTGCGGCAGCGGTTGAAGGGGAGTCTTTTCGGAAAGCACATCTACCATTTCTTTAAGACGGATTCGACGAACCGCGTGGCACTGGAATTGGGACATGCGGGCGAGCCGGAAGGCGCGGTGGTGCTGGCGGAAGAGCAGACGGCGGGCAAAGGGCGCGCGGGACGAACGTGGCAGTCCGACCGGGCTGCGGGAATCTACGTGACGCTGCTTTTGCGGCCGAAGCTCGCGCCAGTGCAGGCGCCGCTTTTGACAATGATGGCAGGGATTTCGGCGCGTACTGCAATCGCAGCCCAGACCGGGGTGACGCCGGATCTGAAGTGGCCGAATGATGTGATGATGAGTGGGAAAAAAGTGGGCGGGATTTTGACGGAGATGCACGCGGAGCCTTCGCTGGTGCGTTTCGTGATTGTGGGCATCGGGTTGAACGTGAATCAGGAGAAATTTCCGGGAGAGTTGGGGAGTACGGCGACTTCGCTGCGGCTGGAAACCGGCAAGCAAGTGTCCCGGCTGGAATTGGTGGTGCGGTTGCTGCGAGAATTCGAGAGCGACTACAATCGTTTTCTGAGGGAAGGGCCCGCCGGAGTAACGGAGAAATTCGAGGCTGTGTCGAGTTATGCGCGGGGGAAACGCGTGCGCGTGACAAACGGAACGGCAAGCTTCGCGGGGACGACGGCGGGGCTCGGTCCGGAAGGATTGCTGCAGGTGACGCGCGACGATGGGCAGGTGGTGACGGTTATTTCCGGAGATGTGGCGGAGGCGCGGTAGATGCTGCTCACGATCGATGTCGGAAACACAAATACGGTGCTGGGGGTTTTCCGCGGCGAAGAGTTGATAGCCAACTGGCGGCTGACGACAGCGAGACAGCAGACCATTGATGAGTACGGCGTGCTCACACGGAATTTGTTCACCTTGGCGGGATTAGACCGCGACGCGATCAGCGGCGTGATTATCAGTTCGGTGGTGCCGCCGGTGAATTGGACACTGGCGGAAATGTCGCGGATTTATTTTGGGCAGAAGGCGCTGTTCGTGGAATTGGGCGTGAAAACGGGGATGGCGGTGTTGGTGGATAACCCGCTGGAAGTTGGCGCGGACCGGATTGTGAATGGCGTGGCGGCGTTTCACAAGTACGGCGGACCGTGCATCGTGGTGGATTTTGGGACGGCGATTACGTTTGATGCAATTTCGGCGCGGGGAGAGTATCTAGGTGGAGTGATCGCACCTGGGCTGGGGATTGCTTCGGAAGCGCTGTTTGCCCGGGCAGCGCGATTGCCACGCGTGGAGATTAAGGATCCGGGAAAAGTGATTGGGACGAATACCGTCACGCACATGCAGGCGGGCCTTTATTATGGCGCAGTGGACATGGTGGATGGAATGCTGACGCGTATGAAGGCCGAGATGGGCGGCGAGGTGAAGGTAGTTGCCACAGGAGGGCAAGCGAGACTGGTGGCGAAGGGTTCGAAGCAGATTCAGGATACGGATGAGTTTCTGACGTTGACGGGATTGCGGCTGATTTGGGAGAAGAATCAGCCTGCGGAAACGGGAAAAGGGGCGGCGGCGAATCGCGGGACGCGAACTGCAGTGCCGACGGCAGCCCCTGCGAATAAGGCCCAACGATAGGCGCTCGGGCGTGGGGCGCGTTCCGGGGCAACGACGCCTTAAGAGCTCCATACTGATCGCAAAGACGAATCACATGGACAGTTGGAACTACTTCAACTACTTCACGGAAATCGAAAACTATTTCTGGAAGAAGCGCGGGGCACACTTGCTGGTGTCGCCGCTGGACTGGGCGATCATGGAAACCTGGCAGAAGGCGGGCGTGCCGCTGGACGCTGTGCTGAAGGGGATCGATCACGCATTCGAAAGTTATCAGCGGTCGAGACGGGGAGCGGGCAAGGCGTTGAAGAGTTTGGCGTACTGCACGGACGCGGTGCTGGAAGCGGCGGAAGAGCAATTGGAGGCGGCAGCCGGGAGCGGGCCAAAGAATGGAAACGCCGCAGCGAAAGAACCCTTTTCGCGCGAGGAGTTGAGAGCCTGCTTCACGAAGAACGCTGCGCAGATTGTTAGCGTTGCGGACGGCAAGGGTTTGCCGAGCGCAGGGCTGGCCGAGCGTTTGCGGGAGGTCGCACAATCAGTGGCGGGTGTGGTGACGCTGCTGGATGTGCCTGGCGCACTTGACTTGGAAGATTTGGAGAGACGGCTGACGATTCTGGACGACAAGCTGCACGCGTTGCTGACGAGCCACGCAAGCGAAGAAATGATGCTGAAGATTCGGCGGGAAATGGATGGGCAGCTTGCAGCTTACCGGCGGAAAATGAAGGCGGAGCAAATCGCGCTGGTTGAAAAACAATATATACAAAAGCGGCTGCTGGAGGAGTTTGGGTTGCCGCGGATGAGCCTGTACTACTTTTCCTGAAGCACGCTTTCCGGAAGCAAATATCTTTTCTTTCCACGCGAAACATCGCAGAATGGGGCTTACAGAGATGCCTGACGAGTTACGATTATCGATTGAGAAGCTTGTGTATGGCGGCGACGGGCTGGGGCACGCCGATGGGAATACGATTTTTGTGCCGTACGTGCTGCCGGAAGAAGAGGTGCGCGCAGCGGAGAAGTCGAAGAAGAAAAAAGTAGTATGGGCGAAGTTGCTGGAGGTTACGTCGGCCTCGAAGGAGCGCATCGCGGCGCCGTGCCCGCATTTTCAGACATGTGGAGGCTGCCACTATCAACACATCGCGGGAGGAGAGCAAGGACGATTAAAAAAGGAAATTTTGCGCGAGACTCTGTCGCGGCTGGGCGGGATCTCGTGGGACGGTGCGATTCAGGAGCACACTGCGGAGCCTTACGGATACAGAAACCGCGCGCAGTGGGCGGTGCGCAGCGGAATGCCCCGAGCGCTGGGATATTTTTTGCCAGAGAGCTCGTTCATTGTGCCGATCGACGAATGTCCGGTGCTTTCGCCACGGCTGGCGCAGACGTTCGGTGCTCTTCAAGAAATGGCGAGGTCGGGGTCCTTGCCCGAGGGGATACTCGAGATTGAAGCGTTTGTCGACTCGGCGGACGAGAAGATTGCGTTAAATGTGGCGTTCGAACGATTTCCGAAGCCAGCGGCAGAACTTGCGACGGCTTTGCGCGCGCAGATTCCGAAGATCGAGAGTTTGCTGCTGCTGGATCAGAAAAAAGACAAGTTTGAACTGACCGGCCCGGGACACTTGATTCATGAGGCTGGCGGATTCAAGTTCCGCGTGAGCCACTTGTCGTTTTTCCAAGTGAACCGGTTCTTGATTGGCGATTTGCTGAAAACGGTGACAGCGGGGGCGAAGGGCAAGCTGGCGCTGGATATGTACGCCGGCGTGGGATTTTTTACGCTGCCGCTGGCGCGGGCGTTTGAAAGAGTTGTGAGTGTGGACGCAAATCTTGCGGCCACTCGCGATCTGTACGCCAACGCGGAGGCTGCGGGAGTTTCTGTCGCCACGCACAACGAACATGCGGAAGATTTTCTGAAGAAGACAAAAGAACGGCCGGAGTTTGTGGTGCTGGATCCTCCGCGGGCGGGATTGGGAGCAGAGACGGCGGCGATGCTTGCGGAGCTTGGAGCCGCGGAAATCGTGTACCTGTCGTGCGACCCGTCCACTTTGGCGAGGGATTTGGCCGTCTTGACGGGCTCAGCCCGGAAACCCAAGGAAATTATCGCGCCGAGCGTCCGGTACGAGATCAGTGAGATGCATCTGTTCGATCTGTTCCCGCAGACGTATCACATCGAAACGCTTGTGAGGTTGAGAAGAGTCCCATGAGGCTTCCGGCCGTCGCCATCGCCGCTGTATTTGCTTGCGGTGTTGTGCTCGGCCAAGCGCAGTGGTTCGGAGAACGAGCTTCCTCGCACGTTTACATCGAGATCGGTTTTGCCCTGGTGGGCTTCCTGATTTGCGCGGGTATAGTCTTGTTCGGAATCGGGCGCCTCATCACTGCTGCGGCTGTTTCCACTGTGAGCTGGGTCATTCTCGGTGTGTTGGGTGCGGGAATCGCGAATCAGCCGCGGCCTTCTGATTACGTGTTATCTCTCGTCGAGGCGGGGCGCTTGGATTTGAAGACGCCGTTGCGTTGGCACGGAAATCTTCGGGATGAACCGGCGCGACTTCCTTGGGGTTACGGCTACGAGATCGAGTTGGCCGGAGTGGAGTACGAGGGTTTGTTGATACAAGCCCGAGGAGGACTTCGGCTGAGTTTTTCGGAGTCGCCGGGGCAACCCGCGGCGCCGGACGTCCACGCCGGAGATGAGGTCGTCGTCGCGGCACAGGCGAAACGTCCGCAAATATTCAGGGATGATGGAGCGTTTGACCGGCGCGCGTATCTAGCTCAGCAAAATATTGATCTGGTCGCGACGCTGCGCGCACCGAAACTGATGGAACGCGCGGCGGCGCCTACGACGCTCCCAACACTCCTGGCGCGCGCGCGGCGCAGATTGCGAGATGAGATCGACGAACTTTTTGCGAAGACGCCGCAAGCTGGGGGCGTTTTGCGCGCGATGCTGCTCGGCGATCGAAGTTTCGTTGAGCGCGCGGAGTCCACTGACTTTCAAAAAACAGGCGTGTTTCACGTGCTGGTGGTGGCTGGGCTGCACGTCGGGGCGCTGGCGGTGTTTCTGTTCTGGATCGGACGTGCATTGAGATTCAGGCCCTTCTGGACGGCTCTTACCACGCTCACGGTTCTTCTTGCCTACGTGGCCGTTGTTGAGCAGAGACCGCCAGTGATCCGCGCGGCTTTGATGACGGCGATCGTGGTGATGGGAGGGTTGTTTTTTCGGCGGCTGGATTTATTAAATTCGGCGGGAATGGCGGCGCTCATACTGCTGGCCGCGAAGCCGCTGGCGGTTCGCGATTCGAGCTTTCAACTGACATTTTTGGCAATCGGTTGCATCGCTGGACTGGCCGCGCCATGGCTTGAAAAAACGGTTCAACCCTACGTTAAGGCGCTGCGCGGCTGGCGCGACGTCACCCGCGATGCCGCGCTTGAACCCCTGGCGGCGCAATTTCGCATTGATCTGCGCGCGATGGCGCGGTGGATTTCTTCGCACGTGCCAGCGCGCCTGGGAAACACGGCTGGAGATGCACTGGCACGCGGTATTGGAGTTTCGCTTCGCGTGTGGGAATTGCTGGTAATCACGCTGGCGTTGCAGATCGGCATGCTGCCTTTAATGGCGCGAGACTTCCACCGCGTCACGTTGAGCGCGCCGCTCGTCAATCTGGCCGCAGTGCCCCTGACGGGGATTGTGGTGCCCCTGGGATTTCTGACGCTTGGCTGCGGACTCATTCTGTCAGCACTGGGAAAAGTTCTGGCGGTGCCTTTGACCTGGGTAACGATGCTGCTCGTGCACACCGTGGAGTGGTTCGCACACTTTTCGGGATGGAGTTACCGCATACCGGGGCCGCCTGCTTGGTTGATTGTGGTGTTTCTCGCGGCTGGAGTGTTTATGGCCGTGACTGCACGCCTCTCAAATTTGCGGAGCGGATGGGCTGCGCGGGGCGCGGCTGGAGTGTTGGCGTTAAGCGCCCTTGCGACCGCGATCTTTCCGTTTGCGCCGCGCTGGTCAGCGGGAAAGTTGGAACTGACGGTTTTGGATGTAGGACAGGGTGATTCGCTTCTTGTTGTATCCCCGCATGGAAGAACGATCTTGATCGATGGAGGAGGCGCCTTCGGTGGATTCCCTGGACGTGAGGAGCACAACAGTATTGATCCCGGAGAAGATGCCGTGTCGCCTTACTTATGGTCGCGTGGTTTTCAGAAATTGGATGTTGTGGCTCTGACGCACGCTCATCAGGATCACATCGGAGGGTTGACGGCGATCCTTGAGAACTTTCGAGTCGCGACGCTGTGGATTGGACGGGAAGTTGAGTCCGCGGCGCTGACGAATCTGGAAAAACAGGCACGCGAAAAGAAGATTTCGATCGTTCACGAAATCCGTGGGAATGCATTTTCCTGGGATGGCGTGGAGACGCAATTCCTGTGGCCGGAAATCGGACCGGGAGAGGTCGGGCCTGCGCCGAAGAACAACGATTCCCTGGTTTTGCGGATGAGGTATGGAGAACGCTCTTTGATGCTGCCGGGAGACGCAGAGAAACAGGCGGAGAGTGCGATGCTAGATGAGAACAGCGAAACTTTGCTTCGTGCGAATGTGCTGAAGGTTGGCCATCACGGGAGTAAGAACTCGACGATGCCGGGATTTCTGGCGGCCGTGCATCCTCTTGTCGCTGTAATCAGCGATGGAGAAGACAATCCCTACGGGCATCCGAACCCGGAGCTGCTAGAACGACTGACAACTGCGGGAGTGCGGATTCTCCGGACGGATCGCGATGGTGCGGTCCACGTATTGACCGACGGTAAGCAGTTGGAGATTAGCTGCTATGTCGCGTGTCCGGAGACGGCGGGGAGAACAGCTTCAGCGCTGGCGCAGCCACCAGATCAAAAAAAGGACCGCGAGCAATAGCAAGAAACCGATGGCTGCTTGATATTCGTGGTTTTTCTTGTACTGCGCGATGGAAAAAAAGCCGGCACCGGCGAAGGATAGCTCCGCGGGAGTGGCTCGCGGAAAGAATAACGGGACTGCACGGGCGTACTCATCAAACGCGGCACCGTGATGCGTGCGAAGCTCTGTTTCCTCGCGGCGCATCACAACCGAATAGAACAAAGCGAAGTAAGCACAGAGAATGGACGCCGATATCCAGGAGTGCGCGGCGACGGCCGCGGCCAGCGTGAGAATGGCGCTGCCGAAATACAGAGGATTGCGAGTGTACGCATAGGGACCGGTAACTGTGAGGACTGCCTGCTTGTGCAGATGTCCGGCGGCACTCGCGCGAATGAATAAGCCGAGCAAGCCGAGAGGCGCTCCCCAAAGAATGCTGCGCGGAGTCGGGCGCGCAAGCCACAAAACGAGGATCGCACACGGATAGCTGAGCCGGACGCGCCAACGGGCAAAAAAAGCGCCGGCGGAGTTCATATACTGGCTCCGAGGCGGCGGCGAACCGCGTCGAACACTTCGGGCACTTGGATTTGCAGCATCGAGGTGTGCGCTTGATCGTTGCGGGCGTGCGTGGTGACAACGTTGGGCGCGCGCAAAACGATATCGTCCGTCCGATACGGGCCGTTGCGCGCAGGATCCGTGGGGCCAAAGACGGCGACGGCCGGCGTGCCGAGAGCGATCGCAAGATGAAGAGGGCCGGTATCGCCGCCCACGATGCATGCAGCGTTGCGCAGTAGCGCCATCAATGGACCGAGCGGTCCATTGTAAGGCACGGGGTCGGCGTCGCCGCTGCATTCGCGGACAGCCAGCGCGAGGTCGTCCTCACCGGGACCGTAGTTTACGACGCATCGCAGGCCGAGGGAGTCTCGAATCAACTGACTGAGTTGGCCAAAGCGTTCGGGTGGCCAGCACTTCGAACGCCAGCCACCTCCGGGGCTCAGGACGATATAGCGATCGAGGCCGAGCTTCAGCAGATAGTCGCGAATGCCGCAGTCGTCTATTTGTGGCACGCTCAATTTAAGGGGCGCGACGGGATTGCGCGCACCTGCCCTTAGAGACAACTCTCCGTTCTGATCGGCGATGTGGATTGCGGTGCAATGGACTTTATCCGTATAGAGGAGGGGAACACCAAACTCGCGAATGGATTCCGAGGAAAAGCCAATTCTTCGTTTGACACCGCCAAAAAAAGGCAGCGCCGCGGATTTCCAGAGACCTTGATAATCAATGGCTGCGTCCCAGGAGACACCTCGCAGTGCGCCGATGCTGTTTCGAAGTGATTGGAATGAGCGGATTTCCGTCGTCCAGATTTGCGTGGCGAGCCCACTGCTCTCCACCAGCAGCTTCCAGCGCGGGTGCGTGAGCCAGACGATGTCCGCGCTTGGGAAAGTTTCCCGCAGGCCGGCAACAGCGGGAAACGTGTGCACGATATCGCCGAGAGAGCCGAGGCGCACCACCAAAAAGCGCGGATCAGGCATGCGGCGCCTTGCGAACGGATTCCAGAAGATCGCGGGTGGAATGGTTTTTTGGATCGCCGACGATGGCAACCCGGATACCGAGGCGTGCAGCCGTGGAACGCTCCGGCACAGTTTCGGCCGTGTAGTCGGTTCCTTTGGCGTGAACGTCCGGGCGGAGTTCCTCGAGAAGGGACTCCACACTCGGTTCGCTGAAGAGAACCACGTAATCGACGGGGCGTAGCGCCGCGATGAGGAGCGCGCGGGCGTTCTCATCGAGGATGGGGCGGCCAGCGCCCTTTAGATCACAGACGCTCGAATCCATGTTGACGCCGACGACGAGAATGTCGCCTTCCCGGCGCGCGCCCGCGAGATAACGGACGTGGCCGACGTGAAGCGTATCAAAACATCCGTTGGCAAAAACGATGCGCTGGCCGAGCCGTTTATGTTCCGCCAGTTTGCTGCGGAGCCATTCGCGCTTGACAACTTTGGATTCAGCGGAGCGCATGACTTAGGAGGCTGCTCCGCCAGCCTGGTGGCGGATGGCCGTGAGAAGTTCATCGCGCGTGACGGTGGCCGTGCCGCGTTTCATGACGACGAGACCACCGGCGATGTTGGCAATATGTGCGGCTTCGAGAGGAGAAGCGCCGCAGGCGAGCCCAAGGGTGTAGGCAGCAAGGACCGTGTCGCCAGCACCGGTAACGTCAACGGCTTGGTCACTTCCGTAAACAGATATATGTGTCTGCCGGTCTCCGGGCTCGAAGAGCGCCATGCCGTGGCGCCCGCGTGTGACAAGAAGGGCGCGCAACTTCATTTCGGCGAGTGTGGCGGCACCGCAACGCGTCAACTCGGAAAAATTCTGCCCGATGGAGACGTGATGAAGGACCTCCAGCTCCGCTTCGTTTGGAGTAGCCGATGTGATGCCAGCCTTGGCGTAAGCGTGCAGATTGTGGCGAGCGTCGAGCGTGACGGGCGGCTTGTTCTTGTGAACCGAAACCGCCTGACGGACCAGGGCAGGTGCGGCGACGCCGAACCCGTAATCAGAAATGGCTAGCGCATGCGCGGAACGAAGCTTCGCCTGCAACTTGGCCTGAAGTTTCTTGTGCACGGCTTCGGGGATTGACGATTGCGGCTCGCGGTCGACGCGGAGAACCTGTTGGCCGACGGTGTGCGCCCATCCGGCGAGGAAGCGGGTCTTGGTAGGGGTCGTCCATCCTTTGACACGGAATATGCCGGAGACATCGACGCGTTTGCTTTGGAAATAGGAGATGAGGGCATCTCCGGCTGGATCGTCCCCGACGGCACTGATAGGCACGACGCGGGCGCCAAGAGCGACAAAATTGTTGGCGGCATTGGCGCCGCCTCCTGGAACGAGATGCGTTTCGCGGTGGCGCAAAATCAGGACGGGCGCTTCGCGAGAGACCCGCGAAATCTCTCCGAACTGAAACTCATCAGCAACAAAATCACCAAAGAGAACCACTGTCTTCGATGAGAATTGCTCAACGCAATCCCCAAGAGCTAGAAGATCGACAGAGGAAGATGGGGAGGTCTGCTTTAGGGAGCGTTTCATTTCGTTGGCCTCAAGATCCAGTGAACGGCGTCAGCGAGGTCGGCAGCGACAAAATCAGGTTGAAACTGCCATTTTGCGGCATTCCAAAGATATTCGCCTTCGCCGTAGCCAGTGCGCACCAGAATACTGGATGCGCCAGCGCGGCGGGCCAGCTCGATGTCGCCATGGCGATCGCCGACGACGAAAGATCGATGCAAGTCAATGGCGTGTTCGCGAGCGGCCTGCTCGAGCATTCCTGTCTTCGGCTTGCGGCAGTCGCAGCCGTCGGCCGAAGTGTGCGGGCAGTAGTAGATGGCAGTGAGTCGAGCTCCGGCGGCTTCAAGCTGCTGGGTCATGAGTTCGTGGATTGAGTGTACAAGCGATTCTGGAAAGTAGCCGCGCCCGATGCCAGACTGGTTTGTCACCACAATCACAGGCAAGCCGGCTTCATTCAAGCGGTGGATGCCCTCCGCGACATGCGGCAAGATACGAAATCGGCTGACATGATTCAAGTAGCCAACCTCTTCAGAAATGGTGCCGTCGCGATCGAGAAAAACGGCAGGGCGGAGCGCGGTGGTTTCAGGCAGAGTGCACCTCGCTCAAGGAAATCCAGTGTCGCGCGGCAGCTTCGACGGCGTCGGGAGTAACGCGAGTCATGCATCGGTGATCGGTCGGGCACCGGCGTAGAAAGCACGGGCTGCAATAGGGCTTTTCCTGAATGATGCTGCAACGCGGCGTGACGGGTGCGGTGCCGAATGGATCGGTCGGCCCAAAGACAGCAACTACGGGTAGCCCGACTGCCGCGGCGACATGCATCGCGCCGGAATCGTTGCCAATAAAAAGATGGCACTGAGAAAGAAGCGCTGGTAAGTCGGCGATGGAGGTTTTTCCGGTGAGATCGATGGGTGGACGGTGCATGCCCGCGGCAATCGCGGAAGAGACGGCGGCTTCAGCGGGTGTGCCGAAGAGAATCACATCCGCCCCCGCTTGTGCCTGAAGTCGATTCGCCAATTCCGCAAAACGATCCGGCGGCCAGCATTTCGCTGAACCATAGGAAGCGCCTGCACCGATGGCAATTCGCAAGTTGTCGCGACTGGCGCCGGCAGAAAGAAGAAACTCCTCGGCGCGTTGGCGATTTCCCTCGGGAACGTCGAGCTTTATGAACGATTCGTTTGGCAAAGAATCCAGCCAGCCGACGCGACGAAGCAATTCGAGATAGTAGTATTGCTCGTGGAGAGGAATTTCGCCGGGCTTGGGAACCGGCACTGCTTTCGTGAGAAGCAAGCTGCGGCCATCGCGCGCATAGCCGATGCGCTCTGGGATTCCACCGCGCCAGACGACCCACGCGGCCTGAAACGCATTCTGAAGCAACAGGGCCACGTCGAATTTTTGCTTGCGAAGCTCGTCCACGAAACCGCTTTTGTCGTCCACAAGCATCATGTCGTTGCAAACCTGCTGATCCTTATAGATAGCTGCAACGTAGGGTCGGGCAAGAATCGTAAGGTCAGCATCCGGAAAACGGGTGCGCACGGCGCGTAGCGCGGGCAGAGCCATGATGGCGTCGCCGACCCAGTTCGTTGCACGAATCAAGATTTTCACGCCACCGCTCCGCGAGGCGACTGTAGTTTTCGTTCCAAAGCGGCGAGGAATTCGCTCTCCGCGGTGAGCACGAAATCGATTACAGCAACAAAGATGGGGATTGTCGTGCTGCATCCTTCCGTCAGGTTTTCCGCATCTTTTTCCGTTGTCACGAATGCGATAGCGCCCGCGCCCTGCGCCGACTTCTCTAATCGCCGAAGATCATCCCCGGTGTACCGATGATGATCGCGAAAAATGCTCTCCCCCACGACAGGAACATGCCAGTGGCTCAAATCGTCAAAAAATGCCTGGGGATTGCCAATACCACAGAAGGCAAAAAACGGACCGTGACCAATTTCGCTCACATAAAGCAGGCCGGAGCCGCTGCCGTAACGCCGAAAGCCGAGCAAACGTGTTTGTGCGTAGAAAATGGAATATTTGTGAGAGTCGCTGGCCTCGATGTCGGGGCGTTCGGTCTTGCGCGTGACAACCAGGATGTCAGCGCGGCGGCAAGCCGAGATGGGTTCGCGGAGCATTCCTGAAGGCAGCAGCCACTGGTCTTTGAGCTTGCGCGAACCGTCGAGCATTAGAATGTCCAGATCGCGCGCGAGCGGGAGGTGCTGGAAACCATCGTCAAGGAGAAAAACGTCGACGGGCTGCTGCCGTTCGATGCGATGGCCTTCCGTAAAGCGATCTTTGCCGACGCCGAATGCGACTCGGCCCTGGAGGCGATGCTTCATCAGTTCGATTTCGTCGCTCGTGCCGCCAGCGCCACGATAGCCCCGGCTCAGAATGGCGACGCGCTTCCCTTCCGCGAGAAATTTCTCCGCGAGCCACAAAACCATGGGCGTCTTACCTGTACCGCCGACGGTCAAATTGCCAACGCTTATCACTCTGGCGTTCAGGCGTTTCTGTTTCAGCCAGGCTTGCTCATGAAGCCAGGCGCGCATTCGAACGTAGCCCCCGTAGACGACAGAGAGCGGCCAGAGCAAAACTCGCGCCAGCAGCGGAAGTTTCATCCATTGTCTCGCGCTGCGCCATCGAGGTGCCTGGCAATCTCCGCGACGGCACGATCGGTAGCGCCGCGGCTGCTTTCGACCAGGCTTCGAGCGGTCTCGCCCATCCGCGCCGCCCGCTCGGGATCGCGCAGAAACTCGATCCACGCGACGCCGGCGTCCTCGGGGCTCTCCACCTGGACCGCGGCTCCAGCGGAGGTGAATCGCTGCGCAATTTCCGCGAAGTTCTCCATGGACGGCCCAAACACAGGAATTTTTCCGAACGCAGCGGGCTCGAGGATGTTGTGTCCACCCGAAGGAACCAACGAGCCGCCAACGAAAGCGCCGTCAGCCACACGGTAAAGCGATGCGAGCTCGCCAATCGTATCGAGCAAAATGACGGTCACGTCGTCCGGAATGGTAAACTCGCCGGACGGCCCTCCATTTTGCGAAGGCCCCGGGACCTGTAGCTGCGAGCGGCGAATGAATTTGCGGTGAGACTCATCGATGAACTCGGCCGCGGATTCAAAGCACTCTGGTTTGCGCGGCGCCAGAACCAACAACGCTTTACGATATTCCCCTTGCAGCGTGCCGAAGGCTATCAACGCGAGAGGCTCCTCAGTCGCAACGACGCTACCTGCGACAATGATGGGCGAACGTCCCTGCCTCTGCGCTTCCCTTTCAAGCCAGTGGGAGATCGGCGTTGGCGCAGGAAGCTCCAGATCGTATTTCAAATTGCCGCTGACTTGCACTTGCTCTGCCGGAGCCCCCAGCGCGCGAATTCTTTCAGCGTCCTTTTCGCTCTGCATCAGAAAAGCAGAGGCATTCGCTAAAGCACTTCGGAGAAGCGGCCGAAGGAAAAACCCGAAAACGCCGAGGAACCGTTGATAACGGGCAAACGAACGATCCGAAATGCGGCCACTGACAAACACGACCGGAACGCCGCTGCGCCGCGCTTCCCGCAGGAAGTTCGGCCAAATCTCCGTCTCGAGAACAATCACGATCGAAGGTCGAACCGCGCGCAAAACCCTGCGAACGCAAAGTGCCCAATCCAGAGGAAAATAGAGCACTGCATCGGCAAAAGGCATCCGCTCGCGAGCCAGCGCCTGCCCGGTCAGGGTCGTTGTGGAGATCACGAGTGGGCGGTCTGGATAGGCCTGCTTCAATCGACGGGCAAGAGTGACGCCGGAAAGCGCTTCGCCCACGGATACGGCGTGAATCCAGATAGCGCCGGGGGAGTTCCCAGGCAGTTTGCTCAGCGTCGGAAACGAAAAACCAAGTCGCTGACCAAGGTTTGAAAAGTATTTGCCGTGGCGCAAACCCTGCACCAGCCAGTAGGGTGTGAGCAGCAGGGCGGCAAAACCCATCAGCAGGCTGTAGATCAAATACACTAAGCGTGGCTCCGGTCTCTCTTACGCACAGCCGCGAGCAAGCGGTGCACGGTGCGGGCAACCCTGCACTTCCCCCAGGAATCGAAGGCGTCGAGATGAGAAAGGACTATTATAACCCGATGCGAAACCTAGCCATTATAGTTCCCTTTCTTGCCGCCACCCTTTTTTCTGACGGACCTGCCGCCCAACAACCGCAAGCAACCATGAAGGCGGCCGCGCTTGAATCCCATGAGGGCGTCACGATCTCCGCGCAGCCGTGGACCGATGCGGCTAACTACAAAGCAAAATTCCCGAAGAAGTCGCCGCTTGCCGCGGGGATCGTCGCGATTGACACCATCATCCGGAACGATTCGGACGACAGCATGAAGGTTGATCTTGAGCAAATACGCTTGAACGTCACGGTATCTGAGGATAACCGGCAAGCGCTGCCCTCGCTTACTGCGGACGACGTGGCCGACGTGGCGACTGAGTCCAAGAAAAAAGATCCCACGGAAACGCGAAGATCGCCCATTCCGATTCCCAAGGGCCCCAAGACGGGACGCGACAAGCACTGGATGGAAATGCAAAGAGCCGCGGCCGAGGCTGCGGTCGGCAGCAGCATCGTCGCGCCGCATCGCTCTGTTCAAGGGCTTCTTTACTTCGACCTGCAAGGGCAGCTCGATTTGCTCAGCACCGCGCATCTCTACATTCCCGATGTGCGGGCTCTTGAGAAGAATCACCCGCTGGTGTATTTCGAAATCGACCTGAGCCGATAAACCGATCGCTGGCGCGACACTGCGCTTTGTCCGCGGACAATTTCTCGCCGAATACCGGAGAAAAACTCGGTTATTTGCGCACGTTCGCTCAGTCGGCTACCATGACAAGGCATCGTATCTTTGACCACTGCAGGTAAATGTTGAATCTCCTCGACGAACTGAACCCGGAACAGCGCCTTGCGGCTGAAACAGTAGAAGGACCCGTGCTTATCCTCGCGGGCGCAGGAACGGGTAAGACACGCGCGATCACCTTTCGCATGGCCAACTTGATTTCCAAGGGCGTCCCCGCCGAATCGATTCTCGCCGTCACGTTCACAAACAAGGCCGCGGAGGAGATGCGCACGCGAGTGTCCGATCTGCTGCTTCGCTCAGGAGTGCCGCCAGCGCAGCCCTGGCTTTCGACTTTTCACTCGCTGTGCGCACGGCTCCTGCGCCGGGAAGCTCCCAGTGCGGGTTTGCCTCGAGATTTCGCGATTTACGATGATGACGACCAACTTGCGGCTGTAAAGCTTGCCATGAGCAAGCTGGCGATCGATGACGACAGCCTTACGCCTCGGAACATCCTGAGCAGCATCAGTCACGCGAAAAATCATGGGAAGACGCCGGAGATGATGCGCGGCGAGGCCATCGGCCAGGACGGACGGCGCACCGCGGATGTTTTTGCGGCCTATGAAAAACTTTTGCACCAGAGTAACGCACTGGATTTTGACGATCTTCTTCTCCGTTCGGTGCGGCTGCTTCGAGAAGTGCCAGCGGTCCGCGAGAAGTGGCAGGCCCGTTTTCAGTACATTCACGTCGACGAATATCAGGACACCAACCGGGTTCAATACGACTTGCTGCGGCTGTTGACGGGCCCGAAACACAACGTGTGTGTCGTTGGAGACGAAGACCAGTCGATCTACCGCTGGCGCGGAGCGGATGTTTCCATCCTTCTCAGTTTTTCGCGCGATTTCCCCGGAGCGCGCGTGGTGAAGCTGGAGCGCAACTACAGGTCCACACAGAATATCCTGGATGCGGCCGGCGCCGTGGTTGCGAACAATCCAGAACGCCTTGGCAAGTCGTTGAGCGCAACAAAAGGCACGGGATCGAACCTTCGCTATTTCGAGGCGCGCGACGCTCAGGCCGAGGCGGAGTTTGTCGCGGGAGAGCTGGAACGAATTTTGAACGAAGATTCTGCGCAGACTTGCGCCGTCGAGTACCGCACGAATTTTCAGTCGCGTGCCTTTGAAGAGGTATTTCGCCGCCAGGGATTGCGCTACAAACTGGTTGGAGGATTCAGCTTCTACAATCGTGCTGAGGTCAAAGACGCACTGGCCTACGTGCGGCTGGCGATGCATCCCGAGGACGATATTTCGCTGCTGCGCGTCTTGAATGTGCCGCCTCGTGGCATCGGAAAGACCACAGTCGATTCCTTGCGCGAAACGGCCCGCGTGGACGGGTCTTCTCTCTGGGCAGCCATTGAGAAATTCGTATCCGGAGCTGCTGGCGGCCGCGCTGTGACGCCCTTGCGATCGTTTCAGGAATTGATCGCCAAATTGCAAGAGGCCTTGGCGACGAAAGAGCCGGCGGAGTTTCTGCGCACTGTCCTCGATGAGAGCGGTTACATGGACATGCTCAAAGACCGCAATACGCCCGAGGATGTCGCGCGACTGGAGAATCTCGAAGAACTAACGCGGGCGGTCGCGGAGAGTATGGAAGCTGGCGAAACATTTACGGACTTCTTGGACGCGGCAGCTCTCGTGAGCGACGCGGATTCATTCGACGGCAAACCCGGCGTCACCCTCATTACATTGCACAGCACCAAGGGGCTGGAGTTCGATCATGTCTTCTTGACGGGCATGGAAGAAGGCATCTGCCCGCACGGCCGCTCATTGAATGAAGAAAAAGGAATAGAAGAAGAGCGGCGCCTGGTCTATGTCGGAATGACCCGCGCGCGCACTTCGCTGACGCTCACACGAGCCGTTTACCGCCGCATATTTGGCAACGAGCAACAGTTGCGTGCGTCGCTTCCTTCTCGCTTCCTCGCAGAGATCCCGAGTGAACTGGTGGAAACGGTTCGCGGCTCGATGGCAGAAATAGGCGAAAAGCGCCGTTACGAGCCCGATCCAGAGTATTCCTACTCGGCAGACGAGTTTCTACGGCGTGTGCGCGGGAAACCGGAACCCGCGGTGGCAACACCCAAACCCGCCCGCAGCACGAGTTCGTTTGGCAGGCCAGCCATAAAACGGGGCGCAAACGCAGATCCCATGCTGGGGCGAAAGGTCCGCCATCCGAGCTACGGTGTAGGCACCATCGTTGGCGTGGAAGGCGACGAGGAAGACCGCCGCGTCTCCGTAAGCTTTCCCGGCCGCGGTACCAAAAAATTCATTGAGCGCTATGCTCAACTCGAGCCGGCGTAGTCTCGTGGAGAGCCCGCTTCAAGCTGCGAAAGAGCATCGGCACGCTTGGTTGCGAAACGCAGCATCTCAGGGTAAATTGAGCCAGGCAATCTTTCCTGAGCGGCATATCCGGTAATTCCAGGCGTCCGGCTTGCCCGGTCGCGATCGGAGAGCATGGGTGGGATCACAACTCCTGCGCTGCAAGAGTATCGACCAACTTCTGTCGGACTCGGAAAACCAGGAAACTCGATTAAAGAAATCCCTCGGATGGATTAGCCTGACTTCGCTCGGTATTGGCGCGGTCATCGGCTCTGGAATATTCACCGTCATTGGCACCGCCATCGCCGGGCAGAAGATGCAGGCGAGCTCTATCCTCAATGCCCCTCTGCTGGAATACTTGATCTACCACTCGCCTTCGTTCGGCCGGCCCGGCGCCGGGCCGGCGATTGCTCTATCCTTTGTTTTGGTTGCCATTGTCTGCGGATTCGCCTCCGTATGTTACGCGGAACTTGCAGCCATGATTCCCATCGCCGGCAGCGCCTACACCTACACTTACGCCACGATGGGCGAGCTCGTCGCATGGATCATCGGCTGGGACCTCATTCTGGAATATGCGGTCAGCAACATGGCCGTGAGCGTAGGCTTTTCCGCGCACATGGTGGACTTGCTCGACTGGTTCGGCGTCCATCCCAACCCGCGCTGGATTGTCCCAGCCTATCTGCCGAGCGGCCTGTCCGATTTACAAGGGAATATGTTGTACGCCCCGGGCTGGCATTTCGGCTTCAACTGGCCAGCATTCATTATCGTGATGCTGCTCACCGTCATTCTTGTTCGCGGAATTCGCGAGTCCGCTGAAGCCAACAACATCATGGTGTTCTTGAAAATCGTGGCTATCCTCGTTTTCATCACCTTCGCCATGCGATTCATTCATCCCGCTAACTGGCATCCCTTCGCCCCGAACGGCTGGCCGGGAATCTTGACGGGCGGCTCCATCGTTTTCTTCACTTACATCGGATTCGATTCCGTTTCCACGGCGGCCGAGGAATGCAAGAATCCGCAACGCGACTTACCCATTGGCATCATTGCCACTCTCGTGATTTGCACGCTGCTCTATATCGGTGTCGTGGTTGTGCTGACCGGCCTGGTACCCTACCAAACTTTGCTCGACGACGCCGCTCCCGTCGTCAACACGATGAAGAAACTGCATTTTGGTGGTGTCCGTCTCGTCGTTTTGATCGGCGCGCTAATGGGCATGATCTCATCGCTCCTCGTCTTCCAGCTCGGCCAAGCCCGCGTGTGGTTCGCCATGTCTCGCGATGGACTACTCCCGCGAATCTTCTCACGTGTGCATCCGAGGTTCTGCACGCCCGATTTTTCCACTTGGATGGCAGGTTTCGTCGTTGGCATCCCCGCGGGATTGCTGGACATCGGCACGCTCGCTGATCTTTCCAACATCGGAACACTCTTTGCCTTCGCGTTGGTCGCCGCTGGCGTGTTGATCCTGCGTTACCGGGAACCGAACCGGCATCGCGCCTTTCGCGCCCCAGGCGGACCGCTAGCGCCCATCGTGACCATTCTGACGTGTATTCTGCTCATGGCCGGGCTGCCTATCACCAACTGGATTCGCTTCTTTGTCTGGATGGCCATCGGCCTGGTGATTTACTACAACTTCGGCCGGAAGCGAAGCACACTCCGGGCGGCGAACGCGAGGTAGAGGAAGCAAAGATGCGGCCGGGATTTGCCAGAAAAGCAAAGGTTCGAGCAAGCTATCTGCTCGGGTTCGCGGCTATCTGCGTCTTGGTCCCGCAGCAAGCCGCAGCCTGGGGCCGCAACGCTCACAAACTGGTTGTAAACCAAGCCATCGATACATTGCCACAGGACATTCGTGGTTTTTTCGAATCCTACCGCTCAATTCTTCTCCAGCACGTCGTTGATCCGCTCGATGCCGTAGCTAAAACTCCCGCCGAGAAGCGCAACAACCATCTCTATCTCGACAAGTATGGGCGCTTCCCGTTCGATGCTCTCCCGCGCAGTTACAAAGCGGCCGTTGCCAAATACGGAAAATCAAAGCTGGAAGCCAATGGTTTGTTGCCCTGGCAAATCGGCGTCTACAGCCAAAAGCTTACCGAGGACATGAAAAACGGCCACTGGGACGACGCCAAGCTAGACGCCGCGATTCTGGCAAACTATGTGGCCGAGGCTCACGATCCCTTCAGCACCACGGAGAATTTCGACGGAAAGCTGACTGCGCAGGTGGGTGTCAACGAACGTTTTGGCACAACCCTGATCGACCGCTATTCTTCCTTCTTCCCCATGCGGCCAAACGACGCCAGCTTCATTAACGATCCGACGGATCACGCCTTCGAAGTCTGCCTCGGCTCGCACAGTTGGCTCGAGACGATTCTCCTTGCGGATCGCAATGCCTATATCGCTGGAAAATCCTATTCCTATAACGACGAATTCTACGACCGCTTTTACAACCAGGCTGCCGCCATTTTGATCCGTCAACTTTCCGAAGCGTCCACCGATGTCGGCTCCTACTGGCTGACGGCGTGGATTAACGCGGGCAGGCCGCCATTGCCTCATTGATACCCAGCGGATGAACTCGTCACTCCTTCCAGCCAGCATTGCTTCCCTTCCCAAGGCCGAGTTGCATCTGCATCTTGAAGGCTCGATTCAACCCGCAACCGTGTGCGCGCTGACGGCGCAGCACAATATTTTGCTGACAGAAGAGGAAGTTCGCCGCCGTTACACCTATCGCGACTTCACCGGTTTCATCGATGCCTTCAAGTGGGTCACTTCTTTTCTGCGGGACCCTCGCGACTACGGGCTCATCGCGCGAGACCTAAGCGAGCATCTGTTGACCCAAAGCGTGGTCTACGCAGAGGTGACACTTTCTGTCGGAGTGATGCTGCTTCGCAAACAGCGGCCAGAAGCTAATTTTGAAGCCATCTTGCAAGCCACCCAGCCTTTCGCGAAACAAGGATTGCGCCTGCACTGGGTTTTCGATGCCGCTCGGCAATTCGGAGCCGGGGCGGCGATGGAAGTAGTGGATGCCGCGAAACGCTGCCAGTCCAAAACGATTGTGGCCTTCGGCATTGGCGGCGACGAAATGAGTGTAGCCACCGAAGAATTTCGCTCCGTCTACGGGCAAGCCGCGAACAATGGCCTTCACCTCCTGATGCACGCTGGCGAGGTCGGCGGCCCGGAGAAAATCCGCGAGGCCATAGAATTCCTCGGCGTCGAGCGTATCGGACACGGCATCGCGGCAGCGCAGGATCCCGCGCTGATGGACTTGCTCGTCGACCGCCGCATTCCCCTGGAGATTTGCCCACAGAGCAACCTCCGCACCGGCGCGCTTGCGAAACAATTGCGTCGGCCCGAAGCACGAATCGAAGATCATCCGCTACCGCAGCTATGGCGCCAAGGCATTCCCATAGTTCTTTCCACCGATGACCCCGCGATGTTTCACACCAGCTTGCTCGCTGAATACGAAAATGCGGCTCGGACGGGGCTAAGCGAAACTGAACTCCGACGGCTAGTGGACATGAGTTTCGAGCATGCTTTCCTTTCGGAAGAAGACAAGCTCGCACTCAAAAAACTCCGCGGTGTTTGACGCCGCTCCCCCTCACGCGATTGTGCGCTCGCGTCGGACCTCTTCTGTCCTCGCCGCCAATGTTATACTTAGTCCATGAAAGCACACGTTTGGGTAATGCCAAAGCGCACGGTACTCGATCCTCAAGGACAAACGATTCAGCATGCGCTGTCCGGTCTGGGCTACGCCTCCGTCAAGGATGTTCGCCAAGGCAAATTCTTCGTGCTGAATGTGGAAGGCTTAACCCGCGACGAAGCCTTGAAACAAGTTGAGCACATCTCGAAAGAAGTGCTCACCAACCCAGTCATCGAAGAATCCCGCTTCGAAATTGTGGAGTAAGCGCGGAGCGCCATGATTCGTCGTGGAATGATCCGCTGTCGCAACTCCGCATGGCGGCCGGCTGCTGCCTGGCCGCTGCCGCTGCTAACCTTCGCTTCCCTTTTCCTGGCGTTTACCGTCTCCGGATGCAAGAGCACCGCTCACACATCCGACTCGCGCCTGCAAAAAATCGATGAAATGCTCAACGCTCAACTTCCTCAAGGCACGCCGATGTCGCGCGTCGAATACTTCCTCAATTCGCGGGGCTACCAGCTCGAGGATTCTCCCGACAAAAATTCGCTGGTCGCCGTGGTACGCCACATCGATACGGTCACGCTTGAGCCCGCGACGGCGCGCGTCACGTTCCATTTCGATTCGAACGACAAACTCGTTTCCTACGAACTGCAGCCTGCTCCAGATGTTCCTCTGCGGCCTTGACACGATGCGCTACACGCCGACGAGGAACACGCCGCGCATCGCAAGTCCGTGCTAGTCTAACGAAATAGCGTGCAAAGGAGACCCCGCGCATGTGCGGAATTGTCGGTTACATCGGGCCGAAGAAGGTAGTGCCCGTCATCATCGAAGGCCTGCGGAAGCTGGAATACCGCGGCTACGATTCCGCGGGCATCGCGGTCGTCACCAAGGACGGCAAGCTGGAAATCCGTCGTGCCCCGGGAAAACTCCGCAACCTCGAAGAAGTGATTCACAAATCGCCCATCGAGGGTACTTACGGCATCGGCCACACGCGTTGGGCTACCCACGGCCGTCCCACCGAAGAAAACGCGCACCCTCACCGCGACTGCACCGGCCAAATTGTGGTCGTCCATAACGGAATCATCGAGAACTATCTCGAACTAAAGGAGCAGCTCCAGCGCGAAGGCCACAAATTCGTCACCGAGACGGACACGGAGGTCGTGGCGCATCTAGTCGAGAAGAATTCGCAAGGTGGCGCGCCTCTGGAAGACGCAGTGCTGAAATCTCTCAAGGAGCTGCGCGGCATCTACTCCCTTGTCTTTCTGTCCGCCCGCGATCCGCACAAAATCGTCGCGGCGCGCATCGGTCCTCCGTCGGTCATTGGCCTCGGCGACGGCGAATATTTCGTCGCCAGCGACATCCCCGCTCTCCTCGAACATACTCGGCAGGTTTTCTTCCTCGCGGATGGCGATATCGCCGTCCTCACGCAAAATGGCGTCCGCGTGATGGATCACGATGGCCGCCCCGTCGATCGCCCCGCACACCATGTGGCATGGGATCCCATCATGGCCGAAAAGGGCGGATACAAGCACTTCATGCAAAAAGAGATTTTCGAGCAGCCTCGCGCCGTGCGCGACACTCTTCTTGGCCGCATCTCGCAAGACACAGGAAAAATCTTTCTGGACGAGATGCACATCTCCGAACAGCAGTTCCGCGAATTCCAGCAAGTCCGCATCGTCGCCTGTGGAACAAGCTGGCACGCCGGCCTTGCCGGAAAATTCATGATCGAGCGCCTGGCCCGCATGCAGGTGGAAGTCGATTACGGCAGCGAGTTCCGCTATCGCGACCCCATCCTGGATTCGAAAACGTTGACCGTCTGCATCAGCCAGTCGGGCGAAACCGCTGACACGTTGGCCGCGCAGCGCGAGGCCAAGCTCAAAGGCTCGCCGACTCTCGCGATTTGCAATGTGATGGGGTCAATGATCACCCGCGAAGCCGCAGGCACCGTCATCACGCACGCTGGACCGGAAATCGGCGTCGCCTCGACCAAAGCCTTCACCGCGCAACTCGCTGCGCTCCTGCTCCTTGCTTCCTTCCTTGGGCAGGTTCGCGGAAAGCTCGTCCCTGCCGCGGCCCTAAAACTAATGCAGGAATTCACGCGCATTCCTCACAAAATGGAAACAGTTTTACAGGCGGACGAGTCCGGGTTTTACGAAAACCTCGCTCGCCAATTCTTCCGCTACACCGATTTCCTCTACCTGGGCCGCGGCATTCACTATCCCATCGCCCTCGAAGGCGCCCTCAAGCTAAAGGAGATTTCCTATATCCACGCCGAAGGTTATCCCGCCGGCGAAATGAAACACGGCCCTAACGCGCTCATTGACGAAAACTTGCCGGTCGTCGTTCTGGCAACACGTGACGACAGCGACCCCGAATCCGTCACCCGCTACGAAAAAAGCGTTTCCAACATCCAAGAAGTGAAAGCCCGCGACGGCATCGTCATTTCCGTCGCCACAGAGAAAGACCATCTCGCCCGCGAAGCCTCCGACCACATTATCGAGTTGCCCCCAGCGCCCGAAATTCTCTCGCCACTGTTGGAGATCATTCCTTTGCAGCTTCTCGCTTACCATATCGCGGTACGCCGCGGCTGCGACGTCGACCAGCCAAGAAACTTGGCGAAATCCGTGACGGTCGAATAACAGATACTGAAAATGTGCGGCCCCCAGCTCTTCAACGTAAACTTTTGCCGCAACATGTCCAGCGGATTTGCCCGCGAACCTTTTTCCGCTAAACTAAAATCATGCGTCGCTTCTTGTGGGTCTTCTCGGGAGTCTCTGCGTTCATAGCTCTCCTCTGCTCGCCTCAGGCAAACGCACAATCGCCCGCTCCGGCAACCGCAAGTCTCCGCGAAATTCGTACGCAAGGCCTGAAGACTCTTACGGAAGCTCAAGTCACCACGCTCTCTCAGCTGGAGAAAGGCTCCCAGGTCGGAAAATCAGATTTACAAGCCGCTGCGGACCGCCTGCTGCAAACCGGCATGTTCGCCAAAGTCAACTACAGCTTTCAAACCCGCGGCGACGGACTCACCGTAACGTTCCAATTGGAAGAATCCCCGCGCGTTCCCGTCTACTTTGACAACATCCCGTGGTTTTCCGACGGCGAGCTCGCCGATGCCATCCGAAAAAAAGTTCCTTATTTCGACAGCACCATTCCCGAAGCTGGCGCAGTAGTCGACCAGGTGAGCGACACGCTTAAAGAACTGCTTGCCTCGCACCAGGTAAACGTCACGGTTGTACATGAACTGCTTGCAAATCCTCTTGGCGATGGCAACGTCCAGGCATTTCGCGTCGAGGGCGCCTCGCTCTACATCGCCCGCGTTGAGTTCAGCGATCCTTCGCTCTCTTCTTCCCACCTCGTTCAGCAGCAGCTTGCGGACGTACGGGGAAAACCCTTTTCGCGAATGACCATCGATCTCTTTCTCTCGGAGCAATTGCGCCCCTTCTACCTGCAACAAGGCTACCTCCGCGTGAAGCTCGGTCCACCCGAAATCCGTTTGACCGGCAATCCCAATCAGAAACTGCCCGAGCAGCTCCCCGTTTTCGTCCCTGTAGTTACCGGCGCCGTCTATCACTGGAAGGACGTGCAATGGTCCGGCAACTCCGTCTTGTCCTCCATCACACTTTCCAATGAGCTCGGCCTGAAGCCGGGAGACATTGCCAACGGCATGCAAATCGAAGCGGGCTGGGATCGCGCGCGCGAAGAATTCGGACACCGCGGCTACCTCGACGCAAAGATCGACCCCGTTGCCTCCTACGATGATCAGACTCACACCGTTGCCTACACTGTATCTGTAACCGAAGGAATACAGTTTCACTACAACGCGCTGGTTGTAACGGGCCTTTCGCTGGCAGGCGAGCGGCGTCTCCATCAAATGTGGCCCACGGAAACCGGCGCCGTTTTTGACAAAACGCAATTCGAAACGTTTCTAACCAAGTTGCAATCCCGCCCGGCTGATATCTTCGGCGACTTGCCCGTGCACTACGAAACCGTTGGCCATTGGCTGCGCACCGACGTGGATAAGCATCTTGTCGATGTTTTGCTCGATTTCAAATAACAGAGCCTTCGAACAAAACTGGCAAACAAATTAAGGTGCGTGGTGCGGTATACTCTCGTTGGAAATGAATACACTCGTGCGTATCCACGTATCGGAACAAACGCAGCTTTCGGTCGGCGAGAAAGATCTGCTCCTGCGTAAGCAATTAGCCGAATTCCCTTCCGTGATCGTGGCACTCTCGGGAGGCGCCGACTCCGCCTATCTCGCCTGGGCTGCTCATCGCGCGATCGGCGAGCGTGCTTTGTCGGTGACCGCGCTCTCGCCGAGCTATTCCGCCCATGACCGCACCGTCGTCGAGGATTTTGTCCGCCAACTCGGCGTCCGCCACGAATTCATAGAAACGCACGAGATGGAGAATCCCAAGTACCGCGCGAACGCCGCGGATCGCTGCTATTTCTGCAAAGATGAATTATTCACCGTGCTCGATGTGATGGCGCAAGAGCGCAGCTTCGCGGTTGTCGCATACGGTGTCAACGCCGATGACACCCTGGATTTCCGCCCCGGCCACCGCGCGGCAACGGAACACCGCGTCCTGGCGCCGTTGCTTGATGCTGGATTGCGCAAAGCGGAAATTCGGCAGCTCTCCCAGCGCGCCGGACTGCCCACCTGGGATCGCCCTGCTTCCGCCTGCCTTGCCTCGCGCGTTCCCTATGGTACAGAAGTGACGCCGGAACGGTTAGCCTTAGTCGAGCGAGGCGAAGCGGCCCTTCGCAAGCTAGGCTTCCGGCAGTTTCGCGTCCGCTTACACGATAAGCTCGCGCGGGTGGAGATCGCGCCCGAAGAAATGCCCCGTGCAATGTCGTCAGAAATGGCCGCCTCCATCGCTGCTGGTTTAAAGGCAGCAGGATTTGCATACGTCGCGCTGGATCTTGAAGGTTACCGGCAGGGTTCGCTTAACGAAATCCTGGCACGGTAAGGCAAGCACCGGCCGGCTAGGCCATCGGAACATATTCCCCCGTATTTGCGTATCTTCTGTTAAGGAAGGGCAAAAGAGCGCCGTAATTGGCGCTGGAGGAAGCATGAGGATGACGCGACACCAAAAGCTGGCCGCACCCATCGCGCTACTCACTATTGCCGTGGCGCTGGCAGGCTGCTCGATGGGCCCCTCCGTTTCGGGCAGCTTTGACCGCTCGCTCGACGTCTCTGGCCCTATCCGCCTCGAACTTGGCAACGTCGCCGGTGACGTGTCCATCGTCGGCAGTGCTGACGGCAAGGTCCACGTGCACGGAGATGTGCGTGTCTCCGGATTCGGATTTGGGAGTCCACAAAAACGTCTGGACGACCTCGTCTCCAGTCCCCCCCTCGAACTCAAAGGTGACACTCTCCGCCTCGGCAAAGAAACTGCCCGCTTGCGCAATGTCTCCATCACCTATGCCATCGAAGTTCCCCGGGATACCGCCGTCAATTCTGCCAGTGTTTCTGGCTCGCAGTTTATTCGCAACGTGCACGGCCCTGTTCAGGCATCCTCAGTCTCCGGAACGATGCGCGGCCAGGACATCGGCAAAGAGGTCAAACTATCCACAACTAGCGGAGCTGTTATCGCCGAAAACTGCGGCGATGATGTTCGCGCCACTAGCGTTTCGGGAACAGTAACCGTGACGAACGCCAGGGGAGACGTCATCGCGCACTCCGTCTCAGGTGATGTTCATGTGCGGAATCCGGGCGGCCGCGTGGAGGCCAGCACTTCCAGCGGAACGGTTGACGTGCGCGACGCAAATGGCGACGTAAAAGCTCACGCCACAGCGGGGCGCGTGACTGTCAAAGGCAATCCAAGCGGCAATGCCTATTGGGATTTGAAGACCGTCTCCGGTTCCGTGGATATCGAGGTACCGTCCAGTGCCAGTTTCCACCTATCCGCCAGCGCCGTGACGGGGCAAATTCGCGCGCAAATTCCCATCATGATTGAAGAGCAAGGCAAGCACTCGCTCCGAGCGCACGTGGGTGACGGCGGCGGCCGCGTGGAAATTCATACCGTCTCTGGCGCTATCGAAGTGCTAGGCGCGTAGTAAACCGTCTTCCAGCCAGCGCGCAAGGATGCGCGGCCTCCACACCTTCTCCTTCGGCAATTTTCCAGGAAACAGATTAGAATCCTCTTTTATGAACTACGTCCGGCAACGCCTGGCGCCTGCGCTCGCTCTTCTTGCGGTCCTGTCCACATTTTTGGCAAACAATCTCGCTACCGCACGGCAAAACGCAAGTCAGACCGCACCCCCGCAAGGAACGAAATCCGCCGCTCCCAAGCAGCCCCCAATCGCAAAGGCGTCAACGGAAACCGAGGAGCTGCAGCAAGCCATCAATCGCGCTGGCAACGACCGCGCCGCTCTCGTCCGCAGCCTCGAAGACTTCCTCAAGGAATATCCCGATTCGCGCCAACGGCCCCAAATCTATCGCGCGCTCGTCGAAGCGAGCCTGCAGCTGCGAGACTCCGCCCGGGCGACCGCCTATGCCGAGCGCATCGTCGCCCTTACTCCGGAAGACATGTCGATGACCCTACTTGCCATTCAGCTGTTGGAGCGCAATGGGGACGAAGCCGCCCTCCGCCGCGCTCTCAACTATTCCACACGCGTGCTTGACTACATCGACCGCACTCCGGCCGGCGATAAATCTCCTAAGATTTCGAAAGAGGAGTGGGAAGCCGAACAGAAACGCGACAAGGTGAATATCCTCGCGCTTCGCGGCAGGCTTTCCTTCAAACTCCACGACTACACCGCTGCTGAAAAAGACTTTCGCGCCAGCATGGCAATTTCGCCGAGCGCCGCGGCGGCTGAGAAACTCGGCGAAATTGCAGAATTGAACAAGGATTTGCCCGGCGCCATCAAGGAATATGCGAGAGCCTTTTCACTGGCGGACGCCTCTTCCGCCGCAGCCAACCGCCGCGAAATACGCCAAAAGCTCGGCAATGTCTGGCGCCTCGCGCACGGCTCCGACCAGGGCCTCGGCGACTATCTCCTGCAGGCCTACGACGAAGTCGTCGCGTCCGCCGATGCCCCGAAACTCAAACGAAACGCCAACGCTAAAGAGCCCTTCGATTTCACACTGCGCAGGGCACAGGACGGTTCTCCCTATCTGCTCTCCGAACAGAAAGGAAAAATCGTCGTCGTAAATTTTTGGGCTACTTGGTGCGGGCCGTGCCGCGCGATGGAACCCCATTTCGACCGCGTCGCCGCGCAGTTCCAAGGCATAGCGGACATCGTTTTTCTCGCCGCGGATTGCGACGAAGACGAAACTCTCGTGCCGCCCTACCTGCAGGAAGAAAAACCACGCACGACAGTGGTCTTTGCGGATGGCCTCGAACGCCTCCTGGCCGTCAAGTCCTTCCCTACTGTCGTCGTTCTTGATCGCACGGGGAAAATCGCTTATCGCGCGGAGGGATTCGATCCGGATGAAGTGGAAACTGAATTAAGTAACGCCGTCCGCCACGCGCTGGCGGCGCCAAAAGTAGCTGCTGAGTATTCCGCTCACGGCGTCAAATCAGCGCTGTAGTTCCCTACGAATTCTTCAAAGTCGTCTACCTCATCCATGTCCTTGCCCACGAACCGGATCGTATGCGAGTCCACGCGCTGCACCGATCGAAGGTAGCTGAGCATCTCCGCCGGTGTGTAGTTCTTGAACGTGATTTCCAGCGTCACTGGAGTCTTGATCACGTAAGGCTTGAAGTCGTGCAGGCGGCCCAATGCGGTTTTCACGCCGGCAAAGATTCTTTCGCAGGAAGCTGCCGGCGTCAGTGTCTCCGCGGAATGGAAACCGAGCGACTTCTTCGTCTCGACGGATTCGATGTTTCCAAGTCGCGTCTTGATCTCTTCCACCGCAGCGTCATCGCCGGAGGCGAAAATAATCGGCACTCCCTTTGACCCTGCATAAGCGGCGTTGTACTCCCCTTCTGTCACCGCATTCCCATTCAAGGTCACACGCGCATAGTGCGCGCTAGAAAACGTGTGCGCCCGAACGCCCTTTGGATTTGTCGTCGAAGCGTGATAACCGACAAAAATGGCCGCGCTGAAGCTGGAGTCCAACCCGGCCATCATTCCCCCATGGCGCGGCCACGCCCGTACCATGCGAACATTCTTCGGGAACTCCTCGATCAACAGGTTTTCGCCGTTTCCATGCGAATCGCTCACAACAATCTCGCTGGCTCCCGCCTCATTCGCCGCGCGCACGGCCGCCAGCGTTTCGTCGGTCATGAAATGGCGAAAGCGCTCATATTCAAATCCGCTTGGCAAAAGCTGATCCGCCGTTACAACCCCTGCGACTCCTTCCATGTCGACGGAGATATAGACTTTCAGTTTTTTTGCCGAATCCGTGGACGATTGTGCCACTGCATTCCCTTGCCTAACCAGTCCGGCCAGGGAAAAACCTCCGAAAATCAACAAGCCCGATACAAGCCGTATTGTGAAACGCTTCATGAAGGACCTCTCTGTCTTGTGTGGGAAACTCGCGTGCATCGTGCGAAAGAGTTTACTTCTGTCCCGCTGCGGAAACCGACGGAAAAGCAAGCGCTACTTCGCGCGCCGCAACGATCGTGTTCACATGGATTCGAACCGTATCTTCCACCCGCCGCGCATATCCGCCTGCCAGCGCCGTCGCAACAGGAATCCCCCGCCGCCGCGCTTCTTCAAACACTCTGCGGTCGCGAGTTTTCAACCCGTTCTTCGTAAGCGACAATCCGCCGAGTTGGTCCTCGCAAAACGGATCCGCCCCGCCCACATAAAAGAGAATCTCCGGCTGAAACTCATCCAGCGCGGCCTGCACCGCCGGAATCAACGCTCCAAGATATTCGTCGTCATCCACGCGGTCCGCCATCTCCAGATCCATATCCGATGGCGGCTTATAAGCCGGATAATTATTCTCCTGATGGATCGAAAGCGTGAAAACGGAATCATCGTCCGCGAAGATCGCCGCCGTCCCGTTCCCCTGATGCACATCCGTATCAACCACCATGGCCTTTCGAATCGTCCCATCATGCTGCAAGCGCCGAATCGCCACCGCAACATCATGAATCGCGCAAAAGCCCTCGCCATGCCCTGGATAAGCGTGATGAAACCCGCCCCCGAGATTGCATCCGAAACCGTCGCGTAACGCAGATTGCCCCGCCAAAACCGAGCCGCCCGCGGCCAGCCAACACGCTTCCACCGCCTCCCGCGAATAAGGAATCTCCAGTTTCATGATCTCACTCGCGCTCAAAGTTCCCGTCTTTAGCTTGTGCACCCACTCCGCCGTATGCACGCGCAGAATATCCTCGTCCGCCGCTGGGTCCGGTGTTAGAAAGTCATTGCCCGCAGCGATTCCTTCTCTCAACAAAGCTTCCGCAATTAAACGAAATTTCTGTGAAGGAAAAACGTGCTCGCCAAGATTTAAATCGTAACCTTTGTGGTAGACCAGCTTGAAAGGCAGCATTTCCGTAGGGGCACTGCATGCCGTGCCCGTCTTCTCAACCTCAACCCCTAATTCTCTCGCTCCAAAATAAAATCCGGCAACGTCAACAACGCCCGCGCGTACTCCGAGTCCCCGCGCCCATCCAAACAAGCCTTAGCCCGCCGCGCATACTCATGCGCCAAATTCCTCGCCCGCTCCAGCGCTCCTGAATCATGCACCAACGAAACAATCGTCTCTGCCGACACCGAATGAAACTCCTTCTCCTCGAGAACCCGCGCCACCAAACCCCGCGCATCGCGATGACCATTGTCCATCGCATAGATCAGCGGCAAGGTTACTTTGCCCTCTTTCAAATCGCTCAAAACAGGCTTCCCCAACTGTGCCGCCGAGGCCGTAAAATCCAAAAGGTCATCCACCAACTGAAACGCCAGCCCCGCATAACGCCCGTAATCGGCCAGCGCCTCTTCCTCCGCACCTTCGAGTCCGCCAAGCACCGCACCCAATCTCGCGCACCCGCTAAACAAGCATGCCGTCTTGTAAGTAGCCAGCCGCAGCGCATCTTCTTCCGTAACGTCAATGCGCCCAATCTTCGCCAACTGAATCAATTCGCCCTCGACCATCTTTTGCGTGAGATCGATCAAAACGTCGAGAATGCGAAAATTTCTCTCTTCCAACGCCATCTGAAACGACTGCATGTACAGCCAATCCCCCGCCAGAACGCTGCGATGATTTCCCCAGCGCGAATTCGCCGAGGGCCGCCCGCGCCGGGTGTCCGCGCTGTCAATCACGTCGTCGTGAATCAACGTAGCGCTATGCAGCAGCTCCACAACGGCCGCCAGCCGAATCGCTCCCGCACTACGCCGCCCTGTGTACGCATTGCAAAGCAACAACAGCGCCGGCCGCAGCCGCTTCCCTCCCCCGCCAAGAAGATAGCTCGTTATCTCCGCAACCGGTTCGAACGCGCCCGCGCTCTGTCGCGCGAGCTCCTCTTCCACCAGCACCAAATCGTCCCGCACGAGATCAAAAATCTCTTTGGCAGTAAGCAGCGCGATAGCCTTCCTCCCCTGGCCTGCAATCATCTTTGGGACTCCGCAGCCGCGGACATCGACGGCTCGGAAAGGTGGAAAAATCGCCGGAAATTGCCTGCTGTCCTGGTGGCGAATTCTTCCGCGGCTAAGTCTCTCACACTAGCGAGTGTACGCGCTACTTCCGCCACATGCGCAGGTTCGTTGCGCTTGCCTCGATAGGGCTGCGGCGCAAGGTACGGCGAGTCCGTCTCTATCAAAATATTCTCAATGGGCAAAGCTTTCGCAACGTCCCGCAAATTCTGCGCTTTCGGATAAGTCGAATTCCCCGCAAAAGAAATCATAAAGCCCATGTCGACGCCGCGGTTGGCATCTTCGAGTGTGCTAGTGAAGCAATGCAGAATTCCGCCCAGTCCCGCGGGACGCCACACTTCCTCAATCACTCGCAAACAATCCGCCCAAGCATCCCTGCAATGAATAATAATCGGCAACTTCGCCTCGCGAGCCAGCGCCATCTGCTCGCGAAACACACGTTCTTGCACATCCCGCGGCGAATGATCGTAAAAGTAATCCAGCCCAATCTCGCCCCAAGCAATCACCTTCGGATGTTTCGCCAACCGAGCCAATTCATCCAAATGCGCCTGCGTCACCTCGCGCGCCTCGTGCGGATGAATCCCCACTGTCGTGTAAATCCACTCATGCGCTTCTGCAAACGGCAGCGCCGCATCGAGCTTCTCCGGCCCAGGCCCCGTGCCGATCGCAAGCAGGGTCGTTACGCCCGCGGCCCGCGCGCGCTCCAACACCGCATCGCGATCCCCATCAAACTGAGGATCATCAATGTGCGCATGCGAATCAATCAATTCCATTTTTCGGTGGCACAGGCTTCAGCCTGTGCGCTTCCATCTCTCGAACACCGCGTCGGCTCTTTCTTTTCCTTTACTTCCTTTACTTCCTTTACCTCATTTACCTCCTCTACTTCACTCTCTCCCTCTATTTCAATCTCGCGCCAATCTCCACATCCTCGTCCGGAAATCCCGCCAACACCGGCCGCCCCTCCGGCCCCACCGACGCCGCCACAATCATCCCGTTCGATTCCACCCCACGCAATTTCCGCGGCGCCAAATTCACCACCACCGCCACCTTCCGCCCAACCAGTTTCTCCGGCTCGTAATACTGTGCAATCCCCGCGCAAATCTGCCGAATCTCCGTCCCAATATCCACGGTAAGCTTCAACAATTTGTCCGCGCCCACGATCCGCTCAGCCGTCTTGATTTGCCCCACGCGCATCTCGACTTTCGCAAAATCCTCAATCCCGATTTTCTCCGCAGCCGCAGGTGCAACAGCCGCAGCAGCCGCTGTTCCCGTCGTAACGGGTGCAGCTGCAGGTACGCCCGCCGCAACAGGTGAAGGTGCCTTCTGTTCTTCTTTTTCCATGGCTTCCATCCTCTCAATCGCTTCTGCTTTTTCAATTCGTGGAAATAGCGCCTGCGATTTACCAAGCGCTGCACCGGGCGCGAGTTGTCCCCACGCCAATTCACCCAGATCCACTGCCCCAAGCGCTCCTGGCTGTCCGAGCAGCGCCCAAATCTTCGCCGTACTTTCCGGCAAAACAGGATGCGTTAGGACCGTGACGACACGCAAAACTTCAGCCGTCGTCCAGAGCACCGTCGCCCGCCGCTGCTGCTCTTCCCCCGACTCTCCCAGCGACCACGGTTTCTCCACCGTCAAATATTTATCCGCCGCGGAGATCAACGCCCAAATCACTTCCAAGCCGCGCGAGAACTCCAGCTTCTCGTAATGCTCCATCACTTCGCCGATAGCCGCCTGCGCCTCCTTGGCAAGAGCGGTATCCTGCGCCTGGAGCGCCCCAGGCTTGGGAGTTTTCCCGCCACAATTTTTCTCAATCATCGCCGCCGTTCGGCTAGCCAGATTCCCCAACCCATTCGCCAAATCGCTGTTATACCGCTGCACCAGCGCGTCATAACTGAAATTCCCATCCTGCCCAAAGACCGTCTCGCGCAGCAAATAATACCGAAGAGCATCCATCCCCAAAACATGCACAATCGGCCGTGGCCGCACCACATTCCCCAGCGACTTGCTCATCTTGGCGCTGTCCATCAGCAGCCAACCGTGCGCCCAAACTTGCCTTGGCAACGGCAAACCCGCGGCCATCAAAAACGCCGGCCAATAAACAGCGTGAAACCGAATAATCTCCTTCCCCACCAGATGCAAATCCGCCGGCCAGTACCCAACTTTCTCGTAATTCGGCCCGCCCACCGCGCTTAAATACGCCGTCAACGCGTCAAACCACACATAAAAAACGTGCGGCTCTTCCCCCGGAACGGGAATCCCCCAGCGAAGCGTAGTCCTGGTGATACTCAAATCCCGCAGCCCGCCCTCAACAAAGCTCAGAACTTCGTTCCGCCTCGCTTCCGGCTGAATGAATTCCGGATGCTTGGCATACCAATCCAATAACGGCTTCTGAAACGCGGACAACTTGAAAAAGTAGTTCGGCTCGGTAACCGTCTCGGTCGGTCGCCCGCAATCCGGACAATTCTCCCCAGGCTTCACGTCCACATACGCATTGTCGTAAATGCAGTACTGCCCCGTGTAATGCCCCGGATAAGCAAACCCATTCTCCCGGAACAACTTGAAAAGCCATTGCACCGTGTGCGCATGTTTCAAATCGGTCGTGCGAATAAACTCATCGCCCTGCACCCCAAGCTCATCCCAAAGCGCCTTCCACTGCGCCGCCATCTTCGCCACAAACTCCGACTCAGCGATCCCGGCCTTCTTCGCAGACCGCTCCACATTCACGCCATGCTCGTCCGTCCCCGTAGTCATCACCACGTCATACCCGCGCATCCGCTTGTACCGCCGAATGGTGTCGCACACAATCGTCGAATACGTGTGCCCAATATGCGGCAACCCGTTCGTGTAATAGATCGGCGTCGTCAAATAATATTTTGGTTTCTCAGCCATTTTCCTCAGCGCCATCTCTCTGTCCCGCACAACTCTGCATTGATCTCTGTTTTTCCTTATTTCTTTACGTCATTACTTCTTTACTTCCCTCTTCTCTGCGTCCTCTGTGAACTCTGTGTTAAGAAAACCCGTTCAACTCTTCTCGTACTTCCGCATCGCCTCCGCAATCACGCGCTGCAAAGGCACATTCTTCTCTACCGCCAACTTCCGGCAATCCTCAAACTCCGGCGCCACATGCAAAATCCGCCCATTCACCCTCGAAACTTTAATCCTTACTTCTCCAAACTCCGTCCCCACATTTACCCACTCCCGAGGCAACACCCGCCGCTGCGCCCGATAAGTCCTAACCCCAAACGTAGTAGTCTCCGCAAAAATCAGTGTCATAAGCGTATTTGTATCCTGCGGCTTGCACAAAACCGTCAACAAAGTCCCCGGCCGGTTCTTCTTCATCTGCACCGGCGTCGTGTAAACATCCAGCGCCCCCGCCCCCAGTGCCTTCTCCAAAAAGTAGCCGTAAATCTGCGGGTTCATGTCATCCAGATTCGCCTCGATCACCGCAATCTCTTCGTCGAACCCGAGTAGCACAGGCACTCCTGCCTGTGCTCCTTTCTCTTCGCTCTTCGCCACCCCGACTTCTTCCCCAACCATAATCCGCACAACATTCGGCTGCCCCTCCAAATCCGCTGTCCCCGCCCCATACCCAATCGCCGTCACGCTCATCGCCGGCTGCGGACCAAACGAATCGCAAAGCGTAGCCACGATCGCCGCCCCGGTAGGAGTCACCAACTCCCTCTGCACGCCATTGGAATACGTCGGCTTGCCCTGCAAGAGGTTCGCCGTAGCCGGTGCAGGCACGGGCAAAACCCCATGCGCCATCTTGGCCGTCCCGCCTCCAACATTGAGCGCCGAACACGCAAACTTCTCAATCCCCAGCGCATGAAACCCAACACAAGCCCCAACGATATCCACAATCGCGTCCACCGCCCCAACTTCATGAAAATGAATCTTTTCCACCGGCACGTCGTGCACCCGCGCTTCCGCCTCTCCCAGCTTCCGAAAAATCGCCCCAGCCCGCTCGCGTACCCCAGCCGCCAGTTGCGATTTCTCCAAAATCTCCAGAATCGTGCTAAGCGACCGGTGCTTCGACTGATCCTCTGTCTTTACTTTCACATACGTCGCCGCCATCCCATTCTTCCAAACCTTCTCCGCCGTCAATTCCCAACCCGGAACCTGCAAACCACGCAACTCCTCGCGCAAATGCTCAACCGCGCACCCCGCGTCCACCAGTGCGCCCAGCGCCATGTCCCCGCTAATCCCCGAAAAACAATCAAAATAAGCCAGTTTCATAGAAGGTGTCGCCGCAGGAACCGTACATTTTGTGCGTTCCGTAGGAGTCTTTCGATACTATCGGCGTAGCGCAGGAGTGTCAAACAAGGTGGCCGTTCGGCCCGGCCCCGAGCAAGTCGGCGCTCGATCTCTTGTTTTCTGAAAATTGGTGGTGGGTGAGGGTGCTGCCCCCTCCCGGCACGCTAATCTGGCGTTTACCAGGGCTTATAAGGCCCCGCCGCACGGCTGGTGCTACCCACCGTCTGGCGGAGTCGTATCAAGGGGTCGAGTTTCATGGAGTCCTGAGCATACATGAGTTTCCCACCACAGGGAAAGCGCCACGAGCGTACAGGACGTTTCCACTATCCGCTTACTTCAAGACAATAGAACGTCCACCCCAAAACTGGTGGCCACAGCTAACTCACAGCAAACAAACCATTTGCTAGTAATTACTTGACAAATATGACGAGTATGGTATAATCGAGGTCAGTTGAGCGGCACGATTTTCCGCGCCGGATGCCGAATGTCCTCACGCCACGTGATCCTCCCTAAGTCCCGTGGCATCAATCCATCTCGATTCCCTGCTGCCTTCCCTCGTGTAACCCCATTGTTTGCCACTCTTACGAGGCACTCGCTAACAATATCAAAACACGCCACTTTAACTCTATTGTTTGCCACTCTTACGAAAACGTCACGTGTAAGTCCTTTGCTTGCCACTCTTACAAAAAACACGGGGAGTGGGGGTAACCTGCACACACTCCTCGTCATTGCTTTGCGTTACCTTTTGACCCCGTTCCTCCCCTCCAATTATACTCTCTACTCTTTTTCCCGCGAGGAACCGTGTACCTGACGCTTACAAATCGCCTTCGCGAAGCCCTGGTGCGCTACATCCAGGAGCACTATTCCATTTCCATGGATGTCGTTCTCGATCGCCCTCCCAAAATCGAAATGGGCGAAGCCGCCTCCCCCGTCTGCTTCGAGCTAGCCAAGCGCCTCAAAAAAGCTCCACGCATCATTGCGCAAGAGATTGCCAATGGGCTTGGCAAAGTCGAGGGCATCGCTCGTGTCGAAGTTGCTGGCGCCGGATACCTCAATGCATATTTCGATCGCGCCGATTTCTGGGCTGATCTCTCACCACTCGCCACTCGTCACTCGCCACTTCCCTCAACGAAAATATCCGGAAAGGTGATCGTCGAACACACCAGCATCAACCCCAACAAAGCCGCGCACATCGGCCATCTCCGCAACGCCGTCCTGGGCGATACCATGGCGCGCGTCCTTCGCCACACCGGAAACCCTGTTCAGATCCAAAACTACATTGACAACACCGGCGTTCAGGTCGCCGACGTCGTCCTCGGCTTCCTCGATATGGAGCGCCTTACTCCGGTTAGCGTGAAAATGGCCGCCATGGAGCCGCGCTTCGATTACTACTGTTGGGATCTTTACGCCAAAGTTACCCACTTTCTGGAAGAGGACAAATCGCGCGCCGCCGAACTTCGCGCCCGCACTCTCAAAGCCATCGAAGAGGGTCGCGGCGAAGAAGCCGAAGTCGCGCAAGTCGTTGCTGACACCATCGTGAGTCTACATCTCAAAACCATGGCTCGCCTCGGCATCTCGTACGAACTCCTCGCCCGCGAGAGCGAAATCCTTCACCTCAAGTTCTGGGATGCCGCCTTCCAGCTGCTAAAAAATTCCGGCGTCGTTCAACTCGTGAGCGCCGGAAAAATGGCCGGCTGCTGGATCATGCCCTGGAAAGAAAATGAGGAGGTAAAGGACCTGAAGGAGGTTAAGGAAGTAAAGGAGAAGACCACTTCCGCTATCTCCGAGGCCGCAGGCGAGGCCGGTTCTTCATCCTTTACCTCCTCTACGTCCTCTACCTCCTTGACCTCTTCTGACACCGACGATGAAAATATCCAAGATAAAATTATTGTCCGCTCCAACGGCACCGTCACCTACGTCGGCAAAGACATCGCCTATCAACTCTGGAAATTCGGCCTTCTCGGCAAGGATTTCAACTATCTCAAATGGCCAACCGCTCCCGAAGGCGAAACAGTTTGGGCCACCACCACCTTGAAGAGCGATCCCGCTGCGCCGCATTTTGCCGAGCCCGCAACTGCGGTTTACAACGTCATCGACACGCGCCAGTCTTACGTGCAAGATGTCGTTGCCGAAGCGCTGCGCCGCCTGGGCCACGCCGAAGCCGCTAGCAAGTCCATTCACCTGTCCTATGCTTTCGTCGTGCTCACTCCCCGCTGCGCCGCAGAAATGGGCCACGAACTTTCGCCTGAGGAAGCCAAGCTCCCTTTCATCCAAGTCAGCGGCCGCAAAGGCTTCGGCGTTAAAGCCGATGACCTCATCGACAAACTCGAAGCTGCCGCGCTCGCCGAAGTTCGGCAGCGCCACGCCGAGATGAGTGCGGCAGAACAGAAGCACACCGCCCACGCGATCGCTGTAAGCGCGCTGCGTTTTTTCCTTTTGAAATTTACGCGCAACGCGATCATTGCCTTCGATTTCAAGGACGCTCTCAGCTTTGAAGGCGAGACAGGGCCGTACTGCCAGTACGCCGTGGTCCGCATTCGCGGCATCCGCCGCAAAGGTGTTGAAGCGGGCGCGACCAGCGTTCCCGTTACGCCAGAGACCGTAGCCACACTATTTGGCGGACCGGATGGAAACAGCTTCTGGGAATTGTTGCTCAGTGCGGGCTCGCTGGACCTTGCCGTAGACGCCGCCATTGGCGCCCAAGAACCGGCATTCGTCGCGAAGTACGCTTTCCAATTGGCACAGAGCTTCAACAATTTTTATCACAAGCATCACATCTTGACCGAAGCCGACGAACAAAAGCGCGCCTTCCTCCTGCGCCTAACAGAACTGGTCGAAGCGCGCCTCGTTGAAACGCTCTCGCTACTGGGAATAGAGGCCCCGGAGAAAATGTAATGGTGGACTAAAGCAACCAATGTGGACAGGCATTCTTGCCTGTCTCGTCCTGCGCCCCCAGCCGTCAGCTAACGAGAAGATACGTGGAATACGGTTCGTCCGAAATGGCAGTGAACGGACGCAAATCGAGAAGTGTACCGGCCGTTTCCGTCTGCCAGTTCTGCTTGCCCTCGTTCTTCGCAGCCAACAACTGCTGCCGCGTGACCGCCGGCAAAGTTTCCCCGACGGCAAACAGCACCAGGGGCCCACAAAGCAGCGCCACTGTATCAGGATGCCGCTCGTTGATCGCTTCAAGCCGCTTCGTCAGCGGCAATTCCAAGTCGATGCGATCCCCCGGCTTCCACTCGCGCCGAACCGCTGCAAAACTTCCGGAGACTGGAGAATCTGATAGGCGCTTTCCGTTCACGGAAATCGACGCGCCTTGCGCCCAAGCCGGAATGCGGAAATTCAAAATGAATTCCTTCGGCGAGGAAGTCGTGACTTGAAATTGAATGTGGCTGTCAAAGGGATAGAGTGTTTTCTGCGTCAGCGAAACACGCGCACCATCCTGGATCCAGCTCAGCGTCGACGGAATGTAGAGATTTACGCAAACGCCCTGCGCGTCGCGAAGATAGGAGTTGATCCGATAGTCAGCAGCGACTTGCGGCAAAGTACCCGAGCAGCAAGCCCAGTGATTGTTGGAGTAGACCTTGCGCCCTTTGAAGTTGTAGTCGGAATAGTAGAAAGTTCGCCCGTCTGCATGTAGCGGTTTGGCTCCGAGCACGGTGTTGTACATGACGCGTTCCATGCTGTCGCCGTAGCGAGCGTCGTGCGTCACGCGCAGCAAGTAACGTGTCAGCTTAAAATGTGCATAAGACCCGCACGGCGTTTCAAAGCTGCTGTGGCTATCCGTAAGGCTCTTGTATAGGCCGTCGCTGTCCGGCGCAAGAAGAAGTTCGTTCGGGCCCCAGCCGCCCGTCGCAAAACTTTGCGCAGCCAGAAAATCAAACGCGTTTGTCGTCGCGCGCAAATGTTTCTCACTGCCAAGCGTCATGTAAGCTTGCATCGCGGAGCACAACGAATTCACATGACTGTAGGCGTGCCGGTCAGCGAAATTGCTGCGCCCTTCCGCCAGCGGCTCGTAATATTCGTCGTCGAGATATTGCGCGCCCAGCGCGCGGTAGCGATCGCCGGCGCCGCGCTGGTAGGCCAGGAACAGATTCTCAGAAATCGTGTAGGACTCATCCCATGTGTAGGATTCATCCTTGCCTGGCCGCCAAACCCGGCCGTGCTCGATCGCTTTTCCGGGAAGATGCGGCAACGCGACATCGGTCGTGTGTTCGAGAATGCGAAGAGCGTCAGGGTCGTTCGCTAGGCGGTGCGAATCCATGAGCCCGCAAACAAATTTGTCATAGCAGTAAGCGGGAAAGCGATTGTTTTCGTAGAAGTCGGCGGTGATTGTTTTCGCGTATTCGCGATTCAGGCGAAGAACTTTGTTGCGAATTTTCTCGTCGCGATTGATGGCGTACGCTCGCGCCAGTGCGGAGACCCACTGTCCGAAAGTACATGCCGGAGCGAACCCCAGGCTGACCGCGCGGCCGTCTGCGTTCGGATCGTACAGATACCAGCCTCCGAGTTCGTCGCCGGGAGCACGTTGGCCTGACATTTTTCGAAGAGGCTTGAGTAAGCTGTCTTCGTTCAACTCCATAAGCACCGAAATACTTTCTTTGAGTTGCTGCTCGTGGAATCCGCCGCAGAACGTCACATCGCCGTAGTCGAATTCATGGAGCTGCGGGCGTTCTGCTGAAGAATTGAAAAATCCGCGAAGAGAAAGACCCGGAGCGGCGAGCGCAGCAGTTACCACCGAGGTGTTAGAGAGGAAGCGGCGTCGAGAAAATTTACGTGAGCTCATGGCTTGCAGGCGCAGCTTCTATTAATAGCCCAGGCGAAGAAGCTGTCAAGCGGGCGTAGTCGAGCAGCAGACAGCGCAAGGATTTGGTCGCGAATCGCTGCGCGAAAAGAAAGAAGGGCACGGCGTGCCGTGCCCCTACTAGGAAAAATCAGTAGGACATGACCAGGTGGACCAGTGTGCGGAGGGCGACGCCGGTGGGGCCCTTGGCTAGCCAGGGTTTGGCGTCGTCGTTCCACGCGGTGCCGGCGATATCGAGGTGAATCCAGGGGGAGTCGCCGATGAATTCCTTGATGAACATTGCGCCTGTGATGGCGCCGCCGCCCTTGCCGCTGCCGATGTTTTGGATGTCGGCGACGGTGCCTTTGATGAATTCGCGGTAGTCGTCGTCAATGGGCATTTGCCACATTTTTTCGCCGGCGGCTTTGGAGCTGGCAAGCAGTTTGTCGGTGAAGGCCTGGTCGGAACCGAAAACGCCGGCGTTCACGTTGGCGAGTGCGACGACAATTGCACCGGTGAGCGTGGCGGCGTCAATCAGGTGTGTAGCACCCAACTGCTTCGCATAGTGAATACCATCGGCAAGGATTAGGCGTCCTTCGGCGTCGGTGTTCAAGACTTCGATGGTTTTGCCGGACATGGCAGTTTGAATGTCGCCGGGTTTTTGCGCTGTGCCGCCGGGCATGTTTTCCGTGGAGGGCACGACGCAGATGACTTTAACATTCGGTTTGAGCGCGGCGAGAGCACGCATTACACCCAGCATAGTGGCGCCTCCGGCCATGTCGTACTTCATTTTTTCCATGCCTTCGGACGGTTTGATGGAAATGCCGCCGGTGTCGAAGGTAACGGCTTTGCCGATGAGACCGATGACTGGCGCGCCGGGCCTGGAATTTGCGGGCGTGTACGTGACGACCATTACGCGGGGCGGTTCGGGCCCGCCCTGTGAAACGCTGAGCAAAGCGCCCATTTTGAGGTCGGTGATTTTTCTCTCGTCGAGGATTTCCACTGCGAGGCCCGCTTGCTTGGCCATGGCTTCGGCTTTTTCCGCAAGAATTTTCGGAGTGAGTTTGTTGGATGGCTCGTTGATGAGGTCGCGCGCAAAATTCTGGGCTTCGGCGATGACGCGGCCGCGCGCAAGTCCTTTCTCGGCCGCGGCGCGGTCGGCATCGGAATAGCCGGTGAGCAGGACGGTGTCGATGGACTTGCCGTTCTTCTTTTCGGTCTTGTACTTGTCGGACTCGAAGTTGGCAGCTAACGCACCTTCCGCGATGGCTTGAGTAAATTCCTCAGTGGCGTTGTTCTCGCGAACCAGGAACGCCAATTGCTTTACTGAGCGGGCTTTGAGGTAGCGTAGCGCGGCGCCGGCAATCTTTCGAAGAGTGGCGCCGTTGAATTGTTCGCGCTTCCCTGCTCCGACGAGCAAAAGGCGCTTAGCTTTGAGCCCGGCAGGAGCGTGAATTAAAGTCATTTCGAGCGTCTTGCCGGTGAGTTCTCCGCTCCTAGCGAGGTTGCGCAGCAAGCCGTTAGCGGCCTGATCGAATTCCGAGATGCGACCCTGGATGGGGTCGGTCTCTTCGAAAACGTAGGAAACGAGAGCTTCGGTCTCCAGCGCAGCGTAGGGCCTTGTTTCGAGTGTGATTTGCATTGTTCTTTAACGCCTCCGGTTGTTGTACATCGCTTTTTCAGTTTCCCTGCGAGCTTCCTTGTCGCGTTCGTCCTGACGGCGGTCCCACGACTTTTTGCCTTGCGCCAGGGCGATTTCGACCTTGGCGAGGCCGTTACGGAAGTAGATGCGCAGAGGAATGACGGTCAAGCCCTTGGATTGGGTACGGCCAGCGAGCTTGTAAATTTCGTTTTTGTGCAGCAGGAGTTTGCGGGAACCGAGAGGCTCATGGTTCCAGGGGCCGCCAGGCATGTACTGTGCAATGTGCGCGTTAACGAGCCAAGCGCCGCTGGGCTTGAAATCAACGTAAGCGTCGCGGATGTTCGCTTTTCCTTCGCGCAGAGCTTTGACTTCAGTGCCATGAAGGACCAGACCGGCCTCAAAGCGGTCGAGGAGATGGAAGTTGTAAGAGGCAGCGCGGTTCTGAGCTACGATTTGCTCGCCGGTTTTGCTGACCTTTTCGGGTTTCTTTGCAGGCTTAGACACAATCTTCCATCATAGCGGGAGTGTTAAAGATTGGCTACAGGCACGAAAATAACCACATTGCCGGGATTTGTACAGCCAACCTTCCGAGTCTTGCCGGTGCTCTAAAGCGAGTGTTAGACTGAAATGGGCGCGTGTCGAGGCAACGGAGAAACCATGCGACGTTGTTGTAGTGTCCTTCTATCTGTCGGAATGGGTCTGTTCGCAGCGGGCTGTCCGAAGGGCCAAACGGATTATAGCAAAGGGCGGAGGGCTGAGACGATCGAGGACTACGATGCGGCGCTGGAGTATTACCAGAAAGCGCTGAAGTCCGACCCCAACAACGCCGCCTACAAAATCAGGCTGAATCAGACCCGCTTCGAAGCGGGAGAGATGCACATCAAGCTGGGCGAGAAGCAGAGGGAAAACGGAGACCTGCAAGGCGCGGCAGCGCAATTCCAGCGGGCACAAAACATTGATCCCTCGAGTGCGATTGCAGGGCAAGAACTGAAAAAAACGCTGGCGCTGATTGTTGAGCAGACGCACTCGGGAGACAACACAAGACCGCCTGCAGAGGACGAGTCTCAGCAATTCTTGTCGGCGCCGCCGCAGCTTAAGCCACTCTCAAACGTAGCTATCACTTATAAAGCATCGGGCGACTCAAAGATCATCTTCGACACGATTGGGAAACTGGCTGGACTGACGGTCATCTATGACCCGGACCTCCCCCAAAGGCGAATCTCCGTAGATCTGAATAACCTGACGCTACAACAGGCGCTGGAGGTTGCTTGCTTTGAAAGCAAGAGTTTCTGGAAGCCTGTCACCGAGAACATCATCATGGTCGCGCCGGACCAGACGACAAAGCGGCGCGATTATGAAGAAGAAGTGCTCAGGACGTTTTATCTGTCCAATACAGTGACCCCGCAGGACTTGACCGAAATAGTCACGGGGCTTCGGTCCTTGTTCGATTTGAAACGCCTCCAGCAGCTGAATTCACAGAATGCCATCATCATCCGCGCTACTCCTGACGTGCTGACACTGGTGGGCAAAGTGCTCAATGACGTTGACAAAGCCAAACCAGAAGTGGTGGTTCAGGTGGAAGTGTTGGAGGCGCGCACCGATCGTCTGCGCACTCTGGGAGTTCTACCAGGGCAAAGCGCATCCATTGCCATAAACCCGAATTCTACAACGACGACGGGAGGCACGACGACCACAACGACCACGAACAACACCACGCTGAACACTCTGAGAAATCTGAACGGCAACGATTACGTCGTGACCCTGCCGAACTTCACCGCCAACGCGGTTCTGACGGATACATTCACGAAGATCATTCAGAACCCCGAGGTTCGTTCAGTGGATGGACTGGAGGCAACACTCAAAATTGGAGACCGCATCCCTATCGCAACAGGCAGCTTCCAAGCCGGAGTGGGTGTGGGCGCGGTGGGTACGCAGGGGTTGGTGAACCCGCTAGTCAACACGCAGTTCCAATATCAGGATGTGGGCGTAAATATTCACATTACACCCCGCGTGCACCCGAGTCGCGAAGTCAGCCTTAAAACAAAGATCGAGGTGTCTTCCGTCACGGGGACTTCAACCATCGGGGGAATTAGCCAGCCGATTATCAGCCAGCGCGTCGTCGAGGGCGACATTCGATTGAAGGATGGCGAGGCCTTTATTCTCGGCGGCCTCATTCAGAGGACGGACACGAAGACTTTGAACGGATGGCCGGGGCTGGCGAAGATTCCGGTGATACGCTACCTATTCTCGACCGACAGCGTGGATCACCAGGAAGACGAAGTTTTGATCGTGATGATTCCACATATTGTGCGGTTGCCGGATTGGACGAAAGAGAATCTGCGCGGGATCTATTCGGGATCTGATCAAATTATTCAAGTGAAGCGCGAGAGCGATGTCCGCACGCCTGCCACGGAACCAGCGAAGCCCGCTACGCAAGCTCCTTCTGGAATGCCACCTGGCGCGGCCGCACCCGCCGCGCCGGGCGGGACCCCAGCGCCGGCGGGAGTTAATCCTCCGCAAGGCCAGCCAGGCAAGATGAGGTTCGAGCCTGGGGCACTTTCTCTGAAAGTGGGCGAGACGAAGACAGTCGCAGTAGTCGTGGAAAACGTGAATGACCTATTCTCGATACCGATGCTACTGCAATACAATCCGGCGGTGATCAGCATTGAAGAGTTTCAGCATGCAGTGAGCGAAGGACAGCACGGCGGATTCCTCTCCGGAGGCACGCAGGAAATAGCCATCGTATCCAACATCAATAAGGAAAAGGGCCAAGCGGTGATTTCCGCGACGCGGCAGCCGAATACGGCGGGTGTGAGCGGAAGCGGCACCTTGCTAGGCATTGTGATCAAAGGAATCGCGCCAGGCTCGTCCAATTTGTCGATTGTGCAGCAGAACGCCAAGGATTCGCAGCAGCGGCCCATTCCGTTGGTCACGAGTGAGGCCACGGTGCAGGTTCAGCCGTAATTCACGTCAGAGGAAGTGAAGCATGTTGCGGCGCGAGTTTCGTTCCAGTGGACGAGTTGGAAAGCGCCGCCTATCCAGAACAGCGGGAATGACGCTTCTGGAATTGATTATTGCCTGCTCGATCCTTCTGGTGTTGTCCTCGATGGCCCTGCCGATTTTCCGGTATGCAGTAATACGGGAGAAGGAAGCGGAACTTCGGTATGACTTGCGGACGATGAAAGACGCAATCGACCGGTACAAAGAGCTGGCCGATCAGCACAAGTTCCGGACGGAGGTAGGGAGCGATAACTATCCGCCGGACTTGGAAACGCTGGTGAACGGCGTGCAACTGGGAGCAGGAAATGACAAAAGGCTGCGGTTTCTGCGCAAGATTCCAATCGACCCGATGACGCGCCGGGCTGACTGGGGGCTGCGCTCGACAGGGGACGATGCGGATTCCACTGTCTGGGGCGGGAAGAACGTGTTCGATGTGTACTCAAGGTCGACGGGCACGGCGCTGAATGGCACAAAATATAGCGACTGGTAGCTCGGGCGAGGTGTTGCGATGAAAAAGGTCAGAAGACATAGGGAAACCGGAGTGGCCCCACGAAGCCGACTGACGCGACGCGCCAACGATGGGTTTACGCTGATTGAGCTGATGATCGTGATCGCGATTATTTTTATTTTGCTGGGATTGGCGGCGGGGCGTTACGACATGACCATTCAGCGATCGCGAGAAGCCGTGCTGAAACATGATTTGATGATCATGCGGGAAGCGATTGACAATTTTACGCTGGATAAGCAAGCGGCGCCGCAATCGTTGGACGACTTACAACAGGCGGGCTATCTTAGGGAAGTTCCGGTGGATCCCATGACGCAAGCAAGAGACTGGTCGCCGGTATTCGACAATATCGTGCTGAGCCCGGATCAGGTGACCACGGGAATGGTCGACGTACATTCGAATTCCACGCTGACTTCGCGGTTCGATGGGACCGCGTACAATACCTGGTAGACATTTTTTCGTACCCCAAGCAGGAATCCCTGTAAAAGGTTTTTTGGAATTGCCTGGCGCGCCGACCGCGGCTAGGTACTGAAGTTGCAGAAGAACAACAACTCGCGTAGTATCAATGACGCGGGGTGGAGCAGCCTGGTAGCTCGTCGGGCTCATAACCCGAAGGTCGTCAGTTCAAATCTGACCCCCGCAACCATCTTCTAGTTCAGATACAACGGCTTAGGAGCCTCCACTCCTGAGCCGTTTTCTTTCAGGGTCCAACTGTGGTACAAAACTCCCCAAACTGCGTTGCCAAGTTGCGCCGCAATCCGCTTCCCATCCTCGCTAATCACGTGCGTGTAGATTGTCTCCGTGACTGGAGATCCATCAGCGTGGCCCAGTCTCTGCTGACGCAATTTCTGCGATGCTCCGAAACTGCTCATCAGAGTTGCGTTCGCATGCCGGAAAGAATGGAAGCCATTACCGCGTGGCACCTGGATTGCACGGGCCTGAAGCAAAGGTCGGAACTTTCGTTTGAGCAACAAGTTCTGATTCCACGGAGTTCCGCTGCGAGTGGCGAAGAGCAACCGACGTTGGTTTGGATGCCAGGACTCAAAGAACTTGCTCAGGTGCCCGCAAACCTGAGGCGATAGCTCGGCCACCCAGGGATCGGTAAGCTGACCATGCAAAATCCAACTCTCTTCCGCACGTGTTTCACTGAAATTGATCTTCAACATGCTATTTCCCTCAGAGCGCGCGAGCGGGAAGCGCCATCGCAGGCGCACTAGGTTGCTGCTTTCGTTCTTAGGGGCGCACTGACGGAGGAAATTACGGAACACGACGGCAACCGCGATTGTTGTGATACCCAGCTCATTTGTCTTTCGGGGCCCCGCCGTTGCTCTTGTTGTACTTTCCCTGGAGCTCGCGTTCCGCTTGCAGCCACTCGTCCAAGTAGTTGTCCAGGTCGCAACCGTGACCGCCACGTTCGATGTGAATCTCAAGCGCCCGCCGATGAATTTCGTCCAGGGTTGGGACGTTCTTACCTATTTCTTCCGGAACGTCCGACCCGACACCTGTCGGCCGCGTGTTCCGAGCATTCGTGGCCAGATATTGCGCGTTCATGTTCTTTTCTCCTTTCCAAAATGTTCTTTGACCTCGACTGGCCGGCTCCGGCCACCAATCCCAAGCCGGGACAACCGGGACCCTGCCCAATGGGCGGCCTCGCCGTTTAGAAACGAATGACAACTGGCGGAGAGCTGAGCGCGTCGTCGCACGGGAACATAGAGTTGCTAATCCCAAACTCAGCTCCCTCGTGTCTTCTACTTCTGTTTGGGTGGGTAGTTTTTCAGTAATTTCGCCATGGCCTTGTCCAGATTCTTCATGTTCTTTTCGTGGTTTGAGCCGGGGTCAATTGTCTTGGTCGCGCGTCCGGTCCAGACGAGCTGCTTCGTTCCGGGGTCATACATGTCAAGAACTAGAGTCCCGACACTGATCGTCGAACTAGTCCACGATCCCGAGCCCATCCCGAAGGCTCGTGAACCAAAGACATCCCATTGTGTTTCTTGATTGACGGCGGTCTGGTAGCCGATATAAAGATCAGCCTTGTCGCTATCGATTTTGGTCATCCCTCTCGACGCCAATTGTGAGTCCACAGACTGCTTAATTTCCGCGTCCATAATCTGGTCCGGGTGAGCACCGCGGACGTTCACCCATTTATACGTTCGATATTTCGAGAAATCTGTTCTCGGCATAAAGTTGTAGCGCACGTCTTGCGCGGCCAACGTCACCGCTGTTACCAATAACAATGCCGCGACCAGTGCCGATGAAAAGAGCTTACCGTTTTGTCTTACTCGCATTTTGTACCTCCTTCAGCTTCGTCTTATTGCACAGAGTTCTTGTTGTACTTTTCCCGGAGCTCGCGTTCCGCCTGCAGCCAGTCGTCCAGTTCGCAGCCGTGAATTTCGCGCCGTTCCACATAAATCTCGAATGCTCGTTGCCGGATCTCCTCTGGGGATGGCGAGCTCCTTCTTCCCCGTTCTGCGTTAGCCGATTGGAGTATGACGCTCGGCCTAGACTCAGCATCCCTTACGGCAGCCCGTTTCATTGCTTCGTTCCTCCTTGAAAAAATTCTTTTTCGACTTCTGCAACCTCCCGGTCAAAGCCTTGCGCCAGGAGTCCCGGCGGGGGTAGCCGGGACTTCGTGGCGACTCGCGCGGTATCGCCGTTCAGAACGACCAGCGATGCCCGCGAAGGGCCGGACTAAGTGCGCTGTCGCACCGGGATGCGGAGCCAATCAAAAACCGCCTACGAAAACGCGATTCACCTGCGATACTTGGAGCGAGTGAACCCTTCCGGACCGATGAAGCAGAGAAAAACCATAATCGCTACTGCGCCAATCAATAGAAACGTGACCATTTGGGACCTCCTCTCGCGCCAGTCTTAATTTCACGCGCAGGTCAGGCGATTCTATGAATTCAGTTTGAAGTGCACCTGCACTTGCAACTCAACCGAGACCGGCTGCCCGTTCAAGGTAGTCGGCTCATACTTCCAAAGCAGCACGGCCTTGAGCGCCGCATCCATGAGCAATGGGTGTCCGCTCACCACGCGCGCTTGGACGACATTCCCGTGTTCATCAATCACCGCATCGACAACCACCGTGCCCCAAATGTGCGTCTCACGCGCGAGCGGCGGATACTCCGGGTCCGCGGAATACGTCTGGCGCGGCGGTTTAATCCCTGAACCAACCCGCACTACTCTCTGCACCGGCCGCGGGGCTGGAGGGGGCGTCGGCACCGCCGTTCCCGTTCCTCCCGAAAGACCTCCAAGTACTCCGCCAATCACTCCGCCCGGAACACCTCCCGGGACACCTTCCAAGTCAGGAGCCGTTTGGGCGACGTTGTCCGAGCTTGAGGGAACGTTCTTCGGAATCGTGTTAGGCGCCGTCAGTTTTTGTAACGAGTAGTTCAACTTTGCCTTTGGGTGCGTGATATGCGGAGCGACTGCACCTCCCGCAGGGGCCGGGGGCGGTGCCAAGGGCGGTGGTGGGGCTACCAACGTCGTTTCGTGGAATTCACTTGGGCGAATTGTTCCCGTGGTGTAGAGCGGCAAGATAATCAGCACTGCGGCGATCGCGATGTGAAATGCCATGGCGCCGAGCCACTTCAGAGGGCTCCTGCGCGTCTGTTGTGTTGTAGGCATCTCGAGCAAAGCATTTAAGAAAACATCGTTCTTCACGGTCGGAGCGAGACGGAGCGATCCCGCGGCCCTTCTTGCAGGTGCGTCTTGCTGGGGACCAAAAATCGAAATCCGCTGAGTGGCCATGACTTCCTCCTAAAAACCGCGCGAGTCGCTTCGCACATCAGCTCTTGGATTGCGAGCAGCCCTCTTACACATGTGAACCTCGGCGCCCCGCTGTTCGAACGAAACCTCGTCCATCGCCAGCTTCATCAGGTGGATGCCGCGCCCATGCTCAGATTCGAGACTATCGACTGACAGGGGATCAGGAACCGCGCTCGGATCAAACCCTTGGCCTTGGTCCGAGACGGTAATGGAGATTCCCTTCGCGAACTTGCAGCGGCAGCGGACGTGAACTAACTTGTGGGCATCCAGCCGATTGCCATGAACGACCGCGTTATTCAGAGCTTCCCGGAGTGCCAGTTGGACCGCGCGTTCTTCGCCCGCAACGCAATGGGACTCTACGATTAGCCGCATCAGTCGTTCCACCAGCGGCGAGATCGCCTTGATCTCGCTCTGTATCCAAGCGTCGATTTCGAGTAAGGAACCTGCCCCTTGGCCGGCAAACGCTGGCCGAAGATTTGCCCTCACATTCACTGAGCGTTCGTTGTTCATGACAGCACCTTCCGGTCAGGTATGCGCCAGCCAAAGGCCATAGCGCACGGAGTCCAACAGTCCAAATCCCTTCCGATACCTCAGAACGAGGTACCACTTTTTCCAATTGCGGAGAAATATAAGAACCAGTGACATAGCGCCCCCTCTCTTCTGCATTACGTTCTTACGCGTGCGGTAAGGGCAAGACCCGCGCCAAACTGACAAGATTGTAAGTCGCTGAATTTTCGGGAGAAGGCGCAACAAAGTTGAAAATGTCGAAGTTGAAGAAGTCGAAAGAGTGGAAAGTGTCGACGTGATTCAGATGGCTATGAATAAAGGGGAAGCGCAACTCAGGTGTATCGCTTCGCATAGCTGCCGAGCTGTGTGTATTCGCCGCCAAAATTGCAGGGCGCAAACGGCGTCGGACCAGCCGATACCTAATACTGCCAGTCATCTCTCCGGCTCCTGAACATTTCTGCGAATCTTGCGGGCGAGCCGTTTCATGATGTGTTTTGTGAACACGCCCGAGGAGCGGAACCTGACCCCTTCTTTCATCAGCTCAAGCAGTACGTTTTGTCCGTCTTCGCTGATGCAGGTGACGTTCCTCAGCTCAATCACCAGTTCACGACCCTGTAGGTCCGCCGCGGTCTCTCGGCACTCGTTTCTTAGCTCAGCCGCCCACGGCGCCATCAGCTTGCCCTCTAGCACCAACCGTCGCCGATTTGGAGTATCGAGAATGGTGATCTTCAACATTTGATTGCTTTTGCTCGCAACGCCGGTAACTGCAAAGCCCACTCCAAACCCGCCGTCCCGTAAGTCGTTGAATTTTCAGGGGAAGAATGCCGGAAGTCGAAGATGTCGAAGTTGAGGAAGTCGAAAGAGTTGAAACTGTCGAAAGATCCGCGAACTACAACAGTTTGTTTAAGCCGTCGAGCGCGGCGACCTTGTAAGCCTCAGCTAGGGTCGGGTAGTTGAAGACCATGTTGCGAAAGTATTCGACCGAGCCACGATAGAAGAGTACCGCTTGGCCAATATGAATGAGTTCAGTCGCACGTTGCCCTAACGCGTGCACGCTAAGTAGCTCGCGAGTTTCGCGATGAAAAAGGAGTTTCAACATGCCGACTTCGTCGCCGAGCATCATGCTTTTCGCCAGTTCAGAATACCTGGCGATGCCTACTTCGTAGGGAACCTTGTTGGCGGTTAGCGCTTCCTCGGTCTGCCCAACCATGGAGATTTCTGGAATCGTGTAGATGCCGTAGGGGAATAGGTCGGGTATGTGCTCAAAGGGAATTCCAAACATATGGCTTGCGGCGAGGCGCCCCTGTTCCATCGATGTGCTGGCGAGCGCCGGAAATCCGATAACGTCGCCTGCCGCATAAATGTGCGGAACATCAGTCTGAAAGAATTCATTCACTTTCAACCTTCCGCGCGAGTCTGCGGTTAACCCAGCGGCTTCCAATTGGAGCTGATCCGCATTGGCCTGGCGACCGACAGCATAGATAAGTGCCTCCCCGTGCACCCTCTTGCCACTTTGCAGGTCCGCAAAAACAAAATCGCGTTGGGGATCGATCCCAGCTTGAGCTACTTTTTCCCCTAGCCGGAAAGTGACGCCCAGCTGCCGCAAGTGATAGCAGAGCGCCTCGATGATTTCCCGATCCGCGAACTCAAGAATCGCTGGACGCTGATCGATCAATGTGACATCAGAGCCCAAGGCCGCCATGAATGAAGCATATTCCATGCCTACGACGCCGGCGCCGACGACGATGATTTCCTTGGGGATGCGACCTAAGCCAGAAAGGTGATCCGTATCCACGACGCGGTGATTATCAAAAGCAATCTCTGGGCTGTGTGCTGGTCGCGTGCCACAGGCGACAAGTACATTCTCGGCTCTGACTTCCGTCTTTTCGCCGTCGCCTTGAACTTCCAAGGTATGTGCATCTAGAAATACCGCGCAGCCTTGATAGACAGTGACCCCGTTGCGCTTTAATTGCGCTCGAATTACCTCAGTCTCTCGCGACACAATGGCGCTGACCCGTGAAGCTAGATCTTGAACAGAAATGTCGCCATTTGGCTTACCGTATAGGGCGTTTACGGTGAAGCCAGTGAGCTGGAAGATGGCCTCACGCAGTGTCTTGCTTGGGATTGTCCCAGTATGAACACAAACGCCTCCCATCATGACAGTGCGGTCGACTAGAGCGACGCGCTTGTGAGCCTTCGCCGCAGCGATTGCGCCCTTCTGCCCCGCCGGACCGCTGCCAACAACAACTAGGTCGTAAGTCGACGAATTCATTTCGAAACTCCAAGCGCCAAAGGATGACAAGGGCAAGACACTCGCCACAATCGGCAGACCGTAAGTTGCTGAAATTTCGGGAGAAGACCGCCTGAAGTCGAAAATGTCGAGGTTGAAGAAGTCGAAAGAGTCGAAGCTGTCGAAGCTATTGCCAGAGGGCAAACGACAGAACGGTGGGGTGCAACTTAAGCATACTGCTTCGGGTAGATGCCGAATTTTTTCATTCGAGAGAGGAGAGTCGTGCGGTTCATTCCCAGGCGCGCCGCAGCACCATCGGCGCCACCCACGCGCCCCTTGCATGCGGTAAGTGCCCGTATGATCTGATCGCGCTGCTTTCTTTCATATTCGTCAGCAACGCTACTTTTGTCACTTCGCGAATTTGTTCTTTCTCCAGCCACATGTTTAACTGCGTACAAGTCGGTATGCGTGGCCCCTTCCGCATTTGTCTTTCGGAGTTCTGCGAGGGGAGCCTCAAGCGACTTGCCCCTCGTCAGGAGCACGGCTCGCTCAATGAAATTCTCGAGTTCGCGAATATTACCGGGCCAGTCCCAAGTCTTCAGTCCTTTCATTACCGCCGTAGGAATCGCTTCGATGGGCTTTTGCATCTCCTTGGCGAACTTTTGGACGAAATGGCTGACGAGCAAAGGGATGTCTTCTTTGCGCTCTCTGAGGGGAGGAATGCGGATCGGAAACACGTTCAACCGATAATACAAATCACTTCGAAATTCCTTGTTCGCAATCATTGTCTCGAGATCGCGATTAGTAGCTGCCACCAGGCGGATATTCACCTTCCGCGTGTGCGTGCTGCCGAGACGTTCAAATTCCCGCTCCTGGAGAGCCCGCAGCAGCTTCGGCTGAATCTCAATGGGGATGTCACCCACTTCATCTAAAAACAGAGTGCCCTGATCCGCGAGCTCCAGCCGTCCAATTTTTTGGGAGATCGCGCCCGTAAACGCTCCCTTTTCGTGACCAAACAACTCGCTTTCCAGCAACCCGGTTGGTATGGCGGCGCAGTTCAGCTTCACGAGGGTCCGCTGTTTGCGGCGGCTTCGATCGTGAATCGCCCGCGCAATCAACTCTTTTCCCGTTCCGGTTTCGCCAAGCAACAGGACAGTAGAATCACTAGGCGCAACTGTTTCAACCTGTTGTAAAACGTGCTTTAATGCCGTGCTGTTCCCAATGATCTGCTCGAAACCCATCTCGCTGCGAAATTCCTCTTCCAGGTAGAGTTTTTCCTGGGCGAGCTTGTCTTTGAGTTCGGAAATTTCCCGGTACGCCAACGCGTTTTCAACGGCGATGGCTATCGGTCCTGACGCCCGGCTGAGGAAATCGACGTCTTCCGGCGAAAACGGAGTCTCCGTCGTGCGTAAAATTGACAGAATTCCGAGGGCCCGGCCGCGATTCACAAGGGGAATATTGCAAGCGACTCTTAGGCCCTCCGCAGCCGCGACGTTGTATGTCTCAGGCGCGAGTTCCTCAAGTTCGCGCATGTCAAGGACTACCGGTTTCAAGGTGTCCATCGCTTTCTTAACGGCAGCGCTCGGCGTAACAAACAACTCTTCCTTGATGACTCCTTTGCCGTGCGGAAAATCCAAGGCAAATACCCTGAACTTTCCGGAAGCTGCATCGGGTAGCGCAACGTCTACGCCGTCAGCGTGTATGACTTCGCGTATGTTCGCTGCAATCGCGCGCAAGACCTCCCGCAGGTCGAGGCTCGACGTGATTTTGGCGGTCAGATTCAGGAGGAGCTCAAACCGTTCGTTTTGAAGTTGAAGTTTCGTTTCAGTGCTCATGGCTATTCAATACAAACCCGCCGATTAGACCGCATACTCACATCCCGTGATTCATTGACTGCGTCCATTGAGACGCTCCCTTTTGATGATTAGGAAACTTATCCAAACAAACTGACATGTCAAGTTTTCCTTCAGAGATATCAGCGCTTTAGATGAATCCTGTTGAGCAAGAGCCTCAAAAAAACATTCATGTCGGAATCGGCAGTGCAAATACCAAAGGAAGCCGGGCGAAGTGTCGCAAGTTCAGGGATCAACGCTCTTTTCGGCCGTTCTAATGCGCTGCCAACTTACCCCATAGAATAGAAAGCTAGCCAATGACTGTCAGTGTGAAAAAAATTAATCTCGTGCGCGTTTCGCACATCAAAAGTGATGTGCATGACATCGTAGTCTTGTTGAGTCTAGGACTCTTGGTGCTTTGGACCATCGGCCCACTCGCGGTTTTTATCGTTTATCACGTTCCACCACTCCGCAGATTTCTTGGACTCGATGATCCCATTAATTGACCCTGGGATCTCGGCGTCCCGGAATGAATAGGACCCGCGAATTTTGGCCGCAAATAGCTAGAAAGATTGGCTCCCCCCAAGGATTCGACTCCCGATACGCTAGTCCATTAGTTGCGGCTTACCTGCCGATTATAGTAGCTATTCCGAGTCGCTTCGCCAGCTTCGACAGTTTCAACAGTTTCAACATCGCTTAGCTTCGACACTTTCGACTTCCACTCAATCTTCTCCTGAGAATTCAGCGACTTACGATTTTGTCAGTTTGGCGCGAGTCTTGCCTTTATTCCGTAGGTAGCCGAAAGGCAGTGTTCAAGATCTTGGGTTCGCCTTTCGCTCGCACATAGCTGATCGGGAGGCCCGCTATGAACCACAAAGCACAACCACCTATTGCTTGCCTGACTGATCCTGCAGCGGAGCAAATGCTCGTCGTTGCCGCCAAGAACGGAGACGAACAGGCGTTTGAAACTCTCTTCAAACGTCACCGGCAAAAGATCCTTCGTGTTGTGCTGCGATACGCACATGTCCGGGAGGACGCGGAAGACATTGTCCAGCAGAGCTTCCAAAAAGCGTTTATCTACTTGCATCGGTTCGAAGGAAAATCCTCCTTCTCCACCTGGCTAACACGTATCGCCATCAATGAAGCTTTAATGTTGCTGCGGCAAGGCCGGACGTTGCGCGAGGTGTTGGTCGACGATCCGGGTGAGGCCGGAGGAAGTGCAGCCAGTTTGCAAATGCCCGATGCAAGTCCAGACCCTGAAACCAGTTACTTGCGGCGGGAGAGAGTGCAAATCCTGTCAGAGACGCTTGGGAATTTGCGACCGGGAATGCGGAAAGCCATCGAGTTGCGCGAACTCGCAGAGTTATCGACTGAGGAAACTGCCCGGCGCATGGGTGTCTCGGTCGCGGCCGTCAAAGGACGGATCTTCCACGCGAGAAAGAAGTTACGTGAAAGATTGAGCCGTTATCTGAAGCCCAATTCGACGCATGGGAAAGACACTACGGGTATAGGCGATACCGCCGGACACATTCCGCAACGTCAGCTCTGCAACGCTTCAGCTCTGTGAGGAAAACAACATGTTGAAGTTCAGCTTTAGTGAAATACCCACGGAAGAGAAATGGATCCTAGAGGGCCGCCTCACTGAGCCCTGGGTTCGAGAACTGAGGACAAGCTGGAAGAGGAATCATCGGACAGCTAAGGAGCGTGCTTGCCTTGTGGACCTGAACGAAATCACGTTCGTCGACAAGAGCGGCGAGCGACTTCTGCACGTCATGGTGAGGGAAGGAGCGCAATGCATCGCCAGCGGGATCTACATCAAACACATTCTTGAGAACTTGACCACCAAAGGCAAAGGCTCAGTCCTCTACCGGCTGACCGGGTTTTTCTTTGGGGCTGTGATAGCAGCATTCGCCGTCCGGTTTGGAGCGCAATGCATTGCCACTGGAGTCTTCATGAAACATATTCTTGAGCAATTAACCATCAAAGGCAAAGGCTCGGTCTTCAACCGGCTTACAGGATTTTTCTTTGGGGCTGTGGTACCAGTATTCGCCGTCCTCATTGGTGGCGCAACCGCGAAAGCGCAGAACACTGCGGTCACTGGAAGCGTGCCGAGCGGGCTTGCCAGCGATCGAGTTCTCCAGCTGACTCTCCGGGACGCCGTCAACACGGCGTTGCGATACAACCTCGGAGCAATCGAAAGTGGACAAAACGCCCAAATTGCTCGCGGTCAGCGGCTACTCGCTCTTAGCAATCTGCTGCCACAGGTAAGCGCAGGCGCTTCCGAGACTGTCCAGCAACTGAACCTCGGCACGGTTGGGCTCTCTGGATTAAACGTGCCGGGCATCCCGACTGTTGTCGGTCCGTTCAGCTACAGCTCAGTGGATGCAAGCGTCAGCCAAACACTCTTTAGCTATGAATTCATCCAGCGGTTCCGCGCAGCGCGCACTGCCGAACAGGCCGCGCAGCTCAGTTATCAGGACATCCTGGATGTGGTCACACTCACAGTCGGCAACGCCTATTTGCGGATCATCGAGGCAGACTCTCGAATTAAGGCGCAGGAAGCCCAGGTGCAGAACGCGAGAGCTCTTTACGATCGGGCAGTCGATCAGGTGCAGGCGGGTACGGCTCCACGAATCGACGCAACACGCACCGAAGTTCAGTTGCACACGGAGGAATACAACCTAAGCATCGCGCGGAACAATTTTCAAGTAGCGAAACTAGCCCTTGGACGCGCGATCGGAATGCCGCTCGGGCAACAGTTTGAGCTTGCCGACACACTCCCCTATTCCGGCATCGCTCCACTCACTACCGACGAAGCGCTAGACATCGCGTATAAAGCACGCAGCGATTTCCGTTCGGCTCTCGATTCTCAAAAATCCGCCGCACAGACGCTTTCGGCTGCTAGAGGCGAACGGTATCCGACAGTGGCTGTTAATGGCGACTACGCCGATCTCGGGCCAACGTTCGGCCACTCGCACGGAGAATTCACGTTTCAGGCTGGGATCAGGGTTCCGCTCTTCACCGGCGGTCGGATCAAAGGTGATATCACGCAGGCCGAGGCCGAATTGCGCCAGCGTAAGGCCGAAGCAGAAAATCTTCGGGGCCAGATCGACTATGACGTGCGAACGGCTTTTCTCAATCTCAATGCAGCCAAAGAACAAGTGGCAGTTGCGAAGCAGAACGTCGAGCTTGCCAATGAGAGCCTTGCTCGGTCGAAAGACCGCTTCACTTCCGGAGCGACCGACAGTGTTGAAGTGGTCCAGGCCGAGCAGGTTCTCGCCAGCGCCAACGATCAATACATAACCAGCCTCTACAACCACAACTTCTCAAAACTTTCGCTGGCTCGTGCACTCGGAGTAGCACGCACGAATTACGAACAATACCTAGGAGCAAAGTAATGCCGAGCAAAAATGGTACGCAAACCATGGAACCTGATGAAAAGCTAACAATTAATCTTGCCGACGATAAAGCCGGTTTACCGTCGAAAGAGAGAACCGACAAACCCTCAACAAACCGGCGCAAGAAAGTCCTCGTGATTTCGGCTGTGACCGTGGTTGCCATCGTAGCCGCCTATTTCGCGTGGAATGCTTTTCGCTACGAAGACACCGACGATGCGCAGATAGACGGACACATCATGCCTTTAAGCGCGCGTATCAACGGCCAAGTTCTCAAAGTGAATTTCGTCGAGGGCCAGTTGGTTCATGAGGGCGACGTGCTTGTGATCATCGATCCCGAAGATTACAAGATTGCCGTGATTCAGGCCCAGGCAGCGCTGGAGGACGCGAGAGCCAGCGCCACGAGCTCCCACTGGTACGTGCCCATCACCTCGGTGACAACCCAAAGCAATCTCGATTCGGCGCAGACCGCAGTGGTCAACGCAGAGGCGGGGCTCCGGGCAGCCGAGCAAAACTACGAGTCGGCTAAGGCTGGGCTGACGCAGGCCGAGGCTAATGCCGTCAAGAGTGATGCAGACCTCGAACGCGCCAAACAGCTTGTGGCGAAAGAAGATATCTCCCGCCAGCAATACGAACAGGCGGTCGCGACAGCAACGGCAAACCGGGCCGCAGTCACTTCAGCGGCCGCCGCACTGCTGGCCTCCGAGCAGACCGTGCGTCAGGCGGAAGGGAAACTCTTGCAGTCCAAGGCCGATCTGCGCAGCGCGCAAACCGCGCCGCAACAGGTATCCCTGAGGCGCGCCCAGGCGGACGCCGCGGATGCGCAGGTCGACCAACGCCGCGCTCAATTGGCCCAAGCGCAGCTGAATTTCAGCTACACCATTATTCGCTCGCCGGTGACAGGAATCATTGGAAAGAAGAGCGCTGAAGTCGGTCAGAACGTGAGTGTCGGCCAAGAGATGCTGGAAGTTGTGCCGCTCGATGACATCTGGGTTACCGCCAGTTTCAAGGAAACGCAGCTCGAGCATATGCGACCTGGGCAGCGCGTGAAAATCAAGGTGGATGCCTACGGGCGAACGTGGGACGGACGCGTGTCCAACATGGGCGGCGGCACGGGGTCGGTTTTTAGTCTGCTGCCTCCGGAGAACGCGACAGGCAATTACGTGAAGGTCGTGCAGAGGGTGCCGGTGCGGATCGATTTCGACCGCACGGAGGGACAGGATTTCAATGCAGGGGGATTGTTGAAGCCAGGCTTGTCGGTCGAACCGGATGTGAGGGTGCGATGAGCGCGGCGCCCGGTTCCGCTGCTGGCGATCAAACCGTCTGGCAACCAAAGGTCAACCCGTGGCTTATTGGCGTCGCGGTTTCGCTGGCTGCGTTCATGGAGGCGCTCGATACCAGCATAGCGAACGTAGCCCTTCCACACATTGCGGGCAGCATGGGCGCGAGCAATGATGAGAGCACGTGGGTCTTGACCAGTTACCTGGTGTCGAACGCCGTTGTGCTTCCGATCAGCGGCTTCCTCGTTGGCTGGCTCGGACGCAAGCGTTTCTTCCTGATGTGCGTCGCGTTTTTTACAGCTAGCTCTTTTTTGTGCGGCGTCGCGCCGAGCCTCGGACTGCTGCTTCTTTTCCGAGTGCTGCAAGGCGCCTTCGGTGGAGGACTGCAGCCGATGACGCAGGCAATCCTGGCGGACACTTTCCCGCCGGAGAAGCGTGGGTTGGCCTTTGCATTGTATGGAATCACGGTCATTTGTGGCCCCGCCATTGGTCCCACGCTGGGCGGCTGGATTACGGATAACTATTCCTGGCGCTGGATTTTTTATATCAACGTTCCCGTCGGAATTCTGGCCGTAGTGCTCGTTTCTCAGCTAGTCGAAGATCCACCCTACTTGTCCCGTCTGAAAGGCGCCCTGGCGAAATTCGACTACATTGGGTTTGGCCTACTCGCCGTCGGCGTAGGCGCTCTCCAGGTGGCGTTGGACAAAGGACAAGAAGACGACTGGTTCGGGTCGCGGTTCATTACCACACTGATCATTCTTGCCGCCGTCGGTTTGGTGTCCCTCGTTATCTGGGAGTGGCGCCACAAGGAACCCATTGTGGATGTCCATTTGTTCAAACAGTTTAATTTTGCAAGCTGCAATCTCATGATGTTTGTGCTTGGCGCCGTTCTGTTCAGTTCAACCGTCCTTCTTCCCCAGTTTTTGCAAACGCTCATGGGTTACACGGCGCAAAAGGCCGGCATGGTCATCTCGATGGCGGCTATTCTTCTGCTCTTTCTTTTACCGTTGGTCGGGCGCCTCGCTGGACACTTTCAGGCCCGGCGCCTTCTCGCTTTCGGCTGGATCGCGCTCGCTGTGGCCATGTATTTCTCATGCAAGCACATCGATCTACTCATCAGTTTTCGTGCTGCCGCGTGGATGCGCATTTGGCAGTACCTGCCGGTTGGATTTTTATTCGTCCCGCTCACGATGGCTGCCTATGTCGGCCTGCCGGAGTCAAAAAGCAACGCTGCCGCCGGTTTGATCAACTTCACGCGCAATATCGGGCAGAGCGTAGGAACCTCGGCTGTGACTACGTTGCTTGCACGCCGAGGTCAATACCATCAGTCCGTTCTCGCCGAGTACACACGCTCTCATCGGTTCGATGCGGCCGTCGCAGGCTTGACGAGCCGTTTGACGAGTGTCGGTCTAAACATGCACTCGGCTCACCAACAGGCGCTGGCAAGGATGTACAGCACGGTAATAGCGCAGGCTCAAGCCTTGTCTTACGTTGATATCTACTGGCTGCTCGCTGCCACTTCCGCACTGATGTTCTTGCTGTGCTTCCTACTTGCCAAAAATGAACCCAGCAAGGGCGGCCAGGTTGCCGTTCACTGAGGACGTACTTCTTACGATGACCTTATTTCGTGAAATCTGCACGCCGGTTCTGCTGGTGATACTTACGCTCTGGCTGCAGTCTGCCGGGCTCGCGGCGCTCATATTTTGGGTCAGACGCGCTGTAGCCGGTGATCTCGACAGACTCGGGCCGTTTCGCTCTACCGCACTGGTGGTGCAACTCACGGCCGCGGTGATCGTTCTGCACGGTGTACTAATTCTATTCTGGGCCGGTTGCTATCGCTGGCTTTGCTTACCTTCCTGGGAATCTGCTTTTTATTTTTCGGCCAGCAGCTATGTCACCGTGGGGTATGGAGACGTAGTCCTGCCGTCCAACTGGCGTATGTTGGGGCCGCTTGAGAGCATCATCGGAGTGTTGATGTGCGGAATATCCGTCAGCGTTCTCTTTGCGACAGTCACCCGGCTTGTCAGCCGCGATGCGTGATCTTCGCATTAACCCTTTAGCGGGTAGCTTGTCCGTGTACCTCTGATCGATGTGCTTTCGCTGGAGGACGCGGCCCGCGCACATGAGATGATCGACACTGGTCACGTCCGCGGAAAACTGGTCCTCAAGGTCGCCGAGCTTTCCGCTGTCCGGCCTGAGACCGTTCCCGCTCAGCCCGCAGGACATGCAACCGAGTCTTGACAAGACCCATCGGTCACCTCTAAGCCGACATGGACATGCCAACTCCTCAGAAGGCAAGCACACATCAAAAATCGAGGTCCAATTGGATTCAGCTAGCTTAGCCGTGTAAGGCCAGTTGAATCATCGTGAGATATGGAGCGTGCGAGGGGAATCGAATCCACATCCCAAGTTTGGGAATCTACCAAACTCTTTGTCGGTCGGTCGGCTACGTTCATGCGGCTAAGGCGTCGGCGAGGGAGTAGCGAAAAGGCAAGGCCAAGATGGCAGTCTCGGTGCATTGCAGGCCCCGCAACCAATCTTACTGATTCACAAGGGCTTCCGAATCTCCAATAGGAATCTCATTTTCTTTTTGGGAAAGATTTGGGCAAGAAATCAGTTTTCCCTTATCCGTTTCCGGCCAGTCTGTGCCGAAAAGCTCGCCCAATTTTTCCGCCGCCGCCCGCTCAACTTGCGTAAGCGTGTGGGTTTAAATCTCCTCAGCCACCGCGGATTCAATCCTCTTAGATCCAAGCCAATTTCCAACAGACTGACAGTGTCCAGTGGATTCGACAGACAATTCTCGCCAGCTGAGGGTTAAGTCCTCGCTGTTTAGCTCCGTATCCGCCTTGCCAGCAATGTCTTGCATGAATACTTGGCACTCCCTGCGAAACGGTACAGCGCGTGCTTTCTACCGTTGCGGTAGTTGAAATTGAAATCGCAAACTAGCGTAAGGGCGATTCGTCATGAAACCAATCACGCAGGAAAACGATAGGCTGGGATTTGTCGGGATCGGCTACATGGGCCGGCCGATCGCGCGGAGGTTGCTAGAATCCGGCTTCAAGCTAAAAGCGTACGACCGGAACCGTGCCAAGGCAGAGGGGTTAATTCCCTACGGCGGTACCGTCGCGCAGAGCGTTTCGGAACTGTCCTCTAGTTGCAATGTCGTGTTGTCGTGCTTACCGAGCGATGAAGCTGTCCTAGACACATATAAAGGACCTAACGGAGTTTTCGCGAATGTACATGGCGGCTCGCTAGTCCTCGATCTGAGCACGGTGTATCCAGAGACCTCGCAGCAGCTCTCCAGACTTGGTTTGGAGCGCGGAGTTGAGGTTCTCGACGTGACTATATCGGGGAGTACTCCCGCCGCCGAAAACGGCTTGTTGACCCTGTTCGGGGGCGGAGACAAGATGTACTTCGATGCTGCCGACTCGATCTTTCGCGTTATCGCCAAGAAGTATTTCTATCTCGGGCCGAGCGGCTCCGGAGCGACGATGAAGCTTGTTGTGAACACCTTACTGGGAATCGGCATGCAGGCGATTGCCGAAGCTGCGGCTCTCGGTGAGAAGGCTGGTCTTGATCGCAATCGCTTACTGGACGTGCTGTCCCAGACTGCCGTGGTCGCACCAGCGCATGTGGGCAAACTGGAAAGAGCGATGAAGAGCGACTACAGCCCGCAATTTCCGATTCGGCTAATGAACAAGGATTTCGGGCTGATTTTCGATCTCGCGAATGCCGTTGGCGCACGAATGCCCGCAGCGGGAGCTGCTTTTGAGATCAATGCGAGGCAATCGGACGAAGGGCCGGAGCAAGACTTTTCGGCCGTGATTCTGCAAATGGAGAAGCAAGCTCGTTTGCGTTCGAGAGACAATGGGCTGACTTGAGTCGGCGTCGATTCCGCGAGGAAGGAGATCTAGGTTCGATGAAGGTTCATCTGTTCGATGAGGCTTATCCCGTACATGCATTCGTGGCGAAGCACGAAATGATCCAACTGACGGTGAATGGAGCAGAACAATCCTTCAGCGGCGAGCCGGAAATGCCACTGCTCTGGTATCTTCGCGATATTTTGGGGCTGACAGGATCGAAATTTGGCTGCGGCGCTGGGCTCTGCGGCGCATGCACCGTCCACGTGAATGGGCAAGCGACGCGATCCTGCGTAACGGCCATGCGCGATTTGACTGGGAAGGAAGTCACAACGGTCGAAGGCCTCGACAAGAACGGATTGCATCCAGTCCAAAAGGCGTGGATGCAAATCAACGTGCCGCAATGCGGCTATTGCCAGGTGGGACAAATCATGCAAGCGGCGGCTCTGTTGAACAGCAAAAAGAAGCCGACCGATCAAGAAATCGACGACGCGATGTCCGGGAACATCTGCCGATGCGGAACGTATCAGCGGATTCGCGCAGCGATCAAGGCGGCGGGGGAAATGACATGAGTGCGATTGAAAACGTCAGCCGACGCAGGTTTTTGACGGGAGGCATTATCGCGGCAGGAGCGCTGGTGCTCGGCGTACGCTATTACCCGAAGTTCGTGCGCGTTGACAAACTCCCACTGGATACAAATGCCGATCACGCTCTGTTACATCCCAGCGTTTATCTCGGAATCAACCCCGATAGCACCGTTTGGATCGTGGCTCATCGCTCAGAGATGGGCACGACAAGCCGCACGACACTGCCACTCATTGTCGCCGATGAACTGGATGCGGATTGGAAACGCGTAAAAATCGAGCAGGCCATTGGCGACAAGCGGTACGGCGACCAGAATACGGATGGATCGCACTCGATCCGCTCGTTCTACGACGCGATGCGCGTGGCGGGAGCAACGGCGAGATTCATGCTGATTCAAGCTGCCGCGAAGGAGTGGGGCGTTCCGCCAGCCGAGTGCGAAACCGATTTACATGTTGTTGTCCACCGTGCGACGAACCGTAAGGCGGGTTACGGTGAACTCGCGAGCGCTGCGGCGAAATTTCCGGTCCCTCCCAAAGAAGACTTGAAGCTGAAACCAAAGAGTGCCTGGCGGTATATAGGCAAGGGGGAAGTAAGTTACGACCTTGAAGCGCTTGTGACCGGGAAAGCCATTTACGGGATGGATGCTCGCTTGGACGGGATGGTGTACGCATCGGTGGAGCGCCCACCCGTTCTCGGCGGCAAAGTGAAATCGTACGACGACAAGGAACCCTTAAAGGTCGCTGGTGTAAGTCAGATTATTTCGATAGATCCATTCCAGCAGGCACCGGGGTTTCAGCCCCTCGGCGGCGTCGCGGTAATTGCGGATAACACGTGGGCGGCGTTCCAAGGCCGCAAGAAGCTGAACATTTCCTGGGATAACGGACCAAACGAAACCTACAACTCGGACTCCTACAAGAATGAATTGCGAGCGACCTCGCACAATCCTTGCAAAGTGGTGCGCAATACTGGTGACGCGGACGCGGTGTTCGCCAAAGGCGGAAAGATCCATGAGGCGGACTACTACGTGCCGCTTCTTGCGCACGCTGCGATGGAGCCCTTGGTTGCCCTCGCGGAGTTTAAGGACGGCAAAGCGACATTGTGGGCTCCGACGCAGAATCCTCAGGCTGTGCAAGACATCGTCTCGAAAGTGCTGGGGATCCCGAAGGAAGACGTAATTTGTCACGTAACACTTCTCGGCGGAGGATTTGGGCGTAAGTCGAAGCCCGACTATGTGGCCGAGGCTGCCGTTTTGTCCAAAAAAGTGGGTCGACCAGTAAAGGTGGTCTGGACGCGAGAGGACGACATCAAGTTTGACTACTACAACGCTGTTGCCTCCATGTATATGAAGGCGGCTCTGGGCGCGAACGGCAAGCCGACGGCTTGGCTGCAACGCTCGGTTTTTCCTCCCATTCCATCCATTTTTGATGTGAACGCGGTTTATGGCGATGCAGCCCACCTGCAGCAGGGTTGGACAGACATTCCTTACGATCTGCCAAATCTTCGCGTCGAGAATGGCCCGGCGAAAGCGCACGTCCGCATTGGCTGGTTGCGCTCGGTGGCGAACATCTATCATGCGTTTGCTATTCAATGTTTCACCGATGAACTGGCACATGCTACCGGACGGGATCCGCTCGACTATCTGCTCGACCTGATCGGGCAACCGCGCACCATCGATTTTAAGGGTGTGGAGTACCCGAATTATGGAGCTTCGATGGATGCTTACCCATGGGAAACCGGCCGTCTGCGCCATGTTACCGAGTTGGTTGCAGAAAAATCCGGTTGGGGAAAGCGCAAGCATGCAAAGGGAACGGGCGTCGGGATTGCGGCGCACAAGAGTTTCTTGACGTACGTGGCCACGGTCGTTGAAGTCGAGGTCACTGATCAGGGCGAGGTGCGAATCCCGCGAGTGGATGTGGCCCTGGACGCGGGCATGGTCGTGAATCCGGAGGCGACTCGAGCCCAGTTCGAGGGCGCCGCGGTGTTCGGAACGAGTGTGGTGCGAAGCGGCGAGATTACTGCTACGAAGGGTGTCATCAACCAGTCGAATTTCCAGGACTATCCAGTAGCTCGAATTAATGAGGCGCCTGCTCAAACGAACGTACACATCGTTGATAGCGACGCTCCACCGGCGGGTGTCGGTGAGCCGGGAGTGCCACCGTTTATTGCGGCGTTCTGCAACGCCATTTTTGCCGCAACCGGCAAGCGAGTGAGGGACCTACCGATCACAAAGCTTGGCTTGGCTTGAGTTGACAGTCTGTTAGCCTTTTGATGGCGAAGTGTCCGGGAGCCGGAAGGGAAAATTGGAAGTAAAAAGGAAAAGCCATGAATCAAGGCAAACCTCAACACCATCTGATCTTCGCTTCTTCCATTTTGCTAATGCTTTTTGTTGGCCTCACGTTTTTTGTTGTCTCGATTGTGCGGGCTGATCCCGGTCCAGACAGCACGGCCAGCAATGGGACGTTTCGCACGAAATGCGCGATGTGCCACGGTCCAGACGGGAGCGGCTCGGCGGTCGGAAAGAGCATGAACGTTCCAGACCTTCGCTCACCGGCAGTCCAAAAGCTGCCCGATGCGCAACTCGCTCAAATCATTTCCGACGGCAAGGGGGGAATGCCTTCCTTCAAAAGTTCACTCAGCGAGGATCAGGTTCATTCGCTCGTGGCGTATGTTCGCTCGCTGCGTCCGAAAAAATAATTCGGGGACTATACACTACATTACTGCACGGGCAATCGGATGTGATTCACGGGATCGAGCCATTTGATGACATGGAGGTAGGTCATGAAAAACAAGGAAAATCATCAGAGCCAAGAAGATTTGCCACGCCTGCATCTCGCGTCAGCTCCGCGAACTCACGATGCCGCGGACACAGGGATTTCGCGGCGTGGATTCCTCGGGTTCGCGGCCGCGTCCATTTTCCTAGCGCACGCTGACCAGCCGTCCCCGCGACCGGAGTCCAGGAATGGGATTCCTTATCGAACCATGGGCCGCACCAAAGAGAAAGTCTCGCTCATTGGGCTCGGTGGATATCATCTGGGCAGTCAGGCGGATCCTCAGGAAAGCACTCGCATCATCCGAACGGGTCTCGATGAGGGAGTCAATTTTCTCGACAACTGCTGGGACTACAACGGAGGTGAGAGTGAAATCCGCATGGGCAACGCGCTGCGCGACGGCTACCGGCAAAAGGCTTTTCTCATGTCCAAAATCGATGGACGTACTAAGGCAGCCGCTGCGAGCCAGATTAACGAGTCTCTGCGCCGCCTTCAGACGGACCGGATCGATCTACTCCAATTTCACGAAGTGATTCGCGACACCGATCCGGAGCGCATTTTTGCCGAAGGCGGAGGGATGGAGGCCGTCCTGGAGGCGCAAAAAGCGGGCAAGATTCGCTTCATCGGCTTCACAGGGCACAAGAGCCCCGACATTCATTTGAAAATGCTGGACACGGCTTTGAAGCACGGCTTCAAGTTCGATGGTGTTCAGATGCCTCTTAACGTTATGGATGCGCATTTCAATAGCTTCGAAAAGAAAGTCTTGCCCGTCTTGGTCAAGAACGACATCGGCGTTCTCGGTATGAAGCCGATGGGTGACCACGTGATTCTCGAGAGCAAAACGGCTACCGCGATAGAGTGTCTTCACTACGCGATGAATCTTCCGACCAGTGTCGTCATCACTGGCTGCGATTCACTCCTGATTCTTCAGCAAGCTCTGCAGGCCGCCCGCAGCTTTCAACCACTGGACTCTTTCCAAGTCGCAGCTCTTCTGGCAAAAACGGCAAAAGCTGCGGAAGCCGGCCAGTTCGAGCTTTATAAAACGAGTCATCGGTTCGACGGCACCTACGCCAACCCACAGTGGCTTGGATAGAGGCACGGCGATATCGGAACGCAGGAGGAGAGAAGACGATAGTAACTTTGAGTTTTCGGCCGCAGGCGGTTGAACGGCTGAAGCCGTAAGCGCCGCCGCGGGATTTGGTTAAGAGGAAAATTTGGAGGTCAATCATGAACAAGAAAGAACTTTCTGCAAGTTTGGCTGGAGATGTTTCACTTGGCGGGCAAATTTCCGTGCACCGTCTCGGCTTCGGAGCCATGCGCCTTACCGGCGAGGGCATCTGGGGGCCGCCAAAAGATCGCAAAGCGGCGTTGGCGGTTCTTCGCCGGGCCGTGGAACTTGATATCAATTTCATCGATACCGCTGATTCCTACGGTCCAGACGTTAGCGAGGAACTCATTGCCGCAGCGCTGTTTCCTTACCCGGCTGGCCTTGTAATTGCCACCAAGGGAGGCTGGAATCGCCCCGGCCCGAATCAGTGGACCCACGATGCAACTCCTGCACACCTTCGCAAGGCGGTTGAAGGGAGTCTAAAAAGGTTGCGCCTGGACCGTATCGACGTCTATCAATTGCATATTCCGGATCCGGCCGTATCGTTTGAGGCGTCTGTCGAAACTTTGGCTCAGCTGCGAGACGAAGGCAAGATTCGACTGATCGCGTTGTCCAATGTCACGCAAGAGCACATCGAACGAGCACGCAAAATCGTCCCTATTGTCTCGGTGCAGAACCGCTATAGCTTTGCAGACCGCGAATGGGACTACGTGGTGGACTATTGTGAGCGCAATGGAATTGCCTTCATTCCCTGGTACCCCCTCGGAGCAGGCAAAGTTGCAGGCGAAGTGCATAACCAAATCGCGGAAGCACTGCATGCGAGCCCCACACAGGTTGCGCTGGCTTGGCTCCTAAAGCGGTCTCCCATCATGCTGCCGATCCCAGGGACTTCCTCGATCGAACATCTCGAGCAGAATGTCGCGGGGGCTTCCCTGCCTTTTGCTGACGAAGACTACCGGAAGCTTTCTGGAGTTTCCGCGTTGGCCGCATCGCGCTGAAGGTGTTGTCACCTCTTCACGCGCTTGCCGACTTTTCTCGATGCTAGATGGAGATGAACCGCCTGGCGGCCCACCAGTGCAAAGCACCACGGCAGGCTCCTACTGGCGCTGACTGTTGGTAGGTACGATGTAGGTGGATACGTTCTCATTACGCCCAAAACGGAAGGGCTCACTCAACCATTGTGTCGCGATGGCCGGCTTCGCATATGTTAGCAGTGCTGGGCCTCCCCAGGAGTCACCGCGTAGGCTCCCCACAGGAGCCGAGCATTCACGGTTCTACGAAGCTTCCGCCGTCCTTGGAATAGACGTGCTTTCACGGCACCAATAGACGTACCCAAAATATGAGCGGTTTCCTCGGCGGATCTTTCTTCGATGTCGCGAAGCAAGATTGCCCTTCGAACCTTTGGCCTCAGGCGATTGATCGCTGCAGTCAAGAGTTGCGTGCGCTCGCGCTGCCAACAGGATTCTTCGGGATTGGGCCTCTGGTCAACGAATGCCTCCGAACTAGCCTTAGCGTCATCTTCAGCGATCCCGGGCAAGACTTCGAAGACTCCCCGCCTTCGCCGCAGCATCATTAATGCTTCATTCATGGCGATGCGTGTCAGCCAGGTAGAGAACCGCGACTTTTCCTCGAAGTCGTCGAGATGAAGGAAAGCCTTGTGTAAACTCTCCTGTGCCACATCTTCGGCATCCTCGAGGTTATTGGTTATCCGTTGCGCCACGGCGAGCACCGTCCGCTCGTGACGGAGAACCAAAGCCTCGAACGCTTGCGTATCTCCGCTTTTTGCGGCAGCTACCAATGCCTCGTCGGAGTCTTTGTTTATACAGTTTGTGCGGAACGATTTCATGAATTCGATCCTCCGCCGCCGTTGCGGCACAAAGTAAGAGAAACAAACTAGCGCGCCAGCCACAGCGCATATCGAACGGACTGGAACATCGTCCACTGATGCTGCATGCGGAGAATGCGATACCAATCAAGAATGGATAGAGTTTTCATGGTGCACTCCTCTCTGCGTCCCGGCTCCTGGTCCGTTGTCACTATCACGTTGACGCTTGCTGGCTACGAATTCTGTTCGCTTGGAAAATGAGAGCCGCCACTTGAAAGGCAATTGGAGTGCCGGAGAGTGCGGGCAGCGAAGGCAGCCTGGAACTGACTGCCAGAATGAGAGATAACACCGCTCCAGGCGTGCCATGGCGGCGTCAGTCGATGTCCAAACTGTCGAAGTGTTGGCATTCCGTCTATTAGGTTGGACGAACCGAGGCGACCACGTCGCCGTCAGAGAGGGCGGTCACGCCACGCATGGCCGATCGGGCCAGAGCAGGACACTCAGTGGTGTTAAGATTTTGCTTGCAGCGAGCAGCACCTGCATTGCCGGAGCAGAAGTATGTCCAGGTCAAACCCTCTTCTGTGGCCCAAGCCACCTGCGATTTGGAGCTATGGGATTGCCGCTCTCTCCGTTGCCGCGGCCCTATTCATTTCGCGATGGCCGGCACTTCATTTGGGGGACGCTCCCGTGTCGCTCTTTCTTTGCGCGGTAATATTGAGTGCTTGGTTCGGTGGAGTCGGGCCGGGATCGCTCGCGACGGCTCTCTCCGCCCTTGCTTTCTACTATTACTTTTTGCCGCCGACTTATTCGTTGGATGCAAAACCTGAAGAAATACCACGCCTTTTCATCTTCATGGTGTCAGCGCTATTTGTTGGGTCCCTGAGCGTTGCACAAAGGCGCGCCACGGAGTCGCTTAGGAGCGCGCGCGATGACCTCAAAGTAACAGTTCGAGAGCTCCAGAATACCAACGAGGCTTTGCAAGCAGAGAGCCGTGACCGCAAATCCGCGGAAGAATCGTTGCGCCGAAGCGAGGGTTATCTGGCGGAAGCGCAGAGGCTCAGCCACACGGGCAGTTGGGCATCGATACCTGCGAAGGGCGAGATCAAGTACTTCTCCGAAGAATGCTACCGGGTGATGGGTTTTGATCCGCACGGTGGACAACCGCGATACGAAGCGTTCTTTCAGCGCATCCATCCGGATGATCAAGCCAAAGTTAGCGAAGCGGTCGAGACAGCAGCGCGTCAGAACACGGAGTTCGAGCTGGATTACCGAATCGTTCATCCCGGCGGCGGGATCAGAGACATCCACGTGGTAGGCCATCCCGTTCCAAGCCAAACCGGCGATTTCGTTGAATTCGTCGGTACTGTGATCGACATAACCGAGCGCAAGCGGGCAGAAGAGTCTTTGCGCCAAGCGCAGTCGGATCTCGCACGGATCAACCGCGTGACCACCATGGGGGAGCTGACTGCCTCCCTGGCGCACGAAGTGAATCAACCGATTGCCGCCGCTGTCACCAATGCCAAAACCTGCTTGCGCTGGCTTACGCGCGAACACCCGGATGTGGAGGAGGCACGCGCGGCTGCCATGAGAATCGTGAACGACGGAACGCGTGCGGCAGAGATCATCAACCGCATCCGACTCCTCTTCAAGAAGGGAATTTCGGAACGGGAGTTGGTGGATATAAACGAAGTTATACGAGAGATGGTTGTCCTTCTGCGCGGAGAGGCAACGCGATACTCGATCTTAGTGCAGACCGAGCTCGAGGCGGACACTCCAGCGGCTCATGGCGGATCGTGTGCAATTACAGCAGGTGTTGATGAACCTCATGATCAATGGTATCGACGCAATGAAGGATGTAGTTGGGACGCGGGAGCTCACCATCAAATCGCAGCGCGCCGAGGACGACCAAATACTTGTGTTCGTCAACGATACCGGCGTGGGGCTGCCGCAGCAGCAGTCGGACCAGGTCTTCGAAGCGTTTTTCACCACCAAACCTCATGGCACAGGTATGGGTCTGGCCATCAGCCGCTCCATCGTTGAATCGCATGGCGGCCGCCTATGGGCGGCCAACAACTCTCCGCGCGGGGCAAGTTTTTGTTTCGCTCTGCCCACCAACACGGGGGCAAAAGTTTGATTCCCCCAGACACTCCCACGGTATTCGTCGTTGATGACGATCCCTCTGTGCGTGCGTCCATCCAAGGACTGCTGAAGTCGGCGAGTTTGCGCTCCGAATCGTTCGGCACGGCGGAAGAATTCCTGCGCAGCAAGCGGCCCGACGGCCCAAGCTGCCTGGTTCTGGACGTGAGCCTACCTGGAGTTAACGGTCTCGACTTTCAGCGCGAGTTGGCTGACGCGGGCGTCCCCATTCCCATCGTTTTCATCACCGGTCATGGGGATATTCCAATGACTGTGAAGGCCATGAAATCGGGTGCCGTGGAGTTTCTGACTAAGCCGTTCGATGACCAGGATTTGCTGAATGCGATCCACCAGGCTTTGGATCGCGACCGTGCAACGCGCCGTCAGCAGAGTAACTTTGCGGGGCTGCGAAAATGCTACGAGACGCTGCGCGAGCGCGAGGTCATGGGTTTAGTCGTTTCGGGCATGCTCAATAAGCAGATAGCTTTTGAGCTCGGGATCAGCGAGATCACCGTGAAGATTCATCGCGGCCACGTGATGCGGAAAATGCAAGCCGATTCGCTGGCAGAATTAGTAAGAATGGCATCAAAACTGGAGCTTCCACCCGGCAAAAAGTAAGCACAACCCAACGCCCAAATATCACGCAACACAGCTTGTTAGTTCGCGGTCCTCCCGGTTCTGCTGAATCTTTGTCAACTTCGCGTAGATTGTGATTGCTTTTCGCCATTCGGGCCCTCATACGAAAGTATAATTGCGCCGTTTCTGGCGATGGTGCTAGATTCCAGGTATGGCGGCTTTGGAGAAGACCAAAATGGTTGCGATTGTCGATGATGATGATTTAATGCGCAGCGCGCTACAGGGCCTGCTGAAAGCGGTTGGCTTGCCAGCGCAAGCGTTTGCGTCGGCGGAAGAATTCCTGAGGTCCGGCCAACAGCGCCAGGCTGGATGTCTCATCGCCGACATTCGGATGCCAGGGATGTCCGGTCTCGAACTGCAGGCACACCTTAACGCCGAACGTTGCAGGATTCCGATCATCTTCATTACTGCACATGGGGACGAAAAAATGCGAATGCAGGCATTGCGAGCAGGCGCCGTGGAATTCATGGCAAAACCATTTGACGACGAAGCATTGATCGAGAGTGTGCGGGCAGCTCTGGAGAGCTAGTCCCGCAAACAGAAGTGTGCATCAGGTTGCGCAAGGAGGTCTTCCGTGGCAGCTGTTGTAAGAATCGGATCCGGCGACCAGGAGAGCAATCCGCGTAGATTCGAGCAGATCATAGGTAACAGCCCTGCTCTGGAATCGGTGCTCGAACAAGTGGAGCAGGTCGCGCCTACAGATTCCACCGTTCTTATCCAGGGAGAAACAGGCACCGGTAAGGAGCTGGTCGCGCGAGCGATTCACAATCTCAGCTCGCGGTGCGGACGCCCTTTCATAAAACTGAATTGCGCTGCTATTCCGTTCGATCTATTGGAAAGCGAGCTTTTTGGCCACGAGAAAGGCGCTTTTACCGGCGCAATCGCGCAAAAGATTGGACGATTCGAATTGGCTGACAGAGGGACGCTGTTCCTGGACGAGGTGGGAGACATTCCACTGGCGCTGCAGCCCAAATTGCTGCGTGTCCTGCAGGAGCAGGAATTCGAGCGCTTAGGCAGCGGCCGGACTCACAAAGTGGACGTTCGCCTCGTAGCTGCAACCCATCGAAATCTGGTTGAAATGGTGAAGCGGAACGAATTCCGCAGCGATCTCTACTATCGTTTGAACGTATTTCCGGTCCCGCTGCCACCGCTGCGGGCCCGCCGTGAAGACATTCCGGCTCTTGTCGACCATTTTGTCGAGATTTATGCCCGTCGAATTAGCAAGCAAATCGACCAGATTTCCCCGGAAACGATGTCTGAACTAACGTCGTACGCGTGGCCAGGCAACATTCGCGAGCTTCAGAATTTCATCGAGCGGAGCGTCATCCTTACTTCGGGCAGCATCCTGGAATCCCCACTCGCGAGCTTGCGGAGTGCCGCCGAAACTGTTTCACTTGGACCAATCACCCTGGAGGACGCGGAGCGGGACCACATTCGCAAGACTCTCGAGCAGACTCGGTGGGTTGTCTCCGGTCCCAACGGGGCGGCCGCACGTTTGGGAATCAAGAGGTCCACCCTTTACTTCAGGATGCAAAAGCTTGGCATCTCACGTACCAACAAGAATCCACTTCCGTCGTAGCAAAGTCGTTATCGTGCGGGAATCGATCCTCCTATCGATTGACATAGTCCACACATTAATCATCGGATGCACGAGGGATGAAGTTTCGCGTCGAACTGAATCCGAAGCTTTCTGACGCACAATCAAGTAAATAACCACACTGGCCTGTCAGCATGCGGAGTCACGTCTAGCGGGCTGGCATTTCGCACTGTTCAGTTGTTCATGGTCGCCCTCTACTTTCAGTCACTTACGTATTGAGCAGGTTTGGCAACCCCATTGCCTTTCTTAGTTGTGTCGCTCGACGCGCCAAATCCATTGGTCGCGAGCCGAAAAGGAGGAAATTGTGAAATTGCAAAGAGCAGTGTTCGTTTTGATGGGAACAATGTTGTTGTTCGCAGGGAAGTTGTCAGCACAGCAGGTGAAGACCGATTACGATCGCGGCGTCAACTTCAGCCAATACAAGACCTACTCATGGGAACAAGTTAAGACCAAAGATGCCCTGGACGTTGATCGAATCAAAACAGCCGTCAATGCCGCGTTGGCCGCAAAAGGATGGACCCAGGTGGATTCCGGTGGCGATGTTTCCATCGTGGCCATGGAGATGACCCAGAATCAGCAGACCTTGAATACCTTTTATGACGGTTTTGGAGGAGGTTGGGGCTGGCGACGATTTGGAGGCGGTGGTTTTGGAGAGGCAACAACCACAACAGAAACATACAAGGTAGGGACGTTGGTCGTCGACCTGTTCAACACGAAAACGAAGACGTTACTGTGGAGAGGGACTTCGAGCGACACGCTCTCCAACAACTCCAACAAGAACATCAAGAATCTGGACAAGGGCGTGGAGAAGATGTTCAAGAATTTTCCTCCAGGCACTTCGAAGAAGTAACGGTGACTAACATGAGTCGCTATATGTACGCCGTCACTCTAGGGCTCATTTCGGTAGCCATCCCATTGCGTGCGGCCAGCGGGCCGCACGCAGGGACGGACCGCCAGAGCAAGGTGGTCTGGACCAATGACGATCTCGACAAACTCCACGATCTCCGGCTGATTTCCATCGTTGGCCGAGTGGACAACGAAAAGCCAGCTTCAGCATCCGCGCCTGCACAGTCCGTGAAAGCCCAAGGCCCAGAGTGGTATGCGCAGCAGGCAGCAAAGCTGCACGATGAACTTGAATACCGGCAGGCGCAGCTTCGTGAATACCAGCGGGCGCTTGATGACGCGCGAAGTCTCAGAGAATCAACCGGCGGCATAGTTTTGGTTGGCGAGGACTTCGCCACAACTCCCGAAGCCGGCATTCAAATCCTTCAGCAACGGGTGAGCGAAACACAATCGGAACTCGACGACCTTGAAGACCTGGCACGCCGTAATGACATCGAGCCGGGCACGCTGCGCGGCCAGTGAAGCTTTCTGACGTGCGGACGAGGACCATGAAGCATTTATGAAACAGAGTTTGACACCAGACGTATTGATTTCAATTTGGTACTGGAGAATTCGCCATGAACATGAAGAAGATGTCCAAACGGGTTTTGACCTTAGTTCTCTGCGGTTTGCTTGTGCAATTCACTGCGCAGGCCAACTCCAGCGGTCCCGCGAGCCAATCCAACGACCAGGGACCAGCACCAGCAGGGGCATCGCAGCTCTCGCCCCAACAGATCCAGCAACTCGTCGCGCCGATCGCCTTGTACCCCGACGCGCTGGTTGCGCAAGTTCTCGCGGCGTCCACCTATCCAGAGCAGATTGTCGAGGCGGACCGCTGGATGCAGAGTCATCCCAACCTCAAGGGTGAAGAGCTGGCTAAAGAAGTCGACAAACAACCCTGGGACCCGAGCGTGAAGGCTCTCACGCAATTCCCTTCCGTTCTTGAAAACATGGACAAGAACCTCTCCTGGACTTCATCCCTTGGAGACGCCTATGCCAACCAGCAGCAGGATGTGACGGAAGCCGTCCAAACAATGCGCCAACAAGCACGGAAAGCTGGCAAGCTGAACAGCAACGAACAGGAGAAGGTAACAACCCAAGGCAACACAATCGTCATTGAACCGGCCAATCCTGAGGTGGTCTATGTGCCTGCCTATGATCCTTGGCTCGTCTACGGGGCGCCCATCGTCGCTTATCCAGGCTGGTATCCCGTGCCCGGAATCTTTTTTGCCGGCCCCGCAATCTCTTTCGGTTTTGGATTTGGAGTCGGCTTCTTCGGGGGATTTGGATGGGGCTGGCATCACTGGGGCTACGACTGGCACGGCCGGTCAGTGATCTATAACCACAACACTTACATCTCCCACAGCCGTACGATCATTAATCGCAACAAGGTCACCCGCAACAACTTCAACCGCCGCAACTTTAGCCACGGCAATTCCAGCCACGGGAATGCCTTCCATGGAAGCGGGCACTCGTCTTTTCACCCCCAGCCAGGAACACGGTCTGGTGCTTTCAGCGGGTTTGATCACGGCGGCAATGTCCACCATTTCTCTTCTCGCGGACGGTCAAGTTTTGGAGGTGGTTCGCATGGGGCAGGTTTCCATGGAGGCGGTGGCGGACGCCATCGGTAATCACATGTGCAAGCCGGTAGAGCTTATCGAGAATTCAAAAATGGAGAGGAATACCATGCTGCATACGATTTCGATTTTTGTCCAACTTAAGCGCAAGAACTGTTTTCGATTTGGAGTGTCTGTCCTATTCGTACTTAGTTTGGTGTGCTTGTCGGCACCTATCTTCGCCCAAGAGCCGGGGCAGCGCACTTTCGCCTCCGCCGAAGACGCCGGTCGCGCTCTCTATGACGCAATGGAAGCACAGGACGATCAAGCTCCCATGAGCATCCTCGGACCAGCCGGAAAAGATGTCCTCTCGTCCGGCGACCCTCAGGAAGACATGACTGCTCGCGTCGGCTTCGCCGTCAAATACCAGGAGATGCATCGGTTTGTCACAGAGGCGGACGGGGCAGTAATCCTAATTGTCGGCGCCGAAAACTGGCCGTTTCCAATTCCCCTGGAGAATAACCACGGCTCGTGGTATTTCGACACTCCTGCAGGCAAAGACGAGATCGTATTCCGCCGCATCGGCAAAAATGAACTTGCGGCTATGGATTCATTGCGGGAGTTGGTCGACGCCCAAAAACAGTATTTTGCGCGCCCGCCGGCTAATCTCCCTAATCAATTCGCCCAGAAACTAGTCAGCGATGAAGGCCAGCACAATGGTCTGTACTGGTTCGGCGCTAGCGATGAGTTCGATAGCCCGATCAACCCTCTCATCGCTTACGCGCGCCAGAATCTTCCAGAGGACCAAGTTGGCGAGCATGTTCCGTTCAATGGCTATATGTTTCGGATACTCACCAGCCAAGGACGGCATGCACCGGGCGGAGCCAAAAACTTTATCGTCGATGGGAAGATGAGCGCAGGATTCGCCTTCGTCGCCTACCCCGTCGATTACCGGTCCTCGGGTGTTATGACTTTCATTGTCGACGAATCCGGAACCATTTACGAAAAGGACCTTGGCCCTGACACAACAAGGCTCGCACAGGCGATGACTCTCTATGACCCGGATTCCACCTGGCATAAGGCGGAGTGAACGTTAGCGGGGGAGAGCCGAAACCATGCGTAATCGAAGTCTGGCAGTGCTGCTGTGTAGTCTTCTAACATTCGGCGCGGTCTTGATCGCCGCAACCAGCAAACCGCAACCTGGCGCAGCCATTTCCGGCGAAGCAAAATCTCCGAGCAACCTCGGCGGTCAGATGCCTCCCTCGCTCAATCAAGATGTGGCGCGGGTCGTTGCCGAAATTGATCGGATTGAGGCCGACACTCTGAGCCAGATGGAACACACCACGCTCGACCGCCAGGGACAGGTCCGCACCCTGGGAAAGTTACTGCTCTTCGATAAGCGCCTCTCGGTCAATCAGAACGAAGCTTGCAGTTTCTGTCATACGCCGGAGACTGGATTCACGGGGCCGATTCAATCTTTGAATGAGACCACCGTGTCGTATCCGGGGTCAGTCAGAACGCGTTTCAGCAATCGAAAGCCGCAGAGCTACATGTACGCGCCCTTCGCGCCGGTGCTCCACTACAACGCACTCCAGGGCGACTATGTTGGCGGTAATTTCTGGGATATGCGCGCGAGCGGCGAGATCGCCCTGGCGCCGAACAAGCGCAGGGACCGCCGACGAATCCCGTAGAAATGGGCTTGCCAGATTCGGCCTGTGTTGCGTACCGCCTTTCCAGCGCTCCCTATCGGAAGCTCTTTGAGACCGTCTGGGGGGCGGACTCGTTCAACATTCACTGGCCGGCCGACGTGGAAGAGATCTGTACGACTCCAGGTCCGCCACCCGCGAATGATCAGCACCCGGTCCACTTGAATGGAGCAGACCGAGGTCGCGCCGATCATGTCTATGACGAATTCGGGCTGGCCGTTTCCGCATACGAGTTCTCACCAGAGGTCAGTCCTTTCACGTCAAAGTACGACCACGTGCAAGCAGGAAAAGACCAATTCACGCCGCAGGAAAAATTGGGCTACGAGCTGTTCCGCAGCAAGGCGCGATGCAACGAGTGCCATCGCGATGGCGGGCCTGGCGAAGAGCCCCTGTTTACGGACTTTACCGCAAGTAATCTCGGCGTCCCCAGAAATCCGGGATTGCAATACTTCTACGAGGGCCGGCCCGACCAACGCAGCTACAGTCCCAATCCGGCGGGAGCGGCGTACGTCGATACGGGAGTCGGATCCTTCCTGCGGACGCTGCAAAGTGATAGCGGCCAACTGAATCCCGATTCCGAGTGGATCAAACTCGCGCCGAAGTTCGAAGCAAAAATCCAAGTACCTACCTTGCGCAATGTAGACATGCGTCCCACGCCGAGCTTTGTGAAAGCCTACATGCACAACGGTTACTTCAAGAGCTTGAAAGAGGTCGTGCATTTCTATAACACGCGCGATGTTTTACCCAAATGCGAGCCAGGCGATCCCGGCGAGAAGATCAGCTGCTGGCCGGCGCCCGAAGACTCGACCAACGTCAATAAAAGGCAACTCGGCAACCTGAAACTGACGGACCAGGAAGAAGATGCCCTTGTCGCTTTCCTTAAGACTCTTACGGATGGCTACATGGTGCCAAGCCCAGGAAAGGCGAAATAAGTTTGATCTCTGAACTCGCCTCAACGTGTAGCTGTTTTGTTGATGCGGATCCGAAATGAGTACCACGACTCAATCTCTGATGCCCGCTAAAGCGCGCGATTTTCGCGAAAGGGTTCTATTGCACTCACTTCTCCGGAAGGATGTAGCCTTAAATGGGCCGTCTTGGCTGCCCATTGCGTTGGTGTTGGGGGCCCTTAGCGCTGTCGCGTATGCCGACCACGCCGTTGTTTCGATTTCGCTCGTCTACTTGTACATCCTTCCCATTGCCGTCGGCGCAATTTTTCTGCGCAAAAGGGTCAGCTACGGCCTCATCGTCGTTTGTGTCTTGTTCCATGACTATTACTCTCCGAGAGGTATAATTCCGGGACTTCGGCTCTTCCACAATCTCTCCGCGATGTTGTGCTTTGCCTTTGTTGTGTTTGTCATCGAGCGGTATATGGCACAGAGGGAAGCGCTTGCCAAGACCGTTCAGCAGCAGCGGGATGACCTCCTCAAGGACGTAGAGCTGGCCGCGCAGGTCCAGCGCTTGTTTCTTCCCTCGGACAAACCAGCCATCCCCGGGCTCGAAATAGCCGGGATGATGCACCCCGCGCGCGGCGTGGGCGGCGATTACTATGACTATTTCCCCATCGACGCGCACACCACGCAGATCATGATTGCCGACGTATCCGGAAAAGGTGTTCCCGCCGCCCTTTTGATGTCCGCGACGGCGGCAGCCCTGCGGCTTGAAGCGAACCACGATCGAAACATGCTCGATCAAGTCGAGCGATTGAATACGGGAATCCACGCCGTGTCCGACGACGAACGGTACGTAACCTTGCTGCTTGCGGAAATCGACACGCGCAAACGGATAATCCAATATGTGAACTGTGGCCACAATCCCGCGCTTTTGTTTCGACCAAGCGCCGGCACGCTTACGCACCTGAATTCGTCTTGTCCACCTATCGGATTATCTCCAGAGGAAATGTGTGAACTGGCCTCTGTCGAGCTTTTGGCCGGCGATGTGTTGGTTTTCTATACCGATGGCGTCACGGAGGCAGAGAACCGGTCTGGCGAAGAATTCGGCATGGAACGCCTTTCCGCAAGCGTGCGGCGCGGTTCTTCACTGTCCGCCGAGGAACTCATGACCAATATCTATAACAGCGCGGCGGATTTTTGCGGCGATAAGTTCGACGATGATGTCACCCTTCTCGTCGTTAAATGTAATTTCGACGGCTTACAGAAAGTAAGTTCGCAGAACATCCCACAATAAAGACCGTTGTGACACCAGTGTGACCCCAAGCTGGGGCAGATGCCCCACGTCCTCGCTCGTCCCTCGGAAGTTGCTTTCCATCCTGGAACAAACGTTGTCAGCGTGTTGGCAATCATCCAATGCGCTGGACGCTTGCTCCTTTGCCCTCGCGCTTAATTCTCTCCCCTCATCTTCTTAAACGTCCTTGTTTTCAACCACTTACCGAATCTTTCGTTCACTCCTCAACCTGGCATCCGAGCTGCAATCCTAATATGCGAGGCAAGAAAAACTGCTTAAGGGAAATCACATGCGAAAACTATTGACCTGTCTGACCTGCATTCTTTTTGTTGTAGCACCGCTCTTTGCTGAGGTGGCGAGCGCAGCGGATCAAGCTAAGGATGACGACCGATTGAAGAATTGTGGAACGGTCTTGAAAGAGGTTCTCGACGTTCCTGACAACGTTCCGCAGGACCTGCTCGACAAAGCTGATTGTGTCATTGTCTTCCCCTCCGTCCTAAAAGCTGCATTCATCGTTGGTGGAAGCTATGGGCGGGGCGCTATGTCCTGCCGCAAGGGCGAAGACTTCCGGGGACCCTGGGGCGCTCCCACGATGATGGCTCTTGAAGGCGGCAGCTTCGGCCTTCAGCCCGGCGGACAAGCTACGGATTTTGTCTTGCTCGTTATGAATGAGAGTGGCGCAAGGGGCATTCTCGCTAGCAAGGTCAAGCTCGGAGGGGACGCTTCGGTCGCTGCGGGCCCCGTCGGCCGCGATTCGTCCGCCGAAACGGACGCGACCCTGCGTTCCGAAATTTTGAGCTACTCGAGGGCGCGCGGCTTGTTCGCTGGCGTCTCTCTCGAGGGCTCCACAATCCGTCCGGACAATGGCGACAACACACGCGTTTACGGCAGGAAGATTCCTGCGAGGGACATCGTTCTGTCGGGAAAAGTCCTGGTGCCCCCGGCAGCCCGGCAACTGATCTCAACCCTGGATGCAAGAACTCCGAAGCATAGGTCATAGGTTCGTCAACTTACTCAGTACCGCGCAGCGGTGAAACGATTTGGGGTGACTCATGTGGATTGTAAGACTAGCACTAAAGCGGCCATACACGTTCGTGGTACTCGCTATTCTGATTTTTATCTTTGGGGGTCTCGCGATCGTTCGAACCCCCACCGACATCTTTCCGAATATCGACATCCCCGTCGTCAGCATTATTTGGAACTATAACGGACTCGACCCGCAGGATATCTCCGACCGGATCGTCTCTATCACCGAGCGCAATCTCACCACTACCGTGGATAACATCGCGCACATTGAGTCGCAATCTCTTTATGGCATCGCCGTGGTGAAAGTTTTCTTCCAACCCTCGGTCAGCATCGACAAGGCCATCGCCCAGATCACTGCAAATTCCCAAACACAACTCCGGCAGCTGCCCGTCGGCACTACTCCCCCATTGATCATTACCTACAGCGCCTCGACCGTCCCCATCCTCCAGCTCGCGCTTTCCGGCAAAGGCATCGCGGAGCAGCAACTGAACGACTATGGCCTCAATTTCATTCGCCCTCGGCTGGTCACCGTCGAGGGAGCAGCGGTGCCATATCCTTATGGCGGTAAGCAGCGCCAAGTTCAAGTGGACCTAAACACTGCAGCCTTGCAGTCCAAAGGTCTTTCCGCTCTCGATGTTGTCACCGCCATTAGCGCCCAGAATCTGATTCTGCCAACGGGGACGTCCAAGATCGGTTCCAAGGAATACAACGTCGACATCTCGAATGCGGCTCCCCAAACGATCGAGCAGCTTAACCGCATTCCTATCAAGACGATCGGCACCACAACCACTTACATCGGTGATGTCGCTTGGGTGCGCGACGGCTTTCCACCGCAAACCAACATCGTCCGAGTGAACGGGCAGCGAGCTACTCTCTTGACGGTCCAGAAAAACGGCAATGCGTCGACACTAAACATCATCGCGGGGATTAAGGCTCTTTTGCCGCAGATCAAGCAGACTGTGCCGCCTGCGTTGGACATTAAACCGCTCGCCGACCAGTCCATCTTCGTCAAAGGCGCCATTCTGGGCGTGGTGAAAGAAGCGAGCATTGCCGCCTGCCTCACGGGGCTGATGATTCTCATCTTCCTCGGTAGCTGGCGAAGCACGGTCATCATCGCTGTTTCAATTCCGCTCGCCATTCTGACCTCCATCATCACTTTGAGCGCGCTCGGCGAAACCATCAACATCATGACACTCGGAGGACTCGCTCTCGCCGTCGGCATCCTGGTGGACGACGCGACCGTCGAGATCGAAAACATCAACCGCAACATCGCCCTGGGGAAGGAAGTCGAACACGCCATCCTCGATGGCGCTCAACAGATCGCTGTCCCGGCGTTTGTTGCCACTCTTGCGATTTGCATCGTCTTCGTTCCGATGTTCCTCCTCACGGGCGTCGCGCGATATTTGTTTGTGCCGCTGGGTGAAGCCGTCGTGTTTGCCATGCTGGCCTCCTATCTACTCTCGCGTACGGTGGTTCCCACCATGGCGAAATATCTCTTGCGCGGCCACGAGCACGACGCGGCGCACACCGCAGCTTCCCGCAATCCCTTCGTCCGTCTGCAGGTTCGCTTTGAAGAGGCTTTCGAGCGTTTCCGAGAGTACTATCACGGGTTGCTCGAGCGCTGCCTTCATCACCGTCGCGCTTTCCTTACCGCATTCTTCGCCGCCTGCCTCGGCTCCTTGGCCCTGATTGTTCCCTGGCTGGGTCAAGACTTCTTCCCAAGTATCGACAGTGGCTCGTTCAATCTTCACCTCCGAGCTCCAACCGGGACCCGCATCGAGGAGACCGCCCGTCTCTGCGATCTCGTCGAGCGATCTATCAAACAGCAGCTCCCGCCAGGAGAGATCTCCAACGTAATTGACAATATTGGGCTCCCCTACAGCGGCATCAATACGTCCTATAACAACACGGGAACCGTAGGCTCCGCGGACGCCGATATTCTTGTAACTTTCACGATCAACCACCACAAAACGGCTCAGTATGTTCACGACCTCCGCATTAGCCTAGCCAAGCAATTTCCAGGCGTGACCTTTTCTTTCCTGCCCTCCGACATGGTTAGCCAAATTCTGAACTTCGGTTTGCCGGCTCCCATCGACATTCAAATCCTCGGCAATGATTTGGCGGGCAATCAGGTTTACGCGAACTCGTTACTCAACCAAGTCAGATACGTGTCCGGAATAGCTGATGCGCGAATTCAGCAGCCATTTGACCAACCCTATATGCATCTCTCCGTCGACCGCACGAAGGCCCAGGAGGTCGGCTTCAACACCCAGGCGATCGCGCAAAACGTGCTGATTTCGCTGGGCGGCAGCTTTCAGACGTCGCCAACCTACTGGCTCGACCCGAAGAATCGGGTTAGCTATCAGGTTTCTACTCAGACCCCGCAATACCGCGTCGCTTCGCTCCAGGATCTGGCCAACATGCCGATCACCGGGCCCACTCCGAACGCGCCGCCGTCCCTTCTTGCGAGCTTCGCTTCCGTTCAACGCGGCAGCGGAACGGCCGTGGTTTCTCACTACAACATCCAACCCGCTATCGATATCTACGGTGCCGTGCAAGGACGCGACTTGGGAGGCGTCTCGAAGGACATCACGCGCATTCTCGACCAAACTCGCAACCAACTCCCGCGTGGCTCGCAAGTCGTCCTGCGAGGTCAAGCGCAGACGATGCATTCCTCTTATGTCGGCCTTTTAACAGGATTGTTTTTTGCCGTGCTTCTTGTGTACCTCCTGATTGTCGTCAACTTTCAGTCTTGGCTGGATCCTTTCATCATCATTTGCGCGCTGCCGGCCGCACTCGCTGGAATCGCGTGGTTTCTGTTCGTGACTCACACCACTCTGAGCGTGCCGGCACTCACGGGCACCATCATGTGCATGGGCGTAGCCACCGCCAACAGCATCTTGGTCGTGAGTTTTGCGGCAGAACAGATGGCCGAGGGGAAAGATCCCATCGCCGCCGCTCTTGAGTCCGGATTCACGCGCTTCCGCCCAGTGCTGATGACAGCTCTGGCCATGATCATCGGCATGTTGCCTATGGCCCTGGGGCTCGGAGATGGAGGCGAACAAAACGCTCCTCTGGGCCGTGCGGTCATCGGCGGCCTTTTATTCGCCACCGTATCCACGCTGCTCTTCGTCCCGACTCTCTTCAGCGTTCTACACGGACTCAGGAGCCGGCCCGCGGAAACCAGCACTCAAGCATAGGAGGATTTTCTGAAATGGAATTTGAAGGGGTAATGTCAATGCAATCACAATCAAATGCACAGATATCCACACAAGAACCGCAGTCGCCACCGATCGCCGGCGCGCAGCGCCGACCCCGACGGGGCTGGCTCACTGCCGTCGTAATTATCGCCGCCTTCGCTGGGCTATTGGTCTCCGGGATTCTTCAGCGCGTGCACACCAGTGCCGCTCTGCGCACCGAAACCGCGGACATGGCGGTGCCAACCATCTCCGTTGTCTCGCCTCAGCGCGCAGCGCCGTCGCAGGAAATCGTTTTGCCAGGAAACGTACAACCCTATGTCACTGCTCCTATTTTTTCTCGCACCAACGGCTATTTGCAGGCTTGGTATTTTGATATCGGAGCGCACGTGAAGAAAGGGCAGCTTCTGGCCGTGATTGCCACACCCGAGGTCGATCAGCAACTGGGACAGTCGCGCAGTAATCTTTCCACCGCCGAGGCCAATCTGAGACTCGCAGAGATTACAAAGAACCGTTACCAAGGCCTGCTCAAAAGCAATGCTGTGTCTCAGCAAGACGTGGACAATGCCGTCGGTACGTACAACGCCAATAAATCTATCGTGGACGCCGACCAGGCCAATGTGAAGCAACTAGAGGCCCTTCAATCCTTCGAGAAGATCTACGCCCCCTTCGACGGAATTATTACCGCTCGTAACACGGATGTCGGCGCTCTGGTCGACTCTGGCAGCAGTGGCGGCGTCAAGACCGATCTGTTCCATCTCTCTCAGGTGGACCGCCTGCGCGTTTATGTCAATGTCCCGGAAGAATATTCGCAGGCCACCACTTCCGGCCTGACCGCGGAGCTGACCTTGTCGGAGTTTCCAGGGAAAACATTCGCCGGCAAACTCGTGCGCACTTCCGAGGCCATTAACTTCGAGACGCGCACCCTCCTGGCAGAGGTTGACGTCACCAATCCGACCGGTAAATTGCTTTCCGGCTCCTATGCGGAAGTCCATTTCAAAGTTCCGGGAGCGATCACTACCTACATTTTGCCAGTCGACACGCTCCTGTTTCGCAAGGAAGGTCTTCGCGTCGCTGTTGTTAAGGACAACAAAGCGCAGTTACTTCCGATAACGCCCGGCCGCGACTTCGGTGACACGATCGAAATCATTTCAGGCCTGCAGGGCAACGAGTCCGTCATTGTGAGCCCTCCGGATTCGGTGGTGAATGGTGAAAAAGTGCAGGTCGCCCAAGTAACCGCCGCAGGAGGGGTGCAATGAGCTTCCTTCGCCGCCATTGTACAAACACCCGAATCTCGATGCGCATGGCGGGCAGCATCAGTCTCCTGACCATGCTGTTGTTCGCCGGATGCACCGTTGGACCGAAATATCAGCGCCCGGCAGCACAAGTTCCGCCAGTCTATAAAGAAGTCGGCGATTGGAAACCTGCCCAACCGAATGACCAAAATCTTGACGGCAACTGGTGGGAGATTTTTCAGGATTCTCAACTCAATACCCTTGAAGCTCAAGTCAACGTCTCCAACCAAAACCTGAAGGCGGCCGAGGCCCAATACACCCAGGCTCGCGCACAGCTCCGCTACCAGCGGGCCGATTTTTTTCCAACGATCACCGCGGGCGCAAGTGCAACACGAAACCGAATCTCGAACCACCGACCTGCCAGTGTCGTCGCCAATGGCATTACCTACAACGACTTTCAGATTCCTTTCGAGTTGTCTTACCAGATCGACCTCTGGGGACGCGTACGCCGCACCGTTGAGTCGTATCGCGACCAGGCGCAAGCCAGCGCAGCCGACTTGGCAGCGGTGAACCTGTCTATGCATGCTCAGTTAGCCTTGGACTACTTCCAAGCTCGCACGCTTGATGCCGAGGAGCAGCTTTTGAACTCGACCGTTACACAGTATGAACAGGCATTGCAATTAATCGAGAACAGGTTTGCAGGAGGGCTTGCTTCCGATCTGGAGGTTGAGCAAGCCAGGACGCAACTTGAGACAACTCGCGCGCAGGCAGTCGACGTCGGAGTCGCTCGCGCCCAGTACGAGCACGCAGTAGCGGTTCTTGTCGGAAAGCCCCCCGCATCGTTCAGTCTCCCTCCTCTTCCTCTGACCATGCCTCCCCCGCCGATTCCTGTGGGTCTGCCCTCGGAGTTGCTCGAGCGGCGGCCCGACATCGCAGCTGCGGAACGCCAAATGGCCGCCGCGAACGCGCAGATCGGAGTGGCCAAGGCGGCCTACTATCCCAACATCAGCCTGGGGGCGACTGGGGGATTTGAAAGTAGCGCCATCACAACATTGCTCTCCGGCCCGAGTATTCTGTGGTCAGCTGGTCCGTCGGCGCTCATCACCGTCTTCGACGTCGGAAGGCGTCGGGCTGCGTCAGACCAGGCCATCGCTGCATACGATCAAACGGTCGCCAACTATCGCCAAACGGTGCTGACCGGCTTTCAACAAGTCGAGGACAACGTCGCGGCGCTTCGGATTCTAGAGCACGAAGCTCAGGTACAGAACACAGCTGTAGCTGCGGCCGAAAAATACCTCGAACTTGCCAACACTCGTTATGCAGGTGGGGTAACGAGCTACCTTGAGGTGACCACCGCTCAGAGCGCGGCGCTCTCCGACGAAGTCACTGCGGTGAATATTCTCGGCCGCCGCATGGTAGATGCGGTGACATTGGTCCAAGCGCTCGGCGGCGGCTGGAATAGCTCCGAACTGCCTCAGCGCCCTGAATGCTGCGGCAAACTGACAAGCACTTCTAGGTAGAGGTATCCGTTTTCACGCCATAGAGTCCCAATTGGGAGTCTCGTGATTAGCCCTGCCACGTTTGTGCCTCAACTTCGGGCGTACAACTCATGTGCAAAACTCCGCCTTTTGGGGCAGCTTTTGGGGGGTTGACGAACTGTGGGGGCAATTCAATCATCAAGCCTTACAGTTTGATCGTCCAATTCATTAGACGATGGTCAATTCGTGGAGTTTGGCGATTCCCTCCGCGCTTCAAATCGCTTGCCGTGATGGAGCATAATTAATCGTGAAGGATGTATGAGATACGCTAAAGCTATTCTGGTCACTTTCGTGGTTGGTGTGCTGTTAGACATTCTGATAGACGCAATGATTCCCGACCGCATAATGAATGTAGTTTTCATTGCCATGGCCTCGGTCATCCTCCTCGGCATTCTGTTGGTGGCTGTTGGCACGCTTAGAAAGAATCGCTGGGGCATCAATTTGGAGCCTGTGAATTGCCCCGCTTGCGGTTCTCCGACGCCGCAAGCGCGGCAACCGAAATCCCGGAGGCAAGCGCTCTGGGGTGGCTGGACCTGCGCGAAGTGTGCCTGCGAGATAGACAAATGGGGTCGCCTGGTATCGCCAACACGATAGCTATGAAAGTACGTGGGAAAGATTTGGGAAAGAAGTAGGATTGGCTGAGTGCCAGCTAAATCGCGCAGATGCTCAGAGATTTATCCTGTACCTGATTGCCCGTGGCGGACGGCAGAATTGAAGCGAGCTCTTGGCTTGCTAATCCTTATCGTGGCGTCATGATGGCTAACTTCTTGGAATGGAGGGAGTGGGGAAATCCGGGCCCCCAGTTGGAACTAGGTCGGTCTCCATTCCCGCATCCGCGAAGCGCTCCGGTGCAATCAAGCACGTAGCCACACTTGCGATCACCATCACGTGTTGAGGCACCGATAGGAAACGCCAGCAGGATGTTCGATGTTACCTATTGTTTTTTTTGCTTGACAATAGGACCGGATTCCATAATATGGCACGCGTGCCACAATCTAAGACAACGGAATCACCCTACAAGGTGCAAGTTCTCGACCGCGCTCTGGCAGCCTTGGCGATATTGGCTCAGAGCACCAGCGATTGCAGCCTTGCGGAACTGTGCCCTGCTCTGAAACTCCACAAAAGCACCGTGCACCGGCTAATGATGGTCTTGGAGCAGCACCGGTTAGTGGTCAAGAACCCGGACACGGGGCGTTATCGTTTGGGACTAAGGCTTTACGAGTTGGGTTCTCGAGCGATTGATGGGCTTGATCTGCGAGGGCGGGCTCGCCCCTATTTGGACCGTCTGCAAGACGAATTTGGCGAGACGGTGTTCTTTTGCATTCTGGACGAGGGGCAGGTTTTTTACGTGGAGAAGGTTGAATCGCAGCGCAGCGTGCGGACAGCCTGTACGGTGGGCAGCCGCGCCCCTGCGTATTGCACGGCGGTTGGCAAGGCCATGCTTGCAGAACTTCCGGACACGGAAGTGAGCAAGATCGTGCGGCGCTGGGGATTAAAGTTGGTCACGGCAAACACAATCACCACGGCGAGCGCGCTAAAAGCTGAATTGAAAGCAGTTCGGGCGCGGGGCTACGCGATCGACGACGAAGAGAAGGAGGAGGGACTACGGTGCGTGGGCGCGGCTGTACGTTCGCATAGCGGAAAGCTGGCGGCGGCCATGAGCATCTCTGGGCCGGCGTTCCGGATCACCAAAGAGAGGGTTCCAGAGATCGGGAGAGCGCTCATGGAAGCGGCAGGGAAACTATCCGCCGAACTGGGGTATCAGGGGGCTCGAGTGGAGTTGGTGCAGGGCGCGGCCAATTAAGGGGAGTGAAGGACCCGGCGAAAGCCGGGAATTTTTGCGGGTTTTTTGAGAGTGGGATGCAGTCTCATAATGTGGTACGCCCTGCTGCGGCGAGGCGGAGCAGGTGCACCGCATCCTGGGAGGACCAGTAATCAAGGCGCGCAGAGGTGCGCTGCGCAAAGATAGGAGAAGCCGATGCGTGGAAGATTCTGGATGGCGGTGGTTTTCTGTTTGGTAGCCGTGTTGTTTCCCAATGTAGTGAGGGCGCAACTCACCACGACCATGATCTATGGCCGAGTGAGCGATGCGAACGGCGGAACGATCGCCGGCGCTCAAGCGGCGGTAATAAACACGGATACAAACCTCTCGCGAACGGCGCAAACGAACGCCGAAGGCGAGTACAGCATCGAATTCCTTCCTGTTGGCAATTACAAGGTGGAGATCACGGCCCCGTCATTCAAGAGATTCGTGCGAGCAGGTGTCGTATTGGAAGTGAATGTTGCCGCCCGTGTAGACGCGGTGCTGCAGTTGGGTGACATCAACCAGACAGTAACAATCTCCGAGAGCGTCCCGCTGATAGACACTACCAGCCCGGAAATCGGGCGCACGATCGAGAATCAAGAAGTCGTTAACCTGCCGCTCGTGAATCGCAACGCGTATGAATTGCTGGAGCTCACACCAGGCGTTCAGAACAGCAGCTTCAATCCGGGCCAGCCGAATCCAGTGATAACCCTCGGATACCCAGAGCAGCGAACCTTCATAAATGGCGGCGTGGATGGCGGAGCAGGGTCGGTGAGCTATTACCTCGACGGCGGAATCAACATGACCGGGTTGCGGAACACGGGCAACATTCTTCCGAATCCGGACGCGATACAGGAATACCGCGTCGAAACGAACAACTACAATGCGGAGTACGGCAAAATGTCCGCAGGCGTCATCACCGTGCTTACAAAAACCGGCACGAACAATTATCACGGCGGGTTATTCGACTACTGGCGGACCGACGCCCTGAACGCCGCTCCTTGGGACTCGACCCTTGGAACTCCGCCTCTGCGACGGCAGCAATTCGGTGGGGCTCTCGGGGGCCCGCTGAGAAAGGACAAGACCTTCGTCTTCGGCTCCTACGAGGGCCTGCGCCAGCTCAGCAGCTTCTTGTTCACCGGCGCGACGTTGCCAACAGCGGCGGAGGCGGGAGGGAATATGGCCGCCCTTCTAAAAGGCGGCTCCTTGCCGAGCCAGTACACCTGTGGTTCTCCGACGATAATCTGCGGTTCGTTGCTGGATCCCGTCGCTCAGAAACTGCTTACTTCAAGCGTTTTTCCAAATATTCCCACGGCGGGCACTGGCGCCTTCCAGGCGGTGGCCCGGAGTCCGTACAACACGGATGAGTTTCTGATCAAGGTGGATCACACTCTGACCAGAAACCAACGCCTGAGCGGAAGCTACTTCTACACGAGCGGAAACAATCAGGTTCCTCCCCTGAATTCCACCACCGGTCAGCCCAACGGCAACGTCCCATGGGACGTGCAGCAATTCACCTGGCGCCAGCAAAATGTGAATGTGAGCGATACTTGGACTGCCAAGTCCAATCTGACAAACCAGTTTTGGCTTGGCTACACGCGCAACTTCGCTGGACGATTAAACCTGCCTGGCACATCGCTGGGCGATCTTGGCTCGGAATTCACTGTCCAAGGACCGCATTCGCTGCCACAGATCTCCGTGACGGGCTTCTTTACAGCAGCGAGCGCCATCGCCGGGCCCGTCGCCGGTTCAAATTTCTATTCCGTGCGGGACATGGTCAGTTATACCCATGGCCGACATTCGATTTCTTTTGGGGGTGATGAAACTCTCGATAAAGACATTCAGCAAACCTTGTTGAACAATTACGGCGTGTTTGGCTTCAATGGTACGAACATAAAGGATGCCGTGTCGGGCAAAACGATTGCGGTTCCTGCGCTCGCGAATTTCGTGATGGGTCTGCCGACGTCTGTCTCTCAGGACGCCCCGGTGACCGGCTACACCAACAATTGGAGCACGGGACTTTTCCTCCAGGACAATTTTCGAATCTTCCCGCGCCTGACTCTCAACCTTGGCGTGCGCTGGGATATTCAGACTCCGCCCACGGATCCCTTGAATCGAGGGACAAGTTTCCAGATGGGGGAACAATCGACGGCGATCCCGGCGGCCCCGAAGGGCGGTTTGTTCGTTGGCGATGAGGGTATTACGCGCGGCATCGTCCCTGTGCGGTGGCATCATGTTTCACCCAGAGTTGGATTTGCATGGGACCCATTTGGTGACGGTAAAACTTCGATCCGAGCCGGTGCCGGAGTGTTTTACGGCAGCGTTTCAGGCAACGAATGGAACACGGTCACCAATTTCGAGCCTTCTGCCGTGCGCTTCTCTTTCACTAACGTCACACAACAAGTTACAGGTTCCGGCTTGACCGCCGTGCCGCAGGGAGCGACGCTCTCCTGCCCTTACAATAAGCTGGTGGCGAAAAATGCCTCGGGCACTCCGCTCGGTCCGACCGTAACTTGTGCCTCCGGGAGCGGCACCGGGGTAAGTGGCATTGATCCGTTTCCGTTTGTTCCGCCGCAGTTCCTCACTCCTGGAGGGCCGTTTTTCGGCTTCGCGAAGAATTTCCAATGGCCGTATAGCTATCAGTTGAATTTTTCCGTCCAGCGGCAAGTCACCTCGAATTTCAGCGTGTCTGCGGCCTACGTGGGCAATCTTGCCCACGATTTGCCCTTCGCACAGGACATCAACGCTCCCGCGACCGGCGCTCTCGCGCCCGCTTGCGCGACCAGCACCGGCGGGAATATCGTGGCACGCCGACCGATCGACAATACGGCCGTCGCCACTTGCACGGCCCCGGGAAGCCCGTTTGGCACCGTCCTGCTTGTGCAATCCAATCAAACCGCCTCCTACAATGGCCTACAGGCAACGGCCCAACTAAGAATGACGCATGGTCTGATGCTGTATGGCTTCTACACCTTTAGCCACACTTTTGACAGCGTCCAACTCGACAACAACACCACTCAGGGCGGCGCGCAGGACATGACCAACCTGGGCCTGGAACGCGGCCCGGCGGATTTCGATCTTCGCCATCAATTCGTGACCGCGCTAGTGTGGCAGTTGGATTACTACCATGGGAACCGTTTCGTGGCGCGCGGAATCGCAAATGGTTGGACAATCTCCCCAATCATCAACATCCATAGCGGCTTACCCTTTACCGTTCTTAATGGCAAAGACGCCAACCTGAGCGGCAATAGCTCCGCTGAGCGAGCCGAACTTGTGCCTGGGCAGAACCCGGTCTTGAGCAATCGCACCACGGCCGAGTGGTTTAATATCACTGCGTTCTCGCAGAATCCCGCAAATCTGGTGAACGGCATCGCCGTTAATGGAAACTCTGGGCGCAATATGCTCCGTGGTCCAACGTTTAAAGACGTGGATCTCGCGATCTCTCGCGACTTTGCTTTCAAGGAGCACTTGAAACTGCAATTGCGCGCCGACGCCTATAACGTTTTCAACGTGGTCAGCCTGAACCCACCGGGCGCCACTGTCGGCACCGCCACATTCGGAGTAATCACCTCAGCGAGCGCCATGCGCCAACTTCAGCTGGGTGCTCGTCTTACCTTCTGATGGTGGACCCTGTTGCTGGCAGCGATCTTCCGGCATCATGGACAGCTGGGTTCAGTGAATCCGGTTGCCGGGCTGCATGAAATGTCCAACCCGGAGCCGAATGCAAATTTGTTTGGGTCAAGCTAGTCGAGGAAACACGATGAGTGTTTAAGGGAACTATGAACACCAATACTGCAAGTCCTTTGGAGAAGATGGTATTTCGGAATACGAATGCCAAAGTGGGACGCCACATCTCAGTCACACCCGAGAACAGCACGATGCGGCATTTGGCGTACGGGAGGATTCGTCTAGATCCCTCAACTTCGAACGTATCGTTCGGCAATGGAAACCGTGAAACCGGGCTGATTCTCCTGTCCGGCACGGCGACGGTGAGAACCGATGGAAAAGAGTTTGAGCTTAGCAGTTACGATGCCATTTACATCCCGAGAGACTCGAAGATCGACGTATCCACTGAGAGCCAGACGGACATCGCCGAATTTTCTTCCGATGTGGAAAAACTGTATCCGCTAAGCGTGGTGCGCTACGCGGAGACTTCTCAAGATCCTGGAATGAAGTTCAGCGCAGGCGGGCCGGGATCTTCGAGGCAGTTGAATATGCTGATTGCGAAGAATGTCCAAGCAGGACGTCTCGTGGCCGGATTTACGCATTCGGATCCCGGCAATTGGACGAGTTGGCCGCCGCATGAGCACGCGAAGATGCTCGAGGAAATTTATGTGTACTTCGATATGCCAGAACCCGCTTATGGGATTCAGCTGGTTTACAACAACACCGAGTATCCGGAACTGGTGACCGTGGTGCGCGACGGCGACGCGGTGTTGATGCCGAGCGGGTATCACCCCAACGTTTCCGTTCCCGGCCATCGAATTGCTTTTCTCTGGGCGATGGCTGCTCATCGCGAAGTCGAGGACCGGCAGTTTGGTGTCGTGAATATTCAGCCGGGCTTTCAACAGGGCGGCTCCGGACTGGAAGTGGGCCGAAAGTAGCTGATCGCGTCCGACGATGAGTACAGATGCGCAGCTAGTGGCGAAAATTTCCATACGCAGCTTGAGCCCAGAGTTCGCGCCTGAGCGGAGTTTTACAAAAGTGGCTCCATGAACCTGGAAGCGTTTTCCTTGAACGGCAAGAATGCCCTTGTGACGGGCTCGCACCGAGGGCTTGGCGCCGCCATTGCCGTGGCCTTGGCAAAGGCTGGCGCAAACGTTGGCTGCCATGGGCGCGATCCGAACCCTGGACCTTCCTGCGATGAGATTCGCTCGGCGGGGCGTAAGACATTTTACATTTCTGCGGATTTTTCGGGTTCGAACGCGCGTTCTGGCCTGATCGATAAAACCATTTCGGAATTTGGTTCCATCGATATTCTTGTGAACAATGCAGGGATGACTCGAAGGGCTCCAGCTGCGGATTACAGCATGGAATTCTGGAACGAACTTATTGCCGTAAATCTGACGTCGGTCTTCCAATTGTCGCAGCTGGCTGGGCGGCACATGCTTGAAAGAGGTACGGGAGGCAAAATTCTAAACATCGCTTCCCTTCTTTCCTTTCAAGGCGGAATCCTGGTGCCGGCGTACGCAGCGGCGAAGGGTGGTGTCGTTCAGCTGACGAAAGCACTTGCAAATGAATGGGCTGCCAGAGGGATCAACGTGAACGCGATTGCGCCAGGATATATGGCGACGGACAATACGGCCGGACTGCGAAACGATCGGGTCCGCAGCCGCCAGATATTGAATCGGATTCCAGCAGGCCGGTGGGGCGAGCCGGGAGATATCACAGGTGCGGCAATATTCCTATGCTCCTCCGCCTGTGACTATGTACACGGACACGTTCTTGCAGTGGACGGAGGTTGGCTGGCACGCTGAGGAAAACTTTGTTCGGGAGAGAAAGCGAAACAGCGCTCCAGCCGGAATCTTCGTAAGTCCGATTGAATTGGAGAATGCGAATGGAAACGCAAACGAAGAGCTTTCCTGACTTCGTAGTGGTAGCGCACGACGATGGCAAAGAGTCATCACCGGAGAGCGGGCTGAAACGCCGTGTGCTGGCCTTCAACGACAAATTATTTCTTGCTGAGCATGAAATGGTAAAAGGCTGGGTGGGAATGGTGCACAGCCACCCGCACGAGCAAATCGTGTATGTCGTGCATGGGCACCTCAAAGTCACGTGCCAAGGAAAGACTGCCGACGTTCGAACAGGTGACACCTTTGTTGTGCGCGGCGGCGTGGAACATGGCGCATCCGCGATGGAAGATTCTCTGGTAATCGATGTGTTCACGCCGTGTAGAGAGGACTACATCCGTTGAGATGCTTTTGTTGGGTTATCTGCTCAAGAGGCTTCTGCAGCAGACCGGGCGGCTCATTCACGAGCAGTTGATCGACTTCACGATGCGAAAAACAATCCTCGCGGCGGCAAAAAGGCTCGGACTAATTCTCGCAGGTCTTCTCTGTGCGAACTGTGATTCGCGCGCGCAAACGCCGGCTGCCTCGCCTCAAATCCAGACCTCCGAACTCGATCAGCAAATCCGGCAATTTCTCCAGACGGAGATGACGGCCCACGTTTCCGATATCAAGACTCTCGACCCTCCCCCAGACAACGTGGTGGGCGCACTGACAACTGGAGAATTTTCCTGGGGGACGTTCATGCGAGCCCTCGGTGCTTATTCTGAGTTTGCGGGGACGAGGACGATTGCGGGCCATGATGTCCCGCTCATGATCGAAAAAATGGCTCAAATCGAATTGAACCATGGAGGAAAAACCTGGGGCCAACTCTACGCAGCGATGGCCCTGGAAAGTTTCGGGAGAGACCTGAACCACAATGCCTTGTGGCAGAGTTTGTCTTCGGAAGAGCGTGCCACATACACCGCTTTGCTTGATCCGAGCCGATTTTATGATGCAAGGTCTCACACGCTTATCCATCTTCCCGAAAATTACTTCGGCGTCGCGGCGCGAATCGCGGCGATTGATTACGAACTCGGACTGAACAAGGATCGGGCCTCTCTGGATGACTTGCTGAATCAGGCCGCAAAGCAATTCACCGGCGGAGCGCTCTTTGCCGACGATGCTCTGCCGGCGGGCCGGTACGACCGCTATTCGAACGAGTACGCCCGAGCGCTTTACGACGCTGCGGAACTTGCCGATCGTGGCGATCTGATGAAGGCCGTCGCGCCCTCGCTCAAGGAACAAATGAAACTTTGGTGGGATTTGCTCTCCCCGGACGGCTACGGTTATTCCTGGGGCCGAAGTCTTGGCGCGATCAGTTACATGGACACGCTGGAAATAGCTGCATTTCTCGGAAAGCACCCGGAGTTTCGGCCCGCTCCGCTTTCCGATCTCGCGTCCGCGTATTTCGCCGCATGGTTGTGGCTGCGAAAGGATTTCAGCGACAAGACACACTTGTTGTCCATCTTTGTATTTGGAAGAGGCGATTACAGCTACATCACTAGAGAACGCGAGTGGCAACAAACCACAACTTTTTTCGGAAAGGTGATTGGGGCGCATCAGATGTTCATGAAAGCGCTGGAGAAGGAAGGCGTCAAAAACTTTCCCTCCCAATTAAGCTTTCCCGACGTGGAACGCTTCGAGTATTTCCGAAACGGCCCCGGTCGCAAATTTGGAGTTTGGGTCGTTCGCCATGGAGATATCCGTTTTGCCCTGCCGTTCGTGACCGGCCCTAAGGCTGCAACTTCTGACTATGAACCCGCACCTCATGGGTTTCCCGGTTTCGCTGTGCCCGTCGAGAAGATCTACCCGTGCTTCGTTCCTTTTCTTGAGCTCGAGGACGGCCGGACTATCTCCGCAGCGGACGGCGCGGATGAAATTAGGCCGGCAGCTGACGGCAAGAGTGTTACCGCGATTTGGAGTCGCTGGGTTGTAGCGGGATCCAAAGTCGGAGAAACAGTGGATACTGATCTCGTCTCGGAGGTTACCTGGTCCCTTCAAGGGAATAGTCTGGACAGAACGGAATCGCTGAGGACGACGAAACCGCTGAAAGTCCGCCGTCTCTGGCTCGCGATTCCGAGCCGCAACAACCATCTGGAGACTTCGGAAGTTGACGGCGTTCGAATCTATCAACTCACAGCAAACGGAATGACTCTTGAGGTGCAAGTCAAGCATTCGGACTGGCCAGTCCATATCTCAGCCTACGCAACTGGTGACGATTCTTTAGGCCAAGGCGATCGCGGTGCAATCCCACTGCACTTAATTCTGGAATCTAGAAATATCTGGCTGACGCCAGGGGCTCCCCAAAGTTGGGAGATCACATTGTCTGCTCATTAATCGTCGCCGGAGCGTTATGCAGACTAATATTCCGGTTAAGGACAAACGAAAGCGGGTCTACGTGGCCCATCCGGACCATTAGGTGAAAGTCGCGAAGTCGTCCTCAACCACCAGACGCGCGATCGAAGCAGTTCACCGAGACGGCGGAATCAATACGGTTTGATCAAGACATCAAATTGATCGCTCGGCCGATTCTCGGAATTGGGCCGAGCGAATATTTGACTCCGCCAGACCGGGCTGGCTGCGTCGCAGAGCCGCAGTCTCAAAAAGCGCTCACCGAAACCGCGTTTGCGAAGCACGACCCATCGGACCTCAGCTCAATTTCGGGCGGTGCCGGCGGCGCTTACAGGTCTAACTAGGCAGCCTGGGCCTTCGCATCCGGCTTACGCTCGCAGCACACGGAGTGAGGAAGCCCGCCGACCAGTCTCATTGCTAATGCCTGCATGCAAGACGGGCAAGTGGTTGACCAAGTGCCGCCGCACGCCGGGCATTTCTTGAGGATGAGGTGCGCGCCGTCCTCAGATTTGCCGTTGATACGACGGTCGAGAACAAAGTGACATTTCGAGTTGTTACAGACTAAAAAGCGTTCCATAGGGGGATCGCCTCCTTGAGGGCAGGGTAGGGATACTCTTGCGATATCGCAGCGTCAATATAGTAGATATACCTACAGTCTCTATCTGGCCCCGGTAGTGCCCGCGACGGCTCCTGGCGCTTTTGGCGGCGGAGGCCGAATCGACTGAGTAACTCCGGAGCCATCGAGGGAGGGTGGTTGTGGCGCATGCACACAAGCTTGCGCAAAGGAGTCAACCACCGCTGGTTCCGTATTCTGTGTACAATAGCGCGTCATGCCGAGCTCGAAACCAATCGTCATGGCAATTCGAGTTCCCCCGGAGAACTTTAAAGAGTGAAAGTGAATATGCCACCCATTTTTCGACGGAGGATATTGTCTGTGCACTTGGTTTTCGCGTGGATAACTCTGCGCGTGCTCTTGATTGTGCCTGCAGGCGCAGCCCAGACGCCCTTAGGCGCTCCCACTCCACCGATGGGCTGGAACAGTTGGAATCATTTCGCCGAAAAAATTGATGACGCCACCGTGAGGGCACAGGCCGATGCGATGGTGTCGAGCGGAATGCGCGACGCGGGATATGTTTACATCAACATCGACGACACGTGGGAAGCGGAGCGGGACGCGCAGGGCGTCATCCACGCCAACAGCAAATTTCCAAACATGAAAGCGCTCGCGGACTACGTCCACGGGAAAGGCCTGAAATTAGGTATCTATTCCTCGCCAGGCCCCAAAACGTGCGCTGGATTCGAAGGAAGTTACGGCCACGAAGAGCAGGACGCGCAAACCTATGCCGCGTGGGGCGTTGACTACCTGAAGTACGACCTCTGTAGCTTCGACAAAATAATGCAAGCGGCTAGTTCACCGGAAGCAGCGCACAAACTGATGCTCGACGCGTACACAAAAATGCATAAGGCTCTGCTGAAAACCGGCCGTCCGATAGTCTTCAGTCTTTGCCAGTATGGCGCGGATGCGGTGTGGCGCTGGGGCGCCTCGGTCGGCGGGAACGCCTGGCGGACGACCGGCGACATTTCAGACAACTATGAACGCATGACGGACATTGGATTCGGGCAAGCGGGCCTTGCCAAATTTGCGGGGCCGGGGAATTGGAATGACCCGGACATGCTCGAAGTGGGCAATGGAAAGATGAACACAGAGGAGTATCGAACGCACATGAGCCTTTGGGCTCTGCTTGCCGCGCCGCTGCTTGCGGGAAATGATCTGAACACGATGAAGCCGGAGACGATAGCAATGTTAACGAATCGTGAAATTATCGCGATTGATCAGGACCGGCTGGGAAAGCAGGCGGATCGGGTATGGGCGGAGGGGAGTCAAGAGGTTTGGGCGAGACCGTTGGCCGACGGTTCGAAAGCGGTCGGGATTTTCAACCGATTCGACTGGCCGCAGACCATCGACGTAGATTTTCGAGAACTGGGATTCACGGGTAGCGTGAAAGCGCGAGATGTTTGGGCGGCGAAAGATTTGGGAACGCTTCCGAGCAAGTACGCGGCGCACGTGCCCGGGCACGGCGTGGTGTTGCTTAAGGTGACGCCATAGTTCTGGGTCTAAGAATCCTGCCAAGAACGGGCGCAACGGTTTGCGCCCGTTCTGAGAACAAGCTAAATGCCGACGCCGTTGCGGGGGCGTTGCTCACGAACTTGTCTGGTGTTCTGGATAGGCTCCGACTCGCACTCGATAGCAATTGTCGTAACTGGATGATCGGGCGCATCTGCCGGCAAGCCGCTGAAGCGCACGCGAAAGCGTTCCTGATCGAACTTCACGGTTTGGCCCGACGCGAGGAGCTTGGCGGATGTTACTTTGGTCGTTAGGCCGCCCAGGGCGATGGTCTCGCCGGGCCAGAAATGAACGTGCATGTAGAGAGTGTTGCCTCGGCGCGTGAAGCCGGCAAACTCCGAGTGGCGCACCTGGCAGCGGTCGGTTGTGTGGATCGATTCTCCGTTCCGCGCCAGCCATTGGCCAACTTCCGTGAGGACGCGGACGGAGTCCTCGGGAATCGAGCCGTCGGACTTCGGGCCGATATTCAAAAGATAGTTTCCACCATCGCTTGAGCACTCGACAAGATTTCTTACGACCGTCTTTGGGCCCTTCCAATTGTCGTCAGCGCGCTGGTAGCCCCAACTGTCGTTCAGCGTCATACAACTTTCCCAGGCGCGAGTTCCCTTCTCCGCAACAATCTCCTGTTCGGGCGTGGAGAAGTCACCGGGGATTCCATTGCGGTTGTTGACGATGATGTCCGGCTGCAAGCCGAAAACCATTTTGTTCATTCGCTCAGATTCCCATTGTTCTGCGTTGAGGGGCCAATCCACGTCGTACCAAAGTACGTCGATCTTTCCGTAATTGGTCATCAGCTCGCGGACGAGCCCGTGCGTGTATTCGACGAATCGTTTGCGGGCATCAGGATCGGTGGCACAACGGGCACCGTCGGGATGATGCCAGTCCATCAGTGAATAGTAGAAGCCGAAACGAAGGCCTTCGGCGCGGGCGGCTTCGATGTATTCGTGGACGAGGTCGCGCCCGGGACCTTGTTTGGGAGCGCAGTAGTTGGTTAGTTTTGTGTCGAAGTTGCAGAAGCCTTCGTGATGCTTGGAGGTCATCACCATGTATTTCTGGCCAGCAGCTTTGGCGAGTTTTGCCCAGGCACGAGCCGCATTAGGCTGCGGCTGAAAGCGCTTGGCGAGTTGTTCGTACTCGGTGACAGGAATGCCTTCCTCCTCCATGGCCCACTCGTGACGGCCGAGCGTGCTGTAAAGGCCCCAGTGAATGAACATGCCAAAACGCGCTTCATGCCACCACTTCATGCGGCGGGCGCGGTCGGCGTCTTCCGCCTCGGGGGCGTTCTGCGGCGGAGGAGTTCCCGGTTCAGCGTCTCCCATGGCACTGGCAGCATTCGAAGTCGCGGCGAGCGTAACGAGCGACGCGCTCGAGCCCAGTAACCAATCACGGCGCGGAATTCGATTCGGTCCCATGACATCAGCCTCCTTGGAGAAAGCTATTTCGATCTTTGAGAATGACGTTTGCAAGCAATCCGTGAGAACAAACGAGCCGACGCATGTTCGGTTACTACGGCTTATTTTTCAAGCTTGAAGATTCTTTCCATCAGCATCCACTTTTCACCGGGCTGGGCACCTGGAAGCGGCTCTTGAAATTTCCACATCAACTCTTCCCATTCACGCACTCTGGGATTCTCGCGATCGGCTTTCGCTTTCGTCTCGAAGGAGAATTGGTCGCTGACTTCCATCACCATAAACATGCGCGTGCCGAGGAGATAGATCTCCATGTCTTCGATTCCGGCGTCTTTGATGCTCCGCGTGATTTCCGGCCAGATTTTCTCATGGTAGTGCTTGTATTCCGCGATCAGCTGCGCATCATCCTTCAGATCCAGAGAGAGGCAATAGCGTCTGTTCATTTGGCCTCGGCAGTGGCCGGAGATTCGGCGAGACTCAACGAAGGATTCGGCTTGTAGCCGCGAGCAGCGAAGTAAATCACATAGAGATAGCAGATGAGCGGGACGATGAAGGCTTTTTGAATATTGCTGAGATCAGAGATTTTGCCCATGACAGCCGGAATGAGCCCGCCGCCGATGATGGCCATGACAAGGAACGAGGACGCACGCTTGGTGAGTGGGCCGAGATTTTTCAGGCTGAGTGCGAAAATCGTGGGGAACATGATGGAGTTAAAGAAGCCGACGAGGACGATGGCTAGGACGGCGACAGGACCGGAGGCACTAACGCCGACCAGGGCGGAGGCCAGCGCGCCGATGCCGAAGACGGCGAGAAGGCGGGCGGCGTTGACGCGCTTCATCATCCAAGAGCCGGAGAAACGGCCGATCATGAAGCCGACTTGATGGGCGACGAGGAAAAGTGCGGCCATTTTCTCTGGGCTGTCCGGAATGATCCGGACAACAAAAATGGAGTTCGGGCCTTGATGCGCAGCGTGAAATTGCGAGCCCCAGTTGGCCATGCGGACGAGCGAGTCCGGCATGGCCTGCTTGGCAAACCGAATGAGAAAACCGGCGACGCCGACTTGCGCGCCGACGTAGAAGAACTGGGCGACCACGCCTTTGATGAGATGAGGGTGCGAAAAAAGATCAACGGAGGTCGTATTCGGTGATGGGCTCTTATCGCCCCCGCCGTACGGGACAATTTCCGGCAGATGCGCGAGGTAGATGAGAAGGGCAACGAAGAGAAAGATTGCGGTGATAACGAGGTACGGCACTTTGACCATGTTCGCTTCGGAAGCGATGTAGGCCTGAAGTTCGCCTGCGCTCATGGCCGCTTTTTGTGCGGCTGTGTAGTCGACTCCCGACAAAATAAATGCTGCGCCGAGAGTGGGGACGAGCGAACTGCCTACGGCATTGAACGACTGCGCGAAATTGAGACGGCGCTCCGAGGATTCGGGCGGGCCGAGAATCGTAACGTAAGGATTGGCGCCAACTTCGAGAAACGATTGCCCGGAGGACATGACGAACAAGGCGAGCAGAAAGAACGCGTATTGCCGTGAACTGGCCGCGGGAAGAAAAAGTAGCGTCCCAGCGGAGCAAAGCAGCAGGCCGACGAGGATGCCACGCTTATAGCCGATTTTGTCCATCAGGCGGCCGGCGGGTAGTGCGGCTAGAAAATAGCCGCCGAAAAAGGCGACTTGGATAAAGGAAGATTGGAAATCGGAGAGGTCGAAAACTTTTTTGAAGTGTGGGATGAGCACGTCGTTGAGGTGAACCCCGATGGACCAGAGAAAAAACAGGCTGGTGACCAAAGTGAACGGCAAAAGGTATTTTCGCTCGGTTAATGGCGCGGATGCCTGAGTCATTGGCTCCCTTAGGTCAAAGCACGATCGAGATGAGTGTAGCCGCCGTCAACAAAGACGTGTTGGCCGGTGATATGCGAAGCTTGCGAGGAGATAAGAAACAGCACCATGGCGGCGATTTCATGCGGTTGCGTCATCCGCTTGCCCAACGGTATCTTCGAAACGATGTGCGCCAGTTTCTCTTCCGGATTTGGAAACGTGCTTACCCACTGCTTGTAGAGCGGCGTAATCACTTCGGCCGGCACAAGCGCGTTCACGCGAATGCCGCAAGGTAGCAGTTCCGCTGCCCAATCGCGTGTTAGGGAAAGAATCGCGCCTTTCGCAGAGGTATATCCGGAAGTGCCTCCCTGTCCTGTGACGGCAACTTTCGAAGCGATGTTCAGAATGCAGCCCTGAGATTTCTTAAGTGCCGGCAACGCGTAGTGGGCCATGTTGTAGTAGTGAAAAAGGTTGAGCCGCAGAGAACTCACATATTTCTCAGGGCTTCCGTTCTCCAGTCCAACGTTGTCATTCGCTCCCACATTGTTCACAAGCACATCCAGCCGCCCGTATTCTTTGAGCGTCTGCTCAACAGCCGCTCGGCAACTTTCGACCGCTAAGACGTCCGCGCAGATCAGGCTGCACGTTGCGCCTGCAATCACCAGCTCAGTCTGAAGCCGCTTCCCCGCTTCGACGTCCTTGTCTACGAACACAGGTATGGCGCCCTCGCGAGCGCAGCCTCGCGTGATCGCCTCTCCGATTCCTTTGCCTCCGCCAGTAATGAGGACAACCTTGTCTTTAAGCTGCAAGTCCATGAGAACCCGCCTTCAAGCCATAAAACCGAATCGCATTTCCGCCAAAAATATTTTCTTTGTGTTGAGCAGCGTGAGTATCCACATACGTCTCGATCAATTCCTTCACCTGCTTGTAGCTCGCGGCCAAGACGCACACCGGCCAGTCGGACCCGAACATCAATCGCTCTGGCCCAAACGCTTCGAAAACAACATCCAGGTACGGATGAATATCCTCGGGCTTCCACCGCAGCCAATCCGCTTCCGTAACCAAACCTGACACCTTACAAAACACATTTGGATTTTGCGCAATGGTCCTCATATACGCTGCCCACGGCTCGAGGGCACCAGACTTTATCAACGGCTTCGCCGCGTGGTCCACAACAAACCGCTGCTCTGGAAACCGCGACACAAGTTCAATCGCCGCAGGAAGCTGCTTCGGATAAATGAGAATATCGTAAGCGAACCTAAATTCGCGCAGCCGCGAAATCCCCCGCGTAAAATCGCGATCCACTAAGAAATCGTCTGCTTCTACCTCTGCAATATGACGAAAACCGCAAAGCTTCTTGAATTGGGAGAAAAACTGCAACCGTTCCTCAACACCAGGCGAGCGCAAGTCAACCCAGCCCACGACTCCAGCAACGCGTGCATCTCTTTCCGAAAATCCTAAAAGAAAATGCGTTTCTTCCTCGGATTGATCCACCTGAACGACAATCGAGCCATCTACTCCGTTCGTAACGCACTCGCGCTCAAACTCCTCCGGCATAAAATCTCGCCTGATAGCGGACATGGCCTCCGTAATCCAGCCATGACGTGCCGCGTCATATCTCCAAAAGTGCTGGTGCGAGTCAATGATCATCTGCACATGGTCTACGAATCTCAAGATGCTGCCGCTTCACTGCCCATCAAGGTAGTGCGTTTCCGCCAAATTCCTCAGCCTCGCCGCCGCGCCTTCCGCCGTGATGTCGCGCTGCGGCCCCGCGAGCATCTCATACCCCACCATAAATTTCTGCACCGTAGCTGAACGCAGCAGGGGCGGAAAATAGTGCGCGTGAACATGGAACTCCGGATGACTCTCGTCATCGGTAGGCTCTTGATGAAACCCCATCGAGTATGGAAAGGCCGTCTCGAATAAATTGTCGTAGCGAATCGTTAGCCTGCGCAAAATGTCAGCGAGCTTCCCCTGTTCCGCTTCGTCCAACTCCGCGAGGCTCGCCGCGTGCCTCCGGCTTAGAATCATCGTTTCATAAGGCCAAATCGCCCAATACGGCACAAGCGCCACAAATCCCTCATTCTCACAAACGATCCGCTCGCCATCCTCGATTTCCGTCCGCAAGTATTCGCACAGCAAGCATTTTTCATTTACTTTCAAAAACTTTCGCATCGCGGCGATCTCCCGCATGGGAATGTTCGGCACCTCTTCGTTGGCCCAAATCTGGCAATGCGGATGCGGATTGCTCGCGCCCATTAGCACGCCGCGATTCTCGAAGATCTGCACATGCTTCACCCATGGCAACTCGCCCAACTCCCGGGACTGCTCTGTCCACACCTCCACAACTCGCCGCACTTCTTCCTGCTTCATCCGAGGAATGGTCAGATCGTGCCGCGGCGAAAAACACACCACGCGGCAAATCCCTCTCTCCACCCGCGCAAAAACCAATCCGCCCTGCATTATTTCATTGGGAGCCACATCCGGAAGCAACGCCGGGTAGTCGTTGTCGAACACAAACGTCTCGGCATAAGCGGGGTTCCGAATCCCCTCCGCTCTCACATTTCCTGGACAGAGGTAACATTCCGGATCGTATTCGATCGCCGGCGGCACTGCTACCTTTTCCACTTTCCCGAGCCATGGCCGTTGAGTCCGGTGCGGCGAAACAAGCACCCATTCCCGCAGCAGTGGATTCCAGCGCCGGTGTGGAGTGCTGCGAAGATCCGTCCCATTCATAGTCCGCTTACCCTACTCTGCCATTTCGGCAGACTCAACCAGACTGCCGCCATCCGCCGGCTCGCAAATGTAATTTGTTGGGACGATGCCTGTTTCCCTTTGATAGGCATTGGCCACATTCTCCGCAAATGCCGCGGCGCTACGAGCCTCGACCACGTTGATAGTTGCTCCCCCGAAACCGCCACCAGTCATTCGCGCCCCGTAGACACCGGGCTCTCGATTCGCCAGCTCAACCATCAAATCAAGCTCCGCACAGCTTACTTCAAACATGTCGCGAAGGCTCCGATGTGACTCGGCCATATACTCGCCGAACTTTTGCAAATCTCCCGTCCGAAGTGCGCCCATTCCAGCCAACACGCGCGCATTTTCTGTGACGACGTGATACGCGCGCTTGTACCCAACGTCCGACAGAAGTCCTCGGTGCTCTTCAAGCTCTTCCAAGCCCACATCGCGAAGCGCATGAATGCTCGGCAAGGCCTTTTTCAGGGACCGCACCGCTTCTTCACACTCTTCCCGGCGACGATTGTATTCTCCCCCCGCAAGTTTGTGTTTTACCCCAGTGTTACAAATGACGAGCCTGACGGATTCGGGAATCGGCACAAATTCGAAGTCGAGAGACCGGCAATCGAGCATAAGAGCATGATTCGCGCGCCCGTACAGCGAGATAAACTGGTCCATGATCCCGCAGCGCATGTCCACGAACTCGTTTTCAGCCCGTTGGCAAATGCGAGCGAGCGCAGCCCTGTCAATCGAGAGGCCAGACTCTCCCGCGAGCGCAAGGGCGGTGGCCACCTCAATGGAAGCGGAAGAACTCAGCCCAGCGCCGATCGGGACCTCCCCGTGAATCAACAGATTTGCTCCGTTCAGCCCAAACCCCGATTTCTCCAATTGCGCGGCCACTCCGATGGAATAATCGCTCCACGTATGCGACGACCGAAGCGCCTCCGAAGACAAATCCACCTCGACCTCATCCGGAAACTCCTCCGAAGAAACAACTAGCTTGCGATCCCGTCGCGGACTGGCCGCTACCCAGCAGTAAAACCCGAGAGCCGCGGGCATCACGAAGCCATCGTTATAGTCCGTGTGCTCTCCAATCAGGTTCACGCGACCGGGAGCGCGGTAGACACGCGGATTCACGCCATACCTCGCGCGAAATTTTTCCGCGATGATTTTCCCGCCAGTCATTTTCGGCTTAGTGAGCGTCTCTCAACCTGGTCTGCTGGAGTGCGAATACAGGTGCGATCCGACACATAGGTGACAGATCGTACCGGACACATAGGTTACACTTTTCCCCTTTTCTTTTGAGTGCGCGGCCTGAGACATAGGTAACACAGAGGAATGGCGCGCCCGGAGAGACTCGAACTCCCGACCCTCTGGTTCGAAGCCAGATGCTCTATCCAGCTGAGCTACGGGCGCGCAAAAATCATTATAGTCTCGACGTCAGCGTTCTGCACTCCCACAAAGATTGACCTCACCCCACCGTTTGCAAAGCGGAGACCAATTCGGGGATGTCGATTTTGATGAGGGTGCCTTGGCCGGTGTGGCTTTCGATTTGCAGATGGAAATCGGCGCCGTAGAGGACGCGGAGGCGTTCGCGGACGTTGCTAAGGCCGATTCCTTCGACGTAGACGTGGGGCATTTTTTCTTCGGAGATGCCGACGCCGTTGTCTTCGATTTCGATGTGGAGACGGCCGTCGCGATTTGTGGTGCGCAGTTGAATTTTTCCGCCGTCGAGCTTTGGAGCCAGGCCGTGCTTCAAGCAGTTCTCTACGATGGGTTGGAGGAGCATGCTGGGGACGAAGGATTCGAGGGTTTCTTCGTCGATGTGCTTGATGATGTCGAGGTTGTCGCGGCCGAAGCGGGCGACCTCGATATCGAGATAGTCGTCGATGAATTCGAGCTCTTCGCGCAGGGGCACGAAGGTTTCGTGCTTGCGCAGGAGGCGGCGCAAAATGTTGCTGAGTTTAAGTACGACGCCGCGGGCGTTATCGGGATCGAAGCGGATGAGCGCGGAAACAGTGTTCAGCGTATTGAAAAGAAAGTGGGGGTTGATTTGGCGGGAGAGGGCGTCCATGCGGGCTTTCAGGAGGAGTTGCTGGTGGCGCTCGAGGTTCATCTCGATGCGGGTGTTGTTCCAGATTTTCAGGGGCGCGGCGACGGACATCAGCGTGGCGATGACGGTCAAAAGAAGCCACCAGTCCCACTGCGGGTGAATCGCGAAGAGCCACTTGGGCTTAGTGGCCTGGACCAAGGCTACGCGGCCTAACTCCAATCCGACGCATACGCCGAGCGGGGCCATTTCCCACGATAATTGGCCTTTTTTCAGGAGGCGGACCGCGGCTTTTGGAATGTTGAGAAATGTGAAGGGACCGAAGTTCCAGAGATCTTCCTTGTTGGGGATCGCTTGGCGGATCAGTCCGCCGAGCAAGCCGGCTGTCGAAGCGGCGGGCATCGCCAGCCACTCGTGAGAGATGAGCGCCGGAATCGTGATGATCGCGCCGCCAATTGGGCCGACCACGCGGCCGCCGAGCAAACCCATCAAAAAGGCACCTTCTAGCGAAAGGTCGGCGAACTGGTACGGATAGCCGACGAGGCGCAGCGTGACGCCGACGATTAGCGGCGGGGTCATGAAGAGCATCAGCTTCAATTTCTGGTCGGGATCGCGCTCTTCGGTGAAGAGCACGCGGCGAAACGCGTTCCAACGCGCGAGCAGTGCGGCGATGGAAGAGGCCACGCCTACCTTTAGAAGCAGGGTGAAGAGGAGGTCGCGAACTGCTGTTGCTGTGTCCATCGTCGGTATTCGTTGGCTTCTTCGCTAACGCTAGCCAATCGCAGGCGCGATGTAAAGGCTCTCTTAGCGCACCTGTTATACTTGTCGTTTGGCATGAGGACAAAAACAAATCCGGACCCGCGCGTGAAGAAAAAGGACACCGTCGTCCAGCTCGTTGCGCAGGCGGCACTGCCGACGCGGTACGGCCGGTTCACGATCCATGGTTTCAAGGGACGAGGGCCGCTGGAGGAAGCAATCGCGCTGGTGCGCGGCAAACTCAGTAGAAAAACCGCGCCGCTCGTTCGTGTGCATTCGCAATGCCTTACCGGCGACGTGCTGGCATCGCTGCGGTGCGATTGCCGGGCGCAGCTCGAGCTTGCTCTGCGGAGAATTGGCGAGGCTGGAGCCGGAATCCTGCTGTATTTGCCGCAAGAGGGGCGCGGCATCGGGCTGATGAACAAGTTGCGCGCGTATCAATTGCAGGATGGAGGGATGGACACGGTCGAGGCCAATGAAAAGCTGGGATTCGCCGCCGACGCAAGAGACTATGATTTTTCCGCGCAAATCTTGAAAAAACTTGGCGTCAAGAAAATCCGCCTGCTTTCAAACAACCCGGAAAAGGTTCGCCAGCTCGAAAGATCCGGAATTCGCGTGGTGCAGCGTATTCCCTGCCAGCCTCGCATCTCAAAAATCTCGCGCGCCTATCTGCAGACGAAAAAAAGTAAAATGGGGCATATCCTCGAAGGGATTTAGGACGCATGGCGCACAACGTTCCTTCGCTCGAAACACCACGGCTTGTGCTCTGGCCGATCGAGCTTGCTGACGCGCCGCAAATTCAGGCGGTCTTTCCGCAGTGGGAAATAGTCAAATATCTCAACCGAAAAGTGCCGTGGCCATTTCCCGCAAACGGTGCGGAGACATTCGTCCGTGAAATGGCGCTTCCGGCGATGGTACGTGGCGATGGTTGGTTTTGGACCATTCGGCGGAAGAACTTGCCCGGTGAACTGATTGGGGTTATCAATTTGCGAAGCAATGAGGACGAACATCGCGGATTCTGGCTCGATCCGCGAGTGCAGGGCCAGGGTTACATGACGGAAGCCTGCGATGCGGTGACGCATTTTTGGTTTGAGGTTTTGAAGTTTCCCTTGATGCGCGTGGCAAAGGCCTTGGAAAACACAGCGTCGCAGCGTATTTCGGAAAAACAAGGTATGCGCGTGAACGGCGCCGTGGAACGGGACTATGTGTGCGGGCGGCTCCCGGCTGAGATTTGGGAAATCACGGCAGAAGAATGGCGGGCACGGAAGGCGCGGATACGGAGTGTCGGGACGCGGGACAAACAAGGATAGGATTGGCAGAATAGTTTCGGACAAAAGAAGAAGTAACGCTTCGTGGTTAGCCGCCACCGACGAATTGCACGATTTCGTAGCGATCGCCCGGTTCCACCGGCGTTTGCGTCCAGGCGGGTCGCGGAAGAATTTCCAGGTTGCGCTCGATGGCCACGCGGCCGGAGTCCAGGCCGAGCGCGACGAGCAAATCAGCAACCATACTGCCGGGATTCGCTTCGCGCTTTTCTCCGTTCACAACAATCGAAATCACCGTTTCCATCGCCATATCCGTCTCTGATACCAATTCGTACGGTTCACTCACGCAGTGGGAACGCGAGGTCGCGCCTTCAACTGAAATTTCAACTGGCCTTTCGAATCCTGGTGCGAAGCCTCGATGACCAGGGCTGGCTCGGATCCGGCGAGGCGTGGCATTTCGAATTCCAGGCGCGCTTGGCCGTCGGCATCGGTTTCGGTCGAAAATTCTGTGACGTTCGCTGCGCCGTCGATTCGTGCAGTCACCAGCGCGCCAGAGATGGCTTCTCCATTTTGCCTTTTCCGGATGGCGACGTGCAAATTCGCACGCTTTCCTGCGAGCCAGCTTTTTGCATTGATGAGTTCCATTGCGAGCGCCGGCGCGGGAGCAGAATGCGAATGCGCCGCTGGTTGGGCCTTATTCGCAGCAGCCTTTTCCTGCACGGCCATCGGAGGTGGCACTAAGTGCAGTGCGCCGCTGCGAATCTCTTCTGTCACCGCTCGATGCTGGTCGTCGATTCGTTTTCTGAGGACTCCTTCCCGTCCGGGATCGAGCGGCAACAAATCAATATAGTTGTTTGTGCGCCGGTGAAGGACGCGACCTCGGCAGTAGACCGTCGTGTCGATCAAGGCGTTCGCGGTGCCGCGATCCTCGGTCTGAACGTGATAGACCGTGTCGCCCGCTTTCACATCCGTGTTATGCCCGAAGAGCATATATTCGTCCACCCCGTTGTGGCGACCTCGGCGATGGTCCCAACAGCGCGCGCCGCGGGACTTTCCTCGCGCCATTTGACCGACTGGCGGTTGAATGGATATTATAACGCTTTGCCCATGACCGATTCAGGCTTGCAAGCGTACACTCCGCTTCTCTTACACCTGCTGATTGCCTCGGCACTCGCCGGGGCGCTGACGGCTGCCTCGGTGCTGGTGGGCTGGCGCCGCCCGAGCCGCGCCAAACAGCAGCCCTACGAATGCGGTATGGAGCCCACAGGAGATGCGCGCGCCCCGGTTTCCGTAAGATTCTATTTGGTTGCAATGGTTTTCATTCTGTTTGACGTGGAAGCCATCTTCCTGTACCCGTGGGCCTACATTTACCGGGATTTCATAAAAATGTCGCCCCGTATTGGCATGTATGGGTTCTTGGAAATGATGGTATACATTGCCATACTCCTGGTGGGTTACTTCTATTTGTGGAAAAAAGGCGCGCTCGACTGGCATAAATATTAGCCTGCGTCTGAGGGCTTCGAAACGGTGACCGAGAATAGCAGCCAACAAGCTAATGTTGTCGTTGAGCACTTGCGCGCGTGGAACTCAAACGCCATCGAAGAAGTGATCGAATTTCGCGGCGAGACGACCATCGTGCTGCCTCGCAAAATCTTGCGGGCCGTGGCCGAGCGTTGCCGTGATCACAAGGAACTGCAATTTAACCTGCTTACGGATGCCGCTTGCGTCGACCGATTCCCGCACGAGCCCCGCTTCGAAGTGAATTACCATCTGGTTTCCATTCCTCGGCGAGACAAGATCCGTCTCAAGGTTCGCATAACCGGGTCAGACCCTGTCGTAGATTCGCTGGTGCCTGTCTGGCCGGGTGCCAATTGGCTGGAACGCGAAGTGTTTGATCTCTTCGGCATACGATTTACAGGCCATCCGGACTTGCGGCGCATCCTGCTTCCGGAAGACTGGGAAGGATATCCGCTGCGGAAGGATTATCCCGTCGAGGGATACCGCGACGTGCCCATGATGACGGGATTCAGAAAGAGCTCTGTATGACCACTGTCGAGACCGCTACAGGCGCGACAAAAACGATGGTTCTCAACATGGGTCCGCAGCACCCTTCGACCCACGGCGTGCTGCGGGTGCTGTTGGAACTGGATGGCGAGACGGTGGTTCGGGCTGTGCCTGATCTGGGTTATCTGCACACGGGAATCGAAAAGAGCTGTGAAGATAAGACGTATTCACAAGCCATCACGCTGACCGACCGGATGGACTATCTCAATCCGCTGGGCAACAACTTGGTGTATTGCCTTGCGGTGGAAAAACTGCTCGGGCTCGAGATTCCGAAGCGCGCACAATATATTCGCGTCATGCTTGTCGAGCTGCAGCGCATTTCTTCGCACCTGGTGTGGCTCGGGACGCATGCCATCGACCTCGGCGCCATGTCCGTTTTTCTCTATTGCTTCCGCGAACGCGAAGAGATTCTGAAGATTTTCGAGATGTTCTCGGGGCAGCGGATGATGACCAGTTACATCCGCATCGGCGGCCTTGCGCTGGAACCCCCAGCGGGCTGGCGAGGAGCGGTCGAGCGCTTCCTCAAGATGATGCCCAGCCGTATCGACGAGTACGAATCACTGCTCACCGGAAACCGCATCTGGATGGGACGAACGCAGGGAGTCGGCTATATTTCCGCGGAAGACGCAGTGGCGCTCAGCATGACCGGTCCCACGCTCCGCGCCGCCGGGATTGCCTACGACAACCGAAAAATGTTCCCGTATTCGACCTATGAGGAATTCGATTTTGACGTTCCGACGCGGACGGATTCCGATTGTTTCGCGCGCTACATGATCCGTGTGGCGGAGATGCGGCAAAGTTTGAATATTGCGCGCCAGGCGATGGCAAAAATAAAGGATGAAGGGCCGATCAGAACCGAAGCACCAGGAATTGTGCCGCCATCGCGCGAAAAAATGAAGACGGAGATGGAAGCGCTCATCTACCACTTCAAGATTTTCACGGAAGGGTTTTCGCCACCGCCGGGCGAAGCGTTTGTGACGGTGGAATCGCCGCGCGGCGAATTGGGCTGCTTCATTGCTAGCGACGGCTCGCCGAAGCCGCTTCGTGCGCATTTTCGCTCGCCTTCGTACATCAACTTGCAGGCCTTGCCAAAACTGGTCATCGGCCAGTTGATTTCCGACGTCGTGGCTTGCATTGGAACGATTGATATTGTCCTGGGAGAGGTCGACCGTTAACCTCATGCAACTATCCACACAGCTCGCCACGCGGTTTGAAAAACTGCAAAACGCTTATCCCTTCAAACGCAGTGCGCTGATCCCCATGTTGATGTACGCGCAGGACCAGTATGGCTGCGTGAGCGACGAGATGATCGCGGAAATCGCGAGCCGGCTGGGGTTGAACAACGTGCAGGTCGAGGAAACGCTTGCGTACTACTCGATGCTGCACCGCAAGCCCATGGGCAAGTTTCACGTGCAGGTTTGTACGAACGTGGCGTGCATGCTGCGCGGGGGCAATGAGATTCTGGAACGCGCCAAAAAACGACTGGAAATCGGCCACAAGGAAGTGAGCGAGGACGGCGTCTTCTCGCTCGAAGAAGTCGAGTGCATCGGCGCCTGCACCGGGGCGCCGGCCATGCAAGTCAATTACGACTTCTATGAAAATCTGACGCCGCTCAAGTTTGACCGCATCATTAAGGACCTGGACGGTGGCAGGATTCCTCCGCCGGAGCCGGTCACGGCCGGAGCTCTGCACGAGCGAGAGCCGGGAGAAACGCCGCTCATCAGCAAGCGCTGGGGCATCAAGGACTCGCGCAAGATTGATGTTTACTTGGAGCACGACGGCTATAAGGCGCTTGCGAAAGCGCTTAAGGAGATGACGCCGGAATCGATCATCGATGAAGTGAAAAAATCCAGTTTGCGCGGGCGTGGCGGCGCGGGCTTTCCCACGGGCATGAAATGGTCGTTTGTGCCCAAAGATTCGCCGAAGCCGAAATACCTCATTTGCAATGCCGACGAATCGGAACCCGGCACTTGCAAAGATCGGCCATTGATGGAGATGGATCCGCATCAACTAATCGAGGGCATGGTCATCGCGGGGCGTTCCTTTGGGGCTCACCTCGGCTTTATTTATGTGCGCGGGGAATACCGCTACGTGCTGGACATTGTACAGACCGCGGTCGATGAGGCGTATGCACAAGGCTACCTGGGCAAGGACATTCTCGGTTCCGGCTTTGATTTTGATTTGGTCACGCATACCGGCGCTGGCGCTTACGAATGCGGCGAAGAATCCGCGTTGATGGAATCGCTCGAAGGCAAGCGTGGTTATCCGCGCATCAAGCCGCCCTTCCCTGCTGTTGTTGGCCTCTACGGGTGCCCGACGATTATTAATAACGTCGAGACGCTGAGCTCCGTACCAGCCATCATTCTGGAAGGTGGCGAGACTTACGCCAAGCGCGGCACGCCGAAAAATGGCGGTACGCGTTTGCTTTGCGTGGCTGGCCACATCAACAAGCCCGGGATTTACGAGATTCCGTTGGGGATGAACATGAAGAAGTTCATCTACGAGATGGCGGGCGGCATTCCCGGAGGCAAGAAGCTGAAGGCTGTTATTCCCGGCGGAAGCTCCTGCCCCATTATGAGCGAGAGCGAAATCGACATCCCGATGGATTATGACTCCGTCGCCAAAGCAGGGTCGATGCTCGGCTCAGGCGGCATGGTGGTGATGGATGAGACCACCTGCATGGTGGATATGGCACGGCGCATTATGCACTTTTATGCGCATGAATCCTGCGGCTGGTGCATTCCTTGCCGCGAAGGCACGTCGTGGCTGAAGAAAATGCTGGATCGTTTTCATGCAGGCTACGGGCGCGCAGAAGACATCGACATCGTGGGCGATCTGGCTAAAAACATGCTGGGCCGAACGTTCTGCCCGCTCGGCGACGCGGCGGCGCTGCCGACGATTAGCATCGTGCAGAAATGGCGCAACGAATTCGAAGATCACTTGAACGGGAAATGTGCGTATAAATCCGCGGAAGCACTCGTAGGCTCGCGTTAGGAATCCATGGCAGATACCAAGCTAGTTACGCTGAAGATTAACGACCGCGACGTGCAGGTTCCTCCGGGCACGCTTGTGATTGAAGCGACGCGGCGCATCGGAACGGAAGTGCCTTCGTTCTGCTACTATCCCGGGCTTTCGTTGCAGGCTGCTTGCCGCATGTGCCTCGTCGAAGTAGAGAAAATGCCGAAGCTGCAGACGGCGTGCACGCTGATCGCGACCGAGGGCATGGTGGTTCGAACGAACACGGATCAAGTTCGCGGCGCGCGCAAGGCGATGCTGGAATTTCTGCTCACGAACCACCCGCTTGATTGCCCGGTGTGCGACAAAGGGGGTGAGTGCGAACTGCAAGACATGGTGTTCCGCTACGGGGCGGACACGAGCCGTTTTATCGAGGAAAAGATTCATCGGCCGGAAGAGAAATGGTCGGAACTGGTCTACTACGATGCGCCGCGCTGCATTCTTTGCTTCCGTTGCGTACGCGTCTGCGATGAAGGCATGGACGTGAAGGCGCTTGGCGTCGGGATGCGCGGCGCGAACAGTATCATCATTCCAAACCGCGAAGATCATCTCGAGTGCGAAGAATGCGGGATGTGCATTGACATTTGCCCTGTTGGCGCGCTCACCAGCGGCACGTACCGCTACAAAACGCGGCCTTGGGAGATGACCTACGTATCAACCGTTTGCACGCATTGTTCGAACGGCTGCAAAACCACTTTGAGCGTGCGCAATCACGAGATCATGCGCGCCAATAACCGCGATCTCTCCGGAATCAATGAGGACTTTCTGTGCATCAAGGGGCGCTTCGGCTTTGATTTCACCAGGCACCCCGATCGCTTGCGCCAGCCGATGGTGCGCAAAGGCGACAAGCTATACCCCGTTTCGTGGGAGGAGGCCGCGCAGACCGCCGCTACACGGCTCAAACAGGTTTACGACGCAGGCGGCAAGGATTCCATCGGATTCATCGGTTCGAACCGTACTTCGAACGAAGAAAACTATCTGTTTCAAAGGATGGCACGCGCCACGTTTGGCACCAACAACGTGGACCACCACCGGACTGCGGACTATACGGGCCTCGTCGCCTCTCTCGGAGACCGCGCTGGCGATTCCCTGCTCACGATGAAACAGTTGGCGGAGGCGAAAGCGGTTCTCCTCGTCGGTGACGATCCGACGAATCAGAATCCGCTGGCCGCGTGGCAGATGCGCAAAGGCATTCGTCATATTGGCGCGAAGCTTTTCATTTTGAATGCGCGTGACGTCAAACTTCAGCGCAAGGCTACGCAATTCGTGAAGCTCATGGCGGGCCAGGAAGCAGCGGCCATTCGCTTTCTGGCGCACGAAGAGGGGCAACTGCCGAGTCATCTTGTCGAGCAGCTCGTCCAAGTGAAGGCGGCGCTGGATGCCGAGCCTGAGGTGGCCATCGTTTTCGGCGCGGAGGTGACCGGCGCGGCGATCGCGCAACTTGTTGCGTTCGGGTCGAAGCTGCATGGCAATGTTCGCTACATGGCTCTCGGCGATTACGCGAATTCGCGCGGGGCCGCTGACATGGGTCTGTTGCCGGATAGGCTGCCGGGTTACGCGCACACTGACGATCCCGCGGCGCGCGAGGCATTCGAACGGCTGTGGGGCGCGGTTCTTCCCGCGAAGCCGGGGCAAACGGCGCCGGCTATGGTGGACGCGGCGCAGAATGGCAAGCTCAAAGCTCTGTATGTGATGGGAGCGAATCCGTTTTCGCATTTTGGCACTCTGGGATTTGGACGCGGCAAGCTCGAACTGCTGATCGTTCATGAAATGTTTTTGACCGACACGGCCAAGCTTGCCGACATCGTCTTCCCCGCTGCCTCGGCTTATGAAAAAGAAGGCAGCGTCACCAATACTTCCGGCGAAATTCAGCTTCTGCACAAAGCCGCCGAAGTGATGGGTCCGCGAAGCGACTTCGATTTGCTGCGCATTCTGTCGCATCAACTCGAACGAGTCGGGCTCGGCAAGGCATTTCACTACAAGTCGCCTGCCATGGTGTTCGAAGAAATTCGCAAAGCCGTGCCGGGCTATGATGTTCAGGCTGCGGGATTGTTGACTGGTGGCGCGGAACCAACGCATGTGCAAGTCGCGAGGAACGGCCACGCGCCGTATGACGTTCCCGCTGGCCTGATTCGCTCCGCGCAGGACACGCTTTTCACCAGCGGCACGCTTGGCCGCTTCTGCACCATGATGGAATCTCTTCCGGAGGCGGAAGCCAAGCCGTGATCTCCTTTTTAAACGCGAACGCCACGATCATCATTTATCTTGTAAAGATTGCGCTTCTGCTTTTCATTGTTCTTACCGTCAATGCCTATCTCACATGGTTCGAGCGCAAAGTTGTGGCGCACATGCAATCCCGCTGGGGACCGCATCGCGTGGGACCGCACGGTTTGCTGCAGCCTTTGGCGGACGGTGCAAAATTTCTCTTGAAGGAAGATCCAACGCCCGCGGGCGTGGACAAATTCACCTATTTTCTCGCGCCGCTTATGGCGCTGGCTTTGGCACTTACATCGATCGCGATTATTCCGTTCGGCCCGCAGCCGCTGCACTTATTCGGACGCGACATTACTCTCGGCATCGCCGATTTGAACATTGGCATCCTGGCGCTATTTGCTATCACGGCCCTGAGCGTTTACGGCGTCGCTCTGGCCGGCTGGTCCTCGAACAGCAAGTATCCGCTGCTCGGCGGCCTGCGCAGTTCGGCGCAGATGGTGAGCTACGAACTTGCGTTGACCATGTCCGTTGTCGGCGTTCTCTTGCTCGCGGGCAGTTTCAATCTGCGTGACATCATCAACGCGCAGGCTCACCACCCGGAACGGGGCATCTTTGGCTGGAACATCTGGCCGCAAATCCTGGGATTTTTTTGCTTCTTTGTCGCGGCAGTGGCGGAGACCAACCGCGTGCCGTTCGATCTTCCGGAAGCGGAATCCGAACTCGTCGCCGGTTTTCACACCGAGTACGCCAGCTTCAAGTTCGCAATGTTTTTTATCGCGGAATACACCAGCATGATCACCGTTTCCTGCCTTTGCACGATCATGTTCTTCGGTGGATGGCTATCTCCCTTCCCCGCTAGCTGGACGTTCACGCACTATTTGCCGTCGGTGATTCTGATTCCGGCCGGGTTGTGGGTGATCTGGGATGGCATCCGCTACGAAACGATTTTTGGCCGCCTCGTTCTGCCTGGTATCGGCACCGCGTTAACCGTGGTCGGAGTGGCGTTGGCCGTTCCACAATTGCAGTTTGTGAACGAGTTCATTCAAGGACCCTTCTGGCTGCTGGCAAAGATCTTCGTCTTTTTGTTTGTGTACGTATGGATGCGCGGAACGCTGCCGCGATTCCGTTATGACCAGCTCATGTCCTTCGGCTGGAAGTTGCTTCTGCCGCTTTCGATTGCGAACGTCGTGATCACCGCCTTTGCCATCCTGAAATGGGGTGCGCGATGACGCCGCAGCTTGCCATTTTCTTTGTGCTGGCTGCGCTCGCGGTGCTTGGCGCGCTCAGCCTCATCTTTCAGCGCCACCCGATTCATAGCGCGCTTTCGCTCATCGTCGTGATGATCGCGCTCGCCGGGCTCTATCTTTTGATGGGCGCGGAATTCGTCGCCGCGGTGCAGATCATCGTTTATGGCGGCGCGATTATGGTGCTTTTCGTCTTCGTCATTATGTTGCTAAATGCTGGGGTCGAAGAGCGCACGAATGTTTCGAAGCTCGCGGGCGTCGCGGGCATTCCGCTAGCGGTTGCGCTGCTAGGATTTCTGGCCGCGGCTATCGCTCGTTCGAACGAGAGCGCGCAAGCGGGTTTGCAGACCGGCACACTGGCCAACACAAAAGAGATTTCCACCATGCTGTTCAAGGACTTCGTTTATCCCTTCGAGCTGACGTCGTTCCTCATTCTTGTGGCCATACTCGGCGCGATTGTACTCGCGCAGCGGGAGAAAAGCTGAAGATGGTCCCGACGAGCTACTACCTGGTTCTCAGCGCGGTTCTGTTCGGCCTTGGCGTTGTGGCGTTCGTATTCAAGCGCAACGTGATCACGATTTTCATGTCCATCGAATTGATGCTCAACGCCGTCAATCTGGCGTTTGTGGCGTTTAGCCAGGCGCGGCACCAGTCGGATGGTCAAGTGTTCGTGCTCTTCGTGATCGTCGTGGCAGCGGCGGAGGCGGCGGTCGGCCTGGGAATCATCATTCTCACGGCGCGCAACCGGCAATCGCTGAACGTCGAGCGCGTGGATTTGCTCAAACTCTAATGCCCATACTCGATCATCTGTGGATCATTCCGCTGCTGCCGTTGCTCGGCTCGGCCATCAACGGCCTGCTGGGCGGCAAGTGGCCGAACAAGATTGTCAATAGCGTGGCGCTCGGCGCGACCGGGCTATCGTTCGCCTTCGCGCTCGAGGCTGTGCGCGAATTCATGCAACTTTCCCCTGAACAAATTCCCTGGGTGCAAAAATATTTCACGTGGATTGCAGCAGGCAATTTCCGCGCGGGTTTTGACCTGCAGATGGATCAGCTCACCGTCGTCATGGTGCTGGTCGTCACCGGCGTCGGCTTCCTCATTCACATCTACTCGACCGGCTACATGGCGCATGAGGGCGGCTACTACCGCTTCTTTTCCTATCTCAATCTGTTCATGTTCTTCATGCTCATTCTGGTGCTGGCAGCAAACTACGTCCTGCTCTTCGTTGGGTGGGAAGGCGTCGGCCTCTGCAGCTACTTGCTCATCGGTTTTTATTTCCTGAAAAAGTCGGCATCCGATGCGGGAAAGAAGGCGTTCATCGTCAACCGTATCGGCGACTTCGGCTTCATGCTGGGAATGTTTCTGCTGTTCCGCACGTTTGGCACGCTGGATTTCAATGGCGTCTTTGCGGCCGCGTCGGGCCCAACATGGGGCAGCGTGCACGAGCCCTGGGGACAATTCGGCACGTTCACGATTGCCTGCCTGCTGCTCTTCATGGGCGCTACTGGGAAATCCGCTCAGCTTCCTCTTTACGTCTGGCTGCCCGACGCGATGGAAGGCCCCACGCCTGTCAGCGCGTTAATTCACGCGGCGACCATGGTCACGGCTGGCGTCTACGTTGTCGCCCGTTCGCATGTCCTATTCGTGCACTCCGAGACGGCCATGGTCGTCGTTGCCGTGATCGGCTGCGCCACCGCTTTCTTCGCGGCCACTATCGGCCTCGTTCAAACCGATATTAAGCGCGTCCTCGCATACTCGACCGTCAGTCAGCTCGGCTACATGTTCCTCGCCTGCGGCGTCGGTGCTTTTTCGGCGGGCATCTTCCACTTGATGACGCACGCCTTCTTCAAAGCGCTTCTCTTCCTCGCCGCGGGTTCCGTCATTCACGCCATGGGCGGCGAGCAGGACATGCGCCAGATGGGCGGGCTCAGCAAGAAAATCAAGTACACCTACTGGACCATGCTCATCGCCACGCTGGCCATCGCCGGAATTCCGCCGCTCGCCGGATTCTTCAGCAAAGACGCCATTCTTCTAAGCGCGTTTCTAATCCCTGGCGGCCATCCGCTCTATGCCATCGGCTTGCTCACCGCGCTCCTCACTTCGTTCTACATGTTCCGCCTGATCTTCCTGACGTTCCGCGGCAAGCCGCGCTATGACGAGCATAATGTCCATGTGCACGAATCGCCCTGGAGCATGCTCGGCCCCCTCGTCATACTCGCCATCCTCTCCGTCGTCGGCGGCTGGGTTGCAGCGCCCGCACTATGGGGTGGCCCCGACTATTTCGCAAGCTTTCTCGCGCCCGTTTTTGGCTCGCCCGAAGCCGCAGGAGCCGTCAACGAAGCGGCCGCGCATCAACTCGAAATTATTCTCGCGATCGTTGCGGTCGCTTCTGCGCTTATCGGTCTCGGCGTTGCCTTCTGGCTCTACCTCCGCCAGCCGGGCAAGCCGGAGCAAATCGCCAAGTCGCTGCGGCCGGTCTACAACACCCTGCTGAACAAATATTACGTCGATGAATTCTACGCCGCCGTTGTCATCAAGCCGCTCATGTGGCTTTCGACAAATGTGCTCTGGAAAATGGTCGACGTCGCCGGCATCGACGGCACGGTCAACGGCATCGCGAGGGGCGCCACGAGCATTGGCGACACTGTCCGCCACGCGCAATCCGGCAACACGCGCAGCTATGCCGTCTGGGTGGTAATCGGCTCGCTCGTGGTCATCGCGGTGATCTTTTTCTGGCCCGCACTTACTGCACGAGTCGTCGGGATGGTGCGCTAATGCCCAGCGGACCTCTGCTCTCAATTCTGATTTTCCTGCCCGCGATTGGCGCTCTTGCCTTGCTGTTTCTTCGCAGCGACGATCACGAATGGATTCGCCGCCTCGCGTTTGCCGTTTCTCTCGCCGAATTCGTTTTGTCGCTCTGGTGGCTCCTCCGGGGCGTGACCCTGGGCAGCACCGGTTACCAGCTCCAGGAATTTCATCAGTGGATCAGTCTCGGCCCACACGGCTCTGCAGCACAGACTTACATCAACTATCATCTCGGCGCGGACGGTATCAGCCTCTTCCTGGTTATCTTGACGACCTTTCTCACGGTAGTCTCCATTCTCTGCTCGTGGAACAGCATCCAAAAACGCGTCAAAGAATTCTTCATCGCCATGCTGATGCTCGAAGTCGGCGTCGTTGGCGTGTTCCTCTCGCTCGATCTCTTCCTCTTCTTCCTTTTCTGGGAAGTCATGCTGATTCCGATGTACCTCCTCATCGGCATCTGGGGCCACGACCGCCGCATTTACGCCGCCATCAAATTCATCCTCTACACCATGGCTGGCTCGATCCTGATGCTGGTCGGCATCATTTGGCTCTACAACGCAACTGGCAGTTTCGACCTGCCCTCCATCCAGCAGGCCCTGCAAACGGGCGCGCTCGTTCTCCCTCGCGGCACGGAAACTCTTCTTTTCCTTGCCTTCTTCGTCGCGTTCGCCATCAAAGTTCCGCTCTTCCCGTTCCACACCTGGCTGCCTGACGCGCACGTCGAAGCCCCCACCGCAGGTTCTGTGATGCTCGCCGGCGTGCTCCTGAAAATGGGCACCTACGGCATGATTCGCTTCTGCCTGCCTCTCTTCCCAGGCGCCTCGCTTCGGTTCGCGCCCGCCATCGCCGTCCTCGCAATCATCGGCATCATCTACGGCGCGCTCGTCGCTCTCGTTCAACCGAATTTGAAGAAGCTTGTCGCTTATTCGAGCGTCAGCCACCTCGGCTTCGTCGTCCTGGGTATCTTTGCTTTCCATCCAATTTCCATGCAAGGCGCCGTCTTCCAGATGCTTGCTCACGGCATCTCCACCGGCGGCCTCTTCTTGCTCGTTGGCATGCTCTACGACCGCCGCCACACTTTCGAGATGTCCCAGTTCGGCGGCCTCGCCACTCCCATGCCACGCCTCGCGGCGTTTTTCCTCTTTGTCGCGCTGTCGTCGCTCGGCCTGCCCATGCTCAACGGCTTCGTCGGCGAATTTCTGATTCTGCTCGGCACCTATCAGGTGCACTGGAACTGGGCCGCCTGGGCCGCCACCGGCGTCATTCTCTCGGCGTGCTACCTCTTGTGGTCGTACCAGCGCGTTTTCTTTGGCGATATCACGGTCGAAAAAAACCGCACGCTTCCCGACGTTTCCGCCCGCGAGCGCTGGATTCTCGTCACCATGGCAGTGATCACTCTCTGGATGGGCATCGGCTCGGTCTTCATCACCGGCCGCACCGCATCAGCGAGCAAGTCCGTGATCGAACAGATGACGCGCCCGCAGCACGCCGAAGAAGCCCAATCTCCCGTAGGGGCACGGCATGCCGTGCCCACTGTTTCAACCACGCCCGACGTCGCGCCGAAGCAAAACTCACTGGAAAGGCTCGGAACCCGCTAAATGTCCGCGTTCCCCAGCTCCGCAGATTTGCTTCTCGTGTTGCCGGAACTCATTTGGTGCGGCTTTGGCGCGCTCCTCATGCTGCTCCAGCCCTTCGTCAAAAGCCGCCAGGTTTTAACGACGATTGCGGTCATCGGAGCGCTTGCAGGCATCGTTGGCAACTTTTATGCATTCCACAATCCGGGCGCGGCGTTCTCGGGCCTCGTCGCCGCCGATCCGTTCAGCATCTTCTTCAGTCATCTTGTGGGATTGGTCGCCGTTCTCGTCATTCTCGCCGCGGCCCCCTACCTCGAGCGCGAACGCCTGGCCGACGCGGAATTCTACGCGCTCATTCTCTTCGCCACCGCCGGAATGGGCGTCCTCGCCTCCGCGCAAGAGCTGCTCACCGCGTTTATCGGCCTTGAGCTGAGTTCCATCTCCAGTTACATCCTTGCGGGCTACCGCCGCGATGCGCTCAAGTCCGGCGAATCGTCGATGAAGTATTTCCTCCTTGGCTCCTTCGCCACGGCCTTTTTTCTGTACGGCATCGCGCTGGTCTATGGTGTCACTGGCACCACCAATCTTCTGAGAATGAACGCCTCCGATCCGACAATTACCCTTGTGCCCAGCCCCATGCTGAAGCTCGGCCTGGCGCTAATCCTCATCGGCCTCGGCTTCAAAGTCGCCGCCGCCCCATTCCAGATTTGGACGCCGGACGTTTATGAAGGTGCACCTACCCCCGTTACCGCGCTCTTTTCTGCCGGGCCGAAAGCCGCCGCATTCGCGCTGCTCCTGCGCATCTTTGCGGACGTTCACGCCGCCACGCAATTCTGGTTCTGGGCTTTCTGGATCCTCGCGGTCCTGACCATGTTTGCTGGAAATCTTGGCGCGCTGCTTCAGACCAACGTCAAGCGCCTCCTGGCCTACAGCTCGATCGCCCACGCGGGTTATATCCTGGTGGCTTTTGCCGCCGTCACGAATCTCTCCGCCGATACCGAAATCGGCGCAAGCCCCGCTTACGCGGCCGTCCTCTTTTATCTGCTGACGTACGCCCTCGTAAAAGTAGGCGCGTTCACCATCGTTTCGCAATTTGGCGGCTTCGGAGAAAAGCACGTGCATCTCGACGACTTCGCCGGCCTCGCCGAACGCCAGCCAGTGGTCGCCGCCGTCCTCTCCCTCTTCCTGCTTTCGCTTCTCGGCCTGCCGGTCACCGCCGGCTTCCTCGGCAAGTTTTACATTTTCAAAGCCGCCGTCGACTCGCATCTCATCTGGCTCGCCGTGATCATGGCCATCAACAGCGTCATCGGCGCCTACTACTACATTCGCCTAATCGTCGTGATGTACATGCGCGAACCCAGCGCCGAAATCGCCGCCACCCCGCCCGCGCGATTCCCTCTGTCTGTAAACGTGGTACTCGCCATCACCGCCTTCGGAACAATCTTCCTAGGCGTCGCCCCGAGCACGACGCTAAACTACCTACTCAAGTCGACTCTCATCAACCGCTAGTCTCCTGTTTCTGGAATTCCTATATCTCCGCTCGCCAGAGCAGGAGTTCTGTTAGGGTAGGACCCATGCGCCCCCAGCCTTCTCATCTGTGTAACGGATGTCGAAGCCAGCAGCCGGTGGTATCAGCCGGAGTTGACACGCATTATCTCCTGATGTAAGTAGGGCGGGTTTAAGCGTTCCGGGAACGAGGAGCTGGAGGGCGAAGATGTCAATGTTGGACGAAGTCAAGCCCACGGTGAAACAACGCGTCATCGACCTCGTCAGTGCTGCGGGAATTGATGTAAGTGACTGGGGCAAGTTTGAGGGTGGCGAGAAACGTGCGGCCTCAAATCCGCGGTACTGCTACGAGTGGTCGTTTCTGAAGCCGGGCAGCATCGTAGTGCTCAATCTTTGGTACCGATCCCTGGATGAACGAAACGGGATTGTGTCCGCCGACCTGAACCTCCGCAAGAGCGTTCGGAAATACGCTGAGGGCGGAAAGGGGGTCTGGCGGACCCGAGCAGAAAAGCTCGACATCGCCATTCAGGATGCGGCGAAGAATCTGCTGCCGGTCCGAGTCATAATCAACGACGGCAAGATGCGCGCTGCCGATGATCTAAGTGCGGATGCCTCTTGCGTCGAACGTCGTCTCTTGGACCCCGTGCCGTGGGCAGTCACTTCCTATGATTGGAAAACGGGGGAATGCAGGCTGATACGCGGGGGGCTACCGGGAAGGTTTGTCGACCAGTTCTCCCTACAGCCGGAGATTGAAGCTGACGTAGAGCGCCGGATAGTTTCGGGAATGGCATTCGTTCGCGATGCAGGACTTCGCGCTCGAGCTCTTGATCGTGCAAAGGGATTCTGTGAGTACTGCAATAAGCCCGGTTTCGCTACAGCGGACGGAGGCATGTTTCTCGAGACGCATCACGTGTTCCCTCTTGGCGAAGGTGGTGCAGATACGGAGGAGAATATTGCTGCACTCTGTCCGAATCATCACCGCGAGGCACACCATGGTGCGCGGAGAGACGAAATCCGTCGGACGCTACTGAGACGTCTCCGACGCTTAGCATCCAAGGCGGGATAGCCAACCGGGCAACTGACCTAGGACCACTGGACGATTTCCCTTGCTTTTTTTCCCTTTTGTGCTATACTTAGTTTTGTAGAGATTTGTACCTTGAGCGCGGCAGACCCTCTGCCGCCTTTTTCATTTTCAGGGCGTCCGGTCCGTAATTCAGCTAAGTCCTTTAGAATGGATTGATCGAGAAACACCGTGTTTTGCCGTGTTTTACCGGTTTTTCTGGCCACGCAACCCCTTTAGAATGAACACTTCCAGGAAATCCACGCAAGTGTTCATTCTAAACGACTTACTGGCAACGTTAAGCCCTTTAGAATCCGCACTTACGAAAAAAGGGGGAGGGGGGAGGGGGCAAACAAAAGGCCCGGAAGCTTTCGCGTCCGGGCCGTGTCAATCTTGGTTGTAATCTTGATTAGAGCTTCAAGTAGAGGAGGAATCCCAACGCAAAGGTGAATAGAGTAAGCGTCTCGACGAACACAAGGCCGAGAATCATGGCCGCGCGAACGCCGCCAGCCGCTCCCGGATTCCGCGCGATTCCTTCGCAGGCCGCCGCCGCAATCCGTCCCTGTCCCAAACCGCCGCCAAACGCCGCAACCGCCACGCCGAAGCCAATCGCGATCACGATGGTGGTCGTATTGATCGGCGGCTTGGCCGCTTCTGGTGCTGTTTGCGCGAAGGCCGCCGGTGCAATCACCAGCAACGCCATCAGCGCAAGCATGACTACTGCTGCTTTCTTCATCAGTTCCTCCTCATGAATTGCCGCCAGGGGGTGGTTCCCGGACACCGTGCGGCCGGGCTCACGCTGAAACGGCTTAACAAAATCGTTCGCAACAAAACACTCTAGTGCTCGTCTGCCGTGGCAAGGCCGATGTAAACGGCCGGCAGAATCGCGAATACATACGTCTGAACCACAGAAACGAACACGTGCAGAACGATGAACGCGATCGGCACCAAGGCGGGCAGTACGCCAAGCAGGATTCCCCATACCGGAGATTTCGTCCAAGCCCAGACGACTGGCGCGGTGAACAAGCTTAGGAACAGACCATAAATCAGATCGCTGGCGAAAATGTTGGCCCAGAGACGAACAGTCAGCGAAAGGAGACGCGCCGTAGTGCTCAGAATCTCGACCGGAAACATCAGCGGCGAGAGCCACCAGACGGGCCCAGCGAAATGCTTCGCGTATCCCAACGGGCTGTGATGCTTCAGCCCCTGCCAATTGAAATAGATAAACGTAATGATGGCGCAAGCAAGCGGAACGGTCGCATTCGCCGTGGGCGACGTGAAAAACGGAAACACGCCAAAAAGGTTCGATAGCAGAATGAACAGTGCGATGCTTCCGACCATCGGCACATATTTTCGCCAGTCATGCCCGGCGTTTTCTGCCAGGACGTCATTGATGCCGAACCCCATGGGGTTCGTGAGCAGCATTTCTGCGATTTGCTGCGAAGGTCCGGGCCGCTCGACCGACAGCCGCGACCTCAGCAATAGCGCCAGCACCGTGCCCACAACCAGAACCGTCAGCCCCATCACCACATGCTCGGGGATGGGCAGTTCCGGATGGCTCGGCTTGATGTGCAGCGCCGAAAGCAGCGCCAGGGCTAGCGAGCCCAGATAGTGATTTACAAATTGTGTCAGCCAGCTTACGCGTTGTTCCATTCCCTATTCCACAGGACGCAGGATTTCATACACACTTGCCGCGATTGTCGCGGCTCCTAAAGCACACAACCCCACTACCATGCTCGCAAGGGGAACTTTCAGATATTCAAAAATAACATACACGCAGAAGGCTATCAAGCCGTAGCGGAACATCAGCCGGAACCAGGTTCCAATCGGGATTCGGGGCTTGGCAGCTCCTTCTTGCGCCGTCGACACCGCAACGAGGGCGTCCAGCCCGCGCTTCAGCCAGCGGAAATTCAGCCAGGCCAGCACGGTTCCGATGGCCAGGCCCTCAGCCCATGGCCAATGCCGGAGGATTGCCACAGCGATCGCGGCCGTTCCTCCCAACGCGAGCGTGAGCCAGGCAATCCGTTGCTCCGTTCGCGCGAACACCGCGAGGGCAGCCTCAGCCTTCTGGCCGGATGTGCTCTGCTCACCGCTGCCCATTGCCATCAGCCAGGCAGCCGCCGCAGAATCTCGCGCAAACCTGCAAAGAAACCCAGTCCGCCGAACACCAGCAGGAAAATCACCTTAGTGTGCAGCCAATGATCCAGAAAGTATCCGATCACACCCCCGAGTCCGACCGCTGCGACAAAGACGAACGGCAGTTCCATGGCCAAGCCAAACTGTGTGCTGAACCCCCTCTCCTTTTGAGAGGTCGGAGGCGTTGAGTCCGTTTTGTTCAGATTATTGTCCAAAGGCGTAGCGCGCCATGCGCAGGAACGGTTCAGGATACAACCCCGCCGCGAGCGACACAAATACGGCGGCCGTCAGCGCGACCGTCTGCCCGCTGCTTATTGTCAGCGCAGGAACTTCGAGTGACGGGGCGTCCGCACCCGGCTTCTTCAAGGCATGCGCCGCTATGCGGCCGTAGTAGTACACGCCCAGCAGCGCATTGACGACCGCAAACGCTGCAAGCTCCGGATGCGGCGCCGCGAGCAGCGCTTTGACGATGTAATACTTGGCTAAGAAGCCCGCCGTCGGCGGTATTCCCGCGAGCGACATCAGGAAAACCACCAACAGCAGCGCCGCTGCGGGGCTCCGCCGGAACAAGCCATCCAGATCGCGCAATTCGTTCACGTCATTTCCGCGCTGCTGCAACACACTCAATACTCCAAATGCGCCCGCCGTCATGAAAATATTCACGCCCAGGTAGTACATCATGCCACTGAAGCCAGCCTCGCTTCCCGCGACCAACCCAAGCAAAATAAAACCCGTTTGTGCGACGCCTCCGTAAGCGAGCAACCGTTTCACATTCCTCTGCCTTAGCGCCGCAATGTTTCCCCAAAGCAGTGACACAATCGCCATGCCGCCCCACACATGCATCCATTTTTCGTGAGCAAAGAGAAACACAAAAGAAAAGAATCTCAGCAGCAGGGCAAAGCCAGCCGTCTTCATCGCTGTGCTTAAAAACGCAGCAACCGGCGTCGGAGCGGATTCGCAAACGCCCGGCGCGAACCAATGAAACAACCCGGCTTCCATCAAAAGGAATGTCCCGACAGCAAGCAAAGCGAGCGCAATCACAGCCGGCCACGCCGTGAGTCCGCCGAAAGGCACGCCATTGTCCAAACGCACTTCGAGAGCCGCTCCCATTCGCCCGACATTCGCGGTTTGAAACAGCCTGTAAAGCAGCAGAAAACCGCCAGCAAACGTAAACGAGCTGCACACCCACAGAAAGGCATAACGGCGCGAAGCCCCGCGCGCGCGCTGCCCGCTTCCAGCAAATCCAGTCAGCAGAAAACAACTGAGCGACATAATCTGCAGCCCCAGAAACACGGCGATCAAATCGACGCCTGAAACCATCAGCATCATCCCCACGCACGCGAACAAGAGCAGCGCGTAATAGGCGCCCCGCCCTTCCTCTGCAATTTCGAGATAGCGCACGGAAAAGAGAACAACCAGGGCAGTAGCGGCAAGAAAAAGAACCGCGAAGAAAAGAAAGAAGGAGTCGACCAACACGCTCTGGTGGAGCCCCAGCAGCCCCGGCGATTCGGGATTCGCCGCGCGCAGCGCCTCTATCTTTCCGTGCTGCACATACAGCGTGAAGCCGCTGAAAGCCGTCCCCGCAAGCGCAAGCAACGCGTTCCAGTGCTTTTCGTTCGCGGCAAGCCAGCGGTCAATCAGCAGTATCCCGCACGCAAACAGCGCCAGCTCCATCTCCGGCAAAATGAGCGCGCCGTCTCCGCTCAAGAACCCGCGCACCACGTTGATAATCGTATGAATCATTCGGAAGGAATATTCCGCCGCCTGAGTTGGAGCGATGCCCGCAGCGGACTTGACTCTATTTTTCGAACAGCAATTCTCCCGCGCGCTGCGTTGCCTTGACCACCGCTTTGATCAGGGTCACACGCAGTTTGCCATCTTCCAGCTCCAAGATTCCGTCGATCGTGCAGCCCGCCGGTGTCGTTACCGAATCCTTTAGAAGCGCAGGATGGTCGCCCGTCTCCAGCACTACACTGGCGGCGCCTTTCATCATCTGCGCGGCAAGCAGCGTCGAAACGTCGCGCGGCAATCCGACTTTCACCCCTGCCTCCGCGAACGACTCCAAAATAATGTAGGCAAACGCGGGCCCGCTCGCCGAAAGCCCCGTTACCGCGTCCATGTTCTTCTCATCAACGACCACCGTGCGCCCCACGGCGTCAAACATGGCCCGCGCCATCTCCAAGTGTTCTGCCCCTGCGTACGTTCCGCGGCAAATCCCTGTCATTCCGCTGCCTACTCTTGAGCACGTGTTCGGCATCGCCCTAACCACCGGAACCTTCCCGCCGGCGTGCTGCTCGATATAACTCGTTGGCACAGAAGCCGCCACGGAAATCACCAGCATTCTCTCGTTCAGCTCCGGCCCAATCTCTTTCAACACCTCACCTACCACTTGCGGCTTCACTCCCAGCAAAACAATATCCGCGCCGCGCACCGCTTTGCGGTTTTCCGTCACGACCGCTACGCCAAGCTCTTTCGCCAAAGCCGCAGCCTTCTCGGCATGCTTCACGGTGGCCGTCACGCGCTTCGCAGAAAATAACCCCTGCTTCAGGTATGCCCGCAGCAAAATACCGCCAAGCTTCCCCGTCCCCAATACCGCCAGCTTCTTGTCCGTTAGTTTTTGCGCCATGGTCCAAACATTGTTGACGACGCGGCCATTCGCGTCAACCACCGTTTCGCCGCCTCTTCGGGTACAATTCCGCCCGCATATCTTTACGTCTTCCCCCGGAGGCTTCTGCACCTTGCGTCGTTTCTCCTATTTGCTGCCAATCGCACTTCTACTCGCGGCCGCTCTGCCTTTCTTCGGTGGCACCTCTGAGCAAGCACAAGAAACCTCACCTATTCTCAACATCACGAAAGATGTGGCCGTTCCGATGCGCGATGGTGTCGTCTTGCGCGCGGACGTCGCCCTCCCCAGCGCCTCCGGTCGCTTTCCCGCTCTCGTCTACCGCACGCCTTACGGCAAACAGTTCACCCTGAAAGAAGGCGGTACGTTCGAAAAAGCGGTTGCCCGCGGCTACGCGGTCGTAATTCAGGACGTCCGCGGCCGCTACGCCTCCGACGGAGATTTCTCCCCGTATCAAAACGAAGGCCTCGACGGCTACGACACCATAGAATGGGCCGCGCGCCAATCCTGGTCGGACGGAAATATCGGCACGTTCGGCCTTTCCTATCCCGGCGCCGTCCAGTGGCTCGCCGCCGTCGAGAATCCGCCGCATCTCAAAGCCATGGTCCCCGCCATGACGTTCTCCACGCCGCGCAATTTCTTCTATTCGGGCGGCGTCTTCGATGGCTCCTGGCTAGACTGGATCTGGTTCAACATCGCCCCCGATGCTCGCCGCCGTAGAAGTCTCCCCGGCCCGCAAACGCACAAAGAGGCTGCTGCATCGTGGAAGCAAGATCACGAACGCATCCAGAACTTTCTGCCGTTGCGCGATCTCCCCGATCTGAGGCAGGCCGCGCCTTTCTACTACGAGTGGCTTTCGCATCCGCCGGCCGATCCGTGGTGGGATTGGGCCGAACTGCGCAATAAGTACGATCGCGTTCACGCCGCCGTCTTGAATTTTTCCGGCTGGTACGATGAAGCCTACGGCCCCGATGGAGCGACAACCAATTTCAACGGCCTGCTCGCTGCGCGCCGCGGCGAAAAAGATCCCCGAACTCGCATGATGATCGGTCCTTGGACCCACGGCGGCCAGGACGAGGCCAAGTCCGGTGAGCGCGATTTCGGCCCCGCGGCTCCCATCGACTACGACGAACTGATCCTCCGCTGGATGGACCACTATCTTCGCAATATCGACAACGGCGTCGACCGCGAAAAACCCGTGCGTCTTTTTGTCATGGGAGACAACGCCTGGCGCGATGAAGATTCCTGGCCGCTCACTCGCGCGAAAGAGACTTCCTACTACTTGAACGCATCGGGAGTGGCTTCCCGCACCGGTACTCTACATTCCTCCTTGCCCGCCCCCCACGCTCGGACTTCCGAGTTCGTCTCCGATCCCGCACATCCGCTAACCGATCCGTACGCCGAGTACGGCGCGCATGACTATCGCACGTTCGCAGACCGTGACGATGTTCTCGTGTTCGACACGATGCCTCTCCAGACCGACACCGAAGTCACCGGTCCAATCCGTGCCGAAGTCTTTGTCTCCGCCGACGTTCGCGACTTCGATCTCTGGATCCGTCTACTCGACGTCGCTCCCGATGGCACCGCCTTCAATCTCATGAGCCCCGGTCTCGACGTCCTTCGCGCCAGCTACCGCAACGCCTCGCTAAAGCCCGATCTTCTCGCTCCAGGCAAAGTCTATCTCCTCAGTCTGGATCGCATGCTCACCAGCAACGTTTTTCGTGCAGGTCACCGCATTCGCGTGCTAGTTTCCGCAGCCTTCTCACCGCATTTCTCGCGAAATCTCCAAACCGGCGAATCCGAAATCACCTCGTCGCGAACGCAGCTCGGCCACATCCGCGTCTACCACGATGCGGAACGCTCTTCTCGAATTGTTTTGCCAATTATTCCGCGCGCGAAGCAGTAGAAAAATTAATCGTGCCGCGCCCCATGCAGCACATGTATGGCATGCGGCAAAAGATGCGCCACTGCATCCAGCGACTCCGCCGCGCCCTTAGGACTACCCGGCAGATTTACAATCAGCGCCTTCGAACGAACCGCCGCCATCCCCCGCGAAAGCACCGCCGTCGGCGTCAACTCCGCTCCCTTGCGCCGCATCTCCTCACCGATTCCCGGCACAATCCGGTCCGCGACCGCCTCCGTCGATTCCGGCGTATTGTCCCGTGGCCCAATCCCTGTCCCGCCGGTCGTCAAAATCACATCCACGCGCCCTGAATCCGCCAATTCTCGCAACTGCTCGCGAATATTCGCCGGATCATCCGAAACGCGCAGCACCGAAGTCACTTCCCAGTTCAATCCGCGGCACACCGCGACAACCGCAGGCCCGGAAAGGTCTTCGCGTTCTCCACGCGCTACTGTGTCGCTGATCGTGAGCACCGCGACGCGCATCAGGCAGGTTACTTCGTTTCCACGGGGTCGCGGTTAGCTTCGTCCATCAACCGCATCGCTTCCATCAAAAGCCCAGTCGTATTCCGTGTCGTGGTCGTGCGTGTCGAAGCATTCGCCGCGTTGAAATCAATCTCAAACTCACCTGCCGTCCAAAGCACCACGCGATAGACCGCGTCATCGCCTTCTACTTTTCCGCTCTTCGCATCCCGGCATTGGCCGTTCGCAAAATAAAGCTCGCCTTGTTCACCGTTGTGGTTTACCACCAACCGGCAGGACTTCTGCCCCATCTCCAGCGACTGCATCAAATCGATCATGCTCATCTCTTCGAGCCGCCCTTGAATCACGCCCGGACGCGACGCGCGCTTCTGCAATTTCTCCAGGTGCAAGCGGTCCACAACTTTTTTCGCAATCCGGACCAAATCCTTCACCAGAAACGGCTTCGTGACAAAGTCCTCGACGCCATCCACCAACGGCCGCAGTCGCTCCTCGATATCCGCCCGGCTAGCCATAAACAAAAACGGGATGTGCCGCGTCGCATCTCGCCCATGCAGCTTTTCAAAAAGCTGCCGTCCGTCCAGTCCTGGCATCTTGTAATCACAGAGAATAACGTCCGGCGGCGTGTCAATCACCTTCAGCAGCGCATCGGCGCCATCCGAAGCCGTTTCCACCTCGCAATACGGCTCCATCCCCTTCACAACCAGGTCCCTAACCAGCGGATTGTCATCCGCCACTAGTAATTTAACGGATTTTCCGCCCGCGGCGCTCATCGACCCCGGCTCCGCGTCGTCTTTTTAGGTTTGTTCTTGTGATTGCCCACAGCGCTCGCCGCTCGAAAAAAGTCTCCGCTCTTCCCGCCCGTCTTCTTCACGAGAACAATCCCGCTTATTTCCATCCCTTTATCGAGCGCTTTGCACATGTCGTAGATCGTGAGGGCCGCAGCAGTAACGGCGACAAGGGCTTCCATCTCCACACCTGTCTGGGCTGTCGCCGTAACTTCGGAGCGAACTTCAACGCCATTTTGGCACAGCCGCGCAGTCACATCAATGTGCGTCAGCGGCAGGGGATGACAAAGAGGTATCCACTCCGCCGTCCTCTTGGCCGCCGCAATCCCCGCAATCCGGGCCACTTCGAGCGGATTCCCCTTCGGATTCCTTAGCCGCTTCACGGCCCGCACCACCGCCGGCGCCATCTTCACAAACCCCTGCGCCACCGCGGTCCGTGTCGTCACCGCCTTCTCCGACACGTCCACCATCCTCACGTCTCCCCGCCCCCCGTAATGCGACAACTTCCCCATTCCTACTCTTCTCTGTGACTCCTGTGTCTCTGTGCCGTCGTGTAAAGTCTTCTTCTTAGTCTTTTTTCTTTCTTCGTTCGCATCACATCAGGTCTCGTCGCAACATCACTTCCACTCTCTCTCCCACTTCAATCTTCTCTGCCTCGACCGGCACAACAACAAAACAATTCGCCTTTCCCAAAGCAGCCACATCCCCCGATCCCTGCCATTTCAAAACCGTCACTTCCCTCTCCGCTCCCAGCCCTTCCATTCGCGCCGGCAAAAAGTGGGTCACTCCCGGCTTCTCGTGCAAAGCCTCGCCCAAGCGTGCCTCCACAATCGGCAACGCCCGCGCCTCCGCTCCACTCACCAAATCCACCGCCGGCGCCGCAAACAATTCAAACGTCACCATCGTCGACACCGGATTCCCCGGCAACCCGAACACAAACTTCTCCCCGCACTTCCCAAACACCGCCGGCTTCCCCGGCCGTATCGCCACCGCATCAAAAAAAAATTCCGTCTCCATCTCCCGCAACACTTTCTCCACCAAATCGTATTTGCCCATCGATACTCCGCCGGACAAAACCAGCAAATCCTCCTGCAATCCGCGCCGGATCTTCGATTGCAAATCGTCTTCGCGGTCCATCGCATTCCCCAGCAAAACGGGCTTCCCTCCCGCCAGCCGCACTTGCGCCGCCAACGACACGCTGTTGCTATTGCGAATCTGAAAGCGTCCTGGAATGCTGTCCACCGGCACAATCTCATCGCCTGTAGAAAGAATCGCCACGCGCGGCTTCTGCGCGCATTTCAACTCCGCCGCCCCCACCTGCGCCGCCAAAGCCAGTTCCGCATAACCCAACCGCATCCCCGGCGTCAAAAGCGTCTGCCCCGCGCGCGCTTCGCTCCCCCGGGGCACAAAATTCTGCCCCGCCACTGCGTCGCGTTCGAATCGCACCTCATCTCCATTGCGTTTCGTGTGCTCGATCATCACGACGGCATCCGCGCCAGACGGCACCGCCGCCCCCGTCATAATCTGCACACAAGTCTCCGCCCACAATTCCTTAGTGACGCGATCCCCCGCCTTAATTTCCCCCGTACATTTCAGCGTAGCCCCCGCCTTCGCATCCGAGGCAAACACCGCGTACCCATCGCGCGTAGCCCGGTTAAATGGTGGATACTCCCGGTCCGTCTTCACCTCCTGCGCCAACACGAATCCCAGCGCATCCCCCACACGCACTTGTTCCGTAGCGCGCGGACCCTTCTTCTCTGTTACCTGTTCGATGACTTTCTGACGTGCTTGCTCGTAAGTGAGCATTGGTAAACTGTTTCTCGAGGCCTTCGGTTATTCCGCGTTTTTCCTACTCTTCTCTGTGACCTCTGTGTCTCTGCGCCCCTCTGCGTTTAATCTTTTTCTTCGTCCTTCTCTTCCTCTTCTGCCCCTTCCTATAACCACCGCGCCAACAAAGTCCCCGCCGGCACAATCGTCGCATCCCGTTCCGGCCCGGTAGAAATCATCCCAATCTCCACCTGCAAAAAATCCCCGATAAACCGCAAATAATCCATAGCTGCCTTAGGCAATTTCGCCCCATCCTTCACGCCGTACGTCGTCTCGCACCACCCCGGCAAAGTTTTGTACTCCGGCACGACCTGCTCGTATTCCTCCGCCAAAGCAGGCATCTCGTTCAGTTTTTTTCCCTTGTACGTATACCCCACGCAAACCTGAATCTCCCGCTGGGTATCAAACACGTCCAGCTTCGTCACCACCATCGAATCAATCCCATTGATCATCTTCGCATACCGCAACACCATCAAATCCAACCACCCGCACCGCCGAGCCCGTCCCGTCACCGCTCCAAACTCTTTCCCCCGCTCGCGCACTTCCTGTGCTTCCAGCTCCGGCATTTCCGTTGGAAAAGGCCCGCCACCCACGCGCGTGGTATAAGCCTTCGAAATTCCCAAAACATTCTTGATTTTCGTAGGCGGCACCCCCACACCAGTGGTAGCCCCTCCAGAAATCGCGCTCGATGACGTCACATATGGATACGTCCCATGATCAATATCCAACATAGTCCCCTGCGCGCCCTCAAAAAGCACCGACTTCCCTTCATCTAAAGCCCGATTTACCAACTCCGCCGTATCACAAATATATCCGCGAATTTTTTCGCCCAGCTTCAACGTCGCTTCCACCTCATGCGAAAAATCAATGTCCGCCCCGTAAGCACCCTTCGCCAGCCGGTTCTTCTCCGCAACAACTCGCGCCGCCTTCTTCCGAAACAGTTCCGGCTCCAGCAAATCGCACATCCGCAAACCGCGCCGCGCCATCTTGTCTTCATAAGCCGGCCCGATCCCGCGCGAAGTCGTCCCAATCTTGTCCGCGCCTCTCGCGCCTTCCGCCGCCTTATCCAATTCCCGGTGATACGGAAAAATCAAATGAGCCCGATTGCTGATGTGCAACCGCCCCTTCACATCAATCCCCGCCTTCGCCAAAGTCTCAATCTCCGCCACAAGCGCCGCCGGATCCACCACCACTCCCGTTCCAATCACCGCCTGCTGCTTCGGCCGCAAGATCCCGCACGGAATCAGCTGCAGCACGTATCGATCCTTCCCAATAATGACCGTATGCCCTGCATTATGTCCGCCCGCGACGCGCGCAATATAGTCAAACGACCCCGCAAGGTAGTCCACCACCTTGCCTTTGCCCTCATCCCCCCACTGCGCGCCCACCACCACTACAGATTTCATCCAGGCCCTCTCGTTGACCACACTTCATCGCCCTCACAGTAACTTCGTCTAAACTGCGTTGGAATTTCCCGGCAAACGGCAGGTTCTTATCGTAAGCTCGCCTAGCCTCCAACGCAAGCAAGCCTTAAAGCGGTGGTCGAATGGGTCTCTGACTCTGCTAATTCAATCTGTGGTCCGCAATTTTCAACTATTGACGCAACGTGCTGTTTTTTCTGGTCCTGTGAAGCAACTTCTTTACGCTCATCGGCAATTTTTCACTGGAGGCGAAGAATCGAACCTTACTTCAACGAATCTCTATTCGCCTTCAATAGAAGCCGGTTAGCCATTCATTTGCTTTTTTCCAATGCCGCTTAAGACCCCATATCCAATTGAGATATCGTCGCTTTGATCTCGATATCCCCTGAACTGCGTCAAGCTCGCTCGATACATCAAGATCAGAAGTTTTGGGCAGGAACACGATGAAGAGCCCTCCGAAGTCCACGGCCGAAAATCCGCCCAACTCCTTTATTTTGCGCATTAAACCTACAAAAGCGGGCCTATCTGCCATGCCAAGGCCCATGACATAGCAATGCCGCTTCATTCCCGCCTTTTCCACACGCCGGCGGAAAATCAGGATGTCCTCTTGTTCTGTGGGTTTGGCCTCAATGACATCGCCAAAATAGATGGGACCGCAGAGAAACCCTTCGTCTAGACGATACGAGTTGCCACCAACTGGAGTAAACGATGCCGTGATCCGGGACTCGGGATGGCTTCGTCGACCGGGAAGATCACCGTCAAATGGCGAACTTGACTCATAGCTTATCTCAGACTTGCAGTTGGCCGTAGCGGAAGCACTCCACCAAATGATCGTTCACCATCCCCGTCGCCTGCATGAACGCATAGCAAATTGTCGACCCCACAAACCGAAACCCGCGCTTCTGCAAATCCTTGCTCATCGCATCCGATTCCGCCGTCTTTGCCGGCAACCGTTTGTGCGTCTTCCAAGCATTCTGTTTTGTCTTGCCACCCACAAACTGCCAGATGTACTTGTCAAACGATCCGAACTCCTCCTGCACCTTCAAGAACGCCTGCGCATTCGAAATCGTCGCTGCAATCTTCAGCCGGTTCCGAATAATCCCCGCATCCTTCAAAAGCTCTCGGACTTTTTTCTTGTCGTAGTGCGCCACCTTCTCCACGTCAAATCCGTCAAACACTTCGCGATACCGCGGCCGTTTCTTCAAAACCGTGTCCCAACTCAACCCCGCCTGCGCCCCCTCCAAAATCAAAAGTTCAAACAACGCGCGGTCGTCATGCAGAGGCACACCCCATTCCTCATCGTGATAAGGAATGTTCAACGCATTCGCCGCCCAATGGCACCGCACTATTTTCGAAGTCTCTGAGGCCCCCATTCGCCGCTCTCTCATTGCACCTGAAACGTGACATTCACAACATGGCGCTGCCGGTCCGGCTGCGTCGTCAATTTCACCTTCGAAGAAGGTGTCAGGAATCCTTGCAGCACCGATATCGCATCTTTTTTCATGAAATCCGTTGCCGCCGTTTGATCAAAAACGTCGCCCTCTTTCAAGCGCCACTTTTTCTTCAGCTTCTCCACCGCCGCTGGAGGCGGCCCTATAACCACGAAGCTCCCCATCCGGTATTGCGGCCCTTCCGTGACTGCCACACGATAGTGGACCGCTTTGCTATCTTCCTCGATCACCGGCTCAGGCCGCAGCGACGATTCGAAGTAGCCGCTCTTCGAATACGCTTTCCGAACCGCATCCCAGCCATCTTCAATTTTCTTTCCGTTCGCCAGCTCGCCAGCCTTCATCCCTGTCAGCGCGTCCAACTCACCGGCTGCGACCGCCTGGTTCCCGCTCCACTCGGATTTGCCCCATTTGTAGGCGCTTCCTTCTGTCACGGCGTAGCTCACTTCAACAGCAAAGTCCATGGAATCGCTCGAACGGGTCAAGATAGTGACTTTCGGCGTCTCAAAGCTAGCCCGCAAATAACCGCGCTCCCGATAAAACGGAACAATTGTCGCCGATCCAAACAAATTGGAGCGAAATAGGGAATAGTCCCGGCCGATAAACTTCTCCGCTTCATGCTCCAGATCGCTGGGCTTCACAGCCGAAGTGCCCGTAAACCGAAACGACTGGATCCTCACCTTCGGCCCTTCCGCCGAATAGAGATGACTCCAATTCGGGTCACCAATCTGCGCAGCTTCAATGCGCCGCGCGACATGAACGGTCACTCCTTTTTCCTGCGACAGTTTCTCGAGCCCCGCGGAAAGCTCGTTGAGCAGGTCTCCCGTTTCTGGCGCCACTCCGGTATACAACGCCACGTCCTTCTTCAACCGCGTTTGAATTTCGTCGTCACTCATCCACACGAAATTATCAAACACGCAAGCGCGAAATTTCGTTGCCTCCTCCACCTTAAACTCGATGGAAATCAAGCCGCCTTCCTGCACATAGCTGTAACTGATCGTCGGAAAGACTCCGCTCTTTCCAAGCCTCTCCGCCACCGCATCCAGTTCTTTGGGATTAAAGATTTGCCCCGCCTTCAAGCCAGTCGCCGCGATCACCTGCTCCGCAGTAAATCTTCTCTGCCCGGTGATTCGTATAGCCCCGATCTTCGCCGCCGGAACCCCTGAGGATTGCGCTCGTCCTTCCACGCCCGCGGAGCCCACCAAGGCGGCCGCCAACACTACCGCAACCTGCACGACCCAATGCGTGTGGGGATTTAGCACGTGGCGAATTGTAAATGTCTTCCGCCCGAAGCGCAAACGCGATATCTGCGGCTATTTCAAGATGGAGTGAATGATGATCGTGTTGCCGCCGAGGAGCACCGGATTGGACGCTAGCTCATCCGTCCACCGGTCGGCACGCCGTTGCTTCGGCGTCAGCTTCGCCAACAGCCGGATAAACGCCACCAGCGGCCAGTAGAGCCACTGATTTCCCTTCTTCCGGTCGCGGTAAACGCCCTGAATGGCAAATCCGTTTTTCTCAAGGTAATACCGCAGCTCGTTGTAGCCAATCGGGTTAGCATGGACCGCAATCTCGTCCATCCCCGCGCAATCGTATCGAATTTTGGCCTTGGACTGCTCCGAAAGCGGCTTGAAATGTGAGGTATACCCGAAGAGGAGCCACTTCAGCCGCTCCTCGATATTCATGATGTTCGGCACACTGATGATCAGGTGCCCACCCGGCTTTAGCAGGCGCCGGTATTCCCGAAACGCCTGTGGCGGCGAATCAATATGTTCCAGCCCATCCAAGGAGGTGATGTAATTAAACGATTCCGACGCATACGGCAGCGTGCCTGCCAGATCGCCGCGCTTGATCTCCACGCCGTCCAGTCGAAACAGCTCTGAATATAGGTCACAGCAGCGCACATGAAAGCCTTCGGCGAGCAAATCCTCAGCGAGTGCGCCCTCTCCTGCAGGACAGTCCAGAATCACGCCGCGCGGCAGCGGCTTCAAGATCTTCAGCACGGTTTCGTGCAGCCCAGGCCGCGACATCGCGATTGGTCCGCGATCGCCCGCGAGCAGCGGCGGGTGGTCCGCCGGCTTCACCGTCCGTGTCGTCGTTGTCGCTGTTTCCGCCGTAGCCAATCTATGCTCCTAGGTTCGCTGCCAGCCTCACGATGTCAAAAAAAGGAAAGGGCATGCCGCACTTAACTGTACGTCATGCCCCGCCCATCTTCCTATCTTTTTGCGGCACTGTTCGTGCGACGCGTCACTGGGCGACTTGCGCCACGTGCCGGTCCAGCGCCTTGGTAATCTGATCCTTCGGCAGAGCGCCCACAATTTGCTCCACAACCTGCCCGTTCTTGAAAACCAGCAGCGTGGGGATTCCGCGAATGTTATACCGCCCCGCCGAGTTCATCGCTTCATCGACGTTCAGCTTCATCACCTTCAGCTTGCCGGCGTAATCGTGCGCAATCTCGGCGACTGTCGGCGCCAGCATGTGGCAGGGGCGGCACCATTCCGCCCAGAAATCCACCATTACCGGCTGACTGTTACTGGCCGTCAGCACTTCCGCCTCAAAATTCCCGTCGGTCACCGCTTGGATATTGTCAGCCATGTTGTTTGTTCTCAACAGCTTGCCGTTAGGCCGCTGTTTGATCTCCTTCATCAACCTAATTAGATGTTGTAACAGACATTTGGTTTCGTACCGCTTGCCCTGCTCCCCGAAGGGTCAATGCCGCTTGGTACACTTTCGCGTACTCGACGGCCGGCCCCTTCCAGGAAAAGTCCTTTGCCATCCCATTCAATTGGATGCGCCGCCAGATGCGTTCGTCGGTGCAATGGTGCAAAGCCTGGCGAATCGCGCGCATCATGGCGACGCCGGAATACTCGGCGAATTTGAAGCCCGTTCCGGTGCCATGCTCCAAATCAAATGGCTCGACGGTATCGTCCAGTCCGCCGGTCGCTCGCACAATTGGCACCGTACCATACTTCAAGCTGTAAATCTGGTTCAAGCCGCAAGGCTCGTACCGTGACGGCATCAGAAACATGTCCGCGCCGGCCTCGATTTTATGAGCAATCTCGTTGTCGTAGGCGATTTTCACGCCCACTCGTCCAGGAAAGGTAGTCGCCATCGCTAGAAACAGTTCTTCATACTTGCGATCGCCGGATCCCAACACCACCAGCGTTACTTCCTCTTTCATCAACTCAAATGCCTTCTCCGCGATCAGATCGAATCCCTTCTGATCCGCGAAGCGCGAGACTATGCCGATGACCGGGCGCGACGCGTGCTCCGATGCGATGCCGAACAATTCCAACAGCGCCTGTTTGCACACCTGCTTGCCACTCATGTCTTTCATCGAATATTTCATGGCGATGAATTTGTCTTTGTCCGTGCTCCAGGCGGAATAATCGACGCCGTTCAAAATTCCGACGAGGCGGTCGGTGCGGCCGCGCACCACGCCATCGAGTCCGTATCCGAATTCGGGCGTCTGAATCTCTTGCGCGTACCTCTTGCTGACGGTTGTCAGAAAATCCGAATAGACCAGCCCGCCCTTCAAGAAGTTCACGCTGCCATAAAACTCCAGGCCCCCCGGGTTGTACAAAGGGAGCGGAATCCCCGCGCGATCGAGAATGTCCTTCGGGAAAAGTCCGTGATAGCCCATGTTGTGAATCGTGAACACCACGGGAATGTCTTTTACCAGCGGATCGTCTCCGTAGGAACTGCGCAGCAGCACAGGCACGAGCCCGGTCTGCCAATCGTGGCAATGGATCACGTCCGCGGGCCAAACGTGCTTCACAATTTCGATGGCCGCGCGGCAGAACTCGCTGTAGCGCTCGGCATTGTCCGGATAGTCTCCCGCGGGGCCGCCGTACAAGCCGTCGCGGTCAAAATACTCCGGGTCATCGACAAAAAAATACCGAACGCCGGAAATTTGCGTGCCATCCACGATAGCGGGAAAGCGCAGCCGATTTGCTATTGGAATCGTGAGGCTCGGCATCACTATCGCGCTCGCTTTCGTCCCGCGATAGCGCGGCAGCACTACCGCCACTTCGTGGCCCTGGGCGACCAACGCTTTCGGAAGCGCCTCGACCACGTCCGCAAGGCCGCCGGTCTTCGAGAACGGCAGACCCTCCGATGCTACAAAAAGAATTCTCACCTTCGGCTCTTTACTCGATTCTTTGGACGCCTTTCGAGTCCTTCTCTTCTTCGGCGCGTTCACGGGATAGATCGCGTAGCGCGCATTCATTTTACGCTACTGGACCGGATGCATGCCGTCAAGACAGAACCGCGCGACCGGAACCCTCCGGCGTTCTTCCTGCTACACTTCCGGCGCATGGCTCGTCAACGGCTTGGCCAACACTTCCTTGCGGACGCGGGCTGGCGCGAACAAATCGCCCGCGCCATCGGTGTTTCGCCCCACTCGACTCTACGCTCAGCGTCGGGCCCGGCGCGCCGCGCTGCTGCATCATCCATGGGCTCAACACCAGCGTTGGATCCATCGTATTGCTGGATAGAAGTTGGCGCCGGCCACGGTGAAATGACCGAGCACCTCGTCTCTGTAGGCGCGACCGTTTACGCGATCGAGTTGGATGCACTGCTCATCGCGCGCCTCCAGCGCCTCGCGAAGAAATTCCCAAATCTAACGATAGTCCCTGGCGACGTTCTCGAAACCGATCTCGCCGCGCTAGCCTCGGGCCGCCGAATCCGCCTCTACGGCAATTTGCCCTACTACATCACGTCGCCGATTCTTCATCATTTTTTTACGTTCGCGGACTTGATCGATGAGATTCACCTCGTGATTCAAGAAGAAGTTGCTCTGCGTCTCACCGCGAAACCTGAAACGAAGCAATATGGCTATCTATCTGTCGTCACGCAGCTTTACACTCGACCCGAATTTGTCCTTCGCATTCCACGCAACGCATTCAGTCCGCCGCCGGAAGTTGGCTCGGCATTGGTCACGCTTCGTCTTCCCGGAGATCGCGCAAATCTTGCGCTTCGCGATGAGGCAGCCTTTCTGGAATTCGTGAAATCGGGTTTTGCCCAAAAGCGCAAAACGCTGGTGAACAATTTGCGGTCACTATTCCAGCCCGATGTCGTGCGCGAAGTCCTCGCCGCGCAGGGGCTGCGAGCGGACGCACGCGCCGAACAGCTTTCTGTCTCGCAATTCGCCGCGCTTCACGATTCTCTGAGTTTGGCGCTCTAAGGCTTATCGCCGTCTTTCTTCTGCGCCGCGACCAACCTGTCCGGATAATCGCTCATAATGCCGTCCACACCGGCGGCCATGAGCAACCGGATGTGAGCAGGATGATTCACCGTCCAGCACACCACTTGCAAATCCTGTTTGCGCGCATGCTCGATCATCGCCGGCGTCACCAGGTCACCGCGCACGACCACTTGCCGCGCCCCCACATCCACCGAAGATTTCAGGGGATCGGCGAGCTGCCCGTCATACAACACGCCGGTCATCAGCGTGGGTTCGATCTTGCGCAAGCTGGCCAGAATTCCGGGATCGAACGAAATAACCATCACACGCGCGACTTCTCCCGACTCTCGCAATGCGCCGATCAAGGCGTGCTCGCCGCCCCAGGAGCCACTGGGTTTCAACTCCAAATAAAATACGACGTCGTTCTTCTTCGAAAACTCCAGAATTTCTTCGAGCGTCGGAATCCGCTCTCCGGTGTATTCGCTTCCGAACCACGAACCCGCGTCGAGCCGCCGTAGCGCGGCGAGCGTTTGATCGTGCACTTTGCCCTGGCCATTGGTCGTGCGGTCCAGACTGTCATCATGGATGGCTACAAACCGCGCATCGCGGGAGAGCTGCAAATCCGTTTCTATGAACGTCGCTCCCAACGCGACCGCCTTCTTGAACGCGGCCAGCGTATTCTCAGGCGCGTGTCCCGAGGCTCCGCGATGTCCGATGATGAACACTCCGATGCGCTCCCTTGAAGGATTACCCTTCAGCCAGCGGTTGATTCTTACTTAAGACCTCTGATCGCAAGCCGATTTAGACCACCTCGCCTGGTAGAACAATCCCTTTTTTGTATGCTAACATCCGCGAACCCTCAAAACGGTTGCGCCCAGGTCTCTTGCAGCTTGATTCTAACTACCGGCAACGACGACTGCGTTCTCCTAAGGAGGAAAATATGAAAAAGGAGCTTCGGACCTTTCTCGCAGCGGTGCTTCTTGTCGCGCCATTGGCAGCCCCACCGAACACTCTAGCTTCTCCGCTTAACTACCCCAAGAATCAAAACGAGCCCAAGTCGCAGAAAGAACTTATGAAGGAAGTACGCCATGTGCTTGTCATGCTGCCTTACTATTCCGTCTTCGATAATCTCGCATACGGGGTTGAGGGAGATAAAGTCATTCTGCAAGGACAGGTAGTGCGTCCGTCGCTGAAGTCAGACGCTGAAGCCGTAGTGAAAAGCATCCCAGGCGTCGCCAGCGTCGTCAATAATATTGAAGTACTTCCACCTTCTCCCATGGATGAACAGCTTCGCCGAGCCCTCTACCGCGCCATTTATGGTGATCCGGCTCTTTCGCGTTACAGCTATTCCGCTGTGGCTTCGATTCACATCATCGTGAAGAATGGCAACGTGACGCTAGAGGGCGTGGTGGACAGCGAAACGGATAAGAATCTGGCTGGTCTTCGAGCCAACGGTGTGCCGAACGTTTTTTCGGTGAAGAACAACTTGCAGGTGGAGGCCGGCGGCAAATAAATCACGGAGAGCGGGGCGGCTGCTAAGCCGCCCCGGCAGCACCACTCCTCATTAACTGCCTGGAAATGCGCCGTGCGGTTTCCTTTAAGGCTTCGACGATTTTCGGAAGATTCTCTTCATCCACTTGTGTCAGTGTCCCGCTGACGCCAAGCGCGGCCGACACGTTTCCTGCGGCATCAAATATGGGCGCTCCGAGGCACCGCGCACCAAGACTGTTTTCTTCGTCGTCGACCGCATAGCCCTGTTCGCGCACGTGTTCGAGATCAGCCAACAGGCGCGACAGGGTGGTGATGGTTTTCGGCGTGCGTTTTTTCATTCCGTGCTGGCGCACGATAGCCTCCATCTCTTGTTTCGGCAACCATGCGAGCAGCGATTTGCCCACGCTCGTGGAATGCAAGTACATCCTGCGGCCCACCCAGGTGTTCACCTTGAAAAAACCCTGGGCTTCGACTTTTTCGATATACACCGCTTCGCCCTGATCGAGGACGGCGAGGTGCACCGTCAAGTGCACGCGTTCGACGAGCGATCGCATGAAAGGCGAAGCCACGTCCGCGAGATCCAGATTTGCTTGTGCGTCTCCCCCAAGACTCAGAATTTTCAGGCCCAGTTTGTAGCGGCCGGTTTCCGCGTCGCGGCGGAGATAGCCGCGGCGTTCAAGGGTGCGCAGAATGTAGCTGGCCGAGCTTTTGGGAATGGCGAGCTTGCGGCTGATTTCGGAGTTAGTCAGGCCATCGCGGCGGTGAGCAACGCTTTCGAGAATGTTGAGGGCGCGTTCGACGGCGGTTGCCGGGCTCGAATCGGTGGTTGCCATGGCCTATCTCCCAGGGTGACGCAGAAAAGTTCCGTCCCAAGTATAGAATATATGTTCAGAATGTTGAACAAGGACTTGCATGGGTTTCGGGAGCTTGTTAGAAACAGGCCACAGAGTGAACATATGTTCAGCCTATTGAACAGCCGGAACGGTGTGGGAAATTCCCCATCCTTGGTGTGTAATTTTCTGTCGTTTTCTACCATTTCAAGTTCGCAGGATGCCCGCGATTTCCTGGATGCCCTCTATGTAATTGATCGCAGGGCAGTTACAAAACAAGGAAAAAGGAGTAGTGGCCTTCGAATTGCCCATATCCACAAGCGGCCCAATCGCGTTCGACTGCAGACTCGGGAGGATTGAGAAAAACATGGCGACAGCAACCGCAAAACCGAACCCGGCGACCGCTCCCCTGCCCTTCTCGAACCGCGTCGTGTCCGTTAACGCTGCGCCGCCGGAGTTCGACTTGGCGAGCGGCCTACCGGCAGGATTTCTCGATTTTCTGGCGCCACTACATGCGGCGCTTACACTGCGGCAGCGCGCATTGGTTGCGCGGCGCGAGCGTGCACTCGCCGATGCACACGCCGGCAAATTGCCGAACTACTTGCCGCCTTCCGTGGCCACCACGAATTCGTGGCGCATCGAACTTCCTGCATGGTGCGCCGACCAGCGAAACCAGATGACCGGGCCCGCCGATGAAGCGGAACTCGTCGTGAAGATGCTCAATTCCGGCGCGCCGGGCGTGATGCTGGATCTAGAAGACTCGAATGCGAATTCCTGGGAACACACGATTTGCGGCATCGAGAATATTCTCGATGCACTTGCAGGGCGGCTGACGTACTACGACCGGAAGCGCGAAAAGACAGTTGCCATTTCGCCGAGCAGCACCGTGATTTTCACGCGGCCGCGCGGTTTGCATATTCACCAAGCGGGAATTCTTGACGGCGAACTGTTGCCTGCATCTCTCTTCGACGTGGCGATGGTTGCGTATCAGGTGGATTTCAGCGCGTTGCGTCATCCGCTCTGTTTCTACATTCCGAAATCGGAGTCGGCCGATGAGGCACTCTGGTGGCGCGACCTTTTCCAGATGATCGCGCGCGCGAAGGGGCTTCCATCGAATGCGATCAAGTGCATGGCGCTGGTGGAATCGCATCCGCTCGCTTATCAGATGGAAGAATTCGCGTGGAATCTTCGCGAGCACATTCTAGGACTGAATCTGGGACGCTGGGACTACATGGCCAGCCTGATCCATTTCAATCTGGAGAATCCAGAGTGGGTGTTGCCGGACCGCAACACGATTCCGCACAATGTGGCGTTTTTCCAGAATTTGCGCGAGCTGATGCCGGAGATTTGCCACAAGCACGGCATGCTAGCGATTGGCGGCATGACTGCGCTCTTTCCAAGCCGTGAAGACGCGGAACTAAATGCGCGGGCTCTGAAAGTGCTCGCGGAAGACAAGAAGAACGAATCGAATTCCTTGATGGACGGCGCGTGGACCGGCCACCCCGACCAAAACGCGATTGCCGTCGCGCAGTTCCTCGCTCCCAACCAACTGAGCGCGCGCCCGGCAAATCACGACACGCATCCGAATTTGCGGCCGCTTCCCACGAGCGTGGGCAAGCGAACTCTTGCGGGAACGCGCGCGGCAATCCGAACTGTGATTCGCTATCGCAACGGCGTTTTGAATGGAAAAGGCGCGAGCCTGCTGGACGGGTACATGGAAGACCTGGCAACGGACCGCATATATCGCCTGATGATCGCGCAGCGATTGAATCATTCGAGCACCATCGAGATTCTCGACGAGAGCGGCGCGCCCGTACGGCACACCCCGGAATTGATCAGCCAGCTTTTTGATGAAGAACTCGAGAGGCTGTTCGGCGAGCCTGCCAATGCAAAAGATCCGAAGCTTGCGGCTTCACTCCGCGAGGCGCGCACCCTGAGCGAGGAAATGATCCGACGGCACGAATTCAATCCGGCCTAGGGGAAAGCGTGTTTCATTCTTTATCGAGCAGCACTCGGCACTGAGGGCCGCGAATTTTCGCAAGGAGATGGAAATGTCATCGAACGGAACAAACGGGGCCAATGGAAAGACAAAACATTCGCACGCGGATTGGAACACGAATCCGCGGTGGGCGGGCATTACGCGTCCGTATTCATACGATGATGTGCTGCGGTTGCGCGGGACGATCCAAATCGAGTACACGCTGGCGCGACTGGGCGCGGAGCGGTTGTGGAATTTAATGCACAGCGACGCTTATGTTCCGGCGTTGGGCGCGATTACCGGCAACCAGGCGATTGAAATGGTGCAAGCCGGATTGAAAGCGATTTACGGGTCAGGCTGGCAAGTGGCGGCGGACGGAAATACCGCGGGTGACGTGTACCCCGACCAGAGTTTGTATCCGTGCGATTCCGCGCCAAATCTGGTGAAGCGCATCAATCGCGCGCTGATGCGCGCGGACCAGATCGAGTCTGCCGAGCGAAAAACGAGCGGGACCTATTGGTTTGCGCCGATTGTCGCAGACGCGGAAGCAGGATTCGGCGGCTCGCTGAATGCCTATGAGCTGATGAAATCCATGATCGAAGCCGGGGCAGCGGGTGTTCACTTTGAGGACCAGCTTTCCTCGGCGAAGAAGTGCGGGCATCTGGGCGGGAAAGTGGTTGTGCCCACGCGCGAGTTCATTGAGAAGCTGACGGCGGCGCGACTTGCCGCGGACGTTTGCGGCGTGCCGACGATTTTGATCGCGCGCACGGATGCCAACTCGGCGGGCTTGCTGTTGTCGGATGCCGACGCGCGCGACCGCGAGTTCATTTACGGCGAGCGCACGCCGGAAGGGTTCTACCAGTTTCACGGCGGCATTGACGCCGCAATTGCGCGCGGCCTCGCGTATGCGCCTTATGCCGACGTGTTGTGGTGCGAAACGTCGACGCCCGATCTTGGCGAAGCGAGGAAATTCGCCGACGCCATTCACGCGAAGTTTCCCGGCAAGCTGCTGGCGTACAACTGTTCGCCGTCGTTCAACTGGAAAAAGAAACTCGACGATGTGACGATTGCGAATTTTCAGCAAGAGCTTGGAAAAATGGGCTACAAATTCCAGTTCGTTACGCTGGCCGGATTCCATTCGCTGAACATGTCGATGTTTCATCTGGCGCGCGGGTATGCGCAGGCGGGAATGACGGCGTATTCGAAACTGCAGCAAGAGGAATTCGCCGCGCAAGAATTGGGCTACCGAGCCGTGACGCACCAGCGATTCGTAGGCACAGGGTACTTTGACGAGATTGCGCAAGTGGTTTCGGGCGGAGCGTCGTCGACGACGGCCCTGGCCGGTTCGACGGAGGCTGCGCAGTTCCACGCGGTTGAGAACGGACACGGAACACACCAAAGTGTGGCCGCCGGCCCGCAAATCTAAACTTCATCGGTTTCTGTCGTTCTGAAAAAAGGTGAGCAGGGGCCTGGCCAGGCCCCTTTCGCATCTTCAGCTTCCTCGAATGCAACACGCTGGATTTGTTAGTTCGAGCCGGTAGTCGTTGCGGCTGGAGCGGTTTTTGCGCTCGACGCTTCGCCGATTTCGAGGTCGAATTTGTCACCGCTGAAGAAAAACTGGCTCACGGAAGCGGTGCCGTCCTTTCCTACCGAGGCTGTATACCCGTCCTGTCTAAACGGGGTGCTCACGGGAACGATGTGCGCGGACACCGTAGCCACAGTTTCCTTGCCCTTAAGCATGTTCAGTTGCACCTCAGGACCCGTCCCGGTCCATTCAAATCGGTAATCCCCGGCAGGCAATTGCTTGCCATCGAGGGTGACGCTTTCGTAGAGATGGAGCGACTTCTTGTTGCCGTTCCCTGCGAAGGTGCTCGCAGACAACAGCAACGAACTGCCGACCAACAGAGTGAAGAGCTTCGTGACTTTCATGTACAACTCCCTTTTTTTCTCCATGCACTGGAGCGATGGAAAGAACGCTCCGGCTCGCGGAGGAATTTGATTTGGTATTTCACTTCATTAGACGGTTCGTGATACTTCGCCGTTATTTTTTGGTGGCTGCAAAGTTTGCTTTCAACGCAGAAAATAATTTCATCGTCAAAAACGGATAGAGCTAAATTGTGGAAATGCAATAAGTTGGCGGAGCGGTGGGGAAAAATACCACAGCGGCAAGGGGAGTTGATATGACAGCTTTGTTTTTATCGAAGACAAATACGAGCGCGTTTGCGCAAAGAGTCGACGCTTTGGACTGGGCAGCGGCGGAAGAATCGCTCTGCGCGCGGGGCTACGCGGTCACCGAGGATATTCTCGCGCCGGAGGAATGCGCGGAACTTGTGGCGCTTTACAAGGATGAGAAGCGGTTTCGCAGCCACATCATCATGGAGCGGCATCGTTTCGGAATTGGCGATTATAAATACTTCGATCATCCATTGCCCTCAATGGTCGCGAGCCTGCGCAGCGCGGCATATCCGCATTTGGCAAAGATTGCGAATCACTGGGCTGAGGCGCTGGGCGATCGGGGGACGCAAGCGCAATTTCCGCCAGCGCACGCAGAGTTTTTGAAAATCTGCCACATCGCTGGGCAGAAGAAACCGACTCCGTTGATGCTTCACTATGAAGCAGGTGGCTACAACTGTTTGCATCAGGATCTTTATGGCGAAGTGAGTTTCCCATTGCAGATGGTTTTCCTGCTGGGGCAAGCGGGGCGCGATTGGGAAGGCGGCGAGTTTATTTTGGTGGAGCAGCAGCCGCGCGCACAATCGAAAGGCGAAGTCGTGAGCGCAAATCAGGGGCAGGCGATTATTTTCACGACGCGATACCGTCCGGTGAAAGGAACTCGCGGCTACTATCGAGTCAATTTGCGCCACGGCGTCAGCCGCGTGCTTCGCGGAACGCGGTACACCTTGGGGATTATTTTCCACGATGCAAAATAGAAGATGACGATCCGGTGCCGGAACTGGCGTCGCGTGTGTTTGGACACGAGCACGGCCCTACCCGGCTGGACGCGCGCCACGGTCACGATATAATTTCTGTTGTGCATACCTATCGGTTCTCTTACAAATTGCGTTTGCTGGGAATTCTTTTCGTGCTGCTTGGGGCGCCGGTTCTTGCCCAAGATACGAACTGGGAACATGAACTCGCCGCGTGGCGCACACAGCATGTCAATGATCTTCTAAAGCCCGCTGGCTGGCTCTCGCTCACGGGACTGGAGTGGCTGCAGCCCGGTGACAATTCTTTCGGCACGGCGGCCGACAACAAGATTCATCTGGTGGGGAGCGGCGCTGCACACATTGGTGTTCTGCATCTCGAGGGCAACAGCGTGCAACTGCGGCCGCCCTCTGGCGGGTTCCCTCCGGATTTGCGCGTGGCCGATGCCGCGGCAAAGGAACAGTTTCTAACGGTGGAGGCGGACAAAGATAGGAACGCTCCTCACATCACTATCGGCACCCTGAACATGTATGTCATTCGGCGCGAAGACCGGTATGCGCTACGAGTGAAAGACTCGAAATCGCCGACGCTCCTCGGATTTCACGGTTTGAACTGGTACGAGCCGGACGCGAAGTATCGGGTGAAGGCCAATTGGATTCCTTATGATCCGCCGAAGTCCATCACTCTGGCGACGCTCGCGGGGACAACCTATGCGCAGCCTGTCCCAGGTGTGGCGGAATTCGTCTTGGAGGGCAGAACGTACCGGCTGGAACCGGTTCTGGAAGATCCCGCCGCGACACAGCTTTTTTTTATTCTTCGCGACACGACTAGTTCGACGACCACATACAAGGCTTGCAGATTTCTCTACACCGTTTTGCCTACACACGGCGTCGACAAGCCGGGCGAGCTATGGCTGGATTTGAATCGATTGGAAAATCCGCCGTGTGCTTACACGCCGTTTGCCACTTGCCCGCTGCCGCCACCGCAAAACCGGCTGCCGATCGCTTTGCCGGTCGGGGAGAAGCGTTACCACGAGTGAGATCGTGATCGTTCCGGTGATCTTCAGAGAATAAGAGGGCACGGCGCGCAGTGCCCCAACCGACAAATTTAGTTGCGGGCCTCGCGTTGGGATTCTGTGGGCTGTCCCGGGCCGTCTCGCCGATCTGGGGGACTGATTGGAAATTGGCCGCAAACTGTCGGACAATAAAAGTCGTGTACCCTAAATGAATCCCCCTGATGCCAGAGCGCTCGCAAGAAAAGACGACGATGCGGCTGCCCGCGGGAAGTTGATTGCACTCCGCCTGGCGTTGTTGCGCGTTCACAAGACGCTGCTCGATATGGAGCGTCGCGAATACGAACGAATCAACGGGAAAGTTACCGTGGGAGAACTTTTCCGGCTAGTGATAGACCACCAGCAATTTGCCTGGCTTCACAATATCTCGGAGTTTGTCGTTCGGCTGGATGAGACTTTGGCGGGAGAGACTCCCGTTACGGCGGATGACGTTCGCATAGCTATCTCGCTCGCGCGCAAAATGTTTGCACCTACGGAATCTGGTGACGCCTTCCAGAAAAAATACTTCGACGCTATTCAGCTGGACCCCGCGGTGGTGATCGACCATGCGGAGCTCGCGCGGCTTTTTAACAACGAGCCACCCGATGTAAGCTCGCAGTAGGCCGTGGAACGTTTTCCATACAAACTTCGCCGCCTCACTCGAAAAGAACTTCCCTGCGAGACGTTGGAACTCGCGCGGTTTCTGATCGGCAAGGTCGTGGTCCACGATCTCCCGGAGGGACGGCTCAGCGGGAGGATCGTGGAAGCGGAAGGTTATCCCCCGGGAGATCCCGCTGGCCATCATTTCCGCGGCCCTACTCCTCGCAACCGCACACTTTTTCTCCGCTGTGGGCACGTGTACGTCTACTTCAACTACGGCATGCACTTTATGCTGAATATTTCGAGCGAACGCGCGGGCGTTGGCGGTGGTGTTCTGATTCGCGCGCTGGAACCGCTTGAGGGAATCGAGCTTATGCAGCGGCACCGCAAGAGCGTCGAGCTTCGCGACCTCGCACGCGGCCCTGGGCGGCTGGCGGCGGCGCTCCGGATCGATCGCCGTCTGGATGGACTGGATCTTTTTTCGCGCGGACCGTTGTGGCTCGGTGTGATTATGCCTTCCAAGTCTGTCCGGAATGCAGTCGCTAGGGATGTCGTTGTTGCCACAGCAGTCCGCATTGGGATCACGCGCGCGGCCGACAAATTATTTCGGTTCTACGAACGTGGCAGTCCTTTCGTCAGCGGCCCCAAGCGGCTGCTTCTGCCTTGATCCGTTTTCCTCGTTTCGCCGCCTTGGAGATTCTACTGGTCTCTCGTCCAAGGTAATCAGGAAGCTACATCACGAACCCTGACAACCGGCGCGCCGAAAACTTACCCTAGCATGGAGAGATAACAGCCGTCAGAACGACGGAGGAAATAAATATGAGTGTGAAGTGGATCTTCCGGGTTGCTACTCTCATTATCTTGTTGGGCGCGATCTACCCCGGATGGCGGATGATGCATCCCTCCAGCCCCGGTTATTTTGAGCCAGCGCGTGCGATTCAAGCGACTCCATTGGACACCGTGAATGCGATGTTCGTAATGATGAAGGCCGGACCTGGAGCGGACAACACAAACTCAATAGAGAGGTTTAACCCATTTGATTCCGCGCATCTTTTGACCGGCAAGAATATGAGCGTCGAAGAGCAGCAGTTTGCGGAACTTTTCTGGGATCACCTTTGCAGCGGCGTAATCTATTCCTTCCTGAGTGACCGCATGGAGAAAGCGCCGCGCATTATGGATCACACCGAGACGGGAGACTCCGCGAAGGTTACGTTTGCTGTAGCCGTGGACGCGGAGAATGCCGACGATCCCGTTGATGTCCTCTGCACGTTTGACCTGAAAAAGAGGGGAGCGAACTGGCACATTTCAGAGATGACGTCGCCGAAATCTCCCCGGGGAGTTTATCAGGCCTTCAAGGAACGGATGGGCACGGCGCATTGAGAGACGCGGGGGTTAAGTCAAAGCAGGGACAACATGCTTGCGAGCGGGTGTCGTTGCCAATCGATCCGAAGTGATTCCTCGAAATCTATCGTTAATCACCGCAGGCGAACTCGGCGCGCGTATTCATGGACATGAATTCTCTGTGGCGGTTCACCTTCGCGGACTTGGGGGCGCGCAAGCCTGGCATTTCAGAGGCCGAACGGCGCTGTTTCTGCCGCATACGGTCGCGCAGGTCTTCGCGAAGCCTTCTGTGCGCGCGGAAGAGGCGCAGGCGAACGGCCACCGTCGAGATCCCCAGGCGGGCAGCTACTTCGTGCGTGGAATATTGCAGGACATCACGCAGCAGACAGATTTGGCGCAAGTCCGGCGCGAGGCGCGCAATGGCGCCTGCAATCAGCACGCGCTGCTCGCGTCGCGCGTAACGCTCTTCGGGATTGTCGCTTCGCGAGGGTAGCCGGCTGCCGAGGGTATCCTCCGGCGCGCTCCCGGGTTCTTCCAGCGAGACATACTTCCCTTCGCGGCGCTGGCGGATCAAGTCGATGGAAGCATTCGTGGTGATTCGCGAAACCCAGGCGTGCAAGTCATCCTTACCGTCGATTTGCTGTCCCGCAAACTGGTTCAAGCGGGAAAACGCCTTCAGGAGGGCTTCCTGGCGCGCGTCTTCGGCGTCGGCGGGATTGCCGGTCAGTCGCAGGGCGCGACGATAAAGTCCAGGCCCATACGGCAGGACCATTTCGGCAAAGGCCTCGCCATCGCCCATCCGGGCGTCCGCCAATGCCTTTTGCTTCGCGGTACATAGCTTGGCGGCACATAGCTTGGCGGCAGCGAGGCTGTTCACGGCGTTTGCCGAGTCGAGGCTGTATCTGTCTAAGACAACGTTTGCAGCGCTCATAACGCAGCGGAGTCGCACCTCTAGCGCCACGCAGCCACCTCGTTAAACTATTGAAAACAAGTGGGTAATTTAGAGAGGCGGAGAATATGAAGCGCAACAGACTGTCCGATTGTGGGACGGAGCGTTGCGTTTCCGGTCACTAGCCGCCAGTCATTTCTATTCTTGAACAGACTGTTCCGGAAGCAACGCTGGTTATCGCTGGTTCGCAGGAGGCCTTGACAGAAGTACGAACTGTTTGCCTTGGCTGGCGTTCAGCTCGGCACTTTTCTCAAAGTCAATCCGCTCGAGCGGCAAGGAGTTCTCGCCACCGTAGTTGGTGATGTAATGCAAGCGTCGGTTCTCGAGCCAATATTCGGTCAAGCCGTACATCGAGCCGTCCGTCAGTTGCAGCAGTATCAGTGGCTGTTGCCACTTAGGTTTGCGTTCATCTGGCGAGTCGTGCCCACCATCGAGAGGCTGCTCACCGTCGGCAGAGTTTGCGATTTGCGATTCACGGGTTGCATCGACCGTGTCGAACGCCCCTACGACTCCGCTAAATTCCCAGGCTCCGAAAGCTCCTGGAACTAATCCATTGATAAAAAGCGGATCGAAGAAGAATCCGCCCGCGAAGCAGCCAAGATCTCCTCGCAAAAAGAATCGCCGATCAGGAAATCCGCCCAACGATCCGCAGAATCCAAACCCAAAGTTGTTCTTCAGCGGAAAAACGCCATTTCGGCGCGGAGCACCAAATTCCACGATCGGCGCGCGATGGAACCTGTGCGGTGGAGGCTCTGGCGAACCGATTGGACCGGGCATCTGCACAACCCTTCCGTGCTCCATCACTGCGCCCGCGAGTGGCGGCTCTTGGTTATTCCCCTTTCCGCGAGCCGTTCTTACTCCCTTACCGTTGGGATGAAATCCACTGTGATGACCGAACATATGACCGAGGGCGTAGCCTGTGGAATGTCCGATGGAATGGCCTGAGAAGCCACCCGAGGTGTTGCCGACACTTACGTGCTGCGCGTTTACGGGCCTTGCCCCAAGAATCAGCGCTGCAATCGCGATAAGTGCCCGAGCCTTATGGTTCATGGCGAATCTCGTGCTACCGCCACAATACTCCGAAGCTGTTAAGATTTCCACCGCTGCTCCCATTCTCGCAGTTCTGTAACACAGCGGTGAATTACTGCGGGGAGCGCGCTTTGGCTCCGGGGGCGAGATTCTCGTACACTTTGCCGGCCTTCATGACGAAGACGACTCGGCGTGCAGCGGTAGGGTCATGGAGAGGGTCGCCGTCCATGGCGATGATATCCGCGTCCATACCTGGAGCAATCGCGCCTATTTTGTCTTTGAGGCCCAAGGATTCTGCGGAGATCGACGTGGCGGACATGATCGCGGCCATCTGGTCCTGGCCGCCGTCGCGCACCCGAACGATGAATTCTTCGTAGTTGCGCCCGTGCGCGCCGGCGACGGCGTCTGTGCCGTAGACAATTTTCAGGTCTTTGTGTTTCAACGCTTTCTTGAAAGTGTCCAGAACGATAGTGATGCCCTTTTCCATGAAGGCGAAACCTTGTTCGTTATAGTTGCCGATGCCGAGAAATTTTTCCTTGTTTTCGAGATAGTTTTGCAGGACGAGACCGATGTTGGGGTCGTAATAGGTGCCGCGGTGGGCCATCAGTGAGAAGACTTCATCGGTAACGTAAGCGCCATGCTCGATGGCGGTGCAGCCTGCCAGCGTTGCGGCCTTTGCCGATTCCGCGGAATGTGCGTGAACGATTGTTCGCAAGCCCAGCGATTTGGCTTCGCCGCAGGCCGCTTGTAACTGCTCGTCGGTCATCGTCTGCGCGCCGCCCTCGCGGATGCTTTTTGATGCGAATAGTTTGATGAAGTCCGCGCCCTGTTGTTTTCTTTGGCGGACCAATTCGCGCAGTTTTTCAGGTGGGCCGCTTTGGTCGGTGAGAGGCTCAAGCGACGTGAGCATGCGCGGGCCGGGGATGATTCCGCGGGAGATAGCGTCGCGCAAGTCTTTGTCCTCCGGCGCGCCCGGGCTTTGGATGGTTGTGAAGCCGGCGTTAAGCGTGAGGATAGCGTTGTCCGCGGCGTGGAGCATCGCGCGAAGGGGAGGTTCGTCTTTGCCGGCGAGGCGGCCGTTATCAAAGTGCCAGAAAATGTGCGCGTGGGTGTCAATCCAGCCGGGAGTAACGGTCAGGCCGGTGAGATCGTAGGTGATTGCGCCAGCGGGGGCATCGCCGCCAATGCGCGCGATTTTAGCGCCCTCAACGACGATGATCGTATTGCGGAGCACCTGGCCTCTGCCGTCAAGAACCGTTGCGGCTTTCAAAACGATGGGGTGTTCCTGGCCTGCAGCGAGCTTTGCTAGAAGCGGTGTGGCAAGGAAGAAAACCGCGAGGAAGAATCGCAGGTATCTCGGCATCGGAGCTCCTCTGGAATTTGTAAGCACAGTCATTGAATCGTCTTGCGAAGGGCTAGCGTTCGACTTGGGTGTACCGCGAAATCATGCTTGGTGCAAGGGTTGTGCATAAGGGATTGGAACTCTGCGAAAATGGGGCGAGGCAGAGAATTAGGCGATTAGATTTATTTAAGGATCAGAAGCGCCAAAGTTCAGGCTTCGTGCGCTAAAATGGAGGGAGGAGAAGCTCTTGCATGTCACCTCAAGAACTCCTGAACTTGATCTCTACGCTTTCCCACGAGCAGCAGGAAGCGGTGGAAGAATTTGTGCGCATCCTCAAGAAAGAACGAGCACCCGGCTTGACCTTTCGTGAAGCTCTAGATGAGTTCGTCGGCAAACATCCCGAACTGCTCCGCCGCTTGGCTGAATGATCCACAAACCATCTGGGCAGTATCCTCGCACCGCGAATCAAGACTTTTTCCAGCCTCAAAGGATTCTGTGTTGCGGAAGCAGGCGGTCACTTGCTGGCGGGAGTGATGACGATGCTGCGGAACAGCACGTGGCCTTTTTCCGTGCCCTGCAGATAGATGGGGCCAGGCAGTTCTTCGTGACTGTCTAGGGCGCCGCCGGTAATGCCAGGGATCTCCTTGTTATCGATCGTGGTTTGGCCGTTTTGAACTACGGTAATCCTGCGGCCGATGAGCGTGATGTCATAAGTCTGCCATTCGCCAGGCTTGCGCGGAGGCTCGGGCGAAGGCGCGAGGAACCCGTAGACTCCTCCCATGCGCTGACTCGCAGGATCGCTGGCGGAATCGGTTTCGATCTGCACTTCGTAGCGGCCGCGCAAATAAACGCCGCTGTTGGAATCGGGACCGCAGTTGAACTCGACGTGCAGCTTGAAGTCTTCAAATTTGGAGTTGTTGATCAGCTCGGGGCCGTTGCCAGGAGTGATCAAAGTGCCGTTTTCAACTTTCCAGGCCGGCGATGCGCCGGGATTGTCTTCATGCCAGCCTGTCAAATCCTTTCCGTTGAAGAGCGGGATCGGCGCTGCCCAGTTTGCCGGGCTTGTTCTTTTTAGGGAGGGCGCTCTGCGGCCGGTCCACTGCCAGGTTTTTCCATCGGGGCCATTCAAACTCCCCGAAAGAATTTTTTCGTTCAACGTACCTTCAAAAACCAGATCAGTTTTGCTGCCTTCCTCTTCCTTGGGAGAAACAAACTTCAAGTGGCCGTTGGAAAGTTCCGCACTGGGAAGCGGGCGGGCGTTTCCCCACCGGCCGACCATTTCGGCTTTGAGTTGTCCATTTTCAAGACGCAGTTCCAGCCAGGAGGGATACTCGCGGCTGGGCGCTTTCAGCGTCAAGTCCCAACGGCCAAGGAAAAGTTTGGCGGCGTCCGATGGTGAACTGGTTCCGGATTTTTCGTTCTGAGAATGTGCGGCAACAGCTAACAAAACTACGGCGATGAACGTGAACGTAATTCTGCGAATCTTCATCGATGGAGCAATCCCTTCCACTTAGCGTTGGTCCCGGGCTTACGCGCTGCCTGCCTTCCTGCTAGTCTTTTTCCAGATACTCGTCCGGGACGTCATCCTCCGGAACTTCGCGCGTTCTTATCTCGCCTTCATCGGCGTCGGGAACATCTTCGATGCCTTTAACGACTTCAGCCTCGAAGGCGTTCCCTTCTTCGAGCAATTCGCCCACGCTTTCCGAATCCGCGCCTTCCCGGTTCGATAGGCCCTGCAAATCACCGGACTGGCCTCCGGAGCGCGCCCCCAGCCCCTTGGGTTCGAACACCACTCCTTCTACATTCTCACTCTTGCCGCGGGATCTGTTCTTCTTGAGCGCCCTCTTCTTGCTAGCCGCGAGCTTCCTCGCAGGCGCAGTTTTCTTCGCGACGCTCTTTTTGGGGGCCAGCTTGCGGACACTGGCTCGCCTGGAACTGGGTCGCTTCGTTTTCTTTTTGATCTTAGTCGGCATGGCTGGAGTCTATCACGAGAAGGCGATGCGCATCTCGACAGAGGCTGGCGGAAAACGGAGAGCAGGACGCCGTAACGGAAAGCCTCACCCCATGCGTCTTATGAATAGTCCGGGTCATTGAAAATGCCGAGAGTATCGGCGGGAAGCGGGCCTGGTGCCAAGTTTCCGCGAGAACCGGAGGGAGGATCCATTTTGAAGATCATCAAATTGGCAGCTGCTTGTACGCTGTGCAGGATTGCGCTGTTGGCGGCGCCTGTTCTTCCAGCCCAACAACCGGTAGATCCTCCTTCCGCGCCGGTCCCTACACAGATCTTGAGCGGGAAAAAAGTGTTCATATCCAACGCGTCGGGACAAGGTGCTGCGCCCTCCGGTGTCCCTGATTTGACCTACAACGAGTTCTACGCGGACATCAAGAACTGGGGACGATATGAAATCGTCTCGGCTCCGGCAGACGCTGATTTGGTCTTTGAAATACAGTTTACATCTCAAATAGGAACAACGACCGTTATGAGCGGAACTGGCGGTTCCGGGCAGGATTTTCAATTTCGATTGGTGATCCTGGATCCCAAGACGCGCACAGTCCTGTGGGCGTTCACGGAAAGCGTGCCCCAAGCGGCCAGTCATTCGGCGAGCCGGAAGAAATTCGATGACGCAATGGCGGCGATTGTAAACGACGTGAAGAAACTGGCCAGCCAGGCTACTGCGGCAAACGTTAGCGCCCCAAAATAGGCTTTTCGCGGCCCGGCTTGCAAAGCAGCGTGACAACCTCTAGTCTGCTTGGGCTGAGCAGGCGAAAGGGCCTGATCCATTGCCGGAAATCACTCCCGATCTTCTCGTTTTCGGATTCATTTGGTTTGTGGCATTTCTCTTTTCGACGACGTGCCATGAAGCAGCGCACGCGCTGGTCGCCAAAATGGGCGGCGACGAGACGGCGGCTCTCGGCGGCCAGGCCTCGCTGAATCCGGTGCCGCATATGCGGCGCGAACCTTGGGGCATGATTGTGATCCCCATCCTTTCCTACATCATGATGAAAGGACAAGGGATGATGGGATGGGCGAGCGCTCCTTACGACCCGCTTTGGGAACGGCGGCATCCGCGGAGGTCGGGATGGATGGCGCTTGCCGGACCCACCGCAAATTTTCTGTTGATGCTGATCGCCGTGGCCGGGCTGCAGCTGGGAGCCGCCGAAGGATGGTTTCATCCCGACCCCGTCACGGGCCATCGCGATTTCGCAGCCACCAGCTTGCTCATTTTCTACTCTTTGAACTTGCTGCTGGGCACGTTCAACCTCCTTCCGGTGTCGCCACTGGACGGCAGCACAGTGATCTTGCTCTTCATGAGTGAAAAGACGGCACAAAGGTATCTGGGCTGGCTCCGCGGCAACAGCTTGGCGATGGCCGGACTGCTGTTGGGAATTCTCGTATTTCGTTACATTTATGGGCCGATTTACGAGTTTGTGAGCGCGATCTTGCTTCCCGGCAGCGTATAGTGCCCCGCCTCGGAACACTCCACGGTGGAATATCACTTCTTTGAACATTTTGGCCTTGCCTTTACCGAGACAACACTCTCATTTTCAGCAAGATACCGGGCATGGCGAGTGGTTCTTGTACTGCATTTACATAGCGCGGAGGCCCTGCATGCCGCGCTACGCTCATTTTCCCGCCACACTCCTGTATGCAGTGGAAGTATCTGGCTGGGACAGCGCTGAGAACTTTTTTGTAGAGAAGTGCGAGCTGGAGTGGAGTGAGGATTCCGGGAAACAAGTCGCTCTTAAGAGGACTCTGAATGATAGCCTCATCCTTCTTGTGCGTCTGTTGCAACCCGGCGAAGCGGATCGTTCCCACCCGGTGGTCTATGAGGCCAAATTGGTCGGAAAAACGAGGACCGGGCGGCAGTTATTCCGTCTCAACAGAGCGGTCCCTCACCTAAGAGAGCAAGAGAGCTCGGCGGCCTAGACCACATACGTGCCGCAGACGTGAGAGTTGCTCTTGCCAGCCGGAGCTGCGGAGTTCCGTACCGAAACGATACGTTGACCCAATATGAAAGTCGCTTGAAAGCGCTCTCTGCGCCATGGGGAAAGGTATTGGCTGTGTGCAAAATCAGTATTGGCCATGGCGATCGCCGCCAAATGACTGATTCTCCTGAACCTGCCGCATTCCTGGCGGCATGGGAGCCGGACCCGGTCGGGATAAAGCAGAAAACTTCGAAAGGTGCGGGGATGGCACAAACGTTGCGAGTGTAAGCGGTGTGGCACACGCTTATACCAAAGCTGTCGAGCTCGCGGCGCCGAAGACTTCTTTGACCCCGTGCATTCTGGACGACGATCACGCCCAATTGGATTTGCTTTCCGCAGTGATGGAAGACATGGGCTACGAAGCGATCACCACTTCCGATCCGGAGGAGGCTTTGGCCCTGGTGCGAACCGGGCGTTGCCGGCTGGTGCTGGCAGACTTGAATATGCCCGGCATGAACGGTTATGAGTTTCTCGATGGGGCGTTGCGGTGTGATCCTGGGATTCATGTAATCGTGATGACCGGGGAATACACGCTGGAATCTGCGCTGGACGCTATTCGCCGGGGCGCGACGGATTTTCTGCCGAAGCCAATCGACAAGATCCGGCTGAAGCGGACGTTGGACGAAGTGGCAACCATTTACGACCAGCGCAGGCGGGTGCGTGCGCTGGAAGAACAGTTGTTGAAGGATCTGGAATTTCACGGAATCGTGGGAAAAAGCCCGGTGATGCTGGAGGTCTTTGACTTTGCGCGGAAAGTGGCCAAGCACTACACGAACGTGCTGCTGGTGGGATCCACGGGAACGGGGAAAGAGCTTGTTGCGCGGGCAATCCACAACATCAGCCCAGTGAGCCAGCAGAAGCTGGCCATCTGCAACTGTTCGGCGATGGTGGACACGTTGCTCGAGAGCCAGCTTTTTGGGCATGTACGAGGGTCTTTTACGGGAGCGACGGACACGCGCCAGGGGCTTTTTGAGTACGCGAATAACGGGACGGTGTTTCTCGATGAGATTGGGGAGACGTCCTTGCCGATGCAAGCCAAGCTGCTGCGAGTGATTCAGAACCGGGAGATCCAGCGGGTGGGGTCGCCGGAAGTGCGGCAAGTCAATGTACGATTGATTGCGGCAACCAACCGCGATCTGCGGGCGGAGGTGCTGGCGGGAAGATTCCGGGAGGATCTCTTTTATCGGTTAAGTTCGATACAGATTCGGGTGCCTTCTTTGACGGAGCGTCTCGAAGATATTCCGCTGCTGGTGCACTATTTCCTAAAGAAATACAACGACGTGTACAGCAAGAGTATTTCCGGGCTTACGCGGCGGGCGCAGACCGTTCTGCTGCAACATGCCTGGCCGGGAAACGTGCGTGAACTGGAAAACGTGATAGCGACGGCGGCGATTACGGCAACCGGGGATTTTATCGATCTTGCGGACTTGCCGGAACATCTGCAGCACCGTGGCCCGCGGAGGGCGGAAGGCGATGACTGGCGCCCGCTGTCGCTCGACGAAGTGCGCAAATTGCACATCCAGCGCGTGCTCGAACTGTGCCAGGGCAACCGCTTGCGCGCCGCGCAAATCCTGGGAATCGGCCGGACGAGTCTCTACCGCTACCTGAAACGGGATGGCCATGAGATGCGTGCCCGCGAAAAAAGCGGCGGCGCCGCGGCCTGATACGCATCACCCAGCAAAAAATCTCCAGCTCTCTTGATTGGTGGTCGTTCCGTGCGGCTGCGTTTGTTCCTGGCGCTCTGTTCCTCGAAGGCACACTGTCCCGCGTTGATGCAGCCATTCTTTTCACGAACTTTTGTAAGACACGGAAAATGTAGAGTTTGCGCCAAGAGCGTTTGGCATGCGCCCTGCACTTATAAAAGGCGTCTCCAAAAGCTGAATCGCGGAACTGCAATTGGGATATGGACTAGCCGGATGAACGAAGTACCGAGAATCGAAGAGATTTGCGCGGGGGCAATGGCGATGCTTTGTCGCAGATCCGCGCGAAACGGTGCCCACCATCAGCAGTACCTCAGCGTACCCCCTCAAACCACCAGCCAGAACCCTCAAGAGCGCCGCAGTTCCCTTCCCTGAGGGAGTGCGGCGCTCCTTTCCTTGCGAACTTTGCCGATACGTTGGAGCCATTCCCTGGTGTCCCGGTGAATGCCGGCCTCCGCGGCGGATATTAACCAGACTCTAGAACAGCACGCGCAGAAGTCCACGATCTCGCGATGTGATTTTTCGCCCCCCAATCCGCATGAATCCGCCTACGCAATATCCGTATTAAGCCGGTTTGACATAGCGTTGCGAAGCGTATTGAATTGTTGATTCTGACTCTTCCTACGCAAGGGGATTCCGCATGCGCAAGAAACTTCTCTGCATCCTTCTCTTTATAGTTCTGGCCGCCGTTCCGGGCCTGAACGCTCAGGTGACGGCGAGCATCACCGGAGTGATCTCCGACCCTTCCAGCGCGCGGGTTCCGTCAGCCGCAGTCACGGTCAGGAACGTGGAAACAGGAGCGATCCGCAACACCGTGTCGGACAGAGGCAGGCCGTTATCAGGTGCTGGCTCTAGCGGTGGGCGAATACGAGATCCGCGTTTCCAAAAACGGATTTCAAGAACAGATCCGCAGCGGAATCCATCTAGCCGTGGGCCAAGAGGCTGGAGTGGATTTGACGCTGCAGGTGGGAGAGGTGAAAGCGCAAGTCACCGTGAAAGAGGACGCGCCGATCGTCAACGCCACGACGCGCGATATCTCCGGTCTGGTGGGAGAGCGGCAGGTCAAGGAGCTTCCCTTGAACGGACGCAGCTACGATCTGCTGCTTCAGCTAAATCCGGGGATCGTGAACTTTACCTCGCAAAAGACGGGCGGCACCGGGATCTCGAATTCCACTACGGCAAATAATTTCGCGGTATCGGGCAATCGGCCACAGCAAAACATTTTCCTACTGAATGGCGTAGAGTATTCCGGCGCGGCGGAAAATAACATGCAGCCGGGCGGAACGAGCGGGATGCTGCTGGGCGTGGATGCGGTCCGTGAATTCAACGTGCAGCGCGATACCTACAGCGCGGAGCTTGGCAAACACCCCGGCGGCCAGGTGATCATCGTCACCCAATCGGGCAGCAACCAGTGGCACGGCTCTGTTTATGAGTTCCTACGCAACAACGCGCTGGATGCAGCGAACTTTTTCGATCAAGGTTCCGCGCCGCCGTTTCAGCGCAACCAGTTTGGCGCATCCATGGGCGGGCCCATAAAGGCGGATAACACTTTTCTATTTGGCAACTACGAAGGTTTCCGCCAGAATTTGCACCAGACCTCGCAGGCTTTCGTTCCGGATCTGCAATCTCGAGCACATGCCGTGGCGAGTGTTCTACCCCTTTTGAATCTCTGGCCGACCCCGACAGCTAGCGACAATGACTTCACTACTCCCGGAATCTGCCCTCCTCCCACGCTGTGCGGAATCGCCGAGGTGCCGAGCAGCCCGCTGCAAACCATACGCGAAGATTTCGGAACCGTGCGGCTCGACCATACTTTCTCGTCGAAAGACTCGCTGGCGTCCATTTATACGGTGGATGACGGCCGCGACGTGACCGCGACCCCGCTGGATCCGTATAGCAGCGACATCGAGTCGTTGCGGGAACAGGTCCTGAGTCTCGAGGAAACGCACGTTTTTTCGCCGACGCTGCTGAATACCGTGCGAGTCGGCTACACGCGCGCGGGCTATTTCTTCACAGGCGAACCAACACCGGGCACTCCGGCGGCGAGCGTTCCAGGATTTCTGACGGGACTGCCCGTCGGTGCGGCAGTCGTAGGCGGCAGCGCGGCGTCGAATCCGCAAGCGCAGGTAGGATTGGCAGGCAGCAACAACGGCAGCAATCTGCGGATCCACAGAAATCTTTATACGTTCGAGGACCGTGTGACTCTCACCCGCGGCCGGCATCAGCTCAGCTTCGGCGCGTGGTTCCAGCCTTTCCAGTCGAACGAGACGATTGCCTTGAGCCAATACGGGCAAGCAACGTTTGCGAGCCTAGCGACCTTTCTGCAGGGGACGATCGGAACGTTCCTGTTCGATCCGGCACCCATGGAGATGAATTGGCGGTCCCTGTTCGGAGCGTGGTACGCAGAGGACACGATCCGCCTTAGCAGAAAATTAACGGTCACGCTGGGTTTTCGAGACGAATTCTCGACGGGCTGGAATGAAGCTCACGGCCGGGCTGCGAATTATACGTTTACCAATGGCGTGATCTCCTCGCAGCCGCAAGTGGGCAATTCCCTTTTCACGACAAACAACGCCAAGTTTCTGCCGCAGCCGCGCATTGGGGTTGCTTGGAGCCCCTTGAGTTCCAAAACCGTGGTGCGCGCCGGCTTTGGGATATACAACGATTTGCAGGACGCGCTGGGTTACCGTACGGACCAAAATGCGCCGTTTAATCCAACCTACAGCATTCCTTCGCTGGCAGTCTCAAAACTTCCCATCAATCCGACAGCGCCAATACCGGCAGCGGCTAAGCTGGTACCCGGCGGAGTGCAGCCTGACATGCAGACTCCAACGCTGATCTCGTGGTCGCTCCGCATCGAGCAGCAAATCTCTCCCAACACGTCTCTGACAGTTGGATACGTCGGCTCGCATGGCTATCACGAAATCGTCGGAGTCGACGCCAACGAGCCGACTCCGGTGATTTGTCCGGCATCACCCTGCCCTGCGGTGTTCCCGACATACAATCCGTCGCAGCCGACCTCGGCGACCAACTCACCCACGATTGGCTTCCCGAGCGGTTCGCCTTTGGCGGGAGCGCCCGTGCCGGCTGGGAGCTACTACATTCCCGCTGGGACGCCAAAGCCAAACGCATCGCTTGCCAATACCTGGACCTGGTTTTCCAGGGGCGACAGCTCCTACAACGCGTTGCAAGTGGACGTCACTCGGCGCATCAGCCGCGGGCTGTCGGTGCGCGGGGTTTATACGTGGTCGAAAACGCTGGACGACGGTGATTCTTTGAATCAGACGACGGCCGGAAACGCGCCGGGACTAGTCTCCAACCCGTTCAACCTGGCCGCAGACAAAGGGCTTGCGACCTTCGACGTGCGAAACGTGGGTGTGGTCAATGCCATTTACGCACTGCCGTTTGGACGCGGCCAGGCCTACGCAAGCGATCTGGAAGGATGGAGAAACGGGCTGGTGGGTGGATGGTCGGTTGCGAGCATCGTCACCGCCGCGTCAGGCTTTCCGCTTACACCGCAGCTCAGCTACAACCCGTCGAATTCCGGTGACACACGAAACCCGGTTCGGCCTTTCTTGAATCCGGACTTTAAGGGCAGTGTGGTGCTAGGAAAGCCGGGCCAGTGGTTCAATCCAGCTGCTTTTATCGCACCACCGTCCGCCAGTGGGTTCTTTGGCAACGTCGGCAGAGACACTTACGTCGGGCCGGGGCTGGCCACTTGGGATTTTTCCGTTTTGAAAGACACGGCGGTCCGCGAGCGTCTGAGCGTCCAGTTCCGCGCGGAAATTTTCAATATTTTGAACCGGGCTAACTTCAACACCCCGAACCTGATTGTGTTCACGCCGCCGACAGCATCAAATCTCACAGGCCTTTCCGGCACCGCGGGCGCGATCACCAGCACATCGACCATGGCACGCCAGGTGCAATTCGGGCTGAAATTGCTCTGGTAACGCGCTATTGAACGGTGACCGCGAGGGTGACGCTGTGGCTGACGGCTTGCGCCCCCGCGCCTCCGCTGGCAGTTACAGTCGCGACGAATGAATTCGTAGATGTGCCGCCCGACCCGCCCGACACTCCTTTGTTTCTGCTACATCCCCCCATCGCGCCTAAGAACGCGAGAGTGAGTAACAGCGCGCCAAGTTGCCACGAACGCTTCCTCCTGGGCCCCGCGAGAAAAATCGCGCATGCCAGCGCCGCGCATCCCAAGCAGCCCGCGAGTCTCTGAGCGCCGTCCTGAAGAAGCATACGAATTGCAGCCGCTTGGACGGGTGGTCTGCTGATATTGAGAGCCACCGCTAGTGGAGTAAACCCATCGAGGTTCGGTTGCGCGGGCTGGAATGTACAGGAGGAGCCCGTGGGGAGTCCTGAGCAACTGAGCGAGACGACGCCCACAAAGCCCAAGCCTGGGCCGGGAGTGAGAAGAAGACTTGTGGCGCCCGGACCGCTTCCAGAGATCGTCACGTTTCCCGGATTTGCGGTAATTTGAAAATTGGGATTGCCGACAACCAGCGTGGCGGCGCCAGACGTGGAACCGACGAAATTCGGATCGCCGGAATAAACCGCAGTGATGCTGTCCGACCCAGTTGGCAATTGAGTGGTCGTCAGTGTCGCAATTAGATTCTTCAGCTGCACGGGAATTCCCAGCGCCGTTTTCCCGGTGAAAAATTGCACTGTCCCTGTGGGATCGATGGCGCCAGCCGGAAGCACGATAGCTTGAAGAACAACGGAGCTATTCGGCAAAGCTCCCACGGGAATGAAGAGAATCGTTTGGGTCGGCCCTTTAGCGACGGTGACGTTAATCGGCCCTGCGCTGCTGGTGGAAAAACTAGCGTCACCGGAATAGCTCACGTTGAGTGTGTGGTTCCCCAGTGCGAGGCGCGTTTCCTGGACCAGCGCGTTTCCCTGGCTGTTGAGAGAAATGCTCAGCAGCGTTCCCGTGGTGCCGTTAAATGTATCCGAAAAAGTGAGCGTTCCCGTGGGTGTTCCCTGCTGAGAAGCCCCTGCAACGTTTACCTGCAGTTCGAGAAAGTTGCCGTAGGTCGTGTTCACTTGGGAAGACTTATTGCCCCCCTGACCGCTAAGGAATGCGGAGAAGGCAGTGCTGCTTGCCTCAGGAGTGATGGTGATCGGGACACCCGTGGAGATGCTCCCTCCAAAAGTGCTGTCCCCGCCGTAGCTGGCGGTAACCGAGTACGTTCCTCCCGGCAAACTCTCGATAGCGCCGGAGACTGCCCCGTTGTTGAGGCTGCCGAGATTCACTGCCTGCGATCCGCCGGCAAGCAGGGCCACGTCACCCGTGGGGTTTCCTGTGCCAACACCCGGAGCCACGGTCACGGAAGCCGTTACTGGCTGCCCGTGCGCGAGGTTTGCAGAGGAAAGCTGCAGCTTGGTCACCGTCGAACGGAACATCACGTTCTTCCAATTCCCGGCAAGATTGGCGGCATTGACGGAGCCCCAGCCTGTCGCCAAATCGTATCCCGCGGCCGCCGAGGCGCCGGTCTGCCCGGGAACGTTGTTATTCCCCACGGTGATGTCGTTGAATATGCATTGAGTTTGCGGCGGAGTGCTTGCGTTGCAGTTCGCGGCATTTTGCCCGGCAGCCAGTGGATAGAGAACAAAGTTGGCCTGGCCTTGGCGGGAATTTGTGCTCTGAACGATGAGCGCCATGATGGCCGCAAAAGTGGGAGCGCCCGCGGATGTGCCGCCGACGAGTTCGGCGTTGACCAGCTGCCCGCTGGCGTTGGTCGTGCAAATCCCTTCCTGGCATAACAAATAGCCGTCGTGCCCTGCCGCGGCATCGAGAGCGACGTCTGGGAGGTCGCGCTTCCCATCGTTTGGCACGCCTGGCCCAACTTGCCAAGAGGGTTTCGTATAGAGCGTGCTGGCGCCACCGCTGCTTGCAAACAAAGAAGCGGTGCCGCACACGTTCGGGTCGGCACAACTCTCGTTCCAAACATTTTCCGGAATATAGCCAAGCGCGGAAGATTGGTCGGGCTTGTTTGTTGCCGACCAGTATGTGCTGTCCGCGCCGTTTTCGTTGAATTGCGTGCCGCCTACGGCAATGTTGAAGGGTGTTGAAGCAAGGCCGTTCACGGCAAGCCCCTGGCTGGCGGGGGTGGACTGATTGGCGTTGTCACACCCGGCAGGACCATTATCGCCGCTGGAAATCACAGCCGTGATGCCCTGCGCAGCGGCTTGCTCCCATAGATTATTGAAAAAAGTGTTTTCCGTCTGGCCCAGAGTCTGTTCGCACTGGCCAAAACTGACGCTGAGAACGGGAGCGAGATTATTGTCCACGATGTATAGAGCCGAAAGATCGACGCCGTCCGTCGAGTTGGTGCTTGCGGACACGACAAATTTGATCGTGGCTTTCGGCGCGATGGCGCCCGACCATTCCACGTCCAGATCGGCTTCCGTCTCTTCGGGCCCCGTCAAGTTTCCGGGATCGGGGCCGTCGAGAATGATTTGGGGGTCGTTTACTGGAAGTCCGAAAGCAATGCGAAAAATCTGCACATCCGATAAATTGATATTGTTTCGCGCCACGATGGCGATGCTTTGCCCGGTGCCGTCGATGCCATTCTGGTAGAGCGTTGCGGTGTTGTAGATTTTCGAGAAGTCGCCTGGCGCCAGGAAATGCTCCACTGCAGCCGCTCCGTTGAAAGTGAACTCCGGCTGCCACAGGCTGGTGTTCGCGATGCGGCTGGCCTTTCCTAGCACGCGAATCGCCGGTTGCTTCCGGAAGTCGTGCAGTGTATCGATTCCGGCAAGCACAGGCGCGAGCGCGGCGGGAATTTGCGGATCGGCTGCGTTTGCATGGTGTTTCTCTCCGTTTACAAGATACGTGTGAATCGCCGTGTGGAAGGCCTCTTTCACCTGGCCAGCGGTGCCGCTGAACTCGATGCTCATTCCGCCCTGCCCGGCGCGATTCACACGAAAACCGTGAGACTCGAGCCACTCCGTGAGCTTTTGAACGTCCGCTCTTGAAGCGCCAAAGCGCTCGCCGAACTGCGCGGGCGTAAGCCAGGCGTGAAAGTCCGGCGATGTCTTGTCTTGTTGCCGGACGAGAAGATCTTGCAGCGCGGATTCGGCCGCGTCGCTGCGAGCCAAAACCAGCAACATGCGTTCCATCGGGAGGCTTGCGGCGACTTCTCCGTGGTCGTTGGCGGCGGTGGCCATCGCATGACGATTGCCCCGCAAAGCCACGAGAGACGACTCGTCAATCGCGCCGATTCTGCTCGCCGCGGATGGCGCGGTTTGCGCTCGTAACATGGAAAATGGATAGACGAAAATCGCCACAGAAATTACAAAACCGGCTAGAAGGTTTTTCTGGAGAGGCATGGCGTCCCTTGACCCGGATGCATGGCTGATGGAGCGCTTCGTCTTATAGCTGAAATCTCCGGCGGTGGAAAGCTCAATTTGCCGGCGAATTCCTTTCCCGTTTATGCCGGAGATGTGAAGGAAAGGCTCGCACCCGTTTGGTTTTGTTTGCATTTGATTCCGCACCTGCGGCAAATGTTGCGGCCGCTTGACTCCGTTTTGGTACTTTGGTACATTGGTACCAGGAGATGAACAGACTCAATGCCTGAAGAAAGAAAGTTCATTGTGGAACGCGTGCAAACCGGCGTTCGCATGGAAAAGCGGATCCTCAAAGTGCTTAAAGCATTCGGCGAGTATCACGATATGACGCTGGGCGACTTGCTGGAAGGCATCGTGCTCCACGCTTTCGACGGCAAATGTCCCTTTGGCGCAGCGAGCCTCCAGCGCATCAAGGAGTTGAAGAAATTTTATGGGCTCGATCTGGACTCCCGAGCGAGCCACCACCTTACCGAATCCCGCACGAGTCAACCTCTCAGAAAGGGCCGACACAGAAAATGAACGCCATGCTATCGAGAGTCTCCGTCCCGCTCCTCCGCTGGACCCTGAGTTTGGTGGTCATGCTGGAGTCCTGGCAGTTTGTTTTTTCCACTTCCGCCTCTCATTTCCTCGCCAAGGCGGGGTTGCCTTCCTGGATCCGGCCGGTTCTCGGCGGCTCTGAATTCATCGCCACGATTCTATTTCTTTTGCCTTTTACAACAGTAATCGGAGGCTATCTCTTACTCGTTATTTTTGGGCTCGCTGTCCTCGTGCATGCCTTGCACGGCCAATATGAGGTTGGAGGACTGCTCGTCTACGCCGCGGCGGTGCTCGTCTGCATAGCCCACAAGGAAAACACAACACCCGAGGCAGGCCATGAACGACTCTGAGCGGATGGAAGCATTTGAAAGTTGTACTTTGCCAAACAACTCTTTTCATCACGCAGATCATGTGAGAATGGCATTTTTGTATCTGCAGAAGTATGCGCCGCTCGAGGCCTTGGAGCGTTTTTCTTCCAACTTGGCGCGATTCGCCGCAGCACACGGCAAGCCAAATCTCTACCACGAGACAATCACCTGGGCTTTCCTGCTTCTCATTCGAGAACGCATCGCACGCGCAGGATCCCCGCAGACGTGGAAGGAATTCTCCGCAGCCAATGCAGACCTCCTGCGTTGGGACGACAATATCTTGGAAAAATACTACCGCCCGGAAACGCTTGCCTCTGCGCTGGCGAGGAGCGTCTTCCTCTTTCCCGACAAGTTGTAGTCGGGCCCAGGTTTAGACATCCAGCAAATCCACCGAATCGGGTTGCATCTCCTACACGTATCGATTTATTCTCTCGTGCACGCATTTGAAAGCGGTGGCTTTCTCGTTTCTGCCTGGCACGATTCAGAGACGAGCTAGCGCAGGACTCTCGCCGGCTTCAATCCGGGGCCGAAGCATTCAAACAGGGAATGTGCGAGAAGGGCGCTAGACTCGAACGAAGAAAGCTAGAGCCGCGTTTCCCCAGCGAGTGAGTCGATGAGTAGTCGTGATGATCTGTTGAAGAAAGCCAGCGGCAAAGACGCCGTGCCTGCGGGCGGACTGCCCGATCTTGCGCGCGGCGCGCGTGGCCCGCTTTGGTTCCAGAGCGCACTGCAAGACTTGGCGTTTGCGCTGCGCACTTTGCGCAAAAGCCCCGCGTTCGCCGCCACCGCCATTCTGACGCTCGCGCTCGGCATCGGAGCGAACACGGCTATTTTTCAGTTGCTGGACGCCGTCCGTTTGCGAAGTCTGCCGGTGGCCGACCCTCCTTCGTTGGTCAAGGTACAGGTTAAGCGTGGATTGCAAGACTTCGGCTGGAGGACGAGCGACACAGCGCTTAGCACAGCGGTCTGGGAGCAAATCCGAACGCAGCGCGGTGCATTCTCCGGTTTTCTCGCCTGGCGGAGCGCTCCTTATTCGATCGGAGAAAAAGATCAGGAGAGGCTGGCGCAGGGGCTTTGGGTTAGCGGTGAAATGTTTCCGTTGCTCGGAATCGTTCCTATCCGAGGCCGCCTGTTTACCCCGGAGGATGACCGGCCGGGCTGTGGAATCTCCGGCGCGGTCATCAGCTATTCGCTTTGGCAGAGTGAGTTTGGCGGCAAGGACTCGGTGATCGGAAGCAGAATCGTCGTCTATAACCGTCCGACCCAGGTGATTGGAGTCACTCCGCCAAGCTTTTTCGGCCTCGACGTTGGAAAAGAATTCGAGGTAGCTCTTCCGACGTGCTCCGAGCCCAGTTTCATTCCTGGAGATACCACTCTCGTAAGGCGCGACATTTTCTGGCTCGAGGTTATGGGGCGGCTGAGTCCCGGCAGGTCGCTGGCACAAGCCGCGGCGCAACTGGACGCGGCCAGTCCCGGGATTTTCGAGGCCACTTTCCCGGACGAATACAGCGCTTCATTGCTGGATTCCTATAAAAACCTAAGGCTCACTGTTTATCCAGGCAAAAGCGGCATGAGCTTGCCTGGCGAGACTTACGACACCTCTCTCTGGCTGCTTCTTGGAACCACGGCCTTGGTGCTTCTCATTGCGTGCGCGAATCTGGCGAACCTCATGCTCGCTCGAGCCAGTTCGCGAGAAAAAGAGATGGCCGTCCGCTTGGCGCTCGGGGCCAGCGTTGGAAGGATCAGGCAACAATTGCTTTTGGAAAGTCTGGTGCTGGCGGTCAGCGGCTCTATCCTGGGAACGGCCTTGGCCTCGTTCCTGAGCCGAACGGTGGTAAAGCTTCTCAGCACAGAAAGTGACCCGATCTATCTGGCCACGAACATCGACTGGCGCGTCCTGGCCTTTACTGCTTTTATGGCGGTGTCCACGTGCTTGCTATTCGGCCTCGCTGCCGCTTTTCGCTCCTCGCAAACGCAACCGGGCGCAGTGCTGAAATCAGGCGGCCGTGGAATGACTTCTGGACGCCAAAGATTCTCGTTCCAGCAGACTCTGGTCGTTTCCCAAATCGCGTTTTCGCTGGTGTTGCTGGTGGGCGCGCTGCTTTTTGTGCGGAGCTTCTGGAACTTGCAAACGCTCAATCCAGGCTTTCGCGAGAGAGGCATTCTGCGCGTCTATCTAAGCTTCAGGCGGCTCGATATTCCTCCCGAACGTTACGAAATTTTTAAGCGCGACATTTTGGAACAAATTCGCTCCGTGCCCGTCGTCGAGTCCGCGGCGACCACGACGCATGTTCCTCTGGACGGCAGCAGTTGGTCTCTGGCAGTTCGCGTCGGCAGCGCGGAAGGCAGCTCCAAATTCGACTGGGTAAGCCCCGGCTATTTCCGAACCCTGCAAATTCCGTTCGTTGCCGGGCGCGACTTCACCGCTCGCGACACGGCGCAATCGCAGCCGGTTCTCATCGTGAATGAAACATTTGTTCACCAGTTCCTGGGGGGAGGAAATCCCCTGGGCAAAACCGTTCGCACCAATGCGGAGCCCCACTACCCGGCGACGGAATACGAAATCGTCGGGATGGTGAAAGATAGCAAGTACGGCGGACTGCGGGATGAGATACCGCCGGAAGCCTTCGCGCCGGCGCAACAGTATCCGGACAGATACTATTTCACGAACGCGTTCATCCGGTTTTCGTCGCCTCCCTCAACGGCGATTTCTGCCATCCGGGATAGACTCACGCAGCTCTACCCCGGAATGAGGGTGGAGTATCACCTCTTCCAGGCGGAGGTGCAGAACGGGCTCGTCCGCGAGCGGTTGATGGCTCTGCTTTCCGGATTCTTCGGCGCACTGGCGGCGCTGCTGGCAATGATTGGCCTCTATGGAGTTATCTCCTACATCATCGCCATGCGCAGAAATGAAATTGGCATCCGCATGGCCCTAGGCGCGAGCCGCCAGAATGTCGTGGGAATAGTGCTTCGCCAGACCTTGGCTCTGCTGCTTCTCGGTGTCGGAATTGGATTGTTGCTTTCAGTCGCCGCGACAAGCGGCGCGCGGACATTGCTCTATGGCCTGCGGCCGAATGATCCCCTGAGCCTGATCGCAGCGGCGTTTTTTCTCTCACTGGTGGCGTTGGCCGCGAGTTTTTGGCCCGCTTACCGAGCCACTCGCTACGATCCGATGAACGCGCTTCGTTATGAATGAAACTCACTACTCATAACGCAAAGCCTCGACAGGATCGAGTCGAGACGCCTTCACCGCCGGATACATTCCAAAGAATAAGCCGACGCTCATCGAAACCGTGACAGCCACCACGATCGACCATAGCGGAACAGCCGAAGGCAAACTCGGTACGAATAGATGGATAAGCAAGCTGATTCCCAGGCCGAGTAGCACGCCAATCACGCCTCCCGCTCCCGTCAGCACAATCGCTTCCGTCAAAAACTGCCAGACGACGTCACGCCGGCGCGCCCCAATTGCTTTGCGCACGCCAATCTCCCGCGTGCGCTGCGTGACGGACATCAGCATGATATTCATCACGCCGACGCCGCCCACCAGAAGTCCGATCGAACTCACCACGGAAATCAGAAGAGCCACGGATGCCGTAATCTGGCGGAACTGATCCGCGATCTCCTTTGCGCTTGAAACACCAAAATTGTCCGGCTTGTTGTACGGGACGTTTCGCCGGCGCCGCAACACGCCGCGAATTTCGTCCTCGGCCTCTGGCATGCGGCCGGGATAGGCGACGGCGCCAATCAGATTCTCATCATCCCCAGGCCGATGTTTCTGGTAGGTGCGGTAAGGCACAAGAATCGCTTTGTCGGCGGCCTGATCCTTCACCAATTGTCCCTTGCGTGCCGCCATGACGCCGATCACTTCGTAGGACACGCCGTCCACAAGGACCGGCTTACCCAGCGGATCTTCGTCTGGAAACAAAGCCTTGGCTATATCCGGACCGATGAGCGCCACATCCCTGCGGTGCAAGTTCTCCCCTTCGCTGATGTATCTTCCACGCTCCGCTTTGGAATTGAACACGACCTCATCCGCCGGCAGTATTCCGTGATAGTCCACTCCAGCTACTTCCTTATTTTTGTACCGCGCGCTCATTAGCGGGCGCCCACCCGGCGAGCCCTCCACAATCCGCGGCAAGATAGCGGCCGAGACGGCTTTGACATCTGGGCAAAGCTCCCCAATGGCCTCGGCGTCCTCCAGAGTTAACGGCTTGCGTGTGCGTTCTTCCGGAGTAAGACGTCCAGACGTGTGAATTCCGGGATCAAACTTGAAAATGAATAGCGTTTCTGAACCGAAGTCACTCAGAAACGCGCTAACGTCGTTATAGACACCCATCAAAACCGCGACGACAGAGAGCAGCGCGGTGATCCCAATGACCACCCCAAGCACAGTCAGAAAAGACCGCATCTTGTTCTCATACAACGTCGTGAGAGCCATGCGAGCGTTTTCGCCGAGCGCTATTCGCATACTGAGTTACTCGCCTGCTAAATCTCTGTCCGCAGCGCTTCGATCGGCTCCAACATGGCCGCTTTTCGCGCCGGATAAACACCAAAGAAAATCCCCACGGCCGCCGAAATGATTTCTGCAATGATGACTGCGGAAATCGGTACGTGCATCGGAATGGAAGTCGTCGCTAGCGCGAGGCCGCAGATGCCATACGCCAAAAGCACGCCGATGGCTCCTCCCATGGCCGTCATCACGCAAGCTTCGACCAAAAACTGCAGCAGAATATCCCGCCTGCTCGCGCCCAGCGCCTTGCGAATCCCGATCTCTCGCGTGCGCTCCGTGACGGTAGCCAGCATTACATTCATAATCACCACTCCGCCGATCACCAAAAAAACCGAGACAACGCCGACCATAGCCATCGCGATCACACCTGTAAGCTGTTTCCAGAGTTGCATCAGCGTCGCCGAATCGAGAATCCCGAAAGAGTCGGTTTCATTCGGCCCCAGATGTCGTCGCGCGCGCATCAACACACGCGTTTCGTCCTGGGATCGTTCCATCCAATCCGCTCCGCGCGCCTGGATATTGATCCAGATTCCCTCATACGCTCCGTAGATTTTGGTATACGTCTCTATCGGAATATAAGCGAAGTTATCTTGCGATTGCCCCAGGACTGTCCCGATCGGCTTGGCAACGCCCACAACAATGTACGGCCTGCTATCAAGCATCACTTCGTGTCCCACCGGATCGAGACTCGGAAAAAGTTTGTTCGCCAATTCGGAGCCGATCATCGCCACCATCGCCCGGCTGTTTTCATCGGCCTCGGTAATGTAGCGGCCGTCCGTCATTTCTTGCGCATCGATGTCGCCCATGCTCGCGGTCACCCCGCGAATGCTGGTGTCCTGGATGGTGAGCGAACCGACGCGGGACTTTCCAGAAGTCCAAACCTCCGCGCCCACCCGTTGCGGCAGCTTCAGGTTATCGCGCAGCGCTTCATAGTCGTCCCAAGTGACCAGTTTGTTCCGGCGCAGGGCTTTGACCAGTTCTTCCATCTCCGTGATGATCGGAAAGCGCATCACCGTGAACGCATTCGAGCCCAGATTGGCAACCTTGTTGGCGATGTATTCGTTGACGCCTGAAATCAGGGCGACGACCACAATCAATGTTGCCACGGAAAGAATGATTCCCAACAACATGAGGAAGGAGCGCATCTTATGCGCGCGCAGTGTCTCCAGCGCGACGCCGACCGGTTCTCGCAGGGGCACTCGCCGCTTCATCAACACTGCTCCTTGCTATTCCTACGCCGCGCACGTGCAGAAAGTTTCAGATTCGGCTCCGAACCCTATGAACAAGAACTCAGTCGCCCCAGCCGGTGGCGTTAATTGCTGGGGCTCGTCGTTGTAGCTCCGCTCTTGCTATGGTAACTCGGATAGGCTGGCTTCTTGTGTTTGGGAATGGGGTTCTTCTCCAATTCCACGAGCAACAACTGCACCGTTTTCTCGAGCTGCGGGTCGTGCCCTTCGCGCACCGCTTTGGGATCGAGTTCCACATCCACATCCGGCGCAACGCCGTGATTCTCCACTTCCCAATCATTGTTCGGCGTCCAGAATCCTCGGCTCGGCGCGGTCACAATTCCCCCGTCCATTAGTGAAGCAGACGGTCCATGAAATCCCACGAGCCCGCCCCACGTCCTTTTCCCGACCAGAATTCCTATCTTCGCCTGCCGGAAGTGCCACGGCATCGCATCGCCTCCGGAGCCGGCATATTCATTGATGATCATCGCCTTCGGCCCCTGAATCAGGCTCACCGGCGTCGTCATGTCATCGCCATCCCTGGTGGTGCGATAGTTCATAAGTGCGCGTCGCAGATAATCAAGAATATAGTCCGTGTTCGCTCCGCCTCCGTTGAAACGTTCGTCCACGACCGCTCCATCCTTGCCGGCCTGCGAGAAGAAGTATCGGTTGAAGAATGTGTACCCGCCGCTCGCCGTATCCGGCAGATAGATGTACGCCAATCTTCCATGGCTCAGCTCGTCCACTTTGCGGCGATTGCCTTCGACCCAAGCTAGTTCCCTCAATCCTCCTTCGTTTTCTATTGGAACGACACTCACTTCGCGCGACCCACTGCCGTCCGAATTCGGCCCAACGCGCAGCTGCGTGGTCTTCCCAGCCGTCTCCTCGAAGAAGCTGTACACGTTGTCGCTGCCGTGCACCTCGCGACCGTTCACGGCCAGCAGATACTCTCCTTCCGAAACAATCACCCCGGGCTGCGTCAGCGGTGCGTGCAATTGCGGATTCCAATTCTCGCCGTCATAAATTCGGGCAAAGCGATATCTCCCGTTCTCGATTTTGTAATCGGCGCCGAGCAGTCCGACAGGAATGCGCTTCATCTCCGGACCGTCGCCGCCTCTCACAAAAAGATGGCCTACAGTCAATTCGCCCATCGTTTCGCGGAAGATATAATTCAAGTCGTCGCGCGATGCGACTCCCGGCAAATACGCCGCATATTTTTTCTCCGTGGCGGCCAAGTCCAGGCCATGAAAGCCCGGTTCATAAAAGAAATCGCGTTCCAGCCGAAACGCTTCGTGATACATGGCCTTCCACTCGACGGCCGGCTCGATCCGCACGTCCATCGCCGTAAGGTTCAGCGTTTTCGCTCCCTGTGGCGCGCCGCTTGGGCCAGAAGAGCCCGAAGTCGGCGCGGGAGGCAGCGGCGCAATCAGCCACACTTGCGCGGGCGCCGTACCGCCTAGCTGCGGCGCACTCGCATTCCGGTAAAGAAGTTTCTCCCCATCGGCGGAAACATGAAAAGCCAGAACGTTCTCTAGCAGCTTGTCCGTTTTCCGCGACTTCAGCTCGAATCGATGCACAGTCGATGTGCTCGGGCCGTTCAACGGCTGGACCAGCGGCCCCTCGACAACAAACAGCACTCCTTCTTTACCCGGCTTAAGCTCCTCATAGTTACGCGCAGGAATCGGCATCGCCAGAATCCGTTGGCCAATCTTTTCAAAATCCACTTTCACCGGAGCCGGCGGCTTCTCTTTTTCTTTTTCCTTGTCGCCCGCCTTTGCCGAGTCCGTCTTTGCTTCGTCTGACTTCGCTGCATCTGTCTTTCCAGTGTCAGCTTTGCTTTCTCCCTCCTCATCGCTCAGCGGCGCAAGTGGCGACGGCAAATCCTTGCGCAGAACCACGATGTAAACGCTGCTAGTCACCGGACGGTTAAAACTGTCCATCGAACTGTCCATCAACGGCCCAGCATCCGTGCTTGCCAGCAAATAAAGATATTTGCCGCTACGGTCAAACTCTGGCGAAAACGAATCGCTCATTGCGTCCGTCACCCGCTCGCTCTTTCCCGTCTCCAGCGAATACAGAAAAACCGATCGCATGTGGCTCACTTCCTGCTGCGTGTAAGCAAGCCATTTGCTGTCCGGCGACCAGCCGGCCTTGTAGATTTGCTGTTCTCCCGTGAACCGGTCATGAGCCACTTTGACCGGCGTTTTCTTCTCCAGGTCCACGTACCAAAGATTCAGCCGCTTGTCCGTGTACGCAATCTTCTTGCTGTCCGGCGACCACGTCGGAAAAAAGAAAAACGACCCCGGCGTCCCCAAATCAATCTTCTGCGCTTCTCCTTGGCCGTTCTGATTCTTGACGAACAGCGCTTCCTCGCCTCCCTCATCCGAAAAGTACGCAATCTTCTTCCCATCCGGCGACCAAGCAGGGTACCGCTCATCCGCGCCAGGCGTATTCGTCAGGTTTCGAATGTCGCCTTTCTCTGCGGGAACTGTCAGGATTTCTCCCCGCGCCTCAAACACCGCGCGCGCTCCCGAGGGCGAAATGTCCGCGTTGCGAATCCGGTTCCCCACATTTTCATACCGCACGCGCAGCTGCGGCTGGTCTCCCGCGACATGAATGTCCACCTTGTGCGCCGTTCCCGCCTTCACCTCATAGAGCCAAATCGCGCCGAACTGCTCGATAGCAATCGCATCCGGCCCCGCGCTCGCATATTTGAAGTCCAATCCATCATTCTTCAAGGCCACACTGACTTGCTTCGTCTTCGTGTCGTAGCTGTAGAGCGACATCGGCCCATTCCGGTCCGAAAGGAAAAACACTTTCTGGTCCACCCACACTGGATTGAAGTCATTCGAATTCTCTCGCGGTATTGGCGTCCAGCTGGAATCCGAGAGCCGCGCGATCCACACCTTCGAAGCGCGTCCGCCGCGATATCGCTTCCAAATCTCAAACGCGTGGTCCAGCGGCACGTACGCCAGCTCCTTACCGTCCGGCGAGTACGAGCCTTCCGCCGCGATAGGCAACGGCAACTCCGTCGGAAATCCTCCATCCCGCGAAATCGTGAAAAGCTGGCTGAATCCCGAATGGCTGCTTCGATTTGACGCGAACAGCACTGACTCGCCGTCCCTCGTCCAGCCGGTCACCTGATCCGCCGCCGGATGATAGGTAAGCCGCCGCGGCGTCCCTCCGCTCGCGGGAATCAAGTACACATCCGCATTTCCGTCGTAATTTCCGGTGAACGCGATTTCCTTGCCGTCTGGCGAAAACACCGGCCGCGACGCCGTCCCGTTCCCCGCCGTCAGCCGTTGCGCTGCGCCTCCCTCTCGCGCAACAGTCCACAAATCCCCTGCATACACGAACACAATCTGGGTTGCGCTCACTGTCGGCTGGTGCAACAACAACGGCGGATTCTCATCCGCCAAGCAAACACCCACTACCAACAGCGCAAATACGCCCGCGGCCATTCGCAACATTTTCCGTTTCCTCCCCAGCCAGCCGAACCTTCAATTCGCGCACAATCTTACAGCCACACCGCGAAAGAACAAACCAATCCTCCCGCGCTGACCATCACCCGGTCCGCTAATCCAATTCAGGATAGGTGTCAGTTTCCGATAACGCGACTAACCGTCCACGTGAGCATTGATGACCTTTTGGGACCTACGGTTTCGTTCCCATCGATACCCACTCCAAGAAATCAACAGTGCAGATAACGCTGAAATCAGTGGGAGCGGTGGCCAGTGATAGGGGATTGCCATTTGTTTGAGTGTGGCAAGCACGAAGAAAGTAAGAGCCAACCTATCTAGCAGTGTTGTAGGCGCTGGACGATTTCCAACAAACCTCCAAGTCAGAGCAGTGACTATAACGAAGACAGCGAGGAGTTCCGCCGCCTCTATCCGCGTGATCCTGTGAGACGTCGAAGAAGACTGGTTCGGTCCGACCAGAAGCATGCCAAGAATCTTCAAAAGAGCAGGTACGCAAAAGAATCCTGGGACAAACGGTGCCCATCGGTTTGCGGTCCAGAACATGATGATTGACCCAACGCAGAGCATTCCCCAAGAGACTAAGACCCCATAGCGGCCATAAGCGGGAGCGCCCGCCGGCAGAGTAGACAGCCCTCCTAACGCCAGCGCTACAACGAGAAATCCGGCAACTAGTCCGCCGCCCAATCGCATTCCACTAACAACTTTCTGTACGGTAGTGCGATTGTCGCGCCGTCCTCTATATGGGTCGAAGGGTGAGGTCGGCGTGGGCGTTAGTAAATGGCGAAACAATCGAAACATTCGCGTTGAACATTACATCGCGTTTGACTTGCGGGCAAGGAAGACACTCAATCGTGTCTTGTGTCTGGTTAATGCGGTGCATTCAATAGGTCGATGCAACACCATCTAACTGTTGTGTTGAAGGGTGGTGTGTATGATCGAACGGAAACGAACGAGACTTTCTCCCACGGAGAAGAACGAGATTTGGGGGCGCTGGAAGGCCGGGCAGTCCATGCATGAGATTGGGCGCGCTTATGGCAGGCCCCATCCCACCATTCGCAAGCTGTTGTTGCCACGTGGAGGCATCGCTCCCATTGCGCGTCGTCGCTCGCGGCTAGCACTCACCCTCGCTGAGCGAGAAGATATTTCGCGAGGGATCGCTTCCGACTCGTCGATTCGCGAGATCGCCCGTGGTCTGAGTCGTGCCACCTCGACCGTGAGCCGAGAGATCGTACGCCATGGCGGCCGTCCTGCTTATCGTGCCCATGATGCGGACGGACAAGCTTGGCAATCGGCTTTGCGACCCAAGCGCTGCTTGCTGGCCAGGAACCGCAAGTTGCGAGATATCGTTGCGAGTAAACTGATTTTGGACTGGTCGCCCGAGCAGATTTCCGGGTGGTTGAAGAATCGGTATCCCAACGACGAGAGCATGCGCGTGTCTCACGAGACCATCTACCGTAGTCTGTTCGTTCAAGCGCGTGGGGTATTGAAAAAAGAGCTTATGGACCACTTGCGATCGAAGCGGCGCATGCGTCGCTCGCGCCATTTCAGCGAGCATGGACATTCACGGGGGCAGATCGTCGATGCCATCTCGATCCGCGAACGGCCAGCGGAGGCGGAAGACCGAGCGATCCCTGGCCACTGGGAAGGCGATCTGCTGGCCGGAGGAAAGAACAGCTACATTGCAACGCTGGTGGAGCGGCATTCACGCTTTCTCGTGCTGATCAAGGTGCGGAGCAAAGATACGGCGGTGGTCGTGGCGGCATTGAGCAAACACGTTCGTAAACTTCCGGCGACCTTGCGCCGCTCGCTGACCTGGGATCGCGGGTTGGAGATGGCCAAGCACAAGGAGTTTACGGTAGCCACGAATGTGCAGGTCTACTTCTGCGATCCACAAAGTCCCTGGCAACGTGGAACGAATGAAAATACAAATCTGCTCCTGCGACAATACTTTCCACGAGGAACCGATCTGTCCGCCATCTCTCAAGAGCAGCTCGACCAGGTCGAGCTGCTCTTGAACCAACGCCCAAGAAAAACCCTAGGATTCCAAACTCCGGCGAGTAAACTCCAAGCAAGTGTTGCGTCGACCATCTGAACCGTCAGCGGCAACCGGAAACTGACCCGCCAGCTAATTCAGTTAGCCCGTGACAAACATCAGCTCCTGGCGTATACTGGTGTCTGGGTAAGTTTGTGCCACGTGCCCGGAAACGCCAATCTCTTGATTGGCGTTTTTTGTTTTTGCTGTCCCGTCCTTTGCCCTGCACATTTCCGGCATAGAGCACCAGGAACTCAAGCCGCGCGGCCATCGCTCACACTCGGCAACTAGGCAATGAGCGCTTCGCCGAACGGCGGCCTTTGCACAATTTTGGTGCAATCCCTTAACCCGCTTAGAATCAACACTTACAAGAACAGCCCGCAACTGTTGATTCTAAGGGGCTTAACCAAAAGCCTAAACCATTCAGAATCAACACTTATGCAAAAACCGGGAGGGGGTGGCCCGGTTATGGTTAACCACCTGTCGAACCTTGGCTGTCCGCAGGTTCCTTGAGATTGCGTGCAGTCGTTGACAGTTTTTCTAGCCAGAAACCAATCGCACGAGTTACAATGCGCCAATCACGAACCTGAAAGTTGCAATTGCGTGATCTGGCCCAGCCGTTGCCAAAAGGCAGCGCCAAGGACAATTCGATGTTCGACCTTCCAACCCCGCAGTACATCTAATCCGCTCACGCGGAACTAGTTTTTCTCGCTGCAACCACAAAAACTCCGAACCAGCGCAATCGCGTTCTTTTCCTTAGTTCGCTCTCGCGCAGATCGTGAAGGTATATGTGGCTTTAGAACAGGTCACCGCCGCTCCCGCCACGCCGTCTTTGTGGAGTTCCATCCGCGAGGCCCTTCGCGGTTCGCACCAGGACTTCACGACGGGCAGCCTCAATCGCGCCATTCTGCTTCTCGCCATTCCGATGGTCCTCGAGATGGTGCTGGAATCGCTGTTCGCAGTCGTCGATGTCTTCTGGGTCGGCCGTCTCGGCGCCGATGCCGTCGCCACCGTCGGCCTCACCGAATCGCTCCTCAGCCTGGTCTTCGCCGTCGGCCTCGGTCTAAGCCTCTCCACAACCGCCATGGTCGCCCGCCGCATCGGCGAAAAAGATCCCGCTGGCGCTGCCGTAGCCGGTGTGCAAGCCATCGCCATCGGCCTGGCAGTGTCCGCATTGGTCGGGCTACCCTGCGTGTTCTACGCGCCTGAACTCTTGCGCCTGATGGGAGCTTCCCCGCAAATCGTCGCGGTCGGCTCCGGTTACGCTCGCATCGCGCTCGGCGGCAGTGGCGCCATCATGCTGCTCTTTCTCAACAACGCCATCTTCCGCGGCGCGGGCGACGCCGCCATCGCCATGCGCTTGCTTTGGGTCTCCAACATCATCAACCTCGTCCTCGACCCCTGCCTCATTTTCGGATGGGGTCCATTTCCCAAGCTCGGCGTAACAGGCGCTGCTCTCGCCACATTCACCGGACGCAGCATCGGCGTCCTCTACCAGTTCTATCGCCTGCTTCGCGGGTCCGAACGTATCCGAATCCTCCGTCAACAAATCCATTTGAACTTTCCCGTTCTGCTGCGGCTCCTCCGCGTCTCGCTCACTGGCATTCTCCAATTCGCCATCGCCCACACCAGCTGGATTGGCCTCGTGCGCATCGTCAGCATTTTTGGCGCCGCCGCGCTCGCAGGCTACACCATCGCCATTCGCATCGTGGTCTTCATCATCCTTCCGTCCTGGGGACTCAGCAACGCCGCCGCCACCCTCGTCGGCCAAAACCTCGGCGCAAAGCAACCCGACCGCGCCGAAAAGTCCGTTTGGCGCACCGGCTTCTACAACATGCTGTTTCTAGGCGCCATCGGCGTAATCTTCATCTTCTTCGCCGAACCCATCGTTAGCCTTTTCACTCACGATCCCGCTGTCGTCCCACTGGCTGCCTCTTGCCTCCGTATCCTCAGCTACGGAAACATCGCCTATGCCTACGGCATGGTAATGTTGCAGGCATTCAACGGCGCGGGAGACACCGTGACGCCAACGCTCGTCAATTTCTTCGGCTTCTGGTGCCTGGAAATTCCGTTGGCCTACTTCCTGGCGATTCCCGCCGGGATGCAATCGAACGGCGTCTTCCTCTCGATCGTTATCGCCGAGGCTTTCATCGCCGGCGTCAGCATCATTCTCTTCAAACGCGGCCGCTGGAAACGCCAGCAGATTTAGCTGTAGCGTCGATCGCCGAAGTGACGGAGCAAACGCATGCTTGACAAAAACCCGGCGCAAAAATCTGCCGGACTGTGGACGGCGATCTTCACTGACGTGCATTTTTGGGTCCCCGCAATAGTCCTGCTCGCCGGGCTCGTCGTTCTGCATTGGATCCGCTGATCACTCGCATGGAATCTTCCGCCGCAAAAATGTTGCTGCCCACGATCGAGTCTGCCCGCCTTCGTAAATTGCAGCTCGTGGGCATCCTCTGCGGCTTCGGCGCCGGAGCCTGGCTAGGCGCCGCCGAAGCCCCAACGAAATTAGTGAAGCTTGGCGTATCGCCACTAGTCGTTTCGCTCTTAATGGTTGTTGGCGTCTTCCTGGCCCGCTGGAGCCTCCCCGCCCTCATCCGCGGCACCGCCCAAATGCGCAACGACATTCGCCAAGCCCCTCATCTCATCGTCTGGGGCATCCTCGCCGGCTGCCTCTGGGCCGTCGCCAACACGCTCACCATCTTCGCCATCCGCGACATCGGCCTCAGCATCGCCTTCCCTCTCTGGAACATCAACAGCCTCCTCGGCATCTTCTGGGGCTACCTCCTCTTCAACGAGCTACGCGATGCCGGCAAATTCCGCTGGCTCACCGTGCTAGGCGGCGCGCTCCTAATGTTCGCAGGCGCGACACTCCTAGCCATTGCGTCCTCCGCACAAAGTCCCGCCGAGCACCCGATGCGCGGAATCCTAGCCGCACTCGCCGCAGGCGTCCTCTGGGGCACCATGTATGTCCCCTACCGCAAAGCCTACCTGACTGGCATGAATCCTCTCTCCTTCATCGCTTTCTTCACCATCGGCGAACTCGGCATGATGTTGACTCTCGCCCTCGTCTACGGTGGAGGCCCCGCCGCTCTCGGCCATCAACTCGCCCTAGCCCAACCAGTCCTCTTCTGGCTCATGCTAGGCGGCTTCGTCTGGGTCATCGGCGACCTCTTCCAACAATACGCCGCAAAATATATCGGCATCAGCCGCGGCATTCCTCTCTCCAACACAAATCAATTGTGGGGTCTACTCTGGGGCATCCTGGTTTTCGGAGAACTCCGCGGCCTCAGCTCGTCGCTCTACGCGCAAGTCATCGGTGGTTCTCTCCTAATGGCCGCGGGCGCCGGAGCCATCGCCCTCTCCAGCGTCACCGGCAAAGAACACGCCCGCTGGAAACAAGCCGCCGACCGCGAAGGCCAGCGCTACAAAGTTGACGCCAACTACGTCCAAGCCGCTCTCTCCGGTAACGATGTGATCGACGTAACGAATGCGAGCAACGCGAGCGCGAGCGATCCAAGCAGTCCACCGACTCGATCCTCCAGATCGTGGCTCGACTATCTCCCCGTAATCGCCGCCACCACAATTTTCATCACGCTTGCCGTTCTAGCCCGCGCCCCAAGCCTAGCCTTGAACTGGCCCGCTCTGCTCGCGCTCACCGCCGCCATGCTAATTTTCCTGCTAGCCTGCGGCCTCGCCCTCTGGCGCACCACCCGCTTCAACTGACGCGCACCGCCTGTGGCACAGCTAAGCGCATTTACATCGCATCCGCCTTTTGCATGCGATGAATCTTGGCTGTGCTCTGCGAGGCTCTTTTTCGGAACTGCCTTCCAGTGTAAACTTGTGATGGCGCGGTTTTGCGGCGCGCAAATGTAGGTCAGGATTCACACTCTCCGGAGCGCAAGAAAAATGGCCGACACCCTCCCGCTTCCCGCAACACTCCAATCCCGCGCCGCCGAGCGCATCTCCGCCAAAACGCTCTCCATCCCCTGGTATATCTGGTGCAACGTCATCGCCGTCGCCTGCAGCGTAGTCGGCGGCGTCTGGGACATTTCCTGGCACGAAAGCGTCGGCCGCGACACCTTCTGGACTCCCGCGCATCTCCTCATCCAACTCTGCGGCATCCTCGCGGGCTTCGGCTGCGGCTACCTCATCCTTGACACAACGTTCCGCAAAGACGCACCCCTCCGCGCCAACTCCGTCTCTGTCTGGGGATTCCGCGGCCCGCTTGGCGCTTTCCTCTGCGCCTGGGGCGCCGTCGGCATGATCACCTCCGCTCCCTTCGACAACTGGTGGCACAACGCCTACGGCCTTGACGTCAAAATCCTCAGTCCCCCGCACATCCTCCTAGCCCTCGGTATGACCGGCATCCGCTTCGGCACCTTGGTCCTGGTCCTAGCCGAAGTAAATCGCGCCACCGACGAGTACCGCGCCCGCCTCGAGCGCATTCTCTTCTTCTGTTTCATGTTCCTGCTGGGCATGACTGTCGGCATCATGCAAGAAGACACCTTTCGCATCTTCATGCACGGTGCGAAGTTCTACGTAGTCCTTATGTTTGCGGCTCCCATCTGGTTCGCCGCCGTTTCACGCGCCTCGCAAAATCGCTGGGCCGCCACCATCGTCGCCGGCTTCTACACGCTAATGCACCTGACATTCATGTGGATTCTTCAGCTCATCCCCGCTGAGCCCAAACTAGGCCCCGTCTACCAAAAAATCACACACCTGGTCCCTCCAGACTTCCCGTTACTCCTGATCGTTCCCGCCATAGTCTTCGATATCGTCCGCCGCCACATAACCACGCTGAATCGCTGGACCCAAGCTGCCATACTGGGCGCAGCCTCGCTCGCAAGTTTCTTCGCCGCTCAATGGCCTTTTGCAAATTTCTTGATGTCCCCCGCCTCCCGCAACTGGTTCTTCGCCACCGATAACAACCCCTATTTCATGCCGCCGGCATCCCACTGGGCACGCCACGCCTGGCTTCCCACTGAATCCACGCCTCTTCAATTTGCGTTGCGTATGGTGTTGGCCCTGGCCGCCGCCATCCTCATGACCCGCATCGGCCTAAGCTGGGGCGACTGGATGCGCCGCATCCGCCGTTAGCTAAAGATCCTTCCCTCTTTTTTATTCTGTACGGGGACTTGGCGTGCTCGAAAGGCCTGCGCTTGGTGGCCTCTGAATTTCCTGGTTGACCAATCCACGAGCTAGAAGTTCGGGATTTCGCGGAACGAGAGCACCTTAACTGGTAGCCCGCCGCCGCTGAGGGCGCTGTTGATCCAGCAGTGGTCGTAGTGAATGCCATCGCCACCGCCGCCTCCCCAGTTCACGCTGGGTGCGCCGAGAGTCGAAAGCAGATTTCCAGACGAGTCCCTGGTTTTCGCGACAAAGATGGCGCCGTCGAATTGATTGTTGCCTCCGCCGCCATAGGTAAAACTGCCCTGACCGATGACGAGGACGATACCACGCCAGCCGACGGTCCCGCTGAAGGTGAGATTTCCAGTGACGACGAGAATGCCGTAGCCGGTGGAGTTACCGGATATGTTGAGATCGCCGTTGACGACGGTGATTTGCGGAGCGGCGGCGGAACCCAAGGGGACGGTGGAAGCGGGGCCGGTGATGACGTTGTTGGCTACGCTGGTGATCTGCTGGACGAGGCCGTCGAGACCTTGGGGCGACTGCTCGGAAAGCGGCAGGCTTCCGGAGACATCCCCTACGCTAGGCGTGGAAGATCCCGCGCCAGTGTAGTTGCCGGTGCGATTACTGGGAATGCCGCCGGCCACGTTGCCGGCATCTGTTGGTGAAGTTGCGCCGAGCGCGGGTTTGGGCGGTGTCACAGGCACATTGTTGCAGGATGCGGGTTCGCCGGCTGTTCCGGAAAGGTCGGTACCGCTTGCTTTGAAAGGATTGGAGCTGGGGCCGCTGTAGTTAGCGCCGGGTCCATCAAAGGTGAGGGCGGAGGGAAAAGTCAGGTTAAGGCCCATGGGGGAGACGTTGTATTGCAGCAAGCGGCGACCGCCGCTGGGAGTTACAGCAAGCGCGGTAACCGTGTAGACCTGATAAGTCTGGTCGCCAGAGGGCTGGTTGGCGAGCAGTTGCTGGTTGCCGTCATACATAACGACGTTGGCGTTGTCGATGACACTATCGCCGTTGATGTCCAGGCCAGCCGATTTCTCGGTCCGGGGCGTAACGCGGACCCACTTATAGTTCGCCGGCGGCAAACCTGCAACGGGAGATGTGGATGTGACGGTGTGAACGGTGGCGCTGGTGACCGGGACGCCCCACTCGGCGTTGTACTCAAAGTCGGCATACGGATTCGAAGCAGTGAGGTTGGTTGGGCTGACGGTTTCACCGCTCGCGGGGTTGAGGATATACCAGACTTGTCCAATGGCCAGTGTTGCTCCACCAGAGGGAAAACCGCTCGCAGATAAGGGGCTTATGTTGCCGCCAAAGATGCGCCCGCGGCCTTCTTCGAGACCGGCCTTGGCGTTGTAGAAAGACTGCAACGCGGACTTATAGTTTCCGCCAATGGCGGATTCGGTGCTGGCCAGAAGAATCATGGCAAGGGCTACGACGCTGATAAGAAGTAGCGTAAAGATGGCAATGAGCAGTGCTGCACCCTTTTGAGTGCTTGCTGCTCTGGTCTTGAGGTCGTTCTTCATGGTGTGCTCCACACGGCAAAAGGATTCCTTATTGATTCGGGTTAAAAACAGACGCTTGGCCTGTAAGTACGGCCACGCGAACCTGTTTTGTTTGTAGGTCGGTCAAAGGGGCCTGCACGATCAGACTGACATTCACATCGGTAATTGAGGCAGGCTGCTGCGGCTGGCCGCTTGGAATCGTGAAGGTGAAAAGGGGAATGGCAGCATTGCCGGGGAACATGGAAGGGTAGGCTTGTTTAATGATGGCCATCTGCCCTGCGGTGCAATTGTTCATCACGTTCTCCAGGTAGGGCGCGAGCAACGGCGTGGTTGTGGCCATCGGGTCCGCGCCAACGACTTTCGAGGTCACGGCTCGCATTAAGGTCGTGCCTTGGAGAGAGTAGCGAATCCATTGGACACCGTTCCCATTCCCCAAATCTTCTTCGAGAAGCAGGTCATAGGAAGTGGGGGTAAGACAATTTACGTCGACCGTGCAAGGTACGGCCGGATAAGTGGGCGACCACGGAAATGGCATGGCGATCTTTCCGGGATTGGCGGCAGCGATCGCGGTGTTGAAGGAATTAGTCGGCGGATACCCGGTGGTGTGGATGTCGCGGGCGATTTGGTCCATCGCAAGGTTGGCTTGCTGGAAAGAGCCCAGCGATTCCTTCTCCGTGCGATATCGCTTCTGAGAAAGCATCAAGAGCGAGAAGATCATTCCCGCGACGAGCGTGAAGATCACCGTGGTTACCAGCATTTCGATCAGCGAGAAACCAGCGCTCGATTTGGCACGGACGTGCGCTACTGGAGTCTGAGTTCTCATTTTATTTCTGCACCGTGGTGTCAATGTTAACCGGCTGCGTGAATTGGTGTGGATTACGGTGCCAGCAGCCGATGATGATGCGCTTGCTGACGGGGTTACCCGCATTTGTGGTCGTAACGATTGCCCAGCGGACCTCATAGTTGGCGCTGGCGAGGATGTTGGGGTCCACGTAGATGAAGTTGTATCCGGCGACAGCGGGTTGCGTAAAGTCGATACTAGCGGTGCCGCTGATCACGGGGGCGCCCACAACCACGTTGTTCTGGGTAGGGTCACCCAGCGCCACCGTGCGCCCATCCGCGTCCGTGAAAGACGTATTCTGTATCGGCTGATTCAAGATCTGGTCTAACTCGCGCTGGGCTATCACGGTCGCGGTAGTGTCCTGGCGATTGTTCTGGTTGCTTTGCAGAGACGCCGGCACCAATTCGACCACGGACACGATTCCGACCAGAAGGACGACCATGGCGATCAACATTTCCAGCAGAGAAAACCCTCTCATGGATTTGTTGCGCCCGATGCCTGTGAGTAAAATCCGCATGACTGTTCTTCCTTCCGAGAAAATGATGGCGGCTTAGGCCGTCAGCGGTGACAAAAAACAAATGGCTTATGAATTTGTTTTCTGGTGAAGACGTTACTTAATACGCGACCCAGGACCCGCCCCCGTTAGTGGCGGACCAGGTCCAGGTCTTGATTTGGCCCATGGGGTTGACCGTAATCGCGCGATACCCCGACTGCGGCTTGGACGGAGCACCGACGATGATCATGCAAACGCTGGCTGCTCCCGCGCAGGAGTCCATCGTTCCGCGCGCATCGAAGGTCAAAGTGCTCGTTGCCGAAATAAACACCGTGGCAGTCGGGTATGGAAACCCTGTCGCTGACGGTCCAGGTACGCCACTGCCGGGCTGCATGATCAGCATGTCGTTGGGTAGCAAGACACGCTGCTCGGATGCATCCATCTGGCTGCTATTGTTTTTGTCTATATAAAGGAACGCGTTGCCTGATTGCGTGGTCTGACGAAGGGAGACCTGGTTGTTGCTTTGCACGGCCACAAAGCGGTTCAAATCGATCAGGCTCGCCAGTCCCTCAGTGACGTTTGACAGCCGATACGAATTGACCCAGTTAAAAAAAGCCGGAAGTGCCGCGGCTACGAGCGCCAAAGCGACGGCCAGCACGACAACCACTTCGATGAGACTGAATCCAGATTGCCGATTGGACCGCATGGCCTGAACGCTCTCCATCCCGAAACCTGCCTGGTCAGACTGGACTGGTTCCTCACTAAGAGAGTGCATCAGGCGCGCCAACGCCTTCTAATAATTACTCCGAAGGAAGTCATATATTTTCAGTAACTTAGGCCATGACTCTAATCTAGGGCCGAGGGAATTTCGCCCTGTCACCCGTGCCATGGGTGAATAGGTTACAAGTTCGGCTGCCAGCCTCTCCCAGCTTTTCACAAGCGCGCAAGTCGGACATCCATTAACTCGAGAGCTTCTCGCTGCCAGCAACTCCCTCTAATTCATGCTCCGCAGGTCCCACTCGCCGCACTAGTCTCGGCTTTCCACGTGCCCACGTATCAGCAAAGAATGCACTGCCGAAGCCGCCGGGCCACTCGCCTATGAAATTTGGCAAAATACCTGTAGAGGGAAATAGCCAATGAGGCGGCTTGTAATTCTCCTATCGTTGCTTACCTGCCTTCTATTTGGTTGTTCGTACCTTGAAGACAAGATGGCTGAGCGCCATCCAAGCAAGCATGACTACAATCCAGCTGATGGCATCGTACCAGACGAATTAACGGCCACCAAAATTGCGGAAATTGTCCTCAAGCGAGCATACGGGGATGGGATTATAAATCGCGAACTCCCTCTTCGCGCGACGCTTCGGTCTGACAACGTATGGATTATCCGCGGAACGTGGCCATACTCGTACAGTTCCGACGCTCGCGGAGGAGTAGCAATAGTCGAGATCACTAAGAAAGATGGTCAGATCATCCGCATGTCGCACGGGATCTAGAAACTAGACGGACGGTGGCCTTCGATTCCACCCAGGAATTCCCGGCGCAGGTGGCTGATCAACCGCCACGACCTCAGGGGTTGCTCGGTGCTTTAGCGGGGGTTTCCGCCGCAGCCGCGCCTTTCTTGTACACAACCTTCTTCGTGCCGCCTTCGCAAGTGCCGACTACTTTTCCGTCCGCCGCGTCCGCGTCCTTCGCCACGATTTCGAGCGAATACCCCTTGACGCCCTTCGCGTCCAGTTTCGCTGCGATTTCCGTCTTCAGTTCTTCACAAGGCTTCGGTCCCTGCGCATAACTACACGCCGGCACAAATAACACCACACCAAGGGCTAGAATTTTTTTCATCTGGGGATCTCCTTTATCGGAAATTGAGGGCCGACACCAAGCATACCAAATCGAATTTCGCCCAAACGCTCGCCTCACGTCCCCCGTTCCGATTTAGGCAACTCCCTCCCTGCCACCCGCTAACGCCAAAAAAAGACACCCGTATCCTTCGGACAATCATCAAACCCAAAGAGCAATGAGTCGGGAGACCCCGCAGCCTGGCCGGTCCGGCTAGTTTGTTTTCCGGTTTTCACCGATTCTTTCGCCCGTTGCGCATGCAAAAATAAGAGCCTGTTTGCACCCTTGCGACTGGCCAGATTTCTCGAAACCCACGTCGCAGCAAAAAGCAGGAAAAGGAGAGTAACTATGCCTACGATCACAACCAAAGATGGAGTCACGATTTTCTACAAGGATTGGGGCACCGGGCAGCCCATCGTTTTCTCGCACGGTTGGCCTCTATCGGCCGACGACTGGGACAACCAAATGATGTTCTTCTTGAACCACGGCTATCGCGTCATTGCCCATGACCGGCGAGGTCACGGACGCTCAAGCCAACCAGGCACAGGACACGATATGGATCACTACGCCGATGACCTCGCCGCGCTCACCGCGCATCTCGATCTAAAGAATGCCATCCATGTTGGCCACTCCACCGGTGGCGGTGAGGTCACACGTTACATAGGACGCCACGGCGAAAGTCGCGTCGCTAAGGCAGTTCTCATTAGCGCCGTGCCGCCACTCATGGTGAAGACGCCAGCGAATCCGGCCGGCCAGCCCAAAGAAGTATTCGACGGCCTTCAGGCAGCGCTTGCCGCCAACCGCTCGCAATTTTATCTGGATCTTCCGACAGGACCCTTTTACGGCTACAACCGGCCGGGCGCGAAACCGTCCCAAGGCATCATTCAAAATTGGTGGCGCCAGGGCATGATGGGCGGTATTAAGGCCCACTATGATGGCGTCGTGGCCTTCTCCCAGACCGACTTTACCGAGGATCTTAAGAAGTTCACGGTCCCGACGCTGGTCATGCATAGCGAGGATGACCAAATCGTCCCCTATGTCGCCGCCGGTCCGCTGAGCGCCAAGTTGGTGAAGGGCTCGGTATTCAAATCCTACAAGAGTTTCCCGCACGGCATGCCAACGACCGAGGCCGCCACGATCAACGCGGACTTGCTGGCCTTCCTCAAAGGCGCCAGCGCCGCGTCGGCTTAGCCGTTTTCTGTGGAACCGGGGACGGACAGGACATTCTCTAATCCGCTCTGTGAGGTTTGCGTTGAGGTACTCCTTACTCACGGAAAGCGGAAGCGTTGCGTCTATCCCCGATCCCCCCTGACTGTCCTTCTTACAGGTCTTAAGTCTTAATTGACGGGTGGAGCGGGCTGGTTCCTGAACCCAGAACCCGCCGCTGGATACAAGACCAAGCCTTGGTCGAAAGGATCGAAACAGAAAGAGGAAAGCTCCTTATAGGTGAAGAAAAAAACAAACCATTTAGAGACAGTCGGTTGTAGGACTAGCTCGCTTCCCCAGGCGAGGCCGGAGCCCGGAGGGCGCGAACCGCAGCGTAACCCAGCAGGATTACCGCTAGACCGAGTGCCACCCAAAGCAGATTGGGATGCCGTTCCGTGAACGGACTCGGGTCGACGTAGTTCGAGGTAAGCTCTTCCGCGCCCAGGCTTGGATGCGGCATCGTCTCGGCTGCGGGGATCTGCAGCGTCCTGACCAGGTCGTAGTCCGGAGCTGTCGCTCTCGCATTTCCGTAGACCATCCGGTAAGAGCGGCCTGCCGTTGCGTGGAAGAGAACAAAGCGCTGCGGCATCAGCACGGACAAGCGCACGTCAGAAAGCGGTGCGTCATTAGCGTTGAGCACTTCCACTCGCCAATGGCGCGGCCGCCAATCCTCGCTGCCCGGTACGCCTAGCGACTCTTGACTCACGCCATTGAAAACATAGCGGTGGATCTCGCCTCCGCCCGCGAACTGCCACTCTTTTCCGTCGCTGCTTGTCAGAATACGGGCAGCGCGGTAAAACTCAGGTTGGCTGCTCTCGAACGTAAATCTCGATATCGGGATGTTGCCGCTGAGAGGGTCCATCGTCCATTGCGTCAGCGAATCGCTGCCGTTTGCATCCGGGGCCAGCGAATGCACGAGCTGGATCCCGTTTTCTGCGACGGCTTCGTTATTCGGGGCGGGTGAGGAGAACACCTCGATATCGCTCACCTGGAAGGGATGCTGCGTCTCCTGGATCCGCACGCGAAGGTAGCGCGCATTGTTTTCCGAGTAGCGAACCGTCTGATTGCCCTCCAGATTTTCCTTGCTGAAGCGCGAAATCGGCGCCCGCGCATTGACGATGCGCCATACATGCGCATCATCGCTCGCGGCCACCTCAACCCAGTTTATGAAGTCCGTCTCCGTCGTCCGTACGCGCAGATTGTTGTGAAAGCCGGTCTTTTCACCGAGATCGAGAACAACTTGAGTAAATTCCTTCGGGACGAAACTGTTCTCTCGAACGGCGGACGAAAGCTTCACTGGCTCGGGCGACCGCGTAATCACCGAGCGCACCGCGTAGGGAGTTTCTTTGCCCGCATCATCAATCACACGGAGATCGGACAGTTGGTTCTCCGAATGGGAAAACGCCGCGCGATCGAGCGTGATGTAGTTCAGCGCCTCACCGCGCGCCTGCTCAATCGCTCGTGTATAACGCCACGATCGCCAAGCGCCCGGCAAATCCGCGGCCAGCAGCGAAACGCCGAGCGCTGCACCCGCCAACCCCGAAATCGCGCAGCGATATTCTCGTCTCATCACGGCATGCGCTCCCGCGCAATTTTGCGCTGGTAGAGAAACGAAACGACAAGCAGGACTAGTCCAAGCATCAAGAAGGATACGATGCGGTAGAAACGCTCCAGAAAAGAGCTGTCGTAGATGAAGACTTTTATAACCACCATCCCAAACAGCGCCAGGGCTTGCCATCGCAATAGCGGGGCTTTTCGGTGGATGCCCAGCACGATCAGCGCGGAAGCATAAACCGTCCACAAAAGCGATAACGCAAGATGCTGCGCAAGGCGCGAATCTATCCCCAACCCGGTCTGACGTCCGAAATAATCCCAAAGTTCCAGCGAAAGGGCGATCAGCGCATAAACGTTCAGCGCCACGGCGCATCCTCCAAACAAAGGAATCTCGCCTTCTGGAATCGCTTCCGAATGGTGGCCAACCGCATAGAGCACCGCCGCAAGGCAAACAACCAGCACAGCGTAAGTTGCGAAGCGCTCGTTCCACAGGAATGTGGGGGCAGGCAGCGGGAAAACCAGCAGACGAAAACCAACGATCGTAAGCAGCAGAAGCCCAGTGCCTCTCAAGAACGACACCTTGGAACGCAGGCCAGTCCAAATCAACACGGCGCCTTCTACCGAAAAAGCCATGCTGATCCACCTCCCATCGAGGCGAATCGGAATGGCCAGCGTCGCGAAGGTTAGCGCCAGTCCCGCGAAAATCAATCTGGCCAGGGGCGACGCCCCCGGTTTGGGCGGTGGAATCACGCTCGTGATGAACAGATAGGTGCCGGAGAGCGCCAAAACGAAAAGCGTCAGGGCCCAGCGGTCTTGGGGCCACAGCATGGTGTACAGCGCCCCGAAATACATCGCAGGATTGACAAGCACTACTACGATATCGAGGGTGTTCAGCTCCGAGAAGCGTATTGCTCGAACCACAGGCAGCGCCGCGTAGAGAATAAACAGCAGCGTGGCAAAGAGCAGCGTGCGCCCCAGCTTTTCCGGTTGATAGAACTTCTCGTACCAGCCCCAAAAATAAATCACGCTGAGCACAAAAGAGACCGGCGTAAGTGACCGCCAGTTGCGGCGCAGCTCAATCACCAGCAGCCCCGCCCCAAGAATGAGCAGATAGCTGAAAAGTACGACCTGCTCGTCCTTGCCCGAGCTCACCAACTCCGGAGTGAGAAATCCACCAATCAGCGAGAGCAGCGCGATTCGCTGCGCATTCCGTCCCAGCGCCACCGCTGCCATTCCTGCGGTCACCACGATCATTCCGTAGAAGCCCATATCCCGGCTGAATAAGGTGTAGTACTGGCAGCCCGCCCAAATCGAGAGATACATCACGGCTGCGCCCAGTCCCGCGATCCCCTCCGAAAAATAAGCGTATCCACGCCGCAGCAGCCACTGGCTCCAGGGAAGCATCGAAGCGCCGAGTAACAAACCGATGCCTACGCGCCCGCTCGGTCCGATCCAATTGTTGTCAAACGCATATTTCAGAAAAAATGTCACCGCAAGAATCACCGCAATGATCCCAATGCGATTCAGCCAGCGCCCGCCGATGATTGTTTCCCAGTCCAAGGTCGAGGATTCTCTCGCATGCGAGCCGTGCAGCGGCGGTGCAGCAAAGATGTTTATTTCCGGCGCGGCAGGAGAAACTTCGCGCGGCTTTGGGATTTCCGGAAGAGCAGGAAAGGGAGTGCCCGCTCCGGAGAGGACGGGGCGCTCCGCAGGCGCCGGTGGCGGCGCTACTCCGGCCGGTGGCGCGGCGGGCTCTTCTCTTGCCGCCGCGGGAGTTTGCGCCTCGCGCCAGGCCACCGCTTTTTCGAGCGCACTCAGGCGGCGCTCCAGCGCGGCGATCCTCTCCCCACGCGCGCCCAGCGAGGAGGTGCGCAACTGCTCCGACAAGTTATGGACACGAACGAAGGCAGCGATGGCGAGAATCGGCGTCGCAATAAGCAGGATGACCGCCAGGGCGCCGAGTATTTCCATGGAGGGGCGAGTCGCGAAAGCCGAATTAGAACATAGTTATAGACCGCAAACAACGCCCCGCGCCCGTTCCACAAAGCGCACCGCGGGGGGCACAGATGAGTCGCTCCCGAATCTCTCAAACAGCTGTCGATCGAACGAGGAAGCTTTCGTCATCTCGCAAATCAAAACAACACAATGGTTCGCGGCCTATCCGTAGGTCACTTCGCGGTAATTGGTCTCGCTTTAACATAGTTGCTCACTCCTGGATGTTCAATTGTGCACACTTTCACTGTGGTCAATTTTGCTCATCTAGACGGGTTGGTCCTATAAGTCTACGATTGGTCGAGCCGGACCAATTTCCTGAGTTGATTTAGGGGGTAGTTCCGAATGGCGGGTAAAGGCATTCTCGGTGTCGGTCATGCAGTTCTGCGTAAAAAGTTCCGTACTGGGATGACTTTTCGGAACTACCGAGACAAGGAGGCCGTCTTTTCGCAAGGAGATCCGGCTGATTCTGTTTTCTACATCGAGAGCGGGACGGTGAAGCTCACGGCGGTCAGTACGCGCAAGAAAGCGATCATCGCCATCCTACAGCGAGGCAGCTTTTTTGGCGAAGGCTGTTTAGCAGGGCAATCGCGGAGGGTTTGCACGGCGAGATCCATTGGACAATCCAATGTCGTTCGACTGCAAAAGGACAGGACGGTGTACACGCTCAAGAGAGACCCGCATTTCGCAGCGTTGTTCGCTGAATATTTGCTTTCCCGGGTAGTTCGAATCGAGGAAGACCTGATGGATCAATTCTTCAATTTCAGCGAAAGGCGACTGGCGCGGGTTCTGTTGCTGTTTGGGGATATAACCAAGGAATCGAAATCGGACTCCGCCCTGAAGGTGAGCCAATCAACCCTGGCAGAGATGGTTGGTACTACCCGCGCGCGGGTAAGTAAGTTCATGAACGAGTTCAAGAAGAAGGGCTTGGTCAGCTACAACGGAGGCTTGCAAATAAACAAAGCACTGGTCGTCGCGTTCCTGGAAAATCGCCCGATGTCCGTCAAGAAAACGTAGACCCGGCCAGTTGGTTCCGGCTTTCGCCACCAGACGACCGCCGATCCAAAGGACGCGCAATAGCGATGGAGGCAAAAAATGAAGAGAAAACAACCAGTCGTAAGGCAACAGTCTTCGGTCGCCTGTCCTACGTGCGGTGTGGCTGCCGGGAAGCGGTGTGCTCTGGCTGCTGGTGGCCCACGAAACGGACCCCACAGTGATCGGAAGGTTGCTGATGCTGTGGATAAAAAAGAGAACTAAAGAGGTGATAAGGCTGCGGTGAACCGTGCCCAAAGAGAGAAACTCGGACGCTGCATTCTTGGCGCTAGTAGCCAGGGTGAGAAAGAAACTTGCAAAGCCGCGACTTACGAAGTCAGTTAGAGAGCAGGCGACAAAGAAACAGATTGCATCATGGACGAAGGTTTTTTGAGTTGCGATAGCACGGTTTTCAGCGACGGTGTGTAGTAACTAAGGGCAAGTGTAGCGCCTGGAACGAATGCAGCACTGGCGAAGTCAGGAACGAAATGATAATTTCTCGAATGGCCCGCTCTGTACGGAATGCAAATATTCCAGCAGGATCGGAGGCCCAATCAAGCCATGAAGTCCAAAATAGAGGCCCCTCCCCAAATTTCATTTGATTTGGGCGGAGTGGTCACACTGAATAAAACCTTCGCGCCAGAAGAGATCATTTTCTCTCAAGGCGATATCGCTAAAACGCTGATGTGCATTCAAAGAGGACGCGTGAAACTGTCGGTGGCTTCCAGTGCCGGCACGGTGGCAATTGTCGCCATTCTGGGTCCAGGCGAATTTCTTGGAGAAGCGTGCCTTGGGAGTCAGAATATTCGTATGGGGACCGCCACCGCAATTGCCCCCACGGCTCTACAAGTAATTGAAAGGGATGAGATGACCCGGGCGATCCGCACCGACCATACACTTTCCTACGCCTTCCTGTCTTATCTGATTTCGCGCAATATTCGGCTGGAGGAGGATTTCGTCGATCAGGTTTGTCAGACCAGTGAGAAGCGACTCGCCCGCGCTCTACTGCTGCTCGCAGGAAAGGGGAGTCAGCGCAAGCTGCACAGATTTGCAGGAATATCGCAAGGGACCCTGGCGACGATGATCGGCACTACACGCGCGCGCGTCAATGTTTTTATGAATAATTTCAGAAAGCGTGGCTTTATCAAATACCGTGGCCCTCTCGGCCGGAACGGCGGGATACACATTTACGCCTCCCGTTTAGCCAAGGTTCTCCGCTAATAGCTTCAGCTCGCTCTCAGATGCTCGGCACAGACATGAGATTCGAACTCGTTGTCGCGCTGCTGTCCGAAGTTCGTCTTCATCTCGGCACTGCTGATCCCAAGAAGCAGACGTTTAGCGCAAAGGGAGCCATGACCTATGGCTACAATGTCGATAAACAGGGTAACGTGACTGGTAGTGCGCCCAGGCTTGCAACGAAGAAGGAACTCCGGCAAGCGCTTGCCGTGGTGCGCCGCGAGTTTCCTGGGTGGAAGATTAACTAGGCGTATGTGGGGGAAGGCTCTATGTCCAAAGTGAATTGTACAGCTCGGATCAGTTCCTTACTTCTCGTGATGCTCGCCAGCGCACCGTGGACTTCCAGCCAGGTTGCAAATGAACGACACCCTTTGACTTTGGCGGCGAATAACGACGCTGTCGTGCGCTTCTTTTTTGTGCCTGCTTTCAACAGCTATTTTCACTATCCACTACTCTTTCGCGTGGCCGAAGAGAACGACCCGCGATGGAACACCGCCCTCCTGGTCGACGTGGGTCGAACCGCGTATATTTCTTTTTCGGAAATGCGAGGACTCTTCGCAGCGCTGTCTGCTGAACCTCTCTCTTGGGCGGAGTCAACGAAAATCGAAGAGCTCGAAACTTATAAGACGATCCGCAACGACGGTCGCGTGGACATCAAGATACTGTCCTCCGGGGGAACCGCCAAGTCAGGAATTCCTCCAAAACAGATGTGCGAGACACTAGCGAAGTTCGACGCGGCATTGCGAACGCCACGTGCTCTCTGGGAGTTTCAGTTCTTTCGACGGCAGTTTGACTGCCGCGTTCCCAACTTTGATCCTAAAGCTTACCCCGACCGCACTCATTGAAATGTAGTCGGCGGGTGGAGCACGCTTAAAGTTGCGAGACGGTCTTGGGTGCCGCATCCCTTTGGGGTTTGGTTCATCAAAGGGTGCGTGTTTTGGCGGGTGGCATAGAGAATAGATCTTGAAACCATCCGGGATACTACATAGCCGCAAGACTGAGATTCAGTTGTCAACAATTGACAATCTTTGCCAACGACGCTATTCTTGGAATTATCAAACGTCTGAGGTTTCCCTATGCCCATGAACATCAGCCTTACTCCCCACCTTGAGGAGATGATCCGCGAGAAAATCGCCTCGGGGTCTTATAACTCCGCCAGCGAGGTCGTACGCGAAGCTCTTCGCCTCATGGAACAAGAAGATCAGTTGCGCTCTCTGAAGCTGCAGAAACTCCGCCAAGACGTACAAGAGGGTTTGGACAGCGGACCTTCCGTCGTGTTCGACCCACGAGAGATCAAGCGCATTGCGCGCGAAAAGAAATCACACAGGAATAGGAAGTAAGTGGCCCAACTCCGCATCAGCCCTAGGGCGAGCGAGGATCTCCTCGATATTTGGAGCTACATTGCTGATGACAGCGAGGCGAATGCGGATGGATTTATCGACAAAATGTACGAGACCATGGAATCGCTGGCCCGGCAGCCCGGCTCGGGGCGCCACCGAGAAGAGTTGGCGCCGGGGATTCAGAGTTTTCCCGTTGGCCGGTACATTATTTTCTATCGAGTAGTCGCCGGCGCGATTGAAATTGTCCGTGTCCTGCACGGCGCGCGGGATATCGAGAATATTTTCGAGGGCTAAGAGAGGTATTTCAGTCCTTGGACACCGAAGAATCCTAATTGGCGGGTGGCCGCCTCATAACACGCCGGGAGGATTCTGACTTTGTTTTTTCCGGGGGTGGCCCATGCTTTGCGGTTTTTTTGCAAAGCGTGGGTCACCCTTCCCTCTCTTTCTGGCTCATTCTGCTTTTTGACTTTTCCACATGTTTCCACAGCCGTATCAAATGAGTTAGCCCCCGCCCAACCCCTTCAAATCCTTCCACTTCCGCCAGCGCCATTCGAATACCAACTCAGTAATCAAGAAAACTATTGACAATCGGTAACAACTCGTGCTATGATCCCCTATGTTTCGCACTCGCCGACCCCTCTCGCGCCCCGCCCTTCCCACCAAATCCGTCCCCGTTGTTGCTTCTTCTTACCTCCGCGGGCTCCGCATCTCTGCGTTTAGCGTTCTTGGTTCGTCTCCTAACTTTGAACTGTCGACTGTCAACTTCCCCTCGCTAAGTCCTTTCCTGGCCACTCTTACAAGCTCTCCGCAACTAATAGAAAACACAGCCACTTTAAGTCCTGCATTTGCCACTCTTACGAGCCGCGTCAAGCATAAGTCCTTTGTTTGCCACTCTTACAAAAACACCGGGGGGTGGAGGTACCCCCCTACCGTTATTTCGTCGGTCCTCTCCCCGTACTCCCCGGCGAGGGGCGGCAACAATCCATCCAAGCTTTCGCATCGCGACGGAGGCAATGGACCCGGCGCGCAATCGCTGGTACATTGCTTGTCACACGGAGGGTCTCACCTCGAGCTATTCCGCCACCCCCAGCCATCCGGGCGGGCTCAGAGCGCGGTCCCCATCGTTTCCGTCTCCCTCACCAATCACAATACGAAAGCGAGCAAAACATGCTTAAGAGACTCATGGCAGGAGCAGCGATTGCAATTCTGGCAAGTGCGGCGGCCTCTTCCCTTCGCGCGCAAGAAGTCACCCAAGCCGAAAAGGATCGCGCGGTCCAGTATCTCGAGAAAACCAAACAAGGCCTCCTCGACGCCACCAAAGGCCTCTCCGACGCGCAGTGGAATTTCAAAGCCGGACCGGATCGCTGGTCCATCGCGCAATGCGTCGAGCACCTCGCCGCCGCCGAAGACTACATTCGCGGCATGGACGCCGAAAAAGTGATGGCCGCACCCGCTGTTCCCGGCCGCGATCTCAAGAAAAACGATGACGCCGTCGTTGCCATGGTTCCGGACCGCTCCCAAAAAGCGCAGGCGCCCGAGCCGCTGGTTCCCACGAACCGCTATGGCTCAGCCGAAGGCTCACTCAAACACTTCGTCGAAAGCCGCGCCAAGACCGAAGACTTCGTGAAGACCACGCCGGGCTTGCGCGAGCACGCCGTCGATAGCCCCATGGGCGTGAAGCTCGACGGCTACGAGTTTGTTCTCCTCATCGCCGCGCACAGCGAACGCCACACCAAACAAATTCTCGAAGTAAAAGCCGACCCCAACTATCCCAAGAACTAACGACGCGAGACATGCAGTGGAGAAACCGCGGAGGGGACGGCACCAGAAAAAAATGGCGGCTGCCCCCTCTGCTCTTTTCGGGAGGGCATGAGAAATGAAGAAAGGCTCTTTGAGTAGCGTTTGTGCCGTAATGATTGCGTTGGCGGCTTTCGCGGTGGCGAGTTTCAGCCAGGAGAAAAAAGAGGGCGACGCGGCGCACAAAATCATTCACTCCGGCGATCTGAAATGGGTCGGCATCATGAAAGGATGCGAATTGGCGGCAGTGTCCGGCGATTTCAATGCGGAGGGTGCCCCATTTGTACTTCGCATTCGATGCGCGGACGGGATCAAGGTTCCCGCGCATTGGCATCCTACGGATGAAAACTTAACCGTGATGAAGGGCACATTTCTGGTTGGCACCGGCGAGACATTCGACGAAAGCAAATTGCAAACGATGAACGTCGGCAACTTCGTCTCGATGCCCAAAGAGATGCGTCATTTCGGGCTATGCAAAGGTGAAACGATCGTACAGGTTCATGGAGCCGGCCCGTTCAAAGTGAACTGGGTGAATCCATCGGAAGTGCAACCGCCGGATGCTCCCGCCGCCGCTCCAAAACCGTAGCTTTGTTGCAAGTGGACTTGTCGCGAGGTGATCGCCTCGCCGAGAATCTCGCTTGGAAAAATCTTTGCGTGCGGCTGAGAAATTCTCGGCGTGGCGCGACTTAAACTTCTGTGTGTTAAACTCGAACCAGCAGCCGCGCGAAGCGCGCGGCTGCCGGAGCGTGGAACTTCGGGCTCTGTGCAACGAGGTCCCGCGAACCCCGCCAGGCCCGGAAGGGAGCAACGGTATCGGGAATGCCTCGGGTGCCGCAGATCACCCGAAGTTCCTCGCATCGAAATGAAGTTCACAGTCGACAGTTGAGAGTCAAAAGTGGACTGCGAAGAAGGTGCAACATGCTTTTGGCTGGAACGGTTCTCGTAATGTTTTGTTTGAGTTGCGTTGGGGTTGTGTTTTTTGTTTTTTGGCTTAACAAACAGAGCAGGAGCTCCAAGTCGACTGACCCGAAATGAGCTATCAAGTTATAGCCCGGAAGTGGCGCCCGCAGACCTTCAGTGATCTCGTCGGACAATCTCACGTCACATCGACGCTCGCGAACGCGATCAAAAATGATCGCGTGGCCCACGCGTATATTTTTTCCGGCGCGCGCGGCGTGGGGAAAACGACGGCGGCGCGGATTCTTGCAAAAGCGCTGAATTGCGTGAAGGGGCCGACGGCGGAGCCTTGCGGCGAGTGTGATTCCTGCAAGGAGATTGCCGCGGGAACTTCGCTCGATGTGATCGAGATTGACGCGGCCTCGAATCGCGGCATCGACCAGATTCGCGAACTGCGCGAGATGGTGCGTTACGCGCCGGCAGCATCGCGAAGCAAAGTTGTGCTGCTCGATGAAGCGCACATGCTGACGAGCGAAGCGTCGAATGCGCTGCTGAAAACTTTGGAAGAGCCACCGGACCGCGTGATTTTCGTGATGGCCACGACCCAACCGGAAGATTTAGAGGACACGATCCGGTCGCGCTCGCAGCATTTTCATTTTCGGGCGCTGACGTTTGCGGAAATTACCGGGCGGTTGGAAGAGATTGCGGCAAAAGAGAATCTAAAGATCGAGCAGGGCGCGCTTGCGGTGATTGCGCGAATGGCCGAAGGCAGCTTGCGCGACGCGCTCTCTTTGCTCGAGCAAGCAAGAGCGTATTGCGGCGACGTGATTGCGGACAAGGAAGTGCGCGAGTTGCTCGGCGTGGTGCCGGAAGATTCGCTCAATGAACTTGTGGCTGCGATCGCAGAAGGATCGGCGGACAGGGCGCTCGGACTGGTCCATACATTTCAGAAGGATGGGCGCAACCTTCAGCACTTTTGCCGTGAGGCGATCCGGCACATGCGCAATCTTTTGATCGCGCGCGTGAGCGGGGCGGATTCGGATTTGATTGCCGCGACAGCCGATCAACGGCCCGCGCTCGCCAAAGCTGCGGCTCAGTTTACGGAAGAAGACCTCACGCGGTTTTTTCAAATCCTTTTGCAAACGGACGATGATTTGCGGCGGAAGCCCGATCCGCGCGTGCATCTGGAGATGGGCTTGTTGCGGTTGATTAACGCCCAGCGGCTCGCACCGATGGAAGAGTTGCTGGCGGAGCTTCGCAGCGGTGCTTCGCATGGAAATGCAGCGAGCACAGCGAGTTCAGGCGCGATGCGTGCCACCGCCAGTGCGGCTCCGGCAATGGCCGCGCCGCAAGCGCCACCCGCACGAAGTTTTTCTGCCGCGCCCGCACCGCAAACAACTTTCACTCCGCCACCGTCGCGGATGGTTACGCCGACTTTTGGCGCGCCTGCAGCGGCAGCAGCAGCGCCGGCGCGCGCGGAAATAAAGACCGATCCTCCAGCGGAACCTCCGGCAACCGCTGCAGCTTCGCCGGAATCTGAATCAGAGGTCGACGTGGCTGCGGAAACGCACGCCGATGGAATCACGCAAGAACAAGTCGCGGAAATCAAGGCCGTGATTCAGGCGCAGCAGAAATTTCTCGGAGAGATTGTGAACCAAGGCAGCCGCTGGGAATTGGAAGGCGCGGAGCTGAGAATTTATTTTTCGCCAGACAAGCGCGCGTTCGCGGAAATGATGGAAGGGCGAGATTCCCAGGAAAGGGTCCGTGCCTGTTCGAGCAAAGTGCTGGGCCGTCCGGTACGTGTGTGTGCTAAAGTAGAAGCAGTTGCAGCAACTGCGCCGCGCGGAACTTCCAGCACGCAAGAGTTGCGCGAACAGTTCGAGCGAGATCCGATGGTGCGGTCGATGCTGCAACGCTTCGGAGGAAAAATCTCCGAAGTAAAATGGCGCCAAGAGGAGTCCTGATGGAAGTCAATGCGATCCAGCAGATGCTCTCGAGGTTGCGGCAGGTTCAGGAAGACTTGCAGCAGCAAGTGAATGGCGTGGCAGTGGAAGCTTCGGCCGGCGGCGGCATGGTCACCGTAAAGATGAACGGGCAGAAGCAAATCGTGGACCTGCGGATCGAGCCGGAAGTTTTTGCCAGCAAAGATCAGGAAATGTTGCAGGACTTGGTGCGCGCCGCGGTCAACGAGGCTTCGCGCCGCGTCGATGAAGAACTCGCCAACCAGCTGAAGAATGTCGCAGGTGGCATTCCCGGAATCGCCGGAATGAAAATCCCCGGTTTGTTTTAAGCATCAAATAATTCAAATTCCTGTTCGCTTCGCTTCTTATCGCGTAACTCTCCGAATCCAACTTCTTACTTCACGTATTTGCCGTTGTGAACTTCATATTCCACATGAAACGGTTTTTGCGTCTTGCGATCTTCCCAGTGCTCCTCGGCGATGAGGCGGTTGATTTGGTCGAGACGCTCGGAGGGAAGCGGGTGAGAACGGAAGTAGCCGGTGAGACTTTGGATGGCTAGCTCGGACAATTCTTCTTCGGGGCTGCGCGCGTGGATGACGTATTCATCGCAGAGCTTGGCTAGCCGCGTGAAGATGCTGACGGCTCCGTACGGAGAATAGCCGGACTCGACGGCTAGGCGGACACCTTCGCGATCGGCTTCGAATTCTTCGTCTTTGTGATAGCCGGCTTGCCAGAATTCCAGCGGGATTTGCAGAAGCTGACCGACGATCTCGAGATTCAAGTTTTTGAGTTTGGCTTCGATTTGAAAACGCTCGATGCAGTGATAGTGATCGATGTGCTCGACTTCGTGGCCAAGAATGCTGGCTAGCTCGTCTTCCGTTTCCATCAGATCGAGCATGCCTTCGCCAATATAAACAGGGCCGCCTGGCAGCGAGAAGGCGTTGATCATGTTGTGATTGGGAATCAAGTGAAAGTTGTAGTCAAGATGACGGTGAGCGTGCGCAGAGACGGTGCCTCCGACGCGGCGCACATATTTTTCGAGCGCCTCTTCTTCCGGAGTCAGCTTCATCACCTGCCCGGCATAGCCCGCGGAGAGATTGCGGCCGATGGCGATTTCCTGTTCATCACTGAGGCGAGTGAAGTGCATGGGGACGCGAGTGATGTCGCGTTGCGCGTCGGCGGCCATATTCAGAATAGCGTTGGCGGTGACAGGAGGCGATTTGGCGCGGCGCTGGCTCCAATAGAGGCCAGCGAGGGAGACACCGAGAATCGCAAAGAAAATGATAAAGACGACGGCGCGCTTCATAGATATTGGCGAATCGTTTCCTTGAATTTGGCGTATAAAATGGAAACAATTCCAAGCGCGACGCCGACGATAATGACCGTGATCCAGCGATCGTTCACCTGGAGCCTCCAGATATCCATGGCAAAGACCTTGCCGATGCAGAGCAAGAGTACACCGAGGCCGGTAAGGCGGAAGCTGCGCTCTTTGACCGCAATTGCGAGCAATATGATGATCACGCCTTCGATGCCCCAAGAAACCGTGACCATGCCCTCATTCATTTTGAGGGCGAGCATGGTGGTCAGCAAAATGATGGGGATGAAGAACTGCAATTGTTCGGGGCGCGCAACGAGAGCAGAGGCAACTTTTCTCCAGCGGCTGGCATTGGGCGGGGCCGCATGGCGTCCGCGCAGACGAAATGCGAAGAACAGAGTTGCAAGCAAGATCGCCACTGCGGAGCCAACGATAAAGTAGCGGCCCTTCCAATTATCTCCGGCCAAATAACTCCCCCCGAAAAGATTGTGGGCCATGCCGCGGGCAAAGGTTCCCAGAGTGAGAAGTATTCCCTGGTGAAGAAAAATGGGACGATCCAGCGCCCAAGCGGCCACGAACAAAGCAAACGCGAGGGCGGCGAAGGCCGTGACGACCCATTCGTCCTGGAACTGGAAATAGAAAAGAGCGGCGAGGGTGGCTGTTCCGAGATAGGCGACGAAGGAATCGAAGCGGAAGCGGCGATCTCGTGCGGTGTTTTCTTCCTTGCTGGGCAGTTGCGCATACACGAAAAAGAAAATGAGGACGAGGGGAGCCACGGTGATCATGCGGTCGTTCAAAAAGACGCCGGGCTCACCAGCGGCGAGGTTCGCGAAGAAAATGCGGGCGAAGGCGGCGGAGAAAGCGACGTAAGACTGATAGCGGAATTGCGCGATTTTGCGCAGCAGGCCGTATTCGAACAGGACCAGGCCAAATACGGCGAGGCCGACGGCGAGGCTAATCGGCTTGAGTTCGCGCCAGAGAAGCAGGGAGACGGTCAGCGAGGCAGACCAGGAGTAGATTTGGTGGAAGTCGCGGGCGCGCCACTGCTCGGGCATGCGAACGAGGCGCGACATCGCGTAGAAAACGACGGCGACAATGGAGAGCGAGAGGAGGCGGACGCTGACACCGTGCCAGGTGTCCTCGACGTACATGTTGATGCTGACGCTGCGGATCATGGTGAGGGCGGCGAGAGCGTGAGCTTGCCAGCGCAGGTCGTCGAGCTTGAAGCGGCGATCGACGGACGCAAGCGCGAACGCAAAGAGCGCCCAGAGCGCCGCGAGCCAGCCGCTGCCGGCGGAGACTTCGTACCACATGAGAAGCGCGAGAAGAGATGTTGCGGCGGTAGTGTGCAGATACGCGGAGGGGAGAGCGTAGGGGGCACCTGGAGCTGTCGCTTTGCGTGAGATCGCATAGAGGCCAGCGGCGACGAGCGATACGGTGAGAATGCGCACGCTGAAATTTCCGTAGTACGTAGTGAGGTGATAGTTGTAGTCGAAGGTGCGCGCGATGGCAGCAATGGCGAAGAGATGTTCCTGAAAACCGAGATGAGGAAGATTCCAGCGTCGGCCAACAAGCGCGAGGATAATTCCGGCGGCGAGGAAGAAGACGGCGATCCAGGCGTACGGAGCTTCGTACCAAATGAGAAAGCCGACGAAAAATGCGGCGGCCCAGGTGTAGGCGTTGCGGACGATGGATTCGAATTCTGCGAGAGCGGCGGCGGCGATTTTGGCGAGGAGGTAGGCGCCGGCGATGACGAGGCCGACGGTGAAAAGGCGGAGAGAAACGTGGCGCCAGAGCGGCCCATACAAATTCAAGTTGAAAGTGTAGGTGCGCAAGAAAGCGGCCAGGGCGATGACGTTGGCCTGCCAGGCGAACTGGCGGTAGCGAATCCACCGGGTTACGAGCGCGAGAGCCACCGCAAAGGCGATCCAGCCAACGGCAATCCATGCGTCGCCGAGCGCTTCCTCGAGAATCCAAACCATGACGCCCGCGGCAATCCAGGTGTAAGCGACACGCGCGATTTCGACGTGGCGCGCGTTTTCCACGCCGAGGCGTTTGGCAATCGAGTAGCAGCCAGCCACGACGGGCAGCGCGCCAAACGCGTGCACTGGAATCGTGTGCCAGACATGGATGGTGGACGGGTCCGCAGTGAGCGCGGTGAAGACGGCGAGCAGCGTGATGGCGTGCGCGTGAATCGCAAGAAGCGGATAGCGCAGCGCCCGCGCGTTTTCAGAAAGAGCAACGGCAAAGGCGATGAATAGAAGCGGGCGCCAGAGATCTGGCACTTCGAACCAGATGAGCGCGGCGAAGAGCGCCGTGCCCGCGAAAGCAAAGAGGCCGCGGAAGGCGCGCTGCTCCTGGTCGTCGCGCAGGGCGGCGAATTTGGCGGTGAGATAGAAAATCGCGCCAAGCATGGGGAGAGTGATCAGGCGCGTGGTGATGTGGGTATCGGCTGAGCTTTCGAGATGCAGATTGAAGGCGAGCGTGCGATAGAGCGTGAGCGCGCCGAGCAAGGCGTATTGAATCTGGAGATGGCGCGATTCGAGGCGGCGGCCGAGGAACGCCAGTGCCAACATGATGGCGGCGAAGGCGACGGCGGTCCAATCGTTGGCGAAGAGAGCCCAAGCTGCAGCTGCCGTTGCAAAAGCTCCGAAATAGGAATGAATGTCGAGTAGCCGGCGGTCGAGAGTGGCGCGGAAGGATTCTTTCCATCGCGAACCGACGTATAAAGAGTTGAGATAAAGCGCGACGCCGCAAACCGCGAAGAGAATGCCGGACTCGGAGGCGAGGGCTTCGGATTTGGCGCGGAACAGGACGAGCGGACGGAAGTTGAAGGCGACGAGATCGATGCCAACAAGCAGTCCGGTGAGAAGGCCGACGCGGAGGAAGACGACTTCTTCGAAAATAATTCCGGCGACAAGAAAAACCTCGGCGCCGACCAGCCAGAGATAGGCGACGTCATTTCCCGAGACGTGAGAGGGAACGGCGACGATCATCAACGCGGCGCCCAGCAGGCTGAGAATGATGAACGCGCGGCGGCGGCGCCTCGTGATGGGCAGCTGGGCGAAGATGAATTCCAACGCACCGATGAGGAGCAAAGCGATATAGGCGAGATCCGGTTGAACGGACTGAAACTTCATCAGGCCGAGAAGAAGCAGAGTGTTGAGAAGCGCAGAAACGGTGGAGACGTGCTCCTCGAAATCGGTTTTGATGCCGCGAAGGACGTAGGAAATGCGGAACGTCAGCCAATAGAAGAAGAGCATGGCCAGGCTGGTGTGATATTCGGGGAAGGCGCGGCCGTGGGCGCCGTTGGGGCCAAGGATCTTGTAGAGCCAATAGAGATGATTGAGGTAGCTGGAGAGGATGCCGAAGACTTCGAGTTCGAACCAGCCCATTTTTAGGACGATGGTGACGAGGCCGATGGCGAGAATTACTCCTGCGAGCAATCCGTAGGCTGTGTTCTCGCTGGTGCCTATACGCGAGAGTGGCTGGACTTCGCTGAAACTCAAGGCGACAGTTGTGTAGCCAAGTAAAAATGAGAGGCCAGTAACGAATTGGGATTTGTAGCGCAGCGTGTGTGCGGCCATGCCGAGCGCGACGGCTAGCATGAGGAAGCAGTCCAGGACGAGAGAATCGAGGACCCGCATGGCGGCGACGTGATGGATGCCGTAGGTGGTGAAAAAAAGGACGGCCCAGCCGCCGCCAATTCCCGCGCGGCCAAGCAGCTGGTAGCGTTCGCGCTTCTCGATGACGATGCCGCCCACGAGGAGCAGCATCGCCGTGCCGAAGCAGATGAGCGCCTTGCCAGCTCCACCCAGGTTGCGGAGCTGTTGAATGGCGAAGTAAGCGACTCCAAGCCCGATCATGGCGACGGCAAGTTTCGGGAACCAGTTGGTGCCAAGGGTTTCTTCGAGAGCAGAGACAGCTTTCATGCGCTGCTGAAAAGTTTGCTTTGGAGCGGGAACGCGTAGCGGCGATGTCGGAGACGGCGTGGAAATGCGCGCTGATGCAGCAGGAGGAATTGCTGCCGGCTGAGACGGAGGAATTGCAGGAGCGTGCGGGACGGGGGACGGCGGCGAAACTTTTGGTGGCGCAGCCGGCGGAGTTGGTTGTGCCGCGGGAGGCGGGGCCGGTGGTGCGGGCACAAGAGGTTTGGGCTCGACGAACTTCGGCTCGAGCGGCACGGTGGTTGCCGGCGGCTTTTGCGTGGGCGGCGAAACCGGTGTGGCGGGTGGAATGACCGGTGGCGGCGCTTGCGGCTTTAGTTCTGGCGAGGGTTCCGGCTTTTTCTCCGTGACTGGAATGGGCTGCGTTGCTTGCGGTTTAGGGGGCGGTTGCACTTCTAAGGGCGGAGGAACCGCAACTGGCGGGGGCACATGCACTTGCGGAAAGGATCTCGGAACGGGGACGGGCTGACGAACCTCTGAACTGACTTGTTTCTCAGGCGCGGGCGGCGCAGCAGCGTGCGGAGTTGTTGCCGCAAGTTTGCTTTGCAGGTCCCCGACAGCTCGCTGCAACTTCGTGAGATTCTTGGCGTTCTCCTCGGTGAATTCGTTCAGTTGTCTACGGAGTTTGGCGTAACGGACATAGAGCCCGATCGCCAAGAAAGGGGTGGCGAGCAGTAGTAACCCGTAGAGAACGGCCACGAGAATGAGAAAGGGCATGGGTGTTCCTCGGACGTACCGCTCGGTTAGTTCTGATGGTAGAACGGGCAGAGGCCGGATTCTTGCATTTTGTTCCTGGGGCACCCATAGGTAGTAACGATGCGCCCACTAAGTCTTTATTTTTAATAAGGTTACGGCAGGGACCCGGAGAACGCGGTTTGCGTTGAGTAGAGATAATTTGAGAGCGAAAGTGGTTCTCGGGGCGAGGTCTGCTTGGGCGGACGCTCAGCCTGGTTTGCGCGGATATGCGGGCTGTGCTACACATCATGCATGCCTGATTTTGCCGCTCCTGTGGAACGACTCATCGATGAACTGAAGCATCTCCCCGGCATTGGCCAGAAAACCGCGCAACGGCTGGCTTTCTTTATTCTGCGCACGGCGCCGGAAGACGCGCTTGGCCTGGCGGACGCGATTCGAGACGCGAAGGAGAAAATCCGCGAATGCTCGGTGTGCAGCAACATTACGGAGAATGATCCCTGTCACTTCTGCACGGGCGCGAACCGCGATAAGAAGATCATTTGCGTGGTGGAAGAAGCACACAACATCATGGCGATTGAAAAGACGCGGACCTTCAGCGGTATGTATCACGTGCTCGGCGGGTCGTTGTCACCGCTTTCCGGGCGAGGGCCAGAGCAACTGAGGATAAAGTCATTAATTGAGCGGCTGAAGGGCGGGACCGTCGAGGAGATAATCATCGCGACGAATCCGACGGCGGAGGGCGAAGCCACAGCTGTCTATCTATCTAAACTATTGAAACCACTTGGCGTGCGGGTCACGCGCATTGGCGTTGGAATTCCTGTAGGTGCGGATTTGGAATATGCCGACGAGGTCACGATGCTGAAGGCGTTGGAGGGGCGACGTGACTTGTAGCGGTCCAATATCCCAGATGACCATGCAGAAGCAGAAGTGCATGGCTAAATGCCGGAAATGACAGAACTTTGCCGCAAGGACCCCACACCTAAACTGCCTGTCTCAAGAAGTTTTAAGACCCGGTTGGCGCCGTTCTAGTACGTATGGCCGCCTCTAGCCAACGGACCATTTTGAGTATAGAGTTTCATTCCCGCGGAGTTGTCCCCCACCGCAAGGAGGTGCGCTTTGCCGAGCTTGGCGCACTACATGGCGCAGTACGATCACGAACACTCTTCTGGTTGGAATAAGCTGCTCCATGGCGTGGGGATCCCCATGATTTTCTTGGGGCTGGTCCTTCTGGTTTTGATGAAATGGATTTTGGGAGCGAGTTTTTTTGTAGGCGGATGGATTTTTCTCCTTCTGGGACACAAGATCGAGGGAAACCATCCGGCGTTTTTTCAAGGACCAATTTATTTGCTGGTAGGACCAATCTGGGTCGCAAAGGAAGCATGGGAGTTCCTCACCGGAACGCACCGGACATCCGCCTCAGAGGGGACCTCGGAAGGTGCTTCGCAAAGTAACCCGCAGGGTACAGCGAGCAAGCAATCGTAGGCGATCTGGGAGTTCGGCCCAAACTCTAGGAGCGGCGACGGTGTCCATGGACGAGCAACAAAGCGGCAATCTTGCCGACGAAACGGCGGAAATGATGTCTGAAACGGTTGCGCACCAAAACGAGGAATTGCGGAAGCGCCGCAGCACGCGAATCATGCAAGCGGTTCCGCTGGCGGTCACTGGAGTGGACGCGCTCGGCCGCCCGTTTACGGAACGCACGTCGACGCTCATTATCAATTGCCATGGATGCCGGTATCAGTCGAAACATTACGTCCTGAAAAACATGTGGGTGACGCTCGAAGTGCCGCATCCGGAAGCGGGGCAGGCTCCGAGAGCGGTGCGCGGGCGCGTAGCCTGGATTCAGCGGCCGCGAACGGTGCGACAACTTTTCCAGGTGGCGCTCGAGCTGGAAGTTCCCGGCAACACTTGGGGCATTGCCTTTCCTCCGCCGGATTGGTTCGCGCCATCGGAAGCGGGGCGCGCGGCGAGCGTTTACGGGGGCACACAGGAGGCCACTCCAAAAGTCTCGGAGACCGCGGAAATCCACTTGCCATTGACGGAACCCGAACCTGCCGCTGCGCCTCCGCAAGACAATCTGCGCGTCTTCCCTGCTCCAGCAAGCGCCACCGACGCTTCGCTGCAGCTGGCGCGGCACATGGCGCGGCTCGTTGCCGATGCGAAGCAGCAGATCCAAGCGGCAGCGCGCGAGGTCGCGGCACAGGCGGTAGCCGCCGAGCGCCGCGTGTCGATGGAGGAGTGGACACGCGAATTCTCGGTTGCCAGGGAACAGCTGGGGCAGCAAGTATCGAGCGCCGTCGAAAAAATCCACGAAGAATCAAACGCGAGTTCGCGGGCTGCTCATGCGGCGGCAGCGGAAGCATTGCAGAGAGAGCTGCCCAAGTGGATTGCGCCGCAGCTCGAACAGCTGACGCGTGAGCTTACGCAGCAAATATCGGACCGAGGCACCACCGAGCGTAGCGAGCAAACGCAACATATCGCGAGCGCGGTGGAATCGCTTCGCGCCCTTTGCCAGCAAGCGGAAGAATCCGCCGGGCGGCTATGCGCGCAAGCCGAGCAAGCTGAAACGCAAATCGCAAATCGTGCGGCAGAATCGATGCGCGAGGCGGACGAAGCGGCACGGCAACGCGAAGTGGCCGCCAACGCGCATCGCGAAGCCGTGAGCGCGGCTGCAGAGGAGATTCGCCAGCAGGCCACGGCCTCACTATCCGCTGCACAATCGTCCTGGCAGACGCACCTGGATAACGAAGTGAAAGCGGCGCACGAGCGTTGGCAGTCGATACTGGACACCACGCTGTCCTCGGCACAAGAGAGAGTGGCGGCGGGGCTCGACGAACGGATCAGCGCCGCCCTATCCCAGGTGCAGGAAGAAGCGGGCCGCCAAACCGCGGCCGTTCGTGATTCCATGCACAGCGGCGCAGAGGAAACCGAGCAGCGCATCGCGGACTTGCGCAATTCTTTGCAGGAGCAGGCGGAAAGGCAGACCGCCGCAGTCCGAGAATCCATGAGCAGCGCCGCAGCCGAGGCCGAGCAGCGCATCACCGGGTTGCAGAATTCTTTGCAAGAGCAAGTGGAGCGGCAGACGGCAGCTGTTCGTGAGTCCGTGGGTAATGCCGCGATTGAGGCCGAACAGCGCATCTCCGGGTTGCGCAATTCTTTGCAGGAGCAATCGCAGTGGCTGGAGTCCGCGTTGGGGCGCGCCGCCGAATGCAGCGAGCGATTGGAACATTTTTCCTCGCGCGCCGAAACGGCGCAGCGGCAAGCTCTCGCAGGCTTTGAGTCACAGATGGACGACGTGCTCAGCCTGCATCGCAATGAATTGCACCGGCAGTCGGAGACCCTTCTCGAAGAACTCAACGCGCGTATCCGCACCACGTTTGAAGAGAATTGCCAGCTCGCGATATCGCGGTTCGACCAGCAAGTGGAATCGATGGTGCAGCCGCATATATCGAAAACGGAAGAAGCGATCCACCGCCTCGCGGGTGGCCGGTCTCTGCTGGATGCCGCGCTAACCTTGCAGCAGGACCGCATTCGCGCTTCGGCGGACGAAGCCTTCGCGGAATCTCTCGCGCGCTTCCGCGAAAATCTAGGCGGCGTGGATCAGATTCTGCAGGAAGCGGCGCAAGCGGTCGCGTCGCGCAATCTCGCCGAGATCGAATCCAGGGCGTCCGACCTGAAGCATCAGACGGTTGACGACCTGATGAAATCAGCAGAGTGGTACGAGAAAAAAGCGCAGACGCAGATCCAAAACCTCACAGAGAAGACCGTCGAGCAGGCGGAGAACCAGTTCCGGGAAAAGGCCGGCGAAGTCTCCGGCGTGTTTGCCAGCGAACTGGATCACTCGAGCCGCAGTTTCATCGGTCATACGCAGACGCAGATGGAAGAGGTCGTGCACGACGCCTTCAACCAAGCGCGCGCCCTGTTTGCGGAGGCGGCGGAAACCACCACGGCAGCTTTCACAGATGAAATTCAACGCCAGGCGCGGCAAGAACTCGATGGTTTTGGCGAGGAGGCGCAGCGTTCGCTGGGCGAGACGCGCGTGCAACTCGACGCGGCTCGCGCGGAGTTGTCGCAGAAAGTCACGGCTGAACAGGAAGCGTTCTTGCGCCAGTTCCATACGGCGATGAGCAACGCGGTCGAGAGGGGCGTCGCCGACGCAAACGCAAGGGTGAAAGCCGGAATGTCGCCGCTGCTCGAGTCTTGGCAGTCGACTGTCGATGCGCATCGCACGGAGATGGGCAAAATTTATTCCCAAATGAGCGAGCAGGCGGCCGAGCAGCATCGCGGCCGGCTGGAAAACATTTCGGTGCAGTGGATGCTCGCTTCGGTGGCAAGCCTGGACCACCAATCGCGCGAAGTAATCGCCAGCATCGCCACCAAAGCGGAGGAAACGCTCCGCGAGACTTGCGCGCAGGTTTTTGCGGGCGTTGGCGACGCGCTGCGCGACCGCTTGCAACAGATTGCTGCAAATCTGGCGGTTCCGGAACCGGGGCTGTCCCGCTCGCAAACCGCGGGCGGCAGCGATCGCTGATTTCCTCGGTTCGCCCGATCCGATTCGCCTCTCGCCATCTACACCCGTATAATCAGAGACCTCGACTCATTATGGCCAACCGAGCTTATCTGCGCGTGTGGACGCGCGACTTCTCTCAGACAACGATGATTGCGCAGTTCGCGAGGTTTCTCGCGACCGCGCCGCTTTCCGCTTCGGAGCCCGAGTTCAAGGAACTCGTTGTCCAACCCATCGATGCAACGGAACTTTCGCTAGCGGAGTGGGACTTGAAAGGCCTCGGATATGGAGCGGCTGAAGTCGCAGCCCTTGCGGCTCAGCACCTAAGCGCGGACAGCGCTTACATCGTCAAAGCAAATTGGGATCTCTGGAGTTTTGACGTGGAGAGCCTCAAGTGGAGGCAAAAGCCGGAGCCACTGCTGCTCACTTGCCACGGCCCCGAATATGACGGCGGGATTGCGGTATCGGAAGGGCACTTCGCTTCCGATTTGGGCTTCGAGCACTTTTTTACGGGACATGGAGGACTGTTGGCGCCCGGCGCGGCGTCGAATCCCTTCGAATCGTCGGATCATCCGATTGAGCATACATTCCGACAGTGGATGTCCGCGCCCGGCAATCTGAAGGATTATCACGCAAAGACGCGGGAGAACATCCAACAACTGTTCAGCTGGGTCGAGTCGATTGAGCGGGCTTTGCCGGTCGAGCGCAGCCAGCTATGGTCCGAAGGCGAGGAAAATTTTGAAGCGCGGCTGGACGCGATTCTGGCGCAGCGCTAGCCGGAGCTGTGAATGGCAAGGAACCTGACTACGCTCGAAGCTTCCACGGAGGGCTGGCAACAGTTAGAATCGTAAGATTGCAGGTCTGACTCGCAGGCGCAGAATATTCCAACGGGAATGAAGCTGCTGAGAACGCCGGAAAAGGATGGCAAGCCGGGCGTATAGTGGGTATCACGCCGATGGCGGCAAGTCACTGATGGAAAAATCTCAAACGACTTCGAACTGTTTTACGGAAGCGCCAAAACTTCTTGCGCCTTTTGACCCGGAGGCCCAGCCGCACCCCGGCCGGTTTCCTGTTTCCGGGAATCGGCGAGTTTGTCTCGGAATGGTGGCAGCAGCGCTCACTCTCGCCAGCTTGCTCGTGATAGGCTGCGGGGACGAGCCTGCTCGAAAGCCGGCGGCAGAAGAACCAGCAAAGCCAGCGGCGCCCGCTGTACCTGAGGATATGCAGGCGGCGGCGCTAAATCTGCTTGGAAAAGAGACGCAGGTCCTTGTGTTTGGAGATCTGGCAAAGACTGGCGCGCAACAGTTTCTCGCCGCGAACGTCGTCCCCAAAACGCCAAAAAACGATATACCGGGAACCATCGTGACGCGCGCGGTGCTCGCCGAAGAAGTGGACGGAAAATGGTCGGAGCTGCTGCGCTGCGATGAATATCTGAAAAACGCCAAGGGTTACCTCGCCTTGACGCCACTGTCGGCGGTCGCGGGCTGGAAAGTCCAATTCGAGCAGGACCCAGTGAAAGGAATCCAGTTGTACTTCACGCCGATCAAGGGCCCCGCGGACCCGCATGTCTTGCCGATTGGCATTGCGTGGAATCCAGCCACAAAACGATACCAGTCGCTGGACATGACCTATCAACATTTTCTGATGGAAAAACCGTCACTGGACACGGCCAGGTCGGTGCTTCGATGAGCGCGGCAGCAACCACCATTGGGGCGAGCGCGGCGGCCAAGAAACCGGCAAAGACTTCGTCCTGGAAAAATCTCCTTGGTCTGGTTCCTTACCTCTCGCGATATCGCGGCGCTACCGCTTTGGGGATGTTTGCGCTCGTCGTGGCGAGCGTCGCGCAGAACGTGATTCCGCTGGCCACCGGCGTTCTTACCGACATCCTTGCGGGAAGCACGAAACCGTTTGAGAGAAGCGCGCAAGGCCAGCTGCTCGCCAGCTCTTGGTTGAGCCGCATGATTCCGTACTATTCGCCGCACAGCCGCCACGCGTTGGGCATCTATTGCCTGCTGCTCATCGCTCTTGTCTCGCTGCGCGCCGTGCTTTCTTTCTTGACTAGGTGGGTGCTCATCGGCGTTTCGCGCGACATTGAGTTTGATATCCGCGGCGATTTGCTGAATCGTTTGCTCATCATGGAGCCGGAGTTTTACGTGCGCAACCGCACCGGCGAGCTGATGTCGCGCGCGACAAATGATCTCAACGCCGTGCGCATGGTTTTGGGCCCCGGGATTATGTACAGCGGCCAAACCATCATCGGGATGGCGCTCGCGATTATCGTGATGTCTCAACTTTCCGGCTCGCTCACGCTCTGGGTTCTCCTCCCCGTGCCCATCGTCGCCGTGGTTGTACAACACTTCGGAAAGGTAATTCACGAACTCTACGAAAAAATTCAAGCCTCTCTCGCGACGCTCTCCGCAAAGGTGCAGGAAAATCTTGCCGGCGTCCGCGTGGTGCGCGCCTACGCGCAGGAAGAGGCGGAAATTCGCGGCTTTGACGAACCTAACCGCGAGTACGTCTCGCGCAACGTCAAACTCATCCGCACCTGGAGCATGTTCATGCCCTCGCTCCAAGCCCTCATCGGCATAACGTTTCTGATTGTTTTGTGCGTGGGTGGCCACCTCGTTCTTCGCGGACGAATTTCTCTGGGCGCCCTAATCGCCTTCTACAGCTATCTCGGCATCCTTGTGTGGCCAATGATCGCGCTCGGTTGGGTCACCAACATTTTTCAGCGCGGCGCGGCCTCCATGGGCCGGCTGAATTACATTCTCGCAGCCCAGCCGCAGATCGACGACCGCGCCGCGACCGTCCCCGCTGAACAAAAAGTCGAAGGCGACATTGAGTTTCGCAACCTCACATTTGCCTATCCGACGACCATGGCCGGAGGCAGCGCGAATGTCGGCGGAAATGGCAGCCGTCCGGCGGATGGAGTTCTCCGCGACATCAATCTGCGAATTCCTGCGGGTTCGACACTCGCGATTGTTGGGCCAACGGGCAGCGGCAAAACAACTCTCGCCGCACTCGTGGCACGGCTTTGGGAAGCGCCTGATGGCGCCGTGCTCATCGACGGCCGCTCGATCCGTGAATGGCCGCTCGACACGCTGCGCCGCGCAATCGGCTACGTCCCACAAGACACCTATCTCTTCAGCGAAACCGTCGGCGAAAACATTGCATTCGGTCTCCCTAAATTTGACCTCGAGCGAGTGCGCAAAGCCGCAGAAGTCGCGAGCCTCGATGGTGATGTCCAGGAGTTCCCGGCCAAGTACGACACGATGGTAGGCGAGCGAGGCATCACGCTTTCCGGCGGACAAAAACAACGCACCGCCCTGGCCCGCGCGATTGTGCGAGACCCGCGCATCCTGATCCTCGACGATTCGCTTTCGAGCGTCGACACGCAGACGGAAGAGCGCATTCTCAGCCGCCTCCGCGGCATCATGCGCGATCGCACAACAATTCTGATTGCGCACCGCACTTCGACAGTTCGCGACGCGGATCAAATCGTCGTTTTGCGCGACGGCCGCATCACCGAGCGCGGCACGCACGACGAACTTCTCGCGCGCGCCGGATACTACGCCGACCTCTATCAAAAGCAGTTGCTGGAAGAAGAACTCGAACGGGCATGAGTAATATTCACGAAGAAGAGAAGCTCGGCAAAGCTTACGACGCGCGGCTCATGCGGCGGCTGTTGCAGTATCTGCGGCCGTATAAATGGCGCGTGGTTCTGGCGCTGGCGCTAGTTGCTGTCGTGACCCCTCTCGAGCTCGCGCCCCCCTGGCTTTTCTGGAAGGCGATTGACGGCTACTTCACTCCCACGCTGAAACATCTCATTCCCGAGACACAAGCCTGGCGAGGCATCGAGTGGATCAGCCTGGTCTTCCTGCTGGTGTTGATCTCCGATTTTCTCGCGCAATACGCGCAGATTCGCATCATGCAGCGCGTCGGCCAACAAACCATGTACGACATGCGCCGCGAAATCTTCGCGTACATCCAGCGCATGCCCATGAGCTACTTCGACCGAAACCCGGTCGGCCGCCTTGTGACTCGCGTGACCACGGACGTCGACGCTTTGAATGATCTCTTTGCCGCCGGCGTCGTGACGATGATCAACGATTTCTTCCTGCTCGCCGTGATGGCCGCTCTGCTTTTCACCGTGGACCGCCGGCTTGCGTTCGACGCCTTCGCCGTTCTGCCTTTCATTTTTGTGGTCACTTATTTCTTCCGCAAGTTCGTGCGCGATGCCAACCGGCGCATTCGCACCGCCATCGCGCGCATCAACGCTTTCCTCCAGGAGTACATTTCGGGGATGAGCGTCGTGCAGCTTTTCAATCGCGAGCGCAAAGCTCGCATCGAATTCGCGAACCGCAATCGCGACAACATGCTGGCTTGGCGCGACGCCATTCTCGCCTTCGCGCTGTTTTATCCTGCGGTCGAGTTTCTCAGCATCGCGACGATCACGTTGATTTATTGGTCCGGCGGCAACCGCGTGCTTTCCAGCGGTCTCAGTCTCGGCGTGCTCACGGCGTTCACGATGTACGCCACACGCTTTTTCCGGCCAATCCAAGACTTGAGCGAAAAATTCAACATTCTGCAATCCGCGATGGCCGCTTCCGAACGCATCTTCAAGCTTCTGGACGAGCCCATTACCATCGATTCGGCTGCGCAATGCGTGCGCCTCGACTCTCCGCGCGGCGAGATCGAATTCCGCAACGTTTGGTTCAGCTACCGCGACGTGACCGAACCCGCTGACGAAGACTGGGTCCTCCGCGATGTGTCTTTCCGCGTGGAGCCAGGGCAGACTCTCGCTATCGTCGGCCACACCGGCGCCGGCAAAACGACACTCATCTCCCTGCTGCTGCGTTTTTACGATGTGCAACGCGGGCAGATTCTGCTCGATGGCGTTGACATTAGAAAAATCAATATCCAGAACCTGCGCCAGCAATTTGGCATTGTTTTGCAAGATTCTTTTCTTTTCACCGGAACAATTGATTCGAACGTCCGCCTGGGCTCTCCGGGAATCGACCGCTCCACGGTTGAAAACGCCATTGACGAAATCGGCCTCGGCGAATTTGTCCGCGCGCTGCCCGAAGGCGTCGACACGAGCGTCAACGAGCGCGGTTCCACACTATCCGTGGGCCAGCGTCAGCTGATCTGCTTTGCGCGCGCGCTCGCTCACAATCCTCGCTTCCTCATCCTGGATGAAGCCACTTCGAGCGTCGACACCAAAACCGAGCTGCAGATTCGCGAAGCACTCAACCGTCTGCTTTCCGGCCGCACTTCGCTGGTCATTGCTCATCGTCTAAGCACCATTCAATACGCCTCGCGCATCCTCGTTTTTCACAAAGGCCGTCTCCGCGAACAAGGCGCCCATCAGGAACTCCTCGCTCAGCGCGGGATTTACTATCGCCTCTACCAGCTTCAATACAAGGAGCAAGAGCTCGGCCTTCCGGAAGACCCGTGCGACTCCGCCGGCCATATCGCGGACCAACCCCGCGGTCCGCTCCCCGCGCCTCAGCCTGCAACAGATTGAGCGCAGCACCGACCGCGCATGCCACCGATTCCGCTCTTAATCTCCGCAGGCGAAGCTTCCGGAGATATGTATGCCGCCCGCCTCGCGACCGCGCTTAAGAAGCGCATGGATGTCGCCCTCTTCGGCATGGGCGGCCCGCAAATGCGCGCCGCAGGCGTTGAAGTCATCACCGATTACTCCGAAGTCTCGGTCGTCGGCATCACGGAAATTCTCAGCCACTTGCCCTCGCTCATTCGCGCAATGCGCCGCCTGGTTTCCGAAGCCGAGCGCCGCCGCCCGCCTTTCGCGATACTCACCGACTTCCCCGGTTTTCATCTCCGCCTCGCGCGCAAGCTTCGGCCGCTTGGCGTCCGAAACGTTTATTACATCTGCCCGCAATTCTGGGCGTGGCGGCCGTGGCGGGTACGTGTCGTTCGCCGCCGTTTCGTCCAAGCTCTGTGCATTTTTCCTTTTGAAGAAGCGTTCTTCGGCGGTGCAGGCGTTCCTACAAAATTCATCGGCCATCCGCTCGTAGGTGCGGTCAAGCCGACGCAAACACACGAAGAGTTCTGCCACCAACACAATCTTGATCCTAGCCAGCCGATTGTCGCGATCCTGCCCGGGAGCAGGCTCGCCGAACTCACTCAACACATGCCCGTGATTCGCGAGGCTTGCCGTCGCATCCAGGATCAGCGCCCTGCGCAGTTTGTCGTAGCCGCAGCCGCTCATAGCAACGTGAAGGAGCTGCAATCAGGCTGGAACGCGGCTCTCAAGGTACGCGTGGTGGAAGCGCAGACTTATGACGCACTGGCCGTCGCCGATGCGGCGATTGTCTCGAGCGGCACAGCGACGGTCGAGGCGGCGCTTCTCGATGTTCCCATGGTCGTGATCTATCGTGTGACGCCGCTCACAGCCTTGCTCGCGAAACCGCTCGTCCGTACGTCTTACTTTAGTATGGTGAATCTGATCGCGAAGCGCCGCGTGGTCCCCGAACTGATTCAAAAGGACTTCACGCCAGCCAAAGTCGCTCAGGAAGTCTTGCGCCTCCTCAACGAGCCGCGAGCCCGCGAAGAACTCCGCGCCGGCCTGGCAGAGATCCGCAAGCGCCTCGGACCTCCGGGAGCTGTGGATCGGGCCGCCGATGCCATTACCGCCCTTCTCTCAGGTGTCGCTGGCAACACTTAGGTGGGTCTCTGCTATCCTATATAGGCAGAATGGTGTCGGTCTGCACCCCGTAAAAGGTGCTCCGTTTTCAAAGGCCATTGAAAGGTAGTTTGATGCCCCTTCGCCGAAGAAATTCTATTGAGTTCGTAATACTGCTCGTCGTCGCACTCGCATGCACCGCTATGCCGCTTCGCGCCCAGGCGCCACGGCCCGTCGGTTTTCTCGCCGACAACTACGATATCTCCGCCACGCTCGACTCCACGCGCCAATCCATCACCGCCATTGCGAGAATCGACCTTCGAGCCACCGACGTTTCCAGCAACGTCCGCGTCGAGCTGCATCCCAATCTCGTGGTAAGCGATGTAAAGACGGCCGATGGCAAATCGCTCGGGTTTGGCCGCGACTCGATGAATCCTCTTTACGTCCTCGTGACGCTGCCGACTCCCGTCGCCGCTGGCGGGCACGTCACGCTGACCTTCACCTACTCCGGCTTGCTCGCCAACGAAGAAAACAGCCCAGTCCCAGGCGTGCGCGCGGCCGTCATCGGCCACGAAAACGCTTATCTACTCCTCCCGTCCAGATGGTTTCCTCTCACGAACTATCCTTCCAACCGCTACACTGCGACGTTTCGCCTAAATGTGCCCGACTCATTTGCCGTAGCTGGTTCAGGCAAAGGCTCTGCGCCGACACCTCTGGCGGGAAAGACTGCCGCCGAAGGCGGACGCCTCCTCTACACGTTTGAATGCAAGACCCCCGGCCCGCACGGCACGTTCGTAGGCGGAAATCTGCAGCTGAATCCCAAGCAAGCCGAAGGAATCAGCGTAGCCGTCTATGCTCCGCGGTCTGACTCCGCCAACGCTCAAGGCTTTGCCGACGATGTCGCCCGGGCCGTTACGGTTTTTTCCGATCTGTTTGGCGGTATGCAAGACCCCGAGTTTACGGTCATTCAGTTGCCTGATGGCACGGTCCGCGACTTCGCCGCCCCTGGGGTTCTTCTCCTGAATCGTCGGCTCTGGGAGCCGAAGACCGCCGAGCGCACCATCGCCCGCCTCGTGGCTGCCCAGTGGTTTGGCAATTCCGTGCTTCCGGCCACGGCCGGCGATGTTTGGGTTACCGACGGGCTTTCCCGCTATTGCGAAGAGCTCTACGCCGAGCAAAGCGCCGGCAAAGAAGCCGGCCTGCGCGCCGTCGACGAGTTTGCAGTAGGCGCCCTCATGTACGACGAAGCAGCGCCCATCGCCCAAGCGGTAAGGCTCGCCCCCTATTCGAGCGACTACCGTTCGGTTGTGCTCAATAAAGGAGCGATGGTTTTCCACATGCTTCGCGGGTTGATGGGCGACGTCGCGTTCAGAACCATGCTCCATGATTTTGCAACCCAGTACGCGGGGAAGTCGGCGACCATCGACGACCTCATTAATTTGGCCGATAAGGATGTCCAAGCGGCGGCGAAACCCGGTCAAGTTGCGCCTAATCTTCGCGGTTTTTTTGTACAGTGGCTGAATTCCACGGGCGTTCCTGACTTTACGACCGAGTTCGTCGTCTACCGCACGCCCAAGGGTTTTCGCATCGTCGGCAAGATCAAGCAACCCATCGACACGTTCAGCATGCCCGTTGAACTTCGCATCGATACAGAAGGCAACCCGGAAACAAAATGGGTCGATGTTCTTGGCATGGAATCGCCGTTTACGGTCGAAACGTTCGGCCGTCCCAAACCCGGGGGCATCAAGGTTGATCCCAACAATCTCGTCCTAAAGGGCAGCGTGGCTCTCCGCGCTCGCGCAGCCATCGCCCGTGGCGAAGAGCTGGCCGAGCAGGGCAACTACTACACCGCCATCCAGCAATACCAGCGCGCGCTCTCGATCCAGCCCGGCCGCCCTTTGGCTAATTTCCGCATGGGCGAAGCTTTCTTCTACCAGAAGAACTATCAAGCCGCTGCCAACGCCTTCCGCGAATCGCTGCAGGCTGTTCCAGAGCCATCGGAAAAGTGGACGGAAGTGTGGAGCAACATCTATCTCGGCAAGATTTTCGACCTGCTGGGCCAGCGGGAACGCGCGGTCAATCAATACAGCAAGGCAAAACAAACGAACGACGATACGGGCGGCGCTCAACAGGAAGCCGAACGCTGGCTGAAGAAGCCCTACTCCGAAGGCGGCATCTCCGCTGCAAACCCGGCTACCGGAGCCACCCCGGCATCCGCAACGCCGCCACCGCCTCCCGCTGGCGACCGGCCCACGCTGAAAAAGCCGAGCCAGTAAGAATTCGCGAACCCGTTTAGAATCAACACTTGCGGAAACGTCCGTAAACGCTGATTCTAAAAGACTTAAAGAAAAGCTAACTCCTTTAGAAGCAACACTTACAGGAACACGGGGAGGGGGCGGTGGAACAATCAGCGCCGAACCCATGCAGAAAGTCCGTGACTCCTGTCGTTTCGGCTAGGTCAAAGGTGCCGATTGGAGGCGATTCCAGGCACGCGTGAAGACATCGCAAGCGCGGTCGTCGAACAGCACGAAGTAAATCTTTTCCAGCGAGGTTTCGGTCTTCAGATGCTGCGCTGCCTCGCGCAGCATGATGGACGCGCACTCTTCCAGGGGGAAACCGGCGACTCCTGTTCCCACGGCAGGGAAAGCGATGGTCTTCAAGCCGCGCTCTGAGGCGATGCGCAAGGAATGCGCGACGGAGTTGCCAAGCGCTGTCGCAGTGGTCCTGCCACCGAGTTGCATGCTCGCTGCGTGGATCACATGGCGTGCTTTCAACTTTCCGCCGCCGGTGATGGCAGCATAACCGACCGGGATGCTTCCTATGGCGTCGCATTCGCGCTGAATTTCTTCACCGCCTTTGCGCCGGATGGCTCCTGCGACTCCCGCACCCAGTTGCAGGTCATTGTTTGCGGCGTTGACGACGGCGTCGGTGTCCATGTCCGTCAGGTCGCCCTGTTGGATCACGATTTTTTCGGATATTGCTTTATTCATGTTCTCGTTCTTGATTCGTCTGAACTGCCAATGGGTTGCGAGTCTTCCGCGACGATCAGTACTCAGGCTCCCTTACCGGCGGACACGACTTGATCCTCGCCGAACACCGAAACTTTTCTGCCCATACGTCGACCAACCTCGCGGCAGGCTGCGACGGTTTCTTCGGAAGTCTCGCGTCCTTTCACCAATTCGAGGCGCTCCGCATGTGGCTCGTCTCCGAAAAAGCGCATGCCAACGCACCGCTCCGGGCAGAATGTGACAGCCGCCAGCTCCGTGATGGAAAGCGAAGTCGTGGTACTCGCCAAGATGGACCCAGGCTTGGCAAATTTGTCGAAAATGGTGAAAAGCTCGATCTTCATTTCCATCTCGTCGGACACCGTTTCGACAATCAAGTCCGCCTCGCGTGAAGCATCCTCGGCGGAGTTTGCCGTGCTGAGATTCGCAAGAGCAGCCTCGCGAACTGCGGCGCGAATTTTTCCTCGCGAAACCTCGTCGCCGAGCGCTCGCGCGACCCAGGCAATTCCCTGCTCCAGCGCCGAAGGCGAGATGTCCTCAAGAATCGCACGATACCCGGCGAGGACCGCTGCGAGAGCAATCTTTTGGCCAAGATTGGCCGCGCCAACGATGGCGATGGTCTTTACTTCCATTAAGTTTTCACGAACAGCAGCCTTGAGTCGCGATGGATGCGCAGCATCGTTCTGATGATTCGGCGGCTGCGATCTACTTCAACAGGTTCTTGAAAGCCTCTTCGTCGTAACCGAGGACGATTTGGTCGCCCCGAATCACTACGGGCCGCCGGATAAGGTTCGGCGCTTTGGCCATGAACTTGATAGCTTCCGTTCTTGTAGGTGGCTTTTCGCCCATATTTTTCGTTCGGAAGAGCTCGTTGCGCTGATTCAAAAATTTCTTGTAGTCGCGGGTGCCGATCAACCTATCGAGTTCGGTTTCGCTCAAGGGTTCCTTGTCCAAGTCGCGAGATTCCAGTTCGGCGCCATGCTCGAGCAAGAAACTTCTTGCTTTGCGGCAGGTCGTTCAAGTTGGTTTCTCAAGAAACCGTAACTTAACTTTCGTCATCTTCCTCACTCAGTAGCGGGGCACGTTTGGATCGACTTCCACCGACCAGCGCTCGATGCCGCCGGCCATCGATTTTGCGCTCTCGACGCCCTGTTGCCGCAGCCACACCGCAGCGTCGAGGCTCCGCATGCCGTGATGGCAATAACAAATCACTTCGTCGGCGTCCAGCAACGTATTCAGATTAGCGGGCAGCGTGCCCAAGGGAATCAATTTTGCTCCGGCAATCCGGCAGAGGTCGTATTCCCATTGCTCGCGGACGTCAACGAGAAGCAGCTTGTCGCCGCGGGCGACGCGCTCGCTCACTTCCTTCGCCGAGATTTGGAGATCATCCATTTAGCATTCTGGCCAGGAGGGCGCGCGCTTCTCGAGAAATGCACGGATCGAAGTCCTACTTGCCCTGAAATTTCGGATGGCGCTTCTCGAAAAAGGCGCGGATGCCTTCGCTGCAATCTTCCGAATGAAAGCATTTCATTTGCAGTTCAACTTCGTGATTGAGGGCTTTCACCAGGGCATCCTTGTGGCTTCCAAACAGAATTTTCTTTACGGCGCGGATGGCGATGGGAGGACCTTGCGCGATTTTCTGCGCGAGTGTTTTCACCTCGGCTTCCAATTGTGCAGCCGGCACGACGCGGCTGACGACACCAAGCCGCAGCGCGGTTTGCGCATCAATCATCTCTCCGGTGTAAAACATTTCGGCGGCGACCGATGGCCCCACAAGCTGCGGAAGAAAATAGGTCCCTCCATAGTCGGGGAACAAGCCCACTTTAGAAAAGTTCTGTCCAAAGGTTGCGCTGTCCGCGGCGATGCGTATGTCCGCCGCAAGCGCGATGTTCATTCCCGCACCAGCCGCGGCACCGTTGACGGCCGCGATGACCGGTTGCGGCATCAGGCGCATTTTCAGTACGGCTTGCATCCCCGAGCGCAATATCGGACCAAGTTCCGCAGTCTGATTGCGCTCGCGTCCCTTGCCGATGGCGCCCAAGTCACCACCTGCGCAGAAGGCGCGGCCCATGCCGCTTATCACCACAACATGAATGGAATCATCTTCCGCGATGCGCGCAAGCGCCGCGTTCAGGGCCGTCGAGAGCTCGTTATTGAGGGCATTCAGCTTGTCGGGGCGATTCATCATCAAGACCGCGATACCGTCATACTGGCTCTCCAGGACGACCGGGCCGGCAGACGCTGTTTGAGCTGCGTTACTCATACATTTTCTCCGTACTAGACTACCTGACCCTTAGCTTCGCGTTCCTTGGTATCGCGTTCTTTCTCAGTCCGCGCCACTAACTGCGCGAGCTTGCGAAAATGTTTCAACTTCTCGCCCTTCGCTTGGGCATTCTGGCCGCTGGTGGAGGGCAGCACGTAAACGCGTGCCCCATAAAGATGCTCTTTCTGAAGACCGAACTTGCATTTGCGCTGAGAAAATTGTTCGTAGACGATTTTTCCATTGAATGCGACCACGTGCGGGGCGAACTCTTCCAGCTTTTGGGAAAGCACGATTCGCCCTTCGGCGAAATCACCCCGCGTCAACTCCTCCACGCCCTTGGTGGGACGCTTCACGAGATCCGTGAGTCCAATCCCGAATTCGATGACCCGCTTGTCGTCGTGATAATCAAAGGGTTCCGGCACGACGCCGCTTTCGTAGAGGATGGGCCAGAACTGGTTGGTGCGCCCCGCGTAGTAGTGGCCCACTCGCACGGAAGACTCGCTCGGATTGCAGCCGACGATGACCAGCTTCATGCCTTTTCGGAGATGGTCGGGGAGTGTTCGCATGTTCCTAGTGTTGCCTATTTTGAGTTCCAAGTTCCAAGGTTTCGCGCTGGGCGGTCCCAATGGTCAAGGTCTCTCGTCGATAACCCAACCGTGAACTTTGTTGGGCAAGACAGTGGTGCGCGATCAAAATCTCGCGGGGCACGCAACGCACTGAAACGGAATAAGATAGAGGACTTCCTGGCGTCTGAGAAACTGGAGATAGGGAAAAAAGTACCAGGTCTTGGTAGGCCATCGTGCTCTGACGAATAGTCAACCAAAACTCTAGTCAGCCAGACACTAGCTGTCAAGCCCTCTCGTAATTGGGCAGCCGTCGAAAGACAAAATCGAGCGCAACATTCTGAATCGTGGCCCCGTCCTGCCTCATCAAAGCAAGGGAGGAGCGAGTGCCCTTTCGTGCTTTGTGCTAACTTAAGGACGGAGACATTTGGAGCGGGACTGATCTTTAGCCCGCGAACTATTTTGAGCACACCTAATCCACACCGGCTAGCCTCGGCAGTTGCGCGCGAGGACGAGCATCTGCTGGTCGCGGCGGCGAAATCCGGCGACACGGCAGCTTTCGAGGAATTAGTCAGCCGCTATGAGCGGAAGATTTTCCGTCTGACCATGAACATCACGCGCAACCGCGAAGACGCGGAAGACGCGATGCAAGACGCGTTCCTTAAATCCTATTCCCATCTAAAAAGCTTTCAGGGAGATTCACGGTTTTACACGTGGCTGGTTCGCATCGCGGCGAATGAAGCTTTGATGCGACTGCGAAAGCGCCGGCCGAATCAATTTTCGCTGGACGAGCCTATAGAAGGCGACGAAGAACTGATGCCGCGCGAGCTGCAGGACTGGGGACCAGGCCCTGAACAGCGCTTTGCACAAACCGAGATGCGGGAAATTCTGTCCAGCGTGATCGACCAGCTCGAGCCGGATTACCGGACGGTTTTTGTGCTGCGTGACATCGAAGAGCTTTCGACGGAGGAAACGGCCGACGCGTTAGGAATCTCGGTGCCAGCCGTGAAGTCGCGGCTGCTGCGCGCACGACTAAAACTCAGGCAGAAGTTGGATCGTTACTTCAAGCAAGGTGGGTTAAATTGAACTGCGAAGGTGTCATTCACGACCTCTCGAATTACATCGACAGCGGACTCGATGCTGCGTTGAAACAGGAACTTGAGAGCCACCTCAAAGACTGCGAAGACTGCCGGCTGGTCGTGGATCAAACGAGGAAGACCATTGAGATTTTCTGCGATTCCGAACCTGTCGAATTACCCGCCGAAGTGCGCAGCCGGCTACACGATGCGTTACGCCGCAAGTTCAAGGAAGCGACGCATTAGTTAGCTCATTTGGCTGGACCCTCCGCCAACCCAGAACGGCAATTTCCTGCCTAAGCTTTTCTCTTTGGCCAGCGCATACACTTTCATCGCGACTGCCAAATCCCAGGAAGCAATCCCGTTTGACTTGAAGAGCGTGACTTCCGTGTCGCTCGTCCTTCCGGGCACTTTCTTCGCGACGACATCCGACAATTTCTTGACGCCCGTCCAGCACACTTCGTCTCCGCGAAACGCAAGGATGAGATCGCCAGCTTCCTGCCGCGATTGCTCGATGGAATCCACGACGATGACGTCGGCGCTGGCGACGGCTTCATCGTCCAGCTCGCGCTTGTGCGCGTGATTCGCGCCGATGGCATTCATGTGCACGCCGGGCGCAAGGTCTGCGCCACTCACCACGGGATTGGCCGCCGTCGTTGCTGTGCACAGAATATCCGCTCCTCGAACAGCTTCGCTGGAGGAAGCCGCGCTTTGCACAGTAAATCCCAACCGCTCGGTCATTTCTTTAGCAAACTTTTCGCGCTTGGCCGCATCGCGGCCGAAGACTCTCGCCGACTCAAGCTTTCGCACCCTGGCGATGGCCTCGAGTTGGGTTCGGGCTTGGCCTCCCGTGCCGATAATGGCGGCCACACTGCCATTTTGCCTGGAGAGACACTTGGTGGCCACGCCCGACGCGGCGCCAGTGCGCAGTTGGCCCATGTAGTCAGCCTCAATCATCGCTACGAGGTCGCCCGTGCGCATTTCATAGAGCGGGACCATAAATCGGATTTTTCCCTGAACGTAGGTGTATTGCTTCATCGCAACGAATCCGGCCGAGAAATCCGCCGCAGCCATGTAGTGAAAAAAACCACCTCCCGGAAGTTCAAAACGGCGGCGGGGATGGACGACGACTTCTCCATTCGCTTGCTTTCGCGAGACCTCTTCGACTGCTTCAATAGCCATGGCCATGGTGAGCACGGCTCGCACTTCGGATTCGCTGATATGCAGCGTCATTCTTCGTTTTTCCTTTCGCAGGGTTGCACAACCTCATTTGCGCAACCAATGAGAGCTTGCTCTTCGAAATCAACTACTTTGCAGTTGGTTTGCTGGCGCGGCCGGTCTTTTTTGCGTTCTCCGTGCCTTCGCGGATGCGGCGGACGACTGTCTGCATCAGACGATAGACGCGCTCTTCCTTGTTGCCGCCCATTTGCTGGAAGCGAAATTCAGGCTCACCTTTCGGACCTTTGCCAACGCGGATGGGCAATTGACCGCACAGATCGTTTTCGATGAAGGCCGTTTCATAGCGCTCTTTTTTCAAGTTCCAGGTGTACACACGAAGCGTCGTAAAATCGCAGGGCTGGCCTTCAGAGCCACGGGCAGCGGCGACGAGGTATTGGGTTCTGTCGCCTTCAGGATCGCTGATTCGGTTCAGTTCGAACCAGGCGATGGGGCGAATGTTGGCGGAAGAGGCTCCATCGCGCACCGCATCGGGCAGATCGAGCTCGATAAAACGCGCGATCACCCAGCCAGCAATCGGCAGGGTTTGGTCGCCAGGCGACGTCGTTGTTGTTTCTGCGGCGCGCGCCGTGGAATCGCCCGGAGGACGGGTAGCCAATCCACGAATGAGGAACCAGTCCTCTTTTTTTGCGTCCTGAGGTTCGTTCGAGGGTTCTTTTTCGTCGGTGACTTGGGCCCAGTCCGCAACGGCACGCCCGACGATTTCGACCGGTACGCCCCGCGCGAATTGATAGAGACGCGCCTGCGCGCGACCTGGCTCGACACGAAGATTGGTGGCGACTTTGGTGCGGCCGCGCGCTTGCATGGGCATGGGCACGACCTGCTTGAGCAGTTTTGTGCTGCGCTGCCAAAGCGCGGTGTCCATCAAATAACGGCCCTCGACCCAGCCTAATTCACCGGCGGCGGTGCGCACCTTGATGCTGTCATTGCGGCGGGCGACGACGTCGACGCGGTCGCCATAGTGCAGCGTGTCCAGCGGCTCGCGAACCTGGGCGACGCTGCTCCAAAGGGTGGCGGTGCGTTCGCCGACGTAGGCTTCGCCCAGAGTTTCGTGCTTTGGCCGGAAGAACCACGCCGCCAGAGCAACGACAAGGAGGAGAGGAACCGCAATCAAAAGTTTGCGCTTCATGCGGCGATTCCAAAATCTATTTGTATGGATGTCTGCACGGCACCATGGAGGACAACGGCCAGTCCCGGCGCGTCAGCAACCCCGAAAAACACTCGATCTGTTGGCATTGAATTTAGATGTCCCACTAGTTCTTCGCTAAAGATTGTACCTGATTCCTGGCTGCGTCCGGGCTTAACCGTGCCCAGATTGCATTTCTGTTAAAATGGCGCTGCGTTTGAAATGCTTTTCCAATTCCGCATCAAAGGAACTCGATGAAATCTCTCAATGCCCTGCAGCCGCTCGCTTTGCTGCTGCTGCGGGCGGTTTTTGGCATTATTTTCATGTCGCACGGTTATCCGTTGCTTGCTCATCGAACGAGCGGCACGCAGGCTCTTTTCGTGCAACACGGTTTACCGGGTTACTTCGTTTTCATTTCGGGGGTGCTGGAGCTTTTCGGCGGAGGGTTGCTGCTTCTGGGACTGTTCACGCGGGGTGCGGCGCTTTTGCTGGCGATCGAGATGATCTTGCTGATGTGGAAGGTCAGTCCGCCGCATAGCTACTTCGCCATGAATGAATACGCGTATCCATTGGTGGTGGCAGTGGGGTGTTTTGCGCTGGCAACTACAGGTGCGGGGCTGGTTTCGGTGGATTACCCTTTGTTTGAGAGCGGCGGGGGAAAGTCGCGTGCGCCGCGCAATTCAAAACCGAATAAGTAGTGAGTGGTGCGCGTCGGTTTGGACTCGGCATTTGGCTTATGTTTTTAGCACTTAGGACGCAGAGTTTACTGAGTCTAAGGAACGAAAGAAACCGGCGTGGAAGCTGCCAGGGCGGGGCAAGCCCCGCCCTTACAACTTTTGATGGGATGGAAGCGGGCCTAGGTGGTAGTTACAGTGGTTGCCGACGTGGGCACGACCCCACCCGGGGCGACGGGTAGGACGATCCAGAGGATTATGTATGCCAGGAGGCCCGTGCCTCCGCAGATCAGCAGCAACAGCCAGAGCACGCGGATGATGGTCGGATCCATGTCGAAATAGTCGGCCAGGCCGGCGCAGACACCGGCGATTTTCTTGTCGGTGCTGGAACGCATGAGGCGCTTAGGAGCGCCGGTAGCGGGAGAGAGACCAGGCGCGCCGGATTCGGGCTGCTTTGGCCGCAGTTGTAACAATACTTGGAGCCGATGGCTATGTTTTTGCTGCAACTTGTGCACGTCATTGGAGTACCCCCCAATAGCAACGTAATTTCGCTTCCGTACAATAGAATACGACAAAACAGATCGAAAAGTTTCCTTGAGATTGCCAGTGGCCGGATAGGCGACGGCGGGCGGAAGCTCAGTATTCCAAAATATGCTTCACAGCAGCCGTGATATGGCTTGTTTGCGGGAGGATCACGTCTTCGAGTTTCGGCTGGTAGGCGCAGAATGTGTCCATGGCGGCGACGCGCTTAACGGGGGCATCTAGTTCCTCGAAGAGCTCGTCGGCGATGCGGGCGGCAATTTCGGCGCCGTAGCCCCAGCTCAGCATGTCCTCGTAGGCGACGATGACGCGGTGCGTTCTGCGGACGGTTTTGGCTATGGCTTCCCAGTCGTAGGGGGAGAGCGAACGCAAGTCCACGATTTCCACGGAGATGCCTTCGCGCAGTAATTGCGCGGCGGCCACTTCGGCGCGGTGCACGAGCGCACCGTAGGTGATGATGCTGACCTCGGAGCCTTCAGTAACGATCCGGGCCTTGCCGAAAGGCACAGTGTAATCCGGGCCGGGATATTCGGAGCGATTGTAGGGCTGGCGATAGAGGTGCTTGTGCTCGAGAAACATGACCGGGTCGTCGGAGCGGATGGCAGTGCGGAGGAGACCGGCGACGTCGAGAGCCGTTGAGGGCATCACTACGCGGAGGCCGGGGCAGTGCGTAAAAATCGATTCGCCGCTCTGGCTGTGATAGATGGCGCCCCCGGTGAGATAGCCGCCGATCGCAACGCGAAGGACAACGGGAGCCTTGAAGACGCCGTTCGAGCGCCAGCGCATGACGCATAGTTCGTCGCGAATTTGCATCATGGCGGGCCAGATATAGTCGAAGAATTGAATCTCCGCAACGGGTTTGAGGCCGCGCGTGGCCATACCGATGCCGCGGCCGACGATGGCGGCTTCCGCTAGGGGCGTGTTGAAGACGCGATCGTGGCCGTACTTGCGCTGCAAACCGGCAGTGGCTTTGAAGACGCCGCCCTTTCCTTTCACTTGCTTCAAGGTCTCTTCGCGGCTGGCGTCGGCGACGTCTTCGCCGAAAACGGTGATGCGTTCGTCGCGAGCCATTTCGTCGGAGAGCGTTGCGGCGACCATCTCGACCATGGTTTTTGGAGCGCCGTGGAGCTGCGGTTGTGCTTCAAACGCGGAGGATGTGGGGTCGACATCCGGCGAATAAATATTTACACGAATCGAATCGATTTGCGGCTCTTCCGCAGCCAGAGCTTCGTCGGCGGCGTTGCGGATTTCCTGATCGACTTCGGATTCGAGGGCTTCGATCTCTTTCTGGTCGAGGATGCCTTCGCGGACGAGGAACAACGAGAACTTCGAGATGGGGTCGCGGTGCGCTTCGTCTTCGCGCTCTTCGGGCGTCTTGTAGAGTTTTTCGTCGTCGGAAAGTGAATGGGAATAGGGGCGTGTTACGTGCGCGTGGACGAGGGCGGGGCCGCGACGTTCGCGGCAGTATTGAACGGCAGTTTTGCAGATCGCATAACTTTCGAGAGGATCCGTGCCATCACATTCCGCAACGTGCAAGCCCGGAAAACTGCGCGTGAGTTTTGAGATGCTGCCGCCCGCGGTTTGCACTTCGACCGGAACCGAAATGGCGTAGCCGTTGTCTTCAATCAAGTAGAAAAGGGGAAGCTTACTGGCGCAGGCCGCGTTCAGGGACTCCCAGAATTCGCCTTCGCTAGTGGCGCCATCGCCTGCGGAGACATACACGATTTCGTCGGGCGCGTGGCGGACGTGCTCGCCGAGAGGCGCTTTCATTGCCTGCGCCAAGGCTTTTGGATGATTCTCGTAATAAAGCGTGGCTTCTGCAGCGCCCACCGCCTGCACAAATTGCGTGCCGGTGCAGGAGGATTTGTTGACGAGGTTCAAGTTGGGGAGGCCCCAGTGCGAAGGCATCTGGCGGCCGCCAGAGCTGGGATCGTCCTTGGCGCCGACGGCTTGCAGGAGCATGTCGAGCGGCTTTACGCCTAGCATCAGGCAGAGCGCGCGGTCGCGGTAGTAGGCGTAGAGCCAATCCGTGCCCGGACGAAGAAGAAGCCCTATTGCCGCGGTCACGGCTTCGTGGCCCGCTCCAGAAATCTGGAAGAAGATTTTGTTTTGGCGCTTGAGCTGGATTTCGCGGTCGTCCAGTCTACGGGAAAGATACATCGTGCGGTAAAGGCGGATGAGGGCGTCGTGGCCGAGGCCGTGCAACTTGGGAGCGTCAAGCTTGGTGAGTTTGGCGCGCGTTTGTAACGCCATTCGTTCTGCCCTCGTTGTGAAGCAGGATTTTGTCTTGCGGGAGTTTATTATACCTGAAGTCCCGCCGAAGCCTGGCTTTTTGGCAAAGCTATTCCAAAGAATCGAACTGTTTCACAATTTCGTCAAATTGCTCTTGGCCTTGACGCACCACACGCGGCGAAGCTTGCTTGAAAGGCTCCTCGGATGGAATGCGATCAAGCCAGCGCTGCTCGGTGAGCTTTTCGTGGCCGGAAAAATAGAGACGGACAAGCAAATTGACTTTGCCATTTGCTGGTGGAGCGTCTTCAGAGGCTTCCGCTTTGTCGGGCTTAGCTTTAGATTTTGTTTTCGGCTTGGGTTTTTCGGACTTTGGGGCTTCGGCGGACTTTTGGGCTTGTTCCGGAGCGCTTTTCGCTTCGCCTTCGCCGCGTTCGAGTTTGTATTGCAGCTTTTTATCCAAGCGGAAGGCCTGCTTCCAGCCTTCGAGTTTGTGCCGCGCGAGCTGGGCTTTCTCTTCGTCCGTGCCGAAATCGAATAAGAGATACGTGTGAGCCATAAAATCAGTCTGCGACGCAGGCGCTGGCAAGTCAAGATGCCCGAGGGGAGGCGGTTTGCAAAGAATGGCTACCCATGGGCTCGACGAGGCGTCTAAGTGGGGTATCATTGGAGTGTTATCGAGTTTCTGTGAATAGCCCGAAACAAAAGCGCGTTCGGACTGCGGCGGCGTGGCTGTGCATGCTGGCGGTGGCCCTTTTGTATGCGCCGCTGGCAGGCGCTATGCTGTTGGCGCACGGCGTGGACTGCTGCGCGGGGGGCTTTTGCAACGTCCCGGAGCATCATCACCACAAAAAGGCGCCGGCCGCGTCACAGGAATCGGCTCCCATGGATTGCGGACATGATATGGGCGGGATGACGTCGTGCTCGATGTCTTGCTGCAAGGACCCGGCGCGGCCCGAGCTCATACCAGGGGCTTTCCTGTTGCCTTCGTTGAGTTATGCGCCAGCGGCCTGTGAAGTGTTGCGCCCGGTGCAACCGGCAATCACTTTAGAAATTTCACGATTCGTTAAACCGCTTTCTCCTCCTCCTCGATTTACTGCTTCGGTCCTGTAAAGGACAACACTCTCTCCAAGTACTTTTATTCACCTGTGCCGCGGGTCTGTAGCCGCGCTGGAACCATTCCACGAGGAGAAATCAGTTTATGCGAAGAGTTTTGCAGGCATTCGCAGCATTGCTGCTGCTGGGAACCGCGGCTCTCGCCACGGTTTTCGGGACCGTGCGAGGGATCGTCCACGATCCGCAACACCGGCCCGTTCCAGGAAGCGCAGTTGTTCTGAAGGCGAAGTCGTCCGACTACACACAAAAAACGCAAACCGACGCGAACGGCGAATTTCATTTTGATGCTGTGCCGCTTGGGACGTACACCGTTACCGTGACGGACGCATCCTTTGCTGGCCAGGAGCAGATCGTGACCGTGCTCTCGGGAACGGCGCCGATTTTGCATTTCGAAATGCACATCGCGTCCCAGACCCAGTCGATCACGGTCTCGGCAGAAGCCGCGCCGGGGCAGACTGAGTCGGTGACGCCGACGACGCTTATCGATCGAAAGCAGATTGAGGAGACGGCCGGCGCGACAAAAACGAATAGCCTGGCGATCATTACGGACTATGTTCCCGGCGCATACTTTACCCACGACCAGCTACATGTTCGCGGGGGCCACCAAGTAAGTTGGCTGATTGACGGTGTCTCGATTCCCAACACCAATATCGCCAGCAATCTTGGACCGCAGGTCGATCCTAAAGACATCGACGCTATCGAGATGCAACGCGGGAGTTATGCGGCGGATTTCGGCGATCGCACCTACGGTATCTTCGATGTTTTGCCGCGCACGGGTTTCGAGCGTAACAATGAGGCCGAGTTGGTGCTTAGCGCCGGAAATTTCTATCAGACAGACGATCAAATCAATTTCGGCGGCCACACAAGCCGGTTTGCGTATTACGCCAGCGCGAACGGGAATCGTACAAATCTGGGCTTACAGACTCCCACATCCGCAGTGCTTCACGATGCCGCGAATGGCTTTGGCGGGTTTGTCTCGCTGATTTACAACGTGGATTCGCGAGACCAGTTGCGCTTGGTCGCTCAGGCGCGGCGGGACTCTTACCAAGTGCCGTTTGACCCGAACAACCCACTGAATAGTCCCGGCGCAACGCTGCGCGATGCCAACCGAGAAAACGACTCTTTTGCCGCTTTTTCGTGGGTGCGCACGTTCAGCCCCGGGCTGGTGCTGACCGTTTCACCGTTCTTCCATTACAACAGCGCCGACTATGTAAGCAATCCAAACGATTTCCCGAGCGCGACCACGCAGAACCGCTCCTCCAAATATGAAGGGGGGCAAGGGACGGTGTCTTGGATTGCGGGGCCGAATAACGCGCGCGCGGGCTTTTACAGTTTCGCTCAACAAGACGATCAATTCTTCCATGTGGTTTACAACGATGGGAGTGGCACGGTCGCACCGCTGTCGCAGAATCCAAACGGCAGCCTGATCGCGGTCTACGTTGAGGATCAAATCAAAGTTAATTCCTGGCTTACGCTCAACGGCGGACTCCGCCAGACACATTTCTCCGGAGGAGTAGTGGAAAACGCCACCAGCCCGCGGGTTGGCGCTTCCGTGCGAATCCCCAAATTGAACTGGGTGTTCCGAGGCTTCTACGGTCATTTCTATCAGGCGCCCGCTCTGGGCACGCTGTCTGGCCCGGCGTTGAACGATATCCAGGCTCAACAGCAGCTCGACTTCGTACCGTTGCGTGGAGAGCGAGACGAAGAGCACCAATTCGGAGTCACCATTCCGTTCAAGGGCTGGACGCTCGATGCCGACAACTTTTTGAACCGTGCAAAAAACTTCTTCGACCATAACAGCTTGAATAATTCCAATGTGTTTTTCCCTGTCGATGTACAAGGTGCGCGGATTAACGGCTGGGAATTGACACTGCGTTCGCCGCGGATCCGAAACCGAGCGCAAGTTTATGTCACCTATTCCAACCAGTTGGCGCTTGGCTTCGGCTGCGTCATCGGGGGCCTGATCGGTTCGTGCGCTACCCCCCCGCCGGGGTTTTTCTTTCTTGACCACGACCAGCGCGACACGTTGCACCTTGGCGGCCAGTACACGTTGCCATGGCGGGCGTACGCTTCGGCGGATGTTTATTACGCGTCAGGCTTCTCCAACAGCAATCCGGCGATCCCAGGAGACCATCTTCAGCCGCATTCGACGTTTGATCTTTCGCTGGGAAAGAATTTCGGCGAACGGTTTTCGGTGAATGTGCAGGGGCTTAATGTGGCCAATCGGCGCGTGCTGCTGGATAACAGTTTCACGTTCGGCGGGACCCACTACCTGAATCCGCGCGAGATTTTTGTGCAACTGCGCTTCCGCTTCCACTACTAACCGATAGAACGAGTCTCTCGCGCAGGAGGGCAGTCACGAACGGCTGCCCTCCTCCACGAGCACAATATTTCTCCTGCGTAATTTGACTTCGGCTCTTTTGCGATTTAGGCTGGCCCGCGATGAATTCATCGGCTGCGACGAAGCTTGCCTCGAGCAAGGTCCAAGAGGAGAATTTGATGCGAAAAATTCTACTGGCTGCGGTGGTGTGTTTGCTCGGCTCGCTTGCGGCGTTCGCCGCGCCGCCGAAGGTGGTCTACGTTCGCTGTGGGAAGCTGATCTACGACGCGGAAAAATCCCCCATCGCATCGGCAATAGTTGTGATCACCGATGGAAAGGTGACCGCTGTCGGCAAGGACATCGCGGTGCCCGCGGGAGCCGACCAAATCGATCTGTCGAGTTACACCGTGTTGCCCGGATTTGTGGATGCGCACATTCACATCTGGTCTGGTGCGTTCGGGCAGTCCGTCTCCGAGCCACTGGCGGCGCTGCGCGGCAGCAGGGCCATGAGCTACGCGCTTTCTTCGGGTGTTGTCGGCGCGCGCGTGATGGCCACGCAAGGATTCATTGATGTCGCACTCAAGGACGCGATTGAGGATGGCACGATTCCTGGGCCGCACCTTGTTCCCGCCGCTCATCCAATCTCGATTCCAGGCGGCCACGGCGATTTCCATGCGCAGCCGCCCTACTTGCCCATGGACGATTTCTACACGCCGCTGCACGGGTTCATCAACTCGACTGCGGATGCGGAGAAGGCTGTTCACTTGCAACTCAAGTATGGAGCGAGAGTGATTAAGGTCATGGCATCCGGCGGAGTGCTCTCGCCGCTGGACTCACCGACTTCAGAGCAGCTCTCACTTGAGGAATTGAAAGTCGTTGTCCAGCAGGCGCATATGGCTCACGTCAAGGTGGCGTCACACGCCGAAAATATTCGCAGCATTCGCGCTTCGCTCGAGGCGGGGGTGGATTCGATCGAGCACGGATCTGAGATGGATCAGGCAGCAGCGGACTTCATGAAGAGTCACGGCATCGTGTTCGTTCCGACCGTCTTCGTGGTGGAGGAAAGCGTCGCGAACGGAGTGAAAATGCATTTTCCGGAATACGTCATCATAAAGGTGAATGCGCTGGCGAAGACCCATTTTCCGAGTTTCCAGTTGGGGTTGCGTTCGGGTGTGACGATTGCGGCGGGGTCGGACCATTCGTACGGACCGGGAACAGGAACGGTGCGCGACGAGATGATCACGGAAGTGAAATACGGGATGACGCCGCAACAGGCACTCGTTTCCGGCACGAAAACGAGCGCGGCATTGTTGGGCCTGGAGCAGTTGGGGACAATCGAAACCGGGAAGGAAGGGGATCTTGTGGCAATCGAGGGCGATCCATTGAGCGATATTCACGCGCTTGAGAAGGTGCGCGCGGTGGTTTTCCAGGGCAGGAGCGTCGCGCCTGCAAACCGGCAGTAGGAGAGTTTGGACAGTTCCTTGGAGATCGAACCGTGCGAAAGCCGCATCCTGCTTTTTTCAAAGTTGGCCTCGTTCGGGCGGGGCAAGCCCCGCCCCTACAAAGTTTTGTGAGCTCGCGCACAGATCGGATTTGGCGTGTTGCTTCGGCGAGCCGAGGGCAGTAAACTTTTTGGCGAAGGAACTTTCGAAGGCGATGGAGTTCGCCTAAACCGGGCCGGAGTAATCAGCTGGCTCTGATGACTCCTGGCAGCCACGCGGCTCCAGGAGTTTTTTGTTGAGGGTCGCGGTCGCCGCCGGATTGGAGCTATTTTGCGCATCTTGATGATCGCGATCTTCGGAGCAGTCGGCACACTTGCGCGCTATGGGCTGCAGGGCGTGGTTCAAATGCGAGCGGGAAGCACTTTTCCGCACGGCACGCTGGCTGTCAATCTCACTGGCTGCTTTTTCCTTGGATTAATCGGGCAGTTTACACTGAACCGGATGGTGATCTCGCCGGATTGGCGCGTGGCCATCGCTGTCGGTTTTTTCGGCGGCTACACGACGTTTTCCAGCTTCGGCTGGGAGACCGCGAAGATGCTGGAAGACGGCGAGTGGCTGCGCGCGACGACGTATGTGACCGCCAGCGTGATTGCGGGCCTGTTTTTGTCGGTAGCGGGAATACGGCTGGCGAACCGGTTTTAGGAGCCGCAATGACGCACGAAAAATTCGAAGGCGAACGCACGTTGATGCGCATTCACATCGGCGAATCCGATAAATGGCACAGCAAGCCGCTGCACGAAGCGATCGTGGAACTCCTGCGCAAAGAAAGCTTTTCGGGGGCGACCGTCCTGCGGGGCGTGGGTGGCTACGGCGGATCGAGCGTCTATCACACGGATAAGCTGCTTCGCATGTCGCAGGATCTTCCGATAATTGTGGAAGTGGTCGAATCCACGGAGCGCATTGAGAAAATTCTGCCGCGGCTGGATGAAATGGTTGAAGGCGGGCTGATCACGCTCGAAAAGGTCCGCGTTATTCTGTATCGCGCTGCCAAGAAATAATCCGAGATCAGAATTCAAGACGAAAAGTGAGGGGAGTGAGAATTAGAATAGCCGGGTAATCATTTTTTCCGTGCCGGCCCAACGATAGAACACGACGAGGTTGGCAACCGCGGCAAACCCTCGAAGCAACGAAAAGTAGAAATCGTTGATGTCCTCGCGCGCCGGCGTCGAACCCGCCTTTACAAACATGACGATCGACAGCACCAGAGTCAGCGACCACATGCCAAGGAAAAGGAAGATCACTACCCGGAAGTCCGATTCGACCTTGAGATTTTTCACCAGGAAATAGCTGCAGACGATCAGCTCCAGGCCAAAGATGGCCACGAGGATAGCGGGGAAGGGCTCGACGGCAAGCGCAGTTCCTCCGCAGGGCCCTACACTCACATTGGACGTGAGCAGAGTGCCAAACAGAATCATGAGGACGCAAACGATTTGTTTAGCGGCGCTTGTCAGCATTTCGGCCAAGCGGTTTGGCAATTTGCTTCCTCTTTTCGCGCATTCTCCTGTAAATAGAGAGAACGCGGGAGTTACAGGACATTTTATCCGTGTAATCAGTACAAACCGGGGATTCCGCCGCGTCAATATAACGGCGGTAATTTGTGCCCTCTACGGCAAGACTCGGATACCAGTCTGGAGCGGCGCGGGGCCGTGTCATTTCAGCCGCCGGGCCCGTCCCGATTTTTCGCTTCGATCGGAACTTTCCAGCCTCCCCTTTCGACTGTAAACTGCTGCCTCATGGCTGACGGCGCGAAAAAGCAATCCTGGTTTAATCGCACGGTGCTCGGCGTTGGCCTCACCAGCCTTTTTAGCGACTGGAGCCACGAAACCGCGACCTCGGTACTGCCTGCGTTTCTTGCCGCGATTGGAGCGGGGCCTGCATGGCTCGGTTTGATCGAGGGAATCGCCGACGGGCTCTCTAGTTTCACGAAGCTTGCCGCCGGCCACTACACCGACAATCTAAAACATCGCAAGCCACTTGCCATATTTGGATATGCGGTTACGGCAGTGGCTACCGCTTCTTTCGCGTTTGCTACGAACGCGTATGAAGTGCTCATTGGACGGTCACTGGCTTGGCTCGGCCGCGGGGTCCGTTCGCCGGCCAAGAAGGCTCTGCTTGCAGCGGACGTTTCGCCGGATGCCTACGGCCGGGCTTTTGGCCTCGAGCGCCTGATGGACACGATCGGGGCTATTGCCGGTCCGCTCACCGCGCTGTGGCTGCTGCAGAAAACGGGACACAACTACCAGAAGGTCTTTCTCTGGACTCTTCTGCCAGGCCTCGTTGCCGTCGGTGCGTTCTGGCTGCTTGTACGAGAGCGTCCGATTGCTTCCAAGCCGAAGCGCTCGTTCTTCATGGGGATTCGCGATTTGCCAGTTCCTTTTCGGCGTTTTCTTCTGGGAGTCAGCGTATTTGGCGCGGGCGATTTTTCTCATTCGCTGCTCATTCTGTATGCTTCGCGCATGCTCGCGCCCGAGTTGGGGCTTGCGCGTGCGGCCAGCATCGCAGTCGTTCTTTACACAGTGCACAACGTGTTTTCTGCCGGGTCCGCCTATGGAAGCGGTTGGCTGAGCGACCACGTTCCGCACCGAAAGATCGTTCTCGCCGCAGGCTACTTTCTAGCTGGAATCACCGCGATACTCCTTTGCACGAGCACTCACTCCATCTGGGTGCTCGGCGTGATCTTTATTTTGGGCGGGATCTACTTTGGAGTTGTGGATGCCCTCGAGGACACGGTCGCGGCCGAGCTTGTGCCTAAAGAACAGCACGGCATGGCGTTTGGGACACTCGCGGCAGTCAACGCGGTCGGTGATTTCCTCTCAAGCCTGCTGGTGGGCTTTCTTTGGAGCGCTGTCTCTGTGCAAGCGGCGTTCGCCACTTCCGCTGTTTTGTTTTTCGCGGGCGCGATTCTCGTACTTCGACCTCGCCCCTAACCAAGTGATTCCCGCGAAGGAGACAACGGGCAACTTATTCGTGCGGAGGCATCGGTTCCGGCCATTGTGTAACGCTAATTCTGCCGTCAGGCTCCAGTTGAATCGCGGGAGCGTAAAGTCCGAGCAGTTCACGACGCCACCACAATCCGTGCTCTCTTTTTTCCGCCATCGAAGTGAACCAGTATTGGAAGAGGACGGCGCGCACCTGGCGGGGCGGTCGTTGCGGAAAAGGATTTACGGCGAAGAGCGTGAGCACGTCAGCGTCGTGCGAAAGCAGGCGTCTCTCGGTACGCAATACCAGGGGATTGTCGCGCCATTCGCCGAGCGACGCGAACCACAAATTCCAGTCCAACCGCGGCTGATAGGGCGCGTAAATGCGGGGAGCTTTGTTCAGCTTCTGCGGTTTGTGACGGAACGGATATGCAATCCAAGTTTGGCCGTCGTTCGAACCCTGGAATTCGATTTCATAGCGACCGCGCGTCATCACGGCGAAGAGTCCATAACGATTGGCGATTCGAAAGGGGTCGAGGAGAGCTACGGGCGAAGTTGGAAGTGGCACGGGCATGATCATCCAGATCATCTGCACTGTAGTGACATAGAAAATCCAGACAAGTATCACCGCAACCGTGGCTACGCGAAGCGGGAAGAGCCAAGGACGAATTTTCGTCCACAAATCATGAATGCCGGCAGTCGGCGTCGGAGACTCATCCATGGATGGAGTGGATGGCACCGCCAGAATTGAGAGTTGGCCAGCGGCACGTGCGATCGACTCGATGGCAGGCGCATGCGTTCGTTCGAGTATTGGCTTCCTCCATTGGGCTGGGAAGAATCGCAGGAGAAATCGGTCGTCGAGCAGCAGAAGGGCAAGAATGAGAACTAGATAATTCAGAAAAGTATAGTTGGCCGTGAGAATGATGCCGACCTGCCAGGGCGTTACGATGAAGAAGAGGGCGATTCGAAATGGGCGTGGCAGAAAAGCCGCCCAGATCAAGATGAGTTCAAGCGCGAGGGTAAAGAAGGCAGTCGCGGCGTGAAACCAGTGGGGTAAATGCTGCACGTACCAGCCGATCCAAGTTGGCAGCGGGCCGTTTTGATAATAGTCGTCCATCGCCGTAAAGTTCCGCCATTCGGGATCGCCGCCCATAATTTTGGCGACGCCAGATTCGAAATAAATGCGGAACCACTCCCAAAGAAGCAAATAGAGAGCCGCGCGGACGGGCGGCCGGGGCTCTCCGAAGCCTGGACGAAATCCGCCCGGCGCAAGAAAGAGCGAGAGGAAGCCTGCTTCGAGCAACATTCCATCTGATTGGTAGCCAGAGAAATCTCCCGCCGCGCTTACAAAGGAGAGGAAGCAAACGAAGCAGATGACGAGCATTGCGCGCGGCCAAACATTCAAGACAAGCAGCAGGGCGGCCGTCATCCCGACGCAGCAGAGACCCGTGAGCATGTGCGATCCGTTCGAAAGCCACAAAAGGCTCGGCACGTACCAAAAGCGCACGTGGCCTAGCTGTTCCGCCACGCTTCTGAGATATTCGCCTGCGGGAAGAATCCCTTCGGGGCCGATTAGCCCACGGATTTGAAAAACAAGCGAGAAAAAAGCAGAAAAATAAATCACGCCGAGCGCGCGCAGGAATATCCAGCGTGACAAGAAACGGTCGGTGGGGCCATTTCGCGAATCAAAGAGCCAGCGAATGACGGATGAAGGAGTCCATTCCATAGACGCGGGACATTATAACGGGGAGGCGCCGACAGATAGCTCGTTCAGGATTTATCGCCGGCGCTCTTTTGGGAGTTCGAAGGCTGAGCAACGTGCGACGCGCAGGTGCCGTCTTCGCAAAGCTCGCGGTTCCATCGATAGCGATTGCGAGCGACCCAGGCGTAGACGCGTTGCGCGATGAAATGAATTCCGGGGGCAAGCAACAGCCAGGCGATCCATTTCCAGGCGGGCAGCGAAAGTCCGATGCGCGCCCAGGCGTCCGCGCCACTGTAGACGCGTCCAGCTGGATCGACGGCCTGCATCAAGCGCATCGCTTCACCGAGATTTACCTGAGGAAACCGCGCCGCTACGCTGGCATCGTGCAGATCGAGCAGCTCGATGCGTCCGCCCGGATCCATGCGGCGCACGCGAGCCACGCCTGCGCGGCACAAGTTGCAGGCTCCATCGAAAAGCACGGTGAGTTCGGCCACGCTTCTCCTTGCTTCTGCGGTCTCGAAATGCAATAAACCGAATCGAATTGTAGCCAGATGCAAAGGTCGCAAGCTTCATTCTAACAAGCAAACTGCGGAGGCTGCGCTTTAGCCATCGCTCTACGGTATCTGCCATCCTCGAAAGCTTCCCCGCATTTGTCTAGGGCAACGTCCACTTCCCTGTTGCAGCCGCTATGACTGCGTGTTACGCTGGCGAACAAAAGGCGAATTACAGGAGGAGCGCCCAATGTCCCATTCTCTCGCCGTTCGGGCCGCAGCCTTAAGCTCTGGTGAGCCGCAGGCGGGTTCATCGCTGGCGCGCGTCCGCGAGGTGCTGGATACTCTCGCCTCCAGAAACATCAACGGCGAAGTGCTTACGGCGGTGCGTTACTTTCCCGCGCGCGAAGCGCAGTGGGCGGAATTCCCTGCATGGGTCCACTCGGATCTAGTTGCGGCTTATGCCGCCAAAGGTATTCGTCAGCTCTATACTCACCAAGCTATCGCTGCCGAGACGGTGCACGCGGGCAAGAACGTGGTTGTAGTCACGCCGACCGCTTCCGGAAAAACACTTTGTTACAACCTGCCGATTTTGAATTCGATTCTTGAGAATCCGGACACTCGCGCGCTCTATCTTTTTCCTACCAAAGCTTTGGCGCAGGATCAACTTGCGGAGCTTTACGACTTAAACCAGCGGTTAGACAACCGCTTCGGAGTTTTTACTTATGACGGCGACACCCCCGCCGACGCGCGCAGGGCCATCCGCGAAAAGGGCCACGTGGTGCTCACGAATCCGGACATGCTGCATACGGGCATCCTGCCGCACCACACGCAGTGGACGCGGCTTTTTGAAAATCTTCGGTACATCGTAATCGATGAGCTTCACACTTACCGTGGAGTTTTTGGAAGCCATCTCTGCAACGTGCTGCGGCGTTTGCGGCGCATTGCGAACTTTTACGGCAGCAATCCGATATTCATTTGCTGCTCTGCAACTATTGCGAATCCCGGTGAACTGGCGGCCCGGTTGCTCGAAAAAGAAGTGGAGGTTCTCGACGCAAATGGTGCGCCTGCCGGCGAAAAGACATTTGTCTTCTACAATCCGCCGGTAGTGAATCGCGCGCTGGGCATTCGCCGAAGCTATATCAACGAGACGTCGCGCGTCGCGCAGGAATTCTTGAATCACGATCTGCAAACCATGGTTTTCGCCAATTCGCGACTGCAGACAGAGATTCTGCTGACCTATCTGCAGCAGGCCAACCCTCAGCTGCCAGGGAAGCAGGAAACGATTCGCGGCTATCGCGGCGGCTATTTGCCGAATGAACGCCGCGAAATCGAGCGCGGTTTGCGCGATGGGCGGATCCGCGGCGTCGTGAGCACAAGTGCGCTGGAGCTCGGAATTGATGTGGGTTCGCTCGACACCGTAGTCATGGCAGGCTACCCAGGCTCAATTGCGGGCACTTGGCAGCGTGCGGGGCGCGCAGGCCGTCGCAGTGGAAGTTCCTGCGCCGTGATGGTGGCTTCGTCTTCGCCCCTCGATCAGTACATTGTCCGTCATCCGGATTATTTTTTTGGCAACACGCCGGAGCATGCGTTCATCCAGCCAGACAATCTCGAAATTCTCATCAATCATTTGAAATGTGCTGCGTTCGAATTGCCGATCGCGCCCGGCGAGCGATTTGGCGAGGTCGATATTCCGTACCTTTGCGCGCGTCTTGCCGAGGCCGGCTACCTGCACCTTGCCGGAGATCACTTTCACTGGACACACGAAGCCTATCCAGCCGACACCATTAGTCTGCGCTCTATCACCAGCGACAATTTCATCATCATCGATGTCACAGGCTCGCCGAATGTCATCGGCGAAGTGGATTTTCCTAGCGCGCTGATTTTTCTGCACGAAAAAGCCATCTACATTCACGGCGGGCAGCAGCACCACGTCGAGCATCTCGATTTCAAAGAGCGCAAAGCCTACGTAAAGCAGGTCGACGTCGACTACTACACCGACGCCGTCCGCTACACGCAGGTGCGAGTACTTGAAGCAACTGAGACGTGCAATGCTCCCGCACCCGGCGCTTCTGCGAATTCTCGTTCGCACGGTGATGTTCTCGTCCGCTCACAGGTCGTCGGCTTCAAGAAAATAAAATTTATTACCAACGAAAACATCGGCGATGGAAAGCTCGAGCTTCCCGAAAACGAAATGCACACAACATCGTACTGGATCACGCTGGAGCGGCCGCTGCTTGAATCACTTCCCTACAGCATCAGCGAACGCCAGAGTGGTATGTTCGGGCTGCTCCATGCCCTTACGTCGGTCGCTACACTGCTGCTTATGTGCGACGGACGCGATCTGGGAATTGCCATCGGCGAACGCCCTCCCGCTTCTGATTCTGGCGTCGCCTCTGCAGGGGCGGGGCTCGCCCCGCCCGCTGCCCCACTTCGCAGCTCGTCGGATGATTTCACGCCCTCGCGTCCCAGAGACTTATCTCGCTTTAATCTAAAAGAGTATTTCGAGCCCAACCTGTATCTCTACGACGCCTATCCCTGCGGCATCGGCTTTTCCGAGCCGCTCTTTCGCGTGCACGACCTCCTCATGCAAAAAACGCGTGAGCTGATCGCTGGCTGCACATGCGATGAGGGCTGCCCATCCTGTGTCGGCCCCGCTGGGGACCTCGCCCCACGCGCCAAAGAAGCCGCTCTCGCCATTCTCGACAGGCTGTGTGGCTAGTGATGCCTGCCTCAACCGACAAATTCTCGCGGCTCGCCGCGCTCAGGCCCGCGCGCTCTGTTCCGTCGCGCCCAGCGGCTCTCCGCGCGCCCGATCAGGAAGATTCTCTCGCCCAACTTCTCGGAGCAGGCGTAGCCAAGAATCATTTCGGCGAGCATCTAGCCATTCGCAACTGGTTCTCCACGCCAGAGTTTTCCGAGCCAGCCGCCGTGGCTCTCGAACTTCTTTCCCGCACCCGCGACGCCGAGATATCCCGCCGCACGCGCGCCGCTCTCGCAGATCCCGCGAAATGGCTTTTCCTCGATACGGAAACCACAGGCCTTGCCGGCGGCACTGGCACCTACCCATTCCTAGTAGGTATCGCCTGGTGGGACGCCGGGGGCCTGCAAGTCGAACAATTCTTCATGCGCGACTTTTCCGAAGAGCACTCGCTCCTTCACGAACTCGCCGCGCGCCTGGCCGACCGCCCCGTTCTCGTCACGTTCAACGGCAAGACTTTCGACTGGCCGCTCCTGGAGAATCGATTTACGATGACGCGCGTCATTTCCACGCCGCGCTTGGCGGCACATCTCGACCTTCTTCATCCTGCGCGGGCGCTTTGGAAGCTGCGCCTCGGCTCCGTCCGTCTTGTCGAGTTGGAGCGGCGCGTCCTCGATGCCCCCCGCCTCGGCTGGCATCGCGAAGACGACATCGCGTCCGCCCTGATCCCGCAGTATTACTTCGACTATCTTCGCGGCGGCCCTCGCGATCCAATCGTGGGCATTGTCCGGCACAATCAAATGGATCTGCGCGGCCTTGCCGCTCTCTTCGGCAAGATCAACACGCTTCTTGCCTCTCAAGAAGCAGAACGCGTTGGAGTAGACAGCCTTGATCTCTTTGGCCTCTCGCGGTTCTTCGAACGTCGCGGCGAATCCGATCGTGCTCACGTCGCTTGTTCGCAGGCGCTCGAGCTTGGCCTTCCCGCCGAATTCCGCCCGCGCGCCCACCGCGAGCTTGCTCTGCTCGCCAAGCGCCGAGGCGACCACGCCGCCGCAGCCGCGCTCTGGCTCGAACTTGCTTCAGATCCGCGTGACGGTGTACTCGCATGTGAGCAACTTGCCATCCATTACGAGCGCCGCGCAAAGGAACCTGCCCGCGCAACGGAATTTGCTCGCCTTGGCTTGGCCAAGCTCCAGCGCATGCGTGTACACGCCTGCGATCCCTACATCACAGCCCGGGCAATACGTCTCGCTGAAAAATTGTTAATTCGAATCAACCGTCTGGAAGGTAAAAGCAAAAACAAATCTGTGCGCCGTGATGCGCCCGGCTTGTCTCTCTTGAATTCCTAAACCAATCGGCTTCGGCAGTCAGTGGAGTTTGCAGCGAACTTTCATTCCCATCAACGTCGCACGTGAGCGCAATGCTTATCTGTCCGCAAACGCAAGATCGTTCGTTGCAGGTAGTCACCGCGCGGCGGCCGCTGACTTGGAGGCAAGCGGCGCAGCCGGCCATCCTAGCAACCCATTGATGCCGTCAAACACGGCGCGGCTCGTGCCCTCTACCGAAATACACTCCGCGCCAGCGCACCGCAAAAAGACTCCGCCGTCCGGCGTATCGAAATAAAGGAAGTTTGACAACCGCGGCGCATTTTCATGTCCGAGGTATTTTTGCTCTAACGCGTCCGCATACTGCCCAAAAAACCGCCCGGCATGTTCTTCGCTGTCCAAGTGCAAGCGCGCCACCAGGATGAGTTGTTTCGTTTGCTTGTGTTCATAGAGCACATAGCGGTCTCCATCCCAGGCGGCGGCAAGGGGTTTCGCTTTCGACTCGCCCAGAAACTGCTTCAGTATTTCCATCCACCCAAATTCGCCCATGACGTTTTCATCAATTTTTGCCCAGTCTGGGCCAAGCAGTTTCTCGAAAGCAGGAATTGTGACGGCAGCCGGAGCTTTCCCCGATTTGTAAAGTGCTGGATGCATGATTTGCTGAGTGGAAATCGGTGGCTTCGCAAACACCGCAGACAAGCCGTTCCACCCCGCCGGCTTCAAGATCGCGGTGGAAAACGTCAACCCTCCGAAATAAGGAAAGATCATCGCGTCCTTCAGAAACTGCGGTGCTTCTTGCAGCTTGGGTGATTTGGACATATCGCCGGCAAAGATGGAAGGGTCAATCGCAGGTAAATCCTCAACAGAGTGCCCCGTTCCCTTCAGCAAGTAATCGATCATGGCGGCCATAGCGCTGCCTTCGAGCACGGCTTCGCGCGCCAGTTCCGCATCGTCGTTCGGCCTCGCCGCTTTCACCCACGCCTCGATCTGAAAATGCTGGTCTTGAAGAGCGTGGGTCAACTCATGGGCCATCACCATGCGCTGGTCGTCCAGAGGAATCCAATCCGCAATGTAAAATTCCCGCGCTTTCGGGTCATAGAGCCCTGCAATCTGCTCGGTTAACAAATCAACCATGAAATTGTCTAAATCAAATCCCTTTGGGATCAGGCCGAAGGCCTCGGCGCTTCGCGCCTCCGCATATCGTTCCGCCGGTTTTCTCTCCTCATTCATCTCTCGGATGACATACGCTCGTATTTCATCTCGTGATCGCAATGTCTTTTTCAGAGGCGCCAGCAGCTTAAGTCCCGTAATCTCGCTCACTTGCTGGAGGACTTCGTCCGCAGCCGCCGCGAACTCGGCATTGTTTACTTTAGGCTGAACCGCCGCGGGTGGTGCGGTCGCTGCCTGTTGCGCCCAGGCGATGCCTGCGCTGACAGGCACCGAAACGGCAATTAGGAATACACAGAGCCGGCTAACAACTCGATTGCGCGGTAGGGGCATTATCTTTGCAGAATAACAGATAAGGCTTGGAAATCGCCGCAACCAGAAAAGCCATGTGGTGCGTGAAAGCAAACGCTTGTCATCCTCCATCGCATGCACTGCTTCATTGGAACGGCATTTTCCAACTGCACTACCACCGCCCTCAATTCCACGCAAGCGACTAAAAAGAATGAAGATAGGAGTAGAACGGCTCTCCCTTGTCATGCCATGCAAGTCTAGCCGGCTCGGATGAAAAAACATTTCCGACGAAATTCACAGGCGTCCGTTCCGAATCCTTAACAGAGTGGTAATTCTGTTATACTCACCTTCGTCAGTTCCCAGCTCTCCCGAGGAAAACATGCTCCCCGGACTTCGTCTGCGGCAAGCCCGTGAACGACTTGGCTTAACCTACCGCGATGTTGAACGCGCAAGCTTTGAACTGGCAGCGCGCCGCGGCCGCCCGGAGTTGATTCTTCACATCAGCCGCCTGGCAGATATCGAAAACCGGGGCGTCACTCCTGGTCTGCACAAGCTATATACACTCGCGGTTGTCTATCACTTGAATCCGCTCGAGATTTTTCGATGGTATGATGTGCCCATCGAGGATTGTTTTCCAGACGGTGGGGCCTTTCATGCCCCGCACACGCATCTCGCGGCTCCCCCCGTCTCTCTCAAGACTCCACTGCGATTCGATCCCTCTTTCGATCCGAGGCGGACTGAACTGCTCTCCCGCATGGTCGAGCAATGGGGGAGTCTCGAAGGCGTGCTGACCAATGGCAATGCCCGCCACCGCTACGGATATATTGGGTTGTCGGACCGACGCATGGTGCCGATACTGCGTCCCGGCAGCGTAGTTCTTGTGGATGTCAGCGTACGCCGCATCGAAGATGACAACTGGGCCAATGAATACGACCGGCCTATGTATTTTGTCGAGTTGCGCGACGGCTACCGTTGTGGTTGGTTCCATCAGGATGGCACGCGCCTGCTCATGCAGCCCCATCCTTTATCCCGCTGTGTGCCGGAAGCTTGGCGTCTTCCGGAAGAAGCGGAAGTGGTCGGCCGTGTGGTGGGCGTGGTTACACGGCTGAACGAACCGTGGAACATTCTTCCTGGAGAATCTCCAGCAGCGCGCGGAGATTCGAGCAGAAAAGCTCCTTGAGATAGCCCGGAGCACGCTCCGGCATCAAAACCCGGTAAGCCTCCATCCGCCGCCAGTGCGCCAAAGTCCCGCATAATCCGCCCGGCATGCGCTCAAGACACTCCTTCAGGTCCGCTTCTTGCCTGGCCAGAGGGGATTCCAAAACTCGCTCGAAAACCTGCTCGTGACACATGTTTAGGGCTTGCTGTATCGCATCGTCAGGATAGAGAGCGGCGAGCCCTGCATGCTCATATCTTCCACTCGAGAGATCGCGCAACGAGGCCATGTACGTAAGCCTGCTGAATTCTCCGGGGATTCCCGCCAGAGTAGTCAGCGTGAAATCTTGAATGATGCGCCGGTTTTGCTGGAACTGCGTAAGCATTTTCTTCCGTCGCCCCGTTCCGAAGACAGAACGTTTTAGACCATTCCTCTCAGCTCTTCCGAATCTCCTTCATGGTTACAGTCAGGAGGCTTTTAGCCATGAAGAAAAACATCTCAATCCGCCTGGCGTTGCTTGCCTTGGCGGTTTTGATCGTACTCCCTGTTGTTAGCTCGGTCAAACACTTATCCAGTAATCGCGCTTCTGCAGTTTCCGTTTCCCTTCTCACCGGCTCGCCGCTTCCAGCACCACCTCCGCCAGGCCTCAGCGTCTCCGCTACCACTGGCTCGCCTCTTCCAGCACCGCCTCCGCCAGGCCTCAGCGTCTCCGCTACCACTGGCTCGCCTCTTCCAGCACCGCCTCCCCCAGGCCTCAGCGTCTCCGCTACAACTGGCTCACCCCTTCCAGCACCGCCTCCCCCAGGCCTCAGCGTCTCCGCTACAACCGGCTCGCCTCTCCCAGCTCCCCCTCCGCCAGGCCTCAGCGTCTCCGCTACAACTGGCTCACCCCTTCCAGCACCGCCTCCCCCAGGCCTCAGCGTCTCCGCTACAACCGGCTCGCCTCTCCCAGCTCCCCCTCCGCCCGGAAGGCAGGCATAAAAGTCGCGACATGTCATGCTCCGCAACTCGCCGGCAGGCCGCGGCGAGTTGCGGAGGAGGGATTCTAAGAAGTTTCTAATCTTCTTTCTGTTTTCCATCCCCTCTCAACGGCGCAGCGATGCGACCTAAATGCCTAGCGAGTCGTCTCAGAGTGGACGCTGGGACTGTATTGCCCATCCACCGAGTCTTTTCGGTCAAGATTCTGCGTCTCGATAGCTCGCCCGGTGGCAACTATCCATCCCTCTGACACAACTAGATTATTTACCGGCCAGTCAAGACATGATAGCATTCAACCGCCGTGAGCAGCTTGCCTCTCTACGTCCTCTTGTTGTGGGCCTGCAGCGCTCTGGAACAACTGTTTGTATTGATTCTTCTGTTCTCGAAGGGAAATTTTCGCAAACTGCCTCTTTTCACTACCTGCGTGGGTTTCAACCTGTGCCAGGTTGCCTTCCTTATGATTGTCTATTCCATCTGGGGGACAAATTCTCCCACCACTTATGATCTCGCTTGGTATTCGGAATGCGTTGCTCTTCTAACAGCCGCGCTCGCCACGACCGAGATTCTTAAGATCACGCTGAAGCCATACCAAGGCATCTGGGGTCTCGCTTGGCGCGCGTTGACTGTTGCTTCGGTTCTCGTTGTGATTCTCGTGATGCTGGCAGCCCGTGGTCACTGGGCTTATGCCAAGTGGTTCGAACTCGATCGGGGCTACCATCTCACTTTTGCCGCAGCGGTCATCGCTTGCTTGCTCCTCGTGCGTTATTACTCTATTCCTGTCCCCCTCGCCTACAAAATGATCCTCGGTGGATTTTGTTTTTATTCCTGCACTGAAATTCTGATCAACACCGTCGTTCAGGCCTTTTTCAAAAACGTCTTTTCCGTCTACCAGAACATCTGGCAATGCACGACTTTACTTTCGTTTATCGTTGTCCAAGTTGTTTGGATGGCCGCTCTCCGGAAGCCTTTGCCCGTTGAGGACCGGGAGGCCGCTCCGCCCTCGAACTCCGATTATTTGAGTCTTTCTCCCCAGATCAATGAACATCTTGGCCTTATCAATGAAAAGCTCCTACGACTCTGGAAACTGGAGGCACATCCACAATGAGCCCTCCCCTCTTATTCCTGGCTGGCTTCGCTGGTCTCCTTCTAATTGTGCTTGTGTGGGCCCTAGTCGATTCTCGGAAGCTCGCGAAGTCCGAAGCCGATCCACGATCAGCGGAAGATTTGGACCGGCGCCATGTGACTTATTTCCCGCAAGTAAAGCAGGCGCTGGCTGCTGACGACTACGTCCACCTTGCCTCGCGAGGTTCACGTGCTCTGAGCCGCAGGGTGCGCAAAGAGCGCCGCAAGATCGCATTGGCCTACATGGCCTGCCTGCGCCGAGATTTCCTGAAATTATGGCGCTTGGGGCGCGTCATTGCTTCGATGTCGCCGCAGGTGGGGGCGGCGCAAGAATTGGAACGCGTTTGGCTAGGTCTGGCCTTTTCCTGCCGCTATGAAGCCATCCGTATCAAAATCCTCTTAGGATTTGCACCTCTTCCGGAGCTTGGATCCTTGAGCGAGGTTGTCAGCAGATTTTCGATCAGGTTGGAAACTTCCATGAGGGATCTTGGGGAGCGGGCCGCGCTGGCTGCCAAGCTCGCCTCATCGCTGGACGGACGCGGGCTGCACACTCCCTAGTACCCCATCCACAGCGGCAAGCAGCTCGACCGCCTTAAACGGCTTCTGGAGAATATAGTTCCCGTTGCGTGTCGCTTGTTCTGGAGGACGCCCCAGGGGAGCCACCCCGCGCATCCAGATGCAGCGCTTGGCCAAACCCGGCCTGCGGGCAATTATCCAATCATGCAGTATGTTCCGTGAGGCAGTTCCGGTTAGGTCAAGATCCGCCAGCAGCAAGTCAAACTCCTGCTTCTCGAGTATGGCCATCGCGTCTGCTGCCGTTTTCGCAGTTTCGACTTGATGCTCTCGCTCCCGCAGAATCGCCCCGACTGCTTCCAATACTGAATCATCCTGATCTATCAATAAGATGCGGGCTTCCCTCACCGGTTCCGTGGTCTGCATCGAATCGCTGACTTTCGTGGGCCTGGTTGGCTGGTAAGGCACCTCAATTGTGAAGGAAGCTCCGCGGGGAGGTACATTGCGTACGCGGATCGATCCGCCGTGTTCCGAAATGATGCCGTAGCAAATGCTGAGGCCAAGTCCAGTGCCCTTGCCGACGGGCTTCGTCGTGTAGAAAGGATCGAATACTCTGGACGCGTCTTTTACGCCCGGGCCGCTGTCCGTAAACTCGATGAACAGTTTGTCTCCGTTTGCTCCTGTTCTCACCCAAAGATCCCCTTCGTTGGTATGCTCCAGCATAGCGTCCACGGCGTTGTTGACCATGTTCAGGAAAACCTGCTGGAGTTGGTGGGGGTCCGCTGAGGTATAAGGCAAGTCTGGAGCAAGCTCCAGGTGAACGCGGATGTGATTCATCCGCAAATCGTAATCGCGCAGCGCAAGCGTTTCTTCCAGGATGAGATTAAGCTGAACCGGGACACGCTCCGGCTTGTGCTGCCGGGCAAAGCTGAGCAAGTTCTGCACAATGCGGTGCGTCCGTTGCGCCTGTTTGTAGAGTTTTTCGGAGTATTCGACTCCTTGCGCGCCCATCTGTCCGCTCGAGGTGAGCAACTGGCTGTAGCCCAGGATCGCCGTGAGCGGGTTATTGAGCTCGTGCGCCACGCCGGAAATCAACTGCCCAACCGCTGCCATCTTCTCGCTGTGGAGGAGTTGCTCCTGCGTGCGGCGCAGGTTCTCGTAGGCCTGCCGCGCTTCCTCGTACAGCGTTGTGCGTTCGATGGCGCTCGAGAGCTGGCTCCCGACCGCAATCAACAAGTTGACGTCCGCGGGCGAGAACTCCTTTGGCGTTCGGCTACCCACTGTCAGTCCGCCGATAACACGGTCTTTCGACCACAGCACTACGATATAGGCGGATAGTAGCTCTTCTTTTCTTTGCGCTTCGCGAAATATGGCGGGAAGCGGCAGTCCCTGAACCGATAGAAATGTCGCATGCACCGCTTTGATGTGTTGGAGAAGCTCCGGCTTTAGCATGACCGGGGGAAAATTCCTGGCGTACTCCGAGCGGTGCCCTACCGCGGCCACGCGCCGGATCTTTGTTCCCTCCTCGTCGAACAGGTACAACGCGCAAGCGTCTAGACTGAAGAGTTCCGCCATCTGGCGCAGCGTACGATGCAGGGAATCTCCCAAGTCCATCGACTCCATCAGCGTTTGTCCGATAGAGTTCAATACTAGAAGCTCCCGATTGCGCCGCCGGATTTCCTGCTCCGCTCTTTTCCTTTCGGTGATATCGAGCAGAAAGCCCTGATACGCCGTGACATTTCCCACCGAGTCTTTGACCGCGATGGAGGACTCCAGCACCATTCGAATCTCGCCGTCCTTGCGCCTCATCTCGAATTCGAAGTCCGCCACCGTGCCGTGTTCCTGAAGCAGCTTTTTCAGACGGTCGCGGTCCGCGGGATTGGCATACATCGCGCCCGGAATATCGGCCCCCAACAATTCCTCCCGGGTCTCAAATCCCGTCATGCGCAACATTGCGTCGTTGAAATCCAGAAATCGCCCCTGAGGAGTAGAAATAAAAACGCCTTCCTGGACGCTCGAAACCAGCGTTCGGTATTTTTCTTCTGCCCGCTTTCTTTCCGTGATGTCCTTCAAGACGTGCACGGTCCCAAGCATGTTTCTGGCCGGGTCAGTGAACGTGGAATTCGAAGCAAGAAAGTAACCCTGAAGCCAAGGGTCGGGATTGTCCCCTTCCCCAGCGACTCCTTCGCAGTACGGGCACAACTCGTAAGACAGGTTCTTTCGCGCCAGAAGGTCCGTCACCGCTCGTCCAACCAGCGCCTGCGAATCCCTGCCCAGCAGATGCCCCAAACGCAAGTTGCACCGCAGTATCCGTCCTTGCCGGTCGTGCACCAGAATCGGATCGCCAATCGAGTCAAAGGTGTACGCCCATTGCTGCTGCACCGTCGCAACTTGTTCGAACAAGCGTACATTCTGCAGCGTCAATCCCAGCAAATTGCTAATGTTCAGCAGGTACGCAATCTCGTCCGCCTGAAACTGCTCATCTCGCGTCGAACCGATAGCGATGATCCCGATCGGCCCATCTTTCCCAGGCAGCGCCATCGTGATGCTATTGCCGATGCCGCCCTCCGCCATTCTCTGCCGCACGGCCGGGTCCGGTTCATCCTCCAAACGAAAAAACTCGCAGTCCTTGTGCAAGACCCGCTGCGTCCATGCAGCCTTCGCCGGCAAACTGCCGTACTTTTCCAAATACTCCTTCTGAAATCCAACCGAGGCGTGCACCACGACCTGGGCTTTGTCTCCCTCGCCTTCCAGTAATCGCACCAGCCCGTGCGTCGCGCCGAGGCTCTCCACCAGATGAGCAAGCACGCGGTCCAGCACTTCCTGTACGGAAAGCGTTTGCGTGCTGGCCGTGGTCAGCAGCGTCAGCCGCCTCAGCTTCTCATTGAGTTCTACCGTCCGCGACCTTGCCCCCTCCAGCACCACCACTACCATCGCAATTCCCAACGCCACACCCAGCAAGTGGTCAAACGCCACTCGTAACAAAAAGTACGGATGTTCCGGCCACATATACCGGTCCAATCCGTGTATGCCTTTCAATAGGAACACGCCCTCGAGTAGCCGCACCCCGTGGCCGCGCCGCAAGAGTGGCGACCTCCACAAAACCATTCCTGCCCAAAGACATACCGCGCTCGCCAGCAGCCCCGTTTCCCATCGCACGTTGCCATAGGCCGGCGTCACGCTGCGCTGAAAATAATAGACCCCGAACAACACCACTCCGGCGAGCGGCAGCACCGGCCAGCTTCGCTTCCCCGCCCCGGTTGTAAATTGCACCACCGCGGCCGAGAACAGCAGCATCGCCCCCACTCTTCCGATCACCACGGCCAGCCAGAATCCCGGAATATTCCGGCTCAGCATCACCACTTCGCACAAGGATGCCAGTGTAAATACAACCCACCCGGCCACCCACAACCGGAAATATCGATTGATATGGTCGCGCTGAAAAATGAAGAAAAGGACCAGCAGGACGATGAACGCCGTCGCTTCGAAGAAAGCGATGCCCAGCAGGCCTTGGTTCACCAACACGATGCGCTGCCTCCCGCTCTCAGTGGCCCTCGCCGCGAGATATACACCCCTGCCTCTCTCGCTAGGGACGGCACGAAGCCTTCTACGAAGCTTCCTTCGACGCTAACATGCTATTTTCTTAATGGGCAAGGCCACCCCTTTCCCTGTGTGCTGTCCCGTATAATGGCGGTGGGGGCAAACACTCGTGGAGCTAGAACAGATCCTGGTCGTCGACGATGAGGAAGCGATTCGAGAGGTCGTTTCCACCATGCTCGAATCGAAAGGCTATCGCTGCACGGCTGTGAGCAATGGGCGCGCTGCTCAGGAGCAAGTCAAGAGGTCCACGCCGGATCTGGTTCTGAGCGACATGATCATGCCCGAGATGGACGGCATCAAGTTGCTTGATTGGCTCCGTGAATATGACCCCGAAGTCCCGGTCATCATGGTTACCGCCATCCATGACATCTCTACGGCCCTCGAAGCCATTCGCCGCGGCGCCTACGACTACATTCTCAAGCCCTTCGAAAAAGATCAGCTCTTCCTCGGCGTTGGCCGGGCTCTTCAGCACCGCCGCCTCGTCGCGGAAAATCGCAGCTACCAGCTCCAGCTCGAACAGCAGGTCGAAGAACGCACCGGGCAACTCCGCGTCGCTTTCGCCCAGCTTGAGCAATCCTATGACGACACTCTCGAAGCCCTCGGCAGCGCCCTCGACTTAAAGGACGCGGAAACCGAAGGCCATTGCCAGCGCGTCACGGCCTTCACTATCTCCATCGCCAAAGCCATGCCCGTCCCGAACGACTACTTGCCCATTCTCGCCCGCGCCGCTTTCCTCCACGACATCGGCAAAATGGCCATACCTGATGGCATTCTCCGCAAACCCGGTCCGCTCACCGACGCGGAAAAGGAGGTCATGCGCAAGCACTGCGAAATCGGCTACAACATGCTCATCCGCATCCCGTTCCTTCGTGATGCCGCCGAAATCGTCCTCGCTCACCAGGAGTTCTATGACGGCACCGGCTACCCGCGCGGCCTCAAAGGCGATCAAATCCCCCTTGGCGCCCGCATTTTCACCATCGCCGATTCACTCGACGCTATGATCAGCGACCGCCCCTACCGCAAAGCTCTCCCCATGCCCCACGCCCGCGAAGAAATTCGCCGCTGCTCCGGCACGCAATTCGACCCCAAAGTCGTCGAAGTCTTCTCCACTATTCCCGAGGAACATTGGATCGATCTTCGCGAACACCTCGGTTCTCCATTCCGGCTCGCGCATCTGAAAAACCTATAAGAACTTCGGGTATACCCTTGCTCCCGTCCCAATGGCGACTCTGCGCCTCCCTTGACGCCCGTGCCTGCATGCAAATCAAGTTCCTGCCATAAAATACAAAAGAGAGGCTAAACCTCAGCCTCCCCTTTGAAAATACTCTGAAGAGATTGGGCTAAAAATCGTAACGCAGAGCGAATTGCATGACTCGGTTGCTCCCTGCCTGCGACGTGATCTGGCCGAACGTTCCGGCGTTGATGTCCGCCGAAGGATCGGCAAAGTTTGTGTGATTAAACGCGTTGTAGGATTCCCATCGGAATTGCAGTTTGTGAGATTCCGACCACGGCATATTGAAGCTCTTCGCAAGAGAAGTGTCAAAGTTCCAGTAACCCGGGCCACGCAGCGTGTTCCGGCTTCCGGTTTCGCCCCCGTTTGTAAAACTGAAAGCTCCCTTTGCGGTGGTGGGATTCGCAAAGAGTTGAATCGCCCCCGTCGAGTCCGTATGAATATTCTCCTTGATCGCGGCACTTGTGCCGGTGAAAAGAGCAGGGCTGTTCACGAAAAAGTTCACCGGGAATGCATCCGTGCTCGTGCTGAACGGGAAGCCTGTTCGCCACGTCGCAATGGTGCTGAACTGCCAGCCACCGATGATTTGGTTCAACCATCCTGGCACTTGACCGCCAAACTGCTTCCCCCGCCCGAACGGCAAATCGTAGACGCCGTTCGCGGAAATAGCATGCTGGACGTCAAAGTCGGAGCTGCCTCTGCACGCTCTCAGGTTGCGGACATCGCACACCAAGCCCCCGATCACCGTATTTGTAATCGTGGACAAGTTGTCGATCGAATGCCCATAAGTATAGTTGAAGGCTAGATCCAGACCGTTCGAGTAGCGCTTTTTCACTGTCATTAACAGCGCATTGTAATTCGAGGATGCGGCGTTGCTGATGTACGAGTTCACAGAGAACTGGCTAGCTAACCCCACATTGGGAGAAATCACCCCTCCAAAGGGACCAGAGAAGAATCCGTACAGACCCTGTACCGTGTCACTTAGATCGCCCCGCTGGAGTAGTGTGCCGAAGAAATCTTGCACAAACTGTGTGCAGTTCGAAGCACCGTCCCCAAGGAAGGCTGCGAGACTTGCGCAATTCCCTATTCCAAATCCGCCAAAGTTAGTTTGAATCGCTGAATTCATCTGATTCTCGAACCATGGCTGTGGAGTGAGTTGATTTCCAGACAATCCTGCACGCGTCTGCGCTGAAAGCAGATTGAAGGCCTTTGTCAAGCCTTGTTTGGACCCTGGATCGATGAAGTCCACAATCTGTGCCCCGTCGGACTGCGCAAAGAGCTTCCGTCCCAGGCGTCCCACGTAGTTGGCTTCTACAATGAAGTTTCCGGGCAGTTCCCTTTGCACACCGAACGTATATACGTAAGCATAAGGAGTTCGGAAATTCTTCTCGATAGTGTAGTTGAATTGACCCTGCGCGTTCCCCAGCGGGTAGCCCGTGGCGGTATCGATAAATGGAGAAAACGGCGTCGTAATAGGCGGCGCCGTATTCGTCACTGGGAGTGTGCCGATCGCCGTGAATCTGGGATCCGTCGCCAACGTCTGAGAAGGATTGCCGCCACCGAAAAGGGTATTGACACTGTTGTTGAAGAGGTAGGATACCTGATCCTGAATGAAGTTAATTGTGTTAGCGTTCACGCGATCGTAGTCGATCGTTCCGCCCAGCCGAATGGTTGTCTTGCGGTCACCAAACACGGTGTGCAGAAGGCCGTTGCGGAACCCAGGGTTATAGGCCAAGGCCAAACGGGGAGAGAAGTTTCGGTAATCCGGATTGTAAATACTCGGCGCGTTCTTGTTTGCCGCACCGCCAAGCACATACTGTACAATGGGAACCGCATTTGCTCCGCTAATCCCAGCCAGCCCATTCTGAACACGCGCGTTGAAAAAGGCCGGGAAGTCCACCGTCGGAACGGATTGCAAGCCTCCTGTTTCATAGGGCACGCTGTAATACTGCCAACGCAGTCCGTAAGTGAAGGTCAGATTGTTCGTCACACGCCATTGATCTTCGCCATAAAACTCATATTCAAAATATCGGTAGTTCCTTGTCTTGCCGGTCCCGGGACTCTGAGCGGTCCCTGTGCGCGTGTAATTAAAGTTCGTATCATCGGAGGCGAAACGACCGAGGATAAATGGGAAATTATTGTCCCATTCCCCGAAAGCTGCGGGGCTAAGGAGGATGTTGCTGGGCCGGAGGGCTGGGTTCAAGCTGGTAGTTTGCCCTCCCAAGCCAAGCTGCAAGAAATTGAAATCATTGATTTGGCGGGAAGTCTGGTGTTCCGGCTTGAATACCCCGCCGAACTGCCAGCTGTGCTTTCCATGGATGTAGTTGAAGTCATCGCGGTACGTGGGGACAGGCACCGTGCGGAACTGCCCTTGGAGCGATTCGAACGGGCCGCTGTACGGACCGAAGGTGTACTCATTTGGAAATCCCGTTTGCTGCACGCTCGGGAAGCTTAGACGTGACTCTGTTAGTCCCACCGTCAGCTGGTTGATCTTGTTCGCAGAAATTGTCCAAGTATGTCCAATCGCGAAGGAGTAGCTGTGATCCACAATCTCGTGCGCCGGAGCCGGGTCGCCCGGGAATTGAACCGCGGCAAAATTAACGTCATCCGTTTGCGAGGAACGGACGATGTTAAACCGCCCGAAAAGCTTCTGCTTGCTGGTCAAGTTGTTATCTATACGGGTTGTATAGGTGTTATTTCCCAGATGAAATGGCGCGTTAAACCGCACCAGCCCCGTGTTTACGCCGTCTCCCCCCGTAAGGTCATTCGCATGTGGGTAACGACCGTTGATAAAAGTCAACAAAGCTGTATCCGAACCAATCCCAGCCGGATCGAGTGCTGCGAGAGAGTTCGGACCGGTTGCCGGCGTCAAACTGATGCAGGCAGGCTGTGTGTTAACGCGGCTGCTGGCGGTACAGCCCGGGCCGTTGTTGATATACGCTACCTGCCCATTGCGAAAAGTATCCAGAGGAACGGTCCGCGTAATATTGTCCTGGCTCGCATCGCGGCGTCCTTCGTAGTTGAAGAAGAAGAAAAGCCGGTCCTTCTTGACAGGGCCGCCCAAGCTCCCGCCAAATTGATTGCGAATCAGCGCGGCACGCGGAACTCCGTTTGCATTGTTGAAGAAAGAGTTGGCTGCAAAGATGGTGTTGCGATGATATTCGTAGGCATTTCCGTGAAACTGATCTGTTCCGCTCTTTGTCGTGAGCTGGATTTGAGCGCCGCTGCTTCGCCCTTCGTCTGCTAGAGGATTGGCTGTAATTCCTCGAAATTCTTGGATTGCGTCAACCGGGGCGTTCCCTACGGTTGCGAATGCCTGGCCTGTCGCTTGGTCGTTGGCATCGATTCCATCGATTGTTATGTTTCCCTGGTCCGCTCGAGCCCCGGTCACGGAACCATCGCGGTTACCGCTCGGGTCGTTCCCGCCCGACAGCACTACCCCAGGTTGCAGACCTAGAAGTGCTGCAGGAGAATCTCTGAATTCAATGGGAAGTGTGTGTAGGAGCGTCGAATCAAAAACGTTTCCAATGCTCGCATCCGTCGTGTTCAGCGTCTCTTCACTCGCTGCTTTCACTTCAATCGTTTCCGTTACTGCGCCGACCTCTAGAACCGCATTGTGCGTGCTGGTCGTGCTCACGCCGAGGTATACATTGTTCAGAGTGAATTTCTTGAAGCCGGACTTGGAAAAGCCAAGGTTATACCCGTCCCCAGGAGCGAGTCGCAGAAACTGATAAACACCTTGTTCGTCCGTGACTGTTTTAAGGTGAAGGCCTACCTTGTCACTATCCAGGGTTACGTCAACACCTGCAATCGCGCCACCGCCCTTATCTGTGACCACGCCCGTAACCGCCGCAAACTCTTGTGCTCGAGCGGGTACAACCGATAGCAGCGCCGTCGCCAGCACTATTCCCAGGCCCCCCACCAATCGTCCCAATTGCCGCCGATTATTTATCCAAGCCATTTCTCTTGCCTCCGATCGATTCTTCCTTCTGACCCTGAGACTGATTCTGTCCTTCCAGATATCGCAAAAACCTCAAAACTGGTCCCAACCCTCAAACTTCACTCGTCCGAACTGATTTCACAAACACTATCACCCAACATAATCCACGGAGATCGTGTAGTTTCTCCACGCTACACTTTCCGCATCGGCAAGCTTCACTCTCAGAAGCTCCGTTAGTTTTCTCATTTGGGATTTACGATACTAAATCCAAACCTCGACTTAAGGGCAAGTCAGCAAGCCACTTGCCACATGCTCCCCGATGCGTCCGACACGATAAACCGCTTGTGGTAAGCAAGTTATCAGTCCCAAGAATCGAATAAAAAAGATTTCTTTAGATTTTGTTATATAGGTTTACATAGAAAGTACTACGCCAGGCTTCCGAATTATGTATCTGCGTCCGCGGTGGCTCCGCAGGGATCCGCTGTAGTCTCCCGACACCCATCAACCGCCTTAAGTACCCTAGCGGCAGGCTGATTTGCGGTCCTGCTACTGCGGTCCATCCCTCGTAGGGGCACAGCGCTGCTGTGCTCGAGCTTGCGCAAGTGCACTGATTAAGGTGTCTTCGTTTCCGCGTCCTTTTCAAGTGCTTTTATGCTTTTGTCCATCCTTTTGTTACCACGGATGCCCCGGTCCTCGCTGCAGAGTGCCAATAAATGGAGGCTAAAACATAGAAAGCAACATCCCCAATCCATCGGCAAACTCACCCTTGGGGCAAATCAGGCTAACCACGACAATTCCCTCGGACGGGAAGTCATAGAAGTGCCCGGGATGCACGTACACTCCCTTGGCCCCGAGAAGTTCAAGCGCGAACTCTTCGCCCGAGCGAGTCGCAGGCACGCGGATCACGGCATTCCACCCGCCCTCGACTACTAACCGGTTGCAGGATTTCTGCCCAGCCAATTGTCTGTCGAGCTCAAGAAGGTTATCCCTAACGCGCGCCATCAATTGACCCTGAAACTCTCCCCGCTGCTCCAAGAAATCAGGCAAAGCCAACTGAATTGGCGCGTTCATCGAGAGATAGGTATCCGCAATCACCTCAAGGCGCGCAAGCGCCTGCGATTTGGACGGCTCTGGACCGCTCACGATAAGCCATGCCGCTTTCATTTGGGGCAGCCCGCAGATCTTCGAAATCCCGCTCATGGTGAACGTCAGCGCTCCGGAATTCGCGGCGAATGTCGCCGACTGTTCTCCGCTTAACGCAGAATCCAGGAACACTTCATCGGCAATAATCGCGATCTCCCGCGCCGCGCATACCTCATTCAGCTTTCGCATTTCCTCCAGCTTCAAGAAATGTCCTGTCGGATTATTTGGGTGCACCACGATCACTCCCTGCGTTTGCGGAGTAATCGCCCGCTCCAACTTGTGAAAATCGATCTGCCACCCATAGTCGTAGACCAGCGGGTAGCGCACCAGCCGAACATCCTGAATATCCGCCAGGAATTCGAACAGTGGATAGCTCGGTTCCGGAATCAAAACCTCTTCGTCTGGATTGCAAAGCGTTCGAAACACCCAGGAATACGCCTCGCTCGTGCTGGTTGTAAGAAAAATGTCATCGTTCGAAACAGCCGCCTCGCGCTCCGTGTAGTACCGCGCTACCGCGTCCCGGGCCACTGCCAGCCCTCGCGGATTCGGCTCATATTTCAGCGCCGCCGGGTATCGCAGCGCGGTCAGAATTGCAGCCTCGTCGTACTCAAACCCGCATTCCGTCGGATTCGAAACCGTCAAGTCGATCAACGGCTTCCCTGCCGCGCGGTGCGCCGCCAGCGCCGCGCTCAAGCGGTTCGTCTCCAGATTCCAATTTGTCCGTTTCGCAAACATTTCTTCCGCGGGATCGTTAACGAGAACTATTTGGTGACGAACTCGGTGACGGCTTCCGCGACGCGCGTAATTTGCTCGGAACACAATTCCGGATACATCGGCAACGAAATCACTTCCCTTGCTGCGTGCTCTGCGTGAGGAAAATCGCCGGGCTTGTGCTCCAACGAACTGTATAGCGGCTGTAAGTGAAGCGGCACGGGATAGTAAACCGCGCTGCCGATGTTTCGTTCGTTGAGGAATTGCTGCAGCGCGTCGCGCTGCTCGACGCGAATTGTGTACTGGTGAAAAGCGTGCCCGTAATTTTCCGGAACGAGCGGCGGGGCAATTCCAGGGACACCCAGCAGCAATTTTGCATACGCCGCCGAGTGCTCCTGACGCGCGCGCTGCCACTCCGGCAAGTGACGCAGCTTCACGCGAAGGATCGCCGCCTGAATCTCATCCAGCCGGCTGTTCCATCCCGCTTCGCTGCTCACGTATTTCGCGGATTGCCCGTGATTGCGCAGTGTTCGCAACCGCACCGCCTTTTCGTTCGAATTCGTCACAATCATTCCGGCGTCGCCGCAGGCACCCAGGTTTTTCGTCGGGTAAAAACTGATGCAGGCCGCGTCGCTCATCGAACCTGTGCGGCGTCCTTTATAGATTGCGCCGAGGGATTGCGCGTTGTCTTCAATCACGTGCAAATCGTTGGCACGCGCAAAATCTAAAATCGGATCCATGTCCGCGGAGAGTCCGTATAAATGCACGGCGATGATCGCCTTCGTTTTTTCCGTCGCGCGGCGCGCCAGATCCGAAGGATCGATGTTGTAGGTATCCGGACGAATGTCGGCGAAGACCGGTGTTGCGCCGATGGCGTTGACCGCGCTGGCGGTGGCGACAAACGTGAACGGCGGGATGATGACTTCGTCGCCAGGGTTAACGCCGCATGCCTTCAGGGCCAGAATCAACGCATCCGTTCCCGAGGCGACGCCGATTCCGTGAGCGGCGCCGCAGAGATGTGCGATTTCTGTTTCGAGCGCGACGCCTTCGCGTCCCAAAATAAATTGTTGGGACGCCAAGACTTTCTCGATCGCCGCGCGAATCTCCTCGCCGATGGCGGCGTACTGCGCCGCGAGATCGAGTTGAGGCACGGCGCGGAACGACGAAGTGGCCTGCATTTGCTCGCTCATCAATCAGAACCGTCCATTCATTTGCCGAGATAGAGAAGAGCCAGCAGAAAAATCCAGAGGCCGTCCATGAAGTGCCAGTAGTAGGAGGCGACTTCGGCGGCGATGGAGCGCGACACCCTCGCTCTTTCAAATTTTCGGAAGGCAACATAGAGCAGCGCGCAGATTCCTCCGAGAAGATGCAAGCCGTGCAGACCTGTAAAGATATAAAAAAAACTGCTGGCCTGATTTGTGGCCACGTAAAAACCGGCGAGGATAAATTGGCGCCAAGCGGCGAGTTGGCCGACGAGGAAAAGCACGCCAAGAGTCGTTGCCGCAAACCAAAATCTGCGGAATTGACGGACGTCCGCAAGCATGAGTCGCCGCCGCGCTAACTCCATCGCTCCGCTGCTGAGCAGGAGGATCGTCGTGTTGACCCAAATGATCCACGGGAGATGCAGCGGAACCCAGCGGTTGCTGTTGGCGCGGAGATAGATGTAGGCGCTGGCCATGGCCATGAAAAACATGACGATGGAGACGATGGCAATCACGATAGCCGTGGCGTAGCGTCTCGACGATGGCAGTTGAGGCCCACGACGTTTGCTGCCGTCTCCGTCGTCATCTCCACCTGCGGGCGGAAGTTTTCCTCCGCCGCCACCGATGTCTTCGATGATGAGCTCGATGTCCTCGACGATGGTTGTACCTGGCATGAAACTTTTCTAATTCTCCTTTGCGACGGTGTTAGCTTGCCGTCTCGTTTGCAGCGAAGGCTCCGACGATGCGGGCGCAACATTCTGCGCTGCGAAATCTTCCGGTGGACCTTGCGCGCTGAATTCGTATGCCCCGCGATAGACCATGGGTTCGGCGGCCCCAAAATTGTCGATGGGTGCTGGCGATAAAACGGTCCATTCGAGTGTAGTGGCACGCCACGGATTGCAATCCTCGGTTTCTTCGCCGCGCCAGAGACTCCAGACAAAATTGAAAAGAAAAAGAGCTTGCGCGGCAACAGTGAGAATCGTGGCGACCGTAACAAACGTGCGAAGCGACGCGCCTTGCGAGACGCCAGGTGAAGTTCCAAATGATATGCCGAGGGAGGCGAACGCCGCGGAGCCGCCGCTCGATGCGCGTGTGTGGGCCATAAGGCCGAGCCAGTGCATGGGCATAAAGACGCAATAGACTCCGGCGAAGGTGAGCCAGAAGTGGATCTTGCCGAGAGATTCGTCGAGACCGCGCCCAAACATTTTGGGGAACCAGAAGAAAAGTGCGCCGAGGATTGCGAATGTGGCCGCGACGCCCATTACGAGATGAAAGTGGCCGGTGACGAAGTCGTCGCTGACGGAAACGGCGGCAAGATCGTTGCGGGCTAGAAAAATTCCGGAGACTCCGCCTGCAAGAAAAAGAGAAACGAAGCCCAACGCAAAAAGCATCGCCGTGTTGAGTTGGATTTTGGCGTGCCAGAGAGTACCGAACCAACTGAGTAGGAGAACGCAAGCAGGCAAGCCGAGAGAGGATGCCAGCAACGAAAAAACCAGCGGAGACCAGGGATTGAGGCCGCTCGAAAACATGTGCTGGCCCCAGATGCAAAAGCCAAAGAGTCCCACGCCGCACAGAGCGAGGACTGCGGCGCGCTCGGCCCAGACGGGCTTCCGCGAAAAAGTGGAAAGCAGATGCGAGACGATACCGAAGCACGGAAGCATGGCGACGTAGACTTCCGCTTGCGCAAAAAACCAGAAGAGGCGGTGCCAGAGAGAAAGCTGCGTGGACTGTGCGAGGAGGGCAGGCTGCTGCGAAAAAAAAGTTAGCGGCGAAAAAAACTGGGAGCGAAGTAGGCGATCCGAGAGGAGGAAAACGCAAGCGGCGAGAAGAATGCTGAAAATCAACATGCTAAGGATGGCGTTGATGAACCAGGCCCAAACGGTGAGAGGCATGCGCGGCAAAGTCATGCCCTTGGCACGAAGGTCGAGGGTGGTGACAGTGAAATTGAGCGCCGTGAGCAAAGCACCGAGACAGAAGAGTGCGACGCTGGCGGTCCAGAGCGTGAGTCCTGCATCGGGATGCACGAAAAAGGCCGCGGTCATGCCAGCGAGCGAAGCGACGGATGCCCAAAACGAAAACAGATTCATGGCAGGGAATGCCAATTCTCGAGTGCCGATTTGCAGGGGCAAGAAATAGTTGCCGAAGCCGGCCTGCGGCGCGGTGGTGAGCACGAGGAAAACCATCAAGGAGCCGTGGAGCATGGCGAGCGCGGCGTAGCGCTCCGGCGAACCGCCGAATCCAGAAAGAAATGGAATTTGTGCGGCAGGCCAAACGAGGTGAATGCGCATGAGCAGCGAGAGGAGCATTCCGAAGAGCACGCTGCCGAGAGCAAGCCAGAGGTAGCGTAGACCGATCACCTGGTGGCTGGTGTTGAAGATGGTCCGTGAGAGAAAACCGGGAGCCGGCGTATCGGGGCCTGCGGAGCCGCTTCTGTCGTATGTGACCATGCCGAGTGCAACTATACGCCTGCCTGCTGGATGCAGGAAGCGACCTGAGAGGGTCCTTGGCTTGTGGCTGGAAATGAAAAGAAAAGACCAACACAACGCAAGGAATCAAAGGAGTTGGGACGCAGAAAAATTGTGAACAATCGCCGAATTCGAGCGAGGTTTTGGGTTAAGACGCCGGAGAGACAGGCTATCGAGTGAAACGATCTCATTAGTGGAATCACCACATTAATGATTCAAATGTGGCGACAGTTTGCCTCGAGAACTTTCCTGATACTCGTCTAGGGACCGCGAGGAGTATCCGCGCGGAATGCCAAATATCGGCCTTTAGTGCTCATCCGCATCTTTATACGGACAATTTGGACTTATCCGGAATACGGCGTGATGAACCAAGCCTAAGCAAGCCGGCGGAGGAATTGGTAGAGTGTCGGCAGGAGTTCTCAATGGACGCCAACACTCACCGCCCGACGTGGAAAGCCTTGTTGGCGTTTGCGATTATTTATTTTGTGTGGGGATCCACATTTCTTGCGATTCGCGTCGGAGTGCGCGAGGTTCCGCCATTTCTGTTAGCGGCAATGCGGTTCCTGGTTGCGGGGCTCGTTCTGTATGGCTGGATGATGGCGCGGGGCGAGCGCTCGCCGAGCAGGCGCCAATGGGCGTCGGCGTCATTGCTCGCGATCCTGATTTTCGTTCTCGACTACGGACTTTTGTTTTGGGCAGAGCAGCGCGTGCCCTCGGGCATTGCGGCTGTGATGTTGGCCACGATTCCCGTGTTTATGGCACTTTCGGAAATTATTTTTCTGGGAACGCTGAGGCTCACAGTGCGCCTGGCGTTTGCGCTGCTGATCGGGCTTGGCGGTGTGGCGGTGCTGATGAGCCACTCGTTGACCCTCGGCGGGGTACCGATCGACACCATGGGCGCGGTGGCGCTCGTTTTTGCGTCGGTGAGCTGGTCCGTCGCGTCGGCGCTTTCGCGCAAGTTACCGCTGCCTTCCTCCAAGGTGATGAGCTCGGGTGCGCAGATGCTCGCTGGCGGAGTGCTTCTGGCCGTCACCGGCGCCGGGCTAGGTGAGTTTCGTGATTTTCATCCGTGGACCGTTTCGCGAGGGGCGTGGCTCTCGTTGCTGTATCTGATTGTCGCGGGCTCGATCATTGCGTTTACCGCATATGTGTGGCTGCTTCATCATGAGTCGCCGACAAAAGTCGGGACGTACGCGTACGTGAATCCGGTTGTAGCCGTGCTCGTTGGATATTTTCTGGGCGGCGAAGCGCTGGGCTTGCGAACTATTTTGGGGACATTGTTTGTTCTGATCAGCGTGGTGGTGATCACGACGACCCCAGCGGCGAAGCCGGCATCGATTATTGCTGGAGAAAATGCGAGCTGAAGCGTGATGAATCGCCTTATCGAACATTTGGATTTTGGAAGATTCCATTTGTCTGATTTATGCGTTTGGCGAGGGTTGAGCGCGGCAACTGGCTGTGGCGCAGCCGTGCTGCGCCCCTACATGCGTCTTGGAGAAAAAGTGGAGGGGAAAAGTGAATGGTTATATATACCGAGTACGTGGACATTGCTCTGCCCAGTTTCCCGATGCGAACCTTCGTCGCTGCACCGAACGCGGAGGGTAGATATCCTGGGATCTGGTGCTATTCCGACATTTTTCAGCTTACGCCTCCGCTGCTACGCTTCTGCGTGCGGCTAGCGGGATATGGATTCGTTGCCGCGGCGCCGGAGATTTATCGCCGCATCGAACCGCCGGGAACAGTGATCCTGTTTGATGACGCCGGGCGCACTCGCGGACAGGAAGACGCGGCGAAGACTCCGGTCGCCGATTTTGATGCTGATTGCCGGGCTGGTCTGGATTGGCTTTCGAGACTTCCGATGGTGGCGCGGGGGAAACTCGGCGTAGTGGGATTCTGTATAGGCGGGCACCTTGCTTTTCGTGCTGCATTCCAGCCCGATGTGTGCGCGACAGTCTGTTACTACGGGACAGGCATCCATGACGGAAAGCTTGGCAAGGACGAGGATGCGAGATCGTTGGCGCGCGCGAAGGAAATCGGCGGTCAACTTCTGATGATTTTCGGGACAAAGGACCCGCATGTGCCCGACGAGGGACGCGAAGCGATTGATCGGGCTCTGCAAAACTCCGGTGTTCGCTATAACACGCTTTTGTATTCTACTGAGCACGCTTTCACGCGGGACGAAGGGCCGAGATTCGACCCAGAAGCAACAGATCTGGCATTTGCGGAGATGATTGGTTTATTCCGCAAAGTTTTCCGCGATTGAGAAGATGCATGCAGGCAATTTTGGGCCCTGCGCTAGTAAGGTCAGGGGACCTGCGCGCCTTCTGTCCCCACATAAACGGCATAGAGAGATTGGCTGGCGGCCATGAAGAGTCGGTTTTTTTTGGTGCCCCCGAAACAGAGATTCGCGCACGTTTCGGGAAGATGAATCTTGCCGATTAGCTTACCATCGGGAGCGAAGACGTGGACGCCGTTGTAGCCTTCGCCGCCCCAACCGGCGGCGGACCAGACGTTGCCGTCGACATCGCAGCGAATCCCATCGGATGAACCTGGGGACATATCCACAAACATTCGGCCATTCTTGAGGCGGGCACCTTCGACCACGTCATAGACGCGAATTTGGTGCGGGTCGGTGGGATGTTTTGGAACTCCGGTATCAACGATATAAAGAAGTTTTTCGTCGGGAGAGAAGCAGATACCGTTGGGCTTATCCATGTCACTGGCGGCGACGGTTACGTCCCGTGTTTTGGGATCGAGACGGTAAACGTTGGCGGGGACCTCGAAGGCGGCTTTGTGGCCTTCGTAATTCGACATGATGCCGTACCCGGGATCGGTGAACCAGATGGCGCCGTCGGAATGGACGGCGAGATCGTTCGGCGCGTTGAGTTTTTTGCCTTGATATCCATCCATCAGCACGGTGATCGTGCCGTCGTGCTCGGTGCGCGTTAGGCGGCGCGAGTCATGCTCACAAGTGAGCAGGCGGCCCTGGCGGTCGCGGAAGTTGCCATTGCTAAAGTTCGAGGGGCTGCGGAAGACGCTGACTTCTCCGGTGTCTTCGAGCCAGCGGAGCATGCGGTTGTTGGGTATATCGCTGAAGAGGAGATAGCGGCCATCGCCGAACCAGACAGGGCCTTCCGCCCAGCGTGTGCCCGTGTAGAGGCGTTCGACGGAGGCGTTGCCGATTCTATATTTCGCGAAGCGCGGATCGATGATTTCGACGGCGGGATCAGGGTAGAGGACGGGAGTTTTCTGCGTTTGTTCGGCGGCACGCGATAGCGGGTTGAACGCCAGTGCCGTCGCGGCACCTGCTGTTAGGTTCATAAACTTACGCCTCTGCATGGGTGTGCCTCCGACGGATAAATTGGCTCGGACGCACATTATCACGGCCTGTTGTGCCGTGACACAGGCGTTTCCGCAAAGCCCGAGTTAATTGGAACTGGCGTGAACAGCGCTGAGAGGACTAGGGTTTGTTGGCTTTGGCCTGAATAGTTTCGTTGCGGAATCGGTCGCATTCGGAGTTGAGCGACTTGGCTAGCCATTGGTCAGGGTCTTGCTCGGAGTGGTAGGAGCGAGCGTGTTCGGCGACGCGTTGCATAACCACAGAACGGGCTTTGTCGGAGACCGAGCCTGATTCGAAGTAACGGGCAACTGCAGCGCGAATGAGTTCCGCGTTGGTAGTGCAGAGGGAGGTCAAAGCGAGGGCGTCGCTTTTGTCTTTTGCGAGGCGGAGAAGGGCGTCGCGGTTGGACATTGTCTCGGCTTGCCGCGAGGCAAGCGTAAACCACTCTTGAAGCGCGGAAACGGCGCGAAACGTTTTGGAGTTGATTTTCCAAGGTATAGTAGCCCAGAAGACCGTGACGCTGTTGGTCAGGCTGTCAACACACATGCGGTCTTCGGCGTTCTCCGTGGGCTTTTTCAACCACAGAACAGTTCCATCATCTGTTTCTTCCACGTCAACGAAGCCATTGCTGCGAGCGACATCCTGAAATGCTTTGAGTTTCTCCATAGCAATTTCAGTTTACGCTGATTCAACCGCGCAGCTGTTTATATTTCAAGAAAAATCCGGCAAGCCATTGCGGAAATGACAAGGCGCAGAACACTGTTCCGTTTTGGAAATCTTCGTAGCGTGCTGGCGAGATCAGACCTTAGCGGGAGCTGAGAAAGAGGAAGACCTGAGGCGCGCAAGTGTGAGCGGACCTGCATTAAACGAGGATTCCACCGGCGTGGGGATTTTTACTGGTGATCTCGGCGGTAGACCCTGCCGGCTTTCATCACGAAGCTGACCTTTTGCAGGACGCTTATGTCGGCGAGGGGGTCGCCGGGAACAGCAATGATATCTGCGAGATAGCCTGGCTTGAGAGCGCCGATTTGATCTTGCCAACCGAGAAGTTTCGCGCCGTTGAGGAGATCGGCTTGAAGAGCGGCGAGCGGAGACATGCCATATTTAACCATGAGGCTAAATTCGCGGGCCTGCGTGCCGTGAGGGAATGGACCGACATCGGAGCCTACAGCCATGGGTACGCCAGCGGCGAGTTGCTTGCGAAATTCCTGGGCGTGGAAGTCTTGCATGCGGTGTTCGCGTTCGCCTTGCGCGGGCGTGGCGGCGTGATCGGCGAAGTATTCGGCGATCGTGAACGTGGGGACGGCGAAGATTTTTCTTTCACGCATCAGACGCATGGTCTCTTCGCTGAGTTGGTAGGCGTGATCGATGGAGACGACGCCCGCGCGTGCCGCGTAGAGCGTGCCTGGCTCACCGGTGGCATGCACAGCAACATGCTTGCCGACGCGGGCGGCTTCTTCGACGGCGGCTCGGAGTTCGGCTTCAGTGTATTGGAAGGGCGTGGAAAAGCGGCCGTCGCGAAGCGAGTCGGGGCCGGTTTCGTAGACCTTGATGAAGTCGGCGCCTTCTTTGAATTGCTGGCGGATGACGGTGACGAGTTCGGCTGCGTTGTTCGCGTAGGTGGCGTTCGAGAGGACGTGCTGTTCTGGATTGTAGTGAATGGCGTCTTCGTGGCCCCCGAGAATGTCAACGGCATTGCCGCTGATGCGCAGGTGGGGTCCGGGAATTGTGCCGTGATTGATGGCATTGCGGACGGCGGTGTCGGCCGCTCCGGCGCCTTCGGTGCCCATGTCGCGCTCGGCGGTGAAGCCGGCCATCAAATCGTCGCGAGCGGCAAGCAGGGCGGAAATCGTGCGCTCGGGTACGGATTCTTCGACGGTTTGCAGATCTTCGGCGCCGGGATGCAGGAAAAGGTGCACGTGAACGTCTATCAGGCCCGGCAAGAGAGTAGCGTCGCCTAGATCGATGATTTCGGCCTCTTGTGGACGCTTCACAGTGGAACCAACCTCGGCGATGCGCTCGTCTTGGACGAGCACTTCGCCAGGAGTGATCATTTTTCCGGTCTCGATGTCGAGGAGGCGTGCGGCGTGCAACACGACCGTATGCCTTGACGCAGGTGACGGAGATTGGGCGAAGAGCGGTGAGAGGTAAATGTAGGTCAGGAAAACGACAGAGAACGGCGCGGAAAAGGCGGACTTTATCTTCATGATGCCCGAGATAATACCACTCCGCCGCTTTTCTTGGGCACGGAGGCTGGGGATGTTTCAAAGCCTATCGAGATAGAAATGGTGCCGTGCGTTCCGCACGGATCGAGCTTGTGAATGAAGGGGAGGTCAGAGTTTTTGGAAGAAGTGGGCGACTTTTTTGCCGGCGGCTTCGGTGTAATAGACAGTGACTTTGGCAGTTTTGTCGGCGCCTTTGCCAATCTCTTTTGCTGAGGTGGCGGTGTCGTGGCCTACGACTTGGAAAGTGTGCTCCGTTCCATCCGCGGCTTTTACGACAACGGTTTTGCCATCCTCACTGACGTGAGTGACCGTGCCTTCAACAGCGTGCAGGCCGCCCTTGCCGATTTTGTCGACTTCAACGGCGGTTTCTTCAGCGCCCTTCGCGGTGTAGTGAGCTACAACTTCAGAGCCTTCCGTGAGTCCGTGGAAAGAGTCTTTGGCGCCAGTGGCGGCGGCGTGGGAGCCGCGAACAGTGGTCTTGGCTACGAAATGAAAGGTGTGTTCGGTGCCGTCGGCGGTCTTGACGACGATGGTTTTGGACGCTTCATCGACTTTGGTGATCGTTCCGTGCACGGCAGTGACCACGTCTTCGTCCGCGCGGGCGGTCAGGAGGAAGAGAGAAGCAACGGCGAGAAGGCGAAGCGAGTGTTTGAACATAGAGAGCCTCCGATGAATGGACGAAATCAATTTTATTCACAAGGCAGGAATACCGCAAGCTGGCCAGCAAACGCGGGAGGAAGGGGCGAGGAGGAAGCAAGCGAAGAGAGTTAAGGGGCATTGACAAGCAACCATATTTCTGCAATTATCGAAATATGGCGAGCGTTCAAAGCAAGAAGAGCGCGGAGCAGGTAACGAAGTTCGCCGACATGTTGTCCGCCATGGGTACGGAGCCACGGCTGCGCATCATGCAGCTGCTGCTATCTGCGCATCCCGAAGGGCTCGTCGTAGGCAATATTCAAGAAGAATTGGAGATTCCGCATTCGACGCTTTCCCACCATTTGGACAAGCTCAAGAATGAAAATCTGGTGCAGGTGAAACGCGAGAGCACATTTTTGCGATACACAGCGAACACGGAAGCACTTCAGGAGTTGATGCGGTTTCTTTATTCGGAGTGTTGCAGGCGGAATAAGGCATTGCGGCCGAGCGATATCGTTGAGATTTGCCGCTAGCGTACTCGGGCGGGCTAGCCAGGCTCCTACACGGCCGTAGGACACAGGACAATACGGGCTTGTTTCAAGACAGAACGTTGGGGGGGCGAAGTGGGCAGCACGGATATCAATAAAGCAGGGATCAAGGAAATTGTGCGGGAGAAATATGGCCAAGCGGCTTTGCGCGCGGGGGCGGGCGGGAGTTCGTGCTGCGGGGCAGCACCCAGGAAAGAATCCGCGTGCGATCCGATCACTTCGAATTTGTATGATGCAGCGCAGATGGAGCAGGTGCCGGAGAAGGCGCTTCAGGCTTCGCTGGGGTGCGGCAATCCTACGGCACTGGCGAAATTGAATGAGGGAGAGGTTGTCCTCGACCTCGGTTCCGGAGGCGGAATTGACGTTTTGCTCTCGGCGCGAAGGGTGGGTCCCACAGGCAAGGCCTATGGTCTCGACATGACGGACGAGATGCTGGCGCTGGCGAATGAGAATAAGCGCAAAGCCGGAGCTGACAATGTGGAGTTTTTGCGCGGCGAGATCGAGCATATTCCGTTGCCGGACAATTCCGTCGATGTGATCATTTCTAATTGCGTAATCAATCTTTCCGCCGACAAAGACCGAGTGTTGCAAGAGGCGTTCAGGGTAATGAAGCCGGGCGGACGGTTTGCGGTTTCGGATGTGGTTACGCGAGGCGGGATTTCTGCGCAGATTCGGCAGAGTATGCTTTTGTGGGTTGGCTGCGTCGCGGGAGCGCTGGCAGAAGATGAATACCGGGACAAGCTTGGGGCCGCGGGATTCGAGCAGATTGAGATCGAACCTACTCGGATTTACCACGTCGAGGATGCGCGCGAGTTTCTGTCTGAGAAAGGGCTAGATGTGGACTCACTCGCGCCACAGGTGGATGGCAAGTTCCTGAGCGCGTTTGTTAGAGCCGTCAAGCCTGTGTCAGCGAAAACGACGGAGAGTTGCTGCGGCCCTGCGTGCTGCAAATGATGTCCCTGGCTTCATTATTCGAATCTCGGGAGTAATACCATGCCGGCGCACTATAACGTGCTTTTTCTTTGCACCGGAAATTCGGCGCGTTCCATCATGGCCGAAGCCATTCTCAACCATAAAGGCAAACCCATCTTCAGTGCCTATAGCGCGGGAAGCCACGCTTCCGGAATTGTGCGGCCCGAGGCACTCAAGCAGCTAGAGTTATCGGGATTGCCCACTGACGGCCTGCGCAGCAAGAACTGGGACGAGTTCGCGAAGCCCGGAGGGCCGAAGATGAGTTTTGTCTTTACGGTTTGTGACAACGCCGCTAAAGAAGTCTGTCCAATCTGGCCAGGGCAGCCGATGACGGCGCACTGGGGCGTAGCCGATCCGGCACAGGTGAAAGGCACGCCGGAGCAGATTGAGCGAGCTTTTCGGGAAGCTTTCCTGACGCTTGACCGTAGAATCAATCTATTACTCTCCTTACCTCTCGCGAGCCTCGATAAGCTGGCGATCCAAAAGGAAGTTGACCGCATCGGGAACCAATGAAATCAAATCTGAGTGCCCGAATCGTCGCGGAATTCCTGGGAACCGCGTTTCTCGTGGCTGCTATTGTTGGTTCAGGAATTATGGCGGAGCGGCTCGCCAGCGGAAACGCTGCTTTAGCTCTGCTGGCGAATACGATCGCCACTGGCGCGGCGCTTGTGGCATTGATATTGACGTTCGGGCCGATCTCCGGCGCTCACCTGAATCCGGTCGTTTCCGTGGCGGACGCCATGGAAGGCGGTTTGGCTGGGTCCGAGACGCTTCCCTACATTGCCGCCCAGATCTCCGGCGGGGTTTGTGGAACGATTGCAGCACACGCCATGTTTGGCCTTCCCTTGGTTACTCTGTCCCACCATGTGCGTAGCGGACCAGCCCAAATTTTGAGTGAGTTTATCGCGAGTTTCGGCCTTCAATGCGTGATTTGGGGATGCTCCAGATCTCGCTCGAACGTGGTGCCGTTCGCAGTCGGGAGCTACATCACGGCCGCGTATTGGTTTACGTCCTCGACGTCTTTCGCCAATCCTGCGGTGACGATAGCGAGATGTCTGAGCGACACGTTCGCAGGGATTCGGCCTGCCGATGTTCCTTTGTTCGTAGTGGCCCAATTTGCGGGAGGAATCGCGGCAACCTTTCTGTTTCGTTGGCTTGTCCCAAGCCTGCCGTCGAGAGCGAAGGATGTTCTGGTGCGCCACGGCGCCGAACTCTGATCATGCATACAAAATGGCCGGCAAGAAAAAACGCATTTCTAGACATTCGAAGGTAAAGAGTTAAGATTGCTCGCACAAGAATTTGGTGCGGTCGAGTGGATTCGAACCACCACGGTATTGCTACCGCCAGCCCCTCAAGCTGGTGCGTCTGCCAGTTCCGCCACGACCGCACAGAGGTGAGAGATACATTCTAGCTGCGGGGAGTAAAGCTCGCAAGCCAGATGGTTCACCAAGGAAAACCGAAGAACGCCGGGCCAAATCCCGGCCTCTACAAAATCCCATAATCGCGAATCACACAGGAAGGCGTTTTGGATCGAACGCCCTCCTCAACAAACAGAAAACAGAATAAATGATTTTCGCTTACGGCTTTTTCGGCTGGGCCGGAGCGGGTTGCGATGCTGCCGGCGTGTTGCTTGGCGCAGGCGTAGTGCTTTGGGGCGCCGAAGATTGTGGCGCTGGCGTTGTTGGCGTCGCCGGAGCCGTTGCGGGCGCCTTCTTGGGCGCGGGCTTGGAGACTTGCTGGAGGACCGAGCCGCCCTGCGCTGCGGCTTTGTCCGTGCGCAACACCAAGGCCAGGGCACAAATCATGAACATGATGGCGCACCACGTAGTAGCCTGCGAAAGAATCGTAGCAGCTCCGCGAGGGCCGAAAGCAGTTTGACTGCCTGCGCCGCCAAAGGCACCGGCGAGGTCAGCGGCTTTGCCGCTCTGCAAAAGAACCACGATAATCAAGACGAGGCAGTTCATCACGAAGAAAACGGTGAGTAACGGGCCCGCCCAACGGAACCCAACAACAATGATCGCCAAACCGATTAGAATAGCGACGGTCCACTTCATCCAACTTGGCATTTCTATCTCCCTGCGCAATCTCTTACGATGCTTGCGAACGATTTTGCGTCGAGACTCGCTCCGCCTACGAGCGCGCCGTCAAGTTCTTCCTGCGCCATTAATCCCTGAATATTGTCAGGCTTAACGCTGCCGCCATAGAGGATCCGCAACGTCGAAGCGTGAGCGGCGGAAAACTTGTCCGCGGCGCATTTACGGATGAAGCGATGAGCCTCTGCGGCGATTTCCGGAGTGGCTGTTTTGCCCGTACCGATGGCCCACACTGGCTCGTACGCTATCAGAATACGGGAGAATTCATCGGGGGTCAACGAACCGGGTCCGTCGAGGAACTGGGTGCGGCAGACTTGCTCAGTGGAGCCCGCTTCGCGATGGTGGAGCATCTCGCCGATGCAAACGATTGGGGTGAGGCCGGCGGCAAGGGCGCTTTTCGTTTTCTTGGCGACGGCTTCGTCGGTTTCGCCGAAGAATTGGCGCCGCTCGGAATGGCCGATGATCACGTAGCGGCAGCCGGTTTCCACCAGCATTTGTGGAGAGATTTCGCCGGTGAAGGGGCCTTCCTTTTCCCAGAAAACGTCTTGAGCGGCGATGGCAATTTGCGTGCCGCGAGCGGATTCGACAGCGGTTTGAAGCGCTGTGAATGGAGGAGCAATTACGATGTCGCATTGCTTAATGCCGTCCACGAGCATTGCGAACGCCGAGAAAAATACTTCGGTTTCCACTTGCGTCTTGTACATCTTCCAGTTTCCGGCAATGACGCGGCGGCGGACTACCTTGCCAACCGCGGTGGTAACTTTCTCTGCGGGCTTGTCGGTCAAGGCTTCGACGCCGGGTAGCTTGGCGCCGGCTAGGAATTCTAGCGATGCGCCGCCTCCAGTAGAGATGTGAGAAATCCTGTCAGCGACGCCGGACTGATGGATGGCGGCTACGGAATCGCCGCCGCCCACGATGGACGTGGCGCCGGTACCGGTGGCGGCGGCAACCGCCCGGGCAATTTCGAGCGTGCCATTCGCAAAGGCAGGCATTTCGAAGACGCCCATGGGTCCGTTCCAAACGATGGTCTTGGCTCGAGAAATCTCCGCAGCGAAGGTGGCAGCGGTTTTAGGGCCGATATCGAGACCCATCTGATCGGCCGGTGTGGCAGAGATATCGACCGTGGATGCGGGCGCGGTGGCTTTAAATTCGGGAGCGATGACGTGATCTACAGGAAGCACCAGCTTGCGATTATTTTGCTTGGCGTCGTCGAGGAGCTTGCGAGCGAGATCGAGCTTGTCGTCTTCGACGAGGGATTTTCCGATAGGCAAGCCCTGTGCTTTGAAAAAAGTGTAGGCCATGCCGCCGCCGATGAGCGTGGCGTCCGCGATTTTCATCAGGTTTTCGACGACTTCGATTTTGTCGCTGACTTTTGCTCCGCCAAGAATCGCAACGAAAGGTCGCGTGGGATTGGTGAGCGCTTTGCCGAGGTAATTGAGCTCTTTTTCCATGAGCAGGCCGGCGGCGGATGTCTTGACGAAGCGGGTTATGCCGACGACCGAAGCGTGGGCGCGATGCGCGGAACCGAATGCGTCGCAAATGAAAAGGCCGTCGCAGAGGGAGGCGAGTTGCTTCGAGAAAGTTTCGTCGTTTTTCTCTTCCTCAGGATGGAAGCGGACGTTTTCGAGGAGAAGGATTTCGCCGTCGCCAAGCGTCTTGCTCTTGGACTCGGGAATTGGGCCGGCGCAATCCGAAGCGAAACGAACGGGTTTGCCGAGGAGCGTTTCCAACTTTTTAGCGACGGGGAAAAGAGAGAATTTGGTGTCAGGACCGCCCTTGGGACGGCCGAGATGCGAAGCGAGGATCAGACGACCGCCCTTTTGAATGGCAAGGCGCAGCGTGGGGATGGTCTCGCGGATCCGTGTGTCGTCGGTAACGACGCCGTCTTTGAGAGGGACGTTGAAGTCCACGCGAATGAAAACGCGTTTACCGCGGAGATCGAGGTCGTTGATGGTGAGCTTGTTCATGGATTCGTGACTCGCGATTCGACATTCTTGATTAGTGAGACAAACGGGCGGGGCCCTTACACGATGAACAAGCCTCGCACCTGCAGAGTCGGCCTAGAATTTCGAGGCCATGAATTTGATGAGATCGCGGCAACGGCAGGAATAGCCCCACTCGTTGTCGTACCAAGCCAGGACTTTTACGCAGCGATCGCCGACGACTTTGGTGTAGCCGGCGTCGACGATGGAGGAGTTGGAGTTGCCTTTGAAATCGGCGGAGACGAGTTCTTCTTCCGTGTATGCGAGAACGCCCTTCATGGGACCGTGGGCCGCGGCTTTTAGAGCGGCGTTGACGGACTCGACGGTGGCGGGTTTTTCCACAAAAACGGTGAGGTCGACGACACTCACGTTGGGCGTAGGCACACGCATGGCGTAGCCATCCAGCTTGCCTTTCAGTTCAGGAATGGCGAGATGGAGAGCTTTGGCGGCGCCGGTGGAGCTCGGGATCATGTTGATGGCAGCGGCGCGGGCGCGGCGGAGATCCTTGTGCGGCAAATCGAGAAGCTTTTGGTCGTTGGTATAGGAGTGGATCGTGGTCATGGTGCCGCTGTGAATGCCGAATGTGTCTTGCAGGACCTTGGCGACAGGAGCTAGGCAGTTTGTAGTGCAAGACGCATTGGAAACCACATGATGTTTCGCGGGATCGTAAGTCTTGTCGTTGACGCCGAGGACCAAGGTGGCGTCGGGGCCGTCGGCGGGAGCGGAGATTATGACTTTTTTGACTGGTCCGCGTAGATGCTTCTTCGCGTCGGCGCCCTTGGTGAAAAGGCCAGTGGACTCGACGACGAGGTCCGCGCCGACGCTGGCCCAATCTATTTCGCCAGGATCCTTCACCTTGAAAACCTTGAAAGATTTGCCCTCGACGGATATGGAATCGTCGGTGTGGGTGACGTTGTGCGAAAGATTGCCGAGAATCGAGTCGTACTTGAGCAGGTGCGCGAGGGTTTTGGCGTCGGTAACATCGTTGACGGCGACGAACTGGATGTCCTTGTCATCGAGCGCAGTGCGCATGATATTCCGTCCGATGCGGCCGAAGCCGTTGATACCGACCTTGATGGGCATTACTTCCTCCGATGGATTTAGTGAAACCGCGGCGGGCTCCCTATTGAGAAACGACCGCAAAGCCGAACCCAAAATGCTATGGGGTGCGTGGAGAAAAGTCAACGCGAAGCGGGGAAATCGATTTCCACTGCTAATGTCACAATGCGTCCCGTGAGCAGCGTGAACCTCTACTGCGGGTATTGCTTGATGTTGGTTACGCGATCGCCGTTGAAGCGGACAAAGACGGTTTTCGAGGGCGGCTGTCCGTAGATCCAGTCTTCGATGTCGTTGCCTTCATTATCGCGTTCCCGAATTTTATGATCGGGCTTGCCGATGGCGGCGACCACCTGTTCGCGGTCCATGCCGACGATGGGCCGGCGTTCCTGGATGGCCTTCCGCATCTCTGGAGGCAGCGTGTCCACCCACTGAACAGAAGCGGAACGCTGTCTTGAGAAGTCCAGGAACGGCGCGAGCAGCTGTTTCAAATCATTCGGACTCAGATCCGGGACTGGCTTGCTGAAATCGAGATAGATGGTGCTTCCCTGCCCAGGCTGAATTCCCGGCGGGCCAGTCTCTTCCTGCTCGGTAGTCGTTCGAGCGGTCGGGATGCCAGCCATTTCAATGTGAAGTCGGTCGCGCAGCCGCTTCTTCCCGCGGCCGCCGCCGTTCAAGTCCACGATGATCTGATGGTCGCGAAAATCCAGCTTCGTGATTTGCACTTTGTCGCCGTTGTTGACGGCCGCACCATGTGTAGCGAGAGCGCGTTCGAGCATATCGGTCGGGATCGGCTTACCTACGTAGACGATTAAGCCTTCTTTGCCGGCAGGTAACGACTTTATGGCCTTGGCGAACTCGCCGGAAACGTAGCGAATCAGTTCGAGTTTCGAAGACTCTTGTAGAGTTGCGCTTTTCGGCTTGGCGGTGGTTTGGGAGTCGCCCTGTCCGTCAAGGGCCGTGTCGGGGAAGAAAGAGAGCTCATCGCCAGTCGGAAAAACGACTGTGGGATGAGCGGGCGGACGAAGACTGTTGACGCGAGGAACGTCCGCGTCGGCCATGAGTAAGAGGGTCAAACTAAGAAAGAGCCGAGTAGCCATGACTGATCTGTGCCAGCCGCCTTAGGAGCAGCATTGTATTATATTACGAAATTATCTCCTCAGATTCTATGATGCGGGAAACCGGAATTACGTCCGCAGGCGACCCCAGGAGTTTAAATCTCGATTGGGATGCCGAGAGAACCTGCCAGGCTGACAGCGGAACACTCAAGGCTTGGCCTGGTCAGGCGGGGCATGCGCCAATATCCTAGCGGGAGATCACCTGGACGCCTTGGCGGTCAATGGTCACGGGCAGAACCTCCCCGCCGGCTTCGGCGATGGCGGCTTCCACGCGCGTACGGGCGTCCGGTTCGATGAGCAGGACCACGCAACCACCGCCACCCGCACCGCAGACCTTACCGGCGAGGGCGCCGTTTCGGCGCGCTCCCTCGATGACGCGGTCTATCGTTTTGGTCGAAATGGTCGGAAGGTTGCGCTTGCGGAAAGACCATTCTTCCCGCATCAAACGCCCAGCTTCGTGCCAGTCTGGCTTCTCCATGGCGAAGCGCATCTTCTGAGCGACCTCTGAAATTCGTTCGAGACTATTCTGCACCGCGCGTTTGCCGCCGATCTGGGCTTTGAACACCTCCCAATTGTTGATGCCATGCTGCCTCGGTTTGCCCGTGTAGCAGACGACGATGCGGCGTTCCAGTTCGTCGAGATTGACGCGCAGCTCGACGCGATGCTCGCCTCCAGGTGGGAGCTCGATGGCGGCGGCGCCGCCAAACGCCGGCGGGTAATGATCCTGCGTGCCCGTGGGGACGTTGATGACAATAGCTTCGGCATCGCGGCTGATGTGAATCCAATCGACCTTGCTCTTCCCTGCTCCGGTGTAGCGGTCCAGCGCGGCGCAGATGGCGACGGCCATGGCGCTCGAGCCGCCAATGCCCGCACCGTTGGGAGCTTCCGAATCCGTGGTGAGCGTAAAACCGCCTTGCGGTTGAAAAAACTTTACGATTTCCGCGAGAAGAGGCAGCTTGTAGCGCTTGGTTTTCAAGAGTGCGCCAAGGGATGTGAAGCTTTCTTCGCGTTTGATGTCGCGGGAGACGAGTTTGATGCGCTCATCCCAAGGCGCATGGGTGTGAATCACGCAGGAGGCGTAGCGCGAGATGGCGGCGTTTAAGGTGACTGAGCCGGGATGAAACAGGTAGAGCGGCCAGATGTCGAGTGTACTTCCAGCAAAATCAACGCGCGTCGGTGCCTTGGATTCGATGATCATGAGAGTCCGCTGTTTGTATTTGGCGTGTGGGTAGTCCAGCCAGTTTGCAGGAATCAGTCTACAAGCTCAAGCGAAGATGGTGGTTGGAAAGGAAATGGGATACGGCTTGCGTGAAAAGCTCTAGTTCCCTGCTCCGCCTGCGGAGGCCGCGCGATTGCGGATCATGAGCTGCGGACCCGCATCCTTTTTCTCCTGAGCGAGGGCGGGATTTGGTTCGAAACACCGGCGGCAGCGTGCTTCGTACATTCCGCCTGCCCCCACAACAATGAGCTCTTCGCTTTCGACCAAGCGTTGCGTGTGCACGGCCGGATTGCCGCACCGCATACAAATGGCGAGGAGCTTGGTGATTTCTTCCGCGATGGCGAGGAGCCGCGGCATGGGTTCGAACGGGCGGCCGCGATAGTCGGTATCAAGTCCGGCGACGATGACGCGTTTGCCTAGATTGGCGAGTTTGGTGCAAACTTCAACGATCTCCTCACCGAGAAATTGCGCTTCGTCGATGCCGATGACTTCGGTGCGAGGGGAAAGCTTCTCCATGATTTCGGAGGCTTTGGTCACGTTATCCGAAGAAATGCCCAGGCCCGAGTGTGAAATAATTTCGTTAGCGGCGTAACGTTCGTCAATCGCAGGTTTGAAAATTTGCACGCGCTGGCGCGCAATCTCGGCGCGTCGCAAGCGGCGAATCAGCTCCTCGCTCTTGCCGGAAAACATCGGGCCGACCACGACTTCGATCCAGCCCATATTACCTTTGACAATGTCCACGCTTGTCTCCCCTGACTAGGTTCGCATAGTTTCTAACTCGCGGCGCGCGCTGCCCGGCCATACATCTTCGCATTATAAAACGGTGCGAAGGCGGTGATGACCGCAATGCGAAAAGATTCGTCCCGCTGAATCAGATCTCCAGAGAGAACTCCCCAAGCGCCTTGACCATCGCGAATGCCAACCGCGCCTGCATATCGATCGATAGCATCCGACAAATCGAATCCGCGCTCGAGAACTTCATGGGCGAGCTCCTCTGGTAGTTCGATGCCGCCGGAGCGGCCATAGAAGCCCCGAGTGCCGTCGCTCACATAGGCCCAGCTTTCCAGGAAAACGCGGCGGCCTCTGTCGTCTTGCAAGACTTCGAGGCCGCCTTCTAGACCGACAAAATAGCGCCACGGTTTGCGCGTTTCGCGGGCCAGCCGCGTCAAGGCCTCTACTCGCTGGCGTGCTCCGCGCATCAGCTCTTCGCAGGATGAGGGAGTGGGGTTCACGCCACTCTCGACTTCCACACCAACGACCTCGTAGTCGCCATCGGGAACAAGTTTCGGCGCAAAAGCGTCCAGAGCTTTCATAACAGCTCTGAGCTTTGGCTTGCGAGTGCTGCCAACGGCGACGATGATCTTCTTCATGATGGCAACAAAGAGACGCGCTGATTCTAACGGGAATGGTGTGAGCATACCACCTGGATTACGCGAGCTTGAGGAAAACTTTGGCAGTCCGTTGTAGCCGCCTGCGGGACTCGAACTGCGCCTTATACCCCCAGGAAGGAAACGGCTTTGTCGGTTGTCCGGAGCAGCGGCGCCTCGCGTCCGCGCGCCGAGACCTTTTCTATCGATTCGATCTCGCCATTCCGCACCAACAGTGCATCATCGAAGTTGTTGACCGTGGGACAAATGTGGCGCGGCAAGAGATAAAGCGCTTCGCCAATCGGTGGGCTCGCAGCGCCCCCATTCACCTCCAGAGGCAGGTGTTCTTCGCTGGGAGATAGTGGTGTTAATTCGGAGTGCCCTATAACGACGCATGTGGGAACACCAGCGTCGGCGGAGACAGCTTTGTGCCCGGCATCGCAGGTCACAATTCCCACATGCGGATGGCTGACCACCCGGCTCAAAACGAGGACCGCCGGTCGATAGCCATATTCCTTGGGAAGCAGTGGCAGGCTAGAAGAATCCCCATAAACAACGGTGCCTGGCGATACCCTGTGAGTGAAAGCAGCATTGCGGAATCCCTCAAAGGAAATCGAACTCGAAAACGTCGGTGTTCCCGCTGTAATCACCTCGGGGACTCGAATTCCAATACGCTCGAACTCCGATACCAGTTCCATCAAACGATTGTAGCCGCCGTGTGCCGCCGCAGTCCGTTTCCGCTCGTCCGGTTCACGATGTTGGCCGTCATAGTAATGCAGACCGCGGAACTCTAGGCCGCCGGCCCCCATCGCCTTCGCCAGATTGAAAGCTTCCGCTCCGTGGCCCTCGTCGATACCAGTGCGGTCCATGCCGGGATTTATGTCGATAAAAACTCCGAGCCGGCTGCCGTGCCATTGCCAGGCTTGCTCTTCGTTCTCGACCAGAACGGAAATGCGCACGTTCGGAAACTGCTCTGCGATTTCTCGCACGCGCCTCGCGTTTGCACCAATCGATGGATACGCGAGGAGAACATCCGCCGCGCCGCACTGGCAAGCCACCAGAAGCTCCAGCGTGGTCGCACACTTGAAATTGCGGATGCCACGCTCGAGCATCATGCGCAGCGTGTAGCGTAGCTTTGCCGTCTTGATGTGCGCGCGCCATCGATCGCCATCGCCGCCCAGTAGCGCTAGAGTCCGTTCGATGTTTGAAGCAATAAGTTCCGGATACACGACCAGCGCAGGCGTCATCACATCTTCGATGCCAGAAAATTCATAAGCTGGGTCCCAAGGGAATTCAGTCAGCATGGATTTCTGCGTGGCCATTGCGGCTTCGATGATAGCGCGTAACTGCGCCCCACTGAAATTGGATTAACAAATTCTCGCGGATCCCGGAACTGCTCGCAGAAACCTGTTCCTAAGGTCCGGTTAATGCGCCGGTTGACCACCTCTATCTCCGATAGTAGGCTCTCCGAACTCACATGCAGCCAAAGGGTTCCGATCCAGCCGTTCATCCTAAGCCTTCAGACCTGATTCGCGGCCTTGGTCTCTGGTCAGCCACCGCGATCGTCATCGGCGACACCATCGGTACGGGCATTTTTCTCGTTACCAGCGACATGGCCCGCGCCGTCGGCTCGGTCCGGCTGGTTTTTGCCGCCTGGCTTATCGGCGGGCTGATCGTGCTTTTCGGAGCCTTTTGCTACGCCGAGCTGGGCGCGGCGTTCCCCAGGGCAGGTGGACCGTATGTCTACCTCAACCGCGGCCTCGGCCCCGTCTGGGGATTTCTATTCGGCTGGATGAGTTCGTTTCTTGAGCGGCCCGTGGCCATGGCCACACTGGCCTCCGGATTTCTACGATTCCTAGGATTTCTTTTCCCGGTCGTTACCACTCCCTTGTTTACAAGCCAGCTAGGACGGTACGAGTTCAGCTTCACGGCGGCCCAGCCTCTCGCGGCGCTCGTCGTGATAGCCGTAACGGCGGTTAATTATTTGAGTGTGCGCCTCGGCGGCGCTATTCAAGTGCTGCTGACCTCTCTGAAGATCGGCACAATCTTGTTGATTGTCGTTGCGGGCGTGCTGTTCGGAAAGCAGCAAGCCATTGCAGCCGCGCCCGTAGTCGCCCCACTCGGTTTAATCTCGTTCAATTGGAGAACAATCGGTGCGGTACTCATCGCGCTCGTTCCGGCGATGTGGGCCTACAACGGCTTCAACGACCTGGGCGACGTAGGCGAAGAAATTCAGCGCCCTGAAAAAAACATTCCGCGAGCCATCATCCTGGGATTGCTCACGGTCGGTGGTCTGTACCTGCTAGCGAACGTCGTATATTTCCGCATCCTGCCATTCGCGGCCATAGCGCAATCGCAGCATGTCGCTTCGGATGTGGTGAAGACGTTCGCTGGCTCTCGCGGCGCCGTTTGGCTGACGATCGCTATGGCCATCTCCGCACTAGGAGCGCTCCATGTGGTCGTCCTGACCGGTGCCCGGATACCTTACGCTATGGCTCGCGACGGCATCTTCTTCCAATTTGCCAACCGCATTCATCCTTCGTTTCGCACTCCCAGCGGCTCGCTCATCTTTCTTGGTTCCATCGCCGCGCTACTCGCACTAAGCGGAACTTACGAAGAGCTCTATTCTCTATTTGTCTTCGCTGTGTGGATTTTCTTCGCGTTAACTGCGATCGCGCTGGTTCGATTGCGCAAGATCGAGCCCAATCTTGTCCGGCCGTACCGAGCCTGGGGTTACCCGCTGACGCCTCTCATTTTTTTGGCCGTCGCGATTGCCCTCACCACGAACTTGTGGATGGTCCGGCCCGTGCGCTCTTCGCTGGGCCTCCTGGTGATCCTGGCGGGCATCCCCTTCTTTTACCACTGGCGCAAGGTCGCACGCACCGCGGGCAGGACCAACGGGCACACATAACGCTAGCGAGGCATGCGATACATGTAATTTTGTTCGAGATGATTCGGCCAGTGGCGGGCGCAGGTATTGTCTCTTGGTGTTCCTTTCCGGGGGAAGCAGAGTCATTAGGCACTTGAATTTATGGAGCGGCCTATCGGAATCGAACCGACACCTGAACTTTTGCAAAACCAAGGCGGGTGGAGCGTCTATAACTTGCGAAGTGCTTTCGGGAGCATAAGGAGAATGCAGGCACTTATGGTTGTTTGCTTTTGGACGCGTTGACTACAGGCGGATGGCCTGGAGGGAGCCTTTGCGGCGCAGTAGCAGTTGGCCCGGCACCGTGGACTTTGTCCAATACCTGGAAAACATCTGAGTCGCCGACTTTTTTTTCGCCCGCGCGAATTCCTTGCGTTTTGTCGAGTCCTGGGTGGGAGAAATTGCCGCCCCCAGGCGTGGATTCAACGACGGACCACGTGCCGTCTCGCTTCTCAAGAGCATAAGTAAGCTCCATAGTTCCCGCCCCACTCTTGGCGTGAAACTCGACCTGCGCTTGCGCGCGGTCTCCATCAAATGTGACTTGCTTTACGGTCATATCGAAGGAGTCGAGTCTCAGATTGCCGTTGTGGGCGAGGTGCGACTGAATGGCAGTTTGGATACCATCGTTCGGGCTGGAATTCGCGGCGGACATGACAGATGCGCCCGGCACAGAATCGCCTTGTTGCTTGCATCCCGACAAAAGTCCGGCGAAGGCAACCAGCGTGATTGCTATTCTGAAACTCATAAAGAGGTGCTCCTCTTTTGTGCCATGCAACTCCTAGCTGAATCCAACACTGAGCAGTCCCGAGGCGATTTCCTTTGCCTAATGAAGTCTACTGTGAAACTCCGACGAGTTGTTTCTTGAACTGTGTCGATTCCTTCGCTTCCTTTCCAGCCTCCAACGTCATGTCTCGCACGCCAAGGCCAACGCCAACTTTTTGGAGAAAGGCATTGGGAGGCGTGCCACCGGCAAAGATCCAAACAAAATCATTGGGAATCTCTCGAATCTTGCCCCCGACATCGAGCACTGCGCTTTGCGGTTTGAACTCCACGGGCATGGAGTTGAACAACACCGCAAGTTTCCCCTTCCGGATACTCTTGTCGAGGCGTTGCCGGTTTCGTGTTTTGATGCGGCTAAACCGGTCTTGCCGATAGGAAAGCGTCACTCTGTTGCCGCGCTGCTCGGCAAGTCCCATAGCCGCTTCCACGGCGCTATCACCGCCGCCGACGATTAGAATTTGCTTGTTAATGTAGTGATCGGTTTCGATCAGGCGGTACATGACTTTTGGAAGCTCCTCGCCTTTAACGCCTAATTTCCGCGGAGTGCCGGTGCGCCCCATTGCAAGCACGACCGTGCGCGAGCGGTACTGGCACTTGGATGTAACAATTGTGAAGATGCCGTCACTTCCCTTGCTGATGTTTTCGACTCCCTCACCAGAGCGGACTCTGAAATCTGCGCGTTGCAACAGCTTCGTCCAAAAGGACAGGAGTTCTTCCTTGGAGAGTTCCGTTTTATTGAATTTTCCGTGCATGGGGAACTGGACAGGGCTCGTCATCACGAGTTTCTGGCGCGGATATTTCGATACCGTTCCTCCTATGGAGTCCTGCTCGACCGTAAGATAGTTGAGTTTCTTCTCAATCGCTCGCAGCGAGGCGCTGATTCCCGCCGGCCCTGCTCCGATGATCAACACGTCATAGACATCATAGCTCCGGTTGGCGCCGGCAGCCGAAACTCTGTCGGCAATGGTGTCTATGCAGTCGCGCCCCTGATTGATGGCATTCTTGATCAAGGCGAGTCCACCGAGTTCGCCTACGACAAACAAGTTAAGAATGGTCGACTCATACTCGCGCGTGAGTGTGGGCATGTCAGCGCCCATGCTGGCGTTGGACATGACCATTGTAATTGCGCCTACGGGGCAAGCCTCAGCGCACAAACTGTGCCCGACGCACTTGTACCCGTTTACGATCACCGCTTTGCCTCCAAGCATCGCCAGTACATCCCCCTCCGGGCAAACTTGCGTGCAGATGGCGCAGCCAATGCAATAGGTCGCATCGATGTGCGGATGTTGCGCCCTGGGCCCCTGGGAGTAGATTTTGCCCTTTTCGGCGGCCGCGAGCGCCGCGGCTTCCCGCTTCTTTAGCCGCATCCGATAAACGATCATTGGGACGGCCACCACAATTGCGACGAAGCCGTAAATCAGGACACTCAGAATGTTCTCAGACATTTCCAGAGCTCCAAATTCCTTCCACGAAACAGTCCACTGATTTTAACGATTCAACCTAGTAGTAGCCCAGCATCAGCATCAAGACTACGTGTATTGTAGCCAGCAGAGCGAAGGAGTAGCTGAATGGCCGGTGAATGATGTGCCACAGTTCAAACATCTTGTGCGATTTTGAGAGAAACAAGATCTTCTTGGAGATCATAGTCTGCTGGCGGGCCAATTGAATGGCCCGCTCCAGGGACAAGTTTGGACTGCGGCGAAAACCGGCGATGGCGAAAATGCTTCGGGTGTGCGACCAAAGCATTTTTTGGCGAAGGCGCCAGACGCGGAAAGGAAAAACCACGTCAAAAAGAATCATTTTCGCCAGCGCTTCGACCAACGACATCCGTTCTGCTTGTTGGGCCCCCGGCAAATGCACTAAGCCGCGAATGTCCTTTTGCGACAAGATTCCGAGCGCCTGCATTTGAGCAGCAAGCGCGGCGCTCTGTTCCTGCGCTTCCTTGAGGGACAATTCAGCGAAATTGAGGCTGCGGGGAATTTGGGCGTAGATATAGCGGCCAACAATGCCACTAAGGGAGACAATGAGCATAATCCAATAGGCAACGCCGGCAATTCCCGAAAACTTGAACGAAGAGTGAAAAGTGATGACGACCGGAGCAGCCAGGCCGAGAAGTACATGGAAGTCGAGCCAATGGCGCGAACTTCCTTGTCGTCCGAGCCACGCCCATTTCTTGCGGAGCGGGTAAATGTAAATCAACAAGAACATAAGAAACCCGATCATGCCAAGGCGAAGTCCGATAGAGCCGCTGGGCTTCAAGATAGCGTGCTTGGGCGAAAGCGCGCGGTGAGCCGCGGAAAGCCAATAGTAGTTGATGCCGTAGATGAACATGCCGAGCAAAAGCAAGCCCGTGGCGAGATAGGCTACGCTCAGAACGAATTGGTGTACGCGCTCGCCGTTAGGCTCTTGCGCCGCGACGCGTGGAACAGTTAGATTGAGGCTCATTTCGTTGCCACCTGTTGTTTAGTGTCTACAGAAAATCTCCGGTAAGCCGAAAACTGATGGGTATTGCGCCAATGCTGATGGCGCGTTTCCACAACGACCGTCGCTTGAGACGGCAGCCAGAACGAACCGGGCGAATCGTGGAAGGTTACGGCCGCGAAGCGCACCTCTGCGTGCAAGCTGCGCAGTCCCACATCTTCCATTCCCAAATCAATCCCAGCCGTTAATTTGGCGATCACTCCCGTATTAGGGTCAACCCACGCGGTTCCCGTGAGGTCCAGAGGATATTCGCGGCCGCGAACAGCGAGCGCGGCGGGCGAACGCATGCCCGGAATGTGCTGGAAATGAATCTTGGTCAGCATGCGTCCATCGACGGCTTCTTCGCCATCCTCGGCGAATTGAAAGCTATCGACGTAATAAGGGTGAAACACGAGGAATAACATCGAGAATCCATTGCTAACGAGAAGCGGCGAACGAAGTTTCTTCTGCTGCTTTGCATTCTCCGGAACGATTCTGGATTCGGTAAGATTCAGCTCACCACCGGTGGTGGAAAGAATCACCAGGTAATCGAACATCGATTCTTCTTTCTCGATGACCTTTCCGTTGTCCGCGAGTTTTTCTTGCAGAACTCGTTCGGTGCAGTTCGTTTCGGAAAACAGATCCAGAAAGGACGACACTTGCTTGGAGGTTCGTTCGACCAACGCGTCGAGGGCACCATCGGCCGCACTAGGTGAGGGGAACACCGCGCAGAGACTTGCAATGATGCAAAACAAACCTAGCGCTTCAGCGAGGCTAATCCATTGTGTTCTTTTCTTCATTTGTGCTTCCATTTGTTGTCAAATCGATAGCCGACAATTACGTCCCACTGGTTGTAGTTTTGCAGTTGTCCCCGATACGCGGTAAAGCCTCCCTGCGCAAAAAACATCGCGCCGAGGGAGGTGCTCACATTCGTCGTTATAAATTTCGCGTTCTGATTTCCCGCCAAGGAAGAAGTGAAGACCTGGTCCCCTGCGAGGACTTCAAGGTGAAAGTCTTCTCCTAAATCTCGGGAAAGCGAAAAAGCGCGGTACGTTCCGGAACCAAAGGAACTGTTGAATCGCGAATAGTGAGCGTCCGCGTGAAGGGCCAACTTGGGAACCTTCAAGAACGTGATCCCGTACATTTGATTGAGCGAGGTCTTTGCATCGCCGGTGCGGCTGCTGCGGCCGAGATCCGTGTACAAAACGATATTCTTCACGGCTTCGATGCGGACCCCGCCACTGAGGCCTTGAAAGAGATACTTGTCCAGCAGTCCGGTACCCACTAGTTGAGGATCGAACGTGGGAATGTCACGGAAGTACGTCTCATTGACGCTGAATTCGATCCGCTTGACCGGCTGCAATCGCACGGTCAGAAAACTCTGGCTGATTCCGGCGCCGGGAGATGCGACGGATGGATTTGCGCTCGGTTTGTCCGCCTGCAAGGCGCTAAAAATGGAAAAAACGCTCTTATAGGAGATGGAGTTTTCGAAAAATGCAAAGGGCCGGTTGTCCTGATAACTAGATTGCGTCGTGGTACCGGCCGACGTTGTCGTGGAATACGCGACGGTGTTGAACTCTTTGCCGAAGCCGGCCGTGCTGGAAAAGTGGATCGCATCAAAACTTCCGCCCGTTTCGTTCAGGAAAGCGCCGCCGATGTGCCGGTTCGGGCTGTAACTCCACGAAGTCGGGTCAGGCGTCGAGCCTCCAAAGAGTCCTGTAGTTATTCCGTGTCCCAGCCGTGCTCCAAAAAAGCCTCCATCCAGCGTTTCGAGGCTTGTGGCCCACGGCAGGTACAACCGGCCAACTCCCGCCACCCACCGTGAATCCGGGTTTTCGTAGGTGAGACTCAGGTGATAAGTGCGATTGATCAGATCTTGCAGAGTCTGCTGGGAAGCTGCGGAAGTTGAGGTCAATCGGCCGCGCCAGTAACCACGCAGATCCCAGTAGGTGCCCCCGATTCTCGTGACATCGGCTTGAATTAAGGCACCGAGGCTGGAAGAGGTGAGCTGCGAAGAATCCCTGCTCTGCGTGCCGCTGTAGTCGAAACCAAGCCGCAAGTTCGCCCGATTAACGGATGGTAGAGGCGGACGTGGGACTTCAGCTCGCGCTTCTTCATCCAGCGCATCGCCGCCTTCGCTAAATGTGATCACCGCGGGATACTTGCGAGTCGCGCCCAAGGCATTTTGCTGAACCAGCGCCTGCAGGTCGGCCGAAGAAAGATAGGCCAGATCGCCAGCAACAACTTCGCGTTTTGGAAGGTGAATCTCGGTCACTGCGGAAGTTTCCGCAACGCCGACCACTACCAGCTCCGCAACAGCACCGTCAGGGTTCCCAATTTTGTCGGCGCCCGCCAAGGGCCCTCTATTCTTGACGAACAACTTCATGCCCTCCGTAAGACCGGCGCTCCGCCCACCGTCGAGGTAAGCCGTGTCCTGCTCGACATACTTGACCTGAAATTCAGTACGTATTCCTAAATTGGCTACGGGAACGAGCGCCGCCCTCTCCAGCGTGGCACTCCGAGGCGCTTCAGTCTCAGGAATGACGGTTTCCGCTAGTGCCGGCACGGACTGAGAACTCGTGATTGTTGGTTTGTTCGCATCCGTTGATGCAATCGCCGAAGCCGGAGAAACTGAACGCGATTCGGTTTCGAGCGCCGCGGGCGCCGGACTGGTTTTCGTGCCCTTCGCTACTATTTGGGTGACCGTCGGTAAAGCTACGGGAAGACTACTGCCGAGAGGGAGCGGGGACAGCTCGACACCCGCAGCAGGAACAAGCTGCGGTTCAGGCGAAACATTTGACGCTCTCATTTTACCCGCGGATTTTTCGTTGCCGCCTGATTCAGTTGTGGCAGGAATCTCTGACGCAGGCGGACGCTGAGTAGCAGCAGATGTGGTCGTAGGAAGGGGAGCGTTTTCCGGAGATGAATCCTGGGCTGCGCTCTGGGAATCTGCACTTTGCGCTGCAGAGTCATCCGGAGGCACAGGCTGGCTATCTCGAATCTTTGAACTGCTGTATATGGTCGGTTTTCCAGGCCCGCGCCGGAAGATTGCTCCAAGCTTACTGGCGGCATTGGCAGACGCCGAGCCCCTGCCTGCAGGAGCGGGCTCGCTGCTTCCAGAGACTTCCGTCGTATTGGGTCTTGTAGCTCCTTCCAAGAGAGTCCCGACTCGGAGCACAATCCCTTTCTGATCAGAGGTGACCAGATACTCTTCATTCTGATCAATCTCTACAACTACTCTGGTGAGAGGTGGATCTTCGCTCTGCATCCACACGCGAACTGCTCGGACACCGGCAGCGTTGACTGGGATCCGGCACGGTAGGCCGTGATAGACCGCCCCTGGGATATCCAGAATGAGAGAGTCGTGATAAGTCGCGATGACTTCGGCACCGGTGATGGGGGAGGTCACGCTCAACTCGACGCGAATCTCAGTCCCTTGCTGAGGAGCAACGATTACACCTGTCACCTCGGCCGGAGCGGCCTTGGGCTCTTGGGCGGCGGCCAGATGTACCAATAGTAGAAACGCCGCCAATTGTCTCGCTTGAATCATTCTTTGAACTCATACTTGTCAGGCCGCGACGCACTGTTGAGTCGTGCATCCGACCTGCAAATTTCTCGAAATTACCGCCCGCTTGCTCGTGGTCTCTTAGGGCCCATCTTCGTTACTGCAATTTCCTGTCGAGGGCGCCTTCAGGTCATTTTTTCTTGATGTTGAGAACTGAGACGCGGCAGCCGCGCTCATCATCCTCCGCCGTTCTTATGGCACGCATAACAGTTCACGCTGTTGTAGACGTAACCCTTAATCCCCGAGTGGCGCTGATTCGTCGTGGCCGCGGGATGGCAGGACCCATTCGTGCACGAGAAAACCGTGTAATCGTTGGGATTCGTATGGCAGGTCGCACACACGCCGCCGGAGTTGCCGTGATTGATGTTCCACCAGGTGTGGCTGAACGTAGCTCCGGTCCAAGCCGTCGTGTTGTGACAAGTCGTACAAGTCGTCGTAAAAACCGTTGGTGCCGCTTTATGGATGGGATTTGTGGTGGCGTTGTAATCCGCAGCATGGCATCCGTAACACGTCGTCGGCAGCGTTGTGTAGTTGCCATTCACGTGGCAATTGGCGCAGGCCACTGAAGTGTGGGCGCCTGTTAGCGGGAACGCTGTCGTGCTGTGATCGAACTTACCGTCGGTCCAAACAATCGTGTCGTGGCATAACTCACAAGCAGTGGGAAAGCCCGCCTGGATATGATTCACAGGAGTCGTCGCCGTATTGTAGTCGTTGAGATGGCACGAGATGCACGTCGTGTTTGCACTGGTCAAGGCGTAGTTGTTGTTGATGTGGCAGTCGGCACAGACGCGAGGAGGAACCGTGTGCGAGTTTGTCAGCACGAAGCCCGTTGTCGAGTGATCGAATTTTCCGTCGGTCCACTGGATCGTGTCGTGACAACTATCGCAAGCCGTCGGAAAACCCAGTTGGACGTGGTTCACCGGAGTAGTCGCCGTGTTGTAGTCCTTCAAATGGCAGGAGGCGCAGGCCGTGGTCGTCAAGTTGTAGTTGTTGTTGATGTGGCAGTCCAGGCAGACGCGCGGCGGATCAGCGTGCGCGTTCGTCAAAGGGAACCCTACGGTCGAGTGATCAAACGTTGCGGGTTGCCAGGCGACCGTGGTGTGGCATGTCTGGCAAGTCTGAGAAAAACCTCCGGCAACGTGGTTCGGATTGGTAGCTCCTTGGAAGTCCTTGAGATGGCAGGAAACGCAGGCCGTGGTTGTGATGTTGTAGTTGTTGTTGATGTGGCAGTCCAGGCAGACGCGCGGCGGATCAGCGTGCGCGTTCGTCAAAGGGAACCCTACGGTCGAGTGATCAAACGTTGCGGGTTGCCAGGCGACCGTGGTGTGGCACGTCTGGCAAGCCTGCGAGAAGCCTCCGGCAACGTGGTTCGGGTTGGTTGCTCCTTGGAAGTCCTTGAGGTGGCAGGTAACGCAGGCTGTGGATGTCAGGTTGTAATTGTTGTCGATGTGGCAGTCCAGGCAAACTCGCGGCGGATCAGCGTGCGCGTTCGTCAGAAGAAACCCCGTGGTGGAATGATCAAACTTGGCATTAAGCCAGGTGTTCGTGCCGTGGCACTGATCGCAACCGGTCGAAAAACCTGCTGTCACGTGGTTAGGGTTCGTCGTGGTTTTGTAGTCCTGCGCGTGGCAGGAATAGCACTGCGTCGACAGCCCCTCGAACTGTCCCGTCGCCGCTCCCTTGTGGCAGGATTCGCAGTCGACAGCCGCGTGCCCACCAAGCAGCGGGAAGCGATTCTGGTGATCGCGAATCGCCGTGATGGAAACGTTCCAGCCCTTGACCGTGTGACACGACTCGCAATTCGCCCCGAACTGGCCCCGGTGGATGTCCGCGTGGCAATCCGAGCATTTCTGTCCCACGTTTGTAAAAACGAGCTTCACATGGCATTGAGTGCACTGCACTTTTTCGTGCATCCCACGCAGGGGATAGCTCGTCTTGTCGTGGTTGAACTCGGGAATACTGCGGATGGGTTTCCAACTGAGGGAAGAGTGGCAGTTTTCACAGGGAATGGTGAGTGCGCCGTGGGGATTGCGCGTAACTTGTTTTTGCCCAGGTGTACGCTGCCCCTGCCCGAAAGCCTGGAGCGCGATGAAGCAGATTCCGACCTGTAGCAATCTTCGGCCGAGCACGGCACCACGTCCTTCGGCGACCCGATTCCGTCAATCAGGGATTGGGCAGGGTTAGAGACAGAGTAGGAGTGGCGGTTAGCCGAGACAACTGTACTTCTGGACAGATTTAGGCCAAGAAAAGAATTGTACGTTTATCGTCTTTGCTCAGTTGGTCAGGCGCTTTGTGAGCCCCCAGCTTGAATGCCTGCGAGAAACCTAGGTCACTTGCGGCCCATCAGGATTGTCCATGGCATTCAGTGCATTTTCGGGGCGTCGGCTTGTAAAACACCACCTTCTTGCCATCCACTTCGCGTGTTAGCTTGTGACAATCCTCACAAGCGACTTTGCGATGAGCGCCATCCAGCGAAAATGGGGTGCGCTTATCATGATCGAACTGCGATGGTTTCCAGCGCCCTGCGTTGTGGCAGCCGGAGCAATCGGCCGCATCTTTGCGCGCCGCAAACTGTCCAGCATGAATATCGTTGTGGCAACCGGAGCATTTGGTTGGTGCGGCGCGGAAATCCACATTCTTCAAGGTAGTATCCATCGCCGTTAGGCGATGGCAGTCGCCACAGGCCACCCCTCGGTGAGCTCCTGTGAGCGGAAACTTCGTTTTTGAATGGTCAAACTGGGTGAGTTCTTTCCAGTTTTTGGTCGCGTGGCACGCTTCGCAACCGGAGAGTGTGCCATCCGGCCGCCTTATTTCCATTCGTTCGCGGAACTGCCCTTTGTGCGGATCGACGTGACAAACGGTACACGTCCGATCTTCAAACTTGTACTTCACCGGCGTCGCTGACCCGGCCGGCACAGGTTTGTGGCAATCCGCGCATAGGACTGCCAGGTGCGCCCCCGTAAGTGGGAACCGGGTGTCCTTATGGCGAGCCAGAGCGAATCTAGCTGGTTTGAAACCTTTCAAGTCATGGCAAGCTTCGCAGCGATTCTCATGTGGAGCCCCGGTAAATTGACCCCTGTGAACGTCTTCGTGGCAGTCCTTGCATTGTGTTTGCACGATTTTAAAGAGCGTATCTTCGCCTTTGGGACCTTTTGGCAGATGACATTTGTCACAAGCTACCTCCGCATGACGGCCCTCGAGCGGGTATTTGGTTGTTGCGTGGTCTTTTACGGTAAATGTCGACGGTTTAAAACCGTCCACGTTGTGGCACGCCGCACATTCCCCGCCATCTGGTCGCCCAAGGAATTGCCCCTTGTGCGCATCTTTGTGACAGTCCATGCATTTGGCAAACGGCACAGGCGTTTTAAAGTCCCCGTGCGTGTGGCAATCGCTGCATGCCACAGAAGAATGCTTGCCCAGTAGAGGAAATTTTGTCTTTGCGTGATCGAACCCTTGCAAATTTGCGATACGGTTCCAGTTCGTGGTGTTGTGGCAAGACTCACAGGTAGCGCTGAAGCTGCCTTTGTGCGGATCCGTATGGCAGGCGGTACATCTCGCAAAAGCAATCCCCTTGTACTTCACGTAAGCCTTTGCTTCCGCGATGGACGGGTGGCACTTGGCGCAGGGTGTCTTTTCGTGGGCCCCCGTCAGGGGATATTTCGTCTTCGCGTGGCTGAAAAGGGGAGCCGGCTTCCAGGCTTCCACACCGTGACAACTCGTGCAATCCTTCCCGAGTTGACCCCGGTGCTCGTCCTGATGACAAGTTGCGCACTCGCGGGAAAGTCCCAGATACGTTCGATTTAGGTCCTTGACCTGAATTCCTGCTCGCGCCGCGACGGGAATGAAATCAGCCTTGTGGCAGCTCCCGCATGCAACTCCAGCGTGCTTTCCCGTTAGGGCAAAGCCTGTCTTGCTGTGGTCCATTGCTTCGCGGTTCGGTTCCCAGTGAACGAGTTGAAAATCGACCCCATTGTGGTCGGAATGACAGGTCGCGCACTCTTTGCTGGTTCCATTCGCTTTGACCCACACCGCATGCATGCCGCGCCGCTGGGTTATTCGTTCGCGAATTTCCGAGTGGCATTCCAGGCATTTCAATTCCGCGGCACCCCTGCCGAGGTCATGGCACTTGGTGCAATTTGTGGGACCGGAGAGCGATTGATGAGCCTGGGAAAGCGGACCTGGCGAGATTTGCGCGTGGGCGGGCCGCCCGCGAAACGCTCCCGACAAGCACAATAAGGAAGCGCTAACAACTAGCAGAAACGTGGGTCTGACCACAAACAGGGTGAGAGCTCGATATCTGCGCATCCGTCGTTTTTCGACGCCGTTATCAGCGTCACATCAGGTTCGAAAAACAAACGGCCGGGTGAAGGCATGCTAGCACGAAACTTTCCGCTATTTCGGCGAATCAGAAGCCTGTTTCCAATTCGATAGCTTGTCAATTCATCGTTCATCGCCACGCGTTAGGAATTCTTTGCCACATTCAACAACTTGACTTTCGCTCAAAGGGGATAGGGGCGAGTGGCCCTTTGACTACGCTCAGGGTAAACGAGGGTGTGGAAAAAGTGGAGAGGACTTGGGTGTCGGGCGGAGGGGTACCCCCCGGGGTATCCAGAGATCTGTGAAGTACGCCCATGAGCGGAAAGGGTTTGCGGGCGTTGCTGTGCGTTCGATGACTGGTGGGTGTGGAAAAGATGGGAAGAGTTTGGGCGAAGAAGGATGAAGTAAAGGAGGTAAAGGAAATAGAGGAGGTCCGGGAGAGAGCGGGTATGGGGCGTATGGAGGAGGAGATTTGCGCGTTCAGCGACGAGAACATGAAGGAGTTTAGCATGAGATTGGCGAGGAGGTAAAGTATTTTGCCGGGAAAGTCGAGATTGGGGGTTGAACGGCTACTAGGGAGATTGAACGGAGATAGGGGGTGGGAAGAAAACTCAAAAACCCCAGACGCAAGCCCTTCGTCTAGGGCACCCGGCCGCCTGCCTAGAAATGGATCGAGTGTCCCACCTGGGTAACCCTTAAAAGGAGCCCGCATTCCCAAGGGTATATTTTCTTACTGTTTTTTTGCCCTTAAGCGTAGGCGTGGCAAATGCTTGCCGCGGACGTGCGCAGAATGTGCAGGATTTTGCCAATTCCCAGAATGCTGATACGTAGAGAGGGCCTTCGCGCCGACACCTAAGCTGTTTGTTATTCATAAGATACCTCTACTACCGGATCGCTGCGGTGCCAGTGGGCTGCAAATTGCGGGTAGACTCCTGAAATTACAACCCCAAGTTTGTCCCCCACATGGAAAGTAAACAGGAAAGGTTGGGTATCAGTACGAGAAGAGACCTTCACGTACTTTGCTATCAACATCACACAGAGATGCTTCTAAGACTTCTCAGCGAGCCTGCGGAAGGGCTGCTGTACGCCTGCCGGGAGCCTGGCTGTCTAGTCCGCTACCATAGCTTGGATGGATACTTCGTTGACCCAAAAGTCGCAAAGACAATAGATCAGGAAATCACGCCTCGCGTTAGCTGTCCCGATGATGGGCGACTCATGTATCTAGCTGAGGTCATGCCCGAAAAAAGAAGCTTCCGCCTGTGGAAATGCCCGGAATGTAACGGGAGACGCACTAATGAGGAGACTTCGGGCGGGCTAGGAAAAAAGATGGGAGCGTGAGCTCTTGGTATCATTTCCTTGGCAGATTGTTAAGATTGGTAGCCTCTTGAAATTAGTAAGACTTTGCCCACAGATCCACCCTGCCGGACAGTTCCAGACCGACAGCAAAACTGTTCTCCGACACGCGATGGCAGTAGACGATCCGCGCCTGTGAACGCACGCCCTCCTTTGACGAGCTAACCAGCACTTGTTGCCCCGGCTGCAACATCCGCTCCGCGAAAACACGTGCGCCGTGGGCACTCACGTTCTCGGTCAACATCCGTTCGTTAAGCTTCGGTTGATCCCACAGACAAACTTCTACGCTCACCGCCTTCGCGATCCGCTTCTCGGATCGGCCAATCGACATAGTCCTCCTAGTGCCAGAGAGCTTGCGGACCCTCGTTGCATGTTCGCTGTTAGGCCGTCCCGCATTCCCGTGGGCACCACTGTGCGCTTACGTAGCGAGAGCTGCTTTAGCCGCAGACTCTCTAAGAAATATCCTTTCGCACCTTGGGATCGATGAATTCAGCCCTCGCGTTGCAGCACTTCCTCCCTGTCGCATGTCAATGCTTTACTACTATCGTCCAGCTAGGCGGACAAGCGAAGGAAAACAGCAATTTCCTTGCGGGTGATCTCCTTAGAACGTTCTAGTACGTGGATTATTTACTGTTTTCAGCACTTCGCGTCTTGGCGGAAGGGTTTACTTCTGCAGCGCGACCGCCGGCTGCGACGGCCTTGCGTGTCTGAGTTGAGACTAGCTGTGGTTGTGGCGTTGTCGACTGCGACGCTTCATGTTCTTTCCAAAACACCAAGCCTCTCACGCGCGGGTCCCAGTCAATACAGAGCATGTCGGCTGCCTTCACCTGTCCGGTGGCCATCAGGTTTGCCAAAGGGAAAACTACCTGGCGTTCGATGGCGCGCTTCAAATGGCGAGTGCCGTAGCGCTGATCCGTGCCTTCGTGTAAGAGGAATTCGCGGCAGCAACGAAGTGTTGCTGCCAACTTACGCGGAAGCCCACGTCGGCGTCCGTGTCCCCCTCAGGAAAGGCTTCAACGTCAACGCCACCACCTGCCAGTGAATAGTGAGTGGTGAGTGGAAAGAAGGGAGGGGATCTCGGAACGCGGCTGCGCAGGTCGTCGAATGGACTAAAACGAGGAAGTAGTAAGAAGAAGAATGACCCACCCTTGCAAAACCAAACCCCAAACCCGCAAGGATGGGGCACCCGCTTGAGCGCGCTGTATTAGGTACTTGGAATGCATGATCCGTTTCAGCAGTTCAGGTGCCAGGGTCACTTGCGGTCCCTCAGTCGGTACTCTACTCCGCTTTACAATTTATTGATTCCTGTTTGCTCTGACACTTCCATTTGCTTCCCTTCTTGGAGTCGAGTAAATCGCCAGAGCCGTGAAACAACACTTCCATTTCGTGTGGCATCTCGCTGTAGCCGCCGCACATGAGCAGCTTGTCGGACAATGTGCATGATTTGAATTCGCCGACGACCCAATCATGCTCCATCAATACCGAGACATGCCGGGTATGGCCGATCAATCCCTTTTCATCGGCTCCGACGTACACGATCCCCAAGAGAAGCCCGACGACGCCTAACGCGTATATCGAACTCATTATGCCGACGATCAGTCTTGCTGGTTTTTCAAATCTCCCTTTGATTCTGTTATTGCTGACGAGATAGGCAAGCACGAGGTAGCCGATAATCGCCGCAGGGACAAGCAGAATGAGCAGGAGATACAAATCGTCCATTTCCGTGGCGCGAGCTATATCAAGTATTTACAGCGCAAGTAAATTAACCGGATGGACGGTAGGCCTGCCAAAATTTTGTAACCGCACTGGCCAGCGACGACGCGAAGGTTCTACTTGCATTCCGCTGCGAAGCGCGAAGGCATCACCAAGGTTCTTGGATGGCATTCCTTTCGCAGAACGTTCGCAACGCTCTTGAAAGGTGGTGGCGAGGACGTGAAGACGGTCCAGGAACTGATGCGGCACGCAAGCAGCAGACTGACGCTGGACGTGTTCGCACAGGCTTTGACCCCGGCTAAACGCGCAGCACATCTGAAGTTGGTTGGATTGATTCAGCCAGCGGCAGAAACAGCAATTGGTCCTTTGTGGTCCCACGCCGAGGATACAGTCGCTGTAAGTAGTTGAAATGTTGGAGCGGCCTATCGGAATCGAACCGACACCTGAACCTTGGCAAATCTGCAGAGGACGGATTTTCAAGGACTTACAAGGCATCCTCGGTAGCTCTAAGTAGTGGTTGGAGTAGTCAGAAACACTTAATGGTCCTACAGTTGGTCCCACGCGGAAGGCGGGTTGGCACCCTTTGTTCTTGAACCGCGAACGGGTTCAGGACTCCTTTTCAGGTCTTGTATCGTTGGTCCGCGAGTCCGTGATTGTTTCCGATCAGGGGCTGCGGGGCTTCGTTAGCCCACCTCTCTTAGGCGCACAGCCTGTGACTCCAAGAACTCCTTCCATTACTTCTAACTACTAACTTTTCCAACAAATCGGGGCATCTGCTTTCGCGCAAGAGCTAATCCGAATGACACTGAGGTTGGTTCGCGCAAAGCGGCCCTCGCATGAAGATCCAATCGATAGTCCGCCCATGCTCTAAGAACGAGAGAGGCGTTGTGGGCACGTCAGGATTTGCAAAGTATCCTGAAACTGTGCCTTACTGATCGCGGAAGCAGCAGGTCCTCGGAACACATCGAGATTGACGTCACCCGCAAGCATCACTGGCGTATTCAGATCGTACCGCAGGGCATCGTGAATTCCGGCTACTGCTGATTGCATAGCGGATTAGATTTGGCACGAGCGGGTACAGGTGGTGGTCTCGAATGGCTTTTTTCAGTCATCGCAGTAGAACTCCGGACCTTAAGCGCGGCGCGTCACACCCTTATTGAAGCGCGATGTATATTCTTCATGAGGGTGTATGATCAGGTCAGCGCAAGAAAACGTCGTCAGCAAGCAGCACGAACGTCAGGTCTGTTTCACATGTCTCCCGAACTGATAATCAAGGAAACTACATTTAAAGCTTTAGAAGATCTTAAAGGTGATGTGAGGAACGCTCAGAGTGTGCCGACGCGAGACTCCTATGTTCTTGCACTCTAGAACGTCAGTCATGACAAGTGAGCAAGGTCGTCAATGAAACCTGCGCTGGCGCTCATTACGATTAGCACTGTGAGTCTTCTGCTTGGGGCTGCCCCCATTCTTGCGCTGGACCCATCGTTGGAGGTCAGCCAATACGGGCGCACCACCTGGAGGGCCCGGAACGGGTTCTCCCTCGGCAATATCTACGCGATCGCTCAGACGCCGGACGGGTATCTTTGGTTCGGCACGGAATTAGGACTGGTTCGCTTCGATGGCGTTCGCAGTAGCCCCTGGCAACCACCTGCGGGTCAGCAACTCCCTGACAAGAACATTAACGCTCTACTAGTCACGCGCGACGGCGCTCTTTGGATCGGTACGTTTGCTGGCCTTGTAACCTGGAGTGGGGGCATGCTGACTCCGCGCCCAGAGCAAGCCCTCGCGAAGGAGTTTGTGTCATCGCTTTTCGAGGATAGTGAGGGAACGGTGTGGGCCGCCTCGCTGGCAAATCCCACTGGCCGGCTCTGTGCAATCCGCAGAAGTGGCACGCAGTGTTATGGTGAGGATAACGCGTTCGGGAGCGCCGTTTGGGCTTTCTATGAGGACAGCTCAGGCACACTCTGGGCCGCTGCAGAGTCCGGGCTTTGGCGAATCAAGCCCGGCCCTCTAAAGCGATATCCGACATCGACGGAGCTCATTGGACTAAGCAAGACCGACGAAGCGCGGCTGTTAATTGCCATCCACGGTGCAGGACTCCTGCAGCTCGTCGGCGACAAACTTGAATCGTATCCGGTGCGCGGCTCGATCAATTCGAAGATATTTCTCAAGGATCGCGATGTCAACGCGAATCGTGTGCTGCGGGACCGCGATGGAGGTCTCTGGATCGGAACCGTGGAGCGCGGGCTGATCCATGTACACAACGGCCGGACAGACGTGTTTACGAAAGCGGATGGCCTCTCCGGTGACGTGGTACTCAGCCTTTTTGAGGATCGTGAAGGAAATATCTGGGTCTCCACCACGGGCGGACTCGACCGGTTCCGCGAGCTCCCTGTCGCTACTGTTTCTGTGAAGCAAGGTTTGTCCAGCGATGCTGCTCAGGCTGTGCTCGCAGCCACAGACGGAAGCGTTTGGGTTGCGTCCCATGAGGGTTTGACCTTGTTGCAGAACGGAAAGGCTACCATCTTTGGTAAGGCGAGCGGACTACCGGATGACCAACCCGAATCACTGTTTCAGGACAATACGGGGCGAATTTGGTTATCCGCGCGTGACGGACTCGCGTATTTCAAAGACGGCAGGTTTATTGCGACAGCTGGCATTCGTAGCGGGAAAGTGCATTACATGGCGGGGGACAAGGCGGGCAATCTTTGGCTTTCCACGGACAAGGCCCTCGTGCATTTGCGGGAGGGACATTTGGTTGAGCAGATCTCGTGGAAAGCACTCGGACGGCGACAAGCTAGTGTTCTCCTCTCGGACAGTGAGCAAGGCGGAGTGTGGCTTGGAATCTGGGTTGACGGGGGCGTGTTCTATTTCAAGGACGGTCAGCTCCGAGTGTCGTACACAACCGCTGATGGCTTAGGCCAAGGGCCTGTGCCCGATCTCCGACTAGATCCGGATGGGGCGCTGTGGGCTGGTACCGGGAATGGCGGCCTGAGCAGAATTAAAGATGGCCGAATCACCACCCTTACAACCAGAAATGGTCTACCCTGCAACAACATTAATGGGACGATGGAAGATGACGATCGTTCGTTGTGGTTGTACACCGCCTGCGGCCTCGTGCGCATCAGGCGGACCGAACTGGACGCGTGGATTGCGGACCCCAAGCGTAAGACTGAAATGACGGTTTGGGATGCGGGGGACGGTGTCAGGCTCCGTTCGAGTGCGGCTAGTGAATACGGGCCTCGCGTCGCCAAGTCCACCGATGGCAAACTGTGGTTCGTGACGGGAGAAGGCATCCAAGTCGTCGATCCCCATCACCTTGCTTTCAACAAAGTCCAGCCGCCCGTGCGCATCGAACAAATCATCGCCGATCAGAAGATTTATTGGCAAAACTTAGCGGGCGCGGCGGTTTCGAACTTGCGACTACCGGCGCGGATTCGCGATCTGCAGATCGACTACACCGCTCTCAGCCTCGTCGCGCCGGAGAAGGTCCATTTCAAATACATGCTGGAGGGCCAGGATCAGGACTGGAAGGAAGTGGTCAACGACCGCCAGGCGCAATACACGAACCTTCCTCCCCGCCAGTACCGCTTCCGAGTGATCGCGAGCAACAATAGCGGCGTATGGAACGAGCAGGGCGACGTGTTCGATTTTTCCATCGCCCCCGCGTTCTACCAGACGAATTGGTTTCGCGGGGTCTGCGTAGCTGCTGTTCTGGCACTGTTGTGGGCGGCCTACCAGTTTCGCGTCCGGAAGTTGCATCATGAGTTCGATGTGACCCTAGAGGCGCGTGTCGGCGAGCGCACGCGTATCGCCCGCGACTTGCACGACACGCTGCTGCAAAGCTTTCACGGGATTCTGCTGCACCTTCAAATTCTTTCCAACGAGCTTCCAGGCGGTACGCCCAAAGAGAGACTCGAAAGCGTTATCGATCAGGCCGAGCAAGCCATTGTCGAGGGGAGGGATGCCGTGCAGGGGTTGCGCACATCGACGGTGGAGCGTAACGATTTGGCATTGGCGATTAGAACGCTTGGTGAAGAACTTGCAGCGTCCAACAGCCGCCGGCCGGATTTTACTGTGCAAGTGGAAGGCGTGCCGCGCAACCTGCATCCGATTCTGCGCGATGAAGTCTACCGGATTGTCGGCGAAGCGATGCGCAACGCCTTCCGACACGCGGCTGCGCAGCGCATCGAAGTGGAAATCCGCTATGACGAGCAGCAGCTTCGACTCCGCGTCCGCGATAACGGCAAGGGCATCGCCGCTGAGCTCATAAGCGATGATGGACGCGAGGGACACTTTGGCTTGCGTGGCATGCGGGAACGAGCCAAGCTCATAGGCGGCAAGCTGACCGTGTGGAGCGAACTGGATTCTGGTACCGAGGTGGAACTGAGCATTCCTGCGGCGCGTGCATACCTCGCAGCGGTTGAGCGGCGCCGATCCGGGTTGCTGGAGAAGTTGGCGGGAAAGTTCTTCGGGAAAGATCCGGAGCTGAAGGCATGAGCGCCGAGGCCAGCCCGATTCGGATCCTCGTCGTCGACGACCACCCCGTTGTGCGTCAGGGCGTCGCTGGGCTTGTCGGCGGTCACCCGGACATGCGCGTCGTTGGCGAAGCTTCAAATGGACGTGAAGCGATCCAGCAATTTCGTGCGCATCATCCGGACGTTGTGCTGATGGACTTGCAGATGCCGGAGATGAACGGGTTGGATGCGCTGATGGCGATCCGCGATGAGGCTCCGGAGGCGCGAATCATTGTACTCACCACGTACGCTGGAGACGCTCAGGTACTGCGCGCGATCAAAGCCGGCGCTCGCGGTTACTTGCTAAAAAGCGCTTTACATCGGGAACTGCTGGAGACTATCCGGGCCGTCCATGCCGGGAAAAAATCGCTATCGGCTGAGGTCTCTTACGAACTTGCCGAGCATGCCATCGATGACGCCCTCACTCCGGCAGAAGTTCGTGTGCTGCGACTGATTGCCGAAGGGAACGCAAATAAAGAAATTGCAGAGCAGCTGTCTGTGAGCGAAGAGACGGTGAAAGGCCAAGTCCGAAACATCCTGTCAAAATTGGGGGCGAAAGACCGCACTCACGCCGCCATGATCGGTCTGAAACGCGGCATCATCGAGGTGTGATTCCTCGAAAGAGTCCCTTGTTCGGGCCTTTTGGGGCTTACGTGTGTATCTCGGAGTTCGTAACCTGACGATGTCGTGCGCCGACTTTTCTCAACTTTCGCCCACGGTGCGCCTGGCCTGGGTCTTCTCTTGCTGCGAGTCGTTGCGGCTATCGCCGTGGTGTTTCAGGCAGCGATGGCAGTCCGCAGCGGTCCCCCGCTTGGACCGACCATACTTTACGTGCTGACTGGAGTTGTAGGACTACTCTTGCTCGCCGGTTTATGGACCCCTATCGCGGGAACCCTTCTAGCAGCTCTTGCGTCGTGGGCCGCCTTTCTGCACCCCGCAGACCCGCTGAGCTGGATCCTGCTGGGGACTCTCGGTGCCGCGTTGGCATTACTCGGACCTGGCGGCTGGTCGGCCGATGCACGCTTGTTTGGATGGAAGCGCGTCGAGCTTCCGGACCGAAAGAGTTAGCCCTCATCCCCTTTCGAGTGCCTTCCTTTACCCGCGACACTGCCCCGTGAACACCAATCTAGTCGACGCAAGCACACCGATGTGATGCCCTTGCACCCCCGTTATAGGGTTGCCTACAGGAGATATTGCGACCACACTCCGTGCGAAGAACAGGGTGTTCTGGAAAGTTTTAGGGGGTACGATGAGCGCAGCAACAAGTTTTATCTCTCATTTTGACGAACATCGGGCCGTTCCACCGATCGACGGCGCATTTCCTATCGCTGATAAATCATTGAGTCACGAGCGGCAGCAGGCTCAGTCCTCGTTTCTTGACACAATTGTGGGGCGGCACGGCGGCTTGAGGGCGGTCCTTTCGCAAGTGGCGACCGTCGCTCCCACCGACGCCACAGTGTTGATCTTCGGCGAGACCGGGACCGGAAAGGAACTGATCGCACGGGCGATTCACGAACTCAGCCCTCGGCACAACGGCAATCTAGTGAAGTTGAATTGCGCGGCGATTCCGGCCGGCCTGCTGGAGAGCGAACTCTTCGGGCATGAGAGAGGAGCCTTTACCGGAGCGCTGATGCAAAAAAAAGGAAGATTCGAGCTTGCGGATGGGGGCTCGCTGTTTCTGGATGAGATCGGGGACATCAGCCTGGAATTGCAGCCGAAATTGTTGCGCGCAGTGCAGGAACAGGAGTTCGAACGCCTCGGAAGCACGCGGACGATCGAAGTCGATGTGCGCATGATTGCCGCGACTCATCGCGATCTTCCAGCCATGATTCGGGACGGAAAATTTCGCGAGGATCTGTTTTATCGGCTCAACGTGTTCCCGATTGAGATCCCTCCGCTTCGCGAACGGCGCGACGACATTCCGCTCCTGGTGAACCATTTTGTGTCGACTCTATCCAGGCGCATGGGAAAGCAGATTGAGTTCATCCCCGAGCAAGCTATGGAGGCTTTGAGCAATCATCCGTGGAGGGGCAACGTTCGGGAACTAGCAAACTTTATCGAACGCGCCGTCATTCTCTCGCAGGGCGACGAATTGCGAGTGCCCATTGCGGAGCTGAAGACGTCTGGCTCCCGCAGCATTGCGCTAGCCCCCAGATTCGAACAGGCAGAACGCAACATAATCATTGATGCGCTCAAATCTGCCTCTGGCCAGATCTCGGGCAAATGCGGGGCCGCCGAACGGCTGGGCCTGAAGCGGACCACGCTCCAGAACAAGATGCGCAAGCTAAACATCAATCGTGCTGAGTATGTCAGCTGAGCTTTCTAAGGAGGCGTTATGTCAAGGATTCTCGTTTTCACTCGCATGTGGAACGCGTGCTATCGCGTGCTGCGCCGCGGCAACAAATTCAGCTTCGTGGAGTCCGTGCGCTATGGCCTGTGGCTGGCACGTGGCTGAGTCGAGACGGCGATGAATAACAAGCCAAACGCGACGAGTATCTCCTTGCTTGCCTACTGACAGGGACCGTCATCCACAAACGGATTCGACGACGCTATCGACGAAAGCGACTCATCAATAACTCTTCGTCAAGATGGCCGCTGCTCCGGCTGCCGCGCTGGACACACTTCTGGGGTAACCCCAGGGCTGAAGCCGGAAAGTCGGTTTTCTCGCCTCATCCGTATCAAGCGGTAAAATGCGCAAGCTGGTTTGTGTCACTAGAGCTCTTTTCGGAGCCGCTTTAAACTCCGGAGCGTTCTTACCTCTTAGAACCTTGTCGCTTCGCCTGCCCTTCGGTTTCAAGGGATTCTGTGGTGCTTTGAACGGCGACGCCGGGAACGGTGACGTTCTGAAGGAGCTTCATAAAGACCGGGCGTTGATTCGCTCCGAGGTCAGCACCGGCGTAAACCACATGAATAAGTGGAACATTTCTCTGCGTCGGGTCCACCATAAACGGAAAAGGACTTGGCGCCCCGATGGCCCAAAAGAAATCCACCTGCGCGCCCTGTAAGTCCTCCGGCAAATTGAACTGCCGCACGGTCTCCAAGGTGAGCTGTTCCAGACCTTGCGCCTCGTAAACAAAAAATGTCAGTCCGTTCGTTTCGACCTGCTCCACCGATGGCAGATAAAAAGTTCCCCAAGTGGAATCCACGCTCTCCAGGCCTGAAACGCGGCGGAAAACCAATCCGTGACTAAGTTGCACTGAATAGAAATCGGGGAGCGTCGGCAAATATTGGCAGTGCGCGGGTATGCTGACGTCTGCATCTTCGTCGGGCTTACTTTTGCTTGTGGCACGCCTATAGTCCGCAAACGCCTGCTCGACGCAGTGCGGCGGCGGTGGGAAAAAGAAATAAGACAGATAATTGAGCAACCCTCGGCCGGAACTGGGCGGTTCGTGCATTCGCGCATCCAGGTCACGTTGATCTGGCCCCTGAAAAGGATTGTTGCTGCTCGCCAGCTTGAGCAGGGAATGGTCTTTGAGGTTTTGCAAGTTCAAGAATTCAGAGAAACCTATCTCGTGTGGAGCGTAGCGGTACAATACTGACGGCGTAGGAGTTCGATCGTAGAGGTCCGGCCCCCAATCGCCGGAAGGACGAATCGTTACACCACTCCGCAACGAAAAAGGCTGCACTGAAGGGCTCTTGCTTTGCTCCTGAGCTTGGGCGTAAATCGCTCCTAACTCTCCCACCTGCCCGTCGATTGGGGGCGAACTCGTCTCCTGAGCTACCAGGACCAGCAGGGGTAGCAGCAGGATGGTTACCAGCATCATCAAACTTCGAATCGCGTTTCGACGCATATCTTCCTTCCTTATCCTTCACGAACTACTTCTTCAGCGGCTAGTGTTTAAAAGCTAGACCAAACCTTTTGCAAGGAGGCGTCTAATTCCGTCCTGGAGGGAAGTTCTTCAACAGTTTTTGCGCTCCCTTGTTGAGCCTTTCCTGGTTTTTCTCCTGCTTTTTGCTGGGTTCAATCGCATGTTGGGCAGCACCCATCCAAACAAGCTTCTTTGCTGCAGGGTCATACATGCCCAGGACGAAAGTCCCGATGTTGATGGTTGAAGTGGACGCTGAAAATGAATTGAGGCCTCCGCCCCAAGGGCCCCAGCCGCCCCATCCTCCCCAGCCGTCCGCGAAGCCGTTTAGCTGCTTTTCTCGATCGATAGCGAGCTGGAACCCAAGGAGTAAATCGGCTTTGCCGCCATCAACCACCTTGGTGAAGCCCTTGGCCGCCAATTGAGAATCGACCGCTTGCTTGACCTGGGCGTCCAAGATCTGATCGGGCTGGCCACCTACTCGGGGCACGCCCTTTACCTCCTCGACCCATGCATAGGTGTGATATTTCGAAAAATCAGTTCCTGGCATATAGTTCGTTCTCACATCCTGTGCGCTGGCCAGCATGCCAAGCATCAGGCCAAAGCAAATAAGAATCGCGATACGTTGCATTCATCCTCTCCTTGTCGCACGTTACCAGTGCGAAATTGTTAGTCCCCGAGGGAAAGGCACGCGTCTTACCAAACCGAAATAACGAAACGGACTGCGCAATCCGCGTGATTTCACAGTTTTAGCCACCACACAACTTTCAAAAGCTTCCTCACGCCAGGAGAAGGTTGCCCGCATGCGGGCAGCGTGTGTCCCGCCAGCATGACAACCGTGCCGCCTCTTCCATTGATGTCAACAACTTGCGTCGGCCAAAGTTTGGCACCCACATTGCCCATTAGCTTGACGAAACCGCAGTGCCTGGTGTTAGTGCATTTCGGTTCTTAGGAGACGTTATGTCAGTGATTCTCAAATTCGCTCGTAAATGGGTCCGGTGGTATCGCGTGCTGCGTTACCACAAAGCATTCAGCTTCGGCGACTCCGTGCGCTATGGCCTGTGGCTGTCACTTAGCTAGAGGGGATACTCTATGAATCCAGCATGTTCTTCGAATGAGAAACAGGTCTCGCAGTCAACGATTGCCGGCATCGTTGCCTTCCGTGATCCGATGACGGACGAGACGCTTGTGGCCGCTGCCAAGAGGGGTGATGAGAAGGCATTTGAGACGCTTGTCAGGCGCCATCGGCCAAGAATTCTTGCGCTTGCGTTGCGCTACACGCGGGTTCGAGAAGACGCTGAAGATGTTGTCCAGCAGGCTCTCCAAAAAGCGTTTATCTACTTGAACAGTTTCGAAGGGAAATCCTTGTTCTCAACATGGATAACGCGTATTGCCATCAACGAAGCGCTTATGTGGTTGCGCAGAGCTCGTGCGCTGCGCGAGGTATCTGTCGACAATTTGAGCAGCGAGGATGAAACTGTACCCGCACTGGAGATACCGGATCGAAGTCCAGATCCCGAAGCTGAGTACTTGCAGCGAGAGGGACTGCAAATTCTGTTCACTGCGATAGGCGAGTTGAGGCCAGGAATGCGGACGGCCATCGAGTTGCGAGAACTTGGTGAATTATCCATCCGGGAGACCGCTCGCCGCATGGATCTCTCGCTCAGCACCGTTAAAGCACGGGTGTTCCAAGGGAGAAAGAAGCTACGCGAATCACTGAGGCGCTATAGGAGATCCCCTCGGATGTCTAGCCGCAGCGCTTTAGCCATCGCCGGTAGCCTTAAACGCCGCTCACAAAATCGCCTGACCTGCAATTCCTGTGGCTAGTGCCGGCAAAAAAAGAAGGAAAACCTCTAATCGCAATCACCCGAATCTGTCCTGTCTGTCATCACTTGGGCTCATAACAAACTGACAAAGGCAGGCTTTCAAGACACCGACCATGTGAGAGTGTCTCGATGTGGAAGATCAGTGCTTTGGGTGCTAGTCTGATGCGCATGCCGGAAGACAATGAAGGCTTAGCGCCCGCCTATAGCAGATATCGAGCCTTGCTCGATGTGTCCGCCGCGCTGGTCGAGCAACCGACGGTAAAAGCCGTCCTCCACAGCCTGCGCGACGTTTTATCCAGCAGCGTTCGCCTCCATGGCACTGACCTATACCTCCTGGACAGTGGTCAAGAGACTTTGCATCTTCTCGAGTTCGATCGAGAAGCGGACGCGCCCGCAATTAGAATTGGCACCAAAATTTCACGGATTGGCGCGGCAGCGCATGCTCTGGAGCAACAAAAACCAGTTTTCCTGCCTGATATATCGCAGGAAATGTTGAAACACCCCGAGTTGGCTCCGTTTGCAGCCCAATCTGTTGGCAGGAGCGCTTACATTTTCCCTGTGTTTACCTCCCAGCAAGAGTACGGATTTTTGGTTGCGACTAAGGAGCGGGGTCAGGAGTTTGTGGGCGAAGATATCGAACTACTGCGCTCTCTGACGTCGCACGTTGCGATTGCGCTAGAATGCGCGCTAGCTAGGGATTGTGCAGAAGAATATCAGCGGGAACTTGCTACCGAGCGCGACCGCCTTCGGCTACTTCTCGAAATCAACAATCACGTCGTTTCAAAACTGAATATGGAAGATCTTTTTCGATCGGCTTCGGCTTCGATTCGTTCTTATTTCGACAATCATCTGACGGGATTCTGGCTTCTCGAAAAGGACTCACATCGCCTTCAAAGTGTGGTGCTGGATTTTCCTGACGGCAAAGGGTTGCTGGCGGAAGTGGGCTCAACGAATCTGACTGAAACGGAGTGCGAGAAACTTCGCGCCCGCAGGTCCGACATATTGTCAGTCGACGATATCGAGCGACTTCCGACGACCATTGCCGACAACTTGCGAGCCGAATCCATAACCTCGGTTGCCGTTGCTCCGCTTGCGACCGGGAGCGGACCGCTGGGTCTGTTGGCGATCGGCAGCCGGAAGCCAAACGCTTTCGGGCAGGAAGACTTGGATTTGTTAACGCAGATTAGTATTCAGATCTCCCTCGCGCTAGATAATGCTCTTGCGTACGGCCGACTGAACGCATCGGCAGCTCGCCTGGAAGAGGAACGCCTTTACCTTGAATCGGAAATTCGCGCGGAACACAACTTTGAGGACATCGTCGGCAAGAGTGCCGCGTTGCGCAGGGTGCTAGATCAAATTGCGATTGTCGCTCCCACAGGGTCGACAGTGCTACTGCACGGGGACACCGGCACTGGAAAAGAATTGCTCGCTCGGGCCCTTCACAACCGCAGTCCGCGTCGCGAGCGTACCTTCGTTCGACTGAACTGTGCCGCCATCCCTTCCGGACTGGTGGAAAGCGAACTCTTTGGGCATGAAAAGGGCGCGTTCACCGGTGCACTCATGCAGAAACGAGGTCGGTTCGAGTTGGCCGATCGCGGCACACTTTTCCTGGATGAAATCGGGGATATCAGTCTTGACCTGCAACCAAAGCTCTTACGCGCTCTGCAGGAACGCGAGTTTGAACGTTTGGGAAGTACGAAAACTATCCGGGTTGACGTTCGCTTGATTGCCGCAACCCACCGCGATCTGCAGGTCATGATACGCAACAACCAATTTCGCGAAGACCTTTTTTACAGATTGAATGTCTGCCCGATTGAGATCCCTCCGCTTCGCGAGAGGCGTGAGGACATTCCTCTCCTAGTTCATTACTTCGTTTTGCGCTTGTCCCGGCAAATGCAAAAGCGCATTAAGTCTGTCCCGAAGGAGGCAATGGAGGCGTTGGTGAATCACGACTGGCCTGGAAACATTCGGGAGCTTGAGAACTTCATCGAGCGCTGCGTGATTTTCACGCAGGGGGACGAGTTGAACGTTCCCCATAACCAGCTAAAGAGGACGGCTAGCCGTGGCATTGGGTCAGCATCATCCACATTCGAGCAAGCGGAGCGGCAGGTAATTGTCGACGCGTTGAAGGCTGCGTCCGGAAGGATATCGGGCAAAGGTGGAGCGTCAGAGCGCCTCGGACTGAAACGAACGACGCTCCAAAACAAGATGCGCAAGCTAAACATTGCTCGCGCTGAATATTCCAGCACATAAGGATTCCGGGCTCGCCGTCGTGAGCAGGACCGGGAAGGCGATCAATCATCCTGTGTGTGATGTGATTCCAACGTCTGTTTTATCGTCGCGAGGACCCGTCCGAGCGAGGATCGGGCTTTGTCTACGGCCACCTTGCGCACGATGCTTCCTTTTAGTCCGGTGAGGCCGGCCTGCTTCGACCCTTTGACGGTAATGATGTAGAAGCCGGGGCGTTGCGCATCTCTGACGCAGACCGTGAGATCGAGTGCCGTTTCGAAGTAGTGACTTGCGTAGAGCTGTTTCTCCGCTAATGCGTAAGCAGGGTCCGATGGGTTTGCTCCGCGATACACGACCCTCTGAACGATCCGAAATGTAGGCTTCAATCCAAAATTAACTTCCTCCCAGTAGAAGCCAGCTTGCACTTTGTCGGACTTGGCCTTCGGATATTCGAGAAGATATTCGTTGAGCTCGGGAAGGTACACCGGAAGTGCGCCTAATCGTGTTATCAGAGCCTCAAAGGTTTCCGCCACCGCAGCAGGATGGTTTTTGTCACGATAGACTCCCAGGGCCGCATTGCCCCCATTCATGTAATTGAGAAGCGCTTGCAACGCCATCTGACGGGCCAGATGATTCACCCTGTTGGCGACGTCGGGCGCGGACCAGTCTATGGACTGCTTAAAGCCCTCCATCGCCTCGGTTGGCAGTTGAACCTCGCAATGCCCCACCCTGCAGTTTTTCAGTTCGTCGATGTCTTGCCTTTCAAGGGCGAAACCCTCTAGGTCCGAAAGTTGTGGCGGATCACTGAAGCTTTGAATTGCCAGATAGCCTGGGAGCTTGCGCAACGCGTCTACGTCCGAGGCGAGTTTGAGGTAACTCTCTGGACTCGCCTCGACGTATACCGAGCCGAAGACGAAGACTTCGTCAGGAGTGCGTCGACTCAATAACCTTGGCAACCGCCTTCCCTGAGCGGATCGCTCCTATCTGGTCTTCACTCAAGCCAACAAACTCTCGGAAGAATCTATACGGCTCGTCCGAGCGCTGGGCTTCAATGACAGGTGCCATCAGCAGCAACGGGACCACAAGCGCTATGCAAAATCTGGTCCTTATCATTGCCTTTTACCTCCATTGTGCTTTGTCGACCTGCCTCTCTTCATCACTGTCATGCAGGTGGCCCCGACTGCTGCCCAGAAGATGGCCCGCGCCCGCCGGCACAAAGCCAACGTCAATCCTGCGGTGCCTGTCACACCAAACATATTCGCAATGAGCATATTCCCACCTTCGTAGGTCCCGAGGTTACCCGGACTCAGCGCGCCAACAAGGTTGATCACCTTGGTCAAACCTTCCAGCGCAATTGCGCTGACCAGGCCGACATCTGCTCCCATGAATCTCAGGATGAGGTACACCTCCAGGACTGCCATCGCGTGCCATAGGAGATTGAGCATCAAGCTCGCATAGAATGCGACAGGCTCTTCGCGATAAAATGTGAGAAGGTTGTGTTCGGCTGAATCAATGATCGACAGCTTGCTGTTGACTATCTTGTGAAGCCGAGGCAATCGCCCAATCGCTCTAGCGGCGTTTCCCATCAGCTGCCACCCACGTGCGACAGCCACAGCTAAAATGGCCACTATTGCAATGAGAACGGCAGTGAGCAGCAATGCGTAAATTCGCCAGCGACCATCAAGAGGAGCGAGCAACAGAGTCGCGGTAATCCCCAATACCGTGACCACTACCGCTGTGAAGGCATGCAGTCCTCCATCAATCGCGGAAGACGATATTCCATTCGCTAGTGGCACAGCACAACCAAGCATGGAAATGCGCAGCCCCTCCCCAACTAGCTTTCCGGCAAAACCAAGTTGCCCGACAGCATCAGAGACCAGCTGCGCTCCAAGACTGCGCGACCAGGAAAGGGCGCTGATATCGCATGCAAACGTCTGTCGCCAGGCCCATGTCTTAATCAGCTGAGAAAGGCCCCCCAGGATAATGATCAAAACCAGGCCCCAGCCGACTGCCTGGACTTGCTTCCAAACGGCCCCGGGACCGGCTCGATGTAGCATGTAGCCCAATAGGCTGAGCCCAAGGACCAGAACGAATGACCGGAAAAGAAATCGAGGGAGATAGCGGAAGTTAGGCACCGCACACCTCACCAACCGCTGGTTCATCCTCTCTTATTGGAGCGGAGTGGTTCGCATCGTCCGGGGATTCTGCTGGAACGCGAATGGGAACCAGAAAACTACTTGCGAGAAGATAGGCGTAAAGGTGTTCGAGAGGAGGCATGAAACGCAGATGTTCAGCGGAGACCCAACCTCTCGTTTCATTCCATTCCAAGTCGATAGCTGAAAAGACTTTGATCGCTTGCTGTAGATCTATTGCAGTCATCGGATAAGCATAGATGCGTACGTTCTGAGCCAGGAGACGTGCGAGGGCTTCAAGAAGCCTGCCTTCGAGATTGAAATAGGGATCATCGAAGGCCCGGATCAAAAGCGAAAGTCCGACGATAAAACGCAACGGAGCTTTTGTATAGCGATTCACGAGCGCCGTCATGTTGTATAGCTCGCGTTCGCGGAATAAGAGGACATAGCCGTCTTGTGCCAGAAGTGCATTAATCCGAGTCAGCAGGTCGGAGATTTCTGGGGCTGACTCTTGTGCTGTGATTGGACCCGCTGACACGCAAAAGCAGCCGATAGGAGCAGAAGTGGATTCTCCCAATTCCCTACGAAGCTCTTGAATGCCCGCCGCCAGCATTTGCGTATGAATTTGCGCATGAACGGGATCCACATGGCCGAAGTATCCCGGTGCCAGCACAACAGCTTTGTTGTGCAGAAATTCGTTGGGAGGCAGAGCTTCGCCCGAAGGCGAAAAGCACACAGCCTCGGCAAGTCCCGCATGCACCAGATAAGCTAGGAGCGTGGGGCGATCCCAACTCGCAAAAGCAGGCCCGCGAAAATCGACGCAATCAATCTCTATCCGTTCCCTCACGACATCCTGAGCGAGTCCTTCGAAAAACGATTCCTTTGTCTGAAACTGATAGAAAGCAGCGTAGAGGAGATTGACGCCCAGCATACCGATTGCTTCCTGCTGGAGAACGTTGGAAGAGTCCCGCATGTTGATGTGCAGGAGAATGTCGCTAGGTTCTCCGCCAGGACGCGACTGGAACCGAAGTCCAAGCCAGCCATGGGCGTCGTTTGTTCCGGCGTAATTTCGCGCGGACACAGTATCGACAAAAGAGAAGAACCGCTTGTCTTTGCCGCGAGTCTTGTCTAACTGGCCGAGCAACTGAGTCCACTCGGTTTCCAGCATGGCTTCCAGCCGCTCCCTGGAGACATAGCGTGAACCGGTCCCGTAGAGACTGTCGCTGACCTCCTTGTCGTAGGCGGAAATGCTTTTGGCAACGGTTCCAGAGGCACCGCCGACGAAAAGGAACCAACGAACAACTTCCTGCCCGGCACCGATTTCGGCAAATGAACCGAATGTGGAAGCGTCGAGATTTACAGTCAGCGCTTTGCGATGCGTATCAAGTTTTTCGGTGGACGTCATATTCAGGCTCCGATGTAGTTACCTTTTCCGAGGCTTGGATCTGTTAGCACCAGATTGGTCGCCGTTTGCGGGAGGCTCCCCTAACGCGCTCAGATGCGAGCTGCCATTCGGAGCCACACGCAAATTCAGACGCTCGCACACATCGAGCACGTAAGAATTGGGGGTGACGAACTCGGCTCCGAGCTGGCCAAGGAAAGACAGCACTTCTTCCCCCACCGCGTCGATGAATACGACCTCCGTCAGATCGACGAGCAGCTTTCCGCGCGCGGCGAAGCGCGCTGCCAACGTGCGAGTGTGTTCAGCATCATCACCGGTGAATCGGCCTTCCAGCCTTAGGATCAAAGTCTCAGCCGAATCGCATATTTCTACGCGGAGCATCCCGCCTCCTTAGTATGTGAGTAGCCGGAAAAATCACCGGCCATGCCCGTTTCAACGGGCGTTCCCCTACGAACTATCGTCCAATGAAATAGCAGGTCTCGTGCCAGAAGGCGGCCGGGGTAAGTTATTCGAATCAATAGATATTGCGGAATGCGTTCGGATGGAACCTGCCCTCATGCGGGCGAAGCCCCGATGTGGGCACGGTATGTCCTTTTCCAAAAGCAATAAGGCCAAGCTGCTAACTATTTTTTCGAGGCGGCAGGCAGCGGCAATCTAGCCAGTCAACAGTTCCCACCTTCTGCAGCAGATCAGCCTTGCGACTGTTGTGTGCCGGTTCTGAACAGAATCGGACGAGGTCTGCGATTGTGCCTGCGACCATCGCTCACGCGGCAGCATTGCCCGCATTCGGGCACGCCGAACCTGGCTGGGATGCGTCGGCCCCTATTAGATCCAACAACTTGCGAGCTGTGCAGATTGGCATGGTCGCTGCATTACTCACAGCGGGGAACGCAAAATGAATCCACTGACCAAAAAACACACACAGGGCCCGACAGAACGTCGGACCCTAAAGGTATCTTTATCCCGCGTGGCTCTGATTCTGTGCCTCCAGCTCACCCTCCTTTCGGTTGGTTGGGCACAGACGCCGGATGCCTGCTACCACTACTGCGCCGCTATTGACCTTGGACGAAGCGATCCGGATTGCAAGCGGCACTAACCGAGACATCCACATCAGCAAAATTGAAATTATCAAGGCGCAAGAGACAGTCGCGCAGGCCAAAACAAATTACCTCCCGAAGCTGGATGCGAACGTTCTTGCAGGAGCGCCGCTGCAGCCGCTGAATTTTAGAGTTCCCGCTGGCAGCTTCGGCACCTACCCAGCCACTGGTCCTATCCCAGCGACCGATTCCAACATTCACTCACCGGTGCGGTTCGGCGCGTTCGTGAATGCCTCCGCGGCACAACCGCTCACACAACTTTTCAAAGTAAATCTTGCTGTCAAGCAGGCCCGACTCGGAATCGACCTCGCCAAGGAAGGAGTGCGCGCCCAGAGTCAAGACACAGTGCGACAGGTGAAGGAAGCCTACTACCAAGTGGCGGAGCTACAGGCGCAAGTCACCAGTGCAAGAGCAGCTGTTCGGTCGCTGAGCGAGCTGTCCACGTTAACGGAACAGCGGCTCGGACAGGAAACCGTGCTGCTCTCCGAATCGCTCACCGTAAAGGCCAAGCTAAAACAACAGCGCTACCAGTTGCTCCTTGCCGAAGACTCCTTTGAGTTACAGAAGCAGAACCTGAATCGTCTTCTGGGACGCGAGCTACGCACCCCTTTCTCGGTGGAAATGCTCCCGTTCGGCGAGCTTGTTGAATGGGATCTGGATACGGCTCGAAAGCAGGCACTCGAACAGCGGCCCGAACTGCGTGGCGCCCGGATACAGACCAAGATTGCCGAACTGGATGTGCGTCGCGAGCATGCGAAATACATTCCTGATCTGAGTTTTCAGGTCAGCTACCTCGGATTCCAAAACGTCAATTTCCTTCCGCAGAGCGCCGGCACTGTCGGATTCGCCCTTCAATGGCAGCCCTTCGATTGGGGATACAAGAAACACCGGATCGCAGAACTGAAGGCTACGACAGAGCAGAAGGCAACAACGGAACGCGACATTGAACAGCGCGTTCTGCTGGATGTTGAAGAAAAGTTTCGCAAGCTGGGGGAAGCACGCATCCTGCTGGACGCCCTAACGGATCAGCGTGAGGCAGAACAGACGAAGCTCGGCGAAGTGACAAACCGCTACAACCAGAAAGCAGCACTTCTGTCCGATCTTTCGCAGCAACAAGCCGCGGTGTCGCAGGCAGAGGCGCAGTACCAGCAAGCACTTGCGGGATTTTGGACGGCACGGGCCAACTTCGAAAAAGCGATAGGAGTGGAGTAAAGACATGAAAAACAAATCAAGCATAGGACTATGGAAAGCAGCCGCCGCACTATTGGCGCTAATCGCAGGGGCAAGCGGATGCCAGCAACCGACGCAGGTAGCGGCGAAATCTCCAACGCCTGTCCGCGTAGTGGATGTTGCGCTCAACTCTTCTTCAGAAAGCCTACGCTACTCGGCTTCGGTGTTGCCGCTGGCGCAGGCGGCGTTGTCCTTCAAGTCCTCGGGATACGTCACCGAGATCAAACAGGTCATGGGCGCAGATGGAAGACGCCGTGAGATTGGAGCAGGCGACTATGTTGCTCGCGGCGCATTGCTGGCACAGATTCGCCACCAGGATTTGAAAAACCAGCTTGACCAGGCCGCAGCGGCCGTAACGCAGGCCGAGGCGCAACATCTCCAAGCTTCTCAGGATTACGAACGCGCTAAGGCGCTTTACTCCACGCACAGCCTGACGAAGCCGGAGTTTGACCAAACTCAAGCGCGATTCGATTCAAGCCGAGGTGCTGTGGACCAGGCAAAGGCCAGCTTGCGACAGTCGCAGTTGGCTTTGGCCGACGCGGATTTGGGCGCGCCCTTTTCCGGCTTTATCCTGGCTCGCAATATCGAACTCGGAAATCTGGCGTCGCCCGGAACTGTCGCGTTCACGATCGCTGACACCAGCGCGGTCAAAGTGAGTTTCGGTGTTCCAGAGTACGCCGTTAAGCAACTCCGCCTGGGCCAGGAATTCAACATTCACTTGCAAGACGACCCGAAACAGTACAAAGGCAAGGTGACAAGTATTGCCGCGGGTGCGGACGAGAAAAATCGTGTTTTCGCAGTCGAAGTGACCGTCCCCAATCCCAAGAGTTATTTGAAGCCGGGAATGATTGCTTCGCTCACTCTCTCCGGCGTTGAAAAGGCTCCGGCACCTTCCGTGCCTTTGGCAGCTGTTGTCGCTGACCCGTCCGCATCTGGGCGCTATGGCGTTTTCGTCGCCAGCGAAGTGAGCGGCAAATGGACCGCACATTTGCGAGCGGTGACGTTAGGTGAGACCCACGAGAGTGACGTAGCAGTGGAAGGTGTGAAACCAGGGGAAAAGATCGTCGTAGTTGGAGTCGCCGATTTGAAGGATGGCGATTTAGTTCAAGTTCTCCGATAGAGGCATAGAAAAATGGCACACGAAAAAAATCAAGACATCAGCAATCGTCGCAATATCACTCGGTTCTTTGTTGAGCATCCACACATTTCCTGGATGATGCTCGTTGGGGTGCTCGTTTGGGGCTGGTTCGGTTACACATCCATGCCGCAGCGAAAAGACCCGGAAATCCCCGTGCGCGTCGCCGTGGCGGCTTGTCCTTGGCCCGGAGCGACAGCAGAGCAGGTCGAGCAGTTCGTTACCCGGCGCATTGAAGACGTTGCCGCGGAGAACAAAACGATTCATCCCGGAACGGACGCAGACTATGGCGTCAAATCCATCTCTCTCCCCGGCTATTCGTTTGTGTACCTACAGCTGGATGAGAGTGTGAAGGATACGAAGCGCCAATTCAGCGACATCAATCTCAAGCTGAATGCGCTTAATGCTCAATTACCGCAAGGCGCGGGCCCTATCGTTTTCCAAAGTGATTTCGGAGACACCGCCGCGTTGATGCTAACGGTTGCGAGCCCGAAAGCGGACGACATTGAAATAGCAGCCCGCGCCAATTCCGTTGAAGCGGCACTTCGCAAAGCCCGTAGTTCAAAACAGCAGAATAGAACGGGCCAGCACGTCACGATCGTGGATTCGTTTCCACAATCCATTTCGGCGCGGGAAGTTCTGGACGCCGGATATTTATTTCAACAGGAAGCCCAGAGTGCTGGGATTATTCGAGATTCGGAAATCGTTCAGGGTAGTGGTTTTATCGGTTTAGATGGAATTTCCGAAGCCGATGACAGTGCGATTCGGGCCTTCATCCAACGTTTTCTGTCGGACCGACTGAAACGATCCGAGCTGCATCCGGATGCATGGGAGCTGGCGATCATCCGCGATCCCAGCGAAACAAGAGAGAAACTGGCCAGCGTTGCCGGCGACAAATACAGTTACGCCGACCTCGATAACTTTTCCGACTTGATCGGCCGTACGCTTCAGGGCGCTACCGAGGTCTCGAAAGTCGAGACCCGGGGTGTTTTGCCGCAAGCCGTCTATTTAGACTATTCGCAGGATCGGCTTGCAGCTTATGGATTGCGCCCCGCCGATCTATCCAAAGTACTATCCGCCCGGAACATTATTGCGCCTGGGGGAAATATAGAAACGGCCGACCGCAAAGTCGCGCTTATCCCTTCGGGAAAATTCGATACGGCGAAGAGCATTGGTGATCTCGCGGTTTCGACTACATCAGAAGGTGCCCCGGTGTATCTGCGAGATCTCGTCCAGATTAGCCGCGGCTATCAAGCCCCTGCACAATATCTGAACTACTACACCTGGCAGGACAAGAGTGGGCGTTGGCAGCGCAGCCGCGCCGTTACGTTGGCAGTCTACATGCGCGACAGAAAAGCAAATCGCGAGCTTCGGTGAGTCGGTGAACTCGAAGCTTTCGCAGCTTCATCAAATTCTTCCTGCGGACCTCATTTTGGCGCACACGTCGGATCAACCGCTTCAGGTTAAGGAGAACATCCATCTTTTTATCCGGGCACTCGTGGAAGCCATATCCTCGTCGTGATTATTGCGCTGCTCGGCTTCTGGGAGTGGCGCCTCGCGCTGATCATGGCACTGGCCATACCAATTACGCTGGCGATGACATTCGGAATCGTTTATGTGCTGGGAATTGATCTTCAGCAGGTTTCGATTGCAACACTCATCATCGCTTTGGGGCTTCTCGTGGACGTGCCGGTGGTGGCGGGAGACGGCATCAAGCGCGAGCTGGCGGAAGGCTCGCCCCGCAAGATTGCTTCCTGGCTCGGTCCAACCAAGCTTGCGACTGCGATTTTCTACGCGACGATTACGAACATCATTGCGTACCTGCCGTTCCTGATGCTGACCGGAAATACCGGCGAGTTCTTGAAGAGTCTGCCGATCGTCATGACGGCCTCGCTACTGTCCGCGCTATTCGTTGCAATGACGTTCGTCCCATTCTTGGGCTACTACATTCAACGTGCCCCGGCAAAGCCAGAACCTACCATCGAGGAAAGACGCGAACGAGGCTTCTACGGTTTCTACAACCGGCTTGTCCAAAGAGCCATAAAACATCGTTGGGCTGTTCTTGCCGGATCTCTTGTTTTTCTCATCGGTGGAGGACTTTTCGGTTCTCGCTTGAAGACTCAATTCTTCCCTGAGGATGTTCAGTATTGGTTTTATCTGGACGTTTGGCTGCCAAATGACGCGCCTTTGAGTGCAACCAGCGATGCCGCAGTCCAGGCTGAAGAAGTGGTTCGGAAAGTGATCGAAACTTCGCCCGAGCTTGGATCGAAGGACGAGCGTGGCCATCTTCTCAAGTCGCTGACAACCTTTACGGGCGGCGGCGGACCGCGTTTCTGGTTTTCCGTCTCACCGGAAATGCCGCAAACGAACTACGCGCAAATCATTGTTGAAGTAACGGACAAGGAAGCCACTCCGAAGCTGAAACGCCCGATACAGGACGCCCTTGCAAAGCAGATCCCAGGCGCATGGATCACTGTGCGGCAGCTGCAAACAAACCCGGTCGAGAATCCCGTAGAGCTGATGATCTCCGGCCAGGCGGACGTGGACGCGAAAAACGAAGCTGACGATATCCGTACGTTGCGAACGATCGCTCGCCAAGCCCAGGAGATCGTGGCCCAGGCCCCGGGCATTTCCGTTCTTCGGGATGACTGGTTTCCGGACAATCTTCAGCTGCAGGTTCAAATCGACCCTGACCGCGCGAACGTCGTGGGCATCACCAACGCCGATGTCGCAAGCGCGTCAGCGGCAGCAATAAGTGGAACCCAAGTAGGCGTGTTCAAGGAAGGGAACAAGAACATTCCTGTTGTGGCGCGCCTTCGCATGCAGGAGCGCGGTCAGCTTGCCGACATCAAGAACCTTTATGTTTACAGCTCACAGACGAATAACCGCGTGCCTCTACTGTCGGTCGCAAATTTGGAGCACCTCCTGCAAACCGGTCGTATCGCGCGGCGAGAACACTTTCGCACCATTTCCATCTTGTGTTATCCACAGCCTGGAGTTCTCGCATCGGAAGTAATCGATCCGATTATTCCGAAATTGCAGGAGTTCCAGAAAAATCTTCCGCCCGGATATCAGCTGCGGATTGGTGGTGAAAGGGCCAAGCAATTAGACGGCTTCGCAAATCTCAAAATCGTTCTGCTGATTTCTTTGATTGGGATTTACTTGGCCTTGCTCGTTCAATTCAATAACGCCGTCAAACCTCTTTTGGTATTCGCTGCTGCTCCTTATGGCGTGGTCGGCTCTCTGATCGCCCTCGCGATCATGCATACGCCGTTCGGGTTCATGGCTTTTCTCGGCATCGCCAGCCTGATAGGCGTGATTGTCAGCCACGTCATCGTGCTGTTCGACTTCATCGAGGAAATGCACGCAAAGGGCGAGCCACTGGTCCAAGCGCTGGCCGATGCGGGCATCCAGCGAATTCGCCCTGTAATGATCACAGTGGGGGCAACGATCCTGGCTCTTTTCCCGCTTGCTCTCGAAGGCGGTCCGCTGTGGCAGCCTCTTTGTTACGCGCAGATCGGTGGACTTGGCGTCGCTACCTTTATCACTCTGCTCTTGGTGCCGGTCCTTTACAGCATATTCGTGCTCGACCTGAAGATCATTCGCTGGGAAGCGAAGGAGTCCGCCATGCATGACGAAGTTCTTGAAGCGGCTAAAGCCGTTCCGCAAACAGCCTGAAAGCAATGAAAATGACACTCATACCTCAAGCCTCTGCCGCCGCTCTTCTGTTAGTCCTCACACTCTGTTTGCAGTGTGCTGGGGTTGCGGCGCTCGTTGAGTGGCTACGGGGCGTTACAGCCAAGGGCGCCCAAGGATTTGGTCCGGTTCGCTCGGCCGTCCTGGTAGTGAAATCGACGATCGCAATCATTATTCTCCATGGGCTCGTAATCCTTCTGTGGGCGAGTTTCTACCGGTTGCAATGCTTTCCTTCGTGGGAACTCGCTTTTTACTTCTCCTCGAGCAGCTATGCCACCGTCGGTTACGGCGATGTGACTCTTCCTAGCAAGTGGAGGCTCTTAGGGCCTCTTGAGAGCATGGCGGGAGTGCTGATGTGTGGAGTATCGGTCTGTCTTCTGTTCGCCACGATCACACGGTTGATGGACCGCGACCCACGGCACTCTCGAAAACTGGGCCACGCAAACGATCCGGTAGCCCTGAAGGGGAATCGCTATGCTAATGAACAAAACTATGCCTAACACCACCATCGAAACTCCAGATTGGCTTCGCGAGATGGAGACGATCCTGGAAGAGCTTAATGAAGGTGTAGTCGTCTTGGATGATCGAGCTTCGAGTGATCTTTGCAAACGAAGCGCTTACGCGTATGGGACACTTCGACCGTGAGGAGATTCAGGGCCGCACGCCCGATGCGATTTTCCCCAGCGAAGACCTTCCCTCTATCAAACGGCAACACGAATCGGGCCTCCGTTACGGCCGCAACCGAACCGAGTTCTACTTTCCCCGTAAAGACGGTGGCAAGATCCCGGCAATCTTCAGTGGACGGGTCATTCAGGGTCCCGACAAGCAGGACTACGTCTTACTTACCGTGACCGATATCAGCGCGCAAAAGGGAATCGAGGAGCAGCTTCGCGAGTCGAACTCACTCCTTCAAAAACGGCAAGATGAAATGGATGCCGAACTCGCCCTCGCGGCATATGTGCAGCAATCCCTTGTACCGCATAGCCTAATTTGGAAAAACGTCGCCGTGGAGGCGTACTACAGCCCAGCCCGCACCATTGGCGGGGACTTTGGCGTAGTTTTCCCGCAAGGCGATGATTCTCTCAGCATTGTTCTATCCGACGTTTCCGGACATGGCGTCGGTTCGGCGTTAATGGCCAACCGCATTTATTCCGAAACTCTGCACGCACTAGGACGCAAAACCGAACCAGGAGTTTTACTGCGGGAGATTCATCATTTCGTACACACGCGAATCCCGATCGACGGCTTTTTCTTCACGATGACCGCGGCCCGTTTCAGTGAGGATGGACGTCGAGCAAGTTTTTCTGCCGCAGGCCAGCCGCCTGCAATACTCGTCTCAAATGGAACTCTCCGTTCGCTTGAATCGCGAAACGGTATCCTTGGTTGCCTATCCGAAACCGCGCCGTCCGCGCTGCCGGAAGAATTTGATCTTGAGCCTGGCGACCGCCTAGTTCTCTACACGGATGGACTCACCGAGGTTTTTAACAGTTTCGATGACATGCTCGGCGTGGAGGGTCTGAAAGACTTGGTTCACAAATCGGCGACGCTGCCACTGGCGGAAATGCAGAGGGTAATCCTCGACGGCGTAGCTGCCTGGAGCCACGCTCCCCTTGCCGACGACGTGTCCCTCGTTATCGCGGAAGTTAGCTAGTTTCGTTGGAGGGGCGTTCCAACGTTGGCGATAATCGACCATCCACCGGCATGAAGTGGCCAACGTACACGGTACATTCACATGGTCCACAAACCGTCTCGAAGCAACGCGTGCGGAAACCACAACCGGTTCCGTAGCCTGTTGTACTCACGTTCGCACTAATCGAGAGACCCTATGTTACATACTCTAGGCACTTATTTACATCTGCCGAGGATTTGGTACACTGTTCCAGAGGGCATCATGCAAAACTCAAAAGCCGAAAAGCTCCGCAAGCTGGTCTCGAAACGCCAGATCGTAAGGGCCAAAGATGCCAGGGAACTCGGCATTCCCCGAACGTATCTCCCGCGGCTGGCGCGCCAAGGGGACCTGGAAAAGGTCGGCCGCGGGCTCTATTCCTCTCGGGATTTCTCCGGAACCGAGAACACCTCCCTCATCGAGGCGGCTTACCAAATCCCCAAGGGAATTGTCTGCCTGCTCTCTGCGCTCCGGTTTCACAACTTCACCACCCAGTCTCCCCACGAGGTCTGGATGGCGATCGGTCACAAAGCCTGGGCTCCCAAAATTTCCTCTCCTCCCGTTCGACTCATGCGCATGTCCGGGCCTGCCCTTCACTTTGGCATGAAAGAATATTCTATTTCCGGCGCAACGCTTCGCGTTTTTTCCCCGGCAAAGTCGGTGGCCGACTGCTTCAAATTTCGCAGCAAGGTTGGCCTCGATGTCGCCATAGAAGCCCTCAAGGAATGTCGCCAGCAGAAGAAAGCCTCGATTGACGAGCTCGCTGCCGCCGCCAAAGTCTGCCGCGTCGCCAACGTCATGCGCCCTTATATGGAGTCACTCTAGTTGGCCAAACCGGCCCCAAAGAACCTCCCCGCTTCCGTCCGCCAGAAGCTCGCGAACCTAGCGCGCAAGCGCAACGTGGATTTCGGACTGATCCTCGTCAAGTACGGGCTCGAACGTATTCTCTTCCGGCTGAGCCGCTCCCGTCACCGCGACGATTTCATTCTGAAAGGCGCGCTGCTCTTTGAGCTGTGGACGGAACAACGCTATCGTCCGACACGGGATGCCGATTTCCTCGCTCGCGGTGACAACTCCCCGGAGCGCTTCGCCCATATTTTTCGGGAACTCTGCGTTTTGGAAGTCGACGAGGACGGCCTGCGCTTCGATGTTGAGACCGTCGAAGCGGAACGCATATCCGAGGATGCAGACTACGAAGGCGTCCGGGTGACCTTGGTTGCGTATCTCGAACGCGCAAAGATTCCCATTCAGATTGACATCGGCTTCGGCGACATCGTCACACCACCACCTTCCGAGACCGACTATCCCACGCTCCTGGAATTCCCTTGCCCGCGTTTGCTTGCCTATCCGAAGGAAACGGTCGTTGCCGAAAAACTCGAAGCACTTGTGAAACTCGGAATCGCCAATACCCGCATGAAGGATTTCTACGATCTGGAGGTTCTGTCCCGCGCGTTCGCGTTCGAAGGAAAAACTCTCGCCCAGGCGATTCAAAACACCTTTCAAAAACGTGGGACTGACCTTCCGATGGCAGGTCTGCCCGTCGCCTTCACGTCCGAGTTTTGTGACGACGTAAACAAGAAACGGCAATGGACCGCGTTTTGCGCGAAGAACAAGTCCTACGTCGAGAAGGCTGAATTCAAGGCGGTGATGGAAACCATCCGAAACTTTCTCGCTCTCCCAGTCCGGACCGTCCAAGAAGGACATTCGTTCACGAAGACGTGGAAGCCCGGCGGACCCTGGCGTTGAAACGGTTATCAATGCATTTCGTTCGAGGAGTTCTCAAGACTCGGACGATGCAGACTACCGGATTTAGTCTCCTGTTCTCTCCGCTCCTCTGTGGGCACATTCCTCCAGGCGACTTTCAGAAAAATGTACTAGTACCAATATTTTTTCTCCTTTTTTCCCTTCTGGATGTTCCTTAAATAAGTATGGGGCGGTGATCGGGAACTCTCCGCCAGCTTGGACTTTTCCGGGGGATTAAGATTTTTCTTACTTTTTCCCTTCTCGATGTTCCTTTAATAAGTAGGGGGCTGTGGCCGCACTTCCCCCGGGCGACTCGGGATCCCTGAGAGATTAAAGTTTCTTCTCACTTTTTCCCTGCTGGATGTTCCCTAGTAAGTAGGGGGACTGGTGGACTTTCTGCGATGAAGATACTTACTACAGCTTCCAGTAGGTCACGCGCAAGATTTTTTCTTACTTTTTCCATTTTCAAGGCCTCTTTAATAGTAGAGGACTCGACGATGTCAAAAGGGTTGTACCGCTCTCTGCAGCGCGGGAAGGTGACGGGTGCATGAAAGACACAGATCACCCGATCCGTCACCCTCGCGTTCACCTCGGCGATCGAGCAAATGCCCAAGGAACAAGAGGTTGCGCACGGCGCGACGATCAATTTGGACGCGGGCAAAACCCTGTGTTGGGCTGGAGCGACCCCAATTTTGCGCACGGTTCCGTGGCCAAATCGATCCTCGGGTCGCTCCAGCCCACGAAGATTCCTTCCGATGTTTTGCCCGCGTGTGTCCCCGAATTCTTAGACGAAACATGTGTAGGGAACGGATGAATAAGGTGAAGACGGTAAGAATTACCCTCTGCACTTTCAGAACTGCCACTTCTTCACCTAACGCTCGGCCCATTGAATTCATTCTGAAGCGTTTTCCAACCACCACCTCTGCGAAAGTTACCGCGCAAGAGAGGGCAAATCAGGCGGGGAGCGACCCCACTTTTTGGCGGTCAATCCGCCCAAAAGTTTTCTCCGGGTCGCCCCCGCCCGTTGCTGTATGCCGGTGCGCATGTTTTTTCGTCAAGGGCGAAGCAGCCTCGCTCCTGGCCGTCAAAATCTCAAGTTCCGGTGAAGTAGGCTTCACCCTCCTACTTCACCGCAACCTCACCTCCTACTTCACCCTCGATCGAGTACAAGATTACGGAAATCAATCACATGAATCGTCCCGAAGAACGAAATTGTGCGCGGCCCAGACCGCGCCTGAGGCGGGAGCGACCCCACCCTTTGACGCACGGTGCGTCACGGTTGCCGTGTGGTCGCTCCCGCCCTCACAGAAACTTCGGGGCCGCGTTTTGCGCGCTTGCATATACGGACCCGAGAATTTGTCAGACAGGATGTCTGACATCTTGTATGAACACGAAAGGAGAAGTCCGTTGTCTATTTTGAAGTCACCACCAAAACAGCCCAAAGCAGTCGCCATCCAAGCGCGTGTCGAAGAATCGGTAAAAACTCAACTGGAGCTCTATGCTGAGTTCATCGATGCTTCGCCGTCTTACGTGATCACGGAAGCCCTGAAGCTGTTGTTCCGCAAGGACGACGACTTTAGACGCTGGGCAGACGAACACGCAAACAACCACAACAATGGAAAAGCTAAAGGAGACGTTCTTGCGAAGGCCGTCTAACAAACATGAAGTCCCGTCCAACCCAATTCGGTGCGCGCGAGAACACAGCGTCCCCAAGACAGCATGCCCCGCGCTTTGTAGAAAATGCTCGCTCGAATGCAATTTGTATTGAGGAGGAGAACTCAGACGCAGCGGAAGATTCCCTTCTAGCCGACGCACTCGCGGAAGGTAGCAAAAGCCTTCTCCATGCCGCGTCACAACACGCGGCCACAGGCGGAGAAGGCAGGGCCCGTGCTGAGCGCTCGGCCCAAGTATCTACACTCAAACCTTCACAAGAATCCAAGCCTGCCTTCGAAACCTTGATCGGCAGTCCCGAAGCGGCGAAATTGCTGGGCAACATTCACGTCAAGACCCTGCAGCGCTACGCGCGGACGGGAAGTCTTCCCGGATACCAAATTGGCGGCCACTGGTATTTTCGTGTATCAGAGCTGGACGCATGGCTGCAATCTCGGATAAATTCAAATTGCCAACCCGCTGACCGCGTGGATTTCACACAGGAGAAAACTCAGTGAAATTCACACGGCAACGTTATCAGTCAGGAAGTTTGTCACGCGAAGTGCGGAAGGCCGGCCCCGCAGTCTGGATCTTCCGTTGGCGCGAGAACGCAACGGAAGGAAGGGTCTACCGGAAGGTGGTTGTGGGTACCATCGAACAGTTCCCAACCAAGACAGCGGCAAAACGTGCCGTTGAAACATTTCGCTCCACGATCAACGCGGTCAATCCCGCAGTGCCCGTGACCTTAAGGCAATTGGTCAAGCACTATGAAGAGAACGAATTGCCAAGCAAGGCCTTCTCAACACAACGAACCTTCCAGACGTCACTGAAGACTTGGGTTCTTCCGAAGTGGGGCGAACACAGGCTTTCAGACGTGCGCACAGTGGAAGTGGAAGGCTGGCTTCACAGCCTGCCACTTGCGAACGCGACAAAGGCGAAGATCAGAAACACTATGCACGTCATCTTTGCCCATGCCGGCCGCCACGAGTGGATTGCGACGAATCCTATGACGCTCGTGCGCCAGAGTGCGAAGCGTGAGAAGTTGCCCGACGTCCTGGAGCTGGATGAACTGAAGAAGTTGCTGGCAGAGCTTGAGAACCCGGCGCGTGCCTTAGTCTTTCTGACTGCTGCCACGGGATTAAGGGTATCTGAAGCCCTGGGGTTGAAGTGGTCTGACGTTGACTTCGCCGCTGGTGAAATCCGGCTCAGCAGAGCAGTAGTTCATCAGCATGTTGGCGACATGAAGACAGAGGCTTCCCAGAAGCCCGTGCCTATGGATGGCGCACTGCTCGACGCTCTGCAGGATTGGAGCAGACAGGCACCGTACCGGCAGATGGGTGACTGGGTGTTTGCTAGCCCGGATATGGACGGCAAACAACCGTACTGGCCAGAGACGCCGCTAAAGTGCTACGTGCATCCCGCTGCGAAGCGCGTAGGCATCACCAAGGCACTAGGATGGCATTCCTTCCGCAGAACGTTCGCAACGCTCCTGAAAGGCGGCGGTGAAGACGTGAAGACGGTCCAGGAACTGATGCGGCACGCAAGCAGCAGATTGACGCTGGACGTGTACGCGCAGGCTCTGACCCCGGTTAAACGGGCAGCACATCTGAAGTTGGTTGGATTGATTCAGCCAGCAGCAGAAACAGCAATTGGTCCTTTATGGTCCCGCGCTGAAGATGGAGTCGCTGTAAGTAGTTGAAATTATGGAGCGGCCTATCGGAATCGAACCGACACCTGAACCTTGGCAAGGTTCCGTACTACCACTATACTAAGGCCGCTCAACGACAATTCATTTTATAACATGCCCGCACGGCAGCCACAAGCCTTCCGTGGCTTGCTTTTCGTCAGCGACCCAGCCGGGTGCGCCGGCTTCAAGATACCATCGTAACGCGCGCGGATTTCACTACGGGCGAACGCTTTTGCCGATCGGCAAAGCGATCCGCTTTGTCTTTGTCGGTGTACACGCGGCCAAACTTTTCTCCGTCTGCGTAGTAAACGGTCACCAAATAATGGTGATGTTTGCGCCGCTTGTCTTTGCCAAAATTAGTTTTCTCTCGCTTGGGGGATTTTTTCGTTGGAGTTTTGGTCACAGAGGCCATCCCTGATAACGTTGGTAGGACACTCCGTCCACTATCGCAGGGAAGCGCCACTCGCGCAAGTACCCGTGTCGATAGTAACGCTACATTTATTACAGTAAATTTAGGCACGTCCGGAATCTTGGAATGCGTGCGATTTCGATCCCGCACGCGCTCGCGGCGCGCGTCTATCTCCACCGCCAGTGGGGCATGGAACAACCGAAGAGCCAATTTGGACCACACTCAAACCCCTGTTTTTGCCTCTAAATGCAAGCAAATCCGCACATTCCTCTACTTACGCCCTAACCACCCCGAAACATTCCTCAAAAGAAGTTGCCTCCCATGAAACTTTTCCCGCCTTTTTTCGTCTTAACATGTGAGGACAAGGATAAGCTGAATGTGGCGGAGATTGAACATGATAATGACCATTACAAAGCACCCGCCCCTCGTGGAAGACCTGCGAAATCATTCGCAGGAGCAGATTGCTGAATTGCGCACGCTGCTTCATTCCGGTGCGCCTTCGCGGCCTGATCCGCGGCGGCCCGGCTTCTTTGAAGTCGAAGGGCGTTCGAGCGTTTATTACGTTTTCAAATATCCTTCGGGAACGAAAGTGATGCTTCTTGGCGTGTGGGATCGCGAAAGTGACCCCGTCGCGGAGCTCGTGGCTTGCACCTGTCCTGCCGCGTAATCTTCGAATTTCTCCTGAGAGCGTAAAAATCTGGGAAGCGCTCCGGCCCAGCCGGGGCGCTTTTTAGTCTTTCTCTTCTTCCTCCAACTCGAGGGCTGCCGAGTTCACGCAATAGCGTAATCCCGTCGGCCGCGGACCATCGTCGAAGACATGCCCGAGGTGCGCGTCGCACCGGCTGCACTTGATTTCGGTTCGGGCCATGCCATGGCTGGCATCGGTTTCTGTCTCCACGGCTTCCTCGTTTGCTGGGGCGTAGAAGCTCGGCCATCCGGAGCCCGAGTGGAATTTGGTATCAGAACGAAACAAGGGCTGGCCGCAGCAGACGCACTTGTACACGCCAGGGGTGTCCGTGTCCTCATATTCCCCCGTGAAAGGCGGCTCCGTTCCTTTCTGCCGGGTCACATAGTATTGATTCGACGTGAGTTGTTTCTTCCAAGCAGCTTGGTCCTTACGAATTTTCTCTTCCATCGTTCTGCCCTGCCCCCAATCGAGTTTGGCCTTTCCCTTGCGCCAATCCCCGTATCGGATTCGGCGCACCGGGTTGACGATTCACTCCGACTCGCAAATGGTCTCGATACACTAGGATTGTAAGTCGAAAACCGCCATGCCAGAAAGGCCCGCAAAGCATCTCGCTGACAACCGCGTGAGCCGACGAGCGAAAATAGCCCGGCCCGTGCGTGTGCGCCCCTCGGAGCCGCGCGACGACCAGTTCGAAGACCTGCCCATCAGCGTAAACGCCTCAAAAGAAGGCATCTATTTCATTACACGTCTCAAATCCTATTATCCCGGCATGCGTGTCTTCGTCACCTTCCCCTATTCCTCGCCGCATGATCCCATGAACTGCGAATCTGTCGGCCAAGTCGTGCGTGTCGAAAAGCTCGATGCGGCCAAGACCGGCGTCGCCGTCCATTTGCAGTTGAACCTGAATTTGCTGGGCACGGGACTCAAACTCACATCGAGTCGTCGTTAGATACGCGCATTACCCAGCGCATCATATTTCGCCACGCCAGTGCCGGGTTAACGTAACTGTTGACAATAGTTCCAACTATTTTTTACTTTGCTTAAACATACGTGCTCGTGAGGCAGGCCGTGCAGGGATCATTTCGTTGCGACAACCGATGACCCGCCCTATGTTTCCAACCCGCCCGTCGTGCTGCCGCGCGGATTGTACCGGAATACAGCAAACCCGTCTCAGGCCGAGGAAGGGCCGACTTCACCGGAGCCAAAGCAGCCCAGTCGGAGGCGCTGGTCGAAGTGGAAGAAAGGAGAATATACATGGAACCAAGCGATCGGGTTAAGAAGTCGACGGAGAAACGCGGAGTGAAACCATTTCCACGCAAACGAGGCCGAATACTTGATCACCTGGGGCGGCGTGGGTTCATCGGCAACCTAGCGTTGCTCGCTATAGCGGGCCCTTCCTTCGGAGAATCACTTGCGGGAATGCCGGAGCAGGCTACGGTTGATCAAGCGATTCTCTACGTGCGGCGGCTCAACACCGCAGAGGTTCGATTCAACGCAATCAATGGCCGATTCACAGAGAACGTGGTGGAGCTGGAATTGCCACAGCCGCCAGTTGGATGGTCGCTAGACGTACATGCTAAAAGAGGCGATTGGACTGTGCTGCTTATGCAAGTCGGACACGACGCCGTCGTCATCTACAGCAACAGCTCGGGAATGATCCGCAAGGGTGTGCTATCCGCTATCAGTCGGGGTTAAGTGTCGCCAGAATTTTGGCCGCTGGGGCAAGCAAAAGAGAATAGGACGAATGATTACGCAAAGCTGCATTCCCCCACACAAATTCCAGGGTTGACAGCAGCCACAATTTTCTTTATTTTCTAAGTATGAACTCTCGGGCGCATCGCCACCACCATCATCACGGCCATACGCCGCGCCCGATGAGGTGTGCATAGAGTTTCGCTTCAAAAAGCACTCATCGGCCCGCTGGCGCAAAAAGCCCCAGCGGGTTTTTTGTTTTCTAACACTTTTTGCAGAGGAGAAAGCGGCGTGAAGATCGACTTCGACAAAACAGGCGGGCTTGTTCCCGCCATAATTCAGGATCACCGATCCGGTGAGGTCCTCATGCTTGGCTTCATGAACTCCGTCTCGCTCGCTGAAACCCAGCGCTCCGGCGAAGTGGTCTTCTTCAGCCGCTCGCGCAAGAAGCTCTGGAAAAAAGGCGAGTCCAGCGGCCACGTCCTAAAAGTGCGGGAGCTTCGCGTCGATTGCGACGCAGACGCCCTTCTCGTGCGCGTCGAAGCTATTGGCCCAGGCGTCTGCCACGAAGGCTACCGAAGCTGCTTCTACCGTGCGCTTGAATCCGATGGCTCCGCCACCATTACCGACGAACGCACCTTCGAGCCAGAAGCTGTGTATGGGCAGCGGAAGCAGGAGAAAAAAGCATGAGCTGTCTAAAGCTCGGCATCCCCAAAGGCAGCTTGCAGGACGCCACTCTCGAACTTTTTGCGCGAGCCGGCTGGAAAATCACGCTCAGCTCCCGCAGCTACGTCCCGACCATCGATGATCCGGAGATCGAATGCCTTATGGTCCGTGCGCAGGAAATGGCCCGCTACGTCGAAACGGGCGCTCTCGACGCCGGAATCACTGGCCACGATTGGGTCGTCGAAACCGGCGCCGCCGTCGACGAACTTTCCGAACTCGTCTACGCCAAGCAACGACTCGCTCGCGTCCGCTGGGTTCTCGCTGTTCCCGAAGACTCCACCATGCGCGATGTTCGCGACCTCGAAGGAAAAACCATCGCCACTGAAGTCGTGCAAATAACGGAAAAATATCTCAAGCGTCACGGCGTGAAAGCCCGCGTCGAGTTTTCCTGGGGCGCCACCGAAGTCAAAGTCCCTCAACTCGCCGACGCCATCGTGGAAGTCACGGAAACCGGTTCGTCTCTGCGCGCCAATCGTCTTCGCATCGTCGATACCGTTCTCGAATCCGCCACCGTCTTCATTATGAATCGCAGTGCCGCCACGGAACCGTGGAAGCGCGAGAAGGCCGAAAACCTAATCCTCATGCTGCAAGGAGCAATCGCCGCGGCCAGTAAAGTCGGCCTGCTCCTGAACGTTCACCGCGACGATCTGCCCGCCGTCCTCGGTGTTTTGCCGGCGCTCAAGAAACCTACTATTTCGGCTCTCAGCGACCCGGATTGGGTCGCCGTGAATACCATCATTGAAGAAGCTGTGGTCCGGCAAATTATTCCCAAGCTCAAAGCGGCCAAGGCGCAGGGGATTGTCGAATATCCTTTGAACAAGATCGTGCTCTGATGCGCATCCTGAAACTCACCGCCGCCGTCGAAAAAAACCTCTTGCGCGCTCGCCATGAGCGCGACCGCGAAGCCGAGCGCATCGCCGCAGGCATCATCGCCGATGTACGCAAGCGCGGCGAGGCAGCGCTCGCGGCATGGGCAAAAAAACTGGATGGCATCGATCTCCGCCGCAGCGGCATTTGGGTCTCGCGGCGCGAACTCAACGCCGCAAGCAAGCAAGTCAGCCCGGATTTTCTCCGCGCACTGCGTCACGCTGAAAGAAACATCCGCCACGTCGCCGAAAAACAACTGCCACGGCCATGGTCACTCGAAGTCGAGGCTGGAGTGACGACTTCTCAGCTCATACGTCCTATCGAAGCGGTTGGTTGTTACATTCCAGGCGGTCGGTTCGCGCTCATTTCCACGCTGCTGATGACCGTTGTACCCGCACAAGTCGCAGGCGTCTCGCGCATCACTGTAGTTTGCCCGAAGCCCAATTCAGAACTCCTCGTTGCTGCAAGCTTGCTCGGCATGACGCAAATCGCCCGCATCGGCGGCGCACAGGCGATCGCTGCGCTCGCCTACGGCACGAAACTCATTGCGCGTGTGGATAAAATCTTTGGGCCCGGCAACCGCTTTGTCACCGCCGCGAAGCAGCTTGTCAGCAGCGACTGCGCCATCGATCTTCCAGCAGGCCCGACGGAAGCTATCGTTCTTGCAACTAACGGCAATCCGAAATGGATTGCAGCAGACTTGCTCGCGCAAGCAGAACATGCCCCGGATGCCGGAAGTTTTCTCGTAACGCCGTCGCTGAAACTGGCGCGCGCCGTTCAGGAAGCCGTTCAAGCGCAATTGGCGAGTCTTCCGCCGAACAATCCAGCCCACTCGTCGATGCGCAAAATGGGAGCCATCTTGCTTACTCCGACTCTCGAAGCCGCGTACGGTTTTTCCAACCGGTTCGCGCCGGAACACTTGAGTCTTCCTGACAATCCAGCAAGTTTGCTCAAGAAAGTCACGGCTGCGGGCACAATCTTCCTCGGCCCTTGGGGTGCGCAGCCTCTCGGCGACTACATCAGCGGCAGCAATCACGTTTTGCCGACGGGTGGCTGGGCGCGCATGCGGGGCGGCCTCTCGGCCGCCGATTTCGTGAAATGCATCAGCATCCAGACCATCGAGCGCGCTGGCTTCGGACGGCTCGCCAACGACGCGGTAAGATTGGCGCAGGCGGAAGGCTTGCTCGCGCACGCCAACGCCATCGAGGTGCGCAGATGAAGGATCGCAAATGAAACCGCAGCTCCCCATCCGCCAGGCCATCCTCGACCGCCGCACCTATGAACCGCCCGGTGAAGGCCGTGCCGACAAGCTCCGGCTCGACTTCAACGAAAACACCGCCGGCTGCTCACCCGCTGTGCGCCGCGCCCTCGCAAAACTCACGCCGAAGCTTCTGTCGATGTATCCCGAGTATGAGCGTGGCACTCGCCGCCTTGCGCGTCATTTTCAGGTAACGCCCGAAGAACTCCTGCTCACCAACGGCGGTGATGACGCGCTGCGCCTTTTCTTTGATGCTTTCGTTGATGCGGGAACAAGCGCAGTTATCTGCGAGCCTACTTTCCCGATGTACCGCTACTGGGGAGAAGTGGCGGGAGCGAAAATCGAGGTTGAGCGCTACGGACCCACGATGGACTTTCCCCTCGATGGGGTGCTCCAGGCTCTCTCGAATCGTCCGCGCGTCTTGTTCGTCTGTAATCCCAACAATCCGACCGGCACGCTTCTCGAAAAATCCGTCATCGAAACGATTCTGAAGGCCGCCACGCACACGGCCGTCGTTGTGGACGAAGCCTACGCCGAATTTTCCGGCGTCACCGTTGTGCCGTGGATCAACCAATACCGGCAACTCTTCGTTGCGCGAACTTTTTCCAAAGCTGCCGGACTCGCCGGCCTTCGCCTCGGAGCCGTCCTCGCCTGCGCGGAATCGCTCGCCATCCTTCGCCGCGCTACAGCGCCCTTCCCAGTCAACGTAGCAGCACTGGCCGCGGCTGAAGCCGCCGTCGACGATTCCAAAACGATGAAGCTTTATGTGAAAAACATCCTTCGCACGCGCGCGTGGTTCGAGAAAGAGCTCAGCAAACTCAACGTAAAAACCTGGCCCAGCGCCGGCAATTTCCTCCTCGCCGACTTCGGCCCCGGCGGCTCCGAAATGTGCGCGGAACTCCAAAAAAAGGACGTCCTCCTTCGCGATCGCGCGAAAGACATCGGCCCCGGCATAGTTCGCGTCAGCATCGGCACACAAAAAGAAATGGAGCGCTTGCTGCAACTCATCAAGCGCTACAGGTAGACACATGCCGCGATCAGCAACCATTCATCGCAAAACGAACGAAACCGACATCCGGCTGAAGCTGAATCTCGACGGCCGGGGAAACTCGCGCATCGCAACCGGCATTCGATTTTTCGACCACATGCTTGATCTCGTGGCGCGGCATGGCGCTTTCGATTTGAAGATTGCAGCGAAAGGCGACCTCGACGTCGATCAACACCACACTGTCGAAGACGTTGGCATCGCTTTCGGCGAAGCCGTTCTGAAAGCCCTCGGCTCAAAATGCGGCATCCTGCGTGCCGGATATTTTTTGATGCCCATGGACGAGACGCTAGCCGCCGCCGCTGTCGACCTAGGCGGCCGTCCTTATTGCGTGGTCAACGCAACAATTTCCGCAAAGCGCGTCGGCGATTTTCAAACGGAGCTCACCGAAGATTTCTTTCAGGGATTTGCTCAAGCCGCGCGCGCCAACGTACACGTGCGCGCGCTTTACGGCCGTTCGTCACATCATCAAGTCGAAGCCATCTTCAAGGCTTTCGCACGCGCCCTTCGTTTCGCGGTCTCGCGCGACAAACGTCTTCGCAGCGTTCTTCCCAGCACGAAAGGTCTTCTATGAACGTCACCCTCATCGATTACGGCGCCGGCAACGTCACCAGCGTGGAACGTGCGTTGCAACGCCTCGGCGCCCCAAGCCAACGAACCAACTCGCCCGATTGCATTGCAAAAGCCGAAGCGCTGCTCCTCCCCGGTGTCGGCCACTACGCAGCGTTAATTCGCGTGCTTGATGAACACGCTCTCCGCGCTCCTATTCTCGACGCTATTCAGCGTGGCGTTCCCTTTCTTGGGGTTTGTCTTGGCTTGCAAGCACTTTACGAAACTAGCGAAGAAGCCCGTGAGCTTAGCGGCCTGCGTCTCCTGCCCGGTTCCGTACGTTCCCTTCCCTCGACCGTCAAGCTTCCACACATGGGATGGAATCAGCTCAAGCTCATTCGATCCTCTCGTCTTCTCGAGGGGATTTCCGCTGACGCGTATTTTTATTTCGCGCATTCCTTCGCCGCTAGCAATGCCAACGGCGAGGCCGTTGCTCTCTGCAACCATGGCACTGATTTCGCGGCCGTCATCGAAAAACAAAATATTTTCGCGGTCCAATTTCATCCGGAAAAAAGCGGCGACGCCGGTGCGCAACTTCTCCGAAATTATCTGAGGCTTGCTGCATGAGCCTCGCGCACCGCATTATTCCGTGTCTCGACACCGACGGCGCTCGCGTCGTCAAAGGCGTGAATTTTGTCGGCCTGCGCGATGCGGGCGATCCGGTGGCTCTCGCCGCTCGCTACAATGTGGAAGGTGCCGATGAACTCGTGGTCCTCGATATAGCCGCTTCACGCGATCGGCGGCCCACATTTATCGAGACTATTCGCCGCGTCGCCGCCGAGCTCGCCATCCCGCTCACCGCGGGCGGCGGCATTCGAACACTGGACGACGCTCGCTCCGTCGTCCGTGCCGGTGCGGACAAAGTGACGGTCAACACCGCTGCTGTCGCTCGCCCCGAGCTCATCTCCGAACTTTCTCGCGAATTCGGCGCGCAAGCTGTCGTCTTAGCCATCGACGCAAAACGCCTCAACGATCACTGGGAAGTTATGGTCCGCGGCGGACGTGATTCTGCAAGTCGCGACGCGCTCGCGTGGGCGCAACAAGGCGTAGAACTGGGGGCCGGTGAAATCCTTCTCACTTCCGTCGACCGCGACGGCACCCAACTCGGTTTCGACACGCCCCTCACGGCTTCGATTTCGCGCGCTGTCTCGGTGCCCGTCATCGCCTCCGGTGGCGCGAAACTTCCAGAACATTTTGCTGAGATTTTTTCTGACGGCGCAGCCGATGCCGCTCTCGCCGCTTCCATATTCCACGACAGCATGCAATCCATCCGCGAACTCAAGCAATATCTCGCCGCTCGCAACATCGAGGTCCGCCTTCCGTGCTGATTCCCTGTATTGACCTGCAAGGCGGACAAGCCGTCCAGCTAATCCACGGACGGAAACGCGAGCTCGCCGTCGCCGACGTGTTCGGGCTCCTCGAAAAATTCAAATCCTACGCATGGTTGCACCTCATCGACCTCGACGCCGCGATCGGCACTGGCGACAACGACGCCCTGGCCCGCGCACTCTGCCTCCACGCCCGCAAGCGTTACAAATTGAAAGTTCGCGTCGGCGGCGGCATTCGAACCACGGTTCGCGCCCAGGAAATCGCAAAGTGGGGCGCGGACCAAATCATCATCGGCAGCGCCGCCTTTCGTGAGGGCAAACTCAACACGCGCTTCCTGCACCAGCTCACAAAGAAACTGTCTCCTGTTCAGGTCGTGGTCGCTCTCGACACAGCAAAAGGCCACATCACCATCAACGGCTGGCGACGCAAACTCACTCTTCATCCCGAAAATGTCATGGCCCAACTCGAACCTTTTTGCAGCGCCTTCCTCTGTACCGACGTGGACCGCGAAGGCACCATGACGGGTGCCAATCTCAGTTGGTTTCGCAAACTCCGCGCCGCCACAAAACATCCTATTATCGCTGCAGGCGGAATCAAATCCCGCCGTGACATTACTGCCCTCGAGAAAATCGGCATGGACGCCGCCGTGGGCATGGCCGTCTACAAAAATCGCCTCCGCTAGCTTCTCCGCGTTCTCAGTGCTCTCTGCGATCACTGTAAAAGTCTGTTCTTTTTTCCTGTTGGTTTCAGGAGAAATCAATTCGCCTTGCGTTGAATCAAACTTGCGATACGATACCCACCCATGCGAAAAACAATCTGGTTGTCCCTGCTTCTTCTACCGTTCTGCGCCGCAAGCCACGCGCAAATATCGCCCGCTCCTTTGCCATTCACAATCAAACCGCTCGGCAACAACGTCTATGCGGCGATTGACGATCCCAAAGGCGGCGCGGGTTCGAATTCCGGATTCGTAATCGGCGACGACGGCGTCGCGGTGATCGACACGTTCGTGAATCCCGCCGCCGCGAAGCAGCTCCTCGCCGAAATTCAAAAGATAACGAAGCTGCCGGTGAAATTCGTCGTCAACACGCACTACCATCTCGATCACGTCGCCGGCAACGGCGTGTTTGCGAAAACCGGCGCGGCGATTATCGGACATAGAAATATTCGCGGATGGATTCACACGGAAAATCTGAAATTCTTCGGAAAAGACATCAAGCCCGAGCAAAAAGCAATGGTCGAAGGTCTGGTCGCCCCGAACCTCATCTACGACACCGTGATCGAATTATTTTTGGGTTCGCGGAGAATCATCGTGCGCTACTACCCGGGCCATACCGGCGGCGATTCCGTCGTCTTCGTTCCAGATGCGCAGGTCGTCTTCTGCGGCGATCTATTCTGGAAGAAAACCTTGCCAAATCTAATCGACGGCACAACTGACAAGTGGGCGGCCACGGATGCGAGGCTGGCGGAAGAATCTCCCAAAGCCACATTTATCCCCGGCCACGGGGATGTCGGCAAGGCAGCCGATGTTCAGGAATTCGGCGGCTACCTCAACGACTTGCGCGCCATGATGGCGCAGCCGGTGACAGATGGCCTCATGGGTGATGCGCTCGTGAACGCCGTGATGCCCGACTTGAAGCAGAAGTATGGCGGTTGGAACTTCTTCGACTACTTCGCAAGGCGCAACATTTTAGACACGGCGAAGGAGCTGCGAGGCGACAAACAGATTCCCACACCGGCTGTGCAACAATAAACGCCGCGTTCTAATCTGGTCCTTGTTCCCATGCGGGGCTAGCTGCCCCGGAAGGGCCTACTATCTCAAATACGCGTCGGTGATGTACTGCTGCACCATGCGCTGCGTGTTGAAGAACGAACCATTGATGGCGATAGCGTGCTGCATGATTTGAATGTATAGGCGCGGCTCTTTGTAAAACATCGGCAGAATGACGTTTTCCAATTTCCAATAGAGCGATTCAGCTTCTTTGGCGTTGTCGGTGGCAATATCCGCGGTGTCCATGGAGCGCCGAGGCTCACCAATCGACCATCCGGTCACGCCCTCGATGTGCCCTTCCACCCACCAACCGTCAAGAATGCTCAGGCTAGGAACGCCGTTGAGCGCCGATTTCATGCCGCTCGTGCCGGAGGCTTCGAGTGGAAATTGCGGCGTGTTGAGCCAAAGATCCACGCCGGACGTCATCTTCCCGCCGAGGTCGAGATTGTACTCGTCGAGAAAAACCACGGGCACGGCTTTGCGTAGCGCCTTTTTCGCGTGGAAAATGCGCCGAATAATATCTTTGCCTCCCCCGTCGTTGGGATGCGCTTTGCCCGCGTAAATGATTTGAAAATGTCCGGCGTTCTTGGCAATCTGCCGCAAACGGTCCAAATCAGAAAGGATCAAGTCCGCGCGCTTGTAACCTGTCGCGCGCCGGGCAAAACCAATCGTGAAAACCTCTTCATCCAGACTTAGCCCGGTTTTCTCGCGGACGGATTCCAGAAGCTCGTGTTTGGCGATGAGATGCGCCGACCAGACTTCTTCGGGTGGAAGTCCGAGCGCGCTGCGAAGACTGTAATTGTCTTCGCGCCACTGCGCGATCTGGCGGTCGAATAACTGCTGAAACGGAGGCGAGGTCCAGGTCCCCGCATGAACGCCGTTGGTAATAGCCTCGATCGGAACCTCCGGAAACATCTGTCGGGAAGTGACGCCGTGCTGCTTGGCCACGCCATTGACATACGTGCTGAGACTGAGCGCCAGGTACGTCATATTCAAATGCGCGCCGCGCGCCGCTGCTTCCTGCAAATCCGGAAAGTTCTGCTCAGTTTGGAGAGAGCGCTTTACAAGCTCGGCCACCGCGGCATCTTTCAGATCAAAGAATTTGCTCTGCTGCGGAAATACGCGGGTGAGGTATTCGATGGGGAAGCGATCATGGCCGGCCGGTACCGGCGTGTGCGTGGTGAACATGCACTTGGCCCGGACTTTTTCAATGTCCTCTCCATTGATGGCTGTGCGTCCCGCTTTGACAGCTTCTTCGCCAAGCAGTTCGAGCGAAAGAAGCGCCGCATGTCCCTCATTCATGTGGTATCGCGTGAGATCTTCGTAGCCCAGCGCGCGAAGCATGCGCACGCCGCCGATTCCCAGCAGAACTTCCTGACACAGCCTGTAATAGGAATCGCCGCCGTACAGTCCACCGGTGAGGTTGCGGTCCCATTCGGCGTTGGAAGGAAGATCGGCATCGAGAAAATAGACCGGGACTTCAAAGCCTCGCACGCCTTTAACGTCGTAGCGCCAGGCGCGAAGCTCGACGCGGCGATTCTCCAAAGGCACGGTAACGCGCGCGGTTTCTTCCTTGAGAAAATCCTCGACGTTCCAAGCCACAGCCTCCTCGGTTTGGGAGCCGTCTTCAGAAAGATGTTGAGAAAAGTATCCCCTCCGGTAAAGGAGCGATACGGCTACCATGGGCAAGCGCAGATCCGCCGCGGCGCGAATGGTGTCTCCCGCGAGCACGCCGAGGCCGCCGCTGTAGCTCGGCATGGCGTTTTCGAGCGCGATCTCCATGGAAAAGTAGGCGACAAATCGTTTAACTGAATTCGCGTGCGTGGACATCTCTCTCGCTTTTTCGCTGGGCGCCGCAGCGGCAGCCATGCGGGGAAAATAGGCAACGTTTGAGCTTCAATTGTCTGGGAAACCTTGGGCTCAATCAAGCGAGTTGAAATAATTAGTTGTTATGTGTGCTTCAGCATGATTACAAGGCTCTAAGTCTGGGGTCTAGCGTAACGGAGGCAGGAATCTCCCTTCCTCCTGGTCAACTTGACACGCCTGACTCTTTCCGATTGGTCAATTCGCTTTCCCTGCGGCCTCTTTCCCCGATGCCGGGTGAGCTGAGGGCGTTGGGCGAGTGAGCAAATCGACGTACTCCTTGTAAAACTTGTCCTTGTCGAGGTCTTTTTGGACATCGACGAGAACTTCGCCCATTCCAGGTTGCTGACCGGGAGCCCAGGCGAGGGTGTCGCCGTAGGAAGCGCCATGGTCAACTTCCACATCGATGTAAAGCTTCTGCCACTTAGTGACGAAGCTTGGATCAAGCCAGGCAACGGCGGCGAGTTCGTCCCAAAGGTAGTTGGCTTCCGCATATTTCGCCACATATTGCGCGGCAGGCGTGGAGCTTTTGGCGACCTGCTCGATCAAACTTTTCTCCATGCGGGTTTTGACGGAAATGTCCACCGTTGTAAGCACCATGCGCGGCCAATGGGCGTGCAGCACTGCGTGGGAAGCTTCAGGGTCCATCCAGAAATTGAATTCGCGGCGAGGCGTGAGGTTGAATTCGGGATCGTCAGTGTTGGGATTGATGCTGCCCCCCATGACGATCAGTTCTTTCGTGAGATCCGGGAAGTGCGGATCCAAAGCGATGGCCAGGGCGAGATCGGTCATCGGTCCGGCAGCATAGACGGTGACTTCGTGCGGGTACTGATGGACCATGCGCACCATGAAATGGGCAGCGTCTTCGGTAGAGGCCTTGGTCGTGGGCGCTCCCTCGAGCATCGGCGGAATCTTGTAAGGGCCATGGACAGCGTTCCGATGGCCGAAATTCCACGCGCCCTGATAAACGATTTTGCCGTAGAACGTCTCCCATTTCGCGATGTATTCCTTGGAACTGACGAGGGGAAACACCGCGCCGGGAAGAACGGGAATGTCCGTGCGGCCAATGATTTCTAGCAAACGCAGGGTGTGCTGGACCTCCTCATCGCGCCAAGCGTCGCCGGTGAGCACGGTGATACCCAGGACGTCAGTTTCCGGCGAATTGATGAGGGTGAGAATGGCCTGCATGTCCGTGCCGCCAGGACCGGCGCAATCCTGATCGATGATGACTTTGCGCTTGGTTTGTGATTGGAGCGGAGGGGCGAAAAAAGCGGCGAGGAGCAGCAACGAAGCGAGGCTGCGAGTCCCGACCCAAAGTGGCGCCGCGAACGCGCCACGACAAAGGAATCTAGTTAACAATTTGCTCCCCTCCCCCCACCCTTTTTTGTAAGTGCGGATTATAAAGGGTTTTAAGTCCTTTGTTTTTGGAAGTGCGGATTCTAAACGAGTTATGGGCGCCTCTTTCGTATGTGCAGATTCTAAAGGACTTAGTGACTGTTTATTCATCACGGCTGCCTGGTGTAAGAAACAGGGCTGGCTTCTTTGAAGAAATGCTTTGGCAGAAGATGGGCAGGTAGTGCGCGGATAGAAGCAGAATGGAGTCGGCCGAAGAGTAGCGGACCGGGGATAAGCGTCGACGATCACAGGGTATGGTAGCACAATAGTTACCGATTGTCCATAGTAGAGTTATTGTCATTCGAATGACCTGTGGAAAACTGTGGAAATCGCCCGGGCTGCTATCACATCGAAAAATAGCGCGGCAGAGTGACGAATATCAGAGACAGAACCTAGGGGGATTCTGGAGGAAGGGCGCGAGATGATGTATACTATACATCATGAAACGCACACAGCTGTATTTGAACGAAGACATCTGGAAAGCATTGCATATTCGCTCGCGACAGCGAAAAACGTCTATTTCCGAGTTGGTGCGTCAAGCGGTCCGAGAGAAGTACGGGAATTCGTCCGCAGACCGCAGAGAGGCCATGCAGGCGATGGTCGGCCTGTGGAAAGACCGGAAGGATCTGCCTGATACCGAGAAGTACGTGCGACGGCTTCGCAAAGGGAAACGCCTGCGGAGAATCACTTCTTGAAATCGGTTCTGATTGACTCGGATATCCTAATTGAAGTGACACGGGCGCGTGATAGCTCCATCCTGGCGCGATGGGACGAGCTTGGCCACAGCGACACCGTTCCATTATGCTCGCCGGTGACTGTGGCAAAACTCTGGCAGGGAGCGCGACCGCATGAGCAGAAAACGCTCAGCGCTTTGTTCGCTGCGATTACCTGCATCGCGATCGACCTAGATATCGGACAGCGCGCCGGCGACTATCTGAGACAGTACGCCAAAAGCCACCATGTTGAATTGGGAGATGCCTTGATTGCAGCGACAGCTTCCATCCATAAAGCACAGCTCTGGACCCGTAACCGGCGTCACTACCCGATGAAAGAGATCGTATTTTATTGACAGAGATTCTGAAGAACTACCGGCCCACCGAAATCGGTGGACCGGCGGGTCTCAGAAAAGCAGAACACAAAGTTTCGCGGACTGCGCGCCGCGCTAAGTTGCGGATCGGCCTAGAAAGTTAGCTTCAGGCCGAACTGCACGAGGCGCGGATTGTTGACGGTAGCGTTGATGGAGCCAAAGCCAGCAGAGGCAATGTCCGGAGTGGCCAGGCTGGTGGTGCTGTTGGGCGTGGCAAATTGGGCATGATTGAAGAGGTTGAAGAATTCCGCACGGAAATTCAGGCCCAAGTTTTCCCACGGTAGCTTGAACTGCTTGATGATGGAAAAATCAGTATTGACGAAGTCCGGGCCCGTAACCGGCGCGCGGGAGGCGTTACCAATTTGGCCGGCCGGAGGCTCGGCAAAACAAGCAGTGTTGAACCACTCGTGGAGCGTGTGGGGCCCGGCATTCGGATTGCAGCCCGCGGCGAGGTTGGGACGAATCAGGCTGTTGGCATTTCCGTTCAAGAAACCGTTTCCACCGACTCCGGTGCCAAAGGTGTTGCTATCCACGACGAAAACCGGGAAACCGGATGTGATCTTCTGAATGACGGTGACCTGCCAATTGCCGAGAAGGTTGTCGATTGGGCCGTTCCAGTCCGAGCCCCACTTCTTGCCTTTGCCGAAGGGCAAATCGTAGATAACGCTAGCGGTAAAGTTGTTGTTGAGATTGATGCCGGAAAGGGCCCAATCCAACTGTTTCCAATTGGGGAGCGGAAAGTAGGTGGCGCCGTAATTTGTACCGAGGCCATCAGCGAAACCGGTGTCGTAGGTGCGGGAATAGGTGTAGCCGATGAGAGCGTAGAGGCCGTGGCGCGCACTCTTTGTCTCGGCTTTGACTTGCAGACCATTGTAGTGGGCTCTGCCCACATCTTCGTTAGCTGAGATAGTGGAGAAGGGGAACGCGTTCAAGAAGGGACTGACGAATTTCGCGCCGTTTGGCCCACAGCCCAGCGTATACCCAGCGGTTCCGCACGCGGAGGGCGAGGTGATATTGATGTTGTTTCCGTCCACCAGAATGTGGGAGGTACGGGAGCCAACATAACCCACGGTAAGTACGACCTGGCCTGGGAGTTCATGTTCGACAGTGACGTTGAACTGTTGGACCATGCCGAGCTTGAAATTGGTATTTTGGGCTTGAATGGTGCCCGTAAAGTCGGTGAAATTGGGCTGAGTTGGCGGGCCAGTGATGATTGGGAAGCCTCCGGCGCCACCAGAAAATGCTGTTGGAAAGATGCTTATGGCTGTCGCGTTGGGCTTAAGCGGAGTGAAACAGGCAGCAGCCGCAAAAGTGCAAGCGCCGCCGAAGGCGAATGCATCGGATTCGTCGTAGAAGGGGGGATTCTGCCACAACCCCTGGGCGCCCTGATTCCAGGAAGAATCGTGGAAAATGGCATAGCCGGCGCGAACCGCTGTCTTGTCACTGCCGCGAGGCTTCCAAGCGACGCCGATGCGGGGTTCCAGAGCGTCTTTGTCAAATTGTATGCCGGCCCATTTGCCAACGCCGTTCACGCCGGGGACAAGGAACAGGCCGGTGGCGGGATTGAAATCAGCCTGGCGGTTGTCCACTTCGGAGATAGGTGTGGTGAGGTTCCAAGCCAGACCTAGATTGAAGGTGATGTTCTTGGTGAAGCGCCAGTCGTCTTGAACATAGGGCCGAATGACCTTCCAGCGGCGGCCGGTGGTGGGGCCTTTGAAGGTTTGATCGTGAATGGCCAGGCTGGACAAGCCGAGAAGAAAATCCGCTTCCGGATTGCCGGACCAAAAGCCAGTGAACTGCCAGAAACCATCCTGGAAGCCTTCCGTTTTCACGTTCATTTGGTTGGCGCGAATGCTGGCGCCAACTTTGATGTCGTGTTTTCCACGAATCATGTCCAAAGAATCGCTGATGGAGAAAACGTTGGTACCGCCCTGGAACGGAGAAAAACCGCGGTCGCCAACCGAGAAGTATCCACCCAGAACCTCGGAAATCGTCAAGCCGCAACTAACACCTGTAGGCGCGCAGGTGTTGCTCGAAGAGCAGTTGAGGTTTCCGCCTGGAATCGCGAGCTTGGCGGATTCGCAACTGCCTGTGCCTTGAGAAGTGATGTAGTCGAAGATGCGGTTATAACCACCAGTGACCTGGTTGACCGTACTGGAAGAGAAGACGTGCGTCTCTGAAAGGGCAATATTGCGAGCGTGGTTGATGATGCCCTGATTGCTGGCGAAGAAATTGGACTCGGTGAAATTGTTGACGCCGCCGCCGCCGGGGACATAGGAAGTGGCTTGATCGTAACTGAAGCGCGCGAAAGCGTTGTCTGAAGAGGTGAAGCTGTGATCGAGACGGATGTCGAACTTCGTTTCGTAGAGGGAGCGTACGGGCTCGTTGATGAAATTGGTGTTGGTGCCTGGGTCGTTGGCGTTTGGCTCCGGATAGAAAGCCATCAACTTTGGGGAGAGCGGGTTGATGAGTCCGGCAGGAATCTTGTTGCAGGGTGCGCCACCCGATTGACTACCATTGCCCGCAGGGTTGGCCACCGTGGCGCCGTTGAGGGGCTCCGGATTGCCAGTGGCATCGCATCGAAAAGGTGCTCCACCAACATTGGGATTGTTGATCACAATGCCTGTATTGGTTGCGCCAAAGGGATCCTTCGAGAAATCGCCAGCCTTCATGGCGTCTGTGGGGACCAGGCCGGTAAAGGTGACGCCGTGGAGCTGATCTTTCTGTTCGCCATCCAGGAAAAAGAAGGTTTTGTTTTTGAAGACAGGTCCACCGACAGAACCGCCGAACTGATTGAGATTGAATTTTTCCGCGGTGGTAGCGAAAAAGCTCTTCGAGTCGAGAGCCGTGTTGCGGAAAAACTCGAAAAGCGAACCATGAAAGTCGTTGCTGCCGGATTTGGTGGTGACGAGGACGGTAGGCCCGCCGCGTTGACCGTATTCGGCGGAGTAGTTGTAGGTGAGGACCTTGAATTCCTGGATGTCGTCGATGGAGGAGAAGATACCGATGCCGCCGGCGGTAAGTTCGTTGTTGTCGTTGCCGTCGAGGATCCAGTCGGTGCTGTTGGCGCGCGAGCCGCCGACCGAAAGAGAGTAGGTGCCCCGGGCGGAAACTTCGCTGCTGGGAGCGCCGTTGAAGAAGCTATTCGTGTTGGTTTCCTGAACGGTGCCGGGAGTGAGAGTGGCGAGCTGCACGAAGTCGCGGCCGTTGAGAGGAAGCTGCGAGACTTCCTGCGCGGTGATAACTTGGCCGAGAGAAGGATTTGTGGTCTCGACCGCAACGGCGGAGGCGTTGACTTCCACGGTTGAGGCGACAGTGGACGGTGAGAGCGTAAAGTTCAGTTCGCGCGCTTCATCGACTTGCAGACGGAGGTCCTTGCTCTCAACGGGTTTAAAACCCTGAAATTCGACGTGCAAGGTGTAGATCGACACCGGAAGCAAAGGGATGGCGTAGTGGCCGGCGTCGTCGGTTTTTGCCTGGCGCGATAGGCCGGTGCCTTGAGATGTGGCCGTGACGGTGGCCCCGGAGATGGCCGACCCGGACTTGTCTACGACGTTGCCGGAAAAACTGCCTGTTGCTTGTCCGTAGAGAGCCGGCGAGACGGAAAGCGCCACCGTACAAACCAACAGCAGAAAAAGCATTCGGAATTTCATAGCCAACACCCCTTTCGCCAAACCTCGTAAACCCCAACTGCGATGGATCAACCGCACCCAAAGTCTACTTCCCCGCTCGGCGGCGGCCCAAATTTCACCGCGCGCCAAGTACGGACATTAAAACGACGAAATACTCTTTTGGCCGGCTGCTTCTCGACTGGAGCAGTGCCTTCGATTTTTCGTTTGAACCGGCTGGGAAAAAGAGTTTCCGCCAGCTATTGAGTCCCGATCCCGGTCAGGACCAGTTCTCTTGAACGTTGGAGTGGCGCGATACAGAGTCGTGGCCCATCGTGCGGAAACAGTCTCGCCAGCGAACCGCAAATTTGAACAAATATTAATACTCTCCAGGACGTTCCCCCCAGTTGCACCGGTGAGCGTAGGCTAGCGTCCGGTTGAGAGGAGTGTCAAGACAAAAGTAAAGTATGGAAAGAGCTGTGGTGGAAAACTTTTGGGCGAGTTTTTTGTTTTTGTAATGAATCCAAAATTTTGATGATGAAGGCTGCGAAAGAGAGGGAAAGTCAGACGCGAGATTGCGATCCGTGGTTTAGCGGCGGAGAGTGGAATTGCAGGGATGTCGGCTATAATCACGCCGCGTGTCTGCGAAGAACATTTTGGAGGATGTGCGCGTCGTCGAGTTGAGCGAGGCGCTGGCAGGTCCGTACTGCGCGATGCTGCTCGGGGATCTTGGCGCAGACGTCATTAAAATCGAGCGGCCCGGCGTGGGAGACCAATCGCGCGGATGGGGACCGCCATTCGTCGGCAGCGAATCGGCATATTTCCTCGGCGCAAACCGCAACAAGCGTTCGGTTGCGTTGAATTACGATCATCCGCGAGGCGCGGAAGCACTGCGTAAGATGATCGCCGCGGCGGATATCTTCATCACCAACCAACCGTCCTTGGCGTCGTTGCAGAAGCGCGGAATCGATCCGGAGACAGTGTGCGCGGAACATCCGCGACTCATCTACTGCAGCATCACCGGTTATGGGTTTACCGGACCGAAAGCGGGACGACCGGGCTACGACATCCTCGCTCAGGCCGAAGCAGGAGTGATGAGTTTTACGGGCGAGCCGGATGGCGGGCCGATGCGCTATCCCATCGCGATTGCGGACATGACCTGCGGCATGTACGCCGCGATGGGAATTCTAGCGGCGCTCTATGCACGCGAGAAAACAGGGCGCGGCCAATTTTTGGATATGGCGCTGCTCGATTCGCAACTGACCTGGCTGGCGAATGCCGGAAGCAGCTACTTGAACGCAAACGCTTTGCCAAAACGCTGGGGCAATGCCCATCCAAGCATCGTGCCCTACGAAGTGTTTCGCGGCGCCGATGGCCGGTGCTTCGTTTTGGGAGTAGGCACGGAAGCCCTGTGGAAGAAACTTCTGCGCATGATGAAGCTGGACGATGGCCTCGGGCAGGATGAACGCTTCCAGACAAACGCGCTGCGCACCAAGAATCGCGCCACGCTGATCCCGATATTACAGGCGAAGTTTGATGAGCAGCCGGTCAGCGCTTGGCTTGCGATATTGGTTTCTGCCGAAATTCCCGCAGCCCCGATCAACACAGTCGAAGAAGCGGTGAACGACGCGCAAACGCGCACGCGCAGCATGATCGTGCAAATCGAGCATCCAACGCTAGGCATTGCGCGCAGTATCGGCAATCCCATCAAGTTTTCCGAGACTCCGGTGAGCTACCGCCTTCCGCCGCCGATGCTCGGTGAACACACGAGTGAAGTTCTGCGCGAGCTAGGTTATTCGGACGAGGATGTGCGCGATACGTTGGCCGCGTCGAGATGACCAAGTGCTTCTGAAGAGTGGCAAGAATCGCGCGTAGCCGGCTGCCCGCACGCTGTACAGGGAAAGTCAGAACAATGAAGGACGAACAGATCCGCCCAAAAGCGAGTTGTTGACGTTTGCGATGGTGTGCGTGCCTTCGTTGCCGCCCCAAGAAAAGAGCAGAAACACCTGCGGGAACCCACCGGCGCGAAGCGTTAAGCCGGTAGAAAAGCTGTGCAGCCAGTCATTCGAACCGAGGTCGCCGCGGGTGAGCGCGACTTTTCCTTCGTCCACCATGAAAGTAAAACCCAATGGCAACTTTCCGATGGAGTGTTCGAAGCTCTGCCGGAACACCATGACATTCGGCGCGCGAAACCGAAAATCCTGATAGCTGCTCAAGGACTGGTTCCCGTTAATGTCGGAGCCGCCGAGCGTGGGTTGAAAATAAAACGGCACCACGTTGCCTCCTGGCGTCATCGAAGCGGCAAGGAAGAAGCGAAGTCCTATGCTGCCTTCCAGGTCCCGGGTGATCTGCGGACACTCGGGATGGCTCGACGCGGGTGCCAGCGAACAATCATCCGGGCCGTTCGCGTCTCGCGGCAGGAGCCAGCGTGTTGTTTTCTTGTAGATTGGAAACTGATGGGATAGATCAGCGGTCAAGCGCTGAAACGAAAACGTAGAACTTCCCGGCGCAAAATATTGGCGGTATGACAAATCGTAATCGAGACGCACGAAACCGTTGAAAGGCATGGGGCGCATGCGAACGCCTTCGCCGAATTGGAGAAACGCGGGTTGGCTAACAAGTCCCGGCGCAGTCGCCTCGGTATAAAGCGCCCCAATGGTCGGGCTAGGCTGGTTAAGGCTGGGGCGAATTTCGACGAACCGTCCGTTCATTTCGCCGTAGACTGACGCGTGCAACCGCTCGTAAGTGGGCTTGACCGCGCTTATGCCCACCACCGTTTCGCGCATCCCATAAAAGGCGCGGCCTGCCTCGGTCGAATTAGGACCCAAGCCGAAGAACGTAAGCTTGTTAAGGGAAATGGCTTCCGCATACAAATTGATCACGGAATGTTCGGGCAGCTCCGTCAGATTGGTGTTCAGAGGAGGTGGCGTTCCAAAAGCGACGCCGATCCCGTTGTTGGGGGTATGCACGAGTCTCAGGTACGCTCCCGCTCGCCAGGAATCATTGTTCGAGCCGACGGCGTCCACATTCCAGCTGGTACGCCAATTGTCGGTGGTTTTGTGGCCGAGGTACGCCACTCCCGCGCCGAAACCATTCTGCGGTGCGATGCTTCCCACCGCGATGTGCAGGGGCTGCCCGGTAAAGAGCTCTTCAGCGCAGCCGAAAAGCTTGGTGACGTCGAAGCAGTTTTCTTTTAGCTTGTCGAGTTCGTTGGGAGAGTCCACTCTTGCCGAACTTGGCAGCGGCCCCTGGGCTCGCGCCACTCCTGCCGCGAATAAGAGCAAAACGAAAAAGATGCGCCTCACGGTCCCTCCTTTATTTTTTCGCGGGCTTGGCAGCGTGCGTGTGCAAAAGCGCCGTGGCCCGGTGAATGTAGGCGCTGACCTCGCCTTCGGTTTTCAGCGATTTGGGATCGATGGCCAGGACCGCCGCTAGCTCTTCCAGATGCTTGAGCAGGGCTTCGCGAAGGTGCAGCGTCTGAGACCGCAGTAAAAGCCCTGCCGGCCTGTTCGGGTTGTAGGCGCCGCGCTCCGTAGCGGGCACCAGAATTGCGTTCGAAGGTGTAGCCATCACTTACCTCCTAACTTGAAATATGGAATATCTGCATCAGGTCGCATCTGGTCCGACAGCAAATCGAGAAAACTGTTTGCCTGCTTCTCGCGATCAGTTCGTTTGGCGTCGCCCTGCAAAAAGAAATTGGTCACTGTCCCTGGAATGCACGCGTGTTCGAACACGCGACAGTTGGCCTGATCCTCAGGCCCTGGGACTACTGTCCCTTTGGGAATGTAGGGCGACACGGCGATCGCCGGTACGCGCACGCCAAGTCGATTGAAATTGAATGTTTCACCCGTACCGGTGTCCGCAGGTTTCGCGAAATAACCGTCCGGAGTACATTGCGGCGGAGGCACGTGGTCATAGATTCCGCCGTGTTCGTCATAGACAATCAGCAATAGCGTGCTCTTCCAAAGATCTGGATTTGTACGGATGGCGTTATAGGTGTTGGCGATGAATCGCTCGCCCTCTTGCACGTTATGATCCGGGTGTTGATCGGACGCCAGAATCTCCCCGCCGCCCGGCCCCGGGTGGTCGTTGTAACAAGGTTCGATGAAACTGTACTCAGGGAGTTTATTGGAGGCACAGTCAGAGACGAATTGATCATAGCCGCCAAAAATCTGCGGCTGATTCTTCAACAGATTCACAATCTCCATCGTCGAACTCTGCTGATCGTAGTAATAAATCTTCGCGGTGTGGTTGGCTTGCACCATGCGCTCGTAAATACTCGGAATCGGGTCCAGCACGTAGAACAGGTCCATACCCACTTGCCCAAACGAAGTCCCATAGTGGGCAAAGGCACGGTTGCAAATCGTTGGACCGGGAATGGAAGAAAACCAGCCGTTAAAAAGTGCAAACTGCGTAGCCAGCGTCGTGAGCACCGGTAACTTGTCCGGCGTGAAGTAGCACATGATATTGTGCGAACGGTTCACGTCGTTGGTCTGCGTGAAGTAATCCTTCACAAATCCCTGCATATTGGCGACGCGCCCCGCCCCCAGCGGCGCGCCCCCGTAAATCTGCAGATCTACTCCAGGAAAATGGTGGTCCGGGTCAGGATCGAGTTGGCTTTGGAATTTGGCGTTCGGCTGAACCTTTACGATCGCCCCTTGTGTGTCGGGATTGGACTCATTTCCCGTGAGGCCATTGATTTTCGGGTATTTCTTCTGACCGTTCTCCGTCACGAGGCTCAACCCGCCCAGCATGTGGTCGAACGACCGGTTCTCCATCATGAGCACAACGATGTGTTTCAGGTTGTCCAACCCGGCTGACATACACACCCCCACGCATTTCAGAGTTTTGGCTGGTTCTCTGCAGGTAGTGACTCGGACCCCGTGAAACGTTTCACCGTCTCAAGCCACTATTTACATAACGGCATAATCCACATAGCTAACGAGTCAAGGAAGGATTTCTGTGGCGCAAGGAGGCGTAAATGTTCGGGTCGCAAGTACTCGAAGTCGTCATCGGCCTTACACTGATCTACCTTGTTCTTAGCATCGGCTGCTCCGGCATCAAAGAAGTCATCGCCGCCATGTTCTCTCTTCGCGCCAAGACGCTCGAGAACGGCATACATAGCATGCTCAAAAACGGCCAGAATGACTACACAGCGAGACTTTTCGCACATCCCTTGATCCAGGGCACCGCGCCCGAGGGGCAAAAGCCTTCCTATATCTCCGCACGCATGTTCGCCGCCGCCCTATTCGACATCGTTGCTCCGGCCGACCCCACGCAAGCCCGCACTGTGCAATCGCTGCGCGCAGGGGTTTCACAAATCCCCGACGCCAAGCTGCGCACCACGCTCCTCAACATGATTGACTCCGCTGGCGGCGACGTCGACGCAGCGCGCCTCAAGGTCGAGCAGTGGTTCGACGACACGATGGCTCGCGTCACTGGCTGGTACAAACGCATGGCGCAAAAAATCATCTTCGCCGTAGGACTCATCCTCTGCGCCGCGGTAAACGCCGACACGCTGATGATCGTCAAAGAGTTATGGAGCGACCAGACCCTCCGTAGCGCCATGGTTGCGCAAGCCGCGCAAAAGGTTCAATCTACAAACCCAGCGGATTACCTCAGCCAAGAGAGTTCTCTACAGCAGGTCGCCGGGGACATACGCGAAGCAAACTCGCCACCCATCGGATGGTCACGCGATCCGAAAGACATTCGGGTCTGGCCCAGCGGCTCGGGAGATCAAGCCTTGAAACTGTTTGGCGTTTTACTTACGTCCTTCGCCATTGTCCTGGGCGCGCCGTTCTGGTTTGACATGCTGAATAACCTCATCAACTTGCGTTTGTCGGGCAACCCACCGCCAGTTCGCCCGCTCGAACCCACCAGCAAGTAGCCATCAGTGGAATGACCAAGGAATAAGATTCGTAGAATCGGAAACGAGAAAGGAGCTTCAAATCATGAATGCGGGCCAAAAACAAGTTCGCCTCGAAGGCAGCACAAGGCATCGCCTGCCCAATGCAGAAATCGTGGGGGAAGTGCCCAGCGTGGAGTTCCGCGTGACGGTCACGGTGCGCCGCCGTAACGAACTTCCCTCGCTCGAAGAGCAGAGCAAACAGAAACCGCGCGAGCGCACCTACATGACCCACGCCGAACACGCCGATAAACACGGCGCCGAGCCCGCCGACATTGCCAAAGTGGAAGCCTTCGCCAGAGAAAACGGCCTGCGCGTCACCAGTACGAACGCCAGCCAGCGCACGGTTACACTTTTGGGAACGGCCGCCGCTTACAGCAAAGCTTTCGGCGTCGACTTAAAGATGTACAAGTCCGGCGACGTAGCCTATCGTGGCAGAGAAGGCGACATCCTCATCCCAGAGAATTTGCAAGGTATCATCACCAGCGTCACCGGCCTCGACAATCGCCCTTTCGCTAAGCCGCACTACCGCGTCCGGCGCGTCACGGCGCGCGCAGCCGGCGCAACAGTCACGGCCGCTGACAGCGTTTCGGCCGCCGCTTCGGTCCCTTCGGGCTTCACTCCCATCCAGCTTGCTTCCCTGTACAATTTCCCGAAAAATCTCGACGGAACCGGCCAAACCGTCGCCATCCTCGAACTCGGCGGCGGATTCCATTCGCAGGAACTTACCAGTTATTTCCAGAATCTTGGCATCGCCACTCCGCCCAGCGTTACGGCAGCCACCTACCCGAATGGCGGCACGAACAGCCCCGGCACGAACGCTCTCGATCCCAACAATCCCGACGTCGAAGTGATGCTGGATATCGAAGTCTCCGGCGCCGTCGCACCGGGCGCAAAAATCGTCGTCTATTTTGCCCCGGATGCCACCGACCAAAGCTTTCTTGGGGTGATGAACGCCATCATCAGCGACACCATCAACAAGCCTAGCATCGTTTCCATCAGCTGGGGCGGGCCCGAAGACGGCGCCACCGCGCAGTTCCGCAACGAATTCGACCAGTTGCTGCAATCCGCGGCACATCTGGGCATGACGGTCTGCGTCGCTGCCGGCGACAATGGCTCGGCCGATCTTGCCGCCGATGATCCCAACTGGGACGGCAAGGCACACGTAGACTTCCCCGCTTCCAGCTCCTTCGCGCTTGCCTGCGGCGGCACGCAGTTGACTGCCTCAACCACAGCCATCACGAAAGAAGTCGTCTGGGACGATGGAAAAAATGATGGCACCGGCGGCGGGGTAAGCCGCGTCTTCGCGCTGCCGAGCTATCAACAAAACGCCGGAGTGCCTCCGGCCGCCGATCCCGCCGGTCCTGTCATGCGCGGCGTTCCGGACGTCGCCGGCGATGCCGCTCCCGCTTCGGGCTACCGCATCATTTGCGATGGAACAAGCTTCCCCGATCCTTCGCAGGGGCTTCCTCCGGTCGGCGGCACCAGCGCGGTCGCGCCACTCTGGGCCGGCCTAATCGCCCGCATCAATCAAGGCCTCAACAAGCCCGCAGGCTTCCTCAATCCCCTGCTCTACACCGCGCCAGCCAATGCCACGTTTCGCGACATCACGCAAGGAAACAATGGCGACTACAAGGCCGGCACGGGCTGGGACCCCTGCACAGGACTCGGCTCTCCCAACGGACAAAACCTGCTTCAGGCCCTGTCGTCCTGAGGCGATGACGCAGTTGCATTAGGCAAAAGTCAGTTAGTTAAGGGACAGCGAGCGGCGCTCACCTGATGCGCCGCTCGCCTCCTTTTTTTGTTTGGATCAAACGGCCGAAGTCGATGCAGCCGTCTTTAGTTGGGCTTTGAGATCGCGAGCGTTGAGGATTTCCATCGCACGTTGCAGCAACTGCTCAAATTCGCAGCGTTCGATTCTCGGGCCTGGCTGAGCGGCATTCTGCATTTGCGAGGCTGCCACCGTGTTCTGTTCGTCTATCGGAAGATTGCAATGAACGAGGTTCACCAATACACCCCTTACGGAAGAATTGCTGGACTTTAAGTAGTGCCCGAGGGGCTGAATTCGTTTCACGCTCCCCGATGTTTGGCCGCCAAATCGCCAAGTTCGAAACCGTCACGACTCCGTGTGTTGGGCCTCAGGACCCTGCGTAAAGCTGGAACGGCGCCCAATAGTAGGGCTTTTTGTAAAAGTTGTCAGAATGCAGAAGCGAAAGCTTCGCGGCGCGCAAAGCGGAGGCGGGGTCCTGTCCGCGGCTCAGGCCGTTGTAAAGCACGTCCATAAGCTGAGGCGCGGCGCTGTCGCTCACCTCCCAAAGCGCGCCGATGACGTTGTGGGCGCCAGCGCGCAGGAACGCCCAGGAAAGCCCGACAAGCCCCTCACCAGAGAACGCGCGCGATCCTGCGCCATTGCAAGCGGAGATGGTCACCAGATAAGCGGAGAGCCGCCGCTTGACGATGTCTCGCGCATAGAGTTTGTAAGAATCCTCATCTTTCTCCTTGCTTAGGACGACTGCGGATTCGAGAGGCCGCGTGCGGCTCGCTGTGCCATGCGTCACGAAGTGAAGATACGCGTACCGCTCCGGCTTGCTGCTCAGATAAGCGGCCGGGATGGCCGCGCTGCCGGAGAGCACTTCGCGGTTTGGCCCGGGAAAATATTTTTCGATTTGCCGCATTTCGGCTGCTGCGTGCCGCAGCGCGGGAAAATCCGCATTCGGCGAAACTGTGTCGCCCACAAGAAAGATGTTCTTCCCTTTCGTAGCGGGTCGCGCTGTTGCCGCGGAAGCGAGCAGCGTCAGCGAACTCGCGGTGGTCAAGGTCGCATCCTCGATCCAGTAGTGCGGCTTGGGGCTCGGCACGATCAGCGTCTCGAAATTCAATCCGTAGAGGCTGCCGTCCGGCAGCAAAATCACTCGCGCGCCTTGCGGAATGAGACTCTTTGCTGGCGCAATCAACATCTCATAGAGCTTTTGCCCATTCGCGTTCCCCGCTTCCAGTGGATCGCCTCCCTCGAGGAGCGCTTCCTGAAAGGACTTGACGATCGGATCAATTTCCTGCGCCGATGGCAAAACAAAGTTGATGATTCGCGCCGACGTGACGACCCAAAGATAGGAGTGCTGCTCTCCGAGCCAATAAAAAAGCAAAGTCGCTTTTAGTCGTTGCGAAAGTTGCCGCGGATCGAGCGCGCGGGAACTCGGTGCTGGCAGAGCACCGCTCGTTTTCAAGCCTTCCGCCAGAGTTCGCGAACGGCTCTGATCTGCGACCTTCAGAGCGTCCAGGGCACGATCATGACGCAAGAGAAAATCGATGTAGGCGTCATAAGATTCGATGCCGCGCGCAAGGAAGCTAATCCGCAGATCATCCTGTTCGATCGCGTCGCGCGCTACCTCGAACATTTCGATGGAACTGCGATACTCGCGTTCTGCGCTAGTCTCGGACGCTTTGGCATCATGCATCCTCGCAAACCCGGCCTCAGCTTCCCATTTCAGCGAGTCTGCAGGCGCAGATTTGTCCATCACCTCCTGAAGGAGTTTCTCGGCCGCAACGAAATCGCCTGTCAACGTGGCGATGCGCCCGCCCAGAAAGCGAGTCTCCAGAACGCCAAAGTGCTCGAGTCCCTCGTCTTCAATACTCTGCGCTTGCTTGTTATACTTTTCGGCTTCCTCAAGCTGGCCAGTGATCAAGTCTAGCCGCACGAGTGAGTTCAGTGTTTCTGTCATCGTCTGTTTGTTGTCGATCTTGGTGGCGTTGTTCAATGTCCGTTTCAGCATTTCCTTCGCGGATGAGTATTCGTGGAGTTCCTGATAGGATTGAGCCGCGTTCCCTTCCCAGTAGAAAGTGTTACCTGTAATCCGTAGCCGTTCAGACGCATCCTTTGCTTGTTTGAAGTAGTCGACAGCGTTTACGAAGTCGCCGAGCTGAAAGTAGCACCAGCCGAGGTTGCCAAGAAGAGCAGCTTCTATGCTGCCCATACCTGAGGAGTGAGCGATCTTCAAGGCGCGCTGACTCTGATCTATGGCCTCTGAGAAGCGTCGATTGCTAATCGTCACGCGTGCCAAATTACCCAATGAGGCCAGTTGCTGGCGGGATAGATGGTATTGGTTAGCAGAGGCGAGGGCCCGTTGATACGTGGCTTCTGCGGCGGCATATTGTTGCCGGTCGAACTCCAAACTACCTCGTGCATTCAACACTTCGCTCAACAGAGCTGGCTGGGAAGAATTGGCGGCCTTTTCAGCCTGAGCAAGCTTCTTTTCTGAGTTCGTAAAGTCCTGCTTGATGCGGTACGCCGATCCTTCAAACATGAGCTTGCGGACGGCGACGTCCGAAGAAGCGAGAGACGCGGGAAGATCACCCCGCAGGACATCAAGGGCCTCCTGGCCGCGGGATTGGGTGACGAGAACTTGCGCTTTCAGAATCTTAAAACGCCATCCCCACTCGGGGCTGCGCAAACTGTAGAGTTGAATGGCTTGGTCGGACTCAGTGCCCGCACTTTGAAGATCGCCGTGGACGATTTCACTAAATATGCGCTCGTAGACGAGCTTTGGATCCCGAACCCGCTGGCAACCTGAGGTCAGCAAGCAACTAAAGAAAACTAAAAATATAAATGAAACGTGGGAGGTGCCTGAGGTGATCAGGGAACAGGCGGCATCGGCTGGCCCTGCGAAAGAACCTCGGGGCCTGCCGCCGTTCCACCTGAAGGCGATCCCAACTTGAGCCGAATCATAGTTAACGTTCGCGTCCCGGGAACCGCAAAAACCTCGGCCAATGAGACCTCGCCGAAGTGAGGAATGCGCAAGATGTGGCCCTTTATTTCCACGCCCGGTAACGTCGTCTCTATTTTTTCGACCAAAGAACACAGAATAGCTCCATCATCTGTAGCGACTATTCTCCCGGAATTTTTAAGTGTTGCAACCGCTTTCGTCAAATCAGCGTGCGAGGGATTCTTCAAGAACAAATCGTGGTGGAGTGTAACTTTGACTGGATGGCCGCCAATGCGCAGATTGTCAAACTCGCTGCCCAGCGCAATGATATGTGTTTCCTTCTGTCCGTGCTTGCCTTCGGAAGTAAGCCTGGCAACAACGCGATCCGCCGTGATGAATTCCAGAATGTTCAATCCTTCCAGCGTAGCCGTGGCGCTCGTGACCACAGTCTTATCATCCATCCAACTCCCCGTGACGTGCGCGTGGCCAGCCTTGAAAGAAACAAAATGATCAGATCGGAAGTTCTCAACGCGAGCCGCTGCGTGACCGCCAATACTCGGCAGAGAGGTCGCGGCTTGCGCTGGAATCACGTGAGCGTATGGACGATGAAACGTACCGCTGAAGGCGTTGCCAAGTGCGTGAAAGTGGAACGGGATGTGGTTGGGCGTGCTCATTGGGGGACACCTCGTGAGATTGAACTAAATGGGGATTTATACTCATTCATTTACTGGACAAATTCAACGGTAAATGACTTTTGCCCAACGGCACCCGCGTTGTCCGTCTTGGTAGTTGGCGCTTGGCCTGCGAACACTACTAACTTGTATTTGCCCGGTCGGAGGGAACCTCCCAGGATGTGATACCGCACTGTTTTCTTTGCCTCTTCCAGGGAAACGCGAAATGGGACTAGAACGTTGCCCACCTCGTCTTGGATTTGGCAAGTGAAGCCAGCGGAGGAATCGCCAGTGATGTCCACGTCCATATCGAAACCCTGCTCCTGCCCTACGCTAAACTTGACAGGCAAGGTTTCCGCTCCGCGAGCATCCAAATGCATAACAGGAAAGGCTTTAGCAACCTCACCAATAGCGGAATGAGATGAGCCTTGCTTCAGGCCCGGGATAGTAACGCTGTTCTGATAGGTTACAAAGAGCAAAAGAGCCGCGAACACGGGTAACGCGAACGCCGGCCGTAGTATCCAACCGAACCAGCCACCAGTCGTCCGAATAGCAGGAGCAAATCTCTTTGCACCAAGACCTTCCGGCACTCTTTCCCGCACGACCTGCCGCGAGCCTTCCATGAAGGCAACAGTAGCCTTAATCTCTTCGGCGCATGCAAAGCAGTCAAAATAGTGCTCTTCGTACGCTGCGTGCTGCTCCTTCGGGAGTTTCCCGAGGAGGTACTTTTCGGCGGCCTGAAGCCGCACTGCTTCATTATGGTCCATGTTTGTCATCCGATGAGTAGTGCGGGAGGGAGCTAGTTCGTTTCATGTGCCCTCCCTAGCGGACGGCCTCCCAGACAACCTTTCCCGGTCTTTCTCATACAAAACTCTGAACTTATCCTTGGCGCGGTGTAACAAAACCCGGAAATAATCGCGATCCACTCCAAATTGCGTGCAGACCTCATCCTTATCCTTCTCCTCTAGGAAAAACGCCTGGAGCAGGTCGCGGTCCTTCCTCGGAAGCTCCTCGATGATCTGGCGGACCCTGTCCTTTATTTGCTTTGAAATGAGGAAGCCTTCCGTGTCCAGCGCATGATCCGGCAGTTCAAGGTATGAGTCATCCCAAGGGCTGGTTCGAGATGTAGCCCGGTAGAACTCCTGTATCACATTGTTGCAAATGCCGTTAACGAAGGCTCCAAACCGCTCTGGCTGGCGCACTCCATCCTTGCGAAGCGTAACCAGAACCCGGATATAGGTCTCTTGGCGGAGGTCATCCACGGTTTCCGAGGCGAGCATCCTAGCCCGCAATTTGATCTGCAGAAGCTGATCAAAATACGCGACGAAGTGTTGTTCCGTCGAGGGGTCTCCCTCGCGGAGGCGCTCCACGTATTCCCTGGTGAATGCGAAGAGATCCACGTAGCCCTCGAATTTGTTGCCGAGGAGTATAGCTGTGCCACCCACCAGGAGCAATGTTCCCATTTTGAACCAATCTCGTGAAACGATTCGCAGGCCTCCTGCACTAATCGGTTGTAGGAACCCAACGCAAACTTGGGCATCCTTCGGCGAAGGGACGGTTCCCCTGTCCCACGCGTGTCCCACCAGGGCGCATCCGAGTCGGACCTGGACCCACGAGGATGCGCCTCCCCCAACCGGGGAGGACCCATGAATTTGGAGGCTTCGTGTCACGTTCCTTGCAAAACCACAGTCTTTCCAATCTTGTATCGCGCCCAATCGATTCGAACCCGTTGAGTTTAACCCCCTTGAATCCGGACACTCGGACGCCCGGCCAGCGCCACGCCGGTTCGCGAATTACGGCCCTCAACATCGAGTTTGTTGCCAAGCCCAATGAAGCGCACAAAGTCCACGGAGCTCTACCCGCCGCGATCAACGGCGCACTCGGAGGGGTCGCTGGCTTCGCCGGAAGCTTTGTGATGATCGCAAACCACGAAGCCCGGCTCGTGACGGTCGTCACGTTGTGGAGCGGCGAGGATCGCATGCAGCGCTGCAGCGAAAACGTGCGCTGGGTGCGCGCTCTCTTGGCTCCGTACTTGGATCGCTGCCTGCGTGTCCAAACGCTCGCCGCCTATGTGCCCGAAGCCCCGCAAACTTTGCAGTCATTCGAGCTTGCGTGCTCTGAACAACCGTTCGAAACCGGACTGCACGAGGAGCAATCGCTGTGCGTTGCTTGAGACGTATTTCGAACTCATTCGAATGTTCGAACAGGTTTGAGCCGATTCTTTGCCGGAATCCCGTAAGCGCTCCGGCAACGATTGAGCGCCGTCGCAACATCCAATAGTATTGAGGGTTATATTGAGTGGATGACTGCGCGCGGCGAAAAAGTTTTAGGGATTGAGTTGGGGGCTAAGTCGACGATGTTTGAGTACAAAATTTGTGCCGTGGATTTTTGTGAAGGGCCTGCTGTGGCTTCACTGGCTCAACAGGATTTTTGCCTGAACCACTTCATCGATCTCTGCTATGAGAATTTGCAGCGTATCGACCCACGCGGCCAGAAGATGGGGCGCGTGAATCTCGATCTCGCTTCGCTGCGCGCGTTCATCGAAGAGTGTTCGCGGAGAGCGCTGGACGTGGCCCTGCACTGTGACGATATCGACAATTTGCAGCGCGGCCGTTTGCTGGACATTCTTTTGTGGGCCGGTGAACTTTTTCTTTTGTTGCGCGTTCCCTCGCGCCGTTTCGCGGATTCCATTTTAGAAGAGCACGACCCCGTTCTCACCCGCCTGGCTGCCCGCCATTTCTAGAATCTCGCGATACTATTCCTTTTAAGCAGACCCCGGCGCATGCAAAGCTTGTCGCCGTAGACTTTCATAGGTATGGGGCTGTTCGGACTTTTCGAAGCTCGGCGATCTCATTTAATCGGCAGTGGAGTTTCCGACTGGGTTGCGGCTGCGTGTGAAGAGACGACGCGCGGCGGTGGCCCAAGGCACGGTCTCGAATTCGGCGAGATACGAGTAGGCTACTGGCACGACCAGGAGAGTCAGGAGGAGGCAGAGGGTTTGGCCGCCGATGATGGTTACGGCGATGGAGGCGCGTTGTTCGGAGCCGGCGCCGATGCCGATGGCTACGGGGATTAGGCCGGCGACGATGGAGAGCGTGGTCATCAGGATGGGGCGGAGGCGGACGCGATTGGCTTCGAGGATGGCTTCGCCCACGGGCATGCCGGTGGCGCGAAGGCGATTTGTGTAATCGACCTGCAGGATTCCGTTTTTCTTTACGATTCCCAACAACAAAAACATGCCGAGGGCGCTCCAAAGACTTAGGGCGCGGCCTGTGATCCAGAGGGAGAGGAGCGCGAAGGGGATGCTCAGCGGGAGTGTGAGCATGATGATGAAGGGGTGCGAGAAACTTTCGAATTGGGCGGCCAAGACCATGTACATGAAGATGGAGGCAAGCAACATCGCGAGCAGGAGATTCCATGTGGTTTCTTCGAGGACTTTGACCTGGCCGGTGAAGCGATAGGAATAGCCTGCGGGAAGGCCGATCTCTTTGATGGACTGGACAGTGTGGGTGGCGGCGAGGTCGAGCGGATAGCCGCTGGCGACGTTGGCGTAAACGGTGACTTCGAATTCGCGGTTGTAGCGCCAGAGTGTTGCGGGGCCGGCGCCGCGGACGATGCTCGCGACATTTTCGAGGCGGACTTGACCCAGTTTTGTGGATGGGACCATCATTTGGGCCAGGACGTCGGGGTTGTCGCGTTGCTGCTGCAGGAGTTGCATGATGACCGGATATTGCTCGGAGCCTTCTTTGAAGCGCGTGATTTCGTCTTCGCCGGAATAGAAGAGGCGAACGGCGTCGCTGACATCGGTCATGCGGACGCCGATGTCGGCGGCGCGTTGGCGATCAACTTTGACTTGGAGTTCGGGGGTGTTGAGGTTGAGGCTGGGATTGACGTCAACGAGGTCCGGATACTGATGCATTAGGTCGGCGACTTGTTTACTGATATCGGCGAGCTTATTGAGCTCGGGGCCGCGGATGACGGCGCCGATAGGAAAGTACGTTTCTCCGCCGAAAACGGAGGGAAGGCGAACGTTCGAGACCATGTTGCGATAGCCGGCGAGATACCCACGGATCTCAGTGGCGAGTTGCTCGTGGCTGCGTTTTCGTTCGCCGCGGGGGACGAGGCCGACAAATAGATGCGCGTGGTTGGTGGGGCCGTGCGTGAAGGATTGGACGAAAGCGACTTCGGGGAGCGCGACAACGCGCTCCGCAATTTCTGCCGCGCGACCAGTGGTCTTGGAAAGTGCTGTGCCTTCGGGAAGCGTGAAGGAGCTGATCAATTCGGATTGATCGTCGGAGGGAATCCAGTCGCGTCCCACCAAGTGATAGAGGCCGAAGGTCGAAAGAAATGTCGCGACGCATATCAAAATGATGACCCAACGATGGGCTAGCGACCACTGCAGGAGTCTTAAATAGGATTGCTCGATCCAGTGCAGGATTCCGGCCGCGTGGGCTTTTTTTTCTTTTTCGCTCACGCGCAGAAGGCGCGAACTCATCATTGGAGTCAACGTGAAGGCTACGAGGAGGGAGACGAGGATGGCCATCGCCATGGTCCATCCGAACGAATTCACGTACTTGCGGGCATAGCCGTTCATGAAGGCGATCGGCAGAAAAATGATGACGAGCGAGAGAGTCGTGGCCATTACCGCGAGGCCGATTTCTTGCGTGGCCTTGATCGCGGCATTTCTGCGATCCTCGCCTTTCTCTTCCATGAAACGGAAAATATTTTCGAGGACGATAATGGCGTCGTCGATGACGATGCCAACGGCGAGGGTGAGCGCCAAGAGCGTCATGTTGTTAAGAGAAAAATCCATGCCGCGCATCAACGTAAAGGTTGCGATGATGCTGGCGGGGATAGCGACGGCGGCTATCAGTACGGCGCGCCAGTTCCGCATGAAAAGAAAAACGATGGCACTGGCAAGAATGCTGCCGAGGATCAGATGTTCGAGGAGCGAGTGAACGGAGGCTTTGATGAAGTCGGAAATGTCGTGGATGACCAGGAGTTGGACGCTGGGAGGCAGTTGCGCGCGGAGTTCGTCGAGCTTGGCTTTTACGTTATCGGCGACTTGGACGGTGTTTGTGCCGGACTGCCGGAGGACTTGAATGCTGACCACGTCCTGGCCAGGGACGCCTTTGTGGTAGAGGGCTGACCAGGTGCGCAGCTCTTGCGCGCCATCTTCTACCTGAGCGACATCCCGGACGCGGACTTGCGCGCCACCGCGCGCGCCGACGACGATTTCGCCGAATTGTTCGGCAGAAGTGACACGGCCGAGAGTGCGCAGGCCGAGTTCCTGAGGGCCGGTGATCATGCGGCCGCCGGGAGCTTCGATATTTTCGCGCTGCAGGGCGTCGCGGACATCGAGAACAGTGAAATTGTGGGCGGTGAGTTTTTGCGCGTCGAGGAGGACGCGAATTTGCCGGGCCTGGCCGCCATTGAGCTCGACACTGCCGACGCCGTCAACCGTTTGGATGGCGCGACGGATTTGTTTGTCAGCGATTTCGGTAAGCTCGCGGCGGCTGATGGGGCCGCTGACGAGCAGCGTGAGAATAGGATCGGACTGCGGATCTTGCTTGGTGATGACGGGAGGCAATGTTTCGCGCGGCAGCCTGTAGATGGCAGCTGCTACTTTTTCGCGGATATCCTGCGCGGCCCCATCAATGTCGCGTTCGAGCACGAACGTACACGTGATGTCCGCGAAGCCTTCGCTGGAGTAAACGCTTATTTCATCAATTCCGCTAACGCTCGAGATGGCGTCCTCGAGAGGCAGCACGACGCCGGTGACGACTTCTTCGGGCGTGGCACCGGGCAACTGCACATCCACGTTTACGGTGGCAGGATCGGCTTTGGGAAAAAGGTCTACGGCGAGGCCGCGATAGGAGAACGCACCAAGCGTCACCAGAAAAGCGATGAGCATCACGGTGAAGACAGGATACTTGACGCAAGTTTCGGCTAGCTTCATCGGCGTGTGCGAGTGATCTTCCGGACCTGATTATTTCAGCGCCGGAATGGTCCCTTCGGGTTGTTCTTGAACTGTTGCGCCATCGTGCAGGTCGCCGGAAATAGCGACGGCGACGCGGTCTCCGGGTTTTAGGCCTTCGGCCACTTCAAACCGTTTGCCTCGCTGGTCCTCAGTTTGGCCTGCGGGACGGATTTGGTGTTCGGAGACGTGATTACCGTTCAAAAGAAAAACCTTGTAGACGCCATATCGATAATTCACGGCGCCCTCGGGGAGGAAGATGGTTTTCTCTTCCTTCTCGCTGGGAATGGAAGCTTGCACGAAGAAGCCGGGCTTCAGGCGACCGTCGGCATTGGCAAGCAGAGCCTCGGCTTCGAAAGTGCGCGAATCTTGCGCGACTGCGGGGTTGATGCGCGAGACGCGGCCGTGAAACGTCTCGCCGGGAAATGCTTCCACTTGCAAATCCACGGGCGCACCATCTTTTACGGAGCCAGCCCAGCGCTCGGGAACGGCGAGTCGGGCCCGTAGCGTGTCTGTTCGAACGAGGACCATGACTGGACCCTGCACGCGAAGGTATTCACCGGGATGAACGTCGCGCGTCTTGATCGAGCCGGGGAATGGGGCGCAGATCGTCGCGTCTCTCAATTTTTTCTCGGCTAAGTTCTCGGTGGCTTCGCTAGAGACGAGGAGGGCTTTTAGGCGGTCGACTTCTTGCACGGCGACCGTGTAGCCGGCTTGTGTGCTTTGGAAACGGCTGGCGGCTTCATCGAGCTGCTGCTGCGAAATCAGTTTGCCTTTGAACATTTCCTGCGCGCGGCCGTATTTGCGCTCGGCGTCGAAAAGATCGGCGGCCGCGCGTTGCACCGAGGCAAGATTTTGAGGATCGGTGGGCGGCGGATCATTGGGGCCAATGCCCAGTTGCGCGCGCACTTGCGTAACAAGGCCACGCTGGCGATCGACTTCAAGTTGCAATTCTTGCGGATCGATCAGGATGAGCGGCTGGCCTTCTTTTACATTATCGCCGACGTCGGCAAGAACTCGTGAAACGCGACCTTCGACTTGCGCGCTTAAGATGCTTTCTTCCAGCGCGAAAAGCGAGCCCGTGGCTTGAACGCGGCGTTGGGCGGTTTCTTCCGCAACAGTATAAATGTGAACGGGGGTGGGATGCGAGGCATCGCCTAGCACGGTGCTTGAAGCGGACTTCGAACATCCGCCCGCGAGAATTGTTGCGAAGGCAGCAAGCCCCAACAGATAGGAATGCATCTTCCGTCTCATAACGTTACGTTTGGAGCCGTCCGTCCGCATGCGCTTGAAGGTGCCGCCCGATTTCTCTCAGGACACACTCTGGCCGTCATCTCCTGCCTGTCTTTTGGACGTAGAAACGTACCACAACGTTTCTCGCTCCGAAGCTAATTCTTAGAAGAAACATTCGTTGCAATTATGAATGGGAGTTGGTTGCAAATCCAGCGTCATGAAAGGTATGTGCATGCCCGACTCGAGCAGGAAAAATTCGAGATGTGCAAAAGGCACCCTCGTGAGAATTTGCGATGTCTCTTGCAGAGGTCGAAGGTCACGGCCTCGTAGTTGGGGTACCGATAGTTCTGGGTATAGGCGATTTGGCCAAAACTCGGATTGGGCCGCGGTGGCGCAGAGCCTAGGGTAACCCAATCAGAGATCTCGGTAGTTCTTTGATGTCCACACCATAGGACACGTGTCCCGGCAAGACCAGCTTTTTCTCTTACGTCTTCGACCAGCCGCGGTTAGGCACTTGTCCCACTCCCTCTCGGAGAGTGATTAGTTGGTTGATGGGCAGGTGTTTGAAGGACTCCACAAGCCCGTTGGGCCAGTGCACTTCCAGAGCGACCGATGTGTAATTTCCGAGGCCGAAATGAAGCCGCGAGTCGTTGCAAGAATAAAAGCTAGATTGGCTCAGAACGCTCTGCGCCTGTGTTTTGCCCCCATAACGCGCAAGAACACGTGCCCCAATTGCGCTTCGATTGGACTTCACTCCCTCGAGTTTCACCTTAATCCAATTCGGTTTTTCGCTGAGATCATTACGCAAAAGGGATGGATTCTCATTCAGATTGATGATCAGCATGTCGATATCGCCGTCATTGTCGAAGTCCCCGAACGCGCATCCCCGGCTGCAGTGCGCCTCCGCAACCCCTGGGCCGGCCACTTCGACCAACTCCTCAAAGGTCTTATTGCCCAGATTGCGAAACACCGCGCGGGGCGTCTTGTTGGCATATTGCGGGAGAGATCGTTCTACTTCCGGGTAAACGTTACCTGTAACCATAAACAAATCGGGATAGCCGTCGTTATCGAGATCGACCATCCCCGCGCCCCAGCAGATATAACGTGTCTCCACCCCGACACGCGACGCGCGGGTGACATCATCGAAATTCCCCTTGCCGTCGTTGTGATAGAGCACGTTGGCGTCGTCCGCGAAGTGCGTCTTGAACAGGTCCAGATGTCCGTCCAGGTCATAATCGCCAACTCCGACTCCCATTCCGGCCTGTTCTTCTCCATCGTCGCTAAGGGCTACGCCCCGCACCACCCCCTCTTCGCGGAACGTTCCGTCATGGTTGTTCATGAAGAGCAAACTGGGAGTGGAATCGCAGGCGACATAGATATCTGGCCACCCATCTTCGTCCAAATCCGCCGCCACGACAGTCATGCCATAGCATTTTGTAGCCTGGGCGATTCCGGCCTGTTGGCTGACGTCGGTGAACGTCCCGTCGCCATTATTTCTATAGAGTGAATGGAGTCCCGTAGGAAGCCCGCGTGGTCCGCACTCCACAGGGAATCCCTTTCCAATTGCAGTTCGTATTCGCTCCAGGAACGGGCGCATGCTCGAAGGAAAACCGCACATAGTTCGAAACAAACAAGTCTAGATGCCCGTCGCGGTTGTAATCCAGAAAGCTGCATCCCGCGCCCCAGCGCGGTTGGTCGTTCAAGAGACCGGCAGCTTTCGTCACATCGGTGAAAGTACCGTCACCATTGTTGCGGTAAAGAATGTTTTGTCCGAAGTACGTGCAAAAAATATCTTCAAAACCGTCGTTATTGTAGTCTCCAATGCAGACCCCGCAAGCCCAGCCAACCGCGTGGAGGCCTGCCTTTTCCGTGACGTCGGTAAAAGTTCCGTCGCGATTGTTCTTGTACAGCCGGTTGGTTGCGCCGGCAGGAGCGCCTTCCAATCGAGTTCCGCAGAGCAAGAAAAGATCCGTCCAACCATCGTTGTCGTAGTCGATGAACGCGCAGCCGCAGCCCGTTGACTCCAAAATGTATTTCTTGCTCTCCACGCCACCGTAGATTGTCGGAAAGTGCAGCCCTGCAGCCGAGCCGACGTCTACAAAATGTGCATTAAACGGGCGGCCGGAAGGGGCTTGCCGCGCCAGGGGCTTGGCCGCGTGGGCCGCAACCCCTTGTCCCAGCAAACGATCGGCGGAGAGAGCGAACGCCGACCCGACAGAAAGCCCCATAAACGCACGACGGGTATAGATCATTCCGGCAAAGCTCCTTTTCCTAGCCGTGTCGGGTCCGTTTCCAAAAACAGTCCATACCTGAGAACACTAGCAGTATCTTGGATTTCCTGCGAAAACGCGAAGTAAGAATGAACACTCTGCCTATGGCTGTGAAGAAGAAGGTATTTCGCGGCTCGATGCTTGGAATCGCTCGCGAGCGCATCCCTGCATTGCTCAACCGCCTCCGGATACTGTCCGGTTTCCGAAGCAGGAAAGCGGCTTCCGATCGCCCGGGTGCCGTTACGTTTCTTACGCCTTCGGAACCGGCGTCCAAACCTGCATGGGAGTCGCCGCGCGATTCGCCCACGCGTAGTAAGGCACAAAACACAGTTCCACCTGCCGCGCTTTGGACGCTTCAGCCGTGTACGCATGATAGAGCGCGCTATGCGAATTGGACTTCTCGCTAACCGCCCCCGTATGTTTCAGCACCACGATTCCCCCAAGCAGATCGCTGCGGAACTCCTCGTGGAAATCTGAGGAACCCCTTTGCCGGGCATCCAGAGAAACATCAAATAGCTGCACACCGTCCGGCTGATCGAGTTGTTCGAGACAATAGATCAGCGGCCCGCGCTGCACGGCAACACGCCCGTAATCATCCACAACCCGGGGATTTGCTTCGATCACCTGGGGCGTCACCCCAAATTTCACATGAATAATGTCGCCCGGCGCCCATCGGCGCCGCAACGCAAGGTATTGTCCCGGAGTCGCTCCCGAAACCGGCTTGCCATTGATCGTGACAACCGCGCTGTCCGACCATCCGGGAATGCGCAGATAAAAGTTGAACTCAGTAGGCTCTGTCGGCGTGACGGCAATATCCGCCACGCCATCCCACGGATAATTTGTCTTCTGCACCACTTTCAGCCCAGTCCCATCCTCGAGATGCCAATCCAGTTGCGAATTGTCATACAAGTGCAGATAGACCCCGTCCTTGCTCGTGCTGTAAAAATATCCGGGCAAAGAAGCAAACGTGCGCTCCAAATTCGGCGGACAGCAGGTCGTGTCGTACCACGGATTGCGAATCTGGTCGCCGCCCGACGGATCAAATCCCAACGGATTGCGGTAACAATACATGGTCCCGTCGAGCGACATCCCCGAATTGATGCCGTTGTACAAAGCCCGCTCGATGATATCGGCGAATTTCGCGTCGCCCGTCGCCGCAAGCATTCGCCAGTTCCACATCATGTTGCCAATGGCCGCACAGCTCTCGCCATACGCCGTGAAATTCGGCAACTCATAAGCGTCGCCGAACGCCTCGCCCGAACTTCGCGCCCCGACTCCGCCCGTCACATACATTTGGGCGGTCACCAGGTCCTCCCAAAGCACATTGAGCGTCTTCAAATAAGTTTGGTCGCCGGTCTCCAAGTAGTAGTCCGTCGCACCGCAGCAGGCATACATCGCGCGTACTGCATGCCCCTCAAGATGTGTGCGCGTCGTGAAAGGGATTCCACAGAAGTGATAAACATAGCCGTGCTGCGGCAACTTGATCCGTTCATCGCCCTGAAGAATATATCCCGCAAGCTCAAGGTGCCGCTTGTCTCCCGTCGTGCGATAAAGCTCGATGAGCGCCATTTCCATCTCCGGATGCCCGGAGAGAATAGGCTTCTTATCCGGTCCTGGCCCGAAATTCGGCAACAGGTAGCCGTCGACAAAATGAATCCCCGCGTCCAGCAATGTGCGGTCGCCCGTCGCGCGGTAATAGGCAATCGCGCCCTGAATCATGTGCCCGATGTTATAGAGCTCATGCCCCCACCGCTGCACGTCAGGCAGCATGCGATCCTTCGCCTTGTCCCCGTTATAGTAGGTATTCAAATACCCGCTCGGCTCCTGAACCGCGACCACTTCCTTTGTGATCCCGTCGGTCAGCGCGCGCAATTCAGGCCGGTCGCCAGACTGCAACGCAAACCCGGCAGCCTCTATCCACTTGTAAACATCCGAGTCGGAATAAACAGGACCGCGCTGCGGAGCGTCACTCTTGCCCACAAGCCGCAGAAAATTGGTCATCCGACCATTGGATTCCAGCAATTTCTCCATAGACGGAATACTCTTCTCGACGTTCGTCTCGCGCCTCGCTCCCCAGAATCCCTGCGTAATCGTCACCGCGTGCACAGGAATGTTGTGCAACTTGGCGTACGGCGACTTATCCACAAAAAGCACGCCCTCATCTTTCCAATCAGCATTGGACGGACTCAAACCGCTTCCCCAAGTCGATCCGAACAAATTGCGGGCTGGCACTGTGCCCACCGCAGCCGCGGAAATAGCAGCGCCAACAAATTCTCTACGCGACAACTGCGTTCGCTTCGACATATTGGCCTCCTCCGAACTGCCCGTTATTCCCTCCAACGCACTCCAAGTCCTTCTCCGGAGCAAACGTTTACACGCACTGCACATTAAGTCATTCCCACCGATGCTTGCAAACACTTTTCCAATTGCACGCGGTTCTCGTTGGCACTAATTTGCAGGTAGAAAACTCGAAGCAGAACCCCGCTATTCAGTATTCAGCCTAGCACAGGGTATTGGCGGGAGTGCTTCCGAATCCGTGTAGCTTGGCTCCCAAGCGGGCACTCAACGCTAGAAGGGAAACTGCCCTACTTGATTTGCAGCTCTGCAGACAACCCCTGGTTGATGCTCTTTAGCGTCTGGAATCCGTCTTTGACCACTGTTGTCTTGATGTTGTCCCTTGTCACGACAATGGGTTTCAGCAGGATGGCGGGCACATCCAGCTTGCCATTACTTATTGTTCTGTTCGCGCGCGTCTTTTCGCCTCTAGCCAGGCGAACCCCTTCCTCGGCGGCGACTTCCGCTTCGTTTACGATGGGCTTGTAAACAGTCATACTCTGCGCGCCCTGGGCAATGCATATAACAGCGGCCAAATCCGCATCTTGTCCAGAAACCAACACTTTGCCGGCCAGATTATGTTCGCGAAGGGCCTGTATCGCGCCGCCAGCCAATCCGTCATTGGAAGCGAGAACGGCGGCGATCTGTCCCTGGGCGGAATCAATGGCCTTTAGCATAAAAAGATACGCCTCGGAAGGCAGCCAGTCTTTGGTATAAGTATCAGCGATCACCTTGATGTCGCCGCGATTGACATAAGGCTGCAGAACTCTCATCTGCGCGTCATGCAGAGTTTTTGCACCTTCGTCACGTGGAGAACCCGCGATCAGCACATAATTCCCTTTGGACGCATGTTTTACGAGATATTCCGCTTGCATCCAGCCCGTCTCCACCCGGTCAAAACTCACGTAGAGATCGACATCGCTGTTCTGTACCAGGCGATCGTAACTGATGACCTTAACATTGGCCGACTTCGCGGCGTCCACCATCCGGCTGGCTTTTGTGGTGTCGCGGGGCATTAAAACCAGCACTTTGATGCCTGACTTGATCATGTCCTGTATTTGCAGGAACTGACGATCATCGTTTCCGCCTGCGTCACGCGAGATCACCTCGACCCCTAATTGCTTGGCCCGCGCCTCAAAGGAATTCAGGTCCGTCTGCCAACGCTCTCCCTTCATGTCTTCTATGGAAAAACCTATTTTTAGTTTGTTCGTGTCTTGCGCATGCATAAACGGTCCGTTTAGGACCATAGCGAATATGGCGGACAGGACCGTCAGCCTCCGTCGGGCTTTTGTCAAGTTAGCTTCCTCCATACTTATGCCGAACATAGTAGAGCCTGCCGCAATTCAACGCGATTCCGGCATTGCCAAATCCAAACCACCCTGCATCTATGACGAGAACAATGCGGCTGCTACCAAGTCAACCAGTCGGGCTGTTTTGTCTCAGTCAGTATCCTTCCCGGTGCGGCATCCAAGCAACTGCTCGACACAAATCAGTCAACTCCCGATGAATTTTAAAACCGGACATATCCGGCCACCACGACAAAGAAGGATGGTCGTTAGCATAGACTTATTAAGCTACCCAGAGAGTAGGCATGAATAAAGATGTGGTCGCGTTTAAATCCTGCCTGGATGCTTATGTTTAGGCGCGGCAGAATCGCAATCCAGTAGCCGCAGGAGTCAATTCTTCCTTCTCTGATCCTCTTCATGCACGATTTTCGCAATGCTAAGGAGCCTGGAGCTGATCTTTAGGCCGGCGCGCTCCGCGGCAACCCGGTTGACTTCAAAATGGACCTTGTTTGCTTCGACCGTCAGATTGATGATTCCACCCAGCACAGCGAATCCGTCGGTTTCTCCAACCGTCAATGTACTTGATCCCTTGAGGCCACTCACAATCCTGTCGGCTTGCTGTTTCTCTGCGGAGGGCACAAATACAATCTGGCACACACTGAGTTTGTCATTTGGTTTCAGCGTCCTGACCTCCACGGGATGGCCCCCCACATTCCGGGTGCGCAGCTCATCCTCAAGGACTTGGCTGAATGGGTCATGACCAACGATGCAGATCAGCAGGGGCGCGCCCGGAGTGCGATAGGAGCCGGGCGGCCACTCGACGAACTTTGTAAAGTTGTAGAGGAATGCGAGTTTGACAGGGTATTCCGCGCCCTCCTCTTTCTGCGAAAGGGCTTCTGGAGAAGCAATCAAGAAGAGCCAGCAAGCGACCATACCCAAGATGGAAGCTCGCCGGATTTGTCGCCAACCATCCCCAAACATGGAACGTCCACAGTACCGTGGTCTCTTGTCATTATGCTTCCTCAACCAAATACTCCTCATTGAAATCTGTATCCGACCTTGATTCGAAAACTTCGGCCATCCTGTAAGATAGCGCCCTCCGACAATCCGTTTCCGCCAGGGTCGCTATATTTCTGGTTAAACGCATTATAGAGGCTTGCTGAAAGTTCCCATCCTTTTAGGATGTTTCGGCTGAATAGGGTGAAATTGGGAACGACATAATCTGACGTATATTGGCCCATCAGAGTTGCTCTCTTACTGACATACTGAAGATCCATACTCGCGTAGACCTTTTGCTTGAAGAGGGGAACGCTGAGGCTTGCCTGGACGAGGTGTTCTGGAGAATTGGTGAGAGGCCTTGGAGTGCTCGGGCTCCTCACATCCTGAAAAGAGTAACTGACCGTGCCCTCCAGGCCACCGGGCAGTCTTCTCCCAAATTCAAAATCTACACCTCTAAGATCCAGCGATCCGGCATTGGCGAAGAAAGCATTCCCGGTTGCAAGGTCAACTTGTTCGCCGATCAAGCGGCGGATGGGGTAATAAAACCCCGACACGGTCATGCGGAAGTGATCCGCAAAGTATTGCTCCCACACCAACTCCATGGTCTTGACGGTTTCGGGCCGTAGAGACGGGTTGGGTTCGTTTCCGGGGGCAGCGTAGTAAAGCTCGAAAAAGTTAGGTGCACGGAAGGACTGGCCGTAAAGAAGCTTGAAGGTCGATTTCTCCCAGGGGCTATAGATTAGAGCGGCGCGCGGGTTGGTAGTGCCGCCAAAGGTCGAATAGTGGTCGTAACGCAGGCCCAGATTCAAGACCAGGTTTTTTCGGATATGAATTTCGTCTTGGACATAAACCGAAAATATATTTGAGGTTCTGTAGCTGGTGAAATATTGGACGAAGGGTTGCATGTCATAATTTCCCTGATTCTGCTGAAGGTTGTCACGGAATTCGGAACCGAAAGTCAATCGCTGCCTGGTAAAGACCTGCTTAGAAAAGGCCACCTCATCCCCCCACCATTTTCCGTGGGCGAAGTTCTTGTTCATCACGCGGGAAGGTCCACCCAAGGCGGAGTAATCGTAAACATAAGTGCCGTCGTTGTTATACTGATCGTAGTACAGCCGATTGGTGAGGCTCCAGCCTCTGCCGAGCTTGCGGTCGTATTGCAGATCGAGGTAGCCGCGTGCATCGATGGTGTGCGTTCCAGTGACATCGAAGACGGATCCGAAGGGAGCGGTCGGAATCCTTTTATCCCGAGACCCATATACCCCGTGCAAGGTGAAATGTCCCCAGGAGAGATTGGCAAAGAATTGGTGAGACTCGTCATCGTTTGCGTTCTTCGCAATGCCGTTGTTGCTGGCGGGATTGTCGAATTGCGGGAAGAAAAGCTGGTCCTGGCCATGGGAATCATAGAAGGAGCCGGACAGAAGCAGTTCCAAACCATTCTTGAACTGGTTGCCGTAGCTGACACGGCCCTGGTACGTGCCATAACTGGCCACGCTGCCTGCCACGCTCACCTTCTGCGCATCCCGTCCCCGCTTTGTAATTACGTTGATGACGCCCAGGAAGGCGCTGGCGATATAAAGGGAAGAATTAGGCCCGCGGATGACTTCAACGCGGTCAATCAAGTCGACGTCAATCGGGAACTCGGTTCCAATCAGAGCCGCGTCGAAAATGTTATCGTTGAGCCGGTGGCCGTCAATCAACAATGTGATGCGGCTGTTGTAGTCTCCCGGAAGTCCGTAGCCGCGCACGCCCAAATAACTATAATTTCGGTCGTTACTGACATAAAAACCCCGGACGTTCCGCAAGATGTCGGCAAGAGTCCGGTAGCCATATCTTTGGATTTCTTCCGATGTAATGATCGTGACGGAGGCGGGTGCTTCCGTCACCTTTTGCTTGAAGCCCGAGGCGCCGTAGACGGAGTCAATCTCGACCGCCATCAAGTCCTCAAGACTCATGTCCAACAAATCTCGGGTTTCGTCCTTTTTCTGGGCTGACGCGGGGGTTGTGGCTAACAACTGTAAAAGGCAAAGCAGGCCCAAGATGAGTGCTCGTTGAACGACACGGCGGCGGGAAGGTTGCGACAGGCGCACGCCAGAGGTCTTCACTTTGGGAGCTGGGCGTGCAAACGACCGCAAAGGTATGATTGGCCCGACAATCAAAAGCCTAATCACGGAAAATCTATTCTGGTACTTATTCATCGTTCTCCCCGCAGCAGTCGCTGCCTTGACTTCGCAGAGGGTCCCGAAACGCACCGCCAATGGGTAGGTGATGAAGTGCAGATGAGGAGCCATCGCGCGGAGGGGTGAGCCGCTCGTAAGTGGCAGATTCGATTGAGGGGGAGCGCCGCTAAGTCTGCAGCTGCGATTCCTGAAAAGGCACTCTGCGCCTACCGCGAGCCTGAATTGGCTTTAGAACAAGCCGGGATTGGAGCCCAAAGCGCATTCTTCTAGGTGGTTCAGAACGGGAATCGCACAGGGTAGGCCCAGTGCCCCATTAGTTGTGCGGGGTACTGGAGACTCGCCCTACCGCACTCTTTCTGGTGGTGGCTCAGTTTCTAATTACCCAACTATTTTGATACTCGCAGATTCGAGAAGTGCGCCAAGGACCCCACACTGATGAATAAGGCGATAACGCCCTTAGTGTCCCCATGCAGAAGATGATTGACGACCAGTGTGGGCTCCCGCGCATCGTTAACATACAAGCGCGCCTTATCGCCCCTCACTTCTACCTTCATCTTCGTCCACTCACCGGACACTAGGTCGACATAAGTCTCGTATTTCCCCGGGAATTCCTGGCGCAGCCGATTCCAAGGAAACTCCGGACTGGAAATGTACTGAGCCGAGTGGTTGCGTTGCAACTGGTCGTCGGAACGTCCGTTATACGGGCGCAGATAGAAAGCCTCAAAGTGCGGCCCATCCTGCGCGACTCGAAAGGCGATACCGACAAATCCGCGAGCAGTCTCGGCGGCGCCGGGAAGCCTGTCGCCCGCCACCTCAACTTCAATGAGCCCGTCCTGGAACTGGCTCCCTGTGACGAGCACCAATCTTCCATCATCCGAGGTGCCTTCCGGAGCGGCATCGGTGACGCGAAGCGCCTTGCGACCCTTGTAGGTTATTGGTTCGACTTTTGTATTTATTGGCTTTAATCCTTCAGTGGAATCCAGTGGAAGTGTCATCGCCCTCGTTTGCGCTCCGCTAGGAACAACGCAGAACAAAACGGCCAATGCGCCTGTGAGGCATGAAACGAAAGATAGAGGTGCTGACTTCGAGACAACCAAACTCTTCCTGCGCATTGTTCTGTATCTCGTTTGACTCATCCGGGCCTTACTTTCCACATCTCTCCCATTGCAGCGGGTACAAACTAAAAGTGCGAGTGACTGCAAAAATCAGTCCCGTTCAGATTGGGAATCTCCGGCCCAATGATAAACCAATTTTTGTCAGGGACTGACAACGCGCCAACCAGAAACTGACCCACTACCTTTTTTCCTCTCCTTGACAAAAGTATCTAAAACGCTATGCTTGGAACAGGTAGTTTTGTAGGCTCTCTGCGGCCGCTTCTTTGCTGCTTTTTTCATTTTTGGACGGCCGCAAGGTGGCACAGCAAGCGAATTGTCATGGCACTCGCTTTTGGCACTCGATGAATCGGGGCTGTGCTCATCTCGGCTGATTCGTAAGTCTGCATACGCGCACAGCCTGTCGTTTCCATCGAAGTGCGAAGCACTGGTGTCTTCTCCCACAGCGCCCAAGAAAGACCTATTTCGAATTCGATCGAACCCCTTTTGCGCCTGGAAGAACCGAAATTAGAGCACGAGTTATGTTTACTTCCAAGCCCTTTAGAATCAACACTTGCGTAATCGTCCGCCAAGCGTAGATTCTAATCAACTTACAGAGAAGCTAAGCTATTTAGAATCAACACTTACAAAAAATAGGGGGAGGGGTCTACGCCTGACCTGGCGGGAAACGCCGTGCCCGAATCCGGACCTCGCCGCTGCAACACTGCTATTAGGACGTGCCTTGCAGTCGCTAGTGGTCGCCGCCCAATATTTGGATAGGCTGTTCAACCACCTTCATTCGCACTCTCAGCAATTTGGATAAGTGTAGGGAGAACGGCGCCAAATGACCCGTCGTCTGGTCGGCCAAAAGCGAAGTACAGCTTTTGATAGAGCGCATACAGCGAGTGGTAGACCTTCTCCGCCGCTGGCTCTGGCATAAATACTGTGTGCTCCGGACAAATCTTGTCCTGCGCCTCTTCCACCGTCTTAAACGTCCCGGCCGCGAGAAATGCGAATATCGCGGAACCTAGACTCGTGACACTTTTGCTCGGCACGAGAACCGGCCGCCCCAGCACGTTGGCGTAAGTTTGATTGAGCACGTTATTTTTCTGTGGAATGCCGCCGGCATTGATCACGCGCTTGATGTTTACTCCGTGCTCCGCCATGCGATCCAAAATAATTCTCGTATGGAATGCCGTACCCTCGATCGCGGCGAAGAGTTCGTCCTGAGCGGTGCTCTGCAAGTTCCAGCCGAGCGTGATCCCGCGCAAATTCGGGTTCACCAGCACCGTTCGGTCGCCGTTGTCCCAGGTCATACGGAGAAGCCCGGTCTGCCCTGGCTTGTACTTCTCCAGCCCTTGGCTGAGCGTCGCAACGTCGTTTCCAGCGCGGGTGGCAATGCCATTAAAAATGTCTCCCACTGCGGAAAGGCCTGCTTCAATTCCCGTGCGCCGCGGATGCACGCTCCCTTGCACAACTCCGCAAACGCCCGGGACCAAGTTGACCGATGGCGTGATGCCAATGATGCAGGTAGACGTCCCGACGACATTTACCATGTCTTCGGTACGGCAGCCCGCGCCGATGGCGTCCCAATGCGCATCGAAAGCTCCAACAGGTATCGGGATGCCTGCTTTCAGTCCGAGCTTTTCCGCCCAACCACTGGACAGTCGCCCGGCAATGTGGTCCGACGTGACATATTCACCCTGAAGTTTTTCGCGAACGCCTGCAAATAAAGGATCGACTTTGACGAGGAATTCTTCCGAGGGCAGGCCACCCAAACTCGCATTCCACATCCACTTGTGGCCCATGGCGCAAACGCTGCGCTTCACCTTCCGCGGGTCGGTGATTCCGCACAGCGTCGCCGCCGCCATGTCGCAATGCTCGAAGGCGGAAACAAATTGCGCGCGTTTTGCAGGATTGTGGCGCAGCCAGTGCAACAGCTTCGAGAAGCCCCATTCGGATGAATACACTCCGCCGCACCATTGAATGGCCGCAAGTCCTTCACGATGCGCCGCTTCCGTGATCTCCGCGGCTTCTGCCTTGGCCCGGTGATCGCACCAAAGATAGTATTCATCGAGCGGCTCGAGGTTTTTTCCTACGGGAATGACCGAGGATCCGGTGGTGTCCATCGCCAGCGCTTGTACTTGGTCACCGGAAATGTGCGCCTTTTGCACTGCCTCGCGGGCGGCCGTTACCAAAGCGCGCATCTGGTCGTCGTGCGATTGCGTGGCATATTCCGGATCTTCGCGTTTGCGCTGCAGCGGATATTCCGCGAGTGCTGTCGCAAGCAGGCCCCGTTCGCTATCCACAATGGAAACGCGAAGACTCAATGTTCCAAAATCCACCCCAGCCACAATCGCCATGGAATTTGCACTTGCTCCGTAAGAAAAATGCTAGCTCGCGTGCGCGTACATATCCCAGCCGAGATAACACGCGGTGGCTTCATGCACTGCGGGAGCCACGGAGGAAAAATTTGCAGCGACGTGGTGCTCGAAACCGTTTTCGCAGATATAGCGAAGCAGTTTCTGCAGCCCGGGAATTTCAACCACTCCCGCGCCGCCAAACGTTTCAAGCGGATCATCGGTAAACCTACCGCTCCCTGTATAACCGCGGATTCTCCCGGAGAAGTCGTCCGTTGAGAATCGCGCGAAACACATTGCTCCCGACTTCACCTTTCCCACGCACGTTCCAAACGTATTTTCCTTGCCCACGGTGCCCGCAATTATTTCCTGGTAATCCATTTTTACGTCTTTGAAGAAATGCTTCGGCAAATTGCTGCAGTGGAAGCACACGGCTTTGTTGGGATCGTTTCCGTAATTGTTATTCCAATCGAGCAGTGCGCTGGGCGTTTCCGAAGCCAGTTGCAGAGCGTGCATGCCGAGCACGCCGCACACGTCCACTTCGCAGGCGCTCGAAAGCAGCGAGTCGCTCATCATGCTCATCACTGTGCACGGCACCACCCCGAGATTCTCTTCCAGCGAAGTCCAACACTGCACGGCGCTGATCTGAAGGTGCGTGGATTTCATCCACTGATCGATCACCACTCCGAGTTTGGCCATCTTCAGTAGCGCGGGCTGGGGAATATTTGTCGTCGTCACATATTTCTGGATGGATTGCAGCTTCTGTACCGCAGCTTCGTCGGTATCCTTCATCCGGTTGATGCGCCCGAGAACTTCAGAAAGATCCAGCGTTTCGACGGAAATTCCGCTGTTCTCCAGCAATTTCTCGCTGTACCGCACGGTATTGAACGCCGTCGGCCGCGCGCCTAGCGCGCCGATACGCAGATTGCGAAGCCCTTTCACCACCCGGCACACGCCTGCGAACCATTCGAGATCTTTCGTAAACTCCGGCGAATCTGGTGTTTCCGTATGCAGCGTGGTGAGGGAATAAGGAATGCCGTACTGCTTCAAATTGTTGCAAGCCGACATCTTGCCGCAAAAACTATCGCGGCGGTCCGTGATGGTCATTTTTGACTGCGTGTCCGGCGTGGCCTGCACCAGCACAGGGACATCCAAGCGCGCAAGGCGCAGGGTGTCGGCAATGGCGCGTTCATCCCCAAAATTCGGCAACGTCACAATCACGCCGTCAATCGCATCGCCTTTGGATTTGAACAATTCCGCGCAGCGCTTCGCTTCTTCGTATGTCTCCACCGCTCCGTGCTTGCTCTGCTCCGGACCGAGCACAACCACATCGATGCCAGCCTGTTGCAAGACCCGGGTCATCTCTTCCCGTCCGGTCTTCGCCAAATGAGCTGGAAAGAAACCCCGGTTCCCCACGATTACTCCCATCGTCATTTTTCTCTTGTCGGCCATGGTCCGATATGTCGCTTTCTCACCAGGTAATTTCATTCTTTTGTGCGTGTTTGCCCGTAGTACGCCTTCTTGCCGTGTTTCCTCAGAAAATGCCGGTCATGCAGCGTCTTACCGAGCGAACTGGCATTCGTATTTAACCCAACGGTTAAATACGCAATGCGCGCCACTGCTTCCAGCATCCAGGCGTTCTCCGTGGCTTTCCGCAGGTCCGGTCCCCACGCAAAAGGACCATGATTCGCAACGAGCACTGCCGGAACAGCCAGTGGGTCTATCTTTTCAAATGTCCGGATGATCGCAACTCCTGTGTTTTCTTCGTATTCGCCATTAATTTCGTCATCCGTCATAACTTCCGTCAATGGAATCGGGCCGTGAAAATAGTCGGCGTGCGTCGTGCCGAAGCAAGGGATTGGTTGGCGGGCCTGGGCCCATGCCGTGGCATATTCGGAATGCGTGTGGGCGATTCCGCCGATGGAGGGAAATGCGCGGTACAAAACAGCATGCGTAGGAAGATCGGAAGACGGGCGCAGGTTTCCTTCAACGACTTTGCCTTGCAGGTCCGTCACAACCAGATCGGCAGGCTTCATCCCTTCATACGGGACACCACTTGGCTTGATGACAATCAAGCCTTGTTGGTGCGCAACTCCGCTGGCGTTGCCAAAGGTCGAAAGCACCAGTCCTCTTCGGACCAGCTCTAGATTCGCTTCGAGAACTTGTTCGCGTAGATTGGCTAACAACATTAAGCCTCGACTCTGCACCACATTCAGATGTTGCCATTGTTCATAGACGCCCGGTCACTTGCAACAGAACAGTTTTTCCAGTCTTCGTTTCATGCGCCCTGAATAAAGTCTCGAAAGCATCTCATATTCGCTGGTGACCCGCATTAAGCGGCCAGGTACTCGTGAACGATTGCAACCCCTCAGCCTGTTCCAAATGAGATCCAGTCAAGACTCCTCCCCAGAAAACACCCAGGGACAGAAGCGAGAATACTGTGCAAGTCAAGTAAACGTTTACCACCCTCTCCACCTCATTGCAAGTGGCTTTGGCTCCCACCTTTTCGAGACGAGGCCACCTAGAAAGCTTCGATCTGGCTTTGAGGGCCAGTTGGTCAAGTCTCGCCCTGCCACAGCCCTCGGCGGAAGATTCCAGGCGAGCGGGACCCAGTTTATCCGTGGATTGGGATAGCGTATACTGCGCGCGACTGATTTCGCTGAGGGCAAGAGAGGGCTCGTGGACATTCGCGATGTCGCCAGGCGGGCAAGAGTATCTACTGCCACCGTATCACGCACGGTCAACCAGGTAGCGACAGTCGATGCGCAATTGGCAAAACGCGTTTGGAAAGCCATTGCGGAACTAGGTTACTACCCCAACCGCCAAGCGCGTGCGCTGGTCTCTGGCCGGAGCCGGGTGTTTGGATTGATCGTTTCCGAAATCACCAACCCATTCTTCCCGGAAATCGTGCAAACCTTCGAGACACTTGCCGTCGAGCAAAACTACGAAATCCTTCTGACCTCGACGATTCATGACCCCAAACGAATGGAGCTCGCCGTGCGCAGAATGATCGAAGGGCGCGTCGACGGAGTCGCCATCCTTACCTTCGGAATGGAAGACGAACTGTTGGAACATCTCCGATTCCGTAATTTGCCCCTGGTGTTCGTCGACGTCGGGCCAAAAGCGCCGCGCGTCAGCAACATACGCGTCGATTATGCACACGGGATTCGCCAAGCCGTGCAACACCTGGCGGCGATGCGGCATGAACGCATCGGGTTCGTCACTGGGCCTCTGAGACTGCGCTCAGCAGGTGCACGAAGAGATGCGTTTGAAACGTCGATGCGCGAAATTGGCCTGCAAGTGAATCCCGATTTTATTGTTGAAGGCGACCACAGATTAGAAGGTGGAAAACTCGCTCTCCAAAAACTTTCCAAACTGCGGGCACAGCCCACGGCTCTGATGTGCTCCAACGATATGACCGCCATCGGCGTGATGAGGCAGGCATTCGATTTAGGTATCGGAGTGCCTCAAGAATTGTCGGTGATTGGATTTGACGATACGCGATTGGCGGATTTCATGATCCCTCCGCTAACCACCATTCAAATGTCACAGACGGAAATAGCAACGCTTGCGTTTAACGCCCTGCTCAAAGAAGTGAGGCGGGAGACTCCCGCGCCCACTGGAACGGAATTCGTGTTGAAAACGCAGTTGATCCTTCGCAGATCGACCACTTTCCCGCCCAGCAACAATCAGGTCAAATCGCGACCCGCGGCGAAGCTCGTCTCGCAAACCGTGCCGGAAGGCAAGGAGTAAAACGCCTGCACTTCTCTGAATAAGTCCCGCCACAAGGTCCGGCGATCTCATTCCCCACGCGCCGCGCAGCGCAAACTATTTTTCTCTGCCTGCCCGTTACCCATGTGTCCGCGTTGGACCAGATAAGGGTGGTGCGCCGTGTAGGAATCGAACCTACAACCTATGGATTAAGAGTCCATTGCTCTACCAATTGAGCTAACGGCGCACGGAAAAGAAGAATAGCAGCGCCCCTGCGCGGGCGCAAACGGGATAGGTCAGGCCCCTCAATTTTTGCACAAATGCCGACAGATTTGGCCTGAAACGACCCAACCGAACCAAAGGTAAATCACTGAAAAGACAGCCAAATCGTGAGGCAGCGAGCGGTTAAGAGTCAACTGCTCTACCATTGAGCTACCGGTCCACGGATGATTTAGAATTTTACATTGGACGCGCATTTTTGTCGAACGGGGCGGAAAGACGAAGGCGGATCCATTTCGCATTAAGTCGTCTACCCGTCGACGGATGCTGGTCTGCGGGAACGCGGTTAATCCCAAAGACTCGCCTGCATCTTCTGGCGCATGAATTGAGCCATGCTGCAGTCTAATTTGCCGGCCTGACTTCGCGAGTTGTGACGTATCTTACTGTCAGGAGTCAGGAGGTTCGCAATGCGACGAGTGTGTTTCTTCATCATTTTGTTTTTCGGAATGGCGCCGGCTGTTTTCGGCCAGGCAACTTCGTCAGATTCGCAGACACTGCAAGCCTTGTTAACGGAAGTCCGCGAACTCCGCAAGGTCTTGCAGGTTTCAATCGCAAAAATGCAAAGCGCGCAGATCCTGCTAGCTCGCTTACAAATCCAAGAAGCGGCCGTAACGCGTGCGTCCCAACACCTGGATGATGCTCGATCGAGGCTTGCCGAAGTGCATCTCGTCCTGAAGAGTGAAGCGGGTGAACTCAAGCATTTGGAAGAAGATGCCCCGAACCCCGGCGAGACTCCGGCGCAGATCGAAGAGGCGGTCAAACGCGTTAAATCGGACATCGAATCCGCGACAAACCTTGAGCAGCAACGGCAGGCGATAGAAAGCGAGGCCGAGCTGCAACTGAGAACCGAAAAGGAAAAACTCAGCACGCTCGAAACCCAATTGGACGAACTCGTCAGAAAAATGGGCGACCCCGGCGTGCAATCGGGTTCCGTTCCGCGCTAACCGTTTGGGCTTCGGACCTTCAGCTGGAGCACGTCGAGAACATGCCGATCGGCTGTCACTTCAATGGGGTAACTGGGGAAAGCAGAAACTGCCCCGTCACTAACAAGACGGGACGTTCGGGGCACGGCTTCTCTTGGGTCGTACCTTTTCGCAAGGGCTGCAAAACCGCACAGGCAGGAGTGCCTGTGCTACTTGGCGCGGAGCTGGGCGGCCAGGTCGCGGGCGACTTGGCGAGCGCGCGGGAGGTCGGCGGGGTCGAAGGAGATGGCGGAGACGCGGGGATGGCCGCCGCCTCCGAATTTTTCGGCGAGAGAGGCGAGATTTTTGTCGGCGGTGGCTTGATTCCAGGGATTGGTGCCGAGAGAGATTTTGGCGCGGACCGGGGAAGAGCTGACGCTTACGGAATACACGCATTCGGGATGCAGGAGATAGGGGATGAACTTGTTGTAGCCCTCGAGGTCGAGGTCGCTGACGTCGAAGAAAATTACGCCATCAACGGCTTCGGCGCGCTGGCGAAGAATTTCAATGGATTTGCGGTGGCGTTCGAGCAAGGCTCCGAGATGTTTGGCCACTAGTGGAAGTTTGACCATTTCGGCAAGCGGCCGATAGGCGAGCTCCGGAATAATGCGCGCGGGCAAGCCGTCCTCGGGAGCGGCTTCGATGACCAGAGCGAGCTGCGTGGCAGGCTCGATGAGTTCGACGGCGGATTCCGGCGTGGGATATTGCGCGCCATCGATGATGTCGCCCCAGTGGATCAGTTCCTCGAGAGGCTTGGTGTCGAAGGCGAATTTTTCTTTGGCAACCGTGGCGATTAATTTTGTGCAGGACTTGTAGTCCGGTTCGTAAAACATGTGCGGTCCGGGATGATTGCGGAAATGCTCTGCATCTGCGGGCGTGAGGAAAGCGCTCTGATGGTGGTCGAACCACCAGGTCACTTTGGGAGAGTTCGAATATTTGAAATCTACGATGGCGTTTTCGTCGCCATCGAAGAGGCCCGGAGTCCAGGGCTGCTGAGCGCGATGGGTCATACCGGTGAAGCCGAACTCCGCGGCACGATCGAATTTTTCCTTGTAAAAGCGGTAGAAAAGAGCGGCGGAGGCGGTCCCATCAAAACAGCGGTCATGGAAGCAGAGCCGGACTCGGGTCATGTCGGAGCGATGGCGCCTTTCGGGTTTTTCCTGCTCTGCCTCGGAGGAAACAAAGCCTTTTAGGGTGGCGGGACATGAAAAAGAAGTCAAGCGGAAAGCGTTAATGAGAAGCAATATAAAAAAGAGCCGCCCGGTATAAACGGACGGCTCTCGAAGCGGAATCGTCAGCGGGGCTTACTGCCCAACCATCTTCTCCACCATGTTTCCGAGGACCGGCACTTTGAATTTTTCGTGCTGGTAGGCCTTGACCATGCAGTAGATGAAAAGAACGAAAAAGCCAATACCAATCAGGGGAAGGAGGAATGCCAAAAGGAAACCTAGCGGGAAATGGAAAATCAACGTGGTGATGAATCCGAGGATGATGGAAATGATCCACACGGCAATCCAGAGGACGACAAAAGCAACATTCAACGCGATGGACTGTGCCGCGTGGAACCTGACAAAGGGACGCTTATCGATGAGAAGGAAAACCAGCCCGGTGATCCATCCGACGATATAACTCAAGAGGCCAGCCACGTTTTCATCCAACCCCGCCGTTGGGAGAGCCGCAGCGGGAGCCGCACCACCCGCAGGCGAGGAGACCGGCGCGCTTTGTGTCGCACTCTGATAACTAGGCTGCGAGGCGCTCTGGGGTGCGCCGCACTTCGGACAAAACGATGCTTCGCCTGCATCCTGACCACACGCTTTGCAAAATGCCATGAACGCACCTCCGAGGGGGTTCTACTGTGCGCGGAGAGTAGCAAAACCGGGATGCGAGAGCAATGAATTTTGTGAATGCTGCGAGACTTACCCAATCATTGGAGAGAAGGAAGGCGCCGGAGCGTCCTCCCTCTTCGAGCGTTCGAGTGGATGATGCCCCGAGCTACTTCTCGCCTTTTTCCTGCTTTTCCGCCGCTGGTGCAATCGCGGGTATATTGGCTTTCTGGATGGCGGCATTGAGCGCGGCGAGATCCTTGGATTGGATTTCGTGCCAAGCAGCTAGTTGCGCTTCGAGGCGCGTGTTCAGTTCGTCGTAGACGGTAAAGGATGCGGCGGTCGGGGCGGTGTCGGCGCTTTCGACCGTTTCTTGCAAGGCCACGAGCTGGTCAGCTACCTGAATTGGATAGTTGAGCGGGTCTTCTCCGCTCTTGGACTTGGGCTGGATGATTTTTTCTTCGACGGCGTTCATTTTTTTGGTGAGAACATCGGCCGAGTCGAGTATGGGTTTGGCGCTGGCGTCAGCGGAAAGACGTTTTTTTAGAGCTTCGAGCTGGCTGCGGACGCTGCGGATTTGGTTCACGGCTTCGTTGCCCGCGCTTACGCGATCGCGGATCCGCAGCGCGAGTTCTTGCTGCTTTTCGAGATCGGCTTGTGAGGCGGAAACGCGGGGATCTTTGGTGACCTCGATGCTGGCGGTTGTGGATTTTCCAGCAACGATAAGCTTGATCTGGTAATTGCCCGGGACGACGAGCGGGCCTTCTGGACGGCCACCCCAGCCTACCGCACCGGGAACTTTAATGGGGGCTTCGGAGTGCAAATCCCAGACGAAGCGGTTCAGGCCCGGTTCAGCGGGAAGTTCTTCGCCGGGTCGGCTGATGCCGAACTCCTCTTCGCCGGCAGTAGCGCCTTCAGCGGTTTTCTTGCTCGAATACTTGCGAACCAGCTTGCCGTGGGCGTCGAGGATTTCGAGAGTGATCTGCTCCTTAGGTGCGGACTTGAGCGAATAATGGATGATCGCGCCAGAAGGCGGGTTAGCGCCGACCGGAATGCTGGCTGGTAGCGTGAAACCCGGACCGCGGAAGCGGACAGTTGTCGGCGGTTGATAGAGATGCGCTTCATCACCCGCCGCGGCCGCGTTCATTTGACGGAGTGGAGCGATGTCGTCAAGAACCCAGAAAGAGCGGCCGTGGGTGGCCACGATCAGGTCATCGTTTTTTATGGTGAGATCGTGAATGGGCGTGGTGGGCAGATTGAGTTTCAAAGATTGCCAGTGTGAACCGTCGTCGAAGGAAATGTAGATGCCATTTTCCGTGCCGGCATAGAGAAGGCCTTTACGTTTCGGATCTTCGCGGACGGCGTGCGCGTAGCTATTGTCAGGCAAGCCGGTGGTGATTTTTGTCCAGGTCTTCCCGTAGTCGCCCGTTTTGAAAAGGTACGGATGATAGTCATCGAGCAGGTGGCGATCGATGGCAACGTAGGCGGTGCTGGCGGAGTGCGGCGAAGCTTCGATGATGCTCACCTTGCTCCACTCGCCGAAGTCTTTGGGCGTAACTTTCTCCCAGTTTTTGCCGCCATCGCGTGTTACGTGAAGGAGTCCGTCGTCGGTGCCGGCCCAGATGAGGCCTTTCTCGACGGGCGATTCGGCGAGAGCGAAGACGGTGTCGTAATACTCGACGCTGGTGTTGTCTTGCGTCAGCGGGCCGCCCGATGATTGCTGCTTGGTTTTGTCGTTGCGGGTCAGGTCGCCGCTGATCGCGGTCCACGTCATGCCGCCGTCGGTGGTCTTAAAAACGGCTTCGCCGCCGTGATAGACCACCTTAGGATCGTTGGGAGAGATCATGATCGGCGCAGTCCATTGGAAGCGATGCTTCAGGTCTGCTGCGCCAGAGCCCATTGGATTTAGCGGCCAGGAAGTAATGTCCTGCACTTGACGGGTTTTCTTGTCGAACCGGGTAATGAGGCCATCGTATGAGCCTGCGTAAACGACATCAGCATTCGTTGGGTCGGGAACAACGAAGCCTGCTTCCCCGCCGCCGACGTCGTACCAATCCGGGCGGTCGATTATGCCGTCATCGCTGCGGCTGGCGATCGCCACCGTGGAATTGTCCTGTTGAGCGCCGTAGATCCGATAAGGAAAGTCGTTGTCGGTGGCGACGTGGTAGAACTGCGCGGTTGGCTGATTCGCTTGCGTGGTCCAGGTTTTGCCGTTGTCGTGAGAAATGGTGGCGCCGCCGTCGTTGGAATTGATCATCCATTCCGGATGCGTGGGATCAATCCAAAGACCGTGATTGTCTCCGTGAGGAGAGCGAACGAAGTTGAAAGTGTGGCCACCATCGGTCGAACGGTAGACGGCGGTGTTCAGCACGTAGACGGTGTCAACGTTTTTGGGGTCGGCGAAAATGTGATGGAAATACCATGCGCGCTGTGTGAAGCGATGATCGGGATTGAGGAGTTGCCAAGAATCGCCCGCGTCGTCGCTGCGAAATATGCCGCCTTTTTCCGCTTCAATGATGGCGTAGACGCGATTGCCGTCGGCGCCGGAAACGGAGACGCCGATGCGGCCGAGTACACCGGAGGGAAGGCCGTGGCCTTCGAGGCGCTTCCAGGTGGCGCCATCGTCGATAGATTTATAGAGGCCGCTGCCAGGCCCGCCGCTGACGGCAGTCCAGGGATAGCGCTGGGCTTCGTAAAGGGCGGCGAACAATATGTGAGGATTTGAGGGATCAAAAGTCAGATCGATGGCTCCGGTCTTGTTGTCCTTGAAAAGAACCTTTTGCCAGGTCTTGCCGCCGTCTGCTGAACGGAAAATGCCACGCCATTCGTTGGGGCCATAGGCGTGGCCCATCGCGGCGACGAAGAGGATGTCGGGATTTGTGGGGTGGACGATGACCCTGGAGATGTGGCGTGTATCCTCGAGCCCGATGTGCGTCCAAGTTTTGCCGGCATCAACCGACTTATACATGCCGTCGCCGTAGGAAATATTTCCGCGCCAGCAGGATTCGCCGGTACCAACGTAAATCACATTGGAGTCGGAAGGAGCTGCGGCAATCGCCCCAATAGACATGATTCCGGTCTTGTCGGTCATCGGCGTCCAGGTGCCGCCGCCATTTGTCGTTTTCCAAACGCCGCCGGCGACGGAGCCGAAGTAATAAGTAAGCGGGTCACCCGCGACGCCCGTGACGGCGAGAGCGCGCCCGCCCCGAAAGGGACCGACCTGGCGCCATTTCATCCCTTTCAAGGAATTGTCATCGAGAGTTTGCGCGCGAAGAGGCGCACAGCTGAACCCCAGCAGCAGGATCGTGAGAAGAACGGAAGAGACAAGCGTCAAGCGTTTCAAACCACTCATTGTTTTCGCCCCCAGAGAAACATTTGTTGCATCTGTACTACGGCTGATGGTAATGCGCGGAGCGGAATAGTACACCCTTCGCCGCAATCCGCGCCAGAAACTGAAGAAGGATCTTTGTTCTAGAGTTCCTGACGCGCTACGGAGTCGTTTTGGGTACAATCCCGGCGTGACAAACCTGCCCGCCGCGCGCCCGCCTGATACAAATCGAGCTGCAAAGTCTGCGTACGAGAATTCTCGACGGGTGTTTAGTTTCGATTGGATTCGCAACGCTACTTCGCCGGAGCGAAGTTCGCTGATTGCCGGCGGACTCGGCTGGATGCTCGACGCGATGGACGTGATGTTGTACTCGATCGTGCTGACGTACCTGATTCGCGAAATCAGGATGGACACGCGTACAGCGGGGCTGCTCAATTCCTTGACGCTGGTGGCGTCGGGCATCGGCGGCCTTCTGTTTGGCGTGGTCGCCGATCGCATAGGGAGAACGCGGGCGCTCATGGCATCTATTCTTGTGTACGCGATGGCAAGCGCCGCTTGCGGCTTCACGCATACGATTTCGCAACTTGCGACATGCCGGTTTGTGTTGGGGTTGGGTATGGGCGGGGAATGGACCGCGGCTGCGGCGCTGATTGCTGAGACGTGGCGCGCGGAGCATCGCGGGAAAGCGCTGGGATTAATGCAATCGGCGTACGCGATCGGAGAAGCAATCGCCGCGGCCGTCGTGTTTCTCATTTATCCGCACTTTGGGTGGCGGCCGGTGTTTTTTGCAGGGGTACTGCCGGCATTTCTCGTCTTCTGGATTCAGCGCAGAGTGCCGGAGCCGGAGTTGTGGAAACAACGGTCGGCGCGCAAAGAGAAAGTATCTCTGCATCGACTGCTTGAAAAGGGTGTGCTGCGCAACGGAATCTTGGCCACGACAATGAACGCGTTCAGCATGTTCGGTTACTGGGGATTGTTCACTTGGATACCCTTATATTTGTCCGGCCCACCCGAGGCAGGTGGACGAGGACTCAGCCTCGCAACCAGCACGGCGTTTTTCCTAGTTCTGTGCACGGGCAAGTGGTTCGGCTATGCGCTGTTTGGATTTTTTTCGGATGCGTTTGGGCGGCGCAAGCCTTACTTCGTTTATCTGATGGTTGCAGCCGCGCTGGTACCGATTTACGGAATGTCGCGAAGCACGTTCTGGCTGCTGGTGCTTGGGCCATTTGTTGCGTTTTTCGGAACCGGCTATTTTTCGGGGTACGCGGCGATCGCAAGCGAACTTTTTCCCGGCGAGATTCGCGCGGCGGCCATGGGGTTGAGTTACAACATCGGCCGGGGACTTTCCGCCGTCGCGCCGTTTGCGGTGGGAGCGCTGGCGCTGCGCTACGGGATTGGGCCGGCGTTTTTCCTGCAGGCAGGGGCTTTTCTGACGGCGGCGCTTCTCTCGCTGGCCTTGCCAGAGACGCGCGGACAAACTTTGGATTAAGCGAGGAAATCAATCAGAACGACGGTGGAGACAGACTGGCTAAGCGACGGCCGAACGGGACTGGATGCGCGCACCATTCGCACTCAGAGTGAAGTTCAACGCGAAGTAAGGCGCTTGCGCCAGGATTTTATGGAATTCATTTTCGTCGGCATAGGCTCGCTTGGGAACGCGCCGCGCCAGAATGCTGATCTCCAAAGGATCTTTCGCGAAGGGATAGGGCTCTAAGGTGACGTAATGACTTCCGGCGGGTTGCAGGTCCCAATCCGCCTCACTGCCGTTGCCATTCACCGGGACGGCATCAATCGTAGAACCATCCAAGGGTGCGAGACAGAAATAGAGAGAAAGACGATCAAGTGCCTCCAGGCGCTGCAGATTCGCCTGCAAGGAATGGTCGTCCGCATAGGCTTTCATAACGGGATCGGCGCGAAGGTCAACTTTGAGGCGCAATTGTTGGAGCCTAAGCCGCTGCAAGAAGTCCGTGACGAGAGGCGTTTCGTTGGACTTAACGTACTTCGCGGAGAAGCCGGGCATGGTAGCTCGAGTCCGGTCATAAAGACCCGCGCAATGCATGCTGACGAGAAGCCCCGCGTACCGGTCTGCTCTGACCACGCGTTCGATGCCGCGCTGGTAGAGAGCGATGTGCTCTTCCGTGGGAATGGACATGAAGTTATACGGAGTGAAGGACTTAGGGTCGATCTGGGGCAGGAGCTCCCATTCGTTCCAGCCATTGTCATGCTCTGCGGCCGCTAAACAGAAGGATTCAAAGGGCTCGGGGCGGCTGAAGAGTTTGTTGCCCAGCGCGCGCGCAAAAAACCCTGCCAACATGGCATGGTCCGTCTGCCGGATCAGAATGAGCTGATCGCTCTGCTCTTGAATGATCATGGCGCTGCCCTCTTTCGCAGCGGGGCCTCGCGATGACGCCTGCTGGGTCGAAGGCGTCAGCTTCGGCCGCGGGGGTGGCCAAACGATACTTCTAAAACTAGCCTATTATGCTCCTGAGAGAGGGGAACAATCCAGCCCCATCGTGGATATAGCGGGCGGCGGCCGATTCCCGGTATATTGGTAGAACCACTGCGGGAGTGGCGGAACTGGCAGACGCGCAAGACTTAGGATCTTGTGGCCGAAAGGCCGTGGGGGTTCAAATCCCTCCTTCCGCACCAGCGTTTTTATCGGATTCCTCACCAACTTGGCAACCTAGGTTCGCGGGTTTCTCGACCGTAATTACTTCTTAAAAGCAATTGTTGAGTGGAAAGCAGTTGGCGTGAGTCCTGAACTGGGTTCGAGTTGCGCGCGAACATGCCATGTAGTTTAATCGTGCTACAGCGAGTGGACGGATCGATTGAAGCGTGGCAGCGTCGACCGGATTACGCCGCTAATCTATTCCACAACGATGGCTATCGCGGCAGGGCGATGTGCGTCGTGCGTCCTTGAGTTCCAGCAATTGGCGGCGATCGCAATTCACTTCCGGGCGATTTGATCCGGGCAAAGGTTTGAAGCATGAGCTTGCATAGATTTCTGGCCTATACGGTGCTGGCCTGTTGGATTGGACTCACCGGCGTGACAATCGGAACCGCGCTTCAATGGTCGGCGGCGAGCGCCATGACTGAAGTGAAGGTTCAACGAGCGCTAAATGCTCAGAAAGAGGCCAGTACTAGTCTGGCCAGCAAGGCGCCACGGGATTTGCAAGCTGCGACTGAGGACCAGCAGTTGGCGGAGCAGCTTGCGCGGAGCAGCGAACGGGCCGTTGCGAAAGCGGAGGCTGCAAGCGAAGCCATGGGGGACGCGCTCAACTTCGAATTGGTCGAACGAAAGCAATTTTGGTGGGAACTGGGAGTATGGGGATGCCTCACCTTGCTGACCAGCGCGCTTCTCGCTGAGCGCAGGGACGGGGACGACAGAACGACTTCCCACAGATAGTACAGCAGGCGGTTCTCAGTCACTTGTTCCTATGGGTAGCGCAGCACAATGTTTGTCAGCCCGCCGCAGGAATGACTTAGCCCTCGAGAACATTTGTCTCTTTCATTCCTCTCGATTTCGCGATAAGAAGCGATAGGAAAAGGTTCCGGCAAGATCCACGCTTTTCTCGCCTGAGAGTACTTTCCGATGAGCAGGCATGAAACGCCGTGTCCATGGCGTACTGAACCTCTATAATCTGCACGATGGGGTGGAACAAGCGTGGATAATTCGAGCGCTGAGGTACATAGATCGGGCTTATGTTGAACTCCAATGGAACGACAAAAAATGTTCTGGAACAAGCTTGTCGAAACCGCGGCAACCAATGGGCTGCGCGCCTTTTTGCTGGTATGCGCTTCTTTAGAGACTCGGTGATTTGCTTCCTTGTTTTTTTCTTGATGGTTCCTACCGGCGGCTCTACTCCTGCGCCATCCTGGGCTGGAGTCTTGAGAAACAAAAGCGGAATCCCTGTCGCGAATGCGATTGTGCGATTGCAAGGAAAATCCGATGGACACGGATACACCGCAAAGACTTCGGCGAGCGGCGAGTTTTCGTTCGAGGAAATTGCTGCGGGTAGTTACGAACTCTCCGTGAGTTTGGCGGACGAAACCTACGTCGCAGCGAATTCGCTGAGCGTCGAAGCCGGAAAAGTTCTCACGGCAATGCTTGAACTTTCTCCGCAAGAGGGGACGCTTGTATTGTCGACGACTCGGGCGGCTTCTGCGCAGGCTACCGGGGGAGAGCATCTGTCTGGCGGAGAAGTGTCCAGCCTTCCGCTGAATGAGCGCGACTTCAGCAAGCTGTTGCTGTTGGCGGCGGGGACCATGACGGATACAAACGGCGCCGCGAATTTCACGCAACAGTTTGCCGTGAATGGCCAGCGCGGGTCGGCTTCGGTCTTTGCCATGGATGGCGCCGATACCACGGACCCGGAACTCGGTGGGGCCACGTTCTCCAACTTTAACGTGGACGCCATTCAGGAAGTGCAATCGAGCTCCGGAGTGATGCCCGCGGAAATCGGACACGGAGCCGCGGGTTTCAACAATGTGATCACCAAGTCCGGCACGAACGAGGTGCACGGCAGTGCTTTTGAATTTGTCCGCAACGCGGCATTTGACGCACGAAATTTTTTTGATCACCAAAGCGCCGTGAATCCACGGCGCATTCCGCCCTTTGCGCGCAACGAATTTGGCCTAACCAACGGCGGGCCTGTCGTTCTCCCTGGCTTATATGACGGCCGAGGCAAGACCTTCTATTTCGTCGAGTATCAAGGCTTCCGGCAAGTGCTCGGAACGACGCAAGTATTTCCCGTCCCCACCGCTGCGGAGCGGCAAGGAATGGATACCACGGCTTTTCCCGGCGATACCTTGACCGTCCCGCTGAACCCCGCGATCGCTCACGTTCTCGCGGGCTACCCATTGCCTAACGAGCCCCAGGGGCCATACGGAGCCCGCACGTATGCAACCTCCTCAAAGGTAGCGACCGATACCGACCAGTTTTCCGTGCGGATCGATCATCGCATTTCGGACAAAGCAGCCCTCTTCGGGCGTTTCAGCTTGAATCAGGTGAGAGGCCCCACGACGAATCCTGATCAGACAGCGATCGATCCCAGTTTCGGCGTCAACTTTTTCGATCATCAACGAAGTGCTGCGCTCAAATATACGCGCACGATATCTCCGCATCTCGGCTTCGTGACGTCGCTTGGGTACATTCGCAGCACGCCCTTTTTTCCGTCAATCAATCACACGCAGCCTGCCATAACATTCGCAGACGGTCTGTTCGAGAACTTCAACTCAGCAGACGGCTCCATCCTTGGATCTTATGGAAACGTCTATCAATTCAAGCACGACATGACGTACACGCATGGCCCCCACAGCTTCAAATGGGGAATCGAACTGCGCTTCAATCGAGACGCCACAATCTTCGGCACCAATCCGAACGGCATCTACACGTTCGGAGGAGGGCCAGCCTATTCTCCCGTACTGATTCCTTCCGCCAGCGGCCAACACAACATCCAACCTGGCGATCCTTTGCCCGATTCGCTCACTGGTTTATTGACGGCCACTCCTTTTTCCTACGGGATTACCGCCGCAGCGAGCGTGACACCCACTGGAGACAAGTTCAACGAGGCCGGCGTCCGGCGCGAGGCGTACAACTTCTATTTTCAGGACGTGTGGAAGGTGAACTCTCGGCTGAGCGTTAGTTATGGCCTGCGATATGACTTGAACAGCCGCATCAAAGAAGCCAAACACCGGACGTCTATTGTCGACGCCGTCGATGCAGCCGGCAAGCTGACTTCTTTTTACGCCCCCGGTGCCAGGGCTATTTTCTTGTATAACCCGCAGCCTGTTTATCCGCTGGATCTAAACGGCTGGGGACCGCGCCTCTCTCTGGATATCGCAGCAAGCAAACACACGACTCTCCACGCCGGGGGAGCGATCACTACGATTCTTCCAAATCTGTGGCTGCAAAATTATGTTACCGGAAACATTCCGCTGGTTTTCCAGCCGCTCATCACTGCGTTGCCGAGCGTTCCCGTGCCGTTTCAAAATGCGGTCGTGCCGGAGATTCTTCCAACGGTCTACACCATGCAGGGGCAACCTGTTTTTGCTTCGGGAAGCGCCAACGTTTCCGCCAACACACAAATTGATCTGCCGAGATTTCAGAGTGACCTTGCGGCCATTACGCCCGGCCATGAAGTCCAATTGTTCTCCGTCGGCGTGATTAGCAGGCATTTTCGTAACGGATACATTGGGACCTACACGGCGGGAATCGATCACGATTTCGGAAGCGTGAAGTTCAGCGCAGCGTATGTGGGCACGGCGGGCGTGCGTCTCGCCAGCGTAGATGCGCCCAACGGCTACGGCGGCGCTGACCCGGCATTCGCGCCATTCACGCAGTTCAATGCGATGGGACACGCTACCGGCGGATTCGGGCCGATAATGATAATGAATGCCGCCGCTCATTCCACTTATCATTCGTTGCAAACGAGCGCCACGGAAAACTATTCGCGGATCGGCTTGAGCTTCCAAGCCAGCTATACGTTTTCCAAATCCATTGACGATACGAGCGCTGTGCCGGGCGGAATTGGAGGAAGCCCGGGCGTAACCCTGCAAACACTGCCGCAAAATCCGCGAAATCCGTCCGCCGACAAAGGGCCTTCCACCTTTGACGTGACGCATGTTTTCGCGCTCAGCCTGATTCAGACGCTGCCATTCGACCGGGTCAGCTTTCTTCAACCACTGAGTACCCGCCTTACTAAGGGCTGGCAGTTCCTGAATATCACGACGCTGACCACCGGACCGCCATTTACAGTTTATTCTGGAATTCAGCAAACAAGCGTGGGAGCTGGCGGGACGGATCGCCCGGATTTGGTAGCCATGCCCGACTTTTCGACGAGCCGCTCCATCCGGGAAGACTATTTTGGTCGCGGCGTGAATAACAACTCGTTCTTCTTTGTTCCCATCGACGTGCCCGGCGGAACCGGTCCGAATCAGGGCCGCTTCGGCACGCTGGGACGCGATACGTTCCGCGGACCGGGCTTTCACAATTTCGACATGGCCATGATCAAGGACACTCCGTTTGGAAAAAGGGGCAACCGTGAACTTGGCACGCTCGAGTTTCGCGCCGAATTTTTCAACATATTTAACATCGTGAATTTTGGTTTGCCTTCGAACACCGTGCGAGGCAGTGGGTTCGGCATTATCAGCCATACCGCCGGATCATCCCGGCAAATTCAGTTTTCGCTGAAATTGATTTACTGAAGGGGAGCAGGCATGGAGCGCAGCGTCCGCGACGTAGTAAACCTTTACAATCCGCACGACCCGTTGGAAGAAGCCTGGACCATTCCCGCCCCGTGGTATTTCGATGAGCGGATTGCGGCGCTCGAGCGCGCAAGCGTTTTCAGCGCAACGTGGCAGGCCGTGGGCCGCGTGGACCAGGTGCGTGACAAAGGACAATTCTTCACGGCGGAGTTGGCGGGTGAACCGCTTGTCGTGGCGCGCGGAGAAGATGGCCAGTTGCGGGCGTTTTACAACGTCTGCCGTCATCACGCGGCCGCCGTGGTCACCGAGGCGCAAGGTTGTGCAAAGCAGTTTCGTTGCCCTTACCACGGTTGGACTTACGGAATTGATGGCGCGCTGAAAGGGATGGTCGAGTTTGATGGCGTGTGCAATTTTGACCGCGCAAAAAACGGCTTGATGCCCGTGCGTGTGGACACCTGGGAGAACTTTGTGTTTGTAAACCTGGACGGGCACGCCGCGCCGTTGCGCGATTTCTTAGGCGCAGTGCCGGGCCTCGTGGCGCCGCTTGAGCTGGCGAAAAAGCTGCACTTTTTCGACCGGCGTGTTTACACGCTCAACTGCAACTGGAAGGTCTATGTCGACAACTATCTCGATGGCGGCTATCACGTGCCTCACGCACACAAGGGACTGAGCAGCGTGATCGAATACACCAAATACACCATCGAGAATCTTGAGCGCGCTTGCTTGCAATCGAGCCCGCTCTCATCGGACTTCACATCAGAGGCCGGCGTGGCCGCGACTAGGCAAGGCCGCGCATTTTACCTTTGGCTCTATCCCAACTTCATGATCAACGCCTACGAAGGCGTAATGGACACGAATCTCGTGCTGCCGCTCGGCGTGAACCGCTGCGCCGTAGTCTTCGACTACTACTTTGCAGACACGAGCGCAGCCGCCGAGGTCCGCCACAAAGAGAGCATCGCTGTAAGCGAGAAAGTCCAGGACGAGGACATGGCGATCTGCGACTCCGTCCAACGCGGGCTCGGCTCGCGTGCGTACGTCGCCGGACGGCTGTCTGTGCGCCGGGAAGCCGGCGAGCACCTCTTCCACCGTTTACTTCATGCCGATTTCACGGCGGTTCTGGGACGCCCTGCCGCGGCGGACTGACGACTCCTCGGGCGCCGGCCAAAACGGCTCATTCAAAAACTATCGTGCTTATTGCAGGTTAGAAGAATCAGCTTCCCGAAGCCCCAAGCGTGCGGCCACCTCAATTGACGGTCTCCACAGTGTCACCTATACTCTTACTTTGCGTTGCAGGCTAAGTTCTCACCTGTCTGGCCTCATCTGAGTTCATGTGCGGCCGCAAAGTGGCCGACAAGCTTGGCTTTCCGCAAGACACAAGGGCGCATGCCGTCGAGACCAGCGAGCATTCTCACGAAGACCTGTTCGTTGTCTGATCGTTTATTTAGGAGAGGATTGTTCCATGGCTGAAGCAACCTGCCGCCGCGAGCTGGATCTGGAGATTCCCGCGGAAGAAGTAACGAAAAAGATTGAGAGCGTGGCCAAGGAATTTGCGCGTGTGGCGCGCGTGCCGGGGTTCCGCCCGGGCAAAGCGCCCGTATCGCTTATCCGCCGCCGCTTCGCCGAGGACATCAAGGGCGAAGTGCTGCAATCGCTCGTTCCAGAACGCGTCGAAAAGGCCGTCTCGGAGCAGAAGCTGACGCCGGTTTCGCAGCCACAAGTGGAAAAGCTGGATTTCACCGAGGGACAGCCGCTGAAGTTTCGCGCCGTGTTCGAAGTCCTGCCGGAATTTGAGCTTGGGAATTACAAAAGTCTCGCGATTGAAATGCCCGCGATGGACATCACCGGGGCGGACGTTACAAAAACTCTTGAAGAGATGCGCGAGCGGGCGGCGGCCTTTGCGCCCGTCGAAGGCCGCGCCGTCGAAAACGGCGACTACGTGCAATTGAAGTTGATGGGAACTCCCGCGGGCGGCGGCGAACCTCTGCAGGCAGACAGCGTCCTGTGCCACATTGGCGCGGAAGAGACGATGGAGCCCTTCAACGAAAACCTCCGCGGCGCGAATATCGGCGACCACAAGAATTTTGAAGTCGCGTATCCTGCCGACTATCCCGATGCCAAGCTAGCTGGAAAAACGTACAACTATGCCGTCGAGGTGCTTGGCATCAAGAATAAAAAGTTGCCGGAGCTGAACGACGAGTTTGCGAAAGATGTAAGCGACGCCGCCACGCTGGATGAGCTGAAAAAGAAAGTCGCGGAAAGCCTGGAGCATCAGCGAGATCACCGGCAGAAGGAATTGCAAAGAGAGAAAGTCATCACTGAGCTGGTAAAATCACACGAGTTTCCTGTACCCGAAGCGCTCGTCGAGCATCAAATGGATGTGCGGCTGGAACGAGTGGTGCGCTCGCTGGCCGCTCAGGGTGTGGATCCCCGCGCGGTAAACGTCGACTGGGTTACGTTGCGGAAGCGCCAGCAGGAACGCGCCACCGACGACGTAAAGGCCGAACTCATCATCGACCGCATCGCAACCGCTGAGAACATCGACGTGACCGAAGAAGAGGTTCAACACGAACTGGAGCACATGGCCAGCCATAGTGGCGAATCCGCCGAAGTCGCGCGCGCTCGTTTGACAAAGCAAGGTGCGCTCGATAGGATGAAAGCTAAGTTGAGAAGTGACAAAACTCTCGACTGGCTCGCACAAAACGCTCAGATCAAAACCGTTGCGGCAGCAAGCGCGGCGGCAGATGCAAAGTGAAACATCCCGGTAAGCCAACCATCTCAATGAAAAATTTCGAAGATCCAGAGTATCGCGGCACAACGCTCGTTCCGATGGTGGTCGAACAGACCAGCCGCGGCGAGCGCGCCTACGACATTTACTCCCGGCTGCTCAAGGAGCACATCATTTTCATTGGCACGCCGATTGACGACCATGTCGCCAATCTGGCCACCGCGCAAATGCTCTTCTTGCAAGCCGAAGACCCGGAAAAAGACATTCAGTTGTACATCAATTCGCCGGGCGGCTCGATTACCGCGGGCTTTGCGATATATGACACCATGCAATTTGTTAAGCCGGATGTCGTGACCACCTGCGTGGGCCAGGCGGCTTCCATCGCGGCGGTTCTTCTTGCCGGCGGCACGCCGAAAAAGCGCTTCGCTCTGCCCCACGCGCGCATCCTGATTCACCAGCCGTGGATGTCCGGCCTTGGCGGCCAGGCTACCGACATCGACCTTCACGCGAAAGAAATTCTGCGCATGCGCACGGTCATCAACCAACTGCTGGCACAGCACAGCGGCCAGACTATTGATAAAATCGAGAAAGACGTCGAACGGGATTTCATTATGAATCCCGAACAAGCCAAGGAATATGGCATGATCGACGAGATCATTTACAAGCACCGCTAGCGAACTGACGCCGCAAGGGGCGGCTCGAGGTTCCGGCTGGTGCTTAAAAGTTAGTAGCGTTTCGAGTTTCTCTTTTGCTCCAGGGATAAATCGGCCTAGAATAGAGATTAGAGACTCCGTCGAAGCCCAGCGGAGACGAGGCCTTCACACCAGTGAAAAAATTCAACCCAGACGAGCCGCTGCGCTGTTCCTTTTGCCACAAGACTCAGGAACAGGTCGAGAAGCTGATCAGCTCTCCCTCGGACTATCCGCGCGCGTACATCTGCAACGAATGTGTCGGCGTTTGCCAGACCATTCTCGAGGATGAAAAGCGCGAACAAGCAGCCGCCCCCGCGCGCAGGCTTCCGCGTCCGCCGGAGATCAAGCAATTTCTCGATGGCTACGTCATTGGGCAGGACCGTACGAAAAAGAAGCTCGCCGTGGCAGTCTATAATCATTACAAACGCATCTTCTTGAACAAGCAGCCGGGCGACGTCGAGTTGAGCAAGTCCAACATTCTTTTGATTGGGCCAACGGGTACGGGCAAAACGCTTTTGGCGCAGACGCTTTCGCGCATGCTGGACGTGCCCTTCGCGATCGTGGATGCTACGACCCTGACCGAAGCCGGCTACGTCGGCGAAGACGTCGAAAACATTATTCTCAAGCTGCTGCAAGCGGCCGATGGAGATGTTCAGAAGGCCCAGCAAGGCATCATCTACATCGACGAAATCGATAAGATCGCCAAGAAGGACGAGAACCCCTCGATCACACGCGATGTAAGTGGCGAAGGTGTTCAACAAGCGTTGCTGAAAATTCTTGAGGGCACTATCGCCAACGTGCCGCCTCAGGGTGGCCGGAAACACCCGCACCAGGAGTTCACTCCGGTGGACACTACGAACATCTTGTTCGTGTGCGGAGGTGCTTTCGTAGGCCTGGAAAAAATCATCGAGAAGCGCGCCGGCCGCCATTCGCTCGGTTTTCATACCGACGCCGCGCCTTCGACGCCGAGCCGCCGCAACACCGAATTGCTCGAGCAAGTGCAGCCCGGCGACCTAATTCGGTACGGACTGATACCCGAATTTGTTGGTCGCTTGCCCGTCGCAGGCGTGATGAACGATTTGGACAAGAATGTTCTCGTACGCATCCTGACGGAGCCGAAGAACGCGCTGCTTAAGCAATACCAGCGCCTGTTTGAATTTGAAAATGTCCGCCTGCGTTTCACGGATGACGCTCTCGAGACCGTCGCAGAGCTAGCCATGCAGCGCAAAGTCGGCGCGCGCGGCTTGCGCATGATTCTCGAAGACCTCATGCTCGAACTCATGTACCACCTCCCGATGCAGCGCAAGGTGCGCGACTTCGTCGTCACCGCGGAAATGGTGCGCGGACGGGAAATCAATTGGAGTTTGCTCGAAAAGGCCGGATAGGCTGCTTCGGGCGTTCGAACGCTTTTCAGGGGCCCTAATGTTTACTCGCGAAAAACAGGATTTGAAGCGCGTACCCATGATGCCGGTGCGCGATATGGTCATCTTCCCTCAGCAGATGACTCCGTTCATCGTTGGCCGCGAAGCCAGCGTGCGCGCGCTCGAAGAAGCGCTGGCCGGCGACAAGAAAATTTTTCTGTCCACGCAGCACGATGCTTCGGTCGATGACCCCAAGCCCGAAGAAATCTACGCGGTCGGCACGCTCGCAAACATCGTTCAAAGCGTTAAGCTGCCCGATGGCAACATCAAAGTCTTGGTCGAAGGCGTCGAGCGGGCTCGCGCCCTATCCATCGCTTCCGAGGAAGGCTTTTTCCGCGCAACCGTGCGCTTGCTGAACGCGCGCGTCGAGCCGTCCCCGCAGGTCGATCAGACCGTACAAAAGGTCACCAGCCTCTACGAGCAGTTCATCAAACTCTCGCAGAGCCTGAATTACGACACTATGATCGCCGCAGCGCGCGGCGATGACCCTGCGCGCCTTTCAGACACCATCGCCGCTAACTTGCAGCTCCCTGTCGACGAAAAACAGGATCTTCTCGAAACGGTCGATCCCATCGAGCGCCTCAACCGCATCGGTGACATTCTCGAAATCGAGCTAGAAAAGCTGAACGTCGACCGCAACATCAATACGCGTGTCAAGCGCCAGATGGAGCGCGCCCAAAAAGAGTACTACCTCAACGAAAAACTCAAGGCCATCCAAAAGGAACTGGGCCGCGGCGAAAAGAGCGAGATCGACGAGCTCAAAAAGAAAATCGATGCCGCTGGAATGAGCAAGGAAGTTCACGAAAAAGCCATCCAGGAGCTGAAGCGCCTGGAGTTGATGCCGCCTATGTCAGCGGAGTCGACGGTTAGCCGGAATTATCTCGACTGGCTCCTCGCTGTACCGTGGAAAAAGAAATCGAAAGAAATTCGCGATATTTTGGCCGCGGAAAAAATACTCAACGAAGAGCACTACGGCCTCGAAAAAATCAAAGAGCGCATCCTGGAATTCCTGGCCGTCCGCCAGTTGGTGAAGAATCCCAAAGGTTCGATTCTTTGCTTCGTCGGCCCTCCTGGCGTCGGCAAGACTTCTCTGGCAATGTCCATCGGCCATGCCACCGGCCGCAAATTTGTACGCGTCTCGCTCGGCGGCGTTCGCGATGAAGCCGAAATTCGCGGCCATCGCCGCACCTACATCGGCGCGCTTCCCGGTCAGATCATCCAAATGATGAAGAAGGCCGGCACGGTGAATCCGATTTTCGTTCTCGACGAAGTCGACAAAATGTCCACGGACTTCCGAGGCGACCCGTCCGCGGCGCTCATGGAAGTGCTCGACCCGGAATTGAATCACAGCTTCACGGACCACTATCTCGACGTCGAATACGATCTTTCGAAAGTGATGTTCGTCTGCACCGCCAACGTGCTGCATACGATTCCTCAGCCGTTGCAGGACCGCATGGAAATCCTGCGGCTTCCTGGTTACACCGAACAGGAAAAGCTCGAAATCGCCAAGCGCTTCCTGGTGAAGCGCGCTCGCGAAGCCACGGGTCTCAACGAGCAGAATCTCAAGTTCACCGATGAAGGCCTGCTGCACATCATCCGGCACTATACACATGAAGCCGGTGTGCGCAACCTCGAACGCGAAATCCAAAACATCGCGCGAAAGATGGCGAGAAAAGTCGTGACGGAAGGAGCTTCCGTCGGCGTGGAAATCAATCCCGCCAACGTGAACGACTTCCTCGGCATTCTGAAATACCGCGAATACTGGCTGGAGAAACACAACGAAATTGGTTTGACCACCGGTCTTGCCTGGACCGAAGTCGGTGGCTCCGTGCTAGCGACCGAAGCCACTCTGATGGAAGGCAAAGGCCGACTCACGCTCACCGGCAAACTCGGCGACGTCATGCAGGAATCCGCGCAAGCCGCCATGAGCTACGTACGTTCACGCTCCGCGCAACTTGGCCTCGCAAGAGACTTCTACCGCACGCTCGATATTCACGTGCACGTGCCTGAAGGCGCCATCCCCAAAGACGGGCCTTCCGCCGGAATCACCATTTGCACGTCGATCGTTAGCGCGCTGACCAAAATTCCCGTGCGCCGCGACGTCACGATGACCGGCGAAATCACTCTGCGCGGCAAAGTTCTACCCATCGGCGGCGTCAAGGAGAAGCTCCTAGCCGCTCACCGAATGGGCTTGCATACGGTACTGCTTCCGAAGGACAATGAGAAGGACCTGGCGGATATCCCGCAGGAGATCCTCTCCTGTCTTACAGTTCATTTTGTAGAAACCATGGATGAAGTGCTGCAGGTTGCGCTCGAACGGCGGATCGTGCCGCTCGAGCATCCCGAGGTTGCGCCTGTTGCGGAACCTTTCGTCGCCAGCGCCGAGAAAGACAAGAGTTTGACCAACTAAGCAGTGTGGTTTTGGGCCCGCCCTGCGTGTTTCTCCAGGCATGTCGTGCCCCGCGCTGCCGCCGGTTACAGAAAGTCTGGTTTGCCCATCCTGGCATGTTTCCGTTTGTCCGCCAGTGCGGTGCGCCACCTCACTAAAAATCCGGGATTTTGTTGACCGCAGCGCGGCCACGCAAAAAAGAAGGTCAATTTACACAATCAAAGTTAAGGACATATGAAAGAAACAGTTGAAGGAAGCAATCAGATGAGCATTAGCCTCGCCGAGTTAAAAGAAAAAAACATTACCGACCTCGCCAAGATCGCCAAGGAATTGAACATTCCCGGCGCTAGCGGCATGCGCAAACAGGAGCTGATCTTCCAGATCCTCCGCGCCCAAACGGAGAAAAATGGTTTGATCTTCTCCGAAGGTGTCCTCGAATGTCTCCCCGACGGATTCGGTTTTCTCCGCGCGCCGGAATACAACTACCTCCCCGGCCCGGACGACATTTACGTATCGCCGTCGCAAATCCGCAAATTTGATCTCCGCACGGGAGACACCGTTTCCGGTCAGGTACGCCCGCCCAAAGATGGTGAGCGTTACTTCGCGTTGATCAAAGTCGAAGCCGTCAATTTCGAAGATCCGGAAGTCGCCCGCAACAAAATCTTCTTCGACAATCTGACGCCGCTCTATCCTCAGGGCCGCCTCAAAATGGAAACCACCAAGGAGAACATGACGGGCCGCGTGCTCGATCTTCTCTGCCCCGTGGGCAAGGGCCAGCGCGGTCTGGTCAACGCTCCGCCGCGCACCGGGAAGACCATGATCCTGCAGTCCATGGCCAATTCCATTACCACCAATCATCCCGAAGTCGCGCTCATCGTTCTGCTCATCGACGAACGTCCGGAAGAAGTCACCGATATGCAGCGCACCGTAAAAGGCGAAGTCATTAGCTCGACGTTCGACGAGCCACCGCAGCGCCACATTCAGGTTGCGGAAATGGTTCTCGAAAAAGCGAAGCGCCTCGTCGAGCACAAGCGCGACGTCGTCGTGCTGCTCGATTCCATCACGCGTCTTGCCCGCGCTTATAACGCCGTCACGCCGCCTTCCGGCAAAGTCCTCTCCGGCGGTATTGACGCCAACGCCTTGCAGCGTCCGCGCCGCTTCTTTGCCGCCGCGCGCAACGTCGAAGAAGGCGGCTCGCTCACCATCATTGCCACCGCCCTGATCGACACCGGCAGCCGCATGGACGACGTCATCTTCGAAGAGTTCAAAGGCACCGGCAACATGGAAATTTATCTCGACCGCCGCCTCGCCGATAAGCGCGTTTTCCCGGCCATCGACATTCAGCGCTCCGGCACGCGTAAGGACGAGTTGCTCCTCCCGCCTGACGAGCTCAGCCGCGTCTGGGTCCTTCGCAAGGTTTTGAGTCCTCTCTCGACCGTCGAAGCGATGGAGCTTTTGCTCAGCCGCCTCACGAAAACGAAGTCCAACGCAGAGTTTCTCGGGTCGATGTCCGCGCCGACGTAAACAAACAATTTCGATCATTCCCTTACACGCTTATAGAAAAAACGGCGCAGCCAGTTTCCCAGCTGCGCCGTTTTTCTTGTAGCTCAAGCTTTCAGCCTGAGGTTTTTGTTTTTAGTTGTCGTAGCCTACGTCACGCCGAGGCTTCCGCCTCCGCAGCCGCGATGTAGTCCACGATCCGCTCCGACCATCCGTCGACGTGCGTCCAGCCGTTGCCGTAGCTCACGCCGTGCTTGTACGGAGCCACGTTCACCACGTACGCGCGCGGCGTCCACGCCGTCAGGATTCCGTCGTGCGACTGCTCGTCGGTAATCACGATCACCCGGTCGCGCTGGCGCCACTCCGGCTTTTCGTGAAGCTCCGCCAGCGCGCGCTTGAGGTACGTCCCCGAGTGCGCCTGCGAGCCAGTGATCGCGTCTCGCAGCGCGAACCCACGCCGCGGAGGCATCTCAACGCACGCATCGGAGAAGGTCGCGATCGAAAACTCCTCGACCTTCTCGCGAAGGAGTATGGCAAGCCCCGCCGCCGCATCCATGCGCGTGGTCTCGCTCTTCCCGGAAAGTTTGCCGTCCATCGACCCGGAAACATCCACAACGAGTCCCGTCGATCCCGGCAGCTTTTCGAGTCCGGCGATGCCCTTGAGCATGGCGCTCTCGATGGCGTCCTCGAGCTTCGGAGCGTAGCGAGCCGCCGTCACAAACCGGAACGGCAACGCCCGCGCAACGCCCTTCCCCAACCGCTCGCGAACGAGCTTCGGATCCACGCCCGATGCAAGCATCAGGCGCAGGTTCCGCACGACGGCCAGGCCGCCCAGCTTCCCCTCGCGCAGGAGCCGTTCGAAATTCTCGCGCTTGTCCTTCCCTGCGGACAAGGCAACCTCCCAAGTGTCGGGAGGCTCGAGCGTGTTCTCAACGAGCTTCTTCCAAACAGCTTCCTGCTCGGCATCCTTTGGCTTCGCGTGGCAGAGAAACAGCACGTCGCGCAGGGTCACCACCGATTCGCGGTTGTATTTCGCAAGCTGGTAAGCGTCGAACTTCGTGAACGCCTGCGCCAGCCCGCGCTTTACTCCCGCGGACAGTGGCTGCTTCATCTCCTTCCAGTAAAGCGCTACGAACTCGCCTAGTTCGTCCGCCCGCTGGATCACGTGCTCGAGCGTTTCCGCTACGAGCGGCCCCGCACCCTTGCGCCGCGCCAGTTCGCGCGTCACAAAGAGCGGCGCATGGCGAAGATGCATCTTGTCGCGTGCCTCGCGCGCCAGAGCCGCCACATCCTCGGCCTTACTCTGCGCCACAAGGTCCGCGATCCGCTTAGCGATGTCGTTCCCCTTCTCGTAGAACGTGTCTTCCCAGAGCAGGCACGTCAGCACGGTGCGCCGCAGCTCGCGCTTCACATCGACGCGCTGCGCCACCGCTCCTTCGTGCGTCCGCACCGGAAACATCCGCTTCCACACATTCATCTTCACCATCTCGACCTCCCTCCTTTCCGCAAGCCGTCTTTTCGGCGGCCCACACTTTCAAGCAAAACTGATGGACGATGCAGAAATTTCTTCCTCCCGCATCAAATTAATGCACCTGCCGCGGATCCGACGGACCAATCCGAAACAATCCGCCGGCCTTGTGCACGCACACCAAATCTCCTTCTTCGATCCGCAAAACGGCCGCGAGCCACACAGGAATGTTGATCCTGAGAAACTCGCCCTCCACCTCGGAGATGCCGCGAGAAAGTTCAATCAACTCATCTCCCCCCGCACTCAGAGGGATGAACAGAACGAGCTCCCCATTAACCTTCAACACCGGCCCTTCCAGAGTCATCACTTCTTCCACGGTGGCACCTCCTTCCTTTTCAAAAAACTGCTGGACGGGGACGTCCGGCCAGGGACATTAGGCGCTCTATCCATTGAGCTACTGGCTCACATAAGCCAGGTGGGATTCGAACCCACAACCTCCCGCTTACCAGGCGAAGTAGCCCTGTCCTACACCACGTCCAACCTCGTACCCCGCGACAAAAACTTCTGCCGCGAGCAAACTCGATAGCGCAGGTTGAAGCCTTCGCAGCCCTGCTGCTTTCTCCGAAGTGGCACAGACTTCAGTCTGTGCCCTCCAGCACGGCGCGAATCGCTCACCGAACAGCGATTCGCGCCGGCAACTCCAAGCCGGGAGGAATAGTCGAGCAGAGCTGCGGAGCAGCAGCCCCGCATCGTTTCACAGACGAAGTAACCCTCCTCCGCGCCATCCCGGTAGCACAGGCACTCTTGCCTGTGCTCTTTCTCTCTTCAGGTGGGAACACTCGGCCCGCGTGCTTTGGTTTGAGCTACTGCTTCTCGCGGAGCAGGCGGGCTTCGAGACCGCAACCTCTCCGGTTCGCACCGGAGCGCTCTTTTGCGTCGAAGTAACGCGTACCTTCCCCACACCGGAATCTCTTTGCAGAGGGAATCAGCGGCGCGGGTGTTTCCGCTGCTCTACCTCTGAGCTACAGCAACTTTCGTCGCTGGCAGGGATCGAACCTGCGACCGTCGGCTTAGTCGAAGTAACCCGCGCCTTCACCACTCTGCAAACTCTTCAATCTCTTTTTGCCTCCTCCTTACACCGTTACGTCTTTGCTTGTCCTCCGCGCACACCCTTAGCATTCCCCCGCCGCAACGTTTCTTTTCGCCAACGAAATCCGCGGAAGATTTCTTCCGGGAGGAATCAGCGTTCACAGTCTTTGGGATTCGAACCCAGAGCCTTGCGGCCCCTTACCATCGAAGTACCCGTGAACTTCACTATCCCGGCAAAACGTTTTTCGCAACAAATCCTAGGTAATGAAAGGATCTACGCCGGCCCTGCAGCTCAGAATCTCTAATTCCCGGCTACAGTTTCACCGCAAAGCAAAATCGCTTTAGCGACGAATGTGATTGGATCGAAACGACTTAAGCGGTCAATGAAACGAATTGACTAGAGTCGCGTGAACAAGCAGTCCATGAGACTCGATCGCCCTGGTGCGGTTTCGACTTGGCTTTTGTCTTCGTGTCTCATATTTGCTTTTCACGCTCAGTGAGGACCCGCCGTCAGGCAGGCTTACAGCTGAGGTATCCCAAAAGTAAACGAAGTCCGTTTTTCTGTCAAGCCCTATTTTTCAAAAATCTTCATTTTTGGCCCATTTTTCGCGTTACTTGTTAATTTTCAAGTACTTAGTGCCCATAAAACTCTTTCCGCGAAATGGTTCGCCCTTTGGCCCGCACAAAATATTTCCAGTGGCGATTCAAGATATAATCCACCGCAAGGCGAGATCCACTGCATCCGCCTCCGGCAAGGAGAGACCAACCCCGATCATGCGATGTTATCGCCCGATCTTCGCATTCTTATTCTGTGCCGTCGCGGCCCTCGCTCCAGCGACTGTCGCTCAGCACGAGCATAGCTCTCCGGACACCGCAGCTCTCGGCAATGTCAGCTTCTCTACTTCATGCTCGCCAGCGGTTCAGTCCGATTTCAACCGCGCTGTCGCCCTGCTCCATTCCTTCTGGTACAAAAAATCTGAAGAGACTTTCCTCGCCATTGCGAATGCCGATCCGTCTTGCGGCATGGCCCAGTGGGGCGTCGCCATGTCGCACTATCGCCAACTCTGGGATCCTCCGACTCCTCTTGATCTGCAAGCAGGCTCGGACGCCGTCGAAAAAGCAAATGCCGCCGGTGCCATAACGCAGCGCGAACGAGATTACATCGCGGCGATGGAACTTTTCTACAAAGATTCAGAGAAGCGCACACATCCCGCTCGTGCGCTGGACTACGAAAAATCGATGCAGCGGATCTACGAGGGTTATCCAGAGGACATCGAAGCCGCCATCTTCTACGCGCTGGCAGTCCGCGCCAATGCGCCTATAAATGACAAGACTTACGCGAACCAGAAAAAAGCCAGCGCCATCCTCGAAAAACTTTTTGCCGAGTACCCTGCTCATCCTGGCTTGGCTCACTACATCATTCACTGCGATGACTATCCTACTTTGGCGCCACTAGCTCTAGAAGCCGCGCGCCGTTATGCCAAAATCGCCCCCGATGCGCCCCATGCACTTCACATGCCTTCACACATTTTTACCCGTCTGGGTTTGTGGCAAGAGTCCATCGACTCGAATCTCGCCTCCGCTGCGGCCGCCAGGAAAAATGGCCTCGTGGGCGATGAACTTCACGCACTGGACTACCTTGTATACGCCTATCTGCAGAAGGGCCTGGACCGAGAAGCCCTCGATGTTTCCAACGCAATGCCTAAGCCGCAGCCAAACGATGTCGCTTACTATACGGGCCTGTATGCCGCTGCCGTCGTTCCTGCAAGGTTAGCTATCGAGCGCCACCGCTGGTCCGATGCCGCTGCCCTCGGTTTGCCCGCCGCTACTTTCCCCGGCGGCCGATATTCATCAGCGGAAGCGAATCTCTATTTTGCCCAAGCGCTCGGCGCTGCTCGAATGGCCAACCTCGAAGCCGCGCGGGAGGGTTTACAACGAATGACCTCGCTTCGCGACAGGCTGCTGGAAAATCACGATAAATATTCGTCCGAGCAGGTCGACATTCAGCGCGAATCGGTCAGTGCCTGGATTGCTTTCGCGGAAGGCAAAAAGGACGATGCGCTCAGCCAAATGCGGGCCGCTGCGGACCACGACGACTCCGTTGACAAACTCCCGGTGACTCCAGGCTCGGTCGTTCCTGCGCGCGAGCTTCTCGGCGAAATGCTTCTCGAAACAAAGCAGCCCGCCGCCGCTCTTGAAGCATTCGAAACTTCGCTCAAGTTTGCCCCGGAGCGATACAATTCGCTTTTCGGAGCCGCTCACGCCGCTCTGCTCTCCGGCGATCGTCAGAAAGCATCCACTCACTTTGCCAAGCTACTCGCCAATTGCCCTCGACCCTCTAGTGACCTTCCCGAACTACGCGAAGCCAAGCTATTCTTCACGCAGAAATAATCGGCGCTCGCATGTCTTTCTGCACTCCCACCTGACGCGCGCGTAGATAGGTCACCAGTTCAAGCGCGCAGTTTTGCATCTCCACGCCAAACGCATCCATCTGGCTGGTCAAAAGGTTGTAGCACCACACCGCCGGCACCGCGACCGACAATCCAATCGCCGTCGTCAGCAGCGCCTCCGAAATCGACCCCGCGATCACTTTGATCGCAGTGGCGTGCGCTATGTCGATACTGCGGAAAGCGTTCAAAATTCCAATGACGGTGCCGAACAGTCCCACAAACGGCGCTGTCGCCGCAATCGTCGCCAGTCCGCTCAAGCCGCGCTTCAATTCTTCGGTGGTTTCCGCGCTCGAACGCTCAAGGCTCCGTTGCACACCCTCAATCACCTGCTGTTCGGGCATCCCGTCTGGCGCCGCCTGAAAATCCAGCAAGCCCGCCGCGACGACGTTTGCGATATGGCTCCTTTTGTTCCCCTCCGCCGCCACAATCGCCTGATCCAGTTTGCCATCGCGAAAGGAATCGATAGTCTCCACGATGTACGCCTTTGATTGCTCGCGTGCCAGGCGATAGCGCAAAGCGCGGCTCGCGCTCACGCCCACCGATCGCAAAAACATAGTCGCCAGAACTATCACAACCCCATGACACAGCGTTCCCATGGAACGCCACAATTCCAGCATGTTCCAGTCGCCCATGCGCTTGTCTCCTGACTTCAATTCCCTGCGTCCAATAGACACCGGGGCGCGGAGTTTTGTGCCAAGCGCAGGAATTATGGGAGAGCGAAGCAATGGACCTTTCAATTGGGAAGGAAACTCTTCAGCGGTTGTCGCGATCTACGCTGTATTCAAAAACTCATTGTGCGGATTTTTGTTCAATCCAATGTTTCGTTTGCGCTTCCAACACATTCAGCGGCATAGCGCCGTTTTCCAGTACTGCGTCATGAAACTTGCGCTCGTCGAATTTCGCGCCCAGCCGCTTCTCAGCCTCCGTCCGCAACTCGCGAATCTTTAGTTGTCCCAGCTTGTATGCCAGCGCCTGTCCCGGCCACACAATGTACCTGTCGACCTCGACTGTAATGTCCTGATCCGTTTTGCCGGTATTGTCCTTGAAAAATTGAATCGCTTGCTCGCGCGTCCAGCCCATCGAGTGCATCCCAGTATCGACAACCAACCGCAACGCGCGCCACATCTCGTAACTCAATTGCCCAAACTTTGAGTACGAATCCTTGTAGAGCCCAATCTCTTCGCCAAGACTTTCCGAATACAGCGCCCAGCCTTCCACAAACGCTGAGTAACCTACGTGCTTGCGAAACTCCGGCTGCCCTTCCATCTCTTGTGCCAACGAAATTTGCAGGTGATGCCCCGGCACGGATTCATGCAACGAGAGCGCTTCCATTTCCCACTTCGGACGCCCGGCCAGATTGTAGGTATTCACAAAATAGCATCCCGGCCGTCCAGCGGAAGGCGCGCCTGGCTGATAGTAGGCCGTCGTCTGCGAAGGCGCCTTGAAATCCGGAATCGGGCAAACGCCGTACGGCAGGCGGGGCAGTTTGCCGAAAAGATGCGCCAGCTCCGGATCGATTTTTTTCGCAATAATGCGGTAACCGTTCACCAAATCATCCGGCTTGTCGTAGTAGAACCGCGGATCAGTCCTCAGGAATTCCGTGAACTCGTGAAAAGTTCCTTTGAACTCTGCCGTGGCGATGACCTTCTCCATCTCCGCGCGAAGGCGCTTCACTTCGCTGAGCCCGACTTCGTGAATCTGCTGCGGTGTCAGGTTTGTTGTCGTCTGCCAGCGCACATGAAACGCATAGGCCGCGGCCCCGTTCGGCAGTGAGGTCGCGGCAATCGTTTCCCGGCATGCGGGCAAGTAGGTTTTCGCTACGAAGTCATGAAGCCTTTGAAACGCCGGCAAGACAGCGCTCCAATAAATCTTTTGGACTTTCTCTGTCAGCCTCGCTCGCTCACTCGGCGGAAAATCCGCGGGAAACTCCGTGAAGGGCTGAAGCAGCGGACCCTTTATGGGCTTCCCGGAAATCAGATCCTCAATCTGCTTTGGCAGATCGCGTAGCGCAATTTTGGGCGGCGTGTAACTAAGCGCCATACCTTTTTGCAAAAGCGCGATTTGTTGATCCACAGCAGCTGGCAGCGCCAGTAGTCGCGCAAGAATCACGTCGTAGTCCGCCGGCGTGCGATGCGGCGTATTCTCCAGCGTCTCCGCGGCGCCCTGCTGAATCCCTTCCATCTGGTTCAGTGGCATCCACAGATTGCGTGGCACGACGTTCCGAAATGGCATGGGGTCGTCGCCGTAGGGCAGCCCCTCTTCCGCCGTTTCGAGCAACTCGCGGTACAAATCGTAATTGAGCTGCTCTCCCGCCGGGAGCGTATCGCGGCCAATACTTTTCAGTGTAGCCAGGCTGTCGTTCAGATGCTTCTTGCGCGCCTCGATTCCTGCGGGAGAATCGTCCGTCCAGCGCGCATTCTGCCCTGGGTAGCCCACGGAAGTAGCCAACTCCGGATACTCCTCCATCCACAGTTTCCAATCCTCATCCAAAAAAGAGCGAAATTTCTGCGCAGCATCTTGTTGCGGGCTGCCTTGTCCCGCGCGAGCGTCGGAAACGACAAGCAGCGGGATCGCCCAAAGGCTGACGCTCGCCGCCAGCAACATCATCACTGCCATGCGAATCACGCGTTCCTCCTCGGCTCCAGAGGCGCCATCGCTGCCGTTCGGATCACGCTTCCCTGCCCGCCGCTTTCGACAATTCTTTTTCGCGCTCACGCGCCAGCATCACAACGAGCCGCGCGGTCTCCTCGACGTCCATCGCCGTGTTGTCCACCAAAATGGCATCCGACGCGCGCACCAGCGGCGACACTTTTCGTTCGCGGTCGCGGCGATCGCGCTCGCGGACTTCCTCCAGCACCTGCGCCAGCGTCATCGGTTCACCCTTTTCCTGGTGTTCCTTCCAGCGCCGCTCCGCCCGCACTTCCGGCGAAGCCTCCAGAAAAATCTTTAGCTCCGCGCGCCGAAAAACGACGGTGCCGATATCGCGCCCTTCCATTACCACGCCTCCGCCCGCGCCTGCACGCTGCTGCTCCGCAACGAGAATTTCGCGCACTCCGGCAATTGTGGCGAGCCGCGACGCCGCTTGCGCTACTTCTGCGGTTCGAATCGCCTGCGTCACTTCTTCCGCATCGAGAAATACGCAATTCTTCGAGCCCGCTGCTTCCTGTTCCGATGTAGGAGGTTTGAGTTCGATGTGCGTGCCGCGCGCAAGCTCTTCGAGGGCAACGGTATTATCCAGAGCGACTTTTTTTCTTAACGCTTTGAGCGCAAGCGCGCGATACATCGCGCCGCTGTCGAGATACAAATAGCCGAGAATTTGTGCGACGCGCTTCGCCAGGCTGCTTTTCCCCGAGCCTGCTGGGCCGTCAATGGCAATGGTAAGTTTTGGCATTTGGTAGCACAGCCACTCCTGGCTGTGCGCAGTTTCACGCATGGCGCAAAAAAATGCACAGGCAAGAGTGCCTGTGCTACTTAAAAGCCCATGATGTTGTAGCCGCAATCGACGTAAATCGTCTCGCCGGTAATTCCCGAGCCCGCGTCAGAAAGAAGAAACGCCGCGGTCGAACCGACTTCGCCTGGATCGACGTTGCGCTTCAGGGGCGCGCGCTCCGTCTGGGTCCTGAGCATATCTCCAAAATTCGCGATGCCCCGCGCCGCAAGCGTTTTGATAGGCCCCGCGGAAATGGCGTTGACACGAATGGCCTTTGGTCCTAGGTCGTACGCCAAATACCGCACCGTCGCTTCCAACGCCGCCTTGGCCACACCCATAACATTGTAATTCGGCACAACTTTTTCCGAGCCGTAGTACGTCAGCGTAACGATTCCTCCGCCGGATGCCATCAGCGGCGCCGCGCCGCGCGCCACGGCAATCAGCGAGTACACGCTGATGTCGTGTGCAATCCTAAATCCTTCGCGGGAAGTCTCAACGAATGGTTTCTTCAATTCGTCGGGTGGAGCGAACCCCACGCTGTGCACCAATCCATGGATCACTCCATACTTCGCCTTGATTTCCTCGAACACTCGCGCGACCTGATCATCCTGCGTAAGGTCGCACATGAATCCAGATACGCCGGGCAACTCTCCAATCAGATCTTTCGCTTCGAGTTCGAGCCGTTCGTTTTGATAAGTGATGGCCAGCCGCCAACCCGCTTCGGCAAGCTTTTTCGCAATCGCCCACGCGATGCTGCGTTTATTCGCCAGCCCAAAAATTACGGCGCTTTTTTGTTCGGTCACGTTTTCCCTCGGCGTGAATAAATGCAAAAATTGTGCTAATCAGACATAGAGTATTTTATCTTCAGGAAGTCCAAACACTCGATGACCCTCTCCCGCACCTGTTGCCGCTTCTCCTCGCTTACTGGTTCGTGCTGATAGGGAGGCAGCCAGTCGATCTTAGACGGCATGTAGATGACCCAATCAACATCCACAGCGTACTTCTCCACGCCGATGCGGGTGACGTGATCACCTTCTCGATACTCAACGCCAAACTTAGGGCCTAGAAGGTTCACGATATACCCCTGGCTACTGCGAGCAGCTCGAAACCCTTTCCACCATGCATGCTTCAGCATTCTTGCCTTCTCAGAAATCAGCCCCTTCGCCAGCGCGAGGACAGCATATTCTACGTGCATTCGTGCTCTAATTCGTTATCGCGAGGGATGTTCAAATTCGGTGGAACGCTTTCTCGATCTCTTTTACGGAATAGCGCAGCACCACTGGGCGCCCATGCGGGCAGCTCATCGGACAATCGGTTTTCGCAAGCGCGCCGAGCAGCCATTCCATTTTCGTCTGATCCAGCGGCATGTTCACCTTGATCGCCGCGTGGCAAGCCGTCGAAGCCGCAATCTTTGCTTGCAGCGTATCGATGGAAATAGCTGCGTTTTCCCGCTCGATGCCGTCGAGGATTTCCGTCAGGAGTTTTTCTCCGTCCCCTGGCGCGATTCCCGCTGGCACGGCTTGAATCGCAACGCTGCGCGGTCCCATCGGCTCGACCTCAAAACCATTCGCGCTGAGCTCTTCCGCAATTTTTTCGTAAATCACAATCTGCCGTGGCGAAAGCTCGATCACTAACGGCATGAGCATCCGCTGGGCTTCCACTTTGCCCGCGCGCCGTGCGTCGAGGTGCTGCTCGAACAGCACGCGCTCGTGCGCCACGTGCTGATCCACAAGCCACAATCCTTCGCCGTTCACCGCAACAATAAAACTCGAACTGACTTGGCCAAGCGGCTTGAGGTCCGCGATTTGGTCAGGGCGAGGGAGAGTCGCCGGCGCACTGGCGTTCGGCGTGGCAAGGTTTCCAGCCCAGTTCGAAGCGGCAAGTGCCGGAGCCGCTGCTGTTGCAGCAAAAGCTCCACCGGTCTCGATGGAAGATTCCAAACCGGCAGGAAAGACAAATCGTTGCTCGACGGGCCGAAGCGGATCGGAGGTCAAATCGAAACCGCCATCGGAGCCGACGCCCGAACCGACTCCGATTTCTTCCATCGCGGGAATGATGGCGCGCGGAACGCCGGTAGCTATGGCAGCAGACGCGCCACTATCAAGCGCGTTTGAATGGGACGCCGACAGCCCTTGCGACGAGGCGCTTGCGGCCGCGGCGGCGAAACTGGGAACAGGCCTGACGCTCATGAGGGCTTGGCGGATGGAGTCGCGCGCAAAATCGTGAACGAATTGCGAGCGGCGGAAGCGCACTTCGATTTTGGCGGGATGCACGTTGACGTCGACTTCGTCGTAGGGCATTTCGAGGAACAGCAGCGTGGCGGGAAAAACTGTAGGTGGAAGAATGTTGCGATAGGCCTCGTGAATCGCGTGCAGAATCAGGCGATCGCGCACCAGGCGGCGATTCACAAAAATGTAGATGCCGTTGCGGTTGGGGCGTTGCACATCGGGGCGCGACGTGAAACCTCGGACTGTTAGTGTGGCGCTCTCTTCGCTGGCTTCGAGTTCCGGTTCGGTGATGGCCGCGCGAAATGGCGCCGATGCCGGCGGAATTTCCACCAACTCGTCCATCGATTGGCGGCCGAAGAGTTGATAGATGCGGTCGGCGAGTTTTTCGGTGGGCGGGCTGTTGATGATTTCTTGCGTCGGCGTGGTGAGGACGAAATGTTTGTCCGGATTGGCCAGCGCGTAGTGTGTGACGAGCGAAGCGATGTGGCCGAGTTCGGTCGTGTCTGATTTGAGAAATTTTCGCCGCGCGGGCACGCAGTAGAAAAGATCGGCGACGCTGATGGTCGTGCCCGCAGGCAGGCCAGCCGGCTTCACGCCGACAAGTCTTCCGCCTGCAAATTCAAGGCGCGTGCCCTCGGCTTCCGATTCGTCGCGCGTTTCGAGCAGCAGCCGCGAGACGGCGGCAATCGTCGGAAGCGCTTCTCCACGGAAGCCGAGCGTCGAGATAGAAAGCAAATCGTCGGCGGAACGCAGTTTGCTGGTGGCGTGGCGCTCGAAGGCCAGCAACGCGTCGTCATGCGTCATGCCGTGGCCGTCGTCGATGACGCGGATCATGCGTTTGCCGCCGACTTCGGTCTCGACGCGAATCGTCTTCGCGCCAGCATCCAGCGCGTTTTCCAACAGCTCTTTCACTACCGAAGCGGGTCGTTCGACAACTTCGCCCGCGGCGATTTTATTTGCGACTGCTTCCGGCAATATCCGTATTCTCGACATGAGCGATCGAATCTAGTCGGCCTCGCTCCTTTGTTGGTGATAGATCAGCCGTATCCACAGAATCAAAGTTACCAACGCAAACATAAATGCGCAGATCTGCAAGGCTGAATCGATTGTCGCCGAAAGCCGATAGCCGTAGTGCCAGGAAACAATCATACATACAACGGCGCAAGCCCCAGACATAAAGAGCCAGAAATTTCGACGACCTAGTCCAACGACTGTAAACGTCGCGAGAGCAGCAGCGATCTTTGCCATGCGATAACCGTCAATCATGGTGTCTGCGATTTTATAGTGATCCCCAATTGGTCGAGTTGATCTTTATCGACCTCGGACGGCGATTCAGCCATCAAATCTACCGCGGCGGTGGTTTTCGCGAACGCAATCACTTCGCGCAAGGATTTTTCGCCGGCTAGGAGCATCGCGATGCGGTCGATGCCGAGCGCGATGCCGCCGTGTGGCGGCGTGCCGTAGGTCAGCGCGTCGAGGAAGAAGCCGAAACGGCGGCGGAGTTGTTCTTCCGAAAGGCCGAGAGCGCGGAAGAGGCGCTCCTGAATGTCCTGCCGGTGGATACGAATGCTGCCGGAGCCGAGTTCGTTGCCGTTGAGGACGAGATCGTAGCCTTTGGAGCGCACTTCCCACGGCGCAGATTCGAGCTTTTCCAAATCCTCGTCGACGATGCCGGTGAAGGGATGCTGGGCGCTGACCCAGGTTTTGTCGCTCTCGCTCCATTCAAACAGCGGGAAGCCGGTGATCCAGAGAAATTTCCATTGTGTGCGGTCGATGAGGCCGAGCGCTTCGCCAAGCTGCAAACGCACTTGCCCGGCAACGAGCGCAGCGGCTTCGGTTCCCTTGATTTGCTGCTTCGCCGAAACGGCGACAACGAGATCGCCGGTCTTTGCGCCGCAAGCATCAGCCAGTTTCTTGACGTTTTCCGCGCCGATTAATTTTTCTACGGTCGAAGTTGTGCCTTCAGCAGCGAGCTTCACGAAATAAGCACCGCGCGCGCCGTTGGATTTCGCTTTTTCGGTCAACTCGTCGAGCTGCTTGCGCGAATAGCCGGCCGCGCCGGGAGCAGCGAGGCCAAAGACCCTGCCTTCGATCCCCAGCTTGGTTTTCGCTTCCTCCGGAAAGCAGTCCGTAACTTCGTGCAGCTCCATGCCAAAACGCAAGTCGGGCTTGTCGCTGCCGTATTTGCGAATCGCGTCCTTGTAGAGCATGTGCGGAAACGGTCCTTGCGTCTTAACGCCAGCGACGGCGCACGCGCGCACCATCACCGTTTCGATGACGTGAAAAATGTCTTCCTGGCGCGGAAAGGACATCTCGACGTCCAGCTGCGTGAATTCCGGCTGGCGGTCGGCGCGCAAATCTTCGTCGCGAAAACACTTCACGATCTGGAAGTAGCGGTCGAGCCCGCCAATCATCAGGATTTGCTTGAAGATTTGCGGCGACTGCGGCAGCGCGTAGAACTGGCCGTGATGCACGCGGCTGGGAACGAGATAGTCGCGCGCGCCTTCGGGCGTGGAGCGCGTGAGCATGGGCGTTTCGATTTCGAGGAAGCCCATTTCGTCCATGGTCTTGCGCATTTCGAGGACGATTTTGTGGCGCAGCGCGAGGTTTCGGTGCGGCTTGGGGCGGCGCAGATCGAGATAGCGGTAACGCAGGCGAGTTTCTTCGGCGGCGTTGATTTCGTCTTCGATGGGAAACGGGGGCGTTTTCGCGTTGTTCAAAATGTGCAGCTTGGTGGCAATTAGCTCAACTTCGCCGGTGGCGATTTCGGGATTCGCTTTTTGCCGTTTGATGACTTTGCCTTCGACCGCAACCACAAATTCGCTGCGCGCCTGCTCAGCTTTGGCGTGCGCGGCCGGCTGCGACTCCTTGTTGAAGACAACTTGCACGATGCCGGTGCGGTCGCGAATATCGAGGAAGAGCAAGTTGCCAAGATCGCGGCGGCCGGAGACCCAGCCCATGACGATGGCGTCGCGGCCTTCGTCAGACGCGCGCAGTGCGCCGCAGTAATGTGTGCGTTGCAGATTGCCGAGAAAATCGAGCAAGTTCGCTAAACCTCCATGGGACTAAGCTTCTCGAGCTCGTTTAGGAGCAAGTTGCCGTAAGTGAGTGCCCATTCCATCGAATAGGGGGCCAGCCAATCTCCGTGAATGCCTCGATTCAGGATCGGAAGTAAATCTTTCAGTTCGCCCGCGGTTTTGGCTGGCACTAAGCCCTTTTCAAGCAAGCGCTCGACCAAGGCACGCATACTCGTCCGGACGGTCACATCAGGTTTGCCAGCCGCGAGTCTCAATAACGCCCGTTCGAGGTCTTGGCGCAACTTAACAATCTTCCCATAAAACACAACGTCCCGCGTTCCAACAGAGAAATCTCGCGCGGCGTCTGGGTCCAACGGGCTCAGGACACGGATTGCGTAATCGTTTCGTCTGAGTTCGTCCCCGCCAACCACTATCGCCACTCGAATCCCGAGTTTCTGGGCGCTGTCAAACACTCGCTGCAGTTTTGTGCCCGACTTGGGAAGAAAAACGGATAATCCTCGTTTTCTCAACGAGGCAGCCAGCTCTATGGCCCGATCCCACGTTTCATTGTCGGTTCCCGCGACTGCGACGTCAGGCCTTTGTAGCACTACTGAAAAACTGGGTAGATTCTCGTCAAGGGAGCTTGGACTATTTTCCAAATTCTCTTGAAGAGACAGGATCAAGCGGTCTTCGCCGATGGCAAAGCCTATGCCTTTGGTGGGCGGGCCGCCCAGGAGTTCGACAAGGCCATCGTAGCGGCCGCCACCGCAGACGGCGTCCTGCGAGCCGAGTCCCTGCGCGGTAATTTCAAACGTGGTACGCATGTAGTAGTCGAGGCCGCGAACGAGCCGCCAGTTTTCACGGTATTTGACGCCTCGAAGGTCGAGCTGCCGTTTGAGCTCGGCGTAGTGCGCTTTGCACTCGTCGCAGAGATGATCGGCGATGTGTGGTAGCGTTGCGATAATAGATTGTTCGTTCTCGGCCTTGGAATCGAGCACTCTAAGTGGATTGGTTTCGATTCTGCGCTTGCTATCTTCGCCGAGTTGGTTGCTTACTGTTCTCAATCTTGCTCTGAGAAGTTCGACATAAGCGCGACGGCAGTTGTCGGCAGCATGCCCAATCGAGTTAATGTTGAGAACCGTTCCACGCAGCCCGCATCTCTCGAAAAAATAAGTAAGCATCTCGATGACTTCCGCATCGACCGCCGCGTCTGATGCAACTTCTTTCGCGGCATCCGTCGCGGGAGCGGGTCGAACCGCCTCCAATATCTCCGCACCAATTTGGTAGAACTGTCGGTATCGGCCTTTTTGTGGTCGTTCCCGCCGAAACATTGGCCCTACGTAATAGAGTCTTACTGGCTGAGGTAGCGATTGCATTTTATGCTGGATAAATGCGCGGCAGACACTAGCAGTGGCTTCGGGTCTAAGGCAAAGCGTGTCTCCGAATTTCAGCTGGCCAATTAGCCCTTTCAAGCTATTCGCGGCTTGGCGATTCTCAGCAAGCCCGCGTGAATTGAGCGAGCCAACGAATTGGCTAAGGCCATCCTTCAAGTCGTTTAGTAACCGCTCATTCTCAGGCGTTCTTGGGATCTTGGCATCGCGAAACGCTTCTAATCCCAACCGTATGACATTTCCGACCAATAGACTGAAAGGAGTGAAGATCGCCACCGTGCCAAAGCCCAAAGGACCGGGTTGTCCAAGGCTGATGGGTGCGTCCGCCCATGCGAGAGCACCGTTTCGGGATTCCAGAAGATCGAGAATCTCCGATGTGTCAAAGTCCTCGAACTTATACATTTCTTTTGAAACGACATCAGTTTCCTCGCCGATAGATCGAGAAAAGAGTTCGACCGGCTCAAAAATCGGAACTCGAATCTCGCTGAAGCCATAGGTGGCAAAGACTTCGCGCGCCGTCTGCTCAACGCGATTCCACAGGGCAGTGTCAGGAGGGAGGAGGTCCCGAGTGCCTTTTGCAGTCTGGAATTGCCGGACTGTTTGAACCTCCTTCTGCTGTTTCGCTAGCGTCTTCGCGCGATTGTGCTCTTCCCACTGCTGTCGCTTAGCGCGCGCCTTCTCCTCATCGTGTTGCTTACTCACTCGACGATTCCTCGCGGTAGATATTTTTGTACTCGACGTAGCGCTGGGCGTAGGCGTCGATGCTGGCTTGGTCGATGCCGGTTAGGGGGCGTTTGACTTTGCCGGGGTGGCCTATGACCAAGCTACCGGGCGGGATTTTGGCGCCTTCGAGGAGGAGCGTGCCGGCGGCGACGACGCTGCCGGCGCCGACGTGTACGCCGTTCAGAATGATGGCGCCCATGCCGATGAGGCAGCGAGACTCGATGGTGCAGCCGTGCAGAGTGACGGAGTGGCCGATGGTGACGTCGTCGCCGAGGACGAGCGGGTGCTCGTCGCGCATGACGTGAAGGACGCAGCCGTCTTGAATGTTGGTGCGCGCGCCGATGCGGATGTGGTGCACGTCGCCGCGAATCACGGTGCAGGGCCAGACGCTGGAGTCTTCGCCGATGACCACGTCGCCGATGATGACGGCGGCGGGGTCAATGTAGGCTGAGGCGGCGATTTGCGGGCGCTTGCCGCAGTAGGGACGAATGTCAGGCTGGCGGCCCAGCTCTAGCGAGCCGCGCGCGGGGTTTGCGCCGGAGCTTGGATTAGACATTGTGCTTTACCCTCCCCCATGTTTTTTGTAAGTGTTGCATCTAAAAGAGTTAGCTTTCTTGTAAACCCTTTATATGCAACACTTACGAAATATCCTGGAAACGTTGCATCTAAAGGACTTAGGTTCACATAGCGCGGTCATCACACGAACATCAGCTCGGTGCGTCATCCGACAAAAGAACGGGTCTGAAGACCCGCCACTACACCGACCGGGGCCTCAGCCCCAAACAAAAAATGCGGCAACGTGGTTGCCGCAGCGCCTTGCCAAGATTATTCCCAAAGGAATTATAGCAAGAATTCAGTTCGGCACAAAAGAGAATTTCAGGTATCGGCCTGCGACTCAGATTGCGGATGCTATCCTGTCGGCATGGACGACTGGCATCAGGCAATACCAGGAGCGCAAGCGCTCTTAGATTGGTTTGGATGTTGGCCTTCGTTCCACGATGCGGAGGTTCTCGGCATCGAGCTCAATAGAACAGGATCATCAAAGATTCGAGTGCACGCTTTTGCGGTGACCGGTGCGGTCGATTCCAATGACTTATACGTCTGCGAAAAACATTGCATCGTTACGATGGTGCTGGACGACGTGAGCGGTGTTGAGCTGGCGGACTTTAACCATCAAAACGTAATTTCCAGTCTTAAGATCTCCCGAGAAAATAACGAATTCATTTTGATGCTAGATTCGAGTTATGGCGTCGCCGGATCAATTAGGGCCAAAAGCGTGCGGATCGAGATTACTGCAGGAATTCCAGAAGACAGCCAGTACAAAAAATAGCGAGACTGTGACAACGGCATATCTGGTCAGTCGATCTGGACGGTGGGGCCGGAGGAGGTGGCGCTGACTTCGGCTAGGCGGGCGGTGACGGCGCGGGCCAGGGCGTAGAGGCTTTGGGTGCCGGGGGCGGATTCGCCGAGGCCGGCTACGGGTTTGCCGGTGTCGCCGCCGATGCGGATGCGGGGGTCGATTTCGATTTCGCCGAGGACGGGGACGCCGTAGGCTACGGCGGTTTTGGCGCCTTCGCCGTGGCCGAAAATGTCAATGGGCTTGTCGCAATGCGGGCAGCGGAACGTGCTCATGTTTTCGACGACGCCGAGGACTTCCACGTTGACCTGGCGAAACATTTCGATGGCTTTGCGGACGTCGGCGAGCGCGACGGTGGAAGGGGTGGTGACGACGACCGCGCCGGTGACGGCTACCGTTTGGATGAGGGTGAGCTGCACGTCGCCGGTGCCGGGCGGGAGATCGATGATGAGGTAGTCGAGCTCGCCCCACTCGACGCTGCGCAGGAATTGCGTGATGACGCTGTGCAGCATGGGGCCGCGCCACACCATCGGCTTGTCGCCCGGGTTGAGCAGGCCCATGGAGATCATTTTCATACCGGCGACTTGGACCGGGATGATGCGCTTTTCGGCGGTGGCTTGCGGCTCCTGCAGCGTGCCGAGCATGATGGGGACGTTGGGGCCGTAGACGTCGGCGTCCATGAGGCCGACTTTGTGGCCGAGCTTGACGAGGGCCAGGGCGAGATTGACGGCGACTGTGGTTTTGCCGACGCCGCCTTTGCCGCTGGCGACGGCCACTAAGTTTTTTACGCCGGGGATGGGGTGGCGTTCGGGTTGGGGCATTGGTGCTGGGGGCATGTGGTTACCTTTTCTGCTTGCTCAAATCGAAGAGAGATTCCTCGCTCCGCTCGGAATGACGGCTCTTGAAAATTGCAGTGCTCATGCGTTGGCGCCGTGGCATTTTTTGTATTTTTTGCCGGAGCCGCAGGGGCAGGGATCGTTGCGGCCTACTTTTGCGCCGGCGCGGACTGGTTTTGGAGCTTCGGCCTGCGCGGGGCCTGTTTGATACTGCAGCTCTTTTTGTTGGCGCTCTTGCTTGCGCTCCATTTCGCGCGCGAAGGCGGGCAAGCGCTGCGGCGGTGGTTCGCTGGCGCGGGCTGCGGCGCTAGCCGCGGCGGCGCCTGCGCGCTGGCGAGGCGGCTGCGGAGGCGTGGGCGGCTGTCCCGGCGCGCCTGGCGCGCCCTGCGGAGGCTGCTCGTTCTGCTGGACCTGAATGTGGAAGAGATAGCGGATGGTTTCGTTGTCGATACGCGCCATCATGTCTTCGAACAGGACGAACGCTTCTTTTTTGAACTCGACCAGCGGATCTTTTTGGCCGTAGCCGCGCAGGCCGATGCCCTCTTTCAAATGATCGAGAGAAAGAAGGTGGTCTTTCCACTGGGAGTCGACGACATCGAGAATGATGCGGCGCTCGAGCCAACGGACCAGGTCGGCGCCAAACTGTTTTTCCTTTTCCTCGTAACGTGTGGTGACGGCTTTGACGGTGGCTTCGGCGAGTTCGTCGTGGCTCAGAGTGGCTGGATCGGCGCCGGCGGCTTTGGCGTCGACGCCGAACTGGGCGTTGACTTCCGCGAGGAACTGCGCGGTGTTCCACTGGTCGGGATGCTGCTGGCGCGGGCAAAACGTATCAACCAATTCGCGCGCAACGTCTTCCGCGACGCCGAGAACGTAATCGCGCTGGTCTTTTCCTTCGAGCGCGGAGCGGCGGATGGCGTAAATCGTCTCGCGCTGCTTGTTCATTACGTCGTCGTATTCGAGCAGGTGTTTGCGAGCGTCGAAATTTTGCGCTTCGACGGATTTTTGAGCCCCCTCGATTTTGCGAGAGATGAGACCAGACTCGATGGGAACGCCTTCCGTCATGCCGAGGCGGTACATCAGCGCCTTCATGCGCTCGCCACCGAAGATGCGCATGAGATCGTCTTCGAGGGAAAGAAAAAAGCGCGAGGAGCCGGGGTCGCCCTGGCGGCCGGCGCGTCCGCGCAACTGATTATCGATGCGGCGGGCTTCGTGGCGTTCCGTGCCGAGAATGTGCAAGCCGCCTAGGGCGACCACTTCGTCGTGCTCGGCTTTGCATTGTTGGGCGAACTGCTCGTAGATCGGTTTCCACTGGTCCGCGGGGACCTGGAAGATTTTGCCTTCGTTTTGGAAAAGAACCATGGGCACGGCGGGCTGCGCATCGGGGCCGCCATCGGCGGGAATCACAGCCGGAGCAGCCGCATAAGGCATGGCCAATTTGTTTTTCAGAAAATGGTCGCGGGTCATCTGCTCGGGGTTGCCGCCCAGAAGAATGTCCGTGCCGCGGCCGGCCATGTTGGTCGCGACGGTGACGGCGCCTTTGCGTCCGGCCTGAGCGACGATGCGCGATTCGCGCTCGTGCTGCTTGGCGTTGAGCACTTGATGCGGAACGCCGGCTTTTTTCAGCAGTTCCGCGATAGCTTCCGATTTTTCAATGGAAATGGTTCCTACGAGCACGGGCTGGCCGCGTTCGTTGTAGTGGCGAATGCCGTTGGCCAGCGAATTATCTTCCTGCAGGATTCCGTTTACCACCGCTTCGAACTTTTCTTTTTCGGTGCGGTAGACGACGTCGCGGTGCTCTTCGCGAATCAAGGTACGGTTCGTCGGGATCACAACGACGTCGAGGTTATAGATTTTGCCGAACTCCGCGGCTTCCGTTTCCGCCGTGCCAGTCATGCCGGAAAGTTTCTTGTACATGCGGAAATAATTCTGGAAGGTGATGGTCGCGAGCGTCTGGTTTTCGCGCTCGATCTTGACACCTTCCTTGGCTTCGACGGCCTGGTGCAATCCATCCGACCAGCGGCGGCCGGGCATCTGGCGGCCTGTGAATTCGTCGACGATGATAATCTCGCCGTCCTTGTTGACGTAGTCGACGTCAATCTTGTAGAGGGCGTGGGCGCGCAACGCCTGGTACACGTGGTGCATGATTTCGATGTTAGCGGGATCGGACATGTTGCTGAGTCCGAGCAGCCGTTCGCACTTGCTGAAGCCTTCTTCGGTCAGTGTCGCGGTGCGGTGCTTTTCGTCCAGCGTATAGTCGATGTCCTGGATGAGCTTGGGAATAATCTTGTCGATCTTCGCGTATTTGTCCGTGGATTCTTCCGAAGGACCCGAAATGATGAGCGGGGTGCGGGCTTCGTCGATGAGGATGGAATCCACTTCGTCGACGATCGCGAATTGATGGCCGCGCTGGACGCATTGCGCCAGATCGTACTTCATGTTGTCGCGCAGATAGTCGAAGCCGAATTCGTTGTTCGTGCCGTAGGTGAGATCGGCCCCGTAGGCGGCTTTGCGCTGCTCGTCGTCGAGATCATGCACAATCACACCGACGGAAAGCCCGAGGCCGCGATAGAGCGGGCTCATCCACTCCGCGTCGCGACGCGCCAAGTAGTCGTTCACGGTGACGACGTGTACGCCGCGCCCAGCAAGAGCATTCAGCGCGGCAGGCAATGTGGCAACGAGTGTTTTGCCTTCGCCCGTTTTCATTTCCGCGATCTTGCCGTCGTGCAGAACCATGCCGCCGATCAACTGAACGTCGAAATGGCGCATATTCAGAAAACGGCGTCCCGCTTCGCGGACCAGAGCGAACGCCGGCTCGATCATCGGATCGAGCACCCTTTTCAAAAGTTCTTTGTAGGCCGGCTCGCTGGGATCCGCGTCCTTGAGCTGTTCTTGCACCTCAGCCTTCAGTGCGGCGAAGCGAAGTTTTAGATCATCGTCGCTAAGTGCTCGCACCTCGGCTTCGCGCGCGTTGATGGCCACGACGTGCGGCTGCAATTTTTTGATGTCGCGCTCGTGCTTGGTGCCAATAAACCGAGCGACAACTCTGTCAACTGTCTTGGCAACATCCATGAAGGGTTTCGCCGTCTCCTGGCGGTGCTCCGCGAGAGTGAACGAACTGGCCGGTCTGTCGCGACCAATGCAAACAACTTATTCTAACTGTTTGGATGCGCTAGCGCCAAGAACGTCGACATGCTGGGAAATACTCTAGGAGGGTGGCACCGAGGTCTCGACGGCGGCGGGTTGACTACTTTTATTATTCGCCGCCGGGGTCGATTGGGAATGGTTGTCCGCCAGGAGGCGGCGGTACTTGCTGCGCTCGTCGAGGCTCATATCGACAATCTCGAAGGCCATATCCTGAGCCCGGTAGTCTCGCATAAGGGCGGTAGCTTGCACGTTGCGAAGCCCGAGCTGCAGCTTGAGTTGTACGTGCGTCCCTGGAGCGAGATGTCTGCTTATGCTGGCGAAGCCGCCCGAGAGACTTGCCGTCTTGATCTCGAGACGGCAGGTTTCCTTGAGATTCGTACTCACAGCGGTGACGGGCTTGTGCAGTCGGACTCGGGTATGGCGTCGTTGGCGTACAAATTTTGAGTTTGGAATGACGTCCAGCGGCGCCAGTGCCAGGTCTTCCCGGTCGATTCCACTCTTCGCCACAAAATCGCGCGCCCAATCCGGTTCCAGCTGCATAAGAGTTTGCAGAGCGGCAATGCGGAGTTCCTGGGGATGGCCCCAGCCAAACATCTTCTTCGACTCGACGATTCGCTTGAGGGTGTTGACCGATTCGGGCGCGTGGATGCGGCCGAGTGCTTCGATGGCCTTCACTTGTAAAAAGGGTCCGCCGCCCACCGGCAAGTCACCGTCCACGATGGTCAGCAAACGGCCAAGCGCTTCGCGGTCGGAAGTCACGCCGATTTCATCGATCACCAGAGGCATGATCAGCGGATCGACATGATCCAGCATCTCGAGAAGTATTCGGCAGCGTCCCGGAGCACCACTTCCGGAGATTTGCCGCACGATGCGGTCCTGCGACGTCCTCGGAAAATCCTTCATGCGCGACGGCAGGAACACTTCTACGGCTTCCGGATCCAGCTTGCTCAAGAGTCCGGCCATTTCAACGGCCTCGGTGATGGGCCCGCCTCTTACGGTACTCCGCAGGTAGTGCAAGCCTTCTTCGCCAAGATCGGAGGCGAGGTTGGATATATGCTCGGCATCTTCGCGCAAACTGCAGCGGTTGAACCGCATGGAGAGTTGCTCCATGGCCGTTTGCGGAAGCATTTTCAAAACGTTGGTCATGCCGGCGGCCGCTTGCCGCGCGCGCAAAGCCTCATCCACAAATTCGGGAACGCGCTCTTCGATGCCCATCTTCGGGCGTAAGCTGCGCCCGACGCCGGGCCTTTGCGCTTCCACACCCGAAATCAAATCAAGCGCTTGCTCCATCACCGGGAAGCAGCGGCTGGTCGCAGCCTCCTGGCTTAGCCTCACAAAGGCCGCGCTCACCAGCGTCTGCAGATCGGCATCTTGTTCGACGCTCAATCGCAGGCCCAGATGGCGCAACGCTTCGCCGAGCAGCTTGGGGTCGGCCTTCGCGTACAGCTCGGCCATTTCGGACAAACCCATGGCTGTTTTTTTGCGCGCATCGACCTCGTCGCTCTCCGCGCACGAGGCGTAATTCTGCAAGATGCTGATGGCTTGTGCGACATCTCCCGTCTCGATGAGATGGGCCACGTAAGACTGCACGTTTTTCGGCGGGATGCACCACGCGTCCCCCGAGAGCAAAACGGCCTGCTTGCCGCTTTCCGGAACGGCGGCCCAAAACTGACGGTCCAGAATCTCGCGGTGGGATTCAACCAGCATTCCCGCGTCCGTCATCTTGTCTTCGTGCGCGCCGAGTATCTTGCGGAGGTTTTCGATTTCTGAATTCATGCGGTCGAGCATTTGCCGCACGGCGTTGACCTTGACTTCGCCGCTTTCGAAACGCTCAAGCGCAAAACGAATCGCTAGATGCTCGGCCAGCTTTACAAGGACCGATTCATCGGGCTGGCCTTCGGGCGCTTGTGCCGCAAGGCCGGCGATGGCTCGTTTCAGCGTGTCTTGCGCCGTCCCCGGCAATTCAGACATCTGCTGCTGGAACTGACCGGCCGCAGCGGCTCCACCCTGTCCTGCTCCGACGTTGCCGAAACTTGTTAGTGCGCCCAGGATTCCGTAAATCTCGTCTTCGCTTGGGCCGCCGCTCTGGCCGGTTCCACGCCAAGGTCCACTTCCAGTACCGCTGCCCCCTGCGCCGCCAGGCCCCCCACCGAGACCCGCTCCTAAACCTGCTCCCAAGCCTGCTCCGGGTACCCCGGCGAACTGGCCCGCGACGCCACTTCCGCCGACATAAGGTCCTCCTGTGAGCGTCCCGCCGGTGCTTGATCCGGTCATGCTGAATTCGCCGGCGGCACTTGTGCCACCGCCAACTCCTCCACCCGCTGCTCCGCTTCCACCGCCGCCCCCGGCACCGACCTCGCCACTACCGGAGCCTGAACCGCCGCCTCCCATGCCCGAGCCAACTGCCCCGCTGCCCCGCGAACCTTGCGCGGCGGCAATCAGTTCCAGAAGTTTCTGAGGATCATTCAGCCACTTTTTGAAGTCATCTTGGTCTCCCCCGAGGGAAGCAGCCGCGAGTTGCGCGGCCACGCTGGCATCCTTCAAGCGCGAGTCCGTCGCGACGAAACAAATCTCATTCAAACGGATGCCCTGCGCGCCCGTAAGCGCCGCTTTCAGTTGTATGGCGAGTTCGGTGGGTTTGGCTTTGCCCGTCGGAAAGGCGCGAGCAAACCTGCCAATTTCTTCCTGTGTGACGGAAGGGAAAAACTGAATGCTGGCCAGTCCGGCGGCGGAAAGCAACTGCGCGAATTGTTTTTCGGCGGGTGCGCCTTCCAGGGGAACACCATCCAGCAGCAACTGGGAACCCGTGGCGCCGAGCATCAACCCGTTGTCCGTCCCCGTGGGAATGGCGGTTCGCAGCTCGCGCCAAGCGATATCTAACTGTTCGGTGGTACGGGCGTGCTCAAAACCGTACAAACGGGCAAACTTCAGGAGGATGTTCAGACTTCTTACGAAAGCCCGCCCTGAAGTCGATTTAGTGTCCGCTATCATTCGCCGCCATGCCCGTTCCTTAATAGGACCACCTATCTAGTACCGTAGGGTTATGGCCCGTTCGCGGCAATGGTACAGAGGTCCTATGTGTCTCCGATGTCAAGCCGCCAGGAGAACGGGTGCGAGACCTGCTCACCGGGACGGGTCGGCTCCGGGCAAGTACAGGTGGAGGGGATGGGTTTGCGCGCTAACGCAAGCCGTGAAATCTTTTTTGTAACTACTTGTTCAGAGCCACGCGGCCGCGGCGCTTGCTGCGATTGACTACCGCCGCTACCTGCGGAATTCCGCCCAGCTCAAGCAACACTTTCCGCAGCCTCGAGCGATCCTCCATGTCCATGTCCACAAATTCAAACGCCATGGCTTGGGGACGAGCGCCGCGCACAATGGCCTGTGCCTTGATGTTTCTCACGCCGTGCGACAGTTTCAGCGAGAGGAGAGAACCTGGCGCCAGATGGCGCTCGCCGGATCCGATTCCTCCGCCCAGGTTGAGTTCCGGGATAGACAACCGGAAATTCTCGCGCAAGTTGGTGGTCACCCCGATCAGATTCCTCGAAAGTTTCAAACGCGCATAACGCCGCTGGCGCATCACCGAGGAGTGGGGCTCGGGATCCGTAGGCTCCAGCGCCAAGTCCTTGCGCTCGAGTCCGCTGGCGCTGAGCTTTTCCAGCGCCATCGTGGGATCAAGCCGCATCAGGGCCTGGGCTGCCGCGATTCGCAACTCGCTGGGGTAAACCCAGCGCCACACCTGCCGGGCATCCATGATGTGCTGCAACGTGGGGCTGCCGGCGGAGGCTCGCAAGCGGCCGATCGCTTCGAGGGCTTTCAGCCGGTGAAAAGGCGGAGTGTGATCGTTCTGCGCCAATTCCACGAGCTTGGTTATGCATTCGGGCTGGCCACTCATTCCCATCTCGTCGAGCGCTAGCGGCCGGATTAAGGAGTCGAGCGAATCGTACAGCGAGACCAGAAGTATGGCGCGTTGTTCGGGTGGAGCAGAAGAGAGCTGGCGAACCGCGCGGTCGTGAGAAGAACGGGGCCACTGGCTCAGCCGCACAGGAAGAATTTTCTGGACCGCATCGGGTGCGAAATGGCTGAGCAAGCCGATCGTCTCTGCAGCCTCCGGCGCCGGCGCCGTTTGCAAAATCTCCAGCAGGCGCTGCGTGGAGTCCTCGCCGAGACCTCGGACGATTTGACCGAGTACTTCGCAATCTTCGCGGAACCCGCAGTGGCCGAAACGGTTCGTCACATAGTGCAGCGTCGCCTTGGGCATCAGTCCCAGGATTTCGGTCATGCCGTCGGCAAGATGTCCGCTGCGCAACGCCTCTTCGATGAATTCCGGCAAGCGTTCTTCGGCACCGATGCGCGGACGAAGGCTTTGTGTCGATCCTGGCCGCTGTTGTTCGATGCTATCGAGGGAAGAGAGAGCCTGCTGCATGGCCGGATAGCAGCGTTTTGATGCAGCTTCCTGGCTCATGCGCACGAATGCCGCGCTGATCAGCGTTTGCAACTCCGGTTCGCGTTCGATGGCCAACTGATTCCCTAGCCGGCGGATGGACTCCATCAGGGCACTGCCGTCGCCGCTGCCATACAGTTCCGCAAGATCGGAAAGCCCGATCGCGGTAGTACGGCGCGCTTCCGGCGCTTCCAGCGCGATGCATGCGGCATACTTCATCAAAATTTCGTTGACCGTCTTCAATTCGCCGCGCCGGAGCATTTCTTCCAGGAACACGCGCACGTTGCGCGGTGGAACGCACCAGGCTTCATCCGAAGTCAGCACTTCCTTCTTGTTCTCTTCTGGCACTTGCTCCCAGAACTCTTGATCGAGCAGCTCGGTGTACGACTGCACCGACAGTCCTGCTTGGGCCATCATCTCTTCTTGCGACCCTAAAATCTTGCGGAGAGCTTCAATCTCCGAATTCATGCGGTCCAGGAGCTGCTTCACGGCGTTGACGCGCAGCTCGCCGCGCTCGTAACTGTCCAGCGCAAAACGGATGGCCACGTGTTCCGCCAATTTCAGCAACATCGGCTTGTCGGCCTTTTCCGAAGGCGCCTGCGCCGCCAGGCCCGCGAGAGCCTGCTGCAACGTGAATTGGGCGCGCACCGGCATTGCGCTCAAGCGCGACTGAAATGTCGGCACATCCATTTTTGCTTCCGGATCTTTGCGGGACTTTCCTAGCTGCGCGAAGAGCCCCAGCATGGCTCGGACATCTTCCTCTGCCACGTTGAAACCGGCTCCGCCACCAGACCCAATACCCGGTGCGCCGGGCACGGAACCGCCACCTCCGAGAGGGTTGCCCCGAAGCAGCGCCGATGCCGTCAACCATTTTCCCGGGGCTTCTCCCCCGCCACCGCCAATTCCCGTCCCTCCGCCAGCTCCACCGCCAGACCCCGGTCCGCCGCCAATGCCAGCTCCACCGCCGAGTCCGGTCCCACCGCCACCAATACCGACCCCGCCGCCAGAACCCATCCCACCGCCGGGACCAGAACCCATTCCACCGCCCGGGCCAGAACCCGTCCCACCGGAACCGCCGGTCCCGCCAGGTCCGCCACCAACACCACCTCCGCCGCCGGAGCCCGAACCACCGCCTGGACCACCGCCCGGGCCACTCCCCGCGCCACCACCGCTGGCACTACCAGTTCCTAAACCGCCTCCAGAGCCCGAGCCGCCCCCGCCGCTTTCCCACAAACTGCCGGATTGGCCTGCGGAGCCCGACCCGCCCCCGGAGCCAAATCCACCAGCGCCGGTGCCGCCGCCGCCCGGCACTCCGCCAGGGCCGCCACCGCCGGGACCGAAGCCGGGGCCGGTTCCACCGCCTCCTCCACCGCCGCTTCGGGAGCTCTCCGCAGCGAGAATCATTTGAAGGAGCTTGTTGGGGTCCTCAAAGAAATCCTTGAATTTGTCGCCTTGAGCGCCGAGAGCTTTCGCGGTGAGTTGTGCGGCTACTTTGATTCCTGCAACGGAAGAATCTTCCGCAACGTACCGAATTTCGTTGACCTTGATGCTGGTCTCACCGGCGAGCGCGGATTTTAATTGTTCCGCGAGAGAGGAAGGCTTTGCGTTGCCGCTGGGAAATGCGCGCACGAACCGAGCGAATTGTGGCTGCGTCAAATTCGGAGAGAAGTGGATGCTGGCGATTCCCGAACCCATCAGCATCTGCGCGAAGCTTTTTTCACCGGCGGATGCGCCGAGCGGCACGCCGTCCAGCAAGATCTGATTCCCCGATGCTCCCAGCAAAAGGCCGCTGCCGCTGCTTTCATCGAGCGCACCACGCAGCTCTTTCCACGCGGTCTCAAACTGCGCCGCGGTCCGCACGTGGCCAAATTCATAGAGCCGTGCGAACTTCAATAAAATGTTCAGGCTGCGGACGAAAGCCCGCGCGCCCCCGCGTGATTCGGGACTCATGCTATCCGGCGAGGAAGCCGGTCCTCCCCATGCTACCTACTACACTAGAGACCTCATGCGCTCCAGACAAGTCTCACGGCGATTATTGTAACCATCTCAATAACAGAGTGTTGTCGAGATGGGCACGAACTCGGACGCCATGAGCGGGCCGCAAGGTTGCGTCTTAGCCCACTTCCGGACTACCCTGTGTTGCTCGGTATTTGGTCTCGCTCTACAATAAACGTGATTTGGATTCTTCGCCCTTGCAGCGCCGAAGGCCCCTCGTGCTGGGTGCCTGTCCGGCGAAAATGAAGAGCACGGCAAATGGATATGCCGGACCAGTCCCCACCTGACCGCTACAAGGCAGATATGCCGGAGATACCCGGAGTTTCCTCGCCGGCCTCGCGACGAAGCGCCTTGGAAAACCCCACACTTCGGATGGTGGGCGTGCTACTCGCCGTGCTGTTGGTCGTTTTTTTCGGCGCGCGATGGATTCTCCGCCCGAGACATACGGAAGCCCCTCCGGCTGAGCCCCCTCCCCAGATTGAGGTTCCCTCGCCTGCTCCCGATCCAAATGCGGCGCTCCCGCACGCTACGCAGCAGGACCCCGGCATCGCCAGCATCGCGGAGATGGCCCAGACCTGGTCTTCCAAGCAGTTCTTCATCCGCAATGGTCTGACAGGGGAAAATGTCGCGGGCCTTCTGATTCGCTTGCCCGCGAGCTCGGCGTCCCAGGTGAGCGGCTATTGGGCCTTCTCGATGAATGCTCCTTACGGGAACTGCCAGCTGGAATATGTGACCGACCTGGAGAAACTAAAGAGCGACTATGACTTCAAAGCCGCCAAGCATCCAATGGTCGGCAACCCTTGCAACCGCACGCTTTACGATCCTCTGAAGCTGACAAACTTGCCCGGCAACGTTTGGGTGCGCGGCGCTATCGCACAGGGCTCGGACTTGCGGCCGCCGCTCGGCATTGAACTCAAAGTGCAGGGAAAAAACATTCTGGCTGTTCGCATGGAGTAGTTCTCCAGGCTTTTTTCAGAACTTACCCTCTCCACTTTCCTTCACGAAAATCTTCATGCCGCTTGACATTCTCTGCCCTAGCCGAGTAAACGTCTTCTCCACAGTGGAGAAATCTTCGATGCCCAAAAACTTTGGCGCTACGCGCCGCCGCTTCCTGCAAAGCGCCGCGGCAGCTTCTTCTCTCGCGCTTGTGCCCGGAGCGAAAGCGTCCGGTGCCCCTTCGCAAGACGTTCCAAAGGCGGATTTCTCGAGCTTGAAGCCTTTTGGCGATCGCCTCAAACCGATCACGGCGGAGGAATTCCACGCCCGCTTGATGCACGCGCAGCAGTTGATGTCTGAGTTGAAACCGAATTTTGACGCGCTGTTTTTTGCGCCCGGCACTTCGCTGTATTATTTCACTGGAATTCGCTGGGGCCTCAGCGAGCGGCTCGTCGGCCTTGTCCTGCCTCGCTCGGGGAAGCCTGTCCTCGTCTGCCCGGGCTTCGAGGAAGGCCGTCTGCGTGAACAATTGCGATTCCCGATCGAAATCCGTGTTTGGCAGGAAGATGAAAGCCCTACGAAACTCGCCGCGGCAGCCCTCGCCGACCAAGGCGTTCGCACCGGGCGGCTCGGCGTCGAAGAGACCGCTTACTTCACCTATTCCGATCACCTGCGCGCGGCTGCTCCGGGATTTGAATACGTGTCCGCCGATCTCGTCACTATCGCCTGCCGAGGGCGAAAATCCCCGCACGAACTCGAACTGATGCGCCTCGCCTGCGAAGCCACATTCGATGTGTACCGCCCCGTCTTCGCCGCATTGCGCGAAGGCATGTCGCAAGAGGATATTGCGCATCTTGTCGAGACTGGCTTTTCGAAGATGGGTTTGCGTGGCGGCGCGCTAGTGCTTCTGGGTCCCTCGGCCGCGCTCCCTCACGGCACCAAGCAACCGCAAAAGCTAAAAGAAGGCGATGTGGTCCTGATTGACGGCGGCTGCGCTGTCGATGGCTATGCCTCCGACATCACGCGGATGGGAATCCTCGGAAAACCTTCAGAGAAAATCGCGAAAGCCTATGAGCTGACGCGGAAAGCGCAAGACGCCGCATTGGACGCGGCACGCCCCGGCCGGCTTTCCGGGACCGTGGATGATGCGGCTCGCGCTGTAATCGTCAACGGCGGCTATGGCCCCGGCTACAAATTCTTCACGCATCGCCTCGGCCACGGCATCGGCCTCGACGGCCACGAGCATCCCTATCTCGTCAAAGGCAGCACGACGAACCTCGAACTCGGCATGACTTTTTCGAATGAACCCGGCATTTACGTTCCCGGCGAGTTTGGCATTCGCTGCGAAGACGACATGGTCATCATGCCCGACGGCCCTGCGCAGCTCTTGACGCAAAACTTCCAGGTATCGCTCGAAAAACCGTTGGGCTGATTTCAAGCGCCCCGAATCACGTCGCAGAACTCAACAATTCTTTGTTCCGCCCAGAATCGCTCGGCTCCGCTTCGCTTCGAAATGAAGCCGCAATGACCGCCGCGCTCTGGTGTAACGAATTTGATCGCAGGGTTCTGCCCCGGATTCGCGCGCCGAAACAGTTCGAATGGGACAAAAGGATCGTCCTGCGCAGTGATCATCAGCATCGGCACCCGCACTTGTGCAATGAGCTTTTTCGCTCCTACCGCGTCGTAATAATCCTGCGCGTCCCGGTAGCCGAAATTCGGCGCTGTAATCTTGTCGTCGAACTCGCGCACCGAGCGCACCACTCCGAATCCGCTCTTCCGATATCGCTCGGGGAACAGCTTGGCCTTTCGTGCGTAGCGTGCCATCAGGCCTTTCACAAAATGCCTCTGGTAGAAAAAATTCTCGCGGAGCTCCAGCGCATCGGCGCACGCCCCAAGATCCATCGCCGGGCACACCACGCACACAGCGCGAAGCGCCTTCGGCGCCGCGTCTCCATACTCGCCCGCCACTTTCGTCATCAGATTCCCGCCCATCGAATAACCGGCGAAGAAAATCTGCTCGAATCCATCCCCGCTCGACAATTCTTCCAGTACCGCTTTATAGTCCCCGCTCATTCCGGAGTTATACAGTGTCGGCGTGAGCTCTTCCGTTCCGCCGCAATTTCGCTGATTCAGCCTCACCGCGTGAAAACCCAGCCCAAACGCCTTTTCCGCTATGCCACAAACGTAATTCGATTCGCTCGACCCTTCCAGCCCGTGCAGAATCACTATTACCGGGGTATCCCGCCGTTTTCCCGGCTGCCAATGGCAATGCCCAAGAATCCTCGACTCAGGATCGACTTGAAACAACCGCTCTTCCGCTTGGGGCAGGTCAAAGCGTCTGGGCGCAAATGCAGCCGCTATCGTCATGGCGTGGCCATTTTTCAGCAGCGCGTGCGGCTCAAATTTCTCCGTTTCCCAAGTCATGAATTCAATGTAGAGCAGCGGCACACGCCAGGCAAGCCGACGATACCGCGGCCCTCGCGGCAGGCCCCAACGCAACGCTTGCATCTGTCCACACCCTGTTAACACTCGCCCGTCTTTTCGCGTCAATCTAGCCGATGGGGAAACAAGGAGAAAGCACTATGAAATTTCGCCTGCTTGCCTGCGCAATTCTCGTTTTCACTTTAGCCTGTTTGCCGGTCCTTTTCCGTGCCCAAACGCCCGCCTCCGGCCCAAGCCTTACCGCGCACGAATGGGGGACGTTCACCTCGATTGCCGGAAAGGACGGTCACGCCGCCCTATGGCTGCCGCTGACTGGCTCAACCGATCTTCCTGCGTTCGTCGAGCATTTCCAGACTGTGGATTTCAAGGGCGGCCTGCGCGGCACCGTGCGCATGGAGACTCCGGTCCTCTACTTCTATACCAATCACCCAACCACCCTCTCCGTACACGTCTCCTTCTCACAAGGCCTTATCACCGAATGGTACCCGCACGCCGATCGCGTCGAACCCGTCGGTCTTCAGACGCAAACCCGCATGGTCTCCTATCTCAATGACTGGAGCCGCCGCCAGAAGCAACCCGACAGCAGCATTTCCTGGGACTCCGTCACGCTCGAACCGAGAAGCTCCGCCAGCCTCCCGCTTGAAAACCGCGCGAACCACTATTACGCCGCCCGCCAAACCTCTTCCACTCCTCTGCGCATCAAGACGCAAACCGGCGAGCAGACCGAGAAATTCCTCTTCTATCGCGGCGTTTCCAGTTTTTCTGTGCCTGTTTCCGCGAGGCTGGCTCACGACGGCAAGATCCTCACTGAAAATCTCACCGCCCAGGAAATTCCCTCCATGCTCCTGTTCGAACGCCGCGGCGACAAGCTCGGCTTCCGCGTCGCGGACGCCTCCGCAGCGCAACCAACTCTCGATCCTCCCGAACTCAATGCATCCATGGATTCGCTCAAGCAAGCCGTCGAAAACATGCTCATCGCCCAGGGCCTCTATCACGACGAAGCGCAAGCCATGTTTGAAACCTGGCGCGATTCCTGGTTCGAAGAAGGCAGCCGGCTTCTCTACATCGTGCCGCGCCAATTTGTAGACAGTGTGCTGCCTCTCACGATCAGCCCCTCTCCTGTAAAAACTGTTCGCGTTTTCGTCGGCCGTCTCGAACTCGTGACACCCGCCACCGAGCGCGCCGTCGAGCAAGCCCTGACTACCCACGATCGCAAGACTCTCGATCGCTATAACCGGTTTCTCGTTCCCATTCTCGAGTCCATGATTGCCAACGAAAAAACTTCGGCCAAGAAAGCGCATTACCTCGAGTATCTAAACGACCTCTACAACGCACAAGTCACGCAAAACACGCTGAACCAGACTCCGTGAACCTCACAATGCGCGCAGGAGAAAGGTTGGCAAAAGCGGATGGCTCGCCAGATCCCTATCCGCTTGGAACAGGAGTCCTCAGAATAGACGAGCACAAGCCAGAGGACTACGAGAGACGGATCATCACTCAGCTCAGGGATGGCGCCACCGAACCCTAAGCAAATCGTCGACGCTCAAGCCCTTGTCGGCGCCGTTTTGTGAGCCACGGCGCCAGCACGGCTTCCAAGTCGGCGCGCATCCATCGTGCGGCGGTCTCTTCTCGATAGAATCCCCACGACATCATCGAGCCACTGAGGATTGCCTCGATCGTTCGCGCCAACTGTGCGGGGTTCACACTTGGCGCGAGTTCCCCCGCTTGCAGAGCTGATTCTACTAGCCGCCGCAAACCGGCACGCGTCGCTCGCGCCTGTTTTACCAGGTGGCGCCGAAAGTCGGGATCGGTCATATCGATCTGCAGATAGGCCAGGTTTCGCGCGAGAGCCGCCGGCGACGCCGCCATTCCGGCCATGCAATCCGCATAAGAGCGCAGCGCAGCCAGTGGAGAGGCGTGCTGCTTCGCGAGTGACGCGATGAATTCGCGTGCTTCGTTGGAATATTTTGCGGACAACGCCAGCAGCAGTGCGCGCTTCGAGCCGAACCGTTGCACCAGCACCGCCGCCGTCACGCCTGCTTCCTTGGCGATGGCGGCAAGCGTCAGTTCGCGCGGGCCGACCTTGCTCATCACCGCGTGCGTGGCGGCGAAAAGCTGGCTGTCGCTGACCTTCCTGGGGCGCGGGCTCATGGCGCTTGACGGTTTCTCAACGCCCGTATAGTATCATTTCTAAACGGCCATTTAGTTTAAACGTTTTCGCTGTGCAAAACAGAAAGGAGCGAAACGATGCGCACCGTAACCTATGGCGGAGCCGTTAGCCTGGATGGGTTCTTGGCCGGAGCCGATGGCTCGATCGACTGGCTGCATTTCAGCAAGGACGTCCAACAAGTGATGACCGACTACTGGAAGGACGTGGACACTATTCTGATGGGACGCAAAACCTACGAAGTCTCGGTCGCTATGAGACCTTCGTCCGCAAAAAAACCGGCGAAAGCCAAGAGCTCCAAGCGCAAAGCGCCGGTCATGCGCACTTACGTCTTCTCGCGCACGCTCAAGACTATGGACGATCCAGGCGTCGAGCTAGTGTCTTCCGACGCCGCCGAATTCGTGCGAAATCTAAAGCAACGCCCCGGCAAACGAATCTGCCTGATGGGCGGCGGCGAACTAGCGCAATCCCTCCTGGCAGCCGGCCTCGTGGACGAAATCGGCCTGAACATTCATCCCATTCTTCTCGGCTCAGGAATCCCCACTTTCCGCGATCCCGGCCACCGCGTGAAACTGACCCTCACGGAGTGCCGCCAACTCGATGGTGGCTGCATCCTCGCAAACTACCAGGTTGCGCACACGGTCTAAACTTCGGGCTATCAAAGGCCACTTGGCCTGCCAGGAAATCACAGCTGTCAGTAGGTACATTCACCTAGCCCAGCAGAATTTATGACAGAATGAAGCCCATGGGCTGCGCCAAACTCATAACCCCGTTGATTGCGGCAGCCGTGTTCAGCTCAGGTGTATATCTGCAAGGCGAGAAGCCAATCGCTGAGACTGAATCTGATGATGGACTGATTGACGGAACCGTTTTCTATGAAGACGGAAAGCCGGTCAAAGGCGCGACGGTTTATGCCGAACCATTAGGGGTTGATCTCGGCGCGATCATTCCCCATGCCGATTCCGACGAAGTCGGAATCTTCATAATCCATATTCCCAGGTCATGGTTCCGAAAATTTGCGATCTCCGCGGGGAAGGAATCCGAAGACTACGCAACTAGGAGTCATCAATTTTGGAGAGGAGGAGGGTTTGAGACCGTCACATTGACGTCCGCCCATCCCTCTGCAAGCGTAAGCATCCACATAGGACCTAAAGCAGGCATCTTAGAAGGCAAAGTGACTGACGCGGTGACGGGCACTCCCTTGCGCCCATGCGTGGAATTCAGGATCGCTGATAAGCCTAACAATTTCATGCGCGGCAGCGGCCTGGTCGAGCAGACCTACAAGCTTTTTGTGCCCTCAGACACAGATGTTCTGATGAAAATCTGGCTGGACGGGTACCGGCCTTGGTACTTCCCTGGGACGTTTCGCAAATCAGAGCGCAAAGGAGTCAGACTTAAGCCTGGAGAGCACATGTCTCTGGACATCCTGCTCCAGCCGGACACGAAGTACGCCAAGTCGGGCTGCCCCGCCCCCCTCGATACCGACCAGTAATGACTTGCAACCGAACGTTATGCCCTTACAAAGATTCACAGACATTCGGTGAGCATGCCTCAACTTGACCCCAATCCCATTGCCCCCTAGAATAGAAGTTTCACAGTGATGGATTTTTGCAATCTGATGCATTCATCTTCCAGCCCGGCGGCTACCCGCTGGGCTGCGCTGTTTTAATGCGCTAATTTCCTGAATCGAGGTTGGAATGATTGAAGGTCCGATTCCCGAAGGTCTTACTTTCGACGACGTGCTTCTCCTGCCCGGAAAATCGTCCGTGCTCCCAGGCGAAGTCGACACGCGCACCTGCTTCACCCGCAGATTATCGCTCGACATCCCCCTGGCCTCCGCCGCCATGGACACCGTAACTGAATCGCGCCTGGCCATCGCCATCGCCCGCCAGGGCGGCATCGGCCTCGTGCACCGCAACATGCCCATCGACCGCCAGGGCGAAGAAGTCGACCGCGTAAAACGCTCCGAAAGCGGCATGATCGTCGACCCCGTCACCATCTCTCCGGACATCACCCTCCGCCAAGCCCTCGAAATCATGAACAAGTACCACATCTCCGGCCTTCCCGTCACGCGCGGCTCGCGCCTCACCGGAATCCTCACCAACCGCGACCTGCGTTTCGAGAAAAATCACTCCCAGCTCGTCGGTTCTGTAATGACGAAAGAAAATCTCGTCACCGTGGCCGTCGGCACGACGCTCGACGAAGCCGAGCGCATCCTGCAAAAACACCGCATCGAAAAGCTTCTCGTCGTCGACCAGGACTTCAATCTCAAAGGCCTCATCACCGTAAAAGACATCCAGAAAAAGCGCGAATATCCGCGCGCCGCAAAAGATGAACAGGGCCGCCTGCGCGTCGGCGCCGCCGTCGGCGCCACCGGTGACTACCTCGAGCGCGCCGTCGAAATGTCCAAAGCCAAAGCCGACGTCCTGGCCATCGACACCGCCCACGGCCACACCACCCGCGTCATGGACGCTATCAAAGCCATTCGCCAGCGTCTCCCTGAAGTGCAAATCATCGCTGGCAACGTCGCTACTTACGAAGCCGCGAAAGATCTCATCGCGCTCGGCATTGATGGCCTCAAAGTCGGCATCGGCCCCGGCTCGATCTGCACCACTCGCGTCGTCACCGGCGCAGGTGTACCCCAGCTCACCGCCATCATGGAAGCCGCGCGCGCCGCACAAGGCACAGGAATCCCCATCATCGCCGACGGCGGCATCAAGTATTCCGGCGACATCACCAAGGCCATCGCCGCTGGCGCTTCTTGCGTGATGATCGGCAGCCTCTTCGCCGGCACAGAAGAATCTCCCGGCGAAACCATTCTCTATCAGGGCCGCACGTTCAAGTCTTACCGCGGCATGGGCTCGATGGGCGCAATGGACGCCGGTTCCGACCGATATGCAACAGTCCAGGACACGGAAGAGCGCGGCAAGTCCGTGCCCGAAGGCGTCGAAGGCCGCGTCCCCTACAAGGGCTCTCTCGGCGCGCTCACCGATCAACTCGTTGGCGGCCTGAAGAGCGGCATGGGCTACGTCGGCGCCCCCACGCTTCGTGAACTTACCGAAAAAGCCCGCTTCGTGCGCATCACGGCCGCTGGTCTCCGCGAAAGCCACGTCCACGACGTCATCATCACTCGCGAAGCCCCGAACTATCGAATGGAGTGAACATGGAGTGCGGGAGCCCTGCTCCCGCTTTTCTGGTAGTTGACCAGTTTTCTCACCGCGACCGACTCGTCTCGGGAGAGTAACAGTCGATAAGCTAAACTAAAAATCGTAACCGGAGACTTAGATTTGTCTGACCCGCAACCCTGGCGCAATCCTCGTCCGGCTCCGCAATTGCCGGAGCTGCAGCCCCGCCTTCATAAACTCCTGATTCCTGCCTGGCTTCGCGCCTGGTGGCCCGCCGTCGCCTGGGCCTTCGTCATTTTCACGCTCTCGACCGACTCCTTCTCTTCCGAGCACACCGCAAGTATTCTCTCACCCGTCGTCCGCTGGCTCTTTCCTCACCTCACCGAGGATCAATTCAATTTCATTCACCACCTCATCCGCAAAAGCGCCCACTTCACCGAATATTTTATTTTTTGCATCCTGAACTATCGTGGCGTCCGCGGCGATCGCAAAGGCTGGCGCTGGACCTGGGGCATCGCCGCTCTCTCCGTCGCCGCCGGCTATTCCATCATGGACGAAATCCATCAAGCCTTCGTCGCCAGCCGCACCGCCTCTCCCTACGATTCCCTTCTCGATTCCATCGGCGCCTTCTTCGCTTTCGCCGCTCTCTACCTCTGGTTTCGCCTCCGTCGCCCAAAATCCCCTTCGCTTCAAGACCAGGTCTCCGATCCCACCTCAGCAGCATAGCTCTGACCATTCGCCTTTCTTTCCAGCGAAAATTTTGCCGCCGCGCTCCAGCAATGCTACCTTGCTTACCACTGATTGTGGTTGATTGAGCCGCCGGACATGCGCGCCAAGAATCCTCCCATCCTCCAATACGTCTGCCTCGCACTGCTCTTTGCGCTCGCTGCGAGCTACCACGTTCGTTCCGTGATGTACGAGTTCCCGAACTATTTTCACTTACATGTCGTTGCCTACCCCTTCATCGCGAGTTATAAACAGGGCCACCCCCTCATCGAATTCACCGGCGGGACCGCGCGCAAAGCTGGCCTGCGAGACAACGACGTTTTGCTCGCCGTCAATGGTCATCCCATGACCGGACTCGCGGTCTTCGGCGAGGCCCTTCGCACCGCGAAACCGGATGACCTCCTCATGGTTCAGGTTCTGCGTCCCGGCGAGACCGCGCCGCGCTCCGCTACGATTCAGCTCTGGGAAGCCACCGCTCCCGCCTTCAGCTTCCCGGCCGCTTCCATCTACGCCATGAAGCTGGTCGTGCCCACATTCTGCATCCTCATTGGATTCTGGGTCGCCGCTGTGCGCCCGCGCGACCCCTCCGCCTGGTGCCTCCTGTTCATCATGTTGTTTTTCTCGGTGTTCTACAGCGCCGCTGTCGAGAGTTGGGGCCGCCTAGTGCGCGACGTCGCGGAAGGATACCGCGTCGCTGTCGGCAACCTATGGCCAATGGCCATGCTGCTCTTCGGCGTGTATTTCCCCGAACCTTTTCCCGAGAAGGACCCCACTTGGTGGAAGTGGTCCAAGCGAGTTCTCGTCGCCCTACTGATCCTTTCGTGTGCGCTGAACGTCGTGGCGACCGTTGGGCAATTCGAAAACTTCGCATCCGTAGCATCCTTGTCTGCCGCTTTGGATCGTGCGGGCAACGTTGATTTCCTCATCAGTTTCGTGTCCATCGGTATTTTCTTTGCCTGCATTGCCGTCAAGAAAGGCCAGGCCATCACGCCCGACGCCAAGCGCCGCCTGCGTTTGCTCTATACCGGATCCATTATCAGCATGGCGCCGGCCTGCGTGCTCTTCACGTTCCAAAACATCAAAGGTGGTGAGCTCGAACAGATTTTGCCCGAATGGTTCGTGCTCTCTGCGCTCTCGATTATGCTGCTGTTTCCGGTCACGCTGGCCTACGTCATCGTGGTGCACCGCGCGATGGATGTGCGCGTCGTCATTCGCCAAGGCTTGCAATACGCCTTAGCCAAGCGCGGAATCTGGGTTCTCCAAATCCTATTGACCGCTACGGTCTTGTTCACGGGAGTCAAATTCTCACGCAGTCACCACCTTAGCCTTCCCAACGAGATTTCTACAATTTCGCTGCTTCTAGGGGCCGTACTGTTGCTGCGCCGCGGAGCACTGCGTCTTCGCCAATGGATCGACCGCCGCTTTTTCCGCGACGCTTACAATGCCGAACAAATTCTCGAAGCCCTCAGCGACGAGGTGCGCTCCATCGTCGAGAGACGCCCGCTCCTCGAAAGAGTCGCCACGCGAATCGCTGAATCGCTGCACATTCCCCGCGTCGCCGTGCTTCTCGAAGAAGGCGGCGCGTACCGCCCGGCGTTTGCTCTTGGCTTCCCTGCTGGTCTCGTCGCCGGTTTGCCCGATTCCGGGGCAACGGTTCGCCGCCTCAAACAAGAGGCTGGCCCAGACCACGTTTACTTCGACGACGAAGACTCCTGGGTCAACAAATCGGCGCTCTCAGAAGACGAGCGTCGCAATCTCGCCTCTCTCCACCCGCAATTGCTCCTGCCGCTCATCACGAAACAAAACCTTCTCGGCATCATCAGCCTCGGCGAAAAGCGCTCGGAAGCCCCGTATTCCAGCACGGATATTCGCCTTTTGAAATCCGTTGCCACGCAAACCGCGCTCGCTCTCTCCAACGCCGAATTAACGTCCGCCATCGCCGTGGAAATTGGCCGCCGCGAAAAGTTAAACCGCGAAATCGAAATCGCCCGCGAAGTCCAAGAGCGCCTCTTCCCCCAGCACCTTCCCGAAATCGCCGGACTCGATTACTTTGGCCGCTGCCGCACCGCCCTCGGTGTCGGCGGCGACTATTACGATTTTCTCGCCCTTCCCGACGGCAAACTTGGTGTTGCTCTCGGTGACGTCTCCGGCAAAGGCATCGCCGCCGCTCTCACCATGGCCAGCCTCCAGGCGTCCCTCCGCGCCGACGCCATGCGCGCCGGTAACGACATCGCCGGCCTGATCACTCGCGTCAACGCCATGCTCTACGATGCGTCCACCGAAGACCGCTACGCCACCCTCTTCTACGCCCAATTCGACCCCGCCACCCATCGCCTAAGCTATGTCAACGCCGGTCATTGCCCCCCGATACTTCTCCGCAGCGCCGCAAAAAATGGCCTAGAAAATGGCGCTGTCGAACGCCTTGATCAAGCTGGCGGAACTGTAGTGGGGTTATTGCCGGAATGCGCCTACGAACAGGCCGAGGTCTTCCTTGCCCCAGGCGATTTACTCGTGATCTACACCGACGGCTTCAGCGAAGCCATGAGTCCCAATCTCGAAGAATGGGGCGAGCGTCGTCTCATCGAGGCCATCGCCTCTTGCAACGGTCTCCCCACAAGAGATTCCATCGCCAAAATCATGCAAGCCGCCGACGCCTTCGCCTCCGGCGCCCCCCAAAGCGACGACATGACCCTCGTCATTCTCCGCGCTGTTTAGGCTCGCTCGTTGCGCCACCTCCCGTCGCCCACTCTAAGGTAGCGTGGCCGCTTCCCGCTAGCGTTAATCGGAACTTGACCTAAAACGTGTGGACGGAAACTAACGTAGACGGTTATGCTATCTCTTATGACACTATCTGCTCGCAACAGGCTCGAAGGAAAAATCACGGAGCTTCAACTCGGCGGAGTTATGGCCCATGTCGTTGTCCGTGTTGGAGACAACCTCATTGAGAGCGTAATTACCAGACGAAGCGCTGAAGAGATGAACCTCAAAGTGGGCGACACTGTTTCGGCGGTCATTAAGTCCACGGAAGTCTTGCTGGAAAAAAAGTAAATCCGCTTTCCCGCTGATTAGTTCAGATTATCAAAACCTGACCTACAACCCGGCTTAAATTCTTATTGACAGAGTAATACCGTCTGTGGTATTCTTTTGTCCGGAGAATCAGACCCAATCCACGTTTGCCGCCGCCTTTCCGGGCGGCTATTTTTTTGCGTTCTCGAACCCTAACGCACGCCCTTAACGCTCGATAGTCCGGTCTGTTCTCCCCATCGCCTCTCTGAGCGCATTTCGCTTTTCGTATTTCGAGTTTCGCGTTTCCAGTTTCGCATTTTGCATTTCCCCTTTGGCTTTACCTCAAATCCACTTCTAAGAGGTTTCCATGACGAATACGAATTCCACCACTGGGGTCGGGGGTGCCCCACACGTCGGTTTTACGTGTGGGGCTTGTGACTTTGATTTGTTCGTTCTGATTGTCTGCCAATTCGCTAACTCCTTTGGAATCCGCACCTCCAAAAACACGCAGGTAAATTCTCTGGAATGAACACTTCCAAAACACAGGACTTAAAACCCTTTGGAATGAACACTTACAGGAAAATAGGGGAGGGGGGAACACGCAAGCCGCGTTACTCCCAACGAAACACTTTCGTGGAAACCGCGGTGCAAACGACAAAAACGGCAGCCAGTGCCGCCACGTCGCCGACATGCGCCGACCACTTGTCGCCGTTCCAGATTCCCTGGAGTAGAGGCACAGCGTAGCCTAGCGGCAGCACTCTCGCCACCGCCTGAAGCACTGGCGGCAGCGATTCAATAGGCACGAAGAGTCCCGAGACAGCAATCATCGGGTACAGAATGACGGCCCCAATCGGCTGCGCAAAACGAGCCGTGGGAACAATGCTGGCGATGAGAAAGCCGATCGACAGGATGCTCCAGGTGCTTATGAGCAGCGCAATCGTGAACGAGAAAAATGGAACCTGCACACCGGCCGGGTAGTAGCGTTTGCCTGCCAGGACCATCAAGGCCAGCGTGGCTGCGGTGAGCAACAGCTTGACGATCACGTGGGCCGTAAGGATGGTCTGCGGGCGCAACGGCGTGGCGCGGAGTCGCTTGAGGATGCCACCCTCGCGGTAGATCGAGATGATCGTGACCAGCGAAAGCACTGCGCTGATGGCGATCAAAACCGAAGCGAGAACCGGCAAGCCCACGCGGATGAAACTGTTGGCCGCGAGTGACGTCGGTGCGAGTCTGCGGCCAGCCACTCGACCTAACACGAGGAAAACTAGAACCGGGACACCGATCGTTCCGAACGCCCCAAGCGGCTCGCGAAGGAATATCTTGATCTCGATCCATGTAAGTTTCCAAAGCCCACGCATCGTCATGTTAGCGCCTACTCGCGAATCGAGTGACCCGTTAGCTTGAGAAAGACGTCCTCAAGGTTGGGGAGAATCGTGCGGAAATCCGTGACCCGGATCCTATTCTCGGACAAACAATGAATCACCTCGGTCACTAGGTCGTCGCCCCGGCCGCGAATGGTGAATCGAAAGTCAGTGCGGTTCACCGCTTCAACTCCGGGGATCGCCCGAAAGCGCTCTTCAGCCGCCGGGTCGTTCGTGGTGAGAACGACGGTTCGCTCAGGACAGTGCCGGTCGACGAGCTTATCCGGCCTGTCTATGTCGATAATCCGTCCGTGCTCGATGATGGCGACCCGGTCGCACAACCGTTCGGCCTCTTCCATCAGATGAGTGGTCAAAAACACTGTCTTGCCGCGCTCGCGGATGCCTCGCACCAGATCCCAGATTGTCCGGCGCGACTGCGGGTCCAGCCCGGTGGTCAGCTCGTCGAGAAAAACCACTTCCGGATCGTTAATCAGCGCAAGGGCAATAAACAGCCGTTGCTTCTGGCCTCCTGAGAGATTCATAAACCATGCGTTCCGCTTATCAGCCAGGCCGAGCTGTTTGAGTAAATTTTCGCCGTCTATCGCTTTCTTCCGGTAAAGCGATGCCCAAAGGTCTACCGCCTCCCAAACCTTGATTCGTTTCTGCAGCTGCGCCGCCTGGAGCTGAACCCCGATGCGTTCCTGCAGCTTGTAGACTTGTCGAAAGGGATCAAGACCCAGAACCGAGATGCTGCCCCGGTCGGGCGTGCGCAGACCTTCGATGCACTCCATCGTGGTAGTTTTTCCCGCGCCATTTGGCCCGATCAAACCAAATATCTCGCCATCGTTGACCTCGAACGACACCTCGTCGACAGCTACCGTTGGGCCGTAGGTCTTGCGGAGTCCAGACACTTGAATGATTGGACGCATGATAATTTGCAGAATCTTAGATTCACTGAACCGGACCGAAAGTTTATATCATGGACTTAGATTAAGTCCTGGGAAGTCGCGTCACCGGACATCTGCCGTGGCATCTTCGCCCAGTGATTTCACCTCTCCGCGATGTGCGTTTTAGCCGCCCTACACCAAACCACGGGGCGCCAGACTAACGGTACCTGAAGTGATACCCTCGAAGAAGCACTCCGGCGGAGCCGCCCTGGATGCCATTTATCGGAGGTGATTATGCTCGATGCGCGCCGCTGCTTCCTCAAAAACCTCGCCGGAGTCTCCAGCTTTTTTCTGATCCTTCAAACTGCGCCACCCATACCCACACCCACACGCAGGACTCCGGTCGATCCACCGGCGCCGGCTGAAAAGCAAGACGCGGAGAATCCTGTAGACAGCTCTAGAAGCGCACGGCGCGCACAGCTGCAAGCGCAGGAAAAAGAGTTTCGTGAAACGATGGTGAGGCTTTTTGCCAAAGTGCGTGACCTCAAACTCCAGATCGATGCGATTCACACCTCCGATGTTTTCTCGATTGCCATTTTCAAGCAGACGCAAGAGATCGAAAAGCTGGCTAAACAGCTCAGGAATTATGCCAAGACCTGACAAGTCGTATCACAGGAGAAGTGGTTCCACACATTATAAAAGGGCGCCCCTTTTGGAGTAGGTTTTGAGTGCTTGGCTCATTCCCTACAGAAAGGAACACCCTCTATGACTAGCACTCAATATATCGGCTTGGACGTGCACAAGGAAAGCATTTCAATCGCAGTTCTGAATTTTGCCGGCAAGGTGGTGATGGAATGCGTCATCGAGACCAAGGCGAGCACCATTCTGCAGTTTATCCACGGGCTACGTGGAGATTTGCACGTCACGTTTGAAGAAGGCACCTGGGCTGGCTGGCTGTACGATCTGCTGAAGCCGCATGTTACGGAATTGGTGGTGTGTAATCCGCGGAAGATTGCTTTGCTGAAGGATGGCAGTAAGAGTGACCGGATCGATGCACACAAGCTGGCCGACCTGTTGTACATGAACAAAATCAAACCGGTCTATCACGGAGAACATGGCCTGCGCATGTTGAAGGAACTGTCCCGCAGCTATTTGACGATCAGCAAGGATCTCGGGCGGGTGATGAATCGGCTCAAGGCCTTGTATCGGAGCTGGGCCATTCCCTGTGCCGGGACGCAAGTCTACGCACCGCGTTACCGTTCGGAATGGTTGAGCAAGATCACCGAAGCTGGCGTGCGCCTGCGGGCGGAACTTTACTACCAACAGCTCGACGCTCTGCGGCTGGTGCGCCAACAAGCCCGAAAAGAGCTGTTGGTCGAGGCTAAGAAGCACCGTGCCACGAAGTTGCTACGCCAGATTCCTGGTATTGGTCCGCTTCGAGCGGCTCACTTGGTTGCCGTGATGCAGACGCCTCATCGGTTCCGCACCAAGCGGCAACTGTGGACCTACAGCGGGCTGGGGTTGGAGACCCACGACAGCGCGCAGTACCGCGTCGTGGAGCAACAGCTACAACGCTCGAAGAAATCCGTCACCCTGCGGGGTCTCAATACGAATCACAACCACGACCTCAAAGATATTTTCAAGGGTGCAGCGATGAGAGCCAGCACCGCTGCTGGCCCGCTACACGATTTCTACGAGGCTTTGCTGGCTAAGGGAAGGAAGCCCACGATGGCGCGCTTGACCTTGGCGAGGAAGATTGCCGCGATCACGTTGATCGTTTGGAAAAAGGAGGTACGTTTCGACGACAACTATTTGAAACCACAAGCAGCTTGAGCGCCTCTGGCAAAGAGTCCGTTCCACCCGGAGAACTATTCCTGGCGGTAGCCGTCGGGTTCTTGAGACGCTCGGATTCGAGGGGAAGTATCCATCGTACAAGTCAGGCCCGTGCTTCAAGCACGCGAGTCTCCGATTCCACCCTATGCCCTCTCGGACAATCCAAGAAAGCCATAGGCCACGAGTCTCAGATAGGACCATGCGTTGCCACTCATAAAGTGGACAACTGTCAGGCTTGATGTTTCAGAAACGAATGGCGCCGTCACAACAGTGAAATGGAACCACAGGGAGGAAGAAGGATCTCACCGTTTCGTGTGACGAAACGAAGCACGAAACTACGTCGCCTGAGCAAGACCACTCGATCACGAGTGCACGTTCAAACGGTTGGGCTGAATGCCGAGACAAAAAAGTGTCGGCATCGAGCCAACGGCGAAGAATGTCTCTTGACATTCCCTTTTATAGGACTTGTACGATTACCGCTGCGGTCTCAATGGGTCGACGCAACACTAAGCTCAAAGTCTAACCGCTGGAGTCTCAAAGGCTAAAATCGCTTACAAGTGTTGAGTCAAACGGAACACTGCCCTGGCTAGGTTCTGATTGAGTACAGCCCGACAGATCGGTTCTTTCGGAGAAGTGCTGTTGGATCAGGCTATTAGAAAGTGTTGCGTCGACCGGTTGAGCTGGCAGCCGTTTACCAGACACTAACAGGGAAAATCGCATGCGGTATATCATTCCCCCATGTTCTGCCCCGAATGCAGAGCCGAGTACCGTGCTGGATTTACCCGCTGCTCCGACTGTGACGTGGATTTGGTGCAAGAACGTTCCGAATCGGATGCACACGTGCGGAAGACAAAACGTGAATGGACTACAACACCTTCCGCAATCAAATCGGTGTACACGGAGAGTCGCAAGACTGTTCACTGGTGGGCTTTGTACAAACGCCAAACGGGCGCTTGGCCGTGGTCTTCAATAGCCATCCATGTCATCAATTGGGTTGTGATTCTGTTTGGGGGAGGTTTCCTAATCTGGTGGACTGCCGAACACCATATGTCGCGCTGGCAGTTCCTAGGCATTTTTTTGTTGATTGGTTTACCTTACGGGGTTGTCGAGAACTGGGCAAAGAGAAGAGTGAAATTAAATCATCTGCGAAATAGAAAACATGTAGCAAAGCAACTTCTCCGGTAACGGCGTCTACCAGGCATGCGCATTTGCTCCGAGTGTGCCATGACTCGGAGCAATCCCGAGAGGTTCGGGCTATTTCCGAACGGACTGACAATTCTGTCAGTTACCGGGGCAGGGCGGCGCTCATAGACTGCGCCCATGTGCGGCAATGCAAGAGTCGCTCTGCAAACAATTCATTCAATCTCCTTGCTGCCGCTGTAGGTGCCGGTGTAATTCTTGCCGCCTTTGCCGCGGGCGCCGGGAATGACAAATTGCTCGAAGTTCTCGGGTGTTCCGGCTTGATCGTGGTTCTGCGCAGAATTGTCATGGTCGTTGTCCATGGGATTCACGCCGAGGACGGAGTTGTCGGCACTGAAGGATGAGTAGGCAGCGGCGGCCCAGCGCCATCCGATGTCCATGCCAGCGTTATCACTGGCAAATGTGCCGCAGACCGTGACCGGTTCGACGTCGGCTGGGAGGCCGCCAGAGGGAACGATCCAGGGCATGCCGGTGAGGAAGGAGCTGTCGTCGGGGTCCCAAGGAATCGTTGTGATCCAGACGTTGTTAGCGGAGTCGAAGGATGCGGAGGCGACGCTTACGCTCGGGTCAATGGCGATATGCGCGTCAGGCAAGGATTGGTTCACGCTGACGAGATTGCCGCCAGCATCTTTGTATTGGAACTGAAAGCTGGAGTTGTAGAAGGAAATGTTGATCCTTTGCCTAGGCCCGTCCAGCTCTCGGACTTTGAAGATGCTGTTGAACCAAATGGTGTTTCCGCCCGCGACGGCGACGTTGCGGAAGTCCGACTGGATGCACGCATTTTGACTCTGGAGCGGGGCAGTCACAATCAAATCGCCGGTGCCGCTACTGGTCAAAAGGGCCGCACTGCCGGCGAAGCTCGCATTGAGTGTGCGGCCGTTGGGTTCGACAGAAGTCACGGTCACGGTGCAGCTCGCGACTCCAGGCGCGGTGCTTGGTACGGGCGTGCAGACACCGCCGTTGGAGAGGATGTCGCTGACGATGGGAGATGTCAGCGTGATCGGTGCGAGCACGCTCGGGTCAATCGGAACGACCATGTCCGGCGCCGTCAGCGTGATCGTAGCGGTTGTGGATTGCCCCACCGGAATTGAGGCCGGCGCGAACGCAATCGTCAACGAAGTCGTCTCTGGCTCTACGGTGAGAGCGCCGGACGCGATGGAAGCTAGGAAATTCCCCTGCGCGGGAAAACTTGCGGATAGGGAGTGGCTTCCTACGGCAAGGATACCCACGCCAAAGGTTGCTGATCCGTTCACGAGCGCGGCGGCAGTTGCCGTGCCGCCATCCACACTCAGCAGCACATTGCCAGTCGCAGCCCCATTGGAAGAACCAACGGAAATGGTAACGCTTCCGGGAGTGCCGTACTTGATTCCAGGCGCGGTAATCGCGGTAGTCGTGGCTAGTGGGGTCGGCTGAAAGAGTGCGAACGGCGAGAGCGAAGGAGACAGTCCGCAGACCGTCATCGCTGGGGCGTTCACGCTGGTCGTGATGTTAACCCAGGCGCCGTTCGCGAAATGAAATAACTGAGGCGGCTGCGTGAAGTTAACGCCGGCGTAGTTGATGCAAATGGAGATGTTGCCCGCGTAGGTCGCCGTGGTCGCCAGGTTGTAGTAAACGGGAGGATTCCCAATCTGGAATCCTGACTGCGGCGCTGGGCCACTGCTGGTAATCGTCAGGCTCGTGATTCCCTGCTGCGAAACGCTGGCAAAACTCATCGTGACGGGCGCGGTGCCTGTTCCAGGATCAACCGGTTGAACAGGGACGTTAGTTCCGGCAGGGGTGTTGTTCACGATTTCTATAAAGTTGGTAAAACTCGCGCTGTAGTTGGCATCCCCGCTATACGAGGCAGTTATGGCATGGACCCCGCCGGGCAGAGATGATGTTGTGAAGACGGCGCTGGCGGTGTTGGGGCCGGAGCCGGGCACTAATGGCACCGTTCCAAGCGGAGTATTCGCAACACTGAAGGTCACCGAGCCTGTCGGCGTGCCCACGCTCGTAAGGTTTGCGGCCACCGTTGTGGAAAGTTGGACGGGACTGCCAAGCAAAGATGTGCCGGGGGTTGCGGTCAGCGTCGTGACGGTCGGCGCCTTGTTAACGAAATCGGTAAAGCTCGAGGAAATTCCAGCCATAGCGCAAGCATTTGGCGGGCAATTGTACGTTGCGGTGATCGTATGCGTCCCAACTGGCAGTGACGTGCCGGGACCGCTGGACAACGTAGTATTGGCGATGAGACCGGGCCCCAGCCCGAGTAAGTTGCTGCTGGAGTAGGAGGCTGGCTGTACGATGCCGGGCCCACCGTCGACTTGGAATGTCACCGTCCCCGGAATTCCTTGCAGGAGCAATACGTAGTTTGCGGTGAGGGAGGGAGTCAAGATGACGGCGGTGACCGTGACCGAGGCACCCACGACCAACGTGTTTTGACCGGGACTATTTGTAACCAAAACCTCCGTTCCGTTTGCCGGATTCACGACTTCCGTCGAGGTTATCGTGCTCGGGGCATAATACGGCGAGGATGGTTGAAACGTCGCGGTCCACGTGGATGTGCCTGGAGGCACGAAGGTGGTAACTGGACCACACTTTGCGGACAGATTCGTGCCGAAGTCCGCGGCTGCAACCGTACAAGTGCCCGGGAACGGACTGTTGGACTGCACTGTAACTACGCCACCCTCTTGGCTTGCGAGCGGCGCTGCGAGCGTAACCGTTACGGTGAAAGTTGGTTGCTGGGTTGTGTTGGCAGGACTGGGCGACCAAACCAGCGACACTGAGGTCGCCACGGGATTCACGGTCTGCGTCAGCGCTGTTGAAGTGCTTCCAGTAAAGGTTAAGTCGCCCGAATACTGGGCGGTGACCGAATGCGGCATCGGGGCCGCGGAGAATCCGAACTGCGGCACGATCAGGCTGGCCACGCCGCTACCACTCAGGCTGGCCGAGCCGAGACTCGTTCCGCCGTCGAAGAAGTTCACGCTGCCAGTCGGCACGGTACTGCCAGAGGCCGGCGTCACGGCAGCCGTGAAAGTCACCGTCTGTCCTTCAAGTGAGGGATTCGCGGAAGAGCTAAGCGTTGTCGTGGTAGAAGTCCGCACCTGAGTCACGGTTTGGGTCAGTGGCGCCGAGGTGCTTGCCGCGAAGTTCTGATCGCCTGCGTAAGTCGTTATAATCGAGTGCGGACCGACAGCCAGGGAAGAGGTAGTGAAAGTGGCTAAGCCCGAGGTCAGGGTAGCAGTGCCGAGAGTCGTGCTGCCGTCCAAAAACGTTATCGTTCCCGAGGCCACGCCTGAACTTGGAGCCACCGGGCTGGCATTGACTGTGAATGTGACGCTCTGCCCGATTTGCGACGGGTTAGCAGAAGAACTCAGGAGCAGTAACGCCGAAGCCTTACTCACGGTTTGGGTTAGGCCTAAACTGTTGTTGGCGGTGAAGTTCAAATCCCCGGGATACTGAGCGAGCAGCACGTGTGCGCCCGGCGGCAGCGACAACGTAGTCAGCCTCGCCACGCCCGATATGAGCGCAGCGGTGCCGACGGTCGAGTTTGTCGCGGAATCAACAAACGTTACCGTGCCGGACGGTGTTCCAGAGCTGGGCGCCACCGCGCCGACTGTGGCCGTGAGAGTGACGGTTTGTCCGAACACAGACGGATTGGCGGATGACGTCAGGACCACGGAGGTGTTCGCCTTGGTTATGGCGAGCGGTAGCGATGCCGCCTGGGGACTGTTGAAGTCAGCGTCCCCGCTATAGTTGGCCACCACAGTGTACGAGCCAGGCGGCAACGAGGAAGAGACTACAACTGCCTGGCCGTTACTTAATTGGACCGAACCAATCGTCGTCGTAACCCCTCCTCCCTGTGAAGTCGCCGTGAAAACGACTGTGCCAGTAGGAGTTCCTGACCCCGGCGCTACGGCACCGACCGTAGCCGTGAGGGTGATGGCCTGTCCGAAGACAGACAGATTCGCAGATGAGGCCAGGATCACGGAGGCATTTGCTTTGTTTACGGTGAGCAGTTGCGATGATGACTGGACGCTGGTGAAGTCACTATCTCCACTATAACTGGCAACGAGAACATAAGAGCCGGGCGGCAACGGGGAGGAATTCGCAACTGCCTGACCGTTACTCAGTTGCGTCGAACCGATCGTCGTTGATGCCCCTCCGCCACCCGGAGTCGCGTTGAACGTCACGGTGCCGGTGGGCGTTCCCGCGCCGGGAGCCACGGCGCTGGCCGTGGCGGTGAGCGTAACCGCCTGGCCGAATACTGAAGAAGAAGCGGAGCTCGTGAATGCCAGAGACGTGGACGATTGGCTGACGACGACGGATTGCGCGGCTGAAGAGCTTGCCTGAAAGTTTGTGTCGCCGCCATAGCTCGCGGTGATGGTATGCGTGCCCCCACTGAGTGAGGTCGTGGAGAAAACTGCAGAGCCAGAAACTAGAGTAGCCGAGCCCAGCACGGTCGCCCCATCACTAAATGTAACGGTGCCTGATGGCGTCAACACGGAAGAGACACTCGGGCTCACCGTGGCAGTGAAGCTGACTTGCTGGCCGAAAATAGACGAATTGGTCGAGGAAGAGAGTGTAGTTGTGGTTGTAGTTGTGCCCGGCGGCATGATCGCAATACCGAATGCCGACCTTGGACCCACGGGTATCACCGCAATGGAGGCGTGCGTGTTGACGTCGAATACTTGTACGTTCCCGCTCGGAGCGAGACCGCTGTCGTAACCGCAAGCGGCATACGCTCGCTGGCTATCCGCCGTAAACGCGAAGTATTGCGGCGTTGCGCTGCGCGGATCGGGAAGGTTGAAGAATGAGGCGACGTCCGTGGAAATGTCGATCTGATTGATTAAGTTGCCGCACTCCATGTCTCCTTCGAACGCGCTCTTGCCGTCAGGCGTAATATTGATCCCCCCAGGAGTACAAACCGGACCAGTACCGGACACCAGTGTGAAGGTCAGGGCAGTCGGGTCGAACACGTAGATGGGCGCACCGTTGGTGACAAAAACCTGCGTGCCGTCCGACGTGGCGGCTAGCTCGAAAACAGGTGTGGGAAATCCTGTCGTCGTCAGAGGGAGGGTCGTCAAAGTGTGCGCCGACGTGTCGTATATGCCCAGTCCTCTGCTCAAGCCAAGGTAAACTTTGCTTCCGTCTGGACCGACGGCGAGCCCCGCGGACGAAGAGAATGCAACATTTGTTAGAGCGGTTGTAAGACTAAGAGTTTTCGTGTCGATGATAGAGAGAAAACCGCTACACCGGTCTGTGATATAGCCCTTGAGCCCATCGGGCGAAAATCCAACCTCATTCGGGCAACCCCCGGTCGTCAAGCCACTGCTTACAAACTCGATCGGGATCGTGGAGATTACGGTGTTGGTTGCCGTGTCGATTATGTCTATGGCCGATGGCGGTGCCGGGAACTTTACCTGTGGTTGTGTATCTAGGACGTAGAGAAACTTGGCGTCAGGCGTCAACGCGATAAAGCTCGGTGCGGAGGGCGCACCTCCCGGTGTCGCTGGTGGAATGGCAATTGACCCGACGACCTTATTCGTCGAGCTATCAATCATGACCACGGAACTGGAACTCGGAACGCTGGTGTAAACCGTCTGCGAGTGGGTAGAGGAAGCCGCGAAACTAAGCGAAATTAGAGCGAACAAGCAGAGGCAAACAATAGTTGCGTGTTGGCGCATTAGCCGGGGCAGGGCCATGGAAATCCTCCCAAAGGTTCACTTCACTACCCCCAATAGCGAAAAACGGGAGGAAATTGGCCCACCTAAAGAGGAATTTCGAGCTATCCCGAATAACATTCGCACTATCTTGGCCTTTCCTGCGCCACTTTCTGGTAAGTCGCATTACTGGAGATCTCCTGCCGGGTCACTAGCAGGACCTTTCACCGCGGTGAACCACGAAGGCAACGCACACAAGAGCAACCAAGCGCGCCAGGCAACCTCCAAATGCAAATTGTCCGCCGGGATACCCGCCGGCCGGTTCCGGGCCAGCGCCAGCAGAGAGTTCGTTACTTCGGCATCTTCGTCTTTAGCGGGCTGGGCTTAGCTTTATTCGCGATCGGCCGCGCGTGCGCCTTCCAGAAGGAATCGACCGTGCCTTCCACCAGCCAATCCAAACTCACGGCCGAGCCGAAAATATGCCGGTACAGCATCGGCCCCAGCAGCAGCGCCACGCCCAAGTCCTCATCCAGCACGGCCGGGAACACGCCTCGCGTCGCTCCCCGCCTCAGCAGCATTTTCAGGCACGTGCGCGCGCGCTCCATCACTCGCGTTTTCCACGCTCTCCCAAACTCTTCATTTCGCGCTGAATAGGCGATGAGGTGCGGCGTGAGTTTTTTGATGATCGCCGCTTTTTTCCGGGAGGGTTCGTACTTCAGGAATGCAACGAGGTCTGCCCGTAAATCTCCGGAATCGACTTCCGGCGGCCCGTCATCAAGCTCGTGAACGTACTGCATCACTTCCAGGCACAACGCGTCCTTGTCTGCCCAGTGCTTGTAAATTGTCGCTTTGCTTACACCGGAGGCCGCGGCGATTGCGTCCACGCTCGTCGCATCGATGCCCCGCCCCGCAAAAAGTTGCGTGGCCGACTCCAGCACTTTGCTATGAGCGCGCGCGCTTAATCCTCGGGACATCTGCTATATCTCGATCTTCGAAAAGCGCCAGGCCCCGAGACACAGCAGCCCAACCGCCACGACGCAAAGTACCGTTGCGTCCACTAGCGCCCCGAAGTGCGCCGACCCAATCAGAGCCGCGCGCAGTCCATCCACTCCATAGGACAACGGGTCGAGCTTCGTTACAAACGAAAGCGCCTTCGGCAAATTGTTCAGCGGAAAAAGTGCGCCCGACAAGAAGAAAATCGGCAGCACCAGAAAATTCATGATCAGCTGGAAGCCCTGCATGTCCTGCAAGCTCGATCCAATGGATGTTCCCAGCGCCGCGAACACGATCGCGATCAACGCCATGAACGCGAATCCCAGAGGTACACCGATCAGGCTGACCGGCCGGAATCCCGCGATCAAGCAGACCACCATGATCAACGTGCCCTGCAACATCGCCACCGTCGCTCCGCCAAGCGTGCGGCCGATCATCACGTTGATCCGCGCCACCGGAGCGACCAGTGTCTCTTTCAAAAATCCAAACTGCCGGTCCCACAACAACGCGATTCCGGAAAATACCGACGTAAACAGCACCGCCATTCCCACGATTCCCGGCGCCATGAACTGCAAATAACTTCCGCCGCCGGCTTTCTGATACACGGGCCCCAAGCCGAACCCCAACACCAGCAAATACAAAAGCGGCTGGCCGAGCGACGCGATAATCTGCACCCTCGACCGGCTGTATTTTTTCACTTCGCGCAGCCACAGAATATAAATCGCGTTCATCGCCGGCCTCCTCCGCGAAACATCTGCGCCACCTGCCGCAACTGATCTTTGGAAGTTGCGGACTCATCCCGGATCGTAGATCCGGTCAGCGCCAGAAACGCCTCTTCGAGCGACTGCGCGCCAGTTTTCTGTTTCAATTCCTCGGCGGTTCCGATGGCCACGATTTTGCCGTGATCGATCACCGCAATCCGGTCCGCCACGCGTTCTGCTTCATCCATGTAGTGCGTCGTCAGGAACACCGTCACGTGGTCCGCTTCGTTCTGCCGCTTCACGTGCGTCCACAATTGGTTGCGGCTCTGCGGGTCGAGCCCCAGCGTCGGCTCGTCCAGAAACAAAATCTTCGGCGTGTGTAAAAAGCCTCGCGCAATCTCCAGCCGCCGTCTCATTCCTCCGGAAAACGTCTTTACCAGCGCGTCCTTCCGTTCCCACAGTTCGAATAGCTTCAGCAGCGTTTCCGCACGTTCCCGCCGCACCTTGCCCGGCACGTGATAGAGCACACCGTGCAAATCCATGTTTTCCCATGCCGTCAAATCCTGATCCAGGCTCGGATCCTGAAACACAATTCCAAAACTCTGCCGGACTTCGTTCTCGTGTGTCCTCGGATTTAACCCGTTCACTTCCACCGTTCCGCTCGTGGCTCTCAAGAGTGTCGTCAGTATCTTGATCGTCGTTGTTTTTCCCGCGCCGTTCGGCCCGAGAAACGCAAAAATCTCGCCCTTCGGCACCTCGAACGAAATATTGTCGACGGCCGTAAAGTCTCCGAATTTCTTTACCAGGCCTTCGACGCGAATCATTGCACCCACATTTGCCTCCCTGCCGCCGTGTTGCGTGGCGCCGCATACTAAACGGTTTAGTTTAGTTTGTCAATTCCCGGCTGGGCTCTGGCCACCGCATTGCATTCTTGCGCGGCTCGGCTATTTTCCCGCGAACTTTTTCAACTCCCGGCTTGCTCCCCGCGCCCGCGCGTCCATGTTTCTGTTAGCAATCCGTCCCGTGCCTGCTATAGTACCGCCGTGCTTTGCATCCAAACCCAGGCCCTGACAAAACGATTCGGCCGCGTGCGTGCCCTCGATGGCCTCGATTTCTCCGTCCCGCAAGGAGCAATTCACGCTCTTGTAGGCCCCAACGGCGCTGGAAAAACTACGCTCATCAAAATTCTGATGAACATTGTCCGTGCTTCGACTGGGAGCGCTTCCGTCCTCGGCGTCGATTCCAGAAAAATATCCGGCAAGGCGTTCGCCTCCATCGGCTATGTCTCGGAAAACCAACAGCTCCCTGGCTGGATGAACGTCGGGGCCTTCCTCGCCTACCTCCGCCCTTTCTATCCCACCTGGGATCGGCAACTCGAGACGCACCTCATCCAGCAATTCGATCTTCCTTCTGACCGCAAGCTCAAGCATCTCTCTCGCGGCATGCGCATGAAGGCCGCTCTCGCCAGCGCCCTCGCTTTCCGTCCCAAACTTATCGTTCTCGATGAACCCTTCAGCGGCCTCGATCCCATGGTTCGCGATGAACTCGGCAAGGCCCTTCTCGATCGCGCCGCCGACTCCACGATCTTTCTTTCTTCTCACGATCTGGCGGAGATCGAAGGTTTCGCAAGTCACGTCGCCTTTCTCGATTCCGGCCGGTTGCGGCTTGCCGAGAAGATGTCTTCCCTCAGCGCCCGCTTTCGCGAAGTGGAGCTTGCCTTCGACGCACCTGTCGCTGTTTCCGCCCCTCTCCCCCCAAACTGGCTTCAATTCACCGCCTCCGACTCCACGATTCGTTTCGTGGATGACGCCTTCCATGAAGAAACTTTACGTGCTGAAGTCTCGCGCCACTTCGGCCCGATCCGCAATGCCACGTTCGCCCCGATGACGCTGCGCACCATCTTCCTGGCCATCGCAAAAAGCTCGCGGAAGCCTTCGTGATACGGATCACTACATGAGCCAAATCCTTCACATCTTTCGCAAGGATGTCCGCCATCACTGGCCCGAGATTCTGCTTTCTCTCGCGCTCCTCATTGCCTACGCCGTCGAGCAGCCGCGCACGTGGACCGGCCAGCCAATCGAAAACCGCTTTCTCTCTTTCCTTCTGGGTTTTCTTCCCGCCCTGATGGTTCTTTCCTGGGGATTCCTCATTGTCCGTGTAGTTCAGGGAGAAACGCTGGTAGGCGATCGGCAATTCTGGGTCACTCGCCCTTACGAATGGCCCAAGCTGCTGCTCGCCAAGTTGCTTTTCATTTTCTTGTTCTTCCATATTGCTCTGTTCATCACACAGCTCTCTCTCTTGAAAGTTGCCCGCTTCCCTGTGATGTCCTCCATCCAGGGCCTTCTGTACATCCACTCTCTCCTCGCAGCGACTCTCGTGCTGACCACCCTCGCGCTGGCATGCATCAGCTCGGGAATCGGACAAGCTTCCCTGTCTCTGCTCGTGGTATTCCTTTCCACCATCGGCATAGCCTTCTTGTCTACCCTGTTTCCGGATTCGGACATCACGAACAACGTCGGCGCCATCGACGCGCTTCTGATCATGACCGTTTGTATCGCAGTGGTATTGGTTCAGTACAAATACCGGAAAGCTTTGCTCTCTAGACTGATTGTTGTGGCTGCGATTGTTCTCCTCCTGTTGGTTATGGTTCTGGCCCCGTACGAAGAACTCGTTCGCCATGATTTTCCGTCCGCTACGCCAGCCCATCCAGTACCGGCCAAGTTTTCGTTCGACCATTCCCTGTCATTTGCCCATGGCGAGAAGCCAAAGTTCAATTCATTCGGAGACGAGGTTGATCTGGAGCTCCCTTTTCAGATCGCGGATCTTTCGGACGAAACCGTTTTTCAGATTCGAGCCATGAAGCTCGATTTGGATTTGCCCACGGGAGAACATTGGACATCTCATTGGCTCGGTTTCTCTGACTCCGTGTCTGCTGGCCGCACTCGCGAATGGACGCACATCGCGATGAAGAAGGCCTTCTTCAATCGCGTCAAGGACGCTTCGGTCAAAGCTCACGTTTCGCTCGCACTCAACGTTTTCCGGACCGGTCCCGCGACAGAGGTTATCCTGGCCGGCGATCGCGTGAACATTCCGGGCGGCGCTTGGTGCTTGAATGATTCGTCTGAAAACCTGCTGAAATGTTTTTCGGCTCTCAAGCAGCCGAGCCCCATGTTCATCGTCGCGGATCTTCCGAATTCCTCCTGCGCCTTATCCAGAACTTCCCCTGTCCAGAAGTTCGCCGCCGCTCCTGCCTCATTCGCTGTTCTGAGCAAAGATACCGGCCCTGATGCCACATTCAGTCCTATCCAGCAATTCACAATCGCGCTCTCACGTCACTATTCCTTCGAGGACCTTCGGATTCCGCTTCCCATCTGCGCGGGTACCAGACTTGTGGTAAGCCAGCCCCAGTTTCTTTACGCCGTGCGCGATGAAATTGATATGGGTAGCATCACGTTGATGAACTACATGCCTTCCTACCCTCGACTGATCGTTCCGCCTCATCAGCCGCTGCAACCCGGCGCTCCGGCGGATTCCCTTTCGCAGAACTTCGTCCCGGTTACTCCACGCCCAGGCCTGCACTAGCTTGTACCTTTCAGGGTTTGCCGCGGCGATCTCGATGACGAAGTAGTTTGCAGAGAGTTTTGCAAATAGCCTTGCCGGCCCGGGTGCTCTCAACGACCATTTCAACGCGGTCGACTGCAACCTGGCGTCTAGCTGGTCGCACTCTCTTGCGCCATCCGACTGTTCCCCGTGACGGCTGCGCCGCCAGTCACCTTCAGGGCGATGGCCAGGGCCACTAACAAAATAAACGCGGCCAAATACCAGGGCCCGGCTGGGAACGATCGCCCTTGTGCAATGCACGCCGCAAACGTCGCCGAAAAAATTCCCGGCCCAAAAATCATTGCCAGCCCGCGCAGTGAACTCATCGCACCTTGCAGCTCTCCTTGCTCGGATGCCGAAACGCGCTGCGTCATTATGGACTGCGACGGTGGCCCCGCCAGTCCCCACAACGCGTTCACGGGAATGGCGGCAAGAAACATCCAACCAACCGGCGCCCACCCGAAGAGCGCGAATCCCAACGCGCCAAAGAATAGCCCGGCAAAAAGCGCTCGCCGCTCCCCAAACCGTTTCACAGCGGGACCTACCAAGCCCGCCATCGTAATCATCGACGCGATTCCCACCACGGCCAGCGAAACGCCGATGGCTTTTTCATTCCAGTTGTAGCGGTACATCGCGTACAGCACCCACACCGTCGCGTAAATTTCGTGAGCCAGGTACGCGAGAAAATTCACCACCGCCAACCCGAACAGCTCGTGATGCGAGCGCAGAAGTTTCAACGCTCCCACAGGGTTCGCTTTCTTCCATCGAAACTCCTTTTGCCGCTTCTCCGGCGGCAGTGATTCCGGCAGAACGAAGAGTCCATAGGTCGCGTTCAATAAACTCAGCCCGGCAGCCACCCAAAAGGGCAGCCGCGCGCTAATCGCCCCGAGCCATCCCCCAATCGCCGGCCCGAGTACAAACCCAATCCCAAACGCCGCTCCAAAAATCCCAAACGCCTTCGCACGCTTCTCCGGCGGCGTCACGTCGCTTATGTATGCCGTCGCCGTGGGCATGCTCGACGAGCAAATCCCAGAAAGTACACGCCCGAGAAAAAGCCAGCCGATCGTGGGTGCCAGCGCCATCACCACGTAATCTAGCCCCAACCCGAAATTCGAGAGCAGAATAACCGGGCGCCTTCCGTACCGGTCCGACAACATCCCCAGAATCGGCGAGAGGAAAAACTGCATCAGCGCCCAGGTCGTCACGAACAGCCCCATGTATTCTGAGGAGCGCGCCATGTTGCCGTTCAAGAATTCCGAAATCAGCTTCGGCAAGATCGGCACAATGATTCCGAACGCCAGCATATCCAGCAACACTGTCACAAAAACAAATCCCAGCGCCGCGCGCCGTTTGCTCTCCATTTGCAGTCTCCTTCCCAGTGGATTTTCGTTCGCCAGCGGAATCGCGTCCAGCGAATATAACCACAGTTCGACCGCTCGGCCCTCTGCCCCGGGAAGTTTCAGTCTCAATTCACCAAGTGTGACGATCCGGGCTCAGATGAGTGTCCCTGAAATGAGTCGGATACTTCAACCCGTATCCAAGCGTGCGATCGAAGCCGATGTGAGCGATCCAGATCAGAGAGCGTGAAAAAATCGCGGGGCGGCTCGACGCGAACGAGTAACCTGCCAGCGCCAAGGGAACGGTGTAGGTGTGGACGGGATTGTATGCGGTTGCTCCAACGCGCACGTTGGCGAGGTAGCCGAGGTTGAACGGGTGCGGTGAAAGCGGCAAAGGTAAGGGATTGCTTAAGTCGAAAAACTGGGTTAGTTAGGTTCGCGTTAGCGTGAAACCTTTAGTAAAATAGGGTATTACGGCAGAGAGTGCAGCGTTTTGGCTGAGGAATGGGCCAAGAACGGGACGCCTGCCGTGTGTATGCGTGGTGCACAGTTCCCTCGCCCGGATGGATGTGGGGTGAGGCGGAGAATGCGGAATGACGCGGTCGGATGTGACGAAAAATTTGGTGACGGTGGCGGCGCTGGCCGTGGTGTATTTCGTCGCTGGAAAGCTGGGATTGCAGTTGGCGTACGTGCATGCCAGCGCGACAGCGGTGTGGCCGTGCACAGGGATTGCGATCGCGGCGTTGCTGGTGTTTGGATATCGGGTTTGGCCAGGGATTCTGATTGGCGCGTTTCTGGTTAATTTAACGACGGCGGGTTCGGTGGAGACGTCGATCGGCATCGCCATTGGAAACACATTGGAAGGGCTGGCGGGCTGCTACCTGGTGAGCCGATTTGCGGGCGGCAAGGAAGCGTTTGCGCGGGCGCAAGATATTTTTAAGTTTGCGCTGCTGGCGGGAATGGTTGCGACTAGCGTAAGCGCGACGATTGGCGTGGTGACGCTTGCTGTTGGCGGGTTCGCGGATTGGGCGGCGTTTGGGTCGATATGGTGTACGTGGTGGTTGGGAGACGCGGTTGGGGCGGTGACGGTGACGCCGTTGTTGCTGCTGTGGTGGGAGAACCCACGCCTCAGATGGACTCGCGAGCAAGTTATGGAACTGGCTTTCTTGTTTTTGGGGCTTTTTGCCACGGGCTGGGTCGTGTTTGGCAAGCCGTTCCACTCCGAACTGAAGAATTATCCTCTGGAGTATCTGAGCATCCCCTTTCTGATCTGGGCGGCCTTTCGATTCGGGCGCCGGAAGGCAGCGACCGCGCTCTGCGCGCTTTCGATGATTTCCGTGTGGGGCACCTTGCATGGGTATGGACCGTTTGCTCGGGAGTCGCAGAATGCTTCGCTGCTTTTGCTGCAGGCGTTCATGGGAATCATGGCCGTCACAACGCTGGCATTGGCAGCGGAAATTACGGAACGCAAGCGCGCCGAGGAACGCGTGCGGAATTTGGCGGTGAGCGATCCGTTGACGGGGCTGGCGAATTACCGGCAACTCGTGGAGGCGCTGGAGACGGAGATCAAGAGGTTTGGGAGGAACGAGCGGCAGTTTGTGGTTTTGCTGCTCGATCTGGATGGGCTTAAGAAAATTAATGATGCGCTTGGTCATATCGTGGGGAGCCGAGCGTTGTGCCGGCTGGCGGATATGCTGCGGCTGTATTCGCGGGAGATGGATACCGCGGCGCGGTACGGCGGCGACGAGTTTGTGCTGATTTTACCGGAGACGGATGCGGAAGCTGCCCGGCTGGTGGCGCAAAGGATCTCCAAGCGATTGGCAGAAGATGGCGAAGAACCGAAGCTTTCTGTGAGCATCGGCATGGCCGTCTATCCGGACGACGGGGAGACCTCGAACGAGATTTTGGGCGCGGCGGACCGCGACCTCTACCGCGAAAAAGGTGTTCCTAAGAAAAGATTCTTGCTGCCTAGTTGACGCGAACTTCGCCATTCTGGAAGATTTCTGCCTCGGAGTTCCGTCCAAAGTAGATTCGAGTTCGTCCCAAGTTCACTTCACTTCAAATTAGTGTCGAAAAATTTAGCGGCCATGGTGGCGGTTTGCGTGTGAATCTCGTCGCGGAGGATGCCGGCTTGATCAATGCAGATTCGCGGATTGGTGCGGTCTCCAAGTTCGGCGCAGGTGGCGAGGAAGGTGTAGTGGCCGACGGCTTGGTAGATAGTGAGTTGGGCGCGGGGGATGCGGGCGGCGAAGAACTTGGCGCTGGTCTCGATAGGGACGGTGGCATCTACCGCGCCGGCGACGATTTGCGTGGGGACGGAGATTTTTGCGAGTGAGTCGGGATCGAAGGCTGGGCCGAGCGCTGGAGCCATGGCAAAGATCGCGCGGATGCGCGGATCGCGATGCGACTTGGAGTTTTCGGCAAACGCGGCCTGCATTGCGGGATCGGTATTGGCGAGAGCTGTGACTTTGGCAAGAAGGCCGGGGTACTCGATCGTATCGCTACACATGCCGTCGGCTTTGGGCGACTTGCAAAAGGCCTGATAGCGAGAGAACTCCGCAATGCCGCCGGCGAGTTCGATGACGGTGAGGCCTCCGAGAGAAAAGCCGGCTGCGCCGACACGCTTGGGATCAATGCGCGCCCCGAAGGTTTGGTCGCCAAGAAGCTGATCGAGAAGAGCGCTCATGTCGTGAGCGCGTTGGCCCCAGAAGACGGCTCCGGGAATGGTGTAGTCCTCCAGAGCGTTATTGCCGGGATGATTTACGGCAGCAGCGATGAAGCCATGCGAGGCCAGCGCGGCGCCGAGCCAGGCCATCATGGAAGATGAACCGCCGATACCGTGCGAGAGCAAGATCAGCGGAAATTTTTCGGGTGTGGCGATGGGCTTGGCGTCCCGTGCTGCCCTACCTGTGCTGGCGAATGGAGCATCCGCGGAGCCGATCCATTGAGGCTGCTCGACGGTGGCGGGATCGGCGGGATACCAGATGTCCGTAACGAGGGCGTGAGTCTTTGCGCCGCGCCAATCGTAAGGTTCGGGCGGAGTGAACTGGCGGCTCATTACGCCGACCTTATAAATCACGGTCTTAGGGGCTCCTGCTTGTGCGGTCGAGAGAAAGATCGCTGAGCAAGAAAGGTAGAGAGCGAAGACGATTGCGCGAGTGCGGTTCATGTGGTTTCCGTGGCCATGGAATTTCAGAAACACTTTAGACGATTTGCTGTGGAATAGGCGAGCTGTTAGGGGACTGAGTACTGTGTCGGTTCCCGACTACGGCGTTCATGAGGACTTAGCCTGGACAAACGGAGAGCAAAAGCCGCGGGCAAGTCGCGATGAGGCTTGGAACACACACAAATACTCGAAGGTCAAACTCTTCTGTAACCTTTCCATCTCCATGCCAGGCCCTACCTTGACATGCCAGCTTCGCGGTGGTATCGATAAGGGCAAAGTTGCAGGTCTCCGAACGACAAACCCGCAGTTCAGGTCATACAAGATAACGTTAGAGAGGAGGGCGATCATGGGACTTCTTTTCCCCGGTCGGATTTCGCGTGTTTTTAGGTGGATGGCGACAGTCGCCATCTTGATTATTCCACAGGTGATACAGGCGACGCAGTGGCACATCACCGTGGGAGCGCAAAGCAAGGACAAGGGACACCAGGCGCTGGCCTTTCTGCCGAATGAAATCTGGATTCACGCCGGAGACAGCATCACCTGGACTTTCCCGGTACCTGAACCGCACAGCGTGACTTTTCTCACGCCAGGGCAGGTGCGTCCGAGTGTCGTGATCGGTTGCCCGGGTGCTACACCGGATGATTCTCCGTTCGATGGTTCCGTGTGCGTGAACAGCGGTCGCATTGCCGTTGTCGGAATGGTTTACACGGTGACATTTCCTAAGGCGGGTAACTATAGGCTGGTCTGCCTGGTCCACATTAACATGACCGGAATCGTTCACGTTCTGGACTCTTCGGTGCCTCTTCCCCACGACCAGGATTTCTACGACGCCCAGGCTGCCGATCAACAGCGTGACCTGCTTTCCGACCATGACCGTGGATTGGCTAGAGAGTCTAAAGAAGATGCCGACGATCCTGGCGAAGCAAATGCCAATGCACACAACCACATCGTCGTTACCGGCACCGGGGAACTCGTTTCTACTCCAGGCGGCATCCAGTCCGTCTCACTAATGCGCTTCATGCAACCGAGTATCACAATCCACGCTGGACAAACCGTGGAGTGGAACAGCTCGGATGTTACCGGCCACACCATCACCTTCGGTCAAGAGCCGCCAAACGTCACGCCGCAAACTCCGCCGTCGGCCAATGTATTCGCCGATCCAGATGGCGCACGCCACGCCATAATCAGCTCAACCGCTGACAATGTACACTCTGGGTTCGTTTCGCCAGCGTCGCACGAGCGCAATGGAGTGCCGCAGGCACCCGCGCCAATAGCGCAGGTGCAGCCGCCGGTGGGCGTAACCCGGTTTCGGGTGACATTCATGACTCCCGGAACATACCCCTACATATGTGCCTTTCACGACGAATTAGGCATGAAGGGTGAGGTGATCGTTCTTCCCTAAAACTTCACTGTTGCGGCATCGGCGATTCATTGATTCCAAGTGGACGATTAGTCGCTGTTGCCGGAAACTGATCCAATACCGGGGAGTGGGTCACCTTCCGATAAGCGCTTTTACCTGGCATGTAGTCGTTAAACTCTAGTCCGCAAGCCGCATCCGCTCGAATTCCTCGTTCACTTCGCAACGGGAACGTGCAGCTTATCGCTCGCGAAAGCAACCGGCCCTGCGTAGGACGCACGAATCGATTTTCGGATCGCAGCCTCCTGGCCTTCCACGTCTGGAGCAAGATGGCTCAGCAGCAAACTTTTTACTCCACCCGCGCGCGCGGCTTCGCCAATTTTCCTGGGAGGCGTGTGCAGATCGTACAGTTGCGAAGGCGAATCCGGAGGGTCAAGCACAGCACAATTAAAAATCAGCAAATCCGCATTCTTCGCTAATTGCACCAGATTCGGCAGCGCGGACGCATCCATGTCCCCGGAGAAAACTACCACCACGTTCTTGTAGGAAATGCGGTAAGCCACGGACGGGCAGTCGCCGTGATGCGTGGCGATTTCTTCCACGACCAAACCATCCTCGTCCGCAATCTTCGTGCGCGGAGAATCCAGGCTGATCGCCAGATCGTGAACCGTAAACGATTCGTCCGCGCCAAATGTCTTCTGATACGCAAACGCACCGTTTTCCCCCACCAGCAGATTTACAAATCGCGAGGTCTTGGGGAAGGGTCCTGCGCCGTCCGGGCCAAAGATCTGGTATGAAATGGGTCCGTCACTGGTAAGCGCTCGCGCGTTGAAGAAAGCGGCCAGGTCTGCGCTGTGATCGATATGCAGATGTGTCAGCAAAACCGTATCTACTTTGTCCAAGTCCAGTTCCAATTCCCCGATTCGCAAGAACGCACCGGGGCCGGCGTCCACCAAAATCCGTGGTGTTCCTGCAACCAGCACAGTGTAACTGGACCCGGCCCTGCCGAAGGCCCGCGGTCCGCCAGAACCCAGCACCACAACTTCCAGCGCCGGCTTTGCAGGAGTGGCCCGCAGGCAAGCCGGGAACAAAACAGCAAGAGTGGCCGCAAGAGCCGCGGCAAGCGCCATCAGCGTCTTCATGCCTTCTTCTCCTTCCGCTGGAAATGGAGCGAGGTTATTGAGCGTTGTTATTGAGCTTTGGCGTTGGAGTCTCGCTTTAACCAGGTTTTGTAGAGTCCCTTTTTTAGCGTCCAACCTTCCGCTGGCATCCATTTGCAGTAAAGCACCCTGGTCCACTTTGTGTTATCTGGTGGATCCCAGGAACATTGTGAATCGGGAGCATCCTTCTTCTCGCGGACTTCGACGAGCATGTTGACTGCGCCAGGGTCGGTCTTGGTTGACTCGTGGCCCATTCGGACTACTGCGATATCGCCCAACTGCACGGGCACGTCGGGCGGAACATAGAACCACACGGCTGTCCCTTCCTCCGTCTTCGGATGGCAACAGTAAATGCGGCCGGACGCAAGGCTTCCATCCTTGAAGTCAGAGTCTTTCAATCCCGACGCAAGCAGATTCTTTAGCTGGGCACCGAGCTTGAGGATCTCCTCGCGAGTTGCTAGATTTACAATCTGTGCGACCCGGAGCGTTCCAGCTTCATCCTTGGTCGGTGGGTACAGTTTTGAGGTGGCCGCGCGAGAGACAGCGCAAGCAAAACAGATCACCATGAACAACACCGTCAGCGGCAACTTGCGGAGCGGGGAGCCTGACGCTCGCGAATTCGGTTGGTCCTTCTTTCCGGTTCTTGTTTTCCTCACGGAGTCCCCCCTTCTAAGTGGTACATGCTGCCATTTGCTTCGGAATTGTCAACGTGGCTCATGATTCGTCGTGTCACTGGAAGTTGATCTACCACCTGGGACTTTGGAGTGGGTTAGTTTCTGACTACCGCTGACGGTTCAGATGGTCGACGCAACACTTGCTTGGAGTTTACTCGCCGGAGTTTGGAATCCTAGGGTTTTTCTTGGGCGTTGGTTCAAGAGCAGCTCGACCTGGTCGAGCTGCTCTTGAGAGATGGCGGACAGATCGGTTCCTCGTGGAAAGTATTGTCGCAGGAGCAGATTTGTATTTTCATTCGTTCCACGTTGCCAGGGACTTTGTGGATCGCAGAAGTAGACCTGCACATTCGTGGCTACCGTAAACTCCTTGTGCTTGGCCATCTCCAACCCGCGATCCCAGGTCAGCGAGCGGCGCAAGGTCGCCGGAAGTTTACGAACGTGTTTGCTCAATGCCGCCACGACCACCGCCGTATCTTTGCTCCGCACCTTGATCAGCACGAGAAAGCGTGAATGCCGCTCCACCAGCGTTGCAATGTAGCTGTTCTTTCCTCCGGCCAGCAGATCGCCTTCCCAGTGGCCAGGGATCGCTCGGTCTTCCGCCTCCGCTGGCCGTTCGCGGATCGAGATGGCATCGACGATCTGCCCCCGTGAATGTCCATGCTCGCTGAAATGGCGCGAGCGACGCATGCGCCGCTTCGATCGCAAGTGGTCCATAAGCTCTTTTTTCAATACCCCACGCGCTTGAACGAACAGACTACGGTAGATGGTCTCGTGAGACACGCGCATGCTCTCGTCGTTGGGATACCGATTCTTCAACCACCCGGAAATCTGCTCGGGCGACCAGTCCAAAATCAGTTTACTCGCAACGATATCTCGCAACTTGCGGTTCCTGGCCAGCAAGCAGCGCTTGGGTCGCAAAGCCGATTGCCAAGCTTGTCCGTCCGCATCATGGGCACGATAAGCAGGACGGCCGCCATGGCGTACGATCTCTCGGCTCACGGTCGAGGTGGCACGACTCAGACCACGGGCGATCTCGCGAATCGACGAGTCGGAAGCGATCCCTCGCGAAATATCTTCTCGCTCAGCGAGGGTGAGTGCTAGCCGCGAGCGACGACGCGCAATGGGAGCGATGCCTCCACGTGGCAACAACAGCTTGCGAATGGTGGGATGGGGCCTGCCATAAGCGCGCCCAATCTCATGCATGGACTGCCCGGCCTTCCAGCGCCCCCAAATCTCGTTCTTCTCCGTGGGAGAAAGTCTCGTTCGTTTCCGTTCGATCATACACACCACCCTTCAACACAACAGTTAGATGGTGTTGCATCGACCTATTGAATGCACCGCGTTAATCGGAGACCGACCTTGGGCGTCTTTTCAATGTATAGGATTTAGCGGGAGGGCACCATGATTCGAGAACGGGCGCTAAAGGTTGTGTTAGTGCTGGTGGGATTGCTTTTTGTGGCGACGATTTATCCGCTGGCGATGTCTCTGTGGCATCCAAGTCCATCGGATGATATGGGCGACATGATGATGATGAGCCTGTACTTCACGCTGGGTGTATTCCTGCTGGTGGCCGCGCGTAAGCCGTCGGCGCATCGCAGCCTGATTGCGTTTGCGGCGTGGTCGAGCTTCGCTCACGCGGTTGTGATGTCGACCTTGGGATTCCAGGTTCCGAGTGAAAAGATAGGGTTTTTGATTGGGTCAGGCGTACTCGTTGTGATTGGTGTCGCGCTGCTCGCGCTGGCGCCAGCGGAGCAATCCGTCGAGCAGGTATCGGCAGCCGGTGCGTAGGCTGTTTGGCTCTGCCAAGACCACTAAGTCAAAGTTACTTCACCCGTGTCGATCTTGCTGCCTGTGGTTCGACGTGTAAGTAGAGCTAGTGTTTAGCTGGTCTAGACTGGCCGGCGCAGCTCCGAAAGTAAACCCAAAGGAGAATCAACGATGCGAGTTATGGTAATCGTGAAAGCCAACAAGGACTCTGAGGCGGGCGTCATGCCGAGCGAGAAACTCCTCGCTGAGATGGGCAAATTCAACCAGGAATTGATGAAGGCGGGCGTGTTTTTGGGAGCCGACGGACTGCGTTCCAGTTCGAAGGGCAAGCGCGTGAGGTTTTCGGGACAGAAGCGCACCGTGATCGACGGCCCCTTCAGCGAGACCAAAGAACTCGTGGGTGGCTATTGGTTGTGGCAGGTGAAGTCCGTGGAGGAGGCCGTGGAATGGCTCAAGCGCGCCCCGTTCGACGCTGAAACCGAGGTTGAGATTCGGCCGGTGCTGGAAGCGGCCGATTTCGCCCGGTAATCTGGTCATAACTATGGAATGCTTTCAAAATGTGGGCGGCGGGATCGAAAGAGAGCCGATGGCGTGCCGGCCAAGAAATTTTTTGGGGCGTGTCGATTTTGCAGGCACACGTTCGACGCAGTAGTAGAGCGGGAATTCACACCCGTTCCTGAGTACCGGCAATGGACCGCCGAACTCAACAATTGGAGTAAGAATAGATGCAAACCAATTACAAGGAGAGGCGATCATGAAATTCATAAGCTTGTATAAGCACGCGGAAACAGGCGTTCTCCCTTCACAAGAGGAAATGACCAAAATGGGCAAGTTGGTCGAGGAGGGCATGAAAGCTGGCTGGTTGGTTGCGACGGAAGGCTGCCTGCCCAGCGCGATGGGAGCCCGCGTTCGCTTTTCTAACGGCAAGCACACTGTAACTGACGGTCCCTTCACCGAGGCCAAAGAACTCGTCGGCGGTTTCGCTATCCTCCAGGTAAAATCTAAAGAAGAAGCCATCCAATTGGCCAAGGACTTCCTCAAGGTCGTGGGTGACGGTGAGTGCGAGCTTCGCCAAATATACGAAGCGGGCACCTGCACCGAGGCAGCCGCCAACTCCTAGTCCCCGCGTGCCCCTTGTCCTTGGAAGGGGACCTTGCACAGGTGGAATGAAGATGGTGTGATGGGTAGCCGTGACGGCTACGGATACCCATCGCGCGATCGAAGCGGTTTGGAGAATCGAGTCCGCCAGAATCATTGCCGGTCTCGCGCGCATCGTCCGCGACGTCGGTCTCGCCGAAGAACTCGCGCAGGACGCTCTGGTCGCCGCACTCCAGCAATGGCCGGAATCGGGCATCCCGGACAATCCGGGCGCCTGGCTGATGGCCGCCGCGAAGCATCGTGCCATCGACCATTTCCGCCGAAGCAAGCTGCTCGAGCGCAAGCACGAAGAGCTTGGCCGCGAGCTCCAGGCCCAGCAGGAGCTGGTTGTGGCGGATTTTGATGCCGCGCTTGACGATAATGTTGGCGATGACCTACTTCGTCTCGTATTCATATCCTGTCACCCCGTGCTCTCGACCGAGGCGCGCGTCGCGCTTACGCTGCGCTTGCTTGGTGGTCTGACGACAGACGAGATCGCGCGCGCGTTTCTCGTTCCGGAGCCGACCGTCGCACAGAGAATCGTCCGGGCCAAGAGAACCCTTGCCGAAGCGGGAGTGCCCTTCGAGGTCCCTCGCGGCGCCGAGCTCTCCGCCCGTTTGTCTTCGGTGCTTGAGGTCATCTACCTTATCTTCAACGAAGGTTACTCTGCTACGGCAGGTGACGACTGGATGCGGCCTGCGCTCTGCGAGGACGCGCTCCGTCTCGGCCGCATCCTGGCCGAGCTTGCTCCGAAGGAGCCCGAGGCCCATGGGCTCGTCGCGCTGATGGAGATTCAGTCGTCACGCTCGAGGGCGCGCGTGCGCTCATCGGGAGAGCCCATCCTGCTGCTCGAACAAAACCGCGCGCAGTGGGACCAACTTCTGATCCGTCGTGGTCTCGCAGCGCTCGATCGGGCCGAGAGGCTCGGCGGCAGGCAGGGTTGGTACGCGCTCCAGGCTGCGATTACTGCTTGTCACGCGCGCGCGGTTACGCCGGAAGAAACGGACTGGGCACGCATCGTGTCTCTCTACGATGCGCTTGCGCAGGTCGCACCGTCTCCCGTCGTGGAGTTGAATCGCGCCGTCGCCGTCGCAATGGCGTTCGGCCCGGCTGCGGGCCTCGAGCTTGTGGACGCGCTGACGGCGGAGGCGTCACTCGCGGGCTACCACCTTTTGCCGAGCGTGCGCGGCGATCTGCTGAAAAAGCTCGGTCGCTTTGATGAGGCCCGCTCCGAGTTCGAGCGTGCGGCTGCGCTCACACGTAACGCCCGAGAGCGGGAACTGCTCCGCGATCGCGCCCGGGCGTGCGCAGGCACCGGACGTGACGAATAGTCTATAGAAAGTCTCGAAATCTAAGCGCGCTCGGAAGTGAAGAGGAGTAGTCGAAGATGTCTGGCTACCGCGTTAATCATGGCTTGTAGATGCAAGTTGTATCGGCTTTGCCTTGTATGCATTTGTGAAGCGGATTCGGACTAGCCAGAAAATCAGCAAAATCAGTGGAAGTATAGTGAGGATTAAATACAGGCTTGTGCTGAATAAAGCCGGGGATAGATGCCGCCCGAGCCCCACTGCGGAAAGCAATCTCAGTGGGCGGTTTGAGGGTCCCATGAAAAATGACCCTGCTGCGATGAACAACCCAAAGCACATACGCCAGAGATGCCGCGCGATGCGCTTTGTTCCAAAAAGGCCGCCTCGCAAGAGCATGCGGCCGTCGCCCGCGGCTGCCAGCAGCAGTACCGAACCCATGAAAAAGGTCATTCCGACAGGAACTCCGTCTTGTGAGCTCGCGCCGCTCCGCACGACTTGAATACCATTCATCCAGGTGAGCATACCGAGCGTTAAGGGAATCAGGAGTACAACCCAATCCAGACGGCTCGTTTCGCCCTCTTTGCGCCTGGCGGTCAGCCACGCCGTTCCGATCAGATAAACGGTCATAATCCCGCCGCCGACGTTATTTGGTTGATGCCTCGTGATGGCAAGGTACACCGCGAAGACGCCCATGGTGAGCATGGAAACGACAAAGATCCTTCCCGCCAGCACATGGCGGGGGGAACCTTTGCGGAAGATCATTGCAGCGGTCCCGGAAAGCAACCCTGCGGTCCCAGCGCAAATATGAACCATCAGTACGGGGGAATAGGGCATTGGGTCTTCTTACGGATATAGACGAGGGGCGGACCCCAAATATTTCACCCGGCCACCGTGGCTCCCATACTCAAAACCGGCCTGTGCGGCACGCGGCGACGCTCGGATCGTCACATTTCTTAAATACCTTACTTGAAGTCTAGATGCTTTTTGATCGGATCGGCGTTTGGTTTGGGGATGACCGAGGTACCCATTTTACGGGAAATCTAGCGTCGAGACTTAGCTTCTTGGCTCTTCGTCAAAATTCCGAGGTGGTGCACGGACTTGGCAAGCTCACTCATCGAATTCCTCAAATTCAAGCCGACCCTTGCGGCGAGACCTCGGAGTGGCGAAAAGAATCCAGCAACTCTCCGGCGAACTCCTGCCAGTGCTTCTGCATCATAGACGCCCCAGAAATCCACCAGGCGGCCGGTCCTGTGGTCGTAAGCGAATTTTTGACCGCAATCCAAGCAAGTGATGTAGGCTCCTCGGCCATAAACCGTTCGGCATCCGGAAAGGTTGGATGGGACTGACTCGCGCAGTGTTACCGGAGGACCTTTATGCTGATGAAGACAGAAAAAAACAAGACGAAGGAGTGTCCTTAGAAAGAGCGGGACCCCGAAGACCATATTCGACCACGACTCCGCCCGGAGGAGCGACGTTTGTGCTTTGAACTGACTTCTCGGCGCCGAGCGATACAGGACGATAGACCCTTCGATTCTGTTTACTCGGGCCACTTTTTTCGGCGGTTGAGGTTGCATGTGAACACCTCAGCAGGATACTAGACGCTGCGAAGCTTCGTGTCTGTTCCGTTGTGGACACGGATGTACCAGATCGGTCTGCTTGTCGCGATACTGCCTTGCAGCTCAGGCTGGCTCCGACGGAAAATGTGTCAGCCGTGCATTTTGCAAGGTTAGCGATGGCCGCCCCCTGGGTTTTTGCGTAAGTGTTGATTCTAAAGACAGTTCAAGTCATTTGTTTTGATGCACTTTTGCAAGTGTTGATTCTAAATAACTTGTTTGCGCTAATTTGAACTAAAGTTGTGCAAAATGCGCCATGCGTTCTGTAGGTGTTGCGAATAAAGGAGTTAGGGCGTAAGGGCAGTCTCCAGAAAGCAAAAACGCCAGCGAGACGCTGGCGTTACGGGGAGAAGACCCACTAATCTACAAGGGAAAGTATACGCGAAGAGTAGCTATTTGTCAAGACAGCACTTCGATATAGATTCGGGAACGGTTGGCAATGACGTTCTCACCGTGGTCGTGGTGAGATCTAAACCCGCAGACGCAAGACTGGCGTGAGTGGCACCCGGCTTAGTTCGTGGTAACGAAGGGTTGAACGGCCTGAAGTTCCACCGACCGCTTCTCGTTCAATTGCAGCAGAACATCCAACACACGTCCATAAGCTTCGAGTTCAGTATTGAACCTTTGCCATTCCAGGGAACTTGAGTGCAGACCGCGCAGGCGCATAGATGCACCCTCTATTAGTTCATTCACGGCGGCAATCGCATCGGTGTGTAATTGCACCATTTGACGCACCCTCCTAGAACGTATCGTTCAGGTTAAAAGGGCGCCGAGAAAGGGATTTGATAGCCTTACTCCGGTACTAATCTGAGATCGAATGATAGTACTTTTGCTCGATTAGTTCGCCCGGGGATGAGTGCAGGCGGCATCTCGAGACCGGCGGGTGCGACACCCGGAAATCTCAAGCCCAAGACCCAGGTTCAGAAAACGAACCTGGAGCACCCACCGCCAATCTATACTCTCACGTAGAGCGCCGCAGTGATCTTCTCTCCATGAACCTCATGCGCACAAAAAGCGCTCCTCCTCATTCCGGGCCCCCCGCCCCGAATGCTGGCGAAGTGCTGCTCATCTATCGTCGTCGGAATCGTTTCTATCGTGAGCAGGAGTAAGGAAGTTATCGAGGACGAAATCTGCCACCTTTCGGCCCAGCGTTTGACCGGTGGTCAAATCCGAGCGGAAGTGCACTCCGGCAAAAATTCGGCTCAACGTTGCCTCTTCATCAGCGGCGGAAAAGCTCTTAAAAGAGCGAGTTACTCCAGGCATAACTTCGGACGTAACGGTGAAATCGAAATGGTCCTTGCCAAAGAAGGAAATCAGCACGGATGCTCCAGCAGCGCTGATGACCGCGTGTGCGCCGGGGTAGGAAGGATCCGGCGTTGTGTTTCCGACCTGAGGAAGCCAGTTGGGGTCAGCTAGCGTTTCGGGGTTGGGGTCGGTTCCAGCCTCGCGAATTGCTGTGACGGGACGCCAGAAGTTATAGGTGTATTTGGCGTCGTAGAAAGCGATCACTCCATCGGCAAACGCCAAGTTTAGCAGCGCAAAAACGCGGGCGCTTTGCGCCGTTGTCAGCCCATGCTGAAGAGCCGCGGTTTGAGTAATTTCGTTCCAATAGTTTTGAATGGCTCCATTCCAAAAATGCCCAGTCATAGCCTGATCCGGAGTGGCGCTTGTACCGTTAGCGATCCCCAGTGATTTCACTTCGTTGAAAACATCGCTATACGCGTCACTGATCAGCGCGGGCGGAGGGCCGGGGCGAAACTGATTGGCACGCTCCAGCGCGAAGGGCGTGACATGGGACCAATGCGTGAACTGAGGCTGTTTCGGGAAATTAGGCGGCGTTGACTGGTAATCGCCTGGGGCGGTTCCGAAAACAAAGGGAATGGGCGGAGCGCTGGATCCGTCGTTGCTTCGCAGGGCCAGGATTTGATCGGCGATAGTCTTTCCTATCGCGATGCCTTCTGCCTTGTCTTGGCCATCGGGAATGGACGCCAGGGACTGCTGAAGTTGGCCGTCAAGCAACGATTGAAAGCTCGGATATAACGCGACGAGAACTTCGTGAGCGGCTGAAGCTGCGGCAGCGTCTTGAGAGGCAAACCGAGATACAGCGGTAAGGCGAACTAAATAGGGTTTATGAGTATTGTCGATGGCATTTACGGCGTCGTAGATCGCGGCGTGCATGATCGCAAAGCTGCGAGTAGTGTGTACGGTTGCCGGCTGCGCACCAGCAGTGCGAACAATCGCCAGAAGGGTTCTGTTCCACTGGACAACCGGGTTGACCGAATCAGGCGCCGAGTGCTGTGAGTTTTGCTTATCATCGTCGAGCGAAGCAGCATAAGAGCTGCTTACCAGCATTGAAAGACTCGCGCAAAAAACAAGCATCAGCGTGATCAAATATTTTGCCATCAGAGTTATTCCACTCTCTTTCTTTCTTAAAATGCGTCGCGCCGGCGTGCGATAAAGCGTTCACGCTCTTAGCCACCCGCGACTGTCTAGACCTGGTAGCTGAACAAAAAATTCCCTAGAGCTTAATTAAATTGCGGAGGGCATTGACGGGCGGGAGATCCGTTGACTTCATTCATGCGTCGAGGACTGACGTACTCAGTCAAGAAAACTTATTCATGAGGAGTTCGCGATAGAGTTTTGTAACAGTAATAGATGCGGCGGCGAGACTCTATGCCGCGAGGCTAGCTCACGTGGTCGGCTTGGGGGTGGGTGGGGGCTTGACAGTGAAGTCGGCAGTGCGGGTGACGGTTTGATTGGTGAGAAGGTCGAGGGCGAAGATTTCGAGAGTGTAATGGCCGGGGGCGAGGGAGGAGAGGGGCAGGTTGCGTTCGAGGGTGATTTGTTCGCGGGACTGCTGGAGTTGTTCGGAGGATTCGTCTTGCTTCCAGACTTGTTGGTGGTCTTTTAGGATGCGATAGGCGACGGAGATATTTGTTTTGTGGGATTGGGCGTCGAGTTTTAGGTTGTAGAGCTGGAGGAAGATGCCCATTTTATCGGCGGGGGAGAATTCGGGGTTGATGCGCGGGCGGACTTTGTAGGAGTCCAGGACGAAGGAGCCTTGGCCGATTTGGGCGGTGGGGACGGGGCGGATTTGGTCGGCGAGGATGAGGGTGCTGGCGTCGAGGGATTCTTCTTCGTAGAGGGGCACGCGGAGCGGGGCGTTGATAGTGCCGACGTTGCCGCTTTGCGCGTCTTTGAGGACAACGTCGAGGCGATAGAGGCCGGAGCGCAGCGGGACGGATTTCTGGTAGATGGAGGAGAGGTTTACGGAGGACTGAAAGAGAGAGTCAGGGAAATCGCAGGTGACGACATTTTCGAAGGTTTGGACAACGCGGCCGCTGAGCGTGGTGATGCGGCCGTAGAGATTGAGGACCGCGGATTGGACGCCGTCTTTTCCTTTGAAGCTGAGGTCGCGATTGGCGACTTGTAGAGTGATTGGGACGAGAACGGAATCGCGGGTGACGCGGAGGAAGTCAAAGCGGTAGTCCATGTGAATTTGGTTGCGGAGAATCGTCACCGTGACCATGGCGGCGAGGTCATTGAAATGTTCGGGCGGGCGCTGGACTTTGACAAAACGATCGAGGTTGTCGAACTCGTTCATGCCGGCTGACAGGCCGCCCATGGAGACGGGGAGAGTGGTGCCGTTGGTGTTGGTGAAGCGCTGGGCTTTGGAACAAAGGCCGAGTGCTTCACAGGTGCTGAGGCCGGCGCCTGGGACTTTCGCTAGCGCGTCTTTTTCGCCGGGGTCCATGGTGATGTGATATTCGCCGGACCCGCTCGGGTCGACGAATTCGATTTCGATGTTTTCGCCGATGTCTTCGAGGTGGCGGTAGCGCCAGAGTTCCCAGGGATAGGTTTCGGTCTGTCCACCGCCTTGTTCGGACGGACGTTGGTAGGCGCCGCCCGCGGGGTGGGACTCGATTTCGTCGGGCGGGCCCCAGAGGATATAGATGTGGCCGCGATCGGTTTTCCAACCGGGGACGCCGGAGGAGAAGCGTTCGTTGGCGTAGGCGATGCGGCGATAGTGCTCTTCGCGCGCGACGTTATCGGGGGAGTCGGGATCGGGATTGCGCCGGCGCCAGAATTCTTCGATGAACTGCTCGCGCTCCTCGTTGGTGGTGAGGGGGAGGAAAGCGTCGCGTTCTTCCTTGGTGATGATGTAGACCACTTCCTCGGTGAGCCAAGTGTTGTAGGGAGCGCTTTCCTTGGCTAGTTTGCGGGCTTGCTGTTTGCGGGCTTTTGCGGATTGAGGTTTGGGCGAGGGGTTTTGGTTTTGAGCGGGCTGCTGATCTTGCGCGATGGCGGGTCTCGCGGGAAGAAGAGCGAAACAAAGAAGACCGGGAAGGATGGTCCAGCACACGCGCCGCATTCGCATAAGGACACCTCGCTCGCAAAGCGTTCTAAGGGACGCGACGCACCGATCGCGCAGTTCCCTTGACCCGAGACTCGTTGCTAATAAACCCCAAGGGACAGCTGTTATGGCACTCAGAATCAAACGGGCGCGGGCGGGTTGCCTACGAATAAAGAGGTGCAGAAAAGGAAGCTTGAGCCGTACGCCTGGGCAAGCTGGGGCGCAGCATGCTGCGCCCCTACAAAGGACTTCGGTGCAAGGGCGATGGGGATTGACAGGCTGGCGTATCCAGCATACCGTTCGCGGCCAATGAGAAACTTGAGTTGGGGCCGATGAAGAACAAATGAAGAACAGACTTCTGGGAGCGGTTTTGTTTGCGGCGGCGCTGGCGATTGCGGCGTCGCTTCTGGCGAGCTTGAGCGTGATGTCGCTGGTCGCGCCCCTGCCGTTGATTTTGCGGTGGCTGGCTATCGGCTTGATTGCGGCATATGCCACGTCGCGGCGGTCACTGACGGGGTGGATTTTTGTTGGATTATTGGCGGGCGCGGAATTGGGGCACGACTGGCCGGGCGTTGCAGTCAAATTGCAGGTGCTGGGCACGATTTTTCTGCGGTTGATCAAGGTGATTATTGCGCCGCTGCTTTTTGGAACTTTGGTTGTGGGGATTGCAGGGCACGCGGATTTGAAGAAAGTGGGGCGGCTGGCGGTTAAGTCGCTGGTGTACTTCGAGGTGGTCTCGACGATTGCGATGCTGATCGGGTTGGCGGCGATCAACCTGAGCCGCGCGGGCTATGGCGTGAGCTTGCCGGCTGCGGCGGCGGGTGAAACGGTTAGCGTCGTGCCGCACACGGCGACGCAAATCATCACCGACATTTTTCCGGAGAGCATCGCGAAGTCTGCAGCGGATGGCCAGATATTGCAGGTGGTGGTGTTCAGCGTGCTGTTTGCCATGGCGCTGATTCTGGTGCCGGAGCCGAAGCGGCGGCCGATGCTGGAGTTTGCCGGAAGCCTTTCTGAGACGATGTTCAAGTTCACGAACCTCGTGATGTATGCGGCGCCGATTGGCGTGTTTGGATCGGTGGCTTACACGATCGGGCACCTTGGGCTGGGAGTGATGTTGCCGCTGCTCAAGCTGTTAGGGACGATGTATGCGGCGCTGCTTTTTTTTGTGGTGTGCGTGCTGTTTCCGATTGCGCTGCTGGCGCGGATCCCTATCAAGCGATTTCTGCACGCGGTGACTGAGCCGCTGACGATTGCTTTCGCTACTGCCAGTTCCGAAGCGACTTTGCCGCGCGCGATGGAGGAGATGGAATCGTTTGGGGTGCCACGGGAAACGGTGGCCTTCGTTTTGCCCACGGGCTACAGCTTCAATATGGATGGAGCGGCGATTTACCAGTCGCTGGCGCTGATATTTGTGGCGCAGGCGGCGGGGATGCACCTTTCAGTGGGACAGCAAGTGATGATGATGCTCACGCTGATCATCAGCAGCAAAGGGACGGCGGGTGTGGCGCGGGGTTCTCTGCTGATCGTATTCGGAGCGGCTACTTCGTTTCATTTGCCGATGGAGCCTTTGTTTTTGCTTTTTGCGATAGATCAGCTGATGGACATGGGACGCACCGTGGTTACGGTGCTGGGGAATTGCGTGGCTTGCGTGGTGATTGCGCGATGGGAGGGAGAGTTTCGAGCGGAAGAGGCGGGTTGAGCGGGAGAAGTGATGAAGTAAAGAAATAATGACGTAAAGACGGAAAGAAGCAGAGGAGCAGAGAAAGAAAGAAAGAAAAAGAAAGACGGGCACGGCCTGCCGTTCCCCTACGGGATGTTCGCTGCGGTGACTACATTTCGCGGTAATTCAAGAGAAGAAGGCCAATAAGGACCAGGCAGGTGGGCCAGAGCCAGGCCATCCTGTCGCGTACCTTATCTTCCGAGGGGAGACGAAGTTCGAGCCAGCGGGACCACCCGGCGACGATGCCTAAGACGGCAAGCGGGGCGTGGCTCAGTTCGGCGAGGACTTCTTCTTTTATGTTGCCGAGACTGTGGGAGTGAGTGAGAAGGAGAGCGCTGGCGACAGCCACTAGCGCGGGAAAAATCAAGCGCGCACGCAGGGTGGCGACACGGCCGGTTTGCACGCGCCATTCGAAGATGGCCAGGCCAATGACTAGCAGCACGAAGATTCGGTGAAGAAGGACTTCTGGATCCTGGAGCGTGACCCAAAAACCGTTGGGGCCGAGAGGCCAAGTCTCGGGATCGCTTCTTAAGAAAAGAAACAGAGAGAGGCCGAGGAAGAGGAGAGGCCAGTTTCGGGCCCAGGGGAAATGCTTTGTTTGGGCGAGAAAAGCTAGAAGCCCGATGGACAGAACGATCAAGCCTGCCCAGTGGTGGTTGTATTCGGACCAGGATTTTTCAGCCGGCGTATTGGGGCGCGTACCAGCTTGGCCGGGGACAAACGAGGCGGAGGAGAGCGTGCCTGCGTCGAAGGCTTTCACTTCGGCGGCGTAAACGTCTTCGGGGAGGTCCTGTATGGCCGGGCTGGCGAGGCGCGGAACTTGCGGCGACAAACGAGCGGAGATTTGCTGGGCCGAGACGCGGTCCGTTTTCAGATCGACGGCTGGCGGAAGAGAGGTTAGAGACGCGGCGGTCAGTATCACAGTGATGCCGATGCCGATTTCGGCTTCACCGAAGCGTTTTAGGCTGGCGATTACGGCGCCGCCGGAGGGTGAGCGGGCGATTTGAAAATTTAGAGCGCCGAGGAGAAGAAGGGTGCCGAAGAGGACGACTTTTGTGGCGACCATGATGCCGTAGGAAGTGCCGTAGATGGCATCGAGCGAACCTACGTAAGCAAATCCGAGTGTGAATCCTGCGGCGGCCAAAACTACCACACTGACCAATGCTAGTTTTGAAAAACGCGCGATGAGTTGGCGCGCGAACTGGTTATCCGGAGAGCGTGGAATGGAGATTAGAAGATAGAACAGACCTCCGAGCCACGTGGCCGTGGCACCCTGATGGAGTGCGGTGACGATGGCGAGTGGGACTCGGTAATCGAGGCGAGCCATGGCGTGGCTGGTCATCACGGAGGAGATGAGGATGAGTGCGGCGGGTAGGAACAGGACGGCGTACTTTTTTGATTGAGGGCCAGCGAGAGCGGCGATGGTCAACGCCGAGGCGATGGCGAGAATGCCGGCGAGAACGAAATTCGCGCCGCTGACGTCGCCGAGGGTCATGTCCGCGGACTGCATCAAGATCAGAGTGCTCGCGAGAATGTACGCCAACTGCATGACGGCCAACGCCACGGCTGCGCGGCGAATCCAGCAAAGGCACGCTTGGTTGATTTCCTGCGATTGCTCGTTCGTGCAGCGCGCCACGAGATTTAGAAAGACGATGCCTCCGATGGTGAGCGATTCAAAACTTAGCGTGGCGCCGCGGAAGAGGACGGAGAGGAAGCCGAAGATTTGCAGGAGACGAGCCATGAGCGGGTATCAGGGCTGCGTGACTTGAAAGGGGATTTCGCCGCGGGTGATGTGGCCGTCGGAAGCCAGGACTTGCCAGCGGATGCGGTATTCGCCGGGGTTCAAGCCTTGGGCTTGTGACGCCAGTGTGTCGGCAGAGACGTCTTTGTTGATCGCAAGGGATTGCGTGGAAGCGTCGGGCTTGACGAGCGTCAGGCGGGAGCGGGTCGCATCGATGCGAACGTTGAAGCGCAGCTTGATGGGGATGCCTGGCCCGGCGACCGTGCCGTTGATGGCTGGACTGGATTCCAAAAGAATGGCGTGCGCGATGGCCGAGTGGGCCATCAAGAACATGGCACCGGCCACAAACAAACACACGACGGGTAGAATTCGGTGACCTGGGCGCATCACTCTCCACTTCGCACGCTTGAGTCGGCTGCGTGGCGAAGCCCCCGCTGAAAGACAGCATGCAAGACAAACTGGACCTGAGAAGTATGTTATTTCAATCCGCGGGTACTGCCAAGCCGCAAGACTGTTTTGTGCGCGCTACGTACCGGCGATCAGAGCACAGAGAGCGGAAGGGGAGAAACGGGGACAGCGGGCTTTTCCTGTTGACATGCCACAGGAGGACTGGAATACTCCTGTGGGCGAGCCACAGGAGGATGCATGGGTGAAGGAAAATCCGAGATTCTGCAGGGGACGCTGGATCTGATGGTGCTGAAGACACTCGATGCGATGGGGCCGCTGCATGGCTACGGGATCGCGCGGCGCATCGAGCAGATCAGCGAAGAGGCGCTGCAGATTAATCAGGGGACGATTTACGCGTCGCTGGTGCGCTTGCTGCAGCGCGGGTGGATTTCCGGAGCGTGGGGGGCGTCGGAAAACAATCGCAAGGCGAAATTCTATTCGATTACGCGGGCCGGCCGGAAGCGGCTAGCTTCTGAGGCAGAGAATTGGGAGCGGATCAGCGGTGTGATTGGTCGGGTGCTGCGGATTGCGGAGCGTGGATGAGGGCATGTTTGCTTGGGCTAGAACTCTCGGCGTAAGAATTCGCGGCTGCATTTCGACGCGGCGCGCGGACGAAGAATTCACGCGGGAGCTCGAAGAACACCTGGCGCTGCTCACTGAAGAAAATATCTCACGGGGCATGACACCCGGGGAAGCGAGGCGGGCCGCACGCGTGAGACTTGGAGGAATTACTCAGCTTCGAGAGACGCACCGCGAACTTCACGGCTGGATAGCGGTGGAGAGTTTTTTTCAAGACGTCCGCTATGCGCTGCGAACTTTGCGTAAGAGCCCGGGGTTCACACTTGTGTGCATACTGACGCTGGGGCTCGGCATCGGGGCGAGCACGGCGATTTTCAGTGTAGTCAATGGTGTTTTGATTCGTTCCCTTCCCTATCCGAACCACGACCGCCTTGTGCGCATTGGAGAAAGGCATCCGGGAAATGGCTGTGGGCTTTGCGGGAACTTTGGGAATGCGACGTACGCGAATTTTAATGATCTGGAGCGCGCGGCGGGCACCGTTGAGAACATCTCGGCGTTCCGGGAGTGGAGTTTCAATTTAACGAGCGACGGCGAGCCAGAGCAGGTTGCGGGCGCGCTGGTTTCAGGAAACTTTTTTGCGGCGCTGGGAAGCAAGCCCTCTGCGGGCAGAATGATCGCGCCTGAGGATGACGCACCGGGCGGAGACAATCACGTCGCAGTGTTGAGTTATGCGCTGTGGCAGCGGCGGTTCGGAGCGGACCGCGGAGTCGTAGGAAAAACGTTACAGATAAACGCAGAGAATTATCGCGTCCTCGGAGTGATGCCGCGCGGGTTCGACTATCCGGAAAAATCAGAAGTATGGTGCCCGCTGGTGCCACACGGCCAGTTTCGCGACAACCGGCGCGCGCATTTGTTGACGATGGTTGCTGATTTAAGAGCCGGCCGGACGATTGCGAATGCGCAGGCGGAGATAGCGGCGATTGGAGAGCGAATCGAAAAACAGAACGCGAGCGAAGACCCGGATATGGTCCTAGCTACGGTTTCCTTGAAGAAAAGCATGGTCGAGCCGGTGCAGCCGGCGCTGGTGGTTTTGGTTTTTGCAGTGGGGCTTTTGCTGGTGATGTCATGCGCGAACCTGGCGAATCTGCTGTTGGCGCGCGGCGCGGCGCGGGAAAAGGAGTTTTCGCTCCGCACGGCGCTGGGGGCGGGACGTTTGCGGCTGGTGCGGCAGTTGCTGACGGAGAGCTTCGTTTTAGCGATGCTGGGCGCGCTCGTGGGCCTCGGTATTGCGGCATGGAGTTTGCAATTCATAGCGGCGCTTGATTCGCAAGACCTGCCGAGATTTGGCGAAATCAGCATCGATTGGCGGGTGCTGGGATTCACGCTGCTCGTTTCGTGGCTTTCTGGATTGCTCTTTGGATTGGCTCCCGCACTTTCGGGAACAAAGGCGGATTTGAATACGTCGCTGAAAGAAGGAGCGGGTGTCTCGTTGGGCGCGAGCCGGCGGGGAACAAGCCGAGCGCTGATCGTGCCGCAGTTTGCGCTGGCGGTAGTGTTGCTCGTGGGAGCTGGACTGCTCGGGAATAGTTTTGTGCGATTGTTGCGGGTGAATCCGGGATTTAATCCAAGTGGCGTGCTGGCGGTGCAATTGTTTTTTTCGCCGACGGAATACCCGGAGGGAGATGTAAGAGGCGCGCTCGTTCTTCGACAGATGCTTGAGAACGTGCGGAGCATTCCGGGCGTGCGCTCAGCGGGATTGGTGACGGCGTTGCCGATTACCGGGGGAGCGAGCACGGATTTCACAATAGAAGGGCGGCCGCTGCCTCCGGCGAACGACGAGCCCTCCGCTGACATTCGCTCCGCGGACGCCGACTATTTTCGGACCATGGGAATCCCATTGCTTGCGGGGCGCGAATTCACAGAAGCCGACAATTCGACGGCGCGGCGGGTGATGGTAATCAACCAGACGATGGCGAGGCAATATTGGCCGAACGACAACCCGATTGGGCAGCACGTCACGATGAAGGACTGGGGACCTCCGCTGACGGGCGAGATCGTGGGCGTGGTGGGCGACGTGAGGACGAACGGGTTGGATGAGGCGGTCGGGCCAATGATTTATTGGCCGCACTTTCAGTTTCCGGAACTGTTCAACACGATTGTGGTGCGCAGCGATGGCGAGCCGTCGCGTCTGTTGCCCGCTGTGAAGGCGGCGGTTTGGGCGGTGAACAAGAATCAGGCGATTTCGAAGATGGAGACGATGGCGCAAGTGCTTTCCGAATCGCTGGCCCGGCGGCGGCTGTACATGATTCTGCTAGGCGTTTTTGCGGGAGCGGCGTTGCTGGTCGCCGGAGTGGGTGTCTATGGGATGCTGACGTATTCGGTGAACCAGCGGATTCGCGAGATGGGTATTCGCATTGCGATTGGAGCGGAGCGCGGAGATGTGTTGCGGCTGGTGCTGGGTCACGGAGCGAAAGTTGCGCTTCTGGGAATCGTGATCGGGATTGCGGCGGCGCTGGGACTCACCCGGCTGATGAAGAGCCTGCTGTTTGGCGTGAGCGCCACGGATCCCCTGACGTTCGCGGGGGTTGCGAGCTTGTTAACACTTGTGGCCCTGGGCGCGTCTTTCTTGCCAGCGCGGCGCGCGATGCGTGTAGACCCCATGGTGGCGCTGCGCCACGAGTAGTCCAGGGAGCGCGCGAGTGGCAATAATCGAAACATTCTTGCATGACATTCGTTATGCTTTGCGGGGATTGCGGAAGAGTCCGGGATTTGCAGTCGTATGCGTCCTGACTCTAGCGCTGGGCATTGGCGCTAACACCGCGATGTTCACGGTTATCAATGCCGTGCTGCTTCGACCGGTCTCGGGCGTGTTGAATCCCGGCGGACTCGTCATCCTGGAGCGGCTCCAGAAAAACAATCCGGATTTTGCGTTTGGCTATCCGGACTATCTTGATTACCGCGACCAGAATCATTCGTTCATGGGACTGGCCGCTCGCTGCCGCACGGCTCTCACACTTAGCCACGGCACAACGGAGCGAATCAACGGCGAGTTGGTCTCTGGCAACTACTTCGCAGTGCTGGGGGTGAGCCCCGCTCTTGGCCGGTTGGTCGCAGCGGAAGATGTGGAAACGGAGGATGAAGCGCCGGTCGCCGTGCTGAGCTATGGGCTCTGGCAGAGAGTGTTTGGTTCGGATCCGGAAGTCACCGGGAAGAATATTCTGCTGAATGGCCACAGGTTTACCGTGATAGGAGTCGCCGCACGACAATTTTCGGGAACTGCCATTGGATCGCCCACAGACGTCTGGGTGCCGCTTACCATGCAACCGACGGCCATTCCACGAATGTCGCGCGGCGTGCTGCACAATCGGAATGCGGGATGGATTGAGATCTTTGGCCGGCTGAAACGAAACGTCGGCGTCGTGGAGGCTCGCAGTGAAATGCAAATCATCGCGGGGCGGCTTGCGGCGGCCTACCCGGCGTCGAACGAGCATCGCAGTGTGGACGTGATCCCCAGTTTTGGCATGGATCCTGACGACCGTGCTGCACTTGAAAAGTTTTTTGGGTTGTTGATCGGATCGGTAGGGATTCTCTTGCTGATCTCCTGCAGCAACGTGGCAAATTTGTTGCTGTCCCGTGCGGACTCGAGGCGCAGGGAAATTGCCGTGCGGCTGGCTTTGGGAGCGGGCCGTGGGCGGCTGATTCGGCAATTGCTGACCGAAGGATTGCTGGTTTCTTTGCTGGCGGGTGCATTCGGAATGTTGATGGCGCCCTGGGCGGGAAACCTGATTCTTGCTTTTCGCCAACCGTCGTATGCGTTACGCAACGTGGATACCACTCCTGATGCCCGAGTACTGGGATTTACGCTGTTGGTGGCCTTACTGACGGGAGTGCTGTTCTCTCTCGCGCCCGCGCTGCAGTCTTCAAAGCCCGACTTGGTCGTCACGCTGAAGGACAACACGCCGGGAGCGGGACGGCGCTCACGATTGAGAAGCGTGCTGGTTTCTTCGCAGGTCGCTCTCTCATTGGTTCTGCTTATCGTGGCAGGAGTAACTCTTCGGAGAATGCAGGAAATCGTGAATCAGAGACCAGGATTCGCGACAAGCCACATTCTGATGATGTCCCTCTCTCCTAGCATCCAGGGATATTCGGAGACGCAGGGAGAACGGTTTTACGAAGAACTCCTCGCGCGAATCGAAAGGATCCCCGGAATTGAATCCGCAAGCCTTGCAGTCACTGTTCCGCCGCTGGACTGGAGCGGCCGGGTCTCCATTTTTTACGAAGGACAAGTTCCACCCTTGGATTACGTTCGCGGGCACGAATTCGAGGTGGGCATTCGAGTCGACATGAATACTGTCGCACGAAACTACTTCAAGACCATGGAGATTCCGCTTCTGCGGGGCAGAGATTTTACGGAACGGGACAGGCCCGGAGCGCCGCTGGTAGCGATCGTGAGCCAGAGGCTGGCGCAACGCCTTTGGCCGAAGGAAAATGCCGTCGGCAAGCGCATTGAGTGGCCCTCCTGGGAGGGAGCGCCTCGGCCGCTGATAGAGATTATCGGCGTTTCTGCTGACGCCAAATATCGTTCCCTCGTGGCCGACGCCCCACTCCTGCTTTATGTGCCTGAGTCCCAGAACTATAGTGGGACGCAAACGCTTGTCGTTCACACCACGGCTGAACCTGAGGATCTCGTCGGAGCTGTGCGCAGCGCCGTGAATTCTGCGGACCAAAATTTGCCGGTCTTCGGAGTGAAAACAATGTCGGAACAGATGGGCGACTCTCTCTGGCAGCCCCGGATGGCCGCGGGCATTCTGGGAAGTTTCAGTATTTTTGCTCTGATACTCGCGGGAGTGGGTCTTTACGCCGTAGTATCGCAGTGGATGGGCCAACGGACGAGAGAGATCGGGATCCGCATGGCGCTCGGCGCGAAGCCGCGGGACGTGATGCGTTTGACTCTGGGTTACGGAGCCGGCCTGGCAATCTGGGGAATCGTGGCGGGCGTCCTGTTTTCTTCAGCGCTGACCCGATTTGTGTCCGTCCTTCTTTTCGGCACGAGCGGTACGGACGTGCTGACGATTGCGGTCATCGCCGGTTTCCTTCTGCTCGTGGCATTGGCGGCTTGTTACATCCCGGCGCGCCGCGCAATGCATGTGGACCCTATGGTGGCGTTGCGCCACGAATAGACGAACAACAACTGGAGAAGTTCCGAACGATTGTTATTCCTCAAAGTTCCCTGCTCACCCTCCAGGTCTTGGCGAAAAAAGGAAATCACATCGGAATTGGCTGCGCGAATTTTCGTTTGAGGTACCAGCACGGCGGGTCGCCATTGTGGGGGAATAGTGCATGAACGCACTCGGCGGTCTGCTGAGGCTGGAGCGGGTCGACGCTGTATTCAGTTTTGTTCCCTTTTTCGCCGATGGCGAGGATGCGGAGCGCGGTGACGGTTTCGAAGGGGTCGCCGGGTTTGGCGTGCATCATGCGCACGCGGACGGAGAGAAAATCGGCGGTGTAAACGAGTGCGAGTGCCGCAACCATGGCGATCAGGATGCGCTGGACGAGCTTGCGCGTTGGGATCAAGCGAACGATTCCTCTCGGTAAGTTAACAACAGCCGGAGGATTACGTCACCCCATTTTTAGTAAGTCGTTATGGCTGCTTGTCCTTGGGAACTTCCGTGGCTGGTCCGATCTTGATGATCGATCCGAACCGCTTGTAATTCTCGTAACGGACGGTCATGCGAATGCGCACGCCGCCGCTGCTGAATTGCAGCGTGTCTTCAGAGTGCGTGTAGGTCGGAAACCAGTAGTGGCCTTCAATATTCTCACGGAAGGTTTCGAAACGCGGGAAGACGTTCTCCTGTCCATGCTTCTTGATATCGGGGACGGCTTTGCCGTCGGTCTTGATGATGCCGTAGTCGGTTTGGTCAACCCAAATGCGGCCCTGGAAGTAGCGCTGATTCTTCTCGATCTTTTTCGGTCCGACGTCGAAGACGTACGCATTGATTTCATCGAGTTGCTGCTGGCCGACGTATTTGACGTCGTACTTCTGCACTTCGTCGGTGGTGAGCACGAACGGCTGGACGTGCTCGAGGTCGTCAAAATCCTGCTGCGACATCTGGATGCGCTGGAGGGACGGAGCGGGAGCGTCAGTTACATGCTCATAGCGCTTACCAGCGGGGGTAAAAAGAATGTCGCTGGTCATGCGATACTCGCCGTCGGCCCGGCCCGAATATTCGTCGATCGTTTGAATCACGAAGGTCTGCGTATAGGTGTAATTGTCGCGCTCTTTTTTGAACTCGAGTTCGCGCTCGGCGAACTTCTGAACAATTTGATCGGGAGCGACCTTGGGCGGCTCCGTCGAAAGCGAAGATTCGGTGGTCGCCTGATGGGGCGTGGTCGCGGCCGCGGAGCCCGGCTGCGGCAAGGGAGCGGGGGCGGAGTAGGACGGAGGCGGGGGCAACGGGCCCGTCTGCTGCGCGGCTAGCGGGAGCGACAGGTACAGCGCGGCTGAAAAAACCAAGCAGATCAGCGCGGTCGGTGCAAATACTCTCTTCATTTGTGTCCTGATGGCGTGTTGCATTCCCTTCTAATTCCTTTCGATGCATGCAGCGGTCTAAGAGTTATGAGTTTCAGGATAGCGCCGGGGTTGCTTCTCGTCCAGAAGGATGAGCAATCTGGTTTGCAAAGTGTGCGCAGTCCAGTTTTCGCAGATCGCGGTAGGAAATCGAATGCGCGGTGCGGTATCTTGAGGTCGAGCGCACCTGTGGAGGAGCCATGGAAGGCAGCGGTATACATGCGATGGAGCTGGTGCTCTTGCTGCTGCTCGTGTTCGTGGTGCTGTTTGCGGCGCTTGCGCGGAAACTTCAGACGCCCTACCCGATTGTGCTGGTGATTGCTGGCCTTTTCCTCAGTTTCATTCCGGGGATTCCGAAGATCAATTTGAATCCCGATGTGGTTTTTCTCGTGGTGTTACCGCCGCTTCTCTATAACGCAGCGTGGCTGACTCCCTGGCGCGAATTCAAATTCAATTTTATAAGCATTTTCTTGCTGGCCTTTGGGTTGGTGGGATTTACCGTTGCGGGCGTAGCCTGGACGGCGAAGTGGGTCTTTGCGGGATTCGATTGGAGGCTTGGATTTGTCCTGGGAGCGGTGGTGGCAACCACGGACGCGATTGCGGCCACCTCGATTGCCAAACGCGTAGGACTGCCCCAGGGAATCGTCGATGTCCTGGAAGGCGAAAGCCTTCTGAATGACGCGACTGGTCTTTTGGCGCTGGAGTTCGGCGTGGCGATGGTCGTGACCGGTGAGACTCCGACGCTCGGCAGCGGACTTCTGCGACTGAGTTATTTAGTCGTCGCGGCAGTGGCGCTTGGGCTGCTCTTGGGAGTCATTGTGGAAGCGATTCACAAACGTATCGACGACGGCCCTATCGAGATCACGCTGAGCATCCTGGTTCCCTATGCCGTTTATCTTGCGGCGGAAGCGATTCACTCTTCCGGAGTGCTCGCGGTGGTGACGTGCGGCTTGTACCTCAGCAGGCATAGCTCGCACTTTTTTTCGGCAAGTGTCCGGATTCAGGCGTGGGCGGTATGGGAATCGCTGACGTTTGTGCTGAACGGTCTGGTCTTCATGCTGATCGGCTTGCAGTTGCCCTTCGTACTCGCAGGGATTCGCGAATATAGCTTCCGCCAACTGGTGCAATACGGCGTGCTGTTCAGCGGAATTCTGATCCTGCTGCGCCTGATTTGGATCTACCCGGGCGCGTATCTGGCTAATTTGATCCGCAGGCGCTTGCTGCATCAAAACGTAAAGCGCCCGCCGGCCCGGCAGGTTTTTGTAGTCGGCTGGACCGGAATGCGCGGAGTGCTCGCGCTGGCAGCGGCGCTCTCGCTGCCCGAGACGCTTGCGGACGGGTCTCCGTTTCCGCAGCGGAATTTGATCGTTTTCCTTACGTTCTGCGTGATTCTGGTAACCCTGGTTTTGCAGGGGTTGACGCTGCCGCCGCTGATCCGCGCGCTGGGACTCGCGGGCGCGACGGGCCACAAAGACGAGGAAGACGAAGCGCGGCAGGCCATGATCCAAGCCGCGCTGGCGCAACTCGAACAAGCGAGGCGCAAAGATGGCGACGAATTTGCCGCCATCTATGACGAAATCGAACAGCGCTACAGGCATCGCCTGACGAATCTGACCGGCCAAGACGATCAGGGAGTGGCGGCAAATCGTCATGCTTACGCACGCTATCTTGAGCTCTCCCGCAGTTTACTGGATGCAGAGCGGCAAACCGCTTTGCAGCTGCGTGGCGCGAGCCGCATCAACGACGAAGTGCTTCGCAAGATCGAGCACGAGCTGGACTTGACGGAAACAAAACTCTCCTTGATGTCATAGAAACGGGGAGGGCGACACCGGGCAAGAGGAAGGCATGTTCTCGGCGCGCTATGATAAACTTTCGGAGTAACCCCCGGTGGGGCCGTGGCGCAGTTGGGAGCGCGCCTCGATGGCATCGAGGAGGTCGTGGGTTCGAATCCCATCGGCTCCACCAACTTACTTTCTTCTTTTCAATCCGATAACAAAAACTTCAAGGGGCGCTAAAGGGCGCTAAGCCCCCGCTAGACTCTTGGCAAAGCCTGTATAACTTCGATAGTTCCTGGGTGGGCCCAATCCGCCGAGAAACCCGTCTTCCCCTTCCCACAACGCGACTCATCAGGATGTTGGAGAGCCTGCCCTAGTCTTAAAGGCCCGCGAACCCTTTATCCATGCAAGTACTTGAGGTTGGCTGCTATGGCGTTGAGTGATTGCTCAGTAGAGAATCAGCCTTTTTAGAAACCAGCAGAAAGCCCTTAGATGCAGCATCTTTAGACAAGCCACTCAGAATTTTACGCCCTTCCGGATCTTTCGATTTCAGCGCAATCTCGCCTAGCGCGAAACGCGCATCGAACGCCCACGGGACATTCCCTTGCCGTTCTGCCACCTTCAGTATCTTCTTCAACTCCGCTTCTGCTGCCTTCCGATTACCGGTGAGCCCCTCAACGCGGGCAAGAATTAAGGGAGCAGTTAAGCCAATAAGAGACGAGTCATGCGCAGATAGTGCTTTCGCCTTTCTTGCATTTTCTAATGCACCGGCAATATTCCCTGATTCCAATTCTGCCCTTGCATAAATTTGTGTGGCCCAACCTTCATCGCTGCTATTTCGTTGAGAATGAAAGTTACTGATGACCTTCGTGAGCAGTGCCTCTGCGTCACTTGTATGTCCCTGTTCAATTTCTAGATTTGCGAGAGACATCTGGCAGTATGGCAGGAACTGCTTTTCATCATTCTGAGTAAGTATCTTCAGAGACTCCTCGTACTTTTGGCGAGCGCCTTCAAGGTTGTTCTCAGCCGCCAGGATGCTCCCCCAATGTTCCAACGCAATAGCAGTTCCTCTTTTCGCCTCAGTTTTGGCGAATATCGCGTTGGCCTGAGCCAAAAGCTCCTTGGCCGTGGCCAGGTCTCCTCGCGTGACGTACAGATCAACGAGGTTATTTAGCGCGTTGGTTTCCATAACTAGATTGCCGCTTTCCTTGGCAATAGCTAATACCTGCTCGTTTCTTCGTGTCGCTCCTGACAGATCTCCCCTGTATTGCAAGATTTCTGCGAGTTTGCCGGTCGTAGTTCCGATTAGGTCCTCATCGCCCAATTCCCGGTCGATTGGCAAAGCCTGTTCAAACCATGTCTGTGCCTCATCGAGACGCTCCTGAGCTTCGGCGGCCCATCCCAACTGAGCGAGGGCGACTGCCTCCCCACGTTTGTCCCCAATTCTCCGGAACTCTTCCAAGGATTCCTCTAGTCTCTTCATGCCGTCCTTGTATTCTCCCATGCTATTAAGCACAATCCCGGCATTACCACTTACTTTGGCAACATCGTCCCGGTCCCCAGCCCCCGCAAAAATGCGAAGGGCTTTCTCGTCAAGCTCCATCGCCTCCTTCTTCTGGCCGAGGACATTCAGAGCAGCGCCGTGACGCATGAGCGCCAGGGCCAAAGTTAGCCTTGCACCCGCAGATTCAGCTTTCACTTCCGTGGCCTTTGCTAAGGTCACACTTTGCTTGTAATCACCGGACACGTATGCCGCGTTTGCAGATTCCAAATCAATTCGCGCGTCATTCGCCACCGGAGCCGGAAGCCTTCTCAAGGCATCAACGGTGGATTCCGCATCATTGAATTGCCCGCTACGCAACTTTGCGCGCAGAAGGCGCAACACATATTCCAGATTGTCCGGATGGGCGTTAAACAAGGCCTGGTAAGTGGCCACCGCTTTTGCTTGTTCGTGGCTTGCTTCGTAATACTGCCCCTCAATCCACTGTCGATTCTCGTCGTCAAGGCTCGCTGACAGGTCGAGGGCTTTCTTGGCCGAGTTTCGTGCCTTTGCGTCGTACCCTAGATTTGCCCAGGCAGCAGCGAGCGCCGAATGAGCCAATGCGAATGTAGGCTCCTTTTGCACGGCAATTTCAAGAGAGTCGCGTGCCCCGAGCGAGTCAAACGCTCTCAGTTTCTGAAGCCCTTCGGCGTAGTATCGCGCGGCTTCCAGATTGCTCGGCAGTGCGGCACGGCTATGCGTTTGCTGCTGTTGACTAGGCGCATTGACTTTTAGCTTTTGCCGGAAGTCCGCACCAGTCTTCACCAGTAATCCGTTCAAGTCCGCTTCGTTGCCGTTTTCGATGACAGAATCGACAGTCTCACCGGACTGCGCGTCCTGTAAGCGCGCGTCCACACGGATTTGCCCATTCGTTTGATCTCCAAGATCAAGGAATGAGCCCTGGATAACGTAATCTGCGGCAATATTCTGGCGAATTTTATGGAGCGTGCCAGCCGCATAACTGTCCGAGTCTGGCAGCGACAAGTCAATCTTCATCCTTGCGACAGATTCGCCCGAGACCAGTCGCAACTGGCCCCCTTCGGACAACTCGGAATTCAGAGCTTCTGTTAAGGACTCCGAGAGCCAGTCTTTATCCGATCGCTTCGAGACATTGCGAAAACCCAACACCGCTACGGCAGGTCGCACCTTGATCGGCGAAGAACCGAATCGGTTGGTGGAAACAGGCAAAGTAGTGCTTTCGACATTTCGAGCCCGCTTCGCGTAGATTGTGATTCCTGCAACGAATATCAGGAGCGACGCCAACGCGAGTGTGCGGCGGTATACCCTGTCCGACTGTGCCTGTGGCTCAAGCTCCCTCGCGGATTCTCCTTGCGACAGCGCAAGTACGACCTCGGTGATCGAAGCAAAGCGTTTGGCAGGCTCCCGCTCCAGACAGCGCAAAATGACTTTTTCCCAGTTGGGGGCGAGATCGGGAACTATGGTCCGCGGTGACGGAACTGACTCATGGATTCGCCGAGCAGCCCTTCCAAAAGGCGTTTCCGAAGCGAATGGAAGCACACCAGTTAACATTTCATGTATAACTAGCCCAAAAGCATAAATGTCCGTGGCTGGTTTAACTTCACGTCCCTCAATTTGCTCGGGAGCCATATATGCAGGCGTACCCACGATTCCGTGCGAGGCACTCATTTCCATACTCGTGGTTGTGGCATCCACGCCAGATCGCAGCGCCAGCCCAAAATCTGTGATTACAGCCCTTAGAGAAGTGGCACCTTGGGATATCAAGATGACGTTACCGGGCTTAAAATCACGGTGGACAATACCCACCTTGTGTGCGGCCTCCATTCCGCCTGCAATCTGAGTGATTAACAGCAATGCTTCTGCCGGGCTCAGTCGGCCGCGCCGTCTGAGGTATTGAGACAGCGTCTCTCCAGCGAGCAATTCCATGCTTACGAAAATGAGGTCGCGGGCGACGTCACCATTCGCGCTATGGTGACGAAAAAGATCAAAAGTCCTGCAGACATGCGGATGAGTGACCTTCTTTGCCAGATGAACTTCACGCTTGAATCTTTGCATTGCATGGGCATCAAGCAACAACTCGGGACGGACCAGCTTCAGCGCTACGTGCTCTTGGAGTTCAAGGTCTTCGGCTTCATAAACTTCGCCCATTCCTCCTCTTGCTATGAACTTTTTGATTTTGAAGCGACCAGCCAGAATCTGGCCGGAAGAAAGGAAACCGTCCCCGGATTTTGTCTTGAACGGATCCCAGCCGGCAATCAAAGGTTGGCTCAGAAAACTGCCGGCCTCCTTAATGTTGGCAAGCAAGCGAATTACTTCTGTTCTGAGATCGTCTTCTGGACAGGCCTCCGTCAGATAGCGGATGCGCTGCTCCGCTGGTTTTTCCAGAGCAGCTTCGTACAGTACTTTCACCTTCTCCCACGTTTCGGGCGTCATTTCCATGGTCCACCCGCAACTCTTAGCTTTACGTCAAACTCCGCCCATGCTCTTCTTATTTCGGGCCCAGCAGTCGTGCCTGAATTCTACATGGGCCAGAATGGGATTGTCTCACGATAGGTCAAAGGCTAGAGGCCCTGGTTAAGTGCTGGTCATTCGACTAACAAATTCCTCGGACTTCGGTCAACTCCTAATTAACGCAGTCGTAATCGGACCGTTGACTCCCCAGAGTCCGGTTTAACGAGGTTGTTCACTGGCACGGCTAGCTATACAATCTGAGGCGTGAAATCCCGCGCTCCTCTTCTGATGAATCGCTGGAGAAACGAAGAATTTCTGAGGGGCATTAAGGGGGCACCAAGGATTCCCTCCCTTTCTTTTCAATCCCTTAGAAGGCCAGGTTGCGCCGTAAAACTCCTTTGTTTCCTTAACACTGGTGAATTCGAATCCCATCGGCTCCACCAAAAAAACTCCCTTGGATTTCGCATCTTTTTGCGGTTTTACCTGTAAGCTAGCCTGCGTCATCGCGGTTCGATTTATAGAATTAGGGATTGTTGTCCACGAGGAAGTCTTATGCCCATGCGTCGAATGCTGCTGACCATCTTGTGCTTCGCAATGTTCGTGACATTGTCCGCGGCACAGACCCAGACAGAACATGCTGGAGGCGTGAAATTTGCGACCGAAGTGCCGCTGCTGGATTGTGACGGCATGCCGTGCGTGGAAGCGCGGATAGGGAGCGGCCCTAACTTGAAAATGGGAATTGATACCGGAAACGTGGCCTCTGTTCTGGATACGGCTTACGCGGACGCGGCCGGCCTGAAGCCGACAACGCCATTGCCAGCGGGAGCACCTCCGGGCATGTACCAGACGGTGATTCCCTCCATCAACGTTGGGAGTGCAAAGCTTTCCAGCGTCGGGACCTTGGCCATGGTTCTCTCGGATATGGTTTCGCAAAACCAGATGCCGCATGTGGATGGGACGCTGGCTTACACGGCTTTCAAAGATCGCATCCTGCAGATTGATTTCGTGAGGCGCAAGGTGCGCATTTCGGAAGTGTTGACGGCACCGGTCGAATGCAAGGGAGCCTGCGGCAAGATTTCGCTGATTAGATTTGGAAAAGAAGGTCCGCCTATCGTGGTGGCGGATGGATTCGAGATTAACGGAAAGAAAGTGTCGGCGCAGATTGACACGATGTATAGCGGGACGCTGCTCGTTTACACGGCGTCGATAGAAAAATTGCAGCTTGTGGAGCCGGCCAAGACCACGAAATCACGCGACTTCCCTTTCACCGACGGCGGTGTGAAGATGAAAGAAGCTCCAGCGGAGAAAGAAAGCTTTCGCGGTTTGACATTGAGCGGGCCCGCGCCACTGGTGTACTTCCCTACTCCGGATGTGCATGAACCGGATGGACTCTTCGACGCGACCGTGGGACTGGAATTGTTCTACAAAGCGGCAGTAACGCTGGATTTTCACGACATGACGATTTCCGTCGAGAAACACTGATTCCCCGGCTGATCCTGCGATCGTCGTGAGCGCGTCGATCGCCGCTCCTGAGAATTTCCATCCACCAACGAAAACTCTTGATCGCTCGAGCGCTGCGGCGAGGTGTGATTCACAAGTGGCCGGAAGCGGGGGACGTGCGCAAGTGCGAAAGGAACGCGTGATGCGCGCGTGAGAGAGAACGCCCGCGAAGAATGAGGGCGCCAATCGTGCGTGCGGCGGCGGGATCGTCGATGCGCACGAAGCGGCAGCGCGACTTTTTATCGATCGCCATTTCCGGAACTATGGAAACGCCCATTCCGGCTCCCACCATGCTGAGAAGACTGCTGAATTGGCCGCTCTCAAAAATAATTTGCGGGTGAAGGCGGGCGCGGTCGCAGGCGGCAACGGCAGTGTCGCGGAAGCAGTGGCCATCACGCAGCAGCAGAAAAGGCTGCGAGCGCAGATCTTTGAGAGAGAGTGAGCGGCGCTTGGCTAGTTTGTGGTCCGGGGGCAGCGCGGCAAAGAGGCGCTCCGTGAGCAAAGGAAATGTTTCGAATTCGTGGCCACGGATGGGCAGCGCCAGGATGGCGAGATCGACTTTGCTGGCGCGAACCTGGTCGAGGAGCAAAGGAGTGATTTCTTCAACCACCGTGAGCCGCACCTGGGGAAATTTTCGCGAAAACCACGTCAGACGTTCTGGAAGAAAGTAAGGCGCAACGGTCGGGATGACACCGATAGCGACGGAGCCGCCGACAGAGTCCTTTTGTTCGGCGACATCACCGCGCGCGGCTTCAAGTTCGCGGAGGACAGTGCGTGCGCGTGGAAGGAATGTTTGCCCGGTTTCCGTAAGGCGAACGGAACGGCCGAGGCGGTCGAAGAGGCGCGCGCCGAGTTCATCTTCCAGTTTCATGATTTGCTGCGACAGGGAAGGCTGCGAGACGTGAGACTGTTCCGCAGCACGGCTAAAGGAACCAGTTTCGGCGACCGCGCAGAAGTATCGAAGTTGGTGAAGCTCCATGGAAACCGCTTTCGAGAACAAAATAAAGTCTAAGTAAGAATCGCCAGCCTTGATGTGACTTGCGTCACAATCAGCTATAGGCACTGCCTATCCATCGTATCCGAACTATATATTGGAAGTATAGCCGCGAGCTGCGTACCTTCTTAGCAGCGAGCCGCATTCCGCCCAGAAGGGCAGGCGCTGCACGCGAACTGAGGAGGAATCATGGCGGAAGAAAAAAAGATTATGACGACCGACGCGGGCCGGCCGGTAGGCGACAATCAGAATTCGCTCACGGTGGGGCCGCGCGGTCCGGTTGTTTTTGAAGATTTCTTGTTGTTCGAAAAAATGGCGCACTTCAACCGGGAGCGCATTCCAGAGCGCGTTGTGCACGCCAAGGGCTCGGGCGCGCACGGGCATTTCGTCTGCACCAGCGCGGAGATCACCAAGTACACGACGGCAAAGCTATTCAACACCGTGGGCAAGAAGACGCCGACGTTCATCCGTTTCTCGACAGTCGGCGGCGAAAAGGGTTCGGCGGACACGGCGCGCGACCCGCGCGGCTTTGCGCTGAAATTTTATACCGAAGAAGGCAACTGGGACATGACCGGAAACAACACTCCCGTCTTTTTCATTCGCGACCCGCTGAAATTTGGCGATTTCATTCACACGCAGAAGCGCGATCCGGAAACAAACCTGAAGTCGCCCACGATGATGTGGGATTTCTGGTCACTTTCGCCCGAGTCGCTGCACCAGGTGACGATTCTCTTCTCCGACCGTGGCACACCGAACGGCTACCGTCACATGAATGGTTACAGCAGCCACACCTTCAGCCTGATCAATGCGAAGAACGAGCTCTTCTACGTGAAGTGGCACTTCAAGACCAAGCAAGGGATCAAGAATTTCTTCCGCGAGGATGCGGGCGCAATGGAAGGCAAAGATCCCGATTACTCCCAGCGCGATCTCTTCCACGCCATCAAGGAAGGAAATTTCCCAAAGTGGCGGGTGTGCGTGCAAATCATGCCGGAGAAGGACGCGGAGACGTATCACCTCAACCCGTTCGATCTCACGAAGGTGTGGCCCCACAAGGACTATCCGCTGCATGAAGTGGGCGAACTCGAGCTCAACCGCAATCCAGAGAATTATTTCGCGGAAGTCGAACAAGCGGCGTTCGAACCAAGAAACGTCGTGCCCGGCATGGGCTTTTCGCCTGACAAGATGTTGCAAGCGCGGCTGATTTCCTATCCGGACGCGCACCGCTATCGCCTCGGCGTGAACTACGATTCCCTGCCCGTGAACAAGCCGCAATGCCCTTTCCACACCTACAACAAGGATGGCGCGATGCGCTTCGACGGCAATGGCGGCTCCGCCGTTAATTACGAGCCGAACAGCTTCGGCGGGCCCACGCAGGATCCGAAATACACAGAGCGGCCGAAGATGGTCAGCGGCACAGTGGCGAGGCACGATCACCGCAGCGACGCCGATTACTACTCCCAGCCGGGTAATCTCTTCCGGCTGATGCCCGCAGACGCCAAGCAGCGGCTGATCGACAATATCGTCTCCAGCCTCGGCAACGGCGTGCCACAGCGCATTCAGGAGCTGCAGATTCAGCACTTCTACAAGGCGGATCCCGCTTACGGAGGGGGCGTTGCCAAGGGACTCGGCCTAAACATCGACGCCATCATCGCGAAGAAGCAAGCCAGCGCCGCGGATTGAGCACAACGATCCACTAAGCAAACTGAAAGATAACGGAGACCGCTACATAAAAAAGGGGACGAGTTTCGACTCGTCCCCTTTTTTCGTTTTGTGACTTTCACCTGGACCGGAAAGTAAGCAAAGAACAATCGCGCACTCTCACGGCCTCATTCAGCAAACTCCTAACGATTGCGGGAGAAGAGAACCACATCGCTCGTAACCGAGCCGCGCGACAGGGCGATCTTGCCTCCATCCGGTGACAGAGCAAACTTGAAAATGCGCCCCGTCGAAAAATGGGTGAGTTGCTTCGGAGGCTCGCCCGTCAGCGAATATGTCCAAAGATTGGGAGAACCGGAGCGCCCATCCACGTAGACCATCACATTCTGGCCTGGGATCCAGCGGCCCTCGCGGAGTATCTGAAGTTTTGGTGCGGGATCCAGGTACGAGATCGAAGCACCGTCCTCCAACGCGGCTTTACCGACGCTCATCTTGCCCGCCGCGTCCGAGCTCGCAAACAACAAGTGCTTCCCGTCGGGCGCGAGATTGACTGCGACCACATCCACAGGAAGAATGGGGGCATCCACGCCGCCATCGAGAGAAATTCGCCTTAGATTTCCTCCGGCTGATGTTTCGTTTTCGCTGACGAAGGCTGCCCAACGGCCTTCGCGCGCGCATTGCGGGTAAACTTCGCCCACGCCATGCGTCAGTTGCACGGTGTTCGTGCCGTCCAGCTCCGTCTTCCAGATGTGGTTCGCGCCTCCCGAATTCGAGACAAACAGAACACTGCGGCCGGAATCGCACACGATTGGCTCACTGTGATATTGCGAGTTGCCGGAGATTATCTGTGCCGCACCAGCGTCCAAATCTACTGAGGATAGATCCCAGTTTCCGGCGTCGTTTGAGGAGAAAACGAGCTTCTGCGGCGAAACGAAGTCCAACCCGCGCATGCCGTCTTCTCGTCCTTGGGTCATTCTCTTGATGTCATCGGGATGCTCGATCGATGCCGTCCAGATACTCGCGTTGATGTCCGTTTGGAGTGCAACAACGGTGCCCTCGTCAGCTGCCGCGCTTGCGAAACCATAGTCTTCCAAATCGTTTGTGACGCGTTGCTGTGCCCCATCCGGATAGGATATGTACCAGATCTGCGTCGGGCCTCCCGTCCGTTCCTGCGCCGAAAGCAACAAACCCTTTCCTCCTGCGGTCCACCACAGGCTACGAATCTGCCTCCAGCGCGAGGGCAGCTGTTGCGTTTTCCCCGTCGTGAGGTCATAGGTTTCGAGATGCGCGCGCATTCCCTGGGTATCTTGTTCGACCAGAGACTGATAGGCGATGCGTCTGCCATCCGGCGACCATGCGGGCGAATGATGGGGCGTCTCGAATTTGGTGAGTTGGCTGAGACCGGATCCGTCGGCGTTTATCACGAACAGACACACGTTGTAACCGTGGCAGCTCACGCCAAAGAAGGCGATGCGCTTCCCGTCGGGAGCAAGACTGAATTCCCCAGTGAGATGCTCGGCTATTTTTCGTGGAGTTCCACCGAGGACAGGGACACTCAGCAATTGCGAGTCGATCATTCGGTCTGAATTGCTTTTAACGAAGTAGATGAAGTTCGAATCCGCTGTGAACGTCGGAGAACTGAGGAACGCTTCCGCCACGGGCGGTACTACCTGCTGCGCACTTGACGCAGCGGTCTGACGAACCCACAGGCTATCCCGTCCCGCGTCCCGGAGGACGTAGGCAGCGTAGCGCCCGTCTGCAGAAAGCCCGGCCGCCGCGATATTTCCGCTGGTCGTTAGCCGGGAGATGGAGGCGTTGGTCACGAGCGGCAGTCGGTCCAAGTCGCCCTTTGCAAAAATGCGCTTCCAGAGAAAGAAACCGCCGGGCGCGACGACCACAATAGCCAAAACGACGGCGGCCGTGCGCAGCGCTCTAAAGGGCTTGGCCTCGATTTCCGCCGTCGCAACCCTATTTCGTCCCGAGCTGCTGTCTCGCCGCAGCCGTTTCAGATCGGCCTGAAATTCGCCTGAGGACTGATACCGGAGGTTGCGGTCTTTCTCGAGCGCCTTGTCGATGATGCGCTCCAGCTCTTGGGGCACGTCGGGATTCAATCGCACGGGGGACACAGGGACAACATGCAGGATTGCTTCGTAGATGGCTGCGGTGGAATCGCCCCGAAACGGAAGCGTTCCCGTCGCCATTTCATAGAGCACCACGCCAAAAGAAAAGAGATCCGTTCGTGCGTCGAGTGGCTTGCCGAGTACCTGCTCGGGAGACATGTAGGCCACCGTGCCGAGCGCAGTGCCAGGACTTGTCAAATGTTCTTCGGAGATCGTTTGCGCTTTGACCGGCGAACGCGTCGCGGTTTCATCGCCAGGGGGCGCGACTCCAGTGACTTTTGCCAGTCCGAAGTCCAGGATCTTCGCCTGCCCTCGAATCGTCACAAATAAATTAGATGGCTTGAGATCGCGGTGAATGATTCCTTTCTCATGTGCCGCTCCGAGGGCGTCGGCCATCTGGATTGCAAGCTCGACGAGCCTCTCAATCGGGACGGGCTTTCCACTAATTTCATGTTTCAGCGTGTGCCCCTCAAGAAGCTCCATGACCAGGAAGGGCTGGCCATCATGCGCGGCAATCTCATGAATCGTGCAGATATTCGAGTGATTGAGGGCAGATGCCGCGCGGGCTTCCCGCTGAAATCTCTCCAATGCTTGAGGACTCTTCGCTAGAGCTTCCGGGAGGAATTTTAGAGCGACGTGCCGGCCGAGATTGACGTCTTCCGCTTCGTAAACGACGCCCATTCCGCCTCCTCCGAGACTGCGGAGGATTCGGTAGTGGGAAACTACGGCTCCGATCATGGAGGGAAGTTCAGGCAATTTGGTCTCAAATTGGAAATGTAAACGCTGCCACCGCGGCCTTTGACCATGCTGCTTATAAATGGATTCAACTGGGCAGAAAGTATTGTCTGCCAAGGCCGCCAAGTCAATTGGAGAGGGAACATCGCACGCGAAATCGGCATGGCGACACTGTATAGATTGGACTCAGCTTCGCGTTTTAACCGCCGGTCTGAAACTAAAAGTTCTCCGGTATCGTTTAGAATAACAGGCCTATGGCGAAACTTACTTTTCTTGGAGCGGCGGGAACCGTCACCGGATCAAAATATCTCGTGGAAGCGGCGGGTAAGCGCCTGCTCGTTGATTGTGGTATTTTTCAAGGCTCGCAGGACCTCAGCGAGCGAAATTTCAAACCTCTGCCCGTTGATCCGAAGGCGATCGACTACGTGGTGCTGACGCACGCGCATCTCGACCACACCGGGTGGCTGCCGGTGCTCGTCAAAGATGGTTATCGCGGGCCCATCTTCGCCAATCCCGCCACCATCGATCTCACGGGAATTCTGCTCAAGGATTCGGCCCATCTGCAGGAAGAAGAGGCGCTGCACGCCAAGCCTGAAAAACACAACCATCACGAAATCCACGAGCCTCTCTTTGGGACGGACGACGTGGATCCCGTGCTGAAGCTGCTAAAGCAAGTGCCGCGTACCGGACCTTTCGATATTAGCCCGGAATTTCATGTCACGGCGTTTGATGCCGGTCATATCTTGGGCTCCACCAGCCTGGAACTAATCATCACCGAAAACGGAAAGAAGATCGTGGTGGTGTTTTCCGGAGACATCGGCCGCTACGATCAGCCGATTTTGAACGATCCGGTGACGCCATCGTCAAACGCGGACGTCCTGCTCTGCGAATCGACTTACGGCGACCGCGAGCATCCGGCGGGCGATGCGGCGGAGTTGTTGGCGGACATCGTCAACCGCGTTGCGAAGCGCGGCGGATCGATTGTGATTCCCGCTTTTGCCATCGGGCGAACGCAGACGTTCATGTATTACCTGCGCCAGCTCGAGGATCAACAGCGGATCGACAGGCTCCCTGTGTACGTGGACAGCCCCATGGCGCTTAGCGCCACGGATCTTTACCTGAAATATAAGGAGGACCACGATCTGGAATATTCGCGCCTGGACAGCGGCGGCAAGGGCGACCCGCTGGACGTCCACGAATTTCACCTGACGCGATCCGTCGAGGAATCAAAGGCAATCAACAATGTTAAAACTCCTTGCATCATCATTTCGGCAAGCGGGATGGCCGCAGGAGGCCGCGTGCTGCATCATCTGGCGCAGCGCCTTCCCGACGCACGTAACGCCGTGATTCTCGCGGGCTTCCAGGCCCAGGGGACGCGCGGTCGGGCGCTGCAAGAAGGCGCGAAAACATTGAATATCTACGGCCAGCAGGTTCCCGTGTGCGCCGAAATTGTCGAGCTGGGGCAATTCTCTGCGCATGCCGGGAAAAGCGAGTTGCTGCGGTGGCTGAGCGGCCTGCCCGCACCCCCAAAGCAGACCTATTTGACACATGGCGAACCGCAAGCCGCCCAGGCGCTGCAAAGCGCCGTTCAAGAGCAATTGAAATGGAAAGCCGCAGTGGCCCGGTATTTGGATACGATCGATTTGGGGAACTGATGAATTCTAGAAATATTTTGAGAAACCGGGAAACTAATTCCGTCGTGGCATCGTCTATACATACAAGACCACTCGCGGGGTAGGGGGCTAACCACCACAGGGCAACCGACCGTCAGTCTCCTACCCCTAAATAACCCAAGTTCCTAAAACGGTCAATAATTTAGAAGGAATTTAGAGCTGGGCTGAGCAGTCAACGAGTCATCCTCGGAATCCTCCCGAACGATTCCCAATTGCGGGATAGGCCTTTCCCTCCAGCGGGAGCAATCGGCCGCAGCTTTCGAAGTGTCCGCTTTTTTCGCCACTTTTCCTGAAGATACAGAGGAAGATTACGATAGGGTGATGTCGCGCGTATTTCAGTGATTCGGCGCAGGCGGTTGAGGAAGATCTGGGATACCTCGAATTAGATCCGGCGAAAGTCCTTTGAGCCTGAGTTGTTCAATGAGAAAAGCAATTCGATCACGACGCGCTTCGGCATTCAAGGCGTGTGGCGCTTCGTAAAGCTTGAACTTCTTGGGGTCGCTAACGAGGGCTTCATACTCGCGAGCACGCGCAGGGGTCAGAAAGTCCTCCTTTGTAGCGTATTGAAGAAAAACAGTGGCAGGTGCCGCATGGGAGACGAACTTGCCGGGATCCAACCACCCATACTTGGCCACAAAGGCGTCAACTTTTTCCGGTCCCACTTTCTGCCGATAATGCTTGTATTCCTCCGTCTTCGAGTCAACCTCGTCCGATAGTCCGCCAGCCATGAGAACAAACGCTCTGAAACGCTTGTCAATGCCGCTCAAAAATCCGCCTGCGGTGGCATGGTAGCTGTGGCCAACATAGGCAAGCCGCTGCGGATCCACATCCTTGCGTGCAAGCAGGAGATCGGCGCCGCGCTTTAGGTCTACGACGGCCTGGATAAGGTCCGTGACCTGTTGTTCATTCAAGGGAGTTCGATCCTGCACGTGTCCGGGGCGCGCTCCTGGACCTGTCGGCAGCAGTGAAACCACGCCTGTTTGTGCCAGTACAACCGCTTCCTCGAGAAACTCTTTGCGGTTGAAGAATTCTGAATTCGGCCAATACCAATGCCCCCAAAGCACCGCGGCGAAAGGTCCCCTGCCCGAGGGCACAACCAGATACGCGGGAACGCGCCCGCCCTTAGGGCTGGCATAGGAGATGTCATGGACGGAAATGTCGCCCCGGTGTTCGACCGAGGTTTCCTGAATATCGAGCGGGGCATTTTGGTCGTAGTCAAACGCCCGGGAAGGCTGAATTTCCTGAGCTGAAAGCGTGCTGGCGAGCAAAAGAAAACCAAGCGAAGTGAATGTGCGCATAAGGTTCCTTGATACTTTGACGGATTGAGTTTCGATTCCGAAGCATGGCTATGGAAGGACTCTAACGATTTCAGCCAGGATCTCTTCGCCAACTTTCCCAAGAAGTGGCCCCTACGCACGCAACTTGGACAGGCGCTCTTCCGCCGCTGCTAGCGTGCTTTCCTTCTTGCAAAACGTGAAACGCACCTGGGAAGCCCCATCGCGGGCATCGTTATAAAAGCTCGACCCGGGAACCACGGCGACACCGACTTTCTCCACGAGAAACTTCGCGAAAGCAACGTCATCAGGAAAGCCGAAGGCTGAAATGTCCGTCATGATGTAGTACGCGCCGAGCGGTTTGAAGACCTTGAATCCGGAGGCCGTGAGAATTTTTAGCAAGCGCTCGCGGCGCACCGTGTAGTCGGTGGCGAGCTTGTCGTAGTATGCCTGTGGTGATTTCAACGCGATGGCGCCGGCTTGCTGCAAAGGGGCTGCGGCGCCCACTGTAAGAAAATCGTGCACCTTGCGGATCGCCGCGGTCGGTTCCGGCGGAGCGATGGCCCATCCAACTCGCCAGCCGGTAACGCTGTAAGTTTTGGACATTCCGTTAATCACGATGGTACGGTCGCGCATGCCGTCGACTCGCGCCATCGAGATATGCTCCGCGCCATCATAAAGAATGTGTTCGTAGATTTCGTCGGTGATGCAGTAGGCGTTCCAGCGAATGCAGAGGTCGCGGATAAACTCCAGTTCGCCCCGCGAAAAAACCTTTCCGGTGGGATTGTTGGGCGTGTTTAGGATGATCGCTTTGGTGTGCGGTCCGAATGCCGCCGACAATTCCTTCTCGTCGTAACTCCAATCCGGCGGGCTCAATTTCACGAACCGCGGCGTGGCGCCACTTAGGATCGCGTCCGGGCCGTAATTCTCGTAAAAAGGTTCGAAAACTACGATTTCGTCCCCTGGGTTGATGATAGCCAGCATCGTGGACATCATCGCTTCCGTCGAGCCACAGCAAATCGTGATCTCGCGTTCGGGATCGACGCGCACTCCCTGCGTCCGCTCGAATTTCTCGACGATCGCATCGCGCAGCGGCTTCGCGCCCCAAGTTATCGCGTATTGATTGATGTCATCGGAGATGGCTTGTCGCGCGGCCTCTTTAATTTCAGCAGGCGCGGCGAAATCGGGGAAACCTTGCGAGAGATTCACGGCGCCATGCTTCATGGCCAGCCGCGTCATCTCGCGAATCACGGATTCCGTGAATTGTTCAGCTTTTGCGGAAAGCATGCGGCGCGCCGCCTGCGCCATGGCGGAATCGGAAGAAGTCATTTAGCCTGCCAGATAATCTGAATTGTCAGTGCAATCAAGCCGAACGAAAGCAGCCCGCCGAAAAACTCATCGGCCGTGCCCCGCCGCCGAAGAAGACGGCGTGCTCGGCTGACCATAAATCATCCGGTAGACTTCGGAATTCCGCAAGACGATTTGCACGTAATCGCGGGTCTCGCTGAAGGGAATGGACTCCACAAGTTCGGGGATTTCGTCGTAGTTGCGCTCGGCTTTCCACGCGGCGATGCGGTCTTCGCCGGCGTCGAATGCCGCCAGTGCGTATTCTGGCGCCCCGGTCAACTTCACCAACCCGGAAATGTACAACATCCCGAGTTGAATGTTGTACTCGGGCTGAAAGAGTTTGTCGGGAGAAAACTTTACACGCAGCTGTTTGGCAAGAAGCTTGCCTGTTTTCGGGATAACTTGCATCAGTCCAATCGCATTTTGCGGCGAAAGCGCGTCGGCTTGGAAAGTGGATTCCTGCCGCATCAGCCCCGCTGCTAGCATGGGATCGAAATTGTTCTTCGCGGCTTCGCGCCGGATCACCGACTCGTAGGGCAGCGGATAAAGCACCTTCCACACATCAATCGGCAGATCGTCGATTTTGCGCGCATCGAAATTGGGAACAATGATGCGCCCATAAGCCATGCCCGCCGCAAAATGTCCCTGGTCGAAAGCGGCCTGCGCCGCTTCATAGAGGAATCGCGGCGACGAAGTGGCGAAATACGCATTCTTCAACTCGAGCTCCGCACTCGCATCAAACGCAATCGTACGCAGCGCCTGCGCGCGCGCCCAGCGGTCTGCGGCAGCCGGAGGAATCGGCTCATCGAAGGGCCGCAGTAGCGGCGGCGGCGGAATTTTGTCCAGAATCTCCGGGGGATCTCCGTCGGCGGGTTCCAGCCTGCTCAAACGCATCGCCGCGGCGTGCCCAAAGTACGTTTGTGGAAAGCGCTGGACGTCTTTCTGGTAGTAAGCTCGCGCCTCGGCAAGTTTCCCGTTGCGCTCCGCATCGCGGCCGAGCCAATAGACCGCGTCGGACGTATTGCCCGATGCCGGATTCTTCAGCAGAAAGTTTTTAATCTTATCTTCCGCGTCGGGCTGTCGATTGAGATACGCCACCCACGCAACGCGCCATTCCGCGTTGAACGCATTTCTTCCGCTCGGAAAAGTGTCCAGAACGCGCTGGTAATAGCTGGCGGCTTTGGTGCGGTCGAGGTCCACCCAATAGTAATTCCCCGCTGCCATGAACCCTTCTTCGTTCCATTTGCTCAGGGGATAATTCTGCGTGAGTTCGTTGAGCGTCGCAAACATCTCGTCGAATTTTTTGTCCGAGCGATAGAATTGCGACAGCACATACAGGCGTTCCGCATCCACTTCGAAATCTGGCGTCTTCAGCGACGCAACAAGTTTCGGCGAACCCTTCATTTGCACGCGCGTCTGCGCAACGCGAAGCTCGGCCAGTTGCCGGTTGGGATTCAGCGGATCGTGCAGCATTCCCAAAAGCTTTTCAAATTCCGCTCGCGCTTCTTTCCACTTGTGAACGTCAAAGAAAGCCTGCGCCCGTTGCTGCTGCAGTTCCACTCCGGGGTACGGATACTCCTTGCCCATCTCGTGCAAAATCTTCTTCAGCGCGCCATCCGCGGCCTTCGCTTCATCGCTCTGGGAATTCTTATAGAAGATCGCCTGGTAATCCCTGGCCGCTCGCGAAAGTTGATGCAGCGCCTGAAAAGCCTGAGCCCTCTCAAGAAGCAGCGTGGGACGGCTGCCCGTGGCCGCATAAGAATTCAGCGCGTCGATGGCATCCTGCGCGCGGCCCAGCTCGATGGCCAGCGGCACCAGACTCTCGAGCAACTGCTCTTTCATCGCCGTGATCGGATAGTCGTGTTGGACTGTTTCCAGATCGGCGAGCGCATCCTTCGAGCGGCCCAGTCCGTGCTTCGCCTGCGCCGTCCAATAGAGAACGTACTCGCGCAAAAGCGTGTCCCCGCTCGCCTTGGTAAACCATGCGAAGGCTTGCTGCTCGTGCCCCTTCGAGTGATCCTCGTAGCCCAGTGCCAGCGCCGCGCGCGCCCCCCAAACGTTCGCCGCATTTTTCGCCGCGAACGCCGAAAGATTGTTGTACGCACCGGGCGCGCCGTTATGAACTTCGCGCGCCAATCCTGACAGTTCTTTCCGTAGCGCCTGATCTTCGGGAGTGTCCTCCGTCACGCCAGGCGCGGCCGTATCCGGCCTGCAACCTACGCGGCAAGGTACAGGCGCCGGCTTCTTTACTTTTTTTTGCTTCTTCTGAGAGTGCGAGGACTGCGCAAGTATTTCCGGGGCGCCACCAGGTATGAGCGCAAAGACCAGTACGAGCGCGCAAACGCTTCGCGCTGCTGCGGCCCATGCACTCGCCGCAGCCATCTTCGTGGCCGCAATCTTAGCGATGCCGCGCGGGCGTGGCGTACGGGTATTCGCCGAGAGCGTGGGCGTCGCCCTCTGCGAGGATTTCCACCATCCAGCGATAAAAGTAATCCACTGGGTGGTCCATGATGGGTTTGAAGCGCCGGTCGTATTCTCGATGAGCTTTTTCAATGTCGTCTTTCAATCGACTGCAAAGATCTTTTTTCTCGCGCCCAAGCCGCACTTGCTCCGGTCTAAGCATTTTAATATCTTGCATCGAAACTTTCGCCACCCGATTTGCGCGCCTGTGCAGTTCTTGTTCTTCCGGCGTCAGATGGTTGACGTCAAAGTCGCCCTCGAACTCCGCCTCGGAGGAAACCGCGGGCGCATGCGGCTCGATTAACTCAATCGCCTCCGGGTCGGCCTCGAGTTCGATCAATGGCTCCGGTGCGATATGCGATGGCGCAATGGGCGGAGCAGCGGCGGGTTCAGCGCGTGGCCCCGCTGGCACGGCAGCCTGCGCCGGCGCGTGCGCCATCGGCGTAGGCACGGCCGGGTGCGGACGCACTGGCTCCGCGGCAGGCTCCGCAGCAGCCGTACTTATAAGATGCGTGATTTGCGCTTCCAGGGGAGACCGCTGTCCGGGCTGCACCGCCATCGCCACGAACCGCGACAATACCTCCAGCGCCGCGGACAGCGACGCCGCCGAGGTCTGCGCCCGCAACATCGAGGGCAGCGCATTGGTCGGCTTGGAACTTGCACAAGCAGCGACGATATCCCCGACGGCCTGGTGCAGCTCGTCGGCATTTCGCTGGATCCGCTCGAGGTTCTCGCGCAAGGCGCGCGATACGGCTTGTTCCACGGCGTTTGGCTCTTGTGGCATTCCTGGTTTCGGGGGTCTCTTCCCTCTAACAAATTCTCTTGACGGGTCGTTTCGCCTATCCAAGACAGGCGCAATGCCCCGTTTTGTGATTGTGAAAGGCAACCCGTTTCGAGTCAACCATCCGGGCGTACCTTTGTGCCCAATCGTTGCTTAACCTGGAGTGGCAATCCCCGGCCATCAAGCTCGGAAGTTCCATCCTCATTGGACCTTCCTTCGCGAGACGAGCGGAGGCCTTTTGTTTGCCCAATTCTGGCCTACTCACCACAACTCCCGGATCAATCTGCGTCCTAATATGTCAGCGTCGTGTCTAGCTTATCCGTTTTACTGCTGCTACAATGACGCCTTTCGAAGCGACAACATCCAGGAATCCCTCCATGTCCAGAAGGCGCCTTCTCATTCTGGTTGCCGCATTCGTCGTGATCCTGGGCCTGCTTCGCTCTGCCGTCGGCACCGATATTCCAGTGACTGCTCGCCAAATCCTGTCCGAATCGCCCGCGTCGAAGCCTATCTATGCCCCGACAATCCACTCCCCTGTGCGGCCCGCATTGGAGCCCGCCGCCCCAAACTCCCAGAATGCTTCTTTCATAAGCCCGATTCCCCCGCCCTCACCCACCTCCCCCGCAACATTTAAGAACGGCGCCGTTATTTCTATTACCGGAACCGCAGCGGGCACCGGATTCCAAAGCTTCCAAGTCGATTGGGCTCAGGGTCGGGATGCCACTTCGGGCTGGCAGACAACCGGTGTGACTCTCGCCGGTGGCGGTTCGGCCCCAGTCACGGGTGGCTCGCTGGCAACCTGGGACACCTCTTCGATCCCCACCGCCGGCTACTACACAATTCGCCTCACCGTAACTATCTCCAATACTCCCACTCAAGCTCTCACCGTGGTCTACCTCGAGCCCGATCTGCTCTCCAGCAACTGGCCCCAGTTTCTCAATCTCGGTCCGGCAGTGGGAGGAGGAGTCGTTCCCGCGAGGAACGCCGATGGAACCTTTCGCCTCGTGATGGAAAGCCCCGCGGGGCCAAACCTCACCACGGGAGAGTTTTGGACTCTTCCGCTGAACAACCCTGGCCAGCCCACCGTGCAATCCGGTCATGGAGGCTTCTTTCATCCTGCTGTTGCAAACTTCACCGCCGGGGCCGGGGACGAAGCTATGATCATTGACTTCAGCACTGGTTCCCCTCCTTCCAGCGCACTGGAGCTTTTTCAACAAAATGGCACGTTCACTTCATTCGGTAGCAATCCAAACCTGTGGTATCTCGGCAGCCAGCTCGTCGTGGAAGACCTCGCCGGAGACTCTCATTGGGAGACTGTGGGCTACGGCATCGACTACACCAATCAGGTAGCCGACATTTCTGCATGGAAGCCCGACGGCAGCCTCTTCAACACCAACTTCCCGGTCAAAGTGCCCTTTCAGAATCCAAACGACGGGCGGTTAAATCGCAATCCCGTCCTCGTCGGCGACGTCAATGGCGACGGCAAAGAGAAAATTGTCGCGATGGAGGTTCTCTCTCCGACCACCTTTTCTCTCGCACTAATCGCGAATGACGGCTCGCCTCTCACCTGGCAAGTTCCCTCCTCTCTCCTGGGCCAGCCGGATGTCATGGCCGCCGCCGATCTCGATAACAATGGCAAGCTCGAAACCATCATCGCCGCCAATTCCAATACGCAAACTTTTCTCCACGTTTTTCAGCCTGACGGCACCGAACGCACCGGTTGGCCGCTAACGCTCTTTAATTCCAACATCAATAGTCAGTCCTATCTAGCCGTCGCTGACCTCAATCAGGACGGCCACAAGGAAATCGTCTACTCCCACGAATCCTTTCTCTACGTCTTCAATGCCGACGCATCCAATTTCTCCAACGCTTGGCCCATCCAAGCCATTCCCGCAAGCCAGAGCTTTGGCTACAACGGTGTCGTCATCGGCGACGTCGACGGCGATGGCTTCCCCGAGATTGTCACCGTACTGAACACTCTTACCAGTAATTCCGATCCCTACTTCGCACTTACGGAATATGCCGACCAGAAACTCCTGGCCATCCGAAGGGACGGCACCATTTCCAAATCTTGGCAACTTAATGCTGGCAGTGGCTGCTGGTTGGAGTTTTTCCCGGCTCCCGCGATTGGCGATTTCAACCAGGACGGGATAACCGATATAGCTGTTGTATCCAGCATCGGTGCGGGGGCTTGCTCAGCTTCTACTCCCGGCGTGGTCACCGTCATCAGCACCGGCGCTGCGTTTAATCCTGCTTTGAATGACTGGCCTCTCGTCCGCCACGATCCCCGCGGCACCAGCGTCCTCCTCTGCTCCGATTTCTGCATCAGTACGAATTCTGCGCAGCCGGTGAATGCCGGTTCGCCCGCTACATTCACCATCACCGTCACTCCCAACGAGATTCCCTACAATTCTGCCGTCAAAAATTTCACCTGTTCCGGCCTGCCTACCGGCGCATCCTGCAATTTCAGCACTACGAGCGTCACTCCCGGCCTCTCTCCTGCTTCCAACACGCTTACCATAAGCACCACTTCACGAACCTTAGCGATGCTTCAACCCGCAGCTGCTTCGCAACGTTTCCTTTTTGCCACTCTGCTTGGCGTAGGCCTCTTCGGCGTTCTGACGATTCTCGCCGTGCCCAGCAAGCGCAAAGGTAGGCTAACCGCCCTGGTCTTTAGTCTGCTTCTCTTCGGCTCAACTCTGGCCGTGAGCTGCAGCGGAGGCGGCTCCTCTGGACCTAAGCCGAATCCCAACGGTACTCCGGCAGGGGCTTACTCTGTAACCGTCTCCGCTACCGGCGGCTCCAACATGGCCAAGACCGTCAAAGTCACCCTGACCGTCAACTAATTGGACGCTTCCATTACTATCTCGATCAACAGCGCTCGAACCTCCCCGATCGTTACGTCGTTACTTCATTCCGTCGCGCACCCAAAAGGAGACTCCTACAAACCCAATCTCTCCAAAAATGCTAAAATAGAGTTGTACTCAGGGGGCGACTCGGTTTCGACGGAAGCTGTCGCGGCCCGAAGGCATGCCGGGACCCACCTGCCCGTAACTTGGTGGAAACTAGAAATGCCAACAACAACTTGGCACTTGCTGCTTAATTAATTAAGCGCACGCTTCCCCGGGCTTCGCTCATGGGCCCGGTCAGAGGCGTCACACAGTGAGCTGGCCCGAGCCTTTCGGTCCGTAAGGCTCGGGCGAGAACCATCGGACTAGTTGGTTGCGCATCTTGCTCATTCCAAGCGCCGCCGGCGAACGCGCGATCAGCCCGCAAGGGCCGGGTCGCACACCGAATTGAGATAAGCATGTAGGCTTCGGTTCGTAGCGCTTTTCGGACGGGGGTTCGACTCCCCCTTACGCAAGTTGTCCGATCAATAGGGACTCAACTGCCCCAGCCTGCTCTCACTTCGCTGAGAGAATCCAAGCAAATGAGCAACGACGCCTCGGGCACCTCCAGGAAGTGCACCTTACCGGATTCCAGCCAGGCATAAATCGTGCGAGTGCTGACCCCGGCAATTCGAGCCGCCTGTTCGGGCGAGATCATGGAAGCCTCTCGCATGCAAACCGGGCACATCGTCGGTGCTGGCCGTGGCCTACCTCTAGTGAAGAGGATTTCGTCCGTTTCTACCGTGATTTCGACGCTTCTTCTGCTCTTTTTCATCTTCAACGTGATGGGCCTGTTTCGCGCTCACTTAACTGGCTAGATTGCCGCCAGATCGAGTCTGCCCACTCCGCCGCGTGGAGGCGTATCGCCCACAGCGGGCCCCTTCCTGTGGACTAGAGCTCCGCGGCAGTAAACCCCCCGCTGCTGAGAACATCTATTGCTTACCGAAGAACCCCGAAACGATCGGAACGCCGGGAGTGGCGCTTACAAACACGAAACGGCTCGAGTCGATGCCATAGTAAGTGCCGATGACGGTTGGTATCTGCAAGCCGAAAAACTGGCCAGGCAGAACCAGACCACCCCGGCCCGTCGCATCGGGTAGCGTGAATGATATGGTTCCAGCCAGACTCAGAGCTGTCGGCGAACCGGTAATGTCGAGGTCGAAGTCTGCATCCATCTTCTGTGTTGCCGCGTCAGCGTTCACGATTCCGCTCAGGCCTAGGTTGTCCGGGGTTCCTTGTTTGTTGGAGCCAGTGATCTCGACGGGCATGTTGCCGGAGGGGACGATGGAATTCGCCGGACTTGTCTGCGCAAGGCAGGTTCCCACTTTGGCTTGGGCGCTCGCCCCTGGCGTTGTGTCCAGAATAATCGCTGAGTTTGGGTCGATGAAATACATTGTGCTGGAAAACATCCAGCCTGGCACGTTGTTGTAGTCGGCAGCATATCTCCCGCTGTTGACATCAAATGAGAACCCCGTGCCCGGCGTCGTCGCCGGCCCAATGATTGTCCCATTCGCGTTCGTATCAAACGTCACACCAATACTGCCGAAATTGGTCAAGACGAGCTGGCTCACAGTGAAGACCTCACCTCCTGAGGCCGGGTCCGAGCCATGCATGCGGCACACAAGCGAGGTTGGGCCATAGGAGCCGCTAGTGGGGTCGGGAACGGGAGGCTGCTGGCGCACATCATCCCCTATGAATAGCGCACCGCCCGCGCCTGAATCGGCCTCCATGCTGGTAAACCGGTTTGCATCGATCACGAAGGAACTGAATTTCAAATTAAACGCCGCGTTTCCTATTTGCGATGAAAATCCCCCAAACTGGTCCGGAGCTGTCACGGAACCTATGATTGCTAAGTTGCTCGCGATGGGGCCGACCCCAGACTTACTGCGATCCACCGTTCCATTAAGAGTTCCGTTCGGGGCTATTACAAGGCTGCCGTCCATACCCTCGAAGGGTGACCTGGATTCCATTTTGAAAGCGTAGGGCCCCGCAAGACTGCTGATCAAGAAGGCGCTCAGGTCCTGCAGATAAATTGGGCCCATCAAAAGATTCCGATTTTCGTCCACTTCAGCGCAATCGCCCTCCTTGCCGTCAGCACTGAGGAAGCATTTGATGGTTTCCGTCGTCGGGCTACCGCTCGTGGGTTGCAACGTGCTATTGATCGTAACGATAGTCGCGTTGGCAAACGACGTGCTATCCACGGCGTAAGTGCCCGTCAATGTCCCTGTGGTTATCAAACCATTGTCATTGCTGTTGTATTCCCCGTTGAGGCCGCCGAGGCCGTCCGATTTGAGCCCCCACGAAATGCCGAGGACATTACCTGCGGCATCCCGCCCGTGACCTTGAAACGTCCATGGGCCTTTGAAAAGACCCAGGTTGCCCGCAGCATTCACGGTAAAGGGAACGGTGTTGCTAGTCATGCCATTTGTCGTTACGGAAAAATTCTGCGCGCCCGTGGGGGCCGTCGGATCGATCGTAAATGTCGCCGTGGCCGTCGTGCTATTCACTACAGTAACGTTTGAGGCCGTCACTCCCGCACCCGTATTGACGGCCATTGGCGAAGCGAAGCCCGTTCCTGTAAGTGTCACGTTTACGTTGGTTCCCTGCGTCCCACTTGTTGGACTGATGCTCGCCAGCGTCGGCGCGGCCGGAGTTACGGTGAACGGGACGCTACCGCTGGTTCCGCTGGAAGTCGTCACCTTGACATTCTGGGCCCCTAAAGAAGCGTCCGCCGCAATGACGAAGGTCGCCGTGATCGTCGTGCTGTTCACGACATTCAGGTTTGTCACATTCACCCCTGGGCCTGTGTTCACCGTCGCTCCGGAGGTGAAGCCTGTCCCCGTCAGCGTGACGTTTACGCTGGTTCCCTGCGCTCCACTCGCCGGGGTGATGCTTGTCAGGGTTGGCGCGGTCGTCGCCGGGTCCACCGTGAAGGTGATGTTTGGCTCGCTGAGTACTTCGCCGTTTGTGTTTACAATGACTCCGTGTGAGCCGAGCGTCGCGTCTGCCGCAATATCCACGGTAACTTCGATTTTGGTCTGGTCGGCGCTCACACTGTTGCTCGTCACCGTCACACCCGTTCCCCCAATCGTCACCGTGGCGCCCGGATCGAAGTTCGTTCCCGTGATGGTGAGGAGAAGGCCAGTTTTCCCCTGTACTCCGCTCGCTGGGCTAATCCCCGCGAGCGTAGGGTAAGCCTCCACGATAAACCCCACCAAATTGTGAGTGGTGCCGCTGGGTGTTGTCACCGAGACATAGTGAGTGCCGGTCGGGGCAGCCGTCGGGCCACCAATGTTGAAAGTGCCCGTCGCGCTGGTTCCATCAGGACTGACGCTTATATTTGTCACCGTCACACCGGTACCGGCGTTGACGGTAGCTCCTGGTGTGAAATTCGTTCCCGTCAGCGTGACCATATAACTCTTCCCCTGGTAACCTCGCGTGATATTGATGCTCGTAAGCGTCGGTGGCGGCGGATTCACCGTCAACTGTGCGTTGGCGCTCCCGTTGTAGCTCGCTGTGATCGTCGCTGTAGCCTGCGTCGTTACGGGAACCGTCGTCACCGTAAAGGTCGCGGTCGTCGCGCCTGCCGGCACTGTTACGTTAGGAGGCACTGTTGCCGCCGACGTGTTACTGCTCATGAGCATCACAACGGCGCCGCCTGGCGGCGCCGGGGCGGTTAGGGTCACCGTGCCTATCGAAGCCATGCCAGTCGTCACCGTCGAAAAACTCAACATGACAGAAGCCACCGCGGGCGGGTTCACAGTCAGCACCACCTTTTGTGTGTCAAAAAGCAGAGGTCCACTTGGAACGCTTGCGGCGGCAGTGATAGTGACTTGCGTCGGCTGGCTTACTTCGGTCGTCATCACAGTGAAGGTGGCGATAGGTTTTCCCCCCTTCGGCAATATTATGGTCTTCGGCACAGTGACTACCGGATTGCTGCTCGTGAGTTGCACTTCCACATCCCGAACTAGGTCTCCGCTCGAATTAACTAGTATCTCACTCTCTATCGTCACCATACCAGTTGCAGAGGCTCCAGCCGCCAAAATCTGCGGGCGAACAGACAACGCGAAATCAACGTTGGTGAAACCGAACGGACTGTCACTCAAGCAGCCCGCGAGCAAGAGCACCGCCGGCAGAACTCCAAGAAAAACCCAGGAATGCCGAACTCGGCCCGCGTTCCGCTGCCTGGCAATCGCCTGCCCGAAAGGAAAGCCTCGTCGCAAACGCGCGAGCAAATCATCCAGCTTGCCTGCGGTCAAGTCCGCGCGCTCGTGTTTCTCTGTTTGTTCACTCATATTCAAAGGACCTTCGTCTTTCGGTGAGCTGCCGTTCATTGCGCCTGCCATTCATTTCACGTACAATTCGTTCACTCTGTCCCCGGCCATTTACCGGCGCGCAAAACTGGCGTGAAGTTTCGTTGGGGCGTCCCGAAAAGTCGTTAGGCCGGGGTGAATTTTTTCTGAAGAGCTGCTGAGCCCAGCTATGTCTTTGCAAACTCAGCCCTTCTACGAATTCGGGCCCTTTCGCCTGGAGCCCTCCGAACGCCTCCTGCTGCGAGCCGGCGAACACGTTTCCCTTCCCCCCAAAGCCTTCGAAACCCTTCTTTTGCTAGTCCAGAACAGCGGTCACGTCCTGACCAAGGACGAACTGATGAAGACTCTCTGGCCGGATACCTTTGTCGAGGAGAACAATCTTACCCAGCACATCGCCATGCTCCGCCGGACGCTAGGAGAAGCCTCCACCGAACGCGCCTACATTGAAACTGTGCCGCGGCTGGGCTACCGATTTGTCATGCCCGTTCGCGAAGTCTCTGGCAACGGCGGCACAGAATTCTTGCTGCAGCGTCACACGCGGACACGAATTACCTTCCACGAGCAAGAAGAAGAGGTCACCGGGACCGACACCCCGGAAGAAGCCGCGACAAAGGCGAAAACGCTTTGGAAGCCGGGAAAACGAACGGCATCCCGGAAATGGATGGTCGCCACCGTTGTGGTCGGCGCTGCCGTTCTAGCCGCGCTGGCGGCAATGTATTTTCGGCAGCCACCCGTATTGACGGAACGCGATTCCATCCTTGTGGCGGATTTCACCAACAGCACTGGCGAGCCCGTTTTTGACGGAACATTAAAACAGGCGCTGGCCATAAAACTGGAAGAATCGCCATTCCTGAGTGTCGTTCCTGAACAGCAGGTGCAAGAGACATTGCGCTTCATGGGCCACTCACCAAACGAGCAACTGGCTGGATCGATCGCACATGAAGTCTGCCAGCGGCTTGGCATCAAGGCCTTGTTGGCGGGATCGGTCGAACGCATGGGCAGCCACTACGTCATTGCTCTAAATGCGCTGGACTGCTCCTCCGGCGATTCCCTGGCTCGCGAGCAAGTTGAGGCCGATAGCCGGGAACATGTTCTGCAAGCCATGGGCAAGGCAACGTCGAAACTACGTGGCAAGTTGGGGGAGTCGCTGGCCTCAGTTCAAAGGTTCAACGCACCTGTAGAGCAAGCCACGACGACATCCCTGCAAGCGCTCCAGGCGTTCAGCGTCGGGGACGAACTGCGAGCACAGGGAAGGGAAATCGATGCCGTCCCGTACTACAAGCATGCCACCGAGTTGGATTCCAATTTCGCCATGGCCTATGCGCGGCTGGCAGCCGTCTACGCCAACAGCGGTGAGTTCGAATTGGCCCGCGAAGCCGCCAAGAAGGCGTTTGCGTTGCGCGAGCGCGTGAGTGAGCGAGAGAAGTTTTATATCTCCTTCCACTATTACGACAAGCTCGGTGAAGGACTCGGCAAGCAAATTGAAACTTGCGAGTTGTGGAGACACGTTTACCCTCGAGACTGGTACCCCAACAACGCCCTTGCCGCCCTCTATACCAACGGTGATCACCTCGAAAAAGCCGTGCAAGCAGGCCGCGAAGCTGTTCGCTTGAACCCCGGCAACTTCCTGCCTTACGACAACCTCGCTTACGCCTACATGTGTTCGAACCAGCTCAGCCAGGCCAAGGCCCTGTCCGCAAAGGCCATTGCAGCTAGGTTGGATGGCCCTGACTCGGACGTTCATGCGACTTTGTACCAGATCGCTTTCTTGGAAAATGACGCCGCCGCAATGCTGCGCGAGGTTGACTTGGCCAGAGGTAAGCCTTGGGAGGACAGCTTGCTTTCTGTTCAGTACAATGCGGCGGCTACGTTGGGCAAGCTTAAGGAGGCGAGGGAACTCCTTCGCCGTAACCAGAGGATCCAGCTGCAACGGGGGTTTGCGGAGGGCGCGGCGTTGCTTCAGTCCGCCGGGGCCATAACTGAGGCGGAATTCGGAAACCGGCGAGTGGCACACGAGCAAATCAAAGCAGCGCTTGCTTTAGCCCATAGCAAGGCGGTCGAAAAAAATGCGGCTCTTGCTCTAGCCAGAGCGGGTGACACGAGCGGTGCACGCATCCTTTTGGACGATCTAATCAAGAGCCAGCCTGGAAATACGGGTGAACTTTCTCTGCTGAGAATTCGAGGGGCTGTCGAAATTATGGGTAACGACCCTGCTCGTGCAGTTGAGTTGCTGCGACCTACCATCTTTTCTCCGGACTTCACGACTTCTTATACCCTGGGCGTTGCTTACCTGCGTGTAGGCTCCTACAAAGAGGCTGCGTTCGAATTCCAGAAGATCTTGGAGCGACGGGGCGCTGCCCTGCTGTCCCCCTGTCCTTACTACGCACTTGCGCACCTGGGGTTAGCGCGCGCCCAAGCTGGAACGGCGGATTTCTCCAAGAGCCGTCATAGTTACGAGGAATTCCTGGCACTCTGGGAAAATGCTGACCCCGATATCCCCGTTCTCCAGCAAGCTCGAGCCGAGTACGCAAAGCTGAAATAAGCACTCGAACCTAGGCTGGTCAGAACCTGGACGGACCGGGGACGGACAGGGACAGACGGGACGTAGTCTGTCTCACCAAACTCGCAAATTCCCGCCAACTCCTTCTATCCTCTCGACTTCCTCGCGTCTCATTCGAATGATACTATCTTATAATAATCCTTGACAGTAATAGAAATCCGTGCTACCATTCCTTATGTTCCGTCCGCGACAACCCTTCTCCCCCGCCGACCACCCAGGCTTTGCCCCGCTCCGTCATCCCGAGCGCAGCGCCGCTTCCGCTTTCTTTGCTCCTTCCCACTCCCCTGCCGCTAAGTCCTTTATTATCCGCACTTCCGCAAAACACACCTCTAACCCCTTTAGAATCCGCACTTCCAAAACAAAGTACTTAAAGCTCTTTAGAATGAACACTTACAAAAAAAGGGGAGGGGGGGCCCCGACCCAGGGACCCCTCTTCTCATTACCTCGTTACGTCATTACACCACTTCTTCCAAAACTCCAGAGGAGGCTCGACCACCCCAATTTGCTAACAGTGCTAAAATAAAGTCGTACTCAGGGGGCGACTCGGTTTCGACGGAAGCTGTCGCGGCCCGAAGGCATGCCGGGACCCACCTGCCCGTAACTTGGTGGAAACTAGAAATGCCAACAACAACTTGGCACTTGCTGCTTAATTAATTAAGCGCACGCTTCCCCGGGCTTCGCTCATGGGCCCGGTCAGAGGCGTCACACAGTGAGCTGGCCTGGGCCTTTCGGTCCGTAAGGCTCGGGCGAGAACCATCGGACTAGTTGGTTGCGCATCTTGCTCATTCCAAGCGCCGCCGGCGAACGCGCGATCAGCCCGCAAGGGCCGGGTCGCACACCGAATTGAGATAAGCATGTAGGCTTCGGTCCGTAGCGCTTTTCGGACGGGGGTTCGACTCCCCCCGCCTCCACCATTTCGCCACGGTCATTGCAAGCACTCTGGATCGATTTAGTCTCGCTGAACACCTAAGCATCTCTTAAGTTACTGTTTCTTTGAAGTTTTGCCAGAAATCAAAGAGCCCTTCCGCGTTAGGGTATTCACCTGTCGGCAATTCACCTGATTGTTTTATCCAAATCTTCTCCTTACGATCAGACATCCCAATGCGACCATTCGGGACGGGAGGTAGCACGATGTTCAATCCCCCGGGCCCTGTCTTCGGATTTTCGATTCTGCAATACACAAAACGCCGCCACTCGCAATCGTTTGGCTGGATGAAGCTTGCCTTCACCAGAGTTCTGCTTCTTATCCTCGTACACGCAAGCCTGGCTCTTTCGGCATTTGCCACGTGCATGGCACCCAAAAACCCGATCGAGGCGGAGAATTGTCTGGCAGGCAATCCCCCGAGTCAGTGGTACATTCAAGGAGCAGGTTCATCGAATATTCAGGGCTTCACCACAGATATCAGCGTGAACGTGGGCCAGACCATCTCCTTCAAAATCTCCACGAATGCGGTCTCCTGGCGCATCGATATCTATCGTTTGGGTTACTACCAGGGGAATGGCGCTCGGTTCATAACTTCCGTCTCGCCTTCAGTGCCCCTGCCGCAAATTCAACCTCCCTGCTTGACAGACAGCGCCACTGGGCTAACCGATTGCGGCAACTGGATCATATCCGCCTCCTGGGCGGTGCCCAGCACGGCCACGTCGGGAATCTATTTTGCCAGACTAATTCGGCTGGACACAGGGGAGGCGAGTCCGGCGATTTTTGTCGTGCGTAATGATTCCAGCCATTCCGACATCTTGGTACAGACGTCCGACGAAACTTGGCATGCCTACAACGTCTACGGCGGGAACAGTCTGTATACGGGAAATACGGGAAACCCGGGTGGCCGCGCCTACAAAGTCAGTTACAACAGGCCATTCCAGGTAACCAATGGCAACACGTGGCTTTTCACTTCCGAAATTCCAATGCATCGCTGGCTCGAGGCGAACGGGTACGACCTCAGTTATTCTGCTGACGTAGATACCGACCGCAACGGCTCTCTAATTACTCAACACAAGATCTTTATGTCGGTCGCGCATGACGAATACTGGTCGGGTGGGCAGCGCGCCAGCGTTGAAGCCGCCCGTGCCGCCGGTGTGAATTTGGCATTCTTTAGCGGCAACGCAGTCTTCTGGAAGACTCGCTGGGAACCGAGCATTGACGGCACAAACACGCCTTACCGAACGCTTGTTTGCTACAAAGAGAGGACGTTTGACAGCGCGGTAATTGATCCCCAAGATCCCCCTACCTGGACGGGCATTTGGCAGGACGGGCGTTTCAGCCCACCCGCTGACGGGGGCCGCCCGGAAAACGAATTGACCGGCACGAAAACCGGGGTGAGCGCACCTCCAAACCCTCCAAGCTACCCGATCAACGTGTCTCAGGCCGAGGGCAGAATGCGGTTCTGGCGGAACACCAGCATGGCAACACTCGGGCCCGGCCAAGTCGGCACGCTGCCAACCGGAGTGCTTGGCTATGAGTGGGAAGAGGACGCTGACAATGGATTCAGGCCTGCCGGTCTCATACAACTCTCGAGTACCACCGAGGCAGTGTCGGACTATCTCGTCTTCAATCCCTCGCCTCCGCCAGGTTCCTACGGCTTTTTCAGTGCCACAGTCACGCATCACTTAACCATGCACCGGGCTCCGAGTGGAGCCTTGGTTTTCGGAGCAGGCACAATCCAGTGGTCCTGGGGACTTGACGCTACACACGATCTCTCTGGCACGCCTACCGACGTCAACATGCAACAAGCCACTGTGAATATCCTTGCGGATATGGGAGTTCAGCCTGCGACCCTTCAAGGTGGCTTGGTACCCGCGGTTGCTTCAACGGATACCACTCCACCAGTATCCGCGATTACCTCGCCTTCGTCCGGAAGCACCGTAGCTCCAGGCTCTTCCGTAACGATTTCGGGTACTGCAACGGACTCTGGTGGAGGCGTGGTTGGAGGAGTTGAGATCTCCGTGGATGCGGGAACAACGTGGCACCCCGCAGTCGGCAGGGAAAACTGGACCTATACCACCACGTTTAATAACAACGCGACGGTCAACATTCGGAGTCGGGCGGTTGATGACAGTGGCAATTTGGAGGTTCCGGGCCCGGGCATCACTATTACTGTGGGCACGCCAGCGCCGCCACCCTCCGTAGGCTCGGTCAATCCCAATTCCGGAGCGCAGGGGCAGAGTTTGCCCAGCATCATCATCACCGGCAGCAATTTCCAGAGCGGGGCCACTTGCAGCTTTGGTGCTGGTATCACGGTGAATTCGTGCACCTTCAACTCTGCCACGCAACTCACGGCCAACATCGCCATCGGCTCTACTGCGGCAACAGGCACGCGCAATGTCGCGGTCACCAATCCCGACGGCCAAACCGGCACTCTGCCCAACGGCTTCACGGTCACCACCAGCGGTCCGCCTCCCCCGCCGCCCACTCCCACGGGACTCACGGCCACGGCCGGAAATGCTCAAGTAAGCCTCGTGTGGAATGCTTCGACCGGTGCCGCGAGTTATAACCTCTATCGCTCGGTGAATGGCGGAGCTTATAGCCAGCTCAACACCAGCCCAATCACCACGACCAGCCATACAGATAGCGGCCTCACCAATGGTACGCCGTATTGTTACGAGGCCACCGCCGTGAATTCCTCCGGCGAGAGTGCCAAGTCCAGTCCAGCCTGTGCTACACCCCAACCGCCTCCACCACCGCCCGCAATTTCGTTGATCCAGAAAGCCACCTTCAGCCGTGAGCCGACTTCCGGCGGAACGGTCACCTTGACGCTGTCGCAAGCCACCGGCGCTGGGCATACCTTGATCGTGGGAATGAGCTTCTGGCCCCTGGATATCAGCAGTGTCACCGACGGTTCCGGAGATGTGTTCACGCGCGGCCTGGGGACTTCCGTCTTTCACAACGTCAACGGCAGCGCCACGTACACCAACTTCTATTACGCCAAGTCGACTGCCGGGGGCACCACCTCGCTGACGTTGAACTTTAGCGGCGGCAGCACTTATTTGCTGGTTGCCGTGGCGGAGGTGTCGGGACTCGATCCCGCCGCGCCGCTGGATCAATCCGGCTTCCACGAATCACTCACCGCCACCACCGCGTGGTCGTCAGCCTCGGTCACGACCACGGCAGCAAGCGAATATCTGTTTTCCTGGGCGGCTACGGAAGCCGGGAATCCTCCCTGCTCGAGCCCGGCTAGCGGCTGGACCATTGAGAGTCAAACGAATGATCCCTCTGGGTCAACGGTGTGCTGGCTGGACCGCATCGTCTCGGCCACCGGATCGTATCAGGCATCCGTCACCGCCAGCACCGCGCAGAACTACGCGATGGAGCTTGCGACATTCAAAGGCAGCGCCCCATCCGGTCCTCCGCCGACACCCACAGGACTTACTGCAATAGCCGGCAACTCCCAGGTGAGCCTAACTTGGAACACCTCGGCGGGCGCTGCAAGCTACAACCTCTACCGCTCGGTGAATGGCGGAGCTTATAGCCAGCTCAACACCAGTCCAATCACCACCACCAGTTATACAGATAGCGGCCTCACCAATGGTACGCCCTACTGTTACGAGGCCACCGCCGTGAATTCCTCCGGCGAGAGTGCCAAGTCCAGTCCAGCCTGTGCCACACCTCAGCCACCACCGCCGCCGCCCACTCCCACGGGACTCACGGCCACGGCCGGAAATGCTCAAGTAAGCCTCGTGTGGAATGCTTCGACCGGTGCCGCGAGTTATAACCTCTATCGCTCGGTGAATGGCGGAGCTTATAGCCAGCTCAACACCAGCCCAATCACCACGACCAGCCATACAGATAGCGGCCTCACCAATGGTACGCCGTATTGTTACGAGGCCACCGCCGTGAATTCCTCCGGCGAGAGTGCCAAGTCCAGTCCAGCCTGTGCTACACCCCAACCGCCTCCACCACCGCCCGCAATTTCGTTGATCCAGAAAGCCACCTTCAGCCGTGAGCCGACTTCCGGCGGAACGGTCACCTTGACGCTGTCGCAAGCCACCGGCGCTGGGCATACCTTGATCGTGGGAATGAGCTTCTGGCCCCTGGATATCAGCAGTGTCACCGACGGTTCCGGAGATGTGTTCACGCGCGGCCTGGGGACTTCCGTCTTTCACAACGTCAACGGCAGCGCCACGTACACCAACTTCTATTACGCCAAGTCGACTGCCGGGGGCACCACCTCGCTGACGTTGAACTTTAGCGGCGGCAGCACTTATTTGCTGGTTGCCGTGGCGGAGGTGTCGGGACTCGATCCCGCCGCGCCGCTGGATCAATCCGGCTTCCACGAATCACTCACCGCCACCACCGCGTGGTCGTCAGCCTCGGTCACGACCACGGCAGCAAGCGAATATCTGTTTTCCTGGGCGGCTACGGAAGCCGGGAATCCTCCCTGCTCGAGCCCGGCTAGCGGCTGGACCATTGAGAGTCAAACGAATGATCCCTCTGGGTCAACGGTGTGCTGGCTGGACCGCATCGTCTCGGCCACCGGATCGTATCAGGCATCCGTCACCGCCAGCACCGCGCAGAACTACGCGATGGAGATCGTCACATTCAAGTGATATTCGTTGTGTCGCAGGCAAGACAAGCGTAGGATGCATGGAATCAGAGACCCAAATTGGAAAATTCCGATTTGCTTCCCCGGTCGGTCCTAGGTTCATTTTAATCTAATCGCGCGCTTGATCCAGCGGAGAGGTCCAGCAGTTCTCCCAGGATCTGCGTGGGGGTGCACCCATGCCACCTCGGAACTCGCTCAGATGGCGATTCATTGCCTCGATATTCTCAGTGTTTGGCCTCTTGCGGCCCGATTACCCGCTCGGGACCAATCGCCAGCGCTTACATCTACACTGTCTACTACGAACGTTGCTTGTTTGTATTTGCTTGAACATAGCGGCCCCTCTGCGCGCAGCGGATTCCGTGGCGCTGGAAAATACAAAGCCTGGGACAACTAGTTGGCAGCTGACGAATCCAGCAACAATGTACGGCGACAATGATCTCAATCCAAGTGATTACGCCATTGCGGAAATCCAGGGTTATGCTTCGCTTAGCAGCGTCAATCAGGGTGGCTCGATCAATTTCTATGTGCGGACCATAAACACCAACTCGTACACTCTCTCGGTTTTTCGCATGGGCTGGTACAACGGACTGGGCGGGCGTCTTATGTTGGGGCCAATTACGCTGCCTGGAGTTGTTCAGCCCATGCCGCCGCCACCGGTATACCAACCGGCTGGCTCAGGGCTGGTGGAGTGCAATTGGAGCGTCTCATATTCCCTAACCATCCCAACAGACTGGGTGAGCGGAATCTACTTGGTCAAACTCTCGCTGTCCTCGCCGGCGGCGGAGAGCTACATCGTTTTCGTGGTGCGGGACGACACCCGCAATTCGCCGATCTTGGTTCAGTCGAGCGTCGCCACTTATCAGGCGTACAACGAGTGGGGAGGGAGTTCTTTATATACGACAGCGGCCGGCGTCAAAACGGGCTACAAGGTATCATTCAATCGCCCATATTGGCGGAATTACGGGGCGGGAGATTTCATCAGCCTGAACGGACCTCCAGGATACGAGATGCAGTTGGTTCGATGGCTAGAGAGCCAAGGCTATGACGCGACGTACGTAACCGATGTAGACACTCATGAAAATCCCAATTTGCTGCTGTCCCACAAGGTATTTCTAGTCGTCGCGCACGACGAATATTGGTCATGGAACATGCGGGACAGTGTGACGCGAGGCCGGGATGCCGGGGTCCACCTTGGATTTCTTGGGGCGAACATATGCTACTGGCAAATCCGCTTCGAGGCGTCTTCGACTGGCGTTACTGATCAGACCATTATTGGATACAAAGAGCTCGCTTCGATGGATCCTGTTTCGGATCCTCGCTTCGTCACCACGATGTGGAGAAATCTAAATCCGGAAGGGAACCTTATAGGCGTTCAGTACAATGACTTCTCGGCGCCGACTGTTTCGGACATGGTGGTCACCAACGCGTCTCATTGGTTGTTCAACGGCGCCGGTGTGAGCAACGGAAGCATTCTTCCAAATGTAGTTGGATACGAAACCGATTCGCTTTACCCGCCGGCGGGAGCAACCGGCCTGGCCCACTCGCCATTTCCCAGGACCAATCCGCAAGTTTACGGGGATATGAGTATCTATACCGCACCTAGCGGAGCTAATGTCTTTGCAACCGGCACGATCGAGTGGAGTCTTGGCCTGGACAGCTTCCCGCCAAGTCAAGGTGCCGTTCCGGCCGTCCAGCAGGTCACCACCAATTTCTTATCGCGCGCGCTGCAAAGCACTCCGCTACCGCCCACGGTGGGTTCAGTCAATCCCAATTCTGGAGCGCAAGGGCAGAGTTTGCCCAGCGTCATCATCACCGGCAGCAATTTCCAGAGCGGGGCCACTTGCGGCTTTGGTGCTAGTATAACGGTGAATTCGTGCACCTTCAACTCTGCCACTCAACTCACCGCCAACATATCGATCAGCTCCGCAGCTACGGTGGGTACGCGAAACGTCACCGTCACCAATCCCGACAGCCAAATCGGCACATTGCCGAACGGGTTTACGGTAACCACGGGTGGTCCGCCTCCGCCGCCCACGGTGAACTCTGTCAATCCCAACTCCGGCGCTCAGGGACAGAATTTGCCGAGCGTCATCATCACCGGCAATAATTTCCAGAGCGGAGCGACTTGCAACTTTGGTGCGGGTATCACGGTAAACTCGTGCACGTTCAACTCCGTCACTCAACTCACTGCCAACATCACCATCAGCTCCACAGCCACGCTAGGCACGCGCAACGTCACTGTCACCAATCCCGACAGCCAAAGCAACACTCTGACCAATGGTTTCTCTGTAACCGTTCCGCCCGCCATTTCGCTGATTCAGAAAGCCACCTTCAGCCGTCAGCCTACTTCCGGCGGAACGGTCACCCTGACCCTGCCCCAGGCCACTGGAGCCGGACACACCTTGATCGTGGGAATGAGCTTCTGGCCCCTGGATATCAGCAGTGTGACCGACGGCTCCGGAGATGCGTTCACCCGCGGGCTGACCACTTCCATCTACCACAATGTCAACGGCAGCGCGACGTACACCAACTTCTATTACGCCAAGTCGACTGCCGGGGGAACCACCTCATTGAGTTTGAATTTCAGCGGCGGCAGCACTTACCTCTTGGTAGCCGTGGCTGAGGTGGCGGGACTCGATCCCGCCGCGCCGCTCGATCAATCCGGCTTCCACGAATCACTCACGGCCACCACCGCATGGTCATCAGCCGCGGTAACGACCACGACTGCAACTGAATACCTGTTCTCCTGGGCTGCCTCGGAAGCCTCGAATGCAACGTGCGCGAATCCTGCGAGTGGATGGGTGATTGAGAGTCAGACCAATCCGGCTACGGTGTGTCTGCTGGACCGCCTCGTCTCGGCTACCGGATCGTACCAGGCCACTGTCACCGCCAGCACCGCGCAGAATTATGCGATGGAGATCGTCACACTCAAGGGCCGGTCATCAGCGCCACCCCCGCCGCCCTCCGTGACCTCGGTCAATCCCAATTCCGGTGCTCAAGGGCAGAGTTTGCCCAGCGTCATCATCACCGGCAGCAATTTCCAGAGCGGGGCCACTTGCAGCTTTGGTGCTGGTATAACGGTGAATTCGTGCACCTTCAACTCTGCCACTCAACTCACCGCCAACATATCGATCAGCTCCGCAGCTACGGTGGGTACGCGAAACGTCACCGTCACCAATCCCGACAGCCAAATCGGCACATTGCCGAACGGGTTTACGGTAACCACGGGTGGTCCGCCTCCGCCGCCCACGGTGAACTCTGTCAATCCCAACTCCGGCGCTCAGGGACAGAATTTGCCGAGCGTCATCATCACCGGCAATAATTTCCAGAGCGGAGCGACTTGCAACTTTGGTGCGGGTATCACGGTAAACTCGTGCACGTTCAACTCCGTCACTCAACTCACTGCCAACATCACCATCAGCTCCACAGCCACGCTAGGCACGCGCAACGTCACTGTCACCAATCCCGACAGCCAAATCGGCACATTGCCGAACGGGTTTACGGTAACCACGGGTGGTCCGCCTCCGCCGCCCACGGTGAACTCTGTCAATCCCAACTCCGGCGCTCAGGGACAGAATTTGCCGAGCGTCATCATCACCGGCAATAATTTCCAGAGCGGAGCGACTTGCAACTTCGGTGCGGGTATCACGGTAAACTCGTGCACGTTCAACTCCGTCACTCAACTCACTGCCAACATCACCATCAGCTCCACAGCCACGCTAGGCACGCGCAACGTCACTGTCACCAATCCCGACAGCCAAATCGGCACATTGCCGAACGGGTTTACGGTAACCACGGGTGGTCCGCCTCCGCCGCCCACGGTGAACTCTGTCAATCCCAACTCCGGCGCTCAGGGACAGAATTTGCCGAGCGTCATCATCACCGGCAATAATTTCCAGAGCGGAGCGACTTGCAACTTCGGTGCGGGTATCACGGTAAACTCGTGCACGTTCAACTCCGTCACTCAGCTCACTGCCAACATCACCATCAGCTCCACAGCCACGCTAGGCACGCGCAACGTCACTGTCACCAATCCCGACAGCCAAAGCAACACTCTGACCAATGGTTTCTCTGTAACCGTTCCGCCCGCCATTTCGCTGATTCAGAAAGCCACCTTCAGCCGTCAGCCTACTTCCGGCGGAACGGTCACCCTGACCCTGCCCCAGGCCACTGGAGCCGGACACACCTTGATCGTGGGAATGAGCTTCTGGCCCCTGGATATCAGCAGTGTGACCGACGGCTCCGGAGATGCGTTCACCCGCGGGCTGACCACTTCCATCTACCACAATGTCAACGGCAGCGCGACGTACACCAACTTCTATTACGCCAAGTCGACTGCCGGGGGAACCACCTCATTGAGTTTGAATTTCAGCGGCGGCAGCACTTACCTCTTGGTAGCCGTGGCTGAGGTGGCGGGACTCGATCCCGCCGCGCCGCTCGATCAATCCGGCTTCCACGAATCACTCACCGCCACCACCGCATGGTCGTCAGCCGCGGTAACGACCACGACTGCAACTGAATACCTGTTCTCCTGGGCTGCCTCGGAAGCCTCGAATCCTCCGTGTTCGAGTCCTGCCAGCGGCTGGACGATCGAGAGTCAAACGAATGATCCGTCCGGATCGACGGTGTGTCTGCTGGACCGCCTCGTCTCGGCCTCCGGATCGTTCCAGGCCTCTGTCACCGCCAGCACCGCGCAGAACTATGCAATGGAGATCGTCACATTCAAGTGATAGGTGGAGGTCCGGTTCTGAAAAATGTGGGATGGCGTAGGCTACGCAGAATAAGTGCCGGTGAGCGTCTGCATCTTTGACTCAGAAGTTGTCACAACTCCGCGGCCGCGCCGCTCCTCTTTTTTTCGAGCCAAGTTCCAGGTACGTTCCAGTTGGGCGGCGGGTGGCCGCCCCTTAACGCTCCGGAGATGATTTTGACTTTGTTTATTCCGAGAGGGTGGCGCACCCTTCGGTTTTATTAAGGCTGCGGGTTTTGACTTCTCCACCTAGTTCTTCGTCTCACAAAATCGTCTCAATCCCGCCAACTCCTTCCATCCTCTCGACTTCCTCGCGTCTCATTCGAATGATACTATCTTATAATAATCCTTGACAGTAATAGAAATCCGTGCTACCATTCCTTATGTTCCGTCCGCGACAACCCTTCTCCCCCGCCGACCACCCAGGCTTTGCCCCGCTCCGTCATCCCGAGCGCAGCGCCGCTTCCGCTTTCTTTGCTCCTTCCCACTCCCCTGCCGCTAAGTCCTTTATTATCCGCACTTCCGCAAAACACACCTCTAACCCCTTTAGAATCCGCACTTCCAAAACAAAGTACTTAAAGCTCTTTAGAATGAACACTTACAAAAAAAGGGGAGGGGGGGCCCCGACCCAGGGACCCCTCTTCTCATTACCTCGTTACGTCATTACACCACTTCTTCCAAAACTCCAGAGGAGGCTCGACCACCCCAATTTGCTAACAGTGCTAAAATAAAGTCGTACTCAGGGGGCGACTCGGTTTCGACGGAAGCTGTCGCGGCCCGAAGGCATGCCGGGACCCACCTGCCCGTAACTTGGTGGAAACTAGAAATGCCAACAACAACTTGGCACTTGCTGCTTAATTAATTAAGCGCACGCTTCCCCGGGCTTCGCTCATGGGCCCGGTCAGAGGCGTCACACAGTGAGCTGGCCTGGGCCTTTCGGTCCGTAAGGCTCGGGCGAGAACCATCGGACTAGTTGGTTGCGCATCTTGCTCATTCCAAGCGCCGCCGGCGAACGCGCGATCAGCCCGCAAGGGCCGGGTCGCACACCGAATTGAGATAAGCATGTAGGCTTCGGTCCGTAGCGCTTTTCGGACGGGGGTTCGACTCCCCCCGCCTCCACCATATTAAGCCTTCTGTAATCAATGGATTACAGCTATTTCAGGTATGGCTACGTTTCAGATACGGTCCGATTGCGCTCTAGTCCTGGAGGCGGGGGAACCGGAATTCCCTCCACATCTCACTTATCGTGGAAACGCGGATCACCCGAAGGCACCTTGACTGCTTCTCAAAGATACCTAACCCTACTGTTGCTCGCCGCCACTGACTGGTGGGAAATTCATTCGGCGAACGAGGTCTTGGAAGCGCGAGTCGGAGCGCAAAGGCGCAAACCAAGGAGTGGAGTTGAGGCCAACTATGTCGGGATCGTGAGCTTTGTAACCTTCTTCCAAAGCCTCCATCGCCTCTTTCTCCTTGCCCACTCCCACAAAAGCTGTTGCAAAGTAGAACGGACCCACAAAGCTCTTTTTGCTGGCCGCCCGCATCTCTTCCAAAAGCTTGCCGGCTTGCTCGACGTTACCTAGCCGGCCGTAAACATAGGCAGCGATCGACAGAAAGAAGGGGTCGCGGTGTGAAAGGGTGAGGCCTTTTTCCATGTCTTGCAGGGCCTCCGGGTACATGCCTTTTTGGGAGTGCCCAGCAGCCATGTCCAGGTACGCCCGCGGATCATTGGCATCCAACTCCAGGATCTTGCGTCCTTCGGCAATGGACCGATCATACTGCCCGGCACAAACTGCTGCGACGGCTGCGCCATGGTGAGCGGAAATCGAAAGCGGGTCCAGATCCACGGCACGCTGCGCCTCCGTGATGGCCTCCGCAGATCGACCCATGGCAGCCAAATACACTGCGTACCAGTAATGCGATCGGGCAAGTCCCGGGGCGAGAGCAATCGCACGTTTGAACTCCTGGTCAGCGGCGGGCCAGTTCCAATCAAAAAGGAAGTAGATATATGCGAGGGAAGTGTGGCTGTCCGACAAATCAGGATCCAATCGCAACGCCTGTTGCGCATATTCCCTCGCCTTGAGCAGCGCTTCAGTCGGCGGCAACTGACCGCCGTCTCGCGAGTAGAAATCCGATAGACCAGCGTAAGCGGGTGCGTAACCGGGATCCAGTTGAATGGCCTGCTGAAAATAGTCCTTTGCACGGAGAAAGGACTCGTCGCGCTTTTGCGCGAAGTAGCTGCCCTTGAGATAGGCTTCGTAGGCTTCCGTGTTTACAGGTCTTGGGGAAGCGGACTGGCCCGCTGCGCCGGGGAAAATTTTGAGTTTGATCGCATGGGCAACACCCAGCGCGACCTCATCCTGCAGAGCAAGGATATCTGTCATCTGACGTTCGTAACTGTCAGCCCACAGGTGCCGGTCGGTATCCGCACCAATGAGCTGCACGGTAATGCGAACCCGACTTCCGTCACGGAGTACTGCTCCCTCCACAATGGCATCCACGTCGAGCATATGCGCGATGTCAGGAACAGATTTTTTTGTGTCCTTGAATTGCACCACTGAAGTTTCGGAAATCACTTTGGATACTCCGAGTTTGGCAAGTTCCGTGGTCACAGCGTCGGTCATGCCGCCAGCAAGGTAGTCGTCCGCCGTCCCGGTCCCCAAATTTCTGAAAGGCAAAACGGCAAGAGAACGAATCGCCGGTTTGCGGATTGAAACAAAGCGATATACCGCGCCAATCGCCAGGCTCACCCCTAAAACGATCCCGAAGACTAATAGCCACGGACGGGAATGAGCGGCTTTTGACGGCGGCAGCGACTGCGAAACCTCGGGGATGAGGCGGTAGCCGCGCCGGGGGAGCGTTTCGATGAAGCGGGGCGTTTCAGCAGTGTCCCCCAAGGCCTCGCGCAGGCGGCTAATGGCGTTGTTGAGACCGTTCTCGAATTCGCCGAACGTATCCTGGGGCCAAAGCCGGTCCTGAAGCTCCTTCCGGGTGACTATTTCCCCGGGACGCTCGATGAGGGCGAGCAAGAGCTGGAACGGTTTCTCGTGAAGTTTGATGCGGATGCCCTGTTTGCGCAGCTCTCCCGTCCGGGGATTCACCTCGAAAGAGCCGAAACGAACCGCTGGCTGTGGCGAGGGACTGGGCATTTCGTCCTGTTTTCACGCTGCGGGGAGCGGTCGGATTCAGGCCGGATTCTAGCATCACGCTCCAACGCCCCGATAGGACATTTTCTAAGGACAATAAATCCAATCACTTAGGCTTAAACAATCATTTATGTTCCGTGTGATTGACCTTCTTGTCGCAGTCCATATTATCGAAGCGAAAACGGAGCTTGTGGAAACGACTCATGCCGACTTACATACAAGGCGAACGAGAACTCTCCATTACCACTCCGCTCGGTAAGGATTTTCTGCTGCTCATCGGCCTTCGTGGCCACGAAGCCATCTCTAAACTCTTTAGCTTCGAACTCGACTTGCTCGCGGAATTAAGCACGAAAATCCAGTTCGAGAAGGTCGTTGGGCAAAAAGCCAGTGTCGAGATGCGCCTGCCTAGCGGTGAAAAACGCTACTTTGATGGCCTGATCAAACGGTTTAGCCAGGGCCAGCGCGACGAGAATTTCGTCCGCTTTCGCGCGGAGCTGGTTCCCAAGCTTTGGCTGCTCACCAAAGAGGTTCGCTGCCGCATTTTTCAGCAAATGTCCGTGCCGGACATCCTCAACAAAGTCCTTACCGGACTTAACGTCAGTTACAAACTTTCCGCACACTACTACCCCCGAGACTACTGTGTGCAGTATCGCGAGTCTGATTTCGATTTTGCCAGCCGCCTGATGGAAGAAGAAGGCATCTACTATTTCTTTGACCACACTCACGATGACCATCAATTGGTTGTGACCGATGCTCCCAATCAGCATTCACCGGTTTCTGGCCAAACCAATGTCACCTACGACGAACTTGCGGGCGGAGTGCGCGAGGACTTGCGCATCACTTCATGGGAGAAAACTCAGGAACTTCGCTCGGGCCAGTACACGCTCTGGGACCACTGCTTCCAGTACCCCGGCAAAAACCTCGAGGCGAAAGACAAGACGATCGGCTCGGTCACCGTCGGCAGGGTAACCCACAATCTCAGGGTCGGCGGCAATGATCAGCTCGAGATCTACGATTTCCCGGGCGGCTACGCGCAGCGCTTCGACGACATCACAGGCAGCGGCGGCGACCAGTCGCAGATTTTGAAGGACATGTATCGCGACAAAGACCGCACCGTCCGCATTCGCATGGAACAGGAAGAAGTCCGCAGCATCGAAATTGCGGGCGCTGGCAACTGCGGTTATTTTTCTCCGGGGCATCGCTTCAGTCTCGAACGTCACTTCGACGCGGACGGCGCGTATCTTCTAACGCGTGTCGAGCACGAAGCGCGCATCGTCGGAAATTACCGTAGCGCCGATGCCCTCCCGTTCACTTACGAAAACCATTTTAATTGCATTCCGCTTGATCTCCCGTACCGCCCGCAGCGCGTGACAACCAAGCCCACGATTGCCAGCCACCAAACTGCGACGGTCGTAGGTCCTAAGGGCGAAGAACTCTTCTGTGACAAATATGGGCGCGTGAAAGTCCAGTTCCATTGGGACCGTGAAGGAAAAAAGGACGGCGACAGCTCTTGCTGGGTGCGCGTATCGCAAGTCTGGGCCGGTAACAAATGGGGCGCGTTTTTCTGGCCGCGCATCGGCCACGAAGTGGTCGTCGTCTTCGAGGAAGGCGATCCCGACCAGCCCCTCATCATCGGGAGCGTCTACAACGCCGATAACATGCCCGGGTTCGCGCTGCCGACCAACAAAATGCTAGGGGGCTTCAAGTCTGCCAGCTTCAGCGGCAACGCCGGACAGAACTACAACGGCGTGGTCTTTAACGACCAACAGGGCAGCGAGCACCTGGCGCTTCATTCTGAACGAAATCTCAGCCTCAACTCAGAAAACAATAAGATGATCCATTCCGGCAACAACAAGGGCGAACGGGTGGCCGTTTCCAACATCCTGACGGTGGGCAAGCTGCTTCCCGCTGGTGGAGGCAGCGGCGGCGGCGACGACCTCGGCGTCGATTGGGAGGAGGGACTCACCGTAAAGGCACCCGCCCCCACGGGCTTATTTGGCCTTAATGCCCAGACTATTTTTGGAATCAACCAACAGAGCGTGGTCGGTGTCAATACCGCAACCTGCATCGGCGGGAACGTTCAAATTGTGCTCAACCCTTTTGGCCTCTTGTCCTCGAAAGAAAAGCCGACACGGATCCTTGACGCCCTATTGGGAGCAGGCCTCGGCGGCAACGCGCAATTCACCCTGGGCATCAACTCCCAAATGACCCTCGGCAGACAACACGACGTATCTATCGGCCCTATAAAGTTCGAGAGGGCTAACGCCGTTAGGGAGCGGAAACTCATAATTGCTGCAGGGGTACTTCTTTCTCTCCTGGAGCTCGCTTATTGCCTCGTCTACGAGATCACTGCTAACGATCAATGGCGCGCCGGTATGACGTATATCTTGGTACCCGTAGTAGGTGCCCTTTCGACGTTCATGCTGGAACATGAGCTAAGAATGAGCGAAAAGGGTCAGACAGAGGTTGTCGAGATTGGACATGAAATGGGCAAGGAATCAAAAAAGGATTTAATGGTGGAAAAGTTTTTGGTCGCCGTGCAGCAACAGATGGAAGTTGATGACTTACTCGACGCCCTACGGGGCGTTTCCCCTTAGCACGCCAGGTTCGAGATATAAAGCGGTTGACCTGAAGGAGGACAAGATTCATGGCGTCAGAAATGCTCCCTTCCGCTACCGACACAGGCGGCGGCGACAGGCTACACCTGGCCGACGGCGCGTACCAAATTGCCGCCAACCAGATCGCCCTGGTCACTAGAAGTCCCCTTCGGCCGGACACGAGTGACGCCAGCGCCAACGATCACGTTATTACCCTCCTGGCGCCCGGTTCGCCGGACAGCGCCCTGACCGATGGCCGGGTGGACATCCGCGGCACCCAGGGCGTTCGGATTACCGCCGGCCCCGGCCCTCTTCTTCCCACCGAATCCAAGTCCGTCAAGGGCGTCGAGATCATGGTCGGCGAAGAACAGAAGGTCACCATTCAGCGCGGCCTTATACCGGGTGTGGATCAAACGGTTGAAATGAAGCCCGACGGCATCGCCATCGATGCCGGAGACGGCGTCATTACACTAAAAGCCTTTCGGGAAATCAAATTGTCTGTTGCAGACGGACTGGCCTCTATTTCATTGACCCCGGTTGGCATCACCATCAAAGGACCACTGATCCGGCTCAACTAGCCCTTCTGGGAGATCTTTTCATGCCCAACGCGCCTCTCGTCAAAATCAAAGCCGCCACGGCAGCCGAAGTGTGTGCCGCTTTCAGCCTCGACGACGAGGCACTGCCTTTTCTCGCCGACGGCATGGCTCCTTGCGACTTTCTCGAGGCTCTTCTTGCCAAGAAGCAATACGTCGCAGGGATCGATTTTCTCTCTCACGCTCTCGCGCCGCGCGACGCCATCTGGTGGGGCTGTCTGTGCCTGCAACAAGCGCTCAGTGCGCAGCTAACCGACAAGGACAAGGCTGCCGCCCGGGCTGCGGTGCGGTGGGTCTTCTCTCCGACGGAAGAGAGCCGCGCTGCCGCCGGTGCTTCCGCGGAACCTGCGGGACCTGCGACGCCATCCGGAGCGTTGGCGTGCGCAGCGTTTCAGACCGGCGGCAACGTTACTCCGCCGAAGTCGCCGGCCATGGCTCCGCCGCCCTTCGCGTCGGCCAAAGCGGTCGCTCTTTCCGTGAAACTTTCTTCCACGAAGGCCGAACCTACCAGAATCGCCGAAACGCAGAAGTTGTATCTGGAATTGGGCTTGTCCCTTGCGGAAGGGCGCTGTTCGTACGCCGATGTGCGCGGTGCAACCGCTATCCGCGCTTGAGCGTAGGAGCGACGAGATAACGCCTATGTACGCCAACCAGAAGGGGAGTGAGGGCTAACCAATGGGGCGACCGGCCGCACGCATTTCGGACATGCATACCTGCCCCATGGTCACGGGGGTAGCGCCTCACGTCGGTGGACCCATTTCGCTCGGTTGCCCGACCGTCCTCATCGGCAAACTGCCAGCCGCCCGCGTCGGCGACATGGCTGTATGCGCCGGACCGCCCGACTCGGTCATTCTGGGATCCTTTACCGTTTTGATCGGCGGTAAGCCGGCGGCGCGCATCGGAGACATGACGGCTCACGGCGGGGTCATCACTATGGGCATGGTCACGGTCCTAGTCGGCCCGTGAAATTCAGGAGCGATAGAGTCTGGGAGTCCAATCCATGAGTCAGCCAGCCTTAGCCATCCCTTACGAAAGGCAATCGGCCGAGTCGTCCGCGCGCACCTGCGGCGCAGCGTGCCTTTCCATGGTTTACCGCTCGTTGGACCAGCAAGTCCCCCAGCGGGAGATTTGGCCGCGCATCGCGCAGAGAAACCTTTATGGCCGCATGGCCTCCACCACCTGCTTGATGGCCGCCGACGCAATCAATCGCGGTTTTGCGGCCGTGGCTCTGCAGGCGCGCGACCCTCTGCGCATGCTCCGGCTTTGCCGCGAGTTCGGCATCCATGCCATTCTCAATCATCGCCTCAAGCCCGAGTCCGGCGCGGGCCATTACAGCGTCTTCCTTGACATTGACGATACGCACGTCACGTTACACGATCCCTTGTTTGGTCCTGCCCGCTGGTTGCCCCACGCCGAATTGCTCGATCTTTGGCTCCCTCGCGTTCCCGGCTCGGAGATCGCCGGAAATTTCCTCATCGCCATCGCTGCCAAGCCGGTCGATCTGCCCGCCTGCGAGGTTTGCCACACGCGCTTGCCTGCCAGCATTCTATGCCCGCGCTGTAAGAATACAGTGACTCTTCGGCCCGCCCCTGCCCTGGCCTGCCTCAATGATTCTTGTCCTGCCCGCATGTGGAATTATGTTTGCTGCCCATCCTGCGATTTGACCTGGAGCTTCACCTCGAGCGCGCAGCCATCTGCTACGCCCGTTTCTGTCGCAGCAGTCGCCAGCGCCGCAGCACCTCCGCCAACCGCACCTCCCGTGCCCCCCAAAGCTCCGACCTTGCCCTCCATGCTCGCGGTTAGTTCTGCTGTGTCCGCGGCTGCTGCCGTTCCGGCTGTGGCGTCGGCGCCCGTCCCGCCCTCGGCCCCTCCGCCGGCTCCAGGGAGTCCGTTGGATCTCCCCAGCCTGTTTGCCGAAATCGACAAATTTTGTACGCACATCCTCACTATCCCGGGCGCCGCCGAGCATCCCGACATTAGGAAGCAACTGGATTTCATCGCCGCCAGCAAAGACAAACTCACGCAGGCGGTTGCCGAGGAAGAGGCCGCCCAGCAAGCCCGATTCGCTCAACTCGCGGCCATTAGGCAGCAGGGCCAGGCTGCTCGCGAAGCCCACCAAAAGAAGCTCGAGGAACTCAACAAGCCCCTGCCGCCTCTCGACGCCGATGCCCTCGCGCGCGCCCTGCTGAAGAACCTCGGCTTCCTCGCATAGGGAATGAACCGTTTCTGCCCCCGAGGCTAGGACCAACAATTCTAACTCGCCGAAAGAGAATCGCGCGCCCGTACAGCAAGGATCCACGTAGGCCATCCCGCGGGCTGTACTTGCCTCCGCGAAAATGACGAAGCTGGCTAAGAGTTCGTGTTCCAGGTACGTTCCAGTTGGGCGCAATTTTGCCGTTTTCTGCGTTTTTGGCGTGTCGAAAAATCAGTAAGTTACGTGTTTTCAATAGCCGTGAACATTCCGACTCCCCCCGCCTCCACCATTTTATGGGAGCTCCAGGTATTCCTACTTCCAATTGCCCATCAATACGAATGGCGCCCAATAGTACGGATTCGCGTAAGGCGTGGCCTGATTGACAGAAGGTGATTGGTTATCGCCAGCGGGGTTCGCTGATCCACGCAATAGACTGAGTTGGGCTAGCCGAAGAGCTTCGGCCTTGCTCATTCCCGGTTTCGTGGTCCACAGCCGATAGAAAGTCCCCATGAAAACACCGACGCTGGCATCGTCCACTTTCCAAAGTGTTGCGACGACAGCTTTCGCACCTTTCATTTGACCGACAATCCCCAGACTATCGACTTCACGTCCGTCGGAGTTCGCCTTTGAACCCGTTGCCGTGTCGCAGCCGGAAAGTGTGAGCAGTTCCACCCCAGCTAGATTGACGCCTTGTCTATCGCGAAAGTCAGCTAAGGACAGGTGGTACCCCTTCCCGCCTGTGTCCTCTCCACCCAGCAGAAGGTAGGATCGTTGGTCGTCACCAGGGTTAAAGACAAAATGGGTGGCGATATGAACCAGGGGAGGAGGCTGATCGAGCGCGGCTTCCATGCCCTTCTCGGTGAAAGAATCGTTCAGCATGATTGCACCTTGAACGGGGCCATGCGAGCTTTTCACCGTGGCGCTTGTAACCACTGCGTCAAGTTCTGAGGGAACCGCCGAGAGTTCGCCGAGCCCGTCGTAGTCCTTGGAAACGCCCATTGCCAAGCCACGCCAGGCGGCGACCTGCGGTTGCTCTCTAAGATTGCCCAGGCTGGCGGTGGTGAGAACGACTGTAGAGAACCGTTCGGTGAGATACTGTCTACCGTCGTGGAGCGCCGGTAAGGGCACGTAGCGGAGTACATCGTCAAGCGACCATACGAGTGTGTTTGCATGGGCCTGCTCAAGATCCTTTTCGATGGGTCCGATGAGAATCTTGTAGAGTTCGGCGGCTTTCGGCAGGAGATCCTGTTCCGGCTGACGCCCTGCAATGGCCCCCTTGAAGGCAAATACCTTGGCACGCAAGATTGCCCTCGTGACGGGAACATCGCGTGCCACCATTGTCGCTGGCGTGATTACGATGACGACGCACTTATCCTCTAAGACCAGCGTGTATAGCGCAACCGTCCCTGGACTCATTTCGCGCAACAGATTTCGCAAACCGCTGGATTGTCCCTTAACTGTCTCTACCGTTCTGTTGGCTTGGTCGTCTTTGCCGAAATATTCATAAAGGCTTCTGAAATATGCGTTCATTCGAAGGTTTGCTTCGTTTAGTTTTTCGGAAAGCTCCTCGTAGCGCTCTTGCTGCTCAGGTGTGCGATCATGAATTCGATTCAGTTCGGACCATCGCTGTCCGAGGGCAATCACTTCCCTTTCGATCGGATCGCCAGCCTCTTTGGCACTTTCCTCGGTCCTGGTGAACGCGACTGGCTTGCTCGAGGAATCGGGCGCTCCCCTGTAATGGCTATACTCTGAGTATTCTTCCACTTTCAGCAAATCGAGCACCTCTTGCGCTTCGGCAAGACGGCCCTCCTGAACCAGTAGGTTCGCGACGTCGCGATACTGGTTTTCCTTGGTTTTTAGATAGCCCTGCCGCACTTCCCGGGGCAGCCCTGCTATGTTGCGCCGGATTTCCTGCACGCGGTCGATCGCTTGCTTACCAAAGTAGATGGCGACGGACAACTTCCGCTCGCTCTTCCAATAATTCATCAGACTCAGCAATGCCAACTCTTCGTCAATGGGTTCCTTCACGGACCGAGAGAGTGAAAGGGATTTATCGAGATTCTCCAGGGCTTCCTGCTTCTCGCCGAGCGCCGCGTATACCACGCCGATTTCTCTCAGCGTCCGGGCCTCGCCCTCCCGGTCCCCTGCGGCTAATCGTAGCGGTAAAGCCTGCTTGAAGTAGTCCAACGCAGTCTTCATTTCGCCGAGTTCGGAGTGAGCCAGGCCGATACTGTGAAGCGTGGTAGCTTCTCCTTGTCTATCGTTCAGGGCGCGTCGAAGTGGCAGAGCCTGTGCATAAAGATCCAGTGCCTTTTTTTTCTCACCAAGCTCGGAATAGACCATTGCCATATTGGTCAGACTGCGCGCCTCGCCGGACGGATTGCGCACCGAACGAAACATAGCTACGGCCTCGGAACTGAACTCGAGGGCTTTTTGCTTGTCCCCGAGATTGTCGTACACGCCGCCGATGTTGTTAAGAATCTGCGCCTGGCCCTCAGGATTATGAATCGCGCGCGCAATATCGAGCGCTTGTGTGTAAAGACTAAGCGCCTTCTCGTTTTCGCCCAGGGTTTGGTGCACAAGGCCGAGGTTAGATAGCGTTGCCGCTTCGCCGGCACGGTCGCCGACAGCACGATCTAGCGTCAGTGCTTGGCTAAAATAATCAAGGGCCTTTTGCAATTCTCCAAGAGTACGATAAACAGACCCAATATTGTTTAATACCAGGGCCAAGCCGGGTCGCGCCCCCACGGCGTCAAATAGCTTCAGGGCCTGGTCGTAGTAGTCGAGTGCCTTCTGGTTTTCTCCCATATCGGAGTAAGCCGCTCCCATAAGGGTCAGCGTTTGAGCCTGGCCGATGCGGTCACCAGCAGATTCGAGCAAGGGCAGCGCCTGACGATAATACTCCAGTGCCTTCTGCCTTTCTCCAAGATCGTTATTCACGGATCCCATGTTCATGAGAGCCATGCCTTCGCCGTCACGGTCGCCGCCGGCGCGACGAAGCGGCAAAGCTTGGCTGAGGTACTCCAAAGCTTTCCGTTTCTCGCCGAGTCGAGAATAAGCCGCCGCAAGGTTATTTAGAGCGGTTCCCTCACCAGAACGATCATTCATCTTGCGGTCCAGCGACAGGGCCTGATTAAAGTAGTCGAGCTCTTTTGCTCCGTCGCCCAGGTTGTGGTAAAGCAAGCCGAGATTGTTGAGAACGGAGGCCTCTCCTTGGATATCCCCTGCAGCCCGGAGCTTCGGAAGCGCCTTGTTATATTGCTCGAGCGCTTTGTCCCTATTCCCGAGGGCGTCTAAGACCAATCCCAGGTTATTGAGCGTGGTGCCTTCCCCTTGAAAGTCGCCCATGGCCTGCATCAGCGCCAGCGATTTGTCGAAGAGTTCCAGCGCCTTTTGTTCGTCACGGAGTGAGTGAAAGGCGGAGCCGGCGCTGTACAGCGAGATGGCCTCCCCATATTTGTCATCCAGGGATTGCCACAGTTCGAAACTCTCCTGCCATTTTTCGGCTGCCGAATGATAGGACTTGGCATCCCCCTGCATGAAGGCGTTCATTCCAGACATGTAAGCCCGCTCCGCCCCGATCCGCTTGCTGTCGGAAGGGACTGGAATTCGCACATCTGTCAGGCTTACTTCGTATTTCCCAGGAAGACTCCCGCCGCCGGCGATTTGCACCCGGAAGTCTCCAGAGATTTCAGCGATGGCAGAGACTGGTTCGGGACCGAATGCTCCATTGAATGAATCCATCACGGCGAGTTTCTGGTTGTTCGGATCGAGCAACGTAACGGCGACATCGATTCCTTTTTGCAAGACGACGACGTGGAAGAATTGGCCCGCATTCGCGTGAATGATGTAGGTATGTGTCTCTGCCCCATGCAATTCGCGTTCGATGGGTTTGTTGAGTTCGAGGATCGTTGACTGAGGGATTTCCCGTGGTGTGCTGGCCGAATTCTGAGGCGCTTGCGCGCGAATCGAATTCGTGGCCAAGAAAAGCGAAGCAACGATGCAAAGAAGGATGCGCATGCGAAACCTACGAGATTGGGGACGTACAGTAGCAGCCCCAAGCGGCCTCTTTCAAGCAGAGTTTGTCAGAATAGCACCGGGAAAAAACCGGGTAGGTCTGGCTGACCAACAGGTGCACGTGTTCTGGCATCAACGCGTAGTCCACCAGCCACCCTCGTCTCTTTACCCCACGGTGAATTACAAAAGTGGTATCCTCTCCCCGTGCGCCGCCGTCAAGCAGAATGTTTCGGAGAATTCAGTGAGCCACCCGCCCTTACGCGGGCTATTTGATTGACCCTGTCGTGCGGTCTGCAAATTGGTTACAGGACATTGAACGTGTGGTCGACAAGGTGTTTTGTCTTATTCGGCTTGATGGTGCTGCTGGGTTCAGCTGGCACCTTTTTATACGACCACGTCGCGGGCAAGGTGGAATTTATCACGGGAGTGCCAAGGAAAACCTTTAAGTCGCTGCCGGGGATGATAGGGTGCTTTCGTAATTACATCAACATGGCCCCGGCCAATGGATGGCCAACCTGGCCGATCACCGCATTTTGGTGGACGTTCTCCGCGGCGCTGCTATCCGCCCTCTTGTTGTTCGCGTGCCTAAATCATCCGAGCTCGTGGCGCAGATAGTAGGTGCGGGCAGGTGGCCCGGGGGAGATCGGGGACGGAAACCGCGGGCAGACGGGACGTTTTCTAATACGTTGTATGAGCTTAGAGCTTTAGGGCTTTGAGTTGCGCTGGTAATTTTCCGAGAAAGGGGAGACGTTCCGTCTGTCCCCAATTTTAATTCTGTCACCTAGCGCGAAGACCATATTAGGCAACTCCATTTCAAGAAACGCATTCGGCGCGATTCTACGCGCTGCAAACACGGAATCACTAGGCTCCGCATCCGGTTTGTTCTTCATCCTTAAGTCACGGCTCTCCCCAGCCGGGAATAGAACATCGGTGACGGAGGTATTCAATGGTGAAGTCAATTGAAATACGGAAGGGATCAACAATGCTAACTCCAAAAATCGTGCTATGGCTTGTGCTACTCATTCTGGCTCTCAATGTAGTCGCCTTCGTGACCCGCATCATCGAAAAATGCAGACTCTCCACGACTCCTCAAGAACTTTCGAAAGAACCGTCTCTGTTCTACAGACCGGTGAACCGGCGATATTGAAGGATCAACCGAGCTAGCCAACACCCTGGTAAGCATCGTTTGTCCTACGTGAGGCGATGTTGGTGCATCTACGATCGAGAAACCGTGGAACAGAACGTTTGGGAGGAAAGGTGTCAGGGATGGAGTCAGGAGGAGGTTCGACAATGGTGAGACAGACCAGAAATGGTGGCAGCAACTGGGTGATTGCGGTCGAAAGCGGAAACGAACAACACCAGGAGATCATCCTGTCGACAATCGCTAAACGTGGCTACCAGCTTTTCGAACGGCGCGGTCGCGTACATGGGTTTGATTTGGAGGACTGGATTAGTGCCGAGCAGGAACTTCTACAGGACGACTTTAGTAGGGACACGTCCCAATTTGACTACTTCATTGAATCTCCGCGAAATCAGAAGATGACCACGATTCTTAGCGTGACAACTCATAGCATGATTGCTTTTCGCAGCCATGGCCGGCACAACGGAGAGATCGATCGTGGGCCAGATGTGGCATCTGTTCATGTTTTTCCAGACGAAATTGACACAAGTCAGGTGGAAGTGAATCGCGTGGGTTGGCTCTTGCACGTGCACGCCCCAAAGAAAAACCATAGAAACGCAAGCTGACCGCGCATCTTGATGAAGAACCCACCGACTAGGATCAAGCGGCGTTTCCCTGGAGAAATAACTTGAGGGAGGCATCCGAAACAGGATTTTTTATGACAATGTTTCAAGGAAGAGTCTCTAAGCACGTCAGTCTGATTAGCTCAGCAGCCTTTTGCCTGGGACTACTTATCACCTCTTCGCCGTTAGAGGCGCAGTCCAGCAAGGCATCCGCCTCGGCCGAAACCAAACACGCAATCCTGGACAGCAGTTTTGATCCGCTTCAACAAGTAAGCGCATCTCTGCAGGTGCTGTCGAAACGGGTGAGCCGCAGTGTTGTACAGATCTTTAGCACGGGCTACAACCCAGATGGCGACCGCGAGCATAGAAACACGGATCTGTTGTCGCGCGGCTTGACCTCCGGATCGGGCATCATACTTGCTTCCGACGGGTGGATCGTAACAAACGCGCATGTCGTTCAAGGAGGACGTCGGATCCGCGTTCAGCTTAATCCCGTAGCGGCGTTATCTGCACCACAGAATGGAGGATCACGCCGCGCTTCCTTTGATGCCAAGCTGGTAGTGGCTGATCGTGAAACGGACCTTGCGCTGCTCAAAATCGACGCGACCGATCTGCCAACACTGGAATTGTCTGATTCGAGCGACCTAAAACAAGGGCAATTGGTATTGGCCTTTGGCAGCCCCTTAGGTTTCGATGATTCTGTGAGCATGGGGATTGTGAGCTCCGTCGCGAGACAACCAGATCCAGACAGTCCGACGATCTATGTACAGACAGACGCAGCCATTAATCCGGGCAATAGTGGCGGTCCGCTGGTAGATACCAGCGGTCGCGTCGTCGGGATTAATACGCTTATTCTCACCCAGTCGGGCGGCAGTGAAGGGATCGGTCTGGCTATTCCCAGCAATGTAGTGCGCAGTGTTTACCACCAGGTTCGAAGCGAAGGCCACGTGCATCATCATCAGATCGGTGTTTCTGCGCGCAATATGACGCCCGCTTTGGCATCGGGACTGGGTCTCGATCGCGAAGACGGTATCCTGGTTGAGGATGTGATTCCCGGGGGTCCAGCGGCGAGCTCTGGTTTGATGCCCGGTGACATCGTCCTATCGGTGAATGAAAAGCGAGTTCAAAATATCCGTCAATTTGCGCTGGCTCTCTATTCTTTTGCCGTGGGGGAGAAGGCCACGCTGGAAATCCAGCGCGGCAAACAGACGATCACCTATCAAATACCGGTTAGAGAAAAACAGGACGTGCAGGAACGCCTTGCTGACCTCGTGACAAGGGAACAGTCCAAGATTCCGCAACTCGGAATTCTGGCTCTCACTCTCGATGAGACGCTTGTGCGGATGCTTCCTCCGCTGCGCAATCGATTCGGAGTTGTCGTTGCAGGTAAAGAAACGTACGGAGCTTACGAAGGCGAGGGGCCGCTCCCGGGAGACGTCATCTATTCCGTCAATGGGACGCCCGTGGACAGTGTCGATTCTCTGCGCTCAGCACTCGACGTTCTCAAGACGGCCGACGCGATCGTATTGCAAGCTGAACGAGCAGGTAGTCTCCATTATCTCGTTCTTGAGGCTGATAAATGATTCAATTATTCATCGTACAGTGCCACCCTTCAGTTGCTGAAAACTCCAAACAGCATGCGCTCTTGTCATGCCGCTTTCTCGTCAATCCATGGCAAGGCCCGTCTCTGCCCCCCTTTGCAAGAAAGAAAATAAATACCATGGCCGCAGCTCCTCGACCGACTGGCGGTATTGTTATGGTTCGGCGTTAGCGTTTCCAGGCAGACTGGATTGTCCTAAAGGGTCCACTCTCCATTGCAACTTGCATTCCTAAATCAAATGACGAACAAGAAACACATTCTTTACGTTCGATTCTGTCTCTTCATAGCGAAACCCGCGCCTCATCCTCTGTACACGTTTTGAGGATGAGATGGTGCTAAGCGCCGCCCTTTCGGAATAAAAGCTTCAAAGCAATAGTTATCTACAATGACGCTCTAAGAAGGAGGCCCGGTCCATGAAAGAGTCTAGCTCGGGTCAAGCAGATCAAGCTATAGAACGAGTGCTCGAATTGTCAGCGGACGCTCAAATAACAAGACGCAAAACACCTAAAGACTCGCCGGCGTTCCACAGTTTGACGGGAGCGATAGCAGCTTACGGCAAGGCGCTGGCGATTCTCACAGCACTTCAACAGCGCGAGAAATTCTACTCAATAATCGCTCAATATGAATTGTCCGAGCGCATCGTAGCGGCTATCTGAAGAGCAAACATTCACGAAGGCGAACAGTTCTGGGAGAGGGGAAGACGCCATGGGACTGCTTTCGGCGCGAGGCGAACACACATGGACAACCAAGTACCAAAATACGTTACGCAGAAACGCGCCGCGCTCTTGCTTGGGATTCCGGAAGAGGAATTGAGCCGGATCTCCAGCGAATCGGAACTCGGCCACACGGAGCGCGCCGGAGATCAGAAAGAGACGTATTTCACGTATGAAGAGCTAAGGCAGATTTGTTTTCTCGCGACGCACCAATTGATAGGTGGCAGGTCCTGAGTCGTTGGAACGCACGGCACACTGATCGAGCGAGTCGCTCAGTTTTTTTGGGTTGGTCAAACACGTTTCTAAACGTTCAGGAGAATGACCTGAAAGCAGTACTTGTGTATTTTGATTTCCCTCATCGGCGCCGCCAGTTTAGCCATGGGCCGGTGGCCCGGACGACTTCTCCCGAATCTGCCAACTACCCATCGATCGAACGAGAGAGCTTTTGCCCACCCGCCGGGCTCCCACACATCTGCTCGATTGCGATGCATCGCATCGTCAACGAGTTCTTCCTCTAGTCCGTTTTCTTCAGAGAGAAGATCGCCAACGAAACGCTAGTAAGCGTTCGCGTCCTTCGCTTCCGTCCATTCTTGGCCCTGCCTGCGATGGGCAGGAAAGGTGCGGGAAAGAATTGTTTCCCTCGCTCTGTCAAAAGCATCAAACCAGGCTCGGCCGGATACGCGGTCGGATACACGTTGCCAGGATTAGCCAGCAGGACTAGGATATTTTCCCCCGCACCGCCGCTTAGCCAAATGCGAGGCCAGGAGGCTCCTTTAATGCTCAGTTACGGACCCTGCCCCAAGCTTCTGCTGGCCGGAGTCTTATTGTGCGGACCAACCAGCTCCCTTGCGCAAACCGGCACAACGCAGAGTCCGAGCGCCCCGGGCGAAGCCATACCCGGAACACAGGGTGTGAGTTCGTTCGCGGGCAGCGTGCCGGCAAAGCTCGTTCCGGGAGTCATGCCACTCTCTTTACAGGACGCCATCGACCGCGGATTGAAGCAAAATCTCGGAGCGCTCCTCTCGAGTGCAGATATTCGTTCCGCCCGCGGACAGCGATGGGAGCAATTGAGCGCTCTCCTGCCGCACGTGACGGCGGCGCCTTACGTGGAAGCCTCGGAGCTCAATCTTGCCGAGATTGGCCTCTCCGGTTTTGGTGCCATCAAAGTTCCGCCGTCCGTAGGCCCTTTTTCTTACTTTGATGCGCGCGCAACCGTGACGCAGTCCCTGTTTGATTGGAAGGCGATCAACGCTACGAGGGCAGCCAGCCAGAGCTTGAAGTCTGCCGAATATTCCTACAAGGATGCGCGCGATCTTGTCGTGCTGGCGGTAGGCTACACCTATCTAGAGGCGATCGCCGATGAAGCCCGAATCGAAACGGCGGAAGCACAAGTCAAGACGGCGCAGGCGCTCTACGATCAAGCCACGGACCAGGTGAACGCGGGTACATCGCCGGCCATTGATGGGCTGCGCGCGAAGGTCGAACTCCAGACGCGCCAGCAGCAGTTGATTCAGGCGAAGAACAATCTCGCCATCCAGAAGCTTACCGTGGCTCGCGTGATCGGTTTGGCTCCCGGGCAGGAATTTGAATTCACGGATAAGTCGCCGTACCAGCCATTCGAAGGCCTAACCGTAGATGAGGCCCTGAAACGCGCCTACGCCTCGCGCTCCGATTACCAAGCGGCCATGACCGACGTGCGCGCAGCGGAATATTCCCGCAAGGCTGCAGTGGCCGGCTATCTCCCGTCCCTTGCCTTTAACGCCGACGTTGGCGCCGCCGGGGGGCATCTCTCCACAGCAACCCAAGTCTTCGACGTGCGCGGAACGCTTTCGATTCCGATCTTCCTGGGAGGTAGTGTTCGCGGAGACGTATTACAGGCGGATGCGAAACTCGAGCAAAGCCGCGAACGCCTGGACAATCTGCGCGCGCAGATCGACTCCGACGTTCGCACCGCCCTCTTGAACTTGCAGTCGTCGGCGGATCTGGTCAACGTGGCGCGAAGCAATATTGATTTGGCGGAACAGACGCTGGCCCAGTCCCGCGACCGTTTCAGCGCTGGCGTGACCGATACCGTTGAGGTAGTGCAGTCGCAAGAATCGGTAGCCAGCGCCCATGAACAGTACATCTCGAGTCTTTACGGCTATAATTTTGCAAAAATTTCCCTCGCCCGCGCTCTAGGCCTCGCCGAACTGGGCGTCAAGGAATATTTCAAAGGACAATGAAGATGGCGGACGAGAACCCACCGCGCTCCATGCCCGACACAGGCAAAGAATCCCCCAGCGATGCGTCGCCACTGGCGGACCGGGGGTATACGCCCCCGGCGCGCCCGAATCCCAAGCGCCGCAGAAACATCGTGATTCTAATTGTCACCCTCGTAGTTCTTGTTGGCGGCGTGTTTTTGTGGCGCTACCTCAGCAGCTATGAATCCACCGACGATGCCCAAGCGGATGTCCACCTCTATCCCGTGAGCGCGCGGATTTCCGGCTATGTGGTGAAGGTCAACGTGGATGACAACCAATGGGTGGAGAAAGGCGCCGTTCTGGTCGAGATCGACCCGAAAGACTACGAGGTTGCGGTCGCTCAGGCGCAGGCCAATCTCTCCAACGCGGAAGCCACCGCACAATCGCTCAATATCACCGTACCGATCACTTCGGTGAACAGTTCGAGCCAACTGGAGTCCACGGCGTCCGACGTCGTAAATACCACTGCTGGAATCATTGCCGCTGAGAGGCAACTCACAGCCGCACACGCCCAACTGGAGCAGGCCGAGGCCAACGATGTGAAGGCGCAAGATGATCTCCGCCGCTACAAGCAGCTGGTGGACAAGAAGGAAGTGGCAGAGCAGGTTTACGATCAGGCGCTCGCCGCGGCCAGATCGAGCACCGCCACGGTGGCGGCAGCGCGCGCCAATGAGTCCGCGGCGCAGCAATTTGTTAAACAAGCGCAGAGCCGCGAGGTGCAAGCGGAAGCGAATCACCAAAACGCGGAGACCGGGCCGCAGCAGGTGTCGTCGAGCCGCGCTCGCGCGCGCGCTGCTGTCGCCGATGTCGAACAAAAGCGTGCGCTGCTCGAGCAAGCCCAGTTGAATCTCCAATACACCAAAATCGTTGCGCCGGTCTCCGGCGAAGTGAATAAGACGGTTGTCGTTGGACTGAACGTTCAAGCAGGACAACAACTGCTGACCGTGGTCCCTCTCGACGAAGTGTGGGTCACCGCAAATTTCAAAGAGACGCAGCTAAGGCACATGCGCGTCGGACAGAAGGCGGAAATCCATGTGGATTCCACCGGACGAACCCTAAAAGGCCGCGTCGACAGCATTGCGGGAGCAACCGGCCCGCTCTTCAGTCTGCTTCCGCCGGAAAACGCCACTGGCAACTACGTGAAGATCGTCCAGCGCGTTCCGGTGAAAATCGTTCTCGATCCGGGAGAAAACCGCGATCGCCAGCTTCGGCCCGGTATGAACGTCGTGCCGGACGTTTACCTCCAATGAGTACGGCGGCTCTCACCATCGACCAGGATGTTTGGCGGCCCAAATACAATCCTTGGCTGATTGCTGTGGTCGTGGCGCTGGCAGCGTTCATGGAAGTTCTCGACACCAGCATCGCCAACGTGGCCTTGCCCTACATGGCCGGCAATTTGGGCTCGAGCAACGACCAGAGCACATGGGTGCTCACTTCTTATTTGGTTTCGAACGCCATCATTCTTCCGATTAGTGGTTGGTTCGCCAACACCTTCGGACGAAAGCGTTTCTTCATGTCCTGCTTAGCCATCTTTACGGTGAGCTCCCTGCTTTGCGGCTTTGCACCAAGTCTCGGTTTTCTTCTTCTCTTTCGCGTGTTCCAAGGGGCGGGCGGTGGCGGACTTCAGCCCATGGCTCAAGCCATTCTCGCCGACACTTTTCCGCCTCATCAGCGCGGCTTGGCATTTGCACTGTACGGCATTACCGCCATCATCGCGCCCACGATCGGTCCAACCCTCGGCGGATGGATTACCTTCAACTATTCCTGGCGCTGGATTTTCTTCATCAACATTCCAGTGGGGGTTGCCACTTGGTTTCTGGTGCGCCGCTTTGTCGAAGATCCGCCCTATGTAAAGCGGCTCAAGGCTGCCGGAATCAAGCTGGACTACATTGGCATTGCCCTGCTGGCTCTCGGCATCGGCGCGTTGCAGATACTGCTCGATAAGGGCCAGGAAGACGACTGGTTCGGCTCTCATTTCATCACCACTCTCGTTGTTATCGCCACCGTCTGCCTGATCTCGCTAATCATTTGGGAGTGGTTTCAAAAAGCGCCCATCATCGACGTCCACATGTTCAAGAGTTTTAACTTCGCCAGTGCTAGCCTGATGTTGTTCTTCCTGGGCATCCTGTTGTTCAGCAGCCTGGTCCTGATGCCGCAATTCCTCCAAACCCTTGTTGGCTACACCTCGCAACTCGCCGGCTTTGCGCTTTCCGCCGGAGGACTCGTCTTGCTTTTTGAAACGCCCATCGTAGGCCAACTGACGACGAAGATCCAGGCGCGCTACCTGATTGCCTGCGGCTGGCTGGCCTTGTCCATCGCTATGTACTATTCCACGCAGCGCATCGACTTGCAGATCAGCTTCGAAGCTGCCACTTTGCTGCGCATCGCCCAGGTTATTGGCTTGGGCTTCCTATTCACTCCGATTACGCTGGTCGCCTACATCGGTATTGCGCCGGAAAAAAACAATGCTGTTGCCGGGATTGCCAACTTCATGCGCAACATGGGAAGCAGCGTAGGAACCTCGTTGGTTACCACGCTGATTGCGCGCCGCGCGCAACTCCATCAAGCCCGGCTGGTGGAATACGCGCGGCCCGACAATCCCAATTTCCAGAATTCGGCGAACGGCCTTGCCCAGCATCTGGCTCACTCCGGAATCGGCGCGCATGAGGCTTACGCGAGGGCGGTGGCAACGATTTACCAGAGTCTTCAAGCGCAAGCCGCGACCTTGGCCTACATCGACATCTTTATGGTTCTCTGTGTCGTCTCGGGGATCATGTTTTTCCTCGCTTTTCTTCTGAAGAAGAATGATCCCGGCGCTGGTAGGGTTTTGGCAGAATAAGCGAAATGACTTCATTTGCCGTAGGATTGTATTTGGATGTAAGCGGGCCAAGGGACCTAGATGATCAGAATACTTACGCTTGAACGGGAATACGGAAGCGGCGGCGGCGAAATCGCTCAATTGCTTGCCAAGGAACTAGGCTGGAAGCTATGGGATCAGGACCTGACGGAGGAGATCGCCAGACTGGCCAATTGTCCCAAAGCGGTTGTCGAAGTTCGTGAGGAGCGCACCGATCCGCTCTATTACCGGCTCTTCAAATCTTTTTTACGCGGCAGCTACGAAGGAAGCCTCAATGCGCACAAGCTCAACGTCGTCGACAGTGAAAGCATTTTGAAAATTACCGAACGCGTCGTTCAACACGTCGCGAAAACCGGAAACTCAATCATCGTGGGAAGAGGATCGCAGCATTTTCTCAGAAGCCGTCAAGACACCCTGCGTGTCTTTCTCTACGCTTCGAGGGAAGAAAAAGTGCGCCGCCTCCTGGCCCGCGGCAAAACCGAGAAGGACGCCCAGCAACTCGTCGATACCGTCGATCGCGACCGCGTCGAGTTCATCCAGAAATATTTTCACGTCGATTGGCCCGACCGCACCGCTTACCACGCGATGATCAACACCGCGATCGGTGAGCAATGCGTCGTCAACATGATTCTGGATTTCATGAAGACGCTCGATGCAAAAGTTCCTGCCTGATCGGCTCCGGCGATAGTCTCGTGCACGCCCTGCCCGCCACCGCCATTGCCATCCAGGAAACTCCTCCTGCACCCCCTCGCCAACTCCCCCCGTCCTGCGTCAAACTACCATCAGCCGTTGGGGTCGGCTTCCCACCCTGCCCTCACCGCGCCCTCCCGGCTCGGCTTTTCAACCTTCAATCACACTTGAAAGGATCTATTCCTATGAAACGCCTGCTCATGTTCAGCTTGGGACTGTTCCTCTTCGCGATTCCGTCGCGCGCCCAGTCCAATTTCGACGCCTCCGTCGGCTATTCCTACTTTCACCTCGGCGGCGGCGCGGACCTCAACCAGAACGGCGTCAGCGGTTCGGTCGCCTACAAACCCATCCCCTACTTGGGTATCGTCGGTGACTTCGGCGGCTACCACGCCTCCCCGGGCGGCGTTTCCTTCAACACTTACACGTTCCTGTTCGGCCCGCGCGTCATTGTGCACAACCCGACTAAGTTCACTCCCTTTGTCCAGTTCCTCGCGGGTGCCGGGCATTTCACGGTAGGCTCCGGCGGCGGGTCCAATACCAACTTCGCCTATAGCGTGGGTGGCGGCGTCGATATCGGCGTACTTCCGCACCTTGCCGTACGTCCGCAGCTCGACTACGTAGGCTTCCACAATTCGGGCGGCAACGCGAATTGCACGCGCGTCTCCGTCAGCGCCGTCGTTCGTTTCTGACGCCAGCGCCTGGAGGAGACTCGTCAACAGTGTCTGAGTGACGAGAGCGGCGGTTTTTCCTGCTTACGCGAAAACGCCGCTCCTCTTTTAGAGCAGGAACGCGCGAGGAGCCGGGGGCTCGTCAACGTCCAGCGGAAACGCTGGCAGCTCTCTCCCATCGGTAAATTTCGATCCTGTCATCCATCGGACCGCCGCTGTCATACACCAATTGAGCTCGAGAATCGGGAATTCCTTGGGCCATCCATTCCGCAATGGTCTTATAGGCTTTCGAAAAGTGGCCATCAAGCACAACGAAATCTACGTTCTTGGTTTCGATATACCGCAGCGTCGGCGAGGGTTCCGCGTAAGGAAACTGCACCAGTATACTGGACGAATAGTACGGCACGACGGAGTCCATCGCGGCCACCCGCTTCGCTTCTGGCTTCTGATTCCTCAGCCACAAGCCCGCCTTTTTTATCCCCAGGTTGTCCGCTTGCTCGATTCTAAACTCCGCCAGTGAGCGCGTGTCTGCGAAGGACAGCACCAGCATAGGAATGCAGATACACATCTGGGCAGCGACCCCGATGAACCCCGCACGAGACTTTAGTTGCGGAGCAAGGCGTATTGCCAGGTTCTTTCCCCAAATCCCAAGCTCAAACAGCCCATTCGCAACCCATGGCATCGTTAAGGGCACAATGGGATCCGCATACCGGAACTCCACTTGATGGGCGGTTAGCACCAGAATCAAAATAGAAAGTACCATCACCCCTAGAACAATTTCGTGCCACATGCGTTCCCGTCCCCACGTTCGCCGGAACAGCCCTAGCGTTATCAGTATGAGCGCGAATGGTTCCCCGAGAGGCGTGCTGAAGAGTGTACCCTCCGCTCTTATCCGGTTCTCTTTTGCAGCGGAAAGCATATAAAACAGCTTATCCCTGAAGGAATGAGAATAGGGCGTGTACCCCGCGAATCGCTCGGGGTCAAGGAGCGGTCCCATTTCTTCGCCCTTTTCATCGACTCCGTAGAGCGCCTCCAAACCGGTGAGGCCGGAGTGCATGCGCATTCCCGCTGTAAAGTTGATGTTCCACTTTCCTTCCAGCCGCCACTGTCCCGTGTGTGCATGCAGAAAAACAACATAGGGGGAAGCCACTAGCACAAACCCTGCCAGCACAAGCCCAGGCGCGACGATAGCCGTAACGTTCCCTCTGCGCTTGAACAACGCCAAAACGCACAGCATAAAGGCAAAGAAGAGCGGATAGGCAAACGCTTCAGGCCTGGTGAGATAGGCGAGTCCAAAAAAAGTGCCGCAAAGAAAATAATTCTTAGCGCTGCTTAGTTCTAAAGATCGTATTCCAAAATACAGCGCACTCATTAAGAGTGTCGGATACACGGCTTCTGTGTAGATCGAGCCCGCGCGAGCTACCAGAAGCGGATGGATCGCCACCAGCAGCGCGCTCAGGTTGGCCGCTTGCAACCCGTAAACGCGCATCGTAATCAGGAAGACCGGCACGATGAGCAAGGTCCCGAGGATCAGCGAGACAAGATGCGCGGCAAGCTCCGCGTTTCGCGTCACCAGCGAGACTCCCGCGATCAGGATCGAATATAGCGGGGCATACATGGTTTCCGTGCCCCCGTAACTGCTGATCAGGCCGTATCCCGCGCGTAGATTCTGTGCTACTCGGACGTACTCCGCTTCGAAGCTTATGACTGGGGTGAGCTTGGTCATCCAAACGAGGCGCAAAACGAATCCAATCAGCAAGCTCAGCACGACTACCCCATACGGGGAGATCGAAGGCACTTTGCAGAAGGCACGTCGTTCAAGGGTGGGGGGCTTCGAGGGCAGACCCTGGATCATCATGATTGTTTTGACCCGGTCGGGGACGAATCGGTTTCTCCTTCGCCAAATTAGGATTCCAAAGACACACTTCCATCACCCCGCCATATTGCCCGCGTCTACACTACGTAACTACCTGCCTGGTTTTTGCTTTACCCCTATATTCCGACGTGCTTCCAAAAAGTTCCCGCCTCTCGATTCTCTTTTTTCCATTTGCGCGGCCTAGTACTCCCATGGCTCAAGCGAGGACAATTCTGGACGTCATCAATTCATGTCTTAGGTCGCTCAGCAAGCAGCGCGCTGCGGTGAGGATGGCCTTCGCCTATTATCAAGCACCACATTTTAACGGATCTCCATGAGAGCATCGTTAAAGCGCTGTCAAAACCAATAGAAAAGCCAGAAGTGGGTTTTCGACTGAAAAAAGCCGACTCTGCTTCGCCCTACTGCCAGCCACTCATCCCTGACAACAAGACACCTCTAGCCTCGGCGCCCATCTGTCCCGGCCTAGGGTCCAGTACCACTTTGGAACAGCCTGACCCTTAGTCCATCTGACGCTGCCCTCTCCACTCTCGATACCCTTATTTTGGGGCTCGGAGTGTTCTTGGGCCGAGGAGGGGGCGATGTTGCGCAATCGATTCCTAATTTTACTGGGTGTGGCTTTTCTTGCGGCCTCCGCCGCTTGGGCTGACGAAGTGGGGTACGTGGACTGCTCCAATCATTCTGATCCCACTCAAGTTTTCGGAAAACCTCGTAGGACTCCCGAGGTAGTCGCATCTCTGCCCTGCGGCGAGCGCTTCACGATTTTGGTCTATGGCTTTTACTTCTCCCGCATTCAGACTAAAGACGGTCAAGTCGGCTACATCTATTCCAGCCTGATTGCCGTGGATCGTGGGGCAACAGCCTCACAGCAGAATCCCTCGCTGCAAGCTGCCGCGGAAAAAACAAAAATACCCAGCACGCGTACCTTAGACGCCAAGCCTGCTCCTTCCACGCCTCCGCAACCACAACCCGCGCCGGCTCAACCTGCGCCAACTCCAGCAATCTCTTCGGCTGCGGCTGCATCGCCCGCATCCACTTCGAGCGTGCCGGAAGTTGCTGCAACCACTACGCAACCTGGCACAGCGGCAGTCGCCGCTCAGCCAGCGCCCGCACAGCCTCAACCCGCGCCTGCTCAATCAGCCCCCGCGGCATCGCCCGAAATCGCATCACCAGCGCCGACACCGGCTCCGAATCTATCGGAAGCGCCAGCACCCGTCGCGCAGCCCGAACCTGTCGCAGCTGCTCCCGCCGCGCAACCTGATCCGCCTGCGCCCGCGCAGCCCGCGCCGCAACCTCAGCCTGCTCCGGCGCCACCAGCCATCCGCCCCGCCGACACGCGCGACACCTGGGAGAAACCTCTCCCCAGTGTCCGCACAGCTCCTCTTATCGAACTCTTCGGCGGCTTTGCTTTCGCTCGCATGGGCGGCAGCGGCTCCTCCACAAACTTTAACGGCGCCCTCGGCTCCTTCGGCTGGAACGCAAAGCCCTGGTTACAAGTCGTTGGGGACACCAGCTACAGCTTCGTAACCGTCAGTGGCACCAAAAATGTCCTTTACGGAAATCACTATGGTCCGCGTTTCTTCTACCGTTCACGCAACCGCTTCCACTTAACTCCCTTCGCTGAAGCCTTCGTCGGCGGCTCGCGCTCCGACACCACCGTCAGCGGCAGCGGCGGCTACACCACTTCGCAAAATTGCATTTCGTTCAAAGTGGGCGGCGGCCTTGATTACCGGCCCTCCCACCGCTGGGAGATTCGCTTGTTCGATTTCGACTATTACAGGACTTCCTTCGGCACGAACGCTCATCAAACGAATTATTGGGCTTCCGCCGGAGTTGTCTTGCGCCTCTTCGGAGGCGGCAACGAGTAGCGCCTCCACACGCGCAAGCAATGAACAAGCGGGTGTTCGCAACGCAAGCTGCTTCACTTGGCATGTTCCCGCTTCAGTTTATTGGCAGCCCGGCGATCTTGCCGCGAAACACCGAAAAAGTCTTGAGGAGGCATCATGAGAAAGTCGTTCATCCTGGCAGCAACACTGGCGGTGGCGGCCATTCCAGCCGCAGCCAAAGAACCTCAGCCAGGAACGATTGTTTCCGAAAGCTCCGTGGCCTGCGGCTCGCAAATCAAAAACAAAAAAGAGACCGCCCAGGTCCTTTGCCAGGAATATGTCATCAGGACCGAGACTACGGAATACCACGTCCGCCAGGAGAAACCCGCGGATAAGGCACTGATTCCCGTGAACACCAGCGTCGAGTTCACGCTCAACAAAGACAAAATGAAGTTCAAAGCGAACGGCAAGAAATACGAGTATTTGATCGTTTCCGAGTCAGCCGCGCCCGCAGCCTCAGCCGCTGTCGCGCCAAGGCCCTGACCGCAACAAAGCACTAAGCCGTTCGAGCACCAGCCCCGGCTGCCCGTTTCTCCCCTGGCCCCTCCGCTCGCGTTACCTTGCTTGCCATATTATTGCTTTAGTGAAATAATCTAGTCATGATCATTGGTGATAGACTTCGCGAACTCCGCGAGAAAAAGAATCTATCCCAGCGTGAAATCGAAGAACGCTCGGGCCTCCTCCGCGCTTATCTCTCTCGTGTTGAGAACGGGCACACTATTCCTACCGTCGAAACGCTTCAAAAATGGGCCAAAGCCCTCGAAGTCCCCATGTACCAGCTTTTCTACGAAGGCGAACAGCCCCCTGAACCTTTCACGCTCCGCGTGTGGAAGCACCCAGAGGAATCCTTGTGGGGCGACTCCGGCGAAGGCGCGCTTTTTGTGAAGAAACTCCGCCGTCTGTTGCGCAAGCTCAGCGAGGACAACCGCAAGATCATTTTGCACTTAGCCGGCAAAATGGCCCGCAAGTAACCCCCCGCCTGCGAGGACTGGGTGTTTTGACTTTTTCCGCGCTCACCTTACCACTGCCCTGTAACGCCGTGAATTACGCGAGCGATACCCTTTCCTCGCGTAGCACCTCCTATAGAAGAGATGCGGCTTGAACGCTAGTTAAATGCCGGATGAGTGTGCCCGGCCGGACTGTGAAATTAAACGCCGAGACTGTCCGAAACGGGACATACCCCAGTCTTCTTTGCGACTAATCTGGTGTTTGCGCCATGTCTCCCGCATATGACCAGGCATCGGCGCACCTCGGAACGATGAACTCTCAGACGTTCTCGCCACCAGCTGCATTTCGAATTTCAGCACAGGAGTCAGCAAAATGAAGCCAAGCATTAAAAATGAAATCGCAGGCAGGATTCACGAAGTAAAGGGCAAGATCAAGGAAAAGGCGGGGCAAATGACGAACGATCCCGACCTGGAAGGCAAAGGTATCGCCGAACAGATAGCTGGGAAGGTTCAGAATAAAGTCGGCCACGCGGAGAAAGCCTTCGGCAAATAGATTCTTTTCCACCCAGCCTGGTAGCTGACTTTGCGGTAGTTGCGAGAACGAGTCGAACCAGCATTGAAGAATTTCTCGAGGTACTAGCGGTCAAAAAACTTGATACAGAGGACGGATGCCATGAGACACAATAATTGGTCCAACAAATACACGACGTTTGCGGTAGGCCTTGGAGTAGGCGCAGTTCTTGCCCTCCTCTTCGCCCCATCCTCGGGAGAGGAAACGCGCGATTACATCTCTAGCACTGTGAAAAAAGGCATAGATGATGCGACATCGACAGGAAAGCGCTGGAAGCGCCGCGCCCAAGAAACCGTGGACGACGTCAAAGCCACCGTCGCTGGCGCCGTTGAAGCCGGCCAGGAAGCTTATCGCTCCGTCAGAGACGCCTAAAACGCCGTCACGAAGGCCACGCCCTCGATATCGACTGTCTCGTTGACGACTCCAGGACTCGCTCTAGCCCTGCCGCTTACATTTTTGCGGGGGCTACGATGGGCATCCTGTTGTTTTGCGGGACTGGTAGTTTTCCGTCGGCAGCGCTGGTCAACGCGATGAATTGCGGGTCTTCGCGGAGCGACGCGAACACGGCGTCGACGCGCGCTTCCATCATTTCCTTCGAGCGCACCGCTTCGTAACGCTCATATTGAAAGAAATGCCGCTTGAGCAGTTCGAGCGCCTTTTGCTTTTGTCCCAGCTGCGCATATATCGCCGCAAGGTTGTAGGAAGCCGGCAGCATCGCTTCATTTTCCTGCGCGATTTTCAGCGCTTCGTCTCCATGACCATTGCCGGCCAGAAACGCGGCGGCAAACACAAGATTGTACGGATCGGTGGGGTCGAGCTTCGTCGCTTCGCGCGTGTAGTAGTCCGTCTTGGCGGCGTCGCCTTCCGAATTCCAATAGACCGCCAGATTCCGATACGCCAGCGCCAGCGGGTATTCGCGCACGGAATCTTCCATGAGGTGCAAGCCCTTAAGGAAATCGCCTTCGTGAATCGTCATTTTCCCAATGCCATGCAGCGCCACCGCACGCGATAATGGGTCGGCAGGCATATCGAGAATGGCCTGAAACGTCACGCGCGCCTTATCCCAGTCGCCCAAGTGATGGCGGTAGAGCTCCCCGAGATAACGCAGCGGCGCAGGATCGGCGGGATCCATGCGGCGGGCCTCGCTATAGAGGTGTTCCGCTTCTTCGTATTTCTCGCTCATCTCCGCCGCAAGCCCGCGCTTCATCACCCCTTCGATTTTGGCGCTCTTGGCGGGATCCATAACCGGCGGGTCAAAAAGTCTCACGGAGGCATCCACTCCAAGCTTCTTCAGTTCTTTCGCCGCGTCCTTCGCTTTGCCCGGAAAGAGACATTTCTCCTCCAGCACGGACTTAAAAAGCGGGATGGCACCGTCCTTATCCCCCGCCTTTGCTTTTTCCTTGGCCGCTTTTATCTCATTCTTAACGGCCTCTTCGCGCTGCTTCATTTCGGATTCCACCAGCTTTTCCACTCGATCCACTTTCAGGAATCCGTTGTCATTTTGCAGCTTGTTGATCACCGTCCCGTCCGATTTGGCCAGCACAACCACCGGAAGCTTGTCCCCGCTCAGAAACCTTTGCCCCAGCGAGGTGCCAGCGTCGGCCACGCCCATCGTCACGCACTGTGTGGCATAGAGGGAGAGCGAACGCGAATTCCGCAAGCTCGATTTCTGAAACTCTTGCGCGGAGGACGGAAACCAATAGACGACGAGCCCGCCCGTCGTAGGCGCCTCTTCCGGCTTCATCAGTTTCCAAGGAACTTGGTAGACCTCCTCATTGCCCATGCCTCCAGGAGATCCGCCCCTCATGCCTCCCGTTCCGCCGCCGCCCCCACCGCCGCAGGTAGCCCAATCCGGCGCAGGCAACAACAAAATAACCATCAAGAGTGCAGCCACGCGGGAAATCCGTTCTCTCATTACGCTCTCCTCAATCTCGTATTAAAGTTCGCACAACCACACACGCATGCTCCGTGCTCGAGAGCCTTTTTCGCTACTGTTCGATGCGCGTTTGGGGTGAAACGCCGTACCTTGCCCGCATTGTACGAACTTTCGGCTCCTGGCGATACCGCTTTTTATGGTCTGGCATTTACCTCCTCATTTGCCGCCTTTCAGCAGGAGAATCACATCGAGCAGCACCAGCACGGCCACAACTACCTCCAGCGCAAACATCCGCCTCTCGTTGAACTGCGCCACCATGAATTCGTAGAGTTCCCCCGCCGTTTTCAGTTTTTCGGCCACCAACGTTTTATAGTCGTTCACGCCGATTTTTCCCGAGCTGAGCCGATACACCCGCGCGTAATACGTATCGCTAATGAATTTCACGGCGTATTCCGTTCTCTCCGCCAAATCCATGATGTCCAGTCGAAGGCGGTTCAGGCGGCTCGCTCGCCGGGGCGGGCGCCAGCGGGAGAGAAAGCTCTCTTCCCCTTCCAGCGAGCTGTAAACATTCGATAGCAAAGCCGTCAGCACTTCGTCGTAGTAACGGAACTCCAGCAATTGCGTGTTCGCGTACTCCAATAGGTCGATCACCGCGGAAGTCGCTTCAGGCTTGTCATACACCAGCGCCGCGGCCCAACCCACAACGACAAGATCGCTCGGATAGTAGGAAAGTGCCGCCCGCAGCACCTCTTCGCGTTCCGCTCTCGACAGCGCCGCCACCTCGCCTCGCACTAGTTGCGCGACTTCGTCTCCGTAGGTCTCTAGCAGCTCCTCGGCAGTCGTCGCGCGCCCATCCGCATGCTTCGCCGACTGAATGTCGATCACTAAATAATCCTCGTCGAGCCATTTCGGCGACGGCTTGACCAGCGCTGGACGAAACTGCTCCGTGCGGCTGCGCAACAATTGCTCCGCCGCGCTTTCCACCTCCGTCGCGTTCATCCAGCGGTACGATTGTGGGCAGAATGACTCAAAATCACACTCGAAGGGTGTGCTGAGCTCGACGCTGGCCACTCCGAACCAGTAATACTTGATCGCCGCTTCCAGCTTTTCTCCGCTCGCCAGCGTGATCGATCCCACTGGTTCACGAATCGGAACGTTCTGCGCTTGCGCATACTCCGGCGTTTGGTGTACGAAACCCGGCGCATGCCGCGCCGCCGCCGCACCCAGCAGCGCCGGCAACCGCTCCATATCAATCGCTTCCCCAATATCAAAAAAACTCAATATCCGGAAATAGCCCTGAACTTTCATCTAGGTAAGGATGATCCTCTAAAGAAGTCCGCCTCGAATCGCAAACGATCATCGTACACCACTCGCCAATTCTCCATGGCCACTCGTTACGCCTCCTTCCTCCCGTGTCGATGCCGGGCTTTGGCCCGGTTTCTTCTCCGCAAGCAGCCGCTGGAACTGTCTCCCTGTGACCGGCACGTCCCCTCCGAAACGGTTGTTCGCAAACTCGAAGATCTTGATGTTCCGAAAGAAGAATTTCAGGAACACGTCCACCCGCTCTTTCAAATCGCTCGCGCGGTTCACGACAGTCTTGTCTCAACTCTTTGTCTGCTCTTGAATCCCCTTGTGGTTGCCCAGCCGCCGCACCTGAGTAAAATCGGCCGTAATCAAGGCAAACTCTTCTCTTACATCCATCGCGCTTGCCACGAACAGGGTCGAAGGCAGCGGCTCTTGGAGGCAAGCGTGCCCCCAGCTTCCATGGGTCAGTAGTCACGGAGCGCCAGTCACCAGTCGCGGGATTTCCCCGTGCTATACTCCCGCCCGTTTGCGCGAAAGAATCTCTCAGCTCTCCACACGGACCGGCAGGAGGCGGCCACTCTCTTGATCACGTTGCCGGAAAATTTCAATGTCGCCACGCACTTCGTGGATCGCAACGTCCAGGAAGGCCGTGGCGCGAAAGTCGCCATCGAGTGCGGCGACGAACGGGTCACCTATCAGCAGCTGCTGGAAAATACCAACCGCGCCGGCAACTCCATGCTCGCTCTCGGCGTCCGCCCCGAAGAGCGCGTCCTTCTTTTGCTCCTCGACACACCCGAATTTCTCTACTCCTTTTTCGGCGCGATCAAAATTGGAGCCGTCGCCGTCCCCGTCAACACGCAAGCGAAGCCACAGGACTACGAATACATTCTCAACGACTGCCGCGCGCGTGTCGCCATCGTCAGCGAACCTCTGCTGCCATATTTGCAATCCATCCCGAAAGAAAAACTCCGCTATTTGCAAGAGATTGTGGTCAGCGAAGTAAAGCAGATTTTCCCATCACAAGGCCAGCCTTCGCACAATCATCACTCTCTGCAAAATCTGATCGCTTCCGCCTCTCCAGAGTTACAAGCCGCGCTCACCAGCAAAGACGAGCCCGCGTTCTGGCTCTACTCCTCCGGAAGCACCGGCGCTTCCAAAGGCTGCGTCCATCTCCATCACGACATGGTCGTGTGCTGCGAGCTATACGCCAAGGGTATTTTGCAAATGAAGGAGAGCGATCGCTGCTTCAGCGTCGCGCGCTTATTCTTCGCCTACGGCCTCGGAAACGCCGGCTACTTCCCTCTCGGCTGCGGCGCCACCACGATTCTTTCTCCCGTGCGCCCTGTTCCTGCCACGATCTACGCGGACATCGAGCGTTACCGTCCCACGCTTTTCTATTCGGTGCCCACAAATTTCGCAGCATTACTCGCGCATCACCGCGAAGATGGACGAGAATTCGATCTCTCGAGCCTCCGCCACGCCATCTCCGCCGGCGAAGCGCTGCCCGCGCCGCTGTTTCACCGCTTCAAAGAACGGTTCGGCGTCGAAATTCTCGATTCGCTCGGCTCGACGGAAACCTTGCAAATGGTCATCGCCAACCGTCCCGGCGAAGCCAAGCCCGGGTCCAGCGGAAAAATCATCCCCGGCTACGAAGCCAAAATCGTCGACGAGCAAGGCAACGCCGTCGCTCCCAACGAAATCGGCGATCTTTTGATCAAAGGCGACTCGACGTGTTCCGGCTACTGGAACAAACACGAGAAAACAAAAGAGACTTTTGTAGGCGATTGGTTCCGCACCGGAGACAAATACTATCAGGACGAAGAAGGCTACTTCTGGTACGCCGGCCGATCCAACGACGTTTTCAAAGTTAACGGCCTCTGGTTAAGCCCCGCGGAAGTCGAGAGCGCTTTGCTCACACATCCCGCAGTACGAGAAGCTGCCGCAGTAGCTCGCGAAGACGAGGACGGCCTGACGAAAGCAGCCGCGTACGTGGTGCTAAACGCGGAGTTTGTGCCAAGTGAAGAGTTGTCAAATGAATTGCAAGAGTTGGTGGGACAAAAAATCGGCGGCTACAAGCGCCCGCGCTGGATCGAATTTTTATCCGATATTCCGAAAACAGCGACTGGAAAACTCCAGCGATTCAAACTCCGCGAACTGCAGGGCCGCCAGGAGTAAACTGTAGGGCGTGATGCATACGAAAGGGAAACCTCAATGAATCTTGCGAATTTTGTGAGCGGGGAATGGCGCGCGGGCGGCGGAGCAGGGGAGCCGCTCGTTGATCCCGTTACCGGCGAAGAGTTGGCGCGGATTTCGTCGCAAGGAATCGACATCAAAGGGGCGCTGGACTTCGCGCGCACCGAAGGCGGCCCTGCACTCCGAGCGATGACCTACCGCGAACGCGCGGATTTGCTCGCCAAAATGGCGGAAACGCTGGCGGCCAATCGCAACGAATACTTTCGCATCTCGCTGCTCAATCTTGGTGCGAATGCAGCCGACGCCTCGTTCGACGTAGACGGCGCAATCTACACCATGAAGTATTACGCGAAAATCGGCCAGGCCCTCGCCGACGGAAAATTGCTGAAGGAAGGCGCACAGCTTCCGCTGTCCAAGACAGGCGTTTTCTTTGGCCAGCATTTTCTTGTTCCCACGAAGGGCGTGGCCGTTTTCATCAACGCATTCAATTTTCCAGCCTGGGGCTTCTGCGAAAAAGCTGCGCCCGCGCTGCTCTCCGGCGTTCCGGTAGTTGTAAAGCCGGCGTCGCCCACAGTGTGGCTGGCGCACCGCATGGTCGAAGACATTGTGAAGGCCAATATCCTCCCGCGCGGCGCCGTTTCAATCCTGTGCGGCTCGGCCCGTGAACTTCTCGACCACGTTAGCGAGAGTGACGTAGTGTCCTTCACCGGCTCCGCCGACACAGCCATCAAGATTCGCTCCCATGCCAATGTTCTGCGCCGGTCGGTTCGCGTGAACGTGGAAGCCGACAGCATCAACTCGGTGATTCTCGGTCCGTTTGCCGCGCCGGGAACGGACATCTTCGATCTGTTCGTAAAAGAAGTCGTCCGCGAGATGACGTTGAAAGCAGGACAGAAATGCACGGCTATCCGGCGGATCTTGGTACCGCGCGGGCAGATGAAGATGGTAGGGGAGGCCATTGCCGAGAAACTGAGCTCCATGAAAGTTGGTAATCCTCGCAACTCCGAAGTGAGGGTTGGCCCTGTGGTGAACAAGGCGCAGCAGACCGCCTGTCTCCAAGGTTTGCGCCAGTTGAAGCAGGAATGCTCCGTGATTTTTGGCGGTGACGAGAATTTTCAGCCGCTCGACGCCGACGCCGCCAAATCCACATTCGTTCAGCCGACGCTGCTGGCCTGTAACGACGGCCTCGGCGCGAAATTCGTCCACGACGTAGAAGTCTTCGGCCCGGCGGCGACGCTCATCGCCTACGACAGCCTCGAAGACCTGACCGCCTTGGCGCGACGCGGCCTGGGCTCCTTGGTGGCTTCGATTTTTGCGACGGACGAGGCCTTCATTCAAAGCGTCGTGCTCGGCATCGGCGATCTCCACGGCCGCATCATGGTTGTCGACCCCAGCGTCGGCGCACAATACACCGGCCACGGCAACGTCGTGCCCAGTTGCCTCCACGGCGGCCCGGGCCGAGCCGGTGGCGGCGAAGAACTCGCCGGCCTCCGCGCCCTCCTCCTCTACCATCGCCGCTTCGTAGTGCAAGGCCCACCAAGCCTCACCAGCGCACTAACAAACCAGGCTGCCGATGCCAGCCTTTTGGTTTCCTAGCGGCATATCACGTTTAGTTGCGATTGCAGAATAATGCATAATACATGGACGGCAAGACGCATCTTCCAAGAGGCAAAATCTACGTAAACTGTTGATAATAAAAATTTTAAATGATCTATAACTCAACACAGAGACGAGGAAAGCCTCGGGTAATTCCAGTTGACATGACGGAAGTGACATGCGATATACTGCAGGTGCGATTTGAACTATATCTACCGCCATGCAGACCACCACGCATTCGAAAGAGTCTCCTTCACGACGCAGCACTATTATTTCGAATGACGGTTTCCTTCTCTTTCTGGGCAAGCGCGTGCGGGAATTGCGAAATCGGCGGGGACTGACGCGAAAAATGATGGCGCGCGAGGCGGACGTATCGGAGCGGCATTTGGCGCAGCTCGAGGCCGGCGAAGGAAATGTTTCGATTGTGCTTTTGCGGAGGATCGCGGCGGCGTTGCGCGTTTCTCTTGCGGAATTGTTCGCGGCGGAAACGGAAACGCGGCATGAAAAGGTTTTGATTCAGCGCTTTTTGGAGCGGCTTCCGGCGCATCGCGTCGAGGATGCGATGTTTCGCTTGCTGCGCGAATTTGGCGACGAAGAAGCGGGACGGCGCAAACGCGTGGCGCTCATCGGGTTGCGCGGGGCGGGCAAATCGACACTGGGATCGCGGCTCGGACAGGAGATGAATATCCCTTTTATAGAGCTGGATGGCGAGATTGAAAAAGATACGGGCATGCCGCTCGGAGAAATTTTCTCACTTTACGGGCAGACGGGTTATCGAGCCATCGAACGGCGCTCGCTGGAACGAGTGCTTCATGAGCAGGAGCGGGCGATTCTTTCTGTTGGCGGAGGAGTTGTCTCTGAAAAAGAGACATACGACTATCTGCTTTCGAATTGCTACACGGTGTGGATCAAGGCGCGGCCGGAGGAGCACATGGCGCGCGTGATCGCACAAGGCGATTTGCGGGCGATTGCGGGCGGGAATCAAGCGATGGAAGATTTGCTCCGTATTCTCGAGGCGCGCGAGCCTCTGTACCGGAAGGCGGATATGTACCTCGACACTTCCGGAAATTCGGTGGAAGAAAGTTTTGCGAAATTGAAAGCCGCATTGCAGACCAAGCAGGAGTAGGAGGTGCACGTGGACATCGCCGCGACAGAACAGGTCCATGCAAAAGTGGAACCGCCGGACTACCGTACGGAGCCTAGCAAATACAAACATTGGAAGCTCAGCTTCGACGGACCCGTGGCGACGCTGACGATGGACGTGGCGGAAGATGGCGGAATCCGGCCGGGGTACAAGCTGAAATCGAATTCGTATGATCTCGGCGTGGACATCGAGCTGCATGACGCGTTGCAGCGGATCCGGTTTGAGCATCCGGAGATTCGTTCCGTAGTGATCACGAGCGCGAAGAACCGGATCTTTTGTTCGGGAGCGAATATTTACATGCTGGGGCTTTCTTCCCATGCGTGGAAAGTGAACTTCTGCAAGTTCACGAATGAGACGCGCAACGGGATTGAGGATTCCAGCGCGCACTCGGGACTGAAATTTATTGCGGCGTGCAATGGAACGACGGCGGGAGGCGGTTACGAACTGGCGCTGGCGTGTGACGAGATTATTTTGGTCGATGACAGGTCGTCGGCGGTTAGTCTGCCGGAGTTGCCGCTGCTCGGCGTACTGCCTGGGACGGGCGGTCTGACGCGAGTCACGGACAAACGAAAAGTTCGCAGGGATTATGCGGACATGTTTTGCACCAATCCGGACGGCGTGCGGGGACAGAGAGCGAAGGATTGGCGGCTGGTGGATGAAGTGGTGAAGCCGCAACAGTTTGCCGAACATGTGAAGCAGCGCGCGCTAAAGCTGGCGGAGCAGAGCGATCGGCCAGCCGGGGCGAAAGGCGTGGCGCTTACGCCAGTGAAGCGGGCGGCTGATGAAGCGGGCTTGCATTATGAATATGTCGATGCACAGGTGAATCGCGACGCGCGCACCGTGACCCTGACCGTACGATCGCCAGAGTCTGTCCCTACATACACGACCGAAGGTGCGCTTGCTGCGGGCGCGAGTTGGTGGCCGCTGCAGATGGCGCGGGAGCTGGATGATGCCATCCTGACTTTACGCACGACGGAGCTCGATTTGGGATTGTGGATCCTCAAAGCGACTGGGAATCCCGGGGCAGTGTTGGCTGCCGACGAGTTTCTTTTAAATCACCAAGACAATTGGTTTGTACGAGAAGCCCTAGGGATGATGCGGCGGACGTTTGCCCGGATTGACGTTTCTTCGCGGTCGTTGTACGCGATTGTGGAGGCGGGTTCGTGCTTTGCGGGGACGCTGTTCGAACTGGCGCTGGCGGCCGACCGCGTTTACATGCGCGATTCGCAAGACGGCGAGAACGTGGCGAGCGTCGTACTGTCGCGGATGAACTTTGGAGCATTGCCGATGGTCAACGGCCTTTCGCGAATGGCGGCGCGGTTTTACCAGGATTCCGCGCAAGTCGAGAAGCTGCGGAGTTTGGCCGGCAAGAAGCTAACGGCTCATGAAGCGATGGATGCGGGCCTTGTTACGGCTGCGCCCGACGACCTCGATTGGGAGGACGAAATTCGGCAGGCGCTGGAATCGCGCGCGGCGCTTTCGCCGGATGCGTTGACGGGGCTCGAGGCGAATTTGCGTTTTGGAATTAACGAGACTCTTGAGACGCGCGTTTTTGGGCGATTGTCGGCTTGGCAGAACTGGATTTTCATCCGCCCGAACGCGGTAGGAACAAACGGAGCGCTGAAAGTCTATGGAACTGGTGCGCCGGTGAAATTCAATTGGGAGAGAGTGTAAGAAAAGCGCGTGAATTGAAACGGCCGGATAATCGCGAGAGTTGCTGCAGTGAGCTACGAGCACAGGCAAGAGTGCCTGTGCTACTGAGGAGAAGGCCATGATTGATTACACGGAGAAAATTCCGAATAACGTGGATTTGGGGCGGGACCGCGGACTGCAGCGGGCGCTGGAACACTGGCAGCCGGCGTACATGGGCTGGTGGTACGACATGGGGCCGAATGAGAGCCACAATTATGAGGTCTACTTGCGGACGGCAGTGAGCGTGGAACCGGATGGATGGGCGCAGTTTGATTACGTGAAGATGCCGGAGTACCGTTGGGGAATTTTTCTGCAGCCGCGCGATGAAAAGCGGGAAGTGAATTTCGGGATTCACAAGGGCCAGCCGGCGTGGCAGGAAGTGCCGGGAGAATACCGGTCTACGCTGCGGCGCGTGATTGTGACACAGGGGGACACGGAACCTGCCTCGGTGGAACAGCAGCGGCTGCTGGGGTCGTCTTGTCCTTCGATGTACGACCTGCGGAATATTTTTCAGGTGAACGTCGAGGAGGGGCGGCATCTGTGGGCGATGGTGTACTTGCTGCATCGCTATTTTGGACGCGATGGGCGCGAGGAAGCTGAAGCTTTGCTCGCGAGGCGATCCGGCGACGCAGACAATCCGCGCATTCTTGGCGCGTTCAACGAACCGACGCCAGACTGGCTGGCGTTTTACATGTTCACATTTTTTACTGATCGCGACGGGAAGTTTCAGCTGTGTGCTCTTGCGGAATCCGGATTCGATCCGCTTTCACGAACTTGCCGGTTCATGCTGACGGAGGAAGCGCACCACATGTTCGTGGGAGAGACGGGTGTGACGCGCATCATCAAACGCACTTGCGAAGTGATGAAGGAAAATAAATTGGAAGACCCGGCGCAAGTGCGGGCGATGGGAGTGATTGATCTGCAGACGATTCAGCGATATTTGAATTTCCACTACAGCGTGACGCTCGACCTGTATGGTTCGGATGTTTCGTCGAACGCGGCGAATTATTTCACCAACGGGCTAAAAGGACGATTTCGCGAGACGAAGCTGGAGGACGATCACGTTCTGAGCGAAGCGGAGTATCCGGTGTACGAAGTGATAGGCGGAAAGATCGTGAAGAAGAATGTCCCCGCGCTGACGGCTTTGAACGAGCGTTTGCGCGACGACTACATCGAAGAGATCGCGGACGGCGTGGCGCGCTGGCAGCGCGTGATCGATGAAGCTGGAATTCCCTTCAAGCTGATGCTGCCGCACAAGGGATTTCACCGGGCGATCGGGAATTTTGCGGGACACCACATCGGCATCAGCGGAGAAGTTTTGAGCGCGGAGGCATGGGAAAAGCGCAAGCACGAATGGCTACCGAGCCCGGCGGACGAAAAGTTTGTGCAATCGTTGATGACCGGGCGAGTCGTGGAACCCGGAAAATTCGCCAATTGGATTGCGCCGCCGCTGCGGGGGATCAACAGCAAGCCTTTGGATTTTGAATATGTGCGGTTCAACTGACGGGCGACGATCTTTCGTTGCGAGGACACGGATTCGTGCAGCCGATCATCGACATCCATATTCACATCATGCCGTACCACATGATGAAGCCGTCCGCGATGGAGTTGATGAAGCGCGGGCGGAGGGACTACGCGGATGTGATGCGCTACTGCGAAGATCCAAAGGCGTTTCTTGCACATTTGGATAGCCTTGGCGTTGAACGCGCGGGATTGATCAATTACGTCGCGCCGAAGATCATCGGGTTCACGCCGGAAGTGAATGATTGGAGCGCGAAGTATTGCAGCGCGGCGCCGGATCGCTTGATTGCATTTGGCGGAGTGCTGCCTGGGACGGTTCCCGATGCGGGAGCGGAAGTGGACCGCATGGCGAAGATCGGAATTCGCGCGATCAAACTGCATCCTTCCCATCAAGCGCTCACGCCGAATTCGTACATGAACGGAAACACGGATTTGGCGGCGATTTATGAGCGCGCGCAGGTGAACGGGTTGCCGGTGATGATTCATACGGGGACTTCGATTTTTCCGGGCGCGAGAAATTTACATGCGCAGCCGATGTTGTGCGACGACGTGAGCATCGATTATCCGAATCTCGTCGTGATTCTGGCGCATGGCGGAAGGCCGCTGTGGATGAACGAGGCGTTTTTTCTGGTGCGGCGGCATAAAAATATGTACATGGATATTTCGGGGATTCCGCCGCAGAAATTGATGGAATATTTTCCGCGGATTGAGGATATCGCGGACAAGGTGTTGTGGGGGACGGACTGGCCGGGGCCGGGCGTGCCGGAGATCAAGGGAAACCTCGAGAAGTTTCATGCGCTGGCGATTGGGGCGGAAGCGAAGCGCAAGATTTTGTACGACAATGCGGCACGGTTGTTTCCGCGGTGAGAGCGGGCGAAGTGGTTTTGTCGAGCGAGGTGAGCTGACTTGATTTCGATTACGCTGCCAAACGAATCGCAGAAGACGGCACAGATCCGTTTGACGCTAAACGGCGAGGCGACGGACGTTTCGTTTGCGCCGTACAAGACTTTGCTGGAAGTGCTGCGGGAGGATTTGGGGCATACGGGCACGAAACACGGTTGCGAATTGGGCGAGTGTGGCGCTTGCGCGGTTTTGGTGGAGGGTAAACCGGTGCTTTCCTGTTTACTGCTGGCGATAGAGTGCGACAAGAAAAACGTGCTGACGGTCGAAGGGCTTGGGGCCGACGGGAAACTGCATCCGTTGCAGGATGCGTTTGCGGATTTGGGGGCGGCGCAGTGTGGATATTGCACTCCGGCGATTTTGGTTACGGCGAAAGCGCTGCTGGATGTGAATCCGAATCCTTCACGCGATCAGATTCGCGAAGCGTTGTCCGGGAATTTGTGCCGGTGCACGGGATATCAGCAGATTTTTGAAGCTGTGGAAGCGGCGATGGTCAAGATCGCGGGCGAGACAAATGGCTGAGGAGAAACAGATGCGCGTCATCGGAGTCGCGCGGCGGCGAGTGGACGCGCGCGCAAAAGTCACGGGGCAGACGCGCTTTGCGGATGACATTTTCTTGCCGCGGATGGCGTATTGCAAGCTGCTGCGATCGCCGCATCCCCATGCGCTCATTCGAAAGATTGATACTTCTCGCGCCGCGGCGCATCCCGGAGTTTATTTGGTCCTGAGCGGAAAAGATCTTCCGATCGAATATGGGATTTTGCCGGTCAGCCAGGATGAGCAGGCGCTTTGCGTGGATCATGTGCGGCATGTCGGCGATCCGGTTGCGGCGGTGATTGCGCGCGAGGAATTGACGGCGTTCGAAGCGCTGGACTTGATTGATGTGGAGTACGAACTGTTGACGACGATTGCTGACCCGGAAGAGGCGCTGAAGACTCCCGCGCCGCGGATTCACGAATACGGTGAAGATGGAAACATTCATAAGCGAGTGTCACTGGAGTTTGGAGACGTGGAGCAAGGGTTTGCGGAAGCGGATGAGGTTTTCGAAGATACCTTTTTCTATCAGGGGAACACGCATCTGCCGATCGAACAGCACGCTGCCGTGGCGATAAAAGATCCTGAGGGGAAGCTGACGATTTGGAGCAGCACACAGACGCCGCACTATCTGCATCGGGCGCTTGCGAAAGTATTGCAGATGCCGGCTGGACATATTCGCGTGATCGCCACGCCAAATGGCGGAGGATTTGGCGGGAAGAGCGATCCGTTTAATCACGAGATTGTGGTGGCCAAGGCCGCGCTGTTGCTGGACCGGCCGGTGAAGATTTGCCTGACGCGCGAAGAGGTTTTTTATTGCCACCGGGGGCGGCATCCGGTGCTGATGAAGTTCAAGACTGGCGTGAAGAAAGACGGCACGATCACGGGGATGCATTTGCAAACGCTGATTGATGGCGGCGCTTATGGCTCGTACGGCGTGGCGAGCACTTTTTATACGGGCGCGCTGCAGACGACCACGTATCACGTTCCACGATACAAATTTCAGGGATGCCGGACGTTTACGAACAAGCCGCCGTGCGGACCGAAACGCGGGCATGGCACGGTGCAGCCGCGCTTTGGGCAGGAAGTGCAGCTCGACAAAATCGCGGAGAAATTGCGCATCGATCCCGCGGACTTGCGGTTGCGCATTGCGGAGTCTTCGAATACGGTGACGGCGAATTTTTTCCGCTTGAGCGTCGTGAATCTTTCGGAGTGCATTCGGCGTGTCGTGAGGATTTCGGATTGGAAGGAGAAATTTCGCCAGTTGCCTATCGGGCGTGGCGTGGGGCTGGCTTGCTCGGCATATCTGACGGGAGCGGGGCTGCCGATTTATTGGAACAAGATGCCGCACTCGGGAGTGCATATTAAGTTCGACCGGGGCGGCGGCGTGGCTGTTTTTTGTGGGGCGACGGAAATCGGCCAGGGTTCGGATGATGTTCTTGCGGGAATTGTTGCGGAAGTTTTGGGGCTGGAGACGTTTGATATTCGTTTGTACACCGGGGACACGGATTTGGGGCCGGTGGACTTGGGGTCGTATTCGAGTCGGGTGACGATCATGGCCGGCAACGCGGCTTTGCAGGCCGCGGAGCGGGGGAAGGCGATGATCGCGGAAGCGGTGGCGGAGAAACTTGAAGTCCCGAAAGAGCGATTGCGATTTGCAGACAAACGCGTTTTTGATTCGGGTGCGCCGGGGAAAGGCGTCTCGTTTGCAGAGGCCGTATGTTTAGCAGAGGCGCGCTTCGGCACGATTGGGACGATGGGTTCGTACACGCCTCCGAAATCGCCGGCGCTTTATAAGGGTGGCGGCGTCGGGCCGTCGCCCACCTATTCCTACACTGCTGCGGTTGTGGAGGTGGTCGTCAATCCGGAGACCGGTTGGATCACCGTGCCGAAGATTTGGATTGCGCACGATATCGGGCGAGCGTTGAATCCAACGCTGGTGCGGGGGCAGGTCGAGGGAAGCGTGTACATGGGGCTGGGCGAAGCTTTGATGGAAGAGCAGGAGTTCCGCAGGCTGCCGAAAAAACTCTCGCACGCGCTGGTGCACAAATTTCCTTCGATTCTGGAGTACAAGAGCCCAACTTCGCTGGACATGCCGGAAGTGTTCACCGAGTTGATCGAGGAGCCTGATCCGCGTGGACCGTTCGGCGCGAAGGAGGTCGGGCAGGGACCGCTGTTGCCAATTATGCCTGCCGTGGCGAATGCGGTTTATGACGCGGTGGGAGTAAGGATTGACGAGGTGCCGATCACGCCGGAGAAAATTATGAAAGCACTGGCGGAAAAGAAAGCGGGGCGCGAGCCGCGTTTTGGACCGAAGCATTTTCCGCATGTCGAGTGGCCGGAGGCGCTGCGGGTTCCTCCACCCTGGGAGGGAGGAGATGGGAATGCCGTAAACGATGTGCCGCGGCCGGCCAAGCGCAGGGATGAAAAGGAAAAGGTGGTAATTAGCTCATGATGCGGCTGCCACTTTTCGAGTTTCGCGCGCCGCGCACATTGGAGGAAGCGGCGCGCATTTTGGACGGCGAGGGAGCAGGGGCCATGCCATTGGCCGGCGGTACGGATTTGCTTCCGAATATGAAGCGCAGGCAACAGGTTCCGCGGACATTGATGAGTCTGCGTTACATCGAAGATTTGAATCGCGTTCGAATGGATGATTCGGCCTGGCGGCTCGGAGCTTGTGTCACGCTGGCGGACGTCGCGGCGGACCCGCGGTTTCGGAATGGATTGACTGCCCTGGCGCAGGCGGCTTCGCTCGTGGCGACGCCGCAGATTCGAAACATGGCGACCCTGGGCGGAAATCTTTGTCTCGACACGCGCTGCAACTACTACGATCAGAATTATGAGTGGCGAAAGGCGATCAACTTTTGTTTGAAAAAGGATGGCGACACTTGCTGGGTGGCGCCGGGAAGTCCGAAGTGCATGGCAGTCTCTTCAACGGATGCGGCGCCGGCGTTGATCGCACTTGGTGCGCGGGTCCGGCTGGTTTCGCGAACGGAAGAGCGCGAAGTTTTGCTGGCGGATCTCTATAACAATGACGGCCTGGACTATATCAAGCGGAAGCCAAATGAGATTCTGACGGAAGTATTGCTGGAATCGCTGCACGGCTGGAAGAGCACTTACTGGAAATTGCGCCGTCGCGGCTCGTTCGACTTTCCGGTGTTTTCGGTTGCGGCCGCAGCGCGTATTTCCGATAACGGTGTCGTTGAAGACGCGCGCATCGTGATTGGCTCCGCTGCGTCACGGCCACTGGTTGCTGCGGAGGCCTCAAAAACCTTGGCCGGGCGTCCGCTGAATGCAGACTCCATTGCAGAAGCCGCGGTTCTCGCGGCTCGCATCGCCAAGCCACTCGACAATACGGACTTCGACATGAGCTGGCGTAAAAAAGTAACAGGAGAGTTTGTGAGCTACGCTTTGCGCGAACTGCGCGGCGACAACGTGCGCAGCGAACGAGAGAGTTTTACTCGCGCCAGTTTTCTTTGATCGCTGACAGCCTTCCCGTACCCTCGTCCTGGCAACTCCTCTATTTCAGTTCGTGTAAGTATGCGAGCCGCGGCGGCTCGGTTGGAATCAACTTAAAGGGATTTCCGAGCAGGACATCTTGCTGTTCCTCGACGCTGGTCTCCCACGCCGCATAGCTGATTTTCAGGGAAGCCATCGTGCGCTGCAGCATCCGTACCTGCTGGACGACGGTCATGACGTCCTGCACGGCGGAGATGGCGCCAACGCCTCCCATGCCCATGCTCATACCAGCTTGCGCCAGGTCCATTCCAACCTTGAATTTTTCGTAACCTGTAAGGCCCTCGGCGCCCAGCTTGGTGTCTTCTAGCCCTGGGTACCTTACGAACAAGCGAGCGTAGTCGTTTGCGAATCTACGCGCGAAGGGCCCGGGTTCTCTAGGTGCGCTAAAAGCGATAGCGAGCGGAGAAACGGTGTAGGTGTCGTGCTCGAGCTTGAAAATGATTTGGCCATCTTTGGTTTCCACTTTTTTGATGTCGGACAGCCGGAAGGCAAAATCCTCGAAGTTGAGAGCGCGCGAAGCCTGAGCATCGATGACCAAATCTCCTAAACCATCCTCGCCGGCATCGCGGGACGGAGGCTTGGTCACTCCTTTCTTGTCGTACGAGCCGAGAAAAACGAAACGAATATGGTCGCGGCTCAATTCGCACTTGGCGGGGCGATCGAGATCGTGCCCGCGAATCTCAGCGTAGAAGGAAACGGGCAGATGCTGGCTGGCGACGGCATCGTAGGAGCGTATCGCGTTACGCCCGTCGAGCGCTTGCAAATAGACCAGCGCCATCAGCTCGTTGGCTTCCGCGCCGCGAGGAAAAAGAACGAGAGCAGCCTGCAGATGCTGCGCAGCCGAGGAGATTTGTTGCTGAGCGTAAGGGAGAGGAACGGTGAAGCCCCCAAGTTTCCGCGCCGCGTTGCCCTTCTTGTACTGACCGCGACGCACGCGCAGCGCGGAACGATTTCCGAGGCCATTGAACGTCAAATTCATCGCCCGGTTCCACAAATCCGCAATGATGTCCTCGGCCTCTGAGACTTCTTCGTCATACTTCTCGCGCTTTGCATCCAGGATGCTGATGCGAAAATCAGCGCGCTTTTGCGCTTCCGCGTCGGTCTCCAGTTCGCGGCAGCGCGTGAATTGCTTGCGAGCCTCTGCGACGTTGCCTATGGACTCCTGAAGCAGACCCAGTTTCCAGTGCGTGAGCGGAAACTCTGGCAGCAAATCCGCGGCTTTTGTGTAAGCAATGAGGGTGCCATCGTACTGAAATTCCTCGATGGAGCGTTCCGCAATAGCGTACAAAGCGCGAACCTGCGCTCCGGACTGCGCGGGCAAGGACTTAAGCGCTTCGAGCTCCGCGATGCGTTGTTTGACTTTGAGGGCGTCGAGGGCATTCGGAGCGAGTTCCAAGTAACGCACCAGAAAGCGCATGGCTTCGTCAGGGCGATTGTTATCCTCGGCGCAATTGGCGAGATCGAAGACGGCAGCGGGACTGTTGCCAAGAGGTTCTTTCAGACTTTGAAGAACAGTGCAAGCGCTTGAGTAACGGCCTGGCTTGCCGTTGCGAGCGGGATCGGTAGCCGTAAATTTTGCCGCGCCACTGCGCATGGACGTGGTTGGATCGCGCTCATCGCCCTGGACCAGAATCTCTTCATCTCCCAATTCATCTTCCGCAGAGGAGCCGTTTCCCAGGGTCTCCGCAAGATGGTCGAACAACTCGAGTTGCTTCTTCACGGAATCGCCTTGCGGAGCAGGCGTTTCTGAGGTGGCGAAAATCGTGCGCGTCTGGGTGAGCTTCGAGCGAACCTTTGGAGCGCCGGCGCCAGCGATGGCCTGGTCCAGGTATTCCGCGGCCTTCTGCCGGTCGCCAAGCTGGTTGTAGCAAAGCGCCAAGTCGTAGGCCAAGACCGGCCGAAAAGTTTGCAGGTTCCAGGCTTCCTCGAGAGCTTGGGCCGCTTCTTTGTATTTTCCCGATTCGTAGAGTTTCTGCGCGGACGCCATTGCCGCTTTGGTCTTACTCTTCAGCTCATCATCCAGACGCGAGATGGCCTGACTTGCGTCCTTCAGCTCGAGGTATCCGAGGGACTCCGCATATTTAAGACGCGCTTCCACAAGCTTGCCAGACTTTTCGAGCGACACCGCTTCCGCGTTCAAAGCCTTGGCCGCCGACTCCAGCTCCCTTTTCTGAGACTTTTGCAGGTCGTCGGCAATTGAGAACACAGAGAAGCCAAGAAAAACAAAAAATAAAAATGAGGCCCATCGCTTTGCTTTGGTAGGTATGATACTCACGGCTTGGAACTCCCGGGACAACTTGGGCCGAACTTAGGGAGTAACTCTGGGCCAGAGATAGCACAAAAAATGAATCAACTCAAGCTCGGGGCGGCGCGTGCGCGAACTGGAACGAGTCATTTCTGCTCGCATTTTTCGAGTCCATCGGACTTTTTAGCGACGTGCTTTGGTTTTCGTGCTGCTAGCCGGGCACGCGCATCCTTCACAAATCCCACGAAGCGCTGCGCCAATTCCTGTATCCGCGCGGCTTGACGCCGTTCGATGGCCTCCGTTGGGATCAACTCGGCGCCTACGCCGATCGCGGTGGCGCCCGCCAAAATGAAATTGGCCGCCGTTTGTTGATTTACGCCTCCCGCGGCGATCAAGGGAATCTGCGGAAGCGGCGCCTTCAGGGCCTTAATGTAACTGTCACCGCCAACTTGCGCGCAGGGAAACACTTTGACGAAGTCGGATCCCGCCCGCCACGCAGTAATGACCTCGGTGGGTGTTAAAGCGCCGGCGAGAACCGCTACTTCTTTCTTGGTAGCGAACTCGATGATCGCCAGGTCGAGTCCGGGACTCGTCAAGAATCCTGCTCCTGCATCGACGCACTTTCGCGCCATTTCCGTGTCCATAATCGTTCCGGCCCCGACGAGCATATTCGGGTGGTAGCGAACCAGCTGAGAAATCAAATCAATCGCGCCCTCGACCGTCATCGTAATCTCGACAATCGGTACCCCACCGCGCATCACCGATTCTGCGGCGAAGCGCGCGTCTTCGGCAGAGCACAACCTGATTCCTGGTACGATGCCTATCTCCTCAATAAGAGCGCACGCTTCCGCTTTTTTCATGATGGGAGTCCTTCCGATGGCCGGGTGTGCCTCATTTCGAGGTGGACAGAAAGCCGCCGTTGGAAAAGAAGTTTTCCATCCGATCCTTTGGCTCAGAGGCCGTCGCTATGGTACCCGGGAGAATTCTCAGACGGCTACCTCAGGTTGCGAAAGCTTATCACCATCGCGAGCGAACCAAACATAGAGTGTCGGCAGGGAAAAACGCCCATCATAGGGCCACCGACGATCACGATGGCGAATGGACGCTGCGAATCGGAACCAATTCCGTGGGAAGCGCGGCAGGCAGCAGACCCAGCGAGGCGACTAACATGGTCATCATGACGGGTCGAAACCTTAGGACAGCACCTTCCACCGCGTATAGAGGGTGATGAAGATCACTAGCATGCCAAATCTAGTAGGGCATTAAAACTCCACATGCAGTCGCAGCGTCGGCACTAATACCGGCCCGCGGTCTCGGTTGTAGCCAGGATTGTTAATATGTTGCACTCCCGGAGCAACATAGATCCCGCGCCAAACGTGCGCCGTGTAATACGACTCGACAATGTTTTCCCGCCCGTAGTTAAGCTTTCCATCACCCAGCAGGAAACCAAGCCCGCCGTCCGCTAGATAGATCTGGTGGTCCTTCTTGATTCCGTTTGATACGAAGGCCACTCCGGCACGGTCATTCTTGCGATGCCATTGCGCGCCATTCACGCCCACGCCTACCGCGATAGTCGAATCAACCTCGGTATACGCAAATGACTCGGTCTTTCCGTCGTCCCATCCCCAACGGGCAAAAGCCGCGATGTTCCTTGTGAGATTCTGTTCCAGGTTGACGCCAAAGCCATACTTGCGGGTGATGTGCCACGGATGGTTCGTGATATCCGGCCTAGAAACCAAGCCCTCGTCGAATTGCAGAAGCGCGTCACGGTAGATTCCCATGTTGGCGTGGTTGATGTATGCCAACAGGTGGACGACGCCTGCTTTCTTCGGCACCATACCGTGACGGAGTTCGAATTCCCAATTTTCCGCGTGAGCTTGCCAGGGCTTCCACACCAGATCAATTCCGTTCGCGACCTTCGGCATGAGCCCTTCGGCGAAGCGAAGACCCCAGATGCGGTCCTCGAAGTCCGCTACGAGACCCACGGTATAGCCACGCGTATCGGCGGCGTAGTCCCAAGCGCCGTTGTTGTCTAACGTCCAGTTGTTGAATTGGAAATGTGTGTCGGACCCCACAGAATTCTGATCGAAGAAGTCCGGCATGCTGAACTTGCCGAAGCGGATTTCCAGGCGCCGGCGCGGCAGTTCGTCAAAGAGTGATAGAAAACTCCGCTGGTTTTCAATCTTATCCTTGCTCAAAGCGAACACTTTGTGGATCATGCCGCGTCCGAGGTAGGGTGCTTTGCTTAACAGCGGATTGCGCACGATGTCCAGATCCGTATTCCCAGCCAGACCAAGGCCGGTGCTGAGCGCGGCGCCGCCGGCTTCTTCGATGTCCACCAGAAACTCCGTGGAATCGTTAAGCCGCACGCCGGTGTAGAGCGTCATCACACGAGACGTGGCTTTCTCATAGTGCGGGCTGAGGCTGTTCGGCCCGCTGTAGGGGGCGTGAAAGTCGGGGTGAGTTTGAAAGATAAAGTTCGCCTGCCCGGAGAGCCAGAAGCGCGAGTCCTGGAAATGCGGGAACATGGCTTCGGGATCAGACGAAGGCTCGGCGGCGGGCGGAGATTCCTGCTGCGCCGGGACTGGATCCTGTGCTCGAACTGCCTGTGCGGCAAGCGTAAAACCTATTAGCCAGGCCCAGGCAAGTATGGTTAGTTTTGTGACCAATCGTCGCATCTCTATCCTTGGCCCCGTCCGCGGACTGTCGCGGCCTTCGTCAACAACAAATACGACAGAATAAATGGCCGTGCATTACGGGCTGATGAACGGCGCACGCAACGAATCACGCCATGAGGCAGTTGAAGTGACCCTAGCTTTGCACTACTGTGCAGAAGGCCGTTGCGGCTTGGGCTAGAACCTTGGTACCATACCCCTGTAGGGTAGGCAAGCAAAATGTCGCACACTTCTCGCGAAAAACTCGACCTCGTCACACGCACCAAAAAAGTCATCGGCCAGCTCGAGAGTGTCCTTCGCGCTCTGAATGAAGACGAGCCCTGCGCGGATGCCCTTCAGCGCCTGGCCGCAGCGCGCGGCGCCATCAACAGCCTCATGGGCGAGCTGATGGAAGACCACATTCGAAATCATATGCCCCGAAATTCGAAATCTTCGGAAGAGGCCGCCGACGACGTGATACAAATCGTCAGAACATATCTGAAGTAGTGCAATCGCCAGTCGCGTTCTCCGCCGTTTTTCTGTATCTTGCGTGCACCCATGTCTCAAGGAAGCGAATCCAAGACCGAGGGGGATCGTCCGGTGAAACGCATGGCGACACATCTGTTCGCAGTCCTTTTATTCATAGCCTTTCTATGCGCACCGGCCTCGAAAGCTCAGGCCGGGCCGGAGGAAGGCGGGCACGAGCTGCAAATCTGGACCGGAGGCGGCCATGGACTGAATGGAAGTACCTCCGACACCGGAGTCTGGAACGTGGGCTTGCGATATGGCTGGATATTAACTGCGCCGCACGGACCGGGGTTTTTGCGAGGTCAGTTCGAGTACGCCGTGGATGTTGTACCCGTCTTCATGGTCGTTCAACGCACCGGCACAGCGTACGGCTTTGGCCTGAACCCCTTCGCCCTGAAATGGAATTTTACGAAGCCTCGCAAGGTCGTTCCCTATTTCGAATTGGGAGGCGGAACCCTATTCACGAACGACAATGTGCCGTCTGGAACTTCACGCGTAAACTTCACATCAAGCGGCGCGCTGGGTCTCCACTTTCCTCACAGCAAATACAACTGGAGCGCCGAGCTTCGCTTCATGCATATTTCGAACGCCTCGCTCGCCAACTTGAATCCCGGAATAAACACGCTCCAATTGCGTCTTGGCTTTGGGCGCTTCACGCGTTCGGACTAGCGGACGTGCTAGCGTGGCGGTATGATGTAGCCCGTCCGGCCTGAGGGAGCGCCGTAGTTCGCTAGAGTGGGGTCCTTCCTGGAATAAATCAAAACTAGAGCACGTACAAGGCTGAGGGGATAAACGATGAAAATTACGCTTGTGGTGGTCGGAGTGCTTCTGTTAGCGGGATTGGGCTTGGGAATCCGTGGACTGTATGCAGATAGCAAGGCACCTGCCGTGGGGAGTCCTGCGCCGGACTTTACATTGAATTCGCAAGAGTCCAAGCCGGTTAGCCTTCATGATTTCAAGGGCAAATGGGTAGTGCTCTATTTTTATCCCAAGGATTTTACGAGCGGGTGCACGGTGGAAGCCCACAACTTTCAGCGCGACTTGGCGCAATACGAGCAAAAGCACGCGGTAATCGTTGGAGTTAGCGTCCAGGACGAAGACTCTCACCAGAAGTTCTGCACCAAGGAAGGGCTGAACTTCAAGCTGCTTGCGGATACCAAGCAAGAAGTTTCCACGCTATATGATTCTGTGATGAATCTAGGCGTCGCCAAGCTTTCCTCGCGCCACACATTCCTGATCGATCCGGACGGCATCGTCCGCAAAGTCTATCTCGATGTAAAGCCGCAGCAGCACAGCGAGGAAGTCCTCGCGGCGTTGACGGAGCTGCAGGGCGGCGGTTCCAAGTAAGTCCGAAGCGCTCTCAGGAAATCCTGCGCGGCAGTCTAGATGTTCGGCAGTACACTCAACCCGGCTACATTCAAGAGGCGTTCGTCCGCTGTGACAAGCGTCAAATCGTAAACCTTGGCTGTCGCGACCAGAAACCTGTCTGCCGGATCACTGTGTCCCAAGGGAGTGAAGCGCAACTCATGGGCGACTTGCCAGGTCAACGCAGCTTCCTGCAGTTGAAGAGCTTCAACGGAATCTTGCACCCACTGTCCAAAATCTTGCTTAAGACTGATTCTGCGCTTCTCAATCAATACAACTGTTTCCCAGACACTCACAGGGGATAGCCACAGTTGGTTGTAGGGGCTAGCAAGTTCCCTATTGATGTCTGAAGTGATCTTCCACGGTTCGAGATCATTCCAGATCCAAATGTGAGTGTCCAGGAGCAGGTTCATTTCGGATTTTCGGTTTCATCAGACTCTGGTTCCTGGGCGGCCTCCCAATCGGACTCGTCGCCGATAGGACTGACAAGGTCTCCGAGAATCACGCCACTCCCGACGTGGTGCCCGAAACGGCGCGACGGTTGTGGCAAAGACGGCGGCTTGATCTCGGCAATGGGCTGGCCAAAGCGAGTCACACGAATTGGCTGCCCGGTTTTCCGCACGCGCTCCAAGACCGCAAGGCAAGTTGCTTTGAACTTCGAAATGGCAATCTCTTCCATGTATCTATGTTCCCGTGAGTAGTTTACATTATGTTCTGACCATAGTCCAACCATAGTTAGACCATGGCCGTGATTCGACTGTTCCTCGTCGCTAATCGCACACCTGCAAACGTCGCCTGCTCTTTGGAGTCTATAGCGATAGAATCCCCTGAACGAACTGCGGAAACGGAGACGTTCCAGAAATCATGTCTAAACTCTTGCATATCGCAGCCAGATTCCTCTTCTTAGTATTCACGCTGGCCGCTCTAACTTTTGTGGCTCGCGACGCACAAACCGCGCAAGGCCAGTCCGCCACGGTCGAAATTCCCAAGACTCCTCCCGGCGAGCAATTCTCCGCGTGGCTTGCCGCTTTCAATAGTGGCGACAAGGCTGAATTAGAAAAGTTCCGCAGCCTCTTTGATAAGCCCGAAGAGCACAAAGTCGAGGATATGCTCGGCTTCCGCCAGCAGACTGGAGGGTTCGATCTCAAAAGAATCGAGGATTCCACCCCAACGCAGCTTACGGGACTCGTTCAAGAGCGCGACTCCGACCAATTTGCGCGATTCAAAATCGAGGTCGAGGCCGTGTCTCCCTTTCACGTGAAGCACCTCGATCTGCGGCCTGTCGATCGCCCCGCGGGATTCGCAATTCCTCGCCTGAGCCAGAGCGACCTGCTCGTCGCGCTTCGTGCAAAGCTCCAAAAGGATTTTGCAGCAGACAAATTTGCGGGCGCCGTGCTTCTTGCAAAGGATGGCAAAGCAATTCTTAGTTCCGCCGGGGGCATGGCCGACCGCGAAAAGAAAATTCCCAACACCCTCAACACAAAATTCCGTATTGGCTCGATGAACAAAATGTTCACCGCCGTCTCGATTCTCCAGCTCGTGCAAGCCGGCAAGATTTCCCTCGGCGATCCAGTGGGCAAATACCTCACCGACTATCCGAACAAAGATGTCGCTACGAAAGTCACCATTCAGCATCTGCTGACGCATACCGGCGGCACCGGAGACTTTTTCGGCCCCCAATTTGATGCCCACCGCCTTGAATTAAAAACGCTGCAGGACTACGTGAAGCTCTTTGGCGAGCGAGCGCCAGAGTTCGAGCCGGGCAGCCGCTGGGAGTACAGCAATTATGGATTCTTGCTGCTCGGAGTGATCGTCGAGCGAGTCAGCGGAAAAAGCTACTACGATTATGTCAGCGAAAATATCTACGCGCCGGCGGGCATGTCTTCCACTGGCTCTCTTCCGGAAGACCAAAATGTGCCAAATCGTTCGATTGGCTACACGCAATTTGGCGGCGAGGGACTTCGGCCCAACACGGATACGCTTCCCTATCGCGGAACTTCTGCTGGCGGCGGCTATTGCACCGTCGAAGACTTCTTGCGTTTCGCCAACGCGCTCACCACTCACAAGCTGTTGAACGCCCAAAACACCGAGATGCTCACCACGGGAAAGGTCGACACACCCCGTGGAAACAAATACGCTTTCGGTTTCATGGACAACGAAGCAGGCACCCCCATGCGCCACTTTGGCCACGGCGGCGGCGCCCCTGGCATGAACGGCGAACTCCAAATCTTCCCGCAAATCGGCTACATCATCGTAGTGCTATCCAACCTCGATCCACCCGCCGCCAGCCGCATCTCGGACTTCATCGTGAACCGCCTCCCGCCAAGCTAACGCCGGACTATCTTCGGCATGTTCTTAACGGCTTGGCTTCAGCAAGAGTTGCGCACGCGCCGCTTCAGGATTTCTCTGATGTCCACTTCTCCTTCGGGCGTCGCCTTTCGGCGTTTCCCTGACTCCACCTAGGCGTGAGGTTTAGCTTCCCCATTCAGCGGGTGGATGATAACTTCACTCCACCCACGCCCTGCTTTCATGGGCCAAGTTTTTTCATACTTTCTCCCGGGGGGCGCTATGTATAAATGGAAGCGAGCAACGAGCGCAGTCGTAGCGGTCATGGCGCTGGCGTTCACGTGCAGCGCGCAGACCCGCGTTTCCGCCGGCAAGTCCCAGCTCACCATCGAGCAATTGATCGACATCAAGCATCCCTCGGATCCCATTTGGTCACCCGACGGTAAGCTTGTCGCGTTTGTCTGGGACCGCGCGGGTATCGCCAATCTTTACGTCGCCAACTCGGACGGAAGCGGACATCCTAAACCGCTCACCACGTTCTCCGAGGGCCAAGTCGAGGGCGCGTTCTGGAGTGAAGACGGTGATCTCGTTTACTTTCCGCACGACGGCGATCTCTGGCAGGTCGCAATATCCGGCGGCGATCCCAAGCCTGTCTGGAGCAAACCGGATCCCGGCAGCGGTTACGTCAAATCGCCCGATGGCAAGCGTGTCGCCTTCGTCCGAGGTAACCGCGGCAACCGCTCCGCCACGCAAGACGCGCCGCGCGGAAGCGACCTAATCATCCGCTGGATCTCCGATGGCACCGAGGCAACTACCGCGCACGACGAAGTGAGCATTCGCGGCATTCTCTGGTCTCCCGACGGTGCATCCATCGCCTACACGGCAGGCTCGAAAATCATCCATCACGATGAATCGCCCTCTTATTCCGGCGCCAAACTCATCTATCGCGTTTCCGAATATGTCCCCGGCCAGATCTACGCGCTCAAACTCGCCGACGCGAAACCTGTGCCCATCGCCAAGCCCGGCGAGTACGGCGGGCTGGCCTGGGTCGACAAATCTCATCTCGTGTTCGATGGCCAGTCCAGCGACTTCAAGACTTATTCCATCTACCTTGCCGACGCTGCCAACGGCAACACAAAAACCATTCACGAAATTCACGAAGATAAATTCTGGAGCATCCCTGACTGGGGTGAAGCCGGCGCGCAGCCCTGGCCCTCTCCGAATGGCAAGTGGATCGCTTTCCTCAGCGACGAAGACGGCTGGGACCATCTCTACGTCATGCCCGCGTCCGGCGGCGACGCCGTGCAAATCACCAAAGGCAAATTCGAAGCCTGGCGCCCAGCATGGTCGCACGACAGCACACGCATCGCTTTCGATGCCAACGTCGAGGATCGTCCCGGCGACCGCGTTCTCGGCATCGCGAAAATCGGCGATGACCCCGCGCACGCGGAAGTCAACTACATTCCGGCAGAGCCCGGCACGAATGTCGAGCCGCACTGGTCGGAAGGCGATGGCCGTCTCGTCTTTCAGCACACCGACGCTCATAACAGCGCGGACCTTTACACCGTCGGCACAAACCCCGGCACGCCGCCACCCGCGCGCCTCACTGACTCCATGCCCGCCGGCATGGACCGCTCCCAATTTGTCGAACCGCAGTTCGTCCATTTTCCCGGCCCCGACGGCCAACTAGTCCCCGGCTGGCTTTTCGTCCCAAAAAACATCAACAAAAACGTTAAGCATCCCGCGATTCTGTGGATTCACGGCGACGGCGTAAATCAAAACTACGATGGCTGGCACGTCCAGCGAAACTACGCCGTTTACTACAGCATTCATCAGTATTTTCTTCAGAAGGGATACATCGTTTTCGCGCCCGACTATCGCGGCAGCATCGGCTACGGCCGCGACTGGCGCACCGGCGTTTATATGGATGTGGGTGGCAAGGACGCCAAAGATGCCTGGATGGGTGCGAACTATCTGAAGACTCTTCCCTACGTGGATGCGGACCGCATCGGCGTCTGGGGCCTGAGCTATGGCGGCTTTTTCACGCTCATCGCCATGACCGATCAACCCAAACTTTTCCGCGCTGGCGTGGACGTGGCCGGCGTCGTCGACTACGCGATGTACTACTCCGATCCCTACCATGGCGACTGGACCGCAAGCCGCATCGGCACTCCCGAGCAAAATCCACAAGTCTACGCCAACGCTTCCCCGCTTTCTCACATCGATCGCCTCGAGCGGCCTCTGCTGGTCCTGCACGGCACAGCCGACGTCAATGTTCCGTTCCTCGAGTCCGTTTGGCTAATGGATGAAGCTCTGAAAAAACACAAGAGCGAACTGGTCTCCTTCATGATCTACCCCGGCGAATTTCATTACTTCACGCGCGAGCACGTACTGCTCGATGCTTGGCACCGCGTCGACAATTTCTTCGACGCCAATCTGCGCGCGCCCGCCGCGGCCAAACCAAAACCGAAGTGACTCCGCGCCCCCGCTAGAGCCACTCGATGCAAACGGGTGTAAGATTCTCCGCGCTTTTCCGGAGAAAGGGGCGCGATTGTGCTTGTAGTCTTTGGAGTCTACCGCTGGCAGCCGAAGCGTATAGCATTCCGCAACGATTATTGCCTGTCGTGTGGAGAACCGCGCCGCGCGGTGCAGATCCGGACATTCAACGTAGGGCACATTTATTACATTCCGATCCTGCCGGTGGGATTCTGGAAGCGCTGGCTCTGCACGATTTGTGGCCACGATCCGCATGTGACTACAAAAACCCGGCGCGGGTTCAAATGGGTAGGATTGTTTATCCTGCTGCTTTTTACGCTGGCCCTCTGGGCCCTGCCGATCGAACCGGATTCCGTGGCCTTTTTTTGGATTCTCAGGTTCGCCTTTCCGTTGGGAGCAGTCCTCACTCTCGTTCATCTGCTCCGCACAAAAAAAGAGCCATCTCTGGAGTCGAAACTTGCAGCGATTCAGCCCGCGTCAGACACCGTGTGTCCGTTTTGTGGCGCGCAATTGCTGATGCTTGCCTCGCAGACCTCGTGCCCTGTTTGCGGCGTCGTCAGGACCTAACCCAAGAAATCAGTGTCCCGATGCTGAGCGCCTTCTTCAATGAGACGGCTCTAGAATTAGCTTTTGCACGCGCCAGTTCAGAATTTCGGCTACATACAGTTCGTTTTCCGACGGGCAGGCAATTTCGTGAATCCATCCAAATTTCCCCAACTGCTTGCCCGCTTTACCAAACATCCCAAGCACCTTTCCTTCCAAGCTAAGTTTGTAAATCCTCCCCGGAAATGCGTCCGACGTGTATAAGACTTGCTTTGGCCCGGGCGTGATGCAAACCGTCCACGGCGCGCCCGGCGACATCGTTCCTGATGTCCCAGTAGGCTTATTGCCGATCGCCGCGCGCGCATCCGGCGGAGCGGGCACGTCAATCGTCATCTGCCGCAGAAATTTTCCTTCTCCATCAAACACCTGGATGCGCCGGTTCCCGCGATCCGCCACATACACATTCCCCGCGGCATCCACCGCAATGCTGTGCGGCACATTGAACTGCCCCGGCTGATCGCCCGGCTCTCCCCAGGACTTCAACCAATTCCCGTCCTTATCCGCTTTCGCCACGCGCGAATTGATATACCCGTCGCTGATGAACGTGTTCCCCCCCGCGTCCCACGCCACATCCGTAACTTGCCGAAACATCCCATCAACAGGCGGCAGCGGAGGCTTCCCATGTTTCAGCGGCCCCGTGCCTTCGTCGGACGCTTCCTGCTTCCGCCCGAACACCATCACCACGCGTCCCTCCGGGTTGAACTTGATCACCATGTCCGACCCTTTGTCTGTCACCCAAATGTTGTCTTGCGGATCGACCTTCACGGCGTGCGCAAACGACCACGCATACAAATTGTGCCCAATCTCGCGCAGATATTTTCCGTTCGCATCAAATTCCAAAAGTTGCGCGCCGGAAGCCCCATACGCGGGCCCCGTGCTATTCCCGCGCGAGAAAACGAAAACATGCCCTTTCGAATTCACCGCCACTCCCACTGCTTCGCCGATATAAAGGTCAGGAGGCAGTTTCAAAAAATCGGGAACCGAGGTATAGCGTATCTCTGGTGGCTGCTGAGCGAGAATCTGCCCGCCTTGAAGAGAGAACAAAACCAGGGTCAAAACTAGAAGGAATCGCTTCATAAGGATCACCTCGCAGCATCGCGACCCGCATCATACGCGCCCCGCACCTTCCTCGCCAATCGTACGCGTGCTTCCCAGCGGAACTGCTCGTCAGCAGTGCCGCGATTCAAGCTTGGCTATGGCGATCGGAGATTGACAGAACAAGGTCGACCGCCCTATGGTCTTGCGTAGCAATAAAGCCGGATTCGAGAACGCAGACCAGGGGCAAGCAAAAGTGCGGATGCCGTAGTAGCGGAGGTGACCCTCCCGTTCGTTCGACTCTTTCAGACCAGGTATGTACCGGACTTTGATTTTTCCGAGGGTGCGCGCAAACACCCCCGCAGGACAGCACGAATGCGAAAGGAGAATTCCAATGCGGAGAAATGGGATCAAGCTGGTGGCTGTTCTTATTTTCATCGCGGCGGCGCTGATTGCGTCGTGTGCGCAACCTTACCACGAGGAAAACGAACGTTACGTGTTCGTGGCCACAAACATTAACTTGCCGTACTGGCAGGAGGCCCAGGCTGGTTTCTTGGACGCGGCCAAAGCGCTCGGCGTGAAGGGAGAACTCGTTGGCCCCACGAGCTACGACCCGGATGGAGAGGTAACCATTTTCCGCCAGATTGTGGATCAGCACCCCGCCGGAATCTGTCTCTCCGCGGCGCGCCCCGAGAATTTCCAGTCAGACATCGATAATGCCGTGGCGCAAGGCATCCCGGTGGTCTGCGTGGATTCCGATGTGCCGAACTCGAAGCGCGTGCTATACATCGGAACGGACAATTTCAGGGCCGGCAGAGAGAGCCTCAGGCGAATTGCCACGCTCCTCGGGAGCAAAGGCAATGTTGCGGTGATTACGATTTCAGGACAGCGTAACATCGATGATCGAGTCGCGGGCGTGGCCGACGCACTGAAGAATTTTCCTGCTCTCAAGCTGACAAAGATCCTGGATGACAAGGGCGACGCGCGAAGCGCGTTTGACCAGGTCTCCGAGCTCATACAGAAGAAAGAAAAAATAGACGGAATTCTTTGCTTGGAGGCGACGGGGGGATCCGGAGCCGCCGGCGCCGTCCACCGCTTCAACATGGACGGCAAGATGCCCATTGTGGCCTTCGACAACGATCCGGAGACACTCGATTGGATCGACCGCGGCGTAATTACTGCCACCATCACTCAAAAGCCGTACGTCATGAGTTACTACGGCATGAAGTTCCTCGACGACTTGCATCACAACGCGGTGCACCAATTCAAAGACTGGCGCACCGCCCTCGCGCCGCCGATGCCTACCTCCGTGGATACTGGCACGGTGGCCGTGGACAAAGCTAATCTCAAGATCTATCGCGAGGCTTTGGCCGAGCACCCCAAACCACTTTAGCGATCGAAAATCCTATGCGGGTCCTTGATTGAGATCTCCGGGAATCAAAATGCGGACTTTGCTTCCGTTACATTCTGCTCGGCAGTGGACGAGGACGCGTCGTTAGTCACCGTGACAGAACGCTTGGGGCGTTCGTCCACCTGGAGTTGGAAAATATCGGGGCGGGAATAGTGGCCGACGACATCAAAGTCGTACTTGCCGCGGATGATTTGCCGGGGATCGATTTCCGCTACGAGTATGGCTTCGCCCACCGTGTTAGGTCCGGCAAGAAAATTCCCGAATGGATCCACGATGCAGCTTCCGCCTCGGCAGATGACCGTGTCCGGATCACTGCCGAGCGCTGAGTGATAATCAGCGGGAAAGTCCCGCTGTCGCTGGAACTGATTGCAGGAGAGGACAAAGCAGCGGCCCTCGACAGCGATATGGCGGACAGTTGCTAGCCACGATTCGCGCGCATCGGCAGTGGGCGCGCAGTAAATCTCAATGCCCTTCGAATACATCGTGGTGCGCAGCAACGGCATGTAGTTCTCCCAGCAGATCACCGCCCCGATTTTGCCGAGTGGCGTAGCGAATACCGGCAGCGTGGAACCATCGCCGAAACCCCAGACGAGCCGCTCGGACGCTGTCGGCATCAGCTTGCGATGTTTGCCTAGGAAGGTGCCGTCCGGCGCAAAGAAGAGGACCGCGCAATAGAGCGTGGCTGCGTCGCGTTCGATGACGCCGGCCACGAGATAGATGTTGTTGGCGCGGGCAGTACGCGAGAGATGATCGACAGCGGGACCGGGTACGTCGACGCTGCTTTCCCAGTACCGACGGAAATCTTCGCGGCCGGCATCCGTTCGCGAACCGACGACCGCGCCGAAGTCGAGTCCGCGCGGGTAGGCGGAAACAAAGGCTTCCGGAAAAAGCACGAGTTGCGCGCCCTGTTGCGAGGCTTCGCGGGCAAGCGCGGAGAGTTTCTCCAGTGTGCGTTCGCAATCAAACATTACGGGTGAGGCTTGCACGACGGCGACTTTGTGAGTCATGGGGCTTGCCTCCTTTTCCCGCTTCCGTGATCTCAGTGGCCTACTAACGCATCGTATTGGGCTTTCGTCAGGGGCACGACCGAAAGCCTTCCTTCACGGATGAGAGGAGAGCCGGCGAACAATTTGTGAGCTTTGATTTGGGCCAATGACCACGGTTTTGCAATCGGTTTGCCCGCTTTGATCTTGACGAGCGGTACTTTGGGATCGGACGCATCCACGGAAATCGCTGTAGCTGTTCCCACCGCGCTCTTACGGTTTGCCGTTTCGTAGATGACCAGGCGTGCGCCCGCAGGCATTTCTCGCAAGTTTTTCACTCCCGCAGGACTCGTTACGCCATCCCAGACCGTCATGCCGTCTTTTTGTAGCTCGGCATACGAATATTCGGAAGGCTCGGTTTTCAATAAATAGTCTGAAGGCATACAAACTCCCTGAACGAGCAATTTGAAAGCCCGCCTATTCTACCTGTTGAGCCGCTCGAACACCGCTCTTCACTTCGTGAAATTATGGCGCCTTCGCCGCGACGACGCCGATGTCGGCGATGTTGTCCCCTTTCTTCAGCGATGGAACCGCATTCACATGAAGAATCACGCCGGCTGCCGGAGCCCGCGCTTCCAAAATGACTTTGCCAAAATAGTCCGTAACGTGGCCGAGAATCATGCCTTCCTGAACATACGTCCCGCGTTTGACGAGCGGATACCAAATGCCAGGCCCGTCCGCAATCACGTCGACGACTTTCCCGAGCCAAACCGGATTTTCGATGTAATGCGGTTCGCCAGGAATCATCTTCAACAAACGCATCACACTGAGCGTGCCGTTCACCAACAAAGCGACATCATCCGTTTCCACCGTGCCCGCGTGCCCTGCTTCCACAACGATCGATGGTTTGCCACGAACGGAAGCGGTGTTGTCGAGATAGCGAGTGGCAGTCGGATCCGTGGGCCGTTCGCTCCAAATAATGATGTGATCGAGCCCGAAGGCGAGCACCATCTGCTTCGAGATGTGGTCTTGCGCTTCCTTACCTACTGCTCCCCAGTACGCGTACGGACGCAAACTCTCATCCAGGTCGCCTCCGTGGTAATCGATCAAATAGTCGCAGTGGTCGACCACTTCCTTGGAGATCATAAACAAGGCCCGGTCCGTTTGCGTGCCGTCCATTTTTCCAGGATAAAAGCGGTTCATGCTCTTGTTGTCGACGGGATTCACGTGTGGCACTTTTTGTTCGAACGAAAGCACGTTCACCAGCGGTACAAGTATGACCGTCCCGGATACTTGCGCCGGATCCAGCTCGCCCATTAGCTTTTCCACGGCAATGATCGAAACATATTCTGTTCCGTGCGCACCCGTGACCAGTGCCAGGACAGGACCCGGCTTTGCGCCGTTGACCACGACAACCGGAATATTTGTCGCCGCATCCACACCCGCCGGCACTTCGATAAAGCCGTTGGCTTTCTGGCCCGGCGCGGCAGAAGCCGTGCCGACACTAAAGCGGGTCTGCGCGTGGAGCGAAAAGCAAACGAGGGGCGCGAGCAGCGCGGAAGTAAGAACACTTCTCCAGATACGCATCATTCTCCTCCGGCCTTGACAGTGGGCGCTGCCGGTGGAGCAGGGGTTGCCGGCGTTGCATCTCCCTTCACATAGTGCGCGTACCACGCGAGGTAACGCTCAAGCCGGTCCTTGATGTGCGACGGCACGGTGAAGCCGTGGTATTCGCCGGGGTAGACGACGAGTTCGGTGGCGCGCCCAAGCGCCTTCATGGCCTGGTACATCTGCTCGCTTCCGAGAATCGGCACGTTCGAATCGATTTCACCGCCCATGAAGAGCGTCGGCGTCGTGATGTTCTTGACCCGGTAGAACGGCGAGATTTTGTCCCAGAGGGCCTGATGTTCCCACGGGTAGCCCAGTTCTGTTTCGTAATCGCGCTGGTAGTGGTCATGCCCGTAGAAGCTGCTGACCAGCGCGACGCCCGCGCCGGAGATGGCGCCTTTGAACTGCGTGGTCTGGGCAATGATGAAGTCGGTCGAAATGCCGCCATAGGACCAACCGCCGACGCCGAGTTTATCCGGATCAGCGATTCCTTGCGCGATAGCGTAATCCACGATAGCCATGTCGTCTTGAAAGTCCTTGTTGCCCCAGTCGGCGTATATCGCTGCACAGAATTTCTCGCCGTAGCCGGAAGAGCCACGCGGATTGGGCAGTAGTACGGCGTAACCGTTGGCGGCGAAAAGCTGCGCGAGATGGTTAAAGGATGCCTCGTATTGGCTGACCGGGCCGCCATGAGGAATCAGGATAGTGGGAACCTTTTTGGTGGCGTCGAAATCGACCGGCTCATAGAGGTAGCCGGCGACGGCGGTTCCGTCCTTGCTCTTGAAATGTACGTATTCGACCTTGGCCAAACGCAATTGCGCGATTAGGGCATCGTTCGTCTTGGTCAGCCGGGCGAGATCCGTTCCGTTCTGAAGAAAAATCTCGTCCGGACGATCGGATGTGCCGATTTGCGCGGCGATCTCGCCGTCCTTTCCGAGCGAGTACGACGCCACAGTAACTCGTCCGCCGATGATTCGCGTGACGCTGCCACCGCCAACCACGATGCGACAGAGATTTTGTGTGCCATCATCCACCGCAATGAAATAGATGGAGTTGCCGTCGGCGGAAAAGCGCGGGCGGCGCACGCTGCGGTCAAACGTCAGGGTGAGAACCTTTGCCTCGCCGCCGTTCGACGGCGCGATCGCAAGATGTTGCGTGGCGTACCAGAAGAGGTGCGCGTCGATTTGCGTGACGTACGCGATCCATTTACCGTCGGGAGACCAAGCGGGCTGACTGTCAGCCCCGGGATTGGTGGTGATCTGCGTGAGATGTGCGCCTTTATCGGTGTTGTCCGCCGCAACCACCCAGATATTAGTGTCACGCGAAGCGTCAGGATCGGGCGCGCTGCGGTTGCTGGTGAAGGCGAGCTGCTTGCCGTCCGGAGACCAGGCGGGCTGCGAGTCGTCGAAGTTGCCGGAAGTGATTTGCGTGACGGTTTTCTTCTCCACGTTGAAGACATAGAGGTGAGTGCGTCGATTGTCGAGATAACCGACGGTATCCTCTTTGAACTGCAGGCGGTCAATCACCCACGGAGGCTGTGTCTTCGGTTTGGCGGGCGCCGGCTTGTCCTTATCTTTTTCCGCCTCTGCGTCTTCCGGTTTCGGATCCTGAAGCACCAAAACCAGCCGCGTGCTGTCCGGCGACCACTCAAAGTCGCCGACACCCTGTGCGATTTCTGTGAGCCGAACGGCCTCCCCGCCCAGCCGGTTTAAGAGCCACACCTGGCTCTTGCCTCCATTACGCGAGGAAGTGAACGCGAGATACTTGCCGTCGGGGCTCCAGCGAGGATGCCCGGAAGATACACCCTCCGCCGTCATCGGAAGCGGATCCCCGCCATGTGTCGAGACCATCCAAATGCGTGTTTCGTTCTTATCCTCCTTCAGCATTTTCGTTCGCACGGTGTAAGCCACCCATTGCCCGTCTGGACTAAGTTCGGGCTGACTGACGTCACGGATTTGAAAATAATCGTCGATGGTGACGACGCGAGGAGCAGTCGAAGCGGGGCGCGGCTGCTGCGGAGCTGCGGTTGCGATGCGAGCAGAGATCGAAAGCTCTAAGAGTAGGAGAACAAGGGCGAGTCTGTGGACGCTTTTCATGCTGCAAATTCCTCCGGGTGGAATCGAGCGCTAATCCTCGCGAAGTGTAGCAGAGCAAGCAACCGTTTGACGCGGAAGTCTGTATGACGTAGCATACATGTAGTGTGTGTATGACGTGAAAGAGGGTGCAGCGTGCTTTCCATTCGATTGAAGCCCAACATTGAAAAACGCTTGTCCCGTCTCGCCAAGGAGACCGGGAGAACGAAGACCTTTTACGCAAGCAAGCTCATCGAGGAAAACCTCGAAGACCTCGAAGACCGGTATCTGGCGGAAGCTCGCCTGGAAAAGCGTGGTAAGACTTATACCGACGCGCAAGTTCGGAGGGAGCTTGGCTTGGACGATTAGGTACGACGAGGGCGCCCTTGCCGATCTCAAAAAGCTTGATCGCCAAATCCAGCGAGAGATCTTGGACTACATGAAGAAACGAATTGGCCCGGCCGAGGACCCGCGAACGTTTGGCAAGCTCCTCCGGCACAGCAAATTTGGACTGTGGCGCTACCGGGTCCGCGACTACCGGATCATTTGCGAATTACGAGACGCGGAACTGAGAGTGCTTGTCGTGGCTGCGGGCCACCGCAGCGCCGTTTACGAAAGATAAGAGGCTGTGAGCGGGGGCATGCTTGAGAATCAACAAACGGGGGGTGGATATGTCGGACGAACCTGACCAACGCCTGCTTGAGACTCTGATGGACTCCTGGGACCGCAACAACACCATCCTGATCAACCTGCTCCGCGCCCTCCCGGAAGGTGGGCTCGAGGTCAAGTCGATGGAGGGCAGCCCATCCATTGGGGAGCTTTTCACACACATACACTATGTGCGACTTGTGTTCGTCTTCGAGGACGCTCCCGAGTTCGCCAGAGACATGCCCAAGGAAGAGTGGGCGGTCGAGCGTGACCGTGGTCGCATGGCGCAAATGCTGAACGACAGCGCCAAGGCGGTGCGGGACGCGGTAAAAAGCAGGGTGGAGGCAGGCCGGGAAATGGACCTTCACTACGACCACCCGATCCTCCTGCTCCAGCACATGCTCTGGCACGAGGGCTACCATCACGGTCAAATAAAGCTGGCCCTCAAGATAGTGGGCCGCCCAATGACCGATACGGAAGCCGGGCCGCTCACGTGGGGCGTCTGGATGCGCAAGAAGTGAGCATTGGGGGCTGCGACAGGGTCAACCTCAGGCCCAGCGGCACGGAACCCAGTCATGGTCGAGGGTAGTGTGAAGTTTTTCACAAGAAAGTGAAAGGTGTCATGTACATACACATGTTTGCGTTTCGGTTTAAACCGGGAGTGACGGACGAGCAGAAAGAGCGAATCGTCACCGCGATACGGAAGTTGCAAGACGAAATCCCCGCAGTGCTGGAAACGTGGGTAGGCCGGAACGATTCGCCGCGTGGACAAGGATATGAATTGGGCGGTGTGATGAAATTCGCCGACAAAGCCGCCTGTGAAGCGTACGGCGCACATCCAGTCCATCAGAAATTGTTGGGCTGGTTGATGCCTCTCATCGAGCCGATCGAAGTGGATTTCAACTATTGAGAGAAAGCGTTGCGGGGATATTCCAATGAATGCGAAAGATTTCCGCCGGATCGCGCTTAACCTCGAAGGCGCGGAAGAAGGCTCGCACATGGGCCACGCCGATTTTCGTGTTGGCGGCAGAATTTTTGCCACGCTCGCTTCCATCGACGATGGCTACGGAAACTTGATGCTCACTCCCGAGCAACAGAAAGCCTTCGTCGACGAATTGCCCGAGATTTTTCTTCCCATCCCCGGTGGATGGGGGCGGATGGGAGCGACGCACATTCGTTTGGGCGCTGCGAACGAGGACCAGCTGCACGGCGCGCTGCAGGTGGCGTGGAAACTGCGAGTAGAGAAGAACGCCAAGACAGGGAATAAGACGAGCGGGCGACCAAAAGCAACACGCAAGGCCAGGCGCCGCCCGTAGCGTAGAGCCGCTATTCGTAGCGGAGGGCAATGAGCGGGTCGAGTTTGGAAGCTCGATACGCAGGCCAGAAACTGGCGAAGGCGGCCACCGCTGAGAGCACGACTACGGCCGCGACAAGCGTTAGTGGATCGCGTGGTTTTAGGCCGTAGAGCAAGGATTTAGCAGCTTGTGCGGCGGCGAGCGCGAGACCGGCGCCAATCACGAGGCCAGTTACTGTCAGCAAGCCCGCTTCGCGCAAAATCAATCCCAGGACATCGACGCGCTCTGCGCCTACGGCCATTCGAATGCCGATTTCTTTGGTGCGTTGGACAACCATGTACGAAATAACGCCATAGAGGCCGATGGCTGCCAGCAGGGCCGCCAGGAATCCGAAGAAGCCGGAGAGCGTGGCCATCAGTTGATCTTGCAATAGAGAGTCGTGGATGCGAGTTTTGAAGATTTTGAAGTCGAGGTCGATGCCGGGGTTCACATCGCCGATAGTTTGCTTCATCGAGGCCATGAGGCTGGCCAACGGAAGAGAAGAACGAATCAGGATTTGATCGTCGGGGCTGGGTTTTTCCTGCTGTGTGGCGGGAAAATACATGAACGGCAAGAATTCTTCGTGCATGTCCTGAAACTTGTTGTCCTTCGTCACTCCCACAATCTCATAGAGAGGGCGCGGTTTCCCTGGCGGCTCGTGGATGCGGAACCTTTTGCCAAGGGGATCAGCGCCCTTGAGAATCTTCTGAACAAATGCCTGGTTGACGATGGCTACTTTGACCGAAGTTGCCGTATCGCGGTCGTCGAAATCACGGCCGGCGAGGAGCTGGGTTCCAATGGTCTTGAAATAGCCGGAGCCGAGGTAATTCATCCACGCCGCACCTGCGTCCGCGTCGGAAACTTCGTTGAGGACTTCATCATTCCAGGTGCTGCCGCCGAACGGTACGAGCATGGCGTCGGCGGCCGACTCGACACCCGGCATGGCCTGCACATGCTTCACTAATTCCCTTTTGTATTCCGTGTAGCGTTCTTCGGGAAGGTGCAGCCGGTCGAAATCGAGGGTGGTGACCAGGATTCCGGTTTGCAGAAAGCCGACGTTTAGCGTAGTCAGGTTGCGCAGGCTTCTGACAAAAAGCAGTGCGCCCATCAAGAGGACGACCGAGAGCGCGACTTGGGAAACGACCAGAATGCGGCGGAGGCTGAATCGTTCGCGGCCGCCCGTCGAACCGCGGCTGCCTGATTGAAGCAACGTGGCGGGTTCTGCGCGGGTTGCGCGGATTGCCGGGGCCAAGCCGAAGGAAACAGTTGTCAGGACGGCGAGAGCGGTGGTGAAGACGAGAACCCGCCAATCCATTCCGAGATCGAGGGAGATTTGATTCTGCTGTGTGCTGATGAACGCCACCAGCATGTGGCTAATGGCGAATGCCAGAAAGAGGCCGCAAACCGATCCAGCGAGTGCGAGCAAGAGGCTTTCTGAAAGCAACTCGCGAATCATTCGCCAGCGTGTCGCTCCGAGAGCGCGGCGGATAGTAATTTGGCGTTCCCGCGCTCCGGCCCGGGCCAGCATCAAGTTGGCGAGATTGGCGCATGCGATGAGTAAGACGAGTCCGGAAATTCCGAGAAGCAGCCAGAGGGGGGTCTCGGAGTCTTGGCGGAGACTCGAAAACCCCGTGCTTGCGGAAAAAACGCCAAGCTTGTATTCGAGATATTTCTTTGTGGCCTCGGAGTCATAAGTGGTCGGAATCGTCTCTTGCAAGATCGCGGAGTTCACGGCATTGATTTGCGCATTGGCGCGTTGAATGGTCCAGCCGGGTTTTAGGCGGCCGATAGAAGCGAGCCACCACGCATGGCGCAGGACGAGGCGATTGTTGCGCGGGCTGAGAATCGGTTCGACGCAGACCGGAATCGCTACGTCGAAGGTGTCCCCGATCGAAATGCCATTGAATCCCGGCTGCGTGACGCCGAGGATTTGGAAGGAATTGCCGTCGAGCGTCAGGCGTTTGCCGATGACGGAGGGGTCGCCGGCATAATTGCGCTGCCAAAAAGCGTAGCTGATGTCGGCTGCGGAGGTGCCGCAACCGGGCTGGTCATCTTCAGGATTGATAAGACGTCCGAGAATCGGTTGGACGCCGAGGACGGAAAAGAATTCGCCGCTGACGCGGAGGCCTTTGGCGTAGTGGACTTCACCGCCGTTGGCCAGATTGAATTCCTGGCCGGTCCAAACGGCCATTTCGGAGAAGCCTTCCTGGCGCTTGCGGATCTGTTCCCACATCGGGAATGTGAGCTGGGAGTATTGGCCGGAAAACTGGCCGGAGCCCCAGTGGCGGTCGGCAATCCGGATCGTGCCCAACTGTTCGGGATTCTTGACCGGGATGGTACGTAGGCGGATGGAATCAATGAGCTGGAAGATGGCGGTGTTGGCGCCGATACCGAGGGCGAGCGTCAGGATTGCGACGATGGTGAAGCCAGGACTTAGCCGCAGAAGACGGAAGGCGTGCCGAAGGTCGCGCAAGAGATTGGTCATGCTTCACCCCTCGGTTCAATAAGACGAGGGAAACCTACAAAGGTTCCGTGGGCTAGGGAAAGAAAGCATTGGTTGAAGATGCATGCAAAAAAGAGAGGCAGACTAAAGTCTGCCCCCACTGGTAGTTACATCAAGACTGCAAAAGTAATCAGGGATTAAGAACCATCAAAAAGCTCGCGCGGGCTGCGCCTTTGGTAGCGGCTTGCGAGGCATCATTTCGTCGCGATTGGCGGTTAGATAGACAAAGCTCGCGACGATTACCGCCATTTGCTTCATGTCGGGCTCCTGTATGCGTTCGTAGACGTCCATGTTGGAGTGGTGCGTGCGGGTGTCATAGTCCATGGGGTCTTGAATGAACTGGAATCCGGGGAGGCCGACGGCGTCGTAGGAAAGGTGGTCGGTGCCGCCGGTGTTGCGGATAGTTAAGGTGGTCATGCCGAGGTCGTGGAAGGGGGCCATCCACGCATTGAAGATCGGCGCAACCATTTCGTTGCCTTGGAGATAGACGCCGCGGATTTTGCCGGTGCCGTTGTCGATGTTGTAGTAGGCATCCAGCTTGGCGTGTTCGGGGAGGGTTTTCATTAGGTGGGTGGCGGGATCTTCGGCCTCGCGATCGCCGAAATGTTGTTTGACGTAAGCGCGGGAGCCCCACAGCCCTTGCTCTTCGCCGGTCCACAGGCCGATGCGGACAGTGCGGCGCATCTTTAGGCCGGTGGTTTTGAGGATGCGAATGGCTTCGAGCATCACAGCGGAGCCGGCACCATTGTCCGTGGCGCCTGTGCCGGACTGCCACGAGTCGAAGTGGCCCCCAAGCATGACGACCTCGTCGGCCTTGGCTTTGTCCGAGCCGGGTATTTCACCGATGATATTGAAGGAATTCAGGTCGTCATCGTAGAACTTGTTTTGAATGTCGACGAGCATGGTGACGGCAGCTTTCTTTTCGAGCATGCGAACGATACGGCCGTAGTTCTCGCTGGCGACGGCAACCCGGCAGGGGGCCGCAGGCTTGTCCTTGTCGCGATCGCCGCCTTGTTGAACAAAGACGGTCCCGTCGTCGCTTCGGGACGGTTCGATCCAGGCAGCGACGCCTTCATCCACAAGGAATTTTTGGACTTTGACCTGGAACTCGCGTTGAGCGAGAAGCTGAGCGCGGCGTTCTTCCTGGCCCTGTGGAGCGGCGGGAACCGGCTGGTTGGCAAGATCGGCCAGCTCGGCGTCCGTGTAGCGGTGCGCTTGCGCCTCGAAACGCTCGGGACTTTCAGGGATCGCCGCAGTGAGAACGAATTTCCCTTTGAGCTGTCCTTTGAATTTGGCGAAGTCATCTTCCTTTGTGATCGGGGCGAAGACGGCGTCAGCAGTAATCGGGCCGTTGGTTCCCGGGGTCCAGGCTTTGGCATAGGCAATCAGGGGAAATGGGCGCGGGGAAATGACTTGGACCGAAGTGCGCTCGTTGGACCAACCGCGGCCGAAGGGGCCCCAGGGTTCTAGATGGACGTTGGCGAGCTTCCACTCGTTCATCTTATCGGTGGTCCATTTGGCGGCTTCTTTGATGTCAGGTGAATTGGTGAGGCGCGGCCCGTAGACATCGGAGAGGTAACTGATGATTTCCATGACCCTGGAATTGGAGAAGCCCTCCTCGCGGATTTGGTGAATCGCGTAAAGCTCGGAATTACTCGGGGCCTGGCCTGCTAAGGGTAAGACCGACAGCAGGACTACTACAAAAGCCAACACACTCGCGTACTTTCGCACAATCATCCTCCGTCCAACGATTTGGCACATCTCTAGTATTTGGAAACAACCACAGGGCATGGCTCGCAGGGAGTGGGACGGAAGGGAGGACGGATACGTTTCAATGCAATTTTACACTACCTGCCAGCGGCTCGCCGAGTCGACGGGCGTCCCTTGCGCGGGATTTTTGAGGAGGCGTGAGCCAGTTTGACTCGATTTCACGCATTAGTAGGCAGGAGGGGAGTCATGTTCAGAAAGTGGGTGTTGGCGATGATTTTCGCCGGGGCATCGGCTGTGGCATTGGCCGCGCAGGGTGCACCCAAGTTCCTGACGAATGACGACGTGGTATCCATGGTCAAGGCGGGGCAAGATCAGGACGCTATCGTAAGCGCCATCCAGACCCAGGGTACGGATTTTGATGTTACTGCCAAGGCCGTGCTGCAACTGAAGAAGAGCGGAGTCCCAAAGAAGGTTATCGACGCGATGATTGGCGCCGTCAAGGATCAGAAGGAGGCGGCTGCGAACGTTTTGACGGCGGCGCAGGCCAAAATCGCAGCAGAGGAGGCCGAAGAGAAGGCTGAGGAAGCCAAAACAGAATCGGCCAGAGCCGCTCGCGCGAAGTCGGCAGCCTCCATGGTGGCGGCGATGCCTGGGCAGCCGTCGGTGATGATGGTGCTGGGCGGGCAGAAACAAGCTTTGGTGGTTTCGCACACGCAGATCGTTCCGACCAACTCGAAGGCATCCTCGCTGGACGGGCTTGCCACGGACGGGTCGTTGACGCAGAACCTGACGAGCATCGCGCAGAGCTTGCTCTCGAACGGCATGATGAAGCCGGGCTCGGGACCGGCGTCCATGGCGATGATGGCAAATCCGATTATCGGGCCGGCGATGATTGCGACGACTCTTTTCGCAAAGCACAGGGCTAACTCCAACTCCAGCAATATGACAGCTGTGTGGGCCATACCGGGGCAGAAATCGGATACGTTCACTCACAATAGCCAGCCAGCGTTCGAGGTTAGCTTCGACGGGATTCCTGGGATTGCCGTGGACGAGTATGAGCCGGTGCTGATCAGGCTGCAGCCCTCGCCGAGTAATTTCCGGCTGGTAGGAGCGACATCGGCCAATCCGGCTGAGATGCAGAGTTCCGAAGCGAATTGGGATATGTATGCGTCGTTCGTGGAGCAGCGAGTGCCAACGCAAGCGACGAAGGTTGCTTCCGGCCGGTACCAGTTGCAGGCGAGCGGCGGGCTGTCGCCCGGAGAGTATGGATTGGTGCTTCGCCCGATTAACAAGGGAAAGAAATTCTCGGGCAGCAACGTAGCGCAAAACGTGGGCGACGGATTGGTTTTCAATTGCGTGTGGTCGTTCGAGGTGCAGTAGAGGCAAAGCGAGTTTTCCCACCAAAGGGGAACCCCGGCGGAGATGTTTGCTCTTGCGCCCTCCTGGAAGCCGAGAGCAGACAGCAAGTGGCCGGGGTTCCCTTTCCATCCCAATGTTAGAGACTTGGCGGAAGGAAGAGCTTCTGGATTCTGGAGGCCTCTCCCCCTCCCCTGTTTTCTTGTAAGTGCGCATTCTAAAGGGTTTTAAGTCCTGTGTTTTGGAAGTGCGCATTCTAAAGGAGTTAGTGGCGGGTTTTGCGGAAGTGCGGATAATTAAGGACTTAGTGACTTGTGACTGGTGACTCGTGACTGGTGAAAGGAAAAGAGCCGAGGCCGCGACTGGTGATTTGTGACTGGTGACTGGCAGGACAGAGAGATCTGAAATCTGTGCTACGAAGGAATTGACGATGGCAGCCCCCCACCCCGGGTGTTTTCTGTAAGAGTGGCAAACAAAGGGGTTATGCTTGACGCGGCTCGTAAGAGTGGCAGGCACAGGACTTAAAGTGGTTGGATTTTCAGTAAGTTGCAGGTCGTCTTTAAGAGTGGCAGGGAAAGGACTTAGATAAGACCTGTCGAAGGTTGAAGGTTCAAAGTTGAAAGGGGAAAAATCGAAGAGGCGGTTGACCCTTCGACTACGCTCAGGGCAAGCAGTCGGCTGTCTAAAGTGGAAAGAGGAAACATCCGGCGAGCTGAACGTGGAGACGTTGGGTGCGCAGGGAGGAGAGAGGCGAAAAAAGGTTTGGGCGACGGAGGAGGGTGAGGTGAAGGAAGTAAAGGAAGTAAAGGAGGTAAAGGAGGTAAAGGAAATAGAGGAGGTAAGGCTAAAAGCGGGCGTGGGGTGGATGGAGGAGAAGGTTTGCGGGTTCGGCGAGGACAACATGAGGGAGTGTAGCATGGAGTTGGCGAGAAGGTAAAGACATTTACAGGGAATAGTCGAAAATAAGGGTTGAACTGCTATTAGGGAGATTGAAGGGAGATAGGGAGGAGGGAAGAAAAGTCAAAAACCCCAGACGCAGGCCCGGCGTCTGGGGCACCCGGCCAGGTGCGCCGCCGAATTCAAAAGCCTGCTCCACCCGCCGATATTAACGAAGAGAAGAGGAAACGTCCCGTCAGTCCGCGGCGCTCCCGGCGCTCCCACGTTCGTGTCCCGGTTTCCCCGGTTGCCGACTATCTAGATTTGGCAAATTCGCGCCAATGATCGAGGTATTTCTTCGAGTCGGAGGAGAAGTCAAACGTATTCGGGCGCCAATCCGTCTGGCCTGTAATTTCCGCTAGCCCGACAACAGCGTAGTACTGCACCATGGGGTCGGAGTCATCTATTGCAGATAGAAGCGGGTCGACGGCAGAACTGGCTCCGCTATGCATGAGGGCTGAAGCGGCGGCACGCCGCGTCTCAGCGCTGCCAGCTCGTAGCAACCTCACTAACTCGGGAACGGCGCTCTCATCTTTTACGCCGATGAGAATTGCATAGGATAGGTTGTGTAAGAGATCTGCGGGCGTAGTGGGATCGGGTTTGACTAGATTATCTTCGGCGAACTGCAACGTAGATATGTCGCCGTGTTCGAGCAGCGCAGCCGAGACGGAGAGTCGGAGATTGAGGTCCTTCACTTCTGCGACCCGCCGCAGTGCGTGAACTGCAGCCGCAGTCTGAGTCTTGCTCAAGTCGAAAACCGCTTCCCTTTTGTCTTCCGAGGAGCTGTTTGACGATTCGAGCACGGCAGCCAATTGTATGACGACGCGCTCGATTGGCGCGCCCTCCCCGGTGTCGGTGTTGGGTACGGCCGGTATCGACGGATGGTAAGGATTGGCAATACTGAATTCGCCGGAGGACTCCACTAGGAAGAAGACCCGATATCCCGATGGCGTGACTGACCGCCAGCCGATGAATTCGTCCGGAATAACGAAGTGAAAACTCAAGCGAGAAGAACTCCTGGCGTTCCCCTTCAGGACATGGTCAGCGCGTAGTTCTGCAATCATCTCCCTTGCGGAGAGCCGCCGATCTCCGACCTGAACGGTTGTCTTTGCAAGTTCTTGGACGGATATGACTTGGCCTGCGACTATGAGAGTTGCATCCGCAGTCAGCTTGTCGAGGTCGAGGGCTTGAATGATAACGGCCTTGGCTATGAATGCGAATAATAGGAGAACGCTCGCGAGCGATTGTCTTAGAATGCGACGTTTCATGGGAGCTTAAGTTCCTGCCTTATGGGGCTGGCGAGATAATTTGGGTGTGGGCCGCGTGGCCAAGGTATTTTTGAAGAGTGTCGGTCTGAATCCGTCTGCCAAATCCAGGCGTAGTGCTGCCGACTCGCCACTCCTGTCCCCAGTGTTGAATTGGAGTACTATTGCCATCGCAGGTGGCCCGGGGCGTGTGGGCTGCATCCTCGCCTCCAATCGAGTCAGCGAAGGTGGATTCAGCCTCGTTGATGCCAGTAGGGTCACTCCGCCGCCAGTCTGTTCCGCTGTAATCGGGGACGATTCCAGTGGTCCAATTTTCGTTCACGGGCGCGCCGGAAGGAAGTGCGGCGGACATTTGATCTTGAATTGCGTAGTCGAGTTCCATCAAATACCCGTAGGTTTGATCGCAGTTAAGGGTGATTGTGCCCTGGATAGACAAGTTCGGGGTTCGAGTTGTTATCGAGAACGGATTCGATGTCTGTCCGTATGCGGTGGCCGTGATCTTGACATCGCCCGCGCTTGAGCTAAAGGCAGTGCCCGAACTGAGTACGTTGATAGAGGAACCAGTGAATGACGAAACGGTGATCTTGCTCGCGCCCGCAGTTATGTTCCAAGTGGTCGACGAACCACCGCTTGAGGTGAGTTGGATGGAGGTTGCGTACCCGGAAACAGTCAGGTTGGCGAAGAACCACACCGTATTGGGCCCGCTGATGGTGGGGATAACGTTGCCGCCGCCGCCGGGGCCGAAATATTTGGCCGGGCAGATCGGGGGATGGGCGGTACCCTCGAGGTATCCGAATGTGTCCGTGGTGGTGGATCCTACGTCCTGGGGCGTGTGAGTACCATATTGATCGACAGTGATAATAGAGGTTGCCGAGCTTTTCCAGTTGCCATAAAAGGTGGTGCTGACGTCTTCGTATTGCTGTTGACAAACATTGTAACCATATATGCCGTCCTGGGTCGGGGGGCCCAGGAAAGTGAGAATGACAGGGTCGTACCAGGGCACGGTTGAACTGAACCCACAGCAGCTGCCGCAGCCGTAGGTGACGTGGCCGTAGGTCTTGTCGTAGATGACTTTGCCCTCGAAGAGGGTACCAATACCCGTGTTGGTCAAGTCGCGAATTTCGTAGGAGCCGGAGGTCAGAGTGGTGGGTAGAGTTTTGCCGTTTTTGTCCGGCACGCTTTGGCGAATGAGATTGCCGACGTCAATCCACATTTGTTCATCGGGCTGGAGGGTTTGCTCCAGTTCGTATTTCTGAGTCCCTTGATTATAGAAGATGGTGAAGGCTGCCTGGGTTGGCTTGGTGCCGCCGTTTCCGGTGGTGATGATCGAGTCATGGTTGGCGTCGTACTCCCACATGCTGCCCTTCCATTGATGCGAGAGCTGGTCGGAGAACGAGGTTTGCGCGCCGTATTTGAGCGTTGCGTCGTAGCTGGCGGCGACGGCCATCAGTTCATCCGGAAGCGCGCTGCTGGTGAGGGTGACGGAGGTCCAGTTTGCCTGTTTTGGCAGGATTGTTCCGTCTTGCAGAGCGGCAACGTCAACCAATCGCGTTTCGTAGGGGAGCAAATGAAGCTGGGGCCCGAGCGCCTTGCCGGTTGTGGCGCCCGTGCGCCAGTTGAAGCGCAGGGCAGCATCAATCGGCTTGCCGGTGGTGTTGCGAATGAAGATTTGTGGACGCAGCGTTGTTCCAACTGGGAAAGCCAAGGCAGGATCGGGATTCGACAGGGCAAGCATGGGAGCGCGGAGCGTCCAGATGCCGGTTCCTGCAAAATCGCGCTCGGCAAGCTTCGGGCTGGGATCACGATCGAACATTTTCAGAATGGCGGAGAAGCCGGCATTCTCGTCGAAGAGAACATGAAGTGTATTCAGTGAGCCAGCGTGGTTCGCGGCGGAGACTTTGATGCCTCCATAGGAGCCCGTAAGGCCTGCAGCCGTGACGAGATGGCGGACAGAGAGGCGACTCGTTCCTACTGGCGGGACAGTGAGGTTCTGAGCGGAGGCTTTGCCGCTGGAGTCGAATAGCGAGACGACGAGAGGAAGAGGATCTTGGCCCTGATTGACGAGAACCAGATAATCGCTGGCGGAGCTATTTGGAAACCACCAAATGCCCTCGCGGCCGCCGACCTGTTGATCTTGCGAGTCGTTCATGCCGTCGATATGGAAAGCGATGGAGTGGCCAATGCCGTGAATCATGGCAACGGCGTAGAGGCCTGAAAAAGTGGAAGAGCGGTAACGGAGAACCACTGAGCCGTAAGCTCCGATGAGTTGCGGGGCGGCGGAAGGGATGGCGGCGTCAAGATTTATAGATGCTACTTCCTGTGACTTGATGGTGACGGGAGCTAGGCTGGTTTCTGCTCCGTCGGGCAGGCGCAGGGCGGGAGTCACGGTCAAATCCTGTCCGACAGCATTGTTGCGGAGCTGGAGTTCGGTGCGCCAGCCGGTTTCGGTGGTCCAGTAGGAGATAAATTGTTCCTGGTCGACGGCGGGGGGAGGCGCCGGTGGAGGAGGCGGGGATTTGCGCGTCGGTGGCGAGGATTGAGACTGCGCTTGAGCGAGCTGCGGCGCGAGTGGGATTAGGAAGAAAGCGGCCGAATATATGAAAAACGGGCGGAGGAGCCGAGGGGACAAGAAGTTCATGGCAACCTAACAGCGGCTGGGTAGTGAACTGACAATACGGCGGACGCAAATCCATGTCAAGTTAATGTTGCGTGGTAGAAGGTATCCGTGACCTACCGGGCGGCCGGCACGGAATCAGCTGCGGGATGGCTTGTTGCGAAATGTTCGATGGCAAAGGCTGAGGCATTCATTCTGCGGGATCCGGAAGGGTGACTATTTTTTGGCGGATGGCATAGTGGAGGAGTCCGGCGAGGGAATGCAGTCCAAGTTTGACCATGATCCTGGCGCGGTGCGTCTCGACCGTCCTGATCGTAATTCCCAGGTTGGCAGCAATCACCTTATTCGCTTTCCCTTCCGCCACAAGCCGAATAATTTCAATTTCGCGGGGAGTGGGCGTGGCGTGGGTGTGCTCCGCTTGGTCAGTTTGGTTTCCATTCTTGAGAAACCCTTTCAGTACGATGTCGGACACTCTGGGGGTCAAGAAGAGCTTACCCGCTGAGACATCCTTTACAGCCTTAACGAGGTTTGCCGCGAGATCGGACTTCAAGACGTAGCCAAGGGCTCCCGCGTCCAAAACCCGGCGAACCATCTGGTCGGACTCATGCATGGTGAGAACGACGACTTTTGTATTTGGACTTGCGTCGCGAATCTGGCGCGCGGCCTGAAGGCCATCCAGATCGGGCATGCTGACATCCAGGATAGCCACGTCCGGTTTCAGTTTATTTGTTTTAGCGACCGCTTCCTGACCGTTCGCCGCCTCCGCAATGACTGTCCAACCGGGTCGAACGCGCAGGAGTTCCCGGATGCCGTGCCGGATGAGTTCGTGGTCATCGGCCACCAGGATGCGAAGTTTCTTCGTGACTCTAGCCATCTGCGGGAATCGTCACGCGGACGGTCGTGCCGCTGCTGCCGGATTCAATCTCGAGCGTCCCGCCCATCAGTCTGACTCGCTCGTGCATGCTGGGGATGCCGACGCCCAGCCTGAAGGGGGAGCCAGGGGCAACGGTCAGCTCCCGACGGGAAGCTGCAGGACCCTTATCGCTGATTTCCAGCTTCACTTCGTCCGCGCTGCGATGCAATTGTATCGTTGCCCTGAGACTTTGGGAATGCCGCTGGATGTTGGTGAGACTCTCTTGAATCACGCGGAAGAGCGCCAGCTCGACATCCGGCGGCATGCGGCCGAAACGGGGCGTAATCTGCAATTTCGCTTCGATTCCAGTGCGCTCGGAGAAGCCGTCCACGTAATGACGAATCGCATCTTCAAGTCCGGCTTCATCCAGCATCGGCGGGTGCAAAAGGTAGGAAAGCGTGCGAACTTCACCGATGCAACGATCCGCCAACTTCTGACACTCGGAGGCGAGTTTGCGCAACTTCCTGCCGGAGGAAGGAATGGAAGAATGGAGTTGACTGAGAATCGTTGCCAGAGCGACGAGATCCTGGCCGGTGGAATCGTGCAAGTCCCTGGCAATTCTGCGCCGCTCCTCGTCCTGCAGACGCAAGAGCTGGCCGGAGAGGCGGCGGAGCTCCTCCCCGGCGCGCACAACTTCGGTGATGTCACGGCAAGTGCCCGCAACACGAATCGGCTTTCCTGATTCATCATGAAACGCTTGCCAGCGCTCTTCGAGAGTCTTGACGCGGCCATCAGGCATAACGATGCGATATTCGACCGTGGAAGGCGAGTGCTTGTCGAGGGACGCGGCAAAGGCGACATCCACTTTGGCACGGTCCTCCGGATGAATGAATTCGCGGAACTTTGGACGCGTGGGGTGGAAACGAGACGGATCCGTCTCAAAGATGCGGTGTGTTTGCTCCGACCAAATCACGTTCAAGCTATGCAACTCCGTTTCCCAACTTCCCAATTTTGCCACTTCCTGAGCCTCGACCAAGCGAGCGCGCTCTCTTTCCAATTGCGCGGCGATGTGGCGCTGTTCCCTCTCGCTCGATCGGAGGGCTTCTTCCGCCCGCTTGCGATCCTCAATATCGATGGATACTCCGTACCATTTAAGGACGGTTCCCTGCGCGTCGCGCAAAGGCGCGGTGCGAACCAGGAACCAACGATATTTTCCGTCAGCCCGCCGCAAACGCATTTCATCGTCGGAGGGTTTTCCCGCGGTCATGTCCGCAAGCCACTTTTCCATGACCCCTGCAAGGTCTTCGGGATGAACGACGCCCGTCGGTTGTGCAATTACCTGCTCCAAAGAGACGCCTGTGTAGTCCAGCCAACGCTGATTGACGTAATCGATGGCGCCATCAGGGCGGAGGGTCCAAACCATCGTGGGAAGTGTATCGATGATGAGCCGAATACGATCTTCCGCCTTTTTCAGATCTTCGATGTCGGTAGTAGTTCCATACCAGTGGACAATGTGTCCCTGGTGGTCTCGCAACGGCACGGCGCGAATTAAGAAGCAACGATACTGCCCGTCGAACCGGCGGAGACGCGCCTCCTTCTCAAAAAGTTTGCCGGCGGCAAAAGCCGCGCGCCATTCCTCCATCAAACGGTCGTCAGGATGGAACGCATTCATCATCCATCCCCAGCCCAGACCCTCCTCCAAAGAAAGGCCCGTATACTCCAGAAAATTTGGGTTGAGGAAATCAGCCGAACCATCAGGCAATTTGCGCCAGACTATTGTGGGGATTGTGTCAATGATGAGCCGCAGGCGCTCTTCGATAGCGAGCGATGCTTCGTCGAGCATCGTCGTGGTGCGAGTTGGCCCCGGTTTGGCTCATGGCGCCCTCCACCAGACCCTAGCTAGCACTAGTCAGGGCATTTGCTCTTCTTGCTGGCTGCAAGTCCTGTATTTCAGCCGGAGATGGTCACTTACGGTAGCGAGGTCTTGCTGGGGCGATGGTACTCCAATCCAGAGGAAATGGCTCGCAGTCTAGTGCAGCCGGGCTGGGTCTGCATTTTTCGGATGCTGCAAGGTTTGAGCGGAGACCGTTGGATTAGGGTGGACCGGTGGAGCGATTCGAAACGAGCGAACGCTGAAAGGCAATACGTGACTCTTGGTACGTATTTCTCGGCATTGCAGGGTGCCAACTAGATGTCCGATAAATGGAGCGCCGGCGCAGGAATCTTCATGCAAGGGCGAATCCGGTGATTGCCGGCGCACGCTGATTCACCAATTTGTCCGCCTAATTGCGCTTGACTGGATGGAACTTGATCTCTGGAAACAAGCAACGAGTTCGAGGCCAGCCCTCAAATTCTGGGCGGTCTTCGGCGTCTCTCGCCACTAGGAAACGGTCCGCTCACAAGGGGGGCTCCCGCTTGGTAGAATTTTTGATCTGCAAAAACCAAAAATGCCGATTTCTGGTCTCTCTCCGAGAAGATAACAAGCTCTTGCCCCGCGCGGAACTAATTTTCAGTTTGTGTCCGGAGTGCGATCACGAATGGTCAGGCCACTGCCCATTCTGTGCGCAGAGCCTTGACGTCAGCTGGCAGAACAAAATTCCTATCTGTTTCCATTGCCGGAGACCGCTAAGGCCTGATGTGGATGTGTACGACAGCGCGCGTGGTTAATGACAGCGGCATTCAAGCGCTCAGAGTGAAGTGCACTCGCAGAATTTTTCCCAACCGATTGTCCCAGAACGGAGCGATGCATGCCAGCCGTGCTTATCGTTGATGATGATCATGATACTCCGAGCAGTTCTTAGGAGGCTTTTTGAACAGGGGAGCGGGTTCGAGACCTGTGTGGAGGCTAAAAGTGTTGAAGAAGCCTTACACAAGACAAAGCAGGTATCGCCGAAACTGGCTGTTCTGGACTCCTCTCTGCCCGAAATGAACGGATTGCAGTTGGCTCGCAAGCTGAAAGCAATAGCGCCTAACTTGACGATTTTTTTGCTCACCGCAGACTGCGGTGCGGACAGCGAGAGGGAAGCTCTGGAGTGTGGAGTAACAGCAGTCTTTTCCAAACTCGACGACTTGACTACACTCGTCTCAAATGCACGTGCTGAGTGTGGTATCGAATGACTCCGCGAACACTCAAGCTGCGGGCATGAAAACCAAAAGGCCGCCAATGGAACTGTTGGTACGACGTCGCCATACCTCCATTGCGCGAGAGCCACAGATTCAGCAGCGAGGGATTGGGACTATGAAAATGGGGGAACCTGATTTTGCGCGGGCTTTTCAGCTTCATACGTGGATGATTTCAAGACTTTGGAGAGCGCGAGGCTGGCGAGTTCGTAGCACAGAAGGAACGGGATTATGACGAAGATAGAGCCGAAGACAGCAACTGCGATGGGGTGTCCCGTTACTGCCGTCTGGTTGAATCGCTGTTCCTGGCGCGCAAGAAACTTTTCACGGCCCTCGCGACTCATTCTTTGAACGTCGTGGTGGATGTAAGCGGCGAAAAGAAGAGCAAGCAAAAAAGCAGCGAGAGCGCGAGCGAGCAGGTTGCTGGTCACTTTTGCCAAACCTCACGGAACGCGGGTGAGGTATATCACGGATACGTGGCTGGCAGATAGCGAAATGCGTTGAGCCGCTGCGGTGAGTGTGCGCGATGCGAAGCTAGGATGAGAAGACGAACTCAGTCTGGGGCCTTGGTAGGCTCAGGGCGGGGAATGGAACGTTCCAAGTTGCAAGTTTTGGAAGTTAGAGAATTAAGGGCGAAAAACAGCACCGGATGGGCCACCGAAGTCCAGGCAGGCGTGCCTCCCGCCAAGAATTCACCTGGTGAGAGGTTTCTGGTCCCACGTGCCGGATTTTTTGTAGGTGATCTGTTTTGGTGTGCGACGGAAGTGCCAGGTATCTGTTCCGCTGACGATGTGGCCCGTTTCCTGGATGCCGTAAGAACGCGAGCCGGTCACTTCGGCCTGATCGGCGCTGAAGATGCGGCCGCAAACGTCCGCGCCGGAGAGGTCGACATAAGTGGAAACGAGGTTATCTCTATCGCCGCCGAGACGGCGTATAACCTGGATACCCTGGAAGAGAGACACGTTTTCTGCGCGAGGGAACGATGAAGCCCTAAGAAGATCGATCGTGATGCGGTAGTTGCCTGGAAGATCTCCGAGGTATCCGCATTCGACGTCGGCCCGCGAGGGTTTGCCTGATCCTTCCGCGGGGCTGGCAGGATGCGCGGTGCTGATCCGAAGAATGTTCGCGTCGAGGCGGGGGCCAAAGGTTTGAAACATGCCTTTAAGATCAGGGAGTAACGCCATTCTGTGCCAGGAGTTACGGGGGTCGTCGTTGAAATCGGTTTGCGGGACATCGTTTTCTCGACCGGGATTGAGTTTGATGAGGGTGGCGTCTCGCAGGCGGCCCTCGGCCCGGCCGTGAACGGTAACGTCAGGGCCGGGTCGGCCCTCGGTGGAATGGACAGCGTCCCCGGTGATGGAGTAATCCAGATCGAGAGGAAATCCCTCCTCATTGTAGATTTGCGAGCTGGTGCCATCCTCGTGGATATAACTTCCGTTAGAGGTGCCCGGAATTTGGGCGAAGCGAACGCGAAACTCTCCCGTCCATTTACTATCGATTTTATTGGGACGGACGTTGAAGTTGTTGCTCCACTGCTTCTTGATGGTGCCTTCCCACTCGTAATAAGTGAATGGCCCTCCTGTATCCGGCTCCCGGTTCAGCGAGCCTCCTCCTCCGCCTGCTCCTGAGCCGCCGCCACTGACAACGACGATGCCGTCGCCTTCGGCGTCCACCTTGTACGGATAACTCCCTGGCTTGGAAAAAAGGACGCTGTGCTGTCCCTTTGCGATCAGCGAAAACTGCGGAAACCGGTCGTTCGCAGCCTTTACGAGATGCGGACGATCGTCGGCGTTGATCCAGTTGACCTCGTTGCCGAGCGCGATATAGACAATCCGCGGCAGGGGGAGCGCATTGGAGATGCGGACCGTCGCGGCATTTTTGGGAGGAAGGGTTGCGTTTTGTGCTGTCGCTGTCCCGTGCGCACCAAGCTCGAATGCACCGAGAGCGAAAGAACAAAGCGCGATCAAACCGAGTGAAATCCGCTTCGGGCGTACGTCGGGGCAGGATCGAAGCAGCGGTTTCTCGCGGAACCGCGCCCTGTCGATTGCCCGCGCGAAAAGTGGCGACAATTTCATCATGACAAATCCGAGCAGGGTACCAGCAGATCCACCTTTGCTAGCTCGTACGGATTGTGATCTCCACCCTGCGGTTTTTTTGGCGACCCGCGGGATTGTCGCTGCCATTGGTGTTGGTGTTGGGCGCGACGGGCTTGGTTTCTCCCCAGCCACGAGTTGTTATGCGGGATGCGGAAACGCCAGCGTTCTGCACCAGCCAGCTCTTCACGGATGCGGCGCGGTCGTCGGAAAGCTTCATGTTGTGAGCGTGGGTACCGACGCCATCGGTGTGTCCTTCAATTGAGAGAGGCGAGGTGCCATACGATTTGGCAACCTCACCCACTTTGCGCAAACTGTCGGCGGCTTCGGGACGCAGGTTGAATTTATCGAAGTCGAAGAGAACATCAGCGTTCAATTCGATTTTGACTTCATGAGCGGTGACTTTCGCTCCGAGATCCTGGAGCACACTTTGGATTCCAGAGCTGGCGCCCTGGATTCCGCTGGTCAGGCCTTGGATTTCACGCGTTATGCCTACGATGTCCACGACTTTGGCATGCGGCAGCGCCGCGCGGGCTGCAGCCTCCACCGCCGGTGAATCCGGATCGGCGTACTTGGTCTGCGCCGAACCAGAGCAAGGGACGAGAAGTAATAGGAGTATTTTCAGGCTTCGCGGTGTCGCCATACTTCCTCCCCAAGCGGTACTAGCCTCATCTGCTATTTATCGGTGATGGGAACGTCCTCAAACGGGGCAGTCACGGGCATCATGAGATTAATCTTCTTTACGTCGGCCGAGGGCGCCGGATACTTCGCCCACCATAGGTAAGTTTGCCCCGGCTCCAAGTTAAGCCTGACGGAATTGCCGGTGTCATTGCCAACGCTGTTGCTGGACAAATATATGCCGTCCGAATCCTTAAGGATGAAGTATTTCTTATTTCCCGCAGTGACGTAAAACCTTTCGTGATCCCCCTCAGGCGGATAGCGGATGAGCGTCAGATGCGAGCTTTTATTTGAGGTGTTGCGGAATCGAGCTTTTATGGTGAGGACACCTTCCTTCCGCCGGCATTCGGTGATTTCGGCTACGATGCCGGGGGCTGTGGTTTCTTGCGATTGAATTACACCCGCCTGCTCAGCGGCTGGTGCCGCTACGGCGGGAGTGGAGTCAGGCGGTTCCGCCGGCTGGGAAGCGGGCGCAGCCGGTTGAGTCCCCACGGACGGAGTTCCCGGCGGCGTTGCAGGGACCTCGGATCCGGCCGCCATTTCCGAAAGCAGATTGATCCTTTGGTCGCTCCCTTCAATGCCAAACTGCATGGTCTGGTAGGCCCACGCGCCGGAATCCTTGTGAGCGGTAACATAAATTTTGCCATGCCCCTTAGGACCCGAAATGGGCACGACAAGATCGGCATCCAAGCCGGAAGATGCAGAGGTGTTGATGGAGCCGCTGACAAGCCAACCTTCCACGATGGGTGTACCAAGCATTTGAACGACGAGTGGATTTTCTTGGGATCGAAGCAAAGAAGCTTTGGCTACATCTGAATTCTTCATCGCGGCGAAGATCGACCCGATAAATGCGAACGGCAAACCTAAGAGACAAATGAGGAACGCGGGCACAAGCCATTTCCAATTGCGCGAAAACCAGCCCTTGCGCGCGGCTTTGGGAGTGAAACCGGGAGATGCTGCTGAATTCGGTATTTGATTTGGGACTGCGTTCATTGCTGCTCCTTTCCGGATATCAGAAACACGATGTGACCGATTGGGGCCGCTGGGACAATTGCTCGGAGATCTCTGCCTGGGAGTTCACAAATCACAACGTCAAAACGACGAAGTGAAGATGATGCAAAAACTTGGCCCGATACAGCTGTTAACCGGAGTTTTCTGTTTTGAGTTCAGAATTGGGAGTATTGTACGCTCATCTCGGCTGCGTGCGACACTGTGAAACGATTTTCCTCTGAGCCTCCCCGGATCGATATGGTATCAGACCAGGACCACAGTGCTTTGAATTGAGGGCGACGCTCTTCGAACTCCCTTTCGGAACTCCGTCTATTCATGCCTAGTGGTGCACCGAACGCGCACTAAGTCTACTGGGAGACTAGCCCTTACCGAGAATCAAGACATTGCCAGTTGCCGGAGGTCGCGGAGGTTAGTCGGTTGAATTTGGGGAGGGAGCGGGGCGGGCGGGGGTTGGGTCGCCTTTTACGAAGTGGGCGTACCAGGCTAGGTTGCGTTCTAGGCGGTCTTTGATGTGGGTGGGGAGGGTGAACTCGTGGTATTCGTCGGGGTAGACGACTAGTTCGGTGGTGCGGCCCAGGCGCTTCAGGGCTTGGTACATTTGCTCGCCGCCGAGTATGGGGACGTTCCAGTCGATGTTGCCGCCCATGAAGAGGGTGGGTGTGGTGACTTTGGTAACGTTGTGGAAGGGGGAGACTTTTATCCAAGCGGCTTGGTTTTCCCAAGGGAGGCCTAGCTCGGCTTCGTAGTCTTTTTGGTATTGGTCGTGGCCGTAGAGGCTGGAGAATTGGGCGGCGCCTGCGCCGGAGATGGCGGCTTTGAACCGGGTGGTTTGGGTGATGATGAAATCGGTGGAAATGCCGCCGTAGGACCAGCCGCCTACGCCAAGTTTGTCGGGGTCGGAGATGCCTTGTTCGATTGCGCGGTCGACCATGGCCATGTCGTCCTGGAAGTCTTTGTTGCCCCAGTCCGCGAAGATAGCTTTGCAAAACTCTTGGCCGTAGCCAGTGGAACCACGAGGATTGGGGAAGAGGACGGCGTAGCCGTTGGCGGCGTAGAGCTGGGCTAGATGAGAGAACTCGGCATAGTAAGCCCATTGAGGGCCGCCGTGAGGGATGAGCAGCGTAGGATATTTTTGGCCGGAGACGTAGTTGAGAGGTTTGTAGAGGTAGCCGGAGATTTGGGTGCCGTCTTTGCTTTTGAAGTGGACATAGTCGCCGTGGGAGAGCTTGAGCTGGGAGAAGAGGGCGTCGTTGACGTGGGTGAGTTGTTTGTACTGGTTTCCCTCAATCATGAAAAGCTCATCGGGGCGGTCGACGGTGGCAATTTGCGCAGCCATCGAGCCAGTGGTTCCCACTGAATAGTTATTCACCATGAGACGATCATGAATGGTACACACGAAATTGCCCATCTGAAAGGAGACCTGACCAAACGACGCCGGCAGCTGACACAATTGCTGGGTTCCGTCCATGTCCGCAATGAAATATACAGACTTGCTGTCGGGGGTGAATCGAGGCTCGATGGAATTGCGGTCTAGAAAAAGCGTGAGGATTCTTGCCTCGCCACCGGTCGAAGGGACGATGGCCACGTGCTTTGTGGCGTAGTCGAAGAGTTTTGGGTCGAGCATGGTGACGTAGGCGATGGATTTGCCGTCGGGGGACCAGGTAGCTTGGCTATCGGCGCCGGGATTCGTTGTGATTTGAGTGGGATGGGCGCCTTTGTCGGTGTTGGAGGCGGAAACGGTCCAGATGTCGGTGTTGTAGGTGGCGTCGGGGTCGGGAGTGGAGCGGTTGCTGGTGAAGGCGAGGAGTTTGCTGTCGGGGGACCAAGAGGGCTCGGTGTCGTCGAAGTCGCCGCTGGTGATTTGGCTTAGGGATTTTTTGGCAACGTCGAAGGCGTAGAGATGGGTGCGGCGGCCGTCGAGGTAGCCGATTTCGTCGAGTTTGAATTGCAGGCGGTCGATGACCCAGGGCTTTTTGGATTTGGACTTCTTGTCCTTGTCGGCGCCAGAAGGCTCGTCACCAGCTGAAGCAGTGGAGTGGGTGGCAGCGGACTTATCCTTGGCGGCTTCGAGTTCTTCAGGCGTAGGATCTTCAGGACGAGGACCATTCGGCGACCGTCGGGAGACCACGCAAAATCTTCGACATCTTGAATTGTGTCAGTGAGTTGCTGGGCTTCGCCGCCGAGACGGTTGAGGAGCCAGACTTGTTTCTTGCCTTCGTTGCGTTCGGAGAGGAAGGCGAGGAGTTTGCCGTCGGGACTCCAGCGAGGGTGGGAGGAGGAGACGCCTTCGGCGGTCATCGGGAGAGGGTCGCTGCCGGAGACGGGGACCATCCAGATGCGCGTTTCGGTTTTGTCGGTCTTCAGGGTGGACTTGTCAACGGCGAAGGCGACCCATTGGCCGTCAGGACTGAGCTGGGGGTCGTGGACGGACTGGATTTGGAAATAGTCGTCGATGATGATGGGGCGAGGGGTGGGTGTTTGGGCAGGGGAAGACAAAGTGCAGCTAAACGCACAGACACAGAGTACACAGAGACGGAAAGTAGCGATGACTGAGAAACGCTTCATGCGGATTGCTCCTAAGACGGGGTGCCTGACAGATGGAACGGGCGAGTCTAGCACAGCGTGAGAGCGGTCATCCTCGGAAGGATGACCCTACACGCTGGGCAAAAGGACAGTTTTCGGCGGTAAAAAAATATTCGGCGGGACGCATTTTTTTGTTGCATGCAGGGACCAACCTTGTATTCTGCGAATGCGAACTCACTTCACCCAGCGCGCGAGTGAGAATCGCTTAGGAGGACGAGAGTAAAAATTGAGTTCTTTATCCCTTCCTGCCCAGATTCCTTCCCACGCCATTTCAACAGCGAAAAATAGGGTCGCAAAGCTGACGCTCTGGCCGCTTGTGGCGGCGACGTTTTTCATGGTGTCGGGCGGGACGTATGGGACGGAGGAGATTGTGCATGGCGCGGGGTACGGGCGCGGAATATTGATTCTTTTGTTCTTGCCGGTGCTGTGGTGCCTGCCGACGGCGTTCATGATCGGGGAGCTCTCGAGCGCGCTGCCAGCTGAGGGTGGTTATTACGCTTGGGTGCGGCGCGGTTTGGGAAATTTCTGGGGCTTTCAAGAGGCTTGGCTGTCTTTGGCGGCGAGCATCTTTGACATGGCGATTTACCCGACTTTGTTTGTGTTTTACTTGAGGCAAATGTCGCCTTGGTTTGGGTCGGGGAGCCATGCAGTGATGGCCGGGCTATTTGTGGTGGTGACCTGCGCGCTACTGAATGTTGCTGGAATTCGCGTGGTGGGGATCACCTCGCTTTGGTTGTTCTTTTTTCTTTCGGCGCCATTCGCGGTGATCGTGCTGATGGCACCGTTCAAGGTTGGAGCTTTCGCGAGTGCCAGTGCGCACGGAGCGGCGGAAGCGACCGGCCTAGGCTTGCTGGGCGGCGTGCTCGTGGCGATGTGGAATTACATGGGATGGGACAACGCTTCGACGATCGCGCAAGAAGTCGAAAGGCCACAGAGGACGTATCCGAAGGCGATGATCGCGGCGGTCGTTCTGGTTTCGCTCACTTACGTTCTGCCGTTCTTGGCGGTTTACTTTACAGGGATTCCGGCCGCGACGTTTGGCGCGGATGGGTCTTGGGCGACGATTGCCGGTTTGATTGGCGGAAAGATTTTGGGATTCGAGTGGCTGCGCTTCCTGATTGTGATTGGCGGGATGATGAGCGCGTTTGGGATGTTCAACGCGCTGGTGATGAGCTACTCGAGGTTGCCGCTGGCGATGGCACGAGACGGGATGCTGCCCAAGGTGTTCGCGAAGACGAGTGCGAAGACGGAAGCGCCGTGGGTGGCGATTTTGGTGTGCGCCGGGTGCTGGGCGCTGTGCTTGGGATTGGGATTCAGGAGGCTCGTAACGCTGGACATTATGCTTTATGGCGCAAGTTTGATGCTGGAGTTCGTGACGCTGGTGGTTTTGCGGATTCGAGAACCGGAATTGAAGCGCGAGTTCAAGGTGCCCGGTGGCCTGGTTGGAGCGATTTCTTGCGGGATATTTCCGCTGCTGCTGATGAGCCTAGCGGTGGTCGAAAGTGAGAGTGAAAGTATTCTTGGGATCAATGGGCTGTTGTTTGGCGCGATCCTTATCGCGGGGGGATTTGTTCTCTACGCGGCGACCAAGCCCTTGCGAAAATCGCTGATCGCGCCGGCGGCCACGCCGAACGCGGTTACCAGGGACTAAGCCGACGCGCGGCGGGCGCGGTACTGTATACTCCCTTCCTCATTTCTATATTCTTTTTCCATTTGGAGACTGGACCGTGAAGACTTTGCGGCTTTTCCTATTGCTCTTTGTAGTCACTGGCGTGGCCTTGTTCGTACACGCGACGGCCGCGGCGCGGCCGGATGCGACGCCGAAATTCGACCAGAGATTCTTTGGAGAGATGAAATGGCGGTCGATTGGGCCGTTTCGCGCGGGGCGGTCGCTTGCAGTGACGGGCGTGCGCGGGCAGCCGGATGTCTACTACTTCGGATCGGTAAATGGGGGCGTTTGGAAGACGAACGATGCGGGGCGGACTTGGAATCCAATATTTGATGGGCAGCCGGTCGGCTCGATTGGGGCGATTGCGGTGGCGCCTTCGAATGCGAACGTGATTTACGTGGGGTCGGGCGAGGCCGACATGCGCTCGAGCATTTCGTATGGGAATGGAATGTATAAGTCTACCGACGCGGGCAAGACATGGGCGCATGTTGGGTTGGAAGATTCGCGGCAGATTTCGCGGATTGTGGTGGACCCGGGCGACTCGGAAAAGATATTTGTGGCGGCGCTGGGGCATGCGTACGGGCCGAACAAGGAACGCGGAGTTTTTCGTTCGAACGACGGTGGGAGGACTTGGCAGCAGATTCTTTTCAAGGACGAGAATACTGGTGCGATCGATTTGGCGATGGAGCCCGGAAATCCGAAGAATGTGTACGCGGCTTTGCTACAGACACGGCGGCCGCCGTGGAGTATTTACCCGCCTTCGAAGGGTCCCGGGACTGGGCTTTATCGTTCGAGGGACGGCGGAGACCATTGGGAACAATTGACGGGGCACGGTTTGCCGGCGGAGGAGTTGGGGCGGATGGGAATCGCGTTTGCTCCCAGCAATCCGAAGCGAGTTTATTTGATTGCCGATGCGAAAGAAGGCGGATTGTACCGCTCGGAAGATGGCGGAGAGAATTGGGCGCGCGTTTCGAAAGATGCGCGGATTTGGGGACGTGGATGGTATTTCTGCGAAGTGAGCGTCGATTCGAAGGACGCGGACACGGTGTATGTGCCGAACACTTCAACGTACCGTTCGCGCGATGGCGGAAAAACGTTTACGGCGATTAAAGGCGCGCCGGGCGGAGACGATTATCACCAGCTTTGGATCGATCCGGATAATCCACAGCGAATGGTTTTGGGATGCGATCAAGGCGTGATCGTGACGCGGAACGGCGGTGAAACATGGAGCTCCTGGTATAACCAGCCGACCGGGCAGTTTTATCACGTGGCGACGGACAATCGATTTCCCTATTGGGTGTATGGAGCGCAGCAGGACAGTGGAGCGGCGGCGACACCGAGCCGCAGCAACTGGCGGGCGCTGAATTTCAAAGACTGGCGGGCGATGGAAGCGGGAGGCGAAAGCGACTACGTCGCGCCCGATCCGCTGAATCCTGAAATTATTTTTGGGGGATCGGTGGCGCGGCAGGATTTTCACAATGAAGAAGTGCAGCAGATCCCGCCGACGCTGATGCATCCGGGCGACTATCGACGGACGTGGACTCTGCCGCTGGTTTTCTCGGAGATCGATCCGCACGTGCTGTATTTCAGCGCGCAGGTTTTGTTTCGAACGGCGGATGGCGGAAGTTCGTGGCAGAAGATTAGCCCGGATTTGACGCGGGAAGATCCTGGAGTACCGCCAAATCTCGATCCGCCGACGGCCGCGGATATCCCGCCTGGTAAAAGGCACGGCGTGATTTACACGATTGCGCCTTCACCGCTGAAGGCCGGCGAGATTTGGGTTGGAACAGATGACGGGCTGGTGCAAATGACGTCGGACGAAGGGAAGACGTGGAGTGACGTCACGCCGAAGGAACTGACAGCATGGAGCAAAGTCACGCACATTTCGGCGTCGCGCTTCCACTCTGGTGAGGCGTACGCGGCAGTGGATCGCCACCGGCTGGAAGACTTGCAGCCATACCTCTACCGCACGAAGGATTTCGGGAAGACGTGGCAGCTCGTTTCGAACGGGATCCCCGAAGGAAGCTTTTTGAACTGCGTGCGGGAGGATCCGAAAGTTGCGGGGCTGCTTTATGCGTGTACGGAAAAAGGGGTGTACGTTTCGTTTGATGACGGAGACGATTGGGCGCCGCTGCAGTTCAATTTGCCGACGACTTCGGTGCGCGATTTGGTGGTGCATGAAGATGACTTGGTGATCGCTACATTTGGGCGGTCCTTCTGGGTGCTGGATGATGTAACACCGCTGCGGCAATGGAGCGCAAAAGTAGCAGGTGCGGATGCGTGGCTTTTCGAACCGCAGCCAGCGTATCGTGTGCGGCCGGGTGCGGATGAGGGGACACCCATTCCATTTGATGAGCCGCAAGCGGAGAATCCGCCGACGGGCGCGGTGCTGGACTACTACCTTAAGGAAAAGCAAGCGGACGCGGTGCAACTCGAGATTTTCGATGCGGCGGGAAAATCGGTGCGGCGATTTGCCAGCACGGACGAGGCGCCCAAGACCAATCCCGATGAGTTGGATATTCCGATTTACTGGGTGCACGACACGGAGCCATTGTCGGCTGAAGCGGGGACGCACCGGTTTGTTTGGGATTTGCGGTATGCATTTGCGGGACCACGCCGAAGGTCTCGACGCGGCGGAGGCGGGCCCATTGCGCTTCCAGGGCGGTACACGGTGAAGCTTACCGCCGCGGGAAGGACGATTTCTGCGCACCTAGTGGTCAACATGGATCCCCGCGTGAAGACCAGCACTGCGGATTTGGAGCGGCAGTTTCAGTTGGCTTCGAAGATCGCGGCGGGTGTGGGAGAGTTTTCCGCGGCCGTCGCGGTTGCCGACGATTTGAAGAAACAAATTGCGGCGCACGTCAAACAGTCGGAAGGGAACGCGGAGCTTGTGGCGGCGTTGTCTGATTTGGACAAGAAAATTGGCGCGGTGGCAGGTTCGGGAACGGTTGGCGGCGGATTCGGAAGCTTTGGCTTCGCAGTGCCGCGAAACGAACCAACTACCCTGCGACAAGTTTCCGCGGCGGTGGGCACGCTGCTGGGGATTGTCGAGAGCGCAGATGTGGCGCCGTCAGCCGATGCCACGGCAGCGAGCGAAAAATGGGAGGCGGCGGGGAAGGCTACCTTGGCGCGGTGGGCTGCAATTCAAACAAAAGATGTGGTGAGGGTGAATTCCCTGCTAGAGAAGGCGCATTTGCAGGCATTGAAAGTGGGAGAGGAAAGATCTCGCCCCTAAAGGGGTGAGCCTGCAGGTTCGTAGCTGAAGTTCACGGGAAGCTCTTCAGACTCATGGAGAAGCGGGAACGCGACATTTAGGCGCGTGGCGGGTTCTATGAGAGTAAGAGAAATGGACACCAGCCCAGAATGAGGACCCTCCATGATTAGGAACAGCATTACGAAGCAAATTGCGGTTGCCGCCGGACTCCTGGCGCTGACTCTTGTGCCGGGAATCAGCCGTGCACAAAGCAGTTCACAACCACCGACGCAGGATCAGAGCCAAACAACACCTGCCGCGCCAAAGCAGCACGAAGGAAGAATGCATGGCGCGATGCAAGGATTGAATCTGACCGATGATCAAAAGGCAGCGATGAAGAAAATTCACGAGTCCACGAAAGCACAAATGGAGGCTGTGAATAAGGATGAATCCCTGTCGGCGGATCAGAAGGCGGCGAAGACTCATCAGCTTCGGCACGGCGCCCGGATGCAGATGGTAAAGCTCTTGACGCCGGAACAGCGCCAACAGATGCGTGCCAATGTTCGGGCTCTGCGCGCTTCGCGCCGGGAAAAACAGCAACAGCAGCAGCCGCCACAAACCCAGCCGCAGGGGTAATGGCGACGTCAGCCGCTGAGTTGAGCCGCTGCATTCAAGAGATCCAGCGGGAAATCGAACGAATCAAGGTTGTCATCACGATCTATCGAGGGACGGTCCAAATGACCGTCCCTTTTTCGTAGAGGGGCAGATTCGGGGAGCACGGAATAGCGAACAGATTTGGTATGCTGCTCGACGTGGGATACTTCGTTCGAATGAATGGGCGCGAATGGGGACGGAAGAGTTTTCGAATTGGCGCTCTGTTTTTACTGATTGTTTTCGGTGCCGTGGCGCTAAGCTTTTCTTCGCAAGCACCTTCGCAGCCGGCGCCTGCGTCTTCTACGGCGCCATCCGCTGCGCCTCAGGCGTTGCCAACAGCACCGCCGCAGGGACTTCCGCAAACAATTCCACCAGTTGTGCCAAGAGCCGGGCTGAACGTGGTGGTGCTTGATCCGGCGCATGGTGGGACGGATCCAGGCGCTCGGGGAACGGGCGGGATTCGGGAGAGCGAGATCGTGCTGGATTTCGCCGCACAGGTGCGCCGGGCGTTGGAGTCGCAGGGATTTCAGGTGGTGCAAACGCGGCAGGGAAACGAAGATCCTTCGTTTGACGACCGTTCGGCGCTGGCGAACGCACAGAGCGGGGCGGTATTCGTTACTTTGCATATTGCTTCGACAGGGCTGCCGGGGACGGCGCGCGTTTATGTCAACTCCGATTTGCCGGTGGCAACGGACGCAGGGGGATTGATTCCGTGGGATCGAGCGCAAACTCCATTTCAAGGGCTGAGCCGGAAATTGGGAGATTTGGTGCAGGGGCTGCTGGCGCAGCGGTTTAAGGGATCGCCAAATACGGCGCAAACCGCGGCAGTGAGGCAATTGCGAACGACGGCAGCGCCAGCGATCGCGGTGGAGATCTCGAGCGTGGTGGTGGAAGACCGCGCGGACCTGGATCGAATGGCGCCGGGTGTAGCCGACGCGATCGCCACAGGTGTCGCGGCGTTCCGGCCCTCTTACGTGGTGCCGACGACCGCGGGAGGAACGCCGTGACGGCGCGGTGGATCCGGTGGGTGGTTGGCGTGCTCTGCGTGGCGGTGGTCGTGGGAGCGATTTACTTTCCGATTCTGCGGCGACGGCTGCGACTTGCCGCCAAGCTGCAACAGCAAACTGCCGAGCAGGCGCGGAGAGAATTGACGCAGGCGGTTCCGATAAATCCTGGCGAACCGCGAGTGAAGGCAAGATTATTTTGGGGTTCGGGGAACGGTGATGGGGCGCTCGTAGATTCGACTGTGGAGTTGCCGCTTTCGAGCGACGCAGTGCTGCGGTCGAAACAAGTACTGAACACGCTCCTGGCCGGGCCAGTAGACGCGGACCTGCGCACGCTGCCACCGGACGCTGTGCTCTTGGCGTTTTATCTTTTGCCAAACGGGACAGCGATCGCGGATTTTTCCGAGGCGCTGGCGACGGCGACGCCTTCGGGAATTCAGAGCGAGCAACTGGCGGTGGATTCGATTACTCGAACGCTGGAAGCGAATGTGCCAAAGGTGCAGCGGCTGAAGATTTTGATTCACGGACAGGAAGTGGAAACACTTGCAGGGCATTTGGATTTAACCGGAACTTTTCTGGTGAACACGAAGGGTGTGCAAGTGGCACGGGCACCGGCCGCTGCTACGCCGGACCCGGCGACGGCGGCTTCACCAAGCGGGAACAAGCCAGCCGCTCCTGCGACTGAAAAACCGGCACAGCCGCCCGCCACAAAACCTGGCGCCGACACGTTGACAGCTGAGGACGGCCCCGGCAAACTGACGCAGCCTGAACGGAAGTTTTTAGAGCATTGAGGCGAAAATGCCGACAGCGGGAGGAAGAGTGCGAGTTGATGGCCGCGGCCCGGATCAGATGCGCTCGTTGAAGATGACGCCGGATTTTATTTCGACAGCGGAAGGTAGTGTGTTGATCGAGCTAGGGAGTACGCGGGTGATTTGTACCGCAACTGTGGACGACGGCGTGCCCGGATTCTTGAAAGGCAGTGGCAAAGGCTGGGTGACTAGCGAATACGGAATGTTGCCGCGAGCCACCGAGGAAAGAACGCAACGCGAAGCGACGAAAGGCAAACAGTCCGGGCGTACCTTGGAGATTCAGAGGTTGATTGGGCGGTCGCTGCGAGCGGTGACGGATCAGGAAGCTCTGGGCGAGCGGACCGTGTGGATTGATTGCGACGTAATTCAGGCGGACGGTGGAACCAGGACGGCTTCTATTACAGGTGCGTTTGTGGCGCTGGCATTGGCGTTCGAACGGCTTGTGGCAGCGGGCATGTTGAAAAGGTCGCCGATGATCGATTCGGTGGCGGCGACGAGCGTGGGGATTGTCGATGACCAAGCGCTGCTGGATTTGGCGTATGAAGAAGATTCGCGGGCGGAAGTGGATATGAACGTGGTGATGACGGGTAGCGGACACTTCGTCGAGATTCAGGCAACCGCGGAAGGGCGGCCATTCAGCGGGAGCGAGATGCAAGACCTCCTGGCGTTGGCGGCGGCTGGGATTCGCCGGCTGACAGAGGAGCAACGCGCGGTGCTGCCGGTTAAGTTCAGTGCGCGCGCGCGTTAGGTTGTTTCTGGCGTCGTCCAATCCGGGAAAACTTGAGGAGTTTCGCGAACTGGCAGCTATGGATGCGCCGCGTGTGCCCGATGCGCCGGACGCGCGCGCGAAGATTGAATTGTTGCCGGGATTCGATTCCCTGCCTCCCTTCGAAGAAGATGCGCCGACATTTGCGGAAAACGCCGCAGGAAAGGCGCTGCATTATTCGCGGCTTGGGGATGGACTCGTGTTTGCGGATGATTCCGGGCTCGTGGTGCCTGCTCTCGGAGGGGCGCCCGGGGTGCATTCGGCACGGTATGCGGGCCCAAATGCGACAAGCGCGGAGCGAATTGCAAAATTGCTGGGCGAACTTCGCGGGAAAGAAGGAGCGGAGCGGGCGGCCTACTTTGTGTGCGCGATTGCCCTGGCGGAAAGAGGCCGAGCCATAGCGATTGTGACGGCTCGCGTGGACGGAGAAATACTGGAATCACCGCGAGGGGTTGGCGGGTTCGGTTACGATCCAGTGTTTTACTTCCCTCCCCTGAAGAAAGCGTTTGCGGAACTTCTGCCTGAAGAAAAAAACCAGTACAGCCATCGCGGCAAGGCATTCCGCAAAATGCTGAGTTCGCTTACGACTCCGTAGTGGCACAGCATCCCGTGCCCTGCACTTTCATTGAAAACTGCCGACGAATGTCGCAGGCAGACAGGAATCTCTGTCCCACCAATGTGATATCCTTCGCGACATGTCTGCCAAAAAAGCGAAGAGGAACAAAACGCCGTTGCCAAAGAAAACGAGAGCCACGAAGCTCGCGCGAACGGCAAAGAGCGCAACGACCACCAAAAAAGCAGCGGGAGGGAGTGACCCGAAACGCGTGGCTGCGATCCTGGCCAAGCTGGATGAAGCGTATCCGGCGGCGACGTGCGAGCTGAGGCACGAGAATGCGTTTCAGCTGCTGATTTCGACGATACTTTCGGCGCAGTGCACGGATGTGCGGGTGAATCTGGTAGCAGAAACGCTCTACAAGAAATACCCGACGCCGGAGGCGTTCGCGCACGCGAATCCGAGTGAGCTGGAGCAAGACGTCCGGCCAACGGGATTTTTTCGGAACAAAACGAAATCGATCATGGGAGCGAGCAGGGCGATTATCGAGAAATTCGGTGGACAAGTGCCGCGCACGATGGAAGAGATGCTGACGTTGCCTGGAGCGGCTCGAAAGACGGCGAATGTGGTGCTGGGCACGGCGTTTGGAATCGCGAGCGGAATCGTTGTAGATACGCACGTGATTCGCATTTCGAACCGGCTGGACTTGACTCGAAATGAAGATCCGAAAAAAATCGAGCAGGACTTGATGAAACTGATTCCGAAGGAAAAGTGGATCCTTTTTTCGCACCAGATTATTTGGCACGGGCGGCGTGTATGCCTGGCGCGCAAACCGAAGTGCATGGAGTGCAACCTCGAAAAGATTTGTTATTCGAAGGACAAAACGATTTAGCCACGGCCGGGGACCACCTCTTGTATCGTGCCCGGCGCTGAATCACGTCCAGTCATTCTGAGACAGGCTTCCCTTACAGAGAGCCAAGACTGCACTCCAGGCCCTGCTTTCACGTATCATGCAGCCATGAGAATTCTGCTGGTAGAAGACGATGCGGGGGTGCGCCGGTTTGTGGTCAAAGGACTGCGCGAACAAGCTTATGCAGTCGATACCGCGACGACCGGTGAAGATGCGCTTTATCAGGCAGAGATCAACGAATATGACCTGATTATTCTGGACGTCATGATCCCTGCGCCTGACGGATTCGAAGTGTGCCGCCGGCTGCGCAAAGCCGGGCGGCGAATGCCCATCCTGATGCTGACGGCGCGAGACGCTGTCGAGGACCGCGTCAGCGGACTCGATCGCGGCGCCGATGATTACCTGACGAAGCCCTTCGAGTTTCGCGAACTCTTGGCGCGACTTCGCGCGCTGCTGCGGCGTTCTTCGGAATTGCATCCGCCAAGGCTCAGCGTTGGAGACCTTGTATTGGATACCGCGGCACAAAGCGCAACGCGCGGTGGACATGCAATTTCGCTGACTCACAAGGAATATGCGCTGCTGGAATACTTGGTGCGGAATGCCGGCCGCGTGGTGAGCAGGGCGGACATCGCAGAGCACGTTTGGGACGAGAGTTTCGATCCGTTTTCAAATTTGATTGAGGTGTACATCAACCGGCTTCGCCGGAAGATCGATCCAGATGGGAGCTCGGGGCTGCTGCAGACGCGGCGAGGCGCCGGTTATATTCTGGATGGAGACACGGGAGCGCGCGCGCAGCAGGGAGGCACGCAAGGCAAAGCGAGTGTACCGGACCGCAAGAAACATGCTTGATTCGGTGCGAGTACGGCTGACGGTATGGTACTCCGCGGTCCTCGCCGTGGTGTTGCTCCTTGTATGCGCAACCACCTATCTGCTCGTTCGAAAAACGTCGATGGAGCGGACGGACACAGATCTAGCGGCGCTGTCGGATTCCTTCCTGGTGACCTTTCAGGACGAGCTTTCGGACACTCCCGGCACACGGACTTCGGCGGTTTCATCGGCAGCCCGGCAGGCAATGGCCGAGCATCGCTCGAATAGCGATGCTTTCGTGGTGCTGGGTCCGGGCGGAGAGATCGCCGCTAATTCTAGCGAGGCTATTTCGCCCGGCGAATCCTCTTATAGTTCGTTGACCCGCGCACTGGCATCGAGCGACTTTCACCGGTTCGCAAAAGCGAGCCAGAGCAAGGAAGCCAATTTGGAAACGATCCGCGGAGAACACTCACGATTCCGCGCCTACTCTCGTCAATTCAATGCAAACGGCCAAAACTACTTGCTCATTATTCTCCGCTCGTTGCACGCGCAGAATGAAATGCTGGAAACGATACGTCTGACATTCACATGGATGATTCTTGTGGGACTCCTGCTCGCGGGGACGGGCGGCTACTTCCTAGCCCGAAAGAGTTTGGCACCGGTTGTCGAGATGGGAGCGCACGCGCAGCGCATCGGAGCAACAAACCTGCACGAGAGGCTTCCGGTGCTCAATGCGAACGATGAACTCGGACGGCTGGCTACGATTTTCAACGATCTTCTGGATCGGCTCGACCAGTCTTTTGAGCGGCAGCGGCGCTTCATTGCAGATGCCTCTCATGAACTCCGGACGCCACTGGCGATCCTGCGTGGCGAGGCTGAGGTGGCCATGTCTCAGCAGGGCCGGAAGGCCGAAGACTATCTCGAGTCCCTCCGGATTCTGCACGAAGAAACATCGCGGCTGATCAAGATAGTGGAAGACCTATTCACTCTGACGCGGGCCGATTCGGGTCAGTATCTCCTGTCCCCAGAAGATGTATATCTCGAGGAAGTGGTGGCCGACTGCGCACATTCGGCGCGAACTTTGGCGCGCGAAAAGAGAATTGAGCTGGGCGTGGAAGCGTCCTCGGAGTGCTTGGTCCGCGGGGATCAAGCGCTGTTGCGGCGAATGATCCTGAATCTACTGGACAATGCGATTAAGTACACGACAGAGGGTGGGCGGGTGGATATTGCGTGTCGCGCCGTCCCTACCGGCTTTGAGATAGACATAACCGATACAGGACCGGGAATACCAGCGGAAATGCATTCTCGGATTTTTGAGAGATTCTTCCGAGCCGATCCCGCGCGATCGCGTTCGGGACGCGAGGGTGGAGCCGGGCTGGGGCTTTCGATAGCTCTGTGGATCGCCCAGGCGCACAACGGCCGGCTCGAATTAGTTCGCTCCAATGCAACGGGAAGCCACTTCGCTGTATATTTGCCAGGACCCGTGGCTGCGCTCGCGGGGACTGGTTAATCGTCTGTTTATCTCAAGGCCGTTAAGTTCGTGATAGCGGAACGTGAAGGTCTGCGATCCGCTCGAGAGAAATCCCGTGAACACTCGCTATCTTTCGTATCGATCGACACTTCTCACGCTCGTTGGGCTTGCTGTCTTCCCTTCCCCAGGCGCGAGCCAGCAGCCTGATAATCCCGTGCCAAAGAAAACTGCGTTTCTAATGGCAGCGAATGCACAGCCCGCTCAGCAAACTGGCACTTCGCCGGCCACTTCACCAATACGGCTTACTCTAGAGGACGCATTAGCCCGCGCTCGAAAAAACAGCACGCAATTCCAGGCCGCGCAGACTGATGCTGCCCTCGCGCGCCAGGACCGCTATCAGGCGGGCGCCGCGCTGCTTCCGAGCGTGACGTACAACAATCAGGCACTCTACACGCAAGGCGCGTCGATAGCGCTGGCGAACCAGACTGGATTTCCTGTCCGCTTTATTGCGAACAATGCGGTTCACGAGTACATCAGCCAAGCGAATGTTCACGAATCCATCGACGTCGCGGGAATAGCTGGTTTTCGCCGCGCTTCGGCGGCGGCGGCAGTTGCCCGCGCTCGCGCAGAGATCGCTTCGCGCGGCCTCGTCGTTACCGTTGTTCAGAATTACTACGCCGTGGCTGCGGCGCAACAAAAACTGGAGACGTCGCGCAAAGCTGCGGATGAGGGCGACAGTTTTCTGAAGCTGACTCAGAACCTCGAGAAAGGCGGCGAGGTAGCGCACGCCGACGTGATCAAGGCGGACTTGCAGGCACTGGAGCGCCGCCGACAGCTTCAGGAAGCGCAACTCGCTCTATTGAATGCACGGCTGGACCTCGCTGTACTTGTCTTTCCGGACTTCAGCGACAATTTCGAGGTTGCCGATGATTTGCACGCCACCATCCCGATGCCCACATTGGCGGAAGTCCAGCAGCGGGCCGCTCAAGAGAATCCAGATGTCCGTGCCGCCCTGGAGGCCCTCAAAGCTGCGGGATATGATGTCAGCGCAGCCCGCGCCGGCTATCTGCCGTCGCTCGGACTCGACTATTGGTACGGCATTGACGCACCGAATTTCGGTGTGAACTTTCCGACGAGAGTGAATGGTCAATCCTTCTCGAATCTGGGCTCTTCTGCCAGCGCAACGCTTAACATTCCCATCTGGAATTGGGGCGTGACGCAGAGCCGCGTCAAACAGGCTGAGCTTCGTCGCACTCAAACGCAGCGTGAGCTTTCGCTGGCGCAGCGCAAGCTGCTCGCAGAAATCCAATCGCTTTACGCGGAAGCTGATACGGCTCTGAATGAGCTCTCAGGTCTCGGCCGTTCAGCCGAACTCGCATCCGAAAGTCTTCGGCTGACCACCCTGCGCTACAAAGGCGGCGAAGCAACGGTTCTCGAGGTCGTTGACGCGCAGACGACCAACGCGCAGTCCAACGCCGCGTATCAAGACGGCGCGGTGCGCTACCGCGTGGCCCTCGCGAATTTGCAGACTTTGACGGGAGTGCTCACGACTCCATGAGAACACCGATGATCCACAGCGCGAGAATCTTAATGAGTTTCATTATTTCAACCGGCTCGGTTGCTGCATTACTTCTGTGTTCGGCGGGTTGCAACAGTTCGGAGAAGGAAGCAGACCCTCTGGTTACAGTGCAAACGACGCCGGCGGAGAGAGCCACAATTTCAGAAACGGTCTCTGCGGAAGCGGTCGTTTATCCCGTCGAGCAGGCCATAATCTCCCCGAAGATCACAGCCCCGATTACGGAATTCAAGGTGCAGCGCGGGAGCCCCGTGAAAAAGGGGCAATTGTTGGCTGTCCTGGAGAACAAGGATCTCGCCGGTCAGGCGGAAGCAAGCACGGGAAATTTTGAGCAAGCCGATGCGGGCTACGTCACCTCTGTGGATTCGGCAATTCCGCAGCAGGTCCAAAAAGCGGAGCTCGATGCAGCGGCGGCAAAAGCCGCGTTTGATGCGCAGCAGCGGGTCTATGACAGCCGAAAGGAACTACTCAAGCAAGGTGCGATTCCACAGCGCGAAATGGATGCAGCGGAAGTCGCTTTGGCTCAAGCACGCAGCGTAAATGAGGTGGCACAGAAGCAGCTTGCGGATTTGCAGCGTCTCGGGAAAGCGCAAGCATTGAAATCCGCGCACGGTTCGCGCCAAACGGCTGAAGGACAGATGCGCGCGGCGCAAGCCCAGCTTAGTTATTCTGAGATTCGCAGCCCGATCGACGGCGTCGTGACCGACCGACCGCTGTATGCCGGCGATCTCGCGACCGCCAATCAGCCGATCCTTACCGTCATGAATTTGAGCCGGCTGATCGCTAAGTCTCACGTACCACAATCAGAGGCAGTCAAGTTAAAACTGGGGAACCCGGCGGAGTTGAAAGTAAGCGGCCTTGACGAGCCGGTGAAAGGCCGAATCACGCTTGTGAGCCCGGCTCTAGATCCCGGCAGCACCACCATTGAAGTCTGGGTGGAAGCGGCCAAACCGAATCCGGCGGTGAAGCCCGGTATGACCGTGGAAGTTTCGATGACGGGCAAGACGGTCAAGGACGCCATCGTCGTGCCGGCTGGCGCCGTTTTCAAGAACGCCGAAGGTGGAACGGACTATGTAGTGCTAGCGGGCTCGGACCAGAAGGCTCACTGGAAGACCGTGCAAGTCGGTGTTCGAAATGGAGAGGACGCGCAAATCGTCAGCGGCATAAACGCGGGCGACCCGATCATCAGTTCGGGGGGTTACGCGCTGCCGGACAACACCAAAATCAAAGTCGAAGCGGCCCCGGCTGAGAAAGACGACAAGGCGAGCGATTCGAAGAAGCCTGACGACAAGGACAAGGAGTAGCGGCGGATGGAGCCCCGGCCCGAATCGTCCAAGATTTCTGCGTCCGATGGGGCAAGCCTGCCGTGGTTTCAGCGCCTGTCACGCCCAATTCTGTTTCTGACTATCAGCTTGGCCCTTGTCGGCGCGTATTTGGCCTTCAGCATTCCTGTATCCGTGTTCCCCAACACCGATTTTCCCCGCATCGTCGTCGGCGTCGACAACGGCGTCATGCCGATTGACCAGATGCTGGTCACCATCACTCGCCCGATCGAGGAAGCCGTCAACAGCGTTCCGGGCTTGCAGAAGGTTACTTCCATCACCAGCCGCGGCTCCGCCGAGGTCGATCTTTTCTTTGCCTGGAACTCCGACATGATTTTGACTCTCCAGCGTGTGGATGCGGTTGTCGCCCGCTTGCAGGCGGAGCTTCCCACGACGGCCAAGGTTGAGACCCACCGCATGACTTTCGCGGTCTTTCCTATCATTGGCTACAGCCTTACATCAGACACTGTGCCCCCGAACAAGCTCTGGGAAATAGCGACGTACGATCTGAAGCCGCGTATTAACCGGCTGGACGGCGTCGCCACCGTGATTATCCAAGGCGGGCGCATTCCTGAGTTCCAAGTCATGCCTGATCCGGCGCGTCTCCTGACGGCCGGTATTACGGTGCAGGACATTCTCGATGCAATTCGCCGGACTAACTTGATTGACTCTCCGGGCTTGATCGAACACAACCACCAGCTCGTGCTCGGACTGATCAGCGGCCAAGTACGTACACCCGATCAAATCGGCCAGATCGTTGTCAAAACTTCCACGGCGGGTGTGCCCATTCGTTTGGGGGACATCGCCTCTATAGCTCCATCGGTTGCCCCTGCATATACAATCGTCACCGCCAATGGCAAACCGGCTGTTCTGGTCAACGTGAATCGTCAGCCGGAAAGCAACACACTTCAGGTCGCGAACGAAGTGCACGCGTTAATCAGCGAGCTGGCTCCGACGCTACCCCCCGGCGTGCATCTCGAACCTTTCTACGACCAATCGACGATTGTGCACGATTCGATCGCCAGCGTGCGCGACGCGGTGCTGTTTGGCATCGTGCTCTCTTCCATTATTCTCGTGTTGTTCTTGCGCGACTGGGGAACGTCACTCGTGGCCGGATTGGTTATTCCGATCACGCTGCTTATTACCTTCATCGTCCTCCAGTTCACAGGTCAAAGTTTCAATCTAATGACCCTTGGCGGACTAGCGGCCGCCGTTGGCCTTGTAATCGACGACGCGATCGTGGTCCTCGAGAATATCGTGTTGCACCGCGACGCCGGGCAAAGCCGCTCCCAGGCCATTCAGAGTGCGTTAAAGGAATTGACCGTACCTTTGATTGGATCCACCGTTACCCCCATCGTGGTGTTTTTGCCATTGATTTCGATTACCGGCGTGACTGGCAGCTTCTTCCGCGCGCTCGCCATCACCATGACCGTTTCTCTCTTCACTTCGCTGCTCCTTGCCCTCTCTTGGACTCCCGCGCTCAGTCAATTCTTTGTGCGACGCAAGGATACTGCCGTGCCCGCGACTGGTTCGGAACAAGTCGATAGGACTGCACTCCTGAATGCGGAAGAGGCCCACCTTTCCGGTTTCTTCGGGCGCATCGTCGACTTTTACGGGCGCGTCATGCAGTTGGTTTTGAAACGCCCTTGGATTCTTGCTCTAAGTTCCGTAGTGATCGTTGCTCTTTCTGGTGTCTGCTACTACTTTCTCCAAACCGGGCTGCTGCCAGAGATGGACGAAGGCGCCTTCATTCTGGATTACTTCACACCACCCGGCAGTTCCCTCGCCGAATCCAACCGCATCTTGTTGCACATCGAGGATATTTTGAAGTCCACGCCGGAAGTCGAAAACACGTCGCGCCGTACGGGACTCCAGCTCGGCCTTGCCGCCGTCACGGAAGCCAACAACGGGGATTTCACCGTCAGGTTGAAGAAAGATCGCAAGCGCGCCCTCGACGGAATAACTTCCGACGTCCGAGCTCAGATCGAAGCGACCGAACCCGGTACCAAGGTCGAGTTTGTTCAACTGTTGCAGGATATGATCGGCGACCTCACCAGCGCGCCTGAACCGGTTGTCATCAAGCTATTCTCTCCAGACGGAAAGCTTTTGAATGAAACCTCTCCAAAGGTTGGCGATGCCATATCCAAAATCCACGGCGTCGTAGATGTCCTCGATGGCGTCGAGAATACGATTAGCGGCCCAGCCGTGACTTATCAGGTGAATCCTACCGTTGCGGCACGCGCCGGCTTCACTCCCGAGGAGGTCGCCATCGATGCCTCGGCCGTGCTGGAAGGGGAGCCCGCGGCCACACCGGTCATTCTCAACGACCGCGTCTACACCATCCGCGTCCGTTTTCCCGAGCAAGCCCGCGCTTCCTTGGATCGCATGACCAACACTTTGCTCACTAGCGCAACGGGAAAGACCGCCACCCTCGGTTCCTTGGCTACCATCGTGACCGATCCCGGTGAAACCGAAATTCGCAGAGAGAATTTACAGCGCCTAGTGCAAGTCACAGCTCGTTTCGAAGGACTGGACTTTAGCAACGGCATGGCCGCGGTCAAAAAAACCATTGCCGGACTTCATCTGCCTTCTTCCATCCGCATAGAGTATGGAGGCTTATACGCCGAACAGCAGAAGTCTTTCAGCGACTTGTTGATGGTCCTCCTTCTCGCTCTGCTGCTTCTTTTTACCGTGCTGCTTTTCGAATTTCGCACTTTCTCTGCGCCGACAGCGATCCTCGCATCCGCGTTGCTTTCCACCTTCGGCGGCTTCCTGGCGCTTCTCATCACGCGCACGACGTTTAACGTCGCGTCGTTCATGGGCATGATCATGGTGATCGGCATCGTCGCCAAGAATGGAATCTTGCTGCTCGACGCCGAGCATCGCTTCCGCGATGTTGGGCTTTCTGCGGAGGAAGCCATGGTTCAGGCTGGGCGTCGCCGTTTGCGACCCATTGCGATGACCGCTCTTGCAACTATCGCAGGCATGTTGCCACTGGCTTTCGGCATTGGGTCAGGTTCGGAGATGCTCAAGCCCTTGGCCATCGCGGTGATCGGCGGCCTGCTGAGTTCGATGGTTTTGTCTCTCGTATTTACGCCGGCAGTCCACTACTTCCTTCGCCCCGGGGCAAGAACCGAGAGCAAGCCGGCGGAAGCCGTCTAGAAGCCGCGCTACCGAATCCTTCCAAAACAGGGACTGCATTTCCCTTTCATTGCCTGTCCTAGTAAAGTTGATAGTGGAGATTAATTATTATCATGCACGAAGCAGCGGTGAAGGACGTCACACGCATACCTGGGCGAAATCCAACGGTTCCCCTCAGCAAGAATGAACACCTTTTGCGCTGGGTGGAAAAAATGGCGGAGCTCGCAAAGCCCGCGGCGATCCATTGGGTTGACGGCTCGCAGGAAGAAATCGACATTCTGCGCAATGAGATGGTCGCGGCGGGAACGCTCATCAAGCTCAACGAACAGCTTTGGCCCGGGTGCTATTATGCGAGATCGGATGCGAACGACGTCGCGCGCGTGGAGGACCGGACATTTATTTGCTCGCTGTCAAAAGACGCTGCGGGTCCGACAAACAATTGGGAAAACCCGTATGAAATGCGGAAGAAGCTGAAGAGTTTATTTAACGGCGCCATGCGTGGGCGCACCATGTACGTCCTGCCGTACAGCATGGGGCCTTTCGGCTCGCCGATGTCACAGATCGGCGTGCAACTGACAGATTCGCCTTATGTGGTCGTCAACATGCGCATCATGGCGCGCATCGGATTGCCGGTTTTTCAGCAGATCGACACCGGGATTCCTCGCGTCGTGCCGTGCATGCACTCGGTCGGCGTTCCGCTCGCTCCAGGTCAGAAGGACGTGCCCTGGCCGTGTAACAAAGAAAAGTACATCGTTCATTTTCCGGAGACGCGTGAAATCTGGTCTTACGGCTCCGGCTACGGCGGAAACGCACTGCTCGGCAAAAAGTGTTTCGGGTTGCGAATCGCCTCCAACATTGCGCGAGACGAAGGTTGGATGGCCGAGCACATGCTAATTCTAGGCGTGGAAAATCCGGCGGGTGAAAAAACGTATGTGGCCGCTGCTTTTCCGAGCGCGTGCGGAAAAACAAATTTCGCCATGCTCATCCCGCCCAAAGGGTTTGAAGGATGGAAAGTTTGGACGGTGGGTGACGACATTGCCTGGATTCGACCGGACGAACGCGGCCTCTTGCGGGCGATAAATCCTGAAGCGGGATTTTTTGGCGTAGCGCCTGGCACTTCGGTAAAGACGAACCGCAACGCAATGGCCACACTCTCAAAAAATTCCGTTTTTACGAATGTCGCCCTCACTCCAGACGGCGGCGTCTGGTGGGAAGGCATGACCGACACGCCGCCAGCCGAATGCCTCGACTGGAAAGGACAGAAGTGGACTCCGGAGATTGCGAAAGAAACAGGCGCAAAGGCCGCGCACCCCAACGCGCGCTTCACCGCGCCGGCTTCACAATGTCCGACGATCGATCCGGCTTGGGAGGATCCCACCGGCGTTCCGATTAGCGCAATTATCTTTGGCGGTCGCAGAGCTACCACGATGCCGCTCGTTTTCCAGGCTTTCAATTGGAGTTCCGGCGTCTACATCGGAGCAACCATGGGATCGGAAACTACTGCGGCGGCATCCGGAGCCGTGGGGACAGTCCGCCGAGACCCGATGGCCATGCTTCCCTTCTGCGGTTACCACATGGGCGATTACTTCCGTCATTGGATTAAAATGCAGAGGTCGCTGACGTTAACGCCGCGAATTTTTCACGTGAACTGGTTCCGCAAGGATGCAGAGGGGAAGTTCATGTGGCCGGGATTCGCGGAGAACATGCGCGTCCTGAAATGGATTGTGGATCGCACAAAAGGCCGGGCATTAGCCAGGGAAACGCCCATCGGTTGGATGCCGCGCTACGAAGACATGGAATGGAAAGGCATGGATCTTTCCAAGGAAAAGTTTGAGGAACTGCAAAAGTTTGACCGCGAAGCCTGGCGCAAGGAAGTGATCGAACACGAGGAGTTGTTCATCGGCCTTCACGATCATTTGCCGAAAGAAATGGTTTACGAAAGAGAATTGCTGATCTGCAGGCTTTAGCTAGAAGTGCAGTTCGATGTAGACGAGATACGCGGCAAGGGCCAAGCCAAAGAGCGCGGCCACAATTCCGACGAGATCAATGATGAACCCCGCGGGCTGGAAGTTTCCGGCGTCGAGTTGCTCGCGGGTCCGACGGTAGCGGACTAACCCCACAAGGCAAACCAATACCCCCGCAACCATGGCAGCCGTTCCGAACCAAACGGATATTCCCGTCGTTGGAGTAGTACGGCCCTGTCCTTGCATCGCCATCCATTGCCGGATAGCAATTGCGAAACGGCCAATCGCAAAACCAAACACCACGCCGGCAACACCGGTGCGAATCCACGCGAGAAACGTCCGCTCATTGGCAAGATGGTCGCGAGCGAGGTTCGGATTATTGCGGTTCGACGGCTGAGAATCCTTCGCTGATGTTTCTGGCATAAATTCTCAAGAGATAGCCGCGTTTTTTGAGACTGACCTATATTACTGCCAATTGAAGAAGTGGACCGGCACCGCTGATATTTTTTATCAGATCGGGGGCAACGTTGTGCCGTTGCTGGAGATACTCCGGGCTATTGTAGGAAACCCAAACTTTTCCGCCAGCGTCCTCCCAGACCAAGGCTTTCAACGGAAGATCGATAGCGATCGTGGGAGAAGCCACCATGACAGGAGTCCCTCCCTTGGGGCTTCCAAAGAGGATGAGATGTGTGGGGTGCATTTTCAAACCGACTTTCTCGGCTTCCCCGCTGTGGTCGACACGGCAGAATACCGTCAGGCCCTTTTCTTGCAACAGGGACTCGAGGCGCTTGAGGGTTTCAGGAACCGAGTAGGGGCTGCTGAGGTGCTGCATCCCATTGTCTGGAGTTGGAGCCATGATCGTCCTCCTGGAAGTGAGGAGAATATCAACCAGCGAATTTCGTCGCACGACCGGAGAAGCTTAGCGGCGCAAACGCACCAGTCTATTCCACATTCTTGACCGGGCATTCGATTAAACAGCTTTTCGGAATTTCTATTGTTGGCTTACGATTTCCCACAAGAACCAGGTGCGCCGCTCGGTTTGATCGATCCAGTTTTCAATCAAGCTGGCCGTGGCCACATCATTATGCTTTTCGCAGACTTCATGCGTGGCGCGCAGGTATCGGGTGAGGTCGCGATTGTCGGAATGGATCTCCCGAAGCATGTCTTCCGGGCTGACGGATTCCTTGTTGTTGTCTTTCAGCCGCTGGTGCTTCGCGATATCGCTGATGGAGTGCAGGGTGGTACCGCCGAGCTTGCGCGCGCGCTCGGCAATATCGTCTGTCATGTCGAAGATTTGCTCGGCGTGCTCATCGAGCAGAAGGTGATAATCGCGAAAATGGCGCCCCGTCATGTGCCAGTGAAAGTTCTTCGTCTTGACGTAGAGCGCGAATGTGTCTGCGAGCAACGGCCGGAGCTCAGTTGTGATTTCCGCGACACCTTCGCCGCTGAGACCGCTCGTGATTTCGGAGCTGCCGTTTTCCTTGGTCTGTGCTTGAACCGCACCTGTACTATTTTTCGCCATGTTTGGGCTCTCCTTAGGTCCTCGTGCGTTGGATGCCCAAGCTCTTCGGTTTGGTGACAAAAAATATGAGGTCAACGGCGTTTCGACCGCAGGGGCGGCTTTATTGAGGCGCCATTACTGACCGGTGGTAAGCACCATACGGAAACGCACCTCGCCACTCATCATCCGGGCAAAAGCGTCCGCTGCCTTCTCAAGCGGCATCGATTCAATCATCGGGCGAACGTTTTCGAGGACACTGAACGACAACGTATCTTGGCCGTCGATGGCCGAGCCGGATAAGCTTCCCTCGATGGAACGCCCGCCAAAAATGAGCGGCAGTGCGTTTACCTCGATCAGCTCCAGAGATGCACCCACAATGATTAGGCGGCCTCGCGTCTTGAGACCCGCCACCAACGGCCCCATGGAGCGGTTGCTTGGCGCCGTGGCTAGGATAACTTTTGCTCCGCCTAGCCGTTGCAGCGCCGCCGCAGCATCCTCTGCAGCGCTGTCGATGTACACGTGCGCGCCAAGCTCTCCAGCCAGCTTGGCCTTATCACTTCCTCGCCCGATAGCCACCGTCCGGAAACCCATGCGGCGAGCATATTGAACGCCTAGATGCCCGAGCCCACCGAGTCCCTGAATGGCGACCAGGTCGCCAGAACGTGCCGGTGAGTTCCGAAGAGCGTTGTACGTCGTTACGCCCGCGCAAAGGAGCGGCGCCGCTTGCGCGGAATTGAGATCGTCAGGGATTGAAGCCAGGGCGCGAGCTTCCGCGATCATTACCTCTGCGTAGCCGCCGTCCGTGGTGAGACCTGGCACGATTAAGTTGAGACAGTTAACAAAGTCTCCCCGAAGACACGGCTCGCACGTGCCGTCCTGGCCGCCAAAAAAACCGACGCCCACGCGCTGCCCGAGGCGCCATCCGGAAACGTTTGCGCCGACAGCCTCGACACGGCCGACTACTTCGTGGCCAGGAACGCGAGGAAGCGTCAATCCTGGATAATTGCCCCCGACCGTAATTGCGTCTGTGTGGCAAATGCCACAGGCTTCGATGCGAATCAGTACCTGGCCAGCTCCAGGCTTTGGAATGGGCCTTTCGACAACGGTTAAAACTCGCGGTGCTGTCACTGCTAGGGCCTTATATGTTCCGGTCAACGGGATCTCCTTTTGTCGCCTGATGATCAGCGGTTAGTTACCAGCCGCCGGTCCCCGGCGCTTACTTTGATGCAGTAAGCGACCGTTCGGTCTCAAACGAAGCGCCCGACTCGGAAAGACGGTGTGTCCCGCTCCCCCTCTATACCTTAGACTGCTCTGGCAATTGCGCGGCTGCCGCCCGGCGTCGCCCGAACGATAAAGGGCAAATGGGAACGATTGGTGCGGGCCGGCGTGATGGATTTGAGTCTTGGAGCTTTGCGCAGCGCGATTTTCGCGTGAAACAACCGCGCTTTGGCGGCAGGAACCGAGATGCCGATTATCGCGGCAGTCTCCTTCATGGAGTGTTCCTGCAGTTGTTGAAGCTCGATCACTTTGCGAATTGTCGGACGCAAGGTGCGGATTGCGCCGCGGAGAATATTTTCCCGCTCGCTTTGGGCATAGCGCTTCTCTGGATTCGGAGCGTGGTCCAGCATCCCCCACGAGACGGGCGTCTCGCCGGAATCGGCCGAACTATCCAACGAGACTTCGTGAGAAGTTCGCTTTTTCCGCAGGATCATCAAGGCGGAATTGATCGCGATGCGCGTCAACCATGTCGAGAAGGCTGACCTGCCGTCAAATTCCGTGATGTGGACGAAAGCGCTCAGGAAAGAATCCTGCAATGCATCTTCCGCGTCCTCGCGATTCTTTGTGATTCGCAACACCGCCCTTAGAATTCTCGGGGCCAGGCGTTTGCAGAGCACATCAAAAGCCACACTCTGTCCGTACTTTGCGGCTGCGACCAGGGCTTTCTCATCTAGCCCCTCGAACTCGTCTCGCAACGAAAGATTCTCCCCGATCAAGTTCTCTTCCATGCAAGCAACTACACATTGGCAAGCCATTTCTCCCCCCAAGTCTTCTGCTATCAATGCCTTTCTCTGACGATCCACTCACGGATATAAGGTGAGCAGTGCGCGAGTTCGATTCCCCTTGCATCGCAATCGCTGAGGAAACGCACACCCTCCACGTCCACCAGGGTCACGTGTTCCAAGTCCAGAACCGTTCCTGCACCCATTCCTTCTACTTCCGCTTTTAACTCCACGAGATGCTCCAAAGAAATCCGGCCACTCACACGAAGGGTAGTCTTTCCGCCGCCGGAAACTTTTTCAATTCTTAGTGTCATTCAACTCTTCCCGCGCAAAGAGCAGGTGCAATTCGCAGGCCTTCACTAAGTAATTAAAAACATGAGATTTATTGGATCGAACGCATGCCAAATTTCAGCATTTGCTGATTTTCGGCAATTCGACCTAGCGCTTTAGGTGAACTTTCCGTAGGCGGCCAGGAGGAATGGGGCGAACTCAAGAGGTCGCGTGCCGAATGCAGCTGAAAAGCGGGTCTTGTATTTAAACAAATGGTTAAATACTCGGACGTTCGTCGTGGAGTACTAGACCGACTTGAACCTGTGCTTGTTGATTCCCAAGTTCGCGATCTTGGACTCTAGGGTCTGACGGGGGACCCCTAGCAAGACGGCCGCGCCCGAAGGGCCCGAAACCCGGCCCCCCGTTTGCGCCAAGGCCGCTTCGATTATTTCCTTTTCCTTCGTCTCGTCCAGCCGACCCAGTCCTCTTGGGGAAGGGTGCAACGGGGACGGCTCAGTGGGCAGTTCGCGCTTCAGCCACTTGGCATCCACGGAAAAGGTCTCGGTGTCGCACAACACTACGGCTCGTTCGATCACATTTTGCAGTTCGCGAATGTTACCGGGCCAGCTGTACTCTTGAAATAGAGCCAGCGTCTTTTTATCGATGTTCCGGATCTTTTTGCCGGCTTTCTTCGCGTATCTCTCAATCAGATATTCTACGAGCAGCGGGATATCATCCGTCCGCTCGCGCAGCGAGGGCATGTGGATGGGGAAGACGTTCAGCCTATAGAACAGATCCTGCCGGAAAGTGCCCGCGGCAATGGCAGCCCTCAAGTCCCGGTTTGTGGCGGAAAGGATTCTGGTGTCGACGGAAACGGACTGGGTTCCCCCCACCCGTTCAAATTCTCGTTCCTGGAGCACGCGAAGAAGGGCGACCTGAGTCTCGGCAGGCAGCTCACCGATCTCATCGAGGAAGATCGTGCCCCCATCTGCCAATTCAAAACGACCCAGCCGGCGCTGAGCCGCTCCTGTGAACGCGCCTTTCTCATGACCGAACAGCTCGGAAGCGATGAGGGTGGGGGGAATCGCTGCGCAATTCACGCGGATAAAAGCGCGGTTTGCCCGTTTAGACCGCCTGTGGATGGCCCGGGCAATCATTTCTTTTCCGGTACCGGTCTCGCCAAGAATGAGCACCGTGGAATCTGTGGTAGCTACCTTCGCAACCTGTAGGAGGACTCGGCGGAGGGGTTCGGAAGAGCCGACAATCTCCTCAAACATCGAGACTTTGTCGATTTCCTCGCGCAAGGCGATGTTTTCTCTATCGAGCTGATCCTTTAATAGCTTTATCTCTTCGAAGGCAGTCTGTAGAGCCGCTCTCACTTCGTACTGTTCGGTCACGTCCATCGTGGTGCCAAAGACTTCGGTGACCTCGCCCGCATCATTCATTACGGGATGAGCGATCGAGTGCAAATGCTTGATCGTACCGTTCGGAAGAACGATGCGAAAATCCCCTTCCGATTCCGCGCTCACCTTCTGTCCAAGCTCCTCTTTTGCTCTTTGCTCGACGGATTCGCGATCCTCTGGATGGACTCTTTCGAGAAAATGGGCCAGAGTCGGCTTTACAGTCTCGGGATCGTAGCCAAAAATGCGAAACATCTCTTTCGACCAGAAGACATCTCGAGTGCGTACGTCCCAAGCCCAACTCCCACTCTGAGTCAAGCTTTGTGCTTCAGCTAGATAGCCCTCGCTCCGCCGTAGCGTCTGTTCCGCGCGCCTGCGCTCGGTGATGTCCACCGAGCTACCCGCAAATTGCACCAAATCCCCGTCTGCGTCCGAAATAGTATGTGCGACGGTGTGGATCCACTTGACAGCGCCATCTGTCAGAACGATTCGGAATTCCATGTCGTAACCCGCCTTTTCACGGATGGCTCGCTCGATCGTCTCTTGCCACCTGGCTCGATCCTCTGGATGAACGCGCTGCATCCGTTCTTCCCATCCTGGCATGCCCTTCTCCGGATCGAAGCCAAATAGTCGATACCATTCCTCGGATAGATGCACGGGGTCTCTCCCCGCCACCCGCCAGACCCAACTCGCGGTATGAGTGAGCCGCTGCGCTTCTGCCAGATAATTCTCGCTCCGCCGCAACTCCTCCTCGGCGCGCTTGCGCTCGGTGATGTCCGTGACCGCTCCCACGAACTCGAAGTCGCCCGATTTGGCTTCAGCTGAGGGACGACCGACAACTCGGACGTGCTTGACCGAACCATCAGGCAGCAGTAACCGATGTTCGAAATCAAAATCCCTCCTCTCCTGAGAAACCCGATCGATAACTTGCCGGACAAACGCCCGATCTTCCGGGTGAGTTCGTTGCATGACTAGTTCCACGGTAGGTTTGGTTGCCAATTCACATTGAAATATTCGAAAGGTTTCTGAAGACCAGTAGATTTCTCCGCTGGGAACATCCCAGCCGAAGCTGCCGGTGTGGCTCAGCGTTTGCGCTTCGGCCAAGTAAGCATCATTCCGTCGCAAGGCCTCCTGTACGCGCTTGCGCTCGGCTCTTTCCTGGCTTTCGCGGAGGGCTCTTTGCACTGAAGGCAATATCCTCGGCAGTCGAGTCTTGAGAACATAGTCCGTTGCCCCGATCTTGAGCGCTTCAATCGCCACTTCCTCACCCAAAGTACCCGAAACAAAAATAAATGGCACTTCCGGACGCTTCTCTACCGCAATTTTCAATGCCGAAATGCCATCGAAGGAGGGAAGAGTGTAATCTGCCAGGATTAGGTCAAAACCTTCCCGCTCAAGGGAAGCCAGGAAATCAACTTGAGTCTCAACACGGGTTACGCGGCAAGCGACGCCCTCAGTCTCGAGCATAGCCTGAACAAGCTCGGCGTCCTTAGGATCATCTTCCAGATGCAGTATGCGAAAGAGAGATTTCACAATCATCCTGATGATTCAAATCACGAGACGCTATTTCTTTCTTACGCTTCCCGGCGGCGGCTCATTGATAACAGCCCAAAAAATTCCGAGTTCCTTGATGGCATTCACAAACTCATGAAAATCAACTGGTTTTACAACATAGGCGTTCACGCCGAGTTTATAGCTCGCCACCATGTCTCTTTCCTCGCGAGACGAGGTCAGCACCACCACGGGAATCAATCTCAGTTTCTCGTCAGACTTGATCTGCTGAAGTACCTCCAGCCCGTCAACTTTGGGCAGTTTTAGGTCGAGCAGCAGGACCGCAGGATTTTCGCTAGTACGCCCCTTGAAGTTTCCGCGGCAAAACAGATAGTCCAGGGCCTCTTCCCCATCGCGAGTAACAACAACTTCATTCGCAAGGTTGTATTCCTCCAGAGCTGTCAAGGTAAGCTCCACGTCTTTGGCGTCGTCCTCCACCATCAAGATTCGTCCCAATTTTTCCATAGCTTTTATCTCCTGTGATTAGAGACTGAGAAAAAAAAAGTTGCACCGCCGTCGACGAGGCCCTCGGCCCAGACTCTGCCTCCATGCCGGTGGATGATGCGTTGCACCGTAGCCAATCCTATGCCGGTGCCTTCAAAGGCTTCGGCTGGGTGAAGACGTTGAAACACGCCAAATAGCTTATTGGCATATTTCATATCAAAACCAACTCCGTTGTCTTTAACAAACACGACCACCCCATCTTTTTTCTTCTCCGTACACCCTATCTCGATTTCGGCTTGCGGACGCGTCCGCGTGAATTTAACAGCATTGGAAATAAGATTGACTAGAGCAAGCTTAAGCATTGAACGGTCTCCGTGCAGATCAGGCAACTCGCCCACTCTCCAGGCAATACTGCGCCCACCTGTCTCCAGCTGCATTTCAGCCAAGACTTCCTTTACAAGGTCTCCCAGGCTGACCGCTGTCTCGCGCGTTTCCGTACGTCCGATTCTAGAAAAGGCAAGGAGGTCATCGATCAAGGCGCCCATCCTTTTCGCCGATTCCAGGATCGTGGTCATATATCGACGACTCTTTTCATCCAGTAGGGAAGAAGCATTCTTTTGAAGCAGTTCTGCAAATCCGGCCACGTGGCGAAGGGGTGCACGCAAGTCGTGGGAGACGGAATAGGCAAACGCCTCCAGTTCCTTGTTGATGGACTCGAGCTCCGTCGAGCGCTTTGCAAGTTCCAGGCTGAGGCTTTCGATTTCCTGCTCCCGGCGCTTGCGCTCTGTGATGTCATTGCTCGTTTCCAGGACGGCCACAGCTCGCGCCTGCTCATCTCGGCGCAAAGCGTATCGAGCGACCACCACCACTGTCATGCCTTGGGCTGTCGTGCGCTTGAGCTCCCCCTCCCAGCGCCCGGTCCTAAGCAACTCGGCGTGAATGTCCTCGTGTGGCGCTGGAAACACTGTTTGCAGGAGTTCGTGGGAATGCTTTCCGATGGCGTTTTCGGCCGTCCACCCGTACAACTCCTGCGCCCCCCGGTTCCAAAACGTGATGACGAAATCCATATCACGGACGAAAATCGAGTCATGTGTCAGATTGAGCAGGCTGGCCTGCTGTGTTCGCACTGCCACTTCGACCTGGAGGTCGTCGCGGACTTGAAGAAGCTCTGCCTCGACCCGGCGCCGCACAGCGGCGAACCCAGTAAGAAGCGACGCAAATAGTAAGAAGATGGCAAAGTGCGGGAGATCCTCGCGCGTGATGTAGATGCTGTAAATCGGCTCGATGAAAAAGTAGGAGTCGGCCAGGCCGGAGAGAACAACGGCGAGTATTGCTGGTCCGGTCCCTGCATACCAGGCGGCTATGGCGATGGCAAACAAAAACAGCGGGTCTGCCACGTTGCGGAAGTGCAGGCGCTCCAGGAGAAGCGAGCCGCCGAGCGCCACGGAGACGGAAAGCACTGCAAGACCGTAGCGTTGAATCCCGGCTGGCATTTTCAGCAGTGACGGTTTCCCCTGCGGCATGGCTCCCTCACGACGATAGTTGCTGATTCTCTTATCTCTGGGTTTGGGTTGCAATCATAGCGCGTTCAGTTTTGTCACGCTCTGCTAATGCACGGCGACCAGCTTCTCGTGGACCGCGTAGCTGGCGACTAGACTGGCGTCTGCCGAGGAGAGTTCTGGGGCGAGATACGGCCTCGGGGTAGGAGGGTCTCTCCTCCGGGGCCCGATGATCTGTTAAGTTTCAACCTGATTGCCATTTTTGAGCACTTCGCCCACATTGGTTGCGCAAGTGTACAGCAAAAGACTGGGCTCTAAATTACAGCCGACGGTCAAAAGGTGTTGATTCCGCGCCAACCCGCTTGCGGGCTAACGTCCCTTGGCGCGCTCGGCTCTCAAAACCATGCAAGTCGAAGCAGCTTTTGCAACTAGTCGCCCCTTTTCGTCGGTGATTTCGCACTCGACATAACCCACACTGCTTCCCCGCCTTACGACTTTGCCTTCAGCCTTCAAGATAGCCTCCCACACGGGGCGGAAGAAATTGATCTTCAACTCGATGGTGGTAAAAGATTCACCTGGGGCAAGCGTGCTGGCAAAGGCTATTCCCATGGCGGCATCGGCGATGTCGCACAGAATCCCACCGTGGAGCGTGCCCATGGGGTTGGCGTGTTGCGGTCCTGCAGCGAGTTCAACGACCGCGTGCCCGTCCGCAGCCTCTTTTGGTTCGAAGCCAATCAAACGGGCCACAGGCACGTTATTCGTTTTGGCCCTGCTTCTGAAATCTGGTTCGAGACTCGGTTCTGGCGTGCTCATGCTCTCTCCGTGTGAGCTTTGGACTCATGCGCGCGAATACTCATTTCTAGATACTCCTCGAGGTGGCGGCAGGCAATGTTCAACGTCTCGGGCGTCCGCTGCAAACGCTCCAGCATCAAGCTGCCCTCGAGCGTGGTGACAATTAGCGTTGCCAACTCCACGGGATCGATGCCGGACCGGATTTCGCCGCGGCTTTGGCCTTCCTCCACGATAGATCGCAGACGGCCGATCCAGGAAGTAAAAGCCCGGCGGGCTTTGGTTCGCAGCGCGGGATTGCCGTCATCCGAATCGATGGCCGTATTGAGGAGCGGACATCCCCCTTGCACTAGGCCGGCGCGCCGGTCACGAAAGTTCCACACGATTTGTTTCAGCCGATCAACCGTATTGATTATCTCCTGTGTCCCTCCAAATCGCGCATCGAGGGCAAGGCGCCACGCGTAGTCGAAGGCTTCGCAGGCAAGCTGCTGCTTGCTTTCGAAGTGGCGGTAGATTCCGCCTTTTTCCAAGCCTGTCGCACGCATGAGATCGGAGAGGGCCGCGCCGTCAAAGCCTTGTTGATTGAAGATGGGCGCCGCCTTATGAATGATCTCGCGGCGGGTTTGCTCGCCTTTGCGCATCGCGGAGTTCCTCCCAGCTGTTCGAAGAGACCGCCTGGTCTCAGCACAGAGTATAGCACAATATATATGCGACCGAACGGTTTCTTTGTGCATCGAAGAAGCTGACGTTTGGGAGAGACGCCCCGACAACCATGGCTGCCGCCCCCAACAGCACGGCTTACCGGCCTGCGGTCAATCCGTGGGTCATCGCCATCACTGTCACGCTTGCCACGTTCATGGAACTGCTGGATACGGCGATCGCCAATGTGGCTTTGCCGCATATCGCTGGTGGACTTGCTGTGAGCGTGGACGAAAGTACCTGGGTGCTGACCAGTTATCTCGTCTCTAACGCCGTCGTTCTTCCTCTATCCGCGTGGCTGAGCCGCGTCTTCGGCCGTAAACGCTATTACATGATTTGCGTTGTGCTCTTCACTGCAAGCTCGCTACTTTGCGGGCTGGCGCCTTCCCTGGGGTTGCTCATTTTCTTTCGTGTGCTGCAAGGAATTGGAGGCGGCGGGCTAGCTCCCGTCGAGCAAGCAATTCTTGTGGATACGTTTCCGCCGAAGAAACGGCCGGCGGCGTTTGCTTTGTATAGCATGGCGATTGTCACGGCCCCTGTGATTGGGCCGCCGCTAGGCGGCTGGATTACCGATAACTGGAGCTGGCGTTGGATTTTCTTCATCAACATTCCCATCGGGGTTTTGTCTCTGATTCTGACAAGCCGGCTAGTTTCCGACCCACCTGAGTTTACGCGCGAAGTGCAGGCTGCTCGCAAAGATGGAAAGCTTCGGGTTGACGGGCTTGGGATTATTCTCGTGGCGCTTGGCTTCGCATGCCTCGAGGTCGTTCTCGATCGCGGCCAGACAGAAGACTGGTTCGAGAGCAGATTCATTGTGCTCTTTTTCTCGATTGCGATTGTGGCTCTGGTTGCGGCGGTGTTCTGGGAGTGGCGGCATCCCGATCCCGTGGTGGAGATCCGTCTGCTCGCGGACCGGAATTTTGCCATCGCGAACTTTTATTATTTCCTTTTTGGATTTGCGCTTTTTGGCTCTACGGTGCTGATCCCGCAGATGCTGCAGAGTCTTTACGGTTATACCGCGACGGACGCGGGGCTCGTTCTTGGTCCCGGCGCATTCGTGATCGTGGCTTTGGCGCCGCTGGTGGTAAGGATTCTCCCGAAAGTCGGTATTAAGCCGATGATTTTCACGGGATATATTATTTTTGCGTTTGCGATGTGGCACTACGCCAGTATTGATCCGGGTACGGACTATCGGCATATTGCGTTCACTCGCGCTCTTCAGGGACTCGGTATCGCACCGTTGTTCGTCCCTGTGAGCCAGCTGGCGTATTCCAATCTGCCGAAAAACAAGAACAACAAGGCTTCGAGCCTGACCAATCTGTTCCGAAACCAAGGTGGCAGCTTCGGGATTGCGTTCGTCACCACGCTGCTTGCGAGGCGAACGCAGTATCACCAATCTGTTCTGATCGCTCACGCTACTCCGTTCGATCCTCCTTACCGGGAAAGGCTCGCTACTTTGTCCCGGCACTATGCGAGCAGCGGATTCTCGGCTGCGGACGCGGCTGTGCATGCCAAAGCCCAATTGGCTCACATTCTTCTACAGCAGGCGTCGTTTCTCAGTTTTCTCGATTGCTTCTGGATGCTCGGCTGCGGCTGCCTGATCGGGGCGCCTCTGGTTTTCTTTACGCGGAAAATCAGATCCGTACAATCCGGCGCGGCGCACTAACAAAGGCTACGGCATTATGGCGGCTCGTTGAGAAAGAAGATACGCGGTCCTCTCGGTAGGAGTCGTACTCACATGCGATGATGACTTTTTTAAAGGGGTTCCTTCGTATTTCTCGTAGGAATAGGACCGCTGGCCCTGCGCCGCGTCCGCCACGCGCACAAACTCCACGGACTTCACCTGATCCGGAATCTTTGCCCCAAACCAGCGCGCGTCCTCGGTCTGGGTCCACGTTACTGATGCGAGTACCGAGCCGGCCGGATAATCGTGTTGCGAATGCGCTCTTGCAAAGACGACGGCCAGATCATTGCCGTATAGGGTTGACATGCTCGAATCCGCTTTGTTGATTTCGGCGGAAACCACCTTCCATTGCAGCGGGTTCGCGGGAATCTCGCCGGCCAGGGAAGCGGTTTGATTGAACTGCGCCGAAATTTTCGGGCCCTCGCCCGAGCAAGCGGTGAAGCTCAGCGAAACAACCGCCGCGAGGAGAAGCAGTCCTTTCCTTGGCTGACTCATTGTTGGCCTCGGATGGGCATGGTGAAGACATAGTTCGTGTTCTGTAAGGGCTTGTGGCAACCAACACACTCGTCAGTGAAAGCCGCGTCCTTGCCATACGGTTTCAGCTCCGCGCCACGCCATCTTGCCCATCCCCATCCTAGAGTGGCGGCATATTGTTTGCTGTCGCGAATCATGAACTCCACCTGAAAGAAAGCTCCAGGCAGCACCAATCCCTTTTCGTTCTCCAGCTGAAACCACGCCACTTTGGCGAAGACAGCGCCGTCTGGCCATGGGTTGATGTGATTTTCTGCGATGGCTTTGACGGCGACGTCATTTCCGAGGATCTGCCGCATCGTGCGATTGTCAAAGCGTTCCGTGCTGCTGATGGCTCTCCAGTTCTTGTAGTCAGGAAGAAAGGCAATGCCATTTGGGGCGGGGTCAACCTTTTGTTCGGCGCTGCTCGCTTGAATCCCCTTGTCGTACTGGGCGTCCGCCGTGCTGATTTCAGCGGCTGGGGATGGCTGGTACGGATTGACGGGAGTCAGATACTTTTTCAGAGCCGCCAACTGTTCCGGAGTAATCACGGATTCTGGATGAACACGTTTGTAGGCGGGAAGCGGCATAGCTCCCAATTCGATTTGACTGACGGATTCGTACAACGCGGCCCTTTGCTGTGCCGCGGGAAGCTTGCCGATCTCGGAGAAATTCAGGTGCTTGCGGCCTAGTGTGACGTCTCTGGCTGCAATCCAGTAGGCGGGAACAATACGGTCAAACCAAGGCAGGCGCGTTTCGTTGGAATGGCAGTTGTAACAGGAAGTGTGGAGGATTTGCAGCACCTCGGGAGGCGCTTGCAAATCCGCAGTAACGGGCGGATTCGTCAGCTCGGGCCGAATAAATTGAATGCCAACAAAAACGACGCCTGAGACTGCGGCAACACCGATAAATGCTCTCAAGAGCGATCTCGCCACACTTCACCTTCCGCTGGTCATTAGTTAGAGTTTGGCGGCCATCGTGCGGATGCATCTTTTTGTGTCGCGAAGGGCGCGCGACCTGGGTTATCGCGAGTAGAAATAAAACCGGAAGGTACAGTAGAATCAATGCGCACTTCATGTCGGGGCGTAGCGCAGCCTGGTAGCGCGCCTGCCTTGGGCGCACGCAACTCGACTCCAACAACTCCTTCCATTACTTCTAACTACTAACGTTTCCAACAAATCGGGGAATCTGCTTTTCGCTCAAAAGTAACCCGAATGGAATGAAAACGTTGGATTCTTGCACAGTTCGTGCACAGTCTGTCTCACTCTAGGCGTTCACTCCAGGAACGCCTTCTTGGGAGGCAGCTGGTGACCGTTGCCGTGCCCGAATTCTGGGCCACTCATCGGGCACCTGAGGCGGGTCCGGTTGAGTAAGAGCGGCAAGCCGCGGAGTATCTATAACGCCGGCTGGAGCAGCCTGGTAGCTCGTCGGGCTCATAACCCGCTGAGCGGGATCGGTAGTTCAAATCTCGCTTCGGCAAAATGGGCGTCCGCACAGCAATGTGCGGGAAGATCACTCGTCAAAGTCGGTGGAACCTAAAGCCCGCTGTACGGCTACGGCAATACCGAACCAAGCCTCGGAAGAACGAGGAAGGCGTAGAGACTGGATGGCGAGCATCCCCTTACACGGGATGAAGGTACAGTCCGACTCTCAGCGAAAGCTGAGTCAGATCGCATAACCCGAAGGTCGTCAGTTCAAATCTGACCCCCGCAACCAATTCGTGAAAAAGAAGGCCGGAATCCAGGATTCCGGCCTTCTTTTCCGCCCCTTCTTGAAACAAAATCGCGCGAAGAAGGAAGCGGCTCGTCTTCGACCGCAACGTTTCATGCCGATACTAGCTTCAATCCTTTCGCAGCGCTCGACGATTTGCTAAACGACTAGTTCATCGTTTCGTTTCATGGGCCAGCGACTCTCGTTCCACTCGGTTTGCATAGAGAAAATGCCGGGTCTTCGGTGATTCGAGAACTAGACTAAGCACGCGCTCTTCAAACTTTCGGTCCGCAACGGTAAATCGATCGTGCTGCCGCGCGTGTTCCCCCCAAGAGTCCACAACGAAATTCTCGAGATATACGCCGGGATTCTCCGCATCGTAATAAACGCCCCAGCGCGTGGCACCGTCGCGTCTTCGAATCCGCTGGTAATCGTGCAGTGCATCCAGAAATTCCGGAACCTTCTCTGGATTGACGCGGTATTCAATGGCGACAAGCACCGGCCCTTCGTCGGGTTCCGGTTGCGTAACCATCGACAGTTTTCCCCAATGGTTCCATGCCTCCAACGATCCCCTTGCCGAGGGCAATCGCGCAACAACGGGAAGCGCCAAGCAAGCGGCAATGCCAATGCCCGAAAACAGCAGCGCTGTGTTTGCGCTCGTATGTTCCGCAGCAGCGCCCCAAAGTGTGCTGCCCAGTGCTACGCTTCCCTGAAACACGAAAAGGTAAATCGCCAGCACGCGCGCCCTTACCCAGTCGGGCGCAAGATTCTGCACCAGCGTGTTGAACGTGGACATGAACACCGTCCAAGCTGCGCCTCCAAACAAAAGCAGAAAGCAGAGCAACGGCAACCGGTGCAAGGTCGCAAGCGCAAGAATCACACCTGCGAACACTACTGTCGCTCCAGAAACAACCCACTCGACCGATAATCTGCTGCGCGCGCGCTGCAGCACTACCGCCCCAATTACCGCACCCACTCCGAAAAAGCCGAGCAGCAATCCGTAACCGAGCGAACTCTCCGTCAACCTTCTTGCCACTGCCGGGAGCAGCGCCCAGAACGCGCTCGAAAAGAAGATCACGCAGGCCGAGCGGAACAACAACTTCTGAATGTCGGGTGAATAGCGCACGTAGCGCAGTGCGGCAATTGTCGCTCCACCGAGCGTCTCCGCGGGAAGCTGGCTTTTTCGCGCAGGACGTTTCCAACGCGCGATTACTGCAATCACGCCCAGGAAAGAAAGCGCGTTCAGCACAAACGCCGTGGCTACACCGGCTACGGCGATAATCAGTCCTGCCAGGCCGGGGCCGACTGCACGAGCCAGGTTGAATTCAATTCCGTTCAACGCCAGCGCTGGCGACAGATCTTCTTTCGGCACAAGCTCCGGAAAAATAGCTCGCCACGTTGGAGCTTCAATCGCGTCACCCGCCGAAAGCCCAAAGGTCAGCAGAAGCAGCAGCCACGGCGTCATTGTGTGGGTAATCGTGGTCGCTGCGAGCACGATGGCTATCCCCAGCATCCACAATTCGGTTCTCAGGATCAGTTTGCGGCGGTCGAAAATGTCCCCGATGGAACCGGCAGGTAACGCCAGAACGAAAAATGGCAGCGCACTCGCGGTTTGAATCAGCGCAATATACATCGGACTCGTCGTGAGCGAGGTCATCAGCCACGCCGCACCCACACTCTGCATGAACGTGCCGATGTCCGAAACCAGGTCCGCGAGCAGAAGATTCCGGAAAAGAGGAATGCGAAGAGGACGCCAAGGACTTTGCGCTTGTGTAGCGAAACTTTCCACCCAAAGATAATGGAGCAAATCGAGCACACTTACGAGCGGTTACGCGAGTGGGTTGAGTGGTTCACGGCGAAGATTTCGCATCCCGTGGTGCAACGAGGAGCGTAAGACATAGTTCAGACTTCCTTATTGCCTTCGTGGTATTCGGTGCCTTCCCACGGGGTGCCACAAATGTGCAAATACGAGTAAGGCGTTCCGGCAAACATCACCCAATGAAGGTGAGCAGGCGCCGACATTCCGGCGCTCGTTGTCTGAACTTAAAGAAACCACGGGACCGCCTCTGCTTCTAGCTTTCGTGGATTTTCTGTGCGAGCTCGCGAAACTCCTTGGCTTGTTTGTGGCTTGCCTTTACTTGTAGCTCCGCGAGTTGCCGAGATTTCTCGCTCGGCATCTGCGAAACCAAAGCCTCAAGCTCAATTGCCGCTTCGCGCGCGTGGTCTGCCTGTTTCAACATTAAATGTTCGAATTTCCGCACTGACTCATTGTGATCCATAAGTTCCTCCTGTCGAAGATACACCCTTGAGGCCTGCCACAAGTATTCTCTAGTGGTCAGAAAAACGAACTTCAATCACTTGATCCAAAGCCGGGCAAGGAGATTGGAGTTGGGGCCGTGCTATTTCTTCCGTACAGTCGGGACATTCTCCACACTGCCCTGCTTGTTCCAGCCGTGGAAACGCGAGAAGTCACCCGCATTCCATGCTTCGCGGAGTCCAGGAGTACTCAGGTCCCAGTCTTGGCGGATTTCACTCGTTACCGCGCGCAGGTCTTGCCAAAGGTCGAGGACCGATGGACGGCCCCAGAACCAGTAGCCGTTATAGATGCTGTAAATCACGCGGCCCGGCTTGAGCACGAGCGTATGCGGGATCATCGGATTGTGCTCGGGGTCGGTGTACTCCTGGATGTCTAGATTCTTCTGAACCGTCCGGTCGGGGTCCGAAAGGAAGGTCCACTGGGCTCCGACTGACGCACGAAACTCCTGAATCGTGTGGTGGTCGTCGGTGGAGATCGTGGCGATTTGGGTGTATGCCACTGCGATCTTCGGGTAGAACGCGGCGAGCTCCAGATGCTGCTGGTGCTCCTTCGGGCAATAGTGGCCGCGTGCGAGCGTGAGGATCAGTGGGTCGTCGCCTTGGAGTTCGCTGAGTTTGCGGAGTGTGCCCGCGTGATCGGGCAGTTCGTAGTCGGGGAAGACACGTCCGGGCACAATGTCAGGGCGCATTGTCGGGCTCCTTTGATGGGTACGGGACCACCTTTATGTCTTTCAAAAGTTCTCGTTGGATCAAATCGCCAAGCGGCTTTCATGCCGCGGCAGCACTTTCTCGGCTCATGAAGCCCCGAACGATCTGGGCAATTTCATCTGGCGCGGTATCGAGCGCGAAATGGCCCCCGTCGACGATGTGCACTTCAGCCTTTGGCACATCCCGCCGATAGGCTTCCGGCTCGGAGGGATCGAATGAACTCTCATATTTGCCCCAGATCACGAGTAGGCGCGGCTGTTTCTCGCGCATCCACGCCTGCCACTTGGGGTAGGCGTCGACGTTGGTTCGGTAGTCGTAGAAGAGATCGCTTTGAATATCGGCCTGGCCTGGCTGGTTGAGAAAATAGAATTCATCCGTCCAGAGATCCGGGTCGTGGCGTTCCACGTTGGGATCGTTGCCCGCATGGCGCGCCTTGGTGGTTTCAAGCGACAGGAGATTTCCGCGAAGGGCGCTTTCATAGGCCCCGCGATCGGCCCAAAAAGCGCGACGCGTTTTCCAATTCTCGCCGAGGCCTGTGTTGTGCGCGACCGCGTCCTGGACGATGAGAGCCTGCGTCCGTTCTGGATGTGCCAATATCATACGAAACCCCACCGGACCGCCATAGTCCTGCATATAAAGCGAGTAGTGCGAGAGTCCGAGCGCTTCGGTGAAGTGGTCCATGGTCTCGGCAATGTGGTCGAAGGTATACGCAAATTTTTTCGGGTCCGGCCAGTCGCTGTGTCCGAAGCCGGGGTAATCGGGCGCAACAAGATGAAAGCTATCGGAAAGCCGGGCGAAAAGAGGCTCGAACATCCGTGAAGAAGAGGGGAGTCCGTGCAAAAGTAGAAGCGTTGGAGCGTCTTTCGGGCCTGCCTCTCTGTAAAAGATGGAGAGCCCATCAATGTGCATCGTGCGATACAAAGTCGGGTGTTCCATTCGGCGGTCCTTTCTTTGGGTTTGAGTCGGCAGCTGAATCGGGGTCGTACCTGCATGGTCATCCTTGGAGGATCGCGCGTCCGCTGGACCAACGATGCCCAGGTCGGCAGCCGCAATAGTTATGGCCGAACCGGCAAAGAAGGTACTGAGAAGAAAGCGGCGAGCATGGTTGATCTCTTCGGGCATTCTATTTCGCTCCAATCGAATTCACACGCGATCCGAACATTGCCGGACGCTTCCAAGAGACCGGCATCGATTTGCTTCAGTCGATCACCTCAATAACTTGTCGGCGAGACGGTAATCGACACTGAACTTTCCCGGACCAGAGCAGATCAGCCAGATAAAGAAGAGCACGTACAGGACTTCCGGAACGTAGAGGAAATCGTCGAGCCAGCTTAGAGCCGAAAGTCCTTTGGGCAAGGTGGAAACCGCGCTGGTCAGGGTGGCCACAATCATATCGATCATTAAAGCCATGCAGGCCGGGCTCGAAAGAAGCCCCACGGTCACCAAGGATCCGCAAACGAACTCGACACCCGCCACGAAATAAGCCGTCAGTCGGGGAAACGGGATTTTGGCCTTAACGAGCGTGTCGTAAACAGGTTTCGTGCCGCCAGCGACAAACAATTTGTTTGCCCCGGAGATGGCGAAGAATAGCCCGATCGAAACGCGAACCAGCAGGATGGCGTACTGTTCCAAATCACTGCTACCCTGCAGCGCAAATTGGACCAACTGTTTCCAATTCATCTCTTGTCCCTCCGCCTCGAAATTATGCGTCCATCCGTTCAACCCATTGAGCGCGCGATGCCGGAGCCACGAATGGATCCGCAAAGTACTGTGTTTCACGCCAAACCTTGTCGCCACTGAACTCCATGATGCTCACGGTGTGGGACGGCTTGCCGTCATAGGTCAGGATGAGTTCGGTGACCCAAAGATCGCCGCTACCAATGATTCGCCGTATAGAAAACCGCTTTTTGTTTGGCTGACTGGCGCGCTGGCCCTGGATGTTGCGTCGACCGCGCGTTCGCTCGCCAGACTGCGGGTATTCCAGCACCGCGTCCTCGAGATAGATGAGGTGCTCCGTTTCAAAATCGTTGGCATCGGACGCCGCCCAATGCTGGTCCAGTGCCGTGCGGATCTCTTGATCCCGCACTCCAGAACACTCCTCCTTGTTTTGTTGATCGCTCATCTTGCGCTCCAAACTCAAGACCGGAAAACTTGTTTGTGTGGACCTACAAAAAGTTGTTCAGGCTCCTCCTACGAGTTGTTGTTTCGCGGATCGTCTTTCGCGCTGAGGTATTCCAGTCCAAGCGGCCCCATCGCGGTTATTTGCGTTACGTACTCGCCGGATTTCGCCCAATGGAAATGGTGCGTGTTGCCAGGGAGAATGATCACGGCGCCGGGTGGATAGGCTTCCAACTTAGTCGAGTCGAATTCATCACCGAGTCCGATATAAAACACGCCGGAAATCACGGTGTAAACTCGATCCTCCGGGTGCTTGTGAGGCATCAGCTTCGCGCCGTGGGGTGATTTCACCCTGATTGTGTAGGGGCCGGGCTCCGTGGGCTGGCCCACGACGACGGCCAGCCGAACGGATGGTGGGAACGCCGGGAACGGTTTCCAATCGACATCTTCGGGCAAGATGGTTTTGAAAGCGTCCTGACCGAGCTGGTGAGGCCGGACTTCGCTTTGCTGTGCAGGCTTCACGGCGCCGGTTTTCTGAGACATGCAAACCTCCATGGTGCACGAGGAAACATTCGCATCATCGGTCGATGTAGGTTATGGCCGGTTCAGTAGCGAAGATTTGATCCGACTCAGGATGCGCCAGCAGCCTTACTTTTTCTCTCGTTGAGCGCCGGTAGAAGAAGTTTCAGAAGCGCTTCGTCCGAGAACGGGTTCTGACCTGAGATCAACTCGCGATCTTGAAGGACGTAGCTCTTCCATGGAGCGTCCACACTTACGTCACCGCCCGCCGTACGCAAGGCGAAGTCCGGGTAGAAGAGAACCTTACCACCAATCTCAAGCGGCTCCCGCTGCTGCTCTTCCGCCGTCGAAAAGATGGTCATCTTATATCCAGAATAAATCCATCCTTGAGCCTTTGCCCGCGCTCCAGCGGCATCGCCCGCTGCCAGCGCTCCCACCACCTCCGTTGAATTTGGAAGAGCTGAGAGAAGTGATATCGGGCCATGGCAGAGCACCGCCGTAGGCTTAGATGTTTCATGAAAGTGTCTCATCACCGTGCCGGCGTCGGGATCATCGAGAAGATCTATCATCGGGCCATGGCCGCCGGGGACGAAAACAGCGTCATATTGATCCAGGCCTGATGCGATGACATCCCCGATGCGGGTTGGATCTCTGAGCCCAGTCAGGCCGTCGCGGAATATCATATAGTCCTGAAGCTTGGCCGCGTCCCCGCCGAAGAAATCGGCGACCTCTGAATGCACATCCACTTGGGGCGCGTTGCCTTTGGGGTTGGCGAAAGTGATTTCGTAGCCCTCCTTCATCAGGGCGCGAACCGGAACCGTAAGCTCGTTGAGATAGTAACCAGCGCCGGTATAAACCTTGCCATCTTTCAAGGGCAGGCCACGACCGCTCGAGACTAGCACTAAGACTTTTCCTTTAGTTGTCATTGTTCTTCTCCTTTTTGAAATCGAACTCTGTTCTCCTGAACATGAGCTAGCTCATCGTCCGCGGCTTCCTCCAAAGTGCGCGAGGACGGGCCACCGCGGTTGATGTGAGTTATGCCCCGGGGAATCCGAACATCAACCACGACTGATTGGCTACCCAATGCGGGTACAGCTCCGTCATCTGGTCGAACAGCTCCTGGTCGGATGTCGCGGTTTTCTGCACCCGATCAAAGTCCTGCAGGTAACGCTTGGTGTCTTGGATCGTCGCGGGAGAGTCGGGCGCGCCAGGCTTCTTGTGACCGGCGACAACCATCGTCGGGTTCAGCGCCGCTAACCGGTCTAGCGCCGCGATCCAATTCTTTCGGCTCTCGGGCGTAGTGCCGCCGACGTAAATGCGGCATTGGTTGTACACAACGTCGCCAGCGACGATCAGGTTGATCGATGGAACGTGTAGAGACGTCGAATCGGGACTATCAGTGCGGCCCTGCTCGATAATGCGCAATTCGTGGCCCTCAAGAGTGAACGTGTCGTGCTCATAGGGCTCAGGCGGAACCAACTTGGTGGCCACTTGCCCAGGAAACATCCGACGGGCTAGCCGCTCCACTGCGGGAGAGAAAGACATCTGCATGGCGTTCACCGTCTTGGGCGTTGCTATCGCCCGAGCGCCGGGGAAACGGTCGAGCAGAATGCTCAAACCGTAGAAGTGGTCGAAGTGGGCGTGCGTTATATAGATGGTCTCCAAGTTGCGGTTGTGCAGAGCGACCCAATCCGCGAGAGCCTTGGCCTCGGCCACTGTCCCCATTGCGTCCACCAGCACCGCGTCGTACTCGCCGAAGATTAAAGTCGACGTGATCGGGTCAAAACCGAGCGCTTCGCCGAAGGGCTTGGGCCGCTCGCCGACCATCGTCTTTCCCGGGGCCGTAAAAACGTTCACGCCAAGCGTGTTCAACGCGACAGGCGCCGTCACGTGCGCGGCGTCTTTCAGTTCGTTTGTGACGATCATCTGATACTCCTTTCGATGTCAGAGCGAGTAACCGTTCAAAGCAAAATTGGCAGAAGCGCAACGATGAGGCGCAGAGTCGGCATCCTATCCGCGCCGAGCGCTAACCGTACTTGAGAGACGTGCTTTGTCCGACCTCGATGATGTAACCGTCAGGGTCGCGGATGTAGCAGCGAATCTCGCCGTACTTGGGAATCGGCGGCGTGAGGAATTCGGCTCCCCGGCTTTTCCACAATTCGTAGCACGCTTGAATATCCGCAACGCGGAAATTCATAAAGCTGTTGATGTGATTCGGGTCGGGCACGCTGAGCGTTACCGTGGGCTTGTCCGGGGTCGGCCCGCCCCCGACATTCAGAATCATCCAGATATTCGCAAGCTGAAGGTAGGGAGGCGCGTTGCCGTCACCCATGGTCAGAATGCGAGCACCGAAGACCTTTTCGTAGTAGCGAGCCGATCGCTCGACATCGGCGACGGTGAGAAAATGCGCGACGGTGATCCCCTCTCGTGGGGGCATCTCATAGCTTTTCTGTTCGACTTGTACGGCGGTCATTGATGGCTCCTTTCGAGATGGTATACAGAAAATTTTAGACGTCACTACAGGCTGCTAAACGTGTGTCCGCCAAGCGTGGCTTCTGACGCGTCCCATCCTGAACTTACTGGAGTTGAGAATCGCGCCGGGCGCCGGCCTAGCGCGCGAGTTGGCCCAGGTAGTAGCCAAGCCGATTCTCGACATCGCCCGGCTTGTGGAAACCGAGCGTCATCAGCGCTTTAATCCCATTCTGCGCAGCAGGCCGCCCGAGCGAACCGATGCAGGCATCCCACCCGGCGCCGAGCTCTACGTCCGGCGGCAGGCTGGTGTTTACGAGGCGTTTGGTCTGAGCGATCGCCCATTTGTCGAACTTGGCGACCCGCGTCGCGAGCGCCTCTACAAACGCATCTAGATCGGCATCGGGCAGGGCGCGATTGATGTAACCGTAGGCCTCGGCCTGCTCTGCTCTGATGTCTTCCGAACTCAAGAGCACCTCGAGGGCACGGTTTCGTCCGATGAGTTGCGGAAGCCGTGCCATTGGGCCGCCGCCGGCGACCATGCCCACGCCCACCTCCCATTGCGAGATGATGGCCTTCTCGCGACTGGCAAAACTCATGTCGCAGGCCAACGTAATCTCGCTGCCATTGCCGGTCGCACGGCCGCGGATGAGGGCGATGGAAGCGACTGGCAAGCGGGTCAGACGCACGAGGAAGTCCGGCCAAGGAGGCAAGCCTGTCGGACCGGGCGGCAGTGAGGTCAAGTCTTCGAGCTTGGCCGTGAAATCGGAGTGATTCAGGAAGTAGTCGTCGACCGCGCTGTCGAATACCACGGCTCTGACCTGCTCGTCTGCTTCGAGAGCGTTGATGACTTCCTGGAACTCCTTAACCATTTTCGGGCCCATGACGTTTAGCGGCGGGTTATCGAAGGTGACGCGCCAATAGGCGGGCGTCCGTCGCGTGATGCGAATCTGTGCGGGCTTGGTCAGTACGCTTGCAGTGTTCATGTCCTTCTCCTAGCTATTTGTTCGTCTTGGGGCTCCTGAAATGCGATGACACCAGAAGTCTAGAGGACAAACAATTGGACGATGGTATTGGCGATACCTTGGTATCGGTTGGTGATATTAGGCGCCGCAGAAAAGCAAAGAGCCTCGACATTGCGCTTGAAGTGGTGGGGTTGGTGATCTTTGGCCTGTTGAATGAACAGGTTGGCGGGGAACTAGATCAGCAAAATCACCGTAAAGGTGCACCGCCAATACCATCGTCCAATTGATTCGTTGCAGCATCTCCGGTGTAATCGCTCCATTGCAGTCGACTCGATCGGTCGAGCGACATTGCAAAAGAGCTGTCAGGGGAAGACGATGAGTATTATCGATAAGGCGCTAGAAGCAAACCGCAACTACGCAAGGAACTACGATCCAACGCTGGGGAAGCATCCGGCGCCCAAAATCGTAGTTGTAACCTGCATGGATCCTCGCCTCTCAGACCTCCCTGGAATCTTGGGTCTACCGCAGGCCGATATCGACGTTATCCGAACCGGCGGACCAGCGGTAACGGAGGATGTTCTTGGGGAACTTATTGTTTCAAACCGTGTACTCGGAACCACAGAGATCCTGCTTCTCAACCACACCGGCTGCGGCTTCACGACATTCACAGATGGCGAAATGAACGCGCAGTTGGGCGCTTCCACCGGTGACACGTCGCCGGCTCCGATGCGATTCTTCTCCTATAAGGACCCGGAGGAAAATACCCGGGAGCAGATCAAGAAAGTCAGGTCGCATCCCTGGATTGCCAAAGACGTCCCCGTGCGCGGGTTTATTTTCGACGTGGACACCGGTCTCCTGCGGGAAGTGCAGCCAATTGCGCAGCACACTACTGCCTGAAAGACTCTGGACGCGCGAGATTTAAGTCAGCCTTGGGCAGATCAACATTACTTCAAGCTCGTCGGTTCAAGCTTGAAACGAAAAGCCTATCCGGGAGTTTAATTCACGCAGAGGACCACGACTTAATTCAAGGACTGTGAGGCGAAATGACGAAAACGACGAGCTTTCAAACGGACATTCGCCCGCTCTTTACGGAACGGGATATTCGAGGCATGAGCAAGGCGTTCAACCTGGGGAGTTACGATGATGTCAAACAGCACGCTTCTGCCATCTACGATCGCATCCGGGGAATTGGCGGAGCGGTAATGCCGCCTCCTCCCCCAAATGGAGAAGGTCCTTGGCCGCAATCTCGCATTGAACTATTCGCTAAGTGGATGACGGACGAATTCCCACCTTAGAAAGGATGGCAAAGATATGCCTGAAGCGACCTGGAAACCTCACGAGAAACACGGACGGCTGGCGAAGCACAGTGACTTACCCGACAGCGTCTTCGCGTTTCCGAAGCAGCGTAAAGAGCCGCTGACCGACGCGCAACATGTGCGTAACGCGGTCGCGCGGTTCGATCAAGTCATCGATGTCTCCGATGGCGACCGTGCTTTGGCGTTCGAGAACATCGAGAAAGCCGCAAACTACTACGACGTCAACCTCGCGGAAACGTCCTGGCATGACCTGGGCGTTCATCCTCAAAAGAACAGAAAAGAGGCTGCTGCCAAAGGAGCTGTGACGCGCAAGCGCCGAGCCCGGAGCTAAGAATCCATTGGTCAGAGAGTCTGTTGGTGACTGCTTGCGCACCTCGCAAGGAGATGAAATATGAAAGCAATTGTTGTCCACCAATATGGCGGTCCGGAAGTACTGAAGTTTGAAGACTACCCTGACCCTGTTCCGGGTCCAGGCGAAGTGCTGGTGCGCGTCGCCGCGACCAGCGTGAATCCGATCGACTACAAGCGGCGTGCTGGATTAACGAAAGATTTTTACCCTCTCCAGTTCCCGGGGCTCATAGGTGTCGACATAGCGGGGACTGTGGTCAAGATTGGGCCGGGAGTGGAAGGCTTTTCCGTTGGCGACCAGGTGTTTGCGATGGCAGACAATACTTACGCCGAACTTTGCGTCGTGAAAGCCGCGGCTTTAGCGAAAGTTCCTAAGGGACTCGATTTGATCCAGGCGGCGGCGCTGCCGCTGGTGACGGTGACCGGGAACCAGCTCATGTCCGCCACGGGTATCAAAGCCGGACAGACGGTTCTTGTCGTAGGGGCCGTTGGAAATGTGGGGCGTTCGGCGGTATTCACTGGGAAGCAACGCGGGGCGACTGTGATCGCGGGGGTTTTGGAGAAGCAGATGAATGAGGTGAAGACCGTAGGCGCGGATCAGGTGGTCGCAACCGACGACGACACCGCGATTGTAAATCTTCCGTCGCTCGATGCGGTGGCGGATACAGTCGGAGGAGGAACCGCCGAGAAGCTGATCGCCAAGGTGAAGCCCGGAGGAGTGTTTGCGACGGTTCTTGCGCCGCCGCAGAGTGCTGCATATTACCCATCTGTAAAGGTGGTGCACGTATTCTCGAAATTTGACAGGAAAACGCTCGAGTTCATGGCCGAAGCGGTGCGAGATGGTAAGCTCGTAATCCCGATTAGCGGGAAACTGCCACTTAGCAAAGCGGCCGAGGCTCAAGCAGCGGCAGAGAAGGGTGGTACCGGGAAGATCTTGCTGGTGCCTTGAACTTTTTTCTGGACATGCAATGTCTAAAGGAAAAATCGAAATGAAGAAAGTTCAGCGCGGGTTTAATCCAGATTCCAAGCCAAGCGGCGTCGGGTGTGTGGAGTGCCTGGCGTCACCGAAAGGTTGGTGGTTTCATCTCCGCCGGTGTGCAGAGTGTGGGCACATCGGATGCTGCGACAGTTCTCCGAGCCAGCATGCATCCAAGCATGCGGCGGCAACGGGGCATCCAATCATTGCCAGCTTCGAGCCGGATGAGGATTGGTTCTACGATTACGAGAAGCAGGGGATGATCAAGGGTGGGGAGTTGCTCCCTCCGCATTCGCATCCAAAAAATCAGCCCGCTCCCGGACCAGCAGGAAGGGTGCCAGCCAACTGGGAATCGCTCCTACGATAGCTGCCCGTGATAGCGAGGGAAACTCTCCCCGCACGCTTAATACGAAGGTGTCGTCGATACCATCGTCTAATTGTTTTACTCTCCTCGCCTCTGGCTTAATCGCAATGGTCGGAGACGCATGTTCATCGGGTTTGGAAGACTTTTTTGTGAAGGAGAAAACACCATGTCTGCATTTGTGACGAAATCTATGGCGCAACAGCAACAAGAACAGAAGATAGAAACACGCGCCGCCGTGGAACGTATCGGCGGCTTTACCATCGCTGCGGCAGCCGTGGCAGTGCTCGCCATCCTTGTCGCCGCGGCTGTTTACGCGCAGGACGCGCAGGACAAGTACTCGCTGAAATCGCCTAGCGGAATCGCGTTCTCCGACTTCCGGGGATACGAGGACTGGTCGGTGGTCTCTTCCGCCCGCACCGATGAAGTGCTCAAGGTGATCGTCGCCAATCCGACCATGATCAATGCCTACAAGGCCGGCATTCCGGGCAACGGCCAGCCCTTCCCGGAGGGCTCCATGATCGCGAAGCTCCAGTGGAAGCCGAAAAAGAGCACGGAGGCGCCCTTCGTCGTGGATGTGCCAGACGTCTTTAAGCAGGCTTTCGTCATGGAAAAGGACAGCAAGAGATTTCCGAAAAGCGGCGGATGGGGATACGCGGTGTTCAACTACGAAGCCGTATCCGACAAGTTCACGGCCGATGCCAAAAGTCCCTCAGACTGCGGGTACGCGTGCCATACGCCCGTGAAGGCGAAGGACTACATCTTCCACCCGTACCAGAAGCGTTGAAACGCGCCTGGCCCTGACGTTAAATACCCCCCGCAAAGGATGTCCTAGCGCGAGGCCTCGTTTTCGACGTGGATACCGATCTCCTGCGGAAAGTGCAGCCAAATGCATAGCAGACTGCTACCTGAAAGAATCTAGGCTTGCAAGTTTTGAATTTCAGAATGTGGCGTTCCCAGGAGCTTTTTTCTGGACTCGAAGTAAATGCAAGCAAGGCCTGAATAACAATGATATTCAGCACCATGTAGTGCATACGCGAGGGGAAGAAGATGATTGGGCCACTACTGATATTCGACAAACCCTTCGTTGGCATGCTCAACCCTGTCCACCCTTGAGCGACACCATTCGATGCGTCTTGTTTATTCCACGGCACTTCGCAGTTACGCGTAACGCCCGAGTTCCTCCTCGGCACGTAACCAATCTTCGACGTCGTGGCCATATTGCCGGCCACGTGACTCGTACAGACGGAACGCGAGTTGGGCAATCTCGTCGTGGGTAGGGGCCCGTCGACCGCCGGTGTGTGGTCCCATCCCCCACTCACCTGCGGCATGCGAAGTGACGAAATTAGATGCTTCTGTCGTAACTCTTTTGTCTAATCTCCCAACAGAAACGACCAATCCGCTCGGCACCTCGTTGATGCGAGGCTCGTTATCTGCCATGGTCTAGGGCTCCTTTCGCCGCCGCAGCGGGCTGAAAACAACTGAATACCGAATGTTAGGATTTCGGGACCGGGGCGAGGCGGAGCCTCGCGGCCATCCTTACCAAATCCGCCAGCGAATCGGCCTTCATTTTCTGCATCACCTGGCCTCGGTGTGCCTTCACGGTGATCTCGCTGATGCCGAGTTCCCCGCCGACTTGTTTGTTTAGCAAACCGGATGCTACCAGTCCCATAACCTGCCGTTCGCGGGGGGAGAGCGACGCGTAGCAATCTCGGAGCACGGTCATCTCCGCCTCGTGCCCTAGGGCAACAAGACTGCGTTCGAGGGCCTCTCTGATGGCACTCAACATCACATCCTCTCGGAGCGGCTTCATTAAGAATTCGAACGCTCCTGCCTTCATGACCTGAACCGTGGTGCGCACATCGCCGTGGCCGCTAATAAATATGATTGGCGTTTCAGGGCGTTCGGCAGAGACGCGTCTCTGCACTTCGAGACCATCGAGGCCCGCAAGGGAGACGTCAAGGACCAGGCAGGTCGGAACGAGAGCTCGCGGCCGCGCGAAGAATTCTTGTGCAGACGCGAATGCTCGCGGTTGCCAGCCTTCGCAGCGGATCATCCGTTGCAGCGATTCGCGCACCGAAACGTCGTCATCGGCAACAAACACGATTGGTGTGATATCCGCCATAACGGATGCCCCTAAAGCGGGGCTAAACAAGTGCGTTGAACTCATCCTAGGTCCCTGCGAAATGACGGCCGAATTCATATCTCACTCCTTATTCCGTACTCTGTAGTACGTGTCGCTATGCTGACCCGGCTAACATTCCGTCGATTGAGCTGAGAATACAAAGGTGCCCTTCGTCTAGCTATAGAGGGAACGTGGAACTCCCGTGGAATTTCCGTGGAATTATCCCGATCCAATGAGAGCCTATAAGACCGGCAGGAGGTGCGGGCAGGGACGTTCGATTCCTTGAGCGAAACGGAGTTCTAAAGCCTACGACTTAATCAGAGGGGCTTAATGAGACGGCGTATAAATCTTGACGATCCAGCAACTAGGCGCTGGCGGCCGCAGACGTTTCTTCATTCAGCAGGATGACGGGATCTTCGACATGCACCAATCCTGGTTTGGAAACAGCTGCATAAGCGCCGAAGCACCCCTTATGGTGGTTGGCGATTGTGCGAAGAATGCTCAAATCGCGGGGCAGGTCTTCCTGCGCCAACGTTGAGGTGACGCACCAAATCGTTGGCTGAAACTGCTGGATTCTTACGGTTCCGCCGATTTCCAGCGAGCCACCGATCCAGGAGTCCTCCACGAAACCACTCCATGCCGGCCCCGACTCGATGTAAATATTCGGACGGAACCGGCGCCGATCGATCTTCGACGCTCCGCCCTGCAGCTCGCGCAGATGATCCACGGACCCGCTTGCGACCACAAAGATCGCACCTATTTCAAAAAAGGATTCCTTCATCAACTTGAAGTGATCGGGCATCGTTTCAGGCGTCCAGTCCGGCTTAAACTTGTCGACCGGCACGTCACCGAATACAGTCTCGCGAATGATTTCCGTTATTTCTTGACTGCCCGGCTCGGTCTCCAATCGCACCGGGTGCCCAAGCTCATCCGAAATAACCGTGGATACTTCCGGGTCGTCGGCGCAGACGGTCCGACCCGCTGGTGTTGTGATCTCGATTCGCCCCGGCTTGTCGTGCGTCGGCTCAACTTCGTACCGTGCGCGAAAGTCGAGGAGCCGCGGGAATTTCTTCGCGCTCGCGATCCTCCCTGTGTTGAGGTCGCGCAATGCCTTGGCACGATCGCCAAGGCTGCCTCTCGCGCTGATGGCCAACTGGCTTCGCTGCTCTCCGAGCATGGACTTGACTGGATATCGCCAAAGTTCTGCGATAGTCCCTGCGGCGCGCTGATGCATGGCGATTACCTCGGAAAACGGTCTGATTCTACGCCCGCGGCAAACTGCAAACAGTCGGGCCGACCGTCGCGTTCACGCCGACGCCGCTTGCTTAGCATTTTACATCACTAAGAATAAAGGAGCATCAAAAGCCCAACCGAGCCACACATCGGGCTGCAAGCAGATAGGTGTTTTCAGAACTTCTTAGGTTCTGTCCTTACGTCCAACGGCTTTCTCTTGCGGAGGAGAAAGTTGTTGATTAAGGACCCTCCGAAAGAACGCTGTCAGTTCTCGACCGCTTTCAAAGCTCGCGCATTGCCCAGACATCATGTGCTCTACTCGTCCGCTGAACCAATCGCGCTCCGACTCCGTGGACTGGCAAAACTGAACAACAAACGCACGCTCTAGGGGCATGGGCGCAGCTTCCGGCGACGAATGTACCTCCTTTCGCCCCTTTTTGCCCTTTTGCGGCTTTTTATACTCCGTCATGGCCTGACGATACGGCCATAGGGCGTCTTAGACCATAGAAGGAGCGTGGAAGTTTCGTAGAACTTCCGTAGAATAAGGGCCGGCCCTGAAGGCCAACTTGGTGCTTAGTGACCTCGAATGCGACACTTTTATTCCCGCCGTTTCGGCTCGACGTCGCCAACGAGCAGCTATGGAGGGGATCCACCTTGCTCCCCCTCAGGCCAAAGACCTTCGAGGTTTTGCTGTACCTTGCGCGAAACGCTCAACGCCTCGTAACCAAGCAAGAGCTACTCGAGAATATCTGGACGGATACCATCGTCAGTGATGAGTTGCTTCGGGGCTATATCAGGGAACTGCGCGAAACGTTAGGTGATGACGCAAAAAAGCCGAAGTATATAGAGACCGTTCCGGCGCGCGGCTATCGCTTTTTGCTTCGCGTTGAACCTGAGACGGCTTCTTCGCTAGCCAGTACTCGTAACGAGGGCTCACCGCCAGCCGCAAAGCCTGGAAAAGCACATGCCCAGTTGCGAGTCGGGATTCTCCATTCTCTGACCGGGACCATGGCCTGGACCGAAGCCCCTGTCGTTGACGCCACTCTGCTGGCACTAGAAGAAATCAATGGGCGAGGGGGAATCTTAGGACGAGAGGTCCTGCCCGTGGTGGTGGATGGTCAGTCGGACGAAGCCGTTTTCTCCCGCCATGCCGAAAAATTGATCGCTGCGGAAGACGTCTGCACGATCTTCGGGTGCTGGACGTCGGCGAGCCGCAAGTCAGTGCTCCCGATCGTGGAGAAAAAAGACCACCTGTTGGTGTATCCGACTCAATCCGAAGGAATGGAGCAGTGTCCCAACATCTTTTACACCGGCGCGGTGCCCAATCAACAAATTGTCCCCGCGGTTCAATGGGCATATGGTTTCCTGCGAAAGAAGCGGTTCTTTCTGGTAGGGTGGAATTCCGTATATTCGCGGGCCGTAAACGCGATTATTCGGGACGAGGTCGAGGGGTTGGGAGGGGAGATTGTCGGCGAAGAGTACGTGCTGCCCGACAGCACGGAGGTAACCCGGGTTGTTCGCACCATCGCGAAGAGTAAGCCAGACGTGATCTTCAATTCCCTGGTCGGCGACACCAACCTGTTTTACACACGCCTTCTCCGCGCGGCCGGAATTACACCTGAGAAAGTTCCCACTGTCTATTTCAGCATTGGCGAGATTGAGTTGCTGAGCCTGTCCGCGAAAGAAACTCTCGGCGATTATGCCGCCTGGAACTACTTTCAGAGTGTCGACCGTCCGGAGAACCGAATTTTTGTCGAGAAATTTCGTCTCCGGTATGGGCGCCAGCGCGTGACTGCCGATCCGATGGAATCTGCGTATTTGGGAGTCCATCTATGGGCTCAGGCGGTAGAAGAAGCGGGCACGACGAACACACCAGCCATCCGGCAAGCCCTAAGGAAGCAGAAATTCGATGCTCCCGGCGGGCCTGTCCGAATAGATTCAGAAAATCAACATACTTGGAAGACCGTGCGACTCGGAAAGATTGTCGAAGGTGGACAATTCGAGATCGTCTGGAGTTCAGAAAGACCGATTCGCCCCGAACCGTATCCTAGTTCCCGCCCCGCGGCTGCGTGGAATGCGTTTCTTACGAGTCTCTATAAAGAGTGGGACGGGCGCTGGACCAAATCGCAGGACTAAAGTCGAAAGCCACACGGCTTCACGCGCGGCACTCGCGTGGATTGCCGCCCCACCACAATCGCTCTCACAGGCACGCAAGCGTGACCGTGTACCACTTGCGACTGTCCTTCCAGGCTCGTCCGATCTCAAAACCGGCGTCTTCGAGAAGGCTTCGAATGCCCTGGTCCGTGAACTTGTAACTGTTCTCGGTGTGAATCGTTTCGTATCGCTTGAAGTGAAGATCAAGCTCCGCGTGCTGGATACTTACATCCTGCTCTTGCGTACTCTCGAGGTGCATCTCGATCCGAGACTCCGTGGAATTCCAAAGCGCGCGATGGCGGAAGCAACTGGCGTCAAAGGTGGCCCCCAGTTCCCTATTCAGTCGATGAAGTACATTCATGTTGAACGCCGCGGTGATTCCATCGCTGTCATCATAGGCAGCCAGCAGCGTGGGTTCGTCTTTTACCATATCCGCACCCAGCAAGAGCGCATCTCCGATTTGCAGCTGAGAACCCAGACTTCGCAGGATCATCCGCGCTTCTTCCGGCGAAAAATTGCCGATGCTTGTGCCGATGTAGAGCGCGAGTGTGGTGCCGTCGAAGGGCTCGAGTTCTAGCGGGTCGGCTATATAGTTCCGGACGATAGGCTCTAGACGCACCGCCGGTAACTCGCAGGCGATGTTTTGGCACGCCAACTCCAGAGCGTCGGCGGAGACATCCACTGGCATGTAAGAAACATCCTCCGAAGCGCGCGATGCAGCTTCCAGCAAAATGACGGTCTTCGCGGCTGTGCCAGCACCCAACTCAACGAGGCGCAATGGCAACGATCTGTCGTTGTGAGCCGCAGCAACGATCTCATCCGCGTGTTTCGCCAGGATGTCTCTCTCCGTACGGGTAGGGTAATACTCGGGAAGAGTCGTGATGCGCTCGAAAAGACGCGACCCCTCTGCATCGTAGAACATCCAGGGTGAGAGCGAGCGTGGGCGTCTAATCAAGCCGCGCCGAACCTCGTCCGTTAACGCTTGGCGCGTGTCAACTGTTGCGGTGCGCTCGAGGTCAACTACGCGAGGGTAGGTTGCCATGTACGCGTGTCCTTTCAGTTCGCCAGGCGAATCCCGGCGAACTGCCATCTCGTTGCCGGTGAAAAGAAATTCCGATACGTCGCGCGAATATGACTCGCAGGGGTAACACACGATCCTCCGCGCAGAATCATTTGGCTGGACATGAACTTGCCGTTGTACTCGCCGAGGGCACCGGGAAGAGGCTTGTATCCTGGATAACCGGTGTAGGCGCTGGCCGTCCATTCCCAGCAATCGCCGAAAAGTTGCTCGACATCCTCACCTCGCGCTGCTGTGGGATGGAGTCTTCCCGTTTCGAGCAGGTTTCCCTGCGGGTGCATTTGGCTCGCGACGCATTCCCATTCCGCTTCAGTTGGAAGCCGGCGACCTCTCCAACGTGCGAACGCATCGGCCTCGAAAAAACTTATGTGGCACACGGGCGTGTCAAGCAGCGCGGAAAGCCCGTGCCAACCCCTCAGTGTGAACACGCGCCAACCAGTCTTATCGCCAGCGTCACGCCTCCAGTAGAGAGGCGCTTGCCAACCCGCCCGCTTCACGTTATCCCAGCCTTCGGAGAGCCAAAATTCGGGGCGTGTGTATGCGTCGTCTGACATGAACTCCAGGTACTCTCGGCAGGTGACTTTGCGATTTGCGATCTGGAAAGGTTCTAAATAGACCTTGTGGCGCGGAGTTTCGTTATCAAAACAAAAATCGAGAGGATCCGCTGCTTGAAGCGGATAACCAATCTCAATCAGTCCGCCGTTAAAGCTGTGCCAGCTCAGTTTGGAGACTGGAGGCTCATTCTCTTCGGAGAGGGGGGCCGCGATGTACGAGGGGTGCAGCGGATTGGAAAAAAAGGCGTGCTTAATGTCAGTCAGGGCGAGTTCTTGGTGTTGTTGCTCGTGATGCAGGCCCAATACCGTGCGCCGCGCTGCTTCGCTCATCAACACCACCCGCAAGAAATCTGTCCATCGCCTCGTCCACATGTGCGCGGAAAGCAAGAACTTCATCGAGCGCAGGGCGGGAGAAGACCGAGCGCAGGCTCTTCTCCGGAATCTCCTCGCCGAGCGAGTTGTAATAGCTGTTGAAGAGCCAACGAAACTCTTCGCGAAAAGGTTTGTAGTCCTTGGGGAAGGGCCGCAGCACGAAGGTCTCGAAAAACCATGTGGTATGAGCCTGGTGCCATTTCATCGGGCTGGCTTCCGGACACGACTGAACCATCTGGTCTTCAGCCGAAATATTCGCGGCAAGAGCGCTCGTCGCCGATCGCACAGCTTTGTATTGGGATCGGATGGCGGAGTCCGGCATGTCGCTTCTAACTCTGGAGCGAACACCTTGCAAACCCTCCCCTTGGCCTCGCGCTGCGGTAGCACTGGTTTGAGCCATAGTGTCCTCCTGAGGAGATTTTCTGTTCGCCCATACCGGATTGATTCGTATGTGCTGAATGCATAAAAACAGAGGTGTCAAAACGAGGCAATTGGACGATGGTATCGATTACCACCAAATTATGGATTAGACATATGGGCACAGAGTGGTGCGCACTCTATTCCACGGGGTCCCAATACCAAGGTATCGCCAATACCATCGTCCAATTGATTGGATTTATCCGTTTCGGCCTAATGGCAGGAGCTTTGGGCGAGCGAATCGTATTTCCACCCGATTTGCTGGCTCTCATGAAGTCAGATATTGAGGAGAACCATGATGGCAACAGCAACAATTGTGACCCGTCCCCCTTTGCCTCCATTCTCTCGTGAAACTGCAGTTCAAAAAGTGCGCCTCGCTGAGGACAGCTGGAATAGCCGCGATCCCGGGAAAGTAGCGTTGGCGTACGCGATCGATTCACGATGGAGGAATCGTTCAGAGTTCATCAACGGACGAGCCGAAATCACCGCCTTTCTCACTCGCAAGTGGGTCAGGGAGCTGGATTACAGACTCATCAAGGAGCTATGGGCGTTTGGCGGCAATCGGATTGCTGTTCGCTTCGCTTACGAGTGGCATGACGATTCGGGCCACTGGCATCGTTCTTATGGGAATGAGAATTGGGAGTTCAATGATGACGGGCTTATGGCCGCCCGGTTTGCTTCGATAAACGACCTTCCCATTTCGGAGTCAGATCGCAAGTACCATTGGCCTCTAGGGCGACGTCCTGACGACCATCCTGGGTTGAGCGAACTGGGTCTCTAGGCTTGGGCAGGATGCCCCAGTCGCCTCGAGAGATACTTTGCGATCTTCATTTTGATCGAAAGGGTGTATGTTCCACGGCCATAGCGGGAAAAAAGTTGGAGGTCCGCTCGTGACGTGACGCCTGCTCTGTTCCGACGTAGAGGAGCTTGTGGTGCGAATGCTTGCGTCGGCGACCAGTTTGTCGGATGGTCGGCAATTCGTTGAAGTGCGGCGGCGGTTTTCCAAACCGTTGCAGTGAGTACCCGGGAGATTATCTGAGGTGATTTAAGATGCTGCAGGGTGCTGTGAGGTCATCTCATTTGCAACGGTTTGCTAATTCTTCCTGCCCTGTTTGTACTCACACCCTTTCATTTGTTTTGAGTCACTTACGGCGCTCTGATTTGCACGAGATCGTCTCATTTGCAGGCCAGAGTGCACCAAGAGTGCACCAAATTTTCTAGGCTTTGGGCCCAAAGCGCTCGCGATATTCTTTGGGACTCATTTTCAGTTGGTCTTCAAATGCTCGACGCAACGCCTGTTCGTCGCGAAAACCTGTGATGCGCGCAACTTCTTTAAGAGATAGATTGCGCGATTCCAGGTGTTGCCGCGCGGCTTCCACTCGAAGAGAGCGTACCCATCTTGCAGGAGTTGTTTTGAAGTTCGCTTCGAATTGACGCGCGAATGTCCGCGGACTCATTGCAACAAATGCTGCCAATTCGCTTACGTCGAGCTTTCTCGTGAGATGCGATTCAACGTGAGCTGGAAGACCACGCATGCGTACGTCACTTAACGTTGCCTGCTGTGCAAGCAAGGCGCTGTATTGGGCTTGACTGCCGGGTCGACGCAAGAAGAGCACGAGTTCGCGAGCAACGGTCGCTGCCACTTCATGCCCCAGGTCTTCTTCAACGAACGCCAGGGCCAAATCAACGCCGGCGCTGACTCCCGCCGTCGTGTAGAACTTCCCATCCTTGATAAAAATGGGGTCACGTTCCACTTTCAGATTCTTGTAGCGCTCGATCAGAAGGTCGATGTATCGCCAGTGCGTTGTTACTCTTCGCCCGTCAAGCAATCCTGTGGCAGCGAGGATGAAAGCTCCTGTACAAACAGAGGCAACTCGCCGGATGTGCGCCGATCGCCGGCGCAGCCATTGCAGCAACTCTGGTGATTGATGCTCAAGAGAGCCCTCTCCTCCGATAATGATCAACGTGTCGATCGGACCGGTGTACTGGGAAAACTTGCGAGCGTTGCCAATCGTAACGCCGCCCGTGCTGTGAACGGAGTTCCCGTTTGTTGTCGACAACATTTGCAGCGAGTATTTGCCCTTGCCTATTGCTGCGGGAACGGAAAAGACATCTGCTGGACCCGTCAGATCGAGGAGTTGGAACGGCGATGCCAGGAGAAACGCGATAACACGAGGAGGCCTCGGCATGATTGCGCAAGTATGGCAGAAACTGTCTTGAGTGTCTCAATCCTGCCGCCTTCGCAACCGCCGATACCAGATCAGCTTGGAGGGCTCCAACCACCACCGAACGAGCGGTAGACGAGAACAGCAGCTCGGGCCGCGTCGGCTCGATTAGCGTCAAGCCGGTCCTGTGCGGCCAACAATTCACGATCCGCATCGAGTACGTCTGTGAGTGTGATCGATCCCGCGCGATAGGCTTCCTGCGATAAATCCCGCGCACGCGTGAGAGATTTCACTTCACCCTGAACCTCTATGATGTAGGCTTGAGTCTCAGTTAAGGTTGCAAGAGCGTTTTCGACGTCCTCTGCAGCTTTCAGAACGGACTGGCGATAATCAATCAACGCTTCGGCATTTGCCGCGCGAGCCTGTTTGACCTCGGCGTCGACTCGGCCGAAATCAAACAGCCGCCACCGCAGACCAGCTACGGCGGCAGGTTGAAACGCGCCACCAGTCCACAAGGTCCGCGAGTTTAGACTGTCGAGACCAAGCAGTCCTGACAATGAGATTTTTGGATAGTATTCGGCCATCGCTATGCCGATTCTTTCGTTCGCGGCTGCGAGCCGCCGCTCGGCCGCGATGATGTCCGGACGGCGACGCAGGACCTCGGTCGGCTCCTGGCTACCGATGCTTGGAATGGAAGGTATCTGGGTAACGGCGTCAAGTTCCCGCGCATAGGTACCCGGTTGCACTCCCATCAATACGTCGAGGCGATTCAGCTGCTTCTCTAGCGATAGCTTGAGCAACGGAATCGTTGAGCGAGCCTGCTGCAACAATGCTTCTGCTTGGGAAATCTCTCGTCTTGATGCAGCGCCGGCATCGTAGCGATTTTGAACCAGCTTCAGCAGGTGTTCATCGGTCTCGATTTGGCTCTTGGCAACGGCAATCCGCGCTTGATATCCGCGAATCTGCAGATAGGCGTCGGCTGCATCGGCCGCCACGATGATGCGAGTGCCCGTATGACCTGCCTCGGCTGCCTGGACTTCATCTCGCGCCGCCGAGGCGTTGTGTCGAATTCCCCCGGCAACATCGATTTCCCAGCTTGCAGCTGTTCCGAGTACATACTCGTGAATGTCGCGGCGGAAGCCTGGGGAACTGCTGGAGATCGCGCCGAGATTTCCTTGCAAGCTTTGGCGCTCGGCCGTCGCGGAGGCGTCGAATTCACCTGAGGGATAGAGTCTCGCCTTAGCTCCGAAAGCGACGGCGCGGGCTTCGTTGACTCGCTCAAGTGACGCCGCGAGATCGAGGTTTTGTTCCAAGGCGCGTTGTACAAGCATTACCAACTCAGGATCGTTGAAACCTTTCCACCACTGATCGAGGGACGGGACTGGATTGCTTGCTGGACCTTCCACTTTGTTGTGGAATGCGGACAGACTTGCAGTCGGAGCTTTATATTTCGGTCCAACAGAGCACCCTTGCGACAAGAGCGCGAGCATCAGGACGCCAACGGCTGTTTTAACAGCCAGGGCAGATGTGCGCGGTGCACTGCTCCGATCACCTTTTCGAACGAGCGCGTAAAAGGCTGGCGTGAACAGCAAGCCGAAGATGGTTACACCGAGCATACCGAAGAAGACCGTGGTTCCCAGTGACTGGCGCATCTCTGAGCCCGCCCCATGCGCGACTACAAGAGGGGCCACGCCCGCGATGAACGCAAAGGAAGTCATCAAGATTGGGCGAAGACGTACGTGGGCAGAATGAACGGCGGCATCTTCCGCATTTGCACCTTCATGATCCTGTCGTTGTTTCGCAAACTCCACGATGAGGATTGCGTTTTTGGCAGCGAGTCCCAAGAGCACAACAAAGCCGATCTGCGCCAGAATGTCGATTGGCATCGTCCGAATGTTCAGCCCCGTAGTTGCCGCGAGCAAACACATCGGCACGATCAACACGATCGCCAATGGAATCTTCCAGCTTTCGTACTGCGCCGCGAGGACCAGGAAGACGAACAGTGCAGACGCGGCAAAGATCGCTACCGTGGGAATGCCCTTTTTGGCCTGCTGGTAGGCAAGGTCCGTCCATTCGAAAGTGATGCCTGGAGGGAGATTTTCGGTGGCGAGCTGAGCGATACGATCCAGCGCGGCTCCTGATGAAATACCGGGCGCCGCTTCACCCATCACTTCCGAAGCGGGATAGAGGTTGTAACGTGGCACTCGGTACGGCGCTGTCTTGTTTTTGAAGGATGCAACCGCACCTATCGGCACCATTTCGCCGGTCGCGTTGCGAACCTTGAGCCGAGCCATTTCGTCGGAGGTTTGACGGAATTCCTGATCTCCCTGTGCGAACACCGGATACGTCCGCCCCAAAAAGTTGAAATCGTTCACGTACTGCGAGCCCATGTACAACTCAAGAGTCGAGAATACGTCGGTGGTCGAAAGGCCCAGCTTCTCTGCCTTTTCGCGATCGATGTCCGCATAAATGCTCGGAGAGCCCGCGTTATAGAGAGTGAAGACCGCTGCAAACGTAGGATCTTTCCTTGCCGCGGCGACGAGTTTGTTTGTTGCGTCGGCAAGGGCTTGCGGCCCCAGCCCTCCGCGATCTTCAAGCATCATCTTGAATCCGCCAGCCGAACCGAGTCCCTTGACCGCTGGCGGATTCACGACAAGGATGTTCGCGTCCTTGAAGCCGGCGAATTTTTGACGCAACGTCGCGACCATGGACGCAGCGTTGACTCCCTTTAAGTGTTCCCCGTAAAGCGACGGCAGCGACGTAAAAACGGTACCGACATTCGGAGCTATGGTGTTCGTGGTTACATCGAGTCCCGCGACCGGTGAAGTGTGACGACCTCCCGGAGTGTTCAGCGTGATTTCGTTCACTTTGCGCACGACTTCATCCGTGCGCGCGAGGCTGGCGCCTGGCGGCAGTTGAGCTACGACGGCAAGATAACCGATGTCCTGCTGGGGAATGAACCCGGTGGCCATCCGGGACATCTGGAATCCGGTCAGCCCAATGAAGATGAGATAAATGACGAAAATCACGCCGGTGATCCGGACGAAGCGGCTCGTCATTTTGCCGTAGCTGTTGGACAGCCACTCAAAAGCCTTGTTGAAGCGGCAAAAAAACGGATGAAGGATTTTTGCCAGATCAGTCGGCGCGCAATGCGTGTCTCCCGGTGGGTGGGGCTTCAGAAGGATCGCGCACAGAGCGGGGCTCAAAGTGAGCGAGACGAAGCATGAGATCACTGTGGATCCAGCGATGGTCATGGCGAATTGTTTGAAGAACAGGCCGGGGATACCGGAGATGAAAGCGACGGGAATGAAGACTGCACACAGCGTCAGGGCGATCGCAATGAGAGCGGTCGATACCTCAGTCATTGTTTCGTGGGCAGCGTCGCGTGCAGACAAACCTCGCGACATGTTGCGTTCGACGTTTTCGACGACCACGATCGCGTCATCCACGACGATGCCGACGGCAAGTACGAGGCCGAACAGGGACAGGTTATTGATCGAACCGCCAAATATATTCAGGATCGTGAACGCGCCAATCAGCGAGACCGGAATCGCGACGACGGGAATGATCGTGGCTCTCCAGTCTTGAAGAAACAGGAACACGACGCAGACGACGAGGAAAATCGCGATAAACACCGTAACCACGACTTCGTGGATTGATTGGCTCACGAATGTGGTGGGGTCGTAGATGACGATGTAGTCCACGCCGGGCGGGAAGGTTTTTCTAAGCTCGGCCATTCTCTTCCAGATCGCATGCTCGAGTTCGACAACGTTCGCTTCTGGAGTCGGTACCACAAACCAAGGAGCACCTGGATACCTGTCCGCATAAGCAATCGAGCTGTAATTTGCGGACCCCAGCTCGACCCGACCAATGTCGCGAATTCGCGTCAGACGCCCTTGTCCATCAGACTTCACGATCACGTCGGCAAATTGGTCGGGAGAAGTCAGCCGGCCTAACGCCTCCACGTTGAGCTGATAGGCAGCTTTGGTCAGCACCGGCGGCTGATTGAGCACGCCCGCAGAGACCTGGGCGTTTTGTGCGCGAAGCGCAGCCAGGATCTCGCTCGCGCTGATGTTATAAGAAGCTGCTTTGTCCGGATCGATCCAGATACGCATCGCGTATTGCCGATCGCCGAAGAGTTGGTAATCCGAAACACCGGGAAGGCGCGCGATCTCGTCGCGGATGTGGATCATGTAATTCGACAAGTATTCCGGGCTGCGAGAGCCGTCCGGAGAATACACATGGACGCCGAGCAACAGGTCGTCGATGGTCTTCTTGACTTGCACGCCCTGCAATTGCACCTGCTGTGGAAGGCGCGAAAGAGTGTCTTGAACGCGGCTCTGTGTAAGCAACAAATCGACGTTCGGGTCGCTCCCAATTTTGAAGATGACCGTGATCGTAAGCAGGCCGTTTCCAGTCGACTGGCTGCTGATGTACTCCATGCTTTCCACACCATTGATTGCCTGCTCAAGTGGCGTCGCGACAGTGCGGGCGATTGTATCTGCTGAAGCGCCGGGATAGAGCGTTGTGATCTGGATCGTCGGAGGAACAATATTGGGGTACTGCGCAATCGGTAGGCTGAACATCGTTGCCAAACCGCCCAGGACAATAAACACATTCAGGACTATTGCGAATCGCGGATGATCAATGAAAAAGTGAGTCAGTTTCATGGCCGGTATCAGTTCTGCCCTTCGTCCGAGCCGAGAACGATCGCTTCGTCCCGCGGTAGCGTTTTGGTCCCGGGTGCAACCGTGGGACCGCCGCCTACGATGACTCGGTCCGAAGAATTAAGCCCGGAGTAGATGACGCGGAGGCCGTAACGCAGCCCACCGGTTTGAACTTTCTTCGCTTTAACCACATCATCCGGGCCGACAACCAAGGCCACGCGATCGGTTTGATCCGCTGCGACAGAAGCGTCTGGGACGAGCAGGACCTGCCTTGGAGTCGACAAATTGATTCGAACGCGGCCGAATGCACCAGGGGTCAAGAAGAGATCTCGGTTGGGTACGGTTGCGCGAGTGCGAATCGTTCCGCTGGAACGATCGAGCGTGTTGTCGACGAAGTTCAGAATACCTTGCCGTGTGAAGCGCGCTTCGTCTCCGAGAGAGACTTCGACCTTGTTTGCAAGAGCAGCCTTCTGCGATGTGCGTTCGCGTTGGAAAGTGAGGTAATCCGCCTCGCTCATATCGAAATTCAGATAGATCGGGTCGAGGGAGACGATCACACCCAGAAGTGTCGTAGCGTTTCCACCTCCGCGGTTACCGGAGATGAGATTTCCCACCGAAACGAGGTGCGTGCCGATTCGTCCGGAGAACGGAGCGAGGATGCGCGTATGGTCGAGATCGAACTTCGCATCACGGACAAGCGCCTCGGCTTCGTCAAGAGCTGCCTGAGCTGACCGCTCCTCTCCCAGTCGTTGCTCCACGTTTTCGACGCTACCAGCGTCCGTTTTC
>CAWAIG010000009.1:0-980627 GCA_963782135.1 uncultured Acidobacteriota bacterium
CTACGTCCTCGGCAAGCATCTCTATGGCAGGCTTGAGGTCGCGCTGATCGAAGGCATCGGCGAACTTCTGTGTTAAGGCTTGCAGTTCCTTCACGCTCATGTTTGTGTCTCCTCTGATGAGTTAGACACACGCCGCGGCACACTGTGACAGAACTATACCGCCAAACTTGCTCACCGCCGGGATGTCCCGCTGAGCTGTCAGCGGATGGACAGTGACGATTCCACGTCACGCACAAACAAATTCTCTCCCGCAATAAGTGCCAGCTATCCAGTGATTTAGCGCAGTGGCCGGAGATTGCCCTGGAACTGCTTTTGCATTGATGACCATAGAGCTCGTTCGCGCGCGTCGTCACTTCGTTTTGACTGAGATTCTCACACAAGGAGAAAACGCGATGAAAGCAATCATGAAGAGCGAGAAGATTAAAACGATCACGACGCACTACATCGATGGAGCATTCGTTGAATCCCATGGCCGCGAGGTCATGGACATCATCAAGCCGGCCAACGGACAAGTGATTGGCCGCGTCATGCTGGGAGACGAAGAAGATACGCGACGAGCTATTGCTGCAGCTAAGCGTGCATTCGCCAGTTTCGGCCGGACAACAAAGCAAGAGCGCTCGCGTTATTTGCGCCAGCTACATAAGGCCGTCTCAGCCAGCATCGACGATTTAACGGCTGTGATGATTGAGGAGTACGGCGGAGTCGCCCGGTTCGCCCGGCTTATTGTGGAGTCGGGCGTCAACGCCTTCGCAGCGGCCGAGAAGGGGCTTCAAGAGCTTCCGTTGACACAAAGCTGGGGCAAGACGACGGTGACGCTGGAGCCGGTCGGTGTTGCCGGCCTGATTACGGCGTGGAATGCGAATGCGCTATTCATTTGCCTGAAGCTGGCATCGGCGGTCGCGGCTGGTTGTACGGTCGTCATCAAGCCGAGCGAGATGAGCTCGCTGCAGACCCGGGTGATGGTTGAGGCTCTGAATGCTGCCGAGCTACCCAAGGGTGTTTTCAATGTGGTGACGGGCCTGGGCACTGTCGTCGGCGCTGAGCTCGTGCGCAATCCCGACGTCGCGAAGATTTCGTTCACGGGTTCAGTGGCCGTGGGTGAAGCCATCATGCGGGATGCCGCCACCACGATGAAGCGTATAACGCTCGAACTGGGTGGGAAGTCGCCCACAATCCTGCTGGATGATGCTGCGCTCGATGAGGCCATTCCAGCGGCTCTTACCTTGGCCTTTATGAATAGTGGTCAAGCTTGCGCAGCCGGAACGCGGCTTCTCGTGCCCAGGAGCCGCCTTGACGAGGTGAAGCGGGCGATCCGGGATGCGATGCAGGCCTTCACGGTCGGCGATCCGGCCGATCCCAACATTATGGTTGGACCAATGGTGTCGCAAAAACAGTATGAGCGCGTGGAATCCTACATTCGGAAAGGCATTGAAGAAGGCGCGGAGGTGCTGGTCGGCGGAGAAGGCCATCCGAAGGGTCTCGAAGCAGGTTACTTCGTGAAGCCCACGGTGTTCGTCAATGTGAAGAACGAAATGACCATCGCCCAGGAAGAGATTTTCGGCCCCGTGCTCAGTGTGATCGTCTACGACTCCGAGGACGAAGCGATCCGCATTGCCAACGACTCCAAATTCGGTCTCCACTCCGCCGTCTTGGGGACTGACATCCAGCGCGCACGCCGCGTGGCGGCTCAGCTGCAAGCCGGCCGCGTCGTGATCAATAACATGACCGACGATCCGCAGGCACCCTGGGGCGGGTTCAAATACTCCGGTGTCGGCCGCGAATATGGCAAATACGGCATTGAGGCGTTTCTTGAGCCAAAAGCCATCCTTGAATGACCCGTTCTTACGGAGAAAAGTGAACGAGGGAGTCTATACATGTTTACAGCTAACGGGAATTGGTCACGGAGAGGCAATGAACGAAGTCGCCTGAGCGCACTAATTCGCTACGTGCTAGCGTCCGCCGCGTGCCTGACGGCTTTTCTCGCGTCACCGGGAGCAAGCTATGCACAGGTTCCGACCTACGAAGTTACGCCTACCGAAAGTAGTATCAAATTTGGCGTCGAGTCCTCTGTTTCGATCAAAGGCATTTTTGAGAAGTGGAACTCAAGCATTAAGTTTTCGTCGAGGGACGTCAGGAGCGCTGTTTTAGACATTGAGATTGAAGCCGAGAGCGTCAACACCGGAAGCCATATGAAGGACAACAAGTTGAAGGGTAAGGATTTCTTTAACGCAAAAGAATCTCCTTTAATCACTTTCAAATCGACCAAAATCATTCAGACCGGCCCAAACACTTTTGACATCGAGGGTAACTTCACCATTCGCGGCGTTACCAAGACGGAGAAACTCACTCTCACGAGCGATAGCAAAGGAACACCCACCGGCACTCTCGACGGCATCATGGCTTTTGATCGGAAAGAGTACGGCATGACGAGCGGCATCCCTTTCATCAAGATCGCCAATCGCGTGGAGGTAAATGTTCGATTGAAGTGGCGCCGTGTCAGCGGTCCGCCACCAGTTTTCGAACAATAGTCTAAGAAACAGAGCTCACTATGGGAACTGAAGATATCGGTCCCTAAGAAGTGCCTAAGCGCTGCGTTTAGCAGAGCAAAGGTCGTCGTCCTCCAATGAGAAGGCGATCGGAATGCACGAACGGATGGAGATCCACAAATGAGCAAACACGTAAACATCTCACCAGCTGAAGTCGCGGACCGCCTTGCGATCCGGGAACTCGTCGAATCTTACGCACATTGCGCCGATCGTCGGGATGCCAAGGGTCAAATGTCTCTCTTTACCGCCGGCACGCACTTCGTGGTGTACATGAATGCCAAGGATCCGACTCCTGTACAGGAGCTCCATTCGCGCGAGGCGCTCTCTCCGGTCTTCGCAGACTTGAACAAGTACGACGCTACGACGCACTTCGTTGGACAGAGCACAATCTTCACCCTGACGAAGGATAGAGCTACCGGCGAAGCCTACTGCCTCGCGCATCATGTCACGGTCGACGGCGGCAAACGCCGCTTGATGGTCGCCTCGCTCCGCTACCTCGATACCTTCGTGAAGATGGAGGGCGCGTGGCTGTTCGCCGAGCGCCTGCTCTATGTCGACTGGATCGATGAGCGCGCAATGTCATAATAGAGGAACCGAATGGCTACTGTAATCGATTAACAGAGCAGGAGATCGATCATGTCTGCATACGTTGTATTCACGAGAATTAAAACCATCGATCAAAAAGAGCTCGACAAATATTGGACTGGAATCCAAGCAACGATGAAGGGGCATCCCATCGAAGTGCTCGTAGCCTATGGAAAGCACGAAGTCCTTGAAGGTGATCCGATTGAGGGAATCGTCATTGCGAAATTCCCGAACGTGAAAGCTGCAAAGGATTGGTATTACAGCGAGGCCTACCAAAGAGTCGCCAAGCACCGCAACGACGGGGCGATCTATCACGGACTCATTGTTGAAGGTGTTAGGTAATGCAATCAATGGCGGGCCCGATACGTCTTGTAATTGTGGGCGCGACTGGAATGGTCGGCGGATACGCGCTTCGCTATGCGCTAGCACACCACTCAGTCGAACGAGTGACGTCTATCGGACGCAAGAACCTCGGCGTCTCGCACCCCAAGCTAAACGAGGTTCTGCATAAAGATTTCGCGGAGTGTTCCCCGCTCGCGGAGGTGCTCTCGGCTCAGGACGCAGCGGTCTTTTGCCTTGGTGCCTATACCGGGGCGGTGACGGATGCCGAGCTTCGCACGATAACCGTGGACTACACCGTCGAGTTCGCACGAGTTCTCCACGCCAGCAGTCCCGAAGCGGCGTTCTCATTCCTGAGTGGGAGTGGCGCGGACCCGACCGGCCGAAGCCGGATTTCTTTCGCGCGCTATAAGGGAGAGGCTGAGAGCGCTCTACTCGCGGCTGGCTTCCCGCGCGTGTACGTCTTCCGGCCTGCCTACATCTACCCCGTGGAGCCCCGGAAGGAGCCGAACTTCACCTACCGCCTCATGCACGCGATCTATCCTGCGTTTCGGATGCTGTTCCCCAATCAGGTGATTCAGGCCGACGACTTGGCTCGTGCCATGGTGAACGTCGTCGTCCAGAAAACAGCGGCGCGCGAAAACCGGGTTTTCGAGAATCGTGACATCCGGGCAATGAACCGTTCGTTTCACGTGACCTCGGAGTGATGCAAGCATGTCAGCAACTGCAAGAGAAGAGTAGGGGTTCTGGACAGCAGCATGATACAAAGCCACCGCATCTCCGTCCTTGCGCCCCTTGGGCTCAGCCTGGTCGCTCTAGTCTTCACGATCATTATTTTTCTGGTGCCACTCAGGGCTACGGTCAACCTTGTTCGCCGTGAAAGAAGGCGCGGTCATGTCAGCACGCCCTGGGCCGATCTGGGGATTTTTGCTAGTGTGGTGATTTACGCGTCTCTCACGCACCTCCTAGAGATCGCATTTTGGGCGGTATTGTTCATGATCTGCGGAGAATTTTCAGACTTCGGAACCGCGTTCTACCACTCCGCAGTGAATTACACATCCTTGGGTTACGGTGATCTCATCATGACGCCTTCTTGGAGGTTGTTGGGTCCCCTTGAAACAGCAAATGGAATGCTTCTGTTCGGGGTCTCGACCGCGATGATCTTTGGTGTCATGCTGTGGTTGATTCAAACTAGGTTTGCGGATCTTAAGGATTGAAATACCTCTCGTAGAACGAGAACTCTATTTGCGCCGTCAGATGCAATACGTAAGGCAGTTCAAGGTCGCCGCCCTACCTTAGCTGCGACTACAACAGTTTCTGCCCTGAGGCTTCTGAAGCTCAACCGATATTGCGGACAGGCAGAGGCAATCCATTTGGACGAAAAACGCGCTACTCGTTGAAGTGCCAGAGCAGTTGGCGTGCCCTCGCTTCAACTGCAACACGAATCATCGAGCGTCCTGCTCGCCGGGATGGAGAACGGCTGCGGGGGAAGATCGCTTTCCCTGAGCTTCCGAATGTAATCGAGGACCGACGGCTCGCGAATCCCGCGCCTTGCGGAATTCGCCAGAATAAAGACCAACTCTTCCGGTCTCATAACGCCGAAAGCCGGAAGGAGGATCTGGCTTTGGCAAAGCAAAGTAGTTTGGTGGACGAGACCGGGATCGAACCGGCGACCTCCTCATTGCGAACTGTGGGGGAAACAAGCTAAGGCAAGGCGCCACAATCACTTAGCTGTTTTCACGGGGCTCTTAATTGGCAAGTCTGGCAAGCCGATTTTCTCTAACTCTCTTCAGTGCAGTTCGACGGCGAGAAGCCGGATAAAATCACGCGCGGTGCCTGTGGCATTGCGGTAGCCGGCAGGATTGCGTTCTCGAGTGCCGTGCTTCAAACGAGCAAATGGAAGACGCGGAGCGGCGATTGTACTTAGCCCGGCGGGTTTCAGGGTTTGATGATTCAAACTCTGGCATGCAGAAGAGCGAAGCGGAATGCCCGGGACCGCTAATCAAAAACTCAGCACGAGTCCCGGAGGGACGATTGAACTTCTTGTAGGGTCAGAGATTTCACGAATCCTTCGTCGCCCGCTTGCCGCGCCGAATCTCGCCGGCGTTTGCTTCTTCAGTGGCTTAACGAGAAGCCCTTATAACGATCCTGAACCGCATACAAAGACGTCGGCGAAAGAATGAACAAAGTATTTCCGCCGGCGCCCCCGAACAACAATTGCATTGGCCGCTCCGGTACTTCGATCGTGTCGATCAAATCGCCGGCCGGACTGTAAACGTACACTTGCCCCGCTGCGATATAGAGGTTGCCTTTTTCATCCCGCGCCAAGCCTTCGCCACCCTGTTCCGCAACGAGCCGCAGGTTGGAGATGGTGCCGTCCGGATCGACCGTGCCGACATAGGTTTTTTCTTCCGATTCATTCGAAACGTAGAAAGGCTGACCCTCGACAGCAGGGGCCATGCCAAACGCGCGAAGCTCGTCATTCAATTTGGTGCCGTAATAGAGCTTCCCCGTTACAAAATCTTCGCTGGCGGGCAGGAAAGTAGTTTCGTCCGGCGAGACGAACTGAAAAGGCTTGTGCGTGGAAATTGTCTTGAGGAAATCGTTCTCGTTTCTCCAGTAATCCACCGGCAGGACAGGCGTCATTCCGGGACGCGCAACCGCTGGCTCTGCTTTCAGCAGCGTAATCTCGTCGTCTCGCGAGTCTGGTTTGAAGCTATAAACAGTTCCGTTGCTCGCATAAGAAATCACGATCAGGTCGCCGGCCTTATCGAAAAACAGCTGAACCGGATCGAGCGCATTATCGCGCACGACGGACAATTGGCTGTTCGCCACCGACCAGCGATAGATCGTCTGCTTTCCGGCATCGACGAAATAGAGATTTCCCGCGCGGTCAACGGCCCCGCCGGAAATGTTAAAGAATCCGTCCGTCAGCTTCTCGACTCGAGCGCCGTCAACGAGAACGGGCGAAGGCTTTCTCGCTTCGACTCTAGGTGCATTGCCCGAGAGCGTTAACCACGCGAACTCCGGTTGTCGCAGTTCAGCATTGTGAGTCTGGTCGTAAACGGGATCTTCGAAAGGAACTTTGCTGTTCGTGTAGCAATGCACGTTGCGCAGCCGTATGTCCTTCGAACCGCTGATTCGAATGGCGTATGGAAACGGCTGATAACTGCTGACAACACGATACATGTGGAGGTTGGCCACCGTAATGTTGCTCGAATCGCGAATGTCCAGCGGCAAAGCGAGCCCACTTTCGCCGCGCTCCTCCTCTGTCTGAAGCGCATAGATCCGCCAATTCGAAACATGGTCGAGAACGACTTCGTTGCGCACATGATGCTCGCTAGAGAGTTCGTAGACTCTGCCTTCTGTAGAAGTATTTGAAATGTACAAACCTGCTTGCGCGAATGTGCTGGGCGTCCAAATGTCGACAAAGGTTCCCCCGCCCGTGACCCACAGGCTCGGGTACTGCCCATCCCATCGACGGTTTATGTCTGAATCCGCCGTATGCGTGTTGTTATAGATCCGTGTCCAGATTTGACGATTCTCCGCCGCGCTTGCGTTTGGATCAATGGTGCCGTGCCCGCCCAAGAAGCGTACGTCATCCATCATCGAATTTGCGCCGGCCATCCACTTCGCGGCGACTGCACGCGGATTAATGCCGTTCGTGTAAAGTCCGATGCCCGTCACGATATTTCTCCCGCCCTCCGGAGTTTCCAGCAGCGGCTTCGGGCTTCCGACACCTTGAAACGCGGGAGTCGAATCAGCCAGAAATATTCGCGTTACGCTCGGGTGCAAGCCGATGAGCACCGTGTCTGGCTTCAGCGTAATCGTGTCGGTCACTCGATATTGGCCTGTGGGAAAATAAATGGCCCGGTGCTCGTCGATCGCTTTCCTCAGCACCTCTGTATTGTCCGCCGCGCCGTCGCCCCTCGCACCGAGCGACGTGATATCCACCCACGTGTCCATGGGCGGCAAATCCAGAATGTCGGACTTAACCGGCTCAGGCAACGCACTCAACGGAGTCGTCTCATACACATCCTGAATCGCCGGCACCGCGCCGATATCCTCATAGTGAAGCCCGTGCGAAAAGGTCTTCACTTGGTATATTCCTGAGGGCCCCGCGACCTGCCTTCCGCTTTCCCGATAAGCCGCAAAAAGCGGAACATTCCGGCAAACGACGTTCTCCATATTGATCTCAGTCCGCGCACTTTTTTCATTGCTAATGATCACCGCGGGGCCGTTGACGTTTTCCATCCGTCCATCGCGGACCCAAAGTTCGTCGGAATAGCTGGGGTCGATGGCGATCGCCGTAGGAACGTTCTTGAACTGGGGGCGAATGAGCGTCAAGCCGGCTTCGTGTTCCCGAATTGCCGCGGCCCTCTGCCCTTCAAACGTGGCGTCAATCAGAGTGAATTGCCATCCGGGCGAAGGCTTTCTGGTCCACACTCCGTATTGCCCGCCATAAAAATGAACATCTTGCGCGACGTTGCCGCCATCGTGAATCCCTGCGAGCCCGGAGCCGATCCGAAAATCCATGTGAGCTAAATAGCAATGCTGCGCGTAATGCGCGCGTACGCCTACCGCGCCTGGATTGCCGTCTTGAATCTCGATGTCGATATTACTCATTGCCGAATAAAACGTGCCGGGGCTTGCATCCGGCGGAGGGGCATCTCCGGTAGGTCGCCCACCCGCGAAGAAAAACATGTACGTGGGACCCTGCTGAAAGCCCAGCGTGTTGGCGGCGAGAACAAATGTCGGGCGCTGGGCGCCGAATCCGATCAACCGGATTCCGGGCCAGATGTAGATGGTTTTTGTGACCCGGTATCGGCCGGCAGGAACAAACACGATTCCTTGTTGCCTCGTCTCTTGAACTTTGTTTATCGCCTGCTGTATCGCAGCCGAATCGTCAACGACTCCATCCCCTTTCACCGGGAAGTCTTCACTGGATAAGTAAACGGCCTTGGGATCGTTTAGGCGTTTCGGGTAATACGATGTTCCGAACAACGGCAAGACCAACACCAACAACGCAGCTGCAGCAGCGAACGTTTTTGTCCCCATGCCAGCAAATGTCTTTGTCATAGTCCCCAACCGACATCCTAATAAATTGAAAGGTGAGGGGGGAGTGTATACCCGTGTCTTCATGCGCACAATTGCGGCGCCGGGATAAAATCATGCGCGGTGCCTGTGCCTGCAGCGACGACAAAGTCATTTTCGAGAACGCTCTGAATTGGACAACCCGGAGTTTTATTTTCGCGAAGCAGGGGGAGTACGAAAATGGGCCTCCCACTCCGGAGCCCAGTGGCAAACTATCGTACGAGTGGCCTTACGTGGCTAAGTTGGCAGAATCCAGCATGAAAATGCTCCGTTTTCGACTCGAATGACCGAAACCGCCGCAAGACTGTTAAAGTTTCGATCCCCCATCCACTGGAATACTCGTCCCCGTAATCCATCGCGCCTTGTCGGACGCAAGGAACACGATCACATCGGCCACGTCTTCCGGCTTGCCGATTCGTTTCAACGCCTGCATTCCAAGCGTCACTTCACGACCTGCCTCGGTCTTCGCAAAACTGGACATATCGGTGTCGATTACACCGGGCGCGACTGCATTTACGCGGACGCCCCGTGGACCGAGAATCGATGCCCAGTTCTTGACAAGCGCTTCTATCGCCCCCTTTGTTGCCGCGTAGGCAAGGATTGAAGGCTTGTCCAAGTCGGGCGTACCAACTACGGCGCGGGCTCCAAGAGAAGAAATCGCGATGATGTTCGAGCCTTGGTCTAGAGTTGGAAGGAGTTGCTGCACCAGAAAGAACGGACTCCGCACATTCGTCACGAAGAGGTTGTCAAAATCCTCGACCGTATAATTCGCGATGCGTGCCACCTTGCTGATTCCGGCGTTGAGCACAAGCACATCCAATCGATTGCCGACAATTGGGCGAACCTCTTTTGCCAGTAGGGTTGCTCCCTCCCGAGTTCCGAGATCCGCGCGGATCGCGTCCGCAGCTCCTCCTTTCGATCGAATGTCAGCGACGAGAGATTCCGCATCCTGCGCGGAACGGCCATAGTGAGCCAGAACATGCGCACCGGCCTCGGCAAGTGCGAATGCGATAGCGCGGCCAATTCCTCTTGATGCTCCGGTAACCAACGCGGTTCTGCCTCGAAGTGTCATTCTGTCTAACCCCCCTTGCAGTCAGTTGAATCCGGTGGCACCCTCTCGTGCGCGGCTCATATCCCGGTGTCATTTCACGGCGGCAGGTTGGTTCACCCCATCAGCGAGAATGAGATTGTGGCTGAGCGCTTTGTCTTGCACCTCGAGGGCGAATGCGTACTCAGTTAAGCGATACCACGCACGAGCCTGTTCCAAGCTTGGAAACTCGACGACCACAATCATGTTGGGATTCCACGATCCTTCGAGCACCTTCACTTCTCCCAAGCGTGCAAGATATCGGCCGCCGTAGGCATGGATCGCCTTTGCTGCGCGCGTTCGATAGACCTCAAAAGCTGCGCGATCGCGAACCGTTATGTCTGAAATCAAGTATGCAGCCACGTCTCAACATCTCGTCTTTCCGTTTCGAAATTAGGGTTCAAGCCGCCAACCATCCATCGGATACGACCGCCAGGGCCGCGCTCGCACAGTCGATGTCGTTCTGCACCGTGGGCGCTCCGCTCACCCCGATCGCCCCGACAATTTCGCCATCCACCTTGATGGGAAACCCTCCACCCCACGCCGCAATGCGCGAGAGCGAGGGAATGCCGGCCAAAAGCGACGGGTCGCCTTGGATAAAGTTGAAGAAATCCTGTGTAGAGACGCCGAGCAGAGCTGTGTACGCTTTGTTCTGGGCCATTTCGATGGTTGGGACAGGGGCTGCGTCCATACGGATAAAAGCCTTTACGTTGCCGCCATCATCCAGAATCGCTACATTCTCGGCAACGCCAAGCTCTTTGGCTTTTGCCACTGCTGCGTTCACCATCTTCAGTGCTAACTCGGAAGAGATGCTGAGTTTCTTCAATACGTCTGGCATTGGGTACCTACCTTCGTTCGTCGCGGCGATTGCAATCGGATTTCGCACTCTTGGAAATACCGGCCATTCATAAATCCGGCGGCCTAGAATTAGTCCGCGATCATCCCTCCATCCACCGGGATCGAGGCGCCAGTCATGTACGACGCATTTGCCGAAGCCACAAAGGCGATCACATGAGCAATCTCCTCCGGTGTTGCCAAACGCTTGAGCGGTACCGTTGAGACGAGCGCCGCTTTATTTTTGTCCGTGCTGGTGAAGCGGGTGAGCATGCCCGTGTCGGTAGTGCCCGGAGCGACTACATTTACTCGAACCCCAGTGCCCGCGACTTCCAGTGCGGCGGATTTTGTCAGTCCTTCGATTGCATGTTTGCTGGCTACATAAACGGATGCCCCAGCAGCGCCGATGCTTCCATAGGCGGACGAGACATTGACGATGCTGCCGCTCTCCTGTCGCAGCATCACCCGCAGCTCGTGCTTCATGCTCAACAACGTGCCGAGTACATTTGTGTCGAACGTCGCGGCGTAGCTCTCGGCAGTTTGTTCCGTCACCGGGCCGGGTGTGCCTTCCGTCCCAGCGTTATTGACTGCAATATCCAGGCGCCCGAATCGGTTAACCGTTTGATCGACGAGCTTACGCACGTCGTCATCATTGCGGACGTCAGTACGAACAAAAATGGCTTCTGCTCCGAGCGCCTGGAGCTCGGCAGCTAACTCTTGTCCTTCTTTTTCTCGGCGACCTGACACGACAACCTTTGCCCCTTCTTGCGCAAAGGCTATTGCGGCGGCGCGACCGATGCCGGTCAGTGCGCCCGTAACAAGTGCAACCTTTCCTTCCGGTTTCGTAGGCATTGTTTTTCTCCTATTCCTTTAATTTCGCTCTTTCCCGATCCAATCCCGTATATAGGCCGAGCAGTTTAGCAGTGTGACCCCTTGTGTTTCGCACATTCCCAGGAAGCGAACTGCCTCGACGTCGACCAAGTCAAGTTCCTCCAGATCCAGCGCGATCTTCGATTCGCTCTCGCTTATCTGCTTCTCCAACTCGAATAAGTGATCCGCCCGCATCCGGCCTATGAGTCGAATCGTCGTGCTGTGCCGATCGCGGTGCTTTTCAATCTTGAAGGTCACGTTCGACCTGTAGGACGACTCACGCCTCACAGAATGGCAATCTCATCGCCACTCGCAATCAGTTGAGCTATTTGTCTTTAGCTTTTTCAGTCAGGCCGCAATTTCAGCGTTTGCTGAAAATCCAGCATCGTTTTTGGGGCTGGTCGCGCCGAATCCCGTCGCGGCGGGGCGCTTCGAAGAGGAACTGATTTTTGGAATTTGGCACGCGCGGGAAAACTCTTGCTGCTACTTTTTCAGCATTCTTGCCTCCATCTTTTGAGCTACCGACGGAGGAACGAGACGATTCAAGATTCGATTGAGTAGGCCTGGAATGTATACAACGCGATTGGCTTGCAGCGCTTCGAGCCCCTCTGTCACGCATCTTTCGGCAGACATCGGCTTCATCGGAAGCGCTCTAGGGTCTTCGAGGAGCTTGGGAATCACGGGGGTATCGACAAAGCCGGGAGTTAGGACCGTCACATGAACTCCCTGGTCTTTCAATTCGAAGTGAAGGGCTTGACCTAACGCCGAAACATACGCCTTAGCCGCACCACTATTCGCCATATAGGGAACCCCGTGACTGGCTCCCATCGCTCCAACGAGAAGAATCCCGCCGTGTCCGCGCTTCACGAGGATAGGCGCGAAGTGGTGACACAACTCCAGGTGGGCCGTCACACTGAGTCTCACATCTATCAGCAAATCATCTCGATTCTTTTTGATAAAAGAACCGGGATTTCCGGTGCCGGCATTTGAGACGACAAGACCGATATCGAGATCCTGCGTGGCTTCCTTGACCGTACCCATAAAATCTTCATCGCTGAGATCCACTTGAACCGCCCGGCACTGTACGCCAAACTCTTTCTCGAGATTCTGTCCCAACTTCTTAAGCAGTTCGAGACTCCTGGCGACTAATACGATGTTTAAGCCGTTCGCGGCAAGTTGTCTTGAAAATTCTCTTCCGATCCCTGAGGAGGCACCCGTTACGATGGCCCAAGGTCCAAATTTTACCTTGTCGATCCTTTCTGCATTTTGATTCATACGAATTTGAGACTGGCAATATCAGTGCCACTCGCAATCAGTTGAGGTATTTGTCTTTATCTTTGGAAGTCAGGCTCCAATTTCAGCGTTTGCTGAAAATTCAGCATCGTCTTTGGGGCTGGGTCGCGCAAATCCCGTTTGGGGCGGGCGTATCGAAGAGGCGCGCTGCGCGGGATTGAGAGAGAAGTCTAAAAACTGGCTTCTGACCGAAATAAGGCCCTGGGGACTAGGATGTTCTGAAGCGATGCCGGTTAATTCCGAGTTTCCTGATCTTGGATTCAAGCGTCTGTCTGGGTACGCCTAGCTTCGCCGCAGCGCCAGCGGGACCCGAAATCAGGCCCTCAGCCTCGCGCAGTGCGTTTTCGATCATCGCCCTCTCCCGTTCCGCGAGGTCCGTGACCAAGGGAATGGTCAGCGTAGGCTCATTGGGGGACGTCCGACTTGAGGACGCTGGCGCGAGCCAGCTTGGATCGACACAAAATATCTCCCCTTCGCAAAGCACCACGGCGCGTTCGACGACGTTTTGCAATTCCCGAATGTTACCGGGCCAGTCATATCCTTGGAACAAATTCAGAGTGTTCTTGCTCACACTACGAATTCGCTTACCGGCCTTCTTAGCGTAGCGGTCCACCAGGTATTCCACTAACAACGGGATGTCATCAACCCGATCACGAAGTGCCGGCACTTGAATCGGGACAACGTTCAGGCGGTAGAACAAATCCTGACGGAACGTGCCGTCAGCTACGGCCGCGCGCAGATCCTTATTTGTCGCCGCGAGCACTCGCACATCAACTGGAATCGTTTGGTTCCCACCTACTCGTTCGAATTCGTGCCCCTGGAGAACTCGTAGCAAAGCTAGTTGAGTCTCTGGCGGTATTTCACCGACCTCATCCAGAAAAATCGTTCCGCCGTCGGACGATTCAAAGCGTCCGAGACGCCGCTGATGCGCCCCCGTGAAGGAACCCCTTTCGTGCCCGAACAGTTCCGAGGCAATGAGTGAAGGCGAAATAGCCGCGCAATTTACTCGAATGAAAGCTCGCGACGAGCGATTAGACCGGCTATGTATGGCGCGAGCGATCAGCTCCTTTCCCGTTCCAGTTTCTCCCGAAATCAGGACTGTCGAATCCGTAGGCGCCACTTTCGACACTTGAGCCAGCACTCGCCTAAGCGCTTCGGAGGAGCCAACGATCTCCTCAAACATCGAAGAGCGTTCGATCTCCTCGCGCAACGCGACGTTCTCATTTCGCAGGCGATTTTCGGCCTGTTTATGATCTTCAATGTCCGTTCCTGTCCCGAACCACCGGACAACGCCTCCGTTCTCATTGAGCAGCGGGTTACAACGAATCAGGAACCATCGATACCGCCCATCTTTTCCGCGCAGCCGCTTCTCCAACTCGAAGGGCCTTCGCTTTGAAAGGCCTTCACTTAGTTGCTTTTCAAACCTCTCCAGATCCTCTGGATGAACGTCCCTCCTGATCCGCTCGTCGATTCCCGAGGCTTTCATTTGTTCCAAGGTGAAGCCCAAGTAGTCAAGCAGCCTCTTGTTGGCCTGAAGCAAGGTGCCGTCTTTATCCATTACAACAGCATGCTGAGAAAGTAAATCTATGAGTTGCCGCAGTTCGCGCTCGTCCTGTTGAAGTTTCGCTTCCGAGCTCCGAATTTCTTCAAAGGCGCTTCTCTGTTTTTCGGCGGCACGTAGTGCCTCGGCTCGCTTACGGTCCTCGATATCCGTATTCGCGCCATACCATTTGAAGATGTTGCCGTGATTGTCGCGCACAGGCTCTACACGGAACAGGAACCACCGATACTCTCCATCGTACCGGCGCAGACGTGCTTCAATGTCGCCTGGTTCGCCGGAAGCCAAGAGATGCCGCCAAAAAGCAATGAGCCTATCGCGGTCTTCTGTGTGAAGAGCCGCAGTCCAGCCCCAATCCGATACCTCTTCCGCAGAGAGGCCGGTGTATTCTAACCAGCGCCGGTTGAGAAATTCAGCCGAGCCGTCGGGGCGAGCGGACCACGCCAGAGTAGGAATGGCGTCAACGTCTTGCGCCTGCCGAAGCTGCTCGATGCTTCTTCCTAGGGCTGCCATTCTCGGATTATAGCCCCATCCGCAATTCAAAACCCTTCAAGATCTAACGCAGGCTCAACTGAATTCCTGCATCATTTTCGGCCGATTGCGAGTGGATGACGGACAAGTCGGAAGTAATCCACTTCGATGGAAAACGCGCTATGTGTAGAAGTGACTCTTCGGCTTAATGCTCTGCCCAATACCGCGCAATTGCGCACCTGCGCCGTTCCCTAAGCTGTCTCCGAGACGTAGGTACCTCACCGCAAACTAAACAAAAGCGTGTGCCCCGGCTCCCCGATTTGAGCCGGCTTGATGTTGCGCCAGCACGATTTCACTCGGCGCGTGGTCTTCGCTTATGCGGGTTCGTCGTACACTCCAATCTCAGCAATGTGGGGCATCTCCTTGCTGCCCTCCAACAGTAGCCGGACCCTCTGCGATGAGACGCGCGGAATGCGAAGAATTGTCGTCGGTGCGGGTGTCTCGCCGTCTGTCAGAGTGATCCATCTCGCGCCGTTCCAGCGCTGAAAACGATAGCTCCGAATGCGGCTCTGCGGGTAGTCATCCGATCTACCGACAGGCTCCACCAGCGAGACAACGTTGAAGCTCTCCTGCTTTCTCAGATCCAATTCCAACCAGCCCGAGGTTTGCCCCTCATCCAGGTACCAGCTCGATCGGAAGTCACCATCATTCGCCTCATCCGGACCGACGGTGTCCGGGTAAGAGCTGGCATGAATGGGCTTGCCCTTCGCCAGGTTCCGAGTCGTGATCACAACGTTCTCGCGGAGTTTTGCCATGGGCCCGGGATGCTTCCACGCTTTGCCGATCTCTTCCAGTCGGTTCAAAACGTTTGGAGCCAGGCGTCCTTCACGAGTCGGGGGAGCATTCAGAATCAAGTTACAATGTCTGCGATTCAGCGGCTCAAGCCACTCGTCGACCACGGTGGTCACCGCTTTGAGATGTCCATTCGAGTCCCGCTGTTTCCAGAACCAACCGTCCGTAAGGGTTACACAAGAAAGGGCCGGCACGTCGCTGTCTTCAGGGACCTTCTGTCCGGCATTCTGCTCAAACGCCTTCACATCGGAATAGTACAGTCCGCCCGAAGGATATTGACTTGCGTTTAGGTCGCAGAGCAGGCAGTCTGGCTGTAGGTTCTTGATATGCTCATAGATCTCCGGGAACGGTACCTCTTCATAAGTAATACGGCTCCACGGTGCATCCCATCCATCAGTGACGAGGATGTCGACCTCTCCATAGCCGGTGAGCAGTTCCGTCAGCTGATCTCTGATGAGCTTTACCTTGGCCGGAGTGATGTTGAAATGGCGGATATCGTCGCGCAGCGACAGGATCGAATAATAGAGGCCCACCCGCAGGCCTGCCCCGCGAAATGAATTCACGTAGGCCCGCACAACGTCGGTCGAATGCGATGTCTGCCCTACGCTTGCCGCCGATGTCTTTGTCGGCCAAATGCAGAAGCCATCGTGATGCCGGGTCGTCAGGCAGGCCCAAGTCATGCCGGCCGACCGCGCGGCAGCGGCCCATTGATCCGTGTCGAGAGCGGCCGGATGAAACAGATCAGGGGGTGACGTCGGATCGCCCCATTCGCGGTCCTGAAATGTTGCCATGTTGAAATGCACAAACATGCCGAAACGCAAATCCACAAACCGCTGTTGCAGATCGAGGAGCGGCCGTCCGCGACGCGGATTTACTCGATGCACATCGTTCTGTTCCGCCGCAGCACTGTGATTACCGGCCAGCATCGCAGCCGTCGCAGATTGGGCAGCCAGCCGGAAAAACTCTCTTCTCGTCGTCATCTTCGATGTTCGAACCCTGGGTGGAAAGGCTCTATGATTCCTCGGAATCCGGCCTTTGGGCTTCACAAACCAATTGTTTCATATCTTCCATTTCTAACACTGGCCTTTTCGCAGAAGTAAAAACCAAATGCGCTTCGACAGCTTTCTCGAGTAGCGAGCGTTTCACAGTCCTGCCCGCAGGCGCGTGAGACAGATGTACGGAAAGCCGGCAAGCAGGTGCTCTAGCGAACGCTGCAGTGACGTTTAGCGTCCATGTACACTCGTCCGAAAAGCCGACTTTCCAGCCAAGTGGCCGCTGTGACGTTTGCCCACGAGCAGCTTAAAGCTGTGTGGTTATGCATGACGGTCTGAAGAACCGTTGCTCGTTTGAGAAAGTTTGGCGGGATACTGGCCCGCGCCGCCTAGCAGCCGAGTAGCTCTCTGGCGCGCCCGCTGATGAATGGACAAGTCTAGGAGTGGTTCCTGATTTCGCGTATTCTGGTTTTCGTCCTTAAGGTCCACCAAGAGCCGGAAAAGGGCCGGGATTCCCACCGCTGCTGGGTGGCGTAGGTATACTTCTTAGAATTATCGAAGGCAACGAATCGTCGCATGGACGTGGGTGGCAGACGGAAATGCACGAGAAACCGAAAGCACAAGTGGCTAGTGCTCGGCCAATCCTCAACCGAGTGCCGAGACTATTTGTTGTGACTGTTCTCACTTTGTGCTTCGGAACAATTCCGCGATGTCGTGCCATTGATTCAGACGACCTAATCACGCAGCTGACACATACCTCGTGGACGGCGAGCGACGGCATTCCCGGGACAGTCCGTGCCATCGCGCAGACCCCGGACGGATATTTGTGGCTGGGAACTGAGGCTGGTTTGTACCGATTCGATGGCCTTCACTTTCTCGCATGGGAACCAACGGGTGGGGAACGTATGCCCACTTCCTCGGTCCTGGCACTTTGCGTGTCGCACGACGGAAGCCTCTGGATTGGGTTCACGACTGGTGTGATCAGCCGACTTAGTGAGGGCCAGTTAAAAAATTTCATCCCCGCGCCTGGCTCTCCACGTGGCAAGATTCTGTCAATCGCAGAGGATTCCAATGGTGCGATCTGGGCGGCTGGACAGTATGCCTTTGGCAAGATCGAAAACGGCGAGTGGCAAAGAATGGGAGCGAACGAAGGGTACTTGGCGCCGGCAGCCCAGTATGTGCTGGTGGACCGCGGCGGAAACGTATGGGTAGCAACTGACGGATACGATTTCGCGTTAATTGACGACAAGGTTCGTCGAAACGCCGTGCTAACTCTTAGCAAGGGGGCGAATCGTTTTCGTACAACACACGTACCAATAGGTTTCGTTCCCCAAATGGGAGAGGCGCCGGACGGCTCCATTTGGGTGGCCGACGCCAGCAACCTATCGTTTATCAGAATCTCTTCAGAAACAGGAAAAATCAGTATTGTTCAAAAGTGGCTTTATTGGCCCTTTTGTGTGCTCTTTGACCGCAACAATGCCGTGTGGATTGGACTGGACCGCAACGGGCTGCGCCGACTAAACGATTTTCGCAACACCGAAATCCCACTGACCGACAGATTTATGCATCGCGAAGGACTCTCGGGGGATACCGTTTATTCAGGTCTCCAAGATCGCGAAGGAAACATTTGGTTTGGAACAGAAGGTGGTTTAGACCGATTCACTAACAGCAAAGTGACCACGTTTTCTCCCCCCAGGAACTTAACTCATGCCCAGCTGCTTGGACTGAGCTCCACGGCCGATGGAAGCGTCTGGATGTTCGAGTATAGCCAGGGAGGGATTCATCGCTATCTTGGAGCGAGGTTTACCACTTCACGGTTGCCGCGAAGTGTTACGCAGAGCATTCTGAGTTTTTACGCGGAGAATAGCAGAACCATCTGGGTGGGTGGCGAATTCGGTTTGGGAAAGCTCCTTGATGGCCACCTTTCACTGGTTCCTATCCAGGGTCTTCCCGGCTCGGTAGAGGCAATAAGCAAAGCAACCGACGGAAGCTTATGGATTTCGATGTGGGGCACGGACAGCATCGAACGCCCAATGCGACTAAAAGATGGCCTCTGGACGGATTTCCGAAATTTGTTTGCCCTGCCTAACTACCGTTGCCGGATCATCCAACATGATTCTGCCGGGCTGATGTGGCTCGGATATGAGGACGGAGAAGTGGCCGTGTACGAAAACGGCATCTTTAAGACATATACCACCAAAGACGGATTGCTCGGCGGCCAAGTCAATACGATTTTCGAAGACTCGAAAAAGCGCATTTGGGTTGGTAGCGACGGGGGACTGAACCGCTTTGATGATGGGCACTTTGAAACCTTGACCATGAAGAACGGCTTGCCTGGACACTCCGTGAGTGGGGTTCTGGAAGATGACGACGGCTTCTTCTGGCTAGCAGGCTCGATGGGAATCTTAAGAATCGATTCACGAGAGCTAAATAAGGTAATGGAAGCTAGATTGTACATCTTGCAAGGCACCCTCCTGGACGCGCGTGATGGGTTGCACTCAATGCCCCGGCAACGCGAACCTTTTCCCGTCGTAACCCGAACACCGGACGGGCGATTGTGGTTCTCGACCGCCGATGGATTGGTCACGCTGGACCCTCTCCACCTGCATCGAAATCTCACAATACCCCCTGTGAAAATTGTGGAAATGAACGCAGATGGTAGAAGCTTCTCAAACATGACTGACGTGAAGATCACGTTGCGGCCGTACACGAAGACTTTGCAGTTTCGTTACACAGCTCTTAGTTTGACGGCTCCTGAACGCGTACGTTTCCGCTACAAACTGGACGGATTTGACCCGGACTGGCGAGGCCCGGTGACGACCAGAGAGATTACCTACACGAATCTACCCCCTCGCAATTATCGGTTTTCGGTAATTGCCTGTAACAACGATGGCGTATGGAACGAACAGGGCACAACGGTGGCCTTTCTGATTCCTCCGACATTCACGCAAACATCGACATTCAAGCTCTTGTGCCTCGCCGCTTTCGTATGTTCCCTCTGGCTGGTTTTTCGTTTTCGAATGACCCAATTGACCCGGCAGCTCCGGGCACGCATGTACGCACGGGCCGCCGAGCGGGAACAGATTGCCAGAGATTTGCACGATACTTTTTTTCAGTCCATTCAAGGACTCCTGCTGCGCTTTAACACAGGGGCATCCCGCCTGGATATGGGCCATCCTGTACGACGAATGTTTGACGAAGCCCTGAAGCAATCAGATCAAGTGATGGCCGAAGGGCGCGAGTTGCTGGTGCATTTACATGCTGTAAGTTCGAAAGCGAATAATTTACCTGCCACTCTCGCCGATTGCGCGGAGCAACTGCAAAAGGTGCGTTCCGTCGAGTTTAAAATGGCCGTGAACGGCAATATTCGTCCCTTGCACCCGATCATCTTCGAAGAGTTATCGCGAATCGGAAAGGAAGCGATTGGTAATGCTTTTCGGCATTCGATGGCGCGATCTATCGAAGCAGAACTGAGCTACGAGGCGAAAGAGCTACGTATGCGTATTCGTGACAATGGATCGGGAATCGATCAGAGTATCGTCGAAGAAGGGCGCCGCGAAGGCCATTTAGGATTGGTTAGCATGCGAGAGCGTGCAAAGAACATCGGTGCTCAGCTTGACCTTTGGAGCAGGCCAAAAGCCGGAACCGAAATTGAATTGCGAATACCTGCCAACCTTGCGTACGAATCAGGAGCAAAGGGAAACCCCAGGAGATTTTGGCGGAAAGCTGCAAGCTGAAGGCTCACTCGGTCCGCCCATCCTAGATTTGGCTCGTATCCCAGCACAATTTTATCTCAACGTGTGCCACCGTCACAGATCGAAGAAGCCGCGCTTAGTCGCAATCGTGACCGCGTGGGTGCGGTCGTTCGCATCGAGCTTGGAAAGGATGCTTTTGAGGTGATTCTTGACGGTGTGCTCTGAAATATTGAGATTCGAGGCGATGATCTTGTTCGAGCTGCCGTTCGCAACTCCACGGAGGACTTCGATCTCTCGCGCAGTCATCAAATCGTCAGCGGCGTGCTCGGCGATCATGTCGGCAATTTCGCGGGGAATTCGTTTTCGGCCGCTATGAACCAGCCGAATTGTTTCCACCAGTTCAGTCCGAAGCAAATTCTTCAGCAGGTATCCGACGGCTCCAGCCTTGAAAGCTTGAAGGGCCTGCACATCGCCCGCCGCGGTCGTGAGGACGATGATTCGCGCTTGAGGAAATTCCCCTCGAATCGCCGAGATCGCTGCGATACCGTTCACCTTAGGCATCCGTATATCCATCAACGTAATGTCGGGCCTGTGCTTACGGAAGAGTATTAGGGCTTCATCGCCGTCGCTCGCTTCCGCAACGACGCGCATGTCCGGCTGCGCATTAATCTCGCCGGAAATCCCCGCCATCATCAACGGGTGATCGTCCGCAGCCATAACGCGAATGATAGATGCACCCACCATAGAAAACCGCCCCAGGGCTCTGAAGAGATACAACGGGATAATACTCCTTGGCCGCTAGGCGGTACCACCTCGAAAGGGCTATTTGCCAGTACCCCTTTTGAGGTTGTTCAGCGCAAGACCAGAAGCTAACGTTTACGCTTTGCAGCGACTTTTCTCCATGTTTCCCGCTGGTGCAGCGGGATTTGGGCTCATGATTCTGCGGCTATGCGCTGCTGCGATGCTCGTGCGCAACGTGGTTCTGATGGCAGCGCCTGCGCTTTCCTGGTGGGAAACTGGGGCCTTGCTCGTTGTGGTCGGTGCGCTGTGCATTGGCGTGTTTACACCGGCCGCTTGTATTGTATCCGTGCTAACGCAAATCGCGGTGCTGATGTGGGCGTTTCCTCGGGGCCTCTTTGAAACAGCGGTCTCGGTCGGACTTACGTTGTCTCTTCTTCTCTTGGGTCCTGGCGCCTTTTCGGTAGATGGCCGGTTGTTCGGGCGGCGGCGGATCCAACTATCAAATTCGAAATAGACACACATTACGGCAATCGGTCCAAAGCCGGCGCTGCTCGGCATCCCTTCTTGTTCTGTAGCGAATGGCTCGAACGAGGCAGTGGGTTTTCGCTCCATTTGGTCTCGCGGGCTTCAAGGAAGAGCTTCTACAGTCTTCCTTCAACGGAGACGTAGGAAGGAAAAATGAGGCCATGGTTTCAATGGACTTAACCGAGGTGCGGCAGCAGGGAACTGGACTTCCGGCAGGAATCCGCGTCCCTACGATCAGTGAGTCTCCTGCATCCGGAACATATTGCGACCAGATGACGAAGCAATTCCGGGTGGGGAAAGTTACGAGTCTTGTCATCGGCCGTTCGAGGTTGCGAGTTGCCACGACGCGTCTGATGTCTGCTGTGGGGCTGCCCTCTCGTACCGCGCCCATCGCTTGTGACAAGGCATTTGTGGTGGCTGTACATTTGACCGGCGAAGCTCCGCAGGGATGTGAAATCTGGCAAGGTGACCGCTATTTCCGCGTGATGGAATGGCCGATCGGCGGCATTGGCATATACGACTTGGAGCTCAACTTATCTCTTCGGAGCCGCGGCCCCGTCGATTGGGTTCACTACTATATTCCGCGATCTGCGGTGGAGACACTTGCGGATGACCTTGAGATACCGAGTGTGCGAACTCCTCAGTGCCCGTTCGGCGCTGCCGACCTGGTCCTGCACCGCATGACGGAAATGATCCTGCCAGCGCTCGACGGTTCAGCGCGCTTTTCAGAACTATTCCTCGACCATTACTTTTTGCTGTTGTGCACGCACGTCATGAAAACGTATGGGTCGTCTGCTCCGGTCAAGGCGTATCGAGGCGGTCTCGCGCCTTGGCAGAAGCGCCGCGTTATGGAGCTCCTGAGCGAGCACCTAGACGGCTCGGTGCGGCTCGCGACTTTGGCTGAAGAATGCGGGCTTTCGGTCAGCCATTTTGCAAGGTCGTTCCGCCGAACCTTCGGAAGATCCGCACACCAATATTTAATCCTGCAGCGGATTGAGAAGGCGAAAGCGTTGCTTTCGGGCTCGATGTGCGCTCTTTCCGAAGCTGCGCTGCAAGCGGGGTTTTCCGACCAAGCCGCATTTAGTCGAACTTTCAAAGCAGTGGTGGGTACATCTCCCGGGCAGTGGCGCCGAGAAATCAGTTACCGGCGCAGCCGCGCCCCGAATCGGCGCACAAAAGTAGGGCCGGAGCTGTTTATGCAGACCAGGAGCGGTTCCTGATTTCGCCGCCGATTTCGTTCCATTGCGCAGTCTTAGCAAATTTCAGGTGGGAGCGACCTGCAATCCCGCTTGCTACGCCCGGTCGATTTGGCTTTGCTGTCCTTGCGGTCGTGCCAACGAGCGCGGCCCCATATGTTTTGGCAGAAAACTACAAAAGTGAGCGATTTCGCAAAGACCAGCGCCGTGGCATCTGGGAAAACATTCAGAGAGGGAGCGCGACCACGAATCGTGTCCAAGGGTGAGGAAATGAAAAGGGAATGGACGCTAGAGGAGCGAGGTCGTTCGAAAACGCATTCAGAACGGCGAGAAAAACCGTACAGATGAAACCAGAGAGGGGGACCTAAAATGAAATCTCCAGGAGCCAAACCAAGCATCGTGTTCTGCCACGGGCTCTGGGCCGACGGCTCGTGCTTCAGCAAAGTGATCCCAGCGCTTCAGGCGGAAGGTCACCAAGTGATAGCGGCCCAGTATGGGCTCAACACAACCGCGGACGACGTCGCCACCGTAAGAAGCGCGCTGGGGCGGGTCAGCAGCCCTGCCGTTCTCGTCGGTCACTCTTACGGCGGAAGCGTCATCACCGGCGCCGGAACCGACGACCGCGTTGCAGGGCTGGTCTACATCGCCGCGCTCGCGCCGGACGCCGACGAGACATCTCAGACGCAGCAGTCTAACTTCCCGAAGACGGACGTCTTCTCGTACATCGAAGTCGCGGACGCACGTATCTGGCTGCTTCCGGAAGGCATCGACTGTTTCGCAGGCGATTTGTCCGAGCAGGAAAAGAAGCTTGTTTGGGCGACCCAGTGCGTGCCGGCTCCCGACCTGTTCAACGCGAAGGTCGGAGGAACGGCCTGGAAATCGAAGCCAAGCTGGTACATCGTCGCCAAGAACGACCGCACCGTCCACCCCGACATGGAACGGTTCGTTGCGAAGCGCATGGGCGCAACCACCTTTGAAGTCGACAGCAGCCATGTCCCGATGCTCTCCAAGCCTGACTTCGTTGTCGACGTGATCCGTACCGCCGCGAAGGCGGTTCGAGCACGATCCACAGCTGCGTGAAACGCGTTGCAACTCAGGAGGATCCGATGAACGCCAATGTTCTGACGACAAGAGTAGCCGATGGAATTGCGGTCATTACACTTGGCAGCGCAAAGCGCATCTACATGGACGACGAAATGGGCGTCGCGCTCACCGAGGCGCTGGACGGATTCGCGGGCGACGCTAAGGTTCGTGTTGTCGTCTTGACTGGCGGCGCACCCGGTTACTTTGTTCGTCATTTTACAATCACTGCGCTGATCGACATCGCAGAGTCCTTGCGCGCTTCCGGTCGCCAGTGGCCCGAGAACGCCACTTACAATGGCGGATTCTTCGACAAGGCCATGGCGCTGTGCGAGAGCATGCCAAAACCGGTCATCGCCGCCATCTCCGGCACCGCCCTGGCCGGTGCATTCGAGTTGGCGCTCTCCTGCGATCTTCGTATCGCTGAGGATGGTGACTATCTGATCGGATTTCCGGAGGCGAACCTTGGACTCGTTCCCGGCGCCAGCGGCACGCAAAGGCTGCCACGCACCATCGGAACGCCGGCCGCGCTCATGCACATCCTCATGGGTGTTGCTCTCAGTCCACGTGAAGCCGAAAGGAAGGGGCTGGTGCACGAAACCGTGAGCGGCAAGGCTCTCGATCGCGCGCTGGAGATTGCGCGGCGGCTGTCCTCATTCCCCTCGGAATCGGTCGCTGGCATCAAGCGGCTCGTCCGCAACGCCACCGAGATGCCGCTGGCCCAGGGACTGGCGCTCGAACGAAATCTCTTCTTGAAATTGTGCATCTCCGAACCTGCGCTCGCGCGTATGCGTTCCTATGTAGATAAGAACATCACCTCGCCGTCCCGCTCTTTCGAGGTCTAAGGAGCGCGAACCATGGCTAAAACTGAATCAGCGGAGCACGTGCGGGTCATCGAGGAAAGGCCTGGATACTGGAGGGTTGTATTCGATCACCCGCCTTTCAACATCGTAGACGCCAGCATATTCGAAGCCCTCCAGGATCTGCTCGCGCGAATGGACGCCAGCCCGAGCCTGCGGGTCGTCGTATTCGAAAGCGCGAACCCCGAGTTTTACCTTTCCCACTTTGATTTGACCGGCAAGATAGGGAACATCATGACTGCTGTCGGGGCTTCGGGCCTCCCGATCCTGATGGATACGTTCGTGCGTCTCACCAAGTCCGCGGTGGTCAGCATCGCGAAGATCCGAGGCTGTGTCCGGGGCGTGAGCAGCGAGTTCGTCCTCGCCTGCGACATGCGCTTCGCGTCGCGCGAGAACACGCGACTCGGCCAGCCCGAAGTCGGGGTGGGATTGCATCCTGGCGGCGGCGGTGCGGAACGTCTTCCACATCTGGTCGGTCGCGGTCGGGCGCTCGAAATCATTCTCGGCGCGAACGATTTCGACGGCGACACCGCGGAACGATATGGATACGTCAACCGAGCACTTCCGGAGGCGGAGCTGGACGGCTTCGTCGACGCCCTCGCGCGCCGGATGGCCTCCTTCGACCGGCGTGCCATTGCGGCGGCGAAGAATCTCATTAACCAAGTCTCGTTGCCGTCCGCCGACCGGCTTCTCGACGCGCTCAACTCTTTCGAGATCGCGCTGACGTGGCCTGAAGCGCAGCAGCGAATCCAGAATTTGTTGCAACGCGGACTCCAACGAGACAGCGACTTCGAAGCTCGCTGGCCCGAGGTGCTCGGCACGCTGCTTGAGACCTAGTCACCGTGTGGCGATGCGCAGCCTCCCCGAGCTAATATAGCCGCTCCGGGTCGAGATATCGCAAGCCGCTCTCGATGCCCAGAGGAGACAAGCCATGTCCTACAGCATCTCGACCTTGCTGATCCGCAATCTTCGTGATGTCTTCGGTGAAAACGATCCCGCTCGCCGGCGCGCCGCCATCGACGAGATTTATACTGAAGATTGCGTTTTCTACGACCCCAGCAAGGGAGTCTATCGTGGCCGTGACGAAATCGACCGCATCGCGGACGCGATCAAAGCCACTCACCCTGAATTCCGATATCAGCCAATTACCGAGCCTGCGGAATCGGGCAATGGCGGGCTGGTCCGCTGGGTATCGGGCCGCCCGGGTGAGGCGCCCGCTTACGCCGGGACCGATTTCATCATCGCCCGGGACGGCCGGATTTCCGCCGTTTATCTCTTTTTCGACAAGCTTCCTTAAAGCAAAATGCGCCACCTCAATGAGATCGAATGCTTTGTTAAGGCAGTTGAGTTGAAAAGCCTGACAGCAGCAGCAAAAGCCCTAAAGCTGCCAAAATCTAACATCAGCCGCAAAACTAAAAATCTTGAAGAACGTGTAGGTATGACGCCTCTGACCCGCACGACACGTGCTTCACACCTTGCGGAAGCAGGTAGGCTCTACTTCGAGAAAGCGCGGATAGGTGTAGAGCCGCGTGCTATAGGGGTTGTATTTCGAGAGCCAAATTCGGCAGAAAGGTTCACGCATTTTGAAAGCTTGCGTAGCGTGACGAATGGCTTCGTCCTCAAGGCCGGCTGCTGCTGCGGCGCCAGCCAGTGTAACGGGTTGTATGTAGCCCCGTCGCGACCGCGCCATGAGTTCGGCGTAGAGCGCTTCGGCGTCTGCGGTCCTGCCGCAATCGCCCAAGATTACCGCTAGACTCATCACTGCCCACGGGTGACGACCCGACATGGCGAGAACTTGTTCGCCAACGGCCAGGGCATCTTCCGTACGCCCGGCGAGGTGGAGCGCGAGGTGCTGACACCAGCGAGCTAAGAAAGATTCCGAGTCGAGCTCGACAGCGCGTTCGCATGCCTCTATCGCCTCGGCATGTTTAGCGGCATACCAGCAGGTGAAGCCCAGAAGCGTGTGAGCGTAACTGGAAAGCGGATCGCATTCCAGGGCCAGCTTGGCTTGTGCAATGCCGTCCGTTAAGCGGCCTGTGGCGCACTGGAGATAGAAGAAGGCGTACCAATCGCGAGCCTGTACGTTTCTCGGGTTGAGCTCAAGGGCGCGAAGAAACTCCCGCTCAGCCTCCATGTTCTCCCACGAGCCCAGTAAACATGCACATGCCAACGCGTTGTGTGCTTCCGCAAGGGACGGATCAAGAGCCACCGCGCGCCGAGCCGCTTCCATCCCCTTCGGCATACATGCCTCTGGGCGTGCGAATCCGCAGTAGCCGAGAACCGTATACGAGTCGGCCAATCCGGCCCAGGCAAGCGCGTATTCGGGATCAAACGCCACTGCGCGCTCGAAACATTCGACTGCTCGCGGAACGGCCGAGCCTCGGCGAGGAAGGAGGATTCGCCCCTTGACGTAAAGTTGATAAGCATCGAGATTCTTCGTTCCGGTCTTTACCAGTTGCTCTTGGCGGCCACCTTGCAGCGTGACCTTCAAACGCTCCGCCGTCGAGCGCGCGATGTCGTCCTGAATTTCAAAAACGTCCTTCATCTCCCGGTCGTATCGCTCGGACCACAGATGGAATCCGTCAGCGGCATTGACGAGCTGGACTGTGATGCGCAGACAGTTGCCCGCTTTGCGCACACTTCCTTCCAGCACGCGGCGCACGTTCAGTTGCTCTCCAATGATCCGTGGGTCGATGTGTTTTCCTTTCAAAGAGAAGGCCGAGCTACGCGCCACTACATGGAGCTCTTCGATCTGCGCTAGGGCGTTGATGATTTCTTCGGTGATTCCGTCGGCCAAAAATTCGTCCTCGGAATCCGCGCTCATGCTGACGAACGGAAGGACCACAATGGAATCACGCGCCAGATCCGAAGCGGGAGGGGCTGCCGCGGCAGCGGTGCTAACCGTAGCGAGCAGACGATAGCCGCGTTTTGGGATGGTCTGGATAATACGCGGTTCGCGGGCGTTATCCTCAAAGGCGCGGCGCAACTCGGAGATGGAGTGCGTCAGTACGTCGTCGGTCACGAAAGTGTCGGGCCACACGCAATGAAAGATGGTTTCCTTAGGGAGCGTTTCGCCAGGGTGCTCGGCCAAGCATAGCAGCACTCCCATCACCTTCGGCTCGAGGCGAATCGTCATGCCTTTGCAGGAGATGGTATTGAGGCTGGGCGCGACCAGCCAGGATCCGACGCGGAAATCCTCTTTCACGGCGTCATCCTGTCAGAACTAAGAGCCAGGATCATAAAGGTGTTGCGCACAAATGTCACAGCCTACCCGGCTCGGTGTCAAGAGCCGTCCTCACCAAAGCCTCATTTCAAATTCAGGTCTTCCTCAGGACTTTCAGACCATGGCGATGTAGAAAGAACACACAAAATGCTACAAAATGCTGCGGACCCGACGGAAAAAGAACCCACTTCTTTTTGGCAAAGCCCCAAGATTCGGGAGGAACAATATGAAACCCAGGATACTGGCCGGTATTGCTGCTATGGCGCTACTTACGTCGTTGGCGATGACTCCGGTGCGGCTCGTCGCTCAGGACAACCACGACAACGACAACGAGGATGTCACGCTTATCACCTTCGACGCTCCAGGTGCCGGCACAGGCACCGGCCAGGGCACCGCAGGCATCGCTATCAACCCAGCGGGGGTGATCGCGGGAGCCTACATCGACGCGAGCGGAGTGAATCACGGTTTTCTGCGGGATCCGCATGGCACTATAACGACCTTCGACGCTCCGGGCGCGGGCTCAGGCCCCGGCCAGGGCACCTTTGTTGGAGGCGTCGGTGCTATCACTCCGTCGGGGGCGATCGTGGGAGCCTACCTTGACAAGGACGGTGTGAATCACGGTTTTCTGCGCACTCCGGACGGCACTTTCACCACCTTCGACGTTCCGGGCGCGGGTACAGGCCCACGCCAGGGCACTTTAGCCGAGGACATCAACCCGGAAGGAGTGATCGCGGGAGAGTACTCTGACATAAACAGCGTGTTTCATGGCTTTGTGCGGACTGAGGACGGCACCATCACTACCTTCGACGTTCTCGGCGCAGGCACGGGCCCCGGCCAGGGCACGCTTGTTGCAAGCGTCGAAGGTATCACCCCAGCAGGAGCACTCGCGGGATACTACACTGATCAGAACGGTATGAATCACGGTTACGTGCGGGCTCCGCAAGGGGCCGTCACGACTTTCGACGTTCCGGGCGCGGGCACAGGTCCCGGCCAGGGCACCTTTGTCGGGGGCATCAACCCAGAGGGGGCGGTTATGTCGATTTACGTTGACCCGACCAATGCGTTTCACGGCTACGTGCGAGCTCCGCATGGCGCCATCACGACGTTCGACATTGTGGGCGCGGGCATCGGCCCCGGTCAGGGCACCGTGCCCGAGGCCATCAACGCGGCAGAGAACATCACGGGAATCTACATAGACGATAGCGGTGTCAATCACGGCTTCATACGAGCGAAGCGCGGCACCATCACCACGTTCGACGTTCCTGACGCAGGCATAGGCCCTGGCCAGGGCACCGTCCCTTTTTGCAACAATCCGGTCGACGCGATCACAGGATGGTACATTGACGAAAACAACCCATTTCACGGCTTTCTCAGGCAAGAACGGCGATGAAAGCTGTGAGGACAGCAACCGAACCGGCGTGACTCCAAATTGGTCTAGCAGCCAACAGCCCACGATCGCGACTCCCGCTAATCCGGCGACCGGTGAGCGGCCACGTGGAATGCTGGACCGGCGTTTTCCGTGGCCCAAGCCTCCAAGGCATTCAAGCCGGACAGCAACGGCAACTGGTGGATAGAACAGGAGCATTTCGCGGCCGACTTCGCGGCAGATGTTCCGCCGGCCGTGTCCCACTTCATGGCCCAGTCGCAGGTGCCGATCTCCATCGACTCTGATTTACGGTTTGCGAGACGCGGTCGTAGTAGATTCTTTTATTGCTGTGGAACAAGCTCGTGTTCAAGCCGATTGGATCGCCTCCACCGAAGGAACCTTACAACCATTTATGCTACGCACGGACATGGCGATCATTTCTTTGGGGCCAGTGTGCTTTTGGAACGTTTTCTGAAGGCCCGGTTTGTCGCGGCGCCGAGTGTGATTCAGGTGATGAAGGAACAAACCGCACCTGACTTTGTTCAGAAATTCTGGGAGTCGCGTTTCCCGGGTCAGCTTCCGAAGCACCTTGTGGTTGCCGAGGAACTGAGCACAAACGTGATCGAACTGGAGGGGGAAAGTCTGATCGTTGTTCCGCTCGCCTTTACCGACACGGCGGGGACTACTTGCTTGCACGCGCCTTCCCTGGAACTGATCGCTGCCGGCGATGGGGCCTACAACTGAGTGCACCCGCGCCTTGCAGAATCGAACCAGAATCAAAAACGGGGAGAATGGTTTTCCGCGCTCGACAAGATGGCCGCGCTCAAGCCGCGCATCGTCGTTGCCGGCCACAAAAACATGAAGAACGACGACGATGGCGCGTGATCGCACAAACCCGCCAATACATTTTGGATTTCGAGGAAGTCGCCGCAAGAACCACGACCGCAAAAGAACTCTACGGCGGGATGCTGGCTCGATATCCGGAATGGCTCAACCGAGGAGCTCTCTGGAGTTCAGCAACTGCAGTAAAGAAGTGAAGGAAACGTTACACCTTCGGTTCTTCTCACGACTGAGTAGCCGCTTTGAAGGACGGACCGGCGATCAACGACCAAGCCACTGCCGCGCTTCCAATGGAGAGTCCGGCACAACAAAGAAGCACTACGCGGAATCCGAAGCTAAAGCTTCCCGAGATAACATCTTGGATATGCGAAGCCGTGCTCGGGTCAAGGCCTTGCGGCGGCTCCATTCTGCGGAGTTCTCCTTCTGACGCGCGAAGCTCCCTCACGACACTCTCTGGGAGGTTGAGTTTGGAGAGCCCTTTCTCCAGCCGCGAATCAAAAGAGTGGGTCAACACCGTCCCCAACACTGCGATGGCGAGCACACTCGCGACACGGGCAACCGCATTGTTGATTCCTGACGCTGTTCCCGCGTGCTGCGGACCGGCTGAGTTCATCACAACCGTCGTCAGCGGCGCGACCGTTATAGCCATCCCGAACCCCACTACTAACGACGCCGGAAAATAGGTGTGCCAATAACTCCCTCCAAAACTTACGAGGGCAAACAGCAGGAAACCCGCTGCGACGATGGTTGGACCGACAATCAGCGGGATTTTTCCGCCGTATCGTTTGACCAAACCTCCCGACCAACGGGACAGAAGAAACATCACCAAGATCATCGGCAGCATCGCGGAACCGGCCGCCGTCGGCGAGTACCCGGCCCCTTGGATCAGCGCCAGGGGGAAGAGAAAAAAGAAGATGCCAAGCGCTCCATACAGCAACAGGGTCAGGACATTTGCGCCGAGAAACGCCCGTGACTCGAAGAGGGTGACAGGAACCATCGGCGACCGGACTTTAGCTTCCACCACCAAAAACATAGCCAGCAAGGCGGAGCCGCCCAGCAATCCAGCGAGCACCAGCGGATGATTCCAACCGAGCCTCGAGGACTCGAGAAATCCGGTAATCAGGCCAGCGAGGCCAGCTGTCGCCAAAACGGATCCTGCCCAATCTATTTGTTTCGCTTCCGAAGCGCGGCTTTCAGGAACGGAAATGAACGATATCGTCAGGACTGCCACTGCCGGCGGGAGGTTCAACAGAAACGCCCAGCGCCATGAGGCATATTGAATAAGCCATCCACCGAGGACGGGACCGAAGGCGCTGGTGATCGCAGTGAAACCTGACCAAATGCCGATGGCTCGACCGCGAGAGTCGTCGTCGAACGAAGCGCTGATGATCGCGAGGCTGCCTGGAACCAGCAACGCCGCGCCAATCCCTTGTACGCAGCGCGCGACGATGAGCTGGTGGATGTTTGGGGCGAGCCCGCACGCCGTTGAAGCGGTCGCGAAGACTGCCACGCCGATCAGAAATATGCGGCGGCGTCCAAGCGAATCTCCGAGTGCGCCGCCAGCCAGAATCAGAGCTGACAAGAGCATCCCGTATGACTCCACCACCCATTGCACATCGATCAGGCTCGCATGGAAGGCTGTCTCGAGCGCGGGAACCGCGACGTTGACTACCGTGCTGTCAACGAACGCCATGCTGGAGCCGAGGATCGTCGCCGCCAGGATCCACGGCCGCTTTGCCTTGACGCATGGAGAGGCACCCTCAGAAGACAGCACCAGGCTTTCGTCGCAAGGCGTCTTCATAGAGATACGGATGCCCCAACCTGGAGGGCTGGTACAGTTCGGTCTTTTCGAATATTCGAGATTGTGGGTCGTGGAGAATAATCGCGCAAACGTGAGGAACTAGGCGCTGTCTTCATGCCAATTGACTGCTACTTGATCCGGACGATCGAGAATCGGGGACACATACGTGCCGTGGAAATAGTCCCATGCCCACTCGATAAAAGCATCCACCTTGGCGCGGGTTGTAACAAGCAAGAGTGCATGCACGCCGAGCCAGACCGCAAATGCGATCGGTCCTGTGAGCTCATGTCGGCTCTTGCCCACCTCGGCAACAGCTGAATTCCTACCGATCATGGCGAGAATGCCTTTGTCAAAATATCGAAAGGGTTCTGATGTTCTGCCTTCAATTTCGGCGGCAATGACATCGGCGCAGTGTTTGCCTGCCTGTTGCGCTACGGCGGCGAGTTGCGGCAGGGGCTTGCCATCAGCATCCGCGACATTCGCAAAGTCGCCCAGAGCATACACGCCCGGAAAACCTTTCACACTTAGATCGGGATCCACATTGATGCGTCCGCCCCGGCCGGTCTGAATGCCGATCGCACTGGATAGCGAAGACGCCTTCAGGCCACCGGCCCAGATGGTTGTCCTGGTTGGAATCTTGGTTCCATCTGCGAGAAGAACATGGTCCGCGTGGACTTCCTTGACCCCTTCTCCCAAGATGAGTTCCACACCGTGTTGCTTCAGCATCTCGTTCGCATACGCCTGCGACTCTTCGGAGAACGCATTCAAGACGTTGTGGACAATGTCGACAAGAACGATTCGAGCCTTGCTCAGATCAAGAGTCCGATAGGAGTTTTTGAGGACTCTGTGCAGCAGGTCCGCGAGCGCGCCTGAGGTCTCGGCGCCCGTCGGTCCTGCTCCCACAACGACAAACGTAAGCGCCCCTTGGTCGACGAGTGAGGGATCGCGATCAGCCAATTCGAGGAGGTTGAGTACACGAGAATGGAGAAGCTCGGCGTCCCGCAAAGAATACAGAGGATAGGCATTCTTATCCGCCCCAGGCGTGCCAAAAAAATTCACTTGTGAGCCGGCCGCCAGCACCAGGAAGTCGCCTTGAAAGGTCTTGCCGTCGGCCGTTTCGACAGTTCGCGTCTTGAGATCCGCTGAAATGACCTCGGACATTTTTACGTCCACGTTGGGATGCGGACGGAGCACAGAACGCAACGAGAAGGCAGCGTTGTCGGATGACAGGATCCCCGTGGCCACCTGATATAGAAGCGGCTGAAATTGCTGATAGTTATTCTTGTCTATGAGAGTTATGTGGACATTTGCATTTGCCGACAGTCTCCGCGCGCAGTTCAACCCAGCAAATCCGCCGCCCACGATCGTGACATGTTTCATGCTATTAAGCTCCGAGTGAAGCCGCTCCGAATGTCGCCAAAAGCTAAGCGCGGTTGACGACAGTGCCTAAGCCACAACAGAGCTAGCATTTACGTCCGGGTGAATTTCGACTAAGCCAAACGGGTTTACTGGACCCGCGAGGTACCAGCGGAAACTTGAAGGATCCCGGCGTATCCGGCATGTTCACTTGATCCGTCACGCCCTGGTAGTGTCCACAGGGAGTGTCCGCTTCGAATGTGATTGGAGGAAGGTACGCATGATCTCCCGAGGTGGTGCCGATTTCATGCGCGTAGGCTTTGTCAAAGATCCCCATGTGAAGCAACCACATCGAGAGCCGCACGAGAGATACTTGGATTCGATAGCTGCCGCCCTCGATCGCTCTCCGTTTGAGCGTCGCCGCGACTGCCATCGCGGATAGCCAGGCCATGATGTAGTCATTGACGACGAAGATCTCGGTCAGCGCCGGATTTTCGAAGGTTCCTTCTCTCGTGAGTACGCCGGTGACTCCGCCCGCATTCTGATCATAGCCAGTCCTGCCACTCCACGGTCCTGTTGGTCCATAGAGGGACATATCGACATGGATGATGCCGGGCCGTAGCAACGCGAGATCTTCGGCGGTGAGATGGAAGTTATTCAAATAGCCAGGGCGCTTGTTTGCGAAGAACACGTCGGCGTCTTTGACCAAGGCCTTGAGCTTCGACATCCCATCGGTCTGGGCGAACTCGATCGTCGAGGATCGCATGCCAACACTCGCGGAGTAGTAGGTCTGATCGAGCTCGAAGTCGAAAGGTCGCCACAAATTCAAGACGTCCGCTCCGTGATATGCCAACGCCCGGCCCAAGCCGGCTCCGGCTATGACATGACCTACGCCAAGCGCGCGGACACCCTCGAGAGGTGTTTTCGGGTCTTCGGCAAATGGCTCCGGCTCGGACTCTCCAATCTTCTCGATCGTGATTAACGGCCGCTCGGCCAGATGAGCGAATTGTTCAATCTCGAGGAACTCCTCGGCGCTTCGTATCACGGTTGCTTGCAGGCCCTCGCGGTTTGCTTCTTCCTCGAGCTCGAATGCGTTCCACTTTCGGGTAACTTCGCTGATCGCCCGATGATTGTCCGGACAACCAAGGAAAGCCAGAGCATGAGTCTTAGCTTTGGGATAGATGTTAAGCAGTTGTATCCAGCGCGCGTCGCGAGTCGGATACATATGCGTGGGGTAGAAAGGATTTGTAGGGTCGCTAGGTGAGGACGGCGCAAATCCGTTCAGCAACTCCCATTTTTGATCGTAGAACGGACACAGCCTGTGGGGCGCCTGACGTAGATCAATGGAAAGGTCCTGGCCTCTGCCGGTTCGGTATTTCCAGACATCAGCGATCGCAACCGCTTTGGCCATCAATCCTACCCCGGCCATCGTCGCGAGAGGCCAAGGGCTCCTGATGATTGGATCCTTTCCTTGAAAAGTTACGGACCCTCCGCAAGCCGACGGTTCGAGTCCGACCGCTGCGAGTATGTGCTTTAGCTCGCTGTGGGGATCGAGAACGTCGTCGGACGTTATTGGCGATGCGAGTGCTTTGCGGATCTTGTCTGCGATGGGACTTTCGTCGTGGCCATTGTTCATGAATCGATTCCTCCGCTCTCCTGTTCTCGCCTACGGTATCTGCTTGGCTTTCGCTTTCATCTGAATCAGTGTGATCAGGATTTCCTCTCGTTGTTTCACGGTCTCATAGAAGGAATACGGCTTGAGATAGTCTTTGGTCTCGGCGACCGCTTTCTTGTTCAATTCGGGCGAAAGGTGAACGGTTTTCAGATCGGTCCACCAGCTTTCCATCGGCGGGCCAAGATGTTCGAGGACGTGCGCAAGTCCTCCGCTGCCGCCGGCAATCTCGAGATTCAGGAACGGTCCCAAAAGTCCCCATCGCAACCCAGGGCCGTAGGAAATGGCGGTATCAATATCGGCGACGCTGGCGATGCCTTGTTCGACGAGCCAGAGCGCCTCTTGCCACAGGGCGGCTTGGAGCCGATTCGTGATATGGCCTTTGATCTCCCGATGAATGTGAATTGGTTTCTTGCCGATGCTGGCGTAGAACGCGATGGTTTTCGCGACCGCGTCCGGAGATGTGAGTTTGCCTCCCAATACTTCCACGAGCGGAATGATGTGCGGAGGACTGAAAGGGTGACCAAGAACAACGCGTTCCGGATATTTTGCCGCATCCTGAATGGAACTGATCAGGATGCCGGAGGAACTCGTCGCGATGATTGCGTGATCCGGAATGGCGGCATCTATGCTGGCAACGAGCTGGCGTTTTAGATCAAGTCGCTCGGGTCCGTTCTCCTGAACAAAATCGACGCCCGACAGCACTTCGGTGAGGTTTTTACTGAACGTAAGCCGTTTCTGTGCTGCGGTGCTCGAAAGGCCAAGCTTTTCGAGCGTGGGCCAATAGCTCGCGACGAGTTCTCGCAGGCGCCCTTCGGCACCATCAGCAGGATCGGTCGCGCGGACATCGAATCCGCGGGCGAGATAGAAAGCGGTCCAGCTAGCTCCGATGACTCCTGTTCCAACGACTCCAACACTCTTCACATCCATCTCTTTTTCCTCCTTCGAAGTATGCGTGGAACGATTTCGTCAGCGCTGCTCGGCACGTTCCCAAACCAAATCAGCCATGACCTTCGCGCCGGCGGATTGAATGGGGATCGCGGTGCTGAGATGAAGTCGATTTCCCTCGATCTTCACCACACGAGGCTGCGTTTGGCCGATCCAACCCGGATAGAGCGACACCGTCATGGAGTGAGTCAGAGCCTGCTTTGCTTCGTCGACGTGGAAGGGACCGGAATAGGCAATGTATCCGCCGCCTTCTTCGCTGTACTCTTCGGGAGTTCCCTTAAACCAGTCACCGGATGCAAATTGACGGCGCCCTGGGGTCATGAGTTGCGCGGACATGTAGCCGTCAGGGGTGTACATGATGATCCCCTGAGCGTTTTCGCCCATGGGGAATCGTTTCGCGGAACCATCCACGGGTGTCTCGACGTAAGAAAGCAGTTTCCATGCGCCAATCAATTGTTCTCTCAGACCTTTTTTTGCCACGGTATTCCTCCGGCATTCGCAGAGCCCTATCGTGTGCAACAAACTCCGATCGTAAGAGCACACGGTCGCGACTGGTAATCATTGGCGTCTCGCATGAAAGCGACAGCCGCTGCGATGAACGAGGCATGATTTCTCGGGAATGGTTTTTGTTATAGAAGAAAGCAACCGTTTTTGCGTATTCAGACCGCGATGTCACCCAGCCGGTCGGAGTCTAAAGAATAACCAGCGGATTGTAGCGATTCACCAACTCCGGACTAGTCAGATTCGCGAGGAATGGAAAAATCGAGCGGCGCTAAACTGCCGCCTAAAATCATTCGCGATAACTAGCAACAAATGAAGTCCATTTAGCAAAGACGGTCACCTCTCGGAGAGATATACAAATCCCAAGCTCCGGCGAATTCTTGGAGCCCTTGCCGATGATATGGCCGAGGGACCACCGAAGGGGGCTCTCCCGGCTGCCCCGACAGCTTTTTCGTACTGTCAACCGGCAGGCGATCGGAGTTCCGGTTCTGGTGAACGAAACAATGATTAAGAAGAATGTGGCGGAACTGCTCGTGGACGTTTTGGTAGTGGCGGGAGTCCAACGAATCTATGGAGTCGCTGGCGACTCGTTGAACGGGATCACAGACACGCTTCGCCAGCGTGAACAGATTCCATGGGTTGGCGTATGGCACGGCTCTGCTCGATTGAGGTATTGCCATTCGCGAAAAGCAGTCGAATAGAGAAGAAGTGATCAATGCCGAACTATTGGGCTTCCTTGAAGAGAAAGCTGTCCAGGCCAAGCGCGAATGGCTTATGGAGTTTCGCACCGCGAACGAGTCCTGCCGGGCGGACTGTAAGCCTGGAAGATTCCGGCCAATTTTGAAACATCCGCCGGTATAGGCAAGGAGAGCTGTTATGTCAGGGGTTCTCACGTTTGTGTGCAGCGGAACAGAAGCGACCATCGCTTCCACTGCTGCTCCAGAAACGGAAGAGGCGCTTACTGCTGCCGCCAAGAACGGAGATGGACAGGCGTTTGAAACATTGGTCAAACGCCTTCATAGAAGGATCCTCACAATTGCGTTGCGTTACACGCGCACGCGACATGATGCTGAAGATGTTTGTCAACAAACTTTCCAAAAGGCTTTCGTCTACTTGCACAAATTCGAGGGGAAATCCTCCTTCTCCACATGGGTGACGCGGATAGCTATCAACGAAGCTCTGATGTTCCTGCGCAGAGGGCGTGGCCAACGGGAGGTATCGATTGATGAATACTCTAGCGACGCGGAAGGAGCTGCCTTGCGCTTAAAGATTCACGATGCAGATCCAGACCCTGAAACTAGTTACTTACAGCGAGAGGAGGCGCAAATTTTGTCAGCGGCCTTAGAGAAATTAAGACCCGGGCTGCGGAGAGCGATCGAACTGCGGGAACTCGCGGAGTTATCCACCGATGAAACCGCCCGCCGCATGGGTCTCTCGATCGGCGCCGTTAAAGCGCGGCTGTTCCACGGCAGGAAGCAGCTACGCAAAGCACTGACGCGCCAAGTAAGATTAGGAGGGCACTAGAGTTATATACGTTCCTCTTGGACGAAAAACGCGCAAACCGTCCATGTGAAGTACCGGGACGCGCCTAGTGTTGCTTCGGGTGGCAGCAAAGCTGGCAGCTCTTATAACTCTGTCCCATCACAAGCCAACTATGCTCACCCCTACTACTGGGCTCCCTTCATTCTCATGGGAAACTGGAATTGAATTGCCGACACTCATGGGCCCTGAAAAGATGGTGGGCGAGAGGGGATTCGAACTCCCGGCCTCCTCGTTGCGAACGGGGAATCACTAAAGCTAAGACGCGTCGCCACAATCAGTTAGCTTTTTGAAAAGGCCGTGAATCGCCCAACTCGCCCAACCAAATCGTAGAGCTTCTTCACGGTAAGAACGGCGCGAGCACCCTTATATGTTCCACTGAACGAATAACGCTTTTGGACATTTATCGGGCCTGCGCCGCACCACCGACATTCGCGATTCATAACTATCCTGTGGAGAAGAGATGCCCGATCAGCTGCAACGTAAGTCCTGGCAAGGCAGGTGTGTGGTTGGGCGATCTTAGAAACCCTCGATCATCCAGACGTTTCCCTGCGTGGTCCAGTGGGCCAGCAGCAGATGCCGTCCATCCGGCGAAGGCGTCCCGGGTACTGAGTATTGGCTCCGCTCCGCCCAAAGGCGCTGGGCGCGTCCTTGAAGGTCAACGCGAAGCAGCGCCGCGCCTGCCGTAGAACGGCTCGATACATAAAGGGCTTTCCCATCCGGCGACCAGTCCACGTATTCGATACCCGCCCAGCCTTCGACGACGATATTGGAAGCGGGCCCGCCCACCACCGGGATGATAAGAATACGCCCCTCGCTTGCGTTGTACATCCCAACGGCGATGCGCGAGCCATCGGGAGAGAGGTCCCATTGTGGGGGGGCGGAAGCTGGATTGCGTTCAATCCTGGCCACCTCACGGCCTCTCCCCTTCAATGGATCGAATGACGTGAATACCAACTCTTTCTCCGTTTGCTCTTCGACGACGCATAAGCTTGCGGGCGGGCGGGCACAGTGAAAGTTGGTGCTGCCGCGAACGTTCATCACCAACTCGGATGGCCCGCCCTGGGACGCAACTCGCATGAGGTGCACGGTGGTGGTCGGCGTCGGCAACTCGCGCGTGGGCCAAGCGACGTACAAAAACCAATCGCCGTCGGGGCTGAAGTGTCCATACCATTTCCATTCCGGTCCAACGACCAGCGGCTGGGCAGTGTCCTGGTTCAAATCCTGTTTGAAGTAATTCCACTGGCCGTCACGGACCGCATGGAACACGACGCTCTTGCTGTCCGGCGTCCAGGAGACCGGCCAAACGAAATATTCTTCGCGAAACAGAGTTCGTGGGGTTTGAAGTCTCTTCCCGCCAGCTTCCAGCTCCCCAACCTGAACACTCGACTGATTTGTCGTTTTCAGGAAAGATAGTTTTTCTCCGTCCGCTGTCGCGCTGAGGCTGGCAAGAGAGAACCCGAACCAGTTGGTTAACCGGTTGGCGCCGCTAGAGACCGTCCCGGTCTTGGGGTCCACCGCAACCTGCCCGAGGTTTGTGTCGGAGTAGTTCAACCACGAATCCGACAATGAGTAAACGATCCGGCCGTCGGCGAGCCACACTAAATCTCCCAAATTAGGCTCCGACACGATGATCGTCCTATTCCCCCCATTTGTGTCCGAGGTCTCGAGCGTCCCATTATACTTTCCACCGGCGACGCTATTTCTGACGTAGGCGATTCGCCTTCCGTTCGGTGACCAGGTCAAGGCTGTGAACCATTCTGTTTGCGGAGCAGCGAGGATTTTGCGCGCGTCCTCGCCGTTCACGCCCATCAACCAAATGCTGTGCGCCGCGTCCTCCGTAAAATCACCCAGGAACGAAACCAGCGAGCCATCCGGCGACACTGAAGCATGGGCCGCATCGCGGCGAAGCTCGCGCGGCGTCCCTCCCAAGACAGATACCGTCCATAGAGCGGGAGGGTGACCCGGTTCAGCCGCGGTGGCGAGAATTTTCGTCCCGTCCGAGAACCAGGCTAGCGCGGAGACTTCGAGTTGCGCCAGGCGTTGGGTCTCGCCTGTCTTAACCAGCCGCAATCTGAGGCCGCTCTGATCCGCGAAGGCCAGGTACTTCCCGTCGGGCGAAAGGGCTTGCGCCAGTACGGGATCGTCCGACGGATTGGCTGTGAGGCGTTGTTGGACCATCTCCTTCGTATGGCGTGGGCCGCGAGAGACAAATAAGCCGATGGTCGTAGCAGCAAGGATTGTGACCAACGCTCCCGCAATGCCTAGAATCCACTGCTTGCGGCGCGACGAAATACTAGGCGCGGCCTGCTCGAGAGCGCGCGGACCCAGGACCGCCGCGGCGACGCGACCTGAATCCGTATCTCGCTTCAGCCGCTTCAAGTCGGCGCGCAGCTCGGCAGCTGACTGGCAGCGAACATCGCGATCCTTCTCGAGCGCCTTGTCAATGATTCTTTCGAGCTCAGGTGGCAGGTCGGGATTTAGACGGACCGGCGAAGTGGGCGCTTTATGGAGGATGCTGTCGAAGATGAGAGCGGAGGTGCTGCCAGAAAACGCCGGGCGGCCGGTAGCCATCTCGTAAAGCACGACGCCGAAGCTGAAAAGGTCCGTGCGGGCGTCTAACTCCTCGCCGCGCGCCTGCTCAGGAGACATATAGGCGACGGTGCCCAGCGCACTGCCGGGGCTGGTCAAATGGTCCGGGTCGACTTCCAGTGTGACGAGTGTCGGCTCTTTGGCAGTAGTGCTCTGAGGTAAACTTACCTTGGCTAGACCAAAGTCCAGAATCTTCGCGTGGCCCCGTTCTGTAACAAAAATGTTGGCTGGCTTGATGTCTCGATGGATTATGCCCTTTGAGTGAGCCCCGTCCAACGCATCCGCGACATCGATAGCCACCCCCATTTGGCTTTCCAACTTCATCGGGTGACCCGAAATCATGTGCTTCAGGGTCTTGCCTTCCAAATACTCCATCACTATGAAGCGTCCGCCGTCATGCTCGGCGATTTCGTAGATTGTGCAGATGTTGGGGTGGTTCAGCGCAGATGCGGCACGTGCCTCACGGCGGAAGCGTTCGAGGGCTTGCGCGTCTTTGGCAAGGTCATCGGCAAGGAATTTCAATGCAACGAAGCGACCAAGCTCGGTGTCCTCAGCTTTGTAAACGACACCCATCCCTCCGCCGCCGAGTTTTTCGAGAATGCGGTAGTGTGAGAACGTCTGACCGATGAGCGAGTCGCTGCCTGGCATGTGCAGCACATGTTAGGTTGCGTGCCTGAGGCAAGTCAACAAAGCGACATAGCTGGCGAAGCAGATTCAAAGCCAGGGTCGCTTTAGGTCCTGGCAACAACAAACTCGTACCTGGAGATCGCGGCCGCGCTCGAGCGGTCAATACCCCTGTTTTTTAAAGACCTTTTTTGAGATTTGGTGGACGAGAGGGGATTCGAACCCCCGGCCTCCTCGTTGCGAACGAGGCGCTCTCCCAGCTGAGCTACTCGCCCACGAGTAGCAAGAAAATCTTAGCAGACGCTTCAAGGCTTGCCAACTGAAGGAGTATGTTTGACTTACAACGAGACAGAGCAAACCGCGGACTTGTGAACCGCGGACCTGCGAACATCCACGACACAAACCGCCGCGGTCTCAGCCGAAGGTTCGTCAACAACTAATGAGCTGCGATTTCACGGCTGATCGAGGTTCCCGCCGGCGCGTTGCGCCACGATCTTTCGTACTTTCTGGTAGAGTACGCCGGCTTGCGGAATGGCCTCTACGGCTTTCTGCACTTGGGGATCCGCTTCGAGCTGGACTTTGAAGCCTTCTTGCATGCCGAAGTTCGAGACCAGCACTTCCTGACGGATCTTGCGTTTTACCCAATCCAGATTCTCGGACATATCCGGCTCGGTGTAGCGCACGTTATGTTTGGTGAGGTACTCGCGGAAGGTCTTCATCACGGTATCGTCCGCTTCGAATTCCTTGGTGACCGTCGGTTTGTTTCCCATGTAGAAACGCGTGAAGCCGCCTACGCCGCCTTCGTATGGATAGAAAACATCGGTCCGGAACAGATTCTCCTGGAAGTGATTGAGCTTCGGAGCGGCCACGACGATATCAGGCGTGATGCCGCCGCCACCGGTAACCTGCCGTCCGCTGTCCGTGAGCTTGACCTCCGTAGGATGCTCGGGAACTTTGCGCTCATAGTGATATTCGTAAAGCGAAATGGACTTGTAATCGCGCTGAATCAGGCGGCCGCTGGGCGTGTAGTAGCGCGCGGTGGTCAGCGCTAGGCCGGTATTTTCGCTTAGTGGTTGAACCGTCTGCACCAGGCCCTTGCCGAATGTGATTTCGCCAACAACCAGGCCGCGATCGTGATCCTGCACGGCGCCGGAAACGATCTCCGTAGCGGAGGCGGAATTTCCGTTCACCAGAATGACCAGCGGCGTCGTCATCCCTTGATTGCCACGAAGGGCAAAATAGCGCCGCTCGGGCGATGTGCGGCCGTGGTGCGAAACGATCAGTTGATTCTTGTCCAGAAACATATCTCCGACGGCGACCGCTTCATTTAGCAGCCCACCAGGATTCCCGCGCATATCGAGAATCAAGCCATCCAAACTTGGAGCATTCAGCTGTTTCAAGGCCTCGCCAATTTCACGGTCCGTCGTTTCGTTGAAGCCGGAGAGCCGAATGTAGCCAACGCCGGGCTTCAGCATGAAGGCGATGTCGACCGAGTGGCGCGGAATCTCATCGCGCGTCACAGTAAAAACAAGCTGCTGGTCGTAACCTTCGCGGCTAATGGTAATCTTTACGACCGTCCCCTTGGGGCCCTTCAGCATATCCGCAACATCCGTGGTCGTAAGCCCGTCCGTCGACTTGTCGTCCACTTTCATGATCACGTCGCCCGGGCGAATCCCTGCATTGAACGCAGGCGCGCCAACATAGGGCTGCATCACCACAGTGCGGTTCTCGCGCGGCGCAACGATCATGCCCACGCCGTAATATTTTCCGCGCTGCTCTTCGCGGAGCAGGCCAAACTGCCGTGCATCGAAGAAATTGGAATGGGGGTCCAGGACGCGAAGCATTCCGGGGATGGCGCCTTGATAGACGGCCTTGTCTACATCGACCGGCTCGGCATAGTTCGCCTGCACCACATCCAGCACATTGGTGAACTGCCTTATCGCCGTGTGCTCGTCCTCAGCCGAAGAGGGCGAGGCGCCCACGTTGGGGCCGTAAATTCCCCCAAGGACAGCGGATATGAGGATGACTGCAACGACTAGTACCAACCCACGGCGTTCAGATTTCATTCTGACCTCGCGTGACCACGCAGACTCAATTATAGCACACCCCAAAGTGTGGTTTGACACATTGGGACGCCCTTTCTATGATGCCAACAGGCCATCTTGCGGCCACCTATCGCCATGCTTAGCATGACCCACATGGTAGTTCTGTTTATCGTCGTCCTGGTCGTCTTCGGGCCGCATAAGCTGCCCGAACTGGCTCGCGGCTTGGGCAAATTGATGGCCGAGTTCCGCAAGGCTTCCACCGACTTCAAGAGCGCCTTTGAAACAGAAATGCGCGACATCGAGCGCCAGGCCCTCCAGGCGGAGCGCAAGAAAGCTGCCGAAGCAGCCGCCGCCTCGGCCGTCGCAGCGGAACAACCCGCTACTTTGGCCACTCCAGCCGGTACCGAAGCCGCTCCAGCCAGCTTAGACGCGGATTCTCGCGCGACGGAAGCTCCGGTCATTACTCCCGTTGCCGAATCTGTGGCGCGTTCCGATGGCGAAGCCGCGCAGCCAGCCGCCGACACCACTCATTTAGCCTCTGCCGAAACAGTCTCCGAGCCTTCCCAAGCCCCCTCTCATGACCAACAGCAGCCAGTCTGATTCCGCCATCGTATCGACCACCGAAGAGCCCGGCGCTCAGATGACGTTTTTCGAGCACCTCGTCGAGCTGCGCAAACGCATCATCAACTCTCTCGCCTCCATCGTGATTGGCGCCGCCATCGGCTGGGTCATCGCGCCGCATTTTATCAATGTCATGGTCAAGCCCATGGTCAAAGCTCTGGCCAATGCTCATCTCAACCCGCAGCTCGTCTACTCTCACCCTGCGGGCTATGTGACTCTCCTCATCACCTGCAGCATTTACATCGGAATTGTCATCGCCTCCCCGTGGATTCTCTTTCAAATCTGGCAATTCGTTGCTCCCGCGCTTTATAAGCACGAACGCAGCGCCATCACTGGTTTTCTCTTCTCCACCGTCTTCCTTTTCCTGGCCGGCATCGCCTTTGGCTATTTTGTTTCGCTCCCCTATGTCCTGCGTTTTTTGATCAGTTTTCAAGGCCCCGTCGTCCCGCTCATCAATATCGACGAGTATTTCGATCTGATTCTTCTCGTCCTTCTCGGACTTGGCCTTGTTTTCGAGTTGCCGGTCCTGATTTTCTTCCTGTCGCTCTTCGGCATCGTTACGCCGCAGTTTCTGATCAAGAATTTCCGTTACGCTCTACTGGTCATCACCATTCTCGCGGCTGTGCTGACGCCTTCGCCCGACGCCCTCAGCATGGTGCTCTTCATGCTCGTGCTGATCGCCCTTTACTTTGTGGGCGTCGGCGTGTCCTGGGCAGTGGTGCGCAAGAAGAAGCAGCGTTTGGCCGCGGAGGCTCAGTAGATGAAACCAACTTCTAGAAATGTATTTTACGGCGCGGCTTGCGCGTTCCTCGTTTTCCTCGGCGTCGCTGGATGCAAAGCGAAGGCCGATAGCGCGCAGCCCGATGCGAAAGACGCGCCCTTTATGAGCGCCGTCACCACCGCGCCTCCTCCAGCCCAGCAAAATCCAGCCGACGAAGCTCCTACGCCCGAAAAAACCGGCGGTTTCGACGGCAAGCGCGCTTTCGCTCACGTGGCCAAACAAGTCTCCTTTGGACCCCGTCCAGCTGGCTCCCCCGCCATCGCGCAAACACAGGATTACATTCTCGGCGAACTGAAAAATTACGGATGCACCGCCGATGTCGATGCCTTCACCGCAAATACAGACACACCCGCCGGTCGTATCGCCATGAAAAACATCCTCGTCAAGATTCCAGGGGAAAAGCCGGGCGTGATTCTCCTCGGCACGCACTACGACACGAAGCGTCTGGAAAATTTCGTCGGCGCCGACGACGGCGGCTCTTCCACGGGCGTCATGCTCGAACTGGCGCGCAACCTTTGTTCACAACACGGACGCTACAATGTTTGGATTGCCTTTTTTGACGGCGAAGAGGCCGTGCGCCTCGAGTGGCAGGATCCCGACAATTGTTACGGAAGCCGCGAAATGGCCGCGCGTTTTGCCAATAGCGGCGACCTCACAAAAATAAAAGCATTTCTATTGGCGGATATCGTCGGCACACGCACCCCGCACTTCAAACGCGAAACCTACTCCACCAAAACGCTAGTCGATCTGGTCTGGGGCGTCGCCAAAAAACTCGGCTACGGAAATATTTTCGTCGACGAGTCTTCCGCTGTCGAAGACGATCATCAGTCCTTCCTGAAGCGTCACGTTCCGTCAGTGGATGTGATTGATCTCGATAACGGCCCCGGCGGCGACGTCTACTACTGGCACACGCCCCAAGACTCGCTCGACAAAATCAGTCCCAAAACTCTGGCCATCGTCGGGCACGTTTTCCTCGAATCGGTCAAGCAACTCCAAGCTAAGTGACTCCCCACTCGTGGCGTCTCTCTGGGGGATAGGATGGCCAAAGTTCTCTTTCAAATCGTCGGAGTATTCGTGCTTGCCTATACAAGCATCTTTTTATTGGCGTGCCTCTTCGTGCCCCGCGCTTCGGCTCTTCTCACGTCTCCTCCAGACTATGGCCGGTTGATAGCCGTTGTGGCTGTGGGTGCCGTTCTTGGCATCGGAGTACTACATCTCAGAAAATGGGCTGCGATAGCGCTGTCACTCTTGCTGTTGTATCCCGCCTTCTGGTGTGTTTACAGCGCTGTCCATCCCAGTACCGGAGGAGCAGACTGGCTGGGCTTTCTTTTCGCGATACTCTTGATTGGCCCCGCAATCCTCACTGCTTTCGGTTGGCGCACGCTGACATGGCGCAAGAAATCCGAGGCTCACTGAGGCTTATGTCAGCAAAGGCTCGCCGCTTCCTGACTGTGTGCTAAATTGAATTGTTCCGGAAACCTGCCCTTCTGACAAATGAAACACAAACGCATCACAGTCAGCTCTTCCTCCGGCGAATACGCGATCCTCTGCGGCCCCGGCGTTCTTCGCGCCGCCGAAGCCGAAATCCGCCGACTCGGCAAATTCTCCCGCATTCACATCGTCTCTTCACCCAAAGTCTGGCGCGCACTAGGGAAGGGAATTGCCCGCACCTTCAGCAAAAACGGCCACGTCCAATCCCACCTGATGAATGACGCCGAAGCCGCGAAAAGTCTCTTCACCGCGGAAAAACTTCAGCGCTCCCTCGTCCGCGCTGGCATCGACCGCCACTCTCTCCTCATCGCCGTCGGCGGAGGTGTCGTTGGCGACGTCGCCGGCTTCGTCGCCTCCACCTGCCTTCGCGGCATCCCGCTCGTGCAAGTCCCCACTACGCTTATCGCCCAAGTAGACAGCGCTGTCGGCGGAAAAACCGGCGTCAATCTGCCGGAAGGGAAGAACCTCGTAGGTACGTTCTATCCCGCCCGCCTCGTGCTCGTCGATTTGACGATGCTGAAGCCGCTTCCCGAACGCCAATACCGCGGCGGCCTCGCCGAAGTCATCAAATACGGGATTATTGCCGACGCGAATCTCTTTGCTTATTTGGAAAAAAACTTCGACGCCGTCCTTCGCCGCGACCCGGCCGCTCTCGCCTACATCATTCCACGTTCTCTCGAAATCAAAGCCCAAGTCGTCAGCCGCGACGAACGTGAATCCGGCCTCCGCGAAATCCTCAACTTCGGCCACACCTTCGGCCACGCTCTCGAAACCATCACGAACTATCGCGTCTACCAGCACGGTGAAGCCGTCGCCTGGGGCATGATGGCCGCCGCCCTTCTCGGCCACGAAATCCACCTCACTCCCGCCGACGAAGTCTCGCGCATCGTCTCCCTGGTGCGCCGCCTGGCCCCGCTCCCCCCGTGGCCAAATGTTCCGCCGAAAAATCTGATCGCCGCCATGCACTCCGACAAAAAAACGCGCGCCGGCAAATTGCGCTTTGTCCTCGCCCCCAAAATCGGCAAAGCGCAATCCCATGATAACGTGCCCCTCGAAACACTCGAGCGCGTCCTCCATTTCGCTCCGCATTTCATTAATCAGCCGGGAAAACGTCGTGGCTAACTTCAAAGTGGCACAGGCTCCAGCCTGTGTGGCTTTGCGCATTCCACCAAGCGTGCGCTTCGAATTGAGCGCACCAAAATTAAACCCGTTGTCATTCCGAGCGAAGCGAGGAATCTGCTTTTTCTTGCCTACCTCGGCCGTCACTGTAAGCTGTGAGCTGTCAGCTGTCAGCTTCACTCCTTTGACTTTCAACTTTCAACTTTCAACTCCATCCCATGCCCACTAACCTCCCCGCCCTCGGCACCCGCCCCGAAGGCACTCACACCGAAGCCGACGCCTCGCGCAAAGTCCGCGAAATGTTCACCCAGATCGCCCCCAGCTACGACGCGCTGAATCACATCTTGTCGCTGCAACTGGACCGCCTTTGGCGAGCCCGCACCGCCAAGCGCCTTCGCCCAATCCTGCAGCGCAAAGACGCGCTCGTTCTGGATCTTTGCTGTGGCACAGGCGATCTCGCCCTCGCCCTCCGCAAAGCAGGCAAAGCTCGCATTATCGGCGCCGACTTTGCTCACACCATGCTCGTCCGCGCCCGCGCCAAAAGCATCCTAGGCAGCAGCCACTCCGGAATGCCCGCGCCGCCGCCATTCCCGCTCGCCGAAGCCGACGCGCTTCGTCTCCCTTTCGTCGATTGCTCGTTCGACTTGGTAACCACCGCCTTCGGCTTCCGCAATCTAGCCAATTACGAAGCCGGCCTCCGCGAGATCCAGCGCGTCCTCAAGCCCGGCGGCACAATCGCCATTCTCGAGTTCACGGAACCCCCTGATAATTTGTTAGGTGATCTTTACCGCTGGTATTTTCGAAGTGTCCTGCCACGCGTCGGAGGCTGGCTTTCCGGCGACCCGACGGCCTACACCTACCTCCCCAAATCCGTCGCGCGCTTCTTCCGCCCCCCCGAACTAGCCTCTCTGATGTCCGCCGTCGGCTACCATTCGCCGTCCTTAAAAGTCTGGACCCTCGGCACAGTCGCTCTTCACACCGCCACCCGCCTGTAGCCGCCCTCTTCAGAGGGCGGGCCTTTCCGACCCATTCACCGCGGTCTGAGCCGATAGCACACGCACCCTCAAGATCATCTGAAAAACCCCGCGGTCTGAAGACCGCGGCTACAACAATTCATCGTGACCGCCAGGGAGCAGGCCAAAGCAGTTCATTCGGATCTCCGGAGAACTCCATGAAGTCCGGCTTGATGGGGGATTCTCCGAGACGCGCGTAATGTCGACAACTGGACCATGGCCAAATCTCCGCACGCTGGACAAGATTCGCAGCGACCGGATTCTGATGGATGTACTCCAGTTTGTCTCCGAAATCACGCGCGCGTCTGCAGATGAAATCAAAATAGCTGCGCTGCCAGATTTGCCCGTGCGCGTTACGGCTCTTGGCGATGGCAAATCCGGTCTTTGACTTTAGATCACGCAGAATACGGACCAGCGAGACGCTTCTGGGCCAGAGAAGCAGGTGCGTGTGGTCCGGCATTACGACGTAGCCGAAAAGCGCGAAATCGTCTGGCCCTCTCAATGCGCCCAATGTTTGGAGGACGAGGTCGCGTTCGGCATCGGAAAGGGCCTTGACGCCGCGCTCCACGTTAAACGTAACGAAGAAAATGCGGTTAAGCTCCTCGATGCGCCGCAACCGCGTCATGGTCGGACTTATACCATACCTATAATGTACCTGTCAGTATTCCCGTTGGTATTCCTGTAGCCGCCCTCTTCAGAGGGCGGGCTAGCCGGCGCAGCCGCGCGTCATGTCGATTTACTCTGCTAAAATGGGAGAATGAATGGGAGGATGGGGACGGGAGAATGGGGACAGACGAGACGCTTCCAATGCTCCTAAAGCTAGGCGTTGGATTTTCCTCTTGACAGAAAGTAGTTCCCAGCATATAGTAACATTCAGGTAATCTTGTGGGTTTTTTCTGGTAACGCCGGCATCGTGCCGGCGTTTTTGCTTAGTAGACTCTGCCAGCACACCCAAGTCCTTTATATCCAACACTTGTGGTACCAATCCCGGTTTTGCACAATTTTGTGCTAGATCGTGCCATCAAGTCATTTAGAATCAACACTTGCAAAAGTGTGTGAAAACAAACCACTTTAAATATCTTTAGAATGAACACTTATGCAAAAACCAGGGGGGAGGGTCTCCCTCATTCTTCCAGCCCCGCGCTCCGCAATTTCGCCAGCAGCGTCTTCGGCGACACTCCCAACTTCTCCGACGCTCGCGTCTTGTTCCACTTGCACTCGCGCAAAGTGCTCTCCAGCAGCACGCGCTCTATATGGCTCACCGCCCGCCCCGTCACTTCGTCCAAACTTCCTTCCCAGCTGAATTGTTCCGGCAACATTCCCGCGGGCAGGCTATCCGTATCCGGCTTTGTGGCAGGCAGTTGCAGTCCCTCCGCGGTTATGCTCAACCCATCCGTCAGGATCACCGCGCGTTCCATTGTGTTTTGCAACTCGCGCACATTTCCAGGCCAGCGATAATGCAGCAATCTCTCTTTCGCTTCTTCGGAAAGCTCCAGACCTGGCTTCTTGAATTCCCGGCTGAATTTTTCCAAAAAATGTCCCGCGAGCAAGAGCACGTCATTCCCACGATCGCGCAAAGGAGGAATCGTCATCGGCACAGCCGAAATCCGGAAATACAAATCCTCGCGAAACAGCTTCTCCTCCGCCAGTTTCTGCAAGTTTCGATTTGTCGCCACCACGATGCGCACATCCACTTCCACCGTCTGCGTCCCGCCAACGCGATCGAATTTCCGCTCCTCCAACACCCGCAAAAGCTTCGCCTGAATCGCCAGCGGCAACTCGCCAATCTCATCCAGAAACAGCGTCCCACGATGCGCCAAATCCAGTTTGCCCACTTTGCGTGCGCCCGCACCGGTGAACGCGCCGCGCTCATGCCCAAAAAGCTCGTTCTCCACCAGCCCTTCGGGAATTGCCGCGCAATTCAGTGCCACAAACGGCTGCTCTCTCCGTTGCGAAAGATGATGCACGGCTCGCGCAAACAACTCTTTGCCCGTCCCGCTCTCTCCCAAGAGCAAAACGGTCGAATCCGTAGCCGCCACTCGCTGGATCTGTGTGCTGATTTCCCGAATAGCCGCATGTTCGCCCACAATGCGCGGAAATCCATAGCGTGCCGTATACTCCTCGCGCAGTAGCAGGTTTTCCCGCTGCATCTCCTGCTGACGAGTAGCCCGCTGCACCAGCAATTTCAAGTGGTCCAGGTCCACCGGCTTCTGAAGGAAGTCAAACGCCCCATCCTTCATCGCCGAAACCGCTTCCTCGACCGACCCAAACGCCGTCAAGAGCAGCACTGGAATCGTCGCGTCCGCCTGCTTCGATTCGCGCAAAACGTCGAGCCCCGAAGCTCCCGGCATCTTCAAATCGGTAATCACCATCAGGTAGCGCCGCGCACGCACCTTCTGAATCGCGGTCGTTCCATCAGGTGCTTCGTCCACGGCATAGCCCGCGCGCTCCAATGCCTTCCGCAGCATGGCGCGCAGCTCGTTCTTATCTTCAACAAGAAGCAGAGGTTCCATCTCTCTTGTTTCTACCACGAATTAAGGGACACCCCGGCGGGAACACACAGCACATGTGTAGAGAAGGGAAGTAACCAGCAGGACGGCAAGCACTAGGGAAATAGAAAACTCGAAATCTGAAACTCGCGATTCCAATTTTGCGTTTCCAATTTCGAATTTCGTATTTCGAATTTCGGGTCTCGAACTTACTATCTGGCCCAGCCGGGATCGCCGCCAGACTTCCGCAGATCATCTTCCAAATCCGAAAGTTGCTGCTTCAAGTCGGCGATTTCCTTCTTTTTCTGTTCGATCTTGGCGTTTTTGTCGTTGATATCCTTGCGCGTGTTCTGCTCCATCAGAGCCTTCTGCGGGTCGCTGTAGTATTGCACTTGTGACTTCTCGGCCTCCCGCTGCAAGATATCGAGTTCTTTTTCCGCGGTCGCTATCTTGTTGCGCTGATCCGCGAACCGTTTCCGCCACGCGGTCTCCGCGTCGTCCTTGCCTGTCGTTCCTGAGCCCGCTGCGCCACCTGCCGCCGCGCCCTGCCCGTTATCAGGAGAACCTGGCGCGCCGCCAGCCGCCGTTGCCGCTCCGCCTTCGCTCGCAGGCGTTGCAGGCTTTACGTCATCGTCCGTATAAACTTTTTTCGGCTTCGGCGCAGTCTTCTGCTGCTCCCGCGCTTTGCGCGCAGCGTCTGCTACCGGATCGCCAGTCTGCTGCTGGCCCGAACTCTGCTGTTGTTGCTGCGCCAACGCAGGCAGCACGCCAAGGCAAAGCCCCGGCAATAGAATCGAAGCCGCGAACCAATTTTTAACACTCATAGAGCACTGCCTCTCCGGGGGGCGAGCTGGATTCCCCAGCCTTCTACTTCCTCAGATGCTTTCCTTCTTCAATTCTACCGCTTCCGGGACGCTTCGGCACGCGGGTAGCGTAACTATAAAGGCGGCCCCGCCTTCCGCTCGATTTCGCGCCTCCACGCGCCCGCCGTGCTGCACGATGATCTTCTGCACCACCGCCAGACCCAATCCCGTACCCTTCGCCTTTGTTGTGAAAAACGGCCGGAAAAGTTTTGGTAGCGTTGCTGGAGCAATCCCCGTTCCGTTGTCGAAAACAGTGACGCGCTGCGTGTAAGTGTCTTCGTGCCTCGCCAATTCTCCGCGCAGCAACACCCGTCCGCCGTTAGCCGCACCAACGCAGGCCTCCGCCGCATTGCGCGCAAGATTCAAAAACGCTTGCCGCAGCAATCCCTCATCTCCCGCAACGCTTCCCATCGGCCCCTCAAACCGAATGCGCACTTGCGGCATGGCCTCCGCCACTTCGGAGACAACTCGGTCCACTACACCCTCGAGCGCCACCGGTTCGCTGGTAATCTCCAAGGGCCGCGCATACCTCAAAAACTCCGTCACAACGTGCGTAATATTTCGTGTCTGCTCCAGAATCCTCTCCGCCGAGTCCGCCACCTCACCTGCCCCGGCCTCGGCGCTGATCATCTGTGCATAACCCGAGATCGTCGCCAAAGCGTTCTTGAATTCGTGCGCAATTCCCGCGGACAACTCCCCCACCGCTGCCAAGCTTTCCTTCAATTGAATCTGCTGTTGCAATGCGGCGAGTTCTGTCAAATCCGTTAGCAGGCAAATCGCGCCATTGATCTTCTCCGCCCCCCGCCGAATCGGCGAGATCGTCACGCCGAGCAGCTTCGACTCGCCTCCCGGCCCCAGGTGCTCAACCTGCTCTCTCCGAAAGATGCTGCCGTTCGCCAAGCATTCCCCAACGAGACGGGTGAGTTCCGACTTCTCCCCCAGCACCTCGCTATACCGTCGGAAACCCAGCGTTTGAATCCCCAGCACTTGCTCCGCCGCGGGATTCGCGCTTGAGATAATCCCCGTCGCGTTCACCACCACAAGCCCTGCCGGCATGTTGCGCGTCACTTCTTCGCTCAACCGCTCCGTATGCTCGGCGCGCTCCCGTTCAATCTTGTGCAGTCTTTCCAGCTCTTTCTCCTGGTCGCGGAGTTGCCGGATCACTCCGTGCATCGATGCCGTCATAAACGCGGATGGGTTTTCCGTTCGCGGAGGCGCCATCATCACGTCCGCCCGTTGAGATTCTTGCGTGCTCTGAAAAAAACGGCGGAGCAGAAAAAATATAATTCCCACGACCGCTAGAATGGACACCGCGGCGCCCAAGGCGATTTCCCAAACGCGCTGTGTCGTCTCGGCTTGAAATGTCGCAAACGTCATCGCCTGAATCGGCCTCGCATCGGAAGGATTCTCAGCGCAGCCTCGGCGCAAGATCAATCGAGAAGGAAGAAAACACAAACACTACGATCAGCGCCGCAATCCCCAAAAAGGTTCCCAAAGGAAGATGATATTGGCTGGCAATCAGCCAGCGAATTTCGTTCACCGTACCCAGCCCTCGCCGGCTGGCGCGCTCCGCAAGCCGCCGCCCCGCTCCGGCCGCGTACATCGTGGCGATTACCGCCACGCCTATCATGCTTCCAAGCAGCGTCCCCAAGAGAATCGTGATGAACGTATTTCTCACTCCAAAAAACGCCCCCACCATGAGCATCATCTTAACGTCGCCCAGCCCCATCCCTTCACGCCCCCGGACCAGCTTGTAAAGCGCCGCCGCTCCCCACAACAAAAGACTGCCAAACGCTGCTCCCAGAAGCGCTTCAATTACACCCAAAACTCGCTCCGGCGGAAGTTGGTGGAAAAGCCGCAAGCTCAACAGGAACGCTACCCCGTCGTTCGGCGGCACAACTGCGGAAAACACGAGACCCGCCACGAATCCCGGCCATGTAATCACGTCAGGAAGCAACCGCACGCGCAGGTCGGTGACCGTCAGAATGATGATCAGGCAAATAAAGAACAACCATTTCACCGTGGCTTGCGTAATCCCAAACTCCAGATAACAACCCACAAACAAAAGCCCGGTCGCCAATTCCACAAGCGGATACATCGGCGAAATCGGCAGCCCGCAATTCCTGCATTTTCCCTTGAGCCACAGCCACGCAAAAACGGGCACATTGTCGTACGGTTTGATCGGCGCTAAACACCGCGGACACCGCGATCCCGGCGAAACAATGGACAACTCTTCCGGAATGCGCGTGATGCACACATTCAAGAAGCTCCCAATCACCATCCCAAATAGAAAAAAGAAGGCAATGGCCACAGTTTAGTCAGCCGCTTTTCGGCCTCATAAGTACTGTCCCACACCTACCTAGCCGCCTCAACAAACCCCGCCGAACTCCGTGCCCCATCCCTAACGGGAAAGAGCATTTACGCAGTTCCGCATGCCACTGAAACGGCACCCAGAAAGCACGAGAATAGCGGCTGACAGCCCACAGCCGACAGTCAGAGACCTGGGATTGTTTGGGTGGCTCGAAGGGGCAAGACCATTTTCAGGGCAGCGAGCACCCGAGGTCGCAGAGAAGAGAAAGCAGAATGGGCGAAAGGGATTTTTTTCTTCCGGCTGTCGACTGTAGACTGTTAGCTGTCAGCTTTCCACCATGCATTGGCTCGAACGCAAAATCCGCCGCTACGAGCACCGCCGCTGGACCACCGATGACAACCGTCGCGTCCAACCCTTTCACTGGGGCCTGGAGCACATCGGCGGCGATCCAACTGACCCAAATCCGGGCGAATACGTCCGCCAATACGCGAAAAAAGCCATCGAGAACAGCGCCGAATGGTTCGCCACCACTCCAGCCACCGATTACCGTCTGGATAGCGACAACGTCCTGACGTTCACCAGTTCCTTGGAATCTCCCTGGCCCGAAAACAACACCGTCCACGCCCGTCTCTGGCGCGCCTCCACGAATCGCCGCCGTCCCCCCTTCAAAGCCAAAAAAGGCACCGCCGTCCTCGTCCTCCCCAACTGGAACGCCAAATGGAATGGCCAGGACGGCCTCTGCGAATGGGTCTCCCGCTTCGGCATCACCGCCCTGAAAATAAGCATGCCCTACCACAACCGCCGCATGGCCAAGGGCCACGAACGCGCCGACCAAATCTGCGGCCCCAACATCGGCCTCACCCTCCAAGCCAACCGCCAAGCCGTCCAAGACGCCCGGCGCTGCCTCCGCTGGCTCGAACAGCAGGGCTACACGCGTATCGGCATCTTGGGAACAAGCCTGGGCTCTTCCATCGGCTACATCGTTCTAATGCACGATCCCGCTGTCAAGGCCGGCGGCTTTCTCCACTTCTCCACCTATTTTGCCGACGTCGTAAGCCAGGGCATGACCACGAACCACGTGTGGGAGGGCCTGCGCAACCATGTCACGGTAGAAGAACTCCGCGACTATTGGGCTCCTATCAGCCCGATGCCCTATGTTGAGCGTGGCATGGGCGCCGACCGCAAATCCTTCCTTGTCTACGGCAAATATGACCCCACCATGCTCCCCGAGCTAAGCCGCCAGATGCTCGACGCCCTTCGCCGAAACGGCGCGCATCCCCGCAGCCTCCAACTCCATTGCGGCCACTACTCCCTAGAGCTTCCCCCGTTCAGCTATATCGCCGGCTACCGAGTCCTTGCTTTCCTCCGTTCTGCCTTGGGCTAGCCCCGAAGAGAACTTGTTACGTGCGCGTTGCTGCCTCGCGTTCTCTTGGCTCATCGACTACCTAGGCATCCGCCCGTGGGGCTCTTGCCGAACCCTCACGTTCTGATAAAGGCTAAAATGGTAGAAGGGATTCTTTAATGGTGGAAGCATGAGCCTCAACATAAAAAACCCCGAGACCTACAAACTCGCCAGGCAACTGTCTCGCGAAACTGGCGATTCTCTGACCACGGCCGTCACTACTGCCCTGCGCGAACGCCTCGAAGCCGTTCGTCGCCGTCGCAAGAGCAAAGCCACCCTTGCTGCCATCCGGGCCATAAGCGATCGCATGGCCGCCCTCGACAAAGGTCCATTCATTGACCACGCCGAGATGCTTTACGACGAAAATGGTCTTCCCAAGTGATCGCTGACAGCTCAGCCCTGATTGCCATTCTTCCTCGCGAGCCCGAGTCTCAGGTTTTCGATCAGGCGATTTTGGCAGCACCGTCGTGCAGGATTTCCGCTCCTACTTTTGTCGAGGTTTCGATCATCGTCGAAACTCGAACGGGGGCGGAAGGTGTTCTTCTCTGGGAATCAATGTTGCGCCAATCCAATATAGCCATCGAGGCGTTCACAGAAGAGCACGTATTTCTCGCGCGCCAAGCATTTTCGGACTACGGGAAAGGCCGCCATCCCGCCGGTCTCAATGTCGGCGATTGCTTCTCTTACGCTTTGGCGAAGGCCACTGGGGAACCACTCCTCTTCAAGGGGGACGACTTCCGCAAAACCGACGTTATTGCGGCTCTTCCCTGGATTATTTCCCTCGGCGCAAAGATTGCGTGGTCGTGACTCCCTGTCTTCTATTCGCTCGCGCCTCTAGTATCATCGACCAATGCAGACACTGCTCGCCGAGGCCTTTGGCCCTCTCGTCGTAGCCTTCATGCTGTTCGTTGCCGTCTACGGCACGCGCCGCCTCCTGCATCAATACCGCAATCGCCTGACTCCTGAGCAGCGCCAAGCCGCACGGGATTCCTTCCGCAACCGGCTGGTGCATCCCAACCCTGCACAAATTGAGCAGGGAATTGGCGCTCTCCTTCCTCAGCGTCTAATCGCTCTCTACGAAGATCACCTGACAATCCTCCACGAACAAATCGAAATACGCCGCCCGGCCGCTAACCCCGAAAATCCAGCCGAGCCGCAAAATCCTGCAGAATGGATTGAAGCTTTCCTACCACTCGATCTCGAGAGCCAAAAATATGCCCTCGATTTGCCTGGCCAAGGCTGGGGCAAAGGCTTCTGCTTCGCCACAGACGGCGAAGGCAATTTCTATTGGATCCCCGCCAACGAAACACGCCAGCCAGACGCGCCTGTCTTCTTCGCTCATGCCGATCCATTAGCCAACGAGCAAGTTGCTCCATCCCTCGACGAATTTCTCTCCTGGCCCCGTACCATCCATGCGCCGCAACCCGATAACGCGGTGGGTACAGCTTGAGAGTCATCCTCTTCGGCGCAACCGGCGTGGTCGGCCGAGACGTCTCGCGCGAATGCCTGCTGGACCTCACGGTCATGAGTGTCCTTTCCATCGTCCGCAGTTCGACGGGAGAGTAGCGCTGCGCCCCTCTTGGTAAAAGCCCGCTTCCATCTGCGTCCGCGCATTTCAGCGATAGGGGATTCATTCCGGTAATCAACTGAGCAGCTTGGTCCGGTAGTACCATTGGCCCCGGCATCCCTACCTCGTAGCCTAGATTGGGAACCGAGGAGTGTTCGGGGGCACGATCATGCGAAAACGGCTCATTCCCTTGGTGGCAGCAGCGATTTGCTGGGTGAGCTACAGCCCTGCTCAAGCGCAGGATCCCGCCCAAAACGCTCCCCAACCCGCCCCCAAGAGCGCCACACAGGCCCCCGCGTCCCAGCAAGCCACCCCTCAGTCCACTACGGACACGAGCGACCAACCGATGTCGCTCGCCGACTTGGCCCGTGCATCTCGTGCGAAAAGACAAAACGAGGCGAAGCCCGCCTCCAAAATCTCCAAAGTTGTACTCGACGATGACAACATGCCACGCGGAGTCTATGCCGCCGACGCCGCGCCGGCCAAAGCCGCCGCTTCCGGGTCTCAGGCTCCGACTTCCCCATCCTCGGCCGGTCCCTTCCCCGAGTTTCGTGGCAAAGTCATTCTCTTGGACTTCTGGGCCTCCTGGTGCGGCCCTTGTCGTAGCGCATTACCCAACCTCAAGCGTTTGCAAGCCGTCTATGGCAGCCCCGACTTCGTCGTCATGAGCATTAGCGAAGACGATGACGAGTCCGCCTGGCGCGGTTTCGTGGCCAGCCACGGTATGGCGTGGCCCCAACGCCTCGACTCGGATGGCAGCCTGGAAAGTCAGTTCGGGGTGAATGCTCTGCCGACGTATGTGCTGATAGGCCGCGATGGCGCAGTCGTCCAGAAATTTGTGGGAGAAGCCCCCGCCGAATCCATCGTCGAGCGTATCGGCCCCGACCTGAAAGCGAGCCTTGCCTCCAAGTTGTGAGGGATCTGTTGGTGGTGGGTCACAGTTTATGATTACCCCACTACTCAGACACTTGAAACCTTGCCAGCAATGCTGGAACATTTCGCCTCGAACAGGTGTCCATTCATTGTATGAAGACCAGGTTGCTCCTTCTCGTAGCATCAGCCTGCGCGGTGGCTCTCGCGCAAACCGACTCGTCAGCACAAGAGCAACAGGCCGTCCATCATAATTTTAAGTTCCTGGTCACCGGGAGAGCGGTTCCTACAAAGGGAGCCACGGAGGCATCGGTCCACGCCTACGAGTCCGAGGACGGGAACTGCCGTTGTCCAGGTCCGCGAGTGGTACAAATCGGCCAGCGACGCACGCAGGGGCCTGGACACACTCACTAAGAAAGCGTCTCGCGTCATCAAGCAAGGTTCGGAGAAAGACGGAAAGGGACGCATCGTCGGCAAGCGGGTGGAATTGGTTTTCAGCCATGGCAATAAGGCTAGCCCAGAGATGGTCATCGCCTGGACAAACGGGGCCACTGTCGTTCGTGTGAGGTCCACGTCCCTGCCAATGCTGCTGGATTTCGAAAGTCAGAATTACCCTGGCAACTCGGAAACAAACCGAAACTAAGAATCGAATCGGACAAGTCTTGGTAAACGCCGTTACCTGAAAAGTCGGTCCCGGTACCGTTGGATGTTCGGAGGCGAAGGCTTCGATACCGCGGGGACGAACGGCAATGGGTTGCTCAGCGATCTGTGGCGGTACCTGCCCTATCCATAAACCTGGGCCACGACGCCCTTTACAGGACAAAATCCCGTAACACTGGTGCGAGACTCTCAGCGGAGAACTTCTGCGATGGCTCCACTCGCCACCAGCGCGGACACAGCTTCCATCTCTTGCGCCAGCGGACGGTCTTCGTTCAGCTTGGCAGACTTAGTTCGAACCGCCGCATGGGCCTTCGTGGCAAGCGTGCCCGTCTTAAGCGGCGCGAGCAGGTCGATTCCCTGGCAAGCGCAAAGCAATTCGATCGCAATCGTATGACGCAAGTTTTCGAGCATGCGCGCGAGCCGTCGTGCCCCGCTCATGCCCATGGAGACGTAATCTTCCTGGTTGCCGGAAGTCGAAATCGAGTCCACCGAATGCGGCACGGCCAGCCCTTTGTTCTCACTCGTCAGCGCCGCCGCTGTCACTTGCGCGATCATAAAGCCGGAATTCAGCCCGGGCTCCGGGGTGAGAAATGCGGGCAACATGCTCGTCAGAGGATTGGTCATCTGCTCGATACGCCGCTCGGATATGCCGCCAAGAGTGGCGAGGGCTATGGCGACCTGGTCCGCGGCCATCGCCAGCGGCTGCCCGTGAAAATTGCCGCCGCTGATGATGTCGCCGCCGCCGTCCTCTTTTACGAATACGAGCGGATTGTCCGTCGCGCTGTTCAACTCCACGGCGGCCATCTCGCGCGCTTGCGCCAGCGAATCGCGCACTGCTCCGTGCACCTGTGGCGTGCATCGCACGCTGTACGCGTCCTGCACGCGCGGATCTTCTTCCGACAGAGCGATGCGATTCGCGGATTTGGCTGCCTTCATTCAAATGCGCCAAATTTCGGGCGGTTGTCGCAGCGCCGTTATACGCCCGCGCATGCATAATGCGTGCGTCAAACGCTCCAGGGCTTCCGCGCAAAGCATCCAGCGAAAGCGCGGCGGCAACATCGGCGGTATCGATCAGAATGTCAGCCTCGCGGAGCGCCAAACCCAGCAGCGCCAGCATTCCCTGCGTGCCATTTAACAACGAAAGACCTTCCTTTGCTTCTAGCGAGACGGGTTTAACTCCGGCGCGGCGCATTGCTTCGGAGCCTTCGAGAATCTCACCTTTGAAAGCAGCGCGGCCTTCGCCGATCACCACGGCTGCCAGATGTGCCAGCGGCGCGAGATCGCCGGAAGCGCCAACCGATCCTTGCGATGGAATCACCGGATGAAGTTTTGCGTTCAACATCGCGCAAAGGGTCTCCACAACGAGCGGACGCACGCCGCTCAATCCCTTGGCCAGAGCATTCGCGCGAAGCAGCATCATCGCACGCGTTTCTGCTTCGCTGAGCGGCGCGCCAACACCGCAACAATGCGAGCGAACGAGATTCACTTGCAAGGATCGCACTTGCTCCGCCGAAATGCGCACCGACGCGAGCTTGCCAAATCCCGTGTTAATTCCGTAAGCGGCCTCTCCCGACGCGACGAGGTGCTCCACCACTGCGCGGGAGCCATCCATCCGCTCGACTGCAGCCGGAGAAAGGCTGACGGCGTTGCCGTGCAGCGCCACGAGATAGAGCTGGTCGAATGTCAGTTCATTGCCGTTCAATACGATGTTGTGGGCAGTATTCGGGGCAATGGTCATGCTCCGCTCCGATCGGGTTGCGGCGCCACCACAGACTTGAAAATGTGCTGATACTTCGCGGGCAGCAATTTCGGCCGGCCATTGCTGCCGCAAATGATATGCGTCGTTTCGCCGGTCGCGAGCAATTTCCGATCCGCGTCGCGAAACACTTCATAAGAAAACTTTACGATGCGATTGCGGGACTCCGCAATGCGGGTGCGGATTCGCAGAATTTCGTCGTATTTGGCGGACAGAAGATACCGGCAGTGCGCGTCCGCCACGACGATGTGGCAATCGTCTTCTTTTTCCATGCGCCTGTACTCGATACCCAGCGCGCGGATCAGTTCCACACGGCCAACCTCGAACCACACCAAATAGTTCGCGTGGTAGACGACGCCCATCTGGTCGGTCTCGGCGTAGCGCACCCGTACTGTCGCGTCGTGGTATTCGATCATTCTCATGTCCTGTGAATCGAGGCGCTCGCCGGCGTGGATCATTCCACGTCCGTGCTCCAAACGGGCTTCCGTTTCTCGAGAAACGAAGCCAGCCCTTCTTTGAAATCGGCGGTGCATCGGATGCGTGCGTTCTCCAAAATGGCGCGCTCCAGATCGGCGTCAACGCTTGCCGCCGCGGCTGAAGTAAGCAAACGCTTGGCACGCGTGAGGCTCACGGGGCTGGCGGCAATCAGCACGTCTGCTAATTCGTGCGCGCGCTGGAGCAGACGCTCATGCGGCACGATTTCGGTGATGAGCCCCAGACTCAAGGCCTCCGTCGCGTCCACCAGGCGGCCCGTCAGCAGAAGGTTGCGCGCCTGTTTGTCGCCGATTTGCCGTGTCAGAAAAACGGAAACGATCGCGGGCAAAAATCCGATCTTTACTTCGGTGTAGCCAAATTTCGCTTCGGGCACCGCCAGCGTAAAATCGCACAGCGTCGCGATCCCGCAGCCGCCTGCCAGAGCGGCGCCGTTCACCGCGGCAATCAGCGGCTTGGAAAAACTCCAGACCCGACGGAACATTTTTGCCATGCGCCGCGAATCCTCCATGTTGTCCGACGAGGATTGCGTTGCGATCGCAGAGAGCATCTCCAAATCCATTCCCGCGCAAAAAGATTTTCCCGCGCCGGTAATGATCGCCACACGCGCGTGGCTGCTCTCCACTTCGTCCAGCGCGGACTGAATTTCGGAGACCATGCGCTGCGAAATGGCGTTGCGCTTTTCCGGCCGATTAAACGTCAGCGTGGCCAGTTGGCCGGAAAATTCGAGTGTCAGCGTTTCAAACATTATTGCGCGTCTCCTGACTCGTGAGAGTGCCGGAGAATTCTCTCGGACTCACTTTCGTTCACGGCTGCCACCGCGCATGCATCGTCGCCCTCATTGGGAATGCTCATTTGGAGTATGCCGCTCCCAGGGCTGGCGCTCAACCTCTGGAGTGATTCTAATTCACAAGAGGTGCGTGTGCATACTTCACGCGAATCTCGTTGGTCATGGTTAGCAGAGTTCCGAGCCGCGCGGAATCGATCCCGGGATCTGCCCCGGCTTTTTTCAGCGCGGCCAATACGTCTTCCGTGGCAATGTTGCCGACAAGATTGTCACCGGCAAAGGGGCAGCCGCCGAGACCGGTGAGCGCGCTATCGAACCGGCGGCAGCCCGCCTCGTAGGCCGCAAGAATTTTTGCTTCAGCATCTTCGGGGCGGCTGTGCAGATGCACGCCAAGTTCGATTCCTGCGACGTGGTCTTTCACCTGGCGATACAGATCGCCGACAAGTTCCGGCGACGCGGTGCCGACAGTATCTGCCAGCGAAACGGTCCGCACACGAATGCCTTTCAACCATTCGAGCGCATCGGCGACGATCTCTGGGCCCCAGGGTTCGTCATAGGGATTGCCGAAGGCCATCGAAATGTAAACAACTAGATCCTTCTTGGCGGCGAGTGTTTGTTTGCGTAGTTTTTCAACGAGTAAGCGCGATTCGCTTTTCGTCATGTTGGCGTTAGCTCGACGAAAATACGCCGAGATGGAATATGGGTAGCCAATCGTCGTAACGCCGGGTGTCGCCAGAACGCGTTCCAGACCTTTCTCATTCACGACGATCCCAATAATCTCGGGCGTCTGTGTTCCGTCGGGAAGGGAAGCGTTGAGTTTCGCCATCACATCTTCGCTGTCGGCCATTTGCTTGACATGCTTCGGCGAAACGAAACTGACGGCATCAATATGCTTGAACCCGGCCAGCACGAGCTGTTTCAAATACTCGGCCTTGTACTCGGTTGGAATTAGGTCTGGCAGCCCTTGCCACGCGTCCCGGGGACATTCGATTAGTTTTACGGGCTCCATGGTCCTTGAAGGCTTCCTTTAGCTTACAGCTGACAGCTCACAGCTAACAGAAAGAAGACAAAAAGACAGAAAAGTTCTAGCGGTTTCACGGCTTACGGCTGACAGCTAGCCGGTTCGAGTTCCGAGTCAGGCGCAAAGAGCTAAGCGCAAATGGCTTTGCCGGCTGACGGGTCCGCGCTAAAGAACTGAGAGATACGAATAGGAAGTCAGTTTTCATTTTGGCCTTTGGCAATTGTCGCGCGAAGCCCGGACAACATCCGAGGAATTTTGGAGACTTCCCTCAGATAGCGGGAGGCGGCGGGAGGATGAATGTAACCGAGATCGCGGCTAAGCGTAAGCAAATATTCGGTTTCGGCGAGAGAGCCTTCCGCCATATTTAGAAAACGAGAGAAGTCGGCAGGACTTTGGCGTTTTGATCCCTCAGCGATGTTTGTGGGAACAGAGGTCGCAGCACGGCGCAATTGGGAAGTCAGACCGAATTGTTCCACACGCGGAAATCCAACACTTGCGCCGTAGATATTCAGAACAAGCTTATGGCTACGCTGCCACACAAGCAATTTCGTGAAGTGTTGCATAATCTAGGTTATTCCTTCCTTTGGCTGTTTGCTGCCGACGTTAGTGAAGGAATTTCACGGAAGCTGCATGTCTAAGCTCTTTCTTCTTCTGGCTGTTAGCTGTCAGCTGTTAGCTGTCAACCCTCAGGTTTGCAGAACCCCGGTCTTGAATTCGCGGATGTCAGGGTTCAGAGCGGCGGCTTCGAGGGCGCTGATCAATGCGTCGCGGGTGTGGGCGGGATCGATGATGGCGTCAACCCAGAGGCGCGCGGCGGCGTAGCGCGGATCGGTTTGATGCTCGTAAGTGGCCTTCACGCTTTCGAGCATTTCTTTGCGGGCTTTTTCGTCGACTTTTTTGCCTTCGCGTTCGAGTTGCTTCAATTTGATTTCGGCTAGCGTGTTAGCCGCGGCATCACCGCTCATTACCGCGAACTTTGCTGTGGGCCAGGCCAACATGAAGCGCGGGTCGTAGGCTTTGCCGCACATGGCGTAGTTTCCGGCGCCGAAGCTGCCGCCGCAAATCACAGTAATTTTTGGCACCACGCTATTCGCGACGGCGTTGACCATTTTTGCGCCCGCGCGGATGATGCCGCTCCACTCGGCATCTTTGCCAACCATAAAGCCGTTTACGTCGTGCAGGAAAACCAGCGGAATGCGGTTTTGGTTGCAGTCGAGGATGAAGCGCGCCGCTTTTTCGGCGGATTCGGTGTAAATCACGCCGCCAAACTCGATGCGTTTCTGGTCCGAGCCGCGCGCCAGCGTCTGCACGTGCTTTTTCTGATTTGCCACGATGCCTACGGCCCAGCCTCCGATGCGCGCGTAGCCGCAAAGGACGGTCTCGCCGTATTCGGGGCGATACTCTTCAAATTCACTCGCGTCCGTGATGCGCGCGATGATTTCGCGCATGTCGTATTGCTTGGCGGGATCGCTGGAAAAGATTCCGTAGATTTCTTCGCCAGGATAGAGCGGCTCTCGTGCGGCAACGTGGCTAAAGGGGGAGGGATTGGCCGCGCCCATTTTATCGACCAGAGCGCGAATCCTCGCGATGCAGGCGTCATCGTCCGGCTCGCGAAAATCCACCGTGCCGCTGATCTGCGAGTGCATTTTCGCGCCACCCAAATCTTCCGCGGAAGTCACCTGTCCGATGGCCGCTTGCACGAGAGCGGGGCCTGCTAAAAATAGTCCCGAGCCTTCCGTCATCAAAATGTGGTCGCACATCAGCGGCAGGTACGCCCCGCCGGCTACGCACATGCCCATGATGGCGGCGAGTTGGGGAATGCCCATCGCGCTCATCACCGCGTTGTTGCGGAAAACCCGGCCGAAATCGTCGGTGTCGGGGAAAACGTCTTCCTGCAGCGGCAAGAACACGCCAGCCGAGTCGACCAGATAAATCGTCGGGATATGATTTTCGATGGCGATATTCTGCGCGCGGATTACTTTCTTCGCCGTCATCGGGAAAAAAGCACCGGCTTTCACGGTCGCGTCATTCGCGATGATCATGAACGTCCGCCCGCAGATTTTTGCCAGCCCCGTAATCGTTCCCGCCGATGGCGCACCGCCCCATTCTTCGTACATCTCGTAAGCCGCGAAAATCCCCAACTCGAAAAAGTGTGAGCCGGGATCGATCAGCTTGGCGATGCGTTCCCGCGCCGTGAGCCTGCCTTTTTTGTGCTGGGATTCGATGGCCTTTGCGCCACCGCCCTGCCGAATCTGCTCTTCTTCGTTTTTGATTTTCGTGAGGAGATCTATGATGCGGCGATGATTTTTTTCGAAGTCGGGGGACTTCGCCTTCAGTGTGGTTTTCAGAACGGACGCGGCCACTCGCAGACCTCACACAGGGATTCAGGCAGGCGCGCTGAAGTTCCGCGGCACGCCAAGAGGAACAGTATACGGTCCGCCGCGCAATTCCGCGAGCGTGAGGCAATCTGGATTCCCAGAGAGAAACGCCGGGCAATCAACGATCAACGAGGACGGGCGTTTTCTCAGGAGAGTAAATGAGAACACTGCGGCTGGGAACGCCCGCCGACAATCTTCGCAAAACGTAAACAAACGGCCGGGGGCCGCCTCTTTGGAAGGATGTTTCGAGTTGGTAATAGCGATCTCCGTGCCGCACCACGCGAGGAGGGGTCCAATCGACTTTCGCACGGCACGAGCGGATTTCAAGAAGTTCGTCCGCGCCGCTCCTCGTAAAAAGAAGCTCGTCAGGAACTAAAGGCAAAGTAGCCATCAAGATTTTTTCTCGCACGGCGCAGATACCCGAGGCCAGGTGGCTTTGCGAAAAGTTGTCCGCGCCTGCGGATAGGGGGTTCCCGCCGCGAACGACTTGGAGATAAGCGTTGTCTGTCAGAAAGAGAGGGAGAATGCCGAGCGTAGTGTCTGTGAAGGCCGCGCACAGGCGCACGATGCCTTCGACTCCGCAATACGCAATGATCCAGGTGAGCGGATGAAGGAGCATCACGGCTAGACCAGCAAAGCCTATCGCTTTCGGATCGATCTGGGCACCGTGTTGGATGGCCGAAAACACTGCATCTGCCGCCCAGTGGGTCACCGAGTACGAATACCAGTACACGAGCGCAAGCAGTGCGATCGCGGATTCCAGAAGTCCGCTAAGGATCATTGCCGGCCGCCAATGAATGGACTCGTGGATTGGCAGCGATTCGCGCCAACGCTTCGGGAGAAGGGCCAAGAATGGTCCAATTGTGTAGCTCAACATTTTTGTTCCAATGTTTAGTCTAAGAGTGGCGCGCTCGCTCCGCGAATCTTGTCGGGTTGAGAATCTAAATGATAACTGGGATTGACGCGGTTTCGCCTCAAGACTAGAATCCATTTAACGGTGCTACAAAAGCACCGAATCTTTTTGCCGGAGGCGCCTGTGAAAACCTTGGTGGAAGCTGTTGCGGGCGGGTGTGTCTCCGGCGAAGTTTCGATTTAGCTTTACGAATTACCTTCGCGAGATTGCCGGAAGAACCTCCCGAACACTTTTTCTCCCAAAATTGAATTATTGCGTTTTCGGACGGTTTAGAGATCCGCTCGAAAGCGCGAAGCCGCGTTGCTCGGCGAGATTCGTCCGGGGCATGCGCGCAAGGCTGCTTGCGGGCAGCGGGAGGATTTGCAAGTGTTGATCCAGGATTTAGGTTGGGATGCGTACTTTGACGCGCTGTGGCACGAACGCGCGAATGGCGGAAGCGTTCCGGCGCGCGTTGTTTCACGGCAACGGGGGTTGTGGCGAGTAGTCGGGGATTTTGAAGAGTGTTGGGCGGAGCCCTCCGGCAAGTTCCGCAAGGAATCCGAAGGCGGCGGAGACTGGCCTGCGGTCGGCGACTGGGTTTCGGTGGAATTACAGGCAGGGCAAACAAATGCATTGATTCAGCGCGTTCTGCCGCGACGCAGCCGATTTGTGCGCAAGGTTGCGGGCAAGCAGGTCGCGGAGCAAGTGATTGTGGCGAATATTGACGTCGCGCTGATCGTCGCGGCGCTGGATAGCGATTTCAACGTGCGGCGCATCGAACGATATATGGCACAGTGCTGGGAATCGGGTGCGCGTCCGGCGGTTGTGCTGAACAAAGCCGACGCATGCGCGGAAGCCAAGCAACGCGCCGCGGAGATCGAGGGAATCTCCATGGGCGCGCCGGTTTTCCTTGTCAGCGCGAAAACTGGAGAAGGATTGGAAGCGCTGGAAGCCAGCTTCAGAAAAGGGCAAACGCTCGTGCTGCTGGGCTCTTCCGGAGTGGGGAAGTCCACATTGGTGAATCGTTTGCTGCAGGAGGAGCGGCAGTCCACGCACGAGGTGCGGGAGAGCGACAGCCGTGGGCGCCACACCACTACCTCTCGGGAACTATTTTCGCTGCCGAGCGGCGCAATGATCATTGATACGCCCGGTTTGCGCGAACTTCAGTTGTGGAACGCGGCGGATGGACTGACGCAAACATTTGCGGACGTCGACGAACTTGCCTCACAATGCCGATTTACGGATTGCCAGCACCGGAACGAGCCGGACTGCGCCGTCCAAGCCGCACTTGCCGATGGCGCTCTTGACGCGAATCGATTAGAAAGCTGGCGCAAGCTGCAGCGCGAGCAGGAGTTTCTCTTGCGAAAGATGGATCCGGCAATTGGCGCTGTGCAGAAGAAACGTATTAAGATATCAATGCGTCAAGTGAGAGAGAAATACCAGAACAGGGACAAAGGGAAAACCTAAAAACCGGTATGCGAGAGTTACTTCTGAATTTGGAACTGGCTCGCCGCGTGGAACTCGCCGAAGCGCAAGCCGCCGTGGAATGCGCGGAGGCTCTCGGACGTTTTCGCCCGGCGAGCGGAGCAGCGGTCCGGCGTGTTGCCGGCGGATTCGCCGTGTATTGCGGCAAAGATTCGCCGATCACGCAGGCTGTGGGAATGGGACTGGATGGGCCTGTGAGTTCGGAAGAGTTTGATCGACTGGAAGAATTCTATCGCAGCCGCGGCGAACCAGTGCGCGTCGAGACATGTCCGCTTGCGGATGCCACGTTTATCGAACAGTTCGGGCAGCGCGGCTACCGCGTAACGGAATTTTCAAATGTCATGGCGCGGCAGGTGAGTCCCGACGAGACTTGTCCGGAACCGCCTGAAGGCGTGACGATAGAAAAAATCGGCAAGGACCAAATTGATGTTTGGACACTGACAGTTTCACAGGGATTTGCTGAAACATATCCGGTGTCGCAAGAGTTGCTTGAGGTGATGAAATTGTTCGCGTTTGGGCCGAAGACGGAGTGCTATTTGGCGCGTGTGGACGGAAAAATCGCGGGTGGGGGCACGCTGGCGCTGCACGACGGTGTCGCGGGACTGTTTGGCGCTAGCACGCTGCCAGTGGCGCGCAAACGCGGCGTGCAATCCGCTTTGCTGCAGAGACGGCTTACACGCGCCTCGCAGGCCGGCAGCGACCTTGCGGTGAGCATCGCTCAGCCAGGCAGCAGTTCGCAGCGAAATATTGTGCAGCAGGGATTTCGGGTGCTCTATACGCGCGTCAAATTCGAGAAAAAGCTTGCGTGAGAAGCCACTCTTGGTGGGAGCGTCAGCGCGCCAGGCGCTTGTGGATGAACGCGACGATGTCTTGCGTAGAAGTACCCGGCAGGAAGATTTCGGCGATGCCGGATTGTTTCATGGCGGGAATGTCGGCTTCCGGAATAATGCCGCCGACGAGCACAGTGACGTCGTTCATCCCTTTTTCGCGTAGCAGGTTCATGAGCTGCGGACAGATGGTGTTGTGAGCGCCCGAAAGAATAGATAGGCCAATCACGTCGACGTCTTCCTGGACGGCGGCAGACGCGATCATCTCCGGCGTTTGGCGGAGGCCGGTGTAAATCACTTCCATGCCAGCATCGCGTAAAGCGCGCGCGATAATCTTCGCGCCGCGATCGTGGCCATCCAAACCGGGTTTGGCAATCAACACTCGTATTTTCTTCGTTGTCATAAGGTGATTTTACTGCGCCGCGGGATTCAGATGCTGCGGCTCGTCAGTTTGCCAGACTGTAGCGGCAGCTCGGTTCTGTGAGCTTGAGATTGCCGCGCCACTTCAGGTCGACGCTCTCAATAAACTCAAAACGCTGGTTGCTCTCCTGTCCGACGATTTCGAGCAAATATTTTCCGGGCAGGATTCGAATTGCAAACCGGCCTTGACTGTCGGTGCTTTTCTTGCGGACGCCGGATTTCCGGATCTCATCCATAACGCCTTCAAGAGCAAAGCAATGTTTTGTATCGGATAGGTTGTTGTATCCCGCCAAATCCGAAAGGGCTCGTTCGTCCGCCGCTGGAACCTGAAACACGCGTGCATTTGCGGCCTTTTCTTCATCGTTTGTTTGCTGGATTTTAGCTAGTGCGCTGCTGATGCGCTGTTGCTGGTCTTCTTCTAATGAATAGATCGTGACGCTAGCCCCAGCAAGTGCAACGACTTCTTGATTGGTAATGGGAACAGTCACTTCACCAGTGATTTTCGAAGTCACCAGCCAAAAGATGGGAACTGCCGCAACGAGGACGAAAAGCAGGATCAAGCCGCCATATTTCTTCAGGAAGGAAGCCTTCCGCGACGCGGAAACGGCCGGAGCTTCATTCGGAGTTGCATTCGTAGGTGAATTCAGAGGAGCCATCCAACGGCCTTTCGCTTCGTCACGTGATCGCTACTTCTTCGTAGGTGCCGAAGACTTCGCGGAGGGCGTCGCAAATTTCGCCTACGGTAGCGTAGGCCTTTACGGCGTCGAAAAGAGACGGCATGAGATTGTCTTTGCCTTGGGCGGCTTCGCGGAGGGTCTTGAGGCGGCGCTCGACTTCGACTTTCGAACGATCGGCGCGCAGCTTGGAGAGGCGTTCGGCCTGTCGGCGGGCAACGCTTTCGTCAATTTGCAGAATGTCGAGGTGCTTTTCTGGAGCGACGTAATCATTGACGCCTACGATGATCTTTTCTTTTTTGTCGACGGCCACTTGATACTTATAGGAGGCTTCGGCGATTTCGCGTTGCGGGTAGCTGCGCTCGATAGCCGCGACCATGCCGCCCATGGCGTCGATTTTTTCGATGTAGTCCCATGCGCCGCGCTCGACCTCGTTCGTCAGTGTTTCCACAAAATATGACCCGCCGAGCGGATCGACGGTGTTGGTGACGCCTGTCTCGTGCGCAATGATCTGCTGCGTTCGGAGCGCGATGGTGGCGGCGAACTCTGTCGGCAGCGCCCAAGCTTCGTCGAGAGAATTTGTGTGCAACGACTGTGTTCCGCCAAGAACAGCTGCAAGCGCCTGGATGGCGGTGCGCACGACATTGTTGTAGGGCTGTTGCGCTGTCAGAGAGCAGCCCGCGGTTTGCGTGTGGAAGCGCAGCGCCCACGTGCGTGGACTCTTTGCGCCGTAGCGCTCGACCATCGCTTTGTGCCAGATGCGGCGCGCGGCGCGGTACTTTGCAATTTCTTCGAAGAAATCGTTGTGGGCGTTGAAAAAGAACGATAGCTGCGGGACAAATTGATCCACATCCAAGCCGCGGCGCATGCCGTATTCGACATATTCCATGCCGTCGCGCAGCGTGAACGCCAATTCCTGAATTGCCGTCGAGCCAGCTTCGCGGATGTGGTAGCCGCTGATCGAAATGGGATTGAACTTCGGCGTATTCTTCACGGCGAATTCGAAAGTGTCGATTACCAGCCGCATCGACGGCTCAGGCGGATAGATGTATTCCTTCTGCGCGATGTATTCCTTGAGGATGTCGTTTTGCAGAGTGCCCGAAATTTTCTTCCAGTCCGCGCCTTGTTTTTCGGCGACGGCGAGGTACATCGCCCAGATGACTGCCGCGGGCGAATTGATGGTCATGGAAGTCGTGACGTTGGCGAGTGGGATTTGATCGAAGAGCACTTCCATATCGGCGAGGGAACTGATAGCGACGCCGCATTTGCCGACTTCGCCTTCGGAGAGCGGATGATCGGAGTCGTAGCCCATCAAAGTGGGAAGATCGAACGCAGTAGAGAGGCCCGTCTGGCCCTGCGACAGAAGATAGCGAAACCGCTGGTTGGTGTCTTCCGCAGTGCCGAAGCCGGCAAATTGCCGCATCGTCCAAAGCCGCCCGCGATGCATCGTGGAATGAATGCCGCGCGTGTAAGGAGGCTCGCCGGGCAAGCCCAAGTCACGATTAGGATCCCAACCTGGCAGATCTGCGAGCGTGTACAGACGCCGAATCGGATATCCGGAAATCGTAGTGAATTCGGTTTGGCGCTCAGGACTCTTTTCGAGGGTAGGACGTAGCGTGTTTTCTTCCCAGGCGCGTTCTTTCGCAGAAGGCTCGCGCGGGGCAACCGGAGCGTCGCCGGAAGTAATGGTCGTGGCCGTTCCCTTGACCTTATTGCTCATGGTCTGGCGCTCCCGATCTGTGCGCGTTCTGAAGACAAGTTCAAAAGAACGCAGAATTCCATGCTATGCGAAAGCGAAAATCGGGGCAAGAGCGGGGGACGAAGAAGCACGTGAAGAAAGTAATGAGCGCATAAGAAAGGCGGGGCAAGAGAGGATGCCACTCCCTCCGCCCCGCTCTCGGAATTACCGGGAACCGCCGTCCGGCAGACTCTTGAAGATTTCGTCCACGCCAACGACTTTTCCGTGAAGCGTTCCAGGGATCAGCGTCTCGCGTTCGACTTCGCCGGTCTTGCCGTCGGCGATGGTGACGTGATTTACCTCGAGAGTGCGGCCAAGCGCGCGTTCATAGTTGGCTTTGGCCTCTTCAAGATTGGCGAGCGCGCGGAGCTCCGTGCCCTGCGCGGTAATGAGGTCGCGCTGTGTCTGAATAACAACGTACACGGTCGAAGCGCCAAGCTGATATTTCTTCTGCTCGGCATCAAACGTTTGTTGTTGAAGCTCGCGGGCCTTCACCGCAGCTGCAACCTGGGCACGGTCTTGAGTCAGAGCAATGTACTGATTGCGGACGTCGAGAAGCGCGGCGTTTCGCAATTGTTGCATTGCCGTTTCCATTTGCCGCTGCGCGAGGAGAGCGCGAACGTGCTCGGCCTGAGCCGCGCGGTTACGGAGAGGAAGCGTCAAGGTCAGCTGGCCGGCATATTCTGGGAAGCTATTGTGAAAGATTTGGTTTTGCGCGGTGCCGAAGCCGTGATGAGCAATGCCGATGGTGGGGGTGACAGTCTCCGATTCGAAGATCGGAGTCAGCACACCGCCAATATCGACGCTGATGGGGTTGCCGTTGGCGTCGACGATGGGGACTCTGTTGCTTTTGATAGTTGAGGTGGTGCCGGGGATAGGGCTGTTTCCTGCCAGCCCGTTGGATTGATAGAACGCGTTCGCCGTAAGCGAGGGGAGGAGAGCGTTCTTGGTAGCGCGAACGTCAATTTCGGCGTTCTTCAGGTTGTAGATCTCTTCCTGAAGCTCGGGCCGCTTGGCAAAGGCTTCCTTAATGGCCTCTTCGAAGGAGGCCGCTTCAATCACGGCAGGCTGCTTTGGCAGATCGGTAGGAATGATTTCGACGTTGATGAGATTGGGAGCCAGCGGGTCTTTGGAGATGTAGTTTTTCAGAGTTTGTTCGTCCTGGAGTTGGATTGTCTGCGCAAAAATAAGGTTCTGTGTGTCTGTGGCGACCTCGGATTCTGAGCGAGTGACATCGAGGGGCGCGAGGCTGCCGATTTCGAGCTGCTTTTTGTTGTCTTCGTAGAGTTTTTGGGCAACCGTCACAGCTTGTTGGTTGACCTTGACGTTTTCTCGCGCATAGACGAGTTCCCAGTAAGCGGTGATGGTGTTCGTGATGGTCGTAATGGCCTGCTGGGCAAACGCCCAATCGGCAATTTGGCGATTGTTGTTGGCAATGCGAATGTTGCGAGTCCACATCTGCTTGCCGAAGCCGTTCAAAAGCGGCTGAGAGATAGAAACCGAAAGCGACGAACTCACATCCGGATTAAAGAAGTTGATGATGTTGGCGCTGCTGCGGTTGTTGTTCCAGTTTATGGCGAGGTTCGTCCCGGTCTCAAAGGTCTGCGAATACTGGTTGTTAAATTGAGTGGAGTGGGAGATGACGGAGGCGACGCCGATACTGCTGCCGGTGCCAGCGCCGGATGTGAACGGGTTGTTGATGGGCACGGTGACGTCGGCAACGGAAGCGCTGCTCGTGACGAGGGGATCGAAGTTCTGAACGAAGAAGACGTAGGGATTAATGAGGGCAGAGGAGGCCGGGATCTGCACCCCGGGCGTCGCAAAACCGGAGTAGCCAGCTTGGGCGTTGAGCAGGCCGGCGTCCGAGATCCAGGGGTAGTAGCGCTGGACGGCGATGTCCAAACTGTTTTCGAGAGCCAGCTCGACGGCGTCCTGGAGGCTGATCTCCAGCTTGCCGTTGTGAATGAGCTGATCAATGCGAGGAGAGTTGGTGAGCACGGGCGCATCAACGTGTGTTGTCTCGTACGGCTTAAAAATGTTTGGGAATCCTTTTGCGCCGTGGGTGTAGTTGTGGCTTGCAACTCCCAAAGAAGACACGGGTGCGATATTGGTGCTATCGGTGGCCGGTGCAGGACTGGGCGGCGGGTTTTGGGCGGGAGTCTGTGCGAAAACGGGCGAAAGTGGCCCGCCGGCAAGCAGGCCCGCCAGAACGAATGCCAACAGTGATCGGGCCCATAGCGAAGCTGTCCTCCTGCTGTTTGCCCCGAAAATGGACCGCTTCAAGGTCCCCTTCAGCGTCTTCATAGTGGTATTTACCCTCTAGATTCTGTCCCTGCGGGACGTTTTGAATTTGACCTAACTCTGTAAAACGCTCGAACCATGGATTTTGTTTCAATTGCGGGCTGGATTTGGAGGCACGAGGCGTAATAAACCCAGTGCCATGAACCAGAAACACGGCCGCGTTAGGTGCAACGAGGATAATTGACATAGGCAAACAAAGACAAGGATTTGGAGCTGTTGAAGGAGGAATCGAGGGTTCTAGAAGGAGCCGCGTTTACGGTGAAGAAAGCTGGGAGCAGAGGACAAGCAAGGCAGAAGGTAGACGAAGCCGCGTTGGAAGGAATTCTAGCGCGGCCTCGTCTTGAGGCTAGCGCATGCCGCCGTCCTTAAAGAGGTCTTCCGTACCCACCACCTTGCCATGAAGTGTTCCCGGGATCAGCGTTTCACGTTCGACTTCGCCAGTTTTGGCGTCGGCAATGGTGACGTGATTCACCTCGAGAGTGCGACCAAGCGCGCGCTCGTAGTTGGCTTTGGCCTCCTCGAGATTGGCTAGCGCGCGGAGCTCCGTGCCTTGCGCGGCGATGAGGTCGCGCTGCGTCAAGATGACGTTGTAAACAGTGGACGCTCCGAGCCGGTATTTCTTCTGTTCGGCGTCGAACGTTTCCTGTTGAAGCTGACGCGCTTCGCTGGCGGCGTCCACCTGCGCGCGGTCTTGTGTGAGGGCGATGTAGGTGTTGCGGACGTCGAGAAGCGCGGCGTTTTTCAATTGCTGAAGTGTGGACTCCTCCTGGCGTCGGGTAAGTATGGAACGCGCGCTGTCTGCCTGAGCGGAACGGTTTCGCAAGGGAAGGCTGAGAGTCAATTGCGCGGAATAGTCTGGGAAGCGATTATGGAAAATCTGGCTCTGCGCGGTGGTGAACCCTTGCTGACTGGTGCCAGTAACAGGAGTCTTTGTTTCTGGCTCGAAAATGGGAACTCCGTTGACGAGCACGGGATTGCCATTTGCATCCAAAATCGGCAGCATGAGGTTGGGGGCCAGAGTGGATTTACCTCTGAGCAGAGAATCGCCGGCCAAACCAACGGAGCTGTACTGCCCGCTGAGCGTGAGGGTGGGCAACAGCGCGTTGCGCGTGGCTTGCATATCGATGTCGGCGTTCATCAAATTGTACAGTTGCTCTTGAAGTTCTGGGCGTTTTGCGAAAGCCTCCTTGAGAGAATCCTCGAACGACGGATTTTCAATCGCCGCCGGCTGTGTCGGCTGATCGGTGGTGATGATCTCGACGTTTACCACATCGGGCGCCAAAGGATCCTTGGTGATGGCGTTTTTCAGGATTTGCTCGTCTTGCAGCTGGACAGTTCGCGCGACGATGAGATTCTGGCGGTCAGTGGCGAGCTCGGACTGGGCACGGGTTACATCCAAAGGCGCCATGGTGCCGGCATCGAGCTGCTTCTTGTTATCGCTGTAGAGTTTCTGCGAAACGGTCATGGCCTGCTCGTCGACTTTGACGTTGGCGCGCGCGTAGACGAGCTCCCAATACGCGGTGATGGTGTTGGTCACGGTGGCGATGGCTTGCTGAGCGAAGGCCCAGTCCGCAATTTTGCGGTTGTTTTTGGCGATGCGGATGTTGCGAGTATTGACGGCGATTCCGAAGCCGTTCAATAGCGCTTGCGTGAAGCCGATCGTCAAGGTCGACTGAACGGCCGGGTTAAAAAGGTTGGCCGTCGAGGTCGAACTGCTGCGGGTGTTGTTCCAAATCACGCTTAGGTTGGTCCCCGTCTCGAAGCCGCGCGAAATTTGGTTGTTGAATTGCGTGGAGTGGGTTTGCAGAGTTGTGAGGGTGGCCGCGCCCGTTCCCGTGCCGGAGATGAGAGGATTGTTGACGGGCGTGGTGCGATCATCGACGAGAACGGTGCTTGTGACCGTCGGGTCGTAAGCGAAGCTGGGAAGGAACGCCGTCGAAGAAGCAAAGGTACCGCCAGGCGTCGAGTAGCCGGAGCCGCCAGCCTTGGCTTTGAGAATCGAGGCGTCCGCAATCCACGGATAGTAACGTTGCACGGCGATGTCCATGCTGTTTTCAAGTGCCAGTTCGACCGCATCCTGCAGGCTTAGCTCAAGCTTGCCATCGTGGATGAGTTGTTGAAGCCTCGGCGAATTGGTGGTAACTGGTTCATCGATGTGTATCTGTTGGTAGGGCTTGAGAAGATCGGGGAATGCTCGTGGACCGTTGGTGAAATTGTACTTCGCAAGGCCAAGCGAGCTCACGGGAGCAATCGTCGAGCCCTGCGTCGCCACGGACGCGGATGGGCCAGGGTTCGACGGCGGGTTCTGCGCGGGGCTCTGCGCGAATGCCGGTGAGGAGGGGCCTACCACAAGCAGCCCTGCAAGAACAAAGGCAAGCAGAGACCTGGCTGCCCGCAAACCGGGCCTCTTCTCCTCTGAAAATAAATTCGACCGCCTCGGATCGAACAGCACAAGAAAACGCTTTGCGGTCTCATAGAGAGTCGTCATGATAATTTTTCCCCTCAAGATTCTGTCCCATTGGGACGCATTTATTTGCTTCTGCCAGTGTGGAACGTGCCCTGAACAGGTGTTGTTACATTTAATTGGCCGTTTGCTTGCCACTCGGTAGGAATACTCCGGGAGCTTGGCCGCGACGGAGCGCTATCCAGGGACATCCGTCACAGTTTGCCCCAAAAAGCAGCCAGAAAGTCGTGGCGCAGCCCGGAAACTTGGCCTGCAGTTTAGCAGGGGCTTCCTTCCTTGACAACGAGACGCACCGCGGCTAGGCTGCTCACGATTCGATGTTTAGAGGCAATTTGCAGTTGGCCAAAGCGATGCTTTCACGAGAAGAACTGCTGCGCATGTTCGAGTCCGCCGGAGCCATCCGGCATGGCCATTTTGAGCTTACCAGCGGGCTGCATAGCGGGACTTATGTGCAATGCGCGCTTGTGCTGCAGTACCCAAAATATGCTGAGAAACTTGGGCACGCCCTGGCCGCGCTTTTTTCAGACGCCGTGATTGGAGCCGTAGTTTCTCCGGCGCTGGGCGGTGTCATTATCGGTCAGGAAGTCGCGCGCGCCTTGCCGGAGCCGAAAGGTTCCGTGGGTAGGGGAGTGCCGGCGATTTTCGCGGAGCGCGACGCGAGCGGCACGATGACCTTGCGACGCGGGTTTACGCTCAAGCCCGATGAGCATGTTCTGGTCGTTGAAGACGTGTGGACGACTGGCGGTTCGACGCAGGAGACCATTCAAGTCGTCGAAGAAGCGGGCGGGCGAGTTGTCGCTGCCGGTGCGTTGATCGACCGCAGCGGCGGCGCGCTCGAGCTTGGCGTTGAAACCCAGGCCTTGCTGGACCTTCCCATCGCGAAATACGAACCCGAGGATTGTCCCTTGTGCCGCGAAGGCGGCGAAGCCGTGAAGCCTGGCAGCCGGTTCGTACGCTCCGCCTCGTGACCAACCCCAGGAACTTGCCAAGTCTAACGCCTCTCTTGAAAATGGATCGCTAAACATAGCACACTCCCCCTTCATGCGCCATTTCAAGATCACCATCGCTTACGACGGAACGGACTTTCACGGCTGGCAGATTCAGTCGTCTGATAAGCCCACGATTCAAGGCGAGATTTCCAGTGTGTTGCGGCGGCTCACACAGGAAAATGTGGCTCTGAATGGCGCGGGCCGCACAGACGCGGGCGTGCACGCACTCGGGCAGGTGGCTAGCTTCCGCACGCAATCTGGGCTGTCAGCAGGCGAATTTCAGCGCGCATTGAATGCGCTGTTGCCACCAAGCATTCGGATCGTCGGCTCCGAGGAAGTGGGACCGGATTTTCACGCGCGATGGTCGGCGCTCGGAAAAATCTATCGCTATCGCTTGTATCGCGGCAAGGTTGTTCCGCCAGCGGTGTGGCGCTACGTGTTGCACTATCCATTTCCGCTCGACGAAGAGGCAATGCGCATCGCCGCCTCGCGATACGTCGGGCCGCACGATTTCGCTGCTTTCGCGGCGTCCACCGGATCGGAGGACGACGACAAAGAGCGCTCCACCGTTCGCGAAATCTACGCGAGCGAATTGGTTCGCAGCGATGACGGCGAAGAGCTTGTGTACACCGTGCGCGGCCGTTCGTTCTTACGCTATATGGTCCGCAAAATGGTTGGCACTCTGCTCGATGTCGGCCGAGGTAAACTCGTGCCCGATGACATTCCGCGGCTCTACCAATTGCGGGACCGCGCCAAGTCCGGGCCGACCGTGCCTCCGCAAGGCCTGTGCATGGTGCAGGTCATGCACGATGAGGCTTGGCGCATCGGTGAGCCTTAACTCACCACAGGCTGATTGGCCCCGGAATGAGCTAGAATCTCGTTATGGCGGCCACGGTCATCCCCGTCGATACCATTCCGTCGATTGATCCTGCCACGGGCAAAATACTTGCGCAGTTTGAGAGGACGTTGCCGGCCGCGGTGGCTGAAATTGTGGCGCGCGCGCGTGCCGCGCAGTCTTCGTGGCGTACCGTGCCGGTTGAAAAGCGTTGTGCTCGACTGCGTGTGCTTCGCGAACACATGATGGCATCGCGGGATGCGATGGCGGACGCGGTTGTCGCGGAATCAGGTAAGCCGCGTGTTGAGGCGCTCTTCGCGGATCTTTTTGTCGCCCTCGACACTGCGGAATACTTTTCAAAACATGGCGCGCGGCTATTGCGGCCGGAGCGCGTACCGCACCATAGTACGGCGGGGAAAACTAAATCTGGCCGCTTGGTTTACGACCCCGTGGGAGTGATCGGCATCATTAGTTCCTGGAACTATCCGCTGGCTATTCCGGTCAGCCAAATTATTCCGGCCGTGACAGCAGGGAACGCTGTCGTCTGCAAGACGAGCGATTTCACTCCGCACTGCGGTGCGCTGATCGAAAAACTTTTCGCGGACGCCGGTTTCCCAAAGGATCTTGTCACCATCATCCAAGGCGCCGGAGAAGCCGGGCAGGCGTTGATTGATGCGGCCCCGGATAAAATCATGTTCACCGGAAGCGTGGCCACAGGCCGTCGCGTCGCGGAAGCGTGCGCCAAAAAGCTGATTCCGAGCGTGCTTGAGCTGGGCGGCAAAGACGCCATGATTGTCCTTGCCGATGCAAATGTAGACGTCGCGACGAGCGCCGCCGTTTGGGGCAGCTACACAAATTGCGGCCAGGTTTGCCTTTCTGTCGAACGGCTTTTCGTGGAACAGTCCATCGAGGAAAAATTTCTGGCGCTTTGCGTCGAGAAAACGAAGAAGCTCCGTCTCGGCCCCGGCTGCGATCCGGCGACGGACGTTGGACCGCTGATTCGTCCTCAGCATGTGCAACGTATGAGTGATTTGGTCAATGATGCCGTTGCGCGCGGCGCCAGAGTTCTCTGCGGTGGCAAACCGCGCCCGGATATTGGTGCAAATTTCTTTGGGCCCACCGTTATTGCCGGCGTGAATTCCTCGATGAAACTTTTCCAAGAGGAAACGTTCGGCCCCATTGTTGCCATTCAAGCTGTCAAAGATGCCGAAGCGGCGATCAGTGGCGCGAATGATTCCACCTTCGCGCTCGCCGCGAGCGTTTGGACAGGCGACGCAAAACGCGGCCAAGCGATTGCCGCCCGGTTGCGCGCTGGCGCCGTCATGGTCAATGACGCGATCAGCTATTTCGGCATTGCGGAAGCTCCTCACGGAGGCTGTGGAGCCAGCGGATGGGGCCGCACGCATGGCAAAGCCGGCTTGCTCGAAATGGTGCAACCGAAATACATCGACGTGGACCGTTTGCCGGGGCGCGAGAAACCCTGGTGGTATCGTTACGGCGCGGACCTCGAGCGCGCCGCCGACGCGTTTCTCCGGTTTGAATTTGGCGGCGGCCTCGCCGCAAAATTGCGCAACGTCCGCGGAGCGCTGAAGACCATGTTTCGCAATCACGGCTTCTAGGTTCGCAGTGCGCGCCGGCAAGCGGGGAGTGTACAGCGCAAAAGGGGAAAGCAGGCTAGCCCGATGCAGCAAAACGAGTGGATTTACGACTGGAACGTGGCCGCCGCGCCTCTCATCGCGCCGGGCACACGCGTATTGCTCAACGACGAAACGCTTCGCGATGGCTTGCAAAATCCAAGCGTCCACGATCCCAGCATCGAAGAAAAAATAGAAATCCTGCACCTGATGGAGGCGCTGGGGATCGATTCGCTCAACATTGGTTTGCCGGGAGCAGGCGCACGCGCCGTCGAGCACACCGAAGCGCTCGCGCGCGAAATCGTCACCACGCGCATGAAGATCAAGCCCAACTGCGCCGCGCGAACCATCGAAGCCGACATCCGCCCCATTGCCGAAATTTCCCAGCGCGCGGGAATGGCGATTGAAGCAGCGACTTTTTTGGGATCAAGTCCCATCAGGCGGCTAGTCGAAGACTGGACCGTGGATCATCTCGAGCGCACAACGGAAAAGGCGGTGAAGTTTGCGGTCGATCACGGACTTCCTTCCATGTATGTGACGGAAGACACGATTCGCACCGACCCGGACACCGTAAGACGCCTATACACCACGGCGATTCGCAGCGGCGCGCGCGCCATCGTGCTTTGTGATACGGTCGGACACGCCATTCCCAATGGCGCGTACAACCTGGTGAAATTCGTCATCGAAGAAGTCGTGAAGCCCAGCGGCGAAAGAATTCGCGTGGACTGGCACGGCCACAACGATCGCGGCCTGGCGATTGCGAACTCTCTCGCTGCGATAGCCGCGGGCGCGGATCAAGTCCACGCCGCGGCCAATTCGCTGGGCGAACGCGTCGGCAACACGGCGATGGAGCTAATGCTGGTGAACCTCCGCCTGATGGGCGTCATCCACCAGGACCTATCGCGGCTCAAAGAGTATTGCGAGAAAGTTGCCAAGGCCACGCACACCGTCATCCCACCGAACTATCCCGTCATCGGCCGCGACGCGTTCCGCACCGCAACGGGCGTACACGCCGCCGCCATCATCAAGGCGTTTCACAAAGGAAACCAGTCGCTGGCCGACTCCGTCTATAGCGGCGTGCCCTCGCATCTCTTCGGACTCGATCAAGTGATCGAAATCGGCCCCATGAGCGGCAAATCCAACGTGCTTTTCTGGCTCGAGCGGCACAAGATCCCCGCCGACGAATCCCTCGTCAATCGCATCTTCGATGCCGCCAAGCAATCGGCGCGAGTGTTGACCGACGCGGAAATCTCCGCCCTCTGCGCCGAGGCCACACGCCATTGAACTGCACAACAGCGCGGAGCATGGCAGTGAAACGCGTGCTAGTTTGGGTTATCCTTTTCGCTATGCCGGTTCGCTCTTCGCTCGCCCGACACACCTCGCGCTCCGCTTTCCCCGTCCAGCTTGGCGAAAACGCGCAAGTCCGCGCAGCCATGGCGTGGTTCGCACCTAATCTAAATTGGATCAACGAGCAGCAAACGCGCCTCACGGAAATCCCCGCGCCCGCTTTTCAGGAAGGCCAGAGGGCGGCCGCGGTCAGAACGCTTTTGTCGGCGGCGGGGCTCAACGTACAAGTCGACGCGACAGGAAACGTGATCGGCGAGCTCCGTGGCGCTAACGAAAAAGAAATCGTTGTGCTCTCCGCACATCTGGATACTGTTTTCCCGGCGGGCACCGACGTCAAAGTCCGCCACGAAGGAAGCCGCCTGCTCGGACCGGGCATTTCGGACAACGGCACAGGCCTCGCTGCGCTTGCGGCCATCGCTCGCGCCCTTCACGAAGCACAGATCAAACCGCAGCGGACCATTCTCTTTGTTGCCGACGTCGGCGAAGAAGGCGAAGGCAATCTCCGCGGCATGCGCGCCCTCGTAGAGGCCTACCGAAGCCGCCTCAAGGCCGTAATCGTCCTCGACGGAGCCGGCACCGATCACGTGACGACAATCGCGCTCGCCTCGCGCCGCCTTGAGGTAATCATCAACGGTCCCGGCGGCCACAGCTGGTCGGACTTTGGCATGCCCAATCCGATCAATGCACTCGTTCGCGGCTCTGTGCGCTTCATCAATACGAAAGTTCCTGCGTCTCCGCGCACCACTTTTAATCTCGGGCAAATCGAGGGCGGCACCTCTATAAATTCCATTCCCTACGAAGCGCGCCTCAAAGTCGACGTGCGCTCCGAAAGCGAAAGCGAACTCGCTCGTCTTGAATCCGCGCTACGCGAGTGCACGGCCGCCGGCGTTCGCGACAAGATGGAATCGTCGCGCGACCGTTCGAGAGGCAAGCTCGAGTGGAAGGTCGAACTCCTCGGCAGCCGCCCCGGTGGCGAATTGGCGGCAGAGTCGCCGCTTCTCGCCGCCCTGCGCGCGGCAGATGCTATGGTGGAAAACGAATCACGGATCGAGCGTTCTTCCACCGACGCAAATATTCCTCTTTCTTTGGGCATCGACGCGATTTCGATTGGCGCGGGAGGCAATGGCGGTGGCGCACACTCGCTCCAGGAATGGTATGACCCAGCAGGCCGCGAAATGGGGCTGAAACGCGCCCTGCTCACGCTGCTTGGAGTCGCGGACGTTGCACCGGAGAAGGCTAGATGAAGATTCACGGGACCAGCTTGCTGTATCTGGGACTGATTGTACTCTTGAGTTTTTGTGCCGGATTTGCCGTTTTGCAGACGAAGGCCCAGTCAACCCAGAGCGAGTCTCACACAATCGTTTACCTCCACGGCCGGATTTACACGAATGACCCCGCGCAACCGTGGGCCGAAGCCATGGCCATTCGCGATGGCAAAATTCGGTGCGTCGGCAAGCTTGATTACGTCCTTTTCGAATGCGGCGGAAACGACCCGAGCGCGGAAACGATTCAGCTTAAGGGCAAATTCGTCATGCCCGGTTTCAACGATGCCCACGTCCACCTCGGAAGCGCAGGCGCGGACATGCTCTCCGTGCGGCTGAACGGCGTCTCCAGCATCGAGGAGCTGCAGAAGCGCATAGCCGATGCGGTAGCGCAGCACAAAGATGGCGAGTGGATCGTAGGGAGCGGCTGGGATCACACCTTCTGGGCCGACAAGAAATTTCCCAACAAGCAAGAACTTGATGCCGTTGCCCCAAAGAATCCTGTGTTTCTGACGCATGTTTCAGGTCACGTGGCCGTCGCCAACACACTCGCGCTGGTACATGGCGAAATCAAGGACGACACTCCAAACCCGCCCGGCGGGATGATCGAGCGGGACGCTGACGGCGAAGCCACCGGAATGCTCGAAGAAGATTCCGCCATGAGCCTGGTTTCCGCGAGGATTCCCGATCTGAAAACTGACCAGCGTCGCCGGGGCATCGAGATGGTTCTTGCCGATGCCGCCAAAAACGGCGTGACCTCGGCTCAGGATTTTTCCGATTGGGCGGATTATCTCGTTTACGTACAATTGAAAGAAGAAGGAAAGCTCACCCTGCGCATCACGGAATGGCTGCCTTTTCTGCTGCCACTCGACCAGCTGCAAAATATGCGTGCCCAGGGCGGTACATCCGATCCCTGGCTAAAAACTGGCGCCCTCAAGGCCTTTGTGGATGGCGCGCTAGGTTCACGAACTGCCGCCATGCTCGTGCCTTATTCGGATAATCCGTCCACCAGCGGAATCTTGACGAATGATCCCGAGAAGCTGCGCGTCATGGCCATCGAGCGCGACAAAGCCGGCTTCCAACTTAATTTCCACGCGATTGGCGACCGCGCCAACCGTGTAGCCCTTGATGTATTCGAAGCCGTCGCCAAGGCCAACGGCCCGCGCGACCGCCGCGATCGCGTCGAACACGCGCAAGTTCTGTCGCCCGAAGATTTGCGGCGGTTTGCGCAGCTCAAAGTGATTGCTTCGATGCAGCCATCCCACGAAACCACCGACATGCGCTGGGCCGGTTCACGTATCGGTCCTGACCGCGCCAAAGGCGCTTATGCTTGGGCCTCTTTGCTGAAAAGCGGAGCGCGTCTCGCGTTCGGCACCGATTATGACGTGGAACCCATCAATCCCATGCGTGGCCTCTACGCTTGCGTGACGCGCGAACTGCCGGATGGCGGGCCCGCCGGTGGATGGGAGCCCCAGGAAAAAATCTCACTGGAAGACTGTATCCGCGCTTACACCTCTGGTTCCGCCTACGCACAATTCGAGCAAGGGAAGAAGGGCGAGCTGAAACCCGGCGAATACGCAGACTTCATCATTCTTTCCGACGACCTGACCAAGATTCCGCCCCAGCAGTACACCAAGACCACGGTTCTTCTTACGGTGGTGGGCGGACGCACGGTTTACGCGCAAGAGGGAAGTTCCCTCCACTAATCCGCCGCTGCCTTCGCTAAACGATCCGCGAATTATTATTCCGCAAACGACTGAGGGGACCTTTCGGTCCCCTCGGTTTGCCAGATTATTTGTTGTAGCTCTCTGACCTCCGCGATGCCTACCAGCGGAAGCGGATCGCGAGCTGCATGATGCGAGGCGTCACGTCGCCGGAAGCGCCGCCCAATCCTGCAAAATTCGTGGCAGCGTTCTGACTTGCCCTTTGGAAATTCGAGACGTTTAAGGGCATTCCATTGTTGCCGAGGTACAACCCGGTCATCGGGCTGATGCAGCCCGTGCAAGTGCCGTAATTGGGATTCGGCATCATCGGTCCGTTGGGGTTCGCCGGGTTCACGGGAACCGTGAGTTTTGGCAGCGACAGGAAGCTCAACACATCATTCCCGTTGTTCAAAATAAACAGCGGCCGGTTGAACACGTTGAACACTTCCAGCTTGAGCTCCAGCCGTGCCGTCTCCCACTTCGGAATATTGAATGCTTTCCCGAGCGAAATGTCGAAGCGGTAGAGTGGAACGCTTTGACCTGCGTTGCGGCCCAAGTTTCCGCTGATGAACTGGAAATCAACCGGCGTCTTCCCATCGATGCTATCCACCGGCCCGAAACCGCTCGCGCCCGCGGGAGCTTTAAACGTGGTGGCCACGGTCGGGCATCCCACTACACCAGCGGCGACGCACGCGGCAATCCCCGCGCTGCTCACTGCGTAGTTCGAGCCCGATATGGAGGCGATGTTCGTCGTAACCAGCGTTCCTGCCGGCTGTCCGGCGCAACCCGGAATCGTGCTGGCCGCTCCGCAGATGTTGGGCCGCTGGTTTGTCTCGGAGCCCAGCGCCGGGAAGTTATCTCCGGCAAACGCGCCGTCGCCCGTGGAAATCGGGTACGGCCGGCCGGATTGCAGCGTTCCCAGCAATCCAAAGGTCCAATTGTTCACGATGTGATTCAAGATCGGCGTATGAACAAGGTTGTTCGAGTCAGCGATGAAGTTGAAGTTGACCAGATGCCGGATATCTTCCAGCGACGACGCGGTTTCCCTATTGAGCGAGACGAGTGGATTGGCCGGCTCGGACAAGCCGAAGAAGTCCTCCCCGTTCGAGATCGTGTGCGCCCACGTGTAGCTGCTCGTGAACTGGAAGTGATGCGCCACTCTCTTCTCCGCCGTCACGACCAGCGCGTTATATCCGGAAGTGCGGTCGCTGAAGTTCGTGCGAATCGCTCCGAACGCTCCATCCGGCCGATCGTTCGACGTTCCGGGAATCGCCTTGAAGTAGAAAAATCCCGCATGATTCGGGTCCGCCACCGGCGTCGGGAAGTTCGTGTCCGTCTCCCCGAACAAGCCATGGCCGAAGACTCCTTGGTAGCCCACACTGAAAACAAACGAAGATCCAATCTGCCGCTGATACGACATCGAAGCCATGTGTATCTCGGGGTTTTTGATCGTCGGGGAAATAGGCCGAATGCGTCCGAAGAATCCCACCGGTTTGAAGAGTGACAGCAGGTTCGTCGACGGCGCGTGTGGGTAAGCATTCAAGACCTGCTGGCCCATCGTCGTCCCATCATTCCCAACCGAATTCGCCGTGATGCTTTGCGTAAACAAGTTATTCCCGTCGAAATTCAGCGAGTCCAGGACGACGTTAAGGTAAGCCATCTCCGTGACTTCCGCACCGGACATGCGGATGATGGACTTCCCGGGATCTCCAAACACCTTGTGCAGAATGCCGCTCTCGAAGTTCGGACTCCAGGCTATGCCGAGCCGCGGCTGGAAGTTATTGTGATCTGATCCGCAGGCAGGGATAAGCCCATTGGATTGCAAGCACCCGCCCGGCACCGACGGATCCTTGATCGGGCCACCCGAAAACGCTCCGTTTTCGACGTCGTACCGCAGTCCGTAATTTATGGTTAAGTTTCGCTTCAGTTGCCAGGTGTCCTGCCCGTACAGGCCGTAAATATTGTCCGCAGCCTGCACGAAAGCGGGACCCAGTCCAACCGTGAATTGCGTGGGGCAAAGCCCGTTCGCTTGCGGGAACAGGCTGTTCGTGCAGTTACCGGTCGCAAAATTGCTGAACTCTCCGAAGTGAAATTGCTGGAATCCTGAATCGTACGGGAAGTGGCTGATATTTGCGCCGAACTTGAAGGTGTGCGTGCCGCGCGTCCAGGAAACGTTATCGACATACTGGAAGCGATGCTGCAATGCCGATTGCGGGCAGCAGAAATCCGCTCCAACATACGCGTTCGGCAGAGCCTCGCCTGGCACCGCGCTGGCATCGGGCGTCTGCGACAGGAAACGGTGCCAGAAGAACCGCGCTTCATTGATTACGTGCGGCGTCAGCGAGGAGATCAATCCCACGTTCAGCGTATTGTCGTGCACCACGTTATTTACCAGGCCGCTGGGATCTGTGTTCGGGCCTGTTTGCACCAGCAGGTTCGCGTTCGTATCACGCTGCAAGTTGTAGCGAATGGTAAGCGTGTGCTTGTCGGTGAGCTTTGCGTCTAGTTTGGCGGATGCGAGAATTTCATTGGTTGGCTGATTCACAGTCACCGGAACGGTGAACGGCGTAAGCGTTGCCGGTGAGCCTTGCGCCGTCTTTTCGTAACTTCCGAACCAGAACAATCTATCCTTTACAAACGGTCCGCCAACCGTGAAGCCCTCTTCATGCTTGAAGAACGGGGCACGGCCGCAACCTTGAATGGAGGTCAGCACTCCGCCCGTGAAATCTCTTGCCGGGCAACCCCCGGAATTATTGACGAGACCCTGATTATAGAAATAGTCCGAAGCTCCCAGGTTTCGGCCGCGGAAATAGCCATGCGCGTCCCCGTGAAAGCTGTTGGTGCCGGACTTCGTGATCACATTCAAAATCACGTTTCCTGCCTGCCCATATTCCGCGTTGTAATTATTGGTCAGGACCTGGAATTCCTTGACCTCCTCGAGCGATGCTCCGAGCGCGTCTCGAGCGGAAACGCTTTGATCCGAAATATTGCCCCCGTCCACGTTCACATTGATTCCGCGGTCGTTGACATTCCCAGGCCCCACCAGGTCTGCCGAGTTCCCGCTATAATCGTAACGAACCCCAGGCGCCGACGCCGCCAAGCCCTGATAATCGTTCGCTACTCCTCCAATCGCGCCAAACGAAGTGGTCGTCGGAAGGTCGGCGACCGCTTTGTCATCGATGACGGTGGAGGTGTCCGTCTTGGTCTGCTCAATCAACGGCAATTCGGACGTGACCATCACCGACTGTTGTTGTCCCGCCAGCTCCAAATTGAAATTGACGTCGCGTTGCTCGCCCACCTGCAATTTCACGGCTTTTGCTTCCGCTTTGCTGAATCCGCTGGCATCGATGCTTACGTCATAGAGGCCCGGCGCCAGATTCTCGAAACGATACAGCCCTTCGTTGGTCGTTTGCGTGGCGCGCGTAATGCCTGTTTCCGTGTTTGCCGCGGTCACTATGGCGTTGGGAACCGATGCTCCTTTCGGGTCCAATACGCGGCCCGTGATCGTTGCGAACGCCGCGCTCTGCGCATAAGCTCCGCTAACGGAACAGAGCATTAAAGCAGCGCAGACCATCGCGGCCAAAATAAAACCAGTTACACCCCAACAACACTTTCGTGTCGTCCTTTTCATGAATCCCCCTGTAAAAGCCAGAATAAAAAGTCAGCTTGCGTTCCCGCACGCTGTCCTGCCAATTTGGCTTCACGTTACGGTGCGCCAGAGAAAGGGGTCAAATAAATTTCCGGATTAAGAAGGAATTTGTTTATTGGCCGTGCATAATTTCAGAAAACAGTAAGTAGAAGTAAAGCGAGTCTAGGAAGCGTACGTAAATTGGTAGACAACAAGCCTTTAGGAAACAGGTTTATCAGAGATTTCTGGCGAGGGTCTAACTCCTGCTCGCGAGCATCTGTACCCGCTCGCGATTTCTGGCGCCGATCCAATGGCGCTCCAGATAGCAGTGTGCCTAACGTTCGAGTAGGGAAGAGCGAACTCGATTTCCCGCGCTACAAGTCGGCGGCACTTAGAGACTACCAACCTTCGACTACTTGCCGCTTGTAGTCTCATTCAAGCGCGGACGTACATCAAGCATCCGTGGAGGTGCAAGGCAGGGATATCCGCGGAGTTCTTCGCACAAATCCTCAGCGTTCTTGGCGCAATTCCCGTGGTTTTGCACTATCTCGCCAGCCCGTCCAGAATTCTCCGTCGCAACGACCACACGGAGTTCAGCCCGCCGGAATTCAAACTTTGCGACCTGCGGAGTACTGGAACTTCTAGTCCTTAATCCTCGCAACCTCATCCGCTTTCATCTGCCAAATCCAATCCTTACTTTGCGTTTCGTCACATTATGGTTGACAAACTCTCACCCAGGCAATATATAAGCCCCCTACAACCCTGTGGTGGGGTTGCAGTTGCCAAATACATTCGTAAAAAAGTGCAGAGAACGAGAGCCGCTGCGCAAGCAGGGCTATTTTCTCGTGCGTTGTACTTGCGCAAGGAGCGACCGCTGATCTCCTATGAAACCCTGTAGCGAAATATGGCGAGACGTATTTCGATGCAGGGGGAAGTGATATCAAATTTAGATAATTCATAGACAGTATTCGGTTTAGCTTTTTGCGGTGCAATGGTAGCTGGCTTGCAAATGTCTTTGCCATCTAGTTTTTTTTGTGGTGGTTGCTCGATTCAAGAAAATTTGCAAACTCTGAGAGTAGTTGGTTCGACTTCTTTAGCTTTACCTGATTGAGATGTTAAGGGCTCACGAGGCCCATCCAGGAGGTAGTTGAATGTCAAGCAAGCGAGTGGCTCTGCTCCTAGCTGCTGTGTGTTGTCTCTTAGCTTTGACCCCTTCAGCTCTGTTTTCGCAAACTCTGGGCACGGTAAACGGCTTGGTCACCGACCCGTCGGGTGCCGCGGTTGCCGGGGCGACGGTGACCTTGACAGACAAGGCAACAGGGTCGCCACGAACAGCAACTACGAACGACGCAGGGAGGTACCTCTTCGTCGAAGTTCCCTCTGGCATCTACGAACTTACGATCAGTAAGCCGGGGTTCCGCATTACAAAGATCACCGAGCAAAAGGTGACAGTCGGCACCGAGCTGACGCTTAATGCTGCGCTGGAAGTGGGCACCGTATCCCAGACAGTGGAAGTCACCGCTGTGCGCGGCGCGCAACTGCAGACCGAGAACGCAACCATGGGGAGCACGGTGAGCGGCGATATGATGCTCGCCCTGCCAAACCTGAATCGTGACGCGACCTCTCTCCTCACATTGCAGCCCGCCACGGCGCCCAGCGTCGGCGGAGGCGATATCTATGGCGGCCAGGTTGCCGGCTCCTTGAGCGACCAGAATACCTACATGCTCGACGGAGGCAACTTCACCAGCGACCTCGAGGGCGACAACGGCTACCAACACTCAGGAATGGGCGCGATTCCGACGCCGGTTGAGAGCATTGAGGAATTCAAAGTAGCCACCAACAATCAGACCGCCGATTTCTTCTCCTCCGCCGGCGGGCAGGTTATGTTGGTGACCAAGCGCGGCACAAACAGTTTCCATGGATCGGCCTACGAGTACTACCAAAGCCAGTTGTTTAACGCCAACTCTTGGAACAACAATCGCCTCGGCGAACCCATCGTGAAGTTTCACGAGAACCGCTTCGGCGGCAGCGTTGGCGGGCCATTGCTCCCTGGCAAGTACTTGGGAGGCAGGACGTATTTCTACGCTTTCTATGAGGGCCGGCGCTTTCCCGGAACTGCGACAATCGAGGAGTGGGCGGTGCCGTCCGCGTTGATGAGGCAAGGCATCCTCCAATACAATGACATCAATGGCGTGCTGCATCAAGTCAACCTGAAGACTTCGGCTGCGTGCAATGTCACGCTGACGAATCCGTCCGGGGCTTGCGACCCGAGAGGCGTCGGCATTAGCCCAGTTGTCTCTCAGATGTGGAACACCTTTATGCCGCTTCCCAACGATCCGAGTTACAACGGCAACGGAGCGGATGCCCTAAACGTCCAAGGATTCCGGGCTCCCCTGTCACTTCCAGAAAAGACGGACTATGGAGCAGTGCGTGTTGACCACGATTTTGGCGACAAGTGGCGGCTGTTTCTTTCCTATCGAATTTTCAATGACATAGCCCCCAGCACCAATCAGATTGATATCGGCGGGTTACTGCCAGGCGACAAGCTTGGCACCCCGGCTGCCGTTTCGAACAATCCGGCTAGCCCGAAATATGCGGTACTCGGCCTGAACGGAACCCTGACCCCCAACTTGATCAACGAGTTTCACATTAGCTATTTGCTCAACAACTGGAGCTGGGTAAGGCAAGGCGTAACGCATGCGCTGTCCACTGTGCCTGCGGGCCTCGAGTTCGCCGATTCCCACTTTGGTTGCCTGTGCCCCGTAAACATGGATACGCAGGACGCCCGCAATCGTATCTGGGATGGCCACGATTGGAATTACAGCGACACCCTCAGCTGGGTCAAGGGCACTCACTATATGCAGTTTGGCGGCAGTATTGTCCACTGGTGGGACCACCATGTCCGCGACGACCAAGTGGTCGCGGGCCTGCCGGACCTGGTCTACCAGCTGAACAAGGCAACGGGGCTGAAAACCTCCGGAGACAACAGGCCGGTTGGGCTTCCGCCTACTAAGAATAGCATTTGGGATAATCAGTACGCTCAGACACTGGGCATTCTCGGAACGGCCGCGCAACTTTTTGTCCGTGGCGGAACGGATTTTCATTTGACCGGCGCCAAGACCTTCGCGGACACCTCGAACATTGACAGTTACAGCCTGTACTTTAACGATTCCTGGAAAATCCGGCCGACCATCACGCTGAACTACGGTCTGGAGTGGGGCGTGCAAATGCCGCCCTACGAGATCAACGGCGTGCAGGATATTGCTGTGGATGCGAGCGGCAATCAGATCAACACGGAGGCATATCTCCAGAATACCGTCAACATGGCTTTGAATGGGCAGGTCTATAACCCGATTATCGGGTTCGAGCCGATCGGCGCCGTGGGCGGCCATCCCAAGTATCCTTTTAACCCCTACTACGGAGGCTTTAGCCCCCGCGTTGCCTTGGCGTGGAATCCGAAATTCCAGTCAGGATTCTTGGGCCGCCTTACTGGCAACGGCAAAACGGTCATCCGCGGCGGCTTCTCCCGCCTGTTCGACCGTAACAATGGCGTGGACCTGGTGCTTGTGCCCCTTTTGGGATACGGCTTCGGCCAGACGATCCGGTGCAACGGCGCTGGCATTAATGGCAACTGTAATGGCGGGTCCAACACGACTCCAACTACTGCGTTCCGTGTGGGCGTGGATGGCAATACCGGGCCCTTCCCGACAGTCCAGCAAACTCTTCCTATCCCTGCGGAGCCGGGCATTAATTCTCCCGCTGGTTCCAACATTTCATTCTTGGATAACAATTGGCGGCCCGGAGTGAACAACGGGGTTTCCGTCAGCATTCAACGCGAATTGCCCGACAATATGCTCGTGGAAGTGGCCTACGTGGGCAAGTGGTCCACGCACCTGTATCAGGGCTTGGACTTGAACAACGTTCCTTGGATGATGACCCTGGGCGGGCAGAGCTTCGCAAAGGCTTATGCCGCTCTCTGGGCTGCGGATCGTGCTGGCCAGACCACCATCGCCGCGCAGCCATTCTTTGAAAACGCCCTCAAAGGCTCGTCTTACTGCGCGACCTACACAAACTGCTCCACCGCTGTTTTGGCGCAGGAAGGGGGTGGTGCTATTGGGACCGGCAACATCACCACCGAGAATGTGTACGGAGTGTGGCAGGACTTGGATTCATCGTTTACAGCTTTTGGAGGGAAACCTACGCTGCCCGCCGATCTCCAGGGCTACAACTCAATGCTCGGAAACACAACCCTGGGATTCTCCAATTACCAGGCGGGCATTGTTCGGGTGCAAAAGCGCACTGGACACGGTCTGACGTTGAATGCCAATTTGACCTGGTCCCACACACTGTCAACGGTGGGTATCAACCAGGAATATACGCAGGCGAACCCGTCCGTGCCGTTTAACCTCCGGTTCGATTACGGACCGGCTCCCTTCGACACGCGGTGGGTATTCAATATGCTCGGTACCTACGACTTGCCGTTTGGCAAGGGCAAGTGGCTGGCAACCAACAACGGCGTTTTGGACCGGATCATCGGCGGCTGGACTTTCGCTCCGATCTTCCAGTGGAACAGCGGCTTGGTGATGGAGACCTACACGGGCTCGTGCGACGAGTTCGGGCAGGGCAACGTCGCCTGGTGCTCTGGCATGGTGCCTTTGGCAGGAACCAACGTAGGCGCCATCAGCCGGTCTCCCCATTTTGGCGTCGTGTCCAATGGCGGTATCGGCTCCAACGGTGATGCGAGCGGTGGCGGACCCGGGGTCAACTTGTTTGCCAACCCCACCGCGGTCTATAACCAGTTCCGGCCAGTAGTTTTGGGTCTCGACGGCCGCGCCAACGATCTCGGCCCGCTGTACGGCCAGCACCGCTGGAACGTGGACTTCACCATCGCCAAGACCACCCGGATCAATGAACGGTTGGGATTCACCTTCTACGCTCAATTCTTAAACGCGTTCAACCACATGGAGTTCAGCGATCCAGGTCAATATGGATCTGCCGGACTCGATCTCCAGAACCCAGCCGCTTTTGGCGTGCTGAACAGCCAGTTCAACACCCCACGGCAAATTGAACTAGGCCTGCGGTTCTTCTTCTAGAAGAATACAGAATCTCATTCAAACCTCGGAGGGCCGGTTCGCCGGCCCTCTTTTTTTGTTCGAAGCGCATGCATGCCACGCTCCTCTTTTCCGCCTCCAGCTTTAATTTCGTTCCATCACAGCGCGGGCAACAGCGGAGTCAAAGGTGGGCGATGGCTATCCAATCTTCACAACCGTTGTCACTCTTCGCCGCAACATCTAAACTGACGTGCTCGCCACACCCAGGCGAGGCTCTTCATGACCAAGCGATTCCGCGCCGATCTCTCCCTGGCCTTCTGCAGCCTGCTCTGGGGCGCGACCTTTGTCGTGGTCAAAAGCTCCCTCGACTATTCTTCGGTCTTCGTTTTTCTCGCCGCTCGATTCACCCTGGCAACCGTGCTGATGGCTGCCTTCCGTCCCAACGTGTTTCGAACGCTCAAAACGGAGGAGCTTCTTGCCGGAGCCGCCCTCGGCTTCTTCATGTTTGGCGGCTACGCGTTCCAAACCGCCGGTCTGCAGTACACCACTCCCGCCAAGTCTGGTTTCGTCACCGGCTCTAGCGTCGTCTTGGTTCCACTGTTGCTTGGCATTTTCTGGGGACGCCGCCTCACTCTCTGGGTTTATGGCGGAGTGTTCGCGGCCGTCTTCGGTCTCTACTTCCTCACCGTTCCCGCCGAGGGTATTTCGCACCTCAATCGCGGCGACCTGCTTACATTCGTCGCTGCGGGCCTTTATGCCATGCATATCATTCTGGTGGGCGATTACACTCGCCGGCACTCGGTTGCCGCGCTCAGCGTGCTCCAGGTGGCGGCCTGTGCCGGTCTGGCGTGGCTCGCAACCGGCGTGACTTCGGCGATGGACTGGCAGACAGCGCGCCTGGGTTTGCAGGGACGGTCGCTTCTGGGGATCGCCATCTGCGCCGTGCTGGCTACGGCAGTGGCTTTCTCGATTCAGCTTTGGGCGCAGCAGTACACCACCTCGAGCCACGCAGCGATTTTATTCACGCTCGAGCCGGTCTTCGCCTCGATTACCTCTTATCTTTTGTTGCGGGAGAGGCTGGGCAACCGCGCCTTGCTCGGCGCGGCGTTTGTGCTGGCTGGCATCTTAATCGCAGAGATGCTGGGCCCTCCGGCCGCGCCGGAATCGCCAGAGCCAACAGCGGAAATTGCGTGAAACTGTCGACTGTAGGTCAATGCTCTGTAGGGGCACGACACGTCGTGCCCTTCTTGGCTTGAAACTGACGACTCCACGTCGTGCTCGTCTCGGCCGGCTTATTCATTCAATCAATCTAACGGCTGCCCGTCAGCGCGTGTTGGAGTAGTTTTTTACGTCGACGGTTTCGTACATCGTGGCCGTCGCGGCGTGGGCTTTTTCGTAGGCCGTGATGTCGGCTTCGTGCTGCAGCGACGTGCCGATATCATCCAGCCCCTTCAGCAGAACTTCCTTGCGCGAAGGCGCCAAATCGAAGCGGAACATCAAGCCGTGCCTGTCCGCGATGGTCTGATTCGGCAGGTTCACCGTCAGCATGTAGCCTTCTTCTTTTTCCGTGCGCTGGAAGAGCTCCTCGACCTGCTCTTCGCTCAGCGACGCAGGCAAAATGCCGTTCTTGAAACAGTTGTTGTAGAAAATGTCCGCGTAGCTCGGGGCAATAATCACGCGGAAACCGTAATCCTTGACGCCCCAGGGCGCATGTTCGCGGCTCGAGCCGCAGCCGAAGTTGTGGCGCGCCAGCAGAATCGATGCGCCTTCGTAACGCGGAAAATTCAGCACAAACTCCGGATTCGGTTTCTCGCCCGGCAAGTAGCGCCAGTCATAAAACAAAATCCGTCCAAATCCCTGCCGCGTCAGCGCCTTCAAAAATTGCTTCGGCACCATCTGGTCGGTGTCCACATTCACCCGGTCCAGAGGCATGACCATCCCAGTGTGGGTATGAAACGGTTCCATTCGGTTCCCGCTCCTCAGAAGTTCAAAAGCCAAATCTATTTCATAGGGCTTGGCTTGAATTCACGTTCACTCGACGGATGAGACGTCAAGTGAACGTACATCCACGAAGTGTCCCGCAATTGCCGCTGCTGCGGCCATCACGGGGCTGACCAGGTGCGTGCGGCTGTCTTTGCCCTGGCGGCCCTCGAAATTGCGGTTCGAAGTGCTCGCACTCCGCTCGTGCGGTGGCAACACGTCCGCATTCATCCCAATGCACATACTGCAGCCAGCGTCGCGCCACTCGAAGCCTGCGTCGCGGAAAATCTTGTCGAGCCCTTCTCTTTCGGCTTGCGCTTTAATGCCGCGCGAGCCTGGCACAATCAGCGCCTGCTTGATGCTGTGCGCCACGTGCTTGCCGGCCACCAGATGCGCCGCTGCGCGCAAATCATCCAGCCGCGAATTTGTGCACGAACCGATGAACACGCGATCCACCGGAATGTCCACGATCGCCGTGCCCGCTTTCAGCCCCATGTACTTCAACGCGCTCTCTGTGGCTTTCTGATCGTTGGGATCTTTGAATGCGCCCGGCTCCGGCACGCGCCCCGTAACGCTTGTCACCATACCCGGATTTGTGCCCCAGGTGACTTGCGGCGCGAGTTCCTGCGCATGCAGTTCGACAGTCATGTCAAACTTCGCGCCGTCGTCGCTATTGAGTTTCTTCCATCCCGCAACGGCATCCTCAAACGCTTTCCCGCGCGGCACAAACGGCCGCCCTTCCAGATACTTGAAAGTTGTTTCGTCCGGCGCGATCATCCCCGCGCGAGCGCCGCCTTCAATCGTCATGTTGCAGACGGTCATGCGCCCGTCCATGCTCAAATCACGGATGGCTTCGCCGCCATATTCGGCGACGTGGCCCGTGCCGCCGCTAATTCCAATCTTACCGATGATGGCTAGAATGATGTCCTTCGCTGTAACGCCCCGTGGGCGCTTGCCGTGCACCAGAATGTGTAGCGTTTTGCTGCGCGATTGCACCAGGCACTGCGTCGCCAGCACGTGTTCCACTTCGCTCGTCCCGATGCCAAACGCCAGGGTGCCAAATGCTCCGTGCGTCGAAGTGTGGCTGTCGCCACAGACGATCGTCTGCCCCGGCTGCGTCACGCCCAGCTCCGGCCCAATAATGTGCACGATGCCCTGGTTGCGGCTGTTCATGTCGAAAAGCCGCACGCCGGTTTCGCGGCAGTTCTTCTCCAGTGCCTCAAACTGCAGACGCGCATCCGTATCAAGAATGGGCAGCGTGCGGTCTTTGGTCGGCACGGAATGGTCCATCACTGCAAATGTCAGGTCCGGCCGCCGCACCTTGCGTCCTTCCGCGTTCAAGCCCGCAAAGGCCTGCGGCGACGTGCCCTCATGGATGAGGTGCCGGTCAATATATATGAGCGCGGGTTTTCCCGCCTCTTCGTGCACAACGTGCGAGTCCCAAATTTTTTCGTAGAGTGTTTTCGGTGGCATATCCGTTCGTCTCAGATTTTAACACTCCAGAAACATATGTCCAATTTGCGCGTCCCGCCCTTGGCTGCGGGCGCGTATGGCGACCAATCGAGAAGCGCACAGGCAAGAGTGCCTGCACTGCTACACTCGCAGTCGCGGCCGTCGCTCGTGGTTTGCGGCTAGCGCTTGATACTTACGGCCTCGGCGTTCGCTTCGTATCCTTCATCCTTTACTGTTTCTTCGGCTTTCGCACGAAGCGTTTTTTCATCTGCCTCTTTTGGCGCCTTGCAATGGCGACGGATCACTTCGTCGCCGCTTTGAATGCGAATCACCCAGTCTGATTTCCCGCCATCCCAGGAAACTTCCACTCGATCGGCACGCATAGCACCTCCACAGCAATTCGCGGGATATTGTAGTCCAAGCGAGGGGCACAAGAGAACCCCGTGAGCTGAGCGTCTCGCCTCGGGGAACAGAGAAGGGGAGACAGCCAGCAATGGCGGTCCCGCTGAAACGATAGCAGGCGCTCGGGTCTAAAGCAGAGCGTGCGGTGCAAGCCCAGCTCCTACATACACTTTTTTGGATGCGTGAGAATCAGTGGCCGCCGCCGCTTAGTTCGCGGACGATGTCGCTGACGACCTTTTTGGCGTCGCCAAATAACATCAGGGTGTTGTCCAGGTAATACAAGGGATTATCAATGCCAGCGAATCCCGCGGCCATGCTGCGCTTGATGACCATGACGGTGCGGGCTTTGTCGACGTCGATGATAGGCATGCCGAAGATGGGGCTGCTTTTGTCGGTGCGGGCGGCGGGATTGGTGACGTCATTGGCCCCGATGACCAAGGCGACGTCGGTTTGCGGGAGGTCGCCGTTGATCTCGTCCATCTCCTTCAAACGGTCGTAGGGAATGTCGGCTTCGGCGAGCAGAACGTTCATGTGGCCGGGCATGCGTCCGGCTACTGGGTGAATGCCAAAGCGAACGTCGATGCCTTTTTTGGTCAGGATATCGTAGAGCTCGCGGACTTTGTGTTGCGCTTGCGCAACAGCCATTCCGTAGCCGGGAACGACGACTACAGTGTTGGCGGCTGCGAGAATCGCAGCGGCATCTTCTGGAGAAGCGCTCTTGACCGGGCGCTCTTCTTTTGTGCCGGCGGCGGAGGCTTGCACTTGGCCGAAGGCACCAAAGAGGACGTTGGTGAAGGAGCGGTTCATGGCCTTGCACATAATGACCGAGAGAATGAAACCGGAGGCGCCGTCCAGAGCGCCAGCAACGATCAGGACTTTGTTGTTGAGCACGAAGCCGAGCAGGGAAGCAGAGAAGCCGGCATACGAATTCAAAAGTGAAATCACTGTGGGCATGTCCGCGCCGCCGATGGGGGTCACGAGCATGATTCCGAAAATTAGGGCCACGCCGATCATGATGGGAAAGAGAAACGTCATCTCGGGATGAATGACAAGAGCGACGACCAAGCCAAGAGCGGCTGCGAGGGTCGTAAGGCTGACGTAGTTTTGTCCGACATAAGTGATGGGGCGCTGCGGCAGGATTTCCTGCAACTTGCCGGCCGCGATCAAGCTGCCGGTGAACGTCAGCGAACCGATGATGACCTCGAGCCCGATCTCTGCCATCTGGAATCTGGGAACGGCGGGAGCGGCGATGTAGTATTCGGCGATGCCAATGAGCGCGGCGGAAAGTGCGCCAAACGCGTGGCTCAGAGCGGTTCGTTGGGGAACCGCGGTCATTTTGACCATGCCGAGGGGTACGCCTACGGCTGCGCCGATGATGAGCGTGATGATGATCCACTTGTGCTGGCTGACTTGCGGGTCGTACAAAGTGGCGACGACGGCGATAGCTGAGGCGATTTCGCCGATAACAACGCCGCGCTTGGCAGTGACCGGGGAGCCGAGCCACTTGATCGCAAGAATGAACCCGATGGCTGCCGCAATGTATGTGAAATCGATGAGTTGCTGGAGGTCGGCTGGGCTCATGGCTTTTTCGCCGCCTTGCCGGTCTTGAACATGCTGAGCATGCGGTCGGTGATCACGAAGCCGCCGACCATGTTGCTAAAGGAAGCCGCGACAGCGATCAGGCCCAGGATCGTGGCGAGACGCGTCTCGTGGCGGCCCGCAATGATGATGGCCGCGACCACGACGATGGCGTCCAGCGCGTTCGTCAGGGACATCAGCGGCGTGTGGAGCAGCGGGGAAACGCGTTTGATGAGCTCGATGCCTAAGAACGCCGATAGAATGAACACAAACAGACTCGAAATAAAATCCGCGGGCATCCATGCCTCCTTAAGATTTGGCTGCTAGCGCCGGCAGCTTGTAGATTTCGCGCAGCCTGGCGTTCACAATCTCTCCACCTTGGGTCAGCAAAGTTTCGCGCACGATTTCATCCTCCGGATTTATTTGGAGTTTGCCGTCTTTCACCATATACAGGAGAAACGTGGCGACGTTTTTGGCGTACATTTGGCTGGCATGATAGGGAACCGTGCTGGCCAGATTGATGGAGCCGATGATGGTCACTCCATGCTCTTCGACTTTTTCGCCAGCGCGCGTCAGTTCGCAGTTTCCGCCGCGCTCGGCGGCGAGATCCACTAGCACCGAGCCCGGCGCCATTCCGTCGACCATTTCTTTCGTTACGAGAATGGGAGATTTTTTACCCGGGATCACGGCAGCCGTAACGACAACATCGCTTTCCGCGACTACTTTTCCGAGCAGCTCGCGTTGCTTTTTGTAGAACTCTTCGCCCTGCGCCGTCGCGTACCCGCGCGCATCCTGTGCGTCCTTAGCTTCAACCGCGATCTCGACGAAGCGCCCGCCAAGGCTCTGCACCTGTTCTTTCACGGCGGGGCGGAGGTCGTATGCCGAAACAACTGCGCCGAGTCTGCGCGCGGTGGCGATGGCTTGCAGTCCGGCTACGCCGCACCCAATGATGAAAACGCGGGCGGGCGTGATCGTTCCCGCCGCGGTGGTCATCATCGGAAAAAGCTTGGGGAGAGCGTCCGCAGCGATCAACACGGCCTTGTAGCCGCTGATGGTGGCCATCGAGGAGAGGGCGTCCATGCTTTGCGCCCGCGTGGTGCGTGGCATCAATTCGATGGAAAAAGCAGTCACGCCTTTCGAAGCGATCTCTTGAATGGTTTCCAGAGAGCCTAGTGGACGCAAGAAGCCGGTCAGCACTTGATTCGGGCGATAGAGCGGAACGTCGGCTTTACCGGTCTTATCGTTCGAACCATAGCACAGCACCTGGACGACGATGTCAGCGGCGCCGAAAACCTCTGCGCGCGTGAGAAGAATCTTCGCGCCCTTGGCCGCATAGTCGGCGTCCAGATAGCCGGCCTCTTTTCCGGCGCCCGTTTCGACGACTACCTCGAGCCCTGCCTTCGTGAGGCTCGGAATCACGGCGGGCACCATCGCTACGCGGCGCTCTCCAGGAAAGGTTTCTCGTGGCACTCCGACAATCATGAAACTTCCTCCGCTATTCTCTCCGTTACTTCAGAACTTGCCCACGAATCCAGTTTTGGCCCGTCCGCGCGGCATTCTACAACGAATTCGAACCGCGAGGCTCGCAAACAAATTAGCGCTCGAATGAGAGTTGGTTTATCCGGCTCCGACCTCTTTGCCAGGGATGAAGTAGACTTCTTCGAATATGGAACCCTTTTGCCAGCCGGCGCGGCTGAGAATGCCTTGGCCGTTTTCGCACATGCTGGGATGCCCGCAGAGATAACCTGTGGTACTTTCCGGGCGCAAGTTCCACTCGTCGACATACAAACGAACGAGATCGTCGACGCGGCCAGTTTGCCCTTTCCACGAGGCGTCCTCCCAAGGACGGCTAATGGTGGCGACGTATTTAAACCACGGAACTTCCGCGGCGATGCGCTCGAGCTCTTCGCGATAGCCGAACTCCCACGAGCGGCTTCCGCCCTGCAGGCAGAAGAATTTGTGCTCGCCCGGCATGGGGCTGTTTCCTGCTTTCCAATCTTTATAAAGCGTCCGAACGTAGCTGACGAACGGAGCGATGCCAGTGACCGTCGCGAGAAGAAGATGATTGGTTCGGCCGCTCTTTAGGTCGAGCGTAAACCGGCCTTTCGAGATTTTGCGGCAAAGCATGGTGTCGCCGACTTTGAGTTTGTAGAGATGCGACGTGAGGGCGCCCTGGGGAACGAGCTCCATGAAAAACTCAAGGCCTTCTTCATACGGGGAGGAGACAATGGAGTAGGCTCGCTCGATGCGCCTGCCTTCGTGATCCACGCCCAGAGTGGCGTATTGGCCGGCCTTAAAGGTGAATGGGCCGCCGGGGTCGACGCGGATCAACCACAAGTCTTCCGACAGATCCTTTCGTTCGATAATGCGGGCCGTAAAATGCTTGTCCGTGGACAAAGCCATGCCACTAATTCTCCATCGCCAAATTTCTAAAGGGGTCTTTTCATAAAACGACCGGGAGGAGCAGCTTTCTGCTTCGCCCGGTGCGCCGTGGAATCGATACGTTACCCCCGGGGATGAGTTGAATCTGTTGATCGAAGCCATCCTTATATTTGGCTTTGTTTGCGTCCGTCTGGCTGGGGAGGCTCACGGTTGCCGTCCGGGACGGCGTGGCTGCCGAGGGACCCCAACGGGCGGCATTGTACACCCGGTTGGGCCTTTTGCGAGGGGAGGAATGCATGCTTGGTCGGAGGCACAAAACTAACGGCCAGAGTATGCCCAGCTACGGCAGATCCAGCCTAGTTCGCGTGGTATGCCAACAGATCCGCTGGAGTGACGCGGGCTCTTTGTAAGCCTGCAGAGCTGTGGAGCGGGCATTGCGTGACGATGTGCGTCATTTCATGGACGACGATGCGGGAAATCGCTCGCGCAGGAATCCGTCTGCGATCGATGACAGGCTTGGAGCGAAGTTCCTGTCGGAGCGCTTGCGAAACTCGGTCGCAGTCGACATAGACAAAGGGCTGGATGTGCTCATTGACCATCAGTACCCAGCCAAGTGGTCCGTCAGGCAGGTCGTGGCCGTTGCTAGGCGCGGCCATTCTGCAATCCCCTTGGAGCCGCAGCTGGTAGATGTGCTTGAATTGCATGCCTTGGCGGAGTTCGTATCGTGTCATCCACCGGACAAATCCTCCCAGCAAGTCTGGCGTTTCGGATTGCTCAAGCTCGGATTTCAAAATGGGCCAAAAGCTGTTGCATCCCGGGGCGGGGAAGTCGATAAGCACGAGCGTTTCGTCGGTAAGGTCGGGTTGCCCCTGTGCAAACAAGGGGAAAGCGAAGAGCAAGCACAAGAGCGGAGCAAGCACTGCTGTCCGAACCGTGACGGCTTGATGATTTCTTGAATGATAGAAGGAAAGTCGCATAGGGTGAGTATGAGAAGACGGCTTGCATCAGTCCAATAGATTGTTATAATCATGATCATTCTTCTTGGAGATGATGCGGATGGAACTCCGGCAACTGCAGATTTTTCGGGCGCTCGCGGAAGAGCTGCACTTCACCAGGGCGGCAGCTCGAGTGAATTGCGTGCAGTCCAACGTGACCACGCAGATTCGTTCCCTGGAAGAAGAATTGGGGACGCCACTTTTCGACCGATTGGCGAAACGCGTCGTTCTGACAGATGCAGGGCGGCGCTTCCTGCCTTACGCGGAGAAAGTTCTGTCCACGCTCGACGAGGCTCACTCCGTGATGGCCCAGGATTCTGTCCCTGCGGGACCGTTGTCCGTCGGTGCTCCCGAATCGGTTCTTACGTATCGCCTGCCTGGCATTCTTAGCGAGTTTCGGAAACTCTATCCCAAGGTGTCGCTGACCTTCCGGCCCTACAGTGACGAGAAACTTGTTCACTCGCTGGAAGTTGGCAAGTTCGATTTAGCGGTGTGGATGGTGGATGAGGTGGAATCAATTCGCTTAAAGTCCGTGCGTCTTCGTAACGAAGAGATTCTTCTGTTCGCCAGTCCGGAACATCCGCTAGTTGCGAAGAGCAAAGTAGAACCCCGAGATTTGAGCGGGCAGACATTGTTATTGACCGAAGCCGGATGCGGTTATCGCAAGAAACTGGATCAAGTGCTCGCGCTGCAAGGAATTCGCCCAGGGAATATCACGGAATTTTCCAGCGTGGAAGCCATCCGCGAGTGCGTTTCGATGGGCATGGGCTTGGGTTTGTTGCCGGAGGTTGTGATAGCAGAAGAATTGGCACGCAAGCGCGTGGTGGCGCTCCCGTGGGCGGGCCCGGACATGGTCATTACGACATACGTTGTCTGGCACAAAGACAAATGGATATCGCCGGCACTCAGTGCCTTCGTTTCGCTCTTGGAGAAGAGGATCGCTGGAGCACCGCAACCCCCGCCGCGAATGCCACGACATCAAAAACTGCGCCGTTCTTTGCGCACGCCGAAGAATCGTTCCGTGGTTTTATAGAGCTCTCCGGCTGAACAGCGTGCCGGCCGGTTACGGCTCGAAGCCTTCGCGGCAAACGAATAGTTCGGAGCAATTGGGAGTTAAAACTTTACGAAGGGCCACCTGTCCCCTATTCATCCGGCGATTTGCCGGTCTTCCCCAAATGGGGTCCTACCACCCGATGAAGGTCATAACCGGCTTTCCTTTTGCCACCCGGGACCGAGAATTCTTGAAACATTGTGGGGTGTCCAATACGTCTAACCTGTGACGCAAAAGGCGTAGCGCGTCTGCCGTACTGCCCTCCCAGGCAAACGTGGTCGGGGTTTGTAGTTCGCGTTAGATTGCAGGAGTCATAGATGGAATTGCGGGAAAAGGGGCGCTCGAGGCGCTTAAGAGCGATTGTTGTATTTGTTTGTGTTGGGCTTCTGGCGGTGTGCGGAGTTAAGGCGGGAACGGACAGATATCCGGGCGCCGAGACGCGGCAGGGGACGGTGGCAGCGAACCCCGCGACCCGGCCGGTGGGCACGATAAAGACCATTTCGGGAAAATCGATTGTGCTGACCACCGATGCTGGGGCAGAGGTCACGATTCAAGTGCAGGATGATGCGCGGCTTTTGCGCATAGAGCCCGGGGAAAAAGATCTGAAGAATGCGGTTCCGCTTCAACTGGCGGACTTGCAGCCGGGAGACCGCATCTTGGTTCGCGGCAAAATGGCGGATGATGGAAAGACGGTGGTGGCGGCGTCCGTGATCGCGATGAAATCAACGGATATTGCCGCCAAGCAGGCGCACGAGCGCGATGAGTGGCAAAGGCATGGCGTGGGTGGCTTGGTGAAGTCCATCGACGCTGCAAGCGGTGCCATCACGATATCGACAAACGGGCTGGGCGGTGCGAAGGAAGTTACAGTTCAAACTTCGAAGCAGACCGTTTTGCGTCGATACGCGCCAAACTCTGTGAAGTTCGATGATGCGAAGCCACAGCCGATCGATCAAATCAAGGTGGGAGATCAACTACGTGCGCGAGGTACGCGGAATGCGGACGGTACGGAGCTGACTGCGGATGAAGTGGTCTCCGGAGCATTTCGCAACATAGCGGGAACGATCAGCACAATAGACACAGGCGCCGGTGCGATCACGGTCATGGACCTGGTCGCGAAGAAGCCGGTCACGGTGAAAATCACGAAGGATACGCAACTCCGCAAACTCACTCCCCAGATGGCGCAGATGATTGCCATGCGTCTGAAAGGTGACGGAACGGATGCCCCTGGAGGAGCGAACGGAGCGGCCGGCGGAGCGGGTGCGCCAGCAAAACCCGCCGAAGGTGCAGCGGGTGGGCAGGGAGCTTCACCGGGAGGCGCAAGCCGTCCGGGCGGCGCCGGCGGCGGCGCGGCCCGAAGCGGCGACTTTCAACAGGCTATTAGCCGAATGCCACCCGCGACGCTTGCCGATTTGCAAAAGGGCGATGCCGTGATGATCGTCACGACGGAAGGAACCGAAGAAGGCGGTGCAACGGCGATTACGCTGCTTGCCGGAGTCGAGCCGCTTTTGCAAGCTTCGGGCGCGTCCACGATCCTTACGCCGTGGACGATGAGCGGCGCGCCGGGCGGAGATGCTGCACCCTGAAGCATATCAGTCACGAGAAAAATGGTTTTAAGTCAGGACTTTTAAGTCAGGAGAAGGAATGAGCTTCGGATTTATTTTCAGATGCATTGTTTTTATGGCGGCGATCTTGGTGGTCGCCACTGCGGGGAACGCGTGGCAGGCGCAGACGACTGCGGCCAAGGGAACTCTACGTGGGCAGGTAACGGATCCTTCTGGCGCGGCAGTGACGGGCGCGACCGTCCTGGTCACCACGCCAGCCGGAGTGGCCACAGCCACCACCAATAGGGACGGCATATTCGAAGTGACCGGCCTTGCTCCGGGAAAATATAGCGTGAAGGTGATTGCAACGGGATTTACTACGTTTGAGAAGCCCGACACTGAGATTGCCGCCGGCGAAACCCAAAAGTTGAATGTCGCCCTCACCATCGAGGTGCAGGAAGAAAAGGTGCAAGTCACGGACAGCACCACACAGGTGGACGTAAATCCGGCAAACAACGCAGGAATGGTAGTGATGCAGGGCAAAGACCTGGAAGCCCTTTCCGACGATCCTGATGAGTTGCAGTCGGAGCTCCAAGCGCTGGCGGGCCCGTCGGCTGGTCCGAACGGCGGCCAGATTTACATTGATGGATTCACTGCTGGACAACTTCCGCCCAAGGCTTCCATTCGCGAGATTCGCATCAATCAAAATCCCTTTTCGGCGGAATACGACCGGCTCGGCTACGGCAGAATCGAGATTCTCACCAAGCCCGGAACGGACCAATGGCACGGCCAGCTTTTCTTGAGCGGAAACACAGCAGGATTCAATTCCCGGAACCCATTCGAACAACTACCCGTTGGCACGCAGCCGCCGGGCTATGAATCCACCCAATTCAACGGCAACGTCGGCGGACCGCTTGGAAAGAAAGCGTCCATATTCTTTAACCTGGACAGGCGCAATATCAATGATCTCTCTGTCGTGAGCGCGCAGGTCCTCGATCCCGCCACGTTTCTGATTGTTCCATTCAGCGACGCGGTACCGAATCCACGCACGCGCACAAACCTTGGCCCTAGATTCGACTATCAGGTGTCGACAAACAATACGCTCACCGTGCGCTACCAGTACGAACGCGAGAATGAGTCCAACAACGGCATCGGTCAATTCAATCTGGCCTCGCTCGGATACAACCAGCTCAATACGGAACATCAGCTTCAAGTCACCGACACGCAAATCATAAATGCAAAGATCATCAACGAGACGCGCTTCCAATTCATCCGTGAGACCAGCGACCAGACGCCGCTAAACGCTACTCCTACCATTTCAGTGCAGGGCGCATTCGTAAGCGGGGGCAATTCCAACGGCAGGTATAGCGACATCCTCGATCGCTATGAGCTCCAGAATTTCACCTCGATGGCCAAGGGCAAGCACTACTTGAAATTTGGCGGCAGGCTGCGAATCAACAGGGATGCAAATGAGACGCAATCCAATTTCAATGGGACGTTCACGTTTGGAACGCGGCAAAATCCGAATTGCCCTCCGAACAGCACGCCGCAAACATGCCCTAATATTACGGGAATCGCCGCATATCAAATGACCGTGCAAGGCCTGGCGCAGGGGCAGAGTCTCGCGACAATTATTGCGGCGGGCGGAGGCGCGAGCCAGTACCTCGTCGGTACGGGTAGCGCGATGGCGGATGTGACTTATTTAGATGCGGGCCTTTATGCGCAAGATGACTTTCGCATTCGCCCGAACGTGACACTAAGTTACGGTCTTCGCTACGAAACCCAGAACAACTTGGGCGATCACGCCGATGTTGCACCGCGCGTAGGGCTGGCCTGGGGTGTGGATGGCAACGGCAAAAACAAGTCACCCAAAACCGTGTTGAGAGCGGGCTTCGGAATATTTTATGACCGCTTCACGTATGATCTCGTTCTGCAGCAAGAGCGGCTGAATGGCGTCATTCAACAACAATTTGTCGTTGCCAATCCGCAATTCTATCTCAGCAATACGCCCCCGCCTTCCGCTCTGCAGCAGACGAGCACAAGTGCGCCGACACTCTACCAGCCCAATCCCAACTTGCGCACGCCCTACACCATGCAAACGGGGTTGAGCCTCGAGCGGCAACTGACGAAAAATGCGAATTTGGCGGTCACGTACCTGAATTCGCGAGGCGTTCACCAGTTTTTCACCGAAAACATCAACGCGCCCATCTGCACTTCTTTTCCCTGCGACCCCGCGACTAGCCCGCACCCCTTTGGGAACACAGACAATATCTATCAATACCAATCGGAAGGGATTTTCAGGCAGAACCAACTGATTGTGAACAGCAGCATTCGAATGGGTACCAACCTTTCGCTTTTCGGCTACTACACGCTGAGCTACGCAAATAGCGACACTTCCGGTGCAGGCACATTTCCGTCGCAATTGAATAATATCGGCCTGGATTATGGCCGCGCGGGCTTTGACATACGTCACCGCGTTTTCTTTGGCGGCACACTCGGTTTGCGGTATGGTTTCCGGCTTAGTCCGTTTCTAATCGCGAACTCTGGAATACCGTTTAACGTCACTACAGGGCAAGATCTGAACGGCGATTCCATTTTCAATGACCGGCCGGCATTTGCGAGCAGTAAATCGAATCCTCTTAACGTGGCCACGAATAAATATGGCTCGTTCGATCTTGTTCCGCAGCCCGGGGAGACAATAGTGCCAATCAATGATTTGATCGGTCCGGGGCGGTTTACTCTGAATATGCGGCTTAGCAAGACGTTTGGATTCGGCCAGAAAAAGGAAGCGACGGCAGGCGGCGGACCGGGAGGCCCCGGAGCCGGCGGTACATTTGGGCGTGGTCCGGGAGGTCCAGGCGGTCCGCGCGGCGGTGGCGGCGATCGCGGCATGGGAGGCATGTTCGGCGGAGGCCCTTCGAACAACCGCTACAATTTGACCTTCAGCGTGAATGCGCGCAACATTTTCAACAACGTCAATGTGAGTACCCCCATCGGGAATTTGAGTTCGCCGCTTTTTGGTCTTGCGAACGGGCTTGCGGGCCAGCCGTACTCGTCTTCCACGGCAAACCGGCGGATCGACTTGCAGGTACAGTTCACGTTTTAAGCGCCTGCAATACTTGAACTCTTCAAGCGGCCTGAGGCGGAGACTGCCTGACTACGACAATGAAGCGGCGCAAGAAAAAAATCCTGGACGTGGGCGTGGAAGCGCGGCGGGCGGCTCGCAATTCCGGAATTGCGCCTTCGGCCACGCGGGTGATCGCGGACAAGCGCAACCGTCCGGCCAAGCACAAGAAAAAGTGGTTGGAAAAAGAAGCGGAATAGATCCGGGGAAGTTCCTGAGTCATACCGGACCAGTCCCGGAGTTCCCTGTCTCACGAATAGGTCCAGACCGAACCTAGTTTTTGGATCCTCATCCAGGTTTGTGGTCTGGTACGGATTCGTCCGGCCGGAAAAGCGCGGCAGCCGCGATTTTCTTACGTTCGGCGAGCTCCCTGGCTATCGATTGCAAATCATTTTTGTCGAAACCCATGCAACTGATTTTCGCCGTGCCATCGGTCTCGATCAGAAAGATCGTCGGGACGCTCGTAAGACCGTAGGCGTTGGAAGCAGGATAGCCTTTTTGTTTTTCATCGAGCGCCATCGGAAACGTGACGCCGAATTCCTTGGCAAATTCTTTTGTGTCGCGAGCGTCGTCTTGCGATATTCCGAGGAACGTCACGTCCTTGCCGCCGTAGCGTTTGTAGATCCGCTCCAGGAAAGGGAATGTGAATTGGCAGACGGGGCAGGAAACTTTGAAGAACGCGGCCACCACGGGCCCTTCTTGCAGTAGTTTCTGCAATGAATACTCTTTTCCATCCAGCGCCTTGAGGGAAAATTCCGGCGCCTTATTTCCTGCCACGATGTGAGTCATCTCTTTTTTCGCTCCCAGCCAACGCAAAGTACGCTCCAAAATCGTCATTTCAAAATTGTAGCTCAGTCTTCGGGCGCCCAGTCAAGGAAGCGCCTTGAGATGAATCCACCCGCCGGATAGCGAACTCCGGTCCGGCTTGCGCAGGTCGCTGCAATTGCGTTACGGCTTGTCCGGTACCACTCTCGGCGATCAAGTGTATGGCGCTTGAAAGTTCGTCCGCATCCTTGGAATACTTTTTGGCGGCGATAGCGGATCCGACAAGCACGATTGCCGAGAATAAGGCAATAACCGACAGCCGCGTGCGGCGTGCTGGCTCGCTGGCTCCCGCCGGGGGCAGCGCCGCTCCTACAACGAGCCCCATCACAAGGCCGCCGATATGCGCGGCGTTGCTGATCCCCGGAAGCGCTCCAAACGCCAAATTGTAGGCGATGAATGTGCCCAAGCTCCCTAGCATTCTGCTGTTGACCGTCATGTGAGACGGAGTCTTTTTCAAATAAACGTAGGAAACCAGCACGCCGGCCATTCCAAAAATCGCGCCGGACGCTCCTGCGCTGGCTCCCATCGGGTGCCAATACACGCTCGCGATACTGGAGAAGATCCCGCTCACAAAATAGGCAAGCAAGTAGGACGCACGCCCCATCAATTGCTCGGCCGCGCGGCCCAAATTCCAGAGGCACCACATGTTAAGGCCGATGTGAACAATACCGAAGTGCACGAACATGCTGGTGACCAGCCGCCACCATTGCCCGTTCAGCGTGAGGGGGCCGTAGTCCGCGCCGAACGCAATCGCGTCCTGCGGCGATGGAAGTAGCGGCGATACTCCGCGCAGCACCATGACCAGGAACACCAGCACGTTCAATCCAATAAGTCCGGTTGTGATGAAGAACGATGGACTGACGGCAGTTGTTCCTGCGGCCGGAGCTCCGGCGCGCGCCGTTTGCGCCAGTCGCTCCTCGCATTCCGGACAGTTCAGGGAAACTCGTGAATCGCCGTAATTGCGTTCAAACTCTCTTCCGCAATGTGGGCAGTGTTGCTTGGGCATATCAATGGCAGTCTCTAAGAAACGTCCGCCTGCTCCGAAGAATAGGGATCGATCACTAAAATCAGTGGATCTGCTTTGTCTTTCGCTGCATGTAGTCCATCAGCAAGTACTGGCCGAGCGTGTACGGTGTCGTGAAGTAGGCCTTGCCGCGGCACATTTCCGTAATTTTCTGGACGAAGTGGACGAGGCTGTAATCGCTGGCAAGCATGAACGTGTTGATCATGATGCCGGCGCGCTTGCATTTGTTCACTTCTTCGAGCGTCTGGCCGACAACAAAAGGATCCAGCCCGAATGCGTTTTTGTAAATGCGTCCGTCTTCGAGCGTGAGCGCGGACGGCTTTCCGTCGGTGATCATAATGATTTGTCGCATGTCTTTTTTCTGGCGCAGCAAAATGCGCTGCGCAAGGCGAAGACCCTCGCGCGTATTGGTGTAATACGGGCCGACCTGCACGCGGGCGAGTTCGCCGAGCGGAACTTCCTCCGCGCTGTCGTGAAAAAGTACGAGGCTTAGCGTATCCCCGGGATATTGCGTTCTGAATAAGATGTGAGAGCGCCATGGCCACGCGCTTCGCCGGTGTAAAGCGATCCTCTCCGTAGAGAATCATGCTGTGGCTGCAATCTAAAAGAACGACCGTGGCACAGGAGCTGTGATATTCGCACTGATGAACCATGAGATCGGAATACGTCATGTCTATCGGAACTTTCGCGCCCTGGCGGCGGACAGCGTTGAACAGTGTCTCGCTGACGTCAAGATTCAGCGTGTCGCCGAATTCGTAGGCACGGGAGACGCCGCCGGATTCGATGCCGGTAGAGAGGTCGCGCGTGTCATGGCGTCCGAAGCTGCTGCGGCCGAGCGAGCCGAGAAGATCCTGAAGAGTTTTGAAGCCGAGAAAATCAATGGTCTTGTCCGTGATCTCGAAGCGCGCTTCAGTTTGGCGCTCGTGGGGCTGCCCAAGTTGGCCGCGGGCGGAAGTCTGTGGTGGCGGCGTGACTTGTGGCGGTTGCTGCGCATTGATGAAGCCTTCCTGGGCAAGGCGTTCCATCAGTTTGTCGAGAAGATCTTTGATGGCTTGATTGTTTTGCGCATCTGGGTTTTGCAGCATTTCGCGGAGCTCTTCGCTCATGGCGTCTTCGGGGAGCAGGTCACCCTCCTGCAACGCGCGAAGGATGGCTTCGCGGAGAGCTTCCATCGAGCGGTCCGGATCCATTTGGGAAACACCGTAGAATTGCGATTCAAAGCCGCTTTGCAGAAAAAAATCGCCCATGCGCTTGACGAGCTCTTCGAGGTCGATCGCGTCGGCCGGTTCGCCGGTGTATTTTCCGTAGCGAATGAATCTCATGGGCGGCGGTCCTTAGTCAGTCTCATCATAAAAAGCAGATCCCTCGTCGTGATGCTCCTCGGGATGACGACCCTTCGTCGCGTCGTCAATTGAATTGGCGGCGCGGCGGCCGGCCAGGGCTTTCGCGCGCCTCGGGCTGCTGCTTGGGCTTGTCCGCGTAAAAGCCTCGTTCTTCGCTGCGGCCGATGCGCCGATGCGCCCACAACCCTTCTAGAATCATTTCCGCGGCGGATGCTGCGCCTCCGGTATCTTTGCGATCCTGAACACCGAGACGCCCAATGTGTTCCATCAATCCCTGAATCTTTGAAAGCTGCTGGTAACGCTCGGAAGTTGTCGCTAGCTCAGGGAGTTTCAGTTCGCCGCCGATTTCGAACCACTGGATGACGCTTTGGAAGTTGACCTCGGCGAACTGTTTGCTAAAAACGCGGCCCACGGCTGTGCGAATCAATTCGCGGGCGATGGTGTCGGCTCCTTTGAGTTCGCCTTCATATTCGAGTTCGAGTTTTCCGGTGATGGCCGGAAGCGCGGAATAGACGTCCGCGATCCGCGCGACGACGGATTTTTCGCCCGTGCGAGCCGCGCGCTGTTCGGCGCTGCTGACCAGGCTCTCGAGCGTGGTGATCGGCAGCCGCTGGCTGACACCCGAGCGGCGATCTACGCGCTTGTCTTCGCGCGCCTGAAAAGCGATTTCTTCCACGACATTGCGCAGATAAGCGGGAACTTCGACTTTACGCCCTGCATCGCGCGCGACCCAGGATTCTTGCGAAGTGATGGCCATGCCTTCCTCAAGAGTCGAAGGATAATGCGTGCGAATCTCGGCGCCGATGCCGATCCTTCAGCGGAGTGATGATTTTCCCGCGCGCGGTGTAATCTTCAGGATTCGCGGTGAAGACTAGCAAAACATCAAGCGGCAGTCGCAGTGGGTAGCCCTTAATCTGAATGTCGCCTTCTTGCATGATGTTGAACAAGCCCACCTGGATTTTTCCGGCGAGGTCTGGAAGTTCGTTGATAGCAAAGATGCCGCGATTGGCGCGGGGCAGAAGGCCGTAGTGGATCGTAAGCTCGTCGGAAAGATCGCGGCCGCCGCGAGCGGCGCGAATGGGATCCACGTCTCCGATGATGTCGGCCATAGTCACGTCCGGAGTCGCTAGCTTTTCCACATAGCGCTGGTCGCGCGCCATCCACGCGATGGGTGTGCCATCACCCTCCGCGGCGACTTTTTCGCGGCACGCTCGGCAGATGGGCTTCAGCGGGTCATCGTTGATTTCGCAGCCGGCAACAACGGGAATTTCTGCGTCCAGAAACTGTGCCAATCCCCGCAGAATGCGGCTCTTGGCCTGGCCGCGAAGTCCCAAAAGAATGAAATTGTGGCGAGAGAGCAGCGCGTTGATGATTTGCGGGATGACGGTGTCTTCGTAGCCGTGCACGCCGGGGAAAAGCGGCTCGTTTTTTTCGATCATGCGTAGGAGGTTTTGGCGCATTTCGTTTTTCACGGAGCGCGAGATCGTGCGCGCATCAAAATCGGGGATGCGCTTGAGCTCCCCTAGGGTGCGCGCTCTCGGATGTCCTGAGGATTGCATGGAGCTCGTTGCCGTCATGGGTTTCCGTTCCGCGTCCCCGGTCAATTTGGGACTGCCAACACATGCTAATTCAATCCGTGTCCATTGCCGCCGGCGCGCTGGCGCATGACGCCTGTCTTCTGTAGATGCGGCGCCCATGCGCGAAGATACCCGACCAGGCGCTCCTGCCGGTCCGTTTCCGTGCGCAATTCGAGAATCTGCTGCTTCCAGAGCAAATCCATCGGCAGGGTGCCTGCGATGAGAAACGAGAGTTGAGCGGAATACTCGCGGGTCCGTATTCTTAGGATAGTCCTCGAAGATAAGCGTATGGCAAGTTTCGTAGAGCTCGACAAGTTCGCGGCGCATGGGTGTATTGGGCTCGGAATCGCGGTCCTCAAGATAGTCCACGTGGCCCTCGATGAGAGGATTTTCCTCGAAGAACTCGATGACGCGAAAGGGTTCGCGGCCGACCGTCAGGATATCCATGGTTCCGTCGCTGTTACGATGGACAACTTCGATGATCTCCGCCGTGCAGCCCACACGCGCGACGCCTTTGGGAAGCGCCAAAAGAACGCCAAACTCGGACTTTTCTTTCAAGCAGCGGCTGACCATCTCGAGATAGCGAGGCTCGAAGATGTGCAGGGGAAGGTCTGCGCCGGGGAGAAGAACGACGTTGAGCGGAAAGAGCGGGATACGATCAGGCCGCATTGTTCCAACTCCAATCATACCAGAGGGCGGGGAAGCGTGCTTTGGAGGGGCGGGGGCAAGATGGGCTGCCGCCGCTAACCCATAGATTGTCTACCGAGGGGTGATATTCAATCGGGAAGCGGCCTTCTTCCGTCGCCAACATCTAAGCGATCGAGAATTGCTCTTGCGGTAGATCATCTATGGGAGTATAATCCAGCGACATGGCAAAGCGAGGCGCACCTCCCTTACAGGCGGATTTGCTCCAGGGCACCCTGGACCTTCTGATTCTGCAAACGCTCCTGCTTGGAGCGGCTCATGGGCACACCATCGCCCACGTTATCGAACATCGCTCGGACGCGGTTCTCCAGGTCGAACATGGCTCGCTCTATCCGGCGCTGCATCGGCTGGAAGATCGCGGCTGGATCGCGTCGTTCTGGGGCACCTCCGAAAACAATCGCAAGGCGCGTTACTACCGCCTGACTACCGCGGGACGGCGGCAGTTAGCTCAGCAAACCAGCCGGTGGGAGCAATTGGTGGGCGCGATCAACAGGGTCCTGCGCCCGGCGAAGGAGTAGCGCGATGGGGTGGACGCGATTTTTCCGCCGCGAGCGCTGGGATCAAGAACGCCAGCGTGAACTGCAGACATACCTCGACATTGAGGCTGACGAAAACATCGCCAGAGGCATGACCCCTGAAGAGGCGCGCTATGCCGCGCGGCGAAAGCTGGGGAACCCTATGCAAATCCGAGAAGAGATCTACCGCATGAACAGCCTCACGTTTATCGAGTCGCTTTGGCAGGATGTGCGCTGCGGTTTGCGGATGCTGCGTAAGAACGCAGGTTTCGCCGTGGTGGCCGTCTTGACGCTCGCGCTTGGGGTTGGTGCGAATACCGCGATATTTTCGGTGATTCACGCTGTGCTGCTGAGCCCTCTCCCTTACGAAGATCCGGACCGCATCGTCTTCGTGCTCGAAAGTAATCCGAGTAAAGGATTCTCGGAATTTTCAGCTTCACCGCCTAACTACATGGACTGGCGCAACAGCACAAGTTCCTTTGAGGCGATGGCGTCGTTTTCGGCGGGCAGCCTTAACTACACGAGCGGCGCTGAGCCAGAGCGGCTCGAGGGTGCGCGCGTGGCATCGCCGTTTTTCTCTGTATTCGGCGCCAAGCCCGCGTTGGGACGAACGTTCCTGGCGGAAGACGATGTCGTGGGAACTGCGGGTGTAGTCGTCCTCAGCTTCGGGCTCTGGACCAGGCACTTCGGCGGCGATCCGCAAATTATTGGAAAATCATTGACACTTGACGGGCAACCGTACCGTGTTGTGGGCGTGATGCAGAATGGCTTCCAGTTTCCTCGCGGCGTCGAGTTGTGGCTGCCATCGGAGTTCACGAAGGATGATATTGCTCCGGATGCTCGCGGCGCACATTACTTGGGTGTGATTGCGCGATTGAAGCGCGGCCTGCGTGTGCAGCAGGCCCAGGGGGAAATGCAGGCTGTTTCCAGTGGATTGGAACGTCAGTATCCCAGGACGAATAATGGTTGGACGTCGCGCGTTGTGAGTCTGAGCGAGCGCACTGTGCGGGCGGTCCGCCCAACGCTTCTCGTTTTGTTCGGCGCTGTGGGGTTCCTATTGCTGATCGCCTGCGCGAACGTCGCGAATTTGCTCCTCGCACGGGCCTCGGCGCGCCGGCGAGAAATCGCCATTCGGTTTTCTTTGGGCGCTGGCCGTTTGCGCATCGCGCGCCAGTTGTTAACTGAGAGTATTTTGCTCAGCGGAATTGCGAGCGTCGTAGGACTGCTTCTTGCCGAATGGGCCATCCGGGCATTAAGAACCCTTCCGCCTTCCAATTTGCCCCGAGCCGCGAGCATTCAGTTGGATTTGCCGGTGCTCGGATTCACCGCCGCGATAGCGATCTTCACCGGATTGCTCTTCGGATTTGCACCGGCGTTGCAGATTACACGAGGCGCGCCAGCCGAGACTCTTAAAGAAGGCGGAAGAACATCCAGCGTGGGGCGTCACGGGGTGCGCAACGCGCTCGTGGTGCTTGAGACTACGCTCGCTCTCGTGCTTCTGGTTGGTTCGGGCTTGCTGCTAAAAAGCTTTCTGCGGCTGCAAACGGTGGATCCCGGCTTTCAGTACAAGAATGTCGCGACCGCGAACGTTTCGTTGCCGGAGTCAAGATACTCGACAGATTCGCGGAAGATACAGTTCTTCGATCAGGTCCTCGAACGGATTCAGTCTGTGAATGGAGTGAAAGAAGTTGCGGCGGCCAGTGGCAATCCTATGGAAGGATCCAACTATTCCTTTGCATTCACGACGAAGGATCTCGCCGACGTTGCCCTTGCAGACCAGCCGTCGGCGGGGTATTACGTTGTTAGCGTAAATTACTTTCACATTCTTCGAATTCCCCTGCTGGCTGGGCGTTATTTCACGCCGCAGGATTCCGTTGGCAGCCCGCGCGTCGCTATCATCAGCCAGACGGTCGCGCAGAGGTTTTTCCTCGGCAAGAGCCCACTCGGGCAGAGCATCAACCTCGGGGTAGGCCCGCCGAGCTTGGGTCCGGTATGGCGTGAGATTGTTGGCGTCGTGGGTGACGTGAAAGACGACGGACTAGGGGAAGCCGCCACGATGACCGTGTACGAGCCCTATACGCAAGTGGCATGGAGCTCCATGAGTTTCTTTTTGCGGGCAGACGGGGACTTGCCGCAGATGGCGGCCACACTGCGGAGCCAAGTGATGTCCGTGGATAAAGACCAGCCGGTGGCGGAGATAGCTACGGGGGAACAGTTGATGTCGGAGGCTGTCGCGCAGCCGCAACTGCGCACCATGCTGCTGAGTCTATTTGCCGGGCTTGCCTTGCTGCTGGCCAGCTTGGGAATCTACGGGGTCATGTCTAATACAGTGGCGCAGCGAACGCACGAAATCGGAGTGCGGATGGCGTTGGGAGCCGGACAGTCCAACGTGTTGCGGCTGGTGTTGAACAATGGAATGCGACTCACCTTGCTGGGCATCGCGCTCGGTTCCGCGGGTGCGTTTGCGTTGACGCGGCTGATGAAGGGATTTCTGTTTCATGTGACGCCCACCGATCCAGCGACGTTTGGCGAAGTGGCGCTATTCTTATTCTTTGTGGCGCTGCTGGCGAGTTACATTCCGGCGCGGCGAGCGACACGAGTTGATCCAGTGGTCGCGCTGCGATACGAATAGGAGAACGCCGAATTTGAAGCGGGGTTTTTCCCGCGGCCTGGGCAATCGTTTATTCCATAAGAAGATGCAGCTGCGCGCGGTGTCAGGAGAGCTCGCCGAGGAGTGTTTCCATTTCGGAGCGGGCATGCTCGTCACCTTTTTTGGCGGCGGCCGCGATACCGCTCGAAAGAACCTGCCTGGCTTCGTCGTTGCGAGACTCGCGGGCCAGAAGCTGGCCGTACATCAAATACGCGGGGATGTAGTCGGCGCTCCGTTCGATGAGGGCGCGGAAATGACCGTCGGCAGCCGCCGGGTCGCCGCTGTTCATGCACTCCATCGCCAGGCCGTAGCGGGAGAAGGCGTCGTCGGGTTTCTTGGCGACGAACTCTTCGAGCATTTGGCGGCGGCTTTTCTTCTGCTCCGTCATGGTTTGCTCGTATTATACGGGTAGAGTTGCTGCGGCCCAAACCGGCCTGGAGCGGAAAAGCGAATGAAGAGGAAGAAGATACAGAAGAGCGAAAAGAATGGGGAATTGGAATTAATAGGCAAGCCGGTCAGCGCGTCGCGGTCGGAAATGACGGAAATTGTTTTGCCGGCGCAGACCAACCCTCTGGGAAAGCTCCTGGGCGGGCAGGTGATGCATTTGGTGGACATGGTGGCGGCGATGGCGGCGCACCGGCATTCGAACAGTTATGTTGTGACGGCGTCGGTGGACTATATCGATTTTCGCAATCCAATAAATTTGGGGGAGATCGTCAACCTGAAATCACAAGTGAATCGAGTTTTCCGCACGTCGATGGAAGTAGGAGTCGAAGTGTATTCGGAGAATGCGATGACGGGGGAGCGGAAACACACGACGTCGGCGTATGTCACGTTTGTGGCGATTGATCAGTTCACGAAGCAGCCGAAACCGGTCGCGCCCCTCATCCTGAAGACCGCAGAGGAGCGGAGGCGATTCCGAGAGGCAGCGAAACGGCGCAAAATTCGTCTAGCGTTGCGCTACGGCAGAAAGCACATCGTTCGCTGAATACCTGTTCAGACTAACTCAGGATATCGAACAGGAGATCGATCGCCGAGGCGGAGACGCTGAAGTTGCTTCCGCGGCTTCCGGCCGTCATGCCTGGATCGAGCAGCGTGCCCAAACGATTTGACGCTTCGAGTTTCCGGCGTTCGTCCTTGATTTCTTCCAGCTCGCGGGCACGAGCCTTTTCCAGACCGCCGGCTCGAATGAATTCCACGGTGCGCCGCAATTCATCCTTATCGAACCAGGTGCCATGCTGTTTACAGACGTTTACAATGACCGCAGAGCAGTGGGCGAAATTCACGCGGTTCATGAGCTGGTGGCAGACCGGGCAAGGAATGTAGCTGATGTGCTTTTCAAGCTCGGGATGTTCTTCAGCATGAGCGGGCATGCTCAGCACCGCGGCTTGCCTCTCGCGCTCGGCGCAAATCCGCTGCAGAGTGTCCGCGTCGAGCCAGATGCCTTCGCAAGTACTGCATTCCAGCAGGTGCGTGGTTCCAACGGTGACGTTCTTTAAGGCTGCTTTGCATCGTGGGCAGAGCCGCGTTTCCGCAACAGCGGCTTCATTGCGATCGCCTCTTGCGCCGCAGTGAGAGCAAAACTTCGCGCCGGCGAACATCATCCCGAAGCAATACGGGCAGGCCACCGTGGCGAGACCCGCTCCGCAGAAGCTGCAGCCGATGGACTCCGAAGAGACGGCGGCCCCGCACGAGGGGCAATGAAGTGTTTCAGCGGGCATGGTTGTTTAGTTACTCTGAATCCTCTGCCTCGAAAATAGCCACTCGTCGCTCGATGCTCCGGGCAAGGGTGGCTCTCTGGCTGTAAGCTGTCGGCTGTGAGCTGTCAGCTGCCATTTTCATTCTCCGGTTGTCGAAACAGCGGCATAAGTGACTGTGTAGATTCCTTCACTGTAGCGAAATTTCCCAGCCGTTCCCGGCGAAATGGAATATTTTCTTGCCTTCCTCCGGCGGATGGTCCTTGAATAGTTCGGCGAGTTCCGGAATCTGATTTTCGAATTTCCACGTCCATGTGTATTTCACCGTGGCGTAGTCCGGCGCGTTAGGAAACGGTTGAATGTCATCGACGGTGATGAGCCGCGCGCCCAGTTCCTGCTTGGTGGACATAATCGGATGCCGCTTCAGGGGCGTTCCACGGAAGTAGTGCATGCCTTCCGGCGTGAGCTGAATCGACTGGCCGTTCTCGCGATGGTGTTCAGCTTCGACCGAGAACTGCCAATAGCCCGCGTTGTATCCCTTCTGCACCTCTTCGTCCGTGAGCAGGATATCCGGCAGATGCGGCTGAAAGGCGCTGGAGGCTTCGAGCAGTTCCTTCGCTTTATCGATGCTCAGCATCTCCTGGCGCTTTGCGCAGCCTGCGCACAGTGCCAGTAACGCAAGGAAAAGTAAGGGAACCATGGCGAGCCGAGCCTTCAAAGCTGCATCTCCCTAACTTGGCGGTGCTCCAGTCTGCATTCACCATTTTATTCGTCTGAACAGGGAAAGCCGGACGGAAGAGATGGGTGATTGACCTATCCGCTAACTAAACCTGAGACCATACGCCGTGGAATGGACTCAGGTGACGTTGCCGGACCAGAGGATGGGAGACGTGGGCCAACCGCTGCCGCCGGCGGGCTCCTCCGTGATGGCGATGGCTTTCGTGTCATCCATGGATTGTGGCGGGTCTGAAACATAAAGCATTAATTTCCCGCTGGCGTCAGGACGCACCATTGCTGAAGGCATCGGCTTGCCACCTTCCTTCTTTGGAATGAACCACAACTGCAGAACGTGATTGGCGCTAGGCATGGGAACCTTGTCGCCGACGATGCACACGCCGAGTTGGGAATGCCATTTGGCTTCCAGCGTTTCGGGGTGAGCGTGTTCACCCCAAAGAGCAATTTTGTGGGAGGTAGGATCCATCATGATCGTGGCTTCGCGCTTGGCATCGGCGAGTTGCACTTCGATTTTTTGGTGTTCGACGTATAGCGCAGCGGCGCGTTGGTTGGCTTCGCGGATTTCCTTTTCAAGGCGGCGCGTATTCCACGCGGAGTAAATCGAAAAGATCAGGAGCGCCGCCACACCTGCCCCGAGCCAGAAGGGAACGGTGCTCTTGACGGGGAGGACATGCGGCTTTGCTTGCGATTGTGCTTCGGCGCGGACGGTTTGCATCAGGCGGCCTTTGAGCATGTCGGACGGAGCCGCTTCCGGAGCTGCGTAGGCAAGCTGGCTGACGAGCCAGCGCGCTTCTTCAACGGCTTTGGCGCACTCCGCGCAGCCGGTCGCGAGATGCGCTTCGAGCGCGGCGCGGTCTTCTGTATCGAGCGCGCCCAGAGCGTAGGCTTCGATCAGCTCGCGGAATTGATCGCAGTTTTTCACGTTGACGCCCGCAATCCTTCTTTCAAACGAAGCAAACCATTTCTTATCCAGCTTTTTACCGTGCCGAGCGGTTCTTTGAGCGTTGCGGCAATTTCTGAATGACTCAGGCCCTCAAAATAGGCGAGCTCGATCGCCTTTTTCTGCTGCGGCGTGAGAGAAGCCATCAAAGCGCGGACGCGTTCCGCGCGGCGCTTTTCGTCCAAAGCTTTTTCGTAGTCGGGAGCAACGACGACGCTCGGCAACTCTTCTGGTTGATCTTCGCGGCGGCGCTGGCGTTCGCTCTTCAGGCGGAGTTGATCGAGAGCGCGGTTGCGCGCCATGGTGCAGAGCCAGGGGACGAACGGGCCGCGCGAGGCATCGTATTGATCCGCGTTGCGCCAGAGTTGGAGGAAGACATCCTGTACGACTTCTTCGGAGGTCGAAGCCTGTTGAAGAATGCGGAGGACCAGGCCGTAGACCAGGCGCGAGTGGCGATCGTAGAGCTGTTCAAAGGCGCTCACGTCTTTTTGAAGTAGACGCAACAGAAGTGTCGCGTCGGGCGACACTTCGCGGGGGCCACTGGATGTGAAAGCCGCCAGAAACACGAGTGTCGGCTTCTTCCTCTCCTGAAAGACTATACGGCGGAAACGGCCATTCGGATGACCCAGCTGGTCAGCCCGAACTGGATCGCGAAACGCCGGTGCGAATTTCGCATGCCACGGAAAGTGCTTGTTCGATGCAGGCTCCGATTGCCGGTCCGCGGAGATAGTTTCCCACAAGCTTGAGGTTTAGAAGAGAAGAAGATTTTCGTTCGAGATCGGCGATTCGCGCGGCATGGCCGATGTTGTATTGGGGCAGAGCGCGCTGGTACATCTGTACGTTTGAGAAAGCTGGAACGCCGCGGATGGAAAGGATTTGCGAGATTTCTCGATGGACGATGGCGGTTAACTCCTCGGAGGAGAGCGCGGCGGCTTGGGGATCTGTTGCGCCGCCAATGAAGCTTGCGAGCAGAACGGAGCCTTGCGGGGCGCGGCTGGGAAAGAGTGATGAATTCCAGACTGTTCCGAGGGTGCGGAGACCTTCGGAACGTGGGATGAGAAAGCCGAAACCTTCCAGCGCGTGTGCTACATCTTGCTTTTGGTATCCGAGCGAGACTACGGCGACGGGAGCGTACTCGATTTCTCCGAGCGGAGCTGCGAGTTCGGGGCGGAGGAGTTTCGCAGCAGTATAGGTTGGCACGGCAAGAACGAGGCGGTCAGCGACGATGGTTTCTGTGGAGCCTTCGACATTGGCGTTCACTACAAACGTTTCGCCTGACTGCGGGATTCCCGCGCCGCCTTGCTGAATGGCTGTTACTTCCACCCCGCAGCGCAAGGCCGAGGCGAGGTTTGTGGCAAGGGCTTTGGTTAGCGTTTCGTTTCCATTTTTGAAGGATTGAAGAGTTGGCCGCTGCTTAGGGCCTGGCTTGGATTTGGCTGCGCGGATCATGCCGCGGATGACGCTGCCGGCGGAGCGTTCGGCTTCGAAAAGTTGAGGAAAGGCGGCGCGGAGGCTGAGCTTTTCGGGGTCGCCGGCGTAGATGCCGGAGACGAAAGGGCCGACGAGTTTGTCGAGGAGCTCGGCGGAAAATTTGCGGCGGGTGAAATCGGCGACGGATTCGTCGGCGTCGGGAGGAACGCTGCGGCCGAGCGCGTCGCGGAGTACGCTCCACTTTGTGCTCACACTGAACAGGGAAGAGGCGAAGAAGGCGGGCGGGCTAAGAGGCGCGGGTTTTAGGTGGCCGTTGATTAGGAGGAACCTGGGTGCGCTGGACGGGGCTTCCAGCAATTCGCCGGCGATGCCGAGGTCGCGGCAGAGGTCGAGGAGTTGAGGAGTGCCGCTGAAACTTTGCGGGCCTAATTCGAGGAGGAAGCCGTCGCGGCGTTCGGAGCGGATCACACCGCCGGGACGCGGGGAGGCTTCGACGATTTGGGCGTCGATGCCAGCCTTGCGAACGTAGTAGGCGCAGACAAGGCCGGAGATTCCGGCACCGACGATGAGAACTGGAACTTGTGTGGTCATGAAGCGCGAAAGCCATCCTATCATCTTGAGACAGTGCCGCTTGAAAGTGTGAAGTACCCCCCCACCCCCGGTGTTTTCTGTAAGAGTGGCAAGCAAAGGACTTATGCTTGACGCGGCATCAACATTCGCAGACACGGGACTTAACGTGGGTGTGTTTTCAGTCAGTTGCGAGTGGCCTGTAAGAGTGGCAGAGAAAGGAGTTACGGAAGGGGAGACAAAGGAAGTAGAGGAAGTAAAGGAAGTAAAGGAAGTAAAGGAAATAAAGGAGACGGGCGGGTGTTGCTTTGCGTGAGTGCGGTGAGGTGCGGGTAGTGACGAGTTGTAAAACTTTGGGGTAGAGAGAGGGCACCCCCCTCCCGGTTTTTTGTAAGTGTTGATTCTGGGGGAGTTGAAGTGGAGTGGAATCAACACTTGCAGAAGTGTTGATTTTGAAGGAGTTAGGAGAGGGCGGCAATTATAAAGTGGTAACCTGGGAGGGACGGAGGATTTTGGTGGAGTTTGAAGGACCGCGCGGCGGGGACGCATAAGCGACGCGGGCACAGACAGGCAAGGTGCCCGAATCAATCTAGAGTAGTATAACATATTATTACTATTTGTCAAGGATAAACTATAAGTCGTTTGTTTAGTGCGAGTTGATGGAAGATGCGAGGGGAGGATCATTGGACGATCCATGAAAGGATAAAATCTTACCGTTAAGACCTAAGGAAACGGCACCCCGGCATTGTCCTGGGCCCCCACCCGTCTCGTTTAGCACAATGCGAAACACGCATCCCCTTACCTGTTGATTCACCATACTCCCTGTGTCATTTTCTAAGAACCAAAATCGACACAATCGGGATAGGTGGCGATGCATCTAAGCTGGAACGAGATCAGGGCGCGAGCCGCTCGATTTGCAGAGGAGTGGAAAGATGCCCACTACGAGCGTGGTGAATCCCAAACCTTTTATAACGAATTCTTCCAAATCTTCGGGGTCCCTCGTCGCCGGGTAGCCGCATTCGAAGAACCTGTAAAGCGCCTCGGTAACAAACGCGGCTTCATCGATCTCTTCTGGAAGGGCGTACTTCTCGTAGAGCAGAAGAGCGAGGGCGGGAACCTCACTCGCGCATTGGAGCAGGCCTTCGGTTACTTTCCTGACCTGAAAAACTCTGAGCTGCCACGGTACATTCTTGTTAGCGATTTCCAGAGCTTTGAGTTGCACGACCTCGAAGAAGAGAGCAAGCCGCTCCATTTTCGTCTCCGCGACCTGCCAGACTTCGTCGAGCACTTTACCTTTATCCTCGGCGTCCAGAAACGAAAGTTCCAAGACCAAGACCCGGTTAACATTGAAGCCTCGGAGCTGATGGGGCATCTCCACGATGCTCTCAAACTTAGTGGCTACGAGGGGCACGACCTCGAACGCTTTCTGGTCCGAATCCTATTTTGCCTCTTCGCTGACAGCACAGGAATTTTTGAGCCTAGGGCAATCTTTGCGGATCTGGTGCGCAATCGCACGCGGGAGGACGGCAGCGATCTCGGCGGTACTCTGACGCAACTCTTTGAGGTTCTGAACACGTCCGACGAGCGGCGGCAGAGAAATCTCGATGAAGACCTAAAGCAGTTCCCATACGTGAACGGCGAGCTATTTGAGGAACGGCTGGCCATACCGTCCTTCGACAGGCCAATGCGCGAGGCGTTGTTAGAGGTATGTGACTTTTCGTGGGAGAAAATCTCGCCGGCCATCTTCGGTTCCCTATTTCAGTCGGTGATGGACCGGGAGCATCGCCGCGCGCAGGGAGCGCACTACACGACCGAGAGAAACATAATGAAGGTCATTGAGCCTCTGTTTCTGGACGATCTCAAGGCTGAGTTCGAACAGCTCAAGCGCCGACGCGATACCGGTCGCGCTATGGCCATTCGTAAGTTCCACGAAAAACTTGGCTCGTTGAAACTGTTTGACCCGGCCTGCGGATGCGGAAACTTCCTGATTATCGCCTACCGTGAACTTAGGCTTCTTGAGCTCGAGATACTCAAGTTCCTACGAAAGAACGAACAGCTCGAGCTGAGATGTCTCGCGTCTTTCAAAACTTGACGTGGACCAGTTTTTCGGTATTGAACTTAGTGAGTTTCCTGCGCGGATCGCCGAAGTAGCCATGTGGATGATGGACCACATAATGAACAATCTGCTCTCGCTGGAATTCGGCGACTCCTATCTCCGTATTCCGTTGAAGAAGTCGCCGCACATCAAACACGCCGACGCTCTTGAGGTCGATTGGGAAACTGTATTACCGGCTGCCGATTGTTCTTACGTGTACGGAAATCCGCCATTCAGTGGTGCCAAGTATCAGAGCGACGGGCAACGCGAGCAAGTCCGACGCCTTGCCCGCTTGGGCGGTTCCGGCGGCACTCTCGACTATGTCACTGCTTGGTTTATCAAGGCAGGCGAATACCTGTCCGGTAGCCAAGCGCGGGTTGGCTTCGTCGCGACCAATTCCATCACGCAAGGCGAACAAGTGGCACAGCTCTGGCCGTTGCTGTTCAATCGCTACCAGCTAGAGATAGCGTTCGCTCACCGTACATTCGCTTGGGGCAGCGACGCCCGGGGTAAGGCTCACGTCCATGTAGTTATCATTGGCCTTACTCGGAAAGATGCGGAACCTGCGACGAAAAGGCTCTTCTCCTACGATGACCTGAACGGTGATCCGACAGAGAGCCTTCATTCATCCCTGACTGCTTATCTCTTCGATGCCTCGGCACTCGCTGACCGCCATCTCGTGGTCGAAGAGACTTCGCAGCCACTGTGCGGGCAGCCGGACCTTGTTATCGGTTCCAAACCAATCGATGATGGGAATTTTATCTTCACTGCGGAGGAACGGAGCGAGTTCATAAAGCGCGAGGCAAAGGCCAAGAAGTTCTTGCACCCCTTCATCGGCTCGGAAGAGTTCCTCAACGGAGGCGACCGCTCAATCCTCTATCTCGAAGATGCGACTCCCCAAGAATTGCGAGACATGCCGCTCGTCAGAGAACGAGTTGAGGCGGTTCGAAGAATTCGGCTGGCAAGCAGAAGCGCGGGTACGAGACAGCTTGCTGAGACTCCAACTCGGTATCACGTGACCGTCGTGCCAAAGGAATCGTTTCTCGTAATACCAGAAGTTAGCTCAGAGCGGCGGGAGTATGTGCCCATCGGATGGCTTGAGCCTCCCATTATTCCTAGCAATCTAGTTCGTGTAATGCTTGGTGCCGACCTCTGGCATTTCGGCATCCTGACTTCACATATGCACATGGCCTGGCTCCGCCTCATTGGTGGGCGACTAAAGAGCGACTATCGCTATTCCGTTGGTATCGTCTACAACCCATTTCCTTGGCCTGATGCTACGGAGACCCAGAAGAACAAAATAAAGTTGCTCGCCAAGGATGTGCTCAAAGCCCGCGCGAAGTTCCCGGACGCAACCTTTGCTGATCTGTATGATTCCGAGCTAATGAAACCCGCACTTCGCCAAGCTCACCGTGCGCTCGACGCCGCCGTGGACAAACTCTATCGGTCTGCACGATTCAGCGGTGATCGCGACCGCGTGGAACATCTCTTCGGGCGCTATGAACGCCTCGTCGCCCCGCTCACATCGCTCGCAGCGCCGAAGAAGCCGCGGCGAACCATGGCTGTGAAAGTGCGATAGCACGCTAGGAAACATGGGGACGGACCGGGCGTTTCCGAATCATTTTGCCTGAAACTGTGGCTGAGTTCGAGCAGCGGTTATCCGACGTTAGGAAACGTTCTGTCTGTCTTCCGGTTTCCCCCGGTTTCCAAAAGCCCCACACGTAAAACCGACGTGTGGGCCACCCTGGGCGAGGTAGGGCGTGACCGCCAAGCGCCGCAGCTAGGCCACAAAAGCATGGAATCGTAAATCTCTTCATCGTCCGGACTAATGTGTGCGGTGTTGAACAGACGCGTCAGATCGGGGCCTGCTAAGTTCGCGTTGCGTGAGGTTTCCTCTTGGGACGAAGAAGCAATGTCGTCGCGCTGAAATGCGCCACGAAATTCACTCGCAGGACCTTGTCATGTCTCGCTGCAAGCGTGGCGATTCTGCTGGGTGCATCCGCGTTGATCGCAACGAAACGTCCGGCATCGTCAATTCGAACAGCCGGGACCTCGGAGCTCGAAATGCAAGTACTTCTCGATCGGGCCGGCTTCTCGCCGGGTGAGATCGACGGAAACGGCGGTAAGAACAGCAGCAAGGCAGTGGCGGCGTTCGAGGCCGCGCGTCGGATTGCTCCGGGGATGCGGAATCGCGAGGCGTTGCTTAAGGCGCTCGCCGCCGGTGCAGTGATTGAGCCAATTGTCTCTTATACGATCACCGCACAGGATGCCGCTGGGCCTTTCAGCGATAAAATTCCGGAAGACATGCTCGCGAAGTCGAAACTTCCGGGCCTTTACTACACATCCTTGCTGCAGGAGCTAAGCGCGAAATTCCACTCGGCACCGGCCCTGCTCAAGCGCTTGAACCCCGGCGCCCGTTTCGTTGCAGGCGAGCAAATCAGAGTGCCCAATGTGGCCCGTACCCAACGAGAGGCTTCGAACGCCGAGCGGCTCCGCGCAGGTGTGGCGAAGGTGATTGTCTCGAAAAGGGCATCGGTTTTGAAAGTGTATGACGGTAAAGGGCGAATTATTTTCTTCGCCCCCGTGACCAGCGGCAGCGTGCACGCTCCGCTCCCCTTCGGAAATTGGAAGGTCACTGAGGTGCGGCGAAATCCAACCTACGACTACAACCCCGACCTGTTTTGGGATCCCAATCCCACCAGTGCCAAGGCGACCATCGCACCGGGCCCGAACAATCCAGTGGGCGTGGTATGGATTGGAATCAGCGATCCTCACTACGGTATCCACGGCACGCCTGATCCGGGAGAGATCGGCTATTCCCAGTCTGACGGGTGCGTCCGGCTCACAAACTGGGATGCCAGCAGACTCGCTGGCCTGGTCACAAAGGGTACGCGAGTCGTGTTCGAGGAGTGAGCGAGCGCCGTACTGTCGTGATCCCCTGGACGAATAGGCTTGGACGGACAGACTTGAAGCTATTCGTATGTATTCTCGTACTTCTCCTGGCAGTTCTTGCTGTTGGCGGGAGCTCTTCGATTCTCGAAATGACTCCGCCCATCAGCGGGCTCACCCTTGCGAATCTGCGAGACTCGTTTGAAGAAACTCATAACGGACATCGGCATGAGGCGATGGACATTATCGAGCCTAGAGGAACACCCGTGCGTGCGGTGGTAAACGGAACGATTCGCAAATTGTTCCTCAGCAAACCGGGCGGCATCACCATCTACGAGTTCGATGAAAAGGCAGAGTATTGTTACTACTACGCGCACTTGGACCGGTACGCGGAGGGTTTGCATGAGGGAATGTCGGTCAAGCCTGGAGACGTCATCGGTTTTGTGGGATCTACGGGAAACGCGGTTGAAAGCGCGCCACACTTGCATTTTGCAATTTTCGAGTTGGGGCCCGAGAAGCAGTGGTCGAGGGGAAAGGCCGTAAACCCCTATCCAGGGCTTGTCGAGGCAGTGAAGCGGTCGAAGTAGCGACAGATATCATCCTCTTTGTGGTTTGCGGCCAAACCGGGCACGCCTCCAGAGCCCGCAGCGGTGATCGTATATGTGATTTGCCAGGTTTGTTGTTTTTAATAATGAGAATTGTGGTGGGCGTGTTTCCTCGAACCTCAAGAGATGTCATTCTGGGCACGCAGGCGGCGTGAATGCCAATAGAAGGAGACATGGCAGCGAGGTCAAGCCCACTGCCGGAGCAGGCGAAGGACGATGTGCTGACGGTTGTTGCGATCAGCCTTGTGGCGGAGATGCTTGGCGATGTGGTGCACGAAGGGCTGGGGCATGCCGCTGTGGCATTGCTTACCGGGGCGAAATCGGGTGTGTTGTCGACCGTGGCGTGGTCCAGCGAGGGTGATTCGCGGCTTGTTGCCGCGGGAGGAACGCTGGCGAACCTGGCGGCGAGCTTGGTTTTTTGGATTGTGTTGCGCAGGGTGACTGGCGGATCGGTTCGATTGCGGTTTTTTTTGCTGACGAGTCTTGCGTTCAACCTTTTTGCGGGGACCGGGTATTTTTTCTTTTCCGGCGTTACGAATTTTGGGGATTGGGCGGCCGTGATTGATGGCTTGCCGGCGCATTGGTTGTGGCGGTCGCTGCTTGTCGTCGTCGGGATAGCTTCGTACTTCGGAGCGGTATTGGTGGTGGGCACGGGGCTGGTGCGGTACGTGGGAGTTCCGAGGAACGATCTGCGGCGGCTGCGGAAACTTACATGGATTCCTTACTTTTCGGCGGTGGTGCTTTTAAGTGTGGCGGGACTCTTGAATCCGATTGGGATTCAGTTGATGTGGCAATCGGCTTTGCCGGCAGCCGCGGGGGCGCACTCGGGGCTTTTGTGGTTGATGTACTACATTCCGAGAGTGACCGTTCCTGAGCGAGGATCGGAGGGCATTGGCAGGAGCTATGCGTGGATCTTCGTGGCGTCGGGCTTGTCGCTGGTTTTTATTTTTATGTTGGGGCGCGGGATTACGGTGCATTTGTAGGCTGGCCGCTTCGCTTCGCTTGCGCTTTGATCGGGGTACAGTGGGTTCCGTCGGTAAAAAAACGAAATCATGGCGAGGTGAGGCGCGGAAAAGAGGGCACGATCTATCGTGCCCCTACGAGGGAGGAACACGGCCCGCCCTCTGAAGAGGGCGGCTACAGGGTCTTGGAGAAGAGGGGCTTGGCGTTGAGGTGCTGTTTTTCAAGGTAGGGGTCGAAGATCATGGCTAGGTTGCGGATGAAGATGCGGCCTAGCTGGGTGGTGCGGATTTCGTTGGGGTTGAGGAGCACGAGGCCGTCATCGCGGAAGGGTTCGAGGCGGGCTAGTTCGTCGGCGAAGTAGTGGTCGAAGTCGATTCCAAATTCTTGCTGGATTTCATTTTTCAAAACAATCGTGTGGCAGAGGAGGCGGCTGATTACCGCGCGGCGGAGGCGGTCGTCATTGGAGAGGTGATAGCCGCGCATGGTGGCGATGCCTCGGTCGTTTACGGCTTTTTCCCAGCTGGGGATGTCGCGCTGATTTTGGGCGTAGGCGTTTTGGATGCCGCTGATGGCGGTGATGCCCATGCCGTAGAGGTCGGCGCCGGCTTTGGTGGTGTAGCCCTGGAAATTGCGGTGGAGGGTGCGATTTTGTTGGGAGACGGCGAGTTCGTCGCCGGGTTTGGCGAAGTGGTCCATGCCGATGTAGAGATAGCCGGCTTCGAGAAATTTCAGCAGGCCGGTGCGGAAGATTTCGAATTTTTGCATGCCTTCGGGAAGATGGCCTTCGAAGGAGTTTTGCTGTTTTTTGAGCCAGGGGACATGAGCGTAGCTGAAGAGGGCGACGCGGTCGGGAGCGAGTTCGAGGATCTGGTCGACGGTGTGAGCGAAGGTTTCGGCGGTTTGGTAGGGGAGGCCGTAGATCAGGTCGACGTTGACGCTGTCGAAGCCGAGGTCGCGAGCGGATTGAATGAGGGCGGCGGTGAGTTCGAACGGTTGGACGCGATTGATTGTTTTTTGGACTAGCGGATGAAAATCCTGGATGCCCATGCTAAGACGATTAAAACCTAGTTTGCGGAGAGTCTCGAGATGTTCGCGGCTGGTGACGCGTGGGTCGACTTCGATGCCGATTTCTGCGTCGGGAGCGAAGGTGAAGTGAGCGCGGGTGAAGCCGAAGAGATCTTCGATTTGCTGTGGAGTGAGATAGGTGGGAGTGCCGCCGCCCCAGTGGAATTGAACTACCGGGCGATCTTTGGAGACGCTGCGGCTGATGCTGGCGATTTCGCGCTTCAGGATTTCCAGGTAGGGGGGCGAGACGCGCTTGTCTTTTTGGATGATGACGTTGCAGGCGCAGAAGAGGCAGAGGCTCTCGCAAAACGGGATGTGCATGTAGAGCGAGACGGGGGACTTGGCCGCTTCGGCTTGCTCGTGGACTTTTTCCAGGTCGGCGGGGCCGAAGGAGTCGTTCCAGACGGGGGCGGTGGGGTAGCTGGTGTAACGAGGGCCGGGACGGTTGTAGCGCGCGAGGAATTCTTCGCTGACGCGGAGCTCGCCGCGCATGTTTTGCAGAGTTGGATTTGCGAGAGTCACGATGCGCGTCCCCTAACGCCAATTTGCTGCAGGTTTGGCTTCCTGCAGCAACGATTGCTGGCCGGTTTCGATGAAGAGCTGAGCGTTTTCGACTGGGGTGTGTTGCAAAATGCCGTGGCCGAGATTGAGGATGTGTCCCACGCCGCCGAGCGCGGCCATGGCGTCTTGCGTGGCTCGGCGAATCTCTTCTGCTGGAGCGAAGAGAACGGCAGGGTCTACGTTTCCCTGGAGCGCAATGTGGGGGCCGAGTTTTTCGCGAAGGGCGCGCATGTCGATGCGCCAGTCGACGCTTAGGACATTCGCGCCGGAGCGGACGATCGACGGTAGCAAGTGATGCGAGGCTTTCGTGTAATAGATGATGGGCGCCGCGCCGCCCAGGCCAGAAATGATTTCTTGCGTGGCGGGGAGAGCGAACTCTTCGTAGTCGCGGAGGGACAGCTCGCCGCACCAGGTGTCGAAGAGTTGGACGGCGGCGGCTCCTGCGGTGATTTGAGCTTTGAGATAAGGGATGGTCGCTTGGGCGATGCGATACAAGAGGTCGCGAAACGTGGCAGGCTCGCGGAGCAGGAAGCTCTTTACGGTGGCAAAGCCTTCGCGAGTGCGGCCTTCGACCATGTAGCAGGCTAGAGTCCAGGGAGCAGCCGCAAAACCCAGAACTGGGACTGTGGGGCCGACTTCTCGGACGATACGTCGAATGGCTTCGGGGAGGAACGCGGTGTCGACTTCTGGGTCGAAAAGCTTCAGTTTCTCGACATCGCGCTTCGATCGGACCGGCTCCGGCAGGTTGGGGCCAGCGTCGCCGAGTTCGAGCTTGAGCCCCATGGCTTCGGCGGGGATCAGAATATCGGAGAAAACGATGACGGCGTCGACACCGAGCCGGCGAAATGGTTGAAGAGAGACTTCCACGGCGAGGTCGGGGGTCTTGCAAACGTCTAGAAAGGCGTGATTTGCGCGAATGGCGCGGTACTCAGGCAGATAGCGGCCGGCTTGGCGCATCATCCAAACAGGAAGGCGCGGAAGCGATTCACCTCGGCAGGCACGCAGGAATAAGTCTTTTCGATTGAGAGGAGCAGGGGTCGATGTCATGTTGCGCCTGACGAAGAGGATAGCAAATCCGGGAGATGATTGCAGAACGAGGCAAGGCTTGTGCGGGGCACCTATTGGGTGGGCTATACTTTGAGTCATCCTGAGGCCAGTGGGTCACGTGGCAGCGCGTTTGTGCCGGCTCGCCGCTTGGATGTGGGAAGAGTAGGCTTGCAGAGTCCATGAAAGACTTGTTCCTCATTTTGACGATTGTCGCGTACGTGGGAAGCCTGGCCTTATATCTTCGTTTCCTGACGACCGGAAAGGAGATGACCGGGCGCCTCGGAACGGTTTTATTGGGACTTGGTCTCGTGGCGCATTATTTTGCCCTGCTCGAACGCTCACGCGGGCTGCATACCGTGCCTTATCACGATCTTTACGGATCGATGTCGCTTTTTGGGTGGCTTTTGGCGCTGACGTATTTGGGTTTGGAGCTTTTTCATCGTCAGCGTTCGGTAGGAGCGTTTGTCCTACCCTTCATCCTTGTGTTTTTTGTCGCGGCGCATCTGGCGCCAGCGGATCGATTGTCTCCGGCACCCGCGAGGGGAGTGATCTTTGCTTTCCACGTTACGCTAAGCATTCTTGCGTATGCAGCATTTGCGCTTTCGGCTGTATTCAGCTTGATTTTTCTGGGTGAGGAGCGGCTTCTGCGGAGCCGCAAGCTCAGCGATGTGGTTTGGAGGCTTCCGCCGCTGGAACTGCTCGAACGCATGAGCAGGTCGAGCGTTTTGGTGGGGCTGGTGTCCATCGCGATTGGAACGGTGCTGGGATTTGTGTGGGTTGACCGGCTTCACGGGCAGATTTGGTTCTACGATCCGAAGTACGTGATTACGCTGCTGGTGCTGCTCCTTTACGTGGTTTATTTCCAGTTGGCGCGGACGGCGTCGTGGCGCGGGGCGCGAGCGTCAAAGCTGTGCATCTTTAATTTTGTCGTGGTGGTGATGAGCTTTACGGTGGTGAATCTGTATTTGTCGCAGAGTCATCGGTATTTCTGAGAAGAGAGTGAGTAGTGGGTAGTGAGTAGTGAGTAGGGCGAAGAGGTTGACAGTCGATAGTTGAAAGTCGAAAGCGTCAGAGCACGGTTGGCGCGAGTCGCGAGCGGAGAACAGAGCGAGGGCTGGTTGGTGTGTAGGGACCGAGTGCAGGGATCAGGTGCGGTGCTGCGGGAAGCGACGAGATAAGCGGTGGGAGTTGGGATGGAAATTGTTCTTGTGGGGTTGAATCATCGGACGGCGCCGGTGGAGGTGCGGGAGAGGGTGTCGTTCACCACGGAGCAGTCGCGCAGAGCGGCGGAGGAGTTGCGCTCCCGAGGAATTCTGCAAGAAACGCTGGTGCTCTCGACGTGCAATCGCAGCGAAATATATGGAGTGCCGCCGGAGAGTTCGCATGAGTGCGCGCCAGGATTGTCGTCATTTTTGAGCGAATTTCATTCAGTGCGGCCGGATGTGCTGGGTGTATCGCTTTATCATCATTACGACCGCGAAGCGGTACGGCACCTTTTCCGAGTGTCGGCGGGACTAGATTCGATGCTTCTCGGCGAAGCGGAAATCTTGGGGCAAGTGCGCGAAGCGTATCGCTATGCGCACGAGTATGGAGCCACGGGACCAGTGCTAAACCGGTTGTTCCAAGGGGCGCTCGAAGTCGGGAAGCGCGTGCGCTCGGAAACGGAGCTGGGAACGCGGCCGATGTCCGTGGCGTCCGCAGGGGTGAAGCTCGCGGAGCGGATCTTCGGGAAAATGAACGAACGAACCGCGCTTGTGCTCGGCGCGGGAACGATCAGCGAGCAGGTGGTTAACCAACTGAGAGACCGCGGCATCGCGCGGCTATTCATCATGAATCGTTCGCGCGATCGGGCTGAAGAACTGGCGCTCCGTTTCGGCGGAAAAGTTGCCGGCTGGGGCGAGTGGGAAAGTGCGTTGACGGTGGCGGACGTCGTGGTTGCCTCGGTCGCTTCCGAAGAACCCGTGTTACGGCGCGAGATCCTTCAGGCGGCGATGTCCAAACGGGGCAACCGCGCGCTTTTCCTGATGGATTTGGGACTGCCGCGCAACATCGAAGCGTCTGCCGCCGATCTCTATAACATCTACATGTACAACGTTGATGACCTGACGGAAATTGTGGAGCAAAACCGGCATGCGCGGGAGAGCGAAGTTCCGCGCGCCGAAACAATCGTGGACGAGCACGTCGGCAAGTTTCTTTCCTGGCAGGCGAGCGTCGAGTTGGTTGGGCTGGTGGATGCACTGCGCGCCCGATTGCGCGAGGAACGGGCAGCCTTCATTCATGCACGCATGGACTCCATGAATCACCTGAACGCAGCGGAACGAGAGCGCATGGAATCCATGATGGACGAATTGCTGGAGAAACTGTTGCTGGAACCTGCGGAGCGGCTGCGCGGAGAGAAAGAACTTCGCCGCAAAATCCAAAACGTGGAAGCGCTGCGCGATCTTTTCCTGTCGAATCGGGAGAAACCGTGAGACATCTGCGCATCGGAACGCGGGGCAGCTTGCTTGCAAAATGGCAAGCGGAGTATGTCCGCAAACAGCTTTTCGCCGGAGCGGGTGTCGAAGCCGAAATAGTGATTATCAAGACTGCAGGCGATAAGTTTCAGGCGTCTCCCCTTTCCCAAATTGGAGGAAAGGGAATCTTCATCAAGGAGCTGGAGGAAGCGCTGCTGGAGGAAGCGATCGATCTGGCGGTGCACAGCGTGAAGGACGTTCCGACGGACACGCCTTCGCGGCTGATGTTTCCAGCGGTGTGTCGACGAGAAGATGTCCGGGATTGTCTCGTCGCGGCGAACGGGGCGACACTTGGGAGTTTGCGGCAGGGCGCTCGCGTCGGCACCGGAAGTCTGCGGCGTCAAGCGCAGCTGAGGCACATTCGGCCAGACTTGGATGTGCGCGATCTGCGCGGGAATGTGGATACCCGCCTGCGAAAAGTAGAGAGCGGAGAGTACGAAGCGGTCATGCTCGCAAAAGCGGGGCTGGACCGTTTGGGCTGGAGCGGACGCATTACCGAAACACTTTCTCCAGAAATCTTTCTGCCGGCAGTGGGGCAAGGAGCCATCGCCGTGGAATGCCGCTTGCGAGATACAGAAGCAGCGGAAGTGGCGGGAGGACTTGACGACGCGGAATCGCGAACTGCCATTATCGCGGAGCGCGCGCTGCTCAGTGCGCTGCATGGGGGATGCCAAGTGCCCCTTGGAGCTTGGGCGCGCATCGAGCGCGGCGAACTGGTGATGGAAGCGTGCGTGTGTTCCGTGGACGGAGTGCAATATATAAAACAGCGCGCCGCCTCCACGCCGGAGCAAGCCGCAGAGCTTGGCGGGCACATGGCCAACTTATTGATGGAAGCTGGCGCGCGTACCATCCTCGAAGAAGTAAGCCGGCAGCGTGGCTAACACGATGGACTCTCCGCTTGCCGGAAAAATCGTGGTCATTACTCGTGCGACTTCGCAGAGCAGCGAACTGTTTGAGGAATTAAGCGCGCGCGGCGCAACAGTAAAGCTTCTGCCGTTAGTTTCATTTGCGCCCCCGGATGATTACGCTCCGATGGATGCGGCATTGACCAGCATCGAGTCGTTCGATTGGGTTCTTTTTACGAGCGCAAACGCGGTTCAGGTGCTCGAGCGGCGCGCAGAACACCTTGGGCTTCGTCTGGACGCAGTCTCGAATTTACCGCTCGCGGCCGCTGTCGGTCCAGCCACTTCGAATGCCGCGGAAGCAGCGGGATTTTCCGTGGAGTATGTCGCGTTGGACCATAGTGGAGCAGGACTCGCCCGGGAACTTGGTGCAGACCTGAGTGGAAAGAAAGTCCTTTTGCCGAGAAGCGATCGTGCAAATCCGGATTTGCCAACGGCGCTTCGACGAAGCGGGGCGTTTGTAACAGAAGTGGTGACCTATCGAAACGTGCCCCCCAGCAGCACGGACCGAAATAAGTTACACGAAAATCTTAAGGATGGAGTTGATGGTATCTTGTTTTACAGTCCAAGTGCGGTGCAAAACTTTCTGGAGCTTCTCGGACGGGAGCGCTTGGCAACTGTGCAGGGGAGAGCGGTGATGGTTGCCATCGGGCACGCAACCTCCGCTGCGTTGAGCAGCGCCGGGATACAAAGAATTGCCAGGGCCTCTGACGCGACGACGAAAGCAGTCATCGAGACTTTGGAGGGGCACTTGGCGCGCTCGAAGAGACGATCGGCGGTCGGAGCAAAAGACGAATGAGTTTTCCTAGCCATCGTCCGCGGCGTTTGCGGCGTAGCGAAGCCCTGCGCGGATTGGTGCGCGAGACTCGACTGACAACGGCTGGATTGATCTATCCGATGTTTGTGTGTCCGGGGACGAAGGTTCGCAAGGAAGTCAGTTCGATGCCGGGCGTGTATCAGCAATCCGCAGATCAGATTGTGGAAGAGTGCAAAGAAGTGGAAACGCTGGGCATACCTGGCGTGATTCTGTTCGGTTTGCCGGAGTCGAAGGATGCGCGCGGCACGATTTCCACATCGGCGCAGGGCGTGGTTCAGAAGGCGATTGAAGCCATTCGCAAGGCGAACCTGAAATTGCTGGTCATCACCGACGTTTGCCTGTGCGAGTACACGGATCATGGGCATTGCGGCGTGATCGAGAATGGAGATGTGGCGAATGACGCGACGCTGCCCATACTCGCCGCGCAGGCATTGTCCCATGCGCGTGCCGGAGCGGACATCGTGGCGCCATCCGACATGATGGACGGTCGCGTAGCAGCGATTCGGGAATCGCTCGACGAACACAAATTTGGCGACATCGCCATCCTTGCCTATGCCGCGAAATACTGTTCAGGCTTCTATGGGCCGTTTCGCGAAGCAGCGGATTCGGCGCCGCAATTCGGCGATCGCCGCAGCTATCAGATGGATCCGGCGAATGGGCGCGAGGCTCTGAAGGAAGTCGCGCTGGATCTAGAAGAAGGCGCGGATATCGTGATGGTCAAGCCGGCGTTGCCGTATCTGGACGTGATTCGGCGCGTGCGCGATGCGTTTGACGTTCCCGTTGGAGCCTACAACGTAAGTGGAGAGTACGCGATGGTCAAAGCAGCGGCGCAAAAAGGCTGGTTGGACGAGAAACGCGTGGTGCTGGAGATCTTGATGGGAATTCAGCGCGCGGGCGCGGACATTGTTTTGACGTATCACGCCAAAGATGCCGCTAGATGGTTGAAGGCATGATGACTATGACGGAACTTCGATGAGCGCGACACCCATAAAGTCGAAAGTCGATCGGCGGCGTTCGCGGGAGATTTTCGAACGGGCGGAAAGGATTCTTGTTGGAGGCGTGAACAGCCCGGTGCGGGCATTTCGCTCCGTGGGGGGCGAGCCGCTGATCATCGAGCGCGGCAGCGGACAATACCTTTACGACGCCGACGGCAACGAGTTGCTCGACTTTGTCTGCTCATGGGGAGCGATGCTCTTGGGACACGCTCATCCCGCAGTAACGCAAGCGATCGCGGAGCAAGCGCAACGCGGCACGAGTTATGGCGCGACGACGGAGCTTGAAGTCGAGCTCGCCACGTTGATCACGCAAGCCATTCCTTCTCTCGAAAAGATTCGATTCGTTTCGAGCGGCACCGAAGCCACGATGAGCGCGGTGCGCCTGGCACGCGGCGTGACTAAGCGCGATTTTATCCTGAAGTTTGAAGGCTGCTACCACGGGCACGCGGACAGTTTTCTGTCGCAAGCGGGGTCGGGGCTGGCCACATTAGGGATCGCGGAGTGCCCGGGTGTTCCGCAGGCGCTTGCAGAACTGACGCTGAACGCTCCTTACAATGATTTGAGCGTGGTTGAGACGCTTTTCTCCCGGCATGAGAATAAAATCGCGGCCGTCATTATCGAACCGATCGCTGCGAACATGGGCGTCGTCGAGCCGGAGCCAGGATTTCTGACAGGTTTGCGGGAAATTACCAAGCGCAATGGCGCGCTGCTCATCGTGGACGAAGTGATTACCGGATTTCGCATGCACTTTGGCGCCGCGCAACAGCTTGCGGGAGTGCAAGCCGATCTGACAACTCTTGGGAAGATTATTGGCGGCGGCTTGCCGGTCGCGGCGTATGGCGGCAGCGCTGAAATCATGAATCACGTAGCGCCGCTGGGGCCCGTCTACCAGGCGGGAACGCTTGCAGGGAATCCGCTGGCGATGCGAGCGGGAATCGCCACGCTCAATCAACTCACGCGGCCGGGACTCTATGAGAGCATCAACGAGCGAGCTCGCCGACTGGCGGAAGGTCTGCGCCAAGCCCTTGCCGAAACGGGGATTTCTGGACAAGTGAACGCAACCTCATCACTGGCGACGCTCTTTTTTACGCCAGATCCCGTGCGTAACTACAATGATGCAAAGCGTTCCGACACAAAACGCTATGCACGATTTTTTCGCGAGATGCTGGACCGGGGCATTTTTATTGCGCCATCACAGTTTGAAGCTGCGTTTGTCTCCGCTGCGCACACGTCCGCGGATGTAACGAGGACGATTGCAGCCGCGCGGGATTCGTTGAAAGCAATTGTGGCGGAGCCACAACCCTAACTCTCAAAGGAGAACAGCAACCATGCCTGAGGGCATCGAACTTCCAGAAGGACATCACGAGCACGGGGACAGCCCGTTTCTAGTTCCAGTCTCCGTCACGATCTCAATGCTGGCCGTCTTAGTGGCAGGCGTCACGCTCTTAAGCCATAGAGCACACACGGAAGAGCTGCTGCGCCAGAACCAAGCCGCAAACAAGTGGGCGCAATATCAAGCGAAGAGCGTCAGGCAGCACACGACGGAGAAGGCCGCTGAAGTGGTCGACATCGTGGCCCCGTTGAACAAAGAAAAAGGTGAAGCGGCGCAAAAGAAAAACGAAGCGGAGCTGGAGCACTACAAGTCGGATAAGGAAGACGTCACTAAAGAGGCGCGGGATTTAGAAACTGAGCGAGATTTGGCGGGCCGGCGGGCGGATCGATTTGACGGCGGAGAAGCGCTACTCGAAGTGGGATTGGTCATTTGTTCGCTGACGCTACTTACCAAGCGGCGCCTATTCTGGATAGGCGGCATGGTGATTGCAGCAAGTGGAGTGGCCATGGCATTAACAGGCTTCCTCCTTCACTAATCCAAGGGAGGGGCCGGGGAGGCGATTACGCGCGCGCCGGTGGCTGCGAGGCTCTCAGCCGCGCAATCTCTTCCATTAACTTTTCGAGGTGGCTGACCAATTCCCGGTGCCGAATGTCTTCGGTCGCCGGTTTCTTCGCGACAAAAGACAGAGTGCCACTCGGCTCGAGGATGCATTTGTCGACATCCGACAGAGAGTCAAAACCCTGTTTTCTGGCCGCCGCCTCGAGTTGCGGTATAGTGATCAACTCTTTTTTCAATCGCGCGGCCCGCACTTTCCCATCCTCGATCAACACGTCCGATTGGCCTTCCACGATCTGCTCGAGCTTGCTGTGGCCGTAGAGAAAACGCACCACGAGATAGTTAATGAGGAGCAGGGAGGTGGCGCCGATCAAGCCGCCCGAGACGCTGTTATCGTCGCCGATGATGGCGTTTTGCACGGTGTTCGAAAGTGTTAGCAACACCACGAGATCAAATGGATTGAGCTGCACCAGTTCGCGCTTCCCGGAGAGCCTGAGGCTCACAACCAGGAACATGTAAACGACGATCGGCCGGAGGATCTTCTCGATCAATGGGATTCCGAGGACGAACATGTCTTTCCAAATGTCATGGGTTGGCACAATGCCTCCTAACGCCTAGCAGGTATTTTCCAGAATCCGGCGCATCAAGTTTCGTCCAGAAACGAAGGGGAGGGTAGCACGCTCGCCGCATGGGGAAAAGCGGGCGGGCTTGCAACTGTTGGCTCGAGCGGCCACGGCCTGTACGTTCGTACAGTCATATTTTCGCAACACGACCTGTCCTTGGGCCTAGCCACGCCGCCTGAATCCGCTATGATTAAATCGTTTCGATAATCCACAGCCCAGAAGGTCGTTCTAGAACGCGATCGTAAGGCGGGGGAGTTCGTATCCACCGCGGTCCCTTGGGGTACGAAAACGTTTTCGCTAGCAGCGACCCTATGTCACAAGACGCTTCTTTTGCGCAGAGTCTATCGGCCACGCCGGAGCAAGTTTCCACGTTGCTCGATTGCGCCCGCGAGCTATTGACCATCGTCAACACGGATGGAATTATCCTGCATGCAAGCGCGGCGTCGATGAGTGTACTTGGAGTGCGTCCGGATGAACTGGTTGGGAGGGCAATCACAGATTTTGTACACCCGGACGATTTGAAAGCGGCTCGAAATCGCCTTCAAGGAACCGCTGATCTCGCTAAGGAAACAAGGAAAGGGCGCTGCCGGTTGCGCAGCAAAGCGGGAGAGTGGCGCTGGTTCGAGGCAACATTCAGTAGTTGCCTGAAAAGCCCCTCGATTGACGGAATAGTAGCGAGCTTTTTGGATGTGACGGCGTTACACCGCATGGAAGCCGAGCGCCAGGTTATTTCGGAAGTCGTCCACGCGCTCAATCAGACGGCCAATCTGGACCAGTTGCTGGACGGCATCCACCAAGCTTTGAAAAAAGTGCTATACGCCGAGAATTGTTTCGTAGCTCTCCACGATCCCAAAGAAGACAACTTCTACTTCCCCTTTTTTGTCGATCAACTCGATATGGCGCCTCCGCCGCAGAAGGTCGGCCGAAGCTGCACCGCTTTTGTGTTCCGCACGGGCAGCGCGATGCTCATTCCACAATCCGAGTTTGACCGTCTTGCACAGCAGGGTGAGGTCGAATTGGTGGGCTCAGCGTCTCCAGCGTGGCTGGGCGTGCCGTTGAAAACACCAAGGGCGACGATCGGCGTGCTAGTTGTGCAGCACTATCAGAACGAAAGTGCCTACGACATGCGGGATCTGGAATTTCTCGATTCCGTGGGAGGCCATATCGCTCTGGCGATTGAGCGGCGGCGTTCCGAGGAAGCCCTGCGAAAGAGTGAATCCGTCTTCCGGCTGCTTTTTTCGCACAACCCCCTCCCCACATGGGTGATGGACGATGAAACACTTCAGTTCATCCAGGTGAACGAGGCCGCGGTGCGGCAATATGGATTTGCACCAGAAGAATTTGGCCGGATGACCATCTTCGACATTCGACCGGAAGAGAAGAGTGCCACTCTCGAGGTGCGTCCTCACAAAGATGGCGCTGCCGGTGAGTACCAGGGCGTGTGTAAACACCGCAAGAAGGACGGAAAGGTATTTGAAGTCGAGTTGATTTCGCACCAATTCGACTATGCCGGCCGGAGAGTGCGTCTGGTCGTGGCGCAGGATATCAACGAGCGCCATCTTCTCGAACAGCAACTTCGTCAGGCGCAAAAAATGGAGGCTGTTGGCCGCCTGGCGGGGGGAGTGGCGCACGATTTCAACAATCTTTTGATGGTCATCAAGGGGCACACCGAGCTGCTGATGAACTCGTTGCCTCCCGCGGACGGCATAGCCAGAAAAATTACGCAAATTGATCGTGCCGCGGATCGCGCGACGGCTTTGACGAAACAGCTCCTCGCGTTTAGCCGGATGCAGGTGCTCCAGCCAAGGGTGATGAATTTGAACGGCGTTGTCGAGGACATGGGCAAACTTCTGCCGCGGCTGATTGGCGAAGACATCGAATTGGGGATTCGAACGGCCCCCGACTTAGGTGCAATTCGAGCCGACGCCAGCCAGATGGAACAGATCATCATGAACCTAGCGGTGAATGCCCGGGATGCCATGCCGACGGGCGGGCGGCTCATCATCGAGACTTCGAACGCCGAACTCGATCGGACGTACAACTCGACACACCCGATCGTCAAGCCCGGGCGATATGTGTTGCTCGCAGTCTCCGATAGCGGTACCGGAATGGACGCGGAAACGCAGGCTCATATTTTCGAGCCTTTCTTTACGACAAAGGAACCAGGCAAAGGGACTGGGCTGGGTCTCGCGACGGTTTATGGAGTTGTGAAGCAGAGCGGCGGTTTCATCTGGGTGTACAGCGAATTGGGCAAAGGAACATCGTTTAAAATCTATATTCCGCGCGTGGATCAGCCCGAAGACAGAGTAAGCGCTGCGCTCACCTTTGCGGAAGCGCCCCGCGGCACGGAAACAGTTTTGCTTGCGGAAGACGAACAGGATGTCCGCGAAGTGGCGCGAGAGTTTCTGGAATCCGGCGGCTACACGGTGATTGAAGCGCACGATGGCGCCGAAGCCCTGCGGCTGGCAGCCGAATACAAAGCAACTATCGACCTGCTTGTCACTGATATGGTTATGCCCGGAATGACCGGCAAAGAACTGGCGGGGAGACTGCAGCACCAGCACGCGGGAATTGGCGTCATCTATATGTCCGGCTACAGCGAACAGACCGCAGCTGAAACTACGCAGGCCGATGCCAACATGCTCCTTCTCACCAAGCCCTTCAGCCGAGGCAGTATCCTGCGCACGGTCCGAGAAGCCCTGAACGCCCATCGCAACAACTAGGAACTTCGTTTCGCCCCTATTGCGCTCGCGGAATCCATTAAACGATCTTTGGATGTTTGCGATGCCATTCGGTGCGAAGCTGAAATGTTCGCGCCGCTTGAATCACGGCGAAGTCGTCGCCAGCCCGCCCCACGAATTGCATGCCAACAGGAAGATTGTTTTCCGTGAATCCGCAGGGGACCGACAAAGCTGGAAGCCCGCACAAATTTCCGATGGCGCCGAGCGGATCGGGAAAGGTGAGATCGGTCTCGAGGTTCGTTTCTAACGGCGACGCGGGTATGGGCTGAGCCGCGGCCACGAGAACGTCAAACGAGTCAAAGATAGCCTCCATTTTTTTCTGCAGGATCTCCCGGAGGCTTTGCGCGCGCAAGTAATCGGCGGCCGAGTATTGCTCATTCACGTAACCCGCGATTTGTCCCAGGGGATCCGTTAATTCTCTGACGCGACCAGAGCGAATCAAGTCCCGAAAGGATGCCGCACCCTCCGCTGCAATGATGACGTTGCCCGCATCTTCAAACGGTCCCTCGGGAAGTGTCGTGGACTTCACGCCCGCGAAATATTTCCGAAGGACCCTTTCCGCGGCAAGAAGGGCTTTCGCAACACCCGAATCCAGCTTTTTCCAGGCGTTCGTGAGCCAACCGACCCGTATGGGACGTGCTTTGAGGTCCAGGGAAGGTGAATAGGTGAAAGCGCCTTTATCAATGGGCACGGTACTGCGATCCTTTGGATCGTGGCCGGCAATCGCGGCGAATACACGCGCGCAGTCTTCCGCGCTGCGAGCGAGAGGGCCAATCTTGTCCATAGAGGGCGCGAGAGCCATCGCGCCGTAACGGCTGACGCGTCCATAAGTGGGTCGCAAGCCGCTGACACCGCAGAATGCCGATGGACAAATAATCGATCCCCAAGTCTCCGTCCCAATGGCAAATGCCGCGAGCCCCGCAGCAACGATCGCTCCGGAACCGGAGGAAGATCCGCAGGTCCAGCATTTCGTGTTCCAAGGATTTTTGGTGGCGTCCTGAAGCGAAGCAGAAGCGAACCGGTACCCCATACCTCCTGCCAACTCAATCATCGCCGCTTTCCCGATGAGAATCGCGCCAACGCGATTCAAATGCTCGATCACGGTCGCGTCGGACTGAAAGACCTGATCGGCGTAGGGCTTCGCTCCCCAGGTAGTCGGAACGCCTTTGACCGCCAGGAGATCCTTTGCCGCGTACGGGATCCCGTGTAGAGGGCCACGATAGTGGCCGTGCTGAATCTCTTTTTCTGCTGTCTTTGCTTGATCGAGAGCGATCTCGGGTGTCAATCGCGCATAAGCGTTAAAGCGGGGACCGAACTTCGCGCTGCGGTCGAGGTAGATTTGGGTCAGCTCGACGGGCGAGAGCTTCTTCGTCTCGATCCGTTTGGCAAGTTCGCTCAACGGCAGATAAAAGATTTCTTCGGCGGGCATGAGAGATGTCCCTCAGGGTTTCTGGTTTGCGGGGCTAGCTGCACGAGGGATAACGGCGGGCCCGGTTTTCTTCTCCCTCTCCACGAGCGGTTTCAGATACAGCGCCGGAGCGTCGCCGTTCCCGATCGGGTACGCGCGCAAGCGATCCAGCGAAGGCTGCGCCGCAAATGATAACCGCCGCAGTTCAGACTTTTGCGTATCAGAGAAGCGCGAGCCGTAAACTCCGAGGATTGCCTGATAGCGCGCTTCAGCTTCAGCCTTGCTTTCGGGGGAAAGGGAAGGTGTGTCCGCCGATTGCTCAAGAGCCAGTTCAGCGCCCGCTGGAGGACCCGGCAGGGCGCTTGCTGGAACCATCGATGCGGCGGAGGCGATCGCAGCCCGCCGCGCAAACTCGCGACGTGAAATCAGGAAACCACGCTTGCCATTCATGGAAGCCCCCGTTCGAAGAAAGGATACTAGCAGAGCCATGAGCGAAACTATCGAATTAGCGTCCGAGCGTCAACTTTTCGCCTTGACACTCCGCAAAGTAATCCGGCAAACGAAACAGCAGCGCGGCCGGTCGGTCCTAATCCACGCGCGTAAGCGTTTGTATTTGGAGTTCCAGTGCCTGCGTGTATTGCCGCTCGATTTGCATTTCTGTTTGCAGCTTCTTGACGAGCAGGTCAAGGCGCGCGATTTCCGAACGCAGCTTTTGAATGTCTGCGGCGGTGGGAGCCGGCCGTGCAGGATGAGCCCCTGGCTGCAGATTCTGTTGAGGAACTGCTCCCTCGCCAGGGCGTGGCGCGATGAAGGCCTCGGCAAGAGCTCTTGGCCAGATAGAGTCTGGAGTCCGTTGTTCCACAGGGGGAGGCGGCGCGGCAGCTGGACGCGGAGCCGCTAGCGGCGGAGGCGGGCTGAACAAGTTGTTGAGCGCACTGGAAGTGCCCGGGTGTTCCAGAGCTGGAGCATCATTGGCGCGCTTTGGTTCTAGCAAACTCTTAACGCGTCCAATCAGGTCTTGTGGCTGAAACGGCTTCCGAATCAATTCATCGGCTTTCACCGCCACGGCCTTGTCCGCAACGCTTTTGTTGACCACACCAGACATCAAGACCACGGGAACTCCGCCGTATTCCGCATGCTGCTTGATCTGGCTGCAAACCGAGTAGCCGTCCTGGTCGGGCATAATGACGTCGGTGATCACAACGTCAGGCTTGTTCTGTTCAAATTGTGCCAGTGCGGACGCGGCGTCCGCGCAAGTGATTACGTTGATGTTCTCGCGGCGAAAGGCGATCTTGATGACTTCACGCATGGTCGCGCTGTCATCGATAAAATAGACCGTTGGCGTTCGCTTTGCTTCTGTTTCGTTCAGCGGTGGAACAGTCATCGCCTCGCTCATAGCGCTTCCTTATCCGCCATGTCGTGCGTTCCTTCATCGTACTCGCGCATGGCATCGAGCATCAGATCGGTCGCCGACCGCAGCACCGTGCGCTGCGGTGAAGTGGTCCCATAAGCAAATTTGTAGACGCCGGCGCCGCCTTGCACGCAGCTCTTCAAAATGTGAATCACCGCCTCGTCGCCGAAGAGGCTGCCGCATTCCGCGTGGCTGATCTCGCCCGCGTCAAAGAAAAGCACCGCGTCGGTTTCTCCGGCATTTACGTATAGCGCCCCGGTCTGGTGCGCATGCCCGAGCATCTGCATCACACCCGTGAGATCGTGGTGCGTCAGGCTGCCGCTGAGGCTTGTGTCGGACTGCGCAAGCATCTGCGTCGGCTGAAAACCCTCTGCTTTGCTAACGATGATGCTTTTAATGTGCGAAGCGATCACCGCCGGCGCGCTTTGCCGATCGATGTAATCGTCGCAACCCGCTTGAAACGCTTCCATCAGCGCGCGCTGGCTGCCGTCGCCAAGAGCGATGATTTGCAGCGAAGCGTTCTTCGGATCCGCATGAATAATTTTGGCAATCTCCAGAGCGCCCATCTCGCGCATACTCGTCGAGCAAAGGATGGCGGAAGGAGCGTCATATTCGATGGTCGTCAGTGCATACGCTGCTTGCGTACTCGTAACGACCTCGAAGCCCTCGCGTTTCAGCGCATCGCCAAGCCGCTTTGCGAAATAGACATTGCTGTCGATCAGCAGAATCTTCGGCCCGCGCCCCGGAAGCATCACGGCCTGGCCTCCAAAACGACGACAGGAACATTGGCGGGCGACAATTCCTCGGCACCTGGCGTGAGTGCATCCAGATTCAGGACTTCAATCACTTCGCCATTGTGCGAAATCCAGCCAGCAACGTGAGGCGCGTCGGCCTCTCCCGCATTCGTCATTTCCGCGGCAATCAATTCGCAATCGCCGGTTACAGGCAGGGCCACCCACTCGGACTTATCCCCATAATGGCGCACGGCGATCAAGTAAAACCGGCGTGACGTAAGCCCCTTGCCAAGCAACTTCTCTGCGACGTCGCAGACCGGCACGATCCGCCCGCGCCGCAGAATTACACCTTCGAGTTTTGGGGTGCGATGAGGAAACCGAAAGATGCGGCTCGGGGCAACCAGCTCCGAGATCTGCACCGCAGAAACGGCAAAGCGGCGCTCGCCGAGACGCAGCAAAACAAACGATTGGGAAGTGGATTCGATGGGCTGGGTCATTCCGGTAATTCCATCCCCTCGCCACTCAGTTCGTCCGGCAATGCTTCAGGAAGCAGCGACGCGTCGAGCAACGCAAACTCATCGGCAGTCAAGAATCCTTCGGGGTTCACCACCGGTATTACGTTCTGGTCCAGCGCAGTCAATCCGCGGTACCACGCCCGCTCTTCGTTGCAATACGCTAACGGAAGAGCTTGCAAGCGAGTCATGGTCGCCATCTTGTCGATGCCATCGACCAAGAGAGCGGTCCGAGTTTTGCGTAGCACAAAAACGAGGCCCGCCGAAGAAGCGGGCAAGCCAAAATGCGCGGCTCCGCTCACAACGTAGAGCGCTTTATCGCCGCGCCGGACCACGTGCCTCACTTTTCGCAGGGTCGGCTGATCAATCGCAGTCGCGGCGCCCGACAAGCTGTCCACGCTGCGAACCTCTTGTACCGAAGCGGAAGAAACGGCGAAAGGTTGTCCAGAAATGCGGAAGAGAATGATCTGCTCCGTGCGCGCAGCAGCATGGGGCTTGCCAGGCGGTGCGGCCACACGCATTAGCGGACTCCCACGGGTGTGGAACGGCAGATTCCGATCACTCGCTTTTCGATGGCGGGATAAATATCATCGATTCCCAGCACTTGATCCACTGCGCCAACCTTGATGGCCTCCGCGGGCATTCCAAAGATCACGGAAGTCGCTTCATCCTGAGCAAGGACCAAGCCGCCGGCCGTTTTAATCGCTTTTGCCCCGATCGCGCCATCGTTGCCCATGCCGGTAAGAATCGCGCCGATGCTCATGGCGCCCGCAAAAGCCGCGACGGATTCCATTGTTACGTCTATGTTTGGAAGATAGCCGTTGATGCGGCCGCTTGAACCGTCCAGCTGGATGCGTCCCGTTGGCGTCACGCGCATGTGATGGCCGCCCGGACAAATGTAAAACGTTCCGGGTTGGAGTGATTCGTTAGGTTCCGCTTCCTTCACGCGAATGCCCGTGAACTCCGCGAGCTGCGCAGCGTACTGCGTCGTGAAAGAGGCAGGCATGTGCTGCACTAGAATGACGGCAGCGGGAAAATCGCGCGTAAACCCAGGGGCCAGACGCATGACCGTTGCCGGACCGCCTGTCGAAGCAGCCAGCACCACAACAGGAAAACGTTGATCGAGTCCCGAACCCGGCGCGGGGCGCGGCGCAACGGGCGGCGCAGACGCCGCCTGCGGAGCGCCGTTCGATTTTTGCACGGTAGAGGCGATTCGTGAAGCTGTACGCACGACGCGGACTTTCGCCGCCATCCGCACCTTTCGCAGCAAGTCCTCTTTCACGCTCTGCATGTCAAGATCGATCCCGCTCGATGGCTTGGCGACAAACTCAATCGCTCCCAACTCCAAAGCCTTCAACGTACTCGCCGCACCTTCACGCGATTCGGAGCTGACAATCACAATCGGCCGGGGATTCGTCGTCATGATTTGCGCGGTAGCTTGCAAACCATCCACGTGCGGCATGTTGATGTCCATGGTGATGACATCGGGTTTGAGAGATTCGGCGAGTGCCACGGCTTCGCGGCCGTCCTTGGCGTGGCCCGCTACCGTCAGTTGATCATCGGCATTGAAAATCGTTTCGAGCACCTTCCGCATGAACGCGGAGTCGTCCACGATGAGCACGCGAAATTTCTTGTTTGCGCTGGTGGCCATGGTCGTTTACGCAACCGGTACGTTTGGTCGCGCCTCCGATCCCATCAGTTGTTCGACCGCTGCAATCAGCTGATCTTCCTGAACGGGCTTCGTCAGGAAAGCGGATGCACCTTCCTTCATGGCGCGATCCCGGTGCTTCGCTCCCGCGCGCGACGTCACAACCATCACGGGAATACGCCGAGTCGTGGGGCTCTGCCGCAATTGCACCATAAGTTCGTAGCCCGTCATGCGCGGCATCTCGAGGTCGGTAATCACGAGGTGACAGCCGTGCTGCGTCACAAGTTCCGCCGCTTCCATGCCGTCTGCAGCCAGCTTCACACGGTAGCCGTTCTTCTCCAGCATTCGTCCGACAAACTTACGCACGCTGATGGAATCGTCCGCGACTACGATGAGCCGCTCTTGCTCGACGCGGTCAATGGCTTCGGCAGGAATCGTTCCGCGAGCCACGGCGGCCGAGCCGGGCGCAAAAATGCGCGCCGCGCTGGCACTCGCTTGCAGCGGCCGGCGCTCCGTCGGTTCATTCGCGACCATACGATTCAAATCGATTAGCAGAATCAGGCTGCCGTCCGGCGCGATCGTCGTGCCGGGGAAGAGTTTCACGCGGCGAAGATATTCGCCGAGGTTCTTGATGACGATTTCGTCTTTGCCGAGCACTTCCTCGACGACCAAGCCAATCTGGCGATTCCCCGCATTGGCTACGACCATGCGGAAATAACCGTTGACGGGCTCGAGCGGCGGCAGACCCAAATACGTGTCGAGCCGCACCACTTCCGTCACGACATCGCGGACTTTGGTGAGTAGCTTTCCGCCCACGTCCTCAATTTCGTCTGCGCGCAGCCGTCGAATCTCTTCAACAACAGCAAGCGGCAGCGCAAAGTTTGTCACTCCGCAACGTACAAACAGCGCGGGCGAGATAATCAAAGTCAGAGGAACTTTCAAAGTGAATTTCGTCCCTTGACCTCGGACGCTCTGAATATCGATTTCGCCATTCAGCGCATTCAGGTTCGCGCGCACCACATCCAGTCCCACGCCTCGGCCCGCAAGCTCAGTCTTAACGGGAGCCGTGGTAAAGCCAGGATGGAACAGCATTTCGCGAAGATCGCGCTCCGTGAGGCGATCAGCAGTCTCCGGAGAAACTAGTCCGCGCTCGATCGCGCTCAGTTTTACGCGCTCGTAATCGATGCCTTGGCCGTCGTCTTCCACTTCAATGTAAATGTGGTTGCCGCGGTGATAAGCGCGGAGCGAAACCTTACCCAATTCCGGCTTTCCTGCTGCGGTGCGCTCCTCGGGGCGCTCGATTCCATGCGCGACCGAGTTCCGGACCAGGTGCACCAAGGGGTCGGAAATCTGTTGGATGATATTGTTGTCTAGCTCTGTCTCGCTCCCGGAAAGATCGAGATCGACCTGTTTGCCCGCTGATTTCGTAGCATCACGTACCGCGCGCGACAGTCTCGAGTACAGCGTTCCGATCGGCACCATGCGAGCCGCGGTGATTTCATCCTGAAGATGGTGCGCGAGTTTTGTGAACTCGTCGATATCGCCTTCAACACGCCCGATAAATCCTTCGAGCTGCGACAGTACTTCGTTGACGTCCGCGGAGATTTCCGCCATCGACCGCGACAGAATATTGAAATCGTCGTACCGGTCCATTTCCAGTTCGCTGAAATCCGACCAGAACGAAGTGTCGCCAGAGGCTGCGTTCGTGAGTGTCTGTCGTGCCGTTGAAGGGCTCCAAGGGCCTGTCTGCCGCGTGGAACTGATGCGGTTGAATTCGTACTTCTCCTGAAATTCTCCGACTTTTCCTTGCAGCCGTTCCTTCGAAAAGCTCAGAGTATCGACCAGTTTTTCCAATTCCGCCACACGGCCCACCATCCGCGTGCGGTTGATGACCAGCTCTCCGACCGTGTTCATCATGCGGTCTAGCCGCGACAAGGCGATGCGCACCGATTTTGCAGCTGCGGCCGCCGATACGGGAGGTTTGGCGGCCTTCTTCGTAGACACAACCGCCGGGGCGGCTTCTTCGATTCCTTCGGCGCGAACTTCTTCCGTTCCCCCAGACGCGACGGTTGCGTCCGCATCTTCCACTTCCACCGGCGCAAATTCTGCAATTCGTCCAAGCAGGGAGTCCACACCCGCGCGCATACTCTTTTCATCGGCCCACTGCCGATGCAGCGTTTTCTTGAGCACATCCACGGATTCGAGGCAGATGTCGACCACTGCAGGCGACGGCTCCAACTCGCCGTCCCGCAAACGCCCGATGAGGTCTTCCACGCGGTGAGCAATCGCTCCCAGCCGCTTCAAGCCGACCTGCGCTGCGGATCCCTTCACTGTATGAATCGCTCGAAACAGTTTGTTGATTTCTTCAGGATTGTTATTGCCTTCCAGCGAAATCAGGCAGTCGCTGACCACTTGCAAATGCTCTTCGGCTTCCGGCTGAAAGAATTCCAGTATTTCGTCGGCCACTTCGTCATCAACGGGCAGCGCGTCGAAATACGAGCCAGTTGCAGCAGAGACAACGGTTTCTTTGGCCGACGCTTTCGCCGGCTCGCCGTATGCCTGCGGCTGAGGATAGTTCAGCGGCGGTGGTTCCGTAGGAAACGCGAACCGATATCGCTCCTTGAACGCAGCGATATCATCCAGGCTTTCTTTGCCGGTATCGCTGATCTCCAGAAGGTCTGTTTCAAGCAGGGAAATGCCGTCCGACAAAAATTCCGTCAGCGGTCCATGCAAGTCGTCACCCAACGGCGCGTTCAAAGCGTATTGGAAGACGTGCGCGAGCTTCGCCCCAATTTCCGAGAATCGTGGGAATCCATAACTCGCTGAGGTCCCGCTCAGCGTGTGCGCTGAAATATAGAGCCGCTCAAGATCTTCCCGGCGCGGCGAAATCTCCTGCAGCACGCTGACATACTCCCTCAAATACTGCAGGTGCTCCGCCGCTTCCTGGAGGAACATCTCGACGGCTTCGCGGTCCGGCATGCTCACGCGCGTCCCTCCGCTACGAGTTCCGGCTTCAGCAATTCTTCCGCCGTGGGTTTGCGGTACAAGATGCAGTCGTTTAGCACGATGGCCTGAAACTTTACGGGCATTTTTGAGATCGACTCCGAATGCCCGAGAAAAAGATAGCCGCCCGGCTCCAGGGTGTCGTAAAAACGTTGAACGAGCGTGCGCCGGCGCTCCTCGGAGAAATAGATCAGCACGTTCATGCAGAAAATCATGTCCATTCTGCCGACGTAAACGGCCGATGCCAGATTCATCTGGACAAAGGTAACCATTTTTCGCAGCCTAGGCTTCACCTGATGCCCGCTATGGCTTTTTGTGAAGTGTGCCGACAATTGTTGCGGGCTGACGCTGCCCAGGCTTCGCCCAGTGTAAACACCGCGCTCCGCGCGCTTCAAAGCGTGCCGCCCGACGTCAGTAGCAAGAATCTCCACATTCCACGAATCCGAAAACGAAAGTGAATCGGCAATCGTAATCGCAATGGAATAGGGTTCCTCGCCTGTCGAACAACCCGCACTCCAGATCCGGAGCGTGCGCGGGTTTTTCCAGAACTTCTTGACGTGCAATTCCGGCAGCACGCGTTTTTCGAACGCCTTGTATACGCTTGGATACCGGAAGAAGCTGGTCTCCTGGGTGAGCAGCCCTTCAAGCAAGGATTCGTAATCCAAATTCGATTTTCGAATGGCCCTCAGCAAATCCGTCCCGCGTTCGAGGCCCTTGACGCGCAAGTGTTCCTTCACGCGCGTCGAGAAAAACCGCTCGCGCGATTCATCGAAGCAAATGCCCGTCCGCTCTTCGATCAGCATGCGGATCTCGCTCAACTCATGTTCACTAAGACCGTGCGCCGGTCCCTGCCGTTCGCTCATTACCGTCCCGCTTTGGCTCTGGCCGCTTGCCCGAGCAGAAATTCACTGCTTACCGCAGAGCGCCGGCTGGGACGGGCCGCTCAGAATCTTCCAAAGCATTGCCGGACTTCGACGTCGCGCGGAATTGCGCCAACGCTTCGTTCAGTTGATCGGAAAGTTTCACGAGCTGGCTGACCGTCGCCACGGTTCCTCGCGTACCTTGTGACGTCTGGCGCGTAATGCTCGAAATAATCTGCATGGCGTGCGCCACACCTTCCGTCCCGCGCACCTGCTGTTTGGAAGCCAGCGAGATTTCCTGGACCAGTTCCGCGGACTGGCGCACCACATTGGAAATGGCGTCCAGCGCTCGTCCGGCCTGATCGGCCAGCGTCGCGCCGCCTTCCACTTCCTTTGTGCCTTCTTCCATGACGACCACGGCTTCGTTCGTCTCCGCCTGAATGGCTTTGATGAGCGCCGCGATATCCTTCGTGGCGCTTCGGCTGTGTTCCGCCAATTTGCGAACTTCGTCTGCGACGACCGCGAAGCCGCGTCCCGCCTCGCCTGCGCGTGCCGCCTCAATAGCCGCGTTCAACGCCAGCAAGTTCGTCTGTTCCGTGATGTCGTTAATCACGTTGATGATTTCCGAAATTTCCAATGAGCGATCGCCCAACGACTTGATTTTCTTCGCCGTCGCTTGCACCGAAGCGCGAATACGCTGCATGCCTTCCAATGTGTCGCGAACGGCGCGGTTGCCCTGTTCGGCGGCGTCCAGCGCGCGGCGTGCCGCTTCCGCGCTCGCTTCCGCGTTATTCGAAACCTGCTTCATCGAAACCGTCAGCTCTTCCACCGCACTCGAGGTATTTGTGATTTCCTGATCCTGTTGCGTCGCGCCAGCCTGCATCTCATCCGCCGCTACAAGAATGTTGTTCGAGCACGCCGTGACTTCCATAGCCGCCTTACGCACGCGCTCGAGAACCTTGGTGAAGTTGTCGAGCATGTAGTTGATCGAGTCCGCGACGTTACCCAGCGCGTCGTTGGTGACTTTCCCGCGCAGCGTCAAATCTCCGCGAGCCACCTGGTTAATCACCGTCAGCAATTCCGTGATGCTGCGCTGCAAAGCATCATTCGCATCCTGATTGCTCGTGGCCTTCGAAACCTTCGCCACCGCGCGATTCAAATTCTCCGCGATATAGCCAAGTTCGTCGCCGGTGTTGACTTCCACGCGCGCCCGGGGATCGCCCGCAGCGATGCGCTCGGAAAACTGCGCGAGCTCCTGCACCGGAGTCAGCAATTTACTTCCCAGCCGCCAAGCCAGGAACGAAGCCATGCCGAGCGCCAGCAGCAGGGCCAGCATCACGGCGCCGCTCGCTCCGCTTGGCAGCGAGCCAAAATCGAAGATGGAGACATCTCCGGCTTTCTTTCCGGCGCTGAACCCGAGCCCGAGAACGACAAACAATACGAAGCCGTTCATCAGGACCAGTGTCCAGATTGTGGAACTCAGTCGCGATTTCATGCCTTCCTCCAAATCCCTACTGCGGTATCCCTGTCCGTGTGCGGCAGGGCCCGCGAAAACTCACAGGTTCAAACTCAGATGCTAGGTCCTGGAAAAACCTCGAGCATTCTCCTCAAGTCGATAATCAGCGCCAGCCGGTCGTCGTGCCGCAACATTCCGGTGCAATGCGGCACGTTCTCCGGAGCTTGTTCCAGCAAATCCTCGGCATTCACCGAATAAGTCCCGATCACTTCGTCCGCTGCAATTCCGATCCGCAAATCGTCATGCGCACCTTCGCCGCGCAGCGACGCCACCACCACATGCTTTGGAAGCAGCCCAGGCCGGCGACCTTCCGTAATAGCGATATCGATCAGCGGCACAATCGCCCCGCGCAAATTGAAAATGCCCGCCAGATAAGCTGGGCCCAGCGGAAGCTTCGTCAACAGCGGCCAATCCAGAACTTCCTCGACATCCAGCACCGGCAAACAAAACCGTTCGCGCCCGCTCCGGAAAACGCAGTACTGCGATTCCGGCAGCCGCTCCTCCATGGGTCCGAGCGCTTCAAGCAGGTCGTCCGCGTCCGCGGGAAGCGGTACCAGGTGAAAGTCTTCACTCATCGCCGATTCATCCTCGAATCATCCTCTACGCAAACCGCCGAACAGCCCGCAGCAACTCTTCCCGCGTAAACGGCTTGGTCACATACCCGTCCGCGCCTTGCTGCGCGCCCCAATACTTGTCGCTCTCGGTGTTCTTCGACGTCACCAGAATCACCGGTATAGCGTTGTAGTCCGAGTGATTCTTCAATTCCCGGCAAACCTGAAAGCCATTCCGTTTGGGCATTACGACATCCAGCAAAATCACGCTGGGCCGTTCAATCGCGATCGCTTCCTCGACTCGTTCTGGGTCGTTGATACCCACCAGCCGGTAGCCTTCGTGCTCAAGATAGCCCTGGATCAGCTTCACTTGCGAGGGCGAGTCATCGACGATGAGTACTTTTTTCTGCAGCATCGACATCTCCCCATATTTCTCCGCAGACAAGAGGTGCACGTCAGCAGCCAGCCTAAAAGCTACCTCCAACTGTTTGTCTAACTTGTATAAGGGCTGAATTTTGAGTGATTTACGGGTTCAAGGAGGCAACTCAGCGGCGAGAGCCGGGGGACGCCGGCTCCGCTTCCGTCTCAGCTTGAGATGCAGTCTCAGCTTCCCTCATCTCGCTTGCCAGCGATGAGAATCTCTGCATGATTTCGTTAATCCGCAGCGCCATGCTATGAATTGTCTTAATCTGCGCCAGCGACTGCGAAGACAGTTGCCCGGGCTCCAAAAGCAATAGTTCAGCATTGCCCAGCATCGAGGTCAGCGCATTGTTCACGCTGTGCTTCATGTCCATCATGTACCGTCCCAGCGTGGCTTGGTGTTCGTTCTTCGCCGCTCGCCGCTCAGATTGTTTGGCCAACCGCAGCGCCTCGGCGCGCCGCAGAGATTCGCCCGCGACTAGCAGCAGCGTTTGTGCCCAGTCTTCCCGTAATGGGATGTGAACCAGCCGAGGGTAACGAGAACGCAATTGACCAAGCTCGCGGGAATCCGCTGGCACGCACAGAATCACGGCGGCAGCAGGCTCTAAAGAACGCAAAACGCCCGGCAGTTTGCCTTCCAGCAGCGGCCCAACCACCACCAGATCGTGCGGCGCCGCTTCATGATCTTTCCACAACTCGCTGCTGAGCACGGTAATCCCTGGCGCTTGCCGCTCAGCTTGCCAGCACGCGGTCAGCAGCCGTGCAAATTCCGGTTCGTCGCTCAGTATTAATACGCTAGCGTTTCGCACAGAGCAGCCGCCCCCAGGGTGATCGCCCGTCATAACCTGAAAAAGAACCAGCCATCTAAAGCTTTTCAGCTTCGTCCAGCGCCGTGAGCAATCGCTTCGTGCTGATGCCCAAGTTCACGGCTGCTTCCGTGTCCTTCGCCTGTTTGGCGATATCCACGCGTTCTTGCAGACGCGAAACTTCTATTCGCGCAATGGAGAGCGCTTTGTCGATCGATGTCGCGTTCCCCGTTTCTTTTGCGGATTCGACGGCGCCCGTCACCATCGCTCGTGCCACGACCGCGCGCCGCAGATCCTCCGCCGCCGGTCCATCCTCGCTGACGAATGCGGTTACTTCCCAGGAGGACAGCAAAATCCTCGCCGCGCCGATCTTCACCGTAGTCATCGAACGCCCACGCGTAGGTGGCGTGGCGATCAGCTGTTCCCAGATTTTCTCGAGGCACGTTTCAAAATCGAGCGCCACGGATGTTGCAGGCTTGCTCGCGCCATCGGCCGCAGCTTTTTCTGCGCCTTGTTTGGTTGTTTCGTGCCCTCCTGCGTCGCGTCCCCCAGAACGGGATGGCTCGGAGCCACGAGGGCTCGCGGTTTTTTCTGGATGCGCCGCTTTCTCGGGCGCTTTCGGCGCGATCTTCTCCAAGGCCCGTTCCACGTCCGTGCGCAGGCCGAGCAGTTTTTCAAACGTCTGATTCACCGCGCGTTCCGTGTATTCCTTCTGAAATGGCTGCTTCCATTCATCGGCCGCCTCTCGAATTTTTGCGAGAGGCTCGGTGGCCGAGAGGCCGAAGTGATGGCAATCGATGATCCGCGCTCCAGCCGTTTCGAGCTGTGACAGGCCCGAACGGATCGCAATCAAGTCCGCATGCATCAACTCGATAAATGTCCGCCGCAGTAGAAAATTGAACCGCACGAAGGCCAGCAAAGCCGCCGGGTCATAGAACATCCCGCCGGCAGTTTCTTTCACTTTACGGCCCTGTTCGATGAAATTCGTCTTCAGGATTTCGCGCAAGCTGCGGAACGTTCGCAACTTCTCGATCATCTGCTCCAGCGGCTCGCACCATTCCAGTGTTGAGTCATCGACATCGCCCAGCACGGGCTTCATGACCTGCGCGACGTCATAAGGCTCGATCTGTTTGTGATAAATCTTCGCCGGAGCGCAAAGAGCGAAGTACTGCACCAGCAGGAAATCCACTTTGTCCCGGTCCACATTGGTCTTCGAGGATTTTTGAAGATGCCGGTGGATCAGGGCGCACAGACTCGTTTCGTTCGCGTTCAGCGTCGTCGTTTGCAGCAGCTTGCGCAATTCATGCACCGCGACGCGCTGGTCCATCTCATCCAGCCAGGCTTCGACCTCATCAAACAACTCGAGGTCTGGCTTTTCCGGCAGATTCCTTTTTTCCTGCGGGAAGGGAATCTCGATTTCGAGCTGCTTCGCCAGCGCCAGATAGATCGGGAAAACCGAGCGGTCCTCAGCCCATTTCGCCTGCCTCGAGTTCGCGGGCTTGGGCCGCGCCGGGGTATTGAGTGTTGAAGTCGTCTTGTTCACGGCTGAGTCACCCACGCGCAGGGCCCCTGTAGAAACCGGACGGCCACTGCTTTACGTCCTTCGTGATACTGCACGGCTATCACTTTCGCTTCCGCCGTGCCCCCGTTCCGATCTCGTTCAATACGTACCCGGTCATCAAACTCCAGCGGCAAACTCGAGAGAAAAATCGCATGTTCCGCGCCGCCGAACTCCACTACAGTCGCTTCCCGCAAACTTGTGGTCCCCGCCCGCAGCGCGGTGATCTGCACTGGGACTCGCACCGCAGCGGCGCGCGGAAAAAATCTAGCTAATCTTTCCGTGCAGCCCTGCTCGTTCGCGGTGAGCGTTAGTTCGCTGGATCGTCTCACGTCGCTTCTCCACTCGCCGCAGTACTGCCGTACTAAAGATTCACGCCTTCGTTGCGGTCTGGCACATGCACTTCCGCAAATGGACACAAAGTCCCCGCGATAGAGATGCACGCTGCACGCCAAAGAATCCGAAAGGTATGTAGTCCAGATATTGAAGAAAGGGAAAGACTTAGGATTTTCCCATGGGTTTCGAGTGACTCACTCGTCTCACGCTGAAACGCCATCGTCTCAGCCGTTCGCTGCTTTCGCGTCTCGCAACCCTGGTTGAGACGCTATTCCACCTGCTGTGCTGCCTCCTCAGACGCGTCTTCGGCCTCGCCTGGCCCCGACCTGAGGGGGATATTGTATCGCTTCAGCTTGCGATACAACGTCGCCCGGCTGATCCCCAGCATTCGTCCTGCGAGCGCCTTGTCTCCATTGGCCTGCTCGAACACCCGCAGGATGGTCATCTTCTCCATTTCCGCGAGCGCAGTAGTCGACAGTGACGCCGCATCTTGCAGTGCGCTCCCTGACGAATCCGCTTGCTCGCTGCGGATTGCCGGCGGAAGGTCGCTTACGTCGATCACTCGCCGGTCTCCCAGCGTAATCGCTCGTGCGATGCAGTTTTCCAGTTCGCGTATATTCCCTGGCCACTCATAGTTCAGCAGACTGTTCATCGCCGCGGTCGTCACTTGCAAGTGCGAATCCGGCGCATAACGGTCCAGGAAGTGATGGACCAGCATGGGGATGTCCGACCGGCGGTCTCGCAATGCCGGAAGGTGCACGGTCACAACGTTAAGCCGGAAGTAGAGGTCCTTCCTAAAAGTTCCTTCGCGATAGGCTGCCTCAAGATCGCGGTTGGTCGCCGCGATCACGCGCACGTCCACATTCACTTTTTCATTGCTCCCGACGGGCCGGACTTCTTTTTCCTGAAGCACTCGCAGCAATTTGGCCTGCATCTCCAGAGGCAGTTCACCGATCTCATCCAAGAAGATGGTTCCGCCGTTGGCCGCCTGAAACAGCCCTGCTTTGGTTTTTATGGCCCCTGTAAAAGCACCCTTTTCGTATCCGAAGAGTTCACTTTCCATGAGTGTCGGCACCAGCGAGCCGCAATCCACCGCGACAAAGGGTGTCTGCGCCAGCGCCCCGCGGAAGTGGATCGCCCGGGCCACAAGTTCTTTGCCCGTCCCGCTTTCTCCCGAAATCAGAACCGGCGTCCGCGTATCCTTCAGCCGCGAAACCATCCGCAAAACATCCTGAATGTTCGCCGAAGTACCGATGATTCCATCGAGATTGGCTTCCGTGCTGACGCGCTCGCGTAAAAATTCGTTATCCGTCACCAGCCTGACCTTCTCGGCCATGCGCTGCAGCAACAGCCGCATCTTTTCCACGCGAAAGGGCTTTTCAATGTAGTCGTAAGCGCCCAATTTCATCGCATCAACTGCAGATTCAATCGAACCGTGCCCGGTCATAATCGCGATTTCCGCTCGCGGTAGAATCAATTTCGCCTGCTTTAGGAGCTCGACCCCCGAAAGCGTCGGAAGCTTAAGATCGGTCAGGATAAGGTCGGGAACATCGGCGTCGAGCTTTGCCAGCGCTGCTTCGGCGCTTTCCGCTTCCGTGCAGGAGTATCCCAAGGTATTGCCGATCGTCATGCACAGCTTGCGGATGCTCTGCTCGTCATCCACCACTAGCAACCGTATTTTCAAATCCTCACTCATGGCTTCCCAAAAGTTTTCTCCACAATGGATATTAATTGGTGTACACGGAACGGCTTCTCGATGCAAGGCGTCCCGCTGCGTGCCAGAAGCGCTTGTGTCTCACTGTTAGCTGTGTCGCCGCTGATAAGAATGATCTTCGACCCCAGCTCCGGCCGGTTTTTCTGAATCCAATCGTGGACCTCGGCGCCGTTTACCGCTCCCGGCATACGGATATCGGAAATCACGCCGCTATAACGCCCGCCGGCAAGCTGCTTCAAGCCCTCTGCCCCAGAAGACGCATTCACGACGGAATATCCTTTCCTCTCGAGAGCTGCCTTCAGAAACGCAATCACCGACGGCTCGTCTTCAATCAACAGAATGGGCGCAGTCCGTTCAATGGCCGCCTGCAACTTCATCTTCCGGCCTCTCTCGCAACCATTGCCGGCTGTTCGGCTGCCAGCGGTATCCGCACGACAAACGTGCTCCCGCCGCTTTCCCCGTTGTTCCAGCATTGAATCTCACCGCCGTGCGCGCGAACAATTCCATAGCAAATGCTCAGACCAAGCCCCGTACCCTTGCCCGGCTGTTTCGTCGTGTAGAACGGATCAAAAATATGCTGTGGATCAGCGATCCCTGTGCCGTTATCGGTCACCACGACTTGTACGCTATTGGCATCCCGTTCCGTGCGAATCGCAATCCGTCCGCGCCGCCCTGTTTCTTGCACGGCATCGTAAGCGTTATTGAGAATATTCAGGAACACCTGTTGAAGTTGTTGCGCATCGCCAAGCGCCGGCTCCAGCGTTTCGTCGAACTCCTCTGTCACTTCTACGCCATGGCTCGCAAAATCGTAGCTGCGCAGTTTGATCGTTTGCCGCAGCACCGTATTCACCTGGACAGGCTCGCGCTGCACCGGCCGCTGCCTCGCAAAACTCAGCAAATCCTGCACGATATCCTTGGTCCTCTGCGTTTCTTGCAAAATAATTTGCAAGTCTTCCCGCGCCGAGGCTGGCACCTCGGGATTCTCCAACAACAAGTCCGTGAACCCCAGAATCGCCGCAAGCGGATTGTTCACCTCGTGCGCCACACCGGATACTAATCTCCCAATTGTCGCCATTCTCTCCGAATGCGCCAGCTTCGCCTGCAGTAGCACCGCATCCGTAATGTCCGTCATCACCACCACCAGATTGTTCACCGCGCTCTGCTCGTCGCGCATCGGGCTCAGACTGATGGAAAAGTGCCCCATCGTTTCGTCGCTGCGCCGCACCTGCAGTTCGAGGTTCTCCACCTGCTGCCCGTTTGCCGTGGTCTCCAGTGCGGCCTCGAAATCCTTCCGGTGAGAAGGCTCGACCCAATCCACTAGCCGGTGCCCAATCAGTTCATCTTCGCGGTAACCCGCTTCGTAGCAGCGCCGGTTCGCGTAGCTGATCAATCCTGCAGTATCCAAGACCAAAATCATGCTCTGGGTGGTATTCAGAATTTTCTGGTTGAAGTCCCGCTCGCGCTGCAGCTGCGATTGAAACGATTTCTGCTCCGTCACATCCAGCATCAACCCGCGAATCTGCGCGATGCGCCCTTGAGCGTCACGCACCGCCGTGATGTTTTGCAGCGTATGGAGCAGCGCGCCATCCTTCCGTCTAAGCGTCTCTTCATAGTTTCGCAACACGCCCCGTTCGGCCAGCGCCTGCAAAAACCGTTCGCGGGCTGCCGGTGCGGGATAGAGGTGCGGGCTCACATCCGACCGCAACATCTCCTCCCGCGAACCATAACCCAGCATGCGTACCATCGCATCGTTCACATCCAAAAATCGCCCATCTGGCGTCGCGAAAAAAAGCCCTTCCTGAATGCTGTCGAACAGTTCCCGGTATTTCCGTTCCGCTTCTCGCCGGTCGGTAATATCCTTCAGGACGTGAATCGTCCGCGTATCGTCTTCTGCCACCCCCGGCGCTCTCGAAGTCGACACCAGAAAGATGCGCTCCGCCGAAGCCGCCACATACTCCTCGCGCGGCCGCTGTGTATCGCGGCAAAAAGGGCAGGGAAGATCGCTGCCGGTTTCCGCAATCTGCCGCAATCCGCTCATTGCCTCGCCTACGAGCGCCACAGGCGGCACGCCGAGATGCGACGCCAGCGAGCGGTTCGTGCGCACGATTTTCCAAGCGCGGTCGTGCACCACGATGTAATCGCTGATCGCGTCTATATCCTCGACCCACTGCCGCTTCGACTTCTCAAGCTGTGAAAACCGCCTGAAATTTTCCAACGACAGCGCCGCGTGGCTCGCCAAAGCGTGCAACAGCTTTTTCTCCTTGGCGTCCAAGCTCTTTCGCCGCCGCAACAGGCACAACATGCCCAGCCGTTCTCCATCGCTTGCGCTCACGGGTACGAAGACCGCGCTCATCGCCCCCGCCCCGCCTTCAAGCAGTCCAGCCTCTCCAGCCGGCAGCGCCCGGACCGCGGCGGCAACTCGGTTTTCCCGAGCAGACGAGATGATCCAGCTCTTAAGCGCGCTGCTCACGCCCTTTTCGTTCTCGATTGTGGAGTACAGGTCCGTTTCTCGCCCTCGAAATACGGCCACTCCACCCCATACGGAATCCAGCATCCGCGCCGCGCGCCCGGCGAACCGCTCCAGGAATTCCGGAAGCTGCCGCGACTGCGCCGCATCTACCGCCAACTCCATCAATTCTTCAGCTTGTTTTGAAGAGGGAGGCACAGAGTCCGCCTTATTTAACCGAGTGGTTAAATGCGAAGCCCGAATGGGATTTGTTCTTCGCATCACGGGTTGGGGGTGGACGCGCGTCTCAAGTTGAGTTCTGCCGTTCACTACCACCCTACCGACTCATCTCATTCTGAGTCAATCGACGTTCTCAAGCGCGTTGCCGAATCGTCTACTCTCGCGCTGCGCTCTTTGCGCACATCGTCTCAGCATGAGACCTCACCACAAACGAATCCCGCCCGTTGAGACGCCGCTTCTTATTTCTCCCTGCGCTCCTCACCGGGAAAAAACGCACTAACTCCTCATTCTAAGACACTTGCCGTTCTTTCAATGTGCTCGCTTGCCGCCCGAGGAACGCCCTCCGCGGTGGCACCCGACGTGCCTTCTCTAACGCGGGGTTTCCCCATTCTTGAGAGGGGTGGTGTCGATGAGATCCGAATGGCGATGGAGAAAGTTTGCGCGCGGAGCCGCAACGGCTGCGATCGGTCTTTCCTTGGGAGCCGCCAGTTTCGGGCAAACAGGTTCGACGGACGAAGGCAAGCGCAAGGTCAAGTCCAAGGTTGCTCCTGCCTATCCGGAGCTTGCCAAGCGTATGAACGTGTCCGGCAAGGTGAAAATCGAGGTCGTGATTACTCCCGACGGCCGTGTCAAAAGCACCCGAGTCATCGGCGGCCATCCGCTGCTCGTGCAAGCTTGCCAGGACGCGGTGAAGGAATGGAAATTCACGGCTGCACCTGAAGAAACGACCCAAATCGTTGAATTTGAGTTCAGCGCTGCGGGCAACTAGGGGATTCGCAAGAGACGGTAGGAGCGGTTTAGACCAAACCGCGTCGCCGGGGTGAGTGGAGGCATTTTGCAATGACGATCGCGAAAAGACTTTATGTTGGTTTTGGCGTGATTCTGGGCATTCTGGGATTATTGTTCCTCGTCAACATCGTCGCTGGCTTAATGAACACGACCGCACGCAATGACTCCAAAGCGGCGCTAGATAACAAAGGCACTATTGAGTCAGTTCGCTACCAGATCATGTTGAACATCCACAACATGGACAATTTTCTCTTGAGCGGCGATCCCCGCGACGAGGAAAAGGTCAATAAAGGCTTTGGTGACATCAACGACCTCATCAAGCGCGGCGAGGCGCAGACCAGCAACGACAGCGTTAAGATTGCCCTGAATCAAGTGGAGAGCACGGAAACGAGCTGGGCCGACAATTTCGCCAAACCGCTTCTGGCCAAACGCCACCAGGTGGACTCCGGCGACGCTACCGTCTCCGATCTACAAATCTTTTATCTGCAGAAGGATCCGGCTTCCTGGTTGACAAAATCATCCGCCATTTTGGACGAAGTTAGCTCCAACATTACCAAATCTTATGAGGCAAGCGCCGCCTCGGCGAAACGTGCCAATGACATCAGTACCGGCGTGACCACCGTGGGCACGCTGATTGCACTGCTCTTCGGAATCGGCGCGGCGTACAAGACAGCCAAGTCCATCAGCGAGCCGCTCACCCACCTCATCACCGTAGCACGCGAAATTGGTGATTCCGGCGACCTCGATCAGAACATCGACATTCATCGCAACGACGAAATTGGAGCTCTAGCGACTACTTTCAACAATATGGTCGCCTATTTGAAAGAAATGGCCAGCGTTTCCATGTCTGTGGCTGAAGGCGACCTCAGCGTGGAAGTCGTGCCGCGCTCCAAGCGTGACACCCTCGGCAACGCGTTTCTACGCATGTCGCACGGCCTGCAGCAGCTTGTCCGCACGACGCGCGACTCCGCCGGCCAGGTTTCCGCCGGTTCCAACCAAGTCGCTGGCGCGGCTGACGAATCCGCGAAGGTAAGCGTCCAGGCTTCCTCCGCGATTGAAGAAGTCACCAGCACGATGCACGAGATGAGCATCAACGTGCAAAACGTCGTGAAGAATACGCAAGTGCAGGCTTCCAGCGTTGCGGAAACCTCCGCTTCCATCGATCAGATGGTCACTTCCATTCAGCGCGTCGCGGACACGGCAAAAGTTCTCCTCGATATCGCCAATCGTTCCCGCGAAGAAGTCGTCACCGGCATCCAGACCATGGAAAAAGCCACGGATGGCCTAAACCGCACCAACAAAGCCATTCAATCCTCCGCGGAAATCATCAACATTCTCGGCCACCGCGCCGATGACATCGGCAAGATCATCGAAGTCATCGACGATCTTGCCGAGCAGACCAACCTCCTCGCGTTGAACGCGGCCATCGAAGCGGCCCGCGCGGGCGAGCACGGCTTGGGCTTCGCCGTTGTCGCCGACGAAGTTCGCAAGCTCGCCGAAAAATCCACGCAATCCACCAAGGAAATCGCCGACCTCATTCAAAGCATCCAGCGCGAGGCGCGCCAGGCCGTCGAGAACATGGAGCGCAGCACGCGCATCGTGGAAGAAGGCTTGAGCCTCGGCAACGAGCTCGGCACGGCGCTGCATAAAATCTCCAACGTCGTGACCGAAGTCTACAAGTTCTCCCAGGAAATTGGCGCCGCCACCAACGAACAGTCCGTCGGCTCTTCGCAAATCGCCAAAGCCACCAGCCGCCTCACCGAAATCACCCAGGAGATCAACTCCGCCGTCGAAGAGCAAGCCTCCGGAGCGCAAGCCGTTGTCCGCGCCATGGACAAAATGCGCGAACTCGTGCAGCAGTCCGCCTCCAGCTCCACCGAGCTTTCCGCCGCCGCCGAACAGATGCTCAAACTTTCCCGCCATTTGCTCGACAGCATGGACCGTTTTGTCCTCGACCGCTCCGCGCAAGGTCGCGGCCGCCACTCCGAGCAAGGCGGGCCGCGCCGGGGACACCAGAGCCAGAGTTCCAGCCGTGAACGCGAGTCGGAATACGCCGAACTCGTGCGTTCCTAAGGTCTCGGAGATCGCTTGATGGAAAAGGATTTACAAATCGTCGGTTTCCGCATCGGAAATGAAACGTACGGCGTGCGTATCGCCGCCGTGCGCGAAATCGTCCGCGTCCCGGAAATCACGGCAGTCCCCAGTGCTCCCGATACCGTTGAAGGTGTCATCAATTTGCGCGGAAAAATTATCCCCGTAATGGATCTGCGCAAGAGGTTTGGCCACACGGACATTACCTCGGACAAGAAAAACCGCATTCTCGTCGTGGAACTGGACAACAAACTACTCGGCCTGATCGTCAATTCGGCTTCCGAAGTTCTGAAGATTCCGCCATCCGAAATTGAAGCCCCCGGCTCCGTTTTCGCTGACGGAGAGTCCGGATACGTCACCGGAGTTGGCAAACTAAAGGGCCGCCTCATCATCTTGCTGGATATTTCCAAGCTTTTGCATCGGCCGGAGCTCAAACGACTCGAGGAGGCCGCGGAGACCGTCGCCACTGCAAAGTAGCGTTGCTCCCGATTGCATCGGGGGCAGCCGAAATGCCGGACAGCCGCATATTTCATGGGAACGCTAACCGCTCAGATTCAACTTACAGAAGCTGAATTGAAGCTATTGCAGACGCTCGTCTATCAGGAATGCGGCATGTTCTTCGACGAGCGCCGCTCTCATTTCTTGAAAGACCGCCTCCAGCGCCGGCTCAAGGTCTGCCAGCTCGATTCTTTCTATAGCTACTACCGTTTGCTCACCAGCCGCGAAGGCCGCGCCGAGCTCGCTCTGCTCCTTGAAAACCTCACGGTTAACGAAACCAGCTTCTTCCGCAACAAGCCGCAGCTCGATCTTCTGCAAAAAACTGTCCTGGAAGATCTGTTGCGCAAAAAGCAGGAACGCCGCGACTGGAATCTTCGCGTATGGAGCGCGGGTTGTTCCAGCGGCCAGGAACCTTACTCCGTCGCCATATTGGTTTGCGACGCTCTCGCCTACTACTATTTGCGGAACCCGCTTCCTTTCGATATGCCGTCTCCCAAGCCGCTGATTCCTCCGCCGTGGAAGCTGGAAATCGTCGCTTCGGACATAAGCTACGCCAGCCTCCGCGTCGGCCAGGAAGGTGTCTTCACCGAGCAGCAAATGGAGCCGGTCGATTACACCTGCCGCCTGCGCTATTTCGAGAAATCCGGCGACAAATACGCTATCAAGCCCCAGCTAAAACAGCTCGTCCAGTTTGACTTCCACAATCTCAAAACCGAATTCCTCCCTCGCCGCAACGACATCATTCTCTGCCGCAACGTCATGATTTATTTTGACGAAGCAGAACAAAAGCGCCTGATCGAAAAGTTCTGGCATTGCTTGAATCCCGGCGGCTATCTTTTTGTGGGCCACGCGGAGAGCCTCTTCGGTCTCACGCAAAAGTTCCGCATGGTGCATGAAAACAACGGCACCGCCTATCAACGTGTGGAGGCGAATTCTTGAGCAAGCCTCCCGAAGACCGCAACCCGGAGCTTCGCGCCATCTTTTTTGAGAGCGCGAACGAGTTGTTGCAATCCCTCAACGAAGCAGGACTCGAGCTCGAGGCGCATCCCGCGGACGAAGAAGTCATTCGCCGCGTGCGCCGCGCCGTGCATACGCTCAAAGGCGACTCCGCAGCCTGCGGCTTTCATAAGTTGAGCGAGCTCGCTCACGAAGTCGAGGACATTCTCACGCCGCAAGTCGCGCAGAAACACGGCTCCAGATTCGCTGAGGCCGTTCTCGCCGCAGCTGATTCCTTCGAAGCTATGCTTTCCTCTTACCAGCGCGGCAAGAAGCTGCCATCCATCGAAAAGCTCCACGGCCTGATTCGTGGACTCTTGGTTGACACTGCAGCCCCGGCTGCCGAAGTTCCTCAAACCCCTGCGACAGTCCCCGCGGCAATTCCCGCGACTTTCGCGTGGACCGAATACGAGCAGCTCATGATTTCCGAGGCTGTTCATCGTGGCGAGACGGTTTACAACGTCGCTCTGCGCGTCGATCCGGATAGCCTCATGCGCGCCGCCGCTTTTCAACTCATTCGAAACGTCCTCCACGGCTGCGGCACGCTCATCGCCCTGCGTCCGGAAGACAATCTCGCCGCCGCAACCGTTGAAATCGTCGAGGCCGCTATCGCCACCGTCCAACCCGAGGCCGTCATCAAAAAGCGCTGCCGCATTCCGAGCATCGTTTCCGACGTTCGCGTCGAGCGCGCCACCATCGCCGGGACGCCCGAGCATGAACTCCTCGGCGATCTACTGGACGCCCAAGCGGCCCAGGTTGTTGCGAGTACCGCCGAGCATGGCGACACCGGCGAGGCAAGCAAACCCACCCAGACAGCTTCCGCTGTCGCCACCGTTGCGGAAAGCAGCCTCCGCGTCGATGCCAGCCGAATCGATGCGGTCATGAATCTTGTAGGTGAATTAATCATCGGCAAGTCTATGCTCCATCGGGCTCTCACGGAATTTGATCAACGCCACGCCCGCGACCCCATTCGCGCAAAGCTGGCCGAAGCCCTTGGATTTCAATCCCGCGTTCTCGACGAACTCCACAAGTGCGTCCTCAAAATTCGCATGGTTCCCGTCGAGCAGCTCTTCCGCCGCTTTCCCCGCGTCGTCCGCGACGTCGCCAAGCAGTGCGGCAAGGACGTGGCCCTGGATATTTCCGGACAGCACACCGACCTCGACAAAAGTATTCTCGACGCCCTCGGCGAGCCTCTGATGCATCTAGTCCGCAACGCCGTCGATCACGGCATCGAGCCTGCCGATGAGAGGCTCACCGCCGGAAAACCCGCCCGCGGCACTGTCTACCTCAAGGCCTATCATCAAGGCACGCAGGTCGTCATCGAAGTGCGTGATGATGGGCGCGGCATCGACGCCGCGCGCGTCCGCGAACAAGCCCTCAAGCAGGGAATCATCAAGCCCGAAGAAGCCGCGCGCCTCACCGACCAGGAAGCGCTCAACCTCATTTTCGAATCGGGTTTCAGCACGGCTGCTGAAGTCACAGAAGTTTCCGGGCGAGGCGTGGGCATGGATGTTGTTCGCAGCGTTTTGGACAAGCTAAAAGGCACCGTCCATATCTCTACGCAAAAAACTCGCGGGACCACGTTCCAGCTACGCGCCCCGCTGACCCTCGCCAGCATTCAGACGCTGCTCTTCCGCGTCGGTGGCCGCCTCTTTGCCGTGCCGCTTTCTTCTGTCGTGGAGATCTCGCGCATCAACGAACGGGAAATTCATCGCATCGACCAGCGCGAAGTGCTCCGCCTCCGCGATCAGATTCTCACGCTCGTCCGTCTCGAGCATCTCGGCCGTCTTCGCTCGATCGACACCGAACCTAAGAAGAAGAAACACTTCGTGATTGTGATCGGCGCCGCCGAAAAACGCTTTGGACTCGTCGTGGACAGCATGGTCGGCGAAGAAGAGCTGGTCATCAAAGCTCTGCCGTCGGACATTGTCACGAGCGACCTCGTCAGCGGCGCCTCTATACTTGGCGATGGCACAGTCGTCCTGATTCTCAACGTGCCCGCAGTCCTCTCGCGCCTTTCTCGCGCTGTTCCCCTCGGAGCGATCGCATGAGCGGCCGCATCCGCGTTCTCGTCGTCGACGATTCCGCCCTCATGCGGAAGCTCATTCCCTCTGTACTCGCGCGCGACCCTTCCATTGAAGTCGTCGGCACCGCCATGGATGGCGCTTTTGCTCTGAAAAAAATCGAGGAGCTCCATCCCGATGTCGTCACCCTCGACCTCGAAATGCCTCGCATGGACGGCATGGAAACTCTCCGTCTCATCATGCGCCGTGCCCCCATGCCCGTCGTTCTTTTCAGCACGCATTCCAAGGAAGGCGGCTACGCCACTCTCAAAGCGCTCGCTCTCGGCGCCATCGATTTTGTCCAAAAACCTCAGGACGCCGCCGCCGGACATCTCGATTCCATCGCCGATCAGCTCATCGAAAAAATCAAAGTTGCCAAGCGCGCTGCAGGCCGCAAACTCCCAGCCGCGGTTGTTTCCGATGATCCTCCCAAGAGCAAAAAGAAAAGCCATGCGGGACTTCCCCCGAATCGAATCATTGCCATCGGCATATCGACAGGCGGGCCGAATGCTCTTCAATACGTTCTCTCCCAGATTCCAGGGGATTTTCCGGCAAGCATCCTGATCGTCCAGCACATGCCGGAAGGGTTTACGGAAATGTTCGCAAAACGCCTCGACGAATGCTGCGCTCTGGAAGTTCAGGAAGCGCGCTCCGGCGATCTGCTCGTCGCCGGGCGCGTACTCATTTGCCCCGGCAATCGTCACATTATGGTTCGCCGCATGCCGCGCGGTGACATGGCTGTTCTGTCCGATGGCCTTCCCGTCAACGGCCATCGTCCATCGGTTGACGTTTTGTTTCATTCCGTCGCACAGCAATTTGGCCTCATCGCTGTTGGTCTCTTGATGACCGGCATGGGTGAAGATGGCTCTGAAGGCCTCGGCGCACTGAAAGCTGCCGGCGGCGTGACGATCGCGCAAAGCGAAGACACCTGTGTGGTAAGCGGCATGCCCCGCGCCGCCATCTCGAAGGGCTATGCCGACAAAGTGATTCCGCTGGAAGGTATTGCCGCGCATTTGGTTCAAAACTACGGCGGAGAACGCTCCGGCTCTGAAAAATTCGACAAGAACGATAAAAGCGATAAGAACGAGAAATCGGAAAGGACACCCGTTTCTTCCCATCGCACCTAACACCGTGCCGGGAGAAGGAGAAGGCCATGCAACAATTTGCCGCTCTGTTACGGAAAGACAATCAACCCGTTCGCTACTTGGTGGTGGACGACTCCGTCTTCGCACGCAAGAACATCATCAAGATGATTGAGATGTTCGGCGGCGAAGTCGCCGGAGAAGCCGGAGATGGCCTCACCGCCATCGCGGAGTTCAATCGCACCAAGCCGGACATCGTGCTCATGGACATCACCATGCCGCAGATGGAAGGCATCGAGGCCGTCGAGCGCATCGTTCGCCAGCATGGCGAAGCGCGCATCGTCATGGTCTCTTCGGTGGGCTACCAGGAGAACATCCTGGCTGCGCTCCAGAAGGGCGCGAAACACTTCGTGCAAAAACCCGTCAAGCCCGAAGTCCTTTACGAAATTCTCCGTTATGTTCTCAGTGACGATCCCAACGCCGCAGGCGCGCCCGTCGCCTTCGCAGGAGAGCACCGCGCATGAGAATGGAACTCATTCAGCCGTTCATCAACGCCGCCGACGCCGTCTTTGCCGAATCGCTTCAGGCGCCGACCAAAATACTCGACCTCTCGATGGACGAAGATACGTACCGCCGCAAAGGTGTCGCCGCCCTCATCGCCATCAAAGGCGACATCGAAGGCCGCGTCATTCTCGATCTCTCGCCCGAAGTCGCCATGAAAGTCGCCAGCCATCTCGCTGGCGAAGATGTTCCCAGTAGCGATCAAGTCGTCCGCGAAACTGTTTGCGAGCTGGCCAACATGGTCATCGGCAATTCCGTGACGCTCCTCAACGACCAGGGCTTCCGCTTCAAAGTGTTTCCGCCCGAAATTCACATGAACGAAGAAGGCCTTAGAGGAAGCGCCGACACCGAAGCTATGGTCATCGCCATCGAAACTCCCTGCGGCCAGGCGTATCTCAATATTTCCATGCACTACCTGCATCGCCGCCGCCACGAGCGCGACTCCGCCGCAATCAGTGTAGACTGAAGCCTGTAGCAGTCCTGTTAGGGTGCCATGAGCCTTTGTAAAAGGCTGCCCTTGACATCCATCGCCCTCGCCGCTGTCGGTTGTTTTTTTCCGTGTCTACTTCCACCGGACAAATGGGGAATGCACACAGTCATCGGCCTGTGCGTCGCTATAGTCTGGGTCGGAGCACTTGTCTGCTGTCTGGTTCGGTTTCAGCAAAAGCGGGCTGTGGCTTCTTGTGGGGCGCCTCTTGCTCTGTACTTGCCTTTCCTCGCGTTCGTGACGCTTTGGCTTGTCGTCCGATAGCCGTCACTTCCCGTGTTTCTCAGCAGAGGCCTGACTCACGCATCGCTAGGCGGCCGAATGTAAGCCGCCCCATGCCGGTACAAACCTGCCGCTGGAATCGCCTGCGAAAACACAATCCGTATCGGCACAAAAATCGCTCCGCTCCCCGGTGTGAACGGCACTGCCACCTCCACCCGTGAGCCCTCCGGATACTCGTTCCTGCTCCGAAAACTCAATCCACCCTTCGATAAGTCCTCGCAAACCGCCACTTCCTCTTGAAACCCGCGCCTCCGTATACACGCCAAAACGCGCGCCTTTACGCGCGTCCGATTCCGCCGCGGTATCACCCGTTCTTCCACCGTCAACGGATGCGCCGCTCCCTTTTCCTGCGTCTTGATTTCCGACTGTGCTTCAATCCAGATCGAAGGCGTATCGCAATGCTTGCAAAGCCGCGCCACGCACTTCCGCACTTCAAACGACTTCAGCTCCAACTCATTCAAATAAACCACTTCGCGCCGTTGGCAAAACCCGCATTCCATCAATAGCCGAGCCAGCGCCTCATCCGCCTTGTAGGGGGCAGGGAACTCGATGTCCCAAAAATCCGCTCTGGGCTCGGTGATCTGAATCGCATATAAAAATCCGTCCGGCTCCTGATCGATTTCCGCCATCACGCGCGCCCGCGTCGTCTTCACCAAATCGCCTTCCATCCGCCGCAGCGTAATTTCCTGTCCCGCCACCAATTTTTCGTCGAGGCGCAGCACTCCCCCATTGCGGCTCACCAGCAGCGTCTCCGCAATATGCTTCGCTGGCGTTCCTTCGCTCGTTGTCCACGATGCCTCCACGGGCATCCGGAAACTCACGCGGTCGCTCTGCCGAAGTCCGTCGCTTCGCATGGTATCGCTTAACATGAAGGAAATCTGCTCTTTCAGAGTAGCATCCTCTCTTTCTTCCATCTCCCTCGCATCACTTCCCTTTGTCGTACCCACTAATATCTCGTGCTCATCTCACTTTCCCCCTCAAAACGCTGCAGCCTGTTGCCTTTTTCGCCCTACTTTCTCTCCCAATTTCCCTATTTTTTGCCTTCTCTGGCATCCTTATTATTTGGAGGGGGGCGCTTCGACGGTTACTCCTGACTCTCCCTTCCCCGGTTTAACTGACAGTGGGCAACGTTATCTCCATGAACGACCGAACCGCCGATGGCGCGTCGCACAAAGTAAGTCTGCGCGACCGCCGCTATGCCATCCGCTATCCTTTCGCCGCCGACGCCGAGGTCCTCGACCTCGAATCTGGCGGACGCTCCGAAGGCATCACCTCGGACATCTCCCTCGGCGGCTGTTTCGTTTGCACCAGCAAGCCGCTTGCCGTCAAATCCCGCACACGCGTCATTCTGACGCGGAAAGACGAACGCGTCGAGGCCCTCGCCATGGTCCGCATCGTCAAACCCAGAATCGGCATGGGCCTCGAATTCCTCGACATCGAACCCGCCTCCAACTCCATCCTCGCCCGCTGGCTCGAGCAACTCCGCCGCGAACGCTAAGAAATTCTCGCCAGAGAACGAATTGACGCACGCACGTCTCCGGCATCGCGCGGTTACGCGCTGACAGTTGCCAGAAGAAGAGTGCCTGCGACGCGGCACGGAGACACTTCGAGTTAGGCGAGCATGTTGGGCGATCTACCGCCTGTCAAAATGATTCAATTGGAGCAAGCGGATTGATGAAAACGGAAGCTCTATTGAGTCAGACTCTCGGAATTAGGTCACTCACTGGCCGGTTTCCCGCGCAACTGGCGCAGGCGCGCCTGCTGCTCCGGCGTTAGCTTGTTTTTGATGCGGACCATGAGTGCAATCTGTGTGTGTTTCACTTCGCGTTCGGCGTTCAACACCTTATCGAGCTGCGCCATTACCTGCGTCTCATCCACCGGATTTTGCTTCAGCAAACCAACGAGCGATTCCATCGCATCCTGAAGCTGGAATTGCAACTCGGTGAAGCGCGTCTGTGCTTTGAGCACCTCTGCCCGCACATAATTACGCTGCGCGTCGTCGAGCCCAATGGCTTTCTGGTTGGCGAGCACCTGGTCTGGAGGGAACAGATTCTCCGCGACGGGATCCGGCCCAGGCTGCTGTTGCCCGCAAGCAGTCCAAGCCGCTAACAGCAGCGCCGCCAAAAGCCCGCACTGCTTTGTCCAGGACATGCCGCGCTTCCGATTGCTTCTCATTGTTTTTGCTTCTCCTTCGCGCGGGGAGCTGAATTCTCCGTTTTCACGCCGCTGGCATCGAGCCGATAAAAGCCTTCGCCTAAACGGGGAGTTCCTTTGAGCACGCTCTCGTACGGTGAACGCAAAAGCTCCCGCGTTGGAGATTTCCAGCTGGAAATCTCAGCGGCCACAGACAGCGCTCGCTCTGAATCCTCCCGCTGAACGCGACTTTTCCATAATACTCCGAGCGAGGCCGCCAAAAAGACTGCCGCGGCAATTGCGGCGGCGACGGCTCGTCCGGTCGGCTGCCACCAGCGAGTTTGCACCGCGCGCCGGCCAGCCTCCGCCAGAATGCGGGTGGCGGCGTCAGCCTCCGGCTCTACGGCAGCAAGCTGCCGAATTCCGCGGTCGATCTCTCCCGTGAGCGATTGCATCTTGGCTAATGCAGCGGAGCAAGCCGCGCACCTTCCAAGATGCTCGGCAAGCTCCGGAGCTGCGGCCGAACCAAGCGCATGCTCCGCAAGAGCTTCGCGCCAGCGATCACAAAGTTTCATCAGTGAATGCCTTCAAAAGCGCCTTCCGCGCTAAATGCAAACGCGACCTCACGGTACCCTCAGGAATACGCAGCACGCCCGCAATGTCCCGTGTATCCAATTCTTCCACAGCACTCAAAATCACCACCGCCTGCAATTTTCTCGGCAGCCGATCGATCTCCTCCCGCAACCGCCGCTTCATTTCGCGCCGCGCCACAATACTTTCGACATTCGCCTGACCGCCAGCGGACATTTCGTGCCACGCAGTGTCGCGCCTCAGCGCCCTCGTAGCCGCCCTCCACCGGTTCAAAGCCAACCGGTAGCCCATCCGAGCCACCCACGAGCGGAATTTCTGCGGCTCCCGCAGCCCGGAGAGCTTTCGGTAGGCGCGGAAGAAGGCGTCTTGCACGACCTCTTCCGCATCCGCCCGATCGGAGAGCACGGCATACGCGACGTGGAACACGAGGCGATGACATTCGCGTACGCGCTGCTCGAACTCGCTTGCACTCTGCGCTTCATCGCCCAAGCTCGTGCTCCAGCCGGTCCCGCACTTTCCGCCTTCCAAAGCAACTACGCATCGGCCGAGTTTTATTGCGCCTGGCATACCGTAGTCGGCGGTGGTGCCACCAGGTACAGAGCCACGAACGCCCCTACCACTGGTTGCACTTGCGATGCCGCGGCTACTCCCTGCAGTTTTTGTATTTGCTCCTGCGAGAGCAAGCCCGCAAACGCATTGTGAAAGCCGTTGATCACTTGATTGGTCTCCAATTCAATCACGTGAAGCTGCACAACCAGCTTGCCAACCTGCGCCGGATCAGGATTCGGCTGGCTGAGCAAAATGTCCAACTGCTGCTGCACCGCCGTCCCTTGTTGTTGCAAGCTATGCAAGACAGGCAATACTTGCGACAGTAGGGTCCCCAATTGTTCCACTTGCCCCGGCGTCAGCCCCAGAACCGAAGCAACCACCGCCGGCGGCGTTGGGCATGGCGTACTTGCGTTGTTAGCCGTGGACAAATGGACAGTGCTCCCCACCATCTGCGGCGCGAAAAACAGCATCGATGCAAAGAACGTGGCGAAGCCGATCTTTTTCATAATGGATACCTCCTCCATTCTAAGACTAAGACACCGCCGCCGGACGCTTTGTTCACTACGGAAGAATTGCTTTGATGCTGTTACCCAGATATAGGCAGTACCGGCCCGCGCTTTAAATCGTTAGTCCGGCTTTCCCGCAACCAATAAATCAGACGCCGCGAATCCCTTGTACGGGAACGACACCACCGCGAAATTACTTCACGCCTTAATAAAATGTTCATCGCGTTTTGGCACGCATACGGTAGAGTGATGCGACAACTTCGTTTGATGCCCAGATCCCACAATTGGAGAGGAAACATGCTTCACAATTCAGGATTCAGGCTCGCACTGTATGCAGTTTGTGCGTTGTATCTTTCGGTCTTCGCCTACCCGGCCCCGTCCGGCGACCGTCAGGCAGCGCAGCCCCCCGAGAAACCCGAGCAGCATCAACATCAGCACGGTCACCAAATGAATTTGCCCAGCGGCGCCTCCGACAAGTGTGAGCCCAAGTTCACCTACGACGACGGCCCGTTAGGTCCTGCTTCCTGGGGCGGCGTTTGCAAAACGGGTCACGCGCAATCTCCCGTGGACATCATCACCAAAACGGAAAAGATGCCCTCCCTGTCCCTCACTCCGCTCGAATTCCACTATCAGCCTGCAGATTTGGACATGGTGAACGATTGCAACCACTATCTAATCAAGGTTCGGTTACCAGAAACTTTTTGGCTGAAGGTATCGAGAAAGCCTTACCGCTTAAGCCAAATCGTTTTCCATGAGCCCGGCGAACACGCTGTCAACGGCAAGCGCCCGCCAATGTCCCTCCAACTAGTCCATTTGTCGCCCGAGGCGACGTTCCTGATCATCGAGGTTCCCATCGTCGTGGGAAAAGAAAACCCCGTAATCAAAACCTTGTGGGAACACATCCCTGACCCCGGCAAAGAGCGCGTGACGCAGGGACTGAAAGTCAACGCCATGGACCTGCTGCCCGCCGACCACTCCTACTACAGTTATCGGGGTTCGCTCACAAACCCTATTTGCAACGAAGGCGTCGCCTGGTTCGTGCTCAAGAACTCCATTGAAATGTCGCAGCCTCAGATTGCTGAATACCAGAAGCACTATCACAACAGTGCCAGGCCACTTCAGCCACTAGGCGAACGTCCGGTCACGGAAAGCAAGTAGCTCCCAACAATCCGCAAGCTCATTTGCTTACGGACAAAGACCATGCGAATCGACGAACCACGAAGGCTTTTTCTTCCGGCCCTGCTGCTACTCGTTGCTTGCTCACCGCTGACGGCTCAAACCTACGCGGATGCTTCGGATCGCGCCAGCCGTCAAAAGGCCATGGCTCTCTTCAGTGAGGGCAAACGTCTCGAAGCATTGCCTCTTCTCGAGGATTTGGCCCAGAAGAACCCGAAGGACGACCAGGTGCTGGTCGCGCTGGCGGCCTCACTTGTCGAACATGCTGCGACTCTGAACGATACCGGCGCAGCGGGCCAGGAACGCTTTCGCGCCAGGGATCTTCTGCAAAGAGCCTGGGGCCTTGGCAACACGAGTCCCCTCGCCGAGAACCTTCGCCAGCTTCTCGAGGAACTCCCCGCGAGCGGCGCTATCAAGTTCTCGGATAACCCTGCCGTCCAACAGGCAATGAAGGCCGGCGAAGCTGCATTCGCCCGCCGCGATTTCGACGAGGCGCTCAAGGACTACTCAAAAGCCCTTGAGCTCGAGCCCTCGAATTACTTGGCCGCCCTCTTCACCGGCAACACCTACGATAAGCAGAACAATTTCCCCAAAGCCGGTGAGTGGTACGAGCGCGCCATCCAGCTCGACCCAAATATCGAGACCGGGTATCGCTACTACGCGGACATGCTGGCCAAACAGGGCGACATGGCCAAGGCGCGCGCCATGTTGATCCACGCCGCTGTCGCCGAGCCGTACAACAAGATCGTGTGGCGCGAAATTCGTGCCTGGGCCACTATCAATCGCACCGCGTTCAACATCGTTCTCGTGGCCATCCCTCTCCCACAAAAAGCCGCGGCGGACCCCAACAGACAGGCTGCGGAACTGCTCCCTGCCTGGGGAACCTATTACTTGGTGAAGGAAGAATGGAAGAAGGGCGGCCGCTTCCAGAAGCAGTTTCCGCAAGAGCCGGAATATCGCCACTCCCTTCCCGAAGAATCCGAAGCGCTCGCTGCGGCCGCGCAGGCTCTGGATAAACTCAAACACGATCCCACAAGTTCGGCGCAGGTCGCCGGCGATCCTTCGGCGAGCCTCTTACTTATGCTCCGCGATGCTGGTCTCCTAGACGCCTACGTGCTCTTCAGTTTGGGCGACGACGGCATTGCGCGGGACTACAACGCCTACCGAAGCAAAAATCGCGACAAGTTAGAGACCTACATGGATAAGTTTGTCATGCCGCCCGCGCCTCCAAGGCAGTAAGCGAGAATTCAAAACAAAAGCGGCTTCGGAGGCACTCTCTGAAGCCGCCTGCTTCTAGGTTAGATAAAACGCTTGTTAAATAAACCGCCTCTTCTCAGGCGCAAAGGTACTTTGGGATCTCGGTGCCGATTTGTAGAAGAAAAACGCCGTCGTTGTCATCCCGATTCCGGTTTATTCGTCTTTTGGTCTCACGTGCTCGATAGCCATCATCCCCAGGTCTTCATGTCCCAGGATATGGCAGTGAAATACGAAGTCGCCGACAACCGGCCCACGGAAGTCCATCAGTAACTCCACCTGCGGATACGGGATGGGTGGGCCACCGTTAGCTGTGAGGCAAGCCACTTGTATCGTTCTTCCGTCAGGAAGGGTAACGTTCTTCGCAGCGTCGCCTCCACAGTACGGAATCTCAATCATGTCCAGGAACTGGCCGTTGATCCCTGGCGCACATGTCTGGCAGGTTTGCGAGTGCGGGATGCCGCAGTTGCCCGTTCCGCCGACAGGTGTGCAATTGGCGTCGAAGTTGTCTTGCGACAGCACCTTGAAGTGAATCTGGTGCTGGTGGAGTTCATGGTTTTCTCTGGCATGATTCTGGACGATCCACTTTTCCACCGTGCCCTGTGTGGTGATGATCGCCGGAGGATTGTTGTTGTCGAATGCGGTATCAATGCCATAGGGCTGCGTTGGACACTGGGCGCCGGAGGCAGTCACACACCCGGAGGCGTTGATGAAAAACTTGGTTCCATTCTCGAACTCCTCGAAGTACACCGTGCGCGTAAGCGCAGGCGTTACGTTCATGATGCCGCCAAAACGCTGCTGACTGGTGTTCAGTGCGGTGAAGGCCGGAACCCTATCGTCCTGGAGCGGCTCATCTGCGTCCGGACTGTTCACCAACTGCATAGTAAACAGCGGCCGCGTCGGAAGCGTGTCTCCAAGCGGCCCGGAGTAGATGTACTGCGTTACCAGTTGTGCTAGCTTCACCGTGGAAGGCGGCGCGTTCACCAGGAATTCGACGCGCGACGCGGGCGGAATCCGGAAGTGCGTCACCGGAGTCAGACTGCCTGGCTGCGAGTTGTCCTGCGAATTGACAGGCACAGCGTCAATCCCCACCAACTGAATCGTCTGGGGCACACCGTCGAATCGCACCTGCAGGTCCAGCGGAGCGTCTGAAGTGCAGTTGCACACGCGCCAGAACTGTTGCTCGCCGGGCTCCATGTGGATAACGGCAGGAGTGTAGCTCATTGTATTTGTAGTCGGGTTGAACGTGCTGTTCAGCGGGACGTAGTTCACGGAAAGGTCACGCTGCGGGACTCCGCCATCCACTGCGTTGCCGACGCCGAAACCAGCCTCACTCAACGTGGGGTCGGTAAACTGCTGGTCGCGGATCACGATTACGCGGTGCCGTAGGCTGGCAACCGCCGGCTGCACGTTGTTGATTCCGTCTACTACCAACGCTCCTTCTGCACCGCCGTACACGGCTGCCTCGGCCAACATGTGCACGTGAGGGTGATACCAGTAAAGCCCAGGGGGCTCGTTGCTAGGGAAGTGTACGTTGTACTGGAACGTACTCCCGGGATTGACCAGGGTTTTGACTACGTTGTCCTCATGGCACTCAGGCGAAGTATTGGTGCCATGGTAGTGAATATTCATCGATCCGGCCGTCATCCCGAACGTTACTGGCGGCGGTGCCACATTGTTCGGCGCCACCGCCTTCAACTCAAACGTGGTATCGCCGCAGTTGGGTGGGTTGAAAGGCTCGTCGCTCTCGTTCGTTTGATCTCCCACCTCCGTCGAGGGCGTATTGTTGGTCACCGTGATGTTTAGTGTGTCGCCCGGGTTGACGTGCAAAGTCGGGTTCTCCAAGCCACCAGGCGTCATGAAGCAGAACAGTTGTCTCCCCACCGAGTCGGTGGTCGTCTGATAGGAGAATTGCACGTTTAGCACGCCGTTTTGGCTGAAGAGAGCCGGCGGTTGGTGTATGGTGCTGCCCGCCGTGAAACGCGGGCAAGGATTGGCCACGGGTGGAACAGCAGCGGGCGCGCTGCTTGCGGAGGAGGTGGTTTGCGCAACGGCCGGCGGCGGTACGCAATACATGGCGAATAGCATCGATCCGGCCAACAAAGACAAGTGCACCAGGAGTTTTTTCTGCACAGAGGTTTCTCCGTTTCCGCTTTGGGTGGGTGTAAAGCGTGTAGATGGGTCTTATTTAGGATATTCGTCAGACTAAGTCAAGTAAACATTCGGAGAATTGTCGATTGATTTAGCGGACCAAGGTTGGATTGGAAGACTATGGCGCGCCGCAGTTCCGGGCTTTGGGGATTACTTCTGACACTAGCAGTGGCCGCTGCCTGGTATCTGCATCATCGCCGGCAGACTCCGCGCATAGCGACTCAGCCTGCATTCGAGACCTTCAACGGCTGCGGCATGGAAGGTGACGCCGCCAGCCACGCCGTCCGCGAGCTGAATCTTCTGAAGAATCGTTATACCGCCCCCGAACCACAACAAATCGACCCAAGCGTCAGCCTCGCGGCCATGCTCGAACCAGGCGACGACCGCACCCGTTGGAACGATCATCACGGCGCCGAAATCACCGGCTATGTTTGGGATGTAAAAGTCGGTGGCGTCGAGACCGTCAACTGCCACGCCCCCGATCCGCCGGACCGCGACACCCACATCGAACTTGTCCTCGATCCCATGAACGGCTCAGAAGACCGTCGCGTCATCGTAGAAGTCACCCCGCGCTCCCGTGCCATCGCGGAACAGCGCGGCGAAGACTGGTCCACACCTGCTCTCCGCGACCATTTTCACGGCCGCTGGGTCCGCGTCCGCGGCTGGCTCCTCTTCGACACCGAACACGAATCTCAATCGCTCAACACCGCCCCAGGCCGTCCCCGCGACTGGCGCGCCACCGCCTGGGAAATTCACCCAGTCACCGACCTCGAGGTCGTCGAGCGCCCCCGCTAATCCGCATTTCGCCGCGGCTCCGCATCGCTTGGCACGGACTTCCGCTTGTGCGCCTTCCCGCCCCAAGAGCGCCGGAGAACGCCGAAGACCTCAATCGGAGCGTGGCCTTCGACAAAAGAAAAGCTCACCCTAAACCCTTTACTGCCTCACTCACTAAAGGTATCCTACCGCCACATTACGCCTCGCATTTTCATTCCCGTTCCCCGCACTAGCAGGCAGGAGGAATAACAAGCAAAGGCCCCCAATCTTCAATGAAATCGAAGGAGGCACTGGTCATGTCCATTTCCACAAGGCGACAGGCCCCGAAACTCTTCTCATCGGCTTCGCTACTCAGTGCGTGCATTCTCCTCGCCGCAACCGCCGCGCATTCCCAAACCTTGAAAACGACCGTACTGGCCGACGGCTCGACTGTGGGCTTGCCCCCCTATTGGTGGGTCGCTGCACAATCCCCCGGCTCCATGGACATTAAAGGCCCGCGTGGCGAAGGCATCTCCCTGGGAGCCGCCCTTCCCGTGTACAACTCTCCCCCCGGCCCCGCCATAGGAAATTATCGGCCGATGGTGGCACCGTGCTGTGATCCAGTCCGCGCCACGAACGCGCTCTGGCCCCAAATCGCGAATGGACAGCGCGCGGCGGGAATCCCAGCTCCAGAACTGCGCCAAGTCGTGGACTCTCAGCTCGCGCCCGATGGCCGTGGGGCCTACCTACTTATGGAACTGGATTTGCACGGCCAAAAAATACTTCAATACGCTTACATCCTCTGCTCGCCTACAGGCCTCAATCAGTGGATGTATTACGTCTCCGCAGTCGGAGCGCCAGAATCGATCTTTCGCGACGAGCTACCCTTGATGATCGAGGTCTGGAAATCCTGGAGTATCAATCCCGAAGTTCAGCACCAGCGTCTGCAACATGCGGTGGAAACCATGAAGGCGGCTTGGGAGATCTATCGCTCAGGCGAAGAGAAGTCTCAGGACGCGCACCACCGGTCCACCTGCGCATCCGATGATCTCGTCCGCGGCCAGATTGAGATCGAAAACCCGCAGACGGGCGAGCACAAGAAAGTCCCCAACGACAGTGCACAGTGGTGGATCAACCGCGGCTGGAAATATGTCCCTGCCTCCAAAACCACCTGCTGAATGCTCTCCAGTAGGGGCCGGGCTTTAGCCCTGCTGCTTCTCCGCAAGCATACGCTGGAACTGCCTCACGGTATCCGGCGCGTGTCCTCCGTATAATGCCGCCTTCCGAATTATGCCGAATTCCCACATTTCGTCGTCACCGTTTCCGCTGCACTCCCGTCTTTCCACGCACAGCAATGCTTGATTAAGTCGGCATAATCCCACTCACTTCTCTGGACGGTCCCGCAGACCGAAAGGAGAAGATTCACATGCAAAGTCATTTGGACAGGAATTCGTCTGTACCGCAGGGGCAGATAAGCGGCCCACTATATTCCTCCATCCCCGGTTTCACCGCTTCGCTTACCAGTCGAGGATATTCCAAAGCTTCCATCGCCTACAGACTCACTCTGCTACGAGATCTCGACCAGTGGATGCGGCAGCGCCGGACGGCAATAGAAGAATTCAGAGAGGAGCGAATCCAGCAATTCCTTCGTTACCGACGAAAGCACGATAGCAAGCGGCGAGGAGATAACGCTACCTTGCGGTCTTTGCTGAAACATTTGCGGGAGGCCACGGTAGTTGGGCCTCCCGTCTCTCAAGACCAGACGAGTCCCCTGGACCAACTGCAGGCCAGCTTCGCACGGCACTTGAGGGAGCAACGGGGCCTGAGGCCGGCAACACTGGAACAGTACCTATTTCACACCCGGCGGTTTCTTTCTGAGCGCTTTGGAAAGAGCGCACTCTCATTGAGCGAACTGAATGCTCAGGACGTTGTCCGATGCATACTCCGTCAAGCCAGAACCATTAGCCCACACGCCGCTCGCTGTATGGGCAAAGCCCTCCGAAGTCTGCTCCGATTTCTGCATCAACGGGGAGACATCTCCACGAATCTGGCAGCGTCCGTTCCATCGGTAGCCAAATGGCGTCTGGCAGAGCTGCCCAAGTATTTATCGCCTCAACAGGTCGAACTCGTGTTGAAGAAGTGCAAGCATGACGACCCTACCGTGCAACGGGATCGGACGATTCTGCTCCTACTCGCTCGACTCGGTTTACGCGCCACTGAAATCGTGCATATGACACTGGACGATATCGATTGGGAAGCAGGTGAGCTGACCATCCACGGCAAAGGAGGACACCGGGACAAATTACCCCTCCCGAAAGATGTGGGCCAGTCCCTCGCAAATTATCTGAAGCAACTTAGGCCTTCGTGTGTATGCCGGAGAGTCTTCATTCGATCGGCGGCTCCTCACGAGGGATTCTCTGACTCCGCCGCCGTCGACATTGTCGTGCAACGAGCTCTCCGACGTGCCGGAATTAACGCGCCCACCCGAGGAGCGCACCTGTTTCGCCATTCGCTCGCTACCCAGATGCTCCGCAATGGAGCGTCCATGTCCGAGATCGCCAAGATATTGCGCCATCAGTCCGAAAGGAGCACCGCCATCTACGCCAAAGTTGACTTGGCGGCATTGCGCTCCATTGCCCATCCTTGGCCCGGAGGAGTGTCATGAGCGAATTACGGAAATCCCTCCGTGGCTATCTCACTCTGCGGCGGGCATTGGGTTTTAAGCTCAAGACGCAGGGTTATCTCTTGCACAGGTTCGTCGATTTCGCTGACGAGCAAGGAGCGTCGTTTATCACCCGCGACCTGGCACTCCGCTGGGCTACGGCGTCCCCACACGGGCAGCCGGCTCAACGTGGGAGGCGGTTGCACGTCGTCCGAATGTTTGCGGAGTATCGAGCGGCCGCAGATTCTCGGACGGAAATTCCGCCGCGAGGATTACTGCCTGACAGCTATAGAAGGAGGTCGCCCTATGTGTACAGCGACGGCGACATCCAAAAGCTCATGGAAGCATCCCTGCAACTCCATTCACGCCGGGGCCTGCGGGCCACGACGTACTCCACGTTGTTTGGACTACTGGCTGTCACCGGTCTGCGAATCGGCGAATGCCTTGCACTGGATCACCAGGACGTAGATCTCGTCGACGGTATCCTCCATGTTCGTCAGTCCAAGTTTGGAAAGTCCCGTTTGGTCCCACTGCATCCCTCCGCTTGCAACGCGTTGAATCGCTATGCCACATTACGTCGGCGAATCTTCCCGCAGCCCAAAGACAACCGGTTCTTTGTTTCGGAACTCGGCAAAGGGCTGAGCCTGGATCACTTCCGACGTACGTTCTGGAAGTTGGCTCGCAGGATCGGTCTGCGAGGTCCGGTTGGGCAGCGCGGTCCGCGAATCCATGATTTTCGGCACGGATTCGCCATTCGAACCCTTGAACGCCTCTATCGCGCTGATGCGGATGTTGAGCGACATCTGCCTGTGCTCGCCACCTATCTCGGCCACGTCGACGCGGTCAGCACTTATTGGTATCTCACAGCGACCCCAGAACTCCTGCGCTTGGCGTCGCGCCGTCTAGGTCGAACGAGAAAGGACGTTGGGCGATGAATACCTGCCTCCAGTTCTCAGAACTCCTGCAAGCCTTCTTCACCGATCGCTTGATGCATCAAAGGCAAGCCAGTCCCAATACCATCGCGAGCTATCGCGACACTTTTCGCCTTCTCTTGCAGTTTGCACAACAACAGACTGGCAAGCCGCCTACGAAGCTGACCATGGAAATTCTAGAACCCGTCTTCCTCGGGGCCTTTCTGAATCATCTGGAAAGAGATCGGGGCGTATGCGCACGCAGCCGGAACGTTCGGTTGGCCGCGATTCACTCCTTCTTTAGGTTCGTAGCTTTCACCGAACCGTCCTTTGCTGCTTTGGCCCAGCGTGTGCTGGCTATACCCAACAAGCGTTTTGATCGAAGACCCATCGAGTACCTGACACGGCCCGAGATAGACGCGCTACTCTCTGCTCCAGATCGGGCTACGTGGGGAGGCCGCAGGGATTACATCTTGCTTCTCGTTGCCGCTCAGACGGGGCTCCGTATATCGGAACTCATTGGTCTTCGTTGCGATGACGTTGTCCTGGGAGCCGGAGGTTCAGTGCGGTGTCAAGGCAAAGGACGCAAGGAGCGCTCCACACCGCTGCGCAAAGATGTGGTGGTAGCTCTACGCGGTTGGATGCGAGAACGTCTCGGTGGCCCCGCGGACCCTCTGTTTCCCAGCGCGCGAGGCGGGGCACTCAGTCGTGATGGTGCCGAGCGTGTCTTGGCCAAGTATGTCAGCAACGCAGGAAGACAGTGCCCTACACTCGCTAAGAAACGCATTTCGATGCATGTGCTGCGGCACTCCGTGGCCATGGATCTCCTCCAGCAAGGTGTGGACCGCTCAGTGATCGCTCTTTGGCTTGGCCACGAATCAATCGAGACCACCGAGGTGTATCTTCACGCCAGCATGGCGATGAAGGAGAAGGCACTCGCCAAGGCCACTTCCAGCAAAACGCGAAATGGCCGTTACCGACCCACTGACCGTTTACTCGCTTTTTTGAAGAGCCTCTAACCCACGGATAATGCCGGTTTGCACAGTAAGAGCCGGGATTGGAAACGCGCCAGCGAATGAAGCCGGGTCGCCTTCTAATATGAACTTGATTTCGCAACCTATCGGGCACTGGCGGAATTTCGCATCTCACCGTTGAAGGGCACCATCAGCTGAGACAACCGCCCCAACACAGCCTCCATTGTTCGCGTTGTGCTCTGCACATCGCTCAAATGTGAAGTCGGTCGCAGTCCACTTCAAAAAGCTTGCTGGAAGGTAGTGTCTCCAAAGTACCATCCGCTTGTCTGGCAAAATGAGCCACCAGCTACCGTAATCAAGAAACACGAGCACAGCTTTGTCCTGGACCGCGGCCACCTCATTTGCGAGAGAATCCTTGCCTAATTTCTTCATGTCAGCTGCGAAGTTTTGCATTGCTATTGGGCTGAAAGACCGCTCATGGACGAATCTGATGTACAGGTCCTGCTCATGATGGTCGGCAAGGTACTGATTGAGCCATGGAACGGAGAACGCGAGCTCCTCGTATGGAGCAATGCGTTCTGCTAGGTCTCCCACGCCCTCAATCCTCCCGTCATGAAAAAGGAGAACAACGTCCTCCGCGACATGGGGCGGGAGAGATGGTTTTCTCAAGGTTGCCAAAAGATTTTTCTCGTGCGGACCCGGTTCATTCCCAACCCACCCATAGTCCACAGAACGGTAGGGACTAATCCTGGCATGCTCAACTTCAAAGTTGCGACGCAGAATTTCGAAACTGTCTTGTGCCTGACTTTCGACGCCCAAAAGGTCCCACTTATTCTCGATGGATGTCATCACAGCTTCTGCTAGACGAGTCTTCAGTTCTTCGTCACTCAGGCGATTGCGATTGAAGCTCCCCTTGGGCATAAGCGCAGCAATGCCGCGAGAAATATCGGCGTTGTAGGTAGTTTGCTCCTTCCCGTTTAGGCTGACTCTCCAAGGCAACATAAATGGGTAATACGAATCGGACGAGGCAATCCAGCGCTTGCCATTTGCAAATACCACCGTGACACGCATAGATGGATAGTCATCAGACTTCCAGAATTTGAAACAGGATGGCATAAGTTGTTCGATGGTCTTAAGGTCAGAAAAACTTTCTTTGAACAGGGCCTGCTGGTTGGGCGCTCCATTTCTGGGAGCTTCTTGCACTTTTTGACTTAGCCACTCATGAGTAATGCCGAGGTTATCGGCTTGAGGATTCGCAATTATGGGCGAACTAAGCGCCGCAAGAAGCGACTCGACTCGGTTTGAATCGACCAGTTCGTCGCCAAGATAATTCTTGTCGCCGCGAGATTGGATGAAAAGCTTCTGATTGGCTGAGCTGCTTAAACCACTCCCGCTCAATTCAATCGTTATCTCACGCACCGCGGGTTGCTGGCAAAAAGCCGCGAATGAGAAGGAAAAAAGGCAAATGAGAGTACTTAAGCCACGCGCATACTGGTGAAGCGTAACATAGCTCTTGGGCTTCATATCGCTTTCGACTTGCGGAGCGCTGTAAGGAAATCCACTTGTCTATATAACGCGCTACTCGCACAAGTAGAACCGCTTCTCCAATAATCCTGGACTTACCCCGCATTTTTTCAATTCAAGTGGCTTGAATTACTTCGTATTTCACTCCGTAGTCAGTGGCCGCGTAACGGACGGCGACCTTCCCACAGAAGTTCTTTTTCAGCCCATTCACTACATAGGACCGAAATTTCCATCGTCTAACAGAATCAATGGCTGAGCCGATGATTAGCGGGTGTCCCGAAACCACCGCCACACAGGTTACCTCACCGTTGGCGTCTACAGCTATTACCAAGACAATTGTTCCCTCAATGTGGAGTCCGTGGCCGCAGCAAGGAGGTTGAATTGGTTCTGTTTTGTCCAGCAGAGCATTTACCTGTTTTGGCGACACTCTCTCAGCGTCTGACGTGCAGCAGTTGGGAGCCGATTTCTTCTCGGCCGCCATCAGCAACGATGGCGCGAGCGCGAACACCAACACGAAGCGGCTTAGCATATTTCTCCCACTCCGGGTAGACACCAAAGGGATGGAAAATGTGCCCGGAAGAATTGACGGCTATTCCATTCGCAGGCTAAGTCCTGACAAGCGGGCAAACCGTGCAAGGGGGTACTGGGATCAACAATCGCGGGATTATGCCAACTTAATCCAGCATCAGTGTCCGAGGAAAGACAGGAATGCCTGGGAAACTGCGTTGCAGACGAGACTCAATTCGGCATAATTAGGAAGGCGGCATTATATGCCTTATGCCGACGTCGGCATAAAGCGTAGTGGTTATTCGCAAACGCGAAGATCTTGATATTCCGAAAGAAAAATTTTATAAACACGTCCACCCACCCTTTCAAATCGCTCGTGTGGTCCACGACCGTCTTGTCCCAGCTCTTTGTCTGCTCTTCAATCCCCTTGCGGTCGCCAAGCCACCGCACGTACGTGAAATCCGCCGTGATCAAGTCAAACTTTTCTTTCATCTCCCACGGCCGCGGCATCCAGCTTTGATCGATTAACGCCAGCGCCACGCCATTCTCCCGCAGCGTCTCCACAAATCGCGCGTCAAGCCAATACTTGTTCCGTATCTCCACCGCAAACTGGTAGCCCTTCGGCAATTTTTTCAAAAAGGGCTTCAGCCTCGCCAGAAATTCCGCTCCGCTCTTGAACTTCGACTTGTTGAAATACCCAAACTGAAACAGCAGCGGCCCCAGCTTTTCCCGCAGCTCGTCCATCGACTCCAGAAAGTGCTTCAGGTCCTCCTCACAATCCACCAGCACTTTTTCATGCGTGATCACCTGAGGCACCTTAGCCGCAAAAATAAATCCCGGCGGAGTCTTCGCGTACCACCCTTGCACCGTCGAAATCGCCGGCGTCCTGTAAAACGTGTTGTCCAGCTCCACCGTGTCAAATTGTGTCGCGTAGTAAGAAAGTTGCTCTCGCGCAGCAATCCCCGTCGGGTAAAACGTCCGCTCCCACCCCTCCGCCGTAAACGCGCTAGTTCCAATCCTCAGTTCCGCCATAGCCGCGCGATTCTACACCCGCCCGCTACGCCTGAGCACCGCAAGACTGCTACGTAAGCGGAAGACAAACTCTGAATTGAGTAGCCGGAAGGTAAGTCCATACGTTTCTATGTACCTACCAACGCGGTAGAATCCCCACATGCGCGAAACCCCAGCCGAGAGATTCATCGAGGTCGATTCGCGCCTGCTCCGACGTTGACAAGGGTCCGCGTCTCTAAAATGAGCGGATAGCGCAGACGTTAATCGCCAGATACGCGGCACAAGCAATAGCGGCTCGTGTGGCGAAATTCTTAGACGGGCTCCGCCGTATCTCAAGCAATACATTTGCAAAGGAGGGCACATGACCTCGACCCGCAACCCCGGGAGAGTCGCCGGATTCCTCTACTTCCTCCTCTGCCTTTCCGGCCCCGTCCGCCTCATCTACATTCCCAGCAAGCTCTTCGTGCATGGCGACGCGACTGCGACCGCCAACAATATCGCCGCGCACGAGTCGCTGTTCCGCCTCGGCATCGTTAGCGACCTGTTCGTCGGGACCATCGTGATCTTCGTCGCGCTGGCCCTTTACAGGTTGTTCAAAGGGGTGGACCAGAATCTCGCCGTGCTAATGGTGATCCTCGGTGGTGTTCTGCCCTCCGCCATCTACTTCTTCAACGTGCTGAATGATGCTGCTGCCCTCATGCTCGTGCGTGGCGCCGATTTCTTGACGGTATTCGAAAAACCTCAGCGCGACGCACTGGCCATGCTGTTCCTCAATCTGCACGGCGAGGGATTCGTTGCCGGCGAGACTTTTATGGTCTATGGCTCTTGCCCTTGGGGATCTTGACGTACAGGTCGCGCTTCCTGCCCCGCTTTCTGGGTGTTTGGCTGATCCTCAACGGCTTTGCCTATGTGATCCTTAGCCTTACGGGCTTTCTGTTGCCGCGATACGAGAATACGGTTTCTAACCTCACCTTTCCTGTCCTCACCGGAGAAATAGCTTTCATGCTCTGGCTCCTGATCAAGGGCGCTAAGCCGCAACCGCTGGTCGTCTCCGCCGCCCCGTCCGCCGGTGGCTAGGGTTGGCGTCTTTCACGTCACTACTTGGTCCAACAACTGCCCCACCGCCCGGTGCGCCTCCAGGATCGAATACCGATGGTCCATCGCACCAGCTAAATCGGTGTTCCCGAAAGCGATTCTCCCAAACGGCGCACTGCGCAACACATCTCGCGGCGCCGGCTTGCCGTCTTTCCCAAAGAAAAATCCCGGCTGCGGGTTGAGATATGCATGGCCCCACCGATTCAGCACTATCCCCGCGATGTCGCGCTCTGCGTCAAACCCCGCTCCACCAAACATCTCCGTGAATTGCTGCCGGATTCGCCGCTCATACTCGCGGAACGAAGTAGTCAGCATCTCGCCGCGTCCGCGATGTCCCTGCTCTTCCGTCGAGTAGCCCGGATAGGAGTAAAGAACCTTCAGCGTCAGGACAATCGCCGCATCTGGATTGATTGTCGGCTCGATGCCGCCGCACACCGCCAATCGGCGCACGTCAAAATAATTTCCAACGCCGTCAAACCATCTGCATCCGGTAATCCCCATCTTTTGCAAAAAACTCCAATTTCGCACAGCAACATTCGCCATCATGCAAGGCGAACGGTAAAACTGCGAATAGGCACTCCGTTGCGCTTCGCCCAAATCTTTGAGGATGTGTTTCGCCGTCCAACTTCCTCCGGCCATCACCGCCGAACGCGCTTTCACCCGAAAAACTTTTCCATCCTTCGCGTACGCAATCGAAAGGGCACTCGCCTTCACCGGATCACCGTCGTGCTTTATCGAGATGGCCGTCGAAGAAAGCCGCAGCCGCACTCTCGATCCAGATATATCGAGCGCCGCAAAATTCACCGCGCCGCGGCTCACTCCCTCAACGGTTGCCGGTCCATCGATCGAAGCCGGTAGCAGAGCCTTGGCCATCAGGCGCGCGATGGTCGTATTTCCACCTGGAAACATTTGCACCGCATCGCCGGATCCTTCATCCCATGGATGCAGCAAATCCGCCGCGTATTCGCAGAACGCCGAAAGCGCATCCGGCCCCAGTCCGGAGCCTCCGCCCTCGACAGGCGAAAGAAAAGTCCGGATCGTTTCGCGGCTCAATTCATACCGCTCCATCATGTGCTGTTCGAGCGAAATCGCATCCAGCTTGCGCGAACTCTCATCGCCTTCGTAGCGCGGCGGATCAAATTTCGATTCATCGGCCGCCGCGCCAGAAAACCATCGCAGCAATTCGCGGCGCGCCGCCGGAGAAACAGGCGCTCCTTCCATCTTTTTTCCAACCGGGTCGATGAGCCACATTCCCGGCTTCTGCCCAAATTTTGCGCCAAACCAGAACCCGTACTGCCCGTGGCTTAATCCCGCCGAGTCATATGGGGTATGGCTCAGCGCCATCTCCGGTCCGGAACCGCCCCACGTTTGGTACGTCAGTCTTGGCGTGTGCAGACCAATAGAATCGTAAAACCGTGCGATGAAACTGTATGGATAGGGAACCAGATAAATCGCGGAGCCTTGATGTGCCACGAGGCGTTTTCCATCCACCTCAAATTCATTTTGTTTTGCCTCGCCGCCAAAAATCGGATGATTCTCGAGAACCAGACATGTTTTGTCCGGCCCAGCCTGCCGCTGGAAAAAAAGCGCCGCGGCCAGACCGCTGATTCCACCTCCAATCACAACGCAGTCGTACATTTCGCCAGTGTCGATCGTATCGGGAGGCAGCGGGTCATACGCGCCGTCGCGCATTTTGTGCCCGGCTTCCATCACACCGTACGTATTTCCATTCGAGCGGCTGTACTCGCCAACGCCTCCATAGCTCGTCCATGAATCTTTTTCGTCAGCAATTGGAGAGCTGCTTCCTATCGCGAGAATCTGCGTGGGATTCCATCCGTTAAGCAGGCTTGCACCGGAAGCAAGCAACGTCGACCCTAGAAAATCGCGCCGCGTGATGGAAGCGTTCATTCCAATCGCGCGATCGCCGGGAATGTGTTTATTTTTGTCCGCCATGAAGGACCTTCACTGGAATTAGGGCCTGGTATCGAGCGGGTGTTTGCTCTTTTCGTAAAATTCATTCTGAATTTTCAAGCTCTGGTCATCGGCCTTCGCCGCACGAATGGCTTCGACAATGGCTTCGATCCAATTCTTCATGTTCCATTCTCCGAGTTCTTTCGTTGCCACCGATCCGTCGCCGGAATAGTGATTCGGGAATCGCGCGTACCACCAGATTCCGGTGTACACGTCTTCCGGCAATTTTACGCGCTTCTGGTCGCCGCCAGACTCGCTCGCCGCGCGGTCCAGATGCACGAGATCGGGATGCGACACCATCGTGTTGGACGTCTCGTTCTCCCCGGCATGATAGTCAACGCCAGTCGATTTCTTGCCAGGTCCGCCCGGACGGCTTCTCTCGCCATCCAAAACGTACACCACATAGTCGTGCGGCTTATCCATTTGCGCCTGCCCGAACAAGGGAAGCAGATGTTCATTTCCTCCGTGTCCATTCACGATGAGAACTTTTTTGCACCCGTTTCGCGCCATCTCATCGGTTGTTTCCTGCAGCAGTTTCAACTGCAGCTCCAAGCTGTACGCCACGGTTCCGGGCTCATGCATTGCTTCAAAGATTTGTCCGAAATAGTATTCGGGAAAAACAACGGCGTATTCCTGCGCCACCGCTTGCAGCGAAGCGTACCGTACGTTTAGCAAATCCGTTCCAAGCGGCAAATGCGGGCCGTGCTTTTCCAAAATGCCAAACGGCAAGAGGCAGGTCCCCTTCGATTGCTGGATGCCAGCGCGAAAATCGGCCGCCGTCAGTTCTTCCCATTTCGGCGAGAGCTTCCCCTGAGCTAGAACCCCCCCCGCTTCAAGCGAGGCGATCGCTCCGAACAACACAATCGCAAATGCCAGCCTGCTCTCACGAATCATTTCTCGTTCCTCCTCGTCGCCGCGAATTCTATCGCCAGAATGAGCAAAGCGCACTATTAAATCGATTTTCTGGAGAAAAACAAAGGTGCGGACGGAATAGGACTGGGCCGCGGAGTGAAATTATCGAACGATGGTTGCTTCCCGATAATGCAACGAATGTTGCAATAAGGTATAATCTGCAAAAGTGATGCAGCGATGAGTGTGTGGTCGCGAGCCCGCGGCTCGGCGTATCAGCAGAGAGGCAGGGTGACTGAGTGATGCAACGTATGTTGCGATACGGATTGTCCGCGCAGCCTTTAGATTCGATTTCAACAATGAAGTAAGGGCGCACCTTCTGGAGCCTTATGAAGATTGAATCCATCACTTTGCGTGAAGTGCAAATGCGGCTGAAAGCGCCGTTTGAGACGAGCTTTGGTGTTTCGCATCACCGCAGGATTATTCTTGTCGAGGTTGTCGCTGACGGAGTGAGCGGGTGGGGAGAGGTCACGGCGAGCGAAACGCCGGGCTACAACTCCGAAACCACCGACACGGCGTGGCACGTAATTTCGGATTTTGTTGCGCCTTCCCTGATTGGAAAGACGATTTCTGCCGCTTCGGAGTGCCCCGCGTTGCTGGCGGCGATTCGCGGGCATGAGATGGCCAAGAGCGGTGTGGAAAATGCGCTTTGGGATGCGGAAGCGCAGATCAAGGGAATCTCCCTGTCCAAGCTTCTCGGCGGGACGCTGGAGGAGATTGCCAGCGGCGTATCGCTCGGCATCCGCGAGAGCCCGCTGGCGCTGGTCAAGAAAGTCGAAGAAGAGCTTCGCAGCGGATATCAGCGAATCAAGCTGAAGATAAAGCCGGGCAAGGATATCGAGTACGTGGCGGCGGTGCGCAAGGAGTTTCCGGAGATTTTGCTTTCTGTCGACGCCAATTCAGCCTACCGGCTCGAAGACGCGGCGCATTTGCGGCAGTTGGATCAATTCAAGCTCCTGATGATGGAACAGCCGCTGAACTGGGATGACATTTACGCCCATTCGAAACTGCAGGCGCAGATTCAAACCGCGATTTGCCTGGATGAGTGCATCAATAATGCGAGGCACGCTCTTACCGCGATTGAATTGAAGGCATGCCGGATCATTAATATCAAGCTTGGGCGCGTCGGTGGACACAGCGAAGCGCGTCGTGTCGAGCAACTCTGCCGCATGCATTCCATTCCGGTCTGGTGTGGCGGCATGCTCGAGACGGGTATTGGAAGGGCGCACAACATTGCGATGTCGACGCTTGCGGGCTTCACGCTTCCGGGAGATGTTTCAGCGAGCAAACGATATTGGACCGAAGATATCATCGAGCCCGAAGTTGAAGTGACTTCGAAGGGCACAATTCATGTTCCGAAGAGTTCCGGCATCGGCTATGCCGTGAGGCGCGATCGAATCGAGCAGCTGACCGTGCGTACAAACAATTGGAGCAGCCAGCGAACGGCAGCCTGAGTTCCGTTTTGCCAATCTCCCGGGAGTTCGGCGGGAGCGCCCGCGCGCACCGAATCATCCATCCCCATCGAAGTGATTGCCTGTTATCCTCTACTACGCGTTGCAGTCTAATGGGCCAGAAGTGCGTGAGCGGAATAAGCGAAGGCGGACCATAGGCCATTGCGTGGCTGTTTGCGTGGCAAAGATCTGATGTCTCCTTTTTCAAGACCAACTGGAAGGAAATCACTATGAAGCGCCTCATTGCGTTGGCGGTGTGCAGTCTATGGGCAAGTTCCGGCGCTTTGGCGCAGCGGCTGCCCGACAATGTGGTGCCAGACTCCTACGACTTGAAATTTGAGCCGGACCTTGCGAGCGCGACATTCGCCGGCGACGAGCTGATTCACGTGCATCTGCAAAAGGCGACCACCTCTATTGTCTTGAATTCGGCGGAGATTGAGTTTAAGGAGGCGTGGATCGGTTCGGCTGATTTCAAGCAAGCCGCGGCAGTCGCCAAGGATGAAAAAAACGAAACGGCGACGTTGACAGTGCCTAGCACGGTTCCCGCCGGAGCTGCCGAAATTCATATTCGCTTTACAGGAATCTTGAACGACAAGCTCCGCGGCTTTTATCTGAGTCAGACGCCGCGGCGCCGCTACGCTGTGACGCAGTTTGAGGCCACCGATGCGCGCCGCGCCTTCCCGTCGTTCGATGAGCCCGCCTACAAAGCGGTGTTTCGCGTCGCGCTCGTCATCGACAAGGGAGACACGGCTATTTCGAACGGTAAAGTCGTTTCGGACACACCCGGCCCCGGCAGCGGCAAGCACACGCTGCAATTTTCCGATTCGCCAAAAATGTCCTCGTATCTCGTGGCCATGATGGTCGGCGACTTCGCGTGTATTCAGGGCGGGGCCGATGGGATTCCGATTCGCGTGTGCGCTGTGCCAGAAAAAAAGGACCTGCTGTCTTACGCGCTGCTCTCTGCGGAAAATATTCTGAAGTTTTATGACACCTACTTCCAGATCAAGTATCCCTACCAAAAGCTGGACATCATTGCTTTTCCGGATTTTTCCGCGGGAGCGATGGAGAATGTCGCTGCGATCACGTACCGCGAAACTCTGCTGACCATCGACGACAAAAATGCTTCCGTGGACTCCCACCAGGCTGTGGTGGCCGTCCTGGCGCACGAGATGGCGCATATGTGGTTCGGCGATCTGGTGACCATGAAGTGGTGGGACGACATCTGGCTGAACGAAGGATTTGCGACGTGGATGGCCCATAAGCCGATCAAGGCGTGGAAACCAGAATGGCACGACGAGCGTGGTGAGATTCAGGAGACCGGCGGATCGTTGTCAACGGATTCGATTGCCTCGGTGCGCCCCATCCGGGCGAAGGCGGAGACTCCTGCCGAGATTGAAACGCTCTTCGACGGTATCGCTTATGGCAAGGCGGCATCCGTGCTGCGAATGGTGGAAGCGTATGTCGGGCCCGACGTTTTTCAGAAGGGCGCAAACGCCTATTTGCAAAAGCATGCGTATGCAAACGCCACGGCGGAGGATTTTTGGAACCAGATGGCAGCGACATCCGAGAAGCCGGTCGACGGCATCATGGCGGGCTTCACGCAACAGTCAGGAGCTCCGCTGCTTACGTTGGTGAAAACCGAATGCGGAGTGAAAGTCGTCCAGAGCGGTCGGCACAAGAAGAAAGTGCCCGTCACGGAAGTGACGCTATCGCAAGAGCGATATTTTGCGGACGCCGCAAAGCTCACGGCCGGCTCACAGGAGATTTGGCAAATTCCCGTCAGCCTTCGTCCGGAAGGCGCTAAGGATACGACGTACGTTTTGCTGGCGCAGCGTCAGCAGACGTTTGAGCTGCCCGGATGTGCGGCATGGGTTTATGCCAACGCCGGAGGGCGCGGCTATTACCGAAGCGCCTACGACGCAGCCACTCTGGGAAAAATGAGCGCGGAGCTGGAGACAAGCTTTTCGCCGGAAGAGCGCATCCACTTTCTGAGCGACGAGTGGGCGATGGCGCGAGTTGGGCGCTTGAGCATTGGGGATTACCTGGACACGCTGGAAAAGATGAAGGGCGAACGCGCCAGGGCCGTGGTGGAAGTAATGATGGAGCGGCTCGGAGAACTTCACGACACAATTGTGTCGGCTTCCGACCGGGCCGCGTTTGAAGGATGGGTGCGCAGCTTCCTGCGGCCGATTGCCACCGATCTCGGCGAAGCGGCCACGCCGGGCGAGCCTGACGACAGACGCGCACTGCGGGCCAGCGTTTTCGGTAATCTCGCAATGTATGGGCGCGATCCTCAAATGCTGGAAAGAGCGCGCGCCTTGGCCGAGAAATATATGAGAGATCCGAATTCCGTCTATGCAGGCCTCGCCTCCAGTGCTCTTTATGTGTCTCCGCTGGAAGGCAATTCCGATCTTTACGACAAGTATCTTGAGCACATGAAGACGGCGAAAACTCCCGAGGAGTATTACAACTATTTCGGGGCGCTCTCTCAATTTCCAAGCGCGGAACTGGCCAAACGCACGATTGAGCTGGCTCTGAGTCCGGAGGTGAGGAATCAGGACTTGTTTTATGTTAGCGGGTTGTTGAGCAACGTATATACCCAGGCTGCGGCGTGGGAACTTTTTAAGAGCAACTTCCCGGCTATCAAAGAGAAAGCCGGGGCTTCGCTATCGGGCGGATTTGCGTCGCTCGCGGGCTTTTTTTGCGACGAAAAGCTGAGAGATGATTCACAGGACTTTTTCGCGTCGCAGAATCTTCCTGGCGGCGAGCGCCCGCTTCTGAACGCCAAGGACACTGTCAACGCTTGTATCGAATTGCGTTCTTTGCAACAGGCGAACTTGTCGGCTTACTTGAAGAAGGTTCCAGCCAAGGACGCGATGATCGGCAGCCACTAATAGCGCGGCAGCGCTCGTTGCTGGTGCGTTTCATGGAATCGCGCCAAAACAAACTCCAGCGCGAGACTCACGCCGCCGCAGCAAATCGCTTGACAATCCTGGTTTTGCTGCTTAGTCTCCCCAGACAAGAATGCAACAAATGTTTCAGTCGTTCGTGGACCGGCGGCGCGGGTCAGGGAAACAGGCATCCTTTGCCGGGCAACAAAACAAAGAGTGGGAGGCTTTTACGGTGAGAACTTCGATGCGAACGAGACTTTTGTGGCTAGGCTGCGCGGCGATTCTGGGCTGTACCGCAATTCTTGCGCAGACGCCCAAGCCTGCGGACACAAAAGCGAGTCCTGCTCCTTCCAAACCTTCCGCTTCGGAAGGTGCCGCGCCGAAGGGACACGAATTAACCGCGGAAGACCTCGGGGCGTTTTTGGACGGCTATATGCCTCAACAGATCGAGCACGCGGACATCGCTGGCGCGGTCATTGCCGTGGTGAAGGACGGCAAGCTGATTTTCGCGAAGGGCTACGGCTACGCGGATGTGGAAAAGAAAGCGCCAGTCTCGCCGGAGACCACCCTCTTTCGTCCAGGCTCGATCTCCAAGCTATTTACGTGGACCTCCGTGATGCAGCAAGTCGAACTTGGAAAGCTCGATCTGGATCGCGACGTCAACGACTATCTGGATTTCAAGATCCCGCCAGCGTTTGGAAAACCCATCACGCTGCGAAATATCATGACCCACTCTACGGGTTTTGAGGAAACCGCCAAGGACTTATTCGTCGGCTCCGCTGAAGATCTGCGCCCCACCGGCGAATATCTGCGCGTGCACATGCCGGCTCGAATCTTTCCGCCAGGAACGACTCCCGCTTATTCCAACTACGCCACGACCATGGCCGCCTACATCGTCGAACGCGTTTCCGGCCAGAACTTCAACGACTACGTCGAGGAGCACATTTTCAAGCCGCTCAACATGACGCATGCGACGTTTCGCCAACCGCTGCCGGACGCGCTCAAATCCTCGATGTCCAACGGCTACATCCTCGGCTCCGGCGAACCCAAGCCCTTTGAATTTGTGCAAGTCGCTCCGGCCGGTTCGCTTTCGGCGTCGGCCGTGGACATGACGCATTTCATGATCGCGCACCTGCAGAACGGGCGATACGGCGACACGCAAATTCTGAAACCGGAAACGGCTGCGCAGATGCACGCGCGGGAGGCAGAATGGCCACCTGCAATGCATGCGATGTGCCTCGGCTTTTATGAGCAATCGGAAAATGGTCACCGCAGCATCGGGCATGGTGGTGACACCGTCTCCTTCCACAGCAACCTGCATTTGCTTTTGGACGACAACGTCGGGCTCTTTGTGTCCTACAACAGTCCCGGACGGGCCGAAATCGATCCGCGGGGCTCGTTATTCAGCAGTTTTATGGACCGGTATTTTCCCGCCGCACCATCGAATGAACCCACAATGTCGACGGCCGCGCAAGACGCGCAGAGCGTCGCCGGTTCTTATGAAGTCAGCCGGCGTTTTGAAACCAATATCTTGGCTGTGACCACGTTGATCGGCGAGACGAAGGTCACGGTGAATCCGAAAGACAACACCATTTCGGTGGCGGGCCTCAAGGGGCTGAATCAGCAGCCACTGCGTTTTCGAGAAATTTCTCCGATGGTTTTTCGCGAGGTGGATGGGAAGGCGAAAGTTGCCTTCGTCAACGATGCCACGGGCCGCCGCGTTGCGTATATCGATTACCCGTTCATGGTGTTTCAGCAAGTGAACAACACGTTCGACAAGCAGAGCGTGGATTACTTCATCATCGGGTTCTGCTTGAGCGTCCTTGTCTTGACTTTGCTGATGTGGCCTATTGGCGCGATGCTTCGAAAGCATTATGGAAAGCCGCTTGCGCTCGATCCCGGCGCGAAACGGTTGCGCATGCTGGTGCGGCTGGTATGTTTTGGCGTTGTGATCTACGTGATCGGTTTGCTGGTTTTTGTGAGCAAGTTGAGCAATCCGTCGGGCCTGGCGGAGCGGCTCGATCCGTGGCTGCACTTCCTGCAAGTGATCGCCCTATTGGCTGGCTTGGGTTCCGTGATTGCGATTCTAAACGCCCTGAAGATCCTGGGGCGATAGCCAGCAGTGGTTCTGGAACAAAATCTGGAACACCTTTCTGGCGTTCGCGTGCGTGGGATTTTTCTGGTTTATTTATCACTGGCACTTGCTGAACTTCCATTTGAGCTATTGAGCGGGCGCGGAAGTCACACAGCTTGCACGGATTAGTGATGGGCCTGGGAGACCCTCCGCGAAAAATCACTCCGTCACTGGCCGATGGCGGGGAGGGTGAGGAGCAAAGCTTTGGCCCCGTTCCACAGAATCTGCACTCCGATGCAAACCAGCAGAAACGACGACAGGCGCATGATGACGCCCATCGCCGTGGCTCCAATGGCGCGCGCCAGTCGATCGGAAAATCCGTAGCACAGGAAGATGCTGACGGAGATGATGATGCAGCCGATAAACACGGCTAGCAGCCCGGAGTAGTTCCAGCCGTGGTGGCGGGGCACGTTGGCTCCCAGAGTGATGGCGACGGAAATCGAGCCGGGACCAACGGTTAGCGGCAGCGTCAGGGGATAAAACGCGTTCCTGAAGTCGTCACGAGAAGTGATTTTTTTGCGGACTTTTCCTTCGCGGTTGTCGTCGTCATCATCGCTGCGATTCAGCATGGCCCAGCCGGTGGAAATCACGATGAGTCCGCCGCCAACTTGAACCACCGGCAGTGAAATTCCAAAAAACGTGAGAATGTGCGTGCCGATGAGGCAAGAGCACACCAAAAGGAAAAAACTGTTCATGGCAACCCGTCGCGCCAGCGCGCGCCGCGCTTGGGCCGAGTAGTCGCGCGTCAGAGTGAGAAAAATGGGGCTGCCGCCCAGCGGGTTGACGATAGGGAACAGCGCGCTGAGGATCAAGAGCGTGCTTTTCGCGGCTTCGAGCAAACCATTTCTCCGGGACTGGGAGTATAGCCGAGACCGGTAGCGGCGTCACAATGCGGGAAGCGGCCTTAACCCAGATTCCGCCAATAGAGCCTTGCTCCCGCACGAGGACGTGAGCTAGAGTCGCGCTTCCAGTTTGGGGAAAACAATGGCCACGAAACAAAAAGCAATACGCACCTCACATAGCAGACCGGGCGAAAAGGTCAAGGTCTTGATAACGCGCGACCGCATTCACCGGCGGATTCTGGAGATCGCCAAGCAGATTCGCGAAGATTTTCCCGATGAACCGCTGCTGTTGGTCGGCGTGCTGAAGGGCGCGGTGTTCTTTTTGTCCGATCTGGCTCGGGGAATTCCCGGCGAAGTGTCGCTGGACTTCATTGCGGTGTCGAGCTACGGAAAAGATACGAAAACCTCCGGACAGGTACGGCTCACAAAAGATCTGGACGCGAGCATTGAAGGCAGGACGGTCATTGTCGTTGAAGATATTTTGGATACCGGAATGACGCTGCAGTATCTCTTGCGGATATTGGAACAGCGCAAGCCCAAGCGGCTGCGCGTCGCGGTGCTGCTGGACAAGCCGGAGCGGCGCATCGCGTCCGTGCAAGCTGATTATGTGGGATTCAGCATTCCCAACGAATTCGTGGTCGGCTTTGGGCTGGACTATGCCGAGCGTTACCGCAATCTACAGGGAGTCGGAGTGCTCGCTCTAAAGCCGCAGGACAAAGAGAAAAAATCAGCAGTTTGACTTCAGCGCCCTGGAAGGGCGCGGCGTTTGGGTCGCGCAGTCCCAGCCATATTGGGAACAAACCGGATTGAATTCCTGGAAAGACGATCCACAGACGCTGCGCGGCTGCCTGCTATAATGTCAAGAGTTCATGAATCCTGCCAACGAAAACACCGAAGCGACCGCCACCGAAACAGCGGCTGCAGAAAAGACCGAGGTATCTGCCGAAGTTCTGAGCACTCTTGCTGAAATCGGCGAAGAGGTCAACGCGTCGCTCGACCTGGACGAGGTGCTGGCGCGAACTGCGGCACTCATCAAACGGCACATCGACTATGAAATCTTTGGCGTCCTGATGCTCGAAGGAGACGGCGCGTACTTGAAGCACCGTTTTTCCATCGGATATCCGCCGGAGCTTGCGGACAATCTGCGTGTTCCTATCGGGCAGGGGATTACAGGGACAGCAGCAGCCACGGGGCACTCCGTGCGAGTGAGCGACATGTCGAAGGATCCGCGCTACATCAATGCGATTGAGAGTGTGCGCTCCGAGCTGGCGGTGCCGCTGATGCTGCAAGGGAAATGCGTCGGCGTGCTCGATATCCAGAGCAGGCACCTGGATTACTTCACGCGCGATCAGCAGAGCATATTGACGCTGCTGGCGAGCCGCCTGGCGGTGGCGATTGACAATGCGCGCTTGTTTCAGCGCGTGCGAGCGCAGGCGGATACCTTGCTTCTGCTGAATGAAGTGGGACGCGAGACGAGTTCGATTCTCGACGTCGAGGAATTGTTGCGGCGCGCGGCGGAACAGATCAAGCGCGTGATCGATTACCAGATACTGAGCCTGATGCTGTACGACGACGATCAGAGAGTATTTCGGCATCGCCTGGATGTAAAACACGGGCAGCGCGTCCAGGGAAAAATGCGAGTGGCCGTGAGCGAAGGCATTGTAGGCGCCGCGGCGACGCTGAAAGAGCCCGTGGTCGTTCCCGATGTGCAGGTGGATCCGCGCTACGTGATGGTGAATCCGGAGACGCGTTCGGAATTGGCCATCCCGATGATGCATAAGGGCAAGGTCATTGGTGTGCTGGACCTTGAAAGCCCGCAACTGAATTATTTTACTGAGGATCACGTTCAGACGCTTTCGATTCTGGGCGCCAATCTTGCGGTGGCTCTGGAAAACGCGCGGTTGTATGAGCAAGTGGCGCGCGATGAAGCGCGTCTGGAACGCGATTTGCAGGCGGCGAAGCGCATTCAGGGAGCGCTCCTGCGGCCGGTGCCCACCGAGGATTTCGGTTTGGACATTGCGGCGCGGTATCTTTCGGCTCGCGAAGTGTGCGGCGATTTGTACGAGTTTCTGCGCTATGGGCCGCAGCAGCTGGGGATCGCGCTGGGCGACGTGAGCGGAAAGGGAACGGCGGCGGCGCTTTATGGCGCTGTAGCTATCGGTATTATGAGAAGTCTTGCGCCGCAGAAACTTCAGCCCGCGGAAATGCTGAAGCAGATGAACCAGATCGTCGGCGAGCGGCGCATCGAAGGGCGATTCATGACGGCGTGTTTCGCGACGTGGCAGAGGGGGCGGAGCAAGTTGCGTGTGGCGAACGCGGGGCAGTCGCAGCCGCTTTTATATAAGGATGGGCGGTGCGACAAAATTGCGCTGACTGGATTTCCGCTTGGGATTTTTGAAGAAGTCAGCTACGACGAGTGGGGCGTGTTTCTCAATCCAGGCGATATTCTGGTTTTTCATTCGGACGGAATTGCGGAGACCAGCAACAGTGAGGGGCAATTCTTCGGAACGGAGAAACTGCGCACGCTCATCGAGCACCAGCATGAAGTCAGCGCGACGGAGCTTGCTGATTTGATTCTGCGCGAGGTGGATTGGTTTGCGCAGAGCGCGCCGCTGGCGGATGACCGGACGCTGGTAGTGTTGAAGGTGCGATGAGCGCGCAGGCCGCCAATTCACGGAAAAAATTGACGTATGTCGACCCGGCCGAGTTCACGCCGAAGTTCGCATGGAAAGAGTCCGCGCGGGAGAAGGGCGTGGAGCATGTGTTTTGCGAGGGCGTCGACCTGGTGAGCGCGGCGTCGTCGTTTGGAACGCCTGCTTACCTTTATAGCCGCGCGGCCATCACGGAGGCTTACCGCGAGTTTGACCGGGGCCTCCGCAAGATTCCGCGAACGATATGTTTTGCCGTGAAGTCCAACGGAAATCTTTCCATTTTGCAGCATCTTGCAACGATGGGGAGCGGCTTTGACATTGTTTCCGGTGGCGAGCTTGAACATCTTGGGCATCTTGGAGTTCGTGGCGACCGGATTGTGTTTTCGGGTGTAGGCAAGACTCGACACGAGATACGCGACGCGTTGCAGTATTCGCCCGCTGCGCGCTCTGGACGGACTGGACGGTCCGCGCGGGGCGGCGGCGGAATTCTTCTTTTCAATGTCGAGTCTGAAGCGGAGTTGGAAGTCCTGCTGGAAGAATCGGAACGAAATGCACGGAGTGGGGGAAAGACTCCTTCGGTTGCGATTCGCGTGAATCCGGATGTTGCAGCGGGCGGGCATCCTCACATTGCGACCGGGAGCCACACTCACAAGTTCGGTCTTGATTGGCCCGAGGCTCGCCGGCTCTATCTTGCTCACAAAGAATCCAAGCATTTGCACTGGAAGGGAATCAGCGCGCATATCGGTTCGCAGATTGTTTCACTCGATCCGTTTCGGCGTGCATTTAGGCGGATTGCGGGCTACGTAACGGAATTGCGACGCGCCGGAATCGACCTGAGGTATTTGGATCTCGGTGGCGGCCTCGGCGTGCGCTACACGACCGAGAGAACTTCGTCGCGTGTTGCGTACGCGCAAATGGTTGCTAGCCTCGTGCGACCGCTCGGTCTGCATCTTCTGTTGGAGCCGGGGCGCTCGATCATCGCCGCTTCCGGAATATTGCTGACGAAAGTGATCTACACGAAACGAAACCGAGGAAAGACCTTTGTTGTCGTCGACGCAGCGATGAACGATTTGTTGCGGCCTGCGCTGTATGGGGCGGTGCATCCGATCACACGCATCGCGCGGGAAGTGGGCGACACAAGACTCTCGACCGAACGCGTGGACATTGTGGGCCCGGTTTGCGAAACCGGGGATTGTCTACTCCACGATTGGCCGCTCGGCGAAGTGAAGCCGGGCGAACCATTAGCAATCTGGGTCGCTGGGGCCTATGGAATGACGCAGGCTTCCAATTACAATGCGCGGACGCGACCTAGCGAAGTGTTGATCGACGGGACGCGGAGCAAACTCATTCGACGGCGGGAAACGCAGGGCGACCTGCTGCGCACGGATGTGCTTGCGCCAGCGCGACGGCCCCGTTTCTGATCGGGAGCGACGGCGTCTATCAGGGTTAAGCAGTGTCTCCCCCTCCCCTGTTTTCTTGTAAGTGTTCATTCTAAAGGGTTTTAAGTCCTGTGTTTTGGAAGTGTTCATTCCAGGGAGTTTATAGGCGCGTTTTTGGAAGTGCGGATTCCAAAGGAGTTAGTGAGTGGAGACGCGTGACTGGTGGATTGCGGAGCCGAGCTGGCTGCGCCGTCTCGCTGTGTTGTAACCCCCAAATTTCGGATTGCCGACCATCCGTCTGGAACCCCTGCTCCCAAGAGCGTTTGTCGTACAAACCTGGGCCGAGGCTGGCCCTTGACATGCAATTCGGCTCTGCCATAGTCTAACTATGTCAGAGGTGTTGCATTGCATCGAAACGAAATTCCTCCGGGAACGCTCTATCTGCTGATTTTGAGAACGTTGGTGCGTTCCGGCGAAATGCATGGGTATGAGATTGCCAATTCCATTCAGCAGATATCCGATGACGTTCTGCAAGTCGAAGAAGGCTCCCTGTATCCCGCGTTGCAGCGGATGCTGATCAAGGGTTGGGTGACCGCGAAGTGGGGTACGACGGCCGGAAACCGCCGCGCTCGCTATTATCAACTGACCCCGGCGGGGCGCAAACAATTAGACGTAGAAATGTCGCAGTTTGAACGCGTCATCGGAGCGATCACGCGTGTGATCGAGGCCGTCTGAAAGGAGCTCCGTTATGGACTGGCTGCGCGAACTGGCAAGGCGCCTCAGTATGCTGGTGCATCGCCGACAGTTTGATGCCGACCTCGAAGAGGAGGTGCGCCTGCATTTGGAATTGCGGCAAGAGGAACAGTTCGCGTCCGGCATGACGGCAAACGAGGCTCGGGCCGCTGCTCGGCGTCGGTTTGGCAACGCAACGTACCTGAAGGAAGAAAGCCGCATCGCGTGGGGCTGGGAATGGCTCGAGAACTTGGCGCAGGATGTTCGCTACGGCGCGCGCATGTTGCGCAAGTCCCCGGGCTTCACGGCTGTCGCCATCCTCACGCTCGCTCTCGGCATCGGCGCAAACACGGCGATATTCAGCGTGATCAATGGAGTGCTGCTCAGTCCACTTCCCTATAAGAATCCAAAGCAACTCGTCGTCATCAAGGAACACGATTCGCTCCCGAACGTGATGGATATCCAGAGACAGACGCGCGCATTCTCGCAGGGTGGCGGAATCAACGTCGAGCCGATGGACTACACAGGTGGAACCGAACCTGTGCAAGTTCGGGTTGGGCGCGTCGATGCGGGGTTTCTCGAAACGCTAGGCGTGCAGCCGGTGCTGGGCCGGATTATTTCGCCCGGGGAAGATGTGCACGGCGGGCCGCGCCTCGCCATGGTAAGCAACCATTTCTGGCAAAACTACCTAGGCAGCGATCCACTTGCGGTAGGCAACACGATTCAATTGGGCGGAAACTCTTATACGGTGATTGGCGTAATGCCTGCGAGTTTTGTTTCGCCAGTCGAGCATGCCGACGTTTTCGTTTCGCTGTGGGTGGACGACCCGGGAGGAGCTGCTGAACGCGATTTGCACTTCATGCATACTTACTGGCGAGTGAAGGAGGGCGTTACACTGGCGCAGGCGCAGGCCGATATGGTCGCGATCGACCGCCGGCTCGCGGAGCAGTATCCGGCCGAAGAAAAAGAACGGAAGAGCCACTTAGTGCCGCTGCAGGAATGGCTGGTAGGAGACGTGCGGTCGGCACTGCTGGTGCTCTTCGGAGCTGTAGGCCTGGTATTGCTGATTGCGTGCGCGAACTTCGCGAGCTTGCTGATGATGCGGGCACTTGCGGAGCGCCAGGAATTGGTGATTCGGGCGGCCCTGGGCGCGGGACGCGGCCGGCTCATCCGGAAAACGCTGACAGAGAGCGCACTGTTGTCGGTCCTCGGCGGTGCGGCCGGATTGCTGTTCGCGCAGTGGGGCACGAGCATGCTCCTGGCCCTGAGGCCGGAGAACCTGGCGCGGCTGAGCGGGATTCACATGGATACACGGGTGCTGCTGTTCGTCCTCGTGGTCTCGGTGCTGACCGGCATGGTGTTCGGAATGGCGCCGGCGTGGATCGCGGCTCGCGCGGATGTTGCCGGGGCCCTGAAAGAGAGCGGGCGGAGCACAACCGCGAGCACCATGGGGCATAGCATACGGAGAATTCTGGTCATATCGGAACTGGCGGTTGCCTTGGTGCTGCTAGTGGGAGCCGGTTTGTTGATCAAAGGATTCTCACGGCTGCGCTCGGTCAACCCCGGTTTCAATTCTTCGGGCGTAATAACGATGTATCTCCAATTGCCTGAGACGCGGTACGGAGAAATCCCTAAACAAACCCAGTTCCGCCGCGAGTTGCTCACGCGCTTGGATACTGTGCCGGGCGTGCAAGTGGCGATGGTGAGTGATATACCCCTCGGCGGCAATTATGTAGGCCACCGTTTGGTCATCGACGGACGCCCGCCGGTCGCGGTGGGAGGTGAGCCGCTAGTGCAAACCCTTTCCGTGATGGGCGATTACTTCCACGTGATGCAGATTCCCCTGCGCGCAGGTCGCGAGTTTACTCCGTTGGACCGCGAAGGGCAGCCACGCGTCGCCATTGTGAGCGAAGAAATCGTGCGGGAATTCTTCCCACATGAAGACCCAATCGGCGTGCGCATCTGCTGGGCGGGCGACGTAGGGCCGCCGCGATGGATGACCGTCATCGGCGTGGTGGCCGACGTGAAACACTCAGGATTGAATCAACCGACGGATCCCGCTGTGTATACCCCTTTTTCGCAGAACGACGAGCGCTGGAGACGATTTATGACGCTCGCCATCCGGGCTCGGGATGCGTCTCCTGGGCTCGTTGAAGAAGTGAAGAAGCAGATCTGGAGCCTGGACGGCCAGATTCCCGTGAGCGACGTGCACGCCATGGACGAGCTCATAGCTGTGTCGCTTGCGCAGCAGCGCTTCAACATGCTGCTCCTCGGACTCTTCGCCGCGCTCGCGTTGATCTTGGCTGCGGTGGGAATCTACGGCGCCATGGCCTATGCCGTGAACCAGCGAACGCATGAGATCGGCATACGGACTGCGCTGGGAGCGCAGCGACGCGACGTACTGCGGCTCGTTATGAGAGATGGAGCGAAAATCGCCCTCTTCGGCATCGCCTCCGGAATTGCAGGAGCGCTTGCGTTGACTCGCCTGATGGCCAGTCTGCTTTTCGAGGTGAAACCGACGGACCCCGCGACATTCGCGGGTGTCGCAATCTTGCTCGCACTCGTTGCCCTCGCGGCTTGCTACATCCCGGCGCGCCGCGCAATGCGCGTGGATCCTATGGTCGCACTGCGCTACGAATAGTTCGCCTCCCCTTTATCGGCATTGCGCTGTACTCATACGACCAGCATCTCACCTTGCTGAAAATGTCGAAGTCCGCTCGGCGGAAGAGGGAAACTCCAGTTTGTGCCCGGGTGACGGGCAACTCTTCCCCAATCCTGTAAAGGAAGGGTTGCCGACAATACGTCCGGAATGTGAACTCGGCTTGGGGTGCATGTACTCCAGCCCCTCTGCCCGCTTCTCAGCGCTCCACACATTTCAAGCCTTTGGGAATTCTGAAAAGCCCCCACGCAACAACGGTTTGCGGGGCGCCCTCGCGGTCGAGTGACCTCAACGGTCAGGGCCGCCCGCCTTTGCAAGGGGGAGAAGGTGACCCAAAACCTAGTATCCGGTGTGACAGAGAATGGGAGCGGTTCAAAAGGATTAAACGTCGTACAATCTCGTGCGCGCAACTGGGGAGCAGAACATATGAACGTACAAGAACAAATCAAGAAGTATATTACCAGCCAACCGGAGCCAAAACGCGGTGACATGCGAGAGTTGCATCGGCTCACACTTCAAGTGTCACCAGAATGCAAATTATGGTTCTTCGATGGTAAAGACAGCAAAAATCATACTGTTTCCAACCCTACGATTGGATATGGATTTCACACAATAAAATATGCCAATGGAAAAAGTAGAGAGTTTTTTCAAATTGGTGTGAGCGGAAACAAAACCGGAATCTCTGTCTATATTCTTGGTCTCAAAGATAAGAAGTACTTAGCCAAAACGTATGGGAAAAAACTAGGCAAGGCGAGCGTGACCGGATATTGCATTCGGTTTAAAGCTCTAAAGGATATAAACATCGATACGCTTGAAGCGGCAATACGAAATGGGCTTGCAGCTCAGAATGAAAAAGGCAAGCTGACGAAATAATTCCACTGTTAAAGGCAAGCAGTTATCGATGTAAAGGCGCTCCAGTATACGACCCCTACAGCCCTGACCCGCGCCACAAAGCCATTCTCTATAAAACGGGTCTCCCGCAATAGTCGTGCGGCTCTCTGTCAGCGCTCATTGCCTTACTCTGTTTGCCGTTGCCCACTGCGGAAGTATCACGGGCCAACCGGAAGTTGAAACAGGGCGGTCCGCTAGCAACCGTCCGTAAGGAACGTATGAACCGGTCTGATACTTTGGCATGTCCGCTTCCAACTCTCCATTTCACGCTGAACCAGCAGAATGATCGGCCTAGGCGACCGCAATGGGGATGAATGGTTATTCTTCTTCGGGGGCATCTGTCTCGGGGAGCGCGGGGAGGCGTTCGGGGGAGGAGTTGGAAACGGTGAGGGCCGGGGGAGGGGAGAGGGGGACGGCGTTGTTGAGGGTCTCGTTCCACTGCTCGAAATTGTAGTGGAAGGGGAACTCCTGCTTGACGTGAGGGAGGGAAGAGAGCATAACCTGGCCGAGGAAGGCGAGGGCCGTGGCTTTGCGAGGAGGGACACGGTCCTGTGCGACGGCGATAAAGAGTTTGCCGAGGACGTGGTTGATGTCGGTGGCGGTGAGGAAATCGCCGTGAAGGGAGGCGGAAATCTCGCCGCCCAGGCGCTGGGGCTCGAGGAGTTGAAACTCTTGCCTGGCATGGAAGGCACAGAAGACAGGATGGGCCGGGCTGCGCAACATGCGGCAGGTGCGGCCGTCGGAGAAGTGAAACTGGCAGCGCGTGGCGAGACCAGTGCTGGAATTCGTATTCGTCATGGAAGCCTCTTAGAATTGGATTTGTGCTAACGCGAAAGGCGAAACTCGAAATTCGAAATACGAGACTCGAAATGCGCTTAGAGAGCCGAGGGAAAGATCGGACCGGAGTGTCGAGCGTTAAGGGAGTGCTTTAAGGTTCGAGAAGGCAAAAAAATAGCCGCCCGAAAAGGCGGCAGCAAAGTTCGATTGGGTCTGATTCTCCGAAGGAAAGAATACCACCGACGGCATGACTGTGTCAATGAGTTTTTACTAGGAATGAAGAAGTCAGTGCCCGCGGCTTATCGGACAATTGTCCCGGTCGCGCTCAACGCATCTGGTATACCTGATACTCGACTTTCGTAATAGGATTGTCGTGTTATGGCTTTCGGACAGCCATTCGCCCGCCGCCGAAGCGGCATCTTCGCTCCATTACACTGGCGCTATCCTTCGCCAGATTCGAGGTGCATCCGTGGCTCACTACAGCAGACGTGAATTTCTGAAAACTGGAGCCGCCGCTGGGGCGCTGGCCGTTACGGGGAGCCTTCCGCTGAGCGCCGGGCGCCAGACTGCGACCGATTGGGTAACGCTAGGAAAATCTGGAGTCGCGGTGACACGGTTGGCGTTTGGCACGGGCAGCTTCAGCGGGCAGGTGCAGCGCGAGTTGGGACAAGACGGGTTTACGAGGCTGGTGCGCTACGCGTACGACAACGGGATTCGCTTCTTCGAGACGGCCGAGTCTTACGGCGAGATGCACAGGATGCTGGGAGTGGCGCATGAAGGGCATTCCACGCGATAGCTATCGGATTATGTCGAAGGTGACGACGCGGCAAGGCGTGAATCCGCAAGAGAAATTCGACGAGCTGCGCAAACTTGCGAATACCGAATACTTCGACATCATGCTGTTGCACTGGCAACATACGCGCGACTTGGCCCGTAGACACGAGCAAGTGGCAGGATGGAATTCTGGAGGCACAGTCGAAGAAGGCGATCGTAAGTCACGGCGCGTCGGTTCACGGACTTCCCGCGTTGCGGCAAGTGCCTGGAAACAAGTGGCTCGACGTCGCGATGATCCGGATGAATCACAAGGGCGTCCGAATGGACGCCGAGGATTATGGCACCGACGGACTGGGCAACGTTCCCGAGGTTGTCACACACGTCCAGCAGGCACACAAGGCAGGAATGGGCGTCATCAGCATGAAACTTGTGGGAGAGGGGACGTTTAATCGTGAGGACCGCAAGGAGGCAATGAGATTCGCGTTCAGGAACGCGGGGGTTGATTGCGTTACGGTCGGGTACAAGAATACTGCGGAGATCGACGAGGCCATCGAGAATTTGAACTTGGCACTCACTTAGTGGTCTGCAGTATCGGCTCGCGCGAGTCGCTGAAGAAAAGCGGCAGCAGAGCTGCCGCACTCCGAAAACTACACTTCGCCCCACTTCAGTTTGTTCCGCAAAATCTCAAAATACGACTTCTTCGGCGGCTGGATCAGTTTGAGGCATTTGGGGGAACGCGTGACTCGAACGCGATCTTCAGATGCCATGGGAATACCTTTTTGGCCATCCAAGGTTAGGAAAGCCGATTCGGCGTCTCCTGCCAGCTTGACTTCGATATTGGAGGAATCGCGGACGACGACGGGACGGTCGGTGAGCGTGTGGGGGCAGATCGGAGTTATTACGAAGGCTTCGACGGCCGGGTGAACGATGGGGCCGCCGGCGGAGAGGGAGTAAGCGGTGGAGCCGGTGGGGGTGGCGAGAACCAGGCCGTCGGCGCGGTAGCGGCAGACGAAGTCGCCATCGATGAAGAGTTCCAGTTCGATCATGCGAGCCAGGGCGCTTTTGTTGACGACGGCGTCGTTCAGTACGTACTGGTGATCCAGGACCGCCCCGGCGCGCAAGTGCTCGACCTGCAGCATGACGCGTTCGCTCATGGAAGATCTTCCCGCAAGTGTTTCTTCAAGGGCAGGATAGAGTTCTTCGACCGTGAAACTTGTAAGGAAGCCCAGACTCCCCATGTTGATGGGCAGAATCGGAATGCAACGCAGAGCGGCTACGCGTGCGGCTGCCAGCAGAGTGCCGTCACCGCCGAGGACGAGGAGGATTTGCGCCTGGTCGGCAAGTTCCTCGCGGGTGAATGCTTTGGAAGGATTGGGCAGGGCAGAGGCGGTTTCCTCGTCGTAGATAACGCGGAGGCCGCGAGCTTCGAGCCACTGGAGAAGTTGCGGGACGACGGCGGAAAGGTTGGCGCGCCGCGGACGCGAGATGACGCCGATGGTCTTGAAGAGTGGAGATGGCTGCATGATTGTCTGGGATTCTACTTCAGGACTCCTTTGCGAGCGTGGAGAAAAAACTCTTGATTGCCCTCGGCACCGGTCAGTCGGCTTGGCAGGACCTTGAGGATGGTGAGGCTCACATCTTCGGCGCACTTTCGGACGCTGGCGATAGCTTTTTCGTGGAGGCGAGGATCTTGAACGATTCCGCCTGGGCCGACGTCTTCGCGGCGGAGCTCGAATTGGGGCTTGATGAGAATTAGAAGAGTCGCGTCTGGCTTGGCGCATGCGGCAGCAGGACCGAGTATTTTGCAAACGGAAATGAAAGAGACATCTGCAACAACGAGGTCCACCGGTCCGGGAATATCGCCAGGTTTTAGTTCGCGGGCGTTGCGCTCGATGGCGACCACACGCGGGTCTCGCTGGAGTTTCCAGGCGAGCTGGGCGACGTTTACATCGACGGCGTAGACGCGAGCAGCGCCGTGCTGCAGGAGACAATCTGTAAAGCCGCCGGTGGAGCTGCCTACATCGAGACAAACGAGGCTGTCCGGGACTATCGAAAAATCTTGCAGAGCCCCTTCGAGCTTTAGGCCGCCGCGGCTGGCGTATTTCAGGTGGCGGCTGGTTAGCTCAATCTGAGCGCCGCTTGCCACAGGCATTCCGGCTTTTTGTGCAGGCACATTATCTACGCGCACTTCGCCGGCTAGGATCATGGCTTGGGCTTTTTGCTGGGATTCAGCTAAGCCGCGTTCGACGAGGGCTAGGTCGAGGCGGGTGTGTCCTGGTTTCGGCTTCATGGCAAGGGGAGCGCGTCAGGCGCGGCGTTGGACCAGGTATTCGGCGATTTCGCGGAGGCGCGAGGCGCGGTCGGCGTAGGGCGCGAGTTCGGCGATGGCTTTCGCGGCGAGTTCGTTGGCGATTTGATGAGAACGTTCGAGGCCGTGAACGGCGGGGTAGGTGGCCTTTTGTTGGGCGGCGTCCTTTCCGGCGGTTTTTCCCAGGGCGGCGGAAGTTTCTTCGACGTCGAGAATATCGTCGGTGACTTGAAAGAGGAGGCCGAGTGATTCCCCGAAGCTTCGGAGGCGGGCAACATTCTCTTGCGAGGCACCGGCGCAGAGGGCGCCGGAAGTTATGGACGCGCGAATTAGAGCGGCGGTTTTCGAGCGGTGGATGTATTCGAGCATTTCGGAAGTGATGCGTTTGCCTTCTGCTTCGAGGTCGGCGACTTGTCCGCCGACCATGCCGTTGATCGTGCCTGCGGCGGCGGAGATTTCTGACAGCATGGCCACGCGGCGGGTGGCGTCGACAGGCGTGGCGGCGATGGTTTCGAACGCGAGCGTTAGCAAAGCGTCGCCGGCGAGAATGGCGGCGGCTTCGCCAAACTTTTTGTGGCTGGTGGGCTTGCCGCGGCGGAGGTCGTCGTTGTCGAGGGCGGGAAGGTCGTCGTGGATGAGGGAGTAGGTGTGGATGAATTCGATGGCGCAGGCGGGATAGTGCGCGGGGGCCACGTTCACATCGAAGATGCGGGCGGTTTCCAGGCAGAGAATGGGGCGGATGCGCTTTCCTCCGGCGAAGACGCTGTAGCGCATGGCCTGGTGGATGGAGGGCGGGGGCGCGGTTTCCGCAGGCATCATGCGATCGAGGGATGCATCGACCTCGACGCGGTCTTCTTCAAAAAAAAGGGGAAGCTTCATTGTCACGGGAGGATCGCGGGCGAAGAGAGAGGTGGCGCCATCACGATTCGCTCTCGCCTTCGGGATCGAACGGTTCGGCAGCGAGCTTGCCGTCGGCTTTTTTCAGAAGAATTTCGACTCGGCCTTCGGCTTCTTCGAGTTGCTTTTGGCATTCGCGGGAAAGGGCTACGCCTTCTTCGAAGAGTTTCATGGCGTCGTCGAGCGAAAGCTGCGGGCTCTCCAGGCGGCGAACGACCTCTTCGAGGCGAGCAAGGGAGCGCTCAAAATCGGGCTTTTTGGACGGCTCGGGTTTTTTGGGGGCGGGTGAATTCACGCGATCGGCCTGCGTCCTTGGATTTTATTTTTGACAGTGCGCACAAAAGTATGTCGACCGGCCGCCTTGCGCGATGCGTTGGATCGGATTCCCGCAGCGGCGGCACGGTTTTCCTTCGCGGTCGTAGACGCGAAGAATTTTCTCCAAGCCTTGAAACCACCACGTTGCGTCGCGAAAATCGGGCGGCGGGTGCAGACAGCATTCTAAGGCACGCGCGAGAACGGAAACAATCGCTTTGTGGAGACGGCGGGCTTCGGAGGAGGTTAGCGAGTCTGCGCGGCGGCGCGGGTGCAGGCGCGCGTGCCAGAGCGATTCGCAGGAATAGATGTTACCAATGCCGGCGACACGCGTTTGATCGAGCAAGAATTCCTTGAGCGGACGTTTCGAGGCAGCAAGCAGGCCGGTGAGTCTGGAGGCTGTGAAATCGGGCGAAATTGCGTCCACGCCTAATTGAGCTAGCGAGGGGTAAGCCGCCTCGGATGCATAGGCGTAGACACGTCCAAAATGACGCCCGTCGGCGAAACCGAGAACACCTTTGTCGAGTTCGAAGGCGACGTCGACGTGGACTCCCGCCTCTTTCTGATTGGCAACCTCAAACATTTTCTTAGCATTGGGGAACCACAATAGCTGGCCGTCGAGCTTGAAATGAAGAGTGATGATGCCGCGCTCCAGTTGAAGCCAAAGGTATTTGCCCTTTCTTTGGACCGACTGAATGCGTTGCCCCTCTGCCATTCGCGCAATTTGCGAGGGGCTTTGCGGCTTAGTCGCGATGGAGTGCAGAACGTGGACGCAGCGAATCCTTCGCTGCTCGACCAAGGGCCGCAGCGTTCGGGCGACGGCTTCTACTTCGGGAAGTTCGGGCATGTCGGAATGAAATCGCTTCGAATCACCAAAAAGGCGTTAGCTTGAGCGTGTGCCTGCGCGCCTTTGCTTCCGCGGCATCGCTGAAGGGAGCAACGATTGGTTTGCCTTCATACCAATAGGAAAACTGATCGGTGTAATGCCCGCTGCCGACCTGGCCGGATTCTCCAGCGGGAAGGAGGAGGATGGAGTCGTCCCAGTTGGCGAGATTGGCGATGAAGCGCATGGAAGGGCCATGGCGTTTTGTCGCGGCGCGGACGCTGTAGCCGGTGCCTGACTGCGGCTTGCCGGTGATGCTGAGGAGCCGTTTGAGGAAGCCTTCGCGGCCGATGGGATGCAGCATGTCGAGAGAGTTTAGTTCTTTCCACTGCCAGTCATTGATGAGTTCACTCTTTGTTTGCTCCGCGAGCATAGTGACAGCGCGGTCAGCGGTTGCGGCCAGCAATTCGTCGTAGTTCTTGTAGGCAGGAGGAAGCCATTTTGCGGGGCGGTCGGTCAGGACTTTTTGCAGGAACGCTGTGCTGCGCCAGCTATAAAGGTTGGTGTCTTTTCCAAGATAAGGCTCGAGGATCAGGTCCAAAGCGGCGCGGCGCGCCATCACCAGAAAAGATACCAGAGAGGAATCGGCGTCGGCGATTCCGTTCCAGTCTTTAAGAGCGTCCACAAGTTTCCTGGCCCGGGGATCCTTTGGCGGGGCAGTTTTCGCGGCGGCAGACATTTGGTCCGCGAGAAAAGCGTGCGGATAGCTGTAGGTGTCGGTTTCGACTTTCAGCATGTCGATGGGACGAAGGTCGGTCTTATCGTGCAGGAGATCGTAGATGCGAGCGGCGCGATAGGGCTCTTCCCAGCGGTCGGTGAGATAGGGTTTGTAGTTGGGTCCGACGACCCGGGCATTGGCAGTGATGATTAGGCCGCTGTCTGGGTTCAGCGCCTGCGGAAGTTGGTCGAAGGGAATGTAGCCCGTCCACTCGTAGTCGTCGGTATCCCCCGGAACGGGAACTTCGCCATGGCCTTTCTTTCGAATGGGGACGCGCGCGGCCATGATGTAGCCAATATTGCCGTCAACGTCGGCGTAAACGGCATTTTGACCAGGGCCCCAAACGCGTTTTATAACGTCGCGAAACTCGTGCCAGTTTTTCGCGGTGGAGAGCCAGTTGTATGTGTTTCCCAGGCCACCGGGTTCGAGCGCGGTCCAGCGAAGGGCATAGGCTTTATCGCCTTCCTGGTGCACAACCGGGCCGTGACGTGTCACGACAACCTTTAAGTGTTCGTCCGGTTGTCCTTTGACGCGAATGGCTTCATCAAAAACCTGCGCCTTGGCCCACGCACCCTTTACGCGGTATTCGTCTGGCGCGGCTGGATTGAAGGTTTCGATGTACAGGTCCTGCACATCGGCGCCGTTGTTCGTGAAGCCCCAGGCGATACGGTCGTTGTGGCCGATAACGATGAGCGGTGCGCCGGGGAGAGTGAATCCCTTCGCGTTGTATCCAGGCGCGGTGAGATGAATTTCATACCAGATCGGCGGGACGGATAGCTCGAGATGGGTGTCGTTGGCCAGAAGAGGCTTTCCTGTTGCAGTATGTGAACCGCTGACGACCCAGTTGTTGCTGCCCAGGCCTTGGCGAATTTCGCTTTGCGTTTCTTCGAGGTAGCCTTCGATCGAAGGCCACAGAGCGGAGGTGAGATCCGCGAAAGTTTCGGGCATGCGGATGCTGTTAGCGCCGCGCCCCGAAGCTTTAAGGACGGTGTCGGTGGGCATGTCGTCGTCATCGTCCTCGTCGTCGGGATTCACACGAGATGCTTGCGAGCCGTCATTGGGCACTTCGGGATCGCCGATGACGAAATGGTCCATCGGGGCGTCTGGGGCAAATAATTCTTTCGAACGGTCTGCGCCGACGCGCTCCTGGACTTTCGCACGGTCCAACTCGCGCTCCCAGGTATCGGTCAGCGTTTGGTACATGTAGCCCGCGATGACGAGAGAATCCGTGGGCTGCCAAGGCTGTGGCTTGTATTTCAGCAGCGTAAATTCCAGCGGCAAACTGCCCTGGTGTTGTTCGATAAAAATGTTTACGCCGCGGGCGTAGGCTTCCATCAGCTTCTGCGAATCTTTGTCCATGGCGGCGAAGTCGCGTTCGGCAGCACGGGAAAAACCGAATGTACGAAATTGTTCGTCGGATTTGAGGGCGAGCGGACCGACAATTTCAGAGAGCTGGCCGCGGGAATCGCGGCGCATTAGATCCAGTTGCCAGAGGCGATCCTGCGCCATCACATAGCCTTGGGCTTCGACGGCATCCTCGAGGGAAGAGGCGCGGATGTGCGGCACGCCCCAGTTGTCGCGCTCGACGGTGACTTCTTTTTGCAGGCCGGGAAGGGAGATGGAGCCGTCGAGTTGGGGAAGCGGCCTATAGATGAACCACCAAGCCACCGCACCCGCGACGACGACAACTAGAGTAGATGTCCAGATGAGTATCCGAAGGATGGTCCGCAAGCAGTCTCCCGGCCGCTGAGGGTAAAACTTGAGTTTAGTGGACGCGCTGGGAGCGTGCAACCGGGGAGGCGCGCTTGGCGGCTGTGATAATCTAGTTGGATACGACGATGAGCATGTACAAACCAGTGCCGAGAGTGCCCGATTTTCCTGCCATGGAGCGCGAGATTCTGCGTTTCTGGGAGGAGAATCAAATTTTTCAAAGGCTTCGCGAGCAGAATGCCAGCGGTCCACGTTGGTCCTTCCTGGATGGACCGATCACCGCGAATAATCCCATGGGTGTGCATCACGCATGGGGGCGATCGCTGAAGGACATGTACCAGCGGTACAACGCGATGCGTGGTTGCGCGCTGCGCAATCAGAACGGGTTCGATTGCCAGGGATTGTGGGTCGAAGTTGAAGTCGAAAAGAGCATGGGGCTGAAGACGAAACGCGAGATTCGCGAGTTCGGTATCGAGAAATTTGTGCGCGCATGCAAGGAACGCGTGCTGACTTATGCGGCGAGGCAGACGGAGCAATCCATTCGGTTGGGTTATTGGTGCGATTGGGATGATCCCAAAGTCCTGATTGCATTGCGGGACGCGTTGGCGGACGGAGATCGTGTTGTGACTGCAAAGTTGCCGAGCGGCCATACGGAGACGGCGCGGGCCAGCGAGATTGTACGGAAACTAGGATCCGCGGAGTACGGCGGCAGCTACTTTACTTTTTCTGACGAGAACAATTACACCATCTGGTCTTTTCTGAAGAAATGTCACTCGGAAGGCTTCATTTACCGCGGGCACGACGTCATGCCCTGGTGCGGTCGCTGCGGGACGGGGCTTTCGCAGATGGAGGTGGCCGAAGGGCGCCGCATTACGACGCACACTTCGGTCTTTGTGCGTTTCCCGATTAAAGGGCAGGAACGAACCGCGCTTTTGATTTGGACGACGACTCCGTGGACATTGACGTCGAACGTCGCCGTTGCCGTAAATCCGGAGATGACGTACCTGAAGGTCAAGCACGGGGACTGGTTCTATTATGTTGCGAAAGGGAACTTCGAGCACGAACGCTTGCAGGACCTGCAAGTGGAAGGGAAGCATGAGACACACAAGCTGCCCTCGATCCGGACTATTTTGAAAGGAAGCGGCGGCGTCGAGGTGGTCGAGGAACTTCCCGGCAAAGAGCTTCTAGGTCTCACCTATCAAGGTCCCTTTGACGATCTCCATGCGCAGAAAACCGCGGGCGGCGTTTTTCCTTACGGCGAAACCGGCGGCGGGAAGAGCGCTGCGGAAGCGCACCGCGTCATTGCCTGGAAGGAAATCAGCGAAACCGAAGGAACGGGGCTCGTGCACATCGCGCCTGGTTGCGGCGCGGAAGACCAGCAGCTTGGCAAAGAGAACGGTCTTCCGTTCATCGCGCCCTTGGACGACAGCTCCGTTTTTCTTGACGGATTTGGGCAGTTTACGAAGCGAACTGCGAACGAAGTGGCGGACGACGTAATTGCCGCGCTAAAGGCTTCGGGAATGCTCGTGGCGCGCGAGAAATATCCGCACGTGTATCCGCACTGTTGGCGGTGCAAAGAAGAATTGGTATTCCGGCCCGTCGACGAGTGGTTCATTCGCATGGATTGGCGGGATCGCATCCAGCGCGTGGTGCCGAACATCAAGTGGATTCCTCCAGAGGGCGAAGCGCGCGAGCAGGACTGGCTTCGCAATATGAGCGACTGGATGATCTCCAAGAAACGCTTCTGGGGACTCGCTCTGCCGATCTGGGTCTGCGGTGATTGCAATCACTTTGTTGTGATCGGCAGCAGAGAAGAGTTGAAGGAAAAAGCGGTTGAAGGTTGGGAAGTCTTCGAAGGCAATTCTCCGCACCGGCCATACATCGACGCGGTGAAGATCCGTTGCGAGAAGTGCGGCGGTTTGGCTGTGCGGATCGAAGACGTCGGCAATCCGTGGCTGGACGCGGGCATTGTGCCCTTCAGCACGATGCGCTATTCGACGGACAAAGCTTACTGGGAGAAGTGGTTTCCGGCAGACTTGGTTCTGGAAAGTTTTCCGGGGCAGTTCCGCAACTGGTTTTATTCCATGCTGGCGATGAGCGCGATGATGGACGGGCGCGCTCCTTTCAAGGCGCTCTTGGGGCACGCACTCGTTCGCGACGCGCGCGGCGAAGAGATGCACAAGTCCAAGGGGAATTCGATCGCGTTTGATGAAGCGGCGGAGGCGCTGGGCGCAGAGGTGATGCGCTACATTTATACGGAGCAGAAGACCGCGCAGAATCTCAACTTTCCTGACCTTCATCCCGCCGCGAACGCTGGTCAAACCATCGATGGCGATGCCCGGCGCAAGCTCCTGACCTTCTGGAACTGTTACAGCTTTTTCGTCATGTATGCAGGAGCGGATGGATGGAAGCCAGGTGGCGCCGCTCTTCCGGTCACCAATGAATTGGATCGGTGGGTCTTGAGCAAACTGCAGCGGCTTGTGGCCGAAGCCAACAGCGCCTTCCAGAATTACGAGCACTACAAGCTGATCGAAGCCTTCCAGGCTTTTGACGAGGAGTTCTCCAACTGGTATCTGCGCCGTTCGCGGCGACGCTTCTGGAAAAGCGAGTTGGACGCGTATCAAACTCTTTACGAGGTTTTGACTACCGTCACTCGTGTAATGGCGCCGGCGCTGCCATTCTTGACGGAGGACATCTACCAAAATCTGGTTCGCTCCGTCGACACATCGGCGCCGGGATCCGTTCACTTGACCCAGTATCCGCAAGTGAACACATCGCTCATCGACGAAGCGCTCGAGCACAGCATCGAAGCAGTGATTCGAATCAAGAACCAGGCTCTCAGTTTGCGAACGCAGAGCAAAGTTAAGATCCGGCAGCCGTTAAGCACCTTATATGTGCTGCCGAGAGATGAGGGGGACCAGAAAGTTCTCGATAATCCGGATTACGTCAGCCAGATTCTGGAAGAGACAAACATTAAGAAGTTGGAGCTGATTGATCATAAAAAGGTGGTTGGAGCGATACGCCTGAAGGCCGACGCAAAAAAGATTGGGCCACGAGCGGGACGACACCTGAAAGAGATCGGAGCAGGGTTGGCGGCAGCTGACCCTGCTGTGGTTCTAAAGGGCCAGCCGTATTCCCTCCAGGTGGCTGACCAAACCTTCGAGTTGGCGCCGGATGAGATCAAGATGGAGTTCGATTTTCAAGGCTGGGAGACGGTCGGAGGGCCGGAAAGCTTGAAGGGTAGCGTCGAGCAGGGAACTTTTCTGGCGCTCGACAGCGCGCTCACGCCGGAACTCTTGCAAGAAGGCTTGGCGCGAGACTTTAACCGCATGTTGCAAGACCAGCGCAAGGCTTTGAACCTTGATATTTCCGACCGCATTGCCGTCAGCTATTCCGCGTCGCCTCGCATCGCGGAAGCCATCACCACGCACGCTGCGTTCCTGCGCAACGAGCTACTCGCGGAGCGGCTGGAATTGAGCCCAACTCAGAACGGCGGAGTAAAGCTGGCGCTCAGCGGAGAAGATGTTTTCGTCACGATTACGCGTGTGTAGAGAAGGCACGCCCGCCTCCCGCGCGCCTCGGGTGCTGCTACAATGCGGTTAGGGGATCCCTGAGAAACTATGTTTGCAGTGCGGTTGATCGGTGTGCTGGCGCTGGTCGCCCTTAACGGCTTTTTTGCCGCTGCGGAGTTTTCCCTTGTGGCCGTGCGGCTTTCGCGAGTCCGCCAGCTCGTTGCCAAAGGCGATATCCGCGCTCGCGTCGTCGAGCGTTTGCTGGCGGATTTGCACCGCGTCGTATCCGGCGTGCAAGTCGGCATCACGCTGACGAGCTTGGCCATTGGCGCGCTCGGCGAAGCCACTCTCGCGACGGCGTTGCAGCAAATTTGGCACGGGACTGCGGGCACGCGAACCGCGTTTGTCGCTCACGCTGTTGCCTTGGCTTGCGCATTCGCTTTGCTGAGTGCGATGCACGTCGTGCTGGGTGAGTTGGTGCCGAAGACTGTCAGCCTGGCGAAGGCGGAGCGCGTCGCGCTTCTCGTCGCTCTGCCGTTCCAGTGGTTTCTACAGACTTTTCGCTGGGCCATCGACCTGCTGGATGGCATGTCGGGTTTCATCGTAAAGGCCATGGGTGTTTCTTCGCCGCAGAGTCACGGCGCCGCTCACTCTACGGAAGAACTACAAATCCAGATTCGGCAGGCGCGCGAACGCGGGCTGATTGCGCCGGGCGAAGAGAAATTCATCGTGAGCGCCATCGAACTTGGACAAGTGCAGGTCCGCGAGATCATGGTGCCTCGTCCGGACATGCATACGCTTCCGGTGGAAGCGACCATGGATGACGTCATGCGGGTGTTCGCCACTTCACAACGGTCTCGCATCCCCGTGTATCGCGGTTCAGGCGATCATGTTCTCGGGTTCGTCCACATCAAAGATATGCTGTGGATTCTGCTCGACCGCGAGCGGCGCGTGGAAGAAAATCTTCCGCCGCCTCCGTTCGACCTGCGGCGCGTGCTGCGCGAAGTGCTCATCGTGCCGGAAACGAAGCCTGCGAGTGAGCTGTTGATGGAACTGCGGACGCGGCACATCGGGATGGCCATGGTGGTCGACGAGTTTGGCAGCATCCTAGGCCTCGTGACGCTCGAAGACATCATGGAGCAAGTGGTCGGCGAGATTCACGACGAATTCGACGTGGTCGAGCGTCCGCTGACCCTGGCCGACGGTGCGGTTATTTTTGACGCGGCGTTGAACGTCCGCGATTTGGACGCGCAGTACAACATCACCTTGCCAGAAGATCCGGCGTACGCGACCGTCGGCGGATTCGTTTTGGATCAGCTCGGTTTTATTCCTCGAGGTGGAGAAAGCTTCGAATTCGGCCAGTTTCGGTTTACTGTCGTGGAAATGGATGGGCGGCGCGTGGCGCGAGTGAAGATTCAACGAATCCGGTCGGCGAATGAAGAGAAGACCGCGGAGGCTACCGCGAGCGCCGAGACGGCTGCTCGTACATCGAAAGCCGCGGCGGCGGATACGTAGCAAGCCGACCAGAGTACCAGCATAGACAAGATTCGGTGGTATGAGCGTTGAGTTTCGTAAGGGCTCCGATAGACAATGAACACGTGAGTCCTCAAAAAAATCGGATCGCCGATTACCTGCGGCCCAAAACGTTAGCGATGCTGCTGCTCGGGTTTTCTTCAGGCCTCCCCTTTTATCTGGTCGGCAATACGTTCGGCTACTGGCTTCGCGATGAACACACCTCGCTGACGGCGATCGGGTTTCTTTCCTGGGTAGGCATTGCCTATTCGCTTAAGTTTCTGTGGGCGCCCCTGATGGATCGCGTCGACTTGCCATTGTTTAAGCGGCTTGGCCATCGGCGCGGTTGGATGATGTTCTCCCAGATCGTCGTCGGGCTGGCGCTCGCCGCCATGGGCGGAACCGGCACCAAATTCGGGCTCGGCCGCCTTGGCGCTTTTGCGCTCATCGTCGCGTTTGCCTCATCGACACAAGACATTGTGGTTGATGCTTGGCGAATTGAATCGGCAGACGACGGAGATGAACAAGGACTCCTCGCGTCTGCCTATCAGTTCAGCTACCGCCTGGCACTCCTGACTACGGATTCCGTTATCCTCATCGTGGCCGCGGCCGTGGGTTGGCGCATGTCCTACGGTGTCTACGGCGCTGGCATGGCCATCGGAATGATGGCCGTCCTGTTTGCGAAAGAACCCGAGCGCGCGAATGCCGTGCTTAGTGAAAGAGAACGCGCAGGGCAACTCTGGACGCCGCACGGCTTCTTCGACGCCATTGTGGGACCGTTCATCGCTTTCTTCCGCGCCCATGGCTGGCTTGCGCTTGTAATGTTAGCGGCCATCAGCCTCTACCGGATACCGGACTTCATGATGGGGCCGATGGCGAGTCCCTACTACGTCGATCTCGGTCTAGCGAAGCCAACCGTCGGAGCGATACGCGGCTCCATCGGGCTCATCGCCACGTTTTGTGGAATCGCAGCCGGCGGATACTGCTCCCTGAAGCTAGGCTACATGCGTGCGCTCATCATAGGGGGCATCTTACAGGCGGCCGCGACTGCCGCGTTCGCGAGTCTGGCGTTCTGGGGATTGAGCCTTCGTCTCTTCGCAGTCGTCATGGTCGGTGACAATTTCAGTCTCAGCTTCGCTGCTGTTGCGCTTGTAGCGTACATGTCGAGCCTCACCAATCTGGGATACACAGCCACGCAGTATGCACTCTTGAGTTCAACCTATGCCTGGCTGGGAAAGATCTTAAAGGGGTTTTCCGGTGCAATGGTCCAAAGCCTGAGCCACGCACACGGCCTTATTCACGCCTATGGCATTTTCTTTATCGTTTGCGGACTGACCGGCGTGCCTGCTGTCCTTCTGTTCGCGGCATTGGGCTACTGGCAAAGGCGAAAGCAACTGGCCCCAGCCGCTGCCTAGAAAAATGTTTATAGTCCAATCTAAGTTCTCCCGTGACCTTTGTAATTCGGAGTGCGATCGCGAAAGACAGCAGTAGCGGCGCCGTGAAAACGAGAGGCTGCTCCGGCGATGACTGCTTCGCGGATCGTACGATACTGCCGAACTCTTTCGCATCCGTGTTGCTTGCGAAGAGTTGGCGAGCCTGTCCAGCTGCGCCGAATATTCCCAACGCCGCGAGACTCAGCCAGACATAGTCGACAATCTTCCACGCACACTTGCCGAGTTTCAGCCAGAAGACAGCACTGCGTGGAGGAAAATGAGCTCGGCTACGAAGATGGATGAAACTACCCAGACGTTAGTAAAGGCCGGAAATGTAAATTTATCCGTAAGGTTGCAGGCGCAAGCGATTTTCGTTATCAGGAAGTCAGTTGGTGAGAACCACGGGTGCTCCACGGCCTACGCTCAAGGTGCGCGAAGCGTTGCCCTTGTTGATGCCAATTTCCAAATAACCGCTTGACCCAAAATAGGCGATCGGTTCGCCCGCCTTACCGTGTGCAAATGTATCCACGAGGCGGTTAACCGCATGGGTTCCCACTTGCAACTTCAACCCCCCGCCGTTCTGCGCCTCGCTGGACAAATCCTCGGCCCGGAAGTTCGTTACCAGATTTCCAAACGCGTCTATTTTCAGCACCAGGCCTTTGACGCCCGCCGCTCCAGCCTTCGGCCGTGGCAGGGCCATCTTCTTGTAATCGTGAATCTCTTCGCCCATGCTGGCCGTTTGCCAGCCTTTGGAGAGCCACGCCGCCACCGGCGCAAAGACGTCGCGTCCATGAAATGTTTTGCTGAGCGGTTGGAGAAAATAATGTTCGGCGTTGGCATGCCGCACTACGACGTTTTGCTCGCGTTCGTAGACAAGGGACAACACACCGTTATCCGGCGCAATAAAGTACTGATTCTGGCCGCTCACCAAAATTGGACGGCGTTCCGTTCCCACGCCCGGGTCCACGATGACCACATGAATTGTCTTCGGCGGAAAGTACGCATAGGCGGCGCCGATGGCCAACGCGCCATCGAGCAAATCGAAGGGCGTGACATGATGCGTGATATCCACGATGGTTACTTCCGGATTGATTTTGAGAATGACTCCCTTTACGGTTCCAACGAGATGGTCGTCGGTGCCGTAGTCCGTAGTCAGTGTGATGATGGCATTGCTCACGAGGTTCTCCCGCCCAGGGTGTTCTGCGCACCGCGCGCCTCGAAGTAGGAAGGCGCTCCGTACCTTTTGACGCTAACGGAGGCACGCCCCGCCGTCAAGAAATCGCGCGGCCCGTGCTGTGCAATCGCCAACGGCCACTCATTATGCAGCTGGCATATACCCCGGATGTTCGCGCGGTGCCTTTCTTCTTAGGATACCTGGCACTTGCGATTGCATTGCGCGTGTGAGGTGGGGCGTACACGATAGAAAGTGGGTTCTGGGGAGCGTGGGGTGGTCAGTAGAAAAGCGAAGGCTCACCTTGGTTGGATGCTGTTGAGTCGTGTCATTTTTCTTTGCCTCGCTTGGGCCCAGTTTGCCGTCGCCTCCCCCCAAACAAAAAGTAACGAAGAAGAATTGCTCGCACTCCCGGGAGAAGTTGCCCGACCCGGTGGGCGCCTTGTGTTGTCGCTGCGTGGCGAACCAAAGACCTTGAATCCCCTAATCGCCGTCGATGCGCGATCGCGTGAAGTGATAGCGCTTATGCAGGCCGACCTCGTCCATATCAACCGTGCCACGCAATTGACGGAGCCTGCTCTGGCCAAATCCTGGAAGGTTTCTCCGGATGGGCTGCAATACACACTGGTTTTGCGGAAGGGAATCAAGTTTTCGGACGGCCAGTTGCTCGACGCCGACGATGTTGTGTTTAGTTTTCAGGTGTACCTCGACGAGAACGTTCACGCTCCGCAGAGGGATCTCTTGATTGTGGGCGGGAAGCCGATCGTTGTGCATAAAGTCGACTCGCAAACGGTTGTCTTTCAACTGGCCAAGACTTACGGCGTGGGCGAGAGGTTTTTCGACGGGTTATCGATTCTTCCCAGGCATCTTCTGGAGAAACCGTACCAGGAACAGAAGCTGGCGCAGAACGGCACGTTAGCAACGGCAGCAAATCTATGGGCAGGTCTCGGCCCCTTCCGACTGAAAGAGTACGTCGCTGGACAGCGGCTTGTTTTGGAACGTAATCCTTATTATTGGAAAACAGATGTTAAGGGGCAACGGCTGCCATATCTGAGCGAGCTGGTGTTTTTGTTTGTCCCCAACGCAGATGCGCAGGTGTTGAAATTCCAATCGGGCGAAACCGATGTAATCAGCCAACTGGGCGCGGAGAATTTTTCTGTGTTATCGCGGCAGCAGAAGAATTACACCATGGCGGACGCTGGCCCAGGACTCGAGTACAACTTTCTTTTCTTCAATTTGAATGATCTCGGTGAGCAGGCGTCACCGGAGATGCGCAGGAAGCAGAACTGGTTCCGCGATGTAAAGTTCCGACAAGCGGTTTCGGCCGCCGTCGACCGTGAAGCGATTGTGCGTCTCGTATATCAAGGGCGCGGCGCTCCGCTGTGGGGACCGGTCACTCCGGGAAACCGCCGGTGGGTGAACACTGCCATAGCGCACCCGGCGCGTTCTCTGGAACGTGCCCGTTCGCTCTTAAAGGAGGCAGGGTTCCATTGGTTAAACGCTTCGGGCGGAGATTCGGTGCTAATCGATCCGGATGGAAAGGCTGTGGAGTTCTCCATTCTAACGAGTTCCTCGAATGCCGACCGAACGAAAATGGCAGCGCTCCTTCAGGACGATTTGAAGCAGCTCGGAATGCGCGTTCAAATTGTGCCCCTCGAGTTTCGTTCGCTCCTCGACCGGTTAACACAGACAAAGGAATACGACGCATGTGTGCAGGGGCTCGTGAGTGGCGATGCTGACCCCACTCCTGATATGAACGTGTGGCTCTCCAGCGGAGGAACGCATCTCTGGAATCCTTCGCAGACGCACCCCGCCACGGCATGGGAGGCGGAGATCGACCGGCTAATGGAGCAGCAGCTTACAGCGCCCAGCTATGAGCAACGAAAGAGATCTTACGACCGTGTACAGGAGATTCTCGCCGACCAGCAGCCGATGATTTTTCTAGCGAGCCCGGATATCCTCGTCGGCGCAAAAAACTCGGTGGGCAATTTCCATCCAGCGGTTTTGGAACCCTACGTACTCTGGAATGTTGAGCAGCTTTATTGGAAGGGCGACCAATAGCAGGGCGCTCGATCAGCGTGCTGGCGACCTAGGCTCCGGAGCCGGCGCGGGCCAACTGACTGACGATGAATGCTTCCAAAAGGCGGCGTTCGCAGCTTTAAATTGGAAAATAGGGGAAATGGCCGCACTGTACGAGCAGCCGCGTATTTATGTATAATCGGCAAACTAGAGGAATGAGCGGGCGTCGTACAATGGCAGTATAGAAGCTTCCCAAGCTTCGGACGTGGGTTCGATTCCCATCGCCCGCTCCAACAAAACAAACAACTTAACTACCGCTTTAGGCTGCTACGGCTGCTCCATTTGGCTCCAATTGAAGGTGTTGTGCGACTTGTTCAACTGGAATTTCGCCCGTATACAGAGCGGTCATGTCGGCGGTAGCGTGGCCCATTTGCTGACGAATCACTGCCGATGAGACTCGCGCAAGTTCCCATCGCCTATTACAGCCGCGACGAAATGCGTGCATTCCCGCTTTCGGCAGATTGAGTGCTTTAACGGCGGGATGCAGTGCTTGCGTGAGAATTGTGGTTTCCGCTAGCGGCCCATTTTGCTTTGAATGGAACACCAGACCATCGTGCTTGGCGAATTGTTTCAGCGCCTTCATAGCAGCCTGTCCTTCGGCATCGACCAGGACGACTGTTCTGTACGCTGCAACGTTCTTACACGGCCCGATCACGCCTGCTCGGTCTAAGGACTCGTCAACACGAATCGTATTCTTGCCGATGTCATCACTGCGTAACGCGAGAAGTTCACCGATGCGCAGACCAGATGAAGCGGCGAGAAGAAACAGAACTGAGTACTGTTCTCGCCTCGCTTGACCCAGACTATCGATGGATTTTAACTGCTCGACTATCCGCAACGTCTGCTCCCAAGAATACGAAACGTTTGTCCGTGATTTGACCTTCATTTGAAGCTTGTCCCGTTCAGGTATAGCTAGACCATCTTGAGAGAAGGGAACTACATGGTTTTTCGAGGACGCCGATAGAACGCGCTGCATAGTTCGCAGGATGTTCTTTACCGTCACCCAAGAAAGACCTTGCCTCCGCTTCTTCCAAGCCCATTCGTTCACACGATCTATCGTGATGTGATCCACTGGCTCATTATTCCAATCCGGTTCGAGATGGGCTTTCAAGTGACCATCTGCAACCGAGAATGTTGAAGTTCTGAGCATTCGAGGAGCGAAGACTTCACGGTAATGCTTCACGGCGTCTGCAAAGACTTTGGATGAGGGAACGGCGAAACTGCGTCCGTTCAATTCAGCCAAGAACTGCATTTTCCTTGCCTCCGCTTCTGTCTTCGTTAACCCCTGACCATTCGTCCTGACTGGTCCGAGGATTTCTCTACGACGCTTTCTCTCTTCAACTCCCGAAACATCAAGCCAGTACTGAATGTAAAAGTACTTCGTCCCATCGGTGCGCGTACCAATGCGCAACTTCGGGTTTTGCCCTTTCCTGCGACTCATGCTCTTTCCTCGCTTTCTTTGAGTCACACGAATTGGCGGCGAGAGAATAGTAGCAGGGCCGGGCTGCGCAGTGTCAACTGATGGCGCAGGAGATTTAAGTGTGGGGTAAAACACCGAAGCAGAAGCAAGAGGACGAGGCACACCACGGGCAGGAGACGTAACTACTGTTTCTGTTTGCATGAACAAGCCGAATTCTGAAGACGCTTCTGCCTTCAATTATTTATTTCGGCTCGCTTCAGGATTGCTATCTGAGGCTTATCTGTGGGCTTTTGGATTGGTCGGCAATTCTGCCGACGTAGACCCCACTACCGTTCGTAACCCTGTTCTGTAGGTCCGTTAGGCTTACACCCTCTATCAGAACAGTTTGCGCCGAAACTCGGAACCCCTGACGCTGGCACTAGGTTGTGCTTTGGAAGCACTGGCTCAATTGGGGCAGTATATTACCTTTTCAGAACTGTGTCAAGTACTATTTGGGGGATTCTGCGGGAGCGGGACAGGAGGCCGGACTGGTTGTCGTGCTTCAAATCCTCCGCGAGAGAAACAAGGCTCGCTGAGAGTTATGAGGGCTAACCCTATGGCTTGGCTTCTGTGATTTTCTGAACGTCCCAATCCTCCATTTCAATTTTCTCCTTACCCCCCAATTTGAAGTGAACGATGAGAGTCCTTCCGGTGGCAGTCATATAAACGCGGTAAGGGTGGTCGGGGTTCGGATGATAGTACATGTATATCATGTCGGGAATACTCTGGCCTACGTAATCGCCAGCTATCGGAGAGATGTGTTCACAATCCTTATCAGCGTTGAACTCACTAACGGGACGATCCTCGCACAAAAGGGACCGACTGACCTTTGCCTGAAACAATTTATTGCCATATTGGAAGACCACAATTCTTGCCTCGGAGTCATAGGATTTGATGTGGGACATACGCTCTTCATCCGCTTTATCTTCCGAGGTCGAAGCCTCTTTTGTTTCTGGTTCGTCAGGAAACTTCTGGATTGTGGAGTGACCACGCAGCAACAATTTTGCGTCATTGATCGGGATCGCAAAATTCAGATTTTCTCCGCCTTTGAGATACATCGTCGTGATACCCACGACTTCCCCTGCCATGTTGAACAGCGGTCCTCCGCTACTACCGGGCGAGATCGGAGCCGTGATCTGCAAGAATGTCCCGCCCTCATCCGCAACTGTTCGCACCGCACTGACTATGCCGTTTGAAACTGTCGATTCGAGCGAAAGAGGATTTCCGATGGCAACGACTTCTTCACCTACTTGGACTCGATTTGAGTCACCGAGAGTGAGAGGTCGGAAGTTCTTGCCGTGCGCCTTGATGACTGCAACGTCTCGGCCTTTGTTGAAACTGAGCACTCCATCGACAGCATAGAACGCACCGTCAGGAAGTTTGGCGACAGCCGAACTGCCCTCGGAGATTACGTGATAATTCGTCACGATCAGGCCGTCATTGCTGACGAAGAAACCGCTGCCCTGCGCGATTGGTTTCCCATTGCCATCTGACATAACGATGGACACGATTGACTGATTGGCGAGTCTCGCTATGGTCGGTATATCTTTTTTGGTCGGTCGTGTCTGTGCGGCAACCGCAGTTGAGATCACAAAACTAAGCAGAAGAACTCTTCGCGTCGTACTTATCGCGTTCATATACTAAGTATGGACTGAGTCGATGACTTGGCCGACGAAACTTTCCCAATGAGCTAATGGCCGTTAGACACTGCAAATCCGGCTGTTGTTGGTTCGTTCGCAGCAGGGTTTCTTATTGACGAAAAATGTCGCCTTCACGAAGAGCCGCACAACGTCAAACCGCTGAATCACAATCGCGCTGGTACTGCGTAGCGGTCGATCAATAGCCGCTTAATTCGACAAGGATTTTTCACACTCTTCGAGCAGTTTGATACGGCGAATTCTCTAAGAAATTCTCCAATAAGCTGAGAAGGTTCTTTGTGCTCGGCCACGGAAAGAGATTCTAACTCAACCGTGCTTTCATAGCACCCAACTCGGTAGGATTAAATCTCCAAAAATAGAACAGGGCGGGTCCGAAGACTCCGCCCTTTGCGGTGCCACTTCAAATACGCCGCCCCTTGCGGAACTGGCGCTTTGGGCGTGACACAGCGAGATGCCCCGATGTTTTGTGATCTCAGCCATTCACACCGAAAGTCGTCTTTTGCACCACATACGGGCATGCAAGTAAAACAGGCGCGGCTGCACCCGTCGCCGTAACAGAAATTGTGCTCGCAGCAGAAGTCCAGGGGGGAACAGGCACAACCCCGCCAAGATTTGGAACTATGGGACTGCCGACGTATACCTCCGCAGTTCCCTGGCCTCCGGCATCAAGAAGATAAGAAAATTGGACACTCCAACAATTCGCGCTACACCCGTATGGTGTCCCCGAACTTATTGAAACTATGTTTCCGACCTGGCTCATAAAAATTCTCCATCAGAAAATCTGGGCTCAGCGGTTGGCTGCCCCTGCCACAAATCTCGGCGGCACCGAAATGCCGCCCTTATTAATTACTTTTTCTTCTTGTGTGGTCCCGCTGAAGGATTACTTTCTTCAGCCGTTTGACCTGGAGTGTGAAGCTTCTGCGGTCTGACATGGCCTCCGCTGGCTGGATGCGTTGCACCGGATCGACCGTGCTTCACGTCGTAAGCATCTTTTTCCGGCTTCGGAGTTCCACCACAACTCGGATTGGTTTTATCGGGTTTGCTTGCGTGGCGTTCTTGCGATGGTGATTCTGAAGCACCCTGCGGTCGGTCATAGTTAGCCGGGTCCTTCTGTTGAGGCGTGCGCCTCTGTTGTGTTGCTGTCATGTACTTCTCCCATGCACTGACGCGATAGGATTCACGTTCAGTGCTTTTGTCCAGATTGATCCTGGAACAAACTCTCTAATGGAAAGCGCGACAGGCTTGCAAACCCGCCGCGCTTCTTGGTTGTCTTACGATTGTGCCGCCCTCGATAGGCGCAACCACACAAGCGTGCGGCCTCTAGAAGATGGCATCGCTATTTAGGCTATTGACCTGGGCGTTGCCAGCCGCATGTTCAGCATTCGGTCTTCGCTCAAACCGCATCCGCATTGATCAGGCACGCCCAAGAAACAAAATCTGGGGCGGAAACGAGAGGAGCTTGGACGGAGCTAAAAGTTTTGCCGCCTTATCCAATGCTTCTGTTACTGAATCGGGCCTGCATATTCTTTCTCGCGCTCAATGTGGCAGGCCAGTCGATTTCTCCGCCTGATTTATTTACGAACATACGAGCCAACTGCGCATCTTGGCTGTGGGTGTTGCCGTGGAGCGATTCGGCTTCCTCTCTCGCACGGGCCTCAATCAGGGTTACGGATTCTGGCTGCGGAGTAGCTATGTTCGTCGCCAGGGCTACTTCACGTTCACGGGCATAATCTAGCGGGGTCTTGTTGGCATCGGCTCTTCTGATAAACACACCATCTTTTCGATTCGGGTCGTCATCTGCTGAGTGGCGGCCATAGTACTCACGACGTGGCAACGGAACGTAATGGAGTTTCCGACCTGGTTTGAAGCTGATGCGGCCCTCGGCTTGGTGAATTGTTTCGGGAGTAACCGAACGTCCTCTCAACTCCGCCAAGAGCAGGGCCATGTTTTCAAAAGCTTGATCACCTGAATTAACCAACGCGGCGGGTTGTCCCTGAGTTGCCAGCCAGTGTTCTAATTCCGTCGCTTTAGAAATATCTTCCACAGCGATTTTGAAATAATCAACCTGCGCTTGACTGAGCCAAACGAAATCAGTCTTACGCTGCTCCACGGCGCGATAGACATTTTCTATCGTCACCGGAAGATTTCGATTCTTTTGGAAGAATTCCCAAATCAAATCTGTGTTCTTGTTCAATCCCTCATTCGTCCAAAAATCCATCCGACTATCCTTGAGTTTCTCTGTAGCTTCGGCAAACTTTTGCTCATCAGCCGCCGTGTATTGGCGGGGCTGGCTAGCTAAGTGGTGCAAATAATGTGCAGTGCTCATTCAAATTCTCCTTTGATTACAAAAATTCAACCTCAACTGTCCTCGGTCCTTTGCCGTCCCCCCGATCAATCACTGCACTGGCATGGGTTACGCCCTGCAAGCGTGCTGTTAACTGCGCGTCTCCGAATCGAGCTACAAGAATTTTCATTGTCTGTAGATCGCATCGCTTGATGAAGGCCGCGTCAAGTCTCTGGCCGTTCCAGTCAAACGGTAAAGGATGTTTTTTATTTCCATAGACAACATCGCGCTCATAACCCAACACCAATCGGCGCTCAAGCTCTTCCTGAACCGCTGACCGGCGATTCTCCACAAACCTGCGTTGACGAATTTCCTTAGCCTGTGCCTGCTCGTGTGGGGTTATCTGATCTCTCTTGAGGAATTCGTTCTCTTGAAGAATTCGTTCCTGCTTCCAACTCTCTAACTCTTCCGCACCCGGAGAAGACATTCCTTGGAACGCACCCGCCAACCACGCCGTCTCCAGTTCGTATGCGGTGAACGAATTTGTTCCTAGAATAGAACAGGCAAAACGGAAGTTGGCTTCCGAATCCCCGAACGCCTTGGACTGACGAGCGGCGGAGCTAAACGCTTTTCGGGACTGCGCCAACGCATCAGCTTCAATCTGGGAACGCTTCTTTGGGTCCAAAACATCTGCGCTCTTCCAAACCAAGGACTGAATGAGCGCGGGGGAGTCTTGGAGAATCTTTCTGAACCATCGCGGACCGATTACATCGGCAGTTTCTCCTCTGGCTTCATCTACCCAACCTGCTATGATTTTGCGATTCGCTGTGTTGTCATCGAGAATCTGACCATTTACAACTGTCTGAAAGATTCCGTGCCAACTTTGACTTTCATTTTGTTCTTGACGTTGATAAACCTGCATTTTATTTCTCCCTCGCCGCTATCGCGGGTTCAGATTCGAATTCGAAACAGGGCCGCCCGCTGTTGAATATGGAACGAGGGCTGGCCTCAGAAAACCGAATTGCTGGAACTGTTGCTCCGGCGATCTTTCCGGTTTCTGTGGTTCGGGTTCTGGTGCTTTGACAATCGGCCACGGCCAATTGTCCAAGCTGTGGACATCGATTGGCTGATCCTCTTCACCGTTGTTACAATCGGCTGGCGGTTGCCAGTCAGATTCAAAAAATCCCGGTTCAGCACCGTTCTTGATCGTGAAGCCGTTGAACTCGAACTTTTTCGTTTGCGGATTCAGTCCAGGTGCCCAAGCGTCCCCGCTGGTATCGGCCTGATCACGGAGCCAGCGAACCCAGACACGCTTCGCTAGTTGACGTAGAGTCTCTCCCTCGATCACGTCCGGCTCATCACCAAAAGCACGGAGAAAAATCCTATGCGCTTCGATTTCTTCTGCGGCAGATCGGGCAGGCTGGTTTCTCTTAATCTCACTGAAATACAGCAAGCCAAGTTTTCTATGTGCCGCTGATTCTTCGGCCTGCTCTTCGCGCTGTTCTTGAAGACGTTCACGCTCCTCTTCCGACAATCGCTTTTCTGCGTCGAACTTCCGTTTGCGCAAGGTGTTTAGCTCCACAACGGTGTAGCCTTGTTTCAGTTCTAATGACTCGCCGTCGCGCAAATATTTGCTCCAATCTATGGATGGACGACGGCCACAAAGTTTTTCCGACATAGTTGTTCCTCTGTACCCAGTCTTGCTAGGTCTGTACCCAGTCTTGCTAGGTACCATTCAAAACATGAAGCGCCCCGTGGAGGCTGTGGACCAGCCTTACGGGTCCTCCGTCTGGTGAGAAAACCGGGAGGGTCTGTAATATTTAACTTCGGTGCTCAGATGCCACGCTGCGCCTCGCCATGGAGGTGACGGGCTTGGGGGCTGTGCGGCTCCGGCCATCCGGCCACCCTCGTTGCGGAAAATTCTCTAAATCGTTTCCGTTCAACAAATCTACGTTACACATTCGAAGTAACATCGTGGATGCTCACTGAATTTGCGAACTCAACTCGTTGCTTGCACGAATTTGTCGCGCAAAATCCGAATCATTGCGGATTTCTCTTGACAGCCTCACGACTAATTGTTATACATTAACTATGGCTAAGATGGGCCGACCGACAAAGCCAGCAAAAGAACGGTCAAGCCATTTGATTGCTTTGCGGCTAACTCCTGCCGAGCACAAAACCCTGGAGCAAGCGGCTGAAAAGTCTAAGTTGTCCGTTAGCAATTACATCCGGCTCAAGCTCAGGCTCCGAGGTGACGAATGAAAATCGCAATCTATTCAAGAGTGAGCACCGACAAACAGGACCCTCAGATGCAGGATCGAGAGCTGCTCGAATACTGCCAGCGGCGAGACTGGACAGTTGTTGACACTTACACGGATGCTGGCGTAAGTGGCACAAAAGAAAGTCGTCCAGAATTAAATCGAATGATGACTGACGCCAAAAAGCGGAAGTTCGATGCCATTCTTTGCTGGAAGTTTGATCGTATTGGCCGATCACTACGCCACTTGGTCAATCTTCTCGCTGAACTGGAATCGCTCGGTATCGCCTTCGTGTCTTATTCTGACTCCGTCGATCTGACCACGCCTCAAGGCAAACTGATGTTTCAAATCATCTGTGCGATGGCCGAGTTCGAACGGAGCCTAACCGTCGAACGCGTCAAAGCGGGTCTCAGGAACGCGAAAGCAAAAGGAAAGCGTCTTGGCCGTCCGAGTCTTGGTTTGGATGCGAGCGATGCACGCGTGCTCAGGAACAGCGGCCACAGTCTGCGTGAGATCGGAACCAGGCTTCAGTGCTCCGAAGGCACCGTCCGTAGAATGCTTGCTGCGTAATAAACCCCACCCCGATAGACATCCAAAGCCCTGCTAACCCCTGATTTCTTAGCGGGGCTTTTCCCTGCCCGAACTGCGCCAAAGACAAATGTTTTTGACGCAACCTCTCGGGTCTTCTCGGCTCCACTTTCCCCGGCCAATCAGCCGCCAACCTGCGTTCATTGAGCGTCCTCTCGGGACCCGAATCCGGCCCACCAAGCCCACTCTCAACCTGGTGGGCCTTTCCATTTCTGAATGCCTCGCTAAGACCCTCTAGGACGCACGAACAGGCTGTTTCAGCCGCGATCCCGCACGAATAATGCGTTACATCCATCCAGTGACGATTGTTATCCGCATCTGGATTATTCTGCGTTATGTAACTCTTTGATTTTATTATATTTATGCTAAATTCGAGATTCTCAACCGATTTTCATTACCAAATCACGATCAAATTACGATTTGGCCGCATTCGCGGGGCACACATAAATGCTAGTGCCCGACGCGACCCTCCAATTATCTCGACTTACCCCGTCCAAAATCCTGTTTCAACGCTCCACCTTATACCCGTGCATGCATAGTCCATTGGGTATCAAAAGACCATGTTGAAACAGCGTTGAAGTAGTGTTGAAACGATGTTGAAGTACACGTGTTACTTCTTTATTTTCAACATTAAAACTAAAAATCCTATATGCATGCGCGTATAAGGAAAAAGCGTTGAAACAGGAATTTTTCTCATATTTCCAAACTCCCTACTTCAACGCTACTTCAACACTGTTTCAACACCGAAAATAGTGTCGCCAAATCTATTTTACCCGTCGAACTAGACCGATTCTCGGTAGCGGCCCGTGGTAGTCTTTCGGTATATCCCGGCCACTTTCCGGCAACCACAATTCGATGCGGCCACTCTTTGCTAGACCGATCAGAGACCTTACAGCGACCGCTGGCCCCAGGTTCTGTTCTACCCTCCAGGTGTGCTGCTTCAGCTTGGCGATTGATGCCCACTCCCCGGCGTGCTTCTGAATCCAGGCGAGCGCTTTGTTAGCAAATACCGCGTCTGGATTCTGCCCCGGATTCGGCCTGAACATCTGGCGCAAACCGACCTGATACAGAGCTAGCGACTTTAATGGTTCGATGTCCTTACCTGTAATCTCGGGACGGCCATCAAGCGAGCCATATATCACAGCGATACGAGTACAGATTTCAGCTATTCGTCCTAGCCCCGGATTTTCCTTGCTCCACTGTTTTGTAACTTCATAGACAGAGCCGTCGATCTGAACTGGCTTTAATCCCCACTGCACGAAGTGCTTGCCTTGGGGAATCGAGCAAGGTTGATAGCTCCACTTGAAACCGTTCGGTGCCCGTCCGAATAGAAACCTGTCATACAAACCACCCAACGAGTGAGACCCAAACACAGTGTCAAAGTCTTCTTCAACAATGCCGCCGATGAAGCTCATCGCTAGATTTAGATTGTATTCACGCCCTCCGCCTGGGCCACCCAACGTGAAGAACTGATTGCGTCGGTAAAATGAAGTCGTAAGAACTGTCGGGAATGAAGCATCTGGAATAGCGGCCTTTGAAAACAAATGAGACCACTCGTCGGGACTGATAAGCACTGACCTCGATGTGAACGTACCCTGCTTTTTGTGCAGACTTTTCAGCATCTGTTCGGCACTGCCCCACTTACCTTCAAAATAATGAGAGCCTAGAAGTGAGTCGTCATATACCCCGATAGCGCGACCAGCCCACTCAGCCACCCGGCTCTTTCCTACGTGGACTCCAGCAATCAGTGCGGTGTAAAGATTTGTCATGACATCGTCACCGAACACAAGGCTGTCAGTTCCACGGGGTTGAAATGGAATTACAACCGATGCAGCCGTTACCAGCGCAGGGAAAGCCAACGTAAGCGGCCAGCCAGCGTCTTGAAAATGTTCCATGTAGATATCTTGCAGACGTGTGCTAGCAAGAGCAGTACCTGGAAGAAAATCCAAACCGTCTGTGATTGTCTCGGACGGATTGATTGACTCAGTTTCAAGTTGTTCGACAATCGGGCTTATAACCTGCGGTTGAGCTGGAGTCTCTGGAAATTCGATCTTTCCGGCTGGCTTGACTGGCTTAGACCCGATGCTGCCAACGATGGTTCGCACTTCACTTTCTGGCAACGGCGGTCGGCATCTCTTCTCATTTACAGACAATGCGTACGCGAGAAGTTGTTCCTTATCCATCGCCAGAACTTGACGGGCACGTCCGACAATCGAAGTCAGCGAGTTGTTTCGAGCACCTTCGATGATCGGTTCTTCGCTATCAAGCTCGGAGTGGCCTGTCTTCTTATCTTCGGTCTTCGTAGCGCAGTAGCTGACCAGCCAATCGGGGCAATCCGCAATCGGAGCGTCCTTAACGACGGTGTAGACGGTTCCATCTGCTTTCACACTCAATGGTCCGACAACGTATGCGTTGTTAATTCTAAACGACCACGCTTCTTTTCCGTTTTCATCTTTTCCACTGATAACGTTCTTGTGTAACGCAATCGAAGCAGGCGTCGATCTGAAATAAAAGTGACCTTTTCCTCTTCCTGGCGTTGAACTCACCGTGAAGGTTTCTGGGAATTTATGTCCGGTCTGCTTTTCCATCTCCAGATGGAAATTCGCCGCGTCCACTTCAAAGAAGCAGAACCCGCCAAGCTCCGCACGAGCTACCGCAGCGGTATTGAAGTCTGGATTTTCCTGGCCCCACTGCCTGATTGTTTCAACATCAGTGGTAGCTTTTTGCTCCCATCCTGGCAGCTTGCAAGCTTTCTCTCGCGGTTGCACCGGAGCGACCGGAATACCTAGCTTGACCAAGATAGATGCGCGATCCGCAAACGGTGTCGGTGCCACTCCTGGAGTTTCCGGCGCGCCGTTCAACATGGCCTTGATCTGTTCTATTTGAGCAAGCTGCTGCTCTATTGAAACTGTAGCAATACTCACTGGCGCACCTCGCTATTCTGAGATGCCACACGAACGTTGATAGCCTTTCTTCGTCCAGGGTGGTGCTTGTTTTCTGCAATATCGAATTCAACTACTTGGCCTACTGTCGGAACTTCTTCTAGGTTCGACCAGTCGGTGATATGCGAAAAGATTTGCCTGCCATTATTAAATGCAATCCACCCGTAGGCGCGATCTGCAATCCATTCCTTTAGCATTCCAATCATACGATTCTACCTTCCGCGATTAGCGGGATAAAGTTGATCACCTTCTTTTCTTAAACCCTGGATGGCAAACTGCTGCGCCTGAGATGGGCACCACTAAACTTTTCGTTGCTTCACTGCTGCCAAAGTCTCAGCAACTAATTTGCGACCGCTAACTGCTGTCAGTTGCTGGACGATCTGAAAGTCATTCATGCCCTCGCTGATCAGTTGCCTTACCCTGCGTTCGGTGTACTGCTCGATTGTTTCCTTGGCCATGTGTCCTCTGAAATCTTCATCACAGGATTGGCCTGGAATCCGAATTTGAAATAATGAAACTGAATCTATTGCACTACTGATTTTGTCGCAGTGTCAGCGACTGCACCGAACGAATGATCCTCTGATTCTCCTGCGACCCGCGCCACACGGCGAATCGTCAATGCGAGTACAACCTGCTCTGTCTTCATCCAATTCACAGGCGCATCGATTGCTTGTTGCAGGTCATGCATCCGTTCGAGAGTTTCGAGAAGTCTTTCTGCGATGGAGTTATCAAGCGCTCGTTTCCCGTTGAGAGATTCAGACAGCCCTCCCGCACTGATCGAGGCCCCCAACTGTTTTGCGATCTGAACGAAGCTTCCCGCCGCGCAATCTAGAATGCGCAGCCCAGAGACGATTCGATTTTCAGGTGAAAGTGATGCCAACGACATGATCAAACCTCGAATAAAAATGTTCACTGAAAATTGAGCAAATTTAAAGCGCCCCACGATCAGGGGAACGCAGGGCACAACCGGAGAAAGGAAGCTCCGGCAAAATCTGGTTGGGAAGCTGATCTTCCCTCTACCTTATATATGTCAGCAAATCTCGATTCGTCCCACTTTTCGGGTAATTAATTTTTAACCTGTGTGTTTTCAGCGAGAAACGAGTCTTTTATGATCTGCTGTTCGGCTAGCGGAAGAACCTCTAAATCGTATATTGATAGCCCCCGGCCCCCGATGAACCGGAGAAACCGCCTTGCCAGTGTTCGAATTCGTTCTGATTTCGTGATTGGTTTTGCCTGCTGCTGGATATAGTTCTTAAACTCTGTGAGCACGATCTTCCGCCATCGCTGGACTGTGGACCTGGGAATTCCGGGTAGGTCATCAACGGTCATATCCGGCTTCATCAGCATTACGTCAGCGACCAAGCGTTTGATACCAGTCCAGGTGCAAATCAAATCTCTCAGCGCAGGAATTCCGCCGCGCTCTTGGAGCGCCTGGTCCCAACTACCGGGATTCCCCATCTTGAGCAGATCACCGCCGCTGCTAAAATCCCAACTTCGAACGCCTTCCGCCCCGCGCTTGAAAAGCAATTCTTCAGCTTCCGAGATTTCGGATTCGTCGGGGTCTTTATCTTCTGGAGTATCGTCAAGTGACAGAGATTCTGGTTCTTTAGCTCTAGCATCGATGAACTTCGCAATATGATTCCGTGCGATCTGGTACGCGAGCGCCGGATTCATTTTTTCACGGTAACGTTTGATAGCGTCCGAGAGTTCGATGTGAATGATCTGCTCTAAGTCTTTACGATCTTTTTTACCTTCTGGGGTTTTGAGTAGCCATCGAATGCTGCTGTGTCCGAGAGCTTTTCTGATCTCTGTTTCATAGGCTGTCGGATCGTACTCTGCCGACATTTGAGCAGGCTCCGCCGTTACGGGCGCAGGAGACTCGTCAGGTGGTAGCCCGACGAGTCCAGTAAATGCGCGTTTAGTTTTACGTTGTTGGACGGTAGCGATCACTTCTCTGGCATCGGCATTAGTAGTGCTGGTTCGGCTTCGCCCAAGTCTGGATTAACGGGGTTAGTCAATGCCTGTAGACCCGGAGCCATATCCAAAGTCCTGCGAATACTGTCCATTTCATCTACAAGCTTTTCAAGCCGCTGACGTGTTCCTTCAACATACGCTTGTGGATAGCGGAATAGATAAATGCGGATTTCTGTTGCTGTGGAACTAAGCGTGTCCGAGATCATGCTGCCACCTTATTGACCGCTGCTAGTTTCTTTGTCTTCCGTTTCTTCTTGGGTTCTTGGCGGAAGTAGTCATCAGCAAAATCAATCGATTGATATGCTGCGTGACTGCGTTCTTCGGCAATACTTCGAAGAAGATCAGCGTCGAAACTGGCCTGTTCACATTCATCTTTGCCGCAGACATGATTTAGTTCGATGAATTCTGCCATCTCACGAAGTCTTCCCGCTTGGTAGATTAAGCTTCGTGCTGTGTCAACTGCTTCTGCTGCGTGGCGTTTCTTAATTAAATTACTCATATCGTGCTCATTTTCTGCCGGAATCCGGCATCCGCCTGCGCTTGGCTGCGCCAGGACGAATAGACGTAGAGATATAGGTGCGTCTCAAGACGCAGTTCTACGCCGCAACATCTTTTAGTTTTTGTGGGATTTCACGGCAGGCAACAAAAGCAGACTACACGGCACTGGTGCAACACCACTTGCCCGAACACTACTACAATCGCGAAACTTTGTCAAGTCTTATTTGGTAAACAATGCAAAATATCCTAAATAGATTAACTTAAGATTTGCTTTGGTCGTTGTGCGATTAATGCTTAATCCCACTCAGTTCACCGTCTGCGGCATCGGCGCATTCACCAGCCACTCGATCTTAGAAAGATGCCAGTATCCGCACTTCCCGCAGAGATGGGCCACATCACCAAAATAAGTCGGATGGTTCACAGGGTCCGCCCCGAACCTCTCCGCCTCATCCCTTGTCAAGAACCAGGCGCGTAGCGAACCGTTCGTTCTCCGGCAGGGATCACCCAACATTGACGGACTGCCCCGGACTCTTTTCATGAATCTCCCCTTGGCAGGTTGAAATATTTCCGCAGAATTTCTCGCAATGCAGTCTTCTGCGCAGGAGTCATAGCCTCCACAGCCTTGCTTGCTGCCTTGGCTGCTTGGCGGGTAGTCCAGAGGTTGTTTTTCGTCGTCATCAATGCACCACAATCTCAGGCACTGGCTCCGGCTCTGACTTTTCTGGCTCGATCCTCGGTTTGTCCCAAAACGCATCCGTGCCGAAGACTTCTTCGAGCACGATCCAGGTTTGCGTGAATTGTCCGACGAAGTTGCGGTGGCCGACCATTAACTCCAACAGGGTAAGCAATTGGAGCATGGCCTTATCCTTCAGCATTTCCTCGGTGAAGCCAAACTTTTCCAATCTTTCGTACATCACTTTCCGAACCTCTGCGAGCGCCTTCAGCTTATCTGGAGTCAGTTCCATTATTTCCCTCTTTCAATTCAATGTTACGAGCCGTCTTCGACGCCGATGCTTAATCTTGGGTTGGTTTGTCCACACGTTGAACAGGTGCTGCTGCAAGTTTCTTTTTCAAATTCTCACGCGCTATTGCAATTGCGGCCTGGACTTGTTCAAGCGTCGGCATCTTTCCCGTTTGGATCAGTTCCGCCGCGATCTTAGCCTGCTGTGCTGCGTACTCTGATGCTGTGATCTTCTTCATTTCATCCTCCGAAGTTCCTTCGGCTGTACCGTCGGCGGATAGATCGCCGTGACGCTACTGAGTAATTCGTATCCATCCTGAGTCTGTCGGGCGATGGGCAAATTAATGCGTCGATTGTTCTGTGTGATGAGCGAGGCTACCCAGGTCCCACGGGGATGTTGCCCAGGGACATATCCCGATGTGCCGCCGCAACCAGTTGCTTTGTATTTCTTTCCGTTGATGACATACCCGATTGGGTCGTGAATCGGGTCCAATGGACGATGACCCAACCACGTTTGCATGCTCAGATTGCAGGTCTTCGGAACTACACCGTGGAACCATGCCATGTGACCGCATCGTTCGAAATTCTCGCCGCATTCAATCGGAGTCCAGTTAATTTCATTCGCGTTGTCCAGTTTTACGGTCCCGGCGTCCTTCCACGCAATTTGTTCATCTTGGTTTCGTTCCGAGTACAAAATATGCATCACTGGCTTGTCGTCAATTTGCTCGAACACATACGCCCACGATGCTCCGCAGTCGGTCGCGTGGTCGGCAATGAAGCCTTCCTCTTTACGATGGCCGTGGCAGTAGCACTGCGGACGACGGTTCAATGGCAGGTTTGCAAAATCATCGTAGGACATGCCTTCGGGACGCTGAGCAACATTCGTGTAGCCGGGTTTAAGTTTGAAATCGCGGGAGACAATCGTGCTCCATCCTGTGTGTTGATCGAGGAGAAAGCGAAGCATCTTTTCCAGGTCGCGTTTGAAGTGACCGCGATAAAGTTCGACTAGCGCGACACCCAGGCCGGAAGGATACGAATCCCAATGATGGTATCTGCCTCGGAATGTTCCTTCGCCAGTGGAGCGAGCAATAATGCCGTTTGTGCTCACGATTGCACCGCCAGTCCATCGTTCTGGATGCCTTCAAGAATCGCCCAGATATAGCGATGCTGAACTACGACGGCATTTCCGAATGTCATGCGATCTTCGGGAAGATGTTCGGAAATCCAGGAGTTTGCTGCGGGAGAAGCGGGGCGAAGAAGAAATATGCTGCCGTGGTTCTCACAGAAGAAATCAGGTCCAGTCGGAGAACTGCCGGAAGCTACAAACGAATCGTTGTGCAAAGACATCATTCCTCCAGTTAAGAGAAGATGCCTTCGAAAGTTTTGGGAGAGGACTAAGGTGGTTTTGCCCCTACAGGCCGTATCCCTTCGAACTTTCGAAGGTTAGCACCGTGGCCTTGTGAAGTGGCTCGGTTGCTGGAGCGCCAACAACGCGCTCGCTCTTGATACATGTCCACGATACACCATTTTACGATTTCTGTGAATCCCAAAACCACGCAGAGTGTTTGTTTGCCGAACTGCCGAACTTCCATTGGCGTAAGCGTAAGCATTAAGTCCTTTCTTAACCTTGTTGACAACGACGAACGCTGGGGGTAGAGTCCCCTTCAACCCTCGGTTATCGACCAGATTCGTACCAATCGCACGTTGGTTCTCAGTGAAGGCGCAGGAAATGGCTCGGTTCGGCTACTCACGGTCACGACTGACTTTGCTAGTAATCTTGGGTACTCTTCCGTTCCTCGCGGTCCTTATATGGTCTCTCACATCTTCCCTGGATGTCTCAAGACACACTGCGGATCGAGTAGAAAGTATCGCCAGATTCGCAAAGTATCTGGGAATCGCTCTGACGGCAGTATTTACTGGCTGGAGCGTTCTCACTGACACGGTTGATCGCTCAAAACGCGAAAGCGGCGAAATTGTGCTTACTCGCCCTGGCAAAGTTTTTGTCATTTCGCTCTACTTGTCCGTTTTCCTGACGACTGCTTCTGCGGTCCTCCAGGATAAAGCTGACGACAGAGTTCGTTATTGGGAGAGACGGGAAGGCAGCGAAGGAGTCAAAGCCTCCTTCGATGAAGAGATGAATAAGCTCAGTCCGATCCTACACGAGCAGCAGAACATTTTGGCACAGCAGAAGCAAACTCTGGCCGATCAGAGCAAAAGCTTAGCTGAACAAAAGACCAACATCAGCAAAGCGAACAAAAATATAGAAAGTTCTGGCAAGCTCATGTCAACGATGGTCATTAGAGCAGCGAGAGAGCTTGAATTCACAAACCATCGTTTTAAGGATTTTCATTTAGAATTGATCATCGATGATGGTCGGCTATTTGATCTTGAAAAACCAGAGAACTATACGCATCTGGGCAAAGAACTGAAGAAAAGTCGAGATGATAGGTGCAACGTCACTGACCTCAAGCGACCACCGCCAAAGGACGAAGATTGTACTGTTGCGCAGAATTCGTTCAATCGTTGGGAAGCTTCGACCACATTGAGGCGATATCTTGACCCAACAGGCCAATTAGGGCTTGAGATTTCGGCGCAATTTGGTGGTTTTGAACTTCAGGGGTCAACAAGCCATTGCTTAATGCCCGATGACCAATTCTCGGACTCAGAAGAGTGCTTCACATTTGACATAGTGCCTACCGAGGGTGAAAGAACTGAACTTTCATACGAATCAACAGCGCTGATGGTGTCGCCCAACCTTCATCTTGCTTGGGCTATCGTTCTACATTTTGCGAAAGAAGATGATTTTGACCAAGCGTTTTCAGAAACTGGAATGCCTGGACGAGATGCAACATTTCTGGCTTTGACTGTCGATGGGTGCGACTCAGATCGATCTGCTTCTTTAGAGTTCGCTCGCAGTCGTGCGAATCAGCTTCGTTCAAAAGTGAAATTCATTCTTCAGATAGATGCCATTGACGAACCTACTTCGAAAACTATAACCAATCGCTATGAATTGAGAGAATATTATCGGGGCCTTATAAGTACGGCTCGTTGTGTTTCGACTGCCTATACGAATGCTCCCGAAAGTTTAGTGCCAAGAATCCAATAACTGAGAGTTGGCGCTACGAGCGCAATAAAGACACCGCCGTGCTATATTCGCCGGACCAACCCCGATGTGGCACGTTCTTCATCTGATCGCCCGGCCAATCGAAGTTCTGCTAGGCGCTTTCTGCGTTCTGACCGCGATAGTTCTGTATCCGAATGAAGAAGGAAAGATTCAAAGCAAGTTCGAAGACTTCTGGATTCGTGTGGACGATTACCAGCACCTAGCGTTGTCGAAGCACGCCGCGTTTATGACGCAGGTCGCCAAGCTTGAGACGCGTTTCTTGGACCGCATGTTCGGGCATAAGTTAATCTCCAGCAGAGCCTTTGGGGTATCATTCTCTTGTTCACTGGCTGCTGTATCCATATTCATCATTGTTTCTACTCATCAAACTGATCAAAATTCCTCTGTAAAGTTCGCATCAAGTTGTTTAATCGCTTCAATTGTATTGGGCGGAGCGTGCATTTTTCTCCGAAGGCTTCTTGTCCTCACACCTCTCCTAGCAATCGCACTACTATTAGTGGTCTCCTCTCTGATTGAATATCGCCGTGGTTCTATGGCTTCCGTCGGAGTACTAGCGTTCGCAGTGGTGGTATTGGGAGGATTTGTTTGTGATATCGCGTTCCTCCTGTTGACTCGCCGACTAACTCGATTGGCTGGAGAAATGACGAGTTCTCTTCGGGTGATTTTGGTAGTGGCTATAAATCTGTTCCTGGCTATTTTCTTGATAAGTCCTTACTTGGCGGTGGAAAGACCATTTATTGGTTGGCCTACTATACCTGAATCGGTATCTCAGACTCCAGATTCTGACAATTCGCCAAATTCCGAATTAGAATATCCCGTGAGGAGTGGCGATGGCTTCTTAGATAATTCGCTTCTCTTTCTAATCTCGCTTACCAACATGTTCGACGCTGCCCTTGCACTCCTTTTTGTGCTTCTGGCTCTGCTTCTGCTAGTTCACCGCTTGTTCTGGCCTCTCCTCACCCGCACGCTGTTCCGAATGACCGACATCGGCACCAAGGGCCGTCGAGCGATCTTGACGACCGTTGGCTTCGCGCTGATTGCTGCTGGTATCTCCGGCAAAGTTCCAGAACTGCTGCAAGAGTTGGTCGAGAAGTTTGGAGGGTGAGCATGCCCAACCAGGCTCCCGCGCTCCAAAACAAAAAACGAATCTATGGTGCAAATTTGCTAAAAGAAACCAAGAAACGAAAATCCGGGATTCCAACCGGGAATGCTGGCGAGTACTTTGTGATGGGCGAGTTGTTACGCCGTGGTTTCGACGCACAGTTAGCTGATCGCAATACCAAGGGATACGACATGCTAGTCGGTCGCGCGGAATCACCGAGCCTGCGTAAAGTTCAGGTGAAGACTAGCCGATCATCGTCGTGGTATGTGAAGCTCACGAGCTTCGAAGGCAAGAATCTCAGTTTGATGACGATCTACGTTCGCTTGGGGCGCATAAGCAATGGCAAGCCAATTCGCTACTTCATGGTCAGAAACTGCGATGTGGCAAAAGACGTTCGTCGTCAGAAGAAATGGAAGAAAAATGCATTCATGTCTCTGAAAGCCGTGGGGCCATACGAAAACCGCTGGAACGCACTGCTGAAATGAGACCAGCGAAACCGCCGTCCTGTCCGGCGCAGCTTTTCGAGTGAAATCGATGAGAAATCTCAGCGTAATCAATTCGCGCGGCGAGGCTGAAGCCAGTTAAATGCAATAACGATGCGCTGGGAATCGCCGATAGTGTATATAAGCGTGGTAAATATAAGGTTACTCAGACAAATCGCATTCAAGAAAGGCTCCATTGTCCTGTTAGACCAAACCATAGCTGCAATTCAGCACTTCAAGAGCTTGGGAGCAATAGCCAGTGCTAGTCATCATTAGCGACTTACATCTGACGGACGGTACCTCTGGCGAAACTATAAGGCCAGGGGCGTTCAGAGCGTTTCGAGAAAGCCTTCGAGAGTTGGCCTATGACGCCTCTTGGCGCAGCGACAAGAAATATGTCCCGGTTGACGGCATCGACCTCGTGTTGCTGGGAGATATTGTGGATGTCATACGTTCTACCCGTTGGTGCAGGGCAGCGGCAGAGGTTCGTCCATGGGGAGATCAGAATGACCCTCGATTTTCCGAAATGGTGAACCGCATTACGGAAGACGTGATTCGAAACAACGAGCAATCCTTGAACATACTTAAAAGCCTGCACAGTCCCGAAATAATGAACCTGCCACCCACGTCCGAAGAAGGTGGGGTGTCGGTCAAACCTCTCAGCCGAGTGCATGTGCCCGTTCGCATCTACTACCTGGTCGGAAATCACGACTGGTTTTTTCATCTGACAGGGCCAGCCCACGACGCCACTCGGAAAATGATTGTTGATGCTATCGGGCTCGAAAACTCTCCCAACGCCCCTTTCCCGCACGAGCCGTTCGAATCCAAAGCAATTGAGAAGACTTATCGAGACCACAGAGTGTTTGCACGTCACGGGGATATCTTCGACCCGAGCAATTATGAGCATAGCCGCGATGCCTCATCCCTTGGCGATGCGATAGTGATTGAATTGCTAGACAAATTTGGGGTTGTAGTACGAGAGCGGCTAGGGCGCAGACTTCCAGATGCATGCGATGCGGGGCTTAAGGAAATTGATAACGTGCGTCCTTTATCCGTTATCCCGATTTGGGTAGACGGACTCCTAGTCAACACTTGCACTCCCTTGCTGGCTGAAGAAATCAAGGGCATCTGGAACGAACTGGTTGATGAATTTCTAAGATTGGATTTCCTAAAGGCTCGACCATTTAGCCGCTCACTACTGATCAAGCTGGCTTTCAAAATCTCAAGCGAGTTGCCGATGTCTGGACTGAGCGACGTTGCTGCCTGGTTCAATGTGAAATTTGGAGGAGGACGGGCTGAAAGCTTTTATCCGTATGCTATGCACGAGAAGAGCTTTATTGACGGTTGGGCAAAATTCATCGTTTACGGTCACACGCACCATTACGAAATCGTGCCCTTGCAATCCGTTCAGCAAGGCAAAACCGTAACAAACCAAATATATATTAACTCAGGAACGTGGCGGCCAGTGCATGAACTAGCGCGTTTCAATCCGGGCCAGAAGCATTTTGTTGGATATGACGTGATGACGTATTTGAGTTTCTTCAAAGGCGACGAACGAAAGGGAAAGGCGTTCGAAAGTTGGACAGGAGCGCTGGAGTCGTCTCTATAGAAGGGGCGGCCTGACCCTCTGCTAATTTTGCTGCCGCATCGATTTAATCCGACTTCCATTCGATTATCAAATCTTGGGTTTCAATTGAGCCTGTCGTGGTTTCTTGCAGAGTCGGAGCAAGCGTCTTGAGGAAGCCTTCGTATGTGCGCCCGTCCAACGTCGCCAGTCGCTTGCCGTTCGCGGAGAGCAGGACGGTATGGCCCGATTTCCAAACGAACCGAACCAGTCCACCATTTGTGAGCACACGTTTTACTTCTGCTAGCCGGGCCAATCCACGGGCCAGTCGGGCCAATCCATTGATGTTCAATTCTGACATGCTTCACACCGAGAACTTAAGTTTACGCCACATTCCCTATCGCCTCATTACAAGCAGATTTATGCTGCGTCACTATGGTGATTCTTGGTGACATCGAGCCGCTATTACGGCGATTTGTTGAAGATATGGTCGCTTACGAGCACCCATTTGATTGATTTAGGCAGCGTTTGACCATTAGCGGAACAGGCTGTTGTGAAAAGCTAGATATTCCCTTGAAGGCAGGCTACTTGTTTCATGCGGGAGCCGTATTGCTCTTCCATGTAGCTGATAGTAATCGCGCCCGTTTTCAAACTCTTCACGAATACGTGGACTTACCACCACCTTCAGTTGATCAGCGTCAACGGTCATGTATCCCTGATCGAACAGAGTGTGAAGATCACTGCGCAGTAGAAGACCATTTTCCGGTGCGTGAGGACCACCCGAACTGTAAGGCTTGATGTGGGCAGCCTCCAGCACTGGTAGCGTACGCTCGCCAGTGATCGCGCAACGTCGTTCATACGTGTCGGTGACAATGACTCTGAACGAGCCTTGGCCAAGTCGGGGGCGGACGAGCAGTGCTTCGCCGTAGCGATCACTCTCAACCGCCGCGATTGTTGCCGGGCCTGCGTCGAGATTCGCTCCCACATCGATGCTCAACCTCTCCGTGACCGCTTCCCATAGTTTCTGGCCGCTAGCTCCGTCTGTGCTCTCATACCCTTTACCCTGGACGATGTTAAGACTGAAATCCGACGGGATTGGAATCCACTCAGCCTCGTTGAAAAAGAATGGCTCGGCTAACAGGATGCAACCGATATTCGGGTTTTCCGTTGGTCCAATCGATGAATGTCGATACTTTGCAATCCGGTTCCGCATCTCTGAAAGTGATCGAACTCCGTTACCCTCGCCAAACGCCTCCCATGCAAGGGATATCGGCAAGAAGACGAAGCGAGTGAAGAACCCGCCGCCTACTATGAAATTTCGCGGCGAGTGTAGCTTGAACAGCAGCATCTCTCCGGTCTTCAAAGCCTTGAATGGCGCTTCTGATGATGGTCGCCAGAAATTCACTTCCTCGACGCGAGATTTGGACGCGTGCAATAAGAACCAATCGTAATCGGTCACTGCGACGTAGAAGTTCATCGAGCCATCTGCAATAAAACAAGGTTACGGTGGTAGTTAAGAAATTGTCTCTGACCTTCGGTGAAAGGTCCGACGTTGACCGACCGATTTGTTTCGACTCCCATCTTCTGCAACGAAGGTCTATGCGCCACAGGCGAGATGATGAGATTGCCGGAGTCCTCAAACCCAATAAATCCCCGGTCGAACAGGTGATCGATGCTAGGCGTTAAGAGCAGGCCATTTTCCCCGTTCAGGCGCTCTTCGTTGGAGGAATCACGCCATGGCTTGCAGTGGCTGGCCAACAGATGACTTAGGTTCTCAACTCCTGTTATTCGGCAGCGAGCTTCAATCTCCATTACGCGCTGCTTGAAAAGCCCCTGGCCACGCCGTGCTCGAACGATGGCCTCGCGGTCTGTCTCGTTCACAGAGGCATCTCTTTCAACTTGCTCTTCTAGCTTCCGTTCCCAAACATCGAGATCGTCCCCTGTCGCTAGTTTCCCGTTTTCAACAGTGGGAGCTGCTTGGGAACCCTCAACTAGTGGACGAGCCTCTTCTCCAATCAAACCGCTGAGAACCGAAGCGAAGCCCTGCGACAGTTCCGTTAGGTAGATTCCTTGAAGGCCATTCCCGTTTGCCTGGAGCGGTGAATAGCGGCTCGGCAAGACCGCCTTCAAAACTTTGATGTGATCCTTGGGGCGGATTTTGTTGAGCAGGGGAACAAACGAGACATTCACTCGCCAGCCGATGTTCTCCCAATTTTGCCCCGCAGAACCAAACTCAGTTGGCTTGGGACACTCCCAACAGTAGGACTTGGCGATACCGATGGCCGCTATTCTTGTATCTACAAATGAAAAGATCAAATCACCGGGCGCAACTTCCCGCATCGACTCATAGAAGGGATTGCGTCCACCATTAGCGTTGCGTTTTGGGGACCACAGATAGCCCCCGGCAATCTCATGGCGGAAGGTCTGATTCTGGTTGACCCACCAATATCGCATCCCGACTCCGGCTCAACATCGTCGCTGCCAGCCAGCCTATATCACACTTAAGGCAATTATGCTTGACCGCATAGCCAGTCTTGTTCAATGATTGGTGTATTCCCCGCATCGATAACCCACAGGAGAAAACGCGATAATGAAAACCAGCCCCGTGTTGCTTGTCGGTCGAATATTGCTCTCGATCATGCTTCTAAATCAGGTCCCGCTAGACATTTTCTCAGCGACCTGCACAGGTGCCGATCCGTGCCACGCCTGCAAGAATTGCAAGTATTGCAAGCACTGCGCGAAAGATGGAGGGAAATGCGGCGTCTGCAAATAAACACATCGTCGGAGCGCGGAGTCGTCAAAGGGCCGCAAACAATACGAACTCGTAATAGATTATTTGTGTTGACTTTCTCTGTATACCGTAATAGATAGTAAGCTCCCGGACAGTCCCCTCGGGAGGCGACTCATGCTAGTCAAGGAACATTCTTTCAAGCTCTTTGTTGGTGGGAAAATCCATTCCATTCTTGTTGAGGAATACATCTCACATGGAACAAAGTGGCCGCAGAAATGTAGGGCAAGTGTGCCAATTTCCAAATTCGAATCCAGGGCCTTTTACGCCTCGACACCCGAAGCGGCTGCGGAGCAGGTCGTGCAGTACTACCTCCGCCGCACTAACGTACATCCAATCGATCAGATAGCACTCCACCAAATCCAACTACGAGAAGAAACGGGGTAACTATCGTCCTCAGTCTGCTGCCTCGACCGAATGAACGCAATCGCGCCGCTTGTCTCTCCAGTGTGGAAAGATTAGAGGCAATTTCGGGCACCATTCATTAAGTAGCTCCCGAAGCTTCGTTCGGCGGCGGTCCAGTTTTCTTAGCAGTTGGATAAGAGCCTCGTCCTTATAGTCGTACCACTCGGGCGGAATGTCCTTCGCAGCATCCAGTAACGTATTAAAGCTGAACTCAGTTTCGATTCGACGCAGCCAAGGCTCGAAATCTTCTATACATCGGACATGCCGATAAACTGTCACGTCACGATAGAAACCCCATAGAGGTGCATCTGGAAAGTTCCACTCACCCTGGTTGAAGCAAAACCCCTGGTCGATCCCAACCATTGAATATCGTCCGCTATACCCTCGCAAGAATAAACATTGCCTTCCATCCGTGTTGCAGACCCACTTATCAAAAATGACCATGCCGACGAACGCCGAAACATTGCTGACGTACTGCAACTCGTATCGGGGAATAGAATGAAGAGGTTTGTCGTCTTTTGGATTTCCGTAGTACCTAGAGCCGAATTGCAGTCCTGGAGCACACGGGACACGGTACCGCGTTAGCTCCATCACAAGTTCATCCGTCGCGTCGATGAGTTTCCCCGAAACATGAACGATTGTGGCTGGTGTAGTTGGAAGCCCCATCTTTTCTGCCAGGCGCGTTCCTAACAATTCATTTACTAAAATTCGCCGATGCTGCGGATTGTTTTGGAATTTGACGATGTAATAGTTGCTGTCAGAGCAGCGCATTAAATGCGATTGTGCGCCGCCTCGCATGCGGCGAATCTGCTCGACTGCCCTCACTCTCGGATGAGCAGGCGCACTAAGGCGAACTTCTGATGACGCCCGGACTGGAACGGATGACATAGCCCCTCCCACTAAGCAGATTTGAACATCTTGCTGCTTTAATATAAGTATTATGTAATGCTGTCAATTAGTAGTACTACGTAGTTTGCGTGAAACGTGCAACTTCTGGTTGCTTACGGTGTCACAATATTGTTGCGTACCGCGTACATCATCAGGTCGCTCATCGAATGAAAGTTGAGTTTACGCATGATGCGAAGGCGGTGGACCTCGGCGGTGCGGACGCTGATCCCGAGAGCACTGGCGACCAATTTATTAGGGTTGCCTTGCGCGAGGAGACGAAGAACTTCACGTTCGCGTCTTGTAAGCTCTGGTTCGATGTTACCCCGCAATAGCCGTCACTCCTTCCGATACGAGCGACCACTGGTGAACGGGGACAGGGATTCCCTAAGCGACTACGAAACCCGTTGAAGTCGATTGCCCTCGAATTCGTAAAGCGTTTCTATAGGTTCTGGTTTTGCGAGCTTGTCTGCCAGCTTGTCCGCGACTATCTCCAAATGGCGGAGTAACGGATCACCGCCTCGGGGCGCTTGGCGCAGAATCACAACAACAATTTGCGTGAAGGCGTTGTTCGCGCCGTTCCTTTCGGTGATGTACCAGAATCCCGCAGTCTTCATTTCGGTCCTGCCCGAGGATTTCTCAGCCGGGAAGGAGATCGGTCGGTCGCCTAAGACTAGGTGAAATGTTTCACCATCAGACCGTGACAGGACTGGACCAGCTTCATTGAGCCTCTCGATAACCGGATTTCTACCCATCCATTCGCAATGCGGACACCATTGGAAATTTCTGAATAGCCCCCTCGATGGCTTTAGTTTCTCCAATGATTCGCGGTAAGAAGGCCAATGTAATCTAAGGCGAAACTCAGATATTCCCATGACTCCTCCAAATCCGAAGGGCGTCCTGTCGCGAGGGGTTCATCCGGCTTCCCTCATAAGGCGGGTTGGCGGGCAGGAAGGACGCCCTTCGGAGAAATGTTATACAGACAGATATCATACTTGTCAACTACAATAGTTTAACAGATAAGTATACACACTTGTCTGCTCTCATCAAATGCACGATCACGACGTTGATTTCCGGCAGTCCGCCACTCGCTTGGGCGGATTCAGATGTCAGCTCCTCAGTGCGGATCGTCGTCAACACCAGGCTCAGGATATCGAGACCGTTCGACCACGCCACGACGTGATTTGGATGAACGCTGTCAAATCTCACCGTTCTTGTTGTCCCGAGTTGGAACATATATGGCGATGCATTTTGTGGGCCAATGATTTGAACACTCTAATCGGCAAGGATATAGCGTGGAATTAGGTTGTTAGGACTGTTCCACAACGGTGCACGTTTCCCGGAATGGAATTCCAAAATGGGAATGTAAGACTGGTTTAGAGGCGCATAGTCCCGCAAGTATACTCAAACGTTTATATTATCAGTCACTTATTATGGCGGATGGATTGCAAGCCTCCGTGTCCTGAGATCGATGCGGAGGCCCTGTGAAGCTTTTGCTCATTCTTAGTGTTGCGTTGTTGCAAGCAGAAGTAACGAACGCCCAAGGGTCGGTAAGACTGGCTGAAGAAGACACGCACTACGTGCCCTCCACTTCCTCTGTAGAACAGAGCCGAGAATTCAGCAAGACCGTCGTTCCCATCTCTAAGCTACAGTTCTACGGCGCATTTCAAACGGTGAAGTTCGGAACTGGTTTTTGCATAGACCCAGACTGCCGATTTGTCGGAACCAACTATCACATCGCCAAAGCGATGGGGAAGCACTTCAAGGTTGAAGGTAGTCCAGTTGTCCATCGTTGGTTAGGGACGGGGCCGGATGATGAGGAAGCAACCGAGAACACGCAGTCCCTCATGCTGGGTCTGAAAACCAAAGAGAAGTTTGCCCTCATTCGTGACATCGCTATCCTGGAGCTTCGCTGGCCGTTGTCAAAGAAAGGCTACCACGGCGTTCTCTTCTACAACGACGATCTCCAATACGGGCAGGACGCTTATGTCTACGCCTTTCCGTACAACTGGAATCCAAAGCGCCATTTGGAGAAGTTCAAGGCCAAGTTCCTGGGTTACAACGTGAAGAACTCCAAATTATCCTGGGAAGATTTGAGCGATAAACCACTGGTGTTCGACTACGACCAAGAGGACGGAAAATTGCGCGGCGGCGCGAGCGGCGGGATTGTGGTAGACGGGCAGGGACGAATCATTGGAATCCTCAATGCTCTCGCCTCTGATTTGGAGCACGCCATTACCGCAGTCCCGGTGCATACGTTTGCAGACTTCCTAAGCCGCGTCCAGCCCTATCTGAGCACGCAACTTTTCCCCAAGAGCGTCGTGATTCCCCCGGCCTCCGCCGACAACTACCCCGAATGGACGCCTCCCGCGCCGTCTGGTCGTGTTGAACATCGACCCGTTGAGGCTCCTGAGATTCAGACATTGCGCCGGAAGGCCACGGTGTTGGCCGACAGTATGCGCTATTTCATAGCGGTTCAGTCGTTTGAGTGGGGCAAGGGGGACCGGAGCAACACCCCAGAAGCCATTGCGCAATTTGAGGTTCGTGTGATCGACGGATACCAGAAATTTCGCAAGTACCCGGATGGCACAAAGGAATTTCAAGATGTCCCATTCCCGGCCCCGCTGAACACCGCCATCAACACAGGGGGAGAATGGGCCGAGATGCCCGATCTGGTGGGCAACAACTTGAAGTTGCGCATCAATCACGCTCCCGACATCACTAGGAATGGAGAGACATTCCAGGTCTTCCAATGGGTCGGACACGTTGAGGATGGTATATGCAAGTTTAAGACGATAGTGGATTTCGGCTTTGCGTCACTGAGCAAAGTCAACACTCTGGAGTGTTACGGAGAGGTTTGGACCGACAAGGACTTAAACCTCGTCCGCGCCTCGGAAAACTACAAATTGTTAGGTACTTGGAAGAACTACCACGGTGTGGTGACTTTTGGCGTGGTGACAATTGGAGATCACAAGGTTCGAGTCCCCATGACCATCGCTACCCAGGCGGACTACCGTGGCAAGCTCTACTGGTGCCAGGGAATTTTCTCCGACTACCATGAGTTCGCCTCCACGTTCAAGATTGGGAATCCGGCAATAGGCTCGGCGGTGGGCGCGACCAGGTTCGATAAACGAGTGGAAAAAGAGCAATGAGCCGCTTTCTAGTCACCGCCGGAATTGCGTGTGTTCTCTTCTCAGTCGCTGCGCACGCTCAAACAGTCGATGGCGAGCCTGGAATCTCCCTTAAAGCGAAGACTCATCCTGCCAAATCGGAAAGCCCGATAGCTGCGGCTCACCATCCAGTGTTTGTGCCAACCGGACTGGACCTCAAGGCTAGCGTTGGCTACGTCCTCACCAATTCGGGCATGCCATCTGCGAGTCGGCTAAATCTATCGGGCGTAGACGCAGCGGTGATTGCCGATCTATCGCGGTTCTTTGGAGTGGCGGCTGATTCCAGTTACGTCCGTGCCGCAAACGTATTCGGAACAGGTTATCACGCGGATGTTCTGAGTTACCTCGCTGGCCCCGTACTTTATCCCGTGGCGCATAGCAGAGTAAGGCTGTACGTCCACGGTCTCGCCGGGGGAGCGAGAGTGACTGGCCCGATTCCGTCCAGCGGGAATCCGCCTGTTACAGGCTTCGTTAACAAATTCTCCTGGGCCGTCGGAGGCGGCGTTGAATACCAAATCTCGCCCTCGGTTGCGTTACGAAGCGGCGGCGACTATCAGCATACGTATTTTTTCAATTCGAGTGACGTGGTTCATGGACAACGCGATTTTCGCGTTGTTTGTAGTGTTGTGTTTTCCGTATGGCGGCATCCGAAAAGAAGGGATTGAAGATTTTGCCCGTCTAGACGTGTGGAACGACTCGCAGAAGCATCCAGAGACCACGGTCGAGACTGGACCGTCGCTATCCAGCTACTTTTTTCGCCTGCGCCCGAAACTTGGCCCATCTCTTCTTGGCAGCTTTCCCGAAGGTGCTGCTAAACAAAAAGCCATGTGTAATCGGCTGCTGCAACCCAAAATCGACCGAATTCGCTCCCGGTCAGCCACATCTCGCGGCGAACCGCCTTTACGTTCGAGCCAGTTCGTTAAATCCATCCTCCTGACTTCGTGCTCCACCGAAGCACTCGCGACCGACACCTTTACAACATTCAACCCTTGCGCGACTCCCGCAAACCACTCGTTGCCCCGAATTGCTGCTAGGCCCCGCGCAACCGCCTCATATAATGTCGAGGCCGTGATCTGCACGCTGTGCGCCGTGCCAGCGCTACCGAGTGCGTGTTTTTCAGAAGATTTCAGAAAAGTGTAGTGCTACGCTCTTTGCACAGGGAGGAGGTCACATGGCAGACATCCAGCGAATCAGCGTGCAACAAGCGTACGCAAAGACAAAAGCAAACCAAGCCTTGCTAGTCTGCGCCTACGAGGACGAGGCCAAATGCCAGAGGCTAAATCTGGACGGGTCCATATCCTTCACCAGCTTGCAGTCCCGGGCGGCGTCGCTGCCGAAGACACAGGAAATCATTTTCTATTGAGCTTGACCCGGCGAAGCTAGCGCTGTCGGTCAGGCAGCGAAATATCAGGAGCAGGGCTTTACCAACGTCAAGGTGCTGAGAGGCGGAGTCGAGGCATGGAAGGCTGCGGGATATTCGATGAATTGAATAAACGTCTATTGGGCATCAACGTAATAGTCAAAACGGTTGGTTCTAGCGGGTTCGAGTGGCGATTGTTCGAAGATAACGACAATAGTCGCGATGATGATTCTTTTGATGGCAGCAGCGACTTGGGGCTTCGCGGTGCATCGCAGGCGGTGATATTCCTGCAAGAATTTATTTCTACCAAGATCGATAGGGAATGGCCGATGAACGCACTGCGCCACCGTCGAACCCCCTCGATTCAAGCAGCCGAACAACGGACTCTCTGTTTAGCTCCGCATGGGGACTCGGCCCCACAACCACATCCACCAATTCGGCCTGACAGTCTTTCCCTCTGTCGTTGGTATCGCAGCGGCTCAAGTCAAAATCGATATACGGGATCAGCAGCGATTTGTTGGTGCGGTATTTGACTGATGATTCGCTCGGTTTGCCGAGCGGCATCCAAGCGTCACTATTCAACATTGGTTTTCCTTCCCGAATCAGTCTCCATTCGCGTTCGCCCTCGAAGGCTGAGTCTTTGAAGACAGGCGCTATCTCGGCAAACCGTTCATGTCCCTGTCCGTCGTAGTCGGTCCTTGCGACATTCAAATAGTACGCGATCATCGGTTCCACGAGATCGGCGACAATCGATTCTTGCTTCTCAAGGTCATAAATACACTGTACAAGGCGAAACTTCTGACTAGACGCGGTCGTGGCGAGCATTTGGGCATCAAATCCAAGACTCACCCCAATGCCGTCTCCCCCGTACGCGCGCCATTGACTGAGAGAGTCACCTACTTCGGACAAGGACGCCACAAAAACGTTTGTATGTCTTGTGACACTCTGCATAAAGGTTGACCAAACATATTCGAAGCGTTCCCGATTTCCCGGCGCAACCTTAGGAAGCACCCTCTCGAAATGCGCTGTCACAAGATCGCACGCATATTTCACCTCGGCGGTATCATTGAGGTGACGAACGCTCGACGCCCAGATTGATCGGCTCTCGGTGATTCCCAAAATCCCCTTGTATGTCGTGTAGTGGTATAGGACCTTTCCCGCAAGCTCTGCGAATGGCTTTGGGGACGGCTCCGCGTCCTGTTCCGTCGGAACATGCTCCTTTTTCCACATCAGGGCCTCCGTCGAAAAATCGAATTGGCGATGCCGAGATATTTCGGCATTGGGTCTGGCGACTTTATGTTTTTGGCGCCTTCATCTCTATGCACCTGTCTACAATCGCCTTCAGTCGTCCTTGCCAGTCGAACATGGATGGAAACCGATTTTGCTCCATCATTACTTTTGCCTGCCACGATCTTAGATGAGCCAAAAAGCAGCCTAGGAACAGCAGGCGCTCTTGAACAGTCTTTCCTTTGAAAATCAAGTCCATCGCTTTCTTCTCAACCGCGAACTCTTGTGGGAAATCATCGCTTCGATTGAAGGCATCATAGAAACGTTCTGCCATCGGAAGAATAGGGTCCAAACGACGCGTCCAAAAGTCGGGAAGATAGGCGAAATAGGTGTTCCCTAGACTCTCTTGAAGTTTCTTCACCTGAGGAATGTTTACACCCTCAAAAATGTAGGAGTTGAATTCCAGAATGAATTCAAGCTGAGAAGCTGCGGATAGAAATTTGTCCTCGCTCCCAAAGAACTGTCCCCATGCGCCGTGAACATGCGCGTCCCAGAACGATTGATTTCGCCCGCCTTGACGCATATCTGGCAATCCGGCGACGCCAGAAAAAGGCCAGAACAGGAGTGGTACAGACACCTGTGACCAACCATCTGGAGTCACGAAACGCACATAGTGCGGAAGGATTTCCCTCAGAAAATGAAATCTCTCGCGCATAACTGCATATGTGGCTAAGGTCCTGATCGCAATATAAACGTCGTAGGCCGGGCGTGCAAACGACGGAGTGCCAGCTTTTGTGGCAACGAGGTTTGCAGTCTGCCGGTCCACACTCCGGCAGACTTCAAATGCCTCTCTCAACTCATTTACGACGAGTCCGAACCATTCAGATGAAGCGTCGTACTTAATGATCTGCAAACCAGAATCGACTGTTGAGTCCAAGGCTGGAACAAACTCATCTTGATAAATCTCTGTGCGTTTAGCATTCCACGCTTCGATATCCACCGTGCCTACAGACTCAAGGGGATTCCATTTGTCGACCAAGCGTTCCCGAGTCATCTCAAGGAACATTTTGAAATTCGTGGAGTTCCCACTAGAAATCGTTGCTTCCACAAATTTGGTTAAGCGGCCTTTGTCTCCAACAATCAGGTCTGAACTAGGCATTGAAACTGTGGCAGTCGGCAACACAAGTGCCGCTCCGAATTGTTCCCGAAAGTGTTCAAATCTCCTTCGCGCTCGGATTTCGGCCTCTTCATCCACGCGTCGTTTGATGTATGTCTCGTACATCTGATCGAGATCGGCGCGTGTTGCAAATTGAAGACTCGTGTCCTTCTTAATCCAGATATTTCCCGCCCTAAAGTGAACTCGCTTGTCCGATTCTCCTTCTGATATCGCGATGATGGGTCGAGGTTGATCGGGTCCAACGACGATAAGCACGTAGGATTCACCGCCGTCAGCCCGGATGTTGTTAAAAACTTCTAGCTGAGGTGGAGGGTCGAGGTACTTCGCGATGATCTGCGACAGTGTCGCCGGGTCGAATTCATTGACGTTCGCGACGTTATAAAACTTGCGCTCTTTTAGATCGGCTCCGATGACAATAAAGCGTTCCTCCGCGATGTGGGCGTTGGCGAGACCCTGAATCAACTTAACGAAATCCAGTCGGTCGGCGAGGTTGTCCTTAGAAACAGTGACAGCACGTTTCAACTCATAGCTGGGATGCTCGATGCCTCGCTCAACCACCTGCTGCACGGCAACACGATAACGGTCGAATCGTTCCGCTAACGTAATCGGCGATCTATTTTCCTGTCCTGACTCTGCCATTTCTTACAGGCTCATCCTGTGAATGTTGACGGAACGTCATGCTCGCCTTCCAGATGATTCCTTCTCCATCCGCTCAACGATTCGCCTCGCATCCGTAACCGCGTCGGCAATTGCCGCCACATAGGCTGGTGAATTTCTCGGGACCGTCGCCAATTTCCTTGCGGCGAGGATTGAAGCGCAGACCGCAATCACGGCGGATTTCCTCGGCTCATCCACAAAGGCGACCATATCACGTTTCGCTTTTTATTTGCTAGACTATCGAGGTTACTAACTCTAGAGGCAAACACTGTGAGCATATTGTTTCGCATCCGGCACACGTTGAACGATCAAAACCTGCTACTAAATGTCGGGCCAATGATTCCGGCTTCGTGGGGCGCTACGCCCCAAGACGCGCCTGCGCCGAACAACCGGAATATTCAGGGAAACATGTTGTTCGACACTGGTGCCACGGGAATCGGCATCGACGAATCTGTGGCTGGGCGGCTCGGACTGCAACCTCTCCCCCAAAGAGAGGCCGTGCACGGGCTTGGAGGGAAGCATTCGCTAAACGTGTACAATGCAACTCTATTTCTTCCTGTCGAACCTGTTCGAGCGATTGGCAATCGACAGCCCGGTACTAACGCTTTGATTGGCTTCCCACTTACGGTGCATGGAATTGTGGGGCTTCAAGCGAGTCATGAAGCGCACAATCTGAGAGCACCGAACGGTTTGCCAGTCATCGGCATTTTGGGACGCCTATTTTTGCAGTTCACAAGATTTACTTATGACGGACTGTCGGGCAACTTAGTCATTGAAGTAGACGAAAGCATCCGGCACCCACGAAAAGGGTGATGTATGCCCGAACGCATTTATTTAGATACTGTTGCCTTTCGTCAGTTTGGCAGAGCGTTCGAAACGAAAGCGCTGCCGTCTGATCTGAGAGACAGATTTCTAATTTCGCCGCTCACAGTGTTTGAAGTTTTGTCCCAACTGACCACGGCAGAGGCAGATCAAGTTCTTCGACAGGTTCACGCGATACTGAATTGGACGAATCCCAAGCGTACGGGATTATTGCCTTGGCCGGACGATGCCCTGTTCTCCGTTTGGAATAAGAAAGTCCCTCCTGTTGATAACTTCACCGCCCGTATGCAGAAGGCTTTTAACGTGTGTCTTGCCGCTGAATCACCACAAGAACTGCAAGAAGACGCCGGGAAGCTAAAAGATGTCATGGACAACATGAGAGCGAAAACAGCGGGCGATTTTGGAAGACTAATGGATGCAGCACGCCAAGAGGGATTTTCGGGCGAGAGTTTTTCCAAAGCATGGTTTCAAGGCATTGCCAATCGTGTCAAAACTGATTCGACATCTAAAGACATGAAGGAAATCGTTGCCGCTCTAAGCGCTTACCACGAGTTCGAAGAAAGCAAGCTGCGCGTAGCCTTGCCAAATAAGGACTACAAACCAGAGAAACACCAGAACGATTTACTCGATGCGGAACAATTGATCTATCTATCGGACCCCTCTCTGTGCTTTCTGACCTGTGACAATGGATTCAGAAAATTCGTGACAAAATCACCACAAGCAAAACGCATCATCGTGGCCCTACCGCATGAATTAGATGACGCAACAATGGTCGAGGTTCTTGTGCGCGGCATCGTGACCCGGCCCGAGAATGGCTGGCCTGACCCAACTTGGGGGAATTCGCTCAAGTGCGCTCCCGGCCCACCGTGGGCAGATAAGGTGGTTTATTGGCCGTCATCGGGTGGAGACTACAAAATCGAAGATGTTCCACAGGGACATTTGAAACCGTGGTGCGACCGGAACCGACCCGAGTGGGACCAACTCTTTCAAGAGTGGAAGGAACGCAAGCGTTTCTATCTATGGTTGTGCAAACAGCACGCTTTCGCACACGGTTTTCTGTGGTAGCTACTGCTATGAGTGCCACTTTTATCGAGCCGATGGAGTGTTTGGCCGTTTCCAAGCTGTCCCGAGGCTCTGAATGGCTTTGGGAGATCAAGCGGGACGGCTACCGCGCCGAAGCCATGAAGTCGGGCGGACAAAATCGTAGCGGTGCCGAGTGACCTTCTATTCTCCAGATTTAGCCTCGCGTGATATTCTCCCTCAATGAAACGGAAGCCGAATAAGCGCAAACCGACCGTCGCCCAACTGCGCAAAATGCCTCTAACAGACACCCAGGTCGATTGCCCCGCCAACTTCGCAGACCATGCGGTAGATTTTCCTAAAGATACTTTCCGTGATGCCGTTCGATTCAATCTTGGAAGGGGCGGTTTTCGGGGCAAGAACGCAGAAGCATATAAACAAGCGTGTCTCGATGCATTCAACCTGGTCCGTGATGATTTGATCGAGGCGGCAAAGGAAGACCCCAAGTTGGCGGCTAAACTACCAAAGATCACTCCTTATATGCGCCGCACGGGCAACGATTGGTCCGTCTCGCGCCGTCATCGACAATAAACTGTGGCGCTTCCAGAATTAGAAAATGAGTGATGAATACCTTGAAAGGCCGACGCCTCTAGAAATTGCACGGTTGATTGACGATGCGGAACCAAGCCTTCGTGAGTCTGTTGCTAAAAGCTACGTCGGAACTACGGTTCGTTGGCAATTGGTATTAGACAATCTTCATATCTTGTCCAACGGCAACGTAATTCTGGCGTTCCACTGTGAAGAACAACGCGAAGACAAGCCCCAACTAGCATTCGTAGTGGTGGGGGTGGACGCAGCAATTAAATTGGTTGACTATCCGTTTATTGAAACGACCCGCCCAGGGGAGCGATTCGAAGTCACGGGAATTATAGACAGGATTCCATACAAAGGCATCTTTCGATTGAGCGATGCCAAACTTAAATTTCTGCCTGCTCGCCCCAAGCCATCGTAGAATCCCCGCATGACTGACATCCTCATAGGCACGTCTGCATTCACCGCTGAAGGTTGGGTTGGCAGTTTCTATCCAGCCGGAATGCAGCCCCGCGACTTCCTCAGCTACTACACGACACAATTCAAGACGGTCGAATTGGATAACACTTTCTACCGGACACCCACGATCTCGACGGTCGAGGGCTGGAATCTCAAGACTCCACCTGAATTTGTTTTCGCCGCAAAAATTCCGCAGATCATAACTCATGAAAAGGTCTTGCGGGACTGCGAAGACGATCTCAAACACTTTTTGAAAACGATGGACGTGTTGGGAAACAAGCTCGGCCCATTGCTCTTCCAGTTCGGCTATTTCAATAGATCGGCATTCAAGAGCCAAGCAGAATTTCTGGCGAGGTTGAAACCGTTCCTCAAAAAGCTCCCGAAGGGCTACCAGTTTGTTGTCGAGATTCGAAATAAGTATTGGATTGACGCCCGATACGCGGAGCTTTTGCGGGAGCACAATGTTGCAATGGCGTTGATCGATCAATCTTGGGTGCCCAGGCCGTGGGAGATGAAGGAGACGTTTGATCTCGTCACCGCCGACTTCACCTACATACGCTGGCTCGGTGATCGGAAGGGCATCGAGGCGGAGACGAAGATTTGGAACAAGGTGATCGTGAATCGCAAGAGCGATTTGAAGAATTGGGTGGACGTTCTAAAACTGATGGTGAACACCAAGAAAGTTCTGAAGATGTTTGCGTACGCCAATAATCACTACCAAGGGTACGGCCCCTCTACGGTGAAGCTCTTCATGGACTTGTGGGACAAGAAATAGCAGGGTTGAGATTCCGTGCGGATTCCACTTGTTCGGTCACGCGTCCAAGAATCATCAGGCGCTATTTGGTATCTGATTGGTGAAGATGCTTCGACGTGGGGCACGCATTCCCAAATGAAATTATTCCGTTCCAGATTGGCACGAGTCCGATCCTCAAAGTGACAGCAACTGCGCAGGGCCAGTCAATAAAGATTGGTCCTTCCCTTTGCAGTTAATCGTTTAGCAGGGCGGCCTGTTTGACCGCAGGCCCTGTCGCAGCAGGTCCGCAGCGGCCCCCAGATTGCATCTCTCTGACGGGCGAAGTGGAATAGACCCTCTTCAGCAGCCCAACCGTCCACCCGGTGAATTGGCCGAGGAATGAACCTGTCTGAACTGCGCTTGCGGGTCTTCGGGAGAGACGCTAAACGCGCGACAGACGCTTCAATCCGTAAATGGGGATGCTCGACGTGTCAAAAGATTTACTCTATCTGATCCTACTGCCCGCGCTCGGACCGTTGCTATACTATTGCTTGGCAATCTTCTCCAGTTGGGACTACTTTAAGCAAGTCAAGAAACTCACTTCCACTGAACCAAGCAAACTTCCACCTATAAGCATTCTGAAACCAATTCGCGGACTCGACCGGGAGCTTTACGAGAATTTCGCAAGCATGTGTCGCCTGGATTACCCGGAGCATGAAATTATTTTCGGGGTTGGCGAAGCGGATGACCCCGCCGTCCCACTCGTCGCAAGATTGCAGCGAGAATTTCCAGAAAGGTCGATCCGACTGATTTTGGGCATCGAGCAATTGGGAGCATCTCGGAAAACGAATACGCTCTGCCGACTAGTAAAAGAGGCGAAATACAACCTCCTGGTAATGAACGACAGCGACGTGCGGGTAGAGGAGAGCTACCTGCGAGATGTGATGGCAGCGTTTTCCGACCCTAGTGTCGGAGTGGTGACAGCACTGTTTCGAAGCCAATCGGGAGCCGGATTAGCCGCTCGGCTAGATGCAATCGGGGTGCCTACGGATTCTTCAGCGAGTATGCTGCTAGAGCGAAAATTCTCGGCAATTGATTTCGCATATGGTTGGACTATGGCAACCACCAAGGAGCGGCTTGCGGAGATTGGCGGATTCGAGGCGATGGTGAATTTGCACTCGGACGATTTCGCGTTGGGGAACGAAATGGCGAAACACGGCTACCGTGTGGAGTTGATGAGCAATCCAGTTTTGATGGTGTTTCCCGAAGAGACGATGGGTAGTTTTCTGAAACATGAGCTGCGTTGGTGCATCCAACTGAAAAATCTGAGAGGGCTGGGATACCCTAGCATGTTTCTGACGATGGGACTCGCCTGGTCGCTGATAGTAGGGCTGACGGTGCCGTCGTGGAAAATTGCGGCATCCTACTTTCTTGCATATTTGACGCTGCGGCTAACGCTGGCGTGGGTAGCGGGTGTTTGGGGCCTGCGAGATTCTGTCGTGAGAAACAATTTGTGGCTTGTTCCGGTACGCGATGCACTCAATCTGTGTCTGTACATTGTGAGCTTTTTCTCCAACAAAGTGGAGTGGCGAGGAGCACGCTATCGCGTCTGCGGTAAATTCATGTTTCCACTAGGAATGAGTGAAAATGGCATGCGTCCAAGCCGGGTTTAGCATCCGGGTGGACCTACTACTCTCAGCATGTCCAGTAACTCTTGATTAACTCCCGTAGCCGGACAAGTGCCGTACCGTTACTCCACGTGACCGGTAAGCCCCTTTCAAAAACTATGTCGGGGCGGTAGAATCTTCTTCCCTAACCTCTACGAATCCTCGTTTCCTACCTTGAGGATTTATGAAACCAGTTCTGACCGTATTGCGGTCCCGCATTCGTGTGGGCAGTTCTGAAACGTTGGCTGCTCAAACCGCCCTGTGCCCTCGCTGTAAAGAAACGTTCTGCTTGATGTGGCCTGAATATGTTCTCCAAATTCCGTTGCATCGAGTGATCTCTGTGGATTGTCCAGGATGCGCGATCTCATTTTTACTGGTTGCGATAGAACTGGTTCCAGTTTGCGACGGGGAACTGCGATTCCTGCACGCAGTTGTAAATCATCTTAGTTAGTCTCTGGTTTTTCTTCTCCGTGCTTTATCCGAAGGAACGCGTCGTTTAGCCAGCGTAGCTTTTTCTTGTGTGGAGTATCGTTCCGGCCTTTTCTGCCGCGATCCATGTACGCGAGCATTTTTTCAAGGTTGACGCGGTAGGTTTTGCCAGCGGCTTCGACTATGAATTCTTCCGTTTTGTAACTCTCCTCAAAAGTCTCGTCATCCAAGTTGAACTTAGACCAAGCACGGCAAGCCGCTTCGTACAGCGTGCCAGCCTGCACTCTTACCGTGTGCTGTTTATTTTGGCGATCAACGAATCGAACTGTGCATCCAACAACGCGCATCGAGTGGAACCCAGGATAGATTTACTCAGGGTAGAGATTGGGGAGATGATTCTACTTCAATTCCTGTGCTTATGCATCCAAACCAGCACATCAGACTCGCGGTTCAAGTATGCGATCACGGCTTGGCATTTCTCACATTTCGGAAGATGCTTCATGAACGCCGGAGTTGGGTTCATGTGCTTGAAGCGGCGGCAGGGCTGAGGTTCTGGTTTAGTCATGCAACTGACAAAGCGTTCGGGCCGGGTGAGTTGAGACCAAAGATATAATCAGGAAGCAAGGGCCGTCTTTACGGAAGTGATGCGTGCAAAAAAGTCGTTATCTGATTACAAGCCTCTGCGTCATACGCTGGTCCGGTCTTAGAGTCGAACTCTTTCAGCATCTCTTTAGCCTTAACCTTGTCGCCCAAACCTAGATACGCCAGACCACAGAAGAGACGCGGGGTCAGCCATTCGGGCGCGGATTGAATCTGAGAAAGACATATCTTGAGCAAGTCTGCATACTGCCTCGAATTGTTAAGGCGAGCCATTTGCTGAAAAACGGAGTCGTCACCTCCCATGTTTATTTCGAACCCGGCGTTCTTTCCAGGTCCGGCAGTTCGCCACTGACCGTTGCAGAAGTACGTCCTAGTCGGGAGGTTCGGATTGACGGCTTTCAGAATTTCATCGAGCTTCGCAATGACGGCTTGTGGGTCAAGTTGGTTCTGCAAAATCTTGTTCAATATCCCCAGCATCTTTGCGCCTTGTTCCTTGCTAATTCCCTGACAATTGATGCTGAACTGGTTGTTGTTACCGGAAACGGCTGGACTACACGGGCCAGTAGTGGTCGCGCTTCCTGTTGAATCAGATTTTTGGCCTAAACAAGGGAGAGCCGTCAGCAGAAACAGCCAACACAATACGCACATTCTCATCATAAGCTCCTTCTTTCATTGCTTCGGTTTTTCCTTTTCTCAGTAGGTTGAGTCGGTTCAGGCGTTCTCGCCGGGAGAATTGAAACCGGTAAAAAAAAAATCCGCTTCTTCTATGGCGAAGAGTAGTACTTACGTGCACAAGCGGACAAGTCGCTTACGGCGCGCATTGTCATAGGTCGTTTTAAGACATCCCACTGCGAATCGTGATTCTGCATATCAGAATCGTAGGAAGAAGTTTGTAGTTCGTCAGTTTTTAATTTTATGCGCAGCGGCCCAGCGAACGAAAAGTTTTTCTCACTAGAGTATGTAAAGAAGGCCCAGCCCCTGATCGGCACGTTTGGTTCCAGCGGTTTGTTCAGCGAATTATCCAAAGTCTCCATTTCCACGAGCATTGCGTGCGTAAAATCACTCTCGGAGGTGGAAAAATGAACCATAGAAAAGCCTGGACCTTGAGTGAAATTAATGACATCACCAATCTTGGCCCCTAACAAGCTCTTCCCTGACGGCAAGATGCTGTAAATATTTCCAGCCGTTGTTGGTAGTCGGGTAAGAGGGAAACCAGCCTCCACACCATAACCAATAACCGTTACGGGAACATTTCTTAGGTTCCTTATATGAATAAAAAGGACCACCTGAACAGGGGAGAGAGTGCATCCTCCGGGTGAACGATACTGAAACCAGAACGGCGTCCCGTGATCGCCCCCTCCGTAGCTCATCATTCCCCACTCCACTGAGACCAAGAATGGTTGGCCTTCCTCTTTTGTCTCCGCTTTTCTCTTCTTTCCCGGAGTCGTGTTTTTCTTTATTTCCTCTAAAGTGTTTTCAATTCGGTTCAAATCTTGCTCTGGAGTTGAACCATAAGTGATCTGGTTCCCGTTACCTGTCACTGCGGGACTTTGAGCGCCTGTCGTGAATGCGGGACCACTCACGCGAGGCGATGGTATCGCCGTCTCCTGATTCCCGCCGGGAAGCGGTCCAGCAAAGAGTCGTATAGCGACCGCAATAGCAAGAAAAGCGACCACCCAGAGAAGAATCGGTCCCGAAGGGCCTTGGAACCTTATCCCGAGCGCAGAAAACTCAAGCGTTCCTGTGTTGGCGCGAAACAGGACAACAACGATGGTCGCGAACCCCGCCGCGAAAGTTGCCAAAAGAGCAGCATTCAAGATTGAACTGTGAATTCCCAATAAGGTGTTAAGGCGGGGAAATCCGTGATAGAAGAAAAAATCCAACCCCAATGCGCAGACAAGAATTGCAGCAATACAAATACACATGATAACAACGAGCCATTCGAGAGTCTTTCTTGGGGTGAGAGGCACTCGCGTTCGACCGAGGGTTGGTCAGACTCACTATGCCTGCCAACATCTAAGCAATAGTAACAGAAGTTCGCGGGTGCTTTGCTTTTCAATCCGCCTTCGCCTCCCGCTGCTCCAATTGGAATCCATTTGAAAACTTCGAAAAACGCTTAATTGCCGCCAATTCATGCGTTTTTGCTTACTTATTCCAAGCTTCCCAAGCTTCGGACGTGGGTTCGATTCCCATCGCCCGCTCCATGACTCCTGATGATTCTAATGGCCTTACCTGGCTAAGTTGGCTGAATCCAGCATAAAAACGGCCCGTTTTGGACGGTAGTTGGGCTGAAGTCCGATCAATTGGACCGAAAGAACGGCGCAAACAGCAATTCACGCAATCCTGGGATCTCCGTTCACCTTCTCGACGCAAAACCGCACGTCGGGACTATAATCGACGGATGGCATCCCCAACGCTTGGTTCATCACGACCTGGACAGACTCTAGACATTCGTCTTGCGATCGATGCTATTCCCGCACTTGCATGGTCGAGTCATTCGGATGGTTCCGTAGAATTCGTCAATCAGCGATGGCACGATTACACAGGTCTCTCCCCGGAAGAGTCATATGGTTGGGGATGGAAGACTGCGGTTCATGCCGAGGATCTCCCCAAACTAACGGAAAGATGGGAGGCATTGCGGGACTCGGAAGAGTCGCGCGAATGCGAGACACGATTGCGGCGCTCCGATGGTGTCTTTCACTGGTTTCTACTCCGGCGCGCACCACTGCGTGACGAAACTGGTGCAGTGGTGCGATGGTACGGAACGGGAATCGATATTGAAGACAGCAAGCAAAAGGAATTGCTTCGCGTAGCGGACAAGCGAACACTCGAGATGATTGCTGATGGGGCGAGCCTCACCGACGTTCTGAACGATTTGTGTGCAGCCATCGATGAACACACGTCTGCTACTTCTCTTGTTTTTTTGATGGATGCGTGCCGCAATCAGCTGTTGCCGATTGCTGGTCCTCACCTCCCGCCAGCAGTTACGACGGCTTTCACGCCTTGGCCGGTCGGCCCGAATAAAGGCTCTTGCGGTACCGCGGCATTCACGAAAAAGCGGGTAATCATTTGCGATATCTCCGAAGATCCACGCTGGCCAGATGACGCTCAAGGCCTGGCTGCTCGAGACGTCGCGCTAAATCACGGACTTTGCGCGGCTTGGTCCGAACCTCTGATTTCGAAATGTGGAGAAGTTCTTGGCACGTTCTGCATCACCTATTCGAAGCCGCGGGCTCCAAACTGTCGAGATCTTGAATTTATCGAGGCCGCGGGACATATCGCCCGCATCGCAATTGAACGCCAGCGATCGCAAGAGAAACTGCGAGAAGATGAACGCGAGCTTCGCCGTATTACTGACGCAATTCCCCAGGCGATTGTAGTCCTGGACGAGGCCGGTGCCCCGGTCTACGCCAACCAAGCGACGCTCGACTATACGGGTCTCACCACGGAAGATGTGTTTGCTCCGCAATTTCGCGAACGAATCTTCCACCCGGACGACCTGGAGAGATCGCGCGATGGGCGAAAGACTGCTCTGGCACGCGGGCTTCCTTTCGAAGTAGAACAACGAGCCCTTCGGAAGGATGGCCAGCACCGTTGGTTTCTGATTCGATACAACCCCTTCCGAAACGAGCAGGGGCAGGTGATTCGCTGGTACGCGACGGGAACTGACATTGATGACCGTGTCAGGGCCGAAGAGAGGACACGCAACGAAAATCTAGCGTTAAGAGAGCAAATTGATCGCGATTCGATGTTCGAGGATATTGTCGGCTCCTCGGAGGCGCTGCGTAAGGTCCTTCGGCAAGTCGCCAAAGTGGCACCCGCCGATTCCACAGTTTTGATTTTGGGTGAAACCGGCACTGGCAAGGAATTAATTGCCCGCGCAATCCACAAGCGCTCCAGCCGCTCGCAACGGGCGTTCATCGGCGTAAATTGCGCCGCAATTCCACCGTCGCTGATTGCTTCCGAGCTTTTCGGTCACGAGAAGGGCGCGTTTACGGGTGCGACGCAACGACGCCTGGGGCGTTTTGAATCGGCGAATGGCGGGACCATTTTTCTGGATGAAGTGGGTGACCTGCCCCAGGAAATTCAAATCGCATTGTTACGGGTGCTGCAGGAACGTGAAATCGAACGCGTTGGCAGTAACAAAGCCATTCCCATAGACGTTAGAGTGCTGGCCGCGACGCATCGTGATCTGGACACTCTCGTCGCCGAAGGTGAGTTTCGCCAAGACCTTCTTTACAGACTGAGCGTCGTGCCTATTCAGATGCCATCTTTGCGCGAACGCGCCGATGACATTCCTGTGCTTGTCGACTACTTTATCGGTCGATTCGGAAAAAAGGCTGGAAAGAAGTTCAGAACCATTGACAAAAGAACCGCCGAACTGTTCGAAGCCTACCAATGGCCGGGCAACGTTCGTGAACTACAAAATGTAATTGAGCGTGCCGTCATTCTGTGCGAAGGCGAGATTTTTTCAGTAGACGAGACCTGGCTCACACGGGAACCTTTCGTTGCCCCCAGTCGGACGGCCACGCTCAATGGCACCCTCGTGAGGCAAGAGAAGGAAATGATTGAAGCCGCATTGTTGGATAGCCAGGGCCGAATCTCCGGGCCAGCTGGGGCAGCGGCTAAACTGGGTCTGCCAACGCGAACTCTCGACTCCAAAATCAAGCGTTTGAGAATTAACAAATTTCGGTTCAAAGACCCGCAAGCACGCCGCCCAGAGGCCGAGTAACTAGTAAGCCCAGCGCCTTTTCCTTATTACGCAGGAATTCCTGAAACTTCAGGACTTCCGATTGTCCTAAGCTACGTTTTTGCAAAGGGTTGCGGATGGCGCACCCATTGCATTGCTAAAGGTGTACTCCGGAGCCGGCCATCCATGACCTTGAGGATAGAACGGGTCCGATCGCGGATTCGGTTGAGCGGAGAGTTTCGCTCTGAGCATCTGGATCAGGTTAAAGCCGAAATCGAGTTCTGCGAATCACCAGTAGTTTTGGATTTGGAGGAATTGGACCTCGTAGACCTCGAGTGCGTTCGCTTTCTGAACGCGTGCGAGGCAAAGGGGATCTCGGTGTTGAATCGTTCCCCCTATATCAGAGAGTGGATGTCGCGCGAGCGAAATCGGCCAAACGCGCGCGCCCAAAAGCGTAAGAAAAGGCGCGCTGCATCGGAAGACGACGCTGGGCAGCACGGATAGAGCGGTGGAAATCGGAGGAAGGCCATGAAGGAAGAACGCTTAATGGCGGCGGCAAAGAGCGGAGAAAGCGGAACGCTCGACACATGCTACCGAGTCCACGCCGAGAGGCTCTTTCGCACCGTGCTTCACATAACTCGAAATCATGAAGACGCCGAAGATGCGGTTCAGGACTCTTTCCTAAGAGCATTCCTCCACCTCCAAAGCTTCGACGGCAGATCGACCTTTTCCACGTGGTTGACACGCATCGGCATCAATTCAGCGCTGATGATCCTTAGGAAGAGGCGCAATTCCCATGAAGTTACGGCGCAAAACAGCATTGAAAGCGACGCGCCCTGGGAAATCACGGACTCCGCCCCAGATCCGGAAAAGCAGTACGGAGAGAAAGAGCGAGCAGGACTGGTTCGCAAGGCGATTTCGGACCTTCGTCTGAATATTCGGCGTCCTCTGGAACTACACACACTACACGGGCATTCGATGGAAGAAATGGCAGCGGAGATCGGGGTTTCGGTTTCGGCCGCGAAGGGAAGGCTGTTTCACGCGAGGAGAGCGCTGCGCAAATCGAAAGCTCTTCGGACAATCAAGGATCGCGATTGGCGGGGACGGTTCTCGAATCTACCCGCAAACGCGATCCGAGGACGATCCACAGCAGCGTAACGGGTGTCGGTTAAACCTTCCGTTGCGATGGCGAAATTAACGGAGCTGCTTGATATGAGCAACGAAATACGTGAAGTGCTCCCCACACAGTTGACCGAAGCCAAGGGCACAAGTCTTGCCAGAGAGTTATTCACGAGCAACTTTTGGATGTCTGGCCTTGCGATGCTGAAGTACATTCCGCGTTCCTTCCGTGTGAAGCAGGTAGACGGAATGGCCTTCTTCACAGTATCCAAACATGACGAGTTTCGGAACAGGGTTCTTCGGATCACTTCAGCTAACCCGCGCCAATGGGGAACGATGAGCGTCTCCCAAATGCTGCATCACCTTAACTTGGCATGCGGCGCTGCGCTCGGCTTCTACAAACTTCCGGATGAGAGTTATCTCGTATCACGGACATTGTTTCGATGGATTTTGGTCGACTGGTTCCCCGAACAACCTGTAGGGCTGCGGCTGCCGAAGGGCTTCAAGATTTCCCAAAGCGCCCAGTTTGACTTCGGGTTCGAAAAGCAGCAGTTGCTCAATATCCTTGATGCTTCGTGGCATGCAAGGGCTGCTGTCGATTGGGGCCCGCACCCCATGTTCGGAAAAATGTCGTCTGCGGAATGGGGCAAGCTCCTTCAAATCCACGTCGATTACCACCTGAAGCAATTCGCGGCCTAGTGTCGCAGTTCATCGAGTCAAGCGGAGGCGATATGAACGCAACATACAGCGCAATCGAACTCTCGGGACCGGGAAAATTCGCGGAAGCAAGAAAGCCGCTGCTCGATCCCGGTCCCAATCAGGTCCGCATTCGCGTGGAGGCATGTGGGGTCTGCCACTCGGATTCGGCCACGGTGGACGGACTCTTTCCGATCGCTTGGCCGCGGGTTCCGGGCCATGAAGTCGTCGGGCGGATCGATGCGCTTGGTTCGGGTGTCCAGGGCTGGACCGTCGGTCAGCGCGTGGGGGTCGGGTTTCTCGGGGGTTCTTGTGGCTATTGCGAGTACTGCCGCGATGGCGATCTCGTGAGCTGCCGGAACCAGGAGTATACCGGCATTCATCATGATGGCGGATATGCCGAAGTGATGATCGCAAAGGCGAGCGGGCTTGTATCGATCCCTGACGACCTCTCGTCTGCCGGTGCGGCGCCGCTTCTCTGCGCAGGAATCACGACCTTCAGTGCACTACGAAACGCAACGGCGAAGGCCGGCGACCTTGTCGCTGTGCTTGGTATCGGCGGGCTTGGTCATCTGGCCCTGCAATACGCTCGGCATATGGGGTTCGAGGTTGCGGCGATTGCTCGTGGCACCGGCACAGCGGAATTAGCCAAGAAACTCGGTGCTCACCACTACATCGACAGTGCTGCTGCGGACCCCGCCGCGGCTTTGCAGGCGCTCGGTGGCGCCAAAGTCATTTTGATAACCGCGTCCGGGGGCAAGACGGTTGCCGCGACGTTTAAGGGACTGCGTCCTGGCGGTGTCTCGATCGCCGTCGGCGTCGGGCCGGAGCCGATCGAGGTCACGAGCATGGATCTGATTTTCGCAACCCGCAAGGTCGAAGGTGCCCTGACGGGAACGCCGGCGATCGGTGATGCCACCCTGCGCTTCAGCGCCCTTAGCGGCGTGTCCGCCCTGATCGAGACGGTCCCCCTTGACCAAGCGGCGGCTGCCTACGCCAAGATGATGGCCGGGAAGGCGCGCTTTCGGATGGTATTGGTTACAAAAAACGGCGATAGCCACACTCGCCAGCCGAAGTGAAGCGGTCCGTTTGCGGGAAAAGTTGTCTGCGAAACGAATGAGATTGTGGAAGTAAACCACCGAGGGAAAGACGAAGGAGGGTGAGTATGTCGTCGGAACCGAAGACAGCGAAAGTTCAAGCAGTGTCGGCTCAGCTTACGAGTGAAGAGGCCCGGGCCGAAGGTCTGTTCAATAAACAGAAGGCTTACTTTGCTTCTGATGCGACAAAGAGCTACGAATGGAGAATCGATCAACTCGATCGCCTTATTCGCATGCTTAAGGACAACTACAAACGTTTTTCCGACGCATCGTGCAATGACTTCAAGACGGCAGTCCAGGAGAACGTCTTCGAGGTATCGGCGTCCATCGCAACCAGCGAATTCGCGAAGTCACAGCTCAAGGAGTGGATTAAGCCCGTCGAAGCTCCGCTTCCAAAGTTCCTCGCCGCATCGGGACACAAGGGAGTCGTGTACCGGGAGCCGTACGGCGTTACGTTAGTGATTTGCCCATTCAATGGACCTCTCCTGTTATCGTTGCGCCCTGCGGTGGCGGCTCTTTCGGCCGGCAACCCTTGCATCTTGAAGCTCTCCGAAGCGCTGCCGGCAACGGACGAGTTGCTCTTGGAATTGATCCCAAAATATTTCGAGCCGGAATCGTTTGGTGCTGTTGTTGGTGGGAGGGAAGTAGTTGCGAAACTCCTGACCTTTCCCTTTGATTTCATAATCCTCACCGGGAGCGTGGGTGTGGGAAAGGTAGTGATGCGAGCGGCTGCCGAGCATCTCACTCCCGTATTGCTTGAGTTGGGAGGACAGAACCCCGCGATCGTCGATGAGACAGCCAACATTCCGGATGCCGCCAAGAAAATTGTTTGGGGCGCAATGACATGGGGAGGACAGTGGTGCACTTCACCGGGCTATGCCGTTGTTCATGAGAGCATCGCGGAACAGTTCGTAGCCGAATGCAAAAATGCTGTCGTCGAACTTTACGGCGCGGACCCCAAGAGCAACTCGGATTACTCCCGCGTCATCAGTCCCGCTGCAGTCGCAAGGCTTGCCTCTCTGATCGATCCCAATAGAGTCGTCTACGGCGGGAAGTCCGACGCTTCGGCCCGTTATCTCGACCCAACCATCCTCTACCCGATTTCCTGGTCCGATAAAATTATGCAAGATGAAATCTTCGGGCCGCTCTTGCCTATCCTCACTTACTCCGACCTTGGAAAGCTGCTCGCAAAGATCAAATCGCTCCCCAGACCTCTTGCTGGCTACGTGTTCAGCCGAAGTCAGCAGGCGATCGATCAGGTCTTGCAATCTCTTTCTTTCGGCGGGGGCGCCGTAAATCAGACCAACGTCTTCTTGTTTATTGAGTCCATGCCTTACGGGGGAGTTGGCACCTCGGGCATCGGGAACTATTACGGGAAGTATGGCTACGATTCTCTAACGCACGCCAAATCCGTCCTTATATCTCCGCCCGACGTCGCTATCGATCACTTGTTTCCGCCTTACACCAAAGAAAAGGTGCAGGCACTCAATCAATGGTTCGACTATTAGCGGAAAGTCGCACCGGTCTAAGACATTTCAGTACCGAGAAGGCCGTTCGATGAAGACAACAAGTGAGCGGAACAAAAGCCTTGTTCTGGAGGCATTCGACACGTTGTTCAATAAACGTGACTACGCTGGGGCCGAGAAGTTTTGGTCGCCCCACTACATCCAGCACAGTGCGCACATACAGCCTGGCCGCGAAGGGTTGTTCAATCTCGTGAAGAACCTCCCGCCGACTCTGAAATACGAGCCCGGTACGGTCCTGGCGGAGGGCGACTTCGTGATTATCCACGGGCGATTTTCGGGGTTTCAGCCGACGAACTGGATTGCGGCGGACATTCTTCGCATCAAGGACGGCGTTCTCGTCGAGCACTGGGACGTAATTCAGGACGAAGCTACCAAAGACGAATCCAAGAGTGGATTACCCATGTTTGGGGACAAGTTCGGGGAACGATCTAGCGCAGCGAAGCAGGGGGCGCTTGATCGCTCGCCGAGAAGGACTCGTGGCCGGGCCCCCCAAACCGTTTAACGGAGAGGATTGAAAATATGGTTTTAGCCGGAATCGAGGTAGTTGATACACCGCTGGTTCACGACGCGACGGAACTGGCGCGGAATTCCTCAGAGCCTTACCTTTTTAACCACGCGATGCGCTCATGGCTCTTTGGTGTCCTGATTGCCGAAGGGGCGGAACCTGCTCCGGATCCTGAGGTGTTAGCAGTCTCGGCGATCCTGCACGATCTGGGATTGACGGACCGCTACTCCGCGCAGGAACGTTTCGAGGTCGATAGCGCCAACGCCGCGCGCTCGTTTCTGAAAGAACGGGGCATTCCGGCACATCAGATCCAATTGGTGTGGGACGCGATTGCGCTTCATACGACTCGTTCCATAGCTCTTCACAAAGAGCCAGAGGTCGCGGTGATGCATTCAGGAATCGCCGTAGACGTGATTGGGGCGGGACTGGAGTTGATTCCTCAGGATAGTGTTCGCGCCATCCTCGCGGAGTTTCCTCGCTTGTCAATGAAGAAGCAATTCCTGGAGTGCCTCTGCGGTGTGGTTCGCCGGAAGCCGGCCACGAGCTATGACAACATCCTGCGGGATATCGGTACGCGTTATGAGAATGGCTACACAGCTCCGAGTTCGGCCAATCTCATCGAGAATGCACCTTTTTCCGAATAAGAGGATGAAAGGAGTCGCATGAGGAACGAAAACATCGCCGTCAATCCGGCAGTCGAGACTGGACCCTTGACACGCCGGAGATTCATGGGCGTTGCCGCAATGTTGGCCCCTGGTCTCTGTGCCATGGGCCCCGATGGCACCGCGCTACCTGAGGCGACTACCAAGCAAGCCAACCTCGATGAGCTTAAACTCACCGAGGAAATCAAGAAGGAAAAGACCCGGCGGGCCATGCTTGCAGGACCATCTATAGTGACGGCTGAGGCCGCCATCGCGGAAATGGATCATCAGGGGAACCTGACAGTGCTTCGTCCCGGCACAAACGAGTGGGTGTGTATCCCCGGCGACCAAAACGTTGTCGGAAAGGTGGATATGGCCCTCGATCCGATGGGCATGGTCTGGTTCAAGGACCTTCTTGCCAGAAAACCAAAGCCCACGAATACCTCTCCAGGTTTGATCTACATGCTGAACGGCGCAACGCAAAGAAGCTATACCGACCCGTTCGACTCCACTAGCCCTCCGATTCCCATCGGTCCCCACTGGATGATTCTCTGGCCATTCGACGCGAAGGCCGCTGGTCTTTCCACTGTCATGCGCGACGCCGGAACGATGGTGATGTTTGCAGGAACGCCATACGCGCACCTGCACATCTGTGGATCACCATGGGAGGGACACGAATATCATAGCGGTGATCGCGCCGTATGGGCGATGAGGTATGAGCGTCCGTGATCACTCGCTCCATCGGTGTTCTCTATGACTAGAAGCGGATGTTGTACTTCCCGGCGTTCTTTTCTTTCTGGCGTCGCAGGCGGCTTCTTGACAGCCAGCTTTTCGACGCGATTCGTATCTGCAGGAGACAACATGCGACCACTGAGCTCTGCCTATCCCCGTGAAAGCAGCCCGAGTACCCATCTGAAGTGGGATGTGTTGGTGACGCCCAGTATTCCCGTCGTCACAACCGATTTTGCACCCGGTGAACACGAGCGGCCTTGGCCGCCGATCTCGTCGACTCTCATCTGCGGGTTGCGAGACGCCGTGGTGGTCGATTCCTTTATCACTCTGGAGCAGGCTCGGGCTCAGGCCGACTGGATCGCGTCCACAGGAAAAAAACTCACAACTATTTATGCAACTCACGGCCACGGCGATCACTTCTTCGGGGCAAGCATTCTTTTGGAACGCTTCCCAAATGCGCGCTTTGTTGCCGCGCCCAGTGCGATTAAAGTCATGAAGGAGCAAACCTCACCGGAGTTTGTGGCGAAGTTCTGGGAATCACGTTTCCCGAATCAGCTCCCGAAGCGTCTTGTGGTTGCCCAGGAACTCACGACGAACGTTATCGACCTGGAAGGCGATAGGCTGATTGCGATTCCGCTTGGGTTTACGGATACCGCGGGAACTACCTGCCTACACGTACCATCGCTTGAACTGATCGCCGCTGGGGATGCCGCCTATAACGGCGTGCATCCGCGACTCATGGAAGCAAACCAGAATCAAAAACGTGACGAATGGATGTCCGCACTGGACAAGATGGAGTTGCTCAAGCCACGTAGGGTCGTCGCCGGCCACAAGGATCCGAAGAATGATGACGACGGCCCACGGGTGATCGGAGAAACCCGGCAATACATCCTCGATTTTCAGGAACTAGCTGAAAAGACCACGACTGCAAAAGAACTCTACGACCAAATGCTCTCTCGATATCCGGAATGGCTCAACCGAGGCGCCCTTTGGAGTTCCGCTACTACGATTAAGAGCTGAGCTCCTGACGGGCGCTCATTAATGCCTCGCTCGACAGTCTGCCCAACTTTTCCCTCCGCAGTCGTGGATCAGTGCGTCTGGCAATCATTTTGTACGCAGGTCATACCGATCGAGGGTCGAGAAGCGAAAATGATGTCTCGAGCTCAGTGCCTGCAGCGCGGGAACAGCGTCACGGGGATGATCAAGTCCCACGGCGTGAACAGCCATTTTGTCCCGCTGGGTACGCGCGAGAATTGCATTCAACCCCGATTCTCCAGGGAACGCGGCGACGAAGACTTCCGTCTACATCAGGCTAGTTTGTATTTCCAAGGCAGAATCAGTAGTCTGGCATAAGTTTTCAGAGCGCGGCTGCGCTCCATTGGGGGCCGTGGCAGCCATGAAGGAATGTCCACGCTGCCTGATTTGCCTTGACGATAGTGCGGAGACTTGTCCGCTGGACGGTTCGCCGCTTGACTCAGCCATTCCAGGTGATTTGATCATCGATGGTAAGTATCGAATCGAGCGCCGCCTCGGCCGCGGCGGCATGGGCGTTGTTTATCGTGTTCGGCACATTGGTCTTCAGCGCCAATTTGCCCTCAAGGTGGTAAACCCGCCGCAACTGGGCCGTCAATATTTCCTCCAGCATTTTCAGATGGAGGCGCGCGCGCTTGGCCGGCTCAAGCATCCGCACATTGTCGATGTCACCGACTACGGGGTGGACAACCGTGGGGGTGGCTTGCCCTACCTCGTTATGGAGTATCTTGAAGGTCGAACCCTCGCCGACCTGTGCCATAGCGAAGGCGCTTTGCTTCCTGAACGCGCGCTTCCCATTTTCGACTCCATTGCCGGCGCCATCGACTATGCTCACGACCAAGGCGTACTGCATCGCGATCTGAAGCCCGCGAATGTCTTAATTGTGCCCAACGGCAAGGCGGCGGAGATCGCCAAGATTCTCGACTTCGGGTTGGCCCGGCTGCTTGCCGCTGCCGAGAGCGAGTCGCGAATCAATTCCAACGAATCGAAAGACCGCTCAACCTCTTCTGCTGTGGGATCTGCAAGCGAAGCAGATTTCGGCGATACCAATGTTGTTTTGCAAGATGGATTGACCTTAACCCTGCCTCCTGGCGCCGGTTCTGCAAAGGATGATCCTCGGGAATTCGTGGAGGGTACGCTTGCTTATCTTGCCCCGGAGGCTTTTCGCGGTGCCCCCGCGGCTCCCAGCGCGGACATGTACGCCTTCGGCGTGCTCATCTACGAGACACTCGTAGGCAAGCGGCCCTTCTCCGGATCGAGCCTAGAACTTCTTTGGAACCATCTCAAAACGCTTCCGCCCGTGCCGTCGCAAACCCAGCCCATTCTTCCTGCGGAACTCGATCCGCCCATCCTGGCAGCTTTGGCGAAAGAGCCTGCGGATAGACCGCTACGCGCAAGGGACCTTGCTGTTGCCCTCAGGAATGCGTGGCTTGTCGCGGTGAAAAGGAAGTGGCGAGCCCGCGAAATCCCGCGCCGTTTTTGCGTGGCCGCACTTCTTGCCGTCGCTTGCGCACTGGCGTCCTGGCCCGTGGCACGGTTGAGCTTCGTTGAGGAGCTCGAGCGGCGGGCGACGGACGCACGGTTCTCTGTGCATCCCCTCCGCCTGGCCGATCCTCGGATTCTGATCGTTGCGTTGGATGAACCCTCGCTCGCTGCCGATTCCACGCCCCTGGTCGAGAGAGCCGATCAGTTCGGCTCGACGCTCGATCGCGTCTTCGCCGCTGGCGCCCGCGCCATAGCTATCGACTTCGTTCTCCCAAAGCAGTGGGCCAGTTCCGAGGTATTCTCTCGCTTTCTTCTTTTACACGCCGAAAATGTAACGTTAGCGGTCCACGCGTCACCATCTGGAGAGATGCTCGGAACGGAGTGCATCAGTCAGCTCACGGGTGCCGCTCTCGGCCCAGTCCGATTCGCCCAACTCTTCGGTTTTGCGAATCTTGCGGAAGACTCCGACGGCGTGACACGCCAGGCGCGGCTCTCTCTCCGCGACGCGAACGGGAAACTGCACGATTCCTGGGCCGGGCACGTCTCGAAGTCCCTGACGAGCTCCAATTCTCTCGCAGCCCAGCTTCCCGATCCAGAGCAGCCGTTCTGGATTAACTATTCGGCGGACTGGCGTCGGCTGCCCAGAGTCTCCTGGAAAGACCTTGCGCTCCAATTGGACCGGGATCCTTCCTTGTTTCGAGGACGCTTGGTCCTCGTCGGCGGAGATCTCATCGGTTCGGGAGACGACTTTCATAGGATACCGGCACGCAGCGACGGCTTTAATGAGGTCTCAGGGCTCGCTTTGCAATCGCTGATTGTAAATACGATCGTCGAGGGGTTCCCGGTTCGACGAGCCGGGTTCGCGCTCGTGCTCCTGATCTTGGCGATGGGATGCGCGGCGATCCTATTTGCTGCGCTTTGTGTCTCGCGTCTGTACACACTTTTCGTTGTTACGATCGCTTTTTGCGTGTTTTACGCGGGCGCCGCGCTACTCATTTTTCGCACCCGGGAGCTGCTCGTCCCGCTTGCTAGTCCTCTGCTCGCGGCAGTTCTGGCCTTTACCTTGGGGCTCGTGTTACGTTTCTATCTCTCGCCTTTTCCGGTAGTGCGTATCGAGGAGGCCTGATGTCATTTCACCCACGGAATTGGGCCTTATACACATTTCTTTTGGCAGTTCTTCCAATGGGGGCAGTTGCTCAGGAGCACGCTGCGCAGGAAGCCGTTGCAGTCGTCACTTCAGTCACTGGCAGTGTCACACTGACCGTGCAGCCCGACAAGAAAAATTCCGTCCACTTGTTCGATTGGTTGCCCGTGGGCTCCGTCATTGAGTCAGCAGCAGGTTCCGATTTGACGCTGGTCTTCGCGGATGGCCGGCGCTACGAAATCGGAGAAAAGTCGCGAGTCACACTTGCCCCGGCAGGGCCGAAGTCTTCAGCCGGTACTCTACGTCCGCTGGAAGCCGTTCCGCCCATGCCGCGGCTCGTTGCCATTTCCACGGTCCGCGCCGGTGCCCGGTCGGGAGCGATTCGTGTCCGGAATGGTTCCGATTTGCACTTTCGCAATCTCTACCCCAATGGAGAGAGTGTAGCGATTCCGGAAAGCACCGTGTTGCGGTTCGCACCCATCGAGGGCGCGTCACGCTATCGAGTGGAGCTGGAAGATGAATCTGGCAAGACAGTCTTCGATGCAGAAACGCCCTTGTCGGCCGTAACGGTACCCGTGGGAATCTTGCGCCCCGGATCTCGCTACTATTGGAAGGTCAGAACTATTGAAAGAAGCGGCCCATCTGTACGCGGGGAAAGCGATTTCACCACTCTCGGAGAGGAAGATATCCGCCGTCGGGCAGCTGTGAGTGCTGTGCTGATGAAAAAGGGCGACTCCGAGTCGCTGGCCCTCATGGCGGAGATCGACCACCGTCTCGGGTTACTCATGGAAGCCCGTGAAGGCTTCCAGGCTGCATTGGCGAAGTCTCCTGAAGATGCCGCGCTTCAGAGAGCACTCGCGGATCTAGACGCGCAGCTCTCTGCTGACCCAGTGACCCACTAGGTTCACCCATTCCTTTTCGGGAGTCCGTTATGTCTAGGTTCCCCAAAATTCTCTTTGCGCCCCTCCTCGGAGTAGTTTCGTTTCTGATTCTTCCTGCACAGCCAATCTGGGCAGACAAATCCAGGACGAAGGATTCTCCCGAAATCATCATCGAATCTGTGGATAAAGGCAGCGCAGCGGAAAAAGCGGGAATGCAAGCAGGGGACTCAATTGTTTCTTGGTCCCGCGCAGCTTCACTTCCGGCAAATCCACTCGCAGCGCAAGGCCAGCTCGGTTCGCCACTCGACTTGACGGTTGTCGAAGCGGAACAGGGGCCGCGCGGCGAAGTCACGTTCTCTGGGCGCCATAACAAGCAAGAATCCCATTGGGTCCTCCAGCCTGGAGTTTGGGGATTGCAAACCCGTCCGGTACTTGCGGAAAATCTTCTCGACCTCTACCAGCAGGGAAGGAATCTCGTCGTAGCGAAGAAGACCAGCGAAGGAGTGAAACGCTGGCTGGACGCGGCGGCTGCGGCACAGAAGAACCGCAACATGTTGCTGGCCATTTGGTTTTCCAGCAAAGCCGCGGAGGCTTCCGCAGAGGCTGGCGATTGGACAACAGCAGATTCAGCCTACGAGACGGCCGCTAAGCAGGCTGAACAGGCCGGCCAGCTGATCATTGCCGCAGAATTGTTGCGAGATTGGGGCCGTACTTTCCTGAAGCGCAAAGCGCTGGACCAGGCAGAAAGCACATTTCGCCGCGAATTAACCCTCAACCAGAAGTCGGCTCCCGAAAGCCTTGCGGCGGCCTCGACGTTGCACAATCTCGGCACTGTGCAATTGAAGAGAAACGACTATCCTGGAGCGCAAGACTTTTTTCAGAAAGCCCTTGCTATCCGCGAGAAACTTGCCCCGGACAGTCTCCCGGTGGCTGCTGCTTTGAATGATATCGCGGTAGTTCTTCTCAACAATGGCGATCCATCTGTTGCCGACAAACTTCTCCGGCGTGCTCTCGTCATTAAGGAAAAACTAACCCCTGGGAGCGCCGGCGTATCCAGTACGCTGAGCAATTTAGGACTCATCGCCGAGGATCGCTCGGACTTTCCTGCCGCTGAGGATTTCTTCAACCGTTCGCTCGCCATTGACGAGAAGCTCTCGCCGGATAGCCTGGATGTCGCCGACAGCCTGAGCCATCTCGGTGACCTTGCCTTAGATCGGGGGGACACGACGGCTGCCGAGCAATTCCACCGCCGCGCACTCTCCATTGAAGAGAAGCATGATCCTAATGGGTCTGAAGTGGCAGGTAGTTTGGTCAACCTTGGCAATGTCGCTTGGACTCGCGGCAACTTGACGGAGGCCGAGAGTTTCTATCGCCGCGGGTTGGAGATTCGCAGCAAGCTCAACCCGGGAAGCCCTCTACTTGCGACTGTCTTCAACAATCTTGGTGCCGTAAACCTCGACATGGGCGAGCTTGCCGCGGCTGAAAGCCTTTTCCACCAGGCCCTTGCAATCAGGCAAAAACTAATCCCGGAGAGCATTGCTACCTCGCAAAGTCTATTAGCCCTTGGCGTGGCCTCGTGGCAGCGCGGGAATTTGAACGAGGCCGAGGAATATCTTCGACAGGCGCTGGCGTTGCAGGAAAAGCTGACCCCAGGAAGCCTCAACACTGCCGCAAGCCTTACTAATCTAGGTACCGTCGCCATGATTCGCCGGGACATGAAGTCTGCTGAGGACTACCATCGGCGCGCCTTGGCAATCTACGAGAAGTTTGCTCCGGAGAGCCGCGACACTTTGAAAATCCTCAACAACCTGGCCATCGACGCCGAGATTCTCGGGGAATTGTCCACAGCCGAAGGCTTTTATCGTCGCATCCTGGCGTCTTACGAAAAGAATTACCCGGGCACTATGGAGTATGCGCGTTCCCTCACGAATATGGGGCAAATTGCCTTCGACCATAACGATTTGTCGGCTGCCGAACAGTACTTTAAGCAAGGGTTAGCGATCCGCGAGAAGCTCGCGCCCGCGGGCATGGATGTTGCCGGGAGTTATTCAGCGCTTGGGGAACTCGCTTTCAAACAGGATAATTTCTCCGAAGCGGAGACACGCTACCGCCAGGGCCTGGTAATTTACCGCAAGCTGGCTCCCGGGAGTGTTATCGTGGCCGAATCCTTACGTTCAATAGGATTGACCTTACGACGGCAGCAGAAGCTCCAACTTGCGGCCGCAGCTCTTTGCGGCGCCGTGGACGCGCTCGAAGCACAAAGGGCAAAACTTGGCGGAACGGAAGAGACAAGAACCAATTTCGGCGCGCAATACGCAACCTACTATCAAGATTGCATCGAAATCCAGTTGGAGTTGGACCGGCCGGGCGATGCCTTTCACACGCTAGAACGTTCTCGTGCCCGCTCTCTCTTGAACATGCTCGCCGAACGCGACCTGTTGTTCGCCGCCGATCTGCCTCCCGACCTTGCTCGCCAACGCAAGCTAGCCTATGCCGACTACGACAAAACACAGTCTGCTCTCGGCAATCTCAGCGCCGTAAATGACACCGCGGAAATCGAGCGCCTCACCACTCATCTCCGGGAGGTTCGCGATAATCAGCAGGCCATCGTGGAACAGATACGCAAAACGTCTCCTCGTTTTGCGGCTCTTCAGTATCCCCAACCCCTGGACCTTGCTGGCGTGCGTGATGCCCTCGATCCTGGCTCCGTCTTCCTCGCGTACTACGTCGGTGGAGAAAAAAGTTTTCTCTTTGTCGTTCAACCCGCCGCGGCGAAGACTGGCGCATCCGCTCTCTCCGTGATTCCCCTTTCCATCGGCGAAAAGGCCCTGCGCGAAAAAGTCCAGGCGTTTCGCAACGTCATCGAGCGCCACAACAATTCCGACCAACAACTGCTCAACCAGCAAGGAGGCGATCTCTACGACCTGCTGGTAAGACCGGCCGAGCAATGGATCGCAGCGGATGAACGCATCCTGATTGCGCCTGACGGGCCATTGCACGTCTTGCCTTTTGCGGCCTTGTTGAAGAACGAGAAGCGAGCGAAAAAACGCGAAACGAGGCGCTACCTCATCGAATGGAAGCCCATCCACACAGTCGTTTCAGCAACCGTTTATGCCGAATTGAAAAAATCTCGGCGCGATCCTGCTTCTGCTGAAGAGTTTCGAATGACTGCCTTCGGCGATCCCAAATACCCCGTTGGCCCTGCCGCACCCGGCCAAATCGCGAACGTCGAATTGCGCTCCGCGGTAACGCGCGGATTTGGCCTCGTTCCCCTGCCTTCCACCCGCGTCGAGGTCGAGAGTATCGCCAATCTCTTTCCCTCAAGCACTTTGAAGTATATCGGTGAGCAGGCGACAGAAGAGCGCGCTAAGTCCGTCGGCAAAGACGTTCGCTATTTGCATTTTGCCGTTCATGGACTGCTGGATGAGCAATTCCCCCTGAACTCCTCACTCGCGCTCACCATCCCAGAAAACCCTGCCGCCGGGCAGGACAACGGACTCCTTCAGGCCTGGGAGATTTTCGAGCAGGTCCACATCGACGCTGATCTGGTGACCTTATCGGCCTGTGAGACGGCCCTGGGCAAAGAAATGGGCGGCGAAGGGTTGGTGGGTCTGACGCGCGCGTTTCAATACGCGGGTGCACATTCCGTACTTGCCTCCTTATGGAGCGTTTCGGACGAATCGACCGCGGAACTCATGAAACGATTCTACGGATACCTAAAGGCGGGGAAGAGCAAAGATGAAGCGTTGCGAGTAGCACAGATCGACTTCATCAAGTCCACCGCCGCGAACGCTGTTTCGCCCTCCGAGCTATCTCATCCATTTCATTGGGCTGCTTTCCAACTCACCGGAGACTGGAAATGAGTCCCGAATCAAAATCCCTCCTGCTCCCGCCTTGGATACTCGACGCGCGCCTCTTCGCCCGTGTTCTGTGCGCGGCTTTCTTCTTTGCTCTTACCGCCCCGCCCCCCAATGCCGGCGCGGCACGGGAAAAAACTTCTGCTGGCGTCGTCGTAGAAGCGGTAAGCAAAGGATCCGCGGTCGAAAAAGCTGGCCTTCAGGCCGGGGACGTCGTTCTCTCCTGGTCCCGCGCAGCCTCTCCTCCAGCCAATCCGCAAGCGGCACAAGGACAGATCGAATCTCCTTTTGACTTTGCCGAACTGGAGCACGATCAAGCTCAGAGGGGACTATTCACTCTCATCGGCCAACACGCCGGCAAGAAGGCACGTTGGATAATTCCTTCCGGATCCTGGGAAGTAAAGGTTCGCCCAGTTCTCTCCAAGGAGCTTCTCTCGCTCTATCAGGAAGGGCATAGTCTAGTGGAATCGAAAAAACTTGAGGAGGGGACAGCGCGCTGGCGCGAAGCTGCGGCAAAGGCAAAGCAGACAAGCAACAAATGGCTTGCCAATTGGTTCCTCTTCAGAGTTGGGGAAACGCTTGCCGGAGCGAAGAATTGGTCTGAAGCGGATGCAGCTTACAGCGAGGCCATTGAAGACTCGGACAAAAACGGTCAAGCAAGGACTCGCTCGTATTTGCTGAGGGAATGGGGGCAAACGTTTCTAAGACGGAACAACTGGGATCGCATGGAAGAGTGCTATCGCAAAGCCCTGGCCCAAGATCAGAAGGCCGACCCGCAGAGCGCGGACGTGGCGCACAGTCTGACGAACCTGGCAATTGCCGCGGCAAATCGAGGAAAATTCGATGAAGCCGAAGAGTTCTTTCGGAACTCACTTTCTATCCGGGAGAAGCTAGCTCCTGGCAGCCCCGATGTCGCACGAGGCCTAACCAATTTGGGTTCCCTCGCATTCAATCGCGACCAAGCGGCACCCGCAGAACAGTACTTCCTGCAAGCGTTGGCCATTTGGGAGAAGCTCGCTCCAGACGGCTCCGATATGACCACACCCCTCAACGGTCTCGGTGCTTTATCGGCGCGGGCGGGAAAACTGGACGCTGCGGAGGAATATTTCCGGCGCGCTTTGGCGATCAGGGAAAAGCTCGTTCCCGGCAGTATGGAATTAGCGAATGCCTTGGTAAGCCTGGGTTATCTGGCCTATGAACTAGGGAAGGGGAAAGAAGCGGAAGAGTATGAAAAGCGCGCCCTGGAGATCATCGAGAAACAAGCTCCCGGGAGTGCTGAAGAGGAATCCGTACTCGGCACCCTGTCTACCATGTGCTACAGGAGAGGCGATCTTGATGGATCTGAGCAGTATAGGCAGCGCTCGCTTGTGATTCTGGAAAAGATAGATCCGGGTTCAATCACGATGGGCGATGCTCTCAACGACTTGGGCGCCATTGCGATTAAGCGAAGCCAATTGGCCGCGGCAGAAGACTACATGCGTCGCGCCTTGGCCATTTACGAGAAGGTGACTCCCGGAGGACCCAAGGTAGCCTCGGGCTTGAATAACCTCGGGATTGTGGCGTGGTCCCGCGGAGATCTTGCCGCGGCAGAGCAAGCATACAGAAGTGCCCAGATCATTTACGATAAGTCCAATCCCGCCAGTGCTGAGGTTGCTGGCCGCCTCAACAATCTGGGGCTGGTTGCATGGAGGCGAGGGGACCTCGTCACAGCCGAAGATTATTATCGCCGGGCTCTGGCAATTTATGAAAAGGCCAGCCCTGACAGCCTCGAATTGGCGAATGTTCTGACCAACCTTGGGAGTCTTGCCGTCGATCGCGCGGATCCCGCGACAGACAAAGAATATGAACTGCGCGCACTGGCGATCCGGGAAAAACAGGTTCCTGACAGCTTCGAAGTCGCCATAAGCCTGCACAATTTGGGACGAGCCTCTGAAGATCTGGGAGATCTAAAAGCAGCCCAGGATTATGAGCTCCGCGCCCTGGCCATCAAGCAAAAACTGGGAGGGGACAGCCTCAATGTTGCCTCCACACTCAACAATTTAGGAAGCGTGGCCTTGCACCTTGCCGATTTGAAGAGCGCACAGGACTATTACCGAAGGGCTCTGGCGATTGAAGAGAAGCTGGGTCCGAACTCGTTTGACCTCGCCGACACGTTGAATGCCATGGGAGATATTGCCTTGCAACTTGGAGATGCGGCGGGCGGGGCGGAAGACTACCGCCGTGCGCTCGCGATCAGAGCACGACTGGCGCCCGGTAGTGCCGCCGAAGCAGAATCGCTTCATGGGATCGGGGAGAGCTATCGCCGCAGCCACAATCTCACACTAGCCCGGGACTTTCTGTGCCGGGCTGTGGACGCCATCGAGAAACAGAAAACAAAGCTGGGCGGAACCGAAGAATCAACGACCAGCTTCGGCGCCAAATATGTAACCTACTACCGGGATTGCATAGAAGCGCTCGTTGAGCAGGGTGAAGCGGCTGGTGCCTTTCAGATGCTAGAGCGCTCCCGCGCCCGTTCTCTTCTCGCCATGCTGGCCGAGCGAGATCTGCTCTTCTCCGCGGATATCCCCGCGGACTTGGCCCTCCAGCGCAAACTCACCGACGCCGAGTACGACCGCACGCAATCAGCTATCACCGGATCGGATTCGGCTAAGGACAGTGAAGAAATCGACCGTCAGCTCGCGCACCTGAGAGAGCTGCGCAGGAAACAGGAAGAGATTGCCGTACAAGTCCGGAAAGCCTCGCCGCATTTCGCCTCGCTGCAATATCCGCAGCCCCTGGACCTGGGGGGTGTGCGCGACGCACTGGATCCCGGCACCGTTCTGCTGTCGTATTCCATTGGAGAAGAAAAGAGTTTTCTGTTTGTGGTTGAGCCGGCCGGGGCAAAGACTCCCGGTGCTGGACTGACCGTACTTACACTCTCAGCGGGCGAAAAGCTTTTGCGCGAAAAGGTCGAAGCTTTTCGCAATGTGATCCAGCGGCACAACGCGTCAGACCAGCAGCTTCTGAACCAACAGGCAGCGGAGCTGTACGACCTCCTGATCATGCCCGCCGAGGGGTTGATCGCCGCGAACGAACGGATCCTGATTTCGCCCGATGGTCCTCTACATACACTTCCCTTCGGCTCGCTGATGAAGAAAGAGCGGAAGATCAAGCGCGAAACGAGGCGCTACCTTATCGAGTGGAAGCCGATCCATACAGTTGTTTCCGCCACTGTCTACGCCGAGCTGAAAAAGGCGCGCCGGGAAGCGGCCGATCCTTCTTCCGTTCGCGTGGCGGCTTTCGGTGATCCAAAATACGACGCCGCCGCCAAGACCAACACCTCGGAAATCCGGAATGGCGAATTGCGATCCATGGTCTTGCGTGGATTTGGGCTGGCTCCGCTCCCTTCGACGCGCACGGAAGTCGAGAGCATCGCCAAACTCTATGCTGGACAAATAGCGGAGTATCTCGGCGAGGAGGCAACCGAAGAGCGCGCCAAGTCCATCGGCAAAGAGGTCCGATACATTCATTTTGCCGTTCATGGGCTTCTCGACGAACGCTTTCCTTTGAACTCCGCTCTTGTATTCACTATCCGTGAGAATCCCGTCGAAGGACAAGACAACGGCCTACTGCAAGCTTGGGAAGTCTTTGAGCAGGTGCACATTGATGCGGACCTGGTCACCCTCTCAGCTTGCGAAACGAGCCTGGGGAAGGAAATGGGGGGGGAAGGCCTGGTAGGCTTGACCCGGGCATTTGAGTACGCCGGGGCGCGTTCGGTGCTTGCTTCTTTGTGGAGTGTATCGGACGAGTCCACTGCGGAGCTGATGAAACGTTTTTACCGTTATTTGAAGGCCGGCAATAGCAAAGACGAGGCGCTCAGGGCAGCGCAGATGGATTTAATCAAGCCCGTAAAAGGAAACAACTCTGTTTCTGAAAGAGCACATCCATTCTACTGGGCTGCCTTTCAGCTCACCGGAGACTGGAAGTGAGCTCTTGAGCGGACTCTGGCCACTCGTCCCATCCTCGGTGAACGATGAGCTTCTCGAATTCGGCGGCAGCCTTGGCGTGCTTTCCTGCTGCCAAGTCAGCTTGCGCTCGTAAATAGGGAATACCCGTTGTGCCTTGTTCGCATTGCGCAACCATCCGCCTGAGGATGCGGACGAGTGCCGAGGCGCTCACAGAAAAGTGAGCTATCCTCGAAGCACAATCTCCAGCCCGAGGCTTCCTTTGATTCTGATTGACCCCGGTAAATGAATGTAGCAGAATCCCGCCTCATAGAAGGTAGTTGCTTACGCCGTTCGGTGTCCGCGTGGTTCCGCTACGTAATACAGGTTGTTCCAGGTCGTGCGTCGCCGACGCGGTATTGAGGAAAGTTCCACGCGTGGCACACTGCGGAATGGTTTTCCATGTATCGCCGGGCCCTCAAAGATTTACTTGGAGATGAACGTGGAATCACGAGTTCTCATCAAGAACGATAGCAAATTCAAAGGTGGTCAAACTGAAGCATTTTCTGCAAGCCAGTCGCGTGAGCTGATCATCGGGCGAGACCCGTCCTGCGACATCAAGTTTGATCCGAACGATGATTTGGTCAGCCGGCGTCACGCCAAGATCACCAAAGTGAGCGACGTTCCCGAATACACCATTGCGGATCTCGGCAGCCGGAACGGAACGCTCGTCAACCGCAAGCGTATCTTCGAGCCGACCAAGCTCAATTGCGGCGATCAGATACAGCTAGGTCCGGACGGTCCGCAATTCGAATTCGACCTGGATCCGCGGCCTGCGAGCATGATGAAGCCCACGCGGCTGTCGGATGCTCCGATCGCGGGCAGCACTACGATGGCCCCGACGCGCGAGTCTCCGGCATCCGTGCCTCCGACACGCCAATCGCCGAATGCCGCGACAACGGGAGCTCCACCGGAGCGCGCCGCGATCGGCAAGGCCACTGTCGAGCGAATGATCAGTCAAACCAAATCTCAGAGCCGCACACTCGCATACGTTATTGCCGCCGGGCTCATCCTTATTATAGGAGGAGTGTCCTGGTGGCTTTATGCGACGCGGCCCAAACCCACCGATGAGTCCGCGATCGCAACAAGAGTCAGGGAAGGGCTTCCGCTTCAGCCGGCGGCGATTGCGCAGGCCAATACTGAAGCCACGGTGTTCATCGAAGTAGGCTGGAAACTCATTTACACCAACTCGGGCAAAGAGCTTTATCAGGTGCTCATTCCCAACAGAATTAAAATTCCTGGCACGGATGACAAATATAAGGAGATTCTTCCGGGGGCAGACGATTACTTGCCCGCGTTCTTCAGCGAGGAAGGCGCCGCGGAGCCCTGGCTTTCCACCGACGATAAAACGGCCGATAAGAGGCACGACAACACGCCCATCGGCGGACGCCACAGCGGAAGTGGCTTCGTCGTCAGCAATGACGGCTACATCCTAACGAACCGGCACGTCGCCGCCACGTGGTTCACGGAATACCATTTCCCTCAGCAATATGGATTGCTCATCGAGTTTGAGGCTGGCGGCCAGAGCATAAAGTTCACCCCAATCAACCTACAGAGTGTCTCCTGGGTCCCGGCGTATGCGAAACTGATTACCACGTCTGCGGAAAGCCTGACGACTCTTCAGCGCATGCCGAAGTTTGAAACCCGGGGGAAAACGATTGAAGGGCGCAACGACTATCTCGATGTGACCTTTGCCAAGAACCGCATTCGCATTCCTGCGAAGCTCGTGCGCACCTCCGACCGTAACGACGTGGCGATGATCAAAATCGATACACCGCAGACGCTCAAGAAAACGGATTTGAACGATAACTATGATTCCATCAAGGTCGGCGATCAGGTAGTCACTTTGGGATACCCAGGCGTCTCCCAGGCCGTAGTTGGGGTCGCCGAGTCGCATGACATCCTTAGCCGTCAGTCGAGCGTCAAGGAAATTCCCGACCCGACTCTTTCAGTTGGGAATGTCGGCCGCATTCTGCGCGGCGCCTCCGGGATGGACCAGGCGAAAGTTTTTCAGGGTGACTACTATCAGTTGACCATCAACTCCACGGGCGCCGGTAACAGCGGCGGCCCGGTGTTCGACGACCGAGGGCGGGTTATCGCCATTTTCACACTCGGCATAAGGGCGGATGTCTCTATCAGTGGTGCCGTACCCATTCGCTATGGGTCGGAGTTGATGTCGGTCAAACCGATGGAGGCGAGGTAGAGCTCTCGAGCAAGGGGATGCCGCAATATGGCGTCGCTGCTGAATGCGCTGATTGGCGAATACCGAGTCACCGAGCTTTTGGGCGCCGGCGGGATGGGTGAGGTTTACAAGGCAACCCACACCCACCTCGGCCGCGTAATCGCGATCAAAGTCCTCTTGGCGGAAGGAAGTGACCCTGCCACAGTCAAGCGCTTTTATAGTGAGGCGAGTATCCAGGCGAGCTTGCGCCATCCTGGCGTTGCGGAGTACCTGGGATTTTACGAATACCACGGCCGCCCCTGCATCCTGATGGAATACGTGGACGGTCAGACGATCTCCAGCATCCTCGAGCGCAGAGGAGCCATACCGGCAAGCGAAGCCCTCAAAATCGCTCGAGCCATCGCGGCAGTGGTGGCGCACTTTCATGAACAGGGTGTCTTGCACCGGGACATCAAGACCAACAACATCAAAATAAGTTCCGATGGCCGCGTAAAGGTTCTGGACTTCGGGATCGCCCGCGTTCAGAAGTCTGGAAACCTAACCAGCACTGGAGTCGTCATTGGCACTCCCGGCATGTTGGCCCCAGAACAGGTAAATGGACAGCCAGTCTCTCCGGCAACCGACGTCTGGCAATTCGGAGTCATGGTGTACGAAATGTTGGGTGCGCGGTTACCCTTCCGGGCGGATAACACCAGGGAGCTGTACGCCCAGATTCTGAACGCAAAGCCCGCACCGATTTCCAGTCTGCAGTCATCTGTACCAGGCGGATTCGAGAAAATCGTCAACCGTTGTTTGCAGAAAGATCCGAACCGGCGGTATGCCTCGGGACGCGAATTGCTGACAGCCCTCGATGCCGCGGAGGGACGGAAATCGGAAGAGCCGCCACCCGCCCCGGTGGTGAAGCCACATATACACATAGAATCTAAACCACCCTTTTCCTTTCGGTGGGTGGGGGCGATTTTAATAGGAGCTGTCGTGCTCGTGGCCGTCGTCGTGGGAGTGGTGCAGTGGTCTCGCCCCACAACCGCAGACCCCGCCCTGTCGCCATGCGTCGAGCCTTCCACCGATTTGGAAGCTCCGTTAGGAGAGATGAGAACGGTTAGAGTGTCCACAGTCGGAGTTTCTGCCCAGGTATTCTGTGGCAGCCAGCAGGTGGGCGCGACACCGTACGATTTACGGGCAAGAATTGGTGACAAGGTGAAGCTCGTTCTTCGCAGCGAGGGATACAAGCCGAAAGACGTGAGCTTTAACGTAACGGAACGCTCGGAATACGAGGAATCGTTGGATCGCGTGGGAGAGCCCTGATTGTCCTGGCTTTCGAAATTACGCAAGAAGGAGACAGCGGCACCGGCGAATCCGCCAGCGCTGCAAGGGCGAGAAGTGGCCTTGCTAAGCGATGTGGGCTGCCATCGGCAAATCAATCAAGACTCCGGCCAGATTGTGTACGCCGCAAACGGCGCTTCCGAGAGCGGCGGGCTGCTCGTCATCGTTGCGGATGGCATGGGAGGACACAAAGCCGGAGAAGTGGCGAGTCAGACGGCCGTCCTGACGGTTTCCGATGTCTATCAGCACACCAAGGGTACGCCGGGTGAAGCGCTTGACGAGGCCTTCAAGGAAGCGCATAAGATTATCTTCAAGCTGGCTAACGGAAATAAGGATATGGCCGGTATGGGCACCACTTGCACTGCACTCGCGATCGTCGGCAATGAAGCATGGGCTGCCCATGTGGGTGATAGCCGCCTCTACTTGGTGCGCGGCAGCGGCATTTACCAGCTTTCGGAAGACCACACCGTGATTGCAGATATGGTTCGCCAGGGTATGCTGACACCGGAAGATGCCGAGAAGCACGAAGACCGCAACGTGCTCCTCCGCGCCATGGGAACTAAACCTGATTTCTCCATGATGCGGTGGCCGGAGCCCATGGACGTCCGGCCGGGAGACGCTTTCTTACTGTGTTCCGACGGCCTCCACGATCTCGTGAAAGACTCGGAGATGATGGCAGTCGTGAAGGATGCTTCGTCCAAGGATGCATGCCGCAAGCTGGTCCAGATGGCCAAAGAGCGCGGCGGTTATGACAATATTACGGTTGCCGTGGTCGCGATATACTCCAACAACGGCCATCCATTAGAACTCAAGGACACCCGGCAAGTTGAGGTGGCGCAATGATCGGCAAAACCGTCCAGAAGTACCGAATCGAGCGGGAGTTGGGCAGCGGCGCAATGGGCGCTGTATATCAAGCGGTGGACACTTTAACCGAGCGGCCCGTGGCCATGAAAGTCCTCCGCGCTGAACTTGCCCGGCAGCCTGAGTTGATCGAGCGCTTTCGCAGTGAAGCTGTTACTCTGGCCCGGCTGAACCACCCGAACATCGCAATCCTTTACGACTTCTTTTTGGATGGCGAAGATTATTACATGTGCATGGAGTTCGTCCGTGGTCAGCCGCTCGAGTCGATCATCCGCAGTGCGGGCTGCGTTGAGGCGAGCATGGCCGCGCGCATCATGAGCCAAACCCTCGAAGCTCTGTCGCACGCGCATAGCATGGGTGTGCTTCATCGCGACATCAAGCCCGCCAACATTATGGTCACGGGCGACGGACGCGTTAAGGTGACTGATTTTGGCATCGCCCGGGTTCTTGGCTCTTCGCGCATGACGCGGACTGGGCGCATCATCGGCACCTTGGAATATATCGCGCCCGAGCGCATCCGCGGGGACGAGGCTGATCCACGGTCGGACTTGTATTCTGCTGGCGTAGTGCTTTTCGAGATGCTCACCGGCAAACTGCCCTTCACCAGCCAAACCGATTTCGAATTAATCAAATCCCAGCTCGAGCAGGAGCCCCCCGGCATCGGGCATGTGCTTGGGAGCGCTTCGCCTGAGGACTGGGACGCCGTTGTGCGCAAGGCCATGGCAAAATCCACGGGCCAGCGTTTCCAGACTGCCGAAGAATTCTGCTACGCCTTGCCGGCGCTTGCGACGACCTTGCAGTCCGGCAGCCACGCTCCTGCGATGGGCTTGAAGCCCACGCGCCTCGCCGGAACCGCGCCCTCCGATGCCGATTTCAGGCCCGATTTGCAACAGGCCCCGCAAGCTCCAGCCTGGCAGTCCGAACCAGCCCCACGGCCATCCGGAGGTTTACGAAAGCTACCTCCACTGGCCCTCGTCCTTGGCGCTGGAGCTGTGCTGGCTGTCGTTTTCTTGATGGTCGCAATTGTTATGCGGATCCGCGCTAACAATCAGGCAAATGAAGGAACTACGCCCGCTCCGGCGGGGGTTACATCGCCTGCTCGTGAATCTCCGCCGCTCGACCCGCAAAGGCAAGATGGTTCCATGGGAACCAGCCCGCAGATAGTCACCGTTCCGACGGTAACGGGCAATGGATCCGTTGCGGGCAAGTCTGCGACCAAATCTCCTCGCGACGATCGCCGGGATGCTGCATTGCGCGCTCTCGAAGGCAAAGATCCTAACTCCAAGAATTCCAGACGCTCCGCCGCCTTGAAGGCTCTCGACCAGTGAAAGCTATCTTCCCGATGCTCCGATGAAGCGCTCGAAACGGCGCCAGTCTTGTTTTGCGCTCTGCTCGCCGATTCCGGCTTTCCTTATTTTTGCGGGATGAATGTGACCGGCACTCCGCTGAAGACGAGCGTGAGCACCGTGCCATCGATGCGCTCTGGTGATACCGTCTTCAACGTCATGTTCCATTGACTAAAAGTACCGTTGGCGTTTTGCTGCCGCCACTTGCCCTTGTAAACCACGTTCCCCTTCTTGTCCGTTGTTTTCTCCGCATCCGCAATAATTTGCGCATCGACACATTGCAGGTATAGATGGTCTTGTACCAGGCGGATCGTAAAATTCTTGTTCAGTTGCAAAAGGTTCCACCGCTCCGGAAAAGCGGGCGCGCTCGCCGGTGCGCTCCCCGCAGTCTTCGCCGGCGAACCGGGCGGCTGAGTGGCCGGCGCGCTGGCGTTGTTCGGTGCGGTCAGCCGGGCAACCTCATCTTGATCTGCTTTGGCTCCGGTTTGATCGCCCAGGGCGGCCTTTGTCTTGGAGCGTTCGACATAACCAGAGGGATCGTCAGGATCCAAGCGGATAAACGTGTTCCAATCTTCGAGCGCCGCAGCGTAGTTCCTGAGCTGATCGTAATTCACGGCGCGATAAAAATAACCCTCCGGGTTTCCCGGAAATTGCTGAATCAGCTGGCCGTAGTAGTTGGCCGCTTCGTCTCCAGTAGCCGGACGGGGCGAAGCCACCAATTGCAGCTCCAGTGGTTGTCCCTGGCGCTGGATCTGCAAGCGCACTGCCGTCCCCGGAGCTAGCTTCGCGGGAGTAATGTACTGTTCGGCGAAATTCTTCATCGGCAAACCGTTCGCTGAAACAATCACGTCCCCTATCAGCACTCCCCCTCGCGCGCCGCTCCCGAGCGGCAGGACGCCGGCGACAAAAGTTTGTCCGTTTCGCGCGCGCGTGCGGAACCCCAAATATCCCGCGTGGCTCGCGGCTGGGATATTCAGACCGGATGCGGGCGCTGCCGCCGCGCCGCTCGCCGGATTTGCCGCCGTAGCCAGAAGCTGCTTCGCCTCCGCATGTCCAGGCCGGATTGCGAGTGCGATGTTGAAGTCCACTTGTGCTTTTTTCGGCTGGGCGGTCGCCAGGTAGATTCGTCCGCGCAAGACAAACGCGTCGGCATCGTCCTGGTCCAGCGACAGCGCCTGGATTACCACCGGCAGGGCGCTATTCGCGTCATGCGCATCGAGCAGCGCTCGCGACGACTTCAACAGATTTGCCGCATTTGTCTTATCGGCCTGCGAAACGGGCGTATTGCGGTAGTGCCTTCGGACGGCTTCGAGAACCACCGGTGACGCTCCGGCGTTCCGCAACTCCTCTTCGTCGTCGTAGGCCATCCGGAAGTTGACACCGCGTTGATTGATTAGTTCGACGAGTTCCGCTGCGGAGAGGCCGCCCGTTCCCAAGGCATCGATCAATCCCTTCTTTTTTATGGGATTGGCACGCTGCGGAGAGGCTTGCAATGGCGCTGCACAGTTCAGCAGCAACAAAATCATGACCCAAAGCAACGCCACGATTCGCGCCTTCATTCGGAGACACCCGGTTCCGCAGCTTTTTCCAAACACTAGCGCCGAAATGTAGTCGATTGGGATTGGAGTGTCAATCCACAACACCCCTGCGAGTCGCGCGGATGGACCTTCTGGCCTTTACCCTGAAATCTGGATGAGAGTTGACTCAGATCCGATGGAAAAGTATGCATAGCTCAAGCTCTTCCTGGCCCTGTGGGATTCACGCTCCGATTACGAAACCTGTTCACGCTCCGCTAGTTCAGGCCGGAAGCCGCGCCTTCATAGCCTCTTTCAAGCCAGGTCTAATGACCGTTCGTCGGCGCGCACACCGTCCCATTCCAAATCCCAATCAATATCTTCTCGACGCCTGTCCCGTGCACGCCACAACGCCTTCAACAATATTTGCTGGTTTGCGCCTTCCTGACGATAGAATGCCGACCCGGAAGATAAATCAACCCGCTGATTGGCTCAGCACAGGAACGGATTAGGCTCGAACTCGATGGGAGCACACAAATGAAAACGATTCAGGGCCCAGGCATTTTCCTTGCCCAGTTCGCCGGTGACAGCGCGCCGTTCAACACATTCGACTCGATATGCGCTTGGGCGGCGAGCCTTGGCTACGTAGCCGTCCAGATTCCGTCTTGGGATGTGCGCCTGTTTGATTTGAAACGCGCCGCCGAAAGCAAATCCTACTGCGACGAAGTCGCCGCCGTCGCCGCGCGCCACAAGCTCGTCATCTCCGAGCTTTCCACGCATCTGCAAGGACAACTCGTTGCCTGTCATCCCGCGTACGATGCCATGTTTGACGGCTTCGCGCCGGCAAACCTCCACGGCAATCCCAAGGCTCGTCAGGCTTGGGCCGTCGAGCAGTTGCACTTCGCGGCGCGCGCCTCAGCACACTTCGGCGTGAAAGCCCATGTCACCTTTTCAGGCGCATTGGCGTGGCCCTACATCTATCCATGGCCGCAGCGCCCCGCGGGTCTCGTCGAAACCGCCTTCGCTGAACTTGCCAAGCGCTGGCTCCCCATTCTCAACGCCTTTGACCAAGCCGGAGTCGATCTCTGCTTTGAAATTCATCCAGGCGAAGATCTGCACGATGGCGCGACCTTCGAAATGTTTCTGGACCTCGTCCGCCAGCATCCCCGTTGCAACCTCCTCTACGATCCCAGCCATTTCGTGCTCCAGCAGCTCGACTACTTACAATTCATCGATTTCTATCACTCGCGCATCAAGATGTTTCACGTAAAGGATGCGGAGTTCCGCTCTACGGGCAAGCAGGGCGTCTATGGCGGCTACCAGCCGTGGTTGCGGCGCGCCGGCCGTTTTCGCTCGCTGGGCGACGGCCAGGTGGATTTTCAAACCATCTTCTCAAAACTCACTCAGTATGGTTTTCCAGGGTGGGCGATTCTCGAATGGGAGTGCTGCATCAAGAGCAGCGAACAGGGTGCCAGAGAAGGCGCGCCCTTTATTCGGCGCCACATCATCGAAGCCGCAAAGAGCTCCTTCGACGATTTCGCTGGCTCGGGCGCCGATCAAAAAGCCATCCGCGAAATTCTGGGCCTTTCTGAAGAGCGATCCTAAGTATGCGGCATCGAAGCAGGTCCGTCTATCCCCTTCGCCAGCGAGCCGCAATCGCTTACGCTATAATTTAGTCCGGAACAATGCGTACCGAGGCTCCACAACTGGTCCCCGACGGCTTGGAATGGGCTCACCCGCTCGTTCGCGATTGGTTTGTTAGCCGCTTCGGTACGCCGACAGAACCACAGCAACAAGGCTGGCCGAGCATCCTGGCTGGCAAGACCACGCTAGTTTCCGCTCCCACTGGCTCCGGAAAAACGCTCGCGGCATTCCTGATCTGCATTGATCGCTTGGTTCGCAAGGCGCTCAGCGGGGAATTGGCCGACCAGACAGAAGTCCTATATGTCTCGCCGCTCAAAGCTCTAAGCAACGACATTCAGAAGAATCTCGAAATCCCCCTCGGCGAAATTCTTCAGCTCGCTGGCGAGCGCGGCTTCCTCATGCCCGAAATTCGAACAGCCGTCCGCACCGGCGACACTCTCGCACACGAGCGCCGCGCCATGTTGACGCGCCCTCCGCACATTTTAGTCACCACTCCCGAATCTCTCTACATCCTTTTGACTGCCGCGAAGAGCCGCGAAGTCCTCCGAACCGTAGAAACCGTAATCGTCGACGAAATCCACGCCGTGGCCGACGACAAGCGTGGCGCTCACCTAGCGCTTTCCCTTGAACGCCTAGACCACTTGGCTGGAAGTCCCCTGACGCGCATTGGTCTTTCCGCCACGCAAAAACCGATCGAACTCGTCGCCCATTTTCTGAGCGGCGCTGCTCGTCCCGCTCCGGTCATCGTACAAATAGGCCATCGCCGCGAACTCGATCTTGCGATCGAAGTCCCCGGAAGCGAACTAAGCGCCATCGCTTCCAACGAAATGTGGGGCGAAATCTACGACCGCATTGCCGCGCTTGCTATACAGCATCGCTCAACGCTCATCTTCGTCAACACGCGTCGTCTTGCCGAGCGCATGGCGCATCACCTGGGCGAACGCTTGGGACAAGACGCCGTCGCCACGCATCATGGCAGTCTCTCGCGAAAGCTGCGCCTTATCGCGGAAAGAAAACTAAAAGCGGGAGAAATCCGCGCGCTGGTAGCCACCGCCTCCCTCGAGTTGGGAATCGATATCGGCAGCGTCGATCTTGTCTGCCAGATCGGTTCTACTCGCTCCATTTCGGTGGCCTTGCAACGGATCGGTCGCGCGGGTCACTGGCGCGGAGCCGTGCCCAAAGGCCGCATCTTCGCCAGTACGCGCGACGACTTGCTCGAATGCGCAGCGCTCGTCCGCGCGATTCGTGAAGGCGATCTCGACCGCATCGCCATTCCCGAAGCGCCTCTGGACATTCTGGCCCAGCAAATCGTGGCCATGTGTGCCGCCGAAGATTGGAAGGAAGAGGAACTCTTTCCATCCGTGCGACGCGCTTATCCTTACCGCAACCTTTCCCGTGAAGATTTCGAAGCGACCGTCGAGATGCTTTCCGAAGGCATCGAGGGCGCGCGCGGACGTTACGCCGCCTACCTGCACCGCGATCGTGTCAACGGCATGGTGCGTGCGCGTCGCGGCAGCCGACTCGCGGCTATCACCAGCGGCGGCGCCATTCCAGAAAATTCCTTGTACACCGTGGTTGCGCAGCCCGAAGCCACCGTCGTTGGCACCGTCGATGAAGACTTCGCCGTGGAAAGCCTTGCCGGCGACATCATGCTGCTGGGCAACACGTCTTGGCGCATTCTCCGAGTCCAAGCCGGCAGCGTCTTGGTGGAAGACGCGCAAGGCGCTGCACCGAACGTGCCGTTCTGGCGTGGCGAAGCGCCATCGCGCACCGACGAACTCTCCGCGCACCTCGCACAGTTACGCGAAAAAATTAGCGCGTTTGTCCCACGCCTTTCGGCGGAAGACACTGCTTCGCAGCCTGCTTCCGGCGTCGCTGCCGCCGTAAACTGGTTAAAACTCGAATGCGGCCTCGATGATGCCGGGGCCGAACAAGCGGTCGAATATGTAATCGCAGGGCGAGCGTTGCTCGGCGCGGTTCCCACGCAAACCACGATCATCGCGGAACGCTTCTTCGACGAAAGCGGCGGCATGCAATTAATTATTCACGCGCCGTTTGGTGGCCGCATCAACAAGGCCTGGGGCCTCGCCCTTCGCAAACGTTTCTGCCGTTCTTTCAATTTCGAGCTGCAAGCTGCCGCCACCGACAACGGTTTGAATATCTCTCTCAGTGAGCAACACAGTTTCCCGCTCGCCGACGTCTTTCATTTTCTCCATCCAAATTCCTTGAAATCCGTTCTCGAGCAAGCTGTGCTCACCTCGCCGCTCTTCACCACCCGCTGGCGCTGGGACGCCGGTCGAGCCCTCGCGCTGCTTCGTTTTCGCGGCGGCAAAAAAGTTCCGCCTCCAATCCAGCGCATGCGTGCGGATGATTTGCTCGCCGCCGTTTTTCCCGAAGCGCAAGCATGTCAGGAAAACATCGAGGGCGACATCACCATTTCCAATCACCCGCTCATCCGCGAAGTGATGAAAGACGTCCTCACCGAGGCAATGGACATCGAAGGACTCGAGCGCGTTCTACACGGGATTGCCGATGGCCGCATCACTTGCCTTGCAGTGGACACGCCGCAGCCATCGCAGTTTTCCCACGAAATTCTGAACGCCAATCCCTACGCCTATCTCGACGACGCGCCGCTTGAGGAGCGCCGTGCTCGCGCCGTCGAGATGCGCCGCATGCTTCCCGAAGCAGTGCTCGGAGAAATCGGCCGCCTCGACCCGCCGCTATCGTTGAAGTCTGCGATGACGCCTGGCCAGATGTGCGCGACGCGGAAGAACTCCACGACGCTCTGCTCACTCTGATCGCTTTGCCTGCCCGCCAGCAAACAGCCTCGCCCGTCGCCAACCGCTTGAACGGCAAGCTGCAGCAATCGCTTCCTGCATGGAGATTCTTTTTTCGAACAATTGGCGCAAGATCATCGCGTTTTCAGCGCGCGTGTGGCAGGTGAGATTTACTGGGTCGCGGCCGAGCGCATGCGCGTGTTTACGCAAATCTTTCCATCAGCGGTCTTCGACGAATCGCCGCTTCCGGACTTCGAGCCGCCAATCCTCGCTAATAGGGAAGACGCTCTCCTTTCTCTCGTTACCGGATGGATCGCCCACAGTGGCCCAGTGACCGCCAACCAACTCGCCGCTCTCGTGTCCCTTCCTGCCGCTGACATCGAGAAATCCTTCCTCCGCCTGGAATCCAGCGGCGTCATCCTTCGCGGCAAGTTCACCGATCCCGCCTCCCCCGAAACCGAATGGTGCGAACGCCGCTTGCTCGCCCGCATTCACAAGCTCACACTCGGCGGGCTCCGCAAGCAGATTCAGTCCGTCACTCCCGCGCAATTCATGAACTGGCTGCTTCGCTGGCAGCACATCGCTCCAAGCACTCAGCTTCTCGGCGAGCGCGGCACGCTCGAGGCCATTCGCCAACTGCAAGGCTACGAAGCTCCCGCGAATTCCTGGGAACGCCAAATCCTCAAGCGCCGCATCGCCGATTACGATCCGGCGACGCTCGATCAGCTTTGCCTCACCGGCGCGGTTGGCTGGGGACGCCTTTCTCCGCATCCCGCCACCCTGGAAGCCGTCAGCGACGCGAAACGCCGTGTCATCCCCACAAGCGTCGCGCCGATCACTTTTTTCGTGCGCGAAGAAGCCGAATGGATGATTCCGCGCCGTGAAGCCGGCGAAGCCGAAATCACAGGCCTCAGTGCCGATGCAGCTGCCGTTCTACAGTTTCTGCGCCAGCGCGGCGCCTCGTTTTTCGCGGACATCGTGCGCGGCACCGGCAAATTGAAATCCGAAGTAGAAACCGCGCTCTGGGAACTCGTAGCCGCCGGTCTGCTGACGGCGGACGGTTTCGACAATCTGCGCGCGCTCATCGATCCCAAGCGGCGCTCGGGGCAGGGAACTGGCCGGGCTTCGCGTCCCCGGCACAGCGCCGGCCGTTGGTCGCTGCTTTTTTCCGATCAAGCTCAAGACCGCACACGAGCCCTCGAAGCCACCTGCTGGATGCTTCTTCGCCGCTACGGCATCGTTTTCCGCGAACTCCTCACGCGCGAAACCAATCTCCCCAAATGGCGCGAGTTGCTCATCACTCTCCGCCGTCTCGAGGATCGCGGAGAAGTTCGCGGCGGCCGCTTTGTCAGCGGCTTCCTCGGAGAGCAATTCGCTCTCAGCATGGCCGTCGACTCCTTGCGAGCACAGCGCAGTCAGGCGTCATCCGGCGAACTCATCACGATTTCCGCCGCCGACCCGCTGAATCTCGCCGGCATAGTCGTTCCCGGTGAACGTGTCGCCGCCAATTCGGGCAAGGTAGTTGCCTTCCGCGATGGCGTCGCCGTCGAGCCACTCGAACAAGCGAATGTCATTCCAATGCCCGTCGCCCGGTAAGACAACTTCGCTTGACTGTTACGCCGATTTCGCCAGTTGACTCAAGTCACGCATCGTGCGGCCGTCGACTTTCGCGGCGGCTGCCGCAACATTTTCTTCGAGGTGTTTCACGCGCGATGTCCCGGGAATCGGCAGCATTACTGGCGAGCGCCACAATAGCCATGCCAGCGCAAGCTGAGATGTTGTGATCCCAAGTTCAGACGCGGTGCGAGCGAGTTTGCCGCCCGGCCCCGCCAATTTTCCGGCCCCTAGCGGGAACCACGGGATGAACCCGATGTTCGCACGTTCGCAATATTGCAGAACATCCTCGGCGGCGCGGTCCGCAAGGCTGTAACGGTTCTGCACGGACACGATGGGCACGATGTTTCGCGCATGCTCGATCTGCGCGACAGTGACTTCGCTCAAGCCAATGTGTTTGATTTTTCCTTGCGTCCGCAAGTCCTTCAGCGTTCCGAGCTGATCTTCCGCTGGATAGGCTGGATCGATCCGGTGCAGTTGATACAGGCCGATGCGCTCCAGCTTCAGCCGCTTGAGGCTCCCATCGCAAGCTTTGCGCAAGTGCTCCGGCCGGCCGTTCATCTGCCACTGATCCGGTCCCGAGCGATCGAAGCCGGCTTTTGTGGCAATCACGAGTCCGTCTGGGTAGGGATGCAGCGCTTCGGCGATGAGCCGTTCGCTTACATGCGGCCCATACGAATCCGCCGTGTCGATAAAATTGATGCCAAGTTCGACCGCCCGCCGGAGCACGCGAATCGCTTCGTCATGGTCTTGCGGCTCGCCCCAGACCCCTTTTCCAGTAATGCGCATCGCTCCAAACCCAAGTCGCCAAACGGGTAGATCGCCGCCAATCCGGAACAGCCCGCTCTTGGCCGCCGGCAAGTCCTTGCTAAACGTTCCAATGCCTCTCGCTGTCTCTTGGTCGCTCATGATTTTGTTCCTCGTTTTGCTCCTCGTTTTGCTCCTCGTTTCGCTCCCGGTGTCGCCCCTCACCGGATTTTGTCCGTGGCCGTTGGATGCGCCGGTCGTAAAAAGAGCGACGAAAGTGCGGTGAACATTGTCCTTGGGGGTCCTTGGGGTCTTTGGGCCCTGGGATGGATGATCTGTGAAGGCTGCGGACCCCACCCCCGCGGTATCCAGAGAACCGTGAAGTAAACCGTAGAGGGCGTTGGGGTTGCGGGCGTTGCTGTGCGTGGGCAGAACTGGGAGAAGAAGATGTAATGAAGTAACGAAGTAAGGATATAAGGAGGCGGAGAGACAGAGTGGAGCGCGGGTAGTAACGAGTTGCCAAACTTTGGGGTAGAGAGAGGGGCACCCCCCTCCCGGTTTTTTGTAAGTGTTGATTCTGGGGGAGATGAAGTGGAGTGGAATCAATAGTTGCAGAAGTGTTGATTCTGGAGGAGTTAGGGGAAGGCCGTTTTTATAAAGTAGTAATCCAGCTGGGACGGAAGATTTTGATGGAATTTTAAGGACGGCGCGGCGGAGGGCCATGACTTGCTGGGGCGGAGACGGGGTCTGCGTCCCAATCGACACAACCATTATACCATATTGGTACTATTTGTCAAGTATAAAATATAAGCCGTTTATTTAGTGGGAGTTGGCGCACGGAACGAGGGCAAGGACACTGGCCGATCAAGGAAAAAGCAATACCTGCGCCCCTGAAGCTCTGCGCCGGCCCCACGCGCCTGGATGCGCTGTTTACTCGCCCTGGGAGTGAAAAGCTAACAGGTTGACGCGGATTGGGGTAGCACGTAGAATTGTGCTGCACGCAAAGCTGTGCTCAGGCAGGAGCGCGATGAAAAGGAACGTTACTTTGAAGCTGGACGCGGAGCTATTGAAGCACGCGCGGGTGTTGGCGGCGGAGCAAGGGAGCTCGATCAGCCGGATGCTGGCCGAAAAGCTCGAGGAAATGGTGCGGGAACGCACGGGGTATGATCGCGCGCGAAAGCGGGCATTGTCGCGGCTTCGCGCCGGGATGGATCTGGGTTGGACGCGGCCTCGATCGCGAGACGAGCTGCATGAGCGATAAGTATTTTGTGGACACGAATATTCTGGTGTACGCGCACGACCTGAAGCAGGGGGCCAAGTACGAACGGGCACGAGCGCTGGTGCAGAAATTGTGGGAGAGCGAAAACGGGGTGCTGAGCACGCAAGTGCTGCAGGAGCTTTGCGTGAGTCTGCGGCGGAAGGTGGCGCGTCCGTTATCGGCGGAGGGGACGCGGAAGATCATTGAGGATTATTCGAGCTGGGAAATCGTGGTGAACACGGCGGAGTCGGTGATGCCGGCGCTGGACATCGAGGGGCGGTACGGGATTTCATTCTGGGATGCGCTGATTGTGCAGGCGGCGGGGAGTTGCGGGGCGGAAGTGATTTATTCGGAAGATTTGGCGGATGGGCAGAGCTATGGTGAAGTGCGGGTGATTAACCCGTTGAAGTGAGGGAAGGCACGGCCGCAAAAAAAGCCCCACACGTAAAACCGACGTGTGGGCCACCCGTCCGGCAGCCCTTACTGGGCTCGCATGGAGCGCTTACTTAAGAAGTGGGGGCAGCAAGCATTCTCAGAGCCTTTCATGTTGCCGGCAAAGAATCCGAGTCCCTAGGAGCTCCTATGATACAGCGGCTCAAATCGCTGCCCGTCGTCCTCTTTGGCTTTCTCTCTTTTCTCCCATCGGCCTGGGGGCAGGCCAGTCCATCCAAAGCGGAGCTGGAGGCTCATCTTACCTTGCAGACAGAGGAGCTTCGCCAAGGAGACCATCTCAAAGTCAGGGCTGAAATCCAGAACATCAGCGATCATCCTGTGCTCGTTTGGAGGGATCTGACTTGGATTTCAAGTCTACCATATCGTATGGAGATCTGGCTTGAGGACTCGGCTGGCCGCCAACATCTTGTATCCCGCGAAGCCGTACTTGACTATATTGAGCTACCCGATTTGCAGCTGGAAAATGGAATTCTGAGGTGGCGGGTACCACTGTATCCTCGCACTTTTCTGGGAACGTACCTGACCTTGAGTCTCGGTGACCTTCCACCGGGAGAATACACACTACACGGCAGGTATGTCGTGGGTCGCCCCGCGCATAAAGAAACTGCGCTGGAACGCAAGCTACTCGCAGCCAAGATTTCGATCTTTCAAGGGGCCGTAGAAACCAATTCCATTCAGGTCGAAATTCTGCCAAGGAAGCAAGGACCTCAATAGTGGGAAGTCAGGAAGTCGGGAGTCAGGGATTGGAACGTGTGAAGAAATTGGTTTTTGTGGGGAAACCAACCGCGAGCAACAGGATGGGTGCGCGATCTTGGGCGATTCTTTCTGCTGCAATTATCTTCGTTCTAACCGCTGCAGCAATTTTCTCAGGCAATGGCGGCGGGCTGCACTGGCAGCGCGCGGCGCAGTCCGAACCAGCGCATTAGGTTGTAAGTCAGGCAAGCCCAAGTAGCTTCCATGGTGGCCTTCAGCCTGCCTCGGCCGCGAAATTGCCCCAAACCGCAGCATTCTTTGATCCAGGCATGTGCGAACTCCGCCACCCGCCGTCCACTCGCCCACGCTTGATACACCGACTACTTCGGAGGATCGATCTCTGGAAAGCCCATGATTGCCAGGGCCACAGGAGCAGCCCCGGCGGCGAAGGGCGAGCCAGACAAAGGAACGGGTGCCCCGGTCATTGGATTTATGGAGAAGGCTTGAATGGCTTGCGCCTGCGGATCTGGAGCGTAGAGGAATCCATTGTTGTAAAGGATCTGACCCGACGCGGTCCCGGCGGAGAAAGGGGAGCCTGCAATCGGCGCCAGGGAACCACTGGAAGAAGAGGAGCTGTAGACCGATACCGTGTGATCGGAATCGTTCAGCGCATAAAGGAATCCGCCGCCAGCGGCAAGAGACGAAGTTCCGTGACCCGCGGGAAACGGCGAGCCTGGAATCGGCGAGAGGACGCCTGTGCCGCTGACGGAGAAGACAGCGATGGCATTCGAATGTTCGAGTGCCACACAAAGGAAGCTTCCGTTCCAGAGCATTCCTGCCGGGCCGCTGCCCGAAAGGGTCGGGAAAGGAGAACCGGAGACCGGAGCAAGAGTGCCAGCCGGGTTGATGGAATAGGCCGAGATGCTCCCATTCGCGTCGGCGAAGTTGGCAGCGTAGAAGAAAGTTGTGTTGGGCACGCTTGTGGAAGGGAAAGGAAGGATTTGCAGAGGCATCGCGCCGGCTGTGAAAGGCGAACCGGAAAGAATCGTCAGGGAACCGCTTGAAGCTATGTCGAAACCAACGATACCGCCATCGGTACTCGCGGCGTAGAGATTGTTGCCGAAAACAACGAGGCTGGCTGGACCGCCCGTTGCAGTTCCCATCGAAAATGGCGAGCCGGGGAGGGCAGAGAGCGAGCCGTCGGTGGCACTGACCGAGAAAGCATCAATGAGATTGTCTTTGGGATCGGAAACGTATACGAAATTCTGGAACGTGGCACCACCGCTTGGTGTGCCAACTGCGATTCCGATACTATTCGCGGGCCCCGGGATGGTTGCGGGCGCCCCTAGTCCCGCGGTGCCGTTGATAGGGAAACGCAGGATTTGACCGGTGCTAGTGGTAGCCAGGAGAAACTGGGCACCGGATAGGTGGTGACACGTGAGGCAGTTCTGGGTTTGGCCACTGCCGCAACCCGCAAGAACAAGAGCTAGAGCAAGCCCTACAAAGAAGCCGCCGCGAATTCGAGGAGCAAGCACGCACATGAGTCCTCCTTGCCGGAACCAAACGAGCCACCGGTTGGCCGGAAGTTTGACTGTCGATTCGGGGGCAGGGTGCCGCTTCCAAGAGTAAGAGCTTTCGCCAACAGTGGGAAGGAGGATTTTCGGAGAGGGGTTGTCGACCCCGCTACACACTCCGATCTAGGGCGGTTTAGGTCTGTTTTCTTTCGTGTGCCAACGGCGGGAAACAACGCGACAGGGTCAAGCGAATGGCAGGTAATTCTTGAGGTCGAGCCAAGGCGGCTCGATGCCCTACGTACCGAGGAGCCCGGCAATCTGCGCCGTGTGCCGCATCTCGTGAATCATGACGTGCCACAGCAGGCTATCCACGGTGTAGCGCTCTTCTGGCGCGTCGTGCACAATCACAATCCGCTTCGACTCGTCGTCGGTCAGCGTGGCGCACAAGTCCCGGCGGGCGCGAACGAGGTAATCGTAGGTTTCGGGAATGTTCATGTATCCCTCCCTCAAGGCTCGCTCTGCTAACATACATGAAATTGGCGGAGCTTCCATGGCGCGAGAATCCCACGCGGTGTCACTCGAATCCTACGTTGTGCTGGCCGAGATTCGCGAGAGCCTGCTGGAAACCTACGCGAGCAATGACGCCATGAACCAGCTCATCCTATCAAGTCTCGACCCGCGTGCGTGGCGCACGCAGCCGCTGGGCGAAAAAGGCAGTGGCCGGACCATCGCGGCGATCTTCGCTCATGTGCACAACTGCCGTCTAAAGTGGCTGAGGGGGTCCGCGCCGCATCTGAAGTGTCCGCGGCCACTCAATCCCCACCGCTGCACGATGAAGCAAGCTGCGGCTGCGCACCGGAGAAGCGCCGCGCAGTGCCTGCGCATGTTGACGGATGCGTTGTCGGCGGCTCCGAATCGGCGCGTTGCAAAGTTCTTTCGCGACAGTTGGATGCCGACGTGGCCCGCCGGAGGGACAATGTTCACTTACATGTTCGCGCACGAGGCCCACCATCGCGGACAGATTTTGATGCTGGCGCACCAGCTCGGCTACCGCATCCTCGACAAAACTCCCGGCATCTGGCACTGGGAGAAGCTCTGGAAACAGGCTGGGCTTGCCACGCGCCCGCGGTGAGTGGAACCCGCCGCCTGGCTCTTCGCGGCATCGTCTTGCCTTGAACCACGAACAGCAAGACGACATCACGCTGATCGCCGCCCACTGCCGAGAAAATGTGACTTCCGCCTGACGACATTTCAAAGATGTGGATCAAATGCGGCGGGGCTTTCGTTTTGCACGTCGGCCGATTGCCGGACTTCCTGCGCAACGACGTATAAACGTATAATCCGGCGAATGGACAATGCTCATCTACCGTTTGGGATTGACCGGTCGCTTCTGCGCCTGGATGGGCAGACCCCTTATTGCTGCCTGCATTTTGTGATGATCTTCGTTCGCGATCAGGAACGAAGCTTGCGATTTTACCTCGACCAGCTTGGTTTTCGGCTCGTGGTGGACCAGCGCTTCGAGTTTGGCGGCCGGTGGATCGAGATTGCGCCGCCGGATGGCAGCGCGAGTCTCTCCCTGGCTTTGGCGGCGCCGGGCTCTCCGGCAGAGCAACTTGTCGGACGCGACACGCAGATCTATTTCATCACCGAAGATGTCAACGCCAAGTTCCGCGAATGGAGCCATCGCGGAGTTCGCTTTCAGTTTCCGCCGAAAGAACCTGAGTGGGGCGGAATCTTCACGCGATTTGAAGATGTGGACGGAAATTCGTTCGGGCTTGCCGGCTTCGATGAATTGACGCGAGGCGTGGAAATGCAACGCCGTGCGTTGACGCAAAAGATCGAAGCCGAACAGCGAGCCGCGCAGGAGCTGGAAATCGCGAAACGCGTGCAGTCGAGGCTGTTTCCACAGATCCGGCCGAAGCTCACGACGCTTGAATACGCGGGGATATGTTTTCAGGCGCGTCAAGTGGGCGGGGATTATTTTGACTTTCTCAATCTCGGCCAGCAGCGGCTGGGCTTGGTGATCGGCGATGTTTCGGGCAAGGGGATTGCGGCAGCTCTCTTAATGGCCAATCTGCAGGCGAGCCTACGCAGCCAGTGCGCGACTGCCTCGGACGAGCCGCGGCGTTTCCTGCGTTCCGTGAACCATTTGTTTTACGAGAATACCGCCGACGGCGACTACGCAACTTTTTTCTTCTCTGAGTACGATGACAAAACGCAGCTCCTGCGCTATGCGAATTGCGGGCATCTTTGCGCTCTGCTGTTGCGGCGCGACGGCACTCTCGAGCGGCTCAGCTCCACGTCCACGGTGCTGGGACTTTTTGAGAAATGGGATTGCTCGTTCGAAGAACGGGAGCTTTTCCCGGGAGACACGCTCGTGCTCTACACGGACGGCGCGACGGAATCATTCAACGAAGCCGGCGAAGAATTTGGCGAGAGCCGCCTCATCGAAGCGTTGCGCCGGCATCGTGGACTGGCTCCACAGGCCGCGATTGAGGCGATCGTCGGGGAAGTCCGCCTATTCAATCCCAACGAACAGCAAGACGACATCACTTTGATCGTTGCCCACTGTCGAGGGAATGCGGCGCCGGCCTGACAGGATTTCACAGAAGCGGATCAAATGCGGCAGAGCGCCGCGGCTCCCGCGATCCCGGCATCCGCTCCGTACTTCGCGAGGACCATCGGAATTTCCGCAAATCGCTGGTTTACGCACCAACTCGGCAACTGTTCGCGGATGCGGCCGAAGAAGCCGCTCATGAGTTGCGCGAGGCCTCCGCCAAAAATAAAGACGTCCGGTTCGAGCAGGTCGATGACGCTCCCCACCCAAACGGCGAGGAAATCCGCAGTTTCGCGCAGCACCTCGGCGGCAAGCGGGTCGCCCTGGCGAAATGCGTCGGCCACAATCTCGGCATTGACGGCGTCCACGTGTCCGCCGACCAGTGCAAGCATCTTCGAATCGGCGACAGGCGATTCCGCCAGCCGTGTGCGCGCGCGACGCGCAATGGCCGGGCCGGAGCAAAAGGCCTCGATGCAGCCGCGTTTTCCGCAGCCGCATTTCGGTCCGTTGCGATCAATCGTAACGTGGCCGCCTTCGGCGGCGCTCCCCGTGCGGCCGTGATAAATCTTTCCGTCGAAAACGATGCCGGTACCGATGCCCGTGCCGAGCGTCGCGTAGAACACGTTGCGATAACCAACTCCTGCGCCCCAGATCGCTTCGGCCAGAGCCGCGGCATTCCCGTCATTGTCCACGCGAGCGGCGAGTCCGAAGACGCGTCGAACTTCGGCGGCGAGCGGGAAATTCCGCCAGCAAGGCACGTTCGGAGGATTAAGGATCACTCCTGCCACGGGATCCAGCGGGCCCGGCGCGCAGATTCCGATTCCCATCAGGTTGGAGCGCGCATCTGGGCGCGCCGCAAAAACCGCTTCGATTGCGGACTGGACAGCTTCAAATCCTTCGGCCGCACTTCCACGCACGGGCATCGCCACGCGCGTTTGAAAAAGTATGCTGCCATTGGCGTCGACCAGCCCCGCGGCTACTTTCGTTCCGCCGATGTCCACGCCAAGAGAAAGTGTGCGAGCCGCCTTCATAGTGAGGTCCGCCGTTCGCGGGCGGGGCAAGGCCCGCCCCTACAGGCTTAAGCGCCGGCCGGAACTGTCCTTGGATGGAACATTACTCGATACCGAGCCGGTGTTGCATCTCTTCGAGAGAGTATCCCTTGGTCTCGGGATAGAAGAAAAGGACGACAAAGAATTGGACCACCATAAAGCAGGCGAAGATGACAAACGGGGCCCCCGGGGACAGCGCAAAAAGCACGGGAAAAATCAACGACACAATTGCGTTCATGATCCAGTGCGAGGAGCTGCCCACACTTTGTCCTTTAGCGCGCACCTGGTTTGGAAAAACTTCGCCGATGTAAACCCAAATCACCGCGCCCTGTGAAATAGCAAAAAACGCGATGTAAGCAATTAAAAGCCACAGCAGATATTTTTGATGGCTGTGCGTCAGGAAGATGGCAGCCAGGCCCGACAAGCAACCAACCAAGCCGACCGATCCGATCAACAACAGGGTCTTGCGTCCGAGTTTGTCGATGACTGTCATGGCCAGCAATGTGGCACACAGGTTCATCGCGCCGACGGCCACCGGCCCCAATTCGCCGGATACCTTGGTGAATCCAGCCGCCGCAAAAATGTCATTCAAGTAGTAGAGAATTGCGTTGATGCCCGCGAGCTGATTGAACAGTCCGATGGTGATCGCAAGAAAAATCGGCAGCCGATATTTCCAGGAAAAAAGCGACTCGGCAGTTTGCGAGCGTTCTAGATGAATCGAATCGACGATCTCCCGAAGTTCCCCGTCCGCATCGTGCGACCCCATCATTCGAAGCACGGAGCGTGCTTCGTCGACGCGGTTCTGAGTGGCCAGCCAGCGAGGGCTTCGCGGAATACCAAACAGCATGATCAGAAAAAGAGCCGCCGGTGCGGCAGCAACTCCGAACATCCATCTCCAATCGTTCGCGCCAAGCCCAAGTTCCGCGATGCGGTAGTTTGAGAAATAGGCAAGCAGAATTCCAATCACGATATTGATTTGAAAGAGTCCCACCAGGCGGCCGCGCCATTTGCCAGGCGCGATCTCCGCAATGTAGACGGGGCCGAGCACGGACGACCCGCCGATGCCCAGACCTCCCAGAAATCGGGACACCACCAGCACCGGCCAGCTGAACGCCAGCGCACACCCCAGCGCGGACAAGATGTAGAAGACCGCAAGCACGCTCAGCGTCTCGCGGCTTCCATATTTCTGCCCGATCACGCCAGCGGACATCGCTCCTATGACCGTGCCCCATAGGGCGATCGAAACGGTGAGCCCCAAGCTCGAGGGGGTCAGGCCGAAGACAACGCTTAGCTGATGGGTCGTTCCAGCAATGACGGCAGTGTCGAAGCCAAAGAGCAGACCGCCCAGCGCTCCTACTGCGGTGGCCTTGGCGAGATTCACGTTCATGGCCGGCCGCCCGAAAAAGAAAACGTCATCCGCGTTTCTCCTGACGATCTTCTCGCTATCACTGTGTGTAGAAAACGCTCATGGTTCGGTAGAAATTCCAATCGTCCACTTTCGAGGACATCTCGAATGGGGAATGCATGGAAAGCAACGGGACGCCGAAGTCGATCACTTCCATGTCCTCGCGAGACATGAATCCGCCAATGGTGCCGCCACCGCCGACCTCTACTTTATAAGTGTGGGTCTGCCACGGTATGCGGTTGCGGTCCAGCATGCCGCGAATCTTCGCCGTAAATTCCGAAGGCGGATCAAAACCCTCTCCGTAGAGCTTGATGGTGACGCCGTAACCGAGACGCGCAGCGTTGGTGGCTTCCGAGGTGCCCGGAAAAATGGGGTTCAGGCTGTCATTGGCGTCCGCCGAAATCACCTGCGAATTGTGCAAGGCGCGGCGCAAATCCAAATCGTTGTATGACGAACCGCGCTGCGCTCCGATAAGCCGCGCCAACGTCGAGTTCAAAAATTGCGAGCCTGCTCCCGTGTTATTGACGGAGCCGACTTCCTCGAAGTTGGAAAGATAAGCGAGAGCGGTGAATTTTGGCGTGCCTTTTAGATCGATGATGGCCCGCGCCGCGCAATAAGAAGAAACGCGGTCGTCCTGTCCGTACGCGCCGACGAGGCCGCGGTCGAAACCAACGTCCGCGGGATGCGACGCGGGCACGAGGGCAAGCTCCGAGCTCACCAGATCTTCTTCCTTGATCTTGTACGTGGACGTCAGCAGTTGCGTGACCTCAATCGCGGCGGATTCTTTCTCGCCGGGGATGCTGCCGATCACAGGATCGAGCTCCTCGCCTTGCAGCACATTGGTGTACGTGCGGCTACGCAAATCCGAATCCGAGTGCGGCGCGGCGTCAGGAATCACAAACACGGGTTCGCCGGGATTCAGGCCGATGGATACATCGATAGTGCGTCCATCCGGAGTGTCGATGCGGCCGACGAGCGCGAGCGGAAGATTGGACCACTGATATTTTTTGATTCCGCCGTAATATTTCGTCTTGAAAAGCGCGAATCCCCCCGCGGGATAAATGGGACGGCCCTTCAATTCGATATGCGGGCTGTCTTGATGCGTGCCGACGACCCGCGACCCGTCCACGATGGGATCGCTTCCAATCACGGCGAGAATGAGGCTGCGTTCGCGATTCGGAATGATCAAACGCGCCCCAGGCTTCACCTGGTCGGGTTTGCTGAATTCGGTGAAACCGGCAGCACGCGCCCGGCGAATCACTTCGCGTGTGGAGCCAAGCGCCGATCTCGCGATGTTAAGGTAGTTTTTATAATCCTCGGAGAAGTCCTGAACTTGCGTGCGCTCCCCCGGCGTGAGCAAGAGCCAGGAAGATTTTTTCTTTCCCCACGCATCCCCTTCGTCTTGCGCGGAAAGCGGGCCGGAAAAACTCGCCACGAACGCAACCAATAGGGCAAACAATAACAAGCGCCGCTGCACCATCTTCATCGTACTTTCTCCTCGTCTCTCGGCGTTCTTGGAGCGGTTTCGAACCTGCCAGTCTCCAGGGAACTGAGGATGGTACCTTAAAACTGGCCCGTCGAGTGCCGCTCGCAGTTCTTGGTGCACGGCCACGGCGAAAAGGGTTAACGTACGCTGCATGTCGTTCACTCCCAACTCGTATGACAGCGTGCCATATCCGGGTCTGGCTTTTTCGCAAACACATCCGGACCGGCTCGCCGTCATGGCCACTCTATTTGGGATGAGCCCCGTGCCGGTGGACCGTTGCCGCGTGCTGGAGATCGCTTGCGGCCGTGGCGGCAACTTGATTCCCATGGCGTATGGGCTTCCCAGCACCAAGTTTGTCGGCATCGATCTCACCGCTAACCCGGTTAAATTTGCTCAAGAAAGAATCAGGCGCCTGGGCCTCAAGAATATTCGAATCGAACGGATGGATTTAATGGAGATCGGCCCAGACTTCGGCCAGTTCGATTACATCATCGCGCACGGCGTTTATGCGTGGGTGCCCGAGGCGGTGCAGGCAAAAATTCTCTCTATTTGCAAAGCGAATCTCAGCGCCAACGGTGTGGCTTTTGTCAGTTACAACACGCAACCGGCAGGACGCGTCCGGGAAATCTTGCGGGAGATGGTACGGTTTCACGAACGCAACGCCGGAAGAGCCGCAAATCCTGTGAAAGCAGGGCGCGATTTCCTGGAAGCGATTCTGAATGCGACCGATGGGAGGTCTCCGTGGAAAGCGCTGTTTCAAGACGAACTGAAGGTGACGTTTAATCGCGAAGAGAGCGTCGTGTATCACGACGATCTGAACGAGAGTTTCCTTCCAGTGTCGTTCGGTGATTTTGCCCAGCGAGCAGCTGACCGTGGATTGCAGTTTTTGAGCGAGGCGTTTCTCAATGATTTGCTCGAACCCGAGTTGGGCGAGGGAGTGTTCGAATCGCTCAAGCACATTGCCGCGGGCGACCTAATCGCGTTGCAGCAGTATACCGATTACGCGAGGTATCGAAGGTTCCGGCAATCATTGCTGTGCCATGCTGAGGTCCGCTTGCAGCGTGGCGGAGTCCTGGGGCGCGTACGGAATTTGCTGGTCGCCTCGCCGATGAGAGCTGGCGCGGAGAAAGCGGGTGGCACGCTGGAATTCACCAACAGCCGTGGCGCGGGCACACTCACGACCAACAATCCGGCAATTATCGCGACTCTCCGGCGGCTGGAACAAATTTGGCCCCATGCTGAGAGATTCGAGGAACTGGCAGCCGCAATACTTCCTTCCATTCGGCCAGGTCAGCCAGCGGAAGAGGTGGAGGGCCTCGCGCAAGCAATCCTGAAGCTCGCAGCGAGCATGCTGGCGGACTTGCGAACGTGCGACGTACGCATGGCCACTGGGGTCAGCGAGAAGCCTGCGGCAAGTTTGCTGGCGCGGTTGATGGTGCAGGAAGGTGGCTTGGTGACGACGCTTCTTCACAGCCACGTCACGATCGAGGACGAGCAGGGAAGAAAGTTTCTGCAATTGCTGGATGGGACTCATGACCGGCAGGCCCTTGAGGATGCCATGGTGGCGGGGTCTCAGAACGACTCCGGTAAAACTGTTCTCCAGCAAGTAGACTGGAACCTCGAGAATTTCTATCGTTTGGGTTTGCTGGTGGCGTGAGGCGCGACGCACGGCTGTGGGTGATCGCGATGCCAGGAATTTGGGAAGTCGTCCGCGTTTCTGTATGATTTCAGCCTGTGAACATTGTTCTGAGCGATGTTGACGCCCGAGTGCTGGGTTGCTTGGTGGAGAAGGAAATCACCACCCCGGAGTACTATCCACTTTCGTTGAATGCGCTTGTTCACGCGTGCAACCAGAAATCCAACCGCGATCCGTTGATGAATCTGGATGAAGATGGCGTGCGCAGCGCTTTGCGCGCCTTGGGCGAGCAGGCCCTCGCCAGGTCGGCAAGCGGGGATAGCCGAGTGGCGAAATACGAGCATCGCCTTGCGGAAGTGTTTAATTTCACGCGGCCGGAGACGGCGATTCTTTGCGAACTGTTGTTGCGCGGGCCGCAGACACCGGGCGAATTGCGCAGCCGCGCGGAACGCATGCACGCATTTGAAGATTTGAGCGTAGTGCACTCAACGCTCAAGCATTTGATGGAGCGCGAGCCAGCCCTCGTAAAACTTTTGCCGCGGCAGACAGGCAACAAAGAAGCCCGCTACGCGCATCTATTGTCGGGTGACGTGGAAGTGCGCGAAACGCCGCTAGAAAAGGATGCGCCGGTAGGCAAAAGCGCGGCGGAGAATGACCGAATCATGCAACTGGAAAGCGAAGTCGAGGCTTTACAAACAGAGATTAGAGATTTGAAGAGGCAGTTTGCGGAGTTCCGAAAACAGTTTGAGTAATCCGGAAGCCAGTGGGAAGCGGAGTTCGAAGGGGTTCTCTTTTTCGAAGGAAGGGTTGACACAAGCCCGTCTGAGTTCATAACATGAGGTTTCACGAGTGAATAGTTGAGTCTGCTTGGGGCGATTCGAAACGTTGTGTATCTCGCGGCAAGAAACAAAAACACATGATCACAGTTAAAGAGCTTACGAAGAGGTACGCGCGCAACACGGCTGTCGACCACATCTCCTTTGAGATACAAAAGGGGCAGATTGTGGGATTCCTGGGACCCAATGGCGCGGGGAAGACCACGACCATGCGCATGCTGACGTGTTTCCTGCCGCCGACAGCGGGGACGGCCACAGTCGCCGGCTTCGATGTGCTCGAAGAGCCGATGGAAGTGAAAAAGCGGATTGGGTATTTGCCGGAAACGCCGCCGCTTTACCCGGAGATGATGACGGGCGAATACCTATCGTTCGTTGGGAGCTTGAAGGGTCTCCGCGGCGCGGAACTAAAACAAAGGGTCGATTACGTTACTGAGCGCTGCGCGGTCGGGGACGTGAGCAACAAGCAACTCGGCAAACTCTCGAAGGGCTACCGGCAGCGCGTGGGACTCGCGCAGGCGATCATTCACAATCCCGAAGTGCTGATTCTGGACGAGCCGACGGCGGGTCTGGACCCCAAGCAAATCAACGAGACGCGCGACTTGATCAAGAGCCTTGCGGGCGACCACACCATTATCTTGAGCACGCACATTCTCCCAGAGGTCGAGCAGACCTGCCAGCAGGTGATCATCATCAGCAAAGGCAAGCTGGTGGCGACGGACACGGTCGACAATCTGCAAAACCGCGCTCGCGGCGCGGAATCGGTTCTCGTGGAAGTCGCCGGCCGCAATGGCGCGCTCGATCCCGGCCTTGTGCAAGCCCGGATAGGAAAGGTTTCCGGAGTGAACCGCATTGTGCTGAAGCAAAAGCAGCCGACACACTCCACGTTCGAAATCGAAACGCAGAAGAACCATTTTGTTCGTGGCGATCTGGCCCGTGCCATTGTTGAGGCGGGTTGGGACCTGAATGAGATGCGGTCCGCCGCCGTCAGCCTCGAGGAAATCTTTCTGCAGCTTACCGGAACGCAAGAGGCTGCTCCGAAAGAGGAAGTGGTTGTTGCGGGGGCGGGCAAATGAGAAACGTCTGGCTCATCTGGCGCAAAGAGATGCGCAGCTATTTTGTTTCGCCGGTTGCCTATATATTGCTTGTGATCTGCGCCCTGCTTTTCGGATTTTTCTTCTGGAGCCTGTTGCAGGCATACCTCCAGTTCAGCATGGAAGCGATCAGACGCGGCGAGATGTTTCCCATGAATATGCCGGAAGAAATCACGCGCCGGCTGTTTGCGAATATCCCCGTCACCGGACTTTTTATCATTCCTCTGATTACCATGCGCCTGTTTGCTGAGGAGAAGCGCACCGGGACGATCGAACTCCTCACAACCTCGCCGATCCGCGACGGGGAAGTGATTCTCGGAAAATGGCTTGCAGCCGCGACAATGTACTCCTGCCTTTTGCTTGTGAGCGCGCTAAATGTCGGTTTTCTCTTCATGTACAGCCACCCGGATTGGAAGCCGCTTCTCGTCAACTATCTGGGGCTTTTCTTGCAAGGGGCGGCATTGCTGGCGATCGGCACATTTATGTCGACGCTTACGAAGAATCAAATCATCGCGGGGGCCCTGACGTTTTGCGCCTGTCTACTGATTTTCGTGTGCGGCTGGATCGGCGAATACAACAGTGAAACCTGGGCAAGGTTTCTGGCGTACCTTTCTGTTTCCACCCACATGGAATCGTTCACTAGGGGAACGCTCGATTCGAAAGATGCGATTTATTACGTAACGCTGATTTTTGTTGGACTTTTTCTTACGGCGCGCTCGATGGAATCGCTGCGCTGGAGGTCGTAATTGAATACCGAGCTGTTGAAGGCGCGACAAACAAAATACGTGGCTTATGTGACGCTGTACATCGTGGTGGCGCTGGCGGTGGTGACCGTCGCCAACATGCTCGCGGATCGCTACGATAAATCGTACGATGCGACAGCGAACAAGCAATATAGCCTCTCCGATCAAACCGTCAAGGTGATCAAAGGCCTGAAGCAGGATGCGACGATCACCTACTTCGCTCAGGACTCGCAGTTCGGATCAGCCAAGAACAAGCTGGACATGTACGCGAATCTTTCGCCGAAGGTTCATGTCGTGTACGTGGACCCCGACAAAAAGCCGCTGGTAGCCACGCAGGCGGGATTTAAGAATCTGAACACCGCCATCGTGCAAATCGGAGGGAATAAAAACGAAGCAAAAAGCATCAACGAAGAAGACCTTACCGGCGCGTTCATACGGGACCTGAAAAACACGACGCGGACGGTTTGTTTCGTGACCGGCAGCGGAGAGCATCAGATCGACGATTCCGGCCGGAGCGGGTTTTCACGATTGAAGGATTTGCTCGGCAAGGATGATTATCAAGCCAAGTCGATCGACCTGTTGCAGAAGGCGGAAGTGCCTGCCGATTGCACGGTGCTTGTCGTCGGAGGACCGCGCGGCGATTACCAGCAACCCGAGGTTGATGCGATCAAGAAACATGTAGAGGATGGAGGCCGCGCTCTCTTTCTGCTCGATCCGCCATTGAAGGTCGGGACTCAGGAAATTGGGGATAACGACGCGCTGACGAGCTTGCTCGCAAGCTGGGGCGTGACTCCCAACAAGGATTTGATACTGGATTTCAACCCGGTTGGGCAGATGGTTGGGCTGGGGCCGCAGGTGCCGCTAGTGACGCGATACGAATCGCATGCAATCGTAAACGAAATGAAGGGGACCGCTACGGGATTTCCGCTGTCGCGTTCACTGGACACGAAAAACGGCGACAAGACTTCGGTCGACAAACTGTTTGACAGCTCGGAGAGCAGCCTTTCCACTGCGAAATTGGATTCGGAGAGGATCGATCCAAGCGACCCGAAGAATAAAAAAGGACCGCTGACAATCGCAGCGGCAGGGACCTACAAGACTGGCAAAGAGAATTCGCAGGGCCGATTCGTCGTAGTAGGCAGTTCGCAATGGGCGGCCAACAACTTTCTGGGTTTCAATGGGAATCGCGACCTCGCGTTAAACACCGTTAACTGGCTGTCTTCGGACGAAGACCTCATTTCCATCCGTCCAAAAGAGCCCGAGGACCGCAAGCTCACGATGACAAAATCTCAAGTAAAATGGGTGGGCTTTACAAGTTTGCTTTTGATTCCACTGATTGTTATTGGCGCGGGATTGTCGGTCTGGTGGCGCAGAAGGTAAGGCCATTCCAGCGACGCAAAGAGCAGTTCACACAATGCCGGGGCATCTCCAATGAAAACGAATAGTCTGTTGATTGCCGCGCTCGTTTTGGCGGCGCTGTCCGGAGTTCTCTATTGGTCGAATCACCGCAAGGCCCCAGAGAGTAATGTGAAAGCTTCGGCGGACACGCCTCCAAAAATTCTCACGCTCGCTCAGGCGGACATCACAAAACTTGACATCAAGAAAAAAAGCGGAGACGAAGTAGAGCTGGCCAAGGACAACGCTGGCAAATGGCAAATTGCCGGGGCGAAACCGCTGCGCGCGGACCAAAACGAAGTGTCGAGCATGCTATCGACGTTGTCATCGTTGAGCTCGGAGCGGCTGATCGAAGAAAAAGCCGGGAACTTGGCGGACTACGGGATAGCACAGCCATTCCTCGAAGTAGACGTGACCGAGAAAGACAACAAAACACAGAAACTCCTGATCGGGGACAACACGCCCGGTGGTAACGCAGCGTATGCCGCACTCGCCGGTGATCCTCGAGTGTTCACTCTGGCGACTTACAACAAGACAAGCCTGGATAAGAGCGCGAAGGATTTGCGCGACAAGCGGCTGCTGGTGTTCGAGCAAGACAAACTCAGCCGCGTGGAACTGAGCGCGAAGAAGCAAGATATCGAGTTTGGCCGCAACAAAGACCAGTGGCAAATTGTGAAGCCCAAGCCCTTCCGCGCCGATAATTCGAAGGTGGAAGACCTCATTCGAAAACTCGACGACGCGAAGATGGACTTGAACATTTCTGCTGACGATCAGAAGGAAGCGGCGACGGCGTTCAATTCCGGAGCTGCGGTGGCGATTGCAAAATTAACCGATGCGTCCGGCACCGAAGAGCTGCAAGTCCGCAAGAACAAGAACGATTACTACGCGAAGTCAAGCGCGGTCGAAGGATTCTACAAGGTGACGAACGATTTGGGAGCGGCGCTCGACAAGACAGTCGATGATTTTCGTAACAAGAAGCTCTTTGATTTGGGATTCACCGATCCCGAAAAGATCGAATTGCATGTTGGCGCCAAAGCGTATTTTTTGACGAAGGGCGGCTCGGATTGGTTTTCCGGCGACGGCAAAAAAGTAGATGCCATCGGTGCTGAGTCGTTTGTCGAGAAAGTGCGCGACCTGGCTGCCAGCAAATTTGTGGACTCTGGATTTGGCGCCACGGAACTCGATGTGACTGCAATATCGAACACCGGGAAGAGCATCGAAAAAGTGTTGATAACGAAAGACGGCGACCATTATGTAGCGAAGCGCGATGGTGAGCCGGCGCTTTATCAGTTGGACCCGGTTGTCGTGACAGGTCTGGAGAAAGCTGCCGAAGACATGAAGCCGGCGGTCGAACCGAAGCCCGAGGCGCCGAAAAAGAAGTAGCGGACGCGCTACGATTTCATGGCGCGGTCGATAGCGAGTTTTTCTTCGGCCGTCAGCGGACGGACGGAGGTTTTGGGCAAATCACCGAGTGCCAGCGGGCCAATCGCTACGCGAATAAGACGCAGAACTTCTATACCAAGAGTTTCCAGCATGCGTCGAATATGCCGGTTTTTCCCCTCGTCGAGAATAATTTCCAGCCAGGAATTGCGTTCCCCCTGACGGAGCACCGAAGCGTTCTTCACGCGAAGCCTCTCTCCCTCTTTCGTGCGAACGCCGCTCCTGAGAGTTTCGAGCAGAGCCGCGTCGGCGATTTTTCCAATTTGCACGTGATACGTTTTGTCGAGATGCGTTTCAGGCGCCGTAACGCGAGCAGCCCACTCCGAGTCGTTGGTGAGCAGCAGTAAGCCTTCGCTGGCTTTGTCGAGCCTGCCGATAGGGGCGACCCACGGAAGGTCAGCTGTGAGAAGCGAATAAACCGTGTCGCGACCTTTCTCATCGGATGCAGTGGTGACAATGCCGCGAGGCTTGTTGAGCACAAGATAGATTTTCTTCGCCGCTGCGACAGCCTGGCCGTCAATTTCGATACGGTCCTTGCCAAGCCGAACGGGAGTTTCCGGATCGCGTCGCACCGCACCGTTGACGTCAAGTTTTCCCGCGCGAATGAGTTGAGCAGCTTGCGCTCTGGAACAAACGCCGAGTTTGGAAAGCGCTCTTGCGAGCCCCACTTTTTTTGATTGGGCGTTTGGCAAGTGTCGATTTCCCGCGATGCCCAATTATTTCGGCGAACCGAGCGACGCCACGGGTGCAGTTGAAGCGGGTGCGGGCGCATCGTGTTTTACGGCCCCATAACGGGAAGCGAGCCAGGCGCGGACTTCGTCGGGATCGTAGTGGAAGGGGCCCATGCCGCCGCGGTAGGCGATGCGGCCGGATTCGTCGATGATGTAGAGGCGCTCGGGCCAGGCGGAGTAGGCGGCTTCGGCGGCGTTGTTGATGTCGTCGATGCCAAAGGCGATGGGGTAGTTGAAGCGTTTGATGAAGTCGTTGGCGATGGCTACGCGCTGTCCGAGATTTTTCGGCTGGGCGTAGCAGACGTCTTCCTTCACGTTGGATTTCATTTGCCATTCGTCCGTAGGGTGAGCTTCGCGAACGTAGACGGTGAGGAAGTCGGCGTGATCTTTGTAGTCGTTGTAAATCTGCACCACGTCACCGACGTGGCGGCGGAAGGGCGGTCAAGTGTAGCTGCCGAAGATGACGACGAGCGGGCGGCCGCCTGTGCGTTCGCGGATGTGGAAGTGATCTGCGCCATCTAGAGCTACTAGGCGAGCGTCGGGGGCGTCATCGCCGACTTTGAGATTACCGCGGTGCATGTGGGGGAAGGCATAGCGCACCATGCCGTAGACATCCTTGGGGCTGCCAGCCATCTTGCAGAGAACGAGGAACGTCGCGAGCAAGAGGACCAGAAAAACCGCGATTGTCCATTTCCAGAAGAGATTCATGGTTGCTTGTTCCACCCGCTTGGAAACGATTGCATACGAGCTTTGGTTCTGACAACCACAACAACTTTCTTGCCTTTGGGGAGGACAGCGTACACGCTGACGAAACGTAACACCCTTTGGCTTCCTGATGAATAGTATTTTCGCATTAGCGGCAGCGCTCTGGAGCTAGTTACGGGCATCTTTGGCCAGCAGGTGCTCGCGCTCGGCTTTGTAACGGGCCAGAGAGCGCTCGATGACCGTAAGAGCCGCGTACGCGGGGCGAATTTCCTCGACCTCGACCTTTTTACCTTCGAGCAGCTTGTAGTCCTGAAAGAAACGACGAAGTACCAGCAAGCGGTGCGGCGGAAGATCGCGGGCCTCAAGGTAGCTGCTAAATTCAGGGTCGCCCGTGGCTACGGCGATGATTTTGTCGTCGCTGGCGCCGGAATCGATCATGGACATCAGGCCAATGGCGCGGGCTTTGATGAGAGCGAGCGGCTGCACCGGCTCCTGACAGAGAACCAGCACGTCGAGAGGATCGTTGTCTTCGGCGTAGGTTTGGGGAATGAAGCCGTAGTTCGCTGGATAGAAGACGGCGGAATGAATAATGCGATCAACCTTCAGCAAGCCGCTTGGCTTGTCCAACTCGTACTTCACGTTGGAGCCAAGCGGGATTTCGATCACCGCTTGAAAGTCGCGAGGAAGTTCGTTTCCTGGTGAGACATCATGCCAGGCATGGAGCATCAGGGCACATCCTTCAGTATGGGCATTGTGGATTGCTGCAACCTATTATCTCTGGAAAGTCTCTCCAGGCCAAAAGAGTAGTGTTGATGAATCGCGCGACGGCTATGGTTGCTTCTTCACGACGACTGTTGCTTGCGGGGACGGGAAGACAGGCAGGAATGCCTGCGCCACCTTGTGTAGTCCAAACGTGGAAGCGCCAGTAGGGGCACGACATGTCGTGCCCTCTTTCTTATGCCTCTGGCAGCTCGCGGCGTTTGCTCCAGAAGTAGATGGCGAAGGCGATGGTCACGAGCGGAAGGACGCAACCGAATTCGTCGATGAACCACTTGGTCTTGCCGGTGTCGCGCGTGAGCGGGGTAAAAATCGCCTGGATATAGAGGTTGTGACTGCCGTGCAGAATTGCGCCGGTCCACAGGCTGCCGGATTTGAGGCGCATCCAGGCAAAGATGAAACTGCTGGAGACAACCATCACGGTGAAGCACGTCAGGCCGTACCAAGTGGGCGTGCCGGCGTTGTAGTCGCTAAAAATCAAAATCGGATAGTGCCACAAGGACCAGACCACGCCGCTGATGAGCGACGTCGCGGTGAATGACGTGGTCTTCGAAAGTTCGGGAACCAAAAAGCCGCGCCAACCGATCTCTTCGCCGAGCGCGCTGGATACGCTGCGAACGAGCCCATAGGTGCCGACGAGTACGGTTCCCAGGACAATGGAAATCCACGGCGGCCCGCCCAGATGCATGGACTTGGTGTACGCATCGTAATAGTCCGGATTGCCAAACGCGCCGAGCTTGAAGATCCATACGATGGCGTAGGCGATGGAAGCGTAGAGCAGGGGAATGTACCAACTGCGGAGCTGATACTTGGTTTCGCCCCATTTCCAACCAAGCTCAGAAATACTGCGGCCGTTGAGGCGCAGAGTGAGCATGCCCGCAAGGGCGGGGCACCACATGAGACCGAAGACGTACATGCCGCGGCCGTATCCCAGGCTGCCTGAATGAAGAATGAGAAAGTAGAAGAAAGAACTGAACGCAAAGACGATGACGAGATAGGTGAGCACCTGAACGCGAGAACGCGCGGGCTGGGCCATGAATACCTCCGGCTGAGGCTGGACCATATAACGAGCGGAGTTGGGTTACAAGCGCGGTGCGGGGCTAGGCTCGTGCCTTCTCTATCAGTTCGTCCCAGATGCCTTTTGATTTGAGTATGAGCTCGACGGCTTCGCGGATGGCGCCTCTTCCGGCCACTGCTTTGGTGACGTAGTGCGCCGCCAGTTTTACTTCGAGGACGGCGTCGCCGACAGCGACGGCAAGTCCGACGCGGCGCATGACGGGCAAGTCCGGCAGGTCATCGCCGACGTAAGCGACGGCGGACTCGGGGACGCCCGTTTTTTTGAGAATTTCTTCGAACGCGGGAATCTTCGTTGGCTGTTTTTGATAGATGAATTCCATTTTCATTTCGTTGGCGCGGCGGAGGAGGGCGGGGCTTTCGCGTCCGGTGATGACGCCGGTGCGGATGCCCGCGGTGTGTGCGATGGTTAGGCCCTGACCGTCGTGTGCGTCGAAGTTCTTGATTTCAAGGGCGGTGCCATCAGGCTGCGAGAGGAGTGTGACGGAGCCGTCCGTCATCGTGCCGTCCACGTCCATTAAAAGGAGTTGGATTTGTTTTGCGCGTTTCTTGAGGCTTGCGGAGATTTTGATCATGCCTTTTGCCATCGTGCGCTCCCGTTTTCAGCGAATCGGAAAAGCACGGACCTACAGGTCCGCCACTACAATTCGAGGAAATCGCCCGCGCAAAAACCGCGCGTTATATAAGCTCCAGGGTCCAGAGGTCGTGGAGATGGACGACGCCCAAGACCTTTTTCGATTCGTCGACGACTACTACGCTTGTGATTTTGCGCTTTTCCATTTGATTGAGAGCTTCACTGGCCAGGACGTGGGGCCCGATGGTTTGGGGGTTGCGCGTCATCGCTGCGCCTGCGGACATTTCTAGCGTGGCGCCGCGGTGCTTTTCCATCAGGCGGCGGAGATCGCCGTCGGTGAGGATGCCTGCGAGGCGCCCGTCTTTTTCGAGGACGGTGGTCATGCCGAGGCCTTTGCGGCTCATTTCGTGAATGACTTCGGGCATTGGTGTGTTCAGCGAGACTTGGGGGAGAGCGTCGCCGGAGTGCATGGTGTGTTCGACGCGGAGGAGTTTTGTTCCGAGGCGGCCGGCGGGATGAAGGTCGGCAAAATCTTGGGGCTGGAAGCCGCGGCGTTCGAGGAGGGAGACGGCGAGGGCATCGCCTACGGCCATGGCTACCGTGGTGCTGGCGGTGGGAGCGAGGTTTAGAGAGCAGGCTTCTTCGCGGACGCTGACATCGAGCGCGACGTCGCTAGCTTTGGCGAGAGTAGATTGAATTTTGCCGGTCAGCGTTACGAGCGGGGCTTCCAGACGCTTGAGGGCTTCGAGGAGCTGGATGATTTCCTCGGTTTCGCCGCCGTAGGAGACGGCCAGGACGGAATCGCCGCGGGCTAACATGCCCAGATCGCCGTGAAGGGCGTCCGCGGGGTGAAGGAAAAAGGACGGGGTGCCGGTACTGGAGAGGGTGGCGGAGATTTTGCGGCCGACCAGACCGGATTTGCCCATGCCCGTGACGACGACGCGGCTTTTGCAGGCGAAGAGAATGTCTACGGCTTTTTCGAAGGTGGCATCGAGGCGTGAGAAGACGTCCTGGATGGCTTGGGCTTCGATTTTGAGGACGCGGCGGGCGGTGTCGAGGCTCATGGATGCGTGACTCGTGACTGGTGACTCGTGACTGGTGACTCGTGATTCGTGACTAGTGACTCGTGACTGGTGACTGGTGAGAAGCGCAGCCGCATTGCTAGCCCCTGTGGCATGGCCGAAGCATGCCGTGGCCCTACAAGGTGAATCGAAATGCGGCGGGAGGTGTCAAGGGGCCCCCCATCTTCTTTTGTAAGTGTTGCGTTTAAAGGATTTGCGATTCTTGTAAGTCCTTTATTTGCAATCGTTGCAGCGAATGCCGTAAATGTTACTTCTAAAGGGTTTAAGTTCACGGTGGGGAGGCGCTTGTCGCGCTGGGCGCGGGCGTTCATTGGACGCTCCAGCGGCGAACGACTGTCGAGAGTTCTTTGAGGCGTTTGAGAAGGGCGGGGAGTTGAGAGAGCGGGAGGGCGTTGGGGCCGTCGGAGAGGGCTTCGGCGGGGTTGTCGTGAGTTTCCAGAAAGATGCCATCGACGCCCGCAGCTACGCCGGCGCGGGCTAGCGGCTCGATGAATTCGGGCTGTCCGCCGCTGGCGTGGCCTTGGCCTCCGGGGAGTTGGACGGAGTGGGTGACGTCGAAGACGACCGGGTAGCCTAGCTTTTGGAGGATGGGGAACGAGCGCATATCAACGACGAGATTTTGGTAGCCGAAGCTCGCGCCGCGTTCGGTGAGGATGATGTCTTTGTTGCCAGTGCTGGCAATTTTTTCGACGACGTTGGCCATGTCCCAGGGGGAGAGGAATTGGGGCTTTTTTACGTTGATGATGCGGCCGGTTTTGGCGGCAGCAAGGAGCAGATCGGTTTGGCGGGCGAGGAAGGCGGGGATTTGCAGGATGTCGCAGACTTCGGCGGCGGGTTGGGCTTGCGAGGATTCGTGGATGTCGGTGAGGATTGGAAGGTTCAGGTCGGATTTGATTTTAGCTAGGATGCGCAGGCCTTCGTTTAAGCCGGGGCCGCGGAAGGCTTTGACTGAGGAGCGGTTGGCTTTGTCGTAGGAGGCTTTGAAAATGTAGGGGACGGCGGCGTCGGAGGCAATTTTCGACACTTTTTCCGCCATTTTGCGCGCATGCGCTTCGCTTTCAATGACGCAGGGACCGGCTATCAGAAACAGAGGGTTGCCGAGTCCCAGGCGCAGAGAGCCGAGAGAAATGTCGTGAGCGGGAATCATCGAAGTTATCGAAGATAGCATAGACGCGGCATCGATTTGGAGAATTGCTCGGTTGCTGGGGTGGGGCAGTTTCCGGTTGAGCCCGCACAACTAATCGGGCACTAGGAGCAATAAACCGCGAAACCACTCGCAGTGTTGTAGGCGTCAGTCCATTCGGTGCTAGCATTGTTAGACAGTATGGTTCGTCGCAAGTCCACATCGCTTTCAATACGCCGTCTCTTCAGAGTTGTCATTTTGATTTTTGCAGCGGCTGTTGCCTGCTTACCGTCGAAGCCTCAGGCCCGAGAAAGTTCGTCTATCAACAGAGAGCACCCAGTTCTGCAGGTAATCATGACCGAAACCACTTCCTACAGCAGTCACAAATATTTGTACCTACGCGTCTTCGAAGATGGCACCGTCGAATATCACAATATTCTCGACGTTGACTTGACCGCGCCAACTCCGGTCATAGCGAAAAAACTCGTCCAACACGACATTGAAGGACTCATAGCTGTCCTGCGCCTGCCTTCCGTTCAAAGGTTATCTGGAACCTTCGAGCGTGAAGACATGGGAATCGTCCGTGAAACGCTAAACGTAGAGATTCATCGGAAAACTGAGGTCCAAGAAGTCACCTTTGTGAATTTCCACTCGGACAGGAATCTTCCCGGCCGGCCGTCCTATCCAGAAGCGGCTATAAGACTTGGTTGTATGGTCGATAGGTTGGAACAAAAGGCAAAATCTAGCGAGTGGCAAAGTGAAGAATGCAAAAATCTTCCGAAGGTCAACTGATGCGTCCGATTCGACGCACATCCTGCAGGATCGCCCAATACGCAGGAAACTCCACAAGTTTAATCGTTCGTCGATTGTTGCTTGTCGTGTTTGGCTTGGTCGTACTTCCCATGATTCTATTTGCCCAAACTCTAAAAACAGTCGACCCCACGCAAAAACCCGACCTCGTTGTAGAAGTAATAGCTACGGACCATCAGCTTAATACAAGAATGAAGTACGTATTTCTGCGGGCTTTTTCCGACGGCGCCGTCGAGTATCACGATCCGTTGCACGTCGACCTCTTCGAGCCGGCTCTTACTCGTAAGCAAATGTCGGCAGAGCAATTGAATCGTCTGAAGAAAATGCTTTCGGAACCCGAAGTGACCAAATTGAGTGGAGAGTATAAGGGGGGCCGGGGTGTTGATACTTCACTTCGCTGGGACGTCACGATTCCAACTCCAAGCGGAGCCCACACGTTCACACTATGGAATTTTACTTACGGTCTTGAGCACGGGCTTCTTCCGGGTCACCCCATCACAGAACCAGCACGTAGAGTCGGCTGTGCGCTTGAAGACATCGGCAACCAAGTCAGAGGCTGGGAGCGCCATTCCCCACAATGCATTCGGGAAAATGACACCGGGAAATGAACGCGGCTTTAATGCTGAGAGTTCCACGCAAAGTGACCCATTGAGCCCGCAGCCGTTACCGGAAACTGACCCGCTGCCTCGATTGTTGGTTCCCACACGGGAATGAGGGGATCCGGGATAGCAGACGCGACAGGCGCGCAATAGGCGCGGTACTGCAAAAGGGCTAAAGATTAGGCGTTGGCGTGGGGGGCAACGCCAACGGCTTGGACTCGCGGAGGTTCGGTCGTGGCGCGCGATCGAGCTTTCTTATGTTCGAGGGCGGCGCCGATGAATGCGGCGAAGAGCGGATGCGGTTCGAGGGGCTTGGATTTGAATTCGGGGTGGAATTGGCAGCCGAGAAACCATGGATGCTCGGGCGCCTCGATGATCTCGACGTAATTTTCGTCGGGCGTGCGGCCGGTGATGAGCAGGCCGGCGTTCGTGAGAGTTTTCTCGTAGTCGCGGTTGAATTCGTAGCGGTGGCGGTGGCGCTCGCTGATTTCTGTTTTGCCGTAGGCTCTGGCGGCGAGGGAACCGGGTTCGAGTTTGCAAGGCCACGCGCCGAGGCGCATCGTGCCGCCCATTTCGTCCACGCCGAGGAGTTCGCGCAATTTATAAATAACGCGGTGCGGGGACTGAGGATTGCTTTCGGTCGTATCGGCTTGCGTTAGCCCAGCAACATCGCGCGCGTATTCGACCGTGGCGCATTGCATGCCGAGACAGACGCCGAAATAGGGGATTTTGTTTTCGCGGGCATACTGGATCGTGTAAATCATTCCTTGGAGCCCGCGCTTACCGAAACCTCCGGGAACCAGAATGCCGTCGTAGCCATGCAATCGCGCGGCGGCTGTTGCCACAGAGTCAATTTCTTCGGCCTCGACCCATTCGAGGACCGTCTTCTGATTGTGAGCCAGTCCGCCATGAAGCAGCGCTTCACGGAGGCTTTTGTAGGCGTCTTCGAGTTGAACGTACTTGCCTACTACGGCGATGCGGACTTCGCCGCCAGGGTTGTGAATGCGGTAGACGAGATCAAGCCACGGGCGCATGTCAGAGGGGCGTTCTTCCAGCTTCAAATGCCGCAGGATTTGCGCGTCGAGGCCTTCTCTGCTGAGCTCCACCGGGACAGCATAAATCGTGTCGACATCTTCCATGGAAATGACGCAGGCTTCGGCCACGTTGCAGAAGAGAGCGATCTTTTTCTTGAGGTCGCTGGGAATGTGGCGGTCGCTGCGGCAAAGCAAGATGTCGGGCTGGATGCCGATGCCGAGCATTTCCTTCACGCTGTGCTGCGTCGGCTTGGTTTTCAGTTCGCCGGCGGCGGCGATGAAGGGAACCAGCGTGACGTGAACGAAGAGCGTATTCTCCGCGCCGAGTTCGAGGCGCATCTGGCGAATGGCTTCGAGAAAGGGAAGCGATTCGATGTCGCCGACCGTCCCGCCAATCTCGACGATGACGACGTCCACGTCATCGGAAACTTTTCTAATGGTGGCTTTGATCTCGTCGGTGACGTGCGGGATGACCTGCACGGTTTTGCCGAGGTAATCGCCGCGGCGTTCCTTGGTCAAAATCGTTTCGTAGATGCGGCCAGTGGTCCAGTTATTGTCGCGGGAAAGCTTGGCGTGAGTAAAACGCTCGTAATGGCCGAGGTCGAGGTCGGTTTCCGCGCCGTCTTCGGTAACGAAGACTTCGCCGTGCTGAAACGGACTCATCGTACCGGGATCGACGTTCAGGTACGGATCACATTTCTGTAGGGTGACTTTGAAACCGCGACTTTCGAGGAGACAACCGATAGAGGAAGCTGCAACTCCCTTTCCAAGCGAGGAAACAACACCGCCGGTAACAAAAATATATTTTGGCGCCATCCATGCAGCTCGCGTTTGGGATTTCCCAGTGCGCGAGCTTATCAGCCCTCCACAGGAGTGACGTACGCATAATTATCGTCGGAATGCGCGCGGGTGTCAAATCGAAGAATTCATACGTGGAACTTGAAAAATCGAATCAGGGAACTAGATAAAACGCGCAAGCGCAAATGCGAGTTTCGCCGCGCGAATTCCTGATTGCCGCGAAACTTTCGCGGCTCAAACGGGTTTGCTTTCCAAGGGGGAAGTTTCGGCGATTCATGGCCGAAAGCGAAGGTGTTGTCGATTTGAACAAAATGGTTTGGCACGGAAACCGTTTGAAGTGTTGTAGTCATCCAAGCAGTGGTACATCTGCGTAGGGCCGCGAGCGACGCGCGGCGACGCTATCCAGAGGGATTCCTGGGGGAGTCTTTCGAACGTGGGGAAGGGGTCATGAAACTGAAAATAGGGATGTGTTTGAGTTGCAGTGCAATTGCAGGCGCTCTTCTTTTCGCTCCGTTTTCCGGGGCACAGCAAAAATCAACGCCAGCCGCGCAGGCCAACATTTCTTACGACTTGAGCCGCGAGACCATGCTGCAAGGAACGGTGGTCAGCTTCACGGCAAATTCCCAGATCCCTCCGCTGGGGTCGCATGTGACCATTCAAACCGCCTCGGGCCTCGTTGACGTCCATCTCGGCAGCGCGACTGTTCTTAAAGCGAGTGACATCTTTCTGGAGGCGGGAGATTCCGTGCGGATCGTGGGAGAAAACCAGCCGTATGGCAGCGGAAGCTTCTTCGCGGCGAGAGTCTTGCAGAAAGGCAGTCAATCCGTGACGCTGCGAAACTCGAAGGGAATCGCCGTTTCAAGCATGCGCAACGTCAATGGATCATCTGCGCGGATTCGCCAGGGGGGTGCCCAATGAAGCGCGGGCTCTTACTTTGTGCGAGCGTTGCCGCGCTTTGGGCTTCGGCCTGTAGCAACAATGGCACCACAATCACGCCACCTCCGCCACCCGGTCCCTTTTCGAATGAAAGCCTGAATGGACAATATGCGTTTTCGATGACGGGGTCGGAAATTGCTTCCTCCAATATGACCACTTCGAACTTGTTTACGCGGGTCGGATCTTTCACGGCCAATGGAAAGGGAGTCATTACGGCCGGTGCCGAGGACATTACTCTTGCGACGGGCTCCAACGAATTCAACTTCACAGGCGGAAGTTATTCGGTGAATGGAGATGGCACCGGCACACTGAGCTTGATCGATAGCAGCGGCACACTGACTTTCAGCATTACGCTTGCCTCCTCTTCCAATGGGTACCTGATTGCGATGCCGACGGACGGGCTTTCCACCGCGAGTGGCAGCTTCGTCAAACAAGACCCAACCGCTTTTTTGGTGTCGGGCATCTCCGGTAATTACGCTTTCGATTTCACCGGTTTGGACGCAAGTACAATACCCGCACCCGAGTCGGTCGTCGGACAGTTCTTCGCGGACAGCGCAGGGCACTTCTCGACCGGGTTTGCTGACGACAACGACGGGGCTACCGTGGTGAACGGTGGCAACCAACCTATCACCGGAAACTATGGGATTGATGGGGCGAATCCCAGCGATTTGGTCAATTTTGGCAGAGGTCTTTTCAACCTGGGCGGCATTCAAGGCGTGTTCTATATCGTGGGCCACAACCAGGTTAAGTTCATGGAGACCAAATCGGGAGGTGCGCTCGCCGGCGATGCGTTTACGCAGTCCAACATCCCGACGACCACGGCCGGAATAAGCGGTGGCTTTGTCTATGTGATGGGAGGCGCGGGTGGTTCCGGTCCTCTCACACGTGGAGGAAAGTTCATGACCTCAGGCGGGGGGCTATCGAAAATCATCGTGGACAACAACAATGCCGGGACGATCCTGAGCTTGAGTTCCACCACCGGGACGTACACCATCGATGCTAATGGGAGTGGACGGGGAACGCTTACGTATTCGGTCCCAGGTCAGAAGAATGCATTCAACTACGTTTTCTACTTGATTTCACCCACTCAGGGATTCGTCCAAGACCAGAGCGTTGGAATCGTCGCGGATGGCGGGCTCTTTGGCCAACCATCAGCTACCATCAGCGATTCCTCGCTCGCTGGAACCTATGCGATTAACTGGAGCGGTCTCAGCAGCACAAACGTCACGACGGATGAAGAAGATCTCGTCGGACAATTTGCCTTGAGTAGCGCAAGCCTCAAAGGCACGGCGGACCTCAACGAGTTCGCATCCGGCAAGCAATTCACAGGTGTTCCAATGACCGGAACACTTAAACTGAGCGCGGATCCCACGGGCCACAATACGTTTACGGTGAACCTAGCAACGACCCCCGCGAATAACGGGATCACTTTCTTCGCCTACGTCGCGAACAACAACACCGTCCTTCTAATGGGAACCCAAGGTAACGTGCGGATTACTGGAGGCGTCTTGACTCCTCAGACCCAATAACTGAGTAGAAGAGTAGGATTGATAGCGCCGCCCGGTGAGACTTGCCGGGCGGTTTTATTTTTGCAGGAGTTTTTCGACGCGGGCCACGTCTTCGGGCACGTCGACGCTCACGGCGTCGTGTTCGACTTCTGCTACGCGAATCTTCCAGCCGTTTTCAAGCCAGCGGAGTTGTTCGAGTTGTTCGATGCGTTCGAGTTCGCCTTGGGGTAACGTGGGATATTCGAGGAGGGCATCGCGCTGGAAAACGTAGAGGCCGAGATGTTTCAGATGGCGAACCTGAATTTTGCTGGCAGTGTCGCGCACCCAGGGGATCGGCGCCCGCGAGAAATAGAGGCCATTGTTATCGAAATCCAGGACGGTCTTTACAACGTTTGGGTCCATGATGTCCGCGGGGATTTTGATCAGCGTGGCTACCGTGGCGATGGCTGCGGCGGGCTCTTCCAGCAGGGCATTGACCGCCGCGTCGACCGCGACAGGATCGAGGAGCGGTTCATCTCCCTGCACGTTCACAAAGACATCGCCCTTCTCGTGGGCCGCGACTTCCGCCACGCGCTCGGTACCGGTGCGATGATCCGGGCGCGTCATGCGAGCCGTGCCGCCGAAGCTTTCCACGGCTTTCACGATGCGTTCGTCGTCCGTCGCGACAATCACGCGAGCGGCGAGCGCGGCAAGCTTGGCTCGCTCGTAAACGCGCTGGATCATGGGCTTGCCAGCCAGCGAAACTAGCGGTTTTCCAGGGAGGCGAGTGGAACCAAAGCGCGCCGGGATGACGATGACAACTTCCGGTTTGGCTGAACTCATGCCCCGAGCCTCCCATACCTATTATGTTTTCCAGTATACAGAGTCTTCCACATTCGGGAATATTTGGGGACAGCCGAAGGTCTTCGATATGCGGCATCGAGACGCGAGGACTGTGCAATTTCGCACATTGACGGCTTCGGTCTTGTCGCAAGATATCTTTCGAGCGGAGCTCTAGGTACCAAATGAGAGCTAGTACAGGATTTGCCTTGTCTTCGCTTCAACGAATGGTAGAATCTCGACTAGACCGAGCCGCGCGGCCGTTCCGGGCAACCGGGACGTTGGGGGTGCCGTGAAACGCGATAGAGCTGGTTTTCGCGTTAATCTATTGTCTGTAGTGGTGCTGTTACTCGCTTGTTTTGTTACTTCGCGCGTCGGTATTCTTGCTGCGCAAGAATCTCGAGCCCAGACGCAATCTCCCGCCGATGAAAACAAGCAGAATGAAAACAAGCCCAAGGATGACGTAAAGAAGGACACACCCGGGCAAGTGCTGAAGCCCGGTCACACACTGAAAATGGACGTGGACCTCGCCCTGGTCAACGTCACCGTCACGGATCCGTACAACCGGTTGGTGACTGGCCTGGAACTGGAAAACTTTCGCGTCTTTGAGGACAACAGCGAGCAGGAAGTGGTGACGTTCTCCGCCGAAGACGTGCCCATCTCGATCGGCGTGATTTTCGATTTTAGCGGGAGCATGGCCAACAAGGTCGGAAAAGCGCGCGAGGCCGCCGTACAGTTCTTCAAAACCGCCAATCCGCAGGATGAGTTTTTTCTGGTGAGCTTCAATGAACGTGCGGAACTGACCAGCGCCTTCACGAACAGCGTCGAAGACCTGCAGAGCAGCCTGATGCTGACTTCCGCGAAGGGGCGCACGGCGCTGCTCGACGCAATCTACCTCGGACTGAGCCAGATGAGAGGTGCACACAACGGCAAACGCGCCTTGCTCATCCTATCCGATGGAGGAGATAATCATAGTCGTTACAACGAAAGCGATATCAAGCGATTGGTGAAAGAAGCGGACACGCAGATTTATGCCGTGGGCATCTTTGACCCGCTTGGATACCGAAACAGGACCCCGGAAGAACTGAACGGTCCGTCGTTGCTTTCGGAAATCACGGAGATGACGGGGGGCCGCGTATTTTCCGTCGAGAAACTTGAGGACCTTCCGGACATTGCCTCAAAAATTGGGATGGAGCTGCGAAATCAATATGTCCTGGGATATCGACCGAGCAACAAGGCGCACGATGCGCGGTGGCGGAAAATCAAGATCAAGCTGCGCGCTCCGAGAGGATTGCCGCCGCTCAATGTTTTTGCGAAGACAGGCTACTACGCGCCGAGCCACTGAGTTTCCTTTCTGGCGGCTTCGTGCCCTTCTCAATCTCATTCTAGTTTTCTGTGCGATGGGTTTGTTGGTGTCCCCCTGCCTTGCACAGCTCCCCATTCCGAACGCGCAGCCCCTTCCTCCGGGGCAAGATCCCAATGCCGGAAAGCAGGGCTCCGTCATCAAGGTCGACGTTGGCCTCGTGGTGCTGCATACCTCGGTGATCGACGACCGCGGCAAGTTCGCGGATGGACTGAAACTCGAGAATTTCCGCGTTTTCGAGGACAAGGTTGAACAAAAACTCTCGACGTTTAAGCGCGAGGATGTTCCCGTAAGCATGGGACTGGTGATCGACAATAGCGGCAGCATGCGCGACAAAAGGCCGCGCGTGAATGAAGCCGCGCTCACTCTCGTCGAGGCCAGCAACCCGCAGGACGAGGCCTTCGTCGTCAACTTTAACGACGATTTTTATCTGGACCTGGACAAGGATTTCACCAGCAGCATTCCCGAGCTGAAGGAAGCGCTCGAACGCATCGATTCGCGGGGCAGCACGGCGCTGTTTGACGCGGTTATCGGCTCGATCGATCATCTCAAGAAGGCCGCCAGGGACAAGCGCGTGCTGCTGGTGGTCACCGACGGCGAGGACAATTCCAGCCACAACTCGCTTGAAAAAACGCTGCGTGAAATCCAGAAGACAGACACGGTGATCTATACGATTGGATTGCTCGGCGATGAGAAGAGAAAAGAGAAAAATAGCGCCATGAAAGCGTTGAGGCATATCGCCGAAGCATCGGGCGGCCTGGCGTTTTTCCCGGAAAGCGTCGACGACGTGCACACCATTTGCGAACAGGTCGCACATGACATTCGCAACCAGTACACGCTGGCCTACTACCCTTCGAACACCCGAAAAGACGGAACCTTCCGCGCGGTCAGCGTGCAGGTGATTCCCCCGCACGGCCGGGGCAAGCTGGTCGCCCGCACGCGCAACGGCTACTACGCGCCGGGCACTCCTGCGTCTGCGGCGTCTGCGGCATCAGGGAACTAGCCCGCATTCGATTGGTTTGCCCCGCGCCGGCGAGGAACCCATTGAACCCAAGTCCAAGCCTTAATGTAGTAGAACGAACGCGAGAATCAGCCTTCCAGCGCTTGTTGCACCCTCTCAGGATCACGAGCAATCACTATCAGATAGGCTTGCGCTGGCTGGTCTGGGTAAGCACGTCCTTGTTCCCAATCGCGCAACGTTCCGAGTGGAATGTGGTAACGGGCGGCAAATTCTTCTTGTGTAATCCCTAAGGCGCGACGAATAATTTTGGCTTGTGGCGTCCGCTTCATGTGCTTTAAATCGATGCTACTAAGAGGCTGTGCGTCGGGATCGGCAAGCGCGGCACGTTCGATAGCGCTTGGCGTCATTGGTCGAAGCTGCTTACGAGCTTTGCTCGAAGTAGATTTCTTGCTCATGTTCTGTAGCTCTCCGGGCTGATATAATTCTGAAAACGTCTTTTCTTTCGGTATAGGCCACGTAGAGAACTTGGCCGTCAGCCGAGCTTATGATCACGAAACGGTCTTCGCCATAGTCTTGTCGGTCGTCGACGAACTCAGCGGCAAACGGGTCTTTAAACACCCTTTTTGCCATGTCGAAGCTGACGCCGTGTTTGGCGTAGTTATCCGCAGCTTTGGACTCGTTCCATTCGAATTTCAGCTTCATACGGTACTGATTATCAGTAGCTAAGTCAAATCTCCAGAAGGCGGTTCATGGTGCGCCGCAGGAATTCAGGGCCGCCGCGGCGCCGCTAGCCGATGTTCCCGGCCCCTTAATGTAGTGTCCTGCGAATATTAGGAACGTGGGCCAATTGGGGGCGGGAGTGTGGCCGCCGCTGTGTTGGCGATAAGCCAGATCGCCGTCGATGAGAGGCGTTTCGATCGGCGGAAATTCCGTTGCGCCCAAATCTTTTTTCCCTAGCAGACGGTACACAGGCCCGGCGGCAACCGTGGCCATGAACATCCCGCGCGCGTCTACCCAGCCGTCGCCTTGGGTTGCGCCTGCGCCGATGAAGACCGGACGCGGTGCGGCAAGCGCGATTAGTTCGTGGGAATCGACGGGCAAATCGTTGGGTGTGAGCGGTCCCGCATACTTTAGAAAATTTCCCGCCATCCAGTGATATTCGCCGGTACCGGCAACGTTGCCGATCTGTTCGCCGAAATTTCGGCGGTAGAGAGCGGCTCCTCCCGCGCCGGAAGAACTTATGTACGCGATTGCGAAGCGTGGATCGTAGGCCATGGTCACGAGCGCGGCTTTGCCGTAGCGCGAATGACCTTCGATGCCGACTTGGCGGGCATCCACGGCTTTGTCCGTCTCGAAGTAGTCCATCGCGCGGCTCGCGCCCCACGCCCAAGCGCGCAGTGCGCCCCAGTCGTCGATTTTTCGCGGCTGTCCCTTGTTGACGAGGCCGATGATTCCTTCCGTTAGACCGTCGCCCTTGTCAGCCTGAACGCTGGTGGGGATCAGGACGGCATAGCCCCAGCCTTTCGCCAGGACTTGTTGCTGCCATGTCGGCCCTTTGTTTGCCGCGGCGGTCATCTCGGGAAAGCGCTTGGCGATCGCGGCCATGAACTCCGGACTGAAGCTCAGTTCCATCATCACGGGCACCGGCCCACGTGCGTTTGCTGGCGTCGTTAAGGTTAGTTGAATATCCACTTTGATCAAGGGAAAGACCGAATTGTCGACGTGCCCTAAGAGCTTTTTCGTGAGGACTGGCACATCTCCGTTCGTCTCCTGGATCGCGCTGGTCACTTCCCAAATCACTTTGGGCGTTTCTCTTGGCGCTCGACCATAAATCTCGCGGTCAAAATCTTCAACAATCTCGGGCCGCCGCAGGTCCCACCACTCTTTCGCTGTCTTTACTTCTTTTCCGTTCTTCAACGTCAACGGGTCGGGCAGCTTGGGATCGGGTTTGGCCGTCGCCTCATCATAGTTTGCGGCATTGGGCGACTTCGGATCCCCGTCCGCGCCACGCCGCAGGGAAGCGATGTGCAACAAATCCATGATGCGCTGGTGATCTTGTTCCGCGGTCAGATGTGCGGGGATAGTGGGAGCATTGGGGTCCTGGTGGCCGGGGCCAGGGCCAGGGCCACTGTTCAACGGCTGGATCAAAAATGCAAAGAACAGTGCGCCGCCAAACCAACGCATGGACGCGGGCTTTGCCACGATAGGTTCCTCGAATCGGGATGGGATTTTACAAAACGCGGCGATGTTAGCGCGGGGAATTCAGGACTAAAAGCCATTTTCGAGCTTGAAAGATTAAGCGGTCGCGGCCCGAGCCTTGGCACGCACTCCCGAGCTGCTTCTGAAGTTCCAATGCTTGTGGTTAACAGTTACCGAAGCCACTTCTTCAGGCGCGAAGGGAATCTCCTTATAGCCGCGGACCTCGATGATGCAGCCCTCGCTCGTGACTACCTGGTCGAATTTTCTGCCGTCCAGCAGCTCGACCGAAACCACCTGATAACCTATGCCTGTCTCTCCGGCGCGCTTCAGGTGGTCGACAAACCCGTGGGGTATTGGAACTATGCGTTTCATAGCACTCCTCTGGGATGGGGGAACAACGGACGAGCACATCCTACCTCTTGGGTGCGTCGCTGTCTACCTGGCCAAGGCGAACAAATAGCGAATTTCCTACTATTCTATGCAAGTTAGGGTAGAATTGCTTCGCTTGGGATTCAGCAGACCCAACCTTGCATCCTTTACCCTTTTCCGCAGCACTACCGTACGTCATCATTTTCTGGACGACCTACCTCTCCTGGTTTGTCCTGGAGACCATAGCGGCCAGAGCCAAGAGACCAGCTGATCGCTCCAAGACCCGTGACCGAGGCTCTTATAGGCTCCTCATGATTCTTTGGGTTGCGTTTGCAATGGCGTATGCGCTCTCCTTTGACTTCTCGCGCTTCTTGCGTGCGCCGGAACCGGCTATGCCTATCGCATGTACGTCGAGGAAGCTGCGCTCGTCGCGGCCTTGGGCCCACCTTACGAGGAGTATATGCAACGGACCCGGCGGCTGGTGCCGTTCTTGTTTTAGAAGTGACGGGTTTACCTGACACTTTTTATCTGCTGAAAAAATTCCGCATTTTGTAAGAGACTTTTTAGAGACCTTTGGGTTAGGGTCGGACAACCGACGGGCGTGCTCGCGTGTGTCCAGTGGGGAACTTTCGGGCGTTTCTGCCGGTGGAAGCGGCTGGCTCGTCTAGCCGCTGAGATCAGACCCATCAACCTGGAGGTAACCATGAAACGACTCATCGGCATTTTGGTGAGTGCGACCGCGCTACTGGTGTCGGCAACGGCGATCCGTGCTCAAGATCAACTGGTGCCGGCCGGAACGCTGTTGCAATGTACCTTGAACGAGCCGAATTTTTCTTCGGCCACCGCCGCAATAGGCGATCCGGTGTTATGCCACCTCAGAACCATGCAGGAGTTCGGCAGGCCGTTGTTCCCGAGAGGCAGTATGCTGGGCGGACATCTCGAAGCGGACAAGGAACCGGGACATTTCGTCGGGAAAGGCTACATGAGGATCACCTTTGACCGCATCATCCTGCCGAGCGGCGATTTGCCCGTCCCGGCTAAGGTAATCATGGCGCGCGGCTACAAGGTGGACAAGGAAGGCGACATCGATGGCAAGGGTCACGCGAAGCGGGATGTGGTGGAGTGGATGTTCCCGCCGCTTTGGCCGTGGAAAGTGATCAGTCTGCCGTTCCGCGGGCCCCGGCCGACGTTGAAGGGTGAAGAACCCCTGCAACTGCGGTTGATGGACGACATTGTCCTGCCGCAAGCCCTGCTGCATCCCGACCGCCCGCCGTACGCATCTGGACGTCAAAGCTCCTACAACGTAGCGCCACAGGCGAAGGCCATGCAGCCGGCCGTGCAGAAAGCTGCGACCGTTACGGCGGCAAACCTTACGCCCCTGCAAATCGTCGCGCCGCAACCCGGCGAAACACGAACGACGGATAGGCATACGATTCTTGCTTTGAAGTCGAACGAGACCTATGAAGTGACCAAGTATCAGAGAGACGGGGACTTGTTGATGTTCCAAGACGTAGAAGGCCGCAAGGGCGGAGTGGACGTCAGCGAAGTCGATTGGCGAAAGACCACCGAGATGACTACGGCCGCGCGGTCCGCGGATAAGATGTTGCTTTCGCGCCAAACGAATTGATTGAGCTAACCTGACCTGAGGAAGTTTAGAGGACTTCGCCCCTGAGCGTTGCCCCCGGCGTCGGCGGGTGAGGGTGTGCTGAACAGGAAAGCTGTTCGATCCGACGGGCTGTTGGAACGGCAAGTCAGTCCGGCGCGACGCACACGAGGCGAGGGAAATCTGTGTAATTCACGCCCCCAAGTCTGCCTCAATACCGCTGAGTTGTCCGCGACTGCCAGTTCCTCGTAAACTGGCGGCTAGAAGGTATGGGCCTGTCATCTGCCCTGCCAGCCGCGAAAGAGAAGTGGCATAACGGCTTGTGTGTGGCCGGCGGAAAGCCCCCTCCCCCTTTTTTCGGAAGTGTTCATTCTAAAGACACTTAAAGTCGATTGTTTTTATAGATTTACGCAAGTGTTCATTCTAAAGGACTTGATTGCGCCAATTTGCACTAAAATTGTGCAGCTCTCGGAGGTGTTGAGAATAAAAGGCTCATTGAGATTCGCCGTATATAGAGTCATGCGAGTCACTGAGAAAAGCGGCAGCGGGGTGCCGCACTCCAAATCGCTACTTCGCAATATTGTGCGGGACTCAGTAGATCGATTGGCGGACGCCAAAAAGCAAAAACGCCAGCAAGATGCTGGCGCTACGGTGAGAAGACGCAATAGTATCCAACGACTACTATATGCCAGGAGTAACAGTTTGTCAAGAAAAAATGCGACCTGGAATTCATAGGCGGATGGCGATGGGATTCTTACCGGGGTTGCAGTGAGATCTAAACCCGCACACGCAAAACCGGCGTGTGCGGCACCCAGTCCGCGGCTAGTCGGCATGGGCCTGCCACCCGCCTGTCCGCGTTTCTTCGGCGGCAATTCCTTCTTAGTCTATTTGTCCACCAGGCTTTTTGAAGTGGTTCGGGTCTACGTCGTCCCCAATGGTCATGCCGGGTGCGCCAGGTGCCGCCGTTCGAACCTGCTCGTTTGATCTTTTCCTCGTTCAGTCTTTTCACATTCCTGCCCACTCACTCCTCGACTGGAGGGTGGCAATTACAAGAATCGATGCGGAGGAAGAATCTCTATGCCCTGGAAGGGACCCAGCGCGAGAAGGTCTGAGTCGCCAGTGACAATATGCGTCGCGCGCCCGCTCACGGCAAGTTCGAGGAATTTATTGTCCTTCGGATCACGGCAAGCCGCAATTCGGACATCCACCTCAACCCATTCAGCCTCGCGCGTCAGAGCCGCCAGAAAGCTTCGAATATCTTCCTCATCTATGTATCGAAGGAATTTTTTGCGGCCGAGGACTTCATAAAGTTCGGCGAGCGTCGCAAAAGAGAGCAGGACTCTTCCTTTTTGGAGTGCCAGTTCGAGGGCATGACGAGGCTTCGAATCGGGCAGGAGTAACGCACTGACCAAAACGTTTGTGTCGAAGACGCAGCGCAACTACACGCCCTTGAGGAGAGAATCCAAAATCTCCGGTGTAAGCCCGCGGTCTTTGGCTTTGCGACCGGCCTCATCGAGCACTTTCTGCAGCGAGGGATATTCTCCCGCGGCCAACTCTCGAAGCCAAAGGCTAAGCAGAGCCTGAATCTTCCGCTTCTGCTCTGGCCCGGCGGAGTCGTAAGCCCGCGCCGTTTGCGGGTCCAGCGGTATGGTGATGGAAGGATTCGCCATTGTCTTACTCTTCCGCAATTCTACGGCAAAAACTCACCATTCTCCACTCCTTACTCGCGGGTCTGAGTGCGGCTCGTCCTTTTCTCCTCATCGGCAAGCCTTTGGAAAATTAGCGGCCAAAAACGTCATCGATAGAGTGGCTTAGGTTTTCGCTCCGTCCGCGGAACGATGGAGAAGAAAGGCCGGGGCGAGGCGTTGCGGAATCGGCTAAAATGAGGATTGCGGAGGTTCGGGATGTCGCACCGATATACTGTGATTTTCGAGAAAGAAGAGGAAGGGGGCTACCACGTTTTCTGCCCCACTTTGCCGGGATGCCATACGCAGAGCGAGACGATCGAAGAAGGCGTCGAGAACATCCGCGAAGCCATCGGGTTGTACATCGAAAGTTTGGTCGAAGACGGCCTGCCCATTCCGACAGAAGACATCCTAATCAAACCGATTGAGATTCCGGTGTGACGCCGAATCCACCGAGCTAGGCAATCAAAACAAAGAGAAGAGAGATTTCTCACTGCGCAGGCCGACCGATTCGCAGGAGCGAATCGGAAGGAGAAAGTCGGCCTGCTCCGTTCGAAATGACGTGGTCGGGGTCGGATCGGCGCGCGTGGTGATCCCCATGCATAAGGGCGAATTGAAACGCAAGACGTTGCGCGGGATCATCCAGGATTTGAAGATCAGCGTCGACGAATTTGCCAACCTCCTGTAGCTGATTTCGCTTCGTCTCCTATTGCGGCTTTGGGAGCTGCAACATCATCGCGTTGCCTTGCGCGGTCTCGACCGTGGGCAATTGGCCGTTCCATTTGTCGATGAGGGCGCGGCTGTTTTCAATGCGGCGCAGCTCGAGGAGTTGCGGCGTCAGTGAATTCTGGCGGATGCGGTTGGCGTCAGCTTCGCCTTGCGCGCGGGTTACGAGGGACTTGGCGTCGCCTTCGGCTTCCGCGATTTTCTTGGCGGCTTCGGCTTGCGTCGTCTGCAGTTCGTTTCTGGCCTGCTCCGCCTTTTGAATGGCCTGGGCTTTCGACGTGATCGCCGTTGCAATTACGCTCGGCACGCGCGGCGCTCCAATGAAGCCGAACTGCTGCACCCCCACACCCACCGGAGAAATCCTCTGTTCGATGAGCTGTTGCACCTTATGGAGAAACTCCGCCTTCTTTTCTCCGTAAATGTCTTCCACGGTGTACGTGGACGCCACTTCGTTCAGCGCATTACGCACCACGTCTCGCAGAATTCCGTGCGTGAACGTATCCATGTCCGACACGCGGTATTTCACGTAGAAGTCTGGTACTTTCGTCGGCTCGATCGCGTACGACAGTGAAACATCGACGGAGATTTCCATGCCTTCCTTCGAGTTAAAGCCCATCTCTTCATTGATGGGATGCCCTTCATTCACGTCTTTCGTCCATTTCACCGTCTGCACGTACGTCGGAAATTCAATGATCTGCGTGCTCAACGGCGAATACACAACCCATCCGGTGCGCACCGGTATCTCGGACGCGCCGCGCTGGTTTCCCGCCAGGTTGATCTGTACGCCCACGTGTCCCGGCTCGATCCGCGTCACGCGAAGCAGAAAAAGGCCCATCACAAGCAACACGAGCAGCACTCCGATGCCAATGATTCCTAGCTTCAAAAACGGAGCGGCTCTCTTCATTTCGAACTCCGCATCCCCACCACCTCTTCTAAACGTGCCCATACGATTTCTCCCTCCGCGAGAGACCAACTTCACTCTTCGCCGTCAGCTTGCCACCCACTACGTTAGGAAGTCATGATGCTCTAACGCGCAGAAAATAGGTAGCTTCTAGCACGATGCCCAATCGATAGTACGCATCGAAGCTCAGGCAAATTGCAATTTCTGCCCTCCTGGGTGACAAGATGCAGCTCGGAGAAGACGGTTCGGTGGAGTGGATGCGCGAAATCCTTACCCAAGATCCAAGCCAATGGATTCTGTCCCCACAATCCTGCTTGACACGTTAGGCTCCATATGTAGAATATGGACCTGTAGCCAAGCTAGGTGTATACGATGCCCACTGAAAAGAACGACCTGCACCGCGGAACGCTCGATATGCTCATCCTTAAGGTGGTGGCCTCCGGACCTCTCCACGGGTACGCTATCGCCCAGCGCCTGCAGCAGATCTCGAAGGATTATTTCCAAGTCCCGCAAGGCTCGCTGTATCCTGCGCTTCACCGGCTGGAAGAGCGCGAATGGCTCGACGCGGAATGGAAAGATACCAGCACGGGGCGCGAAGCGAAGTTTTATACGCTGACCAGCAAGGGCAAGAAGCAACTCGAGGCGGAAGTCCTCGGCTGGGAGCGTCTTTCCGACGCGGTTTCCTTGATTCTACGTACGGCGAACTAAGCCATGGGTATGCGCTGGTTACGCCGCATCGGGCAGAAGCCGCTCGTCGAGAAACGGCTCGACTCTGAGCTGCATTTCCACGTTGAGCAGCAAATCGCCGATTACATCGCCTCAGGTATGGCGCCCGCCGAGGCTCGTCGCCGCGCCAACCTGGAATTCGGAGGCGTTGAGCGCTTCAAGGAAGAGTGCCGCGAGGCGCGCTGGGAGAACCAACTCGACATTTTCATCCGCGATTTCCGGTTTGCGCTGCGCGGACTGCTGAAAGACCGGCGCTTCGCTTTCGTCTCGATTTTCGCGCTCGCGCTGGCCATCGGCGCTTCGACGGCGATGTTCACCGTGGTGGATAACGCCCTTTTCGAGCCGTTTCCCTACAAGGATCAGAAAAGACTCGTAGTGGTTCATATCCGAGATCTGGATAAGTCGGAAGACTATCGCAGCTTCTTCACCATGCCGGTAATTGAAGAAATCAGGAAGCAGAACAGCGTCTTTGAAGACACCGCCAGCAATCAGCAAGACGACGTCATTCAGATGGGCACCGAGGCCAGCATGCGCCTGGACGGCAATTTCGTCACGCCCGGCAGCTTCGATTTTCTGGGAGTTCCTGCGCTTCTGGGCCGCGCGCTCGCGGATGCCGATTATCAGCCAGGCGCGCCACCGGTATTTGTCCTGCGTTATAGAACGTGGGAGAGCAAGTTCAATTCCGACTCTGCTGCCATTGGCAAAACTTTTACGCTAAATGGTGTAGCTCGCACGCTCGTTGGCGTTATGCCTCCGCGCTTTGCCTGGGGCGGCGCGGAGCTTTGGATACCGTGCAGTTACGAAGCCGCGCAAACTCTTACAAGCGGCCAATTCGACAAATATTGGGGCTTCGTGGCGCGGCTGAAGCCTGGCGTTTCGGTAAACGAAGCATCGGCCGACATGACGCTGATCGCCAAGCGGCTTGCGACGTTATACCCAAAGGAGTATCCGAAGCATTTTGATGCCAGCGTGGAGAACTTCGGCCACGCCGTCGTCCCTCAACAATTCCGCAACAGCCTCTACCTTTTCGTCGCCGCCGTAAGTCTTCTTTTGCTCATCGGCTGCGGCAATGTCGCCAACCTTTTGCTGGCGCGCGCGACAACTCGCTACAAGGAATTTGCCGTTCGCGCGGCGCTGGGGGCCAGCCGGCAACGTCTCATTCGGCAGCTCCTCGTCGAGAGTTTATTGCTCGCCCTGGGAGGGGCCGTTTTGGGGGTTCTTTTTGCCTGGGCGGGCGTCAGAGTTCTCTCCACTTCGATGCCCGACAACACCGTCGCGTCCGAGACCGTCATTGAAATGAACCCAACGGTGCTGGTTTTTGCTCTTGCGATCGGCGTGGGTACCATTTTCATCTTCGGCCTGGTGCCGGCACTGCAAGCCTCACGCACCGACTTGCAGGAATCTCTGCGGGACGCGGGAAAGGGACTCAGCGACACAGGCAGCCACGCCCGCTTGCGCAATTCCGTGATCGTCCTGGAAGTGGCTCTTTCTCTTACATTGCTCTTCACCGCAGGCCTCTTTATTCGGAGCTTCCTGGCCCTGTCGCAGGTGCCTCTCGGCGTCGGTATCGACCACGTTCTGAGCGCACGGATTCCTCTTCCACCCAACCGCTACAAAACGCCGGCCCAAATCTCCGCGTTCTACCGGCCACTTCTGGAGCGGCTCAAGTCCACGCCAGGAGTCACCTCTGCCGCCACTGCAAGCTCGTACGCGCCCTACGATTGCTGCCCCAGTGAAATCGAAATCGCAGGGAAGTCTAATGAGGAGAAACCGAACGCCACGGTGCAAATCAGCAGCGAGGACTATTTTCAGGTTCTTCGCATTCCTTTTCTCGAGGGGCGCACATTTCTCGCCGATGAGGTCAACGATGCGCGAAAAGTTGCGGTGATCAATCAGAGCTTCCGTTCGCGCTATTTCAGGAATGAGAATCCCATCGGTCGGCGTGTTCATTTGAAGTTGATGGAGACGGTCCCCGATCCCATGGCGAACGCCTGGTTTGAAATCGTCGGAGTAGTGGCGGATTCAAAGAATCACGGATTGCAAAATCCAACGGACCCAGAAGTCTGGTTCCCTTACACGGTCTATCCACGGCCAGCGTGGGCGCTACTGGTCCGAACTGTCAACGATCCCGCGAAGATGATCGCAGCCGTGGGCAAGGAGGTTTGGGCCTCTGACCCAGGTGTCGCCATGGCCGATCCGCAGTCCATGGAGCGCATCCGCGATGTAGATCTGCTGGCGCAGCCTCGCTTTGGCCTGTGGTTGGTGACGGTCTTCTCCGCAATCGGCCTGGTCTTGGTGACCATCGGTGTGTACAGCGTGATGGCGTACTCGACCTCACGCCAAACGCATGAATTTGGGATTCGTATGGCTCTTGGCGCTGGTGCTGGCGATGTGCTGGGAATGGTCCTGCGAAAGGGAACCAAGCTTTTGTTGGGAGGCATCGGCATCGGTTTGGCGGTGAGCTTTGCTGTTGCGCGAACCGTCGTTACGCAACTCTGGGGAGTCTCCGCCTACGATTTACTGACTCTTGTGGCCGTCGTCGTGCTGCTCCTCTTTGTGGGGCTAGCCGCGTGCTGGATTCCGGCGCGGCGTGCGACTCGGGTCGATCCCGTGACGGCCCTCCGGTATGAATGACCGAAAAAGCAAAGGCGAAAAGGAGCAGCTCGGTGAGAAGAGAGAATTTCAGCGGGCACCTCGGATTCTTTGATTGGATGTCTGCTAACTAGGACAATGCGTATGGGTATGCGCTGGTTACGCCGCCTCGGCCACAAGCCACTCGTCGAAAAACGGCTCGACTCTGAGTTGCACTTTCATCTCGAGCAGCAAATCGGCGATTATATTGCCTCCGGCATGTCGCCCGCCGAAGCGCGCCGCCGCGCCCACTTGGAATTCGGCAGCCTAGAAGGATTTAAGGAAGAGTGCCGCGAAGCTCGCTGGGAAAATCGTCTCGAGCTCTGGTTGCATGATATGCAGTTTGCACTGCGCGGGCTTCGCAAGAGTCCACGTTTCAGCTTGGCGGCCATTCTTGCTCTGGCTCTCGGCATCGGCGCGTCCACCGCGATATTCAGCGTTATCTACAATGCGCTTGTTGCTCCGTTCCCCTACAAGGATCAGGGACGCTTGATCACGCTCCGTATCCGTGACCTTGATCACCGCGGTGGCGGCGAGGGCGACGGGGATTTCTTCCGCGGTATGTTTGGCTTTCCCGAGTTGCGCGATTACATGGAGCAGAACCGCGTCTTCGACGCGTTCATCGCTAATTGCGAAATCGATGTGGTCTACGATTCCGGGGAGAACAACAGCTATCTAGCCGCCAACTACGTCACGCCCGGTACTTTCGAGATGTTTGGTGTGGCACCGCTTCTTGGTCGCGGCCTTGAACCCGCGGACTACCAACCCGGCGCGCCTCCCGTGTTCGTCCTTCGCTACGCTACGTGGGTTAGCCAATTCGGCTCCGATCCGGGTGTAGTCGGCAAAACGTTCTCGCTGAATGGGGTTCGTCGCACACTAGTCGGCGTTATGCCGCTGCGTTTTGCCTGGGGAGGCGCGAATCTCTGGATGCCCCGCGATCCCACGGTCGTCAATGTAATGCGCGGGACTTTTCCGCAGCCCTGGGGCGTCGTTGCCCATCTCAAGCCTGGTGTCTCCCTTCAGGAAGCGGAAGCCGACATGAATCTCATTGGCGCGCGCATTGCGCCTACGTATCGCGAGGATTATCCGGCGCATTTCCGCGTCAGCGTCGAGTCGTTCGTCCATGCGGTGGTCGGCAATGGGTTTCGGCGGACGCTCTTTGTCTTGTTTGCCGCCGTCGGGCTGCTGTTGCTGATTGGCTGCGCCAACGTCGCAAGCCTGTTGCTCGCTCGAGCCACGACGCGGGGCAGGGAATTCGCCGTTCGCGCGGCTTTGGGCGCCAGCCGCGCCCGACTTGTGCGCCAACTCCTTCTGGAGAGTTTGCTGCTTGCGGTCGGCGGAGCCTTCGTTGGCGTTCTCTTTGCGTGGGCCGGCATCCGCGAGCTCGGCTCCCACATGCCTCCCTTTACCGTTCCCTCGGAAACCGTCATTGAAATGAACGTGTGGGTTCTTCTCTTCGGCATCGGGCTCGCTTTCGCTACCGTGGTCATTTTCGGTCTTTTCCCTGCCTTGCAAGCCTCTCGCGTCGACGTTCAAGACGCTCTGCGAGGCGCTGGTAAGGGCCTCGGCGGAACCGTCGCCAAATCCCGCTTGCGCAACGCCGTGATTGTGGTCGAAGTCGCGTTGTCTCTGATTCTGCTTTTTATGGCAGGGCTCTTCATGCGCAGCTTCGTTGCGATTCAAAACGTTCCGCTCGGTTGGCAGGCGGACCACCTGCTCATCGGCCGCATCCCTCTTCCTTCGCAACATTACAAAACCGGTCCGCAGCTTGTTTCGTTCTTCGACCCCTTGATTCGCAACCTGAGATCAACAGCTGGTATCGAAGACGCTTCGCCGGTAAGCACAACTCCACCCTATGGAGGCTTCGGTGGCAATATCGAAATCCCCGGGAAGACTCACACCGGCGAGTGGGAGTCGATGGTGCAACTCGTCGGAGAGGACTACTTCGCGATCGTCCGCCAGCCACTTCTCTCGGGCCGTTCGTTCACGGAAGAGGAAGTGAGCGCGGCGAGAAAGGTCGTGGTCATCAATCAAACGTTTCAGCGGCGCTTTCTCGGAGAAGGAGATCCCCTCGGCCGCATCGTTGTTCTCGATGTCCTGAAGAAAGTTCCCGATGCCGTCACAGAACCTTCCTTCCAGGTCATTGGCGTCGCGGCGGACGCCATGAATGCGGGCCTGGAAAACCCGACCCTAGCCGAGGTCTGGATTCCTTACAGCATTACCGGCTCCGGCATGCGCCGCCTCATTGTCCGCACTGCTGCCGACCCTGGCTCAATGAACGCCACGGTGCGTAAGGCGGTGTGGGTTATCGATCCAACCGTGGCGTTTGCCGAGGGTGAGCCTCTCGCCGAGTGGCTCAACACGTTTTCCTATGCCCAGCCGCGCCTGGGCTTTTTTCTTGTCGCCACGTTCGCGGCGATCGGGTTGCTTCTCGTGACCCTGGGCGTTTACAGCGTCATCGCGTACACGACTTCGCGCCGCATTCACGAAATCGGAATTCGCATGGCTCTTGGCGCCGCTCCTGCAGATGTACTAAGGATGGTCCTGAAGCACGGACTCGCGCTTGTTGTTCCAGGCATAGCCCTCGGCATACTTGTCAGCTTCGCACTTTCTCGCGCGGTCGTTAGCCAGCTTTGGGGCGTTTCACCCTACGATCCGATCTCCGCTATCTCGGTCGTGGTTCTGCTGCTCGCCATCGGGCTCCTGGCATGCTGGATACCCGCCCGGCGCGCCACGCGTGTTAGCCCCGTGACAGCCTTGCATTACGAATAATCGAGAAACTAGACGGACTCAGCATTTTTCCATGAAACTTTTTGACGTGTAGCTCGTCTAGGTATATAGGTAGGCAGGCTACAGGTAGATTGTCTGTTGGTTGGACTTTCTGCTGCCGGCGGCTGTCATGTCGTCAAGCGCTCGCTAGAGTCGCGCCTGCGTTAACGAAGGCCAGCATTGGGGCGTCTTGCACGCCGAGACGGATTCAAAACCTGGCCATTCATTCGACTTGAGGAGGGTATCCATGATGTTCACCGCCAGGAATCACTTGTTCTCGCGCCTTGCAGTATGGGTTTTGCGCGTTACCAGTTTCGTCCTCTTTGTGAGTGCTGTTCTCGCCTCTCCATCGCAGGCCCAGGATAGCGCGAATGTTGAAAAGGCGGGTTGCGTGTCAGCCGAGATGGTTCACTTGCTGGCGCGCGAAGGGAACTCCGTCCGCGTTAGCTCCTTGAGGGAACTCGCCACACAAAAGGCTGGCCTGCGCGAAAACGAGAAGGGAATCGCACTCACCCAATCGTCCGAGACAGCGCGCACTTTGCAGGAGGCGCACAACTGGTTCGAGAAGGGAGCACGCAAAGGGTATGCGCCGGCCCAAGTGAATCTCGCGGTACTTTCTCTGGCGGGATGGGGAACGCAAGCAAACGCGGGTGCGGCGCTGTATTGGCTTCGCGAGGCGGCACGGCAAGGTTATGGCCTCGCGTACTTCGACCTTGGAATTTTCTATCTCAATGGGTGTGGCGTGCGCCAGGATTACCACGAAGCTTTCCGCTTGTTTCAGCAGGGTGCAGATGCGGGTGACTCCGCGGCGCAAATGAATCTGGGCTATCTCTACGATCAAGGTCTCGGTGTCACGCAAGATCGCGCGCAAGCCGCCGTCTGGTACCGTAAAGCGGCAGAAAGCGGCCTAGCCCAAGCCCAGAACAATCTTGCCGACTTGTATTTGCGCGGAGAAGGAGTCGCACATGACGAACGCGCGGCCTTCGCATGGTTCCAGAAAGCCGCCCAGCAAGGCCACACCGGCGCGCGCCTCATGCTCGGCTCCATGTACGCGGAAGGCCGCGGCACCGAGAGAAATCCGCAATACGCCTACGAATGGATCTCCGCTGCTGCAATCCAGGGCGACGCCAGAAGCAGTGCCACTCTGCTAGCTCTAGAACACCAACTCACGCCCGAACAACTTGCGAAATCGAAACTGCGCGCCCAGTTGCTGGCGCAAGTGCCCAAGCCGCGGAGCGATGCGGAAGTGGCTCTCTTACACTGAGAATTCCGTTTCTGTACGGCAGAGGGATTGCAGCTTACGCGGACGGGCACGGCGTGCCGTGCCCCTACAAGGAATCGATTCGCGCCGTCTGCTTCAGTTCGCAGATGTTGCTTTGTTCTGGCTGATCTCGCGCAAAAAACTCTTCCCGTGCGGAATCTTGCCGCCAAAGTTTTCCGCGACGGTTTGGCCCATGTCGGCGAGCGTTTGCCGTATGCCGAGATTTACGCCCGCGCCGCTCCCGGGCGAATACGCCAGAATCGGGACGTACTCACGCGAATGATCTGTGGTCGGCCAGCGCGGGTCCGGATCGCAGCCATGGTCCGCAGTGATGATCAGCAAGTCAGAAGTGCTCAACAGATTCAAGAACGGCCCCAACATCCGGTCAAACTCTTCGAGCGACTCCGCAAAGCCTTCTACATCCTTTCGGTGGCCGTACAGCATATCGAAATCGACCAAATTGCAGAATATCAGCCCGCTCTCTCGTTCTGGCAACGCCGCAGCCAGCTTCGCCATGCCATCGGCATTGCCAGTGGTTGTGACGTACTTCTCTACGCCGCGCCCGTTGTAGATGTCATGAATCTTACCAATGCCAAAAACTGGCAAGCCGCGCTCGGCAAGGACGTCGAGCAGCATAGGCTTCGGGGGATCGACGGCGTAATCGTGGCGCCGCGTGGTGCGCGAAAAATGACCGGGCGCTCCTGCAAAGGGACGGGCAATCACGCGGCCAACGCGGTTCGGTCCGTCGAGTAATTTCCGCGCAATCTCGCAGATACGATAAAGTTCCACGATCGGAATCACGTCTTCATGCGCAGCAATCTGAAAAACGCTGTCTCCCGACGTGTAGACGATCGGCTTGCCGGTGCGGACGTGCTCTTCCCCAAGTTCCTTGATAATCTCCGTGCCTGACGCAGGCTTGTTGCCAAGCGTTCCGCGCCCAATCTGTTTTTCAAATTCGGCGATCAACTCTCGTGGGAAGCCATGCGGATACGTAGGGAAGGCTTGGTCCAGCCAAACACCCGCCATCTCCCAATGTCCTGTGGTCGTATCTTTCCCCGGAGAGTGCGTTATGCCTTTGCCGTAAGCGCCGACGGGCGAGGCCGCCGGAGTCAGATGCGCAAGCGGCGCAATATTCGCAAGACCGAGTCGAACCAGATTCGGCAACTTCAGCGGGCGCGATTCCGCAATGTGCCCCAAAGTCGTTCGGCCCACGTCGCCATAATCGGCAGCGTCAGGCAATTCGCCGATGCCCACGCTATCCAATACAATCCAGATGACTCGCTCAAAATTTGGCATGGCCGCTCCTCGTTCAAGGTCTCGACGAGCGCTCTCGCCCTTAGCTCTCGGCTTTCGACCTTCGCGGCACTCTAGCACAAACGCCGCAGCTCTTCCGTGCAGACGCGCGACTGTTGACCACCCCCGGCAGTCCCAGTATTCTCATGAAAGACGACCTTCTTACTCGACTTCTGAACTTTTTTGCTGATCCGTGCGTAGTACAGAGTGAAGAGGTGTGTGATGGTTCAAGACAGCACTCCCCGGCGGGCTTCTCTAGTTCTTCCGATCCTGCTCATTACGGTCGGCGCGATCATCCTCTACAGCAACTGGCGCCCCTCGTTCGATCCGGTTCCTATCCTTTTGACCTATTGGCCCCTCATTCTTATCTTCCTCGGTGCAGGGAAAATTTATGATAGCTGGCAACGCCAAAAGAATCCTGATGCCCGATCAAGCGGTTCTTCCGTCGGCACAACCGTCGGCGTACTCGCCTTTGTGATTGTCCTGGTCGTTCTGCTCGGGAGCGGACGAAGGCTTAATCGCTGGCGTGGCGGCACTGTGTACGCCATGCAGCACCAGTCCCGCACAGTCGACCGCGGGGAGGCCAAGAGCGTTCGCGCTACTTTGGAAATGGGCGCGGGTGACATCAATTTGAGCGGCGGCTCCAGCCATCTTCTGGAAGCAGAGTTTGATTACCGCTCCTCTTCCGGCACTCCCAAGGTGGACTATTCCGTTTCCGGAACGACTGGCGATCTCCGTATCTCTCAGGACGACAACGACAGCCACATTCGCACAAGCTCGGACAATCACTGGACGCTGCACGTTGCGAATAACGTCCCGCTCGAAATCAAGATCGACATGGGCGCCGGCCGCGGCAACCTGCGTCTGCGGGACATTGACGTGACCCGTCTCAATCTGGACATGGGCGCGGGCCAGGTGGACGTCGATCTCACTGGCGACCGGAAATCCGACCTCACGGCCGATATCGAGGGCGGCGTCGGCGAAGCAAACATTCGTCTGCCGAAGAATATCGGCGTCATCGTCCACGCTTCTGGCGGCATCGGCACGATCGACGCGCACGGCCTCAAGCACGATGGCGACGAGTACACCAACGACCTCTACGGCAAGTCGCCTGTAACCATTCACCTCAAGGTGGCAGGCGGCGTCGGCCGCATCGTCCTTACGCAAGAGCCATAGTCTTGGAATCCCCTCGGGGGTTTCGACGGAGAGAGCTACGCTGACCCTGGCAAACCCGTCAAAGATGTCGCAGAAAACCGCGTTTGCTCCCATTTTCCGGTGGCCGTATAATTAGAAGTTTGGGCAGCACTCTCCGAGCGCGCTGTCTGAGCTTTCCCTTGGCTACTAAAGAACTCACGCCCGTGCTTAGCGAACAAGAGTCCATCCGCATCCGCGGGGCCCGCGTTCATAATCTTCGCAATGTCAGCGTCGAAATCCCGCACAACGCTATTACCGTCGTAACCGGCGTCAGCGGCTCCGGCAAGTCTTCTCTTGCTTTTGACACCGTTTACGCCGAAGGGCAGCGCCGGTACGTCGAATCTCTCTCCTCCTACGCGCGCCAATTCCTCGAGCGCATGGAAAAGCCCGACGTCGATGAAATTTCCGGGATCGCTCCGGCCGTGGCCATTCGCCAAAAAAACTCCACGCGCAACCCGCGCTCGACGGTCGCCACTTCGACGGAAATTTACGATTACCTGCGCTTGCTTTTCGCGCGCTGCGGCCAAACGTTTTGCATCAAGTGCGGTGCCGAGGTCCGCCGGGACAGCCCGGACGAAATCGCAACGCGCGTTCTTTCGTTTACCGCCGGACGGCGCTTTTACATCATGTATCCGCTTCGCATCACCGCCCACCCACAAGCGGCCACCGCCGGAGCGCGGCGCGTCCCCAAGAAGAAAGCGCCAGGGCCTCCGCAAGAAGCGCTCAAGCAGGCCCTCGGTGACCTTCAGAAGCGGGGCTTCAACCGACTCTATCAAGACGGCCGCGTGCACGAATTTTCCTCGCCGGAAACTCTTCTGGATATCGACTTTTCCAAACCCGTCTATGTGCTGGTCGATCGCCTTTCCGTGAATCCCGAATCGCGCTCGAGACTGACCGACTCCATCGAAATCTGTTACCGCGAAGGCGGGGGAGAAGCCATTCTCGAATTCATCGCCGACTCCACTGGGAATCGAGCCGAGCGACTCACTTTCAACGAGCGATTCGAATGCAAAAACGACGGCACGTTGCATCAGGAACCGGAGCCGCGGCTTTTTTCGTTTAACAACCCCTACGGCGCGTGCCCGCGCTGCCAGGGTTTCGGCAACACCATCGATTTCGATCTCAATCTCGTTGTCCCTGATTCGAGTAAGTCGCTCGATGAAGGGGCGATCGAGCCTTGGACCAAACCGCGCTACCGCGCTCTCCTCCAGGACGTGAAAAAATGGGCGCGCAACCGTGGGATTCCGCTGAACGTCCCTTGGCGGCAGCTCACGCCGGAGCAGCGCCGTCTGGTGCTCGAAGGTGACCCGGAAAACGATTTCGAAGGCGTAAAAGGATTCTTCAACTGGCTCGAGCGCAAGAAATACAAGCTGCACGTGCGCGTTTTTCTCAGCCGCTACCGTGGCTATGCCACGTGCCCCGATTGCAGCGGCACGCGCCTTCGCCCCGAGGCCCGTGCCGTCCGCGTGGCAGGCCGTTCGATCACCGAGATTACCAAGCTCACCGTGAAAGAAGCGCGCGCTTTCTTTTCCACGCTGGTTCTTTCCGAATCACAAACAAAAGTTGCGGAAAAAATCCTTGAAGAAATTCGTAGCCGCTTGCAATTCCTGGATGAAGTCGGCCTCGACTACCTCACGCTCGATCGCCTGACTTCCACTCTCTCCGGCGGAGAATCGCAGCGCATCCAGCTTGCTACGTCTTTGGGCTCGCATCTGGTCGGGGCGCTTTACGTGCTCGACGAGCCTTCGATTGGGCTTCACCCGCGCGACACGCAGCGGCTCATCGATATTCTGAAATCCCTTCGCGACCTCGGCAACACCGTGCTGGTCGTCGAACATGATCCCGACACCATTCGCGCCGCGGACCACGTGATCGACCTCGGCCCCGGCGCCGGCGAACTCGGCGGGAAGCTGCTTTTCGCCGGAAACTACGAGGCCATGCTCGCGGAGCACAAATCCCTAACGGGCCGCTATCTCAGCGGCGAACTTTCCATTTCCATTCCCAACAATCGCCATAAACCGGATCGAAAATTTCTCCGTCTTTACGGCGCAACGCTCCACAACCTGCAAAATATCGACCTGATGATTCCGCTCGGTACTCTCACCGTCGTCACCGGTGTCAGCGGCTCTGGCAAATCCACGGTAGTCCACGACGTTCTCTATCGCGCGTTGGCCGCCAAACGAACGGGCGGCAGCGTCAAAGAATTTTGCGACCGCCTTGAAGGCGACGCCGACATCCGCGAAGTAGTCATCGTTGATCAGTCGCCCATCGGCCGGACGCCGCGTTCGAATCCTGCCACTTATCTCAAGGCTTTTGATGCCATTCGCGAAGTGTTTGCCGCTACGCCCGACGCCAAGCGCCGCGGGTTCACTGCCGGCCACTTTTCCTTCAACGTTCCGGGCGGCCGCTGCGAAACCTGCCAAGGCGACGGCACCGTCACGGTGGAAATGCAGTTTCTCGCCGATGTCGAGCTGATCTGTGAAGAATGCCGTGGCACGCGTTTCAAGACCAGCGTGCTGGACGTCCGCTATCGCGGTAAAAACGTCCACGAAGTTCTGCAGCTGACCGCACGCGAGGCACTGGCGTTTTTCATTGGCGTCCCCAAGGTGGTCTCCAAGCTCCGCATCCTGAACGAAATCGGCCTCGGCTATCTCCGCCTCGGCCAATCGGCCACCACGCTCTCCGGCGGCGAAGCGCAGCGCCTGAAACTCGCCGCGCATCTCGCCCGCACTGAAAACCAGGGCATCCTGTATATCCTCGACGAGCCCACTACCGGCCTCCATTTCGACGACATCGCCAAGCTCCTCTCGGCGTTCCGAAAACTGCTGGAATCCGGCGCTTCGCTCCTCGTTATCGAACACAATCTCGACGTCATCAAATCGGCGGATTGGCTGATCGACTTGGGCCCCGAAGGAGGCGACCGGGGCGGCAAAATCATCGCCACTGGGACTCCCGAACAGGTGGCCCGCAATCAGCAATCGCACACGGGCCGCTTCCTAGTGCGCGTCCTCGGCGCGAATGGCCAGGCAAAGCGCTCCACGAATGGCGCATCCAAGTCCGTGGCGCCTTCAGGTACAATCGCGGATGGCGCAGGAAATCCTCCGCCTGAACAATGAGCCTCAAAAGTTTGCTTGGCCGCGTCGCGGCGGCCGCCGTAATTCTTGGAGGGGCGCAGCACGGTGCGCCCGATTTGTGCAGAGCGTCTTCTTTGACCGCCCAGTCTTCCTCGCAAAAATCCAATCCCTCTCAGACCCGCACGCAAAAACTCGCCAATCCGCTCAACGATCTCCTCGACGAAGCCCAACACGACATCGACACAAACCAATTCGAAGCCGCCCTAGTCCCGTTACAAAAAATCCTTACCGAAAAACCTGACATTGCCTGGGCTCACTTCCAACTCGCCTACGCCTACACCGCTCTAAAACGCCCGGACGATGCTCGCGCCGAATACGAACGCGCCACCGCGCTCGATCCGAAAATGTCGGAAGCCTTTCTGAATCTTGGCATCCTAATCAGCGAGAAAGATCCCGCCGCCGCTGTCGCCCCACTTCGCCGCGCGGTCGATCTCCTCCCCGCCCAGAGCCGCCCGCGCTTCCTGCTTGGACAAGCCCTGGAGCGCTCCGGTGACATTGCCACCGCAGTCGATTCTTACGAATCAGCCTTGCGTCTCGATCCTCGAGACGTAGAAACGGCACTCCATCTCGGCAATCTCTACGCCGGCTTAAAACGCTATCCCGAGGCCGAAGCAAGATTTCGCTCTGCCCTGGAACTCGAACCAAAATCCCCGCAGGCTCTGCTCGGCCTAGCGCAAACGCTAGACGCGCAAAAAAAGCCTGAAGCCGCCGGCGCTTATCGCGACTATTTAGCCGTTCAGCCGGACACTCCGGGCGCGCAATCGCGCATAATCCATATTCTTCTCGAACAAAAACAGTACGACGCCGCGCTTGCCGAGCTCGATCGCTCCGACGCTGGCAAGCCTCCTTCTCTCGATTCGCTTCGTTCCCGCGCTGACATCCAAATCGCCCAAAAAAAATGGGACGATTCCATTGTCACCCTTCGCAAAGCCATCGCGCTTGCTCCCAACGATGCACAGCTCCACGGCGGCCTCGGCCGCGTCTACATGCAAAAGCGCGACTTCCCGTCCGCCGAGAAGGAAATCAAGGCCGCCCTCCAGCTCGATCGCAACAATCTCGCCTACTGGAAAGATCTCAGCTCCACTTACTATCTCGGCGGAAATTTCCCCGCGACGATCGCGACTCTGGACGTAATCGCTAAGGCAGAAACTCCCGGCCCCGGCGAGTGGTTTATTCGCGCCCTCTGCTACGATAAACTGAATCAGCCCAAGCCTGCGCTCGAAGCCTACGGGAAATTTCTCGAGCTCGACCAGGATAAGAACCCCGACCAGGTTTGGCAGGCGCAACAGCGCAGCAAAGTTTTGCGTCGCATGCTGGATCAGAAAAGGTAATTGCATGGGGCCCCGCTTGGCGCAAAGCGTAGCATTACCAATTCTGATAGCCGCCTTATGCAGCGTTGGCGGCGCCGCGGACAAGCTCAGCGAGCTTCAATCGCACTTCGATAGCGAAACAAATGGAGTTCGTAAAGCGAAAATGCTGCAGAAACTCGGGGATGCTGAATTCGAGGAAGCCGCGCGCGCGGAGAAAGCCGGCGATTACGTCACGGTCGACACGCTCATGGAGAAATACCGAGACAATGTGCGCATCCGCTTCCGAGGCCATCGAAAAAGAAAATCCCGATGGCGAGCGGCATCCCAACGGTTATAAGCAACTCGAGATGCACGTACAAAAAGGGCTGCGCCAGGTCGACGAAATTCTCCTCCTGGTCCCTGCGGAATTCAAACCGCCTCTCCAGATTGTTCGTAAGGATCTATTGAGCCTCGACGATAAATTGCTTCGATCTCTTTTTCCGAGGCGCCGCGAAAATAAACCGACAACGCCCGCGACACCGTCAACGACGCCACCCGATCCGGAAGTGCAATCATGAAAAATCGTCTCTTGATCGCCTGTTTTTGCATGCTGTTTATTCACAGCTTCGCGGCCGTTCGCACGCCGTCTCGCGGGCAGAAGGATTATCTTTCTGGGGTCGAGGCCGACAAAATCCGCGAGGCCGAAACGCCCAACGAGCGCATCACCCTGTTCCTGTCGTTCGCTGATGACCGCCTCAAGAAAATCCAGTACGAATTCGAACACCCCTCGCAGACCAACCACGCCCAGATGATCAATTCTCTTTTGAACGCGTATGTTGGCTGCGTGGATGATGCAGCGGACCTCATCCAGCTTGGGATCGAGAAACAGCAGAACGTGCGCAAAGGCATCGACCTGATGGCGGCACGCACGAAAGATTTCCTAGTCATTCTGCAAAAGATTCCGACAGATACTCCCGGCGCTGAACTCTACAAAGAAAATCTCGACGATGCCATGGAAGGCACCCGCGACGCCTCTAAAGAAGCCGAAGCCGCCAAGAAAAATGTCGCTCCGCCCCCGGTACGTCGAAAGAAATGAACACGGCGAAGCAAATGGCCCGAGCGCAGCAACTGAGCTTGTTGATGGATCTGGCGCCGCCAATCGAACTCGCCGCCGCGAAGGAATCTACGCCAAAGAAGAAACATCCGGCGCAGCGCCGTGCAAGTTCAGCAGTCCCCGGAGGCGCGCCTCTTTTTCAGCGCGTCTTTACCAGACTTGGCTGCGACGGCCGCCCGCCGCGCTTTCGCGTCGAGTTTTATCCCTACGCCAGCCTGGTGCTTACCATCCGCCGCCGCGAAGACGTCGTCTACGTCCGCTTCTCGGATCTGTTGCAGCGTGCCCCACTCCCCGTACTCGAAGGCGCCGCCGCGCTGCTTCTCTCTCGCGTCTATCGCCGCAGAGCTCCGCGCTCACTGGTCGCGCCCTATTTAAATTACGCCCGCTCCAATCGCACGCGCAGCCGCATCAGCCGCATGCGCCGCGGGCGGGTTCGCCTCGCCTCCGCAGGCCCAGTGGGCCGTCACTTCGATCTCGAGAAAATGTTTGATGAGCTAAACGACAAATATTTCTCAGGGGGTTTGCAGCGCTCGCACATTGGATGGAGCACGCGAAGCTGGCGCCGCCAATTCGGTTGCTACGACCCCGGGCCGAATCAGATTCTGCTGAATCGGCGCATGGATCATCCCGGAGTCCCACGAGTCGCCGTCGAATACGTCCTATACCACGAAATGCTCCACGTAAAACACCCCACACGCCGCTCCGGTTGCAGCCTCGTCTCCCATTCTCCCGAATTCCGCGCCGAAGAAAAGCTCTTCGCCGATTACGCTCGCGCGCGCCGCATCCTCGACCATCTGGCCCGTTAGAACTGCGGGTCGGCAGCACCTATTCGTAAACGCCGAACGTGACGTAAACCTCTTTTGGCGCGCGATCCAGCCAGACAACGATGGAGCGCCGCTCGATCGGAACAGTTCGACGACTTAAGGCAGCTCCGCCTACCCAGAGGTCTCCGTTATCACTCATTGTGATTTCAAATCGGTCTGTATTCCAGGTGGCGCTGATGGCACGAACCAGGAAAGGTATGCCGGCGGACTTCTTGCTGGGCAGAAGCATGGCGAGCCGCTCCTCGGACAAGGGGACACAAGCCGTGGCTTGGAGCAAGGATTCGGCTTGCAATTGGTGAGCGCTCGGCACGGGTTCCCAGCGCGCGCGTTCGAGCGGCCGGGGCCAGACGCTCCAATCTACTTTCGGAGGCAAATACCTAATCCATTCGTTCGCGGATCGCCCGTTCGCTGCGTTGACATCCTTCACTGTGGGATGGCCGCAACCTGCGCACGTAAGCAAAGTGAGAGCGTAAACCCATTTTGGAAGTGATCTAAGGCGCATGATTATGAAGCAAGCTTTTAGCCAAATGACTTTTTCTCTTTTTCGACATCCTTATGCAGTTTGTCGATTTTTTTCTGGATCTTGTCCTTGTCTTCCGCCTTCGGATACAAATCCAAATAGCGCTGATAAGATTTGATCGCCTGCTTCTTCAGACCCTTTTTCTCCTGCGCCTCGCCCAGCAGGCGGAAGGGAATTGCGTACCCGGGTTTCGCGAGGGTGGCGTCCTCAAACCGATCGATGGCCGCATCCAGATCGCCTTTGTGCATGTAATATTGGCCCACCTGCATGTCTTTTTCGGCTCGTAAGGGATCCCATGTCGGCTGGTCGGGGGCGTTTTGCGTCGCGTTATCCGCATTGGGTTTTGGCGCTTTAGGCTTATTTGTGGGAGCCGCAGGCTTGTCCGCCGGATTTGGAGGCGGGTCCTGGGAAAAAACGAGCGTCGGCAAAGCGAGCAGCTCAAAACCAGCCAATGCCAGGTAAAGCGTTTTTTCCAAGCTTCTTTTCATACGGTCCGTTGGATGCTCCCTCTCACGCCGCATGTTGCAAGCTTCCCATTCGCGTAGCCACCAAACAGGGATCGCACGTCACGGGCCACGGATCGCGCTCCAAGGAGCCCTCTTTACAATTCTAGTATGATGGAAGTTGGCGGTTAAGCATAAATTCCGCGCTGGCTTCCCATGGAACCCCGAGAAATAGCCGATCTGCTTCCCGAGAGTCCCGGCGTCTATTTGTTCAAGGACGCCGCGGGCAATATTCTTTACGTTGGCAAGGCCGCATCCCTGCGCAGCCGCGTGCGTTCTTATTTTCTCGAATCCAGCTGGGTGAACGCCAAAACCGGTTCGCTGGCCCGCGAAATTGCCGACCTTGAAACCATTCTAGTCGGCAACGAACGCGAAGCGCTCGCTCTCGAACACAATCTCATCAAGCAGTATCGGCCGAAGTTCAACGTCATGCTGCGGGATGACAAAACCTATCCGTACATAAAATTCACAGCCGCGGAAAAATATCCTCGCGTTTATTTCACGCGCCGCATCAAGAAAGACGGCTCACTCTACTTTGGCCCATATTTCCCGGCGGGGCTTGCGCGCCGCATTCTCCAATTCGTGCACAAGCGGTTTCTGGTTCCGAGCTGCACTGTCGATCTCACGCGCAGCCATCCGCGTCCGTGTTTGCAGTATTACATCAAGCGCTGCCTCGGCCCGTGCGTCACCGGCCTCACCACCGAGGAGCGTTATGCGGAAGCCGCTCGCGACGTCCGCCTCTTTCTCGAAGGGCGTCGCCATGACCTGATCAAAAGCCTCGAAGCGCGGATGATGGCCGCCGCCGAAAAGGAGCAATTCGAACAAGCCGCTGCTTATCGCGATCTCCTCCGCACCCTCGAAGACATCGAAGAACGCCAGCGCATCGCTGCGGCGCAAGGCGACGATACCGACGTCCTCGCCTATTATGCCGAGCCGCCGCTCGTTGCCGCCAATCTATTTCACTTGCGCGGCGGCCGCGTAGTCGATCGCCGCGAATTTTATTGGGAAGACCTCGACGAGTTTGACCCGCATGAATTTGTTCCGTCGCTCCTCAAGCAACTTTATCTGGAAGCGGAGTATTTGCCGAAAGCGATTCACGTGCCCATCGATTTCGAAGATCGCGCGCTACTCGAGGAAACGCTTGCGGAACGCGCCGGGCATAAAGTCGAAATCTTCACGCCGCAGCGCGGCAATAAGCGCTCTTTTCTCGACCTGGTCGAAAGCAACGCCAAGCACTCTTTCGAGCAGCGCTTCCGCGTACTGAAGCCAAGTTCGAAAGCCATCGGTGAAGCACTGCAAAATGCTCTGAATCTTCCGCAAGAGCCGCGCCGCATCGAAAGTTTTGACATTTCGCACATCCAGGGAACGGACACGGTAGCTTCCATGGTTGTTTGGGAGAACGGACGCATGAAAAAATCCGACTACCGAAAATTCATCATTCGCGGAGACGAAGGGCGCGACGAAGATTCGAACAACCCGCTGCCCATCGTTCGAGCGCCTATCGCCGCATTACCCATCTCAAAGAACGACGACTTCGCCAGCATGCGCGAAGCCGTGACGCGCCGTTATCGCCGGTTGCTGGAAGAAAAGAAACCTCTCCCGAGCCTGATTCTGATTGATGGCGGCATCGGCCAACTCCACGCCGCAGCGCAGGCGCTGGAATCGTTGCAAATCATCAATCAACCGCTAGCCAGCATCGCCAAAAAAGAGGAGATTCTTTACGTCTTCGGGCAGGAAGATGAGCCCATTGTTCTCGAGTATCACTCGCCGGTCCTTCATCTCATCCAGCAAATTCGCGACGAGACGCACCGTTTCGCCGTCACGTTCCACAGGGAGAGACGCGCCAAACGCCAAACTAAGTCCGCCCTCGATGGCATTCCCGGCATCGGCCCGCGTACCGCGCAAAAACTCCTGCGGGAATTCGGCAGCGTTTCGAACGTCCGCCGCGCCGGGATAGAAAAGCTGAGCGAAATCATTCCGCGAAAAGCGGCCGAAAAACTGTTCGAACAACTCGGCGAGCTAAAACCCTCCGATAACCGGATTGAATAACCCATACCGGTTAGCCTGTATTGCGCCTCCCGTGCGGCTATGTTACGGTTTTTGTGGAGGTTCTCATGGCGGACAATGTTGGTTCCAAGGTCACCTATTTCCTCGTGGGACTCGGCGTAGGCGCGCTCGTTGGCATTTTGTTTGCTCCGAAATCCGGAGAAGATACGCGCGAGTATCTATCCAAAAAAGCCGATGAAGGACGCGACTTCGCCCAGCGCAAAGCAAAAGAACTTCGCGAGCGCGCAGACGATCTGATCGAGCGGAGCAAAGATGCCGCGACGCGCGGCAAGGATTCGATCTCCGCGGCTGTCGAAGGCGCGCGCGAGGCTTACCGTCGCGAAGCTTCAAAGTCTTGATGCCGTGAAGTGTGGGGCGTCCGAACTTTTCAAGCAGAGCAGTCTTGAGGCTCCGGATATCGGAAGCGGTGGAGTGGTGCACGGCATGATTCCGTCCTCTTGAGAGGGCGTGTGGGGCAGCATGCAAACCTGGCTAATGATTTTCAGCATTGTCGCGGCGATGGCCCTCGTCGTTCAAGGCGCCATGTTGATTGCACTGTTTTTTGAAGTTCGCCAGACCAATAAAAAAGTCAATGGGCTCGTCACCGATTTGCACACGCGAATAGGCCCAATTCTGACTCGCGCGCAAATTCTTCTGGATGACACGCAGCCGAAAATCTCCAACATGGTCGCCGATGCGGCGCACATCGTTTATTTAACGCGGGGGCAGGCGCAGAAAATGGACCGTGTGTTGACGGATGCCACGGACCGTTTGCGCGGGCAGTTGAATCACGCTGACCGTATTTTGACCGGAGCGCTTGAAGCTGTGGAAGACGCCGGTTCGCAATTCCGAAGCACCGTTTGGCGGCCGATGCAGAAAGCGTCCGCGCTGCTACAAGGGATTAAAGTTGGGCTTGATTTGTTGCGCTCCCGGCGCGAGCGCCGCCGTCCTGACGAACCGCTCGAACAAGAAGAAGAGCTGTTTATTTAGAAAGCTGACAGCTCAGAGCCGACAGCTCAGAGTCGAACGTCTCAGTTTTTCTTTTGGTCTTTACTTCTTCACGCCGCTTTTGTCTTCCCACCGACTGCTAACTATTGAGATCTTTTTCCTATCGAATCCAGGCGCCTCCGAGGATTCGGTCTCCATCGTAGAAGACGGCGCCTTGGCCTGGCGTTATGGCGCGTTGCGGAGCGTCAAACGCAATTCGGGCAGTGGTTGCGTCAATTTGTTCCACCGTTGCATCAGTGGGTTCGTGTTTGTGGCGGATTTTCACAGTAGCGCGGATGGGTCCTGAGGGTTGTTCGATCGAAACCCAATTTACGTCATTCACTTCGAACGACGTTGTGCGCAGGGAATCGTCATCTCCAACGACGACACGGTTTTTTTCGGGGTCGATGGAAAGCACGTAGAGCGGTTTGCCGGCGGCAAAGCCGAGACCTTTGCGCTGGCCGATCGTGAAGTTGTGGACGCCGTTGTGATGGCCGACGACGGCGCCGTCTTCGGTGACGATTTCACCTTCGCTTTGGGACAGGGGAATTCCCGTGTCCTTTGAGTAGGCCTGAATGAATTGAACGTAATTGCCAGTGGGAACGAAACAGAGTTCCATGCTTTCCGGCTTTTCCGCTACCGGAAGATTGGTGCGGCGCGCGAGCGTACGAACTTCTTCCTTGGTCAATTCGCCGAGGGGGAATTCGCTGCGCGAGAGCTGTTCTTGCGAAAGGCCCCAGAGAAAATAGGACTGATCTTTGCTTTCATCGCGGGCGCGCAGCAATTCCCAGCGGCCGGATTGGTCGTTCTGGCGGATGCGTGCGTAGTGGCCCGTGGCCAAACGCTCGGCGCCAATTTGGCGCGCCATGCGCAGGAGCGGCTCGAACTTCACATCGGTGTTGCAGTTGGTGCACGCGATAGGCGTGCGGCCAGCGAGATACTGATCGACGAACGGGCGCACGACGCGCTGCTCGAATTGCTCTTCAAAATTCACAACATAATGCGGAAAATTCAGGTGTTGCGCGACGCGCTTGGCGTCGTAGACGTCGTCAAGCGAACAGCAGCGGTGCTGCTTGGGGCCGTCGCCCTGCAATTCGGGGAGGCGGCGCTGGTTCCAGAGCTGCATGGTGAGTCCGACAATCGGGTGCCCTCGTTCCTGGAGGACGGCGGCGACCGTCGAAGAGTCGACACCGCCGGACATGGCTATAGCGACTAGGCCGCGCTGAGTTTCCTCGCGCGTGGGTAGCGTATCGAATACGGTTGTGGCGTTCATGCGTAACATTTCATTTTAGCGCGAAAAGAAAAGGAAACGGAATCCACACAGAGATCGCGGAGGACACAGAGAAGAGACGCGGAGTTAGACATGGGAGGCGGCCTCTTTGCGATAGGTCGGAGAGAGCGCGCGGAGTTGAGCGACGGCGGCGGGGATAATCTCAAGGGCGAAATTAATATCTGATTCGGTGGTGTGACGTCCCAGGCTGAAACGCAAGCTGGACTTGGCTTCTTCTTGCGAGAGGCCAATGGCGGTCAAGACATGCGAGGGCTCGACGGCTCCGGAGGAGCAGGCTGCGCCGACGGAGCAGGCTAGACCTTTCAAGTCCAGCGCGATGACGAGGGCTTCGCCTTCGATTCCCGTGAACAGGATGTTGGTGGTGTTGGGAGTGCGGGGGGCGAGGGCGCCGTTCACGCGGAGGTGCGGGATGCGCTCGAGCAACCCACGTTCGAGTTTGTCTCGCAGGGTGGAAACGCGCTGCGCGTCGCTCGCTACGGAGTTGCGCGCGATCTCGGCGGCTTTGCCGAGGCCTGCGATTCCAGCGACGTTTTCTGTGCCGGGGCGGAATCCGCGCTGGTGATGGCCGCCATAGAGAAGTTGGCGCAGACGAGTGCCGTTGCGGACGTAGAGAGCGCCGACGCCCTTGGGGGCGTACAGCTTGTGTCCTGAGAGCGAGAGAAGATCCAGATTCAGGGCGTTTACATCAATGGGGATCTTGCCGGCGGATTGCACCGCGTCTGTGTGGAAATAGATTTTATGTTCCTTGGCGATGCGGCCGATTTCTTCAAGCGGCTGCACGGTGCCGAGTTCGTTGTTCGCGTGCATGATGGTAATGAGCGTCGTTCTAGCAGGAACGGGCGCCTCGGGCAAATCGGGATTGGCTCGTCCAGTCTGAATTGCCTTCCGAACAGATTCGGGATCGATGCGCCCCTCTCGATCGACGGGTAGATACGTTAACTGGACGCCGAGCATTTCCAACTCCTGGCACGTATGCAGGACCGCTTCGTGCTCGATGCTTGTAGTGATGATGTGCCGAGTGTGCGAGACGACCCAACGGCGCTCGCGGGCCTCGACAGAACTTGGCGGATGTTGCATGGGCCGGGTAATGAGCGCGTTAACCGCTCCGAAGATCGCGTGATTGTCGGATTCGGTGCCACCGCTGGTGAAGACGATTTCCTGGGGGCGGGCTCCAATGAGGGAAGCGACCTGTTCGCGGGCGGTTTCGACGGCGGCACGCGCGCGCTGGCCGGGGGTGTGAATCGAAGACGCGTTGGCGAAATCGGCGGAGAAATAGGGAAGCATGGCGTCGAGGACTTGGGGCTCGACGGGCGTTGTGGCGTTGTAATCGAGGTATACGCGGTTCATGGGCCTAATACCAGAATACTACGAGTCAAGCCCCTATCACCCAGCCGGCGTTGGATGGCCGAGGCGCGAAACGTGGTGGCGCGCAGAATTGCGGACAAGCTCCGGTTATTCGGCGCGGAGGGCTTCGACTGGGTCTACCGTGGCGGCGCGGCGCGAAGGTAGATAGCTGGCGATAAAAGCCGTCGCTATTAGGCCGAGAGTTACGGCGATGTAAGTGATAGGGTCGACGGGGTTGACGTGGAAAAGGAGAGAGGACATGAGCCGCATGACGATTACGGCGGCGATGAGGCCGAAGGCTGCGCCGATGCCAGTGAGGATGAGGCCGTGGCGGATGAACATGCCGGTGACGGATTGCTGTTGCGCGCCGAGAGCCATGCGGATACCGATTTCTCGGACGCGTTGCGAGACGGAGCAGGAGATGACGCCGTAGATGCCAACGACGCCGAGAAGTAGCGCCATGCCGCCGGCGACCGCGAGCATGATGAGCGTGAAAGAGGTGCGGGCCATGGAGCGCGTGTAGAAAAAGCCGAGGGTGTGGACATCGGCGAGGGGCAAGTTCGGATTCACGGACCAGACGGTTTCGCGAATCTCTTTTAGGAGTGCTTCGGAACCGGCGCGGGGGCTCCGGACCATGAAGCCCACGTAACGGTTCAAATCTTCTTTGCTTCCTTCGAAATTGCTTTTTTTGATGGGCCAATAGACAAGAGTGGGCGGTTTTTGGGTCACACCGTCGTTATACGTGTTGGCGACGACGCCGACGATTTCGCGCCAGTCGTCAGTCGAGGCGACGCGGATGCGCTTGCCGATGGCGTTTTGAGGGGAATTCCAGTATTCGCGGGCGAAATTTTCGGAAATGACGGCGACGGGAATGCGCTCGTAAATGTCCGTCCAAGTGATGTCGCGGCCAGCGACGAAGGATGTGCCGAGCGTGGAAAAAGAGCCGGGAGTGACGGAAGAGAAACGGCGGATCGGGGGGATCTCGCCCTCGTGGTAGGTGTGATCCTGCGCGTAGAGAAGGTCGTTGCTGGAATTTCCGCCCATGGGAACGGCCGTGGTGATGCTGGTGGAAGAGACGCCGGGAATGGCGGAGATTTTGCGGAGTATCTCTTGATACAAGCGGACGACTTGTTCGTTGTCCTTGACTTGCGACTCGGGAACAAAAATGTGGAAGGTTTGGACCTGATCGGGCTGGCGGAAGCCGGGGTCGACGTGAGTGAGGGCGCGAAAAGTGCGAATCATGAGACCCGAGCAGATGAGGAGAACGAGAGCGAGAGCGACTTGAACGACGACGAGGACACTGCGGGCGCGGTGCTGCTCGCGGCTTTGGCTATTAGCGCGGCCGCCCTGGCGAATGCCGGTGCTGAGGCGGACGCCGGCATATTTGAAAATGGGGATAGAGCCGAAGAGGATGCTAGCGAAAATGGCGACGGCGAAAGTGAAGAGGAGAACGGGGCCGTCGATGCCGATTTCGTTGATGCGCGGGATGCCAGATGGAGCCATGGCGACGAGGGCGCGCAGGGCGGCGAAGGCTAAGCCCAAGCCGATGGCGCTGCCGAGTAAACCGAGGATGAAGCTTTCGAGGAAAAGTTCACCGGCGATACGATAAGGGCTGGCACCCAGCGCGGAGCGGACTGCGAGCTCCTGGCTGCGTCCTTCGATGCGGACGAGGAGGAGGTTGGCGACGTTCGCGCAGGCGATGAGCAGGACCATGCCGATGGAGGCCATAAGAACCCAGAGAGTGCTGCCCACATCGCCAACGACATCTTGCTTGAGGGGGCGGAGGTTAGGGGCGATATGTGCATCCTCAAAGATTTTTGCACTGAAGCCGGGAGGTGCAGGGAAGGAGCTAGCAACGATGGGCGTCATGTGAGCTATATCGGAACTGGCTTGCGCGAGAGTGACGCCGGGTTTGAGGCGGGCGAGAGCTTCGTAACTGAAGTTGCCTAAGAATAGTTTGCTGCGATCCCACTTGAAGGGGAGAAAAAGAGAGGATTCGCGCCAGTCGAGGAAATGGAAGCGCGGTGGCAGGACGCCGATGATTTCGCGAGGCTTGCCATCGACGTTGAGAGATTGGCCCAAGACGGAGGGTGAGCCGCCGAATTTTTTTTGCCAATAGCCGTAGCTGAGGATGACGGTGTCGGGAGAGCCAGGGGAATCGTCCTGACGAGTGAACAGGCGGCCGAGGACGGGAGAAACGCCGAGTAGAGGGAGAGTGCCGTCGGTGACGTCGAGAGCGTCGACTTGCTCAGGCTCGGCACGGCCGGTCACGCTAACGGAATCGCCGTTGTAGATGCCGATGTCTTGAAAGGAGCGGTTTTGCTCGCGGTAAATGAAGTAATTGGAGGGGGCTAAGTTGAGGTTTTGGATGTTGACGCCGGGGGCGGTGAGCCAGACACCTATAAGCTCGTCGGGGCGGGGATAGGGAAGAGGCTTGAGGAGGACGCTCTCGAGGACACTGAAGACGACGGTGTTGCCGCCGACGCCAGCGGCGAGCGTGATGAGCGTGATGGCGGTGAAGAGCGGGGCGTGCGTGAGGCGGCGGAAGACCTGCTTTAGATGGGTCATAAACGATTTCATGGACGGCCCCAGGTCTGTGCCATTGAGAGACGAAGAGCGGCAGAGCCTTAAGTAAGTAGTACGAAGATGCGGGGCGAATGTTCCAAGTACTTTGGCGGCGCAAGCTCGCGAAGTTGATTCTAGGCTTCGTCAAGATGCGAGCCTGTTCTCTTATGTACGGTTAGGTCGTCTGTTTGCGCGGGATTGTCTATCATAAAAACGAGGATCGGATGCTGATGCTACTGAGCCGGAAGCCGGTTTGCAGAAAGGGTCGCGCAGTGTAGACTCGCGGAACGACGGCGAAAATGCCGCGGGTGGTGGCGGCAGAGGAGTGGGAAGCGATGGGACAATCGATTCCTTTTGGACAACACATTGCAAGACCGCCAGTCTCGGCGCGGGTGGGAGCGGGCGTTGGCTCGAGGGTGGAAGCCGTGCCGTGGACGATTTGGTGCATGGTAGCGGGAGTGGTGTGCGGAATGATTGGCGGGCCGTGGGATATTTCTTGGCACATGTCGATTGGGAGAGACACGTTTTGGACCCCGGCGCACATCCTGATTCAGATGACGGGGGTGCTGGTAGGAATTGCGTGCGCGTACATGATTTTGACGGCGACGTTTGGGCACGATGCGATCACGCAGGACGCGTCGGTCAAGATCTGGGGATTTCGCGGGCCGCTGGGGGCGTTCATAGCGGTGTGGGGTTGTGTGGCGATGCTGACGTCGGCGCCCTTCGACAATTGGTGGCACAACGCTTACGGACTGGACGTGAAGATTGTCAGCCCTCCGCATACGCTGCTGTCGCTCGGTTCGCTTGCGATCAAGATCGGGCTGATGGCGCTAATGGCGGGGTTGATGAGCCGGGCGACAGATGGCGTGCGCCGAACGCTGGGGGCGCTTCTACTTTTTGCCGGAGCGGGCTGCGTGGCGCAGATGGGAACTATTCTGACGGTCAGCACTTGGCCGACGGAAATGCACACGGCCGCGTGCTATCTGGCAGTGGCGATCGCTATTCCAGCGGTGCTGATTGCGCCAGCGTGGGGCTCGCAATGGCGATGGAGCTGCACGGTGGTTGCGGGAATCTATACGGCGATCTTGCTGGCGTTTGAATGGATACTGCCGTTGTTTCCGGCGGAACCGAAGCTGGGACCGGTCTATCAACACATTACGCATTTGGTGCCGCTGCGATTTCCGCTGCTGCTGATTGTGCCTGCCTTTGTGCTGGATCTTTTGTGGCGCAAGACGGGCCAGTGGGGAAGATGGAAGCTCGCGGCAGTGACGGGTCCTGCTTTTGTGCTGAGTTTTTTGGCGGTTCAGTGGCCGTTTGCGAATTTTCTGATGTCGCCCGCGGCGCGGAACCGGATTTTCGGAATGGCGTACTTTGCGTATTTCGATCCGGCGAATTTTCTTTATGATCCGTACCAGTTCCGGAACTTGGAGACGCGCGGGCGCTTCTGGGCGTTGATGGCGTTGTCATTGCTGTTTGGTGTGATTACGGCGCGGTTGGGATTCGCCTGGGGCGATTGGATGCGGCGGATGCGCAGGTGAGAGTGCAACGGGCGAGTTGCCAAGGCGGATTCTCCGGACGCTTAGAAGATCGAACGGCGGGGCCCTACCGGGATAAACAAGCCCCGCCCCTACAATGGTGCGAGCCACATTGCAGCTAAGGAGATTCATGCGGCGACGAACGATCGGGATTCTTGCACTGGTGTTGGTGGCAGCGCTTTCTGTGAGCGCGCACGTCGGAAGTCCGGATGTGTTTTTTGAGGGGGATGCGGGGCCGTATCACCTTTATGTGACTGTGCGAGTGCCGCAAGTGATTCCGGGAATCGCCGAGATTCAGGTGCGAAGCGCGTCGAGCGATGTCGAGAAGATCGAGATTGTGCCGATGCGCTTGAGCGGTGCGGGGTCGAACTTACCGCCAACACCGGACGTGGCGGAGAGGTCGAAGCTTGATCCGCAGTTTTACACGGGAAGTTTGTGGTTGATGGAGTCTGGCGCGCTGAAGGTGCGGGTGTCGGTGGAAGGGCGTAAGGGGAAAGGCGAACTTGCCGTGCCTGTGCCGGCGTTCGCGCAGCGGACTCTCCCGATGGAGCGGTCGCTGGGAGGGCTGCTGGGATTCCTGATGGTGTTCCTGGCGGTTGGGCTGGTGTTTATTGCGGGAGCAGCGACCCGCGAGGGAAATCTGGAGCCGGGTGAAACGCCGTCTCCCGCGAGGACGCGGCGGGCCAGGATCGTAATGGCGATCACAGCGGTGATCGTTCTGGGAATCATTTATTTGGGGAAAGCTTGGTGGGGCGCAGAGGCAACGAATTACAAACGAGGCGTCAATTTTTTTAAACCGCCGGAAGCGGAGACGCAACTGGAGAATGGAAACCGGCTCCTGATTCGTGCGAAGGGCCAGGACCCTGCGTGGTCGATAGAAGTGAATATGGATGAAGTGATTCCGGATCACAATCATTTGATGCATCTGTTTTTGGTCAGCACGCCAGGGATGGAACGCATGTGGCATTTGCATCCAGCTCGCGTGCAAGGTGGAGCGTTTGCCGAGAACTTGCCAAGCATGCCTGCGGGGCACTATGACGTCTTTGCTGACATCGTGGACAAGAACGGATTCCCGTGGACGCTGGTGGGGCAGATCGATTTGCCGCAGATCACCGGAAAGCCCCTTGCGGGCGATGACTCGACGTGGACAGGGACTGCGTTGACGCCGAATGGTAACGACACGAGCGTCGTACAGCTTGCGGATGGTGGGCGGATAGTTTGGGAAAAGGGAAGCGGTCCGCTTGTGGCGAATACGACGATGGTTTTCAAGTTTAAAGTTGAGGATAAGGAAGGGAATCCCGCGAAAGACATGGAGCCCTATATGGGAATGGCTGGACACGCGGAGTTTGTTAGCTCGGACATGAGTGTGTTTGCGCACATCCATCCGGCAGGGTCCGCCTCGATGGCGGCGCTGGAGTTGGCGAACGCGAGCCCATCGGCGGGAGCCGCTGCCGTGGAAGGAAGCACGCCTAACACGATGGCGATGCCGATGGTGACTGGTTCGCTAGAGCCGGAAGTCAGCTTTCCGTACGGTTTTCCGAAGGCAGGAGAGTACAGGATATTTGTACAAGTCAAACGGGCTGGACAGGTTGAAACCGGTGTATTTGACGCACACGTACAGTGAAGAGAGTTTGTAAGCGGCTGCGTTTCCTTGCCAACGCGCTGCCATGCTAGAGTCGTCCATTCGGGTACCCGCCGCGGTTGAAAGCAAAAGTAGAGAAGGGGAGGAATAGAATTGGCGTATCGGGATTTGCGGGAGTTTGTCCAGAGATTGGAGAAGGAAGGGGAACTGAAGCGCATTCGCGCGGAAGTCGATCCCATTCTGGAAATCACGGAAGTAACACAACGCATCGCGCGGGATAAGGACCGGTTGCCTGGGAGTGTGGGGCCGGCGTTGCTGTTTGAGAGGCCTAAGGGTTCGCGCGTGCCGTTGCTGGTGAATACTTTCGGAAGTGTGCGGCGAATGGCTCTGGCGTTTGAAGTAGGCCAGTTGGACGAAGTGGCAGCGCGGATTCAGGGCTTTCTCAAGATGGAGACGCCGCAAGGGCTGTTCGACAAGATCAAGATGTTGCCGAAGTTGGCGGAACTCGGATCATTCTTTCCCAAGAGCGTGAAAACCGGCGCATGCAAGGAAGTGATGCATCACGGTGCGGACGTCAACCTTTTTGATTTTCCGATTTTGAAATGCTGGCCTCAGGATGGCGGACGGTTTATTACATTTCCGCTTGTATTCACCAAAAATCCAGAAACCGGCAAGCGGAACGTGGGGATGTACCGGATGCAAGTTTACGACGAGCGGACGACGGGCATGCATTGGCAGACGCAAAAGCATGGCGCGGAACACTTCCGGCGCGCGCGGGCAAAGAATCCGGAAGGGCGCATTCCCGTGAGCGTAGCGATTGGTGCGGATCCTGCGACGGCTTTGTCAGGGATGCTGCCGATTCCGCCGGATCTGGATGAAATGATGTTCGCCGGGTTTTTGCGGCGCGAACCGGTGGAGATGGTGACGTGCGAGACGAATGATCTCGAGGTGCCGGCGAACGCGGAGATTGTGCTGGAAGGCTATGTGAATTTGAATGAGATGCGGACGGAAGGGCCATTTGGGGATCACACAGGATTTTATTCGCTGGAGGGGGAATACCCTGTTTTCCACGTCGAGTGCGTGACGCACAAGAAGGATCCCATCTATTTGACGACTGTAGTAGGTCCGCCACCGCAAGAAGACTATTACATGGGCTATGCGGTGGAACGCGTTTTTCTGCCGGTAATGAAGATGCAGTATCCAGAGATTGTGGATGTAGCCATGCCTGCCGAGGGAATCTTCCACAATTTGATGATTGTGGCGATTCGGAAGTCGTACCCGGGGCACGCGCGGAAAGTCATGAACGCGATTTGGTCGCTAGGGCAGGCGATGTTCACGAAAGTGATTGTGGTGGTGGATCACGACGTGGATGTACACAACTACAGCGAGGTGGTGTGGAAAACGTTGTGCGCGATAGACCCCGAGCGCGACGTACAGTTTTCGTTTGGGCCCATGGACACGCTGGACCACGCCGCGCGCATGCAAGATTACGGTTCGAAAATGGGAATCGATGCAACGCGCAAGTGGGAGACCGAAGGCTTCATGCGGCCGTGGCCAGACGAAATCAAAATGGATGAAGCAACGCGCGCGCGCATCGCAGCGATTTGGAAAACATTGCAATTGTGAGTTTGCGAGGCGCGGATGCTTGCGATTGACTACAAACAATAACCGTCCCTGGGGACAGGCCGCGTGAGCGGAAAAATACAATTAGTTGTGGTCAATCAGCAATACGAACACTAAGTCTAGTACGAACAACCCCGAATACCCCAGAACTGCCTAAGAATAGGGGTAGTTTTAAGGCAACTCCGGTAGAGAATCCCTTGACGCTCTGAGGTTTGCAATGTCATAAAGCATGCACGGGCCGCACCTCGAGATATCCGCAGCGCTAGTAGGGGTGCCCTTGGCAGTGGTGGGGTTGGGCGTGAGTTCGGGCGCCGGGGTGACGTTCCTCGTGAATGAATCGCGTGAAGTGATGAATGTGAGACAGGCGTCGCAGTATCTGGGGATCTCCCCGGATACCCTGTACCGTTACATCACGGAAGGCGAAATTCCCGCGTTCAAACTCGGTAATCGTTGGAAACTGCGTAAGACGATTCTGGACCGCTGGATGGAACGCAAAATGAGCCAGGCGCATGCGAGGCGCCGATAGTTTGCCGACGGGGTAAGACGAGAGAGGCCTAGACATGTTGGGAATGGGCAAAAAATCAAGGCAGCTGGTAGGGCTGGACATCGGCTCAAGCTCGATCAAAGCGGTGGAGCTGAAGGCGACCAAGGCCGGGTACGAGCTGGTGAGCTTCGGGATGGAATCGTTGGCGCAGGACACGGTCGTGGATGGCGCGATTATGGACGCGCCGCAGGTGGCCAACGCCATCAGCAAGATTTTTGATGCGCAGCGGGTGAAGACGAAGAACGTGGCGACTTCCGTTTCGGGACACTCTGTTATCGTGAAAAGAGTGCCGCTTCCGTTGATGACGGAAGAAGAGTTGTATGACCGGATTCCTTCGGAAGCCAGCCAGCACATTCCGTTCGACATTGCCGATGTGAACTTAAGTTATCAATTACTTGAGTCGATGGACGCGCAGATGGACGTCCTGCTTGTGGCTGTGAAGAAGGACAAGATTCTGAACCACACAAACGTGTTGGCGCAGGCGGGCAAGACCCCTGTGGTGGTGGACATCGATGCGTTCGGTTTGCAGAACTGCTTCGAAGTGAATTACGAACCGGATGCCGGGCAGACCGTCGCGCTGCTGAATATTGGTGCGAGCGTCATGAACATAAATATCGTACGCGGCGGCGTTCCGTTGTTTACGCGCGACGTCAGCGTGGGCGGGAACCAGTACACGGACGCGTTGCAGAAAGAGTTGGACCTGAGCTTTGAGGATGCGGAGCGCCTGAAGAAAGGCGATACGCTCCCGAGCGTCACCGACGAGCAGAAACAACAGATTTTGCGCAGCGTCTCAGACATTCTGACTCTGGAAATTCAAAAGACCTTTGACTTCTTCCGGGCGACGGCAAGCGGAGAGAATATCCAGCGCATCGTCGTGGCGGGCGGAACGGCACGCGTTCCGGGGCTTGTGGATTTGCTCCGTGAAGAGTTTGCGATGCCCGTCGAGGAACTAAATCCGTTCCGAAAAGTGCTCGTCAATCCCAGCCGGCACAGCGATGACCAAATCCGCGAGATGTCACCGCGGCTGGCCATTGCCGTGGGTCTGGCACTGAGGAGCTTTGACTAACCATGATCCGCATAAACCTTCTCGGACAAATTAGGCCGAAAGCGTCGCGCCGGCCAGTTGATACGGGGGCAGCGCTTCCCGTCCTCTTTATTGGCGCGGGCTTGGTACTCGGTGTTCTGGTTCTCGGATTCCTCTACTACTCGTGGCAACAGCAGCTCAATACCGAGAACAACAAGATCAAGACGTTGCAGGCGCAGAAAACCGACCTCGAAAACATCAAGCAGCAGGTCGAAGTGTTTGATAAGCAGAAGCAGGTACTGCAACAAAGGGTTTCGACGATTGAGCAACTGCAGCGGGACCGCACCGGCGGGCAAGACCTGCTCGACATGGTGGCGAATACGGTCTCGCGAACAGAAAATCTCTGGCTGACCACTATGACTCGGAAGGGCACCAGCCTGAACATTGAGGGTTCTTCGGCTTCCGTGAATGCGGTAGCCAATTTCATCACGGCTCTAAAGCGGTCGGGGTATTTCCAGAAAGTGGAAATCAAAGAAACGAAGCAGGACGACAAGAACACGTCAGTACAAACGTTTAATTTCCAGTTGTCCGCTGAGATTACTCCGCCGCAAGCGGGGGCAACTCCCGCGCAGCCCAAGCCGGCCAACACGCCGACCAAAGCCGCGCCAGCCGCGACTCCGGCCAAGAAAGGGTAAGGGACCACCATGGCCAATCCGTTTCGTGACATGTCGGTGTTCATGCAGGGCCTGGTGGCAGTGGCCATCGCGGTCGTAGTGCTTCTCTTGGGGGTTTACATTCCGCTTTCCCCGGTGGCGCAGGAGCGCGACGCGGTGGACAAGGCCGTCCAGCAGCGCTCGACCCTGAATACCGAAGTCCAACAATTGCAGGTTTATCGGCAGCGTTACGGCGAACTGAAGCAGCAGATGGATGCGCTTTCCAAGCAACTGGACACTCTGAAGACCATCGTCCCGGAAGAAAAAGAGACGGACGAATTCATCCGCCTGATCCAGGGAGCGGCCAGCGCGTCAAACGTGTCGGTTCGTCGGCTGACGGCACAGGCCATCGTGCCGCGCGAGTTTCACTATGAAATGCCGTTCGAGGTGCAAGCGGATGGACCCTACTTTAATCTGATGGATTTCTTCGGGCGGCTGGGCCGGCTATCGAGAATCATTAACGTAGGCGATTTGGAGTTTGCTGATCCGGATAAGTCCAAGGGCACGAAGTATCCGATCAGGCCCGGGACGACGGTTTCAGCAATATTTACGGCAACGACTTTCTTTACCAAGCCAGCTGACGTGGCGTCGGCCTCGGGAACACCGGGGGCGAAGTCCGCAGTCAAGCCGGTTGGGAAACCCTGAGCGGGAATGAGCGATCTATGCGTTCAGCACTAACTCTCGTACTAGGGATTTTGCTCGCGGCAGCCGCACCTGGGCTGCGTGCGCAAGCCAATCCTGCGGCTCCTGCTGGCGCGAAGCCTGCGCCACCGGCCGCTGGCAAGGCTGCGCCGCAGGCGGGAAAACCAGCAGCACCGGCGGCGAAAAAGTCGGCGGCAAAACCCGCAAGTGACAAAGCGGCGAAGGCTCCCAAGCCAGCCAAACCTGTCGAGACCGCGGTGAACCCAGACGCGCCGAAGGAAGGTGAAGAAGCAAAGGGCGCGCGGCGCGATCCGTTCGAGTCTTTGGTGAGCCGCCAGCAGTCGCAGGCGAACGCGGCGAAAAATCTTCCGCCGGGTAAAGCGGGGCTGCAGGTGAGCACGCTGAGGCTGGACGGCATCGTGAAGGCGCCGAACGGCATGATCGCTGTTGTGACCAACCCCCAATTGCGGACCTATTTCCTTCGTGAAGGCGACCAGTTGTACGACGGGCGGGTGGAAAAGATTGCGATGGATGGCGTTTCGTTCCATGAAATCGGGAAAGATGCGTTTGGCAAGCCCGTGGAACGCCAAGTGAACAAGAGAATTTACTCCAGTGCAGGAGAACAGCAATGAAGACGAATTGGCCCGCCTTTCGGTGTGGCTGCCTGATCCTCTCGAGCGCAGTGCTAGGCGCAAGCCCGATGCTCGCTCAGACGCAGGAGCCTGCCGGCGCGACCGCAACATCCGCGGTGATCTCAAGCGTGGCGATAACGCAGGCGCCACAACGCGCCAGTGTGCGTGTGGAGGGCGAAGGTCGGCTCGACGCTCATGTCTCGCGCATGCAGAATCCCGAGCGGCTGGTGCTGGATTTTTCCGGTACGCGGCTGGCCGTCGATAAGACGGTGATTCCGGGCGTCTCGGAGCCTGTCCGCGATGTGCGCCTCGGCCAGTACCGGCCAAACGTTGCCCGCGTGGTGGTCGACCTGACTGGCGCGGCTCCTTACCAGCTCTCGCATGATGGAACGGCGGTCGTTGTCCTTTTTGAAGCGCAGCCGGAAGCTCCGAATGCAGCAGCGTCCGAACCAAAGACTATTACTTCGACCGAAGAACCGAAGACGCGCGCAACATTCCAATACAGCGCAGCGGCACCACGTCCCACTTCGCGGGCTTCCAACAGTTTGCAAATTCCATCTCCTCGCTTCGCTTTACCCGGCGAACTGACCCAGCCCTCAGTCGTCCTTGCCTCGTTTGGCGGGAAGAATGAGCCAGCGCGTCCGGCCAAAGCGCAAGATGCGGCGCAACAAGCGGCACAAGCGTCGAATGCGGCTGCCAACAGACTGGCGGCATCCTCGGCGCAGGCGCAGACGCAGACGTCGCCGGGATCGAACGCTCCCGCGGCTCCTGGGAAGTACACGGGCGAGCCAATCTCGGTAAACCTGAAGGACGTTGATCTGCGCGACTTTTTCCGGCTGATCCACGAAATCAGCGGTTTAAACGTCGTATTGGACCCGGCGGTTAAGGGAACTCTGACGATTGTGCTCGATGAAGTGCCGTGGGATCAGGCTCTGGACATCGTTCTCCAGAACAACGGTCTCGACAAGCAACTGAACGGGAACGTATTGCGCATTGCGACTCGATCCACGCTCAAGACGGAAGCGGAGACGGAGCGCGATCTCGAAAAAGCTCAAGCCGAAGCGATCGCTCCGACAACTACCACGCGCGTTTTGAGCTATGCCAAAGCCTCGACCTTGAAAGACACGCTCAAGAAATTCCTTAGCGCGCGAGGGGATATCATTTCGGATGACCGCTCGAATCAGCTCATCATCCGGGATATTCCATCGACGTTCCCGGTGATCGACAATCTGATCCGGCAACTCGACCGCAAGTCCCAGCAAGTGGAAATCGAAGCGCGCGTGATTTCCGCCTCGCGCTCTTTCGCGCAGGACATTGGTACGGAACTGGGTTTCTCGGGGCAGAGCACGACTTTGCATAACGAGAACGACTGGTACGGCGCACCGCAAGTTGGTGTAAGCCCCGGCCCGATCAACTCAATACCGCCTCCTCCGCTCATCGCTACCCCGACGAATACCTCGCAAGGCGGGCCGCAGAGCGGAATTCCGCTAGTTACCAGCCTGGGGGCAGGTGTTCCGACGTCTGGCTTGGGATACTCCTTTAGGTCGGCCAACTTTGCGCTCGACTTCTTCATCACCGCTGCGGAGTCCAAAGGCGTCGGCAAGCTACTTTCCAAACCGCGCATCGTGACGCAGAACAACGAAAAGGCCGAGATCAAGCAGGGTGTCAAGCTACCCATTCAGACGACCATCAACAACACGATTTCTGTGCAGTTCATCGACGCCGTGCTGAAACTCGAAGTAACGCCCCAGATTACGGCGGAAGGCACCATCTTCATGGACGTGCTCGTAGAAAATACCCAGATCGATCAGGGTATTCCCCGCGTCCAAGGCATCCCGGCGTTGGACACGCAGTCCGCGCAGACCAAAGTGCTGGTTCCGGACGGCGGCACCGTCGTCATCGGCGGAATCATCGTCTCCACCCAGAACACCAACATTCAGGAGGTTCCCATCGTTGGCAGCTTGCCGCTGATCGGAAACCTCTTTAAGCGGACAACGATCTCCATCCAATCGCAGGAGTTGCTGTTCTTCCTGACCCCGCGAATTATCCCCGGGTAATTCGAAAATAGAGACATTAAACTGAGAACGGAAACGAGGAGACTGCGGTCTCCTCGTTTCATTTATGAGCTCACCCTTCAAAATTCGGCGAAAAGCACTCAACAAGCTCATTTCCGGGGCTAAGCTGGAGGCTTTGGTCGTCACGCATCCAGCCAACTGGTACTACCTGACTGGGTTTACCGGGGATGCTGGTGTACTCATCGTGAGTCATCAGGGAGCCAGCCTCATTACGGATGGCCGGTTCACGACGCAAGTGCGAGAGGAGACCACTTCTGTTCGTTTGATCGAACAGAAGGGCTCCTTACTCGAATCAACGGGGAGGCTTCTGCGCGAGAAAGCCGTCCGGCGTGTCGGCTTTGATCCATCGCAAACTTCGGTGGCTCAGTTGAGTCTGCTGCGAAAAGCGGCGGGGTCCCGTACGAAATGGATTCCTGCTCCCGGGCTTGTCGGAGCCCTTCGAGCACGAAAGGAGCCCTCCGAACTCGCCCGAATGCGCCAGGCGGCCATTCTGGCGGGGAATGCGCTCAACAGCGCCATAAAGTTGCTGAAGCCCGGCGTAATGGAAAATGAGATCGCCGCGGAGATCGAGTATCTGATGAGGAAAGGCGGCGCCTCCGGTCCGGCGTTTGAGACTATTGTGGCTTTTGGCGAACGCTCTGCCTTGCCACATGCGCGGCCCACCGCCAAGCGATTGAAGAAAAATGAGTTGGTGGTACTAGACCTGGGTGCTATACTCGCGCACTATTGTAGCGACATTACGCGCACGGTCTACGTTGGTAGGGCACCGGCGCGCGTGAAACAATGGTATCTGGCGGTCTTGGAAGCGGAGATCGCAGCGATCGCGGCGGTAAGAGCCGGAGTTAGTTGCGGGGATGTGGACGCGGCGGCGCGGCAGGTTCTGGCCGGTTACAAACTGGACCGGCTTTTCACCCATAGCACGGGGCACGGACTGGGCCTGGAAGTACACGAGGATCCGCGGGTGGCACGCGGGCAAAAAGCACGGTTAGAACCGGGATTCGTGGTCACGATCGAACCGGGAGTTTACATGGCGGGTGTCGGGGGAATTCGTATTGAAGATGACGTCGCCGTGCACCCGGGAAATACCGAAGTACTGACCCGCATACCGCGGGATCTCATCGAGCTTTGACACAGGCATGAAACGAAAACAGCCCTCGAAAGCAGCAGAAAGCTCCTCCATCGCGAGTCCTGAAGTCCAGCAAATCGAGCAACTCCTGCGTTTTATGAGCGAGCACAACCTCGAGGAGTTCGAGTATTCGCGTGGAGACCTGAGGATACGGCTCAAGAAGCCCTCCGCGGGCGTACCCATGTATTCGCGGTCCATGGGAGTACCCGAGATTATTGTCCCCGGAGGAGCGCCGGAGAGACCGGCGGCTGCTTCCCAGAGTGGGGCTGCGGCTCTTGAACCGCGAGCGACGGAGGACCTGCATCTGGTCAAGTCTCCAATCGTGGGAACCTACTACGAGGCTCCGAGCCCCGGCGCCGAAGCCTTTGTAAAAATAGGCGCGCACGTGGAATCCGGGCAGACCCTCTGCATCGTCGAAGCCATGAAGCTTATGAATGAAATTGAATCGGACGAAAGCGGCGAATTGATACGCATCTTTGTCGAAAACGGGCAGCCGGTGGAATACGGCCAGCCGCTGTTCGGCATCCGTCCTAGCCGGAAGAGGTAGCCGGCGCCCGAAGCCATGTTCCAGAAAATCCTAGTAGCCAATCGCGGGGAAATCGCGCTGCGGGTCATCTGTGCCTGCAAAGAACTGGGAATCTCTACCGTAGCGGTGTATTCGGAAGCGGACCGGAATTCGTTACACGTGCGCTTTGCGGATGAAGCGGTCTGTATCGGGCCGCCGCGAAGCAGCGAAAGCTATCTCAACATTCCTCAAGTCATCAGCGCCGCCGAGATTACCAACGTCGACGCCATCCATCCCGGATACGGCTTCCTCTCGGAAAACGCGAACTTCGCCAAGGTCTGCGAAGCCTCCGAAATCACGTTTATCGGGCCAACCCCCGAAGTGATTGAAATGATGGGTGAAAAGGACCGCGCGCGACGGGAAATGAAGGCTCTGGGTGTAGCCACGGTCCCTGGCAGCGATGGCGTCATCGAGGGCGAGGAGCAGCTCGCCACAGAGGCTAAGAGAATTGGCTTCCCGCTGATCATCAAAGCTTCCGCGGGAGGCGGCGGGCGCGGGATGCGCGTCGTTCACAAGCAGGAAGAGCTCCTGACCGCCTACGAGACGGCGCGCAGTGAGGCGCAGCAGGCCTTCGGCACCCCAGACGTCTATGCGGAGAAGTTCATCGAGCATCCGCGGCACATCGAATTTCAAGTGTTGGGAGACCAGCACGGCAAAGTGATCCACCTGGGTGAACGCGAGTGCAGCATCCAGCGCCGTCACCAGAAGCTGCTGGAAGAGTCTCCGTCGCCGGCGATGGACGCCAAGAAGAGAAAAGACTTGGGCGCAAAGGTTGTGCGCGCTCTCGAGAAGGTCGGCTACACGAACGCCGGCACGGTCGAATTCCTCATGGATGAGGATGGCTCGATCTACTTCATCGAAATGAACGCACGCATCCAGGTCGAGCATCCCGTCACCGAGTTGGTCACGGGCGTCGACCTCATCAAAGCCCAGATTCGCATCGCCGCAGGCGAAGGTTTGGACGATGCCGTCGGCGAGATGAATTTTTCCGGCCACGCCATCGAGTGCCGCATCAACGCGGAAGATCCCGAAACCTTCGTTCCGTCGGCTGGACGCATCACCACGTTTCAAGCTCCAGGCGGCACAGGCGTCCGAGTCGATTCCGCCGCCTATGCCGACGCCGTGATACCGCCCTATTACGATTCGATGATTGCGAAGTTGATCGTAAAAGGCCGTGACCGCGCCGAAGCCATTGGGCGCATGAAGCGCGCTCTCGAAATGTTCGTCATCGAAGGAATCAAGACTTCCATTCCGCTGCACCGCCGGATTCTCGCCGATGCGGACTTCGCCGCCGGACGCTTCGACACGCACTTCATTGAAAGATTGCTAGGCACCGGCGGAAAATAAGTTTCTATGCGCCTTGTCCTCCCCAGGCTGTATGTGATACTAGACGCAGCGTTGATTACTTCTCCCGAAAGAGATTGCGCTCTGAGCCTCGCCGAAGCTGGAGTTCGCCTCCTCCAGTACCGGAACAAGTCCGCCTCCGCGCGACGTTATCTCGAATCTTCCCGTGAACTAGCTGAAGCGCTTCGCCCCCATGGCATGTCTTTTCTTGTAAATGATCGTCCTGATGTTGCTTTGCTTGCCGGGGCAAGCGGCGTGCACGTAGGTCAGGATGATTTGGATGTGGAACAAGCGCGTCGCGTCCTTGGTCGCGAGAAATTCGTAGGCGTCTCGACGCACAATTTAGAACAATTCGAGCGGGCGGCAGCGAGTAGCGCGGACTACATCGCCGTAGGCCCAGTTTTCGGCACTTCGAGCAAAGCCAATCCAGATCCCGTCGTGGGCGTGGAGTTCATCCGCAAAACGCGCGCGCTGAGTGACAAGCCGATTGTAGCAATCGGCGGAATCAGTGTGGAGCGAGCCGCGTCCGTCATCGAAGCCGGCGCCGACTCTGTTGCCGTGATCAGCGGGATTCTCACCGCGCCAAACCCCGCGCAGCGAGCGCGCCAATACATGGACACACTCGAAACCGCGAAGCATGTGGCGGCGTTCTGAGGCCCCTCCGAATGGCCGACACTACACATCCTCTCCCACAATCCCCCACAAAAAACGAACCGGGGTTTGTGCGCGCCATCGGACTCTTTGACGGCACGATGATCGTAGTCGGCTCGATGATCGGCTCCGGCATCTTCATCGTAGCCGCCGACATCTCGAAACAGACGGGTTCGCCGGGTGGCCTGCTCCTTACTTGGGTGTTGACGGGGTTACTGACCGTGTCTGCCGCACTTTCGTACGGCGAGCTTGCCGCGATGTTCCCTCATGCCGGCGGGCAGTATGTGTATTTGCGTGAGGCATACTCTCCTCTATGGGGATTTCTTTACGGCTGGACACTTTTACTTGTAATCCAGACAGGTACGATTGCGGCAGTAGCCGTGGGTTTTGCGAAGTATCTCGGGGTATTGTTTCCCGCTATTTCGCCAAATACTTGGGTTGTCGCGCCTATCGCCATAGGCTCGAGAGTCGCTATCAGCCTATCGATTCAGCAGCTTGTGGGCGTCCTGATGATCGTGCTGATCACGTTCCTCAACACCCTGGGCGTGCGCCTCGGGAAGCTAATTCAAAACATTTTTACTAGCGCGAAGACGCTGTCTCTTATCGGACTAATCGTGCTCGGCGTTTTCTTCGGGAGAAACGCGGGCGCCATGACGGAGAACTTCTCTCATCTCTGGGCCATTCGAGGCGCAGTGCCCATTGAACCAGGCGCAAATTTCCTCCGGGGTCTGATTCCGACGGTCACTGCAGCGAGCGGCGTGATTGGCCTGATTGTCGCCTACGGGGTAGCGCAGGTCGGATCGCTCTTTTCGGCGGATGCCTGGAACAACATTGGCTTCACGGCAGCAGAAGTGAAGAATCCCAAGCGCGACGTGGCGCTTTCCATGGCCCTCGGCACCTGCATCGTCATTACGCTCTATTTCCTCGCCAATCTCGCCTACTTGTTTGTTTTGCCGCTCGTTCAAATCCAGTCCGCGCCCGATGACCGCGTAGCTACTGCGGCTCTTAACGCTATTTTTGGCGGTCCGGGCGCGGCAATCATGGCGGTAGCCATTGTCATCTCGACGTTCGGGTGCAACAACGGGTTGATCTTGGCAGGCGCGCGCGTTTCCTACGCGATGGCTCGCGACGGTCTCTTTTTCCGCTCCACTGGTAAGCTCAGTAAGAAAGGCGTCCCACAAAGCGCACTGATCTATCAAGGCGTCTGGATTATCGTCTTGATTTTGCTGCGAACGCGTCGCGTCGATGCGTCCGGTGTAGTCACCTACGGCAACCTGTACAGTGACCTTCTAAATTATGTGGTTTTCGCAGCGCTGCTCTTCTACATGCTGACGATCATCGGCATCTTAGTCCTGCGCCGCAAGCGGCCCGATGCGGAGCGTCCGTATCGCGCCTTCGGCTATCCCTTTGTGCCGCTGCTCTACATCGCCGCCGCGGCGACCATTATGGTCGTCCTGCTTCTGTATCAAACGCAGACTGCTGGCGGCGGATTAGTCATCGTCTTGATAGGGCTGCCGGTGTATTGGTTGTGGTCGAGACACGCAGGACCGGCGGTGGAGGCGAAGCCGGAAAATTCGTAATTTTTGTGTAGGGGCGCAGTATGTTGCGCCCCTACAATGTGCCAAGCCAATTTGGCAGGATCCGAGTGGTAGAGGAAGCCTGGCGCACGGCGCCTAAAGGAGGAGTTGCATGGGCAACCCCTTGTTCGCGACGAAGTCGATGACCACGCTGATGAAAGAGGCGGGGGAAACGGGAGAGCGCAGCCTGAAGCGCGCACTCGGCCCCGTCAACCTCGTCACGCTCGGGATCGGAGCCATTATCGGCGCTGGAATCTTCGTGATGACGGGTTCGGCGGCATCATTGTACGCCGGGCCTTCGATCATGCTGTCGTACGTGCTCGCGGGAATCGGCTGCGTCTTCGCCGGACTGTGCTACGCCGAGTTCGCCTCGATGATTCCCATAGCTGGATCCGCCTATACGTATGGCTACGCCACGCTAGGCGAGATCGTCGCCTGGATCATCGGCTGGGACTTGATTTTGGAGTACGCCTTCGGTGCCGCGACCGTGGCTAGCGGCTGGAGCAGCACGCTCGTCGCCTTCCTGCAGGACTATGGCATTAGCTTGCCGCCGCAAATCTGCGACGTTCCCGGAGCGCAGTGGGTTCTTTACCAGGGCCGGTGGACGCCGCTCAATACGTTGTCGATGAGCATGGATCAGGTTGCGGGGCTGCCGACGGCGACGGCGCGGTTTAATCTGATTGCGTTTCTGGCGATGCTTGCGGTTACCGTGCTTCTGATTATCGGAATCAAGGAATCGGCGAACTTCAATACGGGCGTGGTTTTCGTGAAGCTGGTGGCGGTATTCGTGTTTATCGCCGTGGCCGGCGCGTTTGTCCTGAAGCATCCGGAAATTGCGCACGCCAACTGGAAAGTCTTCATTCCGCCCAATACGGGGGCGTTTGGGGCTTTTGGTTGGTCGGGCATATTACGCGGCGCGGGGGTCGTTTTCTTCGCCTATATCGGATTTGATGCGGTTTCGACCGCGGCGCAAGAAGCGAAGAATCCGCAGCGGGACATGCCTATCGGCATCCTCGGATCGTTGATTGTTTGCACGATTTTGTACCTGCTCGTTTCGGGCTTGCTGACGGCCACTGTGCATTATTCGCGGCTGAATGTTGGCGCTCCCGTTTCGCTGGCGATGCGCGATATCGGAGTTCAGTGGGGAAGCTATGTGGTGAACGCAGGCGCGCTCGCGGGGCTGAGCACGGTGATGCTGGTCATGATGCTAGGCCAGTCGCGCGTGTTTTACTCCATGGCGAACGACGGCTTGCTCTGGAAGTGGGCGGGCGACATTCACCCACGTTTCCGCACGCCGTGGAAGTCGACGGCCATCGTTGGCGTTTGCGTCGCGTTTGTCGGCGCGCTGGTACCCATCGGCGACTTGGGACAGCTCGTCAGCATCGGTACGCTGCTGGCGTTCGTAATTGTTTGCGCGGGCGTGTGGATACTGCGAATAAAGAGGCCGGAACTGGTGCGGCCATTCAAGACACCATTGGTTCCGCTGGTGCCGATCCTGGGCATGCTGGTTTCGCTCGGACTGATGGCGGGCCTGAAGGCGGTGACCTGGATACGGCTGGTCGTCTGGCTGGTGGTCGGCATGGTAGTCTACTTTACCTACAGCGTGAGACACAGCAAGGTGCGCAACGCTAACTCGTCGCAGTAAACGGGGAAGCAGGGAGCGCTTGGGCTAAATAGGTGGCCCTCCCCCTGGGTTTTTGCGTAAGTGTTCATTCTAAAGACACTTAAAGTGCTTTGTTTTGCTACATTTTCGCAAGTGTTCATTCTAAAAGTACTTAGGGCGCAGAGATTGCTGCGAAATAGGGCAGTTTTTGTAAGTGATCATTACTTATGAGTTTGCTGCAAAGGGCGGATGCCAACAAAAAAACGCCAATCTGGAGATTGGCGTTCCAGGGAACGAATCACACGTTTACCTAGACACTACTATACACTAACGACATACGGCTGTCAAGGTCAATTTAGGTCGAAATGAGGTATTTTTGAAAATCAGGCAGGTCGGTCCCGATACTTCGTCTCGGATAAGCCTAAAATGGGATCCCGCCTACTCTTCCGTTCGGTCCGAGGGAGTTCTTCAGGTAAAGTAGTAGTCCGTTCTACTGGCCGATGATTGCTCTGTCTGCGAACCTCCGAAATGTGTGGCGCCGCCTCTCGCGGATCGACCTTCTTGCGATTCTGCTCATTCTTGGCGGGACCATTTGCGCGATTCTGGACGTAAGCGGCGGGCTCGCCAGCTTCCTAAAATTTCTCGCAATATTGGCGACTGTCTATGCGTTGTTCCGGTTTGCCGGGTGGTGGCGGACACGGTTGCTTTGGAGCCTTCGCAACCGCCTAATTGTTGCGTATCTGTTTATCGCGGTAGTCCCAATTCTTCTAATTTTGACGCTCGTAGTCCTTGCAGGTCAGATTCTGTATTCGCGACTCGGTGGATATCTGCTTTACGAGGACATACATCAGCGAACCAGCATGCTGTCTGACATTACCGAGCATATTGCGGCGGCCCATCGGATTTTACCCCCACGTGTTTCTGAGGAGGCTTCGGAACATATTCTGGCCGCCCAGTCCCTCGAGGTGCACGACAAGCAACTGCCTGGATTAAAGATCGACTTCTCGAACGATACCAGGCTTTTGCGAAAGGTGGCCGGACCGACGAAGAACTCTTTCTCAGGTCTCGTAGAGGAAGGCGACTCGCTGGCGTTGATGAGTATTCGGGCGATGGAAGAACCGAAAGGAACGCGGGTCGCAACGCTTCGAGTGCCAATCACTCCCGAGTTTCTAAGCTCCGTCGCGCCCGACCTCGGCATGATCCAGCTGAACCTCACGCGGAGATTCGAGGGCGGGACCCGGCAAGGAATTGTCTTCAGTTGGAGAGACTCTCAGTACGAAACGACAGGCCGCATTCTGGCGCGAAACCGGAACTTACACCAGCCAGCGCATTGGCTGGACTTGGCAATCAGCGGGCCGTCCCAGCTCGAAGCGGTCTATGTGGGCAGTGACGGCAAAGTGGATCCAGTCCGGCCTGTCTTGGTCACTTTCAATGCGCGCCCATCTCGATTGAACAGGAGGATATTTTCCTCGCTCGGGGAGCTGAACGATATTTATGCCTTGGGATTTATCGTGGTCGTGGTCATTTTTCTGATGATCGAAATTGCGGCACTCGTTACGGGAATCGTGATGACGCGGCGAATTACCAAGGCCGTGAGCGATCTCTATCATGCGACGCAATACGTCAAGTCTGGCGATTGGACGCATCGCGTGCGTATAGAACGGCGAGATCAGCTTGGCGTGTTGGGCGAATCCTTCAATGACATGACAGGTTCCATCAGCGGATTGCTGGAGGAGTCCAAAAAGCGGCAACGGCTTGAAAACGAGCTTTCCATCGCCAGCGAAGTGCAGAATCAACTCTTTCCACAGAAAGTGCCGTCGGTCAGCGGAGTCGAGCTTGAAGCAATCAACAAGGCTGCTCGCACGGTTAGCGGCGACTATTACGATTTCATTCAGCTTAGCCCCACGCACCTGGCCATCGCGCTGGCGGATATTTCCGGGAAGGGAATTTCCGCCGCGCTCTTGATGGCCAGTTTGCAGGCGGCGTTGCGCAGCCAGCTGCTGTCTCCCGAGAGCGAAAAAATGAGCACGGCCGACCTCGTCGGGCGTTTGAACATGCACATGGTGCGAAATACAGCCGACGATCGCTTCGCCACTTTTTTCATTGCCGTGTATGACAGCGCGACGCGCACGCTGCGCTACACCAACGCAGGCCATCTGCCCGGATTCCTGATCGCCAATGGCACGTCGAAGCATCTCGACAAGGGAGGAATGGTTCTCGGCGTGGTCGAAGACTATGTCTATGAAGAGGGTTCGGTGATCGTGCCTCCAAACTCGCTGCTCGTGGAATACAGCGACGGTCTGGTCGAGCCGGAAAATGTATACGGAGAAGAATTCGGCATCCGCCGATTGCAGGAAGCAGCAATTCGCGTACAGTCTTCCACCCCTGCGGCAGTGGGGCAATCGCTGATGATGGCGGCGGAAGAGTGGGCCGGCACGCCGGAGCAAGCGGACGACATGACGGTGGTCGTCGCGAGACTTCGTTAGGCACCGCGGGCAGAGGATGCCATCAGGAAACGCGGGCCCTGGCCGCGGTAGTGCGGCTTTTGCGAGTGGGCTATACTGACAAGCTTTCTATGGAAGCGACCGAGGAAAAGAATGCCGCTTGTGAATCGCGTGGCGCTGATTACGGGAGGAAGCAGGGGAATCGGGCGGGGAATCGCCATTCGGCTGGCACAAGAAGGGGCGCGTATCGCGATCTCCTATCGTTCCAACAAGACCGCTGCGCAGCAGGCGCTGCGTCAACTGCAAGCCAGCGGCGCGGATTGCGTGGCCGTGGAAACGGACGTCACCGATGCGGCGAAGGCGGAGCAACTCGTCCAAACCGTCGCCGACCGCTACGGGCGGATTGATATCGTCGTGAACAATGTGGGCGGTTTTCGCTGGGGGACACTGGCGGAATCATCGTTGGAAGATTGGCAGAATATTTTCTCGTCGAACCTTTCGAGCGTTGTATATGTCAGCCGAGCGTCGTTGCCACACATGCGCCGTGGTCGCTGGGGACGAATTGTTAATCTTGGGGCGGTGGGCGCGGAGCGCGCGTTTGGCCAGGCAAAAATTTCGGCGTATGCGGCGGCCAAAGCCGCGGTCGTGGCCCTGTCGCGTTCGCTAGCTCTCGAAGAAGCAAAAAACGGCATCACTGTGAACGTAGTGAATCCCTCGAGCATCGATGAAAAAGAGCTGACATTGAGCGAAGCGCGCCGTATTCGCGATGCACGATTTCCGATTGGCCGTCCGCCCACGGTCGAGGATGTAGCCGCTGCCGTGGCGTTTTTTGTATCGGACGAAGCGGAATACGTGACGGGCCAAGTGATAAACGTCAGCGGCGGATGGATGCTCTGAGCGCTTCGTAAACTTTTTCCTATGAAAGCCCTGACCGCAGCCGAGATGCGCGAGGTCGACCGCCTGACGACCGAGCGTTTTGGCATCCCCAGCCTCCAATTGATGGAAAACGCCGGTAAGAAGGCGGCGGATGCCGTGTCGCGGGTCGTCGCCGGCCGAGAGCACGTTCGGGTGTGTGTCCTCTGCGGAAAGGGAAACAACGGAGGAGATGGGTTTGTCGTAGCGCGCTATTTGAAGGAAGCCAAGCTACCCACGCGCGTGATTTTGTTTGGCAGGCGGGAAGACGTGCGTGGAGACGCGGAGATGAACTTGGCACGCTGGGCCGACAACGGAGGCGAACTCGATGCTGTCGAAGGAGACGCCGACTGGGAACGCGTCTGGCCGGCCATTTGCGCGGCAAATGTAATCGTCGACGCGATGCTCGGAACCGGAGTGCGAGGTGCGGCCACAGGAACGATAAAGCAGGCAATCGGCGCAGTAAATGCGCGTTCGCGAGGAGCCACCGCTGCTTGGCCAGCTTTGATCTTGGCGGTGGACACGCCGTCCGGACTGCCGGCCGATGATGAGCCTCCCGCCGGGTTGGTTCTCTTTGCGCATCGGACGGTAACGTTCACTGCTCCCAAGGTCGGGCAACTGATTACTGTCGGGGCCACCGCGTGCGGTGCGCTGGAGGTTGCGAGCATTGGCTCTCCTGCGGAATTGATCGAAGAAATCGGAAAAGGGGATCTGCGCTGGGCCTGCCCGGACGAGTTCCAGGCGATCCAATTGGTGCGAGCAGCGGACTCGCATAAGGGCACGTTTGGACATGCTCTGCTGCTGGCGGGATCGTTAGGAAAAAGCGGCGCCGCAATACTTGCGGGACGCGCGGCGTTGCGAGCCGGGGCGGGGCTTGTTACGGTCGCGACCCCGGAGACAGTGCAACCCATCGTTGCCGGGGGAACGCCGGAATTGATGACAGAGCCGCTGAAAGCGACGAAGTCAGGGGCGCTGGCGTTACGCGGCCTGGTCGACGGCACATTTGGCGAGCTCGAAGAGGGAAAGAGCGTGCTGGCTATCGGACCCGGGTTGGGTACGCATCGACAAACGCAGGAGTTCATCCGAACCATCGTTGCGCAGACGGAATTACCCGTCGTCTTAGACGCGGACGGATTGAACGCATTTGCCGACGACGGAACACTCCTGCGCAAACGGAAGACGAAGTATTTATGCATTACTCCGCATCCAGGCGAGATGGCGCGCTTGCTCGGCAGTTCCTCCGGGAAAGTACAGTTGAACCGCCTGGAACTGGCCAAGGATGCGGCTCGCCGTTGGAATGTGCACGTTGTGTTGAAAGGATTTCATACCATCATCGCGGCCCCGGACGGCAGCACATGGGTCAACACAAGTGGAGGGCCGGGACTTGCTAAAGGCGGATCGGGAGACGTGTTGACCGGAGTGCTGGCCGCTCTAACGGCGCAATTCGGAACGAAAGATTGGATTCGAGTTTTGGCGCTTGGTGTATTCCTGCACGGGACGGCCGCGGATATATTGTCGCAAGAACGAGACCCTTCTGGGATTCTTGCGCACGAAGTGGCTGAGATGATCCCTGAGGCGCGCGAATGGTTGCTGCGGGAGATTCAGTTCGGTGGCTGAAGAAATCATCACGCATTCCTCAGAGGAAACTACGAATTGGGGGCGCGAATTGGCGAAGCGCCTTACCGCACCAGTTCTTGTTTTGCTCGCCGGCGATCTTGGCAGCGGGAAGACTACACTGACGAAGGGCATCGTCGCGGGCCTGGGCGCTGCCAACGAAGACGAAGTCACGAGTCCCACCTTCACACTTGTTCACGTCTACGGAAAAACCGCCAAGGTCTACCACGCCGATCTATACCGCATTGAAAATTTCCACGATTTCGAGACGCTGGGTTTGGAAGACGTGTTTGCCAAGCCGGCGGTCGTAATTCTGGAGTGGTCGGAGCGTTTTCCCTTGCTGTCACCGTGGCCCCAGGTGCGCATCCGCCTGGACCACCTTGGCGGAGACTCGCGGCGCATCTCCTTAGCCTGACTCCGGTTTGCATCCTCATCGCAGAGCTTTGCCCCCCCGCTCCAATCTGCGCGTCCAGTCTGTAACTCCCCTGTTTCCATGCGCTTGCAAGACCTCCCTTACTCTCTCGTTACCGAGGCGGGCACTTTTGTTGCGGCATGTTGCGCGCGCTGCTAGCTTGGAGTGTGCCCCTTCGGGCGGAGTGTGCATGGCGGACGAGACTCTCACGCTGGGCGTTTCAGAAGCGTCGCGGATCGAACTGAAGAGCTATAGCGTCACGATCCCCATGGGGTCGTTGTCCATCGGCGTGGACAATATCCACCACGATGTATTTCTTAGCCCAAAGTTCGTGCAGGCCGCGCGCGACTATTTGTTTGACCTGATTCGCCAGAGCACCAACGCCACCTATTTTTCCGGCATCGAACTGCGCAACGTCAAGAGCCTGGACAATGCGGCGTTCCGCAAAATGCTCACGGACCTACTGCAGAGCGCACTTACCCAAGCCAAGTACTACAAGAATATCGAGATCGATCTCGTTTTCCGGCTGGGCCTTTTGAAATTTCTCACCCAGGAATTGAGCAATCAATTCGCCAATCTGATCCTGGAAGGGAAAGAATGGGTCCGGCAGCGCGGCGAATACTTCGAGCGCAGCCAGCAAGCGCACGTCATCAAAGCTCGGCTGTCGGAGTTACAATCGGCGAGACGGAAGGTCATCCGCGGCGTAGGTCAGCAAGTGGCGCAGATGCTTGCGGACATTGAAGACAACGTCATCGCTAAAACGCGGCGGGCGCTCTTCGGCGACGATTTTGCGCCGCTTTACGAACTGCTGAAGAACCGCATTATCTTCCTTGACGGTGGAAAAGACGACGTTTTCTTCCTGGAACATTACGTTTTGCTGGGGAATTACGCTCGCGACCCCGACCGCTTCGAAGCCATGGATGCGCTTTTCCAGGAATTTCTTTGCGAGGCCGGACTCACGATCGGCCAGGACCCTGCTTTCACCGAGGCCAACCAGGCGCACAACGCTTTGCTCGAGCAAGCGGGCGCCATGCGCTCGGAAATAGCGAGCCTGGAAGAACAACGCGAGGGCATACGCAAGAAGATGGAAAGAGGGGAAAGCTTTTTCAATAAATTCCTGAATTCCGCTGATCCGTCGGATTTGAAAGCTTCCATGAGCGATATCGAAATGCGGCTGAAGCACCAGGAAGTAAAGCTCGAGGAGATGGGGCCGCAGATCGACGCCGCAAAACAGAAACTCGACTTTTTTAACAAGGATTATAACGGGCGACTTGGGGATTATTTGAATGATCCTGAGAATGCCAAACGGCTTTTCGATGCATCCGCAGGAGACACCGAAACGACAGAGAAGGCACGTCTGCTGGCGCGGCTTGTGGACCGTTTGGAGCAGCACGACGTGCTCTACCATGTGCTGGCGAGCTACGAAATTCGGCCGATTGCGAAAGACTATTGCCCGCCAGTCCACTTGCAGCAGCTTCGCAAAGCGCTTGTCTCGAAAGACGAGATGAAGCAAGTCGAGCAGGTGCTGAAGCATGTTCCCGCGAAACAGCTTTCGCTGAAGCCCATCGAAGAACTTTCGAAAAAGATCCGGCGTTATTCGCGAGAGGAAATGCAGGGATTGGTATTGCGTTTTGCGACGGATTTCTTGCGGTTGCACCGGGACCTGCGCGACGCGGAGCACTTGACCACGTGCATGGAACGCATCCATCTGGTTACCACGGAGCAGGCGCGAGAACTTTCCCGGCTGAATAACAAGCTTTACGAATGCGTCCTGCAGGAAGAAGCCAAGACGAAAGAGGATCAAGTTGTCTCGCACGTGATCATCAAAGCCGACGTGCGCGGCTCAACGAAAATGACGCAAGACCTGCTTACTCGCGGTCTGAGCCCGGCGTCGCACTTCAGTTTGAACCTGCACGAACCCGTGAAGAAGCTGCTGGATCGCTTCGGGGCCAAAAAAGTCTTTATCGAAGGCGATGCGGTGATTTTGGCGATCTTTGAGACAGAGTCGACCCGCACGTACGCGCGCTCTGTTGCAAAGGCATGCATTCTTTCGCGCCAAATCCTCGCCGTTTGCAATTCGTATAACGATCGCGCAGCCGCGAGCGATCTCCCCGCGCTCGAACTTGGCCTCGGCGTTGCGTTTCAAGGCTCCGCGCCCACGTATTGGACCGACGGCGACTCGAAGATCATGATCTCCAAGGCGCTGAATCTCTCGGACCGTCTCTCAGGCTGCGCCAAACTCGCCAAGCGCATGCTCTCCGGGCAAAAATCTCACTTTTGCGTTTATCAATTCCTGACGGCGATGGAAGGGGCCTCAGCGGAAGAGTTGGACGAATTCCTCGTGCGCTTCAACATGAACGGCATCGAGCTGAATGAAGAAGGTTTTGAAAAATTGTCCGAAGAAATTTCCCTCGATTCCGTGGAAACCAAACTGGAAATGCCCTGGGGCAAAGAACTCGTCACCTTGCACTATGGGGAAGTGCCGATGGGAGAGTCCGTGGAATTGCTTGTGCTGCGCAAAAGTCTTGCGCGCGAGCTTCTTCCCGACGGCAAGATTGGCGCGGCCTCCACCCATCCCTACTACGAAGTCTGTACCAGCCCCAAGCTTTATGACTTGGTCGCGGCATTAATTCGCACCAAAGCCGCCGCGGCCACGATTGAAACCGTTCGCGCCTGACCCTATACTCTCCTCGGAGGCGAAAGGGGTCCGGTGATCTTCCCGGCCTTCAAAGCCGGCGATTCGGCCCTTCGCGGGTCGAATGGTGGGTTCGACTCCCACACGCTTCCGCCATATCTAATTTCCTCTTAGACACTTGGCCTCCGCCCCAGAGAACATGAGGGAACACTTCGACCCCTTCATGTTCCTGCTGGCAGCAAAAGCCGAACCAACATGCTGTTCGCTTTTCGCTGACGTTCCGGTACAGCCCTGATATAGATGTTCATCGTTGTGCGGATGTCCGCATGACGAAGCAGTTCCTGCTGAATCTTAACGTCCGTGCCGTGCTCGTTGAGCAGAGTCGAATACGTGTGCCGAAATGCATGCCAACCGAGTCTCCCAACTCGGACCTTTTCTCCCGCACGGAGCAGCCAGCGACGTTGATCGCTCCAAGGGTGCGAGGGCATTCCCGTACGTTTACTTGCGAATACCCACGCGCTTACTTGAAGAGGGGAGGGGAGCATCCGCCGATATTCTCGCAAAAGTTTCTCTATGGGAGGTCAACCGGCAGGGGCCTCCTTGAATACTCCGTTTTGGGTTCGCCAACGTGGCCAAATACCCAGGACCGCCGAATCTGGACTTGGCATGTCTCCCAATTGAAGTCATGCCATTGCAATCCGAGAACCTCACTGATCCGCGGTCCCAGACACCCAGCCACTACGCACATCGTGCGATAGGGGTCCGGGATATATTGGAGAACCTGTCGAAACTGTTCAATCGTCAGCACAACTGACTGGCGTACACCCTTCGAAACATCTTTTACTCGCACGAAGCCCATAGGGTTGGCTTGGTACGGGAGCAACTCCCATCGCATCGCGCAGTTGAAGACGATCCGCATTTGATTCTTCAAGTGTCCCTTGCTTTTTGGTGCGAGGTCGAGTTCCTTAAGCCGCTACTCAACAGCCAGTGGCTTAATTTGTTGCAACGGGTACTCGCCCCATTTCGGTTTGATGTGGTTCGTCAGCCACGATTTATAGCTTCTCGCGGTCAAGTAACGGTCCGGCAACTCTTCCGCAAGATACCGCTCTATCCAAGCGCTACGAGTTTTTCGGCAACGACCGTTTCTTTCGGATAGGCCAGCAAACGCGGGCCAGGGAATTCTAGGAGCGTGGGATAGCGGGTCTCGGAAGGTGCGGGTGTGACGATGTCAATCTGAATGGGAATCTTTGCGCGTTCGAGATACGCAACGAAGGTCACCCGGACGCTTTCGTAGTCGGCATCCTCGGATATGCGTCCCGCTTCGACGATCTCGGCATCGAAGCGCAGGCCGCCCTCGTCGACTTCCAAAACGCAGAGTTCCTGAAAAATATGGGCGAAGCGCTCTGGGGCGCTGTCACCGCGAGCGAGGAAATCAGCATCCCGTGTCGGACGATAGCGTTGTTCCGTCCACAGCCCGAAGAGCAGCGCGCCTTTCAGAATGAAAACGTCGCGGTGACGGGAGCGGCTCAGCCGGAAGAGAATGCACTCAAGCCCGTACTTGACGAGGATCAATCCGAAATCCACGTTGCGCTCGCGCGCGAGGTTCGTGCGCTTTTGGCGGGCGGAAGCGGGGAGATTCTTTGGGGCCGGTTTGGTCAACTAGAGCGACCCCAGATAAGGGCGGATGACGTTGGCGTGCTGTCGGGAATTGTCCGCCCCATATTTAGGGTTAAGACCGGATTGTGAGGGGGTTCGGCATCCGTTACGGTTTCGCACGGACCAAGTTTTCCCCTCGTCAGCGGAGCTGACAGATGCGTTCGAGGGGACCTAGGCCTTCGCCGATTCCAGGTCCTGAGAATCCTGGGACTCCAACGGCGGTAGCTTCTCTAGGGGAGTCAAAATGGGAAATCGCAATCTACAGTGGCCGTGGTTCGCAATTCTGGTCAGAACAGGCAGAGAGAAGATAGCGAACTTGCTACTGGAAAATGCGGGTTACGAGTGCTTTTTGCCCATCAGCAAATACATGCGACGCTGGTCCGATCGGATGAAGGAAGTCGAAGCGCCGTTGTTCCCTGGATATCTTTTCTGCCGGATGAACCCGCACAATCGCTTGCCGGTGCTGATGACACCGGGGGTGATACAGATCGTGGGCGTCGGCAAAACACCGATTGCTGTCGGGGAAGAAGAGATCGCCGCCATCCACCGTGTGGGAAGCAGCGGGCTCCCGACGATACCGTGGCCTTACTTGCAGGTGGGACAGACGGCCCGGATTGAAGCGGGGCCGTTGCAGGGAATGAGCGGGATCGTAGTCAGAATCAAGTCCGGATTGAAGCTGGTTTTATCAGTCCAATTGCTGCAGCGCTCGATTGCAGTGGAAATTGATCGCACCTGGATCCGGGCGGCACATCCAAACAGGCCCACGGAGCATCATCGGTCCACAATGGAATTTCCTGACGCCGGAACCCTTTGAACAATTGAAAGCGGGGTTCGTCCAGAGCTGCGCACAATAACGTAATGGAACGAGTTGAAACCCAAGGGTAGGGCGGATCTAACCCTACCAGCACAGACCGACCCAAAATCCATTCTTCCCAGCGGCTCTCGAGAAGACCATGCAATTTCTTGTATTTTTCGCCGCACTTCTACTCTCGGCAGTTTTCACGCGCATGGTCCGCGATCATGCGAACCGGCATGGCTGGGCCACTCCTCCGGCCTCGGATCGCCACATCCATACGCGACCCATCCCGCGGCTGGGCGGCGTGGCAATTTTCCTGACGCTCTGGTGCATCGCGCTGCTGGCGCACTGGGTGCCGGAACATTTCGGGATGAGTGAATTTCCATTGTCGCAGCTAACAGTGAAGATACTGGGGCCGGCGACGATTATTTTCCTGCTCGGGCTGATTGACGATTTTTGTGGGCTCAGCGCGTATATCAAATTTTCCGTTCAGGCAGTCGCTGCGGTGCTGCTGTATTGCAACGGCATTGGGATTTCCCAACTGACGATCCTTGCCGGCCACCCGCATCTCGGATGGCTTGTGGGGCTCCCGTTGACAATAGTGTGGGTTCTATGGATTACGAACGCGTTCAACCTGATTGATGGCCTTGATGGGCTGGCGGCGGGGTCGGCGTTGCTTTCGACTCTGGTGAGCTGCGTTGTGGCAATGCTGGGCCACAATGAAGTTGTGCTGATTCTTACGCTCGCCCTGGCCGGCGCAATCAGCGGGTTTCTGCGGTACAACTTCAATCCGGCTTCGATTTTCCTTGGCGATTGCGGCAGCCTCCTGATCGGGTTCCTGATCAGTGCGATTGCCATCGCCGGCTCGCACAAATCTCCGACGATGGTGGCGGTGGCTATCCCCGTGGTTTCCTTGGGGCTACCGATTCTGGACGTGGCGTTCGCGGTGCTGCGGCGTTTCCTGAGTTATAAGCGCTTGTTCGCACCCGATCGCGAGCATATTCACCACAAATTGCTTGGCCGGGGCATTTCGCACCGGCAAACCGTGCTGTTGCTGTATAGCGTGAGTGCGTGCTTTTGCCTCTTCAGCCTGTTGCTCTTAAATCCCGGCGGGGCGTCGCTGGCAGCCGTCCTGGTGGTGGTGGGAATTGGAGTGTTGATTGGAGTGCAGCAGCTGAAGTACCACGAGTTCCTGGAACTCGGACGCGTTGCCAGCCGCACTTTGAATCAACGCCACGCGATCGCCAATGGCATCAGCGTACGGCGGACCGCAGAGAGTCTCGAGACTTGCACCAGCTTGCCGCAGTTTTGCCATATTTTGCGGGAGTGCCTGGAACCGATCGGATTCGATGGCTTCGGTGTTTACCTGTCGAAGGGATTCCCGGTCGAAGCGGATCTCGGTCCGTTCAAGATGGTGAGTAGGTCCAAAGTTCAATACTTCTGGGACCAACTGCCGGAACCGAGCGATGCAATTTGGAGCCTGACCTTCAGCTTGACGAAACGAAATGGAAAGTCGCTGGGCGGATTCACTTTGTACCGAAAAAACACTGTCTCGCAGCTTTGGATGGATCTCGATGCGTTTACGACGACTGGGTTTTCCAATGCCGTCGGGGCATGCGTGGAGAATATTCAAAATGGCTGGCCGGCTCAAAGCGAAGAAGAAAAGAGCCAGAGGCCTGTCTACGAACCAACTGGCGCCGCGATTCGTTCGGGGTTCCGACAATCCATCCCAGTTCGAAGCTCCGGTTAGAACTTGAAGGCCGACTGAGTTTGCGGCAAAGAGGCAAAGACAGGACCGCCCAAATGAGCAGGGAACACAAAATGCGAATATTGATAAACCGGCAGCATCGTCGACAACAAGGTTTTTATACACTGGCCACCTCTAAACTCACTCGGCTGGCAGCTTGCCTGTTGTTCATCTCTAGACTCCTGGTGCTGGGTTTGGCCGGCATCTTTTTGATCACTGGCGCAGCCGCGCAAAATCCTCCCGCAAGCGCGTCTGGCGAGCAGAAGGCCAAATGCGATAACCAGATTCGCTCAACGTATCTGCTGGGACCTGACGACCAATTGGAGATTTCCGGACCGGAGCTGACGGATATGTCCAACAAGCCGGTTCGCATTGACGGGGAGGGCGACATTGCGGTGCCGCTGGCCGGATCAGTCCATGTGGCTGGAATGACCGTGCAACAGACCGAGCAAGAGCTCGACAAAGCTCTGAGCAAATACATTCGCAACCCGCAAGTTGTTGTGAATGTCGCGGAGGTTCGCAGCCAGCCAGTCTCTGTGCTGGGAGCAGTGAATTCTCCGGGCGTCCACCAGGTACAGGGGCACAAGACGGTGCTGGAGATGCTGGCACTCGCGGGCGGAATTCGACAGGATGCCGGGTACAGCATTCGAATCACCCGGCAACAGGAGTGGGGCTGCATCCCCTTGCCCGGCGCGCAGCCTGATGCTTCCGGCAAGTACAGCGTGGCGGAGGTGAACCTGCGAAAAATCATGGACGCCAAGACACCGGAAGAAAATATTCAGATTTTTCCGCACGACGTTATTTCCGTTCCGAAGGCGGAAATGGTCTACGTGATCGGCGAGGTACATCGTTCCGGTGGATTCGTTCTTGGCGAGCATCAGTCCATCTCCGTGCTGCAGGCGCTTTCGATGGCTGAGGGGCTGAATACGGGAGCTGACCCGCGCCACGCCAAAATTCTGAGGCTGAAGCCCGACGCCGATCAGCGAGTAGAGGTAGCCGTAGACGTGAAGGATGCGCTGAACGGGAAAAAGCCGGACATGCCCCTGCAGGGTGAAGACATTTTGTTCATACCGGGCAGCACGGGCAAGAAAGCGGCGCTGCGCGGGCTGGAAGCAGCGATTCAGACAGGAACTGGCCTAGCCATCTGGCGCATACCTTGAGGTCAAGTTTAAGGGGCTGAAATGAGAGCTTCGGGATTTCCAATTCGGAGAAAAAATGGCCGCTCGATGGAGATTGATCTGTGGAGTGAGCAGCGTCCCACCCCGTACAAGCATGCGGAAACGCCTTCGCCGGAGGTGGGCGGGTCTGCGGGCTACGACAGCCTTCTGGATCACTGGCAGATTCTGTTCCGCCATCGAAAGACGCTGCTCAGTTTTGTCACGGCGGGTTTGGTTGCCGCGATTTTGATCAGCCTGATCCAGACACCGATCTACCGGGTGCGCACCTCCCTGGAAATTCAAGGAACCAGCTTTCTGGAGGCGAAGGGCCCGAACGACACCGTCGGAAACAACGCTTCCCCGGAGTCGTACGTGGAGACGCAGGTCAAACTGCTGCAAAGCGAATCGCTGCTGGAGCACGTGATTGACAAACTCAAGCTGCAGAATGAGCGGCCAAAATCCGGATTGCAGGCGTTTACGTGGCGCATCCACCGCATGTTTCAATTCTCCGACCCCTCGGGTCTTCCGGAACGCGAAAAACTGATGCGGGAGATCGAGCGCAATTTGACGGTGCGCACATCCGGCAACTCGCGCTTGCTAGAGGTGACCTACGAATCGCCCGATCCGAAGGGTGCGGCCGACTTCGCGAATACGCTGGTCAGCCAATTCATCGAATTGAGCCAGGAAGAAAGATGGAAGTCGGCGCAGGGCACCGCCGAATGGCTGACGAGCCACCTGGACAAAATGAAGGCGCAGCTGGAAAAGTCAGAGACGGAGATGCAGGAGTATGCGCGCACCTCCGGGTTGTCGTTCACCTCGGAAAAAGAGAATCTTGCGGAGAGCCGGCTGAAAGAGTTGCAGGACGATCTTTCGAAGGCCCAGGCGGACCGTATCGCCAACCAGGCGAAACTGGAGGGGGCGAAGAGCAAGCCGCTGGATACCTTGCCGGAAGTTCTGGACGACACGACGATGCGCGAGTATCGCCAGCGGCTGACCGATTTGCAGCGGCAGTACGCCGAGCTTAGCGCCACACTGACTCCGGAACACTACAAAGTTCAACGCGTGCAGGCCCAGATTGATGAACTGAAGTCGGCGATGCAGAGCGAACGCTCGAACGTGGTTCGCCGCGTCGCCAACGAATATTCGGCCGCGCTTCGCCGAGAGACACTTTTGACTAAAGCGCGCGACGAGCAGGCGAAGGTGGTGGCGGATCAATCCGAGAAGGCAATCCACTACGACACGCTGAAGCGTGACGTGGATTCGAACCGGCACCTTTATGAAGTGATGCTGCAACGGGTGAAGGAAGCCAGCCTGGTTTCGGCCATGCGTGACAGCAACGTGATGGTTGTTGACCGCGCGAGGCCGCCGCTGCTGCCCTACCGCCCGAGCCTGCCGATGAACTCGGCGATCGGCTTGTGCGGCGGCGCACTTTTTGGATTTGGATTTGTGCTGCTGCGAGAACGAGTTAACCGCAGGATCAGCGCTCCGGGCGACGCGCAGGTTTATTTGGATTTACCCGAACTGGGCGTCATTCCGTTGGACGAAACTGCCGTCCCCCGTCAGATCCCCAACGGTCTGCGTCCACGACGCCCTGCTCCGGTTCTCCCTGCCTGGAAATCGGACGGTCCGGAGCTTGCCACCTGGAAACGCAAGCCATCGATGGTGGCGGAATGCGCACGGACTACGCTGACTTCGATTCTGTTGCCCAACGAAAATGGAGAAGGCCCGCAGGTGATCGTGATTACCAGTCCTTGCCCGGGTGATGGCAAAACCACAGTGGCTTGCAACCTGAGCATCGCGGTAGCGGAGATCGGTCGCAAGGCGCTGCTGATCGAGGGTGATTTGCGCCGCCCAAGATTGAACAGCGTATTTGGCGTGGGTAACCACTGGGGCTTAAGCGATGTGCTGCGAGGCGATGGCGCGCTGGAAAATGTTTCGGTGTCACACCTGGTGCGCGAGACGGAAGTGGCGGGGCTTTATCTGCTGCCCGGAGGGAGTTGCGGAGTCACGCCGTCGAATCTTTTCTATTCACCGCGCATGTCCACGCTGTTGAAGAGGCTGCGAGCGGAGTTCGACATGATCTTGATGGACGCGCCGCCGATGATCCATCTGGCGGATGCGCGTGTGCTGGGCCACCTATCGGACGGCGTGGTGCTGGTGATCCGCGCGGGACAAACAACGACGGAGAGCGCGCTCTCCGCGTGCCAGCGATTCGCGGAAGACGGCACGCGGGTGCTCGGCACGATTCTGAACAGTTGGGATCCCAAAACGACCGGCTCGTACGGCTATGGAGGGTACGCCGATTATCACGCGACTGCGAAAGGGTAGTTCAACAAAGCGAAATGCGAATCTCTCTAGAAGATTTGCGGGCAGCGCTTGGCAGAAAGACCACGTTGAAGTTGCCCAGCAAAGAATCCTGCAAATAGGAAAACGCATTTTTCACCATGCTCTTTGACTCCCCAGCTTATTTTGCTTTCTTAATCCCTGTTGCGCTGATTTATTGGCGCCTGAATCACCGCGAGCAGAATATTTTCCTGCTGCTGGCGAGTTATTTTTTTTACGGCTGGTGGGACTGGCGATTTCTTGCACTGATGATCTGCAGCACGACCGCGGATTTCCTGATCGCGCAGAAGATCGATCCCGAACGCGGCGACACGAACCGCCGAAAGTGGTTTATTTTTTCGCTGGTGTTGAATTTTTCCATACTGGGCACGTTCAAGTATTTCAATTTCTTCGTGGATTCGTTCTCGGCGACGCTGGAAACGCTGGGCTTCCACAATATTCCGATGCCGCTGATCCGCATCCTGCTTCCGCCGGGGATTTCCTTCTACACGTTCCAGGAAGTGGCCTACATCGTGGATGTTTACAAGGGGCGGCTGCAGCCGGCGAAGTCGTTTGTTGAGTACGGACTCTTCGTCAGTTTATTTCCCCACTTGATCGCCGGGCCGATCCAAAGGCCGGGGCATTTGCTGCCGCAAGTGCAGCGAGAGCGTTCGTTCGACGCGGACCGGATTTTTGACGGCATCATGCTGATTTTCTCGGGCCTCATCCGCAAGTGCGTGGTTGCGGACAATTGCGCGGTGCTGGCGAACGCGGCGTTTGGCGGACAATTCGGGAAACCGACGTTGTGGGTTGTTCTCCTGGGGACTTACGCGTTCGCATGGCAGGTGTATGGAGATTTCAGCGGCTACAGCGACATCGCGCGGGGCAGCGCCCAGTTAATGGGCTTCCATTTCATGGTCAACTTCCGGCAGCCGTATCTTTCGCAGCGGCTGCAGGAGTTCTGGCGGCGCTGGCATATCAGCTTGAGTACTTGGCTGCGCGATTATCTCTACATTCCGTTGGGCGGCAGCACCGGCGACAAATGGAAAACTTCCATGAATCTGATTACGACGATGGTCCTTGCCGGGCTCTGGCACGGAGCAAACTGGACCTTCGTCATTTTTGGCGCGATTCACGGTGTCGTTCTATCCCTTGAGCGGCTAATTTTTCCGGCCGCAAAGGAGTCCCGCGATACCATCCAATCGCGCGGATTTGCCCAATTCCTGTCCACCTGGGGGCAACGCATTTTGACCTTCAACGTGTTTTGCCTGAGCCTGGCTTTTTTCCGTGCGCCGTCGCTCGTGGCGGCGACGCAGTTTTTGGGCGGACTTTCTGATCTTGCCTGGCGGAGCGAATACGCAACGGCGTTCCTGATGCTGAGTCTCTTCTCCATACCCTTGTTCATCGTGGACCTATTGATGGAAGCCGGAAATCAGGAGTACCCATTCGCAAATACTTCTTACGCATTTCGAACAGCGCTTGCCACTGCCGCGTTCGTTGTGTTGGCACTTTTTTCAGGGAGCAATCTGAATGCCTTCGTCTATTTCCGATTCTAAGTCCAAGGCTATGGAGTATGCGAAGGCACTCGCAGTGATCTGCGTGCTGCTCATGCTCGTGTTCGAAATTGCTTCGGTTTATCTGCTGAAGCACCAGTCGGCGACTTATGCGCGGATTTCACGACAGTACGACGAGGCGCTGAAGATGCGCCCCGCTGGAGCTGGTGAACCGCCGAGCGTGCTGATGGTCGGCAATTCGCTGCTGCTGCACGGAGTGCAAGTGAACCGCCTGCAGGAAATGACCTCCTCCAGGATGCGACTCTACCCCATTTTTCTGGAGGCGACGGGCTACTACGACTGGCTTTATGCGCTGCACGGGCTGTTTCTGCGCGGAGCGAGGCCGCAGGCGGTGGTCCTCGGTGTCGGCGTGAATTATTTTCTGGAGAACGGCGTGCGCCAGGATTATGTGCCGATGATGTTTTTCAACGCGCGGGATACATTCGCGGTGACCTCCGACTTGAAACTTGATCGCACGGCGACCAGCAATCTGCTGCTGGCGCACTCGAGCACTTTCTGGGATACGCGAAGCGCGATTCGATTGCAGATCCTGAATCACCTGGTGCCGCATCTGGAAGATCTTTTTTCGCTGGTGAATCAAAAGCCAGCCGTTCCGGAGGGAAGGGAATTCGCGAAGATATCGATTCCGCGCCTGCAGAGGCTGCGGGAATTGTGCGAAGCGAACGGAGCCAGGTTGATTCTGCTTGTGCCGCCGACTTTGGATTCCGAAAACGCAGTCAACCAAATGGCCGCCGCTGCACAGGCCGCGGGCGTGGATGTTTCGGTCCCGATCGATCCAGCGACACTTTCAGCGGAGTTCTACCAACCGGATGGAATGCACCTCAATCGGGATGGGGCCGTGATTTTTACATCGGCGCTGGCAGAGGATCTTCCTGAAAGGGTCAGGGCGCGCGAAACAGTGGCGGCACAAAAGTAGGGCTTGCCAAGACCGGTGAATTTGCGCAGAAGGTGAAGATGGATTCGGTGGCAAGCACAAAAAGAAAAAACGAGCCGGACCCGTGAGCACTGAAGCTCCCAACGTGTTCGCCCTGGAGCAAGGCGAGCGTTCCTCGCTGTGCACGGATTTCAGCTGGACATTCGCGGGGAACGCTATCTATGCCGCCGGCCAATTCGCGATTCTGGTACTTCTGACGAAACTGGTGCGGCCGGAACTCGTCGGGCAGTATGCACTAGGGCTCGCCCTGGTTTATCCCGTGATGATGCTGGCGAATATGCAGTTGCGGTCGGTGATGAATTCGAGCGCGCGCGACGGCGCGCAGTTTGGCCATTACCTGAGCCTTCGCCTGCTCACGACTCTCGCAGCATTCGTAGTTATCTTCGGCATCACGCGGCTCCTGCAATATGACTGGGAGCTGACGGAAGTGGTTTTGATGGTGGGGGTCGCGTACGGAATCGAAACCATCAGTGACGTGTACTATGCCAGGCTGCAACTGCACGACCGGATGGCCGAGATTTCCAAGTCGTTGATGGTCCGGGCGGTACTGTCCGTGCTCGCGCTGGCGGCGGCTACTTATGTTACCAGGAGTGTGGTCTGGGGAATCGCAGGCGTCGCGGTGGCGCGTGCCATCGTGCTCTTTGCGTATGACAGCCGTGAGGGGACGCACATTCCGCGGTCGCGAACCAAATGGTATTTGTTGAACCGGGAGTTGGCGCCGCGATTTGATGCCAGCGAGCAGCGCGAGCTTCTGTGGCGGAGCCTTCCGCTTGGAATCGTCGTGCTCTTGACCACGCTGAATTCCAGCATTCCCAGCTTTTTCATCAAGCAGTGGGTTGGTGAACGTGACCTTGGAATCTTTTCCGCGCTTGGATTGACGATCTCCGTAGGCAACATGGCCGTGGTCTCGCTCGGGCAGTCTGCGTTCACCCGCTTGTCAAGGGCATACGCTAGCAGAAATATTAAGGTTTTTGGCTCGCTGCTCGTTGTGCTCCTAACTTGCGGTGCGGGCCTTGGCGTTTGCGGCATTCTCATTTCGAAATTCGCGGGACGCGAGATTCTCGCTCTCCTCTTCCGGCCCGAATATGTCGAGCGGGCGGACCTTCTCCCGTGGATCATGGCGGCCGGCGCCGTTTTGTTCATGGCGCAATTTTTGGGATTTGGGATGACAGCGGCGGGTTTTTATCACTCGCAGGTGTATCTGAATATTTTAGCCAACGTCACCCTGGTGGTCGCGTGCTACTGGCTTGTGGCCGGCAAGGGGTTGCTCGGGGCGATCCTCGCGATGCTGATTGCAGCAATCGTGCAGCTTGTGGCGAGTGCCGTGATTCTCGCCGCCGGCATGCGAACGAAAGCGACTGTGCGCACGGAAACGCTTGAAGCGGCATGACACAATCGATGCAAATCCGTTCGAAATTCGGAGAGAGTGAAGCGTGACGGAGCAGGGACAATTCAGCGCATTCCCGGAACATCGTGGCGCAATCGTTCCCGAAACAATGCGCGGGTTTGTGGCGGGGCAGAGACGAGCGCAAGGAAGGAGTCTGCGCCGCCCAGGAACTTCGCAGCGTTCGATGGGCGGTCGATTGGCCCGCCTCCTTGCAGGGACCGAACAGCTTTCTACGCTGGGCAAAATTGCCTTTGGCTCGTTGTGGCTGCTGGTGTTCGCGATGCCGTGGGAAGACGCCATCACGATTTCCGGGTTTGGCACCAGCGTGCGACTGATCGGGATAGTGACCCTGGGGTTGGGAGTGCTGGCTGTCGTCGAACGCGGAAGAGTCAGGCGACCCGCGCTCGGTCACATCGTCATGGCGTTGTTTGTTGTGCTGGCGGTGCTGAGCTACTTGTGGAGCCTGTACCCCGAGGGTACGCTGACCGAAGCATTCTCCTACGTCCAACTGTTCATCATGGTGTGGCTCATCTGGGAGCTCGCCCCTGGCGTGCAGGAGCAGATGCATCTGATGCGTGCCTACGTATTCGGAACGTTTGTATCCGGGATAGACACCTTATACCTTTTTCTTTCTCACCAGGAATCGGTCTACCAACGTTACGCCGGCGCCAAACTGGATGCCAATGACTTGGGGCTGATCATGGCCCTGAGCATTCCGATGTCGTACTACCTGCTGATTCAGAATCACGGGCGGATGGTGTGGCTCTACAGGGTGCACCTAATTCTCGCGGGAACGACCATTCTGCTTACGGCATCGAGAGGGGCCACGCTGGCTACGGTCGTGGCGCTCACGATTGTTCCGCTGACGCAAGCGCGCCTGGGTGGGCGGCAAAGAGTTGCACTTCTGCTGACAGTGATTCTGCTCATCGGGGGGATTCTTTTCTTTGTTCCCGAGACGTCGTGGGAACGCCTGGCAACGGTACCGACTGAATTCGAGCAGGGGACGTTCACCGGCCGCACGATCATCTGGAAAGCGGGCTGGGAGATTTTTCGCGTGCATCCTTTCGTGGGCATTGGAGCGAACGCGTTTCGCGTCATTGTCAGCCGCGAACTGGCAGAGCCGATTCGCATGGGGGAAGCGGATCCAGCGCCACCCGCTCACAACACGTTTTTGTCGGTGCTTGTCGAGCAAGGCGTGCTTGGCTTCGCTGTGTTTTGCGGGATGCTGGGCGCCCTGGCGGTATCGCTAAGGGGCATGCCGCCTTTTCCGCAGCGGCTGTGGATTGTGTCTCTCGCGGTATGGGTGGTCGGCGTCTCCAGCTTGACCTGGGAAATGCGCAAACCAACCTGGTTTTTCTTCGGACTTTTGATGGCGCAATGCGGAAGCATTCTTCAGATGCAGCGCGACGTGAAAGCATTCGCCCGCCCGCGCCAAAATGCGGTTCCCAATTCCGCCCGCATTATGGGACTTGGAGTTTCCGCACGGAAACAGGGATGGTCGTTTTTCTCCTGAATATTGTCCTGGTCCAGACTGGCGAGCTGAAAACATGAACAAAATCAAAGTAGCCCAGATCGTTCCGCTGCTGAGCCCTGGCGGCGCCGAGCGCGTTGCCGTTCATCTCGCAAGGGGATTGGACCGCCTGCGCTATGAAACGCTAGTGATTTCGTTGTCGGGACGCGTGGGGTGCGACCTCGACCGCATGCTGGAAGAAGCGGGAATCGAGGCACGCTATCTTTGCAAGCATCCAGGATTCGATTACCACGTCTATAGCCGGCTGAACAGCGTTCTCAAGGAGTACGATCCGGATGTAATCCACACACACCTGCACGTGCTTCGCTACGCGTTGCCTTCCATGTTGCTGATGAAATGCGTAGCCATGGTGCACACGGTCCACAATCTTGCGGAACGCGAGATTGAACCGCGCGCGCGCCTGATTCAGCGTTACGCGCTCACTCACGGAGTGAAGCCAATCGCCGTGGCGGAAGAAGTGGCGGCCAGCCTGGAGAGCCTATATGGAATCCGACGCTGCGGTGTGATTTCGAATTGCATTCCAACGGACATTTATGCGAATCCCCAGACTCCGCGGAAGAAGTGGCGGGCAAAAGAGGGATTCAAAGACAGCGATATTCTCTTTGTCTGCGTGGCGCGCTTCGCTCCGCAGAAAAACCATGCGTTGCTGCTGAAATCGTTCGCCACGGGCCCGGCGGCCGATCCGCGTGCGCATCTGGTTCTGGTGGGAGAGGGAGAGTTGCGGACGGATCTGGAGGAGCAGGCGAGGAATCTCAATCTGGCAGGAAAAGTTCATTTTCTTGGTTTGCGCAGCGATATTCCTGACGTCCTAGGCGCAACGGATGTGTTTGTGCTGAGTTCGGACTACGAAGGTAACCCGCTCTCGGTCCTGGAAGCCATGGCCTCCGGGCTGCCGATCGTCAGCACCGCGGCCGGCGGTGTGCCGAATCTGTTTGAAGCGGGGGAAGAAGGATTCCTGGTGGCGCTGGGAGATCTTCACGGGCTCGCCAAGTCGATGAACTCCCTCCTGAAGCATCAAGCGGTGCGGGAGTCGATGGGAGCAGCCGCCGCAAGCCGCGCCAGAAAAAACTTCGACGTGTCGAATATGGTCCGGGCCTACGAGGAAGTGTACGAAGATCTGTTGGCTCAGTCACCGCGCAGGCATGTACGGAGCATGTTCCAAGGACCTGCGATTCCAGCCGAAGAAGGATCGGGAATCCACCAGCGCTGAGTTTTCTGAGAGAAGAATGAAAACGAACATGATCAAGGTGATGCACATCATTACGACGCTGGGTCCGGCAGGGGCTGAAAACATGTTGTGCCGGATCGCGGCCGGAATGGACGGGACGCGGTTTGAAAATGAAATCGTTTCGCTGACCGGGATTCTGGACCTGGCGGAGAGAATGGATTCCATCGGGGTGCGCGTGCGCACACTCGGCATGAAGAAGGCCATTCCCAATCCGCTGCTGGTGGGGCGCCTGGCGCAGTGGATTCGCGAATCGAAGCCCGACGTTATTCATACATGGATGTATCACGCGAACCTGATTGGCACGCTCGCGGCGCGCATGGCGGGGAATGTGCCGGTGGTCTGGGCCATTCACCACAATGCGTATGACCCCCGTGTGGATAAGCGCCGCACCATGCTGGTCAATCGCGCTTGCGCTCTTTTGTCGCGAAAATTCGCCGCCCGAATCGTGTTTTGCTCGGAAGCGTCGCTGCGCACCCACAAGAAGCTCAGTTACGCCGCCGAAAAATTGGAAGTAATTCCCAACGGCTTCGATCTGGAACAAGTGAAGCCCGACCCCACGGCCCGCGAATCGTTGCGCGAGGAGCTGGGAATCCCTGCGGATGCGATAGTGATCGGAATCGCGGCTCGCTTTCATCCGCACAAGGATCATCGCAATTTTATTCAAGCCGCCGAGCGTTTGCACAGACTGATGCCCGAGGTGCACTTCCTGCTCTTTGGGATGGGAATTACCTGGGAAAACAGGCAGTTGGCGGGATGGATCGATTCTGCCGGAATTCGCGAGCGTTGTCATCTGTTGGGATTGCGACAGGACATTTCCCGCCTCTTCTCTGGAATGGATATCGCCACTACGGCGTCGCGCAGCGAAGCGTTTCCGATTGTGGTCGGCGAGGCCATGGCCTGCGGAACGCCTTGCGTGGTTACCGATGTAGGAGACTCGGCATTAATTGTGGAAAACACGGGCAGCGTCGTTGCACCCGAGGACCCGCACGCACTGGCCGAGGCATGGCGTGCGCTGATTGACGCGGGGCCTGTCATTCGGCGGCGCCTCGGAATCGCGGCCAGGGACCGGGTGCAACGGCATTTCGCGTTGCCCGCGATCGTGGAGAGTTATCAGAAAATTTATGCCAAAGCCGCAGCTGGTACACAGCGAGAAGCGCCTTCGTCTGGCCTTTCGCAATTTGCCCGGTAAATTCAGTGCTCGCAGTGAAATCATGAAAACAAATTCAAATCGGCCACGGCTGGTCATTGCTGTGAATTCTTCCATCGCCGTCGGATTCCTGCAGGGCCAACCGGAATATTTCCAGAACTCGGGCTTTGACGTGACCGTCCTCTGCCCCGAAAAGCGTTACGGTGAGTGGGAAGTGGCGCGGCCCGAGAACGTGCGGGTCCTGGAAGTTCCCATGGAGCGCGAAATTTCTCCCGTGCGGGACATTCATTCCGCCTGGCGTTTGTGGCGCATCCTGCGAACGTTACGTCCCACGGTCACCAATGTGGGCACACCCAAGGCAGGACTTCTCGGCGGCTTTGCGGCGTGCCTGACTCGCGTTCCTTGCCGCTTCTACACACTTCACGGACTGCGCTTTGAGACCACCACTGGATTGAGGCGCAAATTGTTGATCTTTGCCGAGCGCCTTGCCTGCCGTTTTGCTCATCGCGTCGTGTGCGTCAGCCACAGCGTGCGAGAGAAGGCGATTGCGAGCGGCCTTGTTGATCGAGAGAGGGCCGTGGTATTCGGCGCTGGAAGCTGCAATGGCGTGGATGTCTCGCGGTTCGCGCCCACGCCGGAAAGGATAAGGCGTGCGGCCGAGTTGCGACGGGAGTTCGGCATTCCCGGGGATGCGCCAGTGGCACTGTTCGTCGGGCGGCTGACTTGCGACAAAGGCATTTGCGAACTGCTGGAAGCTTTTTTGCAACTTGAGAATCGAGCGCCACAGCTTCGTCTGCTTCTAGTGGGGAGCTTTGAGGACGGCGATCCTCTGCCAGAGGATGTGCGCAAACGCCTTGAGGCCCACGAGCGGGTGATTCTGGCGGGACCTATAAACGACCCTGCTCCGTACTACGCGATGGCAGACGTTCTGATCCTGCCGAGCCACCGCGAAGGACTGCCCACGGTGATTCTGGAGGGACACGCGGCGGGAAAGCCGGTGATCGGCGCGTCGACGACCGGAATTGTGGATTTGCTGGAGGATGGCGTGACCGGGTTGCTCTTTCCGGTAGGTGACGTTTCCGCGCTCGCTGAAGCGATTGGCAGGCTGATCGAAGACAAAGCGTTGGCGAGGAACCTCTCGCTCGCGGGGCAGGAACAAGTGAAACGCAAATTTCGACAGGAGTTGATCTGGGTGGCGCTACGCCGGGAATATCTCAAAGTTTTGCAAGGTGCAGAGATGCCGCAGTCCTCCGTTCTTTCCCAGCACGAAAATTAGTCGCCGGAAAAATGATGCTCATGAACACTAACTTTGACTTTCTCCGGCGGAGAAGAGGTTACGGACAGTGGACTTTTGAACCCGGGAAGGTGCCGCTGTTATTGGCAGCAGCGTTGGTGGTCATTTTGATTTTAATAAGAGTGAATAAATCATCGGTTGCGGCCTTTCCTGTTTGGGTGGCATCAGGTCTGGTCCGGGTAGGAAAAACGGAAGCCCCGGGAATGGTTTCCTCCATTGACCTCTCCGGGGCACGCGGGGAGATCGTGGATGCTCAGATCATCGTGCATGCGCCGGCCAGCGGGTTGACCAATGTGAACATGAGCGCCTCAGATCTCACCGCTCCCGGCGGCGGGACGATTCCTGCGTCAAACATAAAACTGTACCGCGAATACTATGTGACCGTCACAGGCACGGCCAATTACGGCGGTGGCAGCAATCCACCGCTTGGTTCGGGAACTTATGCGGAGCCGCTGATCCCCTTCAATGATCCGGAAACAGGCGCACTCTTGTGCAGAACCTCAGCCGCTCTCAAAGCCTGCAATGCGAGCATCACCGCGGGGGAGAATCAGCCTTACTGGATCGATATCGCAATCCCGCACGGAACCGCGACCAGTCCCTCGGGAAGCTATACTGGCAACATCTCCATCACTTCCACGCAAGGCACGGTAACGATTCCTGTCGCGCTTACGGTCTGGAATTTCGAACTTCCCACGCAGCCTTCGGAACTTTCTCTCTGGACGCTCTGGCCGCCTTCAGCGGGGAATACGACTTCCAGTGTCGCTCGAGCGCTGATGCGCAACAAAGTGATGAGCTGGTACGACGAAGCCGCGAACGCATCGTCGGACAAATTCAGTTCCGGGTTGAACCGCTCTGGCCTGGACGGCTATTTCCATTTCCAGGTGAAGTGCAACGGCTCGCACAGCAACTTTCCATCCGCCATTGAGATCGATTCCGTGGCCGCAAAGTTTCCAGAAACCCTGCCGCTTGATCTTTATGTAGGAGATGAGCTGAATGACTGTCCCGAGGGCTATGCAGCTCTGAAAACCATTGCTTCCCGTGTGCATGCAGCAAACCGCACTGTGAAAACCATACTGACGGTCAACGCGCCCGACGCGAAACTTTTCGATGATGGCCACGGGCGCAGTGTCATTGACCACTGGGTGTTGCTCGATTCAGTAGAAGAGTGGCCCACGTTGCCCTTTACCGGCAGAGGCGACCTCTGGAGCTACACGAGTTGCAATACCGGGTACGGCAGCACGCCGGAGTGGCTGGTGGATTATCCTCCGATCAACGAGCGCATCCAGGCGGGATTTCTGAACTGGACGCAAGGCGCCACCGGGATTCTTTATTATCGCGCCGACGGCTGGACCGCCGGCAACAGCATCGGCAGCTGGAACAACGTGGACACGACCGCTTGCGGCGGCGGCTTGGGCAGGCCGGGCGACGGGATTTTCCTTTACCCGCCGGGTCCGATTGCGTCCAGCGAACCTGCCCCGGGGATACGGTTGAAGGCCATCCGCGATGGCATTCAAGACTACGAATACGCGCAGATGCTCAAGAATCAGGGGCAGGCCTCGTACGTGGAGTTCGTTCTTAAGCCGATTGCCGCGAGCTGGACCAAGTGGAGCCACGACCCGGGCGACCTGGAAGGTGTCCGGCAGAAATTCGGGCAGCAACTCCAACAGCTTGCACATCCCTAGCGATTGTTTCTTGTCCGGCCAATTCTGGATTTTTCGAAAAGTTTCCTCAGGACCGCAAAATCATTGCAGGAATTACCAAACTTCATTTCTGACAGGAGCGAACAATGACAGGGTGTGACATTGCGATTATCGGTGCTGGGCCATACGGCATTTCCGCCTCGGCTCACTTGCACGCGATCAAAGGCCTGGACGTACGCACGTTCGGCGAACCCATGGTTTTCTGGCAACGCAACATGCCAAAGGGCATGCTGCTGCGTTCGGGTTGGGAGGCCAGCCATATTGCCGACCCGAACCAGTCGCTGACGCTGGATATATTTCGAAAGGAAAGCCGCAACTACTTTTCAAGCCCGGTCCCGCTCGACCGGTTCGTGAATTACGGACTGTGGCATCAGCAACATTCCGTTCCGGATCTCGACCGGCGGAAGATTGTAAGTGTAGAACCAGGGGCGCGCGGATTCCGGCTCATTCTCGAAGACGGCGAGTCGGTGCTGGCCAACCGCGTGGTGATTGCCGCCGGCATTTCCTCGTTCACCTGGCGTCCGCCGGAATTTGACAATTTGCCGGCTGCGTTGGCGACACACACTTCGGAGCACGTCGATTTCGAAAGGTTCACCGGAAGAGAAGTGCTGGTGATCGGCGGCGGCCAGAGCGCGCTGGAATCCGCGGCTCTACTGCACGAGAGCGGCGCCAGTGTCGAAATAGTCGCTCGCGCTCGCCAAATTCGCTGGCTGGGCGGAGTGGTGTCGCGAACGATTCACCGCGGCTTCGGGCCGAAAATTTCAAAACTTCTCTACGCACCGACGGACGTGGGTCCCGCCGGCATCAGCCAGATTGTGGCCCGGCCGGACCTGGTGCGGCGCTTCTCGCGGCCGATCCAGGACTGGTTGAGAAAGAGATCGATCCGGCCGGCTGGGGCTCGATGGCTGGTGAACCGGCTTAAAGACGTGCCGATGCACCTTGGGCGCACGGCGATTTCCGCCGCTGTGAAGGGCGAGCGCATTAAAGTGCGACTGGATGATGGAAGCGAAAGAGAGGTCGACCACGTTTTCCTGGGAACCGGGTATCGCGTGGACGTATCCAAGTATGATTTCCTCGCTCCCAAACTCGCGGGTTCCATCCGCCGCCACCAGGGATACCCGCGACTCACTGAGGGGTTCGAAACATCCTTCCCGGGATTGCACATCCTGGGAGCGCCCGCCGTTTGGAGTTTCGGCCCGTTGATGCAGTTCGTTGTAGGCACGCACTATTCTTCACGCGCGCTGATGCGATTCGTCGCCCGCAAGGCAGCAGGCAATCGCGTGCGAGCCGGCGAACCGATGGTCGCTGGGCTGGAATTGTCGCGCCCGCATGATTAACACGCTTGAGCTCAGAGCGTCCGGCGAAAAGCGATTCGAAAGAAATGCCAATCATGAATGAAACGACAGGTGCATTGGTTGTCGGCGGAAACCTGAACGGTCTTTCGATCGCGAGGAGTTTGGGCCGCAATGGAGTGCCGGTTTGGGTGGTGTCCCCACCCAACATCAGGCTGGCCAGCTTCTCCCGTTACACACGCCGGACTTTACCGTGGCCGACGGGAGATGACGAAACCCAGGTCGAATATCTGTTGGAGATTGCCGCGCGCAATAATCTCGACCAGTGGGTGCTATTTCCAACCAGCGATAAATCGGCTGCTTTACTCTCGCGTTTCCACTCCAAACTCTCGCGGCGATTCCGCGTGTCGACTCCAACGTGGAATGTCCTGCGTTGGGCTTACGACAAGCGGCTTACCTATCGATTGGCAGCCGACCAAAAAGTCGACTACCCGGCAACGTTTTATCCGCTCACGGACGCTGACCTTGACGGCGTGAAGTGCGAATTTCCGGCGATTCTGAAGCCAGCCGCTCATTCATCGATCAACCGCCTTACGGAGGACAAGGCGTGGCGCGTAGCGAACCACGAAGAGCTGCTGGTCAGGTATCGCGAAGCCCGGGAGTTGATGCCACCTGATTTGATTCTCGTTCAGGAAATGATTCCCGGCAATGGCGAGTCGCAATTCTCGTTTGCGGCGCTGTGCTGCGAAGGTAAAACGATTGCCTCTCTCACCGCGCGCCGCACCAGGCAATACCCGATTGATTTCGGATATTCGAGTTCGTTTGTCGAGACGCTTGATGTTCCGGAGATTGTCGCGCCTTCGCAACGATTGCTGGCGGCTATCGGGTACACCGGAATTGTGGAGGTCGAATACAAATTCGATTTCCGCGATGGGCGGTTCAAACTGCTCGATATCAATCCCAGACTTTGGACGTGGTCGCCGCTCGGCGGCCGAGCCGGGATGGATTTTCCTTATTTGCTCTGGAAAATGATGCAAGGCATGCCAGTCGAGCAGCAGAGGGCGCCCGCGGGCGTGCGATGGGTTCGCATGAGCACGGATGTTCCGGCTGCGTTTCAGGAAATGCTCCGCGGGCGACTGAAATTGCGGGAGTATCTGCAGTCTTTGCATGGTCCGCTGCAATTTGCGCTGGTCGCTGCGGATGACCCGTTGCCCGCACTGATGGATCTGCCTATCTTCGCGTTCAAGCACATTTACAACGCATTCGCGGGTTTGCGAAAGAGTGCTCCGGCTGCGCGGAGATGTCCCGCCAAGAGTTGAGCGGTAAAGCGAGATTCCTGTTCCGATTTCATGGAGAAAGGAAGCCACCATGTGCCGGCAGCCGCACTCGAATGCAAAGGTTCCCCAGACAATGCATTACAAAATCCCGCGCCGCGAATCGTGGGGAAAGGAACGTTCGGCGAATCAGGCCTTCTGTCAGGCGCAACGCGCGCTCCGAAAACACAATTGGCGCCTGGCCCGCGTAGTCCCCGCCATCAAGATTGGAGGTTAAATGACCCGACCGACCGTTGTCATCAGTCTGGATCTGGAGCTCAGTTGGGGCAGCTTCGACCTTTCCTATGGTGATGACCTGCTCAAAATGGGCCGGTGGACCCATGACATCGGCGCGCCCAATTTATTGAAGCACCTTACGCAGAATGGTCTCTCCGCGACGTGGGCTATTGTTGGCGCGATGATGCGGCGATCCTTGCCTGACGTCTCCGGACTGCCGGAAGTACGCTATCCTCACTTCGCAAAACCGTGGTTCAGCTATATTCCGAAAGAAGGCGATGAACAGACTCACCCCGAATGGTTCGGCGCAAGCCTGGTGGAAATGATCCGCAAGGCAAAGCCGGAGCAGGAAATCGGTTTTCATTCGTTTTCGCATGTCCCATTTGAAGAGCGCGGGATGACGCGGGAGCGCGCGATTGCCGAGTATCGCTATTGCGCCCAGATCGCGAAGGAACTTGGAATCCCGAAATCTTCGTTCGTTTTTCCGCGCAATTCGGTGGCGTACCTCGCGGAGCTGCGCGACGCGGGGTTCACTTGTTTTAGAGATGTGGATCGGTTGCCAATGCGGTTTTCGAACAGCATGCTCAATTCCCTCGGCATGATCTGGGCGGATTTTGCGGGCAGTTCACCGTGCATGATCGAGCCTTCGCTCAAGGAGGGAATTGTTTCGATTCCCGGTTCGCTCCTGATTCGTTACGCGGCCGGGTGGCGCAAGTACATCCCGGATTCCAGCCGATTGCGACGATTGAGGAAGGGATTGGAGCGCGTACGCCTCAGCCGTGGGGTTTTCCATGTGTGGTTTCATCCCGAAAATCTTTATGCGGAGTGGCCACGAGTCGAAAACGTTGTGGCGCGTTTTCTGGAAGAGCTTGGCGTTTTGGTGAGGAATGAGGAGGTGCGGTGTTTGACGATGGGGCAGTTGGCCGCGGAATTTCGCTCTCATTCAGCCGCGAAACAATGGCCGGACCAGCCCTCAACCTACAGGCTGGCCGGACAGGGACAGGTGAATTCCCCCACCTCGAACAGCCGCAACCGCGCTGGTTCGGCGGTTTCCACTTAATCGGATTCGGCCGGAGCATTTAGGATGTCCACCGCCTTTCCTGAAACGACGAATCGGGCCTTGGAGTCTGTGTGGCGTCTCCGCATTTCAGCAGATCCGCCGCACAGACCCTTCAGCCGATCAGAAAACAACTTTAATCGGTTTCAAACTGCCGGAAACCAATTCGTCATGGGGCCAGCTGATGAAGCAGTTGCCCCAGTTGTGCCCGCGCGTTTTCGAGCGCGTTCGGGTCGTGGTTCCAATTGCTCCAGCTCGTCGCGATTGGAAGAAGAGTGGTGTCCACCACGCTGATCTGCCCCAGGTTCTTGAGCATCTGCGCGTATTCGTAGTCCTGAATACCGTCGCGAATGGCCTTCAAGCGTATCCCGGGTGCGGACTCGGTTGACGCGATCGGTGCAGGGGGGTACAGAAAGATTCCGTCACCCGGCCTGCCCAAGCCGCCGCCGCAAGCGGTTGTGTCCACGTTGTTCCAGCTGCCGATGGCGTTGCCGGCGGTCCAGCCGTCAGCGCGGTAGTAGAGCAGCCCCGTCGCGCCCTGTGCGAAGTTCAGGAATCCCGCCTGGATGCGTTCATTGATTGGAGGATAGTCCACCATCCATTCCGGAGTGTTTCCGTAGCCGGCATTGCAGCTCGTATAGCTCCAGAGGTCGCCCCCGCTGGTAAACGGCAAGGCGGGCCACTGTTGCATGGAATCGAGTAGCACCCAATGATCAACAGAACCGTACAGATTCGGGTCCGTCGCGTTGAGGGTCATCATCGTTTTCACGCTGCGATTCGCCGCATGAGCGTTTGCGCCGAGGGTTTGGATGTCGGAGTAGTCGCCGGTGCAGCCATTCAATTCGTCGGCCATGTAGAAATCCAGGCCAAGGCCAGCAGGGAAATTTGCCGCCGCAGTATTGATTTGGCTGGTCGAAGGAATGCTGCTGTAGACCCCATTGCACTGGATGCCAATGTAGTAGTAATTGTCCAGTCCGGAGCGATTCAGCCCCATGCCGGTCACGTCGGAAGGGGAGTTGCTCGCCACGTCGTACCAGCTCATCACTTTGTTGCGCATCAAGGCGCGCGCTAAAGTGGTGGTGGTATTTCCCGCTGCAGGCGGCCAGAGCGTCCACAGAGAAAGTTCCGAAGGCTGCACCGGAAGTTCGAAGTTCCACACCGTCAGTGTGACCGGAATCGTCGATGTTCCCTGAGAGGAGGAAATCGAGACGCTTCCGGTGTAGGTTCCCGCCGGGCTGTTCGTCGCACCGTGCGGAATCGAAATGTCGATCCAGTAAGGCTGATTCTGTCCCGCGCTGACACTTGCGTTGCAGGCTTTAAGAGTGGCCGAACTTCCACAGAGCGCTGCGCCGGTTTCTGGATCACTAAAGGGGATAAGCGGCTCAGCATAAGTTCCAGAGCCGAGCGGCGGATTGCTACCGCCGCCGTAGCTCGCGGTACCGGTGACGCTGAGGTAGTACTCGCGGTAGAGCGTCACGTTCGCGGCAGGGATAGTGACTCCGCCGGGACCCGTGAGTGCGGTCGCGCTCACGTTAATGTTGGACAAGCCGCCGGCCGGGCCTTGCACCACAACCTGCGTGTCCACGGTCTCACCGCGTGCTCCAGACACAGCTATGGAAGAAAGTGTTCCTGGAGTGTCCGTTTGCCCCACTCTGATCAGGCTTGGGGCCACCCACGTGCTGAAATTCGACTGCACGCCGGACCCGGTCATGGAAATGGTTGCTGGAGAATTGGTGGCGTTGCTAGTGACCGTAACGCCGCCAGTCACACTGCCCGTCGACGTCGGGGCAAAGGTCACGTTCAAGACAGCGGACTGTCCGGGAGCCAGTACCGTGCCGGAAGACACGTTGTTGGCGCCGAAGCCCGCGCCGGAAGTGCCGACGCCCGAAATCGTAACGTTGGAATTGCCGGAGTTTGTGAGGGTCGCAGCAAGTGTGCTGGCGGCACCCGTGTCAATATTTCCGAAGCTCAAGCTGGTCGGACTTACGTTGAGCACCAGGGTGGAAGCACTCACTGTGAGGATCGCGGCACTGCTGGTCACGCTGCCCGCTGAATTGCTGACCGCGACCATGAATTGCGCACCGTTGTCGGCTGTAGTTTCAGCCGGGGTTGTGTAGCTCGCGGAAGTTGCGCCGCTGATCGGTGTCCCGTTCTTGCGCCACTGGTAGGAAAGCGGGGCAGTGCCCGTCGCGGTAACCGCGAAGGATGCAGTCTGGCCTGCCGTCATCGTCTGGCTGAGTGGTTGCGTGGTAATCGACGGGGCGCTGTTGACTGTCAGCGTTGCCGAGTTGCTGGTGACTTTGCCCACGCTGTCGCTGACCACAACCGCGAACAGCGCGCCATTGTCTATGCTGGTAGTCGCGGGTGTCGTGTAGCTGGACGAGGTGGCGCCGCTGATCGCCGCGCCGTTTTTCTGCCACTGGTAACTCAGCGAAGCCGTGCCCGTTGCAGTCACAGAGAAAGAAGCTGTCTGGCCGAGGGTAACTGTTTTGCTCGCTGGTTGTGAACTGATCGACGGAGCGGTCGAGGACGTAGCCTTGAAGACTACGTCTACCCAATAATTCGCTGCCTGGTGCGTGGACACGGGATGAGTGGCGAGAGTCCCATAGACCCCGTTCGGAGTCTGCAAAGCATGCAACGGCGCGTTGTTGTATCCCACGCTCGTGAAATAGCCCCAGTTGGCACTGAAATGTCCGATCGTCAACCCATACGAAGCCACGTACACATTGTTTGCAGTGATGGCCACGGGCGTGGAAAAGTTGGCCTGCTGCCAGCCCGAAGCGGTCTCCCCTGTAAAGGTTACCGATGCGAGGAGAGCGCCGGTGTGGCTCCAAAGGCGTCCTACGTGGACGCCGGTGTTGGCCGAACTTTTGTAAAAGCGAATGCCGGTGATGGCGCCGCTGACGTCCGACTTGAACGAAACTCCCAGTTCCAGTGGACCGCTGGCGCCATTGTCAAACGAAGCCGGCACGGTCGTACTCGGCCAGATAGTTTGCTGTGCTGCGACGTTCGCGGAGCAGGCCAAGACGATTGCGAAGCCTAATAGTATTGCTCCAACGTACCTAAAGAACTTTATCTTGGATGTTCTTGTGGCAGTATCTCGGCTGGCCACGCAATTGTGACGTTCTGGTATCTTCATTTTTCCCCCGTGAGGTTCACCTGGCTATTCGAGCCTGCGGCCGGCAAACCTGAATTTATATATAACTGAGTAAGTACGTATACTTATAGTTAACAATATGCCGCGAGTGGGAGGGTATCTCGGAGCGGAAAAACCATTAGTTACGGAGCAAGCTGGTGGAGCAGTTGGCCCAGTTGCAGCCGTGCGCCTTCCAGAGCACTGGGGTCGTGGCTCCAGGTGCTCCAGTTCGTGGCAATCGGCTGGATGACAGAGTTCAGGAAGGGGACTTGCCCGAGGTTCTTGAGAATCTGAGCGTATTCGTAATCTTGAATGCCGTCACGAATGGCCTTAAGTCGTATCCCGGGAGCAGACTCCGTGGAAGCGATCGGACCGGGCGGGTAGAGGAAGATCCCGTCACCGGGTCTTCCCAGGCCGCCGCCGCAAGCGGTGGTATCCACATTGTTCCAACTGCCGATGGTGTTCCCGGCGGTCCATCCGTCCGAGCGGTAGTAGAGGATTCCCGTCGCGCCTTGCGTCCAGTTCAGGAACCCTGCCTGGATGCGTTCGTTGATTGGAGGATAGTCCACCATCCATTCCGGAGTGTTGCCGAATCCCGCATTGCAACTGGTATAGCTCCAGAGATCGCCGCCAGCGGTAAACGGCAGAGCAGGCCACTGTTGCACGGAATCGAGCAGCACCCAATGGTCGATGGCCCCGTATAGATTCGGGTCGGTCGCGTTGATGGTCATCATAGTTTTGACACTACGATTGGCCGCATGAGCATTGGCGCCCATGGTTTTAATGGCCGAGTAATCGCCGGTGCAGCCATTCAATTCGTCGGCGAGGTAGAAGTCCAGCGGGAGGCCTGCTGGGAAGTTGGCCGCCGCGGCGTTGATTTGGCTGGTGGAAGGAATGCTGCTGTAGGAACCGTTGCACTGAATGCCGATATAGTAGTAGCCGTCTAGCCCCGAGCGGTTGAGGCCGAGATTAATCATGTCGGAGGAGGAGTTGGCGGCCACATCGTACCAGCTCATGACTTTGTTGCGCATCAAAGCCTGCCCCAAAGTACTGGTGGTGTTGCCGGCGGCGGGAGGCCAGAGCGTCCAGAGAGAAAGTTCCGAGGGCTGTGCGGGAAGCTCGAAGTTCCACACCGTCAGGGTGACCGGGATGGTGGCACTGCCCTGATCAGCGGTGATGGAGATGGAGCCGGTATAGGTTCCCAGCGGACTGGTTGTAGCTCCGCGGGGCACAGAAATGTCGATCCAGTAAGGTTGATTCTGCCCGGCGGTAACGGTGGCATTACAGGCCTTCAGCGAGGCTGCCGTGCCGCACAGGGGAGAACCGGTCTCCGGGTCATTGAAGGGGATGAGCGGTTCCGCATAGGTACCCGAACCCAGCGGGGGATTGCTGCCACCGCCGTAGCTCGCCGTGCCGGTGACGGTGAGGTAGTGCTCGCGGTAGAGAGTTACGTTGGAAGCGGGGATAGTCACGCCTCCGGGACCGGTGAGCGAAGAGGCGCTCAAGTTCACGTTGGTCAAGCCGCCTGCCGGGCCCTGCACGATGACCTGTGTGTCCACGGTTTCGCCGCGTGCGCTGGACAGCGTAATGGAAGAAGTGGTGCCGGGGGCGTCAGTCTGCCCCACTCTGACGAGGCGCGGTGATACCCAGGCAGGAAACGCCGCCGAGCTTGTGACCGTGAGGGTGGCGGGGCTACTGGTGACACTGCCGACCGTGTTGCTGACCAGCACCGTGAACTGCGCTCCGCTGTCGGAACTTGTGGTTGCCGGCGTAGTGTAGGTGGAGGAGGTCGCTCCGCTGATCGCCACACTGTTTTTCTGCCACTGATAGCTAAGTGGGGCGGTGCCCGTAGCGGCCACGTTGAAGGTTGCAGTCTGGCCCGCGGTCACTGTCTGGCTTGTCGGCTGGGTGGTAATCGAAGGAGCCACGGTGACTGCATTCACCGTGAGTATGGCTGGGCTGCTGGTGACACTGCCGACCGTGTTGCTGACCAGCACCGTGAACTGCGTCCCGCTGTCGGAACTCGCCGTGGCCGGCGTAGTGTAGGTAGAAGAGGTCGCTCCGATGATTGCCACACTGTTTTTCCGCCACTGATAGCTAAGTGGGGCGGTGCCCGTAACGGCCACGTTGAAGGTTGCAGTCTGGCCCGCAGTCACTGTCTGGCTTGTCGGCTGGGTAGTAATCGAAGGAGCCACCGTGACCGCATTCACCGTAAGTATGGCTGGGCTGCTGGTGACACTGCCGACCGTGTTGCTGACCAGCACCGTGAACTGCGTCCCGCTGTCGGAACTCGCCGTGGCCGGCGTAGTGTAGGTAGAAGAGGTCGCTCCGATGATTGCCACACTGTTTTTCCGCCACTGATAGCTAAGTGGGGCGGTGCCCGTAGCGGCCACGTTGAAGGTTGCAGTCTGGCCCGCAGTCACTGTCTGGCTTGTCGGCTGGGTAGTAATCGAAGGAGCCACCGTGACCGCATTCACCGTAAGTATGGCTGGGCTGCTGGTGACACTGCCGACCGTGTTGCTGACCAGCACCGTGAACTGCGTCCCGCTGTCGGAACTCGCCGTGGCCGGCGTAGTGTAGGTAGAAGAGGTCGCCCCGCTGATCGCCACACTGTTTTTCCGCCACTGATAGCTAAGTGGGGCGGTGCCCGTAGCGGCCACGTTGAAGGTTGCAGTCTGGCCCGCAGTCACTGTCTGGCTTGTCGGCTGGGTGGTAATCGAAGGAGCCACGGTGACCGCATTCACCGTAAGCGTGGCGGGGCTACTGGTCACACTGCCGACCGTGTTGCTGACCAGCACCGTGAATTGCGCTCCGCTGTCGGAACTTGTGGTGGCTGGCGTAGTGTAGGTAGAAGAGGTCGCCCCGCTGATCGCCACACTGTTTTTCCGCCACTGGTAGCTCAATGGGGCGGTCCCCGTAGCGGCCATGTTGAAGGTTGCAGTCTGGCCCGCGGTCACTGTCAGGCTTGTCGGCTGTGTCGTAATCGAAGGAGCCACGGGGGCTGCGTTTACCGTCAGCGTTGCTGCCGCACTTGTCACCGTCCCCGCCGCGTTGCTTACCACCACAACGAATGTCGATCCACTGTCTGAAGTTGTAGTCGCCTGCGTGGTATAGCTGGAAGAGGTCGCCCCACTAATCGCCACACTGTTTTTCCGCCACTGGTAGCTAAGTGGAGCGGTGCCTGTGGCGGTCACATTGAAGGTTGCAGTCTGGCCCGCGGTCACTGTCTGGCTTGCTGGCTGGGTGCTAATCGAAGGAGCCACGGTGACTGCATTCACCGTGAGTATGGCGGGGCTACTGGTGACACTGCCGATCGTGTTGCTGACCAGCACTGTGAACTGCGCTCCGCTATCGGAACTTGTGGTGGCCGGCGTAGTGTAGGTGGAAGAGGTCGCCCCACTGATCGCCACACTGTTTTTCCACCACTGGTAGCTAAGTGGAGCGGTGCCTGTGGCGGTCACATTGAAGGTTGCAGTCTGGCCCGCGGTCACTGTCTGGCTTGCTGGCTGGGTGCTAATCGAAGGAGCCAAGGTGACCGCATTCACCGTGAGTATGGCTGGGCTGCTGGTGACACTGCCGATCGTGTTGCTGACCAGCACCGTAAACTGCGCTCCGCTGTCGGAACTCGCCGTGGCTGGCGTAGTGTAGGTGGAAGAGGTCGCCCCACTGATCGCCACGCCGTTCTTCCGCCACTGATGACTAAGCGGGGCGGTGCCCGTGGCGGCCACGCTGAAAGAGGCTGTCTGACCGGTCATAACCATCTGGTTGATTGGCTGTACCGTAATGGAAGGCGCTACCGGGGCAGGGCTGTTTGCCTGACTTACGAGGCCTGAACATCCCGCACTCACAACAGCGAATACCATGACCAGTAAAACAAAGCCCAAACTACGCATGATTCTGTCCCCCGGTACTACTTGCCCTGACACTCGGCTCGTTCAAAGTGAGGAAGGGGAACTCAGCCGGGAGCGGCACAAAAATACCGTTACTGCTAGTACTGATAGTGAGCTCTTGATTTGCGTGGAGACAACTGGTCAGTGGGTCAGAATTTGGACAAGTCTTCAGTTGAGCAAGGTTCAGAAATTGGGCATTGGCCTGCCTGCCCCTGTGGGCAGGCAGTCTTGTTTCCTGATGGCGTGAAATGTATGCAGGGTGGTTGACCCGGTCGGCGCCTCCGCAGTCTCTGTAGAAATGACGTTTTAGTATCCCCATACCCTATCCCCGTACGTTTACCTGGCTATTCGGCAGCACTGATCGCTTGGGCTGAATTTCGTGGCGAGAAGCCTGTTATGGTCTCTGCCTCTCGCCGGCTCATGCGCGGTGTCAGATCGACATGCCGCCCCCGCGATTCCCCTAGAGTTCTTAGAAGTCCGCCCACAAGAGGAACCATAAGCTAGGCGAGCTTCCGGCAGTATCGGCAGGGAAATGATTCTCGCGTCAGACCTTCTGCTTCAGGGATGTCTCTTCTTGTCCTACAGAAGTGCAGGTCCTACCTGTCCTATCTCGCAAACAGCCGTGTTTGTGTTAGAGCAGAAACCTGAAACGGATTTCAGGGACTAAAGCAACGGCAAGCCGGTTCTTGCCTGATTGCCACCCGAATTGAATCCGCTAAGCAGCGGGAGGGGAACTATGACCGTCAGCCGAATCTCTGGTATGGTCGCGAAGGCTGCAGACCCCGCGCACGGCCAGCCCAGCCGACCGTTAGCTGATCTTTATCCTAATCTTCTGAAGAACCTCCCTTTCGGAGTGGTCCTGTTGCGTTTTGAGAATCCTCAGGACATCAAAACTTACCGAATCATTGACCTCAACCCGGCGGCTGCAGAAATCACCGGGTCCACTCCGGAAAATCTTTTGGGCAAGACGCTCGCCGATTTTCCAATGCTTTTGGAGATGCCATTCCCTGGCCAGAGTCTCGGAGGTTCTTATTCTGGGGAAGCAATAGACCTGGGAGAGATCTCATACGGTGATGAGCGCATCCGCCAAGGCATCTACAGTGTCCGCATCTTCCCGTTCTCCAAGAATTACTTGGGGGTTGCTTTTGAGAACGTGACCGGTCGGAAGCATACCGAACAGGCTCTCCTCGAAAGTGAAGAACGCCTTCGTTTGCTAATCGAAAATGTGCGCGAGTACGCCATCTTCCAACTGGACCCATTGGGCCACATCGTCAGTTGGAACGCCGGTGCAGAGCGTCTGAAAGGCTACCGCACTGGCGAGGTCCTTGGAAAACACTTCTCCATATTTTACGAGCCGAATGATGTGCAGAGGGGCAGGCCGGAAGACAATCTGGTGTCGGCTGCGGAAGGGGGGGAGTGCAAAGACGAGGGTTGGCGAATCCGCAAAGACGGTTCCCGTTTCTGGGCTTACGTCGTCATTACGGCGCTGCGAGACCCTAAGGGAAATCTGCTCGGATTCGTCAAACTCACACGAGACATGACCGAGCTTCGCGCGCGCGAGGCGGTTTTAGAAGAAGCCAAGGAAAAGCTGGAACTCCGCGTCGAACAGCGGGGAGCCGTTCTTGCAAAAGTGAACCTCGAGCTTCGACAGGAAATCGCCGAGAGCCAACGCATCGAAGGAGAACTTAGGAGGTCGCTTGAACAACTCCGCGCTCTAGCAGCCCGCATCCAGCTTGTTCGCGAGGAGGAACGCACGCTAATAGCGCGAGAAATGCACGACGAGCTCGGCCAAGCTTGCACAGCAATCAAGATGGACCTTGCGTGGATCGGTCGCAAGACAACGAAGCGACAGGCTCAGGTGCGTGTCAAGGTCGGCTCTGCCATTCAGTTGGTGGATAAAATGATCTCTACCGTGCGGAGAATCGCCTCGGAACTTCGGCCGAGGACCCTGGATGATCTGGGCCTGACCGTCGCGCTCGAATGGCAGGCGCAGGAGTTTGAGAAGCGCACCGGAATTCGCTGCGTTCTCGATTTACCACAGGAAGAACTTGCTCTTGATTCCGGGCGTTCGACTGCCATTTTTCGGATCTTTCAAGAATCGCTAACCAATGTGGCTCGCCATGCTCAGGCTACGCGGGTCAAGGCACGTTTAGAGAGGCAAGGAGATCAACTCATTTTCCAGGTTCATGATAATGGCAGGGGCTTTGATGCCGAACAAGCGAAGGAGCGCAGGTCGCTCGGCCTTGTTGGAATGCAAGAGCGCGCGCTCTTGCTCAATGGAGAGCTTAAGATTGAAGGAATACTCGGGTCTGGAACAACTATGACTTTGCGGATTCCACTTCCAAGTTCGATCTCTCCACGGAAAGAATCGTGATGAGAATCTTGATTGTCGATGACCACGCAGTCGTTCGCAGGGGTCTCAAGGAAACCCTTGGCGAAGCATTTTCCCAGGCGACCTTTGGGGAAGCGAAAACGGCCGAGGAAGCGCTGGAGCATGCGCGTCGCCAAGACTGGGATGTCGTCATTCTGGATATCAGCATGCCCGGGAAAAGCGGGCTGGACATCTTGGATGACTTGCGTCGTTTGCGGCCGAAGTTGCCAGTCCTTCTGTTGAGTGTTCATCCGGAAGAGCAATATGCACGACGTGCGCTCAAATCCGGCGCAGCGGGTTACCTGACGAAAGACAGCGTGCCGGAGGAACTCAAGGAGGCAGTACGGCGGGTGCAGGGCGGGGGCCGCTATGTAAGCGCGGCTTTAGCTGAAAAGCTGGCCTTCGATTTACGAAGAGGAGCCGATACCCCCATTCATGAACTCTTGTCGGGTCGCGAGTTTCAGGTCCTTCGGATGATCGCTTCGGGCAGGACGGTCAAACAGATAGCTGACGAGATCTCACTCAGCGTGAAAACCGTCAGCACTTATCGCGCGCGGATACTGGAGAAGACGGGGATGAAAACGACCTCAGAACTTATTCGGTACGCACTTCAGACTCACCTGGTGGATTAGAGATGAGCGAAAACCCAGTCTCGAGACGACGGACGATCCATGATTTTCGTGCTTTTGGGCCCCGCACCTTTCCTTGTGGGACGAGCACGGTCACGGCTGCTTCACTTTGTCCTACGAGACATTCCTGTTTCCACCGGATTTATTTCCGGGCGAATTTGTCATTCTCTCTATATGGGTGGACGGTTTTCGGGGAGGAAGAAGATGAGAGTCTTTATCGCCGATGATTCTAGCGTAGTTGTGGAACGCCTGGCCGACCTGTTAGAAGAGGAAGTACCCGGCGCGCAGCTGGTGGGACAAGCTGGCGATGTGCCGGAAGCGATGCGCGGCATCAAAAGAATAAAGCCAGACGCCCTCATTCTCGACCTGCATATGCCCGGAGGTAGCGGTCTGGATGTTCTCCGTGCTATTCGCTCTGACCATCCGTACCTTTGTGTCCTGATTTGTACGAACTACCCCTATCCCCAATATCGCGAGGAATGCTTGACTGCCGGGGCGAATTTCTTCCTTGATAAGTCAGCCGAATTTGAAAAAATCCCCGCCATCCTCCGAGAATTGATCCACAAAGAGAATAAGATTTCTCCGAGCGCACGCTGAGTGGAATGCCGCTGGCTTCTCTTTCTGAGTAAGAACTGAGGTTCCGAAGTCCAATATCAGATTCCCATTGATCCGGTAAGTATCTACCCACGTCCTCGGCATTTCCCGATCCCAGTTTTCCGGTATCCACCCGATTGCCTTCCGTTCGCTACTAAAGCATAGATACGAGGGCGGCGAGTAGTCCCGAAGGTGGTAAAGAGCAGGAAAGAGTGGATGAGTTAATAGAGGCGGTCTTCGTCCGGGCGGCAAGCATAGTCTAGGTTACGACGTAGATGCCCTCACACAGGCAGCAATCATGCTCGCTGGTTCGCAACGAAAATGGTCCCATTGAACCGCCGGCTAACAAGGAGAGAAAAATGCATAAGCTGAATGTTCTGAGGATCATGTGTTTGACATTGTTCCTCGCGTCGACGGTCCGAGGCCAGAGCACTTCGGGAGTGAATAATGCGGCGCTGAAGGGCGACTACGCGTTTAGCTTCAATGGGATGACTACGGGCGATGGCGTCACCTCGACTCCTTTTGCCGCCGTGGGGAGATTCACGTCCGACGGGATTGGAAATCTGACGAACGGCGAACTCGACGCCAACGGCTTCGGTGCCATGGAAAAGGCGGTTGCGCAGTCCTTCACCGGGACCTACTCGATCGGCGCGGACAACAGGGGTGTGATGAACCTGAACATTCCGGGCGGGGGCACGCTGGCTTTTGCGATGATGGCCAACGGCAACGCTAAGTTCGTCGAGATTGACGCCTCGGGAGGGCACGGGACAGTCGGCTCTGGCACTATGGAGAAGGTGGATACGACTGCCTACAGCACAGCCAAAATCACGGGTGACTATGCGTTTGGTGTTTCCGGCTTTGACCAGTCGAACAATCGTACGGCGATGGCTGGCCGCTTTACCGCAAACGGAATGGGCACGTTTACCAGCGGAGCCGCCGACCTCAATCTGTCCGGTAATTTTTCCACTTTAAGCGTTGTTGCGGGAAGTTATGCGGTAACCGACGGAACGACCGGGCGTGGCATCTTGAATATGCCTCCTGCGGTCGGCGGTACGCCAATAAACCTGGATTTTGCCTTCTACGTGGTCAATGCCGGAAAAGTGTTTGCAATGGAGATGGATGCCCTCTCTCCCGCCACCCCGCTGCTAACGGGCGTCGTGTTGCAGCAGCAAACTCCTCCTATCCTGGGTTTTACCAGCACATCGCTGAATGGTGGCATGGTGATGTACGGCTCTGGAACCGGGGCCGGCGAAGCAGGGCTGCTAACGGCCAACGGGATTGGAATGCTGACATTGGACTTTAACGGTGCCTGCTTCGGCGAGGGCGGCGGGAATGGGACGTATTCTGTTGCGAGCAATGGGCGGACAGACATCAGGATCGGCCCTGCTTATGCGGCTGCCTATCTGGTGAGCTCCAATGAGGCATTCTTCATCGTGCCGGATTCTTGTGTTTCGTTCGGGTTCGGAGAACCACAAGCCCCAGGAACAACTTCAACGAATGGTGCCATAGCAGGCAACTATGCCGGCTCGACGGCGATTCCGACCAACGTGAAAGACGTTATCTTCTCCGGCGAATTCGCTGCGGATGGTGCCAGCCCCACGGGCAATATCTCTGGCATTGAAGATATCGGTGCCCCGAGCGGTCCGAGCTTGGCCGTCCCCGCCAATTACACATACTCCATCTCCTCGCCCAGCGCCCCACCGTATGTAAGTTGGTGGTATGTGAACGGGAACCGGACAGGTATCGTTTACGTGATTTCCCCCTCGAAGTTTGTGGTGGTGTTGTGGGACCCGTCCTCCTACAACTCCCTCTTGATCTTCGAGCGGTAATCTTCGCCCGATCAACGCACTCCGCTTGCTGAGCCTGGAGGAGCACTCGACCCTGGCGGGAGCACGTTGTATTGGAAAGCCTAACGGAGGAGAACGTGTTTGACGCACCTCGGGCTATTAACACTCAGCGATGAGTACGTTGCTGAAGCAATATCCGGCACCCCTAAAACTCCACCGGCAATGCTGCGCCACGGGACTCGAACGCCCGGCCTCCAGTTCCGCAGGCTGGCACCAGATCTATTTCTATTGGTCCCGTCGACACCTGCCCACATTTCAAGCATTTCCCTATCGTAGTTTTCCTGTATCTACCCAATTGCCTTCCAGTCTCTACCAAGGCATATGTAGTGCGGCGGTGAGCTGCCTTGAAGGGAGCCGAGAATAGGAAAGAGTGAGTGAGTCAATACAGGGTGTGTGAATAAAAACTTGAGAATCTCACGCTAGAGCTTAATTCTTTGGAAAAGCGCGGCTCTCTTGGCGTGAGTTCGAAGTGTTCCGCGTGCCCACTGTGAGCATGAATCTTGTTTAGGGCGTGGCGCCCCCCGCTTCACGTGCGCTTGACTCATATAACGTTCGTTCCCAACAAATTCGCGACAAAGATGACAGATTCGATCGACTAACCAGCAATTGGAGGAAAGATGCGTAAACTAAGTGCTCTGCTGATCCTGTGTTTCGCGTCGCTTTTTGCCCCGACAGTTCAAGGCCAGACCAATACGGGCGTGAACGATGCCGCGTTGAATGGCAGTTACGCATTTACTTTCACCGGGCTCAGCGGGAATGCGAACGTCTCATCCGTTTTTGCCGCTGTGGGGAGGTTCACGGCGGACGGAGCCGGTAATCTCACCAACGGCGAACTGGACACCAACGCCGTGGGGGGCGGAGGGGCCGCTCAATCGTTCACTGGCACCTATTCGATCGGCGCCGACAATCGCGGTGTGATGATGCTGAATTTTTCAGGCAGCTCGGCGAAGCTCGCTTTCGCGATGATGGGCAACGGCAACGCCCAATTCATCGAATTCGACGCCTCCGGAGGGTCGGGGACGATAGGCTCGGGAACCATGGAAAAAGCGGACACCACCGCGTATAGCACGGCGAGAATAACGGGTGACTACGCGTTTGGCGCCGCCGGTTTTGATAACGCCAATAATCGCGCCGCCATCGAGGGCCGTTTCACGTCGAACGGGTCAGGCACGCTCACCAACCCGGCAGGGGACGTCAACGGCTATGGCACGGACTATCCGATGACCTTTACCGGAGCGAGTTACACGGTGTCCAACACTGCCACGGGGCGGGGCACCTTGCTCCTGGCCTTCACGTTTGGCGGAACACCCGACACCATGAATTTCGTCTTTTATATCGTCAATTCTGGAAAGCTGTTTGTGATGGAGAGTGACGCGGTCACGACGGCAACTCCGCTCCTAAACGGCGTCGTCATGCAACAGCACACTCCCCCTGGAGGATTCTCCAACGCTTCGCTGAACGGCGACATGGTTATTTCCCTTACCGGGCACTCCGCGTGCGGCACAGTATCGGGCGTGCCCAAAGCGGTCGCAGGTTTGCTCACCACCAATGGCAGCGGCGCCCTTTCCCTAACCTACGACGAGAACTTCTGCAGGGCCCCGAATTCGGTCACCGCTGCGCCGGGAACTTACAGTGTGGCCACCAACGGGCGGTCGCCCATCACCATAGGAGGGTACAGCTTGGTTGCCTACCTGGTGGACTCCAATGAGATTTTCGTTTTCGTCTCCGATGTTAATGTTTTGTTCGGATTCGCCGAACCTCAGGCCGCGGTGTCGTTCACCAATAGCACTTTGAAAGGCGCGTATGCCGGGTATGCGACCAATCCAGTGGGTTTCGGAGTAACGGTTTTCTCTGGTGAGTTCGCAGCGGACGGTGCCAGCCCCACGGGCAACATGACCGGCGCCGAAGACATCGGCACTCCGAGCGGACCGGTCTCCGGCGCAGCGTTCAAAGCCACGTACTCCGTGTCCCCAGCGCCAACCAATGGCAGGGGCGCCATGACGGTTACTTCCGGCACCGGCGGCAACGCCATTATTTATATGATTTCTCCTTCGAAGTTCGTAGCGGTTTCACAGAACGATCCCAATCCCGCAATCTTGGACTTCGAGCTATCTTCTTCTGGTCCGGCGTCCGTTGCTCTTTCCTCGCTTTCACTCAACCCCACGAGCGTCACGGGCGGGAATTCCTCCACCGGCACAGCGACGCTAAGCGGGCCGGCCCCCGCGGGCGGAGCACAAGTGACACTTTCCAGCAACAACACGACGGCGGCCGCTGTTCCTTCCAGTGTGACGGTTGCAGCCGGAGCTATCAGCGCAACTTTCACGGTCAGTACCAGCTCCGTCGCTGCATCGGACACAGTCACGATCTCCGCGGTTTACGCTGGCGCAACCAAATCAGCCTCACTCACCGTAACACCTGCGTCTCCGCCATCTCCCACACTCTCTTCGCTGACACTGAACCCTACGAGCGTTATCGGCGGGAATTCTTCCACCGGGACGGTGACCCTGAGTGGAGCGGCTCCATCAGGTGGTGCGGTAGTCACGCTCTCAAGCAGCAACACGATGGCAGCCAGAGTTCCTTCCAGCGTGACCGTTGCAGCCGGAGCTACCACCGCATCATTCACGATTAGCACCAGCACTGTGGCTTCGTTGACCACAGTGTCAATCTCTGCGTCTTATGGTGGCGCGACCAGATCGGCCTCGCTAACTGTGGCGCCTGCGCCTCCGCCAGCTCCCACACTCTCGTCCCTGACGCTGAACCCCACGAGCGTTGTCGGCGGAGTGCAATCCTCCACCGGGACGGTCACTCTAAGCGGACCAGCTCCTGCAGATGGAGCACAAGTCATCCTTTCCAGCAGCGATACGGCGGCGTCCAGGGTTCCTTCCAGCGTGACAATCGCAGCCGGAGCTAGCAGCGCATCGTTCACCGTCAGCACCAGCGCCGTACTCGCATCAACAACCGTCAGCATCTCCGGAACCTACACTGGCGTGACCAGATCGGCTGCGCTCACCGTGACGCCTGTCCCTCTTCCGCCACTAGCTCTCGCTTCGTTAACACTGAGCCCCTCCAGCGTTGTTGGCGGTCTGCAATCCTCCACAGGCAAAGTAACCCTGACCAGAGCCGCTCCCGCAGGTGGCGCAACCATTGCGCTTTCCAGCAGCAACCGCGCGGCCAGCCTGCCTTTCAGCGTCACCGTTCCTGCCGGAGCAAGCAGCGCAACCTTCCCAATTGGCACGTCTATAGTCCTTCTTTCCACTTCCGCTACGATCTCGGCTTCGTACAACGGTACGACCCGGGCGGCAACTCTTGGAGTGCTGTTGTAGCCCGAGACGTCGATACAGGAACAGCGGCTAACTCCAGTCGGCCGCCAACTTCGAGGGGCCGTGCAGCTTTGTGGATTCCGTCTGTTCCCTTGCCGACCGCCCCCTGCTCCGTTTCCCCCTTGCTACAATCTGTCCGTGCTGGCTGAGGTCCAACCCGAGATGCATGAACTTCTGGCGGTAGCTACTGACGCTGGGACACGGCTCGACCGTTTCTTGGCCGCCCATTGCCCGGAACTCTCTCGAGTGCAAGAACTCATCGAGGCTGGCATGGTCCTGGTCAATGGCAAACCTCCGAAATCCTCCCAGAAACTTCGCGGCGGTAAACTCATCACCGTGGCTTCCAGTGAGCGAGATTAGGGAGCGTGCGTTCCTGACTGGGTTACATCGAGCCTCTGCCCTTTGCGTAGTGAGTCAATCCGTCCAAAACGGCCATTGGCTCTTCGATTGGAATTGTGGGATTGGGCCAGTGGAGTTGATGATCGATATGATCTGTGCCAAGTCGCCGAAGGCTTCGTTCTGCTGCTGCAACTGGGTGGCGCCCCTTGACATTCCGAGGCAGCAAGCCGGCGGGAACACTCGATCTCGTTGATCCTGGATTGTCCTGCCTACGATTTATTCGGTTCTATATCCCGCTGCCGTATCTATGAGCAAGCGCCGTATTCGATTGCGGCCCGAGGCGGTTCGACACATCCACTGTAATTCCAGTTGCCGAATCCGATTTCGGGCAGGCAAATACCCGTGTTGGCCGCTCTCTTAAGAGCGTAGCTAAATGCTCACTATTTCCACGAGACTTCGTTATGGAAGGTTCCAAGATTCGTCGCGCCTGCCACTCAACCGCCGGCACCAGCCAACGAGTTTCTTGACCAATTGACGGCCTGTCCTTGGAACTGTAATCCAATTGCAAAGCGTCCGTCGGGAAGCCGCTGACAGTAAACAACGCGGGCGGAGGTTCGCAGATTCCCCATGAGCGTGCTGATCATCAGTCGTTCATTCAAATTCCTAGCCCGCTGGCTCAGAATGCGTATTCCCAGAGAGCAAATGTTCTCCGTGGTCGTCCGCTCAGTCGCGGCCGGCTCCACGAGACTGGATATCTGCACCGGGACCGCCAGCCGAATCCGTTTCTCAATTCGTCCAGACCGCATCGGCATTTGGAGCCTCACCTCGCAAACTGCCTTCGGTATCGATGCGCTGGGCTGAGGGGGCTGAAATACCGAATTATTTGCCGCGAAATAAAATGACCATGATTCTTTGCGCGTCACGTAGCCTACACGGGCTGAAGAACGGACGCCGGCTTGGAAAGGCGGCTTAACCGGCGCCTCTTCTGCTCGTACATGGCTTGATCGGCGCGCACCATCCACTCTCCAATCGAAGCATTGCTGCAAATATCGATTCGCACCGCACCCAGGCTGAAATTAATTGCGTAGCGCGTCTCCCCAGCGCTGACGGATTTCAGATCCTCGTTAAGCCTGGCCCGAATGGCCGCTTCGCTGTTGTCCGAGGCCTCGATCGCCAGCACCGCAAACTCGTCTCCACCCAGCCGGGCGATCACGTCGGAATCTCGAAAGGTCATTTTCAAGGCCTTGGCCATACGCTTCAGGGTCAGGTCTCCCTCGCCATGCCCGAACGAATCGTTAATCTGCTTCATGCCGTCAATGTCCATGAAGAAAAGTTGAATTCCCCGCCCGGTGCGGTGACCGATCTTCAATTGGCGTTCTGCAATGGCCATGAATCCGCGGCGGTTGCACAAGCCCGTCAATTCGTCGGTGAGCGCCAGGTTGCCCAGCTCCGCCTGCAGCATGTATTGCTTTGCGGCGCAATGGACGGCGCGCATCAGAAGTTTTTTCATCCGCCCGACTTGTCCGTCGTCGAGCTGCGAGTCGTCTTGCACCTTCCGCACGTCCTGAAGCAGACTTGCGAGTTCCCGGTTGGCGTCGGAAAGCAGCGCTTGGAAAATGGTTTCGTTGGCGATTTCTTCGCCTTGCTCAATCAGGCTGGAGACATTGCGACGTAACTTCTCGGCGTCGTCCGTCATTCGGAGCAGCGCCGCGTCAAATGGATATGCTTTCGACCTGAAATGTTTGACGTGTTTGTGCGAAGAGCTACGAACTTTGATTGGCAACATGGTTACTTTATCTCGTCCTCGCTCCTTGATCCCTGCTTCCATTCGCTGTTCCAGATACTCCGACAGGTACGTCAGCGTTTCGCCTACACCGTGTAGGCGAGCTGGCAAATTTGCCACAATTCCTCATAGGTGAAATAGAGCTCTTCTTCATTTCCGGCGCGTTCCAGGTGGCCCAATCCCGATTCTTCCGAAATACGTCGCAGTTCGGCTTCGGGCGTCCCGAGCAGGTAAGAAGCTCTAGCCCGCGTCACGAATTTTGGAACATCGCTCTTCAAATCGCTCATGGCCTTCTCCCAATCTGCGCGGTTGCCAGGGCCTCTTCCTCGACAACTGGCTCACCACCTTCTGAACTTTGGCGCTCGCGAACTTTTCTCTCAACAGCCTGATGAAACTGAGTTGGTCCGCCTCCGTGTCTGAGCGGTTCTGTTCTCGGGGTGAATGAGGTGGGAGCCCGGATCACGGAGGCGGCTCACTCCTCATCCTTTCAACATAGCCGCTTGCCAAATCATTTCAATCCGGTGAATCACCCATTTCGGTTGCATGAAATCACCGAGAACGGTACCGGGGGAAGCCCTCCCAGGGGCGCGGTCAGGCCTGGATCAAACCGTGGCGGATGGCGTAGCGCACCAAACTAGCCGTTTCGTGGATATCAAGTTTCTTCATGAGCCTTGACCTGTGTGATTCGGCAGTTTTTACACTAATCCCCAGGTGCATAGCGATGTCTTTCGTGGACTTTCCTTCACCGACCAATTGGAGAACCTGGCGCTCACGCCCAGAAAGAGGATCGCCGGAGTCATGAGTTTTGGAAAGATAAGCATCAACGACCGCGCGCGAAATGTTCGGGCTAAGATATATGGACCCGCGGCAGATTTCTTGTATCGCATGCACGAGGTCGTTCGCCGCCTGGCTCTTCAGCACATATCCGCTGACGCCGGCACGCAGCGACTCGGTGACATACTGATCCTCGTCGTGTTGCGTGAGAACTACGACCTTGGTCTTCGGAGAGGATTTCTTTAGTTCGCGAGCGGCGTCGACACCATTCAAAACGGGCATGTTGATGTCGATGATGACGACGTCAGGTTCAGTCTTCTCTACCGAGCGCAGTGTTTCTTGTCCGTCCGAAGCCTCGGCGACGATTTGAAATCCTTGTTTTTCGAGTAGTGCCTTCAGTCCCTGGCGGACCAGGGCATGATCATCTGCAAGTAAAATGCGTGTGGGCATCGTTCACTCGCAGGTTAGGAAATCCCTCTAACCTAGACAATCGGGTAGTTTCCTCTATTCCTCATGGGGTAAAGACCCGATCGATGACGAGGCTGACGCAGGAGATGATCTGGCAGAAGATTCTTATCTTCTTGGAACCGCTCCATTGCAGTGCGCTGACGGGAAGCAAATCCACAGCTTCCATCAAGATCCGTCGCCAGTGAAAAAGCATCTCTCAGAGGTGAGGTGGAATGCTTTCGTCGGGGGAATTGTGAGCAGGTGCGAGTATTGCCGAGCCATCACCGAGAAGACGGATCGTCGAAGCTTCACAGCGGTTGCAGAAAAGTCTTCCATTCAGGGCTGCACCAACCCCCGGCGGACTGCGTAGCGCACAAGACTCGCTGTCTCGTGAATATCCAGCTTCTGCATGAGTCGCATGCGGTGCGATTCGGCCGTTTTCACGCTGATACCCAGGAGAGAAGCAGAATCCTTGGTGGATTTTCCTTCTGCAATCAACTGCAGCACCTGCCGCTCGCGCACGGTCAAGGGATCTGCAGGCCGATCCGATTTGGAGCGGTACGCCTCCACCACTGCGCGCGATATACCCGGACTTAGATAGAACTCTCCTCGAGAGACCTGTTGAATTGCATGAACCAGGTCGCTTGCGACCTGATTCTTCAGGACGTATCCTTTCACGCCAGCTTCGAGCGCCTCGTGGATATACTGTTCTTCTTCGTGCTGCGTAAGGAGTATTGATTTCGTTTTTGGGCAGGAACGGCCCAGTTCGCGAGCCGCATTTATGCCGTTCTGCGTCGGCATGCTGATATCTAGGACCGCAATATCCGGGTGGTGCTCCACCGTTAGGCGGACTGCTTCTTGCCCATCGGATGCTTCCGCAACAACTTGAAACTTCTCCCGCTCCAGCAATGATTTCAGACCCTGACGTACCAGCACATGGTCATCCGCGAGCACGATGCGAATTGGCATGATTACCCTCCAGCTGACTTAGAGGCATTGGCGGCTTCTTCGCCGTGCCCTATGCCGTCAATCGCTGCAACCAGAATTCCGTTTCGGTTGCAGCAAACAAGGTGGTGATGGCCCGGCTCTCCCTGGCCTGGAAGAACGAACTTGGCAACGCCATATTCGACCATTGGCTCTCTTATTGTCTCCATTTCTTCACCGCCACACTCGTTCCCCGGCCAGGTTGGGAAGAGATCTCAAATTCGTCCATCAAGCGACGCACTCCAGGTAATCCAAGTCCCAGACTCCCAGAAGTAGAAAAACCGTCTCGCAGCGCCTGACGAATGTCAGGGATCCCAGGACCGTCATCGGTAGCGATGACCGAAATGCCTTGACGGTTCAATCCATTCACCACCTTTACAGCGATTTGGCCTTTGCCGGCGTAGGAGATGATGTTGCGCGCTAATTCCGAGATTGCCGTTGCAATGAGTGTGGCGTCCCCCGTTGAAAACCCGAGTTCCGTCGCCATCAACCGACCCTTTTGGCGGGCGGAGACGATATCCTGGTCGGAGTTGATTGCCACTCTGATTTCCCCAACCGACACTATGGCTCACTCTCAGTTCGTGGTTTTGAACTTTTCGTTTAAGTATGCCAATCCCTCTTCCAAGTCCAACGCGGTTGCGACGCCTTCCAGCGTCAAGCCCAGCTGCACCATTGCGAAGGCCACTTCGGGTTGAATTCCGACGATCACTGTTTCCGTACCGCGCAGCCTAATCATGTGCGCGATCTCCCGCAACGTCCGTGAGGCGAACGAGTCCATCACATCCATCGCTGTGACATCGACGATAACCGCACGGGAACGAAACCTAACAACTTGCTGAACTAAACCCATGCGCAGTTGGTTTAGGTCCGCGTCCGAGAGAGCGGCCTGAAAAGTGGCTATCAGGACCTCTCCCTGTTTCAAAATGGGGACTTCCACGTGCCGCTTCCTCCGCTTTGCCTAGCGCAGCTCACCTATCGTCGCAACCTTGTATCCCAACAGTCTTTCCGCCTGCTCGATGCCACCCTGCAGGTCGCCGACCGTGTTCATCTTGCCGAGGTCGACGCCGATGGTCACCAGCGTCTGTGCAATCTCTGGGGAAAGCCCCGTGACAATGACCGTCGCGCCGAGCAGCCGCGAAGCCTCAACCGTTTGCACCAGGTGGTTCGCCACCGTGACGTCCATGGCTGCCACACCGGTGATATCGATCACCACCACTTTCGCGCGGTTGGTGCGAATTCCGCGGAGGAGCTGCTCCGTTAACTGGCGGGCGCGCTGCGGATCGATCACGCCGATGATCGGCAGAATAAGCAATCGTTCGCGCACCTGCAGCACCGGCGTCGAGAGTTCCCGGATCGCTTCCTGTTGCTGGCGAATGACCCGTTCGCGCTCTTGCACGAAGCCGACTGCCACCGTGTTTGCGATGCGGTTTGCGGCTGGCTCGTAGGCGTCTAAAATGCGATTCAATTTCTTGAAATCGTTTTGGTATTTCGCGAAGAGGGAACGGGCCAGGACGTCGCGTAACAACAGCACAATCCCAACTACTTCGTGGGTTTCGACGCCTCGCGGAATGATGCGTTCCGAAAGGTTCCGCGCGTAAGCTTGCAACGCTTCGAAAGCTTCGGTTTCCAGAGCCTCTACGTAACTGTCATACACAGAGGTCGCTTCCGCGAAGATCTCTTCTTTGGTCATCGCGGTCAGCAGGCGCGTCTCGGTGATGCGCACCACCCATTCCTCGCGCAATTGGGTTCGATTCTGCCGAAGGTGCGCTACCAGTTCTCGAAGAAGCTCTGACGGTTCTTCATTCCTTTTTGGATCGGGGGACGCGGACGTGACTTCTCGTTTCGCCATGAAGATTCTCTCCTCGGCGCGAACAGCCCGGTTCCGGACCATCCCGCCGCCTGAATACGCAGCATCCTTGATTGGGAATACCATCAGGAACCCCCTTTCTCAATCAAGTAAGCCCCCGCAACACGCCTCGGGTAAAGACCTCGGTTGCAGGCAAGAACCACTGATACGGCTCGGGGGCTGAATTCGTGCCGCGGTTGGCCTTAACTCGAAGAGAGCCCGAGTCCGTAGGCATCATGGATTTCTCGATTCGACTGTGAATCTTTGTGTTGATGCTTGAGACTGTCGCCGTTGTGTGTAGAGTTAAGCGGGCATAGACTACAACCACGTTTGCGAGGTTGCTCTTGCTTCCCTCTAGCAGATTCTCCAGATTGGCCCTCGCAGTCGCTGTCGCGCTGGCCGCACTTCTGGCCTTAGTGGTCGAAGGAGTCCGCTCGCCCGCAGCAAGCCTCCTGTATTCGGATCTGTTGCAAACCGCAATCGTGCTCTGGGCGGCCTATTGCGCGTTTCGCGCCGCGCTGCGTTCCGTGGGCTACTTGCGCCGGCTCTGGATGCTGTTCGCTGTTGCGCTCTTTATGGCTGCGGCCGCTCAGGCGATGGAAGCGTACTATCAAAACATTTCGCATCTGCCTGCAGTCGCACCCTGGCCGTCAGACATTCTGTTCATTCTGTGGGTAATGCCATGCGTGATGATGCTTCTGCCTAGACCAGAGGGAGAGCCCGGCGGGATCGACTGGCAGCAGATTTTGGATTTTGTTCAAGTAGTCGTGGTTGGGCTTACGGCATATCTGTATTTTTTTTACGTCCCTTCGCGTTGGAGAGCCGAAGGGCCAAACATGGTTTTGAAAGTTCTGCAACTGCAATCGTTTCGCGACGCCGCGCTTGCCGCAGGGTTTTCGATCTGTGCTGCGAAGGTTTCAGCGCGAGCATTGCGAGCATTCTTTGGCAGAATGTCTTTTTTTTTCGTTTTGGCCAGCGCTTCCGAGTTAGCTTATTTTTTCAGCGCGCGTCCAACTTCGGGCAAAGCAGGCTGGAACGACCTCGTATGGTGCGCGCCATACTTGTTTGTGGCGGTAGTCGTCGCTACCTGGGAGCGTGAAGATGAGCTCGTTCCGGCAGGGGTGCCCCGCAGGCCCCGCTCGGCTGCGCTTTCCCATTTTTTGCCGGTCGGTATACCTCTGCTTGTCCTCTTTATGGGCAGGCGGATCGCTACCGAGGAGTTCACGATCGCGTGGTTTGCCGTTGCCGCTTCGTTTGTCGTTTTTGCGACCCGCCTTATTCTAACCACTGAGAAGCAGCGGCGGATGGCAGATGATCTGCTCAGGACAGAGAAGGACCTGCTGCGATCGGAAAGCATGTTTTCTAGCGCCTTCCGTCTGGGCCCCGACCCCGTTGGCATAAGCCTTGTCCCGGAAGGCCGTTTTGTGGAAGTTAATGACAGTTTTACCCATTTTACGGGTTATACGCGCGAAGAGACACTTGGGAGAACTCCGGATGAAATGCATCTCTGGGTTGACCCTTCTCATCGAGCGAAGGTTATGGCCAAGCTTAGAGATGAGGGGCAAGTCCGGGAGGAGGAATTTCGTTGCCGCACGAAGTCCGGAGAGATCCGAATCGGCCAGTTTTCAGGAGCTTTGATCGAGCTAGATGGCCAGCTCCATGCGCTGGTCGTAGTCCGCGACGTTACTGCCCGGCAACGGGCGGAGGAGGCGCTGCGCAGCAGCGAGGAAAGATTTCGGACTGTCGTGGAAAGTTTGCACGTGGGCATCGTGCTGCTTGGACCAAGGGCGGAAATTCTGTTCGCGAATCAAGCAGCCCAGCAGATGTTCGACATGCCGATTGAGGACGTGCTTGGGAAGAATTCTTCGGAACTTGGCTTGGTTGCTCTTTACGAAGACGGAACGGAAATGCCCTTCTCGATGCGTCCAGGTCCCCGAGTTTTGGCGACCGGGAAGGCAGTCCGGAATGAGGTCATGGGCTGGCGGCGCCGAGACTCGAATGAAGTGCTGTGGATTCTCGGGGAGGTCGTACCGTTGTTCGGCGAGAACGGGCAGCTGGACCAATTGGTCTCATCGTTTAGCGACATTACGAAACGGAAGCAGGCAGAAGAGGCGCTGCACCAGTTGTCAACGCGCCTGCTGCAACTGCAGGACGAAGAGCGGCGTCGCCTGGGACGGGAACTGCACGACAGTTTGGCGCAGAGCGTGCTAGCGGTTAATTTGAATCTCGCGCAAGTCGCGCGCGCCCCGGCTCCTCTCGACGAGAGATCGCTACGTGCGATATCAGAGGCACGCCGTGTGCTCCAGGAAATGTCGCGGGAAATTCGCACACTCTCGTACCTGTTGCATCCACCGGTGCTGGATGAACTGGGCCTAACATCAGCGATCAAGGAGTATGCCAGGGGGTTTAGCGAGAGGAGCGGGATTAAATTGGAGGTAGACCTTCAGCCGGGCTTTGGAAGGCTGAGCCAGGAGGCGGAGACGGCCCTTTTCCGGATCGTGCAGGAAAGCCTGTCGAACATCCAGCGGCATTCTGGCAGCCAGACGGCCAAGATTCGCTTGCGTGGGGATCCAAGTCGCGTCGAACTGGAGGTGAGCGACCAAGGCCGAGGAATGGATCAGACGGCGGTCCAGCGAGGCAGCAGCGTGCGAACTCGCTTAGGCGTGGGAATACTCGGCATGCGCGAGCGGATGACGCAACTCGGAGGAAAACTTGAAGTGGAATCCAAGTCGCACGGCACCACAGTGCGGGCTGCGATTCCTTTGATGGTCGAGGTTTCTAATGCCCCTTCGCATTCTCGTGGCGGATGACCATCAGGTCGTACGAACCGGGCTCCGCACTCTTCTGGAGACCGAGAGAGGATGGCAGGTGTGCGCCGAAGCCTCCAATGGCCGGGAAGCTGTTGAGAAGGCGGGAGAACTGAAGCCGGACGTGGCGGTTCTCGATATCGGGATGCCACTGCTAAACGGGGTGGAGGCCACGCGGCAAATCCGCAAGCTATCTCCGAAAACGGAAGTGTTGATTTTGACCATGCACGACTCGGAAGTGCTGATCCAAGAGGTTCTGGAGGCCGGAGCGCGAGGATATATTTTGAAAGACGATGCGGATCGTAATTTAATTGCCGCCGTTGATGCCCTCCGCCAGCACAAGCCGTACTTATCCTCGCGGGTATCCGAGGTATTCTCCAAGACCGTACTGTCGCCTGGCGATGATTCCACCTCAGACCGCAGGCGCCTGACCCCGCGGGAGCGGGAAATCCTGCAGCTTCTTGCAGAAGGAAAAAGCAACAAGGAAATCGCCAGTTTCCTGGGCATTAGTGTGAAAACGGCCGAGACACATCGCGCCAACATCATGCTCAAGCTCAATTTTCATTCCATCACCGAGCTTGTCCGCTACGCGGTCCGCAATAAGATCATCCAAGGCTAACGGCCACCTGGCCAAATCTACAGCTAATCCCCTAGGGAATCAGCCGAATTTTGTTTCACCTTGGAACAATGCACACTACGCTCCAGATTTTTGAGCACCTAGTGTTCAGCTGGAGTGTGCGATGGACCCCAATAATCGCCGTATTCGAGTCTTGGTCGCTGATGATTCGCCAACCGCTCTACTGTCGGTTTGCAGGTATCTTGAGTTTGAGGGGAAGTTCGAAGTTCTCGGAACCGCCGCTAACGGCCTGGATCTCCTCGACAAAGCCAAACGCCTCCGCCCCGACCTAGTGCTCACCGATCTGAGCATGCCTCGAATCAGCGGCCTCGCGGCGACGATGGAACTGCGAAGGTCATTTCCTGAACTTCGCATTCTTATCTTCACAGAATTGAACGGTCTTTCACTTCGTGATGAGTGCTTGCGGTGTGGCGCTGATGGCTTTGTCGAAAAGAGCCAAATGCCCGAAAAACTTATGGAGGAGGTTCATAGGCTCTTCCCGAAGAATCCGTAGTTGGATGGACCCCGAACGGACCTATCCAACGAATAAGCCTCTCGAAGGGCTTTAGGCGCCGGGCAACACGAATCACAGCTAAGCCGAAGCTAAGGTGATGATTGGCGCCTGCCCCGCAAGTAGCCGGACGATTTGCAAGGATAAGCAGAACAAAATCATGTTATCGCCTTTTTATCGAATTCTACTCATTGAGGATGATTCCGCAACTGCCCAAAGCATCTGGGATCTGTTGAAGGACAGCCCAGATTGCACATTCCAAATGGTGTCCGCGAAATCATTACAGACTGGATTGCCGAAGCTTGCGTCGGAGATTGACGTACTACTTCTGGATCTTCACGCTCTCGATCGCAACGAACTTTCTGGCCTGGGCCAGATTCTTTCTCAATTCAACTCCCTGCCGATCCTCGCCTTGATTCCCCAAGGGAGCGAAACACTAGGGAAGCAAGCTCTGGACGGAGGCGCCGACGAATACCTCGTAAAAGAAACTCTCAGCGCAGACTTGCTCCAAAGGGCTCTACGGTACGCCATTGAACGCAAGCGAGCAGATTGCGCGGCCCGCCAATGCGAAGAGCGATTCCACGACCTTTTTGAAAACGCCAAGGACATCCTCTTCACACTCGACATGGAAGGAAGGATCACCTCTCTGAACAAATCGGCTGAGGAAGTAATGGGTTGGCCACGAAGCGAAGCTCTCCAAAGAAATATCAAGAGTCTCGTGGCTCCTGAGCATTTCGGCCTCTGCGGCCAGATGATGCGACGCATCCTGAATGAGGAACCCTTGCAGCATTTCGAGATCAGTATGTTGCGGAAGGATGGCCGGAGGGCGCTCCTGGAAACCAGCGCGCGCCTCATTCGTTCGAATGGAAAGAAAGAGGGCGTGCAAGGGATCGCGCGCGACGTCACGGAACGCCGCCAGCTGGAGAACATGGTCCGGCAATCCCAGAAGCTGGAAGCGATTGGCCGCCTGTCTGGAGGGCTGGCCCACGATTTTAACAATTTGTTATGCGTGATTAGTGGTCACGCCGAGATGTTGTACGAGCAGCTAGATCCGACAAGTACGGCGTTCAAGAGCGTCAATCAGATCAAAAAAGCCGCGGATAGCGCCGCCTCTCTGACCCGCCAGCTTCTGGCGTTCAGCCGCAAGCAGGTATTTCATCCTCAAACTCTGGACCTGAACGCTATTGTGATTGCTTCAGAAAAGCTCCTCGGACGATTGATCGGCGAGCATATCGAGTTTTACACAGCCTTAGATCCAATGCTAAGGAACGTGCGTGTAGACCCCGTCCAAATCGAGCAGGTCCTCGTCAATCTGATTCTTAACGCCCGGGATGCCATGCCGCAAGGGGGAAAACTTACCATCGAAACATCGAACATCGAGCTGGAAGAGAAGCACGAGTCAAAGCGTTCGCTTATCCCTGCTGGCAGCTACGTCATGCTCGCCATCACCGACACGGGCTGTGGAATGGACGAAGAAACGCAGAGCCGCATCTTTGAACCGTTCTACACAACAAAGGAACTTGGGAAGGGAACAGGGTTGGGTTTAGCCACGGTGTACGGAATCGTTAAGCAGAGCGGTGGATTCATTTGGGTGTATAGCGAACATGGACGTGGCACTACATTCAAAGTCTATCTTCCGCGCGTTGAAAATTCAGTCATACCGCTGCGTCAGGGCAAACGACAGTTGGACGCTTGCAAGGGAACGGAAACTGTTTTGCTGGTGGAAGACGCCGAACCCCTCCGGGCGCTGATCAGAGAATTCCTGAAACTCGGTGGCTATACGGTTCTGGAGGCCGAGAACGGCGCCGAGGCGATCCGAATTGCAGGCGCTTTTGGCGGCCCGATTCATCTACTTTTGACCGATGTTGTCATGCCGCGAATGGGAGGCCAACAACTCGCCGAGCAACTGATGAGTATTCGCCCGACGACGAGAGTGCTGTACATGTCGGGATATCCGAACGACGGAATAGCGAACGCTGGAATCCTGTCAGCCGGAGTGGTCCTGCTCGAAAAACCATTCACTCGCGAGATTCTCTCGCGAAGAGTCCGGCAAGTACTCGATGAACCGGCGCACGCTACCTGAGAGCTGGTTTGTGATTGACGACACGCAGGCGCGGTAAGCCGGGTCTGTTGCAAAGATTAGAGCCTGATGCACCGCTCGTGCGACGTGACCGAAGACGAGAAGCCACAAGGGGAATCAACTCGGAAAGGCTAAAAGGAGAGAACGTGATGTCATCAAAGAAGATTCTGCTCGTGGACGATTCCTGCACCGCCCGCCTGGTGAACAGGATGATTTTCAGCCAGAAATCGAATTATGTGCTGATTAGTGCGATTGACGGGAAGGAAGCAGTGGAGAGGGCGCGACAGGAAAAGCCCGACCTTATTCTCATGGATATCGTGATGCCGCGCATGACCGGACTCGAAGCCTGCCGGGCCCTGAAAAAAGACAAGGAGACGGAGAAAATCCCCGTCATTCTGCTGACCACGCGCGGGGAAGAACAGTACGTTCAGGAAGGGTACGCGAGCGGCTGCAGTGATTATCTGACCAAACCAGTGAATGACGCCGAGCTTCTCGATCTGCTTAAAGCATACCTCGGCGAGTAATTCAAAACGGGCAAGCGCCGTACAGAAGTCAAACAGGAGTTGCGAGGGGATAACGATGATAGGCACAGGTAATGGAAGCCGTCCGCCCGCCAAGGCGGGGTGCGGCATCGAACCGGCGGAGGGGAGCTCAACGATTCCCACGGGGGCGGAAGAGCTACGCTTGCGCGTACAACAGCTCTCACTGCGCGAGCAAATTGAGCGGAATCATTTTCTCCTCATGCGGCTGAACGCCGCGAACGCGCGGCTGATTCAAAGCCTGGAACAGAGCGACGTATTTGATGCCATTGCAGAAATCATAGCGAATCTGGTGGGGTCTGAAGAAATAGCGGTGTTTGACTTTCATGCTGCGGAGCAAAACTTTTCGCTGGCCTGGTCGTCGGGCGTTGAACCGGCTGCGTTGCAGCCTTTCCTGTGCGGTGCGGGTATGTTTGGCCGCGCGGTGCAGCAGGGCTTGAGCCAATATCAAGAACGCCAACCGGAGACGGCACTTCTGCCGCACGAGAAGAACTTGACCGCTTGCGTAATCTTGAAGTCCAGCGGAGAAACTGTCGGAGTCATCGCCATCTTTGGTCTTCTCCCGCAGAAGAACAACCTGGAGTGGGCCGACTTTGAATTGTTGAAATTCCTGGAGACATACGGAGCGGTGGCCATCAAGTTCCAAAGGCTGCAAGAGAAACAGGTATCAGTATGAGGGCGCATCCACCACTGAAACATGCCACACCCGCTCTAGCGGCACCGGTGTCGTCCGGAAGTCACGATGCCGGTTCGTCGAATTCTCATTTCCTTCATGCCGGCCAGGTGTTTGTTTCGGCGGAAGGGAAATCCATAGTCCTCATTCTCGGTTCGTGCGTTGGAGTATGCATCTGGGACTGCGTTCACGCTATCGGAGGGGCTACTCACTACTTGCTGCCGAGCTGGGACGGAACAGGCGCTGCGTCGCCCCGTTACGGCAATGTAGCCATTTCCATCTTAGTGCAAAAGCTGCTCGAAGCCGGAGCCAATCGCGGACAACTTCAAGCCAAGGTGTTCGGCGGAGGTTGTTTGTTCGATTCCATGCGCGAATCGGGCTCACACAAAGAGCAGCACCTGGGAAGCCGGAATGTTCAGATAGCGCTGGAAGTACTGACTAAAGCACAGATCCCGGTGGTGTCAGCCGTCATTGGCGTGGACCGCGGGCAACGCATCGTGTTCCGGACGGATACAGGCAACGCAGAAATGAAGGTTTTGTAGAGGGATCATGGAAATCAGCCGGGAAATGTTATTGCAGTCGTTTCGGGAGGAAACCGAGGAGTGTCTGGTGCAAATGGAGCAATTGCTCCTGGCGCTGGAGACGAATCCTGGAGATCGTGAATTAATTTCTTCGCTGTTCCGGGCGGCTCACACCATCAAGGGCAACGCTTCTCTGCTGGAATTCGACGCTCTGTCGCGATTCCTGCACGATGTTGAGGATTTGCTGGATGTTTTCCGCAGCAACGGCGTGGTTCTGTCGCATGAAGTGATCAGTGTTTTGCTGCAGACCGTGGATGCTCAGAGGCAAATCGCGAAGCGTGCAGTCGAAGGAGAAACCAGCCTTCTCTCGGAACACGAGGCATTGAGCGCGCGCCTGATCGAATTGACAGCGGAAATCAAGTCCGCCGAGACACTTGGCTCGCGAGCGAGTTCCGCAACAGCTCTTCCGGACTTATCCACCGGTGCCAGAGAATCCAAAGCCGCGGTGCAAAATCTGCGCGTCGACGTGGGCAAGCTTGATCGCATGTTGAACCTGACGGTGGAATTCGCGATTGCCCAGGGCCGTCAAAGGCGAGTGCTGGAAGAAAAACTCAGCTTGGTGGCCAGCGGGCGCGAAGTTCTTAAATCGCATCATGATCTCGAAGCGTTATTCCTTGAGCTGCAAGAACTGGTGATGAAGATACGCATGGTCCCGGTAGGGCCGACGTTTCACCGCTTTGCGCGGAGCGTACGCGACGCTGCCCGAAAGAGCGGAAAACTGGCGCGCATGCTGGTGATTGGGGATGACATAGAAGTGGACACTACCATCCTCGAGCATATTCACGACCCGCTGATGCACATGATACGGAATTCCGTGGATCACGGATTGGAAACGCCGGAAGTCCGGCGCGCTTTGGGAAAAGATCCCAGCGGCAAAATCGTCCTGCAAGCTTTCCACGATTCCGGAAATATCATCGTGCAGATCTCTGATGATGGTGCGGGCCTCGATCATGAGCGCATCCTCGCGCACGCACGTGCCAAAGGAATTGTTCCCGAAGGAGTCCGGCTTACGGAAGCCGAGATTTACAATCTGATCTTTCAGCCAGGATTTTCGACGGCGGACAAAGTATCTGAACTCTCCGGCCGCGGCGTCGGCCTGGACGTGGTCCGGCGTAATGTGAATGCCCTGAGCGGGGCAATTCTTGTCGAGAGCCACAAAGGTTTAGGGACCACGTTCACCATCCGCCTTCCTCTCACGCTGGCCATTATCGATGGGTTCGCCGTGAAAGTGGGTTCGGAGACTTACGTGATTCCTCTCAGCTCAGTGCAGGAGTGCCTGGAACTGCCAGGGGAAAAGCACAGTTCCAAAGAAGGCGGAGTCATCAATCTGCGTGGCGAAGCGTTGCCATACGTGCGGCTGCGCGACTTGTTCGAATGCGGTGGCGACGCGCCAACGAAGGAAAAGATCATTGTGGTTGAGTACCAAGGTGGCCGCGCAGGCCTGGCCGCCGATGAGTTGTTGGGTGAACAGCAGGCCGTGATCAAGCCACTGGGTCGACTGTTTCAAGGAATTCGCGGTGTTTCCGGGTCAACCATCCTCGGCAACGGGCGAGTGGCGCTGATTCTGGATGTGCCGGCTCTTTGTGGAGAAGCAATCCAGCGGAGCGCCGAACTGGTTTCGCAGTAGGGCCAATTTTCGGAAGCGCGAGGTGGCCTGAGGCCACATTCGGAATTTTGTTCGAAGGAGAGCAGCATGTTGAAGAATATGTCGATTGGAAAGCGGTTAGCGATCGGTTTTGGTTTGATCGTGATCCTCCTCATCTCCATGGGCCTAAGCGGCTATTGGGGGCTCGAGGCCATCACGCGGGAAACCATGAAGGTTTTGGAGGGGGACGCCAAGGTAGTGACGCTTGCCGCCCGTGCCAAGGCCACGACACTGGAATTGCGCCGGTTCGAAAAGGATACCTTCCTCAATGTCGACGAGGCACAGATCAGAACTCAGTACGCTGCCAAGTGGGATGCGCAGCGGCAGAAGCTCCGGGAAGTCTTCACCGAGCTTGAGAAGTTTTCGCTCTCGTCCGACGATAAGGCAAGTCTTCGTTCGATGCGAGAGGATTTGGATGTCTACGAGAGCGGCTACACCAAGGTCCTCGGCATGATTCAAGAGGGCAAGCTCCATACGCCGCAGGAGTGCAACGCTAAGATTAATGAGTATAAAGATTCCATTCACCGGCTGGAGGATCTCGCCACCGAGCTGACAAACCGCCACGCCGAGGTGTTGGTGCCGGCGGTGACGGAAATCGCCAAGACCACGACCACTACGCTGGTTGTTTTTTCGCTGGTCTCTATCTTCGTTAGCATCGTCGTCACTCTCGTGATCTCACGCGGCATCACCAAGCCCATCCAAGACGTGCTCGACGTCGTCGAGAACATCAGTGCCGGAGATCTGACCAAGACTATCAACGCAGATCGCGGCGACGAAGTCGGTCGCTTGCTCGAGGCCATGGCAAGGATGTCCGGCAAGCTCAACGAAATGATCGGTGAGGTGCGTATGGGTGCCGGATCGGTGAGTACCGCAGCCACCCAGGTGGCTTCCTCTGCTAGCGTCGTCTCTCAAGGAACCAGTGAACAGGCGGCGGCAGTCGAGCAGGTTACCAGCAGCATGGAAGAGATGAGCGCTTCCATCACCCAGAACGCCGAAAACAGCCGCAAGATGGAACAGATGGCGCGCAAAGGCGCGCAAGACGCCGGGCAAAGCGGTCAGGCCGTCCAGGAAGCGGTTTCCGCGATGAAGTTGATCGCGGAAAAAATCGCAGTCATTGAAGAGATTGCCTATCAGACCAACATGCTGGCATTGAACGCGGCGATCGAAGCGGCCCGCGCCGGTGAACACGGCCGTGGATTCGCTGTGGTCGCAGGCGAGGTGCGCAACTTGGCGGAACGCTGCCGCACGGCGGCGCAGGAGATCGGTGGCTTGGCCGCGGCCAACGTGCAGGTCGCGGAGCGCTCGGGCGGATTGTTAACCGAACTGGTTCCCGCGATTCAGAAGACAGCGGACTTGGTGCAGGAAGTAGCCGCCACCTCCCGAGAGCAAGCCGCTGGCGTGAGCCAGATCAACGGGGCGATCAACCAGGTCGGCTTGGTCACCCAACGGAACGCCGCCGGCGCCGAGCAACTCTCCAGTACCGCCGAAGAACTCGCGTCGCAGGCCGAAGCCTTGCAAGACATGATCAGTTTCTTTCGCGTGAGCTCTCTTGGCGATCACCGCGCGAGCGGGAAACGGAAGACGGACAAGACCCATTTCCATGACATCACGGACCACGACAACCATGGCTCCTCCACGCAAGTAGGAAAACCTAACGGCGATCACGCCGAGTCATTTGCCCGGATCTAAGCCGAGGAGGAAACTCGTGGAAATCAAAGAAAAAGAAGAAATGGTTCAGCAGCAATACCTGACCTTTTTCCTCGCTGAGGAAGAATATGCGATCAATATTCAGCGGGTAAAAGAAATCATCGAGTACGCGCCGGTAACCAAGGTGCCCAAAGTGCCGGCATGGATTCGCGGCGTCATCAACCTGCGCGGCAACGTCGTTCCGGTTGTGGACCTCACGGTTCGCTTCGGACTCGAGGAGCGCCCCGTAACCAAAACAACCTGCATCGTTATCGTTGAAGTCGAGCAGGACTCCGAGCGGACCGTGATGGGCGTGATCGCGGATGCCGTCAATCAGGTGATCGATCTCGCCTCCAAAGACATCGAAGAACCTCCCGCATTCGGCACGCGAGTTCGTTTGGAGTATCTCTTCGGGATGGGCAAACTTGGTAAGAAGTTTGCCCTCATCTTGAACATCGACAGCGTCTTGAGCAACACGGAGCTCTTAACCGTTTCCGCCCTTCAGGCCCCGGCGGTGGATGCGCAAAGGGGCGAAGGCAATAGTTCCGGGGAGCAACTGGAAGCGTAATGGCTTCCCGGGAAATCACGACGCATTCTGCGCTGGCGTCCCCCAAACCAATTCCAGATCTCGCGGCGGAGGAATTTCATCTTTTCCAAGCCCTCATCCTCCGCGAATCCGGAATCCACCTGGGCGCAAAAAACCGCGCCATGCTGATTAGCCGCTTATGGAAGAGATTGCGTGCTCTGGAATTAAACACCTTCTCTTCGTATTACCGCCGAGTGAAGGCTGATCCACTGGAAATGGTGCGCATGCTCGATTGTATTTGCACCAATGAGACGCAATTCTTCCGGGAACCCGCCGCCTTTGAGTGTCTGCGCACCCGCATTTTCCCGGAATGGGCGGCGGAGGCTGATGCCGGCAAACGCGGCCGGACGATCCGCGTCTGGAGCGCAGCGTGTTCCACTGGTGAAGAATGCTATTCGCTAGCCATGACAATGTTGACGCATTTTCCGCCATCCGCCGGCTGGAACATCGAGGTTCTCGGCACGGATCTCTCGACCAAGGTGCTGGCCCACGCGTCGACCGGCACCTGGCCCGCCGAGAGAATCTCCAGCGTGCCGGTTGACTATCAGAGGAAGTTCCTGCTCAAAGGCTTCGGCCCCGAGAAGGGCAAAATAAAAGCTACAGAGGAACTTGGTAGGGTCGTGAAATTTCAACGGCTTAATCTCGCTCAAGCACCCTATGCGGTCACGGGATCGTTTGACCTGATTTTCTGCCGCAACGTTCTCATCTATTTTCAGTGGGAAATGAAGATTAAAGTTGTTGACCGCCTCGGAGAATTCTTGACCCCTAATGGATATCTGTTTCTCGGCCATGCGGAAAGCCTCCATGGCGTGGCGGATAAGTTGCAATCCGTCGCACCGAAAGTCTTCCCGCCGCCAAAGGCTCCCATGGCTCGGATCGGCGCTCTCTGCATTCTCCAGCGGCGCGACAATCCCGATCACGACTGATGGAGTTGCTGGAAGTCCTGGCACACGTACGCGGGATTTCATGAATAGGAAATGACGTGAGCTCTCATAAACCCCATGATTTCGCGGAGATCCTCTCTGCTCCTGCGCCGGATAACCCCGCCCCATTAAATGTTCTTGTGGTGGATGATTCGGCCATCGTACGTCAGGTCCTTATGGCGATACTTTCGGAGAAGCGTGGATTCCGTGTCACTGTCGCTGCCGACCCGCTCATTGCCATGGATAAAATGAAGAGGTTCCCGCCAGATGTCATTCTGCTGGATCTGGAAATGCCGCGGATGAATGGCATGACTTTTCTAGAGAAGCTCATGTCTCAAAATCCAGTGCCCGTCGTGGTTTGTTCCGGACTGACTGGCCCCAGAACCGAAGCGGCTATCCGCGCCCTGGAAATCGGTGCGGTCGATATCATCACCAAACCGAAGATCGGCATCCGCGGGTTCCTGGAAGAGTCCGCGGTTCTGCTGGAAGACACGGTGCGGGCGGCGGCGACGGCCAGGGTGAGCAAGTTTCGCAGGCTCCGTGATCATTCCTCGAAATATCACTCCCCCGATGTTGTGATTCCTGCTGTGGTTCTGCCTGCGTTCGCGCAGCAAAGGGAAAAGATTGTTGCCATTGGGGCGTCCACCGGAGGTACGGAAGCCTTGCTCGATGTGCTCGAACAGATGCCCGAGAATTGTCCGGGCATTGTTGCGGTACAACACATGCCCGAGGGTTTCACCGCAGCTTTCGCAAAGCGGCTCAATGGCATTTGCCGGATCGAAATAAAGGAAGCCGCTGACGGCGACAAAGTTGTTCCCGGCCGAGCCTATATTGCTCCTGGAAATCGGCAAACGCTTGTACGCCGTATTGGTTCCACGTATTTTCTCGATGTGCGCGACGGACCCCTTGTGTCACGCCATCGCCCCAGCGTGAACGTGTTGTTCCGCTCCGTGGCCCAAGCTGCCGGTTCCAGCGCGATAGGCATATTGATGACCGGAATGGGCGACGACGGCGCGGACGGCCTCCTCGAGATGAAACAGGCCGATGCTCTAACAATTGCCCAGGATGAGGCAAGTTGCGTGGTGTTCGGCATGCCCCGGGAAGCTATCCTTCGCGGTGCCGTGCACGAGGTGCTCTCCTTGTCTCGTATTCCGTCCGCGATTTTGCGAAATAGCATTGGCCCAAAACTCTAATCTTTGCGCCGATACTCTTATTTCGCCCTAGAAACTGTGGTTTAAGGTCATTTTTCAGTTGTCCTGTAGCGACGTTTGCCAGGACATACGCTAGACAGAGCCGCTTCTGTTAGGCTAGACCGCAGGAAAATGGATATTCAACTTGTAGCAAAGGAACAAAACCAGAATCGCGCCCAATGTGGATAAAATGAGCCCGGCGGGATGATATCGTTCATTTGTCGGGCGCGAAAACATGTGGGCAACCCCGCCGCCGATGATCGATCCGATGACGCCGAGCACGACCGTCCAGAATATCGTTATGTGTACATGCATGACGTCTTTCGCGATAACCCCCGAGATTAGCCCAATAAGCAAATACCAGATCAAGTGAAACATTCTTTTTCTCCATCCTTTGCCTTCCGAACGTCGTCAAGTATTAGCCCAGGGTCTGCAATAAACCCCGAATTTCAAATATGGACCTCTGGCCTTGCAGCCTAGGCGTCCTCGAGCTTGCGCACTGCTCACTTTTATACAGTTTGTGGAATTTTATGGATCGGAAGCAGTCACTCCTGGGAAAGCCGTTCCCGGACATTTGGGTCAAGTTCCCGATTATGCTGCCAGCTCAGCCTGTCGGCGCAATACCATGTAATTAGCTAATCCGGCAGTACTACCCCCTAGAGCATCGAACCGTGGAGCTTTACTCAATCACATCCAGCCAGTGTGGTGTTCCGCTTAAATCAACGCCTGGGAAAGACTTTAGGCTTTGAAACTCATGCAAGTAGACTCCGTGCAGGTGTTGCTCCAACTCATTGAGCCCGCAGCCGTTACCGGACCACTGAACCCCATCCGAAACCAGGGGTCCCCATGGGCAAACAACAAAAGTACGCCACTTTGTTTTCTGCAACAATTTTCGGAGCGCCGGGTTGTTGGAGAGTGCGTTGGATAAACCGAACGAGGATGGGGAACCTGGGCACGCGGGAGTCCGATTCCTAATGTAAGGGATGGGCAACCCTCGGGGCGTCGATCCCATCTGTTTGTTTACCAACTGCAGGATAGTTCGTACGTAGCTGGAGTCGGTGAAGTACGCGCTCGCTGCCGCTGGGGCACTCCCTGCTCTGTCCCTGCTTACAGCACAAGCGTATCTCGTCTCGGGGGCAGGCACGTCATGAACAGAAAAATTTCTTGGCTTCTTTCTCTTTTTTGCGCCAGTTTTTTCGCTATTCCAGCCTTCGCACAGTGTAAGAACCAGCAGGACCGGGCCTGCTGGAGTCTCCAGTATATTCTTTATGCGGCGGAAACTGATTTTCGCGAGTTTCGCGGCAGCACACCTCTCAAACCTAGAGATCCTAAGCTCACACCGCCGAATCCGGACCTATCGGTAGGCGCAATCCATGTCCCCTGCCACACAGATTTCTGGTTGAGCAGCGAGGTGGCGGTGTACATGTGCTCCGCGGAGGTTCCAGCTCAGGAAGGGGAGGAGTGGTACGCCAAGACCATGGCCGACCTTCATGAGCTGCAGTATTTGTGGCAATTCAAGAGCGAGTCGCCCGGCGCGGATCATTATGTTGACGCGGGGCCGCAAGGTTGTGAGCCGGTTCAGGTGGAGACAACCAGCTCCGGCACCTATCATGTGGAAAGACCTTACATCGTAGATGGACCTTACCTCGGGCAGTGTCCATTGCATCTGCAAACCGTTAGACAGGCCGATGGCACGGCGAGGATTTCTTTCTGGTTAAACTCGTCGGCGGATCTGGCGCGGAATCCGAGGCCGCGGTCGAGATCTCTCGAGCTGTCGGCCTCCGCGAAGTCTGAATCACCGCAACCGCGCTCAGTTTCGGCACCGGCACCGGCATCGACACCGCAGCCCGCGGCGGCACCTGCTGCGCCGGCAGCTCCTGCGTCAGCAACTGCAGCTAACTTGCGCTCTGAACCCGCTGTGGAGAGCCCCGCTGAGCGCTCGTCGAAGAGGGATGCTGGTTGCGACGATTTGTGCCAGGGTCTAAAGAAAGTATTGGAGAACCGCTCGAGTTCGTTCCGGCAATTGGGGGCTAGCAGCGGGAGTTCCGTCCCGTCCAAAACCACGTCATTAAAGGATACGGTCAAACTCTCCGGGGCGGCCAGCTGCTTGATTCACACGGAGCCTTCTGCGGGCACAAGATCCTCCGCTAGAAATGAACCCGTCTCGGGCGCCAATTTCGCTCCGGTATCCACAAAGGGTGCTAAAGCGGCTTCGTCGCGAGCACCCGGCCGGCCAGCACCGCAGTACGTTTGCTACTGGCCGCAAGATTCGGAGGCGGCCGCGGAAAGCGAGTTTCTGGATCTCGTAGGGTTGCTGCGGGTGCTGGTGCCTTCCGGTTGGTTGACTCAACAGAGCACCGAGGCAGACGAACTTTCAGGTGCGCAGATGACGGTCTGGTCAGCTCGGGATTCCAAGAATAGGGCCGCTATCGGGCTGTACCTGAGCGGCAGATCAGTGGGTCTGCATATTTCGGCGGGTGAATAGCCCGTCCTTTGCCTGTAATGGTGCTGAGCGCTTGTCCGGTGATCTGTGGACTTTCGTAGGGACCATCGGAGGGAGGGCCTTAGAAACGCTACCTCCGCAGACCTACATTTCCATTTTTCCGGGCGGCATGAGATCCCAGACGCGCCAGAATTCCTTCATTTCGTCGGGCCTGCCGAACGAGATACGCACGTAGGTGTTCATAGAGGGAAATAGCCGCGCGATGGCGATGTTGTTTTTCCGGAAGTGTTCGATAACGTCCACGGCCATTCGGCTCGTCTTCAGCATCGCGAAATTTGTGTGCGAGTCGATGCCGCGCACCATGCGGGCGTTTGCCTGATTGAAGAATTCCTGACGATCGTCGGCGTTGCGTTTGATGCTCAGCCGGATGTAATCGAGATCGTCGTAGGCAACGAGGGCGGCGCGAGCACCGATGGCGTTGAGTCCTTCCGGAAGACGGCGCACGGCAAGAGCCTTGATTTTTTCGGGTGCGCCAACAGCGTAGCCTACGCGAATTCCTGCGAGGCCGAAAACTTTTGAAAAAGTTCGAGCGACAATCACACGATCATCGTCGATAGGGCGATCGATAAAGGAGGCGTAGTCCGCGGCCGGAGCGACGAAGTGATGGTACGCCTCGTCGATGAGGACGGTTGTGGACGCGGGAAGCTTGCGGAGGAAGGCTTCCAGATCTTTGCGAGGCGTGAGGCTGCCCGTGGGGTTGTTGGGATTGCAAATGTACACAAGGCCGGCGGAGGCGTCGGCTCGCGTGAGGACGGCGGCTAGATCATGCGAGTACGTTCTGGTGAGTGGGATTTCGACGACTTCGGCGCCCAGAGTTTTTGCGCAGCGGCCTATGGCCTCGAATGTTGGCAGCGCCGTGATGAGTTTTTTGCCTGGTGCGAGAAAGGCGGAGGCACATAGGCTGAGGATTTCGCCGGAGCCACAGCCGAGGACGAGTTGTTCGGGCTTTATGGAATGGGATTGCGCGATTCGAGCGTGCAGGGCGCTGACAGCGGGGTCAGGGTAGCGATTGGCAAATTGCAGGGAGTCCTGCATCGAGGCGATGACCTTTTGCGAGGGCCCGTAAGCATTTTCGTTGCGGCTGAGAATGATCGGGCCACTGGGTTCGCTGGCGCGGTACCCGGGGACGAGTTCGCTGAAAGCGAGATCGGCCGCGGCAGGAAGGCCGGCGGTCGCGGCGGCGCCAGCGGCGAAGTTACGAACAAAGCTTCTTCTTGTGATGGACATAGAGCTCTACCTGCTACGTTTTCGTTGATAGCAGGTACGAGTGTAACAGGTCAAGCAGGCGCGCGGTTGGATGAGCGCGACTGGAGTTCCGCACGGTTCCTGCGTCCTCCCTAAGGGTGTGCTTTGAAAGCCACCATCTGCATGACCCATGGACCGGCCCCGTTCAGTGGCGCAGACGCGCTGTAGCTGCCAGAGACGCTTACGATTTTGTCCTCGGCGATGTCGCCGTCGGGTGAAGTAATTGTGCGGTTTGTAAAGCCAGCACCAGGACCGGCCGTGAGTGTGTAGATGGTATTGGCGCCAACGATGAGGTCATTGGCATATGTGGTTGCCGCTGAGTTGGTCGCAGCTGAGTTCGAGTTGCCAGAACTTGAGGCGGTTGCATCAACCGGATTTGTCGTGTCTACCCCGGAATATTCAAGGATTCTGATATCGGGGAAGGCGGCCGCTTGATTGAACGTAACGGTCACGGTGTTGCCTCCGGCTGCGGCGCCCGCAATGCTCTTCAGGTAGTAGATGGATTGGCTCAGGTATCCTGAGACGGCAGTCGGTCCGACCGCGAGAGCGTAATTGTTTCCCAGCGTGTCCATCACAGACACGACGGAGGAAGTGGTGTCGTTCCAACCGACGATCACGACGTTTAGGTCTCCCGCACCTTGTGCGGCCGTATAAGTCACCGTGACTTTGGTCAAGGTCGACTGTGGAGTGGCGTAATTGACCTGGACAAACTTGATGCCCGGTGGCGGTGCCGTAAGTGTTGTGGTGCTGGCCGTGTTCGAATAGCCGCTGAGGTTGCCCGCTGCATCAGTCGCACGCACTCGATACAGGTAAGTGGTGTTGGCAAGCAGCCCAGTATCGCTATATGTCGTGCCGGCCGGCGTGGCAATCTGAGCGAACGAAGCACAGCCTGCCCCTTGGCATCTCTCAACTTTGTACCCGGTCACACCCACATTGTCAGTGGAAGCTGTCCAAGTCAGGTTGATCTGAACGCTGGAAATCGGATTCGCCGCGAGGTTTGTTGGCGCTGTCGGAGGTTGCGTATCGGGAATATTTTGCGTTGTCGCACTTGCAGTGTTCGAATAACCGCTTAGATTGTTTGCCGCATCGCTAGCCCTGACTCGATAGGAGTAACTCGTGGACGCAGTCAGACCAGTGTCACTATAAGTTGTGCCCGGAGCGATGGAAGCGATCTGGGCAAAACTTGCGCAGCCCGCGCCTTGGCAGCGCTCGATCAGATAAGCGGTGACGCCCACGTTGTCTGTTGAAGCAGTCCAACTCAAATTGATCTGCGATGTGGAAGTGGCGGTTGCGCTCAGCCCGGACGGGGCGGATGGCGGAGTCGTGTCGGGAGTAGAGGCCGTCGCGGTGCCCGAATACCCACTCAAATTCCCGGCAGCATCGGTGGCTCGCACACGATAACTGTAAGTAGTTAGCACTGTAAGGCCAGTGTCGCTATACGTGGTGCCAGACGAGACGGTCGCAATTTGGACGAAGTTCGAGCAGCTTGATCCCTGGCACCTCTCGATAAGGTATCCCGTGACTCCCACGTTGTCAGTAGAGGCGGTCCAGCTCAAATTAATTTGGGTGCTGGAGACGCCCGCCGCAGTCAGATTAGAAGGCGCGGTTGGCGGAGTGGTATCCGGGGGGCTCGCACCAGCCGCTTTGAAAGCGACCAATTGCATGACCCAGGCAGCGCCAGGAGACAAAGGCGCGGTCGCAGTGTACGATCCCGTCGAACTTACGGTTGCATCTTCAACAAGGTCGCTGTCCGGCACAGTAATCACTCGAGCGGTATAGCCCGTTCCGGGTCCAGGAGTGTTCGTGTAGATTGTGTCGGCCCCCACCAGTAGATCATTCGCGTAGGTTGTTATGGCCGGACCGCTGGAAGCGGTAGCGCTGGTTCCCGAGGCAGCAGCGCTCACATCCAACGGCGAGTTGATGTCCAGACCTGCATATTCCAGTATCCGGATGTCAGGATAAGCAGCAGCTGTATTGAATTTTACGGTCACCGTATTTGTCCCGGCTGCTGCCGCCGCGATGTTGCGAGCGAAATAAATGGATTGAGATAAGGTGCCGCTGACCGCCGTCGGCCCCGTGGCGAGCACATAATTATTCCCCGACGTGTCGGTAACGGAACTGACCGAAGTGGTCGTGTCGTTCCATCCCACAACAACGACGTTCAGATTCCCTCCGGTCTGCGCGGCGGTAAACGGCACGGCTACAGGCGAAATAGAAGATTGAGGCGTGGCGTAGTTTAGTTGGACCATCTTTATGCTCGAAGACGAGGTGCCAACGTTTATCGTCCTGGTCTTGGGGCTTGGATCGGTGAGGCCGGCATTGTCCGTCACGGTCAGCGAAGCCACGTAAGTTCCAGTCGTGGAAAAGATGACGTTTCCTGGATTTGCAAGCGTACTGGAAGAAGGATTTCCTCCAGGGAAAACCCACTTGTAGCCAGAGACGGTGCCGTCCGGATCGCTGCCAGAACCTGAGAATCCGACTGCCCCGCCGGCGGCAATCGTCTGATCGGTTGCCGGAGTCACGATGGTCCCTGTGGGTGGCAGATCGGTCGGCGTCGCAGATACTTGTACGAATTTTGCTACCGACGGAACGCCAGAGGAATTCAAAATGAAAAGCAGATAGTAGCCAGGAGGGGCGATGTTTCCATTCGGCGGCCCGGTGACATTCAGGACGCCGCTGCTTGCTGTGAAGGACAATCCAACCATGCGCTGATCCATGTCGAACGCGTGAGTGACGGCGCCTGCGCGGATCAGTACTGCGGAGGAAATACTCGCGGCATCTGGCGTCTGTATCTGAAATGAAGTCCCGTAGCCGATCACGCCCGGTGTCACGTTGCTGATTGTGGGGCGCGTAGCCGGCCCGCCACCGGAATTGAACAAGTAAGGAGGAGAGTAGATCTCCATGTGCGGTTCATACGTACCGCGCGCGGGGTTGCTTCCCAGCAACAGTACGGTCGCATCTAGCAGGAGGATGCTGTTGGAATGGTAGAGGCGGGGGTAAGCGTTGGTACCGCCGGAACTAAACGTGTTCGCATTGGGATCGTAGAGATCGGCGTTCAAGCTAGCGGTGTTGCCATCTTCGTCATTCAGTGACCCGCCCGTTACGAGGAATTTGCCATTGGGCAAGATAGTGGCGTTCATCTCGATGCGCGGCTGGGACATGGGCGGTCCAGTGACCCATTTGGGGCTGCCAACGGACAGATCGATGATCTCCGTTGTGGCAGTCGAAGGGCTTCCCCCTCCCATGATGATCACTTTGGGTTTATATCCGTTTGCCGGCGTGAGTGGGAAAAGGACGGATGTGCCGTACGTTCGAGTACCGCTATAGTTGGTATTCGCGACGCCCGTCGTCCACGTATGCGTCGAAGTATTGAAAATGGCGGAGCTTGTCGTGGAGCCGGAGTAGAAGACATTGCCGTTCGGCAACAAATGCATGCGTGGATACAGAGGAGGGGTCCAAGAAGCTACATACTGCTGACTCCAGCCCGAACCAAGCTTGTAAATCTCGACGGCGGGATTAGTTGCACCGGTCTCGAGCAAACCGGAGAAAATCATCACTGTGCCGTCCGCGAGAGTTGTGGCGGTTGGGTACCACCGCCCGTGCGCCATAGGTTCGAGATCAACAAAACTGCCTGTTGCCGGGTCGTAAGCGGAAGTTCTCAACTCGCCGTGGAAGGGGTCATACTGAAGAGTGCCTCCCATCACAAAAGGGCGCCCGTCCGGCAAGACGATCATCCCGTTGCAGAACATGTCCCAGCCGACCGCCTGTGTAGTAACAGTACCCGTGGCTGGATCGAATACCGCAGCCATGTAATTCGTATCAGACGGCAGATTCCCCGATCCGGAGACAACTAAGATCTTGCCGTTGTGCATGAGCGCGACGTGGACCGGGTTGATTGGCATCTGCGTGCCAAGCGTTTGCCATTGCCCCTGAACGTTCACTTGGGCAAAGAGAGGCGGAGCGAGAAGGGCGGAAAACAGGAGTACGGCGCAATAAATTACCGCGCGGTCGGCAAAGGTACGGGCACGACTCTTCATGAAGCGTTGCCTCCCAGAACATAGTCTTGGTGACAGGGAACCGAGTGCGGGACACCGGAGTTCTCAGTTGGCACTTCGGCTGCCAACGCCGGGCATCCGCCAGGAATGCAAGTCCTTTAGTTTCTACGCACTTACGGGAGGCTTTTTTGACGGGGGAGAGGACAATTCTGCATAGGAAGGCAATACGGTGCACTTTTGTGAGACTTCACGAGCACCTATTGCGCTAATAAGCCCTGCGGCTTGCCCCCGGAACAGGGGCGTTTCGGCGCCTGAGGTACTGTTAGACGTTCACGGCAAAGAGGAATCTCTTAAGCCCCCACTTCGAAGGGTGTCTAGCGCTTGCGAGCGACACTTCTTCCGGCCGGATGTATGGATGATCAGGAGGAAGCACTCTCCCGAAGACTAGCGTGACGGGGATTACAAACAAGCAAGTCTCCACAGCCAGGCTCACCAAATCGTCATCGATCCTGTGTCCGTGTTGAAGGGCGCGCCCGGGGCCTAAGGCGTAGTGATGGACACGTTGTCGAAGGTGGCGGTGGCCAGAGCCGTCGTGCTCCCGCTGGTCGCGGCCAAGCCCACGTACACGTTCTGATTCATCGGGATCGTTTGGCTCGCTCCCACCTGTGTCCAATTCACTCCATCCGGCGAGACGTAGCTGCTCAACGTGCTCCCGCTCCGGCTCACCTTCACCCAGTACGGCAGCGTCGCACTCGCGTTGCCCGGTTCCGACGTGCTCCCTCCCGCAGCCGTGCGCACATCAAAGTAAATTCCTCCGTAGGAACGCCAGTCCGCGGTCTTGGCATTCACGGCGCCCGCGTCCAGCGTGTTGCGAATCATCACTCCGGCGGACACATAGCCGACTCCGCCTTGCAAGCTCGCCACGCGAGCCACAATCGTGCCGTCGCCCGACAAAGGCTGATAGACGAAGTGAAACGCATCCGCATTGCCGTAGATCCCCGCGCCTGCGGCGTTTACGGTGAACGTCCCGCTGGTGTAACTCGCGCTCCCCGCCAAGCCCACCGAGCCGAGGTCTTGATCCAGCCAGGTATTCGGCAGAGGTTGCGAAGTCACGGTGAAAATCACGGGGTTGCTGTCGTTCATGCTGGGAGCCACCGAGACCACGAGTGGTCCAGAGGTCGCTCCAGTAGGTATGGTGATGTTGATGGCAGTAGCGCCCCAAGTGTTGATGGTGACCGGAGCCGCGTTCAGCGTTACAACGCTGCTCCCTTGAGGTGCGCTGAAGCCTGAGCCGGAAATGGTGACTTGACTGCCGATGGATCCGGTTGTGGCCGAGACACTGGTAATCGCCGGTGCTGGCGCTGCCGCCGAATTCACCGAAACATTGTCAAACGTCGCTGTGGCCAAAGCCGTGCTGCTGCCGCTGTTCACTGCCAAACCCACATACACACTCTGCGCCATGCCGATCGTTTGGCTCGTCCCGAGCTGTGTCCAGTTCACTCCGTCCGAGGAGGTATAGCTGCTGAAGGTGCTTCCGCTCCTGCTCACCTTGAGCCAGTAAGGCAAAGTCGCGCTCTCACTGCCGGGCTCTGAAGTGCTCCCTCCGGTGGTGGTCCGCAAGTCAAAATAAATGCCAGCGTACGCCGCCCAATCGGCTGTTTTGGCATTCGCTGATCCGGAATCCAACGTCTCTCGAATCATCACGCCGGGAGACACATAGCCCACGCCGCCTTGCAGACTCACCAGCCGGGCCACAATCGCTCCGTCACCCGACAACGGCTGATACACGAAATGAAACGCGTCGGCGGTGCCGTAGATCTGCGAACCGGCGCCCGCCACCGTGAAGACACCATTCGCGTAGCTCGCACTCCCTGCCACGCCCGTCGAGCCGATATCCCCGTCGGTCCAACCGGAGGGAAGCGTCGTAGTCGTCACGGCTTGGACGGTAAGAGAAACCGTTGCCGTGTTCGTCAAAGCGCCCGATGTTCCGGTGATAGTCACCGTGACCGTCCCAGCAGCCGCAGTGCTGCTGGCTGTGAGCGTCAACGTACTTGTGCTCGTAGTGCTGTTAGGGTTAAAGGATGCGGTCACGCCACCTGGCAGACCGGTTGCCGTCAAGCTGACACTGCCGTTGAAGCCATTCTGTGGAGTAACCGTAATGGTGCTCGTACCACTGGCTCCTTGTGCGACCGATACGGTGCTCGGTGACGCGGAAAGCGTGAAATTCGCAGCAGGAATCGCGTTTACGGTGAGGGAGACGGTCGTGGTGTTCGACAAGCTTCCTGACGTGCCCGTAATGTTTACTGTGGAAGTGCCCGTCGTCGCGGTGCTGCTGGCGGTAAGTGTTAGCGTGCTTGTGCTTGTCGTTCCGTTGGGGCTAAAGGACGCGGTCACGCCGCTGGGCAAACCGTTTGCCGACAAGTTGACACTGCCGTTGAATCCGTTCTGCGGACCGACCGTAATAGTGCTCGTCCCGCTAGCTCCCTGGGTGACCGTCACGCTGCTCGGTGACGCGGAAAGCGTGAAGCTCGCGGGCGGAACTGCATTCACTGTCAAGGAAACGGCGGTTGTACTCGACAAGCTGCCTGACGTGCCTGTAATCGTTACTATGGAAGTGGCCGTCGTCGCCGTGCTGCTGGCGGAAAGCGTTAGTGTGCTCGTACTTGTCGTTCCGTTGGGGCTAAACGACGCGGTCACGCCGCTGGGCAAACCGCTTGCCGACAAGTTGACACTGCCGTTGAATCCGTTCTGCGGAGCGACGGTGATCGTGCTCGTCCCGCTGGCCCCCTGCGCGATCGTCAGGCTGCTGGGCGATGCCGAGAGTGAAAAATTCGGCGGTGGGGCCACGGGCGTAGTGATCGAGACGTTGTCGAAGGTCGCTGCCGCTAGCGTTGTGGCATTCCCGCTGGTCGCGGCCAGGCCCGCGTACACGCTCTGATTCATCGGGATCGTTTGGCTCGCTCCCACCTGTGTCCAATTCACTCCATCCGGCGAGACGTAGCTGCTCAACGTGCTCCCGCTCCGGCTCACTTTCACCCAGTACGGCAGCGTCGCACTCGCGTTGCCCGGTTCCGACGTGCTCCCTCCCGCAGCCGTGCGCACATCAAAGTAAATTCCTCCATAGGAACGCCAGTCCGCGGTCTTGGCATTCACGGCGCCCGCGTCCAGCGTGTTGCGAATCATCACTCCGGCGGACACATAGCCGACTCCGCCTTGCAAGCTCGCTACGCGAGCAACAATCGTGCCGTCGCCCGACAGGAGCTGATAGACGAAGTGAAACGCATCCGCATTGCCGTAGATCCCCGCGCCTGCGGCGTTTACGGTGAACGTCCCGCTGGTGTAACTCGCGCTCCCCGCCAAGCCCACCGAGCCGACATCCTGATCCAGCCAGGTATTCGGCAGAGGTTGCGAAGTCACGGTGAAAATCACGGGGTTGCTGTCGTTCATGCTGGGAGCCACCGAGACCACGAGTGGTCCGGAGGTCGCTCCCGTGGGTATGGTGACGCTGACCGAAGTAGCGCCCCAAGTGTTGATGGTGACCGGAGCCGCGTTGAGTAGCACGGCGCTTTTTCCTTGGGACGCGCCAAAATTCGCGCCGTTGATCGTCACTTGATTTCCGATGGATCCGGTTGTGGCCGAGACGCTGGTAATCACTGGTGCTGGCGCTGCCGCCGAATTCACCGAAACGTTGTCAAACGTAGCCGTGGTTAATGACGTGGTGCTGCCGCTGGTAACCGCCAAGCCCAGATAAACACTTTGCGCCATACTGATCGTCTGGCTCGTGCCCAACTGCACCCAGTTCACTCCGTCGGAGGATGCATAGCTGCTGAATGTATTTCCGCTTCTGCTTATCTTCATCCAGTACGGCAACGTCAGACTCAAATTGCCGGGCTCGATGGTGTTTCCTCCAGTGGCCGGCCGCTCGTCAAAATAAAAGCCGCTGTACAAGGGCCACTCTGCCGTCTTGGCATTCCTCGAACTTGCCGTAAGCGTCTCGCGAATCATGACGCCTGCGGCGGCATACCCGCCGCCTCCCTGCATGCTCACCAGGCGCGCCACAATCGTGCCGTCACCCGACAACGGCTGATACACGAAGTGAAACGCATCGGCAGTGCCGAAAATCTGCGCGCCTGCTCCCTTCACGGTGTACACGCCACTCCCGTAACCTGCAAAGCCCGCCGCACCTGTTGAGCCAATATCTCCATCCGTCCAAACGGAAGGAAGCGTGGGAACCAACCGAACGGTGACGGCGATAGTCGTGGTCTTCGTCAAGCTGCCGGACTTGCCCGTGACAGTCACCGTTACCGTTCCTGTGTTCGCGGTGGTGCTGGCCGTCAGCGTCAACGTACTTGTGCTCGTCGTGCTGGTGGGATTGAAGGACGCGGTCAGTCCGCTGGAAAGACCGGATGCGGATAAATTGACTGTGCCAGTGAAGCCGCCTTGAGCTGTGACCGTGATCGTGCTCCCGCCGCTGGCGCCTTGCGAGATCGTCAAACTGTTTGGCGATGCCGAAAGGGTGTAGCTCGGTGCGGCATTGACAGTGAGCGAGATGGTCGTCGAATTCGACAAATTGCCCGACGTGCCTGTGATGGTCACTGTGACCGTTCCCGTGGCTGCGGCGCTGCTGGCTTTCAGCGTCAACGTGCTTGTGCTCGTTGTGCTGGTGGGACTAAAGGATGCGGTCACGCCACTGGGCAGACCCGTTGCGGTCAAGCTGACGCTGCCATTGAAGCCGCTTTGAGGTGAGACTGTGACCGTGCTCGTGCCGCTCGCGCCCTGTATGAAGCTCAGGCTGTTCGGCGACGCGGAAAGCGCAAAATTCCCCGTCGGGTTCACGCTGAGGGTAATCGTGGTCTGGCGCGTCAAACTGCCGGACGTACCGATAACCGATAGAGGGATCGTTCCGATAGTCGTGGTCCCGCTCACCGTCAGCGTCAATACGCTCGTGCTCGACGTGCTGGTGGGGATGAAAGACGCCGTCACCCCGCTCGGTAGACCGGACACGGACAAGCTCACGTTCCCCGTAAAACCATTCTCTGGAGTGACGGTGATTGTCGTGGAGCCATTGGCTCCCTGCGTGATCGTCATGCTGCTCGGCGAGGCTGAGAGCGAAAAATTCGGCCCGGCGGCCGGCCAGTTGTTCACGAGGTTCGCGGCGTTGACGGTGCCGATGCCCGTAGCGAAGTCCCAGCCGGTGTTGGTGCCGTATGCCGGGCTGAACGAGCTATTGGATGTCGAAAGTACGCCTTCTGTGGCGCCATCCAGGTAGCAATTGGCGCTGCCAACGCAGTTCACGTCCATGTCGCCGAGGGTTACGTCGTAGAAAATGCAGCTGCTCGCCACTGTATTGCCATTGGACGAGTTACAAGAACTGCTGCCACCAGACCCATATTCATTTGCCGCAAGTTGATAATAGGCAGGGTTGGGATTGCCCTGTGGCCCGCCCGCCTTCTGATTTACCAGCGCCTGAATGCCGGCCATGATCGGCGACGCGAAAGACGTTCCACCCGCGCCGGACCAACCACTCGGAGCGCCTGAACAAGCAGCTCCTCCGTTCGCTGTGTCCGACCAGCAAAAAACATAGTAGTGGCCCCAGAGGCCGTCAGCGGCGAAAAGCGAAACGTCCGGAGTGTCGCGAACGCCGTCGTTTGGATTGCCGAGCACAGACTGCCACGAGGGCTTCGGCCATCCTTGGCAGGTCCCACTGACGATACTGCTATTCGATGGAGATGGAGATCCGGTCGCGCATGCGCTGGGTCCGCCACCGCCGGCAACCGTGGTCTCGAGCAGCGAACCGAGGGAGGGATCGTTGCACAGGCTGCTCGGGCCGTACGTCAGGCTGTGATTCTCATAGCTGGAAAGCAGCGCGCCCGCGCACGAGTTGTTCCACGGAGTTTCCGGAATGTACGAAATCGCGGAGCCGAAATTAGAAGTGTTCGTCGAATTCCAATACGTAGCATTCGTGCCGGAATACGTGTCACTGAAGTCCGTGCCACCCACGGCCACGTTGTACGGCGTGGACGCGAATGCGTTCACGCCGATGCCGTGCGTTGCATTCGTAGCACTGTTGTCGCAGCCAGCGGCGCCGCTGTCGCCCGCCGCTACGAAGACCGAGACGCCCTCCGTTGCCGCCTGTTGATACACCGAGTAGTACGACGCATTGGCGGCCGCGCCATTCACCGTTTCGCATTGGCCGTAGCTGATGCTCATGATAGCCGGGGGCTGGCTGCTGGCGTTAGTCAGGTTTTGGACGGCGATCAGGCCGCCGAAGGTCGCGCCGCTATCCGCACAGGTGGCCATCACGATGGCCGCGTTCGGGGCGGCCGCGCTTGCCCATTCCGCGTCCAGAATGGCTTCCGCGTCATTGGGAGCGATCACGCCGGGCGAAGCGCAGTTGTTGGTGCCGCTCGAAGGCGCTGGGTGAACGGTTGTAAAAGAGCCTGAGGTGTAGCCCGAAAGGCCGAGTGTCGAGCGAAACGTGTTCCAGTCCGAAGCGGTGAACACGTTTGTGTCTTCGATGACGACAATCGTTTGGCCTTGTCCCGAGTAGCCCGCAGCGAAGAGAGGATTCAGGTTGTAGATCGTCGCCAAGTCCGCGGGCACAAGCGCGTAGGCGGTGCCGCCGGAGCCGTCCGGAAACGTGTATTCGGCTCCTGGCTTACGCATCTTGTACATCGCGCTAGGCCGGAAGTCGTGCAAAGAGACGATACCAGACACTGCGGGCGCGAGCGCGGCGGGAATTCGCGGATCACTCATGTTGGCGATGTGCTTCTCGCCTTTGGCTTCAACATTATGGATATCCGTTTGGAAGGCTTCGCGAACCTGCGCGGCCGTTCCCGAAAAATCAATCACCATGCCGCTTGGATAAACCACGTTGACCTTGAAACCGTGCGACTCCAGCCAGCTGATAATCGCGTCGAGGTCTTGCTTAGCGACACCAAACCTCTCTCCGAATTCCTGCGCGCTGATCCAGTGATGATAATTTGCGGATCCTTTTGTTTGCTGTTCTTCGATGAAGTCTTGGAGCGCTTGTTCTTGCTCGGGGGGACGCTTCAATTGCAGAAGCATGTGCTCCATCAGAAGTTCGCCAGCAACTGCTCCGCGGTCGTTCCAAGCGTTCGCTTCGGGACGCGTGTTGCCGGCAAGCGGGACGCGATGCGTTTCGTCAATCTTTTGCGTGATAAGTGCGCGTGAATGCCGGACGGAATCAATCCCTTGGGCATACACGAGGTGGGAACTGCACGCGAACGCCAGGAAACCGAGAAAGAAGGAGGCAAAACCCATTCTTCGATGCATGGGTCTCCTTTCTTTGTGAAAGATGGGGCCCAACCACAAGGCGAGGAAAATGATCCCCGCGGACTAGGAACTCTTGCACCGTCCTATTCGCCGGAAGGCGAGAGTCCGGGTGCTCAATACGGAGACGTTCGCGACACGACGGGCTTCCTGCCTCTGCGGAGACGAAGGGAAATGGACCGAACTGTATGGAGGATTAATAACCGAAAAAAGGGCGAAAATCAACGGTCGAAAGGACAGGTTTTGGACAGCAGACTTGTAGGGCTTTATTGCCCTTTATGACCGTAAATCTCCTTCTTTTCTTGAGTTTGCGAACGGGTTCGACTTGTAAAGCTGCCAAAAATGCCGCTTCAATACACGAGGCGATGCGAGTTGCGATTTTTTGAGCTACCCAGCGCGCTGGATTCGCCTGGATGAATAACGCAGCATTCGCAGGAGTGAAATGGCTGGGTCGCATATCATTATCAGGATCAGGGCAGGGCATCGACCACAACTAGGGCACGCGGAACCAGCTCCTCGGGCAGGTTTTCTTTGCAATAAGAAAGCAGCTTCTGAGCAAGCCGCTCTCTGAAGACATTCTGCCCTGGCACGTTTGTATATCTCGCAAGCTCCACGCCGGCGGTGGACGGTTGCGGCCAATTGCATGGCTTCCAGTCTCCGGCGGCGGCGTCCGCTCGTAAAAAAAACGCATCAAAGCTTCCGTCGGGCTGACAGTTGGCCCAACTCAGTTCCACTCGATAGCCAGCATTTTCGCCAGCCAAGCACAAGTCCTCCGGATGCATCCCTGAGGGTCCTGCTGCTTCCAATTCTTTTTTCAGTTGGCCCGCAGTCCCTTTGGCATCCGGGTTGGAAATTCGCTTCAGGGCTTCCACATCCTTCTTGATTCGCGCGTTGCGGATTCCTCTGATCGCATGACTTCCTGGTTCTTCGTTCTCGAGCGTTCGTAGGATATCTTCCATGCCTTCTTCGACCGAAGCCCAATCGCGCCATTGTCGTTCGCTGCTGGCGTTCGGCTTGCCGGATGCGTGCAAAACGACGTCGTATCGAAATCGCGTCATTTCATTATCAGAGCGGCCACGCTTGAGCCGAATCTCTGCTGCCGATAACTTCGGGTTCTGTTCCGCCAGCGCTAGAAAGAAAGCTGGCGAGATGACGAGCTGTTCCTCCTGCTTCACCCGTCGTGCAATCCGCTCCCGCAGCTCCGCGAGTTCCATCTCCGGCGCCGCCTGGAACAGCTCTACCGACGTTGCATACGCCTCCAGCAAGGGCAGGCTTCGCACATCGCCGATGAAAATCTTTCCGCCCGGTTTCAGCACGCCAGCGGCTCCCTCCAAAACTTTGGCGAGGTACGCAGCGTTTGGAAAATAGTGCGTGACGGAGTTTATGACGACCGTGTCGAACGATCGTTCGACAAGCCCTTCAAGATTATCGGCGGGCCGCTCCAGCAGTTCGACTGCGCCCCATGAGCCACTCATCTGGTCCATCTGTTTGCGGAGCTTCGCCAGCACCGCGGGAGCAAAATCCGTGGCCACGTATCGTTTGCATTTCGGAGCGAGGCGAAGCAGGAGCAATCCTGTGCCGCAGCCGATCTCGAGGATTTCTTGCGGCCGGAGCAAAGAAATTTCCGCTACGGTGCGTTCGACCCACTCGCGCATTTCGTGTGCGGGAATCGGCTGCCTGGTGTAACTGCTGTTCCAACCGGCTATGTTGAAGCCTGGCTGCGCTCCCGGCGCCTCCTTTCCCATTTGCGTAAGGTCGAACGTTTTGCGCCATTTTTGGATGCGTTTGCGTTCCTCATCCGTCTCGACCAGCGCGTTTACCGCGTAGTCCTCGTGGGGCAGGACGTATGCGGTCAACGTATCGCGTCCGGAGTCTTCGCAAGATACCCGTGCCGCGCGCACTTCGGGATGTTGTTGCAGGACGGATTCGATTTTGGCGAATGCTTCGGCCTGCTCTGGGTCTCGAGACATTGGCGGCCTGGTCTCCTGGAACAGGATTCCTCCACTTATAAAGGGATTCCCCAAAGGTTCCAAGCGCAATGGGATGGAAGGTTCGTAGGCAGAGAATTTGGTCAACGGTCCTCCCTCCCCCCCGGGTTTTTTTGTAAGTGCGGATTCCAAAGGACTTTAAGTGCTGTGTTTTGGAAGTGCGGATTCTAAACGGGTTACGGGTGTGTTTTGTGGAAGTGCGGATTTTAAAGGACTTAGTGACTTGTGACTGGTGACTCGTAACTGGTGGAAGAGAGAGAACGGATGCGGTGACTGGTGACTTGTAACTCGGGGTTGGGAGGACAAGGGGATTTTGGTTTGAAGAATGTGACCCCCACCCCCGGTGTTTTTTGTAAGAGTGGCAAACAAAGGGGTTAGGCTTGACGCGGCGCGTAAGAGTGGCAAGCAAAGGGCTTAAAGTGGCTGGATTTTCAGCAAGTTGCGAAGCGGCAGTAAGAGTGGCAAGGAAAGGAGTTAGGGGAGCAAGGACAAGCGGGGAGTGACGATGGGCGACATGGGAGGGAAAAGCAGATCCTTCGCTACGCTCAGGATGACAGTGATTGGAATCAGGATGAGACTGATTTGAATCAGGATGACAGGGATGGGAATGAGGATGACAGGGATGGGAATGGAGTAGGTGGAGGCGACGGGGGCGGTTCGATGCGTGGTGCGGCTGCGAGGCAAACATGAAGGATTTTAGCATGGGATTAGCGAGGATGTTAAGTAGTTTACAGGGAATAGTCGAAAATAAGGGTTGAACGGCTATTAGTGAGATTGAACGGAGATAGGAAGGCAGGAAGAAAAGTCAAGAAACCCAGACGCAAGCCCGGCGTCTGGGGCACCCCGCCAGAAAACGTCGCGTCTGTCCTCGGTTTCCCCCTGTTTCCCGATTTCCCCCAATTTTTTATGCAGATATCGCGCTGCCCAGACTTAGTTTCGCCATTAGCCTGGCTGTTTAGCCAAGCCCCAATCTAGCGGTGGGGAGGAAATGGCCCAGAATTGCGGGCTCGGTTGTTTGAACTCAAATGCTGTCGCGAAATAGCCTTCTGAGGATTTGTGAACTCTTACCACGGTACAGACTACTTTCTTCCCGGATCGAGGATTAATGAGAGTGATCTGTTGCCCTGGGGTCATTCGGAAAGGAGATTCAAGCAAACCTCCATGGGCGTTGACAGCGACGGTGAAGGCATGGGTTTGCTGGCGTTCCCCTTCGCGAATCTCGAATCTAACAAGAACGTCCAGACGAAGCATGACCCGCTGACTCCGGCGTTTCCGTTGAGCAAGCTCCGCGTCCGGTTCAAACGCCGCAAGAACCGGCGTCTGAAGCGACCTTAGGTCGGTCAGAAATTTCACGAAGGCGTCTCGTGAAAACTTGCCGAGCTCATGTAGAGAAACAATCTCAGTTTCGGTCAGAATGCAACTGTCGACCAGATAGATGCGGTGGTCTTTTGGGGTTACGAATGGTCCGCGAAATGAAATATGCAGCGCCTGCAAAGTTTGAAGTGCCGCATCAATCTTACTCGGAGAGGTTTTCTGACTTTGGTCCGACATGAGCCTATGGGCAAAACATCCTGACAGATTTGAGGATATATGGATATACCGTGAATCATAACCATTTGTCGTAATAGTACCTCAAATGTTAATCCATGTACGGTTTTGGTAGCGTGGTCTTACCGAGGGCTTGTCGTGTTCAGGGAAATGCCAGGCAGCTGGAATTACTCTTTCGAGGAGTGGCGGTCGCGAGCGTTCCTTGGCGATTTCCGGTTAAGGAACTCCACGAGTTTCTGAGCGGCGGGCGGGACTGCGACGACAGCCTTGAAAATGATGGCTTCCGCTGACACATTTCCGCCGTAAACGCGCTCGTTGGCATCATCGTCGGGACGAACGGTTGAGCCCTCGAGAGAGATGCCCGCAAACAGGCCGCGAGCGCGCGAATAGCTGAGCACTTCGGCATGCAGCGTCGCATCGGTGGAGGCGTTGGCGGTGCGGCCCTTGGGACCGGCAGCAACGGAGGCGTCCGCTCCAAGCTTTACCTTGCTCTTAAGAATGGCGCGCGCTCCGCGCGGATTCATTACGAGGAGGACGAAATCGGTGGCTTGCCCGCCGATCTGGAGGCCGATACTGCCGCCTTCCAAAGCCATCATGGAGGGCGCACTCCACGGGCCGGTGAAGTGTTCACCGGTACGGCAAGTCATGGCGCCGCGGCCGTAGCTGCCGCCCACGACAAAGGCGCCTTTCAAAACAGAGGGATAGATGATGACGCATTCGGCTTTGTCGATGAGATCCTGAGGAATGTCATCGGGGATATCCATGATTTCCTTCATGACTGTGCCGCAGTTCTCGAGGCGGTCGGTTTCTTTGGTGTCTCGCGCGGCGGTGAGTGGCAGGGCCATCAAGGCTAACGCCAGCAGGGAGGAGACTATTCGCTTGAGCAAACTTCACCTCTTCTCAATTCTCTGGGCTGGGGTCTGGGACATCATAGAGCGCCAGTGGGCCAAGCGCAATGGCGGGGCGGGGACCTGGGTGGATTGGGCACGAAGAGCAGTCTTGCGGGTCAATCACTGCGCCACTGGCCAGACCGCGCCGTGAGCGTCCACCGCCCATTTGCTACAATTAGGAGAAGCTGGGGTCAGACGCGGTGTCTCCACTTGCTTTGAACATGAACACCCCGAGTCATACCTCATAGAATGTGTTAGAGAACGTACCGTGTGCCCCTGGTTTCCCGAGGAAGTTCACTCTTTGGGAGAACCCATGAACGATAAAAATAATGCCGCCCATAACAAAGATGACCCCAGCCACAGTGAGGAGCGTGGCAAGGAGTCGCGAATCGTGAACGGCCTCCAGAAGAGACCAAACGATACCAGCTCCGAAAAAGCTGAGAATCACTCCATTAAGATACCAAAACCATCCATCCCGATTCGGATGTGGCGTGGTCTTTGGCGGCGTAGGAGTTGGCGCAAAATAGCAGGTCATCCTAACTCCACTTTGGCTGAAAAAATCATGGCGGCAGTCACAGTAGGGCTTCTATTTGTTGGGTTGATCCAGGCCTACATTTATTGGAGACAGTCAGTACTGATGGATTTCACTCTCCAACAAACTGAGAGGTCTATAGTACTTGGACGAGGACAGCTGTCCGTCGCCGCACAGTCGGTAGCACAAACGAGAGATCAGTTTCTGAAAGATGAGCGGCCTTATGTTTGGACGGTTCAAGATGAGATACCCCATGTCAAGCTCGGAGAAGTAGTGACATGGAATTTTCACTACACCAATTTTGGAAAATCCCCAGCCATTGGTGTAGCGATCCGGTGCCAAGTCCGCTTGGCTGCTCACAAGACTCCCGAATTGAAAAACATGTATGCACCGATTCATGTCCCAGGCTTTGAATATGAGGGCGTCATCGTTCCTCCAAATAACAGCGTGAATTGGACGAGTTGTTTCTCCAAGGAACAAATTACAACCGATGATCTCCAACTGATGAATAGATACGATGGCGGAATAAAGCTTTTGATTATTTTCGAGTACTACGATATTGGATGGCAAAAATATGTGAGCCAAGTATGCTTCATGACAAGACGACCAAATGCTGGCTCGTTGACCGCGCCGTGTCTCGCAGAAAATAAAATCAAATAGAAGCCTTTTCGCGGCAACAATAAACGGTAGCGGAAATTGGGATATGGGGGCAGACGGAATGTTTCCGCCTTCCGGGAATATGAACACCCCGACTCAAGCCTCATACAATGGGTTATAAAACGTCCTGTCTTTCGGCGGTTTCCCGCTTCCAGTTTCCCCAGTCTGGTTAATTTCGTGGTGGGCCCGGCCAGGGATACGCAGCGGGAGCAAAAGTCTGAGGAATTGTTTCTACGCCTATACCACTAGGTGACGCATAAGTCAGTTTAACCTGCGTCTTGACGCCTGTGCCGGCGACCTCCCCGCTAGCGACCGTCGGCATGCCACATACTGCTACTAGTTGAGACTGATTCACAACGTAAATGGAGACGCGGGAATCCATCGGAATCTCCGGTAAGCTCACAACTCGTTGGGCGGAGTGGAGCATCTCACCAGGCGCGTAGCCTTGGAATGCCTTCTTGCCAACCTGTCGCACTGCGACCATTCCAGAGGTGATGCCAGTTCCCTTAAGGCCCAACTCCAGGTGGAACGACTTATCTGGTTTAGCGGTGACCTTCGCCGCTATCAACATAGGTTCGTGGTACTCGGTGGGGAACGTCAGTTCTACATTAAAGAGTGCCACACTATGATTTGTGAACTCGTATTCGGAAATACTGTCCATATACTGATATTTATTTATCCACGAGTGCCTAGGCGGCCAATCCTCACCCTCTTTGCCGTTAACGCTGTGGGTGTAAAGACCATGCTGGATTCCAGGAATAAGCTGCAGGACATAAATAGTGGAACCTGCCTTAACCTGGATAGGCAGGCCGCTCAAAACCCGCCTTTGGACGAGAAGAATCGGAAGCGATTCACTCGATGAATTTGACGGCTGCCCCGGGGACTCGGGTGACAAACTGTTTCTCACCTCTCGACGATTGGTCAAGCGTAACGCTTCAATCAGACCCACTCCCACACACCCGAAGATCAAAAAGGCAATTACCGCCCTAATACGAAACTCATTGGAGGTGAAGTACGCCCACATGAAAACCTTTCCGAGTATCCATGTCGCAGCTAAATAAAAGAACACCCGAGCAGCAGTAAAAGCTTTGAATTCATCGGCCAGCAGAGTAAACCCCAAACCGATGAATATGGGTGCCCCGATACCAAAAGGGAGCCAATCGAATATGTACTCTAGAAGGATTTTCATCGTTGTTGACCACTATGCAGTGGGCCTTCGATCAGCTTTGCGAAGCCGAACCGGAGGAGCATGCATACTACAAGATACACCGGAAAGGGGTGTGGGCGAGGCTTGGCGCGGCTGGACGATCCTTAGTTTCGAGGTTTTTGACTTTGTTTTAGTCCGTGGTGGCCTTCGTTCATGTTGAGGGAAATTGGAGGTGAAATTGAGGACAAATGAAATGTTGCAGCTTTCCGTGAGGATGAACATCGCGACTCGCACGTCCTACAATGTGTTAGAAAACGTCCCGTCTGGAACGTGTGAAAAAATGCAAATTCGCGATTCCAGCGGAATCGGCGCTCAAGAATTTCTTTTTTAGAAGGCATATAAACGACGATTGCGATGCCGGGATACATTTTGGATCGCCCCCAAAATCCCGAGAGTCGATTTTTTCACACATTCCCGTCCCCGGTTTCCCCAACTACTATTGTACTAGCAGTGGTAGGTCCTTCCGGCTTAATATCTGGGACTTGTCTTACACCGCAGTCCCGGTCTGGGAGGGCCTTTTGTGCTAAACCAACTAGGCGTGTTTTTCGCCTGCCTGTGTGTCTTGGGTGGCGCGGCACTCCTCTATCAGGGTTTTTCCGTCCCTGGTCCGAACCAGACCGTGGAGCTATTGGGCGGTGCGAGCTTTTTTGCCCTCGGGCTGGCGCTCTTCAGGCCTGCGCTGAAGACCTGGCTTGAATTGAAGAGGTACCGTCGTGGATAGCGCCCTGCAAAGCGACGTGGCAGCCGTCGGTTCCCGCTTTCGCTGAGTAGGAACAGCACGAGCAGAATCTCATGCAATGTATTAGAAAGCGGCCTGTCTGTTTGCGGTTTTTCCGGGGTCCAGATCAGAGAATTCCCGTTACGAGTTTTGTTCGAGGTCGCGTTTTTTGCTGTAGCGGAAGGCGAGGGCGATGCCGAGAGTCATGAAGCCGAGGGGAGGGACGAGCAGGATGACTACACCTTTGCTGATGGCGCGCTGGCCGGCCGCGGAGGTGGCTTTGGCGGTGCTATAGCACATGGAGCAGGATTGGCTGAAGGCTGGGGCGGCAGACAACAGTAGCGCGAGGGCGAGAGAGGCGGAGAGAATGGCGGCGCGAGGTTTCACTTGGTTGCCAGTAGTGTTGTTCATTGCCATGATTCTTCGCTGACGCTCAGAATGACACCTTAGAAGCAAAAGCAGATTCCTCGCTGCGCTTGGAATGACAATCTCACTACCAACCTCACCAGCATCCTCACCACCCGCTCACCAACTTGCTCCCGTTTCGCTTCATTTTGGTCCAAGCGCGAGAATGCGGAAAGCGTCTGGGAAAAAGATCATCATCAAAGCCAAGCATACCACCAGGGAGGCCATGGTGAGCCACTTCATGCGGGAAACTTCGAACTTCATGTGCATGAAGTAGCCGATGATGAGGCCGGCTTTGATGAGCGACAGGCCCATGAGGATGGTCAGCATACGGATGGGCTGCATGTTTTGGTAGGTGAGGTAGACCTCGATGGCGGTCATGATGAGGAGCGCAATCCAGACGTAGAAGAATTGCGCTTTTCCGTGGTGGCGCTGTTCTTCGGCGACCCTAGTGGCGATGGCGATTTGATCGGGTTCCATGGGGCTGCTCCTAGAGTTCGCTTAAACTCTCGAATTCGCAACGGCGCTCGCTGTTAAAGGGTGCTTGGTGAATGCTTTTTGCTGGCCCGCTGGTCCGTCTTAGCGGACTGCGGCTTTGCTGGATATTGCCACGATGCTTCGCTGCGCTCAGCATGACAGAGTGGACCCTCAGAGAATCTTTGCTGACATTAAATAGACCAGCGGGAAGATGAACATCCAGACCAGGTCGACGAAGTGCCAATAGAGGCCGGCGACTTCGACGTCGGACGAATCGTAAACTTTGGGTTTGAGCCACAGAATGATGGAACACACGATTGCCGCCAGCAGGAGAACGTGCGCACCGTAGTGGAAGGGGCTGTAGGCGGGCGTGCCGAGCCAGGCGGCCAGCCAAAAGACAAGCAGGATGGGGATGAAGTAGCGGCGCAGGGCGACGATGCCGAGGTAGACGACGCCAAGCGTTACGTGCAGCATGTGCATTCCTGTGAGGCCAAAAAAGGTGGCGGGGAATTGCGGGACATTTTGGACCACGTTGGCATATTCGCCGGCGGAGGCCGAGCCGGGCGGTTTGGGAAAGACGGGAAGGGACAAGCCCTCGGCGATGAGCTTGCTCCACTCGCGTCCATGAAGAAGGACGAATCCCATGCCGCAGGCCATCGTGGCGAGAAGCCAAAGTCGCTGCGATTTGGCGTTGCCTTCGGCGGAGGCGCGGACGGCGAGGACCATGGTGAGGGAACTGGTGAGGAGGAAGGCGGTCATGATGGTGGCGTTGACGATGCTTTCGGAATGGAAAGGCGTGGGCCAATTGGGAGTGGAAATGCGGCCGTAGCTGTAGGCGTAGAGCAGAGCGCCGAAGGTGAGGGAATCGGACATGAGGAAGAGCCACATGCCGATTTTTTTGGAGTAGGTGCCAAAGAGCGACGGTTCGTAGACGGATGGAATCTCGTGCGGTAGCGTCGCTTCAGACATGCGGTTGGCCTCCTTGAAACTTGGGGTCGCCTCTGCGACCGGGATCAGCGTCGTATCAGCGTGCAAACTCGAGCAAACAGAGAATATAGACCCACAAAAAAGTCATGAAATGCCAGTACCAGGCGGTGACGTCCACCATGACGCCGCGCGACTCTGCGGACTTGCGAAAGATTGAGGCGGCACCAGCAGCGAGCAGCACGAGGATGCCGCCGAAGAGGTGAATGCCGTGCATGCCGGTGAGCAAATAGAAGAAGGAGCTGCTCGGGCTGGTGGCGAGGTAGAACCCGCTGGCGGCTAGTTCGCGCCAGACGAGCCATTGTCCGGCGAGAAAACTGATGCCGAGAACGGTGGTGAGCGCGAGCCAGGGCATTCCGTCCGTGAGAGGGCGTGATGAGGCGAGAGGCGCTGCGTTTGCGGCGGCGGCCTCGCGTGCGGACTGGCGGCGGGCGAGCTCCATCGTGACGGTGCTGATGAGCAAGACGAGCGTGTTGATGAGCAAAAAGTTGGGAAGCTGGAGGGGGAGCCAGTCGTGAACGAGAGTGCCGGTGCGTGGGTCGAGAGTTGGGAGGCCTTGGCGCACGACGTAGGCGCTGGAATAGGAGACGAAGATCATCACGACGGCAGTGATGGCGACGATGAGCCCGAGGCGAGCACGGCGCAGGCGCGCGGCGAAATCCAGCGATTCCGGAGACGGGCGGTCTTTGCCGGCGAGCAGCACTTGCGCGGTGTCAACCGAAGGCGTTGTGGTGATAGAAGACATGGCCGCCTAGTGTGCCTTCACGGTTGCGGGATCGGTTTGCATTATGAAATCGCGAGGGGCGCCAGGGACGCTGTATTCGTACGGTCCGTTGTAAACGACTGGTACGTGTCCGCCAAAATTGTCGTGAGGAGGTGGAGTTGTCGTGGTCCATTCGAGAGTCGTGGCTTCCCAAGGATTGTCGGCTGCTTTTTTGCCGAACTTCATGCTCCAGAAGAGATTGAAAAGAAAGATGAATTGGCCCGCGATGGTAATGAAGGCGGCGTAGGTCATGAAGGTTTGCAAGGGGACCAAGCCGTGCAAGTAATTTAGTTCGGTGAGCTGGGAGTAGCGGCGGAGATGTCCGGCCATGCCGAGATAATGCATGGGCATGAAGATGGCGTAGGTGCCGATCAGGGTGATGAAGAAATGCCAGCGCGCCATGCTCTCGCTCATCATACGGCCGAACATTTTGGGGAACCAGTAGTACGTGGCGGCGAAGATGCCGAAGATGGAAGCCACGCCCATGATCAGATGAAAGTGGCCGACGACGAAATAGGTATCGTGCAATTGAATATCGAGAACGGGCTGAGCGAGGAATGGTCCACTGATTCCGCCAGAGATGAAGAGCGAAACAAATCCCAGGGCGAACAACATGGGCGAAGTGAAACGAATCCGTCCACGCCAGATCGTGCCCAGCCAGTTAAACGTTTTGATGGCGGAGGGAACACCGATAGCCATGGTCATTACGGAAAAGGCGAAGGCGGTGTAGGGGCTCATGCCGCTCATGAACATGTGATGGCCCCAAACCATGAAGCCGAGGAACCCGATGGAGAGCATGGCGTAGACCATGGCTTTGTAGCCAAAAATTGGCTTGCGGGAGAAGACGGAGAGAAGCTGCGAGCACAAACCCATGGCCGGCAAAATGGCGATGTAGACCTCGGGATGGCCGAAGAACCAGAACAAGTGTTGCCACAAGAGAGGCGAGCCACCTTTGTGTCCGGTGAGCTGGCCATTGATGGTGACGAGAGGGACGAAGAAGCTGGTGCCCGCGTTGCGGTCGAGAAGGAGCAGAATGCCTGCGGACAAAAGAACGCCAAAGGCGAGCAGGCCGAGGATGGCGGTGATGAACCAGGCCCAGCAGGTGAGCGGCATGCGCATCAGAGTCATGCCTTTGGCGCGCATGTCGAGTGTTGTGGTGATGAAGTTCAGAGCGCTCATCAGCGCGCCAACACAGAACAGGGCGATGCTTATGACCCACAAATCAGCACCTAAGCCCTCGCCGGGACCAGCCCCTGGCAATGCGCTGAGCGGCGGATAGCCGGTCCAGCCGTGCAGCGGGGCCCCTCCGACGACAAAGAAAGCGGCGATCATCACAAAAAAGGCAAGTGCGGTTACCCAGAACGAAAGCATGTTAAGAACCGGGAAGGCCATGTCTGGGGCACCGATTTGAATCGGGAGGAAGTAATTGCCGAAGCCGCCTTGCGGGGCGGTGGTGAGAACGAAGAAGACCATGATGGTGCCGTGCATGGTTAATAAGCTGAGGTAGGTTTCGGGCTTGATGTCACCGAGGAGCGGGAGGGAAGCGGCGGGCCAGATCAAGTGGATGCGCATTAATAAGGAGAGAATCATTCCGACGAAGACGGCCGTCAGCGCTAGAAAAAAGTACTGAAGGCCGATGACTTTATGATCGAGGCTGAAAACGTATTTGCGAATCCAACTTGTGGGGGCTGCGTGGGCATGTACAGCGTGGGCAGCGAATTCGCCGGTAGCCATTTTATTGCTTCTCCGCTTCGCGCGTGGCCAGCCACTTGTCGAAGTCTTCCTGGCTCACGACTCTCAGGATGCCGTGCATTTTGTAGTGGCCCAGACCACAAAGCTGCGAACAAGCGATCTCGTAGTCTCCCGTGGCGATGGGCGTAAAGTGCATGTGGATGGCGAGACCGGGCACGGCGTCCTGCTTGAAACGCATGGCGGGGATAAAGAAGCTGTGAATGACATCTTCGGCGCGAAGAATCACGTCGATTTCGCGATTGACGGGGACATACATGGTCGCGGCAACGATATCGTCCTTGGACGCGGGGTCTTTGGGGTCGACGCCGAGGGCGGCTTCGCCTCCACCGGAAGGATCCTGCAATTCCGGCTTCGTGGCTCCGAATTTTCCGTCAGGTCCTGGATAGCGGAAATACCACTGAAACTGCATGCCGGTGACTTCGACTTGCACGGCGTCGGAGACCGCGGGACGAAAACGTTCGGAGGCCCAGATCGAACTGCTCATGAAATTCAAGCCGACGAATAAAACCAAGGTGAGTATGGTCCAAGTGATTTCAAGGCCGTTATGACCGTGGGAATAGAGCGCTTCGGGAGTGGTTGCGGTGCGCTGACGATACTGCCAAGCGAAAAGCCCGAGGATAACTTGAGCGGCCACGAATACAATGCCCATGAGGAGGTACGTTGTCGCGAAATGATGATCGATGCCTGCGGCTGCAGCGGAAGCTCCGACGGGTAACCACCAGGTTTTGAAGATGAAGAAGTACGCGCTGATGAAGGTGATCAGCCAAATGACAACGAGAAGAGCTAGGCCCATGTACCCTGACCTCCCCGGTTGAACTATCCGCGTTCACGACTGCGACGGTCATCAAACCTGCGGAATCTGGATCTCGAAAGCCCGCAAACGGGGCGAGTCTACCACAGCTCTTTGCGAGCGCAAGCGCGTTCTTGCATGTCTTAATTTTTTCGCGCAGCGCAAGACGCTGCGGAGTTGGACTGCTTTCTCTCGTTTCATACGCCGCTTTGCCGGTGCGCCATGTAGAAAATTTTAGACTTGTGTTGACGAAAAAAAATTATTTGAGTAACATCCGGCACGTTTCCTGGGGGGTCCAGTGGAATGGTAGGGACCTCACGATGTATCGCTTACACGCTCTCCAAATTCGGCGGGCCAAGGACGCTATCAACGGCCACGCCCTCGCCGTGTGTTCGCACGAGTGATTCAGGGTTTATGACCCGGGCGCGTGTGCGCTCCTGCGCTGGTGGTTTCTCAGCACCGTACGAGCAACGTTCCGCGGAACATTTCTTTGTGGTCAAAAGTTTAGTGAGATCTTTGCGGCTTCGCACTGTTACTGGAAGCCACTGGGATCAATTTCACGGGAGGGAAGTGGCGGCATTTGTCGCGGCCGCCGAATAGTTCGACCATATCGACCACAGGGTATCCAGGAGGTAAGGCATGGCGGCCCCGGAATCAAACACGGCCAATCCGAAACCGGATGCAGCGAAGACGCCTGCTACTGGCGGCGGCGAAGCTGCAAAGTTTGTGGGCACGCCTGCTATCGGTACGTCCAAGGCCGCGCCTGCCGCGGGTTTACCGACTGTGGGCCCGTCCTCCGGCGGTATCAATGAGCGGAGACGAACTTTGGTCTGGTGCGCCGTTACGGGTTTTCTCGGGGCCTGGTTTATCGCATTTCTCCGGTTTTTTCTTCCACGCACACTTTTTGAACCTCCGACGGTTTTCAAAATTGGCTATCCGTCCGACTACGCACTTGGTGTCGATACGAAATGGCAGCAGAAGTACCGCATCTGGGTGGACCGCACGCCGGATCGGTTATTTGTGATTTACGCTCGTTGCACACATCTTGGGTGCACGCCCGATTGGAAAGCCAGCGAGAACAAATTCAAGTGTCCGTGCCACGGTAGTGGCTACGACAGCGAGGGTGTCAACTTTGAAGGGCCAGCGCCGCGTCCGATGGATCGCGCGCGAGTCGAGCTCGCACCGGATGGGCAGATCGTAGTGGATGTGTCGCAATTATTTGAATGGCCCAAGGGGCAGCCGAGTCACTTCAGCGATCCGGGGTCGTATTTGAATGTGTAGGAAAACGGACGCGACGAAATAATGAAGTAGGGAAGTAAAGAGGTAAGGAAAAAGAAGAGGACGGCTCGGGCGACAAGGGGAACGGGAGCACATAAATGCCTGATGACGCAAACCCGAACGGCAAAAACGGAAGGTCCACCGGTCTGGTGGATGCGATTAAAACGGGCGTCAAAGAGGATCTCGAATCGCTGAAGACGGATCTTCCTGCCAAAGCAAAAGAATCGCTGGAGACGCTGAAGAGTCCGACCAAGACGCAGGTCTACACTTCGATTTTCCGGCATAAGCATGATGACACGCCGCGCAATCGCGCGCTCGGCGTGCTTTCGAATGTGTTTTTGCATTTGCATCCGGCAAAAATCAATCGCGATTCCGTGCGGTACAGCTACACGTGGGGAATGGGCGGGATAACGTTCTATTTGTTCTTGGTCCTCACCTTCACCGGCACTCTGCTGATGTTTTACTACCATCCCACCAAGGTGCAGGCTTTCCGCGATGTTCTTTACCTCGAGCACGACGTCCCGTTTGGGAGATTGCTGCGCAACATGCACCGCTGGGCTGCGCACCTCATGGTCATCGCCGTCGAGTTGCATATGTTCCGCGTGTTTCTCACTGGCTCTTACAAGAAGCCGCGCGAGTTTAACTGGAACATCGGCGTCATTCTTCTGGTGCTGACTCTGCTGCTTTCCTTTACCGGGTACTTGCTGCCGGACGATCAGCTGGGCTTCTGGGCCGTGACCGTGGGCACGAACATGGCGCGGGCCACGCCGCTGCTTGGCCACGAGGGGCCGTTCGGCGCGCAGATGGGAATGACTCCTTACAACGACGTGCGGTTTGGATTGCTGGGCGGTTCCATCGTCGATGCCAACGCGTTGCTGCGCTCTTATATCTGGCACTGCATCGGGATTCCCATCATTGCACTCATTTTCATGGCGCTTCACTTCTGGCGAGTGCGCAAGGATGGCGGGATCTCAGGCCCGGCACAGGTCATCCTCGACTCTGAAGTCAAGGAGGCGCGGAAATAGCCATGGATTGGAAACAAGTTTGGGAGATTATTTCCGCGCCCGACAACGTGCCCATCGTGGCCATGATTCCGCTGCTCGCTTTCTATATTTATCTGGCGTGGCGGCAGGCGAAAGCGAATGACACGCTGATCGAGCAGTTGGAAGCCGACCCGGCGCTCGCAAAGACGCATCATCGCAAGGCGTGGCCGTTCAAGCCGGGATGGTCGAAAGAAGTGCACGTCTGGCCGTTCCTGCTGCGCGTGGAATTTCTCGCCGCCATCATCGTCACGATTATTTTGATGGTCTGGTCGATCACCTTGAATGCGCCTTTGGAAGAGCCCGCCAATCCCAATCTGACGATGAACCCGGCGAAGGCGCCGTGGTACTTCCTCGGATTGCAGGAAATGCTGGTGTATTTCGATCCCTGGATCGCCGGGGTGGTGATGCCTACGCTCATCATCTTCGGCCTAATGGTGATTCCTTATATTGATACAAACCCGCTGGGAGCGGGCTATTACACGTGGAAGCAGCGCAAGTTTGCCATCGGCACATTTCTATTTGGGTTCATTGTGTTGTGGGTTTCGATGATTACGATTGGGACATTTATTCGCGGACCCGGATGGCAATGGTTCTGGCCTGGGCAGACTTGGGACCACAACCGTCTGATCTATGAAGTGAACCGCGACTTGCCAGATCTATTTGGGATTACTTCGAACTGGGGGAAGGGCATATTCGGCGCGGCCGTGGTTGGCGGATTCTTTGTTCTGGGCGGATTGGTGGTGCACGCGCTGTTCCGGCGGTACAACCCGAAGAACTACAAGCGGATGAGTTTGTTGCAGTACTCCATTTTGATGGTTTTTTTTATCACCATGATTGGATTGCCGATCAAGATGCTGTTGCGGCTGATGTTCCACATTAAATATGTGTGGATCACGCCGTGGTTCAACGTTTAGGAGGAAGTGGTGCCTGACAAGCCCATCCCCGAAGACGATCCGGTAGTCAGCAAATCGCTTGCGCCGCACTATCTGGTGGCAATGCTGGTGCTTATGGCTACGTTGTTTTGGGCTTTGTGGGACGAAGATTTTGGACAGCGTCCGTGGAAGGCATTTCAGAACGAGTGGAAAGTCCGTTACTCGGCGTTCCTGAGCAACGCGCATTCGCAGTCGGACGTTTCGGAAAAAGAGGTCAAGAACAATCCGGAGTATCAGGCGCTCAAGCAATCGTACGAGAAGGCGAGCCAAGATGCGGCTCCACGGATTAAGGAGATCAATGAGAAGCTGCGCGACCTGAGCGCCCGAATCCTGGCTGTACAGAACGTATTCACAGATCGGCGTGCGTATGTGGGCGCTTCCACCTACGGTATCGAAACGGAAACCAGCGCGTCTTCCAAGCAAAGCCGGCAAAAGGATCTCGACGAGTACAAGCAGAAAACCACAACGGTGGAATATTCCGACGGCACCGCGAAGACGTACGACTACGCGCATCTTGAAGAAACCTACAATGATCTGAAAAACGAGCGCACTCAACTGAGCGCGGAGCTCGCGGACCTGATCAAGCCCGTGAACGAGAAAAAGGAGTTGATGGATTCCTACCTGACGGATCATATGGTGAGCCTTACGCCCTCGCAGCTCGCGAGCTTGCAGAACGGCGTGGAAGCGTGGACCCCGAAGATTCGTCAGATCAATGTCAACGAACACAACCCCAGTCTAGAGCGGGAAGACAGTGCGAATATCGTGGACCGCTGCGAGTCTTGCCACATGGGAATTCGCGAGCCGGTTAAATTGACAGCGGTTGCAATGTCGGTGAAAGGCAAAAAACCGGATGAGTACGCTCAGGCGTTCACGACTCATCGCGAAGCGGAACTATTGAAGACGCATGATCCGGAAAAATTCGGATGCACACCCTGCCACCAAGGTAATGGCCGCGCGACGACGAGCCTCGAGAAAGCGCACGGGACGTACGAGCATTGGCTCTGGCCGCTTTTCCCGAGGGGAAATATGGAGGCAGGCTGCCAGAGCTGCCACGCGGCAGACATGGTCTTGGCGATGAACGATGTCGGCGCGACTCTCAACGAGGGCAAAGACCTGTTCCGCCAGCGCGGCTGCATGGGTTGCCATCGTTATGAAGGCTATGACAAGGAACCGGAAGACTTGCTGTCGATCGCGCAGCAAATCAAACAGATCGATCAGGAGAAAACCGAAAATCTGAAGCAAGCCGCCTCCTTGATGAAACAGGCGGACGCCGCCGAGAGCAATGACGAAGCCAATCGCTTGAACGATCACGCTGTGGCACTGAAAGTGACCAACAGTAAGCTTGACTTGCGACTCGTCCAGCTCGACCGCACGACCAAGAGCTTGCTGCAAGACGAGAAGAAAGTCGGACCAAATCTCAAGGACGTGCGACTGAAGCTGAACAAGAACTGGATTCCGGTCTGGCTGAAGAAGCCGAGCGATTTTCGGCCCACCACAAAGATGCCCAATTTCCGACTGAGCGACGACCAGATCAAGGCCATCTCCGCTTATTTGTGGCAATCTGCGCTGACCGACCCGCTTACTAAACACAAGCCGGGGAGCGCAACGCACGGAAAAGAACTGTTCGAGATGCGCGGTTGTCTGGCGTGCCATTCGATTCGCGAGGGCGACCAGATGGAAGGCGGAACTTTCGCCGCGAATCTCACGCGGGTCGGCGAGAAGGACAACTTCGACTACCTCGTCCGTTGGGTACACAACGCGCGGGAGCGCACTCGTCCCTACTGCATGTACGAGAAGAAAGACATTGGTCCGCAGGACTACGCGAAAAAGGGGCTGCCATACGTTTTTGATTTGGAGCACACGCGGTGTCCGAACGACGGACACGAGCTGCAAGTACAGAATATGACGGTCATGCCCAGCTTGCGGCTCTCACCGCAGGACGCGGAAGACGTGGCCAGCTATTTGGTTACGTTAAGGAAGCAGGAGCCGTCGTCCTATCCGGACGCGGCGTTCATGGACGATCCTAATCTCAAGGAAGAGGGCAAGAAGTGGATTCGCCACTTTGGCTGCGCGGGTTGCCACGAAATATCCGGGATGGAAGATGAGGGGCGGATTGGTACCGAGCTGACGTCTGAGGGTAGCAAACCGATCGAGCGGCTGGATTTTGCTTTGTTGACGGAAGTGGCGCAGCGCGGAGGGAGCGAGCCCATCGTCGATGCCGACGACAGGGCGCGTTTGCCGGAAGGACCTGCGAAGGAGCCGTGGTACGACCACAAAGGATTTTTCGAGCACAAACTGGCGGAGCCCGATGTCTGGGACAAAGGCAAAATCAAACCTGAACTCGAAAAACTGCGCATGCCGAATCTGCACTTGACCAAAGAACAGGTTCAGGCGCTTACGACTTTCCTGATGGGCAGCGAAGAGAGTTCGCTCCCACCCAGTTACCAATACCGGCCATTGGATTACCGGCGAGATATTCAAGAAGGCTGGTGGGTGATCAAAAAATATAACTGCATGGGCTGCCACCAGCTCATCCCAGGCCAGAAAACTTCGTTGATGGCGATGGCGCGGTATCAGGGGCCGGATGGGCAGGAACAACTGCCACCGAAGCTTTTGACGGAAGGCGCGCGAGTTGAGCCGGAGTGGCTGCTTCACTTTTTGACGAATCCGTCGCTGAACACCACAGATATCAACCGCAACGGCGTGCGGCCCTATCTACAAGTGCGAATGCCAACGTTTTCTTTTTCCGAGAATGAGTTGGGAAAGCTAGTGCGCTTCTTCCAGGCGCTGGCACGGCAGCCCTTCCCGTACATTCCGGACGAGACTCCGGTGCTGACGGCCAAGGAAACGGAGATGGCGCGCAGTCTTTTTAGCAGCCCTGCGGCACCTTGTTTGAAGTGTCATGCGACCGGCGATCCAGCGCACGATCGTACGGCTACCGCGCCAAACTTTTTGCAAGCTCGGGGCCGGTTGAAAGCCGATTGGGTGGAGCGATGGATTATCGATCCGCAAGCGATCAGTCCGGGAACGTCGATGCCTTCGGGGCTGTTCAAGCGCGAGAACAACCGGTGGGTTTTCGCCGGGCCGACACCGGTCTCGTTCCAGGGTTACGATAAGGATCATACAAAGCTGCTGGTGGACTACATTCTGCAGCTCACCCCCGATGAACAAAGGCGAGTGAGCGCTTCCATGGGCCATTCGCGAGCTTCGACCGAGAGCGGGCCGTCCGTGGGGAATGCGACTGCCGGCCGGGGGCGCGAATAGAATTTGCGTGAGTTTCTAAATTTGAAGCGAGGTGCCGTTACATCATGAAAACCAAAAAATGGTTGGCTATCTGTGTGCTGCCAGGTCTTGCTCTGTTGGCGGGCTGCGGCAAGAAGGAAGCGGAGGAGCAGCCCGCGACTCCCGCCGCTACCGCTTCCGGTCCGGCGGCAACACCCATTGATCCCGCCACGGTGGCGACGGTCACTGGCACCGTGAAGTTTGACGGGACGGCGCCAAAGGCCGCCAAGATCGACATGAGCCAGGACCCGAATTGCGCGGGTTCAAACACGGCGGAAAACATAATGGTTGCTAACGGCAAACTGGCGAATGTGTTTGTGTACGTGAAGGAAGGTCTGGGCAACCGGACGTTTGACGTTCCGAAAGACGCGGTGACGCTAGCGCAGTCGGGCTGCAGGTACAAGCCTCACGTGCTCGGCGTGATGGCGGGGCAGACGATCAAGATCGTCAACGCCGACCCGACGACGCATAACATTCACCCCACGCCGAAAAACAACCGCGATTGGAACGAGTCCCAAGCTCCGCAGGCGGCAGCACTCGAAAAAAGCTTCGCGCGGGAGGAAATATCACTGCCGGTGCAGTGCAACCAACATCCGTGGATGAGGATGTACATGAACGTGGTGAAGAATCCGTTTTACGCCGTCAGCGGGCCGGACGGCAAATTCGAAATCACCGGTTTGCCGCCCGGCGAATACACGATTGCTTTCGTGCAGGAAAAACTCGGCGAGCAGGATCAGAAGGTCACACTGGCTGCGAAAGACAGCAAGACTATCGATGTGACCTTTAAGGCGCAGCCATAGCGCGGCGGCGAAACAGATTGCAGGCGTGCTGGAGCCGGGCAATGGTTCGTTCGGCTGCGAAAAATTCGAGGAGGTGCTTTGCTTCCCGTGATGCTACTACTTTCTATTTTGCTTGCACTTATCCCGCTGGTGGGCATTGCATGGATTGTCATCACGAGGTCGCTCACGTCCGTTGACGGGTTGTTTATGAGCCTCATTCTTTTGACCCTGTCCGGGGTTTTCTTTTTGAATGCTTTGTTCGAAATGGACGCTCGAGGATGGCTGCCTTTCCTGCATAGAGATAAAGCAGCTACTTCGAAGGAGCCTCCGGCTGCTAAAGCGGGCTAGAATGCAAGGGAAGCCATGGCGGCCAGTCAACCTCCGTCCGCAGTTTTTGTGGAACGGCTCGGTCCACCAGTGAGCGGTGCCCCTGCGAGTGATTCTGTGGGGCAGCCTGCGCGCGTGCGCCACCGCATGTCCACGAGGAATCGGCTCCTGTTTTTCGCAACCGCCTGGTTGATTGCGCTGATGCCATTCCTGTTTTGGTGGAACACATGGTTTGGCCGCCACCTTTCGGACAAACAGCTCAGCGAATTTCTGAATGACGAGAAGCATCCACGACACATTCAGCACGCGCTGGTTCAGCTGGGCGAGCGCTTGACAGCGCATGACGCGAGCGTGGCGCGTTGGTATCCCGATTTAGAACGACTGGCCTCGTCCCCCGTGGAAGAAGTACGCAACACGGATGCCTGGGTCATGGGTCAAGAAACCACGCAGACGGGCTTTCACGCGGCACTGCTGAAAATGCTTGATGATCCTTCGCCCATGGTGAGAGGAAACGCAGCGTTATCGCTGGTGCGGTTTGGCGACGCCACCGGCCGCTTGCAAATTGTGGCGCTCTTGCAGCCCGCGCGGATTACAGCGCCCGCCGCCGGCAGAGTGATCGACACCGACCACGCCGGAACTGCGATTCATCAGGGCGGATTGATCGCCAAGCTCCAATCTGGGAAGCAGATTACCGAAGTGCGCTCGCCCCTCAGCGGGCGCATCCGGACACTTTCTGTGGCGACGGGCGCGGAGGTTTCTCCAGGCGCGGAGTTGGCTGCCGTGGATCCAGCCGCGGAACAAGTTTGGGAAGCGCTGCGAGCACTCTATTTGGTGGGCGAGCCTGAGGATTTACCGGCCATCAGCATTTACGAGCGGGACTTGCCGGAGATGCCGGATCGCGTCAAGGAGCAGGCTGTTCTTACTGAGCAAAAGATTCGCGAGAGGGCGGGGCGTCAGCCGTAGGTCCGGCTGCACGGAGTGATTCTAGAAGGTCATCACTCCAACCACTTTTTCCACTTCGGCGATGTCCAGCATCACGATCGCATCCCAAGGGCATCCATCCAGGAACGCGCCATCGGGACCTTTGCTGGTGCATTTCTTGCAGCCGATGCACAAGACGGAGTCCACCTGGATGCGCCCAAACGGGGGATGATCCTCGTCCGGCACCCAGAACATGCAATCTTCGACGGGGCAGTACTCGACGCAGGCCGGGGAGCCTGCGCAACCGGTGCAGCACTCCGTGATGACAGCCAGCTCTTTCGGTTTTTTCTTGCGCGGAGTGGTGATTCCTTTCGAGCGTGGCTCTTGCTTTTGCTCGATCGGGATGACCTGCGCGGGCTTGAGGACTTCCGGCTCGGTTGCCATGGGCAGTGAATGAATCCTACGTAATCCTACTGGACCGGACTGCTCGAGGGGTTGCAGCCTGCGCCCGAGGCATCATAACGGATCACTCCCGCTTGGTCAGTGCAGAATTGCCGCTGGCCCGAACTTCCGACATTGAGCGGCGTGGCAGTGAGCGAGTAGGCGACCGAGGGCGTCGCACCGTCGCCCGCCCAAGTGAAGGAGTACCCGCTTTTCGTTCCCTGGGCGATCGAATCTTCGAGAATGCAGGCCGTGCTCGAGGTCGCCGTACAGGGATTCACGCCGCCCATGTCCCCGAGATTTGCGGGGAATCCCACATTCAAATAGGTCGAGGAATAGGTCACGGCGGAAGTGTTGATCATGCGAAGAGAACCAACTGCGGAAGCTTCGTTGGCCTGCATCCGCGATCGCAGATAGCTGGGGATTGCAATGGCCGAGATGACCAAAATGATGGCAACGACGATTAGCAACTCAATCAGCGAGAAACCCCTCTGCTTGGACATGAGCACCCCTTGAGTAGTGAACCCGTACGGCACCGCATCCAATTGAGAAGGTGCCTGCACGCCCCCAGACGCACGCACTCTATCACTATAAGTTGTTTGCTTTCAAGTAGTTTCCTTCTGGATGCCAGGATGGGAGCTGGAAAGGCTGGCCCGGGATACTTCCCATCCGCTGTCCTTTGTGAGCCAAGCGTAATTACGGTTTTAGATACGCCCATTTGGCGTTCGCATAGCCCCTGTGGGTGCAGCCTGCTACCGTTTTTGTAGATGCCGAAGTTCCGAACGGCGATCCTCAAGGACGGAGATTCTATGCGAAATATCAATGTATTTCTGCGGTGTCTGATCCTCTCGACATTCGTATTTCTTAGCGCCAGCGCGGCCAGGGCGCAGTGTGACAATCCCAAAACGGATGCGGCGCGCGCGGAGTGCATCAAGACAGAACTGAAAGGTTCGGATAGCACGATCAACCGGACTTATGTTGAGCTGATGAAGTCGCTCTCGGCAGAAGATCGCACAGCGCTGCGAAACGAGCAGCGTGCTTGGCTGAAGACGCGTGATCAATCGTGCGGGATCACCTGGAGCAAGGGAGACCGCGAAGCGTGGTTCGCGGACTTGCTCAAGGATTACCAGAAGACAGTCTGCGTGGTGAGGCTGACGAACGCGCGTGTGGAGGCGCTCGAAAGCTACCAGAAGGCAAATCGCGTAGCACCAGCAGCCGACCCTGCTTCCGCGGCGAGCTCCGACGGGGAACTTGTTTACGACATGCAAAGCAATGAACCGAAGACGAAGGGAAAATGGTATTTCGAGGTTAAGGTAGATGGGGCGGCGATTCAGAAGTTAGCGGAAGTGACGCTGTTCATCGGCGTGGAGCAATCAGCGCCGGAGCAAGGCGCGGCGAATGAGAACGGCCAGGCGACAGGGTCGTTCGTGATGATTCGGCGGAACAACAGAACTCCGGATTCAGGCACGCTTGGATTTGCTCTGGATTTGGACAACGGAAAACTTTATTCGAGCCAGGATGGTGCGTGGTCAGGCGGAGCTCCAGGGAGCGCCGGAGGGTTGGACCTCTTGAAAGGCCGAACCTACAAGGCGTATTTGAGCTCCAGCTCGGCGGTCAACCAGTTCTTGAAAGTGCATGCGCTTGACCTCAATTATGGCGATCGCTCGTTCCTTTATCATGTGCCCGACGGATATAAACCGCTCGAAGCGCACTACACCTCAGCAAGCCAGTAGGCTGGACTCAAAGTGGTTTAAAGTGGCCCGGTGATGTTTCTCTGGGCCACTTTATTTCCAGACGGCGATTCGCGGTATCATTGCCTCTTCTGCCGAGGAGGCGCCCTCGATGGCCGTCCGAACGGTTCTGCAACTTGGCGATCCCAGGCTGCGCGAAATCGCAAAGCGCGTGGAAGACCCAAGCGCCCCGGAAATCCGCGCGTTAGTTGAAGATCTCTCCGATACACTCGCTTATTGGAAGAAAACGACGGGGTACGGTCGCGCCATTGCTGCGCCCCAAATTGGAGCAGGTGTGCGCGTCATATTTCTGCAATTGCCCGGCGCTGAGCCGTGGCCATTTGTAAATCCGGCGATTAAAGAACGCAGCAAGGAAAAAATCGTGGTATGGGATGCATGCTTGAGCTTTCTATCAATATTTATGCAAGTGGAACGGCACCGTGAGATTGCCGTTCAGTATCAGGATTTGCAAGGGGAGTGGCACGAAATTCGGGCGGGTGAAGAGCGCAATTTGTCGGAATTGCTGCAGCACGAGATTGATCATCTCGAGGGAGTATTGGCGGTGGACCGCATCACGGACATTCGCACAATGTGCACTCGCGAGGAATTCGAGAAGATATACCGCGCCCAGAGCCCGTACGCGGCAGCAACTCTGGAGAGCAGCGCGGGGCGCTGAGGAATTTGGAATGAGCGCGATCTCTTACACCACGATGAAGAGCCCCATCGGCCGTTTGCTGTTGGCCGGTGACGAGAGTGGTCTACACTTGGTGCATTTCGCGAGTGGGCGGCGACCCGGGTCACCGCAACGTGATTGGAAGGAAGACAGAGCGCCGTTTATAGAGGCGATTCGGCAGCTCGACGCGTACTTTGTGGGAAAGCTAAAGGACTTCGATCTGCCTCTGGTTCTTGACGGCACGGAGTTTCAACTTCTGGTGTGGCGCAACCTACGTAAAATTCCTTACGGAGAAACCGTCAGCTACGGCCAACTGGCACGGCGCATCGGTAGTCCTGATGCAGCTCGCGCGGTGGGCCTGGCGAACGGCTCTAATCCCATACCCATCATCATTCCGTGCCATCGCGTGATCGGCAGCAAAGGTGATTTGACCGGGTTTGGTGGCGGACTTCCGATCAAGAAAAAACTGCTCGCACTGGAAAGCAGACAACTGAGTTTTCTTTAGCCGACAGCATGCACGCTCGCCCATCCTGTCCACCAACTCTCCGTGACAACTGTCTCCGTGACAACTGCTATAAAAAACTTCAGGATCACTCCTTGCAATCAACCACGATGAGAGTCATGTCATCTTCCTGCAGGCGGACGGAGCCTTGTGCCGTCCAGCTGGAGACTTCGCTAAGCAGCTGATCCGCAAGCGCTGGTGCCGCAAGCCGCGGATGGGAATCAAGAACTTTCAGGCAACGAGCGAGCCCAAACTCTTCGCCCGATGCGTTTTTGGATTCGGGCAGGCCGTCCGTATAAAGCACGTAGCGATCCCCTGGCTGCAACTTCATTTCTACCGATGAATAGCCGGCTTCGGGAAACATGCCGAGGAAAAGGCCGTTTTGCTCGATGGCGTGCGCCTTGCCGTTCGAACGGTTGGCGTACAACAGCGGAGGATGCCCCGCGCCGGCATAGCGGATGATTTTCGCGTCAAGGTCCGCGTACAGATAAGCTGCGGTGACGAAGTGATCTTCAAACTTTCCGCAGAGAGCCTGGTTCAGCCCGGTGAGCACGCGAGCCGGATCAGAAGCCTGCGCAGACTGGCTCGCAAAGGCGACTTTGAGCATCGAAGCGATAAGCGCTGCGGGAACGCCGTGCCCGGTGACATCGGCGATGAGAATGCCAAGATGATTGCGTTCGAACGTCAGAAAATCATAGAAATCGCCCGCGACCGCGCTCATTGGCAGATACCGCGCAGCAATCTCCAGACAGGAAAGGTGGGGCACGTCACGCGGGAGAATGGACGTCTGAATCTGCTCCGCGATTTCGAGCTCTTTCTGAATAGCAAAGAGACTCTCTTCCTTGGTAAAAATGCGGTGGGCCACGAGATAGCCGAGGGTGAACACCAAAAAGAGAAAGCCAATCGGTTCGACGTCGCGTCCAGGAAGAATGCGAAGACCAGCGAGATTTGCACGGAGAACGAAAAGGCCAAAAACACCAAGGCCCACAGCGACAACGCGGAGCTCGTGCGGGAGACGGCCGGGTGGCCGGAGGAAAAATAGGAATACGATCAAAAGAATCCCTGCGCCTAAGACGAGGACGCTGTTGGCTATATCGGTTTCCCGTTTGGCGGTTCCGAGGAGGTCGAGAGGGATCGCGAGAGCGGCGAAAAGCAATTGCACACCTAGAATCCACTGGATGACGCGGCGCCATCTGGTTTGCACGACCTCGAGGGCCAGGAATATACCCGGCAGCATAATGGTGGACGTGATGGCACGCTGGATGTGCCCGGCAAACGCAGGTGGAATGCCAAAGACAGAGATGAGCGGCTGCTCGCGAATAAAGATACGGACAGCGTAAAGGACTACGAACACGCCGAAGTAAAGAAGAGTGCGGTCCGTCTTTTTCTTGCGAAAAAGAAAAATCCCCGTGGCGATAAGGCCGATGGTCAGGAGAATTGCACAGGCTCCGAGTGCGAAAATTGCCCAGCGCCATTCGGTGCCGGAGATAGAGTTTGCGGCTGCCTTTTCAGCGGTAGAGATCTGCAGGAACATGGCAATTCTTATACGCGGTCGGCGCCGCCAAGACAAATCCAGAAAGCGCGCGCGTTTTGTGGCCGGCGGGATGCGTGATAGAACGAGATGGCGAGACCGGGGAGGGAAGCGGTGGCCAACAAAAAGGTGAAGTGGGGTGTGCTGAGCACTGCTGCGATCGGAGTCCGCAAAGTGATTCCCGGCATGCAGGCGGGGGACTGGAGTGACATCGTCGCCATCGCTTCGCGCGACGGCAAGAAGGCCGAGAGCGTCGCGCGCAAACTGCGCATCTCCAAAGCCTATTGGTCTTACGAAGATCTGCTTGCCGACCCCGAGATCGAGGCGATCTACAATCCGCTGCCGAATCATCTGCACGTGCCGTGGTCGATCAAAGCCGCCGAGGCCGGGAAGCACGTGCTGTGCGAAAAGCCGATCGGCCTTAACGTTGCAGAAACTAGGGCGCTCCTCAATGTACGCAACCGTACCGGCGTAAAAATTGGCGAAGCGTTCATGGTGCGCATGCACCCGCAATGGCTGCGCACGCGGGAATTGATCCGCTCCGGTCGAATCGGCGACTTGCGTTCGATTCTCGGAGCCTTCAGCTATTTCAATCGCGATGGCGCGAACATCCGAAATGTACTCGATTGGGGTGGTGGCGGGATGTACGACATCGGCTGCTATCCCATCACCATGTCGCGATTTATTTTTGGCGAGGAGCCGTCGCGTGTCATTGGGCTGCTAGAAAGGGACCCTGAGTTCCAAACCGACCGCCTGGCCTCCGTGATTCTCGACTTCCCCACAGGCCAATCCATTTTCACATGCAGCACACAGCTCGTGCCCTACCAGCGCATGCAATTCCTTGGCACCAAAGGCCGCATCGAAATCGAGATACCTTTCAACGCGCCGAACGACAGGCCCTGCAGGATTTTTGTCGATGATGGGCGCGATCTGTTTGGTGGCGGAGTGACAACGGAAACTCTCCCCACATGCGATCAGTACACCATTCAGGGCGACGTTTTTTCGAGGGCCATACGTGGAGACGGCGAAGTCCCAGTCTCGATCGAGGACGCTATCGGAAACGTGGCGGTCATCGAAGCGATTTTCCGTTCCGCTGAAACAGGAAGGTGGCACAGGCCGTAGCGTGCACATCGCACGGTCATCCGGCCGAAACCACGGAATCGAGTACGACTTCTTTTCCTTTCCAGCGCACCGGCTCAACGCGTCCAACAACAAAAGCCCAAGACAGCGCTCCTGCCAGCAACACGCCCGCAGTAGCCGCAAACGCCCAGAAGAAATGTCCGGTTTTTTGCACGACAAATCCGGTGAGAGCTGGGGCAATAATCCCTGCGAAATTCCCGAAGCAATTTTGCAGCCCGCTCCATTTGCCCGCTGCTAGCGGACCCGCAATCGTCTGGGTGATGGACCACAAATTTGCGGTGCAAAGGCCTGCTCCGGCGCACGTCACGAAAAGAAAAAGCACCGCAAGCCGCGAATCGGAGGCGAAGGCAACGACAGCAAGGCAAGAAGCTGAACTAATGGCCAGCCCCGTTGTTGTGAAAGTCTTCCGAACCCGCGTTGGTGTGCCGCCTTTTGCGATCCACAAATCAGAGAACCATCCACAGAAGAGCGCCGTACTAGCCAGAATGAGGTACGCCGCACCACCGACGCGCCCCATTTTCTGCATCGAAAAATGCCGCTCGTTGACGAGAAAAGACGGTAGCCACGTCAGCAGGAAATAGGAAAGATAATTGAACGCAAAAAGCCCGACAAACGTGCCCCACGCGGAGCGCTGCTTGAGAATTTCCACGATGCCGGGCCTCTGCGCCGTGGGAGACACAGCTAACCCTGGACCCGTCGGCATCCATATCTTCCACGGCAGCAACCACACTAAGCTGATAAGCCCTAGTCCAATGAAGAATGGCCGCCAGCCATACCGCCCAATGAGCATCGCGCCGAAAAATATCCCAAAGGCAGGTCCGCCCGCGATGCCCGCCGAGATGAAAGAATTGGCGCGGCCGCGCAGGGCCTCCGGGAAATGTTTGGCGAGTATTTTGTTATAAGACGGGAAAGCTACGGATTCTCCCGCTCCCAGGATCAGTCGCATGATCAGCAACATCTGAAACCCATGCATCAAGCCAGTCGTAGTTGTAGCGATGGTCCAAATGAAATAGCCGCCAGCCAGCACCCAGTTCACATTGAAGCGGTCGACCAGCCAACCAGAAACAATCTGAAAGCCAGTGTAGGTCCAGAAAAAAGACGAAAGTAAGATGCCCAATTGCCAAGGGGAAAGTTGTAGCTCCACTGTGAGCACAGGAGCGGCGAGGGAAAGACTGCCGCGGTCGATATAGTTGATAAAGGTCGAGATCGCCAGCAGCGCAGCCACCGGAGCCAAAGCCCTCGAGAGATGTAACTGGCTTGGCGTAATTCGAGAGGCGCTGGCCGTAGTCGGCATCGTTTACAGTCTCCAATCGTTTATGCGACAGGAAATGGCAACGCCGATGGTTTCGATGCGGAGGGCGATGGTTGCCAAGTTCGTGAACACCTCTTCTTCGAAGGCAGGTGCGAATTGCCGCAAGTGAGTGCGCTAGTCTGTCTTGACTTGGGGGTGGAAGCAATGCCTCAGGTGTGAGCCGCAGTCGAGACGGCGTTGGAGGAAGCTAGCGTTCTCGAACGCCGCTGATGAGTGAGGCGACAACGCGCGCCGGCGCGTAGAATGCCAGCAGAAGAAGCGAAGCCGCAGCGTAGATGGCTAATCTGAGCCTCATGTGTATATAAACACTTTGAGGCTGAAAATGTTGTGGTGGGCGTGCCTCAAACGGAAAGTCAGCGCGGTTTATTGCAGCGTCAAATCGCCGGCGCCGACGTGCGCGTGCAAGTGGTACCTTCCATTGCCTTCTTTGTGGAAAGAGCGGAAGAGTCCACCGTGGGACTCGCCAAACGGGCTCGCTTCGAGGCCGCCCGAATAAACCGAGGCGTCCACCCGAGAATAATCGCTGGCGTCGCCGACATCGATAATCAACTCGCCCGCGTGCAACTCCGCGTCCTTATCCCCGGTCACATGCTTCAGCTCAAGGTTTCCCGCGGACATTCGAACGAACAGCCCAGTCTTCTTGGGCACCTCGATGGTGACCTCAAGATCGTTCTTTGGGCCCCCGCTGACTGTCAAATCCGCGGAGCTGTTCGAGCCCTCAAGCTGAACCCTCATGTCGCTGGCTCGCTCTGCATTTCGGCCCCTGATTCGCACGGTAATCTTGTTGTCGGACCCGCCAACGATGCGGAAGTCTCCCGAACGCAAGTACATCCGAAGTTTGCCGCCAGAATTGAAATCCGCTGTAAATGGATGATTCTCAATGTCTTTGACGTCAAGTTTGGTCTGGCCAGCGCCCGACGCAACGGACAGTGCCAGCACGGTCGCCAGCAAGAAAGGAGTACGCATGGACACACCTCCAAGCCTTATGAACTAAGTAACGAAGTTCGGACCTGAAATGTTTCCTGCCCAATGAAGTTATTTGAAATTTCCAGATGGAGATTCTCGGCCTAGGAGGGTTGCCGGAAGGACAGACCATCCATTTGGGCGACCTCATAATGCCGCACCCTCCGGTCGTAGTCCGTCAAGAGCGCCGCCGCTTCGCGAGCCACAACGGCTGTCTCGCGATCTGACCCCGCAAAAGCCTCGATAGCCTGGAGAGATTGCCAGACTGTGCTGACAAGAATCTCGACTGAGTCCCCCTGTGATCGGACGAGGACGCTCGAGCACACGTACCCGTTGAAGTTTTGGAGGGACGGCACGACGGTCTGCCAAAAGTGTTCCAGGTATCTGGTGGATTGAACATTTGTAGTTCGAGCGGACCACAATCGAGCGATCATCTTGGGAGACTCCTATTGGTTTCCGACGACAACCGTCCACGGCCGAATTTCCCAGCGTTTCACCAGGCCGTTGCGGACGTACGGATCCTTGCGGACGAATTCTTGCGCCGCAGTATCATCCCCGCCGCGGAATATCAGCAGCGCCCCATCAGGAGGTTCGGCCAACGCACCGGCTAGAACCAGCTCGCCACGAGCGTGAGCTTCGCGGGCCAAACCCAAGTGTTCCTCGCGGTAGGCGCCGCGCTGTGTGATAAAGTCTGGCGCTACTTCCCGATAGAAAAGTGCATAGTAACCCATGGGAGTCTCCACTTCCATCATAGCTGAGATCGAAATAATTCAAAGACGGGGTAGGCGGCCTGGAGGGGCCGACACGACAGATACCATAGCGGTACATGGAGAGGAGCCGGACTCGAGTGCTTAACCCCCGGCAATGGACGGGACCAGTAGGACGCGGTCGCCTTCCTTCAGCGTGCAGCCTTCGCCGCCAAGAAAGCGAATGTCCTCCTCATTGAGATAGACATTCAGAAACTGGCGAATCTGTCCCTGCTCGTCGCGAACATGACGCGACAAAGCGGGAAAACGTGCGGTCAAATCGTTCAACGCTTCGGCAATCGTCGACGCACTACAGTCGATTTTTGGCGCGCCATCCGTAAAGCGGCGAAACGCCGTAGGAATCTCTATGGTAACTGGCATGTCTTCTGCGTCTCCTTACTTTGCCGTGGCGGCGGTGAATTGGTTGTCGAGGAAGGCCTCGAAAGCATCGAGGCGCGGGGCAATAGCTTCGGTTACCGGGAATTCCGAGGCAATCGCGTCGGTCGTTTTCAGTCCGTTTCCAGTGATGCAAACGACGGTTGTCTCCCCGGTTTGAATTTGTCCTTGGCGAATGAGCTTTTGCGTTACTCCCGCCGTCACCCCACCTGCGGTCTCCGTGAAGATGCCTTCGGTTTCTGCCAACAGCTTGATGGCTTCGACAATTTCCGGGTCGGAGACATCTTCCGCCCAGCCGCCACTCTCGCGAATGAGCTTGATCGCAAACGGTCCATCGGCCGGATTGCCGATGGCCAGCGATCGCGCAATCGTGTTCGGCTTTTGCGGCTCAAAACGCGCGAGGTTGCGCTTAACGCCATCAGAAATCGGCGAGCAGCCGGTTGCCTGCGCTCCAAAGAATTTCACGGGCTTGGCCTCGACCCAGCCCAGGGTCACAAGCTCGTTGAACGCCTTGGCAATTTTCGTGATCAGCGAACCGCCCGCCATCGGAACCACCACATTGTCCGGCAAGCGCCAGCCGAGCTGCTCCGCGATTTCGTAACCGTACGTCTTCGAGCCTTCCGAATAATAAGGACGTAGGTTCACGTTCACCAAGCCCCACTTGAATCGGTCCGCAATCTGCGCGCAGAGCCGGTTCACCTGGTCGTAGTTCCCGTTGATACGAACGATGCGAGCCCCGTAGACAGCGGTGTTCAGGACTTTAGCGGGCTCCAGATCGGCGGGAATAAACACGCACGCGTCAAACCCCTGTTGCGCCGACTGCGCGGCAACGGCATTTGCGAGATTCCCCGTGGAGGAACATCCGACCGTTTCAAATCCAAATCGCCGAGCTGCCACGAGTGCCGTGCCCACGACTCGGTCCTTAAACGAAAGAGAAGGGAAGCAGACCGCATCGTTTTTGAAGTAGAGCTGAGCAATTCCCCAATGTGAAGCGAGCTTCCGTGACGCAACCAATGGCGTACCGCCAACCGCGCTGGCGGGTGTGAAATCTTCGGGCAGGGGCAAAAGTTCCGCATAACGCCACATATTAAAGGTGCGGCCGGACAGGTCCTCGCGCCGAACTTTTTTCTTCAGAGAATCGTAGTCGAAGGAGACTTCCAGAGGAGAGAAACAGTCTTCACAGAAGGAGCGTGGAGCATTTCCCCAAGTCTTGCCGCATTCCCGACATCGCAGTTCAAATAAGTCAGACATCGTTTTACCTTTCGCTATCGCGCAGGAGCCCATACGGCTGCAGGGTAACAAGCTCCGGCATCCACAAGTCACGTAGGGTTCGATTAGGGCAGCAGGGAGGTGAAACGAAAAACCCTCCGCGCCAAAGTGCTCGGAGGGTCTCAGAAATTCTTCTGGGATACTCTACAGCTCTTTAGCAGTTTTTTACGTGGAGCAAGTTGCCCTAAATCGCCACGTGTCGCCGCAACCGCAGCTTCTCTATTTATCCTAGATACGCCAGCGTTTGTCAAGGGCCACGAGATGCTGGTTCGTCATTTTTCGATTACGGGCCTTATCGCGCAATGACACTGTCATTCGGCATCAGCCTGTAGAGGGCGAGTACGCGGTCAGCCACTCTCGAAATCTGACTTGTCAATTCTTCCACCTCGAAGGGAAGTTTTCCGTGTTGAATGCCCGCTGCATTCTGACCATTGGGATGGGCGCTGCAACTATGAAAATTGCATCGTCGGGTTTGCCATGATGCAGCCAAAGCGAGAGCAGTTCCCCCGATTCACTCATCAATGTCGACTTCCCAGCATAGATTCTCGGATGAAAACCGCGTCCTTTCTCTTTTGTTGCGCGAGACTCGGAAACCTCGAGAATTAGTCCTAGTACCAATGTACCGCAATGGACTGCAACTTGCTGAACCTTCAGGACCCTCCGAGTTATGTCATTCGTACCGTTCCCGATTTGATGCGCGATCGCAAAAATTGAGTGTGAAATCGATGCCCGCACGGAGAACTGCTATGCGCATTCGGCAAAAAGGTTTCTCTCTCATTGAGTTGCTGATCGTGGTGGCGATCATTCTGATTATCGCGGCCATCGCCATTCCAAACCTCCTCCGGTCGCGTATGGCGGCCAATGAGGCGTCGGCAGTTAGTTCCGTTCGCACCATCAACACAGCTGCTGTGACGTATTCGTCCACGTACCCGAACGACGGCTACCCAGCTACGCTGGCGGCGTTGGGAGGTGCGAATCCTTGCACGGCTACCTCGACGAACTCTTGCTTGCTGGACCAGGTTCTCTCAACCGGTACGAAGGGCGGCTATACGTTCGTGTGGACGGGCGACGGCAATACGCCTTCAGTTGGTTACACAATCACCGGCACGCCGTTGACGGTCGGCACGAGCGGTCAGCGCATGTTCTGCTCGGACGAGTCTGGTGTGATTCGCTTTGACCCCTCCGGCGCAGGCTGCACGAACGCTAGTTTAGCGCTACAGTAAAGTTTGGTCTCGACCAGTCGACTGGTCGAGCCAAAAGACTGTAAGAGCACGGCACATCGGGCAGGTGGTCTGTTCTTTGTTTGCGGACGAGTTTTGATTCCCGATTTGGCCCCCAATTGCTATCTTTGAACCAGGCTTCGAAAACCTTCGAAATCCTATTTCAATATCCGTATGACCTATAGACATTTTTCGCTGTTTACTCTGAGAACTGTCGGCCATGCCGACCCATTGAACTCACAGCACTAATGGGAAAGTCACCCACGACCAGCCACAATATGATGCCGGCCGCCGCTTCCCGCCAAGGCCCTTGACAACATAACCGGTGGTTCCTGCGTCTAACCAACCGATACAATAAGGCAAGCGGCCACGGCAAGTCCCTTGGACCACCGTCCTCTGGGACAGTGACACTCCCGGCGCATCGGTTTTCCGGGGCAACTGTCCTTCATCGGCGGTGTTATACTTATTGCGGGAATCGTTGAGCAGTTCGTTTGGACGCATTCGCGAAACCGTGGACTTGGGATCTCAGGCATGAGCGGCCGGGAAAGTTAGGAGCAGCGATATGGGTGAGCAAGTCAAAGAGCTTTTTAGTTGGGCGCGACGCCGCAAAATCTTGGCGTCGTTTTTTGTGGCGTTTACGCTCGTCACTGGAATTTTGATTGGGTCGGTCATTTCGGGCCGCGTTTCCGCAATGAAGACCTTTAGCGGTACGAACGCGACACCGTTGAAAGTGCCGGACCCCATCCCTTCAGCGAGTTCCTTTTCCGTGATCGTGAATCGCGTTGAGCCGGCAGTCGTTAATATCGCCACTACGCAAGTCCTCGAGAAAAAGTCCAATTCCAAAATGCGTCGCGCCAAGCCCGCCAACCCCAACACCAATCCCAACGAAGAAGACGATCCGATGCAGGATTTCTTCGACCGGTTCTTCGATGGCCGGCAGGACGGGCCTCCGCAAGCGGAGCGCAGCCTCGGTTCCGGCGTGATCGTTGATAAGCGCGGCTACATTCTGACGAACAACCACGTCATCGAAAACGCCACCAAGATTCAAGTGCAACTCAACAACGACACCACGCGATACACCGCCAAGGTTATCGGTGCGGACGACGACACCGATTTGGCCGTCATCAAGATTGAGGTGAACAAAGAGCTTCCCACTGCCAAACTCGGCAATTCGGATGGCGTGCAAGTGGGCGACTGGGTTCTTGCCATCGGCAGCCCGTTTGGACTGCAAGCCACCGTAACCGCTGGAATCATCAGCGCAAAAGACCGCGGCGGGCTCGGCCTCGCCAAGCAATTCCAGCGCTTCCTGCAAACTGACGCAGCCATCAATCCCGGCAACTCCGGCGGCCCGCTTGTTGATTTGGCGGGGCAGGTCATCGGCATTAACACCGCCATTATTACCGGCAGCCGCGGATATGAAGGCGTGGGCTTCGCGCTTCCCTCGAACACCGCGATCAGTGTTTATAACCAACTCATTGCCAACGGCCGCGTGACCCGCGGATCTATCGGCGTGAGCTTCCAGGAAGATCTCGGCACCAATCCGATTACACTGAAGTCCCTCGGTGCCCCTTATGGCGTTGTGATCGAAGGCGTGGAACCGGGCAGCCCCGCGGAGAAGGCGGGACTCAAGGGCGGCGATGTCATCACTAGCGTGAACGGCCAGCCTATCAAGACTGGCAACGACCTCGTCAACCCCATCGCGCAAGCCACGATTGGCAGCAAAGTGAAGCTTTCGTTCGTTCGCGATCGCACGCAGAAAGAGACTACCGCGACGGTTGAAGACCGTACGCACGTCTTTCCGAACACGGCAGGTCGCATGGGCGACCAGCCCGGAGAAGCCGCGCCAAGTGAATTCGGTCTTCGCGTTGACAATCTCACCAAAGATCGCGCCCAGCGCTTCGGCATGGAGAGCGTCCGGGGCGTCATCGTGACCGATGTTGAGCCAGCCAGCTTTGCCTCGGATGATTTGGGCTTCACTCGGGGCGATGTAATATCCGAAATCAACCACACCCCGATAAACTCACTGGAAGATTATCGGGCCACCGTTTCCAGGCTGAAGCCGGGCGAAAACGTGGTGTTCAAAGTATCGCGCCGCCAGGATAGCGACCGCATTCTGACCGTATTCTTGTCGGGTGTCGTTCCGGCGGAGACCCAGCAGCAGTAAACTCGGGGAGACGCTTGCGTCTCCCTACACCTTAAGCCGAGTCCATTGCGAATGCGAAAAGCGACTAACCTGGCCCTGACGCTGCTCGTTGCAGCCGGCATGGGTGTGAGCGCTGCCGCAGCGAAGGGGCAGGGCACGACTTCCTCAAAATCGCCCTCTGCAAAACCTGGCGCGAAAACGCACCACGCGAAATCCACAAGAAAGACAACCCGTAGGGAGCGGGGCCAGAAAGAACCCGCTCCCGAGCGGATTTCCGAGATTCAAACGGCGCTTGCCAAGGATGGCTCGTTTAACGGAAAGCCAAGCGGCAAGTGGGACGCCTTGACCGTCGACGCCATGAAGAGATTTCAAGAGTCGCACGGGCTCAATCCGTCCGGCAAGCTCGACGCAAAGACTTTGCAGAAGTTGGGATTAGGTTCGCAAACAGCCGGTCTCGCCCCGCCCATGCCTCCGGTCAGTTCCTCCTCACTCGCCACCAGCCCTCCGTCGGCGGTTCATCGTCAGCCATAGCCCTCGCCCGCTCTGTGAGGTTAATACCGGCTGTTTGAGCACTACGTAACTTGCGCAGTTACAGTTGGTTATGAGGGCAAAGCCGAGTGATCGACTGCGGCAAATTTCTTTGAGATCTACGGGCCTGTGTGGCTGGCGCACGAACCAGCTCGACAGGGTGTAACGAGCCGGTTCGCGCGCTCAAGGAGAAACATCCGTTATCGTTAAGACCGCCGAGCCTCAGAATATATTCCCGGAACACGCACGACACACAAAAGACAGGGCTTAAACCCCGCCGTAGGTAGGTTTAATTGGGAGGCTTAAATGGAAAGGAGCAGAACATTTCGTTCTGCTCCTTAAGCTGTGTCTTTAACCGCTGACTTAAGCGCGGCTCTTCAGTTTGTATTTAACCAGCTGGTTAAATACGAATCTAGCTCTCGATCTGCGCCTGCAGAATCTCGCCGGGCAACGCAATCATCGTCGGCCGAGTAGCAACCCTTGCCGGGACGTCAGAAGTACCGCCGGACCGGACGTGAGTTGTTACCGGTGCCGATTCCGTCCGCATGTGTATGCCACTCTTGGGTTTAATGGCGCCCGGATCGGCATTAAGCCGCTCGATGCGGATACCCAGAGTGCGTTCCAACTGAAAAAGCTCAGAACGCTGTTCACGGGAAAAGAGAGTAGTGGCAACGCCGTGGCCGCCAGCCCGGCCGGTGCGCCCGACACGGTGGATGAAATTTTCCGCTATGTCCGGGAGATCGTAATTGATGACGTGGACGATGTCTTGTACGTGAATCCCGCGCGAAGCGAGGTCAGTGGCTACGAGGACGCGGTAGCGTCCCTGCTGAAAACCAGCAAGTGCTGCGTTTCGTTGCGATTGCGAGCGATCGCCGTGAATCATAGCAGCGGAAAAGCCATCGCGGTTAAGGCTCTTGGTAATGCGCTCGGTGCCGCGCTTGGTCCGAGAGAAGACCAGGCATCGACCGGTTTCTTTGGAAAGCAAACGCTGAAGCATCTCTTGTTTTCTGTCGACGGAAACCTCGAACGCCTGCATACGCACATTTTCAGCGGGCTTGAGTGTGGACCCGAACGCGAGACGAGTAGGGTTCTTCAAATAATCCTTAACTAGATGAGCGACGGATGCTTCCATCGTGGCGGAAAAGCACATGGTTTGGCGTTCTTTCGGCAGAATCGCCGCGATGCGCTTGATGGCCGGGAGAAATCCCATATCCAGCATGCGATCTGCTTCGTCCAGGACCAAGATGCGCAACGAGTGGAAATTGAAGAGCTTGCGGTCTAAATAGTCTTCCAAACGCCCAGGTGTGGCGACGACAAGTCGCGCTCCCTTGCGAATGGCGTTGAGCTGCGCGCCTTCGGCCAAGCCACCCACCACTAACCCTGCCGGAACGAGCTGCGTACCGCGCAAGGCGTTGAACTGCGCGACCACCTGCATGGCCAATTCACGCGTTGGAACCAGGACCAGCGCGGCGATTCCGGGCGTCTTGTGCTTCAGCAGTTGCTCAATCACGGGGATTAGGAACGCCAGCGTCTTGCCGGTTCCGGTTTGAGCGGTTGCGAGCACATCCTTGCCCTCGAGCGCTTGCGGGATGGCCGCAGCTTGCACGGGGGTCGGCGTCGAAAATCGCGCGTGTGCCAATCTCTCCTTCATATAGGCGGAGATTGGTAATTCAGTGAAACTTTGCATTCGTATTGCTTTCTTGCTGGCTAGCGGTCCCGGCGCACACACAACTTCGGTGCAAGCGGGGCAATTCGCATTGCCAGTCTTGTTTTAGATTACGCTGAAAACGTACGGAGAAAACTGCAGGCGGGTAATCTCAGATCAACAACCCAACTTGAGGGACCGCACAACACAACCGAAGTATTAAGCGCAAATGTAGTGTAACACGTTCGCGGTCCGAATGCGAACCGTTCCTAACGGTAACTGGCGCGAACCTAAATTGACGCTAGTTGCATCAAACGATAGAATTCACATTCCGCGCACTGGTGCCCCGAGTTTAATCCCGCAGGCACAGAGAGAATTCAGACCAGAAGATTAGACGAATTGAGCAACGGAGGAGGCAGTATGGCGACAGCAGTAGCGCCGAGGGTGTTCAAGAACTTTATAAACGGCGAGTGGAAGGATTCGTACAGCGGGAAGGCTTACGAGAACCGTAACCCGGCCAACACCGACGAATTGATAGGAATGTTTGTGTCCTCGACCTCTGAGGACGTTGATATGGCAGTGGATGCCGCCAAAGAGGCGTACAAAAAGTGGCGCCTAGTCCCGGCTCCGAAGCGCGCCGAGATTCTCTTCCGTGCGGCCGAAATCCTCGTGCAACGCAAAGAGGAGTACTCCAAGGATATGACGCGCGAGATGGGCAAAGTCCTGGCCGAGGCGCGCGGCGACGTGCAAGAAGCTATCGACATGACGTATTACATGGCGGGCGAGGGGAGGCGCCTGTTTGGCCAAACGACTCCTTCGGAGCTGCCGAATAAGTTCGCTATGAGCGTGCGGCAGTCGGTTGGCGTGAGCGCGCTGATTACGCCCTGGAATTTTCCGATGGCCATTCCTTCGTGGAAGATGATGCCGGCGCTCATCAGCGGCAACACGGTTGTGCTGAAGCCCGCTGAAGATACGCCCCTGTCCTCTTATCATCTCGTGCAGGTTCTCACCGAAGCCGGCTTGCCAAACGGCGTAGTAAACCTGGTCAGCGGAGATGGGCCAAATGCAGGTGCGCCCTTGGCGAAAAGTGAGAATGTGCCTGTAGTGAGCTTTACGGGATCGACCGCAGTTGGCCGGCTCATTGCGGAAGCCTGCGCGCCGACTTTCAAACATTGCAGCCTCGAGATGGGCGGCAAGAACATTATCGTCGTGATGGACGATGCGAATCTCGATCTCGCGGTGGATGGCGCGGTTTGGGGCGGGTTCGGTACATCCGGGCAGCGCTGCACGGCCGCCAGCCGTATTGCCGTACACAAGAGCATCTATCACGAATTCATCGCGCGTTTCGTGGACCGAGTAAAGGCGCTGCGCGTTGGCAACGGTCTCGATTCTAATGTGGATATGGGCCCCTGCATCAACGAGCAGCAACTGAAGACGGTGATGGACTATGTGGAAATCGGCAAAAACGAAGGGGCCAAGCTGCTGACCGGCGGCAATCGTCTCGGCGAAGGCATTTACGCGAAAGGCTGGTTCCACGCTCCTACCGTATTTGGCGATTGCTCTCCGCAAATGCGGATCGCCCAGGAAGAAATCTTCGGTCCGGTCGTCTCGATGATTCCCATCGACAGCTTCGAGCAGGGAATTGAAGTTGCCAACGGCGTTCCGTACGGCTTGTCGGCCTCGATATACACTCGCAACGTAAATCAAGCGTTTCCAGCGACGCGCGATCTCTATACTGGCATCGTCTACGTCAACGCCCCGACCATCGGCGCGGAAACGCACTTGCCATTTGGCGGCACGAAACAAACCGGCAACGGCCATCGCGAAGCCGCGATCGCCGCCATCGATTTCTTCACCGAATGGAAGACCATCTACATCGACTATTCCGACAAGCTCCAGCGCGCGCAAATCGACAACAACTAGTACCAGTCCGCTCAGCGACAGACGTGGGCAGGAACTTCACGGACCAAGCGCGTTGACCGTACTTGACACGCTTTCTACAATAGAGGTAGCGCTCTTTAGCACTTAGCGTAGAGTGCTGCTATGAGGAATTCCGCCCTACAAGAACGGCGCAACCGCCAGATTCTTGCTGATCTCGTGCGCGCCTACATCGAGACCGGTGAGCCAGTATCTTCGCGCGCCATTTCCAAGCGTTACGAAGAGACCCTGAGCACCGCGACGATTCGAAACGTTATGGCGGACCTGGAGGACGGCGGCTTTCTCTATCAGCCGCATACTTCGGCGGGGCGCGTGCCGACTTCTTCGGCGTACCGGTTTTTTGCGCAGGAGATTGCCTCTCAGGCCACCCTAACCGTCGGCGACCGCGACTGGATTCAGCGGGAAATGGGCGGCGCCAAGACCGCTTCGGAAATCACCGAACGCGCAGGGCACGTTCTGGCGGAAGTCTCGAACGGCCTGGGCATCATCGTTTCGCCGCCGCTCGGCAGGACCCTTCTTGAACACGCGCGCATGTGGTTGCTGCCGGACGGCCGCGTGGTTGTCGTTCTTATTTCTCCCGGGGGCAATACGAGCGATAAAGTTATTCGCCCGAACCGTCCATTCGCCCAGGCCGAGCTCGATGCCACTGCGGACTTCCTGAATCGCCATTATTCCGGGTGGACGCTCGAAGCTATTCGTGGCGACCTGCTGCTGAAACTGGCCACCGACCGCGAACAATATGAGGGAATTGTTGGCAACGCCCTAACTTTGTGGGATCCAGCGATGCTTGGAGAGAGTCAAACTAGCGAGGTTCACGTGGAAGGCACCGCCCAAATTGTGGGCGACCGCCGAGTTTACAAACCAGGCGCAGCTCCGGGAGCTTTTGGCCGCCATTGAAGAAAAGCACCGCCTGGTCACGGTGCTCAACGCGTGCATCGAGACGCCTGAGCCTGTTCATGTGCAAATTGGCGTGAAAGAGATTTCGCAAGCTGGGGAAAATCTCGCCATTATCAGCGCGCCCTACACGCGGAACGATCTCGTGCAAGGTTCGCTCGGCGTGCTTGGCCCCACTCGCATGCATTACGAGCGCGCCATGACCGCTGTCGCGTATGTCGCGCAGCTATTCAGTGAAGCATTGAGCAAGATTTGAAACACTTTTTCCAGAAGAGAGGCAGCAAAGTGCCACGCAAAGATTCACCATTCAATATAGAAGGCAGCGCGCAGAACTCTACGGCGGACCAGGCCGAAGAGGCCAAGCTTGCAGAGGATTCCGCCGCCGCCGATGCGGAAGTCGCGAAGCTTGCCAGTGATCTGAACGAACTACGCCAGACTCTTATGCGCCGACAAGCGGATTTCGACAACTATCGCAAACGCATCGAGAAAGAGAGGACCGAAGATGCGAAGCGCCATACCGCTCGCGTCATCGAAGGCCTGATCCCCATCATTGACGGCTTTGAGCACGCACTTGCAGCGCATCGTGAAGCCGAATACGAGAATTATCGAAAGGGCTTTGAGCTGATTTACAAGCAGCTCGTCGACAACATCACCCGGCTGGGCGTCGAGCGCATCGATCCGCTGGGCAAGCCATTTGATCCGCACCTGCATCAAGCGATGGATCGCACTGAAACCACGCAATACGAAGACGGCACCATTTTGCAGGTTTTTCAGCCGGGCTACATTTTTCACGGCCGCGTTCTGCGGCCTGCGATGGTGCGCGTAGCCGTTCACCCGGGCGGCGCATCGAAGGAAGCTGCGAACTAACTTCCATTGAGGGGATTGCATGGCGAAAGGGAACCAAAGAGATTTTTACGAGGTGCTCGGCGTTGCACGCGACCGCTTCGGTCGAAGAAATAAAGTCTTCGTATCGCAAAGCGGCGTTGAAATGGCACCCGGATCGCAATCCGGAAAACAAAGAAGAGGCCGAAGTAAAATTTCGCGAGTGCACGGAAGCCTACAGCGTCCTAAGCGACCAGCAGAAGCGAGAAATCTACGACACGTACGGCCACGCCGGGCTTTCCGGGGCAAGCGGCAATGTGGACTTCAACAACTCCGCTTTCCGCGATTTCCACGACATTCTCGGCGACTTCTTCGGCTTCGAGGATCTGTTCTCGGCTGGGGGAGGACGCAGCCGCCGTCGCCAGCAGCGCGGCGCCGATCTTCGGTATGACATGACGCTTACTTTCGAAGAAGCCTCTGCGGGTGTGACGACCAAAATCAAGCTTCCGCGGCAGGAATACTGCGAAGTTTGCAATGGCACCGGCGCGAAAAAAGGAACGGGCGTCGTCGCGTGCCAAACTTGCGGGGGGCGCGGACAGCTCGCCTATCAACAAGGCTTTTTCACCATCACGCGCACTTGTCCTGCATGTCAAGGCGCTGGACAAATCGTCCGTGAGCGCTGCCCGGACTGCCGCGGCCAAGGCCGTATCGAGCGCGAGAAAACGATCGAGCTGCGTATTCCTCCGGGCGTGGATTCCGGCACGCGCCTGCGGGTAACGGGCGAAGGCGAACCGGCGCCCAATGGGGGCGCGCCTGGCGATCTCTACGTCGTCCTCGACGTCAAGGAACATCCATTCTTTGAACGCCGCGGCGCCGATCTTTATTGCACGATTCCGCTTAGCGTCACGCAAGCCGCTCTCGGAAGCGAGTTGCAAGTTCCCGGTTTGGCTGGGGAAGAAAAACTCAAAGTTCCCGAAGGCACCCAAAGCGGCGCCGTGTTCCGCATCAAGGGCAAAGGGCTTGCAGACCCGCGCGGCGGCGGCAAGGGCGATCTCTACTATCACGTCCGCGTGCTCACGCCGACGAAACTCACGCGCGAGCAGCGCAAATTGCTGGAACAGCTCGGCGCCACTCTCAAAGTAGAGAACAAGCCGGCTGACCGCAATTCCACCATCTTCGACAAAGTCAAAGACATCTTCGGCTAACCACGACGTTCCTGCGGTAGAATCCACAAGTGCGCCGCCGATTTTTTGTCGAACAATTCACGGGATCTACTGCTGTCATGGAAGGCGATGCCGCGCATCACCTCGGCCAAGTGCTCCGCGCGCAGGCAGGCCAGCTCTATGAATTGAGCGACGGCCTTGCCGCGTGGCTCGCCAGGATTGAATCCGTCGGGCGGAATCGCGTCGAGTTCGCACTCCTAGAACAACTTCCCGCGCCTCGGCCCTCCGTTGAAATCACGCTGCTTCTCTCGATTGTCAAATTCGACGCGTTCGAATTGGCGATCGAGAAAGCCACCGAGCTGGGCGTCACGAAAATCATTCCGTTGGCAGCTATCCGCAGCGAAAAAGGACTGCTCGCCGCGGCCGCAAAGCGTTCCCATCGCTGGCAGAAAATTCTGCTCGAATCCTCGCAACAATCCCGCCGCCTCCGCCTCCCGAAACTCGATGACCTCGCCAAACCTGCCCAGTCCTTCGCAGCGCTGACTGCCGAATTTCGCCTTATGCTCTCCGAGCGGAGCGATGCACCACCCATTCAGAAGTCGCTCAGAGACGCAAAAGTGGTCAGCGCTGCGCTGGCTATCGGCCCCGAGGGCGGGTGGACAGACGACGAGCTGACCGTTGCCCGCGCCAACGGGTTCCGTGAGGCCTCTCTTGGCCAACTCATTCTCCGCACGGAAACTGCCGTCATCTCATCTCTGGCCATGTTGAACTTCGCACTGTCGCCAGACTAGCCTTGCTCGCAACATTCGAGCTCCAGGAGACGGTATGCAACGCGCCACAGCGCGCGCGAATCTTAGATAACAGGCCGGCGAACGAGGCAATCAGTCAACGCGCGGACAAATCCAATCTAGCGCGGCCAGCAATGCCCGTGCTATAAATAGAAGGCAGCAAAAAATGCAAAGCGCGGACCAGAACCAACCTATAGCCCCATCGGTTCCGGAAACTCCAGCACCGGCGCCTTCGACAGCCCATTCCCTGCGAAACGAAATCCGTGTTTGGACGCGCGATCTGCTCATCGCGATTGGCCTCGCGCTCGTTATCATCGTATTTCTCTATCAGCCGGTAAAGGTGGAGGGCACCAGCATGGCGCCGCTGCTCTCCGATCAGGAACGCATTTTCATTAACAAATTTGTCTATCGCTTCGAGCCCATCCAGCGCCGCGACGTCGTCGTTTTCTGGTATCCCCTCGACCATTCGAAATCGTTCATCAAGCGCGTCATTGGTTTGCCGGGGGAAAGCGTCGAGATTCGGCAAGGCGTCGTCTACGTCAATGGACGCGCGATCGACGAGCCTTACGTCCCTGCGCAGTATGAAGACATGAGCGACTACGGACCCGTGCGCGTCGCCAAGGACAGCTATTTCGTCATGGGCGACCACCGCATCAGTTCGAATGACTCGCGCGTCTTTGGCGCGGTGCCCAGCAAGTTTATTTATGGGCGCGCCGTCTTTGCATATTGGCCGGTCGATCATTTCGGCTCGCTCTCGACGACGGAAGCCAGTTCTAAATAATCGCGCTACGGCTAACTTTCATGACCACATCGGGAGGACAAACTGATCGAAGTTCCGCATCGACCCGCCACTCTCGCTCTGGAAGACGGGCGCATATTTAACGGCCGTGCCGCAGGCGCAATCACGCGCCGCGGCGGCGAAGTCGTTTTCAATACCAGCCTCACCGGTTATCAGGAAGTTTTCACGGACCCGAGTTACGCCGGGCAAATCGTGTGCCTGACGTATCCGCACATTGGGAATGTCGGCGCTAATCTCGACGACGAGGAGTCTTCACGCCCGTATATCGAATCGCTTGTCGTGCGCGAGTTTTCGCAAATTTCCTCGAACTGGCGTTCCGCGGAAACTGCACAGCTCTATTTGAACCGCCACAAAATTCCTGCCATTTGGGATATTGATACGCGCGCGCTTGTCCGCCACATTCGCAACGTAGGAGCGCTCCGCGGTGTCGTAGCCACGGACGGCACGCCTGCGGAGCAATTGGTCTTCGAAGCCAAACAACTACCTTCGATGGCCGGGCAGGAACTCGCCAGCCACGTCTCCTGCAAAAAAGCCTACGCCTGGGAAAAAAGTTCCATCGAACTGACGATTCCTCCGTGGTCGGAATCCATGGGCGAGTCTGGCAGAGTTTCGGACACACGAAAGTTTCGTGTCGCGGCTTATGACTTCGGTATCAAGCAGAATATTCTGCGACTACTCGTAGATCATCATTGCGATGTTTGGGTCGTTCCCGCTCAGACGTTAGCGCAGGACATTCTCGATCTCAAACCGGACGGTGTCTTCCTTTCGAATGGTCCAGGGGATCCTGAGCCCATCGGCTACGCGGTCGAAAATATTCAAAAGCTCCTCGGCCGCGTGCCCATCTTTGGCATTTGCCTCGGCCATCAGCTCTGCGGTCTCGCGCTGGGGGGCAAGACGTTCAAACTGAAATTCGGCCATCACGGCTCCAATCATCCCGTACAAAACCTGCATAGCCAGAAGGTGGAAATCACCGCACAGAATCATGGCTTCTGCGTCGATCCCGAGTCCCTGCCTTCCGGCGATGTGGAAATCACCCACGTCAATTTGAACGACCACACCAACGAAGGGATGCGCCACAGACATCTTCCTCTGTTCAGCGTGCAATACCACCCCGAAGCTTCGCCTGGACCGCACGACTCTCACTACCTCTTCACCAAGTTCACCGAGATGATGAAGGAGCATGCAACGTGAAGTGGGAGTTGGTCGCCGTCTTTCTGGTGCTCGGATTTTCCCTTCCGGCCTTTTCGGCTGACACTGTGGAACCAGTTTCTGTGGACGGGATATGCGGCAAGTTGGTTGCTATTGAAGAAGTTCCCGAGAACGGAACAACGAATTCCGCCCGGCAGGAAGTTAAACCCTTTCCGCATGCGCGGATTCGGCTATTTTCTCCGACGGCGAGCGCCGATTGCTGCGACTTGATAACGCCCGTTGCGGAAGTCACGACTGGGCGCGACGGCAGTTTTCAATTCAAGAAACCTACGCCCGGCGATTATTGGCTGGTTGCTACCATTGGCCGCACGGAATACAAACTTTTGGTTCGCTATGAGCCGGGCAAGAAAGCCGGCACCGATTGTTCGAAGTTCTTGTACGCTCTCGAAAAAGGCAAGTTTCAGTTGCGAAGGACTGTGACCGTAACCGTCAGCTAAGAATGGCTTCTCGCAAACACACCAGGCCTCTAGCGATATTTGCCGCACTTGCGCTCATTTCCTGTTGTGCACAGGCTCAGACGCCCTCGCTCAAAATCAAAACCAAGAATGGCCTTCCGCAGGAAGAGCAGCGGAAGGATCAAATGGAGCGGCTCGCCAAGCAGTACGACCTGAAAAAATACACCATCACGCGCGACATTCTGATCGAGCGCGGCGCCATCAATCATTCGCATCCCGTTCTAACATTGAATTTGCGCTTCCTCGATAACGACGACCTGGCGCTCTCCGCCTACGTCCACGAGCAAGCCCATTGGGTCCTCACGGATCGCAATCGCACAGAGAATCCCGCTCTCTTCGAAGACCTCCATAGAACCTTCCCCAATTTGGAGATCCGCCCTCCCGAGGGCGACGGCGAACTGCGCAGCAGCTATTTTCACGTCGCCGTTTGCATGTTGGAGTGGCGCGCGATGGAAGAACTCGTCGGCCCCGAACGCGCCCGGAAAGTGATCGAATGGAAGCAGCGCGACCACTACAAGGCCATCTATTCGATCGTGCTGGATCAGCGCGAACAAGTCGAAAACGTCCTGAACCGGCATGGGGTGAAATGGTGAGCGACCGTGCGACCACTTCATTTGGAATTGCCATTTCAAACGAAACAGGAAATTGGACTTTGTTTTTCTGTAGAATGAACGCAGACAAAAACCACTGAGGCGGGATGCCAAAACGTACAGACATCAGGAAAATTCTAATCATCGGATCGGGCCCCATCGTTATTGGCCAAGCCTGCGAGTTTGACTATTCCGGCGCGCAAGCTTGCAAAGCTTTGCGCGCTGAGGGGTATGAAGTCGTTTTGGTCAATTCCAATCCTGCCACGATCATGACCGATCCGGAGCTGGCGCACCGTACTTACATCGAGCCGCTGACCAAGGAGTATTTGCAGGAGATCCTTGCTAGGGAAAAACCCGACGCGCTCTTGCCCACCGTTGGCGGCCAGACCGCGCTGAATCTTGCCGTCGAGCTTGCGGAAAGCGGAATACTGGAAAAATACAAGGTAGAAATGATTGGGGCATCGCTTCGCGCTATCAAAGTCGCTGAAGACCGGCTGTGGTTTAAGGATGCCTGCCGCAAAATCGGGCTGGAAGTTCCCGCCTCCGCACTCGTCAACAATGCGCAGGACGCTTTGCGATTGTGTGATCAACTCGGCTTTCCCCTGGTGATTCGGCCTTCGTTCACGCTTGGTGGCACGGGCGGCTCCATCGCTTACAACAAGGAAGAATTTGGAGAAGCCATCGCTCATGCTTTGGACATGAGTCCCGTGCACGAGGCACTTGTTGAAGAATCGGTCCTCGGTTGGAAAGAATACGAGCTCGAAGTGATGCGCGATCATCGCGACAACTTCGTCGTCATTTGCACCATCGAGAATTTCGATCCCATGGGGATTCACACCGGCGATTCCATTACTGTGGCTCCGGCGCAGACGCTAACTGACAAGGAGTATCAGCGGATGCGCGACGCGGCAGCCGCGATCGTCCGCGAAGTCGGCGTGGAAACGGGTGGTTCAAACGTACAGTTCGCCATCAATCCGGAAAACGGGCGCATGACCGTCATCGAAATGAATCCACGGGTTTCGCGCAGTTCGGCGCTTGCCAGCAAAGCGACCGGGTTCCCCATCGCGAAAATCGCCGCGCGTCTCGCCGTCGGCATGACGCTGGACGAAATTCCGAACGACATCACCAAGAAGACACCGGCTTGTTTCGAGCCGACGATCGATTACGTCGTGGTGAAGATTCCCAAGTGGCAGTTTGAAAAGTTTCCCGGCGCTGACAGCACTCTTGGAACGCAGATGAAGTCCGTCGGCGAAGTTATGGCCATCGGCCGTACATTCAAAGAAGCGCTGCAAAAGGGAATTCGCTCTCTTGAGCCGCACACGCCGTGGCGGGCGCCCGCGGAAACCCCGGATTCGTTGCTACGCGAGAAGTTGGCAACTCCACGCCCAGACCGCATCCATTGGCTCCTGACAGCCGTGGACAAGGGCTTGCCGACCGAAGAAATTTGCGAACTCACAAAAATCGATCCGTGGTTCATTCATCAGATCGAAGAGCTCGTAGCGATGAATCGGCGCGCCGCTACAGTTACGGTCGAGACTGCCTCGAAGGACCTCTTGCGTGAAGTGAAGCGCCACGGCACCAGCGACGAACAGCTTGCGCAGATATGGAAAAGCACTCCGGCTTCCGTGCGCCTGCAGCGCGCGCGGTACGGCGTGGCGCCCGTTTTTAAACGCGTGGACACATGCGCCGCTGAGTTCGAATCCTTTACGCCCTACCTGTATTCCACGTACGAGGACGAAGACGAGTCTGACGTCCAGCCGCGGCAGAAAATCATGATTCTCGGGAGCGGTCCCAACCGCATCGGGCAGGGAATCGAGTTCGATTATTGTTGCTGCCACGCGGCCTATGCGCTGCGCGAGGATGGTTTCGAAACCATCATGGTGAATTGCAATCCCGAGACGGTTTCGACCGACTACGACACGTCAGATCGCCTCTATTTCGAACCGCTCACGCTTGAGGATGTACTCGCGATTGTCGACCGTGAAAAACCCCAAGGCGTCATCGTTCAGTTTGGCGGGCAAACGCCGCTCAATCTCGCGCAAGAATTGAAGCGCAACGGCGTACCCATCATCGGTACGGCTCCCGAATCGATTGACTTGGCGGAAGACCGGCGCCGTTTCGGCGGACTGCTCGATAAGCTGAAGATTCCGCAGCCGCGCAACGGCACGGCACTGGTCCCGGAGGAAGCGGCGCGTGTTGCCGGAGAAATCGGCATGCCCGTGCTCGTGCGCCCAAGTTATGTTCTCGGCGGACGCGCCATGGTCATCGCCTACGATGTAAACACCGTGCAGGAGTACGTCGCGCAAGCGGCCATGATGGGACCTGCGCGCCCCGTCCTGATCGATCAGTTCCTCGAAGAGGCCACGGAAGTCGACGTGGACGCTCTGGCCGATGGAACTGATGTCGTCATCGGCGGCATCATGGAGCACATTGAGGAAGCCGGAGTGCATTCCGGCGATTCTTCCTGCGTATTGCCGCCGGTCAGTTTATCGCCAGCAATTCTGGAGCACATCCGCGAGTACACGAAGCGGCTCGCGCTCGCGCTGAAAGTCATCGGCCTCATGAACGTGCAATACGCGATTCAGCGCGACACGGTTTACGTTCTCGAAGTGAATCCGCGCGCTTCGCGGACGGTTCCCTATGTCAGCAAAGCCACAGGCGTGCCGCTCGCGAAAGTGGCCGCGCGTCTGATGGCCGGCAAGAAACTTGCCGACATGAATCTCCCTCTTGTGCAACATAACGGAATATCGGAAATTCCTGTGCACGAATTCTATTCGGTGAAATCACCTGTCTTTCCGTTCAACAAATTCCGCGGCGTGGACACGATTCTCGGTCCAGAGATGCGTTCAACGGGAGAAGTTATGGGCATCTCGACGTCCTACGGACTTGCGTTTGCGAAGGCGCAGCTTGCGGCCGGGCAGCGGCTTCCGCGGAAGGGCACGGTCTTTCTAAGCGTTAACGATCGTGACAAACGACATCTCGGCTCGCTAGGAAAAGAACTGCACGAACTTGGCTTTCGCTTGCTGGCGACGCGCGGCACGGCCGCAGCGCTTGAAGCGGCGGGGATCGAAGCGGAATCCGTCTTCAAGGTGAATGAAGGCCGGCCCAACATCGTGGACCTCGTCAAAACGGGGAAAATCGACCTGGTCATTAACACGCCACTCGGTCGCGAATCTTTCTACGACGAGAAATCCATTCGACGCGCGGCGATCCGCTATAACATTCCTTGCATCACGACACTCGCGGCGGCCCACGCGGCAGCCCGCGGAATTCGGGCGCTTCTCGATCAGGGTACCGAAGTGGCGGCCCTGCAGGATTTGCATCGTGGCAGTGTTGCTGCATCCGGCAGCACGGTCTCAGGAGACTGACTCATGAATCTATCCGGGGTTTTTCCCGCGCTCACCACGCCGTTTGGTGCTGATGGCTCCGTTTCGGTCGCGGACGTCAAGCACAACATCACCAAGTACAACTCGACGGGCCTTGCTGGCTACGTGGCGATCGGCTCAACGGGTGAATCCGTCCTTTTGTCGCGCAAAGAAGCCGACTCCATTCTCATTGCGGTGAAGGAATCCGCAGCGCCGGGAATGCGGCTTATCGCGGGAACGGGGGCCGAGTCCACCGCCGAAACGATCGAGCGGACAAAACGCGCCGCGGAGCTCGGCTACCAAGTCGCGTTGGTGAAGACGCCGTATTACTACAAGCCATTGTATAAGCCGGAGGTATTTATCGCGCATTTTCGCCGCGTCGCCGATGCTTCTCCCATTCCGGTGTTGCTGTATTCGGTGCCACAATTTACGGGGATCGCGCTGGAGGCTCCCGAAGTCGGCGTGCTCGCGCAGCATCCGAATATCATCGGGATCAAGGAAAGCTCTGGAAATGTGCAGCGCGCAGCGGAATTGCTTGCCGCCGTTCCACCGTCGTTTCAATTGCTGGTAGGCTCCGCGAGCATGATGTTTCCTTCAACGGTGCTTGGCGCGTGCGGCGCGATTCTTGCGTTGGCCAGTGCGCTGCCCGAACTGTGTGTCGCCGTTTTTAAGGCCGTTCGGGCGGGCGATGTCGGAACGGCGCGCGCATTGCAGGCCACCATTCTGCCGGCTTCCAAGGTGATCGTTTCGCAGTGCGGCATTCCCGGTGTGAAGTACGCCATGGACCTGGCCGGCTACCAGGGCGGGCCGCCGCGTCAACCGCTGCTGCCGCTCTCGGAAGAGCAAAAGCGGGCCATTCAGGAATTACTTGCCAAATTGGGCGCCCGTGAACCCGCACGCCTTTCTGGCGCGGTGTCCGTCTAAACCAAGGAATTGTTTTGCACCGTGCTGGCCAGCCTGAATCTCGGACCAGCCGCGGAACGGATGCGCTCCGATTTGCTGTGACGAAAGGGCGTGGGTATCATCTAATTCCCGATGGAATGTCGAGCGCTGCCCTTTCGCCAACTGCCCCATCAGTCGAAGCTGTTTATTCAATTCCTCGATAATTTTCCTGCCGTGAAGCAGTTTTATGGGCACCCTCCAACGATTTCGGAAGTGAAAAAAGCAGCGAAGTCGCTTACATATCCGCGCGAGCGTCTAGCGGAAGTGGCGGCGATTCTCGCCGAGCAGAATGCCACGCTGGGAGCGGGCGAGGCCACACGCGAGAATTTGGAGCGTCTTGCCGCAGGTGCGGTTGCCGTCGTGAGCGGGCAGCAAGTTGGATTATTTGGCGGGCCGGCGTACGCCATCTATAAAGCAGTGACCGCGATTCAGATTGCCGAGGAATTGACGCAGGCGGGAGTGGATGCGGTTCCCGTCTTCTGGATGGCGACGGAAGACCACGATCTTGACGAGGTCCGTATCTCCACGTGGTTCCGCGAGGGAAAGCTGACGCGATTCGAGCTTCCCGGAAATGGCGACGCAGGGCAGCCAGTGGGACGAATCGCTCTGAAGACACACATAGCGGAAATGGTGCACGAAGCGTCGAGAATCCTGACGAATGCGGGCGGAGAATTCGTCGCCGGGATATTCCGCGAGAGTTATGGAGTGCAGGAAACTTACGGGAGCTCCTTTGGGAAGTTGTTTACGCGGCTGTTCGCTGAGCAGGGATTGATCTTACTCGATCCGCTGGATGCGCGTTTGCACCGCGTCGGGACGGAAGTGCTCCGGAACGCGGTGGAAGAGCGCGAGGAGCTTAATGAGACGCTGCTGGCGCGGGGAAAGGAATTGGATAAGACGGGTTTTGCGGCGCAAGTGAAAGTGACGACGCGAAGTACTTTGATTTTCGGGATGGAGAAAGGGAAGCGGCAGCCGATTGCCGTTAGCGGAGCACGATTTGTCTGTGGCGAGCAGAGCTGGACAAAAGAGGAATTGATCCAAGCGGTGCAAGCGGCGCCGGAAAAGTTCAGTCCCAACGCGCTGCTTCGTCCCGTGTTGCAGGATTTTCTTTTGCCGACGGCGGCGTACATCGCAGGTCCGGCTGAAATTGCCTACTTCGCGCAGGCGGAAGTGATTTATAGAAAACTGCTGGGGCGGATGCCGGTAATTCTGCCGCGGGCGGCGTACACAATTCTGGATGCGAAGGCGGAGAAGTTATTGCGGCGTTACGGTTTAAAAGTCGAGGATGTGTGGCGCGGCTCGCAAGAACTGCGGCGAAAGATGGAAACGGCCAGCGTTCCGCCGGCGCTGGGGAAGAATCTCGACAAGACGGTGAAAGAGAGTGCGCGGATGCTGGCGCGAGTGAAAAAGCAGATCGTGCGGCTGGATCCTACGCTGGGCGGAGCGGTGGAGACGGCGCAGAAAAAAATCGCGTTTCAGCTCGACAAATTGAAGCGCAAGGCAGGGAAAGCGCAGGCTTTGAAAGCCGGACTGATCGCGGCACATCAGGAGTATCTCGAATCACTGCTCTACCCGCATAAGATGTTGCAATCGCGTGAGCTGTGCTTTCTGCCGTTTCTGGCGAGCTGGGGAATGGCCGGGCTCAAGGAGCTGCAGTCGTTGGCCGGCAGCGGGAGCCTGAAAGATCACAAGATTCTGCGCATACCCTGATGCTTCGAATCGACTGGTAAGGCCTGCGCTCCTTTGCTTTTGAAACGCCACGTATGCCGCTCTCCAATGCTTCTTCCGTCAGAACACTCGGGCCGAACTCCTGATCGGTGGTAAACTGAGGGGAAGCGGCGTCTGTAGCTAATGTTTAAGTTACAGTCTGGAACTTGGCGGGTGACGTTATGAAGCGCTTTGTCTCTGGCGTTGTAGTGTTATTAGTTTTGGTTAGCCTTCCTGCTCGAAGTCATGCACAAACAACTGATCCTGCTTCTCTAAGCGTAACCGCCGAGGGGCGAGTTACGGAATGGGTGTATAGCTTGCGTATTCCGGCGGTGCGAAACCTGCCGTTTTCCGCGAAGGTAGAATTGGAGACGGTGAGCCAACTGCAAGATGGCACGCTGATCTCGCACAAAACGTACAATCTGGACGCACGGGATTCGGCGGGACGCACGCACAACGAGATAAGGAATTGGATTAACGCGGAGGGCGAGGAGCCGAGGCTGACGCGTGTGGAGTTGTACGATCCGGCGACGCGGACGAGAACGGATTTGTTTCCGTTGACCAAGCTCGCGAGACAGTGGGTGGGCGGCGTGACGGCGCAAGTGAATGCGGGCCCGGCCACTCCGAAACCAGAGACTACGAAGGAAGAGATTGGGACCGACACGATGGAGGGGCTGACGGTGAAGGGGGTCCGGGTGACGCAAACGTACCCGGCGGGGGCGATGGGAAATGACCGGCCGCTAGTCATTGTGACGGAGTATTGGTATGCGGCGGAACTGAGACTCAATTTACTGACGAAGCGGACGGATCCTCGGTATGGAGCGCAGACGGTGCGGGTAACGGGGATGCTTAGAGCGGAGCCGGACCCCTCGCTGTTTGCCATTGGAGAGGACTACAGGGTGGTGAACGAATCGGGGCCGACGCTGCTTGCGCAGGGTCCAGGAGCGACGGATGAAAGAGCGGCGGCACCAAACGTAAGTGGGGCAGGAATGGCGCGTGCGGGAGTGGGAGGAGTGTCGGTTCCGGCGTGCGTGTATTGCCCGAATCCGAGCTTTACGGACGCGGCGAGGGCGGCGAAGTTTAGCGGGAGCGTGGTTCTACAGGTTGTCGTGACGGCGGACGGAAGGGCGGAGAATATTTCGGTGGTAAGGAAGGCTGGCTACGGATTGGAACAGAGCGCGATAGAAACGGTGAAAACGTGGCAGTTCCGGCCCGCGATGGGGCTGGATGGGAATCCGGTGGCTACAGTTGTTCCGATCGAGGTGACCTTTCGGATTAAGTAGTGTGGATCTTCTGCACGTTTAGAAATTCACCGATAATCGGCGGCTGATTATTTCTTCTTCTTTTTCGGTAGGGATATCTCCTCTTCCTCTTCCAATTGTTTCTAACTGGCGCCGCGGGCGCAGGCTGCGCCTAAAATGCGGAGGCTCTTTCTTTCCTGAACGAAGACCACGACCCGGAGATTTTCTTTTTTCCAGTTGGATTTGAATTTGATTTGCTGAGTTACGACGAAAGGGGAGGAGTTCTTGGCTTGGACGGCGCCTAGTTTATGCAGGGAACGCACGACCGCCGCATGTTGCAGATCTTTGCCGGCGTTTTCGCCGGCTTTGACAGCGGTCTGGAGATTGGATTCCGTGACGGCGACCCAGACATCGGCTGGCTCCTGAGTTGCAGTGGCGGCAAGATTGCCGACGCGGACTTCGATGCGGGTGGCGTCTGTTTTTGCGGCGGCTTCCGGGGTAATGGAGATTTGGGCTTTTGGGTGGTGGGCGGCTTCTTGAATGGCGGATTGGGCGTCGCCCGCGTTGGTTCCGACAAACTGGGCTTGGCCGTCGACAATCATTTGGGGAGTGAAGGGAGATTTGCCTTTGAAATGGGCGACGTACTCTTGCTGGCGGAGGGTCCAGTCAGGAGAGGAATAGGAATCGACCCAGCCATCGTGATTCCAGTAGTCGACGTGTTCCTCAAGGCCGATGATGTCGGCGCCGGCGATAGGCTGGAGGGATTCGAGTTTGCTGAGAAGGGTGTCGGCAGGGGGGCAGGTGGAGCAGCCTTCGGAGGTGAAGAGTTCGACGAGAACGGGGGTGCGATCGAGTTGCGCGGAGGGGGACTGCGGTGCGGCCGCGCGGGGTGGATTTGGATTAGGGGTTGTGAGCAAGAGCGTGGCGAAGGCTAGGAGTGCCAGAGCGTTTTTCATTTTCGTGATTCCTTTCTTGGGAGACGAGGGATTGGCGGGGATGCGGCGGGATCGGATGCGAAGGGATCTGTACCGAGCCAGAGGGGTGTGAGGGAGTGGAGATTCTTGCGGAACGTGCGGGAAACATGGAACTCCTTTCCTCCCTTGACGCGCAGGACGTATTCGCCGGCATTCCAGGACTGGATTTCTTCCACGAAGGCAGCGTTGATCAGAGCGGACCGATGTATTCGTAGAAATCCGTAAGGCAGGAGTTTTTCGGCGACGGCGGAGATAGACTGGCGAAGAAGGAAGGCGGAATCCGATACACGCCGAAGCAAAACGTAATTGCCCTGGGCTTCCACTGCCACGACCTCGGCGGGATCGATAAATACAATTTTGCGATTGGCCTTGATGGCAATTTTAGACGGTCTTGTCCGTGGGCTTTCCAATTGAGGAAGAGGTGACAGTATCGGCGGTGGAGAGTTCTCAAGCATGGGGTTGATTCTCTTTTGGGAGGGCGTCCGCTAGGAGCAGAGCAGCGCCGCTGAAGAGCAGGGTGTCGGCAAAATAGTTCAGGCCATCGCCGATGTCGGAGGGGATGGCGATGAGGATGGGAAGGTATACAACGAGGACGATGAGCAAAATCGTTAGGCCGAGATAGGTTGCGGCGAGACGGGAATGTTTGTTGATGAGCAGGCATGCCCCAGTGGCGAGGAGAACCGCGCCAGCGAGGTAGGCCCAGAAAAGATGCACCGGAATCCAAGTTGGGGTGATTTTTTCGAGGGGTACGCCGGGTGCGTGGTCGGGATGGAGAAAATGCTCAACGCCGAAGAAGAGCGCTGCGGTGGAGACCAAGATGCGTCCCAGAGTTACGAGAGCTGGCGCGGTGTTAGTGGACTTTGCCGATTTGCTTTGCGCGCCAGCGAAGGCAAATGCGCCACCGGCGAAAGAAAGTTCTCGAACAGCGACCGCCCAGGAGATTCTATCGTGGAGTTTGGCAGTCAGCCGTGGGATGTGTAGCAGCACGACGAACAAGCAAAGCATAATGCCAAGCAGCGTTGCTGCGAGTTGAGCGTGTTTCTTAACCGTGATGCTAAGGGCAGCTGCGACTAGAGCGACACCGACCAGATAGATCCAAAAGACATGCGCAGGAATCCAGGAGGGAACCATGGGGGCCATAAGCCTTGCAATGGTGAAGTGTTCTCCGGCGAAGACGGCCAAGGGGATGGCATAGAACAATCGGCCAATGGGCACGAACTTGTCGAGGCCGTGAGCGTGGGAAACCTCGTTCTTGAGAATTATGGGGAGACCGACGGCGAGGAGGGCCACGCCGGCGAAGTAGGGCCAGAAGACTGGGCCGGGGATCGAGAAGATCGTGAGCTTGAGCGCAAGTGCCGCCATGCGGTCGAATATGCTGCAAGAAGTGGTCTGGCACAATAACCACTTGAAGCGACATCGGTATGACCACTATGCTTCGAGGATGAAGAAAACGGGTAGCGGTTTTTCGCCCTTGATTCGTGTGGATCGGAAAGCAGGGAAGCCGTTGTATCTGCAGGTTTACGATGCGTTCCGCGAGGCGATTGTGGGCCGCGGCCTGCGCGGGGGAGAACGGATACCGTCCACACGAGCACTCGCTTCCGAGTTAGGGATCTCGCGAATCCCGGCGCTGAACGCCTACGCGCAGCTTCTGGCCGAAGGATACTTCCGGAGCCGGGTGGGCGCGGGAACGTTTGTTTCCAGTTCGCTGCCTGGGATGCAGACTGGGACGGTTGAGAAGAGCGTGAGGCTGGAGCGGGCACCGCGGAAGTCCCGACCCGTGGCGCAACTCGCTTTGGCGATCCCTCGGTACGAGCGGCCTGCCTGGGTGGGAGGCAGGGGAGCGTTCAGCGTCAGCCAACTGGCTTATGACGCCTTTCCGCTTCGCGCTTGGTCGAAGCTCGTCGCGCGGTACTGGAGGAACCTGCGCCTCGGCGCGCTTCACTACGGTGCTCCGATGGGTTCGAGAGAGCTGCGTAAGGCGATCGCGGCATATCTCCGGGCGGCACGGTCGGTGAATTGCGAATGGCAGCAGATCATGATTGTGAGTGGGTCGCAGCAGGCGCTGGATATTTCCGCGAGGGTTTTGCTTGAGGAGGGAAGTCCGGTTTGGGTGGAGGAACCGGGATACTGGTTGACGCAGAACATTCTCATTGCGGCAGGGTGCCGTCTGGTCCCGGTGCCGGTCGACGAGGATGGCTTGGACGTAGCTGCGGGGGTAGCGCGGTGCCGAGCGGCGCGAGCGGTGTATGTGGCGCCTTCACACCAATATCCAATGGGAGCGACGATGAGCGCGTCGCGGCGACTGCAACTACTGGAGTGGGCGCAGCGGACGGGGGCTTGGATCGTTGAAGACGATTATGACAGCGAGTATCGGTACGACAGCAAACCGATTGCGTCGTTGCAGGGTCTGGACCATTCGTCGCGGGTGATTTATATCGGGACATTTAGCAAGGTTTTGTTTCCTGCGTTGAGAATGGGCTATGTAGTTATTCCGGTAGAGCTTGTCGAGCACTTTCTGGCGACTCGCAATGCTATGGATGTAAGCCCTCCGCACCAATTTCAGGCGGTGGTGGCGGATTTCATTCAGGAAGGGCACTTTTCGCGGCACATCCGGAGAATGAGGGTGACCTATGCAGAGCGGCGAGAAGAGCTGGTCAGTTGCATCCGGAAGGAGCTGGGATCGATGCTGCAGCTGCACGGTGCCGAGGCTGGCTTGCATCTGACGGTTACTCTGCCCAGTGGATACCGGGACCTCGAGATAGCTGCACGAGCCGCAGGGCAGAATCTGTGGCTGTGGCCGTTATCTCCTTCTTATATTGGCTCGGGATCTCAGCAGGGGTTTATCTTGGGATTTGGCGGCGTGGCGGCCGCGGAGATACCACAGGCCGTGCGCCAATTGCGGGCGTTTCTACTGTAGCTCCCTCCGAAGTGCGCTCCGCTGGCCGATGTGCCAAGGCCGCACTAGCATCGCACTTGAACCGAAGCCGGAAATATGATAGAATTAGTAAAGGGAGTTTGTTGAAAATCGACAGATTTCCTTGCTGAGAAGTGCGACCTATTCTAAGGAGGCCTGCATGAGGGCAGACGTTATTTACGCAAAGACCGAAGAAGGCGTGAAAATGGCGGTTATCGATGTGACGAACCCTGCGTTTGCGGTGAACGCGACAGATCGGGAGCTTGAGGTATTGGCCGAGCAATACATTCGGGAAGCGGGACAGCAGCAGGAGATTCCGGCAGCGCTGCGTGAGGCGCTGCTAAGTTCGATGCTGGGGCGAGGGCTGATGGCGGCTTCGGGGACATTCTTGGACGGGATGAGTACGTACCTCTTGAAGTTGGGTCCCGAGAATCTGGGTGAAGGCACAACTCCGATTGACCAGAGGGTTGCTGCGTCGTTTCCTGCATTTACGGCGAGACTGCGTTTGCAGGACATGGCGAGGCTGTTGGCGGAGGGTCTGGGGCGCACGGCGGCGGCCGATCCGCGGCGTCGGGTGTGCCTCGTAAATATTGGGGGTGGGGCGGGGGCTGATTCTTGGAATGCCCTGATTCTTCTTCAGAAGGGGCTTCACATGACGCTGAGGGAAGGGCTCGACGCGGGGGCTCATGCTGAGCAGGAGGACCTGCTGGGTGGGCGGGACGTCGTGATTGCGCTGATGGATCTCGATGCGCGTGGGCCTTCATTTGGAGTACGGGCTGTCGCGGCCCTAGGCCTGGCTGGGGCACCTCTGAGTGGCTTGGAGATCACGGTTCAGTTCTTGAGTTATGAATGGTCGAACACTGAGCGATTGCGGATGGCGCTTGAGGAATTGAATGCTGGCGACGCGGCGTGTGGAATATCGTCAGAGGGAGGATTGTTTGAGTACGCCTCGGATGAGGAGGTAGTTGCGAATCTGAGGGCGCTGCGTTCTGGGACGGCGGGCGATGCAATTGTCGTGGGATCCGTGACGCGGGATGGCAGGGCGGTGCGGGCTTCGCTCGGTGCTAACCGGGTGGCTACGCGGCCCCGGACGATGGATGGATTCCGAGAGCTGTGTGATCAGGGGGGATGGAAAGTGGAAGAGGTTATTGAGCGGCCGTTCAGCTACAACGTCCGGCTGGTGAAGGTATGAAGGGCACCTGTCCGGGATGTAAGGAACGGAAATGTGGGTTGATGTGATGAGAGATCGTTCCCCTTCTAGATTGCCGAAGGGTTGAGAGGGGGATGGATGTGATCGGAGCGAAGTCTTGTGAGCAGGGCCTTGAGGCGTTGGCGATCTTCGTCGGCTACGGCGATGAAGCGCAGGCCGAGGCCACTGCCGCCTTTGACATGGCGGACAACGGCATCGGCCTTGATTCGGCCTTCTTGAACGAGAAAGTCGAGCTTGGCGGGCATTCCTTCTTTGACTTTGAGGTGAAGGGTTTGAATGAACAGGCCGTCGATACTGATGTCGAGGACGCGAGAGACGTCGTCGCGGCCATTGCAGCGCCAGCAGACCCAGATGTCCTCTGAGGCCGGAAGCCGGGTTAGTGCGCGTCGGGAGTAGGAAGGTTTCTGATGCAAGAGGGGCTCCCTTGAGCGTCTGCACGTTGCTGAGGGGGAGAGGCTGGGCGGCCGACTCACCTGACGTGCTTGTGCGCTCCTGATTTTCACGGCCTCGAACTGCGGTTCAGACTTAATTTTATTACTTGCGCCTCACTTCCAATTCAAAAAGAAGAGTGCTTAACATGTAGTGCGGAAGACCGCGAAATCGTTTCTCTGCGGCTTCCGATTAAGCGGCTTTCTGATTCTCTTGGCCAACGCTGGTCATGCTGCCAACGGTCGCCATGTCGGTAACCCGAGCCATGTCCATGACCGGGCGGCGGAGAACGGCAAGGCGCTCTACGGCCAGCTCCCAGGATTTTTGCAGCATGTAGAGGCTGGCTACTACCGCCGCGAGAGCGGCAAAGCCGATGGCGAAGATGGCAAAGGCGGCCAGGAGTTCTCGAACGACATAGAATTGCGCCAGTGCTATTACGGCTAGAAATGCCCACAACCATGTGCGTCCGGTATCCTTGAACTTGCTTTGCACGGCGGCCTCCTGATTTTTTGAACGGCGGTCCTAGCCTGGGATGAAGGCGGGGACCGCCGTTCTGCTTACTTGGTGGACATCCAAGTAAGTCTGTGTTGGATGACGATGTGCACTTTTACTCAGTCGGAGAGAAGCGGCAATGCACGGGGGGTGAACTGTGGGTGGACGGGAGGTGAACCGCAGCGTTCGGTACGGCTTGGGCGGAGGGGATGGTGATAAGATTTGCGAGATTCTTGGGAGAAGGACGATGGAAGTTTTGCGGGTGAAAACGGGCCGGCGGACGCAGTTGGTGGATGTGACGGACGAGGTGAGGCGAGCGGTGGCAGCGGCGGGAGTAGTGTCCGGCGTTTGTTACGTCTATGTGCCGCATACCACGGCTGGAGTAATGATCAACGAGCACTTTGATCCGGATGTGGCTACGGATTTGGAGGGCGTGTTTGAGCGGTTGGTACCGCGGTCGGCGGCCTATCGGCATGCGGAGGGGAATTCCGACTCACATGCTAAAGCGGCTTTGACGGGGTCGTCACAAATGGTTTTTGTTGAGGATGGGAAGTTGGCGTTGGGACAGTGGCAGGGGGTGTTTTTTTGTGAGTTCGACGGGCCAAGGGAGAGGAAGATGTGGGTGAAGGTAGTGCGCAATCCGGATTGAAACGGTGGCTCTTATGAGACTGACGAAGTTTCTGTGCATCTTGCTGGTCACTTGGGCTGGAAGCAGGGGGCATGTTGGGCAAAACGCAGAGTCGCGTAAGGAGGGCGAAGACGTTCGGTCAACAATCGCCGGCGTGTGGCGTGGTCACTCCGTTTGCGTCGACAGAATTAGCCCCTGTCATGACGAAGTGAACGTGTATCGCTTTTCGAGGGTCGCGGGGAGTCCGAATCAGTTTTCCGTGACGGCAAGCAAAGTTGTGGATGGCAAGGAAATTGTGATGGGTAGCGGATCGTGGAAGTACGACGAGAAAACGAAGGTTTTGGAATCCGAAAAAACACCCTTACGATTAACGATTGATGGCAAGAAAATGGAAGGGGCGCTGAGTCTTTCGGACGGAACGGTGTATCGGCGGATTTATCTGGAGAAGGAAAACTGAGTCTGCGGAGACGCGACCGCGGGTATGCTAAAGTTTTTGTGATGAATAAATTAGGGATCTACGTGCAGGTGCCTTTTTGTCAGACGAAGTGTACCTACTGCAATTTTCACACCGGAGTGGTGTCGACGGGGCGGTTTGCGCCTTATGTGGAGGCGGTGTGTAGAGAGATTCGCGGACATCGGGAATCATTCCGGACCGAGGGTGTGAGGTTGCCGGAAGGATTCGAGCAAGCGGTAGTGGATACCATTTATATCGGTGGCGGGACGCCTAGTTTGTTGGAGCCGGTATTGCTGAAAGGGATGCTGGACGCAATTCGCGATACCTTTGCGAACGAACTGTACGAGGTGGCGTTGGAGGCGGACCCGGAGACGGTGGAAGCTGGGAAAGCTGCGGCTTGGGTTGCGGCGGGGATTAATCGGGTGAGTTTTGGCGTGCAGTCGTTTTCGGACAGGGAGTTGGTGGCGGCAGGAAGGATGCATCGTCGGGCGGATATTTACCGTGCGGCGGGGATTTTGCGCGAAGCGGGCGTTCGGAATATTAGTTTTGATTTGATTGCGGGGTTGCCGTTCCAGACGGCGGAGAGTTGGAAGGAGTCGCTGGAGGAGTTGGGGAAACTCGGGCCGGAGCATGTTTCAGTCTATTTGTTGGAGGTAGATGAGGGCAGCCGTTTGGGGCTGGAGATTTTGCAGAGTGGGACGCGGTACAGCGCGGGGGCCGTGCCGAGCGATGATGCGATGGCGGATTTTTATGAGACGGCTTGCGCATTTTTGGGGGACTTGGGTTATCACCACTATGAGATTTCGAATTGGGCTCGGCCGGGGTTTGAGTCGAAGCACAATCTGAAGTATTGGAGGCGGGAGGCTTATTTGGGATTTGGGGCGGGCGCGCATTCCTTTTCGGGGACGCAGAGATGGGCGAATGCGCATGATGCGGCGGCGTATGTGGGGGCGATACAGGCTGGGCGCTTGTCGGCGGAGCAGTTGGAAGCGGTGACGCGGGAGAGTGCTTTGGAGGAGGAGTTGTTTTTGGGTTTGCGTCAGTTGGATGGGATTGACTTGGGCCGAATTGAGAGGGAGTACGGGGTGTCGCTGGACACGAAGTTTGGTGGGTTGGAAGCGGCTGGGCTTATAAAACGAGAAGGGGAGATTGTTCGGTTGGCGCCGGCGAGGTTGAGTGTTTCGAATGAGGTGTTTGTGGAATTGATGAGGTGATTCACGCAGATTGGGCTTATTGGAGTCTTTAGCACAAAGATCACAGAGAACGAGCAGAAGAGGAGCGGACAAGGTGAGCGGGACGATTGCTAAGAGCGGGATGCGGAGTGAGGCGGATGGTGTGACGGCGATGGAGAGTGTTGTGGATTTGCGGAGCGATACCGTTACGCGGCCTACTGCGGACATGCGGCGGGCTATGGCGGAGGCGGAGGTCGGGGACGATGTGTATGGGGAAGACCCGACAGTGAACCGGTTGGAGCGGCGGGCGGCGGAGATTTTTGGGAAAGAGGCGGCTTTGTTTGTGCCGACCGGGTGCATGGGGAATTTGATTGCGATTAAGACGTGGACGCATCACGGCGATGAAGTGATTTGCGATGAGAAGAGTCATGTGAATTTGTATGAGTTGGCGTCGATGTCGGCGATTGCGGGATGTATGGCGCGGATTGCGCGGGGGGTCGATGGGATTCTTTCATGGAAGCTGATTGAGGCGGTGATTCGGCCGAAGATTTATTACGACTCGCAGACGGCGCTGATTTGTCTTGAGAATACGCACAATATGGCGGGCGGGACCTTGTATGCGACGACTTCGGTGGATGAGATTTGCGGACATGCGCACGAGGCGGGATTGAAAGTGCACCTGGATGGGGCGCGGCTTTTTAATGCGGCGGTGGCGCTGGGCGAGAGTGTTGCGGCGATGACGAAGGGCGTGGATTCGGTGATGTTTTGCTTGTCGAAGGGTTTGGGGGCGCCGGTGGGGTCGATGATTGTAGGGTCGGCGGCGTTTATTGAGAAGGCGCGGATTTACCGGAAGATGTTTGGCGGAGGGATGCGGCAGGCGGGAGTGATTGCGGCGGCGGGCTTGATCGCGCTGGAGGAATCGCCGGGGCGGCTGCACATTGATCATGAAAACGCACGGCTGTTGGCAGAAGGGATCGCTCGGCTGCCGGGGTTGAAGATTGATCCGGCGAAGGTGTGGAGCAATATTGTGATTTTTGACTGCGAGGGGACAGGGAAGAACGCGGTGGAGTTGTGCGATTTGTTGCGCGAGAAAGAGATTTGGGCGCTCGATACGGCGACGTATTCGGTGCGGTTTGTAACGCATTGCGATGCGGATCGGGCGGGATGTGAGAGGGCGCTGACGGCTTTGGGTGAGATCGTGCGATGGCCGCAGACGGCTCGGGCGTGAAGGAAGAACGGACTTAACAATTTATTATACCGAACGTTGTGCGGCTATTTAGACGGCGTGAAGATACGAAAGAGTATCTCGCGAAGGGCGGCGTAGCCCTCGATGTCCTGTGCCAGCTTGAGCTTCTTTCGATTGTCTCTAAATTCGAGTTCCAGCCATCGCCTCGTAGTGCCGCGATAAGTGCGGGATTTCTCCGTGAGCAGGAGTATCTCGCCCCAAGCGAAGGTGATCCACTGTAAATCGCCGCGGCTGCGGGCGTAGGAGAGCCCGTTGGCCTCGACGCGCACCGTCATCGCCGATCTACCGGTAAAGTAGGCGGCCAGAAGGGCGATGGTCCCCATAATTGCCAGAATGATGAAGGCGACCCAGGTAAATGAGGAACTCATGAAACCGTCATAGACGGCAAAACTCGCCATCATGCTGGCGACAAAGCCGCCGATGCCGAACAAAAGAGTCCAGATGCTCCACTCCGCGATAGGGTTGGGGTAGAAAGTGCGAGGCAATTCGGAGCCTTGGGGAGGCAACGCCGCAAGACGTGACCGCTTTTCGTTCTTCAATACGAAAATCCAGAAGATGCTGTGGAGTAGTATGCCGAAGGGGATGCCGGCAGATAGAGCGAACGCGAATCTTGCAAAGGTCAGCAAAAGAGAGCTTTTATAGGTGTTCACTTCGCGGACGACGTAGCGGCCCTTGTCGTCCTTCTGATAGCCGCCGGAATGAAAGTGGGGGGTCTTGCCTTCGAGTCCGGGGATTTCCGGGACGTTGAGGAAAATCTGGCCGTGCGCTCCGTTGGCGGAATCAGCAGGAGTGTCCCACTTGACGTGCGCGGATATGCCTGCGCCAGTGGAGGTGATGGTCGTGCGGTTCTCGGTCCAGGAGACATCTTTTGGTGTGACCTCCACGGTGGCCGAGGCGACGTGCGCGGGGCCTTCGGTATAGAAGCTGATGTTGTCTTCGAGGAACTTTTTGATGCTTGGGTTTATCTGATAAGTGTGGCTGCTATCGGCGTCGATCGTAAATTCGAACCGGAAGATTTCGTCGACCGCTTTTCCGCCGAGGACTTGGGAACGCGTCGCAAATTGCAGCGAGGACGCCGCAAAAGTGGCAAGGAAGACGGCTACGGCGAGAGTGGCGACGTATTTGGCAAGCATCGGCGGTTGATATCACCGCAGGCGACGGAAGACAAGAAGAAACGGCACGCAGGGCTCCCGCGTGGAGAGCACGTATCTGGAGACAAATGGATGAGCTGCCGGTCTGCGTTGTGTAAAATAGCGTTATAAGCGGAAATTTGGTGGAGTATAGCCGAGGCCTATAGCCGCACGGAGACAACGTGGACTTCACTTTTACAGAGGAACAGCAGCAGTTACGGCGGAGTGTGCGGGAGTTTGCGGAGGGCGAAGTATTGCCGCACGTGATGGAGTGGGACGAGGCTTCACATTTTCCCTTGGAGATTATGCCGAAGCTGGGCGAGATGGGATTGTTGGGCGTGATTTTTCCGGAGGAGTATGGCGGGGCGGGGTTGGGATACATCGAGTATGTGATAGCCATTGAGGAATTGGCGCGGGTGGATGGGTCCGTCGGGTTGATTGTGGCGGCGCACAACTCGCTGTGCAGCAATCACATTTTTAAGTTTGGGACCGAGGCGCAGAAGAAGAAATATTTAGCGCCGTTGGCTTCGGGGAAGAAGATTGGGGCTTGGTCGTTGACGGAGCCGGAGGCGGGGTCGGATGCGGGCGGGACGCGGACGACTGCGAGGCGCGATGGGAACTTTTGGGTGTTGAATGGGGCGAAGACGTTTACCACGAACGGGCACTACGCGGATTTTTGCGTGGCGATGGCGGTGACGGATAAGTCGAAGGGATCGCATGGGATTAGCGCGTTCATTTTGGAAAAGGGGATGGCGGGATTTAAGCCGGGCAAGAAAGAAAACAAGCTGGGGATGCGGGCTAGCGATACGTCGGAGGTGATTTTTTCGGATTGCCGGGTGCCGCTTGAGAACCTTCTGGGGCCGGAGGGTGAGGGGTTTACGGGAAGTTTGAAGATTTTGGATGGGGGGAGAATTTCGATTGCGGCTTTGGCGCTGGGCATGGCGCAGGGAGCGCTGGATGCGGCAGTGAGTTACGCGAAGCAGCGGAAGCAGTTTGGGCAAGCGATCAGCGAGTTTCAGGCAATTCAGTTTAAGTTGGCGGATATGGCGACGGAGGTGGAGGCGGCGCGGTTGTTGGTGTACCAGGCGGCTTGGCTGGCGGACCGGAAGGATGTGCGGTTTACGCGGGAATCGAGTATGGCGAAGTTGTTTGCCAGCGAAGTGGCGGTGCGGGTGGCGAATGAGTGCGTGCAGGTGCATGGCGGGTATGGATTTATTAAGGATTATCCGGCGGAAAAGTTTTATCGGGACGTGAAGCTCTGCACGATTGGGGAGGGGACTAGCGAGATTCAGAAGTTGGTGATTGCGCGGCAGTTGCTGGGGAAGAAGTGAGTAGTGAGTAGGAGGCGTTGGCTATGGACGAACTTGACCGCGGCAATTTCGTGGTGCTTGCGGTCGTTGGAGGAAGCGTCATCGCGCTAATTGTCGGGTATCTTGTCGCGTGGCGATCCAACCGAGAGCCTTACCGCAGAGCGGGTTCGTTGATGACGGCCGCGGTTGCGGGGTGCACGGGTTTGTTCATGATCATGTGGATGGTCGGGGCCGTTATGCCTTTCCCGCCTCCCGATGGATCGTCGATTTGGGGGCCTTTGCTCTTCCTGCTCATTTTCTCGCCGATTCCTTTCGGCGCGCTTTACATCAGTGTGAAGTTCGTTCGACGAGCGTCGCGAGACGAGTTTCGGACAGGGCCGCAGAAAACCGACATGCCTTAGGCAGCAGATCGAAACCGTTTTAGATTTTGGCCTACCAGCAAAAATCGGGATAATAGGCGGGTGCATCCAGCCTTCGGCGAATTCGCGGACAATTCAAGGACAAAATGACGCTGCCTGTTGATACGTGGGCTGAATTAGTGCGCGCGGGAGATGTGCGGGCGATTTCGCGGGCGATTACGGCGATCGAGAATCATCAGGCGGAGGCGGAGGAGTTGCTGCGGCGGCTTTTTGCGCACACGGGACGGGCCTATCTTACCGGGGTGACCGGGGCGCCGGGGACAGGAAAGAGTACGTTGGTGGATCGTTTGGCGGCCTATTACAGGAAGCACGAGGAGCAAGTGGGCGTGATTGCGGTGGATCCGACTAGTCCCTATACGGGCGGCGCGATTTTAGGGGACCGCATTCGGATGCAGAGCCATGCGAGCGATCGGGGAATGTTCATTCGGTCAATGGCCACGCGCGGGTTTATGGGAGGGTTGGCGCGGGCCACGGCGGAAGTGGCCCTACTGTTGGATGCGGCGGGTAAGCAGGAGGTGCTGATCGAGACGGTCGGCGTTGGGCAGGACGAGATCGATATTGTGCGGCTGGCAGATTGTGTTTTGGTGGTGCTGGTGCCGGGGATGGGCGACGACATTCAGAACATGAAGGCTGGGTTGATGGAGATTGGGGATATTTTTGTTTTGAATAAGGCGGATCGCGAAGGGGCCGACCGGTTGGAACAGCAGTTGATTGCGATGCTGTCGCTGGTGATGCCGCGTGAGGGGTGGCATCCGCCGGTTGTGCGGACTGTCGCAAGCGAGAGCAGGGGGATTGAGGCTCTGGCGGAGACGATTGCGAAGTTTCGGAAACACTTTGCGACTAGCAAGGAACGCGAGCAGAAACATGTGGAGCACTGGAAACGGCGGCTTTTGGGATTGATCGAGTCGCGGTTGGTGGAGCGGGTGTTGGGTGGAGTTGGTGCGGAAGCGAGGCTGGCGGAGATCGCGAAAGAAGTGGCGGAGCGGAGAATGGATCCGTTTACGGCGGTGAATGAGTTGCTGGCGAAGAGCGGCGATGCGTGATGCGGCGATGGCTGGTGTCGCCGCCGCAGATCGAGGGAGGGGCAAGCCCCTCCCCTACAAGGTGGAATGATGCACTTGGGGGAGATAGAGGTTCGGCATATTCACGGTGGGATATTCTGGCTGGATGGCGGGTCAATGTTTGGCGTGGTCCCGAAGACGCTGTGGGAGAAGAAAATGCCAGCGGACGAGCGGAACCGGATTCCGCTGGCGGCGAATTCGTTGCTGGTGCGGACGGTCGGGAAGATTATTTTGGTAGAGACGGGCAACGGAACGAAGTGGGATACGAAACTACGGAACATTTATGGGTTTGCCGAAGGCGATCCTCATGCAGATGCGCTGGCGAGAGCGGGAGTGAAGCCAGAAGAGATCGATCTGGTGATCAATACGCATTTGCACTTTGACCATGCAGGTGGAAATACGAGGTTCGTGGATGGACGGATCGTGCCGACGTTTCCGAATGCGAAGTATGTAGTGCAGCGGGCGGAGTTGAAGCATGCTATGCGTCCGACGGAGCGGGATCGCGCGAGTTATTACGCGCATGATTTTGCGGCGGTCACGGAAGCGGGACAGTGGCAGCTTGTGGATGACGACTGTGAGATTTTGCCCGGGATTTCCGTGGTGAAGATTCCAGGGCACAACTTGCAGATTCAAGGGGTGCAAATTAGGGGAGGCGGGAAGACTTTGATGCTTGTGGCCGATCTGATCCCGACGCGGCACCATTTGCCGCTGCCGTGGATCATTGCGTACGATCTATACCCACTTACCACGCTGGAGACCAAGCGCAAGTGGATTGGGGAGATTGTGCGGAACGGCTGGATTGTAGCGTTTGGACATGACCCTGATTTTCCCGCGGGGACGTTGCACGAGCAAGACGGGAAAGTCGTTTGCGAGCCTGTGGACCTAAATAGCTGATTTCACGGAGAAAAGAGAATGGCAGGTGTTAAAACGGAGAAGTCGAAGCGCGCGAACACGCAGGCGGAAATCGGGATCATCGGGGGAAGCGGGCTGTATTCGATGAACGGATTGACGAATACGCGCGAAGTGCAGGTGAAGACGCCGTTTGGTGAGCCGTCCGACGCAATCGTGATGGGGGCGCTGGAGGGGAAGCGCGTGGCGTTTCTGGCGCGGCATGGACGCGGGCATCGCATTTTGCCAAGCGAAATCAATTTTCGCGCCAATGTTTATGCGATGAAACTCCTGGGCGTCGAGAGGATTATTTCGGTGAGCGCGGTAGGTTCGTTGATGGAGGATTTGCAGCCTGGGGAATTCTTGGTGCCGGACCAATTCGTGGACAGGACGAAGAATCGTGCATCGACGTTTTTTGGAGAAGGGTTGGTGGTTCACGTGGGATTTGATAAGCCGACGTGCGGCCAGGTCTCGAGCGTGTTGGCGGATGCCAGTGTGCATTGCGGAGTGATGGTGCACCGCAAGGGAACCTACGTGTGTATCGAGGGGCCGCAGTTCTCGACGTTGGCGGAAGCGAACATGCACCGGCAGTTGCGCTTCGAAGTGATTGGGATGACCAATGTGACGGAAGCAAAACTGGCGCGCGAAGCGGAGATTTGCTACGCGACGATCGCAATGATCACGGACTATGACTGCTGGCATCCGGAACATGAGTCGGTAACCGCTTCGCAGATCATTGCGACGCTGCTGCAGAATGCCGAGAACGCGCAGAAGGTTTTGCGCGAGGCGGTGCGGGCGATGCCGGAAACTCGGAATTGCAAGTGTGGGGCGGCGCTGAAACATGCGTTGGTGACGGATATGAAATTGGTTCCCAAGGCGACAAAGAAGAAACTCGAAGCAATCATCAGCAAATATCTTTCCTAGGAGAAGCCTGTGTCTTTACTTGTGGTCGGATCCGTGGCATTTGACGCACTCGAGAGTCCATATGGAAAGGTGGAGCGGACTGTGGGAGGCGCGGCAACTTATTTTGCGGTAGCGGCGAGTTTTTTTTCGGCGGTAAGTCTCGTGGCTATCGTGGGCGAAGATTTTACTGCCAAGGACGAAGCGGTCTTTCGCGGCCGGCGCATTGATACGGAGGGGCTGGAACGGGCAGCGGGGAAAACGTTTTTTTGGGCCGGGCGATATTCGGAAAACCTGAATGAACGCGTGACGCTGGCGACGGATCTAAATGTGTTTGCCGGGTTTAAGCCAAAGTTGCCGGAGAAATACAAATCCTCGAAGTATGTTTTTCTGGCGAACATCGCGCCAGACTTGCAACGGGACGTTTTGAAGCAGGTGAAGGTGCGACCAAAGCTTGCCGCGTTGGACACCATGAATTATTGGATTGAGCGCACGCCGAGCGAACTTCGCGAGACGTTAAAGCACGTAGACATCTTGATGATCAACGATTCGGAGACGCGGCAGCTTTCGAACGAACATAATTTGCTTCGGGCGGCGCAGCATATTTTCAAAATGGGGCCGTCGACGCTGGTAGTGAAACGCGGGGAATATGGGGCGATGATGGTGGACAAGCGCGGTGTTTTTTGCGTCCCGGCGTTTCCGCTCGAGGAGCCGCACGACCCCACTGGCGCAGGCGATAGCTTTGCAGGAGGTTTCATGGGGTATTTGGCGGGAGCGAAGGATTTGAGCGACGCCACTCTTCGCCGAGCGATGGTCTATGGCTCGGTGCTCGGGAGTTTCACGGTGGAGCGTTTTGGACTGGACCGGCTACGCGTGCTCAAACGGAGTGAGATACACGCCAGGGCACGTCACTTTGCGAAATTGACCCAATTCAGATTGTAGTGTGTAGAATCCTGCCATAGCCTGGGACATGCAGGGGAACATGCTGCCTCTAAGCACTATCGTCGCGCGGCTGGCGTGGGCCGCTTTACTCGGCTCCATCATCGGTCTCGAGCGGAGCATTCGCAGGCGGCCTTCTGGCATGCGAACGGGATTCTGTGTATCGCTTGGGGCGGCGTTGTTTACGATCGTTTCCGTGGAGATTGCACGGCGGACAGGCGACAGCAGTACGACTCGAATTGCCTCGAATATCGTCCAGGGGATCGGTTTTCTTGGGGCCGGGGTGATTCTTCGTGAACGCGGCAGCGTGGTTGGACTGACAACGGCTGCGACAATTTTCGCTGTTGCGGCGATGGGCATGGCGGCCGGCGGAGGGTTATACGCGGTTTCCGGAATCGCTTGCGCGTTAGTCTTGTGCGCATTGGTTTTTCTCTACTACCTCGAGGATTGGCTCAACTTGAAGCCGCGCTACATGCTGTTCCGCATTTTTGTGGATCAATCGGAAAACATGGTTACGGAAGTCCACCGGATTTTTTCTGACCTAAAGGTGGCGATCGACAATTTTCAAATGTCACTGGCCGGCGAGAAAAACCTGATCCAGTTCGATGCGGAAGTCAGCGCTCGCCAGCAAGAGAGGATTCTTGAGGCGCTGTGCAAGCCGGGCGTCCGCTGCGAAATGGTGCCCGTGGAGCGGCAAAACGGATGAGCGCGCCGACCATCCGTTTTCGAGCGCCGGCGGTGGAAGCGGAAGTGCGAAAGCCGCGCGCACTGAATTCGCGAAGCGTGTTTATGCCGTTTGCGCCGGCATCTCCGGCGGAATTTGCAAGAGTTGTGTCGGGCGCTGAGGAGTTGCGCAAGTTGGGATTTCATGTTGCCGATTCCACACCGCTCGCGCCGGAGGGATACTTCGCTGGAGCGCTGTCTGGCAGACGAAATGAGCTCTTGAGCGAGTTGGAGCGCGACGATGTGGATGCGCTTGTGGCCGTTCGCGGCGGGTACGGGTCGAACTACCTGCTCGATAATCTTGCGATAGAACGCGCGCATTCGCCCAAGGTGATTTTGGGATACAGCGATTTGACCTCGCTACAAACGTATCTCTGGCAACGCCACGCCTGGGTCGGCTTTTACGCACCGATGCTGGTTGGTGGATTCGATGCCGGCGAGGGCACGCCGAAAGGCTATGACCGCGACTCCCTCCTCGGAGCTGTCACAAAGACCGATAGCGGTTGGTCGTTGAAATTGCGCGGCGAAACTCTGGTGGGCGGCGAAGTGGGGGGCCGGATTCTTGGCGGCTGTCTGACGATGGTCGAAACCACGTTGGGTACGCCGTGGGAATTGGACACGCGAGACTCCCTTCTGCTGCTCGAGGATCGCGGGATGAAGCCGTGGCAAGTCGATCGCGCGCTTATGCATCTCAAGCAGGCAGGAAAATTTGAAGGTGTTCGCGGGTTCGTGCTTGGGGAATTCCCTGAGGGCGGGGCTTTAATGACTGGCAGCGCAACAGTGCGAGACGTTTGCTTCCGGATTCTTGGCGCGCTGGGAGTGCCGATTGTTTATGGCGCGGCCGTCGGACATACACCGCGGCCGATGTTGACAGTACCGTTGGGGGTGAAAGCGCGTCTGAGAGCACGCGGAGAAGGGGAGTTGGAGATTCTTGAGCCGGCGGTCGTGCCATGAGTAGCGGAAAGCATATACACGTGATTGGGATTGGCGGCTCGGCGATGGCGCCGCTGGCGGGAATGTTGCGCGAGCGGGGGTATCGCGTGACGGGATCGGATTCGGGAGTTTATCCCCCAGCTTGCACGCTGCTGGAGAAGCTGGGGATTTCGTTTTTTCATACGTTTGATGCGGCGCATATGAGCCCGGCACCGGACCTGGTCGTGGTCGGGAACATTATTGCTCGAGGGAATCCCGAACTGGAAGAAGTCCTGGACCGGAAGATCCCTTATCGATCGATGCCGGAGATACTGGAGGAAGTGTTTTTGCCGGGGCGGCACTCGATTGTGGTGAGCGGCACGCACGGCAAGACTACGACGACCGCGATGTTGGCTTGGATTTTTCACACCGCGGGCAAACGGCCGAATTTCCTGGTAGGCGGCGTGGCTGAGAATTTTGGAAAGAGCTATGGGTTGGGCGGCGGGGAAGATTTTATTCTGGAAGGGGATGAGTACGAAACGGCGTTTTGGGATCGGGGGCCGAAATTTTTCCATTACCATCCGGATGATTTGATCGTTACTTCTTTGGAGTACGACCACGCGGATATTTACCGGGACTTCGAAACGTATGAGCTGGCATTTCGGCGTTTGGTGAATCTCGTGCCGCGTCGCGGACGAGTGGTCATTTGGGGCGACACCGAAGAATCAGGGCCGGCTTTGCGGCGGGCGGCGGAGAAAGCATTTTGTCCGGTGGAGACGTACGGATTTTCGGCCGGGAATGATTGGGAGGCCAGCGAGTTGGCCGTTGACGGTGGAGGAATGAAGTTTCGGGTCACATTCCGAGGCAAGACATTTGGCGAGTTTGTGCTGGCGGCGAGCGGGCGGCACAACGTCTTGAACGCGATGGCGGCAAGCGCAGTGGCCCATGGACGGGGGATTGGTGCGGATGTTTTGGCGAAGGCTCTTTCGAGTTTTCGAAGCGTGAAGCGACGCATGGATGTGAAAGGGGAAGTGCGAGGAGTGCTTGTAGTGGATGACTTCGCGCATCACCCGACGGCTGTGCGCGCGACCATTGAAGCTGCGCGGGCGCGGTGGCCCGGGCGGCGGCTCTGGGCAATCCTCGAGCCGCGTTCAAATTCGATGCGAAGGAAAGTGTTTGAGCAGACGCTGCCCGTGGCATTGGCGCTTGCAGATCGTGTCGTTTTGGGCGGCGTGTTTCGCGCGCAGCAGCTAGGCGACGAGAATCGGCTGGAACCCGAAACGGTAGCGGAGAGTGTACGCGAGTTGGGGAAGAGTGCGCGGGTATTTCCTTCGGCCGAGGCGATCGCGGAGCAAGTTTCGCTGGAAGCGGAATCCGGCGATGTTCTGCTAGTGATGTCTAACGGCAACTTCGACGGACTTTGCGAAAAATTACTGGCCAAGCTTGGCCAACCTGTGCAGGTTTCTTCCGAGGCAAATAACAGGTGAAAGCTCAAACGTGGCGCGGCCGGGCCGTGTTCCCGGCGATGGCTTTTTTAGTGTGCGCGTTGGGATGGGCGCGCCTAAGCCGGGCGACGATTCACTATGAAGTGTCGATCAGCCATCCGGAGCAGCACCTTTTCCACGTAACGATGACGGTTCCCGACGTCGACGGCGAGGTTACGGTCCGGATACCTGCTTGGAATGCGTTGTATCAGATCCGGGATTTCAGCAGCCACGTTCAGCAAGTGGAAGCTTTTGTTGGTTCTGTGAAAACGCCGATTGAAAAAGTGGACAAGCAGACGTGGCACATTACAGGACGCGGAACGATTACAGTTCGCTATGCAACGTATTGGGATGACGTTGGACCTTTTGCCACGCAGCTTAACGGAGAACACGCTTTCATTAATCCAGCAATGATTCTCTTCTACGTGACGGAACGACGAGGCGAAGATGTCCATCTTGCGCTGACCGGCATGCCGGCGACGTGGAGAGCGGCCGCCGCTAGCCCCATTCTCGAGGGATCCATGGGAGGAGCGCGAAATTTCGCTCTCGACGCAAAAAGCTACGATGCGCTTGCAGATGCGCCGATTGAAATTAGTGCTTTCAAGGAGTTCAGCCTCCCGGGAGTGCCTGCGGACATCCGTGTTGTGGTCCACGGCGACAACTGGAGTCAGAAGAAGATCGAGAGTGACCTGAGCCGAATCTGCAACTACGAGCTGAAATTAATGGATGGCGCGCCATTCGAGCATTACACATTTATTCTCCACATCGGGAAGGGCGCGGGCGGGGGCGGAATGGAGCACGCAAAATCTACGGCAATCGGGATTCCGTCGGATGAGTATCTCTCGGGAGTGGCGGCCCACGAATTTTTTCATTTGTGGAATGTGAAGCGGATACGTCCGGCGACGCTGGAACCGGTGGATTTTACAAAGGAGCAATACACGCGAGCGTTATGGTTCGCGGAAGGCGTAACAAGCACTTACGGTGCGTACACACTGGTGCGAAGCGGAATTTGGAACAAGGAACGGTTTTACGAGGATTTGGGCGAGCAGATTAGCGAGCTGGAGTCGCGGCCGGCGAACCGCTGGCAGAGCGCGGAGCAATCGAGCCTGGACGCCTGGCTAGAAAAATATCCGGTCTACAATGGGCCGGAATATAGCGTTTCCTACTACACAAAAGGGCAGGTGCTGGGAGACTTGCTGGACATTCTGATTCGGGACCGGACCGACAATGAAAAAAGTCTGGATGATGTTCTCCGTGGTTTGAATACGGACTTCGCCAAACAGGGGAAGACGTACCGCGATAGTCTGGACATTCGGCTGGAGACAGAAAAGGTGGCAGGCGGGTCGTTTGAAGAATTCTTTCGGGATTACGTTTCCGCGGCGGAGCCTTTGCCTTATCAGCAGATTCTTGCTTTAGCCGGACTCGATCTGAGAACCGTCGAACATAAACGGGCGGTGCTCGGTTTTTCTGCAGAGCGCGATTCGAGTGGGACGCTGATCGTGCGCGGGGTGGACGACCGCACTCCTGCGGCGGGGGCGGGCTTGAAGCCAGGAGACGTCCTTGTGAATTGGGACGACGGAGACGTGCCGCGGTCTCTGGGGCGGTGGGTGCGTGAACGCCAGCCAGGAGAGACTGTCAAAGTGCGGATCCGAAGAGAAGAGAAGGAACACACACTCGAGTTCAAGTTGGGCGAAGAGAAAGAACTGCTCTATCAGGTCGCAGAAGACTCGCATTCGGTTGAGAGGGCCCGGCATATCCGGGAAGGATTGCTTCACGGAGTGACACAGGCCGCAACGGTGCACTGAGCTGGGAACAAAACCCAGGTTCTACTTGACCTTCGGAGCGGGATTCGAGAGAGTTCAGCCTACTTCATGCTCCGCACGGTTTTCATCGCTGTTTTCCTTTCCCTCTACATCCTAATACTCGGGCCTCCGCTGCTGCTCTATACACTCGTCACGCGGCACGTCGATCCACTTTATTGGGCGGGACTGAAGGGTGTGATGTTTTTTGTGCGGGCGGTCGGAGTGAAAGTCCGGGTGGAGGGCAAAGAGATAATTCCGCCTGAAGTTTGTCTTTTTGTGGCAAATCACACCAGTGCTGCCGATGCGCCAGCCGTGGTGGGAGCAATTCCGAGGCGCATCGCAGTTTTGTTGAAAGAATCTCTATTCAAATGGCCGATCGTTGGGCAGGCGTTTACACTGGCGCGTTTTATTCCCGTCAACCGCACAGATCGGGAATCCGCGATCGCCAGCGTGGAAAAGGCAGTGGAGGCAATGCGCCAGGGACAGTCGTTCCTGATCTATCCCGAAGGGACGCGGAGTCCCGACGGGCGACTGCAGGAATTCAAGAAGGGTGCGTTTGTACTGGCTATAAAAGCCGGTGTTCCGATTGTTCCGGTGCTCTGTTCAGGGGCGCAGAGGGTGATGGCAAAGCACTCACTTAAGATTCATCCCGGCGAGATTCTCGTGGAGTTTCTTGAACCGATCGATGCTTCGAAGTTTTCGCTCGAGGAGCGCGACGCTGTGAATCAGCGAGTGCACGATGCGATGGCTGCAAGATTGCCACCCGAGCAACGTCCGCTTGGGCCTCCAGGCGCCTCGTAAGAGCTAACGAGAGCCAGAGGTTCGCGGCCGGCCGCCAAGGCGCTCCAGTTCGGCTTCCAATTCACGAACGCGCTTTTGAAGTTCAGGCAAGCGATTCAGGGCGGCGACGGTTTTGAGCCACTGGCGATTGTCTACCGCGGGATAGCCGGAAAACATCGAGCGAGGCGGAACATCGTTTGGGATGCCGCTTTTGGCGGTAATGACGGAGCCGTCGCCGATGGTGAGGTGGCCAGCAGTGCCGACCTGCCCAGCGAGTATGCAGCCGTCGCCGACTTTGGTCGAGCCGGCGAGGCCCACCTGTCCGCAGAGCATGGTATTCGCGCCAACGTGCGACGCATGACCGACAATGACGAGGTCGTCGAGCTTGGTGCCATGTCCGATGCGGGTTTCGCCAACGGTGGCGCGGTCCACGCAAGCATTGGATTGCACTTCGACGTCATCCTCGATCACCGCTGGGCCGGACTGCTGCATCTTGTACCAGGTTCCGTCTTTTTGTTTTGCAAACCCCAGGCCGTCGCCGCCGATGATGGCGCCATTTTGCAGGATGACGCGGTTTCCTATTTGGCAAAACTCGCGCACCACAGCGTGAGAATGCGCGAAGAAATTGTCTCCAATGCGAGCGCCTTGGTAAACGGTGACGAAACTGTGCAGCACAGCGTTACGACCGATGTGCGCGTCTTCTCCTACTACGCAGTAAGGGCCGATGTGGGCTCCGGCGCCGATTTTCGCAGACTTCGCGATGAGCGCCGTAGGGTGGAATCCCGGGGCGTAGCGGGGAGCTTGATAGAAGAGTTCGATGGCGTGGGCGAATGCCAAGTAAGGATTTGCGGTACGCAGCGCGGCGAGACGCGGCAAGCTGGCGTCGCGCTCCACGTGAATCCCTTCCTCGACAAGCACGGCTGATGCGCGCGTGGTCTTGAGCAGAGGGAAGTAGCGCCGGTTTGCGAGAAACGTGATTTGGCCGGGCTCGGCGTGTTCGATGCCAGCGATCCCGTGGATGAGAGTGTCGCCGCGACCTTCCAGACGGCAGCCGAGCTTTTGGGCAATTTCGGAGAGTGTGATTGGCATAGAAACGGCTCCTGGATGCTGAGTGCGAGTCTCGCACAGCGCAGAGAAGGAAGTACAGCCGCGTGCGGTTACTCGTTGAAAAGGCGAGGCTGGTTTGCAGCGGCAGCAGCGGCGACCGGTTTTCGGCGTGCTATACCGACGACGCCGAGCACGGTGAGTTCCGTGAGTGCGGAGCGCGGTATAAAAATTCGGTCGGTGGAGGAATTCAGATCGGGCGGAGTAATTTGAATGCCATTGTCGAGCATGGTGAGCAGATCGTTCGGGACGACGCCCTCGATGGTCTCCCCGTCGCTGTAACGCAGGCGGACCCACAGCCCGTCGAGCTTGGGCCGGCTGAGGAAGGCCTTGCGCTCCGGCTCAAACTCATCGGAGAACTCTCGAACGAAATAGATGGAGCGCACTCTGGCGAGTGGGATTTCCTGATGCTCGCCGTCTGGGGTCAGCAGGTCGATGGGATCGGCCTGACCGAGCCGAGTTGGGTTCAGATAGCCGCGCAGGGGCTTCTTGTCCGACAGGACAATGACGACTTTCTTGTGAGTAGAGGCTGGGGCTCTGTTTTTCAAAGAAATCAGTTCGTAAAAGTCCGGGATGGCCGAAATTTGCGAATAATCAAGATGTATGTTATGTTAAGCGCGTTTTTCCTGTCAACCTATTGTTTTCATTAGGGTTAGGCCCCGGAGCGCCGGCCGTTGACCGATAAAAAGCATATCCTCAAATCGGCCTCGATCATCTCCCTGGTTACCATCGTAAGTCGAGTTCTCGGCTACGTGCGTGAGCAGCGCATAGCCCTCTTACTCGGAACATCAGCCGCTGCGGACGCCTACAACTTGGCATACCGGATCCCCAACCTTTTCCGCCGCCTGGTGGCCGAAGGGTCGATGACGGCGTCGTTCATCCCGGTTTTCACGACCTACATGCGGGAAAAGACCAAGGAAGAGGTTTGGGAGTTTGCGAATCGGCTTTTCTGGACGCTGGCGCTCGTCGTGGCCGTGATCACCGTCCTGGGAATGGTTTTCTCTCCTACGGTAGTCCACTTGTTCGCCGGAAAGAACATAGCTGAAGCCCAAGCAACGGCGTTGAACCGGATCGTATTTCCTTATCTCTTCTTCATCGCACTGGCGGCGCTTGCAATGGGAATACTGAATTGCTTTCATGTCTTTGGCCTGCCTGCGGCGACTCCGGTTTTCTTGAATCTAGCAACCATCCTGTTCACCTTCGCCGTGGTGCGGAGCCATTTCAAGGACTCGGCGACGGCGATTGTCGTTGGGGTGCTTGTCGGAGGCGTGCTGCAGTTTCTGATACAGGTACCGCTCCTCGTACAAAAGGGCATGAAGTTCAATTTCGGGATTTCCTTTTCGCATCCTGGTATAAGAAACGTCGCTCGACTGATGATCCCCCGGTTGTTCGGAATAGGCATAGGGCAGATCAATCTGTTCGTTGACACTAGATTCGCAACAGCAATCATCATGCCCATCGGAAGTTTGGCGGCCCTGACCATTGCGGACCGCACAATGGAATTGGTTCTTGGGGGGTACGCAATCGCCGTGGCGACGGCGATCCTGCCGATGATGTCGCATCAGGCGGCGGCCAAAGACTACGAATCGCTGAAGAAGACCCTCGCCTTTGCAGTACGCATCGTGGCGTTCATCACCGTGCCGGCCGCGTTAGGGTTGATGATTCTGCGCGAGCCGATTGTTCGAGTGCTGTTCCAGCACGGGCAGTTCGACGCGAATTCGACGAGACTCACGGCTAGAGCGCTGCTGTATTACGCCATCGGCTTGCCGGCGTTGGCCAGCGTGAAATTGGTTGTGCCTGCCTTCTATTCCACCTCGGATACAAAGACGCCGGTCATCGTCGCTTCCATTTCGTTGGTCATCAACGTCGTTCTAAACATTGTGTTTATGCAGTTTTTCTTCAAGCGCGTGCAGAACGGCGGACCGGCTCTGGCCACGGCCATCGCCTGTTTTTTTGATTTTTTCGCGCTTTTCATTATTTTCCGTTTGCGTTACGGCGCCATGGGAACAATGGAGATCTTGCGATCCTTCGGAAAGACGTCGTTGTGCGCGAGTCTGATGGGAGTGGCGTGCTGGTTCGGAAATAAATATACGGCATTCACGATGCACTCGCGCTTCTTGATACAGCTATTGGTGTTTTCAGGGTTGATCGCGGGCGCGACGGTTCTTTATTTGGGGCTGGCCTGGCTTTTTCGCTGTCATGAAATCCAGGAAGTCTACGGCATTGCTACTCGGCGGCGGGCGGGCGGCGGAAACGGTTACGGCGACCTCTGATGGAGATTACGCCGGCTATATCGCTGTTTTTGACGCACGTGAAGGTCGAGAGGGGGCTTTCCGCCAATACCGTCGCGGCTTATCAACGGGACTTGGCAAGGTTCAATGTGTTCGTGCAAAAACGCAAGCTCACGCTTGAAAGCGTGACGCGAGACGATCTTGTGGATTTTCTGGCGGGGCTGTACCGGGAAAAGCTGGAAAGCAGGACCGTTGCGCGGCACTTGGTCACACTGCGGAATTTTTTCCGGTTCGCGCAAATTCAGGAGCTCATTACCGCGGATCCGACCCTGAATCTCGAGTCGCCGAAAATCCGGCGAACCTTGCCGGGTTATTTGAAGCTTGAGGAAGTCGATCGCTTGCTTTCCCAACCGGATGCCAAGACGGCTCTGGGTTTGCGGGACCGCGCCATGCTGGAAGTCCTGTATTCGACCGGCTTGCGTGTCTCCGAGTTGATTGGGCTTCGCGTGACGGACCTCGACGCCAAGGTTGGCTGCATTCGGTGCATTGGCAAAGGCGATAAGGAGCGGATCGTTCCGGCCGGACGCAAGGCATTAGGCATGGTGGATAAGTACCTTCGCTATGCACGGCCAAAACTTTTGGGGAAAGGGATCACAAGTCAGGCTCTGTTCGTTAACCGGCGCGGCGACTCGCTCAGCAGAGTAGGCGTGTGGAAGATTCTTTCGGCGTACGGTCGGCGCGCGGGTTTGCGCGTTGCTCTGACGCCGCACATGCTTCGCCATAGTTTTGCGACTCACTTGCTGGAACGTGGAGCGGATTTGCGGTCGGTACAGCTTATGCTCGGCCACGCGGACATATCAACGACGCAAATCTACACGCACGTAGTGGAAGAGCGGCTGAAACAGATTTACAAGGCGCATCACCCGCGCTCTTGATGCGCGGCGGCCCTGGGACCTAATTGCGGTTGCCTCCGCGGCGGTCAGCGCGGGCATCCAGAACGTGAAGGAGTGCGATGCCAGATTATATGTTTTTGCTGGAAAGCCGGCTGTCACCTGAGCAGCGCGCGGCCATGATGCGCGTGCAAGAGCTATCTGCCGCCATGGGATTCAACGTGTATCTGACCGGCGGAACGGTGCGCGACCTCGTTACGGGAGCGTCCCTGCGCGATCTCGATTTCAGCGTGGAAGGGAACCCCTCGAAGATCGCGCGTGAACTGGAAAAGGGCGGCGCGAAAATCCTCTCCGAGGATGAGAAGCTTCGCCAGGTAGAAATCCTTTTTGCGGGGGATTGTGATGGCAGCATATCGGCCGCGCGCGATGACCACTACGTTCGGCCCGGGACGCGGCCCGAAATCCGGTGGTCCACGATTATGGAGGATTTGCGGCGGCGCGACTTTTCGCTGAACGCGATTGCCATCTCGCTCAATCCGGCTTCGCGCGGATTGCTGTTGGACCCCACAAACGGACTATCGGACATCGAGCGGGCTGAGGTGCGCGCGCTGACTATCCACAGTTTTACGAACCAGCCCGTGCGGCTGCTGCGAGTTCTGCGATTTGCGGCGCGAATGGGTTTCAAAATCGAGTCCCGGACCCAGGAATGGTTTGACCTCGCCATCGAACGCGATTTGCACCACACTGTCGCGCCGGAAGACGCCGGAGCGGAGTTGCGGGCAGCCGCTCGCGAAGAGCGGCCTGCGGTGGTTCTGAAAGCGTGGGAAGAACACGATTTACTCGAAGCGATCCACCCGGTACTCGCAAAGCGGCATCCCGATTACGATGCCATCGCGCGCATGATGAAGGTCCGCGAGGATCTGTTTACAGCGGGAGTTCGACCGAAGCTCGCGACGCCAATGATGCTGGCAATACTTGGGCGGCTCAAGGAAAGAGAACAGAGCAACGTTCTCTCAAGGGCGGGATTTCGGTCCGCGGAAGCTGACGCCATTTTGGACTTTGAGAAGGAAGTGCTCGCGGATCAGAAGGAATTGATCGGACGCAAGCTGAATGCGCCAGCGGATGCTTACAAGTTTCTCGAGAAACTGCCAGTCGAACGAATCGCCTACCTGCTTGCGGAATCAAACAATTCCGCGGCGCTCTCCAAAATCCGCGCGTATCTCCACAAATGGCGGCCAGTACGGGCGGCGCTTCCCATGGTTGCGAATGAGCTGGAAGCCCTGGGTTATCCGCGCGGGCCGAAGTTCGACGCCATTGTGGACCAGGTTTTCGGGATGCAGCTAACAGGGCGTGGCAAGACGCCGGAAGAGCGCGTGAAGATCCTGCGTAAATTGTCCGGCATCAAAGAGCAGCCGAAGAAGAAAGAAAAGGAAAAGAAAGCCGGGAAGGCTGCTGATAAACAGGGCGCGGCTTCTGGAGCTGTAACCGCACCGGAGAAAGGCGCTGCCGCCAAGGCCGGGCACGGGCATTCGCACAAGAACCACCCGGTCATGCTGAAGCAAGCCGCAAAGCACAAAGCAGCCCGGGAACAGGCCAAGCACGCCGCGGCGGGCAAGAAGAGCAGCCGCCGAAAATAGAAAACGGGCGGGGAAGACCGCGCCTGTGCAAATCGTGAGAATGCGATTCGCAATTCTCGCCCGAGCGTTCTAGAATCGAGATCCATGGGCCAGCCGCAGTTTGTTCATCTTCACGTTCATACGGATTTCAGTCTGCTCGACGGGGCGTGCGAGACATCCGAGCTGCTCGATGAAGCTTCGCGGCAGAAAATGCCGGCGGTGGCCGTTACGGACCACGGCAATCTTTTCGCAGCCGCCAATTTTTTCAATGAAGCCAGCAAACGCGACGTCAAACCCATCATCGGCTGCGAAGTCTACGTGGCGAAGGGCAGCCGCCACGAACGCGGTGAAAAAACAAACGGGATCAGCGGACAAGACCGGGGCGAGACAGAGCCGGGCATCCGCGGGAGCAACCATTTGGTGCTCCTCTGCGAATCGCTCGAGGGCTATCACAATTTAATCAAGCTGGTCTCCTCGGGATTTCTTGAGGGCTTCTACTACCGGCCGAGAATCGACTACGACCTTCTTGCCAAGCACAGCAAAGGCCTCATTGCGCTGTCAGCTTGCTTGCGCGGAGCGGTGACGGAAGCGGTCGTCGACGAAAAGTATGACCAAGCCCGCGAAAACGCCTACCGGCTGCGCGACATCTTCGGCAAAGGTAATTTCTTCCTCGAAATTCAGGATCAAGGACTTGAGATTGAGCAGGGAGTGAACCGCGAGCTCGTGCGTCTTTCCAAGGAGACCGGAATTCCGCTTGTTGCCACTAACGACTGCCACTATTTGCACCATGGCGATGCTCATGCGCAGGAAGTCTTGCTGTGCATCCAAACGGGAAAGACGATGAGTGACACTCATCGTATGAAGTTTGCTACAGACCAGTTCTACTTCAAGACGGCGGCCGAGATGGCTCAGGTGTTTGGCGAACTACCGGATGCGCTCAGTAGAACGGTGGACATTGCGGCGCGTTGCAACGTCAAGATCGAGCGCATCCCGAATCCATTTCCAGAGTTTAAGGTTCCCGAAGGCCATACCGCGGGAAGCTATTTCGAGAAAGTGGTGCGAGAAGGGTTTGCCACGCGTGTGCCGTACCTGGAGCGACTGTTGCAGCAGGGCGTGTTGCACAACCCCCTGGTTGAATATGAGCGTCGCCTGACCTCCGAAATCGAAATGATCAAGAAGATGCGCTATGAAGGCTATTTCTTGATCGTGTGGGATTTCATTCATTACGCGCGTGCACAAGACGTGCCCGTCGGTCCGGGACGAGGATCCGCTGCGGGCAGCCTCGTCAGCTACGCCTTGCGCATTACGGATGTGGATCCGTTGCAATACAATCTGCTCTTCGAGCGATTTCTAAACCCCGAGCGCGTCTCCTTGCCCGATATCGACATCGATTTCTGCATGCGGCGGCGCGGCGAAGTGATCGAGTACGTCACGCAAAAATACGGGCGCGAAAACGTCGCGCAAATCATCACCTTTGGCACCATGGCTGCCAAAGCGGCCGTGAAGGACGTCGGCCGGGCCATGGACATCCCGTACGGCGAAGTGGATCGGCTAGCGAAACTGATCCCCACGACTCTCGGCATCGATTTGGAAACTGCTCTTGCCGAAGCACCGCAGCTCAAAGCCGCAATTAACAGCGATGAAAAGCTCAAGGATTTGATGAACGTGGCGCTGCGCCTGGAAGGCCTCGCCCGGCACGCTTCGACCCACGCCGCAGGAGTGGTCATTTCTCCACGCCCCCTGACGGACGTTGTTCCGGTTTACAAGACCAACCGGGATGAAATCACCACCCAATACGACATGAATGCGTTAGAGCGTATCGGCCTGCTGAAGATGGATTTTCTCGGCCTGACGACGCTTACCGTGCTGCAAGACACGGTGCGCATGATCGAAAAGAACCGCGGCGTGAAAGTCGACATAGATAATTTGACCTTGGACGACGAGCAGACTTACAAGCTTTTTGCGCGCGGCGATACAACAGCCATCTTCCAGTTTGAATCGCACGGTATGCGCGACATTTTGCGGCGTTACCAGCCCTCGCGCATTGAAGATCTGACCGCTCTGAACGCGCTCTACCGTCCCGGACCGATTCAGGGCGGCATGATCGACGACTTCATCAGCCGGAAGCAGGGCAAGACGAAAGTCAGCTACGAACTGCCGCAGCTCAAGGACATTCTGGAAGAAACGTACGGCGTCATCTTGTACCAGGAGCAGGTGATGCAGATTGCCAACCTGCTGGCGAGTTTTTCGCTCGGCGAAGCCGATATTCTGCGCCGCGCAATGGGCAAGAAGAAAAAAGAAGAAATGGCGGCGCAGCGAGCAAAATTCATCGCAGGGTGTCTGACTAACAAAGTTCCCGCGAAAAAGGCCGAGGGCATTTTTAATTTGATGGAGGAGTTTGCCGGGTATGGGTTCAACAAATCCCACTCCTGCGCCTATGCGCTGCTCGCGTATCAAACGGCCTATTTGAAGACGCACTATCCGGTGGAGTTTATGGCTGCGCTCCTGACCTCCGAAACGGGCAACGCGGAGAAAGCGGTGAAGTATATTAACGAAGCCCGAGGCATGAGCATTTCCATCCTTCCGCCGGATGTGAACGAGAGCGATCTGTACTTCACACCGGTAGGAGAATCCATTCGCTTCGGTCTCGCCGCCATCAAGAACGTGGGTGAAAACACCGCAAAGGCCATCCGCGATTCGCGGCTGAGCACGGGCGAGTTTACTTCGCTCTATGACTTGTGCGAGCGCATCGAAGCGCGATTTCTAAACAAACGAGTTTTCGAGAGCCTGATCAAGTCTGGCGCACTGGATTCAGTGGGCCCGAGGGAATCCATGCTGGCATCAGTAGATGATGCGCTGGCGGCGGTGCAGCGCGCCTCGCGCATACGAGAATCGGGGCAGCACGGTCTCTTCGGCGCCGCGACGATCCCCGCACGGTTAGCCTTTGAATTGCACGACGCCGAACCGTGGAGCGAAGCAGAACGTCTGGCCAGTGAATATGCGATGCTCGGCTTCTATGTCTCTGGCCACCCACTTGCCAGATACGCTTCGCGCTTGCAGGAATTGAAATGCGTTTCGCTCGACCAAGTCGAAGGCCAGCGCAACGGCAAGGAAATCACGGTCGCAGTGCTCATTGTAGGCACCCGCCCGATGCGCTCCAAAAAAGGCGCGCGCTGGGCGATCTTCACAATCCAGGATATGACTGGCGTTCAGGAACTGCTAGCCTTTCCAGAAAGCTTTTCGCGGCTCGAGCAAATCCTCAAAGCCGGAACGCCTCTTTTGCTCAAGGTGCGCGTGCAGGTGGAGGAAGCGGGCACGCGGCTCTCCTTGCAAGAAGCTGCCCGGCTGGGCGACCTCGCGGAAAGGCCGTCCTCTGGTCTTCGCATCCGCATGAAGCTCGAGAATTTAAATGACGAATTGCTGGACCGTCTGGAAGAGATACTCACTTCTTATCGAGGATCGAGCCCGGTATCGCTCGACCTCGCTAACCCTGGCGGAGCGACGGCGACGCTTCAGGTCGAACAGCGCGTCAGGTCTTGCCCGGAACTCATCGCCGCGATTCGGGAATCATTCGGCGAGCAGTCGATCGACTTGGTGATGTGATGAAGTCCAAGGACAAAATAAAAAGCCTGGGCGCGCAGGCGCAACGCCAGAGCGAGATCGAGCGCCTGGAAAAAGACGTTGAGGAACTGCGCCAACTCGCGGGCGACGAAGAAGCCGACGCAGAGCTCGAACGAATTCGTTTGCAAGTGGCTGAGCTGCGCCGGGAATTTTACAGCCACCTCGGGCCTTGGCAGCGCGCCCAGATTGCGCGCCACACGCAGCGTCCTTACACGCTGGATTACATCGCCATGCTTTTCACCGACTTTATCGAGCTGCACGGAGACCGCGGCTATGGCGACGACAAAGCCTTGATTACGGGTCTCGCGAAGTTTCACGGACGGCCCGTAGCCATCGTTGGCCACCAAAAAGGCCGCGACACAAAGCAGCGGCTCCAGCGCAACTTTGGCCAGCCCAAGCCGGAGGGTTATCGCAAGGCGTTGCGTGTCATGCAATTGGCGGCAAAGTTTGGCCGGCCTATTCTCACCTTGATTGACACTCCAGGCGCTTATCCTGGCATCGACGCCGAGGAGCGCGGACAAGCCGAAGCCATCGCTCGCAACTTGCGCGAAATGGCCCGCCTTCCAGTGCCGATCATCGTTACCGTGACCGGCGAAGGTGGTTCCGGCGGCGCTTTGGCTATAGCCGTAGGGGACTGCGTAAACATTTTGGAGAACAGCTTCTATTCCGTGATTTCTCCGGAAGGATGCGCCGCCATCATGTGGCGCGACGCCACAAAAGCGGAGACAGCTGCGACCGCGCTGAAAATCACCGCGAAGGACCTCAAGGAACTTGGGATCGTCGACGAAATCGTGCCCGAACCCGAAGGAGGGGCGCACGTCGACCCGGAAGGCGCTGCTCAACTTCTCGGCGAAGTCTTGGACCGCGAACTGGTGGCTTTGACGCAGCAGCCTACGAAGGATTTGCTCGATGCACGCTACGAGAAGTTCCGCAAAATGGGGCAATTCTTCGATTTTGGCATCTAGATCGGCGCCTTTTGAGTCCCTAAGAGTCCTGTATCCACCCCTTAGCACATTCGCAACGCTCGCGAGACCAATCGTTGTCGCAGCTGGGCACGCGGGCTACTCTGGTGGAGCAACCATCAGAGTAATCCGTCTCGGGGCAACTTCTGCGCTTTCACGCCGACCCGTCCACGGAAGACAGGAGTCGCTTATGTCGGAACCGTTTCGCCCCTATGAAAAGCTCGTGGAGATCACCGTGCTGGGCAAGAAGTTTCAGGTGCCGGAGCGCAACTCGCTTTTGCGATGCTTCCAGTTCATTAGCCCGGAAACGATTCCGTATGGCCGTTTTTGCTGGAATCAGGATTGCCAGTATTGCCGAGTTTCCTGTCAGTTGCCGGATGACGACGAGCCTCGGGAAATGCTGAGCTGCAAGTTCATTGTTATGCCGGGAATGGAAATCACCGAACTGAGCCAGGAACTGAAGTGGTGTCTCCGGTCAAAGCTTCCAGCCGACGCTGCAGTCTCTTCCTGATCCCCAAGTCTGCCTCGAAAAAACACTGCTAGGGCGCAACTTCCAACTTCATCGTGTGTTTGTAGGTGAAGGTACACGTATCAACGAGCGACGGCGGTTGTGCGACGCCAAAACCCAATTAACCATCCCCGGCGCACAGCCGTCGTCGTCGACTTGCGAATAGTTGGCCACAGGCTGCTTGATTCCCTTCGATGGCCTTAGGCCATTGGCCCGGTTTGCACTCCCTCCTCTGCTGGACTACGATTCTTTCTCATAAACTATGCCCGTGAATTTCTTGGCTTGCGACGGCTGTGGTCAAACCGCGTCCCCCGAACACATCGCGCGGCGACTGCAGCGTCTGGAATGGACGACACGCTACCGTCCGATTCACATCAGCGCGCTGCTGGTTGGAAGCGTTTCCCCGCTTGCCGCGGATGACTTCCTCTATGCAGGGAAGTTCAAAGGCGAAGCTGGCCTTTTGCTGGAAGCGGTCGGAATATCTACGGCGGGAAAGTCGGCCGAGATCGTTTTAAGTGATTTTCAACGGAGCGGATTCTTACTGACCCATGTGCTCGAGTGTCCTCTCGAAACTGTTAACGCTGGACTGTCTTCGTGCGAAGATCTGCTTATGCAGCGCATCTCAACAGTGATGACCCGAATTCGCCGGTCGCTGAAACCCAAGCGCGTTCTGTTGATCTCGGAAATATTGGCGCCGCTAAGCGCCAGACTGTCGAGTGCCGAATTGGGATGTCCAATGATCCTTGACGACGGCAAACCTTTCGGGCTGGACTCGAGCGACTCTTCCGGGGCGGTGAAGAATCTACGACAAGCCTTAGGCCTACTTGCCGCCGGGATGTGACCGGGCGCACGGCATCCCGTAGCCCCTTGGTACAGGCGTAAGGCTGTCTTTAGACCAGCTTGCCAATCAACTGGCTGTGATAGAATCGAACACTTGGATAGCGTTGCGCGGGAGTAGGAGTCGAGGCGTGAAGAAGCAAGCAAAGTTTGGCATCGGAATAGGCGTGATCGTCGTTTCCCTGGCGTGTCTGGCTTGGCTAGGGTACGGCGAAAGCAAGACTTACTATCACACCATCGCGGAACTCCAGACTCTGCATGGTAATCAACTTTCTCACCGGATGCGCGTTGGCGGAACCGTAGCGCCTGGCAGCATTCGCCGATTCACAGGCCGCGTGGATTTTGTGCTCGAAGGGGAGGGGAAGTCGCTCCCTGTGAGCTATGTGGGTAGTGACCCGTTGCCGGACACTTTCGTGGATAAGTCGCAAGCGCTGGTGGAGGGCCGGCCAACGGATGGGCGCTTTGTCGCTGAGGTGGTCCAGGCGAAGTGCGCGTCCAAGTACGAGGCGGCTCCAGGGGGAAGCGGTGCCACTCCTTCCACTGCGACACAGTAAAGCAAGAAGCTCCGGGCCCGGCTTGACCGGAGGATAGGCGGAGTCCCCGTGGATGTATTCGGTTCATTCGCGCTAATCCTGGCGTTTATTTGTGCGGTGTATGCATTCGGAGGCGGGATCGCCGCGATCATCACGCGGCACCCACTTCTTGTTAAGAGCACGCGGCAAGCAGGCATCGCCACCTGCTGTCTGATCTTTATCGCCACCTTCAGCCTCGAATATCTCTTCTTCAGCGACAATTTTTCCGCGGCTTACGTTGTTGCCCACAGTAATCGAGCTCTCGCCACGTTTTATAAAGTCGCTGCACTGTGGGCGGGGCAAGAAGGCTCGCTCCTTTTCTGGAGTTTCCTGCTTTCGATCTACGTTTTCTCGGTTCTGATCGCCTACCGCAATAAGAACGGCGAATTGATGCCGTACGTGGGAGTGATTCTCGCCGGCGTCCAGATTTTCTTCCTCACGCTGAACAACTTCGTTGCCAGCCCGTTCAAAGCATTGGCTGTTCCGGGGGCCAATGGCGCGATGGATCTCGTCGCTCGCTCCGACGGCAACGGTCTTACGCCGCTGCTGCAATATCCGGAGATGGTGATCCATCCTCCGAATCTTTATTCGGGCTACACGGGATTTACCATTCCGTTCGCGTTTGCGTTGGCCGCGCTGCTCGCACGCTATCCCGGCGAAAAGTGGATTCATCTGACCCGCAAGTGGACGATGATCGCTTGGTGCTTCCAGACCGCTGGCATTCTACTCGGCGCGCACTGGGCTTATGCGGTTCTCGGTTGGGGTGGCTACTGGGGTTGGGATCCGGTGGAAAACGCCTCGCTCTTGCCGTGGCTGACGGGCACCGCTTTCCTGCATTCGGTGATGATGCAGGAAAAGCGCGGCATGATGAAAGTTTGGAACGTCTGGCTGGTTTTCTCGACATTCATTTTGTGCATTCTCGGGACATTCCTGACGCGAAGCGGAGTGGTCAGTTCTGTCCACGCGTTTGCACAGTCCAGTATCGGCAGTTGGTTCGTGGGCTTCCTTGTGGTTATTTTCGTAGTCTGCCTTGTGGCTTATCTTAAGAACCGCGATTATTTGAAGAGCGAGAATCAGTTGGATGCTATCGTCTCGCGTGAGTCCAGCTTTCTGTTCAACAATTTGATTTTGCTGGTTTCCTGCGTCGCGGTTCTTTCCGGCACGCTATTTCCAGTTTTGTCCGAGGCGGTCTCAGGCTCCAAGATCAGTGTTGGCGCGCCGTTTTTTAACAAGGTCAATATCCCCATCGGCTTGCTTTTGCTCTTCCTGACTGGCGTTGGGCCGCTGCTCGCCTGGCGGAAGACATCCGTGGAAAGCTTGAAGCGGAATTTTGCCTGGCCGCTGATTATCGGCGTCGTGAGTGGCGTAGTCATCTTCGCGCTGGGATACCGGGAGTTTTACTCACTCATTTGTTTTTCGCTGTGTTTCTTCGTCGCCGCGACGATCGTCATGGAATTTTACCGAGGCGCAAAAGTCATCCGCGTGCGCTCGGGCGCGTCCTACCTGACGTCCGCCATCGAGCTAACCATGCGCAATACGCGGCGCTATGGCGGCTACATCGTCCACATGGGCATGGTATTGATCTTCATCGGATTGGCTGGGGCGGCCTTCAACCAAAATGTTCAGAAGGAAATGCAACCAGGTTCGTCAATGCAGCTGGGTAAGTACAAACTCGTTCTGCAGAGTTTCGACAGCAAGCCGGAAGCAAATTACACGGGCCTTCGCTTAAACGTGGAAGTCTTTGTCGATAACAAGCCACTGATGATGCTCTACCCCGAGCGCCGCATCTTCGAGACGAATGGTGAAACCGGAACGATGGTCGCAATTTATTCGACACTCCGCGAGGATCTGTATGTTGTCTATGCCGGTCAGAGCCCGGATACGAAATTGCCGGTCATCCACGCCTACCTAAACCCTCTGGTGAAATGGATCTGGTTCGGCGGCGTGATTGTCGTGTTCGGCACGCTTGTCGCATTGCTGCCGAACCGACATGCCGTCTTGGTTTTGTCTGGCGCGAAACAGCCTGCGGCGGAGCCGCTGGTCCATGGAATGACGCCGTCAGTGACCTATCGAGAGGGCCATGACTGAGACGAGAAAGATACGACGGCCCGGCTTGCTCATCTTGCCGATCCTATTGTGTTTTGCGGGCGCGTTGCCGCTATTGTCCGCGTTTGGGGACGGTCAGCAACTCGATCACACGCACCAGCTAGGCATGAAAGTCCGCTGCATGTGCGGCGGCTGCAACGATTCCGCGGGCGGCTGTTACCACGTAGGCGGCGCGTTCTCCGGCCCGTGCGGAACTGCTCTCGCAATGCTCAAGAAAATCGACGAGCGCATCGCCCAGGGCAATTCCGACGACCTCATTGTGCAATCCTTCGTGCAGGAATATGGACAAGCCGTACTCACGGAACCCCCGCACAGCGGATTCGGCCGCGTGGCCTGGTGGATTCCCGCGCTGGCGTTGATCGGCGGCTTCGTGCTGGTATTGGTAGTCATCTCCCGTTGGCGGAAACAGCCGTCGCCCCAAACCGCGCTGGCAGCAGCCGGTCACGCTCCACACATTTCATCCGAACTGTTGGAACGCGCGCGTGCACAGGCCGCCCGCGATACCGAGGACTGATCTTGACCGTTGCCGCAGCCATTGCTTTTTTCCTGATTACCTCCGCCGATTGGGCCGTTCTCGGCGCGTGCCTTGCTCTCGCACTGGCCACAGGGCTTTTCATTTTTTACATTCAGCCTGATGCTTCTGACCTGGCTCCGCGCCGCTCGAAACTCGATCAATTGCTCGAGCGCCGCGACACGCTCTACGATAATTTGCGCGACCTGCGTTTCGAGTTCCGTTCTGGGAAATATGCCGAAAATGACTACGAAGCCATGAAAACCTCCCTCGAAAACGAAGCAGCGCTTACGCTCACGGAAATCGATCAAATCACGGAATCCCAGGTTCGCCGTCCCCGCGCGATCAAGCCCGCTGCTTCCGAACGAGGTGCACAGTGAGGGCCCGCTGGATTTCGTATTTGGCGCTCGGCGTCTGCCTCCTGACGCCGTTGTCCTTTGTTTACGGCGCTACCGTACACGGCACAGTGAAGAATGGCACCACGGGTAAGCCTGCTGCAGATGTTGAGGTGATCCTCATTCAATTGCAGGGTGGAATGCAGCCGGTCCTCAACTCCAAGACCGACGCCCAGGGCCGATTCACGTTTGACTATCCGTCGATCGGCGCGCAACCGATGCTGGTGCGCGCAGTCTATCGCGGAATTAATTTTCATACAGCTCTGCCTCCGGGACGGAACGAATTGGAAGTCGAAGTCTTCGAGCCGTCGCGCGACCCGAGAACCATCCGAGTGGAGACGCATTTCGTTGATCTTTCAGCCCAATGGCGCGACTCTGGAAGTAGGCGAAGAGTTCGCCATCAAGAATGATTCTCAGCCCGCTCAGGCCTACTTTCGGCCAGACGGCAACTTCGAGTTTGCGATTCCAGAAGGCGCAAGTCTGAAGCAGATCGCGGCGCAGGGCCCATCGGGAATGCCCGTGGTGCAAGCGCCCATCGAGCGGGGCAAAAACAAGTACAGCGTCGCGTACGCTTTCCGTCCTGGTGAGAACGGAGTGCGTTTCTCTTATGAGCTGCCATACACCGGCAATACCGCTTCCGTGAAGCTGCCGACTGTGTATCCGGGCGTTCGGCTTGTCGTTGTTGCGCCTCCTTCTGTGCAAATTGCTGGCGAGGGGCTGGAGTCCAGCGGGCAGGAACAAGGCATGAGCCTTTACACCCGCGACGGACTCGCGGCGAATTCCACGATGACTGTTAGTGTCTCTGGTACGGCCCCGCCGCCCAGCGCGAGTGCCTCAGACACCGATGCTGGCCCTCAGAATCGCGACGAGCAGCAGGGAAGCGGTCCAAATTCGGGCGTAGCCATTCAAGCGGTTCCAGGGCGCCTAGATGTCCTGAAATGGCCCATCGTCGGAGGTTTCCTCTGCGTTTTCGCTATGCTGGCGATTCTTCTTGCACGCAGGCCCGTAGTTGCCGTTGTGGGCGCTCCTTTTGAGGGAGTCGCAGAAGGCCACGCCGCGAAGCCCACAAAGAAAGCGACGATCGGCTCGGCTCCGGCGCCGACTCCAGCTTCCGCGCCCCCCGCGCGCGGCGCAAGCCTGGCTCAAGTCGATGCGGCTGTAGGCACCAGCCTCGATGCGCTGAAGGACACGCTGTTCCGTCTCGAGCTGCGCCGGCAGGCTGGCACAATTTCGGAAGATGAGTACAACCAGGAACGGGCCCGCGCGGAAAAAGTCCTGCGCGATCTTGTGAGAGGTTGAAGAGTGAGCCCGCGCGGTGGCGGTGATCTGTCCCCGTACGAGGTTTACCGGTGACGCCGCCGGCATTTTCTCCCATTGGCCTCCGGCTCGAAAACATCGATAAGCGTTATGGAGGACTCCTCGCATTGCGAGGAGTATCGCTCACGATCGCGCCGGGCGAATGCGTGGTTTTCGCGGGGCGCAATGGCTCCGGAAAAACCACTCTCTTGCGCATCGCGGCGCGTTTGGTGCGGCCATCGAGAGGCGCGGTGCTCTTTTCCGGCGAGCCAACCAGCGGAGAAAGGAACTCCGTTCGACCGGGCTTCGTAGCTCACGCTACTATGGTTTACGACGAACTGACGGCCGAAGAGAATCTGTTGCTCTTCGCACAGCTACAGGAAGTGCCCCGACCTCAGAATCGCGTTGAAACCCTACTGCAAGAAGTCGGTCTAACCGAACGCCGCGCATCTCTAGTGAGGACTTTCTCGCGTGGAATGCGCCAACGCATGGCCATCGCTCGTGCCTTGCTGCATGAGCCTGCCATTCTGCTGCTCGATGAGCCTGCGACCGGTCTCGACCCGCAGGGCGTCACTTGGCTCGCCGAGGCAATTCGCCGGCTTCGCGATTCGGGCCGCACAATTCTGATGAGTCTCCATGGCGAATCGGAGATCTCGTCGCTGGGCACCCGCGCGATTCGCCTGGACGCAGGCTTGATCACCGCCGATACTCGCACCGGCGCGACGTTTCGCTCCATTCTCACCTTCACCGATGCCTGAATGAGCCTGCTCCCCAACACGTCCGTCTTGCTCGGCAAGGAGCTTCGCACGGAGTTTCGCTCGCGTGAATTGCTAACCACCACGATTGTTTTCATCCTGATCGTAATTGTTCTCTTTAGTTTTACGTTTAATCCGACGTCGGACGAATCGCGGCGCTTCGCTCCTGGCCTTCTCTGGCTCGCGTTTCTTTTCGCCTCTTCGCTCATGCTGCAGCCCTGTTTTCTCCGTGAGCAGCACAACGATACCCTCAGCGCTTTACGGCTTTCCGTTAGCGATCCATTCGCCATATTTCTAGCCAAACTTGCCGCGAACACGCTGTTTCTTTTGCTGACCGAACTACTGCTCCTGCCGCTTTTTGCCGTGATGTACAACGTGCCGGTCATTCCTGTGCTGCACTGGCTTCTGCTCGTGTTTTTCCTTGCAAGCCTGGGAATATCTACCGCGGGTACCGCGCTCTCCGCGATTTCCGCGCAAGCTCGCATGCGCGAACTACTGCTGCCCCTGCTCATGCTGCCGCTGCTGACGCCTATTCTCGTCGCCAGCACAGAAGTCACGAAAGGGCTTTTGGACCGGACGCCCTTCGTGCAATGGAAGGGAATCGGTTTCCTGGCCGTTTTCGATGTGGTTTTTTTGACGGCACTATGGCTTTTCGGCGAATATCTATTGGAGGAATGAAGCATCATGTGGAAACGCGCGATCATTGCCGCCTTCGTTCTCTTCCTGGTCGGCGCTGCCGCTTATGCATCTTTGTTTATCGCCCCCGATGAGAGAACGATGCATGTGCTCTATCGGATTTTTTATTTTCACGCTGCCGCCGCGTGGGCCGGAATGTCGGCGTTCTCAGTCTGTTTCGTCGCGAACCTCCTGTACGTCTGGCGGCGCGACGAAAAGTGGGATTCCCTGGGCATCTCTTCGGCGGAAGTCGGTCTCGCATTCATTACGGTTGTTCTCATCACCGGGCCGATTTGGGCCAAGCCCGCGTGGGGAATCTACTGGACGTGGGACGCTCGCCTCACTTCCACCTTTGTACTTTGGCTTCTCTATATCTCTTATATGCTTCTGCGCACTCTGATTGAGGAACCGGACCGGCGCGCGCTTCTCAGCGCACTCTTCGGGATATTTTCCTTCATCGATGTTCCGATTGTCTTTGGCGCGATTCGCTGGTGGCGGACGCAGCATCCGTCCCCGGTCATCATGGGAGGGCCGGGCTCCGGCCTCGATCCAACAATGCGCAAAGTGTTTTTCTTCAACGTGCTAGCGATGCATGTTTTGATGGTATTTCTGATCTCGGAACGCTATCGGCTCGAAAAGTTGCGCACGGATCTTGAACTCGTTCGCCGCGAGGCGGAGGCAACATGAAAAGCCTGGACAGTGTTTTCGCGGCTTACGTCATCGGCTGGGCCGTGTTTTTTGTCTTTTATTTGACCATCGCAAAGCGCACTTCGTCCTTGCGGGAAGAACTCGACCGCTTGAAGAACTCCATGAACCGGGGAAAGTAATTGTCGCTGAAGAAAAAAGTTGGGATTGTGATGTTCCAGCTCGGCGGGCCGGATTCGCTCGAAGCGGTAGAGCCATTTCTTCTCAATTTATTTCTCGACCCGGACATCATTCCTATGGGGCCGTTAGGATTCCTGCGCGGTCCGCTGGCGAAACTCATTTCGACGCGGCGGTCAGTTCCTGTGCGCGGCAAGTATGGCGAGATCGGCGGCCGGTCTCCAATCGGAACGTTGACGGAGCGGCAGCGCGGCGCGCTTGCAGAAGCGCTTTCCAACGACATGGATCCTGTCGCGGTAGTGGCCATGCGTTATTGGCACCCTCTTACCGCGGAAGCGGTCGAGGCGCTGCGCAAAGCTGGGCCGCTCGACGAGATCGTCCTTCTGCCGCTTTACCCGCATTTCTCATACGCTACGACGTTGAGCAGCCTCAAGGAATGGCGCCGCGTCTATGGTGAGCCGGATGCCGGCCCTCCGCAGCGCACAGTCAGCCAGTTTTACGATCACCCGATGTATATTCAAGCGCTTGCGCAGCGCATCGGTTCCGTCCTGCGCCAATTTGCGGACAGCTCTCGCATTCATCTTGTTTTCAGTGCGCATGGACTGCCGATGAGCCTGGTCGAAAAGGGTGATCCCTATCCAAATCAAATCGAAGCTACTGTCCGCCTGGTCTGCGAAGAGGGAAGAAAGCAGTTCCCGAGCTGGCCCCAAACTCACTTGCTGTGTTACCAGAGCCGCGTCGGACCAGCAAAGTGGCTGCAACCGCCCCTTACGAGCACCATCGAGCGGCTCGGCACCTCAGGCGTCAAGGAAATGCTCGTCGTGCCGATTTCTTTCGTAACCGAGCATATCGAGACACTACACGAAATCAACATCGAAGCCCGCGAAGAAGCCAGGAGATTTGGCGTGGAAGTCTTCCGGATGATGCCTGCCGTCGGCGATTCGCCGCTTTTCATCGCCGCGCTGAAGGACCTTGTGCTTCGAGCGGTCGGTCTCGCAAGCGACGCGCAAGGCGTGCAGGTGTCTTCGACGGCTTCGTAATAGGACCGCTCGCGCGCGGAGTTCGGCGAAGCCACCCAAAGAGCATGAAATCCATCAGTGCGCTATAATCCCGCGATGGAATTGCAGCTATGAAAGCTTCCTATCATCCCGGCGTTCATCGCTTTGCGGTCTTTACGGTTTTTTGGACCGTGCTGCTCTTGATCGCAGGAGCGTTGGTTACTTCCAATGATGCCGCTCTTGCCGTGCCAGATTGGCCAAAGTCCTTCGGCACCTGGACTCCGCCCATGGTCGGGGGCATCTTTTATGAACACTCGCACCGCGTTATCGCGGGCGTCTTGGGAATATGGACGCTCATACTCGCCGTTTTGATTTGGATCAAAGAAGAGCGGCGCTGGCTGCGCTGGTTCGCAGTGATCGCGGTTGGCGGCATCGTGGCGCAGGCAATTCTCGGCGGCCAGGTGGTAATACGCTTGTTACATTACTGGCTACCGGTGATGCACGCGTGCTTCGCGCAGATTATGTTCGGAGCGATTTTGAGCATAGCCGTCTTTACCAGCAAATGGTGGATTTCCGACCGCCCCCTACTCGAGGATCGCGGCTCGCCTTCGATCCATTCTCTGGCACTTCTAAACGCGGCTGTGATTCTTCTCCAGGTGTTTCTGGGAGCTGGCTTTCGGCACAAAGAGATCCCCATCTGGCCGCACGCCGCGGGGTCGCTTGCCGTGCTTGCCACGGTCGTTTGGACAGCCGTGGTGCTACGCAAACGTTTTGAGAAGTCGCCCGAGCTCACCAGGATGCGCATTCTGCTTCACTCCGTTTTCGGCTTGCAGTTTTTGCTGGGCATCGGCGCCTACTGGTCCCGCAGGACAACCGCCGAAGCGCCGCAACCAATGCCGTTGATGATCGTGCTGACGGTGACTCACACGGTAGTCGGCGCGCTTTTGTTCGCCGTCTCCATCCTGACAATTCTACTGTGCTATCGTTTGGTGCCGCGCGCCGGGGAAGTTGCCGTATCGTCGCAGGGGCGGGTGACTGTCTGATGAGCACGGTGCGCACGACGGAAATCACGCTCGCTTCACGCGCCAGCGCCTATGTTGCTCTGACGAAGCCGGACGTTTCCTTTCTCGTGCTGATGACCACCGCCGCTGGATATTACATGGGCGCGCGCGGGGCCGTGGACTGGTCGCACTTGATTCAAACCGTGTTCGCCACGCTTCTGATCGCCGCGGGCACGGCGGCCTTGAACCACTACATCGAGCGGGACTCTGACCGCTTTATGCGGCGCACGGCCTCACGACCGCTGCCCAGCGGCCAATTGCAGCCGCGGGAAGCTTTGTGGTTTGGTGCAATTCTTTCCGTCGCGGGCGCGCTGGATTTGTACTTCACGGCGGGGTTTCTCGCTTCCGCGCTCGGTGTGCTCACTTGTCTGAGCTATCTGCTTGCCTATACCCCGCTAAAGAAGCGCACGGTTTGGGCCACCGCTGTCGGAGCGTTCCCCGGAGCGATTCCTCCCATGATTGGCTGGGTTGCCGCTGCCGGAAGTTTGGATCGCGGCGCATGGTTGCTGTTTGCCATTCTCTTCCTGTGGCAGTTTCCCCATTTTTATGCCATTGCTTGGATGTACCGGGAAGATTACGCTCGCGCTGGCATTTTGATGTTGCCCGTTGTGGACCGCGAAGGCACTCGCACGTTTCGTCAGATTATTCTGACCGCCATTGCGCTTGTGGGAGTCAGCTTGCTGCCCGCCATTATGGGATTGGCCGGTGTGCGCTACTTTTTCGGCGCCCTGGTTGTCAGCACGGCTCTGGTGCAAGTTTGCTTGTGGGCCGCCAGTTCGAGGACCAACGTGCGCGCCAAGTGGCTCATGCATGCCACTGTGCTGCACATTCCGTTGCTGCTTGGTTTGATGATCTACGACAAAATACCGCGCTGAGCCTGTTTCCGCCGGGAAGGACATTCGCCAACCAATGTTTTCGCAGGCCGCGCTCAACGCTTCTCTAAACGGCACCAGCGCAATCCTGCTTGCCTGCGGTTATGCGGCAATCAAGAACGGCAAAATGAAAGTTCACAAGGCGTTCATGGTTGCGGCGTTTGCGGTCTCCACGGTATTTTTGATTTCCTATCTGATCTACCACTACCGCGTCGGCCATGTGGCCTTCAATGGCCAGGGGTGGATTCGCCCAGTCTATTTCGCGCTGCTTCTTTCGCACACGGTGCTGGCCATCGTCATCGTTCCAATGATTCTGGTCACGCTGCGCCGTGCCTGGCTGCAAAAATTCGATAAGCATCGTAGGATTGCGCGTTGGACGCTGCCGCTGTGGTTCTACGTGTCGGTCACCGGAGTGATCGTCTATATTCTTCTCTACCAGGTATACCCTTCTCCCGGGGGCTAACGCAGACAGTCCGCCCAAGTTTCGCCTCACCGGGTTCACACAGGAAAGCTGGGTGCAGGCAGGGTCCGCACCGGCGGGACTTTCGCTAGACTTGCGGAGGAATGTTCAGCCTTTTATCAGGAGAGACCAGCGATCCGGTTTGTGACGAGCGCACGGCCTGCCGTGTCCCGGCTTTGGGAAAAACCACGTGCCAGAAATCGCTTCTTGGCGCGGTGAAGCCGACTCCGATAAACCTTTGCTCGTGCTTTTCACGGACGGACGTTACAAAGCATTCGACGGATTCTGACGTTGTTTCGTTGAAAACCCGCACCGTCTGCCCTGGCAACAAGGGAGCGTCCATCACAATCAGCGCCCCATGGGCGCTTACATATTGCGTAAATGCCTTTAAATCGATGGCTTCGCCTTCCGGCATCTGGCAACGCACTTTCAAAGGTATCTGGAGGGTGATTCGGACTGTTCTTCGACGCTCAGGGTGTCTGGACCGATGCATTCATCCGCCTCTGGAAAGGGGACTAACGCAATGAGCTTGCCACGGTTGCGTAAGAAAAACAAGGATTTACGGTCGACTGGAGCGTCCGAAGCAGCAGCGGCACAGCAGGGAACTAGCCAGGCCTAAGCGAAGAGATGACCGCCTCGGTGAATTCTTCGGTGCCCGCCTTGCCGCCTACGTCCTGGGTGATGTGCTTGCCCTCGCGGTGCACCTTTTCGAGGGCGCTCTCGATCCGGCGCGCGGCAGACCTCTCGCCAAGATGGTCGAGCATCATGATGCTGCTCAGAAGCAGGGCCGTCGGGTTGGCCAAACCCTTTCCGGCGATGTCAGGTGCTGTTCCATGTACGGCCTCGAACATGGCCGCTTCATTACCAACGTTGGCGCTACCGACTACGCCGAGGCCGCCGACGAGGCCCGCGGCGAGGTCGCTCATCACGTCGCCATAAAGATTGGGCAGGAGGAGCATGTCAAATTGCTGGGGATTCAGCACCATCTGCATGCAGGCGTTGTCGACGATCATCTCTTTGTATTCGATGTCGGGATATTGAGGCGCGACGTTGCGGATGGACTTCAGAAAAAGCCCGTCCGAGAGCTTCATAATGTTGGCCTTATGGATGGCGTGAATCTTTTTGCGGCCTTCGCGTTTGGCGTATTTGAAGGCAAAGTGAGCGATCTGCGTGGATGCTTTTTCCGTGATAATTTTCAGGCTCTCCACCACGCCGGGAACGACTTCATGTTCCAGGCCGGAGTACAAATCCTCTGTATTCTCTCTGATTAGAACGACATCCACATTCTCGAATCGGGATTTCACGCCCGGAAGGTTTTTCACTGGCCGAACGTTCGCGTACAGGTCGAGCGTTTTTCGTAATGCCACGTTAATACTAGGCGCGCCTCCCGCAACGGCCGTCCCCATGGGCCCCTTTAACGCAACGCGGTTGCGCCGGACGGATTCGACGGCGCCTTCGGTGACAAATTGGCCAGTCGCCGACGCTTTATCGGAGCGGGCCTCAACCTCTTCCCAATCGATTTGGACGCCTGCAGCTTCCAGGATGCGCCGCGCGGCAGCCGCTACCTCGGGACCGATGCCTTCTCCGGGGATCAGTGTGACTTTATGTCTCATGGCTCATCTAATTGTATGCGAAGACCGAAGGTTGTCGAAACGCGCTGGCGCGTGGGGTTTCTAGACAAGAAATCCGGCGTTCAAGTGAGATGTGCAGTCATGGACAAGGTTTGCTATACTTTAGTGGAAAGATGCATCGCGGGCTTGCCTGCGAGCGGAGGCCAAAAGAATTTATGATTAGTCTGACTCCTACTGCCAGCACCAAGGTCAAGGAAATCATGGGCATGCAGACTCCTATCCCAGTGGCGTTGCGCGTTGCCGTCGTCGGCGGAGGCTGCTCCGGTTTCCAGTACCACATGGCATTTGAAAACCAGACCAATGAGACCGATGAAGTCGTGGATTTTAACGGGCTCAAGGTCGCTGTCGACCAGATGAGTTCGATGTATCTGGATGGCGTCGAGATTGATTACATCGAAACCATTGAGGGCGCCGGCTTCAAGTTTAATAACCCGAACGTGAAGAGCACGTGCGGCTGCGGCAGCTCGTTTAGCGTTTAATCTGGCCGCGTCAAATCTGCCACATTTATTTCATTCTATCACTCTGTCACTGAAGGATAGAACGAATGGAGTAGGCAGATTTTTACCAGAGCCCTCTGTATAGAGTTCCGGGCCCTTGAACCATACGTTCGAGGGCCTTTTTTATGCCTGCTAACGTAAGCGAATGGGACGAGCGTCACCGGGAGGCCGCACAAAACTCGCCTGCGGAACCCGCCAGCATCGTCTCGGAGTGGCTTCCCCTGTTCCCAGATGGGCCAGCGTTGGACCTCGCGTGTGGGACGGGACGGAACACAGTCTTGCTCGGAGAGCGAAGGCATTGGGTGACGGCTGTCGATTGGTCAGGTACCGCGCTCGACATTCTCGAAAACCGGGCGCGGAAAGCAAAAATACACCTCAGCCGGGCGGACGCGGCCGACATGGGTGAATCGCGGGCACGCGGCATTCGGCTGATCCAGGCTAACCTGGAAGAAATCAAGCTCCCGGAAGCCGCGTTTTCCTTGGTTCTTTGCCTTCAGTACTTGCAGCGCTCTCTCTTTTTTCAGATGGGACGCGCTCTAAGGCCTGGAGGCATGGTGCTCTTTGAGACGTTCACGCGAGCGCAGCTTAACTATTCCGGCGGCCCGCGCAATCCCGCACATCTGCTGGAAGCCGGAGAGTTACGCACAGCTTTCCCTGAATTGCACTTGCTTTTTTATCGGGAACTGAACGCCGGGCAGGGAATCGCGAGTCTGGTTGCGCAGAAACGGCGGAAAAGCGAGTAGCACGCGTTCCCGATAAACCGGACACAGGGAATCGCTGCGATATTTGCAATCTCGCGTTGGCATCCGTATTCTAAAGTCCGGGCATGAAGATAGCGCTGGCGCAGTTCAATCCCACGGTAGGCGATTTCGCAGGAAATTCGGCTCGCATCTTAAGCTTGGCCGAGAATGCCAGGCAGCGAGGGGCCGACCTTGCCGTTTTTTCCGAACTTTGCCTCTGCGGCTACCTTCCGCAAGACCTTCTCGAGCGGCCTTCCTTCATAGATCGCAACCACCACGAATTGAAAGAGCTGGCGGCAAAGCTACCGCTGCCAGCCATCGTCGGATATGCCGGACGCGTGAAAAACGGCACGGGAAAATCCATTGCCAATAAGGCGGCGCTGATTTGCAGCGGGCGCGTCGTGTTCGAGCAGAGCAAGATGTTGCTGCCGACCTACGATGTGTTTGACGAATCCCGCTATTTTCAGCCTGCTGGCAAGCAATTCGCGTACGGATTTGGCAGAGAACAACTGGGCATCACGATTTGCGAAGACGTGTGGAATGACAAGAATTTCTGGGCAAAGTGCCGGTATGACCGCGATCCAGTAACCGAGCTTATCGGGCAGGGAATTACCGTGCTACTGAATATCTCGGCTTCACCCTATACGATTGACAAGCGCGCACTGCGGCTGGAAATGCTGCAATCGATCGCCGTGAACCAGCACCGGCCGGTCGTGTATGTCAACCAGGTGGGCGGCGACGATAGCTTGATTTTCGATGGCGCCAGCATGGCTTTGACCGCGGACGGAAAAGTTGCGGCGCAGGCGCTCGCATTCGAGGAAGATCTGATCCTCTTCGATACAGTTACCGGAGAAGGCGAGATTCACCAGCAGCCGCACGAAGAGATCGCCTATGCCTACCGCGCGTTGATTACCGGGACACAAGATTACGTCCGCAAATGCGGGTTCAAGAAAGTTTTGGTCGGGCTTAGCGGGGGAATTGATTCCGCGGTGGTTGCTTCCATTGCCGTCGAGTCATTGGGCGCCGAAAATGTGCTGGGAGTCTCCATGCCTGGCCCGTACTCTTCCGAAGGAAGCAAGTCGGACGCGCAAGCGCTAGCTAAAAACCTGGGCATTGAATTCATCACACTTCCGATTGGCGACGTGTTTGACGCCTACCGAAAAGCACTTGCTCCGGCGTTCGCTTCACGGTCGATTGATGTGACCGAAGAAAACATCCAGGCGCGCATTCGTGGCAATTACCTGATGGCGATTTCCAACAAGTTCGGATCCATGGTTCTGAGCACGGGGAACAAATCCGAATTGGCTGTGGGATACTGCACCCTATACGGCGATATGGCCGGAGGGCTCGCCGTGATTTCTGACGTGCCAAAACTCATGGTGTATGAGCTGGCGCGTTGGATCAATCGTGAAAGGGAACTCATCCCCTGCTCGACCATCGAAAAGGTACCTTCCGCGGAATTGCGCCCCAACCAGAAAGACGAAGACAGCCTGCCGCCTTATGATGTCCTGGACCGTATTCTAAAGGCCTATATAGAGGATCTGCGCAGCCCCCAGGAAATCGCCGATCACTATGGATTTGATCTGCAACTTGTGCGAGACATTGCCCTGCTCGTCGACCGGACCGAATATAAGCGCAAGCAGGCTGCCCCGGGACTGAAGATTACGTCGCGAGCTTTTGGATTTGGCAGGCCGTTTCCGATTGCCCAGCGGTTTATTCCGTGAAGAATGAGGTCCAGCGTGAAGAAATCACTGACTCTCGCAGCGATACTTGTCTTTAGCTTTGTTGGTTCCACCGCGCTCGCGCAACAGCCGCAGACTGCTGCCGCCGCCCCTGGTTCCGCCGGACAGTTGCCCATCCAGAAGACGGTCGAAGCTTACCTGCGCAATCTCTATGCGTTCGGGCCGGATGCTGCCGTCAAGGTGACGGCTCCCAAGGACATCGGCGTGGAAGGGCTGCAGGAAGTCGATGTCGAGGTGAAGATTGGGGAGAATCAGCAGACAGGCAAAGTCTATGTCACCAAGAACGGGAAATACATGTTTCGTGGCGAGTTGTCGGACCTCGCCAAAGACCCCTTGGCCGAGAATCGGGCGCAGCTACAGACGAAGGATAGCCCCTCGCTTGGTCCCGCCAATGCTCCCGTTACCCTTGTGGAGTTTTCGGACTTCGAGTGCCCCGTTTGCCGGAGGCTGCACGATGCACTTCGCAGCCTTCTGCCCAATTACCCTCAGGTCAGGGTGGTTTTCAAAGACTTCCCGCTTGAGCAACTGCATCCGTGGGCGCGGACGGCGGCTCTTGCCGGTCGCTGTGCTTACCAGCAGGACCATGCGGCCTTCTGGAAAATGTACGACCTCATTTACGACGGCCAGGACTTAATTTCGGCCGAGAACGCCTGGTCCAAGATGACAGACTTTGCTGGACAGGCTGGACTCAATGCGGATGCATTCAAGGCTTGCATGGCTAGTCCAGAGGCTGGAGCTGCCATTGATGCCAGCCACGCTAACGGCGTCCAATTGGAAGTCAGCAGCACGCCAACGATGTTCGTGAACGGTCGCCGAATTGTTGGAGCAGATCCGCAAACTCTCGAACAGTACATTAAGTACGAGCTGGACCAACGCAAAGCGCAAAAAGCCGCCAGCAAGAACTAACACGCCAAATCAGTACTATTGACCCCACAGTTGGCAGTAGGAGGAGGGGAGTGGGTTGCCCTGGAAGGGTGCTCCTGGTTGAGCCCGGGAGCAGAAGTCAGATCGATTTCGTAGTTAACATAATATTACTTATCGGACGCGATGTCAAGGGGAATCTTTAGTTATTTTGGGGTTTTCCACTGATTTGTGGTGCTGCCCCTTGATTGATTACGGGCTCCTTTGAAGAGGAGGCCGGCTGGCGCGGGGGGTGCGCCAGCCGGTTTGCGTTGCGGCGGTGCTGCAGCCGGCGTAGCGGATAGAGAACGCGCGAGTTAGAAGATCTTCTTTGGCCCAGCGGCGGCTCCTTCAGGCGGGATGCTTGCCAGTTACGTTGTGGACGCTTTGTCGTGGCACCCGCGTTTGCCCTGAGGCGTTCAGCGAGAGGCTTTGGCAGCGATGGCTCCGGCTGCGGCGCCTATCGCGAACCACTTTGCGGCGCGGGCTATTCGGCGCAGGGCACTTCCCCCTTTGGCAGTTCGGACGGCTGCGTCTCGTTGTTTGGTTAGCGCCACGGTCTTGACCCTTTCGTCGGCCAGGTCGCTCTGGGAGGCGGCAAGCTTCGCTTGGCAGGCTTTGCAATCCAGGGCGAAGTCGTAGAGGGGCCTTAGATCGGCGGCGGGCAGGACGGCATCGGCGGGCTGGCCCGACTTTGGGCTTGGGTTGTCGGGGAGCGTGTCAGGTTGACCTGGAGTCGTCCGGTAGGCCTTGGACATGTCTCCTGCGGATAGGACTGCGGGCTTTCCATCTGCGTGTGGACCTGGATGGTTGGATAGCAGGGTGATGGGCGCGGGGAGCGACAATGCGCCAGGGAGATCATTGAGCATCTGAGCTGGGGTTACGGCTGCTTGCTTCTGGGCGGCTATTTGCGCGAGGGTTAGGCTCAGGGCGGCGTCGCGGTCGTGCTGGCTGGCAGTCGCGTCGGCTATTGTTTTCTGGGCGGCGGCGAGTTGGGCGACGAGTTGGGCGCGGTCGCGACGGTCGGCTTGCCAGGACACGAAGATGGTTATGGCCAGGAGGACGGGGACCAGGATTTCTGCGAGCTTGACCCAGAGTCTGGCGGACATAACCACCCTCAGTGGTGCGGTACGTTTGTTGATGCACGATTCGGCGTTCGTCGTTCGACGAAGACGGGCACGACATGTCGTGCCCCTACACATTCGCGGACGGGCTTGGTTACAAATAGTGGGCGCGACGGGCTAGGACTTGGGCGGGGTAGGCGGGATTGCCGCCGCCGTTCCAGGCCAGTAGGCCGCGCGTGATGTCTCCATCCATAGCGTCGAGTTTCTTGCGCAGCAGCTTGCAGCCGATGGTCAGGCCTTGCTCGGGATCGCAGAGGGCGCTTAGGAATGTGCCGTCGTAGCCCATTTCGCGGGCGACTTGTCCCATGACTTGCATTAGGCCCCAGGAGAAGCCGCGGGCATAGGCTTCGGATGCGGTGATTTTGTTATTTGTGAATAGATGCGCGACGTATTTGGCGAAGAACGCAGGTTCGTAGCGCATCGCCCAGACGTTCCAGGCTGACTCCTGCTCGATGACGGCGCACACCAAGGCTGGCTCAAGGGATTGGGCGGCGGCAGCTTTGCGCGCGAGCGCGACGAGTTGAGGCGGGGAAGTCATTTGTCTGCTGTCTTCGTGCAAGATTTCTGGACAAGGAGTGCTGCGTTAGCGCTGTGTCTCGGGAAAAGTTCTGAATCTTATGCCTGGGCAGCTCGGGCCGGGCAAGCCCGGTCCCTACAAGCAATGGGGGAGCGGTCAGTCGTTGCGCCGGTGCCCCTGGAATTCGACGAAGCGCACGAGAGGCGGCTCGTGGGGCTCAATTCCCTGCTTGCGTGCAATGGCGTGCAGCGCGGTATAGATGTGCGGGAGATGGTTTGTGGCGATGTCGCGCACAAACGCGCGCACGATTTCATCGTTGCGCATGCGGCGGTGCAGCCAGCGAAGGAAGAGAACGAACTGCACGCCGACGGGAACGAGCGCGGCAACGAGAGCGGACCAGTGGATGGGCATGTGGGGACTCTCGGAGATAGAGGAAGTAAATGAGGTAGACGAGGTAAAGGATAAGAGACTCCCCATCTTCCATTGGACTAGGTGCATAACTGGGCGAACGGAGTTCCGAGTCCTTTATTTCCTTTACTTCCTCTACTTCCTCTACATCATTGTTGCATTCAGATTCAGAGAAACTTGGCACGATTAAAACAGCGCACTTGGAAGTGCGCCGAGAGTGGAGCCGAGTCCCGAGCCGAGCGAGGTGAAGAATCCGGCGCCGGGGCGGCCGGCATTGGCGCGCACGTTCAACAACTGCGACGGAATGCCGAGCGTGCGGCCGAGGAGGTTGGAATCCACGCCGAAGAGACCGGACAGGCCTTGCAGAGCGGACATTTGGCGTTGAAAGGCCGTATTGGTGAAGGCAAGCTGATTTTGCTGGGCCTGATTCCCTTCCGCGACGGCCTTCTGGCGGGCTAGATCGTCGGTCAGTTCGCTGAAGCCGGCGGAGTTGCCGGTGCGGGCCACGCGATTGGCGGCGGATTGCTGCAGCGAATCGAAGGCGCTGGCGATCGCGCCTTGGGATTGTCCGGTGACAGCGGCTTTGTCCGCGGAGCTGAGGCCGGGATTGTTCAGGATGCTTTGAAACTGCGAATTGAGCAGATTGCCGGTCTGCTGCTGCTGATTCAAGAATTGCTGGTTCTGGGCGTTGATGTTGGCGAGCTGCTGGTCGGTGAGATTCATCGTTTGTGTTTGTGCGCGTCCCATGGAGCCTCCAAAGATTTGGGAAGTTGAGGAAATAGAGGAAGTTAGGAGGTGCAGGATTCGGAGAGGGCAGGTTCAAGTTGGATTTAAACTTAAACTTTAAGTGTGGTTTAAGTTTTACTTGAAGCTGGCTGGCAAGCGAATCCCTACATGCTCAATCGGAGCGCGGGCTGCCGACCCCTGAGGGCTCTTCGTCCTCTACTTCCTTTACTTCCTTTACTTCCTTTACTTCATTTACTTCCTTCAATGTCGTTCTTGATTGGAAGTTCTTCTTTAAATTGCGACCGTGACGGTGATCGTTGCGGGATCGGTTTGCGTGGCGGTTACGGCGGCGCTTGCCAGGCGTGCTTGAATTGCCGCTAGCGCAGCTGCGACCGGCGCGGAGTCTTGGGTGTCTTCGGTGTCGAAACTGAACGTCGCCGAGAGATGAACGGAGTCGGCGGGATTGAAATCCCACGAAGCGGAATTGGTCGTGCTGGGCATGAGCTCTCCTTTACGGATGGGGATCGCCTGGTGCGCAGGCTAATCGTTTGCAGTACGGCGTCCAGGCGTCGTCGCGATTCCAGCCGAGCCGCGTGATGCGTTTGCCGAACTTGCTGGCGATCGGCGGTGGCAGCCAGGCGTGGACGTCTTCCAGGCCGCGTTGCCATGCGTCTCTCTCGGTGGCGGCGTGGAGTTGCAGCAGCCACTGCCAGCGCTGGCGCGGGCTGCCGGCGTTTGGGTCGAGGAGCAGGTACGCTTCGGCGGTCAGGCGGAGGAGCGCGGCGCCGGTGATTTTTTCTTGCGGCGGCTCGATGTTGGAGTTGGCGTTTTCTTTGTTCGGCTCCGAGAGAATCAGTTTTGTTACGAAGAGCGGGTTGCTCAGGTCTGGGAGCGGATACTGAAAACCTTGCGATGCATGTATCGCGCGCAACGCGGCGAGATCCGATTCTCGGTATTCGCGGACTTGCATGGAATGAACGCTGTCGGTGTTGCTGCAACCGTAAGGGCACGATATATCGTGCCCCTACAACGGCATGATCGATCGCGGATTACAGAATTGTTTGGCGCGTGATGCGGGACCCGGGGTTGATGCCGAAACCGTTGCCGCCACGAACTTGGCCGTTGGGGAGGACACCGCTTCCGCTGGATGGTAGCGGAGCGGGGCCTGTCGAACCGCCGCCTGCCACGGCTGTCGGCGGCGAGCCGAACGTGATGGGCGCGGACGGGAGCGAGCCGACGTATTGCGAATAGGCGCGCCAGTAGAGCGTCTGATTGCCGAGCTGCAGGTACAAATTGCGCGAGGCGCCCATGAAATAGACGCGAGGAGAGTTGAAAGCCGGCGTGGTGTCGGATTCCGCGAAGTAAAAAAGCCCTGGACGCGAATTCGACGGGTCGGTTACTGAGATATCGAACCAGCCGTTGGAGGCTTGCACGTTGATGGACGCGACCGCCGTCGGCGCGGGAGCAGGCGTGCTGGGATCGACGCCCGCGCGCTGGCTGGTGGCGTTTACGGACGCCACAATCTTCGTCAGCGTCTCGTAGAGGTACGGATCGCGATCTTTGATCGGTGCGAGTTGTGCAACGGTTAACATGTCGAATGTGGTTAAAATGAACGCAAGCCTGCGCGAATCTGATGTAAGATTCATCGCTGAAATAAAGAAGGCGGCCTGACAAGTCAGGCCGCCTCAATTCTTCATAGACTATGGACTTGCGCCCACGTCAAACCCTGCGCTACGAACGCAGGGGCTGTACAGCAAAACAAGAATACCACGAATTCCTGACAATTCAAGTTCGCGCTAGGGGCAATTAACGGAATGTCAACCGTGCCTATCGTTCCGTCAAAGATGACAAAGGAACGAGTAATCACTTACATCGACGGATACAATCTCTATTTCGGGCTTCGCGAGAAGATTCACGTACTGGACCCACATGGCGCTCAACCGAACGCCCATTGGAAGCGGTATCTCTGGTTGGATGTGGTTAAGCTCTCAGAATCTCTGTTGCGCCCGAATCAGGTGCTGATCCGGACGAAATATTTCACCTCAAGAATCCGAGGGAACCCGCAGAAGGAGGCCAGACAATCAGTGTTTTTAGATGCGGTCTCTGTGCTCCCAAACATTAAGCTGTACTTCGGCACTTTTCAACCTGACCCAAAACGCTGCACAAAATGCGGCCAAGTTGCTTATCATCCCCAGGAAAAGAAGACTGACGTTAACATCGCTACACAGATCTTGAATGATGCGATTCATAACAATTTTGACACTGCGATATTGATTTCCGCTGACAGCGACCAGGTTCCCACTATCGAGATGACGCGAAGGGTCTTCAAGAAGAAAGTGGTCGTTGTATTCCCACCAAAAAGAACGTCGGCCGAACTTCAATCTGCAGCAAATTTCGTTTATCGTTTGGGCGAATCCAAACTGAGACAGTCTCTAATGCCCGACAACGTGAAGCTCCCTTCAGGCAAAGAAATCGCATGCCCGGCCAAGTGGCTTGTTGCCCTTCCCTGACTGGTAGGTTCAGATGTGAACCTCAGTTCAGGCCGCGGACGGGGGACCAGGGGTCGATCCGCAGCGATGGTGTGAATTTCTGGAGCTTGAACCAGGCGCCGGGTTGATTGGTGCTTACCTGGAAGGCTACGCGTTCGCCGAGGACGTTGATGGGTAGCTCGAGGTCTTTTAATGAGGGCGAGCTTAGCGGCAGCGGCTGCTGCGACTGTGGCGCGCTAGAAGAATCGGTGAAGCTCGTCAGTGACAAGTTCCCTGCCCCTTCGACAAACATCGTCAGATAACTGAAGAGTTTGCGGTGCGCGCCGAGGTTGAGCGATTGCTCGACGGCGCGCTCGGGGAAATAGTGTGTGGTGTAGTAGCTGAGAATGGCGCTGCCATCGTCAGAGAGTTGCGTGTCGCTGAGTTGATAGACTTTGCCGGTAGCGCCGCCTCCGCCTACGCCGGGCAGTCCCCCGCCGATGGCGACCACGGCTGTGCCGTTGGTGCGTTCGATCAACGCGCAGGAGTTGGCTGCGATCGTCCAGGGCGACCATTTGCGTGCCATGTCCGTTGCGGCCTTGCGCCCGGTGAAGGTGACGTTGACAGGAGGACGCGTGGCGATATCGTTGGCGTCGTCAAGGTCGTGATAGTCGAGCATCAGGATTGTGTTCGGAGTCGTGGCTGTGCCGAGCGGCGCTCCAATCATGATGCGGCGTTCTTTTGTATCGACCGTGACCCACAGAGTGTGCGCGTATTGCCAGTTGATTTGGTTCCAGGTGGGCTGGATTTCTTGCGAGATTTTGATCGGTTCGCCGCCGCTGAAAAGGTATAGACCAGTGCGATGGGCGATGACGGCCCAGTCTTCGCCGATGCCTACGCCGCGGACAGAGGGCGTGCCGATTTTTCGCGAGACTTCGGCGATGGACCAGAGCGACGGCTCGTTGGTGCCGTCGTCTTGCGTGACGTGCAGCGAGTGTTCTTTCACAAAATAGAGGCGTTCGCGCAATTTGAACGCCGCGCGGATGGCCTGGCCGTTGTTTTCCGCGACACTCATGAAGCCGTTGATGCCGTCGTAGCTTTCGGGATCTTCGACGCGGCTGGCGCGCACGATGGAAGCGTTCACAGGCGTCGACGTAGGGAATATCTCGATGCTGTCGACGTAGAACTGGCCGTTCAGATTCGGAGTGCCGTCTGCATAAACCCGCAGGACGAGATCGCTGGGAATTGTGGCGAGCGGCGCGGTCAGCTCCGCGGAATATTCGACGTAGCTGGTTGTGAGTTGCGCGGCGGTGAGCTGCAAGCCCGTGGTGTTGATTCCTGCGCTTTGGCTGAAGAGATGCAGGTGTAGCGTGCCTTGCGAAAGCGTGGCGTTGCGCGCGCAGTGGGCGCGAAGGGTGTAATCCGTGTTGGCCTGGATCAACGGAGCGCCAAGGGAGTCCTGCACGGCGGCTTGCGTCATCAGGCCGCGCGTGGGCGTCGAGCCATTTCCGACGATGGAATAGGCCGCGCCCCAGGCTACAAAGCTTTCTTCATCGATTCCCCCCGGGGCAAAGACGGCGTCGGGCGTCCATCCCAGCGGATAGTGCGGGAGAGAAGGGCCGGTGAACCCGCCATCGAAGCCGAGGTTCACCCAGTTGTTCATTTTGTTGCGCTCGCCCCACCAGAAGAGGCGCTCGGAGTACTCGGTGACGCCGGCGCAATCCCCGAGTTCAACGAGGCGGAAGAGATGATCGATGTTGGTTCCGGCGAGAAGAATGGCGTCGGAGAAATCGACGGCAAGCGTGGTCGTGGTGTTGTCGGCGATGACCATGTTGCCGCTGAAAAGTGTTGTACCGTTGCCAGTGTAGAAGAAGCTTGCGCCGCCGGCGCCGGTGAAGCAGAGAATGCGGCCGGTGACGTTGGATGGACCGGTGGGAATGTTGGTGACAACAGCGCGTTTGCCGCCGCTCGCGGTCCAGGTTGTGGCCGGACCTGGCTTGGTGAGGTAGCCCTGGCGGGTTTGAAACAGCACGCAGACTTGATGCACGCCCGCGGGGACGCTGCCTGCGGCCGCGGCGGTGCCTCCGCCGGATGCAGCGAGGCCGCCCGTGGGCGCGGTGAATGTGAAGTGCGTTGAATCCGGCACGCCAGTGATGGGGAATGTGCCGTTGTAGCCGGAGACGACGATACCGCTCGTCGTTACGAGCTGCCCGACAACGAGGCCGTGTGCGGTTGTCGTCTGAATCGTAGCGGTCGCAGAAGCTGACGTGCCGCCGCCCGAAGCCGCAAGGCCGCTCGCGCCTGCGATGTAAGTGAATTGCGTGGTGTTGGGAACCGCGACGACTGGGAAGGTGCCGTTATAGCCGCTGATGGCGACACCGGAGATCGTGACGGATTGTCCCGCGGAGAGGCCGTGCGCGGCAGTGGTGGTGATGGTGACGAGAAAACCGTTTTCGGTTGCGCCGGTGGGGCTGGCGGCAATGGTCACCGGAGCGGGTTGCGTTGCGCCGCTTGGACTGGCTGCGACGGTCACAAGAACGTTTTCGTCGATGACCGTGGGGCCCGCGCCTGGGCCGCTCTGGCTGACGCGATCGAAATTCGTATCGTCGAATTGGCGCGGCAGGTCGTTGCCGGTTCTGCCGTCGCTGATGGCGAGATACTCGCGGCCAAAGATGGTGGTGGAATTTCCGTAGGAGTTGGCGGCGAGGCCGGCGGCGATGCTGGCGAGCGTGCCGGGCGTGGTTTCTTTGTAGAGCGCGCCGTTGGAGTCCAGGACCATCGTGCGAATCGTGGCGTTGAGCGTTTCGTAGGATTTGATGTAGTTGATGGTGGGATTGCCTCCGAGCGGGCCGAAGAGCGCTCGCAAGCCGGGCCGCGTGAGCACGCCGCCGTTGCCGAAGACGACGTCCTGGCAATCGGGCGAGACTCCATGCGGCAGATCGGCGGGAGACATGTCTGTCACCAGGCCGCCAAAGATTTCGATGGGTGTGTCGAATGATCCGATGGTAGACATTTCTTGTAGTATTAGCTACCTGTGTGATATACACGCCAGTGCAGGCGTATTTTGGAGAGTGCTTCCAGGGGGGTACTGGATGCACCTGCGAAGCGCTGAAGGCTGCTCTGCAGCCCCAGGAGTTCGAGTCTCCCACTCTCCGCACTAGCTTTCAGCGCGATAATTGACAAAGACAAGATATTTGCTATCCTTAACTTGCTTCGCAGGCGCGTCCAGAAGACGTGTTCAATTTCAGGGCGGCGAGAAATCGCCGCCCTTTTTCTTTTCCACCGAGTTTGCCGACGACGCGTTACTTCCCTGGTTCGTTTGTCTGATTCCCTGCCCTGTTTTGGTTTGCTGGAACATCACGGCGCGATTTCTCCGCTGGAACAAGGCCGTACTGCGCAGCTTTTTCGCGGTCGAGGATGGCGCCGCAGGAGCGGCAGACGGCTACGCCGTGCTTGATTTTTTCGGCGCAGACGGGACATTCTGCGAGCGGCTTCGGATCGTAGAGCCACGGTTTTTCCAGGTTGAGTTGGCGCGCCGCGCGGCGCTCGAGGTCGGTAATGAACATGGGATTGTGCGTGCGCTCCCACTCGAGGTCGGCTGCAGCGACGAGGCGGCGCTGAAATTCTTCGAGGCGCCGGCGCGCGTCGGCGAGTTCGCCTTCGGTGGGCGCTTCGCCGGCGGCGACAAAAACTCCGTGGAAACTTCCCTCCCCTGAATCGCCGTTAATCTCGCGCGCTATGTCTTCGGCAACTTCGCGCGCCGTAACGCGGTACTCCACTAGGCGGTTGTCGCCGATGTCCATCATGCTCACGCAGCCGCGAATCGGCGTAATCGCAAACGGTTCGCCCTCCTGCGGAGAGATGATCTGCAGCGAGCCGAAGTAAGTGCGATGCCGCGGAGGCCATTTTTCCATCGAGATATTTACGAGCGAGGCCGTGCTGTTTTCCGTTGCCATTGCCATCGAATTGCCTTTCGACAAAATGAGAAGTATTTGAGAACTCGGGAGGAGCCTTATTGCATGCGGTACTGAACGACTACGTTTGCATCCGCCGGGCTTGTTGTACATCCGGCGGCGGCGGTTTGCACGCCGATGGTCAGCGAAGCGGCGGCGGCGTAGTTCTGCGTGATCGGCCCGGAATCGTTGCCAGCGGCGGAAATTGTGACGTTGACCGGACTAGTTCCGTCCGTAAGCCTAATCACGGCATTTGTGCTGCAACCTGCCGGGGCCGTCTTGGCTTGGACCTGCACGCGAGTGACGGTGACCGCTTTATCGATCGTCCAGGTGGAGCCCGTCCACGTCGAAGTCAGTGCGCCGGGCAAGAAGACGTTTTGTTCGCCACGAGGGCTGGCCGTAAACGATTCCGTGCCAAACGCTACTCCCTGCGTATAGTGCTGCGTCTTCGTCCAATCCTGCTCGGTGTCAAGATGCGCCAGCGGATGCAGGTTGCCGCCCGACCAATTCTTCAGGGTGGCCACGTTGCCGGAAATCACAAGTCCCGGCGAGCCGGAAGTGATAGTCGCGTCGGTGAAGGTCAGCGCTACCGCCCCGTTTTTGTAGCAAGTGAGCACACCGCCGGGTGCTACTTCCAGGCGCAGAAGGTCTCCTACTGCTCCCGTAGAGGACGCGCTGGTCAGGTTCCCGGACACAGCGTTCACTACGCGCTGGATATAGATGTTGGTGGAGTTCTCCAGGCAAGCGTAGTACGTCGAGCTGCTCCCCGTTCCACTCGCCAGCACGCTGACGGCCGGAAAGTCCGTAGTTCCATTCAGCGCAGTGATAGTGGCTTGCGCGAATTGCGAGGTGGAGAATGCGTTGCCAGCCCAAAACGCGGAGTTGTATCCCGTGGAGGTGCCCTGGATCTGGTTCGAGGCGATGTTGAGGCCGTTCTGCGCGACGGTCCAATTGGAGCCGATCGCGCCATTCGCGCGCGTGGCGTTGTCGTACGCGCTGTTCAGATAGCTGGACACCGGCACGATGCCGCTGACGTCCGGGAAAGTTTGCGTACGATTCGCGGTAAGCGGAACCGAGAGAATTGTATCCAGGAAAAGATTCGACAGCTTAAGTTGATAGCTACTCAGCCCGGTAGAACTGAGACTGGAAGATCCTGCCAGATTAATGCCAGGGGGACTCTGACCGCAGGCACTCGCAAAAGTGTCGACGTAGGTCCCTTGGCCCAGAATGGAGTAAAAGTTAGCGCAGTTGCCGCCAGCGTTGGTGACAAATGTTCCGTCGCGGTAAACGGCGAATCCCACGGCGCCGCTCGGTAGGGCCGGCGGCGTGATCGTGACCGTTTGATTTCCGGTAGTCGTTGTCGCACTGATGGAGTTGCCCAACGTTGTAAGGTTTCCATTTGCATCGATTGCGGCCAGGGTGTAGCTATGCACCGCAACTGGTACTGACCCACCGCTGCTTACCGCGGCGGAGGCCGGGGCCGCCGGGACCGTCATCTGAAAAAAGAGCTGTCCGTTGACTCCGTTCGTTAGAGCGGGTGTGTTTACAAACTGGCTTCCATTGAGAATGTAGTCCGGCAATCCAACGATGCCGCAATTGCCTCCCTCAGAGGTTTCAACGGTAACGTTCTGATACGAGTTTGGGGCGTTTTGCGCCTGAAACATTGGCTGTTGGCCGTCGCCGCAACCGGGCTGATTCAGATTAAGACCTGTAATTCCGGCGTTCACCGCGTCGATTAATGGCGTTGCTGATCCTCCAAGGAAATCGGAATAGGAGAGAGCGTTGAGATTGCCGCCAAATGGATTGCCTCCTACCCGGAATCGAATCATGGGACCGTAAGAAGATTCCGCCAGCATGTCGGTGAAATTCGCGCTAAGGCCCACGCTGGTTAGAGGAACCTGCCCGGCAGCGTCCCACAGCATTCCGCCAAACATGTAGGTATGAGAAGTGCTGAAAATGCCGGCGAGTTGGCTGTTTGCCGGCCGCCCTAAACCGTAGTTTGCCTTGACCAACACCGCAGGTTCGGTTGCGAAACTCGCCGTTCCTCCCGTACTCCAGCCGCCATACTCCCAAAAGAATCCGAAACCGCCGCCAAGAATGTAGGAAGGAGAGTTGATCGCGTTCGTGTGAACGTTGTGATATTTGATGGAGGTGGTGTTATTACCCCCTCCATCTTGATCCTGCACGATGCACGCTTGGTAAGGCCGGAATGCCTGGAAGATGAAGTTGTCCATGCTCCAATTCGAGGAAGTTCCAGGCAGTGCATAAATGAACGGGTAAGCATTCCCGCTCCAACTGGTGGTTGGCTCCATGCCATAGAAATTCGTAGGATGTCCAAAGCTGGTGAGGCCCTTCAACTTGAAGTTGCCTCGTGGAATGACGGAGCCGTTGGCTATAATCGTTGCGGCTACTTCAATCTCTAACTGCGAGGTGCCGCTAATGACGGGACACGCTGTGCTCAAGTTGAGCGTCGAGTTGATTGGAAATGCGGGCGCGCCGGAACCGTTGCCATTAGGGATGTAGAGGATCCCGCCCCCAGTCACCGTTGAAGCCATCGCCGAGCACGCCGCGGTGATGGCCGGGACATTGTCGTGCAGTACGGCCACGCCCGAGACAGCATTGGTGGAAGCGTTTGCGAGTGTGAGCGATGTGGTACCGCCGCCACCGGAGATAATCGTCGAAAGCCATTGCTTGGTAGCGGCGGTCGGTGCGGTCGCAGACACGTCTCCATTGCCGATCTGTGAGGCTGTCACGGCGTAGCCGTAATCGAGGAATCCTCCGTCCATGCCTTGGGTGACACCGGCAAGAGCATAGTTAGCAGCGTTCGCCGGCAGCGCGCATGTCGTCGTGCAACGATAGATATAGCTGCGTAGCACCGTGTAATCTACTTCCGTCCACTGAACGACGTTGAGGGCTAGAGCCTTCACTGTTCCCGCTGAGATCCCCGTAGAGTCATTCGGAAGCCCAAGTTGGTTGTAAGTGAAGGTCGAACCGCTTGCAGTAATGAGCGTTGCGGTGCCGTTGTAATTGGGGCTGCCTGTGCCGGAAAGTTCAATGAAGGAGTTCGGGGAGAGATTGTGCGCGGCTGAAGTTGTGCAAGTCACGACGCCGGAAGTCCGCGTACAAGAAGAAATGGTCGCCGCCGTAAATGCGCCGAGATTCGCCGCTCCGGTGGCTGTTGTCCCCGCCGCTGAACAAGCCGTCCGGCCATTGGCGTAATCTTCGGCAACGACGCAATAACTATAAGATGTCGAGCCAGTGACGTTCTGCTGTGAAACCGTCAAACCGGATGGCGCAGTCAGCGAGGTTGCGGGGCCGGCCCCAAGCACGAGGATTCCCTGGCCATTGGCAAAATCTATTGCCGATCCCAGCGCGAGAGCAGTGCTGCTCGAGGACATCGTACCTGTGGTCGTCTGCGCCGCGCCAGTGTATTCATAGCCGCCATAGCGTGTGACGTCAAACCATGGATTGGGACCCTTGGTGCGAAAATCGGCATCAATGTTTTGCGGCGCGGTGAACGTGTTGGGAGCGTTTGTTTGCGCACCGTTGCCGGGGCCGAGGGGGCCAATCTCCGTGCCAGTCTGGTCTTTGTAGTAAAGGCGCATGTCGGCGGTTTTGGTGTAGAGATTCACCGTGCCAGAGCCGGCGGCGCCTGGAGGCGTGCTTTGGTTGCTCAGATTCAGCGTGCCGCTGGCCAGCGAACCGAGCACCGTGGTGTTGCCGGAAACGGTGAGGTTGCCGCCTAGGCTCAGCGAAAAGGCGCTGACGGCGCCGCTGAACGTCGGCGAAGACGGATCGTTAGGCAGAACGACGTTGGGGAGCTGCTTGGTGGTGATGCTCGGGCCGGAAATCTCGATTTCGTATTTGCCCGGCGCTGCGTAGAACGAATAGTTGCCGAGGCCATCGGTTGTCGTGGGATTGGCGAGCGCTTGCGTCAGGCCGGCATCGGAGTAGATGAGCGCAAGCGGCGTGCACGGCTGCCCGGATGCGGGCATGGCGCAGACGCGCACGGCGGCCCCTGCCAACGGGATGCCGCGCGAATTGAAGACGATGTCGTCTTTGCGCGTGCCCTGCGCGTGCGCTGGCCCGATTGCTCCAGGAATGACGTGCAGCGCGAGCGCCACTAATGCCCAGAAAAACGTCATCGTTATGGCGCGCGGAAGGCCTGGCTGGGCAGACAAGCGCGACGCGATTCTTGATCGTATCATCACAATTCCCTTTTCGATGCCCTGACGCGCAAGGATCGCTGTGCTAAAGTAAGAAGGAAAGCAAATTAAAAGATGAATGACGGCCGCGAACTGACTGTCGAATTCACTCTGATACCCGAGGACGTGTACTCACCCTTTCGATGGGACGGGAACAATTTAGCCCGCTGGATTGCGTCGGCTTTGCTTTGCTACATCCTGTATGACGTTTATTCCCGTTCTGCCGAAACGCTTAGAACTTTCGAGGGCGGAACATCGATTATAGCGATTCTCATCACCCTGTTTATTCTCGTTCTCGCGGGACTCCTGCTCTTCCCGCTGCTTCGCTTGAGGGCTGTCTTTCGAGGCACACCGGGATTTGCGACTCTCAAGCGAGTCACATTTCGCCCGGACCTGATTCTCTTCGAGTCCGAGTCAGCGAAGGCCGAGTGCAAGTGGACGTTATTCTTGAACGTTCTAGAGACGCCGAGGGTTTTCGTCTTTTCACAGGGCAAGGTCGGTGCAACTTACATTCCCAAGCGCTGCTTCACCTCGTCCGAAGACATTGCGTTCTTACGCAAGCTCATTCGAGAAAATTTTAAGGGCAAAATAACGTTGCGACGCGATTGATCTACTGCAGCTTGCGGGCGGTGATGGTGATTTGCACGATGTCGCCGGTGACGCTGCCGGGGTAGGCGCCGGCGCTGACTTCCGTGCCGCCGCCAGTGAAGGCTTTGAGCTTCCAGTTATTCAGTGCGGTTCCCTGCACCGGCACATAGTAGCCGGCGTTGCCGTTTTGGCTGTCGGCAAAGACCTGGACGATTTGCGTGCTGGGTAGTTTGTCGGCGACGGTCGTGAAGTCCATGGTGTCGCCACCCGTCGGGTAGTTGCCAGAAAAGGTAAGCGTCCCGATGGCGTAGAACAAGTTGCTGCCGGAACCGTCTTCATTGTTCGGCAAAAGCGTGATGGTGATCGGCATAGTTCGCTCCAAATGATTCGTAATCGCGAGATGTGAAGTAAAGGAGGTATATGAGGTAAAGGAAGTAAAGGATCGGCAAAGAAAATGCCCCCGTTTGGGCGGCCGCCGAAATTCTGTTGTTCTTCTTCTTTACTTCCTATATCTCCTGAACTTCCTTTACTTCCCTCTTTCAGAATGGCGTGTAACCGCTGCGGGCGGAAAACGGGCGGCGGCGGCGCGCGGATTGTTGCTCGCGGCGGACGGCGGCGCTGACCAGGTCTTCGATCGCGTCGGCCGCTGCGTCATCCCACTTCTCCGCCAGCGGACTGCCGCGTGCCCAGCCCGCGAGCGCGGCCGTGGCGTAGGCGATGGCTTCTTGCGCGTTGCGAATTAGCACCGGCGAAGTCGAGTCCGTGAAGTCCGGGTACGCTTTGGCATAGCGCAGGCGGATTTGCGTGTCCTGCGTCGCGCCGAGGAAGTAGATGCCGTCAGCGCGCCACTCCCACACGCTGAGCGTTACGTCTTGCACGCGCGAAGGCAAGCCGCCGTGCTGCGTGAGGTCCACCATCTCAAGAAAATCCTGCGTTGAACCATTGGGTCGTTCCCAGATTTTCACGGGCACGAGCAAATCGGTGGGGAGCTGGTTTGGCGGCGCGGTCGCGTCGGTGATGGAAACTTGCAATGACGTGTCCGTCTGCGTCACGGCGGTCACGACCAACAACGCGTCATCCTGGATGAAGCCGCCTCCGCCCGCATTGCCGAGGGCGCGCTGCAGCTTGCGGTACGCCGAATTCGCGTACGGCAGCAGCACGGTGTCTGTGAACAAGTTTCCTTGTGCGTCGTTCAGCAGCGAACGCACTAGCGATGTGATCTGTCCCGCCGAGTTGTATGCGCTTGATCCTACGACTGGCATGGCGAGTCCCTCTCATTTATCGTGACAGCTATTTAACACACTAGTATAAAGCGCTACGCGTGGGGTTCGTTTCGGAAAATGCTACCAGTGAGGGTACTGGACGTGCCTCACAAGCGCGAAGGTTGGAAACAGCCCGTTGGGTTCGAGTCCCACATTCTCCGTCCCGCTTTCGCGCGCTGAACTTGACACGACTTTTCGTGTGCAGTACCCTGAACTTGCTTGTGAGGCGCGTCCAGTACGCGTAAACATTTGTTCGGGGCAGCCACTCTGGTTGCCCCTTCTTATTTCTCCCGGCGGCAATCTACTCAATTAGTCGTTTGGCAGAGGCGACTTCTGCAGGTAAGCGGCGACGCCGATAACCGCATTGATCAACGCGGCGGCCGCCGCGATGCGGAGCGTCGCGCCCACGCCAGTTTGCAGATTAAAGTGTTGCGGATCAATCCCCACGGCGGCAAATCCCGTGAGCACCCCGCCGGCCGCGCCACTGATCGCGGCCGCGAAGACTCCCTTCAGCCAAATGTGCAGATGGCTCATGTAAGCCCTTAGCCGTAAAATGTCTAAGCCTTCGAGGTTTGGCTTGCCGTGAACACGTGGGGAATCAAATTCGATCTGCCCGAGCGCTTGGGCGATAAAGCTGCCCAATTCCGCGAGTCGAGTTACGGTGCGACGCTTGTCACCCTGGTCTTAAAAGACGGAAGCCGGATCGAACACGTCCATGTAGCAGGTGGCCGAAACGTCATCAAGGCAAGCGACCCGCAGAGCGAAGCGTTGCTTTCCGAGTTGAGTCCTTCGGATATTATCGACGTCTTGCCGGAAGTCTGAGCCAGCTCATAAGATCGTTACAAAGGGCTGCTTGTGGAATGCAGGCACGGCGTCGTCGAGTTTGTCGTAGGCCCACGCATCATAGGCGCGGTCTTCGCGATGTTCGCGGTCGTCAATCGAACGGCGCTTACAGGACCGCGGCGTATGCCGCGAAAACTCGATGGCGCGCGCGATGTGCTCCGCCGCTGTTGGCGTGAGCTGCAGAAATTCGCCGCGTGGACCTTCAAGAGTGAAGCAATGTTCGTAATCGCCGCGCGATGGGTACGGGCCCAACGCTGGAATGCTCACACCGTTTTCCCGTTCGATAGTTTGCCCATACCAAGCGCGAGGCGAGCCGTAAACTTCTGGCGCGATCCACCGCTCGATGTGCCAGCGGTTCACCGCTGGATACTTCGGTTCCTGGCGCAGTTCGACGACTTCGCGGAGCAGCGAGCCCGTTGCGGCGTCATGCTCCTCGAATTTCCCGCCAATCCACGCGAGGCGGTTCCATCCCCAAACGGCGCGATAATTCGGTTCACCGTAACGATTGATACCGCCGGCGCGTTGCAGTCGCTGTGCTACGTTTTCCGGAGTCTCGTGCGTTTCGCGTAGGACTTGGATCATTTGCGTTCTGGCGTAAAGTCCAGCGTCTTAACAACGAATTTCTGCTCACCGCAATCAAGCATCAGATCGGTGACCTGGACAAGCTGGCCTTCGACGAGGGCGCTGTGGATGCGCGCAAAGGATGCGCAGTTCAGCACCTTTCCGCGTTCGAGGTCACGAGGGCCAGAGTCAAGTTGTACGCCATTGTCTGGCGCGATCATGGGCCGGAGAATGGCAACGTCTTTCTCGCGGTCCACGCGAAGAAACACGAAGACGAGCGGCTCGGCTTTCTCGCGCGCGGCTATGACCCCGGCTAACAAGAGGGCCAGGCCGCCGAGGAAAGCTCTGCGCATTTTTGAATGAAGCAAAGGAGGTTAAGGAGATAAATGAGGTAAAGGATGGGAATGCGAGAATAGCAGCCAGTATCGCTGCGAGCGAGCTTCTTTTCCTTTACCTCCTGTACTTCCTCTACCTCCTTTACATCCACGTCAGGCCTCTAGTAACCAGACGGCCGCGCCAATGTGTCGATGAACGCGCCGGTACGCGGCGAGTCGTCCCACACTTGAAACGCGGTGTCGAAGTAGAAGATGTAGCTCGCCGCGATGCCGCCGCTTGCGCCGTAAATCGGAAACACCGTGTTGCCATTGACTTCGTAGAAGTCGATGTCCTTGAGCACGGCGCGTCCCCAGTGCGTGAGGTCGAGAAAATCGACGCGCGTCTGGTCGGCGTTCACGCTGGACTTGATTGGGACTCCGCTCATCGTCTTGCGGCCGCTGAAAAGCAGATCGAGATCGTTGCCGCTGCTCTCGCCGCCTTCCTTGATGATCTGGCTGACGGTGATACCGAGATTTTCCCAGGCGTGTTCTTGTTCCACCGCCATGTAAGCAATCAGTTTGGCGACGTGGTTGATGCCCAATGATTTCCTGACTTTGTTAATGGCCAGGCGCACGTTGGATGGGGTGAGCGCAGCGTTGCCGGCGTTGACGCGCGGCGTTTGCAACTGGATGGGATACGTAGCGCGGTTGAGGTTGAGCCACGTGCCGGTGGTCGCGTTGTTCTGGTGATACTTGATGCCGAAGAGCGACACAGGCTGCGCGCCGGTAAGCCCGTCGTGCACGATGACGTCGGTGGCGACGGTGCCTGTGGGCACGTTGTCCACGGTGATTTGCTGCGTGGTGACGGGATCGGCGGTCAGAACAGTGGTCGTCACCCCAGCCGCGACGTTGCGGTTGGTGGTGAGCGTGGTGTCGTAAATCTGGATGGTCTGGCCGGGATAGACGAGCGCCGCGCCGTTGGGCACGGTCATCGTGAAGGTGGTGCTGGCGATCGAACTGATCGTGCCGAGCACGCCGTTCCCTGCTGTCTGCATCAGCTTGTCGAGGAACGCGCGGAACTGCTTCATTCCGTTGGCGACTTCGCGTTTCGCGGCGTTTTCGATGGCGCGCTCGCGGCCGGTCGTCGCGTATTCCACCAGCTTCGTGATTTCAATCGCGAAGCGGAAGAAAATTGGCGAGACCTGCGCGACGTCATAGGCGGTGCCCGAGCCACGGCCCAGGTCGCCGCCGTCGGCGTTGTACGATCCGGCTTTGCCGCCGGGATTCACCTGCAACGGCAGGCGCATGTTGCGGCTGGAAACTTTCTCCACGTCGCCGCGCTGCTGGATCATGGTGAGTAAAATGTCGTCCCGTTCATAGAGCAGGGGCACTTTGTCGCGCACCTTCTCGAGCTGCAACGCGACGACGTTCGCGTTTGCTTGTGCTGGCATCTGTTGTTCTCCTTATAATTGCTGCGTTCCGAAATCGCGCGTATGCGTTCTGCCTGTAGGGGCACGATATATCGTGCCCCTACGTGGGAAAGTGCGTGATCACGCGCGTTTCGGAATCGCGCAGGCGTCTCTTGAGAAGGCGCCGAAAATCGATGGTGTGTACTGGTTGGCCCGGCTTCAGCGACTGGAGCTTGCCGTTAGGCGCGTGCCCCGATTAACGTGGTTTCAGGGGATCCGTCCTGCATCGAGCCACATGATGAAAGTACAAGGAGTCATTCTTTTTCTATTGGTGGCTGCTCTTGGAATGTACTCGCTCAGGTTTTGCTCCGGCCGTTTCATGATGCTTCGCCGCTCGAAAACGTTCACGCCCTATCTCTACGGAATTGGCGGCATCCTCTCGCTCATGCTGATTACTCTGGCTTTTTTCGCCATGCTATTGGTCTTCATGGGGCCGCTGCACTAACGTGCATCTCGCGCGTCACAAATCGAGGATCTGATCGTCGCTCAATTTGCGATAATCGACGCGCCCTTTGGACGCCGGTCTCTCGTTGTTTCGAGTTGAGCGCGCGGGTTCCTTTTGTCTTCCGTCCCTCACATCGCGCGGACCCGGCGCTGCGGCAGTCACTTCCCTTCTCACGGTGGCCGAGTTGGATCTGTCGTTTTTGCTACGATGCGCCGCCAGGGTGGTTTGGGTCCAATCGTTCAGCGCGCGCTTTGTTGCGCTCGGGACAAGCTGCTGTGCGCGTTCACCGATCAGCCGCACGACTTGCGCGCGTGTTTCGTCGTCGAGGCGTTTCGCTGACAGAATCTGCGCGACCTGTTCGCTCAATTGCCGATCGCCTTGTAGCGCTTTCTCGATGTCCTGCCGGATCGCCGCAGCCATACGCCCTTTTAACGCCGCGCCATCCGCTCTTCTCGCCGCAGGCAACGCCTGTTCCAGCGTACGCTCGATCGCGCTGCTCACGCTGCGCTCCAAATCGTCATTCGCGGCGCGCTCAAACGCGGCATAGGCCGCTAGTTGCGCCTGCTGCGCCAAATCGGCATTCTGGGGCGCGGCGGGAGTTCCGTGAACTGGAGGTGCGGGGCTTGCACCGGTCGGTTGCGCCGCACGCGCGGGCCCGTTCACAGCGTCCGCCACGCTCCGGGATCTTGGCGACTGTCCTGCTTCTTCCAGCGCGCGCAATCCCTCGAACACCATCTCGCGAAACGCCGCGGGATCTTCGCGCATCATCATTGCCGCAAGTTGCGCCCGCTGCGATGCGTCTCCCGTGAAGTATGCTCGGTCAATGTCATCAAGCATCCGCGCGCGGTCCGCCGCCGCACGCGCCTCTTCCGGCTTGGCAAACACTTCGCGATAGGCAGCCGCTTCCTTCTCCGCCCGTTGCGCGCCATCCCAAAGCGCCCTGGCTTCTGCACCGCGCCGCGGATCGTTCATCGTCTCGGCCAACCAAGCAGGAGGTTTTTGTAGCACAGGCACTCCTGCCTGTGCGCTTTGCGCTTGCCCCTCCGCCCGGGCGACAGCTTCGGCAGTGGGCGACACACCGGCAGGGCTATCGCCCTGCGCTACATTTTCGCCGACCGTGACGTCTTGCGCTTCCGGCTCGATCTCCAGAATCTGCTCGTCCGTCAGCACGAAAATGTCATGAGACGTACTGTGCCCATTTGCGCCCGTCGTAGATGTAGTCTGTTGGTTCATATCTTTCCAAAACAAAAATGCCCCGATTATCGGGGCTGATTTGGGTAGCTGTGAAAAAACCTCGTTAGAACTTCTAGAAAAAGAAGGAGGCAATGTCTAACAGATCAAGAAAATCGAAGAAGCCAAACGGGTCAAAATCGCCGGATCCTTGTCCTTTGTAGGTAAGGATGGGCTGTTCCTCGGTTGCGGACTTTCGTCGATCATTGTCGCTTACGCCCTTGAAAATGCGTGGGTCGGCTCCCAGTCCCAATACCATGATTTGTGGATCCATCCTTCACCTTCGCACTACTTCCAAAAGTCGCGTATCGAGGCAGCCTAATCGTAGATACGCGCGGAAAGCCCGAAAGTTTCAGCTGCGTGTTTCCCGTTTGGCCGAAGTTTTCACAGAAGGGGTGCTTGCGTTAACGGCGGTCGCTCTCGCCGCGAGGTTCATTGCGCGCAGATGCGCTTCGGCGTGGGCCCGGACGTTGGCGAAACCCGCGGGATTCGTCATCTTTGCGGCTTGGCCGGCTTCCGAGTTTGCCCACCGCTTGCACTCTTCAAATTCCACTGCGTGATCATCGAGGAGCTGATCTACCGGCACGGAGGGCAAGACCAGAACCGGTGACTGGTGACTTGCGACTGGTGACTCGTGCGAATTGGCAGAGGCGGACTGCGTAGCGCCGCCCTTTGGGGCGGCATCTTCAGACGCGGCGTTCGACGGTTCCGTGGCGTCCGATTCTTCGTGGCCTGCGGAGGCCGGGCTAAAGCTCGGCGCTACGTGGGCTGTGCCCGACGTTTGCATCGAGATGACGATCGGGGCGCTGGCTAGCAATTGCTGAATTTCGCGCAACTGTTTGTGGCGCGAATCCTCGCCGGGGACGACCAGTTCTGTCAGCCCGAGCACATTTTTGACGTAGCCGATGTTGGCGGGCTCGGCGAGCGCTTCCTGGATGAGCGGATCGTTCAAAGAGAACAATTGCTGCAGGACGGCACGTTGCTGGGACTTTAGCCGTGGGAAGGTTTCGTCGGCTTCGGGATGCACGCAGATGTTGCCCTTCAAGTCCGCGGTGCGAATCATTCGGGCATCGAGCACGCCGTCGGGGCCGAGCAGGGGGATCTCCGCGTCTTCCGGGCGGTTTTTGCGGAAGCAATCGACGGCCAGCAGCAGTACGTCGGCATAAAATTGTTTGGTGCGGCGCCACACCAATCCCAGGCGGCCCATGGCTTGATCGCGCGCCAGCGCGTAACCCGAAGCGGTCTTCACATCTTCCATGTTTCCGCCGAAAATCGCGGGAAACATCCCCGTCAGGAATTGCGCGACCGGGCCGATCAAATCCTGTTGATGCCGTACCAGGTCCGGAGGAACTTGCGCGGGCGCCGGCTGGAAAAATCCCGCGGCGAGCGGCTGCCCAGGACGCGCGCGTGCCGGAAAATGCGCGGCGGGTTCCGCGGTCTGATTCGCGAGCGCGTCGAAGTCCAGGACTTGCGGATCGGCGTAGATGGGCGGAATGCCGTACTCGTACGTCTCCGCCTGCATGTTGGAGAGCACGTTGTAGCGTTCTTGCACCTGCACCAGCGAATCGCCGACGCTCGGCCGATTTTGCCCGTCGCCAGGGAGCGCATGCAGCACGCGCCAGTGGTCGTCCATCGATTCGCTGCGCGATTCGCAGTACACATCGCCGGCGAATCCGCAGTAGCAGCCATCGGGAAACATCGCGAGCAACTCGTTGCGCACCGCTTCGTCTTCGATGGAATAGAACGCCCAGGGACGCAGCCACGTGCGGTCAAACGTAATCAAGTTCGTCAGCGCGTCGCCGGGATGGATCGACGGCAGGCCTTGCTCGACGCTTAGCCGCGAAACGCGAGCGTAGACGTCGTCGGGGCCTTGCGAAGGGGCGGCTTCAATTTTGTTTGCCGCGTGCGGGTATGCGGCCTTCAGCTTTGCACGATGAACTTCCGCCTGCCACTGCAGGTACGGGTATTCGTGCATTTCGTTTGCCCAGACGGGCGTGTTCAGCTCGAGGCCGCCGGCGATGGAGATAACTTCTTGGCCGTTGGGAACGCGCCGCGTTCCAATGACGCGCGGCACGGTGACGTGCTCGGCCTTCCGCAGATTCGATTCGCCGAGCTCCGCCTCACAATTCGAGCAACGCATCGGCGGTAGGGGCACGATATATCGTGCCCCTACGGTCGTTTGATCTTGAGTTGGATCGTCCTCGGAAGTTGGCGGTGTTGCCGGTGTCTCTTTTCCGCATTTCGGGCAAACATACTTGTCTTCGCCTAGCGGAATCTCGAGCGCGGCGAGCAGCTGCTCTTCGTGAAAACCGAAGCGCTGGCCATCGGCGACATAGCGCACGTAGGCGCCAAGTTTTCCATCAGTCCACAGAAAATACCCAATCGTGCTAAGGAGATTCTCGACTTCATTGTTCCGCTCGATCAGATTGGCAACGTCGCTGGCCGCGCGTGCCGCGCCAATATCATCCAGCGACTGCGCCGACTGCGGATAGAAACGCACGCTCGGCACGTCCTGCGAAAGCACGGCGATAAACGATAGTCCGAAGCCCTGATAAAAATTCGTGACGAACTGATACCGCGGCATTTCCTCGAGCTCGCGATCATCGCCAGAGCGGTTTTCGTACGGCAAATGCCAATTCAGGTCGTTCGGGTTCCACCAGGCATATTGCAGCCCTTGCCAAAAGAGGCGCGCTTGGCGGATCCTCCGGATTTCGTTGCGCCGCGCGACGATGCCTTCCTGGCGATATTGGCGCACCAGTTCGCGCAGGGCGTTCACCACCTCTGGCTTGACGTCTTCTAGGCGCTCGTTGTTTGGCCCGAGGTCAGCAACCGTGCCGAGGCCGGGCACGGCATGCCGTGCCCCTACTGTGGCGTCGTTGCCGGGGTCGCTGTCGTCGCTTACATCGCGACTTTCGGAAACAGCCGCAGGGCTGACGCCCTGCGCCACATTTGGCGCGTAGTTGCCGTCGGCCGGTGCAAGAAATCCCGGTGGAATCGTTCCAATCATGTTGTCGTAGTCGAAGGTCATTCGTCTATCCCGGCTGAAATTGCTGTTGTGGAACTTTGGTACTGCTGACGAACAGAAGGGATCCCGTCATGATGCAAAGAGAGGTTCCCTACTTGCGCCCCCCACTGGCAACCTTGGTCCTGATTGCGTGCGTGTGCGTGCCGTTCTTGAAGCTCGGCGCGCAGGATACGCGGCATGCCCCGCGCAAGCTCCCCAAACTTGAGATCAAGCTCAGCGGTCCTACGACGGTGCGGCCAGGAGCGTCGCTCGAGTCGAATATTTTCCATGCACTGCTGACGAATCGGTCCGCCGAGCCGCTGGTGTTCGTCGTGCGCAACGGCTTCCTGATGAACGCCAGGTGGGATTGGTCCGTCACCGACGCCAAGGGCACGCCTATTGGAATGGGGTTCGTCCCAGGCCGCGGATTTTGCGGCACACCTATAACCAGCCCGGAGGCGGAAGCCGAGGCGCGCCGTCTCCATGACGACGACCTGCTGGTGCTTGCGCCGGGCGAGAGCCACGAATTCCCGGTTCTTCCGGGCCCCTCCGATGATTACAGTTTCCCGAGTGGGGGCACATACCACCTCGCGGTGACGTTGACCTATTTGGCGCCAAATGCCGACCATTACTTCGACGAGCGCGGCAAGCGCCAGCGCGCGTTCGGCTATGCACAATGGGACCTGAGCAAACTAGGCGTGGATCAACTCGCTGCGGTGGAGAATAGCCTCTCGGTACAAGCCACGTCGGATACCTGGAATCTGGAGCTGCCGTCGCGGCGGGGCCCTAAGCAGGGGATCATCTTTAATAACATCCCCCTCCAAATCCACTAGTCGAAGATCGATGTCAGCTCCAACATCTGGACGATGTATTTGACGAAGTAGGTGGCGCGCGTTTCGCGTTCAGCTATGAGGCACGGGGCGATTCGGCCTCGTCGCGTGCTCTTCTGCAAAATCGCCGGCTGCTTCTCGCGCGGCTCCGTTTGCGCGCCAGGCTTGAATCTGGTGCCAGCTGCGCTTGCGCAATCGCGGCAACGCCTGCGGTTTCGCCGCTTCGGGAAATTCGACCGGCGGAAATCCTGCCGTTCCCAGCAGCGAATTCGTCAGCGCGCGATTCTCGGCACGGAGGCGCGCTACGTCTGCCTCGAGAAGCCCGATGTATCGTCCCCTGAGCAGTCGTTCGAGAAAGTCTCTCATGTTCACCTATTCTGGAGGATATGTTATCCTACGGCTGTCAGACACTTTGTAGCACAGTGATGTGCAAGGAGCCGTGATTATGTCCGCTCGCAATAACCGTCAAAAAATCTCCACGACCATCGCTCCGGAAAACGGGGCGTTTCTGAGGTCCCTGATTCGTCGCGGAAAGGCTTCCACTATGGCGGAAGCTGTGGACCGCGCCGTTTCCATCGCGCGCCGCACTGAGCGACGCCGCCAGTTGGAAGATGCGACGGCGGCTTACTATGCCTCTCTTGAGGGTGAAGCGCTGCGCGAGGAGCAAGAGCTCGAACGAGCAGTAGGACACGCCACGTCCCGGGTCAACTACGATGGCGAGTAACCGCCGACCGCTTCAACCCGCGCCTCGTCGAGGCGACATCTGGACTGCTTACCTGGGCGATGATCGGGGGCGGCACTGGGTCCTGATCGTTTCGCTAGATTCCAGGAATCAGTCGGACCGCGCCGAAACGGTTCTCATGGTTCCTTTTGCCTCTCGAATTGCGGAGTCTCCATCAACGATGGTGCTTCAACCTGGTGAGACCGGCCTCCCCGGTCTTTCGTGTTTAAGGGCGCATTTCATCGGTACTCTCCCGAAGAAAGATCTTATTGAGCGCCAGCCAAGAGCCCTTTCCGATCGCCGACTGCGTGAAGTTTGCGTTCTCATTCGCCGCAGTTACGACCTGGATGCACCCTGATTGCTACAACCTGCACGGACGGAAGTCTGTGCTACCAACGCCGGCGCGGCAGCGGCGTTGGCCGGAATTGCTTTCGCGCTTCGGCTTCGAGGCGCTGTGAATGGATGGCGCGTGAAGTCGGATCTGTGGCGCTAATTTGCCGGCTGATCTGTTCGCCGAGCGGCATGCCGGTGACGAAGTGCGCGCCGCTTCCCGGCGGATGTAGGGGCGGGGCTTGCCCCGCCCTGGACGGCGCGAAGGCCGTCGCAACACCGGCGATTCTTCCGCCGGAGACCAATCCATAGCGCGCCGAATCGGCGGGATCATCGCCGTCCATTTTGCGAATGTCCTCGCTCCGCGTTGTGTCGCGCACCAGCGTCGGCATGCACTCGATCAGCTTTGTGCAGTTTTCTGTAATCACCCACGCGTTGGACTCTAGCATCTGGTACAAGAACTGCCAGCCGCCGATGCGGTCGTCGTCAGCGGGCGCGGGCCGCGGCAGGCCGTTGGCTATAAGCACATCGCCTAGTTGTTCGGCGATCGAGGCTTCTGCAGTGCGATGCGCGAAAGCATCCGGCGAGAGAAATACTTCGCTGATGTTTTCGCGGCCGCTGCGCTCCGCAATTCCCTGCGCGAGCATGCGCGGCGAGAGGCCGTTCTGCACGAACTCGCGGTAGGTGATGATGCGCGAGCTGTAGCCGCCCTCTTCAGAGGGCGGGATTCTTGTCTCTGTTGTGGTACCCGGTTCGCCGGTCGAAACAGCCCGCGGTCTGAAGACCGCGGCTACAGCCGGTACTGCGCAATGCCAATACACCGCGCTGGGATGCTGGAAGCCCCAGTCGATCGAAATCCAGCGCGGCCACCACGCTTCGAGGCGTATTTCCTCAGGCCGCGCGGTGTGGCGGCCGTAATCGAAAATGTCGAAATACTGGCCGGCGAAAACGTTCCAGTCGCCGTCGAGAAAGGCCTTGCGCAAATGCTCGGGCAGCACTTCGAGCGTGCGGCGGTACTCGACGTCGTTGGCGTAGATCGGGTTGTCGCTCAACCAGGCGCGGATGAATTCGTACTCGTTGGCGTCGTAGCGCCCCGTTTGGTCGTAGCCAGCCGGCGGCTGGTGATCGACCCAGAGCGCTTTCACCCAGGCGTGGCCGATATTGCCGGGGTTCGTGGCGCCGGCCATAGTGGCGATAACGGGCTTCCGTTGCTTTTCGTCATCGATGTAGAACTTGATGGGGCAGCGATTGCGTGACGTCAGAAACTGCCATTGTTTGAGCGTGAAGTGTGTCAGCTCGTCGATGCCGATGAAGAGAAACTCCGCACCTTGATATTGGTAGACGTCGTTTTCGTTGCGGCAGTAGCCGAAACGCGTTGTTGAGCCGTTCAGCCAGGTCACTACGTGCTTGGACTCGTTGTATTTTTTGTAGAAATGCCGCGGCACGTCGCGCCGGAAGTACGCAAGGAGCGACGATTCGAGTTCGGGGTACGTGCGGCGCAGCAAGAGTGTATCGGCGCCGGGCACCTCGTTCGCCTGCAGGATCGCTTCCCAGAGCAGTGCTTTTGTTTTGCCGGGACCCGCCGCGCCGCCGAAGAGGCGGTACTTGGCTTTCGATTTGTGGAACTGTTTTTGGCGCGGAAAGGCGTCGTAGCAATCGCTGATGCGTTGTGGCCACGTCCCGCGCGAGAATTGGCTTTTGGTTCTGTTTCGCGGGAGATGTTTGCGTACTGCCATGTCGACAAGCTTTCGAGCCCAGATCTTCTGTGAACTAAGAGACGCGCCACTACGAGGCTCGGAGCTTTTTGCCGATCACGTAGGCTACGCCGCCGCCGATTAGCGCCACGGCTGCGGGCCAGTGATGCAGGCTGAGCACCACGCCGGCTACGGCCGACGCGACGCCTGCGATCTCCACAATCATTCCGATGAATTCGAGATGCGAATTGCTTGCGCTGGGCGCATTCGTTGCCATGTTCTTCTCCCTAAATGGTTCTGCGTTCAAAACTTTGGCGCTCGGCGGATTCCCTGCTGGCCGAAAGGTTCAGTCGCGATTCGGCCTGGGCGCGTCGAAAATGATTTGCGGCGCCTGTTCATCCGGCGCGACTGGCGCTTTTCCGTAGGACATTTCGAGCAGGCGCTCGACCATGCGTTGCGAAATTTTTGGATCCTTAGCTCTCACCAGCCTCGCGCAAGCCAAGTAGAGATCGACGTGTTCGTGTATGGCGTCCACAAATCCCAGACCGTCTTCCGGCAGAGGTTCCGAGCCGGGCGGAATATCCAGCAAGTCTTTCTCGTCGTCGCCTTTGCCCCCGCGTGTCCCCTTCTTCTTGTCCTTTTCGCTTGGGGCGCGCGGCGTTCCCGTACCGGCCAAAACGCGGGCGCGTTTGCGGCCGGGCTTCGTTCCACGTTCCCGGGGCGGAGCCACCTCAGCGCACGCACCGCGTTCCGTACCAGCCGGCGCGGAGGACGCCCCGGCCACAGAGGGAATATCGCGTGCATCGTCAGACGCAGCCCTGCCCATTTCCAGCGGCGCTTCCATTTCTTGCGCCGTGTGGGAAGGTGAAACGAGACCATGGCCGTTCACTTTGGATGTGCTCGCGTGATGGCCATTGCTTTTCATTTTCGGAGTTTTGCTCCATTTTGCCGGGGTGACGCCGCGCGTCCGGCGAAGTTGTCCCGGCGAACCGGGGTCGACAGTGGTTTCAGAGCGCTTCGGGCGCTCCGGCGATTTCTCGATAGTCATTGCAGAATTCACGGCTGGCTCGTTCTCAGGCAGCTATCGGATATTGCTTTCGCGCCCAGAGAACCACCCGGTCGCAAGGAACAGCAGCGTTCTCGCAGATGAGTCCGAGGATTTCTTCCAAGAGCGGGTCATCCGCGCGAAGAAACGCGCGGGCACAAGCGCGTTCGAGCGGCTCTGCTCCATCAGCGAAAAGCGGCTGTTGGGCGTCCGCGTAGGCTTGTCCCAGGACCGCACGCCAGAGCTTCCGCTCGGGCGTAAGCACCGGCGTGTCGATCCAAATGTCGCTGTTCGTTTTCATTAGAGATCTTCAAGGTCAGGTGAGTCAGTCGGTAGCGCGCGTGTTCCTGGCAGTTTCAAGTGCCGCGCCAGGCGTTCCAGCAGGCGCTCAGACCAGGAGTTTCGCGGTGAGGCCGCTGCCGCCGGTCGACGAAGAAAACTTGATTCTCAGAAATCTTGCCTGCACTCCCGTGACGGTGCGCGCCTCACCGGCAGTGTTGGTGGTAGTGTCGATGGTCTGATACTCGGCGTCCACGTCGGCCATCGCGCCTTGCAATACGATGCTTACCGCCGTCGGCGCCGTACCAAAAATCGTCTGCCAGCGCACTGCTGTTCCGGTATCGGGCTGGCCGGCGTAGCTGGGAAGCGCGAACTGGCTGCCCGCCTGGGCGCTGCCGGGAAATGCTTCGTTGTTGAAGCTAAAGCCCACATCGCCGGGGGAAAGCGAACTCGGTGGAACCGCGTTTTGATAGCTCGGCATCTTGGCTCCTTTTTATGAGCGACACGTTTGTGCGCGATTTATTTACGCGCTCCTGATTCGGAACTTGTTCTTCAAATGCTTCTTCGCCAGAATTCGAGCGGAAATTGCTCGTGCAAAGACACTTCGGCGCCTGCGTCCGTGGTTGCGTGAAATTTTTCTGGTCGGATTTACGGTCTAGCGGTTTCTGGAAGTTAAGCGCACCAAGGGAGCGCTTAAGATCAGCCCTAAAAAGCAAAACGCCCCGGCAAGGCCGAGGCATACTTTTCTACATGGGAAAGTGTACCACATTTCTATATTTTGTCAAGAGAAATCTTTAAAATTTTTCACTTTTTCTTGACTCCCTTTGTTTTCAAGAGCATAGTCGCCTCATTCCTCTGGGAAGTTCCCCACCTGAACGTCAAGGAGGTCCGCAATGCCACATTATTGCCACCAAGTCAGCTACACCAAGGAAGCCTGGGCCCGTCTCATGGCCGATCCGCAGGACCGGCTCGACATCGTCCGCCTGCCCATCGAAAAGCTTGGCGGAAAACTGCACACTGCGTTCTTTGCGTTTGGCCCGTTCGACGTCATCGCCATCACCGAGATGCCCGATAACATGTCGGCGGCAGCGATCGCCATCGCGTTCGCTGCGGGCGGCGCGGTCGCCAACATTCAGACGACACCGTTGATGACGGCTGCGCAGGCCGTCGAGGCTATGCGCAAAGCTGCTACTTGCGGCTACAAGTCCGTCGTTTCTGGACACGGAGCTGCAGCCGCAGGCGCCTGATCGCGCGGATCTGCCATCAGGAAACAATCCTTGCTGACTGGACGCGTCGGAGTTTGCTTCTCTTCGGCGCAAACAGCGATTGTGTGCCGCGGCTGCTCCCGGTGCTAGACTCTCCGGCCGGAGGAGTTTCGCATGATCCGTCTGCACCGGTTATTCCCGCTTTTCGCGGCAAGCCTATTTACTGTGGTCGTCAGTTGGCCGCTTCTGGTCCCCCACCAAGCAAGGCAATCTGCCACGACGCAAGCTGCGCCGCAATCTTCGGCGCCGCAGCACCAGCCGACCGCCGCCGAGCTCAGCCGGGACGAAACGCCCGGAAAAGCCGTCCTGCGCGAATTTGAAGGCCAGGAGTATGAGGTGCGTTCCGCAGCCGAAGCCATGCCCGCCGACAAGTGGAGCTATCGCCCCGCGCAAGGTCTTTTCAAGTACGAGAAGCCGGCGTTTGGCCCCGCGGAGGTGCGCACCTTCGCCGAACAGGTCAAGCACGTCGCCTGCAGCAATTTCGCGTTTGCCGCCGAGCTCGACGGCATTACTCCGCCAGAAGCGTGCGATAAGGGCGGACCGAGTCCGGCGAAGACGCGCGCCGAACTACTCGTCTACCTGCGCGAGTCGTTCGCCGCGCTAAAAAAGTCGCTCGCCGCCATTACCTCGAAGAACATGTACGATCCCATCGAAGGGCCGTACGCCGGACCGAACACGCGGCTGGGCCTCGCGGCGGTGTGTATCTGGCACGCCGCCGAGCATTATGGACAAATGATCATCTATTTGCGCCCCAACGGCATTGTTCCGCCAACGAGCCGGCCCAGTCCCCCGCCCCTGATCGACAAGTAGCCCGATGCTCGAGGAGAGGCAGATGGGAAATTTCCACTTTCGTTTGTAACGAAATCCTATCGATTTACACCTATTGAATAGATTATACTCAAGTCACTCCGCCTCGAGGGGCCAGGCTAAGCGGAGCGGTCTACGGAGGAGCTACCATGATCATCGGCGAACGCTTGCGCGTGCTGCGCGAAGAAAAAAAACTCTCCCAAGGGGATATTGAGAAGCGAACCGGCCTGCTGCGCTGCTACCTCTCGCGCGTGGAAAACGGCCATACCGTCCCCGCCATCGAAACCCTGGAAAAACTGGCTCGAGCGCTGGAAATGCCGCTCTATCAACTTCTTTACGATGGTGACCAACCGCCCAAACAGGACGTCCCATCCGCCTGGATCGAATCAAAAGGCAATGCCTGGGGCAGTTCCGGCAAGGACTTGCGGTTCATGCGCAAGCTGCGACACCTGCTGAGCAAGATGGAGCCGCAGGACCGCTCTCTGCTGCTCTTCACCGTGCAGCAAATGGCGAAGAAAAGGAAAGCGCCAGCGGAAGTGGCTGCCGCGGCAAGCGCAGATTGATCCCGAGGGTGAGTTTTCTCCTCGATTCTTGCGGCATTCGTTTCAGCTTTGGAACTGCTTCGCTCGGCGCTCCTCCGGCTGTCCAGCTTCTCCGTTTTTGAGCCGGATACTTTCGTAACCACGCTCCACAGTTTCGAGAAATAGAAAGCAGTCGCGGGCGTTTTTTCTCGGCCGCACTTCTTGAGTGCGGCGCTCTGCTAAACTCTACGTGTGAGCTCTCAGAGAGTGGCGCCACGCTTGGCGAATATCCGTCTGCACCCTATCAAAGCGCTCGACCCAGTCTCGGTGAACGAAGCCCGCATCGGGCCCAATGGCGGCCTCGAACTCGACCGCGTCTGGGCTCTTTATTCCGCCGACGGGCGCTGGGTCAATGGCAAACGCACCGCGGCCATGCACCTCATCCGCGCGGCGTATGCTCCAGATCTCCGTTCCGTGACGCTTACGGTTCCCGGCGACAGGCGCGACATTCCCGCAATGACGTTCGCTTTCCCAGGCGACACCGAAGGCGCGGTCGAGTGGTTCAGCATGTACTTCGAGCAGTCGATTCAGGTGCGCTACACCCGCGAAGGATTTCCCGATGACGGCCTCGCCGCCGGTCCAACGATTGTTTCCACCGCATCGCTAGAGGCAGTATGCGAATGGTTTCCTGGCATGACGCTCGAAGAAGCGCGCCGGCGTTTCCGCGCCACACTGGAAATCGAAGACGTGCCCGCGTTCTGGGAAGATCAACTGTTCGGCGAGGCTGAAACCAGCGTCGTGCGCTTCAAGATTGGCGATGTCGCTTTCGAGGGCAGCAACCCCTGCGCGCGCTGCCCAGTTCCCTCTCGCGAATCGCAAACCGGCGTCGTAAACGACGGCTTCCAAAAGCGCTTCGCCGAGCTGCGCCGCGCGCAACTGCCCCCATGGGCGCCCGCGGACCGTTTCGACCACTTCTACTGCCTAGCCACGAACACCCGCGTCCCCAGCACCGAACACGGCAAACTCCTCCGGCGCGGCGATCAACTTTTGCTGTAGACGCGCTGTCCAAGTATTTTCCTACGCTAATGCTAAACGGCCTCACGAAAGTACTTTCTCGGCGGAAACATGCCGCGGCGCAGCAACTCTTTGCCGCAGCGGTGGCGCACTTCTTCCGTCCAATTCACCCAGTTGCGCTCGCTCAAGCCGAGAAAATGCCGCGCATTTTCGTAGGGCGCGAGCCCGAGGTAGTACAACCGAAACAGCACCATGCGCGAAGCCCAATCCGGCCCATCGAGCGCCTTCTGCCCTGCCAGAGCGAAGTCCGCGACCCACTCATTGAGCCGCGGACGAAAGTCTGGCCGCCACAGGAATTTCCCCGTGTCCTTCCAGTTCAACGCGGAAATGCCGCGCTTCGACTCCAGCACTTCGCGTGCGCCGCGATAGACTTCCCAGCAGACATCAAACACCAGCTCCGGTTTTACGCCCATGGCTCCTCCGCCGCAGCGCACGCTTCGCGCGCTTCCTTCATCCGCCAGGCACCACCCCCGCGAAAACCAAGCGGTTCAACGGCTCACCGCATGCAGCGCCAACCGCGCTTTGCGGCGTCGATTCCTCACTCTGCGAACCCGCACGCGCCGATGCTGCAGCACCGAGTATTCCCACACCGTGCCAAAGCCCTCCGCGCGCATGGCCTTGTTCACCGTTCTGCAGCGCTTTACAACCTCGTACGCCCCGAACCGCGGCTTCCGCATGTGCCGCAACTGCGCCGAAATGCTCGCTGGCGGGTAGTGCGTCAACTTCGCCAGCTCGTCGAGCGTCAACCACGTCGCGCACTGCCCCGCGCTCAGCATCACATCGCGAATCACCTCCCGCTGCTTTCGCAGAATCACTGGACTTGCTTCTTTTTCCTCGTCCTCCGCATCGCATCGCCTCCTTCCCTGCTGTTCACGTTTCTTTCGCAGGAAACTCGTCGTCGTTCACGGCCTCGATCGCGGCTCGCTCGTGTTCTACTTTTTGTGGCCACGCTTCCACGCGTTCTCCAGAAGGTGTCTCGTCTTCTTCCGTTTCCTCTGTCCACGCCGTCCGGTCTGGATCTTCGTAGTCCCCCGCACATGCGCTACAAGCGCGCAGAGGCTTCAGCGAATCGCCGGCGCCAGATTCCCCGCAAAAAGAACGCTGGTACAGACCTCGCAGCGATGCCCGGCCCGCCCGCGAGCCAGAAAGTTTTTCCACAGATTTCCACAGTCGGTTACACATAAGTATTCTTGACACGACTTACTGTTCTGTTAATATGCGCACCGCACTCTAACGGAGGGCCTATGACCGCCCGCTCGACCCAGCCACCGTGGGAGTTCCTGCTCTCGGCTTCCCGGAACTCCCTGCAGAGTTTTGAATTGTCGCGGCTCGCGCACGCCGCCAATCTTCGAAAGGAAATTACCGCCCTGATCGATCAGTGGATGGAAGAGAACGCCGCCGCCATGCTGGCGCGCTGGCTTCTGGAGCAGCGCGAGCGCTCCGCGCGGGCCCCGGATATGCTTTCCGCTGGCGAATCGCGCAACAATGGCGCGCATTCCGTGTCCGATAATTTTCTTGCGGATCGAACCGCCTCGCAGCCTGTAAACGGCGGCCCATCCTGAGGTTTTGCATGGTTTTTGCAGCTTGTTTGCCGCTCTTGCACTAAATATGCCGCCGACGCCCTGGTTCGCTGCGCTGCGCAATCGTGTGCTCCGCGGATCACGCGCAAACGCGCCCTCGACTCTCGCCGCCTCGTGCCGCGCCGGAGCCTCCCACCCCTGCGTACGCCCACCCGCCAAGTGCAGCATCGCGCCCTCCTCCAACCCACAGCACCCACGGACTTACGTCATGGCTACTTTCTATGAGTTATCGGGCGCAATTACTGAAGAGCAGGCAGGCGAGTGCTACACGACTGGGCAGAAAAATAGCGAACGTCTTCAATCTCAACGATATAACTACTGATTGCCAGTTGGAGGAATTACCTCCCGGCAGCAGGTGCGACCGGTGGTTTTTCGAGAAGCTGTTCTTTGCGGTAAATCAACGAATTGATGTCGTACGTGGCGAGCTCAAAACCGTGCCCGTGAGTAATCGCATCCGTGGGGCACGCTTCGACGCAGTATCCGCAGAAAATACAGCGCGAATAATCGATGTTGTAAACGCTGGCGTAGCGTTCCCCGGCGGAGATCCGGCTAGCATCCGTGTTTTCAGCGGCTTCGATGTAGATGCAATTCGCGGGGCAGGCCGCGGCACACAGAAAGCATCCCACGCACTTCTCGAGGCCGGATTCGTCGCGGTGCAAGACGTGAATCCCGCGATAGCGCGGCTGAAAATGCACCGGCTCGAAGGGATAATTCTCCGTGACTGTTTTACGAAACATATTTCGGAACGTCACGCTGAATCCCTGAACCAATGTGGAAAAGGTCTCGCCGACTTCTCGAAGAATGGATGCCATAAACTAGGAGTCTAGCAAAGGGCTGGTGTGCGGGCAAATGCGTATGTTCGAATCGAGGAATGAACAGCTCATCGTTTCAACGACTCAATGATCTGCTTGCCGTGAAAGCGCCCATTCTCGATGAATATTTCGCCTGTGTACCGCCCGCCGATCACCACCCCGGCCAGATGAATTCCGGGGACATTGCTTTCCAGCGTATTGGGGTCCAGTGCCGGTTTTCGTGTTTCGGCATCAAGTCGCACGCCTAGGCTTTCGATAAATCCAAAATCGGGATGATAACCCGTCAGCGCAAAAACCTGTTTCGCGGGCAACCGCTTTTCCCCGTCGCCATTCTGCACCACGACTTCATCTGCCGTGATTTCTTTCACGCGCGTTTCGAAAAGTGCTTTCACTTGCCCCGCCTTGATCCGGTTATCAATGTCGGGCCGCACCCAATACTTGATCGTCGAACCCAACTCCGCCTTCCGATGCACCAACGTGACGCGCGCACCATTCCGATAGAGATCCAAGGCAGCTTCCGCGGCGGAATTCTTTCCGCCGATCACCACGACGTCCTGGTTCCAGAACTCGAAGGGTTCGGTGTAGTAGTGCGAAACGTGCGGCAAGTCCTCACCGGGGACACCCATCACGTTTGGAAGATCGTAGTAGCCTGTCGCCACAGCGATTTTCTTTCCCGCGTATCGTTCTTCCTTTCCCTTTTCCGTTTGCGTCACCACTGTAAAGTTGCCGTCATGCCCGTCTACGCGCAGGACGCGCTCAAACAGACGCAACTCCAATTCATAGTGCTCTGCCGCTTTGCGGTAATACTTCAGCGCCTCGGTGCGCACGGGTTTCTCCGCGGCGCTGATAAGCGGCAGATCGCCTATCTCGAGAAGCTCCGGCGTAGTGAAAAACACCATGTTGACCGGATAATGGAAAATCGAGTTGCACAGGCAGCCCTTGTCGATCACTAGAGGGTTCATCCCGGCCCGGCGAGCCTCGATGGCGCAAGCCAAACCGGTAGGCCCCGCGCCAACGCAAATAATGTCGTAAGTCGCCATGAGATTTTTAGTTTGCCGGGAGTTCGAAGGAATTGCAAACACGGCGGAATTCACTGCGTTTGCGGCAAGTCCAGCGTGTCCGTCAGCTCCCGCCGGAATAATTCCAATTCTTGCAGCCGTTCCGGGGTGGCGGGCAGTTCGGTTTTCTTCCACACGAAGACTTCGCCGGTGCCACGCTTCAGCCGCACGCTCAGGTTTCCGTCAACCAAATAAGAAGGCGGAGCAATCAGTTTTAGACCGCCGTTAAGTATAGGCGAAAGGATAGCCGCGCACTCGCCACGCCTCAGACACATCGCACTCTCGTAGGGAGGAATCGCGATCGGCCGAAAGCCCGCCGCGAAAAGCCTCTCCAGAATATGCATCTGCTGCGGAGTGAATTCAACCATGGGATTGCTGGGACAGACTTAGCTTGTCTGCCGGTCGTTTTTTCTAGACAACGATCAAGCCGCCGTGGAATCCGCTTCCGACGATGATCCCTCGAGTTGCGCGAGAATCTCGCGCAGCGTCAAGATCAGTTCATCGCGCGTGACATGGCTCTTCTTAAACTGGATGCGGAACTTGAAGCTCTCGTTTTCCGGCTCGAATTGAAAGAGAAACGGCCGCGGCCTCTGCGGACCACCCTGCTCGTCGCGCCGTTCGCGCCGCGCCTCGTCCCGTGTCAGTCCGCCTTGCAAGATCCGGTGCATCATTTCGATCATCTTTTTTTCGGTTGGCTGCCGCGCTATCTGCAACAACAGAGATTTCGAGATGATCCCGTGGTCGACGCATTTCTTGCGCAGCGACTCCGGAATATTCCTCAGCGACAACGTTTCCGTCACCGAAGAACGCGCGCGCCCAATCTTCCTGGCAACGTCTTCGTGCGTATATTCAAATTGTGTCGCCAAACGGTGTAGCCCGTCGGCTTCTTCAAAAGGCGTGAGGTCTTTGCGCTGAATGTTCTCAATCAGGGCGATTTCCAGAGTCTCCGCATCGTCCGCCATCTTCTCGATGCAAGGAACCTCGCGCAGGCCCGCCGCACGCGAAGCGTGATAACGCCGCTCGCCTGAGATGATGTAGTAGCAGTCTTCGCGCGGCACAAACCGCACCAGCAGCGGCTCGAGCACGCCTTTCTCGCGAATCGACTCCGAAAGTTCGCGCAAGTCTCCCAACGCTTTACGCGGCTGGTCCGGATTGGGCCGGATCTGATCCACGGGGATCATGCGTCCGACCGCCGCTCCGCTATAACTCGTCAGTGATTCGACGTAGTGCGCGTCATGCCGCATCTTCAGCGTGACGGGTAACCCGATCCTCTTCGACACGTTGGATAACCTCCGCAGCCAGTTTCTTGTACTCGACGGCGCCCGGTGATTTTGGCGCGTACGTTAAAATCGTTTCTTTGTAAGCCGGGCTCTCTTCGAGCCGCACATTCTTGCTGATCTTCGTTTTGAATAGCACTCCCCCAAACACGGAGCGAATCTGTCCGTGCGTATCGCGCGAAATATTCGTCCGCTTGTCAAACAGCGTGATGACCACTCCTAGAACCTTCAATCCAGGGTTAGGCCTCGCGCGAATTCGTTCGTACGTCTCAAGCAGGTCGTCTGTTCCCTCGATGGCAAAGTAAGCCGCTTGAATCGGCACGAGCAAGTGTGTGGAGGCCACCAGCGCGTTCACGGTGAGAATTCCCAGCGATGGCGGCGTATCCAGCACGATGTAATCGTATTCCTTCAAAATCGGAGCCAGCGCATCCTTCAGCCGGTAAGGCGCGTCGAACTGTCCCGCGAGCACCTGCTCCAGCTTCGCCAGTGCCAACCGTCCGGGTCCCAGAAACAACATCGGATCTTTCGTGGTCTTGATCACGGCCGCCATTGCCGTGCGGCTCTCGCTCAACACGTCAAACATCGACGTGGCAATCTCGCCGGAATTGTAAAATGCGATCGTGGAGTTCGCTTGTGGATCCAGATCAATCAAGAGCGTGCGCTTGCCGCGGTTCGCAAGGGCGGCGGACAAGTTGATCGCCGTCGTCGTTTTTCCGACGCCGCCTTTTTGATTCGCAACCGTGATGATGGCAGTCATACTCTTCTGCCTCCGTCTACGCGCATGGTGAATCGCACCGACGCGATCCGGCAACCAGATCCCTATATGTGGGTGCTACTTGCAGAAAGCCCCCTAGGCCTAGGCTCACTGTACGTGCGTAACCCATTCTAGCGCAAGGGAAAAGTGGAAATTGGAAACGAAGTCAGTGGAAAACGAGGAAGTCCCGTTTTGGGGCAGCCAACGCAATCAAGCCCGACGTCTTGAGTAAAGCAGCCTTTTGAAAAACAGAAGTGGAAACGCTGAAGGAAACCGGCTAGAGATTTAGGATTGGAGCAGGCTAAAATTCCACTCCCCAGAAATCCATGGAAGCTTGTTGAAGTTCCAGCCCCAGTTCCCATCCCGTCCGGCCTTCATGTCCCCGCCAAATCAGGACTGCCTCGCAAGCATTCTTGTTGATGAGATTAACGAGGAGCAGGCGCTGCCCCACTGGAAAGCTTTGGGGAATCACTGCCAGGCACCCCTTCGTGCTGGTGTCCACCGTGTATCCTTCCACGCGCCTCGCCCGGCCCGACTCCGCCCATTCCACCGCCACGGGCACGCGCGAATTCACGCGAATTCCTGCCCTGGCGTTCTGCATTCTTTCGTCAAACCTGGATACATTCCCTACGGCCACGGTTGTCTCCTGCGTCTGCCGGAGCGGACGAGCCCTGGCAGTTTGGTAGCTATCCCTAAAAATGAGGTTAGACCAACGCGCCCGTCGCAAAGCGCGCAAAAGCAGCACTTTTCGCAGGCTAAAGATCGCAATCGTTCCGGTCAATGGAACTTCAGGCCTAGAACGTCCGCAAAGTCACTCTCCTACTTCTCCTCCCCATCCCGTTTGCACCCGTTCACTGTCCCGCTTACACTTTTCGCTTTCGGCATTTTGTGTATGTCTCGCATGAAGACAATCCGCGCAGAACTAGGCCCTACTTTGCGGCTCGCGTTGCCGCTTGTTCTCGCAGAACTGGGTTGGATGAGCATGGCCATCGTGGACACCATGATGGTCGGACGCCTTCCCAACAGCGCGACAGCCATGGGTGCTGTCAGCTTGGGTTCAAATCTATTCACCGCCATTGCGCTCTTTGGTGGCGGTCTCCTTATGGGCTTGGATACCCTCGTCTCCCAGTCTTTCGGTGCTGGCCGCCGGGAAGATTGTCATCGCTCGCTTGTGAACAGCGTTTATCTAAGCATTGCCCTCACGCCGCTTTTGGCGATTCCCGTCTGGATACTCCCCGCACTCCTTCGCGCAATGCGAGTAGACGCCGGAGTGCTCGCTCTCGCTATTCCGTACACAAAAGCCCTGCTCGCAGGGCTCTTCCCGCTTCTCCTCTACTTCGCCGTGCGCCGTTGCATCCAGGCCATGAACATGGCGAAACCCGTGGCTTTCGCTCTCGTTACCGCGAACATCGTCAACGCGCTCGGCAACTGGGCCCTGATTTACGGAAAATTTGGGATGCCCGCCATGGGCGCGATCGGTTCCGGGTGGTCCACTTCCATTTCTCGAACTTACATGGCGCTTGTCCTCGTCGGCTACCTGTTCTGGTACGACTTTCGTCACCGCACGGAACTCCTCAAAACTCCGATCGAGCCCGATTTTCGGCGCATTCGCCGTCTAGTTGCACTTGGCTTTCCTGCGGCCATGCAGTTTACGTTCGAGAGCGGCGTTTTTGCACTCACAACCGCTTTGATCGCTCGCCTTGGTGCCGTGCCTCTGGCAGCTCACCAAATCGCGCTGAACACTGTGGCGTTTACATACATGGTTCCCCTGGGCATCGCCTCCGCTGCCGCAGTTCGCGTTGGCCAGGCCATAGGTCGCAAAGATCCACAAGGCGCGGGAGACGCCGGAGGCACCGCAATCTTCCTCGGCGCCGCTTTCATGACCGTAATGAGCGTCGTCCTTCTCATTATTCCGCGTTGGATTGCCCGCGCGTACACCCCGGATCAAGCCATCATCCACAGCACAATCGCCCTGCTCGCAGCCGGCGCGGCTTTCCAGCTCTTTGACGGCATCCAAACAGTTGCCACCGGCGCTCTGCGCGGTCTGGGCGACACGCGCACCCCAATGCTTTGCCATTTCGCAGCCTATTGGATCATTGGACTGCCACTGGGCGCATGGCTCTGTTTTCGCCACGGATGGGGAGCATTCGGCCTCTGGGCCGGGCTAAGTCTTGCGCTGATTCTTATTGGGATTGTCCTGCTGGTCGTTTGGCGCAGGCGCGTCCGTCTTTTAACCTATTCAATCTCGTAGATCATTAACTGGGTCAATAGAACGAGCGGGCAGTTTTGCCGTTTCCGTACTCCCCGTGGCCGCTACATCACTCACCAAGATACAGGCGCAGCTCCGTGCTTCCTGGCCTCTACACTGGGAGTAACTCAAATTCCAAGCTGGTTCCGGCGAGCCCTTAATACTTCGCCGGCGAGGCGAAAGGGTGCTGGCCATGCGTCGACGGTGGTGGTGGAAAAGTTCGCTTTCTCCGGTCCTTCTCATTCTCTTGCTAATGGGCTGTGCTGTCCGCACGCCCGCGCAATCGCCATCGGACGATGCCGACGAGGAAGACGCGAAGCCCACGCCTACCCTAAGCCTGAACATCATCTTTTCTGAAGATGGCAAGGCTCATGTTAGTTCGTTCGCCTCCGGACAACCGAGCACCCCCCCCGAGATCAAAACCGTTCTCGAATCCTCGCTGGGCTGCACGCTTCACGATCAAATGCCAACCCGTCGAGCAAGTCCCCAGTTCTACAGAGGCTCTTGCGAACCGGCCTTTCAGCGAACTTCGATGGTCCGCGAGTTTAGAATTGCCACGGCGCCGCTGCGTAAATATGCTCTGGATCACCAGATCGAACTGCTGGATGTAGCTTTTCGCCTGCCTGACGTCGAGATCGCGGAGACGCAACCCCCCATCCAAACGCAATTATTGTCCGTCGGGAAAATCTCCTCGGCACTGCAACGCCTCTCAGAATTGAATCACACTTATTTCTGGCACACCAATGCCGCCATCCCAGACTTTGTCAACGTCCGCTTCGGAATCTCTTCCAAATCCGTCACACGCGCGGAATATACGTTGCTCGGCGTTCTCCTGCTCCCGGCGTTGCTCATCTTCTGGATGGGCCGCAAGGCGCTCAGCAGCGAGGCGCACGATAAAGCAGTCGTGTGGTTCACCTACATGCGTTATCTCCAATGGACCCTGAACCTTTCTCTCCTCGGTTGGTGGATCGCAGCGGACTCTTTTCATCTCGAGCAAATTCTGCAGTTTCTTTCCGCGGGCACTCGCATCGCTCCCATCTGGGACTACGCGGTAACTCCGACGGTCGTCAATTGGCTTCCGCCCGCGATTATCTGGGTTTTGTGTTTTGCTCTGTCGCATCCGGTGCAAGAGAAACTCCGCGGCCTTACCTGGACCCGCGGCGAACTGGCCATGCAGGGCATCTACTCGTTCTGCGCCTCCCTTTTGCCCTTGGCCCTGTTCCTCACGGGTCTTTCCACTATTGCGAAAAGCTCGCTCCGATCCGGAGTTCTTTGGATGGTCGCCGCCTTCGCAGTCGCCATCATCGCCAGCCGCGCCCGTCAGAAGTTCCTCGGCATGCAGCCCCAAGCTCTAACCACCGGCGACTTGCGTGATCGCGCCTTCGCCATGGCCCGCCAATTGGGCGTCAAGCTTCAACAGGTCTACATCATCCCTTCCGGAAAAGGCCAAATGGCCAACGCCTTTGCGCGCCGCGGAAACGTGATCTCCTTCACGGACTTCCTCTTGCAGCGCATGACGCGCCGCGAAGTGAATTACGTTCTCGGCCATGAAATGACTCACCTGAAGCTCGGTCATCCCGGAAAGCTGGCCATGGCAGTTGTGGTCAGCTACTTTGTTGCGGTCACCTCAGTCAGCTTCGCCGAACCTCTTCTCCATCTCTCGGCACTTCCGCGCTACGCCCTGATTGTCGCCATCGTGACGTTCGGGCCCTACTTCTGGTCGCGCCGCTTCGAATTCGCCGCCGACGCTGGCGCAGTAACGGTCACCGGCGACCCGGAAGCCGCCATCTCCGCCCTCTTCAAGATCTCTCAGTTGAATATGCTGCCGATTCACTGGAGCAACTGGAGCGAAAAATGGCTCACGCACCCCTCTTCCCTGCGCCGCGCGCAAGCCATCGCGCGCAAGGCGGGAATCCCGGTCGAACGAGTGCCGGAAATCGCTCAAGTGGCCGCGGCCGCAGACGATCATTACGTCCTGCCCGACACCGTCGCGCCTGGCGCCAAGGTCCACTCCTCACACAAAAAGCAAGGCGGCAGTCTGCGCGTCAGTCTAACCATGCTCGCTGTGATTATTTTCACGCCGGCGGCTTTCGCATTGGTTTCCAATCGCTTCTTCCAGGCCACTCCGCTGCGCGGCCTTATCTTTCTCGCAGGATTTGTGGCCACGCTTGCCATGTACATTGCCTTCGCAAACTTTGTCCCTCCGCGGGGAATCCGCAATATGGTGCCCCCACTCAACACCAAGCTCGCCAACGAGGGCATCCTCGCCGATGCATGGGATGGCGTCTTCGTCGGCCTTTCCCCCGCCGCCGCGCCACGCAACTATGAATTGAATAGCTACTGGGATCTCGGGTGCCTTTTTATGCGCTCCGACCGCCTCTGCTACTGGGGCGAGGAAACGAAATTCTCCTTGCGTCCCGACCAGATCACCGCCATAACCTTGGGGCCTGGCATGCCCGGACTCCTTCCTCCCTGGCGGATCTATTTTGCATGGAGAGACGACGAACTCGGCACGACCGGTGTCTTCAACATTGGCTGCATCAATGGCGGTTCAACGCTTCGCCTTCGAAAGCAGAATGCCGAGCTCGCCCAGCGCCTCAAGGTGTGGTGGAAGGCCCCGGCAGCCGTGCGCCCTGTGCCAGGTCCGATCTCTGCTTTGCGCTCTCCCCAGATCGGCGCGGTCACTGGAGCTGCCCCAGGAATCAACGCGACTCCTGGCAGTAGTTTTTAAAGAACTTTACTGGACGGGCTTCTTCGCGGTTGTCGGAGCAATCCTGTGCGGCCTGCCGTTTCAATTGCTGCCGTTTCTCTTTTCGCGGCTGAACGAGTCCCTCGGAAGAATCACCGCGACTCACTCGCCGGGTTCTGGGTGGTATGTTGTGGCCGTGGCCCTGGTTGTGCGCTTCATCGCCTTGATCCCAGTCCTCCGCTACAAAGACCGGGCGATCGTTACCATCGCCCCGTCCCGCGCAGCAGCATCGCAGGCTAACTCGCTGCAGGGCGCCCAAGCCCATCCAGCCAAAATCGAAAGCGATAAGGTGTTTTCGCACTGAAACAAAGCGCGGGCAAATTGCACAATCGCTTGTCTAGCGAACTGGCCGAACTTTGACTGGCGAGGAATTCGTCCCAGAGATCTACATCTTGTAACGGCCGAGGTCGTCGTCGGAGAGGCCTTCCAGCCAGGTGCGCAGTTGCTCGTTGGTGCTGCGCTCCGTAATTGCGCTGGAGATCTTCGAATTCTTCAGCACTTCTTCATCGACAAAAATCGGGCAATCCACCCGCAGCGCCAGCGCCAAGGCATCGCTCGGTCGGGAATCAATCGTCATCATTTGCCCGTCTCGCTCCACCCAAATCAGCGCGTAAAAGGTATCGTCCTTGAGGTCGTTCACCACAATCTTGTGAACCTGCACATCCAGCCCAAGCAAAACGTTTTTCAGCAGATCGTGCGTCATCGGCCGCGGCGTCTGCACCTTCTCGATCTCCAGCGCAATCGCGTTGGCCTCGTACACACCAACCCAAATCGGCAAAATCGCCTGCCCCTGCACATCTTTCAGCACCACAATGGGCATGTTGGTTACGGGATCCATCATCAGGCCGCGGATTTTCATCTCCACTTCCATGTGACCTCCCCGGTAGCACAGACTTCAGTCTGTGCCGTCAAAATGTCGTAGCGCCCAGCCGTCGCAGTCTCGAATCCCCGCTCTAAGGAGTCTGCTCCCCTGCCAAACTATTCGGTGTCGCCCCCGTCACCCGAACCTGCACGTACTTTCCCAGAAGCGCCTGCTCTTGGGAAGAGAAATTTACAACCCGATTGCAGGAAGTATGCCCAGACCACTGGTTTTCGCGCCTCGACTTGGCGCTCACGAGCAATTCAAACGTATCCCCAACCATCTTCGCGTGCCTTGCCGTCTGAATTTCCCGCTGCTTTTCCTGCAAAATAGCCAGACGCCTGCTTTTCTCCTCTTCAGGAATGGCGTCGCGCATCGTCAGCGACGGTGTATGCGGCCTCGGTGAATACTTGAACGAGAACATCGCGTCGTACTTCACCTCATCCAGCAAGCTAAGCGTTTCCCCAAGGTCGTCTTCCGTCTCCCCGGGAAACCCCACGATAATGTCGGTCGTGATGCTGATGGGCCTCTTCGCCCCCCGGATCATCGCAATCTTCTCGAGGTATTCTTCCCTGCTATACGTCCGCTGCATCGCTCGCAAAACTTTCGTCGAACCCGACTGCACCGGCAAGTGCACATGGTTGCAAAGCTTCGGCTGCGCATCGATGGCATCCAGGATGTCCTGCGTAAAATCTCTCGGATGAGAAGTCGTAAACCGCACTCTGCGCATTCCCGGCGCCTCCGCCACCGCAAGCAGCAACTCGGAAAAACGCATCTTGCGAGCAGTCGGGTCGTCGTAAGAATTCACCGTCTGCCCCAGCAGTTGCACCTCGGAGTAACCCAACTCCGCAAGTTGCCGCACCTCGCGCAAAATCGAATCGCTTGCCCGGCTGCGCTCTGGCCCTCGCGTGTATGGAACCACGCAATACGAGCACGCCTTGTCGCAACCCTCGATAATCGTCAAATACGCGCGCCACGGATTGTCGCGGCGCGTTACCGGCGTCTCAAACGTTTCGTCCGTATCCGTATCGAGCCCGGTCACTCGCTGATTCCCTGCCTCAACTTGCGCCAGCAATTCCGGCAGTTTGCTGTAGCTAGCCGAGCCGCACACTAAACTCACCCACGGCGCGCGCTTGAAAATCTCTTCGCCTTCCTGCTGCGCCACGCAGCCCAGCACGCCGATAATCCGCCCGTCATTCTCCTTTACTCCGAACTCTCCAAGCCGCGAGAAAATCTTCTGCGCCGCTTTCTCCCGGATACTGCAAGTGTTGTACAGGATCAGCGACGCCGATTCCGGCGATTCCACCTGCCGGTACCCCCGCGACAGAAGAACACCGGCGACCTTCTCCGAGTCGTGGTCGTTCATCTGGCATCCAAACGTCTCCAGAAAAAACGTCCCACGCAGAGCGCTGGTAGCCAAAGTGTCGGTCTCGGCGTTGGCTTCCTGCACTCCGACGGGCACGCCAACAGGAGATCCCACCCCGCCGGTAAGCCGTTCCAACCCGATATCAAACGTTTTGCCCATCTCGCCTTTGTAATGGCACGGCTTATCTTGAGCGTTAGCGAAGGAATACTGCACGCTCGCGTCCAATCCGCAGTTTAACACACCTCCTTTACCTCCTTTATTTCCTTAACTTCCCCTGCCTCCCCAAATCTTCGTGTATCCAAAGAGGCAGCACCCTCTTTATCTTCTGCATCTCATTTGTTTGACCACCCTGTAGGCCTGTGCTACGTTCCTGAAGTCGGTAAATTTTATTTCTAACTGAGGGGTCGCATCATTTTTCTGTTCTCAACCGTATTTGTCGCCGATCTCGGCAACATTCTTGGACAGACGGGCGTGGTTGCCCGTGGCATTTTGCTCCTGCTCGGAATTTTCTCCATCGTTTCCTGGGCGATGATCTTTCAGAAGCTTGGCCTCTTCGGCCGCATTCGCCGTCAAAGCGACCAATTCATCCGCATCTTCCGCGCCACCAAAGGCGTTGCCAATCCGCAGGCCCTCGCCTCAGCGGGTTCGCCTTTCTCTTCCGTCTATGCTGCTGGCTACCGCGAACTATTGAGCCAAGTAGGCACGGGGAATCCCCAGCCAACCGGAAAACTGAAGAGCCTGCAAGCCGTCACCGTAAGCATGCAACTCGCTTCCGCTGAAGAAGTACGCCGCGTCGAGAAGGGCATGTCCTGGCTGGCCACCACCGGCTCCGTAACTCCCTTCATCGGCCTTTTCGGCACCGTTTGGGGCATCATTGACGCTTTCTCCGGCCTGGGCAACGCCGGCGCTGCCAGCCTCCGTGCGGTCGCTCCCGGTATCGCCGAAGCGCTCATCACCACCGCCGCCGGCCTGTTTGTCGCCATCCCGGCGGTCATCTTCTACAACCAGTTCTTGCAAAATATCCGCGACCTGGCCCAACGCCTGGACACATTTGCCCTTGAAGTCGGAGCCCAAATCGAAAAGACTTTCACCTAAGGAACATCCTGGTCAGTCTTATGACCCAACGACGCAAATCAATATCCAGTCATCGCACCCTGCGCGTTCGACCGTCCCATCCCGGCACAGGCAAACTAACAATCCTCAGCTCCGAACTGTCAGCTGTGAGCTGTCAGCTTTCAGCTTCCTAACCCCATGCCGCAACTCTCCAAAACCACGCAGAGCACCCTCTCCGAGATCAACATGGTCCCGTTCATCGACGTTGTTCTCGTCCTGCTCATCATTTTCATGATCACCGCCCCCATCCTCCAGTCCGGCATCGAAGTCGACGTTCCCAAAACAAAGACCGTGAAGGAAATCAACCAGGAACGCTTAGTCGTCACCGTCGACAAAGCCCAGCGCGTCTATCTCGGCAACGAGCCGGTCAATATCCATCAGTTGGGCAACAAAATTAAAGCGCAGCTCAAAGATCCCAAGGAAGGCATCTTCCTTCGCTGCGATGAGACAGTCCCTTTCGGTAGCTTTGCCGCGGTTATCGACGCCCTGCGCCAGTCTGGCGTCAATAACATCAGCATCGTGACCGAGCCCATCACTTCCCGCGCAAGGACGAATTAAACGGTGACTACCGCAGTCCTCAACTCGGAAGACCTCCGGCTTAAGAGATTTATTGTGTATTCCCTCATCTTCCACGCCGCGCTGGTGATCTTCTGCGCTGTCGCCACATATCTCCAATACCATCGTGGAAACGCCTGGGGAGGCGTCGGAGGAGAGTTGGGCGGAACAAAGGTCAACCTTGTTAGCAGCGCCGCCATCCCTCTGCCCAAAGAATCTGTGGTTGTCCCCGAAAGCAAAGCCGTCGATCCAACCAAAGGCCTCTACAAAGAAGAACCGAAGAAACCTCCCGAGCCTAAGACCGACGCCACGAAAATCCAAAGATTTGAAAAAGAGAAACCACTTCCCCCGACTCATCACTCCAAAGTAGATGAAATCAAGACTCCTCCGCCGGACAACGCCGTTCCCTACGGCAAGGGCGGCAATCCCGATTTACCCACTGGGTCTGCCCAGACACCCGGCGACGAATCCAGCGGAGTCTCCATTCTCGGCCAAGGCGGCGCCGATTTTGCCACGCGTTATGGCTGGTATATCGAAGCCGCAAAGAGCCGTATCTACGGCAATTGGCAGCAATGGACCATCGACGCGGCCGGCCGCAACTCGCGCACCATTCGTTGCTCCATCACGTTCACTATAAACCGCGACGGCTCCCTCAAAGACGTTCACATCTCCGAATCCAGCGGTAATTCTACGTATGACAACTCCGCCTATCGTGCCGTTCTCAGCTCCACTCCGCTTGGCAAACTGCCCAGCGACTATTCCGGAAGTTATGTGATCGCCACACTCGATTTCAATCCGCCGGGTATTCGGTGACAAACAATTCCCGATCGGTGCATTCTAGATTCGTGGGGGAGGTAAGGGTGCCGCTTAAGTTCAGATCGCTGGGTTCCTTCTTTGCTCTAATCGCGTTCTTGCTCTTGGCTAAGCCGGCAGAGGGCCAGGACTGGTTTCACGCTGCCCTCGGCATGGACAACAAGAAACCAACCGTCGCCGTCGCGGACTTTGGAGTTCGCGTAGACCCCGCAAAAACCCACTCGGCCCAATTCACGCAGATCGTCCGCGACGACCTCGCCTTTAGCGGGATTATCGACCTCGCCAGTCCCAGTTTCTATCCGGCCGGCGCCCCGAACACTCCCCCGGAGTTGAAAGGGCAAGTTTGGTCTGACCCGCCGGTCAACGCCAATCTCGTCGCCTTCGGCAATCTGAACGAAACCGCGGCGGAAGTCGCCGTCGAAGCCTGGCTCTACGATGTGCGAAGCCCCACGCCGCAATCCGTCGTCGGCAAAATCTATCGGGGCGCGCCGACCGACAACCAAGTCCGCAAATTCGCCCATCAATTCGCCGACGAAATCATAGGTAGACTTTCCGGCGGTGTGCCCAGCGTAGCTTCCACGCAGATCGCCTTCATCAGCACCCGCACCGGCACCAAAGAAGTCTGGGTGATGGATTACGACGGCGCAAACCAACACCCGCTTACGAGTCTTCGCACCATCTCCCTCATGCCGCGCTGGTCTCCCGACGCCTCGCGCATCGTTTTCACCTGTTATCTAAAGGATCCCGTAACCCACGTCGAAAATATGCAAATCTGCATGTATTCCGTGGACGCTGCCAAAGTCCTCTCCTTCCCACGATTCCGTGGCACTAACAGTGCCGCCGCTTGGTCCCCCGACGGCACTCAGCTCATCTTCTCCTCGTCCATGCAAGGTAACCCGGAGCTCTACGTTACCGACATAAACGGCAGCAAACCCACGCGCCTTACCTTCTCCAACGGTGGAAGTACCTCTCCCACGTGGAACCCCAAAACCGGTCAAAGCGTCGTTTTCGTCAGCGACCGCGGCGGCATCCCCAAGCTCTACATGATGAACGCCGACGGCACCAACGTAAACCTCCTCGACCTTCCGGACAAAGGCTACGTCATTGATCCTGCCTGGTCCCCCAACGGCCAGCTCCTCGCCTTCAGTTGGCGCCGCCCCGACGGCAACTACGATCTCTATGTCATGGACCCGACGCCGACGTCGCAGAGGATCGTCAACCTCACCCCCGACTCCGGAGGCCGCAACGAGCGCCCCAGTTGGGCTCCCGACGGCCGCCACATCGTCTTTGAATCCACGCGCAACGGTCCCCGCCAAATCTGGACCATGCTCGCCGACGGCTCCAAGGCTCACCAGCTCACCACCGACGGCCACAACGAGTCGCCCAACTGGTCGCCGAAGTAAGACCCCAAGTAAGAAAAGAGCTGTCGCCCTAATGCGCGGGAACTATTTAGGCCGAAACTTTCTGCTCGTCGCGCGCATCAGAACTTTGGGTTGCTATGCTTCTAGGAACGGTGGTTTCCGCAGTTGCCTTTGACGGTTTTTAGTCGCGTTTGTCTGTGTCCGATGTATAATATATCGTGATACGATGTATTTCCCTAACCCAGCCCGCTAGTGATAGGATGATGGCGCTCTGGTGGGACGAACAAGGGATTCTTACGCTGAGGAGGATTCGAATGATTCGGGTTTCTAGCTCGATGTACCGCAGGGCCACTGTCACTGCCATGCTCGCCTTTGCTTTAGTAGCTGGTTGCAAGCCCCCTAAACCCGTGGCGCCTAAGACCGTGGAACAACCTCCACCGCCTCCGCCCGCGAAGCCGACGGTCTCGCTGCAGGCCAACCCGACCTCCATCAACAAGGGCGATTCCACCACCCTAAGCTGGACTTCCACCGACGCTACGCAGCTCACCATCTCCCCCGATGTCGGCGCGGTCACGGCGCAAGGCTCGACCAAAGTCACTCCGTCGGATTCCACGACTTACACAATCACCGCCAGCGGCCCAGGTGGCTCGGCTGACTCCAGTGTCCGTGTTACTGTCTCTACGCCTCCGCCTCCGCCGCAACAAGAGGCTATCGACTATGACAAACGCTTCCTCGAGGAAGTGAAGGACGCCTACTTCGACTTCAACAAAGCCGACATCCGCCCCGATGCCCGCGAAGCTCTCGGCAGGACTGCGGACTTCCTCCGCAAATATCCGCAAATCAAGGCGACCATCGAAGGCCGCTGCGACGAACGCGGCTCCGCCGAATACAACATTATTCTCGGCGATCGCCGCGCCGCGGCCGTCAAGAATTACCTCGTTCAGCTCGGCATTTCCGCCGATCGCCTCAACACCACCAGCCTCGGCAAGGAAAAGCAGCTTTGCACCGAGAGCAACGAGGAATGCTGGCAGCGCAACCGCGTCGGCCACTTCGTCAAGGCTAACTAATTCGAGGGGAACCTCGTAACTGTTCGATGACTGTCAGAGCCGCGCGCCCGAGCAATCTCTTGCTCGCGCGCGGCTCTGCTATTAAAGTGAATAAAGAGCCGCCCGGTTCCAGACGTGCCGGCCGCTCCGCGATTAAGACTAAGAGCGCTCTTCCCTGGCCTGAACATGCGTCTGAGAAGTAGCCGCAACTGAGGAGGTTTTTTTCATGAAAATCCGCACCATCGCCATTTTTGCCGCCGCTGTTTTTGCCGGGGCGCTCGGCGGCAGCCTCGTCGGGCCACGCCCGGCGGAGGCCGTAGCCCGCGAAATCATCGACCTGCAGCGCGACGTCACCACGCTTCTCCAGGGTCAAAAGGACATGTCCACCCAAATCACGCAGGACGATACGGTCCTCAAGACTTTGGTTGGGCAAGCCAGTGATAATGTCAACAAACTCAACGCCACCATGGGCAGCGTCCAAAAGTCCGTGCAAGATGTGCAAGCCAACTCCGGCGCACGCCTGGACACCATGTCCACGCAAGTCCAGGGGCTTTCCGACAATCTCGAGGAAATTAAATCCCGTCTCGGCAAACTGAATCAGCAGCTCGTCGATCTCCAAAGCGCCGTCCAAACCATCGACGCCAAAGTCTCCGGCTCCGCACCGAGCAACGCGACTCCTACCGGAGCCGGCGGAGCCTCGCGCCCAGCCAGCGACGGAAACACCGCATCTCCCGCAGCGGGTAACGCAACTTCTTCCGCTCCCTCCGCCGACATGCTCTATTCCAATGGACTGCGCGACATCACCAGCGGCAAATACGATCTAGCCCGTCAGGAATTTCTAGACTATCTCAAGTACTATGGCACCACCGACCTCGCCTGCAACGCCCAATTTTATCTCGGTGAAATTGCCTACCACCAAAAGCAGTATCAGGACGCCGTCGCTGAATACGACAAGGTGCTCACGCTCTACCCGAAAGGTTTCAAGCTTGAACCTGCGCGCCTAAAAAAAGGTATGGCGCTGATTGAACTCGGCCAGAAAACGGCTGGCGTTCGCGAACTCCGCGAAGTGATCCGCCGCTACCCCGGTACCGAAGAGGAACGCGCGGCTCGCGCCAAACTCAAGGAACTCGGCGTAGCCGCCAGCACTGCAGGCTGACACCAATTCCCTCCTGGCCCTCCGCCTCAATCCCCGCTTCGACTTCTCGCCCAGCCTTCAGCTGTTCTTTCCGTAACCTGCCCGCCGCCCCCAGCCCTAAGCCCCTGCAATCAACAAACGGTCTATCCGCTTGCTTACATCCCGCAAATACGCCTCGTCCCCTCCATCCAATTCCGCAATTACACTCCCCGCATACCCTATCTCCACAAACGCCTTCCGCACCGCCGCCCAATCCACATCCCCGTCCCCCAAATTCACCCAAGCGTAGCCGCCCTCTTTCCGCTTGAAGTCCTTCAAGTGCACCTTGTAAACGCTTTTCCCCAGCGTTCGAATCCAATCCTGCGGATACCCATACAACACCACATTCCCCACATCAAACCACGCCTTTAACCACGGGCTCTGAAAATCATCGATATACACCACCATTTCCAGCGGGCTCAGCAAAAACTTGTTCCACACCTCCTCAATCGCAATAACGACCTTCAACTCTTCCGCCATCGGCAGCAACTCGCGAATCCGCGCCTGCGACCGCGCCCACGCATCCGCGTAACTCGTTTGCGCATTCACCACCGCGGGAACCAGCAACACCGCATCCGATCCCCACAACTTCGCGTTCCGCAGCGAAGTTTTCATCCCCTCCACACACTTCGCCGCCACCGCCGGGTCGCCCGACGACAGCGGATACTTCCAATGATCCATATTCATCACTGAATCAATTCGAATCCCAGCTCCGTCCGCCGCCTTCTTCATCTCTTCCGCTTCGTGCAAGTTCGCGGTCGTCGGAGCCTGCACCACCTCAAATCCCACGTCCCGCGCCAGCTTGAACCGCTCCGCATGGGTCAGCTTGCTTGGCAGCATGTCAAACACAAGCCCCTTCTTGACGCGCAGCGGTTCGACAGCCCCGGCGTTGCGCCCGGCTGCCTTTGCGATCAGCCCGTCAGCCAGCGCCCCGCCGCCAACGCCCAACGCACAAGCCGCCCCAATCCCAGCCGTCACAAACTCCCGCCGCGTCGTCCGCATCGAGTCCCTCTTCTCCGTGCCCTCTGTGTCTCTGCGTTTAGTTTCTCTTTCTTCTATCTTTTTCTTCTCCGCGAAACCTCTGTTAACTCTGCGCCTCGGCGTTATCTTTTTCTTTCTTCACACAAAGAACACAATTGCCATCCCGAGCCACGGAAAAAATGTCATCCCGAGCGTAGCGAGGGATCTGCTTTGTTCTTAGCTGTCGGCTGTTAGCTGTCGACTGTCAGCTGTAAGCTCTCAGCTCAATTTCCCCAAATCAATCTTCGACTCCCACTCCTCCTTCGACTTCATCAACTCCTCCCACGTCACTTCTCTCCCCGTATACGCCGCCGTCCGCGCCATCATGCAAGAAAGCGCCGACTCCGCCCCCTTCGCCGCCTGATTATGAAATCTCCCGCTAGTGATACTCTCCACAAACGCCTTCTTCTTCTCCGCATCCGCAAACTCCAGATTCGAAGTAAATTTCCCCGTAGCCGAAAATCCTTGATCATCCTTCGCCGGAATCTGCGGCGTCTGCCAAGCCTCCTCCCCCCAAATCCCCAGCGGCCCAGAGTACGGCGACTGCGAAGTCCCCTTCGTCCCAAAAAATCTCTCCGTAACGTCCCACCACCCTTTAGCAAACTGCGTCGAGCTGAACGTCACATCCACTCCCTCCGGATAAGTAAACACCACGTTGTAATTCCCAAACACGTCCCCATCCACCGGCCTCCCCGACCGTCCTCCCGTCCCCGCACACTTCACCGGATGCGCCTTCAAAATCCAGTTGCAAATATCAATCACGTGAATGTTCTGCTCCACAATGATGTCCCCCGAAAGCACGCGGTCATACACCCAGTTCCGCAGCCGCCGCTCCGTAGGCGAAGCTTTCTCCCACTTCGGCCTATCCAGATACCCCGACAAATAATGCGCCTCCCCGCAAACAATATTCCCCAAAGCCCCGCCATGAATCCGTTTCACCAACTCCACAAACGGCGGACAATCCCGAATCTGAAATCCCACATCCAGGCTCAGCTTCCCCTCCGCCCGCTTCCCAATCTCCACCACCTTCTTCGCCCCCGGCACATCCACCGCCACCGGCTTCTCGCAATAAACGTGCTTCCCGCCAGCCACCACCGCCTCCAAATGCTGCGGATGAAAATAAGGCGGCGAAGCCACCACAATCGCATCCACATCCTTCGAGTGCGCTATCTGCTCGTACGCCTTCGGCCCAACAAAAAGTTGCGCCGCATCGATCGCCGCATACCCCTTCGCCGCCTGCATCTTGTCAAACGCCGCCCGCGCCACATCCAACTGGTCCTGAAACATATCCGCCAACGCCACCACGCGCGCTCCGCCAGTCTCAACCAGGTTGGTCGCGTCCTCCGTCCCTCTGCCCCCACATCCAAGCAGCCCGACGCGCACCTGTGAGTTCGCCTCCGACCCCCATACCCGCGCCGCCGGTATAAACATCACCCCTCCCACCGCCGCCGCCCCACGCGCCGCCGTCCCAATAAACTCCCTCCGCCCAATTCCATTCGTCCCGTCGCTCATTATTCACGCCTCCTAAGTAGCCGTTGTCACACTAAAGCCCGCTGAGCTGTCATCCTGAGCCCCAACTCCGTCATCCTGAGCGTAGCGAAGGATCCTGGCTTGATCTCAACCCACCGCCCAACGATGTGATCAGCCACAATCCGTCCCCATGCCAAGCGCAGCAAACCATCCAACCTACCCCCGATGAAAATCCTCACTCAAATCCCGAAACGCCGGATTACTCGCCCGAATCAACGCCAGCTTCTTCTCCCTGAGCCAACCTTTGATCTGCTTCTCCCGCGCAATCGCGTTCCGCACGTCTCCAAGAGGCTCAAACCACACCAATCGATTCACGTCATATCTTTTCGTAAAGCCACGAACCAGTTTCCGTTTGTGCTCCATCACGCGCCGCTCCAAATTGTTTGTCACACCGACGTAAAGCACCCCAGTCGCCGAGCACAAAATATAAGCATGGTAAACAGCCATATGTCACCCGGATCGGGCTTTTTCCGTCATCCCGGGCCCCACCTCTGTCATCCTGAGCGCAGCGAAGGATCCTGGCTTGATCGAGCCATACCAAAGATCGACGTAACAATCGCAATCTCACCCAGAAAGCCACATAGCCTCACGCCTCGCTGTATCACATCCACCGCAAGCGTGCAACACACCCGCAACCGCTCACCTACTCCGGCTCGTAGGGTTCGTGCCCCTGTAGCTTGACCGAGAAAGTTGGCAAGGGCGGTGTGGATCGAACCCACGACCTTCGGCTTAAAAAGGGCGTTTCGGGCGGGTGGCCGCAGCTTAACTCTGGCGTGGCAGGCTGCTAAAATCATGCGATGTCGATCGATGACTTCATACGGTATAGCAAGGTGCTCCATGCTTTGACCGTCGATTTTGTGCGCGCAGTCCCCGAGGATAAGTGGGACTTTACGCCTGACCCGGACGGAAAGCCTGGGCGCGCACCGGCACCACATCGGATTGGCGACGGCTTCGCGCCGTTTTGCAAGCAACTTCGGCACGTCGTCTGTGTGCGCGGTGTCTACACTGCCGCTCTAGCGACAAGAAAAGTGGATTGGACGCGAAAGCACGAGCACTATGTCGGTCCGCTGACTCGGGAGTCGCTGCTCGCCGCGCTGGATGACAAGCAGCGACACTTGCTCGCCACACTGGAAACCGTTGACATCGACGCGCCGATCGATTGGGACGGAACCCCTTTTACCTTCGCGCTGTTCACGTGGGAGTTTGTGCAACACGAGGCAATCCATCACGGTCAGTGGAGCGTCTATGCCTCGCTCGCCGGGTTCGACACGCCGCTCAGCTGGCGAACGTCATGGTGCTTGTGAAGATCGACCTGAACGATCCTGCAACCCACACGAAGAACAGCTCCCATGTTGAGTGCTACTGAGCTGAAGATCGTGCGTCGAGGATCAATTTCAAAAGATGGCCAAATTGCGTTCTATTTTCGGCGGCCGATCCGCGGTTCGCCATTTCTGTAATTGTCTTCGCGTCTCTTACCGGCGGATCGTTGTCTGTGCGATGCACGACTACCATATCCAGCGTTGGAATGATGAAAATGTAATGAGCCCCGTTTCCCCGTGCGGAATAGATTCCGGGAAGCGAGATTTCCGGGAAATGAACACCGCCGTAATCCACCCACCAAAGATACTCGTAGCCGCCCCGGTCCACTCCATTGGCCTTCACCATTTCGCTCGCGTGGCTGCTTTTTTCCACCCAGGCTTCCGGCACGACCTGTTTTCCGTTCCAGCGGCCATGACGCAGATAGAGCAATCCGAAACGTGCTAAATCCCGCGCCGTAATCTCAAAATGATAGGCGGGGTGGATCGAAAGCGGACCGCCAAAATAGAAGAGATCGCTCGGCCGAAAATCCTCCATGCCAATCGGCTTGGCGATACGCTCATAAAAGGCATCGCCGATCTTCAACTTCGTCTTCTTCTCAAAGATCGTCCCAAGGACATTAAAATCCCAATTGTTGTAGTACCAGAACGTGCCTGGCGCGTGACTTCCGCGAGCCGGCCGGTCCTTCGCCATCGTCTCGGTTTCAAAGTCCACAACGTGGTATACACCTGAACGCGCGCGCAGCAGGTCAACGATTCGCGCCTGTTTTTCTTCCTTGGTCAGCGGATCGGGCGAATCGTCAATTCCTAATTGCTCGAGAGTCTCGTTGATGTCAATCATGCCCTCGGAAGAGTAGATTCCGTACAGCGCGCTGAGCAGGCTCTTTCGCACCGAATACGAGTCAAGTTTTTGGTCGAAATCTCCCCACTCGTCGACAACCTCGCCGCCCTGGACAATCACTACCGCGGAGGTGTGAATCGAATCGGTTTGGGCGTATTGACGCGCCGCAGCTAGTTTCTCCTTGGACCATCCGGCCTTCTCCAGAGAGCTAACGTGACTCCAGGACTTGCCAGGGTAGGTTCCCGGCGTTGCTTTCGGCTTCTCGTCCGCGAACAGGAAAAGCTGAAAGGAGACGAGAAGAATAACCAGACAACGAAAGTAAGTTTGCCGAATAGCGCGCGTTATGAACATGGATCCTCCGGTCTTGAACTGACGCCCAAGCTTTTCAACCCAAATCATTTGCTCTGGACCGCGGTCTCCGCGTCAACCAGCAACGAATCTAGTGCCTTGCGATCCAGCAAGCGGCCATTGACAACTACAGCTTCAATTTTCTGCGTATTCGCAATGTTCGCCGGCTGAAAAGGACCTCTTCGGCCAGATGAGTGGACCAATCATACTACGCTGCAGTCGGCGTTGTGAGGGGACGGGTGCCCCGGATCGTAGGGTGCCCCAGGTTCGGTTTCGGAACCTGGGTCTTGAGGTTGATCTTTACTGGGCGCCGAACCCCGCGTCGTGTTGCTCGTTCGCTCACCTATACTCTGAAACTCCCCGCTGCTATATTAGCCTCGACGACAGCAGGCTACGAAAGGCGTGTCTCATGGCCAATCTAAGTAAACAAGCGCTCATTGCTGCAACTCTCCTCATAAGCACCTGCGCGGTTCGTTCGGCGTCAGCAAACGAGCCACCCGCCGATCTCTGCTCGCTCCTCCCCGCTTCGGAAGTAACCAAGACCTTGGGACAGCCCTACGACTCCCCGGAAAAGGGCATAGCTCCCCGCCCCTACGCCAACACCGCCGAGGGAACCGACTGCCACTATCCTTCCAAGACGAACAGGGGAAGTACTCTCTGGTTCAGAACCTACGTCGACCCCTCACCCGCCGCAGCCACGGAACTGTTTGCGAAATTGAAGATGTTTTATAGCCCCCCAACGCCGGTAGCGGGCCTCGGCGATGAAGCCTATTTTGATCCTAAGCACGGACTCCATGTCCGCAAAGGCAAAGTCCGCTTCTTCCTCAGCCTGGAAGGTCTGAACTCTTTCACGCCGGCAAACGAGAAGCAGCTAAAGGATCTCGCCACTCGCGTCATCGGCCAACTTTAAGCAACACCTTCCTCGGAGGGCTTTGAACATGCTAGTGCAGGACGCTCAACGCGAAGTGCGTACTGTCTTCATCGGCGGCTTTTGGGGTCAACTTGTCTCGTCGGCAATCTGGCTGGCGTCCGCCGCTCTTGGAACTTGGGTTACTCCACGTGCGGCTATACTCGCCGCGGTCGTCGGTGGTTTTTTCATCTTCCCGCTCACGCTAGCGCTCCTGCGCTTAACAGGCGGCCCTGCATCTCTTTCGAAAGACAACCCTTTGCACTATCTTGGGATGCAGATCGCGTTTACGCTGCCGATGACCATGCTTCTGCTCGTTCCTGTAACCGAGTTCCGCTTGAGCCTGTTTTATCCCGCGCTAATGATCCTGCTGGGAGCGCACTATCTTCCTTTTACTTTTCTCTATGGCATGCGCATCTTCATTCCCTTGTGCGCGATACTCGTCGGCGGCGGCGTTGTCATTGCCCTTTACTTTCCTAAATCATTTAGTTTGGGCGGTTGGATTGGTGGCGTGACCCTTCTCATTTTCGCCTGCATCCTGCGCGCCTCGGTCCACACCGAACTCCGTGGGGAAGGATAGAAGTGTTCCGCCGCGCCTTGCTGGGTAAGTCAAACTCATCTCTCTCGAAGAAGCCCCCCGTCGCCTCTCCTCTACGGTGCAATGAGCCCACCTCTTCTCTGTGATCTCTGTGCCTCTGCCCCCCTCTGCGTAAAATCCCGTTCCTCGCTTTTTCCGGAACTCTTCGACCAATGCTCGCATCAACTGTCTTTATGTTATTGGAACAAAACAACCGAAAGGCCAGGCACCTGCCGGAAGTGGCGCACGTTGGCAGTCAATACGGAGAAGCCCAGCGAGAGTGCTGTCGCGCCAATCAGCAGGTCTGCAAAAGGAATAACCACGCCTTGGCTCCGTTGGTCCGCATCCAGCCTACCGGCCAGCAGCGCGGTTTCTTTGGTGTAGGGATACACCGTCAGATCAGCGAGGAGTTCATCGAGAAACGATTGGCGAAGCAGGCGTAGCGCAGAAGTGTTGGCTCGGTGAAGCCATGGACTAATTCAGTCAGTCCAACCGCAGAGAGCGCTGACTCCTGATCTCCCGAGGTGTTCACAACGCGCTCAATCAACCGCACTACGGTTTCGCCACGTCGCTCCGCGCCAATTACGACGCTCGAATCAAGGATCAGTCCCATGCGGGCGGAACTAGAGGCTCACGGTGGCTCTCGATGGCTGCCTCCACGTCCTTGGCAAAACCCCCATCGAGCGTCGCCGTAGAGCCATGTTCGCGCGCCAACCGGAGCGATTCAGAGAGCAAGCGCAACACTGGCTCCGGCGGCTTAACCACCGCAACCGGCAGCGCATCCTTCTCAATCACGACTTCCGCGCCTGCACGCACCTTGCTCATCACCGACGCAAAGTCCTTCGCAGCTTCCGCTTCCGTCACATGTACGATGTTCTTGCCCATACACCCAATTATACATCCGAATCAGCCGCCTTCGCCCGCCGACATCCTTGTCTGGCTCAAACGCTCCGGCCCCGGCTACCAAACCCGCATCAACACTCTTCCCCACCAAACCATGCACTCACGCCACACCCCAAATCGCAAAAGCCCCGCCCCTAACCCGCCACAACCTTCAGCCGGTGCTCTCCCCTCTTAGTCAGCCCCAAGCACCCAACCGTCATTTCGAGCGAAGCAGGCCGACGCCTTGTCCTTCACGTTCGCTTCCTGCGAACGTGTCGGCCTGCGCAGAGAGAAATCTCTCTTCAGGTTTTTCCTCTCTGAAGCCTCATCATCTACCACGCCACTTATCCATTTGCGCCTTCAGTTTCTTCCGAGCCGCTCGCAAATCACGCCGCCAAGCCTTTGCTTCGTCCTCAGTCAAGCTAGCTTTGGCCAAGACCTTCGCCAGTTCCCGCCTCGTAACTATCTTCAGCACCTCTTCCGCAGGAACCGTTCGCCCGGCCTTGGCATCCGCAATCCCTTCATCAATAGCCGCCAGTGTGGCCTCGTCTTCTTCGTCGACAGCTCTATTCTTAGTTTTCATATTTCCTATCTCTTCCGGCTGTTCTTCTCTACGCTCTTTGCTCTCTCTGTGTTGAGTAAAACCTTCCACTTAAACCCTGCTCTCGCCAATCGCCACCGATGCTCCTCTTCACGGAACACGGCCCACTTCCCTGCGTCCCTAAACTCTTGTCCGTAAACGACTTATAATCTTCTTGACAACATTAGCTTTTTGTCATATAATCCACAGTGTTATCTCGTCGCCGGCCCACCTTCCGTTCCCATTTTGAAACTGATACCCCGCCTGATCTCAGCCGCTCCGCAAGTCCTTTGCTTGCCACTGTTGCAGGCAACTTGCAATTCATTGAAAATCCAAGCACTTTAAGTCCTTTCCCTGCCACTCTTACGAGCCGCGTCAAGCTTAAGTCCTTTATTTGCCACTCTTACAAAAAACACCCGGGGTGGGGGTACCTACAACCTGGTTGTCATTCCGAGCGGAGCGAGGAATCTGCTTCTCTGTGCCCTTCATCCAATCAACCTCTCCAAATACTCCTTCGCGCCCCGCACATCCTCCATCTGCTTCTCCCCCGAAATCTCCCGCTCAATCGTCACCGCCCCCGGATACTTCATCTCCTTGAGCCGAGCAATAATCTTCGCAAAATCCACCTTCCCCTTCCCAATCGCCACTTCCTCCCCCAACTCCTTCGGATTCGTAGGCCACAACCCATCCTTCGCATGAATTCCCTGCACATACGGCGCAAGAATCTCGATCGCATCCACGGGATTAGCCTTTCCATACAAAATCAAATTCGCCAAATCAAAATTCACGCCTTGATTATCCAGCCCCACATCCTTCATCGCCCGCACCAAAGTAATCGGCGTCTCCTGCCCCGTCTCATACCGGAAGTTCTGCCCATTCCGCCGGCAATACCCCACCACCTCGATCAGCGCCCCCACCGTCTCCGCATAAACCGGATCATTCGGATTCTCCGGAATAAACCCGCAATGCGTTTGCACCGCCGCCACGCCGCACTCCTTCGCAAACTCCGAAGCTCTCTTGATATGCGCCACGCGCGCCGCCCGCGTCTCCCGCGGCACCAGCCCAATCGTCAGCGGTCCGCCATAAAAATCCCATACCTCTTTCCCCGGCCCGCCCACCACAATCGACGTCGCCTCAATCCCATACTTCCCCAGCGCCGCGGTCAACTTCTTCGCAAGCCCCGGCGCAAACTCCTCGCAGTACGCCTGGCAAGTCGGCAACCCCAAGTCATGAACCTTCGCCAACGCCGCATCCGGATCGTTCCCAATTCCAATAATCAACCCCAACCGCAGCGGCTTCTTCCCCTCATTCCCAAACGCCTTCTGCGCGCTATACGCCGCACGGAACTCTGGTCTAAAAGGCCGCAAATCCTCGAAATTCTCGCCGCCCATAAGCACCCCACGCCCCGGCCCAAGCCCCGCCGCCAAAGCCACCACCGAATTCTTCAAAAATCTCCGACGATTCTGCAATCGCATCTGTGTCGTTTTCCCTTCTGCTCTGTGACCTCTGCGTCTCTGCGCCCTCTGCGTAAAATCTTTTTCCCGCTCTTCGCTTCCTCTTTCTTCCTTATAAACGCACGCCCGCGCCCGGCGCGCCAGCGTCGGGAGGTCCGCTTTCTATGCTTGGAATTGGAGAGGAAACGGCGGTCGCCTCGGCCCTGTATATCCCACACGGCCCGCAAACCGTCAATGAAAACAATCCAACTTCTTGTACTTTGTGCCGGCGCCTGTTTCTCGCCAATGATCAACACCCACAGCCCTCTGTTGGGGCGGGGCTTGCCGCCTTCTTACTTCACCGGCGTGGCGTTTCCCTGGTTGAGCGTAATCGTATTCGCTCCGCCGCGTAGCTCAACCTTCACATCCCACAACAGTATCTGCCCACCAATAACTGTCGACCCCATCAAGTAATACGTCCCCGGCGCCACTCCAGGCAGCGTAGCCTTCCCCGCCCCGTCCGCCCTCACTCCCGCAACGCTCGCGGCATTAATCGCATTCGCCGCCGTCTGACAATCCGGCGATCGCTGAGCGCACGCCATCAACATCGCCCGATACGGCGCAGTCCCCGCTGGCACCGCAAATCCACCCTTCGCCAGCACCTTATCAAAACTGTCTCGCAACAAAACGAACGCACGCCCAGCCAGCGGGTTCGCCCCGCCCGCCTGAGCCGCCGCCAAACCACTTGCAAACGACAACACCGCATTCCCCGGCGCCACCGCGGCAGCAGGCATAGCCGCTGGTCTTACCGAGCCACCTCCATTCGTTGAGACCGGCGCACTCGAGGCCGTAGTCACCGCCGAAGCCGGTGCCGTCTCCGCCGCGCCCGGCACCAGAATTCCTAAATTACAGTTCGTCTCCAGCGGTGCAAACGTAAAGTCCCCATCGTCATTCTTCCCCGTGATTCTGCGTCCGTGCACCAGATACGTCCCCGCGCCAGGATCCAACGTTCCGTCCGACCTCATATTCAGCAGAAGCGGATGCCCCGGATCCCCAACCTTCACCGCCGTCTGCGCCCCGTTCGCCACCACTTCATACGGATACGCCTTCGCCGACTCGCCACAAGCCACAATCACCGACTCGGGGTAAAACTCGACACTGAAACCAGTCTGCGCCGCATAGTTCCCGTGCATCCGCAAACCCGCCGGCGTCGGCGGCCCTGCATCCCCGTCGTTAAACATTGACTTCAAAACTCCCCCTGCCCAATCCGTCGCGCTTGGCGCCACTCCCTTCGACGAAAGTATAGGCTGCGCGCAATTCCGCGTCGCTTGTACATATTCAACGACTAAGGTCTGGCCGCCGCTGTAATTCGTCTCGTAGTGCGAGCCCGTGTCCAAAGTCCCATCCACGACGACCGATCCCGGCCCCTCCAGCATCCCGTCCGGCCTCACTATCAGTTGAAACGGCTTCGGCGAATTCGTGATCGTCAAGACCGCGCGATTGTTTTTCAATTCCAGCGTGTAATTCTGTTGGGCTGGGTGCAGTCCGCTGCACGTCACCATCGCGAATCGGTCATCAAACTCGATCCGCCAACCGCCTTTGCCCTCAAACGCCCCGCTGACCTGCATCCCCGGCGGCAAAGTCTTGCCGACAGAAGGCAGCACCGAAGCCACAATCGCGTCAAACGGCTTGCTCAATGTGTTTCCCATGCAAGTGGCCGGAACTCTTCCAGCAGTAATACAACGGTTCAGCGCCTTCTGTTCCGGCGTTTGCGGCTTTACTGGTCCGCCAAAGGTACCGCCCCCTGCTCCACTCACCGTTGGCGGCGGGGCATTCATTTTCGCCTCCGCCTCCTTCCGCAATGCCTCTTGCTTATCGGCCACTTTCTTGTCGAACGCCTTCGTCCGAGCCAGTTCCTCCGCCGAAGGCTGTTTGCAAGTTGGCAGCAGTTTTTTCAACGAACCGCGCGTCTCGTTCGTATATTTCATCAATCCATTGGGGAGGATCGTGTCGGGGTGCCCCACAAAGCAGTTCGCCGTGTCCGACAGATTCTGCATGTTGCAATTCTCGATGAATAAGCGCTCCCCGTTGCACACATACGTCACGTGCAATTGCAAATCCTGCGCCGAAGCCATCGCCGTCGCCACCAACCCCAGCACCGCCGCCATCCCAAGCACGCCCGCTCTAATACTCATCCCAACTCTCCTTCGTGGCCCGCTCTCCGCGCACCGCTTTTCTCCTCGCCTCGCATTTCTCCTCACGCGCCCCGGAGCCACCGCCAAAGCCGCAGCCCTCGGGGCCAGGCGCCCCTGATCCCCGAGGGCTCTCTGTGATGCGGCTCTCTACTTCGCATTGCGCACAACTTCCACAAAAACCGTCACCACTCTCTACCATGCTTCCCACACCCTACCATCCTCAGTTCACCGTCACTTCCTTCTTCACTATTACGTTCGAATTCGTCAGCCGTACCTTGATCGGCAGTCCCCCTACTGCCCCCGCGCATCCCCGCGCGATCGTCTCGAACGCTGCAACCTTGTCGGCCTGATCCCAAGTTCCGTCCGCCACCACAAACGACATGGTCGTTACGCCGTCGCCCTTCGACAGCATCACGCTTGCTCCCCGGTCGGCAAAAAACCCGTTCTCCTTAAACTTCTGCCCCAACGCATTAGCGTCCGCCGTCGTCGCCGACCCCAAATAAAAAATCTCGTCCTTGGTCCCAAACACCACCCTTCCCACTGTCAACTCTTTCTTCACCTCTCGGTCCGCGTTTATGAGCCGCACCTGGATCGGGTACCCACCCACCGCCGGCGCTACTTCGCGTCCCACCTCCGCAAACCCCGAAACCATTTCGGCTTGGTCCCAGAAGCCCGGTTTCACCACAAACGACACCACCGTCCCGTTCTTGCCCTTATCCAGCAGCACGCTCGCGCCTTTGTCCTGAAAGTACCTGGTCGTCTGTAGCGCCTGTCCCAACGCCTTTGCCTCTTCTTTCGTGCTGGCGCCCGATATTTCCACGTTGTCCTTCGTCCCGATAGTCACCATCTTCGAGTTCCCTAGCCACCCATATACCCCGGCGAGGAACACAACACACAACACCGCGAGCATAGCCAAACCCACTGCGGCCGCCCCCCACCGCGAAGCCAGCGCGCCGCCCTGCCGAATGTGCTGCGCCACCGCCGATCCCTGCATCGCCTGCGCCAGCCATCTCATGGCCACCGCGAACACCACCGCGGCTGCAAGAGCGTATGTCCCGGTGATCAAATTCCCCGTCAGTGCTGCCAACCCCGTCACCACGATTCCCAGCACAACGGCCCCAACCGCCGCGCCGCTCTTTCCCAAGCGGCGGTAGTTGATCGCCATCACAATCCCGCCAGCCGCCGGCGACCCCAAAATCGAAGCCAGAAACACCGCACTAGCATCGAACAACGTATATCCCGGGACCTGCACCCCCGGCGTCACCGCCGCGCCAGTCCCAGGCGCACCGAACCCAGCTATCGGTGCCGCCCCCTCCGCAAACGCCGCCCCGCGAGCCGCCGAGCCAACTCGACCCTCCCATCCTCTCGATCCCCAAGTGCCCGGCAATCCGTTAGTTTCTTTCATCGAATCACCTCCTCGTGGGTCCCCTTATATCCCAGGGTCATAGCCCTGTCACTCGAAGACTCCACCGCCGCGCTCCCGCCTACTCTGCATTGCGCAAATTCTCCCCAACAACCGTCATCCCCCTCCTCCTTTGCAGCAACCGCCCTAATCCAAAACTCTCCCCCAAAAATGAAAAAGAGCACAGGACCGAAGTCCCGTGCTCTGTCTATACTTTACTCGACCGGTTGCCCAGACGAAACTTCGATCTACTGAAGTGCGTTGCTCGCGGAAGTGCAGCCTGCGCCCGACGGATCATAACGAATCACGCCAGACATATCCGAGCAGAACATGCGCTGCCCGGTTGTGCCAATCGTGACCGGCGTTCCGGTGACCGAATAGCCGACCGACGGCGTAAATCCGTCCGAGACCCACGCGAATTTATAGCCGCTCTTCGTGCCCGCTGACAGTACTTGGTCCAGCAAGCAAGAGTTCGATGAAGTCGCCGTGCAAGGTGCTGCACCGCCCAACGACACCAGCGTAGGAGGGAATCCTACGTTCGGGTACGTGGATGAGTAAGTCACAGCGGAGGTGTTGATCGTACGGATCGATCCGACCGCTGATGCTTCGTTGGCCGCCATACGCGACCTTAGGAGGTTAGGAATTGCGATGGCCGCGATGATCAAAATAATCGCCACAACGATCAGCAACTCGATAAGTGAAAAGCCCTTTTGTTTCTTGTTTCCAATCTCTTTGGACTGCTTGGTAACAGTTTGCATGCCTATGTAGTAGGCAGGCCAGTGGCCGTTTCCGCCGGGCCGCGCCGTCTCTTCGCTCGACCGCTCGCCACGCTGATTACAAGCGGCTTGCGACGTATTTAAGAGAATACTAATATTACTGTTTTATAATCTATCACCGCTGACTCTTCAAAAACGACGCTTTATGCCTATCCAAGCAGTCACAAACCGTCGCTCCCGCTCGAGTCGCCTCAATGGCAGGACCCATCATCCACAAATTGCCCGCTAGCCGCCATCGCCGCCAAAGACCGCGCGCAGCTCAAAATCTGCTGATCAAGCGGGTCACTTTTCAATGCGTCCGTAGGGGTGTAGTTCTGCGCCGTGTGCGCCGCCACAAAACGATCGCTCAACTTTTTCATGTTGTCGTATTCATTCGAGAGCAATTGGTACGCACTGCGATCCGCATCGGTTGACGCCGCGACCGATGTCAATCGGAGGTTCGTCAGCGCCGGTCCCCGGTAAATGGCAATCCAGTCATCGCCAATCGGAAACCCATTTTGCACGGCGTTTGTCAGCGCGATTCGCCACTCCCGGATCATGCCCATCTCTTCGATGCCCGCGCGCAAAAACTCTTTCGAAAATTCTGACTTTTCCCCCGCAATCGTCGTTGCGGTATTCGCGCCGGAGCCCGGCAGCGTCAACGTCACCTGGTTCCCATTGAAACTTAGCGAGCCACGCGTCAAGCGCGCCAGCGCCTCCAGCTCTACATAAGACTTGCCCCGTAACCTCACCACAGGCGCCTGCCCTGCTTGCCCATCTATGACCAAGGTCCGGCTATCCTCCACGCCCTGCGAGAAAACTATCCCCGGCACAACCAAAACAGCCGCCAGTATCACCCATTCCATCCAAGAGCTCTTTCGCATGACTTTCCTCCTGGTAAACAAAAAAGGCGCCCCGAGCGAGCCGGGGCGCCAGGCAATGTACCTTATTAGCTGCCTCAGGAACTAGGATTAGTGATCGTGGTCGTGATCCCGATCATGGTCGTGGTCATGATCATCCCAATCCCGGTCCGTATGCCAGCGATGGCCGTCTTCATCCCACCATTTGTGAAACTTGCTCCAGCAAAACTCGCGCGCCTCATGCAGCTCGTGACGCGCACGCTCCGCTTGCGGACTGTTCCATCCATGATGCTCAGCAGCTTCGTGAAGCCGGTGGTCGGCCTTCACAAGGCGATGACGGCAAGCATCGTCATCCGCCACAGCACGGGGTGCCGCACCAAGAAGCAGGATTCCCCCCAGTGCAGCCGCGGCCAGCACAGTTCTCCCGATCAGCCTGATACCTCGCGTCAGAAACGTCTTCATCAGTCTATTCCTCCGGTTGTCCGCTCAGGGATGGGGTTAGCGGAGTTTCCGACAGCGTAGCACAGGCCGCCGCCCAAGCTGTTCAATTTTGCACACTTGCCGCACCGTCCGTTCCGCACAAGGAGATCTTCCTCGCCGCTCTCCGCATTTACGGTTTAGCGAGGCAAGCCATTTTTCGGCTGCGATTTGCACCCCGCAAACCGCGTTGCGACAAGCATCGCTTGCTGTTATTCTGTGATGGCAATGGCGAGCAAAAAGACAAGGCTGGATGTGGCTGCCCGAAGGGTGGCCGCCATTCTTCGAGATCACCTGGAGGCCTTGCCCCCCGCCGAAGCCAAAGCCATGCGCAAAGAAATACACGACCTGGCTGTCAAAGCTTCCCGCTCCGCAACTCGCGGAAAAACTTTACGATCTCGGCGAAGCGTGGGTCCTCGTCCTTTATCCCGCGCTTCCGTAAAACCTGCATAAACTCACGCTCATCCCCATATTTCAAAATATTCCTGAGCTCGCGCAATAGCGCGTTCATCTCGGCTCGCGTGAGTTTGTACTTCCCCGGCACCGGCGGAGTATATCATTTGAAGACTACCTTTATAGGAACTGCTGGGGTACGAAACGTGGGGAGCGGAAAAAGAGGCCAAAGACCTCCATAATGCGATTGCCGATCCGAAGAGTGGGGTGCTGCCGTGGCTGAAGATACGCTGGTAAAGGAACAACTGACGCCCGACATGATCGCCGCAGGCGGCGAGCTAACGAAGCGGATCCAGGCTGACAAGGATTCTCGTTGCCTAGCGGGCAAAAGGAGTATATAGTCCGCCGGTCGAAGCTTCAAATCGGAAATCTCGATTAGAATGCTCTCCTGAGACGTCGCCCACTGCAACCGCATCCTCGCTAAAGAAGATGGCGGCCGCCGGCTCTGCTCCCATGAGGGAAGTTGGAATCGGCCCCGCAATTCAGAAACAGCAACACTTGCTGTGATCAACTGCTCCGCTCGCATGCGGCAGGCTCGATGCGATTTAGGTACGCACCGTGCCCGCCAATTACTCCGCGTGAGGAAGGCGGTTGCAGGGACTCATCTAGAGAAGTTCGTTACTAGATTCTTCGAAGACGTGTGCTTGGACCGGGATTTCCTTTCCAGGCCGATAGTTAAATAACTAACTATTTCAATAAGGAGAAAACATGATGATGTCTTCACAAATGCTACGAAGGCTAGTTTTTCCAACGGCGGCGGTACTCTTCCTGGCACTGAGCGCGAAAGCGCTGATTGCAGGCGGCGTCGACCCGCTTGACGGGGTAAAAGACTTTCACGCCATAGGTGCGGGTCCAGCGCTCGTTCTTTCGGGCTGCTCTACGGCGAGCGGCACGCTTCGAGGCGAGCCCGTAGGGAACGCCCAGTATACCCTGGCCCTTAATTGCGGCACAGGCACAGGCGCAGCTCCCGCGGGAGGTTGTCCAGCTCCACCGGCTCCGGCGGCTGCTCCAGCGGCCGGAGCTGCGGCCCCAGCTGCTGCGGCTCCAGCCCCACCGGGAGGGTGTCCGGCTCCGGCAGGAGGCACTCCAAGTCTTCAAATGGTCTCGGGAACTCTAACCCTCACCAAAGAAAATGGGAGCGTCTTGGTGATGAATGTGAGCCTGGTAAGTACGGATAGCTTTAACACTGCCTTTGGCACCTATACGGCACCGAGCGCCGCTGGCAGCTCCGCGAATAAATTCCAAGGTGTTACTGGAGCGGGCAGTTTGGTTTTTGGATTTGGATCGGGTTCCACGCAATCGACGCTTCACATTGATGGCGTGCTCGTCTTCCCAGATCCCGCCTAGGAGCGGGCGCGCTCTCGACACCTTGAGCGCAACAATACGGGGCTGGCTCGCGAAACGGCGGACAGCCAAGATTTATTGCTCACAAACCGAGCGATGTGCAGAAGGTTAGCGCATTGAGGGGCGGCCACTTGACCTAACACCTCGTGGTGCGTCACAGAAGCCTCGTTTGGAGGTTGTGCCTGAACCATTTAGGCTCTACCACGGGCCGTCTAAGATTAGTCTATCTTTTCATACTTTTCTTCGGACGTTGTCTTGCCCTCAGCGTTTTTGGAGGCCCTAAACATCGTCTTCCCATCTTCGGAGACCTAGCGGGTGGTAGTCGAAAGCACTTTTCCGTTCGCCTTCGCCGTCACCTCGTAGGTGTGATCGTCCGGGAAGCGGCAACTGTAGAGGCTCCCTGCCAGGGAAGCGCTCTCGAGATGATCTTCACCATCGCAATTTCTATCATGCGTAACTCCCCATGGGTCTGTGAACGTAAACAGAGCGCCTTTGGTTGCGTATGTTATAAAGACGGCGTCGTCCCTGTTCCGGTCGTGCTTCCAAAATCCTACAAATGAAATATCATTCGAAGTTGGTCCCCCGCTTCTCTCGTGCACGGAGGTAATTCTCTTGGATCCGGGAGGACTCATCATTTGGCTTGTTACCCTTAGCGTGTTTCCATCTGGCGAGAGCTGCCACGTGTACGTGACGCTGTGCTTGCCGTTGAGATACCAGTCTTGTTGAATGGTTCGATCGCCGGTCTTTTGGAAGCTCGACTCATATTTTGCAGCATCGGAGTAATTCGAGTATTTGTACAGCTTCCCGTCATAGTTGGCGATGACGTTGCGGGGACACGAACCGTCTTGCTTGCAACCGAAACTAATCTTTATACCGTCGTTGCTTTCGGATTCAATCCTAATTATCTCAGAATCGTCACTTCCGGAAACCGATTTCCAAGTGCCCAGGATCTTGTCCCGCGGTTCAGCCGCGCCCCCATTCGGAGAGGTCTGTGCCACGGCCAGGGCCCCCAAGAGAGACAAACACAACCCGCCCATTACGAATAATGCTCGACGCATCTTACCCTCCTCGCTATTGGAAGAATTGAGGAATACGGATGAAGAGGCTAGCGCCTGCGACGGAGCAAAACTGTCTCGAAAGGCACAGTCCGCGATTCTTACGACCAGACTGCGGGGATCGGTCAGTTTGCCACGTGCCCCACGTTTCGGTTTTCACGCGGGTGTTTTGAGATCTCCAAACGTTTCCACGGCCGTTTCAAACCCATTACTCTACCGGACGCCATCGACCAACTCCCATATCCGCGCCAGATGATGATCATCGTGCTCTGCGACAAAATACAAATGATCCACAAGGCGCATCGGGGTCTTCAATCGCGGATGCGGAATAGCTCGACCAAGTAGCGAAGCGTCCACTTGCTCCACACGCGTGAGCAACCGTCCTCTTGCAGCACGAAATTCCGTCAGAATCTCCTCCAACGAGCGCGCGTTATGGTTCGCTTCATCGGTTTTTCGATTCCGCAAGTCCGCAACCGTGAGTTGCTCGCTGCTCGCCATGTAATCCCCCACGCGCGCCAGCCACAGAGTCTCGAGGTCCAGCAAATGACCGGCATGTTCCTGAGCCGACCATTTTTCCTGTGGTTTTCTGATCAAGATTTCGCGCGAACGCCCACGAAGCGCCTCTTCCAGCCTGGCCGGAGTCCCGCGCAACCGTGCGCATACATTCGGATACAACTCCACCGGAAACGAAAACGCAAACTTGCGTTCAAACCAGACTGGCACCTGACTCATGGCTTCCGCCGATCCTAGCAGGCAATCTCGACTTGCATCATGCCACTTTACGTCAGAATTCCGCAGACTCGCCACAGGCTACTGTCTTTTGCCTCTCTCCCGCCTTTCTGCTATTGTCACGGCGGCAGGGGGAAATCGTTTATGTCCGTGAATAAAGTCATTCTCGTGGGCCGTTTAGGCCGCGATCCAGAAACCCGTTACACCGGCGGCGGCCAAGCCGTAGCCAATTTTTCCGTCGCCACCGACGAAACCTACAAAGACCGCAACGGTGAAAAACAAAAACGCACCGAGTGGCACAAAATCGTCGTCTGGGGCAAGCAAGCCGAAATCGCCCAGCAATATCTAAAGAAGGGCTCGCTCATCTTTATCGAAGGGCGCATCCAATCCCGCGAATGGCAAGACAAAGAAGGCCAAAAGCGCACCAGCTTCGAAATTGTCGCCAGCAATTTCCGCATGCTAGGCGGCCGCAGCGATGCCGCTGCAGCTGGGGCCGGAGGAGGCCGTTCCGGCGGCGATGACGTCGAAGCCCACGCCGCCCCCGCCGAAGACTCCTATGGCGGCAGCCAAGCCCCCAGCGGCCCCGAAATCTCTGACGAGGACATTCCGTTCTAGGCGGCACAGGCAATCGTGGCTGTGCGGGTTGCAACACAATATGCATGCCGAAATATTTGGAGAGCGCTAAGTGACAACATTGAACCGTCAACTTCGTCTGCAAGCGCGTCCCAAAGGCTTGCTCGCGCCGGGCGATCTCCAACTCACTGAATCGCCAGTCTCCGAGCTGCAAGAGGGCCAAGCACTAGCCAAAGTGAAGTACCTCTCTGTCGATCCGACCATGCGCGTCTGGATGGCGGTAGACAGCTATCTGCCAGCGGTAGCCATCGGCGACGTGATGCGCGCGGGCGGCCTCGCGGAAGTGATCGAATCGCGCCACGCGCAATTCAAAAAAGGCGACAAGATCGTAGGCCTCACCGGCTTTCAGGAATACGTCGTGATCGAGGCGCAATCGAAATTTCCCTTCCAAAAAGTGCCATCGATTCCCTTCGTGTCCGACACGCTCTTCCTCGGTGTGCTCGGCATGACCGGTCTGACCGCCTACTTCGGCATGACCGAAATCGCCAAGCCGCAAAAAGGCGAGACGCTGGTCGTCTCCGCAGCCGCTGGCGCTACCGGAAGCGTGGCCGGCCAAATCGGAAAGATTTTCGGTTGTCGCGTCGTCGGCATTGCAGGCACCGACGAAAAATGCAAATGGCTCACCGATGAACTAGGCTTCGATGCCGCCATCAACTACAAACACCCCGATTGGAAAGAAAAGCTGGCAGCGGCAACGCCCAACGGGATCGACATCGATTACGAAAATGTCGGCGGAGAAATCATGGAGGCGGTTCTCAAGCGCATGAATCTGCATGGCCGCGTGGCCCTCTGCGGCCTCATCTCGGGCTACACAAAGGAAACCTCTGGCCTCAGGAACCTAGACATTCTGATCGTCAAACGCCTGAAAGTAGAGGGTTTTCTCATAATGGATTATGCGTCACGCTTCACCGCAGCCGCCACGGAACTGGGCAAATGGAAAATGATGGGCAAGCTAAAAGACCGCCAAACGGTGGTCGAGGGCCTCGAAAAAGCCCCCGACGCCATCAACATGCTCTTCACCGGCGGCAACACCGGCAAACTCATCGTAAAAGTGTGAGTGCAAATGATTCGAGGGAACGCGGAGGAACGAGGATAACAGAACTAGCCCAGTGGGAAGTTCTCGCGAGCCTGGCATTGCGCGATGAAACCGTTGCGCGATGACGCAAGCCGAAGCTGATTTTCACAAGCGTCGCGTCAGCGCGGCGGAGGAGGAGTGTTCCGCTTTCTCTCTTCGTCGACCCGCTTGACGAGTTCCTCGAATTTCGGTTTCTGCTCGGGAGTAAGGAGCGCGCGGATCTGGTTGCGGCTCTTCTGGCGTTCCTGATCTAGGTCCGTCTCGAGCTGCTGCGCGTTTTTGCCGCGGACGGATTGGAAGTCGGCGTGGACCTGGGTCAGCAGCGAGTCCATTTGCTGGCGCTGCGAGTCGTTGAGGCCTAGCTCACGCGTCAGCTCATCGAGCCGTTTTGCGTGGCGTTCCGCGTCACTCAGTGGAGGTGGAGCGGCCGCGACGGTACCGCGGTGACCATAGAAATAACCGAAGACGCCGCCAAGCGCTACGCCAAGCACGAAAACGGCGGCGACCCAAAATGCAGCGCGACGCTTTGCAGTGTTCTCATTCATCGGTGCTGCTTCTCCGCAAGGCTCAGCAAAAATTCGTCATCCACATTGGTTTGCGAGGCAGGTTCAACGTCTGGATCGCCGGTGATGTCTGTCGCTACTGCCTTCGCAGAGGTGGCAGTGGACGGCGCGGTTGCCGGCCTTTGGTACAGCCAGGCGCTGGCCAGAAGCAATGCTACGGAAGAGGCCCAAGTGAGGCGGGCGGCGAGCTTCGGAAGAAAAGTCCAGGTGTCCGCGGCGCGGCTGAGTTCGGCTTTGCGCGCTGCGATCGCGGCCATTACGCGCGGTGCAAACCACGGTCGGGCCATGGTGGCACTCGAGGGCAGTTCTGCCAGGAGCGCGCGCGCCGCAAGAATATTTTCGGCGGCAGAGCGGCACTTGGAGCAGGCGGCTGCATGTTCTTTCAGCGCGGCAGGCGCGGCGGCCAGCAACTCCGAGAATTCTTTCGCGCCAGGAGCGGTGCTCGCAGCGTCCTCGAGTTGCGACTGAAACTCGCGACATCCGACCTTGCGCATCCCAAGAAAATTTTTCATTCGAGACTCCTTCAGTGCCTTCCACAAACTATCTAATCTTTCCGGCCTCCAAAATCAATAGCGAGCAGAATAATTTCATCTCGCAGTCACTTCCCTCGGTCCTTCACTTCGCCAGTTCATCTCGCTCCGGCGCCGCTATCCTTCGCCACGCTTCCGGACTTTCGTCACGATCCTGCGGCGCGCGCGGAAGAGGCGCACTTTCACCGTGTTCGCATTCAAATCCAAAACTTGCGCAATTTCTTCGACCGCAAAGCCTTCGACTTCTTTCAGAATCAGCATCAGGCGGTCGCGCTCATCGAGTCCTTCCAAGAGCCGCTCGACACGTTCGCGGGCTTCCAGCCTGTCGCTGATGTCCGGACCGCCGCCGCCTTTTTCCTCGGCAGCGATCACTTGCCGGGCTTGCTCTTCGCTTAAGTCCGACTCATAAACCAGGGGCCGGACTTTTTTCTTTCGCAACAGATCCCAGCACTCGTTCACGGTAATCTTGTACAACCAAGTGCTGAAAGCAGCCCGCTGGTCAAAGCGCTTCAGCGAGAAATAGGCCTTCACAAAAACCTGCTGCGCGATGTCCTCTACATCTTCGCGGCGCCGCAAAATGCCCCCAGCGACCGCAAACACACGGTGCTGGTGGCGGCGTATGAGTTCCTCAAAAGCCTCCTGGTCTTCGCCCTGTGCCCGCCGGACAAGGTCCCGGTCGTCCACAGCGCCCGGCGCCTTGGTGCCAGACGGCTTGGTGCCCGCCGGAGCGGCGGGTACACCCAGAGGTTCTACTTTTGGGACGCGTGCCATGTCATTCCGGTTACGTCTAATGTAGCGTGGTTTCCCCTAGCTGTGTAGCCTGGTTTCCCCGGCCTGCATCAACTGTTTCAATCGGCGGGTGGCAAGTTTCTTCTTGCTAGACCGGTACCTACATGGAATAATGCCGCCATGATTATAGGTGACCGTCTTCGCGCACTCCGCGAAGAAAAGAAACTCTCCCAGGGCGACATCGAGAAGCGAACAGGTTTGCTTCGTTGTTATATTTCCCGCGTAGAGAATGGCCATACAGTACCGGCCATCGAAACGCTGGAGAAACTTGCGCGTGCTCTCGAGTGCCCACTCTATCAACTCTTTTATGACGGCGAAGAGCCGCCGCAGTTGCCGAATCTCCCGAAGCGGAAGTCGTCGGATGACATCGCGTGGGGAAGCGTAGGCAAAGACGCACGCTTTCTCAACAAGCTTCGCCGCTTGCTCGGGAAGGTTGAGGAAGGGGACCGCAAGCTCATTCTGTACATGGCGCAGAAAATGGCTAACCGCTAGTTCTGCAGCTAGTTTTTCAGAGCTTGTTGTCAAACGAATGGGAACTCCTGGATAGGCCGCGTCCCGTCCCTGCGCGGCCTGTACACTTTTTGCGGTAGCAAAACCTCAGAAGAATGTTCTTCCCCGCGGCTAAGATCAATTCCCTCTTGAAGATGCGTCTGTTCCATGTTGGAACTTACTCCCACTCAATCGTGCTCGGTGGCTTCGAGCTAATGTCGTAAACCACGCGGGTCACACCACGCACCTCATTGACGATGCGCGTGGAAATGCGCTCCAGAACTTCGCCTGGGAGGCGGACCCAGTCGGCGGTCATGGCATCGTCGGATTCGACAACTCTGACGGCGACAGTGAGTCCATAAGTCCGGTAGTCGCCCATAACCCCGACGCTTCGAACGGGGAGCAGTACGGCGAAGGCTTGCCAAACTTTACTATAGAGTCCGGCGCGACGTATCTCTTCGACAACAACGGCGTCTGCCTCCTGCAAAGTGTGAAGGTGTTCACGCGTGATCTCACCGAGGAGTCTAACGGCGAGGCCCGGGCCGGGAAACGGGTGTTTCAGAAGAATCTCCTCCGGGAGGCCGAGATCTTTGCCGATACGGCGGACTTCGTCCTTGAAGAGGTCCCGGAGGGGCTCGATGAGTGCAAATGGCATGTTTTCAGGGAGGCCGCCGACATTGTGGTGGGTCTTAATGGTGGCGGAGGGGCCTTTGACGGAGACCGACTCGATTACGTCTGGGTAGAGAGTTCCTTGGACGAGCCAGGCAATCTCGCCGTGGGCTTCGCCTTTTTGGAGCTTTTGGGCCTCTTCGGCAAAGACGGCGATGAATTCCCTGCCGATGATTTTGCGTTTTTGTTCGGGATCGGTGACGCCGACGAGCTTGTTTAAGAAGCGGTCCGAGGCGTCGACGCCGATGACGCGCAGGCCGAGGCGGCCTCGGAGCATCTCCAAAGTGTCCACAAATTCGTTTTTACGAAGCATCCCGGTGTTTACGAAGATGTTTGTCAGGCGGTCGCCCATGGCGCGGTGAACCAGGACTGCGGCTACCGTGGAATCGACTCCCCCGCTGAGGGCGCAGATGGCCCGGCCCTGGCCGACTTTCGTTCGAATGCCTTCGATGGTTTCCTGGATGAACGCGGAACCGCTCCATTTCTGTTCGGCTTTGCAGACGCGGAAGAGGAAGTTGCGCAGGAGTTCGGTGCCGCGTTCGGTGTGGTTTACTTCGACGTGGAATTGCACGGCATAAATTTTTCGCTGGGGATCTTCCAGCGAGGCAATGGCGTTGTCGGTATGGCCCGTGGCGCAAAAGCCCTTGGGGAGTTCGCGGACGTGGTCGCCGTGGCTGTTCCAGATGCGGAGGGATTCGGGGACGCCGGCGTAAAGGTGCGATTCGTTCGGCCCCTTTGCACAGTTCACTTTCAGATGGGCCCGGCCGTATTCGCGGCGTTGGGCTTTCTCTACTTTGCCGCCGAGAGCGTGGGTAATCCATTGCATGCCGTAGCAGATGCCCAGGACGGGGATGCCCATGGCCAGGATGGCGGGATCGCACTTGGGGGCGTCGGTGTCGTAGACGGAGCTGGGGCCGCCGGAGAGGACTAGGCCTGCGGGGGCGAATTGGCGGATTTGTTCGAGCGTGGCTGTGCAGGGGAGGATGGCGGAGAAGACGTTTTGTTCGCGGATGCGGCGGGCGATGAGCTGGGTGTATTGGCCGCCGAAATCGAGGACGACTACGCCGCCTAGTTCGGACTTTGGCTTTTGATGCTGTTCCGTCATTGCGGCTCCTGTTGCCATCGTACTCCTCCCCAGCTACTTCTCTTTGTAGCTCTGACTGACAACGACCAACTGGTGGTCTTTCAGGGCAAACTTTATTTCAATACTACCGCCTGTGGGGCAACAGTGCGCATCGCTCGATTTCCAAACAGGCATGGCATATGTGAGTGTTAGAAGATCGAATCCGCCACCGTTCATAACAATCACCCCTTTCGGCAGAAGTGTTTTTTGTGTTTCAGAGATCTTGTCATTCACCTCTAGATCGATCGGGCCATCCTTGTCGAAGGTCCAATAGTGGTCGTCGCGCCAGTTGCCGTTGCCGGTGACAGGGTCCGCCGTAGACAGAATTGTGTCTGATCCGACCTCCGACACCTGTGCTGGAAGGACTTCCTGGTAGAGCCCTGCGAGCCACTCTTGATGATAAATTTCGCAAAACTCACCGCGTGTTCGTTGAACAACGAGGATTTTCACCGTGAGGTCATGGTCGTTAATAAGGTGCTCTAGCTGGAGGACTTTGAATCCACCAATTTCCGAGATCGGCCGCGACGAAAACGTATCTTGAAGAAAGCTCAGTTGCTTCCGGTCAAGAGGATGTTTGTAGTTGTAATGGCTGAGATCGTGCGCAAAGTAATCGAGGGGATGGCAATTCGGCTCGTCGATAACGGAAGGATGGCCGTCAGAAGATACGCGTACTGCCCACCTTGGGTGACTCGGAGAATCGGCGGCACGGACACCTGAGGCCAAGATCAAGGAAATCGGCAGAACAGCTTTCACGATGAGGCGTTTGTGGGGAACGCGAATCACTTGACCACCAGGTTCAGGAGTTTGTTGGGGACGAAGATGACCTTGATGATGCTCTTACCGTCGATGTGGCGGGCTACGGCCGGATCGGCCACAGCTTTGGCGACTACGTCGGATTCGCTCAGCCCCACTGGCACTTTTAGCGTGGCGCGGACGCGGCCGTTTACCTGAACTGGGATTTCGACTTCGTCATCCTTCGCAAGCTCTAGTTGTTCGTCGAGCAGGACCGGCCAGGGAGCGTTCCAGAGACCATCCTTTTTGCCCAGCATTTCCCACATTTCTTCGGCGATGTGAGGGGTCATCGGGGCGAGGAGCAGCGTTAGGATCTGGAGGACCTCTTTGCGTATTTCGGGGCGCACTCCGTTTTCGAGAGGTTCGGCCAGATAGATCTCATTCGTTAATTCCATGATTTGGGCGATCGCGGAATTAAAGTGCCAGCGCTTTTCGAAGTCTTGCGTGACCCTAGTCATCGTTTGATAGGTGATCCGGATCAGGTCGCGTTCCTTGTCAGACATTTCCTTCGGGTCGAGATTCCAGTTCTTGGTTTCGCGAATGGCTGGGGCGTGTTTGTCGATCAGCCGAAAGACGCGGTTCAGGAAGCGCCAGGAGCCTTCGATGCTTTCTTCGCTCCACTCGAGGTCTTTATCGGGAGGGGCGGCGAAGAGGGTGTAGAGGCGGCCGGTGTCGGCGCCGTATTTCTCCGCCATATCAATCGCACCGACAACGTTGCCGCGATTCTTTGACATAGCCACGCCGCCCTTCAGCACCATACCCTGTGTGAAGAGCCTCGAGATGGGTTCGTTGTGATTGACGAGACCCAGATCGCGCATTACTTTGCACCAGAAGCGCGAATAAAGGAGGTGCAGGATGGCGTGGGTGATGCCGCCGATGTACTGGTCGATGGGAAACCAATAGACCACTTTTGCGGAATCGAACGGTGCTTTGTCGTTGTGCGGGTCGCAGTAGCGGTAAAAATACCACGAGGAGTCGACGAAGGTGTCCATCGTGTCGGTTTCGCGGCGGGCCGGGCCGCCGCATTTTGGGCATGTTGTGTTAACGAATTCCGGAGTTGCGGCGAGCGGAGATTCGCCTTCGCCCGTGAGCTTTGGATTGGGCGGCAGCAAGACGGGAAGGTCATTGTCCGGGACGGGTTGCAGGCCGTGGTCCGGGCAATAAACTACCGGAATCGGAGTACCCCAGTAGCGCTGTCGAGAGATGCCCCAGTCACGCAGGCGGAAGACGACTTCGCCTTTGCCGAAGCCCTTTTTCTCGGCGAAGGCGGTCATTTTGACTATGGCTTCGTCGGGAGAAAGACCGTCGAAAGGGCCGGAATTGACGAGCTTGCCGTTTTGGTGCTCCTCGAAAGCCACGGTCATTTTTTCTTCGACGAGAGGCTCGCCTGCGATTGGCTGGATGACCACGCGAATGGGCAAGAGATACTTGCGGCAGAATTCGAAGTCACGCTGGTCGTGGGCAGGCACAGCCATGATGGCTCCGGTGCCGTATTCCATGAGCACGAAATTGCCGACCCAGATGGGGATTTTTTCACCGCTGAAGGGATTGGTGGCTTGGCGGCCGGTGAAAAAGCCGACTTTTTCGGCGGTAGCGAGATCTTCTGTTTTGACCGAAGTTTGACGCATTTGCGCGAGCTGGGGCTCGGCTTGCTCTCGGACCGGAGAACCTTGCAGGAGCCGCGTGACGAGCGGATGTGTCGGGGCGAGGATGATGGCAGTGGCACCGTAGATCGTGTCAATGCGCGTGGTGAAGATTTCTATCGGCTTGACGCTGGAGAGATCGGCGACTTCAAATTTGACGCGCGCGCCCTGCGACCGGCCAATCCAGTTACGTTGCATGGTGATGACGCGCTCAGGCCAGGTACCTTCGAGTTGCTTTAGATCATCGACGAGTTGATCGGCGTAGGCCGTGGTTTTGAGAAACCATTGCTCGAGCTCGCGGGACTCGACGAGGGTGTCTTCGTGGCGCCAGCAGTAGCCACCGTTGATGACTTGCTCGTTTGCGAGGACGGTGCAGCACTTGGGGCACCAGTTCACGCGGCTCTTTTTGCGGTAGGCGAGTCCGCGTTCGAGCATGCGCAGAAAAAACCACTGGTTCCAGCGGTAATACTCGGGCTCGCAGGTGGAGATTTCGCGGCGCCAGTCGTAGCTGAAGCCGAAGCGCCGAAGCGTTTTCTGGAATTCGGCGATGTTGTTGTTGGTCCAGACGCGGGGGTGCGTGATGTTTTTGATAGCGGCGTTTTCGGCGGGCAGACCGAAGGCGTCCCAGCCCATGGGATGGAGGACGTTGAAACCGCGCATGCGCTTGACGCGGGCGACGACATCGCCGATCGCATAATTGCGCATGTGTCCCATGTGCATCGTGCCGGAAGGATACGGCAGCATTTCGAGGACGTAATACTTTGGCTTTGAAGAGTCGGCTTCCGTTTCGAACACGCGGGCTTCGGCCCAGCGCTTTTGCCACTTGGCTTCGATTTCTTGTGGGTTGTAGTCCGCCACGCCTCGCTATCCCCTCTTGGTCTTGCGCGATTTTTTGGATTTGCTTGCCGCTTTAGCTTTTTTTGCCGCGGGTTTCGATTTCTTTTTCGGTTCACCTGACCGAGACGCCGCGGACGCTTCTAAGGTTTTCTTACGGCGCTCCGCGTTTCTGGCGGTTGCGGCTGTTTTCATTTGGACTTTTTTGATGGCGGTGGTCAGCATCGAGAAACCTTTTTCGGCTGGCGGGGCCTGCTCGCTCAGTCCGGCGAGTTCCCACAGCTTGGCGACGTTGCGGCGATCATCGCCGGGTCGATCGATGGGTGTTTCGAGGACGAAGGCGCGGCCTGTTAGGCCCTCAGGAGATGATGCGCCGAGTCTCGGATGAGTCAGGATGCGACGAAAAGCTTCGGCGCCGATTTTGCCTTCGCCGATGTTTTCGTGGCGATCGACGCGGCCGCCGAGCGGAATTTTCGAATCGTTGGCGTGGAAGACGGGCACGCGATCGAGTCCGATGGTCGAGTCGATTAGATCGATCGTGGAGGTCAGTCCAGTTTCGGTCCTGATGTCGTAGCCGGCGGCGAAGAGATGCGCGGTGTCCAGACACGCGGCGGCGGGGACATCTTTCAGGCCCGCCAGGATTTCGGAAACTTCTTCGAGACGCGAACCAACCGCGACGCCCATTCCTGCGGTGTTTTCGATGAGGATGCGCAGGTTGCCGAGTGTGACGCGTTTGGATCCTTGCTTGACGGATTCAATGACAGTGCTGACGGCCTGCTCGGGAGTGGCTTCGCCGCGGGAGCCGGGGTGAACAACGAGAAAATCCGCGTCGAGAGCTATGCTGCGTACGATTTCATCGTGGAAGGCTTGAATCGAGCGCGTGCGCAGCATGGGCTGCGCGGCGGCCAGGTTGATCAGATAGTTCGCGTGAATAACGAGCGGGCCGAGGCCCAGTTCGGCGCGGCGCGCGCGAAAAGCGGCGGCGTCTACTTCGGGAATGCGCGCTGGGCCGCCCTGCCACATGCGGGGGCTTGAAGAGAAAATTTGTAGGGAGTTGCAGCCCAGCTTGCGGGCGGCTTCGAGCGCGTTGACGTAACTTCCCGCGATGGACGCGTGGATGCCGATGCGAAGGCTGCCGTCCATCCACGTGGGAGGCAACGGCTCAGGCTCGGGTTCCGGGCGGTACTCGTCTTCAGGATCGAATTCGGATAGACCGGTGACAGGTTGTTCGGGCGTTCCCATAGAAAAAATCGGCTTGTCCTTAAACCATTTATTCTAGCACAGGGGGCAAAACGGCAGAGGGAGAGCGGGAGCAGCGGAAAAAACGGGGAAAGAGGGGTAACGGGTAGGTGGAGGAGGGAGAAGGGGAGCTTGACAATCATATCTACCTATGTAGAGTTGTAAGTATGGGCGTGCGAATACGGCTCTCGCGGCAGACTTTGGACGTGCTCGATGCTCTCCTGGCGCGTCCGGGAAACTGGCTTCATGGGTATTCCTTGAGCCAGAGCACGGGCATTCCTTCAGGGACGCTCTACCCCATTCTGATGAGGCTGGAAAAGCTGCATTGGCTCGAGACTCGATGGGAGGAAGTGAAAACGCCTGGGCGGCCGCCGCGACATCTTTACCGGCTCTCTGGAACCGCGCGGGAGTGGGCTCGGGAGGAAATTCGCGCGGCGCAGGAGCGGCGGTTTTGGAAGCCTGCGGGGAGCGAGGCGTGAGCGTGGCTAAACAAGAGAATCCGGCGGCGGCTCGGCTCGCGCGATGGGCGCTTGGATGTGCCGTGCACTATTGGCCAGAAGAGAGTCGCGTGTGGGGACTGGCGCTAGCTGCGGAGATTGATGAGACGGCGAGTGCGTTTGAAACAGTTCGGTGGTCGCTCGGAGGAATCATGTTCTTTACGCGTTCGGTGCTTTCGACTGTCTGGAAGTGGATGAAACTTCCGGCGGGCAGTTCCCTTCCCGGCGCGGGCGGGCCGGAGGGACCTTCGCTGTTTCCGAAGCGATCGCGCGTGTTTACGGCAGCGGTTTTGGCAGCGGCGGCGTTGCTGTTGACTTTGCCTGAGGGACGAGAGGCGATTCGAACGGTGCGTGCGAGCTGGCAGGGCTTCATGATGACGAATTCCGATGAGCGGAAGCTGGAGGACCTTGCGGCGCGCGCGGAGAGGCAAAAAGATGCCGCGATGCTGGCGTTTGTGGCGTTGAGCACGCGAGATTCCGGGCGGGCGCAGGACTTGGTGGAAAAGGCGGTGGCGTTGGATGTGTCGTACATGTGGGTCTATGGTGCGAGAAACCATTCGCTTGGCGGCGACCCGCCTCGACAAGAATGGCTGGACCGACTGCGCGCGGCTGATCCGGATAACGCAGTGCCGCTTTTGCTAGAGGCGAATGCGGTGGCAGAGCCGAAAGTCATCCCGCACTATGCGGACAAGGACTACGCAGGGCTCGCGAATAATCCGCAGTGGGTGGCGTTGATGGAAAAGGCGTACGCAGCGCCGAAGTACGATAGCTACCTGCAGAAGCATTTTCAGCTGATACGGATGGCCTGGGAGCGCGACCGAAATCTGGCGCCGGAGATTTTCCTTGTCGGGATGTGGTCGCACGCCATTCCGGATTTGCGGCTGGTGAGAGTTTATGGAGACATGCAGATCCATGAGGCGAAAAAAGCACAGGCAGCGGGCGATCGGCAAGAAGCTGAAAGACTGGCCAACCAGGTGGCCGAGTTTGGAACGCGGATGGGGGATTCCAGCGGCGCGTGGCTCGAGAAACTGATCGGGATGACGCTTTCGCGGAACGCGCTGCGGGAACTTGCGGAAGTTTACACAAGCGAGGGGAAAACCGAAGAGGCACGGATAGCGGCTTCGAAAGCCGCGGCAATCGATGAGGGCTTTCGCAGACTTCAGTACGACGGCCCCGGACGGCAGGAACGGGCGCGCGCTCTGCGTTGGGAAGCTATGCTGGTGCAGGGATCTGGAATTTTGGGGGGAATTGCGGGAATTGCAGCCCTCGCTGGGATTTTGATGGTAGAGCTGCAATCCCGCAAAAACGGAAAGCGACAGCCAATTTGGCGGCGGGGGGCGTGCTTCGCGGCGGACTATGGTCCGGCAACGATGCTTGTTGCGAGCGGGGCTTTTGTGGTGTGTTTTCTGCCGTTTCAACGAGCCTTGGCGGAGTTTCGCGTTTCAAGTTACATGGGGGAAGACGAGCGGCGGATAACGGATGCACTGTGGTGCCTGATTGCCGTCCCGGAATACATGCTGGGAGTGGACGCGACGGTCGCGTTCTGGTCGATGGTCACAATCTGCTTGAGTGTGCTGGCCGCGGTTATCGTGGCGTGGGGCTTCTACCGCGGACGGCGTGCGGCGACGAAGCCTGCCTGAGCACTTTCCTTTTGTAAAACTCGAATCGTTCGTTTATTTGCGGCTTCACGGCGGCTTGCCGTAGACTACTGGATTGCTCGTAGTCTACTGACGGGACTGGGGAACCGCCGATGCTCGTTGTCATGCAGTCGCACGCTACCGAAGAGCAAATTCGTGGCGTGTGCGAGCGCATTGAAAGCCTGGGGCTGAAGGCGCACCCGATTCCGGGGACGATTCGAACGGCGATTGGGATTACCGGGAATAAGGGAGCGATTGACCTCGGAGTGCTGGAATCGTTGCCGGGAGTGGTGGAGTGCATCCCCGTCAGCAAACCGTACAAGCTGGTGAGTCGCGACGCGAAGGAAGAGGACAGCGTACTACGGATTCCGGTGCCGGGCGGAGAGGTGGTCGTCGGCGGAAAGATGATCGCGCTGGTGGCGGGGCCTTGCGCGGTGGAGACGGAAGAACAGTGTCTGGCGATCGCGGAACGCGTGAAAAAATCAGGCGCGCGGTTGTTTCGCGGCGGGGCTTACAAGCCGAGGACTTCGCCTTACAGTTTTCAGGGGCTGGGCGAGCCGGGTTTGAAAATTTTGGCCAAGGTACGGGAGACCTATGGCTTCGGAATTATCACTGAAGCTATCGACAACGAGAGTCTGGATTTGGTCGAAGAATACGCCGACGTGATTCAGATTGGCGCGCGCAACATGCAAAATTTTTCGCTGCTGAAACGTGCGGGGCGGGCGAAAAAGCCGGTGCTTTTGAAGCGGGGTATGTCGGCGACGCTGGACGAGTTTTTGATGGCGGCGGAATATATTTTGTCCGAGGGGAATTACAACGTGATGCTGTGCGAGCGCGGCGTGCGGACGTTTTCGGATTTTTCGCGCAACACGCTGGACCTGGCAGTCGTCCCCGCAGTCAAAAAACGCAGCCATTTGCCGATTCTGGTCGATCCGTCGCACGGAACGGGCAAGCGGCACAAGGTTTTGCCGCTTTCGCGCGCGGCCATCGCTGTCGGCGCGGATGGATTGCTCGTCGAAGTGCACCACGAACCGGATAAGGCGCTTTCCGATGGGATGCAATCGATATTGCCGGAAGAGTTCACCGAACTCGTCGCAGAAGTACGGCAGATCGCGGCGGTCTTGGGACGCGAAGTGAATTGAGGATTTCTCTGCGGTATTTTGTGACCTGCAGTTTTTCTTTCTCTCGGATGATTGGATTTCTGACCAATTCCTCAAACTACATGCAACAATCCATCTGACTCATGAATAGGCCGCGTAACTTCCGCGTGTTCTTCTTACTGGGCGTCCTGCTGATTGCGGGCGTGGTGCTGCTTCTCCGCGAGCAGCGGCCATCTTTTCTGCGGCCAGGCTTGCGATTGTGCGCGTACGCATCTACCGCGGATGGAAGCGTAACGGTCATCGATCTTGTGAAGCTCGCCGCTGCTGCGCGCATTCCGATTGGGCCGGGGTTATCGGGGATGCGTGAGCACCCGGCACGAGCCGAAGTTTGGGGCGTGAGTTCAGCAGGCGGATACGTTTGGGTGATCAATGCGCGGGTGAACCAGGTCAGCGGGCGCATTCCTGTAGGGCCGCTTCCCTACGCGATCGATTTTTCGCCGGATGGCAGCCGCTTGTACACGACGTCAGCGGGATCGGACACCCTGCTGACCATCGATTGCCAATCGCGGAATGTGCTGGCGCGGACGCGCACGGGTGGCGAACCAGTTCTCGCGCAAGTGACGCCAGACGGAAAGAGCGTGCTAGTCCTGAATCATCGCGATGCCACGCTGGGGATCCATGATGCGGCCACGCTAACTCTTCGCAACACGATAGGAATCGTCAAGCAGCCGGAAAGAGTCGCGATCCTTCCCGATAGCAGTCTGGCGTTTGTTCTGAGCCGCACGGAACATCGCCTTTCCGTTGTCGATTTGCGGAGAAGCGTCCTGGTGACGAACCTCGAACTGGATGGGAATCCCTCGGATATGTTGCTCAAGCCGGACGGCGGCGAGCTCTATGTGATTTCGCCGGAGGCTCACGGGCTCCAGGTCATCAACACTTGGACGCACGAGGTGGGCGACTACATGGTGCTGGGGTCGGCGCCCACGCGGGGCGTCTTGAGCGCAGACGGAAACACGCTCTACGTATCGGACAGCGCGATGGGGCACATCATTCCGGTGGACCTGCCGAACCGCCGCGTGATGCGTGAGCCCGGCACAGGAAAGGAGTTTCCAATTCAAGCAGGGCAGTCTCCGGGCGTGATGCGCTTCGATCCCGACGAAAATTTACTGATCGTCGCGAATCAAGGATCCGGCGATGTTGCCGTGATTCGCGTGCGTACGAACAGTCTGCTGACTATGATTCCCGTTGGATCCGGGCCGCAGGATTTGGCTGTAAAACAGTTCTAACGAGGTCAGTCGTTGCGCAATGCCACGAGGGGATCGACGTGCATGGCGCGGCGCGTGGGGATGTAGCAGGCGAGAAGGGTGACGGCGGCCATGAGGGCTGCGGCGGCGATGAAGGTGGCCGGGTCCGCGGGGCTAACGCCGTAGAGTTCGCTGGCAAGGACGCGCGTGATGGCGAGAGCCGAAGCCAGGCCGAGAGCGATACCAATGAATGAGAATTTCGCGCCCTCCTTCATGACGAGCCACAAGACATCGCCGCGCTGCGCTCCAAGAGCGAGCCGGATGCCGATTTCGCGAGTGCGCCTGGAGACAAGAAACGAGAGAACGCCGTAGATGCCGATAAGGCCGAGAACCAGGGCGAGCCCCGCAAACGCGACGAAAAGAACGGTTGTGGAGGCCGGAGTAGAAACGGACTCAGAGACAACGGCACGCATCGGCTTAACTTCACTCGCGGGGATTTCCGGATTAAGACTGGCGATCGTGCTCCGAAGAACATTTTGAAGCTGAGCTTCGTCCAGCTTGGATTGAACGACTACGGTCATGTCGGAGGGCACGCGGCCGCCTTCAAGCGTGGCGTTTGTGGCGTATGGGAAGTAGATTGTGCCGTTGATCCAATCGGGAGCATTTTTTTGCAAATCATAAGCGCGGACGTCGGAAACGATCCCCACGACGGTGCGCCAGTCTTTGTCACCGCTTAGACGAACGTGCGAACCAATCGGACTGTGTCCGGGCCAAAAGCGACGCGCGGTGGAGGCGGTCACCAGAGCGACGAGAGGGTCGCCGGAATTGTCCGCAGAGGTGAATCCCCGGCCGGCGACGACAGGAATCTTCATGACTTGAAGATAATCAGGCGTCACGACGTCCATCCAGAAAAGCGGCATGGCTTCGCCGGGGGGCACAGCCTCATTTTCGATTTCGAGAGAGCGCTTCGCGACGCGGCCGCCGAGAGGCAGCGTATTGACGACAGCGGCGGAATTGACGCCGGGAATGGCCTGCATGCGATCAAGGAGTTCGCGGTAGAACGAGATGCACCGAGCAGGATCGCTGCAGAACGCCTGATTGGGAGTGATCCGCGCCGTAAGGATGCGCTCGGCGCGAAAGCCCGGATCGACGCGCGAGAGGGCCACAAAACTACGGATGAGCAAACCGGCGGCGATGACGAGAAGTACGGCGAAAGCGATCTCGGCAATCGCAAGTGCGCTGCGCAACCGTTGCGAAATGGAAACGCTTGCGCCGCGCGTGGCCGCATTGAGGGACTGGGCGAGCACGGCGCGCGAAGAATGAAGCGCAGGTGCAAGCCCGAAGAGGAGCCCCGTAAGGATGGCGAGGCCTCCGGTGAATGCGAGAACGCGCCAGTCGATATGCGCATCGGCGAGACGGGGCGTGTCCGCCGGAAGCGCCGCCTTCAACAAGTGCAAACCTTCGGTGGCGAGCGCAATTCCCAGCAAGCCGCCCAAGAGAGCGAGCAATACGCTTTCCGTCAGGAGTTGCCGGACGACGCGGCTGCGTTCCGCCCCCATGGCGGTGCGCACCGCGATTTCTTTTTCGCGCGTGGCGGCGCGGGAAAGCGCGAGATTGGCGACGTTGACGCAAGCGATGAGAAGAATCAGACCGACCGCACCCAGCAGCAAGAAAAGACGGCTGCGCACGTCCGCGACCATGCCATTGCGCAGTTCAACGACGCTGATATCGGCGTTCCAGTCTGCGGGCATGGGCCACGGGAATAATTGAAATACGCGCGACTGAAACATGCGGATTTCGGCGCGGGCCTGAGGAATGGTTGAGCCCGGACGAAGGCGGCCAAGGATGGGCATGAAATCGCCGGCCCAATACGCCACGGTGTCGCGAGGATCGTTGTGGAGAGGAATCCAGACCTGAGTTTTGGCAGAGGGGAAAGTGAATTCCGCGGGCATCACGCCTACTACTTGACGGCTCACCCCTTCGAGCTCGATAGAATGGCCAAGAATCGAGGGATCGGAACCGAAGCGCTGTTGCCAAAGGGTGTGACTCAAAATGACGTAGTTGTCCCGTCCCGCAATATCGTCGCCGGGATAGAAGGCGCGACCGAGTTCGGGTCGAGCTCCCAAGACGGAGAAAAATTCAGCGGAGACGAGCACGCCAGACAGACGGAGCGGATCGCCGCGGCCAGTGAGATTGAATTCGTGGCCTTCAAAGTACGCAGCCACATCGAGCGATTGTGCTTGCTCGCGCATAGCGGCGAACCCGCCCTTCGGAAAGGTGCCGGTAATGCTGACGAGATTTTCAGGCGCCGCGAACGGCAGGGGCCGAAGAAGAATGCCGTCGACGAGGCTGAAGATAGCTGTATTCGCGCCGATACCGAGAGCGAGAGTAAGGACGGCGACGCAGGTGAAGCCGGGGTTTTTGCGGAGCATGCGCGCGCCGTAACGCAAGTCCTGCAGCAACGTTTCGATGATTTTGGCGCCGCGCGCTTCGCGACACTCCTCCTTCGCCCTCTCGATAGCGCCAAACTCGACGCGAGCGCGCCGCAACGCTTCCTGGCGTGGTACTCCGTTGCGGATCAAATCCTCAGCGAGCGTCTCGATGTGGAACCTGAGCTCCGCGTCCATTTCCTTTTCCATGCGCGAACGCCGGACAGTTGTCTGAGCCCACGACCGGAATCTGCTCCAGTACGTCATGTTTCCCCCACCGTGATGCCCGAGATTCCAACGATCATTCGCGCCATCACTCGTACCGCAGCGCCACCATCGGGTCGACATGCGTCGCCCGCCTCGCCGGGACGTAACTCGCAATCAGCGCGACAACAGTCAGGAGCGCGGACACACCAATGAGGGTCGCGAGGTCATTATAGGGAACCTCGTACAGCAAACTGGACATGAGGCGCGTGACTGCCAGCGAAGCTAAGAACCCTATTGCCAGCCCGCCGCTAACCATCAGCAATCCCTCTCGTAATACCAGAAGCGCAATATCACGCCGTTCGGCGCCGAGCGCCATGCGCACGCCGATTTCTTGTGTGCGCTGCGTGACTTCGTACGACACAATCGCGTAGAGACCCACGCAAGCGGTAACCATCGAGGTCAACCCGAAAATCCCGAGCAGCAGAAGGCAGAGCCGCGCGGGACCAAGCGCCTCTTCTGTTATTTCGCGCAAGGTCTCGACGCTAAAGACCGGCTCATCCGGGTCCACCTCGCGGACTTGAGCGCGGACCTCTTTCGTGAGTGCTGCCGGATCGCCCTGCGTCTTCAAGAGAAGCGCCATGTCACGCGCGTCTTCCAGGTGCTGCAGAAACGGCACATAAATCTCGGGTGCCGGAGGCTCGTAAAGAACGTCCTGCACACTCCAGGAAAACTGCTTCGAGTCTTGTACCACGCCGGCGATTTGAATATTGCGATCTCTCGGCGCTCCATCAAGCGAGCCAGGACTCGCGTTGCTGTCGGCTAGCCGGATCTCGCGACCCACGGCGTCCTCGTTTGGAAAGTACAATCGGGCGAATCTCTCGTTCACAATTGCCACTGCAGGAGCCGCTGCACCGTCCTGATCATTGAAGAATCGGCCACGACGAAGCGGAGTTCGAATGACCGAAAAGTAGTACGGTGAAATGACGCGCAATCTTGCCGTGGCAGTGCCGTCGGCCGTATTCAGCCGGCGCCCTGGAATCGAAAAATTCCGTTCGATTGACCCGCCCTCCATCGGCCGGCGATTGGATGCCGCCACTTCGACGACCCCCGGAAGCGAACCCACCCGCTTAAGTAGTTCGGTAAGGAAATTCGCCACTTCGACGCCTGTATGGAACCTCAACGTCGGTAATGAAGTGCGAATGGTCAGCACGCGATCCGGCTGAAAGCCAAGGTCCATCGAGGTGATCTGCCCATACGTTCGAACCATCAATCCAGCGGCTGTAACCACGACGAACGCCAGAGCCATTTCCGAAAGCACCAGAAGCCCTCGCGCTCGCCCGCTCCGCCGATCGGCAGCTGATCCTGTACGGGTTTGGCCAATTTTTCCAGTAACGCTTCGCTTCGAAACAAACATGGCGTTGGCGAGGCCGAAACCGGATCCAAGCACGAGAGCGACTCCAACACTGACGAGGAAACTCATCGGGCTCGCATGGACTTCGGATTCTTCGCCGATGTAATGGGATGGAATCAGCGCCAAAATAGGCGCAAGTGCCGCAATTCCCGCGGCGGCCCCGACAATCCCCGCCATTCCCGAAAGCACGACGCCTTCCGTGAAGAACTGGCGAGCCAAGCGGCCTGGCGTAGCTCCGATAGCCAGCCGCGTACTGATTTCGCGCGCCCGCGCCCTTGCGCGAGCAAGCGACAAATTGACAATATTCGCAGCGGTGATGAGCAGCAGCAAGGCCACAGCACCCATCAAAACATAGAGTGCGATTCTCAAGTCGCCCACAACGGCTCTGCGCACGTCGATGGGCACATACACCAGCGCACGGTAATCCGGAGTTGTTGACACGTACTCAGCTTCCACGCGCTCGGCCAATTCACGCAGTGCCGGAGCGGTCTGCTCGGGAAAGAGCCCCGCATTTAAGACGCCTGCGACGGTGAGTGTGCGCTGCGAGCGGTTTGTGGATGCGGGGTCGAGCGGCAGCGGAATATAAATGTCCGCTCCCCAATGTTGAAACCGCCGCGGCGCGACACCTACGACGGTGTACGGAACGCCATCCAATCGGATCGTTCGGCCAACAATCGAGGGGTCGCGGCCGAAGCGCCTGTTCCACAACCGGTACGTAAGGACCGCAACGTCGGGACCACCGGGCCGCTGTTCCTCCTCTGTGAACGTACGCCCCAACGCCGGCGAGATCCCCAGGAGAGAGAAAATATTATTTGTCGTACGGACGATGGGAACCTGCTCGGGATTCTGTCCACTTTCAGTGGCCTCCGTCAGGCTCGCACCGGAATGATCGAGCGCGAAAAACCCGCTAAACCATCGCGAGAGGTTCCCATTGTCCTGGGCGCTCTTGATATCGAAATATTCCGCCGGTGAAAACCGCCAACTGGTCGATTCACTTTTCGTGAATTGCTGGGTCAGCAGAACTACTCGATTGGCCTGCTTCGTCTCCCCGAAGTTGATATAGGCGCCGTCGAGAATACTGAAAAGCACCGAGGTGGATGCAATGCCGAGCGCCAGCGTCAGGACCGTTGCGGCCGTAAAACCCGGATTCTTGCGCAACATGCGAGCGCCAAAGCGAGCATCCTGCACGAGCGATTCAAGCAAGTTTGCACCACGCGCTTCGCGGCATTCCTCTTTGGCGCGCTCGACGCCTCCGAATTCAATCCGCGCGCGACGGCGTGCTTCCTCGCCTGATACCCCGCTACGAACCAAATCTTCGGCGAACGCCTCCATGTGGAATCGCAGCTCCGCGTCCATCTCGCTTTCCATTCGAGATCGACGGAGAGTTGCGAGTGTCCAGGAACGAATCCGGCTCCAGAGAGTCATACTTCCTCCAGCTTGGCACCTCGGATGCCCGCGATCATCGGCGCCATCATTCGTACCTCAGCGCGACCAGGGGATCGAGATGCGAAGCGCGTCGAGCCGGAAGCCATGACGCCGCAAACGCAACGCTTGCCAAAAGCGCGGCTACACAAGTGTAGGTGAATGGGTCGGTTCGCGAGACGCCGTAGAGAAAAACTCCCGAGCCGCTCCACCCAATAGAACCTGTGGGAAAAAATCGCGCCAGCGCGCATGCGCCGAGCGTGCCCACTGCCAAGCCCGCCATCGTGACCGCAAATGTTTCTCGCAAGACCAGCCTAGCGACTTCGCCGGGCGCCGCTCCGAGCGCGACGCGAATGCCGATTTCTCGTGTGCGCTCGGAGACGGAGTACGAGGTCACTCCGAAGACGCCTACGATCGTCAGCACGAGCGCCAAGCTGCCAAAGGAAGCGAGGAGGGCAATCAGCGGGCGACGCAGGGTGAGCGATTCGGAGTCGTGAATCTGCTGTTGCATGCTGCCCAATTCCCACTCAAGCTGTGGATCCACAGGCGCAAGCTGATTGCTGAGCCGCCGCGCTACGTTGGCCAAATCGCCAGGCGCGGGAACTCGCACGGCCAAGCTCCATCGTCCCGGCGGCATTTGCGCTACTGGGAAGTATGCGAGCGGCCTCAAATCTTCCTCTGGATTGCGCTGCCGGAAATCGGCGACTATGCCCACGATCTCTCTCCACGTCGTGGGCGAATCTGCAAAGGCAAGGTGAGAGCCGACGGGGTTTACCCCCTGAAAATACGTCTTGGCAAAAGTTTGATTAATCATTGCAACCGGGCCGCCCTCTTGACCATCCTGTTCCTGGAACGGCCGCCCGGCGAGCATGGCCACCTTCAACGTCGAAAAATATTCGGGGCTTACTAAAACAAAGTATGTTTCTTGTTCCGCGGGTGGCGCCTGCGTGGAAGGCACTTCCATTCTGAGCCGGGCGGCTTCGGCACCCTCCATTGGGAGTGAGTTCGCGACGCCTACCGATTCGACGCCCGGCATCAAACGTACGCGCTCCGTCGCCTCACGCATCAAGCGAGCTCGATCGGATGAGGTTGTGTAGCGCGTTGCCGGCAACCGGATGGTGGCCGTCAGTACATCGCGCGGGTCATACCCCATTGGAGAGGATTCCACGTGCAGAAAACTCCGCAACAATAAGCCGAAGCCCACGAGCAGTACCATGCCAAGCGCGATTTGGCATGCTACCAGGAGATTCCGGGACCGCCGAGATCGCGGCCCGCCCGATGAGTTAGCGGCCGCATCTTTCAAAGTGTCATTTAGAGTGAATCCAGTTGCTTGCAACGCCGGAATCATGCCAAACACCAAGGCGCTCAGTAGGGATACTCCCAAGCTGACCGTCAAAACCCGAGCATCGACCTGAAGATAAGTTCCTGAAACCATTCCGGAGGCGACCCTAGTGATGATTTCCTGAGACCACCGAGCAAGAAGCAAGCCGAGACTCCCGCCAAAAATAAACAAGAGCGTACTCTCGGTAAGGAGCTGCCGAATCATCCGTAGCCGCGAACAGCCCAGCGCTGCGCGCAAGGCGACTTCCCGATGGCGCTTCAGGCCTCGGGCCAGAAGCAAACTCGCAACGTTTGCGCACGCGATCAGAAGGACAAGTCCCGCTGCGACCGCTGTTATCCACAAACCGCGCCGGGCATTCTGCATCGTCGGTCCGGGATGCCGGCCCATCTCGGCAAAATCTTCAACCACCAGCTCACCAGCCCGACTGGCCGGAGTGCTCGGATTTTAAGCCGGCTAGCGATGACTTCCGCTTCCGAGCGCGCTTGCTGCAGCGTCACTCCGGTCTTCAGGCGCGCGATGATTTGAACTCTCATTTTTCCCGCTCTGACGTTTCCCTGGCTTGCGTAGGAGTCCAGAACGAGGGGTGCGAAAACATCAAGCTCTTGGTAATACGGACCCAGTGATTGCGGCAGTACGCCGATAACCGTGACTGGCCGGCGGTTCAAAATTATTTTCTTTCCGACAATGCTTGGATCCGCGTGAAACCGAGTGTGCCAGCAGTCGTATGAAAGCATCACAACATCATCTTGGCCGGCGATCTGCTCCTCATCTCGAAAGTTGCGGCCCAGCAATGGCTGAACGCCGAGGGTGGGCAGCCAGTTCGGAGTTACCAGAAACCCCGGCAAGTTCTGCAAGACGGACCCATCCGCCCCGTAGAAATAGTCGGCCCATCCAGCGGCCGCGATTTGCTCGAACGATTCACTCTTTTTCTGGACTGTCAGATACTGCGTCGGAGTGGGCGTGTGTAGGTCGCCGTCGTCCTCGATCGTCCAGATGTGGACCAGGCGCTCCGGTTCGCGGAAAGGTGAGCCACGCAAGAACGCGGAGTCCACCAATCCAAAGATAGCTGCGTTCGCGCCGATGCCGAGAGCGAGTGTGAGAATGGCGATGGCCGAGAAGCCGGCGTTCTTCGCGAGTATTCGCAGACCATAGCGAACGTCCTGCAATACGCTTAGGATGAAACTCAAACCGCGCGCTTCGCGGCCTTCCTCTTTCACGCGCTCGATTCCACCGAACTCAATACGTGCGCGCCGCAGTGCTTCCTGGTGCGACATGCCGCCGCGCATCAGGTCTTCCGCGCGTGCTTCGATATGGAATCGCAGCTCCGCATCCATCTCGCGCTCCATCCGAGAACGACGGAGACTTGCGAGCGCCCAGGAACGAATCCGGCTCCAAAGCGTCATACTTCCTCCAACTAGGCACCCCAGATTCGAACGATCATCAACGTCATCATTCGTACCTCAGCGCCACCATCGGATCAACTCGCATGGCCCGCCGCGCAGGAAGATACGATGCCGCCGCTGAGACGCTGGCCATCAACAAGAGCACGATTGCAAAAGTAGCCGGATCGGCGGGCTGCACTTCGTACAGCAAACTTTGAAGAAAACGTGTCAAGCCGAGCGCCCCTATTACGCCAAGAGTTATTCCGATTGCCGTAACGCGCAAGCCGTGACCCAACACCAGGCGGAGCACGTCGGCGCCTCGCGCTCCTAATGCCATACGCACACCCAGCTCATGAGTTCTCCGAGTTACCGAGTATGCGAGCACTGCATAGAGGCCAATTGCTGCCAGCAAGAGAGCCAGGGCCGCGAAGGATCCCACCAGCGACAAGACGAAGCGACGGCCTTCGGTTGACCGGCTGATGACCTGATCCATCGTGCGGATGCTCCCAAGCGCGAGTTGACGGTCCAGACTCCACGTGGCGACGCGAATGTCGGTTGCAAGCGCTCCGGCGTTTCCCTGTCCGCGCACGGCAACTCGAAGTGAGAGCGGCGCGCCGAGCTGGGCGTAAGGCTCGTAGGTATGCGCATCAGCCGCTGTCTCGAGCGCATTCTGTTTCACATCGCCCACTACCCCGACCACGGTCAGCCAAGGATCTGTCGATTCCGGAGGTCCCCATTTCAAGCGTTTCCCCAAAGGATCCTGATCGGGCCAATACTTCTTGGCCAAGGATTCGCTCACGATGAGTACATGTGTGGAATTAGGTCCGTCCTGCTCGGTGAAATACCTTCCCCGAAGCAGAGGAATGCCCATGGTCTGGAGATAATCTCCGAAGATGACAGAGTGATTGCACAAGCTCAGTTCAGGACCGGGAGGCGGCCGGTAACCCTCGACAGTGAACGCGTGCGTCCAACCCCCAAGGAGAGGTAGATCCGTCGAACCTCCCGCAGCGGCAATGCCCGGCGTCTGACGCAGCTTGTCCATCAACTGCTTGTAAAAAGAAGCCACTCTCACGTCTTGCGAGTACTCGTCCGGAGGCAAATCAATTGACGCGGTCAATACATGTTCTGGGCGAAAACCCGGATTGGTGCTCAAGACCCGTTGGAAACTGCGCACCAGCAGTCCAGCTCCAACGAGCAACATCACGGACAGCGCAAGCTCGACAATCACGAAGGTTGCGCGGACCCGCCGATGATCTGGGCCTTGCGAATTGCCTCGACCGCTTTCCTGCAACGAAGAGCCAAAATCGGTTTTCGACCCCCACAGAGCCGGCAAAGCGCCGAAGGTAAGCCCCGCCAGCGAGACGAGCGCAAAGCTGAAGAGCAGCACTGTCCAATCAAGTTCGATGGCATGGAACTGCGGAATATTCGATGGTATTCGGGCCACTAAGGCGTCCTTGAGCCATACGGTCAGAGCCAAACCAAGCCCGCCTCCCGCGAACGCAAGCAACATGCCTTCCACCAAAAACTGACGCAGCAAGCGGAATCTGCCCGCGCCAATCGCCAATCGAACCGCCATTTCCTTCTGGCGCCCGACCGAGCGCATCATCAAAAGGTTTGCTACGTTCACGCACGCTATCAGCAGCACGAAACCCACTGCCCCGAGCAACATCAACAACATTGGCTTCAGCGGGCCGGTCACTTCATCGCGCAGAGGCATCGATACCATGCCGAGCCGAAAGTTGCCCAAGGGCATGTTGGCGTCGCGCGCCCATTGTTTGTAGATGTCCAGAACACCTTGAGCGACAAGTTGCAAGTCTGCATTGACTTGACCCTGCTGTATCCCTGGTCTCAGCCTCCCCACAACGGTGTAAGAGAAATTGTCGCCGAAGTCGGCCAGTTCTTCTTTGGTTAGACCTAGAGGAACCCAGGCGTCAGCCGCGACTCCCTGCAACATTCCCGGGAGTGGAAAGACGAAGCTCCGCGGCATGACACCGACGATTGCGTAAGGCTTGCGGTCCAGATTGACCGTTTGGCCCAGGATGTCCTGCCGTCCGCCGAACTGGCGCTGCCACAATCCGTAGCTCAGGATTACCACCTGATGTCCGAACTCCTCCTCCTGCGGCGAGAACACACGACCGGCTAACGGTTGCACGCCGAGCACATCAAAGAGGTTGCTGCTTATGCGATCAGCAGTCACTCGCTGCGGTTCACTCTTTCCCGAAAGCTCATAAGTCCACACCCGGAATCCGCCAACGCCTTCAAAAACGTGGTTAAATTTCTGAATCTGAGCGATGTCGGGCCCGGATACGTTGAAGGGTTCGGCACTCACGTTGGGCAAGATCTCCTTGACCATCGCTAGCCGATGAGTATTGGCGTAGGGCAGCGGGCTAAGCAATACCGCGTTTACAACGCTAAAGATGGCGGTGTTCGCACCGATGCCGAGAGCGAGCGTAAGGACGGCCACTAAGGTAAACCCTGGGCTTTTGCGAAACATTCGTGCGCCAAAGCGCAAATCCTGCATAAATTGTTCAAGTAAACCGCCGCCGCGCGCCTCGCGGCCTTCCTCCTTAACGCGCTCGATTCCGCCGAACTCAATACGTGCGCGCCGCAGTGCTTCCTGGTGCGACATGCCGCCGCGCATCAGGTCTTCCGCGCGTGCTTCGATATGGAATCGCAGCTCCGCGTCCATCTCGCTTTCCATCCGAGAACGATGGAGACTTGCGAGCGCCCAGGAACGGAGCTGGCTCCAAAGCGTCATACTTCCTCCAACTAGGCACCCCAGATTCGAACGATCATCAACGACATCATTCGTACCTCAGCGCCACTATCGGATCGACTCGCATGGCCCGCCGTGCGGGAATGTAGCTCGCGATGAGAGCCACAACCAGCAGGAACAATGGAACGGAAATGAACGCCATGGGGTCATGCGTACTGAGCCCGAAAAGCATGCTGGAGAATACCCAAGATACGGCGGCGCACCCGGCCACACCGATGAGCCCGCCGATGAGCGCCGGCCGCATGGCCTGCCTGATCACAAGTCCCATGACGTCTGCACCAGCCGCGCCGAGAGCCATGCGGATTCCGATCTCCCGCACGGATCGGCTCACGCTGTAGGACACCATACCGTACACGCCAATCGAGGCGAGCAGCACAGCAAGACCACCCAGGGCTCCCGAAAGCGCAGCCGCAAGGCGCGACGGCGTGCGCCAAACTTTCAGGTAGTCTTCCAGTTTGGTCACATCCACTGGCAGGTCCGCGTCGATAGAATGCACCGCGTCGCGAACGCCTTGAGCGATTGCGGGGAGATCGCCTGCGGAGCGGACTAGCACATAGGTGCGCAGGTTGTCTTGTGGCCCCGATGGAAAATAGAGGTAGGTGGTATCGAGCTCACCTAGATGCGAAACTTGAGCATCCTTTGCCACTCCGATCACCGAATATTCGCGGCCAGTGTCTTCGCGCAAAGTCTTCCCCAGCGAGTCCTCGCCCGGCCACAGGCGGAGTGCCGTAGATTCAGTCACGACTATCCCTGATGCCTCGCGCCAGTCATCTGGCCCAAAGCCGCGTCCACGTACAATGGGAATGCCAACAACGAAAAAATATTCTGGCGAGACGTGGTTGTATTCGATCGGAACCTTATCGGCGCGTCCGGGAACCGTGAAGTAGTCGGCGCTGAAGTCGTGGCTTAGGGGCGCACACTCCGCCTGCGCAATTTCTGTCACGCCAGGAAGGCCGGCGACGCGTTCGCGCACGCTGCGTATGAATACTGCCGCCCGGTTTTCATCGTAACCCTGCGCTCTGAGATTGAGGAACGCGCTGGCGACCTTCTTCATTTCGAATCCGGGATCGACGGTCTGTGCATAGTAAAGGCCGCGCAGTAACAATCCCGCCGACAACAGCAGGATCATACATACGGCAATTTGAGCGCTCACCAAGGCATTGCGTAGGAACCGTCCACTCGTTTTGCTGCGGCCGAAATGCATACCGTCGCCCTTCAATGCGGTGTTTAGGTCGAGCCTCGAGCTCTGCAAAGCCGGGATCAGCCCAAACGTGATTCCGGTAAAAAGAGTCAATGCCAGGGCGTAAGCAAGCACACGAAAATCCGGCGCGACATTCAATGTGAGAGTGGAGAAATCACGCGGCAGCTGAGAGATCACCAAGTGAGTGATGCTTGCGAAAGACCAGAATGCAACCAACGATCCCAGCGCCCCTCCAAACAGGGAAAGCAGGAGACTCTCCGTCAACAATTGCCGAACCAGGCGCCCCCGGCTTGCGCCGATGGATAGCCGCAGCGCGATTTCCTTGTGGCGCACGGACGCGCGCGCAAGCAAAAGATTGGCTACGTTCGCACACGCAATCAGTAGCACAAGTCCGAAGGCAACGAGAATGACCGAAGCGACCGGGAGAAGGAACTCCCGTTCTTCTGGCCTTCCGAAAAACCTCGCGGTGTGGATTGCCAACGAGGTGGTGCGCCCGGGATGCAGTTGATCGATGCGCCCGGCAATGACGCCGAGATCCGCCCGCACTTGCTCCAGGGAAAGACCTGGTTGCACGCGTCCAAGCAACGCCAGCCAGCTCAGATTGTCATCGGCCGCTCGGTCGGTCCCCGGCTCGAGGGCTGCTTGCATGGTTATAGGCACCCAGAATGCGCTCGCGACTGGCTCCGTGCCTGTGAATCCGGGACGCGTTATGCCCACTACGGTATATGTGGTCCGATTCAGTACGATTCTCTTGCCCACCAGCGAAGGATCGCCAGCAAACGTGCCCCGCCACAAATCGCAGCTAACGACCACAATGGCGTTTCCGCCCGGGGCGGCACAATCGGAATCGACAAAGCCGCGGCCCTGCGCGGGATGCTCGTTCAGAACTTCAAAATAATTGCAGGATGTTGCAGCTCCCAAAACCTGATGTGTGTTGCCAGCGACAAGAGTTGCCTCGACGAAGGGCTCGTAGGCCAAAAGTCCCAAGAAGACGTGATTGTGCTCGCGATAGTCTAGATATTCGGCGTACGAGAACATGCTCGTCTCGTCGTGAGTGTTGCGGGTGGTTCGCCCGTGAAAGATCTGGTTCACGCTGATTACTTGCTCCGCGCGCGGAATAGGGAGCAGACGCAGCGCGGTGCCGTTCAGCACCGAGAAAACACCCACGTTGATTCCGACACCCAAGGCTATCGCCAGCACAGCGGCCACTGTGAATCCCGGGTTCTGGCGCAGCATGCGTACGCCGTAGCGCAAATCCTGAATCGTGGTTTCTATCAGTCTTGTACGGCGTGCCTCCCGGCCTTCTTCTTTGACGCGCTCGATTCCGCCAAACTCAATCCTCGCTCGTCGCATGGCTTCTTCCCGCGAAACTCCTCCACGCACCAAATCCTCTGTGTAGGCCTCAATGTGGAACCGGAGTTCCGCATCCATCTCGGACTCCATCCGAGTTCGCTGAAATATCGCATGCGTCCAAGAACGAACCCGGCTCCCGAAGGTCATACCTCCTCCGGCTTCGTACCCAGGATTCCTGCGATCACGTCGGCCATACGGTTCCAATTGTCGGCTTCCGCCTGCAGCCTGCGCTTCCCTGCCGCGGTGAGCCGGTAATATTTGGCTTTGCGGTTGTTTTCCGACTCGCCCCACTCACTCGCAATCCAACCCTGATGTTCGAGGCGATAAAGAGCGGGATAAAGCGAGCCTTGTTGAATTTCGAGGCGGTCTTTCGAGATTTGCTGAATACGAAGAAGAATGCCGTAGCCGTGCAGTGGGCCGAGCGAGACGGCTTTGAGAATGAGCATGTCGAGCGTGCCTTGCAGAAGATCAAGTTGTTTGTCCACGGTAGCGTCTTCTCCTAGATGGGCTAGGAATGTAACGCTAGTCTCCTAGACTGTCAAGGAGAAAGAAATCGCGTACGGGCAGCGAAGCAGGAATGCGCCAGCGCGGTAGACCCAGGTACAGTTACGGGAGAGCGCGCGATGCTGGAATGATCTTGCGACTGATTGCGGAACTAGCTGTTCTCTTCGGGTGGCCAGGCGGAGTGATCTTCGCCGAGGTGGACCTCAAGGAACCCTTCCGCGGGCAGGACGTCAACGGGCAATCCGCCGTGCCACAGGGCGACGCCGAGCTTGAGCTTGGTTTGCCCCTTCAGACTGATCTCGCTCCGGTGAATGGCGACCTCGAGGATCCGGTCAAAGGAGGCTTCGGCGACGCTCCTGGGATTCAAGAGGCACAGGCGCCCCTTCTCCACGGCGAATTCCTGCAAGTGGCCACGCACGAGCTTCACCACGATGTTTATTTCTTCGGCGCCGCCGATGGTAATGCGGAATTCCGAATCTTCAAGTTCTCCTAGAAGATCGAGAAACGGGTCCACGCGCACGCAGAAGCGCTCCTCTTCGAAACCATAACGTAATTCATGAAGATAAAAGGTGCGCCCGTGCATTGCGCCGCCGCGGCGCTCGGGTGAATACAAGCCGGCGCCTAACCATTCGAAGTAGGAAGTGTCTCGTCCATCTACCGCGATTTTCAGAAAGCCTGAGGGGGCCAGATGCAAAGCGTGTTCCGGCTGACGCTTGATGGGTTTCGCCAGTTCTTGCGGGGCCACCTGTCCGAGCGCGAGGTAGACTGCGGTCAAATGCTTTCGATAAAGAGCATCAAATTCCGCATCGTTCGCCGTGCTGTGTTCAGGACCGTACCACCAACACCAATCACTTCCCTCGGCAGCCAGCAGCGATTCTTGCGCCTGCTTTAGCGAGGTTTCCGATGGCGCGCTGTCGCGCTCTTGCTTCCGGGCGTCTACGGCTCGGCCATAGGCTTCGCGGGCGTCCCAAAGAAGTTCCCACGCGGCAACATCTTCGCTGTGTCCGATCCAGACATCGAAATTCGCGTTAATCCAGGAGGCGGGGAAAATTCCCGCATTCTTCGGGATATCGCCGGCTGCGGCGATCGCTTCGCTGGCTGTGAGCGCCCGGAAATCCTGGTCCCCTTGAATGCGCCCGTAGAATTCGCGCAGAAATTCACGGCCATTGCCGGGATAATATTCCCAAGCATTTTCGCCGTCCAGGAACAGGCAAACCGTGAGGGGCTGCGAAGTCTGCACGCGTTCGCCAAGCTCGCGAAGACGCCCGTGCAAATCCGCCGCGGCATCCTTCCCATTCATTCGGCTGTAGACGAAACCGATCAGATCGGAGAGGTGGTGATCGCGGAAGAGTCCGGTCATCTGTTTACCGCCGAGCTGCACGCGCAGCGGTTTGTAGAGACGGTCGGCATTCGCAGGAATGCCCTTCGCATCGCGGAAAAATCCCGCGTTGAGCGTTCTGCCAAGGACACCTTCATCCGTGCCAAACCACTGGAAACCCTCCTCTGCGGCGATGGCCAAAGCTTGATCAGAAACGGACCCTTCCGAAGGCCAGAGTCCTGCCGGTTTAGCTCCGAAAACGCGTTCGTGGTATTCGCGGGCGCGCCGTAGTTGCTCGCGCGCGTCTTCGGGATGACGGTAGGCGCGACGCGGGAGAGGCGTGCCGGGATTGGCCACCCGAGCAATATCCGAATCGCAGATCAGCGGAAGGATGGGGTGGTAAAACGGCGTGGTGCTGAGCTCAATCTGGCCAGTCTGCGCCACTGCGCGATACTCTGGCAAAACCAAGCCGAGGAGTTCCAATTGCTTCGCCTTAAGAGCGGCTTTGTCTTTTTCCGTGAACTCTTTTCCTTTGTTGGCCAGGCGGCTGACTACCGAATCTTTCTCGAACCAGGATTCCTCCATCCAGGCCAATTGGGAGAGCAACTGCAAGTCGCGCCAGTCACGCTGCGTAAAGGATACCTGCGCCTGAGCGCCCCCGGCGGGCTGCGCCCATTCATGCAGCTCGACGAAACGAGGCCATCGCGACATCAGCCTTTCATGATTCACTTGAAACGCGCGAGCCAGAATCTCCGCTTTGTCTTCGCGCGTCAGCTCCTCGGCTGACTTGAACACCAGGGAGAACCAGGGTTCATTAAATTCTCCGCTTGCGTATTCCTCGAGCTGCATTCCCAGTGAAGGAACGACATTAAAGGTGGCGTGAAACTTGGGGAAATCCTTCAGCATCGCCACCATTCCCCAATAATCCTTGAGCGCATGCAGCCGCGTCCACGCCAATACGTACCGGCCGGTCTCCGGGTCCCGATAATGTGGCTGATGCATGTGCCAAAGCAGCACGAGATTCACGCGATTCATCGCCACTCTCTTTCCCGTGCCGCCTGCGATGCCGTGTTACACTCACGGTTCGCGCCATGCGCATCCTGGACCGCTATATCGTTCGTGAAGTTTTTCGTCACGCACTCCTCGGAATCGCCGTATTTACTTTCGTTTTCTTCGTGCCACAGCTGGTTCGATTGATGGAGCTGTTTGTCCGTCACACCGGTTCAGGGTCGCAAATCCTCGAGCTCTTCCTGTGCATCTTTCCAGGCGTCTTGACGTTTACGCTCCCCATGGCCGTGCTAATTGGTGTGCTGCTCGGCCTCGGCCGCATGTCCGCGGACAGCGAGATTATTGCCCTCACCGCCCTGGGGATTGGCCGCCGCCGGATTCTGCTGCCCGTTGGCGTTATCGCCGCAGCCGGCGGCGTTCTCACGCTCGGTATGACTCTTTGGCTCGGCCCAACCGCCGTGCACAAATACCGCACCCTTGAGACTGACCTGGTCGCGTCACAAATCTCTTTTGCGGTACAGCCCCGTGTTTTCGACGAGCGCTTCCCCAAACTTGTACTTTATGTCAACGACGTGTCTGCCAGCGGCACCCAATGGCACGGCGTATTTCTAGCTGAAGCCGGAGGAGAGAACGGCTCGCAACTCACCCTGGCGGAGAATGCGATTGTAATTGCCGAACCCAAAGAGGGCAAGCTGGAGCTTCACTTAAAGGGCGGGACCACACACGAATTTTCGCGTGAAGATCCCGACCGGTACTCGGTGACCTCCTTTGGGCGGAGCGACTGGCCAATTGAGGTGAATGGCCTGGTGCCAGCCCAACCCCGTCAGTTGAGCAATTCGGAACGCTCTCTGCGAGAGTTGGTCAACACACGCGACGCCAATTGGCGCGAAGCTCGCGTGGAGTTGCACAAACGCCTGGCATTTCCCGTCGCGTGCCTCGTTTTTGCGCTCGTCGCCGTGCCGCTCGGGGCACAGCCTCGACGTGGCGGTCGCGCTGCCGGTTCGCTCCTTGCGGTCATCATCATCGCCTCTTATTACTTGCTGACTGTGATTGGCGCAGGTCTAGCGCGCCAAGGCGAGGTGTCACCTTCCATTGGCGTTTGGGGCGCAAATATTCTCCTGGCGATTCTTGGCCTGGCACTGCTTCCCCGCATGGAACAATTCCGCGGCGAGAGCCGGTGGATGAAGCCCACGGTTCGATTTCGAAGCTGGGCCAGGCTGCTCCGCCGCCGGAAGGCGCGAGCACGGGCAGCAGCCATCGCTGCAGTCCACATCCCCAACGGCGTGATAGAACCCCACGAGAACGGCGTGCAATCGAGCGGCAGCTTCCCTCGTTTGATGGACATCTACCTTTTGCGCAGGTTCTTTTTCCATTTCTCGCTTTTGATGGCCGCTTTCATTTTTCTGTTTGAGGCCTTCACCTTCTTCGAGCTTCTCGACGACATTGCGCGTCACCGCGTGCCATTTCTCATCGTGGTGGACTACTTCCGCTACTTCACGTTCTATCTGATTTACAACCTCGCGCCGCTTGGTGCGCTTGTAGCCGTCCTTGTAACGCTCGGCGTGATGAGCAAGAACAATGAAATCGTGGCCTGCAAAGCGAGCGGCATCAGCATTTACCGGCTGGCCATCCCGCTGCTCTTCGCAGGACTGGCCCTTGCCGCCAGCATGATCGTGCTCGACGAAACCTACCTTCCCTACGCCAACCAGCGGCAGGACGCCTTGCGCAACCAGATCAAGGGCCGCCCGGCGCAGACGTATACGAGGCCGCAGCGCTGGATTTTTGGCGAAAACGCGAAGATCTACAACTACGACCTCTTCGACCCGGCACAGAACCTTTTTGGTGGCCTCAGCGTGGTTGAACTCGACCCCGCGACATTCCAAATGCGGCGCCGCGTGTTTGCTTCGCGTGCGCGATGGTTAGACTCGGAGAAAGTATGGGGTTTGGAAGGTGCCTGGGTTCGCGATTTCTCCGACGGCACCATTACCCGCTACGAGCGATTCCCGGCGACGTCACTCCCAGAGCTTTCGGAGCCGCCAAGCTACTTTAATCGTGAAGACCTTCGAGCCTCACAAATGAGTTGGGTAGCGCTGCGCCGCTATATCGACGGGTTACACAAAGCCGGGTTTGACGTCGCCAACCTGACAGTTCAATGGCACGTCAAACTGGCCTACCCGCTGATCGCCCCCATCAGTATGTTGCTGGCGATCCCCTTTGCCTTGCTGGTCGGAACGCGTGGGGCGGTCGGAGGGGTCGCACTTGGCGTGGCCATCGGAATCGTGTATTGGACGGCCGCGCGCCTTCTGGAAGCGATGGGCGGAGTTGGGCAGCTCCCGCCGTTTATGGCGGCTTGGTCCACGGACATTACATTTCTTTTTTTGGGTCTCTACTTTTTCTTTAAGATGCCTACCTAAGAATAAAGAACCTGCCGAAGCGCAGACATCGCTTCAGATGTCTGCGCGCCGACGGCTTGAAGTATCACTTTAGATTTATGTTGATCGATTTGTTTCGCTACTTCCCCTTCTTTTTCTTCGATTGCTCTTCTTCAACTACTGCTTGAGCTGCAGCGAGCCGCGCGACCGGCACTCGGAACGGCGAACAACTCACATAGGACAAGCCGGCACGATGGCAGAACTTGACGCTATCCGGATCGCCGCCATGTTCGCCGCAGATGCCTAACTTGATGCCCGGACGAGTCTTGTTTCCCTTCGCCACCGCCATTTCGATCAGCTGGCCCACACCTGCCTGGTCGATGGTTGCGAATGGGTTCTTTTTGACGATCTCCAATTCTTGGTAAGGCCCGAGGAAGGAGCCGGAATCGTCCCGGCTCATCCCCAGGCAGGTCTGCGTCAAGTCATTGGTGCCAAAACTGAAGAACTCCGCCGTCTGCGCAATCTCGTCGGCTGTGAGTGCGCCGCGAGGAACTTCAATCATCGTGCCAACCAGGTAATTCAGTTTTACCCCCTTCTCCTTCATCACCTCGCTTGCAATTCGATGAACGACCTCGACCTGCAAGTCCAATTCTTTCTTAAAGCCGACAAGCGGAATCATGACTTCGGGGTTCACCTTGATCCCCGCCTTCTGAACCTCCGCGGCGGCTTCGAACACGGCGCGGGACTGCATCTCGGAGATCTCGGAATAGACAATCCCCAGTCGGCAGCCTCGGAAGCCGAGCATTGGATTGAATTCATGTAATTCTTTAACTCTTTGCTGAACCTTTTCAACCGGCACGCCCATCTTTTTTGCCAGCGCACTCTGCGCCGCGTGGTCATGCGGCAGGAACTCGTGCAGTGGAGGGTCAAGGAACCGGATCGTCGCCGGATGTCCTTTCAACTCCTTGAACATCCCGATGAAATCCTCCCTCTGGTAGGGCAGGATCTTCGCTAGCGCCTGTTTCCTGTGTTCCTTCGTGTCCGCCAAAATCATCTCGCGCATCGCGTCGATGCGATTGCCTTCAAAGAACATGTGCTCGGTGCGGCAAAGTCCAATTCCAACGGCGCCGAAAGCGATGGCATGGGCAGTCTGTTCGGGCGTGTCGGCGTTGGTGCGCACCGCTAACCGGGTAACCTTGGCGCACCAGTCCATAAGCTTCTTGAAGTTTTGATAAGTCTGGCTTTTGTTCGGGTCGAGGGATTTTTCAATGAGTACTTGAACGATCTCCGACGCCGCTGTTGGGATCTGGCCTGGATAGACTTCGCCAGCGGTCCCGTTGATCGAAAGAAAATCCCCTTCGTTGTATGTTGCGCCATCGACGGTCATCGTCTTTGCGGCGTAATCAATCTGGAGCGCCGCCGCTCCACAGACACACACCTTACCCATCTGCCGAGCGACAAGAGCTGCGTGCGAACTGACGCCACCCTTCGCCGTGAGAATGCCTTCGGCGGCGATCATCCCCCGCAGATCTTCGGGCGAAGTTTCATTGCGGACGAGCAAGACCTTCTCTCCCCTCTCGGCAGCCGCAGCCGCGCGATCCGCGTTCAAATACATTCTGCCAGCGGCTGCTCCGGGCCCAGCAGGCAGTCCCTTTGCAATGACCTTAGCAGCCGCAACGGCCTTGCGATCAAACACCGGCGCCAGCACTTGGTCGAGCTGGTCAGCGGGAACTCGTCGGATGGCGGTCTTCCAGTCAATGAGCTTCTCTTTCTCCATTTCAACGGCGAAGCGAACCGCAGCCAGCCCTGTTCGTTTGCCGTTGCGTGTCTGGAGCATGAAGACTTTGCCGTCCTGGATGGTGAACTCGAAGTCCTGCACATCCTTAAAGTGTTTCTCTAAGGTCTGGCGGATCTTCTCCAACTCGTGGAAGGCCTTGGGCATGTAATTCTTGAGCTGCGCCACAGGTTCGGGCGTGCGCACGCCAGCCACTACGTCCTCTCCTTGCGCATTGATGAGGAACTCGCCGTAGAAGACTTTTTCTCCGGTCGCCGGATCGCGTGTGAAGGCCACGCCCGATCCTGATTTGTCACCTGTATTGCCATAGACCATCGCCTGAACGTTTACGGCTGTGCCCCATTCGGATGGGATGTTGTATTTGCGGCGGTAAACGATCGCGCGATCATTCATCCACGAACCAAATACGGCGCCCACCGCGCCCCAGAGTTGCTTCCATGCGTCCTGCGGGAATTCCGTCCTGGTGCGTTCCTTGATCAGCTTCTTGAAGCGAACGACCAACTCCTGAAGGTCTTTCACTGTGAGTTTCGGATCATCGACATCCGCGTGATAGCGTTCATGCTTGAGACCGTTAATGACGACCTCAAACGGTTCGTGGTCCTCGTCTGGACGCTTCTGCACTCCCATGACGACATCGCCATACATCTGAATGAAGCGCCGATAGCAGTCCCACGCAAACCGTTCATTCTTCGTAGCCTTGGCCAGCGTCAGTACGGTTTCATCGTTCAGGCCGAGGTTCAAAATCGTGTCCATCATCCCAGGCATTGAATCGCGGGCGCCGGAGCGGACCGACACCAGCATCGGCATTGCCTTGTTGTCGCCAAACTTCGTGCCCATGATCTTTTCTACGCGCGCGATCGCTTTCCGCACCTCGGCGTCGAGAGCCTTCGGGTAGGTCTTTTTATTTCCGTAATAGTAGGTGCAAACTTCCGTCGTGATGGTCAGACCTGGAGGCACTGGCAAGCCAATACGGCTCATCTCCGCAAGACCCGATCCCTTTCCGCCCAAGAGAGCGCGCTGACTCCCGTCACCTTCTGCTTTGCCTGCTCCGAAGAAATACACCCATTTAGCCACTGTGTTCCTCGCTTGTCGTCTTTTGGATTTTGTAAACCGTCTAGCGACTGCCCATCTTTGCGTCGGCCGAAAACTTGTCGGCACGCCGACTCCAGTTCATTTCTTACAACTTAAAGCAAAACTTTATCTTTGCTATCGGCGTTCCTCGCCGCCCAGTTCAGAGAAATCCGCAATCGTTGTAAACTCCCGAAGAATTTCCGAGAGCAACGCCAGACGGTTTTTCCGAACGGCTTCGTTCTCCGCCATCACCATCACCTGTTCAAAGAAATCGTCGATCGCCTTTCGCAGCCCGGCGACGACTTCAAGTGCTTCTTGATATTTTCCAGCGCGCTTCTCTGCTTGAACTTTCGACGCCGCCGCACGCACTGCCGCAAATAATTCTCGCTCGGCGCCAGTCTCGAACAAGTTCGTCTGGATCGCAGCCGCTTCGTCCTTTTTGAAATTCGATTTTTCCAAAATATTTCGGATCCGCTTGAAGGACACCGCCAGCGGTTCGAAGTTCTTCGATTTGCGGATGGCCTTGAGCGCGACAAGCCGCTTGTGCGCATCCACCAAATCATCGACCCCGGCGCGGAACACGGCGTTCACTTCGTCGTAGCTAAACTTCTCCCGCTCGCGCAGCACAAACTTCGCGCGGTCGAGCAGAAAATCCAGAACCTGCGTCTCCTGCTCCGGAGTCACTCCCTTCTTCGGAGGATTCGTGAGCAAAGCTTTGGCCGCTGCACCGACCGCCAACGACAGCGAGACCGGAATCTTGCGCTCGAGAATGATCTTCACAATCCCCAAAGCCGCGCGCCGCAAAGCGTAAGGATCGCTTGAGCCCGTGGGAACCAAACCCACCGCGAAGCACCCAACGATAGAATCGAGTTTGTCTCCGAGCGCGACCGCACATCCGGTGAGGTTCCGCGGGATGGGATCTTCGAGTCCGACCGGCCGATAGTGATCGTAAATCGCGTCGGCGACATTGTCCGGCTCGCCTTGCGCCCTCGCGTAAAGTCCGCCGACGATTCCCTGCAACTCCGTGAATTCGCGGACCATTTCGGTGGCCAGATCGCACTTCGAGAGTTCCGCCGCGCGATCTGCTTCAGCAACATGTGCTTGCAACAGTCCCCTGTTGAACCACTGCTCCGTCAGCCATCGGGCAACCGCACGCACGCGTTCCACTTTGTCGCGGTAACTTCCCAGCCGCGATTCGTAAATGACGCGTTCCAGGTTCGCCAAATAGTCGGCGAGCCGACACTTCTGGTCCGACTCCCAAAAAAATTGCGCGTCCGCAAGCCGGGCGCGCAACACACGTTCGTGACCGGCGCGCACCAAACCCTTGGGATCTTTTGGAAGATTGATGACCGCCAGAAAATGCGGCGCAACTTCCCCGCCCCGCTTCTCGACGGCAAAATACTTCTGGTGTCCGCGCATGACGGTAATCAAAATCTCGTCGGGCAGCGCGAGGTACGCCGGATCGAATTCACCTTCCAGCACGCTCGGGCACTCGTTCAGGTAGGTGACGAGCTTTAGCAGCTCGGCATCTTCATGAATACGGTACCCTCCCCTCTTCGCGTGCGCCGCCAGTTCCTTCGAAATTTTCTCTCTTCGCTCGGCGGGCCGAACAATCACGCCATTGGCTTTTAGTTTCCTCTCGTAATCCGCGAAGTCTCTTACCCGCAGCGGTCCTTTGCCAAGAAAACGATGGCCGAACGTTGTGTCTCCCGACGTGACTCCTGCAAAAGAAAACTTTAGCGGTTTACCGTTCACGACAGCAACGATCCAGCGGATCGGTCGAATGAACCTCGCCCCGTCGATGCCCGTCCAGGTCATCGACCGCGGCCACGCCAAATCGTGAATCACTCGAGGAAGGATCTCGTTCAGAATCTGCTCGGCGGTACGGCCACGCTTCACTTGCTTGGCGGCAAGGTACTCGCCTTTGGGAGTCTTCACAATGTAAAGGTCCTTCAGCGAGAGCCCCTGCTTCTCTGCAAAGCTGAGCGCGGCGCGTGTCGGCTCGCCGACCGCGTCATAGGCCACCGACTTCGGCGGCCCTGTCACTTCGTTGACCACGTCCGCCTGCTTTTCTCGCAGCCCAACGACGTGCGCGACGAGGCGCCGCGGCGCACTGAAACTTTCCACCGTCACGCCATCCGAAAGATTCTCTGCGGCCAGTAGTTTTTCCAGATTCGCGCGGAGGTCTTCTTCTGCTTTCGGCAACATGCCCGCGGGAATCTCTTCGCTGCCGACTTCAAGCAATACTTCAACTCTCTTTTCGGTCGATTTTTCGCTGGCCTTGTTCATCCGCGCACCTCGCGGCGAACAGCAGCTCCGCCAATCTGTTCGAGATATGCTGCGGCCGTCCGGCAAGCCACCGTTCGAACTCGCGCCATGAGCGCGGCCCGTTCCGTCGTTGAAATCACTCCCCGCGCATCCATCAAATTAAACAGGTTCGAGCATTTCAGGCAGTGGTCGTAGGCCGGAAGAAGCGGGTATCGCGCGCGCTCCTTCCCTTTCGTGCCGGCAAATCCATCGAGCAGTTCCCTGGCTTGCTTCTCATGCAACTCGAACTCAGCGCGAATCGCTTTGGCGTCGCTGCGATTGAAGCTGTACTCGGAAAACTGCTGCTCCTCGGCCAAGCGAATATCACCATACGTTTTGTCCGCGGACCACCGCAGATCGTAGACGCTCGCCGCATCCTGGAGGAACGCGCAGATGCGCTCCAGTCCGTAAGTCAGCTCCACGGAAATCGGATCAAGGTCAATGCCGCCGCTCTGTTGAAAGTAAGTGAACTGCGTAATCTCCAACCCATCCAGCAGCACCTGCCATCCAATACCCCACGCTCCAAGCGTTGGCGATTCCCAGTTGTCTTCCTCAAATCGAATGTCGTGCTCCTTCAAGTTGATACCGATGACGCCGAGGCTCTGAAGGTAAAGATCCTGAACGTCGGCAGGCGATGGTTTCAAAATGACTTGAAATTGTGTGTGCTTGTAAAGCCGGTTGGGATTCTCGCCATATCGTCCGTCGGCGGGCCGACGGCTGGGCTGCACGTAAGCAACGCGATAGGCAGCAGGTCCGAGCACCCGCAGAAATGTTTCCGGATGCATTGTGCCAGCGCCCACTTCCACATCATAAGGCTGCTGCAGCACACATCCTTGCTTCACCCAGAAATGCGACAGCTTTAAAACTAAATCTTGAAAGGTGAGGCCGGTCGGTTTTTTCTCAAGTTTTACTTTAACAGTCAAGTGGGCTCCAAAAGCTTTCGCGTAGCCAGCGGCTTCTCCGTGTGATGCTCAATCCAGTTCAGCGATGCCTCGCGCAATTCCGCCGCGGGCTGCTTCATCGCCGGAAGAAACTCAATCTTGTCGAGCTTCTCGCCCGCGAATCGTTCAGCAAGTTGCCGTCCCTCCAAATGTAGAGGACGCATTCCGCCGCGCCGGCATTTCTCGCAAAACAAGCCCGGTTCCCACGGCGTATGAAATGCTGCCTGTGTTCCGAATACTGCCCCGCAGGAACCGCATCGATCAAACTGCGGCAGCCACCCGCCCAGGCGCACTGTCCAAAACGCGAAATAGCTCAACGGCAACTGCCAGGCACCCGTACGCTCAATTTCGCGCACCGTGAGCAAGAGCAGCCGGAACATGGACTCCGCCGTTTCGTGTTCCGGAAGCACCTGCTCCGAGACTTCGCTCACAACGGCGAGTCCGGTGCTCAGCGCGTAATCGCTCTGCGACTTGTGAAACGATTCCAGCAGTTCGCATTGCTGAATGCGCACCAGGTCTCGTGTCTCTTTCTCGATATACCAGACCTGGACGTGCGACAGAATTTCCAGCGTTGACCCGTAGCGGTTCTTTATTCTTCGCGCGCCGGCAGCAACACCCCGCATCCTTCCCGAAGTCCGCCCGAAGAAACTCACCAGGCGGTCGGCCTCTCCCAGCGAAAAGGTCTTCAAAATGATGGCTTCCGTTTCCCTGGCAGGCATGATCTGTCGGCGCGCCGACGCTGCGCCGGACACGTTGCAGAGCTACGTCCGATTCGCGCTCACACGCAGAACTAATTTAATTACCATACACGCTCTCGCCGCGCAATGCTTACATGACGCCTCGCAGAAAAATCAGGAGATTCAGTCCGCAAAAAAGAAGCGCAATCCGCCATCTCAAGCAGCCCTTGAGATGCGCTCCTCAAAGCTGCCAACCCGCCAAAACCGCTGCGGCGCATTCTGTTAACCAACCCTCGCCAGGCTCAGAATTATCGGACGCAAGAATAGCCCTTAACTTGCTTTGCATTTTTCCCGTCTTTCGATACCCTGCACCACTACCTTATGCGCGCGCCTCGTTTCGACATCCTCGGCATCGGCGAAAACGCCACCGACACCGTTCTGCAGTTACCCCAGTTCCCTGCCCTTGGCTCCAAGGTGGAAATGCTGGGCGCGCAAATCCTGCTTGGCGGCCAGGTGGCCACTGCGTTGATCGCCTGCCGGCGCTGGGGACTGCGCAGCCACTACGTCGGAGTCGTCGGTGACGATTCCGCTGCCGAACTTCACCGTCGCGAGCTTCGCCGGGCCGGTGTCCACGCCGATCTTGTCCACGTCCCGCGAACTCTGAGCCAAATGTCGTTCATCCATATCGACACAGGTTCGGGCGAGCGCACCATTTTCTGGCGGCGAGACCCTCGCCTCACCGTCCCGCCCGCTTTTCTCCAAAGGAGCTGGATTACCTCGGCTCGTCTATTGCACGTCGACGGGCACGACCCTTCCACCACAAGCATTGCCGCTTCCTGGGCACGCGCCTCGGGAATCCCAGTCGTCGCCGATCTGGATCACATGTCTCCAGGACTTCTCCGTCTTCTTCCTTTCGTCGACTATCCTGTCACCTCGAAGGAATTCCCTTGCGATGCAACCGGAGAGAAGAACCTCGTTAAAGCCCTCCCTCAGCTCCAAAGAAAATATAGCTCTCGCGCCGTTTGCGCGACGCTCGGCGTGAATGGCGCGCTCGCTTGGGATGGTTCCCGCTTCTGGTATGCTCCCTCTTATAAGGTCCGCGTTGTGGACACCACGGGGGCCGGCGATCTCTTTCACGCTGCGTTCTCGTACGGGATACTGCATCGCTGGGACCTGCAGCAGATTCTGGATTTTGCTTGCGCCGCCGCGGGCCTGAACTGCGAAACTCTGGGAGCGCGTGGCGGTATTCGCCCCCTGCCCAAAGTGAATCACCTGCTTCGCAAAGGCATCCGTAATCGCGCGCTGTTCTCCAAAGCGCAGTTGGAGCGCGCCGCATCTGATGCTCTGCGAAAGAAGGGCCGCTAGGTTAACTTGTGCTCAAAGGCAAATCCCGAGACGAAGGCTTGTACCACCCACGCTAGCGCATGTTCATCCCTATCAAAGACCTGAATCCTCGCCGGACCGCTCCCGTGGTCAATACTCTCCTCATTTTGACGAACGTCATCGTCTTCCTCTACCAAATCACGCTTCCCCCGCACGAATACCAGGCCTTCATGCTGGCCAACGCCACCATCCCCGACCACGTTCGCCTGGCCTTCAACGGCCACGGAAGCCTCGAAGGCGCCTTCATCCCCATTTTCACCAGCATGTTCCTCCACAGCGGCTTCCTGCACATCGCGGGTAACATGCTCTTCCTCTGGATCTTCGGCGACAACGTCGAAGACTACTTCGGCCATTTCCCCTATCTTCTTTTCTACCTTGCTTGCGGCATCGGCTCCGGTCTCACGCACATCATCTTCAACTTCCACTCTTCTTTACCGGCCCTCGGAGCCAGCGGCGCGATCTCCGGCGTCATGGGTGCTTATATCGTTCTTTTCCCGCGTGCTCGAGTGCTGACCCTGGTGTTCATCTTTTTCATCCCGATTCCCGCCTTCATCATTTTGGGTTACTGGTTTCTTCTGCAGTTCGCCGCGGGAGTCAGTTCTGTCAGGGCGGCAGCCACCGGAGGCGTCGCCTGGTGGGCACACGTCGGCGGATTCTTAATGGGCATGGTGATTACAGGATTGAGTCTGGGAGATCGAAAGCAAAGCGTGAACTATTCTTAGCCGGCAACCGTTCCTAAGCATCTGAAGTTTTGCTTTAATTGTAGTTATTGCGTCTTTCCCGCGAAGTTTGCCAGCCAATCTCCAACTTCAACCGTTTGTTTAACTCCGCCCAGATCAGGCGTAAGGAAGTTCTCGCGCAACGCAGCCTTCACGGCTTCTCGTAGAACTTGAGCTTCGTGTTTCCACCCAATAAAATCCAGCATCATCGCCGAGGCCAGCACCGCACCAAACGGGTTCGCAATCCCCTTCCCGGCAATGTTCGGTGCCGAGCCATGAACAGGCTCAAACAGCGAAGTCCTTCCCGGATGAATGTTCCCCGACGGTGCCAACCCAAGCCCCCCGGCCAGCTGCGCACCTAAGTCGCTCACAATATCCCCAAACAGGTTACAGGTCACAATCACGTCAAACTGAGATGGGTCGCGCACCATCTCCATCGCCAAGGTATCGATATACAGGTGCCGCGACTCGATCTTGGGATACTCCTGCCTCACTTCCTTGAAAACCCTCTGCCAAAGATCATGTGCAAACGTCATCGCGTTCGACTTGTCGCTCATGCAAACGCGCTTCAGCCCGTTGTTCCGCGCATAATCATACGCATACCGAATAATGCGTTCGACTCCTTTCCGCGAGTTGACGTCCTCCTGCATCGCAATCTCGTCCGCGGTCCCCTTCTTGAAGAACCCTCCCACACCCACATACAGCCCTTCCGTGTTCTCGCGGAATACCATCAACCGAATGTCTTTCTCGGTACGATCACGAAGCGGAGTCAGTCGCTCATGGAGAAGTTCTACCGGCCGCGCATTCACATAAAGGTCCAGCCTGAATCGGAGCCCCAAAAGTATGTCGGCGGCGTGCTGGTTAGAGGGGACGCGCGGATCGCCCAGCGCCCCAAAGAGTATCGCGTCGAACTCGTCCCGCAGCATCTCGACAGCGCCCGCAGGCAACGTCACGCCGTCCTTCAGAAACCTATCCGCTCCCCAATCAAACTCCACAAACTCCAACGGCCTCTTCGCCGGAGCCGTCACCGCCCGAATCACCTTCACCGCCTCCGGCGTCACTTCCTTCCCGATCCCATCGCCGGGAATCACCGCAATACGCGCAGCTTCCCCACCCCATCGCAGGGGCATTTTCCCAGCCGGATTAGTCGGTTTCGTGGTCATAGGAAGAAGCCAGCTTCTCGGTGTTTTAGAGCTTGAACTGGATCGCGCGATTCTCGCGAGCAAGACTCGGCAACGTAACACGCCCCACTAGGCAGGTCAACGCGAGGCAGTACCGCAACGGCTTGAATTTAGCCGGCTGGCTAAATACTCTCGCAAGTCCGCTTCGCGGCTGGGCGCATACTTATTGGGAGCCTCAACGAGCATGTGCTCAGACCAGCCGTTCTTTCCGCACCGTAAGCTTTTCGATCCGCTCTCGCCGCGGCTCAAAACCAATGCCTGGCCCGGTAGGCACGCGAATCGTCCCCTGCGCCGAGACAGTCACTTCCGGCTCGATAATGTCCTCGTCCCAATACCGCCGGCTGGCGGCAACGTCCCCAGGCAGCGTGAAGTTGGGCAGCGTTGAGAGCGCAATGTTGTGCGCCCGGCCGATACCGGCCTCCAGCATTCCCCCGCACCACACCGGCATGCCATTTTGCTGGCACAAGTCATGAATCCGCCGCGCCACCGTGTAACCGCCGACGCGCCCCATCTTGATGTTGATAATCTTGCATGCCCCAAGAAGGATCGCCGCCCGTGCCTGCTCCTCCGAATGAATGCACTCGTCCAGGCAAATAGGCGTGTCGAGCTTTTTCTGCAGCTCCACGTGGCCGTACAAATCGTCCCAGCCCAGCGGCTGCTCAATCATCATCAGGTAAAAACTCTCCAGCTGCTTCAGAAGCGGCCAATCCTCCATCCGGTAAGCCGAGTTCGCATCCACCATCAACTTGATCACCGGAAACTCCTCTCGCAAACGCTTGACCTGCGGAAGCTCTTTCCCCGGCCTCACCTTTATTTTAATTCGCTGATAACCGGCAGCCAGCTCCTTCCGCACCGCGGCAGCCAGTTCGTCAACCGAATCCTGGATTCCAATCGAAACACCGCTCGAGACCTCTTCCCGCGTACCGCCGAGCAGTTTCGACAGCGGCATACCCTTCTGCTTTGCCTCCGCATCCCAAATCGCCGTTTCCAGCGCTGCCTTGGCCATGTTGTGACCGCGAACTTGTTCCAGCAGCTCCCAAACTTCGGCCGCCGCGCCGATTTCTTTCCCCCGGATCATCGGCCAAAGAAAATCTCTCATCACCATCCACGCCGTGTCGGTCGTCTCCGGGCTGTAAAAAGGTTTCTCTCCAGCCACACATTCGCCCCAGCCAACGGCGCGGTCTGTCACCACCTCGGTCAGAATAATGCGCCGCTCCTCGGTGCGGTCCGCGCTCGTTTCAAACGGAGCGACCAGCTTCATTCGCAATTCCCGCAGTGTGACTTCCTGTATGCGCATCGTCCCCTTTTGCTTTCTGCGGTCGCGAATCTCCCTCGTCGCGCAATTCCGCAACCTTCCTGTCTCTTTTCTTGTGTAGTGGCGGGACTTGTTTACCCTGTAGGGCCCCGCCCTCCGGCCAGTCCCGATTAAAAATCGCTCCACGGAGCCAGCAAATAAGCCGTACCCGCGGACGATTTCCTCACACCCACCACTGCATACCCGCGTGCAAACCACGCCGTAAACTCCTCCCGGATCCGCGCCTGCACTTTTGCGACTTCAACCGCGTCGCTGCGCTTCCACCGATCAAGCTCCGCGGGCAATTCGATCCTCGCCGCAGACGAAGCCGCCTCCGGCTCCCCCACCAAATCCGATACCGCCGCCACAACCCGCGCCGAATCCAGTTGCCACTCCGCCAAAAGCCGGTCGGTAGGAAGTCCCAAATGCAACGGGCTGGTCGTCAGTCCATAAAGATTCGGCAGATACTTTCGCGCAATCGCGCCAAGCCGGTTCAAATTGAAATGCGCGTTGCGCGTTTCCAGCGGATCAAACGTCCAAGCAACGACCCGAATTCCCCGCCCCAGCGCTTCCTCGCGCTGGAAAAGTTTCAGCGCCCGCCCGACTCCCCGGTCGCGATAATCCCCGTGCACACCCGTCATGTGCGAATGCAGAAACACCGTCCCATTCACATATCCGGCAACCGCCAGCGTGTATCCGACCAGTCGTTCCCCGTCAAACGCGCCAAAGACCTGCCCCCCGGTTTCCGCTGCCACCACAAACATCGTCGCAGGTTCTACCTCGATATCCTTTTCACCCCAGATTTCTCTTTGCAGTGCCACGCATCGCTGAAACTCCTCGATACCGGCGCATTTTCGGACGACGATCCCTTCGCTCATCGGGCTTTGCCCGCTTCTGCTTTTGTCAGAGAGGCGTCTCTTTCGGTGCGCTTTGCACTCTCCCAAAACTCTTCCATCTGCTCGCGCGGAACATCCGCCAGCGCCTTGCCATTTTTCGCAGCCATCTGTTCCATCCGCCGGAATCGCGTGGAAAACTTCACATTAGCCTTCTTCAGAGCGATCTCCGGATCGATGTGCAAATAACGCGCCAAATTTACCACTGCAAACAACAAATCCCCCATCTCCTCTTCCATTCGCTTGGCATCCTTCGCGCTTAACGCCTGGCGAAGTTCTCCGCTCTCTTCGCTCAATTTCTCAAACACGCCTTCCACGCTGTCCCAATCGAATCCGATCCGCGCTGCTCGCCGCGTCAGTTGAAACCCTTCCAGCGCAGCCGGCAAAGCCCGCGACACCCCATCCAACAAGGAACCGCCCTTCGCGGCTTCCTTGGAACTATCCGCGCTTTTCTTTCCCGCTGCACTGCGTTCCTCTTTTTTGATCTGCTCCCAATTCTTCAGCACTTCCGCCGCATCTTTTGCGCGCTTCTCGCCAAAAACGTGAGGATGTCGCCGAATCATCTTGTCGTGCACTTCACGAATAACATCGGAGACGCTGAACCTCCCTTCTTCCTTCGCAATCTGGGAATGAAATATAATTTGCAGCAGCAGGTCGCCCATTTCCTCTGCGAACTTTGCATCATCGCCGCCTTCGAGCGCCTCCAGAACTTCGTAAGCCTCCTCGATCAAATAGGTTCTCAGCGAAGCGTGCGTCTGCTCGCGGTCCCACGGGCAGCCGTCCGGTGCGCGCAGCCGCTCCTGCACCGCCGCGAGCTTCTCGAACCACTGTCCAGCAGTAAAGCGTGGCGATTTTCCCGCCGTTGGACGCGTCACTTTCGTCTTCCCAGTTTTTCGTGTCTTCTTTTTCGTTGCCATTGCCCTACCAGGCAAATCCGCGCTGCAACAAACGTTCCACTTTACGGTGCCTCGCCAGCTTTGACAAGCGCACCGGCGAACACAGGAATCGAATCGTCCCAAGCCAGATGTCTGGTCACGCGCATCAGGGGTTAAGTTGGACCATGCGCGTCATTTGGCGAACGGTAACTCGCAATGGCAGCAAGTCTGTTAGTGTCAAGGTATGTCAGTTCACACGCAAGATGGTCAGCATCATCACGATGAGATTTGTCGAAGTGGCGACATTCTGGCTTGTTTCGGCCTGAATTTCCATTTTCGTTTCGAACCCAAGTCACTTGCCCGATAGACGCAGGGGTAACTGGCTTTCGCATGCCCAAATCCACCAATTCCAAAGGTTACGGAAACGCTTCCGCTGACATTTCCCCGATTCCCGCGCTATAATCGGGGCACTCGACATCCTTGTCGATATCGGCGTTCCTGCCGAGAAGGAGGTGATCCAGTGAGGTACGGTTTACGTTGACGTAGTAGAGGAGGCGCTTGTGAGTTTACCGAGCGCCTCTCTCTTTTGCCCCGCCTGTGCGAATCCCCTGTGATCTCTCGAAATTATTCTGCGTCTTATGCTTAGCCAGTGACTGATAAAAGCCGAAACCGGAAGCTGCCTCACCCCTGCTCGTCCACCCAGCACCCGAATTCTCCGACCCGTGCTAAACTTATCCAGAGAATAACAGACGAGGATAGTCCCCTTGACCGATCACAAGAAAGAAGAGTCATTTCGCGTTATCGACCGCCGCCCCTTTACAGCCGATGGCGAAGTTCGCAAGGAGGCTCTGGAAGAAAAAGAACGCGAAGCCAAGCGCGAGGAGCGTTTGCACCCCGTCGCCGAAGCTCCCAAGCCCGTCGCCCAGCAACCTCCTACCGAAGTACCCAAGCGCTCTCCAGCGTTCGAAAATCTCGTCCGCATGATAGGCAGCAACGCCGCGATGGTTCTGGGAGCGTACGCGGATCCGCGCACCGGACAGCCGGTGATCGATCCCGAAGCCGCCCATGAATTGATCGACATGCTGGACTCCCTCCACGAAAAGACGAAGGGAAACCTGGCACCGGAGGAAGATACGCTTCTGCTCGATCTTCTGGGCAAATTAAAGATGACCTATCTCGAAGTCAATCAGGCGGTTGCGGCACAAGCGGCCACGCAGGCAAAAGCCAAGGGTCGCCCTTAGCGAGATTTGCATCTGCTATTTCGGTCCGGCATTTACAAGAGTTTCACCATTCTCGGCATGTCCCAGGCTCCGCTAAAAATCACCGTCCTCGGCTCCGGCACGTCCATGGGGGTTCCCTCGCTCGGATGCCACTGCCGCGTCTGCAGCTCGCTGGACCCGCATGACAACAGGCTGCGCCCTTCCCTGCTTCTCTCTCGCAATGGCCAGAATGTGGTCATTGATACAACTCCGGATTTTCGACAGCAAGGCTTGCGCGCCGGCGTGGACCGCTTAGACGCCGTCCTCTTGACACACGGACACGCCGATCACATTATGGGATTCGACGATGTTCGGCCGTACAATCTTCGCCAGCAAACTGCGCTGCCGGTTTATTCGAACGCGGAAACTTTCGAAATCATCCGCCGCGCTTTCGCCTACGTGTTCGATGGCAAACCCAAGCTCAGCTCGATTCCCAGCGTCACGCTTCTTGAAGCTAAGGAACCATTCGAACTGCTCGGCATCACGTTTACTCCCATTCCATTACTTCACGGAGATATGGAAGTCCTCGGGTTCCGCTTCGGCCGGGCCGCTTACCTGACGGACTTCAGCTCTATCCCCGATTCTTCGCTCGCTTTATTGCGTGATCTCGATGAACTCATCATCGATGCGTTGCGCGACATTCCGCACCCCATGCATCAGACCGTGGATCAAGCTCTTGCCCTTATTAAAAAACTAAACCCCCGCCGCGCCTGGTTCACCCACATTGCCCACGATTTGCCGCACGCGGAAACCAACGAACGTCTTCGCAACCTTGGCTATGACAACGTGCAGCTTGCTTACGACGGCCTGGAAATAGAAGTAACTGTGGACGAATTCGCCGCTTCTTATAAAACTTCAAGGCTAACCCCTGCACCGCCCCCAGCGATCGAGGTATTTTCGACTTCCCGGGCCTGGTCTGCACGCCACTCAGCTTCAAGCTGCGGCAGCACGCTCGCCATCGGCAACTTTGACGGCATCCATCTGGGCCATCAGGCTATCCTCCGCGCCGCCGTTGCTCGTGCCCGCGAAGTGGGCGCCGTCTCCACGATTTTGACCTTCGATCCGACTCCGCAAAAAGTTCTCCGCCCCGAATCGGCGCCACTGCGTATTTCTACCACGGATCAGCGCCTGCGCTGTTTCGCCGCGCTCGGCATGGACGCGGCCGTCGTTCTGCCGTTCACCCACGACCTCGCGAAGCTCACTCCCCAGGAATTTGTCGACCAGATCCTCCTCCGGGATCTCCACGTTCGCACCGTCTTTGTCGGCGAGAATTTTCGTTTCGGTCATAAGCAGGCCGGCAACGCCCGTCTCCTTCTCCTGCTCGGCGCCGAACGCGGATTTGATGTGGTCATTCTTCCCCCCGTCATCCACAAAGGAGAAGTCGTCTCCAGCACCATCATCCGCCGCGAAATTGCTTGCGGAGACGTCGCTCACGCCGACCGTCTGCTTGGCCGCCCCTTCGCGCTCACTGGCAAGGTCGTCTCAGGAACCGGCACAGGCCGCCGCTTCCTCTTTCCAACTTTGAATCTTGCGCCGGAACAGGAACTGCTCCCCGCCCGCGGTGTCTATGTGACGCGAACGCTCCTCGAAGGTGAATCGCGCACCCGCCGTTCGGTAACCAACATTGGTGTGCGACCAACCTTTAACGGCGCAACCCTCAGTGTCGAAACGCATATCCTCGAACAGATTCCCGAAATTTCGCCCGGCCGCATCGAGGTTCACTTCTGGAAGCGCCTTCGTGAAGAAAAAAAATTCAACGGCCCCGAAGAATTGCGCGCCCAAATCGCGCAAGACATCGCCAAGGCCGACAAGTTCTTCACCCGCCTTCGCGCCCTCCGCTCCACCCGCCGCGCACCAGTGAGTAGTGAATAGTGGGTAGTGAGTAGATAGGACAGAACCGGAGAAGAGTGACCCACCGTTTGCATGAAACAAGGGCGCAAACGGTAGGCCACCCAGGAATAAAGGCGCTGCCACCCGCCTGTCCCCGTATTTCCCGTATTTCCGTGCGATTTCGACATAGCTACGACTTCGCAATGAGTTCTTATATCCTGAGGAACCGATTGCGAATCATAGGAGGATGAATGGCGCAAGTTTGGTTAGTGACGGGCAGTTCTCGCGGTCTGGGTCGCGCGATTGTCGAAGCGGGCCTTGCGGCGGGCAATAAAGTGCTGGCGACAGCCAGGGACATCGAGTCTCTACATGACCTGTCGGAACGCCACCGTGACCAGATCAAGCTCTTCGCGCTGGACGTGACCGACGAGTCCGCGGCAGCGAGCGCAGTGAAAGCGGCGATCGGTGCCTTTGGCTCGCTCGAGGTTGTTATCAACAACGCAGGATACGGCAATCTCTCGTCCGTCGAAGACACGCCGATGTCGGATTTTCGCGCACAAATCGAAACGAATCTCTTCGGGACGATCATCGTGACGAAGGCCGCTCTTCCGTACTTTCGCCAAAGGAAAGCCGGTCATTTTGTTCAGTTTTCGTCGATGGGCGGAAGGATCGGGCCTCCAGGGCGTGGGCCCTATTCGGCTGCGAAATGGGGTGTCGAGGGTTTCTCAGAAGTGTTGTCGCGCGAAGTGGCGCCGCTAGGCATCAAGGTCACCATCGTTGAGCCGGGTGGCTTCCGCACGGACTTCGCCGGCAGTTCCACCAAACTGAGCGAAGGAAATCCCGACTACGACTCGACGGTTGGAGCAACCGCCAGGTTTCAACGCGACTACAACGGTAAGCAGCCCGGCGATCCGAAAAAGGCGGCTCAAGCGATCGTGCGACTGACGCAGGAACAGAAACCTCCATTGCGACTGTTGCTCGGCAGCGATGCGTACAACGGGGCGGAGAAAAACGACCTCGCACGCCTAGAAGAGGCAAGGTCCTGGAAAGAACTCAGCCTGTCCACTGATTTCGAGTCGAAGCCCCCACACCCGGAGCGACCAAAGTGAACCTGCCTTCGCGGGAATCCGGCCCACGGACGTGCCGTCTTTTCGCGCCGCGCAAAGGGTAGGCCACCCAAAGGCGTTTTTCGGAGTTAAGGCGCGGCCACCCGCCGGCTAAAAGCCTCCTTAAAAAGGTTACTTTGCCAAGAGGAAAGCGAGGAACAAACCGGCCGCGAGAGCAAATCCGACATTCCTCTCCCGCTCTTCTTGGCGTCGTTGGCTATCACGAATGGATTCCCAGGACTCTCCACCGAGGGCACGAATCACCTGCCGCATGCTAGGCCGGGCTTTGGGATCGATTTGAGTGCACAAGAGGATGACATCTCTGAGGGCGGCTGGGCACCGGAATCCATAGCTCCAAGGGTCAAAGCTCTGGCCGTCTACTGGTCTTCGACCGGTCACAAGATGGATGAGGGTTGCGCCAAAGGAAAAAACATCGGATTGAGGGGAAACGATTCCATTGCCACGGATCTCCGGAGCCCAGTACCCAGGTGTTCCGCCGCGCGCTGGGGCAAAGAGAACGCTAAACCCGAAGCCGTTGCCGGCGGGATCGCCAAGCCTAAGCTGGCCATCCCCTGTCACGAGGATGTTGTCGGGCTTATAGTCGCCATGCGCACCGCATCGCTGATGAAAGTCGGCGAGTGCGTTAGCTAGTCCCGCTGCAAGAGACAGCGACTGCGGCTGGGTAAACCGCCCAGCATGTTGAGTTAGCTTCCCTCCTGGGAGGTACTCCATGACATAGTAAGGAAGGTCCGCCACCTTGTTGAAATCAAGGATTCTGATCATTCCTGGGATCCCCTTGAGCAGCGTGTCGATCTCACGAAAGAACGCTTGCCTCTGTTGGGGGATATGGGACTCGCGCAGGTATTTCACCGCGACCCAAAGATTCATTTCGCGGACATAGCCGAGGTACACATCACCGCGCCCGCCTGAATCAAGACGGCGAACAAGTTCAAAGTGAAGTTTTCTCATCATCGAGCCGACCTTCCCTTCTTGGCATATCCCATTTTGAACAGCGTTAGCAAAAACATACCGCGCTCCGCGTTGGCAGCTTGCCGGATGGCTTCCGCACTATGGCCCGTGCGAATGGCTGCGTTTAGGGCATTGTACAGGTCCAACGTAGGGCCGGTCGGGCTAGAATGGCCCGCCTCCCATCGATTCACACTGGCGAAAGATACACCGAGCAATCGAGCCATTCGTTCTTGCGAGAGGCCCAAACGCGTGCGAACCGCAGCGAGTGCCCTGGAATCCAGCATCATGTCTGGAATATACAGTGAACGGAGGCCAGGCGCAAGTGCTATGACAATTGTTATAGCCACATGAGACAGGATCGCGACATTAACTCGCTCCGAATCGAGTCTGTACTGTCGGCCCCAACAGCAGTAAGCCAAAAGAAGCGCAAGAGGCGGGTGGGGCAGGCTTTTGAATTGGGTGGCGCGCCGACGAGGGTCGAATTGGGAGGAAGGAAAAGCATAAAGTTCGGTTTTGGGAAAGCCGAGCTAATCGACTATCCGACGCAGGAGTCCAGACGCGGGAAATCAGCAATTTACAAGCTGACCGCGGGCTGTGACGTGGAACTGGGATTGCAATTCGAATTGGCGAAGTTCCATGGAGACACGGATTGCAAACTCTACTACCATCCCCTATCATCGATACGATGAGCACAGCGGCGGTCAGAGCCAAAGAAACGACGTTAACCCTGCATTGCGGAGACTCACGAAAGTTAGACTGGATCGCCGACGAGTCTGTACACCTAGTCCTCACATCTCCGCCCTACTGGACATTGAAGGAGTATCCCGACCACAAGAGCCAACTGGGGTCTGTTGCAGATTACGACGCCTTCCACGACGAGTTGGATAAGGTTTGGCGGCACTGCTACCGGGTTCTTGTTCCTGGCGGTCGGCTTGTCTGCGTAGTCGGGGATGTGTGCCTTTCCAGGCGTCGGCATGGTCGGCACTCAGTTATGCCTATGCACGCCGATATAGTGGTTCGAGCCCGAAAGATTGGCTTTGACAACCTCAGTCCTATTTTTTGGTACAAAATCGCCAATGCCAATTACGAGGTCGAAAACGGGTCGAGCTTTCTCGGCAAGCCCTACGAGCCCAACGCCATTATCAAAAACGATGTGGAGTTCATCCTGATGCTTCGCAAGCCGGGCGGCTATAGGCAGCCGACTGATGAACAGCGGGACGCATCTCGGCTCACCAAGGAAGAATACCAAGAGTGGTTTCAACAAGTCTGGAACGGATTGATGGGAGAATCCACCAAGAATCACCCAGCTCCTTACCCTGAGGAACTCGCGTACAGGCTGGTGCGCATGTTCTCTTTCGCGAACGACACTGTTCTGGACCCATTCATGGGTACAGGGACGACACTCTTGGCGGCATCGCGCTGCGGGAGAAGCTCCATTGGTGTCGAGGTCGAACCGTCCTATGTGAAAATGGCGCAGCGGAGGCTGGAAGCGAAACTGTCAAGCCTCTTTGAGCGAGAGCGCTTCGAGATTAACCTTCGTTGAAGCGCTTTCCGTAGATATCGCAAATCCTTCCGATGAAACTGTCGTAGTGCATCTTGGTCCCGATCTGAGGGGCAAGCGGGCCGCTCACGAGGTTGGCCGGGTTTACGCCATCATAGTCCAGGACGATCACGGCTACAGCTTCGGGGAGTTCGTTCGGATCGTCTGCGGTGTCGCGAAGGGGAATCTTGTCGAAAATCGCAATCGTGTCCGCGACCACCTTTTCCATCTTAAACTTCGGCCTGAGGAGCCCTTTGGCGAATGCGTCTGGATTCTCATAGGCCGGTGATACGTTGACCACCACAATCGCTCCCGCCACGCACTTCCGGTTATGGTTGTGCATGTGGTTCGAGTAGGCGATGAGATCACCGTACCGATTCTTTCGGGCTTTGCCGTGCGCCGTCATGATGGTTTTGTTTTCCACGGAAATTCGCACCGAGATGTCGGAAACTTCAGCGCCTTCGTAAATCACTAAGTCAATCGAGCGTTCCGCAACCTTGGTCCGGACGTTGGGATTCTTGAGCGGTTTTAGTTCGCCCGCTTTCAGCGCGGGGTTCAGGGCAGGGCAAGTTGCCATCAGATCGGTGACGACAAAATCAGCTAGCGCGTCGGAGTTCGCTTGACTCCTCGGATTGAATCCGAGATGCGTGTTGACCCAATTGATGTAGGCCTCGGGTGCCTTCATGGAAGAGGCGAATCGTATCACGAGGTACTTCAGGGTCAAAGCCTCATGCCCAAAGTCGGGCGAGTGGCAAGTTATGGAGAAGTGGCGAGTGACCCGCCACGGCGGGCAGGCGAGTGGCGATTGTGCGACTCGGGGGAAACTGGGGACGGACGGGAAGCCCCCCATTCTGAAAATTTCCAATCAGTATCAGCAAAACCAGTCTTTTCAAACAATACGAGAAAAATGTTCCGTCCGTCCCCGGGCTTCCGAGTTTCCCGAGCTTCTGGAATGCGATAGTCACACACAGATGCATGTTACCAACGGGGCTGCCAACGTATATAATCCGGCTCACTATGCCAAATCAAGAAACTCTGTACGACGTGGCCGACCGGGTCGCCACGATTACGCTGAATCGGCCGGATAAATTGAACGCCTGGACAACCGTCATGGAGCGCGAGGTACGCTCCGCTATGGGCGAGGCGGAACACGATGAAAATGTTCGCGTCATTATCCTAACGGGCGCGGGGCGCGGATTCTGTGCGGGCGCGGATATGTCGCTACTGAGCACGGTCGCGGAGAAGGGACTCGACGAAGCGCGGCGGACACAAGCGGTGCAACCCATAAGTGGGAGCGGCGATGGCGCGCGACGGGATTTCCAGAAGAAGTATTCGTATTTCCCCGCAGTGACAAAGCCCGTGATTGCAGCCATCAACGGGCCGGTAGTGGGCTTGGGATTGGTGATTGCTCTGTACTGCGATATACGTCTTGCTTCGGATGCGGCGCGTTTCGGCACGGCTTTCGCGCAGCGCGGGCTGATCGCGGAGTACGGAATGGCGTGGATGTTGCCGCGTCTCGTGGGACACGCCAATGCTCTGGACCTGCTGTTTAGCGCGAGAATGATCGATGCGGCGGAGGCGCTAAGAATGGGGTTGGTGAATCAGGTCTATCCGCGAGAAACGTTTCTGGAAAGCGTACAAAAATACGCGGTGGACCTGGCGTCGAACGTTAGTCCTCGGTCCTTGCGGGTGATCAAACGGCAAGTGTATGACGCGATGTTCCAGACGCTGGCGGAATCGTTTGAAAGTTCCGAACAGGAAATGCTGGCGAGCCTGCAGAGCGAAGACTTCAAAGAAGGCGTGGCGCACTTTATCGAAAAGCGTGCCCCGGCTTTCACCGGCAGATAAGGAACCTCCCCGGCACCAGAACGGTCGAATTGGAAACCAAACGTTCTGAGACGGCGGGCAACTTCTCTGTAGGAAAATCCTGCGAGGCGTCCCATTTAAGAGACAGAAACAGGAACGCGGAATTCGCGCTTCGAACGAGCCTTGCTCCGGAACACAGGGGGGAGCGGATCGCCGTGTTCCCGGCAGGATTCCACGATTTTTCTGGCGAGGCCTTGAGCGATTTCGACCGTTTCGGCAACGCTGCGGCCTTCGGCCACCAACCCCGGAACATCCGCGCTGGTACCCAAATAGCGGCCATTCTTCAGATTCACGACGCGAACCCGAATGGCCACTTCCTCGACTTCCGCGAGGTGCTCTTGCCGCTTCATGTGAGGTTCCTTCGCAGGGCATTATAGCAAAGATACACGAACTGGGCGGCGCTACATGGGGAGCGCGGGGCGGAGCTTGCCGGCGGCGAGTTCTTTCAGGGCTTGGAGTCGGCCGTCGAGTTCCGCCGCGGTGAGCCGCCCCTTGCGGTAGAGCATGCGCAGAAAATCCGCGGCGCAACGGTCGCATTTGCCTGTGTTGCATTCGATACAGCAGGACACCAGATTCCGGTAGGAATTGCGCCCGTAGCGCACGCGTGGCACAACATGGTCGAGGCACCGGACATTAGGGAGAGTCCGCCGGAGGCAGTAGAAACAACTGCCGCGTTCGCGTTCGTGAATGGCTTTGCGGAGCACCCAGGTCTTCCAGAAGTCTCTGGTCTCGATATTCGCGGCGGAATGCTTTTCGACGGCCTCAGCCGCCCATCCGACAGAGGTCGTGCCATTTCCACCCGCTCGGATCGCAAGGACATTCTCGGGCAGCCGCATCTCAGCGAGATGGCCGGTCTTGCCGCGTTCCAGCACGTGTAAAGCCCCCAACTCATCCAGCCGCCGCACCGACTCGCGCGTTCGCCCGGCTGAGATACCCAGAGTCCGGGCTAAGGCAGTAACCGCAAAGTGAACGCGGGGCTTGCCTACGACGAGCGAATGGCGCAGCAGATAGGAGTAAACAGCGCGCTCCTTGACGGTCAGTCCGAGTCCCGGCGCGAGAACATCTTCAAACTGGATCCAGAGGAGCTTTGGGTTGAGTTTTTTGTTTGGCATAGTTTGCGTCCTGGGAAGAGTACTGAGAGAGAGTCCTAAGAAAGTGAGGTAGTGGCATTTGTAGAGGCCGACCTTCAGGCCGGCCTCTAAGCCCGGTTGTTTACGTGTCGAAAAGTAGAAAAGTGCAAGAGTCCGTGGACAACAGAAAGAGAGAAGCAGGATTTAACTCCAAGTCCTTTGGGGTTACAATGTTGACCGTCTTCGAAGCCAAGAAAAGAAATTTCCGGTCAGATCAAGAGGGTCAAGCATGCACCGGCGCGAATTCCTGAAGCTGGGAGCCGTAGCAGGCGGAACGTTCCTAGTGGGCGGCACGGGACGCTTCGGAAGTTTCCTCGATGCCCCGAAGGAAATCCCCACCACGGACCGCCTCGTTCTCACCAACCTGGTGGACAACATTTACGACATCTTCGCCAAGGGCGGGAAAATCGGCAATCTCGCCATCACTCGGAATACTTTGCCCCATCCCTACGGGTCAGAGGTCTCGTTGTTGTCGGAACATGGGCTGGCCTTTCACTTGGAGTCCTTCCGGGGAGCAGAGGAAAAACAGATCCTGCTGGACTTCGCGCTCACGCCCCGCGCCCTCGAAAACAACTTCCAAGGCTTGAAAGTCGATCCCGCAAGGGCCGACGCCCTCATCATCAGCCACGGGCACGACGATCATTACGGTGGCCTGCCCGACTTGGCGCAGGCCCTCCAGGGAAAAGCCAAACCAGGGCTCACTCTTTATGCCGGAGGACGCGATACGTTCTGCCATCGCTGGGTGGTGCAGCCCGACGGCAATAAACTCGACTACGGTGAGCTCAAGCGGGATGAGCTCGAAGCGCGAGGGTTGAAGGTCGTGATCGCGGAGGAGCCCACCGTAGTGGCGGGCCACGCCTTCACCTCCGGCCACATCGCGCGAATCACGGATTTCGAGATGTCTCCTCCGGCAGCTCGCCTCGAAGCCGGCGCGCCCGGCTCCGCCTGCGACGCCACGTTCCACTTCCCTCCCGGCACAGTCAAGATGGAAGCCAAGCCGGGCGAGTTGGTAAAAGACATCTTCTGGGGCGAGCACGCCACCGCTTACACCGTGAAAGACCGGGGACTCGTCGTGGTCTCATCGTGCGGCCACGCCGGCATCATCAACTCCGTTCGCCAGATCCAGAAGTCCACAGGGATCGAGAAGGTGCACGCCGTGGTTGGCGGGTGGCACTTGGCTCCCTATCCCGATGAACTCATCGCCAAGACCGTGGCAGCCATGAAGGAGATCAACCCGGACTACTTGATTCCCATGCACTGCACCGGCTTCCGCACCATAATGGCAATCCAGCGCGAGATGCCCGAGAAGCTCATCATGCCTTCCACCGGCACGCGGGTCGTCTTCGGAGCCTAAGCGCCCTGAAAATAAAAACGCCCCGACCAAAGTCGGGGCGCAATTTTCTACAAACAAAGTGTACTACAACGGCAGTCTATTGTCAAGGAAAACCCGCACAAAAAATAAAAATTGACGTAAGCCGCTGAATTGCAAGTACATAGGAGAGACGGCAGGAGACTCTACGTCGCGGAAACTTGGGGACGGAAACTCGGGGAAACTCGGAAAGTCAGGGGCAGACGGAACGGTTCTTGTAATTTTGATTCGTGCGAACAGAACCATGAGAAAACTTCCCGGCTGTCCCCATATTTCCGTGATATCCAAGCTCGCCGTCTACCGAGTCGCATCCGCTGGCGCTCCGCCGAAGTGGCGCGTCATCCGCGCAAGCAAAGCATCAAAGCGCGGGTCGCCGTGCAAATGGCTCAATCGCGGCTCCCGCGCCAAATAAACCAACCACGGCGAGCGCTCCGCAAACGCCTGCTCCAGTGACGCAAAGGCTTGATCGTGGTCGCCGAGCGCTTCGTAAATCAATCCCAACTCATAGGGCGAAACGTACCGTTCCGCGGATTGCGCAGTGAGCCGCTCCAACGTCCGAAGCGCATCCGCCCGATTGCCGTTGACCGCCTGCGCGTGCCCAAGAAAGCTGAGTTGCACACTCACGCCCGAGAATTCCGCCCCTTTTCGGATGGCTGCTTCCGCTTCGCCGGTCGCGCCTGCGCCTAGATGAGCCCAACCCTGAAAAATGCGGGTCCACGAGAAGCCTGGGTCGTTGGCCAACGCACGCCCTGATTCGCTGAGAGCTTGATCGAAGTTGTGCGCCATCACGTGGTGCCAGATGAGGTGACCCTGTGAAAATGGATCCGCGGGATCGAGGTTCAGGTAGATTTTGCTCTCGGCAAGCGACTCCTCCATGCGTCCCGTTGCCACCAGCAGATGCGAATACCAATGGTGTGCCGGCCCGTAACGCGGATTGAGCCGGATCGCCTCCGAAAACAACCGCTCGGCCTCCGGAATCTCCCAGCGGTAGTGGAGCATTGCGTAAGCCAGCGCCGCATGCCCTTCGGCCAGCTCTGGCTTCAGGCGAAGCGCCTGCTCTGCATACGACATCCCCTTTGAAAAACCCTCACGTGGCGGAAGCACACCGCCCTCCCAGCTCGCTAGCGTGTTGTAAGCATCCGCCAAGCCCGCGTACGCAAGGGCATACGTCGGATCGCGCTTGGCCGCCTGTTCGAAGTAGGCAATTGCCTCCATCGTGCCCGCCGGGCGTCTTACCCAATGATGGCGGCCTTTCAAATACAGCGCGTACGCCTCGGGATCTTCCGAATGGCGCGCCGCCGAGGGGGAGCGCGCGCCCAGCAACTGTGGGCGCAGCTTGTCTACGATCGCGGCCGTGATCTCATCCTGCACTTCGAACACGTCCGTCATTTCCCGGTCGTACCGCTCGGACCACAGGTGGTGACCGTCGTTGACGTCGATCAACTGAACCGTGATCCGGAGCCGGTTACCGGCACGCCGAACACTTCCGTCGAGGATCACACCTACATTCAACCGCCGGCCAATTTCGCGAATATCCAACCCGTGGCCGCGTACGGCGGCGGCCGACGCTCGTGCGACCACCTGCAGGCCGTCGTACAGACTCAGCGCGTGGACCAGTTCCTCGGCCAGTCCGTCGCCGAATTGTTCGCCATCCCCACTCACGCATGCAAAGGGCAACACCGCGATCGAAGAAGCCGGACTCGTGCTGGCCCTCGCCGTCTCGGGGGCGGCTCGGACGCCGCCACTGCGAAGTGCCTCGAGCAGCTCGGCCATCGACTGGTAGCGCTCCGCGACCTGTTTCCGCAGGCATCGCAGGATGATTTGTTCCAACCACACGGGAACGCGCGGCTGGACCCGCGACGGTGGCGGTGGATCATGCAGCGCGATTTCGTGCATCGTCGATAGCAGGCTGGAGGCCCTGAAAGGCAGCTGGCCCGTGACCGCCTCATAAAGGACCGAGCCGAAAGCAAAAATATCTGACCGCGCATCGAGCGGCTCACCGCGCGTCTGCTCGGGAGACATATAGGAAACCGTCCCCACCAACATTCCCAATACCGACTGTCCCGCGTCGAGCGAATCGGCTCCCGCCGGAGTCAGCTGTTTGGCCAGCCCGAAATCGAGAACCTTCACTTGGCCGTCGTTCGTGACCATAATGTTCGCGGGCTTGATGTCCCTGTGAATCAATCCCGCAGCGTGCGCAACCGCCAGCGCGCCAGCGAGTTGGATCGCATAACCGCCGGCCTCCGAAATCGGCAAGCCCTCGGGACGGATCAACTCCTTGAGCGTCTTACCCGCCACATATTCCATCACCAGGTAATCCACTCCGCCATCGCTCGCCATGTCGTGCAGCGTGACGATATTCGGGTGATTCAGCTTCGATGCCGCCCGCGCCTCCTGAAGGAAGCGTCTCTTTCGATCCGGATCGGCGACATGCGTCGAGGGCAGCACCTTAATCGCCACCGTCCGGTTAAGCCGCGTATCGAGGGCACGGAACACCTGTCCCATGCCGCCGACGCCGATTTCTTCAAGAATGCGGTAATGTCCAACCGCAACGCCCTTCAGGTCAGGCCTCGGCGCATCTGCCGCCGTGACGGGCCCAACGCTGGTGGAGGTCACCTGGCCCGCAAATGCTGGCTGCTCGATGAAGCTGGCAGAGTCGCTGTGATGAGCTAGCAGCGATTCCACCTCGCGGCGCAGTTCAGCATCACCAGCGCACGATTCTTCAATCACGGAACTGCGCCGGCTTTCCTCCGCCTCGAGAGCCTTGCGAAAAATGCTTTCGATTTTGCTCCATCGCTCAGGCTTCATCGGATTTCTTTTCGCTCAGTTCGCGCATTAGCCGCACCTTGGCCAACTGCCAATCACGCGCCACGGTTTCTGAAACCTGGGAAACTTGGGGACCGACGGAACGTTTCCTGTAATTTTTAATTCATGCGAAGAGAAACACGAGGAAACTTCCCGTCTGTCCCCATATTTTCCCATATTTCCCATATTTTCTGTAGCGTGTGAGAGCATGGCTGGCATGGGGCATGACTACATACGAAACCATCCGTTCTTGTGCTTGGCCCTTTCGCTGATTCCGTTGTCTCTCGCCATATACGGGACGGTCACTGGAACTGCGGTGATGAAAAGCTCAAAGGTGGAGCGTGCCAAAAATCCAATCGAGTATTGGCTTGTGCTCGCGTTTGAGTATGGCCTTTTTGCTTGGTTATTCATCACTGCGATTTCAAACTGAGACATTACAGGAAAACACGCAAAGAAAACAGGATCGGCGTAGGCCACTGGATTGCCGGGAGATAGCGGAGGTAACTCTGGTTTCTCGTTTTCGAAAGAGAAAGTCTAGACCCAAGACCCGCCCTCAAAAACCGAGGACGGGGCACCCGCCGCATAACTGGGAGTCCGGGCCACCCGTCCCAGATGTATGCGCAACGTTCGCGAGTCGCAGAGTTCGTGCATGCATGGATAAAGGAGCGGATTACGGCAGTTCCGTTGCCGCGGGCGGCTGAAGGCAACGATGGAAGCGACGTGGGCTTGCCTGAGCTACAATTTAACGCGCTGTTTGGCCCTGCGACGCTCGTTGCACCCCGAAGCCGTTTCGAGGTGAGACAGGCGGCGCGATGGGACGATGGGCAAGCAATACAAGAGCGACTAAAGAATCGCGAATACGACGTGCTAACTCACCGGAACGTGACGCTCCCTCACCGAAAGCCACTTTCTTCACACGTTCCTGTCCCCGTATTTCTGTCCCCGTATTTCCCCGCATTTCCCCGTATTTCCATTCGCGACAATGAGCTAGAATTGCCAAACGACTAATCATCCGATGAGTGCCGCAAGTCAGGTTTGTAGGAGCTGCAAAGTGGAGTTCAGGCCGGAGCCTAGTAAGCCTGGATATATCGACGAGTGTCCAGACTGCGTTGCCGAACGACTCCACTTAAACGACGAAGTGCGGGCCCCGAAACCGATCTGCAGATATTGCGGCAATGAGGTGTGGGAAGGCGAAGATTTCCGAGACTTTCATAGGATCTGCGTTGAAAAATATAAAAAGTATCGCACTCTCCCAGTAACCGACGATGAGTTTGCTCAGCTCAAGCAGCTCCAAATTAAATATCGGTGGGATTGGCCAGCAGTTTTTAGTACAAATTTGCATCGACACTTATGGCCCTGGGTTGAATACGGTTGGACCGATTGGTCTGACAGACAGCAGTTGCGGGGACTATCCAAGATACTTGACCTTATTGCAGACGTATGCCTGGCGGAAAGACTTGATGATGGCGGTGGACGCTTTTTTGTCAACGACGACGGCGCCTTTTATAAGAAGGAGGATGGGGAATCAGTTCAATTTGTGACCTTCCAAAGAACTCGTACAAGTCAAAACCCGACACTGTGATTTTTCACGCTCTCCTTGGAAGCTTGGGCGAGACTTGGCGACAGTTCCCCGATTTCCCACGTTCAATAGGTGTCCGCATGCCACGTTGACAGCCGTCCTTGGTTCCAATGCTCGACCGGTATCTTCTGAAGAAACCGGATCGCTTCCTCCAGAATGCCCTGTCGCAACGCCCAATCCAGTTGCTGTCCTAGGCGCTCGTGCTTTCTTGCGTTCGATTCTCCAGACGCGCCAAGCATGAAAGGGACCGGCGGGTCACTCGCGCTTTCTGTCTTCCTCGATTGAAGAAATTTGTAGAACTGATGCCAATGAAAGCCAGCTGGGCTTGCTCGCCCCTCCAGCTTTATTTCGTTCAGAAACTGCTCAATTGTCCGGTCCACAGGCTTTCCATTCAGATCAATGAGGTGATCTCCCCGTCCGTGACAGAGATAGTGTAATTATCCAAGTTTCTCTGAGCAAGGAATCTGAGTCGAAACTTGGGGACAGACGGAACATTTCCTGTAATTTCTGATTCGTGCGGAGAGAAACATGAGAAAACTTCCCGTCTGTCCCCATATTTCGTCCCCATATTTCAATACTTTAGAAATGTGCAGTGTTCGAGTTGCGCAGTGGGCCTTCTCTCGAAAGGGGGAAACGTTCCGCCTGTCGCCGGGTTTATATTCCTCGTGTAATCCAGAATCTTTCCGCGGCTTTCCCCAAGGTTTCCCTACACCGGGTTTCTTACAAGCAGAATTTGATGTTTGGGGCATAATATCCGGGATGATCAACCCATCGAGCATATCTTATGGGCCTTTCTGGCAGGCAGTGCATGAATTTCAAACGGTAGTTGCATCTGTTTTAGGTCTGATATCTGTCGCCGGCGCTTTGGTCGCTATTCGATTACAGAGCTATCTCGCGTCAAGGACTGCACAGAGAGAGTCCCGTCGTGCGCGCGTTTCTAAAGCTGTTACGCTACGAGCACTTCTCCTAGCAGAAGCCAATTTCCCCGAGATAAGCCTTCTCGCAACGCCCACGCCGAGCCAGGTTTATGCGATGTTGAAAACCGGCTCTAGCTTCACGCTAAAAGCGACTGACTACATGAATTATCTCAGCACCATGTCATCAAGCCTGACCGAATTCCCAAGGCCAATTTCTGAGCGCGCCAGTTTTTTAACATGGGTTTCAGGTCGCGTTTTGCTTGCAAGTGCTCAGGCGAACGCTAAAGAAGACGAGCAAGCACTGAAAAAAGCTTCGGAGGAGATACGCCTCTTGTTGATTGCGGCGACGGAAACAGCTCTTTCACTTGCCTATGAATTGGGAATGTATACGAAATCTCCATGCGATTATGAAATGCGTTGGTCTGTAGCGCTGGAAACCAATACGCGGATTTGGCATCAGTCTTGGAAAAGTCTTAAATCCGATGCATTTGATCTTGAAGATGTAAAAACAAAAGCGTTCGCCATTTACAGCGGCACCTATGATCGCGCGAAACGAGAAGGCAATTTACCTTGATAAACTCGGATAAACTCGGGACAGACGGAAACTTGGGGACGAAACTTGGGAAACTTGGGAAACTTGGGGACAGACGGAACGTGGAAGGGCGAGTTCAAAGGCTTTTGGGCCGTCACCGTGCGGGCTAACTGGCGAGTGATTTTCCGCTTTGCCGAAGGCGCCGCGCTGGATGTCGACTATCTCGACTATCACTGAGGTCTGACCCGGAAGGATCACTGCTGAAAGGAGAACGAACCATGGCGATGAAGAATCCACCCCATCCAGGCGGCTTTGTGCTGCGCCAGTGCATTGAGCCTATGGGCCTGACCATCACTCAGGCGGCCGAAGCTCTCGGCGTCACTCGGACTACTATGTCCGAGCTTGTCAACGGAAAGCGCGGCATCTCACCCGAAATGGCCGTCCGGCTCTCCAAGGTTTTCGGGGGCAGCGCCGAATCCTGGCTCACCCAGCAAGCCCACTACGACCTCGCCCACCTCCGCACCTCGCACATCAAACTTAAACGGCTCCAACTTGCCTAGCCGCTGCCTGCTAGTACTAGCTTCCGCCTGTGTTCTCTCCGCCGCCCTCTAGACTATCCAATTTGAATCCCAGCGATCCGCGTCTTCGCCACCCGCCCTCAAAACCCGAGGACGGGGCACCCGCGCAAAATCCCCACTTGACAACGACAAATAATCCACTACCATACGGTTGTGGATAAATTGGATACAACTTTTGCGGCTCTGTCTGATCCAACCCGCCGGGCGATGATCGAACGACTCTCCCATGGGCCTGCCTCTGTGCATGGATTGACGGAACCGTTTGCCCTCTCGCAGCAGATGATTTCAAAACATATTGCCTACCTGGTGCGGGCGCGGATTGTGATCAAGACGAAGCGTGGAAGAGAGAGCGTGTGCACGCTTAGGCCAGAGGCGATAAAGACAGTCAGCGACTGGGCGATTAGCTATCGCCGATTCTGGGAAGAAAGTTTCGACAAGTTGAATGTGGTTGTGAATCAAATGAAAAAAGAGGAGGTCAGAGATGACAAAAAACACGGTTAATGAGACAGAGCGGATGGTTATCACGAGAGTGTTTGATGCCCCACGCGCATTGGTTTGGAAGGCGTGGACAGATCCGAAATATGTGATGCAGTGGTGGGGGCCGAAAGGCTTTACCTGCCCCGCTTGCGAGATTGATTTTCGCGTAGGAGGAAAATTTCTCTGGTGCATGAGAACGCCGGATGGGCAGGAGGGCTGGAATGCTGGGGAATACCACGAGATTGTTCTGCACGAGAAGATCGTTTACTCCATGTACTTTTCCGACTCGAAGGGAAACAAGGTTGAGCCTGAGGAGTATGGAACAGAACATGAGGTCATAGACGATGCGCACGACGTGGTTATTTTTGAGGATTTTGGAAACGGCCAGACGAAACTCACCTTCATTGGAAGTGAACCCATGGAGAGCGCGAAAAACAGCGGGCAACTCGAGGGCTGGATCGAGACACTCGATAAGGTTGCTGAAGTTGTGGCGGGGCTGGCGCAGGCGAAATAAGAAGTTGAAGTTTTGGACAGACGGGACAGACGGAACGTTTCCTGCAATTTTTGATTCGTGCGAACAGAAACACGAGGAAACTTCCCGTCTGTCCCCACATTTCCCGCCAGAACTAGGCCCCTACTGCCACGCCTTTCAGATCATTGAGTAACCAGCCGCCTTCCACGCATCCACCCCGCCTTTCAGCACCATGACGTTCTTAAACCCTTGCGCCTGATATTTCGCTGCCTGACCGACAGCGCTGGCTTCGCCGGGTCAACCTCAATAGAAAATGATTTCCTGTGTCTTCGGCAGCGACGCCGCCCGGGACTGCAAGCTGGTGAAGGATATGGACCCGTCCAGATTTAGCATCCGGCATTTTGCCTCGTCCTCGTAGGCGCAGACTAGCAGGGCTTGGTTTGCCTTTGTCTTTGCGTGCGCTTGTTGCACGCTGATTCGCTGGATGTCTGCCATGCGACCTCCTGTAAGAGCGTACCACGTGCGGTTCAGGACGGGTGGCCCGGACTCTCAGTTATGCGGAGGGTGCCCCCGTCCTCGGGTTTTGAGGGCGGGACTTGGGTTTCGGTTCTCTCTAGTCGATTACCAAATCCATCGGAACATGGGGCAGACCTAGGACACGCATCTAGTCGCGCCCCAGACGACTACCGACTCCCATACTTCCTTTACTTCCTTTACTCCCTTTACTTCCTTTACTTCCTTTACTTCCTTTACCTCTACTTCCGCCCACCCAAGATGCGGTCGATCTGGCGAAGATGGTTCAAGTCGTGTGCGGCTTCCAAGCGGACGAACTCCTCGACCGTTTGCCGTCCGCGTAGCTCGTGGACCCCATAGAACTCCACCCACCGTGCGCGCGGGACCGACTCCAACAATCGCAGGTTGCTCTCGCGCAGCGCCCGAAAGACCCCTGCCGAAAGGCTCGCCTCTTGCTGCGCGTAACCCAAGCGCTCCGCCCATACGGCCTGATCCCACCACGTTAAGGCCACGCCCGGATTCGCCAACATGTTTCGCAATCGCCACCCCATCGCCAGCTCCGCGTCCGCCAAGTGCGCTACGATCTCGGCGATGGACCACTTTTCAGGTGCAGGACGCCGGATCAACTCCTCGGGCGCGACATCGCGCAGTCGCCGATCGAGCTGGGATGGAGTGGCTTGTTGGACACCGATGGGCTCCTCATCGCCAAGATAGCTTAAGACTCGAGTTCGGTATTCTTCGAACGTCTCTGCCATTGGTCCTCTCGGTAGACTGTGTATGCCGCCGAACTCCTGTTGGAGTAGACCGCTCTCGTAGCTTCGCAGCTAACGGCCTCTCCACCCGCCAAGCACCATTCAAGGGAGCCCGGGCCACCCGTCCCTGATTTCAACAGACAGCCACGTTGGATCATTCCACGCGAAATTGAGAGCGAACCGAAGGGCGGGTGAAAAGAGCCCACCACCAGATGCTGACCGGAGCCAAAATCGCAAATAATATCTTGGCAACGGGGATGATCTCCCATTGGCCGGGCGGATGATCAAAAATTAAGTCAAGAACGCATGATGCAACGGGAAGAGTCGCAAGACAAAGCGTCATTGTTCTTGCCCATCCACGGAGGCGTAAGAGCCCAATGGATGATGCCACAGCAACCAGGCTGAACAGAAATGGAAGCCCAAGAAAAATCAAAATTCTCATTGGGAACCTCGCGAAGTCATGGGGTGAAACCCAAACGTCCTCCCATAAGTAATATCCACATATACAAAGAAACGGTACAGACCCAAGGAATTGGACCACTGCGACAGCGATGACCGAAGGCGATGGCCGATTATTACGGGGTTGCTGCGCGGAGGGTGGGTTCATATCTACATCTTTTGCTGGCACTCTTCGCAGTACCCGCCGACTTCCGTTCGTGACACAGTCACCTTCATCTTGAAGTCTCGTGCGATCTGCTGTTTCAGCTGCTCGTAGAGACGGCTCTCAAACTCCCGCACCTTTCCGCAGCGAAGGCAAGCCACATGGATGTGGTCGCGGGGACCATGGCTCTCGTAATAATGGCGGTCGCCGCGCAGGTGCAGCAGGTCGAGTTCGTCGATGAGTCCCTGCTTTTTGAGTAGATCAATCGTGCGGTAAACCGTAACCAGGTGGACGCCGGAATCTATTTTTCGCGCCCGTTCGAGAATTTGATCCACGTCGAGGTGCTGGTCGGCGGCGTCCATCACTTCCAGAATGACGCGCCGCTGCCGCGTAAGCCGGATGCCGCGCTCGCGGATGGCTTGCTGCAGCTTTCCGGTTGTCTCGGAAGTGTTGAGGCGCTCGCCCGTTGAAACCCGGTGGCCTGGCGATGCAGACATCTCTCGCCCTCCTGGCACGCGGCGCACTGGCCGCTAGGAGTGAAACGGAAGCAGCCGCACCACGTCATTGTACATAACGAACGCGAAGAGCACCAAGAGGAACACAAGTCCCACCTGCACAAATCGTTCCTTGAACGCCATGCTGAAATCCCGCCTGCGTATTCCTTCGAGCGCGAGCAGCAGGATATTTCCGCCGTCGAGGATTGGAATCGGTAATAGGTTCAGAATGCCCAGGTTCAGACTGATCATGGCCATCAATGTAATTGTGTCGACCGGGCCCTCCTGCACTGCTTGCCCCGCTTGGACCGCGATGCCCACAAAACTCTGCAACTGCCTCACGGAAAGCTTTCCGGTGATTAGTCTGCCGACGATGCCAAGCAGCTTCCCTGTGGCGTCAACGGTTTCGACGGTCGCTTCCTTCACCGAGGCGCTAAAAGTCATGTCTCGGAATTCCCACTGGCCTTCCGGCGCCACACCGATAACCCAGATTGGCCGTCCCTGCTCGTCTTTCTCGGGCGATGGATGGATCACGAGTTCGACTTGCTTATTGTCGCGCTGCACCGCTGTGTGGAGCTCTTGTCCGTTGCAGTGCCGTATGAGCTCCACATACTGCTGCCACGTGTTCACCGGCGCGCCGTTAACGGAAAGAATCAAGTCGCCGCGCTTCATACCCCCGCGCTTCGCCGGCTTCATCCAAGACACTTGCCCCACGATGGGTGGTACGAACACGGTTCCCAGCGCTTGATCAGAATTCCTCAGATCGGCTGCTTGCACTTCCACAATCTGCTGGGTTCCCTGGTGGTCGACATGGAAACGCACCGTACTGTCCGGCGCAACTTGCGCGAGAAGGGAATCTACTTTAGCCCAAGATGGCGTCGGCACATTGTTGATCGCCACAATCTTGTCCCCGTCCGTCACGCCGGCCTTCGCCAGCGGACTTGTCTTCGGGAGACTGGTGACCACCATCGGCTTGTTCAGATACGCCGGGTACGGAAATCCCTTGATGACGTAAAACCCTGCCAAAAGCAGGATCGGCATCACGAGATTAACCGCTGGACCCGCGAACGAAATCAAGGCTCGCTGCCAACGCGGTTTGCTCATCAGTTCGTCTGGGGCGCCGGTCGGCGCAACGGCGCCGGAGTCCACTTCCGACATGTCTTGCCCCGCCATCCGCACATATCCGCCGAGTGGAATCGCGCTGATGCGGTAGTCCGTCGCGCCTCGTTTGAAGCCGAACAGCCGCGGCCCAAACCCGATCGAGAATACATCTACACGGACCTTGAATAGCCGGGCAACGACAAAGTGTCCCCATTCGTGGACGAGGACCATCACACCCAGCACCAGAAAAATGCCAATCAAAGTATTCATGTACCCGTTGCACTCCTGTTTTCTTTAAGAAGCCGCCACAGCTGTTACTGCCATTCGAATCACTTCTTCTTTCGCCATGCGCCGCGCTTCGGCATCGGCGGAGAGTACGTCGTCCATCTTTTCAAAACGCACGCGCGGCGTGTGCGCCAGCACGCGTTCAATCACTTCCGCGATTCCCCGGAATGGCAGTCGCCGCTCCAGAAACGCTGCGACAGCCACTTCATCCGCTGCATTCAGCGCACAAGGCAATGCCCCGCCCTTTTTCATCGCTTCGCGGGCCAGACGAAGACAGGGAAAACGCCGGGTGGAAACTTTTGCGAAATCCAACCGCCGCAGCTTTCGCCAATCCAGGGCTACTTGATTAGACGCTACCCGCTCCGGATAGGTTAACGCATATTGGATAGGCATTCGCATATCCGTTGGACCGAGTTGCGCCAGAATCGACCCATCCACAAATTCGACCATCGAATGAATCGTGGACTGCGGGTGGATCACGACGTCGATCTGGTCCGGCCGCATGCCAAACAGCCAGCGCGCTTCGATGACTTCGAAACCTTTGTTCATCATGGTCGCGGAATCAATCGTGATGCGATTGCCCATCTTCCAATTTGGATGTGCTAGAGCTTGTTCTGGAGACACATTCTCGAGATGAGCTAGCGGCGTTTTGCGAAAAGGACCGCCGCTGGCCGTCAGCACCAGGCGCCGCACCTCGCCATGCGTTCCGCCGCGCAGACATTGGTGAACAGCGTTGTGCTCGCTGTCCACAGGCAACAATTCGCGCCCGGCTTTTTTTGCGGCGGCCATGACCAATTCGCCCGCGGCGACCAGAACTTCCTTGTTCGAAAGCGCGACGGTTTTTCCGAGCTTGACCGCTTCGTAAGTAGCTTCGAGGCCTACGACGCCAACGGCGGCCGAAACTACGATGTCCGCTTTGGCGTGCGTCCCGACCGCCAGCAGGCCTTCACGTCCATGATGAATCGCGGGCAGAGCAGAGATTCCCTTGTTGCGCAGCGCGGAGGCAAGCTCATCCGCTTTCTTTGCGTCGCCTACGGAAACGAGTTCCGGCCGATGCCGTTCGATCTGGCCGGTCAATTCCTCGAGGTTTCCACCGGCGGCCAGCGCGACGACACCAAATCGCTCCCGCAATGCCTCCACAACAGAAAGACACTGCCGCCCAATCGAACCAGTGGACCCTAAAATGGATAGCTGCTTCAAGGACTAATCTTTTCTCCGCTTTTCGCTGAACCTTGGTAGGACAGACATTCTTGCCCGTCTCTTTCCTCGTGAGTGGAAAGACCTATGGACCTACCGGTTGGGCAGGTAGATCCAAATCCAATAGTACCAGACAACCGGAATTGCCAAAATCAAAGCATCGATCCGGTCAAGAACGCCGCCATGGCCCGGTAGCAGCGACCCGGAATCCTTGACTCCCGCGCTTCGCTTGTATGCGGATTCTAGCAAATCGCCGGCTTGCCCTGCGATGTTGCCCACGACAGCCATCCCGAACATAGGAGGAAGCAGAATGGGCGCGGCCAAAAGCTTCTCAAATACCGCCTCGGCGAACCGGGGAAAAATGGCTCCGACAAGTAAGGCCGCGATAAGACTTGCAGCCGCCCCTTCCCATGTTTTCTTCGGACTCAGGTGCGGCGCGATAGGATGCTTTCCCACCCAACGCCCCACGAAGTACGCGGACGTATCCCCCGCCCATGTGATTACAAGCGCGAAGAGAAGCAACAAACGCCCCAACAATTCGCCGCCATGAAAGCGAATCGCATAGGACAAGGGAAACGCTACCAGGATCAAACCGCTAGCGCTGATACCAGCAGCCGGCAATGCCTCTACCAAAGAGCGTTTCGTCCATAGTGTGATAAGCGCGATGCCGATCACGAAAACAAAAAACACGTCGGCAACGCCTGGAGGGCCCCCTCGAAGATTCCAAAGATTCCGGTGCTGCGTATCCCAACCTGGCATGGAATCGAAAGTGTATGTAGGAATCGTCGCGAGCCATTGGACGTAAATGAGCGCGAGCGCACAGGTGCCAGTCCAGAATCGATAGGCGCGATGACCTATGGCATCGCCAAGGGAAAAAAACTCAAAAAGCGCCAGCAAGCTTACAAGCGCCAGCGCTAAAGCAAATAAAACGGATCCGCCAGATACAAAGAAAAGAACTGCCGGAATCAATACGGCGGCAGTCGCGACGCGCTTCCAGGTCATTGAAAAGGAATCCCCTGACGAATTGCTCGCTCCATCTCATCACATCGAGAGAAATAAATCACGCGGGAGGAGTTATTTGCTGGCGGCGGTGCGGGCAGAATCTACCGGACGAGGAGCTGGTCGAGAAAATCCTTGAGCACTTCGTAGCTGACGATACCGTTGACTGGATACGTCTTGCCGTCGCGAGTATGAAACACCATGGTGGGTGTGCCGCGCACGGGAAGCTGCAAGCCCAGTTGGTGGTCGTGATCCACGAAGGGCTCGAAGGTCTTCGCGTCGACGAAAGCCTGGACCTTTTTCATCTCGGCGGGAGTCAACACCGAAGCGACTGACCCTCTCACGTCGCCGGTGGCTTCCCATTTCTGCTGGTTCTGAAATAAAGCAGCTTCAACCTCCTGGCACTTGCCGATGTGTGCAGCGGCGCGCGAATAGTTCGCTGCGATACGGGAATAGGCATGGTAGGAGATCAGAAAGTCGCGATGAACTACGTAAATCTTGCAAGGCGTTGCGCCGGTGACGTAATTGTCCATGACGCGTTTCAACGTCGTCTCGAAAAACTGCTTGCAGGTCGGACATTGAAAGTCGCTGAAGATTTCGATGACCAAAACCGGGTCTCTTGAGCCGAAGGCTTTGGCAGGATCAATGTCGGCAACACCGTTTACGGTGATTGTTGACGGATCGGGCGGCTTGTAGCTTGACGTGGGCGCGCTTTTATGCGGGATTTGGTAAGTCCGCGTGGCCGCTGGCGTAAAGTTGCACAAACTTGCGAGGACAATAAACAAAAGGATGATGCGGGTCTTCATTAGGCACTCCTTAGCTTCGTGAGGGCGGAATGGAATCCAATTCCACCATTGCATGTTCCGAATAGTACTACAGGGGAGCGCAGAGTAAACTGTTGAGGGTCGCAACGGCTATTCGCCGACGACACGCGCGGATTTTTCCGTGTCGGGCTGGCCTTCGCGAATGCCGCCGTAGCGGCGCTCGCGTTTTTGGAATTCGACGAGGGCCTCCAACAGCCGGGCGCGGTTGAAATCGGGCCACAGAGTTTCCGTTACGAAAATCTCGGCGTAGGCAATCTGCCAGAGCAGAAAATTGCTGACGCGCATTTCGCCGCTCGTGCGGATCAGCAAATCGGGGTCGGGCAGTCCGTTCGTGTACAGATGCCGGGCGAGCGCCTCTTCCGTGATTGTCGTGCGCCCTGCGTGCCCGTTCTGTTCGGCTAAAATCGAATTCATGGCGTCGACGATTTCCGCGCGGCCGCCGTAGTTCAGCGCTACACAAAGCACCATTCCTTTGTTTCCGGCGGTTCGTTCCATCGCGTCCCGTACGTCATCCTGCACGCCCTTGGGGAGTTCGTCGGTACGGCCCAAAAACTTCATGCGGATTTCGTTTTTTTGCAGTAAGGGCATTTCCCGGCGCAAATACTCGCGCAGTAGCTGCATGAGGAAGTCGATTTCCGTTTTTGGACGGCGCCAGTTCTCGACTGAGAAAGCGTAGAGAGTGAGAGCTTCGATTTTCAGCCGCGCACAAGTCTCAATCGTAGAACGCGCCGTTTTCGTTCCGGAGCGGTGCCCCGCCACGCGCGGCAAATGCCGCTGCTGCGCCCAGCGTCCATTGCCGTCCATGATGACGGCCACATGCCGCGGCAACCGGCCCAAATCAAGTTTTTCGAAAAGAAGCGCCTCTTCGGGAGTCAAGGGTCCCAGCGCGCCGGAGGCGGAAACTTGCAGCGTCGTGTGTGATTTGGTGTGCGGCACGGGGTTCCTGGGGTTTCTTCTTTACGCCGCAAAGTTAACATACGTTTTGGCAGCGACGCAATCCCGGGGTGCCGTGTCGGATATCTCCTTGCAAGGTACAACCAAGCCGAGCATCAGCCCGAGGGCGGCGGAGCTGCCTGGAAGAGCGACGTGTAGACCAGTACGAGCGTCAGGATGATCATGGCGATGGCTGTCACCCAGGCGACGATGTTAAATGTAAGCGTGTTCACGTGCTCGCCCATAAGGTCTCGCCGGTTCACGAGAAGCAGAATAAAAATGATAACGATGGGCAGCCAGACGCCGTTGCCTACTTGCGAGAAAATGAAGATCTTCCAGATGGGAACGCGCGGGATAAGGATGATCCCCGCGCCGACGACAATCAAAACGGTATAAAGACTGTAAAAGATTTTTGCCTCTTTGAACTTATGGTCGATGCCGGCTTCAAATCCAAGACCTTCGCAGATCACATGCGCCGTCGAGAGAGGCAAAATGGAAGCGGCAAATAGCGAGGCATTCAACAAGCCAAAGGCAAACGTAAAGCCCGCCCACTTCCCCGCCAGTGGGACCAGGGCTTTGGCGGCTTGCACTGCGTCCGTGATATCGCGCTGGCCGTGCACATACAAGGTCGCCGCAGTAGCAACAATGATGAAAAACACGATGACCATACAGCTGATGCTGCCCACCAAAACATCGGCGCGCGCTTGCGGATACTGCCTCGGTCCGACTTTTTTTTCGACGAACCCTGCCTGCAAGTAAAAGAACTGCCACGGCGCAATGGTAGTGCCTACAAGCGCGGTCAATGTAACCAAGTACCCCGAATTAAAAGCCAGGTTGGGAATGACTACGTGCTTGGCAGCTTCCAACCAATCCGGTTTGGCCAGAACCGCCGAAATGATGTACGTGACGTAAAATCCGCACGCAACCAGGAAGATGACCTCGACCTGGCGGTACGTTCCTCGAAGGACCAGAATCCAGACCAATAACGCGGCGATGGGAACTGCAATGTATCTGCTGACGTGAAACATTTCCATGGACGCAGCCACGCCCGCGAATTCCGCGACGACGTTTGCCAAGTCAACGAAGAAGCCGGTAACCATCACGAAGAACGTCGAACGAAAACCGAACTCTTCGCGAATCAGGTCGGACAACCCTTTGCCGGTCATCACGCCCATGCGCGCGCACATTTCTTCCGTAACGTAGAGCGCGATGGTCATGGGAATCAGCGCCCATAGCATGGCGTAGCCATACTGTGCGCCAGCCTGCGAATAGGTCGCGATTCCGCCCGCGTCATTGTCGACGTTCGAGGTGATCAGCCCCGGACCGACTACAGCGAGCAACAAGGTCAGCCGGCGCCGCAGGCCGCGGATCTTCTGCTGCAAATTTTCGCCGCACGATTGCAGGCCCTCAAAGCCCGATTTAAGAGTGTCCCAGTTCATCCGGCGCTTCCGATTCCCTTCTTATTTCTTCACCAGCCGCGACACAACGTCGTCCACCGTAACCGTTCCGATCGGGCGCCTTTCTTCATCCACCACTGTGAGCATTCTGAGGTTGTATTTGTCGAACAGCTCGAAGACGTCTTTTTCATCCGCGTCCGCGGAAATGCTCAAGAGCGGCTCGCTCCGAAGATCGTTCATCGTTTGTTCGGGCGCGGCAAGCAGCAGGCGCGCGACGGAAACCGTGCCGGAATACTCCGCCTTGGCGTCGAGCAAGACGATGGTGTCCAGCTGGTCGAGATTCAATTCTAGACTGCGGACCCAGGCGAGCACCTCTTCGCGTCGCGAGCCTTCGCCCACGAAAACGTACTCCGTATTCATCATCCCGCCCGCCGTCGAAGGGTCGAACGCAAGCAGTTCGCGCACTTCGTCGGCCTCCTGGCCCGGCATTTCTTCCAGCAATTCTTCCGAAGTCTCCTTTGGAAGGTCGGCCAAGAGGTCGGCGGCAGCATCGGGGGCCATTTCTTCGAGAATGTCGGCGGCTTTTTCGGGGTCGAGCTTCTCGACGATCTGGGTGGTCAAGCGTTCATCGAGCTCGGCGAGAACGGCCGCCGCTGTCTCTTCGTCGAGCGAGGCGATAATTCCCTGCCGCTCGGCTGCTGAGAGGTCTTCCATGATCTCGGCCAGGTCTGCCGGGTGCAGGTCTTCAAGTTTTTCGTGGGTGATGCGCAGCTTCACGCGCCGCAGAGGGTCAGACTCGATCAAATTCACGAATTCCCAGCGAATGGCACTTTGCGGCAGCCTGCTCTGCAGCTTTCGAATCATTCCGGGCGAGACAACCCCTTGCAGGAGCCTGCGCACCGCGCCAGGCAGACCAACATCAACTTGCGTGACCCGCAGTTCGACATTTCCGTTGGACTTCATTTCCGTCAGGTCCACGTCATTTACCCGGACAACCTTGCGGCCCCGCGTGTCGATGATCTGCTGGTCCATCAGATCCTTGCGCACCGCCAGGAGCGACTCGTTCGGTTCGTAGAGCTGCAGGGCGCGCTCGCTTACGTTGAGCCGCATCGTCCCGGGAGCAAACGTGGCAACCTGGTCGTGCCGCGCGATGAGCGGCTGGAAGCGGCCTCGCGAAAGCAGGAAATGCGAGAGCCGGTTCGTCGCTTGCGAGGGCTCGATAAAGAATTCGCGCACGCGGCCGACGAAGTTGCCCTGCGCGTCGTAAGCTTCCGCGCCCATTAGTTCGGTTGCGTAGAGTTCCATATTCCTGCCTCGCTCTTGCGACCCAGTCGCATCGAATACCCTGGTTGAAGTTGCAAAGCGGTAGTCCAAAAAACGTCAGCTATCCGCGAACGGGTCCATCACCAACAAAAAAGCCCGCCTACCGAAATGACTTCGGCTGCGGGCAAGTGCCTGAAAAAAATGGACTTACCGTTAGCCCGGTGCGAACCCTCCCCACCCTACCGCCTGCGGGAGAGCTTGCGCCTCGCGCGACGTTGCCCAATCACCCTTCCTAAGCCTCGCTCGGCCAGACCGCGTCTTGCTCAAGCGACTAGGGCCAGGTTCGAGTTCGTTGGACGCACTCATCGGGAAAGAATCCACCTCGGCATGACAGCGATTGAGCTGCCATGCGGTCGCGAACTGCCGTTGGAGAGCAATTGAAGCGCCAAATTGCAGTCGCAGAAGCAGTGATAAGCCCGGCGCGTTTCATTGTCAAGAAAAGAATGACTTTGCAAGTGATTTTTTTGATTTTTTCTTTTGAAGCGGTTATTTCTTGGCGGCGAAGACCATGTCGCGGGGTTGTTGGCCCAGGCGGCGGCATTCTTCCACGTAAAGGGCGAGATAGTTTTGCAGGATGTAGTCTCGCTGGGTGAAGCCAAGTTCCTGCGCGGCGCGGTCGATCGCGGCTGGCGGTCCTTCCAGCTCGACAAACGATCCGATGGGGGTCTCATCTAGCTCGATCAACAATCCCTTGGCCCAGGCAAACGCGGCGGGCAGGCGATACGTCGTGCGGTACTTTTCGTAGCGGAACCAGCCGCGCATACCTAGGCCTTCAAATATGTTTGCGAGGACAGCCGCATCGGTCACCTCGAGTTCGAACTCTTCCCTCACTTTGTGGCGATGGTTTTCTTGTGCGCTTACAGGGGGCGATGCTCCCTCAGCAAGAGGCCTCTTGAAAGTCAGCAAGAAGCGCTGTCCTGCCGCTGGCTTGGTCTTTTTCGATTTGGCTGGTCGCGTTTCCGTTCGAATGCGGAGGAGTTGGCCGCGCTGGGCAAGAACGCCCTGCGGCGTGTCGAAAAGCACGTTCCACTCGTGAACGCGGCCTGATTCCCCGCCGACTGGACGCGCACAAAGGAGCTTCAGGGCTCGCTTGAAGGCTTTCGGGTCGCTGATTTTCAACTTTATTTCGATTTCCTGAGCCATCTGTGTCCTGTTTGTCCTTTGCCTTCATCCTTGCCGCTGTGCGTCCCGGCTTTCCGACGCCGCTGACTTCCGTTAGTATAGCGGACGAACGTATTTCACCTTTGTTAAGCGTGACCCCGGCTAAATCCGGCGCAAAGCCCGGCGCCCGCCCCGCCGAGCGCACCAGACCAAGAGACGCATGAACCCAGAAGCCAAAGCAGCAGCGCCAGCCTTTTCCGCCGAGACGACGGGCACTCCGGCCATTTCGCCACCGCTCGCTCGCCGCGATCCGGTGGATACGATTCTGCACGGCGACCGACGGGTGGATCATTACGCTTGGCTGCGCCAGAAAGAGAATCCTGAAGTCATCGCCTACCTGGGGGCGGAAAACTCTTATACCGATGCGATCCTGCGACCTACCGAAGCTTTTCAGGAAACGCTTTACCAAGAAATGCTCGGACGGATTCTTCAGACCGACCTTTCCGTTCCCTATCGTCTGCGCGGCTATCTCTATTTCACATGCACGGAGGAAGGCAAGCAGTATCCAGTTCATTGCCGCCGCGTGGACGCCGCCGGTTCTCTGGACGAAATGCTTTTGGACCTGAATCGCCTGGCGGAGGGCCACTCCTTTCTAGGGCTTGGCGCTTTCGACGTTAGCAATGACAACCAGCTTCTCGCTTATGCGTTGGATACCACCGGATTCCGGCAATACACGCTGCACATCAGGAATCTGTGGAATGGCGCGATTTTCCCGGAGGCGATTGAGAGAGTCACGAGCGCGGCCTGGGCGGCGGACAATCGGACGCTTTTCTACACCGTCGAAGATCCAACTACCAAACGCTCTCATCGGCTCTACCGTCACTCGGCTGGCTCGGGAGAAGCGGACGCTCTGATTTATGAAGAGACGGACGAGCGCTTTCGCATCGAGATTGAGCGCACCCGAAGCGGCGCCTTTCTTTTGCTCGTGATCGCGAGCCACACGACGAGCGAGGTGCGCTTTCTGCCAGCGGCGCAGCCGAACGGGGAGTTTCGCGTTATTGCCGCGCGCGAGGCGGACCACGAGTATTACGTGGACCATCATCCGAATCCGCTCGCGCGAGAGAAGCGCGGCGCGAATCCGGAGGACACGGACGGGTACTTCTTCATCCGCACCAACTCGGGAGGCAGGACTTTCCGGTTGGTATGTGCGCCGGTCGCAGATCCGCGACAGGCCAAATGGCGGGAGATCATACCCAATCGCCGGGACGTGATGCTCGGCGGCGCCGACGTGTTTCGATCGCACCTCGTTCTCACTGAGCGCGAGCGAGGACTGCCGTATCTCCGGGTTGTGGATCTGGCCGTCGAGGCGCCCGATGCGCTTTCAGCGTCTCACCGGATTGAGTTTGCGGAGCCAGCTTACAACGCGTCACTTGGAAACAACCCCGAGTTTGATGCGTCTTTTGTGCGGTTTCAGTACGAATCCTTCGTCACGCCGCGTTCGGTCTTTGATTATGACGTGCGGACGCGCGAGCGCGTGCTTCGCAAAGAGCAGCCTGTGCTGGGTGGGTATGACGCCACGCACTATGTCAGCGAGAGGCTGCACGCCGCCACGGCGGACGGCACGCGAGTTCCCATTTCTCTGGTCCATCGGAGAGACACACCGCTGGACGGTACCGCTCCGTTGTTGCTTTACGGCTACGGCAGTTACGGTTACTCGATCCCCGTGAACTTCAGTTCCAACCGCGTGAGCTTGCTCAATCGCGGCGTGATTTTTGCTGTGGCACATGTTCGCGGCGGTGGTGAACTCGGCAAGCCGTGGCACGACGCGGGACGCCTGCGCCAGAAGCGCAATACGTTTACGGATTTTATTGCCGCTGCGGAGCACCTCATCGCACGGCACTACACCGCGCCGGAAAGCCTGGTGATCGAGGGCGGGAGTGCCGGCGGTCTCTTGATGGGCGCGGTTGCAAATATGCGGCCGGATCTTTTTCGCATGGTGATCAGCCACGTGCCGTTTGTCGACGTGCTGAATACCATGCTTGACGCCTCGTTGCCCCTGACCGTTGGGGAATACGAAGAATGGGGAGATCCGCGCATCGCGGCGGATTATTTCTACATGAAGAGCTATTGTCCGTATACGAATCTCGAGGTCAAGAAATACCCCGCGATGCTTGTAAAAACCGCGCTGAACGATAGCCAGGTCATGTATTGGGAGCCCTCCAAATATGTGGCCAAGCTGCGCACTTTGAAGGCCGATGCGAATACGCTGCTCTTGAAAACAAATATGGGTGCGGGGCATGGCGGGGCGTCCGGGCGCTACGATTATTTGCGGGAAATTGCGCTGGATTACGCTTTTCTCTTGAGCGAGCTTGGAATTCGCGAATGAGCAAGTCTCGCAATTCAGCTTGGAACTTAGGCCTCGATGTAGGGGCACGATATATCGTGCCCCTACGGTGCGGACATGCCGCCGTCCGGGTCGCGGTTGCGGATCTCCTTTCGCGCGGGTTCAACCAGAGTACGGGGCTTGGCTGAGCGATGAGCGAGCCTACCTCACCTCTGATGCAGCAGTACCACGCGATCAAGACGCGCTACCCGCACGCGCTTTTGCTTTTCCGGCTCGGCGACTTTTACGAGCTTTTCTATGAAGACGCGATTCTGGCTTCGCGTGAACTGCAAATCACGCTGACTTCGCGCAACCGGGAAAAGGGCCAGCCCATTCCCATGTGCGGCGTTCCTTACCATGCTGCGGATGGTTACATAGCCCGGCTCATCCGCGGCGGCTTCAAAGTCGCCATTTGCGATCAGATGGAACTGCCGGGTCCTGGAAAAAAACTGGTTCGGCGCGAGGTCGTGCGCGTCATCACGCCCGGCACGGCCACGGACGTTTCCGTTCTGGACGCGCGCGAGAACAATTATTTGGCGGCTGTCGCGAAACATCCTTCCGGTTCGCCCGTTGGCCTGGCGTTCGTCGACCTCTCAACAGGTGAATTCCAGTCCACGGAATTCTCTGGCGCCGATGCCGACGAAGCGCTGCGCGACGAGCTGCAGCTTCTCCATCCGCGCGAAACGCTTCTGCCACGCCCACAGCAGCTGTTCGAAACCGCCAAGACTTCGCTCCTGGATGGCGCTGGAGGCGTGGAAAGCCGCCTCGAAGACTGGATTTTCCAGCGCGACTACGCCGAGAGGATTCTGCGGGAACAATTTGGCGTCGCGGAACTCACGGGATTCGGTCTTGACGACCATCCGCAGGCGCTTGCCGCGGCCGGCGCCATCGTTCACTATTTGCGCGAAAACGCCGCTCGCGGGGCGGACACTTCCGTCGGCGCTACGAGCACACAGCCGCCTAGCATCGAGGCGCTGCAGCATCTGGACCGCGTGCGCTACTACGAGCAGCACGAGACGCTTGTTCTCGATCCTGTGTCGGTCCGCAACCTCGAGCTTCTCACGCCGATCTTTAGCGAAGAGTCTTCGCGCAGCGGTCCGGTAACTCTCGTCGCGGCACTCGACGCGACCGTCACCGGTATGGGCGCGCGTCTCTTGCGTTCGTGGATTCTCCGGCCGCTGATCGATCGCGACGCCATGGAAGCGCGCCTCGAATCCGTTGCGCACCTCCTGCAACAAACCGTGGTGCGCGGCGAAATCCGGAAAGAGTTGCGGGGCATTCAGGATCTCGAGCGGCTCACGAGCCGCATCACTCTCGGCCTGGCTTCGCCGCGCGAGCTTGTCGCGCTCCGCAAATCGCTCGTCCAGCTTCCGGTTCTGAAGAACTTTCTGACGCCGCCTCCGGTCGGAGGCAGCGCGCTACTACGACATCTCCACGGCGAAATTGACGAACTCACTGATGTCCGCGAGCGCCTCGAACGGGCCATCGCCGACAAGCCTCCAGCTCTGGCAACCGATCCTGGCATTATCCGCGGGGGTTACGACGGCGAACTCGACGAGCTTCGCAATCTCAGCCGTCACAGCAAAGAGATCATCGCCGCGATGGAAGAACGCGAGCGCAAGCGCACCGGCATCGCCTCGCTGAAGATTCGTTTCAACCAAATCTTCGGCTATTACATGGAGATTTCAAAGCCCAATCTCCATCTCGCGCCGGCCGACTACGAACGCAAACAGACGCTCGTGAACGCCGAACGGTTTACTTCTCCCGAGTTAAAAGAGTACGAACGTAAGATTCTCGCAGCGGACGAACGCATTCTGGAAATTGAGCGGCAGCTTTTTGTCGAGATTCGCTCGAGCATCGCCGCCCAGGCCGCGCGCCTTCGCCGAACCGCTGGTGCGGTTGCGCAGCTGGACGTGCTCGCTTCGTTCGCAAAGTTGGCCGCCGATCGTGGCTACGCGCGTCCGGAGTTCAACGCCACTGGCGAATTGTTAATCGTCGGCGGGCGCCATCCCGTCATTGAAGAACTTCTCCGCCAGCGTGGCGAGCGCTTCGTCCCCAACGATCTCTGTTTCGACCCCGGCCGTCAGCAGCTTCTGCTCATCACCGGCCCGAACATGGGCGGCAAATCGACCTATCTTCGCCAAGCTGCGCTTATCGTTCTGATGGCGCAGATGGGGTCGTTCGTTCCCGCTCGCCAGGCCAAGCTTCCCGTCACCGACCGCATCTTCACACGCATCGGCGCCAGCGACAATCTCGCGCGCGGCCGCTCCACGTTTCTGGTCGAGATGAGCGAAGTCGCCGCTATCCTGCACCACGCTACGCCCTCGAGCCTCGTTCTTCTCGATGAAGTCGGCCGTGGCACCGCGACATTTGACGGCCTTTCGATTGCCTGGGCCGTCGTCGAGCATTTGCAGAAGCACACGCGCGCCCGCACGCTTTTTGCCACGCACTACCACGAACTCACTGAACTCGCCGATCTGCTCACTGGCGTGCAAAACGTTCACGTCTCCGTCAAGGAAACTCCAAGCGAAATTATTTTTCTGCGCCGCGTCGAGCCTGGCAGCGCCGACAAGAGCTACGGGATTGAAGTCGCTCGCCTCGCAGGCCTTCCCCGCAGCGTTATCGAGCGCGCCCGCGAAGTCTTGAAAAAACACGAGCAGAGCGAGCACGCGCTTAGCGAAACGCTTTCTCCCGGCGCGCTGGAAGTGCCGGCCGTAGACGCGGGCAGTGCCTCCACAGGGGGCGCGCCCTCTTCCCCGCACCGCCGCAACGGCCACCAGGAAGTTCTCTTCACCGCTCTCGACCGCGCCGTTCTCGACAAGCTCCGCGGTGCTGACCTCGACCAGCTCAACCCCCTTGACGCCCTCAATCTCCTCGCCGAGCTAAAGAAACAGATCTCGTAAACCGTTTGGCCAATGCCGGTGGGGCATGCCCCTTCCTTACAGAACGGACACATCCGCTGCGTTCACTCTTTATCTCCATTCCCCGCTATCCGCTCTGTGTTCTCTGTGACCTCTGTGCTTAAATCCATTCACGGACGATGGCGCCCAAATCTACGCTCGTACTCGGTTTAATGTCCGGCACTTCCGCCGACGGCATCGACGTTGCGCTCACTCAAATTTCCGGCGCGCCGCCGCATCTTCACGCAAAACTTCTCGCGCACACTTCGAGCGAGTTCCCTCCTCCATTACGCGAGGAAATTCTGCGCGTCGCCGAGCAACATCCCATCACCGCAGGTGAACTCAGCCAGTTAAATTTTCGCTTGGGACAAGTCTTCGCTGATGCCGCGCTTGCCGCGTGCGGCCGATTCCGAGTTTCACCAAAGCGCATTGCACTCGTCGGCAGCCACGGACAAACCATCTTTCATCAGGGAAAGCCCGTGCCCTATTTTGGCCGCGCGACATCCTCCACGCTTCAAATCGGCGAGCCATCCGTCATAGCCGCGCTCACCGGCATTACCACAGTCGGCGATTTTCGCCCCGCCGACATAGCGCTGGGCGGCCAAGGCGCGCCGCTTGTTCCTTACGCCGATTACCTACTCTATCGCCACGAGAAACTCGGGCGCGTGTCGCTCAATCTTGGCGGCATCGCGAACATTACCGTCATTCCCGCCGCAGCAAAGCCGGAACAAATCTTCGCTTTCGACACCGGCCCAGCCAACATGCTCATCGACGCTCTCGTCGCTCACTTCAGCCGCGGCCGCCAGCGCTTCGACAAAGACGCTCGAATTGCCCAAAATGGCCGCTCCATCCCGGCACTTCTCGACGGACTCATGCAGGATCCTTACTTAAGACTCGCCCCTCCCAAATCCACCGGCCGCGAATACTACGGTCACGCTTACCTGAAAAAGGTGCTCGCTCTCGGCAAAAAACACCGCGCCAAACCCGCCGATCTCATTCGCGCGGCCACAATTTTCACTGCGCTCTCTGTGGTTGACGCTCTCAACCGCTTCGTCCTGCCCAAAACAAAGATCCATCAGCTCGTTGTCTCCGGTGGCGGCGCGCACAATCCTCTTCTCATGGCGCAACTCTCCGCCGCTCTCCGCAATCCGCCGGCGCTTGAAGGAAAGGCCGGCCTCTCATCTTCCACCGTAGGGGCACGATATATCGTGCCCCTACGCGACAAGGTGCGTGATGTCGCCGCAATCGAGGTCCTGCCCTCTTCACAACTCAGCGTCCCAGAAGACGCGAAAGAAGCTTTCGCTTTTGCGCTTCTTGCCTACGAAACCTTCCACCGTCGCGCAAGCAATCTCCCCAGCGCCACCGGAGCGCGCGGCCCGGCCGTTCTCGGTAAAATCTCTTATGCCCCGCCGCGATAACGCCCAGCCCTCTAGGCGAACTCCTCGTCTCTTCTGTGCCTCTGCGTTAAATCTTTATTCTTTGTTTTTGTTCTGGCAGGCTGCGGCGGACACTACCGCAACCCGCGCATCGACGCGCTAGTCGATCAAATTCGCCCCGAAACGGATCGCGAAAAAAGGAAGGCTCTCTGCAGCTAAGCCCAAAGAATCCTTGCGGACGATCTGCCCTACTTACCGCTCTGGTTCACCGACGTCGTCTCCGTCCATCGCCTCTCGCTAGGCGATCTCCCACTCTCCCCCACCGGCGACTTCGATTCCCTCGCGACGCTTCCTGCAACGCACTGGGCGTCGTATCGCATTCCTACTTCAACGCCTTCTCAATCTCCGCCACGGGAATCGCGCCTTCGCGAATAATCTTCCATGCTCCGCCATGGACATGAACAATGGTCGACCCCAACAAGGCGCCGGTTTCGCCGCCATCCAAAATCAGCGGCAGCCGCCCGCCGAGCTGCTTCATCAGCTGCTCTGCGTTCGAACAAGACGGAAAGCCCGAAATGTTCGCGCTGGTTCCGGTGATCGGCCCGTCAAACTCGTCGATTAGCCTGCGCGCCACATCGCTCTTCGGCCAGCGCAGCGCCACTTTGCCCGTGTTAGCTGTCACCTTCAGCGGCAAACGGGTCGCTGCGTCCACCACCAATGTCAGCGCTCCCGGCCAGAATTCCTGCGCCAGCCGCAAAAAGTTCTGCGGCACTTCGCGCGCCAGTTGCATCGCCTGCTCGAGAGAACGCACCAAAATGGGCAGCGCGCGCGTCTCCGGACGGCCCTTCACTCTATAAATTTCATCCACTGCGGCGAGATTAAACGGGTCGGCAGCCAGCCCGTAAAACGTGTCGGTGGGGATAGCAACCACACTTCCCCGGCTAAGAAAGCTAGCCGCGTAACGCAGCACTTCCGCTTCCGGGTTTTGCGCATTCACGCGCAACAGTTCTGCCGGCAACTTTTTGGCCTTTGGCGAAGACGTAAACCCACCCTCTGGCTCTTCGCCCCAATTGCATTCAATCCGGCGACGCTACCATACCCCTCTAGCTCATGCAATAAGAGCCTGCCGGAACACGTCCAAACCCATGCCTCGCACGCTCAGATCATCCTCAAGACTCCTATCTGTATCTTCGGCTCAAAACTCGCATCCAATGAATGTGATTCCGTTGTCCATTCTCGATCTCTCGCCGATTCCGCAAGGCGCGACCGCCGCGGCCGCGCTGCGCAACTCTCTCGATCTCGCGCAACACGCGGAAGCGTGGGGCTACAACCGCTTTTGGCTGGCGGAACATCACAACATGCCGGGCATCGCCAGCGCCGCCACGTCGATCGTTATCGGACACGTTGCTGGAGGCACAAAGACCATCCGCGTCGGCGCCGGCGGCATCATGCTGCCGAATCATTCGCCGCTCGTCATCGCGGAACAATTCGGCACGCTCGCTTCGCTCTATCCAGACCGTATCGATCTCGGGCTCGGCCGCGCTCCCGGAACCGATCAGCCCACCATGCGCGCACTCCGCCGCAATATTGCTTCGACTTCCGACAACTTCCCCGAGGACGTCGCGGAGTTGCAATCCTATTTCGAGCCGCCCGCGCCGAACCAAAGGATTCGTGCCGTCCCCGGCGCGGGCCTGCGCGTGCCTATTTGGCTTCTCGGATCCAGTCTTTTCAGCGCGGAACTTGCCGCCGAGCTCGGCTTGCCCTTTGCGTTTGCGTCGCACTTCGCCCCCGCCGACATGATGGAGGCTCTGCAACTTTATCGCAGACACTTCAAACCATCCCTGCAACTCGACCGCCCGAACGTCATGCTCGGTCTGAACACCATCGTCGCCGAAACGGACGCCCAAGCGCGCTACCTTTTCTCTTCGGTCCAGCAAGCCTTCACAAATCTTCGCCGCGGCACTCCCGGCCAGATTCCGCCTCCCATTGACGACATCGATTCCTACTGGTCGCCACAAGAAAAAGCCTCCGCCAGCATGACGCTCCTGTGCTCCGCCGTCGGCTCTCCCGAAACCGTCGAGCGCAGCTTGCTCAAGTTCATCGAAGTCACGCAACCCGATGAAATCATCACGACAGCGCACATCTTCGATCACGCAGCGCGCCTCCGCTCGTTCGAACTTCTTGCGGAAATCCGCGCGCGCCTTGTTTCCACTGAATCACGACACGCCGCGCCTGCCACTTCTGCCGCGACGCCTGCATAGCGTGCGCTTTCGAAAGCGGGACGCTCGCGTCAGCCATCGTTAGCCTCCCGCCCCCAAAATTTGCTACGCTCCCCCTGATGGCCACTCCCGGCAAATCCGCCCGCAACGCTGCCAACGCACCGGCAGCCGCGCCAGGACTCCTCACCAGCCGCGACAATCGCTGGCTGAAGGAGTTCCGGATGGCGCTCCGCGGCGGACTGCCTACGGAATCCGGGTCAGTCGGCGTCGAAGGCGTCCGCCTCGTCGAAGAAGCCCTCCGCTCCGGCTGCCGCATGGAAGCCGTACTGTTCAGTGAATCCGGCGAGCGCCATCACGAACGCCTCGCTCCCCTGATTGGCAGGCCAGAAATGGCTTTCCCCACGCTACGCACCACCGACCGCCTCTTCGAAGGCCTCGCCGACACCGAACATCCGCAAGGCGTAGCCGCTCTTGTCCACCCGCGCACGGCCACACTCGATGAGTTGCTCAACGCAACCACCGCCGCCTGCGCTCCTCTTCTCGTGGTTCTTGCCGGCGTCCAGGATCCCGGCAACGTCGGCACTATCCTTCGCACCGCTGCCGCTTTCGGCGCGACAGGAGCGGTCACAGCCGCTTCCGGCCAATCCGGCACCGCCAGCCCCTTTTCGCCGAAGGCTTTGCGTGCTTCCGCTGGCGCGGCGCTCCATCTACCAATCCTTCCCGGAATGTCGCTCGCGATTCTTCTGACGCAATTCAAAATTGCGAATGTTCGCACCCTCGCCTCCAGTGTGCGCGAACCGCGAGACGGCGAACCACACGTCCTCTCGCCCTGGGAAGTCGATTGGTGCGAGCCGGTCGCGCTACTCGTCGGGAACGAAGGCGCAGGCTTGCCCGAAGAGGTCGAACGCAGCGCCGATGCTCGCGTTCGCATCCCCATGGCCAGCGGCATCGAGTCGCTCAACGCCGCCGCGGCCGCAGCTGTGCTGTTTTACGAAGCCGCCCGCCAACGAAACTCTTTATCAGAAAAGAGCAGAGTCAAAACGTGAGTCTCTTCTCCAAATTGCCGCAGCCTGCGTTTGAAGACTCCGCTCATCAGCCGCTCGCCGAACGCATGCGCCCGCGCACGCTCGATGAATTTATCGGCCAGGAAAAACTCCTCGGCCCCGGCAAACCCCTCCGCCAGCAAATCGAAAACGACGAGATTACTTCCATGCTGTTGTGGGGCCCGCCGGGATGCGGCAAAACCACGCTCGCGCGCCTGATTGCCCGCTTGACACGTTCGGAGTTTGTCGCCTTCAGCGCCGTCCTCACCGGCATCAAGGAAATCAAGGAAGTCATGGCTGCCTCCGAACACAAATCCCATGCGGGCCAGCGCACCATCGTCTTCGTTGACGAAGTCCATCGCTTCAACAAAGCCCAGCAGGACGCTTTCCTTCCCTACGTCGAAGCCGGTCACATCACGTTCATCGGCGCGACCACCGAAAATCCGTCGTTCGAAGTCATCTCGCCGCTTCTCTCACGCACGAAGGTCTACGTTCTCGATCCGCTCACCACGCCGCAAATCGTTGATCTACTTCGCCGCGCCATCGCCGACAAAGAACGCGGCCTCGGAAACGAAAACGTCGAAGCCAGCGACGATGTCCTCTTTCGCATCGCATCGTTTGCCAATGGCGATGCCCGCTCCGCCTACAACACGCTCGAACTCGCCGCTCGCAGCGCCAAATCCGGCGCGGGCGGCGCGCGCGCCATCACCCGCGAACTCCTCGAAGACGTTCTCCAACGCAAACTCCTCCGCTACGATAAAGCCGGCGAAGAACACTTCAACCTCATCTCTGCCCTCCACAAATCCGTTCGCAACTCCGATCCCGACGCCGCGCTCTACTGGCTCGCGCGCATGCTTGAATCCGGCGAAGACCCGCTCTATCTCGCACGGCGCCTGGTGCGCATGGCCAGCGAAGACATTGGCCTCGCTGAACCCGGCGCGCTGGCCGTTACTCTCGCGGCCAAAGACGCTTTCGATTTTCTCGGCGTGCCCGAAGGCAATCTCGCGCTGGCACAGGCCGCCGTCTATCTAGCGCTCGCGCCAAAATCCAATGCCGTTTACACTGCCTATGGCGAAGTCATCGAAGACGTGCACAAAACCGAAGCCGACCCCGTACCTCTCCATCTCCGCAACGCCGTCACCGGCCTCATGAAAAATGTTGGCTACGGCCAAGGCTACAAATACGCCCACAATTTCGATGAAAAAGTCACCGACATGACCTGCCTCCCCGACAACCTCGCCGACCGCACCTACTACAAGCCCACCGACCAGGGCTTCGAGCAGCGCCTTCGCGCTCGCCTAGACGAAATTCGCAAGCTAAAATCCCGCACCACATCCAATCCCTAAGGCGATTCTATGAAGTGGCGCATACCAATTCTATTCGCGATATTCGCGGCAGGCTTCGCAACAGCTGCGCAGGCGCAACAGCTTGCTCCCCAGCGCATCACAGGAATTGCTAGTGTCACCCTGCTGTCGAGTGATTTTCAGAAATCCTCATTGTTCTACGCCAACATTCTGGGAATGCCAAAATGTAATGAGGCTGCAAGACTTTGCTTCTCCGTCAGCGAGGCTCAGACTGTCTACATCGATTCGCATTGTCTTTCCGAAGGACCATGTGAAGCCAACTCCTTGTTCGACGTGGCTTTTGCGACATCAGACGCCGACTCGTTACGCTCTTACCTCCAGAAAAGAGGTGTGAAAGTTAGCGAGCTAGCTGGATATCAGCAGTCGTGGAAGAGGTTCACTGCGATCGATCCAGACGGACATCGCATTCAGTTTGTCCAGTTAGCACCAGGAGCAAGCAAGGGATCGACTCCGAATCACGTCAGTTCACAAATTATTCACGCCGGCTTCGTCGTCCACGACCGCGCCGCTGAAGAGCACTTCTACAAAGACATCCTCGGCTTCCGTCCTTACTGGCATGGCGGCATGAAGGACGATCAAACCGACTGGGTGTCTCTTCAGGTCCCCGATGGTAACGACTGGGTCGAATTCATGGTCAATGTTTCGCCAAACGCCGATCATCACACACTTGGCGTCATGAACCACATTGCCCTCGGCGTCACAGACATTCACGCGGCCCAGCAGCAACTCATTAAAAATGGCTGGAATCCCACCGAAGAACCTAAAATTGGCCGCGGCGGCAAATGGCAGCTCAACGTTTACGACCCCGACGGCACGCGCATCGAATTCATGGAATTCAAGCCCGTCCAAAAGCCCTGCTGCTCCGAGTACACCGGCCCGCACCCTGGACCCAAGCAGTGAGACATTTCCCAAACAATCCCGCACCATGTCAAAATCCTTCGGGCATCCAGCGAACCCAGTGGGCGTCAAATTTCTGAGGTCATAGAATGAAAAAGTTCGTGTTGCTGCTCGCGAGTTTGCTTCTCTGCTTCGGCGCCGTGGCGAAGCGCAAAGTACCAAAGCGCCCGCGCATTCTTGGCATCGCCGGTGTCACCATTCTCGTCTCGGATGTCACCGAAGCGCGCAAATACTATCTAAAACTTATCGATCCGGATCACCTTTGCGAGTACTGCGCCCCCTCATCCCCTAACTTCGTATTTCTTCCCAGCGGCCAGCGCATCCACTTTGAAAAAGTGCCCGCGCCTGCCCCCGCGAATCTTCTCGCCGAAGTTTCCTTCCTTACGGACGACCTCGAAGGCTTTAAAAAGTATTTCAACTTCAACAAAGTCGATTTCGACAAGGTCAAGAAGAAACACGGTGGGGAGCTCATCCGCCTCGTGCTCACCGATCCCGAAGGGCACCACATTTCGATCACGGACTCCTATCACCTGGCCAACTCAGAGGATGTGAACGCCGGTCTGCCCCCTTCTAATCCCTCCAATCCGGTTCGCATCATTCACGCAGGCTTCGTCGTTAACAATCGCGAGGCCATCGATCGCTTCTATGTGTATGAACTCGGCTTCCGTCCCTATTGGCACGGCGGCATGACGGAAGAGAGAGACGACTGGGTCGCCATGCAAGTCCCTGAAGGCACCGACTGGGTCGAGTACATGCTCAACATCTCGCCCGACGCCAACAAGCACACCCTCGGCGTCATGAATCACATCTCCATCGGCGTTCCCGACATCCACGCCATCAACGACGAAGTCACAAAAGCCGGCGTCAAGCCCAACGAAGCTCCCAAAATCGGCCGCGACGGCAAATGGCAGCTCAACCTCTACGATGCCGACCAAACCCGCGTCGAGTTCATGGAATTCACGCCCAAGCAAAGACCGTGCTGCTCCGAGTTCACTGGCCCTCACCCCGGTCCGAAGCAGTGACGCATTTCCCAAACAATCCCGCATCATGTCAAAATTCAGAAGTATGCGGATGAAGCCAATCGTCCTCTTCATGGTGGCCTGCCTCATCGGCTCTTCAGTCGCCGCGCAGGTCAAACCGGTTCGCCCGCGCATTACGGGCATCGACCACGTGCGGCTTTACGTGACCGACCTCGACAAGTCGCGCGACTTCTACAGAAAACTCATGGCCGGTGCATATCAAGACAGCCTACGTGGCGAGGGTGATGATTCATGCCTCACTATCCGGTGGGGCACAGATGAATCGATCGAGCTGCAGAAGGCTCCCGCATCTGGAACGAAGAATTGGGTCGCACAGATTGCTTTCACCACTAATGATGTCGAGCGAATGCGCAGATATCTCCTGGCTCATGGTGTAGCGGCCAGTGAAATCTCGAAGGGGAAACTCGACGCCCATTTCGAGGTTCGTGACCCGGAAGGCGTTGGAATTTCCTTCGTCGAACGCTTTGTTCATCAGACCGATTACCTTACAACTCTGATTGTGCGATTGCTGCACGCTGGTTTTGTCGTTAAAAACTTGCCCGCTGAAAATCATTTCTACCGCAATCTTCTCGGCTTCCGTCTCTTCTGGCGCGGCGGCTTCCAGGACAACGGGCTCGACTGGTACGAAATCCAGGTTCCCGACGGTGACTACTGGATCGAATACATGCTCAACATTCCTGCCGATGCCAGCCACGTAGAGCTCGGCGTGCAGAATCATTTTTCGTTCGGCGTTATGGACATTCATGCGGCTGCCGACGAGCTCCGCAAGAACGGGCTTCAGAAATTTGATGGGCCGGAAATCGGCCGCGATGGAAAATGGGCGCTGGACGTGTACGATCCCGACGGTACTCGCGTCGAGCTCATGGAATTCCGGCCCGCCCAGAAACCGTGCTGTCATCCCTATACCGCGGGCCATCCCAAGCCATGATTCGCTTTCGTGCTGCAAGCCAATCGCTCTCGCTTACGCTCCTTTGCTCTCTGCTGATACTTTTAGCCGGCGCCTCCCTTGTTCCGCAGGCTCGCGCCCAGGATCTTGACAAGCCCCTCCAAAACATCGACGAAGAAGTCACCGCCTTCAGCTTCGCCCCCGACGGCCGCATCGCCTACTCCGTCCGCCGCAACATCAAAACAAAAAAATACGATCTCCAGCACGACGACATCTGGCTCCAGGACACCAACGGCAAACGCCGCCGCCTGCTCCAGGGCGACAAGTTCACCCGGGGCGACCAGCTTTTTTCCTACGCTGTCGATGCCTTCCACTGGTCTCCCAATGGCCGCCTCCTCCTCGCGCAGCTTTTCACTACCAGCGTCGTCGACGAGACCGGCCGCACCGAAGACTCCTTCACCGCTCTTGCATTCGAAGACGGGGGCAAGGAAATCCATTTCGGCAAAGGCGAAAACCTGATCAAGGACTGCTTCAACCCCACATGGCTCCAGGACAGCACGACGATCATCTATCTCAACGAAGAGATCAAGCCGCGCATGCTCTTCTCTTTTCGCTACACCAATATTTCCACCGGACCCGCCGGGCCCGCCTTCGAAGGCCGCACCTTCATTGACTACGACCGCATCCCCCGCACCAACGCCGCCATCGCCATCGAACAAGACCGCGCGCAATCCGGCCCTCCCCGCCTGCAGCGCCTCGAGCTTCTCGCACAGGACGACAAGGAAATCGCTACACTCGATAGCTACGCTGGCGGCCTCTCCGTTTCGCCCAGCGGCGAAAAAGTCGCTTACTTCATCGACCGAGAAGTCCTGGAAGTGCGCAACCTAGCCCTACCCAACAACTTCGTCCGCCTCCGCGTAGGTCTCGGAGTCTTCCACTGGTCTCCCGACGAAAATCGCATCCTGCTCAAGCGCGCCATCGAACGAAAATCCGGCGACATGGTGTGGATCTCGATTCCCCCTCTCCTCGCGCAAAAATCCAGCAAAGACGTTCCCATCCTCACACCCACGCCGCAACCAATCCTCCGCGGCATCTCCATTCGCGAATTCAACATCTCTCCCGACGGCCGTTTCTTAGCCGTCGTCCTCCCCGGAAAACGTAATCTCGAAGTCTTCCCCCTCCCTCATTAATTCTTCGTAGGGGCAAGGCATACCGTGCCCGTCCTTTTCTTTCGACGCGGTTGTTTCTCCGTTCCACTTCCTTTTCTCATTGCAAAATAAAAATCCCGCGCAAAATTCGCGCGGGCTGCCAATCCCACAGAACTCCGGACACTCTGTCTCACTTCATCCCAACTGCCTCGCCCTCCTCCGATGCTCCACCATAATGCACGCATCCTCCACGACGATCAACCCCGCCGCTCGTGCTCGCTCGGCAGCTTCCGCATTCTCGATCCCCAACTGCATCCACACCACTCGCGCTCCCACGTTTATCGTGCTCTCTACTACTGGCGGCACATCCTCCGCCCGCCGAAACACATCCACAATCTCAATCTTCGCCGGCACATCCTCCAACCGCGCGTAACTCTTCTCCCCCAGTACTTCTCTCTCGTTCGGATTCACGGGAATGATCTTATATCCCGCGCTCTGCGCATAAGCTGTCACTCGATGGCTCGGCCGCTCTGGATTCGAAGACAGTCCCACCACCGCAATGGTCCTAAATGTTTTGAGGATTTCTAGAATCGGATCAGCCGAAGCGACCATGCCGTCCGGCAGCAACATTCTCATCGCGCCGCCAATTGTCCTTTTCCCGCGCGGTTGGTCAAAATTTGTCCCAGCGCCGCCAGGCACTTTTCATTTTCTTCTGCCGTCCCCACCGATATGCGGATCGCCTCGGGAAATCCCATCCAGCCCAACGGCCGCACGATGACTCCCAACCGTAGCAGTTCCTCGCTGATCTCTTTCGCCTCTGGCCCCACATCCATAAAAATAAAATTGGTCTCGCTCAGCACGGGCCGCAGGCCGAGCTTCGTCAAACCCGCGCTCAATTTAGCGCGCTCCAGGGCATTGGTCGAAATGCATCGCTCAACATGGTCTTTATCGTCCAGCGCCGCCAAAGCTCCCGCCTGGGCCGTCCCCGACGTATTGAACGGCGTCTTCAATTTGTTCATCGCGGAAAGTAGTTCAGGATGCCCGATGGCGTATCCAATGCGCATTCCCGCCAGCCCGTAAACTTTCGAAAACGTTCGCAATATCAGCAGATTTTTCCGCTTGCGGTAGGCTTCCGGAGACGAGCGCAGGTTCAAGCTCGGGGCGTAGTGGATATAGGCCTCGTCCAGCACTACCAACACTTCGTCAGGTACGCTCGCAAGGAATTCAGAAAATTCCTCCGCGCTAAACGCCGTTCCCGTGGGATTATTCGGATTCGCCAGATAAATTACGCGCGTCTTCGGCGTGATCGCGCTCGCCATCGCTTTCAAGTCAAACGCAAAATGCTTCTGCGGCACGAGCACCAGCTCCGCCCCGCTCGCCCGAATCGCCACGGAAAACGGCGCATAGCTCCCGTACGAAGTCATGCCCTGCAACCCAGCCCGCAATAGGACACGCGAAGCCAAATCAATAATCTCGCTCGACCCCAGCCCGACAAAAATCTCTTCCGGCGAAACTCCCGACCGCGCAGCCAGCGCCTCGCGCAGCAGATGCGTCCCGCCGTCCGGATAACGGTTCGCATTCGCGAGCGCGATCTTGGCAGCTTCCACCGCCTTCGGCGAAGGCCCTAGCGGATTCTCGTTCGACGCCAGCTTCACCGCATGAATCTTCAGCTCGCGCTCCACTTCCTCGATCGGCCGCCCCGGCACATACACCGGCAGCCCTCGAATGTAATCCGGTATCAACTCTTCCATCGTCCGTGTCATGGAATCCTGTCCGCCACCCGCAGCCGTGCTACATGCCTTGCGCACAACCATTGTCGCATTTTCAAAAAGTCCCTGCCTATTTGGGGCCGTTCGCAGGTGTCGTAGCTCCCAATATCCAACGCTGTCTTCTTCATCCTTTACTTCCTACACTTCCTTTATCTCCTCTACCTCCTTCCCCACTCGCCGCTTTCTTCAACTGCTCGATTTCTTTTCCTGTCAGGGGACGAAATCTCCCAGGCTCCAAATCCAAAACCAAAGGCCCCATCCGCACTCGCCGAATTTTCTCCACCAAATGCCCCACGCGCTCAAACATTCGCCGTATCTGCCGGTTCCGCCCCTCGATCAAAACAACCTCGTACCACGGATTCTCCCCATCCTCGAACAGCCGTATCTTCGCCGGAGAAGTCTTCACTCGCCGCCCATCCTCCAACTCAATCACAATCCCAGCGCGCAACCGTTCCATCCTCTTCTCGTCCGGCTTTCCGCTCACCTTCACCAGATACGTCTTCGGCATGTGCGAGCCAGCCTTCATCATTCTTTCTGCGAGCGCACCATCGTTTGTCAACAAAAGCAACCCTTCGCTCGCGTAATCCAACCGTCCAACGGGATACACTCTGCCTACGCTCTTTCCCAAAATATCCACCACGGTCGGCCGGCCCTCCGGATCGCTAACGGTCGTCACATATCCCTTCGGCTTGTTCAACATGAAATAAAGCAGCTTCTCCGGCTTCGCGATCGCCGCGCCGTCCACGCAAATCGCATCTTTTTCCAGATCCGCTTTCGTCCCCAATTCACGCACAACAATTCCGTTGAGCGTCACGCGCCCCGCCAAAATAATCTCCTCCGCCTTGCGCCGCGACGCTACTCCGCAAGCCGCCATAATTTTCTGCAATCGCTCAAGAGCCATCAGCGCGGATTTCCCTGCGAGTGAGATCTAGCTGTTCGGTAGGACCGGTCTTCAACGCGGTGCTTTTCTTTCTCTTCTCTGTGTCCGCTGTGAACTCTGTGTAAATGTTTTTCTCGTTTCGCCGCTCGCCGCTTCATCCTTCTTCCCCGACGCACTCCTCCGCAAAGCCTCCACTTCCTTTTCTTTTAGCAATCGGTATCTCCCGCGCGGCAATCCCTCCACGGTCAAACTTCCTAGCCCAATCCGCATCAACTTCTCCACCGGATGCATTTCCTTCATCAGCAGCCGCCGCAGCTCATCCTTCTTCGAATCCCGCATCCGAACTTCATACCAAAAATTCGCCGCCCGCCCGCGCGTGGCATCCGGCTGACGCACCGTCTTCATCTTCAACCCAATTTCTTTTCCAATCCGATCCAAATCCGCCAAAGTCAGCATCCCCTTCACCTTGACGTGATACACCTGCTCGATCTGCGCCCAGTTCTTCAACATCTCTGCCGCCAAATCTCCGTCATTCGTCAAAAACACCAGCCCCGACGCCGCATACTCCAGATTCCCCACCGGAAACACCCGCTCCGGCAACCCTCGCAAACAATTCCGCAAAGTCTTCCGCCCCTCGGGATCAGCCATCGCCGAAACTACTTCCGGCGGCTTATGCAAAGCCAGATAAATATTCCTCTGCGTCCCAGCGTCAACCGTCCGCCCCGCCGCCACAATCTTATCGGTAGCAGGATCCGCCTTAGTCCCCAACTCCCGCACCACAACGCCGTTCACGCGAACCTGCCCGCTCAAGATCAACTGCTCCGCGTGCCTCCGCGAGGCAATCCCCGCCCGCCCAATTATCTTCTGCAATCTTTCCTGCATTCAGTTTTGTCTCGTAGGGGCACGGCACGCCGTGCCCGTCTTTCCGGTGGGAAACCTATTCTCCTGCTGCCGTCGACTTAACAACAGGCGGTGGCGGATCCTCATCCAATTGTCCCGAGGGCATCCCCTCGGCGGTAGCCAAAGCTTCGTGTTCTCGAAAAGCTTCCGCTTCGGCAAGTTCCTTTCCCACGTGCGCAATCGCTTCGGCCGCGCTGCTGTGCGAATGCTCCTCCGGTGCTGCAACCTCCGTCGTAACTTCGGCCACTCCCTCAGCTGCCGCGCCGTCGCTCGCCACTCGCCACTCGTCACTCGCCACTTCCTCACCCGAAGGCGCCACTCCCTCATCGCTCCCCAGCGCCTCTCGCGCCAAAGCCTCAAACTCCTTCAAACTCGGCAGCTCCTCCAAATCGCTCAACCCAAAGCGCATCAAAAATTCTTTCGACGTCTTATAAAGGATCGGCCGCCCAATCACTTCCTTGCGCCCCGCCGTCGTAATCAACCGCTTGTCCAAAAGCGTGCTGATCACGCCCGAAGTATTCACGCCCCGAATTTCCGAAATTTCCGGCGAAGTCACCGGCTGCTTGTACGCAATCACCGCCAAAGTCTCCAGCGCCGGCATCGTCAACCGCAACGGCGGCCGCAAACTCTTGATAAATCTCCGCACCACATCATGCTGCTGCGGCTTCGTGTACATCTTGTACCCGCCCGCCACAGCCCGAATCTCAATCCCCCGCTCTTCGCTCGCGTAGCTAGCCACCAACTCGTCAAGCGCAGCCTGCACGACAAGCTTCTCTTCGCCGAGCGCCTTAGCAAGCTGCTCGATGGTCGCCGGCTCATCCGCCGCATAAATAATCGCTTCCAACGCCGCTTTTCTCTCTTCATTCGTCATGAATAAACCCCTGTGAAAGCTAAGGAGGTAAAGGATGTAAAGGAGGTACAGGAAGTAAAGGAAAAACCCAACCCGCCCCAAAGCCTTCGCACTCTTCGAGAATACAAAGCGCGGGACTCCAAATCCTTTACCTCCTTCACCCCATTTACTTCCTCTACATCGCTACTTATATTCCTCATCGATCTGCTTCATCTCTCCGCGCTCATCAAAAATCACATCAAACGCCTTCCCCTTCTTCACCACAATCTCTCCAAATTGCTTCTCCTGCGCCAATCCCACCGCCTGCAATTTCACCATTTCCAAAACCGCCAGAAACGCCACAATCATCGAGTGCCGCGAAGGACAAGCCTCAAAAAACTGAATCAAGTTCACCATGCTGTCCGCGCTAGCCAAAATCTGCGCCCGCAGCGCCGCAATCATCTGCGCCACGGTAAACTGCTCGTGCTGCAACTCAATCCGCGAAACTTCCTTGCGCCGCTCCAAAACCTGCTGAAACACTTTCACCAAATCCACAAGCGACACAACCAGCTCGCCCTCAGTTCCCTCGTCGTTGTAAAGCGACTTGTCCGGCTTCGACCAAACGTTCTCTTCAATCTGCTGCTTCTGATACAAAAGCTGCGCCGCATTCTTAAATTTCTCGTGCTCCACCAGCCGCTGCACCAACTCCGCCCGTGGATCGCCCTCGGCGCCCTCTTCCGCAGCCAAAGGATCCGGCGGCAAAAGCATCTTTGACTTGATGTAGATAAGCGTCGCCGCCATATACACAAAGTCCGCCGACACATCCACATTCAACTCTTCCAGCTTGTGCAAATATTCCAAATATTGCGCGGTGATCAGCGAAATCTGAATGTCGTGAATATTCATCTCCTGCTTCTTGATCAAGTCAAGCAAGAGGTCCAGCGGCCCCTCATACAAAGGTATGTTCACCTTGTAAGCCGCATCCCCCGTCAATTTGTTCCCCGGCGTCGCCATTCACTTTCTTTCTTCTCTCACTCGCCCGAACTTAAAATACTGTCATTTCGAGCGGAGCGAGAAATCTCTCTTCTCTTTCTCTGCGCTGACTTCACGTCCTCTGCGTCTCCGCGTTATCTTTACTCTTCGTCTTTACTTCCTCACTTCATTACCTCTGCCTTTTTCTTCTCCCATCCAAACACCGCCTCCCTAACCCGCTCCATCGTCTTCTTCGCCTCCACGCGCGCCCGCTTCGACCCCTCCTCAATCATTTCCAAAACCCGCCCCGGCCGCTTCTCATACTCCACGCGCCGTTCCCGCACAGGCGCAATCCACTTGATCAAATTCTCCGCCATCGCCGCCTTGCACTCAATGCACCCAATCCCCGCCGTAGTGCACCCCTGCCGCACCCACTCCAGCCGCCCCGGCTCCCCCGCCGAGAACAGTTTATGCCAGTCGTACACCGGACACACGTCCGGATTTCCCGGATCGGTCCGCCTCTTGCGCGCTGGGTCCGTCACCATCACCTTCGTCTTCTTCCGTATCTCCTCATCCGTTTCACTCAACGTAATCGCATTCCCATAACTCTTCGACATCTTTCGCCCATCCAACCCCGGTATCCTCGGCGTGTGAGTCAACATGTGGCCCGGTTCGGTCAGAAGCGGACTCAATTCGCCAATTCCGTTGTTCAAATACGAGGCCTTCTCATTCAGGGGCGCCGCTCTGTAGACGCGCAAAAGGCCATTCTTTACCTCCTCGACGCGACCAGCGTACGCCAGATGGCTAAGCCTCTCCGCTTCTCGCCCGTCGAAAATACCGACCGAGGAGATCAGGCCGCTCCACGTTTCATCTTTTAGCTTCGGAAGCCGCAACTCAGCGTTCGCCAGATTGAATCGCCGAACGATCTCCCGGCTAGTCTCCACATGCGAAACCTGATCTTCTCCCACCGGCACAAACAAGCCCGCGATATCCGGCGAGCTGTAAATCGTAATGTCCGCGCACTGCAGCACTGGGTACCCCAAAAACCCATAATTATGTAGGTCTTTGTCCCTAACGTTCTCCAAAGCCTCCTTATAAGTCGGCACTCGTTCCAACCACCCCAGCGGCGTCACCATCGACAGCAACAAATGCAACTCCGCATGCTCCGGCACCAAAGACTGCTGAAAAATCACGGACTTAGCCGGATCGAGCCCCGCCGCCAAGTAATCCGTCATAATCTCAATCGTGTTCTGGGCCACCCCCGACGTATCCGCATAGTCGCTGGTCAAAGCATGCCAATCCGCAATAAAGTAAAAGCACTCGTACCCTGGGTCATTTTGTAACCGCACCCAATTCTCGAGCGCCCCAAAGTAATGCCCAATATGCAGCCTACCCGTAGGCCGCATCCCGCTGATCACTCGACTCCTCTTCTTCCCCTCAGCCCCTGTCGTCACCCCCGGCTCCTCTTCTCTGCGACCTCTGTGTAAAAATTCCTTCTTTTCTTCGCCGCAAATCTCATTCCCCTTGACAAAATCTAATCTTGTGTTATAATATCGTCCAAGTACAATTTCGTAGCAAACCTCCGCCCCTTCTCTTTCTTAGCTTAGTCAGCATAATTTTGGTGCACCTGTAACTCCCTTTAGAATCAACACTTGCAAAAGTGCAACAAAACAAGGGACTTTAACTTGCTCTAGAATCAACACTTACACAAAAACCCAGGGGGGTCCTATGGTTAACTAAGCCCGATTCCCGGATGCGCCCAGCAACTCCCAACCAATGATCATCCTCTGGATCTCGCTAGTCCCCTCATAAATCGTAATCACCCGCGCATCCCGGTACATCCGCTCCACATCCGTCTCCCGCGAATACCCCGAGCTGCCATGAATCTGCACCGCCTTGGCCACCACCCGGTTCACCATCTCGCTAGAAAAAAGCTTCGCCTTGGACGCCGCCGCCCCCAGCTTCCCCGGATGCGTATCCTTAAGCCACGCCGCATGATAGACCAGCCCGCGCGCCGCCTCGATCTCCGTCTGCATGTCCGCCAGCATCCACTGAATCGCCTGAAACTCGCCAATGGTCTTCCCAAATGCCCGCCGCTGCTTGGCGTACTTCACCGACTCGTCCAAAGCCCCCTCAGCCAATCCAAGAGCCAACGCCCCAATGCCAATCCGTCCGCCGTCCAAGGCGCTCAGCGCAATCTTCAACCCCTGCCCTTCTTCCCCCAGTCGGTTCTCGCGCGGCACTTCGCAGTCATTCAGCAGAATCTCGACGGCCGGCGAACTGCGCTGCCCCATCTTGTCCTCATGCCGTCCAACCTTGAACCCCGGAAACCCCGGCTCAACCAGAAACGCAGTGATGCCCTTGCCGCCGGCGTCCGGATCGGTCTTGGCAAACACTATAAAAAGTCCGGCGACGCTGCCGTTCGACACCCAAGTTTTCGTGCCGTTCAAGCGATAAACGTCCCCGCTCGGCGTGCCCAACGGCGCTCCGCTCCAAGCCTCCTGAGGGGCCTCCGCGCTCGCGACAAACGCCACGCGGCTTCCCGTTGCTGTAGCCGCGGTCTTCAGACCGCGGGCTTTTTCACCAGTGCTTGGCATGCCCAGCCCCGAGCCGACGCGAGCCGACGCGACTGCGCGAGCCTGAATTCCAGCAGCGTCCGAACCAGCTGCCGGCTCCGTCAAACAAAATGCGCCGAGAATTTCGCCCGTCGCCAGCCGCCGCAGATATTTTTTCTTCTGCTCCTCGGTGCCAAATTTTATCAGCGGAACTTGCACTGCGGAGTTCGTCACGCCGAGCGAGGTCGCCATACCCGCATCCACCCGCGCCACTTCCTCCAGCATCAGCACATACGAAAGCGTGTCGAGTCCCGGCCCGCCCCACTCCTCGGGCGTCAACATGCCGCAGCAGCCCAGCTCGGCCAATTTTTTGATTTCTTCGGCGGGAAAACGCTCTTCGCGGTCGCGCTGCTTCACCGAAGGCCGCACTTCCGCCTCCATGAATTGGCGAACCGTATCCCGTATCAGTTTTTGGTGGTCGTTAAGCGAAAAATCCATCGTCTCGGTTGTACGCGCGGTACGCAGAATGCTAACACACGAATACGCTACCCACTAGCCGGTGCGTTTCCCTTTTGCTCGCCTGGCATGCAGAACACCTGAGATGATCGCGGCGGTGATCAACGCGCGGATCAAGAGCTCTGCGATAGGGTGTCCAATTTTATGAAGCTCGGAGACTGCGTCGACAGACGCGATGCTGAAGAACAACCCCACGAAAACGAGGAGTTCAAATCGCCAAGTCTCTAAGGGTATCTGACTGGACGTAGCCTCGCGCTCCATCATCACGGCCTCCTCACAGTTACAGTTTGAACAGTTCGCGCAGGCGTTTGGCTTGGACGCGGCTTACGGGGACTTCGGTGGATTTTTTGTCGTTCATTTTTAGGATGAAGGTGGAGTTAAACCACGGCACAACTTCCTTGATGTGCTGTGTGTTGATGAGAAACGAGCGGTGCGGCCGCCAGAAAGAGTCCGAGTCGAGCGTGGCGTTCAGTTCTTCGAGCGTGCGGTAGTTCGACGAGCCTTCCACATCTCGCGTCACGACGATAATGGAGCCGCCGTCCACGGTCGCGAAGATCACGTCGTCCGCGTTCACGAGCAGGAGACGCTGCTGGGAGTTCACCAGCACTTTCACTTTTTGTGGCGCACTTTTCACGGCGCCAAGCTGGTTCACAAGCTGCTCGAGCCGCTCTGTCGTCGACGTCTGCGTGTCCAGCATTTTTTTCGCGCGCTGAATGGCTCTGGAGATCCGTGCCTTGTCGAACGGCTTTAGCACATAGTCCACGGCGTTCACTTCGAAGGCCTGCACGGCGTACTGGTCGAACGCCGTCGCAAAAACCACGTGCGGCATTTTCATTTTTCGTTCGACCAACTTCTTCAGCACGCCAAAGCCATCGAGTCCCGGCATTTGCACGTCCAGGAAAACAAGATCCGGAGCGTGTTCTTTGATCAAGGCAACGGCTTCCACGCCGTTCTTCCCTTGCCCGATCAAGTTGACCTCGGGAAATGCCTTGAGCAAAAACGCCAGCTCGTCCCGCGCCGGTTTTTCGTCATCCACGATGATGGTATTGATCGGCATGCTTTTGGAACCGACTTCTGCCCGAGTGCGTCACCGCAACCGGTCCGTAGGGGCACGATATATCGTGCCCCTACAGTGTATGATAACGCCGGAGAATGCGTACGCACTATGCCGCCCAAAGCCGCCAGCCGCACCACCGCCAAAGTCCTTCGCAGCAAAATAATTTACAAGGGTCCGGTCTTCGGCATTCGCCGCGATGAGATCATCGAGCCCAGCGGCCTGCGCGTCACGCGCGAAGTTATCACGCACCCCGGCTCCGTCGTCGTCCTTCCCGCGCTTCCCGATGGCCGCATTCTGATGATTCGCCAGTACCGCCACGCGGCGCGCCAGTTTCTCTGGGAACTCGTCGCCGGCCGCATTGACAATGGCGAGAATCCACGCCGCGCGGCTGCGCGCGAACTGATCGAGGAAACTGGCTACCGCGCCAAGCGTTTCCATGTTTTCCTCGATATTTTTCCCACTCCCGGTTTTCTCGAGGAGCGCATGTACATTCTGCTCGCCGAGGATTTAACTCCGGGCGAGGCGGAGCCGGAAGAAGACGAAAAAATCACCTGTAAGGCGTTCACCCACGGCGAAATCGAACAGATGATTCGCCGCAACAAAATTCGCGACGCTAAATCCATCGCTGGAATCCTGTACTATCTGCGCTTCCTCGTCCGCTCCTGAATCTATAAGGAGCATGCAAACCACGATGCCGAAGGCGCACCGCCTCTTATTCGCCGCAACGATATTTCTGGGAGCCTTTCTCCTTTTTCTGATTGAACCGCTCATCGCGAAATTGATTCTTCCGTGGTTCGGAGGTTCAGCCGCGGTCTGGGCCACCTGCCTCGTCTTTTTTCAGACCGCGCTTCTGCTGGGCTACTTCTATGCCGACGTAACCACTCGTCGCTTGACGCCAAGACGCCAATCCGCTGTTCATCTCGGCTTTCTTCTCTTCAGTCTGTTGTGGCTGCCCATCGCTCCGCGAATCTTCTGGCGCGGTCATGCGCAAGCCGATCCGGCCTGGCGCATCCTTGGGCTGCTTACATTTTCGATCGGCCTGCCTTTCGTTCTGCTCAGCGCCACCAGCCCGCTTGTGCAAACTTGGTTCGCGCGCCGCGGTTCGGGCCGCTCGCCATACCACCTATTCGCTCTTTCCAATCTCGCTTCCCTGCTCGCTCTTCTGAGTTTTCCCTTTCTGATCGAGCCGCGTCTTTCATCGCACCGGCAATCCGTCCTCTGGTCAACGGTATACGGAGTCTTCGTCATTTGCTGCTCACTCTCCGCATGGCTCAGCCGCGGCAGTACGACGACTGCGTGTGTTGCAAGAGAACCGTCCGCCGAAGCAGAAGAAAACGTTTCGCCGACGATTCGCGCCAAACTTCTGTGGCTGGGCCTGTCCGCTTGCGGATCGATGATGCTTCTCGCAGTCACGAATCACCTCTCGCAAAATGTCGCGCCTGTACCTTTGCTGTGGGTGATTCCACTTGCACTCTACTTGCTCTCTTTCGCGATGGTGTTTGCCAAACGCCGGCTGTATTCGCGCTGGCTCTTTGCAAGGCTGCTGGCCGTCGCGCTGGGCGCCGCGGGCTATGCAAGTTATGAATCTTCCGTTACGCACGCGATTCAAATCAACGTGCCGCTCTTTTGTTTCGTGCTGTTTGTCGCCTGTCTTTTTTGTCACGGCGAACTAGTTCAACGAATACCTGCCGTGCATTACCTCACGTCGTTTTACCTGATCGTTGCGTTCGGCGGTGCTGTTGGAGCCGTCTCCGTCGGCTTGCTCGCTCCGCATATTCTTTCTGGAATTTACGAATTGCAGATCGTCTTGCTGCTGACGGCTCTTCTGGGGAGCGTCGTCCTCCGGCACGAAGGATGGTCGGCGCGCATTTTCTGGGCGGCCATGGCCGCGGCCATGTGCGCCGTGCTTGTATGGAACGTTCGAACGACGCGAGAAGACACCGTCGCGATGATGCGGAGTTTTTACGGAGCGCTTCGCGTTGAGGAATATAAAGCGGGCCGCCTTCTGCCGTACCGGACTTTGATTCATGGAACAATCCAGCATGGCTCACAATTTCTTACTTTTCCGGAAAATCGCAATCCCACGACTTACTACGGACGAAAATCGGGCGTTGGCCTGGCTCTGCAGTATTGCTGTGACGGGCCGAAACGCGTGGGCGTAATTGGCCTGGGAGCAGGAACGCTCGCGGCGTACGGAAAACCGGGCGATTCGTTTCGATTTTACGAGATCAATCCGCAAGTCATCGAAATCGCAAATGGCTGGTTCACCTTCCTGAAGCAGAGTCCAGCCCACTCCGAGATCGTTCTCGGTGATGCGCGGCTTTCGCTGGAAAGCGAACCACCGCAGCAATTTGACGTGCTGGCTGTCGACGCCTTCTCGGGCGACGCCATCCCCGTGCACTTGCTCACGAAAGAGGCATTTGCTGTGTACTTCCGGCACCTAAAGGCGAACGGGATCCTGGCGGTGCACACGTCGAATACATACCTAAACCTCGCGCCGGTGGTAAAGCTGCTCGCCGAAGACGCTGACTATGCAAATCGGCTCATTGCGAGCGAGAACGACGCGCCATGGTTGATCTCCTCGGCCGATTGGGTGCTGGTGACGCGAAACCTCGGATTCCTGAACAAGCCGGAAACATTCGCGGGAAGCCAAATTATCGAAGTTCCTTCACGGCTGCGTCTTTGGACCGACGACTACAACAATCTGTACGAAATCCTCAGGCCGCTGAGCTATGAGACGCGGCAATCCGACGGTACTTAGGTATGTTTTTCCGGGAAGTTGTGGCCGCGAAACAAATGATTCAGTGTGTGAAACAAAAAACGCAAACCCTGTATTCACTTGCACTTGCAGCATACTGCGGCCAAATTTCTCGAGCAAAGACTGCGCTTTTTTACCCTTAAAACGTTTTTGTAGACGAATATCCGTACATTTCCGCGCACACGAGAAAACGATTGGTCTCTTGACTGAACGCCTCTTTCTGGTACACTCCGCGCAATTTGTGCGGGCGATGCGGCTGTGTTGTTTCAGTTTAGCTCGCCAGAGGAACATCCAGGTCTCCATCAGGAGGAGAAATAGGTGCAAGGAACCGTCAAATGGTTTAACAATTCAAAAGGGTATGGTTTTATCGGGCGCGACGATGGTCCAGACGTATTTGTTCATTATTCCGCTATCGTGGGGGATGGCTACCGCACCCTGCAGGAAGGAGATGCGGTAGAGTTCGAAATTGTCCAGGGACCGAAAGGCCCCCAGGCAGCGAACGTGCAAAAGCCAACGTAAAATAAACCAGTCATCATTCGGCCGGCAGAGCGCGCCCCTCTGCCGGTCTTTTGTTTAGGAGGAGGTAGATGAAGTAAAGGAGGTAAAGGAAGTAAAGGAGATGACCCCGGCTTGGGTCGATTCTCATTATCTTCTTCTGCGACCTCTGCGTCCTCTGTGTAAAATGTTTCTGACGCGATTGCCAACGCTTTAAATTGTGCCTACTTAATTGCTGCACCACCTCCCACTACTCACTGCTCACTACTCATTTCTTCTGTTCGACGAGGCGGCCGATCTGGAGGCGGAAGAAAGCGTCAGCATCGGAGTGCATGCAGACTTGAGCGTTGGGAGCGCCAGCCTCAACACGAGTGAAGCCTTTGTCGTCCACGCGAATGTGCATGGGTTCGACGGGGCAGATGTTTGGATCGAGGATGTAGGCCACCGTCACGGGATCGAAGAGAGTGGGGGTTTGCTGGCCCCATTCGTGATAGAGCAGCGTCAGCGCGTCCGTGAGAGGAGTCCCCTGTTTGAAGAGGTAGGCGCGCTTGGTCTCGTCAAGCTTCAATTGCGTCGAGTCCAGCGGCATCACATAGAGCGGCACGCCCGAAAGAAAAAGTTTCTTGGCGGAGGGAATGTCGTTGATGATGTTCCACTCCGCGTCCGGCCCGCGTTCGGGACAGAACCAAAGCTCGCCATAGCCGCATTTGATTGAACCTCCCATCATTACTACCCGCTTGAGTTTCAGAAACGTTGCCGGATCTCTGTCGATGAGCGCGCCGACGTTCATCAATGGGCCGATGGCGATCAACGTGATTTGGCCGGGATAACGGCGAATCTGCTCAAGGATAAAGTCCGCGGCGTTGGGATGCATGGCTCTGGCGAAATGGCCGCCTTCGCCGTAGCGGCGCTGATTCATCACATTGGTGGTATGCGTCGGAGTGCCGGCGGCGACGGGAATGTCGCTTCGCCCGGCTTCGCCAAGCATGCGGTCGACAATTTTGGCGCGCGCCTCGGTGTCTCCGAAAGTCGTGGAAATTCCGAGAATCTCGAGCTCGGGGCTCTTGAGAGCCAGAGCGATCGCGAAGGCGTCGTCGATATCGTCGCCGATGTCGGTATCGATGATGACTTTCTCGGGCGCGCTCTGCGCCGCGGTGGGCTTCTGCGTTTCTGCCGAGGAAACAGAGACGGCCAAGATTGCGGCGCAGAATAGAATCGACACGACCAAAAAACGCATACCCCCTCCAAGCGCTTATTATGGATGATAGTTATTGAATCAGGCATAATGGGCAGACCGAATCCCGGAAGAGACTCTACCGCATAGAAGCGATTAGCAATCCTTGAACTGGGACACAATACTATGTTCCATTCAGGATGCGCAGAGTTGAGCAGAGCCTCAGTTTCAGACTATACGACCTACCGGACACTGTCACTGGTGTAGGATAAAAGCCGTGCCGCATTTTAGAAATATTGCATGGCAAGCCCGTGCGCTATGGACGCGCCTCTCTTCCACCTTCAAACACGAGTGGACGATGGACGACTACCCGATACGTGTTTGGTTCCAACCTACAACTGAATCCTCCAACAAATCACGCTTGAAAGCGCTTCAATGGAGAGCGGACGTAATTAATTGGCCGGGGATGTCAGGAAGCGCAAATTCGAGGCAGGAAGCACTTGGAGAACTTCGAAGGAATTTCGATCGCTTCAAGGCGACGAATCCGAGCCTTCCGCGACCGGGCACTAAGGTCCCCATTCAGTTTGCTCCTAAGGACCGCATTGATCGGCACCCGGAACTAGCAAAAGATTTCGTCATACGCGTTCTTGAGATCGATTGGGCGTGGATTTCTGACGAGTCGAGCCTCGGTGACTTTCACGAGGATGAAACGAACAAAAGGCTTAACGACAAAATTCGCCGTGTCTATGGAGTAGATGTTTCAGACATATCCAGCGGGAACCTAGCCGACATTTTTGAACGAATCGCGAAAAGCAAAGTTGCCGAAGACCTCCCTGCGCAGTAGTTCGCAATACCGACCAAGTAGATCAGCTACCCGCTGAGGGATTTGCCGTGCGTGTCTTTCGCGGGACACTGGCCTTATAATCTGGCCCATGGACAACAAACAGATCGCCCGGATTCTCCGTGAAACCGCACAGCTTTTGGAAATTGATGGCGCCATCATCGGCCGCTACCGCAGCTACGAAAAGGCCGCTGAACTGATCGATGGATTGCCGGAATCGATTGAGCAGCTTGTGAAAGAGCCGGAAAAATTGGAAGAGTTGCCGGGAATTGGCGAACGGATGGTGGAACATCTCCAGGAAATCGTGAAGACGGGCGACTACGCGCTACGCAAAAAGCTGCTGAAGAAATATCCGGCGACGATTCTGGATTTGCTCCAGTTGCAATCGCTGGGGCCCAAGAAGGTGGCGTTTCTGTGGTCCAACTTCAAGGCGGGGACCGTCGCGGACGTGGAGAAAATCGCAAAGGAGGGAAAACTTCGCGACCTTCCTGGGTTTGGTGAAAAGAGCGAGCAGAATATTCTGAAAGCGATCGAAGTATTCAAGAAATCATCCGGGCGGTTTCACATCGATACGGCGGAAGCTGCTGCTGCGGAGATCATCGCGCACATCAAGAAAGCTGGAAAGGCTGTAGAGGACGTGACTCCGGCAGGGTCGCTACGGCGCGGCAAGGAAACCGTGGGCGATCTGGATTTGCTGTTGACGCTTGGTGCGGGACATACCGCGCAAAAGCAGGTGGATGCCCTGGCCAAGCACATTCTTGAGTTTCCGGGCATCGACCAGACGCTGGCGCACGGCGAAAATAAGGTCAGTTTCACGCTGCAAAATGGCTTGCAGGTGGACGTGCGGCTGCTGGAAAAGGAAAGCTTTGGAGCGGCGCTGCTTTATTTCACAGGATCGAAGGAGCACAACGTTTCGCTGCGCGGGCGCGCCAACGACATGGGGCTAACCTTGAACGAGTACGCTCTGGCAACGCTCAAGGGCGAAAAGCCGGTCGCGCGGCGCACCGAGGAAGAGATTTACGCGAAGCTGAAGCTGGACTACATTCCGCCTGAACTTCGAGAAAACACCGGCGAAATCGCTGCGGCGGAGGCGCACAAACTGCCGCACCTCATTGAACTGAAAGACATGAAGGGTGACCTTCAAATGCACACGACGGCCAGCGATGGAAAGAATTCCATCGAGGAAATGGCCGAGGCCGCGCGCAAACTGGGGCACCAGTACATCGCGATCACCGACCACTCGAAGGCCGTCACGGTGGCCAACGGGCTGGATGAAAAACGCATGGCGGCGCACATCAAGAAGATTCACGAAGCGAGCGACAAGGGGCTGGGGATTCGCGTGTTGGCGGGAGCGGAAGTGGACATCATGAAGGACGGCTCGTTGGATTATTCAGACGAGCTGATTGCGCAATTGGACGTGGTGGTGTGCTCCATACATTCGTATTTCAATCTGGAACGGGCGGCCATGACCGAACGAATGCTCGCGGCCATCGAGAATCCCTACACGCAGATCATCGCGCATCCGACAGGACGTCTGCTCCTGCGGCGCGACCCCATCGACTACGACATGGAAAAAATCCTGGCGGCCTGCGCCAAGCATGGCGTGGCCATGGAGTGCAATTCTTATCCTGACCGGCTGGATTTGAAGGATGTCTATTTGCGGATGTGCAAGGAACGGGGCGTGAAGGTGGTGATTTCAACGGACTCGCACAACGCGGGCAATCTAGCGTTGATCCGTTACGGAGTCACCATGGCCCGTCGCGGCTGGCTCGAGAAGAAGGATGTTATCAACACGCTGCCCACGGAGCAATTTTTGGCGGCGCTGCGGCCAAAGCCGGGCGCAACTCGAAAGAAGCAAGCCGCTAAAGGCCACAAGTAAACTCGGACGGTCTTCGGAGAGCCTCGAATGGAATGACATGCGATTGAACAAGCCACAATTAGGCCTTGAGCGCCGTCTGTAGGGGCGAGGCGGATACGGGGGTCGCGCGGTGGCTGAAAAAGGGAACATTTTGACCCCGCGTGTCGTACCTACTGTCAGAACGCCATGTTACGGAGGTTTTGAGCTATGAGATTGCATCCTAACCGTACGATTTTGCTTCGCTTGGGGATTGTCGCCGCTGTCCTGCTCGCTGTGATCACGCTTGCGCCACGTGCCAGCGCGACAGAATGGACCAAGAACTACACTGTTACTGGCCGCGCCAACGTGCGCATAGACACCAATGATGGCGGGGTGCGCGTCAGCACGGGCGATTCCAAGACGGTCGAGTTTCGCGTCGAATATGAAGGCTACGAGATGGACAAGAATCTGCATGTCGAGGCGCACCAAAGCGGCGACCAGGTGGAACTTGTTGCGCGCGTTACGGGCCACTGGGGATTCTCGTGGGGCACTCACGGCCGGCGACTGCACATTGAAGTGCGCATGCCGAAAGACGCTGATTTGAATGCACATACGGGAGATGGGTCGGTAGAAGCCAGTTCCATCAATGGAAATGTGACCGTGGAAACGGGCGATGGAGCCATCAGGGCAAATAGCCTCACCGGCACAATAGTTCTCCATACGCACGATGGCAGCATCAACGTGGACTCGCTCAAGGGCGACATACGGCTCCGCACTGGAGACGGATCGATCGAGGCGCGGGAGCTGGACGGCAAGTTGGATGCTGACAGTGGTGACGGCCATGTGCGGGTTGCTGGGCGTTTCGATGGTCTTACGATCAAAACCGGCGACGGGAGCGTAGATACGCGCGTGCTGCCAGGATCCAAGATGGCTGGTAGTTGGAACATTCGGACAGGTGATGGGAGCGTGGACCTGTCTTTGCCAGGCGATTTTCAGGCGAACATTGACGCTAGCACCGGAGATGGGCATATCAGCGTGGGCTTGCCGGTTACGGTTGAAGGGACGTTCAGCAACTCGCAGCTTCATGGAAAAATGAACGGCGGGGGGCAGTCCCTTACGGTGCATACCGGGGATGGGTCGATCCGGCTGAGTAAGGCATAAAGCAATTCACACGATTCTCTGTAAGCTTCGAGCGGCTTGCGAGAGCTCTAGCCGGATTAGCGCGAGATGGGGTTTTGCGCATCTAGCTGTCCAGTACTAGAACGGGCAGAATCTGCCCTCTTTCCGACAGTTGTCCTCTTTTGGCGACATGATTTCACCTCTACCCGGTCTATGTGACTGAAATCAATAGGGTTGAGTTTGGAACTCGACCTGCCCTTTCGTATGCTGTCTCAGAAGGGTGGGTGCCGTGGTTGTCGTCATGCTAGCGTTCGCAATGGTGGCCTTGGTCTCCATCACCATTGCCAGCACCATTGCCGGAGTGAACCGTCGCCGCGGGTCTTGATTCACCGTGGAGCCTTGCAGCGTGGATTGGGCGACTTATAATTGACGGTTTCCATCGGTCCGTTGATTTTCCTGTTCGTTTCCCAAAAAGTGTTTCTGTTCGTTCTTCCCTTTCGACAGCTACTCGTTCTGGAGCATAATCAAGCGCTCAAGGACGAGTTCATGGCCATCCGCACCACTACGGACCGCTCACCACAGCTTGCGCGTACTACGCCGGAGACAGGTGTGCTGGGCCTCACGCGGGCGCAGGGTTGGGGGATCTTATTTCTCGTCTACACGGCCATCTTTGTTCTGATTTTCAGCTACCACTACCTCGACGATCTTTCCAGACAGCGGCCCGGAACGTTTGCGGTGCGCTTTTTAGAGGAGTTCACCGGGGTGTACTCGGTTTTCCTTCTGCTACCGCTGGTGTTGCGTGTTGCGGACTTCTATCTATTCAAAGTTAAAGGTTGGGTGCGTAAGGTTGCATTCCATATGGCCGCGGCTGTGGGATTCTCCTTTCTACACACAAGTTTGATGGGGCTCAGCCGGTGGATCATCGCTCCCTTGGTGGGTCTGGGACAGTACGACTACGGAATCATGCGGTTCCGCTATCCCATGGAGCTCTCGAATGATTTGTTGGGGTACACGGTGATCGTGCTGGTGTACTACTTTTTCCAGCGGCTGCGGATCGCGCAGGCGCAGCAGCTTGCGGCGGCGGAGTTGCAGGCCAAGCTGGCGCAGGCGCAACTGGAGAATCTGCGATTGCAGTTGCAGCCACATTTTCTCTTCAACACTTTGAATACGATTTCCTCGGTGATGTATGAGGATGTGCCGGCGGCGGACGCGATGTTGACGCAATTGAGCGAATTACTGCGTTTGACGTTGCGAACGGCCAACTCTCACGAAATCCCTCTGGCGCAAGAATTGGAGATTACGCGGCTCTATCTGCAAATCATGGAGAAGCGGTTTGAATCGAACTTGCGGGTGACTTATTCCGTGGATCCTGCGCTGGAGAATTCGATGGTGCCGCAACTGATTTTGCAGCCGCTGGTGGAGAACTCTTTGCGGCATGGATTAAAAGATGGCGGGGCGGGGATCGATATATCGATCGGGGCGCGGCGCGAAAATGGTTCGCTGATTCTTAAGGTGGCGGATACGGGCGCTGGTCTGGGAACTCAGAGCGCTGACGCAGTGATGAATCGCGGGGTTGGACTGGCCAATATCCGTGGGCGGCTGGAGCAGCTTTATGGCGCCGAGCAGGAATTTGCCATTGCGAACGGGCCGTCGGGAGGAGCGGAAGTGACCCTGAGGGTTCCGTTTCACGTGGAAGAGCGGCGCATTTAACCGACTGGCTAAATACGGACGCAGCCCAAAGCGCAGAGAAAACAGGTTGTTATGCTGATCCTGTTAGATTTACGTCTAAAGAGATGCGTCCAAGTTGTTGGACTGGCCGTCTAGTTGGATGAATGGCCTCCCTGAGCACACTCCAGGTACTGGTTGTCGACGACGAAGCGCCTGCGCGGCGCAAGATACTGCGGCTTTTGCGGCAAGAGCCGGATATTCACGTGGTTGGAGAAGCGGGTGGGGCGGAATCGGCGATTGCCGCCATTGAGAAACACCGCCCCGACCTGGTTTTCCTGGATGTGCAGATGCCGGGGATGGATGGGTTTGGAGTTGTACAAGCAATCCCTGCGAAAGAGATGCCACGCGTTGTATTTGTAACTGCGCATGATCAGTACGCTTTGCGGGCGTTTGAAGTGCACGCGTTTGACTATTTGCTGAAGCCGTTCGGCGAAGAGCGCTTTCGGACCGTTTTGCAGCGCGCGCGGGAGCAGAATGCGCAATCGAGCGATGGCTTCGCCGCGCGCATTCAGGATTTGCTGCGTCAATTGGAGCGCGAACGTTCTTTTCCCGACCGATTGTTGGTACACGAAAATGCGCGGGCTCATTTTGTGTCGATTCGCGAAATAACGTGGATCGAGGCCGACCGAAACTATTTGATTTTGCATTGCGGCGCGAAGACGCACACGCTGCGCGGAACTTTGGAGTCCCTAGCAGGGACGCTCGATCCCAAAATATTTGTTCGAATCAACCGCGGGAGCTTAGTTCGGCTGGATGCGATCCGTGAATTGCAGCCGTGGTTTCACGGGGAGTACAAAGTCATCTTGAAGGATGCGTCGGAGCTGCGCTGGAGCCGACGATATGTCAAGCAGCGGCCTGAGCTATTGAAACTGGGCTGAACTGGAACGAAATGCCGCGTGAGAGGCCCGCTTATCCCTGAGATAGGCCCGGTGGTCCCAAGAATTTTGCGGCGGAAAATTCTCCAGCGATAATCGTTCCACTATGAAATTCAAAAATCGTTTTTGCTTTTCTGCGTGGACTTGCCTGCTTTCCTCTTTGTTTCTGTTTCCCGCGTTGTTGGGGGCGCAATCGGCGCCTGACGCTGGTTGGCCGAACTACGGCAACGACCCGGGCGGGACGCGATACTCGTCCGCGAAACAGATCGATCGCGGGAACGTGGCTCAATTGCAGGTGGCGTGGACGTATCGGACGGGGGCGTTGCCGTACGACGAGGACCTCGATAAGAAAGCGGCATTTGAAGCCACGCCAATACTGATTGACGGGAAACTGTTTTTAAGCACACCGTACGATCACGTCATCGCATTGAATGCAACGAGCGGAGTAAAGATTTGGGAATTCGATCCGAAGCTGGAACATCCGTACGGGTTCTCGGAAGTCACGTCGCGCGGTGTTTCTGCGTGGCGCGATGCTTCAGCAAAAGGAGGCAAAGTTTGCGCGTTGCGCATCTTTATAGGAACGTTGGATGCGAGACTGATTGCCTTGGATGGCGACACTGGCAAGCCTTGCGTTGATTTTGGCACAGACGGCGAGGTCGACCTGACAACAGAGGTCAAAATGCGCGACCCCGGCGACTACCAAGTGACTTCGGCGCCCGCGATTGCGAAGGATATCGTTATAACGGGATCTTCGATCGGTGACAATCGCGCGGTGACGTTGGAACGCGGGATTGTGCGGGCGTTCGATGTTCGAACGGGCAAATTGCGCTGGACGTGGGACCCGATTGCTCCTTGGGCGTATCAGAGTACGCCGCGCACTGGAGCGGGCAACGCTTGGTCGACGCTTTCGGTCGACGCGCCGCGTGACCTCGTGTTCATTCCCACTGGTAGCGCCAGCCCGGACTACTACGGCGGCTATCGCAAGGGTGACAACAAGTGGGCAAACTCTGTGGTGGCGTTGCGAGCTTCGACGGGCGAATTCGTGTGGGGATTTCAGGTGGTTCACCACGATCTTTGGGACTACGACGTGGCATCGCAGCCGACACTTTTTGCGTGGAAGGACGGGACGCCGGCCATTGCGATTACGACAAAGATGGGGCGCGTTTTTGTGTTGAACCGGTTGAACGGAGCGCCACTTTTGCCGGTGGAAGAGCGTCCAGTGCTGAAGAGCGACATTCCAGGAGAAGAATCGTGGCCGACGCAGCCTGCTTCGACCATTTCACTCGTACCAGAAAAATTGTCGGTCGAGGATGCGTGGGGCAAAGATGACAAGGAGCGGCAGTTTTGCGCGGATCAGATCAAGGCGGCGCGTTCTGGAGATATTTTCACGCCGCCTAGTCTGCAGGGGACGCTGGTGTTTCCGAGCAATGTGGGCGGCGTGAATTGGGGCAGCGCGGCGTACGACCCACAACGGCATTTGCTGTTTGTGGACACGAACCGGCTGCCGATTTTCGTGAAACTGATTCCTCGGGCGGAGCTCGACGCGGCGCGGAAAAATGCCACCGACTCCGACCGTTTGCACGGAGAATTCGCGCGGCAAACCGGCGCTCCGTTCGCGATGTTTCGCGCGCCGCTGCTCGCGCCTAGCGGCCTGCCCTGCAATGCACCACCGTGGGGAACAGTGGCGGCAGTCGATCTATTTGAAGGAAAAAAAAATTGGGACGTGCCGCTAGGGAGTTTTTTGGCCGGCATGAATACCGGGACGATTACATTGGGCGGACCGATGGTGACCGCGGGAGGAATTGTTTTTACGGCAGCGGCGATGGACGGATTTTTGCGCGCTTTTGATTCGGAGAGTGGCAAGGAAATCTGGAAGTATCAGCTTCCGGCTGGAGGGCAGGCTACACCGATGACGTATAGCATCGGTGGCAAGCAATATGTGGTGATTGCGGCGGGCGGACACGGAAAGCTGGGGACAAAGCAGGGCGACTACGTCATCGCGTTCTCGCTGCCCTAATGGTGTCTTAGCAACAGAAATAAATCGGACGATTCCATATTTACAAGGAGAATTGCGATGGAATGGGAAAAACCGGAATTTGTGGAAGTATCGCTGGCGTGCGAGATCAGCGGCTATGCGAACGCGGAATTGTCCGAATCACCGGCACAGCCAGGTGCCCGGCCGGAAAACGAATGATTACCGTTATCGCGAGCGCTTGGCGACGACGCATATGACAGATACTTCCCTTCAATCTCCGGCGCCTGAATCGAAAAATACATCGTACTTGGCGAACGGCATGTTGATTGTCATCGCCATTGCGCTGGCAAAATTCCTGTTTCATTGCTATTTCAACAACCGATATGGGTATTTCCGAGACGAGTTTAACTACATGGATTGTGGCGACCACCTGGCCTGGGGTTATGTGGATCAGCCGCCGCTTATTCCCTTTCTGGTTCACATCTGCCGCGCTGTCTTGGGAGACTCGCTGCGCAGCATTCGCTTTATTCCGGCACTGGCTTCTTCCCTTCTGGTGGTGCAAACCGGGGTGCTGGCTCGTGAATTCGGCGGACGGCGCTTTGCGCTGCTGCTGAGCGCGACCACTGTTCTTATTGCCCCGCAATATCTCTCGAACGGAAGCCTGCTCACCACGAACTGCCTCGAACCTAATTTGTGGATGGGCTGCGCGTACTTCGCCATTCTCGCCATCAAGCGAAATGATCCGCGTTATTGGCTTTGGTTCGGTGTTGTCGCGGGACTGGGCTTGCAGGAAAAATATTCGATCGCTCTGTTTGGTTTCGGCATGGTCATCGGGCTTTTGTTGACCGCGCAGCGCCGCGTGTTTCTCAGTCCGTGGTTTTGGCTCGGCGGGCTCGCGGCTTTCCTGATTTTTCTGCCGAACCTGCTTTGGAACATTCACAATCACTGGCCTTTCGTCGAGTTGATGCACAACATCCGCGCGGATGGGCGCGATGTCGTGCTTCCGCTGCCGCAGTATTTCTTCCAGCAGACGCTGCTGATTCATCCGCTAACGGCTCCCATCTGGATCACGGGATTGATCGCCTTCTTCGTTTCACCGAGATTGAAACCATACCGCGTGCTTGGTTGGTGCTATCTGGTTTGTTTCACGGTTTTCTTTGTTCTCCACGGAAAGAACTACTACCTCGCGCCTGTGTATCCCATGTTGCTGGCGGCGGGCGCAGTTGTGATCGAGTCCGCCATCGACGGGAGAAAAATTGAGGGCGCAGAGACTACGAGTCTCAAGACGAGCCGCAACCGCCTCGCCTGGCTGAAGCCAGCTATCGTTATTGTTCTCCTTGCCAGCGGCGCCCACGTCGCTCCCATGGTTGTGCCGGTATTTACCCCTGACAGCTTCATTGCGTACATGAAATATCTGCCGATGAAGCCGCCGGTGACGGAGCACAGCCTCGAACGAGCGATTCTGCCGCAGTGGTACTCCGATCAGTTCGGATGGGAAGAAATCGTGGCGGAGACGGCGAAGGCTTATGAGCAACTGTCGCCGTCAGAACGGCCAGGCTGCGGAATTTTTGCGCAGGACTATGGCCAGGCTGGCGCGATCGACTTTCTGGGACGCCGGTACGGACTGCCTCCAGCGCTCAGCGGTCACCAGACTTACTATCTTTGGGGTCCGCGCGGCTATTCAGGAAATTGCCTGATCGTGCTGGACGATACGCAAGAGCGTCTTGAAGAGTTGTTCGAGCGCGTGGAATACGTTGGAACCTCCCGGGACAATCCTTATGCTTTGGAGCGCCAGATTCCCGTTTATATTTGCCGAGGAGCTAAGTTCGGTTCATTGGAAAAAGCTTGGCCGCAGCTGAAGAAGTGGCGCTAGGCAGAATTTCTGACTAAGCCGCTGAGCCTCACAAGGAACTTAATGGGACGTGTCCAATGAAAAGCTGGCGCACACTGACGATGATTTCTCTGTTGTTTGCTGTGCTCGTGCCCGCAGGCACGCAGCCGCAGGAAGCGTTCAAGGCGAAAGAATTGCTGCAAAAGGACTTGAATGCTTACGCCGGCGGGGACTTGGTCCTTTCCGTTGGCGAGATTACTATCGCGCCTGGGGCGAGGGGCTCCCGACACCGCCATCCCGGCCCAACGTTTGTGTATGTTCTTGAAGGCGCGGTCGAGATTGAACTCGAGGGAGAGCCAGCGAAAGTTTATCGTGCGGGCGAGACGTTTTACGAAGACCCGCACCAGCTTCACGTTTCAACCAAAAACGTAAGCAAAGCAGAGCCCGCGCGAATCCTCGTCTACCACCTCAGCCATAAAGGCGAGCCGCTGACCCAACCCGAGCGATAGCTGCTGGAGATCGCTTTCGCATAATTTCCAGCATAATTTGTTGACTTGCAAAGACGCGCTGCCTAAGATTGCCCGCACAGTTACGTACCCCCGAGGTTCCCTCTAGGATGGATCGATCACGCCGCAAGTAGCGGGTTAGTGAAGGAACCCGCGATGCGAGAGCCCGCAAGGAAGGAAGAACGACATGGACTTGAAGGTAGCCATTCAATACGCGCAGTTGGTGAACGCCGCTTATGCGGTACCGACAAACGATTTTGAAGATAGGGCTGGAAAGCCCGTCAATGCAGGAACTGGCACGGCGAATATTGACTACCAGGTGGTCTGCTCCATTTTCGCAAATGATCTGGCAACGGACATGAACCCCGGTAGGGGAAAATCAAGAGTTTCCATTGGTCTGATCCTGCAAGCAAAAGAGAGCGGCGAAGTCGTTGTGGTCATCCGAGGGACAGAAGGCATCAAGGAATGGATTCAAGACGCGAAATTTCTCGCCGTGCCGTGCCCCTTCCTTGCCGGAGCCGGAAACACAGAAGACGGATTCACGGACATGTATAAATCGATGGCCATCGGGGTCGGGGCTGGGGCCGCAAGCGTCACAAGTTCGTTGGGGGCTCTAAAGTGGCTCAAACCCGTAAGTTCGTTGACGATCTGCGGGCACAGTCTGGGAGGGGCGCTGGCCACGCTGCTGGCGCTGGATGTGGCCGCGAATGCCGACGCGCCCTTCAACAATCCCGTGGTTTATACGTACGCGAGCCCGCGCACCGGAGACGCGACCTTTGTGAATATGTACAACCATCTCGTTCCGAACACTTCGCGCATCGCCAACCGCGTGGATCTCGTGCCGAAATTGCCGCTGCCGCCGCTGTACGATCACGTCCTGGGATTCTATGACCTCAGCTCTGTTCGATTGTTGCCGCTGCCGCCGAAAGTTTTGGTAAACCCGGATCCGCTTTGCTCGCACATCCTGACGACTTACTTGTACCTCTTGTCCGTTGCGGCGGGGATAGGTGGTTTTGATCTGGCGCCAAACTGCAAGCCGGCTATCTAGGAACGCCGGTTGTCTAGCAAGAACAAAGTTACTTGCCGGGATTTCAGCGAGACGTTCAAGCCTCGCGCGGTGTTTGGGTGCATTTGGCATGCATCTTTGTGTTGCGTTGCGTTCCTGGCCGCTCGAAGCTAAACTGCGCGCATGATGAAACGATTGCTAACTTTGTTCGCCCAGATTGCGTCGTTCTTGTTCGTCGTGAGCGCGGCGTGCGCGGAGCAGCCGAAGGCGCTGTTTTACATGACGCGCGAGCCGAAGTCGGTTCGATCGTTCCTGGCGCATGCGGAGAAGATCGATCTGCTGGTTCCCGCATGGTATAGCGTGGACGCAGACGGGTTGCTATCTGGCGGGCCGAATCCGCTGGTTATGGAGACCGCGAAGCAGCATCACGTTCCAGTGATGCCGATTGTGGCGAACGGAGATTTTGCGCAGGAAGAATTTCATAAATTGCTGAAGAATGCGGCGGCGAAAGAGAACATGTACGCGCAACTGATTCAAGCTTGCAAGGAAAATGGTTACACGGGATTTCAATTTGATTTTGAGAATGTGCGCTGGACGGATCGCGACGCGCTTTCTGACATGGTCCGTGAAGCGGCGGCGGCGTTTCACCGCGAAGGATTGCAGCTTACGATTGCGACGGTGCCAAATGCTCCGGGCGGACCTGCTGGAGAGGGCGGGTTCTCGGCGTGGATTTATGAGAATTGGCGCGGGGCTTATGATCTGAAGGCGCTGGCGCAATCCGTTGACTTGATTTGTTTGATGACTTACGACCAGCATACGCGATGGACGGCTCCCGGACCGGTGGCTGGCTGGGCGTGGACTACCGGCAATCTGGATTACGCGCTTAAATTCGTGCCGGCGCAAAAGCTATCGCTAGGGATTCCGCTGTATGGCTATCATTGGTTCGCTGGCACGCCCGTGAAATCGGACGATAAATCTGGGGACAAGCCGAACCCTTCGGCGGAGTATATCGGTACCGACGACGCGGTGGACCTGGCCAAAGCCTACGGCGGGCATGTGGAATGGGATTCGACGGATCGCGCGGCGTGGTTCTATTTTTACCGCGCGGATATGCGCGAGTGGATTTTCTTTACGGACGCGCGTACCTTCCGCGAGCGCTACACGCTTATGAAGGAGCGCGGGCTCCAGGGATTTTGTTCCTGGGTGCTCGGGACGGAAGATCCCGCGATATGGGATTTGCTGCCGGCGCACAAATGAAGTTCATTACCTGCCCATTGGGCTTTCGCCTTGACCGCGTCGCGTACAATCAACTAGAAATCAGAAACTCAAATGCCTGAGGGCAAATCACACTCTCGCGGATTGATGTTGATCGCGGCCTTCAAACTCTTGAAGGGCGTCGCATTGATTACCGTAGGCGTAGGTGCGTTGCACTTGTTGCATAAAGACGTGGCCGCTGTCGTGGACCACTGGATCAATGCGTTTCGCGTCGATCCACACAATCGATTCATTCTTTGGCTGCTGGCGAAAGTGCCGTTGGTGGATGACCGGAAGTTGACGGAACTGAGCGTGGGGACGTTTATCTACGCGGCCATTTTCCTGACTGAGGGAACCGGACTGGCGTTTCATAAACGCTGGGCGGAATATTTTACGATCATCACGACGGCTTCGTTTCTGCCGCTGGAGCTGTATGAGATTATTCATCACGCGACGTTTGCGAAGGGCGTAGCGCTGGCGATCAATATCGCGGTGGTAGTTTATTTGGTGAGGGAGCTTCGGCGATATCCAAAGGCTTGACCGTTGGCGCGAGAACGGCGGCAGACTAATCGCGAGATTGCGATCACAAAGCGCGTCCGGCAGCGGCGCCGGAAGCCCAGGCCCATTGAAAATTGAAACCGCCGAGATGGCCAGTGACGTCCACAACTTCGCCGATGAAAAATAGGCCGGGTACCTTGCGGCTTTCCATGGTTTTGCTCGAGAGCTCATCGGTGTCGACGCCTCCGGCGGTGACTTCAGCTTTCTCGTAGCCTTCGGTGTCGGCGGGGACGAGAATCCACTCGTGCAGATCACGTTCGAGCCAATCCAATGCTTCGTTGGTCCAGGTGGGCGGCGCGTGCAGTTCGAGCCAGCGTTCCGCGAAACGTTTAGGCAGGATGCCAAGGAAAGCGGCGCGGGCGGCGGATAGATTTCGGGTCTTGGCTTTTCGAAGGAAGGAGAGCACTTCGCGATCGGGAGCTAGATCGATGCGGAGCGGATTGCCTCTTTCCCAGTAGGAGGAAATCTGCAGGATGGCAGGGCCGCTTAGGCCGCGATGCGTGAAAAGCATTTGTTCGCGAAAGGATTGCCGATCGGCGGAAACAGCCACGGGTGCGGAAACGCCGGCCAGATCACAGTAGAGACTTTGCTCTTTTTTTGCTAGCACGAGAGGAACAAGCGCAGGTCTTGTTCTCACAATCTTCAAGCCGAATTGGCGCGCGAGATCGTATCCTTGGGCGGTGGCGCCGATTTTTGGAATGGAAAGACCGCCAGTGGCGACGACCAGGACCGGAGCGCGAAATTGGGTGGAGTCGGTTCGCACGACGAATTCGATGGCGCGATCCACTTTGTCGATTTTGGTGTTTAGAAAGATCTGGACCCCCGCGGCGCGGCACTCGCTTTCCAGCATATTCGTGATGTCTTGCGCGGAGCGGTCGCAGAAAAGCTGGCCGAGCGTTTTCTCGTGATAGGGGATGTGGTGTTTTTCGACCAACGCGATGAAGTCCGACGGGGTGTAGCGGGCCAGCGCGGATTTTGCGAAATGCTCGTTCGCGCTAATGAAATTCTCCGGGCGACAATGGATGTTTGTGAAGTTGCAGCGGCCTCCGCCGGAGATCAGGATTTTCTTGCCAATGCGATCGGCGCGCTCGAGGACAGCGACGCGGCGCCCGCGCTTGCCGGCCTCCACGGCGCAGAAGAGTCCGGCGGCGCCTGCGCCTAGAATGAGAGCGTCAAATTTGTGCGTCAGTGGAGCCAAAGTTTAGACCGATCTCATGGTTGCAAACTGTCGTTGCGTTCGTTCCTCAGGTTAAACTAAGAGCAGGAGAAGACCGAGAATTTGGCTCCGATCATCAGCGCCCAGGGACTATCAAAAAGGTACGGGGTCGCACCGCTATTCAAGAATATCTCTTTCACGGTGTCCGAAGGGGACCGCATCGGCGTGATTGGACCGAATGGATCGGGTAAGTCGACGCTGCTGGAGATTCTGTGCGGAAAGACGAAGCCGGATAGCGGCGACGTCGCGGTACGCAAAGGCACCAGGCTGAGTTACGTCAAGCAAATCTCCGAATTTGCGCCGGGCCTAACCGTTCAAGCGGTGATCGAGAGCGCGCTAGAACGTGCGGCCGTGCCACAAGCGGAGCGAGCGGCGCGCTCCGCGGAGACGCTGGGCCGCGCGGGATTTACAGAACTCGAGATGCCAGCAGCGACATTGTCCGGTGGATGGCGAAAGCGGCTGGCCATCGCCGAGGCGCTGGTGCAGAACCCCGACATTCTGCTGCTCGACGAGCCTACCAATCATTTGGATCTTGCGGGGATTGAATGGCTGGAAAAGTTTCTTCAGAGAGCCAGCTTTGCGAGCGTGGTGGTGAGCCACGACCGCTATTTTCTGGAAAATGTCACCAACGAAATGGTGGAAATCGACCGCGCGTATGAGGACGGCGCCCTGCGAGTCAAAGGAAACTACAGCACGTTTCTGCTGGCCAAGGAAGAGCATTTGCACGCACAGCGAAACAGGCAAGAGGCGCTCGAAAACCGCGTGCATACGGAGATCGAATGGCTGCGCCGCGGGCCAAAGGCGCGCGCGACCAAAGCCAAGGCGCGTATCGACAAAGCTCACAAAATGATTGGTGATCTTGCCGAGATGAAAGCGCGCACCGGCCTAAGCACGGCGCAAATCGATTTTTCCGCGACCAACCGCCAGACCAAGCAACTGATAGAACTTAAACGAGTGACGGGTGCGATCGGCGATCGCGTGCTGTTTGAGGATTTGAACTTCACAGTGATCTCCGGGATGCGCGTGGGGTTAGTGGGGCCAAACGGAAGCGGTAAGACCACGCTGCTTCGACTGCTTCGCGGGGAACTCCAGCCTCGCGCTGGCAAGATTCGCAAAGCGGAGCCGCTGCGCGTGGTTTATTTCGATCAGAACCGCGAGCTCGATCCGGAATTGCTTTTGCGGCGGGCGCTGGCGCCGGATAGCGATGCGGTCATTTATCAGAACAACGTGATTCATGTGGCCTCTTGGGCGGCTCGATTTCTGTTCACCGCGGAAGATTTGAACCGCCGTGTGGGGAAGCTTTCCGGCGGCGAGCGCGCACGCGTGTTGATTGCTCAGCTTATGTTGCAGCCCGCGGATGTGCTGCTGCTGGACGAACCGACCAACGATCTGGACATTCCCACGCTGGAGATTCTCGAAGAGAGTTTGCTGGAATTTCGCGGAGCGCTCGTTTTGGTAACGCATGATCGCTACATGCTGGACCGCGTTTCGACGATTGTAGTTGGGTTCGACGGATTGGGCGGCATTGAGCGATTTGCGGATTATTCGCAATGGGAGGCTTGGCAGGAATTGCAAGAAGAAGAACAAGCAGAGAAAACAAGAGCAAAACTGCCAGAACTCATCGAACGAGCACGATTAGCGCCGGGCGGAACGCCGCCTAACGCTGCGAAAAAGAAACTCTCCTACAAAGAGGCCCGCGAACTTGACGGCATGGAACAGCGCATCGCTGAGGCGGAAACGGAGCTTCACGCCCGACAAGCCGCGCTGCAGGATTCCGCCATCATGAGCGATGGCCCCCGGCTTCACAGCGCTTCCCTGCAACTCGACGAGGCGCGGAAAATGGTCGATCAACTCTACGAAAGATGGGCGGAGCTCGAACACAAAAAGGGCTAGTGCTTTTTGGATTTGCAAGTATGGAATCGCTTCCGCCGAGGCGCGTTCCACGGTGTTGATTCCGGCTAAAATGAAGTTGTGCAGAGAAAGATCTTTTGGCTCTCTTTCGGTGGATTGGGCTTGGTGGCGGATTTAGCGCTGCCCTTCTGGTGGGCCGTCTTCGCGACCATTCCTATCGCTTATGCGAGCTGGTGGGTGGCTTATCGCAGTGACTGGTTTTAAGCGCCCGCGCACCCACCCTTTATCGTCTTGCCTTCTTCATTGCAGCTTCTCGAAAGAAAAACTGCTACGGAATGACGAGGCGTTCGCCTTCCCTGACGGCGGTGGCTTGCTCCTGGCCGCGAGAACTGTAAATGACGATTAAGACCTTATCCGCGCCAATGGCGGGATCTCCACCGAAATTTTCGTTGTTCACGCGCACTGCCAGCACACCATCGCGGACCATGGCGCGCAATTGTTCGGTGACGTTGACAGTTCTGCCCTGGACGCCGTAGAAACCTCGGATGATCACTAGATCGCGTGCCTCGCCGCGGTCACCACGATCATGGTCCACACGGTCACGGTCCTCACGTGGCCGGTCGTCACGGGCTGGAGCGTGATCGTCGCGATCTTCGCGCCGCACGACAAACAGATGGGCATCGATGAAGCCACCTTCGTTGACGTCGAATTCGCGCTCCTCGTTTCTGCGGTTTCTTGCAAAAATACGCAGAGACTTGTCTCTGCCAACGGCGGGATCACCACCCATGGTTTGATTGTTTATGGCTACGCGGCCGTTGACGCCGCCGCGCGAAACCAAGTCGCGCAGTATATCGGTGACATCGGTGCGCTGGGCTTTGAATCCATAGTCGGCTCGCATAATCTGCCAGCCTTCCTCTTGAGCTCCCACGGTCGCAGTGAAGAGAGTCAGGCCGATGGAGAAAAGAAGCATCAAGATTAGAAATTCTAGAGATTGTTTTGTTGCCTTCATGAAAAACTCCTCCGTTGCGGCGGCTCGCCGCGATTTGTCTTACTCTAACGCCACGGGGTAATACTGAGCTGCTTCAATTCCAAGGAAATGTCCAAATCGTTCACACGCCATGTCCTCAGAAGTAACCGGCCCAAAGCTGCGTCGGCAGTTTCGTTTTGGAACCTAAGAGAAGAGCCAGATTCGGCACCGCTCGTGCTTAAGTTATAGGCTGGGTTAAGTGCATTTGAGTTTCCTCATCTCTTGAAAAGCTTGAAAAGAGATTGAAGTATATTTCGCGGAAGACGCAGATTAACGTATTCATTGAACAAGCCGATTGGTATACTTTCGGTCCCCCTTCGTTACTCCAGGTTGTGCCTCCTCTCTTGCTGATTTACGGAGACAACAATGAAGATAGCCAGATTAGACCGGCGTCTGTCTCGTCGTCTTAGTCTCAAAACTCCGCTGAAGGTGCGCATCTGGAAATCCGCGGCACCTGAACAGAGAACCGAATCACTCAATCTCTCGCGGAGGGGCGTTTTCTTTGCCACGGACTCGCCGATCCGCGAAGGCGAAACGTTGGAAATCCTTCTGAGGATGCCAGAGGAAATCACCGACGAACCGCCTACGGAGTGGCGATGCACAGGCCACGTGGTGCGCGTTGAGCGCGTCGATTCAGCGCGCGGAAAGATGGGAGTGGGCGTGCAATTTGATTGCTATGAAGTTTCACGCCCGGACATACCGGTAGCAAGCTGACACTCTTTACCGACCGCGTGCGACAACTCTTTTCGGAGACAGGTTTTCAAAGCTGGATCGCAAATTTTGGCAGTACCAGGAGGGTGAGATGCAAAGGCGAGCTCTTGTGGTAGATGATGAACAGATCACCTGCGAACTGATTCAAAAAGTGTTGTACGCCGCCGGTGTGGACGCTCTGACGCTGACGAGAAGCGGAGAAGCTGCGAATTTCCTAGCGGAGGGCAAGTTCGACATGGTCTTTTTCGACCTGCACATGGGGACTCCGGACGGAATCGAACTCTCACGGGAAATGCGGCGTGCGGGGTTCAACCGGACAACGCCGATCATTCTGCTGAGCGACGACCAACGCCCTAGCGCCATGTCCCAGGGATTTGCAGCGGGGGCCAGCTTTTTTCTCTACAAGCCAGTCGACAAAGAACGCCTTTTGAAGCTCATCCGGGCCACGCAAGGACGAATGGACCATGAACGACGCCAGACGCGGCGCATTCACTTTCATTCCAAGGTGCTGCTGCGATTTGGTTTTGAAGAGATCCTGTGCGAATTGGTCGACGTCAGTCTGGACGGAATGCTCGTTAAAGCGCCCAGGACCATTCCAGCGGGTTCATCCGTTCAGGTCAGTATGGAGCTGACGCAAAAGATGAAGCCGATGGTAGGAGCAGGTTCCGTCGTCCGGATTCTTGGCGGGAATCAGATGGGTATTCATCTGGACCGGCTGCCTGTGGGTGAAAGCGAGCGATTGCAGGAATTTCTCCTGCCAATGATTTCTTGCGATTAAGATGTCCTATCGGGCTTGAGCTTGATCCTTGGTGGTGTCGTGCCCAACCGCCGAGTAGCCTGCCTGGTTGAGGAAGCATTCGCTTCTTACGCGCGGAGCGCTGCTTGCACGTTTGGCGGGCGCTATTCCGATTTGCAAATCCTTCTCTCTTCGCTCATCATTACTAGTTTGTTTGGGCGGCGGATAGCCATCTGCTGCCAGCGTTTTTGTTTGCAAATCCGAGTGAACGAGGAGTTGCATGGAAAAGCCTGCGAAAATTGCGCCGCCGAAGGGCAAACTTGGGATCCTCACGCCTGGCATGGGCGCCGTCAGCACCACCTTCATGGCCGGAGTCGAGCTGGTCCGCAAGGGCAAGTCGCAGCCGATCGGCTCGCTGACGCAACTCGGGACCATCCGGCTTGGCAAGCGCACCGAGAGCCGTTCGCCGCTGATCAAGAAATTTGTGCCGCTCGGCGAATTGGATGACATCGTTTTCGGCGGCTGGGATATATTCCGTGACAACGCTTACGAATCGGCAGTGAACGCCGGAGTCTTGAATCCCCAGGATCTAGCGAAGGTGAAGACTTTTCTTTCCGGCATCAAGCCGATGAAGGCCGCTTTCGACCACGAGTATGTGAAAAAGCTCGATGGTCCGAACATCAAAAAGGCGAAAAACAAATACGAGCTGGCGCTAAAAATCAAGGAAGACATGGAGAATTTCCGCAAGACCAAGCGCGTTTCGCGCATGGTCACTTGCTGGTGCGGCTCGACGGAAGTGTTCGTTACCCCGGAGGACGTGCACTCGACGCCGGAGAAATTCGTTGAGGGCATGAAAACGAATCATCCGGCGATTGCTCCCTCGATGCTGTACGCTTGGGCTTCGGTGACCAGCGGCGTGCCGTTTGCCAATGGGGCGCCGAATCTCACGGCGGATATTCCTGCCATTCAGCAGCTCGCGATGGAACACGGCGTTCCAATCTGCGGCAAAGACTTCAAGACCGGGCAGACGTTGATGAAAACGATCCTTGCGCCTGGATTCAAGGCACGTATGCTCGGGCTCGACGGCTGGTTCTCGACGAACATTCTCGGCAACCGCGACGGCGAAGTTCTCGAAGATCCTGGATCATTCAAGACTAAGGAAGAGTCGAAGCTGAGCGTGCTTGAATACATTCTTCAACCACAGCTCTACCCGATGCTCTACGGCAAGATGCATCACAAAGTGCGCATCAACTATTACCCGCCGCGCGGCGACAACAAAGAGGGCTGGGACAACATCGACATTTTCGGGTGGCTCGGATATCCGATGCAGATTAAGGTGGACTTTCTCTGCCGGGACTCGATTCTTGCTGCGCCGATCGTTCTGGATCTGGTTCTGTTCCTGGACCTCGCACAACGCGCGGGGATGAAGGGTATTCAGGAGTGGCTGAGCTTCTATTTCAAGTCGCCGATGACGGCTCCGGGTCTTTATCCCGAGCATGACTTGTTTATTCAGTCGATGAAGCTGAAAAACACGTTGCGATGGATGATGGGAGAAGACCTGATCACTCACCTGGGGCAGGAATATTACGACTAGCGTAGTTTTGGCTGCTGCAACGAGACAATTTGTCCTGCTCTCCATTCATTTTTTCGATGGCGCAAAATGATTTTTCGATTTGACGGTCGCAAGACCGGCGCGATACCCTACGGGCCGATGGATAGCGCCTGTACGCCACGCAATTCTGCGCAACACCTTATTTCATCCTATTTCGAGGAGATTCATGTCGAACGAACTGCGTAATTTCCTTGCTCTTTCCTATGACGAACTTGAAGAGTTGAACCTGAAGGCGAAAGAGCAGCGCAAGAACCGCGTCGCCCCGCACAAAGTGCAGGAAGAGCGGATTAAGTACCTGACCGACGAAAAGCGCATCAAGGCCGTGACCGTGCTCTTCAGCGACCTTGAAGGCCGCTTGCACATGCTGGACTACGACAAAAAGTTTCTGATCAAGAGCTGGGACAACTTGACGTTTGACGGCTCCTCGATTCGCGGCTTTACTGCCCAGCGCGAGAGCGACTTGCGCCTGGCTATGGACTGGGGCGCATTCTACTGGGGACCATCTGACGTTTTCGGCTCCGGGAAGGTGCTGGTCTTCGGGCACGTCATCGACAAGGACGGCTCTCCGTACGCTGGCGACATTCGCGGCGTCTTGAAGGGTTACGCCGACCAGCTCCACCAAAAGAAGGGTTACACCCTCAACGCTGCCAACGAGATCGAGGGCTTTCTTTTCAAAGGAGAGAACGCCGAGCGGCATTACAACGAGACGGGAAAGTTCGAGTACGTCAACACTGGCGGTTATTACCATTCGCTTCCCGGCGATCCGCTACGCACGTTTATTGATACGACCGCGGAAGTGCAGCGCGCCATGGGCTTCCAGAACGAGAAGGATCACCCGGAAGTCGCGCCGTCGCAGTTCGAAATCAATTATGGTTATGGCGAAGTGGTGCAGGCGGCGGACCAGATCCAGCTTTACAAACTCATCTGCCGGCAGGTAGCGACAAACATGGGCTCGACGGCGTGCTTTTTGCCGAAGCCGGTTGTGGGCGTGAACGGCAACGGTATGCACACCAACGTCTCGATCAGCAAGGACGGCAAGAACCTCTTTTGGGATCCAAAGGGTGAAGAGCAGCTTAGCAAGATGGGCTGGGAGTTTGTGGATCGTATTCTTACACATGGAAACGATATCTGCTTGCTGCACAATTCGAGCGTCAATGCCTTTCGGCGTCTGGACCCACATTTCGAAGCGCCCAACCAGCTCAAGGCGTCTCCAACCGATCGCGGCGCCATGGTGCGCATCCCCATCGGCAATGAACGCAGTATGCGCACGGAGGTGCGCGCCGTCGCTCCGGATGCAAATCCCTACATGGTCATGTACTCGATTTTCAAGACCGGGTTGGATGGCGACACAGCGAAAATCAAGAATCTGCGCTCGGCGGAACGCTATCTGCCGGACAATATCTACACGGCGCTGGAAAATTTCGAAAAGGCGGAGTGGACGACAAAGCTTTTCGGCGCTGACGTCAAGGGACGCTACGCCGACCTGAAACGCGCTGCCGCCGATCGCTGCCCGCGATCCTTGGGCACGTTTGTGAAGGCGCCCGAAGTGCAGTACCACCACGAGGTCTATAACCAGTTCCTCTGGAACATGTTCTAAAGGGGCCCCGCTGCAACAGGTGCGTTTCGTTGGTTGGGCACCAGAGCGGCGGATCATCCGACTACCGATAACTTGAACGCCCTTGGCTTCCACCAAGGGCGTTTTTGTTTGCGCGCTCACTCGCCGCCAAACGCCCGTTCATGGTTCCGTCAGCTAAGTTGTGGTAAATTATCGCCAACCATAAGTGCCCTCGGAAGAATCACCCGGAGGAAAACAAAATGGCCAGTCCCGGATTTGCTTTTGCGAACCCCAAACCCTCTCCCGACAACTACAACGAGTTCGACCCGCAAGACGTTGCAGCCGACTCCGGTATTAAGACAACGCCGGTCACCGAACCCATCCCCGCTCCTTGGAACAGTCCGCCCGCGATATCGCTGGGTGACGTGCTTGGCGCCAATGCCATTCAGCAAATTCAAACCGCCGGCAAGATCGTTTTTCATTCCGCCGGCGATACAGGCGGCGTCAAAGAGCCTTCGCACCAATTTGCTGTGGCGGACGCCATGGCTGCCGACATCGGTGCGGAAGCGTACGCAGATGGCCGACCAGCTTTTTTCTATCATCTCGGAGACGTGGTCTACTACTTCGGACAGGAACGCTACTATTACGATCAGTTTTATGATCCTTACCGGGACTACGACGCGCCGATCTTCGCCATACCGGGAAATCACGACGGCGTGCTCTTCAAGGCCGACCCGGTCAAGTACTCGCTCGAACCTTTTTACAACAACTTCTGTTCGAAAGCTCCGACGAAGGATCCATCGGCAAAGGGCTTTGCGCGGACGACGATGATACAACCTGGCGTTTATTTCACGTTGAATGCGCCGTTCTTGAAAATCATCGGGCTTTATTCGAATACGAGCGAGACTACCGGAGTCATCAGCGATGCAACCAGCGGAACTGCGCAGGTACAATTCCTGCAAACCCAGCTGGCAGCAGCGGCGTCACAACGCGCGCAAAAAGGTGCCGATCCCTTTGCGCTGGTTATTGCCGTGCATCATCCACCTTTCACGATCAGCAATTCGCATTTCCCGAGTCCGGGCATGCTCGCGCAAATCGATCAAGCCTGCACGACCGCGAAGATCTGGCCGGACATCGTGCTTTCCGGTCACGCGCACCTTTACGAACGATATACGCGCACGATGAAAGCTGACGGCCGGCAAATACCTTACGTAGTGGCGGGCAACGGCGGTTATCTAAATCTCAGCAATCCACGCCAGGGAAAGAACGGAGTGAATCCCCAGCCGGGCATCCCCGGCAACGACGGCAAGGGCAATCAACTGACGCTGGATGTGTATAACAACACGGCGCATGGCTTCCTGCGGCTGACGGTGGATGTAGGGTCGATGCTTTGCGAGTCGCTGGGCGTTGACGAAACCACTGAAAAGACTTCGACCATGGACGCGTTTACGGTGGACCTGGCCAAGCACGTCGTCGCAGCCAAAGGCGCCCCGCAAGCCAGCAGGACGCGTGCGGGTGACGTTATTCGACCGAAGTCATCGAAGTCGGCGAAAGCTCCGACGGCCAAGAAAAAGAAATAACGGCCGAAGGACCCGCGACGCGAGCGAATCAGGCGCCTTGCGCTTGCGCCGTCTTTGCGGCGACTGCATCGAGCACGCGTGTCGAGTAAACGAGGGTAGCGCCGGCGTTCATCGCCACGGCTACGCCGAGGGCTTCCGATATCTCTTCTTTTGTGGCTCCTGCTTTCAAAGCGGCGTCGGAATGCACGACGATGCAGCCGTCGCAATGCGTCGTGACGGCCACCGCCAGCGAAATGAGCTGCCGGGTCTTTTCGTCCAGCTTGCCGGTTTTGGAGTTGGCGGCACTCAGCATTTGGTATCCACGGACAGTGTCCGGGCTGAGCTTTGCCAGTTCGCCAATCCTGGCGCCGAGCGCTTTGTGATATTCATTCCAATCAATCATCATGTCCGTATCTCCTTGCTGCGCGTTGTAGACCTCCGCCCAGCTCGATTTGATGAGTATATTACGCGAAACTGTTTCAGGTTGGCACAGCTGAGGCTTTCTGACAGTCTGTTTGAATGCTCGTTTTGGCTGCTCATTTCGAAGTTCACGCGCGTTGTGGTATGTTTTCTGGTTCGCGCTTGCGTGCATCGACCAGTGGAGTGCGCGAACCGCAGTGCGGCTTTCCAACAGGAATCGTTCGAAAATCCAGGGAGGATGTGCATTCATGAAGAGTTCGTACAACGGCCAGGCTATTCCTGCGGGGGGCGAAGGGATCGGCTACAGCGGCGGTGAATTGCAAGTTCCGGACACACCAATCATTCCGTTTATCGAGGGCGACGGCACGGGCCGCGACATCTGGAAGGCTTCGCGGCGGGTTTTTGACGCGGCTGTCGAGCACGCCTATGGCAGAAAGCGCAGCGTTGCCTGGTTTGAGGTCTTTGCCGGAGAAAAAGCTTTCAATACATTTAAAGAATGGCTCCCGAATGAGACTGTGGACGCTATTCGCGATTTTCGCGTGGCCATCAAAGGGCCGCTGACCACGCCGGTGGGCGGCGGGATTCGCTCGCTGAACGTGGCGCTGCGGCAGATTCTGGATTTGTATTCTTGCGAGCGGCCAGTGCGGTATTACGCGGGAGTTCCCTCCCCTGTGAAAAATCCGGAGAAGATGGACATCGTTATCTTTCGCGAGAACACAGAGGACGTGTACATCGGGATTGAATGGAAATCGGGAACGCCGGAAGTGAAGAAACTGCTCGAGTTTCTGAATCACGACATGCTGAAAGACGGCAAGAAGCAGATTCGCTGGGATTCCGGCGTGGGGATCAAGCCGATCTCGCCGACGGGGACGAAGCGGCTGGTGCGGCGGGCCATCAAGTACGCGCTGACGCACGGCAGAAAAAGCGTGACGCTCGTACACAAAGGGAATATCCAGAAGTTCACGGAGGGCGCTTTCCGCGATTGGGGTTACGACCTGGCGCGCGAGGAATTTCGGGCGCAGACCGTCACCGAGCGCGAGAGCTGGATCCTCGATAACCTGGACAAGAATCCGGGCCTGAGCGTCGAGCAAAACGCGGCGATGATCGAGCCAGGACTGGAGCAGGCAACCGAGGCGTTTACAAAAGGCATTTGCGACGAAGTGAAGCAGACACTCGACGCGATTTATACGACACACGGCAAGGGGCAGTGGAAGAAGAAGCTGATGATTAACGACCGCATTGCCGATTCCGTGTTTCAGCAAGTCCTGTTGCGTGCGGATGAGTACAGTGTGCTGGCGACGCCGAATCTCAACGGGGATTACCTTTCGGATGCGTGCGCGGCACAGGTGGGCGGACTGGGGATGGCGCCGGGATCAAACATCGGCGACGGTTTTGGAGTGTTCGAGGCCACGCATGGCACTGCTCCAAAATATGCTGATAAGGACGTGATCAACCCGAGCTCCGTAATGCTGTCTGGCGCGATGATGTTTGAGTTTCTTGGATGGAAGGAAGCCGCTCAGTTGATCGAAGACGGCATCGCGCGGACCATTCAGCAGAAACGTGTGACGTATGATCTCGAGCGGCTCATGCCGGGCGCGACGAAAGTTGGCACATCAGCGTTTGCGACGGCGATCATTGAAAATATGCAGGCTGCCGCCGTGGCGAGGTAAAGGAAGAAGATGAGGTAGAGGAAGTAGAAGAGGTACAGGAAGTAAAGGAAAAGAATCCGGCTCATTGTGTGGAGGTGCCTCGAGCGAACGCGGTTTTTTATCCTTTACCTCCTTTATTTCCTTTACTTCCCTTACCTCATTTATTTGGTTTTATTCAGAGAGGACTCTAGCGAATGAGCAGAAAAAAGGTGACAGTGGTGGGCGGCGGTTTTGTCGGATCGACGACGGCGCAACGGATTGTGGACCTAGAGCTGGCCGACGTGGTGCTGACTGATATTTTGGACGGGCCGCCTGCGGGTAAGGCGCTGGATATGCTGGAGTCCGGGCCGATTACGCGGACGGATTCGCGCGCGGTTGGCGCTTCCACGGCGACGGGAGATTACAGCGCGACGGCCGGTAGCGACATCGTGGTGATCACGGCTGGTTTTCCGCGCAAGCCAGGGATGAGCCGCGACGACCTTTTGAAGGCAAACTATGACGTGGTGAAGGCCGTCGTCGAGCAGATCGTCAAGCATTCGCCGAAGTGCGTCATCATCGTGGTGACTAATCCGCTGGACGCCATGGCACAGGCGGCGTTCAAGGTGAGCGGCTTTCCGAAGAATCGCGTGCTGGGCATGGCCGGCGTGCTGGACTCGGCACGCATGAGCTCGTTTGTGGCCACGGAATGCAAAGTCAGCGTGGAAAATGTGCACTCGTTCGTGCTGGGCGGCCACGGGGACGACATGGTGCCGCTGCCGCGATATTCAACGGTTGCGGGAATTCCCCTCCCCGATTTGCTGCCAAAGGAACGCATCGACGCCATCGTGGAACGCACGCGCAAGGGCGGCGCGGAAATTGTCAATCTTTTAAAGACGGGTTCGGCCTACTATGCGCCGTCGGCGGCTGCCGTGGAAATGGTGGCCGCGATTTTGAAAGATAAGAAAAAAATCCTGCCCTGTGCCGTGTATCTGGACGGAGAGTATGGGATCAAGGGGCTGTTCGTCGGCGTTCCTGTAAAGCTTGGAGCGGGCGGAGCCGAGGAGATCATTCAGATCAAGCTGACAGCGGAAGAAAATGCGGCGCTGCAGAAATCTTCGGCATCGGTGCGGGAATTGGTGAACGTTCTCGGACTATAGAAAACGGTTGAGAAAAATCAGGGGCGCGGGAATCGCTCGGGTGACCGGACGACATTTCCGCGCCCCATTTGTTTTGTGCTCTGGTCGATCAGAAGCCGAAAAGCTTTCCGGCTCCAACCACCAAACCCAATGTGAATACCGCAATCACGACTTCGCCGATGGCTCCCACGGCGAAGGGACGCAGACCTTGTTTGCGCATGTCGCGAAAATTCGTCCGCAAGCCCACGCCCGCGAAAGTCAGAAGGAAAGCCCAACGCGAAAGATTGGCGAGCGCACCCACCTGCTCTTTGTTGAAGAACTGATAGGTCGCGAGCACAGAGATGAGAAGGAAACCCAGCACGAATTTCGGGAATTTTTGCCAGAGGAAAGCGGCTTTGTTGCCGACCACTTTGGCTTGGCCCTGGCTGGCCCAGTAGATGGCGTAGGCCAGCACAACGAAGCCGATCATGGCGTTGCGCGTGGACTTCACGAGGACTGCCAATTTGCCGGCTGCGTCGGAGTAGAGTGCACCAGCAGCAGTCGCTTCGGCCGTGTTATCCACAGCGAGCCCTGCCCAAATGCCATAGGCGCGATCGCCCAGATGCAGAGCGTGGCCGATCAGAGGAAACGTGAAGAGCGCCAGCGCGCCGAGCGCGAGAATGGCGGCAATAGAAAAGGAAGAGTCTTCGTCGTCGGCGTCGATGGCCCCTTTTGTGGCGATGATGGCGCTGACGCCGCAAACAGCGGAACCGACGGCGAGGAGCGTGGTCAATTTCGGCTTCAACTTGAACAGGCGCCCGAGAAGCGTCATGAAAGCGATCGCACCGATAATCTCGAGAGCGACGAGTAGAAGACTCACGCCGCCCAGCTTCAGAATGTCCCCGAGCAAAAACCGGGAACCAAGCAACACGATGCCAGCTTTTAGCCAAAACTCGTAAGTCGCCACGCCGCTCCGAAAAACTTCTGGCACGCCAATGGTGTTCGAAATTAGAAGCCCCAGCAGGATGGCCCAGAGAACGTACTCAATATTCGGAAAGACCCAATGATGGGCTTTCGCATATTTGCCGACGTTTTGCTCGAGCAGTTTGCCGGCGTAGCCGATGGCGGCGAGCAAAAGCACGCCGGGAATGATTCGAAGAAAGCGGAGCACCGGCTGGACCGGCTGCACTTGCGGAATTACGACTGCATCTGCCATGTTTTTTCCTTTTTCTCTCTACGTTTTGCTTGCGTATCGATCACCACGGGATATGTTTGAATACTCCGGCGCGAACCAGCAGCGCCGCGAGCAAAGCCACGACCACGGCCCAGCTATCCAGTGATAGCCGCCACGGTTTTTTCAACGGAACTGCGTTTTCTTCAGCCCTCATTTCGTTCTCTCCTGACTAACTTACGGAAACTCGCTGCTCTCCGGACTCAGCCTTCTCGCCACGCCAGAAGGCATCGCCAATCTCGCGAATTCGCTGCGAAGCAACTCTCCCAACAATCATTAACGCTGGAGCAGGCAGCTTTTCTTCTAAGGAAAGCGCGCCGACGCTGGTCCAGCGAACCTGCTGTTGTGAACCCGAGGCACCCGAAACGATAACGCAAGGCAAATCATTCGGAAATCCTGCGTCGGCGAGGCGCTGCGCTACTTCCGCGTAATCCGGCCCCGGCATATACAGGACCAGAGTCGTCGCAGGCGTGAGGCAGCCCCAATCCATCGCATTCGCCTCAGGCCCCCGAGAAAAAGTCGTCAGCAACACTTGTGAGGCAACTCTGCGATCCGTCAATGAAATGCCCGCCGCTGCGGCAGCTCCCAATGCAGCCGTCACACCGGGTACGATTTCAAATTCGACTTTGCCGATGCGCAGGGCTTCCAGCTCCTCGCCCGCGCGCCCGAAGACGGACGGATCGCCGCCCTTCAAGCGCACCACCACCGCATGGGAAGCGGCGTAGCTCACAAGGAGCGCGTTGATCTCCTCCTGCGCGAGCAACTTTCGGCCGCAGCGTTTGCCGACGTCGATCACCTTTGCGCGCGGCGAAATTGTTTCGAGCACTTCGCGGCTTACCAATGAATCGTGCAGCACGACATCGGCGCATGCCAGAAGCCGCGCGGCTTTCAGCGTTAGCAATTCCGGGTCACCCGGCCCAGCGCCGATGAGATAGACCTTGCCCATCACGCTGCCCCTCGATGCCCGGGCCGCCGCTTCGCTTCACGCAAAAATTCCTCAAACATCGGCTGGCTCGCCAGCTCGTGCAGCAATTTCTTGGTAGTTTCGGAAGTCGGACCGCTCGCACGCAGAGCCTCGCGCGCCGCACCGAGCCATTGCAGCCATACTTCGTACTCAGGGCCGAATTGCTCATCGAACTCCCGACGAAGACGTTGAGCGAGTGCCGGGCTTTTTCCATTCGTTGAGATCGCGATCTGCAAATCCCCGCGCTGCACCACGGCACCGTAATAAAAGTGGCAATGCTCGATGTCATCGACGGCGTTGCACAGAATTCCGCGTGCTTCCGCCTCTCGAAAAACGGCTTCGTTCACGCCCGGCGCCGAAGTCGCCGCGATCACCAGAAAAGCCCCGCTCAAATCCGGCGCCCCAAATTCCTTCGGCAGCCAATCGATCTTCCCGAAGCGTACCCATTCAGCGATTTGTGGCGTGATAGACGGTGCGATCAGCCGGATGCGCGCCCCGGCTCCCAATACGCCGGGAATCTTTGCTTCGGCAATGTTCCCGCCGCCAATGACGACGATCAGCCGCCCTTCCAGCTTCACGAAAATCGGAAAGAGGCTCATGCTTTAGCCTTCCACTCCCTGCGGCACCGGACCCAGCGCCAGATCTCGCTCGACTGGCACGACGAAACTTCCCGCAAGGATTGACCGAATCTCCTCATTGGAATGGCGCGCCAGAAACCTCCGCAGATTCTCGCCCGATTCGCGGCGCTCGTTGAAACTCCCAAGCAATCGTTCGATGGCATCGGGAACCTCCGTCGCGGCGCAGCGGTACCCAACGGGCCTTGCGATCGAGGCAAACTGGCCAACGCTCCCACCTATGCAGAAGTAGTAGGCATCCACCATCCGGCCATTGACTTTGATTTTTTTGCCTTCAATGCCGATGTCAGCAACCCAATGCTGTCCGCAACTGTTCGGGCAGCCTGTGACGTTGAGCCGAAGCTGCTCTTGAAAATCGGGCAGCCGTTCCTCAAGCTCCTGTGTAAGCCATCGCGCAAAACTCTTGGTTTCCGTCAACGCAAGCTTGCAAAATTCAGAGCCCGTGCAGGCCACGGTTCCGCGTGCGAACATTGAGGCCTGCACCGGCAGGGCAGCAACTTCGAGCTCATGGGCGACCGCAGCAGCGTGCCGTTGTGGCACATTGACGATCAGGAGATTTTGCATGGTGGTTGTCCGGATGTGGCCGTCGGCGTAGCGATCCGCCAAGTCCGCCGATGTACGCAATTGTTGAGGCGTGATGCGGCCCCCCAAAACCGAAGCGCCCACGTACACAAGGCCGTCTTGTTTTTGCCCATGAATTCCAAGGTGGTCGCGATGAATGTTCGTGGGAATATCTTCCACTACGCCGGGATCAAGTGAAAAACCAATTTTTCGCTGCAACTCATCCAAAAAGCTGTCCGCAGTCCAGCCTTGCTGCAAGAACAGGAACTTGAGTCGGGCCTTTTCCCTGCTCTGCCGCAGGGATTCACTCGCGCGAAAGATTTCCGCAACGCCGCGCGCGACCGGCACCACTTGCTCCCACCGGATGAAAGCATTCAACCGCAAAGCAATGTGAGGATCGGTGGACAGCCCGCCGCCAACCCGCAGCGAAAACCCACTTTCAACAGCCCCGCCCCTTTTGCGCGTCGTGGCCGTCAGCGCAACATCGTTAATTTCCGGATACGAGCACCAGCTCCTGCACCCAGTAATGGAAATCTTGAATTTGCGCGGCAAATTATAAAACTCAGCAGCGCCTCCCAATTCGCGATCGATGGCCAGCGCCAAGGGCGAGGCGTCCACGATTTCTTCCGCGTCCAGCCCTGCGACGGGGCAGCCTGTGATGTTGCGCGCAACGTCTCCGCAAGCTCCGGTCGTCGTCAAGCCCGCGCGCCAAAGCGTCTCCAACACTTCGGGCAACGACTCAATAGTCACCCAATGCAATTGAAAGTTCTGCCGGACGGTAATATCCGCGACGCCACGCGCGTGCCGCTCGGCTATATCCGCAACAGCGCGGACTTGGCCGCTGCTAAGCAAGCCGTTCGGAATTCTTATGCGCACCATAAAGTATGGCGTGGCCTTGCCTTCGCCACCGCTGCCGCCCACGACCCCTGCGCCGTCTCCCTGCGTGTATACTCCCCAGGTCCTAAAATATGTGCTCATCCACTCTGGAGGAATCGAAGCATAGCCCCTGCGCGCAAATTCGCGGATCTCGTCGAAATGCTCCCAGGCATTCTTGGCGTGCTTCAATCGCTCGACGCGCTGCGCTTTGGTTTCTTTGACTTCGCCCATGGCTCAATCACCTGATCCCGAAAACTGTGTCCCCAGAAACAAAAAACCCACGTGGCCTGAACCTCTGGCGACATGGGCTTCGGAACTTTGAATCTTAAAGTAGCGTTAAGTCCGGAAACTCCCCTGGCCAGAGATGGGTGTCATACGACACGCAGCCTTGCGCGCGCACGAACAACACACGATCTGGCGACAGGTCATCATCAAAACCGAGAATACCTCGCGGTCCCTCTTAAGTCAAAGAAGAGCGCCACAAAAGTTTAGATGCGCGACATTCAAAAAAGTAATCAACGAAAAAGCCGGAATTACGGTTGCTTTTGGGCCGCCGGAGTTGTTTTCGGTGCGGCCGGCGCCTTCGCGGGCGCCGCACTCGGAGGCAGGATCAAGGTCGTCGTCTTGATGGAATCGAGCTTGTCAAAACCCTTGTCCAGATACGGCTTTCCGAGTTTTTCGATCTTGTCCTGCTCCGGCCCCTGGCCATCGGGGGCACCCTCGCCATAGCCCGCATAAAGGGCCTCGACAACGTCCATCCCCTCTGTCACTTGGCCAAAAGCGGAAAACCCCATTCCGTCCAGCCGTTTGTTGTCAACCAGATTGACGAATACTTGCGTGGTGCGCGTGTCGGGTCCACCCATCGCGTAGGTGATGTATCCGCGCAGATTGCTTTGCACAACGGGGTCGTCTTTAATCGGCGCATGCGACCAAGCCGCTGAAACGGGAGGATACGCGCTTATTCCCCACTGCACCACAAAGCCTCTCAGAACGCGAAAGAAACTCGTGTTGTCATAGAAATGGCGGCGCACCAGGTTGTAGAAGCGATCCGCGCCCAGCGGGGCCCACGCGCGCGTCACGCTGATGACAAAGTCCCCCTTGGTCGTCGTGAATTTCACCTGGTAGGTGGCTGGCGCCTTTGCGGTAAGTAGTGCGGGCCGCAGCAGCGCGCGATCGTACGGGCTGCTGGCCGCGGCCGGTTTGTGCGCCGTGGTGCTTCCCGTCCCTGCTTTCGGCTGCGCCGGAGTCTGCGCAGGTGTCGCTTGAGCACAGGCCTCCTTGCAAGGCACGGCTGCAAAGAACAGCATCGCCACAATCATCACCCATCCACATTTATGCATCGCTCTTCCCTCTCCACATTGTGTTCATTAGTCGGGCCATGGATGACGGCTTGCACCTACTTCGCGGCATTCAGCTCGCGGCTGACGCGCTCGACCTCCGCCATGACCCTAAGAGTATTCTCGCCGAGAATCTTCTTCACGTCACTCTCGGAATAGCCTTTTTCCAGCAAAGCGTTCGTGATTTGCGGTAGCTTGCTTACGTCTTCCATTCCGAACGGCATGTTCGCTCCATCGAAATCCGAGCCCAGACCGACGTGGTCAATGCCCGCGACCTTAACCGCGTGGTCGATGTGCTCGATGATCTTGGTCCACCCCACCTTTGGCAAATCGCCCCGCAAAACGTATTCTCGCGTAATGCGGTCGCCCTCAATTAATTGACAGCCTTCTCGATCCCCGCATCGTTTTTGAATCTCCAGCGCAATCGCTTTTTCCCATTCCGGATGCGCTTTCTCCGCATTGCGAAACTCCTGGCTCAAAAAGCCAACGTGATAGTTGATTTGTATGACGCCGCCCTTCGCGGCCAGCGCCCGCATCATTTCGTCGGTCATGTTCCGAGGTGCATCGCAGATCGCGCGGCAAGAGGAATGCGAAGCGAACACAGGCGCTTTGCTGACCGCCAAAACATCGGCAAAAGTCTTGTCGCTGACGTGCGAGATGTCCACAATCATTCCCAACCGGTTCATCTCTCTCACAACATCCTTACCAAACTCCGTCAGTCCGTTGTGCTCAGACTTCGCCGTCGAAGAATCGGCCCACTCGGCGTTCCCGCTGTGCGTCAATGTCATGTAACGCGCGCCAAGGGCAGCATAACTGCGCAGCACGCCCAAGTCGCTCGCAATCATGTGTCCGCCCTCAATGCCGATGAGCGCGGCGATTTTGCCTTGCTTGTGAACCTCGCGAACGGCCTCCGCGGTGGTCACCAGTACCAGATCATTCGGATGTTTGAAGACTTGCTCACGAACGGCGTCAATTTGGACAAGCGCACGCTTCACCGCCTCGGGCCCGGTAATTTTGCTGGGAATCCAAATCGAAAAGAAGATTGCGCCGAGACCGCCTTCTTTCATCCGCGGGATGTCAATGCTCCCCAGCGCGTTTCTAGAACCCAAATCGAAACCGCCGTCCAAAAACCGTTGGGTTGTGTCGTCGTGCGTGTCGATGACAATAGAAGAGAAATGGAGCCGCCAGGCCCGCTCTGAGATTCCGTCCGCCGCCGTCGCTGCCGCCATTGCCCCCGCCAGCACCATTCCCGCCAGAAGACACGTCCCGCCTTCGGAAAGCACCTTTGGCAATCCATTCCGTTTCATTTCGCTATTGCGCGGCCCGTATTTCGCGGCTCACACGTTCGTTTTGTTCCATCACGCGCAGCAAATTCCCGCCGAGGATCTTGCGAATGTCGTCATCGCTGTAGCCCTTGCGCATAAGAGCTTCGGTAATCTGCGGGAGGTGCGTGCAATCATCCATGCCTTCGGGCATGTTCGCCCCGTCAAAATCGGAACCCAAACCCACATGATCCGCCCCAACGAGTTTCACAGCATGGTCGATGTGGTCAATAATCCGTACCCAGCTCACGTGAGGCAGTTTGCCTTCCGCGGTGGCTTTTTCCGTCATCTCCGTCATCTTCTTGTTCACGCACTCTTCATTGTCGCCGCACTCTTTCTTGAGCTGGTCCATCATGGCTACCACACCGCCGGAAAACTTGTCCTGTGCGTCTTTGTAGGCTTGATCGATAAAGCTTTTTTCGTAATTGATCTGAATGACGCCGCCCTTTGCGGCCAGCGCCTTGATCATGTCGTCGGACATATCGCGGACGTGATTGCAAAGCGCGCGGCAAGAGGAGTGCGACGCGATCAGGGGCGCTTTGCTGACTTCCAGCGCATCGTAGAACGTTTTGTCGGACACGTGCGAAATGTCCACCATGATTCCCTGCCGGTTCATCTCTCGCACGATATCCTTGCCAAAATCCGTCAACCCGTTGTGCTCCGGTTTGGCGGTCGAGGAATCCGCCCACTCGTCGTTATAAAAGTGCGTCAGCGTCATGTAGCGCACGCCTAGATCGCCGAACATGCGCAGCACGCGGATGTCGTTCCCGATCATGTGGCCACCCTCGACTCCAATCAACGCGGCAATCTTCCCTTGCGCATGAGCGCGCCGCACGTCCTCCGCCGTCCTGCAAAAGGCAAAATCCTTGGAATACTTGTTTACGTTCTCATGCACCGCATCGATCTGATCGAGCGCTTTCTGCACCGCCGGCGGTCCCATGATGCGGCCATCAATCCAAATGGAGAAGAAAATCGCGTTCATTCCGCCTTCGCGCATGCGCGGAATATCGATGTGCCCGTCAGGATTGCGCTTGCCGATGTCGAAGTTCTTCGAAAAGAACCGTTGCGTCGTATCGTCGTGCGTGTCCAGCACGATTGAGGAGAAATGCAGCTTCTTCGCGCGATCGGCGATGTCGTCGCCCGCCGCCACCTGCATCATCAAGAATCCCGCGACGAGCAAACAGGCAAACAGCGAGACGCGGCCAAGACGCATGTATTCCTCCGAGTGAAAGGGTGCGGCGAGATTCTACCCTAATAGCCAGCCAACCAGCGCTTGTTTCCACGCTTGCCGGTTCATTTCGGCGAGGGATTCCGTCAAGGGAATGTCCTTGGGACAGGCTTTCACGCAGTTTTGCGCGTTCGCGCAGTCCTGAATCCCGCCGGGTTCCGTCAACGCCGCAATGCGCTCTCTCGCATGCATCGCTCCCGTGGGATGCATGTTGAAAAGCCGGACCTGGCTGATGATCGCCGCGCCGATGAATTTGTTGTTGTCATTCACCTGGGGACACACTTCCAGGCAGCTTCCGCAGGAAATGCACCGCGAGAGCGGATACGCCTTTTCTTGCGTCTCGGGAGCCATTCGCGGTCCTTCGCCTAGATCGTACGTCCCGTCGATGGGAATCCAGCCTTTGACGCGCTTCAGGCTGTCGAACATGAATTGCCGGTCGACGGCCAGGTCGCGCACAACTGGAAACTTTGAAAAAGGTTCGAGCCGAATCGGCTGCTCCAGCTTATCCACCAGCGCCGAACACGCCATCCGCGCCTTCCCGTTGATGAGCATGGCGCACGAGCCGCAAACCTCTTCAAGACAGTTCGAATCGTAGCTGATCGGCGTGGTCTTCTTGCCATCGCGCGTGACAGGCGTTTCCGCGATGTCTCGCAAACAGATAATCACGTTCATTGCGGGACGCCACGGCAACGCAAACTCTTCCCAATAGGGCGCGCCCTTGGGGCTGACCTGCCGTTTTACACGAACAATCACCTGTTTGGCGTCAGGCATAAAATCCTCGGCTAATCCTACATATCCGCCATATCCGCGCTGGCCCTGCTTTCAAAGCCGCGCCGATCGAGCTCGCCTTACTTCGCTGCGTCATAGCGCCTCGCTCGCGGCGGAATCTGCGAGATATCCACCGGCTCATAACTGAGCTGAATTTCGCCGTTCACCCATTTTGCCCGGGTAGTCTTCAACCAATTCGCGTCATCGCGCTCAGGAAAATCCGGTTTGTAGTGCGCCCCGCGCGATTCGTTGCGTTGCAGCGCACCCAGCGTGATGACGCGCGCAAGCACAAGCATGTTGTCCAGCTCCCGAGCGAAATTCAGCGTCTGGTTGGACCACCTGGTCCGGTCGCTCAAATTGATTCTGCCGTAGCGCTCCTGAAGCTCTCGAATCTTGGCATCCGCGGCCTGCAAATCCTTGTTAACCCGTGTCACCGTCACATGCTCGGTCATCACTTCGCCGAGCTCGCGCCAAATCGTCATGGGATTCTCCGTGCCATCCGGAGAAATCAGCGCCTGGTTCTTCTCTTCCTGGCGCTTTCGCTCGCTCTCATAAACGTTCGACGCAACTGCCTCACAGCCGCTTGTCAAATTTCGCGCGTACTTCGCGGCAGCTGGTCCCGCCAACCCGCCGCCAAAAATACACGACACCAGCGAGTTCGCTCCCAGCCGGTTCGCGCCGTGATATTGGTATTCGCATTCGCCGGCCGCATAAATTCCAGGAACATTTGTGGCCTGATCTTCGTTATTCACCCAGATTCCGCCCATCGTGTAGTGCATCGCCGGAAAAACCTTCATCGGCTCTTCGCGTGGGTCGACGCCTATAAACTTCTCGTAAATCTCCAAAATGCCTTCCAGCTTACGATCCAGCACCTCCCGCGGGATATGCGTCACGTCCAGATAAACCGCAGCCTGTCCTCGTATTCCAAGCTTTTCTTGATAAACGATGCGATGAATCGCGCGCGTCGCAATATCTCGCGGCACCAAATTTCCGTACTTCGGATACCACTCCTCGAGAAAATAGAAGCGTTCTCCTTCGGGAATGCTCTTTGCCGGGCGTGTATCGGCCGGATTCTTCGGTACCCACACGCGGCCGCCTTCTCCGCGCGCCGATTCGCTCATCAAGCGCAGCTTGTCTTCGCCCGGAATCGCCGTCGGATGCACCTGAATGAACTCGCCATTTGCATAATCGACTCCCTGTTGAAACAGCGCCGACTGCGCGGAGCCCGTGCACACCACCGAATTCGTCGACCGCCCAAAAATCGCGCCGATTCCTCCCGTGCAGAAGATCACCGCATCCGCCGGATACGTTTTCACTTCCATCGACCGCAAATCCATGGCGCAAATCCCGCGGCAAACGCCGCCTTCGTCGATCACCGCTGACAAAAACGTCTGGCCTTCGTATTTTTTCACGCGGTCTTCGGATTCGTGTCTTCGCACCTGCTCATCCAGCGCATATAGCAATTGTTGCCCCGTCGTCGCGCCCGCGAACGCAGTGCGGTGATACAGCGTGCCCCCAAAGCGCCGGTAGTCCAGCAATCCCTCCGAAGTGCGGTTGAACATCACACCCATGCGGTCCAACAAATCGATTATCCCCGGCGCTGCCTCGCACATCTTTTTCACCAACGGCTGATTCGCGAGAAAGTCCCCGCCGTAAATCGTGTCGTCAAAATGCTTCCAGGTGGTGTCGCCTTCGCCTTTCTGATTTTTCGCCGCATTGATCCCGCCTTGCGCGCAAACCGAGTGCGACCGCTTCACCGGTACAATCGAAAACAAATCCACCGGCACGCCCGCCTCCGCGACGCGAATCGTCGCCATCAGGCCGGCCAAACCCCCGCCCACTACAATGATTCTCGGCTGTCTCATTTCAAATAGAAGTCAAACGGGTGCCAGTTCAACCAAAAACTTAAAACAATCAGGACGCCGACCAGGCTAAACGTAAACCCCACCATCACCCCAAGCGCCCCGGCCGCACGCTGCGCTTTCACCGTTGCCGCCAGTCCCCATTTACACAAAAAATTCCAAACCCCCACTCCCAGGTGAAACGACGACGCCACGACTCCTATGAACATGAAGGCCACCGCATACGGATTCTGCATCAGCTCCTCAACGTCCGCATACGTGGATTTGCCGTGCGTCAGCCACCGCTCCGTATACAAATGCCAGGCAATATACGCAAACGCAATCAACCCGGTGTACCGCTGCGTCGTGTAAAGCCAGTTCCCTACCCACGGGTACGCCGACACATTCGACTTCCCGCGCAGCCAAATATAAATCCCATAACCGCCGTGAAAGAGCATCGGCAAAAAGATGAACAGCCACTCCACCGCTAGGCGAAACGGAATCGTCTGCAGTTCCTCCGATTTCGCGTCGTACTGCGCTCGGCTCACCAAAGCGTAACTATTCGACCAGAAATGCTCCGCCAGGAATGCACCAACGGGGATAATGCCGGTTAAAGAATGCAGCTTGCGAAGGAGATAATCGGCTTCAGGCCGGGTTGCCGTTGCGGACATGCCCTCTCCGCCGCATGAGATGCTGAAGGGCGCTTGAGGCTCGCGGCACATTCAGTATAGGCAGTTGAAAACACTGATGCAAGTTGGGCTGTTCCTTTCTCGGACACGCACGGTTCGAAAATTCGTTGCACCCTACAGTCTTTCTCGCTTAAATGAAGATACGACGGATGGTATCCGCCCGGCTCCTCCCGCCTGGCAGCCTTCGCGTGCCCAACGGATATCCCATGACGACGAGCCTCAGCCTCGCTTCGGAACTCGAACGCATCGCTAATGCCCTCGAATCAGACGCCACCGCCTCGGCTCAAATCTCCCTGACTGGCATCGCCGAGCGTATCGCCAAAAACCTCGGCGTCCGGCCCGACGAAGTCGCCCTCATGGGAGTTTCCAATCGCTGGCGTCACTTGCACTTCCTCGTCCCGGAATCTCTCAAAAAGGTCGGTTTCATCCCGCTTTCCAGCACTTCCGCCATCGCCGCGCGGACCGCCCGCGAAAGCCGCCCCGACATCATCAATAATTTTGCCGGCGTCCGCCATGCCACCGTCTTCGAAGGCGTAAAAATCGGCGGCGAAACTTCCGAAATCATTCAGAAGCTGATTAGTGCTCCTATTTTGTCCGGAGACAAGGTCGTGGGCGTCATCCAGGTCAGCCGCAAAGGAACCAACCCCAGCATCGCCGGGCCGGACTTCACCGCCGACGATCTCAGGTAAAGTTCTCGCGCTTTGCAAACCGCTCGGCAAGTTGCTGCAACACATCGCCGGTGATTCCTGAGCGCGCGCTCAGACTTTTGTCACAATTCATTCATTTCTGCTCGCTGCCTCCGCAGAAAATCCCCGAATTCGTTTGACACTGCAATACCTTCTTGTTATTTTTCCACAGCGGAAAATTTTCCGCTGTTACTCTACTCACGGAGGCACCACAACCCGGCACCATGGCGTTCGTCGCGAAGAAGATCTTCCTCACCAAAGGCGTCGGTAAACATCGCGAAAGACTTTCGAGCTTCGAGCTCGCCCTGCGCAATGCAGGCATCGCCGCGTGCAACATCGTGCGCGTCTCCTCGATTTTTCCGCCCAACTGTAAATTGATTTCCCGCAGCGAGGGTTTGAAACACATCAAGCCTGGCCAGGTGGCTTTCACGGTCATCAGTGAGAATTCCACCAAGGAAGCCCACCGCCTCATCGCCGCGAGCATCGGCCTTGCGCTTCCGAGCGACAAATTGATGTACGGCTATCTCTCCGAGCATCACTCCTTCGGGGAAACCGAAGAAGTCGCCGGCGAATACGCCGAAGAGCTAGCCGCGGAAATGCTCGCCACGACTCTCAACGTGGAATTCGATCCGGATCTCAGCTTCGATGAAAAAAAAGAGGTCTACCGTATCTCCAACAAAATCGTCCGCACGATGAACGTCACGCAGTCCGCCGTCGGCGACAAACGCGGCCTCTGGACCACAGTCCTCGGCGCCGCCATCCTCATTGGGGAAGACGACTAGTTCCTGTTCACGTTGAACTTGCGGGGGCGGGGCTTGCCTCGCCCTTTTTTCTATTTCGCATCCAACTCATACGCCGTCTTCAACCATTTTTTCACTTCCGCGTCAATTTCATCCGCCGATTCGATCGGAATCCGATGTGTGATCCGGTCCTTCTTCGCCAACCCACCCGTATCGATAATTCCTTTCGGCAGTTTCCCTTTGTAGTGCGCCAACGCAAATCCCAAATCGATGCGCGTATTCGTCGTCGGCTTAATTTGCGCAAACACATGCTCGCGATACAGCGGCACCATCGTCTTACACGGGCACGCTTTCACATCCGCGCCCATCGATTTCCCCAACTCCAACAATTCCTCATAAACAGGCCGCAATTTCTCCTTCGCCCCTGCGTACTGCTCCTCCACGTACTCCGCCGCCGTCTTCAAATACGCTTCCGGTGAGTCTTCCTCCGCGCCTTTTCCATCAACGCGCTCAGAAATCCACCAGGCGCTGTTCGTGCCCAATTTGTGTTTTGTTTTCAGCCACTCGCGCCGCGCCTTACCCTCTTTCGGCCCTTCCTTCTTCGCGAACGCAATCCATTCCTCCAGCGACCGCCCCGTCTTCTCCTTCAACTCCGCGATCCACTTCTGCACCATCGCCACACCTGGATGTACGTCATACAAATTCACGCTCTTCGCTTCCTTTGCCTTGGCCATTTTTCACCTGCGCACCAATCAGCTCACGCGAAACCGACGCTCCAGTGACCACGCACCGTCCGTCACTACTTTTCGCGCTTGTAATAGCCAATTCGGTCGAGCACAGCGCCCACCACGAGCGGCAGCGCGACCGTCGCGTCATCAAACACTTCGGCAAATTTCCCGCCCTCTTCCGGCGGCACAAACTTCCCCCACGAAACTGCTTCCGTGTATGTGCTACCGCTCAACCCGCCCCAATGCACCGGCTCAGGACAAATCCGCACGCCGTAGTTGTATCGCTTCAGCGGAATTTTCTTGTAACCGCGCCGCGCCAGCAGCTCCGCGTACACTCCAAACTGTTGCGACCAATTTCGCGGCACCCCTCCGCCCACTGTGAAAAGCCCCATTCGCTTTGTCGCCAGCATCGTATCCGCAAATTTCTCGAAATCCTCGAAGGGATCAAATCGCAGCAGGGGTTTCTTTTCCTGCTGGCGCGCGATTTTTTGCAGAGCAAAATCGATTCCCAATTCCGAATCGCTGAACGCCGGCACAAACACTGGCACATTATGTTCGTAAGCCGACTTCAAAATTCCCCGCCCCGCCCCCTGTTTGTGCAGCGTTTCGCCAATCTTCCGGTGGATCTTCCAGCTGCAAGCCACTTCCTCCGCGTCCCAATTCGAGAGGACGTCGTCCATCACTTCTTCCACATGGTCCAGATTCACTTCCGGCTCGAGCGAATCGTAAACGCGGTTATAGCCCGCCTCGAACAAGGTCTTGTCGTTCATTTTGGGGTCGTAGCGGAAATGCGAATGCCCGGTCGCTTCCACCAGCCCGTGCGCCATGAGCGCGCCCGTGGAAACAAGAGCCTTGACCAAGCCGCTTTCGATCAAATCACAAAAGATGAAACCCATCTTCGCCACGGTCAGCGCCCCGGAGAGCGTCATCACCACAAAACAGTCTTTGTCGCGCGCCATCGTCTCCAACACGTCGGCGGCGTCGCCAATTTGCCTTCCCGTGAACGCGGTATTCCCCATCGCGCGTACCAATTCGTCGATGGTGCGGCATTTTGAGAGATCAATCGGGAACATCGGCCGCAACTTATCCTTCACCGGATCGTGCAGCACGCGTCCCGTGACCGTCTTCTCTTGCCGCTTTGCCATCTTCTCTCCTCAACCTCTGTTGCTTTTCCGCTTCCGTAGCCCACACCATTCCGCAACAATCAAAATTCGTAACGATTGATATTACAAATGCGTCCCGAAGGAAAGAACAAAACGCAACAAAAAATCTTTCGACGAGCATGATAAACTAAATTTGATGACAAAGAAATTCACAATCGGCCTCGTGCAGATGCGTAGCACGTCGAACGCGGAAGAAAATCTTTCGCATGCCGTCGAGAAAATCCGCGAAGCCGCGGCCCGTGGCGCGCAAATCATCTGCATGGATGAGCTTTTTCGCGGCGAATATTTCTGCCGCACGGAAGACCCCGGCCTTTTCAATCTCGCCGAACCCGTTCCCGGGCCCGCCACCGACGTCCTCGCGAAAGTCGCAAAAGAGAAAAAGGTCGTCCTCGTCGCTTCTCTCTTCGAACGCCGCGCCGCCGGCGTTTACCACAACACCTGCGCCATCCTCGACGCCGACGGCTCTCTCCTCGGCAAATACCGCAAGATGCACATTCCCGACGATCCGCTCTACTATGAAAAATTCTATTTCACGCCCGGCGATCTTGGCTTCCCGAATTTCGACACCGCTTACGGCCGCATTGGCGTTCAGATTTGCTGGGATCAGTGGTATCCGGAAGGTTCGCGCCTCACCGCTCTGCAAGGCGCGCAAGTCATTTTTTATCCGACGAGCATCGGCTGGCATCCACACGAAAAAGCGCAATTCGGTGCCGCACAGCTCGATGCCTGGCGCACTATCCAGCGCGCTCACGCCATCGCCAACGGCGTTTACGTCGCGGTCGTCAATCGCGTAGGCTACGAAGGCAAACCCGAGCAAGGAGACACGGGCCTCGAGTTCTGGGGAAACTCGTTCGTCGCCGATCCCTTCGGCCGCATCCTTTCCGAAGCCTCCAACGACAAAGAAGAAATCCTGGTCGTCGAATGCGACCCCGCCCAAAGCGAAGAAACTCGCCGCAACTGGCCCTTCCTCCGCGACCGTCGCATCGACGCCTATCAACCCATCCTCAACCGCTGGCTAGGCGAATAAATCTTCTCTGTGCTCTCTGTGACCTCTGTGCTAAAAAAACCTTCGCACAAATCCAGCCCTACGCCGAAATCGAAAAACGAATCCACACCGAAATCCCAAGGTTTTCGCATGCCTGCCGAATGGGATCCCCACGAAGCCACATGGTTAGGCTGGCCCCACGAACTAACCGACTGGCCCGGCAAATTTGCCCCCATCCCCTGGGCCTTCGCTGAAATCGTCCGCTATCTCTCCCAAGTCGAGCGCGTCTATCTCCTGGTCGAGAATCGTGCAGCCGAATCTCGCGTCCGCATCATTCTCAAAAAATCCGGCGCCAATCTAAGTGCCGTAGACTTCTTCCGCATCCCCACCGATCGCGGCTGGATGCGCGATTCCGGCCCCATCTGCGTAAAGAATTCTTCCGGCGAAATTGCCTACACGCACTGGCGCTTCAACGGCTGGGCCAAATACCCCAATCACAAAAAAGACGCGCTCGTAGTCTCCGCCGCAAATAAAAAACTAAAGCGCCGCCTCTGGGAACCGCAGCATAACGGTCGTCGCGTGGTCCTCGAAGGCGGCAGCATTGACGCCAACGGCCTCGGCACGCTTCTCACCACCGAGGAATGCCTCCTCAGCAAAACGCAAGAGCGCAATCCCGGCTTCACCCGCGAAGACTATGCCGAAGTCTTCAAAAACTATCTAGGCGTCACAAATGTACTTTGGATAAAAAACGGCATCGCCGGCGACGACACCCACGGTCACGTCGACGACCTCGCCAGGTTCGTCAATCCCACTACGGTTGTCACGGTCGTCGAAAACGATCCGAGCGACGCCAACTATTCTCAGCTTCAAGAAAACCTCGCCCTGTTAAGAAATATGCGCGATCAAGACGGCCAGCCGCTCCGCATCGAGACTCTCCCCATGCCCGCTCCCGTTTTTTTCGACGGCCAACGTCTCCCCGCCAGTTACGCCAATTTTTACATCGCCAACAAACTCGTCATCGTCCCCACGTTTAACGATTCGAATGACCGTGCCGCCCTCAACACTCTAGCCAAACTCTTTCCGACTCGCGAAGTCGTCGGCATCGCCTCCCGCGATCTGGTCCTCGGCCTCGGCACCATCCACTGCATGACGCAACAGCAACCCATCTGATAGACTCCCAAACATCACAATCCCAGACGCGAACGAAAATTTTCTTGGAGGCTGAATGTCCGCCACATTTCTTAACGCCTTGTTCGAGACGAAGGGTATTTCGGTCTACCTCCCCCAAGGATTCTGGGGCTGGATCATCGTCGGCCTAATCGCCGGTTGGCTCGCCGGAAAAATTTCCCGCGGCCGCGGCTTCGGCTGCATCACCGACATTATTCTCGGCATCGTCGGCTCCTTCATTGGCGGGTGGATTTTCATGCGTCTCGGCATCTTCGGCGGAGGCTTCCTCTATTCCCTTGCCGCCGCAACGGTTGGCGCCGTCCTTCTGGTGTTGATTGCCCATCTCTTCAGTGGCGGCGATCGCTAGTCACGCACGTCAAACAACATCTCTCGCGCAACCGGACCAGTTCGAACACAACCCGCGATCATCCTGTGCAAAAAGAGACACCCGCTGCGCACCACGACTGCGCGACGCGCCCCCACGCCACTGTGATACGATTCCCATGTACAACATGGAGAGTAACTTTCTTTGAGTAAGTCTACGCAGTCCCTACTGGCAATCCCTCTTGGCGGTCTCGGCGAATTTGGAATGAACATGATGGTCCTTCGTCTAGGTGACGACATCCTCGTCATCGACGCCGGCATGATGTTCCCCGAATCCGAACTCCTCGGCGTCGACCTCGTCATCCCCGACATCACCTATCTAAAGCAAAATCGCCAGCACGTCCGCGCCATCGTCCTGACTCATGGCCACGAAGATCACATCGGCGCCCTCGCCTACATTCTTCGCGATCTAAATGTTCCGGTGTATGGCACGCGCTTCACCCTCGCCCTGGTCAAAAAACGCCTCGAAGAAGCTGGCCTCCTCGATTCGACTACTCTCCGCGAAGTCACTCCCGGGCGCCTAGTCGAAATTGGTCCCTACGAAATCGAGTTCATCCCCGTCACGCACAGCACCATCGACTGCGTCGCCCTCGCCGTCCGCACTCCCGTCGGCGTCATCATCCACACCGGCGACTTCAAGATCGACCAAACTCCCGTAGACGGCGCCCCCTTCGACCTCCACACCTTTGCGCGTTACGGCAGCGAAGGTGTCCTCGCCCTTTTCTAGCGACTCCACCAACGTCGAGCGCCCCGGTTTCACTCCTTCCGAGCGCGCCATCGTCCCGCGCATCGAGGAGCTCTGCCGCTCCGCACCGCGCCGAGTCATCCTTTCTTGTTTCGCTTCTTCCATTCATCGTATTCAGCAAGTGATCGACGTCGCCGGACGCGTGGGCCGCAAAGTCGCCTTCGTCGGTCGCAGCATGGTCGACAACGTCGAAATCGCCCACTCCATGAATTACTTGCGCATCCCCGACGGTATGGTCGTCCGCCCGCAAGACATTCGCAATTTCGATCCCAAGCGCATCGTCATTCTCGCCAGCGGCAGCCAGGCCGAACCGATGTCTTCCCTTTCGCGCATCGCCGTAGACAATCACCGTTTCGTCACCGTGGACGAAAACGATAGCGTCATCCTCTCCGCGCGCATCATCCCCGGCAACGAAAAAGCCATCTTCCGCATGCTCGACCACATGTTCCGCCGCCGCGCGCTCGTCTATTACGACAATTCCGCCGGCACCATTCACGTTTCCGGCCACGCCAGCCAGGAAGAACAAAAACTGGTTTTGCAGCTGGTCAAGCCGAAGTATTTCATTCCCGTTCACGGCGAATATCGCCATCTGTTCCGTCACGCCGCGCTCGCCCATCAACTCGGCTGCGTCTCCGGCGAAATCCTGCTCCTCGAAAACGGCAAGTGCATCGAGTTTACGCAAGACGGCGTCCGCCGCCGCGATCCCGTTACCGCGGGCCGCGTCTGCGTCGATTCCGGCTCGCTCGAAGAGATCGAAGACGTAGTCATTCGCGACCGCAAACATCTCTCCGAAGACGGCGTCGTCGTCCCCATCATCGCCATCGACAAGCACACCGGCAAAATGGAATCGCAACCGGAAATCGTCACCCGCGGCCTATTCAGCGACAACGGCCAGGAACTTATCGCCGGCGCCCGCGAAGTCATCATGAAAACCGTCGAGCAATCCAACGCAGAAGAAAAATCCGACTGGGGCGTCATCAAGGAAAAAATCCGTGTCGACCTCAAACGCTACATCAACAAACAAACCTCCAAGCGCCCCCTAATCCTCCCTGTCATCCTGGAAATTTGAAGTTGCGGCTTGGTGATTGGACTGAGATCGAACAGACTAGCGCCTGCTCTGGCAAACTAAATCCGCATCGGTTTCGGAGTTGTGGCGCTTTCTCGCGGGCTGCGCTGCGGCTCAGGAAACTGGAGTCGCCGCGAAATTGTCATGCGCCAGCTTCGCCCCTTTTTTTGCAAAATCTAAAGTTGCCCGCAGGTTTCCTCCGAAAAATCTCACTTTGCCGTTCAAGTCACGCTCCAGGACACTCTTGCCGTCCTTGTCTGTAAACTGGCAATGAATGTCAATCGAGGTTTTGCCTGCGACCGTAGTTACATTCCGCGCCATTTCGCTGCCCTTCTTGAACCCACGTACCGTGCTGTGAAGCACGACAAGGTCGGCCACGCTGTCGGCATTGTGGTCGCCGTCACGGTACACGTGCTGGAATCCGCCTTTTTTCTCGAGTTGCTGAATCAGATTTTCGTAGAGCGAAATCTGGAATTCCGCCGGCAGCTTGATCTCGTCCGACTGAATCATGAGAACCTGAATCGCCGACGCCTTCTTTACCGCTGGCGGAGCAGCCTGGGCGCGAACCTCTGTGAGCTTGACTTGGGCACTCAGAAGCAAAATGGCGATCGTCGCGGCATGGAGGATGCGCTTCATGGTTTTTTCTCCTTTGCCGCATCCGGTTTCGCATCAGAAGTGGCGGAACTTTCCTGTATCGGAACGCTCGTGTGCGCTCCTTGTGAGACCAGCTCCTTTTTGAGCAAGTCCGCTTTGCCCAATGGCATCGTGAATATCGCGCCGTGCAATGCGCCGTCCGCGTCGCGATATTGAATCGTCAGAATATCGACCTTTGAACGGAATAGGCTCAAGAATCGGCCGCCGCCGTATGGCGCAATCATCGTGAGTGTCCCGAGCGTTCCTCGAAACACGCGCTGGCTGTCATTCCCGCTTAAGACATCCTCCATAGAATGGATCGCCACACTAACCTTCACCTTGGAGTTTGCAAATTCGAGGCTCCCGTTTTCTGGCGTCAGAGTTCCTTTTGCCTTCGCCTTCACACCGGTCAGACCAGTGATTTGCACTACCTTGGTGCCTGCAGCCGCCTGCTGCGCAACACTTGGCGACGCCATGAAACCCAAGCCGCCAACCAGTAGAATTATCGCTGTTCTCATCGAACCCTGGACCATCTCAGCCCTCCCGGCTTCCGTCCGCACTTCGCAGCACAGTTGAATATCGCCATGACTTGGGAACCCACGTTGTAGTGGGGTTGCAACAATCGACTTTTTGCCAGAAAAAGTCAATGGCGGGTGGCTGCTGGCTTCATCCGCTTCTCTTGATGGAAGCTCGGCGAGTCTATTTCGCGCTCGATGGTGTGAAATGCAGAGTGAACGTGATCAGGAGCAGATTCACGCGCGCTTTGTAGTCCGCGGCAAGGTAGATAGCCAAGGTTTTGCCACTGCCCGTCTGCTGCACTGTCACTTGCGCTGGCTCAAGCTGAATATCGTGTTCCTCGGCTTTGTGGATCACCGCGTTGCGGAGGTCCTCGTCGGAGTTGGGAGCCTCGAGGCCGATGCGCGAGGCGACCTGCGCCGCGATGTCCCGCATGTCGGCTTGCAGTTCGAGATTGGCGATCTCACAGGAAGCGATCTGCCAGCCGACGGCGAGAGCCAGGCCTAGAATGGCCAATCCCAAGATGAGTTTCGCTTTTCCCATGACCAACTGACGAGGATTTCTCCCGAAGTCAGATCACATTTCAGACTTGGTGCTGGGCTTCTCAGACTTGGTGTCAGGGGGATTGGCAGTATTGGGCGATGGTGCGGACGGGCGCGTGCCGATGGAAACTTCCATGGCGGTGTTTTTCGGGAAGACGAGGTCGCGTCCGCGGGCGATGAAATGCGAATAGACGGACATGCTTGCGCCGTAAGCGCCCAAAGCCATGCCCAACGGCTGCGAGTGAACGAAGACGCCCATTGCGAGTCCCACAAGCTTGAATCCTCCAACGCCGCCTGCGGCGCGGCTGCCGGCGCCGCCGCCGGCGTCACCAACCTTGGCGTCGCTATCGGTATGAGCGGAAGCAAGGGCCAGCATCACGGAGATTCCGGTAGCCAGATAGCGCGTTTTCGGAGAGTTGGCCTCGGCGCCGCCTTCCGCGTCGAGCTTTACCTCGTCGCCCTTCCCTGCCTGGACGCCGGCCAAAGTAGCCACGACTTTTTGTTCGAGGCCGTCCGGCAAGAGAAGATCGTGGAAGACGATGCGGAGCTGGCCATTGCGGCTGAGGTGTCGAGCCGCGCGAACTTGAACGACGGAGCCTTTCAGACGGCTGCCTTGAGGAAGGACGAGGCGATCCCCGTCAAAGAGCGGCTGCGAGAGCACGGCTTCCACTTCGTCGCCCTGATGCGCCGTCGCGGAGCTGACGGCCGTTATCAGGCGCACGTGCACGGAACTGCCGGAAGGCGGAGGCGTGTTGAGCGCAGACGCAATTTCGGGAGTGAGCGGCTCGCTGCCAAAATCGAGCGGCTGCTCGAGCTCGGCGAAATAGACCGTGCCAGCTTCAACATATTGAGGGTGCACGGGGAGTTGAGCGACGGCGTACCGTTCGATCTTGTGCATTTTGCCGGGCTCGTGGACCTGCTTCATAGCATCGTCCCACTGGCGCCGGGCTTCTTCTTTGGCCTGTTCAGCTTTTTCTGAGGCCGCGTCTTTTACGGTTTTCTTTTTCTCGCCGCCGGAGCTGGTAACAAATTGGATCACTTGGCCAGAGCCGGGCGTGACGGTGGTGTGAATGGGAATGTGGCGGCCGTCGGGCATTTCGAGATCGTTGAATTCGATTTGTACTTTGCGCGCGGGAGAAAAATCGGCGTTCAAAGCTTCTAGAGTGCGTCTCCCATCGGAAACGCTTTCGAGTTGAATAATCTGGCCGGTGACCTGAGTTCCAACGGGCACAACGAGTTTGTCAAAAGCATAGATGGGTTCGGCAACGCGGCCGCGAACGGGCTGGCCGACTTTCTGGATTTTGAGTTCCTTATCGAGAACAACTTGAACGGCGGTGCCTTTCGGAACAGTGAGCGCGATAGTTTCGGCGACGGAAGGATTCGCCGCTGCGACGGCCGCTTTGGAAGCGTCGCTTGTGGAGCTAACCTCCTGGGCTGGAGAGGGAGCTGAAAGCAGAAGAGAGAGTGTGAGAAACAACCCCGAAAGGGGGAACTTCGTGGACTTTAGATTCATTTGAGATTCTCCGCGCGGGCCTACTTGTCTCGTGGACATATGCGTGCACAGATGCCGCGAACGATGTGCAAGATGTATGGACAAATGTGGCAAGTACAGCCAGATCCTTCTCGTGTGCGTTGCGGCTGTCGCTGGGTGCGTGTGGGATTTTAGCAGGTTGAGATGGAGTTTGCAGTCGAGAGTTTCAAGGCAAGCCGTGCGTAACGCGAGTGAGGAATAACGCCGCAGGGCGGAGCGGCTTGAGCGGTAGGTAAGGGTGTGCCAAGATGCGTGGGTTGTATGAGATTGGAGAAAAGCATGGGTGGGAGAGTGGTGTTGATCGCGGGCGGGACTGGCGGCTTGGGACGCGAAGTGAGCCTGGCGTTTCTCGAACAAGGCGCCCGTGCGATTGTTACGTTCCGGCGCCCTGGAGGTTTGGACGAATTGAAGAAGGCGGCCAGTGCCGCCCTCGTGGCCGCGGACGGAGCATCGCTCGAGGGCTTCGCCGTGGATGTTACGGACGAAGCGGCGGTGTCAAAGCTAATAGACGGAATCGTCGAGCGCCACGGCCGGCTGGATTGCCTGGTGAACGCCGTCGGTGCGTATGCTGGCGGAATTAAATTGTGGGAGTTGGAGACAAAGATTTTTGAACAACAACTGGCGCTGAACTTGCGCGCGGGATTTGTCCTGGCGCGCGCGGCAGCGCGCGTGATGGTGAAGCAAGGAGCGGGAGCGATTGTGAATGTCGCATCGAAAGCGGCGGTGGACCACGCGGCTGGAGTGGCAGCCTATGCGGCATCGAAAGCCGCGGCCGTAGCGATGATCGATTGCCTGGCGGCCGACTTGAAGGGCACCGGAGTGCGCGCCAATTCCATTCTCCCGAGCATCATAGATACGTCGGCGAATCGTAAAGCGATGCCGAAGGCGAAGTTTGCAGCGTGGCCGAAACCGGAAGATATTGCTCGCGTGATTCTGTTTTTGTGCAGCGACGACGCGAAACTGATTCAAGGCGCGAGCGTACCGGTGTACGGAGACAGCTGAATTTTGCGATGAAGCCTCAATTGCAGATTCTGGAAAGGGGGAGCGATGTCTATACGACCAGTGAAAAGACTTGTAGCGGCCAAGCCAACAGTAGAGGGAGCTGGCGTTCATCTGCGGCGAGCGTTTGGATTCGGCAACACGACGGATTTCGATCCATTTCTGTTGCTGGATGATTTTCGCAACGACGTCCCCGAGGACTATCTGGCGGGATTTCCCTGGCACCCGCACCGCGGCATCGAGACGATTACCTATGTGTTGGCGGGAACCGTGGAGCACGGCGACAGCATGGGGAATCACGGACAGATTGCATCGGGTGACGTGCAGTGGATGACTGCTGGAAGCGGAATCATTCACCAGGAAATGCCCAAAGGAGATCACGCAGGGCGGATGCACGGGTTCCAGTTGTGGGCAAATTTACCGGCCTCACTGAAGATGACCGCCCCGCGCTATCAGGAAGTGAAATCGGGCGAGATCCCGGAAATCAAGGACGACGACGGGACGCATGTGCGCGTGGTCTGCGGAACTTTTTGGGGCAAGAGCGGACCAGTGGATGGGATTGCCGCCGAGCCGGTATATCTGGATGTGTCCGTTCCGCCGGGACGTAGAAAGACGCTGCCGGTGGGGACCACTCGCCACGCGTTTGCTTATGTCTTTGCAGGGTCGGGAAAGTTTTGCAACGCGTCGGAGCCCCTTGCGGTGCCGACGGAATCGGTGGGTTGGCTGGACACGGCGCCGCCAACGGCGGCGGATAATCGCTCGCTCGTATTATTTGATCGAGGCGATGAAGTGATGGTGCAAGCCGGCGATGAGGGGATACGATTTCTGTTGGTGTCCGGGAAGCCGCTCGAGGAGCCGGTGGCCTGGTACGGGCCAATCGTGATGAATACTCAGGAGCAGTTGCGGCAGGCGTTTAAGGATTTGGAGAAGGGGACGTTTTTGAAAAAGGCGAAATAGGGAAGCAACAAAGCCAGGAAGAGGGTGAAATAGTTGCAATTCTGGATAGACAGGGGGTGGGGGAGACGTAGAGGATAGATAGGAGCGGGAGAGAGGTGATTGCGATGCGACGATGGCTTGTAATTGTGGTGCTGGCGTTATCGGCAGCTATGGTGATTGCCGTTGGTATGGCCGGTTGCTCGGGCGATTCGTCAGAGCGTGAAAAGCAGGTTCGAGAAGAAGCGGCGAAAGCAGCCGCGCAGGCCAAGCCGGCAGTTGAAGAGGCGGGCCGTGTGGTAAAGGCGGCGGTCGACGGCGCGAAAGAAGGCTGGGAAAAGGGCGGTAAGCAAACGTTGGATTTGAATTCCGCAAATGAAGACGACCTGACGGGATTACCGGGGATTGGAAAGCGCGAAGCGCGGCGGATCATCGCGGGACGGCCATATAAAGACAAGCACGATCTGGTGAGCAAGAAAATCTTGAGCGCGACGGCGTATGAGAAGTTGAAGGATGAGGTGGCGGTTAAGTAGGCGTCATTGCTCGCGGAGGGCGACGACGGGGTCTACGCGAGTGGCGCGGAGAGCTGGGACGTAGCTGGCCGCGAAGGCGACCGCGAGAAGCAGCGCGGAGACGGCGCCGAGCGTTACGAAGTCGGTGGACTTGACGCCGTAGAGCACAGAGCTTAAGCCTCGGAAGAGAAGGAACGAGAGAACGATTCCAATCGCTGTGCCGATCAGCGCCATGCTCATTCCCTGCTTCAGGATCATCGCGAGGACGTGAGAACGTTGGGCTCCGAGCGCGGAACGGATGCCGATTTCTTGTGTGCGCTGGCTAACAGAATAAGAGACGACGCCAAAGACTCCCACGGAGGCAAGCACTAAGCCAAGAAGGCCGAAGGCGCCGACGAACATGGCGCCGAGGCGCGCGGGCAAAAGGGGCTTGCCGTATTGAACTTGAGTATCCATGGTCGTGACGTCAAAAATCGGGAGACCGGAGTCAATCTGACGAATTTGGTCGCGGACGGCGGGAAGAAGCTGTTGCGGGTCACCTTGCGTGTAAACGAGGAGGTTTGCGCCCGAGGAATAGCGTTGCGCGAGGGGGAAATATGCGTAAAGCTGCGGAGTCTCATAGAGAAAAAGGTACTTGCCGGTGCGGGTGAGGCCGACGACCTGGATGGGCGGGCCATTTTTCTCCGTGCGAAACGACTTGCCAATGGGATCCTGGCCGGGCCAGATTTTCTTGGCGAAAGTGTCGTTTATGATGGCGACTTTGGGAGCGGTAGCGGTGTCGGCGTCCGTAAATTCGCGGCCTTCGATGACAGGAGTACCTATCGTGCGGAAGTAGCTGGACTGGACCATGTCGTCGAAAGCGGTCTCCGTTTTTGACTTCTCGTCGATAACCTGTCCTTCGGGGAAAATGTTGACGAGCGAATTATCCATGCCCATGGGTATGTAGGCGGCGACAGCAGCGTCACGCACACCAGGAAGCGAACGGATTCGCTCGCTGAGCTGCTTGAAAAATTGCTGGCCACGTTCTTCTTTATAACCTTGCAGACCAACGTCCATAGACATCATGAGAGTGTGGTCGACGCGAAAACCCATGTCGACACGAGCCGAGTTCTGAAGACTGCGAATGAAAAAACCGGCGCAGGCCAAAAGAAGAAGAGAAACGGCGACTTGCGAAACGACCAGGGCGTTGCGAAAAAGATGATGGCCGGCGGAAGCGCCACCAGAGCGGCCACCGGCTTTGAGAGTGTCTGCTAAATCCGTGTGTGATGCCTGCAGCGAGGGAATCAAACCGGCAACCATGCCGGTAATCAAGGCAGCCAAAAAAGTGAAGCCGAAAATGCGCCAGTCCATGCGCAGATCGAACAGCTTGATAGGAATGTCGGTGGGGATGTGAATGGACATCAGACCGAGGGCCGCCCAACGAGCGAAGACGAGGCCGAGGACTCCTCCGAACACTGAAAGCAGAACGGTTTCTGTAAGGAGTTGACGGATCATACGGCCGCGGCTGGCCCCGAGAGCTGTGCGCGTTGCGAATTCTTTGCGCCGGCCGTTGGCGCGGGCGAGAATGAGATTGGCGACGTTGGCGCAGGCAATGAGAAGAACGAGTCCCACCAGCAGCATGAAGACGATCACGGCCGTTGACATGAAGTCTGCCGCCACGCCGGGCTCGGGGCGAGCTTTGAGCTCTGGGATAACGAGAAGCGACATCGACTTGTGGGAGTCCGGAAAATCTTGAGCCAAACGACGGTCGAGCGGTTCGGCGGCGGCCATAGCCCGTGCGGAGGTGACGCCCGGCTGGAGCCGGCCCAAAACTCGAAGGTAAGCCGCACCGCGCTTGTTGAGGTCGTCCGCTTGGGTCGGGTCGAGAATACCCATCGTCGTGAGGGGAATGTAGAAGTCCGGCTCAATCCAGTAGTAAGCGCCGCGATAAGCCTCTGGAGCGACGCCAATGACCGTGAACGGATGCTGGTTGACTTGGACGGTCTGACCGATGATTGAGGGATCGCCGCCGAAGCGTTTCTGCCAGTATTTATAACTGAGGACCATGAGAGGATCCTTGCCGGGGATCCATCCCTCGTCGGGGGCGAATGTGCGACCGCGGACAGGCTCGAGGCCGAGCATCGAAAAGTAATTGCCACTGACCATTTCGGCCCAGGCGCGCTCGGGTCGGCCTTCGGCTCCGAAGCTTACGGGGTTGGGGGTATAGGCAAGAACGTCAGAGAAGACCCCCTTGAGCTGGCGATAGTCCTGAAAGTCCGGGTAAGAAAGATTGAGGGGAAAATCCAAGTCGCGAGATTTGGAAGCGAGGATGACTAGCTGCTGAGAGTCTTTGACGGGCAGCGGGCGCCAGAGCATGCCGTTGAAAACGCTGAAGATGGCGGTGTTTGCGCCGATGCCGAGACCCAGCGCAAGCATCGCGATGAGCGTGAAGCCGGGGCTCTTCAGGAGCATACGAAATGCGTAGCGCAAGTCTTTCCAGAAAGTCTCCATGGGGGTCCCCCTCACAGGCGTATACAGAGGTAACGAGCGGGGGTCCCGAAATGTTTCATGAGAAGCCGATTGTTGCGAGAAAGTGGGGGCTTGGATGGTTGGTAGGTTATCCGGTCGTCCGTCCTGAGGAGCCGCAGAGGGCAGGCCACTCAAGGTCTTGCTGAAGAGGAACACTGGTATTCTCAAGACTCACAATCGGAACGAATCCTCTCTCAGGTGTCCTAGAAGGTACAGACAGTGCCGAATTGAAACATCAAACTATCACCTTCAAGAACTCCCGCACTTAGAAATACCCTGCGAGAACTTCTGGAGGGACAAATGAAAAACCCAGTCATTTTGTTAGTGTTTTTCTTGGCATCGGCACTGAATGCTTCCGCCCAGGCACCTAACCTACAAACAGCGGGTAAGTTTGCAGTGCTGGCCGGAGGCGGAATCGTCAACGCTGACGCGGGAACCACGATTGTCGGGGATGTAGGAAGTTCGCCCACGCCCGCGGTCACGGGACTTTTGGCAACCCAGGTGACTGGCACGCTGTACACGGCCGCAAACGCGGTACTGACAACAGCCCAAACGGACCTAACAGCCGCCTATGTTGATGCGGCTGGCAGGCCGTCGTGTACGGCGCTGACCGGCGCGTTGGGCGGAGCAACAAATCCTAATCTGGGCCCTGGACTTTACTGCTATTCGGCAGCGGCGGTGTTGAATGGAACTCTGACGCTGACCGGCAGCGCCACCGATGTGTGGATCTTCCAGATCGGCAGCACTCTGACAACGGCCACAGGTGCCAGCGTGGTTTTTGCGGGAGGCGCTTCCTCCTGCAATGTGTACTGGCAGGTTGGTTCCTCCGCGACCATCCAGACGGGTAACAGTTTTGCGGGAAATATCATGGCGTTAGCGAGCATCACGCTGAATGGCGGGACTCTCGCAGGACGGGCGCTGGCCAGAAATGGAACGGTCACGATCAGCGCTAAGGAAACCATAATCAACGGATGTTCTTCAGGGTCGACTAGCCCGCCGACCATCGTGGTCTCGCCGGTGAACTCCTCGATCATTTGCGGGGCGGCCGGTTCATCCATCACCAAAACCGCAGTCGTCTTGTTGAATGGGGTCCCCGTCGTGGGTGCGACGGTAACTTTTACTGTCACTGGACCGGACGCTGGTCAGAGCGGGACCGCCATCACGGATGCTACTGGCACAGCGACATTCACGATAACGGCGCCATCCTTAACCTCTTCAGCGGGAGATACCGTAGTTGCCAGCGTAAACGGCGGGACGGTTACCTCGAACACAACGTTTGCGACGTGTTCGGGCTCAACCTCTGGATCGTTTTGTTCAACAGCACCATCCCCTACTGTCTCCCTATTGAGTGTGACCACAGGTCCGCCCAAGCAGGTCGTCCTCTCGGTTCAATCGGCAGGTGGATTGTCTACCGTTGTCGTCAATACTCCCCCAACGAGGAATGCCACGGTCAGCATCTTAGCGTTCGACAGCGGAACGACTCAGGCTCTGGGCGTCACCGCCACGAAGATCGATCAGTCGAGCTCGGCCGTGATCGAACTGACGGTTACAGACCTATGTGGTCATACAACTGTATTCGATCCGATCTTCGCAACAATCACCATTCCCGCAGGCGGTCCCCGCTCCAGGTTCGCCCATGTTGCAAGATTTGACTTCGATCATTGGGAGGTAGCTCGCTTCGACGGCATCGGTCGGACGGAGGGGATAGTACTCCTTCAGAACGATACGCCCGGAGTGGAATCACTGGTGATCACGGTCAATGGAACCCAGTTTAAAACAAGGCTTTCGGATGGGAAGTCCAAGAAAATAGATATCTCCTCCGCATTGTTCCATGGAACCAACAAAGTCACCATCGCCGCATTTGGCGACAGGGGAAGTTCCGTCGATTTGAGCATCTCCGACGGGAAATAAATGTACGGCCGGGTTCGCATTTCGCGTTCTCCAGGCCAGCCTGGCGGGTGCGAACCCGGCTTTTTTACAGGAAGCTGCGGAACACGTGGCGAAACGGATGAAGCCCTTGGTAGAGCGAGGGCCGTGGATTAACCATCGACTAGAGAATATGTACTGTTCTTGCCATTTTCTCCAAGGCGAGCCGAACAGGCCGAACGAGGTAATATGCGAGGGAGAGAAACTTCGGCATCGGCAGGAACCAGCGATCACGATCCCCCGGCTTGAGTTTGTGTAGTAAATACCGGAGCAGGATTTTTGCCCGGTCCTGGAAACGTTCACGAATCTCAAGCTGACAAGTGATGCCGCCTTGCAAACCCCAGCGTTCGCCAGGCTCCGCGAAAAGTTGGGTGCAGGCCTGCACAGCTAAGGACTTCGCAGCGCGATCGATCTTTAGAGCCTGCGCGAGTTTCGGGGGCAGCGGCGTCCCGAGCAGATTCTGTGCCAAGAGAAGACCAGTACCCAAGGTACGCTTAAGCCCAAGGTCGTCCGCTTCCTGCAACACGTAGTGCCAGTCTAAATCGGGAACCGCCACGATCTCAGCGATGTCGCAGATGAACTTTAGTTGTACCCACTTGTGCTTAGCCGCATGCATGGAGAGGAGCAGCAAGTAGATTTCCAGCCGCAGACTTCGTACTTCTTCTCCCGCTATCGAGATCGTCTCGAGGTGCTGGAGGAACCGTTCAGGATCTCCCGAAAGACACGCTGCTCTACCGGTGAAGCGCCAGTGCAGATCCACACGCACCTTTCCATCCGCGCGATAGAGCAGGAGTTCGTGGTTGTCCCGAAAGAATTGATTCGGTTCGCCAGTTTCCACCCACTCAGGCGCGTAGCCCCAGTCAATGAGGAGACGCCGGGCCCGCACGACGTCCTGCTCGCCAATCAAAATGTCCAGGTCGCCAAACCCGCGGAGAGACAAATCGCCATAAAGTCTGACCGCGAGTGCAGGACCCTTAAAGGGCACCGCTTGAATACCGCACGAGCCGAGGAAGCCGAGGATGTCCACTAATTCCTTGGCGAGTTGCCGGGCCTCCGCTGCCTCGGCTATGTGGCGCGCTCGCAGCGGTTCGAGGACGCCGCTGGGCACAATATCCGAACAGATTCGCTGAAGATTTCGATAGGTGAGCGATAGCGTGCCGTGGCGGAGCGCCAGTCGAATGAATTCGAACCAGTCTATTTCTTTCCGAACAGCGGCTCTGATCCGCTGCGACATTTCCGGGTTGGTGCGAGTGCGGGCGGAACAGAGAAGCAGCTCCATTTCAGCACAAGGCGCCGCGGTCTGGATCTTCGATATCTGTTCCGGCGTGATTTCGTTTCGGATCATGAGGCCAAGAGCTCCCGAAATCGAATGGGGAGCCGATCAAAGTCACGTCCTGCCTCGAGGCGGTAACAGGGAGTGGACTCCACAAGTTGACTCAGTGCGTCCAGATGAGCGCGGCAGGAATTCGCTTCCGTGAGCAACACGTTGGGAACCAACTCCAACAGCGCTTCGTCGGGAGACACCCTTGAGACGACGCTGGTTTTAGCCTTCGCGATGTGAGGAATCACAATAGCGGCGGGGCGAGCCACTGTGGCCACCTTGGCGCCATAGAGCTCTGTGGGGCGAATTTGACTCTTCCGCCATCCGGGAAGCTTGGGAGAACTTAACAGGAAACTCAGTTCCGGGAAGAAGCTGGCGGTTTGGTCACTGACATCCACCGCCTCAGGAAATGCCAGGACGCGGACGCCATCCGGCCGGTGAACTAGAAAGACCATGTCATCGCTCATGTAGTCAAAATTGGCTCTGAGCGAGGCGACCGTTAGAGTGGATTTGCCCGATCCGCTTGTGCCGGGAATGAGAAGACACTTGCCATTTGCGCTGAAGCCGCCAGCGTGCAAGCTATAGAGCCCGCGGCGCTTTAGGATTTCAATCAGGCAAATGGTGAGCAAAAGATGGGTGGCAAGCCACAGGTTGCCGGTCTCCGGCTCGAGCACAGAGAACCAGGCGTTGCCCGAGCCAGGGTTGCACAATACTCGTACGCGATCATCGCAACAAAGGTAGATTTGGTCTTCGGCTTCGAAGTAGCTCGCCTCGCCGCTTTCCAGTTGGTAAAAGGGCTTCGCTCGTCCAAGCGGTTTCCCGAAGCGGTGCCATTTCGTATCCGAAACAGACTCGAAGTCGAAAAAAATGGTCTCGGCCGACTCTCCATTCGAGGGAAGAATCTGGAATCTAGAACTTAGGCAAATGGCTATGGCGGCCGAGGATAACACTCTGAGATTCAAATTGTGGAAACCGTAGGTATACGTGCACCGGCCAATGCTCATAATCTTGATTGCTCCAGTTCAGAGTTTCCGGAGGGAATCACGCCACGATGGGCAGTGGCTGAAATGCGGTATATCTCGGCATATAGAGGTCGCGGATCCCGCGGTTCCATGAAGGGCACGCCATCTTTGACCAGCCAGCAATGGCCGACAAACTCTCCCTTGTCGTGGCCCATGCCAAAGCAAAGGGACACCTCCAGCCCGTACCGGCGGAAAAAGTAGTATCGCGTGACGCCTCGAGCGAGACATCCGGGGCGCACCAGTGGACGGCCGACGCGAATGGCCTGGTCCACATATTCGGTAATCTGTTCAATTCGCTCCTGGTCCGCCGGCGAAGAGATTCTTGGCTCCAGGAGAGTTTGCACGCGCGATAGTTTTAACCGAAGGAGGAACGGAACAGCAGCAGCAAAGAGCAATACCTGAGCGAAGAGAAAGAAGTCGGAGATGGATCGTTTGCCCATGTTTGTCCTACGGGCTTTGTTTGCCGGCGGCGATCAACTGCCATCGTGCTTGGGGCCTTGAAGATCTGCAGGAGCCATGAAGACATTTGTGGTAGCGCAATCGGACCTCTTTAGCCGCGAAACAGTGCTGGCGGAACGTGAAGTGGCCCAACTGGATGAGGGGGATAATTCGATTCACTTGGCATCGTTTATGGAGACCCCGGAGAGGCGTCGCCGGCAGCGGAACTCAGACGATCTCCGCTATACTCGACGATAAGATTCTTGCTTCGCAGATCGTTGAGCACTTCCAGAACGTCCGTCTCTATGATCTTCGCTGGGGCGTCATATTCTTTAGCCAGCTCGGAAACCAATTGCGCCACTCCGCGCGTCCCGTCGCAAAGCTCCCAAATTCTGTTGCCGACCTCGTTCAGCGCGTAGTAGCTGCCGTCATCCATGTTGAAAAGAAGGACGTCGTTCGATCCCTTCTGGACGATGATCTGCTCTTGGCGTACTGGGCGGCTGTCAAAGTTCGTGATCTTCTTCATCGTTGTTCCCGGCAACTCAATCGGTAGACGGTTCTCCTGCTGGGACTTTGCCCTTTGGCGATTCGCGAATACGCCAACGTACGAGCGGATATCCCTATGGGCGCATTACGCAGCCTTGCGCGAAGTTTGCAGCTGGGGTCTCCGAAAGCAAGGAGCCGGTTCGGAACTGCTGCGCTGGCGCTCCTTGCTCTCGAATGCCGCTATTCCCCGTCTTTCTAAAAACTGAGCTTGGTAACCAGCCGCAGGAGGCCCAAACACCTCAGGCTCGGCTTTGTATACTTCTTCATCTTTATATCCGCCTTTCCATCTTCATTTTGATCGTTCGCGACTGGGTTAATATTTCATCGAGTCCGAAAGACTGCTTCCGGATCTCTTCTACTGTTTGCGATGCTTTTCGATGTAGCTCGGGTGAGGTGTTTTCGCGTAGCCAGCCAGAAAAACTGCCCCAGGGAACGCCGCCATCCATGCTTTCCATGCAGTGATCACAAGCATCGGTATTTCCACTGTAGTCGTCGAATGGCGTCCCCTGTGGCCTCCTCGAGGCATCACTGAAGCCTAGAATGAAGCGGCTGGACTATTTGCGACAAAACTCTCGCTTTCACTACACAGAACGGGAATCCTAGAGGGCATGGAAATCTTTGTCTGTTCCGTTTTGCACACACTTGTTTGCATGGACTGGCATCACACAGATGGGCGAGAATTGGGTTCCCAAGTATCGAGTCCATCAAGACTCGCGACCGTACGAAGCACTTGCTAGAGATGCGCCCGAAGTGTTCCATGAGAATTGGGCGCGGGCGAGAAAGAGGCCGGTTGCATAGCAAGCTGGTTCTGAAGAATCCGAGCACAGGATTACTCAAGAGCGGGCGGCTTTTGGCGGGCTAATTCCCTTTCCTTTGCAGATGCAAACCGTGAGCTTCCAGGTTACCTAGTTGTGCTAAGCTCAGGATAGGAGACAGAGTATGCGAATTCGAATGGTATCTGCTCTCTGCGTCTTACTGCCGTTGATTTACTCTCCCCGTCCAGCAGCAGCTCAGTTCAATCCTTCGCTTCCGCCGATCCCGCAGGCCTTCGCACGGAAGCTGCCATCGCCAGCCAAGCTTTCGGAGCTCCAAACCGGCGGTAACTCCGGTGGCGTCGGGACGGATGCCGAACTCATGAGCAAGCTGAGGAGTCTCGTGCAGCAGCGAGGCGCCAAGCGACGGCAGGAGACAAATCCAATGGAAATCCTGTCATTGGGCGAGGGGAACAAGTGCGCTCACATCGACATAATCCAGGCGCCCGATGTGGATGCGAAGATGATTAAAGAGGTTCCGAAAGATTTCGCGAGCAATATGCCCATGTGGCAAGGACTGCAATCTTGCTGTCGAGATTTCCTGGGAATCACGGTGATCCCGCGAGCGGCACCGCTTGTGAATCCTGGTCAAATCTGGAATTTGCCTCTGAAGCCTAGAACGCCGTTTTTGGTACCGAAACCGTAGTGGTCTTGTACCAGGCGCAGAACGAGCCTGCGGACTCATTTAAACCTCGAAGCATTTTTCTAAACTCGTGATCAAGAATCCTCAGGGCCTATAGGCGGCGCTGGTGCCCCAAGGCGTCGGTTTCCGCTCGAACTGCAAGCAGACTTTCCGCCCCACGTGTATCCATTCTGGCACTCACGCAAACAATTGTTCCTGCACTGGCAGCCAGAGCAAGCAAAATAGAGACGACTCTTAGACGATGCGCTTTCTTCCAGTGCCTGTCCTTTCGAAAGAAGGGGCGGGCAAAACAGGATGTTGCTTGTTGCTGGGGCCACATGACACGGGACCTTGAAATTGACCCAGACGGGTGAGTGTGTGCAAGAAGCGGCCAGCCAACTTCAAACGCATTCAAGCAGCTGGAGTTCCGCCAGCAAGAGAGTTCTCGTTGGCGCCGCACTCCTTCTGACAGCATTGCTTGCTGGCGCTTCGCTTCGTGGCCGGCCAAGCTATACGCTTACGGCCTTCGGGGATTTGACCCAGTCTTTCCTGCTTGCAACGGCGACTCTCTTCTTCGCGTGGAAGAGTGTTTCCACGCGGGGCACACCTCGGGCTTTCTGGCTCTTGATTGCGCTTGGATTCGGGATGTGGTCGGTCAATATGTTTTTGTGGGTTTATTATGAGGTTTGGTTAAATCGGCCCGTTCCGTCGATTCCCATCGGTGAGTTTCTACTCTTCATCAAATTCGTTCCGATGCTTGCCGCACTGGCCCTTGAGCCAAACAACGAGAGCCCCGACCGACCGCGTCTGCTCGGGCTTTTCGACCTGACTTCCCTTCTCGTTTGCTGGACGTACGTCTATCTATTCTGGGCCATGGCCTACTTGCTGGCGGGAAACGACTTGAAGAGCTACAACAGTCATTCCGACATCATCGATGCGGTGGGGAATTTCGTATTTCTATTCGTTCTCGCAGTTGTGACGATTCGAAGCCGGGGGTCCTGGCGAGGTTTGTACTCACACCTTCTTGGCGCGGCGGCAACATACTTTTTCGCTTCCTTGCTGCTAAACCACGCCATCACCTCTGGGCACTACTACACCGGCAGCATTTACGATGTGCCGTTGACGGCGGCCATGGCGTGGTTTTGCATCACGGCAATAACCTGCAGCTCCGATTCTCTATCAGAGCAGCCCCAAATCCCGGAGGAGCCGAAGAGAGAGAGACGCCCAAGGGGAAGAACCGTGCTTTTGTCCGCGCGACTCGCCATGCTGGCGACGCTCTTGACTCCCGCGATTGGCTTGTGGCTGGTAATGAGCGAAGAAATACAGGATCCGGTACGCCATTTTCGAATTCTCTTGACGCTGTTTACGATGTTGATTCTCGCGATTTTGCTGATGTTGAAGCAAGACCTTCTTAACTTCAACCTCGCCGGCTACCTGCGAGATGCATCGCTTTCCTATTCGAACCTGAATCGATTCGAGGACCAACTCGTACAGAATGAAAAACTGGCATCGTTGGGCAAGCTGGTGGCCCGAGTGGCGCATGAGATCAATCGAGCCATGGCCGCGGTGGGAAGGGATGTGGAGGCACTAAACTCGCATTCCAACGCGGACCCAAATCGACAAAAGATGACGGCGAAAATCGGGGAGGCCGCACGGCGGACGAGCAACCTGGTGGAGAACATGTTGAGCTTCGCCCAGGAGATGCCCTTGCATCGTTCTTCGCTCAATGTGAAGCCGCTATTGGAGAGCGCCGTGAACTTGACGCGCGCGGGACGCCGCCACAGCGTTCGAGTGGAGATTGAGGAACAGGGCGCAGTTCCCATGGTGGAGGGCGACGCCAATCAGCTGATTCAGGTATTCCTGCACATCATCGCGAATGCGATTGACGCCATGGAAGGAAACGAAGCAGGGACTCTCACCATCGCCGTTAAGGTAGAGCAAGAACAGGTTGAGATCGGATTCATCGATACGGGCTCGGGGTTGAAAGAGCCGCGACGCGTTTTTGAACCGTTTTATACCACCAAGCCGGTCGGCAAAGGAGTGGGGCTCGGTCTCAGCACATGCTACGGGATCATACGGCAGCATGGGGGCGAGATCGACTGCCGCAATCGGCCTGAGGGTGGAGCGGTTTTCAGACTGGTGCTTCCAGCGACTGCAGCCGCTATTGTGGAGGTAACCTCCTAAACTTCGCGCGGTTATTGGGGACATTATTGGGGACAAAGTGTTGCTTCGAACGATAGACACAATCTGGACGCGGATCGCGCTGTGCTTAGCACTCGCCCAGACCGCTGCAGCCGCCTTTATGGAACCCAGCCGGGTGCTAACGGCGCTGGGGGACAGCTTTCCTTGTCTGCTCGCGCTTGTGGTGATTCTGTCTTTTCGCAGCAACCGTAAGCAATCCAGCGGAACACTCCGATTGTTTTGGAGTTTGAACGAAACTGGGTTTAGCATCCTGTTTCTGTCGCAAATTGTCTGGTTCTACTACGATGTTGTGCTCCGCCGCCCCGCGCCCAGTCCTGTGGCCGGGGATGGACTTTTTCTTCTTGCTTTGATTCCGACGTTGGCCTCGTTCGCGCTGAGGCCGCAAGCAGGATCTGCCTCCGGCGACCTAAGATTTCGCCGATTGGACTTTCTTCTTCTGCTCTTCTGGTGGGTTTGCCTTTACCTCTATTTTGCGTTGCCGTGGCAATTGGTGATCACGAACTATCCCAACTACAACCCCGCGTACTATGTGCTGGCCCTGGCTGAACATTGCGCGGTGCTGCTGTCTGTGGGAATGCTTTATGTAAAGAGCGAGGGCTCTTGGAAGAGATTTTACGGCCTGTTTTTCTTTGCTTTGAGTGCTTTTGCCGCCGGGAGTCTTGTGCAAAACATTTTCATCGACCGAGGCTTGTATTACACGGGGAGTTTCTACGACCTGCCTTGGGGATGCTCGCTGGTTTTGCTCACGGTTGCGGCTGCACTTGGTGCAAAGCTAGAAGATCAGCCTAACCCTTCTGAGGTGCCCGCCGAGAGCCGGGGATTGTGGAGCGCACGGCTTGCCATGATCGGAGTGATCTCTCTTCCACTTTTGGCCATTGCCGCAGTCTTCGACCGTCACAACCCGCAATCGATCGTGCTGTTTCGTCTGCGGCTCATCTTTGGCGCAGTGCTTTTTCTGGGCACTTTGACCTTTCTGAAGCTCACGTCGATGGACCGGGAACTACTGCGCTTGATCGGTTTGACCGAGTCTTCTATGGAAAGCCTCAAGCACGTGCAAAATCAGATTTTGAAATCTCAAAGAATGGCGGCGCTCGGGCGGCTGGCCTTTGGCGCGACGCATGAAATCAGCAACCCGCTGACCGCGATCCTCGGTTACGCTGAGCTTCTCCGAGATAATCCCACGCTTACGCAAGAAGAACGACGCTCCGTGGTGGATATTCACGAGCAAGTTCACCATGCGCAGGCGGCCATCAATGGAATGCGCCGATTTGTCCGCGTTGAAGCCGAAGCCGAAAAAAATCCTTCCACTGAACTAAACACTCATTGACGCAAAGCCTTTGGGACTATGGCTGTGGTTCGCTGGAGCCAAGATATGTGGCCAGGAACCACGTGTTGCCGAATGGGTCGGTGATGGAGGCGGCGCGGTCACCGTAGGGGGCGGTATACGGCGCGTGCACGCCCTTCGCACCAGCGGCCAGGGCTTGGGCGTAAACGGCGTCGGTGTCGGGCACGTAGACGTGGAGATAAGACGGAGTGGCTTGCGATTCGTCCTGCGCTTCGTCGATTTCAAAGGTGGCGCCGGCAATTTCGATGGTGGCGTGCCGGACTATACCGTCGGGTGATTTGTGAACGCCAGTAGCTTCAGCGCTGAGGGCTGCTTCGATGAATGGAATCATGTCGTGTGCGTTGCGAAGATGGAGATAGGGCTGAACGGTGAGGACACCTTCTGGGCCGGCGACCCAACCCTTGCGTGTGGCGATGTACCAGGTGTTGCCGAAGGGATCCTTTGCCTCTCCCCAACGGTCACCGGAAGGATGGTCGTCGGTGGGCGCGTAGACGGAAGTTGCGCCGGCTTCGAGGGCGCGGGCATAGGTAGCATCGGCGTCGGGGACATACAAGTGCGTGGTCATCGAGCGCTGCGGATACTGCTCGTTGGCGTCGCCCAGCTCGATGACGGAATTGCCGATGGCAACTTCGCCGTGCATGATCGAGCCGTCAGGCCGCGGCACGCGGATGCGCTCAGTGCCCTCGAAAGCAGAGACGAGGAAGTCGATAAATTGTGGAGCGCCGTTGACGAGGAAGTACGGCGCGATGTTAGGGAAATTGGGGCGGCGGAATTGAGTGGATTTCGTTGGCGCTGGGGATGGAGCTGCTGCTTCTTTCATAGACGTTCTCCTTTGCAAATCGAACTTTAGAACTGACTTGAATTCGGGGCGCGGCAAATCGCGTAAGGCACTCGCGATGGATATGAGCTGGGCCAAGGCGGGACTGGCGTCCTGCGCGGGCTCCGGTTGCAAGGCGGCGAACAGCGCGTCGATGGCGCGGTCGAGTTGAACGGCAGGAGAGAGCTTAGGCATGGCCACCCTCCATTTGCGCGCGCAACGTCTGGAGCGCGCGGAATTGAAGCTGCTTGATGGCGCCTTCCGTTTTCTTCAACCGAGCCGCGATTTCGCGGATAGTGCGCTGCTCGACAAAGCGTTCGTGTATGACGAGTTGTTGAGCGGAGGGGAGCTGGCCGACGAGCCGAAAAAGGGTGGCGTGGTGGTCGATGGTCTCTAAGGCGGGCTTTGATAGGTCTGGCTCAGCGTCCGCAGATCGCGGGTCCTCCGGGGATGGCTGCTCGCGAGAGGCACGCTTGTACTGATCCGCAAGAGCATTCGAGGCAATGCGGAAAAGCCAGGCGGCGAAAGAAACGCCGCGCCATTCGTAGTCGGGAAGATTGGCGAGCGCCTTGTGAAAGACTTCGGAAGTGAGATCTTCGGCGGTGGCACGGTCGCGGACGCGGAGGGCAAGGAAATAGTAGACGCGTTCGAAATAAAGCTCGTACAGCGCGTCGAATTTCGAGGGGTCGCTTTGGGCAGCTTGAACGAGCAGGCGCTCGTCCGCGGCTTGCGGCGCGGGTTTTTGTGCCGGTCGTCGGACGGCCATCATGGCTCTGGATATAGTAACTGTCGAAGGGGGCAAAAGGTTACGGAGGGTAGGTATTCTGGCGTGACAGTCTGGCGTGGAGGACACGCTTCGGCCCTGTGGATAACTCTCCTGGAGAGTGCGCTCCTTAGGCGAACTTAGGTCGAAGCTCACGATGCTCCGAAGAGCAGGTCGTGGGCGGTGTCTTCAATGAGTAAATCCCCGAAGTGATTGAATTGGAGAGCCTTAGCGGCAACTCAGTGCGGCACTGGACACCCGTACTATGTTTCGATTTCGGCCAGACCACTAGAATGTATTACACCTTGAGCCTCGGGGGCTCGAAGAAAAACGTATGCTAGGAACCCGTACAAGACATTTGACAATTCATCCCGCCGTTTGCTTTGCTGGCTTGTTCATGCTTCTGCTGGGAGTCCCGTCTCGCGCACAAGAACAGCAATTCGGCGTTTTCTTTGGAGGCAGTCTTGCCCAAAGCCGGGCCATTCAGGGCGCGCCGGGCGAGACGGTACAGATTTCAGCAGCGTTCGCGGCCGGGCTGCACTACGACCACGCGCTCTGGCACTCTCGATTTTTCAAGCCCAGCATCGAAGCGGAATTCACGGTGGTACCTCCCCGAATCGTGAAATCGCTGGCGGCGGCTGTTCCCCGAAACTATTCGGCGTTGTATTTCACGCCGGGGCTGCGCGTGGAGTTGCTTCCCAACGCGCGATTGCGTCCGTGGGTTGTCGCAGGCGGCGGATACAATCTTTTTCTCCAGAGCCAGGTACTCACAAATGGGCAGAAGTACAGCGTTCACGTCAAGAATGGCGCGGCGTTTGATTATGGGGCAGGACTGGACTTTGGCCTTTGGAGGGCGAGAAGTTCGACATGGTCGATTAACTTGATGGGGCAAGTGCGGGACTTCGTTTCGGGAAATCCGGAGCTTAACGTGCCGCTGCAGTCCGGTGTGCAACATACCGTGGTCGCCAGCGGGGGGATCTTGTTGGCGCGGTAGTCTCGCGCGGAAATGAGTGAGGCGAGGAAAGAAGTCTTGTGCGCCGTGCATGGAAGACCCGTTGAGTAGCAAGCACGGCAAACGTTCAGTTCTATAGGAACCGGGCTCAATGTACCTCGGTTGTATTTCGCAATGCACTCCGCGACCGCAGCGTGGAGGTAGGCAATTATTTTAATTGAGGAGGGTTCGGGCCATGAAGAAGGCATGTAGTTTGGTTGTCTGTCTGCTGCTCGGCAGCATTTGCGCGGCGAAGGAACACGACTATCAAAAGGGGACGCTAGTCCGCATGGACTCTTCCGCGTGCGGGATGCAAGCCAAGGACTCGAAGTCCATCACGGGCGAACTGCTCGGCACCGATTCGCAGAACAAGAAGACTCAAGAGGTTTTGTGTCAAGAATATACGCTGCAAACGGAGAAGCTGACGTACCGCATCCGCCCCAAGGACGAAAAGCACCCCGCGCTGTTGCCGATTGGAGAGACTGCGCAGTTCCGAATTCAGAAGGACAAGTTGTTGTTGCGCGTACCGGAAGGGGACGGAAAAGAGCGGGAGTATGTGGTGGTGTCCATGACGCCGCGGCAAGATACTGCAGCCCAGGCAGCGAGTACGAACTAAGTTCCCTCAAACTAGCTGAATCGCCGCTCGAGGCGCTCCACGGTTCAATGCCTGGGGCGCCAGTGTGTTTTTCCAATGCTGCGCCATTCTGGCGTGGGCCGCTCAATAAGCGTGTATCTGCACCTTGCCGCGGGTTTCTATGCCAGCTTGCCTCTCGACGCGCATGGGTATAGGCTTCTCGGCTGGCGGCACGTTTGCGCACCACAGGGCTGGAGGGGTTCCGCCCTGCCTTCCTTTCATTGGCGCGAACGGGCCTCCTACGACGCCAAATGGCGGCGAACGAGATCAATCATCTCGCGGCGGCTGGAACAACTTTGTTGTGACGGGTTGTGGCTGGCTGCGCCGCGACGATTCCGATAGGGAGGATTCCATGGCAACAGCTACGACAGTAATGGAACCAAGCGTGAAAATCAGTGCGAACAAGCTGCTGATCAACGGGAAGTGGGTCAACAGCGCTTCGGGAAAGACTTTTCCGACGATCAATCCGTCCACGGGCGAGGTGATTACGCAAGTGGCGGAGGCCGATGCTGCTGATGTGGACAAGGCGGTGGCAGCGGCACGGGCGGCGTTCGAAACGGGTGCGTGGCGGAGAAAAATGACCGCTTCGCAGCGCGGAGCAATGATTAACAGGCTAGCGGATTTGATTGAGAAGCACGCGGATGAATTGGCGCAGCTCGAGGCGCTGGATAACGGCAAGCCGTATCAGGTGGCGAAGGCTGCGGACCTTCCGCTGACGGTGGCTTGCTATCGCTACTACGCAGGATGGGCTGACAAGATTCAGGGGAAGACGATTCCCGTGAATGGAAATTATTTTTGCTATACGAAGCATGAGCCAGTGGGAGTCGTAGGGCAGATTATTCCGTGGAACTTCCCGTTGTTGATGCAGGCTTGGAAGCTGGGGCCGGCGCTGGCGACTGGTTGCACGGTTGTGCTGAAGCCTGCGGAGCAGACGCCGCTAACGGCGCTGCGCGTGGGCGAACTCATACTTGAAGCGGGTTTCCCCGAGGGCGTCGTGAACATTTTGCCCGGATATGGGCCGACGGCGGGCGCGGCACTTGCGCGGCACATGGACGTCGACAAAGTGGCGTTCACAGGCTCGACGGAAGTGGGCCACTTGATCATGCGGGCAGCGGCGGATACGAATTTGAAGCGGGTAACGCTGGAGCTCGGCGGTAAGAGCCCGAACATCGTGTTTGCGGACGCGGACATGGACGAAGCGATCGAGGGGGCGCACTTTGCGCTGTTCTTCAATCAGGGCCAGTGCTGCTGCGCAGGCTCGAGGTTATTCGTCGAGGAGAAGGCTTACGACGAATTCGTGGAGCGAAGCGTGGCGCGAGCCAAGAAGCGGACCGTGGGCAATCCGTTCGACGCGAAGACAGAGCAAGGGCCGCAAGTGGACCAGGACCAGTTCAACAAAGTGATGGGATACATCGACAAGGGCAAGAAAGAAAACGCCAAGATGCTGACGGGAGGCGGACGCGTCGGAGACAAGGGATACTTCATCGAGCCGACGGTGTTTGCCGACGTGACCGACAATATGACCATCGCGCAGGAAGAGATCTTCGGGCCGGTGATGTCGATCTTGAAGTTCAAGACGATTGAGGAGGTTTCGGCGCGAGCGAACAAGAGCGCATATGGATTGGCGGCGGCGGTGTGGACCAAGGACATCAGCAAGGCACACGCCATCGCGGACAACGTGCGCGCAGGAACAGTCTGGGTAAATTGTTACGATGTGTTCGATGCAGGAGCGCCGTTTGGTGGATTCAAGCAGTCGGGGATAGGGCGCGAACTCGGCGAATACTCGTTGTCGAACTACACCGAGGTAAAGACCGTAACCGTAAAGCTGTAGAACAACCCTGTGGTCACAGCTGGAGTGGAAACCGTTGGGGCACGATATATCGTGCCCCAACTTTTTGCCCCGGGTGGCGTAGAATCGCGGGATGGCGGTTACGCTTCGGTCTTATGAACCGCACGACTTCGCCGCCTTGCACCGGCTGGATCAATCCTGCTTCCCTGCCGGGATTTCCTATTCGAAGACGACACTGCACTATTTTTTGACCATTGCCAGCGCGGATTGCGTTGTGGCGTGTGGACGGCGCCCGAATCGCGGGGTTTATCTTGACGGAGGAGAATCCTCCCCTGGCACATATCATCACTCTGGATGTCGCTGAAGCGCATCGGCGGCAGGGAGTTGGTTCGGCGCTGCTCGGGGAGAGCGAAAAGAATCTGGCGTTGCGCGGAGTGCGCTCTATCCTGCTGGAAACAGCAATCGACAACGAGGCGGCTGTTGCGTTCTGGAAGAGGCACGGCTATCGTATCGAAGCGGTCTTGAAGCGCTACTATCTGGGCCGGCTAGACGCCTACGAGATGCGCAAAATCTTGCCAGGCAGCGGCAAACCGGCGCCGGCGCAAAAGGAAACCTAGACCAAATGCCCCTGTACCAGGCGATTATTCTCGCCCTAGTGCAAGCCTTCACCGAATTCTTGCCGGTCAGCAGCACGGCGCACCTCACTTTATTTCCGTGGCTGCTGGGATGGACGGATCCAGGGCTGGCGTTCGACGTCGCGCTTGCACGCGGGAACGCTGGTTGCCGTGCTTCTCTATTTTTTCAAGGACTGGCTGACACTGACCCTCTGCGGTTTGGGATTGAAGTATCCGGCAAGTGCCCTCGCCGAAGAGGTAGGCGCAGCATCGGAAACTGTTCTGGTATCATGGTGATTGGGACCATCCCCGGCGGGATTCTCGGGGCGCTGTTCGAACAAAACGATTGAGGAACGATTTCGCACGCCGTATGTGATTGCGATTTCGCTGATTGCCATCGCGCTGGTGATGTGGTGGGCGGATTCGAAATCTCGGCTGGCGAGGCCGATCGAGCAGTCAAACTTGGGCGATGCGGTGACGATTGGCGCTGCGCAAGCGTTGGCGCTTTGCCCCGGCGTGTCGCGCTCGGGAATCACGATCACGGCGGGGCTTTTTCGGGGATTTACGCGGGAGGCGGCGACGCGGTTTTCGTTTCTGCTTTCCGCGCCGCTGATTGCAGGAGCAGTGGTTTCACACCTGCCAAAGCTGATCAAACTGCACAAAGCGGGCGGGCTGGACTTGCCGATTTCGACTCTGGTGATCAGCATTCTGGTTTCGGGCGTGGCAGGATATTTCGTGATTGCGTTTTTCCTGCGCTATTTGCAAACACACACGCTCAAAGTATTTGTTTTCTACCGGCTGCTGTTTGGTATCATCGTTTTGGTTTTAGCGTTCCTCCACACGGGTGCGCGATAGCGCCAACGTGCCCGTGCGCACCACTCAGCCTTCCCCAAAAAGCTGAGGAGAACTCTGTGCGTCTGCTGACTCCGACCGAAAACAAACGGCTCAATGAGCTGATTGGGTTTTTGTGTATCACGCTGGCCGTGTTGATGGCGCTGGCGCTGATTTCCTATTCGCCGCACGATGCGGCGTTCAACGTCGCTGCGCCCCCGACGGATGGCAGCCCGGCGCGAAATTGGATTGGACCAGTGGGGGCTTATGGCTCCGATGCCTTGTTCCAAATCTTTGGTTTTGCGGCGTTTTTGCTCCCCGTAGCGATGTGAGTGCTTGGATGGAGGTGGTTCCGCAGCCGGGCTATCGACTCGCAGGTGGCCACACTGGTCGGCTATGCATTGTTGCTGCTGTCACTGCCTTCCCTTTTATCTTTCTGGCACTTTCCTCAGTTGCGTGGCGCGATACCCGCCGGGCGGAATGCTGGGATCGCTGATTTCCAACAGCTTGCTTACCGGATTCAATTTCTGGGGGGCGACGGCTGGTCGCCGTGGCGCTTTTTTCACCGCATTGTTTATGGCTACGAGATTTTCGTTTGCTGGCACGCACGCTTGGGCGACAGGGCCGAAGGGGCCGATCGGCGCCGTCGAAAGACTCGGTATTCTGCAGAAAGCGGCGGCGCGCTGGCATTCGTGGCGGGAAGAGCGAGAACAGGAGCGGATGCGGCGGCGGGTCGAGGAGACGCGAATTTCCGGCCGAAAGCCGGTCGCGCCGCAATCGTTTGGCACTGCCGCCGTGACGAATGAGCCCGCAAGACGATTCAACTTGCGGATGAGAGCGACGTATTTGACTCGGAAAAAGAGGAAGAGCAGGAAAAGGAAGTGACGGGCCGGCGGAAGGAACCGATTCTCTTTGTGGGGCCGGAGAAAACCGTCGCCAAGAAGACTGGCGAGCCAAAGATCGCCAAGGGCAATCCCAACTATAAACTTCCTTCTCCCTCGCTGCTGCGAGAGGGAGAGCGTGGCCAGAAGCTTGATGAAGATGAATTGAAGGACCGCGCGCGCGCGATTGAAGCCAAGTGCCTCGAATTCGACATTCAAGGACGCGTGACGCAGATCAATCCGGGGCCCGGTTGTAACCACGTTCGAGTTCAAGCCTGAGGCGGGAATCAAGTACAGCCGGATCATCGGGCTGACGGAGGATTTGTGCCTGGCGCTGCAGGCGGAATCGATTTTGATCGAGCGCATCCCCGGCAAATCAACGATTGGAATTGAAGTCCCGAACATCACCCGGCAGACCATTGCGCTGCGAGAGATTATCGAGGCGCACAGAGTTCACGAATTCGCCGAGCAAGTTGACGCTGGCGATGGGACGCGATTTGCACGGCCGAATTCGCGTTACGGATCTGGCGGCGATGCCCCACTTGCTGATTGCGGGATCGACGGGCACCGGGAAGAGCGTCTTCATCAACTCACTGATGATGTCGATTCTTTATAAGGCGAGCCCGGACGACGTGAAATTGGTGCTGGTGGATCCGAAGAGGCTTGAGCTGAACCTTTACGAGAACATTCCCCATTTGATCGCGCCCGTGGTCACCGATCCGAAAATCGCTTCGAACGTTCTGCGCAACGCGACGCAGGAGATGGAGAAGCGCCTGAAGCTTCTGGCGCAACGGGGCGTGCGAAACATCGACCAGTACAATCGCACGTTCCAGAAGGCGCAATCGCTCTCGCTCTTCGACAACGTCGAGGAAAGTGAACACAAGCCCCTTCCCTACCTGGTGATCGTGATCGACGAACTCGCCGATTTGATGATGGTGGACACGAACAATGTGGAAGAGTCCATCACGCGGCTGGCGCAGATGGCGCGCGCGGTGGGAATACATCTGATTTTGGCTACCCAACGGCCGTCGGTGGACGTAATCACGGGCTTGATCAAAGCGAATTTCCCCGCGCGCATTTCGTTCCGCGTGGCCAGTAAAGTCGATTCGCGAACGATTCTTGATTCGAATGGCTCGGAATCGCTGCTGGGCAAGGGCGACATGCTTTATCTGCCGGCGGGCTCGGCCCGGTTGCACCGGATTCATGGGCCTCTGGTCTCGGAAGACGAGATTACTTCCGTTTGCGATTTCTGGCGGGAGCAGGCGCAGGCGAAATACAACGAGCAACTTCTGGAAACACCGAAGGATGAGAATGGAAAGGTGGAAGGCGAAGCTGGAGACGACGCGGAGCCCGGCGGCGAAGTTGTGGACGACGCTCTCTACCAGGACGCCGTTCGCGTGGTTTGTGAAATGGGTCGCGCATCGACTTCCACCTTGCAAAGGCGGCTGCGGATCGGCTATGGCCGCGCTGCCCATTTGATTGACATCATGGAAAAAGATGGCATCGTCGGCCCGCCTGACGGGACGCGCCCGCGCGAAGTCCTCAAGGGCAAGAGCTGGATGAAGGAGTTCGACGAGTCGGCGCAGTGATCATGCGCAAGAGCATCCTCGCTCTAGGAATGTTCTTATTTTGTTGCACCGGCTATGCTGCCGGCCAGACTAAACCACGCGTTGTCCATGTTTTTGTAGCCCTTGCCGACAATGAGCATCAAGGCATCGTCCCCGTTGCCGCCGCGTTAGGAAACGGAGATGACGCGGCGCGCAACCTTTACTGGGGCGCAGCGTTTGGCGTGCGCACTTTCTTTAAGCGTACGGCGGAATGGAAGGAAGTTCATTCTTTCAAGCAACCAAACGCGTTCATCCTCGAGAGAAGCATTTTTCGGAATCAAAACGGTGAAGTGTTAGTTGTTGCGGATGCTTACCGCGGCAGCGAAATCAAGCAGGCATTGACAGACTTTTTTCGTGCGTCGGCCGGGATTCCCGATAAGGAGGCCGCCGCTGGCGGAGTGATCGCGGGCGTCGGCTTTCAAGTCCCGGCAACCGCCGATCTTGTTGTGTATGTCGGGCACGATGGGCTGATGGATTTCCCACTGACGGTGGATTTCGGGGGCCACTCCGAATCGACGCGTTCCGCAATCGTCCTGGCTTGCGCCAGCAGGTCGTATTTCCGGGATCTCCTTCGCGCGTCGGGAGCTACGCCACTTTTGTGGACGAATGGGCTAATGGCTCCTGAGGCTTATACGCTGAAGGCAGCACTCGACGGCTGGATACAGCAGGAATCGAAAGAAGAAATTCGCAAACGCGCCGCCACGGCCTATGCAAAGTATCAAAAGTGCAGCGATACGGCAGCGCTGCGGCTTTTTTCGTCGGAGTGGTGAGTTCCCTAACATGCCGCAACCGGGGCTCTAGAGCGCCTGCTCTTCGATGCAGGACATGCAAACGCCCCGAATTGACACAATCGCGCCGCACCCCATACAATTTCTAAACAGCAAGTGCCGGGGTAGCTCAGTGGTAGAGCGCCGCCCTGAAAAGGCGGGCGTAGCCAGTTCGATTCTGGCCCCCGGCACCATCGCATCAGCCACACCCGACATCTCAGCGCGTTTAGGGCGGCCACCCGGCCGGCTTGCGGAACGCAATTTAATAGCATAGCTCTTCGAAACTCTTCCACGGCTGTTCAGCGTAAGTGTGTATTTTTGACCAGTCGAGCATAGTGGCACAAACATTACCACGCCCTATCGACACAACAGGCGTGCGATAGGGCAGCGGTTCTCCCTACGCAGGCCGACACGTTTCATCCCGCGAACGCTGCGGGATGCGGAAGAGTGTACAGGAGCAAACGTGAGGAAAAAGCGTCGGCCTGCTCCGTTCGAAATGACGGTGGGTGGTGTTGAGGCGTTGGCCTGCTCGTCTGGCGGAGAGCCGACTATTGACATTCCCGGCCGGGGTGCACATTCTCTGGTTCGGATTTGGGCAGGGCTGCGACGTGGAAGCGAAGGAAAAGAATTTTACACGGAGGTCGCAGAGACACAGACGGCGCAGAGAAGAGGGCACGATGTATTGTGCCCCTACAAGGGATGAGGAGAAGAAAGGAGAGATCATGGGCGTTTCGCGGCGTGAATTGTGTTCGATGCTTCCGGCGGTGTTGATTCCGGCACTGCTTCCAACTGAGGCTTCCGCGCAGGAACACAAAGCGATGCCATCGGCGATGTATCCTTTCGAGAAACTGCGCATTCGCACGCCGAACAACGCGGAGATTCGCGACGTGCTGAAAGGCAAGCTCGCGACAGGAGAAGAGATGGAAGTGCACGAAACTACGCTTCAACCGGGCGCCGCGCCACACCCGCCGCACCACCACGTGCACTCGGAAATGTGGCTAATTCGCGAAGGAACGGTGGAAATAACAGTGAACGGGAAGAGTCACCGTCTCGGACCGGGTTCCGTGGGATTCGTGCACTCCAACGACGAGCACGGAATCCAGAATGCTGGACTGACGCCCGCATCCTATTTCGTCGTGGCGATCGGGCCGGGGGCCGACGCCTGACCTGAATTTCCCCGGGCAGAGTTGACGCCCGCGCGGGTCAGTAGCCTTTCACCTTGACGACAAAGGATTGTTCAACGCAAATCGGAGCGCCTTCGCTAAAAGGCGAGAGGAAGAAGGTGATGTCCGTCTGGCAAATCAGGTGAGAGCTTCCCAGAACGAGATTGCGAAATGCGGTGCGTTGATACCCCAAAAAGAAAAATATCTTGTCGTGAATCACCGGGCCGCCGACGGGCGGATTCGGGCAGCCCTTTACGTACTCGTTCGAGAGCAATCGGGTAATTTGGAGGCTAGATTAACCCCTGAACGTCACGCCAAATCGCAGACTCGACTGGTATGCCCTTCGACAGATTCTCCTCGCGCATTTGCAGCACGCGTTCACCGGGGTATCGGACTTGCCCTCCAGCAGCGGCCGCGGGTGAATGCAAATGTTGCACGATCTGGTCGGTCAAACTTTCCGCGCCACTTCCCTGCCCCACGGTGTTCGGATCGATCGCTACGAACACCTGTGAGAGCTTTGTCTCCTTTTCCGGGTCGGCCGGTATCTGAAACGTTGCGGAGCCGCCGGAGAGCAGCGCAGCGACTATATCCAGCATGAGCGACAAACCGGAACCCTTCCAATAACCAATGGGCAAAGGCCGTTTCGATGCTTCTATCTCTGCCGGATCCCTTGTGAGCTCCCCGGCAACATCAAAGCCCCCTTCCACGGGCAATTGTTCTCCGCGCATTCGATAGGACGCTAGGGCGCCGTAAGAGAATTGCGACATGGCCATATCAAGAACCACATGGCCTTTTGCCCGCGGCACGGCGATGATCATGGGATTGTTGCCGACGCGCGGATCGCTTGCTCCCCACGGCGGAAGATTCGGCAGCGTGTTGGTCCAGCAAATTCCGATGACTCCGGCGTCAGCGGCCTGCCAGCCGTAGCTCCCGCCGCGCATCCAATGATTGGTGTTGGAGAGGGCGACGCAACCGATTCCATGCTCGCGAGAGAGGGCGATGGCCCTGTCCATGCAGCGGTACGCGTTTAGATTGCCGGGACCGCTATTGCCGTCCCACCGCTCGAGCGAACCAAAGGCTCCGACCAGCCCCGGCTCTGCGTGCACATCGATGATTCCGCTTCGGATCATTCGAACGAATAGCGGAAAACGGTTCAATCCGTGCGAATAGACGCCGTCCCGGCTGGCGTCCGTGAAAAGGCGCGCGCAGAGTTGGGCGCGTTGCTGCTCAAATCCGAGCTTGAGCAGCACCCGCAACAGACTATCAAGCATTTCTTCGTAGGGTATTCTCACATGGCTATTGTGCAGGGTAGAGTTCGTCGCCAAGAAAGCCGCGTTCTAAGTTCCCCTGGTCTCACCGGAAAAAGACTCTTGCAGGCCAGTCCATGCTTCGGCGTTCGAACGGAAGAATCGTGTAACATCCCGCTGGATGTCACTGCGAGTAACACGCCTCCCGTCTTGGAGGAGTAGTCGATAGGAGTCGGCGAGGACCCGCGCTATCGTTCGGCGCGTGTTGTGCCATTTGTAGATGACCTGCTCGAGCACGCGCGCATCGGAATGCTGCGGAATGAAGCTTGTCCCCAGCATCTCGATCCGTTCGCGAGTGATCTCCTCCACAATCGAAGGGTTGTTCATGAACCACCAGCACCCGAAAGGCATGAGGTTGCTGAACTTTCTCGCGTATACGCAAAGTTCGTGCTGATTCTCCCGGCTGAGCACACTCACGAGGAAGCGATTGAGGGGAAACTCCCGGCACAAATTCTCAAGGGCTCGGAGATCGGCTCTGCCCACCGCGTCGCCCGCTAAACGCAACCTCGGATTCACCTGTCTGCGAACACCGATCATGAGCGACAAAGGCAAATCCAATTCACGACAAGCCGGGAGCACCGCCTCTGTCAGCAATCGATTTCCGACGGTCTCCTGGGGATACGCGAAAGTGTCGGGAAGCGACACCGCCATGTAAACGGGCTGCATGTGCCCGTACCAGTCCGTCAAGAAACGCCGCACCTCCGACGCGGATTTCCCCGAGGCCTGCTCGTCCACCCGGTAGCCTTGACTCGCCAGCACCCGCCAGTGGGCAGACCAGGTGCACAGAATGCGATCCAGGCGCAAGACGCTGCGAAATTGTCTGTGGTGGGCGACTCCCTTCAACCAGATCGCGGATTCTTCCGGATCGAGCGGATCATTGGTCATGACCACTGTGCTGACACCCGCCATGTCGAGCACTTTCTGAACGTGCGATTCGATGGATTGCCCTTCGAAGAAGCTCCTGGCGTCAGTTAAGTCCGCACTATCCGTAGGTAATTGGAAAGCCTTGAGGACCGCGATGACGCCGCGTGTGGCCTCCGAAACAGGCGTAGTGTCGACGAACAGAGCCCGCCAGATGACATCCGCTTTCTCTTTTTTGGAAAGCGTCCAATATCTCTCAGGAGTGATATCGGAAGAACGGAAGAGTTCCGCTTCCAGGTAATGATAGGTCACCAGTTCATCGATGCCCCGCAATCCAAGCTTGCCGAAGGCCGGGGGATACAGATGCGTATGAATGTCGATAAAGGGAGTGTTCGCCAGAACATCTTTCACAATCTCCGAAATCTGCGATTCCGCCAGAACATCGCCGTCTCTGGAGATGGAAACCTGGCCCGATGATTTGAGAAATTCGGTTTTCATGCCGTGGATCAATTCTGGCTGCTCTTGGACAGACTGATTTTGCCATGCTCGGGGCTCGCACGCCAGAAACCTTCTCGTTAGGGAGCCGGTACGCCGCCTCGACTCACGATTCGCGCTACAGCCCCATCGAGGTTGTGAGTGTGGAAGGCTACAAACCGCTGACCGGAGTGTCAAATAATAAGATTTGAACGGGCTATTTAGCGAAACTTAACGAATGTTATGAGTCGGAGCGGCAGGTACTTGCGCCTGAGTTGCGGGCAGCGCGAACGCATACAGTATGTCCTGCACCGGGAGAATGAGAAACTGCCGCCCGTCGAGTTCGTACGTCATCGGCGAAGCTGCCATGTGTCCGCCACCGTTCAAATGCCAGAGTGTCTTGCCGCTGGCTGGATCGAGAGCCAGCAAATTGCCGGAATTATCGGCGCTGAAAAGAAGGTGTCCGGCCGTCGTAAGAACCCCAGCGAGACTTTCTCCGTCACCGAGCTCGTGGTTCCACACGACTTTACCGGTGCGGTAGTCAAGCGCTCGCAAAGTGGAATTGGCCCACAGGTTGCGGTCGCGTCCTCCCCAACCCTCCGCTTTTCCGGTGACGGTGGCGTAAAAAACGCTGAAGAGGCGACGGCAGTTGACATAAAACAACCCCGTCTGCGGATCAAAGCTTGGCGCCATCCAATTCGTGGATCCATCCGAACCAGGTTCGACCAGCGCGCCGTCTGGGCTCGGAGCGGCCTCGGGCTTGGCGACCGGGCGTCCACGAGAGTCAACCCCTTTCGCCCACGTTTGCTCGATGAACTCCGAAGTAACCAGATGCTCTCCATTCGATCGATCCAGCACAAAGAAAAACCCGTTGCGGCTGGCCTGCGCCAAAAGCTTGCGCCGTTTGCCCTTGAACTCAGCGTCGAACAAAACCGGTGTCTCGACGGCATCCCAGTCGTGGACATCGTGCGGCGACGGCTGAAAATACCAAGCGAGCTTCCCCGTGTCCGGATTCAGAGCCACGATCGAGCAGGTGTAGAGATTGTCGCCAGGGCGACTCTCGCCCACAAGAACAGGATTCGGGTTGCCCGTACCCCAATAGAGCAAATTAAGCTCAGGATCATAGGTGCCTGTCATCCACGTCATGCCACCGCCGTGCAGGATCGCGTCGCTATCCTTGGGCCAAGTCTCGGAGCCCGGCTGACCTGGTTCCGGTTCTGTGTTCCAGCGCCACTGGATCTTGCCTGTCTCGGGATCGATGGATTCGAGGAAGCCGGGAACATCCGTTACGTCTCCCGAAACTCCCACGATCACGTGATCGCGTATGACCAGCGGCGCCATCGTCGAAAAATACTCGAGTTTCGGATCGGCAAGCTCGACATTCCAGCGCACCGTGCCATCCTTGGCATCGAGACAGACCAAGTGCGCGTCGGGCGTCGTGAAGTACAGCCAGTTTTTGTACATCGCGAGCCCGCGATGGCCGATTTTGTCGCCTTCGGACTTTCGTTCGTAGTGCCAGATCTGACGCCCAAAGCGGGCATCGACTGCCCATACGTTGTCGGGAACCGAGAAGTAGAGAATACCGTTCACTTCCAGAGGCGTCGATTTGATCACGGCGCTGTGCGTCTGAAAAACCCACGCGAGAGTGAGTGAATGGATATTCCCTGCGTTGATTTGGTCCAGCGTGCTGAAGCGTTTTCCGGAGTAGTCTCCGTTGTAGGTTGGCCAGGTATCGGTGGGAGGCTTGAGCAGCGCCGCAGGGTCGAGCCCTTGTGCTGAAGCGACCGCTGGCCCCAGCGATAGCATGAATAGCAAGAGCGAGAGCACAGCACATGCTCGTTTTACCGCGAAAAAATGACCATCGCGTTTGCCAATGCTCCTATCGGTGTTGCGCGCGTCCTTAGTCCCCAAACGGAAGTTAAGAAGCATTCCGTCTCCTGTCCTAGAATTTGTCGCTACCTTGTTTTCTACTTTAAAGATTCCAAGTACGCGAAGAGGTTGTGCATATCGGCCTGCGTAAGCTTGCCCAGCATCTCACGGTGGGCCGCCAGCGGATCCTGCAGCTCTACCTTCACCTGCTCGCGCGAGAACGAGCGATACCAACCCGCACCGTCGCGCAGCGCAATCTCAAAATCATCGACATGCGCGAGCGGCCCCTTGATTTGCTCGCCAGAAGGCAACGTCACCACCGCCGTGGTGTGCTTGCCGTCGGGATAGAGCATATGTGCTTCCAGTTCGATTGGAGAGTACTTACTCGCGACCTTGTCCAGATCTCCAGTCGGGGAATGGCACTTGTTACAGCCGCCAGCGCCATTGAAAAACGCCTTCCCTGCCTCGGCATTGCCTGTGAGCATTTTCTCAACCGGGTACACGCTGGGCAGTCCGCTGGAGCGCATTGCTTCGACCGCGCGTGCGTGAAGAAACGCGGCGATATCGCTCACCTGCTCATCTGTCAAGGGCATCGCCGGCATACCTTTATCCGGCCGGCCGTGACGAATTACGTCGCCAATAAGGTCGCCTTTAACGTCATGCGCCACGAGCGTCGAGCGCAACAGATCTGGCCCGCGAGCGCCGGTGGCATCCGCGCCGTGACAAAATCCGCAAGCCTGCCCGAACTGCTTGTGGCCCCGCTCGACGGCCGGATCTGGGGTATCTGATTGTTGTGACCGGTCCGCCGAGTTCGCTATCGCAGCAAGAAAAACGATCGCCACACCGAGGATTAGACTTTTGTTCAGTCGTCTCACCGAAACAATTCCATCCTGAGCTATCTTCACTCCACGCTCCTACGTGCCGCGTGGATTCTAGCACTGAGAGGTGTGAAGTGCATCCGGTGAGCTCATCGCCCATCTCCCATGTTGTTCATGTTGGATAGAGCTTCCCGTTTGTCGAGCGAATCTGTGGCGGCGACACCGGTGATAAGCCGCGCCCCACGGCTGAAGGTCAAATACTCAAAGCCCCACTGCACAAACACCAACACGCGGCTCTGGAATTCCACGATGTAAATTAAATGGATAAACAGCCAGGTCATCCATGCGAAAAAACCTGCGAGGTGAAACCCAAAAATGTTAGCCACAGCTGCGGCGCGTCCGATTACAGCCATGTCGCCTTTGTTGAAATAATGAAATGGCTTCGTCTCCTTCTTCCCTGCCAAGCGGGAGCGAATCGTTTTTGCGGCGTAGGCTCCGCCCTGAATGGCCACTTGCGCCACGCCCGGCAGTGGCTTCCCATCTTTTCCCAAAGAAAACGCCAGATCGCCAACGATGAAGATGTCCGGGAAGCCAGGAATAGTGAGGTCCGGATTGACTTTGATGCGGCCGCTGCGGTCCGTCTCCGCTTGAGTGCGTTCGCTGAGTTTTCTGCCGAACTCGTTAGTGGTTACACCGCCGGCCCACAGCACGGTTTTTGCCCGCAGACGCTTTGACTCATCTCCAGATTTATAGGTAACGCCGTCAGCATCGATGCACGTCACCATCACATTCTTGTCCACCTCGACGCCGAGGCCGGAAACAAGCTTTTCCGCTTTCGCCGAGAGATCCTCGGGAAACGCCGTGAGGACGCGCGGGCCGCCTTCCATGAGAATAATCCGCGCCGCGCGTGGGTTGATGTGGCGAAAATCATTCTTCAGCGTTTCATTGGCGATCTCAGCGAGCGCACCAGCAAGCTCCATCCCGGTCGCACCCGCACCAACAATGACGAACGTGAGCCAGGCCCGCGCATCTTCTTCGTTCGCCGAACGCTCGGCGCATTCAAACGCGTAAAGAATCTTGTGCCGGATGGCAGTGGCTTCTTCGACGGACTTCAGGCTGGGCGCCCACTGCCGCCAATCATCATTGCCGTAGTAGGAAGTCTGCGAACCGGTTGAGACAATCAGGGAGTCATACGGAAACACAGCCCCGTCCCGCAAAATGACCCGCTTTGCGTCAGGCTCGATATCCGCCGCTTCCCCGAGCAGCACTTGCGCATTTTTCTGCTTGCTCAGAACGCCGCGCAACGGAGCGGCAATCTCGCCCGGCGATAACGAGCCTGTGGCAACTTGGTACAGCAGCGGCTGGAAAAGATGAAAGTTGCGGCGATCGATCAACGAAACATCCACCGGCGCATGCTTGAGTTTCTGCGCGGCGTTCAATCCTCCGAATCCCCCGCCAAGGATTGCGACCCGGTGCCTCTGTTCCATGCCGATCGCTCCTCCGAACGCAACCCCACCCTCGTTACCATCATCTCATCTAGAATGATTTTCTCAATTTAGATGCTCGGTGAGCGAGTGGAGATACCGCATTCCTCCGGTCTCGTCTAACATGAAATCGAAACCTATTCTCAAGCCGCCAAACCGTGAGCAAATGGAGCGCAATACTCTGCGGCTGCTCTGTTCCGTGCTCGTAAAGCCGGGCACGCGACTGGAAATCTGCCGACTTTTGCAGGCGAACGATTTTCTGGACCCTCTGCGACGAGCTGTCTTTGAGGAAGTTCAGGCCGCCGGCGTGATGAGTTCGAAGCAGCTACGGGCGTCGCTCCCAGAGCGGGTAACCAGCCGCGGATTCCCCGATTTCGATTTGGACAAACTGCTGGCACCCAAACTTGCGAGCGAGGCGGAAATCGAGCAGCTTTTCGAAAGCACGCTGCGTCTGCTGAAGCTCGGCGGGTCAGACGACCCCGGCCTATTAGCGACCGAGGCCGATGCCTAAGACCAGCTACCGTGTGTTGACGATTGTGGAGGCACTTGGGTTAACCGGATACATTGCCTGGTACATTTGGCAGCTTCAGACTGCGAAACCAAATTCGTGGATCGTCTTCCCGATCTGGCTCCTGGCCAGCATCGTGCTTCATCGAGACACTCCCAAAACGCTGGGTTGGAGGGCGGATAATCTTTGGCCGGCAACGCGGCAGGGACTGATCATTTACGCAGTTTTGGTCATTGGTGTTTGCGCGGCAGGCCTATGGCTAGGCGCCTTCCACCGATTTCCGCCTCGCGTCGCGGAGCCCTGGCGTTTCTTCACCTACTTCGCTTTTTGTCTGTTGCAACAGGTTGCTTTGAATTCCTACCTGACGAATAGGCTCCTCTATGCGCTCGAGAACCCTCGCCTGGCCGCCCTACTGGCCGGCGCCATTTTTGCCGCTCTGCACTGGCCCAATCCGGTTCTCGTGCCGCTGACTTTTATCGGCGGCACGGCAATGAGCTGGCTCTTCTCTCGTGAACGCAACATTCTACCGCTCACCGTGGGACAAGCCCTTCTGGGAACGCTGGTTTGGTGGTTTTTTCCCGTCGCGTGGCATCACGGAATGCGCGTGGGGCCGGGCTACTATTCGTTCCACCCCTAGAAGCTCAAAAATCGCAGCGTATTTTCGTCGGCTACAAATTCAAATGATCGTAATCCCCGGCTGTACTTCTCCCCTTCGTCCCGCGTGATAACGGCTTCCCAGACTTTTCCCACACGCCCGGGATGAGTGACGAACACTTCGGACATGCACCCCGCACCAAACGGTCTTCGAGCACATCATGCCAGGAACGCCGGATCAGCAACTCGCCGCATTGAGGGCAAGACGTGTGCGCGCCGTCGCTGTAAATATTTCCTTCGTATACGTAATGAAGGCCCGTTTCGAGAGCGATAGCTCGCGCTCGGTGCAGTGTCTCTGGCGGCGTTCGCGGCTTATCCTGCAGCTTGAAATCCGGATGGAACGCCGTGAAGTGCAACGGCACGTCCGGCCCCAGATGCGTCAGGACCCATTCTGCAAGTTTGCGTGTCTCCGCTGGATCGTCGTTCAACGTGGGAATCATCAGGTTCGTGATTTCAAACCAGACGTTCGTCTCTTTCTTCAGCCACGCAAGAGTTTCGAGAACCGGCTGCAAATGCGTCAGCGTGGTCTTCCCGTAGAACCCCTCCGTAAAAGCCTTCAAATCGATGTTCGCCGCGTCGATGTGGTCATAGATATCGTGAAACGCCTCGTAGGTAATGTAGCCATTCGAAACCATCACCGTTTTCAACCCGTATTCCTTCGCTGCCGCACAAATATCGATGACATACTCGCCCCAAATGGTGGGCTCGTTGTAAGTGAACGCCAACGAATCGCAGCCATGTTGCAGAGCCAGCAGCGGGACATCTTCGGGAGCAATATGCTGTGACCTCACCTGATCCTGCCGCGACTTGGAAATATCCCAGTTCTGGCAAAAGAAGCATCCCATGTTGCAGCCCGCCGTTCCCATACTGAACACACGGGTCCCCGGAAGAAAATGGTTCAGCGGTTTTTTCTCAATGGGATCGACTTGCAGCGCTGCAGGAGCTCCATAGCCCAAGCTGTAAAGCTTTCCGCCTTGATTGACACGGATGAAACAAAACCCCGATTGTCCCGAATGAATGTGGCAATGGCGTGGACAGAGGTAACAATGCACGCGGCCGCCTGGCTCCGGCTCCCACCAGCGCCCTTCGTGTAGTTCGTCGGTTTTCTGGAGGATCTTCAACTCGCTCACGGACGGATCCTCCTTCCCTTCAAATCATACGCCTCCCCACACGTCCAAGCGCCGAATTGTGCCTTTGGTGATTGCGTGCCATGAACAAGAGAAGGATGGCGAGAGTCAGGCGTGGCGGCGAGCATGACGCTGAACGCGCCGCCGTTCCGCGGCCCAGTCCACGAAACTCATCATGTTCGAACGGTATTTCCAGGAAAGACGGAAGAATTTTCGCGCGTCCAGATTTGCCCCTTCTTTGCCAAGGAATGTCTCAAATCGCCAGCGCAAGTACGGGCTCTTCCAAGGTTTCAAGCGATACCCGCGCGCAACGTTCCAGTAGTACCGCAGAGTCTTAAACATCGTTCTTACACGGGCAAGTCGCCCGTTCCCAAGCCTTCCTAAGTCTTAATTCCCACTCAACGGTGCGGATAGATGCTCATGCACCAGAAGCCAGCCCGACTGCCGCCTCTCCCAAATACCTGTATACCGTATCTCTGTTTCTACATTCTTACCGTCTTTTGTTTTTTCGGATAAATGCATGGAAACTGTCGTCCAGGCCACTGTGCCGCGCCGCCGCACCTTCAGATCCTTCCCCGCAGTCAGCGATCCACTTTCCATATTGTCGAAAATCGCCGCCTTCACTCCCTCGTGGTATTCCTTCCAACTGTGATACGCAAACGGAGCGACGTCATAAAATACGAGGCCGTCCTCCTTGGCATAAAATCGCGCCGGATTGTCTGCGTTGCCGGTGCTCCAGGCGGCGCAATACGCATCGATGAGTTTGCGGAAGGTAGCATCGTCGGTGGCTTTTTGCTGCGCGCGTGCTCCAACGAACGTGAGCAACCCGCCCGCAAGAGCAAGCGCAACATATAGAAGCCAGCGCCAGCGTTCGCCAACTCTGGCGTTTGCAATTTCTGTTGGCAAGACCATCTCCGTTCGCCGCAAGACTTCCTCGGCACCAAGGGTAGGAAAAACCACTACTTAGTGCGCATACCTTATGGTGAATCGCGCGAATTTGCAAGAGGGACCTAGTACCCGCCCAGGCCCGGGCCTCCCCCACTTTTTTCGCCGATGACAGCCGCCACTGGCCGGTAATTTTACCCTGCCCGCCGAAAAGCAAATGCACACCTCCCCGACACTGCGTAATCTCGCCCCTGGGCAGACAAACCGCCCGTTTTGGAGGCAAGCATGGCAACGGAGCTACATGCTGGATACGGACGCAAGGGTTATCTTGGAAGAATCTTAGTGACGCTGGGCTTTGTAGCACTCGTGGCCGACCTCGATTTTCTGGTGCAACCCCTCTTTCCACTCGCGGAAAAGCTCGGCCAAGGTTTCTTCGGCTTCGTGCCGGCGGTTGGGCTATCGTTCCTAAATGTGGCCCGCGCGTTCGCGCTCCATCAAGTCGACTACTTCTCACTCATCTCGCGTATCTTGGTATTATTCACGGCGATGGTGGCCGTAATCATTGGCATCGCCCTTCTACGGCCGCCCTCCGCGCGCTCCACGAACGATAACCAATTTCGCGATTCCGATTTCCGTGGACGGGAGACTGACAATGGATGACCGTGAGAGCCGCTCGCATCCGGACGACGGCCAGAAATTCGGTGGCCGGAATCATCGGTTGCTAGCCGGAATCATGATCAGAGGTAAGGGACAGCCGGAAGCTTCACGCGTGGGCGTAGTTTGGGGTGCTCTCATCGTCGTGGCTGGTGTCGCGCTGCTCCTCGATCACATGAGGTTTATTGTCCTCGGCTCGTTGTTCCGCTTTTGGCCCATGATCCTGGTTTTCTTCGGTGTCGGACACCTCTTTACCCGCTCCACTCGCGCCTGGGGCGCAATTCTTATCGTCGTCGGGACGATCTTCCAACTGAACAATCTCGGCATTACCCATCTCCGCTTCGTTGATCTGTGGCCGCTGGCGATCATTGCGGTTGGATTGATTCTCATGTGGAGCGCCTTGAAACCTCCCATCGTGGTGAAAGGAAGCGCCGTCAGTACCGATAGCCCCGACATTTTCAACGCCATTGCGATCTTCGGAGGGATTGAACGGCGCATTAAAAGTCAGGCGTTCCGGGGAGGCAGAGCAACTTGCATATTTGGCGGCGCCGAGCTCGATCTCCGCGACGCCAATATCGATGGCGAAGAGGCCACCATTGAGGTCAATTGCATCTTTGGCGGCGCGGAGATTCGCGTGCCAGAGGTGTGGAATGTACATTCGACTAGCATCCCGGTCCTCGGCGGCTATTCGGACAAGACACACATTTCGTCCGCCCCTGACCCCTCGGGCGCCAAACGAAAAACCTTGATCGTCACCGGCACGGTTGTCTTTGGAGGCGTGGAGATCTCCAACTGAGCGCTCTCTATGCATCCACTTCTCACACCGATCAATCGGTTTGGTCTATACCTGCTTGCTTGGGTTCCCCTCGCCGGAATTCTGATTTATCTGATGGCTGTGCCCGGCAAGCTGGGCTGGCTGGACTCCGCGGTTTTGATCATCCCGCTGTGTCTGATCTATCAGTTTGTTTGCCTTTCGGCGTGGTACTCCTGCAAATCGGTGCCAATTCAAAAAAGCACAAGCCAGCGCCTCTGGCTTACCCACGTTCTGGCCGCCGCAATCCTTAGCCTGCTGTGGGTCCTGCTCGCAAAATTGCTTGCCTATGGGTTTTCCCAGATGCCCTCGTTTCAGGGGCTCGATCAGCGGTTCGCTTCGCAAACACCTGTTTTATTCGGCGCTGGCTTCCTGCTCTATCTGCTCTCCGTCGCGTCTCATTACGTCATCCTGGCTATCGAAGATTCCAACCAGGCCGAAGTTCGCGTGCAGGAAACCAGCATTCTTGCGCGCGACGCGGAATTGAAGGCTCTCAAAGCGCAGGTAAATCCGCACTTTCTGTTCAACAGCCTGAATTCCATCAGCGCGCTCACAAGTGCGGATCCTTCCAGGGCTCGCGAAATGTGCATTTTGCTCGCCGAATTCCTCCGCATGACTCTTGGCCTCGGCGAAAAAACGAGCGTGCCTCTCTCAGAAGAACTCTCGCTGCTCCATCGCTATCTGGCTATCGAAAAAGTGCGCTTCGGTTCGCGCTTGCAGATGGAAGAAGACATTCAGGAAGAATCCAAGTCCATCCAATTGCCGCCCCTGCTCCTTCAGCCGCTCGTGGAGAACGCCGTCACCCATGGCATCGCAAACCTCCCGGACGGAGGAATGGTGCGTCTTACGGGCCATGCTCATAATGGCCGCGCCTCACTTGCCCTTGAGAACACGTTCGATCCTGACTCCACACCGCTGCGCAAAGGAGGCCTCGGGTTGAAAAACGTTCGCGACAGGCTTGAAGCCCGCTACGGCAAAGAGGCCAGCCTGCGCGTCAGCGCTGAAAACGGACTATTTCGCGTGGAACTGTCGTTTCCAACAAACGTCGAAGGGGTAAAGAGTTGAACAAAAAGGACGAAAAAAAGATCACCGCGCTCATCGTGGACGATGAAGATCTCGCGCGCCTCGTCCTTCGCGAGCTGGTTCAAACGCATGCGGAGATCGAAGTCGTTGCGGAGTGCGCAAATGGCTTTGAGGCCGTAAAAGCCGTCGCCGAGCACAAGCCCGACCTGATTTTTCTGGATGTCCAGATGCCCAAGCTCTCGGGATTCGATGTCCTCGAGTTGATTGGCACGGAAACCCCAGTCATTTTCGTAACTGCCTACGACCAGTACGCCATGCGCGCCTTTGAAGTCCACGCCGTCGACTACCTCTTGAAGCCGATCGGCCGCGAGCGCTTCGAAGCAGCTCTCGACCGCGCGAAATCACGCTTGGGCCAAACAATGCCCGCGGCTCCGGACCTCGCCGCCGCCGCCCGTCCACCAAAACAATTCCTAGACCGCATCGTAGTGCGCGACGGCACTCGCGTCACTTTGATCCCCATAGGCAAGCTCGACTACGCGGAAGCGCAAGATGACTACGTAGCTCTCGCCAGCGAAGGCAAAAAGCACCTGAAGCAGCAAACCATCGCAAGCCTGGAAGCTTGCCTCGATCCCGACCGATTCGTCCGCGTCCATCGTTCCTACGTTGTGAATTTCGAGCGAGTCGCGCGAATTGAGCCTTACGGAAAAGATAGCCGCCTGGCAATCCTCGCCGACGGCACACGTCTTCCCGTCAGCAAAGCCGGCTACGCCCGACTAAAGACGCTCCTGGATCAACGCACCTAGCAATTGAAGCGGTTCGCCGAAACCTGAATCCTGAGATTAACGGTCGCTGGGGAATATTACTTCACAGAAAAACTTCCAATACTTACTTCTCCCTACCAACTACTCAGTATTTACCCACTCAACCGTCGCACCCAAATCCTCGATGTCGCCGGCTTACCCAAATGCATCGTGTGCCCGTCCGACCGCAAAGTCATAGTCTCGTCGTATTCGCGCTTCAAAACTTCCACCTTGGTCGAAGGACGCAATCGCAATCCTTCCAAGAATTCCAAAAACTGCGCGTCTTTTTCATAAACACAAAGTATTTCCGCGTGCTCCTTCGCTCTCAAATCCGCCAGTAGAACCGCCCCCTGACTCCGCAACTTCGCCACTCCGCCACGCATAGGCACGCCATGCGGACACGACTTCTTGTTTCCAAACCGTTTGAGCAATAGCGCCTCGACTTCCGGCGAAATCCCGTGCTCAAGCCGCTCCGCTTCGTCATGCGCCTTCGCCCAGGAAAGCCCAATCACCTCGGTGAGCAGCATCTCCGCAAGCTGATGACGCAAAGCCAACTGTTCCGCAACCATCCGCCCTTTGCGCGTAAGATCGATTCGTCCCGTACGTTCCACCCGCACGTGTCCATCACGCGTCATGCGCTTCAACGCCGCCGTAACCGCCGGAGGAGTCACATTAAGCTCTTCCGCAAGCCGCGCGCTGATGGGCGTCTGGTCCTCCTCAAGCATTTCCCAAATTGCCTTGAGGTAGTCTTCCTGCGAAACGCTGGTTTTCTCTCTTCGCAAACTAGCTTCTCCTCAACTCTCCCCGACTACTCTATAGGGGCGGGGCTTGTTTACCCTGTAAGGGCCCGGCCAACCTACTAAACTCGTAGATTATCTCCGGCACGCAACATTACTCTCTCTCGGCAGGGCGTGTCTCTTCAATGTCCCTACCGACTGCCCCGCTGCTCCGCGCGATTCTCAGGCGCTTCGCCAGGTCCCCCACACGCCGCTCGACATCTTCAAAAACTCTCTGATAGACCTCGGCGCTACCGCCGTAGGGATCTTCGACGCTCCAGTCTTCGACCTTCTTCCGATCCTGGAACAGGCCCACACCAGGCAGGCCAGTCATGTTGATCACAACGTCGGCTGCATCCAGCTCAGCAGGCTTAAGGGCTTTGGACTGCAATCCATCTGCTGGGTAGCCGTTCTTCGCGAGAGTGAGCTTGGTCAACGATTGAACGCACCCCAGTGCGGCCACTCCGGCGCTCGAAACTTCCATGACGTCGGACGCGTTCTGCGCGGCGATTCCTTCCGCCATCGGACTGCGGCACGAATTGCCCAGACATACAAACAGCACTCGAGTTCGGCGATAGCCCGTCACACAGATTCCCTCGAAGCTACCAGCCTAACCGCGTAGGTGTGCCTGCTGCAATACGCACGCTGCACCAACAAGGTGGTAGGCGAGTTTCCGATAATCCGACGCAATATAAACGGGCTCCGACTTCCGGTCCCGCACCGATGTTTAGCCAAGCTTCGGGCAGTCGCAGCGTAGGCAGTGGAAATCACAAAAACTCTGGAGTACCCTGTCTGGTAGCGGGAGCGATTCGTCATGAAGTGCGCGGCTCGCGCATCGACGCTCATCCTCGCAGGATTATTGGCGACGACATCGACTTGTGTGCGCGCTGGTGGGCCAGGCGGGGGACACGGTGGATCCGGCGGCCATGGCTCAGGCGGACACGGTGGACACTCGTCGCGGGGATCTTCTTCGGGGCACTCCTCGGGTCATTCGATTGGGCACTCTTTCGCTCATATCTTTGGACATCACGGCCATGGAGCCAGTCCGGCGGCGCTAACAGGAGAACCACCGGAGCACGCGGAAGTTACTCCGTCGCCGGAATCCGTCCCGCGGGTGTTAGACCGTCGGCCGAGGAATCGCTTCGTTTTCCGGCCTCGCATCGGGTTCTTCCCCCGGCGCAGAGCTTTCGGCTTTGGAGGACGCCCCTACGGATGGTTCGATGATAATTTCAGTTTCGCCGACAATTGGAACTGTTCTAACGATGGCTTCTTTTTCGATCCATTTTTCTCCGGCTGGTTTTCCGGACCGCTTCCCAGCGGCCAGGCATTTGGCGGCACAACATGGTTTGAAGGTGGGACGGCACCCGACTCAACAGTCCGATCTTCAGCCGAACCAAACCCGGCGTATCCTCTCACAAATTCAGACTCGACAAACGAGACACCGGACTCCAGCGGCAACAACCCGCCATCACCGAATGGTATGAAAGCCGTGCGGCCGATCACTTTGTTGCAGTTGCGGGATGGATCCATGTACGGCCTCACTGACTATTGGGTTAAAGACGGCGAATTGCATTACACGACCACGTATGGAGGCCAAAATTCCCTGCCCTTCGAGCGCATTGATTTTGAGAAGACCGTGCAGTTGAAAGTGGACCGCGGCGTGCCATTTGTGTTGCCGCCACAATCAGTGCCGCGCTAGAGACGAATTCTAGCAAGCCGGAGCGTTGATAGTGCGCCGGCTTGACGATATGCGTCGCATACAGTTCATCGAACTCCATGAACCATCGTGGCTCCCGTCATCTCTTCGAGATGAAATTACGGATGCGCTTCAGTTCGGGCTAAGTCTTTTAAAGGCCTACGCGCCCATCGCCCCGCTGCTTCAAAGCGTGGTTGACTCTACACGGAGCCAATCCATTGTTGACATGTGTTCAGGCGCCGGCGGACCCTGGTCAGGCCTTTCCCGAAAGCTCCAAGAAGACGCCCCGACTCTTCACGTTTGGCTCACAGACAAATATCCAAACCTCAGGGCATTCCAAAATGTCAGATCGGCTGCTGAGAATCACGTTGCTTACTATCCGGACTCGGTTGACGCGATGAAAGTCCCTGGTGAATTGCAGGGGTTCCGAACGATGTTCTCGTCCTTTCATCATTTTTCGCCAAAAGAGGCTCGCGCCATACTCCAAAATGCCGTCGACGCCGGCCAAGGCATCGGCATATTTGAAATAACGAGCCGCGCACCTTCAGCTATCGCCCTTATGTTTCCTTGGGCTCTCATGCTGTTCGTATTCACGCCGATGATCCGTCCATTCCGTTGGTCACGGTTGCTCTGCACGTATGTGGTTCCGATAATTCCATTGGTCTTGCTGTTCGATGGAGTGGTGTCTTGCCTCCGTACATATCGGCCACAGGAGCTGCGTGAGATGGTCAAAAAACTGGTCGGAATCGAATACCAGTGGGAGATTGGTGAGAATTCAAAAGGGTCCGGTCCGGCGCCGGTCACCTACTTGATCGGGTATCCGCACGTGCGTGTTATCTAGCTGATTCCCTAGTGTTAGTTGCGAGCTCTGTGCATCACTCCACGCAAGTCGCTTAGTGCCACGTCATTTCTCTCTCCGCCAGGTCATCTCCACGCGGACCGGTATTTCGTTCTTCACGGCCATCGTTAAGAGCGACGGTGGGTCGATCTTGAAATCCGACAGCGTGGCCGGAATGGTGCCTGATACCTTCGTCTCGTTTCCTTGCTTCGCTTGCTCGAATGGAACCTGTTTATACTCGGCGGTCTTGCCTGCAAACTGGACCTCCAGATCGGCATGAATGGTTGCGGAAGCAGACGCGTCTTCGCGCAAACTAGTGCGCACAGTGACCATAGGAAATTCCCCGCCACGCGTCACTTGAAGCATGTGAAGATCGCGGTTGCTGTCCCCCGAATCGAACGATTTAACGGGCACGGCGATCAAGAAATCGCACTGTCCGGCATGACAAACGCCCTTGCCTCGCGCTGCATGGCTGACGCCGTCCGTCTGATGTAGGGGATGAGACACGTGATAGGTGAGAGTGGATTGCGAAAGAACCCATTGGCTATCCGTTTCGCCAAGCGTGGGGAGCGCGAGGAACAGAAAGGTTATTAGTATTTTCCCCTTCATGAGGTCTCCTTACCACTTAATGGATACGGACAAAATGGCGGCTCCGTATGCCGCAGCTGTCACGATGGCCACCGGTCCATGGGCTCTCGCGATGCCATGAACCTTTTCTCCTTTGCTTTTTTGATCGAAAGCAATCGCCCCCAAGATGGGAGTCAAGATCATGCCTGGGCCGTGAATCCAGGCCAGAGCCTTGTGCAGGCGGATGGGCCCGCGAGTTTCGGTTCCCGGAATCTTGGGCGCCCGGATCGCGTAGTAAGCGCTGAGGAAATACAAGTCTCCTGCCGCCGAGCCGAGAACCAGATGGGTCTAGCGATCGGTCGAACTGGTGCGCTTGCCGCCGGCAAAGGGCCCGGTAATGACAGACGCGACTATAGGAGCGGTCGCTATCAAACCGATCCGCTGATGGATCTTGAGCAGGTGAGACCGTTTGTCGAGCCTCGCCTGATCCTGGGCGCTTCCCTGGGTCTGTGTCGGAGAGAAGCCGAGGTCCCCCAACGAAAGCGCCCCACCCATAGTCAAATTCATCGTTTGCGTGGCTCCTTGGGTGATCGTCACCTTAGCTACTTTGGTGGGGAACCCTTCGGCTGAGACGGAAACCTCGTAATCCCCAGGTATGAGGTTTGGTACGTTGTAGAGGCCGGCCGAATCGGCCTGGGTTTCCACCGATTGACCCGTGGCGAGATTCTTGATGGAAATCTTGGCGTTGGGAACGACTGCCCCTGATTGGTTGGTGATGGTACCTGCGAGCGTTGCGGCGACCTGCGCGCGCAACGGCTCAGATATTATCAACAGAAGAAGCGTTAGAATTCCAGCACTCAGCAGAAGCTTCGTCGCTCTCGCTTTCATTGGGGCTTCACCTCTTCAATTGAAGTGACCGTTTTGCGGGATATGCTACTACGGATGCTGCGACTAACGGCCGAGATGTATGTATGACCGGACAGCCATACCAGAATATCCAGCAGCCCATGATGTAGATTGTGAGATGGCGAGGGTTCACGCCTTTCGACGTGTCGTCGGCGTGGTGTCATTCGCGGATCATCATCGCCTGTCGGATTGCGCCCGAGTCACGGGCTAACCGCAAACTGGCCCACAACCACCCAACCGTATTCTCTTGACGCAAGCCATCTCCGGATGTACGATTCTTTCTGGGAAGAATCCTCATTCGGCAACCTCTGGCTGCCTTTTTCTTTTTGAACTGCCTCAGGTGGACTGTCCGTTTCTGTGCCAGGTCGCAATCCGTAGAAGCCTTTAGCCCGGTATGTTCAGCGCTCGGCGCAGTCGCACACTCGGTGTCCCCACAGGCGGCGCGGTCCGGTCGCGCTCAGGGTTTGTGAAGTCACACTGCTAAATGTGCTAAGCTGGAACCGTATTATGTTTACCACTAATCCCTTTAGAATCAACACTTACAGAAACGTCCACAAAACATTGATTCTAATCAACTTGCTGGATTTCTAAGTCCTTTAGAGTCCACACTTACAAAAAAGGGAGGGGGGAGGCGCAGGCAGAACCAGACGCAAGTAGCCCAGCCACTCTCGGCGGCTCGCTTCCTTCTACTAAGCAGGACAGCCTTTCCTGGCTGTCGCGCCCTAGTTGGTGAGTTAAACCTTCGCTAACGCGCAACGGAGACCGACCGGGTCGGACTGGCCTCCACCAACTCCAGGAACCGCCGGTGTACGGTGGTATCTTGGGTTAGCTCCGGGTGAAACGTCGCCGCCATCACGTTGGATTTCTGTACCAGCACGCGCTTGCCCCCATATTCAGCCAGAACTTCAACTCCGGGCCCGACGCGCTCAATGATGGGAGCCCGGATGAAGACCATTTCCATCGGTGCGTCTGTCAACTCGCTCGACCCAAAAAAGACATCGCTCGCGAGCTGCCGGCCATAGCCGTTGCGCAAAACAGTCATGTCCAGCAAACCCAAAGAAGCCTGCGCAGGATTCTTCACCTCTGTGGCCAGCAAAATCGCTCCAGCACAAGTTCCAAAGATGGCGCCGCCGTCCGCGGCAAATTTCTTCACCGCGTCAAATAGGCCTTCCTCCTGCAAAAACTGCAGCTGCGTCGTGCTCTCTCCACCGGGGAGGATCAAACCATCGCAACCGTCGAGGTCGTTGACCGTGCGCACCTCAACCGTGTCAGCCCCCATGCTGGCAAGCATAGACGCGTGCGCCGCAAAGTCACCTTGCACCGCCAATATCCCAATCTTCACTCCGTTCGCTCCGTTCACTCGTAGGGGCACGGCACGCCGTGCCCGTCTTGTAGTGGCGTAGCATGCTGCGCCACTACAAAGTTTGCTGGCAACTTGCGAAATCTTTTCACCACCCGCGCGTCGAAAGCATGTCCTTCTCTTCGAGCTGGCGCACATCGATGCCGCGCATCGCTTCGCCAAGCTCCTCGCACGCCTCAAGCACTGCTTTCGGATCATCGAAATGCGTTGTCGCTTTCACCACAGCCTTCGCGCGCGCTTCGGGATCGCTGGACTTGAAAATCCCCGATCCTACGAAAACCGCCTCAGCGCCTAGACGCCGAACGAGGGCCGCATCCGCTGGAGTAGCAATGCCGCCCGCGGAAAAATTCGGCACGGGCAATTTCCCCGTCCTGGCAATCTGGCGAATCAGATCGAGAGGAGCTCCCAGTTCTTTAGCCTCATGCATCAGCTCATCGTCGCGAAGAGTCGTCAGCTTCTTCATCTGGCTTACGATCGTGCGCATGTGGCGCACGGCTTCGACCACGTTGCCGGAACCCGCCTCCCCCTTCGTGCGAATCATCGCCGCGCCTTCCGCAATGCGCCGAAGCGCCTCGCCGAGATTGCGCGCGCCGCAAACGAACGGCACGCGGTAATCATGCTTCCAGACGTGGTTCTCTTCGTCGGCAGGCGTCAGCACTTCGCTCTCATCAATGAAATCCACTTCGAGCGCCTGAAGCACTTCCGCTTCGGCAAAATGCCCGATGCGAACTTTGGCCATCACTGGAATGGTGACGGTCTGCATGATCTCGCGAATGATTTTGATCGAGGCCATGCGCGCCACGCCGCCCTCTTTGCGAATATCCGATGGCACGCGTTCCAGCGCCATCACGGCGCAAGCGCCGGCATTTTCCGCAATTTTCGCTTGCTCGGCGTTGGTCACGTCCATGATGACCCCGCCCTTAAGCATCTCCGCGAGGCCGACCTTCACCCGCCATTCGTTTGTGCTACTACCTGTATTGGCGCCCGCATCGCCGCTGCCGTTCACTTTCTTTGCATCCATGTCATTTCTCCTCTTGTCTCAAATTTCTCGGCGTATTTTTCATCGCCAAAATGCCGTAAGCCGCGCGGCTCTATGTGGCGCGCACTTCGGTCGCGGCTTTTTCTTTCTGGCCGAGCACGACGAATCTGCCCGTACCTCGCGCTAGCACTTCGCCTGCGTTGTTGCGGATTTCTCCAACGAGAAACAGATTGCGGCCCTTCTGGTCTGTTTCGTAACCCTCAACAACAATCTCTTCATTCACTTTCACGGGCTTCAGGTATTGGACGGTCAGTTCCGCGGTCACTGCGCGAGCTTCGCGGAATCGGCAAACTTTCCCCATGGCTTCGTCCAGCAGCAATGCAATAATCCCGCCATGTCCCATCCCGCCTCCGCCCTGATACGCTTCGCCCAAAATGAATTTCCCCACGATGCGCCGCCTGACGTTGTCCTGCACAAACGTCAACTTCATGCCGCGCTCGTTCGCTCCGCCGCAGCCAAAACATTTGTTCGTTGGGTTCGGCGCTAATGTAATCGTGTCCGTCAAATTCAGCCAGCCTCTCCGCTTTCTCTCATTATTTCGTTTGTTCTCTTCACACCAGCGCAACTCTGCTCCGTTCGGCGCGCCGCACCCCGCGCTGGCGCTTGCGCATTTCGACGCGCAAGAGATCCGCCAGTGTCGCCACACCACGAGCGATTTGCTTTTCATCCAAGCCCGCGTATCCAAGACGCAGCGTATTCGGCAGCGGATTCTGCACATAGAAATAGCGGCCTGGCGCAAAGAGAACGCCGCGCTCTTTGGCATGAATCAAGAGTTCGCTGGCGTCGAAGCCTGGCGGCAACTCGAGCCACAAGCACATTCCGCCGTCGGGACGCGTCCAGCGCGTTTCCTCGGGCATGTGCTTGCGAAGCGCCTCGTCCAAGGCTAGTAGACGCGAAGCGTAGACTTTGCGCATTTTGGCGAGATGCTTGGTAAATAAGCCGCGCCGTAGGAATTCGGCGAGTGTTGCCTGGGCAAGTTGGTCCGTGTGCAGATCGGTGGTTTGCTTCACGATGCGCAGCCGTTCGATGGCGGTCGCAGGAGCAACAATCCAGCCCACGCGCAATCCTGGGAAGGCGACCTTAGCAAAGCTATCTATGTGAATCACGATATTCGCGCGGTCGAGTTGCTTCAAGGAAGGTACGCGCTCGTCGCGGGCGTGCAGCCGGGCATAAATATGGTCTTCGACAACGGGCACTTGGTGTCGCCCGGCCAGCTCCAAAACTCTTCGACGCGACGCCAGCGGCATGGATGTGCCTGTGGGGTTCTGAAAATCAGGCGTGAGCACAATGAGCTTCACGCGATTCGCGGCGAGTGTGGCTTCGAGAGCCTCCAAATCGAGGCCGAGCGTGGTTCCTGGTTCCGGGCGCGTTTGGATGGGTACACCGAGGCAGCGTGCGCGTGCGCCATGAAAGATCGCCATCGCGCCAGGATAGGTGGGATTCTCGAGAATCACAGAATCGCCGGGCCGCACGAAGGCCTTGCTGATGATGTCGAGAGATTGTTGGCAACCGTCCGTGATGAGAAGATTCTCGTCCTTCGCCGGGATGCCATCAGCGCGGAGATGATCGAGCAGCGCTTCTTTCAGCGGCCCATAACCGTCCGATGGTCCAAGCTTTAGAACGTCGGTGGCTTCGCGGCGCAGAACGGCGTTCACGCAAATCTGCAATTCGTCGACGGGGAAAAATTCCTCGGCGGGGCGGGCCATCACAAAGGACAACGCGTTTTCGGGAGCGGCGGCGGTCAAACGGCTGAGCGCCTCTTCGCCGCGTTCATCCGCAAAGAGCAGTTCCCAGCGAATGCCCTCGCTTCCGTTGAGGACGGGTGGCGGCGGTGGCGTGAGCTTCAAACCATTTCCATTTCCCTTGATATACGTGCCGCGGCCGACGTGGCCCTGGATGAGGCCTTCGGACTCAAGCTCCGCGTATGCGTTCGCGACTGTAGTGCGGTGGACGCCCAGCATAGTGGCAAGCTCGCGGCTGGCGGGAATGCGGTCGCCCGGGCGCAAATCGCCCGCATGTACGAGCGCGCGCAATTGGTCGCGAAGCTGGACGTACAGCGGGACGTGGCTCTCAGGCTGGAGATGAAGTGGCAACATTGTCTCTCACCCTAAGCCAATTTTACACGATATTGGCCTGATGCAAGAGCCAATTTGTCTACTTGGGAGGATTCTCGGACTTCGGAGGGGTCGGCGGATGCAATCCTACCTGGCCAGTCGTCTCGCCCCCGGCAAGGTTGTGGAGGCATAGCCGCGTGGGATCGTCCTCGTCGCATTGGTAGATTTGCACGAGGGGAAGATCGGTCTCCTGCACCTTGTAAGAACCGCCTTCCATGTCCGAGGCGTCATCCGCCGAGTCCGTCGCCACGGGATTTCCCTTCCTCGCGCGAATGCGGAACTGGCCCGAGGAAGGCTCGTAATTCGAATAAGTGAAACACCGCCCGATGCACGCGCGATCCGCAAGGTGACCAATGAATTGCACCCGGGAGTCGTCGGGCGCCCCGATGGTCGGGATTATCCGCGTTCCGTAAGGGAGTTCAGCAAACAGTTTCTCGGCGTTGGATTCCATGCGATTGAGAGCGTTCGTGTCTTGAAAGAGAAACACGAAGAACACGATCGCGATAGCCAGAAACCCGGCAAACTGCCACTTCCTGGGCCGCAGGCAGGCCAGCACGCAAAGACCGAAGATGGCGGAAATGGTGGTGAGCCGGAAAACAAGAAGTCCAATCCAGCCCCCGTAGAGCGACGGGCGAATATCTTCTGGAAGAAAAGTGGTTGCACAGATTGCGACAAAATAGAGTTGCGACGGGAGAATTAATAATTTCAGTGAACTCTTGTCTCCCCTGGAAGCGAATACTTGGAATGAGAAAGATGCGATTCCAAATAGAAGAGCTGTCCAGGCGAGCCACACGTAGCGGTTTCCATACAGAACGAGTTGATCGGCGCCGTTGAGGAGATAGAACGGGGTGTCTGACCAATCCACTGGAAATTGTGCTCGATGCGCCAGATACCATCGAATAACAATCAGAGCAGCGACAGCCACGGGAAGTAGCGCCCAATTCCACCCTTTCGAGAGCTTCGTCCAAAGAAAAACGTACAGCGCTGTTCCCACGACATAAATGAACCCCAGCGGATGGGCCAGGAGAACGAAAGGGACCAGGACCAACCCGAGGAGGCGCTCCAGTCCCCTTCCCCGCCACAGCAGAGCCAAACTAAAGGATGCCAGTCCGAGCGACAAATAGTAGTTAAGGAATCCCATGTTGAAGGAATATCCGTAGGCAAGCATCGCGACGCACGGAACTAGAAACCAGGGGGGCTGGCCGCTCGCGGCCGCGACGAGAGCAAAAACCCCCCAGCAGAAAATCAGCACGCAGGCGGAGACCACAATCTTTTCCGCGGCCGCAAAACCAACAACATTGGCAGCGTGCAGCAACATCCAGTCAAAGAGCACGTTGTTCCACTGCCGTACAAAATAGAATCCCGGCGCCTGGCCCTTCTCAATCAGTTGGGCCAGCCAGGCGTTGTAGACATGGCTGGCGAGATCGCCAGCTTCGATGCGGCGGTGCCAGAGGCATGGCACGATCATCGCAGCCGAAATAGCGAGGATCGCCCATTTCTTTGCGCGAGCGAATTGCCATCCTGGCGCAGCGTGCATCATCTCGCTGGTCATCTTCTATCTCGCCTACGGTTAGGCAATGCAGACTCCTCTTCGAGGAAATAGAGTCGCGTCATTCTACTATTTTCGGCGTTGGGGCCGGATGCGGATCAGTTTTGGATGGTGCTCGCTGAATGCTTACGATCTGCGCTCATCCTTCGCCCGCTCAATTAAGTGGTTGGCGGGCAAGCGCGGGTTAGCTAACTTTCTCGCGGTCTCTACGCCAGCGACGGGCAGCTTGGATGCATCGAGAACCCCGATCTGCACCAGCACCGTCGCTTGATCCCAGTAGATATGCTCATTGGCTAGCTTTCCATCGCGAAAGTGGACGATTACGACCAGCGGGCATTCCACCCGCTTGCCTGTGGGAGCAATGCCGGGAAGCATCCAGTCCATTTCGATGGTGTGGGTAAACTGAAAAATCATTTCGTCCACGAGCCGCTCCGCGCCGATCGTTCGGGAGATGGGAACGATCTTCGTATCGGGAGGCATCTTGGGGATGAAGTGCTGCGAATAGAATTCTCGCAATTGTTCGAGGCCGACGCCGCCGGTTAACACCGGGATGTGGTTCACGTAGGCGTCGGGCACCATGGTGTCCAGCGTGGCATTGGTGTCCCGGGTCGTGAATTCGTCGCCGAGATGCTTCTCCCAAATGTCGGTGAGTGACTGCTCCGCGGGAGTTAGGCGGGCTCTTGTGTTTGGCATTTCAGTCATCCTGACTGCCTTTCTGCGTTGCGAATTCGGCCATAGGGCGAGCCGCGCCATTATAGGCGGAGCCGCCTGAATCGGACGATACCTGACTTTTTCTTTGCCGCGAGTCGCGATGGGACTATTCCTGGCGGATGACGGGCAATTCGGAAGTAATTCGACTTGCCCGCACGGGGGTAACCGGGCATCTGGAATCCACTTGTACGGTAGCGGCGTCAAGCAGGCATTCGACCGCGGAATTCCGAGTCATGCTTCCAGGCCGGCCAAGAGCTTCTTCGTGCATGTATGCGAAATAGGATGGTCTCCACGGCTATAGAACATTGGGAAACCCTAACGATCATCGAAGGTATCCTCTGTTCTCTTTCGGACAGTTCCGGGGAGCAGTTTTGTGTGAAAGTAAATTCCCCTTCGTAGTTTGATCATGCCTGCCTCACCCTTCACAGGCGCAGTGACAAAACCGAAATGAGGCTTTATGAAAACTCTGATGCTTCTTGGCTGTTTGATTTTTGTGAGCCCGGCGCTCGCTCAGTCTCCTGCGCCGGTGCGGATTGCGAGCGGTACGACGAAGGCGTATACGGATTCGCGCGGCAGCGTATGGGCAGCCGATGTGGATTTCAATATTGGATCGGTCGCTGACGTCACATCTACCATTAAAGGCACGACAGACCCGGCGCTCTATCGGGGCGAGCGTTATAGCAATGACGACACACCCGCTCTCACGTACAAGATTCCCGCGGTCGCGGGCAACTATTCTCTGAGTCTTTATTTTGCCGAGACCTACTTCAGTTCCAAAGGGCAGCGCGAATTTAACGTTAAGGTGAACGGCGCGACCGTGCTCACGAACTTTGACATTGTGGCGGCGGCGGGCGCTCCCCTCACGGCGAATATCCAAACATTTCGTGTCACATCGACAGGAACGGTCACCATCGAATTCGATCACGGTGCGGTGAACAACCCAAAGATCGACGCGATCGAGTTGGTTCCGATCGCACAGAACTTGCCGAATGTTCTGCTGTTAATCAACAGTCTTTCTCCGAATGCGAGCAGCATTCTTTTCGACGATCAAAGCATCGTCTATGTTGGCCCAATTACTGTCCAACAATGGGGCGCGGCGGGAAGCGTGATCGCCGGAGCCGTTTCGGTTGACACGAGCGGACATTTGTCAGGATCGTTGTCCGTAAATCCGAATGCCGATTATCTGGACGCGGAGGGGAATATAACGTTCCTTTTCAGTATGCCAAACATCCCCGGCACGATCAGCCAGACATTGTCCGCGGCGGAGTTTCAGCAAGGTGCGCTAGGAGTCACGTTCAATATGGTTGTCTATCGGGCACCTTTATTCGCGCCTAAACCAGGCGTACTTCCCCAATTAGTATTGAAATCGTTCGGTGTCGGCCTCACGCCATGACTAGGGCGCGAGCAACGCCATCCCGTTCGCCGATCTGTTTCCACTTGCCTGGTAAGTCGATAATCGGGAACTGACCCGCTACCTGACAAGGAGCTGGTGCGGTCACTGCGCGGGATGAATGATCCATTCCATAATGTATTGGCGGACTTTTTCCCGGTGAGCGTCCCTGTAGGCTGGGTAGTCCTGGGAAATGCCCTTATCCGCGCGGCTAATCAGGATGTAGGATTCGAGAAGTCCATCGTCGGAAAGCTTGACGAGGATCGCCAGGGCCGGATCGAGCTGCTGGATTTCTTTCTTTTTGATTTCTTCTTTCACCCGGTCCACAACCCCCTGAAAGCCATCCACTTCCTCCGGCAGGCTGTGCCGGTATTCTTTTTCCGCCGGAAACTCTTTCTTGAATTTTTCACCGTGCCACACCGCTCGGAAAAGAGTGTAGGAGAACCACGCGTCGGTGCCGTCTTTTTTGGCGTTGGGCTGCATTGTCGAAGGATCGATGGTGATGTTGGTTTGGTTTTTGCCTTTGTCTTCGATTTGATTCGGCGAGACGATGCGCGGGTGGCCGAGCATTATGTTTTGGCGTTTTGCCCACTGGCTCAGTCCCATCCAGGATCGCTGGTTGTAGGGCTCGGCGACAACGGCACTGATAAACTGTTCTTTCGCTTGGCTTGCGTGCCCCTGCGCATCCAGGTCATCCCCCCAATAGCGATACGCAGTTTCACGGTTCGGATCGATCTCGACGGCGCGTGAGAACCACTTGTCGGCTTGCTCGTGATCTTTTTTCTTGAAGTAGACATCGCCGGTAAAGAGAGCGGCATCGTAGTCTTTGGGATCCAGGTCAAGCGCCCGGCCATAGGCAGCAATGGCGGCGTCCATATCGCCCTTTGCAAACGCAGCTTCGCCTTCTTGCATGGCCTCTTGGACCGCGGCAGTACCGGAAAATGCCATTTCGCCGCCATCCTCCGGAATCGCCAACACTGCTTTAAGGAGATTGCTCTCGACCCCAGCGGCTTTGGCTTCATCGGCAAGTTTTCTTGCCCGCGCGCGTTCCTGCTTGCGGTCCGAGGCATCCGAGAGTGTGGCTGAATGGGCGAGTGTCACAAAGCTGAGGCGTTCGAGGACTGCCAGATCGTCAGGTTTTTCCGCGTGAAGTTTTTCGAGCAGAGGAAGCGCATCGACCAATTTATGGTTCTCGTAGAGAGCAAACGCTTGTGCTCGACGCGTCTGATAGGTGTCATCCGTCTGAGCGGGCAAAGCTGGCGCGAATGGCAGCGCAAAGAAGAGCATCCACGAACAGGCGGTCAGCACTGGACGGAACCAGCTCACATAACGGGGCAGCCTTCTCGCCACGACCACCTCGCGATCAATCACGACGTATTCCCTCCATTGGACACCGTTTACTTGAGAAGAGTTGCCGGGACTATAGGTCAGAGAGAGCTGGAAAGACAAGCGGGGGGCTCGCGGCATTGATGCCAGAGGAATTCGTCGGCCGCATAGTGCGGGGCGGGGCGAACCGTGTGGGGCAAGCTCCTCCCCTGCAGGTTATCTGTCGTCTGGGAGCTACCGGGAGAGCTGGTTTTCGCCCAGCTTTTTCAGGCGATCGCGGAGACGGCGCTGCAGCGGAGTGGGAGTATTGGGATTGAAGGCGACAAGGTACCAAAGCGGCTGACTGCGATCCTTGCTCAGCCATGTCAAAGTGCCTGCGTCGGCGTTCGGATGACGAGCGACATTTTCTCGAATCGCGCCATAAGGATGCTTGGCCAATTTATTCAATGTCTTGGCGTTGGCGCGCGGATGCTCGCTGATCAGGCGCAACAGATAGAAATCCTCTTCGGGGGCTTGCTTGACGAGCTTTTCGAGCATTTCCGGCTTGGCATCGGCGCTGAGAACGAGGCCGATCTTTTCATCCCAAGCGGTGTTGATTTGGTTGAGTTCACGGGTGCGCGCATGGATGAGGTCTTCCAGAATGCGGCGCTCCATCTGAAGCCGGGCGATGGGAAGATCCGTGCCTTCGAGCGAATCGAGCACGCGCAGGAGATGCTGCCGCTCCCCAAAGACGATTTGGGAGGTGCGCGTCACTCCGCCCTTCTCTTTTTCCTTGTGCTGCACCAGGTCGGATCGTCGCATTGTCAGATTACTCCAGCCGAAACTTTCACAAAGCTCGCCGAGAGGCCGGACTACATCCCGCAAATCCCACGGATTGCGCCACGAAGACCGGGTAAGTTGTCTCCTGATGGCTTCAGCGGATTATGTTCCGTGCGCCGCATGCGGTAAAGTTTGGTGCATGCGGGGTGTGCCCGAAGTGCAACCGTCCAGTGCTGCTGCTTAGAGCCCGCAAAAGAACAAGGACTGCGATCCATGAATGCATTTGAAGAACATAGGGATGAGCTGGAACACTTTGAGCAGATGTACGGGCGGGAACGCGGGCGGCTGGCTGTTTCACTGGATCGAATGACGAATGCGCTCGTGCTCGTCGGCCAGCATGGCGTGTACTGCACCAGCCAGCGAAACCCCATGGTGCCCGCGATGGATTTGCGGATAATTACTCAGGAACTCGAGCATGCGAAGCAGCTCGTGCAATCGGTCATGGAAGAACTGAAACGCGCGAGAGAAGGAAGCAAAGTGACTGGTGACTCGTGACTCCTGGCTGGTGACGGGTGCAGCCTAGCCAAACAGATTTTTAGTCCAAGTGCCGAACTTTTTTTGCCTGAGCAACTGGGTGGCGCGTGGCCAAGAGGACTTAGGAAGTAATCAAAAACGGATTGGTGTCGCGTTCCAGGCCGATGCTGGTCAAACGACCGTGGCCGGGATAGACAACGGTTTCGTCGGGCAACTGCATGAGTTTGCCGCGAATCGAGTCCGTAATTTGGTCCATCGAGCCACCCCACAGATCGGTGCGGCCAATGCTGCCGGCGAAGAGCGTGTCGCCCGCAAAAAGACGCGGAGTAGGAATGGTGACAGCGCCTGCGTCCTTTGGCACATAGAGGCACACGCTTCCGGGGGTGTGGCCCGGAGTGTGCATCACGGTGGCCTGGAACGAGCCCCAGCTTAGAGCGTCACCTTCTTTCAAGAGCTGGTCCACGTCAGTGATTTCCGGAGTAGCAACGCCGAGGAACGCGGCCTGCACTTCCATGCCTTGATAAAGCGGGAGATCGTCGCGATGCATTAAGATGGGGGCGCCGGTGTATTGCCGGAGTTTGCTCAGGCCGCCGACATGATCGATGTGCGCGTGCGTGCTGACGATGGCTTTAACCGTGAGCTTGTGGCGGCCGAGTAGTTCCAGGATGCGTGTGACCTCGTCGCCTGGATCAATGACCAGCGCTTCGCGGCTGACGGGATCGCCGATGATCGAGCAATTGCATTGCAACATTCCAACGGGAATGGTGATGTGGATGAGGCCTTGCGAGACAGCGTCGAAGGTGGGCACGGCGTCGGTCATAACCTCTGATTATATCATCCGCGCCGGTTGATTCAGGAGCGCGGCGCGTACGGGCGGCTGCTCATTTTGCTAATCTGGTGGATGAGGGAGACGCATGGAGATACCAGGAGCCGGCGCTGCGATCGAAACGCCGCTTGCCTCGTTGCACGAAAGAGGCGGTGCAATCATGGGAACGTGGTTCAGTTGCGTCTTGCCGGACCATTGGACCGACCCGCGAGCCGAGCAAGAGTTTGCGCGGAAGAGCGTGGCGCTGGTCGACAAGAATTACCGCGCGTATCTTTCCTTCACGGGGCCGGACCGCGTACGCTATCTGAACGCCATTCTGACGAATAACATTAAGGATCTCTCCACCGGACAAGGCAATGTATCGCTGCTGCTGAATCCTCAAGGACACATTTTGGCGGAAATCGAGACTTACGCGCTGGCCGACAGGCTTTTCTGTGTTTCTTACGCGATGATTCGGGAGAGACTGATCGAATGGCTCGACAAATACATCATCATGGACGATGTGACGCTGACGGATGAATCGCAGCGATTCGGAACGTTGGCGCTCGAGGGGCCAAAGGCAGCGGCTGTCGCTGAAGAACTTGCGGGGATGGACCTTTCCTCTCTGTCCGAGCTTGGGCGCATCGCGAGTACGGTCGCGTCAATTCCTTGCTGGATCACAAAGCGTTCACCTGGCGGAATTGGCGGCTACGAATTTTTGGCCGAGCGAGAGTCGTTGGCAAATCTATGGCAGGTTCTATCGGAAGGCGTGAAGAAGCACGGCGGCGGCCCGATGGGCTACGCGGCTTTGAGCGCGCAGCGGCTGGCACAAGGCGTGCCGTGGTTTGGATACGACTTCGGAGAAAAGCAAATTCCTCACGAAGCAGGATTGGAGAGCACGCACATCAGCTATACAAAGGGTTGCTACACGGGCCAGGAAATTGTCGAGCGCGTGCGGTCACGCGGGCAAGTCAATCGGCGCAGAGTCGATCTCATTTTTGGCGGTGGGAGCGTGCCAGTTGCGGGCGAGGCACTCACCGCTGACGGAAAAGAAGCGGGTTACGTGACGCGCGCGGCAGTTCCCTCGTTCTTGGCGCACGCCATCGGAATGGGCTACGTGCGCAAGGACCACAATGCTCTTGGGAGCGAGTTGAAATGGTCGGGGGGCACAGCCATCGTATCCAAGTTCCCCGACGCTTTACTTGTCGCCGCGACCGCAAAGTGAATCTTGTCTCGGCGCTTTATTGCTCGGCTTTGACGAGCTTCCAGCTAGGATCGGGATTGTACTCGATCATCGCGGAAGCAACTTTCGCGGTGTTGGGACCGAGATTTTTCTCATAGACGCGGCCTTGCTGATTGATGATGAAGGTCATCACGCCGGAACTCCCCCACTTGTCCGGATAGGCGACGAGCGCATAACCGGCGATCATGTTGCCGTTGATGACATAGCCGTACTTACCGCCCGGCGCGGCAGCGCCTTGGTGGGTCAGTATTTTGAAGTAGTAGCCGTGATAGGGAGCACGCTCTTCGGAAACGGCTTCATTCTCTTTAGCGCCACCTTTGCCGCCAGCGTCAGGAGTTTCTGTTTTTGGACCGTAGCCCTCGGCTCGAGCCGCAGCGACGAGTTTGCCAAGCGGGCTTGGCTTGTCGTCTTCCGAAGTCTCCCAATAGAGGCCGTCATGCTTCCCCGGAGTGCTAATCATCTTTTGCGCATATTCGGCGACGCTATCGTGATCCCAATCACCTTCGGTGTAGTACTCCCACTGAGCAACGGCGTAGGCGCGGCAGGTAGTGATGGCGGAGAGTTCATTTTCTCCGATCTTGCGGTTCAACGCTTCTTCAAGGCCCGCTTTGGTGTCAAAAAGCCATTTGCCATCTTTCTGCACGATGGGGATGGGCGTCGGCCAATTGTCCTGTCCGACAGTGACGACGAACTTGGAATCGTTGAGCTTCTGAAGTTGAGCAGACTCGCTCGCGGCGGTGGAGAACTCATCGAGATCTTTGTTGTCCTCGACTTCGTCACCGGTGAGCAACTTGTCGTAGTCCGGTCCGAAGAGCTTGGCGAGCGTGGCGCGATCTTTGTCTTTGGCCGCCGATACGAGGGCCTGCAAAGCGTCGTTGGCCGAGGCGAACGTCGATTGCGCTGGTGTTTGCGCGTGCGCGCTTGGAACGCGGGCAAACAAGCACATAACAAGAATCAGCGCGGTGGCGGCAAGCGCGGGCAGAACGCATTTGCAGAGGGTGTTTTTCATTTTTCCATCTCCGCTCAAGGAATTCGTCGCGGCCTCACGCGTATTCTTCACGGCTTCTTCCTTTCTCCGCCGCCGCGTGGCGGTGGCGCCGGCCTGCTCGGTTGCGCCGCCGGGCGAGCCGGTGGTTGCTGCGGCCGGGCGGCTTGCTGACGGCTGTCCTGGCCGCGCTGGCTGGTTACGCGCGGGTCGAAGTGGTTTTCGTTGCGGTTAAAGGTGTGCGGGCCGCTGTTGACGCTTGGCTGTGCAGGCCGCCCTTGAGTCTGTGCCGGATTGCGGTTTTGGAAACGATTGTCATTGTTGGTCCCGGGAGTTGGCCGATTTTGGTTATTTCCGGGAATGGGCCGATTTGGCTGGGCCGCATTGGGCGGACGGTCATTGCGAACATTATTGTTGCTATTGTCGCGGCCGCGGTACTGATCGATCCGCGGATTACCGCGGTCGATGTTGCGGTCGATGATTTTGTTGTTTGCGCCGGGGCGGTTCTCTCCCTGGGAGCCGCCACCCGGCCGGCCATTATTTCCAGAGTTCCCGGGCCTGTTATTGCCGGGACCAACGTTTCTTTGGGCACGCATGTTGTTTTTCTGAACGTTGTCGTACCTCACGTCCTTGTGGACAGAGTTGTAGCGATTGATGTTGTTAACGTTCACCGTGCGGTTGATGACCGTGCGATTGACGTTGATATTGGTGTAGCGATTGTTGATGTAGACGTTGTTTCGGATGTCGACGCGTTCGCGGCTGCGGCCAATCCATCCACAGTTCCAGCAACCACCTCCCCAGCCTTCACGCCGCCACCCGGTGTAATAGACGCCGCCCCAGCCGCCGCCGTAGCCCCAGCGGAAATCCAGGTTGAGCCAGGCGCCGATGGGAAATCCGACGCCAAAGGTTATCGCGGGACCCCAGTAGGGACGGCGGTAGTAGATGATGGCGGGATCATAGACGGGGACGTAGATGAATTGCGGCTCATACGGAGCGATGGCGATGTAATCGTCGTGCTCCAAAACTTCTTGTTGCGGAGTCGAATCCAAGTTTCCGGCATGGCGCGCTAAATGGCGGAGATGCTGCACCGACGAGGCCACGTCCGCGGATTGGTTGACGTAGGCTTGTCCGAGCGAAGTGGTCCAATCGATCTTGTCGGACATCATTTCTATGACCGTGGGATAGTGCGCGACTGCTTTCACGCTAACGTCCCAGTTTTGTTCGTCTACGCCATTTTGGCCATAGGAGCGAACATAGCGCGCGGCTTCCTCGACTTGATCCGGAAAAGTGGCGGCGACGAAAACCTGGGCGAGGAGCGGGTCGGGATAGAGGGCGATGGGAGAGAGTAAATTGTCGAGCTGATCGGGCGAGAAGTTTTCGTAAGGAGGGGCCTGATCGCCGGATGGAACTTGATCCTGGGACTGCGGCGGCGGCTGGTCTTGCTGCTGATCTTGAGGGATGGGGCTCGCAGTAACCGAGGCGGCTCGAAGGGTTGGGAAGCTGGCGAAACAGCAGATGAGTAGGACGGTCAGAGCTCTATGCATGTGTCATGAGTCTCCTTTGAGGCAAGCTTACCAAAAGCTCCAAAATGGGCAGTGTCCAGAATTGTACAGCAGCTGCGGCCGCATAGACGCAGGCCGCAAAGGGGTGGGCTGTGTTCAGATTGTAACAGGTAGCGCTGCGATGCGACCAAGAAAAGAGATTGCCACCTCCGGTGGCTGGATTGCTAGCAATGATTGCGATTTACGGCCATTCCCCTGGTGTCAATCGAATTCGCGGCGTGGAGCGCCCTGCTCGATGCCGACTCGGCCAGCGGTAATTTCGGCCTTAAAGTAGTTCTCTCCCCTAATCGGGCAGGCGGCGAGACGGCGGAGCATCGCTAGTTGACCGATGTGCGTGAGCGCATCCGCGATGGGTCCTTGGAACAAGCCTTCGGCGGAAGAGCGGAGAGGCTCCTGAGAAGCAAGATAATCATCGAACTTTTTTAGAGAACCGAAGAAACGGGCGACCTCGGCGTCCCAAGAAAGCGGTTTTGAATCGTGCCACGCGGCTTCGCCCTTGGCCATCGAAAGCGCCCAATCAAAGAGATCTCCCATGTGCCCGAGAATTTTCGCGGGTGTCCGCGGGCTATCGGCAAGAGTGAACGCAGCGAACGATTCCGGGGCGCCGCGGAGAGCTTTACCGCCACGATAAGCAACTGTGGCCACGGTGTGGCGAAGAAGTTGGCGGGCTGGATCAGTTGGCGTCGACATGTTGATCGATTCTCCCAGTCTGGCGAGCTAAAACTAGCGCTTAGTATAAACGCGGACGAAGTCGACGAGCATGCTCTGCGGAAATTTGGTGGATCCGTCGGGGCTGCCGGGCCAATCGCCGCCGACAGCTAGATTGAGAATGATGAAGAACGGATGATCGAAGACCCATTTGCCGCCTGCGGGCCAGTCTGACGAGCGGAAGGTGGCGTAGAGATTGGCGTCGATGTAGAAGCGGACGGTGTCCGGAGACCATTCAACGGCGTAGATGTGGAAGTCGTCAGCGAAATGTTGGCCTGCGGGGAGGGTGAAGATGGAGGTGAGGTCGCTGGTGTTCGCGGTCGTGCTGGGGCCGTGCAAGGAACCGTGGACCTTGTCGGGTTCCTTGCCGACGTTTTCCATGATGTCGATCTCGCCGCACTTTGGCCAGCCTGCGGTGGGAACGTCTTCTCCTAGCATCCAAAACGCGGGCCACATTCCCTGCCCTTCCGGAATTTTGATGCGGGCTTCGATACGACCGTAGGTCTGCACGAAGAGGCCCTGTGTTTTGAGGCGGGCGGAGGTGTAGTCGCGGGTTAAACCGTCGGCGCCGGAGTAGGATTCTTTTTGCGCGGCAATGACCAGATTTCCTTTTTCAATGCGCGCATTTTCTTTGCGGTTGGTGTAGGACTCGAGTTCGTTGTTGCCCCAGCCTTTGCCGCCCAGGTCGTAGGTCCATTTGGTGGAATCGGGTGAGGAGCCGTCCGGGCCGGTGAATTCGTCGCTCCACACCAAATTCCAGCCGGAGCGGAGCTGCGGCTTTTTCGGATCGCAGGCAACGCAACAACCAGACAGCAGCGGAATTAACAAGAGAAGCGCGGCCAGCAAAATTCGAGGCGGATTTGGGAAGAGCTTCGACATGCGGAGAGGCAAAAGAGCACAGAGTGAAGTCAGTGCTACCTAAGAGAGATTCAGCGCGCGCTTGAAGGAGCCTTTTTCGTTGTCGATTTTCTTTTGCAGTTGGAGGATGGCGTAGAGAACGGCCTCAGGACGCGGCGGGCATCCGGGGACGTAGACATCAATGGGAATGACCTGATTGCAGCCTTGGACGATGGCGTAGTTATTGAAGACGCCTCCGGAAGTGGCGCAGGCTCCCATGGAGATGACCCACTTGGGCTCGGGCATCTGGTCATAGAGCTGGCGGATAACCGGGGCCATTTTTTGTGAGAGGCGGCCGGCGACGATCATCAAGTCGGCTTGGCGCGGCGACGGGCGGAACACTTCAGCGCCGAAACGGGCAACGTCAAAGCGAGCGGCAGCCATGGACATCATTTCGATGGCGCAGCAAGCCAAGCCGAAACCCAACGGCCAAATCGAACTCTTTCGTGCCCAATTGACAGCCTTGTCGAGCGTCGTAAAAATAATACCTTCGTCTTCGAGCAGGCTGCCGAAGTCGTCGGGTTTGGTGAGTGTGACGTGCTTGCCGAGCGATGTGCTCATGGTGCCCTCGTCTACGACCATTTTCGCACACGCAGGCGTTGGACACAAACGAACTCCCGCTAGCAGTGGTGCGAAGACTACGTCAGTTCGTAGTCGCCTGGAGAAGCAGACCGCGTTCGTCGCGTGTATGCGACAACCGAGCCAGGCCAAAGTGCGGTGTTTTCGCCGGTGCGTTGATCCTGATACCAGCTGTGGCAGCCGCCTGATTGCCAAACAGTGCCTGCCAGGCGGCGGTGGATGTCGGTGACAAATTGCTTTTGCGTTTCCGACCGCACTTCGAGAACCTGCCGCTTTTGGCGCTTCATGAGATCCAGGCAGCTCATCACGTAGCGGACCTGGGCTTCGATCATCAGAACGACGGAATTGTGGCCGAGGCCAGTGTTGGGGCCGAGAAGCAAAAAGAGGTTGGGAAAGCCGCTGACTGTCACGCCAAGATACGCGCTCATGCGCTCTCGCCAGGCATCGTGAATTTCAATGCCGCCGCGTCCGACAATCCGGATACCGATGAGCGGCTCCGTGGCGCGAAAACCTGTGCCAAAAATCAAGACATCGACGGGGCGCTCGACGCCGTCCTCCGTCACAATAGTGCGCTCGCGAACTTCTGCGATACCACTTGTGACCAGCTCAACGTTGGGCCTTGTCAGGGCGGGATAGTAGTCATCCGAGACGAGGACGCGCTTGCAGCCCAACTCGTAGTTCGGCTTCAGGGCGGCGCGCAGTTTGGGATCGCTGATTTGCTTTTCGAGATGATGAGTGGCGATTTCGGTCGCTTTTCCGCGAACAAAACGATTGCCCAGGAAGCCAAGCACGCGAAACTCTTGCCGCCAGAAAATCAGTTGACGAAACGCGCGCATGATCAGCGGGAAACGGCGGAATCTCTGCTTCCATTTCTCCGCGATGGGAAAGTCCATGCGCGGCACGATCCACGGCGGCGTGCGCTGGAAAAGATAGAGTTTTCCCGCGCGCGGAGCGATCTGCGGAACAAATTGGATGGCGCTGGCACCAGTGCCAGCGACAGCGACATTCTTGCCATCCAGGCTGACACTGTGGTCCCACGCCGAAGAATGGAATTTGGGGCCCGCAAAACGCTCGATGCCTGCGAGCTTGGGATATTGCGGGACGTGCAAGGCTCCGATGCCGGAGACGAGTACGCGCGCCCGGATGCGCATCCCTTCGCCGGCCGTGGCGTGCCACGTATTCTCTGCTTCCTTCCAAATTGCTTCGTGAAAGCGCGTATTCAGGCGGATATGCGGTGCTAACTCGTAGCGTTCGACGCACCGCTTGAGGTAATCGTGAATTTCTTGCTGGCCGGGATACATGCGGGACCAGTCCGGCGAGGGCTCGAAAGAAAAGGAGTATAGATGCGAGGGAATGTCGCACGCGCATCCGGGGTACCGGTTGTCGTACCAGGTTCCGCCGACATCGTCGCTTTTCTCGATGAGCAGGAAGGAGTTCATACCTGCTTCGCGGAGCTTGATGGCCATGCAGAGGCCCGAGAAGCCGCCGCCGACAATGAGGACGTCGACGCTGATTTCTTCGCCCCGGAGGCTCATCTTGGAGTTTTCCATCATCGACCGTTACGCAACCTGCTTGGATACTTCTGGAGCTACGAGTTCGCGCAGAAAAGCCGCGCTTTCGCGCAAGGACTGGCGGGCTTCTGGAATCTTGTCTGGCGCAAGTTGCCAGGCATGCGGAACAACAGGCCAAATCTTGAGTTCAACGCGCATACCCGCTCCGCGCGCGCGTTCCGCGAGACGAGTGGAATCGTCGCGCAACACCTCGTCCGCGCCGACGTGAATCAGCAGCGGAGGCAGTCCGGTAAGATCAGCGTACAGCGGAGAAGCGAGTGGATGGCGCGGATCCATCTCCCCTAGATAATAACGCGCGCTTATTCCGATGTCTGGTCCATGAAACATGGCACAACGCTCGGCGTTCGTGATAATGGATTCGCCAGTCGCGGCAAGATCCGTCCACGGTGAAAAAAGAGCCGCTCCTGCCGGAAGAGGAGTCCCAGCTTCGCGAAGAGCAAGGAGTAAAGAAAGTGCTAGGCCGCCGCCGGCGGAATCTCCGCCGACAACGATGGACGCGGGCGAACTCCCTTGGGCTAGGAGACCACGATAGGCGGCAACTGCATCGTCGACCGCGGCCGGAAATTGATTTTCTGGCGCGAGGCGATAGTCGGGCGCGAGAACGCGAAAGCCCTCAAGCGCGAAGCCCGCGGTAATCGGGCGATGGGATTGCGCCGAACAGCCGAAGTATCCGCCGCCATGCAGATAGAGAAGTACGTTTTTTGTCGCGCCAGGTCCTTCCACCCATTCTCCGGGAACGCCTCCAACTTGAGCGGGGGAAGCTCGAACGGTGGCCGGCACTCTGTAGGGATCAGGGCGGAGAATCTTGCGCGCCACGCGGTAATCGCGCACGCCACGCAGTTTGCGCTTAACGCGCCACTTCACGATCCATACCGATAGATGAGCCTGCCAACTGGCCATGTTTGTCCCTTCCCTTTTTTCGCGCGAGACGCCGAGAGAATAGCAGAGTTCCCCGCTGAATTGGCTAGACGGAAAGGACCACTTTTCCGAACTGCGATCCCGCTTCGAGATAGGCGTGCGCTGCAGCGGCTTCCGCTAGCGGAAAAACGCGGTCGACTATGGGCTTCAAGCGGCCAGCGGCAACGAGTTTGATGACTGTTTGCAGCTCCGACTTCGCTCCCATGTACGAGCCAAGCAACGAAAGCTGTCGGCTGAACAGGAATCGCAAATCGATCTTGGCGTCATAGCCGGTGGTGGCGCCACAGGTCACCAGGCGGCCAGCGAGAGCCAGGCTTGCAACGCTCTCGTCCCAGGTTGCGGTGCCGACGTGTTCGAACACCACGTCTACACCGCGCTTGTTCGTGATGCGGCGCACTTCGTCGCGGATTTTCTGCGATTTGTGGTTGATGACGTGGTCGGCGCCCAGCTCGCGCGCCTTTGCGAGCTTCTCCTCAGTTCCAGCTGTTGCAATCACGCGTGCGCCGAAGAATTTGGCGACTTGTATCGCTGCGGTGCCGACGCCGCTCCCTGCTCCCAGAATAAGCACGTCTTCTCCGGGCAGAAGCTCTGCTCGCGAGACAAGCATGTACCACGCCGTTTGAAAAACCAGCGGAATCGAGGCGGCCTCTTCGAAGGAAAGGTTTTCGGGATAGGGCAAACAGTTCACTTCCGGGCAGCGGACAAATTCGGCACATCCGCCGTCGATCATATATCCCAGATTCGTGAATTGACGACAGCGATTATCGTGGCCGGAAATGCATGCGGGACATTTGCCGCAAGTCACACCGGGAGCGAGCACAACCTTCTGGCCGACCTTGAGCGTCGTTACCTCTGCGCCGATTTGCGCCACTTCTCCGGCCACGTCGCTGCCCGGAATGTGCGGCAGTGGAATCGGCACGTTCGGCAAGCCGCCGCGCACCCAAAGATCAAGATGGTTCAGGGCGCAAGCCTTCACGCGCACGAGCACTTCATTCGCGCGGACGGCGGGATCCGGGGCATCCTCGTATTTCAAAACGTCCGGTCCGCCATGCTGATGGAATCGAATCGCCTTCATTGCGCCCCCTGTTTTATTCTGAGAATCGCAAGGTAACACCCTGGTGACAGAGAGTCCAGAAAGCGCCCGGATGGAACGCGCGCGCATTGACACTACCGGTGGCCAGCCGTAGGCTGAGGGCTGAGGCAAAGCGTGGATCTCTTCGAAGAAATCGTCAGAATGCGGCGCTCTGGCCAACGCGGAGCGCTGGCGACAATCGTGCACACGAACGGCTCAATCCCGAGCTACGAGAGTTCTCGGATGCTCGTGCGCGACGACGGAACGATCGCGGGAACCATCGGCGGGGGCTGCGTCGAGGCCGAAGTTTGGGCCGCCGCGAAGGAGGTCATGCACAAGGAAGCCCCGCGCAAAATGGTTTTCAATCTGAACAATGAGGCGAGCTACGACAACGGACTGATTTGCGGCGGCACCTTGGAGGTCTTCGTCGAACCGATTTTGCCGCAGCCCATCCTTTATCTTTTTGGCGGCGGACATGTTTCGATGGCTGTAGCGAAGTCTGCAAGCACCGCGGGCTTCGGCATTTGTGTTGTCGACGACCGCGAGGCGTTTGCCAATGCCGAGCGATTCCCCATGGCGCAGGAGATTTACAAGAGTTACGAGGATGCCTTCGCAAAAATTCACCCAAACGGCGCGAGCTATCTGATCATCGTCACGCGCGGCCACAAAGAAGATATGCGCGTTCTGGGCTGGGCCGTTCGAACGGCCGCGCGCTACGTCGGCATGATTGGCAGCAAGCGCAAGGTTCTCTCCGTCTATAAAGCGCTGGAAAGCGACGGCTATCGCCCCGAGGAATTTCAGCGGGTGTATGCACCGATGGGCCTGGAAATTGGGGCGCTTGCGCCCGAGGAAATTGCCATCAGCATTGTTGCGGAGTTGATAGCGGTTCGCCGCAACACGGAATCCGCGTCGCACAAAAAATTGAATTACGAGCCACGGCCTGCATTCACGGAACGCTGAAAACGGAAAGAGGTGGCATGCTCGCTGCCGTCATCCTCTCGGGCGGCGCATCGCGCCGGATGGGATCGCCGAAGGCGCTCCTCTCCTACCAAGGACGCCCTTTCCTCGAACATTTGCTGGATGTGGCGCATCACCCCAAAATCGGCTTGCGTCGTGTTGTATTAGGGGCTGACGCGGAGCCTATCGCCAAGGAAGTGAATCTGACTTCCGATGAAATCGTCATCAACGAGGACTGGGAAAAAGGGCAGTTGAGTTCGATTCAGGCCGGGTTGCGAAGCCTGCCGCCGCAAACCGACGGCATCATTCTTCTCTTGATCGATCATCCGCTCATCAGTTCGGCGCTCGTCGCCGAATTGGTCGAGTCCTTTTACAAGTCCGGTAAGTTCATCACCTTGCCTGTGTACGAAGGCCGGCGGGGACATCCCGTAATTTTTTCCTCTGTGTTATACCCCGAACTGATGAAGGCACCGCTCGAAACGGGAGCGCGCTCTGTCGTCTGGGCGCATTCCGGCGAGGTTCAGGTTGTCCAGACGAGTGAAGAAGGCTGCGTCCTTAATCTGAATGATCCCGACACCATGCAGAGAGCCCTAGGCGTGTGAGCGCCGACCCGTCGGTCACCGGCCATCTGAAATCTGTAGGCGCTGAGGAATCACATGGCCATCGATAAGCAAAAGCGCCGGCGCTACTGGTCTCTCTTGCTTGGCCCCCTGTTCCTTTCTTCTGCAGCGTATTTATACAACCAGACCGGGATGGGCCAGCACTCCTATCGTAACTGGCAGTACGAACATCGAACGAGAATTGGCAATCTTCCGCTTTCTCTCTCCGACTACTATTTCGTTGCGGCGATTTTTTGCGCCGCGTGTGGCGTCATTTACTTCGTGTTGAGCAACGTGGCCCGGCGTCCCCTGGAGATTCTCTTTGGATACGCTCATTTTTTCGTCTCGATTGTCACGATTGCCCTCGTGGCTTCTTATATCGGGGGCTCCGTAGCTGCCGAGCCGCTCGAGCCGATTCCCCATCGCTATTGGACTCCATTTCTGTTGGCGCAAGTCCTGTTCGCGCTCTATATCGCCTGGGCAATGTTTAGCCCTCCGCCCGAGGATTAACGCGCAAACTGTTCACACGTGGGCGTTGGTGCGGTCTCTCGCTTTACTTATACAAATTTGTCAAGCAGCAGACGGAGCGCCTCCGCGGCCAATTGGGCTCCGTGAAACGTGGTCGGCGGAAGCCCGCCCATAGCTTCGGAGATAGTTTCGGCTGTCATGGAACGCGCAGCGGCGAGCGTGCTGCCTGTGAGCCGCTCCGTCAGAAAAGAGGCGCAGGCGATGGAGGTCGTGCAGCCGCGGCAGAGGAATCGCGCTTCGGCGACTGCGCCATTCTCGATGCGAATGGCAAGCTCGAGTATGTCGCCGCAGACCGGATTCGTCGCTTGCACTTGTGCGGTGGCGTTTGCCAGCTTGCCAGCATTGCGCGGATTCCGGAAGTGGTCCAGAACCAATCCGCTGAACATGGAACTATCGTAGCTCAACTAGCCAGGCACCTTTCAACTGCCGCCGAGATTTGGCCGCTGGATTGCAAAATCAGGCACTTGCGGCCACACTTCCGTTGCACACCGCCACAAAGTGGCTGAACATAACAGTAGCGCCTTACTCCAACCATGCCACGGCTAATCATTGAACGACCCGGCGGCCAGCCGCGTCTTTATGAGTTGAAAGACGGCTCCGCGATTCACATTGGACGCGCGGCGTCCAATGACATCACACTACCTCACTCGAGCATTTCACGCAGTCACGCGCTGCTCGAAGGCAAGCACGACATTTGGGTTGTCAGGGATCAACATAGCGCCAACGGCGTCCTGGTCAACGGCGTCCGCGTCGAGAGTGCACAGCTGAGGAGCGGCGATATCATCGGCCTCGGCGATATCAAGCTGCGCTTTGAGAACATGACGACCGGGACCGTGGTGGCAAAGGCTTCGCCCGAACTCGCTTCGCACCTGACCCAGATCCTGGATCAGGAAAATGTCGTCAAGCTTCTCGATCGTTCGAAGGCCAAACCATCGTCAGAATGGACCGAGTCCAGAATCGATACCGAGGGCCGGCTCGATTTTCTTCGCCGCGAGAATCGTTTGCTCTCCCTTCTCTATCAAGTCAGCCGGGCGCTGGGAGACAAAACCACGGTCGAAGATGTCACGCAATGCGTTCTTGACCTCGTGCTGCAGATCGATGGCGCCGAGCGCGGCTACGCCATGCTGCTAACGGAAGACTCTCTTCACGATGCGGGACAGGCCGCATCAAATTACACATTTCTGCCCGCAATTCTTCGCTATCGACAGGCTCCAAAGACGGAGACGCCACAAATGGCTCTGTCGCGAGCCATTATTCAGCAGGTCATGGAGAGCAAGGGGCCACTCCTAGTGCAGGACGCAAAGGAAGACGCGCGATTCTCGGGTAGCCAGAGCATGGTCATGTCGGGCATGCAGTCCGCGATGTGCGCGCCGCTCGCCAGCCGGGATCGGCTGTTCGGGTTGCTCTATGTGGACAATCTCTCGAAACGCGGGACTTTCACCCCCGAGGATCTCGAGGTTTTTGCCGTGATTGCTGCGCAAGCAGGACTCGTGATCGACCGCTTTATGGCGAAGAGCGAAGTCAAACGCCAGGGGGTGGAGCTCAGTGCGCTGGAGCGTTTTCTTTCGCCGGCAATTTCCAGAAAAGTTAGAGCGGAACCTGCTGGCATCCGCCTCGGCGGAGAAAGTCAGCGCATTACGCTGCTCTTTGCCGATGTGCGCGGCTTTACTACCATGGCTGAAAAAATGAAGCCCCGTGAAGCGGTGGAGGTCCTGAACGAATTCTTCGTGCGCATGACCAACGTGATTTTCGAGCATGACGGAACGTTGGATAAATATCTCGGCGATGGATTGATGGCACTTTTTGGCGCACCTCTCGCTCTGCAAAATGACGCGGAGGCTGCAGTCCGTGCGGCCGTGAACATGCAAAAGAGTCTCGCCGAGCTGAACACAATTTCGGGCAAGCCGCCTCTAAGTATTGGGATCGGCATTCACACCGGAGAGGCCGTCGTGGGGTTCCTGGGGACGGAGCGGCGCATGGATTACACGGCCATCGGCGACACTGTCAACGTGGCCTCGCGGCTTACGTCGCAGGCCGGTCCCGGGCAGATTGTCATTTCCGACACGACTTACAAGCAAATTGGGCGTGAGATTTCCTGCTGCCCCATGTTACCGATGAAACTCAAGGGCCGCGATGCGCCCATCGATGTTCACGAAGTGTTGTGGCGCGAGCCTCTGCCGCAGAACCGCACCGATAAAGACTTCAAGCCTACTACGACTGGATTTGGTTAGCGAAGGCGACAAGCACGCGGGCTCTATCAATGCGCAGCCGATTTATTAGAGCTGGCTGAGACCGGCGGCGGCAAGTATTTCTTCTCCACCGAAGCGACCACGACGTAATTGGGGTCTACCATCTCCGTCAGATGGATTTTGCCGACTTTGGAGAGCAGTTCGTAAGCATCTAGCTCGGAGAGCCCGTAGTCCGCGTGAATCCATGCCACCAGCTCGGTAAACGCGATCCGCACGGCATCATCCACCGGCCGGTAGATGCCCGTGGTCATGATTTCCTTTTCGTTCTCGAACCTTGGCCAACCCGTTCTCTTCCCTTTCACCACGTCGAACTGCAGGCGCACGCGCATCGGCACTTCGATCGCGCTTCCGGCCACTTCGCCGTCGCCCATCGCCGCGTGACCATCGCCAAAATAAAAGAGCGCACCGGATACATTCACGGGCAGATACAGCGTGTTCCCCACGCTTGCTTCCGGAGCATCCATATTCCCGCCGAACTCGGCTGGAACAATCGAGCTGCGCGCCTCGCCGTTGGCTGGCGCCACACCGATGCAGCCTAGAAACGGATGCATCGGAATTTTCACCTTGAACTTGGAGTCGAGGGCCTGGAACGTGGCGGTGTTGTCGGCGTGGTCGATGGGATAGAACCAGATCTTTTCCGCAAGCGGTTCTTTCTCCAGCACCGGCGTGTAATGCGTGGAATTGATCGCCCCAAAACCGGGAGAAAATGCTCCCACGCCTTGATTGCCATCGACCTGCAAATCAAGAATGCGCACGACCAGCGTGTCGCCGGGCTCCGCTCCTTCGATGAAGAACGGTCCCGTAAGAGGATTGTCGCCCTTTGCCATCGCCGTCGTGTCGCCGGGCTTCTGAATGCCGTTACCAAAGCAATCGAGCGAATTTGCGTCGAGGATATTTCCAGGCCGCAGGCGCGCAACCGGCGGAGCCACGCCGAAAACATACTTTACGTTGTCGATGGTGCCCTTGAAATGCACCACCTCTGCCCCAGGTGAGCCCGGGACACTCTGGGCGACCGTGGTGATAGGCAAACACGAAAGTAAGAGAGAAGCTCGAAGTAAGCGCACGAAATGCCTCCAGGGAATATGTTGGCGAAGTCGAACACAATCGACCGCGAGAGTCAATCGGCAGCAAGCGGAACACACAAATAAGACTGCCGCTTTGTTATTCTATTTGGGAGATGGGAAGAACCAGTCCCCGAAGCCAGCTGAGGATCGTGTCTCTCGCGCCCAGCGCGACATCGATTCTCTACGCCATTGGCGCCAAGAAATCCCTGGTCGGCGTTACGAAATGGTGCGCCGACGTCGCCCCCGTAAACGGCCTGCCAAAACTCGGCGATTGCTGGCACATGGATTCCGTAGACAAAATTCTGAGGTTGAAGCCTACGCTAGTCATCGGCTCGGTTCCTTACAAACAAGAAACTCTCGCGAAGCTTCTGGAGCACCCGCTCAGTTTCCTGGCCACCAATCCGCGGTCGCTTGCGGAAATTGAGAATGACATTCGTATGTTGGGCCGGATCGCCGGCCACCCAACGCAAGCCGAGCGCTTAGTCAGGAACATGCGGCAAGAATTTGCCACAATCGCAAAGAAGAGCCGCATTCTAAAAGGGAAACTCCGCGTATATTGCGAGGCCTGGCCAAACCCGCGCATCAGTTCTCCACACTGGGTTGCGGAAATCGTGAAGATCTGCGGCGGCGAGATGATCGTGCCACCTGGGCAAAACGTGACCGACGAACAAGTTGCGGAAGCCCAACCTGAAGTGATCGTCCTCGCGTGGGCAGCCACCGGCGACAAGGCCAAGCCTCAAAAAACCTACCAAGTCGCCGCGTGGAAGGATGTCCCTGCCATCCGCAACAAGCGTGTGTACGTTGTGCGCGATGAACTGCTTAACACGCCCGGTCCGCCGCTCGTAGCTGGAGCCAAGCACCTCTTCCGCCTTTTTCAAGCCATCACACGGGAAACCCGAACATGAAAGTCGTCGTGGCCGCAATCATCGAGCGCAGCGACCGCCGCCTTCTCATCGGCCAGCGCCGACGCGACGACTCTTCTCCCCTCAAATGGGAGTTTCCTGGCGGAAAGATCGAAGAGGGCGAAACGCCGGAAGCCGCCTTAGCGCGCGAACTTCGCGAAGAGTTGGGAGTCACCATGGAAAAGTGCGTGGAGTTGGGCCGCACTCGTCACAAATACGCCACGGCGCCCGCGGAATTGGAAATTCGCTTTTATGCCGCCAGCGTCGTGGAAAGCGAATTCACACCGAAGGAGTTCGAACAAATCGCGTGGGTTCTTCCCAAAGAGCTGGGCAATTACGACTTTCTCGCGGCCAATGCCCAGGTCGTAGCCCGCCTCGCCACCGGCAGCATCAAACCCGCCGAGATTATGGAACGCGCCGCGAACGCACACCGAAAGTAGAAAAGGCGAACCGAAGTCCGCCTTGTTCTAAGTCACCGCTCAGGCTGTCCTGAGAGAAGCCGAGCGCGTTACGAAATGACCGGATTCGGCTTGTCGGTATTGATCCCGAGTTCTTTGATCGCCTTGTCTACTACCGACCGCTCAATCTTGCCATCCGTATGGAGTTCGTGGAGCGTCGCCAGTGTGATGAACCGTGCGTCCACCTCAAAGAAGTCGCGCAACGAAGCGCGGCCCTCGCTGCGTCCAAACCCATCGGTGCCCAGCGAAGCCAGCCGCCGCGGCATCCACTTGCTGATCATGTTCGGCAGTGTCTTCAAATAATCGGAAGCGGCTACCAGCACCCCCGGCGCATCCGCTAGACATTCCGTGACATACGGCACCCGGGGCTTATCGCCCGGGTGCAACCGGTTCAAGCGCTCCACTTCGTTGCCGTCGTTGTAGAGGGCCTTGTAGCTCGTGACGCTCCAGACGTCCGCCGCAACGCCGTATTTCGTGTCCAGAATCTCCTGCGCGCGAAGGGCTTCGTTCAGAATCGCGCCGCTCCCGAAGAGTTGCGCGCGAAGCTTGGATTTCGGGTTGGATGCTTTCCGGTAGCGGTACATCCCTTTCAAGATTCCCTCTTTCACGTCGCCAGGCATCGCCGGCATGGCATACGGCTCGTTCATGACCGTGATGTAATAGAAGATGCTTTCGCCGTCTTTGTACATCCGGCGGATGCCGTCCTGCAGAATCACCGCCATCTCGTACGCAAACGCCGGATCGTACGCGCGCAAATTCGGCACGGAAAGTGCCAGCACGTGGCTGTTGCCATCCTGGTGCTGCAATCCCTCGCCCGACAACGTGGTGCGCCCGGAAGTTCCGCCCAGCAGGAACCCGCGCGTCCTCATGTCCGCAGCCGCCCAAATAAAATCGGCAATGCGCTGGAATCCAAACATCGAGTAATAAATAAAGAACGGAATCGTATTGATGCCGTGGGTCGCATACGCCGAGCCTGCGGCGATGAACGAAGCCATCGAGCCAGCTTCGGTAATGCCTTCCTCAAGAATCTGCCCGTCTTTCGCTTCCTTGTAATAGAGCAGCGTGTTTACGTCGACTGGTTCATACTTCTGTCCAACGCTCGAGTAAATTCCCACAGTTCGAAACAACGATTCCATACCAAACGTCCGCGCTTCGTCCGGCACGATGGGCACTACCAGTTTGCCGATTTCCGGATCCTTCAGCATCTTGCGCAGCATCCCGACGAAGGCCATCGTCGTCGAGACTTCCCTGCCATCGCTCCCATCAAAAAATTCCCTGAAGAGTTCGTCGTGGTCGGCCACCAGCGGCTTCGAGCGCACGCTGCGCTTTGGTGTGTAGCCGCCAAGCGCTTCTCGCCGCGCCCGGAGATATTGGATCTCGATGCTGTCCTCCGCGGGACGGTAGAACGGCACCTCGACGCAATCTTCGTCGTTCAGAGGAATCCCGAACCGCGAGCGGAACTCGCGCAACTCTTCCTCATTCAGTTTTTTCTGCTGGTGCGTGACGTTTTTGCCTTCACCTGCTTCTCCCAGCCCGTAGCCTTTGATCGTGCGCGCCAGAATCACCGTTGGCGAGCCTCTGTGCTCCACTGCCGCCTTGTACGCCGCATACACCTTGCGCGGGTCGTGCCCGCCAAGCCGCAATCGTCGCAACGCCTCATCCGGCAACGGCTCAACCAATTGCAGCAAACGTGGATCGCTCCCAAAAAAGTGTTCGCGTACATAAGAGCCCGGAGAGACCACCAGTTTCTGGTATTCGCCGTCCACCAACTCACCCATGCGCTTCACGAGCAGGCCTTCCGTGTCCCGCTCCAGGATCGGATCCCACTCGCTACCCCACAGCACCTTAATGACGTTCCATCGCGCGCCGCGAAACGCCGATTCCAGCTCTTGAATGATCTGTCCGTTGCCGCGCACCGGTCCGTCCAGCCGCTGCAAGTTGCAGTTCACCACAAAAATCAAATTGTCGAGTTTTTCGCGCGAAGCCAGCGTGATCGCGCCAAGAGATTCCGGCTCATCCGTCTCGCCATCGCCCAGGAACGCCCAAACTTTCGCATCCGTCACCGGCTTTAGACCGCGATCTTCGAGATACCGGTTAAACCGTGCCTGATAGATTGCCATCAACGGGCTCAAACCCATCGACACTGTCGGGAACTCCCAGAAGTCAGGCATCAGCCACGGATGTGGATACGACGATAGCCCTCCACCGGGTTTCAATTCACGGCGGAAATTTTCCAACTTCTGCGGTGAAATCCGCCCTTCGAGAAAAGCACGCGCATACATGCCCGGCGCCGCGTGTCCCTGGAAATAAACGGTGTCGCCCTCGAACTCATCCGAGCGGGCGCGGAAGAAATGGTTGAAGCCGACTTCATACAGCGTGGCCGCAGAAGCATATGTGGAAATGTGCCCGCCGATGTTGTGCTCTACGCGGTTGGCACGCACCACCATCGCCAGCGCATTCCAACGAATTAAGCTTTTGATTCTCCGTTCCAACTCCTGATCGCCGGGGAAAAGTGGCTCAAGCCGAGCGGGAATCGTGTTCGCATAAGGCGTGTTTGCCGAGAACGGGAGATCGATTCCCGAAACAGTGGCGTGCGCGCGAAGCCGCTCTAAAATCTCCGCCGCTACTTCTGGCCCGCTCGAATCCAGCACGGAGTCCAGCGACTCCAGCCATTCTTGAATCTGCGTGTCTTCCAGTCCGTGCGGCACGCTGATAGCCTCGCTCGGGGTATCCGTGTGTATGTACGTCTCATTATCCATAAATCAGGCTGGCCCTCTTTTTCAGATTCCGGCGCACTGGTCCGCGCGCCTCCCAAACTTATCCACATTATAAGAAGAATAGAATACACCGCCGAGCGATTCTCTGCACGGCGCTTTTCGACTGAGAATTACGACTGCAGGAGAACGGGCATTGTTCAATGCTTCTCTCCTGCAACTTCGAGCTTCACAATACAAGGCGAGACATGCAAAGTTGCGTAGGAAACACGCACTTGAAGCCCTTCATGTATCGGCCCACCATTTGCCGCGGCATTATGAAAACATTTATATTGGAACAGATCGATATAGCCGAAGTGGGTGTCGTTCACATCAAACTGCTCGCCAACGCTATTCGGCGTGCGAAACACTTCGTAATTCTTTACGACGCCCTCGATAGTCGTATAAGGACCGTAGTAGAGATAGAAGATCCGGCTTACGTAGTAGCGAAAGCCCGAGCGCCATACTGCTCCCACGCAAACGACTACCAAGACACCGATGAGCAACAACTTTTGTTCGATTGGTGCTCTCCGCGAGAGGCAAAGCCATCTCAAGATTAGCAGCACAAGGAATAGGCCAACAAAAAGGATCGGCGACCTCGTTATCCACCACCATAGATTGGTGCGCGTGGAATCATAGACGACGCTGTAACTCATCGTTTGCATGCTTTTCTCTCAGCGAAACTCTTCTTTTGCAGGACCCAAGCTGCGGCCGCCATCAAGCACTAATGTGTGGCCCGTCATAAACTCTGCGTGAATCAGATAGGAAACGGCATCCGCGATGTCGCACGGCGCTCCAGTTCGCCGTAACGGCGCCAGTTTTACAAAATCAGCCTCCCACTCCGGCGGATCGCCGGGCATGGTGATCGTTCCTGGCGCAACGGCATTTACGCGCACCTCCGGAGCCAGCGCCTTCGCGAGGACTTTCGTCAACATCACAACGCCCGCCTTCGAAATGGAATGCGGAATAAAACCCGGCCATCCGAGCAGTCCGCCTGCATCGGCAAAATTCACAATCGTGCCTTTCGTCCGGCGCAGTAGCGGCGCCGCCGCCTGCGCGCAGAAAAATCCAGCCTTCAAATTCGTATCCAGTGAGGCATCCCAGATTTCTTCCGTCGTCGACACAATGCTCGCAGGCAAAAAGTTCGCCGCGCTGTTTACCAAAATATCTAGCCGCCCAAACCGTTTCGCAACTTCTACGAACAGGCCGCGAATCTCGTCCACCGTTCGCAGATCAGTAGAAAGGGCCACCGCTCGCCGCCCCATCTTCTCGATCTCCGCCACCGCTTGCTGCGCCTCGGCGTGCGACGCACCATGGTGAATCACCAAATCCGCGCCTTCTTCCGCCAGCCGCAACGCGACCGCCTTGCCAAGACGCTTCGCCGAGCCTGTAACCAGCGCCACTTTTCCAGCGAGCGAAACCGCATTTGGTGTTCTGTTGTCTGCCATCACATTTCCGCCGCCAGAAACGTTACCACAGCCGGCAATCGCAGCGCCTCACCGAGCCATTCACCGGGCAGTGCTATCATCAGCACGACCAAGCACGTAGAACCCTCGCAGCCTATAAGAGGAGACCCTGCATGAAACTCGACCTGCTCGCAATCGCCGCCCACCCCGACGACGTCGAACTCACCTGCGGCGGCACTCTCTTAAAAATGGCCCACGCTGGCTACAAAACCGGCATCCTGGACCTCACCGCCGGCGAAATGGGCACCCGTGGCACGCCCGAAATCCGAGCTAAAGAAGCCGCCAAGGCCGCCAAAATTCTTCGCGTGAGCTGGCGCGGCACCCTTGGCGTCCCCGATTCCGACGTCCAGCCCAGCCGCCAACACAAACTCCGCCTAGCCACCGTCATCCGCGAGCTTCGTCCCAAAACCGTCATACTTCCCTATTGGGAAGCCCGCCACCCCGACCATTACCACGCCTCCACCCTCGGCTACGAGGGCTGCTTCCTCGCGGGACTAAAGCAATTGCCCATCGACGGCGAACCCCACCGTCCCTTCAAAATCCTTTACTCAACCGCCTACGCTCCCGTCCGCCCCACTTTCGTCGTTGACATCACCGCCCATTTCGAGCAGCGCCGCCGCGCCATTCTCGCTTTCGCCTCTCAATTCCATCCCAAAAAAGGCGAGTCCTCGCGCCAATTCAAGAAGACAAACGTCTTCCTGGCCATCGACCGTCTCGAAGACGAAATGAATCAACTTGCCCGCCACTATGGGGAGATGATCGGGATAAAGTACGGCGAGCCTTTCCTTGTCAAAGAGCTGATGCAGGTCCATGACGTCATCAAGATGGACGTCCGCTCAATATAGGTCTTCGAATATAGGTCTTTGTCTGTTGTGTCAAAGGAATCGCAAGGGCCACACGGAAGGCGGTATGCACTACCCACTACTCACTGCCAAATCAAAAATTCTCCTCATCTTGCGCCGGCGAGTACCCCGGTATTCCAGGCCCTTTAGGCGTATTCTCCGCCCGAAGCCGTGTCAGCGCCTCTTCTTCAGCACCGGACTTCCGCAGCACCACGATCGTGCTAAGCGCCTCACTATAAACACGGGTCACCAGGTAAACATCCCCGGTGTCATTTTTCCTCCAAAGCTGCCCGATCTGAATCTTTTTTACGCTCATTTTTACGCTCATGTGTCTGCCTTTGACTGTAGAGGCCCTCGCCAGACGTGTCAACCCTTCTAATCTTGCACTTTGTACACCATTCAAGACGCAGTTCATTTCGGCACATCCGCGTGCCCTCCTTCCATCGCCTACAAACCATCCCTCCAACCCTCTCCTTGGCCATCACCCGTACATCGACACCACTGGGCCGCAATATCCCGTGCATCTCTTCCGGAATAGGAAACCTTCTTCCTGGGTCTTACATCGTAGTGGTTAAGGGCGCAGGCGCCATTGCACCCTCACAGCTGCAAAACGGGTGTATACTTAACGTATCGGGAGGTTTATGCCATGACACAGTTTCCGAGATTAGCTTTGAGCCTTACGGTGGCAGGCCTCCTAGTCACAAGCGCTTCTCTGGCAATTCCACGTCCTCAGCAGTCGAGCCAAAACCCTGGCCAAACGCAGACGCAATCGCCTGCGCCGACCGCCCAACCTGCCCCGCCTCAACCTGCGCCCCCGCCACCCGCGCAGACGCAAGCTCCTCAGGATCAACCGGTTCCCCAGCAGGATACCGTGCATCCCAAGAACTCCAAGGACGATGTCGAGGCTATCGGCAACCGCAAAGTGGGCAATGGCGTCAATTTCTATTCGCTTGAACACGAAATCGCCCTTGGCAAGTCGCTCGCACAGGAAGTCGAGCGATCATCAAAGCTGATCGATGATCCGGTCGTCACCGAATACGTGAACCGCGTCGGCCAAAATCTCGTCCGCAACTCCGACGCGCGCGTTCCGTTCACTATCAAAGTGATCGACTCCGATGAAGTCAACGCGTTTGCCCTTCCCGGCGGCTTCTTCTACGTCAATAGCGGCCTAATCCTCCGCGCCCAGGAAGAGTCCGAACTCGCGGGAGTAATGGCTCACGAGATTTCTCACGTCTGCGCGCGACACGGCACAAAGAACGCCACCAAAGGCGAAGCCATGCAACTGGCCATGATCCCGCTCATGCTTCTTGGCCCTGGTGGCTGGGCGGGTTACGGAATCTATGAGGCTGCAAGCCTCGCGATTCCCGTCACCTACTTGAAGTTCAGCCGTGACGCCGAGCGCGAAGCCGACTACCTCGGCGTCGAATACATGTACAAGGCCGGCTACGATCCCAATTCCTACGTGACCTTCTTCGAGCGCATTCAGGCCGACGATAAGCGGCGCCCTGGCACGATCCCAAAGGTCTTCTCGACGCATCCGCCGACCCCGGACCGCATTGAAGCCACACAAAAAGAAATCGCGCGCATTCTGCCCGCGCGCCCGGAGTACATCGTCACCACTTCCGAGTTTGATTCCGTAAAGGCCCGCCTCCGCAACATCATGTTCGCGCGCAAAGTCTCTGACAATCAGCCCGGCAAGCCCACGCTGCGCACCAAAACCGCGCAGTCCAAGCAGCCCACTTCGACGGATCCCAACGCCACAACGACCGACGGCACCGACGACGACCGCCCAACTTTGAAGCGCCGCCCAGATCAACCATAAGCACCACTGATTGTCGTAACCAATTTTTTTGAAGGAAAACGGGCGCCTCTGAGCGCCCGTTCCCTTTTCTCTTCTCCCTCGGGCATCAACACCTTCGAGCGAGAGCAAATACGGATCCTGCGTCGAACCGGTTGCATTTTTCCGCGCTCGAGTAGTTCTCACGCGCGGACGACGCATCTTCCGCAAAGAAGAACTATGTCCAATACCGTACAGCTTTAAGCCTTCGATCTTCCTATACTGCTCCCGGACTGCCGAGATACCTTCGGCTGCGTCATTGTCTAGCATTCCACTTGGGACCACAAAGCAACGCGTCAGCATGCAGATCGTAGAGACTGAGCTTAGTTAGCTTGATTGACCTCCCGCACGCAAAAGATCATCAGGCAGAAGGAAACAAAATGCGTTTTATCTTATCCATTCGGTCGTTGTTTTTTGTACTGGTATTGCTAGCCATTTCGGCGGCCTCCTCCGCCCAAATTAGCATAGGAATATCGATCAGAATTGCTCCGCCCGAATTGCCCGTTTATGACCAACCCATCAGCCCCGGGGACGACTACATCTGGACCCCCGGCTACTGGGCTTACGGTGACGACGACTACTACTGGGTCCCCGGAACCTGGGTCGAGGCGCCCGAAGTCGGCTATCTCTGGACTCCCGGCTACTGGGGCGGCGATGGCGATGACTACGTCTTCCATGAAGGCTATTGGGGAACCGAGGTCGGCTTCTACGGCGGCATCAGCTATGGCTACGGCTATTTCGGCCACGGCTACGAAGGCGGACGCTGGGACAACGGCCACTTTGACTACAACCAATCCGTAAGCCACGTGGACGTCTCCCGCAGTCATAACGTTTACAACACAAGAGTAGAGGACAATAACACCGGCAATCGCGTCAGCTTCAATGGCGGCAATGGCGGTCGAAACGAGCGTCCTACGTCACAAGAAGAATCTGCCGGACGCCAGCGCCACATCGCACCTGTCGCCGCGCAAACGCAGCATAATGAGTCTGCCCGCGCCAACCCCGAGCTGCGCGCCTCCACCAACCACGGCAAGCCTCCCATCGCTGCCACTGCCAAGCCCGGCGCCTTCAAAGACAGCGGCGCAGTAGCCGCCAGAGAAGGTGGAACAGTTCACAACGCCCCTGCGCCTGCAGCCAACAACAATGTTCGCCCCAACAATGGCACCAATCGCCCAGCCAACGAGACTGCTCGTCCTGCCAACGAAACGAATCGCCCAGCCGACAACGCGGCTCGCTCGAACAACGAAGCCAATCGCCCGCCCGTCGAAACCGCTCGCCCGGCTCCCGTAGTCCATGCCAGGGATATTCCGGCCGCGCAACCCTATACCCCTGCAAACACCGGCAACGTCAAGCAGGACCAAAAATACCAACAACAGCAACAAAAGCTTCAAGTTCAGCAAGTGAATGAGCGTCAAAAACTCCAAACGAAACAGGAGCAGGATCATCAGCGCCTGCCACAGACTCCCGCTAATCAACCGAGACAGCAGCAGTTGGAACAGCAACACCAACAACAAACCCAACAGCTTGCGCAAAAGCACACCCAGCAACAACAACAGTTGCAGCAGCGCCAGCAACCAGCTGCGCACCAAAACGCACCCAAGCCGGAAAAAGCAAAGCCTGCAGGCCAGTAGAAGCATCCCTGGCCGAGTCGCCCCCGTCTTCGATGAATTCGTAGACGGGGGCTTTTCCGTTTGATCTTCCAGAAATCTCAGGGCTCTCTGCTTTACGCTTCCCTCTTTTCTCTTTGCTGCCAGCCTTCACCTTCGCCGCCACCTTCGCCCAACTCGCAACTCCCCAGTCCACGGTCGCCACTTTCCCCGCCTCCCAGGATTGCTCCCTTCAGCAATCAGGTGTACGTTGTCCGCCGAACTCTAAACCACATTGCCTAGGAGCCACGCGTGCAAATCCGCATCGCCAGCGTCATGGTTGAAAACCAGGACACCGCTCTCCGCTTCTACACCACCATCCTGGGCTTCGTAAAAAATAAGGATATCCCCATGGGTCCCTCCTTCCGCTGGCTCACCGTCTCAGCCCCGGAAGGCGCCGAAGGCGTCGAGCTCCTCCTCGAGCCCATGGGTTTTCCACCTGCCCAGACCTATCAGAAGGCTCTCTTCGCGGCTGGCATTCCTGCCACCGCCTTCATCACCAACGACATCAACTCCGAGTTCCGCCGCCTAAAATCCCTCGGGGTCAACTTTCGTGGAGAACCAACGCGCATGGGTCCCATCACAGCCGTTCTATTCGAAGACACCTGCGGCAACCTCATCAATTTAGTCCAGCCCACAGCGTAGCCGGTCCTCCTCCCAACTCCGCCGGCGTGCAAACTCGCCGTTCAACATTGCAACCACCTCACAAAATCACCCCCTGTTTGCTAGTTGACCTCGTGTAAACTACTCCCTCGGGAGACGGCCAAATGCGGGATGAAACCACAAAACAGGCAGCGGAAGAGTTCCTCGCCACAAAGCTCGCCGAAGAAGGGCAGAAAGAGGAAGAAAGGCTCAATAAGGAATCAGCCGCCGCCCGCTCTCTCCATGTTTGGAAAAATCTCAGGGATTCCATTTTTGCCCAATGCAAAGAGTGGAACACTGTCACGAAAGAGGAGTCTCTCTCCTGCAAGGAAACTCCCATGGGCGATCTCCGGATTTGGTGCCCGTCGCGCTCCAAACAAATGACTGTGCACTACGATTCCAGGAAACTCACCGTCACCATCAAAAACGCCGCCCGCGAGCTGGGCCAAAAAGATGCCATACTGACTATCGAAGGTTACGCAACAAATGATGGCGGCCGCGATGCTCACCTGGTCCGCAACAATGAACCTGTCAACGTGACTGTGTTTATTCTTAGCGAGCTTCGCCTCCTCACCGGAATCGGCCGCCAAAGATCCGCTTAGACGTGTGGCCCGCACTCGCCATACGTGCCTCGCCTACAGTCACCGCCGCGAGAGGATAAGCAGTTGTTGTTTCTTAAACAGCGATCGTTGCCGCAACCGAAACCTCAGCCGCATTTCATTCGTCACATATACAAAGGAGCACGAGTTTTCGTGAAAGTAAGAGAACTCAACCAGTTGAGCGATATCGTGGAACTATGTTCGCACACAGCTCAAGTCGCGCCCAGCTCCATTGCGCCAGCCCGGCCGCGGTCGCCCCGCGAAATCATTTCGTTTGCGACGATTTCAAAGCATTGCATGCGAGGCACACATGGCGCCGGTTTTAGTCTGCCTCATTCTTGTCCTCTGCCTCCTGATCTCCATCGTTAAATACACGCTCGCGCTCATCCTCAAGTGGTCCGTTCCAGCTGCCGTCGTCAAAAAAGACTACACCTACCAGCCCACGGTGAGCGTCCTCATGCCTTGCTTCAACGAAGGCAAGACCGTCTACGAGACCATCGAAAGCATCAGTAAGAGCAACTATCCCAACGACAAATTTGAAGTGATCGCCCAGGACGACTGCTCCGTCGACGACAGCTACGAGTGGATGCTCAAGGCGCAGCGCGACTTCACCAACATCCGCGTCCGCGTTGGACGTAACACCGTCAACAGCGGCAAAGCCCGCTCTGTCTGCAACGCCCTCCAGATCTCCACCGCTGACATGGTCATCTCCATCGACTCCGATTGCATCTTCCACCCCGACGCCATCCGCGAGCTAGCTGCCTGCTTCTCCGAACCCAAAATCGGCTCCGTCGGCGGAAGAGTCGGCGTACGAAATCCCAACGAAAGCACCATCACCGCCATCCAGACGTTCATCTATTACGCCGCCTTCCAGGTCTACAAAGTCCCCGAAAACTGGACGCGCAGCGTCGGCTGCATCAGCGGCTGCCTCTTCGCCATCCGCCGCGAACTCCTCCTAGAAATCGAGCCGAAAATTCGCAGCCGCCACTGGTTCGGCATTCCCGTCAACCAGGGCGAAGACCGCTTCCTCACGCACCAAACTCTCCTGCGCGGTTACGGCACCTACATCAACAACGACGCTCTCTGCTGGACCACCGTCCCCTCCACTCTCCCCAATCTTTTCAAGCAGCAACTCCGCTGGCGCCGCAGCATCATCCGCGATCTCTTTTACACTCTGCGCACTTTGCCCCAGCACGTCTGGACGCTTCACCCCAACACTGTACTCACACTTGTGCTTACACCTCTCGGCGCCCTCTTAGGCTTGTTGGTCGCCCTCACCATGCTCACCGGCAATCCGATGGAGTGGGCCGGCCCCGCTCCCCTCATCTTGTACCTCGGTCTCGCAGCAGTTCTCGGCTGGGTCATCAGAAAATACAGCGCCAGGGAAGCGGTCAACAACCCGCTTGCCTTTGGCGCCTATCTAGCCTGGACGCTTGTCAGCAGTCTATTCATCACTACCCTCGCTCTCTGCACTCTCGACTCCAAGGATTGGGGCACGCGTACAAAAGAACAGGAGGCCGCCGATGGCCACACCGCTAGTTAAGAACGCGCCAGCTACTCCCAAATCTCCCGTGCTCCAGCCGCTCATCTACAAATCGGTAGTCACGGTCTACCGCATCTTCGCCATCGCTACTCTCTACCTTGTCCTTCTTGGCGTCCTCGCCTATGCCTTCGTCATGGGATTCTATGCGCTGAACACCTCTTGGGCCGCGCCTGTGATTCTTTCCCCCGTCGATGACAAGAGCCTCGATTTCACGGAAAAGCTGGTAACCAGCAGACAGACTCTCGAGGGATTAAACGTCGACAAAAAGCGCCTCGAAGAAGGTGTCGCCGAAATGTACAAACACAAGACGGCGCTGCTGGCCCTGGAGCCTGAACTCCAAGCCGCCATCATCCGCGAAAAAAAACACAACCAGGCCACCGGCCCCCAGCTTTTGGAACTCGACAAACAAAAGCAATCCGACATCCAGAAAACTCAATCCGTCATCGCCCAAGTTAAAGAAGTCGAAGCCACCATCGACAAAGATCTAGCCGCCGGCCTCATCACCAAGGGCGATGCCGCCACCCAGCGAGCCGCTCTTAATCAAGCCCAGAGTTCCTATACGGACAGCAAAATCGGTGAAGTCCTCCTCACCGACAGCATCCTCGAAAAAACCACCACCGATACCAAGTCCCTCGACGTCCTCGACAAACAAGCCGAGCTCATTTCCGAAATCGCTCAGCTCGACATCGCCATCGGCGTCGCCCAAAAGCAGCTCCACGAAGAAGACCAGCAAATCGATCGCCTCAGACAAGCCCTCGCCACCGCCAAGCAGACTCCCTATTACCTCACCGCGTCCGGCGATAACACCGTCTACTTCGCCTTCGTTCCCTACGACAATCGGAACAACGTCTCCACCGGCACGTCCGTCTACGATTGTTACCTCAACATGATTGCCTGCAAAAAAGTTGGGACTGTGAGACAGATTTTTGGCGGCGAAGAACACGCCATCCACCCTATCTTCCGCACCGACATGCGCGGCTTCCTCATCCAGCTGCAGCTCGACCATCCGGAATCCGCCAAATCCAAAACCGTTTTCCTAAACCGCAAGCCGCTTTTTTTCTAACGGTCTTTTTTCCTACGATTTAAGGAGACGCTAGATGCCCTCGATCCAACGCAAGCCCCAACAATTCCTGTGCAAATTCTCCGCAGGCTTTGCCCTGGCCATCCTGCTGATCCCCGCTGCGCGGGCGGGCGACGAAGATCAACAAGCGTATTGCAAATTCGTGACGCAGCAAGCCGCCGCCCAGCGCGATCTTCTGCGCACCCCCGACGCCGTCGCCGGCCTTACTCAACCCAACACCGGTCTCCCTACGCAAGTAGTGTGGGGACTCACCGGCAGCCTTTCCAACGTGCGCAAAGCCAGCCTCACCATGGACGCCGCACGCAAAGATTGCGAACTCTACTCCGCCTCTGCCTCCACCCAGCAAGCCATCCAATACGCCCTTCCTAGTCTCGAGAAGCAGGCCCTCCAAAACAGATTGACGCTGATTCAACAAGCCTCCGAGAATCTCGACGGTCTCCTCTCCACCACCACAAAGATGGTCGACGCGCAGAACATGACCCGCCCCATGGCCTTCGCGCTCCAAACCACCAAAATCAAGCTCGAAGCCGATCGCGCCGACACACAATCCAAGATTGTCGCCATCTACGCCCCGCAACTAAGCGACAAGCCGCTAAAGGATCTGGTCGCCGAGAAGCAAGCCCGCGAAGTCAACGAGCGCAGCGCCATCTACAAACTGAATCGCCAAAATGATTGGGACGTCGCGCTTTCGGTAGGCGCACACCAGCAAGTCAATCCGCTAATTGGCAATCCCGGAGCCTACGGTGAAGTCACCGTCAGCTACAACCTCGCCAGCCACGCCATCAACAAACACCTCGACCAAGCCGCCACCTCCTACGACGATTGGAAAAAAGTTCAGGAAGGCGATGTCATCCGCAACGCCGAAGTCCTCAAACAACAACTCGCCAATAGCATTTCCGTTCAAGACAACCGCCTCAAAGCCCTTCAGGAGCAGCAGAACCAAATCGAAAGCAACCTCCAAATCCTTGGCCACGCCGAAACCAGCGCCGCTCTCGAATTCGGCAACCAGCTAAGCACCGCGAAACTCCTTCTCCAAATCGAAATCGGCGACGCTACATTCCGTCTCAACCAGCTCAAGGAATTTCTCGCCAAAAATTTTTGATTTACCAATGGCGGACTTCCTCAGCTCCTCCACCTGTTGGGGCACAAAGCGTTGTGGCTTCCTTTTTGCCTTCGCACCTCGCCTCTGGTTTGAAAGGTGTTCAATTTTGAACAGACAGAATCTGGAACCGAATTTTATCTTCTACCAGTACAGTGAAAGTGTGAACTAGGCCCGTGATGACCGTCATTGGAAGCCTCCGAGGATGTCATCACGGGCCTCTTTGTCTTGGGGCACCTTTGCACGGCCAAACCCGCAAGGGCAGGCAAACCAAAAGCTGCGGAGACGTTTTCCAACACATTGCATGAGGTCTGAGTCGCGCTGTTCCTGCTCACACAAAGCGAATCAATGACGCAGGGCTGCACCTAATCCGAAGGCTGCTCTTGAGCGGCCTAGTTCTAATGCGCGCTACGGGATTAAGAGAACCTGCCTTCGCTCTATTCTTGCCAAAAAGAATCCTTCGAATGTCCTTGACACTTCTATCCGCATAGAACACTATGAGTTCGTGGTTTCGCTGTTTGGAGCGAAACTCCCGCTTCTCAGTCCATTCGCAGTTTCTTTTAAGGACAAGCTCCGCATCGAGCGCCAACAGGGCTGAACCCTTCTGGTTCTTTTTATTCCCTCGCGCGGGGCCCTACCTCCTGTTCGACGTACAGGTTTTCACACCCAGACGCCAGCGGTTTCAAGCCACATCGCTCAAGCCAAACTCGCTTTATGCGAGTCGGAAGTCCGCGTTTAAAAAAGGAGATTCATCATGTCTGAACAAAACAAAACCAACGTCCGTCGTTTGTTCGAAGAAGTTTGGAACAAGGGCCAAGTGCAAGTAACAGACGAACTCATCGCACCTACGTACACTCACCACGACAGTTCCACGCCCGATGCCGGCCGCGGACCCGAGGCTGAGAAAAAGAGAGTCACTCTTTACCGCAATGCCTTCCCCGACATTCGTTTCACGATCGAGGATCTCCTTGCAGAAGGCGAAACGGTTGTCGCTCGTTGGTCTTGCCGCGGCACCCATAAGGGCGAACTCAACGGCATCGCCCCCACCAACAGGCAATTCAACATCACCGGCGTTAGTATTGCCCGCTTCACCAACGGCAAAATGTTCGAGGGCTATGTCAACTGGGACGCTCTGAGTCTCATGCAGCAGCTCGGCGTCGTCCCCGAACTCGGCCGAGCCAAAGCCGTCGCCGCCTCCTCAAGGTAGCCGCCTCGGCTCTCTACAAAACCGGAAGGCCCGACCCCAGCTCGGGCCTTATCTCCGAACCTCCCAAAGCTGTCTACGCAGTCGTCTCCAAGCAACAACGGAACCCAATAGTTGAAAGTAGTGAATATGGAATCTAAGGAGAAACACAAATGAAGAACCTTCTGAAGTTTGTGGCCATGGGCGTTTTGGCTGTGGCTGCCTCCGGCCCGCTGTTTGCTCAGAGCAATCCATTGGTTGGAACATGGAAGCTGGATTCGGAAAAGTCACAATTCAATCCCGGTCCCGGACCAAAAAGCATGACACGCACCGTGGAAGCGCTAGGCGATGGCGTCAAGTATACCTTCGCAGGAGTTAGCGCCGACGGAACCGCCATTGCGTACAGCTTTGCCGTCAACTTTGACGGCAAGGACAATGCCATCAAGGGTTCCATGCCTAGTGGGGCGGACACCATCTCCGCCAAGCGCATCGACTCCAATACGTTCGACGCGACCTTGAAACAAGGCGGCAAAGTAATTGGTACCTCTAAAGTCGAAGTTTCACAAAGTGGAAGAGTTACTACCGTTACGACGAAGGGTACGAACGCAACCGGACAGCCAACGAACGACGTGTCTGTCTACAACAAACAATAGCCATCGCGGACGCTAACCGAAAACTCGCTCCAGCAGAAGCTCCCGGGCGGCTCCTACGCGAGCCGCCTTTTATTTCTGGCGGGTGGCCTCGAGGATACGCTCCCAAATCTACCAGTCCCCGTTCACCGAACGAGGAAACCTACTCCCACTCACAAATCAAGACAAAACGTACCGTGCCCCTCCCCCTCTCTATACTTTCCCTAAGAATGTCGCAGTGGAATTCTCTCCACGATCCCCCTCTCTACAAAGTTCAATCTCTCCACGTCCGAGCTACGCGCCCTGCCTCATTCTGCTGAGACATCAACGCCGACTGTACAAAAGTGAACAGCGCGCATCCTGGAGTGCCTCTAGGATGCGCCACTGTATGGTCGGCCGGCGCCTAGTGGCATTTCTTTATCCGTGACTCGCGATAGTGCAAAGGCCAGCTGTCGCGATCGGCCTGGACACGCGAATAGAGCTGGGTCGTCAGCCATGTGCACGCCATTGTCCTGGAATCGTTCAGCGCCTGCACGACACAAAGCGCGATTCGGCGCCTATGTTTTCTTCGCACCATAAAGTTGCCGGCTAAGGTCTATGACAAACGCAGTGCCCCCGCCCCACAGAACTGAAGGGTGGTGCTTGTCCCCATGAGGATCCTCTTCCCCGTATTATTTTGTTCCCTGCTGTGCAGTGCGCCTGCTTCAGCGCAATCGTCCATCGCGGGCGCAAGTGGCGATGCTCCCACTGCGGCAAGTGCCGAGGCTCCACTCGCCCCCGTAAGGCCCGTAAAGCCCATAACGACCAAAACTGCCGCCGAGGCGGCCAGGTGCACGACTATGGAAGTAGGGCTGGGCTACTCCTACGTAAGTCAACCGGGGAACCAGTCCACGCGATTAGGCTTACGGGGCGCGGATGCCAGCTTCACGATCGGTTTTTCTCGACTCGGCATAACGGCGGATGTGGGTTATGCGCGGGCCTCCAATGTACTTGGCACGGGGCGGCACAGTGCTGTCTTCAGCTACCTCGCGGGCCCCGTTTTCCATCACACGTTTCACCGTAGCTTTGATTCTTATGTTCATGTGCTGGTGGGGGGCGCCAAGGTGAGTGGTCCGATTCTTACGAGTGACGGGACAATCCTGCTCGGAGGATGGACGACCAGCTATGCCTGGGCGGTTGGCGGCGGAGTTGAGTACTGGGTGACAGATTCCATGGCCATTCGCACGGGCGCGGACTATTTGAGAACAGCCTTCTACGATTCTTCCCTTGTGGTTCGGGGCCAGAGCAATCTCAGGACAACCGCGTCCGTCGTCTATTATTTCGGAAGACGCCCACATAGGCGCCGATGAGCAGCCCGCCGCCGGGTGCTCTCGGCTGGCGGCGTTTGGCCACGGGCGGTCGCTGCAGCTGCCATCAGTAGTAGCGCCACAAACCGAAAGATTTCTCTGTTCATTGGCATGCGGCGAATCATGCTCCGTTTTCAAGCGGAAGGGTGCAAACCAATCCATAGAGAGAGATTAGAAGTGAGAGTGACCTTTTCATGCCACCACTGCGGGACCTGATTCGTTCCGTGCGCACACGTCATCCAAAATCAGTTCTTTGGCGTTGTTAAGCTAGGAACAGGAATGTGATACTGACGAATTATTCCTGCGCGCCACGCAGCCACGTTCTCGAGGGGCGTCAGACGACGTTGAGGTAATCTTGTTGTTCCCAAGCTGTTTGTGGCGGTGGCTGAACTGCTCGGAGCCGCGATGGTTGTGGCCCCAGTATTGCCTTCGCATCCTTCCACATCCTCGCGCTCGCACGGGATCAGCACGTAAGCATGGCCGCACGAATCCACGTCCTGCGGCGCACACCCGGCCGGCACGCCAAAGCCGGCAATTTCTCCGCGATCGTTGATGGCGACAGCGAACGTCAATTGCAGACTGGAGCCGGCGGGAATCACGGTGTTCAAATCAATCATGGGCCCGCCGTCTTCCCATAAGAAGGCGTGCTCACCCGTGGGAACGGAACAAAGGTCTCGATTCTCCGATGTGCCGACGACCTGACCGCGCGCATTGACGAAATACGCGTTAGCACACGAATCGCCGGGTAATGTTCCGAGATCCATTATCACCCCGTTCTTCCACAGAGCCGCGTCGTGATTCTGAGGTGCGGGACCCGGCAGATCCGCTTTGCCTACGATATCTCCGGCATCGTTGATCCAGTTGACGACGCCGCTGTCCCCTCCGAGCGTGCCCAGATCCAGCAGACCGTGGCTCTCTGTCCAGAGAAAGGGATGGGACGTCAGATCGCCGGCAAGGTTTGAGGTGCCCACGACTTCCCCGCGATTGTTGAAAGCCGCCGGGCTACCAAGGGTGCCCCCAAGTGTTCCGATATCCCGCATGGTGCCGTTTTCCCAAAAGAACGGGTCGGCGGTGGGCAGTCCAGTGACGGGGTTCGGCGTTGAGTTGGTGTAAGACTGCCCCGCTATCTGGCCTCGCTCGTTTACAAAAAACGCAGCGGCATCGTTACCACCTAACGTACCCAGGTCCTGCATCGTTCCGTGCTGCCATAAGAATGCTCGTGTCTGGGCGGGGTAGAAGCCCGGCGCCGCCAGAGAAAAAGAATCAGGAATCGTATTGAAGGAAACCCCGACGACCTGCCCTCGGTTGTTGACCGAGAACGCATTGCTCTCATATCCGCCTTCCAAAGTCCCCAGATCAGCGATTTCGCCATTGTGCCAAAGCACGGCGTGAGTTTGCGGAAAGCCGGGCAACAATGGGTCGATTTGGCCGTTTTGGGAATCCCCCACGATCAGCCCATTTTCACTGATCCAAACGGCCAAGCTGCTCGCGCCGCCGGGGAGAACACCCAAATCGGTCACGACGCCGTTCCGCCTCTGGAATGCGTGCGTGACGAAGCAGTTTACAAAACAAAACGCAGGATAGGGATCGGGAGTGGACGTATTGGCCCATCCCACTGCCGTCCCATGGTCGTTGAGGATGCCGTCCAATCCATTTGAAGTGGAGCTTGCGGGCCCGCCGAACGTGCCCAAGTCGATAAGCTTGTAACGGGTGTGCTTTGCGGGTGCTTGAGCGTGCAGTTGGGCCGGAAATGTCATCGCGAGCGCGGCAAACAAGGTCAGGGCGATAAGCGGCTTCTGATGGAAAGAACTCATGGTGGTTTCTCCTTTATGTTGGGGTCTGTCGAACTTCTGCCGCGAAGTTATTTCTGTCGCAAGACTCCGAATCTGCGATTCCGTTTGGCCAACAAAGCGCGAATTCGATCTTTCATCTCGCTCGGCATCACACTCGCTTCCGTCGCGGCCGCTGCACTGCCTTGAGTTGCGACGGCCGTATCCACTGGATCGTAATCGCAGCCCTCGACCCCTGGGTGTTCCTCGTCGCACGGGATAAGCAGAAGACCGTGCTGGTCGCCGTTAGAGAGTGACCCGAAAACGCCGATCTCTCCCCGATCATTGATAAACGCCGGAAGAAACAAGTGAAACGCAGAGCGGGGAGAAATCAGAGTGTTCAAGTTGACGATGGAGCCGTTTTCCCACAGGAACGCATCATGAGAGAAGTCACACGAAAACGAGTGCCCCACAATCTGCCGCTTGGAATTGATAAAATTCGCTTCACTCTCGGGGAGCCCATCCGTGGTTCCGAGATCCGTCATCACGCCGTCCCTCCAATGGAAGGCGTGTAGTGTTTGACGTCCCGACCCGGGGCAAACAGACTGAGTCCCGGCGCCACCGACAACGTCCCCTTCATCATTGACCCAATCTGCTTCGCCGCTGTCCCCTCCAAACGTGCCCAGGTCAATCAGCTTTTTACCGTCCCACAAGAAGGGGTGGAAGATTAGGTCTCCCGCCAACGTCGTTGCGCCGACCACTTGACCTCGTTCGTTCAGACCATTCACGGCTTGCGCCACGGTGCCTCCTAGGGTGCCGAGGTCCTGCATCCCTTTCCCCTTCTCCCAAAGGAACGGGTGAAAAGTGGGCAGGCCGCTGGTCGGGTTCGGAGTTGAATTCGTATAAGACCATCCTGTTACCTGGCCGCGCTCGTTCATGAGTTGGACGTAGGCGTCGGGGCCACCCAAGGTGCCCAAGTCCTGCATTCCTCCGTCCTTGTCCCACAGAACTGCGCGAGTTTGGGTACCGTTCGAGGAATTGAAATTGAGCAAGTCATAGATGGAAAAGGGATCGGGGATCGCGTTCAGGGCAAGTCCCGCTATTTGCCCATGATTGTTAACCGCGAGCGCAGCGCTTTGGTTTCCTCCGTGCGTTCCGAGATCGATGATCTGACCGTTCTCCCAAAGCACAGCACGAACTTCCGGGAAGCCGATTAAGGGATCGATTAAGCCGTTTTCTGAGAGTCCGACGATCTGCCCGGTGTTATTAATCCCGGTGGCCGCGCTGCTCCAGCCGGAGGCGATCGCGCCCAAGTCGGTCACGGGGCCCTCCTGCCACTGGAAAGCGTGCGAGACGAAGCAATCAGCATTGAAGCAAAAGCCGGGGAAAGGATCCGGCGTGGAAGTATCCGCCCAACCCGCAAGAAGACCTTGATTGTTAAGTAGTTGAGCGCCGCTGAAAAAGAATTGATTTATGCCTGAGGAGAATTGGTCGACGAAAGCGTTAAGATAACTCGATGGCCCGCCGAGCGTACCCAAGTCGATGAGCCTGTAGTGGTGGTGCTGCTCAGGGGGCGATGGCGCAGCCACCGCGTTCGCAGCCGCCGTTGCCGCGCTAATGGCAACCTTGAATGTCCCACTCGTCTGAGCCGGAGGCGTCTCCGAATCAGTAACCATGACAACTACGCTGTAACTCCCGGCTGCGCTTGGCGTGCCTTCAATAACAGGAACCTGCACTGTCACGCAGCAGCGGGTGCTACCCCCGGACGTTAAACTCAGAACTGTTAGGGTCAAACCCGGTGGCAAAGACGAACCTTGCGCCGGAGCCCAGCTCCAAGTGTAGTCCCCCGAGCCTCCCGTCGCGCCCAGGGTGAAGGCAGTGTAGGGCACATCGTTCGACGCGTGGTTAGCGACGCCGTAAAGTGTCCCGACAGTTCCCCCCGGTAGGCCGACAAAGGCTATAGAAAGCACACCCCCGGGAGCGATCCTTATCTTGAATTCTGCGCTGGCCTGCATGACGTGTGATCCCGAATCGGTGACTGTCACGATTACGTCGTAAATCCCGGGCATCGTAGGAGTGCCGCTCATTACGCCGCCAGAAGTGAGATTCAGGCCTGGAGGCAGTGCCGATTGAAGGCCAGCAGACCAGCTCCACTTGTATGGGGCTACACCACCTGACGCTTGGAAAGCATATCCGTTGCTGCTTCCTCCGTATGTCCCTCCAGCTGCTCCCCCTGGCGGAATACTCGTCGGCGTGATGGCAAGAAGGTGCAAGGGCGGAGGAGTGCCGACGCCACCCCCGCAGCCACCGAAGAGAAACAATCCGCAAAGAGATAGTAGGAATGAACAGAAATTCTTCATGACGCCTCCTCGGGACCTGATTCGTTCCGTCCGCACACGTTACATAATCAGTTCTTAGGTGTACCCAGCCCGAGGAGGTGATAGCGACGCAACATTTGCCCGCGCCATGTGGCAGCTGCACCGCGGGTAGTGAGATTGCTCGGAGGAGGTGTGACCAATCCTGCGTGATTGAGAATGGCCGCCGAACTACCCGGAGCCACGCTGGTTGTGACTTCGGGACTGTCCCCGCAGCCTTCATCGTCCGCTTCGCAGGGGATCAGTACGTAAGCGTGCGAATCACCATTAGAGAGCACTCCGATGCCGACAATCTCTCCACGATCGTTGATGGACAGTGGCTCCGTCAATGCCAGGCCAGAGCCAAGGGGAACCAGGGTGTTCAAGTCGATTGCGGGCGCGCCGTGCTCCCACAGAAACCCGTGTGTCGGGCTGCCGCCGCACACCGCAGCCGTAAAGCCCACGATCTGACCTCTTTCATTGATCGACAAGGCGCGGCTGCACGGATCAGTCCCGATGGTCCCGAGGTCCGTCATCAACCCATGCTTCCACAAAAACGCGTGGTGCTGACAACTGAGGCCAACGCAACCGGTTGGATTAGGCGGCAAATCGGCGTAACCGATCACCTCCCCGGCATTATTCAGCCACAACGCCGACGCGTTATCTCCTCCCAGGGTGCCCAGATCTGTCAGCTGGGGATGATCTGTTTTTTCCCACAGATAGGCGTGAGCGGCGAGATTCCCCGCGAGATAAGACTGGCCCACCACTTGGCCCCGATTGTTGAGGGCGTTGGTTATCCCGCAAGTGCCGCCGAAGGTCCCGATGTCGATCATCCCAGTATCCTTCTCCCAGAAGAATGGATCTTGGGTCGGCGCATTTGGAGCGCAGGTTCCATTGTTGGCGTTTGCCGTGAACTTCGTATAGGAGATCCCCGCTACCTGGCTGCGTTCGTTCACGAGAGCGGCCCACGCATCCGGGCCGCCCAGCGTACCCAAGTCTTGCATCCCGGTGTCTTTTTCCCACAAAAACGCCCTCGCTTGTGTTCCGTTACTGGCGCCGAGAATTTGAAAATAGAAATAGGAGTAGGGATCGGCAATCCCGTTGGTTGAAAACCCGATCACTCGGCCACGATTGTTCACCGCATATGCAAAGCTCTCTTCGCCTCCGGGCAGCGTACCGAGATCAGTGATCTCCGTTTCATGCCACAGAACAGCATGAATCGCCGTGAAGCCGCTCAACGGATCGGTTTGGCCGTTTTCAGAATTCCCGGCAATCAGACCGTTGCCACTGATCCAGTTGACGACACTTCCCTGGCCGCCGGGCAAGGTGCCCAGATTGGTGAGCACACCCTTCCGCCATTGGAAGGCGCTAGGAAAAAAGCAGTCGTCCAGGAAGCAAAGGGGATCGGGCGTGCCGGTGTCGGATGAGCCAGCGACCGTTCCATCGTCGCTGATGGCACGGGCACCCGCCGTTCCATTGATTTCATAGAAGACGGTGGGCACGGAACTGTTGGGACCGCCGAGTGTCCCCAAGTCGATGAGCTTGTAGCGTGCGTGCTTTGCGGGTGCTTGGGCGGCGAGTTGGGCCGGAAATGTCATCGCGAGCGCGGCAAACAACGACAGAGCGATAGGCGACTTTTGGTGCGAAGAATTCATAGTGGCTTCTCCTCCAGAGTAGGGACTGTCAAACTTCTGCCCCGGAGCTCGGGAGAAAAGCCCGGGAGCTAGTTTTGCGAGAGGTTGTCGCTGTTCGCGGGTTTAGTCAACCGGACCACTACCGGACTCTGGCTGGACACGGAACCTCCCGCGGGTCATAGAGTTAGCAGCGCTCCTGAACTTCCCCAAGCGGGGCATAAAGACGTGGTAAACTCGCGGACACTTTCGGCGGAGAAGTTGTGTACGTGGATGCTCCTTCCAACGGGCGCCAGCGTTTGAGCTTCGGCCTCTTCGAGGCCGACCTTTCCTCAGGAGAACTCCGCAAACGTGGGCGGAGAGTTCATCTACAAGTTCAACCTTTCCAACTCCTGTCTATGCTGCTCGAGCGGCCGGGTGAAGTCGTAACTCGCGAAGAGGTCCGGAAGAAGCTCTGGCCGGATGGCACCTTTGTCGACTTCGACGAAGGTCTGGATACCGCGCTAAAAAAGCTGCGCTACGCCCTCGGTGATTCCGCTCAAAATCCTACGTTCATTGAGACCATTCCCCGCCGCGGCTACCGCTTCATGTTGCCGGTGACGACGAACAATGAACAAGCAATTGCGACACTCGATGACTCCGCGAAGGCAAAGCAAACGCAGCACTGGAGGTTTATTGCCATCGCGTCTACCGTCCTGGTGATCGCCACGGTAGCCGTGGGCGGTTACTTCTATTTCCACCAAACCCCGAAACTCACTGACAAGGACACTATCGTGCTGGCTGACTTTGCCAACAAAACGGGAGACCCCGTGTTCGATGGCACCCTGAGGCAAGGGCTGGCAGTGCAGCTCGAGCAGTCACCATTCCTGAGTCTTGTATCCGAGGAGCGTATCCACCAGACCTTAGGCCTAATGGGAAAGCCAGCCGAAACGAAGCTCACGCCGGAGATTTCGAGGGAACTTTGCCAAAGGACGGGGAGCGCCGCGGTTCTCGAAGGCTCGATATCACAGATTGGCACTCAATACAGTCTGATACTGATGGCCGTGAACTGTTCAAGTGGAGAATTATTGACAAGCACGGAAGCCCAGGCGAGCGACAAGAACCATGTCCTCGATGCTTTGGGAAGGGGCGCCTCGCAGATTCGGAACAAATTGGGCGAATCGCTTAGCACGGTCAAAAACTTGGCCACACCTTTGGAGCAGGCTACGACTCCATCACTCGAAGCGCTACAGGCCTACAGCCTGGGGAGGAAACAATCAGAAAGAGGAGCGCCAGCCGACGCCTCCCCCTTTCTCAAACGAGCGATCGAACTTGATCCCAATTTTGCGCTCGCCTTTGCGGGCTTGAGCCTTCTTAACTCAAACGCGGATAGTGACGCCGCCGCCCAATATGCATCGAAAGCGTTTGAGTTGCGGAACCACGTCAGTGAGCGCGAGAGGCTGTACATTGCCACGGTTTACTATGAAACGGTTACCGGAGAATTGGACAAGACAATTGAGACACTCAAGATCATGGTACTAACCTATCCCCGAGATGCCTGGGCACACGGACACCTGGGTTCCGCTTACGAGCGTGAGGGAGAACTCGCACAAGCGGCCGAGGAATACCGCGCGGCCATTTCGTTGGATTCGCAGCGTGTGCGAATCCGTTACAGTCTCGGAGCGGTACTTCTCCTTCTCGGTCGTCTTGACGAAGCAAAGGGTATCTTCGAAGAGGCAATTGCTAAGAAGGCGGACAACATGGATGTTCACCTGGACCTCTATCAAATTGCCTATGTCCGGGGAGACGCAACGGGAATGCAGCGTGAAGTGGAATGGGCCGCTGGCAAGCCAGATGAATTTCGGATAATTCTGGAACAGAGTGCGTTTGCCTTACACGAGGGAAAGCTCGAAAGGGCCCGAGACCTTATGGGCCGCGCGAGTGAGCTTGCCGCGCGACGAAACCTGAATAGAGACGTCTCCCGGGGAATATCTAGGCTGTTGGCCTACGGCGCACTCATTGGCAACTGCCACGGAGTACAAGAACACGTGCCATCCGCGATGACCGCTCCACCTAACCCGGTGCTGGCAGACGCAACCGCACTGGCGTTGTGCGGCCACACCAGACAGGCGCAACGACTGATCGAGGATGTGCGCGCGCGTTTTCCAAAAGACACTTTGATTCGGTTTGTCTGGATACCACTTGCGAGCGCGGCGATTGCGATCAATGACGGCAATCCGGACGAGGCTATCGAGTTGTTGCAGTCTGCAGCCCCATACGAGAATAGGTATCTCGGTGTCATCTATGTTCGTGGTCTCGCCTATCTGCAAGCACATAAGCCAGCGGACGCCGCCATTGAGTTCCAGAAAATTCTCGACCATCGCGGCGTCGCACAGAATGAGCTTACCTTTGTGATAGCGCATCTCGGCCTTGCACGGGCGCACGCGCTTCAGGGTGACAATCCCAAGGCGCGGACCGCGTATGGGGATTTCTTCACACTGTGGAAGGATGCCGACCCCGACATTCCCATCCTCATTGCTGCCAAGTCCGAATATGCAAAGCTGAAATAACCTAAGGCGGGTGGCAGCGCCTTAACGCCCTGCCGCTTGCCCCAGGGGCATCTCGCGGACGTTCCACACGGCAAAGAAGAACTCAGGGAACAGCACGTTCTGCGCAAAGGTACAGGATGATTGCCTTGAATATCTGGCCGGAAGGTCAACGTGACCGATTGGGGGAGTACCGTACTCTCGAGGTCTCGAAGAACTGCCGAGAGCGTGGCTTACTGAAACCACAGCCAAGCCTGGCCCTCGAAAGAGGTCCGTATGAAAAACAAATGGATCATCGTTGGAGTTGCAGCGGTGTGCGTTTTGCTTGGCGGCTCCGGAACTGCGGCCATCACCTATAACCCGCTCAAGTGGATCAAGAAAGCTCCGGGCCCCACGGCAAGCGAACAGCTCGCTGCCAACAAAGAGGAAGAAAAGAAGTTATCGGTGCAGTTGCAGGCGGAGCTGCCTCCTCGCACAAGCGTCAAGGATGCCTGCGCGGGATTTAAGCGCCTGAATGATTGCGTCGCCTCTCTCCACGTAAGCCACAACCTCCAAATTAAATTCAACTGCCTTAAATGGGATGTGACCGGCGCCAAACCGGCTGGCGACGTCAAATCGTGCGAGGCCCCGTCGAAAGACAAGGCCATGGACCTGAGCAGAGCGATCCGCGCGCTTAAGCCGGAGGCCAATTCCCGTTCAGAAGCAAAGAACGCCGAGAAACGCGCGCGCGAGGACATCAAGGACGCATCCTAGCAGGAGATAGCCGGCGGGTGGCAGCGCCTTAACTCTGGGGTGGCCTACCGTTTGCGGTTTTGTTTCTTGCAAACGGTGGGTCACTCTCTCTCTCTCTCTCTCTCTCTCTCTCTCTCTCTCTCTCTCTCTCTCTCTCCGGCCTTTGATCTTTCCACACATTTCTATAATCCCGTCAGAGGGTCTTAATCCCGCAGGGTGCCCCAGACGCCGGGCTTGCGTCTGGGTTTTTTGACTTTTCTTCCCACGCACTATCTCCGTTCAATCTCCCTAATAGCAGTTCAACCCTCATTCTCGACTATTCCCTGTAAATGTCTTTACCTTCTCGCCAACTCCATGCTACACTCCTTCATGTTGTCCTCGCCGAACCCGCAAACCTTCTCCTGCATCCATCCCACGCCCGCTTTTTCCCTGGCCTCCTCTACTTCCTTTAACTCCTTCACTTCCTTTACTTCGTCCTCCTTCGCCCAAACCCTTCCCCTCTTTTCCACACCCAGTAAACATCGAACGCACAGCAACGCCCGCAACTCCATTCCTCTCATGCGTTTACTTCACGGTTCTCTGGATACCCGGGGGGTAGGGTCTCATCCCCGGCCACACGCGACTCGTCGCTCACCACTCGCCCCTGCTCCCCTAAGTCCTTTCCCTCCCACACTTATGGACGACCTGCAACTTACTGAAAATCCAGCCACTTTAAGTCCTGTGCCTGCCACTCTTACGAGCTGCGTCAAGCATAACCCCTTTGTTTGCCACTCTTACAGAAAACACCCGGGGTGGGGGGCTGCCATCGTGAATTCCTTCGTGGCACAGGTTTCAGATCTCTCCGTCCTGCCAGTCAACAGTCACAAATCACCAGTCACAGCCTCGCCTCATTTCCTTTCACCAATCACAAATCACCAGTCATCAGCTCCATACCTGGCCCATTTTGGGAAACCTGCGATGAGGAAATATCAGCCAGCGCCGATCAGGCCGATCCTTTCACGACCGGCGGCGGTCGTCCGGAGCGGCGGCAATACCCAGGCGGCGAAGTTCATCGGCGTAATACTTGCGGTAGAGAACGTCCCACTCTTCGCTGCCTTCGAGGATCTCTTTTTTCTGCGAGGTGATTTTTTTGCGGACTTCGAGGTCGGCCTTCTCTTCTTCGTGCAGCGTTGCCGTCAGGATCTGCACCACTTGCTGCCGGATGGTGTCGCGGTCTTCAATAAATTCCACATCGTCGCTGGAAACCAGCACGTCGGTAAGCTGATGGGAGATTCGGACAATCTTTTCGCGGCTCAATCGCATTCCGGTCGCTTGCCCTCGAGTCTTTCTTTCGTCCGTGCCACGCTACCGCAGAACCAGCTTGCGGTCGCGCGCGAGCTGCGCCTTCACCTTTTTGTACATTTCCTGGTACGAGACGCTCGTGCGCCGCATTTCGTCCTGATGATCCGTGAGGATTTGGCGCACTTCTTCGTTCAGGCGGTCTTCGACGGTGATCTCTTCCATCATGCGCTGCCGCAGCCGCTGCGCCACGGCCTCCGCGGCCTTCGTCTCGATCAACTTCCCTTCCACCAGCCTCTTGACCACTTCCGTCGCCATGTATCCGACGTAATCTCGTGCGATCAGCATCCCAGAGTGAGTCCTTTGCGCGAAAGCAAGAGAAAGAGTTTACTGGCTGTACTCCCAAAGTGCAAGGAAGAGCGGAATTGCGTAGCACAGGCACTCTTGCCTGTGCGGTTTTCGCAACTCTTGCAACACGCGAATGATCGGAAGGAAGGACAGCAAAGAAATGGTCTATAGAAGGAGGAAAAATTGGAGGCGCGAGGCGGAATCGAACCGCCGATAAAGGTTTTGCAGACCTTTGCCTTACCACTTGGCGACCGCGCCCCATCCAGATGGGGCCCATTCACCGGGAGCTGAACGGCTCCCACACGAAAGAAGCGTTCCAGCTCAAAGCAAATGATTGCAGCAATTATAGCACCAACCCAAGTGCCCATTTCGACGCAAATCTTCGCGCCACGGCGGAAAATGAATCACCCGAAGTGCCAACAACGAGCGGAGCTGCGGGGTTCGTTTTTCTGCGGCCTGTGCTCGATGTTGGCGGAGGAGGATTTCGGAACAGAGGATGACAGATCGCGAAAAAACGGAGTCGCGGCCGCGTTGACGGTGCGAGATGCTTCCTGTACGATTACTTAGGTAGGGGCGCTTAGCTCAGCGGTTAGAGCGTTCGGTTTACACCCGAAAGGTCGTCCGTTCAAATCGGACAGTGCCCACCACTGTTGTGCACCAATTGTTGCGCAGCACCTGTGACGCTTCACCCTTCAGCGGGGACGTAGTTCAGTTGGTTAGAACGCTGCCCTGTCACGGCAGAGGTCGCGAGTTCGAGTCTCGTCGTCCCCGCCATTTCTTTCAAGCACTCGCGGAGAGTTTGGCTCTCCGGCGTGAGAACAAAAAGGAACATTAACCAGAATCAATTCCCTCCTCCCGCCTCAGCAGTTTGAATCCGCTTCGGCAGAATCATCCTGGCAACTTTAGTTTGTGCCAACCTCTTAGCCGATGTTGTCGCTTGGGTGTAGGTATCGAGAAGGGAAAACGGAGAAAAATTTCGGTGCCAGTACGGTTTTCTTGGAGGCGCCCGGGACTCTGCGGTCATCATGGACGCGTAGATTCAGCCACGTGATCCAAGCGGGCGATAACCCGGCCGCACTTTTCTCTGTTCTGAACGCCCTCTACAAGGGCACGGTCTTCGTCTACACCCTGTTTGCCCTGGGCTTTTCTTTGCAGAAAGTAGGGCAACGCTCTTCGATACCAATTCTCTGCTTGGCGGCAATCCTCAAGTTCCGTGGGAGGAAGATGCGATTTGAACGCCATGTTTGCGTACAAATCCGCAATCGAGATCTGCGTGTCGGCGAGGTCGTCTCGATGAGACTCATTGGAAGGATCTGCTTGTGAAAGGGTTTCCGTCAAAACGAGCGACTTTTTGTAATTGTCTAGGGCTCCTTGCGTATCCGCCTTCTCCTCAAGAATCCCGGCAATCTTATAATAAGTCGTGGCCAAACCATCCCGCGCCCTGGTGTCTTGCGGGTCAGCAGCCACAAGTGCGGCGCGGATGGCGAGTGCTTTGCGGTAGTAGCTGAGGGCCCCGTCAAGATCACCCTGTCTTCTCAGGATGAAGCCGGTGTCGCCATACGCGAAGGTGATGTTGTAGCGCGTCCGTGCGTTGTCGGGATGCAGCGCCAATTGTGCTTCATCAATTGCCAGAGCAGCCTGCTCGTGCTCGAGAGCGGACTTCAATTGGTTTTGCACAATCAGGACACTGGCAACATGCTTGTGCGAGAAAGAAAGCTGCGTTTGATACTGTTCATTTCGGGGATCCGTTTTGGCAAGCCGTTGATAAATGGCCAGGGCCTTCTCATGGTAAGTCAACCCCTGCGTCAGATTGTTCTCACCGTTGAAGCGAAATCCTATTGCCGAGTATGCATCAGCGAGGTCGGCCTCGACCATTAGGTCGTCCGGGTTGGAGGCCACCAATGCCTCCAGGCTCTGCACCGCCTCATCCAAAGATCGTTTAACGCCGCTCGTATCGCCCACGTTCGCCTGGATATAAGACAAATTGAGTTTCGAATTAGCCAACTCACGTCGAATATCCCGATTCGAAGGGCTCAGCGAAAGGGCGGCTTCCAGCAGCTCAACAGCTTTGCGGGTGTTCTGGAGCGCTCTCGGAGTGTCACCGAGATTGGCGTCCCGAGATTGGCCCTGAACACTCGCAAGTCTATCGTAGGCCGCTGCCAACTCTACCAGCAGCGTGGGGTCCGATTGGGATTCCTGCGCCAGTCCATCCAGGTACTCCTGCGCACGCTGGATGATCAGTTTTCTTGCTGCCGTTGCGCCGGGCAACTCCCGGATCGAATCGTGAACCTCAAAAATCAGAGAATTGGCCAACTTGCGCACGTCATTGAAGCGGCGTTCGGCGCGAGCACGTTCGGCGCGGGCAATGCGCGCCTGGCGAAGGGTGATCGCGGTGGCGGACAACAGGGCGACCGCTACCAATGCCGCCACAGCCACGCCGGTTTTGTGGCGCGTGATGAATTTCGACGTTCTATATGCGAAGGTATCTTTCCGGGCGATGACGGGAAGATGCTCGAGATGGCGCCGGATATCCTGCGCGAACTGCTCGACGGAAGCATAGCGGCGTTGGGGCTCCTTGCGCAGAGCCATCAGTACGATGTTGTCGATGTCTCCCCTCAACCGTCTGCTGAGTTTCTCCGGAGAGCCTTCTCGCATGGCGGTGAGCGGAGAATCGTTTGCCGACTTTCTTTGGCCTTCGGTAGCTGGGAGCTGCTTCCGCAGGACCGCCATGCTCGGTCTTTCCGGCTCGGTTTCGCAGACAGCGCTGTAAAGCTCGTGGGGTGTGTGCGTCGGGACATTGTAGGGAGCGCGTCCGGTAAGCAGCTCATACAGAACCACTCCCAGGGAATAGACGTCGCTTGCCGTTGTGATCGGCTCTCCTTTGATTTGCTCCGGGCTGGCGTACTCTGGCGTCAATAGTCGCACCAAGCTGATGGTTTGCTCTGGCTGATTGCTCGCTTCGCTCGATTCCAGGATCTTGGCGATCCCGAAATCCAGCAGCTTTGGAATCCCTTCCGCGTTGACCAGGACATTGCCGGGCTTGATGTCGCGATGAATGATCAGCCGCTGGTGCGCGTACTGCACGGCGGCACAAATTTGAAGAAAAAGGTTCAGCCGTTCGGTCGTGGCGAGTTTGTGCACATCACAATAGTCGTCAAGGCGCTGGCCTTCGACCAGTTCCATCACGAGGTATGGCACGCCCTCCGCGGTTGTGCCTCCGTCCAATATTTTCGCGATGTTGGGGTGATTCAAGCTCGCCAGGATTTGGCGTTCATTCCTAAACCGGCCGGTTGTAAACTCTGTGCCCAGTTCGGAGCGCACGATTTTCAGGGCCACTTGCTGCTTGTATAGGCCGTCGGCGCGAACTGCACGATATACCGCGCCCATGCCGCCCACCGCGATTTCCTCCAGGATTTCATACGCCCCAATGCGCTTGCCCGGCGGCAAGCGGAATCGCGTTTCGTCTTCCAGGTTCAGAGTAGGCGAGGAAGCAGGATTGAGCAGGTCAGTGCCTGCTTGCTCGTGAGAAGCGATCAACGATTGGACTTCGTTGCGCAAAGACAGGTCCGCGCAGGCACTGTCCAGAAATTCTGGCCGTCTCGCTGCATCCAGTTCCAGAGCGGATTCAAGGATCGGCCTGATTTTCTGCCATCGTTCCGGTGTCATGGACTCGCCGCTCCTTGGCCCATCTCACGTAACAGCCAGGCGCGCGCTGAGGCCCAGGAGCGCTTGACCGTGGCTGGAGAAATCCCCAGGAACTCCGAGGTGTCTTCAATGGAAAGACCGCCGAAATAACGCAACTCGATGATTTGGCTCTGTTGCGAATCGAGTTTGGCGAGGCGGTCGAGAGCTTCGTCGAGAGCGAGCAGATCCACGTCGCGCTGTGGAGAGGCGATGCTCTCGTCCAGAGTCAATCGTGTTAACCCGGCACCGCGTTTGGCGGCACGCCGGTTGCGCTCGTAGTCCACCAAAATCCAGCGCATCAATTGAGCGGCGATGCCGAGGAAGTGCCCGCGGCTTTGCACATGAAGGGATGTTTCATCGGCAAGTCTGAGGTAGGCCTCGTGGACCAGCGCGGTGGTTTGCAGAGTGTGATTTGGACGTTGCTTGCGAAGGTTGGCGCGAGCGAGGCGCCGCAGCTCGTTGTAGACAAGAGGCAAGATGGCCTCCAGCGCCTTCCGGTCCCCATTTCCCCAGTGGAGGAGGAGTTCACTGACTTCCCTGGAAGGCGTTGGACCCGCATTGGGGCCTCTGGGCATGGTCACCACCGGGGGACGATGCCGGGAGAATAGTCAAAAGCCGGTCAAACTTCAACACTTTCGAATCAATTCGTTGAAAACACATCGGTTAAAGATACCTCTGAAACCTGGGCCCGGTCTGCAAGGGATTCTTGATTGCGTGAGCCAGTTTGGCTGGTTCTTCCGATTACCAGGGTAGAGGAAGTTTCCACCGAGGGCGACATGCCGAGAGGCGTGCTCGGACCGCCGAATGAGCAAGGTTCTGGAAGTAAATCGAAGGAGAAGGAGCGAACCATGAGGAACAGTGAATGGAGCAAGCTGGCAAGGGCACGCAGAACTTGTTGGTTAGTAGGCTTCGTCGCGACGCTTCTTCTAGTGTGGTCTGACAAAACGGCAGCTCAAACAGGCTCCACTGTCGTGACTCGTTTTGTCGTGGACTCTGGCACGGGCATGGGAACCGGCAATGCTATCGCGGTCGACTCCAAGAATGTTCACATCGCCTATTACAGCCGGGGAACCGCGACTGGAGTCCCGCCCTCCGTTAAATACGAAACGTTTCCGCTCGACCTCGTGGCCTTGCCGGTTGCGCAAACCGTGGAGGCTCTAACCATTAATCCCTCCATTATTCCTCCGCAAGCAATCAGCATCGCCATAGATAGCCAGGGAATGCCACATATCGTTTACCAAGATGGGCAGGGCGGGCTGAAGTACGCCTACATCCAGAATGGGATATGGACAACCGAAGTGATCGTCTCTTCGGGAGGTGGAGCCTACAACGCTCTTGCGTTGGACAAGAACGATGCTCCGCATGTTGCCTTCGGCGGGCTGTCCTATGCCACGCGCAGTACTGGGCCTACGGGCGTCGTCTGGAACACGGAGATTATTTCTTCTGTCAAAACTCTCACCGGTGTCTCAATGGTTGTCGACTCGCAAGGGCAACCGCGAGTCGCTTGGTCACAACACACCCCGAATGACGTGGTGGTCTACGCAGCGCGAGGAACCGGCTTGTGGACTCAGGAGTTTGTAAGTTCCGTCGACAGCGACTGGGTTTCCCTGGCGATCGACGCCACCGATACGCCGAGCGTGAGCTTTTGGGGCTGGAACGGCGGTTCCGGAGCGCTTACAGCCGAGGTTGGTTACGCTACAAGGATGGTCAGCGGTTCGACGGCCTTCTGGCAAACCGCTTTCGTCGATTCCATCAACATCCCCTGCTGCCAACCGAATCCGTTCGATTTCAATATGACGTCCCTCGCCCTTTCCCCAACCGGTGATCCGCGTATCAGCTACGGCTCCGATGCGGGCGTGAATCTGGCAAAGGAAACGACCGGTACCTTCAGCACCCAGGTCATCGACGCTCAACCAGTGGATACATTCAATTTTACTTCGCTGGCCGTCGACGACACGGACGCCGCGCATATTCTATTCCGGTCCACTTCCTTGAACGTCTGCCCGACTGCGGCGAATTGCCTTGTCTATCAAAAGGTTGTAGGCCCGAATACTCCAGTGGGATTCAACGTGACCGTGAATCCAGTAGACAGCAGCACGGGCACAAGCCCAGTCACTGTCAATTTCGCGCAAGTCACGCAAGCCGGAACTACAAGCATTTCTAGCGGAGGCACGTTACCCTCGCCCCCACAGGGCTTTCTGCTCGGTAATCCGCCGGTCGCTTACGACGTCTCGACGACCGCACTTTACCTGCCCCCTGTTACCGTTTGCATCCATTACGGCACCAGTTTCGCTAATCCTGCAAACCTCTCTCTAATGCACTACGAAAATGGAGCCTGGGTCGACCGGACCGTTTCCAATGACACCGTACAGCACATTATCTGTGCCACGACCAGTTCCCTCTCGCCCCTTGAGGTTTTCCAGCCCAGTGGATCACCGCTTACATCGAGCACGCTCCTGGTCTCAGCGCCTAACGCATCGACCTACGGCCAGGTGGTGACGTTCACCGCCACAGTCAGTTCTTCCGGAAGCGGTATGCCAACCGGAACCGTAGGCTTTTTGGACGGCGGAGCGCACCTTGAAACGGCAACTGTCAATTCCTCCGGCGTTGCTACGTTCAGCTCGTCCACACTCACCGCCGGATCGCACCTCATCACTGCTATGTACAGCGGAGACACAGTCTTTCCTGGCAGCACGTCTTCCGTCTTAACCCAGACCATCACCCCTGCCCCGCTGACCATTACCGCGAGCAGTGCTTCGGTCCTGTTCGGCAGCGCGATTGCGCCCGTCTCTGCGAGCTATACGGGATTTGCCAACGGCGAGAGTCCGGCGAATCTCACTACGATGCCCGTCTGCGTGGTGGTGAATCTTCCCGCGAATGACGCGGCGGGGACATACACGACGGCGTGCTCCGGTGCGGTCGATTCCAACTACACTATCGGCTACGTGAACGGCACACTCACGATCACGCAGGCGACAACGCTAATATCTTGGCCGATTCCGGCGGCAATTACTTACGGAACGCCGCTAAGCGCCGCGCAATTGGACGCCACTGCTTCGGTGGCAGGGACGTTAGGCTACAGCCCAGCGCTCGGAACAGTATTGAATGCGGGGAATCCCACGCTGACGGTGGTGTTTACGCCCGCGGACACAGTCGATTACAAGACGGCAACCTCGCAAGTCTCATTGACGGTCAATAAAGCGCCGCTGTCCATCACGGCAGTTCCTGCTGCGGGGAACAATGTTCCGCGGCCGTATGGTGCGAATAATCCCCCAGTGAGTCCGGTGATCACGGGAATTGTGAACGGGGATCCCATCAGCGCGACCGATCTGACTTCGGCAACTCCGGCCAGCCCTGTTGGAGCGTACAACATTACACCAGTCTTGTCTGATCCGTCGAACCGGCTCGGCAACTACACACTTACCGTTGTCAATGGCACGCTCACTGTAGCTCCAGAGGCCACTTTGCTTACCGTAACGCTCTCTCCCACTTCGATTGTTGTCGGCCAATCGTCCACAGTCACCGTGACATTGACTGGTCCTGACATGGCCATTCCGATCGATCCTAGCGTCCTCGCCGGCATCACTCTCACTTCTTCCGCTGCCACGGACGTTTTATCGAATGCAGGAATGTGTACCCCCACCCCAGGCTTGACCAACGGCACTGCAAGTTGTGTTTTCACCATCACGGCAACGGAGCCGAACGGGCGCACACTGACTGCGGCCTTCGCTGGAAGCGCGGACCTCACAGCCAGCAACAACACGGCCCAGTTAATGGTCACTGAGCCGGTGCAAGGCCAGCAGAGCTGCATCGCTTCGGATTTTCGCAATGTGGCGGTCGCTGGCGGGAATTCCATCTGGTTCAACAGCATCTTCCGCGTCAGAGATGTGAGCAAACAGAAGATAAACATCGCCTTCGCCAACTCAAGCGTGCAATTCCAATATACGGATGCGAACGGCAACCTTGTCCCGGTAAGTTTGGCGATGCCAAATGCACAAATCGTGATCGACCCGAGTGTTAGCGTGGCCTCGACGTCGTTCGACGCTGTGAACAGCACGTGGGTGACCACACTGCCTTGGGACCTCGACGATAACGCCTTCCTATCAGGCGCGCCGTGGCTCATTCCAGCAGGAGGTATTCCTGCCGACGTCGAACCTGTCACCTGGTGCGGGACGTTCGCAGTGGATGTGCCTGGTGCGCACATCGGCTGGCGGTGGGCAGCCGCAGCGTACTCCAGTTTCAGCAGCAGCAACAACACACTCGGTGTGAAACCCATGGACACCGACCACGACAACCAGACCACAAATCACGACCACGCCGGCACGCCGGAAAACTACATCCAGTTCGTGATCCCCGGCGCGCGCGGCAAAGGCGGCAAGAACTACACTGGCACTTACAGTCGCAGCGCGGCAATCGAATGATTTCGACGTAGCACGTGAAATTGAAGAGGCGCACTTGGACCGTTGAACGGAAGGCCGACGAATTGCCTGCGCCCGCCCGTGGCCAGGTCGTATGTGATGGGTAGAATGAAATCCGTACGCTAGTCCACTGAGCCGGTTTTCGAGAGTTCAATTCACGTGGGCTGCCAATCCGTCCGCCGATTTGGTTTTCGAAACCGGCGCGGGAACCATCCGGGAACAATAAGTATTCCCTTCTAAGTGCTTTCCATACTTTGCGTTCCTCGTTGCTGCCCGTCAGTGCTTGAATTTCCAGATCGTGGTGCTATGTCACGGCAGAGGCCGCGAGTTCCAATCTCGTCGTCCCGCCATTCCTTCCAAACCACTTAGGAAGGATTGGTTCCTACAGCTTCAACCCACAACTCAACTCACAAGATCTACTGCGCCGCTGCGTTTATCCCCACGGCGGCCGGAGCGTGCAGCGCTCTAAATCAGGCCCGCCAAAAACGCAGTAGACGGGGCATCCCCGCCCGCCGGCGGAAGCCGTTGCCTGGCCTCCCTTTTTTTCTAAAATATGCCTTGACACGTATATGCCCCGTGGCGTATATCAAGTGCATGGAATCTTTCGAAATCATTGCCGAGCCAAACCGCCGCGCGATATTGAGCCTCCTGGTCTCGTCGCAACAGTCGGTTGGAGAGATCGAGCGCCAGCTTCGTATGACGCAGCCGAGCGTGTCAAAGCACCTGCGCGTGCTGCGCGAGGCCGGTTTCGTGGAGTCCACCGTGGACGCACAGCGCCGTCTCTACCGCCTGAAACCTGGACCATTTCAAGAGGTGGATGCCTGGCTGGAGCAGTTCCGGCGGTTCTGGTCCGATCACGTGGATGCTCTCGAACGCCACCTCGACCGCATGGAGCCTTTGACACCAGCGGGGGCAACACCGGCGAAAACGAAGGCAAAGAGAAATCGCCGCGGCGCAAACCGCGGAAATAACAAAGGAGAAGCGAAATGAAAATCAAAGTGACCAGCATACACGTGGACGACCAGAACAAGGCTCTGCGTTTCTATACGGAGGTACTGGGCTTCGCCAAGAAGACCGATTTCAGCCAGGGCCCCTATCGCTGGCTGACGGTGGCCTCGCCCGAGGAGCCGGGCGGCACTGAGCTGCAGCTGGCGCTGAACGACAACCCCGCGGCCAAAGCGTATCAGCAGGCGATTTTTCAACAGGGCCAGCCCGCTACCATGTTCTTCACGGACGATATCAAGGGCGACTACGAGCGGATCAAGGCCCGCGGCGCCGAGTTCACGATGCCGCCCACCGACGTGACCGGCTCGACCATTGCGATGCTGAAGGACACCTGCGGCAACCTCATTCAGCTCACCCAGCTGGCGAAGTATTCACACTGAAGTATTCACGCTAAGGAGAAAAAAGTGGGCGATCGCGAGCAGTACGCACCGGGCCCGGCCAGGGGTGCGCAGATAATAAAGGACGGAGAGAAATGGACGCTCGTTCTCGTCAGAGAACTGCGCCACTCGCCGGAAAAAGTCTGGCAGGCGCTTACCGACCCGGCGCATCTGCATGAGTGGGCGCCCTTCGACGCCGATGTGAGCCTGGGCGCGGTTGGGAGCAAGGTGAAGCTCACCACGGTGGGCGCGCCCGAGGCGCGTGTCACCGAAACAACCGTGACGCGAGCCGACGCTCCTGAGGTGCTTGAGTACAAGTGGGGCGGCTTCGATATGCGGTGGGAACTCGAAGCCTTGGGTGGCGGCACGCGGCTGACGCTGTGGACCAACATCGGTCACCGCTTCATCGCCATGGGTGCTGCCGGATGGCACATTTGTTTCGATGTTCTGGATCGCCTTCTCGGCGGAACTCCGATTGGACGCATGGTTGGCCCCGCGGCCATGAAGTTCGGCGGCTGGCAGCGGCTGAACGCGGAGTACGCCAAGCAGTTCGGCATCGAAACGCCCAACTGGCCGCCTCCGGCGGCGCAAAAGTCGTGAAGAATTCGTGAAGAAATGGAGGACACAAATCATGAAAGAAGCGACCAAACGTTCGATTTTTCGATGGATTCACATTATCTTTGGCATTCCGATCATCGGTTACATTTATGATTCACCGGCGAATACTCCAAACTACGCTTGGTCTATTCGGTATGTCCAACTACCCGTATTGCTGATTTCAGGATTGTGGATGTGGAAAGGCCATGTTGTTCGACGACTTGTTTCGAAGAGATCGGCCAATAATACGACTGGTATGAAAACGGGACAAGAATTCGAGGTATAAAGATCCAATGAATCCATCGGAACGTATTGACCAGATGATCGCAGGACTCACAGACTGGCGCGGCAAAACGCTCGCCAGCATCCGCAAGACCATCCTTGAGGCCGACCGCGAGATCATCGAGGAATGGAAGTGGATGGGAAGCCCGGTGTGGTCTCGCGACGGAATGATCGCAGTCGGCAACGCCCACAAAGATAAGGTGAAGCTTACCTTTTCCCACGGGGCGCACCTCCCGGATCCCGGCAAGCTCTTCAACGCGGGCCTCGGCGGCAACCAGTGGCGAGCCATCGACCTCTTCGAGGGCGATAAGATGAATGACCGTGCTCTAAAAAATCTCGTCCGTGCCGCCGTTGATTACAATCAGATCAAATTAAAGAAGAAAACGCCCGCGCGCACTCGAGCGAAAGTCAGTAAAGGCAAAAAGTGATGAAACTAGAGCCTTTTTTTCCACTAACTCTATTGCGGGATGTCTAACAAAACAGTTAACATCCTGCCTGTCCTCGGATTCCCGGATTCGAGGTGATTTTATTGCCATTCTGCCGGAGAACCTTCGAAGACCGAGCGGCCCTCGATCGCATCAACGAGTGAAATGCCCAACGTCGCGATGTTCGGTGGAGTTGGTAGCTTACACTGCAAAGCAAGGCGCACCGTCTCGAGTCCGCTCGCCGTACCAACAAGGGCGGGATGTGGACGTTGATACTCGTAAACACGAGTGACGACATCAAGAAGTTCCTTCACGCTTACTCTCCTATGCGATCAGCCAGTCGGGAACCACCGCGGCGCTAAACCAGGACCGTTCCGCCATCAACGACAATGGTCTGCCCAGTGGCGAATCCTTCCTGCATCAAGAACAGATAGGCTTGCGCGATCTCGGAGGCTTCGCCGACTCGGCCAACAGGGAGACTGTTGCCCACGCTCTCATATAGACCCTCGCGGTCCGATGCACTCATGGTCTGCCAGAGGTTCGTGCGGACGACACCAGGAGATACTGCGTTAACCCGTATTGGCGCCAACTCGACCGCTAGAGCGCGTGTTAGTGCTTCGATAGTTCCGCAGACACTTGCCGCAATGACCCATCCTTTTTGCGGGCGCTGGCCGGCGATTCCGGTTGTGAGCACGATAGAACCCCCCTTGCGGATATGTGGGCCTCCGTACTTGACCGCGGCGAGTGCGGCCCAATAACGCAACTCAAAGGCGCGTCGGGCCTGTTGGAGATCCGTCGTAGCAAGGTCGCGCAAATGCAGGCTATCGCCGGCAGTGAATACCAAATGATCGAAACTGCCAAGCTTCGCAAAGAAGGCTGCAACGGTTCCTTCGTCCGAGACGTCGATTGCCTGCCCCTGTGCTTCGCCACCGATAGACTCAACCGCCTTCTGAATTCGTTCCGCATTGCTGGAGACAATAACGACCTTGGCTCCTTGCGAGGCCGCCTGTTGGGCGACTGCCAAACCAATCCCCGACGACCCACCCACCACGACCACCCGCTTCTGCTGCAAATCGTTTCCTCGTTGCATTGAATCCTCCTTGCGCGCTCTTCTGACTTACACAGTTACAGATGACGGACAACGACATGCGGTTCATGCATAATGGTCATAGCTGCCATGCGTTTAGAGAAACTACGGCAAGTCGACTTGAACCTCCTGATTACATTCGCTGCGATTGCGGAGGAGAAGAGCGTTACGGCGGCAGCATCCCGCCTGCGGCTGAGCCAGCCTGCGGTGAGCCGCGCGTTGCAGCGCGCCCGGGCCATGTTTCAAGATGACCTTCTGCTCCGGTCGCCGCGTGGCTTCGAACTCACGTTGCGGGGCCGCAAGATTCTCCAAGAGCTTGAGGGATTACTACCCAGGATGGAGAATCTCGTTACGCCGAACCTGTTCGATCCAACACGGGAGAAGAGCCACTTCCGCATTTCAGGCCCTGACAACGTCTGCACGGCTGTGATCCCCCGCTTGTGCCGGCAGTATGCAAGCGGACGCTACCAAGTGCAGTTTGAATTCCTTCCCTGGCAGAGCGGCATCGCGGAATTAGTGGAGCACGGACAAGTCGATCTTGTTCTGCACATAGATGACGGGCTCCTGCCGTCACACTTTCACTCAGAAAGACTTTATCGGGAGGATTGGATTTGCGCCGTCGCGCGTGGCAGCCGCTTTGGCGACCGGCTGTCGCTTAAGCAGTACCTGACGGCGAGCCACGTCGTTGTAGCTACCTATGCCGGTGTGCAGACGATCCCGGACAAGCAGTTGGCGGCTGTCGGCGCCAAACGCAGTTCGTGTATTCGATTGCCTTACTTCGGCGTGGCCTTGCAATGCCTTCCCGGCACGGAACTCGTGCTTACCGTAACCAGTGGTATGCAGTCAGCCATTAGAGGAAATCGGGATTTGCGCGTTGTGAAAGCACCACGCGAATTGCATCCATTTTATTTCCTGATGGCCTGGCATCCGAGACTCAACAGCGATCCGCCTCACGTGTGGCTGCGCGAAGCACTGCGATCAACAACTGCGACTCTCAACGAGTAATCCAATAAGGTCGAAGATTTCCTTCGAAATCGGGGGACAGACAGGAGGTTCCCCGAACAATTCGTCACCACACCGTCTCACCAAACTCCTAATTTCCGGCCAACCACTTCAATCCATTCTACTCCCCCGTCTCACGTCGAAAGATAAACTCTATATAATAGTAATTAACATTAATATGAATCCATGCTATCGTTCCCCATGTCGTCCTTGCTGGAGACTGTCGAGATCCAGATTCAGCTCCAAAACATTCACGCGGGATTCACCAAGAAACCCCAGGTCGCGGCCCTTCGTATGTTTCTGCACTAGCGCGCGCACGACTTCTTCTTTCACGCCACGCGAATGGGCGACGCGAGGAATCTGGAATTCGGCGGATGCAGGGGAGATGTCCGGGTCCAGGCCGGAGCCCGAGGTTGTCACCAAGTCGACTGGGATCGGAGCAGTTGGATTTTCCGCCTGAAGTTTCTGCACGTCGCTCTTTACGCGCTCGAGCAAATTCTTATTCGTGGGTCCCAGATACGAGCCGCCACTCGCCATTGGATCATATCCGGTTCCTGCCGCAGACGGCCGCGAATGAAAATAGCCGGGTCCGGTGAATGCCTGCCCAATGATTCTCGAGCCGACGAGCTTTCCATCTTTCTCGATGAGTTGTCCGTTTGCCTGGCTGTGAAAGAATACCTGTGCCAGTCCAGTGATTCCGAGCGGATAAAGGAGGCCAAACATGACGGTCGTCACCAGGGTGAACCACACGGCGATGAGAAGATTCTTTTTCATAAAAGCCTCTCAGACGAATCGGAGATACGTCAGCAGCACGTCGATGAGCTTAATCCCTATGAAGGGAGCTACGACACCGCCGAGACCATAAATCAGCAGATTGCGCCGAAGCAGCGCTGCCGCTCCCATCGGCCGATACCGAACGCCTCGGAGCGCCAGCGGGATCAGAACGACGATAATCAGCGCATTGAAGATAACGGCCGATAGAATGGCCGATAGTGGAGTAGCAAGTCGCATCACGTTGAGGATATTCAATTGCGGAAATGCGCCCGCGAACATTGCGGGAATAATGGCGAAATACTTGGCCACGTCGTTCGCAACGGAAAACGTGGTTAGCGCGCCGCGAGTGATCAGGAGTTGTTTGCCGATTTCGACGATTTCGATGAGTTTTGTCGGGTTGGAATCGAGGTCCACCATGTTGCCGGCCTCTTTCGCGGCCTGCGTGCCGGAGTTCATGGCCACACCGACGTCTGCCTGAGCAAGTGCCGGCGCATCGTTCGTGCCGTCGCCGGTCATGGCCACAAGTTTCCCCTTCGCCTGCTCCCGTTTGATAAGCGCCATTTTGTCTTCGGGCTTCGCTTCCGCGAGGAAATCGTCGACCCCGGCTTGGCGGGCGATAGCCGCAGCGGTCAGCGGGTTGTCGCCCGTGATCATCATCGTGCGAATGCCCATCGCGCGAAGCTGGTCGAAACGCTCCCTCATGCCACCTTTGACGATGTCTGTAAGAGCGATCGCGCCCAACACGCGGCCATTCTCCGCTACCAGGAGAGGCGTTCCGCCTGCATTGGAAATCTCACGAACACAGACCTGCAACTCGGGAGGAACGACGTGACCGCGGTTTTCGCACAGACGGGTAATGGCCTCCAGTGCCCCCTTGCGGACCTCGCGGCCATTAAAGTCGACGCCCGACATCCTGGTTTGAGCGGAGAAGGGGACGAAAGTTGCGGCGTGGGAAGAAAGGTCGCGACCGCGAAGGTTGTACCGCTCCTTAGCGAGCACGACGATGGACCGGCCTTCCGGAGTTTCGTCAGCCAGCGAGGAAAGCTGCGCGGCGTCGGCAAGATGTTGCTCTTCGACGCCGGGCGCCGGGAAGAATTGCGTGGCGGCGCGGTTACCCAGAGTGATCGTTCCCGTCTTGTCGAGCAGCAGTACATCCACGTCACCCGACGCTTCGACGGCTCGCCCTGACATGGCGATGACGTTTCGCTGAATCATGCGGTCCATCCCCGCAATGCCGATGGCAGACAGAAGCCCTCCAATGGTCGTGGGAATCAGGCAAACAAGAAGGGAGACTAAAACGAAAAGATTCTGCGGAGCACCCGAATAGATCGCAAAGGGCTGGAGCGTCACAACTGCGAGAAGAAAGATGATCGTGAGACCTGCCAATAAAATGTTGAGCGCAATCTCGTTCGGAGTTTTTTGACGTGAGGCTCCCTCAACGAGCTTGATCATACGGTCCAGAAAGGTTTCGCCGGGATTGGAAGTAATACGCACTTTGATTTCATCGGAAAGAACGCGTGTTCCCCCGGTGACTGCCGAGCGATCACCGCCAGATTCCCGGATGACGGGCGCAGACTCGCCCGTGATTGCCGACTCATCTACGGATGCCACACCCTCGATCACTTCGCCGTCGCCGGGAATGAACTCCCCGGCCGCCACAACTACAATGTCCCCTGAGCGCAATTTCGAACTGGGGACCGTCTCGATCTTGTTATCGCACGACAGCAGGCGAGCTTGAGTCTCAGCCCGCGCTTTACGCAGGGTGTCTGCCTGTGCCTTGCCGCGCCCTTCGGCCATGGCTTCGGCGAAGTTGGCGAAAAGGACGGTGAACCACAGCCAAAGGGTGATCTGCAGACCAAAGCCCGTCTGGCCGGCATGGTGCAGGATGTTCCATGCAAGTTGGACCGTCGTCATGAGAGCGCCCACTTCGACCACGAACATAACGGGGTTTCTGACCATGATGCGAGGGTCCAACTTGCGAAAAGAGTCGGTCACTGCCCGAGCGAGAATCTTCATGTCAGTGAGAGACTGTTTTCTAACTTGGGCGACGGGATCCATAGGAACCTCAGAAGGACTTCCCTGCCGTCATCAGCAGGTGTTCGAGAATTGGCCCCAGACTGAGCGCGGGGAAAAAAGTAAGGGCACTCACGATGAGAATCGTGGAAACCAGCAAGCACGTGAAAAGCGGGCCTGTGACCGGGAAGGTTCCGGCAGATGCTGGGGTAATCTTTTTCTTCACCAGGTTTCCCGCGATGGCAAGAACGGGAATATGCATGAAGAAGCGGCCAAGCAACATAGCTACCGCTCCGCTGGTGTTGTACCACGCCGTGTTGCCGTTCAGGCCGCCGAAGGCGGAGCCATTGTTGCCCACCATCGAGGTATAAGCGTAGAGGACCTGCGAGAGACCGTGCGGCCCTGGATTGGAGATGCTGGAAGTGCCAAATGGCTGCACTACGGAAATTGCGGAAAAGCCGAGGATTACAAACGTCATGATGAGGATCGAAAGCATGGCCATTTTTACATCGTAGGATTCGATTTTTTTCCCCAGGTACTCGGGCGTTCGTCCGACCATCAGCCCCGCGATAAATACCGCGAGGATCACGAAGACCACCACGCCATAGAGTCCGGAACCGACGCCGCCAAAGACGACTTCCCCAAGCATGATGTTGATCATCGGAACCATGCCGCCAAGAGGCGTGAACGAATCATGCTGGCTGTTAACCGCACCGCAACTCGTGTCCGAGGTCATCGTGGCAAACAGCGCGGAGTTCGCGATTCCGAAGCGGACCTCTTTGCCCTCCATGTTGCCCCCGGGTTGCAGGGAGCTGGCCCGTTGATCCACGCCCGGCAACAACGGGTTCCCCTTGGCCTCGGCCCAATAGGCCGTCGTCACGCCCATCAGAAACAGCACCACCATTGCCGCCCATACGGCCCAGCCGTGCCGGGGCGAGCCGGTCATGCGGCCCAACGTGTAGGTGAGGCCCGAAGCGATCGCGAAGATCAACACCAGCTCGAAAAAGTTCGAAAATGGAGTGGGATTCTCAAAAGGGTGCGCACTATTGGCGCCGAAAAGTCCTCCGCCGTTGGTGCCCAAATCCTTAATCACTTCCTGCGATGCAACCGGCCCTTGGGCGATCACTTGCTGGCTCACGACTTGCGGCGAGGACTTTCCGTCGGCGCCAGACACCTGCAAGGTCTGCGGTTCGGTAAGCACAACCGTTGTATATGGCTTCAGGTTCTGGACGACTCCCTGCGACACGAGCAGCAGCGAGCCGAACAAACAGAGCGGCAGCAAAACCCAGAGCATGCAGCGCGTCATGTCCACCCAGAAATTGCCGAGCTTGTCGGTTTCCTTGCGTGCAAGGCCGCGAATGATCACGAGTGCCAGCACAATGCCGGTCGCCGCAGAAGTGAAGTTGTGATACGCCAGACCGGCCATCTGCGTGAAGTAACTCATAGTCGATTCGCCGCTATAGTTCTGCCAGTTGGTATTGGTAGTAAAAGACGCGGCGGTGTTGAAAGCCAGAGCTGGCGGAACGTTGACCATCTTCTGCGGATTGAGGGGGAGCCACTGCTGCGTGCGCTGGATCAGATAGAGGAGCACCATGGAAACGCCGCTGAACAACAACATTGCGACGGTGTATTCCGTCCAGCACATCTCATGCTGTTCGTCCACGCCGGTCAGGCGATAAACGAGTCTCTCGATGGGCCGCAAGACCGGGTCCAGGAATGTCTTTTCCCTGTTGAATACCCGCGTCATGAAGATGCCGAGCGGCTTGGTGACCGCAAGAATCACTGCAAGCATAAGAAGGATTTGAAACCACCCATTTGCAGTCATGGTCAGAACCTCTCCGCCTTCAACAGCGCATATAGCAAGTAGCCAAAGAGAAGCGCGCAAATGCCCAGCAATATCAAGTTAGTTGCGTTCATACCTTCGCTCCTATCTCAGCCTTTCGCAGCCCCGAACATACAGGATGGCGACGGCCACAAAAACCACTGTTGCGGCAAGAAAAACGACGTCGAGCATATGCCCCTCTTCCTCGATTGAGCGATTGCGTCCGAGGTTCGCCCAAACCTTAGATCATAACGGAGTTAGAACCGCAGGATCACGCCGATGGCAAGCTCGAGCCGGTCCCTGCGGTGCTGATAGCAAAGTGACCTTGCGGAACCAACGATGGGTAGGCGTTGCTTCTCGCACGTCTCAGCGAAATCCTTTTCCATTCCCGGGCCAGTTGTCGTCTTGCGCTTCGTGTCTCGCGTCATTCAAATAGGAGGAAAACGTAGAAAACACGTGCAAGGAAACAAATCGTTGCCAAGACAGTAAGCGCCAGGGCACACGGAAGATGCACGATTCAATTCGCCGGTCATAGTTCAGCGCAATTAGCGAACAGAATCGTCCCCGCAATCAAGGACACCATAGCGAATCGATGTTGAGAAAGTCCTGAGAGTTTCATAAAGATTCCATAAGTGCTGGGCTGGTACCAAACCAGAAAGCAAGCGCTAAGAAGAATTTTGGACTCGTTTTCATTCCCGTCGCTGTAACGCTCGCTCCCGAAACTAGTCTCCACGCTCTACGTCATGCACGCGCCCAGGCCCGCTCAACTATCAGGTAGAGTTGAGGTCTTCGCGCGGCCCCAAATTCACAAGTGACAAAGCTATGGAGGGCTAATTCACGCTCCTGAGTGCCCCAAGTTGCGTGGCTCCTGGCCGCACAATCAAATCGCATTTCACATGAAGCAAGCGACCCTCCACAATTAGAATTTAACCATGATGGAGATGGTGTTGTTCGCCTGGCCCCGGCGAAGATCGGCGAGCCAGACCGAGGTGCTACTGGAAGCGACACCCATTGTAGACACAGCCTTCCTCCCTACTCTGTGTTTTTTGAGGCTCCCACCACGTTGAACGTTGCAGTAGAAGGCGGATTAACTGAGAGGAAGACACGAGACGAATCTGCTCGATAATGTCCGATTCTGAGCGACGCAACGGAGCTTCGGAAAGGATAATAAATGGATGAGAGCGGGACATTAAAGGCGATCGCGTGGGGCGGCGCAACTTGCGGGATTCTCGATGGCATCGCCGCGAACCGATTTGCTTTTCCTGAATAGCATGGACGAAAACATGAATGCAGGTTCTGCGGTGTTGTCAGTGCAAAAGCCGAATGCGTTGCTCGCGATTTTCGTGGGTGGGATGTTGGCAGGAAGTCTGGACCTTGGCTCCGCGTTCATCACCTATGGAGCAAGCGTCCCACGGGCAATCGCCGCCGGACTGCTTGGTCGAGAAGCTTTGCGGGGAGGCTTAGGCACGTACGGGCTTGGAATTGTTTTGCAGTTTTTTATCGCGACCTCCGCCGCGGCTGTGTACTACATGGCAAGCCGGAAGCTTGCGTTCCTCAAGGAGCACGCGCTGATCTGCGGTCTGTTCTTCGGTATCGCTGTGTTTCTCGTGATGAACCTGATTGTCGTGCCACTTTCAGCGCTTCACGGCCGGGGCCCGTTCCAGCTCGCGGGACTCATTCAAGGGCTGCTGGTGCACATGTTCTTAATTGGGTTGCCAATTTCCTTCAGCGTTCGCCAATTTGCGAAATAGAGGGAGTGCGACATCGCCGAGGCGCACAGGAGACTGCGGCAAACGGTGCGGACAAGATTTGGATTCAAATCTCCCCGGCGAATTCAAGGAGTCAGGCGTCAACGATTTTGTTTCGAACCGCGTAGCGTACCAGGGCGGCTGTGGAGTGAAGATCCAGTTTGAGCATGATACGAGCCCGGTAACATTCCACTGTCCGTGTGCTGATATCGAGAATCGACCCAATTTCTTTATTGGATTTGCCATCGGCTAAAAGATGGAGGATCTGCCGTTCCCTTGGACTTGGAGTGCCGCAAGTTACTGTGGTCTCCTCGCTCGGTTCCGGAGTCTGGATGGGGGCTGCGTCGCAGACAACTTTGCTCTGAGGACAAAATATTCCTTCTTGTGGCCGGTTTGCGTTCATGAACAATGCATGTCGCACCAGTGCGGCCTCGAGTTGCATCTCAGACGTATAGAATCGGAGAGACAAAGAGGTTCTGAGGAGCGCTACGGAGCGATTGACAAGCTCGAAAGTTCGCACCGATAAAGCAGAGAATTCTTCCTCCAGAAGGTTGGGTTCACGCTGGACATCGGAGTGGAATTTATCTCTGAGACGAGAGAGCTTCAATTCCACGCAGCGTCCCTTGGTAATCTCGGAAAAGGTCGCAGCAACCAGCCGGACTTGTTTTGCTTCGTCCCTTATGGGATAGAAATTCAGCAGCCAGCGACGCCGTTCCGTGCCGACGGGCAACTGGGCCGTCAGTTCGAAGTTCGACAAAGAGTTGCCGGAGCTCCATACCAACCGGAAAGCGAATTCCAGCTTAGGGACCCCTTCGGGGAATAGTTGATGCAACTGTTTTCCGATCTGCTTTTTGCCGGATACGCCCATCATGGCGCGCAGGGCGCCGTTGAATGCTTTGCAGTTTAGATTGCGGTCGAAAAGGGCAACGCCAATCGTGGAATTACGCAGGGGGCTGGTCAACGATCTCAGAGTTCCGCCAGAGGGATCGCCAAATCTGCTCACAGCACCGCCACCAGAGGATTTACAGCGGCTTTCCTCGCCTTGATTGATGCTGTCCACACAATACCTCCAAACAGCTTCCCGCTATGAACATAGCGTGCTTCTTCCGCTCGTCAATTAGCTTCGTCCGCCCAGATGGCGTCGGAAGCCAGGTGAAGCGACCGATCATCGCGCGAAATGCCACAGCGCAATCGCGCTACATTTAATACTGAAGGATAGCCGATTTTGCATGCACTCCCCTGAGCCTCAAAATGCGGGGACGCCTGGACCCAAACAAGATGCTTTTCACAAGTATAGTCACTAAGTTAACACAATGTAAAGCTAATAGTTCATGGTGGAAGGCTGTGGTTGGGTAGGGCATGCAAACTTCGGCCGAGGGGCGACGATGGAGGACGCGCCCGAACGAAGGCTAAGCCCGCGGAAGCGATCAGGTATTACCGGCAGGTTGATCGGGAGCGATATCAACGATGGTGATAACCGCTCCATCAATTTTATTCTCCAGCGTCCTGTAGGGAAGTATTTTGAACTGATAATGAACGCCCATGCGATCCGTAAGCTCCCGTTCCAACGGGTGAAAATCCGAGACGACCTGCAGAACCAAAGACTGCAGGTCCGCGATTTCGATCGTGGGATGGATATTGGAAAGTGGGCGGCCAATGTCGCCGGGAATTAGGCCGAGAAACTTCTGGGCTTTGGGGGTGAAGCGCCGGATGGTGAGGTCGCTACCGATCATGATCACGGCGATGTCGATGCTGGAGAGCAAATTGATCAGGTCATTGTTGATTTGAGTTACTTCGAGATTGCGGCTTCGAAGTTCGTCGTTTACGGTAGTCAGTTCCTCGTTGGCCGACTGCAGTTCCTCCTTGGCGGTTTCCATCTCTTCGTTTGTACTCTGCAATTCTTCGTTGCTGGAGAGAATCTCCTCGTTCGCGGACTGTAATTCTTCGTTTGTGGCTTCCTGCGTTTCGATGACGGACTGCAGGTATTCTTTCGTCGCCGCTAATTCTTGTTCAAGCTTCGCAGATTGCTTCAAGGCCGACGCTGTTTCCTCGCGCGGGCGCGTCCGGCGCGCGGCCGCTTCGCGCGCATGTTCGGGGTGCGTTTCTTGAAACACAATCATGAAGTACAACTCTTTTAGATTCCCCAGAGTGAGGGGAACTACCTGGAAGTTCACTAATCGGGTCAAATCAACTTCTTCCGGCTTCTCACCATTTTCGTTTGTATTCTTGATTCGCAGATTTCGCTTCTCAACGGCGGCGTTATCTTTCTTGGCCCGGGTAATGGCGTTCCGCAGTTCGACGAGCAGCCCCTCCCGAGCCATCTTCAAAAGGTTCAGGCTGGCCCGGCCGGGTGCGAGCTTGAGATAACTATTTACGCTTCCACGGGTATGAATGATCTCCATTTCCTCGTTTACGAAGACGGTCGCGGGGACGTACTGCGTCAGCAACCGGCGGTCGAATTCTTTTTGCGCTTCCGAATAGTTCCAGGCGGAATCGGGCTGTTTCAGGGGAATCCGAATCGGTCCATATTGCCTGCGCTCCGACTGCGAATCGAGGGAAACGGCGCCGCCCTGGCGCGCGCTACCGCCCTTTCTTGAAAAGATCTTGTGAGTCCGATCGTCGACAGCGAATAAACCCGTCGTCGCTCCGAGACCTTCGGAACTTCCAAGCACCAAAAATCCGCTGGGCTTCAGCGCATAATGGAACAGAGAGATGACCTTATTTTGGAGGACCGGTTCAAGATAGATGAGCAGGTTGCGGCAGCAAATCAAATCCATGCGAGAAAAGGGCGGATCGTTCAAGACGTTGTGCTGCGCGAATATACACATATCCCGGATGGTTTTGCTGACGCGGTAGCCGCCTTCCACCTTTGTGAAGAATCTGCGAAGCCGCTCTGGCGATACGTCGCCCTGAATGTTCTCGGGATAAACGCCGTTGCGCGCTTTGGTGACGCTCAGATCACTGACGTCCGTTCCGAAAAACTGAATGGGAATCTGCGAGGCTTTGTCACCCAGGAATTCGAGCAACGCAATGGCAACCGAATAGGTTTCCTCCCCGGAGGCACACCCGGGTGTCCAGATGCGAATGCCGCGCTCCCGCGTGACACTCTTCTGGATCCCAGGGAACACGGTTGTTTTCAGCGCATCGAAAACACGCGGAGTGCGGAAGAAACTGGTCACGTTTATGAGCATGTCCTGGTAGAGCGCCTTGACCTCCGCCGGATGGCTCTGGACAAACTTGGCATACTCCTCGATTGCGTCGATTTTGTGAACGACCATGCGCCTCTGGATGCGGCGCAAAATGGTTGTTTGCCGGTAATGTGTGAAATCCACGCCCGTGGCCCGGCGCAAAACCTGAAAAATGGAATTCATCCCAGCTATGGGAGCCGGGGCAGTTTCGGCCGCCTGGGACAAAGTGTCGCGAGCAACATAGGGATGACGCGCGATGCGAGCGAGTTCCTTAGCGATTCTCTTGGGAGAAAGCACATAATCCGCGTAACCAGCAACGACGGCGCTTCGGGGCATGCCGTCATACTTGGCGGAGGCTTCATCCTGCGCAAAAGTTACTCCGCCATGGGCTTGAATCTCCGCCATCCCCAGAGTCCCATCCGTGCCCGAGCCTGACAAGATAACGCCGATGGCGCGGTTTCCCTTTTGTTCGGCGAGCGCACGCATAAAGTGATCGACAGACATATGCATCCCGCGAGACTCTTCGCGCGGGCTGAGATGCAGCGTCTGGTTGGAAATGGACATCGTAGCGTTTGGCGGGATGACGTAGACGTGATTGGGCTTTACAGGCAGACCTTCGGACACTTCCGTTACCGTCATGGCGGTCTTCCTGGCGAGCAACTCGGTGAGAATGCTGTGATGCTTGGGGTCAAGATGTTGCACAAGGACGAAGGCCATGCCCGTGTCAGTGGGAAGGTAGTTCATCAGTTCCGTGACAGCTTCAATGCCGCCGGCGGAAGCTCCGATGGCTACAATGGTGGTGTCATTTTGGTGGTCAGCCGGCATCAGGCTGTCAGGCTTCGCGAGCTCTTGCCGAGTTTTTTCATGCACCGATTTAGGGCTCATAAATTGCCTTCCGTGTTCGGCGCCGAGCATGCCGGCATGCGGGAAAATGACGGCGTCATGCAAATTCAAGAAGGTACAATAAGCCGTTGAGCGCGGATCCAGTTATCCTATGTCGATAGGAGGATCGCTTGCGTTCGATTCTAATCGATTTGCTTAATTGGCTACAAGCCTTTATTGGCTATAAGCTACACCTTTAATGTATATATCGGGAATAGAGATTTCGGCGGAACCGCTGCGAAACACTTTTCTAAGGCCGGATAGACGACTGAGGCAACCAGTCAGAATCAGATAAAGAGAATCAACGAGGAACCCACGTGGGATTGTGCGTGAAAAGTCCGTTGACGAACGCCATTTGATAAACGATGAAGAGACCGAAGGCGAGACTTACGAGTCCGGAGGCGAGTCCTAGGCCACGACTGAGCTGAGCAAAGCGGTTTTCGGAAAGCGTAAAGGGGATAGCGATCGCTGCGGTGATCAGCATCATGCCCGCGACGGTGCCGATCCCGAAGACCAACAAATATAAGACTGCCCACGATGGAACACGGATCGTAGTGAGCACTAACAAGGCGACGGCGGCCGAACCCGCGAGGCCGTGAACGATGCCCACGGCCAATGGCCGGAGGATTTGATAGAGCCCCATGCGGCCGAAGACACGATCCATCCAGCCGACTGGAGTCGCCTCCTCGGGATGGCTGTGGTTCTCGGGGCTGTGGCCATGCGGATGGCTGTGGATATAATCACCGTGTCCATGAGGGTGCGAGTGATGTCCGGGCTGAGAAGGGATCAGCGTTTCATTAATCCAGCGCATGATACCCGAGAGATTCAGAACTCCAAGAAGAATCAACATCAGCCCAACCGAGAGTTCCATGGTGAGACCAACTCTTGCCGGAATCACGATACCGAACAAGATGATTGCGGAGCCGACGACGAGAATGGTGAGGGTGTGACCGAGACCCCAAAGGGCGCCGATCAATGTCGCATGGCGCATACTGCGCTGGCGGCTCACGATCGTGGTCACCGCAATGACGTGGTCGGGATCGGTGGCGTGACGCATGCCGAGGAAGAAGCCCAGAGCGATGATGGAGAGCAGTGTGATCATTTATTATTAGACCGCAGCGACGGCGCGAATTCTAACTAATTCGCCCGTTTTCCGCCATGTATTGCCGGAGTATTTCCTTTGAGGGGAATCTCAACGATCAGGACCGTCTCTCTGGAAGTCACACGGGATGTGGCACCACGACGAGGAGATCACTGCTGTCGCCCGGTACTCAGTCCCCGTTTCGGTGCCCGCCTCTCGAGGCCAACTCTCTGAACGAAACTTGCCCAAATGCCCTGGCTTTTCAGTGGTCTTAACTCTCAACGTATGAGCCAAACTGCGCTGTTTGGAACAGACACAAATTGGAAATTCTCTTATCTTTAGGACGATCCGAGTTTCAAACACTACGCTTTTTGGAACACGCTCCGACTCGACAGAGCCCAAGATGGACGATCTGGTCTAGGGAGAATCAAATGCCAACTGAGAAGACAAAGAAATGTGCTCATCCCAACTGCTCGTGTACGGCTATGGCTGGAAAATATTGCAGCGTGCAGTGTGAATCGATGGAACAAATGCCGGACATCGAATGCAAATGTGGCCATCCCGTCTGCAAAGGCAAAATAGATTAGAACGCCAGTTGCGCTCTAAAGACCATACCAGGCTCGAGAAAAACAGGCTAAATTCCGTGAGGGAGCAATGCAATGAAGCCAAGTACAGAAGATGAGGTAGAGGGCAAGTTTCACGACTTGAAAGGGAAAGTGAAGAAGAAAGCCGGGCAACTGACGAACGATCCCGATCTCGAAGCCGAAGGCAAGGCCGAAGAAATCAGCGGGAAAATCCAGGAGAAGGTCGGACAGGTCAAGAAGGTTCTCGGCAAATAACGAAGGAGTTCCACGCGGGGAGCGGGCTAGATCCGTCACGCATCCGCCGGGAACGCGCAGTATGCCGCAGTGGAGATTCAGGAATGGTGCAAAGAAAGAGGAGATTCAAATGTTACTGCTAATTGTTGTCCTGTTGCTGTTGTTCGGCGGGGGCGGAGGCTATTACGGATACTCAAGATGGGGAAACCGCGGAGGCATCGGGATCGTTGGAGCGGTGCTCCTCATCGTGCTAGTCCTGTACCTATTCGGTGGACTCCGAATATAGAGGAATCGAACCTCGCTTATCGTGTGTAACGGAAATCGGGGAGGTCGGTTATGGAAAACGCCTGCGGATTGGATCACCCTGCGACGTGGAACGAGGTCCGCGAGGCACTCGCGTATTCATCTGGCGCTGCGTTTGAACTCGTGAGCGCTTGCGGCGTGGACGTCGAATTGGAAGTTGACGTTGGCAACGGCGTGAGCATGCTTTGCGAAGAACTTGCCTGGTTGCGGCTTGCCAATGAGGCGCTGGATTCCAGACTGAACTGATCCCTCGGCGCGAGCCCACTTTTTGTGCTCTTGTGCACTACTGGGAAAATAGCCAGCAAGGCGTGAGCACCTAAATGAGAAGGAGATCGCTGGAGTATCCCGTGTCGCTTGCGGTTTTTAGGCGTAGACGAACCGTCATATTTCGAAAGGAAATGCCATGCCTCGGGATTCGCACCAAAGGGCAGCTGAGATTCACGAAATGGCAGCACACTCTCACCGCGCCGCGGCCGTGCATCACGGCAAAGAGGACCACCTGACAGGCCACGAACACTCAAAGCAGGCGATGGAACACGCGGCCAAAGCCTTCCAATCCTCGCAACATGCGCACCAGAAGTCCGCAAAGGCTAGTGGTAAGGAAGAAAAGGGTTAAACGCGTTTCCGCCAGGGCAATGTCCGTTGAGTGCGTTTGTGAACAGACACTATTCGGGATTTTCATTAACGTTGCTCGATTGGAAATTCGATCCGGAAACTCCGCGCCAGCTAGCCTAGCTGTAGCTTTCAACCAAGTCGCGATTTGCGTTAGACAAGGCCAAGTGTGTGGTTAACAAAGGAGAAGCATGAAATCGAACATATCAATTGGCGCGTTGCTGACGATGTTCACCATCGGTGCGTTTTCAGGATGCTCCAGTGCACCCACGCAATCGGCGGACGTAGCTGATACCATCCGCCAGTCTCTGACTCAAGCAGGACTAAAGGATGTCAGCGTCAGCCAAGACCGGGACAAAGGTGTCGTGACTCTGACTGGTTCGACCACGTCCGATGCAGATAAATCGCAAGCAGAATCTATCGCCCGATCCATTGCCGGGTCACAAGTGATTGCCGACCAGATTGCCGTTCGTCCTCCTGGAGAGGAAAGCCTAGCCAAGAAGGTGGACTCAGATCTCGATGGTGGTATTGAAAAGAACTTCGACGCGGTGCTGCTTCAGCACAAACTCGATAGAAACGTGAAGTATGAGGTCAAAAACGGCGTGATCACGCTGACGGGCCATGTTAACTCGCAAAGCAGGCGGGATTCCGTCGAGCATCTGGCGGCGGGCGTGCCGAACGTCAAGCAGGTCGTGAATGAATTGGAAGTGAAGGATCAGAAGGCTAGTTCCACAGAATAGGAACCCGGCGCACGCGATTCCCGCTTTACAAATTGTTGGGTTTGGGACTTGCTCTAGTCTTGCCTAAGACGACGAAAAGATTTTATGTGTCATCGCGTCGAGGTATCGGAAGGACACTCAACTGGATCAATCAGTCGCACGCGAGGAACGCTGAACCGTACCAAACGCAGGGCCACAGCTCGGAAGGGGGAGGGGGCAATCGGAGGCTTTCGGTCCCGCTGGTGCGACGCCGGAAGCTGGCCCCCTCACTGTCGGGGTACGACCTAATTGAGGAGTTCGTCAGATCAAACTCAGTCCGGGTGAAAAGAAGCCCGGCAAGTCAGCAGCACCTGCCGGTCGAAGGGCTCGATTTCTGCCAGACGGAATTCGAGAAACGGCGAAGAGGTGAAAAGAACACGGCCCAGCCCTGCTTCCCGGTCCCTGACATTCTCTCCTCGCCGTTTGCGCACCTACAGTACGGACACTGAAAACAGCCGTCTGTACAGTTTTATACACTCTAATATTCTTACGGAATAATTGAAGCCGGATGAGAGGAGTGGGTTACCTGGAAGCGATCGTCCTTGTGATATACGATTGCCAGCGTTCGTTCGGATCCTGCAAATTGAGATTGCGGCGGTTTCCCAGGCGGCCGATTCGGAGTGCGGGCGTAACGCTGTCTCCTCTTGCACGCAGCTGTTCACTCTTGCACAGTGCAAATTCACAGCACTGTGTAGATTGGTGACGACGTGTTTTTTTGGGAGTCCTCAATATATGAAACGCACGAACAAGATGGGTGCTTCCCTTGCCGGGTTCGGTTCCGGTGCCAGCCTGGGCGGCAAGGTCTCGCACTATCGGAACAAACAAAACATCTACAAGCAGGGTGCGCCAGCTTACACACTTTTCTATATTCAAGAAGGCGGGGTGCGGCTCAGCACCCGGACGAGACATCAACCATCGGCGGTTACCGCCATTCTGGGCGCGCATGATTTTTTTGGCGAGCTCTGCCTTGCAGGGTATCCGCTTCGTCTGTCCACAGCTGTCGCGTTGACAGCCAGCTCGATACGCACCATTAAGAAAAAAAAGATGCTCGAATTGCTTCACAAAAAGAATAGGGCGTCAAATGCCTTGGTGGCTTACCTGCTGTCCAGCGTCAAGAATTACCGGGAACACGTGGCGAACCTGCTGACCTCCTCGGCCGAACAACGGCTGGCACGCGTCCTTCTGCGGCTGGCCCACATGAATGGCAAAGGCCCGGCGATGGTTGAGATTCCCATATTAAGCCACCAAGTTTTGTCGGAAATGGTCGGGACCACCCGCTCGCGAGTCAACCTGTTCATGAACAGATTCCGGAGGAAGGGATACATCGACTACGACGGCGGATTAGAGGTGCACCAATCGCTGCGGAAGGCGCTCCGGCACTAAGAGCTGTCTGTAATCTATTGATTTTTAAGGGGTTGTTGAAGTTTAGCGCCAATCAATAGCCGCACGGCAAGTTTAGCTGGACTGTGCAGTATTGAACAGTATGTGGAATCGTCTTCTATGCTATTCTGACGTATGTTGTCTTCCACAGTTCGACGTGTATCTGCCCAGACTGCTCGCTCGCCTCACAAAGCAAAAACCAGTATCCCTGTGTTCGATCTGGAAATGTTTCTGGATTCGACTGGTCTCGGGAGAAGCATCGCCAAGTTTGGTGTGAAAGAAACCGTGTTCGCGCAGGGCGATCCCGCGAAGACGGTCATATACATTCAAGAGGGCGGTGTGAAGGTCACCGTGGTGAATGAGACGGGCAAAGAAGCCGTTATAGCGATCCTGGGACCCGGAGATTTTGTGGGAGAAGGATGCCTTGCCGGTCAATCCATTTGCATGGCCACAGCCACCACGATTGCACCGACCACAGTGCTCGTCATTGAGAAAGACAAAATGATTCGGGTGCTCCACGACGAAAGCGAGTTCTCCGACCGCTTCATCGCTTTTATGTTGGCCCGGAACCTCCGAGTCGAGGAAGATTTGATCGATCAGCTCTTCAACTCCAGCGAAAAACGCCTGGCGCGCACGCTTCTACTGCTTGCGCGATATGGCGCGCGCGGCCAGCCTGAAAAGGTGCTTCCCAGAGTATCCCAGGAGATGCTGGCGGAGATGATCGGCACAACCCGTTCCCGTGTCAACTTTTTCATGAACAAATTCAGGAAACTAGGTTTCATTCAGTACGACAACAACCGCGAGATCCACATCGACCAATCTCTTCTGACTATTGTCCTGCACGATTAGGCCAACATTTCCCCAATACGAACCCTGCACGAAGCATGTGTGGCCGCAGAGCAAAGAATCCGGCGGGTTAACTCTGCGACCTTGCGGCTGCGGTTTTCATAAAACCTAGCATAGCCTGCTTCAATTGTGAGTCCACTTCGTCGGCGATGGTCATCACATCTAGCAGCACGGTGCCGAAATCCACGCTGCCCAGATTGTTTTGGAGAGTATTGAATATACTGACCTGCAAGATTCGCGATTCTTCCACGACCATGGGAACAGTGTAGCCCTGGCTGCGGCGGAGAATCCCATGCTCGTATGCGGCGTGGGAGATCTGAGATTTGGCATCGGGAGGGAGACGCAGACGGCATACGAGGTCGCTCAAGAGCAATGGGAGATGGCCGGTTCGGTCCTGGTAAGTGAGCGAGATTGCCGTTAGTTCGTCGGTGTGCTCGACGCGGGACATCCAATTCTGAATAGTCGGTTGCAGATCGCGTTCGAGGATTGCGGCGACGCGCTCTTTGCTCACCGCGGTCAGGGCCAAAGGATTGGAGAGCTTCTTTTGAATGATCTCTGCGACTTCGCCGAAGCCAATCGGTTTCACCAGGACTTGATCGGCCTGTAGGAGGATAGCGGTCATGGCAGCTTGCAGCACCGGGTAGTTGCTGAGCACCAGAGTTACCGCGTTGGGCTGCGTGTGGCGCATGGCGTTGACGACGGTAAAGCCATCACTTGCATCGGGCATGTACAAGTCGGAGAGCAGGACCTCGAAGGTTTCCGTTGCGATAAGTCTCAAGGCTTCGCTAACAGAAGCGGCTGGTGCCACGGCAAAACCGTGGCTTTCCAAACCTTCCTGAAACGCGATGCGAACGTCGTCTTTGTCTTCCGCCAGAAGAATTCTATTCGTCTTCATCGTAGTTGATACCTTCCATCAAAAGAAGGAGCAAGAATGCAATAAGACTTCTCAATCTCGAATTCATGTGTTTTTTGGGCAGAAGCAGAGAGCGATGCGGCAGAGAGAGTTGTGTTGAGAAAATCTCCGCGGCACGATCCATCGTTTCCGGCGGCGGTTCATCGGTGTTAAGAGGGCTAGCGGTTCACACTGATTCTTCGCCCCAAGAAGCTTTTATGTTCTTTCTGCGCATGTAAGAGCGGTAGAAGCCTTTCGCTACCCAGCTGCCGGAACGATGTTCGCCTTCGACCGGGAGCCGCACGGGAGATTGGGCCGTGAGCAAAAGCAATTCGCCGAAATGGCGGACGAACGGCAGTGCGGCCGCCAAGCGCAAGATGGGGCGTGCCAATCCCGGCGGCAGTTTCGCCGCCAGGGGAACACGAGGGCGAATCGGGCGAATGCGAATTCTTGAAAAATAGGGCGCCGATTCGAGACGCGTCGTTTTTGTGGTCAAATGCTCGATGAGGATGCCGTTTTTGGAATAGCGACGTACCAGGGGAAGGCCCAGGAGGCGGCGATTTAAGTCGTCGTGCTCAAAGCTGCCGACATACCGGCCCTCGTCTGTCAGGGCGAGCGCGATCGTGCGAAACATGTTCATCCGTTCGTCACGAGAATCGAGTGGAGTAAGAGTGAGCGCACGATCGAAAGCGCGGCTTGCGAAATGCAGTTGATTGATGTCAGCGTGGACGCGTCCAACCCGGGCACCGGCGGGCAGTCTCAGTGCAAGCAGTCGCAGGGCGTTCATCGAGAAATCTACGGCGAGAATTCTCGCTCCCGTTTTTGCGATGAGCGACGTGAAGCGTCCATCGCCACAGGCAAGCTCCAGAACGGTATGGGAGGGCGAGGTCTGCAGTTCATCCAAGTGCGCGGGAACTTCCAGCCTGTCGGAGAGCACCGATCTCCAACCTTCGGCTGGAGGAACGAAAGAACTTGGGTTTGTGCAATCGTAATCGATCGTGTCCCGGATGCTCATCTCAAGCTTGTCTTCCGGAGTGAGCCAATAGGGCAGCAGGCAAGCGATTCCATTTTCGATGCGATATTCGGCTCCACAGATCCTACAATGCAACACAGCGTCTAAAACTCCATCAGCGACGACGCGGAGTTCCTTTGTAAGCGTCAGTTCCCCAGAATCAATGTTGCAACGGAGGAGGAGGACCATGTCACGGGGGAATTGATTAGCGATCAAGGCGCCCGTTGCGGGAAGTGCGAGCCGCTTTTGGTCGCCAACACTTGGATCATATTCCTCCAGTTGTTCGGCACCGTGTTGATTCCCGTGAGAGGTTTTCGTAAACCGCATTTTTTGAGCCATGCCCGATGGAATGGGAAGGCCTGGTGGCAAGCGTTATTGGTTGGAGATAGTGGCTGTTGTTCCGTCGAGCTTAGTAAAGTGAACGGTGAACTTCTCGTTGAACGTCTGTGCCTGGTCCTGAAGGATGCTGATGGCGGTGGCCTCCCCGAGGACCATCGACACATCGGTGTCACTGCGCCAGTGGATTCCGGCATGGATGCCGTGGCCGAAGCTGACGTTGTGTGCGAGCTTGTTTAGCTCGCCATTCACCGTGATTTGGTTCCTATCCGAACCCGTGTAGGGCACCAGCGAGAGCCCATCATCTGCCGGCACCAGGGGATTCGGGATCACGAAATTACCGTCGAGGAAGAACTTCAGAATGGTGATGCACGCGCCCGCGACAACACCGTGGCCCGTGGGGTAAGACGGGTGTGTAGGCGAGCCCTCGGGGAAGGCCTGGGAAAGTAAGTAGCTCCCATATTTTTTGAAACTGCTCTCCACGGCCTCGGAGTTCAGTACATTCTTGTTCAGACTTCCGTCGATGCTGCTTCCTTGGCCTGTCTTGATCAACTGCACGATTCCGCCCCCCGACTCCGGGCGGTGACGGCGATGGACAAACCACTTCTGATACCAACTGCGTTCCAACGCCCGGTACGCCACTTCACCGAGCATCCCGGCAATATGAGGGTCGCCGAAATTGCCGAAGCCGACCTGCGTCTTCGACTTGACGTACGGGCTCCCCGGGTTCCCCGGCGCGCCGATAGAGCTGAGCACAAGGAACGCCACGAAATACCCCTGATAGAGCATATCAATGTGGGTCCAGGCGGAAAGGGTTCGACCGGTGTGAGTGAAGCGCAGCTGCGAGTCGACCTGGTTTTGTAGAGGGGTGGCGCCGCCATTTTGGATGAGAGCCCAGGAGGCGGGGTCAGTCAGATAGTCGAGATCAGGCTGGTAGGTCACCATCTGCTGGCTGATGGGCTGTTGGCCTAAGAACGTCGGCGTTATGAAGAACTGGGAGATGTACGGCCCTACCGTTTCACCTGGGAAGGCGCCGCGGAACAGCAGGTCCGCGGTAACTTGGCCACCTCTTCTGGGGCCTGCGTACTCCGGCAGCCCCGTAATTTCACGTGCGGCTTGAGCGGCCACCGGATTTGAGGCGTATTGGGTGAACGGGACGTCACGCAGCAAGGAGGCCCAATACAGTTCGATCAGTTCCGTTCCGTACGCTGCGCTGGCTAATGCAGGCGCAGGGGGGACAACCACGACAGTCTCCTGGCACAGTGGGTCAGGAACGCTGCCGAACTTCTGGGAATCGCAACCCTCCATGTCGAAGGCCAGCCCGGCTTGCGGATCAACGAGCTTACGTCCAGCGCCCAGAATGATGTCCTCGAAGTCCTCAGGGTTGCCGGTGCGCAAGGCAGTCTTGAAGCTTTCGTAGGCATTTAGATTCACCCGGCCGGGGCCGTCTTGCAGAAGGCCTTTGGTGAAGGTGCCGCACTTGTCGGCATAGCGCTCCTCGTCGCCGTTTGTCGTGTGGGGGGGAATAGGAATCCGTCGATCGGCCTTCATCGCCTCGACGCGGATTTCTGCCGCTTTTTCCGCGCGTTCGGATCCCGCGAATTCGCCATGATCGCTGTCCGAATGGGCGAACGAGTGCTTTGAGCCCAAAAGCGGCTCGAAGCCGATCGCGCCGGCGGTTGCGGCGGCCAAGGCAGCTCCCCGCACGTTCCCGAGGAACTTCCGGCGGCTTTCGAAGCGCGGGGCGCAGGAGGGCGGGAGCGAATCCAGCGTTTCCGAATGCGTCTCTCTCGCGTCGTGTTCCGTGCGCTGGTCCTTCTTGGAGGTTGGGTCATTCATTATGGGAACCTCACTGTCTTGCGTCTTGTGTTTTCTACATGCGAGACGAGAATAGTGGACTTTCGAGAGACTGAGGATGTTCACCCTCGACCATTCCTTGGTCGGCAATCTTGATACTGCGTCAGGAGAATTGCAATGATGAGTTGACTTCAGCGCAGCGATGAATGGGCGGCAAACTGCAAAGTGCCGCATGTTGAATCAGCTCATTACCAACTCTGGCGCGCTGGCACGATCCGATACATGGACTGGGCGGCTATCTCCTCGAGCGGCAGCATCGACAGCTTGACGCATCTCCCAGGCGGATGAGAAATGTAGGTCGAGTCCGGTGCGTTGGCACTCCTGCGTGATGAGAGAGAGGGTGAACTCGAGGCCGCCATCGAGTAGATAGTTGGAGTGGCGTTCCTGCGTGCCATGGGTAAAGAGTTTGAGGAAAATGTCGTCGCCAATACGCGGAGCAAGTTCGAGCCAGCGGCGGACGCGATATTCGGTGGCGGGATCATAGGAGCAAAGTTCGCCGTGTTCAATTCGTGGCATGACGCGCTGCCCCCAGCGGAGGCCCAATGGCCCTGGAATCATCAACAAATCGCCTGTGGCCTTGCCCCCAGGAGTCGATGGAATGCCCGTGTCATATGACTTTGGTTTAAGGGGATCGTCTATGGCCCAGTAGATCGTGTTGACCAGTCGGGCCTGGGTCGGCGAAGCACCCGAGGGCATGGTGAAATCGGCATAGCAGCCGAGGTCGCGGAGGAGAGAGAGCTCATTGTTTAAGCCGCAGAAGCGGCCGTCGGGACGGGAGTTGTCGAGCGCCCAGAGGCCATGAATGAATCCGAATGTCACTTTGCCGCTCTCTTTCCGCAGAAGGCCATGGCGGGAGAAGAGTGTTTCGGTGAAGCTGGAGATGCGGTCAACAAAGTTTTGCTGACCTTCGCCGTCATGATGCAGATGGACTTCGACGTCGGCGATACCATGCGACGCCATGCGTGCGAGAGGTTCCATGAGGTGGGACCGATACTCCTCCTCAGGATAGAAGAAGGAATAACATGGCGGCCCGCCAGTTGAGTCCTGAAACTTGGCGGCAATGGCCGGCCAGCGCTTTGCCCATCGAGCGACTCGCTCGGCGCCCGTACGCTCGTCAGCACCGTTCCAGAGAGGCTCAAAATGATCGGCAAAGAGCAGCCAGAGCCTCTTCGCGGGTTTACGCGCTAGAGTCGAGAGCCTGTCCTTCATATAGCCTGGGAGCCAGATCTGGCTGTGCCTGGGCAGTTTCATGATTCGGACCTAAGCATGTGTGAATTCCAATCAGAACCGAATTCGCTATTGGCCATGCCCAATCGTTGCGACGTCGTGTGCCCGAGGAGTGAGGCGCTCCACAGAGTAAAGCCCCTTCTTCGCGAGCCTGGCCTCGAAGACGGTTTGATAGTTGTGCCAAGTTTCCCGGATGGCGAACCTCTGTGCCCAATCGCGAGCGGCTTCTCCCAGTGCGGGAAGATCATGCCGGTTAGCGGCACGGAGGATGTGTTCGGCTAGGGACTCCGGATGAGCAGGAGTGCAGTAACCCGCGACCACGTTTTCTGGCGCCAGCTCGGTGAGGCCGGGAAGACGCGTCGAAACGACGGGCAAGCCCGCCGCCAGGGCTTCCATTAGGCAAATCGGGAGTCCTTCATCAATGGAAGAAAGTACGAAGAGATCGAGGGTGGAGAGAAAACCCGGGACATCGAGACTGGCGCCGTGAAGGAAGACTCGGTTCGCGATTCCGAGCGATTCCGCCGTTTGAGAGATTGCATCGCGGCAAGGGCCATCGCCGAGGATGTGCAATTCCGCCGCTGGCATTGCCGAAGTGACCATTGCAAACGATCGAATCAGTGTGACGTGGTCTTTGGCCGGGACCAGGCGGCCGACGGAGCCCACGCGAAACTTGGGTAGAGCAGAGGCTGGATGCGCAGGGTGGGACGTGAATTTGTCGACGTCGATGCCATTGTAGATGACCGAAGTGTTGCGTCTCGAAAGCCGATCCCTGGTGACGTAAAACTCACGCACTCCTTCCGAAACGAAGACCAGGGAATCAATCCAGCGCACGGCGCGGCGCCAGATGCGTTCGCAGTGGGGGTCCCAGTTGTTATTCCCGCCGTGACGGGTGTTAACGACAACCGGAACACGGGCCAGACGCGCGGCTGCGATTGCGTAATGGAGAACCAGCGCGTTGTGAGCGTGGAGAACGTCGGGGCGATCTATGCGGAGTCTGGAAGCCAGGTCGAGAATCAGGCGGAGAGAAAAGCCCGTGGTCTTTCCAAAAGAACGTACCGGCACGTTTGCGGCTTCGGCTTCATGCGCAAACAGACCGGGATGGCTTGTGCAGTAGATGGAGGGCTCGTGCCCTTCGGCCTTTTGTTGGCGGGCTAAGTCGACGGCGAGGCGCTCCATTCCTCCTAGTTCAAGACTCGGTAAGAGTTGGACGATCTTCATGGAGTGCGCACCGAGGAAAGGCGGACGGTGAAGCCCACATCTAGTAAGGTGAGTCGCCTTCGGTGTAATACCAACTGTCCGCGACTCTAGGTGCTATGGCAGCGTGACGTTCGTGAGTGAAGAGAGTCTTGCACTGCTCGTGCTGCTTTGTTCGGTTGGGCTTGCTTGGCAGTGCAGCCGATCGCCGCGAGAAACCGTGTCGGAGCAGATTGGCGGCAAGCGTGCCGTTGGAACAACTGAGGGACAACGAGGAGAGTCCACATCCCCAGGCGAGAGCCGTCCAGGACGAAAGCAGGCAGTCGAGATCCTCAGGGCCACCCGAGGCAAGGAAGTCGGCGCAAACTGCAGAGTGGTCTTCGATGTAGTAGATCAAATAGCCGAGTAACCTCGACTTATCCTCCGTGAGAAGCCCTAGGGTTTTATATTGGCGCAGCGGGCATTCCTGATATCGCCATTTCAAGAACCGCCGGTCGCGAACGGTCAGGGCCCATTGTTCAGAAGTAATCTGATCCCATAGTTCGTCAAATCGTTCATCGAAAGAGGGCAAAACCTGCGTGAGGCTTCTGCTTCGCTGCCGTCCGAACAAGTGTAGGGCGGCGAATCCCTCGTCAGCCATCCTCCCGATAAAGGGGACGATGGCCCCGAACTTCCCGGACTTCTGCAGGTAGTGAGAAATCCGCAGGACTTTGGCGTATCGATGTACGCAACAGAATTCTTGATACCCAACATATTTCATGACTGCTGAGCCAGCGGCATTCGGCACGCCATAGATTATTCGAACTGCGGCGCGCGCCGAGGTGATCAACGCCCTCTGAAGCATGAGGGCAGGTTGGAGAAAACGGTGTTCCTTGTTTACGGCCAGGTCGCACGCAACGCCGGCGGTGGCCATGGTTTCATTGAGTTTTAGTGGGCGCATGCCCAGAGAGGTGGTACCGATTGGCTGGCCGTTGGACTCCAGAATCCAGATCTGCCCGGGACCGTAGGGGTTGTTGAGGAAATGCCAATCGTACTTGTCGTCGAGATGGATGGTGTCGGCGAGGTTTTGCCGCCACAAGTCGAGAATGACTTGCCTGTCTCTCACGAGATCGGCGGGAACAACTGTGTATTCAGGCATGATCGTAAATTCCGCTCTTTCACTGCACTCGAATATGCGCGCCGCGCAATTCCAATAGGGTTTCAGGCCTGGCGCACTGCAAGATTTGTTCTTGCAGCTGACGAGAATTGCGTGCCGCGTCAAAGAGCTGCTCGACGCGCAATCTGGCGCGTTCGCCGAATTCACGACAGCGCTCTTCATTCTCGAGGAGCATCAAGACGGATTCAGCCATAGCTTTGATGTCTCCGGGTGGAACCACGAATCCGGTGACTCCATTCACGACGGCATCCGGCATGCCGCCGTTCTCCGAAACTACCGCAGGTATCCCAACGGCCATTGTCTCCAGGCAGGTGCGTGCAAGGCCTTCCGTAAATGTAGTGGGGCAATGGACGAAGATATCGACGCAGTTCATGACGGCCGGAATGTCTTCGCGCCAACCGGTGAAAATCACATGTTCTTTCAGATCGAGGGCGTGCACGAGATCTCGGAGTTCGCGGGTTAGAGTGCCGCCGTCTGGTCCTTCATCTCCGATGAGCAGAAAAATAACATCCGAGTAGCATTGGATCACCATGGCAGCCATGCGGATGAATTCCGGCAAGCCCTTGCCGATTGCAACTCTTGTGATCGCCGCTACCACTTTTTTCCGCTGAGGGATCCCCAATGACTCGCGCATGGAGTCTTTTGGAGGCCGGGAAGCAAATCGGCGCATGTCCAGGCCTTCGTAAATATTCACGAGCTTTTTGGTGCCGGGAGTATTTCGCTGGTCGGTTTCGGTGGCCTCGGAGATGCTCACAAACAAAACGACCCAGTGATTCAGGAACCGTTTGAGCCACCTCGCTTCGCCAATGCCGCCGGCCTTGCGGCAGACGCAGGGCCTGCTGGCGAGTTTGGCCGCGAGCACGCCGGGGACGTGAAAGTGAACGTCCTGATTCAGCACGACGATGTCGATCGCTTCGCGTTTGATAAATCTCCACACCTTCCAGGTCAACGGCAATTGAATACGGATGAGTCGCGAGAGAATTGCGGCGGCCGTGCTCAGATTCCGCAGGCTCTTAAGACCCACGCCAAATAGCAGTGAGATGCCGGTGGAGTCTTTTGGCGCGACGGGTCGCGTGTGTTTGAAACAGACAACTGGGTTTCCGAGGCGTTGAATTTCCTCAAGGGTCTTACTCAGATTGAAGAAGTACAATCCAGTGATTACATGCGTCGTTGCGTGATCCACGTGAAGCAGGAAGTCCCGAATGAAATTGACCGAACCGCCGGGCCCTGTGCCGCTCTCTAGAAGGAGAATGCGAACGGGACGCGAGGCCGGCGATTTAGAGTCGGGCATCAGCCGCAACCTGGGGAACTTCTTCGCAGAGTACGGGCGTGCGATGGAGATAACGTGTGGCGTTGCGGGTTGCATCAATCACGCGGTAGACGCGAGCTACCTGCTCGGTAGTCAGCTCGATTACGGGCGCAACTTCTTCCGGCTGAAGACCGTGGTTCTTCGCATAAAGGCAGAGGTCCATGCGGTCGTAGGGTAGCGGGAAATAAAACTCCTCCTGCGATTGATCCAATGGATAGGTGTCGGTCGTGGGAGGCCGCTTCTGAATCTCTTGCGGTATGCCGAGATATGCCGCCAATTGATAGACCTGTGTTTTGTAGAGGTGCGCGATCGGCTTTAGATCGGCCGCGCCGTCGCCATTCTTGACAAAAAACCCCTGATCATACTCAAGACGATTCGGAGTGCCTGCGACAGCAAAGTTGAAAAGGTCCGCGTAGTAATACTCCATCATTTTGCGAGTGCGCTGTTTGAAGTTAGTTGCTGCCACCACTCCGAGATAGGAATGCAGTGTAAGTCTGGCTCTTGTGCGTTCGCCCAGCGGCGATTCGACGACCACCGAGAAAATTGGATAGGCGCTGCCGTTCACTTGGTCGGGCAGGGCGATCTTGCACTTATAGCCTTCTGTGTATTGCGGTATGACTTTGCGGATGGCTTCGTCGCGGCGCTGGTAACAGCCCGCCGCAGTGAGAATGCCGGCAATATTTTCTAGATGTGTTCGAAGGCCGAGTGATTGCGCAAGCAGATTCGCAAAGTGAAGGCTATCCGGCGACGAATCGGCTTCGGGCAGCATCAGGCCAAGTACTCGTGAAGTTCCAAGCGCTTTGAAACACAGAGCCGCAACGACGCTACTGTCGATTCCGCCGGATATGGCAACGACCACACCTTTGCGGTTCAATCGTTGTAGGACGATGTCGCGGATTTTGCTTTCGATGTCGGCCGAGACCGCGGCGGCGTCGATCTTCAGTACGTCAGCCGAAAATGTGGCTGTAGGTATGCTCATGATTGGCGCTTCGCAATGGCGTTTCGGCGCGGCGGTCTGACAGCACTAAATTCCTAGAACGATTCGGCCTGGATCACAAGCTACGGTGAGATTTGGCTGAACGCGACTTTTCACGAACCGCGCCAAAGCATTGACGGAATCCAAGTTGTCTGGAATCAAGTCCTGGTCGAGCAACTTGATCCGATAGTGATTTTCCAGAAAAGCGACTAGCTCCATTACAGCGGTGGAATCGATGATGCCGCGCTCGATGAAGGAGTCGTCATCGGCGAAGCCTTTGTACGGCTTGCCGTACATGAAGTTGTCTGTCACGAACTCTCGCAACTCGTCGTTAAGAGTCATGTGATGCCATCCGGCCTTCGAAGTGGTTGATGAACCGATGAATCAAAAGCTGCGTGGAGACGACGCCAACTAATCCCATGTTGTCCTTTATGCCGATGGCGGCGCCCTTGCGAAATTTGTCGACGAGCTTCGTCACTGCGGGCGCATCGAAAATGGCGTCTCGCCGTATTTGTTCGAGGGAAAGCAGCTCGTCCATGTACTCGCGTGCAGCGGGCTGAAGAAAACTGCACGCTTCGGGCGCTCGATAAGGTTGCTTATGGCGCTTCACAATCGATGAAGGAATCAGATCGCGCGCGCAGCGTTTCAAGAGATGCTTTTCATTCAGCACTTTCATTTTCAGAGAAACTGGAAGCCGGGATGCGAATTCGACTACACGATGGTCGAGAAATGGGAACCGGCCTTCGACAGAGTGCGCCATGGCCATCCGATCGCCTTGCGACGACAGGATGTATTCGGGGAGCAGGTACTTCGTCTCGAGGTATTGGGCCTGACAGAAGCTGTCCCACGTTGCGTAGCTCTCTGGCAGCTGCGATCGAACTTTGGAATAGCTCTCGACTCCTGAAATTTCTGCACGGACGGCATCGGAGAAGAACATTTTTAGCTTGGAAGTCAAATGCCACCGCGGAATATGGGAGAAGAATGGCTGCAGATCATGGTCGACGTTGATGTGGAAGAATGCTTTGCGGTAGGCATCGGGTTGGTTCTGCAGATTCTGCAAGTAAGGATACAACCGGCGAAGAAGAAGAGGTCGCATCTTGGAATCGGGTTGCGATTCCCAGAAGCGGCGGATCTTGGCTTCTTTGAAAATATCGTAGCCGCCGAGGATTTCGTCGGCCCCTTCTCCAGTCACAACGACCTTGAAGCCGCTGTTCCTGACAAGGCGGGAGAGAAGATACAGCGGAGCTGGGGCCGTGCGCAGCACTGGTTTCTCGGTGTGCCAGATTACGTCCGGAAATACTTCAGCGATTTGATTCTTGGTGCAGCGGAAGTCTTGGTGCTCGGTGTCCAGAAAGCGGGCTGCCTCACTTTGGAACACGCTTTCATCGAATTCGGCATTGTCGAACGAGATAGAAAAAGTCCGAAGCCTGGCGTTCGAGACCTTCTTGACCAATGCTGTGGTGACGGTCGAGTCTAGTCCCCCGCTGAGGTAGGCGCCTACAGGAACATCGGAGCGCAGGCGGATTCGCGTCGCGTCGGCCAGAAGCTCGAGGAGTTCGTCAGCGTGAGACTGTTCCTGGGCTGGAGTGACAACGGCTGATGACTGTTCGAATTGGATGTTCCAGTAAGGCCATGTCGCACTCCCTTCAGCATTCACAGTCATCGAATGTCCCGGAGGGAGTTCATGGATGTTTCGAAAAAGCGTAGTAGGCGGAATGGTGCACCAGTAGGTGAACACCTCGTCCAAGCCGTTGACGTCAATCTCTCTCGTGACCGCCGGGTGGGCAAAGATCGCTTTGATCTCGGAGGCGAACAGAAACGTCTTGTTTGCTTGCGTATAGAAGAGAGGTCTTACGCCTAGACGGTCGCGGGATAGAAACAGGCGGCGGCGCTTGTTGTCCCAGATGGCAAAGGCCCATTGGCCATTCAAGTATTGGACGCAGTCCTCTCCTTTTTCCTCGTAAAGATGAAGGATGACCTCGGTATCGGATTGGGTGGCGAATTTGTGTCCTTTACTGAGGAGATCTTCCCGGAGTTCGAGGTAGTTAAAGACCTCACCATTGAAGGTGATCCAGAGCGAGGAGTCCTCGTTGCACATTGGTTGATGGCCGCCAGCAAGATCAATAATGCTGAGACGGGCGTGCGCGAGACCTACGCCATTCTCAGCGTGGAATCCGGTGTCGTCCGGACCACGGTGGGCGAGCATCCCTATCATGCCCCGAAGGGAATCCAGGGCTACTTGGCCTCCTTCGAGATTGAACATTCCTGCGATACCACACATAGCGGTTTATTCTTTCGGGCAATGGCTTGGGTTGAAGTTCACCAGTCCAAACAAATCCAGCATTTTCTTTAGTTTAGGACTCGGCTCAGAGAGACTTTCTGACCGTTCCTGGTCGATCTGCGCACCGGGCTCCCAAGCCTATCCTTGCAGTTAGACACAATGGACATCAGGGGACAGCATTTGGGCAGTTCCCCTTTTTTGGACTGTTGGGCAGATGTATTGTCCGCGGCGCTCCTGTATTCACTGTACGTAGGAGCGCGTGTTGCATTTGGGCACGGAGCTTAACTAGAAGCCGGAGCCAAATGTTGACTGCTTGTCGTTCTCCACGGACTCAAGAGCGGTTAGTGCTACTCCTGGTAGTCCTAACGGGAAGCCTCGTCCTTTCGGGATGTGCTGGTTTGGCGAGCCCCTCGAAAAGCCCTTCTGATCCAACAAATCACGCCGGCCACGTCGCGATAAGCGTGAGCCCAAATAGCGCAACTGTGGCGATAGGGAGCACGCAGCAGTTTGCGGCGACGGTTACGGGCAGCTCGAACACGGCGGTCACCTGGAAGGTTATTGGTGGCGCGGGTTGCACCGGCGCAGCGTGTGGTACCATTTCGGCAGGCGGACTCTACACCCCACCGGCGAGTGTACCTTCCCCCGCAACACTCCGCGTGACAGTGACCAGCGTGGCGGACCCAACCAAATCAACTTCGGCGAATGTCACCCTTGTCGCGGCGGCCGCGGTTTTGCTGAGTATCACTCCGTCGAGCGCTGTTGTTCCTACTGCCAGCACAGACTCTTTCACAGCGAGCGTGACAGGCACGACGAATACGGCGGTGGCTTGGAGTTTGAGTGGAGCGGGCTGCAGCGGCGCCTCCTGTGGATCACTGGCAACGAGTTCGATGTCAGCAGTTTATACGGCGCCATCGGTGGCACCTTCACCGCCGAGCGTTACCGTGGCTGCAACCAGCATGGCGGAACCGAGCAAAACAGCCTCAGCAAGCGTAACCATTGTTCCCGTGGTTGTCGTCATTGTGACGCCCGCCAGCACATCCGTTGTAATTGGGGCGACGCAGCAATTAAATGCGTCTGTTGTGGGGACTTCGAATACCGCTGTCACATGGAGTGTGCAAGGAGCAGGATGTAGCGCTGCGGCTTGCGGAACAGTTACCGGGACAGGACTGTACACGGCCCCGTCGACGATTCCCTCACCAGACACTGTAACCGTCACAGCGACCAGTGCAGCGGATCCGTCCAAGACGGGTTCCTCGTCCTTGTCTATCTTTAGCGCGAATTCTGCGAACACGATTTACGGCCTCACTATTCCTGCAAGCCACCCAAGACTGTTCTGGACGCCTTCGCGAATCGCGTCTGCGCAGGCATGGGTAGCGAGCACGGGTTATGCCGGATTGAATACGCCGTTTTCACGTGGCGCACTCGACGATCAAGATATGGCCTTCACATGTTTCGTCATGAACGTCGCAGGGGCATGCTCTCAGGTCATCACGGATGCGACCAGTTTCACGACTACCTGCTCGAGCGGCGCGGGTTGCGACAACATGAGACGCGAAGGCGAATGGATCACGGGCATGGTTCGCGACTGGCTGGCCCCGGGATGCGGGAAGGCTCAGTGTCTTACGGTTGCGCAAGCGTCGGCAATAGACACCAACTGGAACACCTGGCAGGCGAACCAAGACAACGTTACCCAGACTTGGGGCAACGTCGGGATGCCTGCCAGTAATTACTTCGCCGGACAGTTCCGGAACGACTTCGCCTTCGGGATCGCCAGTTACAACGAGAATCCGAACGCGGGTGCGAATTTGCAGTACGGCGTCCAGAACCGGTGGAACGACCTGCTGAACTTTGTCTCACCGACAGGGACCGGAAAGAACGGGGCCAAGGGATACGCCCTTCACAGCCAGGAGGGCGGCGGCGAGTACGGGCGATATTCGCTTGTTTACTATGCGTTTCCCCTTGCGTCCTCAGCGCTTCTCGGGCGCGATATGTGGACCGAAACGACGGCCTTCAAGTCGGGCGTGCTTCAGACTATCTACAACACCATGCCTACGACTTCCACCGGCCGCGGCATAAGAGATATGTTCACTTGGGCTGACGACGAACAGTGGGTCAGTGGCGCCGGTTGTGGCTACCAAAGCCATAACGGTCCAGACGGACACGGAGGATGTGGAGCCTCGAGCCAGTATTATGGCGACTTTATGCAGGCGGCTGCGAACGAGTTCTCCGGCATCGCAATTGGCAAATTGGCTCGCCAATGGATTTTTACGGTGAATCCCGCCATTGGCCCTATTCACAGATCCGTTGACCCGGGCGGATCATCCCAGGCGTACTCGACTCTGCCGCTCGATTATTACTCGTCCGGCGCTCAGTACATGTATTCCCGAAGTGATTGGACGACGAATGCAACCTCGATGCTTTGGCAGATGGGCATAACGCATGGCACCAACATGGGTCCAACCCAATCTTGGGGCGGCGGGCACGGGCATTGGGACGCGGGAACCTTCCAGGTGTTTCGCAAGGGCGTGAACATAATCCGTGAGACGCCGGGGTATAGCGAATTCGTGGCCGGATACAATGGCGTTGGAACGTCTGACACGTTTGCCGGATTTGCGCATAACATCCCAATCATAGGCGGCCAGGCGTCTATCAATGTGCAGGGATGCTCAGACGGTCCCGGCGTCGTCAAGCGACTGGAGACACAGCCAAATTATTCGTTCGCCGTAACCGACCTGACGCTCGTATACCAGAACAACGTGTGCGATGCCGCTCATCCTACCCGGCAGAATCCGCATGTCGTTTCAGTAGTTCGCGAGTTTGTCTACTTCCGGGGTATCAGTGTACTGATGATTATAGACCGCATGCAGAGCGATGCCTCGACGACAAGCACGACCTTCGTGAGCCACTGCGAGACGAATCCTGCGGTGGTGTCCGCAACCATCGCGTGCATTGATGGCACGCAGGAAGCGCTCTATACAGCCCTGGTTCCAGCCGTTCCAACCATTGCCATCGTCGCTGAGAACGCGAACGGCGCCAATGCAGCCAATTGGCAATATCGAATTGAGGCGAACAACACCGCTCCAGGCAACGTGGTGAGCTACAACATCTACACGATTCAGCTTGGGGATGCGTCTGGTTTCAGCGCGCTGACTCCGGGAGCTGTCGATTCGAATCCCGGAAATCCATCCAGCGGCACCTTCACGATCACACTGGATGCAAACAATGGCCTTGTAATTAACAAAGGGACCACGTCGTCGGGCGGGACCATCAAGGCGGCTGGCTCGACGAAGGCTCTGGCCACGGCGGTTCAAGGCATGACGATCACCGACGCCGGGCCGGCTTGGCAATAAATATTCCGTGGGGATAATCATCAACCGTTCTTCGCTCTGCGCGAATACCACGTCTGGCAAAGGTTAAACCAGCCCCAGAATTGATCGCAAGTTAACTCCGCCGACCGCCTGGATTGGTCTGTCCCCAGACATCATTGCAACCTACACAAAGAGGAGCATCGGAGGGCTGGCATGTTCGATGAGCTTCGCGGTATTGGCGGAGCAAAGGACCACGCCAGATCTCTAATAGAGATTCGTCATTGACATTGCCGAGTAGCAAGCCACCATCGGATACTTTCAACCTCGGCTCGATAGCGGGGCAGAGGGGGACGTCGCCATTCCAGCAAATCCCCATAGCCTTAAACGGATATTCGCACTGGCGGAATGACCCTTCCACCTTCGGCATTATCGTGAAAAGGTTTGTACCGTTGCCAGTTCTATCAAACAAGTGTTGAACCGAAACGGAATCGGCGTATTGCTCCCAGTAGCCGCGAAGATCATGCACACGTTCGATATCGGAAACCTTCAGCATGATGCGGATGTGCAACAACATTTTAGAGCGTTCCCGCGTCGCTGCGGACCGTAACAACTCGATGTTTCTTAAGAGTTTCTGAAAGTTTCCGCCTACTCGGTATTTTTCGTATTCCGTCGCGTCATTACCATCCACGGAAATTTCGACGATATCGAAAGAGGTCGCAGTTTGGCGTGAGTTTTTCTCGGAAAAGAGTTGACCGTTTGTCGTGAGCGTCGAAATGCTCGCAACTCCACGAAGTTGAGCTGCGTATTCTGCGTATCGCGGGTGGGACGTGGGTTCCCCGCCACCAATCACCCGCAGGGTTTGCAGAGGAAATTCACGGAGCTGCGATGCGATCCTCGAAAATGTCGCGTCCGTCATGAAACCCCGTTGGCCCCGAACGGGCTCCGTCTGGGCCGCACAATACGGACACCGCAGATTACAGAAGTTTGTGAATTCCAACGCCACAATGCGCGGATATTTAGGGTCGGGCAGTTGGAAGGGAAATCGGCTCTTGAGCGTCTCCAAGAGGCTGCCCCTCGAAATCGTGCTGGCCAGAATTCGGAGATAGACTTGGGGTCTCTCGCGAACTCGGGCTAAATCTCCCAGAATGCTCATGGATTACTCTCCCTCTTTTGCTATTGTCCCGCCGCTGACGCACGCGAAATCATTTCTCAAGATATATGACCATGCCGCTTGCGAAGTACCTCATGAAGGGTAGAGCGCTAAGGACAGCGTGATCGACTCGTCTAACCGCCGGCCGGTTCAGTGACTGGACGCGTTTGCGCAAACGAGAAGCGATGTGGAATGGTCTGGCGACCATCCGAGAGAATTCCGGTCGTAGCTCTTGGACCTCTTTCCATGTTACGGGGCGCTCGCCTTTCGTGTAATCCTTGTCCTTGGGACGCAACCGTTCGATCATTTTGGAATTCCCCATATGCTCGAAGAAGAGTCCGCGGCCGCGTGGCTTGAGGAGCCGTTTCACTTCCATCAAGCCGGTTCGCAAACCGATATGGTGAAGAATTCCAAATCCGTGGATCGCATCAAAAGACTCATTCGGAAAATCGGTCGGATCGCAACGCATAAGCATCGCATTGACGCGGTCGCCCACGCCGTTCAGTTTGGCCCTCTCCTTCGTAAGCTCAATGCCCACAGGGGAAATGTCGATCGCCATCACTTGAGCACCCATCTTGGCGAGATAAGTTGACTCCTCACCCTGTCCGCATCCGTAGTCCAGGACGCGGCAACCATTAACGGACCCGAGTAGCTTGGCTCCGTATTGCCGCCAATCCCAATCGTCTTGAGGCTCGGCGTACTTCTTAAAAAAGATCTGGTTCATGTGTAGGTCGTGTGCGTACCTAGCGTATGCCTGATCGGCGAACCGCGCCTCGTCGATTAGTCTTGCTTGCTCTTGTCCTTCGGAAATGGCGCGGTTGGGGGTATCTGTAAGAATGGAAGCCTTCAGCATAATTGTCACTGTGTCTCCCGTGGGAAAAGCTATCGGCGTGAATTATTCGCTCAAAGCAGCGCCAGACTTTCTGGAATCAGACTTTCCCGTCGCTCTCTAAGAACAGTGGCAACACAGTTGGCACCTAACGATGCAGACAGATATCAATGCCGTGGGTGGGTGCGCCAGCAGAAAAGCTAAAGCGAACATTTCATTTAGCAGCCCAGCTCTGTTGTACACGCCCGCTAACCTTGTCGCTGGACTTGACGCGCTCGGACGCCATGGATTCCTGCAGGCCGCAAGCGACGCCAACGCGCGGTCGCCAGCCGAGGTCATTTTCTGCCCGGCTGCAATCGAACTGCATGCGAGCGAGCGCTGATTTGACACGGTAAACGGAAAGCGGAACCGGCCGGTTTAGAATCTTAGACAAAACTTCGAAGCCGAGCGCCAGACTATAGACGATGGCCAACGGGACGTGGACTACCTTTGCCTTTTTCGCGTCTTTAGAAATGTAGTCACGTACGACCTGATTCTGTGTAATCCGGGTCCGATCCACAATGTGGAATACACTGCCATCGAATTCGCTTACTTTGGCGGCCAGTACGATCGCATCGATTACGTCTTCTACATAAACCAAGGGCAGTTCCCGGGTGCCATCGCCAAGGATGACGAGGAAGTTCCCCATCTTGCGGGCAACTTCAGGTGTGAGTAGTGTCATCCCTGGACCGAAAACTCTTCCAGGGCGAAGCACGACAGTTCGGAGATGGCGCTCTCGAACTGCATCGAGCACTATTTTCTCGGCTGCTGTCTTTGCTTGCGTATAGGCTCCGCGTTTTGCGGGAGATGGCTCAATTGGCCAATCCTCTGTGATCACGGCGCCGCGCTGTGCAACTGCCGCGTGCAGACAACTAAGGGAGCTGATGTAGACAAGACGCTTCACATCGTGCCGAAGCACACTATCCACAATATTTTTCGTGCCGCAGACGGTACCCCGTTCATGATCATGCGCGCCGCCTTTCATCGCCGCTCCCACGTGATAGACAATTTCTGTGTCCGCGACGGCTCGGTCAACGGCGGCGGGATCTCCTAGATCGCCCAGGAAAACTTCGACGTTGCTATCGTTCATGAATGCAGCCTCTGGCGGCCTTCGAACGAAGAGGCGCACACGATTGCCTTCTTGCAATAGCCGGTTCACCAAATGTCGCCCGATCAGGCCATTTGCGCCGGTCACCAGAACCTTGGCGTTTCCTGCACTCGGGAATTGAGATTGAAATTTGATTTTCGCGGCATCGGCCTGCTGAGAGACGCGGTTTGTCCAGTAGACGGTGGAACGGGCCTGCTCGACTGGGACCGGCATCGGCGCGCCCGTTTGTAACGCGCCATAGAACGCAGTTACCAAAGAATGCAGACCGTCGTACTGGACGATTTTCTTGGCCGCAAAGCGAGCGACGTTTGCTGGAACCTGTGTACAGATGCTGAGTCCTTCGGTCACTGCTTGAAGCGCGCGTGCCGGCGCTTTCGGCAGCGGGAGTTGCGGCGTGTGAGTCACCCACATTGCGAAGAGGTTCGCACGGATCACGCCTTTCGTGCCTTGCACGACGAACCAGTTCTGCAGAGGGCGCACATTCCATGAAATCTGGATGTTCGCGGTGCCGCGTTGGCATTGAGCCGCCACGCGCCACTCGTCATACAGGAGGTTGGAGTCGCCTCCGTGCGTCCCATAGAAAGAGTTCACTTCTTCTATTGCGCCCAAGAAGGATTCAGCGAGATATAACGCATGCACACCTTGGTCTAAGAATGGGTAGCCGCCACTCTGGTAATGGATCGGCAGCGGTCCTCCCCTGTAAGGGGGATATTCGCTGCTGCGAATGTAATCGAATGTAAGCGGAACTCCGATGGCGCCCGAACGGACTAAGTTCAGCGCTTTGGACACAAAGCGGTCGTACATCATGGAATGGTTGACGCAAACAGATTTTTGCGCGTCTGCGGCGGCGGCGGAAATGCGGTCGACTTCCTCCACATTCATCGCGAGCGGTTTTTCCACCAACACATGGCAGCCGTTCTTGAGCGCTGCAATCGCCAATTGTGCGTGAGTGTTGGGAGGAGTGAGAATATGAATTACGTCGACTCCCTCATTCATCATGGCTTCCATCGTTGGGAAGATTGTCGGGATGCTGAACCGAGCGGCCAGCCCTGTGGCGCGAGAGTTTACAACGTCGGCGATTCCCATAATCCGTGCGCTAGGGACACGCTGGATTGCGCGGGCGTGAAATTCGCTGATGTAGCCGGCTCCAACCAGTCCGACCCGGAGACGTGTATCTGGAGGCATTCAGGTTCCCTTTCCAATCTATTGCGTGTCGCAATCAAGTTGTTTCAAGTGAGCAAATGGTCGAGCAGAACTCTTACCGGCGGCTAGCTGTATTACGATACGAGCATTCGCGGACCACGTATGGTGCTGCAAGACAGTGTCTCTTGCCCGAACACCGAGTTGCGTCCGGAGCGCTGGGTCTTCGATGACGCGCACGAGAGCCTTTTGCAAGGCCCCAAAGTCCCCGCGAGGAAACAAGATGCCCGTCATATCATCATCGATCACGTCACGCATCGGGCCGAGATCAGGGACTACGCAAGGCTTGCCCATGGCCATGAACTCAAACAGGGCGATCGGAGAGCCGAACGCGTTCGAATTGGGGAGCACGCAAATGTCCATCGCATCGATGTAAGCGGGGACGTCACCGCGAGGAACCGGCCCGGAAAAAATGACTGCTCTTTCCATCCCCAATCGAAAAGCAGTACGTTTCAGGTTCTCCATCTCAGGGCCATCACCCACGAGTAATACCTTTACTTTTGGATGCTGGATGCGAATGCTCTTCACTGCCTCGATCAAAACATCCAGTCGATCCCAGAAATAAAACAATCCCACATGGCCGATGACGATTGAACCCTCAAGACCCAGGCGTGTGCGAACCGACTGTCCAGCTTTCGGGGCCTGGAAACGATTCGGATCAATTGCATTGGGCATGACGTGTACGCGTTCACCTCTAGCACCGCGTTGCTGAGCTTCGTCGGCGAGAACACGGGACACGCAGAGAATGTGATCGGCACGCGAGAACGCCCAAGCGTCGATCCTCCGCGCGAGGCGCTCCATGATTAACCCGCGGACCCTGGTGAATCCTGCGAGTTCGTTAACCTCGAGCACAATTGGCCGCTTTAGCCATTTTCCCAACAGCACACCCATGAACATGAAGTACGCGTGTCGCTCATAAAGGACAGCGTCCGGTCGGCGCAACAATGCGGGCAACAACCGAAACGGGAGAAATAGGTTGTAAAGAAGCTCGAAAATCTCAAAAACGAACTGCGGGCACTCACAACTTATGTATTTCCAGATGCGTTGAAGGCCGCGAGCATGATCCGCTTTCCGTAGGAATGGCATCATTCCAGCGGATTTCAGTGGATCGACGCCTGGAGGGGACACGATCGTCACTTCGTGACCCTCGACTCTCAGCGCCTCCACCAGGCTGCGAATGTGCATGGCCTGGGAACTGCGGCCCATGGTGCGATGGTGATAAATGAATTGCACAGTTCAGAGCCTCGGAGCACGAACTAAGACACGGCGAGTTTGGCGCGCTACCCAAAGACGCTCAACGATCAGCTGCAGGTCAGAATAAACAACGGACTTGCTCGTTAGAGGTTTCGCGGGGGCACTCTTTTATGCTTAGCACTACGCTGGATTGCGAGAGACGCAACGCTCGTACAGGCTCATGTAATCGTCGAGCATACGCTCCGGTCTAAAATATCGCTGGTAACAGTTACTCGCTAGTTGGCCGATCTTGGGCAGGTCTTGCTGCCGGACGATCGCTTCGCACAATCCCGCCGCCATTCCTTGAGGATCTGACGAGCGCACGAGTGTGACCGCGCCCGACAACCGTGCGATCTCGCCCATGCCTCCGACGTCGGTGACCACTGCGGGCAGCCCAACCGACATTGCTTCCAACAGAGATACAGGCAATCCCTCGGTTACAGAGGAGCTGACAAACAAATCAGCCGCCAGGAGGAACGGCGAAACATCTGCCTGTTCACCGAAAAAAGTGACAGTGTCGTTCAGCCCGAGTTCATTGGCGAGGCTACGCAGCGTGAGCTCAAGTGGCCCATCGCCGACTATCCATAACTGGACGCCAGGGTGGTACGCGCGCGTGAGCGCAACCGCCTGCAATAAAGTGGCATGGTCCTTCAGAGGCACCAGACGGCCAACATAAAGTAAGGTAAAACCTTTCTTGGGCTGCGGGACAGCTCGGATATCGGCTGGCAAAGCACCGTTATAAATGTGGATGATCCTGTCGCGGGCGGCGAATGGGGCCGCCAGCAAATTGGTCCGCGTGCCCTCGCAGACCGCGACGATCCAATCACACCAGCGCGAGGCGAGTGCAAATTTCAACTCACGGCGTATCTGGTAAGGAGGCTTGACCAAACCATGCCTGGTTACTATGACCGTCTTCACACCGGCGAGACGGGCAGGAAGAGCGGCGATGATGGCCGCTGTAGCATTGTGGCAATGCACCACGTCCGGTCGAGAGCGCCGAAACGACCTGTACAAGCCGCGCACGAGCTGAAGGAACGAAGAAGGATGGTGGAGAATAACCTCAAAACCTTCGGCCTGCAGTTCTTCGCCAAGCACGCCGAGCCGGTAAAGGCAGTGGACTGAGGCCGTGTGGCCCCGGTCGCGTTGCAATCTGCACAGCGTGGCGGTTAGTTTTTCGGCTCCGCCCATTTCCATGCTGTCGCCCACGTGAGCAATGTTCAGCCGCGAGGTTCGCTCAGCCTGGGCACTAGCTATAGGTGTGGAAGTCACTCCTTCCGTGATGCTACCCATTGGGATGCAGCCTCATTGGATTCATCGTGTGACTTCTACAACCGTTGGCTGCGGAACCAGGAAATCGACCAAGCGTTTGAACGAGGAGCCGACTGGCGTGGGCAGCAATGCAGAGAGTTGCAGCAGGCGCCGGCGATCATCCTTCTGCAACACTGCAAACATCCGGCTCGTGACCAGGAAGACGATCGCGCCTGCAGGTACGGCGGCGCTCAATTTCACGAGGGGGTCGAACGGCATCGCCACAATGCCGAGTACAACGATCGCCATCGCAAGAGTTGCGGCAGCAAGCCTTAGTAGGACGGACATATCGATTCGGACGGGATAGCGAACCAGCACGCGGCCCCAGATAGTGAGTGCAGCGAAGGTTTGAGCGACCCCATTTGCCCAGGCTGCGCCGAGGGCGCCATGACTCGGAATTAAAGCGACGTCGAGGAGCACGTTGATTCCCGCGGCTACGCAACCCCACCTTAGTACAAAACCCAGGTCTTCCGCGGAGTACAAAAGAGTCTGGGCGGGAGTCAATATCGCCCTTGGAATGCTGAGAAGCGCCACAACGATGAAAACTGGTATTGCCGGGAGGTATTGCGGCCCATACATCACTCGCACAAAGGGGCCACCGATACAAGCGAGCCCGATCAGAATCGGGAGCGCTCCCAGAAGGACATAGGTGGACGCCTTCGAGGTCATCCTAAAAAGGCGATCTTTATCGCGGCCGTATTCGGCCATCTGCGTTGCCGAGAGCGCATTGGCGAAAGTCTGGGGCATGCGCATAAGCCGGTCAGCAACACTGAAGCAAACCGAGAAAAAAGCCAATTGACGAATATCGGGCTGCAGCAGTTTCAGGAAAATGATGTCTGATCGGTCCCAAATCACGATTTGCAAGATCATGAGACCGGCGCTGAGGCCGGAGAAGGAAAACATTCGCTTGCGAATTTCTCGCGGCAGTGGGACCTGGGGCACCGATTTCATTGACTTAATCACCGGAATGGTCTTTACCGCCAGCTCCGCGGTGCGATAGAGCAAAACGCCTGCGGCGATGCCGACCAAGTTCCATCCGAGGAGGAGACTTGCTGCTACCGCGAACACATACACGATCGCACCAACGAAAGCCCCACGCGTGTTGAGAGAAGCGTCCTCGGCGGCCGAATTCGCCTGCGAGGGCACGAACGTAATCATGTTGGGAACCATGCTCAAAACCAGCAGAATGGAACAGACACGATATGTGGGGTTAACGAGAGTGAAAACTGCGATCATGCCGACGGCCGTTAACACGCACGCAACCACGGTCTGAGCCCAGAGGTTGTAGAAGAATACAGCGCGCGCGAGTTCCTTTTTCCCGCCACCCAGGAATTCGCCCATGTACTTAAACGTTGTGAGCGGGATTCCCAGCGAACCTACCGAGCAAGTGATGGAGGTCAGCCAAAATATCAGATTGAAGTAGCCAAGCCGCGTCGGCCCGATGACTCGCGCAATGACGACCGTCGTCAGCAGCGTGCAAACGAGAGTAATCACCACTTCCAAACCCATGAAAATGAAATTGCGCCCCACAACCTTGGCACTACTAGGCGTGAGTGTTGGCGCGGGATTGCTCAGCGTCGTCAAACCAGTCTCCGGATTAAATAAAGTCGTCCAAATTTCTTCGAGCTCTTAAGGCGAAAGGACCGGCTTAGAGTGTCCATGCGATAACATTTCGGGTGGCCTTCTGTCCGTCCTTGATGATCGGAGAAGATGTCAACGGAGACTCTTCGGTCTCGGCAATGCGAAAGTTAAATGGTCTCAGGGACTGAAGAAATCTTAGACACTCCACTGGATCGCGCTTGGTGCGCATGGCCACTCGGTGGTTAGCTTCTACGGTTATCACGCAGTTCCTAGCTAAAGCGATAGTCTCAGCAGCACCCTTGAGCACCTCAAGTTCACCGCCCTCCACGTCAATTTTTATGGCCACGTCACCACCTCGTACACCAAGACTATCGATAGTTACCACCTCCAGCGGGCCTTCGCCGGGAACAAGGAATCGGGCGTGATCTGAGTTGTCATAAGCTGGAACTTCCAGCCGGCCGGCGCCCTTGAAGCAACTTACTGCCTTGGTGATTGCTTTCGATCGAGTTTGAAGTTGAGATAAATTACGCTTCAGGAAGACTGTTACGTCGGGGTTGGGCTCGAAGGCAATCACTCGCGTGACGCGTGAGGTTTGTGAGCACACGAGCGCTGAGAACGTCCCAATGTCTGCCCCACAGTCGAATAAGACCACATCAACCAGGGGTTCAAGCAAGCGGCAAAACGAATGAATCAGTTGGCTTTCATATTCTTCAATTTCTCGCTGGTCCCAGCAGGTGTCGTCTCGGAACAGCGGCACACTAAAACTCACGCCACGACCTAATTGATATTGCGCGACCACATTGAGCATCCCCAATCGCCCGAAGATCTTCACCAGCCGGTTGCCGCCGCGGATACCCCAACGGGTCATCGTTTTGGCCAATTTTAGGAGTAGCGGAGCGTCCGTAACAGTTCTGGGGATCGGAGATGTACGAGTGGCTCCTGGCCATGTCGTTTCTAGCGTCTCAACACTGTGACGCGAGCTGATTGACGCCTGCGGATATGGAGAAGTTTTCATCGGGAGTGTAATCGAGAGAATTGCTAACTTTTCGCGCGCCAGAAGCCTAATGTTGCACGAGCTTGGAAATAGTGACGGCCTCGCGATTCGGACCTTGCGCGGCTTCGATGACGCGCGGCAGTGCTTTTAATGCTGGCTCGTTAATGCCATGGTACAGAATGATGTCTCCACAGGCGAAGCTGGTTCGATCTAACTTCGCTTCCACATCTCCCGCACCAGCGCTGTAATCCTTTAAATCGACGTTCCACATCACCACCTGCTGGCCGGCCGCCCAGGCGGGGATGAGGCTGCGGAGTGACAATTTGCCATGAGGAGGGCGAAAGAGCTTGCACTCTTCTCCCAAGATACTGTCCAAGACCCATCGGGTCATCCCTATCTCTCGAATGGCGCCGGACCAGGAAAGCCTGTGGAAGTACGGATGGCTATAAGAATGGCTACCGACTTCGTGTCCTTCTTTCTTCATCCGCAGGACGATTTCCGGATACTGCTCGGCCGCTCCCCCCACTACAAAAAAAGTAGCCTTCACCGCGTGGTCTCGAAAGATGTCTAGCATTCGAGGTGTATGCACCGGATCCGGTCCATCATCGACCGTGATAGCAATCTGCGGCCGGTCCCGACTCCCGTGCTCAACGAGCCGCCTGTTGGGAACGGCGCCGAATAGCGCTTTCTTAATCAGCGCGCGCCCTTTCGGCGGGTGCCCGTTTACGGTGGGCAAAGCGTTTTCTCGCCACAAATACGTATCACTATAGTGGTTTGCGATATTTAGCTCGGGGGCCAAACCAGTATCCGACTTTCTTTTTGGCTGCTCAGATAGGCGCTGCAACGCATCTTGTAACCCATGCACATCGCCACGTCGGATGAACTCGACGGTGGGCCGATTTCGGAGAGCTTCCGGAATCCGGACAGCCGTCGTAACAATTGGAATGCGTGAAGACATGGCGCGGAGCACGGAGAGCGGGACTCCATCCTGGAGCGAAACCAGTACATCGCATTCCAGAAGCAAGTCAGGCGTGGTCAATTCATCTGGCATGCACCGAACGTCCGAACTTAATTCCCGAGTCGCTACTCTACAGGCGAGTTGTCGCGGATCGTTTGCGCCAAAGATGACCAGCTTGGCAGGTCGGCCAGTCTTGCGCAGACTCGAAAATGCCGCGAGCAGGTGATCGAAGCTCCCATTGGAGTTTGGGCCGAGCGCTGCACCTACCACGAATTCTTGTGAGCCACCTCGCAGCTCTCCGGTTGGGGCCTCAGCCGGGTTCGTCGTCATGGCCGTCAAAACCGCGTTTTTCACTCTGGCAGTGTCCAACTCGATCCGGAACGCGGCAAACGATCGTTGCAATCCTTCGACTGTGGGCACCAACTGCTTCCACCCTATGGAACGCAGCTTGGAATTGTCGAAACGATTTCCGCCCCACAGGCTTGCGGCTTTATAGGGTGTGAAGATCGCCGGCAATTGGCCCTTCGAATGGCTGTTGTACTTGGCGGCCATGGAGGAAAGTAACCGAACTCCAAAGTAGGGTATGGAGACGGATCGAATTTTCGTGACATTCCTCTTGAAGGCTCGCAGGTATTGGCGGCAAGTCGGCAGGTCATCGTCGTGGACATTGTAGATTTGACCCGCGGCACGCTGATGGGTACCCGCAACAACCACAGCTTCCGCGCAATTGTCGACGTAACTTAACGGGAGCACATTGCTTCCACCAAAGTGCAATAGCCATTTGCCAACCGTCAATCCAACGCGGTTCGAAAAATGACCGCCATCAGGACCATAGATTACGCCCGGCCGCAAAACCACTAGTTCGAAACCATTACGCTGCTGGTATTCCCAGAACAGCTGTTCCTGACGAAGTTTCGAGTAGGAATAATGATCGCGCCGCTCAGGGTGAGGTTCGAGTACCGTCTCTTCGTTCACCCGTGCTCCTCGAGCGAGGCCAGCCACTCCGTAGACGCCGAATGAACTCACCAGAACGATGCGCATCGGCTTGCGATCGGCGACGGCATCCAAGAGATTTCGAGACGCTACAACGGAATTGAGGAAAAGATCCGCGGCAGTTCCCTTCTTTCCGGCAACGAGATGGAAAATTAGTTGCACGCCGTCCACCGCTCGCGCGGCGTCCTCTCGGTACCTCAAGTCCCCAACACAATGATCTAGCCGAATTTCTGGATGCCGGTCCAGTAGGGCGTTTAGCTTTGGAGTATCTGTCCGCCGGCGCACGTTGCAACGGATATCCTTGTATCCGTGAGCAAGTAGACGCTCGAGCAGAGCCGTTCCCAGAAAACCGGCAGCGCCCGTAACGAGTATCTTCATGCCACTCGCACCGGGTAAACCTGTGCGGAGATTTCATCCATGATTTGCGATACGCGCAATATTTCCGTGTACGGGATTGGCACAGGAGTGTCGTGCAGGATGCTTTCGTAAAACTGCGACATTAGCCGGTTCATTCCTGCAAAAAACTGAAAGCGTGATCCGGCAAACTCACGGGCATTTTTCGTCCCTTGCCGCAGAGACTGCCAACCGGACTTAAAGGGCGGCAACAAACGCCCCAACGCGCTGGGAACGTTCTGTTTTTCTTCAACCGACATGGTGCGCAGTGCGAAATCGATGTGGGCTGTATTTCTAGTGCCATGCACCCGCATAAAATGTCCTACTGGCCGCGCGTGTGAGGAGAAAGTGATGTAAGCAGACATGCCGCCCGCAAGAATCATCACGCGCAACTCGTCAAGAACGTCATCCGTGCGGTCATCCTTCATATGCCGCCGGCGGTAGGCACGGGCGATGATTTCCAGCGGTTCGTCGGGAAGGTATGGCGTAATTTTGTTGATGGCGTGATCGATAATGTTTTGAAACAACTTGCCTGGCAATTGGTGGACCCAATGACGATCGTCGGAGAGCAACGCCTGGCCAAATCCGCCGGCCAAGTCGTAGCCATAGTAACTTTCGATGTGTATTGGGTCGCCCAACTTCCCTTTTGCGACGAATTCCTTCAGAGCCAGGGCGGGTGATTCGAAGTTGTACCAGTAGTTGATGGCCATCTTTCGGCGGGTTTGTTGCATGCACGCGATCAGACGCTTCCCGTCTGTGGCGTTCAAGGCAAGCGGCTTCTCAAGAAAAACATGGCAACCGGCCTCGGCCGCCTTCTGTGCCAACGCCAAATGAGAGTTTGGTGGCGTGGCAACATGAATTACGTCGAGCCGATGCTCGGAGAGCATGCGACCAAAATCCGCGTACCGGTGTGGCACTGAGTAGCGAACTGCTAGCTGCTCGGCAAGGATGGGCTCAAGGTCGCAAACCGCCAGCACACGCGCACAGCCAAGCTTTTGAATTTCCTCGATGTGATGGTCAGCGATCTTCCCGCAGCCGACAATGCCGATATTTAGCATCAATTTCTTTCGATACCTGCGGCGACCCGATCAATCTGGCCAGTTTGCGTCGCGACTACAGGGTCGAGGCCTCGCCCGATAGCCTCAATCGCTAGATACATCTGCCACGCGGAAACAAAATGAACGGCGCACCTTCGCTGATCCGCTTCCTCCACCAACAGGTTGAATGCCGACTCAAGCACGTCTCGCAACAAGGCGGAGGAGTTCCTCTCTTGGGCTCCATGCGTAAATAATTTGATAAAGCTATCGGTTCCAATCCTGGGAGCTAACTCCACCCACCGCCTTACCCGATATGGTGTCGCCACGTTTCCCTGGCGAAGTTCGCCTGTTTCGAGCCGGGGAAGCCAACGGTCTCTCCAGCGCATGCCGATAGGCCCGGGAATCATAAGGAGGTCACCCTCTACGCGACCGCCACGTGTAACGCGGGCCCCACGGTCATACGATTTCGGCCGATCGGGAGCGCCGTTGCAGTAATAAATCGTATTCACCAGGCGAGCTTGCGTCGGAGAATCACCGGACGGCATTGTGAAATCGGCATAACAACCAAGGTCTCGCAGCACTCGGATTTCGTCGTTGAGGCCACACCAGCGGCCATCCGGCCGCGAATTGTCCAAGGCCCAGTTACCGTGGATAAAGCCGAACGCCAGCTTTCCGTTACGATTACGCAGCAAACCGTGCTCTTTGTGCAATGTTTCGCAAAAATTGCTTATGCGGTTGATAAAGTTCACGCGCCCTTCGCCGTCATGATGAAGATGGACCTCCACGTCTGCTATCCCATCGCGAACCATCTCCGCAAGTGGTTCCATTAGCGTCGGATGATATTCCTCTTCCGGAAAAAAAAACGTATAGCGGGGCGGGTTGCTAGCAGAATCCGGCTTACTCGCCTCGCAATCGTCGGCCATGCCGCTCGCCATAGAGCAATACGGAACCGAACCAGTAAGTACGCCAGAAGAATGAACGTATTGCTCAACCCGTCCTCGCCGTCGACCGCGAGATCAACTTCATAGCCGCTCGATTTCAGGCAATCCACCAGTTGATCGGCCGTCTCCGCGTCGTCCTCGATCACAAGTACGTGACGCGCATAGCCTGGCATGGCCTTCGAACTCCGGATGACCCTATGAAAGTCTTGATATACCATCTGCTGTTGCACGAAAAGTAACATTTAAGTCAGAAATTAACGCTAAATTCATTTGAGGGAGAACGGCGGTATGCTTACTTCTCGGACCCTTAATCTACCGCTACTTGAGAACACCTTGCGATGCCGCAGGCAGGTTCGGTGCTCGAGGTCGTCCGATGAATGGCAACCCTTCGCCTGCAAGGGGGGCACCCGGACACGCGACCGAACACCTCGAAGCGCACATCCCCGGATTGCGCCGATACGCATACGCGTTGTTGCGCGGTGACCGAGAGGGTGCCGACGACCTCGTTCAAGACAGCCTCGAACGGGCGCTCTCTTGCTGGCACCAGCGCCGTAATGATGGAGACCTGCGCGGTTGGGTCTACACGATCCTGTACCATCGGTTCCTGACCGACCGACGTCGCCAGCGGCGCGATATCGGGCACAGGGCATTGACGGATATCTTGGAGACTGAGCAACCGAGTGTCGAGGGCGGGCAGGAGGGGGCGCTCGCCCACCGCGATCTTCTGCGCGGCTTTGCGCAATTGCCCGAGGAGCAACGCTCGGTGCTACTGCTCATCGCCGTAGAGGATTTCTCTTATCGGGAGGCGGCGCGCGTGCTCGGCCTGCCGATCGGCACGGTGATGTCGCGACTGTCACGCGGTCGGGAGCACCTACGCCAATATATGAGCGGGGATCGCGTCTGCGCGCGGCAGCGCGCCACGACAGTCACGTAAGCGCTATTCGAACTTTGGTCAAGGCTGGTCCGCCAGCCACAAAAGATAGTGTGCGGAAGGTTCTGCAAATTCGGTTGAGCACGAGTTCGTATAGTCGCGTTAACCGAGAATGGCCATGGTATGCGGGTGACGTTGACATCACCCACCCCTCAGCAAGGGAGCACACCATGACCAAACGCAAAGGTAAGGCCGAACTGATTGACGTGAAAGAACTGCTGGAGCGCGACGAGGATTTCCTGCAAACGGCGCTGCAGGCGCTGCTGCAGGCGGCGCTGGAAGCGGAGATGAGCGAAACGATCGGGGCCGAGAAAGGCGAACGAACCGAGGCGCGGCTGGCCTATCGCAGCGGCCACTACAGCCGCTGGCTGATCACCCGGGTAGGGACGCTGGAGCTGCGGGTGCCGCAGGATCGCGCCGGGCGGTTTTCGACCGAGCTGTTCCAGCGCTACCAGCGTTCGGAGAAGGCGCTGGTCGGCACCCTGGCCGAGATGTACGTGCAGGGCGTCTCGACCCGTAAGGTCAAGGCGGTGACGGAAGCCTTGTGCGGGCACAGCTTCTCGGCCTCGGCGATCAGCGCGATCAACAAGTCGCTCGACGAGACCCTGCGGGCCTTTGCCGAACGGCGGCTGAGCGAGGCCTACCCCTATCTGATCCTCGATGCGCGCTACGAGAAGGTGCGCGAGGCCGGGATCATCGTCAGCCAAGCGGTGCTGGTCGCGGTGGCGGTCGACGGCGAGGGCCGGCGCCAGGTGCTCGGCGTCGATCTGGCCAACCGGGAGAGCCGGACGAGCTGGCGCGATTTTCTGCGGGGGCTGAAGGAGCGCGGCTTGTTCGGCGTCGAGTTCGTCGTCTCGGACGATCACGAGGGGCTGCGGCAGGCGATCCGCGAGATCCTGCCCGGCGCTTTCTGGCAGCGCTGCTATGTGCATTTTCTCAGGAACGCGCTCGACCATCTGTCGCGCAAGCTGGCCGATGACTGCCTTCAGGAGCTGCGCTGGATCTATGACCGGCGCGAGCTCGTCGAGGTCCGCCGCGACATCGCCGCCTGGCTCGCCAAATGGCAGGCCAAGCACCCCAAACTGTGCGACTGGGTCGAAGAGAACATCGAGGAAACCCTCACCTACTATCGGCTGCCGCAGCAGCACCACAAGCATATGAAGTCGACCAACATGCTCGAACGCCTGAACCAAGAACTGAAGCGGCGCACGCATGTGGTGCGCATCTTCCCCAATGCGGAAAGCTGCCTGCGGCTGGTGCGGGCGCTGGCGGTCGAGACCCACGAGAACTGGCTCGAAGGCCCCCGCTACTTGAAGATGCTGCATCTGGCCGAGCACAAGAAGGAGACTCTGCGGCAGGCGGCATGATCGCGCCCCAACCTGGCCCAGTCTGGCGCCGTGCTCGCCGCCCTCAAGACCGCTTCGCGCGCGCCTTCGGCGGTGGCCTGCGCTGCGCTCCGGCCAGTCTTGACCGCGGCTGCGCGCGGCGCCCTCGCAAATCCCAGGTCGGGACGGAGAAACGATGCTTCGATCGAACAAAGAAACTGGCTCTTGATGCCGTGCCTGACCGACCACCTGAGTTCAATTGGCAAACGTGACAGTCACGATTCCCGCTGGAGTGAGAAACATGCCCAGACGTCGTATCGGCGCCGTACCGATGACCCCCGCCGAACGCCAAGCGCGACGCCGGGCCCGGCTTCGCCGGAACAACCGCACGCCGCCCGCGCCGCGGGCCCGGCGCACCCCGTCGCGGCCCCAACGCTGGGCGGCGGCGGTAGCGGCACTCATCGCGCTGCAGGACGAATACCGCGCCTGGCTCGACAGTCTGCCCGCTAGTCTCGAAGGGTCGAGGCTGGCGGAGAAGCTGCACGCCATTGGCGAGCTCGACCTCGAGGAGCTGCAGGCGATCGACCCACCGCGCGGCTACGGTCGCGACTGACACAGGAGGTCTACCACCGGTCTCACCCAGCCATGGTCAAATTGCTGAACTTGACGCACACAACTCCACAAAATCGTTGATTTCTGCTTGACCATATCCTCTGGGGGCGGATGGGATAGGTCCCATGAACCGACGTCCTATCCACCCACGCTGATCGCAGCAAGACTTCTCGCCGCAGTAGGAATGAGCCATTTTTCGCGACGTTGGTCGGGTTTGGGAAAGCTTTCCCAACGCCAGCCCTATCTATCCAGCATCGTCATGATCGGCCTAGGGCTTTACGTCGGCTAGTCAGAGCTGGGTCAGCGCTCCGACCGCCCTCTAACAGCTCTTGTCACACATTACACGAAGCCGAGTCCGCCCAATATTCCCCCTGCCGCTAGAATCCACAGCGGATTGAGGCGCGTCCCGAGCATCACGCCTATTGCAGCCGCCGTAACCAACGCACTCTGCCACCCGATATCCGCGGCTCGAGCCATCACATGGCCACCGGCGATGACGAGCCCGATCGTCAACGGCGCAAGGCCGCGGCGTACCACCTGCTGCCACGGCCGATCGTGGAACCGGTCCCACAGACGGTAGGCGATGTAATAGATCAGACAGGGCGGTCCGAAGGTCGCCAGCGCACCGGCTACCGCACCCGGTGGACCCCCACCTTCAACCCGATAAAACTCATCATCAGGATCATATTGGGTCCCGGCACGATTTGCGAGATTGCAAAAAAATCGGCGAATTCCCGATCGGTTACCCAGCCGTTTGCAGCGACGAAGTTATGAACATCGCGGAGGACCGTCGGGAACCCGCCAAAGCTGATCGACGAGAGCAGCGCCAGATGCGCAGCCAATGCGAGAGACGCAGGAGGGTTGTTCATGAAGCTCTCCTGTTTGCAATAGCGGCGACAGCAATACTGAGCGGACCCAGGCCGAGCAACACGACGAGCAGCGGCAGCTTGACGAACGCCATGCCGGTGAAAGCAAGAGCGGCAGAGAGCAACGCTGTCGCGCGACTGCGATGCGGCATCATCAGCCGGATTCCGGTCGCGATCATCAGCCCGGCCGCAGCGGCGGAGAGCCCGCCGAGGATGTTTTGCAGGACCGCGAGGTGAGCGTAACGGAGGTAGAGGCTGCCGAGCGACAAACCGACCGCCCAAGGTATCAGAATGAACCCCGAGACCGCCGCGATCGCCCCGACCGTTCCGCGCAGCTTCGACCCGACACAGGTGGTGATTCCGACGATATTCGGTCCCGGCATAAATTGACAAAGGGTCAAGATTTCGGCGAACTCCTAATCGTCCACCCATCGCTGTCGTTCAACGACGATACGGCGGGCCCATATGAGGCCACCACCGAACCCTAGAAGAGAGACCTTGAGGAAGCCGACAAACAGCGCTGTCAGCGTGACCCGCTCCTCGACGCGTCTCACATCCACCGTCTGGGTCATGACTACCGTCCCTGTACGTGACAAGGAACTCTATGCGGTGGGGAGGGCTCCTGTCCCGCGATGTTTCCGGGTCGTTACGATCGTAAACCCGCTTATCCATCGCCCCTGGCGATGGTCAAGATGCCGAGCGCGGCAAACACCACGGCGGCCGTTATGCGGATCGCTCTTACGGGCAGCCTGTCGGCAATCCTGTCCCCAATGAGGACAGCGGGAATATTGGCGAGCATCATGCCGAGAGTCGTGCCGATGACAACCGGATAGAACTGCTCGAACCGCGCGGCGAGGCCGACCGTGGCGATCTGTGTCTTATCACCGATCTCTGCGATAAAAAAAGCACAGAGCGTCGCGGTGAATGCCCCGGAGCGGCTGATAGCCCGATCGCTGCCCTCGTATTTGTCCGGGAACAGCGCCCACACCGCGACGCTCAGGAATGAAAGCCCCAGTATCCATCGCGTCCACGGGCCGTTGAGCAGGCCACCGAAGAAAGTGCCGGCCAAGCCGGCGGCTGCATGATTGGCGATGGTGGCGAACAAGATCCCGAAAATGATCGGCACCGGGCGCAGGAAGCGTGCGGCGAGCATCAAGGAGAGGATTTGGGTCTTGTCGCCGATCTCGGCGAGGCCGACGACGATGGTCGATACGAAGAAAGCTTCCACAAGGAGTGCCGTCAGGGTCGGGCGGGAGATAAACCTTGGCATGGCGCCCTCCGCCCAACCCGGGTGCAGGGAACCAATGCCAAAGGTCTCGCCAAACCGATCGGCCGCCTGTGCCATGGCCGAAAGCCAAGCGTGTTGACACAGGCCCCGCGATGAACGCGGGCGGCTACTCCCCAATGACAGGTGATTTTTAGCGGACGCCGACTGATAAATAAAGGGCTTCAGGTGAGATAGGAATGGATGATTTCGATCAGCTCCTCGGCGGCGTCGGCTTGGCGCGGATCGGTATCGCTGTCTGCCGGCGATAGATACTCCCGTACGTGTTCCTCCAGCACCTCGGCCATCAGGCCGTTGATCGCGCCGCGCGCCGCGGTAATGCGCTGGAGCAGATCCGAGCAGCTCGCCTCACCGGCGAGCGCGCGCTCGATCGCATCGACCTGACCGCGCAGCCGGCGCACCCGGTTGACCAACCCCCGCTGGTCGCGGAGCGGCCGTGAGGCTGAACCCTCGTCATTCGTATGGCTCATGGATCTACTTTCGGCGAAGCGCTGTCCAGCTCCGATGTTACATGGATCGCGGTCATTTCGTCGAATTGGTATCGACAGGATCGCCCTTCGTTGATACGGGTGCGAATGTAACTCGCTTAATACCGCGAAGCAACGAGATACAAGTGGAATGCTTCATAAAACTGTAATCGAGGAGACTGCTTTACCATTAAGTACCGTCGATGGTATCTGTTTAAAAAAGCCCGGCGTTTCTATGCGCGCTCTCGTTTCGCAATCCATTCTCGATCTCGGGCACTCTCCGCGCTGGCGCGATCGGCTTCCTGTGCTGGCCGATGATGTGCGGCGCCCAAATGGTTGGTCCGACGCCGCAACCTCAAGGCATACCGGTCACCCCGGAACAAGCGGAGCAGGTGGAGCCGGAGAACTGGGCCATCCACGGCCAGGCAACGATTACCTGGCTGCTGCAACCCGCCTTCCGGTCGCCGTATCAGGGGCCGCATAGCCTCAGCCCCGCTGCCAACGGCAGGGAAACGATCGATGCGACGCTCTATGCCGGTGTCCGGCTGTGGCCGGGTGCAGAAATTTGGATCAATCCGGAAGTCGACCAAGGGTTTGGGCTCAGCGACACCTTTGGCGCGGCGGGATACCCCAGCGGCGAAGCCTTCAAGCTAGGGAAGGCGGAACCTTATGTTTTGGTTCAGCGCGGGTTTTTGCGCCAGACCATAGATTTGGGCGGCGAGACTGAAAAGCTCGAACCCGACCTCAATCAGCTCGGCGGCAGCCAGACCGCCAACCGCCTGGTGTTCACGATCGGTAAATATTCCATCGTCGACATCTTCGACACCAACACATACGCACACGACCCGCGCAACGACTTTCTCAACTGGTCGATCATCGACCAGGGTGCATTCGACTATGCGGCGAACCCATGGGGCTACACCTACGGCGCCGCGGGCGAATGGTATCAGGACTGGTGGGCCGTCAGGGCCGGCGTGTTCGATCTGTCGCAAGCGCCGAACTCGATCGCGCTGTCCAACGGCTTCGGCCAAGGCCAATTCGTGACCGAACTGGAGGAGAGGCATCGGCTGTGGGATCAGCCGGGCAAGCTCAAGCTCCTCTACTGGCTCACCCGCGGCAATCTCGGGACTTATGCCGACGCCATCGCGCTGGGAGCGGCCACCGGCACGACGCCGTCGACCGGCGCCGTCCGCAGTTTTCGCACCAAGGAGGGTGTCGGACTCAATCTCGAACAGCAGCTCGCCACTGATTTTGGCGTCTTTGCTCGCGCCAGCATTTCGCAAGGCACCGTGGAGGAGGTCGATTTCACCGACATCAACCAGTCGATCTCGGCGGGTCTTTCGCTGACCGGTTCGCGCTGGGGGCGGCCGGACGACACGGTCGGATTGGCCGGCGCAGCCAATCGGATCTCGCATCAAGGGAAGCTCTATCTCGCCGCCGGCGGTCTCGGCGGGATCATCGGCGACGGCCAATTGCCGAATGCCGGCCCCGAGCAGATCTTCGAAGCCTACTACCGGGTCGCCATATCCGGCTTCGCCCACTTCACGGCCGGCTACCAGTTCATCAACCATCCGGCTTACAACCGCGACCGCGGTCCGGTATCGATTTTCGCCCTGCAGCTGCACGTACAATACTGATCGACTCTTCCGGTTACGGCGCACCTTCGGCGGCTCTCCATATCAGCGCTTAAGATCTTGGAATCGGCCCGATATCGAAATTTCCGCCATTGACATCTCGGCGGAAAGAGCATACCTGGCACGGTATCTTTGGACGTCTCGCCCAAGGATGTTCGTGCAACAGCAACCGAACGATGGAACCACGATCTAGCAACACTCCCGCGGAGCCTCCCAGTCGCCTCGTCGCGACCGGCTCTTCGGGCCACCTGCCCCGGGTGATGCGACGGGGTCCCTCGGCCGGACTGGTTGTTGCGATCGCAATGGAGGTCCGCCGCTAGGGGCAGTCCGCCACTCCATCCGGGTCGGTACATCAACCAACCTGGGAATGGAGGGATGAGACATGGCTGCCCTGGTAAGGCACGACACCGCCATAGAGGCGGTATTTCCTCGCGCTGATGCAGAGATCCGGGCGGATGCGGCAGAAATCGCCCGCCTTTACGACGCTCTCGATTGCGTCAGCGAACGAGACAATCCCCGCACGGCGCGTCTGCTCTCCTGCGGTCGAAGCAAGATCGCCCAAAAGCTGATCGAGGAGGCCGGCGAGATCGCTCTCGAGGCGGTGCGCCACCGCTCGCGCAGCGTCGTCCGCGAGAGCGCCGATCTGGTCTACCACCTTGTCGTACTGTGGCACGAGTGCGGCATCACCCCCGACGAGGTGTGGGCCGAGATGCGCCGGCGCGCCGACAAGCTCGGCATCGCCGAGAAGCTGCCCAAATCGCGCCGGTCGCCACGCGTCGGCGGCCGAGTGCGGCAAGTGAGGGAGGAAGAGATGTCCTCCGTCACCGAATTCGCCACGTCGCCGCTGCCGAGCGCCGTCCTCGACGAAGCCCATATCGGCCACATCAACGGCGCGCTCGGCACGATCCGGCACGGCGACATCGCGCCGCGGATCGGCTGGGTCGCCAAGCTGAAGACATTGCTGGCGATCCTCGGGCCGGGCCTGATTGTCATGGTCGGCGACAATGACGCCGGCGCCTTCGGCACCTATACGCAAGCCGGCCAGGACTACGGCACGACCTTGCTGTGGACGTTCGCGTTGTTGATCCCGGTGCTCTACGTCAACCAGGAGATGGTGCTGCGGCTCGGCGCGGTTTCCGGGGTCGGCCACGCCCGGCTGATCCTCGAGCGCTTCGGCAAATTCTGGGGCGCCTTCAGTGTCATCGACCTTTTTCTGCTCAATGCGCTGACGATCGTCACCGAGTTCATCGGCATCAGCCTGGCGCTCGGTTATCTCGGCGTTTCGAAGCCGCTGGGCGTCGTCGTTGCGGCGGTCTTGATCATGGTTGCGGCCGGCACCGGCAATTTCCGCAGGTTCGAGCGGTTCTCGCTGTTCCTTGTCGTCGGCAGCCTGCTGCTCGTCCCGGTGTTTCTGATGGTGCATCCGCCGGTCGGCCAGATGCTCGGCGACTTTCTGGTGCCGAGGCTGCCGCAGGAAAGCTTCCAGGGAGGCCGATTGAGCGAGGTGATGCTGCTGATCATCGCCATCGTCGGCACGACCGTGGCACCCTGGCAGCTGTTCTTTCAGCAGAGCTACGTCATCGACAAGCGAATTTCCCCGCGCTTCATCCCTTATGAGCGCGCAGATCTGTGGATCGGCATCGTCTTCGTCACGGTCGGCGCTGTGGCGCTGATGGCGATCGCCGCCGCGACCTTTGCCGGCCACCCTGAATTCGGTGCGTTCAGCGACGCCGGAGGCGTCGCTACTGGACCTCGAACGATATGCCGGGAAGGTTCCCGCGGTGTTGTTCGCGCTGGCGCTCCTCGATGCCTGCATCATCGGTGCCGCCGCAGTGTCGCTGTCGACCGCCTACGCGATCGGCGACGTGCTCGATCTGCGCCATTCGCTGCACCGCAAGCCGACCGAAGCAAAGGCGTTCTATGGGGTGTATTGCGGCCTGATTGCGCTCGCCGCTGCACTGGTCCTGACCCCGGGCACACCGCTTGGGCTGCTGACCAACGCAGTCCAGACCCTCGCCGGCGTGCTGCTGCCGAGTGCGACGGTTTTTCTGTTGCTGCTGTGCAACGACAGAGCGGTGCTCGGTCCCTGGGTAAACACGCGAGGACTCAACCTCTTCACCGGTGCGGTGATCGCCGTCCTGGTCATGCTTTCGATCATCCTGACGGCTTCGGTCCTCTACCCCGGAGATAAGCGGGGAAACAATCATCGCCGTACTGGTTGGCGGCGGTCTTGCTGCGCTGGTCATTTATCTCACCTTCGGCGGCGTCCGTCGCCCCGTTGAGGCAACCGTTGAGCCGGCAAGGGGTCGTTGCGCGACACGTGGCGGATGCCGCCGCTGGCTGAACTGCTGCCCCGACAACTGACCACGCTGAATCGGGTCTGGCTGGTCGTGCTGCGGGCCTATCTGATCGTTGCCGCCGGGCTCGTTCTTGTCCGCATCGTGACCCTAGCGACGAGTGGAGATTGACCATGTCGATCTTGCACGTCGCTTTTTCAAATCGGGTTGAACGTGTTGCGCACTGCTCTGCGCGTCGCGGCTGAGATCGCTCTGTCACGCATCATCGAGCTGGCAATAGTCGCGGCCTGACCATGTCGGCCCTGACATCACGCCTCGCCGCCAGGCGAGCACGCCGCTCGCAAGTGTGGAGTGCGTCGACCCGCGAGCTGTGGTGCTATGCCGTCATTCTCGCGGCGTCGCGGGATCGCAAGCCAGCCGCAACCGATGTCACCCCGCCGAGCGGCGCGGCAACACCCGCAAATCGCCCGATGCCATAGCCGCCGGCCGAAACTGTGTTATGGCCGAGGCGAGCGCGAAGCTTTCATTGACCGGCGTAGGAAATGTCGGGCACACTGATACTGCTGCAGCTCGGCGGCTATGTCGGGCTGCTTCTCTGGGGCACCCACATGGTCACCACCGGCGTCGAGCGCGGCTTTGGCGCCGAGCTGCGCCATTTGGCTCGGCCGGCGCCTGTCGCGCCCGGGGAGACGCGCCCGTTTCTACGCGTGCCTGGCGTCGGCCTCGCGGTGACCGCGGTGTTGCAGAGCAGCACCGCGACCGGGTTGATGGCGACCTCGTTCGCCGCGCGGGGCGCGATCGACCTGGCGCCGACGTTCGCCGGCCACCGTGACGTTTTCACGCCGAAAGAAGGCGGCAATCCCGTAGGTGCTACCGGTTCGCCGCTGGCATTGGAGACAATGGCATTGCGCCGCCCCAGGTCCTGCCGCCATTAGGGCTCGCGTAGTCTGGTCCATCGCAAGGCGCAGGCGAGTTAGCAGCAACTCGCGGTGCTCGAGTTTTCGGAAAGGCGAGAAACTGTGTAAGACAGCAGGAGGAATGGCCTCCGCGATTGATCATTGTGGGTCTCCCTCGGCGATGGACGTGCACCCTCCGCCGAATATCCAGGTGTGGCCGCCATTATGGTCCCTGACCCCCGGCGCCCCCGCTCTGACCTGCCAGACCTTTCACCTGAAGTTCCTGCTCCACCTTCGACCCTATAGCCGGCCAGCACCCGTTCCGCACATCGGCGGCGGAGCACGCCGTGTTGTTGCACCCCGGCAGCGCCAGAACCAGCCCAAGCACAATGCCATAAAGTACGCCGCCGCACGCTTTTGCCTTTCTCACCAACATCGGGTTACCCCTCGGACTTCGATCTTCTCGGTGAACGCTTGCGGGAGGCTTCGGGCGCAAGACCGTTGCGTCTTGCCTATGGCGCGGAACTCACGGTACTTTTACGATCAAGGCGTCGACAAAGGACTTCAGGTCACGATCCTGGAGGCTGTCGCCCTGAAACCCCGCAAAGCCAGCCGCGAACCACCGACCGCCAGCCGTTTCCACCATGGCGGCCCCAACTTCAAGAACGCCTAGCAGTTTTCGCCACCGGCAGAGGTAAAGCTGGCGGTATAAATGTCGCCGATCTGGTTCACGTCCGACCACCCGGTACCGTTTCGGGCCACCAGCACGACTTTCATGGCCGCCGCCATGCCCTCATCACCGTAACGAGACCGGCAGTGGGCAACGGGGGTCCGAATGGTGTTGCGGAGGGCGAAACCAAAGTTCGAGGTGAACGGGTCGACACGCTCCAGTAGCCGTGCGGTCCGAACAATGCTAGTGGCAATGTGCCCTTGGCGATCGTGATCAGACCGTTGCCGGCACCATGCAACAGCGCGAACGCGGGGATCCCGGGAGCTTCGAACAGGACGACGAACGCGGCGCCGATTGGATGCAGCACCGAAGCGAGCCGCGCCGAAGCAATCGGGTGGAACGAGCGCAATAGCCCGAATTCGACGAGGCGCGCGCCGACCTGAGCCAGACCGACTAGCGCCGCAGCGGCGATTGCCGCGGTCGAGGACGCACCCGCCGCCTGCAGCAAGCCCGGCAGATGTGCCGCCATCGCTCCCTGGACGAACCAAGTGGTGGCGAAAAAGAGGGCCAGGATCGGCATCGCCGCACGCGGCGGCTCGGCTGCCGGCAATTCCGTCGCGGCCGGCGGCAGCCCGGTCGGGGTGCCATGGCGCGGGATCGACAGCCAGTTTAACGGGGCGGCAAGCAGGAGGTTAAATCCGGCCCAGATCAGGCGGGCCGCGCGCCAACCGAATTCGTGCAGGAACACTGCGCTCACCGGCCAGCCGATTGTGCTGGCAAAGCCGGCGATCAGGGTAATCCCAGTGATGGAGCTGCGAGCCTCGCGAGTTGTGTGCGTCAAGTTCAGCAATTTGACCATGGCTGGGTGAGACCGGTGGTAGACCTCCTGTGTCAGTCGCGACCGTAGCCGCGCGGTGGGTCGATCGCCTGCAGCTCCTCGAGGTCGAGCTCGCCAATGGCGTGCAGCTTCTCCGCCAGCCTCGACCCTTCGAGACTAGCGGGCAGACTGTCGAGCCAGGCGCGGTATTCGTCCTGCAGCGCGATGAGTGCCGCTACCGCCGCCGCCCAGCGTTGGGGCCGCGACGGGGTGCGCCGGGCCCGCGGCGCGGGCGGCGTGCGGTTGTTCCGGCGAAGCCGGGCCCGGCGTCGCGCTTGGCGTTCGGCGGGGGTCATCGGTACGGCGCCGATACGACGTCTGGGCATGTTTCTCACTCCAGCGGGAATCGTGACTGTCACGTTTGCCAATTGAACTCAGGTGGTCGGTCAGGCACGGCATCAAGAGCCAGTTTCTTTGTTCGATCGAAGCATCGTTTCTCCGTCCCGACCTGGGATTTGCGAGGGCGCCGCGCGCAGCCGCGGTCAAGACTGGCCGGAGCGCAGCGCAGGCCACCGCCGAAGGCGCGCGCGAAGCGGTCTTGAGGGCGGCGAGCACGGCGCCAGACTGGGCCAGGTTCGGGCGCGATCATGCCGCCTGCCGCAGAGTCTCCTTCTTGTGCTCGGCCAGATGCAGCATCTTCAAGTAGCGGGGGCCTTCGAGCCAGTTCTCGTGGGTCTCGACCGCCAGCGCCCGCACCAGCCGCAGGCAGCTTTCCGCATTGGGGAAGATGCGCACCACATGCGTGCGCCGCTTCAGTTCTTGGTTCAGGCGTTCGAGCATGTTGGTCGACTTCATATGCTTGTGGTGCTGCTGCGGCAGCCGATAGTAGGTGAGGGTTTCCTCGATGTTCTCTTCGACCCAGTCGCACAGTTTGGGGTGCTTGGCCTGCCATTTGGCGAGCCAGGCGGCGATGTCGCGGCGGACCTCGACGAGCTCGCGCCGGTCATAGATCCAGCGCAGCTCCTGAAGGCAGTCATCGGCCAGCTTGCGCGACAGATGGTCGAGCGCGTTCCTGAGAAAATGCACATAGCAGCGCTGCCAGAAAGCGCCGGGCAGGATCTCGCGGATCGCCTGCCGCAGCCCCTCGTGATCGTCCGAGACGACGAACTCGACGCCGAACAAGCCGCGCTCCTTCAGCCCCCGCAGAAAATCGCGCCAGCTCGTCCGGCTCTCCCGGTTGGCCAGATCGACGCCGAGCACCTGGCGCCGGCCCTCGCCGTCGACCGCCACCGCGACCAGCACCGCTTGGCTGACGATGATCCCGGCCTCGCGCACCTTCTCGTAGCGCGCATCGAGGATCAGATAGGGGTAGGCCTCGCTCAGCCGCCGTTCGGCAAAGGCCCGCAGGGTCTCGTCGAGCGACTTGTTGATCGCGCTGATCGCCGAGGCCGAGAAGCTGTGCCCGCACAAGGCTTCCGTCACCGCCTTGACCTTACGGGTCGAGACGCCCTGCACGTACATCTCGGCCAGGGTGCCAACCAGCGCCTTCTCCGAACGCTGGTAGCGCTGGAACAGCTCGGTCGAAAACCGCCCGGCGCGATCCTGCGGCACCCGCAGCTCCAGCGTCCCTACCCGGGTGATCAGCCAGCGGCTGTAGTGGCCGCTGCGATAGGCCAGCCGCGCCTCGGTTCGTTCGCCTTTCTCGGCCCCGATCGTTTCGCTCATCTCCGCTTCCAGCGCCGCCTGCAGCAGCGCCTGCAGCGCCGTTTGCAGGAAATCCTCGTCGCGCTCCAGCAGTTCTTTCACGTCAATCAGTTCGGCCTTACCTTTGCGTTTGGTCATGGTGTGCTCCCTTGCTGAGGGGTGGGTGATGTCAACGTCACCCGCATACCATGGCCATTCTCGGTTAACGCGACTATACGAACTCGTGCTCAACCGAATTTGCAGAACCTTCCGCACACTATCTGAAGGTGCCGTTGCCGGGAGTCGGCGGCAACCTCCAGGACCACGTCTCGGTTACCGTCGCCTATGCCCGCAGGCAACCGGGCCCCCTGCACGCCAAGATGCGCGCCGACCGTATCCTCTTGGAGCTCGGCAAAGCTTATCTACGCGGCGAGGGGATCGCGTCCGATTGGCCGGGCGGGATCATGGCCTTCCTGAAGAGCTCGCCCGCATTGCCGCTTCCGGACATCCAGCTGCTCTTCAATGCCGCGCCGATGACGGCAACTCCATATTTTCTGCCCTTTGTGCGTGCTTATACCGACGGTTTCGGTTGCCGGGCCGTGCTGTTGCGGCCGGAGAGCCGCGGCCATATCGAGCTCGCCTCACAAGATCCGCGCGTTCCCGCTCGCATACGGCAGAATTTCCTTGCTACCGGGAAGGACTGGGCCACGTTGCGGGCCGGTCTGCGTCTCGCGCGCGAGATCGGTCGACAGCCGCCCTTGGCCCCATTCGCCGCGGAAGAGATCGCGCCGGGGCGCGATTGCCGGTCCGACGCCGACATCGACGCCCATATCCGTTCCTCCGCGATCACCGTTCACCATCCGCTCGGCACCTGCAAGATGGGTCGGCCTAGCGATCCGGATGCTGTCGTCGACCCCGAGCTCCGAGTGCTGGGTGTCGACTCGCTGCGCGTCGTCGATGCCTCGGTAATGCCCGACCTCGTCGGCGGCAACATCAACGCGCCGGTTATCATGATCGCCGAAAAGGCGGCCGATCTGATCCGCGGCCGAGCCCCGCCGGCACCGGTCAACGTCTAAACCCTATACCAGCTGCTCCAATGGCTCGTCCTCAGCTTCGCCGTCAAGGACAAGGTTTAGACGCTCGTCGTCGAGCTCACCCATCCATCGCGCAATCACCACTGTCGCGAAGATGTTGCTGAACAGGTTGGTGACGGCGCGGATTTCGGACATGAACCGCTCGACCCCGAGGAGCAGCGCCAAGCCGCCGACCGGCAAAATTCCCAGTGCCGGCATCGTCGCGGCGAGCGCCACAAAGCCGGCGCCGGCGACGCCTGCCGCACCCTTGGAGGTGAACAGCATGACGAAAAGCATCGTCAGCTGCTGGCCGGTCGTCAGCTGAATATCGGTCGCCTGCGCGATGAACAGCACCGCCATGGTCATATAGATGGCCGTGCCGTCCGTGTTGAACGAGAAGCCGGTCGGCAACACCAGCCCGACGGTCTCCTGCGAGCACCCCATCCGCTCGAGCTTGACGATCGAGCGCGGGATCATCGCTTCCCCCGAGGTCGCGCTGAAAGCAATCAGCAGCTCGTCTTTAAAGTAGCGAATGATTTTCCACACGCTCAGGTCAAAGATCCGGGCGATCAGTCCCAACACGATCAGCACGAACAAGATCGATGTCAGATAGACGCTCGCCAACAATTGCCCGAGGCTGGCGAGCATTCCGAAGCCGAACTTGCCGATCGTGAACGCCATGGCGGCAAAAGCAGCGAGCGGCGCCACATACATGATGATCCGCACGACCCCGAACAGCGCATGAGTGAAGTCGTCGATCAAAGCAACGAGCCGCTGGCCGCGTTCCCGCATGTGGCATAGCGCGAAGCCGAACAGCACCGCCATCACCAGCACCGGCAGGATGTCGCCCTGGGCAACGGCGCCGACCAGATTGGTGGGGATCATCTTGATCAGAAAATCGACGATCGTCAGCGATTTGGCGCTGGTAACGTAGCCGGCGATCGCCTTTTCATCCAAATGCGCCGGATCGATGTGAAGGCCGGCACCCGGTTGAACCAGATTGCCGACGACGAGCCCGATGAACAGCGCCAAGGTCGAGACGATCTCGAAATAAATAATCGCTCGAAGCCCGACGACACCGACGCGGCGCATGTCGCCCATCTTGGCGATCCCGACCGCCACCGTCGCAAAAATGATTAGGGGCACGACGGCGCGGATCAGCGAAATAAAGCCGTCGCTGATCGGCTTCATCTCGACTGCCAGGCTCGGATAGAAATGCCCGAGCAGAATGCCCACCCCGATCGCGATCAGCACCTGGACGTAGAGCTTCTTCAAAGGCGAGCGGCGGATCGCCGCGCCGTGCGCTCGGTCAGCGGCTCCTAAGTTCACCATGCAATACTTCCCTACTCAATGTTCTGTAGCCGCGTCGAGCAACCTGCCGCGACATTCCAAAGTCGACGCCACTCGTACCATAAGTTACTGGTCGAGCCAAACGTCGGTCAGGTCCTGTCCAATGAAGTGGCTTGGCGTGATGCTCCAGCCTTTGAGCTTCGCCGAGGTTGCGACGATGCGGTTCCACCACAAAAGCGGAACCGTGTAGGCCTCGGACAGCGCATGTTGCTCGAAATCACGAACGATTTTCGCGCGTTGCCGGGGGTCGCTGGTGACGGCTTGACCGATAAAGAGGGCATCGAGAAAACGGTCGGTCGAATACGAGTAGTTGACTGGCGACAGATCGTGCGACACGTATTTTGTCAGCTGGATCGTCGGGTCGTCATAGAAGTCGCCGGAGAAATCGAGCGCCACGTCGAATTCGCGTGCATCGATTTCCTTTTGCCAATCCCAGATGTTCCGGCGGTCCTGCGTCGTCGTGACGCCGATCTGGCGCCAGCTCTCGGCTAATAGATCGGCACCCGCATAGTGTGGCATCGGGATGTCGCGGACGGTGATCGTCACCTTGAGGTCGCGCACCCCAGCTTCGTCGAGCAGCCGCCTTGCCTCGTCGCGCGAAGCGGCGATATCGCGCGAGAAGCCGGGTATCGTAACCAGCTCGGCTTCCGGTGTGGCCATGCTGGAGCCCGGCCGCATGACGCCGCCGACATATTTGAGGAAGGTCGAACCCTGCAGCTTCGCCGCAGCGCCCCAGCGGTCGATGGCGAGCGAGAGCGCGCGCCGTACCCGCGCATCGTCAAAGGGCGGGCGCTTGGTGTTGAACACGACCAGGAGATTTGAAAGCCACGGGCTTTCACTGATCTCGATGCGGTCGCCGAGCGCCTCGACGAGATCGTCGCGCTGCGGAGGCGTCACCCCGCGGAACTCGGCGGCGATGCGGCCGCTTTTGTACGCCGCCATCACCGCATTTGCGGGGATGAAATCGGCCTGGTAGCCGTCGAGATAGGGCTTGCCGGGCAGAAAATATCTGTCCCACCGCCGGCCCCGCCAATACTTCCCCTTTTCGTATTCAACAAAGGCGAATGCTCCGGTGCCAAGTACGTGGGTCTTGGGAAATTCGGGGTCCTGGGCGAGCTTGGCTGCGCTGTAAATGCAGTTCCACGGGGAGGCGAAATTCGCCAGCATTGCCGCCTCGGGCCATTGCAGATGAAAAACGACGGTGAGCGGGTCGGGCGTGTCAATGCTGGAGATCGCGGCGTAATCGACCTTGCGCGCGGAGACGACACCCGGCGGCGGGCGCGCAATGCGCTCGTAGCTCGCCTTGACGTCGGCAGAGGTCAGCCGAGAGCCGTCGTGAAACAGGACATTGGGCCGAAGCTTGAAGGTGTAGGTCAGCCGATCGGCCGAGACATTCCATGATTCGGCTAAGTCGCCGATGATCTGCGGATAATTAGCCGCATCGAATTTGAGCAAGGTCGAGTAATGCGGTGCAATGGGGTGCAGGAAAGCAAAAGATATGTTGCCGTGACAATCGTAATTGCCGGGCTCGACGGTAACCGCGAATTCGAGTGTTCCTCCGTGCTTGGGGCTAGTGTCGGCGACGGCCGACCCGCCGACGGCGAGAAGGGCAGCGTCGACAACAAAGCCGATCAGGCAGCGATTGGTCAGCATCGCAGCCAAGCAATACACTTTCACAACGAGGGACTGGTTCATCTGTACAGAGCTCATCCAAACTCCCGAAAGGGATCGCTCTGTTCGGTGCAACAGGCTACCGAATTTGGCTTTTCTGCCAGAGTTCGAACTGCCCGAAGAGCTGGTCCTTCTCCTGCTGGGTCATCGGCTGCCCGCCAGCGGCCTGCTGACGCTCGTCGATAAACCGGGAGAAAATCGTCTTGAGATCCTGAAGATTGGGTGGGGCGGCTGCCTGTACGTTGCGTTGCAGCCATTGGTCGGCAGGCGGAAAACGGCGCCATCCGGGAAGCTCCGCCGTGATATTGACCTCGTGCCATTTTGGATGGTGGCCGGGTTCGAGCAAGGTCTGGAACCCGGTAAAAAACGCGTCGACAAAGTTGACAAGGTTCCGGTAGCGATCGCTGCCGAACTGCAGGTTGGCGGCCACGAGCACGGCACCCACCGCCACTGTGTCGACTGGTTGGTCCGAAGGCACTAGACCCGGATAATCGTGAACGGTGAGCCGCGTCGGGACATAAACGGCGGTTACAGTCGGTTTGAGCGGGATGGCAAGGAAGTGGAGGTCCTCCCCGAAAATGTCACGGAAGAGCGGCGCTGGTTTCCCAGTCACGAAGGCGACGGCGGCGATCTCACCCTTGCGGAGCTTCTCGAGCGCCACCTCCTGATCATCGTAGGTGGGGGTCACCGGAATGTTCAGAAGCTCGAACAGCCGGCTTGCCGTAATCGCGGTGCCGGCGCCGCGCAAATCGAAATTTACCTGCTGGTTTGCGAGTTCCTCGATACTTTTGATGTTGCTCCGGGCGAGCAGATGGAACTCTTCATTATAGAGCTTGGCAATGTAAGTTACCCAGCCCTCAAGGCCGGGGAAATAATTCTGCTGCCGCGCATAATCGAGAACGTCGGCCTGCAAGATGGCCATGTCGATGCCGCGCAACAGCTTGAGGTCGGTGATGTTCTGCAGCGATCCTTTGCCGATCACCGGCAAAACCCGACGCGTCTGCCCGTCATCGATAAGATTTGCAAGATCCTCGGCGATGCGCACCGAGATGCCGGCGGCGCGCCCTGTTTGGAGCTCGACGACACCCCTATTGACGACGGCAACATCCGTCGGCACGGCGGCGTTTGCCGGAGTCGCATGGCCGATCGGCGTCGCGAGGATCGCGATGACCGCAGCCGCGATGGTCGGACGCTTCATTGTCGTTCCCCATGGCTATTTGGTTTTTGGGCTCTCGACCTGGCGATCGGCCTTGGGCGCGCCGAGATCAAGCGCGTGGCGATACCAGGATTGCGCTTTGATCGGGTCTCCGACTGCGCGCACGCCCACTCGACCGAGAAAGGTAGCATCGAAGGTAGCCCCCATCCGGATCGCTGCCTGCCAGTCGCCGGCATCGGCAGCACGCTCGTAAAAGAGCCGCGCTGAAGCGACGTCACCGGAGTGAAGAAAGGAGTTGCCGCGGGCCAGGAGCTCCGTGATTTGCCCTGCGGAGAGGCGCGGGACGTCTACAGCCGCCGGTGTTGCTGTTGATGGGCCCGGCGCCGGTTGAGCCGCCGGTGTTGCTGTTGATGAGCCCGGCGCCGGTTCAGCCGCCGGTGTTGCTGTGGATGAGCCCGGCGCCGGTTGAGCCGCCGGTGTTGCTATTGATGAGCCCGGCGCCGGTTCAGCCGCCGGTGTCGCTATTGATGAGCCCGGCACCGGTTCAGGCGTCAGTGCAGCTGGCGGCGAAATTTCCGGCGAAGCCGCGCGGGCCTCCAACGCCGGCGCTCCCTGGCCGAAGGATTGATCCTTCGCATCGCCTGCGGGCACATCCCCGGCAGGGGAGGGGCGCGCCGCTGGCGGTGCAATGGGAACAACAGGCAACGCTGCGGTCGCGGCCGAGCGCGGGATCGGCGGTTCGATTGGGACCGATGCAATGTCCCCGTAGGTCGACGATGCATTACTCAAAGTAGGTAAACGAAGCTTGGTGTCGGAGTCATGCTCCCCGGTGCCGGCACTCGCATTCATTGCCTCCTTAGGCTGCGCGAGCAAGAAAAAACCAATGCCGAAGAGTATACCGACGGTCGCAGCGGCGACGATCCCGACGGAGAAGAGGTAGAGGAGGATGCCGACCGGAAGAACCCTCGCAGCGCGGCGCGGTGTCAATGTTCGAGCCACCAGGGCAGGCAGCAGCGGCTTGCTCCCAATATCGGCGAGCATCCCCGACGATGCGTCGAGCGTATTGGGAAGGTCCGCCGGGTCCGAGGAGCTACGCGATGCGAGATCGGGCTGCGCGCCGCCTTTCGGCGCTAGCTCATCGGTCAACGGGCTTGCCGAAGTTTGGTCTAACATCACAGAGTCACCCGCTTACGCCCGTTATGCGACCAATGTAGCCCGGTAAGGTTGACCTAGCATTGTGGTTTCAACATCCAGACCAGACGTTAAAGCCGATAACACAATTCAGCCACAAAGGCAATAGAGGGTTAACATTGGTTAATATTTCGTTAAGAACCGTTTTAGATTTGTCGGTTTGGTTAATCTTCCGGTAGGTTGTGCTATTGGTCGAGATAAAACCACTATTAACTTTGGAGTCCCGTTATTTAACTCCCTAATCTCACAAGTCTATTGGCAAATACGGACGCGACCACTTCGGGTAGAGCCTCTGCGAGAAGGATTTCGTGCCGATCGCTCCGAACGCGGCGATAGGACGCACTCCGTCTCCAGAGGCTGCATCCCGAGAGACCCCCTTGGTTGTCCATGGCGCTGCGTCTTGCGCCGGTGGACGCGGTTCAGCGCAAATGACAGGCGACTTGGTGGCCGGGGCTGACCTCGCGCAGTGCCGGAACCTCGCTCTGGCACCGCGCCTCGGCATAGGGACAGCGGGTATGGAAGGTGCAGCCCGGGCGGCGGGTTGATCGGGCTCGGAACATCGCCCTGCAACAGGTGTTTCTTGCGCTTGATCCTTGGATTGGGGACCGGGACCGCAGCCAACAGGGCTTCGGTATAAGGATGCAGCGGGCTCGTGAACAGCGTTTGCTTGTCGGTATACTCGACGATCTTGCCGAGATACATCACCGCAATGCGGTGACTGATGTGCTCGACCACGGCGAGATCGTGGGCGATGAAGAGGTAGGAGAGGTTTTTCTCGCGCTGCAGATCCATCATCAGGTTGATCACCTGGGCCTGGATCGACACGTCGAGCGCGGAGACCGGCTCGTCGCCGATGATCAGATTGGGGTTCAAGGCGAGCGCGCGGGCGATGCAGATGCGCTGGCGCTGCCCGCCGGAAAACTCGTGCGGGAAGCTGCGCATCTGCAAACGGCGCAACCCGACCTGGTCGAACAGCGCGGCGACGCGCTCCTCCTTTTCCTTGCCGTGCGCGATCCCGTGCACTTGCAGCGGCTCGCCGACGATGTCGCCGGCCGACATGCGCGGGTTCAGCGAGGAAAACGGATCCTGGAAGATGATCTGCATCTGCCGCCGGTGCGGCCGCAATGCGGTCTTGCCCAACCGTGTGATGTCCGCACCGTCGAGCCTGATCGTGCCGGCGGTCGGCTCGAGCAGCCGCAACACCGTCCGCGCTACGGTCGACTTGCCGCAGCCGCTTTCGCCGACCAGCCCCAGGGTTTCCCCTTGATCGATCGAAAAGCTGACTCCGTCGACCGCATAGACGTATCCGGCCGTACGGCGAAGCAGGCCTTTTTTGACCGGGAAATGTTTTTTCAGCCCGGCGACCTCGATCACCGGGGCACGGTTTCGGCCGCGCCCGCTCGTCGCAGCAATCTCTGGTATCAGAGCACTAGCCATCCCGCCCCATAGAGCCTCTCCGAATGCCAGCAGGCCGCCCAATGCCCCGGCCGCAATTGCTCATAGGGGGGGAATTGCGCGCGGCAGCGGTCATCGGCAAAGGCGCAGCGCGGGGCGAACGTGCAGCCCGGCGGGAGATTGTTCAGCGCCGGCACCATGCCGGGGATTTCCTTCAGCCGCTCGACGGAGGCATGAGTTTCGCCCCGCCATGATCTCGAGACGCGGGATCGACGCCAGCAAGCCGTGCGTGTAGGGATGGAGCGGCTGCGCGAACAGCGCGTCGACCTCGGCCTCTTCGACCTTCTTCCCGGCATACATCACGATCACGCGTTGCGCCGTCTCGGCGACGACGCCGAGATTGTGCGTGATCAGGATCAGCGCGGTGCCGAGCTCTTTCTGCAATTCCAGGATCAGGTCGAGGATCTGCGCCTGGATCGTCACGTCGAGGGCGGTCGTCGGCTCGTCGGCGATCAGCACCCGCGGGTTGCAGGCCAGCGCCATCGCGATCATCGCCCGCTGCCGCATGCCGCCCGAGAGTTGATGCGGATATTCCCGCGCGCGCTGCGCCGGCTCGGGGATCTTGACGAGCCGCAGCATGTCCACCGCCTTCTCGTTGGCGGCGGTCTTCGACAGATCCTGATGCAGCCGCAGCGCCTCGGCGATCTGGTGGCCGATCGTCATCACCGGATTGAGCGAGGTCATCGGCTCCTGGAAGATCATCGAGATCTCGTTGCCGCGGATGTCGCGCATTTCGGCTTCATCGAGCTGCAGCAGGTCCTTGCCCTCGAGCGTGATCGTGCCGCCGACGATCTTGCCCGGAGGGTTGGGGACCAGCCGCATGATCGACAGCGCCGTCATCGACTTGCCGCAGCCGGACTCGCCGACCACCGCCAAGGTTTCGCCCCGCCGCAGCGAGAACGAGACATCGTCCACCGCCTTGACGATGCCCGAGCGGGTGAAGAGGTAGGTCTGCAGTCCCTTGACCTCGATCACCGTACCGGCTTGCTCGGCCGTTTTTGTCATCGCGTAGGCGGGCGACGCCGTGCGGTCGATCGTCGTCTCGTCATTCGCCATCCGAGGCATCCCGCCGTTTTATCGTTCTGACGTCGACGGGACGGCGATCAGCTGCGCTGACGCGGGTCGAGGATGTCGCGCAGCGCATCGCCAAAAAGGTTCGTCCCGAACACGACAAGCTGATTGCAAGGCCGGGAAAGATCACCAGCCAGGGCGCGGTGCGGACGTATTCGGCTGCCGATTCCGACAGCATGCGGCCCCACGAGGGATGCGGCTCGGGGACGCCGAGCCCGAGGAACGACAGCGCCGCCTCGATCAAGATCGTCGCGCCGAGCTGCGCGGTCGCCAGCACGATCAGCGGCGCCAGGGTGTTGGGGAGCACATGCCGGAACGCGATCCGCAATTCGCTCATGCCGATCGCCTTGGCCAACTCGACAAAGGGTTGCTCGCGGAGGGAGAGCGTGTTCGCGCGGACGACGCGGGCCGAAGAGGGGATCAGCGCGATCGAGATCGCGATGATCGTGTTCCTGAGCGAGGGCCCCAGCGAGGCGGTCATCAACAACGCCATGACGAGCAATGGCAGCGATTGCAGGATGTCGATCAGGCGCTGGGCGGCCAGGTCGACCCAGCCGCCGAGATAGCCGGACGTCAGCCCGATGATGACGCCGCAGGTGAGCCCCAGACCCATCGAGCCGAGGCCGACGGCCAGCGAGATGCGGGCGCCGTAGACGATGCGGCTATAGACGTCCCGTCCCATGAAGTCGCAGCCGAGCCAGTGCTGCGCGGAGGGCCGCGCCAGCGACAACGCCGCATTCGTCGACAGCGGATCGTAAACGGTGATGTAATTGGCGAACACGGCGGCAAAGACGCAAACCGCCATGATCACGGCGCCAGCCGCGCCCAAAGGATAGCGGCGCGCGAGAAAGCGCAGTTTGGCCCAGCGGCTGTCGACGTTCGCGCCGGCCTTGGCCAGTTCCGCGCGGTAGTCGATGCTGCTCACGGCATTTCTCCGGCTCAGTCCGAATATTTGATCCGCGGATCCAATGCCGCGTACAGCATGTCGACGGTGAAGTTGACAATGACGACGATGATCGCGATGTACATGATCAGGTTCTGCACGATCGGGTAATCGCGCCAGCGGATCGCTTCGACAAGAAACCGCGCCACCCCTGGAATGTTGAATACGGTCTCGATAACGACCAGCCCGCCCATCAGAAACGCGGCCTCGAGGCCGATCACGGTGACGACCGGCAATACCGCGTTCTTCAGCGCGTGGTGGTAGTTGACGACGTTTTCCGAGGCGCCCTTGGAGCGCGCGGTGCGGATATAGTCCTGGCGCAACACTTCGAGCATCGACGAGCGCGTCAGCCGCAGTATCAAGGCCTGGCTGCGGAACCCGACGACGGCGGCCGGCACGCTGTACATGACGAGAGCGGCCCCGAAACTCTGCGGCGCATCGCTGTAGATCGGGATCGTGCCGAAATAGCTGACAAAAAACATCAGGACCAACAATCCGAGCCAGAAGGCCGGCATCGACAGCGCTGAGAGGGAAAGCACCCGCAAGATATAGTCGAGGCGGGTATTCTGCTTGACGGCGCTGATGACCCCGAGCGGGATGCCGATCAGCGCGGCGAAGACACAAGGCCAGCCCCGCGATCCTGGCGGTGATCGGGATGCGCGGCAGGATCTCGGCGAGGGCCGGTCGATCGGTCACGTAGGAATAGCCGAGGTCGCCCTGCAACAATCCGCCGATCCAACTCGCATATTGGACCGGCATCGGCTGGTCGAGGCCGAGGTCCTTCATGATCTGCGCCTTCTCGGCCGGGTCGACGAAGCCCGCGGCGTCGAACAGGATGTCGGCGATGTTGCCCGGGGCGACCCGCAGCATCACAAAGATGATCACCGAGATCCCGAACAATGTCAGGAGCATCAGGCCGAAACGCCGCACCAGATAGGATGCCACGGCTCTCCTCCCTCACCTGCGGCGTGGCGGTTTTGCGGGGCATCGACTCGCGAGGATAGCATGCGGTCGAGGCCGGTCGATCGCATCTCCGTGATCTCGCCGGTCGCCGGCTGCAACCTTAGCTTGAGTCGATTGTTACTTGCTGCTGCACCTGCAGCAAATCTGCAGCGGGATTTCTCCTAATGATTGAAACCCGGCGCTTCGAGCGGCCGCGACACGCAGCGCCTGAACCCGAGGCGTTTTGCCTCGCACCTGATCTCGGCGCCGTCAAACGCCATTTGCTCGCCGCCGCTGCTGCTCCGCCCATTCGACACTGCCTATCGCATAAACCCGCTCGCAGAGCGGGCCGTTGATCGGTTGGACCGGGCCGCCCCTGACCTCGGGATGGCTCGGCGTGGCGCGGGCGTTCAGCGCCTCCCGCCGCCGGGTTTCGTCGGTCTTGTTGCCGCCCTCCTCGATGACCCGCGGCGATGCCATTACGGGCTCGGCAATCTCGTTCGCGACCGGCTGGGGAAGCCGGCAGGTGAACGCTCGGCTGATTTCCTCGTGCCACTGATCGGCAAGGGCATCCCATAGCCTTTTCCGGTCGTCCTGGCCGAGCCGTCGGATCTGTTCCAGCATCGCGTCGAGCGGCTTGTCGGCATTTGCGACGGCACGACCGGTTGGCTCGGCAGTCGTCGCGATCGCGGCGCGTAGGTTCGGCGCCCCGCCGTTCTTGACCGCGGCAACCGCGGCGGCTTGCTGCTCTGCCGGTAAGGCGGCGAGCGCATCGAGCTCAGCCCCGTTGTCGGCGATCTCCGGCATGTCGCGCAGTGCGTTCCGCACACCCGGTGCGATGCGATGGACACGGTGAACCGCGCGCTGAGCATCGGTTCGCGAGATGCCGAGTTCACGGGCGGCGGCACGAACGCCGCCTTCGCGACCGCGTCCGCCCCGAGCGGGGAGCTGCGTCGCTGGCGCAGCTCTATCCAACTCGGAAACTGGCCCAACTTGGCCCAGTTTGTCAGCGGCTTGATCGCAGGGCTCACCGGCACTGCTCTCGCCCCTCAGCCTGATCCATTGGCTGATGTGCTCGGCCCGCTCCAATGCGGTCAGTTCGGCGCGATGAAGATTTTCCGCGATTTCCCAGAGGCGAGCCTCGAGTTCCGAACCCGTCTCCGCAACAACCGGGATCTCATCCATCCCGAGCTCGATGCAGGCCTCTAACCGATGACGACCCGAGACGAGCGTCCAGCCTTGCTCGCTTGATCGAACCGAAATCGGCGTCTTCAATCCGATCTTGGAGATCGATTCTTTTAGCCGTTCCACGCTCTCACGGTCGAGCGCCCGGAGGCGGGCGCCAACGATGATGTCGGCCCGATTGACGGCACGATCATGAACGCCACCTCTCGCTGTTTTTGCTGTTTTCTGCAACACATTATCAGCTGTCGACATGTCGTTCTCCGCGGCAATTGTGGACCGCCGACGGTTTGACGCCGGCAAGAACAGCGGTGGCGCCCGCTATTCTTCCGCGCTTTTCCCGCTGTTTTTGATCAGAAAATGGCAGAATATCCGCGGTGGGACGCCCGCCGGAAATCGGTTTGGCGCGTCGAGTGACGCAATCCACATCGTTGCCACGATATCATAAAGGTAAGGTTATTGTCAATGAAGAAAATTGCGTTTTTACACAATCGGAACACTGATCCTGATTTCTCACATCGCTAGGTGTATCGGGTTCCTGATCCCGGACTCCCCGCCCCGCGAGCGGGGGGTAAAGATATACCGACCAAACTGGGCCACTCTGACCCAACTTCCGCACCAGCTTCGAAAAAACGCCGTCATATGAGTGGGTTAGCGCCGGCTAGGCGCTTTAGGCACCACAGAGAGCTATGGGACGGGGTCGGGCGTGGCGGAGTGCGGGAGTTCCTCAAAGACCGGCGGTAGGGTGATGCCGAGTGCGCGGCAAAGGGGGTCGATGGTCGGACCGGGGGCAGTCCTGAGCTTGGCGCGGCGGCCGTCCTGCTCGACCTCGACCTCGCTGAGGTCGGCAAGGTCGTCGATGATCGACTGCCATTCGAGCGGCTTGGTGCCGCGGTCTGCGAGCCGATCAACCAGTTCGTGACGCAGGACCAGGGCGAGAAAGGTGCAGAAGATGTGGCCGCGCACGGCGGCATCGGTTCGGTGGAAGATGGGTCGGGTGGCGAGAACGGCTTTGGCGGTTTTGAAGCTGTCTTCGACGGCGAGCAATTTGCGGTAGCGCAGCGCCACCCGCAGTGCCGAGAGCTTGGTGCTGGTGCGCAGCACAAAGAGACCGTCGAAGCGGGCGTCAGCCGCGACTTTGGCGGGGTCGATGACGAAGCCCTCGCCGTCCGGTTCTTTGAGAAAGCGGCGATATCCGGTATTGGCGACGAGCGCTTTGTTGCCTTGGGCGAGCTTGTTCGCGAGGCCGGCGATGAGCGCCGCCCGGGTCTCGGCGTCTTTCTTGGCCTGCTCCTCGTTGCGGCACAAGATATAGCGCCGGCCGCCCCGGGTGACCTCGCCGATGTCGAGCAGCGTGTGGCCTTTCTGGCGGGGGATGAGCAGCGGGATCGTGACCCCGTCGTCCTCAATGACCTGCTCACGAACCTCGCGGATCGAGCGCTCGCGCACACCCAGGATATAGTCGATCCCGCGTTCCTCCAGCGCCGTGATGGTAGCGGCGCTGATCATGCCGCGGTCGGCGACAACGCAGGCCTTCTTGATAGCGAAACGCTCCTGGAGGCGCTCGACCACCGGCACCAGCGTCGTCACATCGGCGGTATTGCCGGGCCACAGGAAGGAGGCAATGGGGCGGTCGCTGCCGTCGAGGACGATGCCCAGCACCACCTGCTTCAAGTGCGGCCGGTAGTCCTTCGAATGGCCGCGTTGGCCAAGCTTCGCGCCGCCCGCGCCCTCGAAGTAGAGTGAGGTCGTGTCGAAGAACGCAATCGACACCTTACCGAAGAGGTCCTGTCGCTGACGGTAGAGCGCCTCTTCGACGGCATCGGTCATCCATCGCCCCTCGCCGATCTCCTCGCCAAGCCAGGCCATGGCCTTGTAGGCCTGATCGAGCGTCAATTCCGCCACGCCCGGCAGGCGGAAGCTGCACTGCCAACCGCTGGCATGTCGGTCGGAACCGGAAACCATCAGCCGGTGGACGACTGTGAGATAGATCGCCCGCTCGACATCAAAGCCGAAGCGCCGCTCCGCCAGCAGGCCCTTCAACACGTCACGGCAGCCGGTCTCCTGCCAGAGCCGGCCGAACATCAGGTCAGGCCCAATGCTGCTGCGGCGCAACGGCGCCAGGTCGCCGCGGTAGAAGTTCGACAGCACGATCGAGCGCCGCGAATGCCGTGCCGCCGAAGCAATCAGCGAGTCCAGTGTTCCTGCGGCCTCGACTTCGTCGCGCCGACCCAGCACTTTGATCACCCGTTGCACATGGCGGCCGCCCTCGCGCGCGTTCTCAACGAGGTAGAGATACTCGTAGCCGCCGATCTTCTAGACTCGGACGAACATGGGCGTCCCCTGGGGCTCACCCAGAAGGCACCACAACATATATCTATATGTCAAGCGCTTCCGCTAAACATAAAAGGATAATTTAGCACCACAATCCGATTTAGGTCGAAGGCACCCGAGGATTTCTGCGGGCTTCCTAACGCCGCCCTCGATGGACTGCGGAAGTTGGGTCAGAGATCGCCCGCAGCAGCTTCGCGATCGTCTTCGGCCGCGGCTGCGCTTCTTCCTTTAGGATCGCCCGTAGCTGCTCCCGCGACAGGGCCACCCTCGGCACGGTGCACCCGGCCGGCCATCATCGGAGATCAGCTCAGCCCTAGCCCCAAACGAGCCCGACCCTGGCACGCCAGCCGAGCCGCCCGCCGGCTCGCATCCGCGGGTCAGGGCCGGAAGCCGATCGGCATCGACCGATGATCAGGGGCTCCCGGCCCTCGGACCACCAACTCGCCACACGCAGCCGCCGTTTCTTCGTTTCTTCCGCTTGGGCCCCCTCCGCGCCGCTCACAGCGACCCGCTACCGCAAGCTGAGGCACGCCCGGCCGAGATCAGCCCTAGCCTCCCCAGCTCCCCCTCGCATGCTCCCCCCCCCGAGTTGGCCGCCGGCTGACCCAAATCGCAGTCGGCTCCGGCGGCTCAATCTCGGTTGTGTTTGTTCTTCCTTATGATCGGTTCCCGTGGGTGGCCCAGTTTGGTCGGGATAATTTTGCCCATCCGCGGCGCCTATCCGGCACCTTTCCAAGCCGAGCTGAGCGGCGCAGCGGAGCCGGCCGGTTGCTCGTAACCGGAGGCTTAGCCCAACCGACTCTCGTCATGGTTGTTTAGGGTGGCCCAGTTTGGTCGATATATCTATACCCCCGCCCCGCGAGCGGGGAGAGGGAGGTGATCGCGGCGAGGGGCGCACGGTGTCGTCGGAACCGGGCCTATATGAGAAATCCGGGCTGGCGACCGCCATTACGGCCGCGCTGATCGCGCCTAGCCCCGCCTTTAGCGCATTTATTTATCGAGCCAGACGTCTTCCCGACGATTGCCGTTGAAGATGCTGTTGACCATGAGGGTCAGCCCTTTGACGTAGGGCTGCCAGCACGTCCCGCCGCGCGAATAGAAGATGATCGGCCGGGCGCCGTCCTCGGCCAGCTTGCGTTCGATCGCCCAGACCAGTTGCTTGCGCCGCGCCTCGTCGGCCTCCATCGACTGCTGCTCGATCAGTTCGTCGACCTGCGGACTGCAATAACCGTTATAGTTCAGATCCCCGCCGCAGCCGTATGCCAGGTAGAGGTTCTGGTCGGGATCGGGCCCGCTTCCCGAGAGGTTGAGACCGACGATGTAATCCTTCCGCATAACCTTCGGTAGCCAGTTGGTGGTGTCGATCGTTTCGAGCGCGCCGTCGATATAGACCTCCTTCAGATGGTCGATCAGGATCACCGCCGGGTCCCGGTAATAGGGAAGGTCGCGCGCCGTCACTTTGATCTGCAGCCGGTTATTGGGGCCGTAGCCGAGCCCTTCCATGATCTGGCGAGCCTGCGTTCGGTTTTTTTGGATATCGGGATCATAACCCGGCAGCGTCTTCAGCAGATCCGGCGGCATGCCCCAGATTCCGCCGGGCGCGGGCTGCATCACGCCGCCGATCTCACCTTGCCCTTCGCTGATAATGTCGATGAAGGCCTTGCGATCCAAGCTTAGCGCCATCGCGCGGCGCAGCTCGGGATTGTCAAAGGGTGGCTTGTCGCGGTTGACGATCAGGTTGCGGTTTATGCTGCCCGGCGACTGCTCGCAGATCGCCTGCGGCATTTCCCTTTCTATGTTCTTTTCGAGCGCGACCGTGAGGCTAAAGGGGAAAGTCATGTCGAACTTCCCGGCGGTGAACGCCAATGTCGCGGTCGACAGGTTCTTGATGATCGTATATTCAATGCCGTCGAGATAGGGCCGGCCCGGTTTCCAATAATCCGCGTTTCGCGTTACCTTGATGTACTCGTTGGGCTTGAATTCGACGAATTTGAACGGGCCAGTGCCGATCGGATGGCTTCGCATGTCACGTGCCGGTATGTGGCACGGGTAGATCGGAGCATACCCCGAGGCGAGGGTCGTCAAAAAAGCCGGCTGCGGCCGCTTCAGATGAAAAGTGACCTCGTAATCGCCGTTTGTCGTGACCTGGTCCAGGTTCCTGTATGAGGACTTGCGGGGATTGACGCGCAGCTTCTCGCTCGCCCGGCCGCTGGTCAGGTCCCAAGTGCACTTGACGTCCGCCGCCGTGAACGGCTTGCCGTCGTGCCATTTGACGCCTTGCCGCAGCGGGAAGGTCAGTTCGGTGCCGTCCTCGTTCCACGACCAGCCGGTCGCCAGATCGGGCACGATTGAGCTGAGGCTGTTCTGCTTCACATGCTGGTCGAACATGACGAGGTTGTTGAAGACCCCCATCATGGGACCCTCGGCAAAGACCGTGGCCTCCTCCAAGATGGACATGCTCGCCGGGCTGTCGGGGCTGTACATTCTGAGAATGCCGCCCTGCTTCTGGGCGGACGCCGGCGGCGGCGGAGACCGCGAACAGCACCGCAACCACCGTCCGGCACGCAGATTGAGCATCATTTGCCTCCCAGTGCCATACTGCTCTTTCCTTGTCATTCCCGCGCAAGCGGGAATCCAGGGGGTCCTCGTTCTCTGCGGTGGCCCTGGACCCCCGCTTTCGCAGGGTGACGGTAATGCATTGCGAAAGCTACTTGTCCAGCCAGACGTCCTCGAAGCGCGAGCCGTTGTAGATGCTGTTGACCATGCTGATCAGATCCTTGACGTAGGGCCGCCGGCAGGTGATGCCGCGCACGTATAAGATATCCGGGCGCGCATCTTCTTCGATCAGCTTCCTCTCGATTTGCCAAACCAGCTGCCGCCGCTTGTCGGCGCTCAGTTCCCGCGATTGGCGGTCGATCAACTCGTCGACCGATTCGTTGCAATAGCCGGTGTAATTGCGCAACGCGCCGCATTTGTAATTCTCATAGAATTGCGCATCGGGATCGTCGACCTCGCTTTCGGTGACGTTGAGCCCGATTTTGTAATCCTTGCGCATCAGCCGCGGATACCATTGCGTCGTGTCGACCGGCTCGAGCTCGCCGTCGATATAGATCTCTCTCAGCTGGTCGATCAGGATCAACGCCGGGTCGCGCCAGGGCGGAACATTGCGCGCAGCGACGGTGACGGCAAGCCGCTTGTCGGGGCCGTAGCCGAGCTTCTCCATGATCTGCCGCGCTTCGGCGCGCCGCTGCGCGATATCGGGGCCGTAGCCCGGCAGCGCCTTTAGCATCTCGGCCGGCATGCCCCACAATCCCTCGGGCGGCGGCTCCATCGGTCCGCCGATCGCGCCCTGCCCCTGGCCGATGATGTCGATGAACGCCTGACGGTCCAACGTCAACGACATCGCGCGCCTGAGATCAGGGTTGTCGAAGGGCGGCGCCGCGCGGTTGACAATCAGGTTGCGGCTGCCATTCACCAGGTAATCGTCACAGACCGCGTCCGGTATCTCTCTCTTGACGTCCTGGAGCTGCGGGAAGGTAACGCCGAAATAGACATCCGCCTGGCCGGCGATGAAGCTCAAGAGCCGCGTCGACGGTATCCTTGACGATGGTCCATTCGACGCCGTCGAGATAGGGTCTGCCCGGTTTCCAGTAATCGTGATTGCGGGTGAGCGTGATCGACACGTTCGGCTTGAACTCGACGAATTTGAACGGGCCGGTGCCGATGGGGTGGAGGCGCATGTCGCGCGCCGGCACGTGACAGGGATAAACCGGCGACCATCCCGATGCCAGCAGCGTCAGAAACGAGGGTTGTGGCCGTTTCAGCCGGAAGATGACCTCGAAATCGCCGTTGACGGTCACGGCATCGAGGTTGTCATACCAGGATTTGCGCGGGTTGATGCGAAGCTTGTCGTTCCCTGTGCCGGTCAACAGATCCCAGGTGCATTTGACGTCTTTGGCAGTAAACGGCCGGCCGTCGTGCCACTTGACGCCGCGGCGCAGCGGCATTGTCAGCTCGGTGCCCTCTTCGTTCCAACTCCACCCCGTCGCCAGATCCGGGACGATCGATTGCGGGCTGTTCTGCGCGACCTCTTGGTCGAACATCACCAGATTGTTGAAGACCCCCATCATCGGGCGGTTTACGGCGAGCGTCGATTCCTCGAGCATCGACACGCTGGCCGGGCTGTCAAAATGACCCGCGTGCAGGATGCCGCCTTGTTTCTGAGCGGCGGCCGGGGCAGCCGCGGCTATCGCTGCCAATAACGCCCCTGCTGATGAGAGCCTGCGCCGATCTCGCTTCATTGTCGTTTGCCCCGTGAATAGTCATTGATCGAGCCAGACGTCCTCCATGCGGGCACCGTTGATGATGCTGTTGACCATCATCGTCTACCCTTTCACATAAGGCTGCCAGCAGGTCGCGCGGCGGTCGTAAAAGATGATGGGCCGGGCGCCGTCTTCCGCCAATCTTCGCTCGATTTCCCACACCAGCTTTTTACGCCTTTGGGTGTCGGCCTCTACGGATTGCTGATCGATCAGCTTGTCGACCTCGGGACTGCAGTAGCCGTTATAGTTCAGCGCCCCGCCGCACCGGTAAGCCAGGTTGAGACTGAGGTCGGGGTCGACCCCGCTGCCCTGTCCGGTCAGTCCGACGATGTAGTCCTTGCGCATGACCTTGGGAAGCCAGTTGGTGGTATCGATCGTTTCGAGCTCGCCGTCGATGTAGACCTCCTTCAGTTGGTCGGTCAGGATCACCGCCGGATTCAGGATACCGCCGGGTTTTTGGGCTGCTGCTGGCCCGGCCGCGGCCACGGCGACGAGCAATGCCGCCGCCATTGCGAACGCTCTCAGATCTCGCATCATCTCCGTCCACCTCCCGTTCGCTGTCGCGTGGCCCATTGTCTGGGCTTTCAATGCAAAATGAGCGCTATTT